>CAWAEG010000001.1:0-1287500 GCA_963780895.1 uncultured Acidobacteriota bacterium
CTGCTCGTGACCGACACCGGCGGCGCACCGCACACGATTGTCGGCTTCAAGAAAGTCGAGGACAACGGCACGCCGGCGGAGGTCTTCAGCGACACGACGATCCTCTACACGACGCTCTACCGCGGGCATCACCCGACGCCGACCGAAACGCCCGCGGACCGGAACGCGATCGGCATCATCACGATCGACTTCCTCGACTTTCTCGCGCAGATGACGACGTTCCGCACCGAAGGCCCGACGCTCGCCGCGCGCACGGGCGCGCTCACGAAGTTCACGGGCCTGTTCCTTGGCAAGCTGACCGACGTGTACGGCGGCTTTCTCTCGGTCTAGACCCATGGCCGACGCAGACGTCATCGTCATCGGCTCGGGGTTTGGCGGCGCCGTCACCGCGTGCCGGCTGGCGCAGGCGGGCGCATCGGTGCTGGTGCTCGAGCGCGGGCGCGAGTGGAAGGTGAAAGACTTCCCCCGGAAGCCCGAGGATCCGTGGGTGTTCGATCCGGACGCGCCGGAGAAGCGGCACGGCTGGTTCGACTTGCGCATGTTTCCGAACATGTCGGTCATTCAGGGCGCCGGCGTGGGCGGCGGATCGCTCGTCTACGCGAACATTTCGGTCGAAGCGAAACGCGATACGTTCGCGGCCGGGTGGCCGCCGGGGATCACGTACGACACGCTGGCGCCCTACTACGCCGAAGTTGGACGCATGATGGACGTGCAGCGCGTGCCGGCCGGTCAGTGGCCGGAACGGACGAAGCTGCTCCACGACGCCGCCAAGGCCGCGGGCTGGCAGAATCGGTTCCGATCACTCGAGCTCGCGGTCCGGTTCGATCCGAACTGGTCGTACGGCCAGCCCGACGCGCACAATCACGCGAAGGCGGTCGTCGGGCCGAACCTTCACGGCGTCGAACAGGGAACGTGCGTGCACCTCGGCGAGTGCGATCTCGGCTGCCCGGTCAACGCGCGCAACACCCTCGACCTCAACTACCTGGCAGTCGCGAAACAGAAAGGCGCCAGGATCCTGCCGCTCCATCTCGCGCGCACGATCGCGCCGACGGCTGCCGGCTATGACGTGCGCGCGGACGAAATCCTGAACGGCAAACTCGAAGCGCGCACGTTTTCGTCGAAGTTCGTCGTGATCGCCGCCGGCTCGCTGGGATCGACGGAGCTGCTCCTGCGGTCGAGAACCGCCGGCACGCTTCAGAATCTCAGCGCGCGGCTGGGCGAGGCCTGGAGCAGCAACGGCGATTTCCTGACGCCGGCGATCCACCCGTTCCGCGACGTCCAACCCGGCCGCGGGCCGACGATCACCGCGGCCATCGACCTGCTCGACGGCGAATACATGAGCAAGGCCATCTTCGTCGAAGACGGCGGGCTTCCCGATCTCGCCTGGAACGCGCTCCAACAGGCCTCGACCGATCCGACCGCGAACGATCTGCTGAAACGCACGACGGCCACCCTGATGCCGGTGCTTGCCAGCATCAACATCCTGCGGCGCGTCATGCCGTGGTTCGCGCAGGCGCGCGATGCCGCCGACGGCCGGCTGTCACTCAGAAACGGCAAGCTGTTTCTCGAATGGGACATCGCCGCGTCGGAGGAGACGATCAACGCCGTCGCGTCGGTGCATCGCAAGCTGGCGATGCTGACGGAGGGCCTGGCACTGACGCCGCTGCCCTGGACGATGGGTCGGGATCTGATCACCCCGCATCCGCTGGGCGGCTGCAACATGGGCGCGACCGCCGCCACCGGCGTGGTGGACGAGTCGGGCGAGGTCTTCGGCCATCGCGGGCTGTTCGTCGCCGATGGCGCGATCGTGCCGAAGGCGATCGGCCTCAATCCATCGCGCACCATCGCCGCGCTCGCCGAACACGTCGCGGCCGGCCTGGTCGGACGCGTCTGACCCCATGCCCTCGAGATTCCGGGGCGTGACGACCGCACGACGGATTTTCCCCGGCCGGGAGCGACAAAACCCTTGATCGGCACGGCGACTTCCAGATAACGTTCTTCGCCTCGAATACCGGCTCAATCGTGGTGGTTCATCAACAGGTCGATGCTGAGTATCGTTTCAACTTCTGTTCCGTCAACTGAGTCGAGGTGAAGCCGGCACACGCCGCCTTTGTCCGATGAAGTCGTCCAAGAAAGAGCACGAGGCACGTGAATCTCTACGCGATTGTCATGGGCATGGACGATGCCACGTTGAATCGCCTCCGGCAGTGGCTCAAACGTGTGGCACGACCTCTTACAACGGACACCGATGAGCGCTCCCGCGTCGCGGCGCGCGCCCGCGAGTGGCGGGACCAGCGGCGCGGCCGGCCGCCGAGACCCGTCACCAACTGGAAGACGGCGACGGTCTGCGCGCAGGCGCAACACCCGCTCACGCCCGAGAACGTTCGGGTGGGTCCCAACGGACAGCGCTGCTGCCGGTTGTGTCTGAATCAACGGATCCGCGAATGGCGCAGAAGGCGGCGCTCGACCGGAGAAATGACTTCGGAGATCTTCCTGCAAGGGGCGTAAGAAGACCTCCGAGGTCATTTCACCCGACGACCTTTCTGCTGGGCCTCGCTCTCGCCACCGGCGCACTGGTGTGGCTCGTGGCCGCGTCCGCCGGACGCGAGTCCGCGCCTCCGGGCGCGCACGACGGCCAAAGCTGGTTCGTGCTCCAGCGCGGGTACCCGACTGGTCGAATCCCCTCGAGCGGGTCGCTCGAGCGTGCGATGCGAGGCCGCGACCCGCGTCCGATCGTCCGCACGCAGCTCAACCTGCCGGGCGATCGCTGGGTACCGATTGGACCTCAGTCGATCTTCGTGGACCGTTCGTTGCCGTACCACGGCCGCGTCACCGCCATCGCCCCGCACCCGACCGACGCCAATACGGTGTTCGTCGGCGCCGACGGTGGCGGCATCTGGCGGACGACGAACGGCGGCACGACGTGGACGTCGCTCACCGACGGCATCCCGGTTCCGGCCATCGCATCACTCGTGATCGATCCGCGGAACCCGGCGCTCCTCTATGCCACGACGATCCATCGGACGTATCCGATTCGGTTGCTGCGGTCGACCGACGGCGGCAACACCTGGACGGTGACGCCGGTCATGACGGATCGCGGCGAAATCTCGCCGGCGGCCTGTTCCGTCAACGTCTACAAGGCGTGCATCCCGCCCTCCTCGGGCCGCGTCTTCATCGATCCGTCACGATCAGGATCGCCCGACAACAGCACCGTCTACTTTGCCGGCTCGAGCCATCTCTTCCGGTCCGACGACAGCGGCCGAACGTTTCGAACCGTCTTCTCGCTGCCGGTGGACCTCGACTTCAGCGGCGCCGCGGCGCCGACGGGCAATCCAGAAGCGGAGTTCCTCCGCGACGCGGCGGTGGATCCGACGCGGCCCGAGCGCCTGTACGCAGCCGTCGCGCAGCCGAGGTGCCTGGATCAGGCCTGCTCGCGCGCGGAAAGCGCGATCCGGATTTACCGATCACTTGATGGCGGCGTGGAGTGGATCCGGCAGGAGGTCTCGTCGCTCGGGCCGTACTCCCTGCTCAACACGCGATACGCCGATCCGGGCGCGGTGTATGTCCCGCGCATCCGGTTCGCGATCGCGCCGAGCAATCCGGATGTGATCGTCATGGCCTTTCGGGATGAGCAGATCGTCCGGCCCCGCGTGTATCGAAGCACGAACGCGGGCGCGCAGTGGTCCGAGATCTCTCCGCCAATCACGAGCCTCACGTGGCCGCTCGCGGTGGCGTTTTCGCCCTCCGATGCGAACACGATCTACGTGGGCAGCAGCGGCGTGCAGCAGACCACCAACGGCGGAGCGAACTGGTCGGCGATGAGCCCGACGCACGTCGACCAGACGGTGCTCGCCTTCAATGCGGCCGGCACCCTGATCTCGGGCAACGACGGCGGCATCTACATCAACACCACGGGCACGAGCTTCGCCGCCATGCACGGGTCGTTGCAGATCACCGAGTTCTATTCGGTGTCCTCGCACCCCTCGAACGGCCTGCTCCTCGCCGGCGGCACGCAGGACAACGGCACGCTGATCTTTCAGGGCAACCTCGGCTGGTCCCTGATCACCGGCGGTGACGGCGGCGACACCGTCTTCGACCCGAGCCCGCAGAATCGGATCCTGTACGCCGAAGTCGAGTGGTTCTTCGTCGGCGCCAACAACGTGTTTCAGTTCTTCCGCTGCCAGACGGGCGGCTGCATGGCCCGCTCCAGCGGCATCGATCGCCGCGTCGCCGGGCCCTTCATCCCGCGCATGGGGATGGACCCGTCGAATCCGTCCACGATCTGGCTGACCGCCGAACATCTCTTCCGGACCGACAACCGCGCCGAGACCTGGACGACCGCGTCGCCCTCGGTCGGCGCCGACCAGCGTTGCTGGATCGATCCGTCCGCGGGCCGCATATGCGCGCCCGCGCAATACTTCACCGCCGTCGCCGTCGCTCCGTCCTCTTCGCAGACGGTGTACGCGGGCACGCTCAACGGCGACGTCTGGCTGACGACGAACCGGGGCGGATCGTGGCGCAGCATCGCCGGCGCCGACGCAGGTCCTCTGCCCGTCCGCGCCGTCAACGACATCGTCGTCGATCCGCAGAATCCGAACGCCGCGTACGTGTCGTATTCCGGCTTCGACGAAAGCGGTTCGGGAAGAGGACATGTCTTCCGCACGCTGAACGCCGGAGGGTCGTGGCAGGACATCAGCGGCAACCTTCCGGATGTGCCGGTCAACTCGCTTCTGATCGACCCTGACTCAGTGGGCGTGGGACCGAACCGCGTGATCTACGCGGGAACTGACGTCGGTGTGTACCGGGTCACACTCGACGGATCGACCAACTGGCAGACGTTCGGCGTCGGTCTGCCGCCCGTGGTGGTCAACCGGCTCGCCTATAACGCGACGACCCGTCAGTTGCTCGCGGCGACGTACGGGCGCGGCATCTGGGCAATCTCGAACCGGTTCTCGCGATGACCCGCGGCCGCGCGTTCGGAGCGATGCTCGTTGGCCTTTGCGTCGCGTGCGCCGGCGGCTGCGAATCCGACACGTCGCCGAGTGACATCGAAGTCCGTGGATCGTGGACGGGCACGTGGCAATTCGTCACCGGCGGCGTGACGGTCACCGATGCCGCCACAGCCACGCTGACCCAGAACGGAGCGAACGCCACGGGCACATGGACGGCCGCGAGCGGCCCGACCGGCGACCTGAGTTTTACGGTCAGCGAGTCGATCTCGGGCACCCTCACGATCACGCAGACGACGATCACCGGGCAGTCCTGCACCGCGACGACGACTCTTGCGGGCACGGCCAGCTCCACGGCGCTCGATTTCACCGCGACGGTCACGCCGACCGGCACCTGCCAGTTCGCGACCAGCAATCAGTTTTCATTGCGGAGATGAACCATAATGCTCCGTCAGGCGGGCTGAAGGGCAGCTTGACAGTGTTTTCCAGATCCATGTCGCGTGTTCCTGAGCCCGACCTTTGCGAGCGCCGCGAGGCAGGCCCGGACACGCTGCCGAGCGGCTAGCGGCGAGCGGGAGGGCGCAGGAACATGCGACGTGGATCTGGAAAACGAATTGGCCGGCGCTGACAACGCACCATGCCAAGCCTGATTGAAGCGATCGAAATCAAGCGGAAGATGTTCTTCGAGCACGAGGGCGCGCCGTATCACTGCCTTGATGTCGAGATCTCGAGACCGACGGCGCGCGGCGGCCAGACGCTCGTGCGGCTCAAGATGCGCAATCTGATCACGCGGGCCGTCTTCGACCGGACGTTCAAAGCCGGGGACAAATTCTCCGAGCCCGACCTCGAGGTGATTCCCGCGACGTATCTCTACGCTGACGGCGACGGGTTTCACTTCATGGATCAGAACTCCTACGAGACGATCACGCTCGGCGGTGACATCATTGGCGACGATCGCAAGCTCCTCGGCGACAACCTCACGATCCAGATCCAGAAGTTCAACGGCCGGCCGATCGGGCTGCAGTTCCCTCCGCACGTCGAGCTGGCGGTGGCCTCCACGGAGCCCGGCGTGCGCGGCGACACCGCGAGCGGCGGCGTGACCAAGCTCGCGGTGCTCGAGACGGGCCTCGAAATCCGGGTGCCGCTGTTCATCAAAGAGGGCGAAAAAGTCAGGGTCCATACCGAGACCCGGGAGTTCGCCGGCCGCGCCTGACCGGATCCGTCCGGATTCTTTTTCGCCAGCGTTTACAGACGTGTGGCGCGATTCGCCCATTCACCGGTTCGCGCTGGTCAGGGGCGGGCAATGACGTCTCGAGAGGCAGCCTACGCCCGAAGCGACCTCCGGTCGCGCTGGCAGATACTGTCGATCGGTCTGGTTGCGGTCGCCATCTGCAATGCCTGTAACCGCACCAGCCAGCCGTCCATCTCGGGCGTCGTCATCGTCACGCTCGACACGACGCGAGCCGATCGTCTCTCGCCCTACGGATTCATGGACGTCGCGATGCCGGCGCTCGACCGGCTGGCACGCGACGGCATCGTCTTCGAGCGTGCGATGTCCGTGGCGCCCGTCACGCTGCCCGCGCACACGAGCCTCTTCACCGGGCTGTTTCCCCCCGGGCACGGCGTGCGCGACAACAGCGACGAGGCCCTCGACGGAACGCACGTCACGCTCGCCGAGCGGCTGCGTGCCGCCGGGTTCCGCACGGCCGCCGTCGTGGGGTCCGCCGTGCTGGCGTCCAGCCGGGGCCTGGCTCAGGGTTTCGACACGTACGTGGACGTTCCACGGCAGAACGGACTGGCGAACCAGCGCGGACAGCGCCGGGCCGCGGAGGTGATCGCGGAGGCGACCGCGTGGCTCGAGAAATCGTCAGCCGATCGATTCTTTCTCTGGACTCACATCTACGATCCGCATCGGCCCTACGTTCCGCCCGAGCCTTTCCGCTCGAAGCACTTCGATCCGTATGTCGGCGAGATCCTCGCGGCCGATGCGGCCCTTGGCCGGCTGATGCACGCGCTCGAGCGGCGGAAGCTGCTCGACACGACGATCGTGATTGTCGCGGGCGATCACGGCGAGTCGCTCGGCGAACATGGCGAACGTGACCACGGCGTGTTCATGTACGACTCGGTCATGCGCGTGCCGCTCATCATGCGCGTGCCGGGGCTGGTCCCGGGCCGATCCGGCGTGCAGGTCCGGCTGATCGACGTCATGCCGACGCTGCTCGATCTCCTGAACCTTCCGGCCTCGAAAGAGGCAGACGGCGTCAGCCTCTCGGGACTCCTTCGCGGAACGCAGACGATGCCGGAGCTCGACGCGTACGGGGAGTCGCGATATCCGGAACGCCTCGGCTGGAGTCCTCTCTTCGCGCTCACCGACGGACGGTTCAAGCTGATCGACGCGCCGCGCCCGGAGTTGTACGACCTGCAGCGCGATCCGTTCGAAGAGCGCAACATTCACGGCGATCGCCCCATGGTCGCGGCCGCGATGCACGCGCGCCTGGACGCACTCAGGCGGCGGGGATCGGGTCAGGGAACGCTCAGCACAACAGGAGTGACCGCCGATCAACGTGAGCGGCTCGCCGCGCTTGGGTACGCCTCCGGCGGCCGTTCCGGAACGGGCAGTGAGCCGCGGCCGGATCCCAAGGACTGCATCGGGTTGCTCAACACATTCACTGACGGCGGCAGCGCGCGCGCCGTTCAACCTCTCCTCCCCTGCCGCTGACGGGGACCGGTCCTGCTCGCGCAGCGAGACCCGTCCCCAACGTTCTCGAGAACGCCCTGACCGGAACCGCTCTAGAATCGTGCTCGATGACCCAGCCTGAACCGCCCGGCGCGTCGGACAACATGCGCCGCAGCTACCTTCGAGTCCTCATCGTCTGGATCCTCACGCTCGCGGCGCTCTACGCGTTCCCGCAGTTCTTCGCCTAGCCGCCGGAGCGCTGCTGAATGCACCCCATTGACTGGACGATCCTCCTGGCCTTCACGGCCTGGATCGTCTACGACGGCCTGAGACGGACGAAGGACAGCCACGAGATCGAGGGGTATTTCCTCGCGAAGCGATCGATCCCGTGGTGGGCGGCGGGACTGTCGGTGATGGCGACGCAGCTCAGCGCCATCACGATGATCGGCACGACCGGGCAGGGGTACACGGACGGTCTGCGTTTCATCCAGTTCTACTTCGCGCTGCCGGTCGCGATGGTCATCCTCTCGGTCACGCTCGTGCCGTTCTTCTACCGGTCGGGCGTCTACACCGCCTACGAGTATCTCGAGCGCCGGTTCGACGCGAAGACGCGCGGGTTCACCAGTCTGCTGTTCCTCCTGTCCCGGGGAATGTCATGTGGTGCGGTCGTCGCGGCGCCGGCGGTGGTGCTGTCACTGGTTCTCGGGCTGGATCTCACGGCGACGTCGCTGCTGATCACGCTGCCCGCGGTGGTGTACACGATGTTCGGCGGCGTGCAGGCTGTGACGTGGACCGACGTGAAGATCATGGTCTTGATCGTCGTCGGCCTGGTCGCAGTCGTCATCGCCGCGATCGTCGGCCTGCCGTCGGGCGTGAGCGTCGCCGACGGGTTCGGGATCGCGGCGGCGACAGGACGCCTGCGGACGTTCGACTTCTCGTGGGACCTCACCAATCCCTACACCTTCTGGTCCGGCACGATTGCGGCGCTGTTCCTGTTCTGTTCGTACTTCGGGACCGATCAGAGCCAGGTACAGCGCTACCTGACGGCGCGATCGGTCGACGAAGCCAGGCATTCGCTTCTGATGAGCGCGTACTGGAAAATCCCTCTCCAGGTGCTGGTCCTCATCCTCGGTGTCCTGGTGTTCGTCTTTTATGTCTTCACTCCTCCACCGATGCTGTTCACCGCCGTGCAGACGGAGCGCATGCAAACGGGACCGGGGGCCCCGGCGTATGCTGCCCTTCAGGCGGAGTTCGACGCCGCGTTCGAAACCAGACGGGCCGCCGCCGCGGGCCTCGCGACGGCGCGCGGCTCAGCCGATCCGGCGCGCGTCGGCGCTGCGCAGACAGCCATGCGACAGAGCGATGCGGCGCTGCAAACCGTGCGCGCGAAGGCGGCAACACTCGTGCGAGAGACGAGTGGCGATCGGAGTTTCTCCGACGCCAATCACATCATTCCGACGTTCATCCTGACCCAGCTTCCGGTTGGTCTCATAGGCCTTCTGATCGTCGCCATCATCCTGGCGGCCACCGATACCATCGCCGGGGAATTGAACTCCCTTTCCACGGCGACGGTCATTGATTTCTACAGGCGCTGGCTGCGGCCCGTCGCAACGGATTCCCACTATCTGACGGTCTCCAAGATCGCCACGGGCGTCTGGGGACTCTTCGCGTCCATCGTGGCACTGTGGGCGGCGCGGCAGGGGTCGCTCATTGAGGTGGTCAACAGGTACGGGTCGTTCTTCTACGGCTCGATTCTGGGCGTCTTCATCCTGGCGATCGGATTTCCGCGTGCCACCGGCACGGGCGCGTTTGTGGGGCTGGTCGGCGGAATGAGCTCGGTGGCCTGGGTCGCGACGTTCACCAAGGTCGCGTTCCTGTGGCAGAACGTCGTCGGCGCCGTCGCCGTGGTGATCGTCGGAACGATCGTGAGCGAGATCGAGCGCGCCATTCGCCGGAGCTCGTCGAGATGATCAACGTTGAGCACCTGCGGAAGCAGTACGGCGACGCCACGGCGGTCGATGACGTGACATTTGCCGCCGAGCCGGGACGCATCTTCGGTCTGCTCGGTCCGAATGGCGCGGGCAAATCGACCACGATCGGGTGTATCTCCGGCCTGCTGAAGCCGACATCCGGACGGATCACCGTGCTCGGCCACGACGTCGTCACCGACAGCATCGAGTCGCGGCGAGAGCTGGGCATCGTGCCTCAGGAGCTCGCGCTCTACGAGGAGCTGGGGGCCAGAGAGAACCTCGCGTATTGGGGCGCCGCGTACGGCATGAGCGGTGACGCCCTCAAGCGACGCGTGCTGGAGGTCCTGGAGACAATCGGTCTGGCGGACCGGGCGATCGAACCGGTCAAACGCTATAGCGGCGGGATGAAGCGCCGGCTCAATTTCGGCTGCGGCATCGTCCATCGGCCGCGGGTGCTCCTGCTGGACGAGCCCACCGTGGGCGTCGATCCCCAGAGCCGCGTACGCCTGCTCGATCTGGTGCGGCAACAGGCCGGGGGCGGCACGTGCGTGCTGTACACGACGCACTACATGGAAGAAGCTCAGGATCTCTGCGATCGTCTCGCCATCATCGACCACGGTAAGCTGCTCGTCATGGGCACGCTCGATGAGCTGCGGAACCTGATGGGCGAGCGCGATCTGGTCCGCCTGTCAGGCCGTTTCGACCCGCAATCCGCTCGCCGCGCCCTCGAAGCGCTTGGGGCCGATGTCGTTTCGGCCGACGACGGTGCGCTGCGATTCACGATGGAGGGAGCGTCGAAAAAACTGCCCGCGATCTTCGCGGCCGTGACGTCCTCCGGCGGTGACGTGCAGGAAACCTCTCTGACGCAGCCAAGCCTGGAGAGCGTGTTCATCAAGCTCACCGGGCGGGAACTGCGCGAGTAGACGCGTGGGATTTCTGGCCGCTTCGATCTGGAAGGATCTTCGCAGGCGCCTCGCGGATCCGGCGGCGCAGCTCGTCTGGATCGGTCTGCCGATCGTCTTCGGCGGCCTGATGAGTTTCGTCGTCGACAACGGCGGTCCGGCGCCGAAAGCGCATGTGCTGGTGGTCGATGACGATCGCTCGCTGCTCAGCGGCCTGGTCAGCAGTGCCGGACGACAGGGGCAGCTCGGGGAGTTCCTGGAAATCGAGAACGTCACCGCGGAGGCTGGGCACGAAAAGATCCAGGCGGGCAGAGCCAGCGCCCTTCTCATCATCCCGAAAGGCTTTCAGGACGGGGTTCTCAGAGAACAGCCGACCGAGCTCACCCTGATCACGAACCCGGCGCAGCGGATTCTGCCGCGAATCATCGAAGATGGCCTGCGCATGGCGATCGAAGCCGCGTTTTATCTGCAGCGCATCTTCGGCGCATCGATTCGAGACATCCTTGCCGACAGTACCTCGACGACGGGGTTTCCGACGGACGACCGCGTCGCCGGCATCAGCCGGCGGATCAATCAGACGCTCCAGCAGCTCGAGGGCACGCTCGTGCCTCCGGCGATCACGGTCGAAACCCGGACCGAAACGAGCCCGACATCGAATTTCCAGTTCGGGCCGATGTTCATGCCGGGCCTGCTCTTCATGTCCCTGCTGTTGGTGTCGCAGTCAATCAGCGCGGATATCTGGATCGAAAAAGAGAAAGGCACACTCCGGCGCGCGATCAGCACGCCGCGTCCGCTGTTCGTCCTCCTTGCCGGCAAGGTCGCCAGCGCCGCAGCGCTGATGGTGCTCGTGGCCATCGTCGCGGTCGCCATCGGCGTCATCGCATTCGACGTCGCCCTCACACGCGTGCCAGGAGCCATCGTGTGGGCAGCGTTCGCCGGTACCGCGCTGGTCTGCTACTTCCTGTTTCTCCAGATGCTCGGCAGCACGCAGCGGGGCGCGAACATGCTGACGACGATGGTCGTGTTTCCCGCGATGATGATCGGCGGCGCGTTCTTCCCGTTCGAGATCATGCCGTCAGGGATGGCCGCGATCGGCCGCGCCCTGCCCAACGGCATGGCGGTCACGCAAACCAAGGCGCTCATGTTCGGCCAGCCTGAGCCGGGCGCGCTCCTCGTCGGGGTGCTCGTGATTGGCGGCCTCGCGATCGCCGCGTTTCTCGGATCCATCCGCCGACTGCGCGGGCGCTTCCTGACTTCCTGATGCTGCGCCCCATTCGACTCCGCTCATGGCAGGCGGCCTGGTTCATCGCGCGCAAGGACGTCGCCCACATGTTGCGCGCGCGGGAGACGCTGCTCTGGCTCTTCGTGATGCCGATTCTGTTTTTCTACTTCATCGGCACAGTGACCGGCGGATTCGACGGGCCGTCTGGTGATCGGAAAGACCCGCTGGCCGTGCGCGGCGCCGACGGCGCCGGCTTCCTCGCCGACGAGCTCCTCCGGCGTCTCGAGGCCCAGAACTTCGAAATCCGCCGGCCGACATCCGACGAAGCGTTTCGCGCGGAAAGCCGACGGCTGATCATCCCGGTACCCGGGCAGGGATCCGGAAGCTTCACGGACGCCGTGCTGGCAGGCCAGCCTCAGGTGCTGACGTTCGAGCGCCGGGACGACTCGCCGACTGGCAATCTCGATCAGATCCGGATTGCCAGAGCGGCGTACGAAGTGCTCGGGGACCTGGCGGCCGTGAAGGTCGCCGGCCACGACCCGACGCCGCAGGTATTCGCCGACCTCCGCGCGATGCCTCGCGCCTTGACGCTCACCGTCAAGCCCGCCGGCCGCAGGCTGGACCCGCCCTCGGGGTTCTCACAGGCCATCCCGGGCACCATGGTGATGTTCACGATGCTGGTGCTCCTCACGAGCGGTGCGATCACGCTCGTCATCGAGCGCGAGCAGGGGTTGCTGCGACGACTGGCGTCGGCGCCGATTTCCGCGGGCTCGCTGGTCGCCGGCAAGTGGATGGGCCGCATGGCGCTCGGGCTTGTCCAGCTCGCGTTCGCGATGATCGCCGGCCGCGTGCTCTTCGGCATGGATTGGGGCCGATCGCTTCCGATGGTCGTGCTCGTGCTCATTGGCTGGGCGGCGTTTGCCGCGTCGTCGGCGGTCCTGCTCAGCAGTCTCACGCGCACGGCGGCACAGACCAGTGGCGTGGGCGTGCTGGTAACCATGGTTCTCGCGGCGCTCGGCGGGTGCTGGTGGCCGATCGAGATCACACCAGCCTGGATGCAGACGCTCGCACGCCTCCTGCCGACCGGCTGGGCGATGGACGCGATGCACAAGCTGATCAATTTCGGCGATCCGGCGGTCACGGCGGTACCGCACGTGGCGACGATGGCGATCGGGGCGCTGGTGGTGGGGTGGCTGGGGACGCGGTGGTTCAGGTATCAGTGAAATGACCTCGGAGGCCATTTCCGCGGAAAACCGCGGCAGGAAATGACCTCCGAGGTCATTTCACCGCACGATGTCGATCATCCCGATGTCAGCCTCGTACGACTCGAGCCCCTCGACGACGATGCGCCGGCCGTCGCGATGGATGTCGAACCGGGCGGTCCAATTGCCGTCTATGGGCCGCCGAATGAGCGCCAGCTCCTTCAACGCGATCGTCTGCTGGCCTGAGGGCGAAATCCGCCGCAGGATGCCCTTGAGGTCTGGCCGTCCCTCCACAATCAACAAGTCACCGCTTCGGGCCCACGCAAACCACACGACCCAGCCTTCGAAGGCCTGCCGTCTCTTCCCGCCCAACTCTGACACCCAAAGCCCCGGTTTGACGGCGCCGTCCGGCGCCCCGCGCACGGCAAACGCAAACGATCGGCCATCGGGGGACCACAATGGATCTCCCGGGAGATCCGCCACACTCTCCCGGCGATTTGTCCGCGGATCGAACAGCTCGCCCGTGGTTTCCGACGTTCGATAGAGAATCCGTCCATCGGGATCGATGTCCCCCCAGCCCCAGTACGGAAACCACGGCTTCACCGGCAGAATCTGCGGCGCTCCCCCAGCCAGAGCGACACGGCGCAGGTCGGCTGACGCGTCCTCGAAACCAACACGACTGTAGAAGAGCAGGTCCTGGCCATCCGGCGACCAGCGCGGGTAGATGTTCGTTCGCTGGTCGTCTTCCACCAGTTGGGTGGCGTTGCCGCCGTCGGTGTCCATCACCCAGATGCCTTCGCGCTCTGCGCCGCTGCGATTCGTAAAGTACGCAATCCGTTGACCGTCCGGCGAGTACCGCGGCGCGGTCTCGCTGCGCGCCAGGTCCTTCGTCAACCACTTTCGCTGTCCCAGGGTGCCGGGCTCGAGGCTGATCTCCGCCAGGTTGGTGTTCGCGCGATAGCTGGAGAAAATCAGGCGTTTGCCGTCGCGGGAAAAGTCGATCTCGACGTCATCTCCCTGGCCCGCCGTCACCTGCACGGCCTCCGATGTGGCCAGGTTCAGCCGCCAGATGTTGATCGTCCCGCCCCGGCTCGACGAGAAGTACAGAAACCGGTCATCCGGAGACCACACCGGCGACAGGGCTAGCGCGTCGTCGTCCGTCAGGGCACGCACAACGCGTGTGTCCACATCGACGAGCGCAAGCTCGCTGCGCGGGCCGAGCCTTCGCCGAACGAAGGCGATCGACTTGCCGCTACGCGACAACACGGGCTGGGAGTGCAGTAGCGGAGGCGGTTCGGGCTGAGTGATCTGTCTGGGATTGGCGCCGTCGGCGTCGCTCATCCAGATGAAGTTGGCGGCGCTGTAGACGATGTGGCGGCCGTCGGCCGACCAGGCCGGAGTGGACGCATTCGCGATGAGCCGGCGCGAAGTACCTGGAAATTTGGATGTGAGCCAGATGTCCTGCTGCCCGGTCTCGTTCAGACGGGAAAACAGCAACTTCTCGCCGTCTGGCGACCAGCGGGGTTGGACCTCCACATTCGAGTCGTTGGTCAGCCGAACCAGACCACCGCCGGTGACTAGGCCGACATAAATGTCCCATTGGCCATCCCGGTTCGAGACGAATGCCACCTCGCGGCCCTCTGGCGAGAGCGACGGCTGCCCCTCGACGCCGGCGAAATTCGTGACGAGGCTGAAGCGCATCGGGGACGGTGTCTCGCGGCTCGCCGTCAACCAGGGAAAGATGATCGCGGCCGCTGCGATCACCATGGCGAGCGCCGCCACCGCCCACGCGATCACGGCGGTGCCTCGTCGTGCCGCGCCGACGGTGACGACCGGCGCATCGGCGGGCTCTGTCGCCGCATCCTCCAGTTCCAGCCTCGCGTCGCCGATATCGCGCAACCGCCGAGCCGGATCCTTCTGCAGGCACCGCCGCAACAGATCACGAATCCGGCGGGGTGTCTGCGGGGGAAGCGTCTTCCAGTCGGGATCCCGCCCGACGACGGCGGCGAGCACGTCGGCAAAGGCAGTGCCCGGGAACGGCTTGCGGCCCGTCAGCATCTCGAACAACACACCCCCGAACGCCCAGATGTCGGTCCGCCTGTCCACAGCCTGACCTCGCGCCTGCTCGGGACTCATGTAGGCCGCGGTGCCGAGAATGGCGCCCGCTTCAGTGGGCGAGGCCGTGACGGTCGGCGAGACGTCGGGGTCACCCGAAAGCACTGGCGACATCGCTTTGGCGAGTCCGAAATCGACGAGCTTGACCTGCCGGTCAGGAGTGAGCCTGATGTTGGACGGCTTCAAGTCGCGATGGACGATGCCCTGCGTGTGGGCGGCGTCGAGGCCGGCGGCGATTTGCTGCGCCAGCGCAATGGCTTCGCCGAGCGGAATCGGACCGCGCGCAATCAGATCGGCGAGCGTTTCGCCCTCGATGAACGGCATCACGAGAAAGTGGACGCCGTCCTCTGCGCCGACGTCGTACAGTGGACAGATGTTCAGATGCTCGACGGCCGCAATCGCGCGCGCTTCGCGTTCGAAGCGCTGAACAAGGCCGGGCGAGGCGGCGATGTGCGCGGGAAGAACCTTGATGGCGACCGTGCGATCGAGACGCGTGTCGCGCGCCCGATAGACTTCGCCCATAGCCCCTGCTCCGGCCAGGGCCTCGATCTGATACGGGCCGAGCAACGACCCCTGAACGAGTGTCATGTAACGGTCGGCTGGGAAACCCGCGGGTATCGTAAGCCGAAGAAGACCGCCCTGTCGTTTTCAACCTTCCGGTGTCGCAAAAACGATACTTGGGTTCCTCGGCCGAACGGCTTTGCTGGTACATTGGGTGGTTGTGGTGGCCCGCGGGGCCGCTGGACGACACGCAACAAGGAGATCTGGAGTGGCCAAGTCCGCAAGCCGAAAGGCGCCGGGAGCGGCGCGCAAAGTTTCGACCAGGAGAGTCAAAGGCAAGACAGCCGAGGTCCCCGGACCTGCCGTCGCCGAGCTCGACGCGCCGGCGCCAGCCGACGCTGATCGAGGTCCGAGCGAAGAAGACGTCCGCGTTCGGGCCTACTTCCGCTATCTCGAGCGTGGCAGCACGCATGGCGCCAGCTTCGACGACTGGGCGGAAGCCAAGAAAGACCTGAAACAGAAGCGCTAAGAACCTCCGGAGTCTGCAGGATCCCCAGCGTTTGGCCCGGCCTGTGAGCCTTTTCGTCTTTGAGCCTTTGAGCCTCGCGGGGCGTGAGCTCTCTCATAGAACCGCCGTGCCTTGTCGCGGTTCCCGCAGGTCTTCATGCTGCACCAGCGCCGGCGCCGCGTCGGACTCTGGTCGATGAACAGCCAGCTGCACCGGTCCGAGGCGCATTCGCGGACGCGCGCGCGCTGTGGCGAGACCAGAAGATCGGCGGCCGCGCGAACCACCGGCCATAGCACGCGATCGATGGACGAAGCGTCTCCGGCCCAGGTCCAACTGAATTCCGGGCCACGCGACTCGATGCGTGCGTGGCCCATCACGCCGGAGAGCACCTCGTTGAACGCCGCGAGATCCGGACGGGCGGGCGCCGCACAACCAGCCTGTGCGTGGAACATGCGGTAGAGATTCTCCCGCAGCCCGATCGCGCGACCGAACGCGCGCGCCATCGCGTCGCCTCGCGTCTGCCCGTCCGATCGCAGCGATGCCGCGGCGCGTTTGGACACCACTCCCGCCTGCTCGGCCCATGCCACGAGATCCCGCCAGCTTCTCAGGTACTCCTCGTTGCCGCGCGGCCGGTCCCCCAGCGTGTTGACGAAGTCCAGGCTGAGGTCGCCGCCCGAGAAGTCGAACTGGTACACCGAAGCTGTGGCTGACATGCTCTTTAGGCCTGAAATGGCCCGGATTCCTGAAGTCAGTATAACCGATAGCTAGCCCTTGACAGGTTATAGATGACGATCCATCATCTAACCAGCTAGTACGGTTATAACGGTTATAACCGAAGGAGCTCGGATATGGCCAGCCTCGAGATGCGACGAATTGCGGACCAACTCGACCGTGCCGTGAACGGGCCGGCCTGGCATGGGCCGGCGATTCTGAACCTGGTGAAGGGCGTCTCGGCGAAGGATGCGGCCGCGAAGCCCATCCGGGCGGCCCATTCCATCTGGGAACTGGTCGCGCATACCGCCGCCTGGCTCGAAATCGTTCGTCTCCGTCTCGAAGGGAAAGCGCCTCGCCGGATCACGCAGGCAATGGATTGGCCGCCGATCGCCGCACCCACGCGCGGGTCCGGCCCCCGGCCCTCCATCCGTGAGTGGCGCGCCGACATCGACCGGCTCCGGCGTGCCGCGCGCGACCTCCAGTCGGCCATCCGGTCCCTCGACGATCGTCAGTTGTCAACGAATCTGCCCGGTGTCGGCGACACCTGGTCCGCGTACATCACCCTCCATGGCGCGGTCCAGCACGTGCTCTACCACGCCGGGCAGATCGCCATTCTGAAAAAGGGAACGTCATGATCACCGCAACCGAGGCGTATTTCCGCACCGAACTGATCGAGCGCCGCCATCTGCTCGCACGCGCCACGCGGGACAGCCACCAGACCGATCTGCGCGATCTGCTCGCCGACGTGGACGCCGCGCTGGCGCGGCTCGACGACGGCACGTTCGGCGTGTGCGACGTGTGCGACGAATACATCGGGACGAAGCACCTCACACACGATCCGCTGGCCCGTTGCTGCGAGGAGCATCCGACGCCTCGAGAAGAGGACCGCATCCACCGCGATCTCGCGCTGGCACATGATCTCCAGCTGGGTCTCCTGCCACGCCACGGGCTCGCGATCGACGGCTGGCAGTTTCAGTACCGGTACGAGGCCGCGAGCGAAGTGGGCGGTGATTTCTGCGACGTCATTCAGGTGCCCGCCCGGAACGAAACCGTCGTGCTCGTCGGGGACGTCTCGGGCAAAGGTGTCGCCGCTTCCCTGCTGATGAGCAGTCTCGTCGCGACGTTCCGGAGCCTGTCGTCGCTGGCGCTGCCGACCGGTGAGCTCCTCGCGCGCGTGAACGCGCTCTTCAGCGACAGCGCACCGCGCGCGTCATATGCCACGCTGGCGGCGGCGACGCTGCTGCCCGACGGCGCCATCGATCTGTACAGCGCCGGCCACTGGCCGCCGCTCCTTCACCACGGCAGGGCCGCCGGGCCGGTGCCGATCGAGGCCGGCCTGCCGCTGGGTCTGTTCCCCGTTTCGACGTACACGGGCACTCGCGTCGTGCTGTCGCCGGACGACACGCTGCTCTTCTACACGGACGGGGCCATCGACGCGGAAAACGACGGCGGTGAGGACTACAGCACGCCGCGGCTCGCGCGCGCACTGGCCACACCCGCGGTCGATCCGCTCGACGCCGTCGTCGACCGCTGCCTTCGCGACGTCCGTCAGTTCCAGGGCCGCCAGCCGCCGACGGACGATTTGCTCTTGTTCGCCCTACGGTCGCGACGGTAAAGCGTTTTCCAGATCGGCGTCACGTGTTCCGGCGCCCTCCCGCTCGCTGCTTGCCGCAAGGCAGCGTGATCGGCCGCCTCCGCTGAAGCTACGGCGGGCCAAGGGCCTGCCTCGCGGCGCTCGCAAAGGTCGGGCTCCGGAACACGCGACGCCGATCTGAAAAACGCTGTAGGAACGCTCCGCGACCGCTTCCCCAAAAGCATGGACCACGAAGCGCACGAAGAACACGAAGACAGCGCTGACCTGGCGAGCCGCCTGCTGCGGCGAGGCGGTGTGAGGGAGACGCGCGACCGACAAGACGTGGGAGAGGCCTGTTTGCCGTCTTGTCGGGTCGCGCGTCTCCCTCACACCGCGGCCCGGCAAAGCCGGGCCCGCCAGGTCAGCTGATGTCTCAAATCACTTCTCACCTGTCGGGTTTTACTTCGTGCCCTTCGTGTCCTTCGTGGTTCAACGCTCTTGGCACGCGCACGGCCGTGCGATAATTGAGAGTTGCGGTTCACAGCTCTTCCCACGCTGATCGTCGCAGTCATGCTGGGCGGCGCCGGCTGCGCCACGCCTGGCCGGATCGTCGTCGAGTCACCGTCGCTCGCACACTGCCGTACGACGATCGCGCCTGGCGGTGAGACGGCGTCGGACTCCGTGCGCTGGATACGCCCTGAGGCGTCCGATGAGCGGGCGACGCTGGACAGCTGGTGCCGCGCCGTCGGGCCTGCGATCGTCGTGTCGCACCCGATGGCGCCCGCTACGGCCGCGAGCCTGTCCGATCTGGCCGTCATCAGCTGGAACGTGAACGTGGGTGCCGGCGACGTGGTGGGGCTCGTCGAGTCGCTGCGGGATGGCACCCTGACAGGGCAACCCGTGACACGGTTCGTGTTGCTGCTTCAGGAGGCGTTCAGGCACGGGCCGGATGTCCCAACCGGTCCCCTGCCGGGCTCGCGGTCCGCGGGCGCGCTGCAGCCGCATGTGGCCAATCGCGCTCGTCAGGACATCGTCTCGATCGCCTCGACACTCGGTCTCTCGCTCGCATACGTGCCGTCGATGCGCAACGGGAATCCGGCTGAAACGGACGAGGATCGCGGGAACGCGATTCTCTCCTCCGAACCACTCTCGAACGTGTCGGCGGTCGAGCTGCCATTCGAACGCCAGCGTCGCGTGGCCATCGACGCCACCGTCTCCGGGGTAACCGCCGACGGCACACCCTGGTCGCTGCGGGTCACCAACGTCCATCTCGACAATCGCGCGCCAGCCCGCCGGCTCTGGCTGTTCTCGAGCGCTACCCGTCTACGGCAGGCGCGAGGTCTGCTCCTCGCACTCGCGACCGATGGTCCGGCCGTCGTCGGCGGCGACTTCAACACGTGGTACGGCTTCGACGATCCGGTGTTCGAGGAGCTCGCCAGCGCGTTCGGGTCGAAGATCCCGGACGATCGCCGCCCCACCTTCGCCGGCCTGCTGCGCCTCGATCACATCTTCTTCCGGCTGCCCGGGAGCACGCAGCCGGCGACCGCGAGACTCGAGAAGTTCGGATCGGATCACCATCCGCTGATGGCGACGTTGGGCGCCTCTCCGCCCAGGCCCTCGATGAACTTGTTCAGCTCCTCCTGCGCCTTCTGACGCTCGGCCACCAGCGCCTGGAGCTCCCGCCGCACGACTTCGAGACGATTTTCCTGCTCCTCGAGTTGTTTGACGTATCGCTGTAGCAGCTGACGTTCCTGGTTCGAGCCTCTGAGCGTCTTGATGTTCTCGCGCACGCGTTCCTGATCGCGCGCAATCTGATCGATCTCGGACTGGCGCGCCGAGGCCTCGCCTGAGAGCCGCGCGATCTCGGCCTTCCGTTTCAGCACTTCCCGCAGCGCGGCCTCGCTTTGCGGCGAAATGGCTTTCTCGCGTACCAGCACGCCAACCTGGTCGTCGGTGATCGAGCTGACCTGATACTGCGCCTGCGTGGGACGCACTTCCTCCACGGTGAACGTGGCCGTGGTCTTGGGCGGAATCGGGATCCGGAACCGGTGCCACGATGCGGTCGTTTCCGCGGCCTTGAGGTCGTCGGCGAGCGTCCATCCGGCGCGCACGGGGTGCTCGACGATGAGGACGCGAGGCTCGGTGTCTTCGTTCCGGGCGGTGTAGATGCGCTGCTGGCGTTCCTCCGTTTCCTGGATCAAGACTCCTCCGGCGAAACGGACCTTGGTGATCCGGGTGGGCACACTCTCGCCTTTCGCCTCGAGGTTCAGGGCAAGATCCAGCGCGTAGGAAAGCAGCCGCCGCTCGCCTGCCTTGAGCGGCTCCATCAGCCCTTCGCCTGAAAACGACTGGCCCTCGATGATTGAAAAACTGCCGCCGTCGAGCGTGAGCCCGGTCGCGTTCGTGAGCCACACAGCCCTTAGCGCCCGCGGCGATCCGGAGTTCGGATTCCAGAGCGACACTTTGTCGGCTTCGACGTCCGCGGCCAGGATTGGGACGAGCGCCGACTGGTTCTTGCGAATCGTGACGGGTTGCTTCAGCTCGTACGCAAACAGGTCGCCGAGCTGGCCCGCTGTAGCGTCGGGCTGCTGGTCGACACGCACCTGCTCCACCTGATCCGCGAAGCCCTGTCCGCCGCCGCGACCGCCACCGGCCCCGGCACGGAATGCCGGACTCTGAGTCGAGACGACCGGGGACGCCGCCAGACCACTCACGGCTTCCGTCACGCCTCCAGGTTCGACAGTGGCATTGATGACGACTTCCATGCCGCTCGAGACGGTGACGCCCGTGCGAATGACGGGACGGAAGCCGGCGAGCGTGAACGAGACGTCGTACAGCCCAGGCGGCACGCCGGGAATGCGGAAACGCCCCGATGCGTCGGTGGTCGCGCTGATCGCATCCGATCCCCGGACACCGGATTTCGTGACCTGTACCGTCACGCCCGGCACAACGCCGCTCCGGTTATCGGTCACCGATCCCGCGATGCCGCCGGCCCCGGCCGTCGCGATCGCCGATTGATGCGTTTGCGGCGACAGGAGCGCGCGCTGTGGCAGCGGCACCACGGGCCGGTGCAGGTAGTACGGCCGCGAGATCGGCTGGATGAACGACTGCGGCGCGCCCGCGACGAGCGAGAGTTGGACGTTCTCCCAGTCCTCGCCCACGGTGTTGTCCACGATCGCCCAGCCCTGGAGCAGCGGCTTGCGCGAGCCGGTCGACGTCGACAGCACGAGCCGGTACGTCGCTTTCCAGACCGGGACTTCGCTCACATAGCTCACGAACAGATCGCGCTCGCCGGTGCCGGCGGTCGTGATCGTGAGCCGCCGGACGTCCTGATCGCGGACCGACGCGACGGCGGTCAGATACCTCCCGACTTCCTGGTTGAGATCGGTCTCGGCGATGCGAACGGTCACGCCAGGGTCGAGGGCGATCGTCTGCATGTCGCCGGTGTCGGTCACGAGCGCAACCGCGTCAACCGTCGTGGTACCGCCGTTGATTCGGCGCTCGAGGCGCTCCACGCTGAGCAGGCGGCCGACCACGCGCGCGCCGGCCGTCCGCACTTCGAGTCGGGCGCCGCGAAGCGCGGCCAGAAACTGCGCGCGCGTCGTCTGCTCGCCGAGCGGCAGGCGCAGCGCGCTCAGCCGCCGATCGAGCGACGCATCCGAGTTGTAGCTCACGCCGGACACACGGCCTCCGCTCAAATCGAGCGTCGTGAGGGATTTCAGGACGTCGTCGAGCTGGCCGCTGGTGAAGGCGATCGTCACTTGCTGGTTGCCGCGAACCTTGCCGAGGTGCTCGAAATACCCCACCCCGCTCTTGTAAAGCACCACGCGCCGCACGGGCAGCCGGTCGGTGGCAGCCGTCTGCCGCACCGCGCCAGGCGCCGGAGCTTGCGCATGAATCAGACCCGACATCACGAGCGCGATCGGCACCGTGAGCACGATCGCGAGACGCACGGAGAGCCTCCCCAGATGCTTGCCACGTTCAGTTGTCATGACCCTACCTCGCGTTCGTTTTGACACTGCGGAGGCGAACACGGTCGGGAAGGCCACAGAAGTGGCACCGATCTACAGACTTCTACCGCCAGGTGCCTCGACTGGAGGGCCCCGAACGGTCGGTTTCTTGCACTACCCGAGCAGGAGGAGGGCACCAATGACGAACCCACGCACGTGGATCACGACCGGCCTGCTCGTCGTGCTGATGGCGACGGCGGACGCCTGGAGCGATCGACCGGCGGGGCGGGACATCGCGGGCCTGAGTACACCCGAGATCACCAACGTCACGCCGGGATCGCCGGGCGTGAGCTCCAAACCGCAGCGTTTGACGATCACGGGGACGGACTTTCTCGAAGGGCTGACGCTGATGATCACGAACCCGGGCGGACAGAGCCAGCGCTACGCCGGCGCCGACATCTTGAATCGCCGTCCGACCGCGTTCGAAGTGAACGTGCTGCTCGACGAGAAGGGCAGCTATTCGCTCGTCGTGTCGAACACGGATGGCGGCGTCTCGCGTCCGTTTCCGCTGACGGTGCAGGTGGGGGCGGCGCAATCCGAGAACAAGACCAAGCCGACGATCGAGTCGATCTCGCCGGCGAAGGTCACGAAGAGCAACACGCCGCAGACGCTGACGGTCCGGGGGACGCGCTTCGAGCCGGGTATGGTCGTGCTGCTCACCGATCCGACCGGGACCGTGAAGACAATCAGCGGCAATGCCATTGCCGACATCTCGCCCACGTCGTTTCAGTTCACGGCGATTCTCGAGCTGCCGGGCGAATACTCTGTCGAAGTGAAGCTGCCGTCCGGAGCGCTGTCAAATACCGCTGTCGTTGTCGCTGAGTAGAGCTGCGTCCTGCCGTCCGTGGTCGGTACGACAGGTACCGACAACTCCGTGGAACCTGATTCATGTCAGCGTTCTTAGCTTTGCGTGCGGATCCTTCTGGCCACCGAGCATCAAGGCCGCCAGCAGGACGAAATCCGGAACGAGCCTGATGGCACCATCGCGCAGGCCCCGTGCGACGGGGTTGTGCGTGGTGGTGACGCGGGCAATCCGACGGCCCTCCCGCACGATCGCTGCCGTTCGCCTGGCCCGCACCTGTTCGTATCGTCGAAGCGCCTGGCTGAATGACCCGCCTGGCGGTAACGCGAGCCCGAGGGCCACCGCATCCTCCAGCGCCTGCGCCGCGCCCTGACCGGTGTGCGGCAACATCGGGTGCGCGGCGTCCCCGAGGAGCGTGACTGGTCCTTCGCCCCAGCATTCGATCGGATCGCGATCGAACAGCTCGTCGAGCCGGATGTCGTCCGCATTCGTCGCGCCCGTAATGGCCTGAAAGCATGGTTCGAACCTGGAAGTCACGCGTTCAAGTACGGTTCTGGGATCGCGCGTGTTTGCAGGAAGATCGGCGGCAAGTAGGGAGACATACCAGTAGATCCCGTCAGTGCCCGCCCGAACGGTCGCGCTTTCAACGCCATCACCGAGGTACGCGACGGCGTCGAGATCGCCGAGGCTCTTTCCCGCACCGTACGACACGCCGCGGATCGCCCAGTGGCCGCTCCGGCGCGGCGGCGGGTCGTCGGGAAAGAGGAACCGCCGGATCACCGACCCGACCCCGTCGGCCCCAATCAACACGTCGCCTTCGACGGTGCGTCCGTCGGCCAATCTGAGCGACACGACATCCTTCTGGACACCGAACCCCACGACGTCACTGCCGAACGCAATTCGATCAGGGCCGACGGCTTCGATCAACACATCGTGCAGCGCCGCACGAAGCACGATGGCCATCGCCTCGAGCGGAACGAATCTCGCGATATCGACGCGTCGCAGAACGCGGCCATCCGGTCGGCGAATCTCCGCGCGCGCCGGCACGAACGCCCGCGCGCGGACGGCGGCGTCGATACCCAATTCCCGCAGTGCGGCCATGGCATTCGGCGCCAGACCGAGTCCGAACCCGATCGCGCGCGGCACCTCCGCCCGCTCGAAGATCCGCACCTGCCACCCCGCCCGCTGAAGCGCGAGCCCGGCGGCAAGACCGCCAATGCCGGAACCGACAATTAACGCTGTGAAGGGACTCTCCATCCATCGATCGCTCGATCGAGCGATCAATCAATTCTTCATCGATTCCATCGGGCTGATTGACGCGGCCCGGCGCGCGGGGAGGTAGGACGCGAGGAAGGCGACGAGGAGAAGCACGCCCGCCATGCCCGCGAAGGTGACCGGATCGAGCGGCTCGGTCTCGAAGAGGAGACTCCTGAGAAGCCTGGTGAGCCCGACGGCGCCAAGCGCGCCTGCGACGAGTCCCGCCAGACTGATGGCGACGCCGCGGCCAACGACCGAGCGCAAGACGCGCGAGGGCGCGGCGCCGAGCGCGAGCCGCACGCCAATCTCCCGCGTCCGCAGGCTCACCGCGTAGGAAAGGACGCTGTACAGACCGATCGCGCCGAGCACGAGCGCCACGACGGCCGCGATGCCGAGCGTGAGCATCGTGAACGAGAACTGCACCACGGATTCCTCCACGACCTCGTCCATCGTGCGGATCGCGGCAATCGGCAGGTCGGCATCCAGCTCATGCACGACGCGGCGAATCCCATCAGCCTGAACGCCGGCGTTCAGACCCCGGATCACATAGGTCAGGGCTCGATCGTCGTCGAACAGCGTGTTCGGCGTGAAGTAGATCATCTCTTCCACCGGCTCGCGAGGACCTTCCTGCCTGATGTTGCCCACCACGCCCACGACCGTGAACCACGCTCTAACCACTTTCGAGTCGCTGCTGGAGCGCCTGAGCCGGTTGCCGATTGGATCCTGACCCTTCCAGAATTCATCCACCATCTGCTGATTGACGAGGATGGAATCGACGCCGTCCCGTAAGTCGCTCCAGCCAAGGTCCCGCCCGCGCGTGATTGGCGTCCGCATGGCGGCAAAATATCCAGGCGTGACGATCTGATAGCTCACGATCGGCGGCAGCGCGCCCGGCACAATCGGCCGGCCGTCGATTTCAAACGACGTGCCAGAGGCGCCCGACTCGATCGGCAGGTCAGAGGTCGCGCCCGCCGCCTCGACCGCAGGAAGGGCGGAGAGCCGTTCGACCAATCGCTGCGTGAACCGCGCGACATCGGCGCCCTCGCGGTACGACGTGGGTGGAAGCGCCACCCGCGCGGTCAGCAGATTCGTCGTCTCGAAGCCGAGTTCGGCGTTCATCATCCGCGTGAAGCTGCGGCCGAGGAGTCCGGACCCCACCAGCAGGACCATCGCCATCGCGGTCTGCGCGGCGACCAGGACGTTGCGTCCGCGATTCCGGGCGGGATGGTCGGTCGCGCTGCGGCCGCCGTGGCGCAGCGCGGTCATCATGGTGGAGCGCGTGTATCGGAGGGCGGGAACCAGGCCGAAGGTCAGCGCCGACACGATGGAAAGCGCCGCGGCAACGGCCATGACGAGGCCGTCCACCCTCACCTCTTCGAGACGGGGAATGCTGGCCGGCGCGAGCTGAATCAGCAGCGGCAAGGAAACCGCCGCGACGAGGACGCCGACGATCGATCCGGTCACCGACAGGACGAGGGCCTCGACCAGCAGCCCGCGGACGATCCTGAAACGGTTTCCGCCAAGCGCGAGCCGAACCGCCATTTCCCGCTGGCGGCCCTCGGCACGGACGAGGCACAGGTTGGCGACATTGGCGCACGCGATGAGCAGCACCATGCCGACCGTGCCGAGCAGAATCCAGAGCGGCTCCCGAACGTCGCCCACGATGTCCGCTTTCATCGGGTTGACGAGCGGACGATATTGCCCCTTGGTCAGGAACGCGCGGTAATTGGGGCTCGTGACGTACGTCTCCATCGCGCGCTTCACCAGTGGCTCGAGCTGCTTTGCAGCGTCCTCCGGCTGGACGCCCGGCTTCAACCGGCCGATGCCGTTCCAGCCGAAGTTCCCCGTCGGCGGGCGGTCGGGGTTGAATCGCGCGGGCAGCCACATGTCCGGCGTGTCCCTTCGGTCCATCCATGCCGGCGCGACGCCGACGATCTGCGTCGGCTCGCCGTCAACGCGCACGGCCTGCGCGAGGACGCCGGAATCGGCGCCGAACGTTCCCCGCCAGAGCCGATCGCTGATCACGGCGACGCGCGGAGCCGTGTGCGTGTCCTCCTCGGCCGTAAACGGCCGGCCGAGAGCGAACGTCGCGCTCACGGTCGAAAAATATGGCGCGGTGACGAGTGCCGATTCGACGACGTGCGGCTCCTTGCCGGACAGGAGATTCACGCGCCCGCGCTGCCGGAGCGCCATGTCCTCGAAGACCGTCTGGTGTTTCTGGAAAAACAAGAACAAATCCGGGGAGAGTGGAAACTGGTCGTAGCCCAATCCCGGCGAGGTGCTCCAGATATTGACCAGCCGACTGGCATTCGGATAGGGCAGCGGCTGGATCAATACGGCGTTGACGACGCTGAAGATGACGGTGACGGCGCCGACGCCGAGCGCGACGGTGAGCGAGGCGACGGCGGCGAAGCGCGGCTGCTTGAGCAACGTTCGGACGGCCATTCGCATGTCTAACTCGCGATCGTCACGCGCTCGAGCGGCGTCTGCTCCGCGACCTGGCTGGCGACGGAGCTCGGGTGGTTGCGCAGCCACCATTCGCGAGCGTCGTCCAGGCGCCAGAAACTGCCGGGGATGCTTGCGGCCAGGCGCCGATCGAGATCGTCGGCCGTCTGCGGCCGGTCGGCGGGATCTTTTGCCAGGCATGCCAGGACGAGATCGTCGAGCGCCGGCGGAATGTAGATCTCGGTTCGCTGTGACGGCGGCACCGGCTTCGATTGGACGTGCGCGATGAGCGTCGCCATCGGCGTCTCGCCCGTGAACACTGTCTCGCCCGTGAGCAGCCAGTAGGCGACGCAGCCGAGCGCGTAGAGGTCCGCACGGCTGTCCACGTCTTCCTGCCCCAGCGCCATCTCCGGCGCCATGTACGCGGGTGTCCCGGCCGTGCCGTGGTCGCCGGTGAGCTGGGTCGACTCCGTCTGCTCGGCGTGCTTGACGAGACCGAAGTCGAGCACCTTTACGTAATCCACGTCAGGTCCGAGCCGGCACGCAAAGATGTTGGCCGGCTTGATGTCGCGGTGAATGAGGCCCGACGCGTGCGCCTCGCCGAGCGAGTGGCACACCTGTCTGAGCAGATGAACGGCGCGCGCGGGCGCCACCGGGCCGAAACGCCGGACGAGCGTCTCGAGACTCAAGCCATCCAGCAGCTCCATGACGTAGAAAAACGCGCCCTCTTCCGTCAGACCGAAGTCGTAGATATCGACGGTGTGAGTCGATCCAAGCAGCGCGGTCGCCTTGGCTTCACGTCGGAACCGCGCGATCGCGCGATCGCGGCTTCGCCAGTCCGTCCCGAGCAGCTCGGGGCGGATGAGCTTCATGGCGGCGGGTCTCGCCAGCATCCGGTGGCGCGCGACCCAGACTTCACCCATACCGCCTTCACCCAGTCGGCTCACCAGCTCGTAGCTGCCGATCTCGCGCGCCTTCTTCAATCTGACGCCCACGTGAAATACGAAGCGTGACGTGAAGTACGCGATGCCCGCGCAGAGGTAGGTCGTGAACAGGAAGTAGGTGGTGAGCGAAATCACGGAGTTCGAGACGTTCTCCCCGCGCACTTCGGCGGCGTACCAGAGCACGAGCGGGCCGGTGGTCGCTTCGAGAAGCGACGCGATAAACACCTTCCTTGGCACGTTCGGCGCGACGACCGGGATGATCAGAATCCACACACATTCCCAGGGCACGCCGAGGAAGACCGTTGGCTGAATCGGCGGGAATCCCCGCCAGAACTCCGCCATCGAGATGCCGAACGCGCCCACGACGGCGAAGACGAGTCCGACGTCGAGGAACCGCTCCGGTGACAACCGCGCGTACCGGGACACCAGGAAGACCAGCACGCCGGTGAGAATCGAACCGGCCGCGAAGAAGTTCTCGATGATCGCAAACGGCGCCTCGGGACGCTGCGTCCGCTGAACGAAAAACGGAACCCAGTAAGCGAGCGCGTAGGCGACCGCGTAGATCATGCCCGCCCACCCGAGGCGAACCGAGGCCTCCCGGAGCAATTCTGGTGGAAGGCTCGGGCCGGTGGCTGGCTGGGTCGTGTGACCGCTGGCCGGCTCCGTGGCCTTGTTCAGCAGCACCTTGTCTTTCTTCATCTCCGGCCGCCTTCTGGCACGGCCGGCTGGAACGGCGCTCCGCGGTGCGTGGCGGCTGGGGACATTCGCATGGAATCCTGAAAGACCGCTGGCCTGGCCTTTCGGGTAGTGATCGTATCAGTGCCTGAGCCATAATCACGTTTCCGGCAGATCTGATAGTCCCCAGTTCAGGTCCCTCGCGGCTCATGACGAATGACATTTTCGGGGACGACGAGGCAACTGCGTCGAAGCTCCAGATCGAGGAGCGGCGCATCGGCGACGTGACGCTGCTCGCCCTCTCAGGCGAGATGCTCGTGGACGATGGCGATCTGGCTCTGCGCCAGCGGATACACGAGCTGCTCGAGCAAGGCCAGGTCAAGATCCTGGTCGATCTGGCGGGCATGACGCACATCGACAGCGCCGGCGTCGGCATGCTGGTCGCCAAACAGAAAACCGTCCGCGAACGCGGCGGCGACGTGAAGCTCATGCACCTGACGGACCGCAGCCAGCGGCTGCTCGCGCTGATGAAGCTGGCGTCGGTGTTCGAAGTGTTTGAAAACGAAGACGAGGCGGTCCGAAGCTTCAGTTGAGTGCAAGCGACTCCATCGCTTGAGTTGGCAAACCATCCGTAGGGGCCGGCTTTAGCCGGCCGGCGGGCTAAGCCCGCCCCTACGTCAGCATCTTCCGCGTCTCAACGACTCCTCGATCAGCGCCGGCGTTTTCTTTGCTTCGTCATGCCGCGTGTCGCCTGCGCGCCACGCGTCCTCGAGCGTCGCTTGGACACCGGCTTTTCGGCGCTCAGCTCCCACGCGAGGATGAGGGCCGCCCGCATCGTGCGCTCGTCGGCCGCGGCGAGGCGGACGTTCGTGCATCCCTGACGTCCCCACGCGCCGCTCGACGGCTCGAAGACCGCAGGATGCTGGCGCATCAGCTCACGCTGCTCCGTCGGCGTGACCTTCACCATTCCCATCGTGTCGTTCGTGTGAAGCGTCGCGAAGATCCTTCCATGCGCGCGGAAGTCCGGATGGTTCATATGTGCACGCTCGACGGCGTCCAGTTCCAGCGCAAGCCTTCTGAAGTCGTCTGCAGTCATGGCACCGATATTGCTCCTTTCATGGTTCAGAGGTCACCAATGCTCGATCATCACAGCCTCCGGTATATCGACGCCAGTCATGTGGAAAGCGGCGTCACAGATTTGGCCGGCTTTGAAGTACTGACGGCGACTGGCCGGAAGCTCGGGAATCTCGATGGACTCATTGTTGATCCCCCCGAGCGCAGCATTCGGTACGCCGTCGTCCGTCGCAGCCGCCGTCGTCCCGAGCGGCTGCTGGTGCCCATGACGGTCGCGCAGCTCGATGTGGAGCGTAAAGCCCTGCAGGTCGACGTCGAAAACGATGGCGACTGCACGGAGGTCGAAGCTGACGCCTTTCCGGAGTTCTCGACCACGGATTCGCAGTCTGCGCTCCTGACCGCCCGCTTCCGGCTGCCGATGTAGGACCCGCCCTTATTTCTCCCTCCGCGCCGGCCGCGCGAGCACGCTGTTGGCCATCGGATATCGCTTGACGACCGTCAACGACCCGACGTTCCGTTCGTCCACATAGAAAAAGTCGACCGCGCGAGGCGAGGGAATCGTGTCCATCTCGATCGTCGCCGACCGGCATCGCTGCGCGTAAAACGCGGCGGCCGCGCTGTAGTTCGGCTCGACGCCCAGCACGACGCGGGATCCGGCCACGCGCTCGTCGTTGATGAGCCAGGCAAGATCGTCGATCATGGCTTTCGTCCCCGCGTCCTTTTTCCAATCCCAGGTGTGTGACACGTTGGCCGTTGCGGCGAAGTGGGCGGTAGCGAGCGCGGCGGCGGCGACCGAGAGGCACACTGTCAGAGTCCTCGCCGCTTTGCCCACACGCGTCATGGCATCACCCAGGAAAGTCGCGAACAGCACAAAGCCCGGGATGTAGAACAGCGCGGTGCGGCCGAGCAGAAATGGCGTATCGAGCAGCCTGTTCTGGACGATCACGGCGACCGACGCCACGACGAGGACGCCCAGCATCCAGGCCGCGGGTAGATCCCGGACGGTATGGCGGCGCCAACCGAGGTACGCGACGATCCCGAATGCCGCAACCGTGGCCCCGATCGCGCCGAAGACGAACTCCGTCTGGCTCGTGAAATACGTCCGGCCATAGAACGAGCCCTCGATCAGCGAGTAGATCGTGTCCTCGACGAAGCCCCGCACGCCGCCGAAGTAAAGCTCCCCGCCCCGGCTCAACAGATAGAGCGGCGGGCCTGCCAGCGCCGCGACCCAGAGCAAACCGAACATCATCGGCCGCCACTCCCCGCCGGTCAGGACGCGGAGACGACCGGCGGCCCATCCGGCAGTCGTCAGCAGCATGGCGAGCCCAGCGAGCAATGCCATCGCGGCCGTCGTGTACGCCGCGACCCAACCGAGGTGACGACTGTCGCCGCGCCAATTAATGACCGGTTTGTAGAGTCCCATACGGGATCTCTGCAGCGACAGTGCGGGCCCGTTCTCGAATACGACCGTGTCGCCAGTGTCCCGCAAAGACCAAACATCACCCTCCCAGTCCCGTTGGACGAACGGCCTGTTGCCGACGACGGTTTCCACGAGCGCGCGACCGCCTCGAATCTTCGCGGCGGCGGTGGCGGGCATTTCGACGCGCAGTCCGCACGTCGCGACCGAATCGACTCGCCAGACCGATCCGTCGGCCAGACGCGCGACGGCTTCCGGACGTTGCCGGAGATTGATGCGGGATACCGTGATCGCGTCCAGCTCGGACTGATCCAGACCCGCGAATCCGATTGTCACCGGTTCGTAAAGCCGTTCGGTGAGGCGGTGGTCCTGTGAGAGCACGAGGAATGTGAAGAGAGCCGCGGTCGTGAAGAGGAAAAGACCCGCGAACCGGGATTCCTCAGCGCCCTGGTGCGCGGCCGCACGAAAGGTCCAAACCATCACGACCATCATCGCGAAGATTCCGAGATAGGCATCGAGCAGGCTGAAACCGGCGAGCACTGCGGCGCAGCCGAACATCAGCGCGCGTGCGGCGTCGGTTCTTCCGGACTCACCCGAAACACGTTTCGACGCGAATCGCAGAAAGAAGAACAGCGCGCCCATCAGGCATCCGAGCGACAGCCCGTAACCGCGGCTCAAGGCGAAATAGTCGAGGAGATACGGGTTGAGGTTCAGCAGGACGAACCCGGCGATCGCGACGGCGCGCTCGGAAATGCTCCTGAGGATCAGAACCGAAAAGGACAGATAGAGGCCGTAGCCAGCCAGACTCGGCAAACGCAGCGCGAGCTCACTATCGCCGGCGATGATGGAGACGAGCTTCGTCGGCAGCGTATTGAGAAAGTGATTGGTCGCGACTTCGAAATTGAAGACGGCCAGAAAGTCCTGCGAAATGTATCGCAGGTAACTCGCAGCTTCGTCGTAGGTCAGCGGCACGAGGGCCGCGCGGGCGGCGACGAACCCGCCGAGCAGCAGGCAGGCGGCGATCGTGAGGCCCTTCAAGAGCCTCCCGCGATACTCGCCTGCCGTCGTCGAGCCGCCGCGACCAGCTCGAGTGCGGCACCGGCGACGACGTGCGGGTGGCTGCTGGCGATGAGATGGGTGCTGCCGGGCACGATCTGCCAGCGGCCCCGGGACGAGCGCCTGGAAAACGCCTCGTGGAAGGCGTGCCTCTCGGCGACGCTGATAAACCTGTCCGTTGAGAAGCCTGGCGGCAGCAGTCCTTTGTTCGAGTCGGCGCTGAGCACGATCAAGGGGACATCAGTGGCAAGCGGACCCGCCGTGCGAAACTCGGCGGCCGTGGCCGTCGCTCCGCGGATGATTCCGCACAAGGTCGCGATCGGTTCCGGGCGGTAGATCAGCGCCACCCCGCGCGCCCGGTCCTCGCCGCTGCCCTGAAGACCGAGCGGATCGATCAGCCTGACGAGGCCAACGCGCGCGGCGAGCGGCGTCAGACAGGCGAGCTGCGTCCGTATCCACGTGACTTCCGGCAGCATCCGGTCGATAGCGCCGCTGGTCGCGGCATCGACGAAGACGAGACCGGCGACACGCTCCGGGTATCGGCGCGCGAAAAGCTCGGCCGTGATGCCGCCAATTGACGCGGCCACGAGAATATGAGGCGGCTCGATTTCGGCGAGTGTCAGCAGGTGGTCGAGATCGCCGGCCAGCTCGCCGGCGGAAATGACGGCGGGTCCGGCGTCGCTCCAGCCGGTCCCCATCCGGTCGTACGAACAGACGCGCGTCTGCCCGGCCACCTCGGTGCGCGCTTTCGATGAGCTCACCGCGGTGCCGAACCCGCTGGATTCGAAGATGACGGTGGGGTGTCCCTCACCGAGACACATAAGGTGAAGACGCCGTCCGCCGACGTCGACGAGCCGCCCTGGCGGCGGAAATCGTGTTCGTTCCCGCCGCTCGCTGACGGACTGATACACGACGCCTGAGGCCGCCAGCGCCAGGAATGCGCCAACGCCGATCAGGAACACGCGTCGCGTCCTGTGCCACCATAACCGGGACATCGGCAGATCGGGATTTTATGCCCAACGCGTTCGCCCTCTCGCCGCCAATCGAACCGATGCTCGCGAAACTCGCCGAGGAGATTCCCGCCGGCGACTTTCTGTACGAGCCGAAATGGGACGGGTTCCGATCCATCGTGTTTCGCGGCACGGAAGACGTGTTCATTCAGAGCCGCGATCTCCGGCCGCTCGACCGGTACTTTCCCGAGCTCCACGAGACGTTCCTCGAGAAGCTGCCGCCGGGCTGCGTGATCGACGGCGAGATCGTCATCGCCACGCGGAACGGGCTCGATTTCGATGCGCTGCAGATGCGGCTGCACCCGGCCGCGTCGCGGGCGGCCAAACTGGCGAAGGAGACGCCGGCGTCGTTCGTCGGCTTCGATCTCCTGGCCGTCGACGGTCGCGACCTGCGCGAGGCTGCGCAGCGGGAGCGCCGGACGGCACTCGACCAGCTGTTCGGCCAGGTCCATCCGCCGATTCACCTGACGCCGGTGACGGGCGACCGCGCGTTGGCCGCCGACTGGCTCCAGCAGTTCGAAGGCGCGGGCCTCGACGGCGTCATCGCGAAGCCGGCCGACGCGGTGTATCAGCCCGGCAAGCGCGCCATGCTCAAGATCAAACACGTCCGCACCGCCGATTGCGTCGTCGCCGGGTTCCGCTGGCACAAGAGCGGAAAAGATGCGATCGGGTCGCTGCTGCTCGGGCTCTACGACGAGCGCGGCAAGCTGCAGCACGTCGGGGTGACGTCGGCGTTCACGATGGCATACCGGAAAGCGCTGGCGCGCGAGGTCGAACCGCTGCGCGAGAACGCCATGGCGCAACATCCGTGGCGCGAGTGGGCGGACCAGGCGGGTGAGGTCTCACGCATGCCCGGCGGCCAGAGCCGCTGGAGCGCCGGGAAGGATCTGTCGTGGGAGCCGGTGCGCGTCGAGCGCGTGTGCGAGGTGAAATACGACCGCCTGCAGGGGGATCGGTTCCGGCACGCGACGATCCTTCTGCGATGGCGGCCGGACAAGCGGCCCGAGGACTGCCGGTACGATCAGCTCGAGGTCACGACTCCTTACGAGCTCGAGAAGGTCTTCGGGGCGCAGATGTAGGCCGGGGCTTCAGCCCCGGCTCTCGCTCCTCAGCTGTCGCGCCGTTCGTGTCCGCAGAGTTCTTCTTGTCGCCGGGGCTGAAGCCTCGGCCTACACCTGCTGCCCGCCAGGCGGCGGCCGGATCCAGATCCTCATTCGGATCGAGCGTCTCCTGCGGCGGCCGGATGTCGGCGGGCACGTGCTGCAGGTTCACGCGAATGCGCGTCCACGTGCGGAACCGGCCGCGCATCGAGTCGACGAGGACATCGGCCGGCTGCAGGTGGGCCGCGGCCTCGGGGTGGCGCACCTTCCAGCGTTCCAGGCCCGCGAGGGCCTCGCCCCTTTCCTGCGCGCGGCCGATCTCGATCAGGGGATGGACGGAGGTGCGCCGCCGGGACGGCTGAACGCGGGCGGGCTCACCCTTCTGTTTCTTGTAGTGTGGCGGCCAGGGCGCGTCGCCCAGCCCTTCGCGCTCGTGCCGCGCCGACAAGTCCAGCAGCGACTCGAGCGAGCACGGATGATGGTTGATCTCGACGTGCCGGTCGCCCACTTTCTGGAATCGCGCCGGCATCGTGGCGAGCGTGAAATCCGCCGGCTCGCACGCGTCGATCTCGTCCCAGGAGAGCGGCGCCGAGACGCGCGCATCCGGCTTCGGCCGGACCGAGTAGGCGGCCGCGATCGTGCGATCCTTCGCGTTCTGGTTGTAGTCGAGAAAGACGCCGTGCCGTTCTTCCTTCCACCATTTGCTCGTGGCGAGCGTGGGGGCGCGCCGTTCGACCTCGCGCGCGAAGGCGAGCGCCGCGCGGCGGACCTCCGGGAACGTCCACCTGCGCTCCAGCCGCACGTACACGTGCATCCCCCGCGACCCCGACGTCTTCGGCCAGCCGACCAGGCCGAAATCACCGAGCGTCGCCTGCACGACGCGGGCGACCTCCCGGATTTGAGGCCACTCCACGCCGGGAACCGGATCGAGATCGACGCGCAGCTCATCTGGATGCTCCAGGTCCTCGGCGCGGACCGGGTGCGGATGGAGCTCGAGGCAGGCGAGATTGGCCATCCAGGCGAGCGCGGCGGCGTCGCGCGGGACGACTTCGTCGGCCGTACGCCCCGACGGGAAGCTCAGCGACACGACGTCGATCCAGTCCGGCCGGGCCTCCGGCGCGCGCTTCTGATAGAAGTATTCGCCCTTGATGCCGTTCGGATACCGCACCAGCATGTTCGGCCGGCCACCGGCCGCCCGCAACGCGCCGTCGGCGACCGCGAGGTAATACCGCACGAGGTCGAGCTTGGTGATGTTCGCCTCGGGGAACAGGACCTTGCGAGGATTGGAGACGACGACGTCACGTCCGGCGACTCTGAGTGTTTCTCTTTCAGAGCTGTTCGGCATTCATGTTCTTCATGTCTTCGGCAGCGTCTTGAGCAGCGCGCTCGCCTTGCGGAACCACGGGCGTTCGCGTCTCTGAAGATATCGCGGCATCGTGGCTTTCGTGTTGAGCACCTTCTGCGTCCACTCGCGGGCTTCGGCCGTCCGGCCGCGCGAGGCGAGAAAGCGCGCGTAGTTCAGATACGTCTCGGACAGCGTCGAGGCCCCCGTCGCCTGGGCGAACAGCGCCTCGGCTTTCTCCGGCTGATTCGTGTTGGCGTACGCGTGAGCGAGCAGTCCGATCGCGCGATGGAAGTCGTATTTCGCATCGCGCGTCGTGACGTATTCCAGGTCCGGGACCGCCGCCGCGAAGTCGCCCAGATGCACTTTGGCGACGCCGCGCCGGTAGATGGGATCGGGCAAATCGGCGCGCGGCGAAATCGCTTTGTCGTAACACTCTCTCGCCTTCGCGTACTTCTTGTCGTCCAGGTACAAATCAGCGAGCTCTTCGTAGTTGCCGGCCGACGGGTTCTCCTGGACGACCGCCTCGAGATGACGGATCCGCTTACGGCGGCCGAACGTGTCGTACGACTGCCGGAGCAGCCCGAGGTCTGGCACCATCTCGACGCCGATGTAGACCAGGGCACCGAGCGGACCGAGGAAGATGATGATCCAGAGCCAGACGCCGTCCGGCCGCCGCTTGATGAAATGCACCAGGGCTACGGCCTGCAGGATCAGGCCCCATGGGAACAGCCATGAGAAGAAGTGCATTGCCGAGGACCTCGGGTTTCGTTGTACGTTTCCCGTAAATCGCTCGAAAGCCTATCAGGACACGATTGACGGGAAACGTACAACGAAACCCGAGGTCTTTTTCATCTCCCCCCAAAGATCCCCGACCTTGGCCACCCGTGTGGCCATCGTCCGGAGCGTGAACGTCCTGGGATCCACGTCGCCGCGCTCGACTTCCTCCCACGTGCACGGCGCGGAGACGGGGGCGCCGGCTTTGGCGCGAACGGCATAGGCCGCGGCGAACGTGGCGCCGTAGCCGTTGCGGCCGGTATCCACGAGAATGCGCCCGCCCCGGTCGGCCTTGCTGAACTCCTGCGTGAGGTGCTCCGGATCGCGCTCGACGAGCCGTCGGCCGACGTCGTGCGCGAAACGCGCGACCTCGCCGTACGGCGACTTCCCGGCCAGCGGCACGGCGATGTGAAAGCCCTTCGAACCGGACGTCTTGATCCAGCTTCGCAAACCGAGCTCGTCCAGCAGCTCGCGCAGCAGCAGCGAGGCGGCGCGCAGCACGTCGGGCTCGTCGCGCGCCGGATCGAGATCGAAGATGCACACGTCGGGATACATCAGCCTGGGCGCGCGGGACGTCCAGACGTGCGGCGTGATGCTGTTCTGGTTCGCCATCCAGACGAGCCCTCGCGCATCGTGGATGACGGGGTGATGGACGACGCCGCCTTTTTTCGGCACCTCCACTCGCTTCAGCCACTTCGGGAATCCCTTCGACACGTCCTTCTGAAAGAACCCCGGCTGCCCGATTCCCGAGTGAAACCGTTCGAGCGTCACGGGCCGCATGCGGATGTGCGGCAGCATGACCGGTGCAATGGCCTCGTAGTAAGCCGCCATCTCGGCCTTCGTGATGCCGTCTTCCGGAAACAGGACCTTGTCCGGGTGCGTGATGACGACGGTCATGCAAGGACCTCTGAGGTCATTTTGACCAAATCCCTAACATGACCTCAGAGGTCTTTGCTCCGTCTCGCCACGTCCCTCGCCGGCTGATCGAATTGAACGGCGAGCAGACGTGGATGGCGCAGCTTGTTGTCGCCGGTCCACTCGATGAACCCGACGTGCACGACCACCTCGGGACGGACCCAGTGCATACGCAGCCGCGGCAGTCCCTTCGCCTTCGTGAACGGAGTCTTTGGCATCTCCATGGCGTCGAAACGCGCTCGAAGATCGCGCAGGAGCTTCGTGTCGAATCCGGTGCCGACCTTGCCGGCAAACACCAGGTCGTCTCCCTCGAAGTATCCGACGAGCAGCGCGCCGAGGCCGACGCGGCCTCCCTGGGGATCGGTGAAGCCGCCCACGACGAGGTGCTGCGTGAGCTCGCACTTCATCTTCAGCCAGTGCGGCGACCGCCGGTGTTCGTAGGGTGAGTCGCGCCGCTTGGCGATGACGCCTTCCCAGCCTTCGCGTCGCGCGAGCTCCCATGGCTCCGGATCGTCCACCGGATCGACGTGCCCGACCGGCAGCCGCAGCGGAAGCTGGCGCAAGAGCGCCTGACGCTCCTCGAGTGGCAACGACGTCACATCACGACCGTCGAGCCGAAGCACGTCGAAGACGTGATAGTCGGCTTCGCCCTGCCGGCCCCAGCCGCCGGTCGCCTCGCCGTCGAGGATGACGTCGTGAACCGGCAGCGTCGCGACCGCGGCGGCGACGTCGGGATACGAACCGTTCAGCGGCAGCCGGTTCCGCGACAGCAACCGGACGTCGGATCCGTTCTTGAACGCGAGCATGCGGATGCCGTCCAGCTTGCGCTCGAACATCCACTCAGGGCCCGTGAACCGGCGCTGGGTGAGCGTTGCGGCCATAGGAAGGAGGAAGTCGGGAAAAGCGGTCGCCATCGGATCATCGGCAATCACATGAGCTGGATAAGGCCAGCGCGCCGGCGGTCGAAATCGCGAGCGGATTGAACGCCGATTCGACGCGAATCACCGGGCGGATGAGATCGGCGTCGAGCTTGTCAAAAATTCAGGGAAAGTCGCCTTTGAGCCTGTTCTTTACCAGGCTATTCCATAGTCCTCCCCATGATTGCTGGCCGCTCCCCACATCGTGCCGTGCTTGCGATCGAACCAGATCGCGGTAATGGGACCCGACGTGCGCTCGGAGAACTGGAGCGTGTAGCCCATCTTCTGAAGCTCGGCGCGAACGGCAGCAGGCGTCGAGGACGCCACGAGCATCCTTCCAGGCTGCGGCGAGTGATCGTCGAACGAGTTGCGCAACTGGAAGGAATTCATGTTCGGCGATTCGACCGCCTGCTGCGGCGTCATGCCGAATTCGACGATGTTGAGGAAGCACTGCAGGAGGTTTTGATCCTGCGAGTCGCCGCCCTGCACGGAGAACGCCATCCATGGCAGCCCGTCTTTGAGCGCCAGCGTCGGCGTCAGCGTCACGCGCGGACGTTTGCCCGGCTCGATGACGTTGAACGGATTCTCCGCCGGATCGGTGACGAACGACTGTGCGCGCTGGCTGAGACCGATGCCCGTGCGGCCGCCGATCACCGCCGGGATCCATCCGCCGCTTGGCGTCACCGAAATCACCCAGCCTTCTTTATCCGCGGCCTGAATGGACGTCGTCCCTGCATAAAATCCGTCCTCCCAGCTTCGCGCGTTCTCGCCGCCCGAAATCCGGACCGGCTTGTTGGGCGGCGGCCAGGCGTTCAGGTATTTCATGAACGGATTCGTGCCGTTCTGGAAGGGATACGGATCGCCCGGCTTCACCGCCGGATCGTTCTTCTCCTGACTCATCGTCGCGGCTCGCGCTTTGGCGTACTCCTTTGAGAGCAGGCCGCGCATCGGCTCCTCCGGCGGAAACGCCGGATCACCGTAATAGAAGTCGCGATCGGCGAACGCCAGGTTCATCGTCTGGTAGAGCGTGTGCAGGTACTTCGGGCTGTTGAAGCCCATCGACTTCGCGTCGACGTGCTCGAGGATATTGAGCGACTGCAGCAGCACCGGTCCCTGCTGCCACTGCGCCAGCTTGTAGACCTCGATCCCCTTGTAGGTGGTCGAGAGCGGCTCTTCGATCTTCACTTTCCAGTTCGCGAGGTCTTCCGTCGTGAACAAGCCGCCCTGCTCGCGCGTGCCGCGGACGATCTCCTGCGCGATGTCTCCCTTGTAGAAGCGATCGTAGGCGCCGCGGATCGCATCCTGACGGGAGCGGCCTGCCTTGAGCAGCGATTGCTCCGTCTCGACCAGCTTGCGGAGGGTCGCCGCGAGATCGGCCTGCTTGAAGATCTCGCCGGCCTCCGGCGCTTCGCGCGGCTGGCCGAGGTGCGGCAGGAAGACCGCGGGTGAGTACTTCCACTTCTTGATCTCGGCCTTCTGACGTTCGATGCCGTTGGCCGCCTGGGCTTCGATCGCGTAGCCGTCGGCCATCTCGATTGCCGGCGCGAGCACCTGCGCGAGCGACATCGTCCCGAACTCAGCGAGCATCGTCATGAGTCCGCCGGGCGTGCCGGGCGTCACCGCGGCGAGCGGTCCGAACTCGGGCGGATAGTTGTAGCCCTGCGACTTGTAGTATTCGGCGGTTGCGCCGGTAGGCGCCACGCCAAGCGCGTTGATGCCGATGACCTTTTTCGTCTTCGGGTTGTAGATGAGCGCCTGCGTCTCGCCGCCCCAGCCAAGCGTGTCCCACATCGTGCTCACCGCGGCGAGCATCGCGCACGCGGCGTCGATCGCGTTGCCGCCTTGATGAAAGATTCGAGCGCCGGCGGCCGCGCCGAGCGGCTTGCCGGTCACGGCGACCCAGTGCCGGCCGTGCAGCGGCGGCTTCTGCGTGTTGCGCGGGGGCGCGTAGTCCTGGTCCGGGCGCTGCGGCGGAGGCGCCTGCTGGGCCGGGAGACGCGATCCGGGGGCGAGAAGGACGAGCAGGGTGAACAGAATCAGCGTGGGTCTGGTCATAGGGGCACCTGAAATGACCTCCGAGGTCGTTTTACGTTTCTCGTAAATCGCGCCTGCAAAGCGTTCGAGGCGATTTACGGGAAACGTAAAACGACCTCGGAGGTCATCTCTCATTTACATACAGCACATTCGGCGCGCCCGACCTCGCGAGCGCGATGTCCGGAAACTTGTCGCCGTTGATGTCGCCGAGCGCGAATCCGTACGCCGAACCTGCCGGATCGCCGAACCTGACCTCCGCGAACCGCGCGCCGGATCGGTCGTTGAAAAAGACCGAGTGCGGTCCTGCGGTGTAGCCGAGCACGATGTCGGGGCTGCCGTCGTTGTTCAGGTCGCCGGCCGTGATCGCGTACGGCGTGCGTTTCGGGTCGGCTACCCGGAATCCGGGCGTCAGCCGGCCCTGGCCGTCGTTCAAATAGACCGTCATCGACGCGGTCTTTTCGTCGCCAACGGCGAGATCAACGGACCCATCCTGATTGAAGTCGGCAGCCGCGCCGACTCGCGCGGCGGCATCGGCCGGACCGAACGGCGCGGTCCGGGCAAACCCGGCCTTGCCATCGTTGAAATAGATCCGGCTCTGCCCGCCGTCGCGGCTCGGAACGGCGAGGTCGATGTGGCCGTCCTTGTCGAAGTCGGCCGGCACGATGGTCGTCGCCGATTCGGCGGGAATGGCGATGCACGGCGACGCGAACGCCCCGCCGCCCTGATTGAGGCACACGAAACTCGGACCCGGCCGGTTGGCGGCAATCACGTCGATCCTGCCGTCGCCGTTCAGGTCCGCCACCGCGGCGTTTCGCGTAGACCACTCAGCCATCCCCCAGGTGCCGGCGACCGTGAACTGGCCCTTGCCGTTGTTCAGGTACACCAGCTTCTTGTCTGGCGTGTCGTTGCTCGTCAGGACGTCGAGATCCTTGTCGCCGTCGAGATCGGCCAGCGCGGCGGTGTACGTGCGGTCGGCGGTGGGGCCCAGATTCGACGCCACGAACTTGCCGCGGCCGTCGTTCAGGAGCACGCGGTCGATCAGCGGGTCGTGCCGGCCCTTGGCCAGCACCAGATCGAGGTCGCCGTCGCCGTCGAGGTCCCCCATGCTCACGTTCGCCGATGTCTCGGACGTCGTCTCGAGCGGGATGACCGTGGTGAACTTGCGGGGCGGGGCGGCGTCCTGGGTCAGCGTGATCGCGCAGAGGAAGAGTAAAAGACCTCGGGTTTCGTTTTTCACAAAACGTAAAACGAAACCCGAGGTCATTTTGCCGCCCACCCCATCCCCTCGGCGGCGATCGCCTCGGGAATCTCGTGATCGCCGTTGAACTCGCGGAAGATGACGTCGTAACTCTTGCTCCGCAGTCGCTGCACGACCAGGCGGCCGCACCGGTTGATCGGGAGAATCGAATCGTTCGTCCCATGCGAGACGAACACCTTCGGCTTGCCGTACGGCGTGCCGTCCACATAGAAGCCGGGCGAGAACGCGACGATGCGCGTGAACAGATCGCCGTTGAGGAGACCGACCGTCACGGCGTAGCTCGCGCCGTCGGAGAATCCGCCGATCGAGATCCGGGCGGGATCGACCTCCACGGTCTGGAACACACGCTCGAGCGCGCGATTGAGGAACATGACGTCCTGGTCGAGCTCACCGCGAATGCCGTCCCACGTCCCCGCGCGCGAATCGGGCGCGAGCAGCGCGATGCCCGCCGTATCCCCGGCAAGTCCGAGCCGGCGAAGCATCCGCTCGCCGCTTCCGCCGGCGCCGTGCAGGAGAACCATCAGCGGAACGGGCACCGTGACGGCCTTCGACGGCATCTGGAGAATCGCGTCGCGTTGGGAACCGAGACCCAGTGGCGCGGTACCTTGCGCGGAGGTCTTTACGCCCCGAACAGGCCGTGCTTTCAGGCGTCCATCGAGCCCGGCCGCCGGCAGCTGAAGGCTGCAGCCGCCAAAGGCAGCCGAAGCCAGCGCGCCGCCGGTCAGGACGCCGAACCGACGACGGGACACAAACATGGTCCAGGAGAAAGTAACCGATTTCCGAGGCTCGAGATCCGGGAAGGTGCGAACGGCGGGATGAGTTCAGCGAAGACGTCGGTGACCGGCCAAACTCCGGTAGAATCCGGACGTTCCCATCATGAGACGTGCGTACTTCTCCGTCGCCGCGGCCATCGTCGCCGGCTGGGCAGCAGTCGCCATGGCGCAGGCGAAACCGGATTTCTCCGGACGCTGGACGACCGATCCGGATCCGGCCGCGCCACCCCCGGCAGCCACGACCGGACGAGCCGGCGCGCCTCCAGCCGCGGGCGGGCAACGCGGCGGCCGTAGCGGCGACATGGGCAGCGGCTGGGGATCGACGATCACGATCGCCCAGGACGCCGCCAGACTCACCGTCGAGTACGCATTTTTCTCTCGTGGCGACATGCAGCCGCCGCTCAAGTTCGTCTACAACTTCGACGGGTCCGAAACGAAGAACTCCGTGATGATGGGGCGCGGCATCCAGGGACAGACCTCCAAAACGGCCTGGGAGGGCGATCGACTGGCGATCACGACCGTGCACACGTTCCCCGATCCCGCAGGCGGCAAGCCGACGATGGTCGAAGTCAAACACGTGCTGTCTCTCGAATCGCCGACGTCGCTCGCCGTCGAGACGACGAGGACCACGCCGCTCGGCGGGCCCGCGAAAACGACGCACACGGTCTACCGGAAGATCTAGGAGCGCCGCGACGTGCGCTAAAGCGTTTTCGGAATCGGTGTGGCGTGGTCCTGGGCCCGACCTTTGCGAGCGCCGCGAGGCAGGCGCGATCCTGCTGCCTTGCGGCAAGCGGCGAGCGGGAGGGCGCAGGAACACGTTACGCCGATCCCGAAAACGGTCTAATTCCGCTTGGGCGGCACGTACGGATCCGGCGCGTTCGCCGGCACGTGCGGATAGCGCTCGATCGTCGCCGTGAACGCCGCGACGATTTTGTCCATCACGCTCTCAGCCCAGGGATTGGCGTCCTTCACGTCCGACTCCTCGCGCGGATCGGAGCGGAGGTTGAAGAGGCGCATCAGCGGCGGCGTGACGGGCGCGCCCGGTTCGGGCTGATAGGAGTAGTGGAACTTCCAGTCGCGCCATTTCACCGCGCGCAGCTGGGTGTTGGTGTGGAAGATCACGCTGTCGCGGTTCGATTTCGCCTGCTTGCCCTCGAGGAACGGCAGCTGGTTCACGCCGTCGATGGCGCGATCCTTCGGGACGATGTCGGCGCCCACGGCCGCGGCGAACGTCGGGAACAGATCCACCTGATGGATGATCTCGTTCGTCACCCGGCCGGCGGGAATCCGTCCCGGCCACCGGATGATGCAGGGCGTGCGAATGCCGCCTTCCATGACCGTGTTGTAGAACCCGTTCCACGGTCCTGACGACCCGCGCCACGGCCGGCGCGCCTCGGCGCCGTTGTCCGTGCACCAGAGCACGATCGTGTCCCGCGCGATCCCGAGCCGGTCGATGGCGTCGAGCACGAGGCCGACGTTGTGGTCCACGTCCTGCATCGCGTCACCGATGTCGCCCGCGCCGCTCTTCCCGTCGAAGTCCGGATGCGCGAGCGTCGGGAAGTGGATCTGCGTCATCGGGTAATACAGGAAGAACGGCTTTCTGATCTTCGCGTTGCGTTCCATGAACGCGACGCTGCGCTCGGCCGCCTCGCGGTCGATCGTGCGGCGTGTGTTCAGATCGAACACCTTGACGTTCCGGGACGGCTCGCCCGCCTTGCCTTCCCAGATGTGCGGTGGCGGCGTCGTCGCCGGGTTGTAGGTGGGCGAGCTCGTCGTCTGCGCCTCGTTGCTCGTCCGCGGGATGCCGTAATACTCGTCGAAGCCCTGGTGCGTCGGCTCGCGGCTGCCCTCGGGACGGTCGCCGCCGAGATGCCACTTGCCGTAGAGCGCGGTCGCGTAGCCGAGCGGCTTCAACGCTTCGGGAATCGTGACCTCCCAGAGCGTGATGCCGGCGCCCTGCGACGCGCCCGTGCGAATGGCGTAGCGCCCCGTCAGAAGCGCCGCGCGCGAGACCGTGCACGAAAACTCGACATTGAAATTGTTCAGCCGAATACCCTGCGCGGCGAGCCGGTCGAGGCGGGGCGTCGCGGCGCCGCGCACGCTGCCGTATGCGCCGACCTCGCCCCAGCCAAGGTTGTCGGGAACGATCAGGACGATGTTGGGCCGCGGTGAAGGCTGCGCGGCGCCGCGCTGGGCCTCGAGCCCCGGCGCGGCAAGCCCGGCCAGCACCACGCACGAGGCGAGCAGCACATGGCGGCGATTCATGGGTCTCCCGTGGGATCGCGGGTATCTTACCCTCATGGCGGCGCAAACTTCCCGGTCGCGGGCACGCACGGCGCCGATTCTCATCGTCGCCGCGGCAGCGACGATCCTCGGCGGGTATTGGTTTCTCCGCGCGACTCCACCGGCGGCCCGCGCCAGTCTGACGGCCGAGGAATCCATCCCCGCGCTTGGATTTGCACCGACCGTCGCAGGACGCGCCAGTCCGCCGTCACCGGCACCACCGGGAATGGTCTGGATTCCCGGCGGCGAGTTTTCGATGGGCAGCGACGTCGCGAGCGACGTGCTCTGCCAGGTGCCGGGCGTCACGCGGGACGCGCAGCCCATTCATCGTGTCGCCGTGGATCCGTTCTGGATGGACGCGACCGAGGTCACGAACGATCAGTTCTCGGCGTTCGTGAAGGCGACAGGTTACGTCACGGTGGCTGAGCGGCGGCCGACCCGGCAGGAGTTTCCCGACGCGCGGCCTGAGGATCTCGTGGCGGGCTCGAGCGTCTTCACGCTGCCGGCCGAGCCCGTGCCGCTCAACAACGCGCTGCAATGGTGGCGCTACGTTTCAGGCGCGAACTGGCGGCACCCCACCGGACCGGACAGCTCGCTCGCGAACCGCGGCGCCTACCCCGTCGTCCACATCGCGTTCGCGGATGCGATGGCGTACGCCACGTGGGCCGGCAAGCGCCTGCCGACGGAAGCCGAATGGGAATTCGCCGCGCGCGGCGGCGCCGCGGGGAATCTCTACGCGTGGGGCAACGAGCTCACGCCGCACGGCACGTTCCACGCGAACATCCATCAGGGCACGTTTCCGATGACCGATACCGGCAAGGACGGGTTCGCGGGGGTCGCACCGGTCGCGCAGTTCCCGCCCAACCCCTACGGTCTCCACGACGTCGCGGGCAACGTGTGGGAATGGACGAGCGACTGGTATCACCCCGACTACTACGCCAGGCTCGCCGCGGCGGGCGGCGTCGCGCGAAATCCGCCCGGACCCGAGGCGTCATTCGATCCCGCCGAACCAGGCTTGCAGAAACGGGTCCAGCGAGGAGGATCGTTCCTCTGCACCGAGCAGTACTGCACGCGATATCTGGTTGGCACTCGAGGCAAAGGCGAGGTCGGAACAGGGACGAATCATCTGGGGTTTCGGTGCGTGAAGTAAAAACAGGCGGTTTAAAGACGTGTCGGTCCGACGGGTACGGCAGGTCCGTGGAACGCGCCTGACGCTCTCAGCGTTCTTATCAAAAAGATGAAGACAAGAATCAGGTTCCTCGGACCCGCCGTACCCGTCGTACCGACACGTCTCCAGACAGCGGTTTTCAGCTCTTAGATGTCCACCGCGATCTTTCGCCACTTCCCCTGGTTGAATCTCATGACGCTGAGGGCGCAGCGGGTAGCATGGCCCACCAGGATCGCGATCCAGATGTCGATCGCGTCGAGCGTGCCGAGCTGCTGAAGGATGAAGCAGATGCTGAGCGGCACGACGATCTGCGACGCGATGGAAATATAGAGCGGGCTCTTCGTGTCACCGGTGCCCTGGAGACCGCCGGTGTACGTCAGCGCAATCGCGATAAACACCCCCGATACGCTGAGGATCCGCAGCAGCTGCACGCCGACTTCGACGACCGCCGGATCGCTCATCCCGAAGATCGCCAGAAGCTGGCGCGGGATGAAGAGAAAGAACAGCCCGACCAAGGCCGCGCCGGCGACGCCGTACCGCGCGGCGATGTGCACGGCCTGATCCGCGCGTTCCGGGTGACCCGCGCCGAGGTTCTGGCCGGCAACGGTCGCGGCCGCTCCCATGAGACCGACCGCGGTCCAGGTGATGAGTGAAAACAGCTGCGTGTAGGACACGGCGAACGCCGCCTGCGCCGCCGCGCTCTGCGCGAGCGAGCCGATGAACGCCAGCATGAACACGCCGCCGACGTTCATGGCGATGCCCTGGATGCCGGTCGGCAGGCCGAACCGGAACAGCGATCGGATGATCGTCCAGTCGGGACCGAACCCGCGTCCGTGCGGAAACCCGACGACCCACTTCCCGCGCCAGAGCATCCACAGCGCGTAGACCGCCAGGATCAGCGACGCGATCACGGTGCCGATCGCCGATCCGACCGTGCCGAGCGCGGGAATCGGGCCGAGTCCGCGGATGAACACGATGTTCAGCACGAGATTCAGCACCGTGAGGACGATGCCGAGGATCATCGGCGTGCGCGCGTCGCCGGCCGCTCGCAGCGCGCCGCTGATCATGAAAAACACCATCATCCCGCCGATGTAGAGAAACATGACGCGAAGAAACGGCAGCGCCTCGGTCTTCACCGCCGGCGCCGCGTTCACGAGATCCAGCAGCCATGGCGACGCGAAATATCCGATCGGCGCCATGATGCCCACCGAGATCCCAATCGCCGTGAGGAAGGCCTGATAGACGACGCGATCGACCTTCTCCTCGTCGCCCGCGCCGACGAACCGCGAGACGAGCACGCTCATCCCCGTGAAGAGCGACATGATGAAGACGATGACGACGAGGATGATCTGCCAGCTCACGCCGATCGCGGCATTCGCGGAAAAGCCGACGAGATTGCCGACGAGCACGTGGTCGACGATGCCTTGCAGCCCGCCGATCACGTTCGTCAGCATCGTGGGCCAGGCGATCTTCCAGACCGCCGCCTGCAGCGGGCCTTCGACGATGGACCGGTCGTACCGTCGCCGGACCGGCTGCGCCGCCGGTGGCGCAGTGACCGGCACCTCTGCCGGGATCTCCGTGGACGAGAATTCCGTCACAGGGCGCGACTCGGCATGCCCAATTGAATCACGCCGGACGCAGCATCGCGAACGCCAGGATGAACGCCGCCAACGAGCCGAGGCTCGCCACCATTCGGACGTGATTCCAGGATGTCCACTCCGAGACATACCGCGACCATGCGGCCGCCGCGGCGGAACTCGACGGATCGAGCTTCGCGAGCGCGTTGTTGCGGGGAACGTTGAACACCACGGTCACGAGAAACCCGCCGGCGACGTAGAGCGCGCCGCCCGCGAAGAGATAGGCCGCGCCGGGCTGGTCCCAAATCACGACCGCGTAGCCGGCGAGCAGAAGGCTGGCCAGTACCGTTCCGAAAAAGACGATCCCGAACACGGGATTGAGAATGACGATGTTGATGGCTTGCATCGCGGCGATGCCTGCCGGAGGAGGGATCCGCGACAGCGCTCGCATGACGGAGAAGGAAAACGCGAAGAACAATCCCGCCATCAGCCCGGCGCCCAGTGCAGTCAGGAAGGTTACGGTCGCAAGCAGTTCGCTGTTCATGTCGGATCTCCAGCGCCGGAACGGGACGCGCGTCGTGTTTCGGACAGCACCCGCCGCGCCTCGCCGAGATCCTCGGAGCTCTCACCATAACGTCCGCGGTAGTCGGGCGGCAGACCCTCGGCGATCGCCACGCCGATCGCATCCATCATGAGGCGGCGGTTGTCCCCCGCGCAGGCTCGAAGAGCGGCCGCGTCGAACGGCGTGCCGGCGCGCACGATCACGCGGACCGGATGCAACGCCTCGTCGCCGATCGGAAACAGGCCGTCCGTTCCGGTGATACCGACCGGCAGCACCCACGTGCCGGGATCGTCGAGATACCGCGTCACGCCGACCAGCAGCTCCTGCATTCCTCGCGTGCGGCTGCGGGTGCCTTCGCCAAAGATGACGAGCGCGTCCCCGAGCCGCAGCCGCTCACGCGCGGCCTCGATGGCCGTTCGCGCCGCTCGGGCGACCTCGCGCGTCGTCATCACGGCCTCCCCGGTCGAGACTTCGGCGTTCTGCGGGGTCCTGATGGCGCCGAAACACAGACTCGAAAACCGGCGCTGACGGTTCGTGAACACCTTCGGGCCCGCGAGCGCCGTCAGACGGTCCGCCAGAACATCGCCGCCCGATCGATGCAGCAGCATTTCGATCAGGTTCGCGTCCGCGTACGACAGGTGGTTGGCGAAGATCGCGACGGGTCTGCCCGTCAGGGCTTCCACGTGCCCGATGCCGACGAGCGTCGACTCGGGATGCAGGAGCCGGTCGGCCAGGAGGTGGTGAATGCGCCGAGCCAGCGGATCGCTCGGATGATAGTCCCATCCGTCGTCCGCTTCCGTGAGCCGCTGTTTGAGACGCACGAGCGCGTCCGGGCCGGCTTCGTCGATCTCGCGCTCGAGTGCTTTGCGGATGTCCTCGAGTGTCAGCAGGTCGTGCCCTGCGAGGAAGGCAAGGATCGCGGCGATCAGGTCGTCGCGGGTCTTCGAGCCGCTATCGGGGTGGACCTCGGAGATAGACATGGGCAGCTCAGCCGCGCGGCCGGCCAGACGTGTCCTGCCGGCCAATCCTGCGAATGAGCCAGATGCCGATGATTGCGATCGCAAGACCGATCAAGCCGAGTGCCGCTTCGATGCGGAAGCTCAGCTCGTAGAGCTCGGCACCCGACGGATCCGTCGAGCGCCACAGCCGCCACTGACGCCACCAGTAGACGCTCATCGCGCCTCGCCAGATGGCGATGACCAGTCCGATCGCCAGGGCGATCCAACCGAGGATCGGACGCCGGCGATGCGGATCGGTCGTGATATCTGGCATGGCGGCTACTCGCCGACGAACGACTCGTCGGCCGCCTTGATGAACGAACGCGTCACCGGCGAGAACGACGTCAACAACCCACCGTCGTCGATCGAACCAATGACCATCACGTTCCCATCCAGGCCGCCGTCCCAGAGAAAGGAAAACTCGAGTTGGTACTGCGCCGAAGCCGCGCCCTGCCGCTCGACGACGAAAGGGCCGTCGCCGATTCGCTTGACCAGATCACGGTAAGGCTCACGTCTGAAGTCCTCCATGGCCTCCGTCAGAACCTGAAGAGCCTCGGTCTTGTCCATGACCGCACCTATACCTTCAGCTTATGCCCGACGAACACCTCGTACGAGCCGGGCTCGAGCTCCGAATGATCGATCGGCACGACCTGCGGCACAAAGCCGGCTTCGGAAAGCCATCGAAGCCAGTTGCTGCGTGAGAACAACCCCTCGAGATGCCGATCGTGAACGACCCGGACCTCGCCGTCGCGCTCGCGCAGAACGTAGGTGTAGTCCACGATGCAGGTCGCATCGGCCGGGTCCGGATCCCACGTCCATTCCAGGTACCGCATCGCGCGATCGGCGCCGTCGTGGCCGCCGTGATCGGTGCCCGGCCGGAAATTCTCGCGAACGTGATCGGGTGCGAACAGCACAACGCCATCGGGTCGGCAATGGACGAATGCCGTCGCAATCGCCTGACGCACATCGGCTTCGCTGGTCATGTACGTCACGGCGTCGTGGACGAAGACGGCGTCGAACTCACGGCCGAGCCTGACGGTTCGCATGTCGCCCTGAAAGTGCTCGCACTCCGGATTGAGCGCCCGGCTGACCTCGAGCATGCCCGGCGAGAGATCGACCAGCGTCATCGTGAATCGCGCTTTGAGGTGGGACGCGTTGTTGCCGCCGCCGCTGCCAAGCTCGAGCATCGTCTGCAGCGGACCCTCCGACGCGTCGAGGATCGCCTTCTGGTAAAGCCCGGCCTCTTCCTCATAGTCGGCGGGCGCCGACATCAGGGGCCACCAGGAGGCGAGGTCGAAGTACAGCTTCGGCCGTTCGGGGTCGGGAGAGCCCATCCGATAAGCCTATCGCTGGTCGGCAGTAGAGGCTCTCGGCCGCGATCCGTCACCCACCCGCCGGCCAGAGGTGTCGCCGAGCTCGATCGCTTCGCCTGAGCCTTTGAGCCTCGCTCTTACTCCGCTCTCAATGCCACCACCGGATCGACCGACGTCGCCCTTCGGACCGGGATGTACACAGCAACCATCGCGATCATGAGCATGCCCGCCGCGCACCCGGCGAATGTCGCCGTATCGAGCGGCGTCACGCCGTAAATCCAGCCCGTGAGATACCGCGTCACGCCCGACGCCACGGCACACCCGAGGCCCACGCCGATGACGGCGAGCGTCATCCCCTGACGGAACACGAGCTTCGTCACGCCGCCGCGCGTCGCGCCGAGCGCGACTCGAACGCCGAGCTCTCTCGTGCGCTGGCGCACCCACCAGCCGATCGTGGTCATCAGGCCGATTGCCGCGAGTCCGACCGCCAGCACCGCGATGACGCCGAGAAGCCACGCACCGGCCGGAGCCGTACCGAGACGCTGATAGTTGATGGACGTCATGGATTGCAGAGGCTGGATCACGAGGTCAGGACGGAGCGCCCGTACCGCCGCACGCATCTGCACGGCCGCTTCGGCTTCGCGACCGGGGTGCGCTTCGGCGACGATGCGCAGCAGGTTGAACGGATTCTGCGCGTACGGGATATACGCCTCGCTGCTCGGGCGGGTATGGGTGCCGCTGTTGCGCATGTTGCCGAGGACACCGACGATGGTCCGCTCCATCAGGGCCGCCGCGGCCGGTCCGCTGTCCGATTTGACGGTCACTCGTTGTCCGATCACTTGACCATCGGGACGGATCCGCACGGCGAGCGCCTGGTTGACGATGATGACCGGCAGCGACGCGCGTTGGTCGTCAGCCGAGAAGGACCGCCCGGCCACGATCGATGCCTTGATGAGCGTGAAAAAGCCGGCCGTCGTGTTGTTCATCTGCACGTTGGCCATCGTTTCGCCGATTTTGATCTCCCCGAACGCGCTGCTCCCGCTCATCGGAAAGTACGTGGTCCCTTCCGCAGCACGAATCGCGGAGCTGGCACGCAGTCGATCGAAGAGCTGCGTGAAGAACTGCTCGCTCTCTTCGGAGGTGGCGCCGCGCACCCGCACGCCCATCACCACTTTGTTCGACGGATCGAAGCCCGGCCTCGTGGGTCGAAGCGTGAGGAAGGTCTGCACCATGAGCGCCGCGCCGATCAACACGACGATCGACAGCGCGATCTCGATCACGACGAGCGTCCTGCGACCCCAACTGCCCCGGCGTTCGCTGGACCGCGTGGCGTCGGTGAGATCGCGGGCCGGACTGACGCGGCGAGTTTCCCCAATCGGGAGGAGACCGGCGACGATCCCCACGACGGCCGCCACGCCGATGGCCGCGACGAGCACGCGAACGTTGACTTCGATTTGATCGAGATACGGCACGTAGCCCGGCAGCAGAGCCACGACGAACTGCAGCGTGAATGCGCTGGCGACGACGCCGGCGACTGCTCCCGCGAAGCTGAGCAGCAGGTTTTCGGTCAATGTCTGCCGCGCGAGGTGTCCGCGGCTGGCGCCGAGCGCGAGCCGGAGTGCCATTTCACGGCGCCGGGCAAGGGTGCGCTCCATCTGCAATCCGCCGACATTGAAGCAGGCAATCAGCAGCACGCACGCGACCGCCGCCGTCAGCACGGTGAAAGGCGTGCGCACTTCGTCCATGAGCGACGACTCGAGCGGCGTCAACACGATGCCCGGCAGCGCCGATTTGACCGCATCCACACGGAGGCCGCTCTGCAGGCGCCCGACGACGTTGACCGTGCCCCGTGCGGCGCACCCGGCGTTTTCGGCATCACGCACCGGGCGTCCGCGCGGCAGCCAGCCTTGCACGTCGCCTCGGGCCAGGTAGCCCGAGAACCCTTTCGGCATGACCCCGATGACCGTGACCGGCGTCCGGTTGATTGTGAGAGGCCGGCCGAGGATCTCGCGCGAGCCGCCCAGCTGCCGCCAGAACCAGTAGCTCAGGACAATCGTCGGCTCGCCGTCCGGCCGATCTTCAGCGGCCGTGAACGTGCGGCCCAGGACCGGTCGCACGCCGAGGACCTCGAACATGCCCGACGAGACACACTCGATGTCGTCGACGCTGAGCGGATCTCCCTGACCGGTCAGGACGTGCGTCCCGCCCGTCGCCGCGGCGACGGCGGCCAGCGGCCCCGGACTGGCCTGCAGTTCATGGAACCGATCCCGGGGCACGGCCGACGTCACGCGGTCCTTGACGACGTACCGAACGGACACCACCTCGTCAGGTTTCTCGAATGGCGAGCGCAGCATGACGGCGTCGACGATGCTGAACATCGTCACGTTGACCCCGGCGCCGAGCGCCAGCATCAGGACGGCCATCGCCGTAAAACCCGGGGTGCGGCGCATCATGCGAAGGGCGTACTTCAGGTCGCAGCGGAACCCGCCGATGTGCTCGCGGGCGGCGGTCGCGACGACGCTCCGGATCTCGCGCCACCAGAAAGCGAAGCCCCGGTCGGCACTGCCGTAAACGTCGGCGCTCATCGCGTCACCGAAGTCGCCGCGAAAGTTGGCGGGCAGCAACCGCAGCAGCAAACGGTACAGGCGCTTCATCGTTACTCGCTCCCGGCTCAGGCTTTGGCTTTGCGCAACATCTGCGTCGCCCGCGCAGCATCAACCATCGCCTCGAGTCGCGCGGTTTCGGCGGCGACCACCTGGCGGCCGAATGCCGTCAGGCGGTAGTACTTGCGCCGCTCGTCGTCGTTTGGTGCCGAGGGCCGCGTACGGCTCTCGACCGCGAGGCCTTCGGCCAGCAAACGCTTGACGATGCCGTAGAGCGTGCCGGTCCCGAGCTCGACCTTGCCGGCCGTGCGGGCCGAGACGTCCTTGATGATCGCGTAGCCGTGCCGGGGCTCGTCGGCCAGCGCAACGAGCACGTGAAACATGGCCGGGGTCAGGGGCAACAGGGCGTTGGGGTCTCGGTCAGCAGCCATACGGCGTAACACACTACATCGTGACGCGACGTAGTGTGGTGTATTGACGATTCCCGCCCCGATCCGGTTGGCTGAGAGCGCTTTTGGGTTGCCTTCGGCCTATGGCCTGGCCTAGGGCTTAGGGCCTAGCGCCAGCCGAATCCGTTGCCAGAGCGTCAGGTCGGTTGCCGACAGCTGCGACGAGACCTTCCCGAGCTCCGTGCGGGCCGCATCCAGATTCGCGAGCCGTTTATCGGGCGACTTCTGGAGGCACCGCCGGATCAGATTCCGCACCGCGCGCGGCACGCTCTCCGGCAGCGGTCGCAGCGGGGCGATGGCCGCCTCGTGACTGGACACCGTCGTCGACACGCTTTCGAACGGAAGATCACCGGTCAGACACTCATAGAAAACCATGCCGAACGAAAAAATGTCCGACCGGTGGTCGACCTTCCCGCCGGCCGCCTGCTCGGGCGACATGTAGGCAGGCGTGCCGAGGATGAGACCCGGACCCGTCAGAGTTGGCTCGTCAGAAGTGTTGAACAACTTCGCGATGCCGAAGTCCATCACCTTGAGATGCCCGTCCGGCGTCAGCATGATGTTGCCGGGCTTGATGTCGCGATGGACGAGATTCCGCTTGTGCGCGAAACTCAGAGCTTCCGCCAGCTCTCGCGCGACCCGAACAGCGGCGGAGAGCTCGAGTGCGCCCTTCTTGAGCATCGCCCTCAGCGTCTCGCCCTCCACAAATTCCATGACGACAAACGCCTGACCGTCGTCACGCTGGACCAGTTGGTGGACTTTGCAGATGAACGGGTGGTCGAGTGACGCCGCGAGCTTCGCTTCCCTGGCCAGCCGGCGCACGAACTCGGGCGTCGAGGCGAGGGCCGGACGAATGGCTTTGATCGCGACGAGGCAATCGCGCTGCCTGTCCAGCGCCCGATAGACCTGGCCCATGCCGCCCTTGCCGATCAGCGTCTGGACGACATAACGGTCGTCTCCCAGATCGGGCAGCGCAAGATGCGTGAACGCGTCGCTGAGGTCGCCGGTGGCCGTGGCCGTGGCCAGCAACGATTCCACTTCCTCTTGCAGTTGCGGGTTGCCGGCGCAGGTCTCAATCAGAAAGGCGGCCCGCTCGGCTTCCGCACGGTTCAGGGCCTCTAGAAAAATCTGGCTGAGGATGGCGGGGTCAGGACGCGTCATGCTTGCCCGCTTCGGGACCCAGGGATCACCCGGTGGTTGACCGTCCCCAGTGTCCTGGCGGATCCGTGGGCCGATTCTACGCCGAACCGATGGATGCCGCCCTTTCTGGCCTCACCGCCCGAACCGGAACCCCACGGTCAGACTCAACGGCCGATTCTTGAAGGTGCCCTCGAGGTCCCCGTCCTGGAACGCGCTCCGAAGACCCCACGTGTACCGCAACTCGAGGTTCAGCCGTCGCAGCTCGACGCCGGCTCCGGCGACGAGCCCGACGTCACCGGTCACCAATTAGCCAGCAAGACGAACCCTGAGGTCCTCAACGAAACCGTTCGTTGAGCTCCGCGAACGGCATGGTCTGGTTGAGACTGGTGAACGTGCCGCGTTCGGCAATTTCCCGCGCGGCCTCGAGAAAGACGGTCGTGGCCAGCCGGGCGAGCGCGCCGCCGACGCTGATGCGCCGGACACCGATCGCCTGGAGGTGCGGCACGGTCGTGAAGTCCGAGCTCACCAGAACATTGACCGGTTTCGGCGCCACCGCCGCGACGACGGCTGTGATGTCGCTCATGCTTCGCAGCCCTGGCGCAAAGAGACAATCGGCGCCGGCTTCCGCGTAGGCTGTGAGCCGCCGGATGGTCTCGGCGAGGTCGGGCCTGCCCACGATGAATCCTTCAGACCGGCCGGTGAGCACGATGCCGGTGGCGCTCGCGTCGAGAGCCAGACGCGCCGCTCGGACTCGCGCGACCGACAGCTCGAAGTCGAACAGCGGCGAGGACGAATCACCAGTGGAGTCCTCGATCGACAGTCCCGCGATGCCGGTCGATGCCGCGCGGGCGACGTTGGCGCCGACGTCTTCTGGAGCCGTCGCGAAGCCGCCTTCGAAATCCGCGTTGATCGGCACGCCGACGATCCGCGTCATCGCCCGCAAATGGGTCAGCACGTCTTCAAGTGACACGCCGTTGTCGGGCTTCCCTTTCGACCACGCAAACCCGGAACTTGTCGTCGCCAGCGCCTTGAAGCCGAGTTGCTCGAGAAGGCGCGCGCTCCCCTCGTCCCAAGGGTTGGGCATGACAAAGCAGCCAAACTCGTGGAGCTTCCGAAACGCCGGGATCATTTCGCGGCCGCCAGCCAGTTGGTGACGACCGTCAGCGGCTGCGATCTCGCGCGCTCCACGGGCTCGAGAATCAGAAACCGCTGGCCGTCGCGGCTCACGTCGAAGTTGATGTCGTTGGTCCGCAAGGTTGGCGGCTGTACTCGAAACAGCGGCGTCGGAGTTGAATACCGAAACGCCGAGCCCGATCCGTCAACCTGCACCGCCATGAAGGTGCCGTCGAGCGCCCAGTAGTAGATCTCGCGACCGTCTCCACGCCAGCGCGGCATCGTGCCGCTGGAGGTGGAGATCTGCCATCGTGCGTCAGCCGCCGGTTTTCCCGGCACGAAGGCCTTGACGTAAATCTCGCGACGCCCGCTGTCGTCAGAAGAATACGCGAGCCACCGGGCCGTGATTGGACTGAACTGGCTGTGCCCTTCGCTGACGTTCGTCTGGAGAAAGATGTACGGCTGGCCGCCCGCGGGCAGCACCATCAGGTCGGTGCCCGGGATGTTGCGGGTGAACGAAAGATGTTTGCCGTCGGCGGACCAGTCCATGGCGTGTTGTGCCGACGGCTCCGACGTGAGCCGCTCGGTGCTGCCCGTACCGTCCGAGGCCTTGCGAAAGAGATCGAAGCGCCGGACGTCTCCGGAGGCAAACGTGATAGTGGCGCCGTCCGGCGACCAGATGGGGTAGCGGTCCATGGCGGGATCGAACGTCAGCCTGACCTGCGATCGCCGAACGAGATCGGCGACCCAGACGTCCATGTTCTCGCGTTCAATCCGCACGAAGGCCACGCGGCGGCCGTCGGGAGAGATTCTCGGCGTCCCGAGGTCGTCGCCGGCCGCCAGTTCGTCGATCACCTTGCCGCTGCGGTCGCGCCAGACGAGTTTGTTGGGACGTCCGCCGGTCGCGAAGACGAGCAGGCCGTCGGGCCCAGCCGACAACTCCGCCGGGTTGAGGACAGGATCCCCGGTCGCCAGAGCATGCGCGACCGCGAACTCGGATCCCGAGAGCTGCAGCGACGCCGCGTCGAACGCGTGTGCCATCAGCGTCCGATTGCGGGCAAAGAGGATATGGCCGGCTGAATGGACGGGCTTCCGGGCCGGCGCTTCGATCAGTTGGCGAGGTTGTTCACTCGCATCGATCGACCCGAGCCACGTGGCGTGCTCTCGCTGAAATAGAAAGTGTTTGCCGTCCGGCAGAAAGTACGGCCAGCCTCCTGCCACCAGCCGGGCGGGCACGCCGCCACTTGCCGGCACTTGTTGGATGCCCGCGATGGAATCGGAAACGAGTAACACGTTGCCGGCGCCCCACGACCCACCCGTCACTCGAGGATCGATCCTGGCGACGGCCTGCGGCACGCCGCCGGTTGCCGGAACCTTCATGAGACGGTCGGGCGTGTGGAATGCGATCCAATTGGAGTCTGGAGACCAGAACGGAAACGAGGCGCCGTCCGTGCCGGCGAGCGGCTGAGCCTCCGCGGCGTCGAACCTGCGGAGAAACAGCAACGGACGCCCACCCGCGAGCGCGACAAACGCGAGCTTCTGACCATCCGGCGAGACGGCGGTCCCGCCCTCGGCGGTCCGGGCGAGGAGGAACTCCGTGTCGGGCGGCGGCGCGATCGAAAGCTGGAACATCTCGCGCGGCGGAACCGGCCTGAATTGCCACGCGGCCAGCAGACCGAGAAGGAGCGCCGCGATCAAGATGGTTGGCCAGAGCCATGCTCGACGCCGTGGCACAACCGCGGCGGGACGTTCAGCAGGATTGGCGACCGACGCCAGCAGCCGGCTGACATCCCGCGCCGACTGCCATCGCTCGTCCGGATCGGTGGCCAGACATCCGCGCACAACCCAATCGAGTCTCGCCGGCTCGAGCGGCGTGTCGCCTGGCTTCTGTCCGGTCGCCATCTCGTAGAGAACGCAACCGAGCGCGAAGATATCGGTACGGTGATCGGCCGTGCCCCTCCATTGCTCGGGCGCCATATAGCCCGGCGTGCCCACCGCGACGCCGGTCAACGTGACGGTTTCCTGCTGCCCGGTCACCTTGGCGATTCCAAAGTCGAGAACCTTCACCCCGTGGGCGGTGACGATGATGTTGCCCGGTTTGAGATCGCGATGAATCTGGCCCTGTCGATGGACGGCGTCGATGGCATTGGCGATCTGAATGCCGTATTCGATCACCTTCGCGGGAGGCTGCGGGCAGCCGAGCGGCCTCCCGTCCAGGTACTCCATGACGATGTAGTCGACGCCGGCGTGTTCGCCGACGTCGATCAACGAGCAGATGTGCGGATGCTGCAGCGAGGCGACGACACGCGCTTCCCGATCGAAGCGCTGGCGGAGATCGGCGTCCGGCGTGTGCAGGATCTTGATCGCGACGGTCCGGCCCAGCCGGGTGTCCCGGGCTTTGTAGACTTCGCCCATCCCTCCCGACCCGATGAGAGAGAGAACTTCGTAATGGCCCACCCGGGCGCCACTCTCGAGTCGAATAATGACCTCCGAGGTCATTTTACGAAAAGCGTAAAACGACTTCTGAGGTCATTTCAGCAACTGCGTCACGAATCCTTCGACTCCGCGATGTTCTTCCGACGGGCCCGGCGCGCTGGCGTCGTGGCCGGTTCAGTACCTTTGACCCGGTACAGCACGTACACGCAGCCACCCTCCAGTTGCCGGCTTTCGATCAGTGCGAGATCGATCTGCTTCCGCACGCCCGGAAACATCGGAATGCCGGAGCCCAGAACCACCGGATGGACGTTCAAGCCAACCTCGTCGATGAGGCCAGCGTTGAACAGGTCGCTCGCGAGCTCACCGCCGCCCATCACGCAGATACCCTTCCCATCTGTCTTCTTGAGCGCGGCGACGAATCCCGCGGCATCATCGGCGATGATTTCGATCTTCGGATTGTCCGACTGCTTCAACGTCCGCGAGAAGACATAGTTCTTGACGCCAGGATATCCGCCGCCGCCGCTTCTGGCGGCGACCGCATACGTCTTGCGCCCCATCACGACCGTGTCGATCGTCTTCCAGAACGCGTTGGTGATGGCGCTGACGTCCTTACTCCATCGGAGCCAATCGACGGAGTGATCCGGCCGCGCGATGAACCCGTCCAGACTGCACGCGGCGCCGAATGTAACCGTTCGCATGTGGATCGCTTCGTTCGCTATGACCTTCAGGCTACTCCACCTTACTTTTGGCCCTTTGGCCTGGCTCTTTTCTTCGCCTCCGAGCCCTTGAGCCCTGAGCCTTTGAGCCTTGCTCTTCCCCATGGCAAGCTAGGCGTCATGAAAACCGCATCGGGCCTTCGATTCCTCACCCATTTCCGGCTTTTCGGCGTCGCGGCCATCGGCGGCGCGGGGGCGCTGATGGCCATCGCGTCGGCGCAGACGACGGCGGGCCAGGCACCGCCGGCACCGAAGACCACTCAGCGCCCCGCGGCGCCAGGCGCGGCCGCGCCGACGCGCGTGGCCGGCGACGTCGCGAGGGGCGAGTACCTCGTGAACAACGTCGCGCTATGCGTGCAGTGCCACTCGCCGCGCGACCAGCGCGGCAACATCATCGCGAACGAGCGGCTCACCGGCGGTCCCATTCCCGTTCGCGGACCGGCCTGGGGCCAGGAATGGGCCTACCGCGCGCCGGCCCTGGCCGGGCTGCCGGGATTCACTGACGAGCAGATCGTCATGCTCCTCACCGAAGGCCACGCCGGGGATCGGCCCGCGCCGCGCCGGCCCATGCCGCCGTTCCGCATGAATCGCGCGGACGCGGAAGCCATCGCCTCCTACTTGCGTTCGCGCTGATGAATCGGACTGACTGAGTCTCGGCCAGAATCAGCAGTTATCCATTGACCAGGATCGTCCGTCTTACTACATGGCACTCGGCCAACTTATGGTCAAAGACCTGATTCACGCTGTTCGCATGCTCCGCCAGTCGAAGGGTTGGACGGTCGTCGTCCTGTTGTCGCTCGCGCTGGGGATTGGCGCGAATACGGCGCTGTTCACCGCGATCAACGGGGTGTTGCTGCAGACCGTGACCGTGCCGGATCCAGGCTCGCTCGTGCGCCTGAAATGGGCCGGCGACAACGACATGGTGCGCAACACGAGCGAGTACGGCTCGAATCAGCCGTACCACGGCAAACGCGTGACAGCGACCTTCGCGCATCCCGGTTATCTCGAGTTGCGCAAGGCCAACAAGACGCTGACCGACATCGCCGCGCTCAACCCCAACAACCGCCTCAACGTCGTCATCAAAGGCGAGGCCGATCTGGCCAACGTCGCCACCGTCACGGGCAATTACTTCACGGTGCTGCGGGCGACGCCGCACCTCGGCCGGCTGATGACGGAGGATGACGACCGGCCCGGGGCACCGCTGGTCGGCGTCCTGAGCCACGCGTTCTGGCGCAAGCGGTTCGCCTCGGATCCATCGGTCGTGGGCCAGGTCATTGCCGTCAACAATCTGCCGCTCTCCGTCATCGGCGTGACGCCGGAGGGCTTTGGCGGTGTCCAGAATCCCGGCGATCCCGGTCCGGACATGACCCTGCCAGTGTCGAAGGATCCGCAGCTCTTCCCGGGACAAAAGCGCATCAGCGAAGGCACGTCGTACTGGCTCCAGATGATCGGCCGGCTGAAGCCGGGCGCCACGCTCGAGAACGTGAAGGGCAATCTCGATGGGGTGTTTCAACAGGCGGCCCGCGACGGCCTGACCGGCTACATGGCTGCGCTCACCGACGAGGAGCGCAATCTCTCGACCAACAAGCGCGAGCGCACGCGCGTGCCGGAGCTGGCGCCGGGGTCCGCGAGCCACGGCATCTACGACTTCGACGACAACTCGCGCCGGACGGCGACGCTCCTGAGCGGCGTCGTGATCGCGGTGCTGCTGATCGTCTGTGCCAACGTCGCCAACCTCCTGCTGTCGAGGGCCACGTCGCGACGCAAGGAAATCTCGGTGCGGCTGTCGATGGGCGCGTCGCGATCGCGGCTCATCCGCCAGTTGCTGACGGAGAGCGTGTTGCTGTCGGTGCTGGGCGGCTCGCTCGGGATCGCGGTCGCCTACTGGCTGCGCGGCCTCCTGCCGTTTGGCGCGACGGCGACGCTCGACTGGCGCGTCTTCGGCTTCGTGTTCGGCTTGAGCATGTGCACCGGCATGCTGTTCGGCCTCCTCCCGGCGTTCCGCGCCACGCGCGTCGATCTCGCCGAGGCCATGAAATTGGAGAGCCGCAGCGTCGCCGGCGGGCGCAGCTGGCTCAGCATGGGATTGCTCGTCGTCCAGGTGGCGCTGTCGGTCGTGCTGGTGATTGGCGCAGGGCTGTTCGTCCGGACGCTCCACAATCTGCGCCACGTCGACGTCGGCTTCAATCCCAATCACCTGTTGCTGTTTGCCGTCGATCCGACGCTCAACGGGTACGACGCCGATCGCACCGCGAACTTCTACACCGATCTCCAGCAGGCGCTCAACGCGCTGCCCGGCGTGCGCTCGACGGCGCTCACCCGTGTCGCCTTTCTGTCGGGCGGCCGCAGCACCAGCTCGATCCACATTCAGGGCAGGACCGGCCCCCACAACGTGCACATGATGCAGGTGTCGCCCGAATTCTTCACGACGCTCGAGATACCGATCGTGCACGGACGCGGCTTCACCGATCGCGATACGAAGAGCTCTCCGAAGGTCGTGGTCATCAGCGAGGCCGCGGCGAGGAAGTACTTCCCGGGGGAAAGTCCCATCGGCAAGCGCGTCGGCTTTTCGCCCGAGACTACCAGCGAGTTCGAAATCGTCGGCGTCATCCGCGACGTGCGCTACGCGAGCGTGCGCGACGAACCGCCGCCGACGTTGTTCCAGGCCGCGACGCAGGGACCGATGCGACGCATGATCGCGGTCGTGCGTTCCGCCGGCGATCCCGCGCAGTTGATCGAACCCGCGCGCGCCGCCGTCCGGCGCCTCGATTCGAACCTGCCGATCACGAACGTCGCCACGCAGTCCGAGCAGGTCGAGCGCCGCTTCACGCAGGATCGGCTCTTTGCCAACGCGTTGTCGTTCTTCGGCAGCCTCGCGCTGCTGCTCGCGGCGATCGGCCTGTTCGGACTGATGTCCTACAACGTCGGACGCCGCAGCCAGGAAATCGGGATCCGCATGGCGCTCGGCGCCAGGCGGATCGACGTCATTCGGATGATCCTTGCCGAGTCGATCACGCTCGTCGCTGTCGGCCTGGTGATCGGCCTCGGCGGCGCATTCTGGCTTGGCCGCCTGGTGGCGACCTTCCTCTTCGGTCTCGCGCCGACGGACGCCGCGACGATCGCGGCCGCGGTCGCGCTCATCGCCGTCGTGTCGGCGCTTGCCGGCTATCTGCCGGCACGCCGCGCCTCGCTGGTGGATCCGAATGTCGTCCTGAACCGGGGCTGACCGTTTTCGAGTGAGGCGTAGCGTGTTCCTGCGCCCTCCCGCTCGCTGCTTGCCGCAAGGCAGCGTGATCGGCCGCCTCCGCTGAAGCTACGGCGGGCCAAGGGCCTGCCTCGCGGCGCTCGCAAAGGTCGGGCGCAGCTACACGCTACGCCTCACTCGAAAACGCAGTAGCGCCCGCTCCGGCGGTCGGTCTCTACAGACTCCTCAGCGCCTGAATCGGATCCACCTGGGTCGCCCGCCGCGCCGGAATCAACGCCGCCAGGACGGCCACGACGAGCAGCACGACCGGCACCGTCACGAGCGTCGTCACATCCGCCGGCTCGACCTGGAACAACAGCGGCTCGAGCACGCTCGCGAGCACCTGGCCCAGTGCGATCGCGCCCGCCAGCCCGACGACGAGACCCACGCCCGTCAGCAGCAGCGCTTGTCGCAGGATCATCACGAGCACGGATTGCCGGTGCGCGCCAAGCGCCATGCGGATGCCGATTTCCTGCGTGCGTTGCGAGACGGAATACGCCATGACGCCGTAGAGCCCCACTGCCGCGAGGACGAGCGCGATGCCGGCGAACACACCCAGCAGGATCGACTGAATCCTCGGCAGCGACGTCGAATCGGCCACCAATTGCGACAGCGCCGTCGTCGCGGCCACCGGTTGCTCCGGATCCACGGCCTGGATCTCGTGCCGCACCGATGCCGTCAGTGTCGTCGGGTCGATCGCCGTCTTCAGCACGAAGTTCATCGCAGGGCTCGGCATCTGCGCGAACGGCTCGTACATCTGCGCCTGATCCTTGTCGGTGAGCCCGTAGTGCTTCACCGTTCCCACGACGCCGACGATTTCCCGGACGATGTTCGAGTTGCGGCCCATCCGGATCCGCTGGCCGATCGGGTTCTCGTTGGGATAGTGCATCCGGACGAACACGTCGTTGACGACGGCGACGCGCGGCGCGGTGGCGCGATCTTCGTCAGTGAATGCCCGCCCTTTCAGGATGGGGATGCCGATCGTCTCGAAGTATCCAGGACCGACCAGGTAGTAGATCGCCGACACGCCCTGCCCCGGCGGCAACGGCGGACGGCCCTCGAAGGTGATCGAGTAGATCTCGTCGCTGCCGCCGATGGGCACCGAGGACGTGAGCGCCACCGACTCGACGCCCGGCAGCGCGCGCAGCCGCGTGATCGCGCGGTCGTAGAAATCGATCAGCCGCCCGGTGTCGGCGTACTTCGGCATCGGCAGCAGCGTAGTCACTCGCAGCCGCTGCTCGGTCGCGAAGCCCGGCTGGACGTTCGCCAGCTTCTGGAAACTTCGGAGCAGCAGCCCGGCGCCGACGAGAAGCACGATGGCGAGCGCCACCTCGCTCACGACGAGCGCGCTGCGCAGCCAGCGCCGCAGCGGCCCGGAACCGCCGCGCGCGCTTTCCTTGAGCGACTCGATGAGATTCGTGCGCGCGGCCGAGATCGCCGGCGCGAGCCCGAAGAGAACGGCCGTCACCGCGGACAGACCGAGCGTGAACGCGAGGACGACGCCGTCCACGCGAATGTCGGCCGAACGCGGCAACAGCGTTGGATAGGCCGCGACGAGCGCGGACGTGGACCAGTACGCGACGAGGAGGCCGAGGCCGCCGCCGACCACGGCGAGCACCAGGCTTTCGGTCAGCAGCTGCTGCACGATGCGGCCGCGGCCGGCGCCGATGGCCGTGCGGATCGCCATCTCACGCGCGCGGACGGTCGCGCGCGCCAGGTGCATGTTCGCGAGGTTCGCGCAGGCGACGAGGAGCACCAGGCCGACCGCGCCGAGGAGAATCAACAGCATCGGCCGGACGTTGCCGACGGCCGCTTCATGCAGCGAGCGCACAACGACGCCCCATCCTTTGTTGGAGTTGGAATACTGCTGTTCAAGCCGCGACCCGATCGCGCTCATCTCGACGCTGGCCTGATCAACCGTGATCCCGGGCTTCAGGCGGCCAACGACACTCAGGTAGTGGGCGCCGCGCGACTGAAGCTCGCCAGCCTCGAATGACCGGGGCGTGAATACCGCGATGTCCCGGCCTCCGAAGCGCCAGTCCGGGTGCATGACGCCGACGATCGTGTACGGCCGGCCGTTCAGCGTGACCGACTGATTCACGACGTCTTCACGTCCGCCAAACGTGCGCTGCCAGAACCCGTGATTGAGAATGACGACGAAGTGTTTGCCCTGTTCGAACTCCTCGGACCGGAATCCTCGACCGCGCACGGGCGTGCCGCCAAGCATCTCGAGAAAGCCCTCGGTGCCCGTCAAACCGCGGAGCCGTTCGGGCGCCGCGCCACTCGTGTAATTGAGCGCCTGTCCGCCGTACGCCGCCAGCGACTGGAACCCGCTGGCCTGTGCCCGCCAGTCGAGAAAATTCGGCGGCGAGACGCTGAAGCTCGTCCAGCCCCGCGAGAGGTTGTTCTCGTTGACGATCACCAGTTGTTCGGGGCGGTCGTACGGCAGCGGTTTCAGCAGCAGCGCGTGAGTGACGGTGAAAATCGCGGTGTTGGCCCCGATGCCGAGCGCGAGCGTGATGATGGCCACGGCAGTCACACCGGGTTTTCTCAGCAGCAGGCGAAAACCGTAACGGGCGTCACGCAGCAAGTTCTTCATCACGCCGTCTCCTTGTCGTTTCTCCAGTCGTCGATCCCGTTCCAGACCGTCGCGCCCGCCAACCGAGCGCAGATTGCTGATGGTCGCCCGCCAGTACCACCGGCGGGCCGCCCGGGCGCTCGACCCCGTAGCCAGACGGTCGTCGAACGTCTCTTCGAGATCGCCGATGAGGAACTCGCACTCCTCGGTCGGCAGCAGCAGCGTCAGCAACTGCCGCGCGAGCCAGGGGGATTGAGGCTGGTCGCTCACAGCGCCTCGAGCGCGCGACCGAGCCCGCGGGTCAGCCGCCGGAGATTGGCGCACGACTGACGAAGGGCCCTGCTCCCCAGCGGCTCGAGCCGGTAATGCTTTTTCCGGCGGCCGCCACGCTGCGGCGTCGGTTCGCCGACGCGGGCCGACACGTAGCCTTTGTCCTGGAGGCGGCCGAGCGTCTTGTAAATCGCGCCAACTGTCACTTCGCGCGACGTCTCGCGCTCCAATTCATCGCGGATCGTGACGCCGTACGCATCGTCGCCCAGGCGGACGATGGAGAGCATGATCAAGAGCTCGAACTCACCAAGGTAAAGGGAAGCCAGCGGAGCCGATTTCAATGACATTGTCATTCATATAGCTCATGACGGGCATCTTACGCAAATGGTTCCGTGGGTTCCGGTGCGGGTTCCGGGGTTCCGGTGCGTTCCGGAACGTCGGAACCCCGAACCGGAACATCGGAACCCCTGAGCGACAGGATGTTATCCTCCGCCCATGCTCGGATCCCTCCCTCGATACCTCCTCACTATTGGCGCGCTGTCGATCATCCTCTCGATGCCCGCCCGCCCTTCAGCCGTCGCGGGGCTTCAGACGACGCCTGCCCTTCTCGCTGATCTTCAGTGGCGCAATATCGGCCCGGCGAATATGGCCGGCCGTGTGACGGACATCGAGGCGCTCGAGTCCAACTTCGCCACGGTGCTCGTGGCCGCTGCGTCGGGCGGTGTGTTCAAGTCCACGAACTCCGGGACGACGTGGCAGCCCATCTTCGACCAGTACCGGTACGTCCGCCATCGGCGACGTCGCGTTCTTCCAGCCCAACGCGGACATCATCTGGGTCGGCACCGGTGAAACGTGCGTGCGGAACAGCGTGAGTTGGGGCGACGGCGTCTACAAGTCCACCGATGGCGGCAAGACGTTCACGAATATGGGGCTGCGCGATACCCACCACATCGGCGATATCGCGACTCACCCGACCGATCCGAACATCGTCTACGTCGCTGCCCAGGGACACCTCTGGGGACACACCGGCGAGCGCGGCGTCTTCAAGACGACGGATGGCGGCAAGACCTGGCAGCGGCTCACGAGCGGACTGCCGGATGACGGCCGCACCGGCGCGAACGAGCTGAAAATGGATCCGAAGAACCCGAACGTCCTGTACGCGACGTTCTGGCAGCGCATCCGCCAGCCGCACCGCTTCGACAGCGGTGGACCCAACGGCGGCATCTACAAGACGGCCGACGCCGGCAAGACGTGGCAGAAGCTGACCAACGGCATGCCGGAAGGGCCGACGGGAAAGATCGGCATCGCGATCCACCGGAGCAACCCGTCCATCCTCGTCGCGATCGTCGAGCACGGATTTCAGCCGGCGCAGAACTCGCCCGATTACGCCGATCTCACCAGGCGCGGCAGCGGCATCTATCGATCGGAAGACACGGGCAAGACGTGGCGACAGGTCAGCCGCTTCAACAGCCGTCCGTTCTACTACAGCCACATCTACATTCACCCGACCGATCCGAAGACCGTGTACGTGCTGGCCACCGCCGCGCAGGTCTCGACCGACGGCGGCGCGACGTTCAGCCGACAGATTCCGAGCATGGGCGGCGACTTCCACGCGTTCTGGCAGGACCCGGCGGTACCCGATCGCCTGTACATCGGCAACGACAAGGGCGCGTACCTCTCGTTCGACCACGGCCAGACGATGACCATGTTCGACAACATGGCCATCGGCCAGTTCTACGCCGTCACGCTCGACAACCGGGATCCGTACTGGGTGTACGGCGGCTTGCAGGACAGCGGCAACTGGGGCGGCCCGAGCAACAGCCGCGACGTGAACGGCATCCTGAACGACCACTGGTTCAAGTTCCACAGCGGAGACGGATTCCACGCCACCGTCGATCCGAACGACTGGCGAACCGTCTACACGGAAACACAGGGCGGCAATATCCGCCGCCTCGACTCGGTGTTCCGGCAGCAGGGCAAGCCGGTGACGCCGGCGCCGTCGACCGTCAGCAACCTCGCCGAGCATCTGCCGGCCGCGGCCGCGGGTCCGCCGCCGGCCGGCGGCGGACGCGGCGGGCTGCCGCCCTCGGTCCGGTTCAACTGGAGTGCGGCGCTGACGCTCTCGCCGCACGACTCGCGGACGCTCCTTTTCGGCGGCAACCACCTGTTCCGCAGCTCGGATCGCGGCGACACGTGGTCGATCATCAGTCCCGACCTCACGACCAACGACCCCGAGCTCACCAACCGCGAGAGCGGCGGGATCACGCGCGACGTCACCGGCGCCGAGACGCACGCGACGATCATCACCATCTCCGAATCGCCGACCGTGCCCGGGCTGATCTGGGTCGGTACCGACGACGGGAACGTGCAGCTCACGCGCGACAGCGGCAAGACGTGGACGAACGTCCGTCCGAACATTCCGGAGGTGCCCACCCGGCTGTGGGTGAGCCGCGTCGAGGCGTCCCGCTTCAGCGAAGGGACGGCGTACGTCTCGTTCGACGGACACCGCAGCGACAACTTCTTGCCCTGGATCTTCAAGACCGCCGACTACGGCAAGACGTGGACGAAGATCACGAACGGCCTTCCCGCCAACGGCCCGGTCTACGTCGTCAAGGAAGGCATGAAAAACCCGAACCTGCTCTTCGCGGGCACGGAGACGAGCGTGTTCGCGACGATCGACGGCGGCCGGACCTGGCAGCGGCTGGCGCGAGATCTTCCGACCGTTCCCGTGCATGACCTCGTCATCCATCCGCGCGACGGCGACCTCGTCGCCGGCACGCACGGCCGGAGCGTCTGGATCCTGGACGACATCTCTCCGCTCGAGCAGCTCTCGGCCGACGTGCTGAACGGCGACGCGCATCTGTTCCAGAGCCGGGTGGCGACGCTCTGGCGGGGCATCTCGCGCGGCGCGACGCGCGGCCACTTCCTGTTCGCGGGCCGCAACCCGCTCACGATGGCGCAGCCGGAGCCGGGCAACTCACCGCCCGAGATCACGAACAGCGCCGCCGTCCACTACTACCTCAAGGCCGATCAACCGGGAACCGTCACGCTGCAAATTCAGGACGTGACCGGCAGCCAGGTCCACACCGCCCAGCTGCCAGGAACGGCCGGCGTGCATCGCTATTTCTGGAACCTCCGGTTCGGCGCGGCGGCGCAGGAAGGACGCGGCGCCGGAGCCGGCGGCCGGCGCGGCGGGGGCGCCGGTGGAGGACGCGGCGGGGGCGGTGGCGGAGGGGCTGCGGATCCCGACGCGCCGCCACAACCTGGCGGACGCGGAGGGCCACCCGCCGCGGGATCAGGAACCTATATCGTGCGCCTGACCGTCGGCGGACGGACGTACTCGTCGGTACTGACGCTGAGAGACGATCCGGGGATGAAAGACAGGCCCTGAAAAGCTCAGACGGGCCCTGAAAGCACTTGTCGGTTCGACGCACCTGGAGAGCACTTGTCGGTACGAGGGGTACGGCGAACCGACAAGTGCTTTTCAGAATCAGCTCTCTACTGTCGCCTCCCCGATGAGCGTGAGCAGATGTTCCCGGCTGCTCACCAGGTCGGACAGCTCGCGGAACATGTCGGGGTTGACCTGCTCCGCGTACGGCAGGATGTACTCGCGTGTTTCCGCCACCTGCCGGCGGATGAACGGCACTTCGTGCGCGTAGCCGAGCGCGGTGAGGTTGCTGATGCGGTCGACGAGCTTGAGCGTCCGCGCGCGCATGCTGGCCGTCTGCATCACGCGCAACAGGAATTCGGCCTTCGGTTCCGGAACGCCCTTGATCCTCCGCCGCGTGACCTCCATCACGAGGTCGTAGACGGCGGGTCCGTCGGAATCGAGGCGTGTGATTTCATCCCGTGTGACGCCCGGCAGTCCGAGGGCGTCTTCGAACAGATCGTGAATCACCGACGCCTTGAGCAGGATCGGGTCCGCGATCTTGTAGTCAATCAAAATGCCCATCGTCGCGATCTGGTGGCGGAACATGTTGCTGCCCGCGCGCCGCTTCACGCCGATTAACGCCGTGGCCTTGACGATGTACGGCGCCATCGTGGCGTCGGCCAGCAATTGCTCGAGATTGTCGGGGGGCACCACCATGGCTGGTGGATTCTACGACGTTCAGCGGCCGGGGCGGGACTCCGAGAAAAGTCTCAATAGTCCCGACCTTTTTCAGGCCGGTCAGTACTTGAACGCGACCGTCACGAAGCCGTTGATTCCCGGCGCGGCGACGAACCGCGGATCGGGACTCGCGTAGTACTCGTCGTTGAGCAGGTTCCGCACGGCGCCGCGCAGCTCGATCCGTCGATGGATGGACCAGGTCGCGCCAAGGTCCAGGTTGGTGTGTCCAGGCGCCTCCACCTCGCTCGGACCCGGGCGATCGTCGTCAGCGTAGATTGCGAGCCGGACGAAGGCGGACGCGCGCGTGCCCAGCATCTTGCGGACGAGCACCGAAAACGTGTCGGGGGAGATGTCGTCGAGATCCGCGTCATCGTCGAGCGCGGTGCCGCGTGCGATCTGCGCCGCCAGCTCGAACGAGATGCCATGGCCGGCGTCGGCCTGAACCTCGAACTCCATACCGCGTATCCGCGCTTCCCCGCGGTTCCGGAAGAAGAAGAAGTCGGTCTCGGTCTGGTAGCGCTCGACGAGATTCGTGATTCGGTAGTGGTAGCCGTAGACGGCGAACCGAAGACGGCTCGTCGCGTACCGCGCGCCAACGTCGAACTGCAGGCTCGTCTCCGGCTCGAGGTCAGGGTTGCCGGTAATGAAACCTCGACCGCTTGGACCCCGGAAAAACCGGTCCGACAGGGTGGGATCGCGGAAGCCCCGCGAGACCTGGCCGGTGAACACGACGTGCTTGAACGGTCCGGCGCTGATCGATGCGAAGCCGGCCGCCGCGCCGTTCGAGATGGACCGATCGCCGAAGAAGCCGCCGGTATTCCTGTTGTTCACATAATCGCCGCGGACGCCGCCCTTCATCGAGATGGCGGCGCCGAAGGGCGCTTCGACCTGCGCGAACACGCCGGTGTCGATCCGGCGCGCGGAATCGATCGAGAGGGTGTCGGTGGTCGAGACCACATCGCCGGCAAGGTCGAACTGAACGAGGATGTCGTGGGCTTCCAGGCCATACCGGCCGTTGGCATCGGCGCCCACCTCGACCGTCGCGCGCTCGAAGCGCTTCTCGCCGGTCAGGCGGAACTGGACGTCTCTCGATTCGATGTCCGCGCGAACGATGTCGCGCGCGCCGGTGGCGGTCGGAATACGGTCCTGATCCGTCCGCTGCTCGCCGGTCCCGAAGAACCCCGAGATGTGCAACGTGTCGAATCCGGCCACCTCCGATCGGTAGAACGAGGTGTTGAAACGGTGCGAGTCGTCGAACGGGTAGTAGAAGCGCACCTGGTTGGAGTTGTTGCGCGGTCGCTCGATGTCGCGGCCGAAGTCGCTCTGCCACGACGCGGTGAAGAGACCCGATGCGAACAGGCGCTCTCCGCGAGCCAGAAACCCGTAGTCCGACCAGCCCGAGTTGAGCACATCCGCATCCGGTCCCTTGTAGTCGCCGGCGCCGCGCGCGTGCGCGGCGAACAGGATGCCGCCGACACCGAATCCTTTCGACACGCTGCCATCGCCGCGGCGATCGGGAACGCCGCCACCTACCGTCAGTGCGCCTGATGCCTGCAGACCGGTATAGCTCGGCCGTCGAGTCCGGACGGAGATGACGCCGCCCAGGGCGTCCGAGCCGTAGGCTACCGATCCGGGACCGCGCGCGATGTCGATGCCCTCGGCGACCGCCGGGTCCAGGAAGGTCGCGCTCGGGCCGACACGCCGCTCGGACGTGACGCGGCTGCCGTCAACCAGGAGCAACGTACGGCCGCGCGCGAGACCGCGGACGGCCGGCACTGCCGCCTGTCCCTCGGACACCTGGCTCACGCCCGGCACGTTCTCGATCGCCTGCATCAGGTTCGCGGGTCCGCGGAGCTGAAGCTCGCGAGCCGACAGCATCGTCATGCCGGCGGCAGGGGTCGCCTCGATGCTTGGCGCCACACCGGCGGCGACTGTCACTTCTTCGGCCACGGCGGCCTCGACGATGACGGTGAGGATCGCTTCCAGCTTGTCGATCTGCACCGGCTTGGCGACGCGCCCGCCGGGAAGCACGATCAGGAGGACGAATGGCGGCTTCGGATCGGGCTTCCAGGTGAACCGGCCGTCGGCATCCGTGCGCGCCGAACCGGGGAGCCCGACGATCGTCACCTCTGCACCCGCGACGCCCTGGCCGGTGTTCTTGTCGACGAGCCGTCCCTCGAGCGCCTCGGCGGCAACTGGCGCGGCCAATCCTACTGCCAGCGCCAGCACGAGCCGTGAGAAGTGCCCCGCCATGGTCGTTACTGCCCTTCCTTCAGAACCCGATCGACCTTGGAACGGGCGGCACGGGACCGCACCACGGGCGCGCGGCCGGCAGCGACAGCGGCCGCTTCCTCACGCCGGCGTCTGACGCCACGCTTGCGCGAAAACGGAATCCACCACATCCACAAACCGGTCAGCCACAACCCGAACAGCGTGACGCCGGTGGGAAGGAACAGCCCGAGCTTGCTCCAGTCGCCGGCAAAGACCGACCCGTCGTGGATCGACTCGATGAAGTCCGAGCGGCGATACGCGGTCTGCAGGATCGCGCCGGTGGATAGATCGACCTGCACTTCCCAGTTGTTCATCAGCCAGACCTTGACCATGCCGCGGCTGGGCCGCACGTCGAGGCGGTTCACGTCCTCCCACCCCTGCACGTTCAGCCCGGGCACGGTCTTCACGCGGGCGAGGATCTCGTCGAGTGTGAGCGTCGGAACCTTGCCGGTCCCTCGTTGTTCAGCTGGTTGCACCCACGTCCACTGCTTCTTCATCTGCAGCAGCACGCCGGTGGCGAGGATGACGCCGAGCGGGATGGCGATGGTGAAACTCGCCCAGTAGTGAACCTTGCGGTTCAGAACGTTGAAATGCATCGCTGTCTGCTTGGCGCCAGCCTGGGTGGAGCGTATCCGGGCGAGCCACGCTACTACCAGAAGTCGTAGGGCGGGGACGTGGGGGCGAGTAACGGATCCGATCAGTATCGACGGGGTCTATTTGACGGTCCACTCCCCTTTCGTAATCAGCGATTTGACCGTACCCGCAACGCTGTCCGACTGCCAGACCTCTTCGCTCACGCGGTACGCCGTGAGCTTCGTGCCGTCGGAAGACCAGCGGATCGAGTCCTGTTGATACGCCTGCGTCGCGGTTCCGTCCGAGCTCAACGTTGTCGCCGAAGCCGAGTCGCTCTTCGCGGCGCGGATCGCGACGTTGTAGTTCTGGACGAACGCTTCCCAGCGGCCGTCGGGTGAGACGACCGGCCGTGGCGTGGCTGGCGCCGGCGGCGTCCGTTCCGGCGCCACCGGCCGACGAGGCAGGCACTCGTAATCGGTCGGCGGGACCTTGTTCCAGTCCCATTTGATCTCGAGCTCGCAGCGCCAGTGTTGGCCGTCGAGGCTGAACTCGATGGCCATCGCGCCCACTTGAATGTAGGCGTTCGAGCCGTCGTACTTCACGACGAACTCGGTCGCCGGATCCGCGAACGGCAACGTCAGCGGCGTGTACTCGGCCCCGGTTCGCAGGTTCAGCTCGATTGCGAGCCGCTGGTGATCGAAGAGCGGTTGCCGCACGCCGTGCCGCGCGTCGACGGTCAGCCAGAGGTGACCACCCGAGACCGCGCGGCGGTACCAGAAATGATCCGCCTTCGCCCACGTCGGCGTCGTGGACTGGTCCGCGGCACTGCCCACCGCGAGCGCCAGCAGCGACGACAGGATGAGGTTCCGCGCGAGGCGAGCGATCACGATCGGGCTCCGCGACAAAGTATACCTATCCCAGGATGGGCCATAATCGGCGCGGGTTGTTCCACGATGCCACGGAAGGTTCCTGACATGATGAGGGCGCTGTTGGTTTCCCTGGTTGCCGTCCTCACGGCAGGCTTCACGCTGGCCGCCCGGCAGGCGGCCGCGCCGGCCGGCGGGCTGGTCACCCCGATTCTCGGCCAGTGGGATGCGGGCAAGGAAGGCACGACGCCCATCGTCACCGCCGACGTGCGGAAGTGGAACGGCAAGCCGCCCGCCGATCTCGACGCGATCGGCAAGCGTCTGTTCGGCGTGACACGCCCGGAGTTCACCGCCAACGTCTCGGCGGAGGGCGCGTTTCCTCTCGCGGTCATCGATGGCATCAAACAACTCCAGCAGGGCACGCTTCACGTGGAGTTCAAGCTGATCGGCGGAGAGTCCGATCAGATCGCCGGACTCGTGTTCGATCTTCAGCCGACGGGCGACTACCTGTACGTTCGGTACAACACCCGCGACGACAACGTCGCGCTGTGGCGATTCATGAAGGGCCAGCGCGAGGTGATCGCGCACGGCGCCAATCATCGACGACTCGCCATGAACGCCTGGCATCCGCTCAGCGTCACGCTCAAGGGACGATCGATTTCTGCCGTTGCGGCCGGCGATCTTCGCGTGGAGCACACGCTCGATCGCGACGTCAGCGGGCGGGTCGGTCTCTGGACGAAGCGCGATTCGATCACGGCGTTCCGAAACTGGCGCGCGGAGTAAGGGAGTCAGGAAGACCCATGCCCGCCTGGCGCGTGCTGCCCGCCTGTTCGCTTGCGGTGGCACTCTACCTGACGCCTGCCGCCGCTCAACAACCATCCGCAACCTATCTGGACCTCTCGGTTGCCGGCGTGGTACGTGGGGCGGCCGCGTACGTCAAGGCGTATCAGGAACAGCTGACCTTCCTCATCGCCGACGAGGCCTACACCCAGCAGATCCGCAGCCAGATACCCGACGACAGAACGCCGAAGGCGCGGACCATGAAGAGCGAGGTGTTCTTCATGTTCACGCCCGCCAACGGCGACTGGATGGCGATTCGCGACGTCGTCGAGGTCGATCGCAAGCCCATCACCGGACGCCAGGATGTCAAGACCGCTCTCGGGACGCTGCCGGCGGCGCAGGTCGCCGGCGCGTCCAAGGCGTCCAACTCGCGATTCAACATCGGGCGAACGCAGCGCAACTTCAACGAGCCGATTCTGAGCCTGCTCGTCCTCGACGCCCGCTATCTGCCGAACTTCACCTTCGAGCGGAAGCGTGTCGAGCGCGCCGCCAGCGGCACCCTCGTGACGCTGGCGTTCATGGAGACGTCGGCGCCGACCCTCATTCGCGACCTTCAGTTGCGTCCGGTCTTCTCGAAAGGCGAGCTCGTCATTGACGCCGCGACCGGGCGCGTGCATCGTGCCCAACTTCGCCTGACGATCGGCGGCGTTGCGATCGAACTCACCACGGTCTATGCCGCTGACGAACGGCTGGGCCTCTGGGTGCCGATCCTCTTTCGCGAATCCTACGAGGAGGGCATGCGGACGCCCGGCGCCGCCCTCACGCGCCTCGAATCACCCGCCACGCGCGAGGAGATCGCGTGCGAAGCCAGATACTCGAACTACAGGCGGTTCGAGACGACGGCGAGGATCAAGAAAGAGATGTAGGCTCGGCGGGCTCACCCTCCGAGCTGCTGCGATCGGGGCGTGACAGGTACGCCGTTGGTTCCGAAGTTCCGGTGCGGGGTTCCGCGGTTCCGGAGTTCCGAATTGTTCGACGGGACGTATCGGAACCGCGGAACCCCGCACCGGAACCTCGGAACAACCAGCGGCGTACTTGTCACCCACCTATCTGACGCAGCAATTCCTTCACGGCCGTATCCAACTGCGAATCCTTCCCGGTGTAGGTCTCGCCGATCGGCCGGGTGACGGGTATATCGACAGGCCTGGGATTGAGTTCCATCGTCTTGCCGTCGTTCGACGTAATCCGCGTGCCGGGCATCCGGATCGACGTGCCGTCCACGAGCGTCTGGCTCCCGGTGAAGATGATCCATCCCGACGTCGGCTCGCCCACCACTTTGCCGAGCTTGAGCGAGCGGTAGCCTTCCGTGAAATCTTCCGCATCGGACAGCGAGTGCTGGTTGGTAACGAGGATGGTCGGCAGCTCGAGCGAGCGTTGGCCCAGCGAGGTGCGCGCCGGCGAGGCGGGCAGGCCGCGCGGGGTCATCGTGAGATACCCTCGCCGCGCGAGGACATCGATCGCGTACACGTTCACGAACCCCCCATTGTTGTGGCGCACGTCGATCACGACGCCCGCTTTGGCGCGGTTGTCGGCGTCGAGGTCGAGGTAGAGCTGCCGCAGCGCGTTCGCCGACATGTCGCGGATGTGCACGTATCCGAGCTTGCCGCCGCTCACCTTGTCGACGTACGCGCGGTTCGCTTCCACCCAATCGCGGTACAGGAGCGCGCGTTCGGCCGCCTGCGTGATCGGCTGCACGACGACGTCCCGGGGGTTGGCGCCGTCGGGCGCCCCGGCGACTTTGAGCTCGACGCGGCGCCCCACCTTGTGCATCAGGATCTCGTCGAGGTTGGCTCGCGCGTCGATCGTGACGCCGTCGACCGACAGCAGATAGTCCCCCTTCTGCACCTGCTTCGTGATCGCGGCCGGACCGAGCGTCAGCACTTCCGTGATCTTCAGGCGTCCATTCGTTTCGTATTCGGCACGGTCGAAATACAGGCCGAGCCGGCCGTTGTTCGACGACTGTCCGCCGCCGCCGCCGGGCCCGGAAGCGCCGAGGTGCGACGCGTTCAATTCGCCGAACATCAGGTTCAGGACGCGGCGCAGCTCGTCGGTCGTGCGGACGCCCGCCACGACCGGCGTGAACTCTGCGCGAACCTCGCCCCAGTCGGCGCCGTGGAACTTCTCGTCGTAGAAGCCATCGCGCATATAGGTCCACGCCTGGCGGAAGACCTCCATTTTTTCGCGCGAGAAGTCCACGTCGAGCTCAGCGGTCACCGAAACGGCGCGCGGCTGCCGCGCTTCGACCGCCACGACGTTGATGCGCCCTGCTTCCAGATAGAACACTTCCCGGCTGTCGGGCGTGAACTGCGCGAACGACTTGGCGCCGGTCGAGGTCGTGAGCTGGCGCGTCTGACTGCCGCCGGCGCCGCCGCCGCGGCCACCGCCACCGCCGCCGCCCGGCGGCGCGTCGAGCGGATAGACGTGCAGGTTGCCGGCGCCATTCACCAGCAGCCACTTGCCGTCCGGACTGATCGTCTCGGCGCTGTAGTTTTCGCCGACCGGCAGCACGCTCACGCGCCGGCGGATTTCTTCGAACACGATCTCGACCGGTTTGACGTCCGCGCCCCGGCCGCCGCCGGCGTTGTTCGCGGGCGGCCCGGACGCCGCGCCCGTCGCGCCGCCGCGCCCGGGCGCCGGCCGATCCCGATTGGGTTCCTCCTTGAAGAGGTCGCGGAACTGATCCTCGGTGAACTTCGGGGGCTTGAGGGTGAGCTCGACGCGGACGACCTCGGTGTCTTCCGTGCGCTGGCTCGTGTTGAAGACGAGGAACGTCCCGTCCGGGCTCCAGGAAAGCGTGCCGGTGTTCGCGTTCGGAATGGCGCTCACGGCGCGGCTGTCGCCGCCCGAGGCCGGCACGATGTACGCGTTTCGAAACGACCGTGTGCTGAGACCCAGATACGCGAGCCATTTGCTGTCGGCCGACCAGGCTTGACTGCGCGGCGAGGCGTTGATGAACCCTTTCGCCAGCACGCGCTCCTGCTTCGACGCCAGGTCAAAGACGCGCAGCTCCTTGTCATCGCGCACGAACGAAAGCAGTTGTCCATCCGGCGAAAACCTCGGGGCGTCGTCGTTCTTGACGTCCCGGGTCAGCTGGGTTTCGGTGCTCGTGCCGAAGTCATACAAGAAGAGGTGCTGCACCTCGTTGCGTTCCGACACGTAGGCCAGACGGCGGCTGTCGGGCGCCCACGTGACCTGCGCCTCACGCGCGAGGCTGCGCGTGACTCGCGCGGCGTCGCCGCCGTCGCGCGCGGACGCGGCAAAGATCTCTCCGCGCGCCACGAACGCGACCTTGCGGCCGTCGGGTGAGAGCGCAAGCTCCTGAAAGCCGTTCGTCAGGCTGAGGTGCTCCGTGACCGGACCGATTGAAGCGCCGCGGCGCGTGACAGGCACCTCGGTGGGCTGTCCGCCTTGCGTGTCGAGCTTCCAGATCCCGAAGTTGCGCTCGAAGACGATGGTGCGGCCGTCGTACGAAATGTTCGGCCAGAGCACGCGGCCGGCTCTGAACGGTGTGAGCGCACGCGCCTGTCCGCCCAGCGGCTTGACCCAGAGGTTCTCGGCGCCGGAACGATCCGAGACGTAATACAGGCTTCGGCCGTCGGCGCTCCACATGGGCCACACACTCTTCGCGCCGCGTTCGACGACCTGCTCGTAGGCAGTCGTCTGGAGCCCGCGCATGATCCAGATCTCGGACTCGTCGAGGTGCGAGTGTCCTTTGCGCCACCACTGCGCGGAGGCGTTGCCGCGCGCGCTGAAGGCCAGATGCTGTCCGTCGGGCGAGGGCGCCGCAAAGAACTCATTCGTGAACCGGTCCGCGCTCACGAGCATCGGCGTGCCGCCGGCGGCGCGCACCCGGTAGATGTCGTTGCCCGCGATATCGCGTGTGCCCGACGAGTAGTAGATCCACTGTCCGTCCGCCGACCAGCCGTCCAGTACCTCGTTGCCGTCGTCGAACGTCAGCCGGCGCAGGTCGCCGGTGGCGATCGTGAGCAGGTACACGTCGCCGCCGCCAGTCCGGTCGGAGACCAGGGCGAGCATGCGGCCGTCGGGCGAGTAGGCCGGATGCGATTCGGTGGCGGCATGCGAGACGAGCAGCCGCGCATCGCCGCCCGCGATCGGGACGGTCCAGATGTCACCGCCCGATGCGAACGCGATCTCGCTGCGATCGGGCGAGATGGCCGGCTCGGTGAAGTACGGACGCGGCGGCAGGTTGGGCGCCGAGGGGGTTGGAGCCTGGCCGGCCGTTCGCACGCCCGCAACGCTCCAACTCGCCAGCACGATGACGGCTATCCGGGTCAGTCGCATGTCTCAGCCTTTCAGTCTTTGAGCGTTTGACGACGCGTGAATGATACCGCCAGGGCCAGATCGAACCGCTCGAGAACGACGCCATGTGCCGGTCCGTATTAAGGACGATGAGCCGCCGCACCCCGCTCTGCGCAGCCCTCGTCTTGTCGGCGGTCGGCTGCAGCGGACCTCGTGAAAACGCCGTTCAGAACAAGCCGGCCATGGCGCCATGCACGGTAGCGGGCATTGATGCGCGATGCGGGTCACTGACCGTGCCCGAAAACCGGACGTCGCGGACGGGCCGGACCATCGCCCTGAACATCGTGATCCTGCCGGCCGAAAAACAGCCGCCGGCCGCCGACCCCATCTTCTATCTGGCCGGTGGTCCTGGGCAGGACGCAACGACGCTGCCACCCACCGGCATCGTCGATCTGGCGCTGCGCGAGCAGCACGATCTGGTGTTCGTCGATCAGCGCGGCACCGGACAATCGAATCCTCTCGACTGCGAGCTCCCGGGGAGTCCGGCGAACCCGCAGGGTTACCTCGACGAAGTGTTCCAGACGACGGTCTTCGAAAGATGTCGCGATCTGCTGGCGGCGAAAGCCGATCTGACGCAATACACCACGGCGGCGGCCGCTGACGATCTGGACGACGCACGCGCGGCGTTTGGGTATGCGCGGCTGAACCTCAGCGGCGGATCGTACGGCACTCGCATGGCGCTGACCTACCTGCGGCGGCATCCCGAACGGGTGCGAAGCGCGGTGTTGAACGGCGTCGCGCCGCCATCGCTGCGAAATCCGCTCTACCATGCGCGCGAATCCCAGCGGGCGATCGACGGGCTCTTCGACGAGTGCGCCGCCGACCCGCCGTGTCGAGCCGCGTTCCCACGCGTGCGCGACGAATTTCAAGCGGTGCTCACCCGGCTCGATCGTGGGCCCGCGCAGGGGTCGCTCTCGTTGCCCGGCGCTGCGCCGGTCCCGGTCACCATCAGCCGCTACGCCTTCGCGGAGACAATCCGCAGGATGCTGTATGACCTGGGGTCATCACGGCAGGTGCCGCTTGCCGTGCACCGCGCGCACCAGGGCGACTTCTCGATCGTCGTGCAGCGCGCGGCGGAACAGCGTCGATCGGTGACGCGGCTCGCGCACGGGATGCTGCTCAGCACCACGTGCACGGAGGACGTCGCTCGCATTCGCGAAGAGGACGTCGCGGCAGTGACCGCCGGCACCTTCCTCGGCGCCGATCGCGTCCGGCAGCAACAGCGCGTCTGCGCCATCTGGCCGCAGCCCGAGAAACCGGCCGAAAGCGGTGCGCCTGTTCATTCCGAAACCCCGGTCCTGCTCTTGTCCGGAACGCTCGACCCTGTGACGCCTCCGCACTGGGCTGACGAAGCGCTTCGGTCCCTGCCAAATGGACGGCATATCGTGGTGCCGGGCGCCCACGGCGTCGGCGGGCCGTGCATTGCCCAAATCGTGCGCGATTTCATCCAGACAGGAACGGCGAGGGACCTCCGGACCGCGTGCACGGCCGAGGTCAGACTGCCGCCGTTCGTGATTAATTAGGGCGTTTTCCAGATCGGTAGGACCAATCGCGCTGCCTTGCGGCAAGCGGCGAGCGGGAGGGCGCCGGAACACGCGACACCGGTCTGGAAAACGCTGCCCGGCTGGCCAGGCGTCACACTTCAGGGCCAGTTGTGTCTTTCCAGTGAATGGTGGTCGACTCAGCCGTCATGGACTCGCTGAACGATCTCGTCCGCCGGGCCCAGGCCTCAGACGTCGAGGCCTACGGCCGGCTCGTGCAGGCCACGCAGACGATGGCGTACGCCGTCGCGATCGGGGTGGTCCGCGAGCCGGCGCTCGCCCAGGATGCGACGCAAGAGGCGTATCTCAGGGCGTTTCGCCGGCTTGGCGAGCTGCAGGAACCGGCCGCGTTCGTGAGCTGGTTCCGGCGGATCGTGATCACCGTGGCGTTGAACATGCGGCGGACCCGGCGGTTCACGCTGCTGCGGTTCGACGACGTCCCGGAGATTCCGGTCCTCGACGAAGCGGAAACGACCTGGACCGAGCTGCAGCGTCATCGCCTCGCGGCCGCGCTGCTCACGCTCTCGGCCGACGAACGGCGTCTATGCGATCGCCGGTATCACGGGCGCTGGAGCACGGCACGTCTCGCCGAGCACGCGGGCGTGGACGAGACGTCGATGCGAAAGCGGCTGCAGCGCATTCGCGACAAATTACGCAAGGAGATGGAAGTGGCTGAACAACGCAGCGTTCGTCCCGAAGACATCCGGACCGATTTCCCCGCGAAGGTCGTCGAGCTCCTGGCGCGTCCACAGCTCACCGACCTGCCCGAGAACCCGGTCGGCAAAATCCTGGACTTGTTGCGCGGTGTGTACGCGGACTTCGATCGCGTCGAGCTGCCGGAGGTCATCGATTTCGCGGAGGCGCAGCAGACGATCGGCAACCTCGCCCTTTACATCGACCCGAAGGAACTGCACCGCGTGGACGATCGGCGCATCCTGCGGTACGACCTGACGCTGCCGCTGCTGCTGAACGTCCGATCGAACGGCGGACCGCTCCGCGTGTGGACGTCCGGCAAGGCGTATCGGTTGTGCCAGATCGACGCAATGCATCTCGACGCGTTCCACCAGGCCGAAGCGCTATGGCTGGACGACCGTCAGCGCCTCAACGCCTGGCAGGCCACCGGCCATGTGCTGGAATCGGTCGATCGCGTGTTCCCGGGCCGCACGGTGAAGCTCGTGCCGACGCAGTACCCGATGTGCAGCCAGGCCTGGGAGCTCGAAATCGAAGACGACGGCCGGTGGTTCGAGGTGATGGCGTGGGGTGTCTTCACCGATCGCATCGTCGAACACATGGGCGGCGATCCCGCGCGGCAGATCGCGATCGGCGTCGGCTACGGACTCGAACGGCTCGCGATGTTACGGTACCGCATCGATGACATCAGAAAGATCGATGTGGCACACGTGGCGTAATCGCCCCCCACCTGTGTTGAACCACGATGCACTTGGCCAGCGAACGCGCCTGAAAAGCAAGTGTCGGTACGACGGGCCTGAAAAGCACACGTCGGTACGGCAGGTCCGTGGAATGTTCTGACGCTCGCCCTCTTTTCTAATGAAGATGACAAGAATCAGGTTCCAGGTACCCGCTGTACCCGTCGTACCGCCGACCTGTGCTTTCTAGAGTCGCCGTACCGACATGGGCCTTTCAGACCCGGTTCGCGGCGACTTTCGGGTTGTAGTCCCAGTCGCGGCCTGGTCACGCCCGGGATCATCGAGATCATTGTAGAGCGCATGCGCGGGAGGGCGAGTACACTCGGAGAACCGCCAATGAGCGGTGGCTGGAGGGTTGTGCAGTTCGGTGTCGCGTGTTCCCGCGCCCTCCCGCTCGCCGCTTGCCGCAAGGCAGCATGATGGGCCGCCTCCGCTGAAGCTACGGCGGGCCAAGGGCCTGCCTCGCGGCGCTCCCAAAGGTCGGGCGGCGGGAACACGCGACACCGAACTGCAAGCCCTTTGAGAGAGGAAGGATCACCATGTATCTCGTCCGCGAAGTCCTGTCCTGCCAGCCAGGCAAAGTCCGGCCGATGGTCGAAAAATTCAAGAGCATCTCGGGTGCCATGCAGGAACTGGGACACAAGCCGTTCCGGATCCTGACCGACACGAGCGGCGAGGCCTTCTGGACGATCGTCGCCGAAACCGAGGTCGCCAGCCTCGACGAGTTCTTTGGCGTCCAGCAGAAACTGATGGCCAGCGACTCATTTCGCAAAGCGATGTCGGGCTACCACGACCTCGTCCAGAGCGGCCGCAGGGAAATCTTTCACATCGAGGGTTGAACCGCGGTGGCGTCGCAACAGGCCCGGGTCCTCGCGCCCGATGCCACAACACGAGGCCTGAAGACGGCCGCCCTGTCGCGCGCGCCGGGTGGGCCGTTTCTCGCACCCGGCGACGAGGTCGCGAGCCCGGAAACCCGGATCAGCTACCGGGTCATCCGTCTGCTCGGCCAGGGCGGCTACGGCCAGGTGTATCTCGTCAAGCGGTTGAGCCGCTCGGCGGTCGTGCCGCCCGTGTTGTGTCTCAAGGTGAGCCTTCACATCGACGGGTGGCTCCGCGAGGCGTATTTCGGCCAATTGCTCGCCGAACATCCGCGCGCGATTCGCGTCTTCGATCGTTTTCCCGTCGTCCGGGCGGCGGGACCGGTGCTGTACTGCCTCGCGCTCGAGTACGCGCGCCACGGCGATCTGAGCGCGTTCCTCCAGCGAGCCGGCAAGGGCTGGGCGGAGACGTTCGCCCGCCGCGAAATCGCGGGCCTGCTGCAGGTGCTCGGCAAGCTGCACCGCGGCCAGGTGCTTCACCGAGATCTCACGCCGGTCAACGTCTTCGTCTGCGACGGCCGGCGTCTCAAACTCGGCGACTTCGGCATCGTCCGGCACCAGACGAACCGGCGCGGCATCACGGCGCACACGCTGAACAGGTCGATGGTGCCGAGCGAGATGCTAGAGGGCCTCCCGCCGAAGTGGCGCGCGCGCGACGACGTCTATCAGGTCGGCCAGCTCCTGGCGATGTTGATCAAGGGCAACGCGCAGACGCGCGTGCGGACGAAGGAAGTCCGCCGGCTCCGCTGCACCGACGAGCTCAAGGAGATCATCTTCCGCTGCATCGGCGAGCGGCGGAAGCGCTACGAAAGCGCAGACGATCTGATCGCCGCGCTGAACCGGCCGCCCGTCCGCTTGAACCCCGGCAAGCTGCGCACGCTCAAGGGCGCCCACCTCGCATTCACCGGCATCCTGGTCAAGACGCGCGCGGAGGCTTCGCGAGCCGCGCGCCGCGCCGGCGCGATCATCCACGGCGGTCCGTCGGCCAAGACGACGGTCGTCGTGCGCGGCAGACCGAATCCCTTACAGGCCGCCGGGCGTGAAGGCGGGTTGAAGTTGATGGAGATCAAGCGGCTGAGGGAAAAGGGTCACCGCATCACGCTGCTCAACGAGCGGACGTTCTGGAAACTCGTGAAGTGAAAAGCGCTTCCAGGAAGGTGCTTCCCAAAAGCACTTCCCAAAAGCACTTGCCAAGAGCTTGAACCACGAAGAACACGAAGGACACGAAGACGGCGCTGACCTGGCGGGCCGCCTACGGCGGCCTCGCGATCGGTGAGAGGCAGCGACCGACAAGACGGGGTTAGGACCTCGGGTTCGTTTTTGGAAGATCAGAGCGAAAACGAAACCCGAGGTCTTACGTCTTGTCAGGTCGCTGCCTCTCACCGATCGCAGCCCGGCGAAGCCGGGCTCGCCAGGTCAGCGGGCGTCTCAAATCCGATCTTCACCTGTCGGGTTTTCCTTCGTGCCCTTCGTGAGCTTCGTGGTCAAAGCTCTTGGGAAGCGCTCTTATCGAATCTTGATGTCCATGGTCCGGCTCTCGCCGCCCGCGAGCTTCACGCTGATCGACACCGGCACCAACTGGTCGAGATAGTCGGCGTCGAAGTGACGGCCAGGCTCCGGATCGAGCACGACCACGATGCGATACTCGCCCGCCAGGAGATCCCGGAAGACGTACCGGCCGTCCTTCCCGGGCTGCGACGTCCGGATGCGGCGCGACTGCGGCAGCCAGAGCCGGCGATCGGATGGGAACAGGATCACCGTGTGATCGGTCACCGGTTGGCCCGCCGAGTTCGTGACGAGACCGCTGACCTCGCTTTGCCGCGACGAAAACTTCAAAGCGATCCCGGAGACGTCCTTGCTGCCGTCAAGGTGCAGGTTGTAGTCGGCCGTGTCCTTCTCATCGAAGGTCGCGGACTCGAGGGCCCAGCCTTGCGGCAACCCCGAAATGCGAACTTGATATTGACCGGGCTCGACGTGTGACACGGCGAAGCGGCCCGACGCGTCGCGCTTCATCGTGAAGATCGCCATCTCCCAATCGGTCGGCGACGAGATTGGATAGAGATCCACGCGAAGCCGCGAGGAGTCGAAGTCGGGCGGAAAGGTGTCGGCGATCAGGTGTGCCGAGACGGTAACACCGCGCTGCATCGGCAGGACCACGCTTGCGGTCCCCCGATCGCCGACGGCGACGTCGACCGTTCCCCACATGTCGCCGCCGGCCACACCGGGCTTGCCACCCGGCGTGCCGGCGCCTTTGAGGACGTAGGTCCCTGGCACGAGTCCTGGAAACGAAAACGTGCCATCGCCGCGCATGTCGCGAAACCAGATGCCGACGATGTTCACCGGCATCGTCGCGTCGAAGAGCTGGAGACGTGTCTGCGGCAACACCGGCTCCGTGCTCGTAACTCGCCCACTCACTGTAGCGGTCTCGACGACCTGTAGCCGCATGTCGATGCCCGGCACTTCCTCGGTCAGGCCCACGCGCACCGGCGCGGCCGATGCGGCCGCGACCGTCCCCGGAAAATACACGGGCACGTACCCGGTCCTGCTGACTGGTGGCGGTGGCTCGAACCCCTGAGCTTTTCTGGCCGCCTCAAAACGATCGCGGATGGCTTCTGCCGTGGCAGATGCACTCGCGACGGTATCGCGGGGCACGGCGCTCACGAGATACTCGCCAGGCATGAGTCCGGCGATGCGGTAGGCGCCGCGGTCGTCCGTGGTGTCGCTGCCCGCCAGCGTGAGATTTCGGAAGCCGTTCTGATACACGAACCGCAACGCGCGGACGGGCGTGTTGTAGGCAGGATCGCCGAACTCGTCATGCACCGTTCCGGAGATCACACTCCCGAGGCGCATCTGGAGATTGACGTTGTCTACCTGCTGACCCTGTACCAGGGTTATCGGCGTTCCAGCCACGCCACGACCCGGACGGCGCGCGCCGAACACCATGTCGACGTATCCTGGCTTCGAGGCGACGATCGAATACTCACCGGCCGGAAGGTTGTCGAATGCGTATCGGCCGTCCGCGTCCGACGTCGTCATGCGGTCGATTCGGTTGGCTGGCGCGCTGAGTGCCACCTGCGCTTTTCTGACCGGCTGATTGTTGTCGACCCGCATGAGCCGGCCGGCGATGACGCCTGTCGCGGCAGCTTGGGCCGGCGCGGCTGCGGGTTGTTGCGCCTGGGATCGAAGTCCGATAACGGACAGGACGAGGAAGCCTCCGGCAGCGAGCGTTCGGCGCACGGCGCGCTCCTCCCTGAATAGTGACATTCTAAGCCTTGGGTTTCGTTTCCCGCTTGCTCTTCCAGAAACGCAGCCCGAGGTCTTTACTTCACGCGCTGGCGCAACTCGGCGAGAAAATTCGTCACGAGATGGATCTGCGTCACAGACGTCTCGGCCGCGACGGTCGGGATCATGAGCAGGCGCTTGCCGTCGGACGACACGGCGAAGATGATTTCGTACGGCGTGGCGTCGAACAGGGACCGTGGCCGGCTCGACTGGAACTCGGATGCCGTCTCCACCTGCACCGACATCAGCATGTTGTTGGTACCCCGGTAGAAGATCTCTCGCCCGGTCGGCGACCAGACCGGCCAGATGCCGCCATCGATCGAGACGGGAAACTTCCGGACGCCTTCGGGATACGGGCGAACGTAGACCTCGAACCGGCCGGACTCGTTGGATTGATACAGCACGAACCGGCCGTTGGGCGAAAACGACGCATTCCCTTCACTGAAACTGGTCTTGATGAACGGCCGGGCGGCCGGGTCGGTCGAGGCTTTCTGGCCGGTGATCGGCGTACTCGGGAGCGTGAGGACCCAGATGTCCGACGAGGTGACCGCGTCGATTTCGTTGTAGAGCAGAGACGCGCCGTTTGGCGAGATGCTGCTCGGCTGCCGGGTCTTATTCGTGGTCGTCAACTGCTCCTCGACGTCGCCGGCGTCCGTCGGTCGTCGAAACAGGTTGGTAAACGGAATGCCGCGCGCGAACACAAGCCATTTCCCGTCGGGGGACCAGATCGGATCGAAGTTGTCGTTGGACCGCGTCAGCCGCAGGCTGGTGCCGTTGGTGAGGTTGTCGATCCAGACGTCGCGATTCGGGCCGGCGGTATTGTTCCGCGCCACGCGCGTATCGTCCCGCGACAACGTCCAGAACCGGCTCATGTTGTGGATCCGGAGCACGGGCGAGGCGTGTCCGTCGAGCGTGACCCAGACGAGATCGCGATCGGATTCGATGGTCGTTCCAGGAACGTACGCCAGCGTGCCACCAGCTGACAGGTCGAAATGCGCGCCGCCGGAGAGATTCGTCAGCACGCCATCGACGACAGGTACCGTCGATCCCGTGGTCTCCAGGCGGTCCTCGTCGAACGGCGCGGCCAGGATCCCGTCGGATCGCGCGTAGACGAGGTAGCCGCGGCGGCCGGATTCGCGGACGTACCGTGGATATCCGCCGCCGGCCGGCACGATCACCTTGGCCTCGCCGCCGGGTAACCGCCTGACCACAATGCGCGCCGGTTCCCAGCCCGTGTCGTTCCAGACGCTGTACAGCACTGCCGAATTGCCGGGCAGCAACCGAGGCCATCGGTGGCTCAACTCGCCGGTCACCAGCGTCGTCAGCGCTTCCGGTTTGTCTCCACCGAGCGCCGAGATCCGTGAAATGCCAACGTTGTTCAGGGGCGTGACGAGAATGATGTTGCCGTCACCCCAGGCCTCGCCCCGCGCGTTTCGCGCGTCGGCCAGCGCGACGGGCGCACCACCGTCGAGCGACACTTTCTTGAGCTTCCCTTCCGCGAAGAATCCGATCCATTTCCCGTCTGGTGAAAAAAACGGATTCGCCGCGCCGTCGGTCCCGGCGATGGCCTGGGCCTCGAACCGATCGAGCGGCCGCACGTACAGCTGGACTTTGTCCTTCGATCGTCCGGCGAACGCGAGCAGCCGGCCGTCAGGAGATAGCGCGACAGCGGAGCCGCGGCTGGGCGCCAGCGTCGTGTCCGGTGGAAGCGTCACGATGCTTCGAATCGCGGACTCGACTCGCGCTGGGTTCGTGCCGGATCCACGCGGAATCAGCAACGCGGCCGCGGCCAGCGCGGCGCCCGCGAGCGCCCACAGCACGCGATTCGACCACGACGATGCGCGCGCCACGGGCGCGGACGGAGCGGGTGCTTCGGCGGAACGATCGGCGCTGGAACCAAGTGCGCGATCGATCTCGTACCGTGCGTCGCCAATGTCGCGCAGCCGATCTTTGGGCTGCGACTGCAGACAGCGCCGCAGGAGCTCGGTAATCCGGACAGGGACGCCGGCCGGCAGGTTCGACCAGTCCGGCTCGCTTCGAATCACTGCCGCGAGGATGTCTGTCGTAGTCTCTCCCGCGAACGCGGCCCGCCCCGCCAGCATTTCGTACAGGACGCAGCCGAAGGCCCAGATGTCCGTCCGCTTGTCCACCACGCGCCCGCGCGCCTGTTCGGGACTCATGTACGCCGCCGTACCGAGGATCACACCGGCGTCGGTCGCCGGGCTGAGCACGGTCGGCGAATCCGCGGCCGCCTCTTCTTTGCCATCCGACTCGCTCAGCGCCTTCGCAAGACCGAAATCGAGGATTTTGACCGTGCCGTCGGCGCGCAGCTTGATGTTCGCGGGTTTGAGATCGCGATGGACGACGCCCCGGTCGTGCGCGGCCTCGAGTCCGTCGCACAGCTGACGGGCGATCGTCAGCGCCTCCTCGACGGGCAGTGCCTTTCCGTGCTGGTGCTCCGAGAGCGTCGGTCCGGGCACGAGCTCCATGGCGATGACGGGCTCTCCTCCAGCGTCCTCGACGCCGAAGACCTGCGCGATGTTGGTGTGGTTGAGCGAGCCGAGCACCTGCGCTTCGCGCTCGAAGCGGGCCCGGCGATCGGCATGGCCGGCGAACGAGTCCGGCAGCACCTTGAGTGCGACGTCGCGTTTGAGCCGCGTATCGCGCGCCCGGAAGACCTGGCCCATGCCTCCCTGGCCGATGGAGCCGAGAATCTCGTACGGTCCGACGCGGGTACCGGGGGACAACGTCACGCGGGCGTCATTCTAATCCTCAGCCGTCGATCGCATCCGAGGGTGCGCGCTCACGGCGTGCGAGCCAGAGAAACGGGAGGGCCATCGCCTGAATGACGGCGCTGCCGAGATAGGCGACCGGATAGCCCCAGACGTCTGCTGTCTTTCCGAGCAGGGGCTGGACCCCGACGGCGCCGGTCGACCCGAGGAGCGAGTCGAACGAGAGGACGGTCGCGCGCTCCTTCGACTCGATCAAGCTGTTCAGGTAGGACTGCCGGACGGGCGTCGAGGCGGCGAACATCAAGCCCCAGAGGGCCAGCAGCGTGATGACCGGCCAGAAACGCGGCAGGATCCCGATGACCGCGAGCATCGCGGCGCCGATGGCCACGCTCCACAACAGGACGGACGTCCGGCTCCTGAACACGCGGCCGAAGTACGGCACGACCAGACCGCCCGCAATCTGCGCGGCGGCGACGACCGCCGCGGCCAGGCCGGCGATCGCGTACGCCCGCTCGTCGCCATAGAGCTGCAGCAGGTACGGCTGCATCGCGTAGAACGCGAAGAAGCTGACGCCGCCCGTAAACGGCGCGGCCAGCATCACCCAGCGCACGCGTCGATTGCCCAGACCGTGCTCCAGCGCGCCGTGCCACACGGTTCGCACTTCGTCGCCAAGCCGCTTGCCGCGATGGGGCGTGAAGCCGGTATCGTGCATCAGGAGAAACGCGCAGACGAACGTGACGACGAGCACGACGGCCCGGATCACGTACGGCACGCCGAGATTCGTCGCCTGGGCGATGAGACCGCCGGCAACGGACCCACCGAGCATCGCGGCGCCCTCCACGATCTCCCCTTTCGCGAACACGGCCTCCAGCTTGCCGCCGTCCCGCTGGTAGCCGGTGAACGTCAGCGCGTCCACGAGCCACGCTTCCATCGCGCCGGAAAAAAACGTGAAGCCGAGCCCGAGGAGCATCGACGCGATCGCCCACGCCCACATCGGCGCCGAGAGCTGCCAGGCCAGGAGATAGAGCAACGTCGACACGGAGAGCGTGAGCGTGCCGAGGAGATACGACATCCGGCGGCCCCGCGTGTCGGCGACGACGCCAGTCGGCACCTCGAAGACGACCATCCCGGCCGTGAAGAATGCGTTCGCGACAAACGCCTCGGTGTTGGTGAGTCCCGCGTCGAGGAGGAACAGCGTGTTGATGCCCCAGATCAGCGACGCTGCGAGCGTCTGAAGAAGCATCAGCAGCAGGTACGTCCGCTGAATCGAACGGGCCGAGGGGTTCATCGCCGGGCTCTGCTACCATCTTGTCGCCACCCTGCCGGTTCTGGTTCATGCGACAACTCGCCGCGATCGTGTTCGGTTGCCTCGGCGCCAGCGTGCTCCTCGCCGGCCAGATCCGGCCGCCACGGCCCGTTCAGGCGCCCCAGCCTCCCACGTTCCGCGCGGGCGTGGACATCGTTCACCTCGACGTCTCGGTGCTCGACGCCAACCGTCGTCCCGTTCGCGGCCTGACACCGGCCGACTTCACGGTCTTCGACAATGGCGTACCGCAGACCATCTCGGTGTTCACCGCCGTCGACATTCCGGACGCCGATCCGCCGTCGGCGCCGTGGATGCGCGACGTCGCGCCGGATGTCGGCACGAACGACGCGATTGCGGAGCGCCGTCTCTTCCTGATCATCATCGACGACGCGATGATTCAGCACGATCAGCGGGCGCAGCAGAACGTCCGCACGATCTCGAGCCAAATGATCGATCGGCTGGGACCGTCGGACCTGGCGGCGGTGATTTTCACGCGCGACACCCGGCATTCACAGGACTTCACCGCGGATCGCGGCCGTCTGCTGGCCGCCGCCGCGAAGTTCACGGCCGGGTTCCGCGAGATGGGCCCCGGCGAGATCGCGGGCGGCGACGACCTCTACTTCATGTACTCCTTGAACGTGCTGGAAAGCGCGATCGAGACGCTGAGCAGCTTGCCGGACCGGCGCAAGTCCATTGTCTATATCGGCCAGGGGCTCCCGGTGGACGTGGGATTCCTCGCGCCGCAGGTCCCCGGCCTCCCAGAGGGCGGCGGCGCGTCGCCCATCATGACGGCGACGATGACGGCGCGCGTCACGAGTCAGATGCGCAAGACGTTCGAGCGGGCGGCGAGGGCGAACGTGAACGTCTACACCGTGGACGCCTGCGGCTTGCGCGCGCCGTCGCCCGCGGCGCGGTTCGGCACTCGTTCACCAACGTGCGTCCCGGGTCTCGAGGTCGAATACCTGCAGACGGTTGCGGAAAACACCGGCGCCCGGGCCGTCATCAACACCAACGACTTCGAACCCGGACTCTCCGCCATTTTTCAGGAGAACGCGTCCTACTACCTGCTTGGATTCCAGCAGGCGGCTGGCGCGAAGCCGGGCAGCCTTCGGAAACTCGAGGTGCGCGTCAACCGGCCGAACGTCATCGTGCGCACGCGCAACGGATACGAGACGGCGAAACCGGAGGTCGCCAGACGTGCCGCCGAGTCGCCGCTCGGCGCCGCGCTCGCGGGCGTGCTCCCCAAAGCCGACCTCCCGCTCCAGATGTCCGCGGTGCCCCTCGCGCTTCCCGACAAGCGCGAATCGGCGGTCGCGATCATCGTCGGCGTTCGGCAACCGATCCGCGAGGCCGGTGTCCGCCACGTCGAGAAGGTGGATCTCCAGGTGAGCGCGTTCAACGTCGAGGGCAAGTCGTTCGGGTCGAAGCGGCTCCGCGCCGATGTCACGCTGCGCGCCGGCGCGACCGGCCTCGCCGAATACGAAGTGCTCTCTCGGCTCGATCTCAAGCCGGGCAGATATCAGCTACGCATCGCCGCCAACGTCGGGAGCCTGTCTACCGGCGGCAGCCTGTACTACGACCTAGACGTGCCCGATGTGGGATCGACGCCGCTGGCGATGTCAGGGCTCATGCTTGGCGTCGAACCGGGACCGGTCGTGGCGCCCGCGGACGGTCTCAAGCCCCTTGTCCCGATTATGCCGACGACGCGCCGGAGATTCGCGGCAACGGATCGCGTCACGCTGTTTGCTCGCCTGAATCAGAGCGGCAAGGCCGCACCAGCCGCCGTGCCGATGCGCCTGACGATCCGGAACGCATCGAACGTCGTGGTCGTCGAGCGGCTCCACGATGTCGACTCAGCGGCGTTCGGCGCATCACGCTTCGCGGACGTCGTGCTGGAAGTGCCAATCGGACGCCTTCTGGAGGGTCAGCACCTGCTCACGATCGAAGCCGGCGCCGGTCCGGCCGCGATCCGGAAACACAGCCGGTTTGAAATAGCGCGCTGAGTGCACCTCAGCGCGTCGCATCATTTTTTCAACCGCTTTGACACCGCAGGACTCGTCAGTTCCCGCACGGCGCCCCGCCCGACCCATTGCGCCGGAGGCGAATCAGACGCGGCCAGCTTTCGAGCGGTCTTGACCGCCGCGAGGTTCAACACCTTGTTGCGCCGGCCGATGAGCCGGAGCGCCCAGCTGACGCCTTTCTTCACGAAGTTTCGATCGTCGGTGGCGCCGCGCTCGATGAGCCGGAGCGACCTGACGAAGACCGCGTCTGTCGCCTCCTTATCGTGCAGCGCGAGGCACGCCAGCAGCGCAAACGCGGCTCGCTTGACGAACTCTTCGCGTCGCGTGCTCCACTGGTCGACTTTCTTCCAGGCGTGCGGCGTGCGATCGAACAGATGGAAGCACAACGTGTCGCAGATGCCCCAGTTGTCGAAATCACGCGCCCAGCGATCCATCTGCGCCGCAGTCACGCGGCCAGGCTCGTCCACGAAGGCCGTCAGCAACCGGGCTTCGTACCAGCCGGTGTCCCAGAGCTCGGCCGCCAGATCGTGATCCCTGCCGATGCGCTTACCCAACTGCTGAATCGCCGACATCGACACGCCGAACGACTTCGGTGCGACGATGCCGTAGCGCGCGTAGCCATCGCGCGTGCGTTTCGACGACTGCCTTTCGAGCGTCGCCAGAATCTCTCGAACCCGGCCGGCCTGTCTCATCACCAAATACCCGCTGCAGTCTATCCAGCTCACTCGCGCTCGAACTCGTCGATCTCGTCGAGTTGCCGGGACACGCGGCGCAGGCTATGTCCCGCCAGGTCGTCGATCATGCGCCGCACGACGGGAGACTGGATCGGGCGGTCGGCCAGGCGGTTGGCCGCCCAAACCGTCGCCGCCATGCCCGCGGCGCCGATGGCCAGCGACAGGTGAACCCAGGATGGCGACCGCGCATACAGATCCACACCCGTCAGCCAGCGTGCCCCAACCAGTATGATCGGGACCCAAAGGATCCACCACGGCAGGCCGAGCAGCAGCGTGCTCATCAGCCGAAGTCGCCGCAATTCGGCGACGCGTCGCTGGAAGGTGATGATGGGCGCGGTGTAGTAGGTGCGGCCGATCACCAGCAATTGCACCACGCTTGCGCAAATCGTCGCTACGCCGTAGAGATGGAGAACCAGCCCGGCGACCAGGAGGTGCGGGACATGCCGGTGCTCGATCCAGAACGGCGCCACGACCGCGATGACGCCGATCCAGATCAGGCTCTGCAATGCCTGGCCCGCGCCAAGCGCCCGCAATGGCCGCCGAATGGTGTCGATGCGGCGGGCTCGATAGTCGCGGCGCGCGAGGTATTCGAGTGTTGTGGTCCGTTGACCGAGCTCGGCCCACGCGATCTTCAAATCATCGAGTTCCACGTCTGTCCTCCTGTCTGTGCGAGTCGTCCACCAGCTGCTCGCGCAACCGCTGCCGCAGCCGGCTCAGTCGCGTCGCGACGTTGGTTTCCGTGATGCCGAGCACGTCGGCAATTTCGCGATAATCGTGTCCCTCCAGATAGAGAACGATCAGCGCGCGGTGAAAATCATCGAGCTGCGCGATGGCGCGCTGCAGCTCGCGTAGCCGGACGTCGGGCTCGGTCGACGCGGGATCTTCGAGCGCCGCCAGCGCCTCGACGTCGAGCGGCGAGACGTACCGAGCGCGTTGCGTCGAGCTGCGCCGATGGGAGATCGCGACGTTCAGCGCGATGCGGTACATCCATGTCGAAAAGCGCCGGGTGGCATCGAAAGTCGGGAACGCGCGCCAGACCTGGGCCACGATCTCCTGTGCCAGGTCCCGCCGATCTTCAGGGTCCCGACTGTAGGCGTGCGCGATCTTGAAGATGATGCCGCGATGCCTGGCGACGAGAGCTTCGAATCGCTCCTGCCTGGCCGAGAGACGAACGGCATCCGGCGCAGAGCCAGCCACCTTCTTCATTGTGCTCACAAGCAGTGATTCGCCGGAGCGGTCGAATCCTTGCAGGCGCACCCTGGAGCTTCATCTCAGGGCTGCCCGCCCGCCGATGGACGTCGGCCGGGCTCCTCTGCCCGGCTCGAGAGCGTGGGGCTTGCATTTCGCTAGACGCCGGGAAACTCTTAGGGCTCGTTCACGAATGCCCCGGCAACGGTCCGAGATCACATGGCAGAGTCCCGAGTCCTCGTCGTCGGCGCCACCGGTCAGCTCGGCCAGGTGATCACGCGAAAGCTTCTCGCGAACGGCGTGCCGGTGCGCGCGCTCGCCCGCAATCGCGAGAAGCTCGAGCGCCTCGCCAAAGAAGGCGCCGAAATCGCCGCGGTCGATTTGACGAACCTCGCCAAGGTCACCGACGCGTGCCGCGGCGTCGCGCAGATCGTGGCGACCGCCAACAACGCGCTGGGCAAGGGACCGACCGGTCCCGGCCGAGTCGACATGACGGGGTATCAGAACCTCTGCGCGGCCGCACGAAATACCGGCGTTCGGCGGATCGTGTACGTCTCGTTCCGCGGCGCGACGCCCGACGTGCCCGTGGACTACTTCCGCCTGAAGTGGCACATCGAGGACGCGATCCGGCGAAGCCAGGTGCCGTACGTGATTCTCCGGCCGACCGCGTTCATGGAAACGTGGATCGATGACATCCTGGCCGCGGGCATCCGCAACAAGGGCGTGGCGCAGGTATTCGGCGACGGCAACCGTATCAGCAACTACATTGCGGTGGACGACGTCGCGACGTTCGCGGTCAAGGTGCTGGAACGGCCGGACGTCGTGAACGAAGTGATCGAGCTGGGCGGACCGTCGGACATTTCGATGAATGACCTGGCGGCGCTGCTCGAGAAGCGCCTGGGCATGCCGGCGAAGCGGAAACACGTGCCGGTGATGGCGATGAAGCTGCTCGGCCCGGTCGTGAAGCCGTTCAACGAAGTGGCGGCGCGGCTGATGTCGATTGGCCTCTACGCGGCCACGAAAGCCGAGCCGTTTCCGCAGTGGCGCAAGCCGGCGGAGCGGTTTGGCGTGATGCCGCGGACGGTCGAGGACTACATCGCGGCGAAGTTCACGCCGGCGGCGACGTCACGCTGACGTTGCGCCGCCATCCTTCTTTGCGCCGCCATCCTTCTTGAAGACCAGACTCCCGGGCCCCAGGTCCGTCAGGGACTCGAACTCCCTGCCGTCGATGCGGATGTATCGGCGCTGCTCGCCGATGGTCACGAGCCTGAACGGAAAGAACGGCGATCGCGATTCCACGCACGGTTTCCAGACGAACACAGGGTGGACGCCGACGCCGCGCGAGTCGGCGACGAACGTGCCCTGATAGTTGGGGCGCTCAAATGTGCGGCCGGCGATCATCCGGCGCGTGCTCGCCTCGGTGCGCAAGCCGGCCACCATCATCCCCCAGGACCGCTTCTCGTCCCGACGGACTGCAGTACATTCGAGATACTTTCCGGATGCGCCGTCGACCCGCGCCACCGCGGTGACGTCATCCTCGCTCGTACCGAGCGGCACCAGGTAGTAGTAGTCTCGACCTGGCTCGGTCCTGTCGAGCCGCTGCACCAGGATCGGCGTTCGCGGTGCCGCGCGCGGCCCAATAAATGGTGCCCAGTCGGCGCGTGTCGACAACCCGTATTCTTCGAAACCCTTGATCGCTCCGGCAATAGCCGCGTTGAAGTGAATGACGGACGTGGGGCCGAGGTCCGGCTCGCTCTCGCGCGCGCCGGGTGAAACCGGTGGCGGCGGCGGCAACGCCCGCGGCTGCACCCGGCGCCTCAACGAGGCGATCCAGACGAGCAGCACCAGGATGATCAGAAGAAGCAGGGGAGTCAAAGGAGACACTCCCTTTCACTCAGTAAAAACGCCGACGGCGACCTGCTTGTCCTTCCAGTGTCCGTCCGGGACTTGTCTGAGGTACGTCGTGTGCCACTCGTCGATCGTCACGTGCCTCGGCGGCGGAGGCGGCGGCGGATCCGGATCCTCGAGCGTCCGCCATGGATCGTGAATCTCGACCGCACGGATGTCGTAGCTGCCATCGGACGGTCCGTTCGGCGTGCCGGTGATGTCGTAGTTGACGACGACCACCCAGTGATCCCAGCCAAGCACCAGCGCAATTGGCGGGACGGAGTGGTGATGCAGACTCCAGATGAGTCGCCTGGTCAGCGGGAAATCGGTCTTGAAGGCCGCAAGTTCGAGCGAGGTACGCGCCAGCTCCCCGCGGTTTTCGAGCGCCCACTCCATCCCATCGGGCGGACTCGCCCACCAGCTTTGCGGATCCTCCTGGCCGTGACTGTGGGCGTCGGTGTACAGGGATGCCTGGCTCAGGCTGGGCTGTCCCAACGCCTCGATGACCATCAGGAGGCAGGCCGCGCCACAGTGGTCCTCGCCTTCCTGCCGGTGATACGGCACCGCAATCGGAGCCATCGCAGAGTCCCCTCGAGGCTGCGCGTCAGATCGGGCAGTACCGTCCGCCGCCGGCGCCGCACGTCGGGTCCCTGCTGATGATCTCGGACGCCTTTTTCGCGTTGGCCAGCGAGATGGTTTTTTTCAGGCCGGCCAGTTTCTTCGCCTGCCGGCCGAGCTTGATTGCCATCAGCAGGATGCCGTCCCGGTCATCTTTGTACACGCCGCCGTTGATGATCGCTTCGGCGATCGACTTCGCGTACGTCTCCGCCCAGAACTGGGACGCCTCAGGCGAGACCTTCTTGGCACCAACCCCTCTGCCCACGCAGATCATGGTGTCCACCAGCATGAAGTTCATCTCGTCGACGGTCGGGGGAGGCGGCATTGGAATCTCCTGAAGACAGCCGCGCTGTCTTCCCAGTGGAAACGTTCGTCGGTATCTGGTGCTGCCCGGTAACTGAAGGAGCGAGGAGCGAACGTTACTCCAGGCCAGTCTCGTCGCGCAACCGAATCAGTTCGACCGCAAGCTGGGCGGCGTTCGCGGGCCGGTCGGCCGACCGATTCGACAGTACACGGCTGAAGAACGCGACGAGATTGTCCGGGCAGTCCACGCCGTGAGCGCGAATGTCCGCCGGCTGTCCGCGCTTGACGGCGGCCGCGATCGCCGGCACCGTCGCGCCGTCAAACGGCGGCGCGCCTGCAATGGCCTCGAACAGGACTACGCAGAGGCTCCAGACGTCGAATGCCGGCTGGGGCGCCGCGCCGTCGATCGCCTCGGGGCTCATATAGAGCGGTGTGCCGCCGAACCCGACTCTCGCGGTCTCACTGGGCGTCAGCGTCGCGAGGAGCGCGTCGCCGAATCGGCCGGACCGGGTTGTCGTGCCGCCGGCCGCCACGCGATCGCGCAGCATGGTGGCGAGCCCGAAATCGAGCAGCTTCGGCGTTTCCTCGCGGGTGAAACCGATGTTGCTCGGCTTGATGTCGCAGTGGAGCACGCCCGCGCGGTGAAGATGCTCGACGCCGCGGGAGAGAGCGATGCCGATCTCGAGCGCGCGCCGCCACGGCAACGGCCCCTTCCGAAGCTGCGCCGACAGCGTGCCTCCGGTCAGAAGTTCCACGACGAGCAGCGGCGTGCCGAGCCACGACTCCGCGCCGAAGATGATGGCCAGATTCTCGTGGTGGACCGACGCCATGGCCCGCGCCTCGCGCCGCAGCCTGGCCGCGTCCTCGGGTCCAACGTGCGGCAGCGTCTTGATCGCGACGTGCCTGCCCAGGTCCAGGTCGTGCGCACGATAGACGACTCCCATGCCGCCGCGGCCGAGGCGGCGGTCGAACTGAAACTTCCCGCTGAGAACGAACGGAACAAGCGCGGGCTCGAGCTCGCCCCCGCAATCGCAGAGATTCGTTTCACGCGGAAAGACACGGCCGCACGCTTCGCACTCCACGGCCGGGCGGCCATCGTCCTGGGCGAGCCACGGCATCACAGCCAGCCGTCCTGGTTTTGGCGTCGTCGCGCCCGATTCCCGCAGCATGCGATTCTCGACTCTCAACGACACCGATCCGCCGATGGCCTCGAGAAGCTGACGATCTTCCCGCGAGTACGGCGTCTCGCTCAGCTTCCGCCCGAGCCCGATGAGGCCGTGGAGGGAGCCGTCGGTCGCGTTGAGCGGCACCAGCAGACTGAATCCGGAATCGGCGAGCCAGTTCCGTTCCTCCTCCGGGAGCCGCCTGAGTGTCGAGTCGGCGGTTTCGAGGTCGACGAGGAGTGAGGTGGTGTCGCCCTGCGCCAGGAGCACCAGACCCGATGATCGACTCAGCGGGCGGATCCGTCCATCGGAGCTGCGCAAGACCGTTCCATCGGGCGTGGCGAGCAGCATCGTCACGTAGTCGATGTGCAGCGCGCGATCGATCTCGCGGCAGACGAGTGTCACCAGCTCGTCGAGCGTCCCGGCTTTCCGGCAGCGCTCCGCCAGCTCGTTCAGGATCGTCCGCGCGTCATATTGCTCACGAAAGAATCGCCGGTCGAGCGCGGTGAGCGTCCTGGTGCGCATCCGGAGCATGACGGCGATCGCGATGACCGCCATGACGAGCAACTGCAGCCCCGATCCCGACACGAGATTCAGCAGTGTCTCGTCGCGCCGCCGGAATAAATACACGACGATGCCGGCAAGCGGAAGCGCCATGACGGCGAGCAGCGAATACTTCGCGAGGAGGTACTGCAGCGCCGATCGGATGACCAGCCGAATCTCGACGACCCGATCGACCATCACCGAGTAGGCGGTCACGAACGGCATCGCAACCAGTGACAGGAAAATCACTTCCGCGATCCACGCGCCTGACGGTCCATTCGCGAAGCGCGCATAGGCCGGGCTCATCGCTTCGAACAGCACCGAGACGAAAACCGGCGCAAATCCGATCAGCAGGCCGACGACGAACACGTTGACGCGCCGGCGCTCAGCGGGCCCGGCTGTCCACGTTTTCCAGATCAGAAACCCAAGGGCCGGCAGGCTCGCGATGATGATCAGCGGCCAGTACAGGCTGGTGACGCTCTGGTTCGAGAGTGGCGCCCGCAGGCCGGACGGCGGCGTTCCGGTCACCGGCCAGAAGATCAGCGAGACGTTCGAGATGACCAGCAGGACACCGAGCGCAAGTGAACCGACCGTCGCGAGCCGGGAGCTGCGATCGACAAGTCGCGATGCCGGTTCGTCGGGGAAATGCCGGGCGAACAGCCACAGGAATACCGGCAGGAGCGGCTCCACGGGCATGCGCCGCAACACGTCGAATACTGCCGTCATGGCCGGACCGGCAGACGGCGCGCAACACGCGAGCAAGGTTCCGGCAAACGGGGCCGCCGTGAGCACGAGAATGCAGCCGAGCCAGACGGCGCGCAGGTCCCTGGTACGAGCCGCGATCAGCGCGATGCCCGGTGCCGCGAACGCCAGGACGAGCAGGCCGTATTGGTACGGACTAAAGGGAAGCGGCGTCTGGGACTGACCGCCGCTCACCATCGCGACAGCGATAGCGGCGACGCACTTCAGCGCGGCGACCGCGACGACGAGCCACACCCAGGGCGACATGTGAATACGTGTCCGTCTCTTACCCGCCGACGCGGAGATTCAAATCTTCGCCGTGGAGCTCGCCCCTGACCACGCGCTCAACGCCGTGCTCCATGCCGCCGCGGCAAGCGTCGCCGACAGGCGCGACCGGCCAGGAACGACTCTCATGGCTGAAACTCTCCGATTTTACGTGGGATCGAGCCCGGGCGCGCCCGGCGGAACCGTTCCCGGCGGCGCGCTCGCGATGAGCGCCCGTTCGAAAACCCGGCCGGCATCGGCGCGGGTTTCACGTGCCCCCGCCCGCGATTTCGTCACGTGTCCAGCGACAGCAAGGTACGACCCGCCGTCATCCACATGCAGCTCAACCCCGCGGTATCCCAGCTTCGGCGCGGGAGCCAATCGTGGCGCGATCGGCGTCAGCGTCGCCCAGATGTCAGCCAGCCGCGCGACGTCATCGTCGGGGACCGGCCACTCCGGATCGGGACGGCCGGAAAAGAGAAGCATCCGCGCGGTCGCGGCCACCGATCAGTAGGGTCCCTTCAGCCTGAAGTGCCCGTGCTTGACGATCATGAACGTGCAGAAGTCGGTGTAGCTGCCGCGGTTGGCGGTGCGCGGATCGGTGATCGGCTGGTTGCTGTTGTCGAGGTTGGTCGCCGGCGATCCGCCCATCTTGTGCGACCACATTCCGTCGCGGCCCTTGCGATACCAGTGATAGTCATAGTTGGGAGACACGACGAGCGCGACGAGGTGCCCCTCACCCGGACACTTGTTGTTGGCGCCCGGCGCGTCCTCGACCCCGTCCTGGATCGCGAGCGGACGCACGACCGCGCAGGTCATCACCTGGTTGTGCTGGCCGGTGGCGGCCATGCCCGGCTGCGCGTACGTGTCGGTGCGGTAGTTGGTGCCGTAGTTGTAGCAGTTGTTTTTCCCCTGAATCGGCGACACGTTCCAGACGCCGGGCTCGTAGAGCGGGGCGCACCGGCAGCGAGGCCAGGGCGGCCAGACGATCTCCGGAGGCCAGTGCTTGCGCCGCCAGAAGTCGAGGAGTTCCCGGAAGTCCTCGAGCCATGGTTTGAGCGGCGGCAGCTCGGGATGTTTTGTCCCGCAGATGAAGTCCTCGAACGCGTCGTCGCCAATCGGCACCGCGAAGTCGGGTCCGACGGCGAGACCATCCATCACGCGGAAGCTGTTCGGTAGACCGCGAAGCTTCGCGCCAGTGAGTTTGATCTCCAGGCCGCGATAGCCGAGCGTCGGAATCGTCGGCAGACCGGGTTCCCGGCGCCGGGCCTTCGGCCCGGGATCGAGGCGTTTGAGGACGTCCTGCAGCTTCCGCCCGGTGAATTCGACCACGGGATTCGGGCGGCCGCTGAAGAGATCGATGGTGACAGTCAGTTTGGCTTCCGGCACGGCGGCACCGAGGTCATTGTTACACCAGCCGCAGCCCGGGCACGTCGCGAAAGTCCTGCGGATTGAGCGTCCAGAGCGCCGCTCCCTGGAGCAGCGCGCAGGCGGCAATCGCCAGATCGATCTCGCGCCCTCGCGGGCGGGCGAGCTTCGTGTACAGCGACGCCGCGAGGTCGGCCTCGGCCGACGAGAAGGGCACGGTCGCGTCGCGGGGCAGCAGCGATTCCTGTGCCGCGAGCTCCGCACGGACTCGTGGCCCGCGCAGCCATTCGAACAGCACCAGACTCGACAGCGCGATGCGGTGACCGTCCTCGACGATCGCGGTGAGCCGGGGAAGCGCGCGTCTCGGGCCGGTCAGGGCGTCGATGAGGGCGGACGTATCGAGGTGCACGATCATGCCGATCGGCGGCCGCCGCGACGCCGGGCCGCGCGAACGGCGCGGATCTCCGCATCGACCTCGCGCGCGGTCCGACCCGCCGGCCGGCCCGCGAGCGCGTCCAGCACGCCCAGCAGACGCGCGCGCTCGCCTTCACTCAGACGGTCGGCGCGGGCCGCGTATTCGGCGACGGCCTCTCGCACGACGTGGCTTTGCGCTTTGCCCAGGCGGTCCGCGGTCCGACGCAGCCGGGCCACGGTGTCGTCGTCGAGCGAGAACGTGACCTTGACCATACTATGACAATACTACCATACCTATGACGCGGACGCTGGGAAGCTGGAGCGTTTTCCAGTTCCATGTAGCGTGTTCCTGCGCCCGACCTTTGCGAGCGCCGCGAGGCAGGCTCTGACACGCTGCCTTGCGGCAAGCGGCGAGCGGGAGGGCGCAGGAACACGCTACATGGAACTGGAAAACGGTGTAGCAGCTATTACCTCAACCCCGTGAACCGCCGGATCGCGCGCACGCCCTGCCCTTTCCGCCCCAGCCCCGGGCGGCCGTCGATCCAGAACATCGCATTGGCCGAAAACGGGTGCGTGCCGGCGCGCGTCAGCAGCGCGTAAATCGGATACGCCAGGCCTCGCAGGATGCCGGCCACCGGCCGCTGAAACAGCCGGTGCAGATGCGACTGCGCGGTTCGAATCGCGGCTGTCTCGAGCAGGCGCTCGCGGAACGTCGGGTCACGCATTTTCAGGGCGAAGTACGCATGTTCGTACGTCGGCCGATCGACATAGCTGTTGCGCCGCAGGCCGCTTGCGATGACGAGGACGCTCACGTGATCGCGGAACCGCAGCGTCGCGCCGGATCGCCAGGCCCGGAAGAGCCAGTCTTGAGACGGCGTGACCCACAGCTCATCCACGGTCCGCCATGGGCCGACGCGCGCGGACAGCTCGCGCCGCATCATCCAGGACGATGCGCAGTAGAAGGCGCACGGCGAATACGTCGGCGCCGGCGGCACGCCCAGGAGCTCGGCCGTCCACTCCTCCCGCGCAAGCTCCGCCTCAGTGGCCGGCTGGATGGCGGCGCACGGACCCCAGACCAGGTCAGCGCCCGATCGCTCGAGCGCGTCGATGGACCGCCGAAGATGATCCGGAAAGTACATGTCGTCCTGGTTGAGAAACGCGACGTACCGTCCCCGGGCGCGAGTCAGGCCGTGATTGTTGGGGACCGCCTGATCGCCGCTGTTCTCGGTCAGGTTCGAGAACACGAGGCGAGGATCGCCAAAGCCCCGGACGACGGCCGCCGTATCGTCCGTGCACGCATCGCCGACGATCACCATCTCCCAGTCAGTCAGCGTCGAGTCGAGGACGCTTCGAATGGCGTACCGGAGGAGATGACTGCTGTTGTACGTCGCGACGACGATCGACACGAGCGGGGCGTCGCTCATGCGCGCTCCAGGATGCGCTCGGCGAGCTTCAACCCGAAATATGGCGTCATGGTGAACTTGCCCGTGTTGACGGTGTGATACCGGCCGTTCGAGTGAATGCCGATCTCGTGGCGATCATGGAGCTCGCTCGCGTGGTCGTCGATGTCCGTCTCGCCCCACGAAAAGATCACGCCGCCTGCCGGGTCCACGCGATCGGCCGAGACGTCGACTGCGGAAAGCGCCGGGCACAGCCGGAGCCAGTGCGCGTGGCTCCGCCGGAAAATATCGCGGCGAACGTCGAGCGTGATGTCGTGTTCCCACTCCGGCGGTCTGAGCGCCGTCGACGTCGCCGCCATGCCCACGGGGTACCACGAGAGGTACAGCCCCTGAGGGCCGAAGTTGACGATGTCTCCGAACGGGCCGAGAACACAGGTGATGGAGGGCGGCGATCCGTTCGTCAGCGGCACGAAGACGCGATTGCCGAGCTTGTAGCGGTGCAGCCACGGCCGATCGTAGGTCACGCCGGCGCTCGCGTCGATCTCGAGCCGGCCGTGCCACAAGGTGTTCGCGACCTGATCGTAGGGCTCGTGGTGTGTTTCGGCGGCGCACTCGAACGTGACAGCGAACCGGGCCCCGCAGACCGTGACGCCCCGGACACGCGCCCCGCCGACGAAGTGGATGCGAGGCTCGCCGAGCGTGGCTTTCGCCAGAGCCGCCGCGACCAGACGCGGATCGATGGACCGCTCGGTCGTCCGGAACGCCGTCAGGAAATGCTCGGGATTGACGAGCTGCTCGAGCTCGGAGCGGGACAGCTCGTCGGCGCGGACCGCCGTCTCGAAGCCCAGATATGCATGCCCGGTTGAGCGACGGACATCATCGAAAATTCGCGCGCAATGAGCGTAGTGCGCCTTCAGCTGATCGACCGGCACCATCGTGTCCCGGTGCACCGCGTAGAAGAATGGCGTGGAAACGCTCACCGATCCGGCCGCCGGGTCGAAGTCGATCCAGCGCTGGAGCGTCGCCGCAAAGTGCAGCGCGCCCGTGATCATGGTGCCGGCCGTGCGAAGGCTTTGGTCCTTCGCGTAGAGCAGCCCAAGGTGAATCTTGCCCTCGTTCACACGGCTGGCGCGGCTGACGGGGGCGTGGTTCTCGTCGTAGAGATCGACCTGGCAGCCGCGCGAGGCGAGCTCGAGTGCCGCGCACGCGCCGACGGCACCAGCACCGAGTATCGCAATCCGCATGAGGACCGGGCGTCGCCCGGCATTTTACTGCGATGTCTCGCTCAATCTCGCGGCCTGCGTCATCAGATAGTTCCGCTCGGGAATGCTCGCCGTCTGGCCGGCCGCGGACCGGTAGTGCTCGATCGCCCCGCGATAGTTGCCGGACAGTTCGAGCAGGTGGGCCCGGACGGCGTCCAGACGATGATTGCCCGCAAGCCTCGCGTCGCCGTCGAGCCCGGCCAGGATCTCGAGGCCCGCGGAAGGCCCGTGGACCATCGCCACCGCGATCGCCCGGTTGAGCGTCACCATCGGGTTGTCGGACATCCGTTCGAGCAAGCCGTACAGCGCGAGAATCTGCGGCCAGTCCGTGTCCTCGACCCGTGCCGCCTCGTCGTGAACCGCGGCAATCGCGGCTTGAAGCTGATACGCGCCGACCGACCCCGTCGACAACGTCGCAGAAATGAGCGCGACGCCTTCGCCGATGGCGGCCCGATCCCACAACGACCGGTCCTGTTTCGCGAGCGGAATCAGCTCTCCGTCGGGACCGGTCCGTGCAATCCGACGCGCGTCCGTGAGCAACATCAGCGCGAGCAGTCCGCCGACTTCGCCGTCGTGGGGCAACAGCCGATGAACGGCGCGTGTGAGCCGGATCGCTTCGCTCGACAGCTCGTTGCGGTGCAGGTTCGGTCCGGCGCTGCTCGTGTAGCCCTCGTTGAAGATGAGGTAGAGCACGTGCAGAACGGCGGCCAGACGTTGAGCCCGTTCGGCCGGAGTCGGCAGGCTGAACGGGACGCCTGACGTCTTGATGGTCTGCTTGGCCCGGCTGATCCGCTGGGCCATCGTCGCCTCCGGAACGAGAAACGCGCTGGCGATCTCGGCCGTCGTGAGTCCGCCGACCGCACGAAGGGTGAGCGCGATGGCCGACGCCGGCGTGAGCGCCGGATGACAGCACATGAACAGGAGGACCAGCGCGTCGTCCTGATCGGCGGGATCAGCCGCCGTTGCTGCCCCCAGCGTCGACGCAAGGTCAAGCGAACTTGCTCCGCCGAAGCTCGACCAAGGGTCGAGCGAAGGCGAGGCTTCCTCCGCGACAATGGCTTCTCGCCGCCGGCGCGCCAGCTCACTGCGGACGTGATCGGTCATACGCCGCGAGGCGACTTGGATCAGCCAGCCGCGCGGATTGTCCGGCAGTCCGTCCCGGGGCCACTGGGTGGCTGCGGCGATGAGCGCCTCCTGCACCGCGTCTTCGGACGCCACGAAATCACGAAATCGCCGGATCACCGCACCCAGCACCTGCGGCGCAAGCTCGCGCAGCAGCTGCTCGGCACGAGCGTCCATCGATCGGGACATCAGGACTGGACGTCAGGCGGGGCGCTCATCACCTGGCGGACTTCGATCGGCATATTCAGCGGAACCCCGTCGACGCCCGGCGCCGCCGACGCCTTCGCCGCGATCTCGAACGCGCGTTCCGGACTTTCGACATCGACGATCCAGTAGCCCGCGAGGAACTCCTTCGCTTCCGGAAACACGCCGTCCGTCACCGGCAGTCCGTCCTTGCCGGCGCGAACACGCTTGGCTTGATCGGGCATGGCCAGCCCTTCAGCCGCCACCAGCTCGCCCGACTGGCTCAGCTCTCTGGCGAAGTTCTTCATGAACCCGATGTGCGCCTGGATGTCCTTCTGCGGCCAGCTCATGATCGTGAACGGCCCACCGCGCGGGGTATTCATCATCAACATGTACTTCATGACCCCAACAATAGCGGAGAACCGTCGAATCGAGTCGAGCCGGGACCGGCTGTCAGTCGGGCTGTGGCACGACGCTCGGTGGGCAGGCCAGCGGGCTCGCGGTGGAACGGTTTCGCTTCCGCTCGGCGGTGACCTTCGAGAGGACGCCTTCGAGCACCGGGGTCATTGCCGGCAGTTGCCTGGCGCGGATGACCATTCCCCAGAGACGTTCGAACTTCTTCCAACCCGCGGCATAGAAGAAGTGCTTCGCCTGGTGCTTGATCGACCCATGCGCCAGGGACCCGCGCGCGATCGACGCCCAGCGATAGAACTCGCGGTACGCCCGGTCGTACCCGTCCTTCAGCGCCCTGCGTGAGAGCCGCGCGGGCCGGTACACAACGTGGCGCGTGTCGTACGCATCCCAGTCGCGCGTCACGATGCGGCCTTCGGCTTCCATCCGCGCGAACAGCCGCGTTCCCGGATAGGGCGTTTGAATGTGAAACGTCGCCGTCGTGATGCCGTGATCGATTGCCCAGTCCACTGTCCGCCGGAACACGTCTTCGCCATCGTCATCCATGCCGAAGACGAAGCTGCCGTTGATCATGATGCCCAGCGAATGCAGCCGGTTGGTGACCGCGGCGTAGTCGCGGCCGAGGTTCTGGCGTTTGTTGCTGCTGACGAGGTTGGCCGGCGCGAGCGTCTCGAAGCCGACGAAGATGCTGCGAAGCCCGGCCCCGGCCGCGCGTTCAATCAGGTCGCCGCGCAGGATGGAGTCCACCGTCGCCGCACCCTGGAACAGCCGGTTCATTCCGCGCATACCTTCGAACAGCTCGCCGGCAAACCGCATGTTCCCCAGGAGGTGGTCGTCGAGGAAATAGAGATGTCGTCCGGGAAGCCTGTCGATCTCAGCCAGGGCGTCGTCCACCCGCTGCGTATAGAACGACCGGCCGCCCTCGAAGAACGCGTCCTTGTAGCAGAAGTCGCAGTGTTGCGGACAGCCGCGTGTGACGACGATCGAGTTCGGCACGAGGTAGTTGCGCCGCCGGATCAGGTCGCGGCGGATGGGCGGCACGCGATCGAGCGTACGGCCCGACGTCGAGACGTAGCGGCGCGCGGGACGGCCCGCGCGAAAGTCCGCGAGGAAACCTGGAAACGTTTGTTCACCCGGGCCGAGGAAGATCGTGTCGGCGTGCGGGGCGGCTTCCTCCGGCAGCGACGTGACGTGCAGGCCCCCCAGGACGACGTGGGCTCCGCGAGCCCGATAGTGGTCCGCCAGCCGGTACGCCCGGCGGGCATTGGTGATGTAGACCTGGATCGCGACGAGATCCGGACGGTCGTCGAAGCGGAGGGGCGCCACGTGCTCGTCTTCGATCACGGCTTCGTCGTCCGGCGACAAGTACGCCGCGAGCGTCGCGAGGCCCAGTGGCGGGAACAATGAGTACTTGATGGGCCGCCAGTAGGGACTCGTCGCCTCCGTGAGGGCGGGCAGGATGAACTTGACGCGCAGCGGCCGCATAGTTGGAGTTGGCCAGGGATGCTGGCCCGGCATTTAACTTTGTAGTGTAAAGTAATAACCGATGTCAAGTTTCAGGCGTCTGTTCGACGTTGCGGGCGCCTGCGCCGGACTGGCCGTCTTTGCGCCTGTGCTGGCGCTCGTGGCCGTGGCTGTTTGGGTCGACGATGGCCGGCCGGTGCTGTTCCGCCAGTCGCGAGTCGGCTACCGGCGGCGTCCGTTCTCGATCCTGAAGTTCCGTTCGATGCGCGACGGCCGCATCACGCGCGTTGGCCGCCTGTTGCGTGCGACGGGGCTCGACGAGATCCCGCAGTTCATCAACATCCTTCGAGGGGACATGAGCGCCGTCGGTCCACGCCCCCTCACCGACTCGGACGTGCAGCGGCATGGCTGGGGCGGCCCGGAGTTCGATTTCCGGTGGGAGACCAGGCCGGGGCTGACCGGCCTCGCGCAGATCGTCGGCGCGCAATCGGGGGGCGAGACCCTCGAGCTCGATCGCGGCTACTCGGCTGGGTGGAATCCGGTCCTCGACTGTCAGTTGATCGCGCTGTCGTTCGCGGTCAACGCGTTTGGCAAATCAGCCGTGCAGCGATTCCTGCAGCAGTCCCGCTTCTTCGCTCGCCAAGAACCATCAACCACGAAGGGCACGAAGCGCACGAAGGGAAACCCGACAGGTGTGAGAGGGATTTGAGACACCCGCTGACCTGGCCGGCCGCCTGCGGCGGCGAGGCGGAGTGAGGGAGACGCGCGACCGACAAGACGGACCAGGACCTCCCCACGTCTTGTCGGGTCGCGCGTCTTCCTCACTCCGCGGCCCGGCGAAGCCGGGCCCGACCAGGTCAGCGCTCTCTTCGTGTCCTTCGTGTCCTTCGTGGTTCAACGCTTTTGGGAAGCGTTTTGACAAGCGCCTTTCAGAGGGATCCGTTCTCCCAGGGCCCGGTGATCGCAAACGTGATCCCCGGATTCTGCATGTTGAGGAAGAGCCACTGGCCGTTCGGGCTGAACGTCGCGCCGGCGAATTCCGACTGCCGGAAATCGCCCGCGCGCTGGGTGCCGCCCGACTCGATGAGCGCGTTGTTGCGAACGAACCGGAAAATCTGTCCCTCGGTCGTGAGCCCGTGGACGTGCGCGACCCCGCCGCCGTCTTCGCAGAGCACCAGTCCGCCACGCGGGCTGACGCAGATGTTGTCCGGCATGTCGAGGATCTCGACGCCCGGCGATTCGAACACCAGCCGCAGCCGGCGCTCGACGGGGTTGATCTCCCAGACCTGGCCCTTCTTCGCGTTGCCGCCGCTCGTCGCCGTGATGAAAGTCTTCCCGCCGCCGTACCAGGCACCCTCGAGCCGCGCGAACGTCGCGCCGCCACGCGAGAATCCCTGCGTGAACACCCCGCGTCCGTCGGTGCCCGTGACGTGGGCCCGATCCGGATGGTCGATGGGCACCCATGTAATCGGGTACTCGACGCCGGCCGGCTGATTGAGTCGCGTGTCGAACTGCGGCTGCCGGTCGATCGCCAGCATTTCGAGTTTGCCACCGCGCGCGAGATTGCCGGCCGTTTGAGGAATGAACCGGTAGAGCCCGGACGCCCCGGCGTCCTCCGTTTCGTAGACGATGCCCGACGCCGGATCGACGGCCACCGCTTCGTGGACAAAGCGGCCCATCGCGACCAGCGGCTCACACGTCGGCTTGCCCGTGTGTGGCACTTCGAAGACGTAGCCGTGGGGCCGTTTGAAGGTGCGACCTGCGGCCGGCTCGACGAGCGACTCCTCACAAGTGAGCCACGTGCCCCAGGGGGTCGCGCCGCCGGCGCAGTTCCGCACGGTTCCGGCGAGACTTGTCCGGGCGCCAAGCCACGTCCCTTTCGCTTCGTCGAATTCGACCGTCGTCGTGCCACCGCCCGCGCCCGGGTCATAGCTGATCGCCGGATCGAACGATGGCCCGTTGGTTTCTTCGTGGTTGCGGACGATCAGCACGCGGCCGCCCTCGCCGCGAAATGCCGCCATGCCGTCATGCGCGCCTGGCGTGAACTTGCCGTCAGCGAGCGGATCGCCGGTCCATCCGTAACTCGAATACCTGAATCCGTCCGGCAGCTCCAGGAGCGTCAGCCCCGTCGTGTCGTCCCGGGCCGGCGCAAGCGGACCGTACCCACTGGATCGCAGCGGGAGACGACGATCCGGTGAGAGCCGCCTGGCCAGCGCGTCGAGCGGCTGGGCGATCGTGTACGCACCGACAAGCGCCGACTGCTGAATGAACGCACGGCGCGTCGGTGACATGACGTCTCCTCCAATTTATGGGGTCAACTGTCGAGAGGCTAGGACGCGTCTGCGTCGGGAGCGTAACGACCGAATCACGTTGGCGCAAACTCGAAACGTCGCACGGTTCTTACACAACCGATACGTCTGTGCGACACCCGGTTCCTATACTCCGCCTGCCTCGCGTTCCTAGAGTTTCCCGCTCTCGTCGCCTCACGTCAACGACAGACCGCGAGGAAGAGGAGATCACATGCACGTTCTGCCTCGCGTCCCACGGCTGGCTGTGTGGCTGGCCGGCATGCTTCTGACCTCGACGGACCAGATCCCGAACGGCAGCGCGTTTCACCTGTTCCGGCGCGAAGGCAAACCGGGCGCGCCGCACGATCACTCCGAAGTGGTGGCGGTCATCCGCACCACGGCGGACGATACCGATGGCATCGAGGTGACCTCTACGGATCTGCCCGGATTCTCCGGAGGGCTCCTTGTCGCCATGAACCGCGGCCCACGGAACTTCGCCCTGTTCCGGTGGACGGATCTGCAGCCGCGGCGGTGAGTGCTTAGGAACGTGGTGTGCTCGCCAAGAGCTTTCAACCACGAAGGACACGAAGCGCACGAAGGGAAACCCGACAAGTGCGACGAGGGATTTGAAGACACCGCTGGCCTGGCGGGCCCGGCTTCGCCGGGCCGCGGTGTGAGCGAGACCCGCGACCCGACAAGACGATGGAGATGAGGTTTCGGGAGTTGGGGGACGGGTCTTGCTCGCGCAAGCGAGACCCGTCCCCCAAATGCGAAACCTGTTTCAGGCGTCTTGTCGGTCGCGGGTCTCACTCACACCGCCTCGCCGCCGCAGGCGGCCGCCAGGTCAGCGCAGTCTTCGTGTCCTTCGTGAGCTTCGTGGTCGATCGCTCTTTGGAAACAGCCGCAACCCAGCAACCAGCCACGACTGAGCTACCGCTTCAGCGTCACTTTCTGGACCCGCCAGTTGGTTATCTCGCCGATGAGGAGTTCCTGCTCGCTGCGGCAGTCGATGGAATTGGCGAGGCCGAACTCCTTCGGCAGCTTACCCGCCGCGCCGAATTTCCCCACCACCTTGCCGTCGAGCTGCACTTTGTAGATGGCGGCGTCTTCCATGCCGTCCTGGTCGCCGGCGTGTGAGACGTAGAGATACTGCGTCGCGCCTTTCGTCATGCACATCGCGATCGGCGTCCCGACGTTGCCGAACTCGGACTTGAACGTGCCCTGCTCGTCGAAGACCTGGATCCGCTTGTTGCCGGTGTCCGCAACGTAGACGTTCCCCTGCGCATCGACCGCGATCGCCTTCACACCGGTGAACTGTCCCTGGCCCGATCCCGTCGAGCCCCAATGCGTAATGAAGCGGCCGTCCTTGTCGAACTTCGCGACGCGATTGTTGTTGCCGACGCCGTCGGCGACGTAGATGTTTCCGGCGCGATCCCACGCGACGTCAGTGGGTCGATTGAAGCTCGATCCGGGTGTGCCGGATCCTGGTGAGCCCCCGCGGCCGCCACGCCCGCCGGCCTGACCGGCTGGCGCCTCGCCGCGACCCTGCGCGGGTGGAGTCACCGCTGCTGGTGGTGCGGCCGGTGGCGTCGCCGGGGCCGGGGGCGGCGTGGCCGCCGGGGCTGCGCCGCCGCGCGCTCCGCCCGGTTGCGCCGGACGCACGGGAATCGTCTCCGGCTTGCGGCCGAGCACGAGGGCGACACGCCCGTCGGGATCGAACTTCACCACCTGGTTGGCCGCCGCGTCGATCGTCCAGATGTTGTCCTGCGGATCGACGCGCAACCCGATCGCCGCGTTGAAGCCGTACACGTCCTGTCCGAGCTCGCGGACGAACTTGCCCGTTGCATCGAACTGGAACAGCCGCGAACCGCCCCGCGAAAACGTCCGGTTGTCGCCGAGCGTTGCGTACGGATGGCCCGTTCGCGTGTAGACGAACACCTGGCCCTTGGAATTGGCGCCGACGCCGGCGACTTCACCGACGTAGATGTCAGCCGGCGTCTTTAGAAAATCAGCGTTGCTCTCGAACGCGATCTCAGGTACGGCGCCGCCCTGGACCACGGCCGGTCGTGCGCCCAACGCGAGCAACGCGGGGGACGGGGCTCGACTGTGGGAAACTCCAGGAACTTCGCCCGACGATATCTCCACTGCACGGTCCCTGGAGTTTTCCACAGTCGAGCTCCGTCCCCCTGGCTTCAACAGGATCTTCTGCGACCGCCAGTTGTTGATTTCAGCCGTGTAGATGACGTCCGGATCCCGGCAGTCCATCTGATGGATTGTCGCGAACTCGCCCGGGGCCTTCCCGGCCTTGCCGAACTTGCCGACGATCGTACCGTCGAGCTCCATCTTGTAGACCTCGCCCGTGAATTCCGCGGCGGCCGCCGGCGCGCTGTCCGGCCAGGAGTTCGACACGTAGAGGTACTGCTTGCCGGGATTCTTCGGTCCGGGCCCGCCCGACACGCAGACCGCCCACGGGTTCCCGACGTTGGCGTAGTTCGCTTTCCAGTTCAGATCGTTGTCCAGCACCTGCACGCGGGCGTTGCCGCGATCGCCCACGTACACGTTGCCCTGGAAGTCCGTGGCGATCGAATGCGGCGTGTTGAACTGCAGGTTGCCGTTGCCGCGCGTGCCGACAGCTTTGACGAACCGGCCGTTCCTGTCGTACTTCACGACGCGGGCGTCGAAGTAGCCGTCCGAGACGAAGATGTTGCCCAGCTGATCGAAGGCGACGTCGGTCTGGCGTCCGAAGCGGTACTTCTCGTTGCGGCCGTGGAAGCTGCCCCCGCCCGGCATGTTGCCAAGCATCGCCACCGGATCCTCGCGGCGTCCGATCGTCATCAGCACCTTGCCGGCCGGACTGAACTTGACGAGCATGTCGGTGCCTTCGTCGACCGCCCAGATGTTGTCCTGCGCATCGACACGAACGGAATGCGCGAACGCGAAGCCGTAGTTGTTCCGGCCAATCTCGCGCACGAACGCTCCCTGCGGCGTGTATTCGAAGAGCCGTGTCTCGTATGCCCGGTGGTAGATGTAGATCGTGCCCTTCGAGCTCGTCGCGATCCCCATGTTCTCGCCGGTGTAGAGCCCCGGCGGGTTCTTGAAGAAGCTGACGACCGGCTCGTGCGGGATGACGGGCACGTTCGTCGCGGTGGCACGGGTCTGAGCCGCGATCGGCTCGAGCGAAACCGGATGGAGCGTCGCGAGGCCCGCAACGACGGCCGCTGCGGTCGCGCACAGGGAGAAACGGTTCATGGGTGCCTCGATGTGAGGACACTATAATCCGCCTGTCGCCCAGATTGCGGCCGGGCAAAGTGGCCCACTACCAACTAGTCGGTCCTACAACGCGGGTTCGATGTCGGTGCGGCGGAAGTCGTCGCCGACGAACAGCAGCGAATCGCCGGCCAGCGATGCGACCGCGTAGCTCAGGCAGTCTCCGAAATTGAGATTCGCCTTGTGCCGCCCGCGCCCGTACCGTTCGTACGCCCGCGCCGCCACTTCGTGATGTGCCAGGGTGAACGGAACCACGGTCACATCGAGCTCCTCGAGCAGCCTTTCCAGCTCGTCGCCGCTCCTCCCCCGCCGGCGCGCGGTGAGGACGACGGCCGTCTCCGTAAGCGTCGGCGTGCCGATTCGCACGACGTCGGCCGCCAGCACGCGGTCCACCAGATCGAGGTAGCCGGGTTCGCCAAACAGGATCGCGAGGAGCGCGGATGAGTCCAGCGTCACACGCCCCTCGGGCCGAATCCGAGAATCTCATCCTCCTCGGCGCGTGTCAGCCGGCGGCCGCGCTCCCGCGCCGGCAGGGTCGGCCAGACCCGTCGTTCGAGGAACTTCAGGATTCGGGCGCGTTGTTCCGCGGTCGAACGGCCGGTGAGTCGCCGCTTCCGTTCCTCGAGAGCTTTCCGGATCGCTTCGGTCTTGGATTCGCCGGCCAGACGCGCGACCTCGGCGGCCAGCCGCTCGACCTCAGCATTCTTGAGGTTCAGCGCCATTACACCATGGTAGATGATCGAGCTACCATGGTGCAATAGTTGGCTCAGAACACCACATAACACAGCGCCGCGGCGACCACCGCCATCGACAAGCCCCACGCCAGAAGCTGGATGAACAGCTTGCGGCTGTCGCTGGCCGCGGCGCCGGCCATGCAGAGCGCGCCAATCGTGGAGAGCGGCGAGACGTCCACGACGTGGCCGCCGATGTTCATCGACATGGCAATCGCGATCGCGCTCGATCCGGGTAGTTCGGCCGCCAGACCGGGCACGAGCGGAAGGAACGCCGGCAGCACCACGCCTGACGTACTGCTGTAGACGGACACGACGCCGGTGATCAAGGCGACGACGCCGGGGACCGTATCCGGGGTGGAGATGCGCGCAACGAGCTGCACGAGCAGGTCGAGGCCCTGAAACTTCTCGACGAGCGCGATCAGCACCGTCACGCCACACACCATGATGATGACGCGCCACGGCATCTGCTTGATCGCCTCGCCGTCGTCGGCCGCGCCGACGAGGACCAGCACGACGGCGCCGGCGAACGCCGCCAGGCCGACGTGCACGCCAGCCGCGAGCACGCTGACGATCAGCGCGCCGATGACGCCAAGCGTGATCCACTGACGGCGATTGAACGGCGTCTCGCCTTCGGGATCTGTCGTCGCGCTGACGGTCCGATCCGCGGCAAAGAGACGCAGGCCGCCGAAGAGCGCGTACCCGCCGAACGCCACGAGGGCGTGCACGCCCAGGTTGTAGAGATAGCTCTGCGCCTCGAGGCCGGGCATCTGGTTGCGCGCGAGGATGCCGTTGACGATGATGCCGGTCGGCGCGAAGGGTGAGAGGGCGCCGGCGTTGGCGCCGTTCCCCACCATGATGGCCATGAGAAACAGCGGAATTCCGGTGCGCGCAGCCGTCGCCATCGCAATCGGCGCGAGGAGCGCGGCGGTCGCGATGTTGCCGGGACCCATCGACGAGAGCGCCGCGCCCAGCATGAAAAACATGATGGGTAGCGTGCCCATGTTTCCGCGGCAGATCCGGACGGCGTGATACGTGAGCCTCGGAAGCGTGCCGTTCGACTGCGCCATCGCGAACAGCAACGTGACGCCGGCCAGCGTGAGGAACAGCTGGCTCGGGAACCCGCCCATCACCGCCGATGCGGACAGACCGCCGACATAGACGCCCACGATCCACGCGAGCGCGACCGCGAGAACGCCGACGTTCAGCCGGCTGACGCAGCTCACGACGACCGCGAGCACGAGCGCGGAGACCGAGAGGAGGGCAAGGTTCATGCGGACGGTGCCAGAAGTGACTGGATGAGCTCGGCCGCGTGGACCGCGCGGACACCGGTGAAATCGGCGACCTGTTGACGGCACGACGTGCCGCTTGCGACCAGCACCGCGTCATGGCCGAGCGCGCGCGCCGCGGGCAGCAATCGTCGTTCGCCAATCGCGCGCGAGACCTCGTAGTGATCGCGCGTGTAGCCAAATGAACCGGCCATGCCGCAGCAGCCGGCATCGGGATCGACGATCCTGGCACCCGGAATCCGGGTGAGAAGCGCCTTCGCAGGTGCCAGCGCGCCGAGCGCCTTCTGATGGCAGTGGCCGTGGACCATCACCGTCGCCGGACCGGACCGGAGCGCGAGGGTGACGCGGCCCTCACGGCACTCGCCTTCGAGCCACTCCTCGAACAGGCGCGAGTGGTCCGCGACCGATTTCGCTTTCAGGCGATCGTCGCCCGACAGAAGGTCCGGCGCGTCCTCGCGAATCGCCGACAGACAGCTCGGCTCGAAGAAGACGAGCGTTTGCCCGTCCCGGATAAGGGGGAAGAGCCGGTTCGCGTTGTCGCGAGCGCGCTGTCGAGCCTCGCCCAGCAGACCCTGAGAAATCAGCGGCCGGCCGCAACAGACGTTCGACGCGAGCGTCACGCGGTAGCCGAGCCGTTCGATCACGTCGAGGCCGGCAACGCCGACGGCCGGGTGCTGATGATTGGTGAAAGTGTCCACGAACAGCGCGACTGATCCCTGTGGCCGAACCGCGGGGCCATTTCCCGCCGCGCTGGTCGGACGTGCGGTGCGCGCCGTGGCCTGACGACGAAACGTCTGCCGGGCCCACGCCGGAGGTTTGCGCCGGCGATCGATCCCGAACAGACGCTCACTCAGGAGACGCCCACCTTTGCTGCCCATGAGCAGGTTGGCGACCGGTGCCAGCCGGCTTCCCCACCGGGCGACCTGATCGACATGACCGAGCACCCTCGCGCGCGCGGGCGTCCCGCGCCGTTGCCAATACGCGGCCAGGAACTCGCTTTTCATGCGGGCGACGTCCACGCCGACCGGACACTCGGTCTTGCAGGCGCGGCACTCGAGACACAGGTCGAGCACGTCGTTTACCGCGTCATCCGAAAGACCCGCCTGGCCGAGCTTGCCCGACAGGGCGAGCCGGAGCGCGTTGGCGCGCCCGCGCGTCGAATGCGCCTCGTCGCGCGTCGCCATGAACGACGGACACATGGTGCCCGGCTGCATTTTGCGGCACGCACCGATGCCGCTGCACATCTCCACGGCACCCGCAAGACCGCCGTACGCGCTGTAGTCGAACGACGTCGTCACCGGCGCGGATCGGTATGAAGGACCAAACCGAAGATTTTCGGTCAGCGCGGGCGCATCGACGATTTTCCCGGGATTGAAAAGGCCATCCGGATCGAACGTTCGCTTGATCTGCCGGAACGCGGCGTACAGCTCCGTGCCGAACATGCGTTCCATGAACGGGCTCCGCACCAGCCCATCCCCATGCTCCCCGGACAATGCGCCTCCGTAGGCGAGGACCAGGTCGGCGACTTCTGATGCGATGGTTTCAAATTGCCGGACACCGGATTCGGTCTTCATGTCCACGACGGGTCTGACGTGCAGACATCCGACGGACGCGTGTGCGTAGACGCCGGCCTCGGTGTTGTGCCGGCTGACGAGCGCGAGGAAGTCGCGGATGTAGTCGCGCAGCCGGTCGGGCGCGACCGCGGTGTCCTCGACGAACGAGACCGCCTTCGCGTCGCCCTTCGTGGCCATCGCCAGCCCGAGCGCGGCTTCTCGAACCTGCCAGATGGCTTGCTGCGCGGCCGGCTCGATCGCGCGATGAAACCGGACGCGATAATTCCGCGCCGTCAGGTCCCGCTCGAGTGCCTCGACGCGCGCCGGCAGCTCATCGACATGATCGCCAAAGAACTCGACGCACAGGAGGGAGGCCGGCTCACCGTCGACGAACGTCTGTCGCAGCCGGTGAAGATCAGGGCTCTGCCGGGTGTGATCGAGGATGAAGGCGTCCATGACCTCGACCGCTGACGGCTTGTGCTGGAGGATGACGGGCGTCGCTCCAAGCGAGTCGAGCAGATCGTCGAACTGAACGACGAGAACCGCCCTGGCCGCCGGCAGCGGCACCAGATTGATTTTCGCCTCGACGACGATGCCGAGCGTGCCTTCGGATCCGACGACGATCTTCGCCAGATTGAACGGCCGATCGGCGCCGGCGAACTCGTCCAGGTTGTAGCCGCCGACCCGCCGCAGGATCTTTGGGTAACGCCGTTCGATTTCCGTGGCGTGTTCGCACGCCAGCCGGCGGATCTCCCGGTAACACGACGCTTCGAGCGTCGTCCCGCCGGCGATCTGATCGAGCTCCGCGCTGGTGACCGGCCGGAACCAGGCGAACGTGCCGTCGGCGAGCAGCACCTGCAGTTCGAGGACGTGGTCGATGGTCTTGCCGTACACCACCGAGCGCGCGCCCGCCGAGTTGTTGGAGATCATGCCGCCCACAGTGGCGCGGCTGGCGGTCGCGATGTCGGGCGCGAACCGCAGCCGCTGGGGCGCGAGGGCGGCGTTGAGCTCGTCGAGGACGATCCCGGGCTCGACGCGCGCCCAGCGCTCCTGCGCGTTCACCTCCAGGAGGCGGTTGAAGTACTTCGACGTATCGACGACGAGACCGGCGCCGATCGCCTGGCCGGCCTGAGACGTGCCGCCCCCGCGCATCGTGATCGAACAGCCATGACGCCGGCAGGCGGTCAGGACCCGCCGCAGGTCCTCGCGTGTCCTGGGAATCACGACGCCGGCTGGCTGAATCTGGTAGACGCTCGCGTCGGTCGCATAGAGCGCACGCGACAACGCGTCGAATCGCACTTCGCCTTCGAGCGCGCTTTCGAGCTCGCGTCGCAACGCGTCGACGTCGACCGTGGCAGGCATCGGAGCGGGGATTATAGGAGCATCGGGTAATTGGGTAATCGGGTAATTGAGTAATTGAGAAATTGATTAATTAATTCAATTACTCAATTCCCCAATTACTCAATTGCTCAATGAACGGGTTACCATCCCCTCCCATGCCGCGCGCAGGCCGCCACTTCCTGCAGATTCCCGGCCCGACGAACACGCCCGATCGGGTGCTGCGCGCGATGGCGGCGCCAACGATTGATCATCGCGGCCCTGAGTTCGCCGCGCTCGGCCGCGAGGTCCTGAACGGACTCCGAACCGTTTTCCAGACGTCGGCGCCGGTCGTGATCTACCCCGCATCGGGCAGCGGGGCGTGGGAGGCGTCGCTCGTCAACACGCTTTCGCCAGGGGATACGGTGCTGGCGTTCGATATCGGGGAGTTCTCGAAGAACTGGGCGGAAGTCGCGCGGCGGCTCGGACTGAACGTCGAGATAGTCCCCGGGACCTGGCGACGTGGGGTCGATCCCGCCGAGTTAGGCGAGCGGCTCGCGCGCGACCGGGACCACGCGATCCGCGCGGTTCTCGTCGTGCATAACGAGACCTCCACGGGCGTCACGAGCCGGCTCCCTGAAATCCGGCGCGCGATTGACGCGGCTGGCCACCCGGCCCTGCTGCTCGTTGACGCCGTCTCGTCGCTCGGATCGATCGACCTGCGCCACGACGAATGGGGGCTCGACGTCACGCTCGCGGGCTCGCAGAAGGGGTTGATGCTCCCGCCGGGTCTCAGCTTCAACGCCATCAGCGAGCGTGCGCTCACCTCGTCCCGCCAGGCGAGGCTGCCGCGTTCTTACTGGGCCTGGGAGCCCATGCTGGCCGCGAACGCGAACGGATTCTTTCCGACGACTCCGGCCACGAACCTGCTGTTCGGGTTGCGCGAAGCGCTTCGCATGCTCTCGGAGGAGGGACTGCCCAACGTCTTCGCGAGACATCGTCGCCTCGCGGCTGCCGCGCGTGCCGCCGTCCGCGCGTGGGGCCTGGAGATTCTCTGCGAACGAGAGGACGAGCTCAGTCCGGTCGTGACGACGGCGATCATGCCGGCCGGACATGACGCCGATCGATTCCGTGAGCTCGTCCTCGATCGGTTCAACATGTCACTCGGCGCCGGTCTGGGCCGCCTCACAGGCCGCGTGTTCCGTATCGGGCATCTCGGCGACTTCAACGAGCTGATGCTGATCGGCACACTCGGAGGCGTCGAGCTCGGTCTGGCGGCCGCCGGTGTGCCCTTCACGGCGGGCGGGGTGCAGGCGGCGATTGGGAAAATGACCTCTGAGGTCATTTTACAAAAGACGTAAATCGACCTCAGAGGCCTTTGAACCGTGGTGGACGCTTCTCGAGAAACGCGGCGACGCCTTCGCGAAAGTCAGCGCTGTCATAACAGGCGGCCGACAGTCGTTCAAACCCGTCCAGTTCGAGATAGCGTCGGATCGAAATGCGGCGGAGGGCCTCTTTCATCGCCAGGATCGTGAGCGGCGCATTGCGGGCGGTCGTGCCGGCCACATCGTCCACGACACGGCCGATGTCGTTCGGCTCTGCCATGCGGGTCACGAGGCCCGCCGCGGATGCCTCGGCGGCATCGAGCAGACGTCCCGTGATGAGCAGATCTTTCGTGCGTGCCATTCCGACGTGTTCGACCAGGCGCGCGCAGTTCTCGATCGAGAGGACGTTGCCGAGCGTACGTGCGATCGGTACGCCAAAACGGGCGGTTGACGTACACACGCGAAGATCGCAGGCCAGGGCAATCGCGCAGCCGGCGCCGACTGCGGGGCCCTCGACCTGCGCGATCGTCGGAACCGCAACGGCCTCGAGGCGTGACAGGCACGCTTCGAGGCGGCGCTCGTACGCGACGCCGTCGGCGCCCGATCTGAATTCCGTGAACTGCCGGATGTCGGTACCCGTCGAGAAGACCCCTCCGGAGCCGCGGATGACGAAGACGCGAACGTCGCGGTCGGCATCGACACGCTCGCACGCATCGGTGAGCGCGTCGTACATCGACCAGGTGAGGGCGTTGCCGGTCTCGGGGCGATTGAACGTGAGGAATGCCACGGGACCAGCCTGCGAGAAAAGCGCGCCTGAAACGCTCACGGTGTGCCCTCACATGGAGACGGGAAGAAGATGAGCACGGGCCGGAAAGCGCTCGAAGGAATTCGCGTGCTCGACGTCGCGCAGGTGATGGCCGGACCGTTCTGCGCGATGCAACTATGCGACATGGGCGCCGACGTGATCAAGGTCGAGCCGCCCGAAGGTGATCCGACGCGGCAGATGGGCACGCGCGGCGGCCTGGACAGCGCCGGCTTCGCGGCGCTCAACCGCGGCAAGCGCGCCATCGTGCTCGACCTCAAGTCCATCGCCGGCCGTCAGGCGTTCGAGCGTCTGGCCGCGCGGACCGACATCCTGATCGAAAACTTCAGGCCTGGGGTGATGCGAGCGCTGGGTCTCGACTATTCCGCGCTCTCCGCCCGGAATCCGAGGCTCATCTACGCGTCGATTTCGGGCTACGGCCAGACGGGGCCCGACGCGCCGAAAGGGGGCTTCGACCTGGTGGCACAAGGGGTTTCAGGACTGATGTCTGTGACGGGGGAACCTGGCGGCCCGCCGGTCAAGTCCGGCGTGCCGCTCACCGATCTCGGCGCCGGACTCTTCGCGCTCGCCGCCGTCCTCGCCGCGCTGCACCACCGAGACCGCAGCGGGCGCGGCCAGCACATCGACACCTCGCTCGTCGAGGCCGGCCTGGCGTTGTCGGTGTGGGAAGCCGCCGAATACTTTGCTGAGCAGGTAACACCTCAGGCACAGGGATCGGCGCATCGCTTCCTGGCGCCGTACCAGGCCATTCGCTGCTCGGATGGCTACATCACGATCGGCGCGGGGACCGATCGACTGTTCGCCGCACTGTGTGATCTGCTCGGCCACGCGGACTGGACGTCGGAGGAAGCGTTCGCCACGGCTGCCGCCCGCGTCCGGAACCGTGCGGCGCTCATCGATCGCATTGAAGCGATCACGTCGCGTCACACCAGAGCGCACTGGCTGGAACAGCTCGATGGGCGGGCGATCCCATGCGGCCCGATCAATACGTACGCCGAAGCGTTCGCCGATCCGCAAACGAAAGCCCGCGCCATGATCGCGGAGCTCGATCACCCCACGCTCGGCCGAATCCCGACTCTCGGATCGCCGATCAAAATGTCCGAGACCCCGACGGTCGTGGCCGCGCACGTACCCCGACTCGGTGAGCACACGCGGGAGGTCCTGGGCGAAGCCGGGTTGACTGAAAGTGAGATCGACACTATGTGCGGGCGCGCCCGCTAATTCTGTAAGCGCCTAAGATCCGAGTTCAGGATTTCCGGTGATCCCCAGCCCTTTTGTCCTGGCAAAACGTTCCACCAACCTCGCTGAAGACGCGCCTGATTCAACGTTCATCCGGTACGCCAATTGCGCTGACGACCTGGCAGCGGAGGCGCAACAATGGCGTCAGAGCGCAGAAAACACAAACGAATTGCGATACACATTGACTCGTACTGCAAGGGCACCGCGAAGGCCGGAATGGGCCGTGTCTCCGATTTGAGCGCCGCCGGCTGCCGCATCACTTCATCGCTCCCGCTGGTCGTGGGCGATCAGGCCGTTTTCACCTTCTACTTCAGCCGCGGCGGGCCGATGACCATTCTCGGCCGAATCGTCTCGATCGGCTCGAAAGGCGTCGGCGTCAAGTTCGAGAACGTGACCCCTTCGCTGGCCTTTCAGATCCGCGAAGCCATCGCCGCCATGGACGAGGTGCGGATCTGACGATAGTGGTACGGAGCGCCGGGCGTCATCGATTCCCTCTCAAATCGGCCGCTGTCAGGACTGTTTCCAGGTCTTTCCAAACAGCTCCTGGTGCCCTTTGAGGATCCGGTCGGCATGCGCCGGGTCGGGCTCGAGCGACCACACGTCGCGTTCGCTCGTGCCGCCAAGGATGATCCCGTCCCGGCGCGGCATCATGTAGAGATCGACGGGCGCGAAGGTGAGATAGTCCACCTCCGGTTGCGGCGCCAGGACCGTCAGCTGACCTTTGATGGGCATCACGTCGGCGTCGCCGAACAGTTTTCCCGCGGCAAGCCCTGTGCAATTGACCAGCAGCGGGTGCGGGAGGTCGCCCATCGCCGCAGGTTCGGGACATTCCCGAACGACGATGCGGCCGCCAGCGATCCGGAAGTCCGTCATCAACGCGTGAAGATAGACGGAAGGCTCGATGTGCATGACCATCGAGCGCGTGGCGTTGAGCGATCCGAACGGGTGTTCACCAGCCGGCAGCGAACACCGCCGGCGGACGCAGGCCGGCGAGCAATCCGCGATCGACGGGCGGCACACCACCCGGCGGCGGATTGACCGACAGTGAATAGCTCTCCCGCCACCAGACGCCGTAGTAGGGCCCGGCGAGATTCTGAAAATAGCGCCACGCGAACCGCCCGGCGCGGGTGAACTGGTCGTCGAAGGCCGGCGTCCGGCGATCGTTGTCGGACACGAGATACGGCGACCAGTAGGCCCCGGCGATGTTCGACGTGGTGTGTGGCGGCAAATCGCGCGTGTAGATCGTGACCGTGAAGCCGTGATCCTGGAGCAACCTGGCCGTAGCCAGGCCGACCGCCCCGCACCCAATCACCGCCGCATCGCGGTGCGGTGTCGCGACCGCGTGCTCGACGACGAGCTGTGCGGTGCCCCACGAGAGCGTGATCCCGCCGCCACCATGACCGTAGTTGTGGATGACCGGCTTGTCGCCGATCTTCGCGACGCTGACGTTGAATCCCGATCGCCGAAACGGGCGAAGACCGGCCACCTGCCGAATGACCCGATCTGGTGAGACGAGGACCCTCGCGAGCGCTCGCCCGGTCGGCCGCACGGCCGGCGTCACCGGGCTTCGTCGCGGCGAGCATCCCTCGAGAAGGACGCTGGCTCCGCCGAGCGCAAGCAACTGGATGGCGGAGCGACGAGTAGTACATCTAGAGGACTCTGAAAGGCACTCGTCGGGATCCTGAAAAGCTCCTGTCGGTACGACGGGTTCTGAAAGGCACTCGTCGGTACGACGGGTCCATGGAACGAACTGACGCACGCCATCTTATTAAAAATGACGACGAGCGTCAGAAGGTTCCGCGGACCTGCCGTACCTGTCGTACCGACATACGCTTTTCAGGACCTCCGATTCAGCGGCTCCCCACCATATCGCGATCGTCCTCTTCGGGTTCGCGTTGCTTCAGCACGGTCCTCAATCTGAGCGCGAGCACGATCGTGCAGGTGAACCACACGGCAAGGGCCGCACGTTGGATCACGCCGGCCGTCATGTGCACCGGTGAGATCGCCGGCATGGCCGCCAGGAGTGCAGGGAACAGCAGCGCCATGGCCATGCCGCACTTGTTCGTGAACGCCGCGTAACGCGTCCATGGCGGATCGGCGGCCAGCAACCGCGAGAGCGCGATCAGGCCGACCGTTGCGCCCACGTAGGCCACGAGCGATGCGATCGCGTGGCTATCGGTGTGTACGGGCACGACATCGCCGCCGACCTTGTCCATCGTCATCGGGAAGATACCCATGAGGACGATCCCGAGCGCGCTCAGCATGCTGGCCGCGAGCCCCGTCAGACTCGCAGGTCCGGGTCGGACGCCGCGGTAGAGCGCGATCGTGAACACGCCCATCAAGATCCCGAACATGACGAAGTTCACGTCCTGCAACCAGCCGCCCGGGTGGAGTGAAATCGCGGAGATGGACTCCACCCAGGGGTGATAGTCGGCCTGCAGCGACCCGAGACCGAAAACGATGAGTGAAAACAGGATAGGGCCGACGATGCCGGCGAAAGCGGCCATGGACATGCGGGGGATAAGACCATCTCGCCTGCCGGGTGTCAATCGAGTGGGAACACACGCAAGTTTCTGAGACCGGGCCGGCCCAGCGGGACGGGCATCATAGGCGAAGCGTGGCTCGTCAGGCGGTACCATCGACCCATCGGCGTCGTCCTCACCCCCATCGTCCGCCCGGAGCCGGTAGCCAAGTCGACGCTCCGCGACAAAGTCCTGGCCGTTGACGGCAACGGCGAGCTCTATCAATTCCTGGCGTTGATCCGGCTTCGCGACGGCACGCCGCTCAAGGACGCGACGGGCCGGGTCACATCACACCTCTCAGGGTTGTTCTTCAGGACGACGCGCTTGATGGCCGAGCATGCGCTGAAACTCATGTTCGTCTTCGACGGCGCGCCGCCGGTGCTCAAGGCCCAGGAACTCGCGCGCCGGCGAGCCGTCAAGACCGAGTTCGAGCGGGCGCGCGACGAAGCGCTCGCGCGTGGCGATCTCGACGCGGCGTATTCCAAAGCGACGATGACCTCGCGTCTCACGCGGGAGATGGTGAGCGACGCAAAAGAGCTCGTGCGGCTGCTCGGCCTTCCGGTGATTCAGGCGCCCTCCGAAGGCGAAGCGCAAGCGGCGCACATGGCTCGTGCCGGGCACGTCTGGGCGGCCGCAAGCAAGGACTACGACACGCTGCTCTTCGGCGCGCCGCGGCTCATGCGGTTTCTCACGATTTCCGGCAAGGAGTTTCTCCCAAGCCAGGGCAAGTTCAGGCCGCTGGTTCCGGAGTTGCTCAGTCTCGACGACCTGCTCGCCGCATGGAGCATCACGCGCGAGGGACTCATCAATCTGGCGCTCCTCGTCGGCACCGATTTCAACGACGGCGTGCACGGCATTGGACCGAAGAAAGCACTCGCGCTGGTCCAGCAGCACGGGTCGATCGAGGCGATGCCGGCCGAGATTCGGGATGCGGTTGGGGACGTGACGTCGCTGCGCCAGATCTACGTGCGCCCGGACGTGACAGACGAGTATTCGATTGAGTTTGGTGAGCCCGATCTCGACGGCATCGTGCGCTTTCTCTGCGACGAGCGCCAGTTTGCGCGAGAACGCGTCACGGATGCGCTGGCGCGCGCGTTTCCGCCGCCGGGATTGTTCTGAGGACCCTCACTCGGCCCGCAGCGTCGTCACCGGATCCACGAGCGCCGCGCGGCGTGCCGGAATCCAGGCCGCGGCGAGCGCTGCCGTGCCCATGAGCACGGCGACGCCCGCGAACGTCGCCGGATCGTGTCGTGTGGTCTGGAACAGGAAGCCTTCGACCAGGCGGGTCGTGTAGTACGCGAGGCTCAACCCCACCGCAAGACCCAGGAGCATCGGCCAGCCGGCTTCGCGCACCATCCGGCTCACCACGTCGGCTGGTTGCGCTCCGAGCGCCATCCGCACGCCGATCTCTCTGGTGCGCCGCGCGACGGCGTACGCCGTCGTGCTGAAGACGCCGACGAGCGTCAGCGTCAGGCCGAATGTGCCGAGGAGTCCGAGCAGTGTCGTGCGGTGCCGGGGCGCAGCGACCAGATCCGCGAACCATTCGGTTCCGGGACGTGCGTCTTCGACGATCGCGCGCGGGCCGACGCTTTCGGCGGTGCGGCGGAGCGTCTCGATCAGGCTTGTCGCGCCCGGCTTCGGCCGGACGACGATGGTGAGACCGAGAGCCAGTCGAGAACCGGCTGTCGATGGGTCGAACGGGAGAAAGACTTCAGGCTGACGCTGGTTCGTCGGGCCCCCGGTAAATACGTGGTGAAAGTCGGCCACCACGCCGATCACCGTCACAGAGCGGTTCCTGTAGGTCAATTCGCGTCCAATCGCACCCTCGGCAAAGAGCTTCCTGGCCGCCGATTCGTTCACGATCGCGACCGACTGCGGGACCGCGCCGTCAGACGGCGCCGGCAGCCGGCCGTGACGCACGCGCAACCCCATCGCCTCGAAGTACCCCGGAAGAACCGATCGCATTGCCACTGGCGTGTTCTTTCCGCTCACAGAAACGACGGTGACCGTCGACGTGCTTCCAAGCGCAAAGTGATCCACCGCGCCGGCAGCCTCGACACCCGGCATCGGGCGAATGGCTTCGAGCAACGCCGGATAGTACTGACGCTGCACAGCGGCATCCGCGTCAACAGGCAGCGCCTTGAATGCAACGATGGCGGCCGGGTCGAACCCGAGATCCACCGAGGTCAGGCGCGCGAAGCTCCGGATCGTCAGTCCGGCCCCGACAACCAGCACAACCCCGAGCGCGACTTCCGCTGCGATCAAGGATTGTCCGCTTCGTCGCGACACTGTGGCGCCGAAGCGCGGCGTCCGGCTGGCAACCCCGGCGCCGACTCTCACGCGTGACGAGCGGATCGCCGGAACGAGACCGAACACGATCCCTGTAACCACCGCGAGTCCGCCAATCGCCGCGAGCGCCCGCAAGTGAATCGTAGCCTCCGAACCCGGCGGCAGGGAGATCGGGAGGATCGCGACGAGCGCATCGAGCGCAAGCCACGCAATCAGAATCCCCACCGCGGCGCCAGTGAGGGAGAGTGTCACGCTTTCGATCAGCAGTTGACGGATCAGGCGAAGCCGGCCAGCGCCAATGGAGGCGCGGATGGCGAGCTCGGCCTCCCGCGAGGCTCCTCGCGCCAGGAGCAGACCAGCCACGTTCACGCAGGCGATCAGCACAATGAACGCGACCGCGCCGCCGAGCAGACCGACGATGGTGTGATAGCGCTCGACGGTCCGGTCGAGCACAGACGTGAGCCGGACGGGCGCGCCCATGACCGGTTCCGTCGCGCTCGACGCCGAGCGGCCTTCGCCAACAGGCGTGTGGGCTGCCAGCCGTCGCTCTGCGTCGTCAATGCGTAGTCCCGGCCGCAGTCGCGCGTAGATGTACGTGCTGTACCCGCGCGCGTCGATCTGGGCGGGATTCACGCGCAGCGGACGCCAGAGCGTCACCTTCGGGTAGAAACCGACAGGCAGTACGCCGACGAGTTCCGCCAGCACTCCGTCATATCGCACTGCGCGTCCAAGAACGCCGCGATCGCCGCCCAGCTCTGACTGCCAGTACGCGTGACTCACCATGACAACCGCCGGCGCACCAATCGTCAGATCCGCAGTCGTAAAGCCGCGACCGATCACGGGCGCAACGCCGTGGACGGCGAGATATCCCCCGGTCACCTCTCGCGCGTCCACACGTTTTGGAACCGCACCGTCGAGAAGCGACCCTGGGTTGACGTCCTTCCAGGCCGCGAGCGCCGAAAATATCTCGGACTGCTCCCAGCGCTGCATGTCGCTGATCGCGGCTGACGTCATGTGCAGCCGCCCGTCAAACCGGATCTGAGTTTCGGCCTCCACGATCCGCTCGGGATCCGGAAACGGCAGCGGCCGAAGCAGCGTCGCGTCGGCGATGCTGAAGAGGGACGTGGAGACGCCCATCGCCAGTGCGATCGTCAGGATGACGATCGCCGAGAAACGGGGTTGGCGGGCGATCATCCGGCCGGCGTACCGAACGTCCTGCATCACCGATTCCATGATGCCTCCTCCGCGAATCCGGTAGCCGCGGTCCTGCATGACCGTCAGGTCGCCGAAACGCTGCGACGCCGCGCGTTTCGCGTCGCCGGCGGCGAGACCACGGCCTCGCAGCTCCTGTTCCCGCATCTCGAGATGGAACCGCATCTCTTCGCGGATCTCGTCCGCGATTCCGTCGCGCCGGAACGGCGTGCGCGCCATCGCGATCAGGTGTCGAAGGATCCGCATGTCTTCAACCGTTGAGCACGTTCTGGACGGCGGTGGTCAGGCGCGCCCAGCTCGCCGTCTCGGCCTCGAGCTGCGCACGGCCGGGCCTCGTGAGCTTGTAGAACCTCGCGCGCCGGCCCGTTTCGGTGACAGCCCACTCGGACGTGAGCCAACCGCGCGCTTCCATGCGGTAGAGCGCGGGATAGAGCGACCCTTCTTCGACGCGCAGCACATCATTGGATAGCTGCTCCAGCCGGACGGCAATGGCATAGCCGTGCAGGCGCTCGTGCTGGAGCGTCTTCAGGACGAGCATGTCGAGCGTACCGTGCAGCTGGTCGCTGTTCGTCCGGGCCATGGGTTAGATGTTCTAGGCTTAGACAGTCTAAGCCTAAGGCGGGACATCTGCAAGGGAATCTGGGGACATGGAGACCTGCCGAGCAGGCAAGTAAATCCCCCCATTCTCAGGTCACCAGTTCCCCAGCTTCGGAGCCTCCTCTTGCCGCACCGGTCCGCTCCTGATATCTAGTGCCCCCATGACTTTCAGCCGTCGTGACTTCATCGCCGCGTCGGGGGCTCTGGTCGGCGCGGCAGTCGTCGCCAACGCCGAACGGCCTCAGCGCGGCCAGCCGTCGCTCTCACCGGCCGATGTGAATACGCTGTTCGACCGGACCATCGTCTTCGACGCGCTGTCCGCCGACGAAGACTGGCAGAATCCGGAGCCGATCTTCGCGGCGTACAAGGCCGCGGGCGTGACGGCCATCCACACCAGCCTCTCGAATCGGAATCTCGCCGTCGCGAAGAATGCCCTCGGCGAGTGGCAGAAACGGTTCGATCAGTTCCCGGACCGGTTGATGAAGGTCGCGCGCGGCGCGGACATCGCCGCCGCGAAGAAGAGCGGCAAGGTGGGCGTGCTGCTCGGCTTCCAGAACGCCACCATCGTCGAAAGCGACGTCCGCAACGTCGACGTGCTGCACGCGGCCGGCACGCGCTGCATCCAGCTCACGTACAACTCCCGGAACCTCCTCGGCGACGGCTGCACGGAGCGAACCAACGCCGGCCTCTCCGATTTCGGCGTCGCCGTCGTCGAGCGCATGAACCAGCTCGGCGTCGTCGTGGATCTTTCCCACTGCGGCGAGGCGACCAGCCGGGACGGCATCCTCGTGAGTAAACGACCGCCGGCGTTTACACACACCATGTGCAAGTCCGTCTACGACCACGTGCGGGCCAAGTCCGACGACCTGATCAAAGCGATCTCGGACAGGGGCGGCGTCACCGGCATCGCGACGCTCGGCTACTTCATCGGACCGACGCCGGAGACGTCGTTCGACGACTACCTCCGTCACGTGGACCACGCGGTGAAGGTTGCCGGGATCGACCACGTCGGCCTGGCATCCGACTACTCGATCCGCGGCATCGAGGCCATGCACACCCGTGAAAGCTGGTACGTGCCGCGGCTGACGAGCTTCAAGCCCGTCTATCGCGTCCGCTGGCCGCCGTGGATCAAAGAGCTCGATCCGCCGGAACGGTTCCGCAACATCGCTCACGGGCTCGGCAAACGTGGCTACCGGACCGCGGACATCGAGAAACTGCTCGGCGGGAACTGGATCCGGTACCTCACAGACGTGCTGACGGCTGACGGCAACTGAAGACGTCGGTGACCGCAACGTCACGATCGACCAGGCCGCGACGCGGAAACCCGGCGTGCGCTTAGAATGAGCGGCGGGCGGGACGACCAGCCCACGACCCGAGGATGGACGATGCTGAAGAAACGAGTTCTGACCGCAGGAATCGCCGCGTGCGTATGGCTCGCTGGACAGGGAACGGCCGCGCGGTTTGTCGATCAACAGGCGCAGCAGCCGCCGCCGGCCGGAGGCCGGGCCAGTGGACCCGCCGCGCCGGACCGGACGAAACCGCACAAGCTGGAGATCACGACGGGCACGAAAGCCCGGTACAAGGTCACGGAGCAGCTCGCCGGCATCAGCTTCCCGAGCGATGCTGTCGGGACGACGGAATCCGTTACGGGCGCGATCATCGTGAATCCGGACGGTTCGATCGCGCCGGAATCGAAGCTCGTCGTCGACCTGAAGACGCTGACGAGCGATCAGTCGATGCGTGACGGCTACATCCAGCAGCGCACGCTCGAAACCGAAAAATTCCCGACGCTGGTGATCGTTCCGAAGCGCTCCGTCGGATTGCCGGCCCCGCTGCCGGTCGGGAATCAGGCTCAGGCGGGTTTTCAACTCGTCACCGACATGACGCTTCACGGCGTCACGAAAGAAGTGACCTGGAACGTCGTCTCGACATTCGGCAACGCGACGATCGGCGGCCGCGCAACGACCACCATCGTCTTTTCAGATTTCAATCTGACGAAACCGACACTGGCGAGGCTGCTCAGCGTCGACGACAAGATTCAGCTGGAGATTGAATTCCGCTGCACGCGGACAGCGATGTAGGGAAGTAAACCTCGGATCGTCAAGATCGCCGTCGGTAATCGGGTTACCTGGAACCTGATTCCCGCCATCTTCATTAAGTAGTTTCAAACAAGAAGAAGATGACAAGAGCTCAGATTCCTCGGACCCGCCGTACCGTGGTACCGACTCGTCGGCAGGCGTGAGGACCGCCGACGACGCGCGTCTACTCCCCGTCGTAAGCCTGCTGCAGCTTATTCAAGTCGAGTTTGTTCATCTGCATCATCGCGCTCATGACCCGACCGGCTTTCCCGGGGTCTTTGTCGCCGAGCATTCGGCTGAGCGCGGTCGGAACGATCTGCCAGGACAAGCCGTACTTGTCCTTCAGCCAGCCGCAGCGGCCGGGAGCGCCGCCGTCCGCCGTGAGCTTCGACCAGTACCTCGTCCATCTCCTGCTGCGTCTCGCACCCGACAAACAGCGAGAAGGACTCGTTGAACGTGAAGTGCGGGCCGCCGTTCAGCGCCATGACCGGCTGGCCTTCGAGCTCGAACTGAACGGCCATCACCTTCCCCTGCGCGCGGCTCACCGAGACCACCTTCGACCGCTTGAAGATGGACGAGTAGAAGTTCATGGCCTCCTCGGCCTGGCTGTCGAACCACAGAAACGGCGTAATCGTCGGCATGACGGCTCCTTTTATGCGGGAAACCCGCGTGTTGTGAGTAAGTCGGAGCCGAGGTCCGTTTCTCGACATCCCGGCCGAGAACATCCGGGGTTGGCCAGGCCGGGATCTCGGATCGTCAGCTTCGCTGTCGGTACGACGGGTACATCAGGGTACCCGAGGACTGGTCTTGATCCGGAATCTAAGAAGATGGCGTCGTCAGGAACCTGATGGTACATCCTTGTCCGAATCTTCTTTTTAGTTGAAGATTGGACATAGGAAGAAGATGGCGGGAATCAGGTTCCAGGGACCTGACTGTCACCAATCTTACCCGAAGTAACCGTCGTACCGACGACTCGGCGTCTGTTCTTCACCAGGTCGAGGTCGTTTCTCTACCTGCGCCACTCCCGCCAGCAGGCGCCGACACGTCGTGTGAAGCCCTCGATCTGCTCGGACGCGATGCGATGAACGCCCTCATCGACGGATTCGCGACGCTTGAATCGAAAGGACATGACCTCGGCCCATAATGATCGGCATGAAGCTTCACCTGCTCCCTCCGTTCGTCCGCGGCACGACCTTTCGCGTCGTCGTCGAATCGCCTCGAGGATCAGCGGCGAAGCTCAAGTTCGATCCAACCATGGAAGTGATGACGCTGTCACGGCCGTTGACGATGGGCGTGACCTACCCGTTCGACTGGGGATTCATCCCCGGGACCGCAGCGTCCGACGGCGATCCGCTCGACGCCATGCTGTTGTGGGATACACCGACGTTCCCCGGTGTGGTCATTCCCTGCCGCGCGCTGGGCGTCGTGAAGGTCGACCAGCGGAAGGCACGAGGCGGGGGGCGCGAACGAAACGATCGGGTGGTCGCGATTCCGCTGAAGGCTTTGCGGTTCGATCAGTTCCGGACTTCCAGGGACGTGCCGGCCAGGATCCGGCGGGAGCTCGAAAAATTCTTCGTGCACGCGACGGCGCTCGAAGGCAAGGACATCAGAATCCTCGGCTGGGGAGGCTCGGACGCCGTCGTCCGTCTGATCAGGCAATCGATGAGACAGCCGGAATGACACCCGGACACGAGTGCTATCACTGCAAGCAATGGATCTACGCCGATCTCGAAAACGGAGTAGCAGCCGGTCAACCTGCCAGAGGAACCCGCCCGCTGACGACCGGGACCATCCAGGCGGCATACCGCCGCGGGTTCCGGATGTCGGCAATCATCTGATCGAAATACGCGCCGACCTCCTCGCGGGTGAACCGCGAATATTCCGCGATCGACTCCGTGTAGCCGTCTTTCCAGGCCTCGAGGATCTCCGCGAACGTGTCCCGGGGCACGCGGCCCGGGTCCACGACCACGTAGTCGACGGTGATGTCGGCGAGTGCGAGCTGCTGGAGGATTTCGTACGAGTCGCGGCCAATGAAGAGGTTGGTGTCGGTCTTCTCGCCGAACCGCTCGGGCGCCTCGTGCCAGAAGTCGCGCGGGTTCAGGCGCCCCCGCTGGAAGTGCAGCATCCCGTAGTCTTCCGGGATCAAGTGCAGCCGGCCGCCGGGACGCGTGACGCGCACGAGCTCCGCGATCACGCGCTCCGGATGCGGAATGGAGTGAAGCACGTGACGGCACACCGTCAGGTCGAACGTGCGATCGGCCGCGTCGAGATTGAAGATCGTCTGGTGCTCGAATCGCAGGCGCGGTCCGAAACGGGCGTGCCGGCTTCGCGCGAGCTCGAGGTGCGGATCAACGATGTCCACACCGAGCACCGTCGCCTGATCGAACAGGTCGGCAAGGCGCGATGCGGCCTCGCCGGTGCCACAGCCCGCGTCGAGGATCTTGATATTCGCGCCGAGGCCGTACCGCTTGATCAACTCCACTTCCTGCGGCCAAATCGCGCGCGCCTGCGCGTCGAGATTCCGGACCATCGATTTGTCGGCCATCTGTTTGGCCTGGGGATTCAGATCGGTCATAACTTGCCCATGATCATCGAAATGAGGACCCACCGGACGAAACCCGGAAAACGCGCTGAATTCCTGGAGATCTTCCGCTCGAGATCGATCTTGCGTTCAGCTCTTGGCCTTTGAGCCGTGAGCCTCTGAGCCCTTCTCCTCTTGACTTCGACTCTCTATGTTCTTATTGTACCTATACACAATGAACCGATCGTCCCAGTCCCCCGGCCCGCTCACCCTCGTCGAGTTCGAAATCCTGCTGTCACTCGCGAGCGGCGATCTCCATGGCTACGCCGTCCTCCAGGACATCGACCGCCGCACGGATGGCGCGCTGAACCTGCGCCCGGGCACGCTCTACCGGGCCATGAACCGCCTGCTCAATACCGGGCTCATCGCGGAGATTGCCGATGCGGAACGGGCGAAAGAAGATCCGCGGAGGCGGACGTACCGGATGACCGCCGAGGGACGAAAGGTCGCGGCCGCCGAGGCCGCGCGCCTCGCGAAGCAGCTGACAACAGCCAGGCTTCGCAGAGTGTTGCGACGCGGCGAAACGTGATCGATCTCCTGTACCGCGCGTTCCTCGCCGCCTACCCGCGCGAGTTTCGCGTTCGCTTTGGCGACGAGCTTCGGCTGGCGTTCGGCGAGGGCCGGCGCACCGCGCGTCACCGCGGACGCCGGCACGCGCTCCTGTTCGTGTGCACCCGGCTGGTGGACGCACTGACCAGCGGCCTCGCCGAGCGCCTGTCGCGTGGCGGCATTCGAGAACCGAAAGGACCACCAGTCATGCTGACGAGACTCGCGTACGACATCCGGATGGCGGTTCGTCAGCTGACACGGCAGCCGGCGTTCTCGGCCGTGGTCATCGTGACCCTCGCGCTCGGCATCGGCACGAACACCGCCGTGTTCAGCGTCGTCGATGGGTTGCTCGTGCGGCCCCTGCCCTATCGCGAACCCGGTCAGCTCGGGTTCCTCTGGACCAGGCTCGAGTGGATAGGCGTCCCGCGCGCGTGGATGTCGGGCGGACACATCGCGCAGCTTCAGCGCGAGATGACGACGATCGACGACTTCGTCGCGCTTCGGACCCTCGACACGCAGCTCACCGAAGCCGGCAATCCCGAGCAGATTCGCGTCGGGTTCGTGACGACCAACTTCACGGGCGCACTCGGCGTGCAGCCGGTTGCCGGACGGCCGTTCCGTCCCGAAGATGGACTCACCGGATCGCCGAGAGTCATCCTCCTGGGCCACGCTCTCTGGGTCCACCGCTTCGGCGCCGACCCCGGCGTCGTCGGCCGCCGCGTCGGCATCGGCGGCCAGCCTCACGAGATCGTGGGCGTCATGGGTCCGGACTTCCGTTTTCTCTCGCCGTCGAGCCTGGGCCGATCGCTCAGCCCCGATGCGTGGGTGCCCGGCACCTGGGACTTCGCCTCGATGCAGACATCGCCATTCAGCTTCGCGCTGCTGGTCCGCGTGAAGTCGGGCAAGCAGCTGTCGGACGCGCGCGCGGAGCTCGACGCCATCGGCGGCCGGCTCGACCGCGATCAGTACGGCCACAAAGGGTTCGGGTGGCAGTTGATCGGCGTGCGCGACAACCTGATGGGCGATATCCGTCCGCTCCTCTGGCTCGTGCAGACCGCCGCGCTGCTCGTGTTGCTCGTCGCGTCGGCGAACGTCGGCAGCCTGTTTCTGGTCCGGACCGCAGGCCGGGCGCGCGAGCTTGCGCTTCGCGCCGCGCTCGGAGCGGCCCGCACCCGGATCATCCGGCAGCTGGCGATGGAATCGACGGTGCTCGCGGCCCTGGCCGCGATCCCGGCCATCGGGCTCGCACATCTCGCCGTCGAAGCCTTGAAGACAGCGAACCCGCCAGCGATCCCCGGCCTCGCGACGGTGGCCGTGGACGCACGCGTAATGGCGGCCACCGTGACGGTGACGCTTTTGGCCGGCATCGCGTTTGGCCTGCTGCCGCTGGTGCAGCTCTCGCGCCGGGATTTACGGAGCCCGCTGCAGGAAGGGACGCGGGCGAGCGCGGGCCGCGGCATGCGGCGCCTTCGCGCCGTGTTCGTGACCGCGCAGATCGCCACCGCGCTGGTCCTCGTCGCCAGCGCCGTGCTGCTGATTCGCACCTTCTCGGCGATTCGTGGCGTGGATCCAGGCTTCGAGGCCAGCAACGTCGTCACGGCGCGCGTGACGCTCCCGGCGGCCAGGTATCCGAATGGCACCGGCGTGCCGCTGTTTTTCGAGCAATTGATCGACCGGCTCGCGGCAATCCCGGGCATCGACGCCGCCGGCGCGGCCAACTCGGCGCCGCTCAGCCGGCGCGCGAACCAGATCAATGTTCGAGCGACCGGGACGGACCCGTCGCAGCGCGTGTTGGTGGACTCAATCGCGAGCACCCCCGGCTACGTGCGGGCGGCCGGGCTAACGCTGCTCCGCGGCCGCGATTTCACGCGCGACGACAGACCGGAACGGCCGCCGGTGGTGATCATCGACGACGCGCTCGCGCGCACGCTCTGGTCGGATGGCGATCCGATCGGACGGACGATGAACGTGGAGACCTTCGACGTGCCGGCCACCGTCGTGGGAGTCGTGAAGCAGCCGCATCTGTACGACGTGCACCGCGACGACCGGCCGCAGATCTACGTCCCGCACGCGCACACGACCGCGTTCGGTCTCACGCTGGTGCTCAGAACCCGGCTCGATTCTTCGGCGCTGGGCTCCCGGATCAAACGCGTTGTCGGCGAAATGGATCCGGCGCAGCCGGTCGCCGAGATCCGGACACTCGCCAGCACGGTGGACGCCTCGCTCGTCGATCGCCGCCTCGTGATGACGCTGCTCACCGGCTTCGGCGTCGCGGCATTAATTCTCGCGGCCGTCGGTCTCTACGGACTCATGTCCTACATCGTCAGCGAGCGTACGCGTGAGATCGGGATTCGGTTGACGCTCGGCGCGCAGGCATCCGAAGTGCGCTGGATGATCCTCAGCCGCGGCGGCATCCTCGCCGCCACGGGCCTGGTGCTGGGATTGGCGGGCGCGTACGCGGGACGTCGCATCCTCGAAACACAGCTCTACGAGGTGTCACCGACCGACCTGACGACGCTCGCCGGTGCCGGGATCTTCCTCTTCCTGACTGCCCTAGCCGCCAGTTACGTGCCCGCCCGACGCGCGATGTCGATCGATCCCGTGAAGGCGCTCCGCGCGAACTGATCACCGGCGCGCGGACGTGTTGACAGGCAACAGTTGCAGCTGTAGTCTGCCAACACATGCCACCCGATAGACGCGACGTCGTGACGAGGCTGCGCATCTTCCTGGCCCGGCTCCGCGGGCTCGGCAGGTCGCGCCGGCTCGAACGTGAGCTGCGCCAGGAGATCGCCGGTCATCTCGACGAAGCCGTCGAGGATTACGTCCGCCAGGGTCTCTCGCCCGAGGATGCCCGCCAGGCCGCGCTCCGAAACTTTGGCGGCATTTCGCAGACGGAAGAGGCGTACCGCGATCACGTCGCGTTCCTGTGGCTCGATCAGCTTCGCATCGACACGCGGCATGCCCTGAGGGCGCTTCGGCGCAGCGTGGCGTTCTCGATCGTCGTCCTGATTGTCCTTGCGACCGGGACTGGGGCCATCACGTCGGTGTTCGCGCTGCTCCACTCGGTCGTGCTCCGGCCGCTACCCTTCGAGCAGCCCGATCGGCTCGTTTCGCTCACTCATGCCGCGCCAGGCTTGAATCAGGAAGAGGTGGGCCTTTCAGGCGGCCTCTATCGCTATTACTCCGAGCAGGCTCAATCGTTCGAGTCCATCGGGGTCTACACGGAGCGAGTCCTGAACCTGCGGGCGCCCGGCGCGGGAACCGAACGTGTCCAGGTCACGATGGCCGGCGTCGGGTTTTTCAGGACTCTCCGCGTGCGGCCCATCCTCGGCCGCTCCTTTACGGAGGAGGACGGCGGCCCCGGGTTCATGAATATCAGCAACTGGACCGTTCCGGTGATGCTGTCGCACGACTTCTGGGTCAGCCGTTTCGGGTCGGACCCGAACATCGTCGGACGGATTGTGACTCTCAACGAGAGTCCTCGTGTGGTGGTTGGCGTCCTCCCGGAAGACTTTCGATTTCCGGGCCCGCACACGCAGATCTGGATGCTCTCGGAGATCCCGCCCAAGACGACGACCTTCGCCAGGAACTTCAGCCTGAGCTCTGTGGCGAGAATGCGTTCCGGCGTCACCGTCGCCGCTGCGCGTGGAGAGCTCGAGCGCATTCTGCCGCAGATCGTGGGCGCCTATGTCGATGCGACGCCGGATACCCTGGCCACGCTTCGGCTCGCGCCGATCGTCACGCCGCTCAAGACCGCCATCATCGGCGGCACGGCTGACGTCCTCTGGACGCTGTTCGGCGGCATGGCTCTTCTGCTGGTCATCGCCACGGCCAACGCCGCCAGCTTGTTCGCCGTTCGAGCAGAGGAGCGTCGGCGCGAGATCGCCGTGCGGCAGGCGCTCGGCGCCCATCGGCATCGGGTGGCCCGTCTCTTCTTCATCGAGGCGCTGCTGCTGACGGTTGCGGCGGCGGCGCTCGGGCTCGTGCTCACCCAAGCTTTTCTGTGGCTGGTGCGTGCTCGCGCCCCCGTCGAGCTCCCGCGCACGCCGGAGATCGGGCTCGACATGGTCACGATCGTGTTCGCGCTGGGAGTGGCCGTGCTGATGGCGGTGTTCTATGGCGTGCTCGCGGTGCGCCGGCAGACGCGAACGTTTTCGGCGAGTCTGCTGAGCGGCCACTGGTCGACCGGCGGTCGTGGCGGCCGCTGGGCGCGCGACCCGTTCGTCGTACTGCAAGTCGCGCTTGCGCTGAGTCTCCTCGTCGGATCCGCGTTGATGGTGAAGACGTACGCCCACCTGTCGCGTACCCCGCTCGGATTCTCGTCCGAGCGCATGCTCACCGTAGAGATCAGTCTCCCGGGAAGAAAGGCGTCCCAGCACGTACGCATCTATCAGGAAGTGGGCGATCGGATCCGGCAGCTTCCAGGAGTGGAGACTGTCTCGGCCGCAAGCTTTGCACCCCTGACCGGCAGCGAGCACGTATTCCCCACGCATGCCGGCGACGCGCCGATTCCGTTCAAGTTCTTTACGCCGGGCTACTTTCAGACCATGAAGACACGCATCGTCCAGGGCGTGGGACTGAATGCCGGTGAGCCCGTGGAGGGTCCGCGTCCTGTCGTCATCAGCGCGGCTCTTGCCCGACGTCTCTTCCCGGACACGAACGCGATCGGCAAATCCGTCTACCGGCTGGAAGCAGACGGCCGCATCGTGGAAATGGGACGCGGCCCTGAGCCTCCCTTCACCATTGCCGGAGTCGCCGAGAACGTTCGAGAGACCACGCTGCGGAACGATCCGATGGAAGTCGTGTACATCCCGCTGATCGAACCGACCGTGGAGCCCTCAATCGTTCCGACCAACATGAGCCTGCTCATACGCACCCACGTCGCGCCCCTCACGCTCGCGGCGTCCGCGAGGGACACGATCACTTCGGTGGATCCCACGCTCAGCGTCGGACGGATTCGGACGATGGAATCGATCGTCCAGGCGGCACGCGCGACGGAAGCGTTCGTGGGTCTCTTGCTGCTGCTGGCGGCGGCCGTGTCGCTCTTTCTCGGATCAGTCGGCATCTATGGCGGGGTGGCGCACGTCGTTCGCCAACGGACCCGCGAAATCGGCATCCGGCTGGCGCTCGGAGCCCGGCGGGCCGATGTCGTGCGGATGGTCGTTTCGGGATCGCTCGCTGCGATCTCGAGCGGAGCGGCGCTCGGCCTGGTTGCCGCCGTCGCGGGCAGCCGAATGCTGCGCGCGTTGCTCTTCGGCGTGGAACCGGGCGATCCCGCAGTCGTCCTGACGGCGACTGCCGTACTTCTCTCGACCGGGCTTGCCGCGGCGCTTCTCGCGGCGAGACGCGCAACCGGCATCGCGCCGCTCCGTGCGATGCGGGACGACTAGCAGGCCGCTGAAATACGCAAAACCAGGCACTTGACAGGATGCGGCCGGCCGGTGTATTAAACCAGTAGGTTAATTAACTGACTGGTTCAATACATGCCCGCCGATCACCTGAGCACCACCTTCGCCGCGCTTGCCGACCCCACCCGCCGTGCGATCCTCGCCCGGCTGGCGTCGGGTGAACGGTCGGTCACCGAACTGGCCGAACCGTTCGACATGAGCCTGCCCGCCGTCTCGAAGCACCTGCGTGTGCTCGAGCGGGCCGGCCTCATCGCGCGCGGCCGCGAGGCGCAGTGGCGCCCGTGCCGTCTCGACGCCGGACCGCTCAAGGACGTCGCCGACTGGGCGGAACGCTACCGGCACATCTGGGAGGCGCGGCTCGACCGACTCGATGCCTACCTGAAGGAACTGAAAAAGAAGGAGAAGAAACATGGCCGTCAGTCACGTGGCAAATAGCGATACGTTCAAAGTCACCACGCCCTCCGAGCGCGAGATCGTCATCACGCGCCTGTTCGACGCGCCCGCGCGCCTCGTGTTCGAGGCGATGACCAGACCCGAACACGTGAGGCGCTGGTGGGGGATCCTCGACGACAAGCACTCGGTCAGCCGATGCGAGATCGATCTGCGTCCGGGCGGCGCCTGGCACTTCGCCGGCCACGGTCCGCAGGGCAAATACGGCTTTCATGGCGTCTATCGCGAAATCACCCCGCCTGAGCGGCTCGTCTACACCGAGATCTTCGATCCGTATCCGGATGTCGAATCGGTCGTGACCCAGATTCTCACCGAGGAGAACGGCAAGACGCGAATGACCGTCAAGTGCCTGTACCCGTCGGTGGAAGTGCGCGACATGGTCATCGGCACCGGCATGGAGAAAGGCGCCGCGATCAGCTACGACCGGCTCGAGGAAGTCGCGAAAGAGCTCGACCGGCGTTGACCTGCTCGGCCGCGAACGGCAGTGGACCGTCGCCCGGCGACTCCGGACGGGAAGGGCTGCCACCCTTCTCGTTCGGAAGCGCTGCGGCGCTGCTCAGACTTCCGACGTCGTGCCTTAGTCATAACTTGCGTAGCGAGTGTTTAGATACCCGATGTCCATATAGTCTCATCACGGTCGGTCACTCTATTTCGTCAAGATCACTCTTCGAAGCGCGACGTTACTCCAAGTGAATCGGGAGTATAGTCAGCAGCCGATGGCCAAGAGAGTCACACCATCACGGACATTCAAACGGGTTGGATTCCTGCCGAAGGTTCTGGACCGAACGGTCATCGCGATTCCACTGCTGGAGCAGTTCAAGAAAAAGCCCAACGGGTTGTTTCACATCGCGATCGATCTGAACCTGGACTACCGCAAGGGAACCGATGGCGCTCGCACGGACGTCATCGCGATGATCCGCGAGATCGTCAAGCAGTCGAAAACCAAGCGGTCCAAGCAGGGCGTGCCTGAAGACCAGGCTCAGGACATGCAGTACGTCTTTGCCACGTTGAGCGTACGAGCCATCAAGGAGCTCGTCCGCCGCGACAGCCCGCCAGGTTCGACCAGCATCGATCGAACGATCCACCGCATCTGGCCGGACTTCGATCTCAAGCCGCTGATCAACAAATCGATCAGCACCGTCAAGGGGGACGCGGCTCACAACGCGTTTGCCGCCCTGGGTGCGGAAATCACGTGGGCGGTGGTTGATTCGGGCATCGACGGCACCCATCCACACTTTCAGAAGCACAAGAACCTGAAGGTCGACCTCCCGCTCGAGCATCAGGACTTCACGCCCGCCAAATCCGGCGCCTTGGCGGACCGGTTCGGGCATGGCACCCACGTGGCAGGCATCATCGCCGGGCAGGTGGACCACGCGGCCGCGCAAATCATCGCGACGACACGGTACCGCGACGAAAACGGCGAAGAGCGGCAGAGTCCTCTGGCCCTCGAGAGCCTTTCGGGGATGGCGCCGCGCTGCAAGCTCCTCAGTCTCAAGGTCCTGGACGACGACGGCAAAGGCAACGGGACAGGTCGCGCAAGCAGCATCATGGCGGCCCTGCAGTACATCCAGCGTGTCAATGGCAATGGCAGGCGGCTGCTCGTGCATGGCGTCAACCTTTCGGTCGGGTACGACTTCGATCCGGAATGGTTCGCTTGCGGACAGAGTCCCCTGTGCGTGGAAGTGGACCGGCTGGTTCGTTCCGGGGTCGTCGTCGTCGTGGCTGCCGGGAATTCCGGATACGGCTTCGTGCAGAGTGAGCAGCAAGGTGTGGTGGCGGCCGGCCTGGATCTCACCATCAACGATCCGGGAAACGCCGACCTGGCGATCACGGTGGGCTCCACGCACCGCGACATGCCGCACACCTACGGCGTGTCGTATTTCTCGTCCAAGGGACCCACCGGCGACGGCCGCATGAAGCCGGACCTGCTCGCGCCCGGCGAGAAGATCGTGTCGTGCGCATCGAGCCAGATGCCGCCCCCCGCGGCGCGGCGCGCGGTCATAGCCGCCAACCCCCCGAAGCGAGGTTCAGCTCTGCCGATCGCGAACTATCGCGAAGACAGCGGCACCAGCATGGCTGCCCCGCACGTCTCGGGGATCATTGCCGCCTTTCTGTCCATCAGGCGCGAGTTCATCAAACATCCTGAGGAGATCAAACGCATCTTTCTTTCGACGGCCACGGACCTGAATCGCGCCCCCTATTTCCAGGGCCGCGGGCTCGTGGACGCGATGCGCGCCATTCAGTCCGTCTAATCCCGGAAATCACTTTCCGTCGTCGAAGTCGCGGAGGCGTTATGAGCAAGTCCACGGCCACGAAGCGCAAGAAATCCAGTCATCGTCTGGATCCGATCGTCGCCAAGGCAGTCCGGGAAGCGCAGAAAGCGGCTCCCGGCGACGACCGCGAGTTCTTCAACCGGCTGAAGGAGAAGCTGGGACCGAAAGTTTTGCCGCCGCCGAAGAGGGGCGGCGGTGCCCTGAGCACCGGACGGAGCGCAGGCCCGCAAGCCGCTGGCGCCCGCGTCAGGGACGACCCGAGGTACGTCGCGAATCTCCGGACACTCGCACGTCGATCGGCCAACGCGCGCATCATAGGCGGCACGGCTGTGACGAGTGCTGACCTTGCGGATTGCGTCGCGGTCGGCAGCGACAGGGCGTGGGGTTGTACCGGCACCCTCATCGCGCCCAATGTCGTGCTGACCGCCGCACACTGCGAATCGCTCCACACCCGCGTGTTCGTCGGAAGCGACGTCACGAAGCCGGGGCGAATCTTCAGGATCAAGAAGCACATCCGGCACGAGAACTTCGACCCGAACTTTCGCAACGACTTGATGATCCTCATTCTCGAAAAGAAGGTCACCGGCGTGAAGCCACGAGCGATGGCGACGACGGCCCTGATCAACAAGGCGACTGTCGCGCGGTTGGCGGGCTTCGGGTCGACGAGCCTCGACGGAACGGGCACGCTCGCGGCGAAGCTGGAGACCAGCGTTCCGATCGTTTCGCAGAAGTGCAGCGGGCAAGTGAATGGCAGCGCCGACAGCCAGGTCTATCACTGCCACCTGAACAAGGAAATCGTCGCAGGCAAGCCGTTGCTCCATCAGGACACGTGCAAGGGCGACAGCGGCGGGCCGTTGCTGATCCAGGATGCGAACGGACGCTGGCTCCTGGCCGGCGTCACGTCGAGAGGAACGGCGCTCGGCCAGACGATGTGCGGCGACGGGGGCATATACGTCCGGGTGGACGCGCATAAAGCGTGGATCACCAAAGCCAAGAAGGGCTGACCATGAAAACGACGCAGGAATTCACTGCCGAGGAACTGGTCGCCGAGTTGAAGCGTCGCGAACGGCGCGGCCGGTCGGCCGAAGGTCCGGGCGGAGGGCGATCGATCGGGGTCACCACGCGGTTCCGCGACATGGACGATCTCAGCTCGGCCGAGCTCGCCCGCTTGGCGCAGGACCGTCAGCGTGTCATATACGGCGTGGACAACCGCCAGGATCTGTTTCAGGTCACGAACGCGAAGGTTCGCAAGGCCGCCGATGCCGTCGTCGCGCTGGTCAAAGCCGCCGACCTCACGGCCGACGGACAGGGCGGATGGACCCTGACGACGACGTCCTACAAGGACGAGTACGAGCTCTGTTCGAGCGAAGCGTTCGCGTCGCAGCCGCTCGGATGCTTCTGCTCGGGCTTCCTGGTGCGGCCCGACGTCATTGCCACCGCAGGACATTGCGTCAAGAGCGCTGCCAACCTCGCCGGCATGCGATTCGTGTTCGGCTTCCGAATGGTAAACGGGACGACGCCCAGGACGGCCTTTGCCGCCGACGACGTGTATGAAGGCGCCGAGATCATCGACCGGAAGCTGACGTCTGATCAGACCGACTGGGCGCTCGTCCGGCTCACGCGCGCGGTGGTCGGACGCAAGCCGGTCGGGTTTCGCGCGTCAGGGAAAGTCGGCGCGAAGCAGAAGCTCTTCGTGATCGGGCACCCGTGCGGCCTGCCCCAGAAATTTGCCGACGGCGCGACCGTGCGCGACAACACTCCACAGGCGTTCTTCGTCGCCAACCTCGATACCTACGGCGGCAATTCTGGCTCGCCGGTCTTCAACAGCTCGAACCAGACGGTCGAGGGCATTCTCGTCCGCGGCGAGAACGACTTCGTGACGAACGGGACGTGTTTCGTGTCACTCGTCTGCCCCACCACCGGCTGCCGCGGTGAGGACGTGACGCGGGCGAGCGAATGGGCGACCAAGGTACCGAAGACGACGAAGCAGCAGCAGCAGAAGAAGAAGAAGAGCAAGCCCACACGCGCCGGGCGGCGGCGCTGACCACCATGTCTACAGGCACACTCGATTTGCTGTTGACCGACCTCCGCGGCGACGCGGTGAAGGACATCACCGTCACGTTCACGCGCGTCTCCGGCGAGGCCGGTTCAGGGGGCGAGACCCAGCACGTCACGCTGGTCGGGCCCGACACGGACCTCCGCATCACCGGGATCACGTGTCGGGGAGGCCCTGGCACGATCTATCGCGTGCAAGCGACGGCCGACCACTACCGGCCGTACGCGTTTTTCCAACTCATCCAGGAGGATCGGGTCAACACGGCGTCTGATGACGTCGAGTTCTGGGTCAGTCCAGGCGACGTCAGCGACATCCGCGCGCCGGTATTTGCCGACCTGCCGGCGCGTGTGCGCAGGATTCTCGACGACGCCGACATGCTGAGCCGGACGGTCGAAGACCAGGATTTGGTGGACCTGTCTGGAGAGGAGTTGTACCAGGCACTGGGCCCGCTGCGGAAAGCGTGTTTCCTGAATATCGTTGCGAAGGCCGGACATGGGGACACGACCGGCAACTGCGTCGCGGACATCGGCGGGCTGTTCATCTGCCGCCAGGATCGCTTCTTCGCGAAGGTCAGTTCCGATCTGCCTGAAAAGCTTCGACGGAGTCCGCTCTTCAAGTCGGCGCCCGAGACCCTGCACGAGCCGCTGCCCGGATACCTGATGGCCGAAGGCAGCTTCAAGAGCCGCGACCCGCATGCGAATTTGCAGGTGACGTTCATGCGCTCGACCGACACGGGTGAGCTGGCCGCCGACATCGACATCGACGAGGCGTCCGGCATCGAGCACGGCTTCGAGGTCATTCGCAACGCAACGTTCCACCGCCGCACGAACCCATATGTGATTCGTGAGTTTCTGCTGAACACGGACCGCGTGCATCGAAGCCTGGATCCGGGCTACACATTCAGGTTTTAGCGGCGCCGTCAGCGTGACGGCTGATGCCCGCGCGGCCCGAAGATCCTGAACAGGTACAGCAGCGACGGCACGAGGATCAGCGCACCAGCGCCGAGGACCTGAAGCAGCATGACCTGCACGTTCGCGGGTGCGGCCGCGGCCGCGAGCGTGAGGTGCGGACGGAGGACGTACGGGTACTGCGTCAGCGCCCATCCCCACAGAATCAGCGTCACCTGCGACGCGGCTGCGATGCGCGCCCAGGCGTACCGTTCGCGGACGAGAAACACGAATGCCGCGACAGCGCTCGAACCAGTCGCGAGATGAAGAGGAACCGCCCAGGGTGACGCGATCAGGCCGTGCCGCACGTCAGGTCCGGCGAGGAGCAGCACGCTTCCCGCGAGCAAGCCCACAACTGCTCCAGAGGCCAACGCCCGAGTTCTGAATGCGGCTCGCTCTTCGGCATCGTGGGCCTCGAGCGTCAGGTAGACGGCCGCCAGATACCCGAACAGCGCCAGCGCGAAGAGACCGACCGACACTGCAAACGGTGTCAGCCACGGGCTGATGTACACGACGGTGAACGAGCCGCGGGTGTTGTCCGGGACCCGTCCTTCCGTCATCGCGCCGACGATCACCCCGAGAAACAACGGCGTCGCCGTGCTGGCGATCGCGAACACCCGGCCCCAGAAACGCACATGGCGCGGATCGTCGGGCCCGTACGCCCGGAACACGAACGCTGATCCGCGCAGAACGATGCCCATCAGGACGAAGAGCAGCGGCACATGAAGGAACGTGCTCACCGCCGCGAACGCGCGGGGAAAACCGGTGAAGAGAATGACGATCGCGACGATCAGCCACACGTGGTTGGCTTCCCAGACCGGGCCGATCGCGTGCGCGATCGTCGCCCGTTGTCGATCGGCGGTTCGGCCGCTCGCCAGCAGATCCCACAGGCCGCCGCCGTAGTCGGCGCCGCCGAGGAGCGCGTACGCCGTGAGCGTGCCGACGAGAGCTGCGGCGAGAAGCTCGACCGAATCGATCACGCGTCGCTCCGCTTCGGAACCGTCTCGCGAACCGTCCGCCGAATGAGCCCGATCACCACGGCCGCCAGGACGACGTAGATGATGGTGAACAGCACGAACGGCACAACGAGCCCGGGCATCGGCGTCACCGCGGCCGACGTCTTCATCACGCCTTGAATGACCCAGGGTTGCCGGCCAAGCTCGGTCACCATCCAGCCGGCCTCGAGCGCGATGAATCCGAGGACGGTCGAAATCGCCGCGGCTCTCAGGAACAGCCGCGACTGGAAGAGGCGCTTGCGCCACCAGAGCACCGCGGCCCAGACCGCCAGCGCCGCAAGCCACGTCCCGATGCCCACCATGACTTGAAAGGCCATGTGCACCGCGGCGACGGGCGGCCAGAGCTCGCGCGGAATGTCGTTGAGCCCAATCACGCGCGCCGCCGGATCTCCGTGCGCGAGGATGCTGAGACCGCCGGGAATCTCGATCGCGTAGCGAGTCTCGCGAGCGCCGACGTCGGGGATGCCGCCGAGCCGCAGCGGCGCGTACGTCTGCGTAGCGAACTGCCCCTCGAGCGCCGCGAGCTTCGCCGGCTGTGTGCGCGCCACGACTCTTCCGGCCCAGTCCCCCGAGAGCGGCATGAAAAAGGCCGATGGCAGTCCGACGGCGAGCGCGATCGCACAGGCGCGGCGGTGGAACAGGTTGTCCGGATCTCGAAGCAGCAGCCGGGCGTGGATGCCCGCGACGCCAACACCCACTGCCGCATACGCCGCCAGCAACATGTGCACGACCTGCGCCCCGGCCGCGGGGTTGAACATCGCCGCGATCGGATCGACGTCGGTGACGCGCCCGTCCACCAGCCGGAATCCAGCCGGCGTGTTCATCCAGGCGTTGGCGGTCACGACGAACGCGCCGGACAACGCGCCGCCGAGGCAGACGAGCACGCCGGACAGGAGGTGAGTCCGCGGGCCGATCCGGTTCCAGCCATACAGATACAAACCGAGAAAGATCGCTTCGAGAAAGAACGCGAAGCCTTCGAGCGAAAACGGCATGCCGATGAGCGGCCCGGCGAACTCCATGAACGCCGGCCACAGCAGCCCAAGCTCGAACGAGAGGACGGTGCCGGAGACGGCGCCGACGGCGAACAGAATCGCGGTGCCCCGGGCCCACCTCCTGGCGAGATCCAGATACTCAGGCCGGCCGGTGCGGAGCCAGGCGGCTTCCGCCGCGACCATCATCACGGGCATCGCCATGCCGATGACCGCGAAGATGATGTGGAACGCGAGCGACAGCCCCATCTGCCAGCGCGCGTAGAGCAGGTCCATCGGGTTAGACCATATCCCGCCACGCGAGCTAGTGCGTTTTCCAGATCGGTGCAGCGTGCTCCCCGCCTCCCGTTCCGGAACCGGCTTCCCTCCTGCTTGGAAGCGGCCTCCTGGCGGCCACGGCCGCCATTCGTGTTTCCGTGGGACGTCTTACTCGGATCGGATCGCGCGAATCGGATCGACAGCTGCGGCCCGGCGCGCGGATGGCAACCCGGCGACGAGGGCCACGACCATCGCGACCGCCGCGGCGAGGCTGTACGCCAGCGGCTCCACGCCACCCAGGTCGTACCAGGTCTCCGGCGCGTTGGCGAAGCGAACGAGCAGGATGGCGAGTCCGAGTCCGCCCACGATTCCCGGCACGACGACCTTCACGGCGTCGCGGAGCACGGTGCCGAGGACGCGCGAGCGCGTGGCGCCGAGCGCCATTCGCACCCCGATCTCACGGGTGCGCGTCGCGACCATGAGACCGACGACGCCGTAGACACCCAGCGCTGCCAGCGTCAGGGCGACGCTCGCGCAGACCACCGCCATGATCGAGTGGAGTGGTCAGATCGATCATGCTGCGGCGCATCAGTCGATCGCCCGTCGTGAGGCTGGCGGGATTGAATTCCGGATCCACGTCGGCCAGCGCGGTCTTGAACGCCGACGCCATCGACGTCACCGGCGCGTCGGCAACCGACGATCGCGCAATGAGAATCACGCGAGGCGTCGGGTGCTGCGCCAGCGGCACGAACAGCTGCGGCCGCTCCGTTCCCATCTGTGACGTGACGACATCCGCGGTCACACCCACGATCGTCAGGACCTGACCCGTTTCGCCCTCGAGCGCCAGCGTGAGGCGCTGGCCCAGCGGCTCGGCGCCCGGAAAGAGCCGCAGCGCCAGCGGTTCGGAGAGGACGACCACAGGCTCGGCGCCGGGCCGATCGTCGCGCGTGATGCCGCGGCCGCGCAGCACCCGGATGCCCATCGTCTGGAAATAGTGCTCGTCGGCCCGTGTCGTGTGCGCGCGGACGGTCGCCGAGTCCCCCTGCCGGCTGACTTGAACGATGCGGTACCGGAAATCGAGCGGCACGCCGTTGGCGATGGCGACGGACCCTACGCCGGCTGTCCGCGCGAGGTTCTCACGAACCGTCCGGAGCAAGGCCGGCGCGTCCTTCTCGGCGTGCCCATTCAGAGAAAGATCCAGCGACGAGAGGAACAGGCCTTTCGTCTCGAATCCGACTTCAGCCGCCGCGGTCGTGCGGACCTGATGGAGCTTCACGCCGCCCATCACGAGGAACGGCACCGCAATGCCCGCTTGAATCGCGGCCGTCAGGCGATGGACGCGCCCGACGCGGCGTCCGCCGCCGCCGCCGGCGTCGTCTTTGAGCGCCGAGATGAGTCCGGGACGGCTGAACCGGATGGCCGGCACCAATCCGAACACCAGGCTCGTGACGAAGCAGAGTCCGACACACGCCGCGTACGTCCAGACATCCGGAACGAACAAGTCGAGATCCGGATGCCACCAGTCGAACCACCACGTCAGCAGCGCGGGCACGCCGAAGAGCACGGCGACCGCGAGCGTGCCACCGACCAGCGCGAGGACGACCGCCTCCGACAGGAGGTACTGCATCAGACGGCCGCGGCTGGCACCGATGGCCTGGCGCAGTGCGAGCTCGCGCTCGCGGATGGCGCTGCGCACCGTCACCATGCCCGAGATGTTCAGGCAGACGATGAGGAGGACGACACCTGAAATGCCGAAGAACATCGACTGCGCCACGAGAGCGTCTCCACGCGCGAGGGCACCCATCGGGTGATACGGCTCGACCGATCCCCTCTTGAACTCGTTGGTCTTGGGATGCTGAGCGGCGACACCAGCCATGATGGAATCCACGGCCGCGCTCGCCTGAGCGAGGCTGGTACCGGGCGACAGGCGGCCGATGACGCGGACCCACTCGACCTCGCGATTGAGCCGAAGGTTGTCCGGACCCTGCAGGCGCGGGTGGTGGTCCAATGGAAGCCAGAGCTGGACGTCTGGCGAGCCTTCAGGGCTGAGGTGGCCCCGGAACATCTCCGGCGTGATGCCGACCACCACGTGCGCGTTGCGGTTGACGGTGATCGTGCTGCCGATGATGTTCGGATCGGCGCCCAGGCGATCCTGCCAGAACCGATGCCCGACGATGACGACCGGCTCGGCCCGCGCCGACTGGGATGAATCGAAACCGGATCCGCGCGGCAGCGCGGCGCCCACCGTCGTGAAGTAATTGGGCGAGACGTACATGGCGGCGACGCGCGTCATGCTGTCGAGATCGCGCGATTTGAACCGCACGTCCCCGAAGGTCCAACCCGTCACCGTGATGCCGGTCTGCGCGTCACGCACGTCGGCGAAGTCCGCGTACGACCAGGTCTCAATCCCCGGAGCGCCGGTCTGAGCGCGAAGCGGGCCGAGCGGCGTGACGAGCAGCTCGACGAAGCCGCGGGTGTCGACGCCCGGCGGCGTGCCAACAATCGCCCGCACGAGCGTCAGGATCGCGATGACCGTCGCCATGCCGATGCCGAGTGACGCCACGCAGACGAACGTGAACGCGCGCGCCTTCGACAGCGAGCGGACGGCATGGATCAGATCGCGGCCGAAACCGCCGAATGGGTGACGAGGACTGTCGGTGGCCACAATCTGCCTCCTTCGCCGTCGGGGGACGGGACTTTTTTCCACAGGTTTCCACAGGAAGGTGCCAGACCTCGAGCTCGATGTCTGGCACCTCTCCTGTGGAAACCTGTGGAAAAAAGTCCCGTCCCCTACTCCGGCCGCAGCACCTTTGCCGGGTCCAACCGGGAAGCCCGAAATGCCGGAATGGTCGTCGCCAGGAGCGCGATGGCCAGGACGACCATGGTCGCGCCGCCCAGGATCATCGGATCCGACGCATTGACCTGATACAGGCTGCTCGAGACGACCCGCCCCGCGGCGTACGCCACCGTGACGCCGATCGCGGTTCCGATGAGTGCGAGCGTGCGGCCCTGTGTGAGCATCAGGAGGAACACGCTGCCGGGTGTCGCGCCGAGCGCCAGCCGCGTCGCCACTTCGTGGCTCCGTTGCGACGCCGCGTAGCCGATGACGCCATAGATCCCGACCGCGGCAAGGGCGACCGCAGCCGCTCCGAAGAGCAACATCAACGTCATGCCCAGCTCCTGACGGCGGAGCGTCGACGCGACCAGATCCGAGACCAGTTCGAACTCGACCGCGATCTGTGGATCGGTTTTCCGGACCTCCTCGCGGACCGCCCCCTGCAACGTCGCCGGATCCGCGACGGAAGTGGCAAGGACGACAGCGAGTCGCCTGAATGGGAACTGCGCATGAGCGGTGTAGAACGCGGGCTCGGCGGCCGTGCCGATCGCCTTCTGACGGATGTCTTCGACGACACCAATGATCGTCGCTTCGTTGCGCGGATCGATCGCCGGATATCCGGAGGCGAATTGCGCGCCAATGGGATCGCGGTTCGCGAGATAGCGTCGGACGAACGTGCGATTCACGACAGCACCGACCGCGCCGCCCTGCCGATCGGACGAATTGAAGTCACGGCCGGAGATGATCTTGCTGCCCATCGCGTCGAAGAACCCCGGCGTCACGACGCGCTGGCGCGAACCCATCGGGTTCTTCGGATCCATCACCTCGCCGCGCAGTTGGATGAACAGCGACGCTTCCAGGTTCCCGCGCAGCGGGAAGCTCGACGTGCCGCCGGCCGCCGTAGCGCCGGGCAGGGTCCGCAGCCGTGCCATCAAGTCGCTCATCGTCGCGATCGCCACGGCATTGTCGCGGTACTTCGGCCCCTGCATCGAGATGTCGAACAGCAGCCGGCGGTCCGGGACGAAGCCGGGATCGATCGCCCGCAATCTCGCGAACCCGGCAATGAGCCAGCCGGCCCCGGCGACGAGCGTGATCGCCAGCGCGATCTCGGCGATGGTCATCACGTTCAGCCAGCGCGTGGTGCCCGGGCCCCCGGCGGCGGATCGGCTGCTCTCGTTCATCAGCGTCTTCACGTCCGTGCGCGCGAGCCGGAGCGCCGGTGCGAACCCGACGAGCAGGCCGCTCACGACGAGCGCGACGAGCGCGAACAGCAACACGGATCCGTCGAACGGCACCGATTCGAGCCGCGGCAGCTTCGCCGCGCCAATCCTCAGCAGCAGCCGGACGCCGGCGTACGCGACGACGAGACCGAGGAGCGCGCCGGCCGTCGCCAGCACGATCGACTCGGTCAGCAACTGCCGGACGATTCGCCGCCGGCTCGCGCCGAGCGCGACCCGAACCGCCATTTCCCTCGCCCGCGCCGCGCCCCGCGCAAGCAGCAGATTCGTGACGTTGACGCAGGCGAGCATCAGCAGTAGCCCGGTCGCGGAGAGCACGACGATGAGGATCGGTTTCAGATCGCCCACGATCGACTCCACCAGCGGGCTGACGACGTACACCCTGGACATGGCGGAGGCGGGAAAGTCGCGGGCGAGCCCGGCCATGACGGACGCCATCTCGCCGCGGGCGCGCTCGATGGTCGTGCCTGGCTTCAGCCGCATGAAGCCCTCGAGACCGTGACCGACGCCCTGAGGATCGAGCCGCTGGTTGAACCAGAAGTTCGCGCCGTGCGGCGTGTCGAAATCACGCGGCGCCACTCCGGCGATGCTCGTGCTGAGCTCGGCGAAGCGGATTGGTTTACCGACGATTTGCGGATCGCTGTTGTAGAAGTCGCGCCAGATGCCGTACGAAATCACGACGACCGGCGGGCCCTCGGCCGCAAACTGCTCGGGCGTGAAGCCCCCGAGGGTCATCGGGAGGCTGAAGAGCTCGAAGAATCCCTCACTGACCGCGAACACGCGCGTGCGCAACGGGGTGCCGTCGTCGCGCAGCAGCGTCACGTCCTGCGGCTGCAGCGCGACCGCGCGGGCAATCGAGAGATTCGGGTCGTTCAGCCGGAAGATTTCGCTGGACGCGACCAGCCCTGTCGTCACCCGCCCATCGGTGAGGGCAGTCCGGATGGCATACAGATCGTCCGGGTTCGGATACGGCAGCGGCCGGAGCAGAACCGCGTTGACGGTGCTGAAGAGCGCGGTCGTCGCACCGATGCCCAGCGCCAGCGTGCCGACCGCGGCGAGCGGGAACGCCGGGGTCTTCCGGAGGTTGCGGAGGGCGAAGCGAAGGTCCTGGAACAGGGTTCCCATGGCTTGATTAGACGCAATCATGGGAAGGGGACGGGACTTTTTTCCACAGGTTTCCACAGAGAGGTGCCAGACGTCAGGCTCGAGGTCTGGCACCTTCCTGTGGAAACCTGTGGAAAAAAGTCCCGTCCCCTTATTCCTGCCGCACCGCCTTGATCGGATCGATCCGCGCCGCGCGGCGGGCGGGCGGGTAACGACGCGACCAGTCCACATGCCGAGCAGCACCAGGACCGCCATCGTGACGGTCGCCGGATCGTTCGGCTCGATGCCGTAGAGCAGCGTCTTCACGTAACGTGATCCCAGCAGGCTGCAACCCCAGCCCCACGACGAGGCCGGCGACGGCGAGCGCAAGCACTTCGCCGAGCACCATGCGGATGCATCCGGCCCGACGTCGCGCCGAGCGCCATCCGGATCCCGATCTCGTTCGTCCGCCGCGCGACGTTGCAACGCGACCGTGCCGTACACGCCCGACGCACGCGATGACGAGCGCGAGCGCCGCGAAGCCCGGATCCGAGCTTCGCCAGCGTGATCTCGCGGCTGATCGCCTGATCGACGTGCACCGCCTGTGTCTTGAGATCGTGGATGGCGAGCCGCGCGTCCATGTGCCGCACCAGCTCGCGCACCGGACCCGCCAGATCGAGCGGCCGGCCCGCGGTTCGAAGCTCGTAGGTCATCGTGCCGGGCGGGCTCGGCGCCTGCAGGTACGGAGAAATACGTGATCGGCCGCCGTTCTTCCTTGAGCGTGAACGCCAGCGCGTCGTCGGCCATGCCGACGATCTCGAAGCGGTCGTTCATGATGTTGATCGAGCGGCCGATCGGGTTTTCGAGGCCGAACATCTTCGCGAACAGGCGGTTGACGACCACGACCTTCGGCGCGCCGGCCGTATCGGAGGCGCTGAACTCCCGCCCGGCGAGCGGAATCTGCATGGTCTTGAAGAACGCGGGCCCGACCGAGGCGAGCACGGCATACGGCGCCGCGGCCGGCCGTCGGCCCCTGGAATGGGCGACGCGCCGTCAACCGTCACTTGCGTGCTCGTGCCACCGCCCATCGGCATCGGACGACTGGACAGACTGACGTCCAGGACGCCTGGAACGGCCCTCAGCCGTTCCCGCAGATCTTCGAACACCTGATAGAGCGCAGGTCCACTGTAGCCAACCGTTGACGGCCGCACCGTGAACAGCAGCACGTTCTCGCGGTTGAAACCGATTTCGATCGCGTGCAGCTTCGCCAGCGTCCGGCCGAACAGACCCGCGCCGACGAGCAGGACGACCGACAGCGCGAACTGGATCGCGATCAGGAACGGGCCGACCGCCAGGCGCCGTGAAGCGGAGACCGGCTGCGCGGATCGGACATCCTTGAACGCCGGCGGAATCTCGAGACGCGTCGCCTGGAGCGCCGGAACCAGGCCGAACGCAAGTCCCGTCGACGACCGAGAGCGCCGCGGTGACGCCGAGCACGCGCCAGTTCAACGAGGCGTGCATCGTGAAGTGGTCGCGGCCGCCCGCGAGCAGCGCGGTCAGGACGTCGATGCCCCACCACGCCAGCGCGAGCCCCAGCGCGCCGCCGATGGCGGCAAGCAGCACGCTTTCGGTGAGCAACTGGCGGATCACACGCCAACGGTCCGCGCCGATGCTGAGCCTGACCGCGATCTCGCGCCGGCGCGCGGCAGCGCGCGTGAGCAGCAGGTTCGCGATGTTCGCGCAGGCGATCAGCAGGATCAGGCCGACCATCGTCATGAGCACGTCAGATCGGCTGCGCGTAGTCCCGCCGCAGGCTGTCGAGGCCGGTCGCGCGGCCTGCAGAAGCGTGAGCGCGGATAGATCCTGCGTTCTTCTCGACGCGGCTGTCGCGCTCGCGAACTGCCCGACAGCGGGCGCGAGCTGCGGCCTGGGCCTGCGACGAGCTGCACGCCGGGCTTCAAGCGGCCATGATCTCGACCCAATAGAAATGGCCGACTTGAAGATCTCGTCACGATACCCGGTGTCCGCGACCGGCGCGCGAGGATAGGGCATGAACACGTCCGGGGTCGCGCCGGGCTCGGCGCCGAAGAAAGCCGCGGGCGCGACGCCGACGATCTCGAAGGGCGTCGTCGTTGATTCGAATCGTCTGGCCGATGCCGCCGTCGGCTTCGCCGAAAGCGGCTGCCAGCTATACGGCTCGCTCAGCACGACGACCGGCGCGGCACCTGAGCTGCGTCGTCCGCCTGATGAATCATCCGGCCGGCCGCCGGCGTCACGCCCATGCCTGGAAGAGCTGCCGGTGACGTAGTGCCCCTTCACCGAATCGGTGGCAACGCGCGACGTGACATTCGCTGCCCAACTGCGAAGTAGCCGAACGCGCTTCGAGGACGTCGCCGCTGTCCTGAAACACGCGCAACGCCGGATACGGAAAGATGCTGCTCGTCGTGCCCTTCCCATCGTCGAACGAACGAGCCTCTCGTAGACCACGACATGCCGGTCGTCGCGAGGGTGTACTCCCTGGCACGCCACTTCATGACGACGAGCGCTTCCGGTTCGATGAACCGGAAGTGGTCGCAGCAGAACGACTCCATGAAGCTGAAGATCGCGGTGTTCGCGCCGATCCCGAGCGCGAGCGAGAGCACGACCAGCAGCGTGAACGACCGGTTGTGACGCATGGAGCGAAACGCGTACCGCAGGTCCTGCCCGAGCCGTTCCAGCCAGATCCAGCCGAGCGCGCTGCGCGCGTCTTCCGCCGCCAGCGTGACGTTGCCGAGGGACTGCGCGCGGCCGCGAAACCCGAGAGGGCTCTGCTGGGCCAGCCGGGCGTCGCGGCGTCGTTCGAGCGCGTACCCGGGCGCAAGACGCCAGCAATCGACGAACAGCCAGAGCACACGCAGCGTGATTCGCGCGGAAGATGGCCGTGCGCCTGATGACCGCCTGTCTGCGACGTGCTGTGTCTCCAGATCGCGAACGGCGGGCTCGAACAGGTCTTTTCGGATGGCGGCCGGCAGGCACCAGCTCAGGAATCGGGCTATCGGGAATCGGGCTATCGGGGAATCGAGCTCGCGGCTACGCATCGGACCACCGCCGGCGGGACGACGCCTCGAACAACGCGTAAAAGGCGCGCGCATCGTTCCAGGCTCGCGCGCCGGCCGGCTTCAGGCGATAGCGCCGCTCCGTCACCGCCTGGTCGCCAACCGTGATCTGTTCGTACCACCCTTCGACCCATCGCTGCCGCTCGAGACGGGCCATCATTTGATAGAAGGCGGCCGAGGTTCGGCGAACGCCGTACCGGGCAATCAGCTCGCGGAGATCGCGCCCGGCGCGCTCGCCGTCGGCCAGGGCGCCGAGCACCAGAAACTGCAGGTGGGTGACTTCCGGAATCCGATCGCGCATAACGTTGCCTTATATACGATCGGGCCCCCACACGCAAACGTGAGGTAACATCTGCCCTTTTCCGGACACGCGCAAGGAGCGTTCACGTGGACTCCACCGATCTCGTCGACCGGCTCACCGCGCACACGACGCTTGGCGGGGTGCCGCGGCGTGAGCTGGAGTGGCTGGCTTCGCACGGCACCCTCCGGCACCTGAAAGAGGGCGACAAACTGGCCGTGAAGGACGAGCCGGTCGCCGGCCTCTTTGTCGTGCTGTCAGGTCGATTCGCGATCTTTCGTGACGCGGGCGCCGGGCGCCGCAAGTTGATGGAGTGGCACGGCGGAGACGTCGCCGGCCTCCTGCCGTACTCGCGTCTCGTCACCTCGCCGGGCGACTCGTTCGCTCAGGAACCCACCGAAATCCTCGCGGTGCCTCGCGACGATTTCCCCGCGATGATCCGCGAGTGCCATGAAATCACGTCCATCCTCGTGCACAAGATGCTCGACCGCGCGCGGTTTTTCACGTCGAGCGACCTGCGCGACGAGAGGATGGCCTCGCTCGGCAAACTCTCCGCCGGCCTCGCGCACGAGTTGAACAACCCGGTCGCCGCGATCGAGCGGAGCGCGTCTCTCCTCGAAGATCACCTCGAGGCTGCCGAACAGGCGACGCGCGCGCTGGCGGCATCCCGCCTCATGGACGAACAACTCGCCGCCGTCGACCGGCTGCGACGGTCCTGCATCAACGCCCCCATCCACGGCGTGTTGTCGCCGATCCAACGGGCGGAGCGGGAAGAATCCATTGCCGCCTGGCTGAGCGATCACGACGTCGATCCGTCGATCGCCGAGTCGCTCGCGGAGACCGCCGTGACCCAGGACGCGCTGGACCGGGTAGCGGAGTCGGTCACGGGACCGGCGCTGACGGCGGTCTTGCGATGGGCGGCTGCCGGACGCCTGGTTCGCGGCATCGCCTCCGAGATTCAGGAGGCGGCCATCCGAATCTCCGGCATCGTCGTCGCGATCAAGGGCTTCACCCACATGGATCAGGCGATGGCGGCCGAGCCCGTCGATCTCGGCACGGGCCTCGGTCACACGGTCAGGATCCTCAACGCGAAGGCGCGATCGAAGTCAGTCGCCGTGACCGTCGCGGTCGAGCCGGGACTGCCGCGCGCGCTCGGTTTCGCCGGCGAGTTGAATCAGATTTGGGCGAACCTGATCGACAACGCGCTCGACGCCGTGCCCGAGGCCGGGCGCGTCGACGTCACCGCCAGCCGCGAGCCGCAGCGCGTCATTGTCCGAGTCATCGACAACGGACCGGGCATTCCGGCGGAGATCCAGGAGCGAATGTTCGAGCCGTTCTTCACCACGAAGCCGGTCGGGAAAGGCTCCGGGCTCGGCCTGGACATCGTCAGGCGCCTCCTGATGCACAACGACGCGGAGATCGAGGTCAAATCGGAGCCGGGACGTACGGAGTTCTGTGTCTCGCTTCGACAGGCTGACGCCGAGCCGGCCAGTTCACCCGCATGAACAAACCCGCCCTTCTGGTCGTGGACGATGACGCGCAGGTGCTCGCGGCGGTCCGCCGCGATCTCCGTCCGCGGTACCGGGAGAAGTTCACGATCATCAGCGCGTCGTCCGGTGAAGAAGCGCTCACGACGATTCGGGAATTGAAGGCGCGCGGCGACGCGCTCGCGCTCGTCATCAGCGATCAACGCATGCCGGGCCTGCAAGGGACCGATCTGCTCGCGAAAACTCGGGAGATCTTTCCTGGGACGAAGCGGGTCCTCCTCACCGCCTACTCCGATATCGAGGCGGCGATCAAAGCGATCAACGTCGCGCACCTCGATCACTACCTGGCGAAGCCGTGGACGCCGCCGGAGGAATATCTGTTCCCGGTGATCGACGATCTGCTCGACAACTGGGAGGCCGAATACCTGCCGGCGGCGAAAGGATTGCGGCTTGTCGGCCACCAGTGGTCGCCGCGCTCGCACGAGATCAAGAACTTTCTGGCCGGCAATCTGATCCCCTACCGATGGCTCGACGTGGCGAGGGAGCCCGAGACTCAAGGCCTGCTGGACGCGGCCGGGATTCGCGCCGACGAGCTTCCCGCGTTGTTGTTCGAGGACGGCGCCGCGCTGCGCAATCCGGATCAGCGTCAGGTTGCCGAACGCATCGGTCGATCGCTCTCGGCCGCATTCAATCTCTACGATCTCGTCATCGTCGGCGCGGGACCGGCGGGCCTGGCCGCGGCGGTGTACGGCGCGTCGGAGGGATTGAGAACGCTTCTGCTCGATCGACATGCGCCAGGCGGACAGGCGGGCAGCAGCTCGAGGATCGAGAACTATCTCGGGTTTCCGACCGGTGTGAGCGGCAGCGATCTGGCGAAGCGCGCCGTCATCCAAGCCCAGCGTCTCGGGGCCGAGTTTCTGGTGCCCCTCGAGGTCACCGCGGTGTCCGTCGAGGCCGGCTACAAACACGTCACGCTCGGCGACGGCCGGACGATCGTCACCCGCACCCTGCTCGCCGCAACCGGCATGGAATACCGCGAGCATCCGGGCGATGGCTGCGCGGCCCACACCGGCGCGGGGGTTTATTACGGCGCGGCCACGGCGGAGGCCCCGGCGTTTCGTGATCGGCGCGTCCTCGTCGTCGGTGGCGGCAATTCGGCAGGACAGGCCGCCATGTACCTCGCGCGCTTCGCGAAGGACGTCGAAATCGTCGTGCGCCGGGACTCTCTTCGGGAAACGATGTCGCACTACCTCATCGAGCAGATCGAAAAGACGCCCAACATCCGGCTCAGGACCAGGAGCGTGGTCGAACGCGTGGAAGGGAGCGGTCACGTCGAACGCGTCGCCATCAAGCCCGAAGACCGCGCCAGCGAGGTCGAAGACGTCGACGCCGTGTTCGTGTTCATCGGGACGAGGCCGCGGAGCGACTGGCTCCCGGAGAGTGTTCTCCGCGACCGCAAGGGCTTCGTGCTCACGGGCAGGGATCTGTCCGCCGATCCTCGTTACGCGAAAATGTGGAAGGAGCGCCGCGAGCCGATGCTGCTCGAGACGAGCACACCGGGTCTGTTCGCGGCCGGCGACGTGCGATCAGGCAGTATGAACCGCGTGGCGGCGGCGGTCGGCGAGGGATCGATGGCGGTCAGGTTCGTGCACGAATATCTCACGCTGACCTGACAGGCCATCACTGAAATACGCGGCGCTTCCGGGGCGGACCGGATTTCACCACCTCGAACGATCCCGCCCGCATCGTCCTGCCGTTCACGATGACGTCCACGAGATGTTTACCAGGCCGCGGCACGCGGGTCGTATGAACGGCGAGGGAGAAGAGTGCCCGCAAGTCCACCCGCGCCCGCGGCGCAAGCACGACGCGCGCAACCTTGAAGACTTTTGCCGTCGTCACACCTCGAGCCTTGACGAAGTGAACGGCGACATCGACCAGGAGCTCCTGCGGCGTCTTTGACGTGCTCTGAAGCGAAAAGGTCATGACGACGCGCGTGCCGATGGGCACCCGCTTGGGATCGAAGACAACGCGCTCGAGTGAAACCTTTGGCGCCCGACCGTAGCCGAGCAGACGGAGCGCCGCGGGATCACCACGCTTCACGGCGCTCCTCAGGGCATGTTCGATCAGGGCCCGGCGATCGCTCGACGCGCCAGTCGAGCCAGGCCGATGCCGTTCGGATTAACAGATCCGGCCGGACCTTGCCGAGGTCGTTGAGATTGTTCGCGACGCTTCGGCGCACCATCGTCGACGGGTCGTCCTTCAGCAGTTCGAGCAAGCCGAGGATCCGTTCGGGGTTCGCGTCCAGCCAGGGCACTCGCGGCGCCCAGGGCAGCCGCAGCCGCGTGCCTTCGGACACCAGGCGGCGCACGTGGGCGTTGGGGTCCTTCGCCCAGTCGCGGAGCACGGCGAACGTGCGTTCCGGCTCGTTGGCGATGTAGGGCCGAATGCTCGCCTCCGCGCTGAAGCGCTTCGTCAGTTCATACTGCGCCCGCATCGACAGATCGAAATGGCCGAGCCCGTGATCGGCGATGAGGGTCAGGTGAGGAAGGTAGTAGAACGGCGCCATGCCGGCGCCGACGAGCTCGTCCGACGCGTGTTCCGGACCGAGCGAGCGAAGCAGCACGTCAATCGCGTCCGGATAGGCGGGCGGCAAGTGCGCTCCGAGCGCGCGTGAAATATGCCGGCCGCGGTCGAGGAGCTCGAGCGACTCGAGTCCGGCGCAGGCGTCCCTGACGAAGGCCCTGGCTGGAAAACCAGGATGAACGCGCGCGACATCCGCCGCGAGGCGACGGACGAGTGACGGAGAGAAGAAGGTTTTGAGCGTGTCGGCCACGACTCGTCGCCTCAGGTCTCGGCCGGGAGAGGATCGGTTGAGCTGGAACGTGTGGCCGGGGGCGGGTGGACGGTTTGGATCGTGAACGCCGCCGGCGAGGGACCGTTCGCTTTCAGCTGCTCCATGCGCGCGACGGCCTCTGCGAGCGTGGGATGGTGACCGGCGGGCACCCACCACAACGCGACATAAGGATCGGCAACGCGTTCAAACCACTCCCGGCGGCGCTTCATGACGCCGGCGTGCGATCCGCGATACACGAACTCGCGAAGTGCGTTCAGATCTTCCCAGACCGAGAAGTTGATGATGATGCGGTCGTCGTCGTACGGCCGCACGGCCGTTGCGTCGCCGTCTTCGGTCTGAAACCGCCAGACGAAGCCGGGACTCGCGTCAGCGAGCGCGTTGATCGGCGCCAGATTCGCGACGAAGTCGGCCATGGCCGGATCGGTCAGCGGGGCGACGAGACGTGCCACGTTGACCTGGGCGAGGTGCCATCCAGGATGGATCACAGGCGCTATTCTGCCTTACCTTCGATGGCGCGCAACTTCGGTGAAGAGCGGCGAGCGAGCCATGGTGGTTCTGTTATCCGATAGTTGCAGTAATATCGCAAGCTCGGTCATCACAGTTTCTCAGCGGAGCATTTCTATGCAATCGTCAGTGTTGGCCCTTCGTCGATACTCGAACCGGACGGTCGGCGGATTACTCGCGTTCGTCTTCGCGGTTACCGCTCACACCGTTTCCGCGACCACGTTCATGTCGGTTGAGCCGATCCCGAGCGGCGATGTCGTTGGTCAGACCGACCTCGACAGAATCCGCAGCATCGGGTTCGAGAACCTCGAACTCTGGGCCCAGCGCCTTCTGGACGATTGCGACGTCGTCCAGGACGTCATCGATGTGCTCTCGGACAACGAGGCGATCACGACCGTGACGTCGACCAACACCCGGTTCGTTGTCGGGTCCGGCGGATTCGAAGGCGCGACGAATCCATCCTACGTCTTCACGATCCAGGACTCCGATGCGGGGTCCGTCAGCGAAGCTGACGTGGATGTCCTCAGCAACGCCATGGGGTACGTGCTGAACCAGGGCGGCACTGCGCATTTCAGTCCGGACAACGCTAAAGCGTATGCCTTCGCCCTGGACTATGCGGTCGTGACGCTTCCGGACCCGCTCAGCGGCGTCCAAGCCGGCGATTTCTTCGAACATGTGGGGACGATCGACCCGGCGTTGTTCAGCGGCCCCCTCGCGGGCTTCACGCAGATCAACTTTGGGAACTCGACGACGAACAATTCGATGTTCTTTCTGCAGCCGGCCGTTTCGAAGCGCCGCTTCATCGACGGGCTGGCCGAGGCCGTCGCCTCAGGGCCGCCGCAGACCACGTACTCGCCGACCAAGAACAACGGGACGCCCACGACCGCGCGCGCAGGCATCGCCTTTCCAGTGAACGATTGGCTCGCCTTTCCTGATGGCGATCAGTATCTGGCGAATGTCGGCAGCGATCCGCAGCTGCTGAGCGCGCTGGCCGCGCTTCGGCAGAAGCACCGGGCAGCCGTGGATAGTCTGCTGCTGGCGATTGCCGAGAATCGCGTCGTGTTGTATCTGACCCAGCAGTTCAGCTGCCCGAACTAGCAGGCCGCTGAAATACGCGGCCTGAACTTCGAACTAAGAACTTCAAACTTCGAACTTGGCCAAAACGCCACAGGTTCCGCAGTTCGAAGTTCGCAGTTCGAAGTTCTAAGTTCAGGTTGCTGGGTTTTCAGCAACCTGGTCTCTACTTCGGCATCGCCGGCGGCACCCGCCGCTTCGTGGCTTGCTCGAATGCGTACGCGATTTCGATGAGCTTTGGCTCGCTGCACGCGAGCCCGACGAAGGCGGCGCTGTACGGCGAAGGCTTCGGTTCGAATCCGGCGGGATACGGATTGCCTCCCCCACCGCCGCCCCCTGACGGAACGACACCCAGCGGCACGACGATTTCGGGATAGCCGGGGCGCGCGGCCAGGTTCGAGATCTGCCAGCCCGGAAACATGAGCGCGTCGAGACGGTTGGCCTCCATCGCGGCCTTGATCCCTCGATCGCCGGCAAGCGCGATGTCGCGGGCGCGATCGGCCTCGTATCGCGGACGATCCTGCGCCAGGTCGAGCTCATCCGAGATGTCGAGGTTGCTCTGCCCATACCGGATCGCGTTCGCCCGCGCGTGCGCCTGGTTGAACGCGCGCAGCTCGGCCAGCGTCTTGACGGGCGCGGCGGCGCCAAGAGTCGCCAGATACGCGTTGAAGTCGCGCTTCATGCCGTACTTGAGCACGACCGAGCAGCTTGTGTCCTTGCCCTTCGCGTTTTCCGTGCCCGAACAGATCGGAATCAGCGTCGGGTTCTTCTGGGGATCCGGATCGAGCACGCTTGGGAGGTTCGCAGGGTCGACGACAATGGCGCCAGCTCGCTTCAGGACGTCGATCGCTTCGGCCATCAGTCTGGCTTGAGCGTCGTTCAGTCCGCCGCGCCCGCCTCCGCGCCCTCCGCGGCCCTCGACCGGCGGCGCCGCGTCGGCCGATTCGCCTGGAACCGGCAGTCGATCGTAATAAAACGCTCGCGGGATCCCGATGCGTGCGCCACGAAGGCCGTCCGGTCTCAAGAATTTCGTGTAGTCGCGTCCCGGCGGCGCTGAGCAACGCTCTGTCGCCGGATCGTTCGGATCGGGCGCCGCGCTTTCGAGCGCGCCGAGCAGGATAGCGGCATCGGTGACCGTGCGCGTCATCGGGCCCGCGGTGTCCTGGTCGGCGGTGATCGGCATGATCCCGTATCGGCTGATCCGGCCGGTCGTCGGCCTGATGCCGACGAGCATCGTGAGCATCGCCGGATTCACGATGGAGCCGGCGGTGTCGGTGCCGACATTCGCGGCCCAGAGATTCGCCGCCGTGCCCGCACCCGAGCTCGATCCTCCCGTGCTCAGTACCGGCCGGCCGTCGCTGTTCTGCCGCGGGTCGGGACGCGGGTCATACGGGTTGAACGCAAACCCGCCGACGGCGCTGTAGTTGCCGGGCATCGGCGTGGGCGCGCCCGCCACCCAGTTGGCCAGCTCGGTCAGCACGGTCTTGGCGATGATGACGGCGCCGGCCTCGCGCAGATTCTTCGTGAGCGTCGCGTCGTAGGGCGGCACGAAGTTCGCGAATGCGAGCGCGCCGCCGGTCGTGACCATGTCCACGGTGTGGATGTTGTCCTTGAGCGCGATGGGAATGCCGTGGAGCGGTCCGCGGACCCGGCCCTTCGCGCGCTCGGCATCGCGCGCGTCGGCGTCTTCCAGCGCGCGCGGATTGATCGCAATCGCCGAATTGATCCGCTTCTCGTAGACCGCGATGCGTGTCAGGTACTGCGTCACCAGCTCGCGCGACGGCACCCGTCGCTGCGTCATGGCGCGCTGCATCTCCGGGATCGTCGCTTCCACGACCGAGAAGGGCGACGGGCGCGTGGCGGGCGTCTGCGCCACGGGAAAGACCCCCCATGTCAGCAACGCGACAAGCGTCAGACGGCGCATCGTCATCGGTTGACTCCTGTCAGCTTGCCGAAAAAGCCGGCCAACCTGAACTTGGAACTTCGAACTTCGGATCACGGCGAGGACGCCGTCTAACGGCACGCTACTGGCCGCCGCGAACGGGATCTCCGGCCACACCTGCCTTGGTGATCACCACGGGAAGGATGAACCCCTTCTCGTCGAAACGAAGCTCGTCGATGCACACGACCCGATGATTGCGGTCGGTCTCGCCGAGCGGCCGGCGGTGATAGACGATGTAGTACTTGCCGGACTTCGGGCTCTGCAAGACGGAGTGATGGCCGGCCCCGGTCGCCACTGACGGATCCTGCTGCAGGATTCGTCCAACACGCTCGAACGGCCCGAACGGCGACGCGCCGATCGCGTACGCCACGGCGTAATTCGGACCCGTCCAGCCGCCTTCGGACCACATGAAGTAGTACTTGCCGTCCTTCTGCAGCATGAACGCGCCCTCGACGTACCCCTGTGGCGTGATTTCCTTGAAGGTCGTCCCATCCGGAAACGGCACGAATCCGGTGAAGTCGGCGTTCAGCCTGGCGATGTTGCAGTGCCGCCAGCCGCCGTACACGATGTAGTAAGACCCGTCTCGATCCTTGAAGACGAATTGATCGATCGGCTGCGCGCCGTTGTGGAACCGATCGATCAGGGGCTTGCCGAGGTGGTCTTCGAACGGTCCCTGCGGTTGGCGAGCACGGGCGACGCCAATCCCGCCCAGTTGCTGATCGTTCTGAATGTCGTTGGCGCCATAGAACAGGTAGTACCAGCCATCTTTCTCCACGATCGACGGCGCCCACATGGCGCGCCGGGCCCATTTGACGTTCACACTGTCCAGAATGCGCGCGTGCTTTTCCCAGGTAATGAGGTCTGTCGACGAGAACGCGTCCATGAACAGCTGCTGATCGTAGGGCGCCGAATACGTCGGATAAACCCAGTACTGGTTGTCGAAGACATGGGCTTCCGGATCCGCATACCAGCCAGGCAGGATCGGATTCCCCGAACGGCCGGACTGCGACGAGGCACTCGCTGAGAGGACCGTCAGGCTGACGAGTAACAGGAGTTGTGTCTTCATTTATTAATGCTCGCGGGGCCCCACCCCCGCTCGCGCGCGCTGCGACGCTCGCAGACTCGCTGTCCTCGCGCGGGCCGCGGGCGCTGCCTCATTGCCCCATTAACTGTTGTCTCCGTCCAGCAATCCGCCCAGCCCGCGCAGCAGCGACCCCTCTTCCTTGCCGCCGCGTGCGATCCCCGGCACCGCCGAGACGATGCGATTCGCGAGCCGGCTGAGTGGGAGCGACTGCAGCCACACTCGACCGGGCCCGCGGAGCGTCGCGAAGAACAGACCCTCGCCGCCGAAGAGAGCCGTCTTGATCTTTCCGACGAATTCGATGTCGTAGCTCACCGACGGCTGGAGTGCGACGATGCATCCGGTATCGACGCGAATCAGCTCGTTCGGCGCGAGCGTCCGTTCCTGCAGCATGCCGCCGGCGTGCACGAACGCCCACCCGTCGCCCTGCAGGCGCTGCATGATGAACCCTTCGCCGCCGAAGAGGCCCACGCCGATCTTCTTTTGAAAAGCGATGCCGATACTGACGCCCTTCGCGGCCGCGAGGAACGAATCCTTCTGCGCGATCAGTTCGCCGCCGAGCTCGGAGAGATGGAGCGCCACGATCCGGCCCGGATACGGCGCGCCGAAGGCGACCCGCCGCTTCTGGGAGCTGCGATTCAGGAACACCGTCATGAACAGCGACTCACCGGTGAGCAGCCGCTTGCCGGCGCCCATCAGCGCGCCCATGAATCCGGTCTGTTTCTGGCTGCCGTCGCCGAACACCGTCTCCATCTCGATGCCATCTTCCATGAACATCATGCTGCCGGCTTCGGCGACCGTCGCTTCGTTCGGATCGAGCTCGACTTCGACGAACTGCAGGTCCTCACCAATGATGCGGTACTCGATTTCGTGCATGTCGGGCATGTGGGTCCTCTTGGTCGCGTAACCATGCCTTATGGATCACGGTTTTGACAAGACTCGACGGTTTAGCCGTCGCCCACTTTCCACGGAATTCTCATGGAATCCACAGGATCTCCGCATCGGCTGACTTCTATCCTCAGCCGCCATGGAGGTTCGTATGGCGAACGAGAAACACTTCAGTTCGGGATCGAGAGCCGCACGGTTTCGGCGAGCGTGGCTCGCGACGGCGGTCCTGGTCGTGAGTTGTGCCATGACGCCGCGGGCGGTGGTGGTCGGCGACGCCGTCATGGAATGGAATCAGATCGCCCTCAATGCGACCGTGACCGCGGGGCAGGGTCCGCTCCCTCAAGCGCGCAGCATGACCATCGTGCAGGTCGCGGTGCACGACGCGGTGAACGCCATTACTCGAAAACACCGCACCTACCTCTCGCACGGCCCATCCGCGCCTGGCGCCTCGACGGAGGCCGCCGCGATTGCGGCGGCGCACCGGGCGCTGGTCGGTCTGTTCCAAACGCCAACGCAAACGCAGGCGCTCGACTCCGCGCGGGTCGCGTCGCTCCTGGCTCGCGGATTGACCGAAGCCGATCCCGGGATCGCCATTGGTGAAAACGCCGCCGCGGCCATCCTCGCCGCCCGGCTGAACGACGGCGCTTCGCTCGCGCAGTTCACGTACACCCCGCCCGGGGTCGGCACGGCCGGTGTCTGGACGCCGCCGGCCGCGCCCGCCGCCGCGCTGCTGCCTGGCTGGAGCTCGGTGACGCCGTGGGTGCTCCACAACGGGTCGCAGTTCCGCCCCGCGGGACCGCCCTCGCTCAACAGCGCCCGCTACACGCGCGACTACGACGAAGTGAAGGCACTCGGATCGCTCAGCAGTACCCAGAGGACAACCGAACAGACGGAAATCGCCCGGTTCTGGCTCGCCACGCCGTCGGCCATCTGGAACCACGTCGCGCGGCAGATCATCGACGCTCGCGGGCTGGATGCGTCGGACACGGCCCGGGCGCTGGCGCTGATGTATCTCGCGGCCGCCGACGCCTCGATCGTGTGTTGGGATGTGAAGTACACGAACAATTTCTGGCGGCCGATCCAGGCGATCAGGAACGGCCATTTGGACGGTAACGACCGGACAGCGGGCGATACGGGCTGGCAGTCACTCTTTCCGACACCGCCGCACCCCGAGTACGTCTCGGGTCATTCCACCAACAGCGGCGCCATGGGCGCGATGCTCGGTCTGGTCTTCGGCGACGACCCCGGTGTGCCCATCGTCGCGATCAGCCCGACGAACGCGGGTTTTCCACGCACGTGGGCGAGCTTCAGTGAAGGGATCGCGGAAGTGATCGACGCGCGCATCTATGCGGGCATCCACTACCGGACCTCAGACGAGGTCGGCGCACGGGTAGGCGGGCAGGTGGCGCGCTTCGTTTTCACGCACTCGCTGCGCTGACGAGCTAATGCGCGGACCGCGCCGCAGGACGGTCGCCAGGCAGCGGACTCCTCCGCGGCCTGGCGGCCAGATTACAATGCGAACCCGTGTCGTACCGCTTCGGTAACTTCACTCTCGACTACGACACACGGCAGCTCCTCGGCGGCGGCGAGGAGATCCATCTCTCGCCAAAAGCGTTCGAGCTGTTGACGATCCTGATCGTCAACAGGCCGCGCGCGGTGTCGAAAGCCGAACTGCAGGAGCGTCTGTGGCCGTCGACGTTCGTCGAAGAGACGAATCTCGCCGGCCTGGTCGCCGAGATCAGGCGAGCACTGGGTGATTCTGCGACGAAGCCCGACTATGTGAGAACGGTCTACCGGTTCGGCTACCGGTTTGTTGGTGACGTCATCGAGGCGGCCGCCTCGCCAAGTCCCGATCGGTCTGAACACAGGCTCCTGATCACACTCGACAATCGCCAGACCGTGCTTCTCGAAGGCGCGAACGTGATCGGCCGCGCGCCGGACGCGGCGGTCCAGTGCGAGGCCGTCGGCGTCTCCCGTCACCATGCGCGCATCGTCGTTGCCAACGGCGAAGCGACACTCGAAGATCTGGGCAGCAAGAACGGCACGTACCTTCAGCAGACACGCATCACGTCAGCCCGCCTTTCCGACGGTGACGAGATTCGACTCGGCACCGTCACGTTGACGTTCCGAATCGAGGCACCGTTGAAACCGACCGAAACGCTGACCACGGATTCGAGCGGCCCGCTCAACAAGTCCTAATGAAGGCAGCGGACAGGACTGTTGCTGTATTCTGCGCGACGTGGATGCCCCTGCTCGACTGCCGGCGTACTACGCGAGACCAGTCGAGAGTTTCGGGCTCAGCTCAATCAACGAAATACTCGGTGCTTTGGTCTCTGCACACGAACATGACATCGAGAACGAGCAAAGGCGAGCCTGGGAGGATCAGATCCGGATTCTGCAATCTGCCCTAGCTGGCCTGACTGGCTTCATCATCCTTGAATTCAGTGTTCCTCGACTCGGTAGCCGCATTGATGCCGTTGTCGTCAGCGGCCCTTCGGTGTTTCCAATTGAGTTCAAGTGCGGCGAGCGCCATTTTCACCGAAGCGACCTAGAGCAGGCCTGGGATTATGCGCTGGATCTCAAGAACTTCCACGCCGCGAGCCACGCCGCTCCGATCCTCCCGATCCTCCTCGCAACAGATGCGATCCAAGGCGATTCAGACTGGCAGCCCGCTTCCGCCGACGGGGTTCGCCCGCCTCGGCGGTGTACGGCGCGTGAGTTGTCGCTCGCTCTGAGAGAAGGAGTAGAGCTTTCGGAAGGGCCCGACCTCGATGGAAGCACCTGGGGCCAGGCTGCCTACCATCCAACACCAACGATCATCGAGGCTGCTAGGACGCTTTACGCCAACCACTCGGTTGAGGCCATTTCCCGCCGGGATGCCGGCGCAAAGAATCTACGGGTTACGTCTGTAGGCGTAGAGGAGATCATCGAGCGTGCGCAAGCGAATCGCGAAAAGGCGATCGTGTTTGTGACAGGCGTCCCTGGCGCCGGCAAGACGCTCGTCGGCTTAAACGTCGCCACACGTCGCCGTAATTACGGTGAGGCGCGAGCCATTTACCTCTCGGGCAACGGACCCCTTGTCGCAGTTCTGCATGAAGCGCTCACACGCGACGAGTTGAAGCGTGCAGTCATAAAAGAACGAAAAGGAGTGGTCCGCCAAAAGGTGAAAGCGTTCATTCAGAACGTTCATCACTTTCGTGACGATGGCGTTCGGACCAGCAACCCGCCTCACGAACATGTCGTGATCTTCGACGAAGCTCAACGCGCATGGAATCATCGGAAGACAGCGAACTTCATGCGGCAGAGGAAGGGGATTCAGAACTTCGCTCATTCTGAGCCTGAGTTCCTAATTTCGTACCTTGATCGACATGACACATGGGCGGTAGTCGTGTGCCTTGTCGGCGGCGGCCAGGAGATTCACGACGGCGAAGCCGGAATTGGTGAGTGGATCCAAGCACTCCAGTCGCACTTTCCCACTTGGCGGATCTATGTCTCACCAAACCTGGCGGACTCTGAATACGGTGCTGAATCGATGCTAGCGGACCTGCGCGGCGCGGTAGTTCGTGACGACCGGCTTCACCTTAACGTGTCGATGCGGTCATTCCGGTCGGAAAAAGTATCGGCCTTCGTCAAAGCGATGCTCGACTGCCATGCGTCGGAAGCGCGGCAACTCTTTCGTGAAGCGACACACCGGTACCCCATGGTGATTACGCGGGACCTGCCTGCCGCGAAGGAATGGGTGCGGACTCGAGCGCGGGGTTCGGAGAGATTCGGGCTCATTGCCTCATCTCAGGCGGAACGGCTAAAGCCACACGCAATCGATGTCCGCGTCGACGTCGACCCGATTCATTGGTTTCTAAACGACCGGGACGACACACGCTCCAGTTTCTATCTCGAAGACGCGGCTACTGAGTTTCAGGTCCAAGGACTCGAACTGGACTGGACTTGCGTTACCTGGGATGCAGACGTTCGCCTGCAGAATGGTGAATGGCGCTATCACTCGTTTCGCGGAGATAGATGGACAACCGTTCGAAACGTTGAAAGGAAGCGATACATGCTCAACGCGTATCGCGTGCTTCTGACGCGAGCGCGCCAAGGAATGGTTGTTTTTGTGCCTCCCGGCGACGCCAACGACCCGACTCGGTTGCCAGGCTTCTACGATGAAACGTACGAGTACATTGCTGGCCTCGGCCTAGAACGAGCCTGAGGAATCCAGGTGCGGACCACCACCGTTTTCTAATCCAAGCGTATGGAAGCGGTAATCGACCGTCACGCCTTCAAAGGCCGCGAGCGGGGAACCCCTTGCCGGCTTCACGCGCGTATCGTCACGCAGAAACCGAAGCACAGCGACACGCTCGGCCGGCGACTGGGTTCACGGATCGCGGCCGACTTGGGCTGACGCGAGGAGCGTGAGTACGAAACCGAGCCGGAAGGAGCGAGGATTGTCCGGGCCATTCTCCGCAGCTTTGCGGAGTGGCCCGGGAGCGTCAGTTCGCAATCCGAGCGTATGAAGGCGAGGTTTCGAGCGTCACGCCCCCGGAGGCCGCGAGCCGTGAAGCCGGTCGGCGGCTCCATGAGCGGGTCGTCACGCGAAGAAATCGAAGGTTGGCGACACGCTCAGCCGGACGGCTCAGCGCGCGGAACGGAAGTACGAAACTCACGAAGCGAAGGATGGGCCGGCTACTCTCCGCAGCTTTGTGTCGTGGCCCGGGTTTGAGGTCGCACTGCAAACCGCCGGTTGACATGTGACCATTTGGTCACATATGCTCGGTCCATGGACGCCGTGTTCAAGGCGCTCGCCGACAAGACGCGCCGGAGACTGCTCGACGACCTCTTTAAAGAGGATGGGCAGACGCTGACCGCGCTCGAGCGCAGGCGATCGATGACGCGCTTCGGGGTCATGAAACATCTCCGCATCCTCGAGGACGCCGGCCTCGTGGTGACCAAACGTCGCGGGCGCGAAAAGCTGCACTACTTGAATCCCGTCCCGATCCGGCTCGTTCATGACCGATGGGTGAGCAAATACGCCGAGCCCTGGGCAGCGACGTTGAGCCACCTGAAACACCGGCTGGAGGCAAAGACGATGGTGAAAGTATTCGAGATCTACATCAAGACGACACCGGAAAGTCTGTGGCAGGCCATTACCGATCCCGATCTGCGCGAACAGTACACGTTCGGCGTGCGCGTCAAGTCGGATTGGACACCGGGTTCGCGCTATGTCGGTGAGGCAGGCCCGCGCACGGTCGGTCCCGGCTCGCCGATCTCGGAGGGTGAAAACCTCGAAGTCGATCCACCGCGGCGCCTCGTCCAGAGCTTCAGAGCGCTCTGGAGCGACGACGTCAAAAAGGAAGGCACGTCGCGAGTGACGTGGGAGATCGAGCCAGTCGGCGACTCATGCCGCTTGACGGTGACACACGATCAGCTTCGCGAGGGAGCAAATGCCGAGTTGTACGGGGGCTGGCCGATGGTGCTCTCGGGTCTCAAGACGCTTCTGGAAACCGGAAAGCCGCTGACGACACCGGCGTCGCTGATGTACCTCAAGGCTTGAAGACAACCTTGACGTCTCGTGGGGCGGATGATGAACGCGGCTCGAGCTGAGCTACAGCGTCTTGCAGATCGGCGTAGCGTGTTCCGGAGCCCACCTTCGCTCTGCGAGCTCCGGTGGACAAGCCCGACCTTTGCGAGCACCGCGAGGCAGCAGGAACATGCGACGCCGATCTGCAAGACGCTCCGGACGGCGCGTCACCGCCCCGCGAGCGGCATCCGGAACGCGGCCATCTCCTCGCCGTTTCTGACCAGCAGCACGTCGCGCACCAGCACCGGATGGTTCCAGGTCTTGCCCTCGATCCCTGGAACCTTAGCGATCTCCTTGAACCCGTCGGGCGTCGCGCCGACCAGCGCGAGCTCGCCTTCCTCCGACAACACGAGCAGCAGGTCCTGATCAGGGAGCAGCATGAGCTGGCCGCTCCCGTAACGTCCGCCCTTCCACACGCGCTTGCCGTCTTCGAGGTTGATGGCCGCGAGGATGCTGCCGTCGAACCCGAAGGCGTGGCCTTTATGGACGACGAAGTCGTTGAAGTACGGCTTGAGCCCCAGCGAGGTCCACCGCTCCTCCAGGCTCCAACCGCCGGTGCCCTGCTTCACCGACAGCCGCCGGATGCCGAGACCTCCGGTCATGGCGATGCTGTTAATCAGGATGTCGCCGTTCGGAAGAATAGCTGGCTGCACGATGGTCGCTCCGCCCCCCTCCCACTCGAGCTCCCACAACACCTTGCCGTCGGCCGGCGCGACGCTGGTCGCGCCTGATCCGCTGAGCAGCAGAACTTGCGCCACTCCGTCCAGCGTCACGAGGTGCGGTGAGCTGTAGCTCGTTAAGTGAGCCGGACCGGTCCAGCGCGGCTTGCCAGTGGCGATGTCGTAGCCGGCGAGTTTACCGCTGGTCGCCACGATGACGACGTCGCCCACCACCAGCGGCGATCCCGAAAAGCCCCAGCCGGGAGTTTTCGTGGTGGTATCCGCGGCGGCGTTCCGCGACCAGACGACGGCGCCGGTCCGGGCGTCCAGCGCGTTCAGGACTCCCGTCGCACCAAGCGCGTAGACGCGATCGTTGTCGATGGTGGGTGTACCGCGCGGACCGGCGCCGCCGTTCGACTCCCAGAAGCGAACCGGATCGCGATGCCGCCACACGGGCGCGCCGGTTGACACCTTGTAACACGCGACGATCTCATCGTTGCCCCGCTGCTCCTGCGTATAAAGCAGGTCGCCTCGAACCGCGAACGACGACCAGCCCGGGCCGATTGGCCGGCCCCACAATTTGGCCGGCGGCGACGCGGACCAGTCGGTATCGATGCGCACACCGTGAATCACGCCGTCGCGTTCGGGACCGCGGAACCCGGGCCAGTCGGGCTTCGGCATCGCCACGGGCGGCGCCGGGCTCGCGGCAACAGCTGGCGCGGGCACCGCCGTTCGTTCGCCCGCCGGTTTCGTCGGTGGCTGTTCTTTCGATGCCTCCGGGGTGGTTGGTGCAGGTGTCGGCGCCGGCGCGGGCGGCGGAGGTGCCGGTGTGTCATCCGATCGCGCCAGCAGCCGTTCCTCCGCCGTTGGTGTCCACCGCCAGGTGATCTGAGCCCCGCCCCCGCCAGTGATGCCGTCGGTCCGCAGCAGCGTAAACGCGCCGCACGCGAGCGCGATCGTCACGAGCATCGACGCCCAACGTCCTGCCGCCGAGCGGCCCCGGCCCGCCACGACTCCCGCGACGAGGGCGAGGCCCAGCGGAATAATGGCGTACACCGGCAACATCAACCCCATCATTCCGCCGGCGATGGACTGATGAACGAGGCGCAACGTCACGAAGACCGCGACGACCATCAGGGCAAGGACGCCGATCCGTTCGAACCAGGGGGCGCGGCTGAAAAACAGCCACCAGACGAGAATCAGCAGCGTACCGACCAGCCCACCCAGCACCCCGATCAGGGACGTCGCCGACGCGACGGCTGGCACGAGGTACCTGACCAGGACGATCAACACGGCCAGAACGACGATGGGTGTGAGCCAGCGCAGTTCTCGAACCGCCGGGGTGCTTGTTGGTAATGAAGTCATCGTCAACCTTATTGATGCCGTAACACGGTCAGTCCTCCCGGCCGGGCGCCGGCGCAGGATTCATCACGCGGCCGATGGCGTTCACGAGCTGCGTCCAGCGCGATTCCTCGCGCAGAAGCTGCTTCTTGCCCTCGGGTGTGAGCCGGTAGAACTTTGCACGCTGATTCGCCTGGCTCACGCCCCACTCGGCTTTGAGCCAGCCGCGCTTCACGAGGCGGTGCAGGGCCGGATAAAGCGAGCCGGTTTCGACCTTCAGCAGATCATCGGATTGCGCGCGGATGGATTGGCCGATGCCGTGGCCATGTTGCGGTCCCCACTGGAGCGTCCGCAGGACGAGCATGTCGAGAGTGCCCTGGAGGAGCTCCAGGCGCTGGTCGTCGGGGGTCTTCGCCATGGCTGTAGAAGGTCTACGGCCTTAGACGTAGGCCTTCTACAGCTGGTTCCCGGATGCGAACGCCCGTGCCCGCAAGGATTCCCAGCCGGAGAGACCATCGCGCTGCAAGCGATTTCCAGATCGGCGGTTTCGGGAGTTGGGGGACGGGTCTTGCTCGCGCAAGCGAGACCCGTCCCCCAAATGCGAAACCGCCGATCTGGAAAACACTCAAGCCGTTCCGGCCGGAGGTCGCTTGTTACTTCTGCTCAGCCGGACATCGTCCTGTCTCGGCCGCCATCGGGCTGAAGGCATTCCTCCGGCCACCGGGCCGGATGAACACGCTCTCCGCGTCGAGCGGCAGAGCCGCGACGTTCATACAGAACGAACCCCAGACGCCGTTGCGCTGCAAATACGACTCGACGTTCGACACATAGAACGCGCTCACCGTCGCCCCGCGCGCTCTGAGATACGCGCCCACCGCGCGCAACGCTTTCGGTCCCGCGAAGTCGCCGACGACCGGCACGATCAGATTCCGATCGTGCAGCGACTTCACCAGCTCGAAGTTGGTCTCGTTCGCAAGGAAGGTCCGTTCCTGCCCGGTCGCGCCGTCGATCGCCGACATGATCCTGGCGTAGGTGCCGCCCGATCCCGGGCGGCCTCTGATGGACGACGTGTAGTTGATGTCGGGACCGAATCGATGGAAGTTGCCGTACACGTATTCGATGCCGGCGATGTCGTCGGCGCCCAGCGGCAGGCCGCGGGTCTTTGTCAGGTGATCGACGATCGCTTTCAGATTCGCCTTGAACGTCTCTTCGGTGCCCGGAATGATCTGCAGATACCAGCCCATCAGCTCGGCGGCCGAAGGGGTGGCCGGGAGATCCGCCGGGCGCTTGCGGCTGAACAGCCGCCCCACGAAGTCGGCGCGATCCGAAGACATCTCGAACAGCGCCTTGTACATGAGATGCAGGTGCAGATTCCCGCGGCGGATGTCGGTGATGAACGCGATTCGAGGCCGCATGGCCGCGATGTACGTGAAGTTCTGCTCCGGTCCGACGCCCAAATAGACGCCCGACGGCTTCACACGCTCCGCGAGCGCTCCGGCAACGGACGAGACCTCGTTCTCGTTCGAGAGCAGGTTGTCCGGCGACCCCGAATTGGAGCGGAAGTAGCCATCCGGTTCCGACAACTGCTCGGTGAGCGCCCAGAATTCCTGGTTCGACAGCGAAGGTGGCAGGGTGTCGCGCGCCTGGGCCGCGATCGCCGGATGCAGAAGCAGCAGCGACACGAGCGCGCCAGCCGCAGCGGCGCTGGCGCCAAAGCCGGGGTGTCGAAATAGAGGGCATCACGTCATCTTTCGACGAAGGAAAGGGGCTGGTGGATGGCAGGACCCAGGCCTGTCATGGATGTTCCGTCTATCCGGGAAAGCCGTTGAGATCGTTTGACGCGTTCCGCCTGCAGCAGGTGCCGGCGTTGGTGCCTCCAGACGACTTCCAAACCCGTTCCCACCGTGAAGCGCACCAGCGGAACGAATGGATTGACGAAGCGAACCCGATTGACGTCGAACTCGCTCGCGCGGCGGACGAGGTCCCGCGCCGCGTCGTTGCTCCGCACGAACTCGTCGAGCACCGACGGATCGACGTGCTGCGAAGGCGTGATCTTTCCCGGCGCGCGGCCGCGGCGGCGCTGCGTCGATGGATCGATCTGGGTGCGGATAAACCACCGGCCAAACCACCCGGGCGTGATCTCCTGCACCGGCGCGTGCGGGCGGCCGTCGAGCGCCCTGGCCATGGGTGGCAGGTACACCTGATTCGCCTTGAGCAGGTGATCGAGGCACTGGCCCACGCTCCACTGGCGCGGCGCGGGCTGCCAGTTCAGCTGCTCCAGACTCAACTCGCGGGCAACGGCGCTCGCCTGGCGATCGGAGGCATCGAGTTCCTCGAGCATGCGCGCCGCCCAGGCGGGAAGTATCACGACGTGTCGCGTGATTGTCGCGTACCTCGCCGGACGACCGTTTGGCTTTTCCTATTCGTGGCGCAAGGCCTCTACGGCATTCAATCTGGTGACATGCCTGGCGGGTAGATAGCAGGCCAGGAGCGCGATCGCGAGCAGGAACAGCGGCACGGCGGTAAAGGTCAGTGGATCGACGGCGCTGACGCCATAGAGCAGACTCGCGAGCAGGCGTGTCGCGAGGAGCGCGGTTCCAAGGCCGATCGCGGCACCGACCAGGCACACGGCCATCCCCTGTTTCATCAGCAACGTGATCACGCTGACGATGGGTGCGCCGATCGCCAGCCGAATCCCAATCTCGCGCGTTCGCTGTTTGACGACATACGCCATCACGCCATACATCCCCACCGCCGCCAGGACCAGGCCGAACGCACCCAGTACGCCTAGAAATGTCGCGCCAAGACGCGGCAGCATCTGCTGCAGCTGCAGACCTTCGTCGAGCGTGCGGAACTGGAACGCCGGCCAGTTTGGAACGAGGGCTTTCACTTCGCGCTCGACCGCCGAGCTCAATCGCATCGGATCCCCTGTCGTCCGAGCCGCGAGGGAGAGGGTCTGATTGGTGCTCTCCGTCTGCGCAAGCGGGCGATACAGAAACAGCTGGGAGGTCTCGGCCAGGGTCCGATACTTCGCATCTCTCGCGATCCCCACGATCTGGATGACCGCGTCTCGATTGCGGATGCGTTGACCGAGGGCGGTGCCGTCTGGCCAGAACCGCCGGGCCATCGACTCGTTGATGATGGCCACCGGCGGCGCCGACGCGCCATCCGCAGTCGTGAACTCGCGTCCGCTCAACAGGCGAATCCGTAATGTTTCGAAATATTTCGGGCCGGCCCGTGAGAAGCCGATTCGGTGGCCTTCCCGAGGCTCGATGCCCTCGACCGAAAAGAACGCAGTGCTGCCGCTGAACCACAGCGGCACTGGGTCCATGAGCGAGGCGGCTTCGACACCCGGCAGCGCGGCAACACGGTCCGCCAGCGCCTGGTCGAACCCAGGTGGCTTCTCGACACGAACGCCCGACTGATTCGTGGAAATCGGAAGAATGAGCACGTGATCTGTAGAAAAGCCCGGATCCATCGTGGACGCATTCAGCCAGCTCCTGACGAACAGCCCGCACGGAATCAGGAGGATCAGCGACAGCGCCATCTGGAGGGCAATCACGGCGCTGCGCAGGTTGAACCCTGGCGCAAACCGTCGGACGCCCGGCTTCGAACCCTGAAACCCGGCAGCCAGCCCGACGATCGTCGCCGTCAGCATCGCCACGCCCAGCGTGAACGCGAAGCTGCGAAGATCAAGCCGGAACGCGATCGGCAGGGTCGGCGCCTCCGGCTGCCCAATCAGCGTTGGCTGCTTGAAGGCGACGACGACATCGAGAAGCCACCAGGCGAACACCAGGCCGACGCCGCCTGCGGCGGCACAAATCAACACACTCTCGGTCAGCCACAGCCGAATCAGTCGCGCCCGGCCGCTGCCGAGCGCCATTCGCAAGGACATTTCCCGCTGACGTTCGGCGGCCCGGGCGATGAGCAGGTTCGTCACGTTCGTGCACGCCAACATCAGGACGAGCAATCCAACCGCGAACGCTCCCCCGGCAAGCGCGAGCGTGTCCAGTGTGAAGCCCGCGGAGCGCTGACGAGCCGGCCTGACCCTCACCTGTTCTCCAGGCGGCAACCGCACGGCATGGTTCGCCCCGGCCATGGCCGCTTGGGCCTGGACGACCGTGACGCCCGGCGCGAGTTGGGCCACCGTCGAGAGCCAGTGTTCGTCCCCCGTGAGCCGGCCCGGCTCGCCCATGAGGTGAGCCCATGTCGTCAACGGTATCCACAGGTCCGCAGACACTTCCGCATCAAGTCCGGTGAATCCTTCCGTGCCGACGCCGATGACGGTGAACGGACGAGTGTTCAAGATGAGGGTCTTGCCGACGATCCCCGGATCCGAGGCAAAACGCCGTTGCCAGAACGCGTGACTCAGGATCGCGACGAACTGAACAACAGAGGGGCCGTCGGCGTCGGGATCGAACGGCCGCCCGAGGCGGACGTTCACGTCCGACATCAAGAAGAACTCAGGCGTCACGATCTCGGCATAGACCTGATCCCGGCGATCGCCGTCGGCGAGCGACAGATGCCGGGCCCCGCTGAACGCCATGACCTTCGAGAAGGTGTCCGTTCGAGTCCGGTAGTGCTGATAGGCAGGAAACGACGTGCCGCGATCGGAGTTCTCCGCGCTGGCGTGGTAGACGTAGACCGTCCGATCGAGGGCTCGCAGGGGCAATGGACGCCAGAGGAGCGCATTGAGCGCACTGAAGATCGCCGTGTTGACGCCGATGCCCAGGGCCAGGGACAGCACGGCCACGACGACAAAGCCCGGCTGCCTGCCGAGGCTGCGCAGACTGTACCGAATGTTTCGTGACAAGGCGTCCATGACAGCTCCTGCGTTGGTACAACGCGTGGGAGCGGGATGGGTTAACTGGCATTGAGTAATTGAGCAATTGAGTAATCGGGTAATTGACCTGCAATTACTCAATTACCAATTACCCAATTACCCAATGCTCTTGTTCACCAGTTGAACTGCAGCCGCAACTGGATACTCCTCGGGTTGAGCGCCGTGCCGGTCGTCTGACCGAACGTATCCGACGTGATGCTCATCGTGGCTCCGCCCGTCCCGCCAACCGTCGTGTTGCGATGGTTGAACGCGTTGATGAAGAGAATCTCGAAGTTCACGCGCTTGTTGGTGGCGACGTCGAACTGCTTCGCCAGTCCGAAGTCGACGTTCCACAGGCCCGGAGCGTAGAGATAGATGAACTCGCCGAACTCGCCAGGCGTCGTCGGCGGCGCGAGCAACTCGGGATTGGCGCGGAGGTCGGTGCCGATGAGCGACTCGGGGAACACGTAGACGGCGCCGTTCGGTCCCGGCCGGACCGTCACCATGTTCTGGAGGTCCTTCGCCGTGATGCCGTTCAGCACGACGCCCGCGTCGCGCTGGTTCACGGTGGACCGTCCGCTCGTGAGGAGGAACGGACGACCGGTCTGCAGCCGCAGGATCCCGTTCAGCGCCCATCCACCCGCGATGTGGTTGAGCACATCGTTCTCGATTCCCACGGCGCGATTGCGCCCGAACGGCAGCTCGTACGTCCAGTAGCTCTGGAACACGTGCCGGATGTCGTACACGTCCGGCGCCCAGTTCAGGCTCTTGTCGCGCAGCGTGGTGTAGTCCACCTGGCTTGACGCTGAGTCGGCATAGCGATCGGTCCGGGCCTTGCCGTACGTGTAGTTGGCCGTGAGGCTCAACCCGTTGTGATAGCGCTGCCGGAACTGCAGCTGCAGCGAGTCGTACTCGGACCGGGCTTCGTCGGTGAGCAGCCGGACGGCGTTCCCGGCAGCGAACGGGTTGGCCTGGAAGAAGTTGATCGGCTGCGCGCCCGTGGCGTTGTAGCCAAGCGCATCGCACGCCGGAAGCCCGTTGCCGACCAGCCGGCAGAGATAGATGTTCGTGCCCGCAAGCGTATTGGCGAGCGTGCCGGCCTGTCCCTGCTGGAGTTGCGTAAGGAACGTGCCGCTCGTGAATCCGCTGTTGGCGGCGAGCGCCGGCTGCGAGCCGCGCGGGCCGAACGCCGCCTCGAAGATCGGCAGCGCCACCTGACCCGCCAGTCCGTTGTTGGCGAACCCGGTGCGGCCGTTCGCGACGTTGATCGCCAGGTTCCGCTGGGCGTTCCGGAAATCGTCGAGGAAGCCGTTCTCGAAGATGTTCACTTCATTGAAGTCGTAGGAGCGCCACAAGTTGTGGCCGCGGTTGCCGACGTAGCGGATCTCGATCGCGGCGTTCCGCCAGAGCTCCCGCTGGTAGCCGGCCGACCAGTTCATGACATACGGCGTCCGGATGTCAGGATCGATGCCCGAGTGGCCGCGCGAGAACGTGAACGACGACTGCGGAACCGGGAACGTGAACTCGGTGGGATTCACGGCGAACGGCGGCAGCGTCGATTGCAGGGTCAGGCCTCCGGGCGCGAAGCCGGGCTGGCCCGGATTGAGCGTCAGCGATTGCAAGAGTCCTGGTCCGTTGCCCGCCGCAGTCTGGAAGTTGATCAACCCCTCGTCGTAGTAGTTCACGCCAAACGACGCGCGATAGACGGCTCGGCCGAACACCTTGCCAAGGAACCCCTCGGACTGTCCGGCATTCCACACGAGGCCGACATTCGGTGCGGGATTCATGAGGTCCGCTTTGTACGGCTTCGGCTGCAGGATGACCTGCGGATTGAGCACACCGTTGAGCGTGCCCGGCTGGAACGGCGCCGTTGACGGTCCAAGCAGATCGGCCGGCGTCGGACTGCTGTACACCTCGTTCGGGTTCGTCGCCGCGCCGCTGAACTCCCAGCGCAGGCCGTAGTTCAGGGTGATGTCCGGCGTCAGCCGCCACTGATCCTGCGCGAACACTCCACCGACGTTCTGCGCCTCCTTCCGGAGCGCGGGGTTCACGCCGTACTGCAGGGTGTCCGGGTTGAGCGCGTTCTGGCCCGATGCGCTGCTGATGCGTCCCGTGAGAAACGCGTAGTACGATCGAATGGTCGCCAGGTCTTCGCTGCGCACGCCCGGCATGGTCGTCGTGTTGAAGATGCCCGAGACGGGATCACCCGCCGCGACGCCAAGGTTCACCTGAAATGGCACCCCCCCGATCGACTCGTACATCGTCGTCCGGCGGAAGGTGCCTCCGAACGTGTACGTGTGCGTGCCGCGAATGTAGGTGAACGAGTTCGAGATGTTGTAGACCGGATTGTTTCGAGGAATCGGCATCTGGTCGTTGGTGATCTGCGGCGAGTCGAGACTGAGTGGAAACTGGACCCGGCGTCCACCTTGCGCTTCGTAGATGGCGAGCGTGTTGCCGGGCCGGAACTCCTCGAAGTTGCTCTGGACGCCGAAGCTGGTCTGATTGAACAGGTTCTGCGTGACCGTCCAGTCGGCGCCGGTCGAGAGAATGTAGTAGGTCGAGGTAAAGCCCTCGCTGACTTTCGGCTGGCCGGGGTAGCGCGTCTGCGTCGGCAGATCGCGCCAGTGCAGGTTGAGCACCCCGCGGAGCGCCAGCGACGACGACGCTTGGTAGTCGACGCGGGTCGTCGGATAGATGTTCGTGTTCGGCGTGTTCTGTTCGACGTAGCTGTACGTGTTCTGGAACAGGTTCGTCGAGACGATGTTCCCGCCGGCGATCGCGTTGTTGACGACCTGCAGCTGCTCGGCGATGAACGGATCGATCGTCCCCTGAAAGCCGGCCTGCGCGGCAATCTGAAGGACATTGGCGGTGCGCTCGACGCTGTCGCTGCCGCTGTACCGGAAGATGCCCAGCTGCGCTTCTGGTGTGAGCACGCGGCGCGTCCGCGTCGTCTCACCCGGCTGGTACACCTGTTCGAAGTTGCCGAAGAAGAACAGCTTGCCCTTGATGATCGGGCCGCCGACGTTGGCGCCGTATTCGTGCCGCCGCAGCTTGTTCTTCGGAATGCCGCGGATCTCGTTCACCCAGCCGTTCGCCTCGAGCGTGTCGCTGCGGTACTGGTCGAACACCTGCCCGCGGAACGAGTTGGAACCGCGCTTCGTGACGAACTGGATCTGCATCGCGCCTTCGGCGCCGGCCTCGGCGCTGAGCCCCGACGTCGAGACGGTGACTTCCTCGATGGCGCCGAGCCGGACGGGCGCGAACACGAACATGCTCGTGCCGCCGCTTCGGAAGCGCGCGGAGTTGTTGTTGACCCCGTCGAGCGTGATGTTGATCGCGCCCCCGGGCAGGCCGTTGAAGTGACTGTCGCGGCCTCCGGTGCTCTGCGTTGCGCCCGGCACCATCAGCGCGAAATCGAGGATGTTGCGGCCGCTCAGCGGCAGCTTCGCGATCTGCTCGTTCGTCACCGTGTTCGAGACCGTCGCTGACTTCGTCTCGACCACCGAGGTCCGTCCTTCGACGTTGATCTGTTCGGTCACGCCGGCCACCTGGAACTGGACGACGATCTCCGCGTTTCGCGAGGTCTGCACCACGATCTGCTGCAGCGTCAGCGGCCGGAACCCGGCGGCGGTCGCGGTCAACGTGTACGTCCCGGGTTGAAGATTCGGAAACACGAACCCGCCGTCGTCACGGCTCTTGGCCTCATAGGTCAGGCCCGTTGTCGTGTCGATCAGCACGAGGTCGGCTTTGACGATCACCGCGCCGGAGGCGTCCTTGACGACGCCGACGACTTGACCGGTGGTGCGCACTTGCGCGGCCGACAGAGCGGGCGCAAGCGAGACAAGAAACGCTACGAGCGCAGTTCTCCCGAGCCGTGTCATAGGACACTCCCCTCCCGTAGCCTAGTGCGGGCACCCGTTAGGTGCCAATCAGATCTGGTGATGGGGGTATAAGTCCGTTCGTCCCAGCGACATGACCTCGGAGGTCATTTCTTTCGCGCCGCCAGCGGGGTGACGACCGGCCTCAGGGCTCTCGCGGCCACGGGCTCATCGTCCCAGTTGAACGTCCGGACGAGCTTGATGAGCTCGGTGGCCGAATCCGACAGGTAGCCCTGGTCGCGATAGATCATCAGCGTCCGCCGGGGCATGGACAGCTCACGCAGCGGCACGCGCACGAGCGTGCCGTCGGCCAGTTCGCGCCGGACCGTAATCGCCGGGACGATCGCGAGTCCCACTTCCTCGCGGACGAAGCTCTTCACGTTCTCGAAGCTCCAGAGCTCGGCCACGACACGGCAGCGCGTCCGGTGCTGCTCGAACAACTGCAGGATGCGATCGGTGGTCGTGCTGCAGCCGTGATGAATGACGAATTGCTCCGACCCGAGATCCTGGATCGCGACGTTTGGCTGGGCGGCGAGCGGATGGTTGGGCGCCGCGACGAGCACCATCTCGTCCGAGTGGACCTCGACCCAGTGGAGCTCGTGGAACGTCGGCTCGTCCTTGACGAACCCCAGATCCACTTCGCGGTCCATCACCTGCCGAGGGATCTCAGTGAGGCGGCTGCGCTGGATGCCGACCTTGATGTTCGGAAACCTGTTTAGGTAGTTCTTGAGCGGAGCCGGCAGGAGGTACACGGCCGCGGATTCGTGCGCGGCCACCGTCAATCGACCCGCCTTGAGCGTGCGGAGCTCGGCGACCTGCCGCAGCGCGTCGTCGCGCATCGCGAGCAGCCGACGCGCCGACTCGGCGAGCACCCGTCCTACTTCAGTCAGCGTCACGTCGTGCACGTCCCGGGCGAACAGCGGCGCGCCGACTTCCTCTTCGAGACGCCGGACGCTCTGACTGATGGCAGGCTGGGTACGGTTCACCCGCTCGGCCGCCCGCGTGAACGTCCCTTCATCCACAACCGCAAGGAAGTGTTCCAAGTGCAGCAGGTCCATGGCAGGCTCCCGCGGAGAGGATAGCAGGGTCGGGGACAGGCCGGCGGAGGGCCGTCACTTCGGAATGACGGCCGTCATCAAAGCCCGGTGACCGGTCGTCGTGCTGAAGTAGTCGATCCAGGCCGCGCGAATGCCGTTGGCGCGATCGATCAGCTCCTGGCTGGGCGATTTCCCGCGCTCGACGATCACGACGATGCCGGTGTTGAACTGCTTCTGGGCCTTGTCCACGTCCGGGAGGCGTGGGCCTTCGACTGCGATGACGTCCTGGATCGTCACCTTGGTGCGGTCCGCTTTGACGATTGGACGGCCCTGCGCGTCTTTGCCGGCGGGGACGAGGTTGCGCAGCATGAAGAAGTCCGGCACTTCAGCTGCGCTGATCAACCCCATGAGATACAGGTCGAGGTACGACCAGCCGGTCGCCGGCACGTAATAGTCGTCATCGAGCTGGGTGAAGGTGCCGTCGAAGTTGTCCTGCCACACGCCGCCGCCCATCGCGGAGGCTTCGCTCGGCCGCTGATACGGGAACGCCGCCGGCGCGTGCAGGCCGCGCGCCCAGTGCGTCGGTCCGAGCGGAATCGTCTCGGTGCCGATTCGGGCGGAGACGAACGCGCTCCAGCGATGCCCCATCTCGTGGGCAATCTGCGACACGCCGTAGTTGTACGGCAGGAGCCGCTTGTCGGGCGTGCGCTCGCCGATCTGGTGCGTGTAAGAAATGATGTTGCGCAGGCTCGCGTCGGTGATCCCGTCCGGCGGCCGTTCCTGCATCTGGTTCGACCCGACGTACACCGGCTGCACGAATTGCCACTGAAATCGTCCCTTGGTGCAGTAACTGTCGAGTGCTCGCTGCGCCGCGCCAATGCCAGTCACGGCGCCGCCGTCCGGGCCGCCGCCAAGCGGACCGGTGCTCGGCGTGCCGGCCTCCTGGTTGTCGACGCGGAAGTCCGAGTAGTACGCGAGAAAGTCGAAGTGGTCGCCGAGTCCCTGGATCACGCTGCAGGTCAGATCGCGCGCGTTCGGCAGCCGCACGTAGTGAAACGACTCGAAGATCGTCGCGTAGGTGCCGCTCTGTGCCGTCAACGATGAGAGATCCTGCTCAGGACTCGCGAGACCCGACAATGCCACTGACTGAGGCGTGACGACATCCGCGGCGGCACCTGGCTGCGCCGAAGTTTCCGCGCGGACCATGACCTTCTCGGCTGGCCTCAATGCTCCCGGCAGGAAGCCCTGGATCGAAACCGTGTTGCCCTTCACCGTCACTGCTGGCGAAACCCCAGCGCCAGACGATACATAACGCGGTGCGGTGTTGCCGCCTCGGCCGCCGCGGCCACCGGCGGTGATGCCGCGTACCGTCCAGCGGACGTCGCCAGCGACATCTGGCCTCGTCTGACCGGGCCTGTCCAACGCGATTTGATACGTCGCGCCGTCGAGCGCAGAATCCCCTTCCGCGATCACGGGACCGCGCGTCTCGAACGTGACCTTTAAATAGAGGCCACCGACCGCCGCGAGACGCACGTTGGTGACGTCCAGATGCGCTGGGAGGGCCGCGTCCGTGCTGTCTTTCAGCGTTCCCAGCAGTTTCTCGTTTCCGGGGGCCGGACTCACGAGCGGATAGACGCCGACGATCGCGTCGCGCGCAGCCAGTTGGTCGTACGACATCTCGATCGTGCCGTCCTTGTGCAGAACAGCTTGAAACCGGTTGACGGTCTGGACCCACGTGAAGTCCTGGATGCCGGCCGCCGGTTCGCTCAGGCTCCAGGTGATCACGACGCGGTCGGACAGCTCCTTCACGTGCCTGGTGCCGGACATGCGCGGCTTCATGAACACGCAAATCGCAGGTTGAGAATTGACGAGCGTGCGGGCGGCATCCTGGAGCTGATCGAAGCGGCCAATGGTCACGCCGCCACCGCGCCCACCACCGGCGCCTCCACCTGGCTGACCTCCAGCCATGCCCGCGCCGCGGCCCTGGCCTGCCGAAGGGCCGCCGGGCGGTGCCGCCGGGGGCGGAGCCGAGAACGCAATCGATCCGGTCGTGCCGACCGAAAACGCGTCCCACGTCTTTCCTGAAAACGGAAACGCGAAGTTCTTGAGCGTGACCTGGGGGCCCGTCATCACGGGACCGAATTCCGAATCCCACCGCAACGCGGCCGTCTCCGCGCGATAGCCGCCGGCCGCCGGCGAGAAACGCACGGTCCGTTTCTCGAGGTCGAACATGTTGGCGGTGCCGAGTGCGCCGTCGTTCAGCTCGAGGACGATCAGGTCTCCACGAGTCGAGATCGTGCCAATGGAGCGGCCGGGCGCCTGCCCGCCTTGCGCGAACGTAACTTCATATCGCACCGGCGCAGGAAGAACGGCCAGCAACGCGGCAGCGAGAACCGCCCGGAATCTCGAGGTCATGTCTCCTCCGACGGTCGGGATTGGGGAGGCGATTATAGACTTCGAGTGGGCTCGAGGCGTTGCGAGGCCATTTCGTATTCGCCTGCTGCTGCGACGCCTTGTCGCCGGCTTTGGCGAACTTGATGATGTCGACCGCGATCGAAATGTGGTCCTTGAGGAGCGCCGTGAGCCGATCGCCCGCGTGTTTGCCGTAATACCCGGCGACAGCGGCGCCGATGTCCTCCTGATTCTTCATCAGTCTCGCAGCCGCGGCCGGCGCATCCGGCTGGTCCTGGCGCAGCGCGGTAGCCGCGGCCTGCTGTGACGGAGCCTGTGGCACCGGCGCGGCCTCGGCGGCCTGCGAGGCGGCGACGACAAGAAGCGCCGCCAGACCGAGCCCGGTGCTCGCCATGCCACCAAGTGCGACCTGAAGAGCGCGAAACGAAGCGGTCAGTCGGGAATCCATGCTGTTCTACCTCCACCTGAACAGAGTCGCGGTGGGCGGAAAGGTGACAAACCTGGGCGTGTCACCTTTTTCAGGCTGGCGACTCTATTTGGCGAGGAGAACTCAGCGGCGTTCGACGATCCAGATGTCGGCTTCGGCGCGAACCGCGCCGTAATAGATGGCTCGACCATCGGGACTGATCGTGAACATGTCACTTATGGACGGCCCTGGAAGGCGCACGTCCACGACTGTGCGCGTGCGGCTCATGGTGTCGAGGACGACGAGCTCGTGGCCGGCTTTCCTGAAATAGACGATGCGGCGATTGTCCGGCAGCCAACCCGTCGCATAGGTCTCGTCCGTGGACAGCATCGTCGCAGTCTTCTTTCCCAAGTCGTAGACGCCAACGCCGGCAGGACGTCCGCTCGCCGTGGTGAAATTCCCCGCGAGCTGCGCGCCATCGGGCGACCAGTCCGACGGGCTGAAGTACTTGCCCGCGACGGCCGTGTTGGGAAATTCGGTGACGACTGACGGCGTGGTACCGAGTGGAGCCGTGTATACGCCCTGGCCGGAATCGCTGATGAAGACGATGGCATCGCCTTTCGGCGAGACAAGCACGTAGACGGCACCGGCGGGAGGGTCGGCCAGTTTCCGAAGGCCCCCGCCGTCGAGGCCGATGATCCACGGCCTCCACTGGCCGTCCCGATTCGAATAGAACACGAGCGAACGGCCATCGGGCGTGAACCCCGGAGACCGATCGCGGGCGGGATCGTCGGTGACGCGTCGCATGGGGCCATCCCGGGGCCCGATGAACAGGTCCTCCTGATGTTCACCGATGGCAAAATACGCGATCTGCGTGCCATCGGGCGACACGCCGCTCGGAATCCGAATATTGTTCTGCGTGTCGAGCACGACGGGAGTTCCTGCCCGAAGCGTGACCGGGTCGAACGGAATGGCGACGGGATTGATCGACGCGACGCGGGATCTGAATGCGAGCTTCGATCCGTCCTTCGAGAGTCGCGGCAGGCTCGCGGACGCCTGGACCCCGGTCGTTACCGGCTCCGGCTCACCGACGGGCCGGCCGCTCGATTCGTCCATCGGAATCCGCCAGAGATTCATGGCGGCGCCGCGATCGCTCGAGAAGTACACGAATTTGCCGTCGGGCGACCAGATCGGGGACCAGTCGAGCGCGCGATCCGTCGTAAGCCCGGTTCGCGTTCCACCAGCCGACGCGACCATGAACAGATCCCGCTGCCCGCCGTTGTTGCTCCAGTACACGATGTAGCGGCCGGAGGGAGACCAGGCCGGCTGGACCGCGTCGCCCTCCACGGCCTTTCGCGGCGCGCCGCCTGCGGCATCCACGACAAACAGCGTGCTGTCGCCCAGGCGGGACGCAGGATCGCCGATCTCTTCGGTCGCGAACGCGATCTGTTTGCCATCGGGCGACCAGGCAGGGTCGAAACCGGTCTCGGTCACCCGCCGCACCGACTCGCCCGTGGCACCGGCGACGAAGATGCCGCCGGTCGCATCCGCCCGATGAAAGGCGATCTGCGATCCATCGGGCGAGAACGCAGGTCCGCCCTCATCCTGCTGCGGGTCGTTGATGATCGCAGTCGCGTTCCGTCCGCCGACGCGCTGCGAGTAGATGTCCCAGCCGGTGGCACCGCGCGCCGCGTACACGACGGTCGTCCCGTCCGGTGACAAGCTCGGCGAGGTTTCCTCCCCTGCCGATTCGCTGATGCGCGTGAACTGCGCCCAGCGTGCGTCCGGCGGCGCGGGGCGGTCACGAGGCCACCACGACGCCAGCGCCGCGACCCCGGCGACCGCGGCGACGGCCCACGGCCACCAGCTGCCGCGTGCCTGACGTGCGGGCATCGGGACTTCCACTGCGGGCGCCACGACGGATGAAGAGCTCGGCGCCGTCGAGAGCGTCTCGAGCGCGAACGCCAGATCGTTCGCAGACTGAAAGCGCAGCTCCGGCGATTTCTCGAGGCAGCGCCGGACGATCCGATCGAGCGCCGGCGAGATCGACAACCGCGACGTGTCGAGCTCAGGCGGATCCTTGGTGAGGATGGCCGACATGCTGTCGGCCGCGGTGTCGCCGGCGAACGCCCGCTGGCCGCTGAGCATTTCGTACAGCACCGCGCCGAACGCGAACATGTCGGCGCGGTGATCGACGGCGAGGCCGCGCACCTGCTCCGGCGCCATGTACCCGAACGTCCCGAGGATCATGCCGGCACTCGTCGTCGCACCGACCGCGCGCGTGGCGTCCGCCTGGCCCGATTCGATCGGCTTCGCGAGGCCGAAGTCGAGGATCTTGACGTGATCGTCCCGGGTAATCATCACGTTCTCGGGCTTGAGATCGCGGTGCGTGATGCCGCGTGCGTGCGCGGCCGCGATGCCTTGGGCAATCTGCAGCGCGTACGCGATCGCCCGCCTGGACGGCAGCGCGCCATGCGCCAGGCGGGCGCGCAGCGTCTCACCCCCGACGAGCTCCATGACGACGAACGCGGTGGGACCGTCGTGCGCGAACTCGAAGATCGACAGGATGTTCGGGTGCGAGAGCTTCGCCACGCTCATCGCCTCCCGCTCGAAGCGGGCGAGTGCGGCGCGGTCCATCGCGAGACCTGGCGCGAGGACCTTGACCGCGACCTCCCGATCGAGCCGCGGATCGCGCGCTCGATACACCTCGCCCATTCCGCCTTCGCCCAGCGAGGCGACGATTTCGTACGGTCCGAGGCGGGTGCCGGGTGAGAGCGGCAAGGTGGGCGTATTCTACGAGGGTTCGCGGGCCTGGCGATGATCTTGATTTAGATCAGGATTGAGGACTTCGAGTGTTGCGGGCAATTTCTACGCGGCTCGAGCGATCTCTCCTCTAGTGGACCGGGTCCGGAAGTGGCGTTCAAAGCCAAGCAGACATGAAGAACATGAAGGCGCGATTCTAGCGGAGGGCTTATGCCGCTCGAGCAATCTCCGCTATCGCCTGCACCAGCGTGTCCAGCTCTTTCGGCAGAATGAACACGTGGGGCGTGACGCGCACGCCGTAAACGCCAGCGGGCTCGCTGTCGATCGCGTTCGTCCAGATCCGGTACTTGTCGAGCAGCGTCTTCGCGAGATCGGCCGGCTTCACGCCCTTGATCCCGACATTGGCGATCGCGCACGCGCGCTTCGGATCGGACGGCGTGTTCATGATGACGTTCGGAAGCGCGCGGACCTTGCCGGTCCAGTAGTTCTGGAGATACCGCAGCCGGGCTTCTTTGCGCCGCGTGCCGAGCGTGTTGTGGAACGCGATCGCGTCCTCGATCGCCAGGTCCGTGTACACCGGATGCGTGCCCGTGTGGTTCAGCTTCATGATGTCGGCGTCATCCGTCATCCGGTGGTCGCCGTAGATGGGCCACAGGGCCGGGATCTTGTCCCGCCGTACATAAAGGATGCCGGTGCCTAGCGGGCAGCCGAGCCACTTGTGCAGTGATGCGCCGTAGTAATCGCAGCCCAGATCCGGAATCGAGTACTCGAAGTGGGCGAACGCGTGGGCGCCGTCGACGAGCACATCGACACCCCGGCTGTGCGCCATGTCGGCGATCTTCCTCACCGGCAGGATCTGACCGGTGATATTCACCATGTGCGAGACCATCATCAGGCGCGTCCGCGGCGTGATCGCGCCGGCGTACAGCTTGACGATCTCGTCGTCGCTCTTCGGATCGATCGGCACGCTGACGAGCTTGTTGACGATGCCATACCGACGGGCCATCAGACGGAACTGCGCGAGCATGTGCCCGTAGTCCTGTTCGGCCATCACGGCTTCGTCGCCGGCCTTCCAGTCGTAGCCGGCCACGACGGTGTCGATCGACTCGGTGGTATTGCGCGTGATGCACAGCTCCGCGGGCAGGCAGCCGGCCATCGCGGCGAGCTTGTCGCGAACGGCGGCTTTGTCCGGAACCTGCGTGGTGCGCAGGTAGTAAGACGCCTGGTAGTTGATCTCGCGGACCTTCGCGATGAACGCCTCCAGCACCGGCTGGGCCTGCATGCTGTAGTAGCCGCTTTCGAGATTGATGTAGTCCGGCTTGAGGCGGTACTTCGCGCGGATCGCGGCCCAGAAGTCGTCTTCCTGAGCGAGGCGATCGACCGGCAGATCGGCGTACGTGGCCCAGACCCGATCGCCGAGCAGAACACCCAGGCTGGCGCTCGCGGCCGTGCGGAGGAAATCGCGCTTGTTCATCGGCGTGCTGGCATTCTACGCCGGTCGCCGGTGCCTGTCTTCAGTCTCCGTCGGGGACGGCGGTTGCTCAGGTTTTCTCGGCGATGACGATGGGATGATTCTCGATCGCGCCTTTGACGATCCGGACGAGCTCCATGCCGATCGTGTCCTCGAAGGCCGTCGTCTTCTTGCCGATTCCGAGCCCCTCGGCCACTGCGCGCAACGCTCGCTTCGCCGCGCGCAAGGGACGACGTTCTGCGGCATACCGTTCCCACCGCGACCATCGCTCCCCGTCGATCTCGAACCATGGCACCGTATGGGCCAGCGGCTTGATTTTCACGGCCGCGAACCCGGCCCGCACGCAGTCTGTCACCAGCGCCGAGACAAGGACATCGCGCTCCTGGACGCCGTAACCATCGACCGCGGACACGGACGTCTCGCGCGCGGCATGGCCGCGCCCCGGCTCGCTGAAGAACACGCGCCCGCCGGGCTTCAGCACGCGATGAATCTCCCTGAGCGCCAGCGCCCCGTCGGGCACGTGGTGAAACGCGTTGAGGCAGACGGCTTTGTCGACCGACGCGCCCGCCAGAGGCAGGGCTTCGAGATCCCCGGCAACGATCCGCGCACCGGGTCCCAACCGCGACTGCCCCACGCGCAGCATGTCGATCGCGATGTCCACGCTGACCGTTTCGACGTTGAACCGCCGGAGCCACTCGGACACCCAGCAGCTTCCGGCGCCCAGATCGAGCACGAGATCGCCCGGCCTGGGCTCGAGGCACAGCAACGCGACCGCGAAGTCGTGAATCAGCCGGCCGCCCTCCACGACATCGTCGTGACCGGGCGACGAAAACGGCTTGACCCGTTCCCATCTATCGGTGCCGGCACGCTCGAGGTAGGCTCGCTCGGCCTGTTTGGAGTCAACGCTCACGATCGGCTCGCGCGGTTCCGACGGATCATAGCCGGAGCGACCCGGGACACTCGACGAGGAGGGAGACAAACCATGAAAAAGCACCTGTGGCTGTTCCTGGCGGTCTACGTCACCGGACTGCTGACATATCCCGTCCTCACGGCACAAACGCCGGGGCGCAGGGTCATTCAGCCGGCGAAGTTTCCGAACCTGGGCCTTCCGTATAGTCCCGGCATTCTCGCCGGCGACACGCTGTATCTCGCCGGGCAGCTCGGACGCGATCCCGCGACCACGAAAATCGTCCCGGGCGGAATCGAAGCGGAGACGAGACAGACCCTTGCGAACATCCGCGAGGTGCTTCGCGAGGCCGGCATGGACTTTGGCGATGTGGTCAACGTGACGGCCTACATCGTGGATTTCAAGGACTTCGACGCCTACAACAAGGTCTATCGCGAGTTCTTCCCGAAAGACCCGCCGGCGCGGGCGACGGTGGGCGTGGCGGCACTCAACCAGGGCGGGCGAGTCGAGCTGCAGATGATCGCGGTCAAACCGAGGTGACGACCTCGAGGCCCGCTTTGCGGAGCCCGTCGATCAGCTGCTCGACGAGGGCCGGAGGGTACCATTTGTCGAGATCTTCCCGCCCGGTGACAGCAAAGTCGGGTCTCAACACGAGCAGCTCTCGCAGGGTTTCACGCGCCGCGTCGGGGTTCCCGAGCTGTCCGTATGCGGCCGCGAGCACGACATGCGCATAAAAGAAGTGCGGCAGATTGATCTTGAGCGCAATGCTCAGCGCGTCTGAGTACTCGCCCCTGCGGTACGCGTTGTAGAAGAGAGGAAACCAGTACCATCCCGGGTGCCGGGGATTGAGCTGCGCGGCTCGTTCGACGAGGGCGCAGCCGTGCTCCCAGTCGCCGGAATACGCCAGCAGGACGCCCATCGCGGCGATCGTCCCGCCGTCCATTGGGTTGAGCACGAGCGTTCGCTCCGCCGCCGTCCGGAAGGCCTGGAATTCCTTGCGGAAGAACCGGGTTCTGGCCAACGCGTTGTGTGCGAGCGCGTTCGTCGGTGCGGCGTCGGCCGCTCGCTGCGCGGCATGAAGGGCCCGCCCGAGCGGATCCGGCTGGAGGTTGAACCTGTTGGCATGTTCTTCCGTGTGCATGATCGACAAGAGGGCCCAACCATCGGCATAACCGGGCGCCAGTTGAACCGCACGTTCCAGAGCGGCACGCGCCATGGCGTGTTCTTCGGGCGTGCGGCGCTCGCCGTACCCGAAGCTACGTAGCACCGCCTCGTACGGGCTCAGCTGGTCAGCGCGCCTGTTCCGAAGCGCTTCGCTCATGCTGTGCGGCAGAACGCCGTACCAATCCGCGACGGTTGAGACGATCCGCGGGACGAGGTCGTCCTGCAGATCGAAAATCGCGTCAGGATTGAAGGCGCGATCGTATGTTTCGGCCCACAGGTGGGCACCGGAACCGGTCTCCAGGAGCTGCACCGCGATGCGCAGCTTCGGCCCCGCCTGGCGCAGGCTCCCCTCGATGACGTAGCGCGCGCCGATCTCTTTGCCGGCCGTTCGAACGTCGGCGGCGGTATCCGCGTATCGGGACGTCGTGCTGCGCGCGATCACGCGGAGGTAGGAGAATCGGCAAAGTCCGGTCACGATCTCCTCGGAGAGGCCGTCGGCCAACGCGTCGAGAGCTGCGTTGTCACCGCGGTACTTGAACGGCAGCACCGCGACCCAGAAGCCTTCGTCCGCGGAAACCGAACTCGCCGTATCGATTGCGACTGGCCGGGCGGACGCGACCGCCGCGTACGGCGTTGCCATCCGACCGATCTCCCGCAGCTCGTTGGCAACGTCGCGCGCCGCCAGCACGCGGCGCCGGGGATCCTTTTCGAGGCAGCGCTCGATGAGACGGGACAGATCGCCGGGCACGTCGGACCGGAGGTCACGGAGCGGCTGGGGTGTATCACGCAGAATGGCCGAGGCCAGCTCAATCGAGGTGTCGCCCTCGAACGGGCGCCGGCCACCGACTGCCTCATATAAAAGGATACCGAGCGAGAAGATGTCCGTGCGGTGGTCCACGTCCCGTCCGGTGACCTGCTCGGGCGACATGTAGGCGGGTGTTCCCATGACCACACCGGCCTGCGTCCGCCCCGCCGCAGTCACTGTGGCTTCTGCGGGATCGGCGGCACGCATCTCCTTGGCGAGGCCAAAGTCGAGCACTTTCACGCGGCCATCGGCCGACACCATGACATTGGCGGGCTTGAGATCGCGATGCACGATGCCCTTCTCGTGGGCCGCGGCAAGCGCTTCTGCCAGTGCGGTACCGATCGAGAGGATCCGATCGACCGGGAGGCCGCGCTCCGGAATGAGCCGATCGAGCGACTGGCCTTCGACGAGCTCCATTGTAAGGAAGTGGATGCCGTCCGTCTCCTCGACCGAATAGATCGTCACGATGTGCGGGTGGTTGAGCGCGGCGACGGCGCGAGCTTCGCGTTGGAAGCGCGCAAGCCGCTCGGAATCGCGAGCCATGTCGGCCGGGAGCATCTTGAGGGCGACCGCGCGCGCGAGCTTGATGTCGCGGGCACGATAGACCTCGCCCATCCCGCCTGCGCCGAGCACACCCGTCACTTCGAACGCACCGAGACGCGTGCCTACCGGGACCGGCATGGGCTCGGAAGTCTACACCCGCTTCCGCCGCCAGCGCGTGCATCGCGCTGGCGTCACTGAACGGTTGATGCCCAGCGCCTTCTTGGCGTTCTCCGAAGGCAGTGATCTACTGCTTCTCGTAGACCAACGTGTTGTTCATCTTCTCGCCCTTCGCGTTCGTGCCTGTCTGAATGACCGTCCGGGTCTTACCGTCGGCGGAGACCGTAGCACGGCCAGTCCCGGTGACGTTCCCCTTCAGCTTCGTCGTCGCCTCAACGGTGTTGGCGTCAATGCGCTTATAGGCCAGCGTGTCGAAATCAGGATTGCCCTTCACGGGCATATCCTTACCGTCGTACTTCGCCTGGAACTCGAAGTGCGTCGGTTTGCCGTCAGCGTCCATACCGTCCGACGTGAAATTGACGCCGTCCACGCCCCAGGGCTCGATCTTCAGGGTCTGGCCCTTGAGCGCCGGACCAGAACTGAACTTGGATTTCGCGACGTTGAGCTTCCAGGTCCCGATGTTACTGTCCTGGGCAAGCACCGTCACGCCGAGGGCCAGACACAAGGCACTCACGAAAGCCAGCATGTGAGAGAGCTTGAGTCTCATAGGTTCTCCATTCAAGGTTCGTGACAGAGCGTGGAGCTTCGCACGCCAATGCTAAGTGGAATCATGATTGCCGGTCGAAGAATCCCTCCAGAGGCGGCGCAACGACGGGCGCGGCGACGCGAGCTGGCGGGACACCCACCATCGGTGCCCGCATCGAGTCGAAGATCTGCTTGTGTTCCTCGATCACGCGTCGTTGCGCGTCTTCGTCCACCTCCAGCGTCCAGACGTCGCGCTCGTTCGTCGAGCCCAGCGCAATGCCGTCGCTGCGCGGCATCATGCCCGCCACGATGTAGGTGACGTCCGGTTGCGGCACGAGCATCGTCAACTGGCCCTTGATCGGAACCAGCTCCTCATCTCCGAACAGCGCCTTGGCGCCGAGTCCTGTGCAGTTGACGATGATTGGCTCAGACAAGGTCATGAGCTCGCGCACGGTCTCGAACCGGCGGATCACGATTCGCCCGCCGAAGATAAGGACGTCGCGCATGAGAGCGTCCAGATACATTGACGGCTCGAAGCGCAGTGCCGGCCGCTCGATCGCGTATTTGGTCGCGAACGGGTGCTCGCCTGGTTCGAGCACCGTCCATCCAAGGCGCACGCTTGCCGGAAGCAGGGGCGATGACCCTCCAGATTGAACCGGCGCGGGAGCCGGTGGCGTGGGTACCGTGTCCCGCGGCGCGTACTCGTTGATCCATGACACTCCGTACCGAGGCCCTACGAGCAACTGATGCTCCCGGTAGGCGATCTGGACGGCGCGACGGAACTGATCGTCCCATTCCGGCGTTCGCCGGCTGCCAAGGACAAGGCCGGACGTTGGCGTAAAACCTGCCCATGACACGTTCGACGTCGTCTGCGGCGGCACCGCCATCGTGTAGATGGCGACCTCGAAACCGCGGCGCTGCAGCTCACGCGCAGACGTCAGACCGACGATGCCGCAACCGATGACGGCAGCCCGGCGCTCGGAGTGCGCGACGGCCAGATCGGCTGCCAATGAAGCTGTGCCCCACGACAGCGACATACCGGCGCCGCCATGACCAAAGTTGTGGATGACGGTCTTCTCGCCGAATGCTTCGGCCTTGAGCAGGAACCCGGAGTCGCGATGCGGTCGCAGGCCAACGGTCGTGCGGATGATCCGGTCCATCGAGCAGTCCACCGGCACCAGGTTGATGAGGCGCCGGCGACGAGCCGCGACGACGGACGCGGGTCGCCGACCGGCGCAGGCGCTGAGGGCAAGACCAACCGCCGCCGTCCCGCCAGCCTTCAGGAATGCGCGCCGATGCATGAGTTTCCCAGGTACTGTCCGTGTCATCTTACGGCGATGGCACGCGGGAGGGAATCTTCTGCTAAACGGCGGGCATCCACCTCGCGGTTGCTCACCGCGGAGCGTGGCAATGGGATGCGGGGAATCGTTGCGATTGGCGAATCTGCCGATCAGGATCGATGGCTATGGACAGATGTTCGAGCGACTCCCTCGCTTGACATAGGCGCAAGTCGAAGTCCTCGTCATACGGGAAGACCGACCGCCTTTGCCGCGTGCTCCTGGGAACCGTCCAGCGTGATGGGTTCGTTGTGCCGCCCCTTAAGGTCCTGAATAGAGACCCGTTTCATGGTTCGAATTCTGACATTTTCTGGTCCGATTGTCTGGAACCACAGGGTTGAATTCGTGCGTGGGCGATGGTCGAATGGCGGAAGCCATGCGAGACCCCGACCGTCGCGATTTTCTGAAGACCGCCGGCGCGCTCACGTCCGCTGCAATGATGTACCAGAGCCTCGACGCCGCGACTCGCACACTGCTCGATCCGGCGGCAGGTGTTGCCGCGCCCGCCGCCTGGCGCGTGAAACCGTTCGCCTTGACACAGGTCGCGCTCGGCAGCGGCATCTTCCAGGAGAAGCGCGACCGCATTTTGAACTACGCGCGCAACTACGGGAGCGCGACCGAGATCTTCGCGGGTCCCGACCGGATGCTGCGGAACTTCCGCTTCAATGCCGGCCTGGACACCCGCGGGGCGCAGCCGCCCGGCAGTTGGGAAAACGCGACCGGATACCTGCGCGGTCATTACGCCGGCCACTTCATGAGCATGCTCGCGCAGGCGTACGCGGGCACCGGCGACGACGTCTACAAGCAGAAGCTGGACTACATGGTCGCGGGGCTTGGCGAGTGTCAGGACGCGCTCGCCGCGCAGGCGCGCCAGCCGACGGCGCGCGTCACGGGCCGGTTCGAGAAAGCCTTGCGGCTGAGCGGATCCCCGCTCGGCCATGCCGAACACGTGGCGCTTCCCGAGGGCATCGTGAGCGCGCTCAGCGACTTTACGATCGCGACGTGGATCAACCTGTCCGTCTACAACCGGGCACTACTCTCGGACTCGGGCCCGAACGCCGATCCGTCGGCATTGAATAACGGCGCCGCGCTCTTCGACTTTGGAACCCCAAACACCGAGTTCGCCGCCGCGCCGCTGGCGCACATGTTTCTGGCCGTCAGAGTGTCGAACGATCGGACGGTCCCGCGGTTTGCGATCACGACGGATGGGACCAAGGGGGAACAGCAGATCGACGGCAAGGAACCTCTGCCCGTCGATCAATGGACGCACATCGCTGTCACCCGGAGCGGAAACGTCGGCACGCTGTTCGTCAATGGCGTTGCCGTGGGGACCAACACGTCGATGACGCTTCGTCCCGCCGATCTGGGACTCACGAAAGGCAACTGGATCGGACGGTGTCAGTTCCCGCAGCGCAACGTGTCGTACCTGAACGCGGCGGTGGACGAATTCCAGATCTTCGACCTCGCCCTCACACCGGCCGAGGTCCAGTCGTTGACGACGAGCCCGGCCGGAAGTACCGGCGGCGGCAACGTCGCGTGGTACCGGTTCGACGAAACCGGTGGACCTGGGGCCGTAGATGCGTCCGGGAAGAACCGCGATGCCCGCATCATCGCGCCGACTGACGAGCGGCGCCATCCGGGATTTCTGTCGGCGTATCCCGAGACCCAGTTCGTGAGACTCGAGGAGTTCGCCGCGTACGGCGGCAACCAGGGCATCTGGGCGCCGTACTACACGCTCCACAAGATCATGGCCGGCCTGCTCGATGCGCATCAGCTCGCCGGCAACGCGAGGGCGCTCGACATCGTCACGAAGATTGCCGATTGGGTGCACAGCCGGCTGGCTCCCCTGCCGCAAGCCCAGCTGGACCGGATGTGGAACACCTACATCGCCGGCGAATACGGCGGAATCAACGACAGCCTCGCGCAACTTGCGGCGCTGCGCTCCGGCGGCACCGACCACGTCGCGACCGCCAGGCGCTTCATCAATACCGCGGTCTACACGCCCGTCGCCGCCAACGAGGACATCCTCGACGGCCGGCACGCCAATCAGCACATCCCGCAGTTCATCGGCTATCTGCGGATGTTCGAACAGAGCAACGAGCAGGCCTTCCACACGGCCGCGAAAAACTTCTGGGACATGGTCGTGCCACACCGGGTCTACGCGCACGGCGGCGTCGGGGTCGGCGAGATCCTGCGCGCGCGCGGCGTCATCGCCGGGTCGCTGTATCAAAACGCAAGGGACGCCAATCACGCCGAGACCTGCCCGCTCTACAACATGCTCAAGCTGAGCCGGAATCTGTTTTTCCACGATCCGGACCCGAAGTACATGAACTTCTACGAGCAGGGGCTCTTCAATCAGATCCTGGGCTCACGCCGCGACACCGATAGCGCCACGAGCCCGATGGTCACGTACTTCGTACCCGTCCGGCCGGGGCAACGCCGGACCTACGGCAACGTCGGCACCTGCTGCGGCGGCACGGGCATGGAGAACCACACCAAATACCAGGACTCCATCTACTTTCGCGCCGACGACGACAGCGCGATGTACGTCAACCTGTACGTTTCGTCGACACTCACCTGGCCCGAGAAGCGATTCACCATCGCGCAGACGACGAAGTATCCGTTCGAGGGCCACAGCACGCTCGTCGTCAACGGCAACGGCCCGCTCGACGTCAAGCTGCGGGTTCCCGTCTGGGTGCGCAAGGGCTACGCGGTCAAAATCAACGGCGCCGCGCAGCGCGTCGAGGCCAGGTCGGGCACGTACGTGACGCTGAGCCGGCAGTGGAAGACGGGCGACACGATCGAGATCGACATGCCCTTCTCGTTCCGGGCCGAGCGCACGCTCGACAACCCCGCGGTCCAGGCGATCTTCTACGGTCCGACGCTCCTCGCCGTGCAGCACGACGTCATCGGCAAGGATCTGGACACCGGGCTGATCAACCTCTCGTTCTACCGCCACGTCAAGCTCGACGGCGATCTCGCGCCGGCGATGACCGCCGCGGCGACGCCACTCCACTTCACGACCGGCGTCTACACGCTGGCGCCGTTCTTCGTCGCCGACCCGGCGCCTGCATCGGGCGAGGCGCCTCCCACCAGGCCGTACCACGTCTACGTCCGGCGCCAGGAGCCCCAGATCGTGTTTGGTTCGATCGACTCCGGCGTGCCCAACCGGTCCCGTGACGATCGCCTCACGTTTCTCGACGTGCTCTGGGACGAGGCGCCGTTCGCGAATCACCGCCAGTTCACGAGCGCCGTGGCGAAGGTCGCGGCGGAATGGGAAAAGGCGGGACGGCTCGACGCGCGGGAACGCACGTCGGTGGTGAGCGCAGCGGGTAAGGCGGAGCGGGATCTGCGGATCTAGTTGGCGGGATCTGCAAGAACTTCAGCGCCGATAGAACCTTTTTCACAGCCATAACGGCCTGGACCACGCATGCGCCGGGACCCTTGATTTGAACGATCGTCGAAGGAATCGGATCGACACCGGCCGGCGTGGACACAGTCACCGTATAGCGCCCAGGGGCAAGGTCCTTGAACGCGAACACCCCGCCCGAGTCCGCGGTGGTCGAAAAGGCGCGTGCCGCTCCGCGCACGGCAATCGCCACTCCACCGAGGGGCAGCGGAGCCGGGTCGTCCGCACGTTCCGCGATCGATACGAATCCGACGAGGGATCCACCGCGGCGGCTGTCACGCGCAATACCGCGTGCGAACGCAAGACTTTCGCCCGCCTGGTCCAGGGGCGCTGTTGGGTCGCAGAAAGATGCGCGCCACGTGCCGTCAGACGCACGCCGCGCGTACACGAGGTAACGGGTGCCATGAACGAATGCATAGGCACAGCTTCCGCCGAGGCCTCGTGCCACGATCTCGACGTCGGCGCCTGCAAGTCCACCGCGAAAGGACTCCTCCACTCGAAACCGCGCCCGCTGGCTCCCGGGGCCAAGAGGGGTCACCTCGGCGCGGCCGGTAAACACCAGGTCGGCCTCCCAGTACGACGCGCAGACGCGACCCATGGCGCACGTGCAGGCCGAGGCTGGGCGCGCGGAAGCGAGAATGGCTGCACCACAGAGCACCGCCACCAGGATGATTGGGTTCATAGGCTTAGAACGGGGCTGTCGCTGTTTCTTGCAGCGCGCGTTTGCGCGCATCTGCGCTGACTCGCCGGGGAGCTGCCCGCCTGCGGATGGATGAGCCGGCGGCTCAGGTCGGCAGGCATGATGCCAAATCGTCGGGAGATGGTGCGACGACCCGCGCCGGTGGTCGTACGCGCCTCACAGCCACGGCAGCGCGCGCGCCACCCCGCGTATAGTCCTGGTCATGCCTCGACCGACTGCCGCGGCAACCGTCGTCGTGCTCGGGCTGTGGGTACTGCTGCTGCCAATGCGGGCGGCGGCACAGTTGTCGAGCCAGCCTGGCCCGACGCTCAGCGGGTTCACGACCGCCTTCTACACGGACGCCGCGTTCGATCCGGTCCGCCGGGTGTCGCTCGCCGTCGTCAGCGGAAGTGTGGTCGAAAGCGGAGGCCAGGTCCTGGTCGCTGCGAGCACGGTGTCCGGCGTGCGTCTCGACGAAACCGGGACGGCGCTCGGTTCGCCGATGACCATCACTTCCGGAATGCCCGGCTTCACAATCAGCGCGCCGGCGCGCGTCGTCTATGCGCCGGATCTGGAGAACGGTGCGGGTGGTTATGGCGCGTTCTTCGTGTTTTGGGCCGAGCGCGGGACGGGTGGCGGCGGCCCCTCGATGTTGAGGGGACAGGTGGTGCGGTCCGACGGCACGCTGGTGGGCACCCCGGCGACCGTGTTGACCGAGCTGACGAGCATCTCGCGGTGCGCCATCGCGTATTCCCGAACGAGCCGCGTGTTCCTCGCGGCGTGGGCGGGAACGGGTGCACCGGGCGGGGTACACGCTGTGCGGCTCACCCTGGCGGGCGCGTCGCTCGGCGCTCCCACGTCGATCGCGAGCAGTGGCGCCAACGTCGAGATCGCCTGGAACCCTTTCACGAATCAATTCGGTCTGGCGTTCCACTCGAGCGCGCCGGCCGCGGTGGCGCTCGTGTTGCTGGACCCGGACGGCGCCCGCGTGGCGACGCGATCGGTGGGCGACACCAGCAACGATGGCGTCGGGCTGGCTCTCAACGAACGGACCGGCGCCTTCATGGTCGTCTGGCAACAGACGTTCGGTGATGGCATCACCGCGACGGAAGTCAGCGCGACCGGTGAGGTGCTCGCGATCAACGCGGTCGCCACGCCGTCGACGCCGGCCATCCTCGCGAGCGTGGCGTACAGCGCGGACAGCGGGACCTTCGCGGTCACGGGCATGATCCCGACGCCTCCGTTAGGCGGGTTCTCCTTCAACCCCCTCTGGACCACCGAACTCGGCGCGCACGGACAGCCGCTGGGATCATCGATCACCATCGGGACTCTCGTGAATTTCAGCCGGTCGCCCTGCCGGTGTGCGCCGCGGCTCAGCGCCATGGATGGCGCACCTGACTGGCTGATCCTCTCGACGGCAGGCCTCGCATCGTCAGCGCCAGTTCTCGCCGCGTGGCTGCTCGACAGCGATTCGCAGGAACCCGCGCCTCCGTCACCGCCATCACCGCCGCCGCCGGCCACGCCTCCGTGCACGCTGCCGGATCCGTTCACGGGTACTGGGCGGCGGCGTCTGCGTCTCGGGCAGCTGGGTGCCGAGAGACCATCCGCTCGCGCCACCGACCGGCGGGCCGGCGCCACCCGTGCTACCGCCGTCGCCTCCTCCGGTCGGCTGCGTCGGGCCGGATCCATTCCTGGCGCTCGGTGGCGGCGTCTGCATCGAGAACGGGTGGGTTCCACCGGGTCACCCGCTCGCGCCTCCTTCCACGCCCCTCGACTGTGTGACGCCCGATCCGTTTCTCGAGATCCCGACGCTCGTGGGCGTGTGCGTCGATGGTGGCTGGCGTCCGGTGCCGGGCGTCAAGACGACCGGGACGATCGTGCTCGTCCCGGACGGACTCAACCTCGTTCCGATCATCGAGGGCGACGACGGCGGGCGCTATCGGCCAGTCGGGTTCACCGGCGATCTGTCGGTGGGGCGCGTGTTCGTGGAGGCGATGGTCATTGCCACTGCCGATCCGCTCGGCACGCGTATCACTATCCGGCGGCTCGAACGGCTCGAATAGCTCGTTATCGATTCCGAAGCCTGTCCGAGTGCTCTGTGGTGAGGTAGGCGGTCACCGTTCCGTCCGGCCATTCGCGCACGACGAGCAGCGCGTCGTGCTCGTTCAGGAAGATCAGCGGCCACTCGCGCGTCGGCGACAGATGCGTCAGCCTCACCATCTGGCGGACGTACGCGAGCTGGCGGCACAGCTCCGGGTCGAAACCAGACCACATGAACGCAAAACCTCACCCGACTTATCGGCTGTGCCGCGCGGCACAGCAGTATTACGGGGGAGGTCCAGCGCTGAACGCGCGGCATCTCCTTATGAATGACGGTCTTCCGGGGTGAAGGCCGGCACGCACCGTCACCCGGTGACGAGCCAGCCTCGGGCACTGGGCCGCATGACCAGCTCAATACGACCCAGTGCCCGGCCTCGCGCTGTGCTACTTCGCTTTGCTGGGGGTGGCAACGGCTGCGACCATCGTTTTCTCCTGCTGTCGTGCTTTCTCCAGCGCCTGGTCGATGCTGAAGCTGGCTGGCTTCTGGCGCGGCGGGAATTCCTGGAACGTCTTCAGGAATTCACCGACGATGGCCTGGGCCGGCACGAGCAGGAACATTCGGTCGGCAGACCACTTCTGGTAGAACATGGTCGCGTCTTCCGTGGCCCGCTCGAAGGGGTCGCTCCGGAGATTGTAGAGCGACGGGAAGCGCAGGGGAACAAACGGCTCCTGCCAAACGTGAAAGCCGTGGGCCCGCTGCTCCATGAAGTGGAGCTTCCAGTTCTCGTAGCGCAACGCCAACAGATCGCCGTCATCGCTCCAATACAGGAAGGCCTTGCGCGGGTTTGCTTTCACCTCGCCCTTCAGGAACGGCAGCATGTTGTAGCCGTCAATGTGAACCTTGAAGGTCTTGTTGCCGGATTTGAAACCTTTCTTGAGCTTCTCCACGATGTTGGGTTCACCGGCGACCGCGGCAAGGGTCGGCAGCATGTCGGTGTGCGAGAAGACTTCGTTAGATACGGTTCCGGCCTTGATCACTCCGGGCCAGCGGATCGCGCACGGCACACGCCAGCCGCCTTCCCAGTTGGTGTCCTTCTCGCCGCGGAACGGGGTCCAACCTCCATCGGGCCAGCTGAGGCACTCAGCGCCGTTATCCGTGGAATACATCACGATGGTGTTGTCCGTGAGTCCGAGCTCATCCAGCTTGTCGAGCAGTTTGCCCACGTGCCCGTCGTGCTCCACCATGCCATCGGGATAGACCCCCAGGCCTGTCTTGCCCTCAGACTCCTTCTTCAGGTGCGTCCAGACGTGCATCCGGGTCGAGTTCCACCAGACGAAGAACGGCTTGCCGTCCGCGTTGGCTTTCTCGATGAACTTGAGGCTGGCCGCCAGGAACTCCTCGTCGACCGTCTCCATCCGCTTTTTCGTCAGGGGACCTGTGTCCTCGATTTTCTGTGTGCCATCCGGGTTGGCCCAGGTGTGCAGAACGCCGCGTGGCCCGAACTTCTTCCTGAATTCCGGGTCCTTCGGATAGTCCGGATTCTCCGGTTCCTCTTCAGCGTTGAGGTGGTAGAGGTTGCCAAAGAACTCGTCGAAGCCGTGCGCGGTCGGCAGGAACTCGTCGCGATCGCCGAGATGGTTCTTGCCGAACTGGCCCGTCACGTAGCCGAGTGGTTTCAGGACGTCGGCAATCGTCGGATCTTCGGGCTGCAGTCCGAGGTCCGCGCCGGGTAGCCCAACCTTGGTCAGGCCGGTACGGATAGGTGACTGACCGGTGATGAACGCCGCCCGACCTGCCGTGCAGCTCTGTTGCCCGTACCAGTCGGTGAACATCGCCCCTTCCTTGGCGACACGATCGATGTTGGGAGTTCGATAACCCATGATGCCGTGGTTGTAGGCGCTGACGTTGAACCAGCCGATGTCGTCGCCCCAGATCACGAGAATATTGGGCTTGTCCGTCTTTGCCATGTCACACGTCCCCTTTCTTCGTCATTTCTTCGTTACGGGTCGACCGGCTCCGTTGCCGGTCGCCCGCGATATGTCGCTGGCCGACATGCGAGCTCACGCGACATTGGCCCGAATTCCGGGCCGGCCGATTCGACCGCGGCTGGTACCGCACGATCCGTACCTCCCTGAACAATTTCAATCACCAGATCAGAACTCCGGCACGAAGGCGGAGAGGTCAGCGGCGACCTGCTCGGGCCGTTCCCAGTTGGGGCAGTGGCCAGTCTCTTCATAGATCCGCATCGTGGCGTTCCGAATCGCAACCACGAGGCGGTCCTGATCGCTCCTGGGAAACAGCGCGTCGTGCTCGCCCCAAATCAGGAGGGTGGGTGCAGCGATCCCGGCCAACTGCTCGGCATCGTCATAGGCGAGCAGACCGTTGAAGACCTCGCGCCAGAGCGGCGCGGGCAGCTTCAAGCTCTCGGCAACCACCCGATCGAAGAACACCTCGGGCAGCGGTACATGCGCGGTGCCTCTCTGAAAGTCCCGGGCAAACTCCGCCGGAACTGGATCGGACAGGGTCACCAACGTCGACTGAACCTCCCGCGTCACCGGATTGACCGGTGACAGACCCGTCCCAATCAGGACCAGTCGATCGACTCGCTCCGGATGGGCGATGGCGACTCGTCGCGCGACGAAACTCCCGAATGAGTGGCCCACCAGTGTGGCGCGCTCGAGGGATTGCGCGTCGAGAAACGCGACGGCGTCATTCGCGAACTCATCGATCGCGTATCCATGGTCGGGACGCTCCGAGTCGCCAAAGCCGCGTTGGTCCAGAAGAAATGCATGAAGCCGCGGGGGCAGCAGCAGTGCCACCCTGCTGAACGAGAACCAGGAATCGGGCCAACCGTGGAGGAAGACGATCGGTCTCCCGTCAGGATCGCCCTGTTCTGCGTAGTGGAGGCGTGGACCCGTCGCGAGTCGGGTTGTCTCGAAGCGCATGCCTGTCATCGAATCACCTGTCGGGAACGGCGGCCGCTCTCCAACAGTCTCGCCGAAGCTCGCTGTCGATGTGGGCGCAGCGATGGCGCTGAGGCGCACGGCGTAGCAGGCTGCTCAGGACTCGCCCATCAGGATCAGCCCCGCCCAGAGCGACGGATGCTCGGGCAGGACGAACCGGCCGGCCCGCGTGTCCACAGCGATGCGTCCAGCGCGCAGCTCGCGAATGAGGTGCAGTTGCGCGCGCCGCAGCGCCTCCGCCTTCGATTGAGACCCCTGCCATTCGCGGTAGAAGCGCGCGAGGAGCGGCGCGGTCACCACGTCGGGCAGGTCCCACAGCGAGGCCATCACTGAGCGACTACCCGCGACGAAGAAGGCGCGCGTGAGCCCGGTGATGCCGTCCCCGGTGACCGGACCCAACGCGCTGCGGCACGCGCTGAGCACCACGAGGTCGGCGTCGAGCGACAACTCGTACACTTCTGCCGTCGTCAGCCGGCCGTCGTCCTGAGGCGAGCTGGCCGATCCGCCGAGGGCGAGGAAGGACGTCATCGGCTGGTCGTCGCGAATCACGCCGTGCGTCGCAAAGTGAATGACACGGGCGCCCGAAAGGACCTTGCGCACCTGCGACTCACTTGCGGCCGCGCCGCTCAGGAGCGTCCTCGATCGAGCGCCCAGCACTTTCGAAATGGCTTGCCCTTCAGCAGACGCGCCCGGCAGCCTCGCCAGCCGATCACGGCGCGCCACACTGGCTGCAAGCTCAGGATCGGTGACGATGACGGATCGGCCGGTCGTTGAGGCCGTCGCTGACGCGCGCGTGCGCATGAGCGCCGCGACGGACGGCGTGTAGCTCAGGCGCGCGTCCTCGATCAGATAGCGGCCAGTTGGCGACATCAGCGGCGCGAACGACAGACGAAAGAGGGAACCGTGCGGAACGATGGTGAGGTGCGCGCGCTGAGCGCGCGGCAGCGCCGACCGTACCGGCGCGATGAGCAGGCGATCCAGCTCGCGAAACGCGCGCTGGCTGGCGGCGTCGAAGACGAGCTTGCCGTCACCGCGAACCGCGGGCGTCCATGCCGGAACGGCCTCGGCGTTCGGGTCGGCGATGGCGGAGGGCGCCGCGCCGGACTCGCCGGCGCGGGCCGCCATCGGCGCATCCGAAGCCCACGTCGAATCGGACGAGCGTGGCGAGCCGCTTCTCACCGACGGCGCTCTTCGCAGTCGCGATCCGTCCATCGGGGCCGATGAGCCAGATGAGCGTCTGGTCGTCGCCGACCCAGTAGACGAGAAAATGCGAGCCAAGCGCGGCGGGTGCGGAGGTGATGTCAGCGAGCGTGGCAGGGGGCGCGGCGAGAGCCGCATCCAACGCCGGAATACGTGGGGATTCGGGATTCGCTGGAATCCGCCCGCGAATGTCGGCCGCGACGTCTTCGATCGTTCGGAATCGACCGGCGGCTGAGCCGCGTACGGCGAGCAGAGGAGCCCGCTCTGATTTCGTTGGTGGCGCGAGCCGAACGGGACCTTGCACCTGTTCCTCCCGCGACGCCAGCAAATCGACGAACGCGCGCGCACGTGCCTGCTCTGACGCGGTGAGGGCCTCGTCCATCCGTCCGGCCAGCGCCAACAGCCGGACATGTTGGGCGAGCACACCACGTACCCGCTCGGCATAGCCCTGCCGGGTCGCATCCGCAGGGACAACATGTCCGCGAATCGACTCGATCCTTGATACCGCCCGCTTTGCGTCCTCGATCGCCTCGGACGTTCGACCGACTCGTTCGAGAATGGATGCGCGAAGCCCGAGCACGGACACGAATCGATTGTGGGGTTCCCCGACGAGCAGGAGCGTCTCGTCGATGAGCGACAGGGCTTCGGCATACTGTCCCGTTTCGAATGCATGCCTGGCTCGCAGCCACAGCGTCAGCCCTCGTTCGACGTCGAGTGTCGTCGGGATGGCCTCCGCGAGATCGAGAAAACGGAGCGCCTCGGCCGGCCGTTGCAGGTCGTACTCCATGTAGGCCCGCTCGCGGAGCAGCACTCGAAACGCGGATGGGCGGCGGCCTTTCCTGGCCAACTCGATCGCCTCGTCCATGACCTCGAGCACCGCGAGCGTGCCGGGCGTCTGGGCGAGCATGGCAATGGCCATGGCATGAAGCGCTTGCGCCGCGCCCTCGAAGTCGTTGGCCGCCTGCAGCAGGACCACCGCGCGCTTGTTCAGCGCGATGGCCTCCTGCGGATTGCCCTGAAGGCGATGGATGCGACCGATGCTGGTGAGCGCACGGGCGAGGTGAATCGACCGGGGATCGACAGCCTCGATCAGCCGCACGGCCTCCGCGGTGTAGGCCATTGCGCTTCCATAATTCCCAGCCGCAAACAGCGTGTCGCCCTGTTTGAAGCGAACCAACCCCTCTCCCAGCCGATCGCCGGCCTGTACGCTGAGGGAGAGGGCCTCGTCGAGCAGCGCAAGCTCCTGGTCGATCGGCAACCCAGGGACAAACGTCAGATTGCGAAGCACGACGGCCTGTTCGCGCGGATCGCCGACCGACCGATAGACGTTCAGCGACTCCAGCCAATAGCGCCCGGCTTCGTCCCAGGCCGACCGCCGATAGGCGTCGTTACCGCGCTGGTTCCAGACCGTGCCGATGCCCGCGTCGTTGTCCGCGTCCCTGAACGCCGCGATCGCATCCTCGAACAATGCGTTCGACTTCGGCACGTCGCCTCGCAGCGAAGTGACCCAGGCCAGCGCGCGGAGCGCGTGACCTCGCTGACTCTGGTCGGCTGCGATCGCCACCGCCTCACGCAGCACCCGATCCGCGTCGTCCATGCGGCCCGCGGAGGCATGTGCGAGGCCCTGGTCAATGAGCGCACGCGAGGGAGGCACGGGCGACTGTGTCTGTGCGCCCCAGACGAGCACGGTCAGCAGCAGAATTCGACCGACCATCATGATCCGCCTTTTAGAGCCGTACAGGCCCGAGTCTGATCCGGATTCGACGGCGCGCACAGCTCTTTGAGGAGCGCGTCGGCGTCTTCGCGCCTCCCGACGCGTTCGAGCGCCACGGCTTCATACCAGCGCGCATCGTGCGACAGCACTGCCGATGCGCGCGCCTGGCGAAGCGGCGCAATGGCCGAGGACGGATCGCCGGCAAACAGGCGCGCCACCCCCAGATAGAACGCGAACTCGGGCACATCGGGCCGGCCTGCGGAGAGCGGCGCGAGACGATCAGCGGCCTCGCTGAATCGACCTTCCCGGTAGGGCGCGATCGCGTGGCCGAACGCTTCGAGGAGGTCGTTGCGCTCCTTGTCTACGCCGCGGACCGCGAGCGCGAGATGGGCGGGCAGCCGCACCTCGGGTGCCTTGTCGAGGCGGGCCCATACGCGCGGCTCGGACCGCACGGGCTGCGGCGTGTGCGCCGGCGGCGTCGTGGACACGATCCGATCCGCACCGGGATCGGTCGGCCGGCCGACGCGCAGCACGATTGCGGTGCCGATCATGATTAGTAGTGCGGCCGCCAGCCCCAGCCAGACGTACTGACGTCTCAGCGGTGCGACTCGCGTCCCCGGCGCAGCGGCGTCGATTGCGGTGGCGCCTTCTTGCACGTGCGCCACGGCGCGGGAAATCGCGGCGCACTCGTCGCACGTGAGCGCGTGATCGACGAGACGTGTCCGCTCGTCTGCGGTGAGCTCGCCGGACGCAAAGCGCACCCAGGTGTCCTCGTCGGGGTGCGCGCCAGTCGGCATTGAATCCCGGCGCAGCGCCTCGAAGTCCTGGGAGAGAGAATCGGGCCGCGGATCGGTCTCGCGCGGTCGGGTCATCGCACTCCTTTTGCCGTGAGCGCCGAACGCAAATCCGCCATGCCGCGCGCAATCAGATTTCGTGCCCGCTGATAGGTCCAGCCGGTCAACTGCATGATTTCCTGCACGGACCATCCACCGAGGTGTGCGCGCACGGCCCGCCCACGATCGGGGGCCAGCGCCGCAATCGCGGCCGCCAGCACCTCGCGCCGCTGGCGCGCCACCGCCATCGCTTCGGGATCGACAGGCTGAGAAGGCACACCCGGGCCGGCATCCGCCGCGACGTCAGCGCGTTCGCGCTCGCGCCGTACCGCTCGGACGGTTTCGCGGATCGCCGCCCTGTAGATATAGGAGGCGGGATGGTCGATGGTTTGCTCACGCGCCATCTGCCGCCAGAGATTGACGATGACGGTCTGCTCGATGTCGTCGGCGACGGGCGCGGCTTCTGGGCCCCCGGCGCGCCGGATGGCGTGCCGGATCAGCCGCCCGTATCGGCGGACGATCTCCTGGACGGCTGCCTCATCGGATCGGACACCCGAGGCGTTCCCGGCGGCGATGGATCGGGCCTCGCCCATGGACCGTGCCTGTACCTGGAAGCGCCAGCATAGCCCAACTGCACGACGTTTCCCGGCACGCCTGACCTCGGGACGTGAGCAAGTCGAGCGACAAGCGCCTCTCTTCTCTGCAGGAATGACCCGCTGACGATCAGATCAGCAGGCCTTGGAGGACGTCACATGGAGAAGGGACTTCGTCGTGCGCGGATCGTGGGCCTCGCGGTTGTGCTCGGAATTCTGACCAATCCTGATGACGGCGCCGCTCAGCCTGCGGAAAAGTTGAATCTGACCACCGAGCTCGCGGCCCTCGGGCGCGCGATGCCTGCGATCGAGACGTTCGACGCGGACGCGACCGCTCTCACGGCCCGGGGAAGCGTCTCGCGTACGGAGATCGAACGCCTCCGTGCCGAAGCCGCCGCGATCAAGCCTCACCTGCCAGCGATGCATACGGCCTTCACCGGTATCATCGCGAAGCTCAAGCGCGTCGGGAAGTGGACGGCCGAGTCCGACGTGGAAATGCTCGCCTCGCTGCGCCGGAGCGGCGACCCACAGATTCGGCAAATCGCGGACGCGTTCGTCAAAGCCGGCGGCGGGCGCGCGTACCTCGAGCAGGCGGCTTCGCGGATCCCAGGTCTCGGCTCAGAGCTCGACGCCTTGGTCAAGTCGCTCGAACCAAAGTCGGTCTGGCTCAAGATTCTCGAACCGCTGCTCGGGACGCCAGTCTGCGCCTGTGCGACCCATACAGCGCGGTGCTACGTGAAAATCGCCTACTACAGCGTCAAGTGGTTCGTCATCGACGCTTGGAACGCCATCACATAGGCCGGCCGCCGACAACGGGGGTCCGAACAGCGACTGCGGTCAATTACGAAAGCAGGCGGCGCCGCGCACCCGCCTAGCGTTTTCACAGGAGAACCCGAAATGAACCACACCACTCGAATTGCTCAAGCGTCAGGAATTCTGCTCGTACTGGGTCTGCTGGCTGGTCCAGGCGTCGCGACCGCCCAGCCGGCCCTGATCGCTCCCGACCTGCTCTCGGCCGAGATCAATGACCTGAGACCGGCGCGCGCCGCCCTCGACAAGTTCGACAGCCAGCTCAAGACGCTGGAAGCAAAGCAGCGATTCACGGCGGCGGAAATCGAGGCCCTGCGCCAGCAGGCCGAAGAGGTCAAACGCTTTGTGCCGGTGATTCAGCGATCGCTCGGCAGCATCATCACGAAGATCAAGAGCGCGGGAAAGTGGACGACGGAATTCGACGCGTGGGTGGCGGATCTCGTCCGCCGTTCCGGCCGCAACGACATCGTGATCGGGTTGAGCGAGGCGAACGGCGCGCGGGCCGCTCTGCAGCGCACGCTCACGGAGATCATGCAGGTCCCGCCCGATCTCGATGGCATCGTCTCCAGATTCAAGGCGAGCACGACATTCGATCGGCTGGTGGAACCGGTGTTGGGAACACCGGTGTCGGCGGCCGGCTCATCGAAGTTACTCGAGTTAATGGGGATGGTTGTGCGCTTGCTAACACAGTGCATCGGCGGACCGTGCGTTTAGGACTCCCTCGCGAAAGGATGACGCTCATGCGAAATCACAGCACGATTCAGCGCGCCGTCGCAGTCACCGTCACGTGTCTCTTCGCGGCCGCGGACCTGCCGGTCTCAGCGCAAGACCCGTACGTGCCACCTGATCTCATCAGGACTGAGACTCAGACAATCACGACTGTTGTCGAGGCCCTGATCCGCTTCGACGATCGCGCCTCGGAGCTCGAGAAGATGGCGACCTTGTCGAAGGCCGACCTCGAGGCCCTGGCGTCGGACGCCAATGTTCTGAAAGCCAAGGTGTCCACGCTGCAGCAGGCATTGTCGGGGTCGATCCGCAAACTCCGAGACGCCGGAAAGTGGACGCCTCTTCTCGACACGTTCGTGGAGCAGAACGCGAGGTCTAACCGAGTAGACGATTCGATTATTCAAGCGCTAAAAACGCTGGGAGGATTCCGGAACATCCTGGAGCAATCCGCGGCGTCCTCGACGCTGATCAGCACCGAGATCGACAAGCGGCTGGCCGACCTGCGCGGGAGAACCACTGCTCAGCGTCTCTTTGACTTCTTTCTTGGCACGCCGGTCGAGGCGCGCGTCTCGAGAAGGACGGCTTGCAGAATGTTGGTTGCGGGAGCGGTCGCCTCGATCGTTATAGGCGGTACAATGATGAGCAGTATTTCCTACCAATACGCCCGCCTTGACTGCGGCAGGCATCTTTTCTGAATCGGTGTCGTCAGCTCATGTCCGCTCTCGTCGCATTGCTGAGCTCGCTCGCACTCGCCTCGCCATCGATCGAGGTCACCAGCAACATCGCCGACGGGCGCTGGCTGAAACCTGACGAGGCGATCGAGCTGCGACTGAGCCGCACGCCTGGAGCGGATAACGACGAGCGCGTCGCCGTGATGATCGGCACGACCGACTGGACCGGACTGTTCGTCCACGAGCGATCGAGCGTCTTGACGTACCGTGGCCGTCCGGTGCCGCTGCCGGACGGCGAAACGCCGTTCGTCGTCTACCAGGTCAGCCCGGCCAATGAGTGGCTCGCCGTCGCGCGGTGGACGCTCCGCGTCCGCAGCCCGGCCGGCTTCGAGACGTCCGACACACGGCCCAGAATCGAGATCGTGAACAAGGGACAGGTCGCGCAGGCCCACGAGCCGGACTCGAATGCGCCGCCGCGCGGCACGTTTCAGGACGTGGCGCTCAACCTGGGCCTGCAGACCAGGCACGTACGCAACGGCGTCGCGCTGGCTTCGCAGGTCAATTTCCTTGGCGTCTCGAACCAGCCCGAAGCGCTCCGCTTCGGTCTCGAAGGCGCCGCCGCCCCGAAGCTCGACCTGTCCGATTACCTCGCGCGGGTCGAAGGCCGTCGCGGGGCGGTGGCGATCGGCCACCTCGCGCTCGATGCCCACCGGTATCTCGTCTCGAGCTTCTCGTCCCGCGGCGTCAGCGCCTCGCTCAAAGCCGCCCGGACGGAAGTCACCGTCGCCGCCATCAGCGGCAACAGCATCGTCGGGTTCGACAATCTCTCGGGACTGGCGAACTCGGACAACCGCGTGGCGCTCGTGACCGTCAGCAGCGATCTGTTCGCGCGGCCCGGCGCATCCAGGATCGGCGTCACGTTTCTCGCCGGCTCGCTGCTTCCACGAAGCGGATTCACGCAGGGCCGGATCAGCGACGCCGAGCACGGCCGCGGACTCGGGCTTCGGTTCGTCGGCTCGACGCCGGGTTCGCGCGGAAGGGTCGATGCCGGCGTGGCACGCACCCGCTTCGTCAACCCCGACGATCCCCTTCTCGCTCAAGGGCTCACGCTCGTGCCGATGCGCGAACGAACCAACGACGCCGCGTATCTCGACGCCACAATCGGTCTGGTGAAGGGGCGTGCGCTGGCAGGGGCACCCGCCAATGTCGCCGTGACGTACCGATTCGAACGCGTCGAACCTCTTTATCGAACGGTCGGCGCACCACTGGCCGTGCGTTCCGACGTGCTCGTACACACCGCCGAGCTCACCGGGAACTGGGGCGCACTCCTCGGGCAGGTCTCGCACGGGTGGTCCCACGACAACCTGGGCAATGTCGCGTCCATCCTGCGGACAAACACGCGGCTCATCACGTCCAACGTGGTCCTCCCCATTGCCTCGTTCAGCAAATCAGGCGCGGCCGCCGCATGGCTTCCCGTTGTCAGCTGGACGCTGAGCCAGAGCGCACAGATTGGCGACGGGCTGCCACCCAACGGCGGCTTCGTGTCGCCGTCCCAGATTCCCGATCAAGCGAACGTTCATCATGTCGCGCGGTCCGAATGGACCTTCGCACGCTGGCGCGCGGGGTACTCGTTCGGTCTCTCGAACGTGGACAACCGGCAGGAAGGCCGATCGGCCGCGGACTTCGAGACGACGACCCAGCTCGTGAGTGTCGGGATCGCTCCTGCTAAGCAGATCGATCTCGGAATCGACGCCGGCGCCGATCGCGCGACGAACAAGGAGTTCGGCCGCGTCGCCCGGACGCGGCGGCTCGGTCTAAACGTCAATTGGCGGCCCACGCCACGGTCGAGCTTGACCGGCATCTTCAGCCGGACATCTCTACTGGATCCGTCGGCCGGTAACAGCGACATCACCGATGCGAACCTGCAGTATTCGCACGCGATGCCGCTGCTGCCGGGTCGGCGCGGACCCGAGGCGCGGCTCTTCGCTCGATGGAGCTGGCAATCGGCGAGCATCATCGAGCTGCTGTTCGGCGCCGACCAGGACCGGCGTAACTGGGCGATTTCGACCGGCGTGACGCTCGCGCTCTTCCGGCCATGAAGCAAACGCCCTGGCTCGTCGTCCTCGCCGCTGTGTGTATTCCCAGTCACGCGGCTGCACAGATTCGTGTCGACCCGACGGGCGTGAATATCAGCGGCCAGGGCGCGACCACGGTGTTTTTGACTTTCGGCGGCCTCGACGGCTACCGCGCCGTCGACGCGATGTGGTGCGGCGAGCTCGTCGACGCGTCGCCCGCGATCGGCCAGAAGTGCGATCCAGCGACTATTTACGGCGCACTGCCTGCGCGATACCTGTGGGCCAGCCCAAGTGGCACCGGCGCATTCACGGACATCATGTCGCTTCCGCCGTCGGTCGCGCGTCGCGCGTATCAGGAGGCCCTCACCGGGCAAAGCGCCGAGTTCTTCTACGTCCGCAGGTTCGTCGCGGCCGACGGGCGGCCGGATCAGTTCGTTCGCGTGATCTGCCGTCTCACGGGAGGCGGCGCGCGCGTGCCGTTGTCGCTGGTCGACGTGCGTCTCGGCTTTGTGGTCGAGTCGCCGGTGCTCTTCACCCCAGTCGGATCGCGTCTGCCGGAACTCTCCGCAGAGATTTCCTACACCGGAACTGGGAGGCTGAAAGGACGGTGGGAGGTCGTGCTGCCGGGCCAGGATCCGCCGACGCCGGACGATTTGTTGACCGAAGCCACGCTGCCCATCGAGCGCCGAGGAACACAGCGCCGGTATGCCGAGGTCGATCGATTCAACGTTTTTCTGCCGCCCCTAGGCCGCTACACCCTCGCCGGCCCTGATCCGTCGCGTCTGCCGACCGGCGCCTCGGGCATCCATCTCGTCCTGCTGCGCATCGAGGCCAGCGACGACAAGGAGGGCGATTCGAATCTTGCGGCCGTCGGCGCCGGGCCTGGCGTCGTCCATGCCGGCGGTGTCGCGGGATTCCCGATGCCGGTGCTGCGATACGTCGTCGGCGCCGGAGGCAGCGAGCTGTCGCCTGTCGCCTCAGCGGGCCTCGGACCGGTGTTGAACTCACCGGCGGACGGGGACGCCGTTCGCCGTGATCGTCCGATCGAACTGCGATGGAGCGTCACGCCAGCTGCCAGCTTCTGCCGAATCGAGATCGAAGCAGGCGGTGAACGCATCCACGCCGCGTTCGTCTCCAGCGACACCACCGTCTACGTCGTGCCGCCGTTCGTGCGCGAGAAGGCAGCGGGGAGGGATCTGCGCTGGCGGATCGCCGTGCTCGATGCGACGGGGCGGACGATCAAAGTGAGCGAATGGAGAAAGCTGGACGTGCGATGAGCAGGCCGGTGTTCATCAGCTATTCAGGCGCGGCAGAACCTCCGCCTCCGAAATGAGGACCGCGAGCGATCCTCACCCGGCCACGAACCCCCGCCGAGCCCGCACCCGGTAGTTGCCGCGTCTGAACCGTTCGGCGTCGAACCTGGTCGAAATTTTGCCGCGTCGCATCACGACACCACCGGGCGTCACGGTACTCTTCCATTTCCGGAGGCAGGGGCGGCAGCGATTTCATGGCGGTTGGCTCATATGTTCAGTTCTATCGACGGCATCAGGGCCAGCGCGTTGCTCTTCTGCACGACGCCGGGCCGCAGCTGGTAGTCGAAGCGCAAGCGGCCGTCCTCGAGGACGTCTTCGAAATGCACGTTGGCGCCGCGTGCGCCCAGCGCCTCGGCAATGTGGGCCTGCGCCAAGTCGTGCGTGGTCACGAGCCCAATAGCGCCGCGTTCGACCAGGCCCCGGACCACGGCCTCGCCGATGCTGCGGTCGTACGAGTTGGTGCCGTGGAGAAGCTCGTCGATCAGGAAGAGCACTGGCCGCGTCGGAGACAACACGCGGTTCCGGAATGATGCCATGGCCGACGCAGAGAGCGCGTTCCCTTCTCCGGTGCCGATCGTTGGCGAGGCGGCCCCCAGCCCACCGGCGTTCTCGACGCACTGGTGTCGTGGGCTAAAGCGGCAAGGCGCCAGACACGCTGACCGCCGTGCGGCGCGATCAGTCAGGCGCGGTCACGCGCTCGCGACCGATGTGCCAGTACTCGAATGTCGCGAGATATCGGGGAACGGGCGGTACGGACGACGCGCGGAATTTCGTCTGCAGCGCAGTGTTTCAGGGCCAGCCGGGCCGAACCGCGGGCTCTTGAGGGGTTCCCGCCCAGCGCCATCCAATGTGGCTCATCTGCGCCGCATGCGGCGTCGCCGCCGCGGTTGTCAAAATAGTGGCTGGTTCTGTACTCGTTGCCCCGCTAACGGCAGTAGGCGCGATCGCCATCGCGGTTCAACGGGACTACCTGAACACGGGGAGAGTCGCGCCTGGGTATCCCACGAACGCAGGCCGACCGCTTCGCCCTTTCAGCACCATCGCTCTGGGTGGCAGCTGGAAACGGCGCCCACGCTCATCTTCCAGGACGAGCAGCCCGTTCAGGCGCGTCACGACCATCGTGCTCATTTTCACCCGTTGCCCTTCCGCGACGGGAAACTCGGCCCTGGGGAAATAGGTGGTCACGTGTTTCGTGAACCTGGTAATGTCCACTGCCCCGCCGTGACACCCTGAGCACCACTTGTCTTTGTAAGGGAAACACTCATCGTTGAGGCCGCACGCTATCGCGTAATCATTACCGCCGTACCGATCGTCACTGGATGGCGTAGTTCCACCTCGCTGCCAACTGCCGTCTGGCTTCTGGAAGTAGAGATGCACTGTCACATAACCTTCTTGGGCCTTCGCAGAGATCGCAAGAGCAAGCACGCTGGCCGCCGCCACGAGACCGTACTTCACCGCACAGGTCGTCATGCGTCCTCCAATCAGGTCGTGAGTCCTTTAGTGGAGAGAGGCGCCCGGCGCTCGAATTGCTCACGTGCGTGCGTTCCCCTTGCCGAGTGAACGGCATGTCGCGTCGCGAGGCCGGCGGCGTCGCGGGATTCCCGATGCCGGTGCTGCGGTACGTCGTCGGCGCTGGAGGCAGCGAGCTCTCGCCCGTTTCTTCGCCTGAAACCGGAGCGGTCTTGAGCTCACCCGCAGACGGCGACGCCGCGCCCCGCGATCGTCCCATCGAGCTGCGGTGGAGCGTCTCGCCCGCGGCCACCTACTGTCGCATCGAAATCAACGCCGACGGTGACCGCATCCACTCTGCGTTCGTTGCGGCCGGCACCACCGTCTACGTCGTGCCGCCGTTCGTGCGCGAAAAGGCGGCAGCGAAAACGTTGCGATGGCGCGTTGCCGTGCTCGACGGGATGGGTCGCGCGATCAAGGTGAGTGAATGGAGGCGGCTGGACGTCAAATGAAGGGCGCCCATGTAGGTCACCCAGCCACGTACCCACGCCGCGCGCGCACCTGGTAGCTGCCGCGCCTGACCTGCACGGTGATGTCGTGCCACCGTCCGTCTTTCGGACGCATCGAGACGTATCCGAGGAAGTACTGCTGGCTGAGCTCGCTCGCGATGCCGGACGTCGCCTGATCGAGATTGCGAGCGCCCTCGACAATTTCGGTTCGTCCGCCGCTGTCGTCGGACAACATCCGAAGCGCCTGCACGTTGACGCGTTCGTTCATGCCCCCACGCGGTGTCCGGGCTGGTGGCTGGGGCCGCCGGCCTGGCCATGGCAGCCCGGGCCACGGCAAGGGCAACGTCGGCGGCGCCGGAGATCGGGTCGAGCCGGTCCCGGACGGTCCATCGATGCCGATCGCGTACACCATCACTTCGGACTCGCGAATCAGCTGACGGACTTCGGAGAGCTGGATTTCGCTGTTGGTATCGTTGCCATCCGAGATCACGACGAGCGCCTTCTTGCGCCGTGTCCCGCTCGCCGCGAGCGGAATGGCCTCCGCGACCGCATCGTAAAGGGCCGTCCCGCCGGTAGGCGTCACCGATCCCAGCCGACGCATCAGCGTGCGCCGGTCCTCGGTCCAGCCCTGGACGAGCATCGGCCGGCTGTCGAAGCGATAGAGAAACATCTCGTCATCCGGCCCGAGCAGGTCGACGAATCGGCCGACCGCTTCGCGGGCGGCCGTCATCCTCTCGCCGGACATGCTGCCGCTCGTGTCGAGCACGATCCCGAGACTCACCGGCACGCGTTCGGTCTCGAACTGCGTGATCGTCTGACGTTCACCGTCCTCGAGGACCGCGAAGTCTTCCGCGCGGAGCCCGGGTACGAAATGGCCGTTCCGGTCGGTGACGGTGGCGTTCACACTCACCAAGTCCACAGATGTTCGGAATGAGAAGCTCTGGCCCGACTGGCGTTCCTGCGCCAGCAGGCTGCCGCCAAGGACGGCCGTCACGAGTCCGATCGCAGCAAAAGAACGGTAGGGTGTGCTGATGGACATCTTCGTTCCTTTCAGCTACTCCGATTGCGACGTCGACGTCGCGGGCCGGCGATCAATCTGAGGAACGGACTTGCGTTCCCTGGCGTGGAATACCACGCGATACCGCGCGACATCCGCCGTCTTTGCCGTGGCAACCGTGAAGTCCGATGACTCGCCGGCGTTGAGGTTGGCTCGTCCAATCGACGCGCGTGCGGTCGTGAGCACGCGGCCGGTCTGGTCGAGAACGTCCACGACCGCGACGACGTCGTGGAGCGACGCGGCGTCGGCGGGATTGCGAAGCCGTCCCGTCACGACGAGACCGGCGGGCGTCGACGCGTGGTCGAGCGCGAGGAGCTCGACACGTGCCTCCGGCGCCGTCGCGGGCGGTGCTGCAGCGGGTGCCGGCGCTGGTGCTGTGCCCGCGGCTGCCGCAGGTGGCGCGACGGTGGTCGAGACCACCTTGTAGGTTCCGACGGCAATCCCCATGACGACGCACACCCCGGCAAGAGCGATCGTGCGCCGCGACGCTGCGCCTGATTTCTCCGGCTCGCGGAAGAGCATCTCGATAGTCGTCGCCCGCTCGATCGCGCTCGTCCGCTCGGTCGCGGTCGCCCGCGCGATCGCGCTCGTCCGCGCGATCGGAGTTGCGCTCTCGCTCGGAAACTCGTCACTCGCGAGGGCGCGAGACGCGATCAGGTCGACATCGGCCGCTGGCGATACGACCGGCGCATCATCGGGAAACGCCAAGCCCGACAGCAGCGCGACCCGCGCCGCCTCGCGACGGCGATTCTGTCGAACGATGCTCCAGGCGAACCACGTCATGGCCGCGCCCAGGGCGAACAACGTCAACCCGGTGGTGATGAGCAGAGAGTCCATTGCACTACCTCAACTTGAAGTCGATGGCGACTTCGGCGATCACGTCCACGGCCGCGCCTCGCCGCTTCGCCGGCGTAAAGCGCCATTGCCGGACCGCTTCGATGGCCCGCTGATCGAGCCCACGCTCGAGGCCGCGGAGCACACGCACGTCGCCGACCGATCCGTCACGACGCACGACGATCTCCAGCACGACCTCGCCTTCGATTCCGCGCCGCCGCGCGTCATCCGTATAGCTCGCCTTGACCTCGCGGAGAAGCGTCGGCGGCTCGATGCCGGCGCCAGGCCGGAACGGACCTCCCCCTTCGCCGCCGCCGGAGCCTTCGCCGATGCCAGAACCCGTGCCCTGACCGACGCCCTGACCAGCGCCGGTTCCTGAACCTCCACCGGTCCCGGATCCCTGATCGGCGGGTTTCGGCTTCTCGACCGGCGCCGGCTGGCCTTTCACCTCGACGGGATCGGCCGGCGTCGTCACGACCGGCGCCTGGACGACGGGAGGCGGCGGTGCGGGGGGTGGATCGACTTTCGGTTCGGGCGGCGGCGCGGGAGGCTTGATCTCCGGCAGCGGCGTCGAGACCTTCTTGATCACCGGCGCCTTGCGAGCCGCACGCCGTGTGGGTAGCGGGATTCTCACCCCGCCGCCACCACCCCCGCCGCCCGGGCCCGGCATCATCAGATAAACGAGAGGTGCCGGCGGAAGCGGATCGCTGATCTCGACCCTCGCCTCGCCGAGCATCGCAAGCGACGAGACGAGCAACACGGCGACGAGCGCGTGCAGACCCGCCGACGCGAAGAGACCGCTGCGTGGGCGGTGCGGGCGCGATTTCACCACCGCGAAGAACGCTGGAGAGCTGCTCGGCGCCGGCCGGCCTGCCGCGATCTCGCGCACGAGACGGATGGCATCGGACTCGGCAACCCATCCGTGCACGGCTGGCACACCGCCGGCGATCACGTGGCTCTCGACGTGCCCGGCCGGAACACCGGCAGCCGCCGCGATCTCTTTGAACGAATAGATCTCCACCCCCTGAACGATGGCAAATACCTTGCCGTCCTGGAGGGCACTCGATTGTCAACAGAATCTCGAGATGGCGCCCTACGCGTGCGTCCGCATGGTGACGCCCCTGTCCTCGTACGTGGTCCACGCCGAGGCGAAAAACGGGTCCCGAAGGAGTATCCTGCCGCCCGGCGCAATACGGCCGGGAGGATGGAGATGGACCTCAAGGCGGCACTGCTTCGGGAACGCCTCACCCTGTACGTTCGTCTGCGCGGCGGATACACCTTTCCGCTCGCCGGCGCGATCTGGTGGGCCGCCATCGCGGTCCTCGGCTATTTCGTGCCGATCAAGTCCTGGGCGCTTCTCACATTTATCGCGAGCGGGCTCATCTTTCCGATCGCGCTGGTCCTGTCTCGGCTGCTCGGCGTGAACTTCATGGGGGAGAAATCGGTGGTCGACGACGCCATCGGGCCGGCGTTCATCGGCATGCTGCTCTTCTGGCCGATGGCGTTTGCCGCGTACTGGACCGCGATCGAGCTCACGCCTCTGATTCTGGCGATCGGCATGGCCATGCACTGGCCCATCATCGGTTGGACATACGGACGTCCGGGGCTCTACTCCGCCCACGCGATCGTGCGCACGCTTGCCGCGTTCGCGATCTGGCTCCTGTTCCCGGATCAACGGACGACGTGGCTGCCCGCGTCCGTCTCAATCGTGTACCTCCTGACTGTCGTCGCCATTCTTGCCGACAGCAAGCGGGTCGCGGCGACGATCAGGACTGCAGTCCAGGTCTGATGTCAGGTGCTTCGCCAGCCCTTGAAGCCGATAGGTCCCAGGGCTCAGCATCGTCGCAAAGCCTTCGGCGACCAGGGCGCGGTTGCCGCGTCCTGCTTCCGGACGCGAGAGTCCGGTCACGCGCGCGAGCTCGCCGGGAACCGTCACTCCCGCGCCGAGGAGAAAGCAGCGGGCGATTTCGCGAAGCGCCACGTCACGGCTGACACGCCGCCGCAGCGCATCCGGAAACCGGCCCACGCCGAGCGTCCAGATGTAGCTGAACGGCTGGTACACGACGTCGGCAGGAACGACGAGCATCGCGGCCTGAAGCTCGTCGAGCGCCCGGAGGAAGACCGCGCGATCGTGTACGCGCGATTCGGCGCGCAAGTCCGCGGTGCCCATCTCCCACTCGCGCCGCAGGACCTTCAGAATGGCCTGGGCGGGCTTGCTGAACCGGCGGAGTTCCTCCGCCCGGCGGACACCCCAAATCGCCTGAAAGTACGGCACCATCCGCGGCGCGATGAACATGGCCTTGCCGCGGGCAAGTTTCGCGTAGTAGACCTTGCCGCGTCGAACGATCTCGTCTTTGAGGTTCCAGGTCAGCGCCGCCTCGGGATCCTTCTGAACATTGCGCGGCATGACGGCGTCGCGCCGCCCGCAGACGGCGACGTACAGCGATGGTCCCGGCCGGCGGGAATCGGTCAAGCTCGCGGCGAATCCGACCTGTTCGATGAAACGTTCGGCGTCGAAGGAGGTCGAGATCTGGCGCGTCGCTTCACGCCACCACCGCGCGTCGCGATATTCCTCGATGTCAGGAGGCAGTGGCTGTGGCGACCGCACCGTCCGATGCTAACCCGATGGACCGTGACCCCTAGTCTGGGAGTAGGCGCCGTGCGGCCGAAAAGTCAGTTTCGAGATACTCGCGCCTGACTCCACCTTCTGGAGAGTATCTCGATGAAGTTGACAAGCTGGTCGTCCCAGAGCTCCCAGGAGTGGCCGCGAGGCGATATCTCGTGGTATTCGTACGGGATCTTGCGCTCGGTCAGTCGCTCGACGAACCGCCGATTGTCGATGACGAAGATGTCCTGGTTGCCGCTCGCGAGATACAGCTGTGGCACGACGTCGAGCGGAATGTCCGCCAGAAGCGCGCCTGGATCGCGTTCGCGACGCTCCGGCGATCCAGGCGCCCCGAACGTCTGCTGTTCGCGTGATGACATGTCCATGTTCGGCGATTGTCGCGAAATCAGGTAAGGCGCGCTCAGCGCGCCGACGGCCGCAAAGAGCTGGTGGTGCTTGAGTCCGAGCAGCATGGCGCCCCAACCGCCCATCGAGACCCCCGCTACTGCGCGGCTCTCGCGGGATCCGATCGTTCGATAGTTGGTGTCGATGTAACTCACCAGATCCTTGACGACGAAGTCTTCGAACCTCGCCTTGGGATCGACGACGCTGTTCACGTACCAGCTCTCGCCTGCATTCGGCGTGACGATGATCTTGCCGCGCGTCGACTGAGCGCGAAACCAGTCGCGCGTGGCGAACGCGGTGTGGTCCTGTCCACCGCCGTGCAGAAGATACAAGACCGGGTACCGCCTGCTCGATTGGGCATAGCCGTCCGGCAGCAGGACGGTGACGGCTCGCTTCTCGTTGAGTGATGCGCTTGGCACCTGCACGATCGTCGCCGGCGCCACGCTCGCGATTGAAGTGGTCTGGCCGCTGCCGGCACGCTCAATCCCAACGAGCGCGCAGGCCAGGATGGCAATGACAGCGTTTCGCATCTGATCCTCCGCCCCACGATCGGCCGTCCAACATGCTCTCTCAGGGTCGTTTCTACCTCACCTATACGAGACGAGGGTGAAAAGGGTGGCGATCGGGTGTCAATGGGTCGGGACGGGGCGGGTATCATTCCCTCCACAAGTAGCGTCTCCGAAATGCTGCCAATCGTGGCACCCACGTCCCGGTGGGTGCGGTTTCTCTTTCCTGCCCTGATCACGCTCGTCGTGGCGTACGGCGCCGTCCTGCGTCTGGATCGGCTCTTCCGCGCCTATGGACCCTTCGACCATCCTGGCTGGCTGGTCACACTGGAAACGAGCGTCGCGGCCCTGCGCGATCCGCTCGTGCCGCCCAGCTGGAACTGGCAGAAGGTCGAACGTCCGTACGTCGGCGGCGATCCCATCAACTACCTCAAGTACGCCCGCGACATGCAGCACTTCTATCAGGGACACCTTCGCGAGCCCGTCTTTCTCGTGACGACGCGGATGTTCCTGGCGGCGACGGGTGACCAGGATGTTGCGGTCAGCTTCGCGTCGCTCGTCTTCTCGGTGGCGTGCGTTTTTGCAACCTACGTGCTCGGGAGCACCTTGGTCTCGCGGTGGGTCGGTCTTCTCGCTGCGGTGGCCCTGGCCATCGAGCACGAAGTCGTGACGTGGGCACCCGACGGATGGCGGGACGAAGCCTTCGCCACGTTCGCCGTCCTGTCCGCGGCTGTGCTGGTGCGGCTTCAGCGACAGTGGACCTGGCCGTCGGCTGTCCTGGCCGGCCTCCTGGGAGCCGCAGGCTGTCTCACACGGCTGAGCTCGCTCACGTTTCTCGTGCCCGCGTTCCTGTGGCTGGCGTGGCCGCGCGCGTCCGTGCCGTGGCGCACGCAGGCCATGCGTCTCGGCCTGGCCGTCGGCGTGATGACCATCCTCGTCGCTCCGTACCTGATCAATTGCTACCGCGCGACCGGCGATGCCTTCATTGCGGTGAACTACCACACCGGGTTCTATCAGGAGGCGGCCGGCATCGTCTCCGACACGCGGCCGAGTGCGGTCGCCTTCACGCTGGCGCCGTTCGCCCGAAAGCCGATCGCCGCGGCGGATACCGCGGTCCGCGGGCTCTTCGTCACTCCGTTCGCGACGAAATGGCGGAACTTCAAGTATGTCGTCCCTCTCGCCGCGGATGTGCTGCCATGGCTCGCCGCAGCCGGACTCGTCGCCTGGATCGCGACGCCCGGAGGCCGGCTGCTGCTCGTGATCCTCATCACGTCGCTCGTGCCATACATGTTCACCTGGTCGCTGCGCGGCGGGGACCACTGGCGGTTCACGATGCACGCGTACCCGTTCTACCTCGTCGCCGCGTTCACGTTCGTCGCCGTGCTCGGCCGGGCCGTTCGCGCCATCGCTCGCGACGGCCTGCGCCGAACGTTCGCGCGCATACCGCTGCGGCGAACGCTCGTCGCCAGTGGCCTCGTGGTGCTGACCGTGGGTCTGGCCCGGCTGGAGAACTACTGGATTCCGTACCTCGTCGCACGAGAAAGTCTCGAGGCTGGCGAACCGGCATCGGTCGGGGCCGGTCCGAATGACAGCGTGTTCTTCAAGGAGGGCTGGAGCGATCTCGTACGCGGCGGCAACGTGGTCGCGCGGCTGGGCACCGGCGTGCGATCGACGATGTGGCTTCCGCTGCCCGAACCGCGGCCCTATCGGCTCGTGATTCGCATGGATCCCTTGCCGTTCGAGGAGGCGCCGCCCCAACGTGTGCGCGTGTTCGTGGACAGGCACAACATCGGTGTCTTCACGCTCGACTGGAACCCCGAACGAGTCGGCGCGTACACCGTGGACATTCCCGCAGGGTTGGTTCCTGCGGGACGGACGCGTCTCGAACTGATGCCGGACCATGTCCGGCCGCTCGACAAGATTGACGCGTTTCCGGAGCTGCCGCGTTCACTCGCGGCTGGATTCCGGTTGTGGTACGTGCGCCTGACGCCGCTGTGACCGCGCGTCCTACTTCAGCAGCTCCGCCAGTTTCGCCTTCACCGCCTCGCCCCAGATGTCGTAGCCCTTTGCCTGCGGGTGCAGGTTGTCCGGACGGAACGCGTCAGGAAGAAACAATCCCTGCGCGTCGAGGAACTTCGAGCCGATGTCCAGGAAGAACACGTGCTTCTGGTCGTCGAGTCTGGCGATGATCCGATTGACTTCCGCGATCTTGTCGCGCACCGGATCGCCCGGCAGGTTCCGCGGAAAGATTCCGAGCAACAGGATCTTCGCGTTCGGGAAATTCCCGCGCAATTCCAGGACGATCGCGCCGATGCCTTCCGCAATCTCCGGCGCCGTGAACGTGCCGCTGTTGTTGGTGCCGATCATGAGCATCACGGCTTTGGGCTGAAAGCCCTGACCCTCGCCGTTCCGGAGACCCCACAACACGCCCTGCGTCGTGTCGCCGGCGATCGCGAAGTTCGCCGTGCGAATGTCCCCGAAGTACTTGGCGAACATCGCTTTGTTGGCGTCGTTCTGCACCCACCAGTCGGTGATGGAATCGCCGTGCAGCAGCAAGTCGATGTTCCCCTGCTTCGCGATCTCGACGAACCCCTCGTGTCGAGGCCCACGGCGCTGTGCCGTTTGCGTATACGTGGCCGCGACGTTGAGCCGCGGCGGCTGCAGCATGAGAAGCGACGCGTATTTCTTGAGCAGGGGCTGGGCCGACGATCGATCGCTGTCGATGAACTTCTTCACCGCCGTGTTGACGTCGGCGAGTTCGGCTGGCGTCGGCCTCGGGATCGCCACTTCAGGCGGCACGGGCGCCGACGGACCGATGACGATCGGCGCCGCCGCGCCACGGCCTGGTGCCTGCTGACCAAGGACTGGCGCACCGACAACGACACACGCGAGGCATGCGGCGATTAATCGCTTCATGACTGAGCTCCTCTTCAGACAGCGGGTGATCGTTCGGAGGTGACGCTCCCGCGGGCGCGATTGCCTACTTCAGCCCGATCCGGTCGATGAGCTCGCCAAAGCGCCGATCGGCGCGAAGCGGCTGGTATCCGGGGTCCAGGTGAAGGTAGATGAGGCCCGCTGATCTGGCCCGCAGCGCCCGCTCGATGCATGCGAACGCGCGGTCGGCGTCCCCGAGGGCGGCGTGTCCCATCGCAAGGATCTCGGCACGGACGTAGTGGCGCTTCGATTCCTCTTCGAGGCGCGCCAGGATGGCTTCCGCTTCGTCGCGGCGTCCGAGCGGCACGAGCGCCCGGACGATGAACGCGTCGTAGGAGCGGACGCTGTTCTCGAACCGCTGCCCGCGTTGGTACCAATCGAGTGCACGGTCGTAGTCCTGCTTCGCCAGGTACGCCGAGCCGATGTCCAGGCAGGAAATGTAGTTGTCTTCCTTCAGCTCCAGCGTCTTGTGGCTTTGCGCGATTGAGGCGTCGAGATCGCCCGCATACAGGAGAAACCTGGCCAGCCACCGGCTGGAGCGATGCACCAGCGGATCGAGCGTCACGGCCTTGCGCATCTCCTCGATGGCTTCCGGAAGGAGACCGACGGCGGGAAGGATGCTGCCGAACGCCCAGTGCGCCTCGGCATAGCTCGGGCTCAGCGCGACCGCCTGGCGCAACTGCTCGACGGCTGCGCCGAACTCCCATTCATACCACCCCAGCACCTTGCCCAGAGGCGTCTTGGCTTCGGCCAGCTCCGTCTCGAGCTCGAGCGCGTGAAGCGCGGCGGCTTTGGCTCGCGGATAGGCGTCCTCGGGCGCCGCCCAATCGTCCGCCAGCGTGCACCAGCAGTCGGCGATGCCCGCATGCGCGCGGGCAAACCCCGGATCCTCGGCGAGGGCCTGCTCGTAGAAGTCGAGCGCCTTGCGTAAACCTCCCTCGCTGAACTTGTTGTAGAAGAACCGCGCCTTCAAGTACAGGTTGTACGCGTCGAGGTTCTTCGTCGGCACGACAGCCTGACCCGCGCTCGAGCTCAGCCTGAGCTTCAACGCTTCCACGATCGCCCTGGAGATCTCGTCCTGGATGGCGAACACGTCTTCGAGCTGCCGATCGTACGTCTCCGACCACAACTGGTAGCCGCTGTCCACGCTGACGAGCTGGACCGTGATCCGGATGCGGTTTCCCGCCTTTCGCACGCTGCCTTCGAGCAGCGATCCGACGCCGAGCTTCTCCCCGACCTGTCGGATATCGACGTCCTTGCCCTTGAAGGCGAAGCATGACGTTCGCGAGGCCACCTGCAACCCGGGCAGTTTGGACAGCGCGTTGATGATCTCCTCGGTGATGCCGTCGCTGAAGTACTCGTTCTCCGGATCCGCACTGCGATTGGCGAACGGCAGGACCGCAATCGCCTTCTGCGCCGACGCCGCCCTCGAGGCGCGTGCCGGCGTGCCCGGCCCATCCGACGTGAGTCCGGCCCGCAGCGCTTCGGCCAGCTCGGCCGCCGTGTGAAACCGATCGACCGGCGTGCGAGCCAATGCACGCGCCACGGCGCTGTCGACGACATCGGGCACGTCCCGGACCGCCTTGACGCGCGGAATCGGCGCGACGAAGCGCTTGGTGATCACCGCCTGCATGTTCGGCCCGGTGAATGGCGGCTCGCCGGCGAGCATCTCGTAGAGCACGCATCCCAGGCTGTAGAGATCGCTCCGCCCGTCCACGGCGCTCTCACCGCTCGCCTGTTCCGGGCTCATGTAGGCCGGCGTGCCGATCGCCAATCCCGTTTGCGTCACCGAGCCCTTGCCTGAGAGCGCGCGGCCGATGCCGAAGTCGGCGACCATCGCGGCGCCTTCGTGCAGCAGGATGTTGTCCGGCTTGATGTCCCGGTGCACGACGTCGTGCCGGTGCGCATAGTCCAGGGCCGACGCCACTTCCCGCGCGATCCGCAGAGCGTCCTCGAGCGGAAGCTGCCGCTCCCGGTCGAGCCGCTCGCGCAGGGACCGGCCTTCCATCGCCGGCATCACGTAAAAGAGCAAGCCGCCGGCCTCGCCCGAATCGTGAAGCGGAAGAATGTGTGGATGGGTCAGTCCGGCCGCGAGCTTGATCTCGCGCAGGAAACGTTCGGCGCCAACCTCGGCGGCGATTTCGGGCCGCAGCACCTTGACAGCCACTTGACGGTCGTGCCGGAGATCGCGGGCCAGGAACACGACGGCCATGCCGCCCTGGCCGAGCTCGCGATCGACGGCGTACCGGCCAACCAGTCCGTGCTCAAGCCGCTCCCTCAACGCGCTCATGACGGCCTACGTTATCCCATGTGGGCGGCCCGCCGACGGATCGAGCGTTCGCCCGCCGCGCGTCGGCCCGACGTTGCGCTCGGCTGCATGGAGCCTGTTTGAAACCTCGAAGGCGAATCATTGGCGGCGCGAATCGCCCGCGGTCCGGTGCCGCCGGACGAAGCGCTCGAGTACGCCATGCAAATCGCCGACCCGCTCGATAAAGCCCATCGTCAAGGCGTCGGCACGGACAAGAAGGACGGCAAAAGTGGTCATGGCGGTTCGACGGGTGGTCGCCTAGGACGGCAAGACGTTCACGGCGACCTCCAAGGGCACGAATGCCCAGGGCCAGACCGTTCACAACGTCGCCGTGTGGGTGAAGCAGTAACGCTATCGAGGAGCGTCCTTCTCTTTCTCCAGTGTCTTGAGCACGTCGCGCCAGCTGAACTTTTCGCCGCGGCCTCGGACGTAGTAATCCATCCACGCCATCTCGCTCACGGCCTTGACCAGCTGGTTGCGCGGATCGGGAATGCCATGGGTGTTGCCCGGATACATGAAGAGCTCGGTCGGCACCCCGATCTGCTTGAGCGCCATGTGCAGCTCGACCGACTGCGGGCTCGGCACGCGCGGATCGCCTTCGACGACATGGATCATCGTCGGCGTCTTCGCGTTCCTGATGTACTTCAGCGGCGACTGGACCCAGTAGGCGTCGAAGTCGTCGTAGGGCAGCTTGTCGCCGAGGTAGAACTGCCGGTTGCGCTGGACGTCGCTCTGGGCGTACATCGAAATCCAGTTCGACGTGCCCGCGCCGGAGCTGATCGCCTTGAACCGATCGGTGTGCGTGAGGATCCAGTTGGACCAGTGGCCGCCGGCGCTCCATCCGAGCGCGCCCATGCGGCTGCCGTCGGCAATCCCCTGCGCGATCAGGTAGTCGACGCCCGCCATGATGTCTTCGAAGCCGGTCCGGAAGTAATCGCCGACGATGTCGGTCTTGTGCTTGACCCCGTAGTTGGTCGAACCTCGATAGTTGGGGCGCAGGACGACGTAGCCGGCGCCCGCGTAGACCTGTGACCCGTAACCGCCGTTGAAACTCAGCACATCGGCCGAGGCGGGTCCCCCATGGATCGCCACGATTAATGGATAGCGCTGACCCGGCTGGTAGCCGACCGGCTTCACCAGCACGCCGCCGACTTTGGTGCCGTCCTTCGACGTCCAGGTGATTTCCTCCTGCGCGCCGAGGGCGAAGCGGCGCACCTGCGGGTTGACGTCGGTCAATTGCACCCACGCGGATCGCTGCGAGAGCCGCTCGATCGACGGCACCGTGAACAGCGTCGGCGGCGTCCGGCCGTCGGCGAACGTGATGACGAGGGCGCCGCTGTCGTCATCGCGGGTGACCGTGAGCGACGCCGGCTCGCGCGTGATCTGCCGGACCTCGTTCTGAGACACGTCGATTGCGAACAGCTGATTCGTCGCGCGGATGCCCTCGTTGAAATAGATCGTGTTGCCGTCGTTCGACCAGAAGCCGATCGTCACGTCGCCGTCGAATCCGCCTTCCAGTTTGCGGAAGGGCCGGCCGCGATCGCCCACCGCGCGGATGTAGACGCGCGTGTTGGTCATGCCGTACTTCGTCAGGTCGTCGGGCCCGCTGAAGGCGACCCATCGGCCGTCGGGCGAGAAGCTGGGCCCGCTTTCGCCGGCTTCCGGATTGTTCGTCAGCCGCTCGATCTCACCCGTCGCCGCCTCGAGGACATAGAGGTCGCTGTAGAGGTTCGCTTGCGTGATGTTGCGCTGGTACCGGTTCGTCGAGGCTCCTCGGAATCCGATCCACTTTCCGTCGTCGCTCACCGTCACGTTCGACACGGAGTAGTTGCCTTCCTGCGTCAGCCGCACGGGCCGGTGCGGATCGAGATCGAGCGCCCACAGACTCGTGGCCGGCGTCTCGGCGTTGCGAATGTTGACGGTGAAGCGCTTCTCCCGCCGGGCTTTCTCGTCCGCGTCGACGCGATCTGGCGTACTGAAGTAGATGCGCGGACGGCCTGAGACGAGCGCCCACTCCGCAATACCGGCCGGCTGTGTCGTGAGCTGTTCGGGCTCAGCCCGACTTCGCCCGTCGGCTTCGTCGAGGCTCGCCGCAGCAGCTGTCTCGATCCCCTGCACAGCGAGGCGATAGAGCTGCCGCGCGTCCTCGCGCCCGGCGCCGGTACACGAGCCACTTGCCATCCTCGCTCAGGACGAAATCCGAGACGCCGTCTTTGGCGTTCGTGATGCGCCGGGCCTCGCCGCCATCGGGCCGCATCGCGTAGATCTGGTTCTGGCTCGAGGTGGTGGACGGCGCGTCCCGATTCGACAGGAACAGGAAGAACCGCCCGTCTCGCGACCAGGCGGGAGACGTCTCGTTCTTCTCCGTCGTGAACGTCATCTGCCTGGTCGACCGCACACCTTCCTGCATCGACACGAGATAGATGTCCGATTGGCGTCGCGCTTCCTGCCAGTCCGGCATTGAAACCGTGTACAGCATCCAGCGGCCGTCCGGGCTCGGCGTCGCGGAGCCGGCCTGCCGCATGAGCTGCATGTCGAGGAACGTCACGGGGCGGAGGGTCGTCTCGGCAGGTGTTTGAGCCGAGATCGAACCAGGCACCGCTGAACCGGCCAGGATCAGCAGCCCGACGACCGCAAGGACCGCCCGGACGTGCCGAGGTACACCGCTAATCATAGAAGCCTCCAGAATGAGGGATAGGATACCGCCCCCTGCAGGCCGCTGAATACGCGGCCTGAACGCACGAACTTAGAACTTCACGAAAAACGGTCAGATTCCGCAGTTCGAAGTTCGCAGTTCGAAGTTCTAAGTTCAGGTTGCTGGGTTTTTCCGCAACCTGCTTGGCCGATCCTAATCCTCAGGGGCGGCGAGGACCCGGCAGATTGCACTCCTTCAGGAGTTCCAGGGCAATGTCTCGACCGGAAGAGAAATCCACCACGACGTGTTCACGCTCCTCAACTGATGGAAACAGACTGGGCAGCGTTTCGAAGTAGTTCGCGCGGACCCACTCATTCGACGGCGCATAGGCGTGCATGATGGACCGTCTTGTGGACGCGTCGATGACATAGAAGTCACCCGTGGCGTAGGTGTCGACGAATCTGTGGCTCAGCGACTTCTGAGCCGCTTCGACAATGATCGGGAGCGCCCTCACGTCTCTCACGTGTCGCTTGATGTGGCGGAAGACACTGAGGGCCAGCGCGTCAAGAGCCTGGTTCGCGATGATGGGACGATGATCGTCATAGGTGACGGGCAGACCCAATGCTTCGAAGAAGCTGACGACGGACGACCGCGTCTTGTCGTAGATGACCGGTCTCAGGTTCGCTCGACCGAACTCGCTGCTCCATTTCTCCAGAATGATCCTGTAGTCGAAGGACTGCTGATAGCTGCCCAGTCGCTGCTCGAACTGCTCAATGTCGTCAATGGTCGAGCGGTGTGCCTTGATGAGCTGGTTGTAGAACGAGTTGACGAGCTGGTCCTGCCGGCGGAGAAACAGCACGATCTTCGCCGACCCGATTTTCTGCCGCAGGTCTCGTATGGCCGGTGTCGGAAGGTCAGACAGTCCTTCATACGACAGAAAGGCCAGCCCGGCTCCCTGCGATTCTGCGTCGGTCACAGCGGCGTCGAGTGACGAAGTGTCGCCGGCCAATAAGTCGTCGTGGAGTGGTTCGTGCCAGATTCCCGTGCGGCCGTTCGAAGGGTAGACGCCCGTTACGCCCTGAAGCCTGAACAGCTCGGTTGAAAGGAATGTCTGCAGAGCCTTGGACCCGGTCTTCGCGACACCGATATGGATGACCCACTGCAGGGCGTCTCCCGAAGAATCCATGGGCGCGCTGATGGTAACAGGCCTCCGCCGCGGACATGGCTCTGGCCATCCACGCCAACGCTCCGCTCCAGTCGTTACATCGACAGATCGCCCTGTTTCCTTCGTTGACACATCGGTGTAGTCGGACCGTTGCGTGCGGCAACTACGCTTCAGACTCCGGAGGGGTTGCGCCTCGCGTGACGCTTCCACTCAAGCCACTTCAACACTTTGGGGGAGTCAACTATGTCGAACCGCGTTCCAGTAGCGCTCGCCCTCGCACTGATCATGGCCTTGCCAGCTCTTGCCGACAGCACCAGGTTCTCAGACTTCGAACCGCTGACAAGCTCGGCGGGGCCTTTGCCTCTCGATGGCCCGGGCGAAGCAACTCCCGCCACCTTGGCCAATCCAAAGTGGAGCCAAGAGACGATCGCCGATCGGAGGACCCAGAACAACCTGGTGCCGAATTCCAACTCGGGCGATTGGGACATGATCACGTCGAACGAGACCGGTCCCAATGCTGGCCGTTACCTGTTCATGCCCTTCGAAACGGACACAGCTGGGGTGCAGCGAGTGGACACGCAGAATCCGCACTACGACCAGCGCACCGTGACGATCGTCGCACCGGGCACGGCCGCGTTTTGTCGCGGGTGACGCATCGCGTTGGACGCCGTGGGGCGGCTACCTGACTGCCGAAGAGTCGTGGGGGCCCGGCAGCACCAAGGGGCGTCTGTTCGAAGTGACGAACCCGATCACGGCCGGACCTAACGGTGGCAACTTCGTCACGCGGCACATCGTGCCGCGCGTCTCCCATGAAGGGCTGGCCTTCGACAGGAACAACACCCTGTATTTCATCGACGAACTGAACGGCGGTTCGATTTACAAGATACGTTTCGAGGGATCCGAACGCGGAGAGCGGCAACGACTTTTTCGCGGCCGGCCAGACGTTTGCCCTCAGGGTTGGCGCGGGTGGGCAGTTCGAGGGAAACAACGGCCCGGCAATCACTGGCGCGGCGACCTGGGTGGCCATCACCAACGCAACTGGCGGGCCCATCGCGGGAGTCTCGACCGTGCTGCCGGACGGCACCATCGACGGTCGCGTCTCTGCAGACGACAACGACGTCCGGGCGACCGGCTACAACCGCCCCGAGGACTTGGAGCTGCAGACGCTGGCTGACGGCACCCAGTTGCTGTACTTCACAACGACCGATTCGGACGTCAACGCCAGCGGCACGGATGGCACCAGCCGCGTCTACACCCTCAACCTTTCTACGAATGAGGTCAAACTCTTCGCGGCTCCGCAATCCACGAACCTCGCGACCGGCCTGCCGGTCGGTGGCGGCTTGAGGAACGCCGACAATCTCGCCATCGACGCGGAAGGCAACATCTACATCATCGAAGACCGCGGTGGCGGTGTGGACAACGACATCTGGTTCGCCGTCGACATGAACAAGGACGGCGACCTTCTGGATGCCGGAGAAGGACTGGCGCGGTGGGCTTCCAACGGAACGCAGGGTTCGGAGTTTACGGGCCTGTACTTTGACTTTCGGAACCCGACCAAAGCCTACGTCAATATCCAACATCCTTCGAGCGGGGTCGATCGTCTGATTGAGATCTCGGCCACACCACACTTTCAGAAGGGGAAGTAAGCCTTACCCGTTCGCCATCTGCACGCAGCCACCCGGCCGAGATTGCGGGCCGGGTGGCGCGGTCTCGCCAAGGTCCCAGACGCACATTTCCTAGGAGACGATCTTTGGCTCGTCTGTCGCCTTCGACGAGCCACTCTCGGGGCGCAAACGCGCAAACCCTGGGTGCACACCAGGCCGCAATCCCTGTTGATCGGCAACACGCGACAGGAGCGACGCAAGCACGCCCTGCTCATCGGCGGTCAATGCAACCAGAAGCGCGGCCTCTGTCGTTCGGCATGACGCTGATCAACGTCACGCTGATTGTGTCGTTTTTGTCCATCAAAGACCGCACGCGCGCGCTGCTCCTCGGCATCTTTGCCGTCGCGTGCGTCCTTGAGAGCTTTCTCGTTTCGATGCAAGCGTGGCGCGGCGTTCCGTCGCACTTCAACGTGGAGTCACCGTTCGACGCCGTCGTCGCGCAGACGCTCGCTCTTGGCGGATTCGCGCTTGTCGTGGTCATCGTGGCGCTGACCGTCGTGGCGTTCCGAGACCGGGCGCTCCTGCCACGGGGCCTTCGCGCGGCGATTCGAGCCGGATTCGTCACGCTCGTCGCCGCCCAGATCGTCGGCGGCGTGATGATTGCTACCGGCATGCGCCTCGTATTCAGGGGTGATCCCCAAGGCGCGTACGCCACGGGCGGTTGGCTGAAGCCAGTCCACGCTGTGTTGTTGCACGGCATCCTCGTGTTGCCATCGCTGGCCTGGCTGATCTCGAGGACGAATTGGAATGAACGTACCCAGGCCCGCGCGGTGCGGGCGGGCATCGTCTGTTATGTGTTCGTCGTTGTCGGCGCGGTGATCGCAAGCGCTCTCGCAGACCTCAGAACATGATCACGCCGCCCGATCCGGAAAACCCGCCGCGCAGGCACGCTTTGGGTGTGACGGCGCAGGTGTTCGAGTTGATCTCCTCGCAGTCCTGCTCGCTCCCGGTCTTTTTCGCCTCGCACTTCAATCCGTACGGATACTCCTTGCGACTGACGCACGTTGAGCAGCCCGGCACCGTGATCACACCACCCGAGCCGCCACTCATGCGAGCAATCTGATCGGTCGTCAATGGCGTCCCTTCCGGTGGCAACGGCACGGGCCAACCAAGCCGGACGATAAACTGCGAGGCTGCGGATTCCAGAGCCTCTTTGGGTTCTACCGCGAAGGAGGTCCCGCGCGCCGACTCCTCCATGCAGCGTTGAGCCGCGGCATTCTGGTCGCCGGTCAACGTCGATTTCGTGACGCGAACGGTGTCGAACGTCCAGGTGTTGGCGGCCTTGCGGTAGTTCAGGTCCATCGCGATCACGCCCTCGCCCTGCAGTTGACCCCAGCACTGCCGGAGCTTGGACGCGACGACCGAGTCCTGAAGGGAGCGGCCAATCCGGTTTGCCGCGGCGACCCCTTCGTCGTTGAAGTTTGCCCAGGCCGGCGGGGTCTCCTCGCGGCGGCAGGCCAGCATCATGACGGGAAGAGCGATAACAGCAGCGATGACGATGCGCTTCATGGCGTTCTCCGATCGCGGTCGGGAAATCGGGGTAGCGCGGGTGATGTTACACCCAGGCTCGTGGGACTGAGAAGGCTGACCTTGACCATCCGCAGACCGGCCGTGTGCTCGCCACGATCCCGGCGCCCGGCGGCGGCGGTGACTCGGGGCTCGCGTGGGCCGTGTGTGTCAACGCAGCGCAAGGATCTCACGGACGCGCGCACGCAGCAGCTGCGCGGTGGCGGGATCGCGAAACGTCGCGTTCGGGCTGCCGGGGACGACCATCGCGAACAAACGCCCCTTCAAGCGCGGAAATCGCGCGACGACATCGTCTGCCCACTTGGCTTCCTGCGACTGGAACCGCCCGCGGGAGTAGACGAGAAATCGCGTCCTTGGATTCACCCCACCGAGATAGCCGAGGAACGACGTCAATCGCTTCTCGGCAATGTCGAAGAGGTGCTGCTGGGTCTCGGCGTCTCCCTTTGCCGCCCGCACGTCGTACAGAGACGACAGGTGGCTGATGATGAGGTCCGGGTTCTGCTCGCGAACCTGTTCCTCGCGATGCCACATCGGGCTCGTGTTCTCCTTGTGGGTGACCACGTCGAGATCACGCAACGCGTCGCTGATGTCGTCTGCATTCGTGCCACCGGCCGCCAGCGTGCGCGGATCATAGACGCGGCCCGGCAGCGGGGAATCCATCAGCACAATCACGGGTTGTGGGTTGGCGGCTGACACCGCGTCGGCGGCTGGGCGAAGCGTCCACGCCGACAGGCCGACGGCGAGGGCAACGACTGCCCACATCGCGTGAAGACGCAGGCGGGCGCGGCCCACCGAGGCCGCCGCTGCGGAGCGCGGACGTGACGCCGCGTCCACACCCGCGCCGACAGCGGTGTGACCTCTCATGATGCCGTCGATCGCCAGCGCCACGTCGCGCGCATGCTGCCACCGGCTTTCGCGATCCTTCGCCAGGCACGCGGCGACAAGACGGTCCAGCGCCAGCGGCGCCAGAGGCTGCCGCGAGGTGAGCGGCGGCGGCTCGCGCTCGAGGATCGCCGCGATGACTGCAGCGTCCGAGTCGGCGGCGAATGCCCGCTGGCCCGTAATCATCTCGTGCAGCACGGCTCCGAATGCGAACAGATCGGCGCGTGCATCGGTTTCTTCGCCCCGCACCTGTTCCGGCGACATGTACGGGACTGTGCCAAGCACCAGGCCGTCGCCGGTGAGGTAATTCTCCGTCGACGTGCCGGCCGAGATGCGCAGACGGGCCAGGCCAAAATCGAGGAGCTTCAGGCCGGACGCCGTCAGCATGATGTTGGCGGGCTTCAAGTCGCGGTGCACGATGCCCAGAGCATGCGCCGCGGCCAGCGCGTCGAGGATGTCGCCGGCGATCTGAAGCGCCTGGTCGATCGGGAGCGGCCCGCGAGTGAGCCGGGCGGCGAGCGTCTCCCCCTCGAGCAACTCCATCACGAGGAACTGGACTTCGAGCCCTTCCACGAGCGCCGACCCGATGTCGTAGAGCGTGCAGATATGAGGATGGTTCAGCTTCGAGACGAGGCGGGCTTCCCGCTCGAACCGCTCGCGGGTCCGAGGGTCGTTTGCGAGATCCCGCGGCAGCACTTTGATCGCCACCGTTCGATCGAGCCGAGTGTCGCGGGCGCGGTAGACCTCGCCCATCCCTCCCGCCCCGAGTTGTTCGAGGATCTCGAACGCGCCAAGCCTCTTGCCTGTGGCCAGCGCCGGCGCCGCCGAGGTCGCTGGTCCGCTCAACGCCGCCAGCGCCGAGGTGTCGAGAAAGCCTTCGGTGTGCGCCTCCTCCGCAAGCAGCGAGGCCACCTCACGACGGATCGACTCCTCGCCGGCGGGCAACTCGCGCAGGAGGGCGGCGCGCTCTTCCGGAGACCGGTCGAGTGCCTCGTGAAACAGCCGGCGGATGCGTTCCCATTCCTCGGCGGTGGTCATGGGGCGAGACCTCGCAATTCCCTGGAGAGCCACGCCCGTGCGAACGCCCAGTCGCGTTTGACGGTCGCCGGCGCGATACCGAGCATCGCCGCGGTCTCCTCGATCGTCTGCCCTGCAAAGAACCGCAGCTCTACGAGGCGGGTCTGGCGCTCATCGATCTGCGCCAGCTTGTCCAGCGCTCGATCGAGGGCGACGAGGTCGACCGGCCGCGGATCGACGCCGAGCTCCAGATCCGTCAGCGGAACCAGGCCCCCAGCTCCGCGTTTGGCCGCCCCGCGAGCCCGCGCGTGATCGACCAGGATGCGTCGCATCTGCTGTGCGGCAATCGCAAAGAAGTGCCCCCGATTCTGCCAGTCCACGTGTCGCTGGTCGACGAGCCTCAGGTACGCCTCGTGGACCAGCGCGGTCGGAGGAAGCGAGTGGTCGCGCCGTTCGCGGCGGAGGTACGCACCCGCGCGGCGCCGGAGCTCCTTGTAAACGGCGTCCATCAAGGCGTTACCCGCCGCCTGGTCTCCCCGGCTCCAGGCAAGGAGCTCCGCGGTGATATCAGAGCGCTGGTCCATTCGCCCGGAGCCTGCGATGGCTGTTTATACCCCAGAGCCGCACCGGCCGTGACCGGCGCCATGAGCCAGTTGCCCGGCGATTTCCGCGTATTCCCCCAGGGGTATTGTTTATGACCAGACTCCAGATCTCGACGACCGACCATTCGAGCTCCTCATCTCCTCTGACACGCCCTACGCGTATCGTTCTGATCGGCGTCGCGGCCGCTTTCGTCGCGTCGACGCTCCAGGTGTCCGGCCCGGTCGCAGCCGCTGTCACGAGCGCGACGCTCCCGCTCGTCCTGGCCGGCGGCAACACCGAAGACGGCCGCATGGGGACCGTCTGGGTGGTAAACCGCGACCGGGGCGAGCTAGCCGTCTTTGACGCTGAGACCGGAACGGTGCTCACGACCCTACTGGTGGGTGCCGGAGCGCACGACATCTGCATCTCCGAGAAGGCACGAAAGGCCTATATCACCGCGGAAACGATCAACACCGTCACTACGGTCGATACCAGGACGTTGGCCACCGAATCGATCGCTGTGAGCCCGCTGCCGCATCACCTCGAACCGAGCCATGACGGGCGAACAATCTACGTCAGCCTGGCGTCGCACACATCTACAGTCGGAGCGCCCCAGTACGCGGCCATCGACACCGATGACAACTCGGTCACCTTTACTGCCACCAGCACCAACCCGGCGGCGCGATCCCATGCTCCCCACCCATCGTTCGATGGCGTGAACGTCTACGTGCCTCACGACCTGGGCGACGAAATCTCGGGCATCGACGTCGAGACGGGGAACATCGACTTCAGCATCAAGCCGATTCTGAGGGCCGAGGAAGCGGTCGCCACCCGGTTCGGTCGTCTGCTCTGGGTATCGTCCAGGGGCGACGGAACGGTGAAGCGCATCGACCTCGCCACCAACACCATCGCCTCGGTGGCGGTCGGCGTTCAACCCGAGTCGGTGATGCTCACACCCTCGGAGCGCACGCTGGCCGTCAGCCTGCGGGGCAGTCCCGCCACTCTCGCCTTCGTCGATACCGACAATCTCGCCCCCGCCGGCACCGTCCAGATCGGTGGCGCCGGCACGTTCGGCGACCTCGCGGTGATGACGAATGACGGCCAGTACGTCTACGCCACGTTCGATGCCGGCGCCAGCGGACAGGGCGGCGTTGCTGTGATTCGCGTGAGCACCCGCGAGGTTGTCGACGTGTGGGCGTATCCAGGCACCGGTCGCCCTCATGGAATCTGGTTCTCCCGGAAGAAGCTGCGGTGAGGGCTTACGCCCAGGCCTCAGAGAGCCAGGCCCGCACGGGGTTTCAAGGAATGGGAGCGACGCGTGTCGCAGCGTCCTGGGGCTTCGGCCTATGGGGTCTCATGATGGCCACGACCGACGCCGGGCCGGCGCCATTTTCTCCATCGAGTCCGTTCTGTTGGAGTTTCTTCGGCCGGGACACGTTGCCCTGGGTTTTTGCCGCGGAAGGGACGGCCGCGATCACGCGGCAATGGCTCTGTCCAGCGTGGCTCGCAGTCTCGACCGGCTGTCGGTTTTGTTACAGGTCGTAGAGCGACGCCGCCAGCCGCTTGAACCCGCGATCGCGGGCGATGAGATCGAGATGGATGGACGTCCAGTCGGCGAGCAGAACGCTCTCGTGTCCCTCGCCATCGTAGGTCTTGAGATAGCCGCCGCATTTTTCGCAGTAGTCGATGCGGAGGCCCGACTCTCCGCTGACGGCCACGACGGCCAGCCGATGTTCGTCCTGCGCGTCGCAGAACGGGCACGCGGTTCGACGATACCGCCAGCGGGTGCGGCAGCGGCCGCACGAGAGCTTCCGTAAACGCCCCGGATCCTTGCCCACGAGCTGGGCCATCGCCGGCGGTTCTCCGCATGTCGGGCAGTAGTTGCGAAGCCAGTGGTCCTCATTGCGCCACCCGTCGAATGCGCTCACGACGGGATTCAGATACCGAACCAGCACCGTCCACACCAGATACCGGAACAGCCCGGGATTGGTCGGCGAGAACGAATCCCAGGTCTGGACGCCGCCCTCGGCGACGTCCGGCGCGTCGCGAACGGGTCGAAGTTCGGCTTCGAGGACCCGGCATTGCTCGCCGAATGTGCCGGGCAACGGAGACGAAGCGAGTGTACTGATCAGCGAGAAGACCGCGTTCTCCGGCTGGGAGAGGTCAACCGACGCCGCCGGGCTCTGCAGCAGCGGCACGCCAGCGCGAAAGTCATCGGCGTACCCTTCCCAGTCCGGCATCGGCGCCACGGGAACATCGATGCCGGCGACGGCGCCTTCGACGAGCGCGTACACGTCCGCCACCGGCTGGAGGTACGGATGCGCCGCCACCCAGACGTCTCGAGTCATGCGATCAGTGTCCGTGCGCCGGCTGGTCCTTCGGCAAGACCGGCATCAGCCGCGCGCCCAGTCCGAACAGGAAGATGGTGGCGGCGATGAGGCCGATGGAAACGCCCCACTCGACGGCCGTCGGCATATATGTTTCCGGCGAAAACTGCGGCATCGATCCCTTGAGGGTCATCGCGAAGAGCACGACGTTCATGCGGTTGAAGACGATCCCCAGCGTCGTAAGGAGCGCGCCGAGGGCGAGGATTGACGGGCGTCGCCGTTCCGATTGACGCGCGAGCAACACCAGCGGGATCAGGCCGCCGACGATCAGCTCCGTCGCGAAGAGCGCAGCCGTCCGGCCGGACCAGGCGGTGAAGAGTTGGCCGCGCACGACCAGATCGCCCAGTCGAAAGACCAGGTAGACGAGGAGCGTCCAGAACGTGATCTGACCCATCGAGGCGAGTTGCGTCAGGCGCAGCTGGCGCTTCCAGGCCTTCGCGATCCACATTTCGATCAGGATGATGAGCCCGGTGCCCGCCGCGATCGACGACAGGAAGAACGAGACGGGCAGCACCGGCGACCACCACTGCGGCGCGAGCTTGTCGGGCATGAGCAGGAAGAGCGAGCCGAGTGAGCTCTGGTGCATCGTGGAGAGCGTCACGGCGGCGATGGCCAGCATGATCGGCTCGGCCGTGTTGTCCCTGGCCCGGAAGGTCCAGGCGAGGAACGAGAAGATCCCCAGCGTGATGGCCGCATACAGGAGGTTGCGCGAGAGCAGGAAGACGAACAGCGTCACCGCGAACGCGACGTACGCGCCGGACCAGCGCCGCCAGATCGCCATCGCCCGTCCGAAGCCCCATCGCTCGAAGGGCACGGGAAGGAACTCGATCAGCAGGATCGTGACGTAGAGACCGACACACCACGACACCTCGAACATCGCCGACTGCTCGGGCGCCTGGAGGGCCAGCTGATAGAAATGCCACGGCAGGCCGAGATCGGCGATGAGCGTGACCGTGACGAACGAGTAGCTCAGGAGCCCCATGAGCACCGCGCCGCGGCCCATCGAGTACAGATCTTTGCGCTGGAAGACGTAGATCAGGCCGGCCGTCGCGAACGCGCCGGCGGCGACGGCGATCCACACGAGATCGAACACGATCCAGAGTCCCCAGGCGTAGGTGTCTGAGAGTTGCGTGGTGGCGCCGAGCCCGAACGCGAACCTGAGGAGGAGGGCAAGCGCGCCGATCCCCATCAGCGCCAGCAGCACCAGGTTGAACGGCGTCCAGAGCTTCTGCTGGAGCGGCTCGAACTCCGGATGATGATCGTGGTCTGCGGTGCGCGCCGCTTCCGACCGTTGCCTGGCGAGACCGGATGCTCGCCGTTTCAGAAAGGCGTAGGTCCCGCCGAGCATTGCGCCGACCGCCATGACGGCCGGCGGAACGGCGTGTAGCGCTCGCGAGGACATCGCCGGGTACGACTTGTCGCCGACGTCCGGGAATCCCAGCTTCGCGAATGGCACGGCCGAGAGGTACAGCACCGTCGTACCGCCGGCTTCCTTCTCGCCGTAGATGTGGTCCACGTACTTGTCGGGGCGTGCGGCGATGCGGCTGCGGGCCTCCTCCAGCATCTCATCGCGGTCGCCGTAGCGCAGCGCGTCCGCTGGGCACGCCTTGACACACGCGGGCACCTGAATGGTGTCGGTGAACTCCTGCTTCTCGAGGTCGGTGAGCGCCTGGCTGTTGCGCGACTCGGGGAGCGGCTGATCGCAGCGATCCGCGCAGTGCGTGCACTTGTGAATCTTCGGCTTGAGCGTGTTCCAGTCGGCCGACGGGACGCCCCACGGGCACGCCCACATGCAGTACCGGCAACCGATGCACTTGTCTTCCTCGTACACGACGGGACCATCGTCCAGCCGGACGAGCGCCGTCGTCGGACAGGACGACACGCAGGCCGGCTCCAGGCAGTGCAGACACCGCCACATCGTGGAGACGAGGTGCAGGCCACCGGGCGCCTTCTCGTCGGGAATCTCATGAGACGAGATCAGCGTCCACGTTTTTGCGCTGAGGACAGCCGGGTTCTGAAATCCCAGGTCGGGCTCGAGCTCCGTCTGCTCGCCGTCGCGATCGTTCCACTGCTTGCAGGCGACCTGGCACGCCCGGCAGCCGATGCACTTGGTGATGTCGACCAGCGTCGTGCGGGTCTTGATTTTGGTCGCGGCGGCCGCCTGCGTCATGGTGATCTCCTACCCGTTCATCGCCCTCGCGGGCTCGGCGGACGGACGACGGCGTCGCGGACCTTCACGACGTTCACCAGGCAGGCTTTCGTTTCCTGCGTTCCGGCAACCGGATCGACGGCGTCGATCGTGATGTCGTTCACGCTCGGGCCAGTGGAGAGCCCTTTGAAGCCCCAGCAGTACGGCATCCAGACGGTGATGACCTCCTGGTCGTTGATCCTGAGCATCTGCAGCCTGGGCGTCACCACGGCCTTGACCTCCACCTCGCCGCGGGCCGACGCGACTTTGACCCAGTCACCGGATTTCACGGCGAGCTTCCGCGCCAGGACCTCGGGCATTTCGAGCGTCGGCTCAGGCACGAGCTCGTTGAGCCACGGGACGTTACGCGTCGTCGAGCCGGCGCACCAATGTTCAGCGACCGTCGAGGTCATCAGCACGTACGGGAACTGCTTCGCCGTGCCGATCGGTTGGAGGCCCGGGACGCGCGGATACTTCAGCGTCGGGTTGTGGGGCACGTTCGGATGCAGCACGTTCTCGACCGGGCTCTCGACCGGCTCGTACATCTCCGGCAGCGGACCGTCCTTCGGAACGTAGCTCCAGTCGCGAGGCATGCCCGGCGTGCGCGGATCCGGATCGTTGTAGACGGCCGCAAACAACCGCCCGACGCCCTCGGCGTTCATATGGAAGGCGCGCTGGCCCATCTCGGTGTCCGGACCCTGGGTCGGGAACATGACGTCGGGCACGTCGTATCCCGTCCATTTCTTCGCCGTGGCGTCCCACCACACGATCGGCTTCGATCCGGGATACGGCTTGCCGTGTCGATCGCAGGAGGCGCGGTTGTACAGGATCCGTTTGTTGTTGGGCCACGTCCACCCGAAGTACGGGAACAGGCCCAGGCCGCCGGGGTCGGTCCGCGAGTCGCGGCGCTTCGCGAGATTCTCCCCGCCGCCGAAGACGCCAGCGTAGATCCAGCATCCCGCGGAGCTCGAGCCGTCGTCGTGCAGGAGATCGGCCACCTCGCTGACCAGGCCGCCCGCCTTCAGAGGTGTGCCCGGCACGTCGCGAACAATTCGTCCGTTGATCTCGCGCAGCACGTCCTCAGGATCCGTGTACGTCCAGAACGCCTTCTTGACGATCTCGTCCCTCGGTTCGGACGAATCCTTGACGAGCTCCCGGACGCGGCGAAACACGAGGTCGACGATTTCGCCGTCCGCCTTCGCCTGTCCCGGCGGCTTCACGGTGGCATAGCGCCACTGGACCATGGCGCCCGAGTTGGTGACCGATCCCTGCTTCTCCATGAAGAAGGCCGCGGGCAGCAGGATCACTTCCGTCGGGATCGACTTGGCGTCAGCGCCCGCACGCTGCCAGAACGCGGCGGTCTCCGTTTCCCACAGCTCCTGGACGACCAGCATGTCGAGCTTGGCCAATGCCTGGAAGGTGAGCTTGAGGTTGGGCATCGTCACAGCCGGGTTCTGCCCGACGATCCACAGCATCTTCATCGTGCCGGCGAGCATCGCGTCGAAGATGCCGTAGACGCTGTAGTCCTTCGCGGGGTCGCGCTTGGGGAGCCAGGCGTACCGGAACTCGTTCTCGGCGGTGGCCTCGTCGCCATAGAACGCCTTGAGGGTGTTGACGAGGAGCGGCCGCCGTGCGGTGCCGTGTTTCTTCGCCCAGGCAGCCAGCGTCGGCTCGCTCGTGACGGGATAGTCGAGGTATCCCGGGATGTAATTGTTGAGTACCCCCATGTCGCAGGCGCCCTGCACGTTGGGCTCGCCGCGCAGCGCGTTGACGCCTCCGCCGGGCTTTCCGACGTTCCCGAGGAGCAGCTGCAAAATCGTGAACGCGCGGATGCCCTGCACGGCGGTCGTGTGCTGGGTCATCCCCAGCGCATAGAGGATGGTGCCGGGCTTGTTCTTCGCCATTGTCTCGGCGATCTGCTGGATCTGTGCGGCCGGGACGCCAGAGATGCGTTCGCCCACCTCCAGCGTGTAGCGGGAGACGAATGTGCGGAGCCGCGCGAAGAGGCACCGCGGGTCGTCGAGGCTTTTTGCGCGCTGGGGCCGGCCGGTAGCGTCGAGCTGATAGCCCCAGCTCGAAGTGTCGTACTTGTGGCCGGCGGCGTCGAATCCACTGAAGAGGCCGTCCTTGAAGTCGAAGGCGGCGTCGCCAAGATACAGCGCGTTCGTGTGGGTCGTGACGTAGTCCTCGTCGTACAGCTTGTTGACGAGGACGTGGTTGATCATCGCGTTGAGGAAGGCCGTGTCGGCGCCGGGCCGGATGCGCGCGAAGATGTCGGCGGCGGCCGACGTCCGCGAGAATCGCGGATCGACATGGATGATGACCGCCCCGTCCTCCTGGGCCTTCCGAATCCACTTGAAGGCCATCGGGTGGTTCTCGGCCACGTTGCTGCCCTGGACGAGGATCGTCTTGCAGTGCTGGAGGTCCGACCAGTGGTTGGTCATCGCCCCCCTGCCGAATGATGCCCCCAGACCGGGGACAGTAGGGCTATGTCAAAGCCGGGCTTGATGCTCGACGTAGACGGTGCCGAGCAGGCGCGCCGCCTTCTGAAACAGATAGCATTCTTCGTTCGTGTTCTGCGCGCCCCCCATGAACGACCAGGCGTCGGTGCGATTGACCGGCACGTCCGTGTCGCCGACCCGTTCGGTCGCGATCCAGGTCGCGTCGCGAGTCGCCCGGATCTTCCGCGCGATCCGATCGATGGCGTCGTCCCAAGTGATCTCCACCCAGCGGTCGCTGCCGGGCGCGCGGTACTGGGGTACCTTCAGGCGCTGCGGCGAGGTATGGGTCGGAAACATCGACATGCCCTTGACGCAGAGCGAGCCGCGGTTCACGACGTGGTCGTAGTCGCCCTCCAGCGTGATCAGCTTGCCGTCGCGAACCGCGGCGATCATGCCGCATCCGCACGAGCAGAAGTTGCAGGAGGTGGTGAACTCGCTGACGTTCGAAAGCTTGAACTCCCGGGAGGCGGCTGACACCGCCGGGACATCGAGCAGACCATGGAGCGCGAGTCCCGCCCCGCCGCCGAGGGTGGCTTTCAACCACTCGCGACGACCGACTCCCCTCGAGGCCGCGGGTTTTGGCAGCGCTTGGCTGGATGAGCGTTCACGGTGTTCCATACGACGTCATCTCCAGGCCGATGTCGCTTCCAGGCTGGTACGCACTCATTCTCGCGATAACTGCCGGAACTGCAAGCGGTATTCCGACGATGCTTTCCAGAAATGCCGCCGTCGGATCCTGTCGATCGGTGCGGGGAGGGCACGTGACGTCGGAGACTCCACGGAATACCGTGGCCAAACGAACCAACGTGACGCGGTTATCCCATCAACTGAGGTAGAGATCCTCGCAGGCCCGGACTTCCACAACGGGGCATAGAGTCTGCATCTTCGCTGCACGTCTCCCGCAGCCGCATCCCACCGTTTTTACGTCGGGCCGTGGCGGTGTCGGAGTTATACTGCCGCGGTTTGGTCTGGTAGAGGTCACAGACTCTGTAGGAGGGAGCCGGCGTGAATCGGCATAAGCTCCTAATCGGACTGGCGCTGACCGTCTGGTTCGGCGTCATCGCGGGCCGCCTCGTCGATGCGCGGCAGACGGGTGCACAACAGCCGCCGGCGCAGCAACCCCCCGCACAGACCCCGCCCAAGCCAACACCGCCCACGCAAACACCGCCCACGCCAGCGCCATCTGGCCAGCTCCCTGCCGGCTACGCCGGAACGGATACCTGTGTTCTCTGCCACGACGCCGAGTCGAAGACGATGACGCAGTCGCGGCACGGGCAGACCAAGGATCCCCGATCGCCGGCAGCCACGCTCGGCTGCGAAAGCTGCCACGGTCCGGGCCAGAAGCACGTCGATGACGACGCGAAGGGAAACATCAAGCGGTTCAAACAGCTGAAACCGGCCGAGGTCAACGAGACGTGTCTCAGCTGCCACAACCGCGGGACCCACGCGGGCTGGGATGGCAGCGCCCATGCGGCGCGTAATCTCACGTGCACGACGTGCCACAGCGTGCATACGCCCGAAATCGATGGCGAGCCAACTGGTGAAGCCGACCGAGACGCAGCTCTGCGCCACCTGCCATCGAGTGCAGGTGGTGAAGACCGAGCGGGCAGTGGCGCACATGCCCGTCCGCGAAGGCAAGATGGCGTGCTCGTCGTGCCATAACCCGCACGGGTCGATCAGCAACGTGAAGGCGCTCAAGGTCGGAAGCTCGATCAATGAAACCTGTACGAGCTGTCACGCGGAGATGCGCGGGCCGATGTTGTGGGAACACACGCCGGTACGCGAGAGCTGCGCCACCTGTCACGACCCGCACGGCTCGTCGAACGATCGCATGCTGAACGTGCGCATGCCGATGCTCTGTCAGCGCTGCCACGTGGCGACCCGGCATCCGGCGTCCGTATACGACAACGCCGCGATCACGACCAGCAAGAGCAATCGCATGTTCGGACGGTCGTGCGTGAACTGCCACTCGAACGTCCATGGCTCGAATCACCCGTCGGGCCAGTTCTTCATGCGGTGATGGTGACGCGTATGCGACGCTGTCTCTCGCGTGTGTGTGCTCCGGTGACGCTGGCCGCGGCAGTTCTGTCGCTGCCGTCTCCCGGCGCGGCGCAGACATCGGCGACCGCCGGAACCGCCGCGACTTCGCCAAGCGAACAGACGCCGCCCCCAACGCAAACTAAACCTCCTCCGTCGGGTCAGACGCCACCCCCCTCGCAGACAAAGCCTCCTCCGCCAGACCCGGCTGCCCAGCCGCCGGCGCCCGATCCTGTGGTCGAAGACACGAGGAGCCTGTTCGCGCCCCGCTGGAACATGTTCCAGCTCTCGGGCCGCTGGAGCAGCGTCTCCGGCGACCCCGCGCGCTGGCAGCGTTACCAGGACATTCGCGACGGGCTGCTGTTCACGGAGGGACGCATGCTCCGTGAAACGCCGGACTGGAACGGCAGCGTGGGTGCCGACAATCTCGGCTGGCGCGACCAGCGCTATTTCGGCAGCTACGAACGGGTCGGTTTCCTCAAAGTCAACGGGCTCTGGGATGAGATTCCCGCAGTTCTACAGCGTCGACACGCGCACGGCCTTCGCCGAAACCGCAGATGGCGTGCTCGTGCTGGATGACAATGCACAACGGGCGGCGAGCCACAACGCGTACCTTTCGATCTCACCGCAGTTCGACCTGCGTGAGCGCCGCGCCATCGGCACCTTTCGCGTCAGCGCCACACCGAGCGTGAACGTCGACGTCACGGGCGGCTTCACGACGACCAAGCACTCGGGCGAGCTGCCGTGGGGGGCGAGTTTCGGGTTCAGCAACGACAACGAAGTGGCGCTGCCTTACCGATCGCGGACGAACGACATGGACGTTGGCGTCGAGTGGAAGAACCAGCGGTCGATGTTTCGCGCCGCCTACAACGGTTCGTGGTTCGACAACCAGGCCGACACGCTGACCTGGGACAACCCGCTGGTGCTGACGGATTCGACGTCGGCGCCGGGGCATGGCCGGACGGCCCTGTGGCCGTCCAACTCGCTCCAGACGATCAGCGGGGCGGGCTATGCGAAGTTCGCGCGGCGGACGCAGCTCACCGGATCGCTGGCCTTCGGCTGGGCGAACAACGACGAGCCGCTGCTGCCGTTCACGATCAACAGTGCACTGCCGCAGTTCGCGCTGCCGCGCGCGACGGCCGACGCCTCTGCCACTACCGTCGCGACGACCATCGGCCTCGTGTCGCGCCCGGAGGACGACTGGCGGTTCAGCGCCAGGTTCCGCCGCTACGCCTACGACAACAACACGCCCGACACCCCGATCAACGAGATCATCAGCTACGACACGTCGGTGGGGGAAAGCACGACCGGCGGGGCCCTGCAGTATGCACACGCCCGCAACACGCTCGATGCCGACGCCACCTGGACTGGCTTGGGCCCCGTGGCGCTCACCGTCGCCTATACCAACAACTACAACAGCTATGACTTCCGCATCTTCGAATCGACGAACGAGCACGTGCTGCAGCTCAAGGCAGACTCCGCCAGCTTCGGATTTGTGAACTTTCGCGCGCGCTACGAGTACGGCAATCGAAGCGGTTCCGGCCTGGACGAAGCGTCGCTCATTCAGATTGGCGAACAACCGGCGATGCGCCACTACGATGTCGCGAATCGCACGCGCAACCGGTTTGTCGGCCAGGTAGATGCCAGTCCGAACGAGGCGCTGACGGTCAGCTTCAGTGGAGGGTTCGGCTCGGATGAGTTCGGCGACAGTTATTTCGGGTTGCAGGACGCCGGGTTTCGCAACGTGACCGTCAGCGCGGACTACATGACGCCGAACGGGTTCGGCGTGGGCGGCAGCTACGACTACGAGCGCTACTCGGGCCTGTCGCGATCGCGATCGGCCAGTTCGGGCCAGGAGAACGATCCCAATCGCGACTGGACCGTGGACTCGAAGGAACGCGTCCACTATTACTCGATCTACGCGACCCCGCCCCGGATCGGCGCCAACACCGAGGTCCGGATCGCGTACGAATACGCGAAGGCCCGCGGGAACCACTTCTACGAGGTCGGACCTGCGCTGGCGACGCCGTCGTTTCCGTCGCAATTGCCGGAGACGTTCAACAAGCTTCAGGATTTCCGGTTAGACGTACGCTATCGCTTTTCGCGGCGGCTGGTGGGGATGCTCTCGTACGTCTACGAGCCGTCCCGGATCTTCGACTTCGCGTTCGATCCCAGCGTGATCAACAGCATCGTGCAGCCAAGCTCGCTCGTCCTCGGCTACACGTACCGGCCCTACACGACACACACGGCCGTGTTCGGCATCCGCTACTATTGGTAAGGTTTCATCGGCGCTGAAATCGGGGAGGGCATGATGCGGAAAGTGGCAATTACCGGTGGTCTATTCATGGCAGCACTCACGGCCGCGCTGGTCGCGGACACGCCACGGCTCGTGCGATCGCAGGAGGCAGACCTGATCAAAAAGGGCCAGTCGGTGTACGAGGCCCAGAAATGCCAGGTGTGCCATTCCATCGCCGGCACGGGTGGTAAGCAGAATCCCCTCGACGGCGTCGGATCCAAGCTCTCGGCCGACGACACACGGCTGTGGATCACCGATCCGACCGCGGCCGCCAAGAAGGCGAACTCGACCAAGAAACCGCCGATGCCGAACAAGTACAAGCTTCCTCCCGCCGAGCTCGACGCGCTCGTCGCCTACATGCAGAGCCTGAAGAAATAGAGTCTTCGCGTGCCGAGCCGTGATCTAGCCCGACATCCGGTCTCGTTGGCGGGCGCCGTGTTGACCACCGCAAGCGCGGTGGTCTTCCTCGCCCTGCTCGTCGCGCTTCTGCTCGGCCTCTTCAACAACCCGTACGCCGCGCTCGTCGTCTTCGTCGCGCTGCCGGCGCTCTTCGTGCTCGGCCTGTTGCTCATTCCGTTCGGCATGTGGCTCGAGCACCGCAGGCTGGTGCGGCAACCAGGCGCGACGCGGGAATGGTTCGTCATCGATTTCAGGTCACCGGTGACACGCCGCAGGGCCCTGATGTTCGTCGCGTTGACGGCCGTCAATGTCGTGATCGTGCTGGTCGCGGGGTATGGCGGGCTCCATTCGATGGAGTCCCCGTCGTTCTGCGGCCAGGCGTGCCACACGCCGATGCACCCGCAGTTCACCGCGTGGCAGAATGCCCCGCACTCGCAGGTCGCCTGCGTGCAATGCCACGTCGGTGAAGGGGGCCGTGCATTCGTCAAGTACAAGATGAACGGCATGCGGCAGCTGTATCACGTCGTCACGGGGCAGGTCCCGCGACCGATCCCCGGGATCACCGACATTCGTCCCGCGCAAGAGGTCTGCGGAGCGTGTCATTGGTCGGGCAAGGGATCCGGCGACGTCATCCGCGTCAAGCGCGAGTACGCCGACGATGAGACGAACACCGAGACGACGACCATCCTGCAGGTGTTCCTGGGCGGTCCGGGCGCGCCGACGCCGAGCGGCCGCGCCATTCATTGGCACGCCGATCCGCGGGTGCGCATCGAATATATCTTCACGGATGGCGAACGCCAGACCATTCCGTTCGTCAAGTACACGGATGCGCAGGGCCGGGTTCGCGAGTACGCCGCGCAGGGCGCAACGCCGGAGCAGCTTGCGAAGGGCACCTGGCGCACGATGGACTGCATCGACTGCCATAACGTCGCGGCGCATCGCATCTCGCCGTCACCTGAGCAGGCCGTGGATGCGGCGCTCGCGACAGGACAAATAGACCGCGGACTCCCTTTCGTCCGGCGCGAAGGCATTCGCCTGATGAAATCGAGTTACTCGACCAGTGACGAGGCCGCGCGCGTCATCGACGAGGATCTGCGGAAGTTCTACACGTCACGCGGCCGCGCCGTCGACGCCCAGGTCACAGGGGCGGTGACCGCGCTGCAGTCGATCCACCGGCGAAACGTCTTTCCCGTCATGAAAGTCACGTTCGGCACCTACCCGGACAACATCGGGCACATGACGTCGTCTGGCTGTTTTCGCTGCCACGACGGCAGCCTGACGGCGAAAGATGGCAGCACGATCAACGCGGACTGCGAGTACTGCCACAGGCAGATCGAGAAACCTAATCGGTGACCAGCCGTACGCGGGATCGTCACCCCTTGTAGTAGCCGACGCCGCAGTTCTGATCTCCGACCTTTGTATAAAAGGCCCGGCTAGACGTGCTGGTCGATCAAGATTGGATTGCCGTCTGGATCGATCAACATGCAGCTGGCTGGCCCGACGCTGTCTTCGGCGGCCGCGCTCGCGAGCGCCAGGCCGCTGGACTTGAGACGCCGCTGGTGCTCGCGCACATCGACGAACTGTTCCACCGCTTGCGCCTTGGCGTCCCACCCCGGATTGAAGGTCAGGATATTGCGATCGAACATGCCCTGAAACAGTCCCAGGGTGACGACGCCGTTGCGCATGATCAGCCAATTCTGGGCCGCGTCCCCGCCGACCACTTCGAAATCCAGCTTCTCATAGAACGCGCGAGACGCCTGCAAGTCCTTGACGGCGAGGCTGACGGAGAACGCACCGAGAGTCGTGGGTTGTGTGGCCATAGGCGCATGAATCTACAATGCGCAGTCGGAGCAGGTCTTGCCAGATCTTGCGAATCTCGATTACGTCGGTCGCGTCAACCGAGGCATCGACTACGTCACGCAGAACCTCGCCCAGCCGCTGCGGCTCGAGGACGTCGCACGGGCTGCCTGTTTCTCGCCGTATCACTTCCACCGCATCTTTCGTGGCTTGATGGGCGAAACGCTGGGTGCCTTCATCAAGCGAGTCCGGCTCGAACGCGCGGTGCACCTGCTCTCGCACCGGAAAGGCACGAATCTGACCGACATTGCTCTCGCGTGCGGGTTTGCCTCCAGCTCGGACTTCTCGCGGGCCTTTCGCGCGCACTTTGGCGTGTCACCGCGCCGATTCGATGTCAACCAGCTGCGCCAAACGGGCCGCGACAGAATGCGAGCCGCGCTCCCAGTCGAAGGCAGAAACCGGCTCGAGCAGCTACCCACAGGGACCAATGCCGACGGCTTTGCCGTGACGGTTCGTCATCTCGCCGCGCGGCGCGTCGCCTACATCCGGGTCCTTCGCCCCTACGAGGGTGACAGCGTCACGAAGGCCTTGGCGCGACTGCTCGCCTGGGCCGAGGCGCGCGGTCTCGCCGATGGCCAATGGCTTGGCTATCAGTGGGAGGATCCCGAAATCGTGGCGCCCGACAAATGTCGCTATGACGTCGGCCTCGAGATTCCAGACACGACGGCCGTTGACGAACACGTGAGTGTGACCACGTTTGACGAGTGCCTGATCGCCGAGATCGACGTCCGCGGGCCGATCGATCTCGAGCTGCGCGCAATGCAGTGGTTCTACCTTGGGTGGTTGCCAAGTAGTGGCTATGTGCCGGCGCACCAACCGATGTTCGAAGCCTGGAACGGCCGGCCGTTCGCGCATGGCCTGGAGCACTTCGAGCTTCGCGCGCAGCTTCCGATCGTCGACGACACTCACCCGCTTTGAGCGGCGGGAGTCACTCCGTCGGCACAGCGTCAGCGCACCGCCGCAAGCAGCGGCGCATGCATGCGCTGGAAGGCAACGCCGTCGGCGTCCTTGCCGGCGACGAGAATCCGGAAGGGTTCCGCGCCGGGGGTGAAGCGCGACAGGTAGGACCCGTCCGTGTCGCCGGCCTCGAGCGGCAGCTCGACAAGTCGCCGTGATTCGCCGGTGACCAGTGACGCCCTGATTTCAGCGACCTTGCCGCTGACGTGAAGCCTCACGACATTCTCGACACCCGGCGAGGGAACGGCGGTGAAGGTCGTCCGGCCAGCCGGTGCGAATTCCACCTGCGTGAGCCCAATCGTGGTGCGTGCCTGGGCCATGATGCCCGACACGCCGCTCCCGGAGACCCGCATGGTCCAGATACCGGGTTCCGGCCGTTTGACAATGACCATCCGCTCGGCGCGGAAACTGGACACATCGGTGACGTCGTCGCCGACGGCGAGCAGCCCGGACGGTCGCAGGACATGCGCCACCTGAAGACACTGCACCGAGATCGAGAAGAGCACGCTCTCGACTGATGGATCGATTGGCACGCGGAGCTCGTGCACGCCGGATTTGAGAGACCCGGCCAGCCTGAAGATGGTCTGCGGGTGCGATCCAAACGCGATGAGGAGCGTGGCGGAGTCACCGATTTCTTCGGGCGCCAGCAACAGCAGATGACCGCCGGAGCCTTCGGCGATCTGGAAAAACGACGTATCGAGACGCGCGCCGCACGGCCAGCCGCTGCGCGAATTCGACGCCTGTTGCTGTCCGCCAATGACAAGCGGACCCACGAGGAGGGCTGCCGCGAGGAGTTTCATAGACACCTTATCGGCACTCCGAAGGCACAATAGGACGGGGGTCGCGTGTATTCCAGATTACGTTACGCCGTCCGTCAGCTGATCAAGTCCCCGGGCTTCACGTTTATTGCCGTGCTTGGACTCGCACTCGGCATCGGCGCAAACGTGGCGCTCTTCAGTGTCGTGAATTCGGTGTTCCTGCGGCCCCTGGCGTTTCACGAGCCCGATCGCCTGGTCCGGTTGAGTTCAACCGACGCGGCGCGGAACTTCATTCGAGTTGGTTTTTCCTATACGCGCTTTCTCGACGTGCAGCAGCGGCAGCAGGTGTTCAGCGACCTGGCGCTCTCCATCTTCAGCGCGTTTACCCTGACCGGACGCGGAGATCCTGAGCAGGTGCTTGGGCTTCGCGCCTCAGCCGCCCTGTTACCCACGCTCGGGCTCGTTCCGGAGCTCGGCCGCAACTTTGCCGCAGACGAGGACCGGCCGGGCGGGCCGCCGGTCGTGCTCGTCAGTCATCGTTTCTGGCAGCGATATTTCACTGGTCAGCCGTCAGCCCTGGGCCAGGCGATCACGCTCGATGGCCGGCCGTACACGATCATCGGCGTGCTGCCGGACGCGGCAGCCTCGTTTCCCCTGAACCAGTTCGATGTCTGGATGCCGCGACCGGCAGAGGTGCCGTTTCTCGCGCCCTCGCAACTGAACAACGGCGGCTTTTTCTTCCAGGCGATTGCGCGGTTGCGGCCGGGTGTGTCGCTCGCGCAGGCGCGTGAGGGGATGAACGTCATCGCTGCAGGATATCGTCAGGCACATCCGAGCTATGTTGACGCGCCGTCGCAGATCGAGGTGGTGCCGCTGCTGGAGGATGCCGTTGGCCAGCAGCGCCGGAGCTATCTGATGCTCTTCGGCGCGGTGGGCTGCGTGCTGCTGATCGCGTGCGCGAACATCGCCAACCTGCTGCTCGCGAGGTTTGCGGCGCGACGCAAAGAAATTGCGGCGCGATTCGCGCTGGGCGCGAGCCGGCTCGACGTCGTGCTGCAACTCGTGACCGAGAGCATGCTCATTGCCGTGCTCGGCGGCGCGCTGGGCCTGGTGCTCGCGCTGGGAGCCCTGCGCATCATTGTCACGTCCGGCGCGGACCTGATTCCGCGCGTCCTTGATATCGGACTCGATCCGGTGGCGGTCGGCTTCACGATGCTCGTCACGCTCGTCACCGGATTGGCTATCGGCCTCTTGCCCGCACTGCAGGCGTCCGCCGTCAATGTGCAGGAAACGCTCAAGGAAGCGAGCCGAGGATCCACCGGAACGGGTCAGCGCCTGCGCGCCACTCTGCTGGTGGCCGAAGTGTCGCTGTCCGTCGTGCTGCTCGTCGGCGCCGCACTGCTCTTGACCAGCTTCGCCCGGCTCCAGCGCGTGGAGCCGGGGTTCAGGCCGGATGGCATCTTCACCGCGCAACTCGTCCTTCCGCCGCAGCGCTTCGACCGTGAGAAGCTCGTCGCGTTTTACGAGCAGTTCTATCAGCGTCTCACCGCCCTGCCCGGCGCCACGTCCGCGGCGCTGGCTGATCGCGTGCCCCTGACCGGAGCGCAGACGCCGGCGCCTGTTGCCGTGATGGGCACGTCGCTTCCGCCGCTGAGCGAACGGCCGAATGCGAATCGGCATCTCGTCTCGCCGCGGTATTTTCAGACGCTGGGCATTCCCATCCGCGCCGGCCGCGACTTCGACGAACGCGACTCCGCTCGAGTGCCGCATGTCGTGATCGTCAACGAGACGTTCGCGCGGCGCCACTTTCCCGGCGTGGATCCGATCGGCCGCACGTTGGTCACCGGTATGGCCCAGTTGCCGTCGCAGGTGGTTGGCGTCGTGGCGGACGTGCGCGGCGAGACCCTGAACACGCCGCCGGAGGCCGACTACTTTCTGCCCAGCCTGCAACGGCCGGAAACGTTTACCAACGTTCTGGTTCGTACCCAGGGCAATCCCGTCGCGATCGCGCCGCTCGTTCGCGACGCGTTGCGTTCGGTCGATCCCGACCTCCCACTGCTGCAGCCGCAGGCTCTCACCACCGTGATCGCGCAAACCGTTGCGGATCGAAAGCTCGCGCTCGTGTTGCTGGCCTCATTCGCGGCGCTCGCGCTGCTGCTGGCCAGCCTGGGTGTGTATAGCGTGATGGCGCATCTCGTGGCGTTCCGCACGAGTGAGATCGGCATTCGGATGGCGCTCGGCGCGACGCCCGGCTGCGGTGATGCGCATGGTGCTCGGCCATAGCTCTCGCCTCACCCTGGTGGGGATCGTGCTCGGCGTCGCCAGCGGGCTTGCCGTGTCGCGGCTGATGCAGCAGGTGCTGTTCGAGGTCAATCCGGCGGATCCGCTGCATCTATCTCGCCGTGTCGATGACGCTCTTGCTCGTCGCCGGATGCGCGTCGTGGTTTCCGGCTCGCCGCGCGACGAGAATTGATCCGGTGATCGCGCTCCGAATGGAGTGAATCGGTCTTTACTGAAATCGAAGCGCGGAGACGGCATCGGTCGCGGCCGCCCGGCGAGCGGGGATCAGGCACGCCAGGATACCGACGACCAGAAGCACGATCGTCACACCCGCGATCGTCATGGGATCGCTCGGCTGAACCTCGAACAGCAAACCCCGAATGGTCCAGCTCACCAGCAGCGCCACGGCCACGCCCGCCAGCAGTCCCACGACGACCGGCGTCATGCCCTGGCGAATGACGAGCCCGAGCAGGCGCGAGCGGCTGGCGCCGAGCGCGAGCCGCACGCCCAGCTCATTCCGGCGCCGAGCGACAGAGTAGGACACGACGCCGTAGATGCCGAGGCACGACACCAGCAGCGCGGAGGCCGCAAAGACGCTCATGATACCCAACTGAAAACGCCGCTGCCCCACCGATCGATTGACCACGTCCTCCATGCTCCGGATGGCGGGGATCGGCAACTCCGCATCCTCGCGGCGAAGCACGGCTCGCACGCCCTCGGCGGCCGCCGTCACATCAGAGTTCCGAACAACTAATGTCACACCGTCCGGCACGCGCTGCCAGTACGGGTAATAGGCCGTCGGGGGTGGATCGTCCTGAAGCGACGCGCGCACATCAGCCACGATGCCGACGAGCGTCTTGACGGTGTCGTCCTCGCCCATGAACAGGCGACCCACCGGGTTCGGGTCGCCGGGCCAGAGGATCTTCGCCGCCCTTTCAGAGAGGACCGCGACGCCGCGTCCACGGTCGCTCTCCTCGAACGACCGGCCCTGACGGACGGCGATATTCATCACGCGAAAGTATCCAGGGCTCGCGTAGCGATTGTTGACCGTGTGCTTGTTGGCACGCGGCGCGCCTTCGAGGTAAATCGGGTCGTTCCAGGTTTCACCGCGGGTCGGCAGATGCGTGACAATCGCAGCGGCCTCGACGCCCGGAATCGCGCCGGCATTCGCCAGGAGCCGGTCCAGAAACTGTTCGCGGCGCTCAACCTTTGCGTACTTGCTGCCCGCGAGGGAGAGGTCGACGGTCAGCACGCGATCGTGATCGAACCCTTTGTCGACGTGCAGCAGCCGGACCAGGCTCGAGCCGAGCAGACCGGCCATGATCAGCAACCCCGCGCTGACGGCCACCTCGAGGCCAATCAGGCTTTCGCGCAGCCGCAAGGTCCGGCGACCCTGCGTGACGGTGTGACTGCCCGTGCGCAGCGCCTCCTGCGGGTCGTCCCGAGTCAGGCGCCACGCCGGAAGCGCACCGAAAATCAGACCCGTGAGTACGGTGAGACCAGATGCGAACGCCAGGACGGAGATGTCTACACGCACTTGATCGATTCTCGGCAGCTCGAGCGGCATCGCGATCGAGAAACAGTTCGATAATCCAGCCGGCGAGCAGCACTCCGAATGCACCACCGATGACCGCGAGCAACAGGCTTTCGGTCAGGGCCTGACGGAACAAACGCCGACGGCTGGCTCCGAGGGCGGCCCGAATCGCCGTTTCGCGGCTGCGCGAGGCCGCCCGCGAGAGGAGAAGGTTCGCCAGATTGACACAGACAATGAGAAGGACCGCGCCGACCGCTGCCGAGAGCGTCCACAACCCGAGCCGCGACGCGCCGGTGACAAACTCGTGCAGGGGGATCAGGACAGCCTTCAAGTCCGGCGTCACACCACCGGACGGCTTCGGGAAGCGTGCCTGGACGACATTCATCTCCGCAAGCGCCTGCCCGGCGATCGCGCCCGACTTCACGCGAACGAGAGCGAAGTAGTTGTAGTTGCCTGTCATTCGCCCGATCTCGTCGTCCGGGATCACCAGTGGACGAAAGACTTCATCCCGTCTGTTGGCACCGGACGATGGCACACGAAATGAGGCGGCCACAATCCCGACCACCTCATGACTCTCGCCGTCGAGCAGAATCGTGCGGCCGACGACGGATGGGTCGGCGTCGAAGCGCGATCGCCAGAGCGTTTCTGAAAGGATGGCCACGTGGTCGTTGCCCGACTGCTCCTCGTCAGCTCGGAATCCCCGCCCGCGAATCGGCTCCACGCCGAGCAGGGCGAGCAGGTTATGCGTCATTCGCGCACCGGCGACCGACACCGGCTCCCCCGCGTCCGTGAGCTGGGCATTGGCCCGTTGCGTCAACCCAACGCCTTCGACTGACGGACACCGCGCGGCCCATTCGCGGGCGTGCACCGGGTTGACACCGAGCAGACGCTCACCGAAGAGTTGGGGATCGAGTTCGCGTGCGACGAACACCCGGTTCGGATCTTCGTAGGCCAGCGGTCTGAGCAGCACGGCATCGACCAGCGAGAAGATGGCGGTGTTGGCGCCGATGCCGATGGCCAGAGAAAGTACGGCGACGACCGTGAATCCAGGATTTCGGCGGATCCCGCGCATGGCGTGCCGAAGATCCTGAACCAGGATCTCGAGCGTGGGCAGTCCTCGCTGATCCCGATAGCGTTCTTTGGCGGACTCCACGCTGCCGAACCGGATCCTCGCGCGCCGGTACGCGTCGTCGGGCGGCAGTCCACGGCGAATGTCTTCGTCGGCCAGCCACTCGATGTGGGACTCGATCTCCTGGGCGAGATCGCGGTCGGTATGCCGGCGCAGAAACGTGCCGATGAGACGCGTCCAGCCGCGTCGGATCGCGCGCCTCACGGTTTGGCTCCCTTGAGCGCCATGAACCGGCCGACGATTTCCGTCGTCTGGGTCCACTGCGCCTCTTCGGCGGTCAGCTGTGTCCGTCCAACCCTGGTGATGCGGTAGAACCTGGCCCGGCGGTTGTTGTCGGAAACGCCCCACTCCGACGCGATCGCGCCCTCCTGCTCCAGCTTCAACAGGACCGGGTACAGCGTGCCGTGATTAATCGACAGCAGGTCGCCGCTGGTCTGCTCGATGCGGCGCGCAATGCCATACCCGTGCTGCGGTCCCATGGCATTCAGGGTCTTGAGCACCATCAGCGCCAGCGTGCCCTGCCAGACGTCGGTCTTCGCACTCATATTGGTTAGCCAAATGAGTATACCGATGTCCTATTGGAAAGCAACAGGAACAGTCCGGCCGGCCAGCAGAAGCTTGCGCGTGGTAGCTTCCAGAAGCTACCATATGGGTATGCGCGCGGTAGGCCTGAAGATTCTCAAGAACAAGCTCAGCGAATACGTACGTCTCGCCCGCGAAGGCGAAACGGTCCTCGTGACCGATCGGGATCGGGTCGTCGCCGAACTGGGACCGCCACGACCAGATCACACCGGCACCGTGGGCAACGCGTTGTTGGCGGAAGCCCGACGGAAAGGCTGGGTCGTGCCGCCGGCTGTGCCAGGCGTCACACCGCCGCCTCGTTCACCCGTGGCGCCGCTTGCCGATCTCTTAGTCGAGCTCGATACCGATCGCGCCGAGCGGTGATCTACCTCGACACCTCAGTCGCGCTCGCGCAGCTCTTCGCCGAAGACCGCATCCCGCCGGTGTCGCTCTGGAACGAAGAGCTCATTTCGAGTCGTCTGCTCGAGTACGAGCTCTGGACGCGGGTCCACGCGCGTGGGCTCGGCCGATCGCACGGCGAGACGGTCAGGACGCTTCTCCTCCGGATCGCTCTCGTGGAGCTCGTCGCGCCGGTGTTGATCCGCGCGATCGAACCATTCCCGGTTCCGATGCGGACACTGGACGCCCTTCACCTGGCTTCTATTGACTTCCTGCGTGAGCTTGGCCAGGACGTTCGACTGGCCAGCTACGACGCGCGGCAAGTGGCCGCCGCCCGCGCCCTCCGGATGGATTGTGTGGATCTTTGAGTTACTGCCCTTTGCCGGTAGTGGGCTAATGCCGTGTCGCTGGTTTCGTCAGGTCCTTGGTTGAGCGAATCCATCGATACGAGATAACCAACAGCCCTAGGACAGCACCGGCAACGAATCCAACTGCGGCAAGACTGAATCCAGCGAGTGCGCCTCGACTGAATCCAGCGAGGATCGAGGGTCCCCACAGACCCGCGACCAAGGCCGAAAGCCCAATGATCAAAGCTACGATCTGAAGGGAGCGGCGTCCTCGCGGAGCAGCCGTGTTCATGCCGCTGATTCTAACTCCGTCTCGGCCGTTAGCAATTCGCGGATCGTCCAGACGTGATCGGTCAGGCTCCATTGCCGGCGTGACGGCATGTCCCTGACCGAATCAAAATGATCTCGCCCGGTCATCCGTAGTGGTCCGGCAACACGGCGTTAGCCCACTACCCCCTTTGCCTTTTGCCTTGACGCGACGGCCGCGTTGCGGCACCCGCCGGCTCCTAGCGTATGATGGTCTCGCGTAACAGGACGCACCCCGTCCGCGGGAAGGGCTGAGCCCACCTGAGCCAGGCTGCCGTTACAACTTACGATCTTCTTTCAGCCCGTCGAGCGGACGCGGGCGGTATCCGAAAGGAGATCGTCATGCCCATTCCGCCTCTCCGGCGTCTGCCGGAACGTCCGTCGCTCGAACAACTTCGCAAGCAGGCCAAGGAGCATCTCGACACCCTGCGCGCCGCCGATCGGTCGGCAACGCTCTCGGCGGCGCAGCACGCGCTCGCGGGCGAGTACGGCTTCGACAGCTGGCCGGCGCTCGTGCATCATGTCGAATCCCTGCAGCCCCATCGGCGCATGTTGCAGCCGGCGGAGTTGAAATCCGACCAGCGTCTCACGTGGTCATCAGGCCGCGGCACGGACGTCTGGGCGCTGTTCCAGGCTTGCGTTTCGGGCGATCTCCAGACGGTGCAGGCGCTCATCGCGAAAGACCGCTCACTCGCGCGTGCGCACTACGACTACCGCAAGCCGCTCTACTTCGCCGTGCGCGAAAACCGCGTTGACCTCGCGCGGTTCCTGCTCGAGCACGACTCCAACCCGATGGATCTCTGGGTGGACGATAACCCCCTCGAGATCGCGCGCGATCGCGGTTACGCGGCGATGGAGCGCATGCTGGTGGACACACTCGAAGCGAAGTTCAACACCTCGGCGAAGGGCGAGGCGGTCGCGCTCGCGCTCCGAAATCACGACCTGAAGAGAATGCGAGAGCTGCTCGACGCCCAGCCCGAGCTCGTCGGAAAAGGTGACGGCCGATCCAACCAGCCGATCCACTGGGCGACGATGACGAGACAGATCGAGGCGATCGACGAGCTGCTGCGCCGCGGCGCGGACATCGACGCCCGGCGAATGGATGGTGCGCAGCCCATTCACCTGACCAACGGCGACTACTTCTACCGTGGCTGGCGGGACGTGCCTCGCAGCTGGCCGGTGAATCCGGCGCAGGTCATGACGCATCTCAAGGCACGCGGCGCGACCATCGATCTGCCGACCGCGTGCCATACCGGAGACATCGCGCGTGTTCGCGAGCTGCTCAAGCGGGATCCTTCATTGGCGAACAAGGTCGGAGACCACGAGGGTTATTACCTCGGCGCGGGCGCGCCGCTCTCGAACGCTGCAGCCACCGGCCGCATGGACATCGTCCAGTTGCTGCTCGACCACGGCGCCGATCCGAACCTTCCCGAAGAGCAGTACGCGCCGAAGGGAAAGGCGCTGTATTCGGCGGTCTACCACGGGCACTACGAGATCGCGAAGCTGCTCCTCGAGCGCGGCGCGTTTCCGAATCCGCCGGTTGAGAGCTCGGGCAGCGCGCTCTGGGTTTCGCGGAAATGGCGCCCGGACAAGCGCATGGAGCAGCTGCTGCTGTCGTACGGAGCCGAACCCGAGCCCGAGCGTCCCGGTGAGGACTGGTCCACGCGCGACCACAACTGGCTGCGCATCTCGCCGCTCCACCAGGCGGCCCGCGACGGTAACGTGAAAAAGGCCAAGGAGCTTCTGAAAGCCGGCGCGGATCTCGCGGCCAGCGACGACCACATCCGTTCGACGCCGCTCGCCTGGGCGGCGAAGTTCGGCCAGAAGAAAATGGTGAAGTTTCTCCTCAAGCATGGCGCGGCGAAGAGCCTGCCGGACGATCCGCCGTGGGCCACGCCGCGCGCGTGGGCCATGAAGCGCGGCCACACGAAGATTGCGGAGTTGCTGTAGCACGCGATAGCGACCCGTCGCCGGAGGTTTACCGCCAGCAGGCGATCGACATCACCTCGCCCAACCCACCTGGCTGTCGCGGTAGTCCAGCCGCGCCGGGGCTGTCGCGTCGGGGATGAGTTGTCTTTCGCCGCCGTCGCTGATGAAGATCCGCGACGGGCCGTCGTAGTTCGATGTGATCAGCTTGCTGAAAACCAAGCGTCCGGCGGGCGTCCAGTCGACGTTCCTGAACCGCCCGGCCAGTAGCTGCCTCGGCCCTGAACCATCTGCGCCGACGACCCCAATACTATCTGGGAGGTAGGACACAAAGGCGATCTGCGAGCCATCCGGTGACCAGGCGGGTGCCCCCAGGCCTGGCATACCGAAAACGATGTGCTGATCGTCCGAACCGTCGGCAGTCACCAGCCCGAGTGCCGTAAAGTAATCCCAATCTGGGTCGATGTCGAATGCGATCTGTCGTCCATCCGGCGACCACGCTGGTTGATTCGCCGGTGGCAGCTTGGAATAGATGGCACGACGAGTCGAGCCATTGACGTCGACCGTGTAGAGGTTCCCTCCCCCATCATCCAGGGCAATCAACCGCCCGTCGGGTGACCAGCTTGGGTTATGCCCCTGCGTCACAAACTGCAGCCCAGAGCCGTCGACGTTGATGACGTAGATTTCCCGTCGTCGTTCGAACGCGATCTTCCGGCCATCTTTCGACCAGGCTGGTGCCCACCCTTCGGTCAGCCGGGTCACGAGCGAACCATCGTCGTTGGCCAGATAGATGGCTTCTGTCCCGTCGCGGTCGCTCACGAAGGCGATCGGCCCAGTCGACCGCTGGACGGCCGGGGGCGGAGGCGGGACGTTATCAGGCCGCGTCGGCGGACCCTTGTCGCACGACCCGAGCAGAAGGCCAGCCGCGACGATGAGGCACGACACTGGAACCCGAGGCGAGGGTTTCGACATGATCGGCTCCAGTCCTGGAAACGTCGAAACCGACGCGCGCGGACAGACTGACTGCCGGGCGTCTCCGCCGGAAACCGCCTTCGCCAGCGGACGAACCTGTAAGGCGGCTTGACCGGGGCGGCCCGCGCCCGATAATGGGCCCAGCCCTTAGATGCCAAGCTCCACCACCTTGCTGGCCGCGATTCTGCTGCCTGTGCTGGCGGGCGCGCCGGACGTCTGGGCCCAGACTGCCGGAACGGCAACTGGCAGCATCGACGGCACGATCACAGACACCACGAACTTAGTGCTGCCCGGCGTGACCATCGTCGCGTCGGGCGACGTCTTGATGAGGCAAGTCACAGTGACCTCCGGGCCCGACGGCACCTACCGTCTGACCGGCCTGCCACCTGGCACCTACGCGCTCGAGTTCTCGCTGCGCGGATTCCGGAGTCGGAAACTGGACGGCATCGCCGTCGCGCTCGGCGGGACGATAACGGCAAACATCACGCTCGATGAGGTCGCCTTCGAGCAATCTGTCGACGTCAAAGGAGAGGTGCGGATCGTCGACAGGCACGCGACCACGCTGGCGACGAACTTCACGGCACACGAGCTGGCGGACCTGCCCGGGTCGCGCACGCCGGACGCGATTCTGTGGGCGACGCCATCCGTGTCTTTAGAGCGCATCGACGTGGGCGGGAGCACCCCGACAAGCCCATTCAGCGCCTACGGGATGAGCGGCGCCGTGCCGACGATTGAGGGCATCACCGCGACGGGCATGAACCAGTTTGCCTTCGCGCTCGACTACGGCTCGTTCGCCGAAGTGTCGGTCGGCGCGGGCGCGTACGGTCCGGAGTGGCCGATACCTGGTGTCCATCTCCAGGTTCTAACGAAGTCTGGCGGGAACGAACATCACGGTACGGTCGTCGGGGCCTTTGAGCACCGGAACTGGCAGTCACACAACATCGACGGCAGCCAGATCGCGCTCGGGGCGGCGGGGAGTCAGGGAGTGCCGCCGCGCGAAGCGAACCGGTTGCAGCATTACCACGACGTCAACGCCGACGCCGGTGGGTTCATCAAACGCGACCACCTGTGGTGGTACACCTCGGTCCGTCACCAGAGTCGATCGGCACGGCAGGTACTCTTTCCAGCCGAGCCGATCGAGAGCACCATCATCAGCGCGACCGCCAAGAGCACCGTCCGGCTCACCGACCGGCAGAAAGTTGTCGTCTATGGCCAGCTCGGGCTGAACCGGGAGCCGATTCGGCTCGGCGGTTTTCTCTTCCCCATGTCGACGATGAACGAGTCTCGCGAGTCGACGGCGTCACAGCGCGGCGAGGGGCTGGTCTGGAAGGGCGAATGGAACGCGGTGATCCGGAACGATGTGTTCGCCGAGCTTCGCGTTGGGCAGTTCGTCGCCAGCCGCGCCGAGCGGCCCAACGGCTCGTCGCCACGCTTCGAGGATCGCTCGCTGTCGAAGGTCTATGGCGGCCATCGCGACTGGCAGCAAGACCGGCGAAACGACCAGGTCAACGGCGCGCTCAGCGTCATCCCGAACGGGGGGCTGGGCCGGCATCATCTGAAACTTGGCGGCGAGATCCTGCGGCTGGTCGACGGCGAGCGCTGGAACCGTAGCTTTCCCGGCGACGTGTTGCACGTGACGCAGGGAGGTACTCCGTCCGAGGTGTACTTCTTTCAAACACCCTCTCATTCCAAGAGCGGGATCTGGCTGTACGAGGCGTACGCGAGCGATTCGTGGCAGGTGCACGGCCGGCTCACGCTCAACCTCGGGCTCCGCTTCGAGCGCTATCACACGTTCCTGCCCGCGCAGGCGCACCCGGCGGGACGGTTCAATCCGTCGCCGCAACCGTATCCGGCCGTCGACAAGCTGCTCGGGTGGAACTTCGCCGCCCCGCGCCTTGGCGCGACCTTCGATCTCGGCGGGGATGGACGGACCATCGCCAAGCTCACCTACGGACTCTACTGGCTGCCGCCGTTAACGACGCTCGGGTTCAACGTAAACCCGAATCAACCGGTGTGGTGGGAGTTGTGGTCGTGGGCCGACGCCAACCAGAGCGGGGTCTGGGAACCTGGTGAGGAGTTCGGGACTGCGCGGCGCCTCGGCGGAGAGCCGACCATTGCGGTCGATCCCGAACTGCGTCTGCCGTACGTGCGCGAGGTCACGGCACGAATCGAGCGCGAGATCCGCGGAGCCCTGAACGTCTCGACGGGCATCGTCTGGCGCGGCGACCGGCAGCAAGGCGCGCGCCAGCGGGCGTCCTGGCCGTTCGACGCGTTCACCGTCGAGGGCTCGATCAGCGATCCTGGCCCCGATGACGTGTTCGGCACCGGCGACGACGAGCCCGCCATCCAGGTTCGCGACATTCCCAGGGAGTTGAGAGGCCTGTCGGCGATCATCGTCAGAAATCTTCCCTATGACGAGAGCGACTTCCTCACGTGGGAATTCGTGGCGCGGCGTCGGTTCCGCGGGGGATGGTCTCTTCTGGCGTGGTATTCGACCACGTGGAACCGCGAACACGCCGGCGCATACATCGGCCAGGCGGTACGCGCCAACCCGTTTCCGTTGACGCCGAACGACTTCATTCACACCGACGAGCAGGGGCGGCACCGCTTCCGGGTCTGGTCCGCAAGGTTCCTGGCCACATACGACGGCCCGTGGGGAATGCGTGTCACGCCGTTTCTGCGGCACCAGTCGGGCCAGCCATTCGCCCGAACGCTCGAGGCGGGGCTGAATCACGGCAGAATCCGCGTACTGACTGAGCCAGTCGGCACGCGGCGGCAGGATCACGTCACACTCCTCGACCTGAAGTTCGAGAAAGACTTCCTCAATCGAAGCGGGGGGCGCCTCACGGCGTTCGTGGAGGTCTTCAACACCCTCAATGCCAACCCGGAACAGCAAATCAACTGGTTGACAGGTCCTGATTTCCTGCAGCCTCTGGCCATCGTTCCACCCCGCATCGCGAGAGTGGGATTCAGGCTGGACTGGTGAAATCTAGTTCGGAATTCGAAGCAGCCGCCTTCTGAACTCGCCGAAGCGCGGGTCGTCGCGGAGGATCGCGACCTCAGGCCGCATCATCCACGTGGCAGCTCGCCACGGATTCCTGGCGTAGACGAGATCGAGCGCCTCGAAGGCGCGCTCCTTGTCGCCGAGGCCGGCGTAGATTAAGAACTGATAGGCGGGTCTGGAATCTTCTTTCATTTTCGCGGCGAGCGCCTCGGCGTCGTCGCGGCGGTCGGTCACGGCGTAGACATAGCCCATGTTGCCCGACCCGTCGACTCCCTCCGTCTTGAAGATGGCGAGTGCCTCGTCGTGCCGTCCGGAGAGGGCCAGGGCGCGGCCGAGCGAGATGCGGACGTTCGGAAAGGTCGGATCCCGTTCGAGCACCGAGTGGGCGGTCCGGATCGCCTCTTCGAACTTTCCGGCCTCCACTTGTATGTGCGCCAGCGTGTTGGGCACGTGAAGTGACAATGGGTCCACGCTGCTCGCGGCTGCGAGCAGGTCCATCGCGTCGTCGAGTCGGTCGAGCGGGCGCAGCAGGAAAGTGACCGCGTCGATGTGAACCGTGGTTATGCTCGGATTCATGCCGAGGGCTTGACCAAAGTAATGCTCCGCCTGGATCCAGTGGAGATCGCGAGCGTGCACCAGACCCATGGCCGCGTTCGCCTCGGCCAGCAAGGGATCGAGCCTGTAGGCCTCGAGCGCAGCCAGACTCATTCGCGGCCAGAACTCCTGCTCCAACCTCACTCGGGCGCCCAGCAGCCTCGCCATGCCTGCCCAGGCCGGAGCGTACAACGGTGCCTGCGCGACGATCTCTTCGAAGAGGCTGACCGCTCTGGTTATGTTGGACTGCTGGCTTTTTTCAGCCAGACCCCGGGCCGTCCAGAACTTCATTTGGAGAACCGGGTCGATTTCGTAGCGTCGCTGATCACCTCCGAGCTCAAGTCCGAGGCGATTGGCAATAGCCAGAGCCAGTTCGTGTTGAATCCCGAGGACGTCTTTGCCCGACCGCTCGAACGTCTGATTCCACATCGAGACGCCGTCGGACACGCTCACCAGTCTCGCGATGACCCGCACCAGGTCTCCTGAGGCGAACAACTCGCCATCGACGACGACGTCGGCCGTGAGGTCCCTGCGGATCGCCGCAAGGTCGCGCGGCTTGCCCTTGAAGGCGAACGAAGACGTCGCTGACCGGACGGCCAGCCCGTTGACCGTTGCCAGAACGTTGGTGAGCTCGTAGGTCAGCCCATCCGCCATCAGATCGCTGTCGGTGCCCGTCCCGAGGTTCTGGAAAGGGAGAACCGCAATGGCGGTTCGTTTCGCGGACCACAAGCTTGCCCACCACGATGCGGCGGGCCCTCTGGCGATGTCAGCCAGCGACCGGTTTGCTCCGGTGTCACCTCGGCCGGTCTGGCCGATCCACAAGACGAACACTGCGACCGCGGCGGCAAGGCCGACGATCCACCGCCGGCGGGATCCTCGCTGCGCCGACCGGAGCGCAGTGGCCAGTGCCGTCGCGCTCTCGCAGCGACGCTCCGGTTGCGGATCGATGGCGTGCTCGATTGCGTGGGTCAACCGACGGGGCAGATCCGGTCGCACGTCGTCGAGCGCGGTCCGTTGGCCGCGCTCGTGTGCGAGCCGCACCTCGTGCAACGACTTGCCTCCGACTGGATACTTCCCAGTCAGCAGGCGATAGAGCAGCACGCCCAGGCTGTAGACGTCGCTCCGTTCGGTAGCCGGCTGGCCGGCGAACAACTCCGGCGCCAGATACAGCGGCGTGCCGGCAGGAGCGGACGCGCCGGCGGCTGCCTCCAGGCCGGTGCCGAAGTCCATCAGCACGACGCGACCGTCGTCGGCGCGGATGACATTGTGCGCCTTGATGTCGCGATGGATCACGCCCGCGCCGTGAACGGCAGCGACCGCGCCGGCGAGCTCGAGCCCGATCTGAATCACGTCAGCGGGCGTGAAGCTCTCGCCGTCCTCGAGCAGCTCCTCGAGCGTTCGTCCGCGGATGTACTCCATCCACAAACCGACGCGATCCCCGATCTGCTCGGCGCCATGGATCGTGACGACGCCAGGATGTCGCACGCGTGCGAGGAGGCGGCCTTCCTCGATGATCGACGACGCGCGGCCGCCCGCCGCGGGGGCCGGCAGGAGCTTCAGGGCGACTTCCCGATCGAGGCGCGTGTCCCAGGCGCGGTAGACCTCGCCAAAGGCGCCGCGGCCGATGCGCTCGAGGAGGCGCAAGTGGCCCCACGTTTCGTCGCGGTCGGGTCTCCCAACGGCGTCGGACTCGTTCTGACGGTGCAGGGCCGCTACGAGCGACAGAACCGCAAGGTGTTTGACGACGGATGTCGCGCTCGAATCCGCCCTGGCCTCGACGTCCGCCCAGTCCACCGGATCGCCGTCGAGCACGGCGCCGGCCAGGTCGTCGAGGAGCGGATCATCTGCCATCGCGCGCCATCTCCTCGGCCAGGCGGACGAGCGCCCGCTTCGCCGCCTTGCGAGCCGCTTCCCTGGTCGGCTTGCCCAGCGACTCGGCGAGTTCCTCGTACTCGCAGCCCATCTCCACCCGGGCGACGATCAGTTCCTGGTCCTGCGGGCTCAACCGCGCGAGCGCCCGTTCGTAGCGCTCGGCCATCTGCCGGCCGATCGCATGCTCGAGCGGCGACACGCCCCCATCGATCTCCGAACCATCGAGACCCTTCGCGTCGGGCCGTCGCCCCTTGCGCCGAAGCTCGTCGGCAATCCGGTTGAGCACGGCCTGGCGCAGGTAGCCGAAGAGCGCGCCCGTTCCGCGAGGCTCGAACCGGTCGATCCTCCTAAACGTCTGAACCAGGGCTTCCTGGACAAGGTCGTCGGTGTCGGTGAGATCGCGCGCCCATCGGGGCAGGCGTCCGCTCGCCCAGCGCCTCAGGGGCGCGGCGTGACGGGTGAACAGACGATCGAGTGCTACCTGGTCGCCCTGGCGAACGCGGTCGAGCAGTTCGACCGTCGAGGCAGGGTTCACGTCACGGTCATCACGCCGTTGTCCGGCCGATTCCCGTCCGTCATTCATTGAAGGTCAGGGGCGAGTCTACCAGCTATTTCCGGCACCAGAGAGAGGCTCGTCCCCTGGCTCGTTCGAGCGCTCGATCCCGTCGATCACTCCAGTGCGGCGGGCGCTACGGGTGGATGCGACGGAGGCGCTGCGGGCGGAGGTGTAGTGTCGGCTGCGGCACAAGGTCAAACCGGTCGATGTCACACGAACTGGTGGCCTGAGACCACGAGTAACCAGCGCCGACAGACCGCGGAGGTAAATGCAGAATTCCTCCCAATCCGGCCGACTGACTGTGCGCCGTTCCGAAAATGCCCGAGGGCGTGACGCTCGAGGTGATGATCCCGAACGTCGCGAGGATTGTGCCATCGCTAAATCGCTCTTCCATTTCCGGAACGTCATAGTCCCAAACGGAGGCCGGCCGGACGAAGAACACGATTTCACCGGCCGGGAGAACCTCACCAGAAAATGCGCCCGCGCCGCGTAGGAAGTCGGCGCCAGTCAGGGTCACCCGCAGAGAGCGGACGGCCTGCTCGACCCGCGCGGAATAGACGCGCCGCTTGGCAGCTTCGGGGAATCCCGACGTGCAGCGGGTTGCTGTTACGGTCAGGAAGTACATCCCGGCGTAATTGGCTGGCGGGTGCGGTTCTGGTCCTAATGGAGGCGGCGGTGCTGGCGGAAGTCCCGTCGGGATGGGCGCCAGTGGCGATGGCCCTGTGGGAGTCCTGCTGCACGAGACCAACGCGAGCACGAGCATGACTGCCACGCCGAGCGCCTGGCGAAAGTGGGATGGCGAGGACATGTTCTCCTCTGTGGAAACCGATCCTGCTGTCTAAAACGTGCGAGTGGCTCCCACCGGACAACCGACCAAAACCGCCCGGATTGGGGGAACGCTTTGTTCACCGTCAGGAAATGGACAGTTACTCGACGCGCAAGGCTCTGACGAGATCAATCCGGCTTACCCTGAGCGCCGGCAGCAGCGCTCCGAGTCCCGCTGACCAGCGGACCACGGATCCAGATCAGGAGAGGCGCGTAAAACACACGGGACTTTCGCACCTGACGCTCGTCCCTCGACCATGCTCGGGACGACCCTGAGCTGGTCGGCCCATGCCGTTGTCGTCGAGAGCACGGCCGGGACCGATCGCTGTTATGTCGGGCCCGTGGTCCTCTGCGAAATCACGTGGGTGCTGCGGGAATCCTACGACCGAACGAAGGCGGATCTGATCAAGACACTCGAGCTCATTCTCGCGACCAGGCAGTTCGAGATCGGGAACAAGGATGTCATCCGTACGGCACTGGAGGCCTATCGCACCGGACGCGCCGACTTCGCGGACAACGTCATCGGCGAGAGTCACCGGCAGGACGGCTGCGCCGAAACAGTCACCTTCGACCGCCGTCTGCGCGGCGCCGCGGGATTCCGGCTGCTCTGAGGTCGCGACGCTCCGTGTTTGCGAGCGCCGCTTGAAGACCGCACGGCACCTTCGTGCCGCTCGGCCGGCGAAAGGGTTCACGCCGGGGTCGCTGCAGCGGATGCTGAGGCCCCGAGCAAGGCCGCGGCTTTCTTGACGTCCTTTGGCGCCACCCACAGGAGGGCACCGTAACGACCGTCGGCGACGCTGACCGCATCCATCGCCGTGACGTCGACCTTCGCTGCCGCCAAACGCTCGAGCAGGTCCGCAATAGCGCCTAGTCGATCCTCGCCTTGCACGAGAAATCCACGCTTCGGCCCAACCACCTTCCACTTCGCCTTCTTCGCGGCTTGCTTGAAAGCCGAGGGGTCGGCAGGAATGAAGTCCATTTGCGCTCGCCGTCCTTCGGGAAACCCTGAGAACGCAAGCAGGTTGACACCGGCGTCCTTCAGAATCTGGAGGGCGCGCGCCCCCTCGCCCGGGTTATTCGGTACTGAAATGTAAAAGTAGTCAACGAGCCGAATCGTGTCTGCCATGATCAATCACCTCCCGGCGATCACGCCGATCCTGTCCCGAACTGCCCTCCGCGATTCCCCATCCCACTTCTGACCGCGGCCCTCAGTTTACGACCACCTGATCGCCCGGCACGTTCTGCTCCGACGTGAGCCGATGCACCGCGCGATTTCACATTCCCGGGTGGGGAGGAATCGGCCATGAATGCTGTGCTCGCCGTGTTCGCCATCGCCGTGGTACTGATCTTTCCGGCATCCGCGTCGGCCCAACAGGTCGGCATCAAGGCCGGCATCAGCTTCGCGTCGCTCACGCCCGAGGAAGACGAGGATCCGGACATCTCGCGGCGGCGCGGCCTGGTGGCCGGCGGCTGGTTCCGCACGACGCCCACCACGCGCATCTCATTCCTGGCCGAAGGCTTGTTCACAGAGAAAGGTGTGCGGTTCGATAACATTCCATTCGACGTTGACAGCGTGGCGACCGTCGACATCCGTATTCGCTATATCGAGATCCCGCTGCTCGCGCGGGTCAACCTCACCGACCCGCGCTCGACCACGCGCGTCTTCGTCGTTGGCGGCGCCACGCCGGCGTTCAGGCTATCGGCTCGCGCCAAGGCTGAGGTCGAGGGAGAACAAGAAACCCGAGATATCAGCGACGACATCGAACCGTTCGATCTCGGGCTGGCCGGCGGACTTGGCGTCGAGTTCGGGCGCGTGCTGATTGAGGCCCGCTACACGCACGGCCTCCGGAAGATCAACGAGGACGACAACGACCCGAACGACCGCATCCAGAACCGCGTCTTCAGCGTCATCGTCGGCTTCCGTGTCTACTAAAGAGTTTTCGAGAAGCATGTAGCACGCTGCAGGCCGAATTTGCCGCAGCGCGCCTGACGGTCTGCTCAGCGGAAGGCGCGCGAGCGTGCGGCTGAGGCCAGCAGCGTGCTACATGCTTCTCGAAAACGCTCTAATCAACATCGCCGCCCCGTCGTGTCGGTCAGATTCGCATCGCCGAGACCGGATTGATCCGCGCGGCACGTCGCGCCGGAAGCCAGCTCGCTGCCAGCACCGCGGTGAAGAGAACGGCCGCGGTCGTTCCCAGCGTGAGCGGATCCTGAGGTGCGATGCCGAAGAGGACGGATCGCGCCAGCCGACTGACGGCTGCCACGCCGAGCGCGCCGACGACACAGCCCGCCAGGGCGAGCATCAATGACTCCATCACGATGAGCCATGCCACTGAAGACGATGACGCCCCAATAGCCATGCGTACCGCGATTTCGCGTCTCCGCTGAGCGACCGTATACGCCAGCAACGCGTACACGCCAGTCACAGCGGTCACGAGGCCCGCCGCCGCAAACAACGCCACCAACAGCATGGCGAATCGATCCTGTTGCAGCGTGTCATCCAACAGCCGCTCCATCGTCGTGACGGAGTGAACCGGTTGATCGGGGTCCACCTTCAGCGCCTGGCCGCGTGCCGTCTGGGCCAACGCACCCGAGTCGATCGTCGTTCGCACCACGACGTTCATGACCAGATAGGGGTTCTGCGCATGCGGGATGAAGATCTCCGGTGCCGGATCGCTGCGAGGGCCGCGGTACCTCGCATCGCGGACGACGCCGACGACCTGGCGTGGAGACGCACTGCCCTGGTAGTCGACGATGAGTGTACGGCCCACGGGATCCTGGCCCTTCCAGGCGCTCCGAGCCAGACTTTCGTTGACGATGATGACAGGCGGCGCACCCAGCTCATCTCGACTTGAGAACTCGCGGCCTGACACGAGCGGGAGTCCAAGCGTCGTGAAGTACCCTGGCGTTGCCATTCGAACGTTCGCTTGTGTGGCCGCGAACCCGTCAGGACGGGCGCCCTCCAGCCAATACGGCCGGTAGAAGTCCGAACCGATCGTGCTCATCGGCAGTACGGTGACCGCGGCGACCGACGCGACGCCGGGCAACTCGCGGATCGAGTTGAGCACCCGACCGTAGTAGTCGTTTCGTAGCCGGGCCCCTTCGAACCTCGTGACATCGGGCGCGATTCGCAACACGAGCAGGTTCTGTACGTCGAAGCCAGGATCGACGCGTTGCAGGCTCGCGAAACTCCGAGCCAGCAGTCCGGCGCCGACGAGGAGCACCACAGTCACGCCGATTTCCGCGACCACGAGCGCGCGTCGTAGCCGACTCGCGTGCCGTCCAGAGACCGGCGCGCCGTCCTTCAGTGTGGGTGCGATCGCTGTGGACCTGCCTCGAAGGCCCGGAAGCACCACGCCGATGATGGTGACCAGGAGCGCCAGGGCCAAGGCAAACCACACGACGCTGGCGTTCACGTCCACCTCGTGCAACCGAGGTATCTCCGACGGAGCAAACGCGATCGCGGCACTCAGTAACCATGCCGTGAAGACGATGGCCACGAGTGCGGTCAGGACGGCGCACAGTGCGGTCTCCGCCAGATGCTCTCTCACGATGCGTGTCCGGCCGGCGCCGAGCGCCAATCGAATGGCCATCTCCCGCGCACGCGCCGCGCGACGCGCAATCGCGAGACTCGCCACGTTCGCGCAGACGAGCAAGAGCAAACAAAACACCGCGCCGAACACGAGCAGCAGCTCGGTGCGGCTCGAGCGTACCAACTCCTCTCCGAGCGGCACCAACCGAATGCTCCACTCGGAATTCGTGCGCGGATGATCGGCAGCGATGCGAGCCGCGAGGATTTCCATCCTCTGCGTCGCGGCTTCACGCGACAGACCAGGTTTCAGACGACCGACGACGTGCAAAAAGCGGAAATCCCGCGGCGGCCCGTCGGGGAAGCGCGCGCCAGGATAGGCCTCGCGAATATCCCAGGGAGTCCAGAAGGCCGCACCAACATCCGGCATGGCAAAGTCGGCAGGCATGACTCCCAGAACACGCCAGTGGCGACCTTCAACGTAGACGGTCCCTCCGACCAGCGCGGGATCTGCGCCGAGGCTCTGCCACAGACGATGACTCAACACGAGGACCGGCTCCTGGCCGCCGGTCCTGCCGGACGCGATTGAAGGCCGACCCAGGTACTCGTGGTCCGCGAAGGTCCGCCCCAGGAGGGGCGCGCGACGGAAGACCTCGAAGAAGCCTTTCGTCACTTGAACGCCGGTGACCGGCGCACTGCCATCCCGGCCACGCAGCGTTGCCGAGGCAGTCCACCACGCGGTGAGCGCTTTGAATGCATCGTTGGTGACTACCCAATCCTCGACATTGCCCGGCGACGGCCCCTCGCGCTGGCGATTCTGCGAAGTGTTCGACTCCCAGACCATGACCAGCTGTTCCGGGTCGCCATAGGGCAAGGGTTTCAGGATGACGGCGTTGACCAGAGCGAAAAGCGTTGTCGTTGCCGCAACGCCCAGACCGAGGAGCAGAGACACCGCCAGGATAAATCCAGGTGCGCGCACCAGCGATCGAAGAGCCCGTGCGAGGTCATGCCCGGCGCCGACGATGACGAGATCCCATATGCGATCGACGCTTCGTGGTCTGTCCGACATGTCGGTAAAACCCCGGTTTCCTCGAGTACGCCCGCGCGCGAAATCAGGTGCCGGCGACTATATATCGTTCAATCTCTCAACGTTATCGTTACTACCAGGGCCGGCGCCCACGCGGAAGAACTCGTCCGCGGCGACGTGCTGAAATCCACAGCGCCGCGCGAAACCCGGATCCTGAGGACCGGCACCGATGTAGAGGCACCGACCCGGATCGAGGTGGTGCCGCTGCACGCAGAGGACGCCCAGTCCAGGCAGCGGCTTCCGGCACCAGCAGATCGGCGGTCCGGCCGGATGCGGACAATCGACCGCTTCGATCGAGACGCCGAGCCGCTCGGCCATCATCGCGTCGATGTGCCTGGCAGCGTCGGTCGTCATGGTGCCTTCGGCGATCTCCGGTCGCCAGCCGAGCGCGATGATCAAGTACCCACTCTGCGAGAAGCGGGCAAGCACTGCGGCAGCCTCGGTCGGCACGTCGAGATCGTCAGCCGATCGCGGCGTGCGGTGGCCGCCGCGGCTGCGGCGCAGCACGCCGTCGGCCCAGATGATGACGGCGCGGTTAGACCACGCTGGATCGGCCTGTCGCACGAATCGCACGTGATCGATCTCGGCGAACCCCTCGGACACGTCGGGCGGCTCGAGCTGGCGCTGGTAGCGGAAGAGCACACCTGGGGCGAACACACCGGGATCGCGCGGCGACGTTCGCCGGATTTCGTCTGGCTCGAGGAGCCGTCCGTAGCGCGACACCATCCGCGTGACGGCGTTGGTTTGCGCGTCCACGATGTCTGTCGTGAGCCACAACCCACGGACGCGGAGGCCGAGCCGAGCCGCCGTGTCGAGGATCGGCGCGCGCGCCTGGCGTGTCACATACGTGTTGTCCGCGACCACACGCGTGCTCCCCGAAGCCACCATCCTGCCCAGTCGAGACGCGAGCGCCGAGAGCGATCCACCGGTCTCGTCCCGATTGAGGCGCGTGTAGCCGCGCTGGACCAACGACGTCGCGAGAGTGCTTTTCCCGGCCGCCGGCACCCCCATGATGAGCACGAGCTCCCCGACCGCCGGCGACACCACGGCATGTGCCTTGGCAGCGGGAGTCCGGCGCAATCTCGCCCCGGCGGGCACACGTTCGTCAAGTCGCGCACGGTCGTCATCGGTCAGTTGCACCTGGTACGGGTGCTTGATCCGGGTGGCGGTTTCCACGCGTGTGGGACCCGGAACCGGCAGCACGACGACGGCCAGGTCCAACAACCAGGCGAGCGCGATGTCCTGGGCCGTCACGCCATGCCGGCGCGCGAGATCCGCGAGCACCGGATCGCGCTCGAGCGCTCGTCCCTTTCGCACGCCGCCGAGCGGGCGATGGGCGATCAGCTGAATGCCGCGATCGATGCAGTACTGCACGACGCCGCTCAGAATCTCGCGGTTGTGAAACACGTTCAGCTCGATCTGCACCGCGTCGACCGAGGTGATTTGCTGCGCCATCTCGATCTGGCCGCGGCTCACGTTGCAGAGCCCGATCCGCTCGATCGCGCCGGCGCCTTTCAACGCGGCGAGCGCGCGTACGCTCGTCGCCAGCGGCGTACGCGGATCGGGTGCGTGCAGTTGATAGAGCGCGATGCGTTCCACGCCGAGCGCGCGCCGGCTGGCGTCACAGGCCGCCGCCAGATGCGTGGCCCGGCCATCGGGGACCCACTGTCCGCCTGGCCGCGTCAGCCCACCCTTCGTTGCGACGATGACGCGCGAACGGTCGCCGGACCAGGTCTCGATCGCACGGGCGACGAGCCGCTCGTTGTGCCCCACGTCGGACTGATCGAGGCAGTACGCGTCCGCCGTGTCGAGGAACGTGGCGCCGGCGTCGAGCGCGGCATGGAGCACGGCCATGGCGCGATCGTCGTCGCGATCGGGCAGCGTCGACAGGCGCATGCAGCCCAACCCGATCGGGCGCGTCGCCGGCGGCCGGATGTCAGGGGCGTGCCGGTATGATTCGGTCGGAGGCAGCATGATGGTGAGATTCAAGATCTTCAAGAGTTCAACGAAGTCCTGGGCCAACCTCTGCGACGAAGCGGCGGCGTTTGCGTCAGAACAAGGGCGCGAACGCCTGATCAATGTATCGGTCTCAGAAGATCACAGCAAAGGCGTGATCATCGTGTGGTATTGGGAGTGATTCCCTACGATCAAATCAACAACCCACACTCTCTCTATCGGGGTATCGGTCCAGTAAGATGACGCTGGTCCCAGGCTCAGGTGTCCTCATCGAATCGATGCGAATCCCGGCAACTCTGCTCTCGGTCGCCACGTGCACCGCTCTTCTTTCCGCGGCACCGCAGGATTTGTCCGGCCGAATCGATACCTTCATCCAGGGCGAGATGAAGAGGTTGAACATCCCGGGCATTTCGCTCGCCGTCGTCACGAACAAGCAGCCGCCGCTGGTGAAGTCATACGGCCTCGCCAACATCGAGCATCAGGTGCCGGTCAGGCCGGAGACCATCTTTCAGTCCGGCTCGGTGGGCAAGCAGTTCACGAGCGCCGCGGTCATGCTGCTGGTCGAGGACGGCAAGGTGGCGCTCGACGAGCACGTCGAGAAGTACCTCGGCTCCGTTCCAGACGCGTGGCGCACGCTCACTGTTCGCCACCTTCTGACACATACCGGCGGACTCACGGACTATCCGAAAGGATTCGATCTTCGTCGCGACTACACCGACGACGAGCTGCTCAAGCTCATTCAGGGCGTGCCGCTGACGTTTCAACCTGGTGAGAAATTTCAGTACAGCAATCTCGGGTATGTGACCCTCGGCATTCTGATCGGCAAGGTCACCGGCCGCTTCTACGGAGAGCTGCTGCAGGAACGGATTTTCAAACCGCTCGACATGACCACGGCCCGGATCATCAACGAGGCCGATATCGTCCCTCACCGCGCCGCCGGGTATCGGCTCGTGCTCGGGCAACTGAAAAACCAGGCCTGGGTGTCGCCGACGATGAATATGACGGCCGACGGCTCGCTCTATCTGTCCGTGCTCGACATGATCAAGTGGGATGCGGCGCTCCGTGCCGGCACCATCCTGAAGAAGTCGAGCCTTGATGCTTCATGGACGCCGCTCACGCTCGCGGGCGGCGCACGGCATCCTTACGGATTTGGGTGGGCGATGTCGGCGCCAAACGGTCACTGGCTGATTTCACACAGCGGCGGCTGGCAGGGCTTCGTCGCACATATTTCGCGGTACGTGGACGACGGTCTGACAGTGATCGTCTTCGTCAACCGGACGGCCGTGAACGCCGAGGCGCTCGTCACGGGTGTCGTACGCATCGTCAATCCCGAGCTGGTCGCGAAGTGACCGTATGTCGTGCGTGAGCCGATTGTCAGCGGGTCAACCGCGCTCCGGTTTCGGATGGAGGAGCATCCAGGACGTGCCGAACCTGTCCCTGAGCATCGCAAAGCGAGAGGCGAAGAAGGTGGCGTGACTGGCTCGATGCACGTTTCGGCTCGAAAGCCGCTGCATCGACGCAGAGCTGAAGCATCACGTCCATCGCGCGCATTTCTGCTCCATTCAGCCGTCTATCCACTCCCTCGCTACTATGTGCGGCGCCGCTAGAGATCGCATTGCGAGTGCCAGACGAAAGCATGGCGCAGGTGAAAAAAGATGGAATCGCCATTGCGCGTCATCGTTGCACGGGTTCTTCGACTGTGAACGCTCGGCTCCACCCGGACCATTTGTGAACCCTATCGTGCCAGGGGACGTCAGGTCGAACGTTGTCGAGTCGAGTGGCTGCGCAAGGCCAAGGCCGATCGCCTTGCCGTATGCTTCCTTCAATGTCCAAATGTCGAAGAAGCGATCACGCCGAACGTGCGCCGGGCAGGCGGCAAGTTGCTCGACTTCGGATCGGGAGAAGCGGCTGGCGGACAACGAGTCGATTTCGCTTGTGGGGTCAACCCGTTCAACGTCAATTCCAACATCGCGACCAATCGCCACGACGCACGCGACCAGTCCCCTCGTGTGTGAGAGGTTGAAACCGAACGACGGTGGGTCGAGGGCTGGCTTTCCACGGTCAGTCCTGATGAAGCGCCACGATGATGGCGCCTGCTCACAATAGCGAGACAGCGACCGACGCAACAACGCGTGCGCCAGTGCGAAGTCGCGTCGATCCCACGGAAACCGGAACCGCTCGTATCGAGCACGCTCATCCACTGACAAAATCTCTAACGCATCAGAGAGGCCCGTGTCGTTGACGGTTTCAGTCAGGCAGAACCAGACGTGGACGTCTGATGGTCCAAGTGGCTCGCCTCCTGACCCGTGTGCTGTGTGCGACATGACCTCGAGATTAGATGGCCGGCTCAGGCAGGGCCTTGCGATCGGCTTTACCGCTCGGCGTCAGCGGAATTTCAGCGATCGTCTCAAAACGATTCGGGATCATGTAGTCGGGAAGATGGGTCTTGAGATGCCTCTTCAACGCCTCCACGTCCAACGGCGGCGTGCACGCGACGTACGCAACGATCACGATGACGCTCTCGGAGTACTTCTTCACGACAGCAACGCAGTCTTTGACTCGCGGGTAGTCTCGAATCCTATTCTCGATTTCGCCTAACTCAATCCGCAGTCCGCGAATCTTGACTTGCTGATCCTCCCGTCCGAGATACTCGACCTGGCCATCGGGGAGCCAACGCGCGAGATCGCCGGTCCGGTAGATGCGCTCGTCAGGGTCGAGGGGATTGTGGATGAATCGTTCGGCCGTCAGGGCTGGGTCATTCAAATAGCCTCTGGCCAGTCCAACACCGGCAATGCACAACTCACCTGTCTCGCCAATGGCCACCTGATGGTCGCCGCTGAAGACGTACAACCTGGTGTTGTGGATCGGTCGTCCGATCGGAATCCGTTCAACGGGCGCGTCCGTCGGGCAATCGAAGTAACTGACGTCGACCGTCGCCTCCGTGGGGCCGTACAGATTCGTCAGGCGGGGTCCGGCTTCGCGCCGCCAGATTCTGTTGAACGCGAGGACATGACTGGGCGTGAGCGCCTCACCGCTCGCAAACACCTGCCGGACCGAGGCCAGGCGTTCGGCGACGACGGCATCTCGTCCATCGAGATAGTCCAGGAAGACGTTCAGCATGGAAGGGACAAAGTGCATCACGGTGACCTGATGCTTTCGGATCGTTTCCACGATCGCGAGTGGATTTCGTTCGCCACGTGGCATCAGGAAGCACACCGTGGCGCCCTGGAGCGCCCACCAAAACAGTTCCCACACCGACACGTCAAAGGAATACGGCGTCTTCTGCATGATGACGTCGCCTTCCTGGATCGGATAGACGTGCTGCATCCAGTGGAGCCGGTTGACGACAGAGCGATGCTCGATCATCACGCCCTTGGGCCTTCCCGTCGACCCGGACGTATAGATGACATACGCCAGATCCTCCGGCGTGCCAACGGCGGGGGGATTGGCCGTTGAACCCCGGTATACCGCTGGATCATCGAGGTTGACGATCCGCCCTTCAAACGTGACGGTCTTCGCGGTCTTGTGGTGGACAAGCAGAACCTGGATACCGCCGTCCTTCAACATGTAGTCGAGACGACCGGGCGGAGTGTCGGGTGCCAGCGGCAGGTACGCGGCGCCGGCTTTGAGAATCCCAAGGAGCCCGACCATCATGGCAAACGAGCGTTCCACCATGATTCCAACGATGTGTCCCGGTCCAACACCTTCGCCCCGCAAATAGTGAGCGAGTCGGTTGGCGCGCTCGTTGAGTTGCGCGAACGTCAGCACCGAGGTCCCCAACACGTCGTCGTGATCGCAGATGACCGCGATTCTGGATGAGTGGCGGTCGATCTGCGCCTCGATCAACCCGTGCAGGGTCACATGGTGGGGAAACGGCGCCTCTGTCGCGTTGAAAGTCGCGATTCGCTTGAGATCGGCCTCGATCATCGCACGCGATCTACCAACATCTTTCCCAGGATCTGTTCATGGATCTGCGTCGTGCCTTCAATGATTTCCAGGATCTTGGCGTCGCGATAGAACCGCGAGACCGGAGACGAGCTGTGGCACCCTGACGCTCCGCGGATCTGCACCGCATCAGACGCGGCCCTCACGGCGGCTCGCGACGTGAAGTACTTGGCCATCAGCGTCTTTTCCAAGGCGTCTGGACGCCCGTCGTCTTCAGCCTGACACGCGCTCAAGCACAGATGACGGGCTGCCTCTGAATCGGTCCACATTCTCGTGATCAAGGATCGAATCATGCCGAGGTCCCCGACCGTTTGCGTCCCGATGGCCCGTGTGGCGGCATACGAGACGCTCTCTTCAAGACATCCTCTCAGGAGGCCTGCGCCGGAGCAGGCGGTGCTGATTCGTCCATAGTGCAGCGCGACGGCCGCGACATGCGAGAGGCCAAAGCCAGGTTTGCCGACGATGCTCGCGGTGGGCACCCGGACGTTTTCGAAGTGAAGCTCGGCAAGTCCAGCCGCGCGGAATCCCATCAACCCGCGAATGGGTTCTATGCTGAAACCAGGGGTCCCTTTGCTCACTACACAGGCGACGGAGTGTTGGCCGAGCATCCCAAACACGAGAAAGATGTCAGCGAACTGCGCGCAGCTAATCCACTTCTTGTGTCCGTTCAGGATCAGCTCGCCATCGGTGGATGTCGGGGCATATTGGGTCACCAGAGCCTGCGTGTCACTCCCGGCGCCAGGCTCGGTCAACGCAAACGCGCCGATCGTTTCGCCGTTTGCCAACGATGGAAGCCATCGGGTTTTTTGTTCCGGTGTGCCCCACTTCAACAACGCCATCGACACCATGGCCTGGCACGTGATCACGTCTGTCAGGGCGGACGATCCCCTTCCCACGGCTTCGTTCAGCAAGCCGAAGGTGACCGTATTCCCGCCCTGCCCGGCGTAATCGCGCGGCAGCGTGAGTCCCAGATGACCGGCTTCGCCCAACAGCGAGATCACGGGCCGTGGAATCTGCTCTTCCCGATCCCAGGCTTCGGCAAACGGTTCCACGCTCAAGGAAACGAATTCCTTGAATGCGCTGTATTGGGCTTCCTGGCCCTCAGACAACAAGGGGGGCATCAAGGCGGAGCTCGCGTGAGGCGATTTTCCCGTACGCCGTATCCAGATCAGCCTGCAAATGGGCCGCGAGCCGCCGGACCCAGGGTTCCTGAAGGATATTGGCATGCGAGCCTGGGATCCGGTGCACCCGGGCGCGACTCGTGGCCAATTCTCCCCAGCCGAATTCCGGGGCGCGGTGCGGAGACAGCAGCGGCAGCGCCCGCGCACGGAGGATTGTCACGGCACCCGCATACGGTTGTGGCTTGTAGGCAAGCTGCTGCTCGTATTGACCCTCGATCCAATCGATCGCGCTCTCGGGCGCATTCCACATCCCCAGGACGTCGCGAATATCGCTCCGCTGCTGCTGCGCGCTGTTTCCGAAATCACGCAGCACGTTGATTTTTCCCCGCAGTCGCGCCCCGAACTGTTCAGGCGTCACCCTCAGCAGGTCGTCCATGACCCAGTAGGGAAGGTTGCGCAGGAACTTCGTGACGCTGAATCGCGCGGGGATCGTTGGCAGCGCATGATCGATGAGGACGACGAGGGCGACACTGTCTCCCGCGGCCTGCAACTGCTGCGCCATCTCCCACGCGATCATCGATCCAGAGCAGTACCCGCCCAACAGATATGGCCCGTCCGGCCTCACCCGGCGAATAGCCTTGATGTAGCGAGTCGCCAGGGTCTCGATGCTCGGAAACCGTGGACCGTCGTCATCCCGTGCCCACTGCAAGCCGTAGAACGGTTGCTCGACGCTCAGGCTCCCAGCAAGCGAGTGGAACGGGAGGACCTCCCCGCCGATTCCATGAACACAAAAGAAGGGAGGCTTCGTGCCGCCTGGCTTGATGTTCACGAGCGGATCCTGCGCCACCTTGGGAGCAGCGGCACCAGGATCGACGACCGGCGCCAGTTGCGCAATCGTGGGATGCTCGAACAACGTTGCGAGTGGAAGCCGGCGTCCGAAGCGCTCCTCGATTTTTGCGAATAGCCTGATCGCGAGAAGTGAATGGCCGCCGACGTCGAAGAAGCTCGCGTGGATATCGGAGGTGTCGGTCCCAAGGACCTCGCGCCAGATCTCGTCGAGTGCCTGTTCTGTCGACGTCCGCGGATGAGCTGGCGTGCGGCCATTCGCCGGTACGTGCTCAGCGGGAATCGCGGTGCCGCCCCGTGCGAGAGTGAGAAGTTGCGTCGAATCGAAAGGCGTGTGTGATTCTTCCAGCAACTGATTGAGATCTTCCGGGCAGACAAGCACATGCCTCAGATCGGAATGCAGGAGGCGATTGAAGGCCTCCACGCCGTCTTCCGGGCGGATCGCTTTTTGTAGGAGCGCCTCTTTGACCCTTTCGAGCCCAGGCGCAATCTTCAGGTTGGCCAGTTGGCCGACGTCTTTCCAGCCTGGCCAGTTAATCGTCAGGGTGCGAAACCGGGCCTCACGGTTCGCGAACGAGCCGAACGCGTCAAGAAACGCGTTCGCGCCGCTGTATTCGGCGACCGCATAGGGCGTGAGGATGGACGTCATCGATGAAAACAGGACCAGAAAGTCCAGGGGCGCATCTTTGAAGAGCTCGAACAGCACGACCGAGCCGTACAGCTTCGGTGCCAGCACGGACTCGACATTTTCCTTCGTCTTGACCTGAATCAAGCCGTCACGGACCGTGCCCGCCGCGTGAATGACGCCATGAATCGCGCCGTAGCGCGACATCATCCGGTCTCGTACCTCCTGCATCTGCGCTCGATCGGCCACGTCCGCAACAACCACGTCGACCGCTGCTCCGGTGGCCTCGAGCTCCAGGAGCGCGGTGAGTGTCTGGCGGAGCGCAGGCGGGGCTTCAGTCGACACCGCGAGCGTTGGCCACATCGACCGTGCCGGCAGGGGCGTCCTCTTCGTGAGTACGAGCGACGCCTGGCACGTCGTGGCGAGATACCGGGCTATCACGAGCCCGATCCCACCTGCGCCTCCAGTGATGAGATACACACCGTGACGCCGGAGCGGGTGGTTTTGAAGCTGCTCGTTTGCCGCCTGGTCTGCACTCACGGCTGGCACGCCGACGTGGTGATATCGCGGCTCCCAGCGATAGCGGCCGCGGTACGCGATGACGCGGCTCTGCGGCGGAGCAGAAAACTCCGACAAGATCCTGATCAACAGTTCCTGCGGCTGGTCGTCGATCTTCCGGTCGTCAGCGAGATCGACGTTGAAGCACCTCACATTGGGAAACTCTTTGGGTATGACTCCACAGGCTCCCAGTACGGTCGCCATTCCAGGGTGAAGCGCTTCGTCGCCCGTCACATCGTGGAGTCCATTCGACACGACACCGATCGTGACGGGCACAGAGATGCCGAGATCCCCAATCGCTTTGGCAAGGGACAAGAGGCTGTTGAACGAGTAGTCCTGATTCAGTGCTGAGCCAGCGGTCGGCGACTCGGTTCTCCTCAACGCCCCCAGGTGAACAATGTTCAGGGGGGCAGTCGAATCTGCCATGAGCCGCTCCAACAGCTGCCGATAGTGATCGGCGTGCGCGGGATTGATCTCAAAGGACCCGTCACCTCCACGGGCGAAGCGCTCGCCAGCCCGAACGAGTACGGCTGCGATTCCACGTCGATTCAGTTGCGCCTGGATCCCGGCGCCTCCGCCGTATTGATCTCCGACAATCAACCAGGTGGCAGTGTCCGGACGCGGTTCGCCATGAGCGGCCGGCACGTGCGTTCTTTCCCACGTGGGTGCGTAAAACCAGTTGTCCAGGCCGGCCGGATCAGAGTCGCGATCGCGGGATCGGGGATCTGGTGATGTGCGCGGCGCCGGTCGCAGCCAATGATCCTGACGTTCGAATGGATATGTCGGCAGCGCTATCTTCTGCCTCTGACCCTCCGGGTGAGTGCGCTCCCAGTTGATGCTGACTCCCTTTGACCAGAGTTTCCCGAGACCCTGCAGCACCAAAACGGCGTCCGACTCGCTTTCGTAATGATGACGCATGGAGAGAACGACGACGGGGTCGCCGGCGATGATCCGGTCGGGATGCTCCATCGCAAGCACACTGAGTGTCCGGCCCGGTCCAACCTCGATGACAACGGCGTTCTTCTGCTGCCACAGGGTTCGTAACGCGTCGCTGAACCTGACGGTGTGCGTGGCGTGCTTGACCCAATACGCTGGGTCCGTCGCCTGGGAGTCCGTGATCCACGTCCCGCTCATGCCCGAGACGTACGGGATCGTCGGCCTGTGCAAGGCCACCTTCGCCACTTCGGCTGCAAACGCCTCCTGGATTGGCTCCAGCATGCGCGTGTGGAACGCGTGAGCGTTCTGGATGCGGCGACTGATGATCCCCGCCTCGGTCAGCCGGGTCTCGAACCACGCCACCGCGTCAACCGGCCCCGCGACAACGCACAAGCGAGGCCCATTGATGAGTGCAATCGACAGTGAGTCCGTGAGCAGGGGCCGAAGGTCGGTTTCCGACAACGTGACAGCCAGCATGCCGCCTTGAGGCAAGGCGCTGACGAGTCGGGCCCGAACGGCAATCAGCCGAAGCGCATCCTCGAGTGAAACAACCCCGGCGAGACAGGCCGCCACGTACTCGCCCATGCTGTGGCCGATCATGGCGTCCGGGGTGACGCCCCACGACTGCCAGAGCCGCGCCAAGGCGTACTCGATGGTGAACAAGGCCGGCTGCGCAAACAGGGTCGTATTGAGAGTCGACGTGTCGGGGTCCGCATCAGCGTGGCGTCCGAGCATTTTCTTGAAGTCGATCCCTTTCGGCGCCCCCTTCGTCTTCCAACGTTCACTCCTGGGGTAGATGACCTCTCTGATATCGACTCCGAGGTGCGGCTCGAGGATGTACGCGCATCGATCGACCTCGTCTCTGAACGTCTGCCACCTTTCATAGAGTCCGTGCGCCATGCCCACGTAGTGATCGCCAATGCCCGGGAGCAGGAAGATCACGGGACGGCGCGCCGACTCGCCTGTTCCGCCCGAGAGGACCCGTTTGCCATGGACGTCCGAAAGCGCGGCAATCGCATCCTCCCTGTCGACACAAACCACAGCCCGTTTGCGTGGATATGCTTTGCGGCCGAGTTGCAGCGTGTACGCCACGTCGTCGAGGTTCGCGTGCGGCTCGCGCTCCAGGAAGTCCCGTAACCGACGGGTGGCCTGATCGAGCGCGGTTTCCGTCTTCGCGGAGAGCACGAGCACCTGGGCACCTGAGGCGTTTGCCGTCGCCGCAGATTCGGGCGCCTGCTCGAGGACGACATGTGCGTTTGTGCCGCCCATTCCTGTGGCCATGACACCCGCACGTCTCGGGCCATCGCTCGTCCAATTCAGCAGGCGGGTGTTGACGTAAAACGGCGTCGTCGCAAAGTCGATTTCGGGGTTGGCCTCCTTGAAATGAAGCGTCGGCGGAAGCTGGCGGTGCTTGAGTGCGAGCACGGTCTTGATCAGGCCGGCGACCCCTGCAGCGGCGTCCAGATGCCCGATGTTCGTCTTGACCGACCCGATGGCGCAATACCCGGACCGCTCTGCCGAGGCCCGAAACGCCTTCGTCAGCGCCTTGACCTCGATCGGATCGCCGACGGGTGTCCCCGACCCGTGTCCCTCGACATAGCTGATGCTGTCGGCGGTGACGCCGGCGTTGGCGAGAGCCTCCACCACAACGTCGCTCTGGCTGTTGACGCTCGGCGCCGTGTAACCTGCCTTCTCCGAGCCGTCGTTGTTGACCGCCGAGCCCTTGATCACGGCATGAATGGTGTCGCCACTCGAGATGGCATCGGCCAGCCGTTTGAGTACGAGGATGCCGCCGCCGCTGCCGAACACCGTGCCATTGGCGCCGGCATCGAAGGCTCTCACATGACCGTCGGGCGAGACGATGCCACCGCCGTCGTACAAGTAACCGGCACGGTGTGGAACCCGCACGGAGATGGCCCCGGCCATCGCCATATCCGTCTCGCCGCTCAGGAGACTTTGCCTGGCGAGATGAACGGCCACCAACGAGGTTGAGCACGCCGTCTGAACGGTGATACTTGGGCCCTTGAGATTCAGCTTGTACGAAATTCTGGTGCTGAGAAAGTCTTTGTCATTCCCGATGAGCGTGGGAATGTACTCCTCGGCAAATCGGCGATTCAGGCCATGGGCCATGAAATAGGTGTTCATCGCCGATCCCGTGAACACGCCGACGCGTCCCTCGAACCGATCCGGATCACAGGCCGCGTGTTCGAGCGCCTCGTGGGCCAGCTCGAGCAGAAGACGCTGCTGCGGATCCATCGTCCGCGCCTCGAGCGGCGAGAACCCGAAAAACGCCGCATCGAAGGATCCGGGCTCCTCGAGCACCGGCGCGGCCTTGACGTAGTGCGGATCGTTCAGTTGCGAGCGGCTGACCCCCGCCTGCAGAAGCTCTTCGTCGGAAAACCGGGCGATGGATTCGATCCCCTCAGCCAAATTCCGCCAGAATTCATCGAGGGTTCGCGCCCCTGGCCAGCGGCCAGCCATGCCGATGATCGCGACGTCAGATTCGTGATTCATCGCCAGCCGATCCGCCCGTCTCCGCGCTCCACCCGCTGGCTCACGTCGTACGTGGTGTCTTCGTGGCGACAAATGTCGCCGCGGCATTGAGCGACTTGAAATTCTCGATGTCCAGGTCGTCAGTGCCGACTTCGATGGCAAACCGCCGCTCGATGAACGTCATCAGCTGAATGGCGAACAACGAGTTGACGATGCCCGATTCGAACAGATTGTCGTCATCGGCCAGGTTTGGCACATTGACGGCGCTCACGATGAACGCCTTGATCTGTCCTTTGATTTCCAGTTGCTGTGCTGTGGTCATAGGCTGTCCGAATATCGATAGAATCCCCTGCCGGTTTTCCGTCCCAAATGGCCGGCGTCCACCAATTGCTGCAAAAGGGGGCAGCAGCGGTACTTCGAGTCCAGAAAGCTGTCGTAGAGCACTTTGAGCGAACGCACAACGGTGTCCAAACCGATCAAGTCCGCCGTCTCGAGGGGACCCATCTTGTGGCCGTAGCACTTCTTGAAAATCGTGTCGATCTGTTCGGCGATCGCGACATTCTCCTGCAGGGCAAACGCCGCCTCGTTCATGAAGACGTGCGAAAGCCGGCTTGACACAAAACCCGGCCAGTCGTTGACCACGACGGCCGCCTTGTTCAGGCGAGCCAACAACTGCTGTACGACCTGAACGGTTCGGTCCGACGTCGCCGAGGCCCGGATCACTTCGACCGTGTTCGTCAAATGAGCGGGATTCATGAAATGCAGCCCGATGACGTTCGCCGGCCGCTTGGTGACACCGCCCAGGTGCGTGATCGACAAACACGACGTGTTCGCTCCGATGCAGACCTCGGGCGGTATCGCTCGATCCAGGCGCTCGTACACGCACTTCTTGACGTCCCAGTCCTCCGTCACGTTCTCGACGATGAAGTCACAGGATGCCAGCGCCTCGAGGTGGGTCGTCAGAGTCAGGCGGGACGCGGCGTTCGCCTGGGTCACCTTCGGCAACGTCCTGGACACCAGCGGCGCACTTCGAACGCTGGACAACACGTCGGCCTTCGCACGCTGCAGGATGTCGTGAGAGACATCGACGACGACAACGCACAGGCCATGAAGCAGCAGGTCGGTGGCCACGCTGCTGCCGATATTGCCGGCTCCCACGACCCCGATCGTTTCGAGCGGCATCAGGAGGTCCTCCGCCGCATGGCCCAGTCGCGCCGTTGCTGCCCGCGGAGAGCGGCGCCGGTTGGAGCGGTGCCGCCCGGCGCGTTCTCACGGACCGATCTGAATTTGGCCGCCAGCAACGACACCGTCGGACATTCAAACAGGTGGATGATCGACATGTCGTACTTCAATTCCTGCTTGATGGTCGCGATCACTTGCACGGCGCTCAGTGACGTCCCGCCCGCATCGAAGAAGTTGTCGTTCACCCCGATCCGCGATACGCCAAGCGCCCGTTGCCAGATGTCGGCAAGGGCTGTTTCCAGGGCGCTGGCCGCTGCGACGCTCGCGGATCTTGGGGGGAGCACGCGCAATCGATGTTCCTCGATCGCCTTCGCGATGCCGTCGATACGGCAGAGGTCCGTGCCGAGGCGCTGCATGCGCGCTGAGAGGCCGCCCAGGCGGACCGTCGCCGGCGGGGGCACGACCTGTTCGGCGGAACCGAAGGCGGATGATGGATGTCCGGTCGGCGCGTGATCCGGACGGTACTCGAGGTGCACGAGGTCTTCGGCGGCAAACACCCATGAGGCGGCAGAGCCGTCTCGGCGCAAATGCGCGATGCTGCGAAGGAACTCGATGGCCGGAGCGTTTTTCGCAGACAGCACATAACGGAATTCCACCAGCGACTTGCCGTCGGCCACGGCGCGCTGGGCGAGGGCAGCGACGATCGCATGCTCCACGCCCTTGCCCAGAACGCGACAGCTCAGCAGGAATGTGTCCACGCGGTAGCGGTCGGTGTCGATCTCGAACAGCACGACGCCGACGAGCCCATACTCTCCGAACCGGTCGGAGACCCGAACCACTAACCCGGCGGCGTCGTCACGCGCCAGGAAGTCCCGCACCGCGATTTCGGCGCGTCGGACCGTCGTGAAGTTGAACTGGTTTGTTCTGAACGTCAATTGCGACACACGGTCCAAGTCGGTCGCCGCTGGTTCAGCCACCGAGACCTCAAGCTCAAGGCCGTTGATGAAGTCGCTCAGCGACAGGTGCGCGCGGCTTTCTTCCCGCGCGACGTTCTGCCGGTACATGCGCGTGCGGTTTCGATCGGCGTCCGTCGATCTCGCGCAATCGAATGTCCAGATGTGGTCCAGAAACGCCGGAATGCCGTCGGGATCCTTCGGCAGCTGCAGCGTCAGGACGCCGGGGCAATTGATCTCGACTTCGCTGCACTCAACGGGATTGTCATCGACAAAGATGAAGCTCTCCAACCCGAGATTGAGCTCGCGCGCGAGAGACTGGAGGTTTTCAGATTTGCGGCTCCAATTGAGCCGGCGCGAAACGAAATGCTCTTCTTTGAGCACCATGTCGGTTCGCTGCTTGAACACATCCAGAACATCACGTTCGTTGTTCTTGCTGCAGAGGCACAGCAGCCGCCCGGCACTCGCCTGCCCGACCATGAACTCCTGCAGCGTTCTGTACGGTGGCGTGATCTCGATGCCCGAGGGGCCGTCCTCTCCGCAGACCCCTTTCCAAAGCGTGTTGTCGCAGTCCAACACGATGACCTTGTAGGGCTCCTGTCTCGCATTGAACATCACGCGGAACAGCGACGTGCCGATCGCGGCATAACCCTCCGACGTGTACGGGATATGGCCCAGTTGATGGCGGTGCGGATCGGCCCAGTCCTCGAGCTGATACCGGCCGGCCAGGGACGCCGATCTGATCGTGTGCACCTGCGCGACGCCTGCGACTTCGCTGGCCAGGCGTTCCTCGGCCGCGTCGAGAGCCGCCGCCAGAGCCGGATCGGTTCGCGACGCGGGACTGGCCGGGCAGAAAGCGAGAATGAGCGGCACTCGCGGATGACGCATGAAGGATCGCAGTGCGTCACAGAAGTCGTCCACATGTCGCTCGAGATCGCTCGTTTGTCGAGGCTCATCGCCAGGCCGTTCCGCGAGGACCTCATTCCTCTCGCGCGCGCCACGCCTGGCAAAGACACTGAATAGGCCGGACTGGGCGAGCCCTGGTTCCTGGTCCACGACGCAGCGGTAACCCTTGGCGCTCAACAGACGCTCAACCTGGCCGACCTTCTCGCGCGTGCGGTCGTGAACCTCAATCACGATCTGCTGAATTCGACACCAGTCGTCTTCGCGGATACCGGCCAGGATGTCCAGTTCGCCTTTTTCCGCGTCGATCTTGAGGAGATCGATCGTCGCGATGTCGTGGTCCCGGATGATTTCAGACACCGACGTCATCCGGCATTCGCAGGTCCTGGCCAGGAGCCTGTCAGCGGCGAGATCGCTGACATAGCTGTCGATCTCGTCGGCGGCGACCGACGCGTGGCTCTTCAATATGTTGCGGACCACGGCGCGAACGGCCTCGCGGTCCTCGGCGGGATCGGCATGAAAGCCGGAGAACAGTGAAGAGTTCTCATAAAAGGTGAATGTCGACGTGCCGGTCGCCGCCGCCACTCCGAGGTTGAAGACGCGAACATCCGGCGCGTACGCCGTGCAATTGGCCTTCAACAAGTCGTACACGACGGGTGCGGGCTCAAACGCGAGAATCCTGGGGCGGGCACACCGGCTGCCCACGAACAACGAAAACAGACCGATATTGGCCCCGATGTCTACGACCGTCGCGTCGTCGCGCAGGTGGATACCGTGCCGCGCGTAGCAATGGTCCTCGAAGATTTCCTTGTAGACATAATCCGTCTCGTACTGATTCAAGTGGACGATATCGAGACCATTTGGCAGGACGTGGCGCGGCCGATCCCCGAAACACTGCTGCGCGCGTTCCTCGCTCACACGCCTCGGCGACAACCGACTGCCCGTCCAATCCTCCAACGCCAGCAGGACGACGTTGGCGCCGTCAGCGTTCCGATGAAACGCGCTTGCGGGATTCAGCAACTGCTGAAAGGTCTGGTTGTACGGCGAGAACGTCAGGTCGATCGGCGTCGCGAACTGATCCGCCCAGAAGTTGAGCGAGTCGGCCAGCGGCTCGGCGGAAAACGTCGCGGCCACACACAGCGTTGCCGAGGGCCGCACGGGCGCCGCATCGACGCGAGCGAGAAACGTCAACCGGACGCCATTCAGTTCCAAATAGGCTCTGCCCGCATCATCGACGACCCGTACATGGCCGGTTGATCCCTGGCTGTGAACGTCAGCGTCCGGCAGCCAGCTGGCGTGAGCCCACAAACGATCCGGGTAGGGCAGGTCCGGTATGTCGAATCGCTCAATCGAACGAAGGATGAAGGTCTGACCCTGCTCGACGGTAAAGGCCGACAGCAGTTGTGTCGCGACATCGAGCAACAAGGGCCGGCACGCGCGCACTTCGCTCTCCGTCTTCCGCGGCGGCACGGTAAGTCCAGCTAGTGCTCGGTCGCGATCTCGCCAAATCGACGTGAGCTGCTGAAAATGCGGCCCGTATCGGTTGCCGTTGGCACGGAGCGTTTCGTAGAACTGCTTTCCATCGAGGACCACCTGAGCCGTCGCCTGGAATGACTCGACGGAACATGAATCGCTGGGCGTGTCGTGGGATCTCGTTGTCAGCGGGTGAATCTCGAGCTGGGCCGCAGACCTCGGCTGCACGCTGCTGCCCGGCGCGGCCGCGACGTGCTCGTAGAACACATACTCGACGAATGTCCCGCGGTCCGTGACGTCAACGGTAATCTGCGCATCATCGTTGGAGAGGATGATGGGACTCTGAAATATCGCGTGGCGCACCGATACCGACGTGCGCCCGAAACGTTCGCGGTGTGCTGATAGCGCGAGGTCGATATAGAACGACCCCGGGAGCACGACCATGTCCTGAAAGCCGTGATCGGCGAGATAAGGAAACGAGCGGACGCCGACCGAAAAGACCGCACCGGCTCCGCGCTGCGGAGCGGACAGAAATGTGGGTGACCGCGATGGAGCGCCAGCGGGCTGGCCCGACAGGTTTGAACTCGGCATGGTCAAGATCAGGGCGACTTTTCTCCGCCGAACAGCCCTCTTTCAAACCGACCCAAGGCGCGGTACCTGGCCGGAGAGGTTCGAAGCGACTTCGACGTCGTGCGCCAACGCAATTCAAATGCCACGGGCCTGACAGAATTGCGCGCGAAGGCCGAGACGCGCGATTACGACGTTGTCGTGGTTGTTCTACGCTCTGAGCGCACGCGCTCTCTCAGCAACCGGGCGATCTCCCGGAAACACTGAAAAGGTAGCGGAGCCTGCGCGAGGTGGAACGTGAGCGGACGCCGCAACACCGACGCGAAGCTCGCGGCCAGATGGCGGGTTACTTCTTCATCCGCGTAGCCGTCCAGGATGAGCTGGAGGATCCCGGCGTGCTTCTCGGGAACGGTTCGGATGAGGCACGTGACGAGCAGTGCTCGCACGTCGTCGGCACGTCGCCAGGCCATCGGGCGACTCGAGTCATGAATGGTCTCGAAGTCGAACCAGCGGGCGACTCCAGCGTCAATCAGCACGTTCTCGGCCATCGCGTCACCGTGGGTCCATCCGAGGCGATGGAACTCGGCGAGCGCGGCGACTGCCAGTTCGATGACCTTCTTCCGTACCGACTCGTCGAGCTCCGGATCCTCCAGCAATGTCGCCAGCGTCTCTCCAGCGAGACAAGGCAGAATCAGCATCCCGTCGCCGTCGATCCGAATCGAAGTGCTGTACAGGCTCCGGTAGACCAGGCGCTCCCGCTCTTCCCAATCCCGCTGGGGCAGGACCCGCACGCCGGTATCGAGGAGCCTGACCAGCGGACCACTCATCCAGATCAGGAGAGGCGCGTAAAACACGCGGGACTTTCGCACCTGACGCTCGTCCCTCGACCATGCTCGGCGCCCTGACGACCCTGAGGTCTCGAAGGTCGCCCCTCGAGCTCTGCCGCGGATGGAGAGCCACCCTCGGAGAGTCTCGTCGCAGCGGATCCCTCAATTCTCACCCGGGAGACTTCGTCGCGCGGACCCTCTTGCGCGCTTCCGCGTACTCGCGGAAGGACGGAGCAGCCACCCGAGAGCCAAGGCGCGGAGAAAGCCGGTGCTTCGATCCGGTCCGCGCGCGCGCGGTTCAATCGGATCCTGGCTACCGCGAAGGCGCAGTCAGAAGCGTTTTCCAGCAAGGTTCGAGTAGTCTTTTCCCCAGGAGGCATCAGATGACCCGAAGACTGTTGCTCATGATCGCGATCGGCGCATTGGGTGCTTGTGCGCCCGCACCCGTTCCCGCGCCGCCACAGGACACAGCGGCCGACGAAGCCAAGCTGCGCGCCGATCTCCCGCTCTGGTTCGAGCACTACAACAACGGCAACGCCGATGGCGTCGCGGCTCAATACGCTGAAGATGCGGTGCTCATGCCGCCGAACGCGCCGCCCCAGACCGGCCGGGCTGCGATTCGAACGTTCATTGCCGCTGACGCCGCAACAACAAAAGCGGCGGAACTGATGCTCAAGAACACAGCGATCACCGCCGTGGGCGTGAGCGGCGACGTCGGCTGGATGAGCGGCACGTTCGCCATCGTCGACGCGAAGGGGACCACGGTCGACACCGGCAAGTACCTGTCCGTGCATCGCCGCGCGGGCGGCGCCTGGCACTACATCCGCGATATCTGGAATACGGATACGCCGCTGGCTCCCTCGGCGCCGACGGGGAAGAAGTAAGAGAGCCTGAAAGGCTCAGAGGCTACGTCGTTGAAAGGACAAGCCCTGCATCAGCGATCGCCCGTCTCGTGTCGAATCCGATCGGTGAGCGAGGTGCGCGCCCAGGGGAAGAGGACCACCGAGACCCACTTCAGGAGTGTTCGAACGTACCCGAAGGGCTGGAGCTCCATTCGCCGGCTGGACGTGCGCGCGGTGAGGCTCCGGTCATAGAGGAAGCGCTCATGGTGGTGCCGATAGGCAGCCCCGGTCAGTGGCCACTCTTCGGCGATCGCCCAGGACTCTTTGAAGGGGCCGTAGCTCTCGAAGTGCGCCCGGTCACAGCTCATGAACGCCGGCATCGACTTGGCCCTCGCCAGAGGGAGGCGTCGCGCCAGCCCCCAGAAGGTCCACCAGAGCCACGCCCGGATCCCGGGCTCGCGGGAAACGAGCCGATAGAGCACCAGGCACCTGCCTTCCGACTCGTGGCGCTGCAGGATGCGATCGACAGCGTTCTCCGGAACGATCGTGTCCGCGTCGACGAAGCAGAGCACTTGCCCGGAGCTGGCCGCGGCCCCGGCGTTGCGCGCCGCGGCGCACGTGCCGCCGACACACGAGACCAGTCGCACGCCGACTTCAGCGGCGAACTTCCCCACGATCTCCGCAGTCGCGTCTTCACTCCCGTCGTCTGCGACGACGATCTCGAAGGAAGTATCCGGGAGCCAGAGATTGTTCCGCGAGACGCCTGAAACGCGAGCCACACTCGCGAGAATCGCCTCGAGGGTCTCGCCGATCAGCGCCTCCTCGTTTCGTGCAGGGATCACGAAGGAGAGACGTCGTTCAGTCATTGCGTCTGCCAGCTGTAGCTCGTGCGGAGGCGGCCAATCACGTTGCCTTGCGGCAAGCGGCGAGCGGGAGGGCGTAGGAACATGCGACGCCGATCTGGAAAACGGAAAAGCGAAGGCTGGCTCGAGAACCCAAGAGGCGACGACCAGCGAGCGGCCCGGTAGCACCGGCCGCTCCCGTCGTGATCGGATCCGCAGCCCCGCCGCCATCACGTCCCGCTGAAGTTCGGGGCGGTATAGAAGCGACGGGTATTCATGGTGAACTTCGCCTTCGGAGGGACGTAGCCGACGACCTTCGAAACGTGGAAGGCCACGATTGTCCAGAGGAACTCCCGGACGCGAAGCCACGCATAACCCAGGCGACCCGAATGAAGGGACTGCACCAGGATGATGGGTCCCCTGGTGACGCGCGCCGCTTCCGCCAGAACACCGGCCGGGTCGTTCGGGTACGCCAGCATGAAGAAGAGGAGCGCGGCCGAGAACGTGTTCTCCTCGAACGGAAGGACACCGTCGGCGATCAGCACCGGGGGCGGTCCCACGACATGAATGTCGCTCACGTCAGCGGTGACCACCTCGAGTCCCAGCTCCCGCTCCAATCGCGCCGAGAGGTGTCCGGTTCCCGAGCCGAGGTCCAGCACGCGTCCCTCAGTCGGCAGCCACGCACCCACCTGCTCTATCAACTGATGGGCTCGCCGTTCCATGACGGCGTCAAGTATCGACTTCAGCATCATTCGCCTCGAGCAACCTCGCCGGTATGCTCGGTTCGTACCCAGTCTCGACGAGCTCCTGGGTGAGCCGGAGGATCTTCGGCCAGAAACCCCGCTCCAGATCTCTTGGGTGAATCGCCAAGGTGGGGACTCCTCGATCCAGCGACTGAGACAGCCACCCGATCCGATGACCGAGGTGTCCGAGCCAACCCCAGCGACCACAGTCCCAGCTCCAGGTCGCCAGAGGAACCTTTCGGCCCGCCCGTGACTCGAGGGAGAAAAAGCCCAGGACGTGATCCAGCCCCACGGCATTCCCGTTCCCCAGGCGCATGTGCCCCGTCTGCCAGGCCGGTGCGAGAAAGCCTCGTGCCGGCTCTCCGAAGATCTCGGTGAAGACCCGCTGTCCGCGCTCGAGGGTGCGTCGGGTTTCTTCGAGCTCCAGGCCGTTCATCTCGTCGCCGGCCCCGGTGAGCCATGTGGTCGGCCCCCACCCTCGCAGCCGCTGATGGCAGTAACCGTGAAGGAGAAGTTCCTCGGAGCTTTCCCGGACCAGCCGGCAGTAATCAGGATGCGCCGAGAGTGGCCACTCGCCGTGCCAGTTGGGGACCACGCCGAAGGACAGACGACGCCCGACAATGGGTGCGAGGTCCCGGATCATCACCCGAGTCTCGCGAGCGTAGGCCGGAGTGGCGTCGTGGATACAGACGAGGAAGCGCCGCATGGTTGACCGGCTACGTGCTCGCCTTCTCGGCCATGGTGCGATTCCCCAGAGTTCCTCCGTATCGCCGATCACGAGCGGAAAACACGTGAACGGCGGTCGCGAGATCGGCCCCGGTGAACTCCGGCCACGGGACGTCGGTGAAGTAGAGCTCCGCGTAGGCCGACTCCCACAGCAAGAAGTCACTCAATCGCTGTTCTCCGCCGGTGCGAATGAGCAAATCCACGTCACGCGTACCGCTCGGTGCGTGGATGGCCTCACACAGGCATCGCTCGAACGCCTGGCGCGTCGGGAGTGTCTCCTGGGCGACACGGCCGGCCGCCGCCAACAACGCCTCTCGGGCCGAATAGTCCATCGCAACCCGCAGGTGGAGAGACGTTCCTTCGCTCGTACGCTCCTCGACCCGCTCGATGCTGTCTCTGAGAGAATCCGGGATCCGGTCCCGGCGCCCGATGACGTTGAAACGGACGCCACTGTCAGTCAAGCGGGCGCATTCGGAGTCCAGGTACTTCTCGAACAGAAACATCAGGTTGTCCACTTCGCCGCGCGGACGGCGCCAATTGTCCGAGGAGAAAGCGTAGAGCGTCAGTGTGGTGATCCCCAGCGACGGCGCGGACTCCACCGTCCGCCGCACCGCTGTCGCGCCAGCGACGTGGCCCGCCTCCCTGGGTTGACCGCGAAGCAGAGCCCAGCGACCGTTCCCATCCATATTGATCGCGACATGGAATCGGTCCCGGCCTCCGTGTTCCGGTTGTTCGGGGTCCCGCCATCGCGAATCCAATATACTTTGTGTCACAAAGTATATTAACGCGATAACTGCCGAATGATCCAATCATCAGCCACGCGCCGGCGCCGTATCTTTATACTACAAAGTATTCTGTGTAGACGCGCCGGGTGCGAGTTGCCTCTGACACCTAGCTGGCCGCCAACGTGACGCCAGCCGCTGCCTTGGCGATGATCGCCGCGACGGCCTGGGGTTGGGACACGTAGACGGCGTGACTGCCCTGGACCTCGGTAACCGTTGAACCAGCGCGCTTCGACATCGCGCGCTGCGCGTCAGGCGGAATCATCTTGTCCTCCGTGGACACGAGATACCAGCTTGGCTTCGACTTCCACGCCGGCTCGCTGACGGCGCCGTTGAGGGCTTCGAGACCCCAGGGCACCTGCGAGTCCGCCATGAATGCCGCCGCGTCAGCGCTCACATCCGCCGCGAATGACGCTCGAAACTTCGTTCGATCGAGAAACAGATAGCCGTCCTGAGGCGGCAGGATCGGAGGAACAGCCGCACCCGGCGGCGGGTCCTTGATCAACGCCGACACGGACTCGCCCTTGTCCGGAGCGAACGCCGCGATATAGACGAGGCCCACGACCTTCGGATCGTTGCCGGCTTCCGTGACCACGACGCCCCCGTACGAATGGCCCACCAGAATCGCCGGCCCGTTCTGCACCGCCAGCGTGCGCTTCGTGACCGCGACGTCATCCGCCAAAGAGGTGGTCGGATTCTGCACGATCGACACGTTGTAGCCGTCCTTCTTGAGAAGGTCGTAGACTCCCTGCCAACCGGACCCGTCGACGAACCCCCCGTGCACTAGAACGACGTTCTTGACACCCTCAACTGTTTTTGCCTGCGACATGAAACCCTCCGATAGCCGAGCACCACTGGACTGATCGACCCAACTCCGAAGAACGCTCTTCGCGCGTAGTTTGCCGTCGATCCACCCTAGCGTTATTCAGGAGTAAGTGCCAGTGTCGGGGCCTATTCCGGCTCCGACGTCAACGGCGATGGCGTGGCATGGACGTCACGTGGCACCCGATTCGGCAACGGGAGGGCGAACAGGGCTGCCAGCAGCGGGACCACCGCTGTCAGAGAGAGCGCGGCGTGCAGTCCCAACCGGTCCCCAAGCATCCCGACCACCGGCGCGAGCAGTGAGCCGACGCCCCAGCCGACGCCCATCATCAGCGAGGACACGGTGGCGGCGCTCACCGGCGCCACCTGCTGGCCGAACGTGACGTTGACGGGCAAGGTGGACTGCAGGAACATTCCGCCGATCGCGACGAGCACGGTGAGCGTCCAGCCTGACGTCAATTGCCCGACCAGAAGGAAGGGCACTGAGGCGACGAGCGTCCAGATGATCACGCGCCGCGCGCCGTAGGCATCGGCCAGTCGGCCTCCGAGGAATCCGCCGAGGGTGCTCACGACCAGGTACAGCGTCACGGCCGCGCTGACTTCTCCAATCCCCATGTGTTGGCGCGTCAACAACACGGGCAAAAAGACCGCCAGGCTGTTCGCCGTCAACGTTCGCAACACGACGATGATGTAGAGCAGCCCCAGGGGCTTGGCGTACGGGCGCAAGAGACCCCAGTGCTGCGCTTCATGTTTCTTCGGGATGTGAACGCGTCGGATCAAACGAAGCGTGTACGCGAGCGCGAGCAGCCCCGGCAGCGCGACCACCCACGCCCAGCTCGGTCCAACCGCCATCACGGCCGGGGCGAAGCAGACGGGTGCGACGGCAAAACCCAGCGATCCGGCCGAGATGTGTGTCGCCATCGCGAGGCCCTTGCGATCGACGGACACCGCGTGCACCAGCGCGGCAGCGGGCGGGTGGAACGCCGCGCTCCCGAGGCCCCCGATGAACAGCACCGCCGCGAGCATCGGCACGGTCGTCACCGAGCCGATGGCGCTCAGCACGAGCACCGACAGAACCGGCCCTCCCATGAGGAGCACGCGCGGCCGCCAGCGATCCGCGAGCGTGCCGAACCCGAGCTGAGAGACCGAGCTCGCGAGCTGATAACACATCGCCAGCACGCCGATGGTCTGGAGTGACAGATCCAACCGCGGGATGAGCAGCGGGAGCAGCGGCGCGTACATGTTGCCGTACGCGTCGGCCACAAAATGTGTGGATGCGGTCGCCCAGATCGCTGGGTGCAGTCGAACCCGTCGCACGGCGCAACTGTAGAGATACCACGAGCGATGTCACCACTCGGTTGTTGACGCTCCAGTTCTGAATGTGATCCTGACCGCGTCCTGAAGCACTTACTGCGTGTGACCGGCCTGACTTGACATACTGTATATGTTCTTTATATACAGTATAGCGAGTGGCGCCCGGACGGCTTTCCTCGCGGCTTCTGATTGGCCCGCTCTCGGCGGCGGCGGGCGGGCCGCTGTACCTGCAGATCGTCGACAGCCTGAAGCGTGAGATCAGCGAAGGCCGCCTGGCGGCCGGCGCGCCGCTGCCCTCGTTCCGGCGGCTGGCCGAGGAGCTGCTCGTCAGCGTCATCACCGTGAAGCGCGCGTACGAGGAGCTCGAGCGCGACGGCATCATCTACCGGCGCCAGGGACTCGGCACGTTCGTCTCCGACGCGGCCGCCGACCGGAGCCGCGAGGTGAAGACCGCCCACGCGGCCGCGCTCTTCAAGCAGGGCGCACGCGAAGCCGCCGAAGCCGGACTGTCTCAAAAAGCCATCCTGCAGCTGGCGGACGTGGCGATCCGCCAGGACGCCGAAGACCATCCCACAGAAGGAGCGCCTCGCCATGTCCGAAAACGCGCTTGAAATCCGCGGCCTCACGAAGTCGTTCACATCGTTCACCCTGGGGCCGATCGATCTCACGGTGCCGATGGGCGCGATCTACGGCTTCGTAGGACCGAACGGCGCCGGCAAGACGACAACGCTGGACCTGGTCTTCGGACTGGGCAGAAAGGACGCAGGATCGATCACGGTGCTCGGGCTCGACCACCAGCGGGATGAGCGCGCCATGAAGCAGCGTGCGGGCTACGTCAGCCCCGACCTGAACTACTCGCCGTGGAGCCGGGTCAGCAAGGTCATCAGCTTCGTCAAGGGGTTCTATCCCGGCTGGGATGATGCGTACTGCGCCTCGTTGCTGACCGATCTTCATGTCGGGCCCGACGAGCGGATCCAGTCGCTGTCCTTCGGCGCGAGGATCAAGCTCTCGCTGGTGCTGGCGCTGTCGTGGCGGCCGTCGTTCCTGATCCTCGACGAGCCGACGAGCGGGCTCGATGCGATTGCCAAGCAGCAGCTGTTCGCCGAGCTGCTGTCGGCGGTCCAGGGCGAGGATCGTGCGGTCCTCATCTCCTCGCACGCCATCACGGACCTCGAGCGCTTCGCGGACCACGTCGGGCTGATCAAGAACGGCCGGCTGATCGTCGAGGGCGCGACCGACGAGGTGGTCGATCGATATCGCCTGGTCGACATCGCGAGCGAACAAGCCGCCGGCGTCGAGCGGGAGCCTGGCGTTCTCGTCCAGCACCGCGATCCGCATCGGTGGCGCGTTCTGCTCGATCAGCGGCTGACACCGATCGAGCAACTGAGAGCTGGCGGACGATCGCTGCTCGCCGACTCCGCCCTCTCACTCGAAGAGCTCGTCGTCGCTCTGGGGAGGAGCTGAGATGGTCGCGCGACTCGTCTTCGACGCGATCTGGCGGAATCGGTGGCTCTATTCGATAGTGGCCGTGAGGTTCTTCCCGTTCTGGCTCGCGTTCGCGGTGAGTGGCTCCAATCCATTGCCGATCATCACATCCCTCTCGCTCATCTTCGCGGTGCTGCTGGGGCCCATGGCGGTGATCGCGACGATGGGTTTGCGGGAGCTTCGTCACCTGCCCGTCACCAATCGCGATCTCTGGCGCGCGACCTGGGTCGTCGGCACCGTCGTCGCCGCTGGAGTCCTGCTGGTCTCGAAAACCGTCAGCGCACTCCTGGTGGCGGCGTTCGGCGGCAGCCCGACGGTGTCGGCCGGAGCGATTCTGCTCTCAACCGTTTACGACTTCACCTGGGCGGGCACCGTGCTCCCGCTGTTTCCGTTGCTCGGACACGCCGGACACGCCGTCGCTCACCGCGGAACCCTTGCGGCGTCGTTTGCAGCAGCCGCGCCGACCGCCGCCGTGCTTGCAGGCTTCGGGCTACCGATCCTGGTGGGCGACGCATTGCCGACGCGCCCTGGCGAGTTCACATCGGCGACGACTGGGGTGTTGGTCGCAGGTCTGGCGATCGCCTTTGGCGCGCTGGCGTGGACACCGGAGCGCGGAGTGCTGGCGGGCGAACGCGCGCAGGCTCGGCGCGCGGTCGTGCTCCCGGGAGCCGCGACTCGGACACGTCTCATCGATCGCCTGACTGGAATCTCGAGGGTGGCAGTGCCGTACCTCCTGGCGACACCGGCGCTGGCAATCGGCGCGTGTCTCGCGCTGGCATCCTACGGCGTCATCTCTGGAAGTGGCCCCTGGTGGTTCGTGCCACAAGCGCCGACCGTGTTCGACCCTTCGGACACCGGGGATCGCGGACTGTCCTACTTCGTCTTGCTGCCTTGTGCGGTCGTGACCATGCAGGGCCTTTGGACACCATGGGCGCGTTTGCTGAAGGTGCTGCCCTTGTCGGTGAGACAAATCAATGCGCTGCTTCTCCTCACTCCTTTCGCGACCTGGATGATCCTGTGGCTCCTCGGGTGGTCCGCCTACGCCTTCGCGTACGGGACTCCCCCAACGTTGAGAGTCGGATTGGCGTTCGGCTTGGCTGGGATTGGCGCCCTCGCGCACGCCACCCTCCTCCGATTTCAAGGGAGCACAGCAGCGGTCTGGGTCTTTGTGTCGATCGGCGCGCTGATGCCTCAGTTGTTAAAAGTTGGACTGCGCGACGGGACCGACCCTCAGATTGTGTTTCCGGTCATTGGCGCGATGGCGCTCTGCACGGCGGCGTTCGTCAATCACCACACGCTGACGCGGTCGACGTCGTCGTCCCGGGCGTATCAGCGGCCGCAACCGCCCTTCGGTTTTCCCGCCAAAACCGGCATCCGATAACGACCAGCACGGCGCAACTGTAGAGATACCACGAGAGACTGGGCGACCTGACGTTGTTCGGCGCGGGTCAGGCTGCGGACTGCTCGTACCAGCGAAGGACCCGCTGCGCTCGCAGCGTGTTCCACCGGCTGGGCCGGCCGTCGCCGTCTTCGAGCGCAAAATGAATCGCGCCGGGATGCGTGTTCTCCAGCAGCCAGGTGCCGTCGGGCTGCTGCTTGGATCGGAGCAGATCGATCGCTTCGGTCATCCGCGGGTCCGGCGCGTCACCGGCCGAGCGGAAGTAGTCGAGGGTGCGCAGCACGTCATAGTGCCAGCGGGTCGGAAACGAGAACTGCAGCCAGGCTGGGTTGACGACGGCCCCGGTGCTCTTGCGCCGGATCAGCTGCCGCTCGAGAAGGTACTCCTCGCCGCGGCGCCGGGCCGCGATCGATTCCGCCGAGCCACCGGTCGCGCGCTCGTGCGTCAGCAGACCTTCGAGCACATTGATCGTGGTGGCGAACGACGATCGCACGGACCCGCGCTCGGCGTCGCAGTTCCACCCGCCGTCCTCGAGCTGCTCGGCGAGCAGGCGAACGACCACGTCATCGACATCGTGATCGAAATAAGTGCCCAATCTGACGGTCCTGCCATTGATGCACGGCTCGACCTCGCCGCTGAAGAATGGCTGACCGGCGTGCTCCCATCGGCAGTGATCCCTGACCAGCGCCACCGCTCGGCGGACGCGGTCAGCACGCGGGTCGATGCCGAAATCGCACAGCAACTGGAGTGTCGGCAGCGTGGACGTCCAGGGCTGCCCCTGCGTCTCGCCGGCCTGGTTGAGGTGCCGCGCCGGAAAACAGGCGCCTCCCGCCCACAGGCCGTCTTCGCCCTGCAACGCCAGCAGTCTGGCGCCCCAGCCCTCCGTCGCCACCCGGGCGCGCTCCGACGCGACGACGTCTGCCGGCGCCTGAACGAGATCGCGCAGTACCTGCCAGCGGATGGCGGGGTCAGAATCGAGCAGCCAGTCCAGGACGCGGGTCACTTCATCCGAAGCTCTGATCGTCGGCCGTCGGCCCGTACACGGAAGGCACCTTCGATCCGAGCAGTCGCAGGTACACCGTCATCTGTCCACGGTGATGCGCCGAATGCAGGAACGTATCGCGAATCACCTGGTGACGGGGCTGCTCGAAGGCGAGATGACCGCTCGCGAGGAGTCGCCAGGCTGTTTTGAGGTGCGCATCGGTAGTCTTCTGCAGGGCCTCGCGCGCCTGGGCAACGGCCTTGTCGAGCGCCGCCACGAGCTCCGCGCTTGTGTTCAGGGGAGCGGGTCTGCGGCTCGATCCGTCCTTCGGCGCGATATCCAGCTCGTCCATCGTGATCGCATAACCGACCCACGATGGAATGTTCGCGACCAGATCCGACAAGTACCCGAACGGCATCGATCTGTCGTGCGGCTTCCAGTCGCGCTTGCCGGTCGGCACCTGTTCGAGCACGCGTCGCGACTTGCCCGCCTCGCTCTCGAGCTCTGCCAGAAACCATTCGGTCATCGTCATGCGGTTACCTCCAGACATCGGCGGTCACACACGCCCAAAGACTCAGAATGCCACACGCCGCGTGTTGGACGGTGAGCGTCCGGCTTTTTGAGAATGAGTCTCGGGACCGGGCGGTTGTTTACGCCCCGCGCGGCGTCGGCAATGTGTTGGTCCGCGGTCGCGGCCGTGGCTGGCGCGGGCGCTACGACGTCCGCGCCGTGACGTTGCTGATCTGCAGATCGAACCCGTTCGGCGTCGTCGTGTGGTAGCTCTTGTACGTGGCGGTCTGGATGTCACCGCCGCCGCCAGTGTCGACACGGGCATTCAGGCCGCGCTTCTCCAGCTCGGCTCGCACGGCGTCAGGATCGAATGCCGTGATCCCGAAGGAGATGTGGCCGATGCGCGTCGCGCGCGTCGCTGCCGCGCTGCCAGGCACCCATGCCGGTGATAGCGCGTTGCCGCCGCGAATGATGAGGGCGCCCATGTCGCCGGCCTCGATGTTGTTCTGGCTGCCTTCGTCTTTTCCCGGCTTCCAGCCGAGCAGCGCCTGATAAAACGCGACAGTCGCTTTGTAGTCCGCCACTTCATACGAGATGTGATCCAGGAAGACGGTCTTCCAGTTGGTCGACTCGAACGGCGCCGGCACGCCGAGCGATCCGTTCGCGGGATCGCGCCGGCGATTCGTTCGGTTGCCGTTGCTGATCTGCACATCGAAGCCGCCCGGATCCTTCACGTGAAAGCTCTGGAAATCGCGGCCCTGGTGATCGGAAATCGGGTTGAGCCCGCGCTTCTTCAGCTCGGCTTCGACGTTTCTGGTGTCCCACGGCTCGATGCCCCAGCAGAACGAGTCGAAGACGGCGTTGCGCGGCGCGCCGCCGCCCCGTCCGCCGCCGCGCCCTTGAGCGCCCGCGGCTCCGGCCGCGCCTGCGGCAGCCGGAGGCGTGGCTGGAGCGGTGGGGGGTGCCGGCGGCGGCGGCTGATAACCGCCGCGAATGCTGATACCGCCCCAGTCGCCGATGTCCAGCATCGCTTTCGTGCCGTCATCGCTCCGGACCTTCCAGTTCATGAGCGCGCCGTAGTAGGCCGCTTCCTTCTTGTAGTCGGCCACCTGCACCGAGAAGTGATCGAGCAGGACCGTTCGCCAGCCCGTGGGCTCGAATGGCAGCTTGGCCGGCGTCGGATTGCACTCCGGCGTTCCGGCGCGCGCGCCGCCACAGCTGCCCTGAGCGAACGCGAGAGTGGGCCGGGTGGCCAGTGCGATGGCAACCAGTTGTAGTAGCCGCCGACGAGAGATTCGGCCGTGGTCGAAGTCTTCGAACAATTTCAGGATGTCGCCCATGGGTAACCTTCGGGGATGAAGTTGGTGCGCAGAGTATGCGGCCGATGGGCGGCCCTGAACAAGCGGCCGTCGTCGAGGAGTTTCCGATGCCTCACACGCCCGCAACCGCAACGGCCGCGGCCAACTGCGCGTTGTGGCGCAGCAGGGCGACATTGGCCCGCACGCTGTCCCCGCCCGTCACCGCGTGCATGCGGTCGAGCAGGAACGGTGTCACCGCGCGGCCCCGGATGCGGTGCGTCTCAGCCTCCGACAAGGCCGTCTGGAGCGCGCGATCGTAGAGGTCGGACGCCATCTCGTCGGCGATCGGAATCGGATTCGCGATGAGCACCCCCGTGCCGAGACCAAGCGACAGGTGGAGCCGCACGGCCGCGGCGAGCTCCGCGATGGAGTCGTAGCGGCGATCCACAGGGAGTCCGCTCGATCGTCGGTAGAACGCCGGGAACTCGTCCGTCCCGAATCCAAACACCGGCACGCCGACCGTCTCCAGCATCTCCACCGTCCGCGGCAGATCGAGAATCGCCTTGGCGCCAGCACACACCACGGCGACCGGAACCCGCGAAAGTGCCGTGAGGTCCGAGGAGATGTCGCCGCTTTCGGGAGCGTCGCGATGCACGCCGCCGATGCCTCCAGTGGCGAACACGCGGATGCCGCTTGCATGTGCAGCAACCATCGTGGCCGCGACGGTTGTCGAGCCGGGCAGACCAGATGAAAGTGCCGCGGCGAGATTACTGAGGTTGATCTTCGCGACGTTCGGTGCCGTCGCGAGTTGTTCCAGTTCGGCGGACGTGAGCCCGACGTGGACGGCACCGCCGATGATGCCGATGGTCGCAGGCGTGGCGCCTGCCTCACGCACAATCTGTTCGAGCGACAACGCCGCGGTCACGCCATCAGGGTGCGGCAGACCGTGTGTCACCACCGTCGTCTCGAACGCGACCACAGGAGTTTTGTGGGAGAGAGCGCGCGCGACTTCGCCGCCGTACCTGCACCACTCCCTCATCGCCGGCTCTCGCCGCCGTACCACTCTCGCAACCGGACCTCGGCATCTGCGCGAGTGGCCGAGAGCAACGCCTCAGGTCCCCAGCCTTCGACGGCAAAGCTTGCCGTGACGACCGCGCGTTGCAGGCTGGCTTCGATCGGAAGGCCTTCGAGGTGCGCCAGGACCAGCCCGATGCCGAAGGCATCCCCGGCGCCGGTCTGATCCACGACGCCGGCGACGCGAGCCTCCCACGTGTAGAAATGCTCGTCACGCGTGTCGTACAGGATGCCGCCGCTTGCCCCGCGCTTGAACACAACGAAGCGGAGTCGGCCATTGTTCTTGACGAGCCGCGTAAGCGCCTGGTGGGGATTCGCGTGCGCATCTTCGAGAAGGAGTTCATCTTCGCCAGGAAGGAACGCGTCGGCGTCCTCCAGGACGTCCCGCCACTCGTGAAGCGTCTCCTCGGTGACCGGCCGATGCGGGTCGATCGAAACGAACGCTGATCCGTGGGCACGAAGTGCCGTGAGCAGGGCCCGCTGAACGTCGAATGGCATTGGCGCGAGATGAAATGCCCGAGCGGTGCGCCAGTCGGAGGGGATGAGCGCTGGCCGGGGCGACACTTCTTCATGCGTCGGGCAGCCCAACCGATGAATCAGGCGCCGGACATGCCCTTCGTACAACAACCAGGTGCGTACGCCGGAACGGCCGAGCGGATGCACGCCGGTGAGATCGACGCCGCGCTGCTGAAGCTGCTCGAGTACCTCGGGCGGATAATCGTCGCCCAGGACGCTGACCAATCCCGGACGCGACTCCCAGACTGTCGCGCCAAGCGCGCCGTACAACAGCGCGCCTCCTGCCTGGCCCATGCGCGTCGTGCCGTCGGCAAGCACCACGTCGTCGACGAGGAGGTTGCCCAGCAGCACGATCGACGGGCTCACGGGTTGAGACCGAGTTCGGCAAACGCGCCGGCCAGAGCGCGGACCGCGTCGCGATCCAGCGGGTTGCACCAGACTCCGCCCTGTTTGACCGATGACCCAACGATGAACCCGTGCGCGGTCGAGAACCGCGCCAGATTCGCCGGCGTCACACCCGATCCGACCAGCACCGGTCCGCGCACCGCCTGGACCACATCGCGTACCTCATCGGGAGAAGCCGGTTCTCCTGTTGTGGGGCCGGTCACGATGACGCCGTCGGCGAGGAAGAACTCGGCGGCCTTGGCGGTTTCGACGAGCGTGACGTCCGCGGTTATCGCGTGCGCCGCGTGCTTCTTCTTGATGTCGGCGAAGATCAGCACCTTTTCTGCGCCGATCGCGCGCCGGTACCGAAGCAGTTCGGCTGCGCACGACTCGATCACGCCTTCGTCTGCGACGTGCGCGTACACGAATCCTTCGACCCGAACAAAGTCAGCTCCGGACGCGTGCGCAATGGCGAGCGCCTCGCGGTTCGCTCCAGCGAGCACTTGAATGCCCAGCGCGAGACCGGTGTCGCGCTTCACCTCACGCGCGAGTGCCGTCATGGCGGCGGTAATCTCGGGACCGACACCACCCTTGAGATACGGACGGTCGTGCATGTTCTCGATGGCGAGCGCCGTGAATCCTGCGTCCCGGTAGATGCGTGCCTCAGTCAGAGCCAGCTGAATCAGCGTCTCGACGGAATGGGACGCAGACGGTGTGCCTGGAAGGGCGCCGAGGTGCAGCATGCCGACCAGCGCGCGCGGCGCGCCGAAGCATGCGCTGAAAATCGACAGCGCATCCTTGCCAGGTCGCGAAGTGAAGGTCATCGATTAGCCAAAGGCTAATTCGTGCCGTGAGCGCTTGTACGTCGTTCCGACACGCGGGCGAGCTGGCGGCCGAGATCGCTGACGAGCGCGACCAGCGCGTGATGCTCGGTGGTATCGACTCGCGTCCTGCTGGCTTCGTGGAGCCGCATCGCCGCTTCGACGGCGCGTCCCGCCACGCCGGCCATGACGCGGAACTCTTCGAACGTGAGCGGCGGCAGCCGCTCCGCCTGCCGAAGCGCGGTGAGACCTTGCGCGACGTTCGCGGCGTCGCGCAGCGTGCGCAACTCCCGCGGGTCCCACCGGTGCGGCTTCCGATCGACCGCGCAGAACGATCCGATGGTCTCGTGTGCGTCGGCACGGAGCGGCACGCCGGCATATGCGACGATGCCCATCTCGACGGTCGCCGGGTTGGCCGACAGCAACAGATCGCGTCGCGCGTCTTCGACGACCAGATCCTCATCCCCCGTGACGACCCACTGGCAGAACGAGTGCGCGATTGGCGTCTGCCGCGTCTTGTTCAGGGGTTCCGACAGCCCGACCTGCGCCTTGAAGAACTGTCGCTGGCGATCGACGATCGACATCAGCACGACGGGCACGTCGAGGAGTTGCGCCGTGAGACGCGCGAGGCAGTCGAAGGGCTCCTCGGGGGGCGAGTCGAGCAGGTTCGCCCGCTCGAGGGCTTGGAGACGATCCGCGCGTCCAAGCTCGCTGTCCGGCGCCTGCGCGGCCGGCGGCAGCGGCGCGAGCTGCCGTACGGCGTCGGCAATGTGCTGGTCCGCGGTCGCGGCACCCAGCACCGATGTGACGCCCCAGCTCGCGAGTTCCTCACGAACGCGGGCGGGCGCGTCAGCGACGATGACCGCGGGCACCAGCGCCGTGCGCGCGTTGCATCGCAACTTCTTCACCAACTTGACCGCATCGGCGAGCGCACCGCGATAGACGATCGCGAACGGCTGCTCAGACTTGGCACGCTCCATGGCCTCGGCCACCGCGCCGGCACGAATCACGCGCCGGCGGTCGTTGTCGAGCGTCCGTTCGAGCGCGCTGGCGTCGTCATTCGGTTCGACGAGGAGCACAGGCTGGGTGTCGGAGACCACGGGATCTGGAGTCTAACTCCAAAGACCTCGGGTTTCGTGGGCTCCATCTCGACTGTGAGTAACGTGTCGACAACGAAACCCGAGGTCCGGCGAATCCCGTCCGAGGCGTCGGCTCGGGCGCCTGCCGGCCCGCTCAAGTGATACTCTAGTATCACTGGCATGAGGACGGAGCTGGTCACCACGCTGAAGCGACGCGCGACGGCGCTGCTCGAGGAACTCGAGGCTGAGCGGGAACCGATTCTGATCACCCAGCACGGCCTGCCTGGCGCCTACCTCGTCGATGTCGAGACGTTTGAAACCCTGCGGCAGCGCGTCGCACTCCTCGAAGGCATCGCGCGTGGCGAGCGTGCCATCGTCGAGGGCCGAACGGTGTCGCATGCGCGCGCTCGAAACCGTCTCAGCCGGTGGCTGAAGTAGTCTGGACGGAGTCCGCTCTTAGCGACCTCGACGCGATTGCAGACTACATCGCCCTCGACAATCCTGATGCCGCTCGGCGCCTGGTGCGACGCGTGTTCGAGCACGTCGGTCAGCTTCGCCGCTATCCCGACAGTGGCTCGCGGCCGTCGGAGCTGAAGAGCGGCCGCTACCGGCAGATTGTCGAGCCACCATGTCGGGTGTTCTACCGCGTGCAGGGCCGACGCGTGTACATCGTCCATGTCATGCGGGCCGAGCAGCGGCTCCGGCGTACCAGGCTAACTCGCAAATCGTGACGTCAATTACCGGCGCTCGAGGATTCGACGGGCTTCGTCGGCGCCAATCTCGCGGATGAAGATGTTCCGCCAGCGGATCTCGCCGCCGTGCGTCTGCAGTGAAATCGGCCCCCGCGGCGGCACCGGCTGCTTGCGGTCGTAGTAGTTCTCCATCACCGCGTGATCGACGACGAGCTGGCCGTTCAGCCAGACGCTGACGCGATCGCTCACCATGACGATGCGGAGATTGTTCCACTCGCCGAACGGCTTGTCGGCGAGCACCAGCGGGTCTTTGCCCGGCGCACCCCACGAGTTGTTCCACAGCCCGCCCGACCCCTTGTCGGCGCCGTTCTTGAGCTCCGCCGGGTTGGTGTGATCCCAGATCTGGACCTGCGGGCACCCGCGAAGGTAGATGCCGGAGTCGGCGCGCGGCACGGTCTTGTAATCCACGAGCAACTCGAAGTCGCCGTAGTCCTTCACGGTCGTCGCGTACTTGCCCTGGCCGTCGTTGACGAGCTCGGGGCCTTCGGCGCGCCAGTGCGCGCGCATGTCGGCCGTCCACTCGGCGTCGAGCTTGGCGCGGTCCACCTCGGGCATCGCGAGCCACTTGCGGTGATCGAAGGTGTCGCCGCCGCGCCAGCCCGTCAGATCGCGTCCGTTGTAGAGCGCAATGAAGCCTTTCGGCGGCGTCACGGTCTGCTGCGACAGGACTGGAGCGATGACGGCAGCAATGAGGATTGCGCGAGTAACGAGCATCTGAACCTCCCTGAGCGCAGATGTAGGCCGGGGCTTTAGCCCCGGCATCGCGCCGGCCCTACATTTCGCGACCCTATATCAGCTCGATCGTCCGCCCTTCGCGAGCAGACTGATCCGCCGCCAGCACAATTCGCAGGCTGTCCGCGGCGCTGGTCCAGTGCGCCTCGAGATCGACCCGGCCGTGGATCGCGTCGAAAAATACCTGCTGCTCGCGCCGGCACAGCTCGTCGTGCGACGGCGCGTCTTCGACGCGAATGACCTCGTCTCCGCGCGCAAACGTGCCGTCGGGACGGCGCTCCGCGTGATGCACGCGCAACGCTTCGGTCATCGTATGCGCGTCGATGTCGGCCGACCGGCCGCGATCCGCGGCGCGCTCGGCGACGATGCTGACCGCGCCCTTGGGGCCGATCACGTCCTTCACGAAGAACGCGGTCTCGCTCATCATCGGGCCCCAGCCCGCCTCGTACCAGCCGACGGATCCATCGTCGAACACGACCTGCAGATGGCCGTAGTTGCTCTGTCCTGGCCCGATCTCGTCGCTCAGTCGCGCCGCGACGCCGTTCACCCGCACGGGGTGTGCACCGGTCATGCGACACATCACGTCGACGTAGTGGACGCCGCAGTCGACGATCGGCGACGTGCTGCGCAGCAGCTGCCGGTGCGTGTCCCACACTGCGCCGGCGCTCTGTTGATTGAGATTCATGCGCATCACCAGCGGCCGGCCGAGGCCGTGCGCGATGTCGGTGAACCGCTGCCACGCGGGATGCACCTGCAGGATGTAGCCGACCACCAGCGCGCGCCGCGCGTCGCGGGCCGCGGCGATCACCCGCGCGCACGCCTCGTTGGTGTCGGCCACCGGTTTCTCGAGGAACACGTGCGCGCCAGCCTCCAGAGCAGCCATCGCGAAGTCGGCGTGCGTCTCGGTATAGGTGCTGATGCACACGGCGTCCGGCCGGGTCAACGCGAGCGCGTCGGCGTAGTCGCTGAACTCCGGGTAACGGCCGCCGAGCTCGGCATTCAGCCGTCTGCGCGACGTGGCCCCGCGCGACACGAGACCGGCGATCTCGAACCCGGGCATCGCGTGGTACGCGCGGGCATGTGACGACCCCATTTGCCCGGAGCCAACGACGAGCGTGCGGAGGCCCATGCGCCCGCGAGTATAGGACCAGCGGCTCCGCGGGCAATTGTTGGTGGCGGCATCGGTGGTACGCGGCTGGCATGCGATGAACCCATGTGCCCGCAGCCAGCGACGCGCCGTGTGGAGTACCCCGTCAGCGATCGGGCCGGCGCGCCGCTTACGACATGCCCGATCCCTGCCGATCGTCGCGCCCACGAAATGCCGTGGGTGGCTGCGCGGTTGGTGACCCGCGTCGCCGCGCCGTCGGATTGCAACCGCGTTCGCTCCACATAGCCCTTCCGTTGTTGCGACTTGGTCTTTGTTCCTTGGGTTGAGGCCCCTTCATGCCCCACCGTCGGTCACTGAGCGTGCAGTCGAAGCTGCTCGTGTCCTTCGTCCTGCTGACCATCGCCGGCATCACGGTGCTGACGGGCGTCGGCTACCTCACGGCCCGCCAGAGCCTCACGGCCAGCGCCGAACGGCAGCTGCTCGGCCTCCAGCGCTCGAAGGCCGGCATCGTCAAGTCGATGCTGACGTCCATGCGTAACGAGGTGCTGGCCTTCTCCGCCGCAGACGTGGTCACCAGAGCCGCCGTCGGGCTGCGGGTCGCCCATCGGGATCTGGAACGTGTCGCAGTCACGCCCAAAATGACCGAAGACGTGACGCGGTTTCACCTGGAGGAGTTCGAGCCGGCCGTCGCCAAGAATCTGTCAATCACGCCCACAGAGGGATCGTCGTTGCCGACGAGTCCCGGGGAGTGGTACCTCCACTACCACTACCTTGTCCAGGCGCCCAAGCCTTACGGTGTGTCTCGAATACTCGTTTCTGCTACCGACACCAGCCGCTACGGGGCCGCACTCGGGGAAGCGCAGGCCGGGCTGGGCCCGTTCATCAAGAGGCTGGGATTCGAGAACATTCTGCTCGTCGATCCCGAGACGCTCGAAGTGTTCTACAGCTACCAGGAATCGGTGGTTCTCGGTACGAACCTCGCCAGCGGGCCCTACGCCTCGAGCAATTTCGCGGCCCTCGCCCGGGCGCTTGGCACCTCAAAGGATGTGGACGACTACCGGGTCGCCGACTTCGAGGCGTATCGGCCGCAACTGGGCGCGCCCGGGGCCTTCATCGGGTCGCCGGTGTTCGACGGACCGCGAATGGCCGCAGTCATGCTCCTCCGGTTCAGACTCGAGCCGATCTCGGACGCGCTTTCCGGCGGGCGGCAGTATGAGGCCGAAGGACTCGGCAGGACCGGCCAGGTCTACTTGGTCGGGCCCGACCTGACGATGCGGACGGATTCACGGTTCTTGATCGAGGATCCGAAGGCGTTCATCGCGACCCTGCGTCAGTCGAAGCTCACGTCGCGCACGGCGGACATCGTCGAGCGGCTGAACACGACGATTTTGACGGTGCCCGTCGACAACGAGGCCACGCGCGCCGCGCTGCGCGGTCAGAGTGGTGTGATGGCGATCGAGGACTACCGCGGCGTCGACACGCTGATGGCCTATGGCCCGATTGATCTCGATTCGCTGCGCTGGGCTGTGATCGCCAAGATCGACCGGCAAGAGGCCATGGCGCCGCTCGCGGCCTACACCCGGCGTGCGCTTGCCGTCGGCGGGGCGCTCGCCCTGCTCGCCTCGGTCATCGCGATGTTCATGGCCGCGGCGCTGACGCGCCCGATAGGCGCGCTCGTCGGCGCGGCGCGGCGTGTCAGCAAGGGGACGTTGGACGTGCAGGTCGATGTTGCGCCCGACGATGAGTACCGCGAGCTCGGGGAGGCCTTCAACGAGATGGTCCGAAGCCTCCGCGCCAGCCGCGAGGATCTCGATCGCCAGGTGGAGGAAAACGAACGGCTGCTTCAAAGTCTGCTGCCGGCGTCGGCCGCCGCTCAAGTCAGGGGGGGCACCTCCGAGACGCCTCAGTCGTTCGCCGACGTCACCGTCGCGTACATCAATCTCGTCGGCTTGGACGCGCTCTCGCGCGAGCTGGGCGAGGATCGCGTCATGGCGCTGCTGAGCGATGTCGTCGGCGCGCTCGACGAGGCCGCCGAGCAGCAGGGCGTCGAGAAGGTCCGGACGATCGGCGCGTCCTATCTCGCGGCGTCGGGCCTGTCGCTCGAGCGGCCCGACCATACCGCGCGGATGGTCGAGTTCGCGCGCGAGGCCGTTCGCATCGTCCGTCGATTCAACGCCGAGCGCCAGACCAACCTCAGCGCAGCAATCCGCATCAACGCCGGACCGGTAATCGGCGGGCTGATCGGGCGCCGAAAGTTCATCTACGACTTGTGGGGCGACACGGTCCGGCTGACGCGGCGCATCGACTCGGACGGAGGGGGGACCTCCATTGTCGTCACCAGGCCCGTCTACGACCGCGTGCGCGACCTGGTGCCGTTCGGAGCGCCGACGCAGATGGACGTTCAGGGGATTGGCGCGGTCGAGCTGTTCGCCGTGATCGACGAGGGGGTCGCATGAGCGACTTGATTGGCATCCTGCGCGAGCAGGGCGCATGGGCGATCGCGCTCGCGGTGGGCCTCCTGCTGGCCCTCATCGTCGCCACGGAACTGGGGTTCGCGCTCGCGCGCCGGGGACATCGCGCGACGGTCTGGATGCGGCGGACGCGGGTCTGGGTGCTGCCGGCCGTCGCCGGCGTGATCTATCTGCGCGCCGTACTCGGGCTGCCGAGCGAGAACGTCTGGGTTCGCGTCGCGACAACCGCGACCTGGGTCGCGCTCGTCATCGTCGCGCTGGGCGCCGCCAATGCGGTGGTGTTCGAAGGCGCCGCCGTGGGGAGCTGGCAGCAGCGTGTGCCCCGCTTGCTGCGGGATCTGGTGCGAACCCTCCTGGTCGCGATCGCGGCGGCCCTCGCCTATTCATTCATCTGGGACCGCGAGATCCAGGGGGCGCTGACCGCGCTGGGTGTGACCTCCATCGTCGTGGGCCTTGCGCTTCAAGAGCCCCTTGGCAACCTCTTTTCAGGGCTCATGCTTCTGATGGAGCGGCCGTTCGAGATCGGCGACACAATCGAGGTCGGCGGCGTCTCCGGCACCGTGAAGGAGATCAACTGGCGGTCGGCGCACATCGAGGCTCTGGGCGGCATGATCCAGGTGGTCCCGAACTCGACCCTGAACAAGGAGACGATCAGCAATTACTCCCGACCGCTGCCGATCCGCATGGAGACGCTCGAGCTCGCCTTCAGCAGTGACGATCCGCCGAACACGGTGCGCAGAGCGCTGCTCGAGGTGGCGAGGACGACAAAAGGTGTGGTCCAGTCGCCCAAGCCGATTGCGGCGACGATCGGATACGGCAACCACTCGGTCAACTATCGCCTGATCTGGCGGGTCGCCGAGGAAGATCGGTGGTCGGTCCGAAATGATCTCATCACGCGCATCTGGTACATGACGCGGCGCCATGGGCTGAGCCTGCCCTACCCCGTCAGCGTGAACATTCAGCACAATACCGACGCGCCCTTCCAGAAACCCGAGGCGTCGCCAGCCGATGTCCTCACGCGAATCCCGCACCTGCCCCGGCTGCCGAAAGGTGAGCACGCCGTCATCCGCGCCCTGTCGTTCGGCAAGGGCGAGGTGATCTTCGACGAAGAGCAGTTGCTCGACGGCGTCTATCTCGTGGTGAAGGGTGCGGTCTCGATGCAGCTCGTGCGACAGGGCGAGGTCGCGGAGATCGCGGCGGTGGGCCCGGGCGAGTTCTTCGGCGAAGCCGGTATGCATGGGACGCACTCTGCTGACTCGCGGGCCGTTGCCGTCGAGGACACGGAGGTCCTGTTGCTGAGGCCGGACACCGTACGGCAAATGTTCGAAGCCAGTCCGACGCTGGCACGCGACACCGGGCGGCTGCTCGACGTCAGGCGCCGGGCGTTGCAATCGGCGCGCACCGCGCTGCGCCGCCACTGACCATCACACACACGGAGACATTCATGGCAAAAAAAGGGAAAAAGGCCAAGGATAAGACCAATCAGGAATCACACGAGATTCCGGCGTCAGAGCGTTCAAAGGATTCCCAGAGTCTCAGCAAAAAGGACTGCGACAAAGAGCTCGCAAAACTGCATATAGAACTGGTCAAGCTTCAGGAATGGGTCAAGAACAAGGGACTGAAAGTGGTCGTCATTTTCGAGGGACGCGACGCCGCCGGCAAAGGAGGAGCGATCAAGCGGATCACGGAAACCATGAATCCGCGCATCTGCAAAGTGGTTGCGCTGCCTGCACCAACAGAACGGGAAAAAACTCAATGGTACTTTCAGCGATACGCCCCACATCTCCCTGCTGCCGGTGAAATCGCTCTCTTCGATAGAAGCTGGTATAACCGCGCGGGCGTTGAGCGGGTCATGGGATTCTGTACAGACGCGGAACATACAGAATTCTTACATTCATGCCCGCAGTTCGAACGGATGCTGATTCGATCAGGAATTATTCTGATCAAGTATTGGTTTTCAGTGAACGATAAAGAACAGGAAAAAAGATTCTCCAAGCGAATGAACGATCCGACAAAGCAGTGGAAGTTGAGCCCCATGGACTTGGAGTCGCTGTCACGCTGGGTGGAATACTCGAAGGCGAAAGATGAGATGTTTTCCTATACGGATATCAAAGAAGCTCCCTGGTATGTGGTCAATGCTGACAGCAAGCGGCTTGCCCGTTTGAATGTCATCCGTCACTTGTTGAGCATGATTCCTTATAAGGAAATGAAACGCGACAAGATTGAGCTGCCACCTCGCAGCAAACGGGGGATGGGCGGATACGTGCGACCCCCGATGACACAGCAGACATTTGTTCCGGAATACTATCGACTTGCCAAGGAGGATGAGTAGCGGAGGTGATCGGAGCTCAACGATGACGCGCAGTCTCAGTCTGGTTGCTGTCCTCATTGCCGCCGGGCTGTCGACGCGCCCGGTCGCCGCCGAGAACGACGTCACGCTCTGGATCACGCTCGGCGACACCGATCAACTCGTCGAAGCGGACGCGTACACGTTCAAGGAAGTCCGCCGCATCACCACGGACCCGAAGCTGCACGGGCTCGCCTTCTCAGCCGACGGGTCGAAGGTGTATCTCGCGAGCGATCGCACCGGCAATTTTCAGGTCGTGGACGTGCGCAAGGGCGCTGTCGTGGAACAGATCAACATCGGCACGGATCCGAACCAGATGGCGCTCACGAAGGACGGCCGGTTCGCCTATGTCCCGATGCGCGGCGAGGACGCCGTCGCCGTCGTCCAGCTCGAGCCGCTGACGCTCATCAAGAAGATCCCGATGGACAAGGGCCCCCACGACGCCATCACGTCGTCCGACGGCTCGCGCATCTACGTCGGGGCCCAGTTCGGACGTTCCATCGCCGTGATCGATCCCGCGAAGCAGGCGCTCGTCTACAACCTGCCGACAGCCGACGGCGTGCGTCCGATCCGCGCCAGGCGCGACGGCCGCATCCTGTACGCCGCGCTCTCCAATCTCATCGGGTTCGTCGTCGTGGATGCCGAGAAGGGCGTCACGCGCCGGGTCGAGCTCGCGACGCTGCCGGAGGGCGTGCCGAAGCCGTATCTGGACACGTTTACGCACGATCTGATGCTGTCACCGGACGAACAGGAGCTATGGGTGACCGACGATGTGTTCGATCTAATCAGGATCGTGCGGCTGTCGGACCTGAAGGAAACCGGGCAGATTCAAGTCGGTCACTTTCCGCACTGGTTCACGATCCGCCCCGACGGCAAGGTCGCGTTCGTGAGCCTCTGGTACTCCGACGCCGTCTCTGCCATCGACGTCGCCACGCACAAGGTACTGGCCCACCTGCAGTTCGCCCGCCAGAGCGGGCCTAAGCGAATTGTGGTGGCGCCCAGGGTGCGGTGACGCCCTCCCACTAGAACGACGCGTCGCGGAACTTCTTCACCGCAGCCATGGCGAGGCCTGCGAACATCACACCCGTCGCTCCTTGAGCGATCCAAGGGAGGTTCCGTCAACGTCGGTGCCAGCGTCACGAGGAACGGCACTTTCATGAACAACTGAGCGACCAGCACTCTACCGATAGGGCCATGCGCCCGAAGACCTCGGGTTTCGTGGGCTTCATCCCGATTTTGAGTAACCTGTCGACAACGAAACCCGAGGTCAAAGCGAGCCGCGGGCCGCGAGGTACGGCACCAACCCGCCGTGCCGGATGAGTTCCTGGACGATCGGCGGCAATGACGCGCCCGCGACCGTGACATCGCGCGTCTCGTTGTGGACACGTACCTCTCCGTCAGTGACGTGAATCGTGACGTTGTCGCCTTCCTGAAATGAGGCGGTGTCGCATTCGACCACGAGCAGCCCGTTGTTGAAGGCGTTGCGAAAGAAGCTTCTGGCAAAACTTCTGGCGACGACCGCGCCAATCCCTGCCGCCTGAATGACGGTGACGGCCACTTCCATCGCGGAGCCGCATCCGAAGTTCCTTCCGGCCACGAGGACATCGCCAGGCCGCACGGATGAGGCGAACTCCGGCGAGACCCCCTCGAGCAGGTACGGCGCAAGCTGCATGGGATCGATCGTCCCTCGCTTGCGAGACGACGAAATGATGTAGTCGGTGTTCACGTCGTCGGCGAGGAGGCGCGCGCGGCCCTGGATGGTCATACGCACTCCGGGATTCGGCCGGTCGCCGCGGCCGCTCCGCACACGGCCGGTGACGCCAGATAGATCTCGGCGCTCGCGTTTCCCATGCGCGCTTTGAAGTTGCGATTGGCGGTGGAGAGCACCGTCATTCCGTCGCCTGGAATGACACCGCTCGTCCCACAACACGCGCCGCAGCCGGTCGTGGTCAGAATGGCGCCGGCCGTCACAAACCGCTCCAGCGTTCCGTCGGCCTCGATCTGGTCGTGGACGTCGCGCGACGCCGGCGTCAGGACCAGCTGAACTCCGTCAGCGAGCCGCCCCCCGGCACGCGTGAAGGCATCCCAGGCCTCGCGAAAGTCCACCGCCCTGCCACCCGTGCACGTCCCGATGAAGACCATCTGTACCGGAATGCCGGCAGCCGCACTGAGCGGCACGACGTTGTCGGGCGCGTGTGGCAGCGCCACCTGCGGAGTCAGATCCGCCAGATCGCAGTCAAAATCGAGGTGGAAGGGTGCCTGCGGATCGGAGGTGATCGGGCCGGGAAAGATGGCCGCTTTGGCGCCGGCTTCAACCATCAGGTTACAAAGCACCAGCCGGTCATTCATGGTGAACGCCGGCAGCGCGTCTCCAGTGAACTCAATCGCCTGATAGTTCGCGCCGTCGCCACCGAATCTCCGGATCAGGAACAACGCGACATCCTTCGCGGCGACACCGGCCGGCCGACGGCCGCGCAGGATGACGCGAATGGTCTCCGGCACGCGCAACCAGATCTTCCCCGTCAGCATCGCGGCGGCCAGGTCAGACGATCCGACGCCGATCGCGAATGCATTGAGAGCGCCGCACGTCACCGTGTGGCTGTCTGCGCCCACCACGAGGTCGCCGGCGTTGACCAGCCCGCGATCCACGGCCACCTGATGGCTGATGCCGTCGCCGACTTCAAAGACCGTCGCGCCATGCGACGCGGCGAACGTCCTGATCCGCCGGTGAAACGCCATCGTCTGCGGCGTATCCGGTGGTGCGTAGTGATCGAGCGAAAAGAAGACGCGCGACGGATCGAACAGTGACTGCCCGCCCATCTGTTCGAAATAGTCGATCGCCATCGGACCCGAGCCGTCCGTGCCGATCACGCAGTCGACACGGCAGACCGCGATCTCTCCGGCGCGGACCGGATGACCGCAATGCGCCGACAGAATCTTCTCGCTGATGGTCTGGGTGGTCATGCCGGGCGTCCTGAAGTAGTGTTAACCGACCCTGCCATGAGGATCATCCTCACGTGGGCTTGGCTGCAGGCAGCGCTTGGCGCTGGCCAGGTGGTCGGGACAACCAGCGGTGCCATCGGCGGCACCGTGACGGACAGCACGGGCGCCCTCCTGCCCGGCGTCGCCGTCGTGGTCACCGGCGACGCGATGATGGGCACACGCAGCACGTCGAGCGGCGGCGACGGGCGCTACGCCGTGGGCGCTCTCCCACCGGGCGAGTACGTGGTCGCTTTCACGCGCGCCGGTTTCGCGACCGAGAAGCGTGAGGGCGTGCTCGTCAGTCTCGGCTTCACGGCCACGGTCAACGTGGCGTTGCGCCCAGCCTCCCACAAGGAAGTACTGGTCACGCGCGGCACGCCGGTCGTTGACGCGCGATCGACGGCGCTCGGCGCGACGTTCGACGCGGCGACGCTCGGCAACCTGCCCGGCAGCCGCAACATGGGCTCCATTCTGGCGGCGACACCGGCTATATACCTCGCCCGCTTCGATGTCGGTGGCACCGGCACGCCGGTCGCGCTGTACGGCGCCTACGGCGCGACGGGCGTCGGCCTCCCCCAACCCAAGATCGAAGGCATCGATATCTCCGGCATCGCGGGCATGCTCGGTCTCAGCCTCGACTTTGGCCCCTTGGATGAGGTGTCCGTCGGCGCTGGCGCGCACGGCGCCGAATGGGCGTCGCCCGGCGTGCAGATGCAGATCAGCACCCGGTCGGGCGGTAATCGATACCGCGCGTCGTTCTACGCGGATGTTGAGCCACGCCAGTGGCAGTCGCACAACATCGACGCCGATCAGATCGCCCGTGGTGCCACCGGCACGGACCTGGTCCCCGCGCGTGAGGCCAATCGAGCCTGGCGCTACCACGACCTCAACGCCGGCGTGGGGGGATTCATTCGGCCCGATCGCCTCTGGTGGCATGGCTCCGTCCGGCATCAGGAAGTCGCGATTCGACGAGTCAACTTCCCGGTCAGACCGATCGAGACTCGCCTCTCCAACTATGGCGGCAAAGTGACCGGCGCGATCGGGCAGCATCGGCTGATCGCGTTTGGACAGGCCAGCACGAACGATCAGCCGACCCGACTCGATCCGTTCGGCCAGGGCCTGGTCACGGCGGCCAACGCCGTCCATCAGTCCGACGCGTCGACCACCAACTCGCACGCGTGGGGCGGCGTGTGGAAAGGCGAATGGAACGCGGTCATGCGCGACACGCTGTTCATGGAGGTGCGGGCCGGCCAGTTCGGCGGCAACCGGCACGAACAACCGAATGGAAGCGGCCCGCGCAAGGAGGATGTCTCGACGCTGGTGGTGGAGGGCGGAGGCCGCGACTGGCAGACGAGCCTTCGTCGCAACCAGGTGCACGGCTCCGTCACCTACGCACCAGCCGGCGGCGCCGGCCGCCATATGCTCAAGGGCGGGGGCGAGGTGGTTCGCAGCCTGGGCTCCGACACCTGGTGGCGCGGCTATCCCGGGGATGTGCTGCACGTGTTTCGCAACACCCGGCCTGCGGAGGCTTACCTTCTGCAGACACCGTCGCAATCAAGGAACGGGTGGTGGTCGTTCGGCGCCTACCTGAGCGACACGTACCGTGTGCAGCGGTTCACGCTCACGCTCGGCCTGCGATTCGACCGGGACCGCGTGGATCGGCCGGCGCAGCAGCATCCGGCGGGCCGTTTCAATGCCGAGGCGCAGGCGTTTCCGGCCGAGGACAACGTCATCGATTGGAACCTCGTCACGCCGCGGCTTGGCGTCGTGTTCGACGTGTTCGGCGATGCCCGCACGCTCGTGAAGGTCAGCGCCGGCTGGTACCGGATAGGACCGGACCTCGCGGTCGGCGCCAATGCCAATCCCAACGCGACCACGTGGTTCCGGCGCTACACGTGGTCCGATCCCAACGGCTCTGGTGAGTGGGAAGAAGGCGAAGAGGGCGTGCTGCTCGGCGCGCGGGGCGGCGCCGACGTCGAGTCGCTCGACCCCGCACTGTCCCTTCCCTATCTGCGCGAATTCACCGCATTCATCGAGCGTGAACTCGATCGCGGCGTGGCGGTGCGAACGGGCGTCGTCTGGCGCGGCGAGCGGCGTGAGTACCAGCGCGAGAACCAGAGCCAGCCGGCCGCAGATTTCTCGGTTCCGATCCTCGTCGCCGATCCCGGCCCGGACGGCATTCCAGGCACCGCCGACGACGGGTCTCCTGTGCAGGCCTTTCAACTGAGGCCCGAGACGCTCGGACTGCCGCCTGTGAACGTCGTCAGGAATGCCTCTCACGGAGCGAGCGACTACTGGACGTGGGAGGTTGGCGCCACCGCGCGCGGACACCGGCGCTGGACGATGAATGCCGGCTTCGTGCTCACCTGGAATCGTGAGCAGAGCAACGGCCAGACCGGCCAGGCCATCCGGCAGCACCGATATGCGCACATTCCAAACGATTTCATCAACACCGACGAGGACGGCCGGCATACGTTTCGACGCTGGTCCGCCAAGATCGCCGGCACCTACACGGGCCCGTGGGATGTGCGGGTCACGCCGTTCCTGCTGCATCAGTCGGGGCAGCCCTTCGGTCGGACCTTTGGCGCGGTGCTCAACTACAGCCGCACGGTGAGTATTCTGGCCGAGCCGATTGGAACGCGGCGGATGGACCACATCACGCTTCTCGATGTGCGTGTGGAGAAGGGATTCCGGCTCGGCGACGCCGGACGCCTCGCGGGTTTTCTCGACGTCTTCAATATCCTCAATGCCAACCCGGAACAGAACGTCAACTGGTCGTCTGACACCTTCCTGAAGCCGCTCAGCATCGTCTCGCCGCGCATCGCGCGGATTGGCGTGAAATTCGACTGGTAGTCAGCGCCCGGGCCTAGTTCGGAATACGAGCCTGTCCAGATTGACGGCGGCCGGTGTTTATCCCGATCATGCGCCACCGACCGGGTGTTCTCGTCTGCTTTGGCCTCGGCTTGGTCTTGTCCGGACTCTGGGGAGCCTGCGGCAACCCGCCAGCGGCACCCAGCGGACCCGTCGCACCCAGCCGACCCGTCGACCCGGGCGGCCCCCCGGGCGGGAACGTGGCCAAACTCGAAATCGTCGGGCCCGCGACGATCGCCCCGGGCCAATCGGCCGAGTACTCGGCCGTGCAGGTTCTGTTGGATGGATCCAGGCAGCCGGCCGTCGGTGTGGCCTGGTCGGCCGGGCCATCGGTGCTGCTGCAAGTGAATCCAACCGGCCTCGTGTCCGCGCAGCCCCCATTCCGAGGCGAGGGCACGCTCCAGGCTGAGCTGACGGGCAATCGGGGCGTCCGCGCCAGCCGGGAGATCCTCGTGCTGCCGGACGGCACGTTCCGGGTCGTCGGCACTGTTACGGAGGCTGACGTCACGAACATCCCGATCCATGGCGCGCGCGTGGAAGCCGCGGTTGACGAGGGTTTCTCGACGCAGGCGACCTTCGCGACGAGCGGTCCGGACGGCCGCTACAAGTTGTACGGCGTGCCCGGCGATGGTTATTTCCGCGTCCGACAAGAGGGTTATGTCACGCGCATGGATCGGATCCAGGTCGCAAACCATGAGACGAGAGACGTCCAGCTCCGGCTCGACAGCGAGCGGCCCGTGCGCGCCGGCGAGTACAGGATGACGATTGAAGCGCTCTGTGGGTCTGGAACGGGGTTGGGGCCGCAACCTCTACCGGATGATTTGCGCCGCCGGCAATACGACGCCGTCATTACGCAGAACGGCCCTCAACTGACGGTCACGCTGACGGGCGCACCGTTCTTCATCTCTGGCGACCAGGGGAACCGGTTCACGGGCGTCGTCACGACGACCGGCGCCACGTTCAAGATGCGGGGTTTCTACATCCCCTACTACTCCTCCCTCGATGATCCGGCGCACCCCGACGTGGTCGAACGGTTGCCGGACGGAACGCTGCTGGTGATCGCCGGCGACGTCACGGTTGCCACAACGTCTGACGGCCTGGCCAGTGTTCATCCGAGGTCTGGTTTGGGCAGCCTCACCCAATGGCGGGGGACGGCCTTTCCAAACGTTTTTTTTCTGACCAGCTGCGGTACGCAGCGACTGACCTTTGAGCGACGCTGACGGTTCATGAGACGCGCTATCACGGCCGGTCTCTGCGTCCTCGCGCTCCTACTCGCCAAGAACGTGCGGCCAGCTGCACCAACTGGTGTGGTCATCGTCACGCTCGACACCACACGCGTCGATCGTCTGTCGCCGTACGGCTTCATGAACGTCTCGCTGCCCCACCTCGAGCGGCTGGCGCGTGAGGGGGTGATCTTCGATCAGGCGACGTCGGTGGCGCCGCTGACGTTGCCGGCGCACACCAGCCTCTTCACCGGACTCGTGCCGCCGCGCCACGGGGTCCGCGACAACGCGGATCCGCCGCTCGCCGACGCGCACACCACGCTTGCGGAAGTGCTGCAGGCGCGCGGCTTCCGGACCGGCGGATTCGTCGGGTCGGTGGTGCTCGACCCGGATCGGGGCTTGAACCAGGGATTTGAGACGTACGGCAGCGTCGGCAGTACCGGGTCAGCCGGCACCGCCGGCCGGCAGCGGCGGGCGGACTCGGTCGTGAACGAGGCGATTCGGTGGCTCGATGGGGTGGGCGACGCGCCGTTCTTCCTGTGGGTCCATCTCTACGACGCGCACCGCCCGTACAATCCACCGGAGCCGTACGCGTCCACGTACGGCCACAACCCGTACGTCGGCGAGATCGCGTTTGCCGACGCCCAGGTGGGACGGCTGCTCGAGGCGCTCGAGCGACGCCGGCTCCTCGATCGCTCCGTGTTCGTCGTCGCCGGCGACCACGGCGAGTCGCTCGGCGAGCGCGGCGAGCGGGACCACGGCATTCTGATCTATGAGAATGTGATTCGCGTGCCGCTCATCATTCGCGGCGGCGCGCTCGCGCCAACCCGGGTCAGTGAGGTCGTCCGGCTGACCGATATCATGCCGACCGTGCTCGATCTCCTCCGCGTGCCGACGCCGGCGTCGCTGGACGGCCTGAGCCTGGCGCCGTTGATGCAGGGACGCGTACGCGATCTGGAACTCGAGGCGTACGCCGAATCGATGTACCCGGAACGGTTCGGCTGGAGCTCGCTTCGGGCGATCCGCGTGGGCCGCTACAAGTTCATCGACGCGCCGCGTCCGGAGTTGTTCGACCTCGCCCGCGATCCTTTCGAGGAGACGAACATCTACCGGGATCGCCGCACGCTGGGCGACATCATGACGGCCCGCGCCGCCACGGTTGCGAAGGCTGGGGACCAGCACGCTGCCGGCGCGGGGCCGGCCGTCGCCGCCGAAGTCCATGAGCGCCTGGCGGCGCTCGGCTACGCAATGGCCGAAAGACGCCGACCTGCAGCGGATCGTGCGCGCCTGCCGGATCCGAAGGACTGCCTGAGCAAGTCGGCTGAAGCTCCGGAGGTTGCGTCCGGGGCCCTGTTTCAGCCGTGCGCGAGCACGAGCGCGAAATGAGCTGCGATCGGCGACCAGACGATCCGACGCCGATCGCGCTCCCCACAACGCGCTTGGCGTCCACGTTACATGTTCGCCGACTCGAGGGATGGCCTAGAATCAGCCGGCGAGCACACTCATTGCCCGATCAACCTCCTGGGGGAAATCCGTCGGCATCCGCGATGCGAACGATCGATCCCGAGTCGACGTTCAGCTTGGTGGAGCGCGCGCAAGCCGGCGACGAGGAGGCGTTCGACCGTCTCATCGCCCGCCACCTGCCACCACTCCGACGTTGGGCACACGGCCGGCTGCCGAAATGGGCGCGCGACGTCGCCGACACGGACGACCTCGTGCAGGACACCCTGCTGCAGACGTTCCGGAGGCTCGACGTTTTTGAGGTGCGCGGCCCGGGTGCGCTGCTGGCCTACCTGCGCCAGGCACTGCTCAATCGAGTGCGCAACGAGTTACGCAAGAGGGGGCGCCAGCCCGAGGCGACAGACCTCGATGGGCTGGAAGTCGCCGTCGGGCAGTCGCCCCTCGAGGCCGCCATCGGAAACGAAGCGGTCGACCGGTACGAGCGCGCTCTCGCGGCGCTCACGCCCGACGAACGTGAGGCCGTTATCGGGCGCGTGGAAATGGGCTATTCGTACAACGAGCTGGCCGAGCTGCTGGGAAAGCCCACAGCTGACGCCGCGCGCAAGGCTGCCCAGCGGGCGCTCGTGCGGCTGACCCGCCAGATGAACCTCCCGGGCACGTAGCTGGAGCGAGGCAGGCCGCCAATGTCCGGAAAGCCGCTGCGCGGTGTTTCCTCCTGAAGGGCGCTCGCGCGTCGAACCTCTTCACATGCTTCCGAGTGAGCAACTGCTCGACAATCTCGCCGGTACCGTCCTCGACGGTGGCGACGTGGACTGGGCTGCCGCCGAGTCGAGCGCCGACGCCGACATCCGGCCGCTCGTGCGGCACATGCGCCTCGTGGCGTCGGTGGCCGAGGTGCACCGCCAGCCGCTGCCCGGGGACGGCGAGACCTGGGGCCACCTGCGCCTCCTCGAACGAGTCGGCTGCGGCGCCTTCGGCGAGGTGTTTCGCGCGTGGGACACGCGCCTGGACCGCGAGGTGGCGCTGAAGCTTCTGGCGGCGTCCCCCGATTCCGACAAGGGCGGCGTCATCATCCGCGAGGGGCGGTTGCTCGCCCGGGTCCGGCATCCGAACGTCGTCACCATCCATGGCGCCGAGCGGGTTGGCGATCGAGTCGGACTCTGGATGGAGTTCGTGCACGGTCGCACCCTCGAGGATCTGCTGAAGTCAGGCACGACCTTCACGCCGGACGAGGTCGTGCACATCGGAGTGGAAATCGCACGGGCGGTTGCGGCCGTCCATGCCGCGGGGCTCCTACATCGCGACGTCAAGGCGCAGAACGTGATGCGCGCCGACGATGGGCGCATTGTGCTGATGGACTTCGGCAGCGGGCGGGAGCTGGACGACGAGCGGCAGGCGCTGTCGGGCACGCCGCTCTATCTGGCCCCCGAGCTGTTCAGCGGCGGAGCGGCGACGGTGGCCAGCGACGTCTACAGCCTCGGCGTGCTGCTCTTTCATCTGCTGACCGGATCGTATCCGGTGCGCGAGACCACGCTCGAAGAACTCGATCGCGCACATCGAGCTGGCTCCCGCACGAAGATCCGTGCCGCTCGGACCAACGTGCCGTCCGGACTCGCGCGCGTCATCGACCGCGCGCTGGATCCGCGGCCCGATCGCCGCTTTCAGACAGCGGACGCGCTCGCGGCGGCCCTGCGGGCGTTGACCAGCGCGACGCGTCGACGTCGCGCCGTGCTGGCCGCCGTCGCGGCGACGCTCGCCGCTCTTGTGACGTGGCGTGCCTGGCCCGATCCCCCGGCGGTCATCGGCGTCCTGGCGTTTCAGAACCTGAGCAACGACCCGGGCAGCGAGACGGTGGCCGAGGGCCTGACGTTCGAAGTCCTCAGTAGCCTGGCGCAGATCGACGGATGGACGATCCGCTCGCTGGCATCCTCCGACCAGACAGGCGAACGTCGCGACCTCGGAGTCGGCCGCCAGGCGGGTGTCGACTTCGTGCTCGACGCCTCCGTCCTCGTCTCGAACGGTCGGCTCCGTCTGAACGCGCGCCTGATCAACCTGAATAGTGAGGGCGACGTGTGGGCGCGGTCGTTCGAGCGCCCTGACGGAGACGTCTTCGCCACGATCGACGATCTCGCCAGATCGCTCGTCAACCAGTTGCGCCTCGAAGTCGGCAGCGGTCAACGACGGTACCAGACGGATCCGGCGCGCGACCTGCAGTTTCTCAGGGCTCGTGGCCTGCAACTCAAGCGTGATCCGGTCTTCGCGCTCGAAGCCGCCGCGCTTTTCGAGCAGATCGTCGCCCGCGATCCCGGGTATGCGCCCGCGGTCGCGGCGCTGGCGCGCTCGCTCGGTGACGCCTGGCGTTTCAGTAGTGAGCCGGATGGCGGCGCCATTGGACCCCGGATGGAAGAAGCTGCGCTCGAGGCCATCCGCCTCGACCCGTTGCTCCCCGATGCCCAGGCGGCGCTCGGGACGCTGCACACGCGGGATGGCCGGTGGGCGAGCGCAGAAGCCGCCTTCCAGCAGGCACTCCGGATCGACTCCAGCCAGGGGTCGATTCATGTTGACTATGAGTTGGCGGTGCTGCTGCCACTTCGACGTGTGGACGACGCTCTGGACGTGCTGGCCAGAGCGCGTGCCGTCGCACCGCTGTCGCTCGACGTCCGGCGAGCCCAGGCGCACGCGCAGGTCGAAGCCGGCCTCTACGATGAAGCCATCGAGAGCAGCTGGTGGGTGCTGGAGCGGGATCCGAACTTCCCATACGTCAACATCTCACTCGGCCGGGCGCTCGTCCTGTCCAGGCGTCCCGACAAAGCTCTCCCGATCTTCTCGCGCGACCCGACGCTCTGGATGTATCTCGGCTACCTGTATGCCGTCACGGGCCGACGCGACGAGGCGGAGGCGCTGGCCGCCGCGCATCCCGAGGCGCCGATACGCCAGATGTTGATCTACGGCGGCCTCGGCGATAAGGAGCGGGCTTTCGAGGCGCTCGACCGCGCGCTGACGATGAAGATCAGCCCGTGGCGGGTAGCCACCTGGATGAACCGGCCCGAGGTCGCCATGCTGCGCAGCGATCCGCGCTTTCAGGCGATCAGGCTGCGCCTCGGCCTGCCGGACTGAGCTCGGCAGCCTTGTCCGGTTGTCGCCCCGACGGTGTTTTGACCGGGTATGACAGGCACATGCCGGAATCGATGGCCGCGTCAAACGGCAGTCGCGCTTTCTGTAATCCTCGGGCTCCTGCTCATTTCGTGCGACAAGCGCGCCCTGCCGACGCAGCCGACCGGCCCGGGGTCAGCCCCTGTACCAGGCTCGCAAGGTCAACGATCGACTGGTCCCATCGCGTTCGTGAGCGACCGCGATGGCGCCGAGTGGATCTACGTCGCCAATGAGACGGCTCGGTGGTCACGCCACTGGTCGCGACGATGACGGTCGCCAGGCATGTGATCAGCATGCCCGCGTGGGCGAAAGACGGACGTCAGATTGCGTACTCGACAGGGCAGAACATCCGTGTGATTGGCGTGGACGGCTCCGGCGATCGCGTCATTGCCGGCCGCGGTTCGCACCCGGCGTGGTCGCCAGACGGACGGTCGCTCCTGTTCGTGGGGAACTCAGGCGGCATCCCTACCGCGCCGCGAACTCTCGAACTCGTGAACGTTGACGGCTCGAACCGGCGTACCCTGTTCGACGACGGTGGGTATGCCTCGTTCCCGAAATGGTCACGGGACGGACAGAAGATCCTCTACCTCGTCGATGGCGGGTTTGTCGACGCGTGCTTTGGGCTGTGGATCGTGAACGCCGACGGTTCCGGCGCACGGCAGCTCGGCGGGCCGGGCATTGGTCGCCCCTCGGCCAGTTGCTGGTCCGGAGGGGAGGCCTCGCTCAGTGACGGCAGCTGGCCAGCCTGGTCGCCTGACGGCTCCGAGATTGCCTTCGTGAGCGATAGAGGGGGCGGGTCAGAGGCGTTTTCCATCCACGTCGTCCGGGCGGATGGCTCCGGCCGACGTCTTCGTGTGCCTGCTCCCGCGGTCTATCCGGACTGGACGCCGGACGGACGGCTGATCTACACGAAGGGTCCGTTCGATGGTCCCAGGAGGATCTTCATCAGCGACGGCGGTACCGAGCGACAACTGATCCCGGATGCGACGGCGCCGGCTCGCCCGACGTACAGCGACAGCCAGGCCGTGTGGCTGAGGTAGGCGCTAACGGCGGCCTTGTCCGGTTGTTACGCCGACGGTGTTTCACAGGGGTATGACAGGCACACCGCAGATTGGATGGCGGCGTCAGATGACCATCGCGCTGTCGATGGTGCTGGGGCTCCTGCTCATCTCATGCGACAGGGCGGCCGGGCCGAACGGGCCCACGCCGCCACCGCCACCACCGGCGCCGCGATCCACCGGTCCCATCGCATTCGTAAGCGATCGCGATGGCACGAACCGGATCTACCTCGCCAATGAGGACGGCTCGCTGGTCACGCCACTCGTCGTGGGCGGATCGCCCGCGTGGGCGAAGGACGGGCGTCGGATTGCGTTCAGTGCAAGAGGGCCCGAAATCCGTGTGATTGGCGTGGACGGCTCCGGCGATCGCCTCATTGCCGTCGGTGGGATTTACCCGGCGTGGTCGCCAGACGGCCGGTCGCTCGTGTTCGTCAACTGGCGTGTGGGCGACGACTCCGAGCTCGACGTCGTGAACGTCGACGGCTCGAACCGGCGTTCCTTGTACGACAGCGATGCCGGCTCGTCGAGTCCGAAATGGTCACCGGACGGGCAGCGGATCTTGTTCTCCATTGGCACGTATGAAGACTGGTGCTTTGGGTTGTGGACCGTGAACGCCGATGGCTCCGGTGCCCGGCAGCTCGGCGGCGCGGCCGTTGGTCGTCCTTACGCCCCAGGTAATGGAGATTGCTTCAGCGACAACGTGTCCTCCCTTGCTGACGGCTGGCTGCCGGCCTGGTCGCCTGACGGCTCGGAGATTGCTTTCGTTAGCGATCATGCGAGAGGGCATTCCATCCACGTCGCCCGGGCGGATGGCTCCGCCCGGCAGCTTCGAGTGCCCGGCCCCGCATACGATCCGGACTGGACGCCGGATGGACGGCTGATCTACACGAAGGGTCCGTACCCTGGTCCCAGGAGGATCTTCATCAGCGACGGCGGAACCGAGCGACAACTGATCCCGGATGCGACCGCGCCAGCGCGCCCGACGTACAGCGATTGGTCGGCCGTCTGGCTGAGGTAGGTGCGACGGAGGTTAACAGTCGAGACGCCGTGGGCCCCAGAAGCGCCATCTAAGGTCAAGACTCCTTCTGACTCTTCAAACGCTTGTTCACAGCAGGCCAAAAGACGGACGGTGATACTGGCGTTCAGGCTTTCAAGGCAACGGCTCATGAGGACGCATATGCAGTCCGGGATTACCTTTCGAACGGCGCCGGATGACCGCAATGCGCCGACAGAATCTTCTCGCTGATGGTTTGGGTGGTCACCGCTCGCCTTCCGCACGCGCCACGACCACCGTGCCGACCAGGTTGCTGAACGTGTTGACGGCGGTCCGGCACATGTCGAGCGGCCGATCGATTCCGGCAATCAAGGCAATCCTTACAACTCAATGGTCCACCCTTCGCGAGCGATTGACAGGGCGCATGATGACCTCCTTGGCGAATCTCTGTTCCAGCCGTCCGCGGCGGTAGTCTACGAAAGGCTCGCGGCATTACGCGTCGCCTCCGGTCAAGGGAGTGGCCGCACTCGCGGGTATCGTCACCGAGGCCCGAAAGAGCCGTCCTGCGTCAGGAATGAGGCTGGCGCCGTCTGAGCGAAAGAACGAGGCTCAGCATGGGCTCCAGTGTGCCAGCGCGGGCCGTGGAACGAACAAGCTGTTGACATCGTCATACTGTTTGTCGCACAGTATGCGGCACACACTGTAGGACGCACAGGTCAAATGAGTTCAGAGCAGTTCGATTCGCTTCGCCTCGAGCTTCGCCGCGGTTGCCTGGTGATGGCCGTCCTGGCGCAGTTGCGCAGCGAGCATTACGGCTACACGCTGAAGAAAGAGCTGACCGATCGCGGCATGGACATCGACGAAGGCACGCTCTACCCGCTGCTGCGCCGGCTCGAGAGTCAGGGGTTGCTGCAGAGCGAGTGGCGCGAGGAAGACAAGCGCAACAAGCGCTTCTACCGTCTGTCTCCCGAAGGCCGGAACGTCCTGAAGGAGCTGTTGAAGGAATGGCAGCAGATCAACGCGTCGGTGGGCCGGATCGTGAACGGCTCGCGCTCGGTCGCGTGAGGGACAGGGGAATCGTCATGGCATTGCTCAATCGATATGTGCATCACGTGCGGAAGCACCTGCCCAAAGCGCAGCGCGACGACATCGCGGCTGAGATCTCGGAGATGCTGGCGTCTCAGATCGAGGGGCGGCAAGCCGAGCTCGGCAGGCCCCTCACCGAGGAGGAAGAGGCCGCGCTGCTCAAGCGCTTCGGGCATCCGCTCATCGTCGCGGGCCGATACGGGTCGCGCGAGTATCTGATCGGCCCAGCCATCTACCCGTTCTACTGCTTCGTACTGCGCGTCGCGGCGTGGATTGGCGCGCCGCTGATCGTGTTCCTGTTGCTGATGACCGCGCTGACGTCGGAGGAGCCGTATCGGCAAGTGCCGCTCACGTTCTGGATTCTGAGCAACGTGGCCTTGGCCGCCTTTGGCCTCGTCACGCTGGTGTTCGCGCGACTCGAGCGGCTCAAGGACCAGTTCGATCTGCCGCAGGTGTGGGATCCGCGCGATTTGTCGCGCGCGCCCGACAGCCGGGAGCCTCGGTCACGCTGGGAGCCGGTCGGGTCGCTTCTCGCCGTCGCGTTCTACTTTCTCTGGTGGATCGATATCCTGCCGCTTGGCCAGTTGAATCAGTGGATGGGCGGCTCGCCCTCAGGCGTCGATCTCGCGCCCGTCTGGCAAGCGCTCAACCCCGCCATCGTCACGCTCATGGTTGCCAACATGGCCGCCGACGCGCTGCGCATCGCCCGCCCGCAGGCGATGCGGTTCCACGAAAGCCTGTGGCTCGTCATCCAGTTCGCCGTGCTGGTGGTGCTCTATCAGCTCGTGCTGGCCGATGCGTTGATGGTTCCGGTCGCCGATCCGCCAACCGCGCTGGCGCCACTCTTCGACACGATGACGCGCGTGGGCCTGAGCGCGATCGGTGTCGCGACGTTGGCCAGCACCTTCTTCACAGTGCGCCGGCTCGTTCTGCTCGTCCGGCCCCGGACGCCTGCCACACTGTCATGCGTATGATGGCCGTCGAGCGCATCCACCACGTCGCCGTCAACGTCACCGACCTCGCGCAATCGCGGCGGTTCTACACGGAGGTGCTTGGCCTCTCCGAGATTCCGCGTCCCGACTTCGACTTTCCTGGAGCCTGGTTCGCACTTGGCGCACAGCAAGTCGCCCGATTCGCCGCGAATTGCCTCTCGCGCGCGGCTGCCAATTCTCGGTCTCGTCATTCGCGTCGAACCATCTCTGCGAGGTCGTCGTAGATATGGCGGCGATGGGCGACGGCGATCACGCGAACGACGCGGGGCGGTCGTTCGATCTCATACACGATGCGAAAGCGCCTGACGCGGAACCGCCAGAGGCCCTTCAGCTCGCCGATGAGCGGCGCACCAATCGACGGATCAGCGGCGATCGCACGGAGGGCCGCCTTGACCGGCCGCTTCACATTCGGAGGCAGGTGTCGTAGCACCTCCGCCACGTGTGGAGGGATATCGATCTCGAAAGGAGCCACAGGGATTTGACGGCTACCGCGCGCGTTTCTTAGCGCGTCCGCCTTCGCGGCTACGGCGTGCACGCTGCGGCTCGCCGAAGACATCCTCGAACGAGAGTCCCCTCACGTTCTTCGCGTAGAACCGGCGACTCTGACGAATCTGCTTCATCATGGCCGGGTCGCTCAGAATGTCGAGCGTGTCGCGCTGACGCCGATACTCGTCGTAGTTGACGAGCATCGCCGCGGGACGGCCGTTCTTCGTCACCACGATCTCTTCCTCGCGCTCGTCGACACCGGTCACCAGCTCGGGCAGACGCGCCTTGACGTCGGAGATGGGCAGGGTCTTGGACACCCCTCCATTCTACGGATGACCAGAATTCTGGTCAACATCAGGTTGGCCGCCGTGTGTCGGGTCCGATAAGGCCGTTTCTGTCGACGGAAACGGCCTCAATCCGGACTATCGACTTGATGGAGTGGTGATGACATCAGTGGCGCGAGAGCTGTGTGCAGATGAGCGCCGACGCGCTTCGACGAGAAGTTTCCGTCAACCCCTGACACACTGTTGTCGTTCCGGCGAAAGCCGGAACCCATGTCACGCATACGATGGCATTCCTCAGATCAATTGCCGCGCGACTTCCGGCGCGCGAGGGCTGGTCCGATCACATAATCCCACAGAAGGCAACTTCCGACTCCCACGAATAGACCCATTGCAAATGGCCAGATGTCCTCGTCAGGTCGCATGCGCCGAACAACAACTATGGCCATGACGGCGACCAGCAGAATGAACACAACGGGAGCGACGTTTGATTTCATGGCCTCGTCCTCAAAAAGCAATCTGACCGGTTCGATGCGATACACGAATAGCCCCACAGCTCGGCCGATGCGTCATCTTCAGCCGCCGTTTGTGAAACGCCTTCGTCTGCGGCGTATCGGGTGGCGCGTAGTGATCGAGCGAAAAGAAGACGCGCGACGGATCGAACAGCGACTGCCCGCCCATCTGCTCGAAATAGTCGATCGCCATCGGACCCGAACCGTCCGTGCCGATCACGCAGTCGACACGGCAGAGAGCGATCTCTCCCGCACGCACCGGATGACCGCAATGCGCCGAGAGAATCTTCTCGCTGATCGTTTGAGTCGTCACGCCTGGCTCGCCGCGTCGGTCGAACCCGTCACCCGAACCCGCTCGCCCTCCGCACGCGCAACGACCGCCGTGCCGACCAGGTTGCTGAACGTGTTGACGGCAGTCCGGCACATGTCGAGCGGCCGGTCTATTCCGGCAATCAACGCAATCCCGGTTGAGGCATTCGCGCCAAGCCCGATGGCATTCAGAACGATCAGTGTGGTCACCAGCGAGCTGCCGGGGACGCCCGCGCCGGCAGACGAGGCGACGATCGTGGCCAGCACAATCGTGGCGAGCTGGCCGGCGCCAAGATGCACGCCGTACAGGTGCGCGAGGAACACGGCGGTCGCCGCTTTGTAGACGGCGGCGCCGTTCTTGTTCAGTGTCGTTCCGATCGGCAGAACGAAACTCGCGACCGCCGGAGACACACCGAGGCGTTCCCTCGCTGCGGCCAGGCTCACCGGCAGCGTCACACTCGATGAGGCTGTCGAGAACGCCAGCAGAATCACGTGGCCGACCGCCTGGAGGAAGGCAACAACGCCTATCCGAGCGACAAACTGAAGAATTGGCAGCAACACCAGCGCAACATGAAGCGCGAGCCCCACGATCACGACGGTCGCGTACCCGGCGAGACTCCACAACAAATCGAGTCCCGATCGAAGGACGGTTGCCGCGATCAGGATCCCGACCGCTACCGGCGCCAGACGCATCAGAAACTGGATCACGGCCAGCGACGCGTCGTTCACGGCCTCGCCAAGCGAGACCAATGGTTTCCTTTTCTCCTCACTCATCGTCGTCGCCGCGGCGCCGAAGACGATAACGGTGAAGATGACGGCCAGGAGGTCGCCCTGAGCGGCCGCCGCGATCGGGTTCTGCGGCACCATCGCTACAATCGTCTGGACAAATGTCGGAACCGTGTTGACCGCTGGTGGCGGCGAGGCGGGCGTATCGAAACGGCTGGCGATCGAGTCGCGCACCGCGGGATCGAGGCCGGTCCCCACCCGTGCCACGAGCGCGACGGCCGTGCCGATGATGGCGGCGAGCACGGTCGTGATCAGGAAATACGCCAGCGTCCGTCCGCCAATCCTGCCGAGCCGGCGGATGTCACCGAGAGACGTCACGCCAACGAACAAGCTGGCGATCACGAGCGGCAACACGACCATCGTGATCAATCTGATGAAGATGGTTCCGGCGGGCTCGAGCCATTCAACACCGGCGGCAAGCGCCGGAACGCTTCGTGCCGCAGCCCCGATGGCGACGCCGGCTGCGAGGCCGATGAGGATCCGGGTATGGAGTTTCATCGCCCGCCGAGGACGTCACGAAGGGCGTCGAGGGTGCGCTCGACATCCGGGGGACGGATGTCGCCCATGTGGCCAATGCGAAACGCGGTCGGCTGAAAGTGTTCGAGGGCGCCGGCCACGAGAAGACCGCGCGCCTTCATGGCGTCACGGACCTGCGCCGGCGGGTGGTCCGGCGGCAGCGCAATGGCGGTCACGGTCGTCGAGCGACGCGTCAGCGACGGACACTGGTGCTTCAGTCCAAGGGCGGCCATTGCGCGGCGCACCATCGCGGCCATGTCAGCGTGCCGCCGAAAGACCGTGTCAATGCCTTCTTCGTGAATCATCCGGAGAGCTTCGCCAACCTGCATGACGCAGTGCACGGGCGGCGTACCGGTCGGTTCAGGCCTCGGCTTCGAGACGGCTCGTCGAATCTCTGCAAAGTCCCAGTACGATCGCGGGAACCCCGCTTTCGCATTCGCCGTGCGCGCCCGCTCGCTGAGCACGACGAACGAGACGCCAGGCGAGGACATCAAGCATTTCTGCGACGCGGTGATCGCCGCGTCCACGCCCCAGTCGTCAAACGCAAACGGCATCCCGCCAATCGACGACACGCCATCCACCAGCAGCAGCACATCGTGCGCTCGGGTGACGCGTGCGACTCCAGCGACATCGTTCGCGACGCCGGTGGACGTATCGCCGTAGGCCATCGCGACGGCGCGAATGCCCGGGTGCTCCGAAAGCAGCCGCTCGACGTCGGCGGGCTCGACGTCCGCGTCCCAATTCGTCGCGATTCGGTGGACCCGAAGTCTCGAGCGAGTCGCCCAGTTTCCCCCACAGCTCGCCGAATCGCCCGTTGCCGCAGACGCCGATCGCGTCGCCTGGAGCCAGGAGATTGCAGAGCGTGGCTTCCATGGCGCCGCGCCCGGTCGCGTGAACGGGCAGCACCGTTTCACGCGTGCCAAACAGCGGCGGCAGCAGCTCGAGGATGGTCGCGAGCTCCGCTGAGTACTCCGGCGTTCGATGATGGATCATCGGCCTCGCGCCGGCGCGGAGCACGCGTTCGGGCACCCGCGTGGGTCCCGGCGTCATCAGCAGCAACGGTGTCACTCGATGACGCTCTTCTTCCTGAGGATCTCGTCGATGTCCGCCTTGAATACTTTGCCGGACTGAATCTCGGCAACCCGAAGCTCTTCATTCTTGACAACCGCACGCACGAGCTCGAGAACCGCCGCGGCATCCGCACGAGGAACCACGGCAATGCCGTCGCGGTCGCCAACGACGATGTCGCCGGGATGAACGGCGACGCCGCCGCAGCTCACAGGAACGTTGATTTCGCCGGGGCCATCTTTGTCGCAACTGCCCGGAGTCACCGTGCGACTGAACGCCGGAAAGCCGAGTGCGGTCATGCCCTCCGCATCCCGGATGGCGCCGTCCACCACGAGGCCGCCAAGGCCGCGCGCGATGGCGGTACGGCACATCAACTCTCCAAACACCGCACTCGTGGTGTTGCCGTTCGTCGAGACGACGACGATGTCGCCGGGCTCGGCCAGCTGTAAGGCCTTGTGCACCATCAGGTTGTCGCCAGGGCGCGCGTTGACGGTGATGGCGAGCCCGCACAGGGGCAGCCCGCTTCTCGACTGAATGCCCGGGTCCATGAAACCAAAGCGACCCATCGCATCGGCGACGTTCGACGAGGCGAGGCCGCGAAACGCGCCGACAAGCGACGCGTCAAGCCGCGGTGGCGATGGCAGGATGCGAAATCCGATTCGTCCGGGAGCCGGCATGGGGGAATTCTGGTCGCGCGTCGGTCGAACGTCACCCGAACCCGCTCGCCCTCGGCACGCGCAACGACCGCCGTGCCGACCAGGTTGCTGAACGTGTTGACGGCGGTCCGGCACATGTCGAGCGGCCGGTCGATTCCGGCGATCAAAGCAATCCCGGCTGAGGCATTCGCGCCAAGCCCGATGGCATTCAGAACAATGAGTGTGGTGACCAGCGAACTGCCCGGGACGCCCGCGCCGGCAGACGAGGCGACGATCGTGGCCAGCACAATCGTGGCGAGCTGGCCGGCGCCAAGATGCACGCCGTACAGGTGCGCGAGGAACACGGCGGTCGCCGCTTTGTAGACGGCGGCGCCGTTCTTGTTCAGTGTCGTTCCGATCGGCAGAACGAAACTCGCGACCGCCGGAGACACACCGAGGCGTTCCCTCGCTGCGGCCAGGCTGACCGGCAGCGTCACACTCGATGAGGCTGTCGAGAACGCCAGCAGAATCACGTGGCCGACCGCCTGCAGGAACGCGACGACGCCAATCCGGGCGCCAAACTGAAGAATCGGCAACAACACCAGGGCAACATGGAGCGCGAGCCCGCGATCACGACTGTCGCGTACCCGGCGAGACTCCACAACAAATCGATTCCCGATCGAAGGACGGTTGCCGCGATCAGGATCCCGACCGCTACCGGCGCCAGACGCATCAGAAACTGGATCACGGCCAGCGACACGTCGTTCACGGCCTGGCCAAGCGAGACGAGCGGTTGCCTTTTCTCCTCACTCATCGTCGTCGCCGCGGCGCCAAAGACGATGACCGTGAAGATGACGGCCAGGAGGTCGCCCTGAGCGGCCGCCGCGATCGGGTTCTGCGGAACCATCGCCACAATCGTCTGGACAAATGTCGGAACGTGTTGACCGCTGGTGGCGGCGAGCCGGGCGCATTGAAACGGCTGGCGATCGAGTCGCGGACCGCGGGATCGAGGCCGGTCCCCACCCGTGCCACGAGCGCGACGGCCGTGCCGATGATGGCGGCGAGCACGGTCGTGATGAGGAAATACGCCAGCGTCCGTCCGCCAATCCTGCCGAGCCGGCGGATGTCACCGAGAGACGTCACGCCAACGAACAAGCTGGCGATCACGAGCGGCAACACGACCATCGTGATCAATCTGATGAAGATGGTTCCGGCGGGCTCGAGCCATTCAACACCGGCGGCGAGCGCCGGAACGCTTCGTGCCGCAGCCCCGATGGCGACGCCGGCTGCGAGGCCGATGAGGATCCGGGTATGGAGTTTCATCGCCCGCCGAGGACGTCACGAAGGGCGTCGAGGGTGCGCTCGACATCCGGAGGACGGATGTCGCCCATGTGGCCAATGCGAAACGCGGTCGGCTGAAAGTGTTCGAGGGCGCCGGCCACGAGAAGACCGCGCGCCTTCATGGCGTCACGGACCTGCGCCGGCGGGTGGTCCGGCGGCAGCGCAATGGCGGTCACGGTCGTCGAGCGACGCGTCAACGACGGACACTGGTGCTTCAGTCCAAGGGCGGCCATTGCGCGGCGCACCATCGCGGCCATGTCAGCGTGCCGCCGAAGGACCGTGTCAATGCCTTCTTCGTGAATCATCCGGAGAGCTTCGCCAACCTGCATCACGCAGTGCACGGGCGGCGTACCGGTCGGTTCAGGCCTCGGCTTCGAGACGGCTCGTCGAATCTCTGCAAAGTCCCAGTACAATCGCGGGAACCCCGCTTTCGCATTCGCCGTGCGCGCCCGTTCGCTGAGCACGACGAACGAGACGCCAGGCGAGGACATCAAGCATTTCTGCGACGCGGTGATCGCCGCGTCCACGCCCCAGTCGTCGAACGCAAACGGCATCCCGCCAATCGACGACACGCCATCCACCAGCAGCAGCACATCGTGCGCTCGGGTGACGCGTGCGACTCCTGCGACGTCGTTCGCGACGCCGGTGGACGTGTCGCCGTAGGCCATCGCGACGGCGCGAATGCCCCGTTGCTCCGAAAGCAGCCGGTCGACGTCGGCGGGCTCGACGTCCACGTCCCAGTTCGTTGCGATTCTGTGGACCCGAAGTCTCAGCGAGTCGCCCAGTTTCCCCCACAGATCGCCGAACCGCCCGTTGCCGCAGACGCCGACAGCGTCGCCTGGAGCCAGGAGATTGCAGAGCGTGGCTTCCATGGCGCCGCGCCCGGTCGCGTGAACGGGCAGCACCGTTTCACGCGTGCCAAACAGCGGCGGCAGCAGGTCGAGGATGGTCGCGAGCTCCGCTGAGTACTCCGGCGTTCGATGATGGATCATCGGCCTCGCGCCGGCGCGGAGCACGCGTTCGGGCACCCGCGTGGGTCCCGGCGTCATCAGCAGCAACGGTGTCACTCGATGACGCTCTTCTTCCTGAGGGTCTCGTCGATGTCCGCCTTGAAGACTTTGCCGGACTGAATCTCGCCAACCCGAAGCTCCTCATTCTTGACAACCGCACGCACGAGCTCGAGAACCGCCGCGGCATCCGCACGAGGAACCACGACAATGCCATCGCGGTCGCCAACGACGATGTCGCCGGGATGAACGGCGACGCCGCCGCAGCTCACAGGAACGTTGATTTCGCCGGGGCCATCTTTGTCGCAACTGCCCGGAGTCACCGTGCGACTGAACGCCGGAAAGCCGAGTGCGGTCATGCCCTCCGCATCCCGGACGGCGCCGTCCACCACCAGGCCGCCAAGGCCGCGCGCGATGGCGGTACGGCACATCAACTCTCCAAACACCGCACTCGTGGTATTGCCGTTCGTCGAGACGACGACGATGTCGCCGGGCTCGGCCAGCTGTAAGGCCTTGTGCACCATCAGGTTGTCGCCAGGGCGCGCGTTGACGGTGATGGCGAGCCCGCACAGGGGCAGCCCGCTTCTCGACTGAATGCCCGGGTCCATGAAGCCAAAGCGACCCATTGCATCGGCGACGTTCGACGAGGCGAGGCCGCGAAACGCGCCGACAAGCGACGCGTCGAGCCGCGGCGGCGATGGCAGGATGCGAAATCCGATTCGTCCGGGAGCCGGCATGGGGGAATTCTGCAGGTTGCTGAAAAAGCCAGCAACCTGAAGTTTGAAGTGAGAGGTCTGAAGTCAGAAACCGAAAATGCCCGATTCTTTGATCAGCGCTTGACGTTGTCCAGCGCCCAGATACTGCCGGACGTCTGCGTGATCGGCACCACCAGACTCGTGGCGTTCACGCCGAGCTCCGCGAGGGTGGTTGCCGCGACCAGGCGACTTGGATTCTCGTGCCGGGTGACACGAAACTCCGGGCCGACCGCCACGCCCTTTGCCGGATCGAACGCGACCCCCCACACGTCGAAGAACGCGCTGTCGCGACTCGAGATGAAGTAAATCGTTCTGCCGTCCGGACCCCAACGTGCCTTGTCTGCCCACAGGGTGGCATCCGTGAGCGGAGTCCATTTGCCACCGGCTGCGGGGACGACGCCGAGGATCGACACGCCGGGTTCTTTCCGGCTCTGTGCATTGAAGAGGATCCATCGTCCGTCCGGCGAATAGCGACCCTGCCAGAGGTTGTAATCGGCGTCGATCACAATCGGTCGTGACTCTGCGGCAGATGTCGCGGTGATGGGTAAATCGCACACCGCCGATCCCGTTGTTGGCGGCGGACAATTGCTCAGCAGCCGAGTGCCGTCTGGCGACCAGTCGAATGGGTTGTAGACGCCGGTCGGCAGCGGGCGCTCTTCACCGCCGCGGAGTTCGCGCCACCGCAATTGCCGGCTGGCAGGATCCGACGGCGTCGCTCGATATGCCGCCCGTGTGCCGTCCCGTGACACGCGCGGGCAAAACAAACTCAGGACCTCCGTGAGCAGCGTCGGCTCGCCGGCGCCTGGAATCCTGGCCCAGAGCTCGTTGCCGGACTTTCCCGGACGTTCGGCGATATAGACAACGGTGCCGGACGGCGAGAGGTCGAATCCCGTGACCGACATGTTCGCCGGCGTGATCGGAACGGCGTCTCCGGTAACGAGCCTGGTGTTCGCATCGAACGGCAGCGCCCAGAGTCGTGAAACCTCGGTGCGAGTGACGAACGCCAGCCGGTTGCCGTCGGCGGCAATCGACACGTCTGTATCGTGGCCGACTCCCGTCGTGAGGCGCGTCGGACCGGCGGTCCACTGCAGCGTCCCCGCATCGACATCGACTTTCCAGAGGCTGCGGACCCGCTGCGACGTTCCCTCCAGGTACACCGCATCCCCGCCGGGCGCCCATTTGACCGCGGCGACCGACTGCAACTGCTGCAGTCCGCTCCTGACGTCCCCGCGTTCGTCGGCGCGAATCGCCGGCCCTCCGTCGATCGGCTGCGTCCAGAAGCCAGCGACGGCTCCTGGCTGCACCAGGATGATCCCGCTGACGTCGTTCTGCCTGGTCCCCAGGAACGAAATTCGACGGCCGTCGGGGTGCCACACGATGCCACGCACGCTGTCGAACGTTGCGAGTTCGGCTTCGAGGATCCGCCTGGACTGCCCGTCCTTCGGATCGAGCAGATACACATGGGGGATGACTACCCTCGAATCCCGTAACGGCGCGGTGCGGAACACGAGAATCTGCGATCCATCGGGCGACCACGCCGGGTTGTAGCCGAACGCCGACAACTTCCGCTCGCGGCCGCCGAGCGCCGGGACGATGAAGATCCCGCCGCCATCGCGCTCCGATCGAAACGCCAGGCTGTTGCCGTCGGGCGACCATGCGGGCTGCCAGTCGACAGCCGAATCTGATGTCACCTGAATTGCCCGGCCGCCGCCGAGCGGCTGCACCCAGATGTCGAAGATCCCCGAGGTGTTGGCGCTGTAGGCGATGAACCGTCCGTCGGGTGACCATGTCGGCTCGGCTTGCAATCCTTCGTCGAACGTGACGCGCGACAACGTACTTGGCCCAGTTGCCAGCGCTGCCCGCTCTGATCTCGACCACCAGAAGTACCCCGCAACTGCGAGCAGCGCGGCGATGCCCGCGACCGCCACCGGGAGAAGGCGACGCCGACGAGGCAGTGTGGCCGTTGCCGTCGACACCGGGGGCATCGCTGCTGTCGCGCCGGTGGATCCCGCGCCGCGCTTCAACCGTGCCAGATCGGCGCGCAGCTCGCGAGCGCTCTGATACCGAAGCTCGCGGTCCTTTTCGAGCGCCTTGTCGAGTATGTGCGCGAGCTCGGCTGGTGCCGCGGGATTGATCGCGGCGATCGCCGCCGGCGTCTTGTTCAGGATGCCGTCGAAGATGACGCCGGAAGTCGCGCCTTGAAAGGGCAACCGCCCGGTGACCATCTCATAGATCACGATGCCGAACGAAAAGATGTCCGTCCGCCCGTCGAGCTCCTCGCCGCGCACCTGCTCGGGCGACATGTACGCGACGGTCCCCATCATCTGGCCTGGAGTAGTGAGGAGCGCCCGTTGCGCGGCATCGAGCGGACCAGACGTCACCGTCGCGCGATCCGCCACGCTCTCGGCGTCGGCGACGAGCTTCGCCAGCCCGAAGTCGAGAATCTTGGCCTGGCCGGAGTCGGTGACGAAGATGTTCGCCGACTTGATATCGCGATGAATGATCCCTTTGCCATGTGCGGTGGCGAGCGCGCCAGCGACCTGCATCGCGAGATCGATCACGGTCTCGAGCTCGAGACGCCCGGCGGCAACCCGTTGCGCTAGCGTCTGTCCCTCGAGCAGTTCCATGACGATGAACGGCTGTCCGTCATGCTCGTCGACGTCATGGATGGTGCAGATGTGCGGATGGTTCAGCGCCGAGGCGGCGCGCGCTTCGAGGCCGAATCGCTCGAGTGCTTGAGGATTCCGGGTCGCGGCTTCGGGCAGGAACTTGAGCGCCACTGAGCGGCCGAGCCGCAGATCTTCGGCTTTGTAGACGACACCCATGCCGCCCTGACCGAGCTCGGCGACGATGCGATACCGGGAGACCGACTGGCCGATCATCGAGACGTGCGAAGAATACACCGCCGCTCCCCGGCGGGTCAGCGATCGGGCAGCGTGGCTGTCACGCCAGCCCGAATCCCTGCCGGTATTCGCGCCTGAGGAAATCGTTGGCCGCCGCATCGTTCGTGATCCGCATCGCGGCGCCGTCGTACTGCAGTCGCGTGCCCGCCCTGAGCGCGGCGACGCCGAGCAGCATGATCTCGGTGAGGTGGGCGGCGTAGCTGAACGGACACGAAATCGTGTCGGTGCCGCGAATCGCGTTCACCCAGTTCATCTCGTGAGCCTGATGCGGCACGCGCGGCATCGTTTCGGGCGGCGGTCCGGCGCTGTTGTGCTGCTCCACCGGCAGCAGCCGCGGCCGCGTGCCGGTGCTCTCCTGCAACATCTTGCCCTTCGTCCCGATATAGAGCACGCCGCCGTTGGCGTTGAGCTTCATCTCGCCCATCTCGACCGGACGCGGCGGCATGAAGCCGCCGTCGTACCACGTCATCTTTACTGCCGGCCCGTCCCGAGCTGCGTCGAGGGACCTGCGGCCGCGCGGCGGGAACTCGTAATAGGTCGTCGTCGCCACCGGGTAGCTCAGGCCGTTGAAGGGCGTCGAGATCGTCTCGATGGACGTCGGCCAGCCGAGATCGAGGCCCCACACGGGATGGTCGACGAGATGTGCGCCCATGTCGCCGAGCGCGCCCTGCCCCCAGTCGACCCAGCCGCGCCAATTGAACGGATGGTAGAGCGGGTGGTACTCGACATCGGGCGCCGCGCCGAGGAACAGATCCCAGTGGAGCCCTTTCGGCGGATTGGACTTGGTCTTGTTGGTAAAGACGTGCGCGAGCCGATCAGTGACGCCGCGATTGTTCCAGCCGAGCTCTTTCCAGTTGCCGTCGAACTTCTTCGGACGCGGCACGCCCTGGGGCCAATACGCGAACGGACGATTGGTCCAGACGTGCACGTCGGTGATGTCGCCGAGGATGCCGGACGCGAGGTAGTCCTGCCCGCGCCGAGCCTCGTCCAGCGAATGCCCCTGATTGCCCATCTGCGTGACGAGCTTCGGGTTGGCCGCCGCCTGCTTCGCGAGGTGCCGCGCCTCGGCCACCGACCAGCACATCGGTTTCTGGACGTAGACGTGTTTTCCCACCGCCATCGCCGCCGACGCGATCGGCGCGTGCATGTGATCGGGCGTCGCGATGATGACTGCGTCGATGTCTTTCTGCTGCGCCAGCATCTCGCGGTAGTCGCGATAGGTCTTCAGGCGAGGGAGCTGCTCCTCGACGAAACGCCGCACCAGCACGCGGTCCTGTTCGGGGCGCCACCTCTCGTCGGCCACGGCCTGCAGCGCCGACGGACCGACCACGTCCCACGCCAGCGTCACCGGCGCTGGCGGACGCGCGTTCGCCGCCTGAGGCCGCGCGGGCTGCGGGCGAGGGCGTGCCGCCGGACGCGGTTGGAGCGATCGCTTCCACGCGTCAATCCGTGCCTCGAGCAGCGCGTCGTCGACGTCGCAGATCGCGACGATGTTCTGGCTCATCACGGCCTGCGCGTTGGCGGCACCCATTCCGTGGATGCCGACGACGGCGATGTTGACGCGATCGCTCGGCGGCGTCAGCCCCTGGCCGAGCACATGGCGCGGGACGATCATCCACGCGGCGGCCGCCATCGCGCTTTGGGCCACGAAGTCGCGGCGCGTCAGCGCGGCGGGTGAGCCCGGTAATGCAGATGGATCGGACGGCACGTGCGGCATGCCGCGCCATTGTATGGCCGGCACGGTGGTTTCCGCGGTGGAGCGTGGCAGCGATAACGAAACCCTTCCGGATGTTGCGCGGGCATACAGGCACACATTCTGCTGCACTCAGGGACTCTCCGTGCCGGAACGCTTACCCACGCACGCACGTCGTGTCCTGGAAGGAGCACTCAGATGGCCTCGTTTCTCGAATCGATCACTCAGTCGTTCACCCCGGATCTTCTTGGGCAGCTCGGCAAAGCGGTAGGCCTCGACGGCCCGTCGACGCTGAAGGGGCTCGAAGTCGCCGGTCCTCTTCTCACGAGCGCGTTGGCAAGTACCGCGTCGAGTCCCAAGGGCCTCGACAGCCTCATGGGGATGGTCTCGCAGGTCGGGAGTTCCTCGACGCCGGGCGATCTCACGAAAATGGTCACGAGCGGCGCCTCGACCAACATGCTGTCGGGCCTCTTTGGATCGGGCCTGAGCGCCGTCACCGGAACTCTGGACCGGACACTGGGATTCAAGGTGGGACCGCTCATTGCTATGGCCGCACCATTTGTGATGAGTCAGCTCAGCCGAAAGATCAGTTCCGCCGGGCTCGACAACGCGGGCGTGGCCAGGTTCCTCCAGGATGAGCAGAGGAGCCTCGAGGCCACGAGTAATCCAACGACCCGGTTGGTCCAGGAAGCGCTCTCCGCCGGCCGGGAGGCGACCACGACCCGTGGCCGGTACTCGACCGAGCAGTGGAATACCCTTCGTCTTGGACCGATTGCCGCGGCGGGAATGGTCATTGGCGCCGCGCCATCCGGCGCCCTGGGCACCGCCAAGGAAGTGGTGGCGCTCGGAGAGGCGGTGACAGTGCTGAAGAAGGGTGCCTCACCGACGTCACTCTTTTCACTGATCACCGACAAGGAGGTGACAGAGGACGAACTGAAGGCGCTTCCCAACGACCAAGCGGCCCAGATGCGTCTCGTCACGAACTCGGTGGCCGCTGTCGAGGCCAACAGTCCGGTCGAGGCCCCGATCTACCGACAGTTTCTCGTCGACCTCGTCACCAAGGTCGCCGAAGCGTCCAAGGAGGGCGGGTTCCTCGGCATCGGCGGGACACGCGTGAGCGAGGCCGAGCAGACCGTGATCGCCCAGATCAAGGCCGCCGTCGGCGCGCCTCGCGCCCACTTGTAGGTTGCTGAAAAGCCAGCAACTGAACTTGGAACGTCGAAACTGCGAACTTCAAACTTCGGAATTGCGCCATTTTCTGTGCACGTTCGAAGTTTGAAGTTCTAAGCCGCCTCCGCGACCACGACGTTCGATAGTCGCTTCGGCTCGGATGACATGCCGGGTCATTGTGGGGCGAGTGCGCCCTGCCAACTTTCCCTCTCCCCACACCGTCTAAGGGGAGCAGCCGTGCCAACACCGCCCCTTCCTCTGCTTCAGGGATCGCTGGACCTCCTCGTGCTCGGGGCGCTTTCTTCCGGTGCCACGCATGGCTACGGAGTCGCCACTCTCGTCAGAGAGCGTTCGGCTGGCGCACTGGAAATCGAGGATGCGGCCCTTTACCAGGCGCTGCATCGCCTCGAGCGTAGGGGCCTGGTCGCGGCCGAATGGGGACTCTCCGACAACAACCGGCGCGCCCGGTTGTACGAGCTGACGACGGATGGGAGGAAGCGGCTGCGCGCGGACGCCGCGAAGTGGCGCCGATACGCGCAAGCCGTCGCCGCTGTCATCGAGAAGGTATAGGTCGGGAGATTGCCGGGTTCGGTCATGAGACAGCGCGAGTTCCGATCGTCGAACCATCGCCGCGGGCGGCCGTTTTGGTATCTACGTCGGCAGCCCGACGAGCTCCAGGCCGAAGTGGACGAGGAGCTTCGCGTTCACCTGGAGATGCGCATCGAAGAGCTCGTGGCGAAGGGAATGTCGTCTGATGCGGCGCGTCGTGAGGCGCTTCGGCAGTTCGGTGATTTGGAGTACACGCGGCGCTACTGCCGCAATCAGGACGAGCGCAAGGAGGCAGGGATGCGCTGGAACCTCTTGATCGACGAACTCGCACAAGACTTACGGAACGGCCTCCGCCAGTTTGCTCGAAATCCTGGCGTTACGGCCATCGCCGTAGTGACGCTCGCGCTCGGCATCGGCGCCAACACGGCGCTGTTCTCGATCTTCAACAGCCTGATCCTGCGTCCGTTGCCCGTCCGCGATCCTGGCAGCCTTGCGCTGCTCGCCAACGGGTCATGGTCGTATCCGATCTGGGACCAGATCAGGGCACGCGAGACCGAGTTGTTCGACGGTGCGTTCGCGTGGTCCGGTCAGAGGTTCGACCTGTCGACGAGCGGCCAGACTGAAATCGTGGACGGCGCGTACGTCAGCGGCCGGTTCTTCGCCGTGCTCGGTGTGACGGCCATCCGCGGCAGGATGCTCACAGCTGCCGACGACGGCGCCCCGAGCGCGAGTCGAGGGGCAGACGGCCCCGTCGCCGTCATCAGCCGTCGACTCTGGCGGCAGCGTTTCGCGGGCGCCAACGACATCGTCGGGCGCCAGCTCACGGTGCAGCGCATTCCGTTCACCATCGTGGGCGTGATGCCGCCCGGATTCTTCGGTCCTGACGTCGGCCGGAACACGGACGTGATGTTGCCCTTCGCCGCGGAGCCGCTCATCCAAGGCCCGGAGAGCCGGTTGACCAGCGCGACCTCACGGTGGCTGCAGATCATGGTGCGCCTGAAGTCAGGACAGAGCCTCGAGCAGGCCAGTGCCGCGCTGCAGGGCCTTCACCCCCGATCGTCCAGAGCTGGACACGTAACCCCGAGCCGCTCACGCTCGGGTCCGCCGCGACCGGCAACTCGTCGCTGCGCACGCGCTTCGAAACGCCGCTTCTGGCGATGGTCGTAGCCGTCGGCCTCGTCCTACTCGTCGCGTGCGGCAACATCGCCAGTCTGATGCTCGCGCGGACGCTGGCGCGCCGCCGCGAGATCAGCGTGCGCCTGGCGCTGGGGAGCTCGCGCGGGCGGATCGCACGGCTGCTCTTTATGGAGAGTCTGATCGTGGCCGTGACGGGTGCGGCGCTCGGGCTGGGTTTCGCGTTATGGAGCAGTGCGCTCCTCGTGCAGCAATTGAGCACATGGCAGACGACCGTGTCGCTGGACCTTGCGCTCGACTGGCGCGTCCTCGTCTTCACGGCGGCGCTTGCATGTCTCTCGGCGATCGTCGCCGGCATGGCGCCCGTGCTTGGGCTGAAGAGGATGGCTGCAGGCGAGGTGCGCAAGGACGCGGGCCGGGGGATCGCGGGTGACGGCCGATATGCTTTGCGCGGTACGCTCGTCGTCTGCCAGATTGCCGTGTCATTCATCCTGGTCGTCGCGGCCGGACTGTTCCTTCGCACATTTGCGTCGCTCAACCAGTTGCCTCTCGGCTTCGCGCCCGAGCCCCTGCTCGTGATGGAGTTGAACCTCCAGGCGGGCGGCGGGCCGCCCGAGGCGCGCGGTGCGCGCGTCGAGCGTCTGCGCGAAGCGGCGGCGGCGGTGCCAGGCGTCCGCTCCGCGTCGGTCTCTTCGCACCGGGTGCTCACTGGAGCGGGAAACGGTTGGGCAAACGGCATGCTCGGCATCGGCGACGGGCCGATCTCTCGTGTTGGACGGCCCCCGGTCTGGTTGAACGCCACGACACCAGGCTGGTTCGAGACGATGGGCATCCCCCTGCGGAGTGGCCGGGACTTCGAGGCCGGCGACCGCGGAGGCGGCCGTCTCGTAGCCATCGTGAACGAAGCGTTCGTACGCCGGTTTCTGCCGGGCGAGCAGCGGATCGGCCAAAGCGTGCAATTCGATCCCGGCACGCGCTACGAAATCGTTGGCGTGGTCGGCGATGCCGTCTACACGACGCCGCGAGAGGGCATGCTGGCGACGATGTATGTGCCCATCACGCAATTTCCGGCGATCTCGCGGCGCACGCCGTCTGAGTTCTGGGACACGGTCCTGCTGACCATCAAGGCGGACCGTGGCACGCGCCCGATCGTGGAACGCAACGTCGCCGAGGCGTTGACGAGAGCTGATCCGCCGATCGCGTTCAAGTCCGGGACGTTCGATCAGTTGGTCGAGGCGACCGTGACACAGGAGCGGCTCATCGCACTGCTCTCGGCATTTTTCGGCGGGCTCGCGTTGCTGCTGGCGGCCGTCGGGCTCTATGGCCTCGTCGCGCACAGCGTGCGCGCCCGGCAGATGGAGATTGGACTGCGCATGGCACTGGGCGCAGTCCCGTCCAGTATCGTGCGTCTCGTGTTCCAGCACGTGGGCGTGTTGATCGCGGCCGGCCTCGCGGTAGGCCTGGCGGGCAGCCTCTGGGCGGCGCGGTTCGTGGAGGCGCTGCTGTTTCAGTTGGAAGCGCGCGATCCGGTGACGTTCGCCGGCGCGGCTGCGGTGCTCGTTGTCGTAGGCGTCCTGGCCGCGTGGATGCCAGCCCGTCGAGCCGCACGGCTCGATCCCGTCGCGGCGCTCCGAATGGATTGAGCGGCCAGCTGGTCCTGCAGCCGGAGCCACTTGACGCCCAACCCTGTTGGCCGACTATCGACGTTGTCCCCCCTGCGTCGGTCCTATACTCCTGCGTGCCGGGAGGTTCATCATGACCACGCGCCAATGGGTCGAGCGTCTGGGTCTGACCGTGCTTGCCCTTTCCTCGACTGCCGTCCTGCCCGCGCGGCAGGCCGCTGCGATTCCGGACTCCTTGTTCGAGGGTTTGTCCTGGCGTCCGATTGGGCCGATGCGCGGCGGGCGGACGTGCGCGGTCGCCGGCCATCGCGCACACCCGTTCACGTTTTACATCGGCGTGTGCAACGGCGGCGTGTGGAAGACGACCGATGCCGGCACCACCTGGCTTCCCATCTTCGACGATCAGCCGACGCAGTCGATCGGTGCGCTGGCGATCGCGCCATCGAATCCGAACATCATTTATGTTGGCAGCGGCGAAGGGCTGCACCGCCCCGACCTCTCGGTTGGCAACGGCCTGTACCGCTCCGCGGACGCCGGCACGACGTGGACGCGTCTCGGTCTGGGCGATGCGCAACAGATTCCCGAGATCGCCGTCGATCCGCGCAACCCCGATCGCCTGTTCGTCGCGGTGCTCGGTCATCCGTACGGTCCGAACCGCGAGCGCGGCATCTACCGGTCGACGGACGGCGGGCGGACGCTCACACAGGTCTTCACCCGCGGCGAAGACATCGGGGCGCGAGACGTGGACATCGACCCATCGAACCCGGACGTCGTCTATGCGACGTTCTGGGAAGATCGCCAGGGCCCGTGGGAGAACGCGGCGTGGAGCGGGACGGGCGGCGGCGTGTTCAAATCGACCGACGGCGGCGACACCTGGCGGCCACTGACGAACGGATTGCCGGCTGGATTGCTCCACGCCGAGATCGCCATCGCGCCCAGCGACCCCCGACGCCTGTACGCCATCGTCGCGACCACGGGCGGCGGTGGGCGCGGCGCCGCGCCGGGCGGAGGCGGCGGCGTCTTCTACCGATCGGACGACGCCGGCGAAACGTGGAAGAAACCGACTACCGACAACCGCGCCGGCAACCAGCGCGTGAGCGAATCGAACATCGTTGTCTATCCGAAGGATCCTGATGCGGTGATCGTGACCGACATCGTCTCGGTCAAGTCGGTCGACGGCGGAGAGACCTGGGCGCCGTTCAAGGGCGCGCCCGGCGGCGAGGACTATCAGGGCGGCTGGATCAACTCCGACAATCCCGACATTGCGATCCTGATTGCGGATCAGGGCGCCGTCGTCACGCTCAACGGCGGCGCGACGTGGAGCTCCTGGTACAACCAGCCGACGGCGCAGATGTATCACATTGCTGCCGATGCCAACTTCCCGTACCGCGTGTGCAGCGGGCAGCAGGAAACCGGATCCGCCTGCGTCGCGACGCGCGGCAACTACGGCACGATCTCGATCCGCGACTGGCTGCCGGTGGGCGTGGACGAGTACGGCTACGTCGCGCCCGATCCACGCGATCCGCATCTCGTGTACGGCGGCCGATCGGTCACGCGGTTCGACTACCGAACCGGACTCGCGTCGACGGTGGGACCCGCCGGCGGCCGCGGAGGCGCGGATGGCACCGCCGGGCTCGCCTTCCGTCAAGTTCGCACGCACCCGGTGGTCTTCTCCGAAGCGGATGGACGCACGCTGCTCTTCGGCAACAACTATCTCTGGAAGACGATCGACGGCGGCATCACGTGGACCCGCATCAGCGACGACCTCACGCGCAAGAGCCACGACGCCCCGGCGAGCATCGGCCGGTACGCGCCGCAGGCGCAGCCGCAGCTCAGCACGAATGGCGCGCGCGTGATCTACACCATCGGTCCGTCGCCGATCGACATCAATCGCATCTGGATCGGCACCGACGACGGCGTGATTCAGACCACCGGCAACGGCGGGCTGACGTGGACCGACGTGACGCCGAAGCAGATCGGCTCCTACTGGAAGCTGTTCATGATCGACGCCGGCCGTTTCAGCACGCAGACGGCCTACGCCGCCGTGAACACGCTGCGGATCGACGATATGCGCCCGCACATTTACAGAACGCACGACGGCGGCAAGACCTGGACGGAGATCGTCGGCGGCATGGAAGGCGCGGGCGCGGTCAACGCGGTCCGCGAGGATCCGAAGAAGCGTGGGCTCCTCTACGCGAGCACGGAGAACGGCGTCTACGTCTCGTTCGACGACGGCGACAGATGGCAGTCGCTGCGGCTGAATCTGCCAGCCTCGTCGGTGCGCGACCTGATCGTGAAGGACGACGACGTCGCGGTGGCGACGCACGGGCGCGGCTTCTGGATTCTCGACGACATCGCGCGGCTGAGACAAATCGACGGCAGGACGGCCGCGCGCGACGCCGTGCTGTTCAAGCCTTCGGCCGCCTGGCGCGTACGGTGGAACACCAGTACCGACATGCCGTGGCCCAAGGATGAGCCGACGATGCCCAATCCGCCGGAGGGAACGGCGATTGACTACTACCTGAAGTCCGCGCCGACCGGTCCGATCACGCTCGACATTCTCACACCGGCCGGCCGATTGGTTCGCCGGTACTCCAGCGCCGATCCGTTGCCGCCCGCGCCAACTTCCGCGACGTCAACCGTACCGCTCTACTGGTACCGTCCACCGCAGCGGTTTTCGGCGGATGCCGGCGTGCATCGGTTTCATTGGGATCTCCGCTACCAGCCGCTCGGCGACGGCGGTGGCGGCCGCGGCGGTTTGTCGATTCAGGCGATCCCTGCCAACACGGCGCCGTCCACGGGGACACCGCTGGTCACCCCGGGAACATACACGTTCAAGCTCACCGTGAACGGCGCGAGCCAGTCGCAGACGATGACGGTGAAGCAGGATCCGCGAGTGAAAACGTCGGCGCTGGTGCTGCAGAACGCGTACTCGTTGATCAACGCCGTCTACTTCGGCGCGATTGACGCGCGCGTCGCGCAGGATCGCGCGCGGAGCCTCCGCGATCAGATCGCCGCGCGCCTTCCGCCGGCCAGAGCCGAGGTCAAAACGACACTCGAGGCCTTCGACAAGAAGCTCGATGGGATCGCGGGCGCGATGACGGTCGCCGGAGGGCGCGGCGGCGGCGGACCGGCCGGCCGAGGCGGCGGGGCGCCGTCGGCCTCACCTGAGACGCTGGCCGGCGTCGCCGCGTCGCTCGGCGGCCTCGTCAACGCGCTCGGCAGCGCCGACGTTCAGCCGACGGCCAACCAGTTGAGCGCGATCTCGGCGGCGCGCGCCGTCGCCGCTCGAGTGATGACGCGCTGGCGCGCGATCGACACGGTGGAGCTGGCCGCGCTCAACGCGGCGCTCAAGCGCGCGGGAGTCGAGCCGATCAAGTAACGAGCGATCCGATCTCGGCGTTGGGAAGCGAGTAGTCCTTACTTCCCCTTCGCTGCGTCGACCTTGGCTTTGCCCCGCACGACGCCGTCGCGCTCGCCCGTCATGTCGCCCTGCAGACGTTCCTTGACGATCGTCAGCGTGAATTTGAACAGCGGCCCGTTGGGTTGCTGCACCTGGAACGTGGCCTTGCCGGCGTTGACCTCGCCCTTCTCGATATTCCACTGCTGGTTCGCCGGGCCTGCGGTGCCGGTGAGCTCCTTGCCTTTCTGGGTAAGGTTGAACACGACAGGATCCGTCTCCTGAGTGCCGTCATCGCGCTGCCTGGTGAACGTGCCTTCCCATTTGCCCGTGAAGCTGGCGGCGGTCTGGGCGGCAACTGCCGGCGCGAGCACGGCGAGTACGAGTGCGATAGCTGCGAGTTTTTTCATGGTGATGTTGTTACGCGATTTGCCACGGACAAGTTCCGCGGGCTGGAAGCGTTTTCCGGATCGGTGTCGTGTGTTCCGGAGCCCGACCTTTGCGAGCGCCGCGAGGCAGGCCCGATCACGCTGCCTTGCGGCAAGCGGCGAGCGGGAGGGCGCAGGAACACGCGACACCGATCCGGAAAACGGACCTACTCCGACCGCAAGGCGATCACCGGATTCACACGCGAGGCGCGCAGCGCCGGGATGTAGCTCGCCAGCAGCGCGACGGCGACCATCACGACGGACATTCCGGCGAACGCGGTGAAGTCGAAGCGGCCGACGTCGAACAGCAGCGTCTGGATGTACGTCGTGAGGCCGACCGCGGCCAGCGCTCCGACGACGACGCCGAGCAAGGCGACCTGCGCGCCCTGCCAGACGAACATCCGACGTACGGTTTTCGCCTCGGCGCCCAAAGCCATTCGGAGGCCAATCTCCTGCGCGCGCTTCGCCGCGCGGTACGAGAGCACGCCATAGAGACCCACCGCGCCGAGGAGGAGCGCGAGGCCCGCGGCAATGCTGACCATGAGCATCGTGAACGAGAGACCGGCCATGGCGTTCGCGGCCAGACGCTCCATGGTGAAAATCCGATACATCGGAGACTCGGGAATCATCTCGCGGATGATCGTGCGAACTTCAGGCTCGAGCTGGTTGGCTCGAGTCGACCTGAGGACGTACGCCGGTGACGGCGACACCCCAGGCAGATACACCATCGGCTCCGGGGATTTGCGCCGGAGGTCGTCCACCAGGACGTTCTCCACCACGCCGATGACGGTGAACCACGTGTCGCCAGTCGCGGTCGCGGGCCGGACCTGCTTCTGGAGCGGATCCTCGCCAGGAAACAACATCGACGCGGCCGCTTCGCTGATGATCACGTTTTGGATCCCGCGTTCCTCCTCGACACGCTCGAAGTAGCGGCCACGCTTGAGATCGATGCCCATCGTCTGGAAGTACGCGCCGCCGGCGCCCGCGAAGCGGACGAGAGGCGCCTCCGCGCCGCTGGCCATGATCTTGGGCGTGGTGATGTTCTGGGAGCCCGCGCCCTCGTCCAGGGGAAGAGTGGTGATGAACCCGACGGATGCGACGCCCGGGAGCGCCTTCAGGCGATCCATGAACGCGTACTGAAACTGCGAGACCGACGTCCGGTCCTTCAGTTCGGGACGGTTGGGCGCGATCTGGAATGTGAAGATGTCCTTCGTGTCGTACCCGGCGTCGACGTCGCTGAGCTGCCAGAAGCTGCGCATGAGCAGCGCCGATCCCACCAGCAGGACGAGGGCAGAGGCGGTTTGCACGACCACCAGCGCGTCGCGCGTGAAACTCCGTCGGCCGACGATGCCTCGTCCAACTTGCTGCAGGCTGCCCAGCCGCGACCCCGAGAAGTGGAAGGCGGGCAGCACGCCGAACGCGCACGCCGCCAGAACCGAGATGCCCGCCGTGAAGAGCAGCGCCGTGAGGTTCAGGCCCGCGTTGGCGAGTCCGGGAATCGGTGCGCCGCCAAACCCGCCGGCAACGGCATCCGGCGCCGCGCGGACCAGGGCTGGGACGCCAGCCCACGCGATGAGCGCGCCGGCCGCGCCTCCCGCAGCGGCGAGCAGCAGCGCTTCGGCCACCTGTGAGCGCACGAGATCGCCTCGTCCAGCGCCGAGCGCGCGCCGCACCACCAGGTCGCGGCGCCGGTTCTCTGCGCGCACCGTGAACAGGTTGGCGACGTTCGCGCACGCGATGAGAAAGACGATGCCGACCGTGCCGAGCAGAATCCACAAGGGGGTCGCGATCGCGCCGACCAGTTGATCGCGGAGCGGCTTCACCACCGGGCGGTGACGCTCCATGATCCGCACGTACGGCGCGGGACCGCCCAGCCGCTGCTGCACGCGACGCGCGAGCGGTTCGAGTTGCGCCACCAGTCCCGCGCGCTCGGTTCCCGGCTTCATGCGCGCCACCGCTCGCGGCCCGAATCCGCCGGGTGTGACCTGCGCGGCGCGGATCTGCAGTGGAACCCAGAACGCGGTCCGCTCATCCGGGAAGCGGAACTCCGGCTTCATGATGCCGATCACTTCGCGGTTCTGCCCCGCGAAGCTGTAACTCTTGCCGATCACGTCCGGCTTGGAGCCGAACCAGGTCTGCCAGAGCCAGTGGCTGAGAACGACGACTGGGGCGCTGTCCTGATCGGTCGGCAGCCGGCCGTGCAGAGGCTGCACGCCCAGCGTCGTGAAGAACGACGGCGTCGCCTGCGTCAGGAACAGCTGGTCGACATGCCCTTCCGCTCGTGTCGTCGACGATCCGGTGCCGTACAGTCCGATGTCCTCGATCCCGGGCGCGCTCTCGCGATACTCGAAATACAGTTCATCCGCGACGCCGAACTCTTCGGGCTGATCCGTGCCGGGGGCCGTGCCTGCGATGTGGACCAGCCGGTCCGCGTTCGGGAACGGCAGCGGCCGGAGGAGCACGGCACTGACGACGCTGAAAATCGCCGCGTTCGCGCCGATGGCGAGCGCAAGCGTCGCGACGACGATGAGCGTGAAGCCCGGCGCGCGACTGAGACTGCGGGCGGCATGCTTGAAGTCCCTGATCCATGTTTCCAGCATTGGCTTCACCTGCTATTCCGTTTTCCAGATCGGCGTAGCGTGTTCCGGCGCCCTCCCGCTCGCCGCTTGCCGCAAGGCAGCGTGATTGGGCCTGCCTAGCGCCCAGCGGGCGCGTATACGAGACAAGTAGCGCTCGCAAAGGTCGGGCTCCGGAACACGCTACGCCGATCGGAAAACGCTCTAGCCCGCACACCCGGGCCCAAGACGATTCCCCATCATTTACGTGATGGACTTCCTGCCTGTTCCGCGAAGGCCTGTGCGGTGCCGCCGGGCGCGTTCCGGGTGGCCTGGGAACGCTACGTCTGCTCCGCGTCCTTGAGCAGCGCCATCGCGATGACGCGATCGGCGCCCGCTGCGAGATCGAGCGCGGTCTTGCCGGCAAACCCGGGCGCTCCAGTCCCCCGAATCGTCAGGTCGGCTCCCGCATCGGCGAGCACGCCGACGATGGCATCACGGCCGTTGATGACGGCGAGCATCAGCGCCGACAGGTTGTATTTCGCCGTGTGATTGAGATCCGCGCCTCGCGTCACGAGGAGGCGGACCATGGCGGTGTGCCCGTCGCGCGAGGCGTTCATGAGCGCCGTCTGTCCATGCTCGTCGCGGGCATTGACGTCAGCACCGGCGTCGAGCAGCGCTTCAAGCGCCGGGACGTCGCCGGCCTTGACGGCGGCTTTCATCTCCGCGTCCACGCGTCTATTGTTTCTCTTTTTGCGCGCGTGCCGCGCGTCAGCTGTTAGGTGGCCATCGTCCCGGCGGTCTGGCGGGCATCGGCGGGAGTGGCGGATTCGCTTCGAGATCGATGCGCTTTCGCGTCGCGACCACATCCTGCTCCATCTGTCGCCGGATGCGCCCGAACTCGGGATCGCCGCGGACCCCGGCGAAGAACGGATCGTGATCGAGCTCGCGGAACAAGCGCGCCCCGGCTCGATAGGCCGTCTCGAACCAGCGCAATGCCTCGTTCCGGTTGCCGCGAAGCGCATGGACAGCGGCAATCTCCAGTCTCACTTCCGGCAGTTCGCTGCCCTCGTCGAGCTCGGTGTGCGCCGATTGCAGCGCGGCATCGAACAAGGCGGTCGCCGCCGCTTGCTCACCGCGCTGCCAGAGCGCATAGGCGTGGAGCGAACGAAACGACTCCGGAAGCAAATAGGTGCGCGCCTGCGGTGATTGTTTGAACAGCACTTCGATCCGGCTGACGGCGTCCGGCGCCTTCGTCAGAAACGCCAGCTCGGCCGTCACGACCTGAAGCTCCTCGTTGTCGGGCTGTGCGGCCAGCGCTCTGCGAATCCGGCTGCCGGAGGCCTCGCCGTTGCCGGCCAGGAAGTCCAGCTCGCTCAGCATGTACTGGATGCGTGGCGCGGTGGGAAACCGCTGCTCCGCGTCGAGCAGCCAGCGTCGTGCGGCGCCGTCGTCTGCGAGCGGCAGCAGCGGCACCGCCACGTGGTAGTACGCGGTGCTGACGTTGGGGGCCATCGCGAATCCCTTGCGGGCCCAGAACAGCGACTCGTCCAAGCGGCCGAGACTGGCATCCGTGATCGACAGGTCCCACGCCGCGTCAGGGAAGTTCGGCGCGAGATCGAGCGCGCGCAGAAATGCCAGCCTGGCGTCGGCCAGCCGGCCTTGCCGCAGGTGGATGACCGCCAGCGCGTGATGGCCGCGAGCCTCGCCGGGCGCGACAGCGACCGCCTTCTTTGCCGACTCGAGCGCGTCGTCGAGCAGACGGGCATCGCCAAATGCTCCGAGCTGCCCTTGCTGTCGCGCCAGCAACGCGTAGGCGGCGCCGAACGTCGGATCGAGGCCGACGGATTGTTGCAGCATCGCCACCGTTTGCGAGCTGGCACGGGCGCTCCGGGCCTTGAGGTACAGCTCGTAGGCCATCGGGTTTGCCGTGGTCGGCTGATTCAGGCGCTGACGCTCCAGCGCGGACAGCCGGGCGGAGAGCGTGTTCGAGACTTCGCGCGCGACGTCGCTCTGCAGCTTGAGAACGTCGTCCGTGCGTGCGTCGTATTGCTCCGTCCAGATGGCCTGGCCCGTCGCCGTGTCGACGAGCTGGACGCTGATCCGGGCGCGGTCGCCTTCCAACCTGACGCTGCCTGTGATCAGCCGTCCGACGCCGAGGTCGTCGCGTAAACGGCGCGCCGCGTCAGGAGCCCCGGCATAGGCGGCGACGGCCGCGCGGCTCATCAGCCGCAGCGACGCCACGCGGGCCAGTTGCGCCACGATTTCCTCGGTCACGCCTGCCGTGAGGTGGCGCTGCGACTGATCCGCGGAGATGTTCTCGAAGGGCAGCACCGCGAACACTGAGTCGTAGGACGTCGCAGCCGCCGTCGACGCGTTCGAGGTGGCCGGCCGCCACGTCCACAGTACGGCTGCCAGGCTGGCGACGGTGAATGCCGCCGCCGCGACCGCAACGACGGAGCGCCTCATCCGCCAGCGCACCGGAGGCGTGCGCGACGATGTGTGTGGCTGTGCCGTTGACGGTGACTGTGCCGTTGACGGTGACTGTGCCGCTGAAGGTGACTGTGCCGCTGAAGGTGACTGTGCCGCTGAAGGTGACGGTGCCGGCACCGCTTGGAGCGCCGCGACGATCTCGTCAGCGCTCTGATAGCGCTCGGCAGGCACCTTCTCCATGCACCGCCGGACCAGAGCGAGCAGGACCGGATCCTCGGCCAGCCCTGGCGGTTGATCCTCGAGAGGATCGGCGTGCAGGACCGCGCTCAAGGTGTCGATTGACGTGTGGCCCCCGAACGCGCGCCTGCCAACCGCCATCTCGAACAGCACGGTACCGAAGGCAAAGATATCGGTGCGCGCATCGACTGGCTTGCCGCGCACCTGCTCGGGCGCCATGTAGCCGGCGGTGCCGATGATCAGTCCGGGCTCCGTCACCATCGTCACCGCATCGGCGGAACGCGACAGTTTGGCAATGCCGAAGTCGAGAATCTTGACGCGATCGTCGGGCGTCACGAACACATTCTCCGGCTTGATGTCGCGATGGACGATGCCGGCGGCGTGCGCGGCCGTGAGTCCGCGCGCGATCTGCAGCCCGCAGTCGACGACCTGGCCCCGGGAGAGCGCACCGGCGCGCTCCAGGCGAGCTCGCAGCGTCTCGCCGACGAGGAACTCCGTCACCATGAAGGTCGCGCCGCCGTCATCGAGCCTGCCGATGTCGTGGATCGTGAGCACGTTCGGATGGTTGAGCGCGCTGGCGGCGCGAGCCTCGTCTTCGAAGCGCTGCTGCCGCTCGACATTGCCGCCAAACATCGCCGGCAGGATCTTGACGGCGACGAGCCGGCCGAGACGCGTATCGCGCGCACGGTAGACCTCGCCCATGCCGCCGCGCCCGACGAGGTCGAGGATTTCGTAGGGACCCAGACGTTGACCGGACGCCAGGGCAGGACCGGCGGGCAAGCCGGGCCCGGGTCCCTTCTCGAGGAAGCTCTCGACCGAATCGTGCGCGTCGAGCAGCGGCTGCAGCTCCAGCCGCAGGGTCGCATCGGAAACCGTCGCCATCCACGCCGCACGGTCCGCGGGCGGCCGGTCGAGCGCGTCGAAGAACAGCGACTTCAGCTGTTCGCGCGAGCCAGTCATGAATTGGGCCTGCAGTGCATCACTGAGCCGTTTCGGCGAGAGCGCTCCTCGCCGCCGAAGGCGCAGAGTGCGACTGTGAAGTCCGCGGGGGCAGCGCGCGACAAATTCTGCAAGCGACGCGCCGGCGCAGGCCGTACGCCCACGCCGGCGACATCTCAGTTGGCGAGAACGACATTCTCGGCGCGCGGCCCCTTGGGGCCCTGACCCGCCTTGAAGGTCACCGGCTGGCCTTCGCGCAAGGTGTCGAATTGCGCGCACGCTGACTGGTGGAAGAAGTATTCGCTGCCGTCCTCCGCCGCGACGAAACCGAAGCCCTTGTCGCTGACGAGACGCTTGACCGTGCCGTTGATGGTTGTCATCTGAGTGATTCCTAAGACGCGATGTAGTTGCTGCCGCGCATCGCCTGTGACGCGGTTCCAGTCTCCATGGGACACACCTGGTCCTGTGAGAATGGAACTTGCCTTGATGAGAAACGCGGGCGGGAGGCCGGCGAACGAGACTCAGGAAAGCTAGTAGCACACCCAGTATACCTCACCCGTCGATCCTTCACCTGAGCACGTGAAGACGTCGCACGGCGGCAATGATCAAAGATCGGCCCAGCGCCGTGCTGCGAATGCACGACCCCGCGGCGGAATTGCTCCTCGGAGGTGTCGATGTAGGCGCGATAGCCCTCGGGGTCGATGTCGGCGGGGAGGCTCCGCAGCACGCGGAAGGTGCGCTCGAGGTCGGCACCCTGTTCTCGATACCGCATCCCCTGCAGCACCACCAGGCTGCAGGCGCTCACGACGTTCAGCACACGGTCAGCGTCGCGGACTTGGAACGACCATGAGGTGCAGCCGCGCGTGTGGCCGCGGAGCCGTTCTTAAATTACTCTACGAACCAAAGAGTCAGTCGGCAAACGCGACTGCCGACGCGTCCGCGCGCAGCCGCGTAAACGTGACCGGCGACGCGTCAATTCACGCCGGGCAGCTGCTCTTCACGCTCGGCAGGATTGAGGTACGTGAACGGCAACCCGACAAGGAGCACTCCACCGGCAACATTGCCTGCCGTGCTGTAGAGCAGGTTATGCCATGCCTCGGCGAACGTGAGCGTCCCGCCTCCGAGCATGGCCATCGAGAACGTCCCCATGTTGGCGATCGAGTGCTCGAAGCCGAGATAGACGAAGATGAAGACCACAAGAATCAGGATCAGGATCTTCGCAACCTCGTCCTGGCAGCGTAATGCCAGGCGCACCGCCAGGCAGACGATCCAGTTGGCCAGGATGCCCTTGATGAAGATGACGCTTCCGGCCTGATGGGCCTTGTGCAAGGCGCCCGTGAACAGCGCATGATCGGCAGGCAGCTGAAGGGAGCCTGCACCCAGGAGCAGCGTGGCCACCAGGATCGCGCCGGCGAGATTTCCAAAGTAGCACGCGGTCCACAGCAGCGCCGTTTGTTTCCAGCTTGTCCGTCCTTCCGCTGAAGATACCGTCAGGTACATGGTGTTGCTGGTGAACAGCTCGGTATTCGTGAAGACAATAATCGTCAGGCCGACACCGAAAAATCCAGCTGCGATCACTTTCCCCAACGAGATGTCGTTGAGGTTGTGCGTCAGCACCCAAAACACGAAGACAACGATGGTCAAGCCCATCCCTGCGCCCACCGACCGCAGCAGATAGCGAGACGGGTCAAGTTGCAGCAAGCTGACTTTGCGGGCACCCGCGTGGGCCGCCTTTTCTACATGCGTTCGATCAGTCATCGTGTAGCCAAAGGGGTCAGGTCTTGTATTGCAACATTTTGCCTGTGTCCGTCCAGAAAATGTTGCAATACAAGACCTGACCCCTTTGAAACCGGCGCTAGAGACCGTTCAGCGTGCGAACGGCCAACTCGTATCGGCGTCGTCCGTAGACCGCTGATGGGACGGCACGGCTCGCCGCGCGTTCCAGCGCGGGATCCCGCATCGTGTGGCGCGTGCCCGTCAGCGAGACCGGCGCTGCCAGCCAAACCCGACCGAGATCGTGAGTGACGGCGCATATTGGCGCTCCACCGTCACCGTCGGGGGGAGGTAACGGCCGTTTGGCGCTGCCTGGGGATACGAATACGTCTCGAGATGGACGTCGTAGAACGGGAGCGTCACATCGGCCTGTACGAACACGCGCGCAGACGTCACGCGTGCGATCTCATACCCAGCCGTCAGGCCAGCCTGCAGCCCTGAGCCGTGGCCGTCGGTCGGAAAAAAATCCCCGGTGGTCGGCGTCCGAAGCTCCACCCGGCCGTAACTCAGACCACCTCCGAAGTAGGCCGAGTGGTTGCCGGTCGGATTGGTAAAGTACAGACCTTGCAGCTTGATGAGCGACCACGCGGAACTGCTCTGGCCTGAATAGCCGCCATCATCGTTCAGTTGAACGTTGAAAAACGAGACGTCGAGACCGAGCCGGTTGAATTCAGCGCGATATCCGAAGCCGAACGCCGCACCATGGTCCGTTGACTGACCGAAGAGGCTGCCATATCCCAGCCGAGCGTACCAGTAACCCTCCGAATGGACGCGACGCGGAGGCAGATCCTGGGACGCGCTGACGTTCGTCCGATCGAGGACCCCCAGCCCCATTGGTTGCCCGGTCGTGAGCGATCGGACCATCTGACTGTAGACGGCCGGCAGGTCGTCGAGACCGAGCGCCGTGGCCTCCCGCCTTCCCGCGGGGCCGGACAGCGTCACGGTGATCGTCGTGCCGAGGCGAATATGGGACACCGTGTAAGTCGCCGAGCAGTCGCGTTCGACCACTCGGTGCCCGGCCAGCTCGAACTGTTTCTCGATCAGGAGCCGCGCGGCCGTGCGCTCGTCTCGTCCGAGCATGTCGTGCTGTTCGTCAATTACGATGCAGGTCTGGGCGCTCGCGGCCCGAGCGGCGCCCGCTGTGAGGATCACTACGAAGAGAGCTGACCGAAAGCAGGTGTGCATTTGCGAGTCCCTCCGGCGGCCAAACCGGCCCGGTTAGGAATGCGCAAACAGGCGCCGAAGGAGCTCACGGGACCTCCGGCGCGCCGCGCTCACGTGACCTGACGCGTTACTCCGCGCGCAAGGCCTTGACCGGATCCAGTCGCACCGCGCGGAGCGCGGGAATCATGCTGGCGAGAAGCGCCGTCAGAATCGCAACGAGCGCGATGGCGGCAAACGTCGCCGGATCGGTGGCGCTGACGTCGTAGAGCAGCGACGCCATCGATCGGCTCAGGGCCAGCGCCGCGCCGAGGCCGAGCACGAGTCCGGCCAGCGCCAGCGTCAGCACTTCGGTCACGATGAGCCGGAGGATCCGCATGGCCGGTGCGCCGAGCGCCACGCGCACGCCGAGCTCGCGCATCCGCTGCTCGACCGAATACGCGATGACGCCGTAAATCCCCACCGCCGCCAGAATGGCGGCGACGGCCCCGAAGATGGTCAGGAGAAGCGTGTTGAGGCGGCGTTGTGCGGTCATGTCCACGAGCAGCGCGTCGATCGGCATCGGCAGCTGAACCGCGATGCCCGGATCGATTGCCTTGACGAGCGCCCGCAGCGACGGCGCGAACGCCGCCGGGTCGCCGGTCGTGCGAACGACCAGGAGAAGCCCGCTGTCCGGCGACTGCGCGTGCGGCAGGTACGTCTCCGGCCGCACCACCGCGTCGTAGCCGGTACGCCGCGTGTCGGCGACGACACCGACGATCGTCATCCACGGACCCTGCGAGTTGAGCGAACCGTACTTGATGCGTTTGCCGATGGCATCGCCTTGCGGCCAGAACTTCCGGCTCATGGTCTCGTTGATGATGACCGATGCCGGGGCACCGGCCGCATCACGCTCATCGAAGAACCGACCCTGCCGGAGCGGGATGCCCATCACACGAAAGTAATTCGGCATGATGGCGTCGACGGGGATTTCGATCCGCTCCTCGTCCCGAAAGTCCGGCCGGCCCTCTATGGAGAAGTTCGTCGAGTTCGGTGTGGCGCTGAGGAACACGGTGCCGATGCCGGCCGCGCCCTCGACGCCCGGCTGCGCTTCGGCACGTTCAATCACCTGACGAAAGAACTCGATGCGCGAGGCCGGCTCGCGGTACTTCTCGCCCCAGAGCGCGACGCGCGCGGTGAGTACCCGTTCCGGTTTGAAGCCCAGGTCCACCTGGCGAAGACGATCGAAGCTCCGCAGCATCAGGCCGGCTCCGACCAGGAGCACGACCGCCAACGCAATTTCGACGACGACCAACCCTCGTCGGAGCGAGCGACCCAGCGGGCTCGAGCCCCGTGCGCCTTCCTTCATGGTCTGGCCGGGATCCGTTCGCGCGAGCTGCAGCGCCGGTGCGAGGCCGAATGCGATTCCCGTGGCCAGGGAAAGGCCGAGTGTGAACAGAAGGACGCGCCAGTCCATCCCGATCGCGTCGAGCCTCGGCAGATCGCGCGGTGCGACGGCCAGGAGCGCCGACAGGCCGGCCCACGCGAGGCCGATACCTGCCACGCCTCCAGCCACGCCAATCAAGGTGCTCTCGGTGAGGAGCTGACGCACAAGGCGTCCGCGCCCTGCACCGATGGCCGCTCGGAGTGCCAACTCGCGCTCGCGCGCGGACGCGCGCGCCAGCAGCAGGTTCGCGACGTTCGTGCAGGCAATGAGCAGCACGCACGCCACAGCGCCCAGCAGCACGAGAATCGCGGGCCGGATCCGGCCGACGATCTGCTCGCGGTAGCCCGCGACGTACACGCCGTACCCTTTCCGGTTGGGAAACTGCTGCAGGAGCCCGGCGCTCACCCGCTCGAGATCCGCCTGCGCCTGCTCGATCGACACACCAGGCTTCATGCGGCCAATCACCTGCAGCCACAACGAGCCTCGACTCGTGCGTTGCTGATCGGTCGCGCCGGTCGGCACCCAGAACAGCGTCTCTCTCGTCGGGAACGCGAAGCCGTCCGGCATCACCCCGATGATTTGCATCGATCGGCCGTTCATCAGCACCGTACGGCCGATCGCGTCGTCGCGGCCGCCGTAGCGCCGCTGCCACAACGCGTGCGATAGCACGACGACCGAGTTGGCGACGGGCTTGTCTTCGTCGGCTGTGTAGGTGCGGCCGCGCGCGGCCCGCACGCCCAGCACGTCGAAGAGGTTCGACGAGCTGTGCGCGCCCACGACGCGTTCCGGATCGCCTTCGCCGCTGAATGTCCGCGACGCCCCATTGAAGATCGCCATGTCGGCGAACGTCAGGCTCTGTTGGCGGTAATCGACGTAGTCCGGAAAGGAGTGCCAGTCCTCGCGCAGGTTGATCCGGGCATTGTCCATCCAGACCATCGCGAGCTCGTTCGGCGCGGGATAGGGCAACGGCCGCAGCAGCACACCGCTCGCGACGCTGAAAATCGCGCTGTTCGCGCCGATACCCAGCGCGAGCGTGAGGACCGCCGTGACCGTGAACGCCGGACTGCGGCGCAACATGCGAGCCGCATAGCGGATGTCGCGAAGAATCGCTTCGAAATTGAGGCTCATGAAAGCTCCGGGCCTGAGGCACCCTAGCGGCGAGCGCCTGATTCAGTCTCCCTTAGACGGTCGGCGGAGAGCGGTGGATGGCCCGCCCGCCAGAACCCGTCGCGCGATCCCCCGATTTCGACTTCCATGGCAGGAGAAAGCTGATGCGTCAGGTCTTTGTCTCACTTGTGGTGTCACTGCGTTGAGGAAGTAGGGTTATCGGACGCGGCAAGCCGCGCGAACTGGCGCTTCAGTGCGTTCACCTTGGCGAGGTAACGGCGGACGTCGTGATCGCCGCATCGCTCGCCGGCTCTGAGCCGGAAACCACCGCGGGCGTACGCGTTGCCGGCGCTGCGGCCGCACAGGTGGATCACCGCTGCGAGGTCCTGCCGCTGCCGCACCGAGGCGGTGACGATCCGGTTGCTATCGAGGGTTCGCGTCACCGTGCGATCCAGCAACGCAGCGGTCATCTCCACCGCATGACTGGGCACTACGCGCGTGTAGAACGCGTTGAACCAACACGACCGCAGATCGTGCCAGGGACCGTCCTCGACGACGACGTGGCTGTGGATGCAGTAGCGCCTGGCCTCCCCGAACGTTCCGTCGGTCATCTGAAACATCCCGACGGCGCTCGAAGCCGGTCGGTACAGCTCGAACGGGTTCCAGCTGAATCGCCACCGCCAGTAAGTCCGTGCCGCGGGGTTGCCGCTGCCCTCCACCTGCGCCAGGGCGGCCAGCAGTTCGGGCGTGATGACCGCCGTGGAGTGCGTCTCGAAAAGCGGGCCGTATCGCTGCCAAGTCAGCGCCGGAGGCTTGCCGAGTAAACCGCTGACCGGGAACAATAGCTCGGTCGGCTTGCGGGCGACCTGCACCATCCAGTTCACCGCCGCCCAGACCGACACCAGCAAGACCGTCGCGACGATGATCCGCACGGCCAATGGCGCGCCGCGCAAGGTCACGATCGCGCGGGCAGCCAGCCGCCAAACCGCCGCGCGGCGCGCGCGATGGCGTCCCCTCCGTGTCGCCCGCGGTAGTGAATGCGGAATCGGCGCGTATGGCATGACGGAGTACCCCTCTAGTATGCCTGGCCCGCGCTCATCGTCTCAGTTCCCGCTGCCGTTCCGCCTTCTCCAGCCACTGAGCCATTTTTGTCACCGACCCGTGGCGGCAACCTCGACGAATCCGCCGGTAAAGGTTTTGCGGCTATCCTGTCCCGATGCTGCTCATGCGCGCAGCTGTCATCGCGTGCCTCGCCGTGTCGGTCGCCGCGGCGCAGTCGTCGCCAGTTCGTCCGCGCGGCCGCGAGCTGGGCCTGCCGTTTCCCGGCAAGACCGGACCGAACAACGCGATTACTGATGTCGGCGGCATCGCGGTCGGCCACGCCACGATCATCCAGGGCGATGGCGTGCTCGTGTCCGGCAAGGGGCCCATCCGAACCGGCGTGACCGCGATTCTGCCTCGCCCGAACGGCAACTGGGACCCGGTGTTTGCTGCGACCTTCAACCTGAACGGCAACGGCGACATGACCGGCATCAACTGGGTCAAGGAATCCGGGTTTCTCGAAGGCCCGATCCTGCTCACGGGCACCCACAGCGTCGGCACCGTTCGCGACGCGGCGATCCAGTGGCAGCTGAAGAACGGCCGCCAGTTCCAATTCACCTATCCGATCGTGGCCGAGACGTTCGACTACCTGAACGACGCGAACGGCGAACACGTGAAGCCGGCCCACGCCTTTCAAGCGCTGGACGCCGCCCGGCCTGGACCCGTTCAAGAAGGCGCGGTCGGTGGCGGCACGGGCATGGGTTGCAACGGATTCAAAGGCGGCATCGGGACGGCGTCGCAGATCGTTCCAGGGGCCGGCGGTCCGTACACACTGGGTGTCCTCGTGCAGTGCAACTACGGCGGCGACCTGCGCATCCTTGGCGTGCCGATTCGTCAGGAGATCAACGACCTCCGCACGTGCACCGTGCTCGAGAATCCACCCGCGCGAATCGCCGGCATGCCTCGCTGTCCGACGACCGGCGGCGCGACGTCAGACGAATTCGAGTCGTCACACCAACGGCGCGCCTCGATCATCGTCATCGTCGCGACGGACGCGCCGCTGCTGCCTCATCAACTCGAACGCCTCGTCCGGCGCGTCGGCATGGGACTCGGCCGGCTCGGAAGCTGGGCCGGCAACTCATCGGGCGATCTGTTTCTCGCGTTCTCGACCGGCAATCCAGGCGCGGCGAGCCCCCAGGGCACGCCGGCACTGAAGATGCTGCCGAACGATCAGATGGACCCGCTGTTCCGAGCGACCATCGACGCCACGGAAGAAGCCGTGGTCAACGCGATGCTCGCGGCGCAGACGATGACGGGCGTCGATGGCATGCGCGTGTTCGGCTTGCCCGGCGATCGGGTCGTCGCGGCGCTCAAGAAATACGGACGGATGAAGTAGCCTCGCAGTTCGAAGTTCTAAGGTCAGGTTGCTGGCTTTTTCAGCACCTGTTAGACGATCGGTGGAGAGTGGTGGATGGCCCGCTGCCGTTCCGCATCCTCCAGCCACTGAGCCATCTTCTCGTCGCTCTTGCCGTAGCGCGCCCAACCTGTTGCGTTACAGTCCCACCGGTAGTCCTTGATGATCATGTCGATGCCGCGGTCGATGAGGAATCGCATCGACTCGTAGCTGTTCGGCAAGAAGACCAGATGGTGCAGGATACTCGCCGGCTCGTGCGAGTTCCAATTGGTGTTGACCTCTGCGCCGTGCTCGAGAAGGAAGTCCGCCACGTCGAAGTGGCGGTTGATGACGGCCCAGGCGAGCGCGGTGTCGAGAACGTGCTGCGCAGTCGGCGCGCCCCACTGGAGGTCGTCGTACTTCAGCGCATGTGGGTCGTTACAGGGAAAATGCTTCTCGAGATCGCCCAGCGCAGGCGCGCCGGATTCGTCGAACCAGCGCTTCACCCGCGCAAGGTCGCCCATGCCTGCCGCATGCGGCAGATCGTCCGGCAGCGGCCAGATGCGGGTGAGTACTGGAATGAGGTGTGTCTTCGCGTACGTGAACGCAAGCGCGATCGGTTGGAATTCGGGCGACGCTTGGCGCCGGAGGAGTGCCGGATCGAGACTGAGAAAAGCGGTGATGATTTCCCCGCGATCGTTCAGCGTTGCCGCCCCGATGAGCCCAGCCTGAAAGGTCACGTAGGCTTCAGCGAGCAGCCGCCGCTCACGCTGCAACGTGCTGACGAACGCCGTCACATCGCCATCGTGGGCCGCGCGGCTGACCTGCTCCATGACAAACGCCGTCCACGGTCCGACGGCTGTTGTCGCGTGCGCGACTCGCGTGTCGATAAAGTACTTGATGAAGGCGAGGCGGCCCAGGCTTCCATCGACGTGTGTGCCCAGCTCGGGATCGAGCGCGATGGAGCGTTCCAGCAAGAGTGACGCGACGGCCTCGTGATCGAAGAGGCAGGCGCGCACAAACGCGTCGTTGACGGCCGCCGGATCGTTCCCCTTTTCGTTGAGCGCAGTGCGAACAGCATCGATATCGCCAAGCGCCGCAAGGAACCTGAGCGTGCGCGGAAGCAGGCTTTTGCGCTGAAACAGCTGCAGCAGCCCTCTGGCGCGCGACTGGATGAGGCCCTCGCACACCGATGGCATCACGACGGCGCCGGCGTCGATCAGCAGTTCGGCGCACGCGGCGCGGGTGAACCACCGTTCTCTCTCCGGGTCGCCCGCGTCGCCATAGGCGCCAGTGGCCATTCCCAGCAGGCCGCCATCACCGTCGTCTCCGTGCCAGGAAAGTAACGCCGGGTATTCAGCCAGCAGCTGTTTCAGGCGTTCGACGTCGTTGTCGTGAATGACGCGTCGGGCCTGTGTGACCGCCCACTCCAGACCGTTGCCGACGCGTTTGCTCACCTCGGCGGTGAGGTCTTGCCAGCCGGGGTAGCCGTACTCACGCGCGATCACAAGTTGCGCGTTGCGTTGCGTCATGGGCAAGTCAACCTGTGGCAGTTGCATCCGCGCACGTGCGATGGTACCGGTGTTACCGGCGGCGATGTCGCGCGCGAGTTTTTTGGCCTGTTTACGGAGGGGCTCGAGAGACGGACGAGGCGGGAGAGACTTGGAAGCGGTCATGGCGACCTCCTTTCATGAATCGCCTGTACCCCGCTGAAACCAGGCTGTCCGCCTCCGCAGCTCCGCTGCTTCGGCGCGACATCACGCCGTAGCTCGCGCAGTGTCCGACGCGAGCGAAGGCGGATGAAAGAAGGTGCACGCCGCACGCGACCGAGACCAAACAGGTGGGAATGTTCCCTTGCCGCGGGTTGGTGGCGCCCTGTCAGCGCGCTTCCGGCAGTATCACGGGGCCGCCGTTTCGATGTCAAACGCGCGAAGGCGGGAGTGTCGCGTGCAGAACGCAGCCTAGCCGGGAACGTCCGCGCGAGTTGGGAATGTCGCTGTGTCGTGGTGGCCTCCGCCAGCTGGCCAGCCTGGCACGGATTGTCACACATTGCCGCGCGATTCTCGGCACAGGGCGGAAGCGCCGTTTGTGCCGGTATGCTCTACTTGTAAATGCTATGACGCCATGGCTTCTGACGCTGGCTCTTGGCTTCCTGGGCCAGAATCCGGTTGCCGAACGCCACGAGTTCCCACTCGAACCAGGCATGTACTGGAACTATGAGGGAAACGTTGTCTGGGCTGAACCGGGGGCATCGGTCGTTCAGCGGCGCCGGATGACCTGGAAGATGGAAATTGTCGAGGTGATCACGCGGGATTGGACCACGGCAGCGGTGTTGAAAGGGCATCCGCGTGATCTGGTGTTCTTTGATCCGAAACGAGAACCGCGCACCTCGCTGCTCGTGAGCGTGAACCTCCGGAAGTACTACCTGCTCGAAGGCGATCGCGTTCAAGCGGCACTGAATAGGCTCAAAGATCCGCAGGATCTGCTAATGGGCCTCGTCCGGGAAAGCGAGCTGTTCCTCGAGGCGCCAATTTCCCTTGGAAAGCGCTTCTGTGACACTGAAATGCTGACGCGGACTGACGATCTGTACTGCTGGTGGGTCGACGAAGAGCGCCAACCTTCCATCAAATCGATTCCCGGGATGCAACCGGGCTGGGACGGTCCCGAATACACGATGACGTTTCGGTCTCCTTCCTCCAGCGAGTTTATCGGCTTTGCTCCCGGGATCGGCATCACGTCCTACGATTTCTCTCACCGTGGAACGTCGTCCGAAGTACAGCTCAAGCTGACGGCGTTCGGACGAACCGCTTCTCGATAGCACCGACAAGCCCGTCTGAGATTTCATGAAGAAGGCGTGGCAGTCGGGCCGAAGAACTGTTGGTCGTCGGTGGAATGCCTCACCATGACGGCGGACAGCGCCGCGTGGATCGCCTTCGAGAACCGCGCGTACTTGTCGCGCTCGGCGTCCAACTGCTTCCGACGCTGAGCTCATCCCGCGACAACAGGGCAATACGTTGCGCCAGCGCGTACCCGTGTAACGGCTGGCTCGCCAGCACACGCAGGATGAGCAGGATCAGCGTCCCCGGCGGAAGCCCTTCGTTTCTTGGCATAGTTTACCTATGCCTTGGTTCGTACGACGGTGTCAAACTCGTCTCACTCCTAGAGTTTGCTGGGTAGACGACGAAATCTGGTTGATGGGCTGAGAAGTCGACGTGCGGACGGACAGCGTCGTGGCCGGAGCGCGGAAACGCCTGAAAATAGTGTCGGCTCTGTGATGGTCTTGAAGATTGGCTGGGAGGCAGGGAGTCCCGCAAGCTGTTTTCGCGAACGTCAATGAAATCAAGCGTTTTCGCGGCTAACGCGGCCCGTGGCAATGATTTAGGGCTTTGCTGCTGTTCGCAACGGCTTGCGCCTGTTTGCAGTTGCTTGCGTCCGTTACGAATCGAATGACACCCAAAATGTCACTCGCTGCGAACGTCTCCCGAGTTCTCTCGTCAGAAACTCACGCTTGAAGACCCTGCCATTGCGCTCCGCTAACCCCGACGGCGTCACTCGAGACGTATCGTTGTTTGGCTGGTGTTAGGGACGGAATTCGCAACAGGCTCATCCGTGCTGCTCTGGGAAATCCTATACCGTTCGCAGGGCCACCATCGGCTGGACCGACGCGGCGCGGCGTGCAGAGGTGAGGCTGGCCAAGACGGCGACGAGTACTGCGATCGCGGCGCCGACGACGTAAGCCAGGGGTTCCACGTTGCTCAGCGGGATGCCCATGTTGTCGCCATTGACGCGGATGAAGCCGGCCGTGAGGATGACTCCGACGACCACGCCCGGCAGCACGAGTTTCACGACGTCGAACAAGACCATGCCGAGCACGCGGCGTCGCGAGGCGCCCAGCGCGACGCGCACCGCAAGCTCGCGCGTACGTGTCGCGACCATCAATCCGACGACGCCGTAGATTCCAAGCGCCGAGAGCGTCAGGATGACGCTGCCTGCAATACCCGCGACGGCCGACTGCGTCAGGAAGTCATCCACGCTGTGCTTCCGGAGCCACACTCCCGTGACCACTTTGGGATAAGCAGGCGTTCCATCTTCAGCCGTTCCGAAACCGCGGTTCTCCGGATCGAAATCGCGCGCGGCGTTTTCAAGCGTCGCGGTCATTTTCTGTGGCGGTTCGCCAGGCGTGCTGCGCGCAATGAGGAACAGCTCTTGAGACGGTTGTTGCGCAAGCGGCAACAACAATTGCTCTCGCGGCGTACTCATCTGCGCGGTGGGGAAATCACCGCTGATACCTACGACCGTGAGCGTCTGCGTGGTCTTTTCATCGTTGCCGAAGATCAAGCGTCTGCCAATCGCCTCGCTGGCTTCAGCATTCGGAAAGAGTTGTTCGGCGAGCGTCTTCGAAATGATGGTGACGAGCTCCGCGCCCGCTCGATCATCTGCAGCGAAACCGCGACCACGCAAAAGGGGGATGCCCATCGTGTTCAGATAGTCGTTGTCCACACGGGTGACGTGAACCCGGATGAACTTCGGCGCCGCGTCCGCGTCGGGCTGAAGCGCGGTCCGTACGGTGTCGCCGCGGAAAGCCAGCGGCAGGCCGTCCGCGAGACTTGCGCCGGCCACGCCGTTTGCCTTGGCGAGATCGTCCCGGACGCTGCGGATTCGGGAATCCGCGTTCGCGATCTTGGCGTCGTCGACCTTCAACGGCACGGCGTACAGCAAGTCCGCTGCGAATCCGAGGTCGGCGGTGGCGGTGGAGCGGACGCGATCGAGCGAGATGCCGCTCATCACGATCAACGGAACCGCGATCGCAACCTGCAACGCCGCGGTCACGCGCTGAACTCGACCTACGCGCCGCCCCCCGACGCCCACATCGTCTTTCAAGGCAGAGAGGATCACCGGGCGACTGAAGCGAACGGCCGGCAACAATCCGAACACGAGGCTGGTCAGGAGGCAGAGTCCCACAGCGAACCCGACAGTCGGCAGATTCACTTTCAGTACCTCTTGTACCTGAGGCGGAAGCGGGTTGTCGGTTAACAGTGACCGTAGCGGCAGAAGGTTGAACAGAACAAGCGACGCCAGGATCGCTCCAAGACCGGCCATGATGATCGCTTCGCTCAACAGATACTGGATCAGCTGCCAGCGCGTGGCGCCGATCGCCTGACGGATGGACAATTCCCGCTCGCGCATCGCACTGCGAACCTGCACCATGCCGCTGATATTCAGACACACGACCAGCAACACCATTCCGGTCAGCGTCAGCCCGAGCGCTTGAATGACGGCAAGCCGCGACTTCACGAGATTGCCGTATGCGTCATACGGGGCGGCGATTCCGGACTTGTTCTCGTTCGTCGACGGATACTGTTTGGCCAACGACGATGTGACCGCGGAAACTGCGGCACTCGCCTGCGCCACGCTGACTCCGGACATCAGGCGTCCGTGGATAAGCACCCACTCTTGGCTTCGGTCGGTACCGGCGGTGCGAAAACGCGGATTACGTTCGAGCGGAAGAAAGACAGCAACTTCTCCGTTCCCAGTGACGTGGCCATTGAATTGATCCGGTGCGATGCCCGTCACGATATGCGGGACGCCGTCCAGCGTGACCGTCTTGCCGATGATGTCCGGATCGGAGGCGAAATGGTTCTGCCAGTACCGGTATCCCAGAATCACGGCAGGCTCGGCGGTCGCGCTGAAGCCCGGTCCGCGCGTCAGCGTCACGCCGATCGTCTGGAAGTAGTTCGTGGAGACAAACATTGCCCGCACGGAGTCTTTTTTGACCTCGCTTTGCCCGTACGTCCAGCCCACGAGTGCCATTCCGGTATTGGCGTCGCGCAGATCGGCGTAGTCCGGATAGGACCAACTGTCCGTCGCCGCGCGCGGGCCCACTCGCGTCGTCAGGATTTCGACCAGTCCCTCGGTGTTCACGCCGGGCGGCTGTATCGTGAGTACTTGCGAGAGATATGGAATCGCGATGACAGGCGCCATGCCGATTCCCAACGACACAACACAGACAAGGGTGAAGCCCCGAGCCTTCGCCAGCGCTCGTCCCGCATGAACCAGATCACGCCAGATACCGTTGAACATGCCGAACGATTCAACCACGAAAGCTTTGCAGTGCAAAGGCTTTTTTTCTCGTGCCTGTCTCTCCTCTCCGAATTCATGCACGCGGCTCACCCGAACGAGAGGTTGACTTACGCGACGCTGGACTCAGGTATATCTTTGTGATACAAAGTTCTTTGTTCATGCATTTCGCGATCGTCTTTTCCCAGGAGACGGCGGGTGAACCTCGACAGGTGGCGTAAGGACTTCACGCATGCCGCGCGAAGTCTTCGCCGCGCACCGGGCTTTACGCTCATCGTCATCGTGACGCTCGCGCTCGCGATTGGCGCGAACGCGGCGATTTTCAGCGTCGTCAACCCCGTGCTCCTCGCGCCGCTGCCCTTCCCGCACGCGGACCGGCTCGTCCATATCGGCGGGACGGCGCCCGGCACCGATCAACCGCCGGAGTTCGGCGTTCCGGATGAGCTGCACTTCGAATACCGCGAGACCGTCCCCGGGATCGAAGACGCCGGGCTCTATGGCTACGGTTCGGCGACGACACGGGCAGAGGGACATGTCGATCAGCTCTTCGGGAGCCGCGTGACACCGTCGTTCTTCACGACGCTCGGCGCGCAGCCCCAGCACGGGCGGCTGCCCACTGAGGTCGACGGCGACGACGAGCGCCGAGTCTCGGCTCAGGGAAGGAGGAGTGGAAGATCGACAAGGGCGCCGTTAACGCCGGCAAGGCGACGTTCGAGGTGCAGCAACCGAACGGTCCGTTGTGGAAGTTCACGCTGACGATCGTCAAGGGACGTCTGCTGGGTGAGATGATCGTTGAGCGCGATAGCGTCGTGCGCGCGCGTGGCAAGATCGACGCGGCGAAGGCGAAGTAGCATTGTCGAAACGGCAAAGGGAGAGCTGGATCACACTCATCGTCCTGGCGGTCGGTCTCCCGATCACCGTGGTGGTGGCGTTTGCGACGTACATTTCCACCATCCCGCCGCTGCACCCGAACGCGCAGGACGTGAAATCCGTGATGCAGCCGGCTCCGTTGCCCAAATGGGCCGATGCGGTAGAGCAAGGACGCCGCCTCGCTCGTGCGGGTCTCATGGAGCAGAACCTGCCGGGACTTTCGGTGAGTGTCGGTGTCGCGGGCGACATCGTATGGGCCGAAGGTTTTGGCTGGGCGAATCTCGAGACCAGTGTGCCGGTTACGCCGGTCATGCGCTTCAGAATCGGGCACGTCTCTAAAGCGCTTACGTCGGCCGGCGTCGGCCTGCTGCTGGAGAACGGCCGGTTGCACCTGGACGACGAGATTCAGAGGTACGTGCCCGGGTTCCCCAGAAAACAGTGGCCGATCACACTGCGCCAGTTGATGGGACACGTGGCGGGCGTCAGGCACTACAGAGATACCGAATGGGGTGACAAGCCCTCGGTGCACTGCGAGCGGGCGTCGGAAGGATGGCGGAGTTTCGCGGATGATCCGCTGCTGTTCGAGCCGGAGACGCACTACCGCTATTCAACCTACGGCTGGGTGCTGGTCAGCGCGGCCGTCGAAGCCGCGGCGAACGAGCCGTTCTTTGCGTTCATGCGCACACAGATCTTCACGCCGCTGGGCATGGCCGACACCACGTCCGACTCACCGAAAGAATCCGTCCCGGATCGAGCGACCTCCTACTACCGGAACTTCAAGCGCGAGCTGACTACGAACGTCGATTACTCCTGTTTCGCGGGCGCCGGCGCATTCCTCTCGACACCGTCCGACCTCGTGCGGTTCGGGATGGCGGTGACCGGCGGCAAGTTTCTGCTGCCCGCCACCGTCAGCATGCTCCAGACACGACAGCAGCTCAGATTCGGCGAGGACACCGACTACGGCCTCGGCTGGATGATCGACACCGTTGAGCTGGCCGGCGAGCGCGTGCGATTGGTGAGCCATGCGAGCCGAACGATCGAGGGTGCTTCCACGTCGTTTCTGACATTGCCTGAACGCGGGATCGTCGTGGCCGTGACAGCGAATATTTCGTTCGCGGACATGCGGTCGATTGCGTTGGGCATCGCGCAGGCCTTCGCGCAACAGGCGAAGAATCTCCGGACGTCAGGTAGCGCTCAATGACACGAGGGACGCGCCGATGTCGCTGCACCGGTGCATGTCGAAGACCATCGGGTCAGGTCTTTCGGTGTTTAGGGCAAATGCCGCTTGGCGAACGCGCGGCCTGACCCCGACTTCAGGTAACACTCGAACCGAGCCGCATCCGGCACGTTCGAGAATTCGATCGAAGCCTGGCCTGCCCAGCCGTAGCTAGCGCTCGACGCTTGGCAAGCGTAGCGAAGGATCAGGAGTCGGCACATACGCTCGCTTCGCGAGGTTCGGCGGGACATCCTTCGCGACCCGCTCGATGGCTCGCCCAAGGACCTGGTAGGACTTGTTATAGCGCGGTTCGCCCAGCTCGATGACCTCGAAGGCCTTACCGGTCGCCATCGCTCTCATTCCCGCCGATCGTGGCTATGATTGCAGGCGCGCGCTGCCTGCGCGCCGTGACCCGCGTCTCGAGCACGGCCCAGAAAGGTAGCGACGACGAGAGTCAGCAGCAACGGTCCGACGCTGAAACGGATTCATCACATGCGTCATCGCAGCAAGCTCTTGATAACGATCGCGGCGCTCGGCGCAGCGCCGCTCGTCGCTCCCACACTCGTGCAGTCCACGCTGACGGCTGGACAGCAGCACGAATCGAGCGGTCGCACAACCGCGGACCCCACCGGTCACTGGCCGCGTTTTCGGGGACCGAGCTCGAATCCGATCTCCGAGAATCCGAACCTTCCGGTCAGTTGGTCGAAGACCGAAAACGTCGAGTGGGTCGCAGACGTTCCGGGAGTCGGTTGGTCTTCGCCTGTCGTGTGGGGGAATCGCGTCTTCATCACCGCGGCCACGAGCGACAAGCCGATGAAGCAGCCCTCGCTCGGCGTCGACTTCAGCAACGAATACCTCGCCGAGCTGCGGAAGCAGGGGCTCTCGGCGGCGGAGGCCAACAAGAAGCTCTATGAGCGCGATCGCGAGATGCCCGACGAGATCGTCATCAGCCTGATGCTGTTCTGCTACGACCTCGAGACCGGAAAGAAGCTGTGGGAACGCGAGATGTATAAGGGTCGGCCCGCCGGCGGACGCCATAGCAAGAACAGCTTCGCGTCCGAGACGCCGACGACGGACGGCGAGCGCGTGTATGTGTATCTGACCGACTACGGCCTGTTCGCGTACGACTTCGCAGGGAAGCAGTCGTGGGCGACGCCGCTGAAGTCTCACGCCACCACGCGTGACTGGGGCACGGGCGCCTCCGCTGCGCTGCACAGAGATCGCCTGTTCGTCCTGAACGACAACGAGGAGCAGAGCTTCGTCGCCGCCTTCGATACACGCACCGGCAAAGAGCTCTGGCGCACGCCCCGAACCGTGCAACCGGCGCGGAAGACGGGATGGTCCACGCCGTTCGTGTGGGAGAACCGCGTGCGCACGGAACTGGTCACGCTCGGGCCAGCCGTCGCCATCAGCTACAGTCTGGACGGCAGCGAGTTGTGGCGCTTGAATCGCATGGGCGGCGTGGCTATTCAGAGTCCCTTCGCATGGAACGACCTCCTCTTCGTGACCTCCGGCAGCGGCGGCGACGACAATAAGCCGATTGTCGCGGTCCGCGCCGGCGGTTCCGGCGACATCACACCGCCAGACCCAGAGACCCGCAATGAACACGTCGTGTGGTACGACCGGCTGGCCGGCGGCACGTACTTGCCCACCCCGGTCATCTACAGGAATGCGTTGTATGTGCTCAACGACAAAGGCATCTTCTCGCGTCACAACGCCGAGACCGGTGAGCGCATCTATCGATCGCGCGTGGCGCCGGGGGCATCTACGTTCACGGCCTCGCCGTGGGCCTATAAGGGTCACGTCTTCGTGATGAGCGAGGAGGGCGACACGTTCGTGATCGAGGCGGCCGACCAGTACCGACTTGTGCGCGTCAATTCCCTCGACGACTTTTCCATGGCGACGCCCGCGATCGTCGGCGACAGGCTCTTGATCAGGACCCAGCATCGACTCTATTCGATTCGTAATCGCAAGTAGTCCGCGCCCCTGTCTGCCGTCCGTCGCTGAACCCTCGAGCTCGCTGTCTTAAGACCCACGAGGGCCCGTGTTTGAGAGTGTGATTAGCGGAGACGGAAGCCGAATGTCACGCTGAAGACGCGGTTGTAGATGAAGTCTTCGGGGTTGTTGTCGTCAGTGCTGATATTGAGGAGACCATGAGTGTAGTCAACGCGATCAGCCTGACCTACCCTGCCGACGGGTATCACAGCGACGTACTGCAGCCTTGCCGAGGTCCGGCACTCAGCCGCCAGGAGCTCAACCAGCGCCGAGGATTTCTCGAGGGGCCGAGCCGATAGACCGAGTGCGAGTTCAGCCTCTACGCTCTTCCACGTCTGGGCCGGCGCGTGACAGCGGGACAGCCGGTGCGCGCCGATCAACATGATGCTGGCGTAGCGGGCCGCGGCGCACACGACCGCCTGGCCAAGAAGGCAGCCGGTTTCCCGCTCCGACAGCCCGAACACGATGGCCTGGTGAGTCATGGTCCACAGATCTCACCGCGCCAGGGGCGTCGCCGCAGTGATGGCCCTCGCGCGCGCGCGTTGGACTGTCCGGATCTGCCCGAGCTACAGTCAGCCACGACTAGCGGCGTCAGAACGATTTCCGGCGCGTCGAAGCGGAGGATAAGTGTGATCAGATCGATCCGTCCGCCATACCATGTTGGAGGCAGGAGGCACACATGCGTTTCATTCGCACGGTCTTCGTGTTGATCATCGTCGCCGTGATCGGGGTGCTCGCCTACAACTACTGGTCGGGTCACGGCCTGACGCTTTACCCATCCGGTTCCGCCGGTGTGGATGCTGAGGCCGCGCGTGACCAGGCCAAGGCCATCGTCGACAAGACCGCGGCCACGGCTGGCAAGGCGGCGACGAAGCTCGAATCGGCGGTCGACGCAGGATCGTTGACAGTAAAAATCAAGTCGAAGATGGCCCTCGACGACATGGTGAAAGCGCGCACGATCAACGTGGACACCACCGGTTCGGTGGTGACACTGACCGGAACCGTCGAGTCGAACCAGGAACGCGAGCGCGCCGTGCGGCTGGCCCGCGAGACCGAGGGTGTCACGAGCGTCGTGGACAAACTGCAGGTGAAGCAGAGGTAGTCAGGGCGGCGCGCACGTGCGTCATCTGAACATGCACAACTGCCGTGCAGATGGTGCGTGCCAGGGCAACCCGGTCTGGCTCAGCGGGGCACGAGCTCGTGGCGTGGGCGGCGCTGCCGCAGGAAACACGGACGCCAGGTCCGACGTCGGGACGATTCATCGCGCCTGCCAATGGGGTCGTCCCGCCGTTCGTCTCGCGTTCGACTCTCACAATCGGCACCGTTGACGCGCTGCGGCCGGTTCCCGGTGACGAGCGGGTGCTGGAGATCTTCGAGTTCGACCGCTAGACGCCAGGACGTTGCTGGTGGCCATCGACACCAATTTCGCCGGCGAGGATGGACGCACGCCGGGCGTGCCAGACAGCATCGAAGCCATCAAGCTCCGCTTCGATCGTGCGATCGTGAGTTACGCTCCGCGTCCGCGCCTGACGAGAAAAGTAGATGCCGAGGCCGTCCTCGAGCAGGCCTCATCAACCGACCCGCCAACGCGAACGACAGATGCGGAGGTTCAAATCCGCCGCGCACGCGCAACGGTTCTTATCGGTGCACGGACTCGTTCGGAATCTCTTTCGCGTGGGGCGTCACCTGCTACGGGCTGCTCACCACCGGATGTGGAGAACCCGCTCCTTCCTTGTGTGGCACGACGTGACCTGCGCCTGCTGAAGACCGACGAACATCCGACATCGAAGGATGGTCACGCAATATCCTCATCAACTTGACAGTGCCCGTCTGAGCCGTCTTGCTCACTCGCGCTGCCCGCAAACAGCGCTCTTCGATGTGGCGGTCGTCGAGCACGATGGTGTCACGGACCTCAGGCACGCTGATCGCGTTTTGTCGGTTGAACTCGCCCGGGAACTCCGCTCCGCTGGTAGAATCGTTGATGCCGTCCATACTGAATACCTGCCGGCCTAGGCCCCCGGACTGAATCCCACGGTCCCGCGGGTTGATCGTGCTGCGCCCGCTCTCGCGTCGCGTAAGGCCGATGGAGATGAGCTGCGTGACCGCTGAGAGAACCTCTGAGACCGCCAACACGTCGGAGCTAAACAAGCGGCCGGGGCCGCCCACCGCGCTGGACATCACCCTCGCGTACCACGAGCGAACGAAACACTATCCGTTTCGCTTTGCGCCCGCTCTCGGTTACATGGACTGGGACACGCAGCCGGATCCGTTTCGCCGTTTCGTCGGGGCGCCGCTGCTTCCTCTCGAGTTTGTCCCGGTGGGCCCGGAGCCTCGTTATGAGCCCGCGTTTGTGCTCGGTCACATCGCCCGAACCCCGCTGGACCGTGTCTCGATCTCTCAACTTTTCCAGGATGCGCTCGCCCTCTCCGCCTGGAAGCAGGCCGGGAGCTCCCGTTGGTCACTCCGGGTCAATCCATCGAGCGGGAATCTTCATCCGACCGAGGGCTACCTGGTTGCCGGGCCCATCGCCGGTCTTCATCCTCGGCCAGCCGTCTACCACTACACACCGTTCGAGCACGCGCTCGAGCTCAGGGCGGAGCTCTCTGGCGAAGCGTGGTTGAAGATTGCGGCACAGCTGCCGGAGGACGCTGTCCTCGTGGGCCTGACGTCCATCCACTGGCGCGAGTCCTGGAAGTACGGCGAACGGGCTTTCCGCTATTGCCATCACGACGCCGGTCACGCGATCGGAAGCTTCGCTGTATCTGCCGCGGGGCTCGGCTGGGAGGCGAAGCTGCTCGAAAGCGTCACCGACCGCGATCTGGCTGTGCTCGTGGGTGTGCACGTGCAGACCGGGATCGAGGCCGAGCACGCCGACTGCCTCTTGGCCGTTTTCCCTCCGGGAGGCGGCTTCACGATCGACGAGCAGCGTGTGTTCACCATTCCGAGCACGGTGCGCGACGAGCTGCGTGGCGCGCGGTGGTCTGGGGTGCCGAACCGGCTGAGCGGCGATCATCATTTCTGGCCCGTCATCGACGAGGTAGCCACGGCAACAGAAAAGCTCTCGCGCCCTGGCGAGGCGTTGTGGTCGACGATCGTCTTTGAGAACAGCTCCCTCGAGATGGGCGACTCGCCGCTCGCGCTTCGCCGCATCATTCACCAGCGGCGCAGTGCAGTCGCACTCGATGGCCATACGGGGATCACACGCGAGGCTTTTTATCAGATCCTGCTGAAGGCCATGCCGGGCTCGCGGCAGGTCCCGTTCACCACGCTGCCGTGGCGCCCGCGCGTCGATCTCTTGCTCTTCGTCCACCGCGTGGCGGACTTGGCCCCCGGCCTGTATGCCCTCTTGCGAGACCCCGCGCGCGTGCAGGCGCTCGAAGAGTCGATGGATCGGACCTTGGTCTGGACGATACCAGCCGGGTGTCCTGCGTCCTTGCCTCTCTTCTTCTTGGAGGAGGGGGATGCGCGCCGTGGCGCCCAACAGACGAGCTGCGATCAGGAAGTCGCCGCCGACGGGGTCTTCGCAGCGGCCATGCTCGCCGACTACCGCGCGTCCCTCGAGGCGTTCGGCCCCTGGTTCTACCGCCGCTTGTATTGGGAGACAGGCGTCATTGGGCAGATCCTCTACCTCGAAGCCGAAGCAAGCGGCATCCGCAGCACCGGCATCGGCTGCTTCTTCGACGACCTCACCCACCGGGTCTTCGGGCTCACGGGCGATCGCTTTCAGGTGCTCTACCACTTCACCATGGGCGGACCGGTCGACGATCCACGCCTGCAGACCCATCCGCCGTATCAGCACCTCGCGCGTTTACGTGATCGACGTCATGGACTCCGGGGCGGATTTCTCGGTTCTCCTTCTCGTCGAGAATTTCCCTGAGCAGCAGATTCGGCAGGATTCGACATCTACTTTAGAGAAAAGTAGACGTTCGAAGTCCAAGGGACCGGTGGCAGCAGATCGACCTAAATCATTGCAAGGATTGGACATACTGCCAAGAGGCCTGCGAACGTTGTCTACTTCTTTCTATTTTAGAAGTCGTGCCTCGCGTTGGACCCATCGAGCTTGTGCTGGGCCGTCGCGCGCCACGCGCGTCAGGAATTCCTCGCAGAGATCACCCATCAGAGGCAGCACGAGTTTGAAGGCTAAGGTCTCGTTGCTGTCGAACCTGTCAATCGATCGGGGAAGCTTACGGTCATCGTCACCTCTTTCATCCGCCAGTGAGCGAAGCCCGTCATTTCGCTCTCTTGGCCGTCCATTCTCCAGGTTTTTGATCCTTGCCGAATTGCACGGTGCCTTTCATCTCGTTCCAGCCGTCGGCAACTGTCCCCGTGTACGTCATCCTCTCGATTTGCGAGGGGTCCCATTGCGCTCTGGCATCAAACCCGAAGACGACTGTCCGGTCCGTCACGGTACCAGTGACCTTGTACTCGCCCATCGGCCCTTTGTACGTGCCCGTGAGATCCTTACCCTTCTGCACGAACTCGAACGTGGGTTCGCCGTGTCCTCCGCTGGGAGGAGCGAAATCCACGGAGAAGTTCCACTTGCCAGTGATCGTGTCGGCCGGTGACCCCGCCATCACCGCTACGCAGCACCACGCAACAAATCCGACGACCAACCATCCTTGCCTTCTCATCGCATCCTCCCATCCGGCGTGATTCGCCACTTCAAGTGTTAATCCCTCGTACGGTCGATGATTGCGCCATCAGGAAACAGGTCCTGCACGGTCACATCACATCTACTCGTGTCTCAGCGCCACAATCGGATTGACGCGTGTGGCCCGTCTCGCTGGAATGTAACTGGCGAGGGCCGCGCTGGTCGTCAACGTCAGGGCCACCGCGACGAATGTGGTGGCGTCAGTTGGGGTGACCACATAGAGCATGCTGGTTAGAACGTGGCTCAGAGAGAACGAGAGGGCCAATCCGATTGCCACACCTGTCACCATCAACTGGATGGCGTCGCGACACATCAGTCCGAGGACGTCGATGGGCTGTGCTCCGAGCGCCATGCGCACACCGATTTCCCGAGTACGTCGCGCGACGATGAACGACATCACGCCATAGATGCCGATGGCCGCAAGTATCAGGGCGAGGACCGCGAGCGCGCTCAGCAGAAACGCGCTGAATCGCGTCATCCACGCAACATCGCCGACACGCTGGTCCATTGTGCGCACGTCGAAGATGGGCAGGTCTCGATCCATGGACGCCACGGCGCGCCGCACCGTGGTCGTGAGGGCGAGCGGATCGGGACCGGTCCGCATGACGAGGAAGTAGCTGGGATAGTCCGTTTGCTTGTACGACAGGTACACGTCCGGTGTGATCGCTGTCTCGATGCGGTCGTATCTCACGTCGCCAACCACGCCCACGATATCGGCGGTGACACCGCTCGCTCCCTGGCCGATACTCAGATCGATCTTGTCGCCGACGGCACTGCGTCCAGGCCAATACTTCCGGGCGGCGCTTTCGTTGATGACCGCGACAATTGGGGTGTCGGCCCCGTCGGTGTCAGCCAACCATCGTCCATTCAAGAGGGGAAGACGAAGCGTCTGCAGGAGACTTGCGCTCACGACATGCACACCGACAAGGAGCTGAGAGCCGGCGTCGGCTGAACCCGACCGAACGTTCATGACCGTCCGGTCGTACGAACTGGTCAGCGGCGTGGCGTTCGTCAACCCTGCTGATTGCACGCCAGAGAGGGCGGAGATGCGCCCCAGCAACTGCTCAAAGAAGGCCCCGTTCATTCCGCCGGCCGTCGCCCGAGGCGGCTCGATCTTCACGGTAAGGAGGTTCTCTTTCGCAAAGCCGAGGTCGGTGGTGAGCAATCCCACGAAGCTCTTGAGAAGGAGGCCAGCGCCGGTCAACAGCACGAGCGCCAAACTCAGTTCCGCGACGACGAGCATGCCGCGCCCCGTGAAGGCGCGCAGAATGCGTGGTCTTCGAGTCCGCCCGCCGCGTGCCTCTTTCATCGAGGTAATGGGGCTGGTCTTGGACGTGCTCAGAGCGGGAGTCAACGAGAAGAGGACGCTCGTGAGCAGCGCGAGCGCGAAATTGAACAGGAGTACCGGAAGGCCGAAACCGATCGATCGGAATACCGGGATGCGAACAGGACCCACAAATGTCCCAGCAGAGCTGGCGACAGGTTGGAGGATCTCGATGACCTTGAGACCAAGCGACCCGACGACGAGTGCGCCAAAGCCTGCGGTAACAGAGAGGAGGAAGCCTTCCGTCAGGAGTTGGCGCAAGATGCGGCCTCGGCTCGCCCCCAAGGCCAAGCGAAGGGACATCTCACCTTGGCGCGATGCGGCCCGAGCAAGGAGCAGGTTGGCGACATTGGCGCAGGCGATGAGCAGAACAAAGGCCACGGCGCCGAAGAGAACGACGAGGGACTTGCGTATGGATGGATCGATTCTGGATTCCTTCAGCGAGGCGACTCCAATGCCGAGCTTTCTACTGCCCTGCGGGGGTACAACGCTCTCCACGCCCTGTTCCGCCGCTGACGTGGCTTGTTGAGCCTGCTGCAGCGTGACTCCCGGCGCCAGGCGGCCGATGACCTGATGCCAGAAAGCGCCCTGCTGTAGAAGGCGTTTCGGGTTGTTGCTCAGGGCGGGCGCCATCATGATCGGTATCCAGATGTCTGCAACATCGGACTGGCCGCGGAACACACCGGGGAGTACTCCGACCACGGTGAACTGCATCCTGTTGACGTGAATGGTCCGCCCCATGACAGCGGCTTCGCCGCCCCATCGGGCTTTCCACAAGTCCTCGGACACCAACGCAACGGCATCACGGTTCGGAAGGCTGTTTTCGTCTGGACGAAACAGCCGACCGCGGACAGGCGTGACGCCGAGCATTGAGAAGTAATTCGCGGACACCAGTTCCGCGTTGACGCGGACTGGATCGTCTGCGTCCGCTAGGTTGAGCACCTGACTGGAGAAGGCTGCCAGTCCCTCATAGGGCAGTGTCTGCCTCGTCAGTGCTTCGAATCTCGGATACGACCAGCTGGAGAGAACTTGGGTGGGCTTTCCCGGCGTCGAAAATGTGGTCTCCAGGACCACAAGGCGATCAGGATCTGGATAGGGCAACGGCTGGAGCAGGAGTCCATAGACGACGGTGAAGATTGCGGTATTCGCGCCAATCCCGAGGGCGAGCGTGAGCACGACGACTGATGTCGATCCAAGATTCTTGACGAGCAATCGCACCCCGTAGTGGACATCCTGAACAAGGTGGTCCAGATACGGGACCCGGCGGGTGTCGCGGCACTCCTCCTTGATCTGTTCCACGCCGCCCAACTCCAACAGGGCGGCGCGCCGAGCCTCCTCCGCAGTCATGCCTGTGGCGACGTGCTGCTCGATAAGGCCGTCAAGATGAAAGCGAAGTTCTTGGCTCAGTTCCTGCTCGACTTGGCTTCGGCGAAAGAGCGAGCGGAGTCGAAGCGGCAGCTTGTATAACCAACGCATACGGCACCTTACAGACCTTCCAAGACAAACCCGATCGCCGTTGACAGTCGCCGCCAGTTCGCCTGCTCTCGTTCCAGGTATTTCCGTCCCGCCGGCGTGAGCGAATAGAACTTCGCTTGCCGGTTGTTGCGAGACTCGCCCCACTTCGCTTTGATCCATCCGCTCTGCTCCAGGCGATGGACCGCTGGATACAGCGCACCTTGATTCACCTGCAGTACGTCCTTCGACATCTGACGAATGCGTTGGGCAATGCCCCAGCCGTGCATCGGCTCAAGCGCAATGATCCTCAGGATCAGCAGGTCCAATGTGCCCTGAACCAGGTCAGTCGGCTTGCCCATTAGCTCTCCCCTCAATTATTGACAACAACGTTATCGACCCTCCTGTCAATAGTCAAGGGGAGAGGCGCGTGTCATGGACGATTGCGGGCTCTATCGCAGCGGTGACGATCTTGCCGTCGATTCGTACAGCCTGATACGGAGTGTGGACGACACTGATGACGCCGGGGAGTGCGATTGCAAGCAGGATCCTCAGGTTCAGCTGAGTGGCGCCCAAGTAGCTGAGTCGCGACGCACCTTGCGCGCCTTCTGGTCCGCGCCTTTCTGGAGAATCAGGTGCGTCACGACACCGGATTCCCGGACGAACGAGATTCGCGCGTCCACCACATCGACAGCAAACGTCGCGTCCGATTCGGCCCGCATCTCATAGGGGCGCTCCCGGTGAGCTGCACCGTGAGTCCAGTTGGGCTGCGCGCGATCGTGACGATATAGTTGGGGGCCAGCTCGTACTCGCCGACGTACTCGGCCAGCAGGCGCGCATCCACGTTCACCATAGGCGGGCACCGCGGGAGATCGTACGGCGCGCTGAACACGATCGCGGCGGCGACATGCGCCTGAACGCGCCCCCAGTCGTCCTGCTCGGCCATGACTATTGGCAGCGGCAGTTCAACGGCGACCGCAGCGTGGTCGGACGTCATCTTCCCACCAACCGTTCGCCGGCGCCTTCCGTCTATATACTTCACAACGTGAACCATATGGCGAATTCCTCCCCTCCTCCGTCGCTTGGCGAGTTCGAGCAACTGGTGTTGCTCGCGTTGCTGCGGCTCGGCCCTGACGGCTATGGCGCGACGATTCGCCGGGAAATCGAGACGCGGACAGGACGCGAGCTGGCGATTAGTGCCGTGTACGTCACGCTCGGGCGGCTCGAAGACAAGGGGCTGGTCCGATCCCGCATCGGCGCGCCGACACCCGAACGTGGCGGCCGTCGCCGGAAGCACTACGCGCTCCTGCCCGTTGGCCGGCGGGCGTTGGCGCACGCGTATCGGAGCTTTCAAACGATGGTCGAGGGGCTCGAAGGACAGTTCGAGCAGTCGTGATGAGCGGACCAAGACCGCAGATCGACCCGGAGCCGCCGCCACTGGCGGCGTGGCTTGCCACCCGGCGCGTGCCCGTGGTCGAGCGGGAGTTCCTGATCGGCGACCTGAATGAAGAGTTCCACGAGAGAGCGCGCGGCGCCGCCGGCCGCAAAGGCGCCACTCGCTGGTATTGGCGTCAGGCGGTGCGGTGCCTGCTGCTCCGGTATCGCGCGCTCGATCGCTCCCCCGCGCCCGTTTCACCTCAACGCAAGGGAAAATTCATGGAGACCCTGCTGCAAGACGTTCGCTTCGCGCTACGCATGCTTCGGCGAACGCCGGGATTCACAGCGACGGCGGTGATCACACTCGCGCTGGGCATCGGGGCGTCGACGGCGATCTTCAGCGTTGTGGACGCTGTGCTGTTCGCGCCGCTCCCCTTCGCCGAGGCCGATCGGATCGTGCTGCCGCGCAACGGCCCGCGACTCGAGGAGAGTACGCCGGTGTCGTATCCGGCGTTCCAGGAATGGCGAGACGCCGGCGTCTTTGAACACACGGGCGCTTACTTCGGCACGGGCGCGGCCATTTCCGGGAATGGCGATGCGGAACAAGTGATTGGATTTCGGATGTCCGCCAGCGTATTCGATGTGCTTGGTGTTCGTCCGGTGATCGGCAGCCTGTTTCAGCGGGCCGATGAAGCCCGCACCGCTCCGCCGAAGGTGCTCATCGGCGAAGGCCTGTGGAAACGACGGTTCGGTGGCGCCGCCGACGTCATCGGGCAGTCGCTGTCCCTGAGCGGCCAACCTTTCACGATCGTGGGTGTCCTGCCTGCGACATTCCGCATCCGTCCGGGGGATGTGCCGCCGGACATCGTCCTGCCGCTGCGTTTGACGGAGCAACTGGCGCCCGTCTCGCTGAACTTCCTGTCGATCATTAGCCGGCTAAAACCTGGACAATCGGCGGATCGGGCACGCGATGAACTCCAGGCGCTCGTGCGGCGGCTTCACCCGGACGCCGACGAGCCTGCGACCGTGAACGTGACGGGACTACGTCAGTTCGTCGTGCGCGATTCGACACGCGTGTTGTGGGCGTTGCTGGGCGCGGTTGGACTCCTGCTGCTCATCGCCTGCGCCAATCTCGCGAACTTGCTTCTGGCCCGGGCAACCGCGCGACGACGAGAGATGTCTGTCCGGCTGGCGCTGGGTGCCGGCCGCATTCGCATCGTGCGCCAGTTACTCACCGAGAGTCTCGCGCTCGCACTCCTCGGCGGTCTTGCAGGTCTCGGCGTGGCATGGCTCGGCGTGACGGCGGCTGGTCACGCCGACGCGGTCCGCGCCGCCGGCGCGTACGACGTGCGGATCAACCTTGTCGTGCTGGGCTTCACCCTGGCAATCTCCTGCGTCGCCGGAATCCTGTTCGGTGTTGCGCCTGCGTCGGATGCCAGCCGGCAGTCAGTCGGCGCGACGATGGGCACGGGGACGCGGGTCGCCGTGGGCAGCTCGACGCTGCGCGCGACGCTGGTTGCCACGGAAATCGCGTTGACGCTCGTGCTCCTCCTCGGTTCCGGACTGCTCATCAGAAGCTTCGGCAACCTGATTGGTGTCGATACAGGTTTCGACACCGGTCATGTCGTCAGCTTTGGGCTGGCAGCACCGGCCGCGAAGTACCCGACTCCGGAAGCCCGGACCCAGTTTCTCAGCGCGGCCATTGCGAATCTGTCCGGCCTTCCAGCTGTGACCGGTGTCGGTTTGGTCAGCGAGCTGCCGCTCGCCGGCGGCGGCACCAATGGCACGATCAGAATCGAGGGGCGGACATTTCCAGCCGGCCAGGAGCCGCAGGCGGAAAAGCGAATCGTCAGCCCAGACTATTTTCGGGCATTGGGCATTGCCGTCGTCAAGGGACGGAGCTTTACGGATCGCGACCGCGCAGGCAGTTCACCCGTGATGGTCATCAGTGAAGGCTTCGCGCGAAAGTTCTTTCCCGATCGCGATCCGATCGGCCAGCGCGCCGGGTTCAACTGGGACATCGAAGGTGTGCAGGAGATTGTCGGCGTGGTCGCCGACGTCAAGCACTACGACCTCAACGGCGAGCCCGAGCCCACGGTGTATGTGTCGTACCTGCAGCGCCCGTTGTCGTCGGCGACGTTCGTCCTGAAGACGATGGGCGAGAGTGGGCCCGTGATGAGCGCGGCGCGCGCCGCCATTCGGCGGCTCGATCCTGACCGGCCGCTCACAGCGGCGGCGACCATGGAAGAGCTGATCTCGCGCTCGGTCGCAACCCGCCGCTTCGCGCTGTGGCTGGTCACGGGTTTCTCCACGATTGCCCTCGTGCTCGCGGCGACTGGCATCTACGGGGTTGTCGCGTACAACGCGCGACAACGCATACGCGAGTTCGGCATTCGGCTGGCGCTGGGCGCCGCCTCACGCCAAGTGCTGCAGCTCGTTATTCGACAAAGCGTGCTGCCGGTCGCGGCGGGTCTGGTAATGGGTGCGGGAGGCGCGCTGGCTCTGGCCAGCGTGATCCGCGCGCAACTCTTTGGTGTCGAGCCGAACGATCCCACGACGTTCGTCGTGGTTTCGGCGATTCTCGCAGCCATTGCATTAGGCGCGAGCTATCTTCCGGCGCGAAGAGCGACTCGAATCAATCCTGCAGTTGTTCTGAGGTCTGACTGAGGACGTGCATCGTGCATCTGCTTTCTAAAATAGAACGAAGTAGATAACGTTCGCAGACCTCAGCCCTGGCAGTATGTCTAATCCTTGCAATGATTTAGGTCGATCTGCGGCCGCCGGTCCCTTGGACTTCGAACGTCTACTTTTCTCTGACCGGCCTGGCCGGTCTCGCGAACGCCCTGCTTTAGCCGGAATTCGGGGCGGGATTCCATTCACTCTGTTCTGTAATATAGTCACGATGTGACTAAAAGTTCACCGCCGGCCTCGCTGGCCGAATTCGAGTTGCTCGTGATGGTGGCGGCTTGGCGGCTCGGCGCCGATGAGGCCCACGCCGTGTCGATCGCCGCCGACATCACCGAGCGCACCGGCCGGATCGTCCGGCGGGCCAACGTCTACATGACGCTCCAACGACTCGAAGAAAAGGGCCTGGTGACGACCGCGCTCGGAGAGGCGCGTCCGGAGCGTGGTGGCAAACCCCGCCGGGTCGTGACGCCAACCCGCGAAGGTGTCGCGGCCGTGCGCACGACGATGACGGCCATTCACGCGATGACGCGCGGAGTGAAGATATGAGCGCGCCGCGGTGGGCGACCTCCATCATTCGCCGTCTCGCGGCCGCCGGTGAGACCGACAAAGCCGAAGCCGACGTGCTTGTCGGCGATCTCGAAGAGGCGCATCGCGCGCGTGCCGTCCGGCGGGGACCCGTCGTCGCCACGCTGCTGACGTCGCTCGAGACGGTCGACATCGCGCTGATGCTGATGCGTCGGCGCATCGCCCGCCGACTTGGCCGCCGTAGCTGCGGCGAAGGCGGAAGCGCCCTGGGGCGAAGGTGGCCGATGTCGTGGCTCGATCTCAAGCTCGGGCTGCGCATGCTCGTGCGCTACCCGGGGCTCACGCTCATCGGCAGCGGTTCGCTGGCGTTGGCGATCGCCATCGGCGCCGCGGTGTTCGCGTTCGTCTCGCTGATGCTCTGGCCGCGCCTGCCGTTGCCCGACGGGGACCGAATCGTCGTCGTGCGGCACTACGATCGGGCAGCCAGCCAGCCCGAAGCGCGCGTCGTCGCGGACTACCTGCGCTGGCGTGGCGGCACGGGCATGCTCGCCGATTTCGCCGCCGGCCGCGGCACGGCGCGCAATCTCACCATGGGGGACGGCATCGCCGAGCCCATCTCGGTCGCCGAAGTCACCGCGTCCATGTTCGCGATGACCCGCGTCGCGCCGATCCTCGGGCGAGCGCTGACGGATGGCGACGAGCACGCGGCGGCGCCGCCGGTGATCGTGATCGGCGAGCGGCTCTGGCGAGAGCGGTTCGCCGCAGATCCCGGACTCCTGGGCAAGCACGTGCTCGTCAGCGAAGTGCCCACGGCCGTGGTCGGCGTGATGCCGGCGGCATTCAGGTTTCCGTCGGTCTTCGAGGCATGGCAGCCGCTCAAAATCGACGAAACCGCGGTGAAGCCGCGTGCGGGTATGGGGATCGCGATCTGGGCACGGCTGAAGGAGGGCGTGACGTCCCCACAGGCCGATGCCGAGCTCGCCGTGCTCGCCGCACAGGCCGCGACCGACTGGCCGGCGACGCACGCGCATCTCACCGCCGACGTCCAACCGCCCGCTTCGTCCGACATCGGCAATCCTGAAGAGCGTACGGCACTCGCGTTCATGAATGTCGTCATCGCCTTGCTGGTGTTGCTGATCAGCGGCAACGTCGCGCTCCTCATGTTCGCCCGTGCGGCGACGCGCGAATCCGAGATCATCGTCCGCACGGCGCTTGGCGCCAGCCGCGGCCGGCTCGTCGGGCAGTTCGTCGCGGAGGCGCTCGTGCTGAGCACGATCGCGGCGGTCGCTGGCCTGACGCTCGGACAACAAGCCATGTCGTGGGGCGTCAATACGTTCGTGCGTGCGGCCAACGACGGCGAGCTGTTGCCGTTCTGGATTACGGCGACCCTGCCGCCGATTTCGATCGCCTACGGCATCGGGCTCGCGCTCTTGGCAACGGCGGTGACAGGAATTCTGCCGGCGCTCAAGATGACGAAGGGCATCTCGTCGCGGCTCCGCGAGACCACGACAGGGGGCGGCGGTCTGAAGTTCGGCGGCATCTGGACGGTGCTCATCGTGGCGCAGATCGCCGTGACGGTCACGTTTCCCGCCATCGCGTTTCATGTCAAGCGCGAAGCCTGGAAGGCTGAAGACCAGCAGATCGGCGTGCCGCCGGAGCGGTATCTCTCGGCGCGACTCCTGCGCGAAAGCGACATGAGCCAGGCGCGGTTCGAGGCCGCCGTGCGGCGCGTGCGCGAGGATTTCTCGGCCGTGCCCGGCGTCGCGCGCCTCGCTTTGGCGGACAAGCTGCCGTTCATGTGGAATGGTCACTACGTGATCGAGATGGACGAGGGCGGCGAGGGCCCGACCGACCGTGAGTTGGGCTACGGCCATCGCATCAGCACGGCGGCGGTAGAACCGGATTTCTTCTCGACGTTCGAAGCCGCGCCAGTCGCCGGCCGCCTGTTGGTGCCGGCCGACTACGTCGCCACGGCGCAAGTGGTAGTCGTCAATCAATCATTCGTCAAGAAGGTGCTCGGCGGGCGCAACGCCATCGGCCGCCGCATCCGCTACCGGTCCGGCTCGAATGACGGACAGCCTCCATCTCTGGAGCGGTGGATGGAGATCGTCGGCGTCGTGCGCGACATGGGCATGTCGACGGAACCGGTGCCGAAGACCGCCGGTGTCTATCTGCCGCTCACGCTCCGCAACGTCGCTTCCGTGATGATCGCCGCACGCGTGTCGGGCGACATGACCGCTGCGACGCACGCGTTGCGCGCGGTTGTGGCGAAGGCCGACCCGACGTTGAGAATCGCCGACGTGCAGCCGCTGTCTTCCATCACGGCAAATGCGGTCAGGACCATCAACTATGTGGTGCGCGCGCTCAGCCTCGTCAGCCTCGCGGCGCTGGTCCTTGCACTCTCGGGCATCTACGCGGTGATGTCGTTTACGGTCTCGCGCCGGACCCGCGAGATCGGCATCCGCGTCGCCCTCGGATCGAAGCCCGCGGACGTCGTGCTCGCGATCCTTCGCCGGCCGCTCATTCAGCTGGCGGCGGGCATCGTCTGCGGCGGTCTTCTGACGCTCGCGGTCGCGCGCATCAGCGAGGATAACGCGTTGGATGTGAAGAACATCAGGCTCGGCTTTTCACTGGCGTGGCTCGCCTACGCGTTCGTCATGTTCGCCATCTGCCTTCTCGCCTGCGTTATTCCGGCGCGGCGCGCGTTGAAGGTGGATGCGATCGCCGCGTTGCGCGCGGAGTGACCGCTTCGGCCTACGCCGATACCTCCGAAAAGACTGTCAGCAGGAAACCGCTGGGATCAATGACCTCGAACGCGCGGCTCTTCCACTCCGTGTCGTGAGGCTCCGACTTGAGCGTGATGCCGGCGTTTCTGGCCCGCTTGGCGATCTCGTCGACGTTACCCGGCGTCGTCGAGATGGACAAGCGCACGCCGATCCCCTTCTTGCGGTCGCGCCCCTTCTTCCAATCGTCCTGGTTCAAGCCGATCTGGGTCCTGCCCGCTCGCAGCATCACGCCGAGCAGCGTTCCTTTCTCTTCCCACCGCTCATCGATCGCGAAGCCCAGCGCCTCGTAAAAGGTGATGCTCTTCGGCAAATCGTCGACGGTCAAGGTGGGAACGATACTGCTGATCTGCACAACTTCTTGCGTCGTCGCCACGATATCCTCCTTCTGTTTCGTCGTGTTCGTTTATCTTCAGGCTAGCGGGCCGCACCCGGATCTTCAAGCGCGGCCGGCCTTCCGATTCGTCACTCCAAGAACCGCACTGATCACTCCCCCCGCAAGAGCCGTTCGCACCCGTCTCGGCGAACACATCGACAGGATCAGCGCGTATCCCTTACAGAGATTCACATAGCCGAGCTCGCTAAGGTCGATGCTCAGTCCGCGGCGAGATACCAATCCTATTGAATGAAGCTCGCTACCGTTCTTCCGATTCACGGCATTGAGTATTTCCACGTAGATCTCCCACCGGCAATCGGCACGACGAAAACCGCGGGCAGGTCTCCGCGTACAAGAATTCCGGCGGGGCTATTTTCAGCCAGGAACCGAGCCGGCCGGTTTGCGGTACCGCCAGCATCACTCCCGCGGAGAGAGCGCGAAGATGAAGGTCGCTGTTTGCATGGCGATGTCGGTTGCCGCCGGGATCACGTCATGGGAAACCCGAAGCAGTGCGATCAATCGTGTCCGCCGTGGGCCTCCAGCACGCGCATCGCTTCCGCGTTGACAAACAGAATTTCGCGATGCTTGCCCGGCACCTGCTCCAGCGAGAACCTGCGGCCCCACGACAGCGGTGTGACGTCACGGAACTCGCGGACGCGTGTGTCGCCGTGACCTTCCCCAAGACGCATGCGGATGGACGCACGGATGTTCGGATCGGCGCCGCGCGCGAGCAGCAGCTCGGTGAATCGCGCGTCGCCGGCCTTTGGCGGCTGGACGCGCGGGTAGTTGATCCAGAAGCCCGCCTGCGACACGACCGAACCAAAGAGCGCCGTGTGACCGCCGAAGCCGTCGGCATCCACGGCCGCGCGCGCGTTGGGATCGGCGCCACGCGCCAGCAGCCACTCCGCCATGTCGAGCTCATCCCAGTACACCGCCAGGTGAAGCAGCATGCCGCCGTCGACCGGCGTGCCCATTGCCTCGTACGGAGCCTGATCGCAGCCGACTTCCGGCGGAAAGATGTCGTCGATGGCAAACTGCCGCGACAGCAGCTGCGGATCGCGAGCGAGATGTTGTTCGAGCAAATCGAACCGTCCGCGATGGAACGCCATCATCGCGGTGTCGGAGTAGATGTACCCGTGTTCGGCGTACAGCTCCAGAATGCGGCGCTTGTCGGCGGGCCGGCGGCTGTCGGACCCGATCACGGTCTCCACGGGCGTGCCGGCGCCCTGGCGGATCTGGAATCCGCGCCGGAACACAAACTCGGTGCCGGGTACGCTCAACGTATACGCGGCCCCGTCGAGTGCACCCTCGGGCGGCGCGGGGTTGCCGAGCATCTCATTCAGCATCGCCGCGGTCTCGATCTGGCTCTGCAGCACGGCGCGACCGAGTGCCGGCCTGAGATCCCGTGCGCCCAGGTCATAGAGCAATCGAATGATGCGGTCACGACCCAGATTGGCCGCGTAGCTTAATGGCGGTCCCCAGTTGTAGTTGCCGATTCCCGCGTTCTCGGTCAACAGATTCCGATTCGCCGTCACCAGCCGGCGCACCGTGTCCAGGTCGTCGTCCCAGATGGCGTCGATGAGTTGGCAGCACTGGACGATGCGCGTCCAGCTCGAGGCGCCGTAGCTGCGCGCGAGCACCAGCTGCGCGTCGGCGAGTTTGGCGCGACCGGCGCTGGGGGTGTCCGGATGGAATTCGGCGAAATCCGCGTTGGCTTCTCGGTCGCCATCGCGATACGCCTTGAGTAAGTCTTTTGCTTGATTCTTGAGTTGATCGAGGTCGGGACGAACGGGCAGTCTGCGTGCGGACATGACGAGCCTCCGTACACGCCCGGGGTCCGCTGGCTCGGGCGAAGGAGGTTCGTGGGCACGAACGGCTTCGCTTGCGAATCATCTCAGGTGGACTCGGTCCTTCCCGCGGACGGGAGGCGGCCTGCACGCCTGAGGGCAGGGTAAATCAGGCGGCCGACTTTGTCACGCGGGCACAGAGCGCTTACTTGGCTTTGGCCGTCACGAGTTGCTCGAGTCCAACCTTAGGCCGGCCTGCGCCGACGGCGCGACGATCGCGCTGGCACTGATCATGACGGCGAGCAACAGCAGTCGTTTCATCTCGGCCTCCGGAAAGCCTTCGTCTAGTTACTTGTCGAGGTATTCCTTGCGGCCGCGAGCAACGTAGTCGGGATTCTTCATGCGGATTCGGACGCTGTGCCACTTGCCGTCTTTCACCGGATGGTTCGGGTAGTAGCCAATGCTGTATTGGCTGCGGAGTTCCGCGGCAATCGTCTCGAGCACCGCGTCCATATTCTTGCCGAATGCGGCCTCGGAGATCTCCCATGCCCTGCCGCCGCTCGCTTCGCCGAACCGGTTCAGCACCTTCATATCGACGGTGGTGTGGTTCGGTGTGCTCGATCTGGAGTTTCCGGACAGTGGATCGGTTCCCATGTCGAATCCCGGCGCTCCCTTGATCCCGACGCTGTAGACCAGCATGTCGGCTTCGCGGATGTTTTGCAGAGCCTTGTCGAAGCGCGTCAGGCTCGTGGTGTCTTCGCCGTCGGTGACGAGCAGTACCGCCTTCTTCTGATAGCGGCCCTGTTTCACTTTCTGCAGCGCCTGATACAGCGAGTCGTACAGCGAGGTGCCACCGCTGACGTTCACCCCGGTCATCAGCGCGTTCGTGAGTGTTGTGCGATCGGAGGTGAAGTCGGCGATGAGCGACGCCCGCATGGCGAAGGTCATCAGGAAGATTTCATCGTCCTGATGAATCATCGACAAGAAGCGGTCGACGGCGCGCTGAGCGGTGCGGATCTTGCTCTCCATGCTCTTGCTCGCGTCGAGAATGACGCCGATGCTGACCGGCAGATCCGCCGATGGCAGGAGGTGTTTGATCGTCTGGGGCTGCCCGTCTTCTTCAAGGATGAAGTCGTCGATGGTGAGATTCGGTACCGTCCGGCCTTTGCCGTCGACGACGGTCGCGACCACGTTGATCAACACGACGTCGACCTTGAATTGAGCGCACGGAAATGCGCTCAGAAGCAGGATGACGACGGTCAGGTAGACAACCCGTCGCATGGTTAGAAGATGTAGCGCGCGCTGAAGCGGACGACGGTTCCGTCGAGGTGGTCAATCGGCTGCTAAAGACGCGCCGGTGAGCTGGTTGACGGCGGTCACGGTCTTGGCGTCGGCGAAGTTGAACATGTTGAGCATCAGTTGAATCCGCTGCGTGTCCTTGATGACGAATTCCTTCTGCACACGGATGTTGATCAAGTTGATGGCGGGCAAGTAGTACGTCCCGGCCTTCTCCGCGATAATCTGCATGTTGCCTTGAACCAGCGGGGTCGTCCGATTCGGATCCGCCAGCGTCAGGTACTGCGGAGTGATGGTGAAAAACCGGCCGTACGGCTCACCCTTCATGGCGTTGTAGGAGACACCGACCAACAGGCCGTGATTGAACACGTAGCTTCCCGACGCCTTGAACGTCCAGCCCGTCGTCTGCGTGTTGGTCGAGTTCCAGAGCACGGTGTTCGGATCCTCTGAAAAGAGCGACGCCAGATCGCGTTTCGTCCAATCGACACCGCTGATCAGTTGCCAGTGATCGCTCATGCGTTTGGTGACGCCGAACTCGACCGTGTCATAGGTGTCGCCGATCGCCTTGTTGGTCAGATAGTAGTCCGTCATATCCGGAGGCACGCCGGTTTCAAAGACCGTGATGGTGCGGTCGTCGGCGCTGTTGACGACGCCGTCGGGGCCTGGATCGACGACCTGGACCGGCGTGTAGTTTGACAAGCGTACGGAGCCGGTCATACCTGCCGAACGTGTTCTTCTGCTGCTTCCGAACAAACGTGACATAGCCCCGAAGGTTGCCTGCGATTTCCTGCTCGGCGCCGAGCGTGAAATCATCGGTGTACGAGTCCTTCAAGTTCGGATCGACCGTCGTCGGCGTGAGTTGCGCGCCGCCGAGGATCGGCTGAAGCGTCGCGACATACGCCGGCGTGATCCGCGTTGCGGCGACGGCCGGGTCCGCCGTCAAGTCGTTGTTGTCCCATGCGTACTTCTTGGTGATGAGATCAATCGGATTCACCCACGAGGCAATGGACGCCGCCGGATTCGTCGCGTATCTGCCCCAGCTGGCCTTCAAGGCCGTCTTCGACTTGCCGAAGGGGTCGTAGATGAGCGCGACTCGAGGCACCACGGTGTTGAACGTCACGATGTCGCGCGCCGGCGTGACCGTTGGGACGGCGAACGGACCGACGTTGCCGTTCAGGCCGAACCTCTGCTCCGGGTAGGAGCTGTTGTACTGATCGAAGCGAACGCCGAAATTGACCGTCAGCTTCGCCGTGACCTGAAATCTTGTCCTGGAAGAACAGCGCGTGGTTCTTGAGGACGTTCACGTTCCACACCGGTCCGTTGTCTGTCCAGAACGCACTGGGCGCCCCGTTGGTCGTCGAGATATAGAAGTGGCCGACGGTGCCGGCTGGGCCCGGAGCGCCATATGCCGTGTATCGCGGGGCGTATCGCTGATACATGTAGCCGATCTTCATGTCGTGTTTGCCGGCGTAGAGGTTGAGGTTCGTGTTGTAGTGCCAGCGCCGATCCTGCGAGAGGCTGGGCGTATCGAAGGCGCCGCTCCGGGCGTACGTGACGTCGTCGATGATCGGCGTCTTGTCGGTGCGAGCTGTGAGCGGGAACCGGGTGCCGTAAAAATTGATCGAGGTGTCCAGCGTCGCGCGGTTGTTGATCACTCGCGTGTAGTCGACCTTGCCGATCTCGCTCCAACTATTCTGACGCGCCGTCGACTCAACAAGGTATAGAACGGCGCCGGGTCCGGAACCGAACCGATAGGGCTGATTTTTCCTGCCAAACTGCGTCATGAATGCCAGGGTGCTTCGACGGCTGAGTTGATAGTTCAGCTTGAGGGTGTAATCCGTCGTTTCGGTGGTGAACACCTGACCTTGTGTGCCGCCCTGCGCCGCAGGCTTGTTGTACATCCCGGTGACGGACGCGGTCTGCTGGCCGCGGAGTGACGTGAAGTACCAGAACCTGTCTTTGATGAGCGGGCCACCGAGCTGGGCATTGATGTCGAGATACCGCAAGAATGTCTCGGCGCCGGTGTAGCCTTTGCCGCCTTCGGGTTTGAAGTCGGTGTAGAACTCGCCGTGGTGCGTGTTGCTTCCGCTCTTGATCACCGTGGTCACCGCGGCGCCCGCCACCGGAACTTCTGCGGAGTTTCCCGCGGCCGCAATCTTCGCTTCGGCCATCGCGCCGTAGTCGATGTAGGCGCCGATGGCGTTGGAACCGTCGGTGATGTTGACGCCGTCCACGGTCGTGATCGACTGGCCCGACAGACCGTAGGCCCGATATGCCGACTGCGTTCCCGCAGTATTCCCGCCGACGTCCACGCGCGGCAGCGTGATGCCGGGTGTCTGGGCAAGCAGGGCCATGAGGTCGCGCTGGTTGGGGATGTCGCGCAACATCGCCTCGCCGAAGTTCGTTCCGACGGTCGCGTTCCGCACATCGACGATCGGAGAACTGCCGGTGACGACCACAGTGTCTTCGATGTCGGCGATCTGCATCGTCACGTTCATCGTGACGGTCTTGCCGACCTCGACCTTCGCGCCTTCGTAGACGATCTTCTTGAACTTGGGCTTCTGATACGTGACCCGGTACTCACCCTGCGGCAGAAACAGGACGCGATAGGAACCGTTGGCTTCAGACGCCACCGTTCGCTGGCCCTGAATCGCGGCGCCTTCCACCGTGATCGAGACTCCAGGCATGAGCGCGTTGGTCGGGTCCACGATTCGGCCGTAGATACTGCCGGTGAACTCCTGTGCTGGGGCATCGATGCCGACGGCCAGGAGAAACGCAATAATCAGGATTTGCTTTCGCATGATCCGCCCTCCGCGATGGGTCTGACGCATCGCGCTGGATTATGCCATATATAGTGCACAATGTGCAGTATATAATCAGACACCATGGCCGACTACCTCGGTGAATTCGAACAGCTCATCCTCCTGGCGTTGGCGCGGCTCGGTGAGGACGCCTACGGCGTGACGATTCGCGCGACGCTCATCGAGCGCACGAAGCGCAAGCCCTCGTTTGGCGCGATCTACAGCACGCTGCGACGCATGGAAGACAAGGGCCTCGTCCGCTCGTTCGCGGGCGAGCCCGAAGCCGTGCGCGGAGGCCGCGCCAAGAAGCACGTCGTCCTGACGCCCAGAGGCCGCGCCGCACTTCGCGAGGCGCACGCGGCAGTCGTGCGGATGGCGGAAGGTGTCTCGCTCTAACTTCGAACTTCGAACTTCAAACTTCGAATTGTCACATGAGACACCCCCTGACCTTTCTCCTCCGCGTCGGCCGTTCCGACCACGAACGTGTGTCGCTGCTGGGCGACCTCGAGGAAGAACACCGCGCCCGGCTCGCGCGCGGAGGCACTCGGCTCATGGCGTTCGCGTGGTACACGGCGGAGATTCTCCGGGCATTTGCTTGGGGACTGCTTGACTCGGTCCCTCGTCGCACCTCGCACCGCGCATCCGCCTCCGCTAAAGCTTCGGCGGACAAGCGTCGCACGTTTTTCTTGTCCTGGCCCGACATCAAGCTCAGCCTCCGGCTTTTGATCAGGAACCCCGGCCTGACAGCCGTTTCCACCGTCGGGATCACCGTCGGCATCGCGATCGCGGCGGGCATGTTTGGCTTCTTCCACGCGAACTTCGATCCCACGCTCCCGCTCGACGAAGGCGACCGCATCGTCGCGCTCGAGAACTGGGACGTCGCGGGCAACAACGAGAACCGTCATTCGCTGCACGACTTCGTGACCTGGCGGGATCAGATGACGTCCGTCGTCGAGATCAGCGCATTTCGCGAAGCCAGCGCGACGATGCGGGCGGGCGATTTTCTGCCTGAAACTGTGCGGATCGCCGCGATGAGTGCCAGCGGGTTTCTCGTGGCGCGCGTCCCGCCGCTGCTCGGACGGGTGTTCACGCCCGACGATGAGCGCGAAGCTGCGCCGCCGGTCGTCGTGATCGGGTACGCCGTCTGGCAATCCCGGTTCGAGCAGAGCCGATCGGTGCTCGGGCAGCAGGTCCGTTTCGGCAACACGCAATTCACCATCGTCGGCGTGATGCCCGACGGGTTCGCGTTTCCGGTGAACCATCAGTATTGGACTCCGCTCCGCGCGAACCCGTCGGCGATTCCGCGCGGCGCCGGCCCTGAGCTGTTTGTGTTCGGACGGTTGGCGCCGGGCGCGACGATGGCGTCGGCGCAGGTGGAGCTGTCGGTCATCGGACAGCGCGCGGCGGCGGCGTTTCCACAAACGAATGCGACGCTGAAGCCGCAGGTGCTGGGCTACACCAAACCGATTATCGACAATCAGGACATGGGCCTCGACGCGTGGGTGATGGGACAACTCACCGTCAGCCTCGTGCTAATCGTCGTCGCCCTCAACGTCGCCATCCTGCTCTACGCCCGGACGGCCACTCGACGGGGAGAGATCGCCGTGCGGACCGCGCTCGGCGCCAGCCGCGGCCGGATCGTCACCCAGCTTTTCGTCGAGGCGCTTGTCCTCGCAGTGGTGCCGGCTTTCCTGGGCCTCGCGCTCGCCCAGTACGGGCTCGCGATCGGCAACCGGCTGATGTTTTTGGACCTGGTGGGCGGGGCCGCTCCGTTCTGGTTGGAGCACGGCCCTCAACCGTCCACGATGCTCTACGTGCTCGTGCTCGTCGTGGTCACTGCCGCGATTGCCGGCATCCTGCCGGCGCTTCACGCGACACGACGACGAGGCGGCGCGGACCTTCGTCAGCTCGGCGCCAGCACAGGTCCACGACTGGGCCGGATGTGGAGCGCGCTCATCGTGGCGCAGGTAGCGTTTGCGGTGGCCGCCCTGCCGGCGGCCATCAAGATGGGCCTCAACGAAATTCGCAGCAGCCTCACGCGACCGAACTATCCGGTCGAGGAGTTCGTCGGGGCCGCCGTCGCGACGGAGATCGGATCGAGTTCCTTCGGCAATCGGCTGCTGGAGTTGAGGCGGCGTCTACAGGCTGAGCCCGACGTGACCGGCGTGACGTTTACCGGGTCCCTGTCCCAGCGCAACATCACAGGACGGATCGAGGTGGAAGGCATCCCGGTGGACGGCGTCTCAGCGACCAACGGATCACGTGGCCTGACGACGTTCGGCATCGACACTGAGTATCTCGACGTCTACGGCCTGCGTGTCGTCGCGGGCCGTCCGTTCAACGCCCTCGACGCGAGTGCGACCAACGGCCCAGTGATCGTCGACCTTTCCTTTGCGCAGCGGTTCATGAATGGCACGTCCCCAGTGGGCCTGCGCATACGCTATGCCGCCAGGCCGAACGGAGAACCGTCGCCCTGGTACGAGATCGTCGGCGTTGCCGAGAATCTGCGGCGGAACCCGATCGACCCCGACATCGTCGGCCCAACCGTGCTCTATCCCGTCGCACCCGAGCAACTGGCGGGGGTGAGCCTGACGGTGCGACTGCGAGAATCAGCGGCATCCCGGATGAACGAAGGCTTCGCCCGGAAGGCGCACCAGATCCTCGCCGCCGTTGATCCCGCATTGCGGATGGCCGAGCTGCAAGCGCGCGCGCAGGCTGATAGCGAGGATGCGCTCGCGGTCCGCCTCGTCGGGCTCGCGTTGTCTTGCATCCTGGTGACGGTGCTGTTGTTCTCAGCGGCCGGTGTCTACTCGCTGATGTCGTTCACCGTGGCTCAGCGACGGCGGGAGATCGGCATTCGCGCGGCGTTGGGTGCGTCTTCGATGGACGTGCTCCGCAGCGTGTTCTCGCGGGTAGCCGTGCAGGTCGGCATGGGCGTCGTCCTTGGCGCTCTCGGAGCGATGGCGATCGCACCGCTCGACGACGTGGTGTTGGCCGAGCGACTGGCGATGGTCACACCTGCCATTGCGCTGATCATGGTGGTGGTGGGTGTGGTCGCCGCGTACGGACCGGCGCGACGCAGCCTGCGGATTCCGCCGACGGAAGCGGTGAGGGCGGAGTGAGCGACATGCTTGTCCACCGAAGCCGCGAACGCTGTGAGCGTTGGCGAAGGTGGATCATCGCGGGGATCGCGCTCACGGCCGGCGGTAGGATTACTGCTGCGCCAGCACCCAGGCCCGCCAGTCCTGCAGGAACGTCGTCGCGTCGGTGGAGAGCGACGTCAGCAGCGCCTCTTCGGAGCCGACCGTCAGCAGGCCGCGCACGGCGTCGGTGCCGACGCGTTGATGGATGTACGCGAACACCGACCCCGCGAGCGCGTAGTTGGCAGACGACGTCCAGATCTCGACAAAGGTCGTCGGCGCGAATCCGCCGCTGAGCGCAGAGCGCGCCGCGCTGGAGTACTCGGCCGCCCATTGTCCGGAGGCATAGGCCGCCAGTCCTTCGAGGATCCACGGCGTCGACGCGGCGATCGAAAAGAAGGACGGGTTCCGCTGCCCGTGCAAGACGTGCACGAGCTCGTGCGCCACGACATTCGCGACATGGTTCGCATTCGTGCCGTCGTGCCCGCACGCTTGCAAGTTCCACACGGCGGGGGAAAGAATGTCGAACTCCGCCGCCCAGCCCCCGGCTATTTCCCAGCATCGCGTCTGGAGACTCGGTTGCTGAAAGGCGACGCGCCAGCGCACGTTGAGCGCGTCGCGGTCGTGCATGATCTTGACGACAAACGTCGCCGAATAGGTTGTGCCGAAAAACTGCTCGGCCGTCTGGCGGCCGCGATCGAGCATGGGCACCAGCGATTCAGCCACGGCGCGATCGGCGCCGATGTACTCGAGGGCATACCCTGTGTGCTGCTCGGTGTGCACCTCCGTGGAGCCTGGGGACGTGGGGCTTCGCCCGCAGGCTGCGACCGCGACGCCGAGGCACACGCACCACACGCGCAAATGAACGTCGCGTCGAGACTTCATCACCTTCTCAAGTCAGCGTGAGGGCTTCTACACGTAGCGTCCGATACTCGCCGGCCTCACCGCCGTGCTCCCAGACGCCCACTGCGCCTTGCCGAAACGTCCTGAGCCGATCCCGCCATGACGCACAGTGATGGAGCGGGCCTCCCGGTTCTCCAAGGAACACGTCGAACGCATCGTCGTTGGCGACAACTTTCATCCGATGCCAAACGCCAATTGGGGGTACGAGCCCGCTGGGAACGAGCTCGAGACGATACCCGTTTTCCGCTTCGGGCGTGAACGTATGAAACCACACGACGGAGGGATTGTTGGCGATGTCGAACTGGACCATGTAGTACTGCCCGAGTGCGGCGGCTCGAAGCACCAAACCCACAGCTCCAGAGACAATCCGAACGTCAGCCACGACGGAAGAGTCACGGAAATCGTCCTGGCGTGTGACTCCGACACAGTAGCCTTCATCGGGGTCGGGCGCGAAGGCGAGCACGCCGTTCCGCACCGCCATCCCGGAACAGGTGACCCAGTCTCGAGTCAACCTGGTCTAATCGTCGAACGGTTCCTCGAAGAGTGTCATGTCGTGGATCCACGCCTGACGCCATCAGCACTCGGCGCGCGGAATAGGACGCGAACCGACGGAAGAGTCAGGTAGCCCGCTACTGCGACTGCCGCGAGAACACCCAGCCAGTTGAAGGCCGAGCTTGCGCCGCCGCCAGCGATGCGAGTCACGAACAGCGCGGCGGTTGTCAGCGCCATTCCGCGCGTGACTTCGAGCGCGAATGCCTCCAGGCGAATCAGCCTCCAAGCATTCCAGGCCAACAGCGCTGCAACGCCGCCAAATGCCAGCAGACCGGCGACTCTGATGCCAAGTGCCGCCTCCTGGCGAAACCCGGCGTCGCGAAGCGACTCTGGCGCGACGAGAAATCGGATGCCCGTGAGAAGAAACGCGAGTCCCCCGAGAAGTTGGGCCATCGAGCAGAGTACGAGACCAATTCGAGCCTTGCGTGGCGACGTGGTGAGAGCAGGCACGGCAACCTACTTTCCTGCGAGCTTCTTGTCGAGTTCCCCAAACCAGTTCAGCACGACCACGACACTCGACGCCGCGGAGAGCGCCTGGATCATGACAAAACGCTGGCCATCGTGGGCCACGTCCTAGTTTGGATGCGCGCTGCCCGCGCCGCGATCGCGCTCGAATTGTCGACCGCGAGCAGGCGATTTCCGCGATTCCCGAGTGACCGCTTTGCAGTCCCGTTATGCAGTGGGGTTTTCCCGGGCGTGCGCAGGCTGGTAGACGCTGCGGCTAGTAAACTCGTCCCATGACAAAGGCCGAGGTGCTCGACCTGCTCAAGGAGAGCCGCGACGCGCGGGGGGAGGCGAACTGGAAGGAGATGGGCGACCGCACAGGCGGGCTGACCAGTTTCGGCATCGGCCTCACCAAGCTCCGTGCGATTGCGAAACAAGTTGGGCGCGACCACGACCTCGCGCTCAAACTTTGGAACGAACGCAACCACGACGCAAGGATCATCGGTTTGCTCATCGACGACCCAGGACAACTCACACGCGACCAGGTCGAACAGCAGGTCGACGGCGCGGCGCCAGGAATGCTCAGCCACGTGCTCAGCTCGTGCGGTGCGACCCTCCCCAAGTCTCCCATCGCGTTCGAGATCGCGAAGGACTGGATGGCGAGCAAAGACCCCGTCCGGCGCAGTTGCGGCTACGGACTCGTATACGAGCTGGCCAAAGACAAGAAGGACAAACGGCTCACCGACGAGTTCTTTCTCGGCTGCGTCGAGAAGATCGGCAAGACGATCGCGAAAGAGGAGAACTGGGTGCGCGTCGGCATGGGCGGCGCGCTCATGAGCATCGGCAAGCGCAACAAGAAGCTAAACGCCGCTGCGATCAAGGTCGCAAGAGCAATCGGCCCGATCCACTTCAGCGACGGGGACAAGAAGTGCGAGCCGATGGACGTGCTCAAGCACCTGACCAGCGACGACTTGCGTAACAAGCTCGGCACGTGACGTGAGGGAAGGAAGTGGTATGGCGAGGCTCGTGTTCGGAATGAACCAGTCCCTGGACGGCTACGTCGACCATACGGCGTTTGCGCCAAGCCCCACGCTCTTCCGCCACTTCATCGAGCAGGCTCAGGGGCAGGCGGGCAGTGTCTACGGTCGCCAGATGTATGAGGTTATGCGCTACTGGGACGACGATCATCCTGAATGGGAGGCGGCGGAACGCGCCTTCGCGACGGCGTGGCGGAACCAGCCGAAATGGGTCGTCTCGCGCTCGTTGAAGTCGGTCGGCCCCAACGCCAAGCTTGTTGAGGATGATCTCGAGGGCGCGATCCGCAAGCTGAAGGCCGAGCGCGACGGGGAGATCGAAGTGGCTGGCCCGAACTTGGCGCACAGCCTGACCGACCTTGGCCTGATCGATGAGTATCGAATCTACCTGCACCCCGTCGTGCTTGGTCACGGCAAGCCATATTTCGCCGGGCCCCGACCGCCGCTCCGCCTGATGGCCAATGATCGGATTGGCGAGGATGTGATCAGGTTGGCCTACGTTCCTGCTTAATCTCGCGACTCGGCTTACTTCCGATTCTCGGAGATCGGATTCGAGCTCGGTCCCCGATGACGGACAGTTCCAACCGGGGCCCGGCGATGTCGAGAAGAGGGAAGCGCGAAAAGGCGCCACTGGCTTGTAAGGAATCGTCCGGAACTTGCGTTCATACGAGCAGAGAGGGGTGCGCCTTACGGATGGGCTTGGCTGGGTGTTAGGGACGGAATTCGCAACTACCTGGTCACCGCAGCGTGACCGGAAGTCCCTCGCAATTGATAGGGCGATGGGCTGCTGCCAGCGAAGGCCTCCCGACGGCTGTCCGGAACATGTATACAAACTTCGGACAGGCTCTCAGGCGACCAGCACTCTGGCACGGCCCGAGGCCCTGGTGCGCGGCTTCACGACAATCTCCACGTCGCTGCCGAGCAGGACCAGGAACCGCACGAGGCGGTCGAGCGAGAACCCGGCGAGACGGCCTCGGACCAGGGCCGACACCTTGGGCTGGTCGATCTTCAGAAGTTCACCCGCGGCGGCCTGCGTCAACCCGCGCTTGGCGATGAGTGTCTCAATCTTGCGGGCGAGCTCCGCCTTCGCTAGTGCCTCGGCCGGACGGGGATGGCCGAGGTCCTCGAAGACGTTGCCGCTTCCGACGATGTAGTCCTTTCGCGCCATCGGTCTACTCCTCTTGCTTCTTGCTGATTTCGACGGCCTGCTTCAGGCGCTGCCTGATCAGCTCAATGTCCGCCTTCGGCGTGGCGATGCCGCTCCTCGACTTCTTCTGGAACGCGTGCAGTTCTCGCAGCGAATCGCCGAGCCAGATCACGGGCTTCAAGGGCAGCCCTAGCATCTGCACGCGATCATGCCATATTTGGCATGTCCCGCGCGAGCCCATGGCGCGGCCGCAATACTGCGATCAAACGTCGTGCTCAGAAGCGAATAGAGGGCGTCACCACTCGTACAATCGGTCCAGGAAGCCGCTCTCGTCCAACTCGCGCATCAAGCTGTCATCGTAGAAGTCTGCTGGCGTGTACCGGCGCATCTCGTTGGAGTCGTAGAGCTCCATCGTCCTCTTGACACCGTCATAGCAGGGGTAGGGTTTGCGCGGAAATGAGTCTCCACGGTCGTAGACGGTCTCGGCCAAATCGTCGCCCATGAGGCCATTCCAATTGGCCATGACCTGGCGCGCGAGCTCCGGGTTTCGATGGAACAGCGCAAAGCCTTCGGCCGAGGCCTTCAGGAAACGAAGCGCTGCGTCCCGGTGACCTGGGGTGTTCAACCAGTCTCGCTCGACCATGACGCTGTTGCCTGCCATGGGCTCGTTCCAGTCGCGGGTGTTCGCCAGGACCGGATAGCCTTCCTTCTGAAGCTGCGCGAACGTCCGCTCGTTGGCGACGACGGCATCGACCAATCCGTTCTTCAACGACTTCGCATCGCGACCGAACTCCAGAATGGAGATGTCGAGGGTCGGATCCCATCCCATGCGGCGCGCGAGCAACCGGGCCACAAAGCCGGTCGTGGCCCGTTGGCGATTGACCCCCAGACGTTTGCCCTTCAGGTCTTCCAGTCGTTCCAGGCCGAGCCTCCCGATGATGTGCGTGCGAGTCAGGCAGTCGCCGCCCGCCAGGGCGATCATCGCGGGAAAATTCGCCTCCGTAACCATTCGGTAGATGAGCGGCGAATGACCATCGACGAGGATGTCAGGGTGTTCAGGACGGCCAACCTGGCTTGCGGCAATCTCACTCTCACCCTCCTCCGGCGGGATCCAGAGCTCGACGTCCAGACCGTACTTCTCGAAGAGTCCTTGTTCGGAGGCGATGACGAATGGCACTTTGCTCAGTGACCTCGAGTCCCCAAAGGCCACCTTCAAAGGGATTCTGCTGGATTTCTGATTCCACAACCCACTGACAGCGAGGATAAGTAAGGCTTGAATCACGAAGCCGTACGCTCGTCGCCTTTGCAACAGAATCGGCAACAACGCCAGAAATACGGCGAGCGACATCGAAAGCGTCACAACCTGCCGCGATACAGGGATGTCAGGGCGGGCGCTCAGAAGAACGAGTGTGGCTCCGTAGACGCTGACTGTTGCGCCGACGACGTCCAGCACGCCACGGAGCGTGCGTCCCGGGCGGATGAGCTCGACAATAGTCGCAAGGGCGAGGTAGGCCGCTCCCATCGCGACGACGTGTGGCGTCCACACCACCGGCAGAGAGGCCAGTGATTTGTCCCAAGCGACGTAGGGAGGCACGGCCAGCACGATGGTCAGACTCAAGGCGTGCCAGATGATCCCGAAGAGCGGACGGGCCGACGTCGTCTCAGGATTGGGGAGAGGAGGCGTCACGTCGGCACTCGTGCCTGAAGGTGAAGGTCCAAGCCGGCGCTGCGAACCCTCCTGTGATCACGCCAAACGTCTGGACGCAGGAGTTGGCGCTCTGCGTCGGGGCACTCACGTGACGGTGCAGAATCTTATTTCACACTGCGACGGGCACGTAGCCAGAGCATGCCTGCGCCCAGCAGGGCGAGCCCGGCCGACACGGAGGCGGCGTTGATCTCCGGCACCGGCACCGGATTCTGGGTTACCGCGGCGAGCGGCACCACGAACGCCGCCAATGCCGTGACGACGACCAGTACTCCCGCGCTCACCCGACCTGTCAAGTCTTTGCGCATAACGTCTCACTTTGAGGTTTGCTGTCCGATCCAGCACAGCAACTCGTATGCCGTTCCGATCCCTTTCTCTCTCTGGGCGCGAATGGAGCTAAACGGCTGCAAACACAGGGCTAATTCAAGCCGACCGTTTGGCGAGGGGCCGTACTTCGAGATTAAGGTTGGCCTGGAGCCGACTTTAGTCCTCGCGTCAGAAGCTGCGTCGACGAGGCCGCGCTACGACGTCGGTCTCGACCGAATGCTTCCTACATGTAGCTCGGCCTCGAGGCAGCGTCAGGACCACAACGACCATCGGCCCGTGGCCAGGACGTACATCGCGAGGAGACCGTTCGTCGTCGCGTGGGCCACAACGGCGTCGCCCAACGCGCGGCGCTGATAGAGCGCAAGCGCGAACGACATGCCGGCGACGGTACCGGCGAGCCAGAAGGTGCCGTGCAGCATGCCGAAGAGCACGGACGAAATCGCAAAGGACGACCAGGTGAAGACGCCGACCGGAAACCGCTCGATCTCCGGTCCCATCAGGCGCCTCGTGAGGTAGGCACGAAACGCCAGTTCCTCGACGAGCGGAACGGTGATGGTAAAGCCGACGACTCGAAAGAGCAGCCAGGCGGCAGCCCAATGGGTCGGCGCAGCATCGAGAGCGGCCGGCCAGCCGACACGCTCTGTCTGACCGCCGGGCGCGAGAACGAGCCAGATTCCGAAGGTCATGACGCCGATGGCGACCGCCCGCCACGACAACGACCAGCCGAGATGCGTGTAGTGCCGGCGGAAAATCCACAGGACCCAGGCCGCTGCCACCACGCGCAGCGGGTAAAGCCAATCGAGAACCGATGAAAACGCGCCCGTGACCATGCCCGTCGCCAGTACGACCACGAACGGAGCCAGGTACGCAGCGGTCGAATCCTTCGCCGCCCGCGGTCGAGCCTCCTGCCGCGCCTTTGTGAACCAACCAGTTCGATTCACCAGGGCCACGAATCCGAGCGCCACGAGGTTGAAGGTCAGCCAACCGGCTTGCGAGTGGAACCCCCCGAGGGCAATCTCGCGCCATCCACTGCTGCCGATCACGATCAACAGGACAATCCGCAGCACGTTGAGGAGCCAGATCGAGACGGCGCCAATTGGCAGCAGCACCAGCGCTGCCGGAAAACGAAGCTCGCGTCGAAAGAACCACAGGTAGATCCCGAGAAACGCGAGGATAAGGCCCACGCCTTCGAGTCCAGAGCAGGTCGGCGCGATGTTGACTCTGAACCCCCGTGTGCCAAGCACCAGCCTTTCCGGCCTGCTGACGACATCGTCGTAGACCAGCCGAAGCGCGGCCGCGGCGATACTGAACGTATGGCCGGCGGCGGTCCGCCAGAGCGCTTCACTGAGAAAGCCGCCCAGCCACGCCAGCACTCCGAGGCCCACCGCGCCGGCCGCGAGCGCGCGATTGCCGCGCTCTGACAGGACGGCAGGCCATTGCCCAAGGAACGCCAGGCCCCACGACGCAACGACCGTCGCGCCAACCAGGAACCACGCCGTCACCCACCACGCCGCCTCCGCAGCCGGAGGCGCGAAACCGAAAATTCGTGACGAGATCTGCACGAACACGTACAGCGCCGCCAGATGAACGGCTACACAGCCGAATCGGGCGCCAGCGCTCACGACCGGCTGTTGGGTCAGCTTCCCGGCCGACAGACGCCTGGCATGCAGCAGCAGGAAGACCACGGCGATCGTGATCGCCAGCCGAAGGTAGTGCGGGGACCACGCGACGAGCCGCAGCCAAGGCGACGAGGAGTTGTCGAGTCCCTGAGAATCAAAGCGGATCGTGAGGTACAGAAGCTCGCCGACCAGGATGGTCAGAAGACCGATCCTGATCTGGAGGGGAGCCACACGTCCAGCACCCGATGTGCCCACACCCTTCTGCTCTCTCAATCGCACGGATTAGCGCTGAGTGACTGCGTTGATTCGAGGTGTCATTCGACGGATCGGACTCGAGATCCGCCGGCATCTCGCCGTTCGGCAGCTATGTTAGCTGAGTTGCCAGCGCGCTACATCGGGAGGTGCCAACCTCAAGACGTCAAACCGCGGCCGGACTGGCGGCTCGTCTCCTCCGAGGTAATTGCCGTAGAGGGCCGCGTGATCGGATAACCGGCCTCACGCGCCATCGGGGCATCGAAGCAACGTTCGGAGCGTCCCAGCCAAAGTCGAACTGTGCCGCCAAGGTGCCCAATGCCGCGTGGGCCTCGGAGCGAGCCGTCAATCCGTAACGCAGCTTCAGCCGCTGCTCTCGCCTTGGGAACAGCGTCAAAGGCGGAGACCTGGCCGAAGTTCGGCTGCGCCATCCAGTAGAAGCCCAGGCCCACGTGAGCAAGGCCGAACTCCGGATCGATCTCGACCGCCGCTTCACGTCGTCAAGCTCAACGGACTTGAACATCAACCCGCCGTCGCGGAGGTCATGCAGCACTTCATGCTTCGACAATGAGGAGCCGTCAGGACGCACAAGCATGTAGTCGTCGGCGTAGATGCTCGACAGCGCTTCCAGGTCCCCGGAGACGTTGGCGCGATGAAGCTCACTCGCACGCTTCCTCAACTCACTCAGGTGTTGTGAACATGGCGTGGCCGCTCGCCGTGTCAGCCGCACCGACTTCCTCCTGCATCACGTCCCAGTGTTCGACCACTTTGCCACCCTTGACGCGGAAGATGTCGACCGCGACCATCGGCTTGGGCCCCCAGCCGGTATACCGGCCATGAACCATGACCAGATCGCCATCCGCGACGGCCATGCCCGGTTCATAGCTGAGTGCAGTCAGCGTCGGAATCATCTTCGCAATGGCCAACGGGCCATCCGGGATGACCGGGTTGTGCTGCGTGTAGCTCGCGGCGAAATACTGTTCGACCACCGTCGGATCGCGGTCGATGAAGGCTCTCTTGAGTACTTCGAGCACAATTTCTTTGTTGGACTTGTTCATAGTGCCTCAGCGACGAAGCCGCTCGACCGATTTCACGAGGGCGGCAGCATCGCTTGCGAGTTTCTTGACGTCAGAAAACGTCCCGGCGGCTGCGTAGATATCGATCATCGGCATGACAGACGATGTCCTTGGGTGAGGCGTCAGTAGACCGCCGATTCGTTGGTGACCGAGAGAAACGCGGCTGCCTGACGCGCGAACGACTCGTGATACTGGAACAGCGACCCGTGTCCGGCGTCCGGGTACGTCAGCAGGACGGCGTTGGGCAGGTTCTCGACGAGGTGGTACGAGTTGACGACCGGGATCATCTCGTCGTGCACGCCGTTCACGACGAGCGTCGGATGTCGGATGGTTCGCAGTTCCGCGAAACGCTGGCCGATGATGCGCTCCCAGTCACGGAAGGCCGCCATCTGTGCATTGGCGACCGCAGGTCCCGAAACTCCGTCGAGGTCCTCCGTCCGCTCGGCCAGTCGCGCGACGAACAAGGCTCCAGCCGCCTGGCCGTTCGGCGTTAGTGTGAAGAAGATCTTTTGGAGAACGCCGTACCCCGTATTCGAGGGACCCTGCAGGTGCGTCGCGAGCCTCGGCTTTTCGAGGTGCATGATGTCTTCGCCGCCCCGAGGGGCGGTGCCGACCAGGATCAACCGCCGACAGATCGCTGGGCGGTTGAGCACCATGTGCTGGGCGACCATTCCGCCCAGTGAGAATCCGAGTACGTCGCACGTCTCTACACCGAGACCATCGAGGAACGCGGCGGCATGCTTGGCCATGCCGTCGACGGTCGTCGGCACTGAGCCCGACGAGCGTCCGATGCCGGCGTTGTCGAAGAGAATGAGCTCCCGCTCGCCGGCGAGGGCATCCGTGAGCGCAGAATCCCAGTTGTCGAGTGTGCCCGTGAAGTGTTGGAGGAGAAGCAGCGGGAACCCGGAGCTGCTGCCGAACCGACGGTAGGCGTAGCGTTCGCCGCCCTTCACCTCGAGAAACTGTGTGCGCGCTCTGCTAGAGACGTGCGGACGTGATGACACGACAATGCCTCCGCGGAACCATCTTGAGAGCCGTGCTCGACCTATGGCTTCGCTGCGTGCGCAGAACTCCACAGCGCCCATCCGGGATTGACCCGGTTTGGATACAGTTTCAGCATCTGCTCGTAAAGCTGTTGCCCGCTCGACGTCGTCGCCACGAGGCGGTCGAAGTCTCGAATGTACTGCCGCGTCTCTTCAATAACCTCTGGCCTGTCGTCGTTCTCGGGCCGCTTATGTGACGCGACAACGGCGCGTGGGTGAAGTGCCTCGATTTTGTCGAGCGCGGCAAGCCACTCCTGCCGCTTCGCCCCATCGGACTCGACGAGATAGAGGTGAACGTCGTTGTACGCCGCGTCACCGGCAACCACGAGTCCGAGCGAAGGGACATGCAAGCACGTGGTGTGATCCGTGTCGGTATGACCGAGTTCAACAGCGATGAGATCGTGCCCTTCAAGATCGATCACGTTTCCGCTGAGCTCCTCTGCCATCACCAGGTTCTCGGGAATCTGACCCGGGAATCCGGCCCCCCACGCGGCGAGACCCTGTGGCGACGCATTCCCTTGCATCACTTTGATGGTGTTCGGCGTCGCCACGACTCTGGCGTGTGGAAATCGCTCGAGGACGGTACCAACCCCGAACCAGTGATCGCCGTGACCATGTGTGATGTAGATGGTCGTCAGATTCTTGTGCTTGGACGCGACCCAATCTGCCAGGGCGGTGGCCTGCTTGACGGTCATGAACGCATCCACGAGGACGGCGTCACGCGTGCCGTAGATGAGCGTGGACGCCATCGCCTGGAAAAACGTCTCGTGTACTCCTTCAGGCCTTTGCGCTTGAGCGATCGGTATGCCCGGCGTCACGAACACTTCCCATTTCAGAGGCTCCGACTGCGTGCTTGTCGACTCGTCCTTGACCACCTTGCTCATAGGACCTAACGCTAGAAAACTCGCGTATCGGGCTCAAGGACGAATATGCCGCGAATCCGGCCTTCGCATCAGACGCACTCCCGCCGGAATACAATCCGACCATGCATCGGGTGGGCTTTCTGCTCGTCGGCGATTTTCAGATCATGAGCTGCGCGGCCGTGGCGGCATTCGACGTTGCCAACATCTTCGCCGGGAGACGATTTTACGAGGTTCGAACGATCTCGGAGCGGGGCGGTCTCGCGCGCAGTTCCGTCGGCGTTGCGATCGAAACCGCGCGACTATCAGGATCGTACGACACCTTGCTGGTCGCCGGCCCAACGGCGATCGCGCCCTCGAGCCAACGGGTCCTCACCTACCTCCGCCGCGAAGCCACGAAATCGCGTCGGGTCGCGTCAATCTGCACAGGGGCATTCGTTCTGGCGGAAGCAGGAATCCTGGATGGCCGCCGAGCCACAACACATTGGCTCTACACAAGAGAGTTGCAGGACCGATATCCGAACGTGCGCGTGGTGGAGGACCGCATTTTCACGCACGATGGTCGAGTCTGGACATCGGCCGGGATGACGGCGGGCATAGACCTCGCGCTTGCGTTGGTTGAGTCCGACCTTGGTGTCGATATCGCGAGGCAGGTGGCGAAAGGGCTGGTCATGTATCTCCGACGCGGCGGAGCGCAGGGGCAGGAATCAGCACTGCTTTCTATGGCCGCGCAATCCGATCGAATCCAGACAGCCCTCTCCTACGCGCGACAGAATCTTCGTTCCGAACTCTCTGTGGAGGAGCTCGCTGCAGCCGCGCATCTGAGCGTGCGTCAGTTCTCGCGCGCGTTCCGACAGGAGACGGGTCAGTCTCCCGCCAAGGCTGTGGAGGCGCTGCGTGCAGAAGTCGCTCGCGTGATGCTCGAAGAAGGCTCCCACTCTGCCGAAGAGTTGGCGAACGCGACCGGCTTCGGCAACCGCGAGCGGATGCGTCGTGCATTTGTTCGCGTGTTCGGACGGCCGCCACAAGAGCTCCGACGCGACGGTCGCGACGACCTGCGCGCGCCGGACGTCGTCCCCCAACGAGCGAGGCGAGAACCTCCCCGCAGCGTACAGATGCTGCGCAGCTCAAGCCGAGGTCATTGAGCGCGCGGCAGACACCAGTTCGCATTAGACGTCTGCTGCCAGCGCGTCGAATGCTCAGAAGTTCGATGGTGACATCACCCTGTGCTGCAAGTTGTTGAAAATACAGGGAAAATTTCGTGGCTGGGAGGCAGGGAGTCTAAGATCCTTGTACGTGAACGGGCAATGGAATCAGGCGTTTCGCGGCTAACGCGGCCTGCGGCAAGCACCTAACCCTCCTCGCCGGGCTTCACTGAACTCTCTGGTTCGCTCTGGCCGCCGACGCGATGGCACTCGAAATGGCACTCGCTGCAGGCCCATCACAACAAGAATCTTTTTGGCACGGTCTAACGCCAAGCATCAGCTGCGACTCGCCGTCAGTTGCATGCTACTGTTCGGCCGCATCAGTTGACGCTGTCGTCGGCACAGCAACGCGAGCGCCTCATCTGCTCTCTGCCCTCGTAACGTCCAGATTCGTCAGAAGCGTACGCCAACCACTCACCGGCCGAGGAGACCACCGGGAGCGCGAATAATCTTCATGTACTATCTAACCCCGTCTCGTGCGTTTCTCAAACACTGCGTGTGATGAGGAGGATTTCCATGGGCGATGATCTCTCCGCAGCTAACGTCAATCGCTCATATCAGCTCGCCGCGTCGTCCATCGCCATCTTCACGTTCCTGCTCTTCTTCCTGTATCCGAGGTTCGCAAGCGGCCAGGTCGACGCCTTGCGGTTTCAGGCCACCTTGATCGTGATGGGTGTGGCGACATTTTCATTCGCGTTCGCGTCCTTCTATTACTACGGTGCCTCGCTTGGAGGCCGGATCGACCCTGCCGAGCGGGCCAAGTACTCCCGTCGAGGCGATCGCTTCTGGCTCGTCGGATCCGTCCTACTGTTCCTGGCCCCGAGCTTGATCCTCTTCACGGTCAGGCTTCTTGCCGTCGCGTCTGCATGGTTCGCACTCTGGCTGGTGTACGTGCTCTTCGCGATCCGCTACTTCCCGCGGGTCCAGAGTGCGGGGAAGAGCTGAGACTCGGTGCGCTTGACTCCCTGTTGGTGTGCTGACGCCGAATGCAGCGGCAAACCGCTTGCGGCGATGCACCGTTAGCATGATGATTCGCGATGCTTCATGTGCCTCACGATTTCTGATTCGGCTCGGATGAGTTGCACAGCGACGGGTTCGAGGCTACGCTCGGGCACGTGCACCAGATGGCGACCCACAAGGAGACCCATTCATGCCCACACCATCAAAACGTCCCGATACGATTGTACTGGTTCATGGCTTCTGGGTGACGCCGCGAAGCTGGGAGCACTGGATTCCGCGCTATGAAGCCCAGGGCTACCGCGTCCTCGCTCCAGCGTATCCGGGGTTCGAGGCCGAGGTCGAAGCGCTCAACCGCGATCCATCGCCCGTCGAGCGTCTCACGGTTCCCGCGATCATGGCGCACCTCGAAGCCGTTGCCGGGCGATTTGAGGCGCCACCGATCCTCATGGGTCATTCGGCGGGTGGCGCCTTTGTGCAGCTACTCCTCGATCGTGGCTATGGGGCGGTTGGAGTGGCGATCAACTCCGCACCTACGGAAGGTGTGCGCGTTACGCCGCTGTCGCAGCTCAAGTCGACGTTCCCGGTGCTGAAGAATCCCGCGAATCGCCACAGAGGAGTAGGGTTCACGTACGATCAATGGCGCTACGCGTTCACGAACACGTTCGACGAAGCGGACGCGCGCGCCGCCTACGACCGCTATCACGTCCCGGCATCAGGGGGCATTTTCTGGGACAGCGTGCTGGCGAATTTCATCCCCGGGCCCCAGGACGTCGCGGTCGACTACAAGAACGACGCCCGCGCGCCCCTTCTCTTCATCTCGGGGAGCGAAGATCACTTGATGCCGCCCGACGTCCAACGCTCGAACGCGAAGCACTACAAGTCGAACACGGTCACGGAGATCAAGGAATTCCCGGGACGCTCGCATCTCATGCCCGCCCAGCAGGGGTGGGAGGAGATCGCCGACTATGCACTGGCGTGGGCCGAGAAGCACAGTACGCACCAGCCGCAGGCCCTCCGCAATCTTGATGAGATGAGGCCGCAGTAGGCCGACCCGCAGAACTCCGTCCAGGTTGCCAGCATATCGCAGCGGATGGGTCCTGCCTTGTCACCAAGCGTTCAGCGACCCGCTTCGCAGGACGGGGCTGCCGAATCGACGGTGAACACGCGACCTTCACCAGGGCAGTCTGCGAACTGTCTTTGATCGAAAGGTCGCTCGAAATGTCACTCGGCCTACACCAGTCCATTGCCGATCGAATTTGCTCAGCAAAGAATCTGAGAATTCCGGATCGGGCTGAGAGAAAAGCACTCTCGTCAACGAAGGGGTGTTCGCAGCGGCGAAGTGCTTGCGAAATCTTGGTTGTGTGAGGTGCCGACCCGCGGATCGAACTTGGCTGGGAGGCAGGGATTCGAACCCCGATAACGGCGTCCAGAGCGCCGTGTCCTACCGTTGAACGACCTCCCAGCAGGAAAGATCGGGACAGGCGGAACCTTACAAACGTAACAGTTCGTTCGGAGCCGATCAACCCGGTCCGACCGGTTATGGAACGCGCGGGGCCACCGGCACAATCCGAAGCGTGAACGTCGGAAGCTGGCCAACAGCCTCGAACGGTGACGTCTCGACGCGCCCGACGACCTTGCCGTTCACCAGGTGTTCCGCCGACAGCCGGTACGAGTGACCGGCGGGCACCGTGATCGCAAAACGGCCGTTTCGATCGGTCGTCACCGGCTCGCCGAAAAACGACAGATTCGGACCTCCGCCCTTGAGATAGACCTTCACATCCGCTGCGGGACGTCCGTCAGCCGTCAGAACGGTGCCCGTGACGTGCACGACGGAATACGAGTCGGGTACAACGAAGTCGTCCATGCGGCGGCGCTCGCTCAACGCAAGCGTGATGAGCTGGGCAGACTCCGGCGTCGCGACGCCGGGATAGTAAACCGGCGGCGGAAGTGGCTCGCGGGCACCACGCTGCAGGTGGGAACCCACGTAGTACTGGCCAGGCGGCAGACGCGTGAACTCGTAGCGCCCCTCCTCATCCGTCCGCAGCCGGTAGCGAGAAGAAAAGTAGGGCCGGCGACTGTCCCCGGCCGTGACGAGCTCGACCGAGAGTCCGCGAAGGGGCCGCCCCGTGCTGTCCTCGACACGTCCGGAGAGCCGGCCGTCCGGACGAACGTAGACATCCGACTGCGCGCATCCGCGCGTGTCCAGCACCTGCGCATCCGGGAATCCAACGGTTGCGTACCAGCCATCGGCGACCTCGGCACTGACTCGATATTCCCCGGGCGGGACGGCCACTTCGTAGCTCCCGTCGGCCAAAGTCGAGACACGGCGCGTTCCGCCGGGGCCGGTGATCGTGATGCGCGCATTGCCGTACGGCGAGCGCTGGGCGGCTGCGTCGCCATCGCCGAGAGGCACGACCTGCTCGGCACGACCGTAGATCCGGCCGAACACCGAAGGAGTGCGCGCCGGTCCTCGCAAGTAGGCCAGGTCCTCCGAGGCATTGGCGAGCAACTTCGTTCGGCTGCAGATGCCGGTCGACAGGCGCCCCGTCGCCGGATGACGGTACGCGTAGATCAGATAGCTCGCACCTGTCTGGAACGTGAAGCCGCAGTCGCCCCCACCTGAACCGGTGAACACATCGATCTCTTTCGCTGCCTCGCCACGAAACGATTCCAGGACTCGAACGCGCACTTGCCGGCCCGACTGAAGCTCCGGCGTTTGATTCGTCGTGGTAGCTCGCTTTTCATCGGTCACGGCGAGCACTTCACCGGTGAAGACCGCGTCCGTCTGCCAGACGGCCTGACAGACTGGAATCGGACCGACACAAGAACACGCGCTCACCCGCTCCGAGCGAGCGAAGATCGCGGCGGCGCCGACCACGAGGGCGAGAACGATCCGAACAGTGCATCGAGTGACAGCCATTGGTCATTGCCTTCAATTACCCAATTATCAATTACCCAATTATCAATGCTTTTGGTACGCTCCTCCGGAGGCCATCGACGATATGTCCAGAATCCTGAGCAGCGCACTTCTCGCCATCATCATGTTCGGTTCCGCGTCAACCGCAGAGGCGCAGGCGCCAACGCCCCCGGAACGCCGCTGGAGCGTCGAGTTCGGAATCGGTTGGGACAAGGGCGTGAGCGGCAACATCAATTCGGGCGCGATTGGCACCCTCAACGGCCCGACCGTCGTCATCCTGAAGAACAAGTACGAAGACGTCTACGGCACGGGATTGAACCTGAGGTTCGGTGGTGGATACCTCCTCAAGGAGGATTCCGAGGTGCGCGTCACCTTCACGCTGCAATCGCTCGACGCCGACCTCACGCGTATGGGCGACTACGGCGCGTCCAATCTGTACGGCCAGTACGACGATTACCAGAGCTTCGGGATGGACGTCGGGTACCGTCAGTACGCGACGCTCAAGCCCTCGATCCGCGGGTACGGCGAGGCCACGATCGGGTTGGCCTTCATCGGCGAGACGGACGTCCTGCTCTCGGCGCCAGCGGTGAACTTCACGGCCGATGCCTCCGATTTCTACGACCGCACGGCGGCGTTCACCTTCGGCGTGAACGTCGGTGCGCTCTTCGATTTCCGGGAGCGAAGCGCCAGCGTCCCGGAAATCGGACTCTTCGCCCAGTTGGGGCTCCGGTACGTGTCGGGCATGTCGAAAGTCGACGCCTTCGTGGGAACCGGTCTCGAGAGCATCAACGACTCCAGCTCGCGCTGGGCGCTCCCGTTCACCGTCGGCGTGAGGGTCCGCTTCTAGCAGGTTGCTGGACCATTCGTAGGGGCCGGCTTCAGCCGGGCCCTGGCGGGCTAAAGCCCGCCCCTACGTCAATTCCAGACCTCACGCGACCGCGAGTACGGTTCAGAATCTCAGGATCAGACCTCCCGAAGCCCGGGTGAAGTCCACTTTCCCGGGCCGCTCGGCGATGTCGATGTTCAGGATCTCGAGCGCGTCGAACGTGCGGAAATACCTGACATCGCCGCGAACGCCGACATGGGTGCCGAAAAACATCATGACACCGCCGCCAAAGTTCCAGGCGATGTCGGTCTCGTCGACGTCGAAGGTCTGGCTGAACCCTGCGCTCGAGCGCATCACGCCGATACCCACGAGCCCGTAGGGACGAATACCGAAGCCGCTCTGTCCGCCGAACGGAATGCCCAGCAGCAGATTGCCCGTGGCGGTGAGGACGCTGCTGCCGCCGAGGTCGGTCTTGCCGAAGAAGTCCGGGCTGTACCCGATGTCGCCCTCGACGCCGAACACGCCGCCGCCCATGAACGTGAAGCTCGCGCCCCAGGTGAACCGTTTCGCGTCGAAGGCGTCCGCCAGCTTGTTGCCGGAATCGCCGCCGAAGTTGACGCCCATGAACGGGATGATCATGCCGTCTGCAGCAGCTGCCGCCGGGGTCAGCAGCAGGAGCATGGTGACTACGAGCGCGTGTCGTCGGATCATTGTTGTCCCTCGGCCGGGGGAACCAGAACGATAGTAGCAAACACAGCCCTCTGAACGGTACGGCTCGCCGACATGTCGAGGCGGGCGCTCGCGTCTCCCAGCCGGTATCATTGAGTGACCGGCTCCGTCCGGACCTATGGCCCCCATCCGCCGCCGCGCCGGCGCCGCGAGGCGCCGTTTCCGCATGGCCCGCGTGATCGCCAATGCGATGCGCTCGCGCCAGCAGCCGATCCTTGCGCAGATCGTGCCTATGCGGCGCTGCAACCTGTCGTGCACGTACTGCAACGAGTACGACAAGACGTCCGCGCCGGTGCCGACAGAGGAGATGCTCGCGCGCATCGACCGCCTGGCCGATCTCGGCACATCCCTGGTAGACCTGTCCGGCGGCGAACCGCTGCTCCACCCCGACCTCGACATCCTTATTAATAGGGTCCGGCGGCGCGGCATGATGGGCGGGCTCCTGACGAACGGATACCTGCTGTCAGTTGATCGGATTGAGCGACTGAACCGTGCCGGCCTCGACCGCCTGCAGATCAGCATCGACAACGTCGTGCCCGACGATGTCTCCGTGAAGAGCCTGAAGGTTCTCGACAAGAAGCTGGAGTGGCTGGCGGAGCACGCGCACTTCGACGTGAACATCAACACGGTCGTCGGCAACGGCATCGGTCAGCCCGAAGACGCCCTGACGATCGCACGACGCGCGAGAGAACTCGGCTTCGGGACCTCGGTCGGGGTGATTCACGATGCCGGCGGGCAGATCGTGCCGCTCGACGCCGACCGGCAGCGCGTGCATGCGGCGATTTCGAGCCTCGGCCGGAGCTTCTATTCGCACGCGCACGATCAGGTGTTTCAGAAGAATCTGATCGCCGGCCGGTCGAACAAGTGGCACTGCCGTGCGGGTTCGCGCTACCTCTATGTGTGCGAAGACGGGTTGGTCCACTGGTGCTCGCAGCAGCGCGGCACCCCTGGAATCCCGCTGGCGCAGTACGGTCCCGCCGATCTCGAACGGGAATACCACTCAGACAAATCGTGCGCGCCGCACTGCACCGTCTCGTGCGTGCATCGCGTGTCGCTCCTCGACGAGATTCGGGCGACGCCGATCGAGACGCTCGCCCAGATGAGCTCGATGAGCTCGGCTGGATCCACTCGGGGAGGCCGTCCGCCCGCGTCCGTCAGGTTGTTGACCTGGATGTTCGTGACGGGGCGTCATCATCAGACGTTCCGCCGGCTGGCCACGCGCGCGTTCAAGCTGGCGCGATGACGGCCGTGGTCGTCACGCACACCCATCAGATTCAGACGTCCGGCCAGGGCGACGCGAAGGACGTGACGAAACTCGTCGCCGCCGATTTGACGAAATCCAGTGTCCAGGCCGGCATCGTGACGATTGCGGTGATCGGATCCACCGCGGGCATGACGACCATCGAATTCGAGCCGGGCGCCATGTCGGATCTGAACGGGCTGTTCGAACAGCTCGCGCCGCGCCACGGTGAGTATCGACATCACCTCCGCTGGGGCGACGACAACGGCTCGAGTCACGTGCGAGCCGCGCTCGTCGGTCCGTCCATCACGATCCCGATCGTCAATCGCGCCCTCTCCCTCGGGACGTGGCAACAGATTGTCCTGCTCGAGTTCGACACACAATCAAGGCGGCGGGAGCTGGTGGTTCAGATCGTGGGGGAGTGAGTCGGTTTCAGACGATAGAATCCGCCCCCATGCACGTCGTCGTGATCGGCGCCGGCGCCTTCGGTGGGTGGACCGCACTCGAGCTCGTCCGCCGCGGCGCTCGGGTCACCCTGATTGAGGCGTGGGGACCGGGCCACGTCCGCGCGAGCTCCGGCGGAGAGACGCGCGTCATCCGTGCCGGGTACGGATCGCGCGCGATCTATACGCGGATGGCGACGCGCGCGCTCGAGCGCTGGCGGGAGCACGACGCACGATACGGCCGGAGTTTCTACAAGAATACCGGCGCGCTCTGGATGTTTGGCAGGAACGACCCGTTCGGGCGGGCTACGGTGGACGCATTACGGGCCGAGCAGGTGGCGATCGACGACGTGCCGCTGCCCGAGGCGCGACGACGGTATCCGCAGATCAACTTCTCCGGCATCCGATCGGTCTTGTTCGAACCGGAGGCGGGATTCCTGTTCGCGCGGCGCGCGTGCGAACACATCGCCAATCTGGTCGGTGAGGAAGGCGGCGACTATTTTCACGCGTCGGTCGCGACGCCGATGCGAGTGGCGCACGGACGACTCGAACGGCTCGGGCTCTCTGACGGCAGGACCATCGTCGCCGATGCGTTCGTGTTCGCCTGCGGACCGTGGCTGGGGGCGCTGTTCCCTGACGTCATCGGCAGGCGCGTCACGCCGACACGACAGGACGTCTTCTATTTCGGCACACCGGCCGGCGACGCGCGGTTTTCGGCTGACGGCCTGCCGGTGTGGGTGGATCTCAGCACGCCCGCGATGTACGGCATTCCCGGGAACGCGAACCGCGGCTTCAAGATCGCCGACGACACCTCGGGTCCGGTCTTCGATCCGACGCACGGCGACCGCAACGTCACCGCCGCGGGCGTCAAGAAGATGCGCGCGTATCTCAAACGGCGGTTCCCGGCCCTCGCGCGCGCACCGCTCGTCGGATCCGAAGTGTGTCAATACGAAGCCTCGCCCGACTCGCACTACATCATCGACAGGCACCCCGAGGCGGCAAACGTCTGGATCGTCGGTGGCGGATCCGGGCACGGATTCAAGATGGGTCCCGTGATCGGCGAGATGGTCGCGCAGCTCGTCGCGGGCGACGCCGAGCCGGATCCCGCATTTTCGCTCTCGAGATTTGCGCGCGGGCGGGTCCGTGTGTCGGCCGACAAGTGGGCGTAGGGGTGACGTCTGGTGCTCGCCAAGTGCGTGAACCACGAAGAACACGAAGAGCACGAAGGCATCGCTGACCTGGCAGGTCAGCGGGCGTCTCAAATCTCTCCCACACTTGTCGGGTCTTCCTTCGTGCCCTTCGTGAGCTTCGTGGTCAACGCTCTTGGGAAGCGATGAGGCCGCTACAATGGACATCTCCCATGCTGGCCCGCGTTGCGGCGCTCCTGGCGCTGTGCGTCGCCGTCGGCGCGTCGCCGGCGGCCGGACAGGATCCCGTCCGCTGGTCGATCGCGCGGGACACGACGAGCGCCGCACAACCAAACGTCGAGTCAGGCGACACGTTTGGCGTGCGGATCAACGCGACGATCGAGGACGGCTGGCACGTCTACGCGACGACGCAAACGGGCGCCGGTCCGACGCCACTGAATTTCGACATCCCCGGGAACAGCCCGTTTTCATTCAGCGGGCCGATCGACGAGCCGCTCCCGGTTCGCGAGTTCGATCCGAACTTCCAGATCGACACGTTTTTCCACAAGGACCGCGCCACCTTTGGCATTCCGGTGCGGGTTGCGAAAGGAACGACGTCGAGCACACACCGTCTTCGCGTAGTCGTGAGCTTTCAGACATGCAACGAAAGGCTGTGTCTGCCGCCCAAAGACGTCGAGCTGACGCTGAAGGTCGCGGTCGGCACACCGCCGTCCACCCCGGTTCCAGAATCCGCGACGATTGCTCCTGAAAGCAACCCTCTCGCGATGCCCGCGGCCGTCGCGAATCCGAACGCGGTGACACCCCGCGCACCCGTGCCGGATCTGGCGACGTCGTCGCGCGCCAGCACGTTCGGAGCGTACCTGTGGCTCGCGGCCGCAATGGGAGCGCTCTCGCTGCTGACGCCGTGCGTGTTCCCGATGATTCCGATCACGGTTTCATATTTCACGGGACGTATCGGAACGGGCGGAAGTCCCGCGACGTCGAGCGGACCAGCGGAAGGCCCGCGTGACGCCGTTTCCCAGGCGCTCGTCTACGGCCTCGGAATCATCCTGACGTTCACCGCCGTCGGCTTCACGCTGGCGGTCGCGTTCGGGGCAGGCGGCCTCAACCGCCTGGCGGCGGATCCCTGGCTCAATCTCGCGGTCACGGGGCTCTTCATCGCGTTCGCGCTGAGTCTGTTCGGTGTCTACGAACTGGCGCTGCCGTCGCGGCTGCTGACGCTTGCGTCGAAAGCCGGCCAGGGACATGGCCGGTTCGCGGGGACATTGCTGATGGGTCTCGCATTCACCCTCACGTCGTTCACCTGCACCGCGCCGTTTCTCGGCACACTGCTCGTCGTCGCGTCCCAGGGTGACTGGCAGTGGCCGCTCGCGGGCATGCTGGCGTTCGCGACGGTGTTCGCGCTGCCCTTCGTCGCCCTGGCACTGGCGCCCCGATTCGTGGCCTCGCTGCCGAAATCGGGACCGTGGCTCGTTGCGGTCAAAGCCACGATGGGCATGCTGGAGCTCGCGGCGGCGATGAAGTTTCTGTCGAATGCGGATCTCGTGTGGGGCTGGGGTGTGTTCACCCGCGAGGTCGTGATCGTCTCGTGGATCGTCATCACACTCGTGCTCATGATGTATCTGGCGGGCCTCACGCGACTCGGCCGCGCGCCGCGGCTCGGCCGTCCACGATGGGCGCGCGCGGGCGTGAGCGTCGCCGCGGCCGCGTTCGCGATCTGGCTCGCGACCGGCCTCGCCGGCCGGCGGCTCGGCGAGCTCGAGGCGTTCCTGCCGCCCGCGGACCTCGCGGCGATGGCGCCCGACGGCGAGCTCCCCTGGATCGTGAACGACTACGATGCGGCGCGCGCCGAAGCCGTCCGGCAGAACCGGCCGCTGTTGGTAGACTTCACGGGATACACCTGCACCAACTGCCGCTGGATGGAGGCGAACATGTTCCCCCGGCCGGACGTTGCCCGCGAGCTCGCGCGCTACGTTCGCGTGCGCCTCTACACCGACGGCCGCGGCGAGCCGTACCGCAGCTTTCAGCAGATGGAACAGACGATGTTCGGCACTGTCGCGCTGCCCTATTACACGGTGATGACGCCGGACGGGACGCCCACGGTGGCGTTCGGCGGACTCACCCGCGATCCGGCTGCGTTCATCGCGTTTCTCCGAACGGGGATGCAATGACGTCACACGCCCTGGCGCTGTCACTCGTGCTCGTCATCGCGCAGGTCCAGCAGCCGGCGCCGCCTGCCGTTGTCTTGCCGGATACGCCTGCCGACTGCGTCAACACCGTGCGCGACTTCGCCGGCAAGCGGCAGCTGCAGCTCCGGCCGCCGACCGGCATGACGTCCGAAATCCTGCGGGAGGTTGAGCGGGAACGAATCGCACTCGCGAAGGACTGCGCCGCGAAGTTCGACGTCGCGGCCATCGCGGTTTCCAATCTGCCGGCCCTCGCCGATCTCTACACCGACGCCGGGCAGCCCGACCGTGCGAAGGTCGCGCTCGATCGGGCGCTCGCGGCGAAGGAGATGCCAGCGGCCGATCGCGCAACGATTCTCGCCCAGGCAGTGCGGTCCGGACTCCGCGAGCCCAAGAGCGTCCAACGAAACGCCCGGCTCGAATCGTACGTGGACGAGCTCGACGGGCTGCCCGAGAGCGTTTTCGAGCAGAAGTTCATCGCGCACAACGCGCTCAACAACTACTACCGTGCCGATGACATCGACGAGGGCATCGTCAAGCACTCGACGTGGATGATCGACGCATCGCGAACGTTCACACCCGAGCAGCGGAGCCGGCTGTCGATGAACGTCGCCGACGCTTACGCGACCATGGCCGAGGCGTGGGCCGGACAAGGGATGACGGAGAAGGCAATCGAGCTGCTGCGCCGCGGGCAGGCCGAGTGGAAAGGCTTCCCGCGCGTGGATGAAGGTTATTTGCTGCCGGTCATCGAACGTCTCAACCTTGTCGGGACGGTCGGCTCGCCCGTTACCGCCCCGACCTGGTTCAACATGCCCGAGGGGAAGACGTCACTCGAGATGCCCGGCGCCGTGACCCTCCTCGAATTCACCGCGCATTGGTGCGGGCCGTGCAAGGAAAGTTATCCAGGCATCAAGCGGCTGCTCGCGAAGTACGGACCGCAGGGATTCCGCGTCGTCTTTGCGACGGAGCTGTACGGTTATTTCGGCACCGAGCAGCAGCTTTCACCGGAAGCCGAGATCGAGCGCGATCGCGGATACTTCGTCAGGGCGGAAGGGTTCGATGTCCCAATCGCGATCAGCGCGCGGGCGGAGCCGGAAATCGTCAACGGACGGCCTTTCTATGCGCCCGACAAGAACCTCGCCGCCTACAAGGTCGGGGGCATTCCGCAGATTCACCTGCTCGACAGGCAGGGGAAGATTCGGCTGATCATGGTGGGCTACGACGACGCCAACGAGCCTCGCCTCGCGAAGATGGTCGAGGATCTGTTGAAAGAGAAGTAAGGATGTTTCCGCGACGTCCACATGGACTCTGATCGCTGGCGCCGCATTACCGAGATCTTTCACGCGGCCCTCGCTCGCGGCGAGCGCACACGCGACACGTTTCTGGACGAGGCGTGCCGGCACGACCCGTCGCTCCGTGACGACGTCGATCGCCTTCTTCGTTCACACCACGAGGCGGGCGCGTTCGGCGAGACGCTGCCAGGGCCGTCGGCTGGACACCTTGTGCCAGGAGCCTCGTTCGGGCCGTACGTCGTCGGCGAGCTGCTCGGCGCGGGCGGCATGGGCGAGGTCTACCGCGCGCGCGATCCAAAACTCGGCCGGGACGTCGCGATCAAGGTCCTGCCGGCGCATGTGACTGCCGATCCCGATCGGCTCTCCCGCTTCACGCGTGAGGCCCGTCTGCTCGCCGCGCTCAACCATCCGAACGTCGGCGCGATTTACGAGGTCGAAGAGGCCGGAGGGCTTCGAGGACTGGTCCTCGAATTGATCGAGGGCGGAACACTCGCTGATCGCCTGGAGGGCGGCGCCCTGCCTCTTCGCGAGTCGCTGGGGATCGCGCGCCAAATCGCGAGCGCTCTCGAAGCCGCGCACGAAAAGGGCATCGTTCACCGCGATCTCAAGCCGGCCAACGTCAAGATCACTCCTGCCGGCGTGGTGAAAGTGATCGACTTCGGCATCGCGAAGCTCGACGGCCGCGACGGACGCTCGACCCCGGATACCGCGACGAGCACCGGCCTGATTCTGGGCACCGCCGCGTATATGAGTCCGGAGCAAGCCCGCGGCGGATCGGTCGACAAACGAACGGATATCTGGGCGTTCGGCTGCGTGCTCTACGAGATGCTGACGGGTCAGCAGCCGTTCGACGCCAAGACGTCGTCGGACATGATCGCGAGCATTCTCGAGCACGAGCCGGCGTGGGATCGGCTGCCGTCCACCGTTCCTCACTCGATCGTCAGGCTGCTGAGGCGCTGTCTCAGCAAGGATCCCGCCGAGCGTCTGCACGACATCGCCGATGCACGGCTGGAGATCGCCGATGCGATGTCGCTCGCGGCGCCGGGCGTCGATCGGAAGCCCGCGATCGCACGATCGAACACCCGCTGGGTCTGGGTTGCGCTGACGAGTGCCGCAGCGATCGTCGGGGCCACGGTCTGGTGGGCGCTTTCCCGAGAGACCGGTCCGGCACCGTCAGCTCCGCCGGTGGAATTCGGCGTCCGGTTTCCCGACAATCACTTCCCGTCGAATGGCCTGGCGGTGTCGCCCGATGGACGGCACATCGCCGTGGGCATTTTTGCCAATGCCCCGCAGATCTGGGTGCACTCCCTGGAGTCGTCCCAGACCCGGCCCCTGGCTGGTGCCGAAGCCTCGTTGGCTCCGTTCTGGTCCGCCGACAGCGCGCGGATTGGCTTTGGCAGCGGAGGGAAGCTGCGATCGATTGACCTCGCAAGCGGTTCGGCGACCGTCATCTGCGATTTGCCGCCGCCGGCCCAGGGCGTTTCCGGCGGCGCCTGGAACGCGGCAGGCGTCATCGTTTTCCACAGCGGCGAGTCAGTTCTTCAGGGTGCCGGACACCGGAGGCGTCCCGGCGCCGATTCCTGTGACGGGCGCCGTCGAGCCTTCCTTCCCTCAGTTTCTTCCCGACCAGCGCCACTTCATCTTCTCACGATGGTCCGCCCGGCTGTCGGCGGGACGATCAAAGTGGCTTCGCTCGACGGCGGCGAAGCCAGGAGACCTCGTCGCCTCCGACGCACCCGGCGTGTTCGTGCCGCCAGACTGGCTGCTCTTCTATCGCGGCGCGTCGCTGATGGCGCAGACGCTGAATCAGGAGCGACTGACGCTGGAAGGTGAGTCCGAGCCTTGTCGCGGCAAACGTGTCGATTGCGGGTCCTGTTCGGCGTGCGGGCGCTCGTGTCAGCGTCGGCCACCGGCGTTCTGGCGTTCGGCAAGCCTCGAGGCGGAAGCGTGGGTCGACTCACGTGGTTCGACCGGACAGGCCTCTCGAGTCGGCTCGCTGCCGCAGCCACCCGATGGCGAGTACCTCAATCCGGCGCTTTCACCGACCGGCGATCGCGTCGCGGTCAATCTGATGGATCCGCGGACCGGGAACTGGGATATCTGGATCGATCGACGTCGCACGCGGCGTGCCGTCACGATTGACATCCGATCCTGCAGACGACAGCGATCCGGTGTGGTCGCCCGATGGAAAGGAAATCGTCTTCGCGTCCGACCGCGGGGGTCAGCTGGGTCTGTACCGAAAAGCGGTCGACGGTTCGGGCGCCGAAGAGCCTCGTCGCGATCGTCGACGGGGCCGGACTGCTCGTGCCAAGCGACTGGTCGCGCGACGGGAAGTACATCCTGTACGACCAGCGGCCGCGGAAGCCGGTCGGTCTGGGCGCTTCCGCTGTTCGGAGACCGCAAACCTCTTCAGGTCGTCGACGGACAAGTTCTTCCCGTATGCGGCGCACCTCTCCCCCGACGGCCAATGGATGGCGTACGCCTCGCTCGATACCGGCCGCTACGAGGTGTACGTTCGCCGGTTCCTGGTCCCGGACAGAAACAGCAGATCTCGAGCGACGGCGGCGTCGCATCCGCGCTGGACGGCCGACGGACGCGAGCTCGTGTACTGGGCGGTGCCACGCGGCATCGAGGCCGTGACGTTCGACGCGACGGGCTCGACGTTTCGCGTCGGACCGCGACGGATGCTCGTGCAGTCGGCGGTCCTCAGCCTGATCGACGCGAGGACCCACTACGACATCACGCGTGACGGCAAGCGCCTGCTCGTCCGCCAGCCTGCCGGGCCGCAGGAGGCGGGCCTGAGCGTCATCCTCAACTGGACCGCGAAGCTGAAGTAACGTAGATAGCGCCATGATTCCGTGATTCGCACGAGCACGCTTGCGCTTGCTCTCGCTCGTCGTGCCTCGCTGCGTCGGCCTGGACCCAGGCCCCGACGCCTGACGACGCCGTCAAGCGCGTCGCCAACGATCCGAAATTCAAAGCCGCGATGGCGGCGATCGACAAGGATCACGACCGGCTGGTCGCCGAGATCATCCAGCTCACCGAAATCCCGGCGCCGCCGTTCAAGGAAGACGCGCGCGGCGCGGCGTATCTCGAGATGCTGCGGGCCGCCGGCCTCACCAACGTCGAGCGGGACGCGGAAGGCAACGTCATGGGCCTGCGCAAAGGCACCGGCGGCGGACCGCTCATCGCCATTGCCGCGCATCTCGACACCGTCTTCCCGGAAGGCACCGACGTCAAGGTCAAGCGCGACGGCACGCGGCTCGCGGCGCCGGGCATCGGCGACGACACCCGGTCGCTGGCCGTCCTGCTCGCGATGATCCGCGCCATGAACGCCGCGAACATCCAGACGACGAGCGACATCCTCTTCATCGGCGACGTCGGCGAAGAGGGACTCGGCGATCTTCGAGGCATGAAGTACCTGTTTCTCAAGGGTCCCTACAAGGATCGCATCAAGACGTTCATCTCGATGGACGGCGCCGGCGGCGGCGACGACATCACGCACGGCGCGGTCGGCAGCAAGCGGTACCGCGCCACGTTCAAGGGCCCCGGCGGGCACAGCTACGGCGCCTTCGGCCTCGTCAGCCCGGCGTTCGCGATGGGCACCGCCATCCAGAAGTTCGGGCGCATCCAGGTGCCCGCGTCGCCCAAGACGACGTTCAACGTGGGCGTGATGGGCGGCGGCACGTCGGTGAACTCGATTCCGTTCGAGAGCTGGATGGAAGTGGACATGCGATCGGAGTCGCGCGCCGAGCTCGAGAAGATCAACGAAGTGTTCATCGGCATCCTGAACGAAGCGGTCGCCGAAGAGAACAAGGCCAGGTCGACCCGTCTCGGACCGGTCACGCTCGACCTGAAACTCGTGGGCGACCGGCCGTCCGGCGAAACGCCGCGGGACGCCTTGCTCGTGCAGACCGCGGCCGCCGCGATTCGTGCCGTCGGCATGACGCCGACGTATAGCGCGAGCAGCACCGACTCGAACATCCCGATCAGCCTCGGCATTCCCGCCATCACGATCGACTCGGGCGGCCGGGGCGGCCGCGCGCACGCGCTCGACGAGTGGATCGACGTCGAGAAGACCTCGAGCCTCCGTGGCATTCAAGCCGCGTTGTTGCTGCTGCTGACGATGGCGGGGACGGGGTGATCGTCACCGAACATCTCTTCAAGAGCTACGACAAGAAGCCGGCAGTCGTCGATCTCAACCTGCGCGTCGAGCCGGGTGAGATTCTCGGATTCCTCGGACCGAACGGCGCGGGCAAGTCGACGACGGTCAAGATCCTCACCGGCCTGATCCGGCCCGGATCGCGGCCGCGCCCTGGTCGCCGGCTTCGACGTCGTCGAGCAGCCGCTCGAGGTGAAGAAGCGCATCGGCTACGTGCCGGAAACGCCGGCGCTGTACGACGCGCTGACCGCCGACGAGTACCTCGAGCTCATCGGCTGTCTCCACCACCTCGAGCCGCGCGCCGCGCGCGACGCGGCGGCAAGAGCTGCTCGACGCTGTTCGGTCTCGACGAGCGTCGCGGCCAGCGGCTGCAGCGAGTTCTCGAAAGGCATGCGGCAGAAGGTCGTCCTCGCCGCCGCCTTGATTCACCGGCCCGAGGTGCTCATCCTCGACGAGCCGCTCGACGGTCTCGACGCGAACACCGCCATGATCGTGAAGGAGCTCCTGAAGAAGCTGGCGTCGCAGGGCAAGACGATCCTCTTCTCGCTCGCACATCCTCGAGGTCGTCGAGCGCATCTGCACGCGGATCTTCATCATCAACCACGGGCGGCAGGTCACGACTGGCACCTCGGCCGAGATTCGCGACGGCGCCGGCGCGGCGACGCTCGAAGAGGCGTTCAGCCGGCTGACGGGCGTCCGTGACGTCGGCCAGGTGACCGCCGATTTCCTCGCGTCGCTCGAACGGGTATGAGGCGGCTGTTCGACGCGCTCGGCGTCGACTACGACCAGTGGAAGGCGCTGACGACAACCGCGCTTCGGATCGATTTTCGCGCGTCGCGGCTCGGCGCGGCGCATTTCGCGTCATACGCCAGGCCCGAGGCCGCCGGCCTGCTGATCGGTCAGTTCGTCTTCTACTCGTTCATGGGCGCCGGCGATCGCGGCCGTCGTCTGGTTCACGCGCGACCTGTTCCTCGCCGGGCTGATCGTGCTGACCTACGTGATGTTCATGGTCGCGACAGCGGCTCTGCTCGATCACAACTCCGCGATCGCCTCGCCAGACGACCACGCGATCCTCGGGTTCCGGCCGGTCACGTCGCGGACGTACTTCGCGGCCCGCGCTCGCAATGTCCTCGTCTACACGACCGCGATGACGGCGGTGTTTTCGTACATCCCGATCGTCACGTTCTTCGTCCGGCACGGCGCGGCGGTCGGCATGGCCGTCACGATGCGCCATCTACGCCGCGTCGCTCGCTGACCGCGCTCACGATGATCGTCAGTTATGCCTGGCTCGTGCGCACCGTTGGTCCGAACCGGCTGCGTCGTGTGCTGTCGTACGTGCAGTTCCTGTTGAGCTTCGTCGTGTATGGCGGGTTCTTCGCGCTGTCCCGCGTGTTCCAGGTGGGCGTCATCGGCCAGTTCTCGCTGCCGAAATCGATGTGGATGCTGCTCCTGCCGCCAGCCTGGTTCGCCAGTTATCTCGAGATCGCGGCCGGGCGGATCACGGCCCTCGACATCGCGCTGGCCGGGGCTTCCGTCGTGGCGCTCGTCGGCGTCACCCTGCGTCTCGGCGGCAAGTTGTCGCTCGAGTATGCCGATCGCCTGGCGGCGATCACGACCGCGGCGCCGTCCCCTTCGCGCAAACGGACCGCGCGGCTCCGGCGCTGGTGTTCACGCGGTCGGAAGCGCGCGCCGTCGCGCTGCTCATTCGAAGCCAGTTCCGCAACGACATGAAATTCCGCCTGGGCGTGCTCGCGATCGTGCCGTTGACCATCATCTATCTCCTGATGGGCACTCGAGGACGGTGGCATCGGCGATCCGTTCGAGGCAGGCGAAATCGACCAGGGACTGTCGATGGTGACCATGGCGGTGTTCATGTTTCCGACGATGCTCAAGATGAATCTGGCGCGCAGCGACGCGTATCGCGCCAGCTGGATCTTTTTCGCCACGCCGATCGACCGCGCCCGCGCGATACGGTCTTCCAAGAACATCCTCGTCGTCACGTTCCTGCTGCCGTATCTCGTCATCGTCGGCGTCGTCCTCGCGTTCTTCTCGACGAACACATGGCACCTTGTCGTTCACCTCGTCGTGGTCGCGCTGATGAGCCATCTGGTGCTGCAGGCCGCGACGTTTCTCGAGCCCGAGATGCCGTTCTCGAAGCCGATGGTCAAGAGCGGCTCGTCGCCGGGTCTTCGTGCTGATTGCCGTCGTGTCAGGATCAGCCGTGCTGTTCCCTTACCTGGCGCAGCTGATGTATCGCAGTACGGCGAACGACAATCGGAGGAATTGCGACGCTGGTGCTGGTCAGCGTGATGGTCGATCGGTTCACGCGTCTGAGGGTAGAGGCGCAGGCGGCCGGGTTGGAGTTTGAAGGCTGAAGCGCAATCTCGAAGTTCGAACTTCGAAGTTCGAAAGTCAAGTCTTAGAAATCTCCCCCGCCGATCTCAACGCCAATGCGACGAACGTCAGCGTCCCGTTCGTGCACCCGCCCGTCGGCAACGTCGGCGATCCGACCACGAACAGGTTCTCGTGATCGTGAGTTCGGCCGAAGCTGTCCACGACGCTCGTGGCCCGGTCGGTCCCCATCCGGCAGCCTCCGGCCGGATGATCCTGGTAGTTCAGGCCGCTGACATTACCCATCCGGCCGTCATTGGCCTTGGCGAGCCTGGAAAAGACGCCTTGGAGATGCTCGCGGGTCGCGGCCTGCCGCGCCTGGCTCGCCGCGTCGATGCGGTGCTGGATGACGGGAAGCGCATCGCCCCACCGGTTCTTGACGGCGGGATCGAGCGTCAGGCGGCTCTCGTGATCGGGATGAACGTCGAAGTACCCGCGCACGCGCGCGGTGCCGCGCGTCGTCCGCTTCCGCCAGTCGGCCATCAATGCGTCGCCCAGCAGCAGCTTGCCGTCGGCATCGCGAAGCTGCGGTCCACGCCCGCCGGCGTTTTCCCACACACGCAGATCGTGCCGCACGAACGGCCGATCCGGACGGGACCGGAAGAACTCACGCGAGATCAGGCTGTGCTGGTCGTTCATTCCCGGAAAGATTCGGAGATCCAGATCGATCGTCGTCTGATACGCCAGGTGCCCGGTCATGTAGCGGCCGACGTGATCCGAGGAGTTCGCGAGCCCGTTCGGGAAGCGCGAGTTCGCCGAGAGCAGGAGCAGGTGCGGGCTCCAGCAGTATCCGGACGCAAGGACGAACGTTCGCGCGCGATATTCGACGTTGTTATCGGCGCCGTCTTCGCGCGCTGCCTGCGCCATCGCGATGCGCGGCGTCTTCTCGTCGAGCACAAGTTTGCGGACGAGTGTCTGGTCGTGAAGCTGGACCTTCTTGGTCGCGAGAAGCTGCTTGAACGTCCAGTCCGGAGAATAGCGCGCGCCGGTCGGACAAATCTCGCACGTGTTGCATCGGCGGCACCGGCCGCGGCCCCCGTACCCTTCAACGGTGTTCTTGGCCTGCGGCGTCGTCCAGAATCTGATGCCGCTCTGCTCGGCCCACGACTTGAGCTGCTTCAGGTTGTAGCTCATCGTCATCGCCGGCATCGGGTATGGCTCGGATCGCCAGTCCTCCTGCAGCGGGCTCGCCTCGCCTGACACGCCAAGTCGTCGCTCGGCCTCGCAGTAGAAGCGCTCAAGCTCCTTCCATTCGATCGGCCAGTCCACGGCCAGTCCGTAAAGCGACTTCAGCCGCGTGTCTTCTTCCGAGAAGCGGTTGCACACGCCGCCCCAGTGGAGCGCCGAGCCGCCGACGGCCATCGTCCGCGAGATGAGTCCACGCGCGCCCTGGTCGGCGACGAAGTCGCCAGGCCACTGGTTCTCGCCGTAGTCGAGGCTTCGCTGCCGGTACTCGAATCGGTTTTCGAAGTCGAACAGTCGCTTGCCGGCCTCGACGATGATGACGGAGGAGTTCGGGCGAAGCTCGACGAGCTTGTCGGCGACCATCGCGGCGGTGATGCCGCCGCCGATGATCACGACGTCGGCTTCGTAGCGGGCCATCTCATTTTTTCCCGGGGGGCTTCGCCCCCGCGAACCCCCCTACGCGCTCACTCGCGGGGGCCCCTGATTCCCCGCGCCGTTCGCGCGGGCTCACTCGCGTACGCTCGTTCGCTGCAGGATTCCGGCCGAGCGGTTCTGGCGCGCTTGCCCGCCGAAGCTCGAAGGGCGAAGGCGGGAGGTCAGAGCCGTCGAGTGTCCGGCACTTGTCGCGGCCGATCTGCGCCTGGTAGGCGAGATCCCACGCGTCCGCGCTCGTGAAATAGAAGCCCATGAAGTCGGCGATCAGGCTCTGACCGTTGGGCTGCGCGGGAAGCCGGTTGACCGGCTGGGCACCGTTCAACGCGCCTTCGATTGCCGACCGCCGGGCATCAGCGGAAAGCGCCGCAAACGATCCCGCGCCACTCGCCTTCGCGGCCTCGTCGAGCGCGGCGAACTGTGCTGGGTAGCGCGCAGCAGGCGACGAACCCGACGGCTGTCGCAGCGTCGACGAGCCGTATCCGTGCCCCATCTCCGCGCCTTCTTTATAGCTGTGCACCCAGGCGACGAACGCGGTGACGACCCGATCGCGATCCTCGCGGCTGACCGCGCTCGGCAGGACAACCTCCGCGATGGCCTTGAGGGTGGCGGTCTGGGAGTCGGTGATCGCTGGCGGCGCCTGCGCGAAGATCGCCAGCCGCCCGAGCGGTGTGGCCGCCGCCGCGGATGCCAGGAGTTGGAGAAGGGTGCGCCGGGGGACGGGACTTTTTTCCACAGCTTTCCACAGGGAGGTGCCAGACGTCGTCACACTCTTCACGATTGTCGAGGAGTTTCGCATAGTGACCCGCCAGCAGGGGAGGTTTTCCTTCAGTGGCATGGCAGGAGGGTTGCGCCAGGTTCGGACGACGTCTGGCACCTCCCTGTGGAAAGCTGTGGAAAAAAGTCCCGTCCCCCTACCCAATCTCCACTTCAAAGCCCCCCGACGACGGGCGGCGGAGGTCGAGCTTCAACCCGAAACGGTCGGTGACTTCGCGGGCGATGGCGAGGCCGAGACCACGGCCGCCCGGCCGGCCGCTCCGGCCCTCGTCACCCCGGAAGCGTTTGTTGGCCGTCAGCCCGGCGAATTCCTCGTCGGATGCGCCGGGGCCGTTGTCGGTGACGCGCAGCGAGAACCTGGCGTCGCGCTCGTAGCCCTTGAGCTCGATTTGCACGCGGCCGCCGGGTCTGTTGTAGATCACCGCGTTGCCGACCACGTTGGTGATCGTCTGTTCGATCAGGCCGGGATCCGCCGCGTACGTGACGGTCTTCGGCGGCACCGTTTGCTCGATCGTCACGTCGAGCGCGCGCGCGAGGGCCCGATGGCGCTCGACGACCCGCTCGACGAGCGCGTTCATGTCGATCGGCTCTCGCGCCGCCTGCGTGTTGCTCTTCCGCAACGCGGCCACCGACGCCAGGTTCGTCAGTCGCGACACCAATCGATGAGCCTCCCGGATCGCGTCCCGCAGTTGGTCCCGCGCTGGGCCGGAAAGATCCGGGCGACTCTGGAGGCCGGCGAGATTCGCTTCGAGCGCGGCGAGCGGCGCCGCCACGTCGTCGGTCGTGTTCGCCACGTACCGCCGAAGCGCTTCTTCACGATCGCGTGCATCGACGGACCGCCGTCTGATGTCGGCAGCCGCCTCGTTGAAGACGAACGCGAGGGAGCTGATCTCGTCCTTGCCGCTGATCGGCACCATGGCCTCGTAGTCCTGACGCGCGGACGCGCGCGCGGCATGCGTCAGTCGCGTGACACGCGAGACGATCGGGTAGCCCGCAAGCACCGCGACGGCGAAGCAGACGCCGAAGAGTCCGCCGAAAAGCGCCGCGCTCTTGAGGCGGTGGTTCGGCAGCGGCTGGGTGCGAAAGAGCAGCACCGCGCACGGCCCGGAAGTCCAGCCGGTCAAGCGCGCGAGCTGCAATCCCGTGCCCGCGCTCGATTCGTACGAGGCCACCGCTTCGCGCAGATCCGGATCCACCAGGAAGGGGCGGCGGAGCACGTCCGGAAATCTCGGCGACGCCGTGCTGCTGCCGAGGAAATTGTCGTCGTATGGGAAAAACTCGAACGGCAGCTCCGCGGCGCTCGGGCGCGGCAGCCGGACGTCGGCGTCGGGCTGCTGCCGATCTTCAGCGCTCGGCCGGCCGGTTCGCGGACCGGCCAGAAACCAGCGGGGATCCGACTCGCAGCTTTCGCGCGTCACTTCGGTCAGCTGCGACGCCGACACGCGTTCGAGTGTCTGCGCCAACTCCTGATGGCGGAGCCGCTGAACGGACCAGTACAGAATCAGCGACGCCGGCAAGGCGACAACGAGGCCGGCCACGAGAAGTCGAGTGCGGAGAGTCACCAGCGTGAGTGAATACGTCCGACGAACGAATTTCGTGTCACGCGAGGCTGATCGGTCCGCTTCCGGTGCGCCACATCTATAATCGCCTGAACATTTGTGTTGCTCCCCGGAGGATCCATGCCGTCAATCGCTCGCTGGTCGTTCGCTACTGCCGGAGCTCTGCTCGTTGCCGCATGTACGTCGCAGCCCCCGCCGCCACCGCCCGCGGCCGCTCAGCCGCCGGCGATGGGCCAGGTCGAGCGCGGCAGGTATCTGGTCAGCATCGCAGCCTGCGACGACTGTCACACGCCCGCCAAGATGGGCCCGAACGGACCGGAACCCGACATGTCCCGGCGGCTGTCCGGCCATCCCGAGAACATGAAAGTCGACAAGCCGCCGAAGCTCGACGGTCCATGGATGTTCGCCGGCACCGGATCATTCACCGCATGGGCCGGGCCGTGGGGGATCTCCTACACCGCGAACATCACGAGCGACAAGAACACCGGCATCGGCCAGGATCTGTGGACCGAAGAGCTCTTTATCAAGGCGATCCGCGAGGGCAAACACATGGGCACCTCGCGGCCGATCCTGCCGCCGATGCCATGGCCGGTCTACAAGAACATGACCGACGACGATTTAAAGGCGGTCTTTGCGTATCTGAGAACGGTGCCGGCTATCAATAACCACGTGCCGGAGCCGATCATCAACGAGCCGCCGAAGAAATAGGCGCGCCAAACAACGGCTGGCCGGCACGCGCCATCCAGATACCAACGATGCCCAGCGACGCGATGACCGCCATGAAAAACCAGGCGGACCCGGCGTAGATCCGCGAGCTGTCCAGCGTCAGCGGCGCGTTGCCGGCGAGGTTCAGCACCAGGAACGCGACGATCAGCGCGAACAGCCCGAAGCGCAGCGCGACCAGGAGCATGCAGCTCAACAGCACCACCGTCGACGCGATGTCGAGCACGGGATACAACGGGCTCAGGCTGTTGCGCTTGACGACGATCACGAAGAGCACGAGCGTGACGATCGCGACTGTCACGTTGCTTCCAATCACACGCGCGACCGGACCGGGCGTCAAATTGGCAAGGCCCCGTATGCCCTGACGGATGAGCGACACCATCAGCATCACGATCATGCCGTTCAGGAGCTCGTTCGCCGGGGCGCCGGCGATGGTGGCGAGGACATCGCGAACTCCCATCAACGGACTCAGAAAGGTCTGATAGGGCGCCGGCGCCGGATATCCGAGCGCGGGCGGCACAAGGGTCCCAAGCGGCTCCAGCAGGGAGAGCGACAGGCCGGCGAGGGTGCCGACGAGCAGATCGCGGCCGACCATCGGATCGCGAAGACGGCCGGTCGTGAGCCGCGACCACGTAATCAAAACATCGGGCCAGGTTTTTCGGACGTACGGCTCGAGCGCCAGGTAGACGACGAAGAGGACGCTGCTCCAGAAGAGGGCCACGCCGACGGTCGCGAACATGCGATCGACTTCGGTAAGACTGGGCACGTGCGTGGGCGCGATCGCGTACGAGACGATGCCCGCGCCGAACGCGAATGCCCACGTCCGGAACGCGCCCCGCCGGTCACCTCGTCCGAGGCGCAGATTCCGTCTGGCCACGAGCGCGGCCGCAATCGGCAGGATTGCGACGATCATCACCCCAGTCGTCCGCCAGGCGGCCGCCGGCTGCGCCGGCGGTACGCTGCCTTCGACCGGCACCCAGCTTCCCAGGACCTCGAACATCGTCGGGCGGCCCCGATACGCGGCCGCCTCGACGCGAATCTTGATGTCGGGCGTCTCCGGAAACGCGCCCCTCCACGATTTCCATTCGTCCGCATAGGCGCGCGGCAGCACCCCCGGCTCGGCCTCCGTCAACCGCGATCGGTCGAGCCCAGCCGCCTTGAACAGCTCGTCCCAGTTCACGGGCGTCGCGAGCGACGCTGTCTTCAAGGACGGAACGGCGCGGAAGATCAACAGCCGGCCTTCCGTATCGAGATCAATTCTCGTTGAGCCGCGTGTGAGCAGCGGAGGATCGCCTGTCGACACCTGCGCCGTCTGGTTGTACGGCTCGAGCGTGACGGGACTGGTTCGGTACCAGAACGCCAGAGCCGCGGGCCGCCCGCTCGCGAGCGTGTTCCATTTGTCCGCCGTCGGCCGTTGTCTCGAGGCCCAGGTCAGATACTGCGTGTCGTAGTAATACCCTGAGGCGGAGTCGGCGACCGATTCCGGGTAGCCAAACGTGCGGCGCAGCTCGCTGGCGCGATCGATCAGCACGGCGCGCGGCTTGGTGAGCGGGACGCGGGCCATGATCGATCCGCGGTCCGCGAGCGCCGCCATCAAGACCAGCAACGCCACCATCGCGGTCCCGAGCACGACCGACTGATTCGTCGACAGCGTCGCGCTTTCTCCGCCGGCCGCCGCCACCATTTCCGGCGACGGCGTCTCGCCCGCGGCGATTGCAGCCGCCAGCGGATCGCCGCCCGGCAGCGAAGCCGCGACCGCCAGCGCCGAGCCTGGCCGCTTCGCCGGATCGCGCTCGAGGCACCGCATGATCGCGCGCTCCACCATGGGGTCGAGCGAGCGCGTGATTTCGGAGGGTGACGCGATGGTGCCCGATTCGTGCTGGCTCACGAGATCGTTCACCGTCTTCGCCTCGAACGCGCGGCGGCCAGTGAACAGCTCGTAGAGCACGAGACCGAGCGCGAAGATGTCGCTGCGGACGGTGACTTCGCGTCCCAGCAGCTGTTCCGGCGCCATGTACGCCGGCGTCCCGGCGCGAACGTCGGTGACCGCCTCGGCTGTGGCCAGACTGAAGTCCATGATGCGGACTCGCCCCTGGCCGTCGAGCATGATGTTGGCCGGCTTGAGATCGCGGTGCAGTACGCCGCGCTCGTGCGCCGCCGCGAGGCCGACGGAGATCTGACGCGCGATTTCAATCGCGCGATCTTCGGGGAAGCGGCCGAAGCGCCTCAGCGACGCCGACAGGTCCTCGCCATCGACGAACTCCATCGACAGAAACAGCTGTCCTTCCGCTTCGCCGATGTCGTACACGCGACAGATGTTGGGGTGCGACACCTGCCGCGCCGTGCGGACCTCCGTGTGGAACTGCGCAAGGCGCTGCGCATCACGGCCCAACCCCGGCGGCAGGAATTTCAGCGCGACAGCCTGGCCCAGCCTGAGATCGTCGGCGCGATAGACCTCACCCATCCCGCCGCGGCCGAGCAGCCCGATGATGCGGTACCGCTCTTCCAGGACGACACCCGGCGTGAAGCGTCCGTGATCGATCGAGCCGGAGGACGTGAGCCAGCCGCTGGTGGTGGCCTTCGGTTGGCTGGGCGGTACCGCGGGACTCGGCTTCGACGCCAGCCTGGTCTCGCCGCTTCCAAGAACGGTGTCCGCGGCGGCGGTCTGCAAATGCGCACCGCACGCGGCGCAGAATCGCGCATCGGGGGAAACGACCGCATTGCAGGAAGGACAGATCACGTCAGGATTCTAGTGTCCGCAGGCCTATTCATGTATCCGCCATAGATACCAGGCGGCGACCGATCGATACGGCCGCCAAAACTCCGCGCGCCGCATCATCGTCCTTGGTGAGGGCGGCCGGCGCATGCCGTAGAGCTTCTGCATCCCTTTCACGATTCCCAGATCGCCCACCGGAAAAATGTCCGGACGGTTCAGGCGAAACATCAGGAACATGTCCGCCGACCAGCGGCCAAGTCCTTTGACGGACGTGATGGTCGTGATCACCTCGTCGTCCGGGCAGCCGTCGAGCGCGTGGAGATCGAGCCTGCCGTCGAGCGCGCGATCGGCGAGGTCGTGCAGGTATCTGGCTTTCGGACCGCTGACGCCAGCGCCGCGCAGAGCTGTCACCCCGACGGCACGGAGGGCGGTCGGGGTCATCGCGTCCAGCCCGCCGGTGAGCGCCACCACTCGTCCGAAGATCGTGTCCGCGGCCTTGCCGGACAGCTGTTGCGAGAGGATCACGCGCACGAGCCCGGCAAAGGGATCGTGCCCGCGTGAATCCGGCAATTTGCAGCGGCCGACGCGCTTGATCAACGCGCCGAGTCTTTTGTCGCGACGCATCAGCGTGCGCCTGGCACGTTCGAACTCTGTTTCGGTGAGCGCGCGGGCAATCAACTCCATGGCGGTCAAGATTCTCTCAGGATTCCAACACTTCACCCAACCTCGCGAGTACGCGGTCGCGGCCGACGAGCTCGAGTACTTCGAAGAGCCCCGGGCTCACGGCCTGGCCGGTCACGGCGACGCGAGTGGCGTGAATCAGCAGCCCGGGCTTCACGCCGCGTTCCTCGGCCACGGCACGGAGCGCTGATTCGAGCGTCGGCGCGTCGTACGGTTCAACCTGCGCCATTCGTTGCCGCCACGCCGCGAGATGCGCCGGCAGTTCAGGCCCGGCGAGATGCTTCGCGACGGCGGCCGGATCGCGTTCGACCCGCTCGGTCAGAAACGGCCGGAGCTGCGCCACGAGATCAGCAAGGTTACGCGCGCGCGGCTTCACGAGATCGATCGCGCGTTCGACGCGGGGGCGGTCGGCGGCACCCGAGGCAGCCGGCCAGAGTCCCGCGGCTTCGAGATCCGGACGCAGCCGCGCCAGGATCTCAGACGCCGGCAGCCGCATGAGATGCTGCTGATTGAACCAATCCAGCTTCTCCGGATTGAACACGGCGTTTCCGCCGCTGATCCCCTCGAGCGAAAATCGCGCAACCAGCTCGTCGCGCGTGAAGACTTCCTGGTCGTCGCCCGGCGACCAGCCGAGCAGCGCGAGGAAGTTCAGCATCGCCTCCGGCAGGTAGCCCTGCTTCTCGTATTCACCCACCGCGGTCGCGCCGTGCCGCTTGCTCAGACGTTTCTTGTCCGGACCCAGAATGAGCGGCACGTGTGCGAAGCGCGGCACCGGTGCGCCCATCGCCTGATACAGCAGCACCTGCTTCGGGGTATTGGAGATGTGATCGTCACCCCGAACGACATCCGTAATGTGCATCGCGACATCGTCGACGACCACCGACAAGTGATAGGTCGGATGACCGTCCGATCGAAGCACGACGAAGTCTTCGATGTTGACGTGATCGAACTCGATCGGCCCGTGGACGAGATCGTCAAATGACGTGCGGCCCTCCGGAACGAGAAACCGGATGGCTCGCGGATCCCCGGCGGACTCGCGGCGCGCGACCTCTTCGGGCGACAACCGGAAGCATTCCCGATCGTAGGTCCACGCGTTGCCAGCGGCCTCCGCGGCGTCGCGGCGGGCCTTCAGGTCTTCCGGCCGGCAGAAACAGTAGTATGCGTGACCCGTGGCCATGAGCTGTACGGCGGCGCCCCGATAGAGCTCCAGACGGTCGCTCTGGGAGTACGGCCCATACGGTCCGCCGACCTCCGGCCCCTCATCCCACTCGAGGCCCAGCCACCGAAGACTGTCGAGAATCCCGGTCACCATGTCGGCCGACGAACGCTCGACGTCCGTGTCTTCGATCCGCAGGACGAACACCCCGCCGTGCCGGCGGACGAACAGCCAGTTGAACAAGGCCGTGCGCGCGCCACCTACGTGCAGATAGCCGGTCGGTGAGGGGGCGAAACGAAGGCGAGGGGTCACAGACGGATTCTATCGACTCGATAGCAAGTAACGGAAACTACGGCGGACCTTCATGTAACTACCGCCGTATGTCTCCGGTCCAAGGATCCGCGCGCCAGGCCGAGGTCCCCCAGCCGTCGGAAGCGCCTTTCGACACGAACCGTGTGTCCGAATTGCGGCTGGCCAGCGTTTTGTAGATAGCCGGCCGCCATGGCACCTCTGATACGGCGTGTGCGATCCCGGGAGGACAGTTCGCCCTCCTCTGCGTCCGCTTTTGCGGACCTGACCCATATCCTGTTTCAGTGCAGCGCTATCGCACTCGCCATTTTTCTGACGAGCACCACCGAGGTGGGCGGGGTTGACAGCGCGGAGTCGCAGGGCAGCTACCAGCCCAATCCGAAGGCAATCTTGATTCCGGCCCGCGGAATGGAGTTTACCGGCCACGTCGACAGCAACAGTCCAGGTGTCTGGGCGGAGATTCGGGGTCGAATGATCCTGCACGTGCTGACGTCGATCGACGGGTCCCCCGGCCGGGCATTGGGATTGGGACTCACGTCGCTTGGCCCTTCGCAGAAAGTGACGATCGAACCCTGGCCGTCCGGCGGCAACTGGCTCGAAGCGGTCGTCGCGGATGACGATGGTGTCTGGTATGGCTACTACCACAACGAACGTCCGTCGCAATTCTGCGGTGAGGAACTGCAGCGGATGGCGCCTCGGATTGGCGCCGTGCGATCTTTCGATCACGGGCGCACGTGGGAAGACCTCGGCACAGTCATAGAGGCGCCCCCTGAGACGGACGAGTGTGCTAGTCCGAATACCTATTTCGTCGGTGGTGTTGGAGACTTCAGCGTCATCCTCGATCGCGACAAACTAGACCTCTATTTCTTCTATTCACAATATGTCGGATGGATGCCGTCGCAGGGTGTCGCGATGGCCCGTCTGCCATGGGCGGATCGCAACGAGCCGGTCGGCAAGGTGACGATCTACGCCGACGGCGGCTGGACGTCGCCCGCCGCCGACGAGAGCATCGTTGACGAGACCCAACCCGCGCGCTGGACCTATCCGCACGCGCTGCCCGTCTTCCCCGCGCGTCGCTCGTGGCACGACCCGGACGGCATCGTCGATGCCTACTGGGGACCGTCGGTGCATTGGAATACGTACCTGAAACAGTACGTGATGCTGCTCAATCGCGCGAAGGACAGTCAGTGGACGCAGCAGGGCGTTTACATTTCCTACGCCAAGAAACTCGACGATCCCAAAGCGTGGTCTCAGCCGCGCAGGCTGCTCTCCGGCGGCCGCTGGTATCCGCAGGTTTTCGGTCTCGAAACCGGATCGGGGACGGACAAAACCGCGGGTGAGGTCGCGCGGTTCTTCATGTCGGGCCATTCGGAGTACCTGATTCAGTTCCTTCGGTAGAGTCTCCATCCGTCTACGTGAGCGTGCCGGAATGCTGTACGCTGCAACCGCACGGCGCCGATGTCCACCGTCGCTGATCCGACGCCACCAGCGGGAACCCTGGCAGACGAAACCCTGGACGAGCCCTCGCTCCTCGTTCGTCTGCTGCGATCCGTTACGCTGCTGACCGGCGCGTTGATCGGTGCCACTGCGGCCACGAGCTATCTGCTGGGCGCGGTGTCATTCACGCTGCTGTTCGGGCGACCTCCTTCGGATCTGGCAGCCAGCCTCGCCTCGGCCCTGGCGCTCTTGCTCACCCTGGCCACTATCTCCGGTGCCGTCGCGGGTCTGATTGTGCAAGGTCTCGTCCGGCTGTCGTCGTACGCCGGCCCGGGCGAGTGGCATCTGGCGAAGAGGGTGCTGGCGGTGGTCTTCATCCTGCTGACCGGTCTTGGGATCCACACGGCGTGGACGTATGAATCGGCCGATTGGGTGCGCGTCGTCCAGACGAGCCCGGCAATCGCTCGACTCGAAGGGCCGTCCTCGCTAATCCCGCGAAGGCCGGCTGTCCTGGTCTACGAACTGTTCGGCAAAATGCCCACGCAGACGCTGATGTGGGAAGGGCACCCCGTCACGGTGTCGCAAGCGCGGCAGATCGTGACTATTCGCCGCGGCGATGACGTCATCGATGTCATCAACATGAGACGGATGGACTATCTGACCGAGATCGTCGCCACCACCGCGACGCTCGGAACCGGCGAGTGGCTCGCCGTCCTGGTGCGCATCGTCAGCACTGCCCAGCGCGACCTGCTCCTCATTTACGACTCCGGTGGCAGGCTCGTACACAGGGAAGTATTCGCGCGGACGACCGCCGACGCCGCCACCGCGCTCTGGAGCGCCGGCGCGGATCGATGGCCGCAGGAATTCGTGGTTGACGTGGGATCGCCGGTGAGGTTTACCGCCGGCCGATGAGCCGGATCTCGGCAGCCTGCCTAGCCGTGGCGGCCCAGATCGTTTTACAGATCGGCGTAACTTGTTCCTGATTGTCGGAGTAATTGCGAACAGGCACAAAGGAACGAGTGGAAGAACTGAGGTCCGCCTTCGCGGCTGCGCCGCTTCGGCGGGACAGCCTTCGCCACTCTTCGGCTGGGCTAACTCTGTTGAAGCTTGCGGCTTCTAAATGACAGGGCTTGCCCGGCCGAAGCCGCCAAAGGCGGCGAAGGCTGGCGGTGAGGGAGGGATTCGAACCCTCGAGAGAGCTTTAAAGGCCCTCTAACGGTTTAGCAAACCGCCGCCTTCAGCCACTCGGCCACCTCACCCGCGCGCGGAGTTCACCATTGTCGCACGACTGACCGGCGGTCGCTCTCACGTTGACGTACCTGGCTGCGTAAGGCCGATGGCTGCCCGCGAGCGCCGCGTGTTTCGAGATTAATCGGAATTCATCCATGACCATGAAGCACATCGTTCGCGTCTCTCTGCTCTTGACGGTTCTCGTGCTGGGCTGGCCAGCGGTCGCGCGTGCCCAGCTCTTCGAACCGCTTCGTACCTCGGCCCTCTCGTCATCGTTCAACATCGGCCAAAAAAAACGCCAGCCGCCAGCTTCCGTTGGCACCGGGCGCTCGATCTCGACAGCAATCGGTGTGTTACTTCGCGGCCGCCTGGCGACGCCGGCGAATCATGGCACGCGCGCCACCCGCGAGTCCCGCGCTGAGCAGCAACAGGCTGGCAGGCTCGGGAACCGGTGGGTTTTGAGTCACTGTGCTGTCAAATTCGAAGGAGCCGACGTTGGTTTGAAACTTCACCGGCACCGGATCGAACCTGACACCGTTGGCGAAGCTGCCGTTGACATGGATTGACATGATGTCGCCAGCCGCTGTGCTCTGCCCCTGGTCGAGCCCGGCGCCAGCGCCGCCCGCGCAGTTATTGCCGGCAAAGCCGCACACGTCCACTTGGCTGAAGGCTGGGAAATTGCTAAACCCCCACGAGTAGACAGCTCCGTTGACGGGATTGGTGAAACCCGTCGCGTCGGGTGTCAGGCCGAACCCGAAGCTGGTGAGCCTGGCATCGATGTCGGGAGAGGTCGCCGTCGTGTTCCGGATATTGCTGATCGCAAGGTTGAATCCGGCACTGGTCCAGCTCGAAATCGTGAAAGTAGCGGATCCCGACAGATCAGGATTGGTGACCGTATTGAGCCAATTCACCGTGAATGACGTATTTCCCGTCACTAGAATGGAGGTGGCCGACGCCGGCACAGCCGACATCCCCACGCCCAGAAGTACGAAAAGGCCAAAGGCGATCGACCTGCCCACTAAAGTTGAAGATAACCTGCTTGTCTGCCGCGTTCTCGAGAGCCTGCCGGTCATGCTGCCTCCCATGAATGTCTCTCTGGGCGCCCGGATTTTGCAATGTTGAGGCCGAGGTTGTGAAAACCCACGTAGTACGTCAAACAGGCCCAAAACCAAGGCTTACAAATGCCGTTTGGTTTCGGGTCACCTGCGCGACAGATTTTCGTCTGCGCCCGGGTTGCGATTTCTTGTGTGGCGCCTCTGGACTGACGTCATCTACCGGAACTGACTGATTTACGCCATCTGGTCTTAACTCAGGCTCGTTCCCCCCAATAAAGTGGGGTCGGCTGTCCGGTCGCTAAGCGCACGCGACCACGACATGACCGAGGCTCCCGACCCGCAGGCCGTCGGCGCGATTGCCGAAGTACGTCGCATTCAACTCCTCGGGGCCCCAATCGGTGACGGCATGGAACCCGAGGTCCGACGACTGTGTGTTGGGATGATCGACTTCGACGGTTTGCAGGCCCGGGAAGGGATTGCGATAGCCAAACGTGTCCAGGCCCGCGCCGAGGACGACATACTGACGGATGCCGCGTTCGTAGGCGGCCGCGACCTCGTCCTCGGCCACCCGGCTCCGCACGGCGAGGAACGCACGGAGAGAACGTGCCAGCGGGGAGCGATCTTCACGCTCGTCCGAGACGAGCGCGGCCGCGCCCGCGCCGAGGATCCTGACGGCAAGCGGATCGTCGAAGACCCTCGGATCATCGATCAGCTGATGTGCGGCTCGCAACCGCGCCACCCGTTCCGCCGACGCACTCGGTAGTCCCTCCATCAAACCTGAGAATCCGTGGCGTCCACGCTCACGCCCCCTGGCTGCGCGTGGACATGCGGAGCGCGTCCGCGATCTCCGTCAGCACCGCCGGGTCGTCGATCGTCGCGGGCATCTGGTAGGACTCACCATCCGCGATCTTCCGCATGGTCCCGCGCAGGATTTTTCCCGAGCGCGTCTTCGGTAAGCGTTTCACGACCATCGCCGTCTTGAAGCCGGCGACCGGGCCGACGCGCTCGCGAATCAGCCGCACGGCTTCCGTCACGATGTCCCCGTGCCGGCTGTCGGAGACGCCGGCTTTGAGCACGACGAAGCCGATGGGAATTTGTCCCTTGAGCGCATCCGCGATCCCGATCACCGCACACTCGGCGACGTCGGGATGCGACGAGAGCACTTCTTCCATTGCGCCGGTGGTCAACCGGTGCCCGGCGACGTTGATCACATCGTCGGTTCTGGTCATCACGAAGACGTACCCGTCGTCGTCGATGTACCCGGCGTCGGCGGTCTTGTAGTAGCCGGGAAAATCCGACAGGTATGTGCGCTCATATCGGTCGTCGGCCTTCCACAACGTCGTGAGGGAGCCCGGCGGGAGCGGGAGTTGGCACACGAGCGATCCGATCTCACCGGCCTTCGCACGGGTTCCGTGCTCGTCGAGCACCTGAACATTCCATCCGGCGACCGGCTTGCCCGCCGATCCGGGCTTGACCGGCAGCAACTCAATGCCGACGCAATTGGCGGAGATCGGCCAGCCGGTTTCGGTCTGCCACCAGTGGTCGATGACCGGCACTTTCAATTTGTCCTGGGCCCACGCCAGCGTATCGGGATCGGTCCGCTCGCCGGCGAGGAACAGCGTGCGAAACGCCGAGAGGTCGTACGGCTGGATCAGTGATCCGGTTGGATCCTCACGCTTGATCGCGCGAAATGCCGTCGGCGCCGTGAACATCGCGGCGACCTTGTGCTGCGACACGATCCGCCAGTAGACGCCGGCATCGGGCGTGCCGACCGGTTTGCCCTCGAACAGGATCGTCGTCGATCCATGCGTCAGCGGCCCGTACACGATGTACGAATGACCGACGACCCAGCCGATGTCCGACGCCGCCCAGAACACGTCGCCGGGATCCACGCCGTAGATGTGCTTCATCGTCCAATCCAGCGCGACCAGGTGCCCGCCGTTGTCGCGGACGATCCCCTTGGGCTGACTGGTTGTGCCGGAGGTGTACAGAATGTAGAGCGGGTCCGTTGCCGAAACCGGCACGCAGTCATGTTGCGATGCGCCGGCGACGGCGTCGTGCCATTCGACATCGCGTCCGGCGATCAGATTCGCGGTGGCCATCGGCCGTTGAAAGACGATGCACCGTGACGGCTTGTGCCGGGCGATGTCGATCGCCGCGTCGAGCAGCGGTTTGTACGGGACGACTCGTCCTGGCTCGATGCCGCACGAGGCGGTCACGATGACTTTCGGGAGCGCGTCGTCGATGCGTGTGGCCAGCTCGGGCGACGCAAAGCCGCCGAACACCACCGAGTGGATGGCGCCGATTCGCGCGGAGGCCAGCATGGCTACCACAGCCTCGGGAATCATCGGCATGTAAATAAGGATGCGGTCGCCTTTCGAGACGCCCGACCGTGCCAGAGCGCCGGCAAACGTCGACACGCTGTCGAGGAGCTCGCGATACGTGAGCGTCGCAACCGCGCCGGTGACAGGGCTGTCGTAGATCAGCGCGGGCTGCGCGGATCGACCGCGCGCGACGTGGCGATCGAGCGCGTTGTAACACGTATTGACGGTCGCGCCGGAGAACCATCTGTCGAGCGGCGCCCGGGAGCGATCGCAGACGCGATCCCATCGTGAGTACCAGTCGATTGTCTCCGCCGCTTCGGCCCAGAACGCGTCAGGATCCTTCAGCGAGCGGTCGTGAACGAGATCGGTGAGTCGGTGAACCATCTGAGTCGCTCTATTTAGGGCGCAATCGTCGAACCGGATGCCTGTTCGATGCCGCCGGAGTCAGGTTGATCCGTTTCGAAGCCAAGTTCGAGCCGGCCGGTCAACCACGAGCGGGCGCCGCTCGAAGCCCGCCCGCGCCACAAGATCACGAAATGTCGTGGCCCTGGCCACGCGCCTAAAGTAGTATTCGCGGCAATGTCGATCCGCTCCCTATTGACGCTCGGTGCCGTGTGGTTCATCGCAGCCGGTTGTTCACCTGGGCCGGCTCCGGCCGGAGGAGCCGCGTCGACGGCTTCGGCAGACGAGGACGGGGCCTTGCCCGCGGTGCCCTCACCCTTCGATGCGCTGCCTCCCGAAGCACGGGCGGCGCTCGAGAGACCCTTCACCGGCGATTTCGACGAGATGGTCAAGCGCCGCCTCATTCGCGCCGGCGTCGTCTTCAACCGGACGCAGTACTTCATCGACAAGGGCGTTCAGCGCGGCATCAGCTACGAGTCCCTGCAGCTGTTCGAGGAGCAAGTGAACAAACGGCTGAAGACGGGGCTGCTCAAGGTTTACGTCGCGATCGTGCCGCTGTCACGCGATCAACTCTTCCCGGCGCTCGAGGCCGGACAGGTCGACCTGGTCGCGGCGGCGCTGACGATTACGCCTGAGCGCCGGCAACTCGTCGATTTCAGCACGCCGACCCGCACCGGCGTGTCGGAAATCGTCGTCACCGGGCCTGGCGTAGCGGCCCCCGGCACGGCCGACGATCTGTCCGGACGTGAAGTCTTCGTGAGGAAGAGCAGCAGTTATTTCGAAAGCCTCCAGCGGCTGAACGAGTCGCTTGCCGGCCAAAACAGAGCCCCGGTGACGATCAAGGAGGCGCCGGAAGCGCTCGAGGACGACGATATCCTCGAGATGGTGAACGTGGGCCTGGTGGAGATGACCGTCGTCGATGACTTCGTCGCCGGGTTCTGGCAGCAGGTGTTCCCCGACATCCGGCCGCACCAGGACGTCGCGGTGCGGACCGGGGGAGAAATCGCCGTCGGTGTTCGCAAGAACAGCCCGAAGCTCCAGCAGGCGGTGAACACCTGGATCAAGGAGTACGGCCCGCGGACGGCGTTCGGCAACATGATGGAGCGCCGTTACCTGCAAAACGCCAGCTACGTCAAGAACGCGGCCTCGGAGGCCGAACGGAAGAAACTGCGAGCGCTGGTGAAGTACTTCGAAACGTATGGCAGCAAGTACGACGTGGACTACCTGCTGATGGTCGCGCAGGGTTATCAGGAGTCCCAGCTCGACCAGTCGGCGAAAAGTCATGTCGGCGCGATTGGCATCATGCAGGTGATGCCGGCGACCGGAAAGGATCTCGCCGTCGGCGACATCCATCAGGTCGAGCCGAACATCCACGCGGGCGTGAAGTACTTCCGCTTCATGATCGACCAGTACTACAAGAACGAGCCGATGGACGCCCTGAACAAGGGCCTGATGACGCTCGCCTCCTACAACGCCGGCCCCGGCCGTATCCGTCAGCTCCGCAAGGAAACGGCCCGGCGTGGTCTGAACCCCAACGTCTGGTTCGGAAACGTCGAGCGGATCGTGTCAGAAAAAATCGGCCGTGAGACCGTCCAGTACGTCAGCAATATCTTCAAGTACTACCTGGCCTACCGGATGGTGCTCGACCAGGAACAGGCCCGCGCCCGCGCCCGAGGTCGATAAGCCGTATCAGGGCCCGCTACTGCCTTGACGCGAACCGGATCACCGCACCGTCCAGCGGGAGCTCCTTCTCGCTCTGCCTGGGTGCGGCGCCGGCTGGCCGGGCGCTGGAATCCACGCCGAGCGCGTGCTCTATGGTTGTCTCGCCGAGTGCCTCGAACGACCGAAAGACGAACGGCAATCCTTCCGATGTTTCGAGGAGGAACGAGTCGCCAACGTGTAAGTGCAGATGAGGGGCGTTCGTGCTTCCGGAGTTGCCCAGTCGGCCCAGTACGTGACCGCGACGGATCCGGTCGCCCTTTCTCACCGTGAGGCTGCCACGCTGAAAGTGCGCGTAGAACACAAAGACATTGCCGCCGAGATCCAGGATCACGTAATTGCCAGCGGCGGCCTGTGCGGTAGGCGCTGTTGGCGGGTTGGGCGCCAGTGGAACTTTGTCGGGCTGGCCGTCCTGCATGTCCCGGACGACGCCGTCGGCAACTGCGAGGACTTCTGTCCCGTAGCCAACCCAGTCCGCATTCGCTGATTTCTTAATATCACCTCGCACAGCTTTCCCCTCCGCATCAAGTCCGATCAGATCCAGTGCAAACCGCTGCGGAACCGTGACGCGGCCGTTGTGCGCCAGCAAACCTCCCCAGTGATGCGCGCGATGGTTGCCGGGCCCGTTGGCGACGAGCCAGGTGCCATCGCGAAACGGCGATCCGAGGACCGGCGGCGCGGCGTTCCGAACGTCGACCGTAACACCATCCATGACGTGCTCCACGTCCTTCTCGGTCCTCAGAAGGAGCCGGTGTCGCAGCGCGGCCGGCGCCCGCTCGCCCGGTGGCAGGGTGACCCACATGTAGACGACAGCCCGGAGGCCGGCGGCGATCGCCAGAGGGTCGCTTGGCGGTGGGATCGCGTGCGGGTGCACCACGATCTTCGCAAGATCGGCGCCCTCATGTCTCGCGATCGGGGTGGTCTGGTCCGCAGCGAAGACTTCAACGCGCTCCAGCCGCAGCGTGCCACTGTTGCGATAGAAATTCGTGATGTGCAACTCGTAGGCGAGGCGGGTCCGACCGTCACTGACGAACGGGGCAGGCGCGAAAGGCACGCGCGCCTCAACTGGCGCGCCGCCAAGCTGCGAGAAGATCGGCTCGGAACCAAGCAGACCCGCCAGCACGACGACGGGGATCAACCGGGATCGGCTCGGCGAGTGCGACATGGTTCCTGATTGTCGCGCGGCGAGCCCCGCCTGACCAGAGGCACTTCCCGTTGAGCCTCGGCAATCGGCATAAAAGGGCCCTCGAGCACGTCGGTGCTACTTCACCCGGTGCTGAAAGCAGATTTCGTAGCCATCGGGATCGTAGAAGTGCAGCTGCTCCATGCCATAGTCTCGAACCACGGGATCCGGCACGTTCAGCCCGCGGCTGCGCAGCATGGCACACGCGCCATCCACGTCCGCGCAGTCGAAGAACAGCGCGATGTCACGGTGCGACTCGACGCGAGCAGGTTCGGGGGCCGGTGGCCGGTCGTCGCCTTCGTACGCGGTGTTCAGCATCAGCTCGGACTCGTGAAGGCGCAGGAGCACCCAATCGCACTGGTCTCCTTCCGGGACCGGACTCACGACCTCGAAGCCAAGCACGTCCCGGTAGAAGGCGATCGACGTCGGCATGTCGAAGACCTGAAGCAGGGGACAGAGCCCTCCGATTTTCAAATCCATGGCCCTTTCCCACTCTCGACATCCGCGTTGTGTCAGTCAGCCGCGAGGTCCCGATGAATGGGCCATTCCGCGAACAAGCCAATCACCAACAGTTCCGGAAGTCCGATGGGTCCCATGATCCTGTCCTCTCTTAACAGCCGGACCAATTCGCAATAGCCTGCCTGAGGATCGAACCTCGTTACGCAAATTTTCGCAACGACGATCTTTCAAATCTGCAACGACGATCGCGTCGACGCGCGCGCGCAAAACTGTTAGTGAAAGTTCCTGCTAAGAATCGCCTGCTGTCCATTCTCCCGTATGAGTGGGCACATGGACGCATGCCTGCGCCCATTCAGCGGAAGGCCCGTGGGTACTGCGTATGCAAAGGAGCACCAGCGTGAGAAGCATTTCGCGAAGTACGGCTGGGGCCCGCCAAGAAAAAGACGTGAGATACCGGGCGTGCGCGTTCGTCGCCGCTTGCACGGTCGCCTTCGCCTGTGGCGGATCGGGCGGCGCATCCAACCCTCCGGTTTCGCCCAGCCCGTCGCCGTCATTCTCACAGCTCACGTTGTTCCCGGCGCGGCTCGGTGGCGATTGTCGGCGAGCCGATCACGCTGAGGGTCACGGCACGGGATTCGGGCGCGGCGACGGAGGTGTCAAACGTTGATGATCCCCGGCATCCCCCAGTCCGAACCCCGGCGTCGTCCGCGTCGACCCGGGCGGGCGCCTGGTGGCCAGCGGTGTGGGCTCGGTCACCGTTCGGGCGACCGCCGGCGGACAGACAGCGGAGAGCGTCATCCACGTCGGCTCGGCGGCGTACGCACCTGTCGGCCGCCGCTCGGACCTCCCCGAGTCCTGAGCGCCAGCTACGCTCTCCGTACACGGTCGTCACCTCGCGCTCGAGGCGGTCTTCTATCGGATCGCCGCATGGCGCTTCGCGGTGTCGTCGCCGGAGGTGTCGCGATTCTCGGCGCTCTGCCGTTGTACTGGGAGATGCTGCGCTATCCGGCGTTCTTTCTTACGAACAACCTGCTGTACACGCCGGCGCCGACTGACTGGGCTCATGTCGCGCGGCAGGTCTTCTACAACACCGAGATCCTGCTGTACCCGCACCGGTGGTTCAACGACTACCTGTCGCTGACCAAAGTCTTTCTCGTGCTGTTCGTCTGGATCGCCGTCCGCGGAGGACGCAGCCGTCCCGCGTTCTACGCGTGGGCCGTCCTCGCGACGACGGTCCTCCTTCGTTTCGACATGCTGCAAGCCGGCTTCCTGCTGTCGCGCGAGATGCACATGATGTCGGCATTCGCCGCGCCGCCGCTGGCCTGGTTCATCGTGCAGCAATCTGGCCATCGCCTGGTGGCCGCAGCGCTCGTCGCCGTCATCGGGATGTAGTATCGACCTGTCGAAGATCGAGCGCATCTCTCGCTTTCGATCGGCAATCGGTCACAGCTACACCGACGGATCCGGCGAGACCTGCCGGAGCATGAAGCATTACTTTCAGCCAAAGCTGTCCGTTGACTGGACAGCCGTCGATGTCTACGCGCCGGTGTCCGGCACCATCTGGCAGATTGCGCCCGACGGCGCCTTCGGATCCCGGGTCGTGCTCCGGCCGCGCGATCTGGCGGCGCTCGAGGTCACGATCTTTCACGTCAATCTCGAACCCGGAATTGTCGTCAACGGTTGGGTCGACTCAGGCGATCGGATCGGCCGGCACGCCTCGTCCGGCGTAGGGAGTTATTACGATGTCCGACATCGCGGCCAGCATTGGCTCACGGCCGACCGGAACGCTCGTCTCGTACTTCCAGGTCATGTCGGACGACGTGTTTGCGCAGTATCAGGCGCGGGGGATCCCGTCGCGCGAAGCCGCGATGATTACCAGGGCCGAGCGCGATGCGGATCCAGTTCCGTGCGTGGGCGAATCGCAGTTCCTGGTGACGGGAACGCTGTCGAACTGGCTGTCGCTGAACTGATCGAGCACTCCGCGACGAACTCAACCAAGGAAAACAACGCGCAGTCCGCGAAGAACGAGCTCCTGGAACGAAACCACGAAAAGCACGAGCGGCAGCGTCGGCAATGCCGTAAGCCCGACAAGAGCCAAGAACTGGGACAACGACATCGGCAGATAGCGCATTCGGCTAATCACCTCGAAGCTGTTGGATAGATCGGCGAGCGACTGCACGTCGGCCGAGCCGAGCAGCGGCTCGTCCGGCGGACGTCCTTGCCGCAGCCACTTGTCGTCGAACGCGCGAACGTACCTGGTTGCCAGCGCGCCGTACTCGAGCAGCCCATGCTGCCGAACCTCGAGCAGGAGAAGACTGAATCGCAGCAGCGGCGCGATGAGGATGAATGTGATTGCCGCAATCAATCCAACGAGCGTCATCGTGTAGTCCTGCACTCGGGCGCCCGCGTACAGAACCTGCTCGGCCAGTGTGCCCACGAGGAGCGCCGACATGCTGACGCCGACCGGCGCCAGGGCCACGTGCGCCACGCCGAGGCCGCCGAGACCGCCGGCGAGATCGGGATGCGTCGGAATCAGGCGCAGCTCCAGGTGTCCAACGTGCCAGAGCAGGTACCACCAGACCACCAGGCGGGCACACCAGCGCCAGAACAGGAATTGAAACACGGGGATGGCGACGAGGCCGTACCACCAGCCCGCGGGCGTCCGATCACCGCCCACCGACGTCCGCCAGCTGGGGATCGCAATCGACAGATCCGTCCGGACGCCCCACAGGATGAGCACCAGCGTGAGTACCAGCAACACAGCCTCGACGTGCCACGCATCGCGCAGCGTGATCACCTGACGCAAGACCCCGTTGAGACGCGAGCGCTGGTGTTCGGGAACGACTCCGACATCGACGATGGACCGGAGGACCTGACGGATCCGCGCGTCGAAGATCGCCTCGGCCAAAAAGAACAGCGGAATCGCCAGAAGGAGGCGCGCGTGAGTGCCGAAGCTCAGGATGAACGGCAGTGCCGGTCCCGCGGGCGGGGTATGCGGGATCAATGTCAGCGCCCCGAGCGGGAGCCACGTGAAGAACGACAGGGCCAGACCGATCCGGATGAGTCCAGCGGCGCCGCCCGTCAGTCCGGCAGTTCGCGCGAGCCGGTACAGCGGTCCGCCCTCGACGAGCGAGAAGTGGCGCCACAAGTCGAGGTCGTCTGGGGCCATGAAGATGGCCGGCGCTCCCGCCTTGCCACTCGCTGAAACGAATCGCTCCCTCACCTCGGGCATGCCAGGGCAATTAAAGCAAGAACGCTGCCCGCCGGACTCCACAAGAAGGACCGCGAGGGGAATGCCGTGACCGCGACATGTCGAGGCCCGCGGCGTTGAGCCGGGCGTAGTCGTTGACCGTGTCGGCCCCTCCACAATCGGCGGATCACGGGCTCGCTACTTCATCCGCGCGCCCGTGATCTTGTCCCCAAGCTCCAGCCGATCGACGACGTCCATGCCGGCGACGACGCGTCCGAGCGCGGTGAAGTTGCCTTCGTTGTGGGGCTGCGGCGTGCTGCCGAGCGTGTAGCCGGGATTACCGGTATCGAGGCCGGCCGACGCCCAGCTGAGCGTGCCACGCAGCAGCCCGAGCCGGCTCACTTCGTCCCGGAGCCGCATATCCGCGCGAATCGCGCGCTGCTGCGCGACGAAGTTGGGTACGACGCGTCCGAACTCGGTGCCGACGACGTCGCCGGACGTGACGACGGCGACGAAATACTCGACGCCGAGAGGCGCGTCGCCGGGATTGAGCTCCACTTCGATTTGGCCTCGCGGCGTGTCGAGAATCGCGCGCGGCCGGGCGGCGCCATTGTAGTCGGGAATGATCCAGCGTTCGACGATCCGCTGATAGTCGGCAGCGGTGCGGGCCGGCGCCGAGGTTCGCGTGGGCGGCGCCGCGGCCTGCGGATTCTCTTTGGCGAGCGCGTCGAGTTGCGCGCGGCCAGCGTCGCCGAGCCGGTTCAGCGCCTGCCGGGCCGCCGCTCGCGCGGTGGCGTTCGACTCGCGCGCCAGCGCGGTCGCCGGCTCGAGTGCGGCCTCCGGCGCCAGCGCCGAGAGCGGAGTCAGCGCGGTGATCCGAAGCGCCAACGGCTTCGACGGTTGCGTCGCCGCGACGAGGCGAGGGACGACGACCGCCGCCCGAGTCTGGAATCGGCTCATGGCTTCCGCCGCGGAGACGGATATCCAGGTGTCGTCGGAGTCCAATGCGTTGATGACGACCTTGAACGAATCCTCGTCATCGTACTGAGACAGAGCGCGGAGCGCCTCTGTCCGCACTCGCCGGTCGACATCGCGCACGCCTTCACGGAGCCGCGCGGTGAGGAGCGGTGGATCCACCGTCGGCGTCGTGACCGGCGCGGCGCCCTCACGCCCGCGTCCGGCGGGAATCGGGCCGAGTCCGCGCATCGCCCAGAACCTCACGTCGGCCGATGGATCGGCACTGAGACGCAACAGTTCTGGCATCGCCGCAGGATCGCGCGGGCGGAACAGCGCCCACGTCGCCCGCCATCGCAGTTCCGCATCGGACGTTTTCGTCCACCGCATGATCGGCGCGAGATCGTCGCGGGTCGTGAAGCGTCCAATCGAGAGCAACGCCTCGCCGACCGGCGGCCGGGCGGCCTGAGTGTCTGGCGCGCTCGACAGGTATCGCGCGAGTACGGCACGCGACTCGGGGACCACGATCTTGCCGAGCGAACGCGCCGCTTCACGCGCGACGTCGGGCGTCGTGTTCGGCGACGTCAGGAGCTCACCGAGCCAACCCACGGTCGCGGGATCTTTGAGTTGTCCCGTGGCGAACGCGACCGCCGCGACGACCGCCGCGTCGGAATCCTGACGTGCGCCCGTCAGAAGCGCGCCGGCCGCGGGCTTCGCGAGGCGGCCGATCGCCATCGCGGCGCGCCGCCGGACTTCCGGATGCGTCGAACGAAGTGCCTGCCCGATCGCCGCTTCGTCGAGCTCACGTGTGTCTTCGAGCATGACGAGGCGCGTGATGTCGGCGATCTCCGCGGTGGACAACGGCGGAGGCGCCGGACGCTGCGCCAGGATCAACGCCCCTGGCAGCGCGGTGAGAGTCAACAGGAGTGAGACGGAGCGCCGCAGTCGCATATCGATCGAGATGATATGCGACTGCGCCAGGCCTCACGTCATTGAGTAATTGGTAATTGGTAATTGAGTAATTGGTAGTCCAACCCGTCGAAGAAATCGGGCAGTGGCCATCGGGGAACCGGACCGCGCGCTCCGCCCAGCATGAACACTTCCCGCTCGAACACCGGACGGAACGCCCGCAACATCTCCGCGGCGCCAGGCGGGGGATGCGGCAGCATCTCGGGCGTGACGCCGAACGCCGATCGGTGCGCGGTCAGCGCGAAGAACTTCCGATCGACATGCGGCGAGGCGTCGAACGACACCGCAATCATCTCGGGCGCCGCCGCGAAGACGTCCGGATCGAGACCGTCGGCGATGCCACGCCCCCGCGTGGCGTCGGCCAGCCCCCGGAACACGTCGCGGTCCATCGTGGCATAGAACAGCCGTTCGGGCGCTTCGTGGGCCATGACGCCGCTCGCGAAGAAGGCCGCCGTCGTGGCGCGCTGGATGGCGACGTGATCGGGATGGTAGTACCAGCCGTGCGGTTCGAAGGTCACGATCACGTGTGGCTTCACGTCGGCGATGATCCCGCGCAGCGCGGCTTCGACGTCGAGCATGTCCACGTTGGCCAGGGCATGCGGGTCGTCGTGCCGCTGACGCTCCTTGCGAGCCGAGTCGTGAAACCGGAGCAACACCGGATCGTCGATACCGAGCCGCCTGCACGAGAGCCGAAGCTCCTCGATGCGGAGCGCGCCAAGGTCGGACACCGGACCGACCGACGGATGAACCTTACCGGCGTCACCGTCGGTGGCGCAGACGAGCGTCACACGGACACCACGTTCGCTCAGGTGCGCGAGGACGCCTCCGTGGAAAACCTCATCGTCGGGATGTGCCAGCACAATCAACAACGACGCACGTCTGGTCCTGGTCATGGCGTATCCTCGACGGCGCGTCACTCGACGCGGACGGCTTTGACGGTGACCGGGTTGACGATCGGACCGTTCTGGTTTTTCTGAAAGGTCACCCACAGCGTGTCGCCGGCCACCTTGTACGAATAGGTGACGAACGCCCCCGGCGCCATCGCCGCTGGATTCTTCGCGACGATCGGTCGCATCGTGATCAGATTGCCGGCCGCCAGCTCATAGGTGCCGGCTTCTCCGACGAACGGACCCCACGCTGCCCGCAACTCGTCGGCCGTCGCGCTGCCGATGTCCGCGGGAACTCGGCGAGGCCCTTCGGCGTGAATCTCCACACGGCTGTAGTGTCTGCCGGTGAACACGATGAGGTTTGGTCTGGGTTCAGGGATGGTGATGGTGCGGGCTTCCGGTCCGGTGACGGTCACTTCAACGGCCTGCCACGCGCCTTGAATGGAATCCCGTTTCGGCTGGCCGGCAAGGCCTGCGCCGGTCAGGACCGCGACGCTGGTCACGATGAGCAATAGTTTGTTCACAAAGCACCTCCTGGAGAACGTGATGACCTGTGGGCCAGTTTGCGAGTCGACTCCCGAATGCTCAAGCGCAACGACGTGCCACACGGCGCGTGGCGCGTTTTGGCGTGTGTCTGCGCTAAGCTGGCGCCCTTATGAACGACGACCCCAAAGCTCAATCAGCGCCGGGGTCTGACAGGTCCCCCGAGGGTCGGCTCGACTCCTGGAAAGAAATCGCGACGTATCTCGGCCGCGGCATCCGGACGGTGCAGCGATGGGAGCGTGAAGAAGGGCTGCCCGTCCATCGCCTCACCCACGACAAACGCGGGAGCATTTACGCGCGGCGGTCCGAGTTGGACGCGTGGTGGGAGAGCCGCCGCCTCACGCTGACGGCACCCCCGGCGTCTGGCGCCGTTGACGCCCCGGCTGTGCCGCGTTTCGAGCGCGTGACCTGGACCCTGGCCCTGACCAGCTGGCCGGCACTCTCGTCCGACGCACGGTTGCTCGCGTACGTCTCGGACGCCGGGCAAGACGGCACCACACCGCAGGTCTGGATCCAGCAGATCGGCGGCGCGGCCCTTCGCCTGACGAACGGCGAACGGCAGTACGCGCACCTCTCGTTCTCGCCCGACGACACCCGCATCATTTACACGGCCAGCGACGATGCCGGTCCGAATGTCTATGAGGTCCCCGCGCTGGGCGGCGAACCCCGGCTCCTGCAGCGCGCCGCGAGCCGCGGACAGTTCTCTCCGGACGGTCTCTGGCTGGCGTCTGTCCCGCACGACGCCGCCGGAATCCGGATTGCCGCCCGCGGCGGCGCCGGCTTTCGCACGATCGCATCCGAGTTGGTGGACGTGACGTGCGGAGCGTGGCTCCCGGACAGCCGGTCTGTGATCGTCCATGCCCGGCCGGACCACGCGCACGAGTCCGATTTCTGGATCGTGCCGACCGGCGGCGGCGCCCCGTCCAACAGCGGCCTGGTCCAGCGGTTCCGCGAAGCCGGGTTGTTCACGCTACCCATTGCCGTGGCATGGCTGGGTGACTCGCTGGTGTTTTCAGGCGCCGGGCCTCAAGGTGTGGCTCTCTATCGTCAGCGAATCGCGCCGGACACATTCCAGCCTGCGGGTCCGGCCGAACGCCTGACGACAGGCGGTGAGAATGCGTGGCTCCCCAGCGTGGGCGGACGCCGGCTCGTGTTCGTCAGCAGCCGTGCGGAATCGAACCTCTGGTCCGTGGCGCTGGACAAGGCGAGCGGCCTCGCGCAGGGCCCGTTGCGCCGGCTGACGCGAGGCCCGGCCATCCTCGGGTATCTGTCCGTCACCAGCGACTTCCGAACGCTCGCCTATTTTTCGGTCCGCCTCGGGACTCCCGACGTGTTCCTGAGGGATCTCGGAACGGGCTCGGAGAAAGTCCTCACCGATGGACCTCCCGGCGACAAATCGTATCCGGCGATTTCGCCCGGCGGTCAGCAACTAGCGTACAGCACGCGGATGTCCGTGGGCGAGCGCCCGCTGCGGCCGATCTTCGTCGTCCGCCTGTCCGATGGTACATGGCGGACGCTCGGCGAGGATTGCGGCGGCCGGCCCCGCGAGTGGGTGGACGAGCGGCAGCTCGTCATCGAACGGTTCGCGCGCTTGAATTCGATTGCCCTCATCGACACCGACACGGGAGCACAGCAAGAGCTCCTGAAGAGCGACGATCGGTCGATCAGGAACGCGCGGCTGTCACCGGATCGAAAATGGATCGCCTTCGACGCAGGGCGTCCGGGCGAGCCGTCGAGCGTGTTCGTCTGTCCATTCCGCACGGAGACGATGCCAGAGTCGGACTGGGTGGCCGCGGATCGCTCCGCGAGTCATCCGTTCTGGTCCGCGGACGGTCGGCTGCTCTATTTCACGCCCACGGGCACCAACCCGCTGGTGCGATCGGCCGTGCACGCCCGCCGGTTTTCGTCCGAGTCAGGGCTCTCGGACGACGAGTCGATTCGGGTGTACGCCTCTACCGAAATGCTGATGCCCGCCTACCTTCCAGGCACCGCGCCCGTCGCGACGCCGGACCAGATCCTGCTCGTGCTCGGCGACTTCCGGGGCGATATCTGGCTGATGAATATTGAGTAATTGGGTAATTGATAATTGAGTAATTGGCAAAGCCAATTCCCGACGGCTGTATGATGCTCGGGCAGGACGGCTCTCTTCAATTACGAAATTACTCAATTACCCAATTCTCAATGGCTTCGGCGCCGTCGTCGCGCAGAGCACGCTCGCGCAGCTCGGCTTGACCGAAACCGCCGCACGCAATTTCGTGCTCGAGGAAATCAAGTCGACGGCCACCAATCGGCGGAGCGCCATCGCGATGACGGGCACCCGTGCCTTCCTGAAGCTTCCGCGATCGGCACGCGCAGCCGCCGCCACGGGACTGTTCGCCTGGGCGAAGGCGTACGTGAGCTCACCGGCGTTTCAAGCGAGCTACACCAGTTACCGCAACAGCCGCATTCCGCAGGGACGACAGTACGCGCTCACCGTCGAGCAAGCCGTCAAGAAAGAGATTGACGACCAGCTCGCCGGCATGGAGCAGTTGAAAAAAGCGGCGGCCTCCATGCCGCCGGCTGACGCCGCGAACATTCTCGAATCCGTAAAGAAGATGCACGCGAACCTGACGGACCCGGCGTTCATCAAGCAGATGACCGCGCAGCTCGAAGCCGAGCGGGCCGAGGAGCGTAAGCGGGAGGGTGGCCTGACGACCGAGGTGGAAGAGACGACGCCCGCAGACGCCAGGAAGCTGTTCGCGCGGCGGCTGCGCGAGTTCCTCGACGCGACGGCCGACGTGAATTTCGAGGCCAGGACAATCAGCCTCACCGGCGGTCCGGACGGCATCGAGTTCGTCGACAAGGCGGACCGGAAGCGTTCCTGGATGTGGCAGGAAGCCGCCATCGTCGGCCCGGAAGCGACCGCGGCGGCTCGCGCGGCCGCCGAGGCCTGGCTGAAGGAGATCGAGCGATGAATCGTCGCGAGGCACTGGCGGCGATGATGGCGCTGCCGTTCGCGGCGCGGCTGAGCGGCCAGAGCCGGGCGACCGGCCAACATCGCGTCGTCCTCGGGCCTACCCACGGTCTTCTGATCGAGCCGAGTGGAGCGCTGAAGGTCTGGTGGGTCTCAGGTCAATCGGACCCGGGACCCGCACCCGACCCGCTCGGGTTGGGACACAACGACACCATCGATCCCTACACGCTGTACCCGGTTCCCGGGCTCACCGACGTCGTCGCGGCGGCCGTCTCATCGGCGACCTTCGCCGTTCTCGCCGATGGCCGGATTCTGTCCTGGGGCGCGGGTGGCCCCGGAGTCCTCGGCACAACCCCGCTTGCCGAGCTCGAGGAACGAGCCCAACCGCGCATGCGGTCGAACACGCCGTCGCCCGTAGCCGCGAAGTTCGACGCCATGGACGTCTGCGCGCAGGAGCACGTCCTGGCGCGTGCTCGCGACGGCAGTGTCTATGCGTGGGGGCGCGGCGATTTTGGGCAGCTCGGCATCGGTCCGCTTCCAGTGATCAAGTTCCGGACTCGCTCGCCGAGCGCCTTGAACTACATGCCTTTCCCCGTGCGGATCCCCGACCTCGGCGACGTCGTCGCGATCAGTGCCGGCAACCGGCACTCACTGGCCTTGCTCAAGGACGGCACCGTGCGGGCGTGGGGCGAGAACAAACTGGGCCAGATCGGAGACGGCACGACCGTCAATCGCAACGCGCCCACTCCGGTGCAAGGTGTCCGCGAAGCCATCGCAATCGCCGCTGGCGGATATTTTTCAGTCGCCGTTCTGGCGGATGGGACCGCCATGGAATGGGGAGGCACGTACGACGGCCAGAAACCTCGACCAGTACCGGCGCCGCTCGTGGGTGCTCGCGGCCTCCGGTCCGTCGTCGCCGGGCTCGCGCACGGGGTAGCGCTGACCCGGACGGGCGGCGTCATGACATGGGGCCAAAACGCACACTACGAAACCGGGCGAGGCCGGAATGCGAGCGTCGTCCCGGCACTCCTCAGCGGGATCACGGACGCTCAAAGCATCGCCGCCAACACGGAAACGAGCACCGTCGTCCTGGCATCCGGCCGGATCATGACCTGGGGTGGCGTCCGGGAGTGGACGCGGCCGGACGAGGGAGGATCCAACCTGAGCCCGTACCCGATCCTCCTGTGGCTCGACGGACTCGACTATCCCTGAGCGAGCCTTCGTCGCTCGACGATGCACCGCCGCCGTCCGTTCGTGTACGCTTCCCCGGCGACCAGATGACCTCACGCCTCAGGCACTGAGAATCTCATGCCGACCAGGAAGCCCAAAACCCGACGCAAGAAGGCCGCGGCCCTGTCATCAGGCCTTGCGGCGCCCGAGACCGCGTCGGGCAATCTGGACAGTCTCGACGAGTTGGCCGAGGCGGTCGAACAGGATGGCGGCAAGGTCCTCGGGCGCTATCGCGATCCGGTTGGCGGCAAGCCTCTGCTGCTGACCGCTCTGCCGGTCGATCGCGTCGAGCCGACGCCGTATCAGCGCGATCCCTCGGACACGCACGTCAAGCGGCTCATGGGGGTATTCGAGAAGATCGGCCTCTTCCTCGATCCGATCATCGTCATCCGCCGGGACGAGGGGTACTGGACGCCGAACGGCAACCACCGGCTGCAGGCGCTGAAGAAACTCGGGTTCCGGGCGGTCACGGCGCTGCTCGTTCCGGACACGGACGTCGCGTTCAAGATTCTCGCGCTCAACACCGAGAAGGCGCACAACCTGCGCGAGAAGTCCCTCGAGACCATCCGCATGGCGCGGGCTCTCGCCGGGATGAGCGACGCGGCCGAGGCCAGCTACGCGTTCGAGTTCGAACAGCCGTCGTTCCTCACGCTCGGCGTGGGCTACGAGCAGCGGCCCCGGCTGAGCGGCGGCGCGTATCAGTCGATCCTCAAGAAGACCGATGAGTTCCTCGACATGGCCGTCGCCAAGGCACTCAAGGAGCGAGAGCGTCGCGGTCAGCGCGTCCTGAAACTGGACGACAGCGTCACCGACATTGTCGACCGGCTGAAGAAGAAAGGGCTTACCAGCCCGTACCTGAAATCGTTCGTCGTGTCCCGCATCAACTACACGCGCTTCTCGAAGGCGCCGTCGATCGACTTCGACGAAGCCTTCGACAAGATCACGGCGAGCGCGCAGAAGTTCAATGTCGATCGCGTGAAGCAGGACGACGTGGCGAAGAGCGGGGGCGCGCCGGACGAAGAAGGATGAGGATCGCTGACGGGCTTCCAGCTCTTCGAGTATTCGGCCGATTTGATCGGCAAACAGACGCTCGACATCGAGCTGCGCCGGGTCAGCCAGTAGACGCGCTCTCGCGCGCGTCCGCGTAGACCCACGCTTCTTTGCCTGATGCCAGCACGGTCGGAATCCGGCTGTAGCCTGCCGGTTCGTAGCGGTCGGACTTCGCGAGCTCGTCGTCGGTCACCTCGAACACCATGCCTCGGACGCGGCTGTCCGGCCGGCCGGTGAACGTCACGATCGCGTGATGCGCTTTGCCGCTCGTCGTGACGAATTCGGGATCCTTGATCTCGAACAGCGACTGCTCGAACCCAACGAGCTCGTCCGGCTGTCCCTGGAGCAACCTTCCGAACGTGGACAACTGAACCGCTCCCTGTTGCAGCGTGCCGTAAGAAAAGAGCCAGGGCATTGTTCGTGACCGGACCGAGAGTATATGAACCCGAAAACCATTCGGCCGGCCCGGACGGCATCTTTTCGGGGGGTATTGAGAAAAAGCGTGGGATTTCGACCCGCCGGAGCGTCAATAGAAGTGTGAACCGGGCGAGGCCCCGTTGATCGACGAAACCGACGTCATTCAGGTCTATCGAGAGACGATCCGGCCGCTCTATACCTTCGTGTCGCGGCGGGTCGGCGGCGATACCGGGCTGGCCGAAGACCTCGTCCAGGAAATCTGGATGCGCGCGCTCGACGCCTGGCCGACGAAAGGAATGCCCGATGAGCCGCTGGCGTGGCTCATGCGGGTCGCGCGCAACACGATCGTCAGCCATTTCCGGCGAACACGGCCGGAGCTCGTCGATCCTGCGTCGATCGATCTCGAGGCCCCGGAGTTCTCGACGGATCGGGGCGAGACCGCGGCCATCGTCGGCTGGGGCCTGACACGCCTCCGCCGCGCGCACGCGGACCTGCTGGAAGCGTTCTACTTCGACGGCAAGAGCGTCCGCGAGATTGCCCGCGAGCGATCGCTGTCGGAGCGCGCGGTCGAAGGGCGGCTGCGGCGCGCCAGAGCCCGGCTCAAGAAAAAACTGGAACGTCTCCTGGGACGGTCCGCGGCCGAACGAAGCCGCACGTCCGGGGAAAAGGAGGAACATGCGCGATCGACACGACCCTCGTGAGCCGTTCGTCGAACGGCTCGTCGAGCAGATCAGAGTCGAGGTCCGCCGCCGCAACCTGGCGGTTCCGGAGCCTTCCTGGACGCGGTGGCTGGTCCAGTCGCCGGTCAGGGCCGCCCTGGCCACGGCCGTCCTCGTCCTGCTGTCGATGGGCATCGGCGGGATCGTCGTGGCGGCGGCGTACCAGGCGCAGAACAATGAGCAGCGCCAGATGCTCGAGGCCAGTTACGCGCAGCGGGTCGCCATCGCGCAGCAGCGCGTCGCGAACGCGGCCGAACAGCTGAAAATCGTCGAACAGCGCGTGTCGGTCGGCATCGAGCCTCAGGACGCGGCGATCGAAGCCCGGTTCAAGGTCATGGAAGCCGAGGCTCAGCTGAAGTCAACGGCGCTGCAGCTCTCCGAAGTGACGGCGACCGGCCGGGAGCCGGTCACGTCGGTCTCGGCGCCGCTCGTCGCGGGCCGCGACTTCGTCAGCGAGCGCTGGAAGATCGACATGTCGGTCGCGATGTCGGTGGTCGAGCTCGAACGTTGCGCGCATGAAAGCCGCGGAACGCCGGTACGCCACGGGCATGGCGGACGCGATCGAGGTGGACGCGACACGCGCCCGCGCGGCTGAGCTCGAGGCGGCGATCGAAGGACACCGCCTGAAGATCGACATCCGGGAGCGGTTCCTGAAGCGCGAGATCGACGCGCCCTTGGCCGACCTCCGCATCCTCGAAGTCGAGGCCCGGCAGCGGCAGCGCACTCTCGAGCCGCGTCTCGAGTTCGCGCGCAAGTTCGTCGCGCTCATCAAGGCGAAGGTCGAAACCGGCACGGCTCAGCAGGTCGAGCTCCGCGAAGCGCAGCTCCGAGTGCTCGAAATCGAGGTCGAGCTGATGAAGGCCAGCGTGGATCTGGCCCTCATCCAACGGCAGATCGTGCAGCGCCGGAAATGACCTCTCTACTTGATGGCGATGAGAATGAAGTCCAGGGGTTTGCCGCCGGTGTTGCGCGCTTCGTGTTTCACGCCGCGGCCGATGAACTCCACGTCTCCGCGCACCCAGTTCGTCTTCGCGGGCTGGCCCTCCCTCGACAGGGTGAGTTGTCCCGGGCCGAGCGCGATGACGATCTGATCGAACTCGTGCGTCGTGCCCGCGGCCTCGGCGAAGTCGGCGGCCGCCGTCGACCGGTAGGCTGTCGCCCGGGCGCCCTCGGCCAGCGTCTTCATTTCGATTCCGGGCCGTGAAGGCGGCACCACTGCGGCCGTCCCGGGCGCGGCCGCCTTGAACTCCACCTGAATGATCCGAAACGACGACTTGCCGATGTTCGCGGGCGAATGTGAACCTGCCGGCATATACAGCGCCGTCTCGTTGGCCAGCTCGCTGTCCTGCGTCTTGCCGTCAGGCAGCGTGAACCGGGCGGACGCCGCCGAGAGTGCGACGGCGATCGATTCCGGATGCTGGTGCATTGAACTCTTCTCGCCGACCCCGTACGTGATGTTCAGCACCCGGACGGCGGTATTCTCCAGTACCACCTTGTAATGGGCGGAATCGACCTTCACCGGATCCTGCGCGAGGACGGCGGCGGAACCGATCGTCATAACGGACGCAACGGCACACACGGCAACCAATCTCATTGAGCCTCCTGGGGGCTGAGGGAATGTCAGTGCGCATACTGATACACAGGCGCGGGGCAGCCGTCAATTCGTCGCCGACCGCCGGGATTTCCGGTAATGTCTGAGTCGGTACCCGATGACGTTTGCGCGCCCCAGCGCGGAGGTGGCCCTCGTCGCGGCAATCGCCGCTTGCGGATACCTGTCGGTTCGCGCTGAGGAACCGGGCGCGCGCACATTATCCGCCCAAATCGCGCAGGCGCCGCTTGTCCAGCCGTCCCCGACCGCGACGTTCGGCGAAAACGTCAGCTTCGCGCTGGAGAAGAGCACTCTGCGCGCGCGCGGCGCTTCGCCGGAGTTGATTGCCAGGATTGACGCCAGTCCGTTTCGCTATTTCCGCTTGCTCGGCCCGAGCTTCGCCGCGCGGACGTGCTTCGCGTTTCAGGATCTTCGCTGGCGTCTGCCGAGCGTCGCCGTCCACGGCGACGCCCACATCGAGCAGTTCATCGTCACGGGCACGACGTATGGCATGCGGGACTTCGATCAGGCGGGCTTCGGACCAGCGATCGTCGATCTCGTCCGGTACGCGGCCTCGATCCACGTCGCGTGCCGCAGGACCAGCTTCCGCTGCGACGCCGACCGCGCGGTCGCCGCCTATTTCACCGCGTATCGAAACGCGCTCGATCATCCGATCTCGCCGACAACCCCGAGCATCGTCGAGCGGCTCAGACAGACGAGCACCGCGTATCCCGAGGGGTGGCTTGCGTGGGTGGACGGGCAAATCCAGCCGCTGCCGCCGGAGGAGGAGGCACAATTCCGGCGCGGCTGGGCCCAGTTCGTGACGCTCCTGACGCAAACGCAGCCGGGCCGCCCGGCCAGCGCCTTCGACATCTCCAAGGTGGGACGGATCGAGATCGGCGTCGGCAGCGCGCTCGATAAGAAGATTCTCGTTCGGACGCGCGGCGCGAGCGACGATCCGGCCGACGATCTGATTCTCGAAACGCGGGTGACGCCGCGCCCCACCGGACGCGAATGCGTGTGGCGGCCTCCGCACGGTGGATCGCTGCACGTGATTACCTTCACAGCGACGATCGGCCGACAGCTGCCGGAGGTCTTCGGGTTTCTGCCGCAGGAGCACGATCCGACCGCGCCGGAGTGGTGGGTACAGTCCTGGGAACCCGGCTACCGCGAGCTCTCGATCGCGGATCTCGGCTCGCAGACCGAGCTCGAGGAACTGGCCGCCGACGCCGCGCACCAGCTCGGAGGGTACTTCTGGAATTCGTTCCCCGAACCTCTTCGAGAGTATCTCCGCTTCGCGCAGCTGCAGGCGTTCGACCTGGTGCAGGAGCGCGCGCGCCTTCTCGCGCGCGATCTGGCGGACGAAGCCGCCAAGGAATGGGAACGGTTCCGATCCGGTTCCTGATGAGCGGCCGAGCCGGATACGCTTTCCTCGCGGCCGCCGCCGTTTCCGCGTGGCTCACGCCCACGACGATTGCGGCGCCGCAGGAGTGGCCGGTCTACCGCGATCCCAAAGGCCGGTTCGAGTTCCGGTACCCGCCCGAGTACGGCGCGCCCGAACGGGGCTCGAACGACGGCTTTCGGGATCGGGTGGCCGCCGTGCGATTCGCGGCCCTCTCTGGACTTGGCGGCGAAGCGGCGCTCACGAAGGGGCGCGTCCTCGTGGACATCCAGGCCGTCGGCGGACTCCACGACGACATCTCGATGCAGGTGTTCCCGGACGCGCTGCGGGCCAGAATCGAACCGCTCGTGACGCCGCTGACGCTCGAGAACTTCTGCGCGAACCTTGGGCTGCAGGATCACCTGCCGCCGAACCTCCCGTTCGAACCGAAACTCGTCGAAATGATCCGGTCCCTGGATCGCACGCGCAACGAAGATCCGAAGGTCGTCCGGTGCGCGCAGTCTGGAACGGTCATTACGTTCCACAAGGAGGCGACGTTCACGGCGGGCGTTTTCCGGGCGCGTCAGCAGCTCTACGGCGCCATCCGGTTCCTGCCCGAGCCGTACTCGTCGTTTCAGTTCGTGCGCGGCGCGCTCATCGCCCCCGCACCCGCGGACCTCGACACGATGACCCGGATGGTTCAGTCGTTCGCGGTCCGGTGAGGCGGCGCTCCGCTACTGCATCTTTTCGTAGGTCGCGAACGTCACGCGCGTCGTTGCGCCCGAGGCATCCATGTTCATGTAGATGATGCCGAGCGTCTTGCCGTCGGTCGAAATCACGTTGGTGAGAATCTGCGTGATGCGGCCGTCGCGCTTGTAAGTGATCTCGTTCACCCGATCGCTCAGGATCTTCACCGAGGCGAGGTCCTTCGCCCGGCTGCCGGTCATCGGCTCGTCCTTGCCATCGAACATCGTCGTGTAGCCCCAATTCGGCGTGAGCGAGCCGTCCGGCTGGAGCGTGTTGATCGTGATCTTCATGCCCTTGCCTTCGTGCGGCTCGTAGGTCATGACGTTCGTGGACGGCGCCGCCGCCGGATCGGTCTGCTTCAGCCGCCACTTGCCATACCGCGGGTTGTCCGCCTGAGCCGACAGGGACGCCGGCACGTTTGCGGCCACGATGCCCAGCACGACCGCCGTGATGAAGACTCCCGCCGAAATCTGCAACGTGCGCATGCGCATGACCACTCCTCCTGAAGATCGTCTGCGAACGCCCGTAGTATAGGCCGACTGTTCGCGCGTCCGTGCCACCCGTGTCGGCAGTCACTGCGGGCGAGTATCCGTCTGACGCTGCGGCAGGCTGGAACGATGTCGGTGTTTCGCGAAGGACTACGTTTCGAGCGCGCGGGCAATGGCGAGGGCGGACGCGCGTCTCGTCCCATTGCAGTGTCAATACCGCGGACAACCGGGCAGAATTAGAGCCGTTTCCATTTGTCTGTAGCAAGCGGAAACCGCTATAGCCGATCGGAGACTGGAGCGCGACTCATGACCAGATGGCTCTATGTGGCTGTTCCGCTCGCGACGGTCGCGGTGCTCACCGCCGGCCCGGCCGCGCGGGAGCGGCTCTCCGCCCCGCAGGCCTCGGCGACGAAGGCACCCGTCGGCTGGCCGACCGACACCTGGCCCGTCGCAACGCCGGAATCGCAAGGTCTCTCTGCCCCGGCGTTCGCGGCGCTCGACAAGGAGATCCGGGACGGCGTCTATGGCAACGTTGATCGCATCTTCGTGACCCAGAACGGGCATGCGGTCGTCAACCATCGCTACGCACGCGACTACGCGGCGATCAGCCGCGGACGGATGGGACCGCTCGGCTGCGGCGACGGGTGCGCGGACAAGAGCTGGATGCACGAGTTCAACTACTTCCATCCCAACTGGCACCCGTACTACCAGGGGCGCGACGTTCACACGCTGCAGTCGGTGACGAAGTCGATTGCCGCCACCGTCATCGGCGTCGCGCTTGGACGCGGAGAGATCGCGGCGCTCGACCGGCCGTTCCTCGAGTACTTCAAGGACCGCGATCTATCGCGCGTGGACCCGCGGCTGCGCCGCGCGACGCTCGACGACCTGCTCACGATGCGATCGGGCATCGAATGGCATGAACAGGACCGGCCGCTCGACGACACGAACACGACCGTCCAGCTCGAGAAGAGTCAGGACTGGATCGCGTTCACGCTCAGCCAGCCGATGGACGCCGACCCGGGGACGAAGTGGGCCTACAACAGCGGCGGCAGCCAGCTGATGTCCGGCATCATCCGCACGGCCACGGGCCGCTTCATCGACGTGTACGCGAATGACTGGCTCTTCAAGCCGCTCGGCATCCGCGACTTTCATTGGAAGAAAACGCCGACCGGGCATCCGGACACCGAGGGCGGGCTGTACCTGTCGCCTGACGATCTCGCGAGAATCGGGTACCTCTATCTTCACGACGGCGTTTGGAACGGCAAGCGGATCCTTCCAGCGGGTTGGGTCAAGAACGCGACGACGAGGCATGCGAAGGCTGTTGGCGGCGGATGGGACTACGGCTACCAGTGGTGGATCACGAACCGGAACGGCATCGACGTCTGGGCAGGACGCGGCTTCGGCGGTCAGTTCCTGATCGTCATCCCGGATCGCCATCTGGTCGCGGTCGTGAACAGCTGGAATGTCTTCGGCGGCCGCGCGGGGAATGTGTTCAATGCGCTGTTGGGCGCGATGCTGGGGTGACCGCTGGCAATGAGCAATGGGGCAGCGCCCGCGGCCCGCGCGAGGATAGCGAGTCTGCGAGCGCCGGAGCGCGAGCGAGCGGGGGTGGGGCCCCGCGAGCACTGAATAATGACGTCATGCTGTATCTGATCATCGAGCACTTCAAGGACAACCCGCCGGTTGCCGTGTATCGACGGTTTCGGAACGAAGGACGCCTGATGCCGCCCGGACTGAGCTACGTCAGCAGTTGGGTCACGCAGGACTTCGCACGTTGTTACCAGATCATGGAGGGCGCCGATCGCGGTCCGCTCGACGAGTGGATCGGGCACTGGGCGGATCTGATTGATTTCGAGGTGATTCCCGTGATGACGTCGGCCGACGCGCAAGCCGCGCTCGCGCCGAAGCTCTGACGCAGTGCTGGTCGCCTTTTCGCCTGTTCGCCTTGGCCCCCGAAGCGCTTCGCGCGAAGGCGGCTACTTCAGCTTCGCGAGCATGGCCTGGAATCGCGGGTGGCTGCGCAGGGGATCGTAGTCGGGATCGTGCTCGATCCAGTCCCGTATGCCCCAGCCTTTGGCGACGGTTTTCTCCAGCACATCGAGCGCTTCGTCCACGCGGTGGGCCTTGGCAAAAAAGCAGGCCGCGTTGGCCAGGACGCCGCCGTCGTCAGGATCGATCTCGAGCGCGCGTGTGATCCATTGCTCCGCGCGATCGCGGTGTCCTTCCTCGAACAGCGCGCCGCTGCCGAGCGACAGCGCACGGATGTTGACCGGATCGAGCTCGAGCTGCCGCTCGGCGCGGCGGATACCCTCGCGATTGGCCTCGGTGGCCTCGGCCGTCCGGCCGAGCATCTTCAGCGCCTGGCTGCCCAGCATGAGGCACTGGAAATCCTCCTGCCGGACGTCGGCCGCCCGCCGGAAGAGCTCGGCGGATCGCTCGATGCGCCCCCAGCCGAAGCACATCCGGGCGTAGATGTAGTACGCCTCGAACGACATCGGATTCAATCGAAGGGCCTCCTGGAATTCGCGCTCGGACTCGTCGTACTTGTGAGCGAGCGACAGGACGAAGCCGCGCGACGTGTGCGCCTCCGACAGATCCGGGGCGAGTTCGAGCGCTTTCCGGCTCGCGCGATCGGCCGCCTCGAAGTCGGCGGCGCTGCCGCCCCACCAGGTATAGAACCAGGCGTGCACGTCGGCCAGGCCGGCGTAGGCCGGCGCGTACTCCGGATCGCGCGCGATCGCCTGCTCGAACATCTGCTTGGCCATCATGAAAGACTGGCCTCGGGACTGGTTGACGAGCTGCCGTCCGCGCAGGAAGAACTCGTAGGTCTCAGGAGCCGTTTCCGGCCGCCGAAGGGCCTCGCGTTGGTGCTCGGTCAGCAGGCTGCCGAGTGCCGCGGCCACTTGTTCGGCGATCTCGTCCTGAATCGCGAAGACGTCCTCGAGCTTGCCGTCGAAGCGGTGCGACCAGCGCTGGTAGCCGTCGGCGACGTCCACGAGCTGGACGGTGACGCGCAGCCGGTCGCCGGCTTTGCGCACGCCGCCTTCGAGCACCGCCGCCACGCCGAGCCTCGCGCCGACCGCGCGGACGTCGACAGCCGAGGCCTTGAACTGGAAGGTCGAACTGCGCGCGGCGACGCGAAGACCGGGGACCCGCGTCAGGACGTTGATCAACTCTTCCGCGATGCCCTCGCAGAGATATGCCTGATCGCGCGTCGGACTCATGTCCGCAAACGGCAGCACCGCGACGGACGTCGGCGCCTGCCGATCGGCGGCCGCGCGTGCCTGGGCGGGCTGCTTCAGTTCTCCCAGGATCGACTCGAGCGCGAACGCGAGGTCGCCGGCGGTCTGAAAACGATCAGCGGGATCCTTTTCCAGACAGTGCAGCACGACGCGCTCCATCGCCGGCGGATAGCCACTCGACAGATCGAGCCCCGTCGGACGTTCGTGGAGAATCGCCGCGAGCATCGCGGCGCCGCTGTCACGGCGGAAGGGATGCCGGCCGGAGACCATCTCGTACAGCACGGTGCCAATCGCGAAGATGTCCGTCCGCTCGTCGACCAGCTCGCCGCGAAGCTGTTCCGGCGCCATGTAGGCCGGCGTCCCAATCAGCCGGTTCGGATCGCTCATTTCGACCGTGCTCTGCGCCGGGTCGCCGAAATCGGCGCGCTTCAGCTTCGCGAGACCGAAGTCGAGAATCTTGAGCGTGCCGTGGCCGGTGACGAACAGGTTCTCCGGCTTGAGATCACGATGGACGATGCGCAGCGCGTGCGCGGCCGCGACACCTTTCACGAGCTGAATGGCCAGCTCGATCGCGCGCACGGGCTCGACCCGCCCCGCGGCGAGTCGCCGGCCAAGCGTCTGCCCGTCGAGCAATTCGGATACCAGAAACGGCAACCCGTCGTGCGTGCCGACGTCGAAGATCGTGAGGATGTTCGGGTGCGCGAGCACCGCCGTCGCGCGCGTCTCGCGCTCGAATCTCGCCAGCCGATCGCTGTCGGGCGTCGCGGAGATGATCTTGATCGCGACGTCTCTGCCGAGCCTGGGATCGCGGGCCTTGTAGACCTCGCCCATGCCTCCAGCGCCGATCTGTTCGCCGACTTCATAGGGACCGAGACGCGTGCCAGGATTGAGGGCCATTCGGATGCCGCTCTGTCCATCTTAGAGCAGCGTGGAGCGAGCGTTTTGCAGATCGGCCTTGCGTGTTCCGGCGTCCGACCTTTGCGAGCGCGACTTCTCTCGTACACGCGCCGCCGGGCGCGTGGCAGGCCCCTTGGCCCGCCGTAGCTTCAGCGGAGGCGGCAATCACGCTGCCTTGCGGCAAGCGGCGAGCGGGAGGCGCCGGAACACGCAAGGCCGATCTGCAAAACGCCGGGGCCGTGTGGAGGATTCCGGCGAGCGTTGTGTCAGCCGGGCGGAAGCGAGGGCACGCCTACTTCTTTGCCAGCATCTCCGTGTACCGCCGCTGCATCTCTTCCGGCGAGACCTTCTCGATGCTGTGCCCGATAGCCCACCGGTGTCCAAACGGATCCCGAACGCAGCCGGAACGTTCGCCATAGAACTCGTCCTTCGGCTCGCGTTCGAGGGTCGCGCCGGCATCGACTGCCCGGCGAACGACCTCGTCGGCGTTGTTCACGTGGATATGGATCGTCACGGGTGTTCCCATGCCGGGTCTGGGGCCCGTGATCCCGTACTCCGGAAATTCGTCGGCCAGCATCAGCATTGTCCCGCCGAAATCGAGCTCGGCGTGGCCGATCCTGCCGCTGGGCTCCGTCAGGCGCATTTTCTCGCGTGCGCCAAACGCCTTCGCGTAGAACTCGATGGCGCGCGCGGCATCCGGCACGCACAGGTAGGCGAACAGCTCGTGGACCACCATGTCGTCTCTCCTTCCACGCCCAAGTTGGCGTCGAGCCACAGTAACTCCGTGCCCAGGCGGCGGTCTTGAATGAAATTGAACCGCGGCGCTACCGCGCGCCGGCATCCACCAGGAGGTGATGCGGACGCTCCGGCGATTCGCGGCGGTACTCCGTCGGCGTGAGGCCGGCAAACGCCCTGAACTCGCGGCTGAAATGGGCCTGGTCGCTGTAGCCGGCTTCCATCGCGACGTCCACCAGCGATGTCTTCTCTGCCACCGATACGGTCTCGAGCACGCGCTGAAACCGCAGGACGCGGACGTACTGCTTCGGCGTCAGCCCCACGGACCGCCGGAAGAGTGAAATCAGCGTCCGGTGGCTATAGCCGCTGGCCTGAACGATCCGCCGGATACTGGAGGTGACCCGCAGCTGCTCGAGCGCCTGTGGCACCGCGGGATGGATGGCGCGGCGCGTGGTGAGACGTGCGGCGAGGATGGACTCCAGGATGGTGATTCGCTCGTGGAGCATCGCCGGCTCCATCAGCTGCTCGCGCATCCAGACGACGTCACGACCCCAGAGATCGTCGAGCGGCGTGTGGCGTCCGGCCAGCTCGTCGGCCGAAACGCCGAAGAGCGCTTCGGCAGCGCCCGGACGCAGCTGAGCGCCCACCGAGCAGGCCGGTGTCGAGACGTCGCGAATGTAGTGAACGTCGCGGGCGCCGCCCACGACCGCGTCTCCCACGAAATGCCCATCCGTATCCGCGGCGTCTTCGAACAGCCGGAGCGGGCCGCCGAACCGGAAGGCGATGTGCATCTGCCCGGTGGGCAGCACGTGTTCGCGCCGAACCGGCGCGGGAGGGATGTCGCTCGTCGCGTCGATGCCCCACAGCATTTCGACGAACGGCTGGAGGATCGGCCGGGGCGCACGCGTCAGCACCAGGCGGCCGGACAGCATCCTGTCATTCTCTCCCAACGCGAGGGCCGGGCACGATCGTTCGGATGCCCGCCGGCGTGCCGCATGCCGTCGAGGCGCCCGGCCCCGCGCGCCTGCTCCTCGTGATGTTGCGATGACGCGCGCGAGATGCCCCGCGCTGTACGGAGTGCGTGAAGCAGCCGGCCCGAGGTGTTACTTCATCTCGCGGCGCATCTTGAAGACTGGATAGGTCCCCTGTTTTCCTCCGGTGGTCAACGGCCGGAGGATCTCGTTCATCACGCCCCAGCCGACGAATCCGTCGCGTGCCTGCGGTTCCAGATAATAGAACGCGGCGTTGGCCATCGGCTGGGCCATGTCGAGGTAGAACGTCCCCACCGGAAAGTCTTTCGTCACGAGCGGCGACATCGTCCCGTCGAGCACGATCATGTCGTAGCCGCCGCTCCGGACCGTCCTCACGCCTTTGATGAGGAACTCTTCGCCTTCGGCGCGGAGCGTTCTCTCGAGCGGCTGCACCCGGATGTTGTGGGCGCGCAGCTTGGCGACGACTGCCGTAAGCTCCGCGGGAATCACATACGCGCGCGGCACGACCGCGTCCCGGGTACCCACGGGCATCGTCAGGTCATCGACGCCCTTCACGACTTCCGGCGGGCCGTACGCGGTGCCGGGTCTGGTGCTCATGAAGCTCGTGCCGGGCCGGAACTCCGCGACGTTCGTCCGATACCCGAGCACGTCGATCTTGCCGCGCGATCGGTATTCGCCATCGAGGAAGTTCCGCAGCTCGCCGGATTCCGCACGCACCTGGACGTCGGACACGGTCTTGTCGTCGGCGGCTTTCACCACAGCCTGCATCTCCTTCGCGTGCGCGTTCGTGTACTCGAGCAGCGCGGCGAGGTAGGCGTACTGGCCGTAGATCCGCCGTTCGAACGACGGCTGGCCGGGCGTCTCGGTGATGATCGCGAGGCGGTTGCGGAGCCCGTAGTCGTTGACGATGAACTTCGCTTCGACGGTCCAGGCGGCGCGGTCGTGGCTCCACCCCGTGGGCGGCCACGTGTTCGGCGTGAAGAGCGCGTGCGTGAACACCTCGAGGCCGAACTGTTTCCGCACCATGTCCCGCACCGCCGGAAACAGCGTGTCGTGCGTGTAGTCGCGCGGTCCCGGCGCGGCCGCCGGCACGGTCGTCGTGCCATACGTGTTCGCGTAGCCATGGGTCACGCGGCTCATGAGATGGCCGTCGAGCAGCAGCACCGGGTCCCACTCGTTCAGCAGCCGGTACATGCCGTTCGCTTCCACGGTCTCGAGCTTCACCGCATCCCGGTTGAGATCGAGGCCCGCGGCGTTCTCGCGGGTGCCGAAGATGTGCGGCGTCTCGCTGCCGAGCGATCCGTTCTGCGTCACGAACGTGTCCGTGCCGTCGACGTTGAACACGGGCGCGATGATGACGATCTGGTTCTGGAGCAGCTGCGTTCGGGAGCCGATCGTCAGGTCGCGCGCGATCATGTGGAGCGCTTCGGCGGCCTCCGACTCTGGCGGGTGGATGTTGCCGAAGAGAAACACGACCGGCTTGCCGGACGCGCGCGCCTCCTGGGCCGACGTCACCCGCGGGTTGGCGAGGATCATCGCCGGCGCGGCGTTCCGCAGCGGGCTGATGAACATGTTCACGACGTGGATGTTCTCGCTCTTGCCTCGAAGCGCCGTGATGAACTCGATGTTCTGCAGCGACGACATCGTCCGCGTGTATCCGCTGCGTTCCGCCACCGTGAGCAGGTCGGCCGGCCACGTCCCGCTCCAGCCGGCCGGTACGTCGTCGGCCCAGTAGATCTTCTGTTGGGCCGCGAGCACGCCCCCAACGAGCGCGCATACCGCGACTGCCGCTGAACCAACCCACCCCGTGATGCGCATGTCCGGTTCCCTTTACGCCTTGGCCGGCGACGTTCGACGCCAGCGGTTGATCTGCCTCACCACCAGGAAGATTGAAAAAGCGACGATGAAGAACTCCACGATGGTGTTGATGAACACGCCGTACGCGAGCACGGGGGCCTTCTTGGCGAGCGCGGCCTCGATGTTCTGATACGTTCCGCCATCCAGCGCGACGAACAGCTGCCGGAAGTCCACTCGCCCGATCAGCGCGCCGACGAGCGGCATGATGATGTCGTTGACCATCGAGTTCACGATCTTCCCGAACGCAGCCCCGATGACCACGCCGACGGCGAGGTCGATCGCGTTCCCCTGATTCACGAACGCCTTGAATTCCTGAATCATGCCCGTCCTCCGGGAGGGGATCGTAGCCGGAAAAGCACGTGTCGGTACGACGGCTCTGAAAAGCGCATGTCGGTGCACGGGCGTGAAAAGCGCTTGTCGGTACGACAGGTACGGCGGGTACCTGGAACGTGCTGTCGCGGGTCTTCTTATTTAGTTAAAGAAGCTGGCGAGCGTCAGAAGGTTCCTTGGACCCGCCGTACCCGTCGTACCGACAAATGCTTTTCACGCAGCGACGTCCTTTTCCGGGTACGATCGTCCGCTGTGCCGTCGGCGCTTCTCGGCATCGCGTTGTTCGTCTTCGCGAATGCGCTCTACGTCGCCGCGGAATTCGGCGCCGTGGGCGCTCGGCGCAGCCGGATTCGGCGGATGGCCGAAGACGGCAACTGGCTCGCGCAGCGGCTCCTGCCCTTCATCGAAACGCCCGCCGCCCTCGATCGCTACGTCGGCGCGTCGCAGATCGGCATCACACTCTCGAGCCTGATGCTCGGCGCGTTCGCGCAGGCGACGATCAGCGTCCAGCTTGCGCCACTCGCAGCCAACTGGTTTTCTCTCGATCCGCGCACCGCCCTGTCGGCCACGTCGATTGTCGTGCTCGTGGTGCTCACCGCCATCCAATTGATCCTGGGCGAGCTGATGCCGAAGGCGCTGGCGCTGCAGTTTCCGACCCAGGCGGCGCTCGGCACCATCCTGCCGATGCAATGGTCGCTCGTGATTTTCTGGCCGTTCCTCTGGCTCCTGAACGGCATGTCCACAACCGTGTTGCGTCTCCTGGGATCGACGGCGACGAGCCACGGGCACCTGCACTCGCCGGACGAGATCGAGCTCCTGATCGCGGAGAGCCGGGACGGCGGGCTGCTCGAACCGCAGGAGCAGCAGCGGCTGCACCGCGCGCTGCGGCTCGGTCTGCGTTCCGCGCGCGATCTCATGGTGCCGCTCGATCGGCTGACGATGCTGCCGTTCGATGCGCCGTGGGAGGCGACCGTTCGCACGGTCCTGACCAGCCCGTTCAGCCGGCTCCCGATCTATCGCGGTGAGCGCGATCAGCTGATCGGCACGCTCCGCGTCAAGGATCTCGTCGAGCGGTACGTCGCTGAAGGTCCTGTGGGGTTGGACCGGCTGGTACGTCCTGCCGTGCGGCTGGCGCCGGAGCTGCCGGCCGATCGCGTCTTGACGCTCTTGCGCGAGCGGCGAACGCACCAGGCGGTCGTCGAATCACAGGGCCGCGCGCTTGGTCTCATCACGATCCAGGACGTCCTGGCCGAACTACTTGGCGCGAACGTCGGCCACGCGGCGAAGGTGTGAGATGGACGTGACTGAAGTCCTGCTCATCTGCCTCGGCCTGGTTCTCGTCAACGGCGTGTTCGTCGCTGCCGAGTTCGCGCTCCTGGCCGCGCCGCGGCCGGCGCTCGAGCGCAGCGCCGCCAAGGGCGATCGTTTTGCGCGGTCCGTTCTCGACGTCCTGCGTTCACCGTCCAGGCAGGATCGCTATATCGCCACCGCGCAGCTGGGCATCACGCTCGCCAGCCTCGGTCTCGGCATGTACGGCGAACACCGCCTCAGCGATTTCCTGGAGCCAATCGTCGGGCGCATCCCGGCGATCGGCGGCGCCGCGCTCGCCGCCGCGATCTCCCTGGGCGTGCTGACGCTCGCACACATCGTGTTCGGCGAGATGGTGCCGAAAGGGCTCGCGCTGCAGCACCCGGTCTCCGTGGCGCGGACCACCGCGTGGCCCATGGGGTTGACGCTCGTCCTCCTGTATCCGGTCGTCAAGCTCTCGACAACGGTCGCGCGGGCCTGCCTGCGCCTCATCGGCATCGAGCGGCAGCAGAACGTCCACGAGCAGGTCTACACGCCGGAGGAGCTCCAGCTCATTGTCGAGGAAAGCCAGGAAGGCGGCGCCCTGCGTGCGGAATCCGGGCGCCTGCTGCGCGAGCTGTTCGAGTTCGGCGGCCTGACTGCCGGCCAGGTCATGGTGCCGCGCGTCCGGATCGTCGGCATCCCGCTCGGCGCGACGCCGGATGACATCCGCCAGATCGTCGCCACACACCGGCACACGCGCTACGCGGTCTACGACAAGGACCTCGATCACATCGTCGGCATGGTGCACGTCAAGGATCTGCTGCGGAAACTGCTGCAGAACCAGCCCCTTGGGGCGGAGGACGTCCGTCGCATGCCCGTTGTGCCCGAGACGGCTCCGCTCGATGATGTACTGGCGTCGATGCGCCAGGCGCACGCCCACATGACGATCGTCATAGACGAGCACGGCGGAACCGCGGGCATCCTCAGCCTCGAGGATCTCTTCGAGGAAGTGGTCGGCGAGCTCGATGAAGGCGCCGTGGCGGAGCCGCCGATCACGAGGAATCCGGATGGCACCATCCGCGCGGCGGGCACCGTCCGGCTCGACGAGCTCGGGCAGTTCCTCGATCTCGATCTCGTGCACGAAGAGGTCGACAGCCTGAGCGGCCTCGTCCTCGCGCGGCTGGGCCGTCCGCCGGTGGTCGGCGACGTCGTCGAATACGGACGTCTGCGGCTCACGGTGACGGCGACCTCGGGCCGCGGAGTCAAAGAAGTCCTCGTGTCGGTGGCGCCGGAAGAGTGACCTGTGCGGAAAGCGATCGTCGCCGCGGCGTTCTGGGTGCTGGTCGCGCCGGCTCCGCGCGGCGAACCCGCCGGCGACCGCGCACACAGCAGATTTCAGACTGCCGCGTCTTCAGGGCTGGACCCCGGCTCGTTCGACCGATCCGTCCGGCCGCAGGACGATCTCTATCGGCACGTGAACGGCGGCTGGCTCGAGCGGACGCGCCTCCCGCCCGAGCGCGCGTCGTATGCGGCCTTCACGGAGCTCGCCGACAACGTGGACGCCGATCTGCTCGCCATTGTCGAGGAGCTCAGGCGGACGCCAAATCGTCCGTTCGGCTCGGTGGCGCAGCAGGTCGGCGATCTCTACGCGAGCCTCATGGACGAAGCGCGCCTGGAACGGCTTGGCGCGATGCCCATCAGGGAGGTGCTCAACCGGATTGCCGGGATTCGCACGACGCGGGACTTCGCCGCAATGTGCGGATATCTGCAGACGATCGGCACGAGCGGCGCGTTCGTCGGAGTCGTGTCCGCCGACATCGGCCGGCGGTCCCGTCCGGCGCTCAACCTCGCTCAGGGCGGCACGATGCTGCCGGACCGCGACTACTACCTCAGTGACGATTCGAAGTTCGTGGAGATCCGCGCCGCGTATGAAACGTACCTGACACGCATCTTCACCCTCACGGCTCACGCCGACCCCGCGCGCGACGCCAGAGCCGTGGTCGCGCTCGAGACGGCGCTCGCCCGGGTGCAGTGGCCGGCGGTCGAAGGGCGGGACCCGCTCAGGACGAACAACGCGTTCACGATCGAGGACCTCGCCGCGCGGATGCCGGGCTTCGACTGGTTCGCCTGGGCCAGGCCGCAGGGCATTTCCCGGACGACGACGGTCGTGATCGCGCAGCCCGATTTCTTCGTCGTCTTCGCGACGCTGGTGCCGGCGACGCCGCTCGAGACCTGGAAAGCGTGGCTCGCCGCGCGTCACATCACGAACGCGGCGCCGTTTCTGAACAAGGCCTTCGGCGACGCGCGCTTCGACTTCTTCGGCCGTCTCCTCGTCGGCCAGGAAGCGCCGCGCACCCGATGGCGCCGCGGCGTCTCGCTCGTGAACACCTACCTCGGCGAGGCGATCGGCCGCCTGTACGTCGAGCGTCATTTCCCGGCAATCGCCCGCGCCCGCATGCAGTCGCTCGTCGCCAATCTGCTCGACGGGTACCGCACATCCATCGCCGGCATCGACTGGATGTCGGACGCGACGAAGCGCGAAGCGCTCGACAAGCTCTCGCGGCTCTCGATGAAAATCGGCGCGCCGGCGCGGTGGCGGGATTATCGGCGCCTCATCATCCGCGCCGATGATCTCATCGGCAACATTCAGCGCGCGCAGCGGTTCGAGAACAACTATCGCCTCACGTGGCTCACGCAGCCGTCGAACCGGACGCAATGGCTGGTGACGCCGCAGACGATCAACGCCTATTACCACCCGGCCATCAACGAGGTCGTCTTCCCCGCCGCGATCCTCCAGCCGCCTTTCTTCGAGCCGAAGGCCGACGACGCGGTCAATTACGGGGCGATCGGCGCGGTGATCGGCCACGAGATCGGCCACGCCTTCGACGACCGCGGCCGCCGCTTCGACAGCGCCGGAACGATACGCGACTGGTGGACGCCGGGCGACGATCAGGAGTTCCGCCGCCGCGTGCAGGGACTCGTCGATCACTACAATCGCTACAGCGCGCTGCCGGGCGTGCGCGTCAACGGTTCGCTGACCCTCGGCGAAAACATCGGCGATCTGGCGGGACTCCAGATCGCGTACCGCGCGTACTCGATGTCCCGCGGCGGCAAGCCCGCGCCCGTCATCGACGGCCTGACCGGCGATCAGCGTTTCTTCATGGGCTGGGCGCAGGTCTGGCGGTCGAAGGACCGCGAAGCGTACCTGCGCCAGATGGTCCTCACCAGCCCGCACCCGCCCAACGAGTTCCGCGCCAACGGACCGCTGAGCCACATCGACGCGTTCTACGAGGCGTTCGACGTGAGGCCGGGCGATCGGTTGTACGTCGAGCCTGCGAAACGAGTCAGGATCTGGTGACAAAATCGACGCCGACTCCGCTCGTAGCGACAGCCGATCTTCGGTTCGGCCCGGTCGCAGACGCTCGCGGCCTCCGCTCAACTACCGCTCGCAGGCCCTCGAGGTTCCTGTGGTGTGCGTGTTCCTGCGCCCTCCCGCTCGCCGCTTGCCGCAAGGCAGCAGGATCGGGCCTGCCTCGCGGCGCTCGCAAAGGTCGGGCGTAGGAACACGCACACCACAAGAACCTCGAGGGCCAATGTCTCGCGGCACGCGTCGGCCGCGAGCGCCCTTGACGCCGAACCGCGTTTCACTACGACCTGCGGATTGGAACTTTGTATCACCAGGGGAAGACTTCGAGCATCTGATCCCCGATCAAGATCGTCACGGAGAAGATGCTGGATATGGAGAGCGGGCGCCTGGCGTCGAATGTGTAGTGCCAGTCGGTGAATCCGCCCGAGGACACTGATGGCTGGACGTCCGCGGTGCCCTCCGCAATGGACTCATCAACCGTAGCCTGGGACGTCCTGCGGCTTCGAGCCGACTTTCTCCGGCACCGTGATCGCCAGTCGCCGCGCGTCCGATTGATCAATTCTCACCGACACGTGAACGCCGTTGTATCTGACGTGCGCGATGGGCCGGTCGCATTCGGGTCGTTGACTGGAGGCGACGGCTGCGCGCTGAGGTGTGACGTCGGCGTGAAGGACCGTCACCAGCACCAGACCAAGGCCAAGGAAAAGTCTGGTCATGATCGACTAGACACCGCGCGACGGCATCGGACCCGCTCGCGGCCGACGTCTGCCGCGAGACCTTGACCCTCAAGGCTTTGTCGTGGTGTTCCTGCGCCCGACCTTTGCGAGCGCCGCGAGGCAGGCCCGATCCCGCTGCCTTGCGGCAAGCGGCGAGCGGGAGGGCGCAGGAACACCACGACAAGGCCTTGAGGGTCTTCGAGCGGCAACTCTCGGAGGCCGCGAGGACCTGAGATCTGAGACTGAGATTAGCTCCCGCGAACTACGGGCCTCGCCCAGGAGATCGTCCCAGCCGGCATCGCGTCCGCGCTGAAGATCAGCCGCCACGTCCGTTCCCAGGGACGATAGAAGAGACTCCATTGCCAACCCGAGTAGGCACCAAGATCGATCGAGACGGTATGCCACGCGCGCGGCTGCGACGTGGCGCTGTCGAGCGGGATCGTCACGAGCGCCTCGTATCGTCGATCGTCCGAAATGCCGATGCGCGCCGTGGCGCCTGGTCCGAGCTGGCCGTCGCCGTTGGCGACGAGGGCGACGGCTGTCTCGAGCCGCGCGCGCCACGGCAGGCGCGTGGACCAGATGACGCGGGCGGGTGCCTGTGTGACGATCGACGGGCGGATGTCGCCGGCAGGACCGACGATGTCGACGCGGATCGCGGTGTCGACCGGCAGCGCGGCTCTGCGCTCGGCGGCCGGCAATGTCTCGATCAGATCGACGAACGCAACCGGGGAACGGCCCGCGCACCGGCAGGCGAGAAGCGCCAGCGCGACAAGAAGGACCGTCCGATTACGATAGGCGCGTGTCATCTTCTGTGAGAGCGCGGCGGGGACAGTGGATCGCGGCGTACGCGCTCGTCGTCGCGGCGTTCCTCGCGAGCGTGACGAGATACTACCACCCGCCTTTTGGCTTCACGACCTTCATCGAATTCCCCGAGTCGGCACATTCGTATGAGATCCCCGCGGTTCAAAACGCGCCGCACTTCGACAACCCGGCGTCACCCGGCTACGACGGAATGTTCTACGCCCAGCTCGCGGTCGATCCGCTCCTTCGAGATCCGGCGATCGACCGCGCGCTCGACAACCCGCCGTACCGCGCGCGGCGCATCCTCTTTTCGTGGACGGCGTACGCCCTCGGGCTCGGCCGTCCTGAATGGATTCTCCGGGCATATGCGATTCAAAACGTAATGGCCTGGCTGCTGTTCGCGTGGCTTCTCATCCGTTGGATGCCGCCGTCCACTCCACGTGCGTTCGTGCTCTGGACAGGCACGCTGCTTTCGCCGGGGATGTTGGCGTCGGTGCGATTGGCCCTTCCGGACGCGCCGAGCGCGCTGCTCGTCGCATGTGCGCTCGCGGTCGCGGAGCGCTCCTCGACGTCGGTCCGCGCCGGCCCGCTCATGGCCGCCTCGGCGATGGTCGGCCTGGCCGGACTCGGCCGCGAGACGAGCATTCTTACCGCGGCCTTTCTTGCGAGATTCGTCCGGCGGGACTGGCGCTCGTGGCTGCTCATCGCGGCGTGCGGCCTCGTCAGCCTGCTCCCGCTCGCCCTCTGGGTCGACTACCTCCGGTCGATCTACCGGGCTGATGCCTTCACGAACCCGGGCCAGGTCACGACCCTCCTATCCGGCCTTATCTGGAAACTGGGAGCCATCCGGCAGGAGCTTTCGCGTGCGCCATTCTCGTGGCCGACGATGGTATCGGTCCTGGCGGTGCTGGGCTTTTTCGCCCAGGCGGCCTGGATCCTCCGGGAAATCGCGCGCCCGGGTGAACGCTCACCCTGGGCCCTGGCCGGCGCCGCCTATGTGCTGCTCGGCCTCGCCGCCCATGCGGTCGTCTGGGAAGGCACCCCCGGCGCCTTCACCCGGGTGCTCCTGCCGCTCACGGTCGCGGCGAACGTACTTTTGGCCACACGCCCGCGCGCCTCCTGGGCGATTATTGTCACGGCGAACCTGAGCGCGATCCCGGCCATGATCATGTTCGGGAGCTGACGAGGGTCGACGAAAGCGCCGGGGTCGGCGCTGGACGGGTGAGACGCAGGGGAACTGATCTTTGCTGAAACGCATTCTGAAGAAGACCGCGATCTTCATCGTGGTCCTGGCGATCACCTCCACCATCCTGTACCTCTTCTTCGGCCTGAGAATCCTGGTTCGCGGCGACGGCACCATGAGCCTCGGTTTCGTCCGGTCCGCGGACGCCCAGGCGGACGATCTCGAGCAGCACCGGGCCGCGCAGCGCGCGACATCGCCGCCGCCGCAGCCCGTGACCGCGCCGTCGCTGCCTGCGGCCGTGGTCTCGGACGCCACGAACCCGGTCAACTCCGTCGCGGCGACACGTGCGGCTGGCGTCCCCGTCATCTGGGATCCGCGCGCCTACTGGACGGACTTCCGCGGCCCGGCGCGCGATGGGCGCTATCAGGAGATGCCGATCTTCACGACGTGGCCGGCCGACGGGCTGAAGCCGTCGTGGAAGCAGCCGGTCGGCGGCGGCTACGCGTCGTTCGTCGTCGCGCACGGACGCGCGTTCACCATCGAGCAACGGCGCACCAAAGAAGTGGTCGCCGCGTACGACGTCGCGACCGGCCGCGAGATCTGGACGCACGCGTGGGACGGCCTCTTCCAGGAAGTCATGGGCGGCGACGGCCCGCGCGCCACCCCGACCTGGTTCGACGGCCGCGTCTACGCGCTCGGCGCGCAGGGTGAGCTGCAGTGCCTCGAGGACGACACGGGCCGCATGCTCTGGCGGCGGAACATCCTCGAAGACGCCGGCGCGGAAAACCTGCAATGGGGCATGTCCGGCGCGCCGCTCATCGTGGACGATGTGGTCGTCGTCCAGCCGGGCGGAGGGAACGGCAAATCGATCGTGGCCTACGACCGGCGCAACGGCGAGCGCGTCTGGTCGGCTGAGAGCGACCAGCAGGCGTATTCGTCGCCAATACTCGTCACGCTCGCCGATACGCGACAGATCGTCGTCCTCACGGCCACGAGGCTTCTCGGCCTGACGCCGGGCAAAGGCGAATTGCTGTGGCAGTACCCCTGGCCGACGCAGATGGGGATCAATGCGTCGCAGCCGCTCGTCGTGAGCGACAGCCGGTTGTTCCTCTCGTCGAGCTACGGCATGGGCGCCGCGGTCATCGAAATCACGCGCAACAAAAGCACGTTCGGTGTCCGTGAGATCTGGCGCAACACGCGCATGAAGAACCGGTTCACGAGCTCCGTGCTGCACGAAGGATTCATTTACGGTCTGGACGAAGCCATTCTCACGTGCATCGATGCCGCGACTGGGGAACCGAAGTGGAAAGTCGGACGCTATGGCTACGGCCAGATCGTGCTCGCGAGCGGCCATCTGATTGTGCTGACGGAGGACGGCGACCTCGCACTCGTGCGTGCGTCGCCGGCGAAGCACGAGCAGATCTCGCGGTTTCCGGTGCTCGAGGGCAAGACGTGGAACCATCCCGCGCTCGCCGATGGCTATCTGCTCGTCCGGAATCTTCAGGAGATGGCCGCGTTCGATCTGCGGCCGAAGGCGGGCATGCGGTAGGACCGCGCCCGCTACTCTGAGCGAAGCGCCTCGATGGGGTCCGCGCTCGTGGCGCGCCACGCCGGCGCCAGGCAGGCCAAGGCCGCGACGATCACGAGCAGGATCGTCATGCCGACGAGCACCCTCGGCTCCAACGGTGAGATCTCGTACAGGGACGATTGCAGGACGCGCGTAACGGCTACCGACGCGGCCAGGCCCACCAATACTCCGGCGACTGGAAACGCCAGGCCCTCGCGAAGGACGTGCGACACGATGCGGCCAGAATTGGCGCCGAGCGCCATGCGAATGCCGAATTCATGGGTCCGCATCTCCACCGCATACGCGAGGACCGCGAAGATGCCGCTGGCCGCCAGGAGCAGGCCGGCGACGCCAAAACTGCCGAACAGAATCGCCTCGAAACGCTGCCGCGCCCACGATCCGCTCACCAGGGCCGCGAGCGGCTGGACGTCCCGCATCGCCACTTCCGGATCCACGGTGGCGATCGCCTGGCGTACGTCCGGCACGACCGCCAGTGGATCCCCGGCAGTGCGCAGGAAGACCATGCGAGACGCGTAGGTGAATTGCGTATACGGCGTGTAGAAGCTCGCGAAGTTCGGCGGCCGGTCGAGCGGCTCGTACACGACGTCCGCAACGATGCCGACGATCTCCGCGCTCGACTCCGGACTATTGAAGCTGCTGCCTCCGCCAAACCACACACGCTGGCCGATCGGATCCTCACTGGGCCAGAATCGGCGCGCCGCCGTCTCGCTGATCACCGCGACACGAGGAGCCGCGGCCGTATCCGCCGCGGTGAACACGCGGCCGCGCCGCAGGGAAATGCCGAGCGTCCGAAAATGATCGGGGGCGATGTAATGTCGCAGCACCGGCGGGGCCTGACCGGCCGGAGGCCGTGGCCGGCCTTCGATGTACAGCGTACTGCTGGCGGTGCCGCTGAGCGGCCCGCCGCCGTCCACGCTCGCCGACTGCACGCCGGGCACGCGCGCCAGGGCGTCGAGCAGGCGCGCAATGAAGGCCGGCGCGGTTGCTGGCGGGATTCGCGCTTCGGACGGAATCACCCAGAAGGTCAGCACGTGAGCCGGCTCCACGCCGATCTGCGCCCGCTGCATCCGCTGGACGCTGTCGACGAGGAGTCCCGCGGCGACGACCAGCAGCGTCGCGAGCGCTGCCTCGATGCCGACGATGACGCCGCGCGCGGAAGGACGGCGTAGCGAGAGTCCCCCGCTCGCGGCGCTGCGCCGGCTCGCCTTCATGGCCGTCGACGCGTCGACGCGAAAGGCGCTCACGGCCGGGGCCAGCGCGACGAGCAGCGCCGTTGCGGCGGCAAGCCCGATTCCGAACGCCAGCTCGACGACCGAAAAGGCCGGCGCGTCGAACGGTGCGAGACTGCCGTAGAAGTTCCTCCAGGCGCTGGCGGGCGGCGCGACGAGCGCGCTCGTCCACGACGCCAGCATGATGCCGAGGCCGCCACCCGCGAGGGCGAGCACCACGCCGTGGCCCAGAATGTGACGGAAGAGGCGGCCCGCGCTGCTGCCAAGCGCGATGCGCATGGCGTACTCACGCCGCCTGGCCGCCGCGCGCCCGAGCAGCAGGTTGACCACGTTGGCGCACGCGAGCAGGTGCAGCAGCGCGACACCGCCCAGCAACACGAAGAGCGAGCGCCGGACGGTCTTGTCGACCCGCGCGTCGTTGAGCGAGACCGCGGTGGCGGTCACTCGCTCCTGTGGAAACCGCGGATCGCTTGGCAGCGCGCGATTGATTTCGGCACCCAGTACCGCAAGCTCGGCTCGAGCGGCGTCTGATTCCACGCCCGCCCGTAACCGGCCAACAGCACTGATGAAGTTCTGGTTCGTCGTCAGGTACTCGGCGTAGGTGACCTGTGGCGAGATCGTTCGCGGAATCCATACCTCGGCGCGGCCGGAAAGGCCGGCAAACCCGGGCGGAAGCACGCCAACCACGTCGAAGGGGACACCGTTGAGGCGGATCGTGCGCCCGACGATCGCCGGATCCGCGTTCCAGCGTTGCGTCCACAGCCCGTGGCTGATGACCGCCACCGGTGACGGGGCCGCCGCGGCGTCATCGTCCTCGCTGAACAGGCGCCCGCGCGCCGCGCCAACACGCAGGAGCGAAAAGTACGACGCGGATATCCGCTCCGCATGCACGAGTTCGGCGCCCTGATCACCTGCGAGCGTGATCGTCGCGGGCGAGTAGCTCGCGACCTCCTCGAAGCTCCGCTGTGACAGTTGCAGGAGTTGGAACCGGGCGAACGACCATCGCTCCTGGCGCGGCGGTTCCCCCTCGGGTCTGCGCTCGAGGTACAGCATCGCGAGGCGTGCCGAGTCATCAAATGGTGGCAGGCGGAAGAGCGCGGCGTTGACGATCCCAAACGTCGTCGTGAGCGCGGCCACGCCCACCGCGATGGTGGCCGCGACTGACACCGAGAGCCAGCGGCCACGTGCACCCGAACGCGGAGCAGATCCAACCGCCATGACTTCGATGCTGATTGTGGCTGATCTCGCCGACGTGTGGGACGTGGGCGTTAGGCAGAGGGCCGAAGGCCAAAGGTCACAGGCCGAAGGCCATAGGCCACAGGCCGGAGGCCCAAGGCCCAAGGCCCAAGGCCCAAGGCCCAAGGCCCAAGGCCCAAGAAAAGACTAAGGGCGGAAGGTCCGGGATCCATCCCGTACCTTCCGCCCTCTGAGCCTCAGAGCCTTTGGGCCTCTGCGCCTTGCCGGCGCTAAAGCGCCGGCCTACTTCGCCAGCTCCTGCACCGCCGCCGACAGCATCTTCACCTTCGCGGCGTCGGACGATCCCGCCGCATCGGCGTTGATCGACGTCACGAGCTGGTTGAGTGCGGTCTTCTGCGCTCCGCCGGACTGCTTTTCGGCGGCGTCGAGCGCCGAACGCACGGCGGTGATTCGCGCCGCCGAAAGGCCCTTCGATCGCTCGAGCTGATCGACGAACGCGCGCGCCTTCGCGAACGAGGCCGGCCACACGAACTTCGGCTGGCCCTGCGCGTTCAGGTAGTCGAGCTTCACGGTGTTGGCCGCGTCGATCTCGTTCTTCGAGATGTGCGGACTCGGCACGAGCTCGAAGATGTCGAGGCCGCGCCGGATCTCCGAGCTCACGAGCACGCCGTTGTACCAGTACACCGACCAGGAGCCCGCGCTGATCAGGCGCGAGGCGTCCACGGGACCGCGATCGAAGAAGGCGATTTCGATCGGCTTCTTGATGTCGGTCCAGTCGAACACCGTGATGCCGCCCTGGTAGAAGCCCTGCACCATCACGTCACGCCCGGGGATCGGGATGAGCGATCCGTTGTGCGCGACGCAATTCTCTTCAGACGTCTGCGTGCCGGGAATCTTGTAGTAGCTGTGGAACACCAGCTTGTTCTTCTCGATCGTGAAGAGCGCGTTGCCGCCCCACTCCGGTCGATCGGTCGCCCGGCACTTCGGTCCGCCGCCGCCGCCCCACTCGTCCGAGAACAGCACCTTCGTCCCATCGTTGCTGAACGTCGCCGAATGCCAGAAGGCCATGTTCGGATCGCCGACGAAATCCATGCGGACCGGGTGCGTCGGCTCGCGGATGTCGAGCAGCAGGCCGTAGCCGCCGCACGCGCCGCCGCCGAGGCCTGCGCCCGGGTAGACCGTGATGTCATGGCACTGGTTCGGACCGACATTCGGAGGCATGTTGCCGCGTCCTGCGGCGCCGCCACGGCCGCCAGCCGGCGCACCTCCGGCAACGGCACCACCGGCCGCCGCGCCGCCACCAGCGGCCGCACCACCGCCTGCCGCTGCGCCGCCACCCGCGGCACCACCGGCTGCCGCGCCTCCGGCTGCACCGGCCGCGCCCGCTGCCGCGGCTCCTCCGGCCGCGCCGGCGCCGCGCCCGCGTCCCCGCGCCGCCTGCTCAGCCTGGTCGGCCGCCTGCCGGTCGGGATTGCGCGGCGCGGGCGTGAGTCCCGTGAAGATTTGCGCGCCGTTGACGATGGACGCGTTCTGCGGCGCCTTGAGCGGAACCTTGATGATTTCGATCCGGAAGTACGACGAATTCGGATCGCTGGGATCCTGCACACACCCTGGCATTTCTTCCGGCGCCCGGACCCCCGAGCTGCCTGAAATATAGATATAGATGTTCTCTTTGTCCTTCGGATCTTCGAGCACGGTATGGGTGTGCGAGCCCCGGCAGTTCTGCACGCTCGTCACGAGCTTCGGATTCTTCACGTCCGCGATGTCGAAGATTCGAATGCCGCGCACGCGCTCCTTGCTGACCGGATCGGGCACGCCGCCGAACTTGCAGTCGACCCGGCTGCCCGTCGATTCGGAGGACATGAACAGGAGGTTCCGATAGACCGAGACGTCATTCTGCGACGCCGGGCACACGTAGGTGCTCGCCAGCACGGGCTTGGCGGGGTTCGAGATGTCCCAGATCTCGAAGCCGTTGTAGTTGCCCTGGATCACGTACTTGCCGGTGAACGCCAGATCCGAATGCGTCGCGCCGAGCGAGTCCTTTGACGGCGGCGTCGTCGAGATCATGCGCAGGTTCCACGCGGCCTGCTGGGCGTCCCACATGCCGGCCTTCAGACCGATGCGCGGATCCGGGCTCGGGATCGTCGCCGAGATGATCGGCGTCGCCGGCGTCGGCATCACGGCCGGAATCGGCTCGGGCGGCGGAGGCGGCGGGCCGGCAGCTCGTCCACCGGCTGGCGCGCCAGCGGCTCCGGGCGCACCGGCAGGCGGCGTGGCCGCGGCCGGCGGAGGCGTCGCGGCCGGTGGCGTCGCTGCAGGCGGCGCCGCGGTCGGAGGCGGAGTCGCGGGCGGCGGGGTCGCGGCCGGCGCCGGCGTAGCCGCCGGTGGTGTCGGCGGCGACTTCGGTCCGCACGCGACGGCGATCAACAAGCCGATGGCCAGCGACCATCGGGCAACGGGATGCCGGACTACTTTCTCAAACGTCATCATCTCAGCCTCCAGCGAGCATCTTCTGCATGCGTTCGATTTCTGCGGTCTGGTCGGCGAAGACATCGGACGCGAATGCGTAGATGTCGTCGCCCTGCGCGGCGCCGTGGGTCGCAAACAGCTCTTCGACCATCTTCAGCGCGCCTTCGTGGTGTTTGATCATGAATTTCAGGAACAGCTTGTCCCACTCGGCGCCGCGCGCCTTCGCGAGCTGCGCCATCTCGTCGTCGCTCAACATGCCCGGCATGAGCATGTCGTGCTCCACGCCGTTCATCACCATGCGATGACGCGTCGAATTGGCCGCCGGCACGCGCTGGCCGCGGTCGCTGAGCCACATCCGCATGATCGCGATTTCGTCGCGCTGCGACACGAGCTGCCGTTCGCACATCAGCTTCACCTGCGGACTGGAGGCGTGCGTCGGCGCCATGCTCGCCATCGCGACGGCCTGGGCGTGGTGCGGGATCATGCCCGCCATGAAGTTAACGTCGGCTTCGGTGTACGGGTACGCGACGAGATCAGGGCGCGGCTTCGGCTCGACGGGCGGACTGCCCTGCGGGGCCGCGCCCGTCTGCGCCGACGGGGACGCGTGGACGACGACGGCGAGCACGGCTGCCGCGATCGTCCGCGGGAACTTGCGTGTCATTCGAGTCGCCTCCTCGGTGGGCGGGCCGATACTCCGGTCCGGTTTCGCAGAAGGCTCAACCGGACTCGGTGGGGGAACCGGTCGCGTTCCGGCATGGTAAGCCATTTGTCATCGGGTTGGGAAGCAGGCCGGGACGAATCACGGGGCCTAGAAGCCGGGAAGCCAGGACGGTCGACACGGTGACGAAGGAAGGGCGGGAAGCGTATGTGACCACATCGTGCGATAATTGTGTCCACAACAGGCTGCCAACCTCATGACTGTCATCGGAATTCGAGAGCTCAAGGCTCACTTGAGCAAGTACTTGAAGCGGGTCGAGGCCGGCGAGCGCCTCATGGTGGCTCACCGCGGGCGACCCATCGCCACCCTTGCTCCCGCGTCCGTTGCACCAAAGGTCGAGTGGGTGCATGCAATGGTGGCTGAGGGACGGGCGCGCTGGACCGGCGGAAAGCCACGTGGGCTGAAACCGCGACTCAAATCGCGAGGGAAGCTGGCTTCGCGAATGGTTCTCGAGGATCGGCGGTGACCGTGTACCTCGATACCAGCAACCTCGTGAAGTTGTACGTGAACGAACCTGATTCCGATGCGATCGCGCAAATCGTCGGGCAGGCCGACGTCGTGGTGACGTCGGCTCTGGCCTACGCCGAGGCCCGAGCCACGTTCGCGCGCCGGCGGCGGGAACGTTACCTGACGTCTGCAGAATCTTCCGCGGCCGTTCGTCAACTCGACGACGACTGGAGCCGCTTCGTGGTCATCAACCTTGGCGACGAACTTGCCCTGGCCGCAGGCCGGCTCGCCGACCTACATGCGCTCCGCGGGTGCGATGCCGTTCACCTCGCCTCGTTCGAGGATCTGCTCGTCCGTTGTGATGACGACGATGTCCGGTTCTCGTGCGCGGACGACCGCCTGGTTCGCGCGGCACGATTGCTCGCGTAGCGTTGGGTTGGCCTGCTATGGCAGATCGAACGCCACGATCCGTATCTGCCCGTTGACGAGGATGAAATGCGGGAACAGTGCCGCGGTGAACCCGCCGAGCGGCGCGGCGTACATCCGGGCCCCTGCCGGCAGATGCGTGATCCGGTCGCGCTGCGGATCTTCTCTCGCGACCAGCCCTTCGCCCAGCATACGCCGCAGGAACGGCCGGCTCGACTCGAGGTGCCGCGCCTCGAACGCCCCAAGATCCTTCAGGATTCGCCGCCGCACGTCGAGCACGGGCGCCAGGGCCTTGATGAATTCGCGCGGATTCGCCGTTGGCGACACCTGCTTTGGCAGATCGGCGGTCCGATCGATTCCTTCGAACTCCATCCACTGATTGAGAGACGCCATGTCGAGCATCAGTGCGGCATAGCGGCGAAGGTCATCATTGGATAGATCCCGTTCGACTGAGTCAGGCGGCAGCAACAATCGCCGCCCCGGCGCAGGGCTCCCGAGCACACTCCGCATGTCGTCCGGAAGATACGGGTCGAAGCGCTCTGGTCCGCGGCTGACGTCGACCGCCGTCGCGTAGAACATGTCTAGCGCGGCCGACACATCCTGCCATTCCTGTTCCTCCAGCGGCAGGAACCCAGGCGAGCCGTTGTAGGAGAACTCGGTGACGCCCTGCTCGCCACGAAAGACGATCAACACAGACTCGCGAAATATGGCGCCAGCACGAACGACGGCCGGGACGATCGCATCGGGCGGCGTTCGGGAGGTGGTTGTCGGGGTCGTACGGGCGTGAAGGGATCGATGATCCGGCAGCAGTACCGGATTACCGACGAGCTCCACACGAACATCGTCTGTGACTTTCCGGCTCAGCTGGAATGCTTGCGTCGCCGATGCGACCGCGAGCGTTCGAATGCTCTCTGCCGGCAGCGGTGCGACCGGCACCGAGTCGGGTTGCAGGACGATGTCCAGTTGCTGTGTCTCGCCTGCGACGAGCACGACCACCGGGCTCACCCAGCTTCGGAATCCCCGAGCGTGCACTTCGATTCGATGCGGGCCGGTACCGTAAAGTTGCCAGGCCGTTACCAGCGACCCCTGGATGCTCCCTCGAATCTCGTACCGGCCGGAAGGACTGGTCAACGTTCCGCCCACGCGGTCCCGCGTGAGATCTCTGCGGTTCACGGGCGCGCGCGCGATCGGCTGGCCTGCCGGATCGGTGACCGTGCCGATCAGAAGCGGGATTCGCTGTTGCGCGATGAGCTCGGGCGGTGGTGGCGGAGGTTGTTGTGGGGCTGCCTGCGCCGGGAGAAACCAAAAGGCAGCAGCCAAGAGGCACAAGGCACCGCGGCGAGAATGACGAGTGCGCGACATGGGCCACCTCCGTCCAAAGCGGGCGTATTCCTGAATGCGTCACCCACCCCCACGACAGCTCATGTGGCTTGCTTTTGCGTCCCGTCTTTCTTTGGCCTTCGGCCTTTTGCCTTCGGCCTTCGGCCCTACTGCCGCAGCTTCGACGTCCAGTTCACAATCACTTTGATCCCCGGTCCCTGCGGTCCGGTCCGCTGGCGCACGAGAAGGCGCTCGCCGTCGCGCGTGACGTCGTAGTGCGGGCGGCCGTCGATCAGACTGAGCACCGGCCGGTCCAGGAGCGCCCGCCGCGGCCCCACCGTGATGGCTGACGAGGTCACGGCAAAATCGTGCGCATGAACGCCGCCCGGCGGTGCCCAGTACACAATCTCTTTCCCGCCACGCGTCCACCTGGGGTGAACGCCGCCGCCGCTCGAGATTTGCTTCTTCGCGCCGTCGGCGATGAATCGGCGCACGAAGACCTCCGCCGGGCCCGACGACTCGAACGAGTTGTAGGCCAGCCATTCGCCATCGGGTGAGACATGCGCGCCGTATGGCGAGAAGTCGTCGCCCACCAGTTGAATGGGTTTACGGTCGCCGAAGAGCGGCAAGGCCCAGACCGACCAGCGCAACAACGTCGATTGCTGATAGACGATGTAGCGTCCGTCACGCGTCCAGTCGGTCGGCACGACCGCACGGGCGTCGCTCAGATCGATCAACGATTCCGGTGCCCCGCCGCCGGCGACCGGCTGACGATAGAGGCGCAGGGCTCCGTTCCGTTCGGAGGCGTACACGATTTCCCTGCTGTCCGGCGACCAGACGGGGTCGAGATCCGGCGCCGGATCGGTCGTGAGCTTCTGGCCAAAACCGCGGGCGACGTCGACGAGCCAGATGTCCCAGTTGCCGGTCTGCGGGTCGACGCGGTTGGCCGCGACCGTCGCGCCGTCCGGCGAGATCACTGGATTGAGATACTCGAGATCGAGGGGCGACTCGATCCTCGCGGCGCTTCGGCCTTCACGATCGAACCAGGCGAGATGACCTACGCTCCCTCCGCGCGGCGTCTGTAAGGCCAGCACGCCATTGGCTGAAGTGGAGGTTCTCAATTGGACCGCACCGACTGCGCTTCCGGGAACGACACCCGACGCAACCACCTGGGCGTCCCCGGTCAACTCGAACGTCGTCAGGTCGAGTTTCTGAGCGAACAGGGACGCGCCGCGCACGAACAAGACACGATCGGGCGGCGCGAACGTGACGCCTCCGTCCACGTCAGCCATCCGTGTCACGCGCGGAGAATCGAGTGAACCGAGACTGACGCTCGAGCCAGTCCTCCTGAAGTCAGTAAAGACGAAGTGATTGCCATCAGGCAGGAACGTCGGCGTGAGCGGGACGCCCTGGACACCGGCCAGGGACAGTTCGACCGGCGTGCCGCCGGATGCGGGCACGCGATACAGCTTCCGCTGTGCGACGAAGAGAATCACGCCGGCCTGATTCCAGGTGCCACCGCCGAAGCCCGGCGCTGCCGATGCCATCGTGATCGCGGATCCGCCGGTCCTGCTGATTCTCAGCAGCTGACTGGCACGCGCGAATGCGATCGTCGATCCGTCTGGTGACCAGAACGGCCAGACGCCGCCCTCGGTGCCGGCAATCGGACGCGTTTCAGACGTCTCGAGCGAGTGCTCCCAGATCTGTCCAAAGCTGCTGAAGACGCCGGCAGCAATGCGTCGTCCATCCGGCGACACGGCAACGCCGAACGCCGGCAGCTGGTTGTCAGGGAACATGACACCGAGTTCGACGGCGGCCGGGGCAACAGCCGGACCGGATTCCGAATTCGTCATGCGCCAGATGCCGAACGCCGCCAGCGCGAGGATCGCGATACCGACCGCGCCCGCCAGCAGCATGCGGCGCGAAGGCGCGGGCTTGTCGTGAAGCAGCGGCATGGATAGCGGCGCGGCCAGCGCGTCGCCGATCTCGATGCGCGCATCGCCGATGTCGCGCAGCCGCTCGGACACGTCTTTCTGCAGGCAGCGCTTCAGCAGCCGGACGATCGTGGGCGGCACGTCGGCGGGGAGTCTGGTCCACTCCGGCTCCCGCTCGAGAATTCTCGCGACGCTGTCCGACGCGGTCGCGGCCGCGAACGCGCCGTGCCCGGTCAGCAGTTCGTACAGCACGCACCCGAACGCCCAGATGTCCGTTCGCTTGTCGATCGCCTGCCCGCGCGCCTGCTCGGGACTCATGTACGCCGGCGTCCCGAGGATCAGTCCGGTGTCCGTCGCGCCTATCGTCGTCGCGGCCGGCGGCTGTCCCTCGGCGGTCAGTCGCGCGATGCCGAAGTCCAGAACTTTCACCACGGCGGCCGGCGTGATCTTGACGTTGGACGGTTTCAGGTCACGATGGATGATCCCCTTGTCGTGCGCGGCTTCCAGCGCGAGGGCCATCTGACGCGCAATCGTGAGCGCGTCGGGCACAGGCAGCCGGCCGTGTGACAACCGCTCGGCCAGTGTCTGGCCGTCCACGAACTCGAGCACCAGGCCCTGGATGGCTCCTGCCGTTTCGAGGCCGTAGATCGCGGCGATGTTCGGGTGGTTGAGCGCCGCCAGCAGCCGGGCTTCGCGCTCGAACCGCGCGTCGAGTTCCGCATCGGGCACGAGCGTCGGCGTCAGCACTTTGATGGCGACCGTGCGGTGCAGCCGCGCATCGGTCGCGCGATAGACCTGGCCCATGCCGCCACTGCCCACCAGCGCCTCGATGCGGTACGGACCGAACGGCGTCCCCGCCGGAAGATGCGGCGAAACGTCTTGGGCCACGGCGCCCGTGCCCATCCGGCTCGCCTCGGCCTCCGCGGCCAGCAGCGAATCGACCTCCGCGCGCAAAGACAGATCGCCCACGCACGCCTGATCGAGGAACGCGCCGCGGGTGCCCGGCTCGCGCCCGCGCACCGCGTGAAAGATCGCGGTGACCTGCCGCCAGTGTTCAGGCGTCATGACGAAGATTTTCGGACGACGCGTTCACGTGGTGCACCGGCGCCCATCGTGTAGGCTGACAACCGGCAGAGTCAAGCAACCGGGCACGAATAGGGCACAATGCGCGGAGAGGTTCCGATGCAGGAACAGCAGCAGGCGCGCGGGGTCCGGTGGATCGATTCCGCGGTAACCGATTTCCGGTTCGGGTTGCGTCACGTCGCGCGCAAGCCCATCTCGGCCCTGACGATCGTCCTCGTGCTGGCGCTCGGCATCGGTTTCAACGCTGCGATCTTTCTGCTGCTCTATTCGTTCGTGAACAGCCCGCCGGCAGGCACCACCCCTGACGACTCGCAGGTACGGATCCGGGGCATCAATCGGGGCATGGGCCGGCCCACCATCGGCCGTGAATTTTCGTACCTGGAATATCGCGAGTACGCGGCTCAGCAGAAGCTGTTCAGTTCCGTGGCGGCCTGGACCTCGCTCGACGTGGTACTGGATGTCGGCGGTGCGCAGGAACGCCTCGTCAGCGGGGCTGTGACCTACGTCACAACCAACTACTTTCAGGTGCTCGGCGTACGGCCGACTCTCGGCGCGGGTCTGCCGACGGACCTCTCGGACACGCCGTCTTCGCCACCATTGGTCGCGGTGATCAGTCACGTCGTCTGGGAGCGGCACTTCGATCGCGCGCCCGACATCGTCGGCCGGACCCTGAAGGTCAACGGCGTGCCGGTCACGATCGCCGGCGTGGCGCCTCGGCGGTTCGTCGGCGCCAGGACCGGCGGTTCTCAGGTGCGCGTGTGGGTGCCGCTCGGCGCGCGGCCGGTGCTGCAGCGCGGCACCTCGCTCGATCTCGGCAGCTACGACGCAGCCACGTTCGGCATCGTCGCGCACCTCCAGCCGGGGGTCACGCCGGAGCAGACGCTGCCAACGGTCGAAGCGATCGCGGCGCGCGCCGCGCGCGAAGCCACCCGCATGGCGTCAGGCGACGCGCGCTCCACCGACGTCGTGCCGCTGCGCGCTGACAATTACTTTCCGCCGTCGGGCGAGACGCCCGGCATCGCCGGCCGCGTGATGACCTTGATGATTCCGCTGATCATGCTGGCAATCACCTGCACGAACGTCAGCGCGCTCCAGGCGGGCCTGGCCGTGGCGCGGAGGCGGGAAATCGCGGTGCGGCTCTCCCTCGGCGCCTCCCGCAGAAGAGTCGTGCGTCAACTCCTGACCGAAAGTGTTCTGCTTGCGCTCGCCGCGGGCGCGCTCGGCCTTTTTGTGGTCTGGGTTCTGTGGCGGCTGTTCGAGTCGAGCATCCCTGATCTGCAGCTCGTGCTCGACTGGCCCGCATTCGCCTTCACGTTCGGCATCGCGCTGGCAACCGGGATCCTCTTTGGCCTGTCACCAGCGTTGCACGCCACGCGTCTCGCCGTGTCGGAAGGGTTGAAGGACACCGCGGGCGGCGTAGTGGTCGCTGCGCGCTCGCGCCTGCAGTCCGGACTGGTCGTCGCGCAGATCGCATTCACGCAACCGGCGCTCCTCGTCATGGGCGCCCTGATTCTTGGCCTTGCGGCGAATCTTCAGCAGCTGCCGTCGACGGTGGTGGCCGACCGGATTCTCGACGTACGTTTCAACACCAACCCCCGGTACGGCGCGCTCGACCAGAAGCGCGAAGACACGCTCGGCCGCCTGCAGGAACGGCTCGCGGCGCTGCCGGGCGTCGCGGCGATCGTGCCGCAGGAGAACGACGACGAGTATTTCGAGGTGGCTGTGCATCCCGCCGACGCGGTCACCGCCACCGAGACCGCAGGCCGCCTGCGCGTCCGCTCGCACGCCGCGCCGCCGGGATACTTTCCGCTCATGGGCATCCCCGTCGTGCGTGGACGCGACTTCGACGCCGCCGACCGGAGCGACGGGCGTGTAGTGGTAATCGGCGCCGACTTCGGACGGCGAGTGTGGGGCTCGACCGATCCGATTGGCCGGCGGTTCGTGAGCGCAGGTCCCAACCGGCGGAATCTTGGGCAGGTCGAAGTGGTGGGCGTCGTGGACGAACGCCCAGGTGAGGGGGAGCCGCGGATCTTCGTGCCGTCCCTGCGCATCACCGGGCATTTTCTGATCCGCACGCATGGCCCAGCAGACCCGGTCATCCCGGTCGTTCGTTCGATCGCAAGCGCCGAAGCACCCGACCTGCCCCTCATCAGCGCCCGGACGCTCGCCGCCATCGAAGCCGGCGAGCGGAACTCGACCGTGAGACTGATCACGGCCGCGGGTGGCAGCGGCGCGGTCGCGCTGTTTCTCGCCGCGATCGGGCTCTATTCGGTCGTCGCCTTCGCCGTCGGCCAGCGCATTCGCGAGATCGGCATTCGCACGGCCCTCGGCGCCGGAAAGCGCCAGGTCGTCGGTCTGTTTCTGTTTCGCGGATTGCGGCTGAGTGTCGCAGGACTCGCGATCGGTCTCACGCTCAGCCTCATCGCGGTGCGGTTGATGGCGGCGGCCCAGGGTGAAGATCCCCCTGCCGGCATCCTCTGGGTGACGACCCTCGTCGCAGTCGTCGTGATTGGCGTGGCGCTGCTCGCCACCTGGATTCCTGCCCGACGCGCGGCGCGGATCGATCCGCTCCACGCGCTTCGCGTGGACTAGCCCGTTTTCCAGATCGGTGTCACGTGTTCCGGCGCCCTCCCGCTCGCCGCTTGCCGCAAGGCAGCGTGATCGCCGCCTCCGGTGAAGCTACGGCGGGCCAAGGGGCCTGCCTCGCGGCGCTCGCAAAGGTCGGGCTCCGGAACACGTGACACCGATCTGGAAAACGCTGTAGCAGGTTGCTGAAAACCCAGCAACCTGAACTTAGAACTTCGAACTGTGGAACCTTGCCCTTTTCGTTAAGTTCTAAGTTCGAAGTTCTAAGTTCGAAGTTCAGGCCGCGTAGTTCAGCGGCCTGGGCCGTCGCCTTTCAGCTGGGCGAAGAGCCACGCCCGCGCCGTCTGCCAGTCTCGCTCGACGGTCGCGACCGAGATGCCCATGGCCTCGCCGGTCTCTTCGATCGACAGGCCGCCGAAGAATCGGAGCTCGGCGATCCGGGCCTTCCGCGGATCGAACCCGGCGAGCTTCTCCAGCGCGCGATCGAGATCGAGCACGTCGACCTCGCGCGGCCGTCCGTGCGCGACCCCTTCGTGGAGCGTCATCCTGGCCCAGCGCCCCGATCGTTTGACCATCTTCTTTCGCCGCGCGTGATCGACCAGGATGCGCCGCATCATCTCTGAAGCGACCGCGAGAAAGTGCGCGCGGTTCTGCCAGGGCGTCCGCTTCTGATCGATCAACCGCAGGTACGCTTCGTGGACGAGCGCGGTGGGCTGCAGCGTGTGGCCGTCGCGCTCGCGACGAAGCCGCGCGGCCGCGCGCTGGTGCAGTTCCCGGTAGACGGCCGCCATCAACTCGTCGCGCGCAGCCACGTCGCCGCCCGTCCACGCGTGGAGCAGACCGGTGACGTCGTCGGGCGCCTTCTCGTCGCTCACGCCGGCATGGTGCCGGCGGAGTCTGGACGAGTCAACAGCTTTGCCCCTCTTCCCTCTCGCTTCCCTTTGCCTTCTGCGTTGGCCTTTGAGGGAATTTTCCTGCCCTTCTCGCGTCGGCCCAACAGAGGTGGGCCATGGCGTGGTGGGTGGCGGTCGTTCTCGTGGTTGCGTTGGGGCAGGGGCCCCGGCAAACGCCTCGCGTGCAGGTCGACGATGGCTGGGTCCAACAACGCGTGAAGTCGGCGGTTCTTGGGGCCAAACAGAGGCTCGAGCGGCCCGAATGTCAGCGGCTGCTCACGGATTTCCAGGACGCGGACGGCCGGCCCCTCCTCGAGCGCCTCCAGGCTACAGCTCTCACTGCCTCCGAGTATCTGTTCGATCGTGTCTGGTTCGTGGACGGCGCCGAGACGCCGCTCTGCCAGCGCGACCACAGGACGGCCGCGTTTACTTCTCCCGGCCATCAGGTCGTCCGGGTCTGCAGCGTATGGTTCGGCAGGAGCTTCGTAGAGCAACCCGTGGCCGGGGAGATCGTCGTGATTCACGAGATGCTCCACACGCTCGGGCTCGCCGAGAATCCACCCTCGACGCGCGAGATCACCGAGCAAGTCAGGCGCAGGTGTGGAGGGAGCTAACAGGTTGCTGAAAAACCCAGCAACCTGAACTTGGAACTTCGAACTGCGAACTTCGAATGGGAAAGGAATGTCCCCGCACCCTGGCGGCGTAGAATCAACGTACGCCATGCGGGAATTCTGGCAGCGCGTGCAGGAACTGATGCGGCTGCTCTACGTCGAGCCGCCGAGCAGTTGAGGGATCAACGTCCGGTCCCTGGAAGGGACCATGGCTTCAGAATCTCAATCCAAACTGCTGGCACAGCGCCGGCACGCTCTGAAAATCGATCTGCAGACCGTATTCGTCCGCGAGCGCCTTGACGTCGTCGGCAAGCGGCGCGTCGATCCTCGCGAAGAGGCGTGAGAGCCGTTCGAAGTACCCCTCGACACCAGCCGGCACGAGCAACTCGATGAATCGAAGGTCGCTGTCGCCGGCGTTCCAGTAGGCATGCCACTGGCCGCGCGGCTTCAGGACGTAGCTTCCTGCGCCGGCGACGACCACGTCGTCGCCGAGCTTCACACCGAGCTTGCCCGACAGGACGATCGACAGTTCGTCTTCCCGCGAGTGCCGGTGCATCGGCGCCGCCAGGAACCTCGGGCGGAGGGTGTGCTCGAGAACCGCGAGCCGGCCCTCCGTGGCTGCGCCGGGAACTTTGTGAATCGTGCCGACCGATCCGAGCGGTGCGCGCCGTCCCTCACCCGGCCGGACGACGAATGGCAGCGTGGTCAGAAGTTGCGGCATGGCCATCAGGCTAGAACCCCTTTCTAAGCAGGATAGGAGCCCCTTTTTCTAAATACGTCGGAGGAGCGTAAAAGTCCGGTCAGGATTCGGTCAGAGGCCGGCCACCGCCAGCAGGGGAAGTTCCCGGGTGAGTCCGTCCGCGGTCAGGACCCCGCGATCGACGAATTCCAGGCCGGATCCGTGCACGAGATCGACGATCGTCCTGGAGGCGTAGACCTCGCCCGGGCACGCTGCATCGGCGATCCGTCCGGAAATGGCGACGATCGGCCCGGTGCCACTCGCGAGGTCGCACTCGCCGATGTGGACCCCCGCTTGCGCGGCGATTCGCGATCGCCGGGCGACCTCGACCACAGCCGCCGCGCAGCGTACGGCCCGGCCCGGACCGTCGAACGCCGCGACAAGGTTGTGATCTCCGGCGGCGAGCTGACTCCCGCGGCTCCAGGTGACTTCCCGTTCGAACACGCGGCGGAGATGAACGAGATCGGCGCCTGTCGCGTCCGATCGGATCGTCACGATCGATGCGAGCACGAGTCCCGCCGGCTGCCGACGGTGCGTACGCGCGATGAACTGCTCGATCTCGTTCAGTATGGCGTCCTGATCGCCCACGAACGGCAGGTGGTCGTCGCCTTCGAGCTTCACGAACGTCGCGCCGCTGATGTGCGAGGCGAGGTACTGCCCTTCTTCGACCCGCAGGCAGCGATCACCCGCGCGGTGCAGCACGAGCGTCGGGACTTTGATCGACGGCAGCACGCCGCGGATATCGATCTCGGCGTTCATGCGCGTCAGGGCGATGGCGGCGCCGGGGCTCGCGCCCATGCGCAGGTACGACGCCCACCATTCCCGGAATGCCGGATCGCCGATCTTCGACGGCGCACGTTCTTCGAGTCCGACGGGGCCGCCCCACTCGTCCACGATCCTCTGGCAGAACGCATCACGCTCTTCGCGTGTCGGACCCCACGGATAGTCGTCATCGCGAAGACGCCGCGCATAGCTGCCGATCATGATCAGCGCTTCGGTACGCTCGGGATAGGTCGCGGCGAAGAGGCTGCACATCGGTCCGCCTTCGGACACGCCGAGCAGGACGGCCCGTTCTGATCCCACGGCTTCCATCACCGCGCGCACATCGTCGAGCCGCTGCTCGAGTGTCGGCAACTGGCTGACGGGCACGGCATCCGACAGGCCCGTTCCGCGTTTGTCGAAGAGGATGAGCCGCGCCATCGACGACAGCCGGTTCAGGAAGCGCGCGAACGAGGGCTCGTTCCAGAAGTACTCGAGGTGCGAGACCCAGCCCATCACGAAGATCAGATCGATAGGCCCAGCCCCGACGACTTCGTAGGCGATGTTCACGCTGCCGCTGCGCGCGTAACTCACGCGAGGAGCCACGGCCGCCGGACGGGGCACGACGGCTGGCCCAGCAGCGGGCGGAGCGGCCTGAGCGTGTCCGTCTTCGGCCACCACCGGCGCGACGAACCGGTAGCCCCGCCGGTGGGCGGTCTGGATGAACAGCGGCGCGTGCGAGTCGTCGCCGAGCGCGCGGCGAACATCCCGAATCGTCCCTTTCAGAACCGCTTCGCCGACGAAGACGTTCGGCCAGATGGCGTCGAGCAGCTCTTGTTTGGACACGAGACGCCCCGCGCGCGAGGCCAGGTACTCGAGCAGCGCGAACGCCTTTGGCGTGAGCGCGACGGGCGTGGCGCCGCGCAAGAGCTGTCCCCGTTCGGGATCGAGTCGGAATTCAGCGAATGTCAGAACTTGCGACGCGGACATGACGGTGACGAAACGTCGATTCGTTCAATTATCACCCGCCGCGTGACACGGACTTTACTGACCCATTCCTCACCCTTTCCTGACTCAACGCGCATGATTCCGCCGGGGCGTACAGGTACGTTCGCAAGGTTCCTCAGCTCGCGGCGACACGAACACACGCTGGTTTTCCCAAAAGAAGAGGTAGCAACAATCATGAACAGGCAATTCTGGTACAGCGCCGCGGCAGTGGCGGTGGCGCTTTCAGCAGGCATCATTGCATCCAACACCGTGCCCGCGCACGCGCAGGGCGCCCGGACGTCGTCGTTTCGCAATCTCCTGCAGGTGACATCCAAGGATTTCGTCCCGCCGATCGTCTTTCAGGGGTCGGGACCGAACGCGTCGTCGATCCAGGGACTGGTCGATCAGTTCCGGCTTGCGCTCGGCGGCATCAACAACGCCAGCAACCCAGGACCGATCGCCACCGGCCGGCGCGAAATCGGCTGGGACGGCGGCGGCTCCGCGACGTCCCCCGGACCGACGCCGTTCGTCACGTTTCTGAACCGCGGCGCGAACATCCTGACGCCGGGCACCGGATTCGTGCAGGCGCCGCCCAGCGGCCTGGCGGATACCTTCCGAAATACCAGCTACGCGACGGCGTTTCAGGCGTTCAGCCCGCTGCGTCTCTTCAGCCCGATCGGCAGCAACATCACCGAGATCCAGATCTTCATTCCCGGCAACGGCACGATTCCGGCCCTCACGAACGGATTCGGTGTGGTCTTCGCCGACGTGGACCAGCCTGATGGCAGCGGACCCGGCAACAAGCGCGGTAACCGCGGCGCCAGCACATTGATCCAGTTCTTCGGGAGCAAAGGCGAGCTGCTCTATAGCAGTTTCGTGCCCGCATCGCCTGGTACAGGCACCTTGTCGTTCTTCGCAGTGCTGTTCGACGACGCCCGCATCGCCAGCGTCCGTATTCGGACCGGCGACGAGGAGCCTGGTGAAGACGATGGTGACGTCGACATCGTGATGATGGACGACTTCATTTATGGAGAGCCGAAAATCGGAGGGTAAGACGCTGCGTCTCAGATCTGTCGCAGCACCTTATTCGGATCGACTCTCGCCGCCCTCATCGCCGGACCCACCGCGGCGATCGCGACGGCCGCCGCGATGCCGGCGACGGCGCCTGCGGTCATGAGCGGATCCCGCGCCGTCACGCCGTAGAGCTGACCCTCCAGAAACCGCGACAGTCCAAAGGTCAACCCCAATCCGATCGCAATCCCGATGGCGGCCACCGACAAGGCGCGTCCGAGGACGAACCGGAACACGCGGCCCGCATGCGCGCCGAGCGCCAGGCGAATCGCGATTTCCTTCACTCGCCGCGAGAACGCATGCGATACCGTCGCGTACGTGCCGATCGCCGCGAGCAGCAATCCGACGACGGCGAACGCCGAGAGCAGCGAGGTGAGCAAACTCGCCTGACTGCGCGTGGAGTTGTAGCGGGTCGCGAGCGCCTCGATGCGATCGACGGGCACGTCCGCCGCGAGCTCACGCACCATGCGCCGAATCGTCTCAGCGGCGAGCGTCACGCCGGGGGCGGGTTCTATCAGAAGACTCAACCGGCCGATGTCGCGCTGCCGGTGCGGCAGGTAGATCTCCGGCTCGGCCGGATGCGTGGGACCGCGTTGGCGCACGTCGCCGACGATGCCGACGACTTCGCGCATCGGGGCGGTCGAATTCGCCGAGCCAAGCGCGAGCCGGCGCCCGAGCGGCCGTTCGACGCCCGGAAAAAATCGCTTGGCGGCCGCTTCATTGATGACGACCTCGAGCGGCCCGGTCTGCAACGGATTGGCGGCGAGCCCGCGGCCCGCGAGAACCGGAATGTTCAGCATCTCGAAGAAGCGGCCGTTCACGACGTTGAAGCGGAAGAAATCGGCACCGGGCGCGTGTTCGCCACGTGCCCCCGCCCTGGACAGCTCCGATCCCGGTGACTCGCCGACCGCCGTGTCGGGCGTCACCCGCGTCCACGCGCCGGCGCCCGGTCCGGGTACGGAAAACACGACCGCCGCCCGGGACACGCCCGGGAGCGACGCTGCCCGGTAGATGAGCTCGCCGTAGAACATGCGATCTTCCTCGGCCGTGTCGGCGGCCAGCGGCGGCCGGACCTGCACCATCATCACGTTCTTTGCGTCGAAACCGGGAGCGACGCCGAGCAGATGGCTGAAGCTCGCAAGGAGCAATGCCGCGCCGGTGACGAGCACGAGCGAAAGCGCGACTTCGATCGCGACCAGCGCTGACTGCAGGCGCTGCGTGTGGCGTGATCCGGTCAACCGCACGGAACCTGACGCGCCGGCCGACGCCATTCGCGCCCCGCGCAACGCCGGCAGAATGCCGAACGCGACCGCCGTCGCCATCGTGAGCGCGACGACGATGAAAAACGCGCGCATGTCGAAGGTCACCTCGTGCAGCCTCGGAAAGCCCTCGGGCGCGGCCGCGACGAACGCGCGCAGCCCCATCGTGCCGACGAGACCGCCGAGCGCGCCGGCCATCAGCGCAATCATCGACGTCTCCACGAAGAGCTGAAGCGCCAGCCTCGATCGCGTCGCGCCGAGGGCGCTGCGCACGGAGAGCTCCGCCGAGCGCGTGACGCCGCGCGCCAGAAACAGGTTCGCCCCATTCGCGCACGCGAGCACGAGCAGGAGTCCCACCGCCCCGAGGAGCAGGAGGATCCGGTCGCGGGACCCGCCGACGGTCGTCTCGTGGAGCGGCTTCAGGGCGAAGTCGAGATTGGCGCCGTCAACCCGGTTTTCCGGATACGCAGCAGCGAGCCGGCGGCCAGCCTGCGAAAGCTCGTCGCGAGCGGCCGCGAGCGAGACACCGTCTGCCAGCCGGCCGATCAGCTGAAATCCGTAATCGTCGCGATCCTTGAACGCGCCCGCACGCGCCGGCAGCCAGACGTCCGTGATCGTACCGGACTCGATCGGCTCCGGATCCCGGTACGACGGCGCCATGACGCCGACAACCGTGTACGTGCGGCTGTCGAGGCGGATCGGCGCGCCGATCGCCGCCGGATTGCCATTCCAGCGCCGCTGCCACAACGCGCGGCTCACGATCGCCACGCGTTCGGCTCCGGCGGCATAATCGGCTGGATTGAATGGCCGGCCTTCCTGCACGCGCGCGCCCAGCCCTGTCAGATAGTCCACGGTGACATCGAGCGCCGATACGCGCTCCGTGTCTCCCTGGCCGTCCGAGAGCGCGGGACTTCGATCGTACGCGCCGGCAATCCAGGCCATCGTCTTCACCGAGCGCCGCAGGTCCTCCAGATTCAGCTGCGAGTTGGAGCTGAGTTCCGTGCTCCCGAACCGTGAGCGGACGAGGTACAGGGCGTCTGCGTCGGCGTACGGCAGCGGACGAAAGACGACCGCGTCGGCCAGCGTGAAGACGCTGACGGTGGCGCCGACGCCCAACGCGAGCGTCACGACAGCCAGCAGTTGCTGGCCCGGCGCCCGGCCGACCTGCCGGACGGCGTAGCGGAGCTCATCCGGAAGCGACGCGAGCGTTTGTGCGCGCTCGAGCAGACCGTCGAACACGAAGCGCGCGCCCTCGGTCAGCCAGAACCGCAACGCACCGGTCGCCGGGTGGCGGTGGACGGATTCGGCGCGGCGGTGCACCGCGGTCTCGACGAGGTCCTGCCCGACATCACGTCGGAAAGAAGGAGGATAGATGCGCAGCAGCGCGCCAAGCGCCCGCCGCACGCGCGCGTCTTTGTCGCGAGCCACGTTACGCATGGTCGGCTTTCGCGTCCTGCGCCAGCTTGCGCACGTGTCCGCTGCGGGCGAGATCGACGATGCGCGCGGCTTCGGCGCGCAGCACCGCCTGGCCTCTGGACGTGATCTGGTAATAGCGCCTTCGCGGGTCACCGGCCTCGGCCTGCGTCTTTGCGGCTGACTCGACCACCCACCCGTCATCCATCAGCCGCCGGAGTTTTCGGTACAGCAGGCTTGCCGGCAGCTTGATGTCGCGCGCGTCGAGGATCTTCAGGATGCCGTAGCCGTGCCGATGCCCGCCCTTCAGCGCGAGCAGGATCTCGAATACGTCGGGTTTGAGGGGGAGGTAATGTTCGACCTGTTTCGAGCTGACCGGCATGGCCTGATCCTGTTTCGTCTATAGACGATTTGTCAATAGCGTGGGTTCGGAACCCTCCGGCGCCGGGCACACAGTGGGCGGCCGTCGTGCCGTCCCAACTGCCGAGTTCGAAGCTTGAAGTTCAAAGTTCCGCGAAGCCGAGCATCGAATCACCCCCATGCCCTGCCGGTTCGGGCCCTTCACCCTGGACCCGCGCACGCGCCGGCTCCTTCGCGACAGCCAGGAAAAGTCTGCCGCGCAGGAGATTTCGCCAGGGACGTTTTTCGTAGTCGCAGTGTCGCGCGGGAGTGATTACACTTCATCACTCCGCACCACTTCCTTACGGGAGACTGGAATGGCCGCTCGCCAACGGCTGGACACCTGTCGGCGTCGTTCCGACTAGCCATGCGATCCACTGTCGCGGCGTTGTCGAAGAACCTGTTCCTGAAACAACCCACGTCGAACGTGCTCTTCGTCACCAATCGATGCAACCTCGATTGCCGGATGTGCTTCTACACGGAGCGGGAAAAACGTCCTGAGCTGACGACGGATGAAATCGGACGGCTCGCGCAATCACTTCCGCCGCAGTGGTACATCATGTTCACCGGCGGCGAGCCGTTCCTGCGGGAGGACATTGCTGACATCGCCGCGCATTTCTACGACCGCGGCGCCCTCAACCTGCATTTCTCCACGAACGCCACCTTGCGGAGCCGGACGTTGGCCGGTGTCAGGCGAATTGCGGAATACGCGGCCGATGCACGCGTCATCGTCGTGGCGTCCATCGACGGACCTCGAGAGATTCACGATGACATCCGGATGATGCCGGGTGTGTTCGACAAGACGGTGACAACCGTTCGGGAGTTGATCGCGATGAAACGCGACCTGCCGAATCTGGGCGTGGTCGCCAATTTCACGTTCACCGCGTTCAACCAGGGTTACTGGCGGGAGACGGTCGACTTTCTGCGCCACGACCTCGGCGTGGATACGGTCAATATCGGGCTCGTCAGAGGCAAGGCCAAGGAAGCCCGCGCGAAGGACGTCGACATCGACCGGTATCGCGAGGCTCATCGGTACCTGATCGCCACGAACAACAGACGAACGTACTTTTCGCCGGCGCTGAGGCGGCTGGCCGTTCTCAAAGAGGTGCTTCAGGCGGACACCATCGCGCGCATTGCCCGTCATGACCCGCCGGCAGCCCACCGGTGTCTGGCCGGCCGGGTGTTCAATGTGATTTCAGAAACCGGCGACGTGTATCCATGCGAGATGCTGGGGACGAAGATCGGCAGTCTTCGCGATGTCGGCATGGATTTCATGAAGCTCTGGGAAAGCGAAGAGGCAGATCGCATTCGTGCCTACATCGAGAGGCGGGAATGCTTGTGCACGTATGAATGCGCGATGGGGGCCTCGATGGCGGCCAGTTTCGGTACTGCGGCGCGCCTTCTGGATCTCGCGCTGCACTACAAATCCGGCACCGGAGGCGGGGCGCATGCCTGAACCGCTCCGGATCGTCGTCGTGTCGGCATTGTCGATCGATTCAGGCAGCTACCTTCGGGCGTGCCGGATCGCACGCGCCCTGGAATACGCCGGTGCCCATGTGACGGTCGTCAAGAGCATGTGGTCCCTGCCGTTCATGCTGCACTTTCCGCTCTCCGTCGTGCTCTACCTTCGCGCGCTGTTCATCCGCTGCGATGTCATCATCGGCCTCAAGCCGCTGCCGAACGTCGGGCTCCTGCTCCTGATCAAGAAAGTGTTTGGCACCCTGACCGTCGTCGATATCGACGACGTGGACTTCGGGTTCCGCACGGGGTGGCTGGCCACAGTCAATCGCACCCTGCAGCTGCCGACGCCGAAGCGCTGTGATCTCGTCACGTATCACACCGATCGGCTGCGCCCGTTCATCCGGGAGACGTTCGGCGTTCGAGACGACAGGCTGTACCAGCTCGCGCAGGGCGTCGACCTCGACCCGTCTGTGCCTTCGGACATGGCCTCACGCCGCGCACGACGGGAGGCACTCGGGATCGACGCGCACCAGAAGCTGGTCGTGTATGCCGCGCACCTGAATATCGCAAGCGACCTCGACGCGATCTTCGACATCGTCGGGATCGCCAGCCGCAAGACTGAGGGCCTGCGATTCCTCGTCGTCGGAGGCGGGCCGCTCGAACGTCGTTTTCGGCGGATGGCTCGCGCCCTGGGGATGGACGGGCTGACGACATTCACCGGGTACGTGCCGCCGGCCGAGGTCGCCGGCTATTTGGGGATCGGCGACGCCGCCATCGTCTATTACAAAGACATCGAGGTGAACTACTTCCGGGAGTCGATGAAGCTTCGCGAGATGCTCACCCTTGGCCTGAAGGTCGTCTGCAACGACGTCGGCGATCTGGAGCGCTTCAAGGACTACACGTATCAGACGGGTTCCGATCACGAAGCGGTCGCGAACCAGCTCGTCAGCGTTCTCCGGGACGGAGGCGACGGACGAGAGGCGCGTGGAATGGCCTACGTCCGCCGCAGCCTCGATTGGAAGGACATCGGCGCCGGGCTCCTCCACAGAATCACCGAGGCGCGCCAGGCGAGCCCCGCCAGCCCGGTCGATGCCGCGGCGACCGGAGGCCTCAGATGATCGAGGGCGCCGACAGCGCGCTCCGGAGCCTCGAGAGGGACTTCGCGTCCGACCTTCGCGCGGCTCTCGACATGGCGACGGCCGCGCACCGGGCGCCGGTTCGTCCACTTCACGCGTCGACCGAGCGGTCCCTGTCGCGACGAGGCGTGATCTGGCTCGGCCAGACCTGCAACCTGCGGTGTGACTTCTGCTACTTCATCGATCGGGTCCGTACGAAGGACCACCCGGAACACGCGTTCATGCCGATCGAAAAGGCCAAGAAAATCTGCCGGACGTTGGTGGAGGTCTACGGGAATACGTCGATCGACATCGAAGGCGGCGAGCCGACGCTGTATCCGGAAATCTTCGAGCTCGTGAGCTATTGCGTCCGGATCGGCCTGCACCCGACGCTGATCACGAACGCGATCGTCCTCGACAATCGGGAGCGGTGCCGGCGATTCCAGGCCGCCGGTGTCCGCGACTTCAAGATCAGCATTCACGGCCTCGGTGACGTGCACGACACGCTCGTCGGACGGAAGGGCGCCCACCAGCGGCAGATGCGGGCGCTGCGCAACCTGGCCGAGTGCGGTATTCCATTCCGATTCAATGTCGTCCTGACGCCGGCCGCGGTGTCACAGCTCCCGGATATCGCGCGGCTGGCGGTTGCGACCGGAGCCTTGTGCGTCAACTGGCTCGGGTTCAACCCTCACGAGGATCAGGTGGGTCGATCGGAACGCTACGCGCTGATTCCGAAGTTCGCCGCGCTCCGAGGGCCGCTCACCGAGAGCCTCGACATCCTCGACGCGGCGGGCATCGAGGCCAACGTCCGCTATGTCCCGCACTGCATGGTCGAGGAGCGTCATCGCAAATCGGTCTATCACTTTCAGCAGCTGTTCTACGACCACCGCGAATGGGACTGGAGCTCCTGGTCGTGGACGACGCTGCCGCCGCAACGGACGGCGGTTGGAGACACCTCGGATCCGGTGACCCTGTCGAGCCTCTGGTGGTGGTTGCGGCTGAACGCATCGTTCCGCTGGGTCGCCAGGATTCCTGGCGCCGCCGAGTGGCTTTCGATCAAGCGCCTCGTGAACAACGCGTCGATCCGGCCGGTGCTGTACGCGGTTCAACGCCTGCTGCCGCGGGCACCCATCAGCGTGAGTCAGGAATCGAAGGCCGTCGTGTACGGCGACGTGGCCAGGCTGCACGCCCGCGTCGATTGTTCGAGCGTCCATACGACCCGCTGTGGTCGTTGCGACGCGCGGCGCATCTGCAGCGGGCTCTATCGCGACTACGTCGACGTGTACGGATCCGACGAGCCGAGACCGATTGCCGCGGGCGGCGCGATTGCCGATCCGCTGCACTACATCCGGCGGCAGCGGAAACTCGTGGAAACGGAAGACGAGGCGTGGGCGCTGAACGTCGCGCGCTCCTCGGGACCCGTGGCAACCGGCGGGCCGGAGCCCCGAGCATGCCGCACTTCCTGAGCTGCTTGGAGCGTCAGGCAACAACCTGCTAGGGCTTCGGCACTTTGAGCGTCGCGCTGATCATCGCGCTGCCGCTCGCGAGATACATCAGCGACAACGGGTGAAGCACGGCCGGACCGATCTGCCAGGCCCCGAACCAGACCCGCTCGTCAATTCTCGGTAGAGAAACCGCCGGCTGCCGGTCGCGAGGTAATCCAGGCAGAGAAAAATGGCGATCGTCCCGCACGCCGCGTTGCCGATGGTGAGGGCATCGCCGCTGTGTACGACCGCAACATTGAGAAGTGACGGCGGCGGGGACATGGTCGCTATCGTAGGGTACTCACCGCCGGACCTGTCTGGAGGCGGCGTGCGATTGTCCGGGAGCCTAGTCGTCGGCGCCTGGCTCGACGCCCTCGAGCACGATGCGATCGAGACCGGCGACGTGCTCGAAGTTGCGGTCGAAGGCCGGGTCGATGTCGAGGTGGAGGAGCCTCAGGGCCTCTGACAGCGCAGTTCGTCAGCGCCGGCGTGTGCCCTGGAAGATTCTGCAGCGGGCGATTACGCGCTTGGTGATATCTGACGATGCCGGCGGATTCTCTCCCAGGCCCAGGGTGTGTAGAGTCTCGTGGATAAAGGAAGCGACGACGTGCTGCGGGTTCCGACGCCAGCTTCCTTCTAGGTAGGCATCGCACACGTGCACCACACGACTGCCCGGCATGGTTACCGCAAGCGCGTCACGAACGCAGGCGCGAGGCCCCATGTTATCGGTGAACACGATCCATGACAGGTAGGTTTGGATGTCGACGCCGAACGCATGCAGCCGCTCGGCAAGGGTCCGACCTCGTTGATCCTGGAATTCGTCGAGAAGTGCCCGACACTCAGGATCCAAGAGCAGGCGTGAAGCTTCGTCCAGGATGCGACGCACGAGGTTCGCTCTAATCGGGTCGCTCATTTGCACTCGCCAGAGTGGCCGGCCGACCCTTTCGTGAGCTTCTTCGGTAGGGACGCCCTGCCATAAAGCTGTTGCGGGCATGGGCGCTTGGCCGTGTACGATTCCGCAAAACAGTAACAGCGCGATTCCCGAGAAAACGCTAACCAACCGTTGCCGGCCTACTGTCTGAGCCATGACCGCCTCCCGGCCGGTCGCTTGGAGACCGGCTTGGGTCAGGAGGCGTAGGCAGAGCCAAACACCTGTCAGGAACCTCGAACAGGCGTAGAATCGGAGCGTTTCAGGCGGTCAAATGGGACCTCTGCTTGCTGACCGGCAGCAGATCACCCAGCTGCTGCATCAGTGGCGGGCCGGCGATAGCTTTGCGCTGGATCGTCTGATCCCCGTCGTCCACGGCGAGCTTCGGCGACTCGCTCGGGTCCACATGCGCGGCGAGAGCCGGGACCGCACGCTGCAGCCGACCGCGCTGGTCAACGAGGTCTACCTGAGACTGGCGCAACTGCCCGAAATGAATTGGCAGGACCGCATGCACTTCTTTGCGATGTCCTCGCGTCTGATGCGACGCGTGCTGGTGGATGCGGCGCGCGCCCGCCGGGCCGGCAAGCGCGGCCGCGATTTCGTTCGGCTCTCGCTGGACGAGGGGCGGCTGGCCAACGCGCCCGCCGCTTCTCCGCCTGACGTGCTTGCGCTGGACGCGGCGCTGACGGAACTGGCGGAACGGGACGAGCGCAAAGCGCGCGTGGTGGAGTTGCGGTTCTTCAGTGGACTGAACGTCGATGAGACGGCCACGGCGCTCGGCGTGTCGGTTGAGACCGTCGCGCGTAGCTGGAGATTCGCGAAGCTCTGGCTGCGGCGCGCGATCGCTGGTGAACGCGAGTAATGGCTGATGATCGCTGGACGCGGATTGAGCGCCTGGTGCAGTCGGCGCTCGCGCGCCCGCAAGAAGAACGCAAGGGGTTCATCAGCGAGGCGTGCGGGGGCGATCTCGCTCTGCGCGATGAGGTGTTGTCACTTCTCGCACACGAGGCGTCGGCCATCAGCTTCCTCGAGCCTCGGGCCGCTCCTCCGGGCGCGCCGGTCGAGCCGGGCCACCAGCTCGGCCCGTACCGAATCGACGCGTTGCTCGGCGCAGGTGGCATGGGCGAGGTATACCGGGCGCAGGACACTCGACTCGGTCGGGCGGTGGCGATCAAACTCCTGCCGGCAGACCTTGCCTCCGATCCCGAGCGGTTGCGACGGTTCGAGCGCGAAGCACGGGCCATCGCGGCGCTGAATGATCCCCACATTTGCACGCTGCACGACATCGGTGAGGACAACGGCACTCACTTTCTCGTGCTCGAGCTGGTCGAGGGGGAGACGCTCTCGCAGCGGCTCGCGCGCGGCCGGCTACCGCTCGACCAGGCGCTGACGTGCGGCATGGAGATCGCCGGCGCACTCGATCGGGCGCACCGGCACGGCACCATCCATCGGGACTTGAAGCCGGGGAACGTGATGCTGACGAAGAGCGGAGTAAAGCTGCTCGACTTCGGCCTTGCGAAACTTCACGTAGCACCTAGCAGCGTCGAGTCGGCTCCGTCGTCCAACGGTCAGACAATCGAGGGCTCACTCGTAGGTACGCTGCCCTACATGGCGCCCGAGCAACTCGAGGGCCGCGCCACTGACGCGCGCACTGACATCTGGGCGCTTGGGTGCGTGCTCTACGAAATGCTCACAGGGCAGCGGCCCTTCGAGGAAGATTCTCAAGCCACGTTAGTCGCGACGATCCTCGCGCGCGAGCCTGCGCCTCTGACGCATCTTCAGCCAAGCGCGCCACCAGTGATCGATCATATCGTGCACACGTGTCTAGCCAAGGATCCTGACGAGCGCTGGCAGACGGCCGGGGACGTTGCGCGTCAGCTCCGATGGATCGTCGACCGGACGTCGTGGACAACAGGCGAGTGGCCTCCAACAGGATTGGGGCGCGAGATTAGGAAGGGTCCTTGGCTCTGGGCTGCGACGGTAGTTGGTTTGGCGGTGGCGTTGACGACCATTGGCGCGGTTCGCTGGCGATCGCCTACTGTCAAGACGGAGGTCTTGCAATTCGAAATCGAAGTCCCGCCGTCAGTTACTGACATTGACAGTCTGGCCGTATCCCCTGATGGCGCTCAGGTTGTGTTCGCCGGAGACAACCAGTTGTGGGTTCATCATTTGGAGAACAACGAAACACGTCCGGTTGATGGAGTCGTAACGGGTGCTCCGACGTTCCCCTTCTGGTCGCCTGACGGACAATGGATCGGGTATTTTTTCAACGACAAGTTAAGGAAGGTCCCGGCTACGGGAGGTATCCCGGTGGTCATTTGCGACGCCGTTGGACCCCGTGGCGGTGCGTGGGGCGCTGATGGTACGGTGCTTTTCGCGCGAATCTCAGATGGCATTTTCCGAGTTCCGGCATCGGGGGGCCGACCGATAAGAGTCACAACGCCCGACACGAGCATCGGTGAATCGCACCTGTGGCCACACTTCGTGGACGACCGTCACTTCACATATTTTGGCTTCGGGAGTCGGAATCTTTACCTAGGGTCTCTTAATCCGAATGAGCCGAGTGTTCGTGTGTCGCGAGTCGATCGCGAAGGCATCAACAGCGAGGCCTACGTCACTTCTAACTTCATGCTGACGGCAGCCGACGATAGCTTGACCGCGACGCCGCTACGATCATATGAGCCCGAGGGACTCGGCGAAGCCATCCCTCTGGCTCTGAACGTCCGCCCCTCACCTTTCGGAGGTAAGTGGTACTTTGCCGCTTCGGGCAACACGCTCGTTTATATCCTCCAAAACCCGCGGCGCCGACGGTTCGTGATCGTAGACCGCAAAGGACAGACCATCAGCACGGTCGGGCAGCCGGATTACTTCAGCTCGTGGTCCCTCTCACCTGATGGAACGAAGCTAGCGTTTACGAAGGTAAAGGCGCAAACGGGGGAACCGGGTTCGCGCGGTTATGGGCAAATCAGGTTGCTCAATCTTCCGGACGGTGCGTCATTCGAGTTCACAGCCGGTGGTCTCACCACACACCCGACGTGGTCACCCAAAGGCGATCAAATCGCGTTCTTAAGGACGAAGGAGAAGCCGTGCGAGGGCTGCCAGCATATTGTGATCAAGCAAGTTGGGAGTGACGCTGAGCGGCGAATCGGCGAATCGAGTCCTAGCCAGAAGTGGCTGTTCGACTGGCAACCGGACGGAGCTCTGCTGCTCTACGGAGTGCGAACGCCGCCGCGCGGGCAACACAACTTTTGGCTAGCGCCTACAACCGTCGTCGCAGAGCCAAAGATCTGGATCGCGTCAGAGTCTGCGGAGATCGAGGGCCAGTTTTCCCCGAACAAACAGTGGGTCGCGTACCGCTCGTTTTCGGTGCCTCCAACCTCGTCGGGTGACATCTGGGTGAGGTCTTATCCCACCGGCCAGAGGCACAGGATTACTCTGGCTGGCGGGCGGCTACCCCGTTGGCGGCCCGATGGAAACGCCATTTTCTACCTCGACGGCATCACGCTGATGGAAGTCGAGATCGTATTCGGCGACATTATTGGTGCGGCAACGCCAAAAGCAGTGTTTGCTTCACCGACTTTCTTCGGACGAGGAACGTCCTACGCCGCATTTTCCGACGGCGAGAGGTTCATGGTCACAGAGGCTGTCGATCCGATGCCGCGACCGACAATCACCGTCATCAAGAATTGGACCGCAAAATTGGATCAGAAGTAACGACCAACGCTCCACACAGCTCAGCCGTCAGTCCCTGCCTCGACGCCCTCGAGCACGATGCGATCGAGACCGGCAACGTGCTCGAAGTCGCGGTCGAACGTGAGCAGACAGGCTCCTTGATCGATCACGGCCGCCGCAATCCACATGTCGTTGGCCGGAATGGGCGTACCTGCGCGGCGAAGTCCCGCATACGCCCGGCCATACTGCCGGGCGACGTCCGCCGAGACGGACACGAGTTTCACGAACGGTTCAGTCAGGAACTCTGATAGCGCAACGCGGTTCTCGCGCGAACGGGAACCCATCTCGAAGGCGCCGTAGAGCTCGCCGAGAACGGTTGCCGGAACCAGGACGATCTCAGCCGCGGTGATGAGGTCGAGCACGCGGGGGTCACCGGCACGAAATCGCGAGTACGCCGACGAGTCGAGGGCCAGCCGCCCGGCCCGTTCGCCTTTACCGCCAGACGTCATCGTCAATCACCCGCTGATCGGCGAGCGCCCGATCGAAAGACGTGACGTCCTCGGGCGTCCAGGTGGCGTAGCGGGCCAACCGACTCTCGCCCCCAGCGGGCGAAGACGTCAGATTGACATGGCTATATGGCCATGGCTATATTGGGCACGTGAAGACCATGGCGGCCGGCAAGTTCAAGGATCAGTGCCTTCGGCTCCTCGATGAGGTCGCGCGGACCAAATCGGCCGTCGTGATCACGAAGCGCGGCCGGCCCGTCGCCAAGCTCGTGCCCTGCGCGCCGGCCCCGACGCCACGCGACCTGGCCGGTAGTGTCCTCAAAGAATCCGGCGACCCGTTCCGGACCGGCGAGTCGTGGGATGCAGACGCTTCTTGATACCCACGCCTGGGTCTGGTGGGTGACCGGGGATCATCGCCTGACGCCGGCGGCCCGGCGCACGATCGAACGCGCACGCGCCGCAGGCGCGCTGACGCTTTCCTTAATCTCCGTGTGGGAAGTGGCAAAGAAAGCTGAAAAGGGTCAGATCGTGCTGGACCGGCCCGTCGACGACTGGCTCGATCTCGCGGCATCGCGTCCAGACTTGCACTTGGCCGAGCTGACGCGGCCGATCCTCGTCGAGAGCTGTCGGCTGCCGCAGCCCTTTCACGGCGATCCTGCCGACCAGATTATCGTGGCGACAGCACGCGAGCGGGCCGCGACGATCATCACCAAGGACGACCGTATTCGCGCTTACCCACACGTGCGATCGACTTGGTAGAGCGCTCACAGGATCCAGGCTGACGTGTCGGCGAGGAATCACCAACTGCGCCGCGTGGAACGCGGCGCACGCCGCCGCGGAATCGGGCGGAGTGCCGGCTCACTGCCTCCAAGAGCCGCGAGCAGGCGTGCGCTTTCGCGGGCAATCAGGGCGCGCAGGCCTTCGTGCACGAGCGCCGTCTTTTCCTGGACGCCCGTCAGCGCGCGCGCCTTCTCGAGCAACTCGTCATTCAGGATTAGCGTCGTTCGCATCTGCATCAGTATGGTGGATCCATGCCGGCCGGAGGGTCCCCGTCCGCCGCACTCGTCTTATTTCCTGGCGAACCTGACGCTCTGCCTCCAGCGCAGCACTCGTTTCGTAGCTGTCTGTCAGAAAGCTGATTCGATCACCGATCCGTGCGAACAGTTGGCGCACCCCATGGAGATCTATGACCTCCGGTGCCCCCGCGATTTCGAGCACGTGCTGTAACTCATGGCCGAGCACGGCGATACGTTCGTCGGGCTCGAGTGTCGAGTCTATTTCGACGTGGAGGAGCCGCACGGTTCCGCCAGTCGGCACCAGACGTGTCTCGCCACGAAAGGTCTGAGCCCGCCTTGAGACAAACACGTACACCAATACATCGGACTGCTCTATCGCGCTGCACAAACCTTGCACCGTAGCTGAGCGCCTACGCGCGTTTCTCAGGAGATCGCCCGGTACCGGTCCTGGAGCCCGAAGGCGGGGATCGCGCTGATCTCTAGGATCGGTCTGGCCAGAACCCCAGGCTTCGCGCGAAACGCCGGGCAAACCCAGAAAACAGAGCCCCAGCAACACTATCGTTTTCCCAGTCGCCATAGCCACCTCCCGTTCCGGTCGCGTGGGGACCGGAACGGGTCAGGAGGCGGAGGCAGAGCCAAATACCTGTCATGACCAACAAACGGGCGTAGAATCGGAGCGTTCAGGCAGTCAAATGGGACCTCTGCTCGCTGACCGGCAGCAGATCACCCAGCTGTTGCATCAATGGCGGGCCGGCGACAGCTTTGCGCTGGATCGTCTGATGCCCGTCGTCCTCGGCGAGCTTCGGCGTCTGGCGCGGATTCACATGCGCGGCGAGGCCCGGGATCATACGCTGCAGCCAACCGCGCTGGTCAACGAGGCCTACCTGCGACTGACGCAACTCCACGAAATGAACTGGCAGGACCGCACACACTTCTTTGCGATGTCCTCGCGTCTGATGCGACGCGTGCTGGTGGATGCGGCGCGCGCCCGCCGGGCTGGGAAACGCGGGCGCAACGTCGTGCGCGTGACTCTCGACGACAGCCGGCTGGCCGACGCACACCACGCGGACGCGCCTGACGTTCTTGCGCTCGACGTGGCGCTCACGGAGCTGGCGGAACGGGACGAGCGGAAAGCGCGCGTGGTCGAACTGCGGTTCTTCGGCGGGTTAAGCGTTGAGGAGACGGCGGCCGCACTCGATGTGTCGGTCGAGACGGTCGCGCGCGATTGGCGATTCGCGAAGCTTTGGCTCCGGCGAGCGATCGCCGGGAGAAGCGAGTAATGCGCGACGATCGGTTTTCGGACGTAGAGCGCATCGCGCAGTCGGCGCTCGAGCGGCCAGACGCTGAGCGCCGCGCGTTTGTCGAAGACGCCTGCGCGGGCGATGTTGACTTGCGTGATGAGGTGCTGTCGCTAGTGTCTCACGAGATATCGGCGGACAAGCTTCTGGGGACGCCGGCTATTCCCTCACACACGCCGCTCAAGAAAGGTCATCAGCTCGGCCCATACCAAATCGAGGAACTACTTGGCGCGGGCGGCATGGGCGAAGTTTACAGGGCGAGCGACACGCGCCTTCCGCGTGACGTTGCGATCAAGATCCTGCCACCACACTTCGCATCCGATCCCTACCGCCTCGGAAGGTTCATAGCCGAAGCTCAAACGATCGCTGCGGTCAACGATTCTCGCATCTGCACGCTGTATGACATCGGCGAGGAGGACGGAATCCGCTTCCTCGTGATGGAGCTGGTCAAGGGCGAGACGCTCGCCAGCAAGCTTCTCAGCGGCCCGCTGCCCATCCACAAGACAGTTCGTTATGCGGGTCAAGTCGCTGTGGCTTTAGCTGAAGCACACAGCAAGGGGGTTGTTCATCGTGACGTCAAACCCGCCAACATCATCATCTCGTCTGACGACAACGCGAAACTTGTCGATTTTGGCGTTGCGAGGCGGCCCGTGTCGCATGAGACCGCAACCAGAACCGGCATGACCGAGCCGGGGGTGGTAGTCGGCACGCCAAAGTACATGTCACCCGAACAGCAGCGTGGGGGCCCGGTCGATGCGCGCGCCGACATTTTCTCCCTCGGCGTAGTGATATTCGAGTGTCTGACCGGTGAGCTGCCGGTCAAGGGAAAGTTCAGACGGGGCGTGCCGCGAGACCTGCGAGCCCTCGTCAAGAGTTGCCTGGAGAAGGACGCCTCAAACCGACCAGACTCGGCCAAGTGGTTGGCGGAAGAACTCGAGCGATTCAAAACCCCCACTTCGTTGTGGGCGAGGCACCGAACCACGATCGCGGCAGCCAGTCTGGCCGTCGTCCTCCTCATGGGCTTAGTCTGGCTAATTCAGAAACGCCCGCCTACGCAGTCCGCCGTCGCCTCCGGTCCTTCACCTCATCTCACCGCGCTCCCCTGCGACGCGCCGGCTGTCACGCTGGACGTGGCGTCATTGTGCGACGGGTTGACGGAGGTCCTGGTCGGACGGCTTCTGGGCCTAACGGCCTCTCAACCTCTTCAGGTGACCACTCTCGCTGAAGCCGTGCGCCGGAACTCCCACACGATCGACTCCGCGAGAGCATCGCTCGGCGCAACGAGGGTGTTGTCTGGAATGGTCCAAGCTGGGGGCGATCGTTTTAGCGTCGAGTACCGGGTCACAGACGCCCGATCCGGTCAGGTCCTCGATCGTCGGTCGTTTTCGCTGGCTGGCGTCGATGCCTTCACCGAACAGGATCGGATCGCGGGCTGGCTGGTGAGGTTGTTCGGGTTCAACCTGACTCACCCCGAACGTGAAGCGCTATTTGCGCAGCGGACCAAAAATCCGCAGGCATACGAGTCATACCTCCGGGGGCTGGGAGCCCTCAGAGTCAGGAGAAATGGAGGTTCTCTCGATCAGGCCCTCACCGCACTCGCGACCGCGGTGGAACTGGATTCTGGATTCGCGCCCGCAGGGGCCGCGCATGGATTCGCCGGCATCATGAAGGCCAGCCAACCGCCGGAAAAATCCTGGATTGAACAGGCGTTGGCCGCCTGCGAGAAGGCGGTGGCGGTCGACAGGCGACTCGCCGAGGGGCACGGCTGCCGCGGACAGGCCCTGCACGCCCTCGGCCGACACCCGGAGGCCGCGGCCGCGCTGGAGGCTGCCGTAACCGCAGACCCGACGTATGACGACGGCCACGCACTGCTCGGTCTCGAACAGGAGAGGGATCTGCACGATTTCGCGGCGGCTGAGGGAACCTTCCGACGGGCCGTCAAGCAGCGTCCCGGATCCTGGGCACCGCACGCATGGCTTGGCAACTTCTTTCGCAGGCAAGCTCGGTTCGAGGAAGCGATCGCTGAATTTGAGAAGGTTGTGCAACTAGTTCCGGATAGCGCTCGGGCATTGGGAATCCTCTCCGGTCCCTTGATGTACGTCGGACGCTATGACGAAGCGCTCGCGGCGTGCGAACGCTCGGTGAACCAGGAGCCGACGCTGGAAGGTCTCGGCAACTGCGGCATGACGTACTACCGGATGCGGCAGTTCGACAAGGCAGCCGTCAAGCTCCAACGCGCCCGTGAACTCGCTCCTGGAAACCATCAGGTCATCGGCAATCTCGCCAGGATCTACCACTATGCCGGCAAGCGTTCGGAGGCCACCGCGCTTCACGCCGAGGCTATAGAGCTCGCGCGTGCCGAACGTCTAGTACCTGCGACAAAAGATGCCCTTCATGTGGCCCTGGCCGAGTATTGCGCGAAGACCGGACGCCGGGCGGAGGCGCTGGATCAGTTGCGCCAAGTGGGTCTCGATCGATTCGCGTCCACGCGGGCCTCGGATCCACACTTGCTGTTCTTTGCCGCCGTGGTTTACCACCAACTCGGTGAGCGCAAGGACGCGCTCAGCTGGCTCGAACGTGCGCTGGACTGGGGCCTGCCTGTCGCGGAGTTGCGCGCCTTTCCCGAGCTGGACGATCTCAAAAGCGATCCCGATTTTCAGAGGCTCGTTGGCCAGCACGGCCGGCGTGGCTCTTAATCCCTCAGAGGGAGGAACCCATGAAGCGCATAGGGATCGGACTTCTGTTGCTCGGTTTCGCCGCGTGCAACAACTCCCCGGAACCACAGCCGCAACTGCCCGCCCAAGTTGCACCGGTGGTGGTTCCGAGCCGCACGAAAGCTATACGGCTCATCGTCGTGCCGGACGACAGCACGAGGGGCGACAAACTCAGGGCATTCGCGCTCGAGAAGCGCGCGGCGAAGAATGACGTGTTCATCGTGGGAACCAGCCCAATGTCGTACGTCAAGGGAGAACTCATTCCCCACGCTCAGGCCATCTCTCAGGACGCCGAGGCGTTGCCCTTTGTCTCTACACCAGACCCGGATCCCGAACAGGTCCAATGGGAGTCGGAGGCGGAGTTCGAAATCACTCGGATCGAGAAGGCCCCAGGCACTCTCAAGACAATGCGCTCGGTCGGCGCCGCCTCTGCTGGCCCGGCGGTGCCGTTCGAGGCATTGAAGAGTCCTGTCAAAGGTGGACCCGGCAATCCCGTTCGATCAGGAGTCGTCGCCATGTCGGGCAATGGCACTGGGCAGCTGTATAGCGTCGGGTTGGCCGTTTGGGTGAATGGGCAACGTCGTGAGATTTCGCCGCCCGCATATTTGTTTGCATGTGGAGGCCAATCGCTTTGTACGGTCAGCGACAAGGACAGGAGTGACAGAAGGGCAACTTTTCCCGACCCGGTGGTTACGAACCTTGCCAATCGAACGAAGGTCGTTCGACTAATCGTCCTAGAAGACGGATTCGACAGAAAGAATGTCGCGGAAGTCCGGCGGAAAGTCCTAGAGCAACGAGCGGCAAAATCGGACGTCTTCATCCAAGGCAATGAGGTGTTTTCCTACATCAACGGTGAACTCGTGCCGCATAAGGAGGCGACTATCCGGGACAGAGGTACAACTGTCTTCGCTGTGGTCCTGGAACGCGAGCAAATACAGTGGGAATCGAACATGGACTTCGTACTCACCGACATCCGGAAGGAATCCAACCCGCAGTTCACGAGCGACAAAGACTCCAAAGCGCCCGAGAACCCGTTCACAATCGTGGATCCGAAGGCTGGCGCGCACGGCGGCACGCCCCGCCAACCACTTCGTTCAGGTGTCGTCGACCTTAAAGACTCAACGGTAGTCGGACAGCTTTACAAGCTGAGCTTCAGGATCACTATAAACGGAAGGTCGCGCGATATCGATCCCGACGTCTGGTGCGATATGTGAGGCCACAATCGCAACCCATTGCCGGGATTGAGTCCTCAGCTCGGACAGTTCGAACGAACTGTGCGGTCGGCGCGGCGAAGACCGGAGGAAGCAGTCATGCCCTGGCCTACTTCCTCCCGATCGCCCAGACCGCCGACGCGGACCTGACGTACATCACGCCGTCCGAAATCGCCGGCGTCGCCATGAGGAACTCGCCGATCGTGTTGGTCGAGAGGTGCTTGAACTCGGGTCCGGCGGCCACGACCAGGATGTCGCCGTCTTCATTCGCGATGTAGATCTTCCCGTCCGACGCGATCGGTGAGGCGCTGAACCCGCTGCCCGGGTGCGGCAGCCGCTGGCGATAGACCTCTTCACCGGTGCCCGGACGATACGCATCGAAGACGACCGTTGTTTCCGAGCACGTAGAGGACGCCGTTGTAGGCGAGCGGCGTCGGCATGTACGAGCCGCGCCCGGTCATGCTCCAGGCGAGACCGGCGCTCGTCGTCTCGGCGCCGGCCGGCGTGACGTCGCCGCGCGCGCCCGGGCGCACGGCGAAAATCGGACGCTCCGGCGCGCGGCCGCTCGCGATGATGAACACGCCGTCGGCCGCGATGGGCGTGGGCGCCGTGATCTTCGAGCTCCGGCCGAGCCGCCACAACTCCTTGCCGGTGCGCGGGTCGTAGCCCCGGACGAAGTTGGATGCGTTGGTGACGAGCTCGGGACCACTCGGCGTGTCGATCACCGTCGGCGTTCCCCACGACGGCAGCTCGTCACGATCCGTCTTCCAGACGGTCTTCCCCGTGGCCGCGTCAAGAGCGACCAGAAAAGAGTCGGCCTGCGTGTCGCATTGAACAATGACGAGGTCGTTCCAGATGATCGGTGAGCTGGCGGGCCCCCACTCGAACGTCGGGATGTCGTAGGCACCCATGTCCACCCGGCCGAGATCCACCTTCCAACGGAAGTTGCCCTGAACGTCGTACGCGTGGACGCCCTCCGATCCGAACCAGGCGACGACGATGCGGCCGTCGGTGGCGGGGGTGGCGCTGGCATATGTGGACTTGATGTGCCGCTTGTTCCGCGGCGGTCCCTCGTGGGCGACGCGCTCCCAGGCGACTTTGCCGCTTTTCTTGTCGATCGCGTAGATGACCCAGCGATGCGTCGAGCGATCTTCCGACGCGTCGCCGTCGCCATAGAGGCCCGGCTTGAACGTGGCGCTCCCCTGCCCGCTGATCGCCGTCGTCACGAAAATGCGATCACCCCAGACGATCGGACTCGAGTGCGCCAGGCCGGGAACGGCCGTACGCCAGAGGACGTTTTCACCGGTCTTCGCGTCCCAGCGATCGGGCAAGCCCTGACCATCGGCGACACCTGCCGCGCGCGCGCCTCGGAACGACGGCCAGCTGCCGCGCCCGGATGCCGGCGCTGTCAACGCGGGGAGTTTCGTCGCGGCCGCACGTTCGAGACGACGTTCCGGCACGGGTTCGGGCTCGCTTGCCGGCCGCCACGTGCTGCGATCGAGAATCATCCGCCGCGGCGCGCAGGCATCGGTGACCGCGGTAAAAGTGACTCGGGTACCAGCGACGCGGAACTCGTATTGACCGGGCTCGCCGCACCCGGTGGGCGGGCTCGCGAGCACGAGCTCCACGCGCGGGCCGGTCGCCTTCCACGTGCCGGCGAGCTTCGGCCAGCCCTGGCCGGCGATCGAGAACGTGCCGTCGGCCGCGAACTCGCCGATGAACCCCCCGAATGCCAGTTTCCCGGCCGGGAGCGGTGACGCCTGCTGCATGCGTGCTGTGGCGGTGATGACGGTCAACGCCGCAGCCAACGTGGTGAGGACCGACCCCCGATAGATTCGCCGATTCACGATAGAGATCCCCCGATTCCCAGATAGATTCCCAGATTCCCAGATAGATCATCCGATTCCCAGATTGCAGATAACCCGACCAGATTCCAGATTCCAGATGTCAGATTTCAGATTTCAAGATTCCCCTTATCTTCCCGATCGGTGACAACCAGCGGCGGCGCCTCGCGGAGCTCGCCGCTGAACGCCACCCCGAACATCTCCCACACCGTGAGAAAGAGGGCCGCGAGGATCGGACCGAGGATAAAACCCATCGCTCCGAAGGCGAGAAGTCCGCCGAGCGTGGAGAAGAAGATCAGCAGCTCGTGCATCTGCGTATCGCGGCCGACGAGAATCGGACGGAGCAGGTTGTCCACGCTGCCGATCACGAGCGACGAGAACAGCGCGAGTCCCAGCCCCTGCCAGAACGATCCGGTTGCCGCGAGGATGATCGCCGCCGGCACCCACACGAGCGCGCCGCCGACACCGGGGATGATCGAGAGCACGGTCATCACCGTGCCCCAGAAGATCGCGCCCTCGATGCCCACGAACCAGAACGCGATGCCGCCGAGCACGCCCTGCGTGAGGCCGATCAGGATTGTGCCCTTGAGAGTGGCACGCGTCACGGACACGAACTTGTCGAGCATGCGTTGCTTGTCCACCTCCGCGAGCGGGATGTACGACAGGATCGTTCGCACGAACCTGGGTCCGTCGGTCAGGAAAAAGAACATCGTGTAGAGCATCACCACGAAGTGGAAGAAGAACAGGACCGTCGCCTTCGTGGTGGCCGAGAGCGCGTTGAAGACAATGCCGCCCAGGCTGCCGACGAATTCGCCGGCGCGCGTCAGGATCTGCACCCGGTACGGCTCGATGTACGAGTAGCCTGGCGCGAGGCGCAGCCAACGATCCAGCTCGCCCGGCTGACTCAGCTTCTCGAGGCGCGGACCCATCGTCTCGTTGATCCGAAGCGCTTCGTTGGCGACCGCGCCCGCGACGAGCAGCAGCGGCGTGACGACGAGGGCGAGCAGGATCAGCAGCGTCAGGATGGCCGCCGGTTTCTCCCGCCCGCCAAGACCGCGCGCGAGTTGCCGGTGGATGCCGTACGCCACGCTCGAGAACATCGCGGCGAGCATGATGGTCAGCAGGAACTGCCGGATGATCCACAGGAAGGCGAGCGAGATCAGGACGACGAGCAGGATGAGAAAACTGCGGCGGAAGGTCGCGGTCATTGGGGCGAGGTCGCTACTCGGGGCGCAAGGAAAGCCGCGCCGTGACAGCCGCGATCATAGTGCGGAACCGGAACTCCGGCGCCTCAATGGTCGAGTGTTGGCGCAGCAACCCGTCCGTCTTTGCCGCGTCGGCGCGACCAGCCGTAGCTCGCGAAGGGCCTTTCACTGGCAAGCGACGGCTGGCGGTATTGGACAAGTTTCCCCAACTGGTTGAGGTCCGCCTTCGCAGTTCTTCGGCTGCTGGCTTGCCCAGCCGAAGCCGCCGAAGGCGGCGAAGGCTGGCGGAGGGAGAGGGATTCGAACCCCCGGTGCGGTTTCCCGCACAGCGGTTTTCAAGACCGCCTGTTTCAACCACTCACACATCCCTCCGGACGTGCAACGTCAAACTTCGCACTAAGAACTCAAGACCTTCGCCTCGCGCCCGACTTTCGACGCCGCACTCCTTTGATCGACTTCTCCGCGAGCGTCGAGATCTTCGCCAGATTCGCGAAGTCGCGACCCGCGTGCAGCACGCTCAGCCCGTGACGCCGCGCGCAGGCCGCGATCAGACAGTCCGTCCCCGAACGGACCGTGAGGCCCGCGCGACGCGCCCGCCGGTACAGGTCGATGGCTTCATCGATCACCGCCCCGCGAAGCGGTGACTCGACGATGGGTAACGCCCACATGGCGTCGCGCGCAAGCCTGAAGTCAGCCTCACGGTCGAACCCCTGCAGAACTTCCTGCACGACGGGCAAGCAGGTCACGACCTCGTCAAAATCCACGTGGTCCTCGAGTCGCACACCCGCCGGCCTGCGGAAGACCTCGATCCACACCGATGTGTCAACGAGAACCACGGGACTTCGATCCGTACGGCGGACGATCCTCGCGCATCACCGCGAGGTCGCCGGTCCACGCGCCCGTGCCCGCCAGATCGAGAATCCGGCGGGCCTTGGCGCGGCGGACGAACTCACTCAACGCCCGCTCGACGGTTCGTGAATACGTGCGTTCGCCGCTCAGGCGCTGTGCCTCGTCCAGTAAAGTGTCGTCAAGCACAAGATTTGTGCGTTTCATGTGTATAGTGTGACCAGGCCACGGTCGCCCGTCAAGCGGGGAGCGTGCGCCTGCTAGCCGGGACCGATCCGGTCGCGGCCGTCCATATACGGCCGCAAGGCCTGCGGCATCACGATCGATCCATCTGACTGCTGGTTGTTCTCGAGGATGGCAATCAGCGTCCGGCCGACCGCAAGCCCGGATCCGTTCAGCGTATGCGCGTACTGCGCCTTCCCCGTCCCGTCGGGACGATAGCGAATCTGCGCGCGCCGCGCCTGGAACGCCTCGGTGTTGCTGCAGGACGAGATCTCGCGGTACGCGTCCTGGCTCGGCAGCCAGACTTCGATGTCGTACGTCTTCGCGGCCGCGAAACCCAGATCGCCCGTGCACAGCGCCACACGCCGGTGCGGCAGTTCGAGCCGTTCGAGCACCCGCTCGGCGTCCCGCGTGAGCCCCTCGAGCTCGTCGTACGACTGCTCCGGCGTCGTGAACTTCACCAGCTCGACCTTGTCGAACTGATGTTGCCGGATGAGTCCCCGCACGTCGGCGCCATGGGAACCCGCTTCGCTCCGGAAACAGGGCGTGTACGCCGTGTACTTCAGCGGCAGCTGCCGGCCGTCGAGGATCTCCTCGCGGTGCAGGTTCGTGAGCGGCACTTCGGCGGTCGGGATCAAATACAGATCCCACTCCCCCGCGATCCGGAAGAGATCCTCCTCGAACTTCGGCAGGTTGCCCGTGCCCGTCAGCGCCGCCGCGTTCACAAGGAACGGCGGCTCCACTTCCTGATACCCGTGCTCGCGCGTGTGCAGATCGAGCATGAACTGGATCAACGCCCGCGCGAGCCGCGCGCCCGCGCCGAGCAGTACCGAAAACCGCGCGCCCGACATGCGCGTCGCGCGCTCGAAGTCGAGAATGCCGAGCGCCTGGCCGATTTCCCAGTGCGGCTTCGGCGCGAAGCTGAATCGCGGCGGGCTTCCCCACTTGTTGATCTCGGCGTTCTCGGCCGACGTCTTCCCGACCGGCACGCTTGCATGCGGCAGGTTCGGCAGCCGGAGCAGCAACGCTTCGCGGCGGGCTTCCACAGTCGCAAGCTCGGCTTCGAGCTCCTTGATCCGCGCGCCGCGCGCCTTGTTCGCCGCGAAAATCGCGCTCGGATCGTGTCCTTCCCGCTTGGCGCGCGCGACCGCTTCGCTCGCCTCGTTCTGCTCGCGCTTGAGGTGTTCGACCGCTGGAATGAGACGCCGCCGCTCAGCCTCGACTTTCGCAACCTCGGCCAATTCCTGGGACAGATCGACCCCGCGCGTGTTCAGGCGAGATTCGACTTCGGTCAGACGATCTTTCACGAGCACCGGATCGAGCATGAGGTGATCCTAGACTAGACGACCTCGGGTTTCTTTTTGTTGGGGTCTTCGTGGAGTACGATCTCGGCAGTGAAAACCCTCGTGCGCAAAGCCGTCTTCCCCGCCGCCGGCCTCGGCACGCGCTTCCTGCCGGCCACCAAGGCCCAGCCGAAAGAGATGCTTCCGCTCGTCGACAAGCCGATCATCCAGTACGGCGTCGAAGAAGCGGTGGCGTCCGGCCTGGACGACATCATCCTCGTCACCGGCCGCGGCAAGAACGCCATCGAGGATCACTTCGACGTCGCCGTCGAGCTCGAGACGTTCCTCGAAGCCCGGGGCAAGCGCGATCTGCTCGAAGAAATCCGCCAGATCTCGAACATGATCAACGTCGCCTATGTCCGGCAGGGCGAGCCGCTGGGCCTGGGCCACGCCGTGCTCGTCACGCGGCACCTCGTCGGCAACGAGCCGTTCGCCGTGATTCTGGCCGACGATGTGATCGATGCGACGCCGCCGGCGTTGGCGCAGATGATCGAGGTCTTCGACGAAGTCGGCGGGCCGGTAATCCTCGTCGAGCGCATTCCGAAGGATCAGATTTCGGGCTACGGGGTCATCGCCGCAGAACCCGTGCGGCCGGGCGTTTACCGGATTCTCGATCTGGTGGAAAAGCCGGCGCCCGAAAAGGCGCCGTCCGACCTCGCGATCATCGGCCGGTACCTGCTCACCCCGGACATCTTCGACGCGCTCGAGCAGACCGCGAACGACCACGCCGGCGAAATCCAGCTCACGAACGGCCTCAAGCGGCTGCTCGCCACCCGGCCGCTCTACGCGTGCGAGATCACCGGCACCAGACACGACACCGGCAACAAGCTCGGCTTCCTCAAGGCCGTCGTCTATTTCGCCCTGCGAAGGCCGGACCTGGCCGCCCCGTTCCGTGACTATCTCAAGACTTTGAACCCGTAGCTTTCTCGGCGGCCGGCTTCGGGCTGTCCTTAGCCGGCTCTTTGGCGGCAGGTTCCGACGTGCTGGCCTTTGAGCTGCTGGTCTCAGCCGTCCCTGAGGCCGAACCGGTGCCGGTCTCGCTGCCCGACGATCCGGTCGAGTCGGACTTCTCCGCTTTCTTCGCGTAATCAGTGACATACCAGCCCGATCCCTTGAACTGGATGGCGGGCGACGAGATTAGCTTCCGGACGACGCCTCCGCATTTCGGGCACTCTCCAACCGGAGGATCGGAGAACTTCTGGATGCGCTCGAAACGATTTCCGCAGGCTTCACACTCATATTCGTACAGCGGCATAAGGACGGATTAGTTTTCCACAGAACGCGGGTTGACGGGGGCAGGGAGCCTTCGTTCGGGTAACGGCCGGCCTGGTCGCACCCCTGTCACTCGACCCCGTTGTTCTGTGGAAAACTAACCCGTCCCCATGCTCTATGTCGTCGCCACCCCCATCGGGAATCTGGAGGACTTGACGCTCAGGGCGTTGCGGACGCTCCAGGAAGTGGACCTGATTGCGGCAGAGGACACGCGCCGGACCGCCAAACTATTGACCCACTACAAGATCCGCCGGCCGGTCATCAGCCTGCGAGAGCATAACGAGGTGAGGGAAACGCCCCGGCTTCTTGCGCGCCTGGAGCGGGGGGAGTCCATCGCTCTGGTCTCGGACGCCGGTACACCGGGTATTTCCGATCCGGGCGCCAGGCTGGTCAGATCCGCTCGCGAACGGAACATCCCAGTGACGCCGATTCCTGGGCCCAGCGCCGTTGCAGCTGCCATCTCCGCATCGGGATTCCCGGGACGACGAGTTCGTCTTTCTCGGCTTTCCGCCGCGGGGCGGAGAGGCGAGGAGGGAATGGTTTGCAAAGCTCCAGGAAGAGAATCGGACGACGGTTTTCTTCGAATCGCCTCATCGGATCCGGCAGACCCTGACCGAAACCCAGACTATATTGGGTGAAAGACCAATTGGCGTGGCCAGAGAGCTCACGAAGCTGCATGAACAATGGGTCGAATCACCAATTAAGACGCCTGAACTCAAGGACGCCGGTGAATTCACCGTTCTCGTCTCCCCCTCCGCCAGCGTTGAGGATCCGACGCGGGCCGTCGATGCAGGTGCAGTGATCGAATTATTTGGTCGATTGACAAATATGGCTGGGGTTGAGGACTCGATGGCGCTGGAATTCGTTGCGACAGCCTTTTCCGTCCGAGTCTCGTCCGTCCGGAAAATAATTAAGAAACACAAAATTTCTGTTAAACGACATGTTCAGAGGTGACCTTGACCTCGATCGGTTGCTTTTGCTAACGTCGCGGCTCCTTTTACCTTCAAAAACGGAGGCCTTTGACGACCAAGCGCCCCCGGCCGGGCCGTGGGCCGACCAATCGGAAGCCGCGCGCGCCAGAGCGCAGGCACAGTCCCAGATCGGTCCGTGCGCGTGCGACGGCCGATCGTCCGACTGGTCCGCCCGCACCTCTACCGCCGCCGCCTGGACCGCCGGCCGAAGCAGTGGCGACGTTCGAAGGCGCGATGCAGGCGCTCCAGCGGCATTCCTATCAGGACGCCGCCCGAGGGTTCCGGAATCTGATTGAGCGGTATCCAACCGAACGAGCGTTGCTTGAGAGGTCGCGCGTCTACCTCGAGCTCTGCGATCGCGAGATACAGCGTCAACCCACGGTCCCGAGCACTCTCGAGGAACACCTGACCGCGGCGACCGCAGCGCTGAACAACGGAGAGGATGAGGAGGCCGAACGGCTGGCTCAGGTCGTCCTGGCTGAAGATTCCGAGCATGACCTTGCCCTGTACTTGCTGGCGGTCATCGAAGCCCGGCGTGGATCCGCGGAAACCGCGCTCTCGTACCTCGAAAAAGCGGTCGAAATCTCACCGGAGGCCGGCGCCCAGGCCAGATTCGACGGCGACTTCGAGTCCTTGCGGGACACCGAAACATTCAGGCGTTTGACCGAACCGCCATCCAACTCCACAACTCCTTCGCAATACCGTCGAGCAAGGCGAGGCCGGGGCGAGAGATAATTCGGGATCGGGCAATGCCCTTATTCGTCGTCATTCTCGCGGCCGGTAAAGGGACCCGTATGAAGTCGGGCCGGGCCAAGGTGCTCCACAACCTGGCCGGACGTCCGATGATCCAGCACGTGCTCCGGACGGTTGATGCGCTCAAGGCCACCAAGACGGTTCTCGTCATTGGCCATGGGGCAGACGAGGTGAAGGCGGCGCTCGGCGGACGGCCCGATCTCGAGTTCGTCGTCCAGTCGCCGCAGCTCGGCACGGGCCACGCGCTGCTTCAGGCTGAACCGTTGCTGGCGGGGAAGTCGGGCGCCGTTCTGCTGCTCTATGCCGATGTCCCGCTCCTCGAGGCCGGAACGCTGACGCGGCTCCTCGAGACACACGCGGGGGCGCGAGCAGTCGCGACCATCCTCACGACCGTCGTCGAGGAACCGGATGGCTATGGCCGCATCGTCCGCGATGAGGCCGGCCAGGTGCAGCGCATCGTCGAGGAGCGCGACGCCTCCGGGGAAGAGCGGGACCTCAGGGAAATCAACAGCGGCATTTACGCCTTTTCGCTCGCGCCGCTCTTCGAGTCGCTGCACCAGTTGGCGACAGACAACGCGCAGGGCGAGTACTACCTGACCGATCTCATTGCGCTGTACCGCCAGCGGAACCTTGCGGTGGCCACGCTCTGCCTCGACCGCGCCGACGAACTGCGCGGTGTGAACACGCGCGTGGATCTGGCCGACATCACCACGATCATGCGGGCCCGCAAGAATCGCGCGGTGATGCTGGCAGGCGCGACGCTCGACGATCCGTCAACCACCGCAATCGACGACGATGTCACGATTGGCGCGGATACCATCGTCGGCCGCGGCGTGGCGCTCGAAGGCCGCACCACCATCGGCGAGGGATGCCGCATCCACGCCAATGTGCGCCTGACGAACGCGACAATTGGCGATCGCGTGACCATCCTCGACCATTCGGTGATCGTCGATTCGTCGGTGGCGGACGGCGCGGCGGTCGGTCCGTTCGCGCACGTGCGGCCTGGGTCGGACATCCAGCAGGATGCGCGGGTCGGCAACTTCGTCGAGCTCAAGAAGACACGTCTCGGCCGCGGCTCGAAGGCCAATCACCTGGCCTATCTCGGTGACGCGACCATCGGCGAGAAGGTCAACGTCGGCGCAGGGACGATCACCTGCAACTACGACGGCGAGACGAAACATCCCACCGTGATCGAAGACGGCGTGTTCATCGGGAGCGACTCGCAGCTCATCGCGCCCGTGACGATCGGCAAGGGCGCGTATGTCGCCGCCGGATCGTCGATTACCGACGACGTGCCGGCGGACGCACTCGGCATCGCGCGCGCCCGTCAGGAGAACAAGCCTGGCTGGGTGGCGGCGCGTAAGGCGCGCCGGCCGGCGCCGAAGCACGCCCCGAAAGAGACTCGCTGAACATGTGCGGCATCGTCGGTTACGTCGGTCCCAAACCAGTGCTGCCCGTGTTGATGGATGGGCTGCGTCGCCTCGCATATCGCGGGTACGACTCGGCGGGCATCGCGCTCGTCCGCGACGGCCAGCTGCAGATTCGGCGCAGCGCCGGCAAGCTCGCCAATCTCGAGGAGGTGCTCGAGCGTGATCCCATCCAGGGCGAATTCGGCATCGGACACACGCGCTGGGCAACGCACGGCCGTCCCACGGAAGAGAATGCGCATCCGCACCGCGACTGCAAGAACCGCGTCGTCGTCGTGCACAACGGGATCATCGAGAACTACCTGGAGCTCAAGCGCGAGCTGAAGGCGGCCGGGCACACGTTCGTCACCGAGACCGACACGGAAGTCGTCGCCCACCTCGTCGAGAAGGAGAGCCGCGGCGACGGCCTGCCGGCCGCGGTGCGTCGCGCGCTCGCGCACATCAAAGGGCTGTTCGCCCTCGTCCTGATTTCGGCGGACGATCCCGGAACGATCGTCGCCGTCCGCAACGGCCCGCCGGTCGTCGTCGGCCTCGGCGACGGCGAGTTCTTCGTGGCCTCCGATATTCCCGCGATCCTCGCACACACACGCAAGATCGTGTTCCTCGACGATCGGGAGATCGCGGTCGTCAAGCGCGACGGCGTCGTATTCACCGATTTCAACGACCGGAAGATCGACAAGGCCCCGCAGCACATCAGCTGGGATCCCGTCATGGCGGAGAAGGCGGGTTATCCGCACTTCATGCTCAAAGAGATCCACGAGCAGCCGTGGGCCGTGCGCGAGACCGGTACTCGGCCGCACGTCGGTCGAGTCAGGGAGGGTGTTTCTCGAAGAAATGCAGATCGATCCGGATACGTTCCGGGCCATCGATCGCGTCGTCATCCTGGCCTGCGGCACCTCGTGGCACGCGGGTCTGGTGGGGAAGTTCCTGATCGAGGAGCTGGCCAGGATTCCGGTGGAGGTCGATTACAGCTCGGAGTTCCGGTACCGCGAGCCGATCGTGAACGACCGCACGCTCGCCATCGTCATCACCCAGTCGGGCGAAACGGCGGATACGCTCGGCGCGCTGCGCGAAGCCAAATCGCGCGGCGCCCGCAGCATCGCGATCTGCAACGTCGTCGGCAGCATGGCGACGCGTGAGGCGGACGGCACCGTCTACACACACGCCGGGCCGGAAATCGGCGTGGCGTCCACGAAGGCGTTCACCTCCCAGCTCGTCGCGCTGCACCTGCTCGCGATCGCGATCGGCCAGGCGCGCGGCGCGCTCTCGCCCGACGCCGCGCGACCGCTGCTGCACGAGCTCGATCAGCTGCCGCTGCGGATTGAGGAAGCGCTGAAGTTGAACGACCGCATCAAGGAACTGGCGGCCTCGCTGCGCCATCACCGCGACTTCCTCTACCTGGGCCGCGGAATCAACTATCCGATTGCGCTCGAAGGCGCGCTGAAACTGAAAGAGATTTCGTACATCCACGCCGAAGGCTATCCGGCGGGCGAGATGAAGCACGGCCCGATCGCGCTCATCGACGACGACCTGCCGGTGGTCGCGCTCGCGGCCGACGACGTGGTGTTCGAGAAGGCCATCAGCAACATCCAGGAAGCCAAGTCACGCGGCGGACACGTGATCGTCGTCACCAACGCCGGCAAGCGGCGGGCGTTCGACGAGATCCTGGACCCGGCGAAAGACGTCATCCTCGAGGTGCCGGACGCGCACCCGCTGATGCTGCCGGTGCTGATGGTGATTCCGCTGCAGCTCCTCGCGTATCACGTGGCGGTCAAGCGGGGATGCGACGTCGATCAGCCGAGGAATCTGGCGAAGAGCGTGACGGTGGAATGAGATGACCTCCGAGGTCATTTTCGACTGCAACTCGCGAAAATGACCTCGGAGGTCTTGTCTTCACACCCCGAACCCGTACCCCGCCTCGTGCAGCACCGCCTCGCGACCTCGCTGAGCCCGCGGCGTGCCTGATACGTCCGCGGCGATATCCAGCAGATCCTCGTCGGTGATGTGTTTGGTCCGGTCCGCCTGCGCGACCATGCGGCGGTAGACCTGGTCGAGCTCGTGACGCGAGAGCGTCAGGCCCAGCTGTTCGCAGCGTTTCTGCACCGCGTGGCGGCCTGAGTGCTTGCCGAGCACCAGCGTCGTCTGCGGGACGCCGACGTCTTCGGGCCGCATGATCTCGTACGTCCGCCGGTCCTTGAGCATCCCGTCCTGGTGGATGCCGGCTTCGTGCGCGAAGGCGTTGCGGCCGACGACGGCCTTGTTGGCCTGGACCAGCTCGCCGGTGAGCTCGCTGAGGAGCTGGCTCGCGGCGTACAGCTCGCGGGTGTTGATCGAGGTCTCGACAGGCACGCGGTCCGGACGCACGCGGCTGATCATCACGATCTCTTCGAGCGACGCGTTGCCCGCGCGTTCGCCAATCCCGTTGATGGTGCACTCCACCTGCCGCACGCCCGCGCCGATCGCGGCGATCGTGTTCGCAACGGCGAGTCCCAGGTCGTCGTGGCAGTGCGCGCTGAAGATGGCGCGATCCGCATTCGGGACCCGCCCGATCACGGTCCGGAAGAACTCGCCGATTTCGTCCGGCGTCGAGTAGCCGACCGTGTCAGGGAGATTGATCGTGCCCGCGCCGGCGTCGATGACCGCCTCGATGAGGCGGCACAGGAAATCGAGATCGCTTCGCGTCGCATCCTCCGCGGAGAACTCGACGTCGTCGGTGTACGACCGCGCGCGGGCCACGGCGTCGACCGCGGCCGCGAAACAGGTTTCGCGGCTCATGCGGAGCTTGCGCGACAGGTGCAGGTCGGACGTCGCGATGAACGTGTGGATCCGGCCGCGGCGGGCCGGCGCGATAGCCCAGGCCGCGCGGTCGATGTCCCCCGCGGCGCAGCGGGCAAGGGCGGCCACGACCGGGCGCTCGAGCGCCTGCGCGACCCGCCGGACCGCCTCCGCGTCGGACTCCGACGCGATGGGGAAGCCGGCCTCGACGATGTCCACCCCCAGCGCCTCGAGCAGGCGGGCCATCTGGACTTTCTCGTCGACCCTGAGGGAGAACCCGGGCGCCTGTTCGCCGTCCCGGAGGGTGGTGTCGAACACGATCAGTCGATCCATAGGGGTGTCAGTCTCCGTCGCAGCCCGCCCAAAAGTCAAAGTTATGAAACTTAGGTTAGTAGTGTAATAACTTATCGGTCGTGACCTTCGAAGACTTGCGGGTCTTCGCCGCCGTGGCGGCCGAACGCAGCTTTTCCCGCGCGGCCCGCAAGTTGCGGCGGACCCAGCCGGCGGTGAGCCAGGCGATCCGCCGGCTCGAAGACGCGGTGGGTGAGCGGCTCATCGACCGCGCCTCCCGGGACGGCACGCTGACCGACGCCGGGGAGCTCCTGCTCGACTATGCCGGCCGGCTGCTGAGGCTTGCCGACGAGGCCGCGGGCGCCGTCGTCGATCTCCGGGACATCCGGAAGGGGCGCGTGCTCATCGGGGCGAATGAGGGCGGCGTCCACGCCGTGCTGCCGGTCATCGGTGCGTTCCAGCAGCAGCATCCGGCGATCGTGGTCGACGTGCGCCGGATTCCGTCGCGTCAGATGGCGCAGGAGGTGATGCTGCGAACGGTGGACTTCGGCGTGCTGACGTTCAACCCGTCCGAGCGTGAGCTCTCGTCCATTCTCCTCGGCACGGACGAGCTGGTTCTGCTCGTCAGACCCGATCATCCGCTCGCCGGCCGTGGCGAAATCACGATGGAGGAGATGGGACGCCAGGCCGTCATCGCGCACAACGATCCGTCGCCGGCGCGAGAGCGCGTGCTGCGCTTGTACGAACAGCGGCACGCGCCGCTCAACATCCGGATGTCGTTGCCCAGCCTCGACGGCATCAAGCGCGCGGTCGAGATGGGGCTCGGCGTCGCGCTGTTGCCGCGCCGGTGCGCGCAGGGCGAAATCGCGCGCGGTCAACTGGCCGAGATCCGCGTCCCGGAATTGCGATCGCCGCGGCAGGTGCGATTCGTCTTCCGGAAGGACGGCGACAGGTCACACGCCGCCGTCGCGTTTCTGACCGTCGCACGATCGGTCAGCCGGAGCGGAGGATGGGGTGACGCGCGGCCCGAGTCAGGCCAAGGGCGAAAGGCCGAAGGCGAACGGGTCAAGGCCCAAGCAAGGCCGAAGTAACGGCTAAAACCCTTGCATGTACGGCAATCGCTGCGGCTGTACGTTCAACCTCGGCGTAATTCTCTAAGAGGAGCGCGGTGGCGTCCCAGGTCCCGGAGACCAGCGCGCGCCGGGCGCTCTCGGGAAGGTCGATCTCCGCGGCAAATGATCCTGACGAGACCCGCTTGGCGTCGAGATCGACGTCAATCTGCGCATCGGCCGACGCATCGGCAATGGCCATGAGCCGGGCGACGTCGGTCTGAGACGCCGTGACGCACGGCAAGCCGATCGTCAGCCCGTTCGTGAAAAAGATCTCCGCGAACGACTCGCCGATGACGACTCGTATCCCGCGGCGAAGGATGGCCTGCGGCGCGTGTTCGCGCGACGAGCCACACCCAAAATTCACGTTCACGATCAACACGCGCGCATGCCGTCTCGACTCGTCTTCGAACGGATGTGTCTCCCCGCGTCCGGCGGCTTCGCGGCGATCGTCTTCGAACAGGTGCTGCTCGAGGCCTTCGAAGGTGACGGCCCGGAGAAATCGCGCCGGCAGGATGCGATCGGTGTCGATGTCGTTGCCGCGGACGACGATCGCGGCGCCGGAGGCGCGCTCGATGCGGGGGAGTTCAGTCATTGGCACCCCCGGCCGCAGTCCAGCCGCGAACGTCTACGACTTCGCCTGCAACGGCGGCGGCGGCCACCATCGCCGGGCTCATGAGCAGCGTACGGCCCGTGGGGCTTCCCTGGCGGCCTTTGAAATTCCGGTTCGACGATGACGCGCAGACCTCGCGGCCCTGGAGCTTGTCGGGATTCATGCCGAGGCACATCGAGCACCCGGCGTCGCGCCAGTCGAAGCCGGCATCGCGAAAGACCTCGTGGAGCCCTTCGCGCTCGGCCGCGGCGCGGACCGCCTGAGACCCGGGCACGACCATCGCGCGCACGTGCGGCGCGACGCGGTGTCCGGCGACGATCCGCGCGGCCTCGCGGAGGTCGGACAGCCGGGCGTTGGTGCACGACCCGATGAACGCGACGTCGATGCGCGTGCCGGTCATCAGGGCGCCGGCTCGCAGTCCCATGAACTCCAGGGCTTCCTGCATGCCCGCCCGGTCGGGCTCGCGCGCGGCGGCCGGATCGGGAAGGGGCCTATCGACCGGAACGGACTGGCCGGGATTGATGCCCCATGTCACCGTCGGCGCGATGTCTTCGGCGCGCAGAACGACGACGTCGTCCCAGGCCGCGCCGTCATCTGAGGCGAGTTCCCTCCACCACTGACAGGCGCGCTCGAACGCGTCCCCCTGCGGCGCGAATCGCCGGCCGCGCAGGTATGCGAACGTCGTCTCGTCCGGATTGACGTAGCCCGCCCGCGCGCCACCTTCGATCGACATGTTGCAGATGGTCATCCGCTCGTCCATCGACATCCGGTCGATGGCGGTGCCGGCATATTCGTACGCGAATCCCGCCCCGCCTTTCACGCCAAGGCGTCCGATGATCGTGAGCACGACGTCTTTCGCGTACACGTGCGGCGCCAGTTGGCCGTTGACGTCGATCCGGCGGACTTTGGGCGGCGACATCGCCAGCGACTGCGAGGCCAGGACGTCGCGTACCTGCGACGTGCCGATGCCAAACGCGAGCGCGCCGAACGCGCCGTGCGTCGACGTGTGGCTGTCGCCGCAGGTGATCGTCATCCCCGGTTGAGTGAGCCCCAGTTCCGGGCCGATCACGTGCACGATGCCCTGCGCGCCGCTCGCCAGGTCGAACAGCGTGATCCCGTGCTCGCGGCAGTTTCGCTCGAGCGCCGACGTCATCGTCTCCGCCATGCCATCGGCGAACGGCCGGATCTGCGATCGCGTCGGCACGATGTGATCGATGGTGGCGAACGTGCGCTCCGGTGCCCGCACGCGCCAGCCGCGCGTGTTGAGCTCGTCAAATGCCTGTGGACTCGTGACTTCATGGACGAGGTGCAGGCCGACATAGAGCTGGGTCTGGCCGTTCGGCAGCCGGCGGACCGCGTGGAGGTCCCAGACCTTCTGGAAGAGTGTCGACGGCATCGGCAGTGGGGATCGTATCAGCGAGCGGGTACGGCCGTTGCTACGGAGGTCAGGCCCAAGGGGAAAGGCCCAAGGCCCAAGTTCGGAAAGATCGAGGCATTTGACGGGATCCAGCTACAGCGGAGAGACCCGACGTTGCAGATTCAGCAGAGGTTCAATTGGCGAAGTACGAAAGTTTTCGAGAGCTGTTCGCCTGGCAAAAGGGGATGGACCTTGCGGAGAAGATCCATCACGCGACGCGATCCTTCGCAACTGGAGCTCTGCAAGCGCCTCTTGCTGATCAACCGGGACTCAGTCCGCGAGCTTCAGCGCCTTGCCGAAGAAGTCGGTCGCCTTCTCTTCGGTTTGTGGAGGTCTCTTTTCGCAGAGGCCGTCTGTTATTCTTTGGTATTGCTCGCAGTGTTTTCGAGCATGCCGTGGGCCCTGTTCCAAATCTTACGTCTCTGAGGGTGATTTCTTGCTTGGGCCTTGGGCCTTTCCCCTAGGGCCTGAACACCGTCTCCATGGACCTTCTGTCGTCTCTGAACCCCGCTCAGCAGGAAGCCGTCCTCCACACCGAGGGGCCTCTGCTGATCCTCGCCGGCGCCGGCTCCGGGAAGACGCGCGTCATCACCACCCGCATGGCGCATCTCATTGCCAGCGGTCTGGCCCAGCCGGGACAAGTACTCGCGGTGACGTTCACGAACAAGGCCGCCGAGGAGATGCGCGGCCGGGTCCAGCAGTTGCTCGGCGAGGATTGCCGGCAGATCTGGCTCTCGACGTTTCATTCGCTCTGCGCGCGGCTGCTGAGGCGGGAGGCGCCGGCGATCGGCCTCGAGCGCGACTTCGTCATCTACGACGCGTCCGATCAGCTGTCGGTCGTCCGGCAGGCGATGAAAGAGCTCGGGATCGACGACAAGCTGATCCCCCCCGCGCGGCGCTGGCGCGCATCAGCCAGGCCAAGAACCGCATGGAAACGGCCGGCGAGATGCGCGCGGTCAGCTCGAATTACCGGGACGAACAGATCGGCAAGATCTCTGAGCGCTACGTCAAGACGCTCGACAACGCCGGCGCGCTCGATTTCGACGACCTGCTGCTGAAGACCGTCGAGCTGGTGGAAACCAGCCAGAAAACGCGCGAGTTCTACGCGCACAAGTTCAAGTACATCCTCGTCGACGAATACCAGGACACCAACCGGCCGCAATACCTGTTGATCCGCCGCTTCGCCGAAGTACACCGGAACCTGTGCGTCGTGGGGGATCCGGATCAGTCCATTTACCGCTGGCGTGGCGCCGACCTCCGCAACATCCTCGACTTCGAGCGCGACTTTCCCGACGTCCACGTCGTGAAGCTCGAGCAGAACTACCGCTCCACGCAGGTGATTCTCGACGCGGCCTCGGCCGTGATCAGCCGCAACCGCAACCGGAAAGACAAACAGCTGTGGACCGACCAGGCCGGCGGCGAACGAATCCTGTACGTCCGCGCGCCGGACGAGATCGAAGAGGCCGATTTCATCACGCGAACGATCCGGGAGTCGCACGCGGCGAAATCCGAGACGACCACGGCGGTGCTGTATCGCACGAACGCGCAGTCGCGCGCGATTGAAGACGCGCTGATGCGCGAGGGCGTGCCGTACCGCATCATCGGCGGCGTCCGGTTCTACGAGCGCAAGGAGATCAAGGACGCGCTCGCCTTCATGCGGCTGCTCATCAACCCGCACGACGACGTGAGTTTCAGACGGGTCGCCAACGTGCCCGCGCGCGGGATCGGGCGCGCGGTCTTCGAGTCGGTCGAACGGGTCGAGATCGAGCATCCTGACGCGGACACGCCGTTGCTCGCCGATCCGGGGGCCGCGGCCGGCCGCACGCCGCGATCGCTGTGGACGCGGCTCGAGGAGACGCTCCGTCAGCGTCCGCTCCAGCCGCGTGCGCTCGCGGCGCTGAAGTCATTCCACGATTTGATCACCGGCCTTCAGGCCGAGGTTCCCAAATCGAGCGTGTCGATCGTGCTGGGCCTCATTCTCGATCGAACCGGATACCTTCGCGAGCTGCGGGAGTCGAAGAGCGAAGAGGCCGAAGCGCGGCTCGAAAACCTGATGGAGCTCGTCTCGGCCGCGCAGGAGTACGAAATGCGCGACGACGAGCCGTCACTGGGCGGCTTCGTCGACCGCCTGTCGCTGCTCTCCGAGGCCGAGGAAGCCGACGGCGCATCGGCGGAAGCCGCCCGCGTCTGGCTGATGAGCATGCACGCCGCCAAGGGCCTCGAGTTCCCGACGGTCATCGTGGCGGGCATGGAGGAGGGCCTCTTCCCCCATTCGCGGTCGGCTGACGACGAAGAGGAGATGGAGGAGGAGCGGCGGGTCTGCTACGTGAGTCTCACGCGTGCGCGGCAGCGTCTGATCCTCACCAGCGCCGCCCGCCGGCGCGTCTTCGGCGAATATCAGCAGACGCAGCCGTCCCGCTTCCTGAGCGAGATTCCGGACGAGCTCATCCAGCGCGTCGAGCCGGCGGCCCAGCACGCCCGCTGGCACGCGACGCCGTACGAGCTCCGCAACCCGTACGGACGCAAGCCGGGCTACGACGGCACGCGCGCACGTGACACCGATGGCCGACCGTTTTCCTACGAGAACGAAGATCAATCAACGCCGGCGGCCGTCCGCACCGGTATGAAGGTTCGCCACCGCCAGTTCGGCGTCGGAACCGTCGTCGCGGTGGAAGAGCAGGGCGACGACTTCAAAGTAACCGTCAGATTCGCGGCAGTCGGGACGAAAAAGCTCATGGCACGCTATGCGGGATTAGAGAGGGCCTGAAAAGCACGGGCCTTCGAGGGTGGTTCTGGGGTTCCCTCAGTCCTCCGGCTCCGTCATCGCCGCTACTGAGACGAGCCTATCCCCTTCCGCCAGATCCATCAGCCGCACGCCCTGCGTGTCGCGGCCGATGGGGCGGAGGTCGCCTGCCTTCATGCGGATGATCTGGCCCTGCTCGGTGACGAGCAGCAGTTCGTCCAGGTCGGTCACGTTTTCGATGCCGACCACGAGGCCGTTCCGTTCGCTGGTCTGCACGTTCTTGAGACCGATGCCGCCGCGCGACTGGCGACGGTACTCACTGACGGCGGTTCGCTTACCGTAACCGTGCTCGCAGACGGTCAGGAGCGTCGCCTCGTCGTTCACGACTTCCATGGCAACGACCTCGTCGCCTTCGCGAAGCTGCATGCCGCGGACGCCATAGGCCGTCCGGCCCATCGGCCGTGCATCCGTCTCGGAGAAGCGAATCGCCATGCCGTTGCGCGAGCCGATGATGAGATCCTTGATGCCGTCGGTCTCGGCCACCGCAATCAGCCGGTCGTCGTCGTCGATCTGAATCGCGATGATGCCCGCCGAGCGCGGGTTCGAAAATGCGCCCAGGTCCGTTTTCTTGATCGTTCCCTTGCGCGTGCCCATGACGATGAAGCGCTTGTTCTCTTCGGCAGGGAACTCCTGCACGCGGAGGATCGCGGCAATCTTCTCGCCCTCGCCCATGTGAACGAGGTTGGCGATCGACTTGCCCTTGGAGCTGCGGCTCACTTCCGGGATGTCGTAGACGCGCAGCCAGTAGCACTTGCCCCGGTCGGTGAAGATGAGGACGTACGCGTGTGTATTCGCGACGAAGAGGTGCCTGACGACGTCCTCCTCGCGCGTGGACATCCCGATCAGGCCTTTGCCGCCGCGCCGCTGCTTGCGGTACGCGTCGAGCGCCGTCCGCTTGATGTAGCCGGTGTTGGTCGCCGTGATGACGACGTCTTCGTCGGCGATCAGGTCCTCGCGCCGGAAATCGCCGGTCTCCGCGATGAAATCCGTCCGTCGCGCGTCGCCGTACTTGTCGCGAATCGCTTTCAGCTCGTCCACGACGAGACCGATCACCAGCTCATCGCTGGAGAGAATCGCGCGCAGCCGCTCGATCGTCTTCATGAGCTCAGCAAGCTCGTCCAGGATCTTCTGACGCTCGAGGCCCGTGAGCCGCTGGAGCTGCATGTCGAGGATCGCCTGCGCCTGGATCGGCGTCAGCCCGAACTGCGTGACCAGTCCGACCTTGGCTTCGGGCGGATTCTTCGACCCGCGGATGAGCTTGATGACCGCATCGAGGTGGTCGAGGGCGATCTTCAATCCCTCGAGGACGTGCGCGCGCGCCTCGGCCTTGCGGAGCTCGAACTCGATGCGCCGGCGCACCACCTCGCGGCGGAACTCGATGAAGTGCTCGACGATCTCGAGCAGGTTGAGCACGCGCGGCCGGCTGCCCGCGATCGCGAGCAGCGTGACGCCGTAGCTCATCTGCAGCTTCGTGTGCTTGTAGAGGTTGTTGAGGACGACATCGGGGAGCTCGCCGCGCTTGAGCTCAATCACGATGCGCATACCGTCGCGATCGGATTCGTCGCGCAGATCCGATATGCCCTCGATTCTCTTGTCTCGGACGAGCTCGGCGATCTCGCTGATGAGCGCCGCCTTGTTGACCTGATACGGGATCTCGGTGACGACGATCGAGACGCGTTCGCCTTTCTTGTGCTCCTCGAACGTCGCCTTTCCGCGGACCACGACGTTCCCGCGGCCCTCCCGGTAGGCTCGCTGGATGCCGGCGCCGCCGACAATCGTGCCGCCGGTGGGGAAGTCAGGACCGGGCACCGCCTGCAGGAGCGCGCGGAACCGTTCGTCGCGGGCCGCCGTCCGCCGCTCGATGACGGCGATGACGCCGTCGATCACTTCCTGCATGTTGTGCGGCGGAATGCTGGTCGCCATGCCGACTGCGATGCCCGTCGATCCGTTCACCAGCAGGTTCGGGAAGGGCGTCGGCAGGACGGTCGGCTCTTCCGTCGTCTCGTCGTAGTTCGGGACGAAATCGACGGTTTCCTTGCCGAGATCCGCCATCATCGCTTCGGCGAGCGCCTCGGGCCGCGCTTCGCTGTACCGCATGGCCGCCGGCGGGTCCCCGTCGATCGATCCGAAATTGCCCTGGCCGTCGACGAGCGGGTAGCGCATGTTGAAGTCCTGCGCCAGCCGGACGAGCGTGTCGTAGGCGGGGACGTCTCCGTGCGGGTGATAGTTGCCGATGACTTCGCCGACGATCTTCGCGCACTTGCGGTAAGGACGATTCGACGCGAGACCCATCTGCCGCATCGCGAACAGCACGCGGCGGTTCGCGGGCTTCAGGCCATCGCGGACGTCGGGCAGCGCTCGCCCGATGATTACGCTCATCGCGTAATCCATGTACGAGCGCTTCATCTCGTCTTCGATGTTGACGGAAATGCGTGTCTGAGGATTTTGATCCATGTCTCTGTCGTGGCCGAACTTCGGGAGAATCGCTAGAAACCGCGGAACCCTGGCACCCCGGCACCCCGGAATCCCGTCGAACGACGGAACTGCCGGACTGCCGGAACCTCGGCCGCCTTCGCAATGCTTCGGCGAGCCTCGCCGTAGCTCGAAGAGCGGAGGCGGGAACCCCGAACCGGAACCCCGGAACCACCGGACTAGATGTCCAGATTCTTCACGTCCAGCGCGTTTTCTTCGATGAACTTCCGACGGGGCTCCACTTGATCCCCCATGAGCGTCGTGAACATGAGGTCCGCTTCCGTGTGGTCTTCGGCTTTGACCTGCAGCAGCGTCCTCTTCTCCGGGTCCATGGTCGTTTCCCAGAGCGTTTCCGGATTCATTTCGCCCAGGCCCTTGTAGCGGTTGATCGCGAGGCCGCGGCGTCCGGCGGCCACGAAATACTCGACCAACTCGTCGAGCGACTCGACCCTTCGATCGGTCTCGGCCGCGGGCTTGGTTGACGGCGCCGCCCGCGGCGGGTGTGCCGTCCGGATGTTCGGTGGGTTCCGCTTCGCCCTCGGCCGGTTCTTCGACCTCAGTGGTCGCCGCGACCGCGGCCGTGCGAATGGTCACGCCGCCCACCATCAGATCGCGGACGTTCTGGTACGCGGCGGAGAGCGTGCGAAACTCGCCCGTGGTCACGAAGTCCAGATCGAGCCGGTGACGGCGTCCGTATCCAGCCGATCGATCCTCCATCGCGACGGCGTACGCCTGGTGCTCGGGATCCTCGACGACTTCGGTGAGCACGTCAGGCCCGGCAAGGTGCTTCGCGAGCGCCGCCACGGCCTGTTTGTTCGCCCAGAACGCCTTCTCGCCGGCTTCGCCTTCGAGCAGAGCCAGAATCGCGCGGCGCGCCGGGCCGCGCCGCTCGACGACCTGCAGCAGCTTCCGAAACCCCATCAGGTTCTCGAGCCGGCGCTCGAGCGCTTCGCCCGAGATGTCCCGTCCGTTGTCGAGGATCACGGTCCGCGACTCGGCCGCCCGTCGAATCAGGAACGCCTCGAGATCGCGCTCGTCCTTGATGAATATCTCCTGCCGCCCGCGCTTGGCGCGGAAGAGCGGCGGCTGCGCGATGTGGATGTGTCCGCGATCCACGAGCTCGCGCATCTGCCGGTAGAAGAACGTGAGGAGCAGCGTGCGGATGTGCGACCCGTCCACGTCCGCGTCCGTCATGATGATGACGCGGTGGTACCGCAGGCTGTTGGCGTCGAACTCGTCCTGGCCGATCCCGCAGCCGAGCGCCGCGATCAGCGTGCGGATCTCCTCGTGGCTGAGCATCTTGTCGAAGCGTGCCTTCTCGACGTTCAGGATCTTGCCCTTGATCGGCAGAATCGCCTGGAACCGGCGGTCGCGTCCCTGCTTGGCCGATCCGCCGGCCGACTCGCCCTCGACGATGTAGAGCTCGCTCCGCGACGGATCGCGCTCCTGGCAGTCGGCCAGCTTGCCGGGCAGCGCCATGTTGTCGAGCGCGCCTTTCCGGCGGACGAGATCGCGCGCCTTGCGCGCCGCTTCCCGCGCGAGGGCCGCGTCCACGGCCTTGGCGATGATGCGGCGTGAAACGGCCGGCGTCTCCTCGAGAAACGCGCCGAGCCGCTCGTTGACGACGGCTTCGACGATGCCCTTGACCTCGGTGTTGCCGAGCTTGGTCTTGGTCTGGCCTTCGAACTGCGGCTGCGGGATCTTCACCGAGATCACCGCCGCCATACCCTCGCGGATGTCGTCGCCGCTGATGCTCTCGGTCAGCTTCTCCGTCAGGTTGTTCTTCGCGCCGTAGTGGTTGATGGTCCGCGTCAGCGCCGCGCGGAATCCCGACAGATGTGTGCCGCCCTCGGTCGTGTTGATGTTGTTCGCGAAGCTGTACGTGGTCTCGATGTAGCTGTCGTTCCACTGCAACGCGATCTCGACCATGATGCCGTCGCGCTCGCCGGTCATGAGGATCGGCTTTTCGTTCACCGCCGTCTTGTTCTTGTTCAGGAACTCGACGAACTCGCGGATCCCGCCCTCGTAGATGAACTGGTGGCTCCGGCCGTCGCGCTCGTCTTCGATCGAGATCGAGACGCCGGCGTTGAGGAACGCGAGCTCGCGCAGACGCTGCGAGAGCGTCTCGAAGCTGAGCTCGGTCGTCTCGAACACCTCGGGGTCGGGCTTGAACGTGATCTTGGTGCCCCGTTTTTCGGTGCGCCCGGTGACCGACATGTCGGCGGCCGGCGCGCCGCGCTGGTACCGCTGCTGATGCACTTCGCGGTTGCGCCAGATCTCGAGCTCGAGCCACTCGGAGAGCGCGTTGACGACCGACACGCCGACGCCATGGAGACCGCCGGAGACCTTGTACGCAGAATTCTCGAACTTGCCGCCGGAGTGCAGGACCGTCAGCACGACCTCCGCGGCCGGACGCCCGCTCTCGTGCATGTCCACGGGGATCCCGCGGCCGTCGTCGACGACCGTGATCGAGTCGTCGATGTGGATCGTGACCGTGATGTTGTGGCAGAACCCGGCGAGCGCCTCGTCGATCGAGTTGTCCACAACCTCGTAGACGAGGTGGTGCAGACCCGTGGGTCCGGTGGACCCGATGTACATCGCCGGCCGCTTGCGGACGGCTTCGAGGCCTTCCAGGACCTTGATTTTATCGGCGCCGTAGTCGTCGGCCGCACCGTTCGGTCCCGGCATGCTCACAGCGGGCGTGCCGCGACCGTTGGTTTTGATTTCAGTATTGGACATTGAGTGTGTAAGATCTCGGGTTTCGTTTCGCTGACACTCCAGCCTGTCGTCTCGAAACGATCGTCGAAACAAAACCCGAGGTCATCAGATTCTCATCGGCATGATCACGTAGGTGTAGTCATACCCTTCGGCGCCGATTGGCTTCACGACCGCCTGGCTCATCTCGTCCTTGAACTCGAGCTGCACCCCCTCGGTCTCGACCACGCTGAGGAAGTTGTCCACGTAGTCTGCGTTGAAGCAGATCTGCATCGCGCCGCCGGCGAATTCGACCGGCAGCACCTCGTGCGCTTCGCCCACCTCCGGCGTGCTTGACGTGATTTCCACCTGATCTTTCGCGATGACGAACTTCACGGCCTTCGATCGCTCGTTCGAGAGCAGCCGGACGCGGCGGACGGCCGCGGCCAGCCGGTCCCGGTCGAATTCGATTTTCTTGTCGTTCGTCTTCGGAATCACGCGTTCGTACGCGGGAAAATTCGCGTCGATCTTCCGCGAGATGAGCAGCCGTCCGTCCGCGCGGAAGAAGAGATGGTTTTCACCCTGCGAGAACTCGACGGCGCTGCCGCCATCGATGAGCCGCGCCACTTCGTTCAGCGTCTTCCTGGGCAGCAGCACGTCACTCTTGACCCCTTTTCCGGGCGATTCGTGCACGCTGATGTAGGCCAGCCGGTGGCCGTCGGTCGCTACCATGCTCATCGAATCCGGCCGCAGCACGAGCTGCGCGCCGTTCAAGAAGTAGCGCGTGTCTTCACTCGTGATCGCGAAGCGCGTGTGTGAAATCATGCGCTTGAGCGCCGGCCCGGGAAGCGAGGCTTCGACACTGCCCGCTTCCTCGGGTGGCGTCGGAAACTCGCTCGCGGGCAGCGTCTGCATCCGCGACTCGAATCGATCGGCGGCGACGGTCACGCTCTTGCCGCCTTTGTCCTCTTCGATGCGGATCTCGGTGTCCGGCAGCGCGTTCACGATCTCGAACAGCTTCTTCGCGGGCAACGTGAGCGTGCCCGGCTTGCCGACCGTCGCGTCGCACCGGCTGCGCAGTCCAACGTCGAGATCCGTCGCGAGCAGCGCAAGCTGATTCTTCGACGCTTCGAGCAGCACGTTGGCGAGAATCGGGATCGTGTTCTTCCGTTCGACGATCCCCTGCAGCAGAGACAGTTCTTTCAGAAGATCGTTCTTTCGAACTACAAGTTCCATGGATTGAGGCGACCTCGCGCTCTGCTGCGAGAGACAGGTCTCGGGGACAGGTTTTGAGTTCGAAACCTGTCCCCCGCCCGTCCCCGATCCCGACATGAGCTACGGAAGATCAGAAAGACAAAGAATTATAACAAGAAGAAGGGCCTGTTGGGGCATGAAAACGCCTGTGCAACTCCATTTGAATCAGACACTTAGCCTGTGGATGTTTCAGCGGGTATCCGACGCGTACCATACCATCCGATCTGTGCAAAAACGGGGGTCGGCGCGCCGTCCACAGACCGCCAGACAGGCCCTCTGTGCAAATCCCACGCAGGCTCCCGGTGGTGGCCTTCGGCAGACCCCGGAATTGCTCACCGAACCGACTCGACGAAGGTGTTGATAAGGCTGTTGAAGGCTGCGTCGCGCTGCCGGAGCTCCTCGACTTTTCGAATCGAGTGGATGACGGTCGAGTGATGTTTGCCGCCGAAGCTCTTGCCGATTTCCGGCAGCGACGCGCTCGTGAGCGACTTGCAGAGATACATCGCCACCTGGCGCGGCATCGCGATGGATTTCGAGTTGTTGCGTGACTTGAGATCGTTGATCTTGAGTTTGTAGTAGTCGGCCACGAACTTCTGAATGGCGTCGATCGTGACCGCCCGTTGATCGTGCCGAAGCACGTCGCGGAGCGTTTCCTGCGCCAGGGCCATCGAGATTTCCCTGCCCGTGAGCGAGGCGTACGCGAGAAGCCGGATGAGCGAACCTTCCAGCTCGCGGACGTTCGACTTGATCCGGCCCGCGATGAAGAGCGCCACATCGTCGGGCAGCGGCACGCCTTCGGCCTCGGCTTTTCGCTTCAAAATCGCGATTTTCGTCTCGAGATCGGGTGACTGGATATCGGCAATCAGGCCCCATTCGAAGCGGCTCCGCAGGCGTTCCTCGAGCTCGGTGATCTGATGCGGCGGCTGATCGCTGCTGATGACGATCTGTTTCTGCGCGTCGTGCAGCGCGTTGAACGTGTGGAAGAACTCGGTCTGCGTCCGTTCCTTGCCGACGATGAACTGGATATCGTCGACGAGGAGCACATCCACGCCCCGATACCGTTCCCGGAATTCCAGGATGCGGTCGTACCGAATCGCGTTGATGACTTCGTTCATGAAGCGTTCGGCCGAGATGTAGGTCAGCTTCAACCCGGGACTGTGCGTGAGCACGTAGTGGCCGATCGCGTGCATGAGATGCGTCTTGCCAAGACCCACGCCGCCGTAGAGGAAGAGCGGATTGTAGGAGCGTGACGGCGCCTCGGCGACCGCGCGGCAGGCCGCGTGCGCGAATTGATTGGACGCCCCGACGATGAACGCGTCGAAGGAGTAGCGCGGGCTGAGGCCGACCACCTCGCTCGGCGAGGCCGCTTCCGGCGGCTTTTCTGGCGAAGGCTCCGCGGCTGATGGAGACGATTCTTCCGGCGTGTCGGGCTCCGCGCCGTCGGGGACGAACTTGAGCGCCGCGCCTTGACGGCCGACTTCGGCGAGCGCCTCGCCGATCACGCCGGCGTAGTGTTTCGTGAGCCAATCGACGACCATCGGATCGGCGACGCGGATCGTGATCGTGTTGCCGTTGTCGCCAAGGAGGGAGGTCTGCCTGAACCAGCTGTAGTAGCTGAACCGGTTGACCTTGGTCTCGATCCGTGCGAGGACGCTGTCCCAGATCGTGCCGGTCATCCTGAAAACCCCGCCCGATTCAGCCCACCGAAGCCCCGGTACCGGCCCGAGCCGCGCATGCTCGCGACCCCTCAAAATACCCCAAAAACCAGCCAGTACTCCCCGGAACCACAGGCAGACGGCGCAGCGCAAGTCTCCTGAATACGGAGGGTTAGACGTATCCGGTGCAAAAACCTTCGGATTTCCACAGCTTTTTCCACAGTTGTGGAAAACTTTCCGGGAGGCCGCCCCCTGGCTGGCGGGGGCCGGAATCTACCATAGCGGTTGGTCGCAGACAACGACTAAGACCTTTGAGGGCGTTTTGTGACGGCTCGTCAAACGACCGTAGAGGTCTTTAGTGCTACGATCCAGGTTTCTTCAGGTCGTATTGAGCCTCTTCAGGGAGTCCAATGAAGCGCACGTTTCAACCCAATCGCCGCCGCCGCCGGCGCACGCATGGGTTCCTGGTGCGTATGCGCACCAAGAACGGCCGTCTCGTTCTCAAACGCCGTCGGTCAAAAGGACGCAAGCGACTGTCGGTGAGCTGAGAGACCTGAGAATCCCGGGACTTGGGGATCATCTCATCGTCACCATATTCCCGTGTCGAAGTTCACGGCCGGTTCCCGGCTTCGCGCGCGCCACGAGTTCATCGCGGTGCAGGATGCGGGACGCCGTGTGGCTACGCGGTACATGACGCTGCTCGGCCGGGTGAACGCGCTCGAGCGCGATCGTCTCGGGATTGTCGCGTCGCGCAAGCTGGGCGGAGCGGTCCTGCGGAACCGCGCGAAGCGGCGCCTCCGCGAAGTGTTTCGCCGGGGCCTCTTGCCAGGCGCGCGACCGCCAAGCGATCGCACGCTCGATCTGGTCGTGATTGCGCGGCGTGATCTGGTCGACGCGCCGTTCGCGCTGGTCGAGGCCGATTTTCAGAATGCGCTCCGCCGGCTGCGGAGCTCGAGGTAGGTAGGTCTTGCGAACTTGGAACTTCAAACTTCGAACTTCAAACTCCGGAGACGGAGCGTGGAGAATCGGGGTGCTCCTCGGCGTCGGGTTGATTCGGGCCTATCAGCTTGCGCTCGGCCCGTTTGCCGGAGGCGCCTGCCGGTTCCATCCGTCATGCTCCGAGTACGCACGGCAGGCGGTGGAGGAGCACGGACTGCTTCGCGGGATCGGGCTTGCGATCCGACGCGTGTCACGTTGTCATCCGTTCGCCCGGCCAGGCATCGATCCCGTTCCGCCGCCATCTCACGCTCGAGGGACACGTCTCCCGAATGAGACCTGTTCCCGGCGGCCGTAAGGACGCGCGGCCCTCATGGAAAAGCGCGTCTTCCTCGCGATTTTTCTCTGTTTCATCGTCGTCTGGGTGTGGCAGGCGTATTTCGTTCCGAAGCCGCCGCCCCCGGCGCTGACACCGGCTGCGCCAGGCAGCCCGGTGACGCCCGGCGCTCCGCCGACCGAGAACCCCGCGGCCGCCGCCGTGCCTCCGCCTGCTGCTGTCCCTGAAACACCGGGCGCCGCGCCGCTCGTGGCCGACGCAGCCGCGCGCGACATTCTGATCGAGACTGATTCGGTTCGCGCCGTCTTCTCGACGGCCGGCGCGGTCCTGAAGAGCTGGAAGCTCAAGAATTACCAGGACGACAATCGCCAACCGCTCGAGCTCGTGCCCCAGGACGTGCCGCCCGGCACGGCGCGGCCCTTCACGCTCGTGACCGACGACGCGGGGCTGACGCAAACGCTGTCGCGCGCGCTCTTCAAACCGAGCAAAGAGGGGCTCTCGCTGGGTTCGGCGGCGGGCACGCTGAGCTTTCAGTATCAGGATATGTCCGGTCTGAACGCGCGCAAGACGTTCTATTTCCAGCCCGACGGCCACGCGTACGTCGTCAACGTCGAAGCCGCGATTGACGTCGGCGGCGCGCCGAAGGCGGTCGAGATCGACTGGGGTCCCGCGCTGGGCCTCGGGTACAGCCCGGATGGATCGCAGTCGGTGCCGGTGCGCGCGATCCAGTTTCGCAACGACGACGTCGAGCGGTTCACGGCCGACGAGGTCCGGGAGCAGGGCCGTTACGACGGTCCGCTTCGGTACGCCGGCGTGGACGAACACTACTTTCTGAGCGCCGCGCTGCCGGGTACGCAGACGGTCACGGTCCAGTACACGCCGTTGACGCTGCCAGTGGCCGGGAACACCGAAGGGCTCGTCCGCACGCTCATCGGTTACCGCGTCCGCGTCCAATCTCCGACCCAGGGCGCCGCCACGCTGCCGTATTTCATGGGTCCGAAGGACTTCGACCTCCTGAAGGCGGTCGACGTCCAGCTCTCGCGCGCGATCGACTTCGGCATGTTTGCCTGGCTCGTCGTGCCGCTGCTGCAGTCGTTGAAATGGATCAACGGCTACCTCGGCAATTTCGGGTGGTCGATCATCATCCTCACGTTGCTCATCAACTTCGCGATGTTCCCGCTGCGGCACAAGAGCATGGTCTCGATGCGCAAGATGCAGGCGCTGCAGCCGGAGGTCAAGTCGATCCAGGACCGCTACGCGAAGTACAAGCTGACCGACCCCGAGCGCCAGAAGATGAACCAGGAGATGATGGCGCTCTACAAGCAGAAGGGCGTGAACCCGGCGAGCGGCTGCGTGCCGATGCTGCTCACCATGCCGGTGCTCTTCGCCTTCTACCAGATGCTCGCGGCGGCGATCGAGCTTCGCGGTGCGCCGTTCGTCGGATGGATCACCGACCTCGCCAAGATGGATCCCTGGTTCATCACGCCAATCATCATGGGCGGGACGATGTTCTGGCAGCAGAGGATGATGCCGACGTCGGCCGATCCCGTGCAGGCGAAGATGTTCATGTTCATGCCGCTGATCTTCACGGTGATGTTCCTGTGGGCGCCGAGCGGCCTGGTCCTCTACTGGCTGGTGAGCAACGTCATGACGATCGGCCAGCAGTACCTCACGAACCGCATCATCGGCGCGCCGGTGCGTCCGCCCCAACCGCCTCGCGCCGTGCCTGCCACCGCCGACAAGATCAGGAAGCGATCATGACCTCAGAACTCGACGCCAAAGTGATCGACTTTGTCCGCCAGGTGACCGGAGCCATGGGGCTCGACCTGGAGGTCGCGATCGAGGAGACGCCGGACAACATCCGTCTGAACCTGACGGGCGAAGGTGCCGAGGCGTTGGTGCAGCGGAGGGGCGAAACACTCGACGCGCTGCAGGTCATCGTCAACACCGCCTTCCGGCGCGACGCCCGCGGCGACCGCCACTACGTCGTGGACGCGATGGGATTCCGCAAGGACAAGGACGCCGAACTGCGCCAGATGGCGCAGTTGCTGATGGACAAGGTGAGGGCATCGGGCGCGCCCCAGGAAATCGGCCCGCTCAATCCCTACGCCCGCCGAATCGTCCACCTCACCGTCGCCGAAGACACGACCCTGTCTTCGGAAAGCATCGGAGACGCATTTCTCAAGTCGGTCGTCATTTCCAAAAAGATCGACTGACGGGAATCGCGCGATAAATCCATAGCTCGATAGCCCATGCACGTGTTCTCCACGACCGACACCATCGTCGCCATTGCGACTCCTCCGGGCCGCGGCGGCATCGGTGTCGTGCGGCTGGCCGGACCGCGGGCAGTGGAGCTGGCCAACCGGTTGACGGGACGACGGGAGCCGCTCGTGCCGCGGCACGCGACCTTTGCGCGCGTGTTCGTGCCGGATTCGTCAGGGAATGGTCAACCGCTCGATCACGTCGTGCTCACCTGGTTCGTCGCGCCGCACTCGTACACGGGCGACGATGTGGTGGAAATCAGCGGGCATGGCAGTCCGCTGCTCCTGAAGGAAGTCGTGCGGCTCGCGGTGGCGGGCGGCGCGAGGCTGGCCGAGCCGGGCGAGTTCACGCTGCGCGCGTATCTCAATGGCCGAATCGATCTGGCGCAGGCCGAGGCGGTCGCCGATCTCGTGAACGCCGTCACGCCGCTCCAGGCACGCGCGGCGATGGACCAGCTCGAGGGGACGCTCACCGGCGTGATCAGGGCGATTGACGCGGCGCTGTTCGATCTGGCGGCGCGGCTCGAGGCCTCGCTCGACTTTCCCGAGGAAGGATTTCATTTCGTCACGCGCGTCGAAGCGGCGGCAGCGTTGGCCGCGGTCCGCGCCGATCTCGACGCCCTTGCGCGCGACGGCCGGGCCGGACGCATCGTGCGCGAGGGCCGGGTGATCGTGATCAGCGGGCCGCCCAATGCAGGCAAGTCGAGCCTGTTCAACGCGCTGCTCGGATCGGATCGCGCCATCGTCACCGACGTTCCGGGCACGACGCGTGATGTGCTCAGCGAGCGTGTGGATCTCGGCGGCGTGGCCGTGACGCTCGTTGACACCGCGGGATTGCGCGATGCGTGCGACGCCATCGAGGCAGAGGGCGTGCGGCGAGCCCGGGCCGCGCAACATGTCGCCGCGATGACCGTTCTGGTGCTCGATCGCTCGTCGGCGCTTCCGGCCAACGTTGCGCAACTGATCTCGCCCGACACGCCGGCGGTTGTCGTCGTGAACAAAGTCGATCTACCGAAGGCCTGGAGCCCGGAGGCCGTTCGTTTGCCGGCCCGCGAGGTTGTCGACGTGTGCGCGCTCACCGGCGAGGGTCTCGAGGAGCTCCGACGCCGGCTCGTCGCCGGGCTCGCAGGTCGCGAAGAACTACGCGACCCTCCCGCGATCTCGAACGTACGGCATCTGGCGCTCGTGGACACCGCGCGGACGGCGGTCGAGCGGGGGGAACAGGCGCTTGCGGCCGGCGCAACGGAAGAGCTCGTGCTGGTTGAGCTCGCGGCCGCGAGGCGGGCGCTGGAGGAGATTACGGGACGGCGCACACCCGACGATCTGCTCGAGCACATCTTCGCGACGTTTTGCGTGGGCAAGTGAATCACCGTGACTGATGCCTTCGACGTCATCGTGATCGGCGCCGGCCATGCCGGCTGCGAAGCGGCCTGGGCCGCGGCCCGGCTCGGTTGCCGTGTCGGGCTCTGCACGCTTTCGGCCGAGACCGTCGCGTTGATGCCGTGCAACCCGGCGATTGGCGGCACCGCGAAGGGGCACCTCGTTCGGGAAATCGACGCGATGGGCGGGCTGATGGGCGTCGCGATCGACGCGACCGGGCTCCAGTTCAAGATGCTCAACCGCAGCCGCGGTCCGGCGGTCTGGTCGCCGCGCGCGCAGGCCGACAAGCGGCGGTACGGCGACTGGATGCGCGACAAGCTGTCGGCCGAGCCGAACATCTCCTGGTTGTACCGGCGCGCCGGCCGGATTCTGACGACGGCCGGGCGTGTGAGCGGGCTCGCGTTCGAAGATGCCGGCGAGGTCAGCTGCGGCGCGCTCGTCGTCACGACCGGCACGTTCCTCAACGGGCTCGTGCACGTCGGCGACGAGCAGCGTCCGTCCGGCCGCGCGAACGAGCCGCCGACGCGCGAGCTGGCCGACTCGCTCCGGGCGTTCGGCTTCGACATGGGCCGGCTCAAGACCGGCACTCCGCCGCGCCTCGATCGGCGCACCATCGACTTCTCGCGGTTCCCGGCAGAACACGGCGACGATCCGATCGTGCCGTTCTCGTTCATGAGCGGCCGGATCGAGCGGGATCAGATCGCCTGCCATCTGCTGCACACGAACGACCGCGTCCACGGAATCATCCGCGCCAACATCGGCCGATCCCCGCTCTACAACGGCCAGATCAGCGGGATCGGCCCGCGGTACTGTCCGTCCGTCGAAGACAAGGTGATGCGCTTCGCCGAAAAGGAGCGGCACCAGATCTTTCTCGAGCCCGAGGGCCGCGACGTGGACGAGATCTACGTCAACGGCCTCTCGATGAGTCTGCCGCGCGACGTGCAGGACGCGATCGTGCACGCGCTGCCCGGCCTCGAGGACGCCCGCGTCATGCGGCACGCGTACGCCGTCGAGTACGACTTCATCCAGCCGACCGAGCTCGACCGATCGCTCGAGGCCAAGCGCGCTCCGGGATTGTTCCTCGCCGGACAGATCAACGGCACGTCGGGATATGAAGAAGCCGCGGCGCAGGGGCTGATCGCAGGCCTCAACGCCGCGCTCTCGGTTCGGCGGCAGCGGCGCGTGATCCTGCAGCGCGACCAGGCGTATATCGGCATCCTGGTCGACGATCTGGTCACGCGCGGCTGCCTCGAGCCGTACCGCATGTTCACGTCGCGCGCGGAACATCGCCTGCGGCTGCGCATCGACAACGCCGATCTCCGGCTCACACCGATCGGCCGCGCCGCGGGAACGGTCGACGATGACCGGTGGTCGCGCTTCGAGGACCGGCGCGCACGGCTCGAGCGCAATCGCGCCGCCGCGTCACGCACGCGCGTCGTCATCGACGCCGAGACGACGACGGCCGCGCAAGCGCTGAGCCGGCCTGCCGTGCAGCTCGCGGATCTCCAGGCGCAGGGATTCGTACTCGAGACACGATCGTCCGAGGAGCACGTCGACGAATCGACGATCGTGGCCGAGTTCAAATACGAGGGCTACCTGAAGGGTCAGGACGTGCAACTGGCGCGCGCCCGCGCGCAGGAGCAGCGCGCGATTCCCACCACATTCGAATACGCAGGGATTCCGGGGCTCTCGCGTGAGGTCGTCGAGCGACTGACGCAGATCCGGCCCGCCACGCTGGGCCAGGCGTCACGGGTGCCGGGCGTCACGCCAGCGGCTGTCGCGATCGTCGCCGGCGCGCTCACGAGAAGCCGCGCTCAGTCACGCGAAGAAACTGACAGGCCGGCTTAGACCGTTTTCCAGATCGGTGTCGCGTGTTCCGGCGCCCTCCCGCTCGCCGCTTGCCGCAAGGCAGCGTGATCGGGCCTGCCTCGCGGCGCTCGCAAAGGTCGGGCGCCGGAACACGCGACACCGATCTGGAAAACGCTGTAGTAGCCCCACGACACGCCCATCGTCTCGCGCCGCGCAGGCAGTTGCACCACAATACCGCCGGTGCCTGCCGACTCATCTGCGCGAATCATCGAGCGCGGCGCGCGCATCGGCATCAGGGTCCCACCCGACATCGCCGAACGGCTCGACGCGTTCCTGCAGCTCCTTGCCAAGTGGAACAAGGGCATCAACCTGACGGCGCTCGAGGTCGATCCGCTGTCCGACGATGCCATCGACCGGCTGCTGATCGAGCCGCTGGCGGCAGCCTCCCGGCTTCAGCGTGGAGATCGTCTGGCGATCGACATCGGGTCGGGAGGCGGATCGCCGGCGATCCCGATGAAGATTGCGGCGCCGGCGCTGCGAATGATCCTCGTCGAGTCGAGGGGCAAGAAGGCCTCGTTCCTCCGCGAGGTGGTCCGATCCCTGGAGCTGCCTGACGTCGAGGTCGAGAACCACCGCCTCGAGGATCTCGCGGCGCGCGGGGACCTGAATGACGCAGCGGACGTGCTCACGCTCCGCGCGGTCACGGCAACCCACGCGTTGTGGGTGAGCATGAACGGCCTGCTCAGGCCGGGTGGTCGCGTGTTCTGGTTCGGCGGCAAGCTCGACAGCGCCGAGACACGGCTCTCATCGGTCATCGGCGCCTCGAAACCGGTCATCGTCCGGACGCCCCCGAACAGTCAGTTGCTGATTTTTACCAAGGCCTAGCAGCCAGGTGGCTGGCTGCTAGAGCGCGCGGCGAGACAACCCGCCGGCCGTCCAACTCCGGCGGAGGAGATCGATGTTAGACCACAGGTTGTCGACCGAAAATGTGCTGATTCAGCTATTTGGTCGAGTCTGCGACAGGCTCCGTCTGCGCCGACGCCTCGCGCCGGACCCGCGGTTCCTCGAGGACCTCGTCGAGCGACGTGGCTGCCGGCGGTCGCGCGCCACGCGGATTGATCCGACATCGGCGCCACGGTCGGAGCAGTAAATTCGTGAGGCGACTACTGTGTTAGACAAACAACTTTACGATAACGAGGTAAGTCTCCTGGGTTGAGACCGGAGGTCGAACTGAACAACTGGCAGAAGACATTGGTCGTGCGGTCAGTGGGTCTATTCCGTTGAGGCACTACCCGACCCGGATCACATCAGCACGTCCCACGTCGAGCGCCAGAACCTTTCGATGCGGATGTCGATGCGCCGATTCACCAGACTTACCAACGCCTTCAGCCGGAAGCTGGAGAATCACATGGTGGCCGTGGCGCTCTACTTCATGTGGTACAACTTCAGCCGAATCCACCAGACCCTGGCGTGTAACCCCGGCGATGGAAGCTGGCGTGACGGACCATGTGTGTGGAGCGTCGAAGAAATCGTAGCTCTCCTGAAGTAGCGGTAGACTTCGGGCCTTGGCGGACATGCAGAGTCGTGTGCGAATCCTGACCGCCGCAAATCTTGTTGTTCTCGCCTTGGCATCGGTGCCTGAGTTGTCGGCAGCGGCTATTCGGAATCAACCCGCCCCTACGTGCAAGGTGTCGCTGCTTGCGACCAACCTCTACATGATCATTCCCGGAACCAGACAAGGACTTGCGGAAATGCGTCAGCGACACGAACGGGAGCTAGTGGAACTGGCAGAACAGCAGAAGTCGTCCAGCCAATAGCCCCTTTATGCAAACTGACCCACTACCCATATTTCATGTATTACAACTTCGGCCGCGTGCATCAGGCGCTCCGCGCGATGCCCGCGATGGAAGCTGGCATCGCCAATCACGTCTGGTCGGTCTCGGAAATCATCGGATTGCTGGAGGCTAAATGAGCAACACGAGAACCGTCCTCTGGGCTCTGTTCGGCGTCGCGGTCACGCTGGTCGCCGTGGTCGTCGGGGTGCTTTTCTACTTCCGCCTCACAAGTTCAAACTGACCCACTACCAGATAGCGCCCTGAGTGCGCAAGACTCACTCAAACTGAGACACTACCGTTATCCGACAGGCTCCCACCGTGGTCGGTCAGGCACTTGCGGCAATTTCTGCCGAAACTCAACCTCAAACGATCTCGGCATGCTCCTCTGTCGCGCAGGTGAGAGCGTCCGACTGGACTTTCATGGGCTGCGCTCGGTCCGTCTTGACGTCATCTCGCAATTCGTTCACCCACTTCCAATGCCTTGGCGTGCTGCACGCCAACATGAACGCCCACCGCGTTCCACGTGGAACATCATCGTTGAGGACCACGCCAGGCCTGCCCTGCCGACTAGGCCTTGACGGGCTGCCCGCCTGACGGCACAATCTCATAGCCCACCAAGTAACAAATTTGGCTGTATGACCAAATTAAACCGGGTCATCGCGATTGCCAACCAAAAAGGCGGCGTCGCGAAAACCACCACGGCCATCAACCTGGCCGCATCGCTCGCCATGGCCGGCCAGCGAATTCTCGTCGTCGATCTCGATCCCCAGGCCAACCTGACCAGCGGGCTGGGCAAGAAAGGTCAATTACCTGACGCCGGAACGGTCTATGAGGCGCTTACCGGCATCCACGACGACCCACTCGCATTCGTCGTCCCGACGTCCTTCGATCACTTGTCGCTCCTCCCGTCCGACCGCGATCTGACCGGCGCCGAGATCGAGCTCGTTCCCTTCGAAGATCGCGAACAGCGATTGCGCAACCTGCTCGACGGACTCCGCGGCCGCTTCGACTACGTGTTCGTCGACACGCCGCCGTCGCTCGGCCTCCTGACGCTGAACGCGCTGGTCGCCGCCGACACCGTCCTGATTCCGCTCAACTGCGAGTACTTCGCGCTCGAAGGCATCGCCGAGCTCCTCGCGACCATCGACCGCGTCCGTGGATCGCTCAACCCGGATCTCGACATCGAAGGCGTCCTCCTCACGATGTACGACGACCGCACGAATCTCGGCCAGCAAGTGAGCCGCAACATCCGCGACTTCTTCGGCGACAAGGTCTATACGACCGTCATCCCGCGCAACGTGCGGCTGGGCGAAGCACCGAGCCACGGCGTGCCGGTCATTTTCTACGACGCGCGCAGCCGCGGCGCCGAAGCCTACATCTCGCTCGCGCACGAGTTTCTCGCGCGCGATCTCGGCGTGCCGACCGACGTCGGCGACGAGACATGAATCACGGCGATCCACCGACGGCAGGTGACGGAGGCTCCATGCCAGACAAACGACCCGCACTCGGACGCGGCCTGAGCGCGCTCATTCCCATCGCGCCGCCGCCCAAGGCGCAGACCCCAGACCGCGATCAACAGCGGCCGACCGAAATCGACATCGATCTGCTGGGGCCCAATCCGCGTCAGCCGCGCGCCCAGATCGACGAGGCGCGGCTCGAAGAGCTCGCGCAATCCATCCGCAGTCACGGCGTGATCCAGCCGATTCTCGTCCGGCGCGTGGACGATCACTACGAGATCGTCGCCGGCGAGCGGCGCTGGCGCGCGGCTCAACGCGCGGGCCTGTTGAAGATTCCGGTCCTCGTGCGGGAGGTCACGGACGATCACCTGCTCGAGGTTGCGCTCATCGAGAACATCCAGCGCGAAGACCTGAACGCCATCGAGGAAGCGCAGGCGTACCAGCGGCTGTCCGACGACTTCCGGATGTCGCAGGAATCGATCGCGGCGGCCGTCGGCAAGGACCGCGCGACCGTCGCCAATTACATCCGGCTGCTGCGGTTGCCCGCCGAGGTTCGCAACGAGCTCGCGTCCGGTGTGTTGACGATGGGACACGCGCGCGCACTCCTCGCGCTCTCCGACGAATCCGCGCAGCGCCGCCTGGCGCGGGAAGTCGTCTCACGCGGCCTGTCGGTACGCGAAACGGAAGCCCTCGTCCGTCGCGAATCGACACCGGCCGCGCCGCCGCCGCCGCGCAAGGTCGATCCCAACACGCGCGCCGCCGAAGATCGGCTGAAGCTCGCGCTCGGCACCCGGGTCCGGATCGTGCGAAAAGGCACGGCAGGACGCATCGAAATCGACTTTGGAAACGAAGGCGAGCTGCAAAGGCTCTTCGAGCAGCTCACGGAGACGTAGGGAACAAGGCTCAAAGGCTCAGGGCTCGGAGGCTCAGAGGCAGAGGCTGCACCACAAGAAAGGAGGTCTCACAGCGAATGACCCGTCGCCTTACCGACTACAGCGCCTGCGCGGGTTGAGCGAGCAAACTCGCCGCTGGCGAGCTCGCCCAGGTGCTGGGTGACATCCCGCGTGTGCATGACGACCGGGTTCTGGTGGACTTCAGGACCGGTGACGATGCGGGTGTGTACGCGTGGGGCAACGGACCGGCGCTCGTGCAGACCGTCGATTTCTTCACTCCCGTCGTGGACGATCCGTACGCGTACGGACAGATCGCCGCAGCCAACGCGCTGAGCGACGTGTACGCCATGGGCGGCGTGCCGCGCACTGCGCTCGCCATCGCCGCGCTGCCCAAAGACGGCCCCGGTCTGGACATCGTCAAAGCCATCTTCCGCGGCGGGTACGACAAGCTGCAGGAAGCGGAAACGGTTCTGCTCGGCGGACACACGGTCACCGATCAGGAGATCAAGTTCGGGTACGCGGTGACGGGTGAGATCCAGCCCGATCGCGTGCTCACGAATGCGCGCGCCCGAGCCGGCGATCAGCTGCTGCTCACCAAGCCGCTCGGCACCGGCATCATCGCGACCGCGCTCAAGTTCGACCGCGCGTCCGAGCGCCAGGTGGACGGCGCCGTCGAGTCGATGGTGCGCCTGAACCGCGACGCGGCGCACACCCTCCGCGCGCTTCCGCCGGGCATCGTCAGCGCGTGCACCGACGTGACAGGATTCGGGTTGGCGGGCCACGGCGCGGCGATGGCGACGGCAAGCGGCGTCGCGCTCGTCTTCGAAACGCCGTCGCTGCCCCTGCTCGAAGGCGCGCTGGGGCTCGCGGCGGCGAACACGCCGGGCGGCGGGCGGACGAATCAACAACATTTCGGGCCCCGCGTCAGCATCGCGGCGTCGGTCACCGATGCGATGCGCCTGGTGATCTTCGACCCCCAGACGTCGGGCGGCCTGCTCGTCGCCGTCGACCCCTCGGCGACGGCGCACGTGATCGGCCGGCTGCACGACGCAGGCGTTCCAGCCGTCGTGGTGGGCCGGGTCGAGACGCGGAACCCGGATGAGGCGCTGGTCCGGAGTGGAATGAACGCGGGGAAATGACCTCGGAGGTCTTTTTTTACTTTAGTTTTTCCAAAAAAGACCTCCGAGGTCATTTCCCGCTATTTGCCGGGTACTCCACCCGAATGGTATAAATTCTCGTTTCGACAGGGCGTGATGTGACGGGTCTAGGCCTCGTCTCAGCCCGGCGGAGGCAGGCCAGGTGTTCGCAGCAGTTTCGATGATCCCGGATGTGTCGGTCCTCCTGATCATCGCGCTCGTTCTCGCCCTCGCGTTCATCCTCGATCGGCTCGTGTTCCGCCCGGTGCTCGGCATCATCAAGCAGCGGGAAGAGGCCGTGGCGTCGGCCCGCAAGCTCGCGGAGCAGGCCGCGCTCGAGGCGCGCCTGGCGGGCGAGGAATTCGAGCGAAAGACTGGCGAAGCGCGCGCTGAGGTCTACCGGCAGATGGACGAAATGCGTAAGACCGCGCTCGAGGAACGGACGGCGCTCATCGACGTCACCCGCCGCGAGGCTGCGCAGGCGCTCTCGGACGCCAGAGCGCAACTCGATCGCGACGTGGAAGAGGCGCGCGCCAGGCTCGACGCGGACGCTGAGGCGCTCGCCGCGGAGGCCGCGCGCCGGGTTCTCGGCCGGCAGCCATCCTGACGGCTTTCTCGACACTCGACTTGTGACTCGACTGTTCCCGACCTTGCCGCGACACAGCCGCGCCCGCGCGGCGTGGCGCGTTGGCGTACCGGTCTTCCTGACGATCCTCGTCATGTTCATGACGGGGCCGGACGTCGTGCTCGCCGCCTCGGATGCCGAAGAGGGGCATTCGAGCTGGATGCCCACGATCGCGAAGATATTCAACTTCGCCGTCCTTGCGGGCATTCTCGTGTATTTCCTGCGTGCGCCGATTGCCGGTTACCTGCGGAGCCGAAGCGAGACCATCCGGAAAGACCTGGTCGAGGCGGCCTCGCTCCGGTCGTCGGCCGAGGCGCAACTCACCACCATGCGGACCCAGCTGGCGCAGCTGCCCGCCGAGCTCGAGGCCCTCAAGCGCCGCGGCCAGGAAGAGCTCGCGGCCGAGGGCGTGCGTATGAAAGAGGCGACCGCGCGGGCGCGCGATCGGCTGCTGGAGCGGACGCGGCGCGATATCGATCTGCAGTTCCGGCTCGCGCGGCGCGCGCTGCTCGAGCACACGGCCGAGCTCTCGATCTCGCTCGCGCGCAGGCGCGTCGAACAGACGATCACCAGCGACGATCACCGCCGGCTGATCGACCAGTACGCGGCCGAGGTGCACGCATGACCTCGCGGGCCATCGCGCGGCGGTACGCGGCCGCGCTCTTCGACGTGGTCCGCAAGGACGCCGACGTCGATCGCGCCCTGCGCGAGCTCGAGGCGATCAAGGCGGCGATCACCGGTCATGAACAGTTGCGCAAGGTGCTCGAGTCGCCGGGCGTGCCGATGGCGACGAAGCGCACGATTCTCGAGGCGATCGTCCGGAGCCTGGGCGACGTGTCACCGCAGATCGTCCGGCTGATTGGCCTCCTCGGGGAGCGCGATCGGCTCGCGATGGTTGTGGACATCGCCGATGCCTTTGCCGAACGCGTCATGCATTCGAAAAAGATCGTCCCGGCGGAAGTCGTGACGGCCGTTCCGCTCGCCGACGACAGCCGGGCGGCGCTGGCGGCGGCGCTCGGACGCGCGGCCGGCGCGCACGTGACGATGACCGAGCGCGTGGATCCCTCGATCATCGGCGGCGTCGTCGCCAAAGTCGGCAGCGTCGTGTTCGACGGCAGCGTGACGACGCAGCTCGCGCGGATGCGGCAGAAGCTCGTTGCGCAGAGTTAAGGAAAGACCGCCCGAGGAGAGCGAGGCTTGGCGAGCGCCGCAGGGCGGGCGAGCGGGGGTGGGGCCCCGCGAGCAAGTAATAAAGAAGGGCTAGTGCATGCACATCAAGGCCGATGAAATCTCCAAAATCATTCGCGACCACATCGGCAATTACGCCGTTGAGGTAGACGTCGCCGAAGTCGGGACGGTGATCTCGGTCGGCGACGGCATCGCGCGCATCCACGGCGTCGAAGGCGCGATGGCCGGCGAGATGCTCGAGTTCCCGCACGACGTCTTCGGCATCGCGCTGAACCTCGAGGAAGAGAGCGTCGGCGCGGTGCTGCTCGGACACTCGACGAACATCAAGGAAGGCGACACCGTCAAGCGGACGGGGCGCATCATTTCCGTGCCGGTCGGCGACGAGATGACGGGGCGCGTCGTGAATGCGCTCGGCCTGCCGATCGACGGCAAGGGTCCCATCGCCGCGAAGGAGTACATGCCGATCGAACGGCTCGCGCCCGGCGTCGTCGATCGGTCGCCGGTGCGCGAACCGCTCCAGACGGGCCTCAAGGCGATCGACGGGATGGTGCCGATCGGCCGGGGACAGCGCGAGCTGATCATCGGCGACCGGCAGACGGGCAAGACGGCGGTCGCAGTCGATACGATCCTCAATCAGAAGGGTCTCGACGTCATCTGCATCTACAATGCGATCGGCCAGAAGCAGTCGACCATCGCGCAGGTCGTCAAGACGCTCGAAGATGCCGGCGCGATGGAATACACCATCGTCGTCGCCGCGGGCGCGTCGGATCCCGCGCCGCTCCTCTATATCAGTCCGTATTCAGCCTGCACGATCGGCGAACACTTCCGGGACAGCAACCGCCACGCGCTCTGCGTCTACGACGACCTCTCGAAGCACGCGCAAGCGTACCGCGAGATCTCGCTGCTCCTGCGGCGTCCGCCCGGCCGCGAGGCGTATCCGGGGGACGTCTTCTATCTCCACTCGCGGCTGCTCGAGCGCGCCGCGAAGCTTCGGAAGGAACTGGGGGGCGGCTCGCTCACGGCGCTGCCCATCATCGAGACGCAGGCGGGCGACCTCTCGGCGTACATTCCGACGAACGTCATCTCGATCACCGACGGCCAGATCTTCCTCGAGTCGGACCTCTTCAATCAGGGCATCCGGCCGGCGATCAACGTCGGCAACTCGGTGTCGCGCGTCGGGGGATCGGCGCAGATCAAGGCCATGCGTCAGGTCGCGGGCAGCCTGCGCCTCGACCTGGCGCAGTATCGTGAGCTCGCGGCGTTCGCGCAGTTCGGCAGCGACCTCGATCCCGCGACGGTGAAGCAGCTCAACCGCGGCAAGCGGCTGACGGAGATCCTCAAGCAGCCGCAGTACCAGCCGCTGCCGGTCGACAAGCAGGTCGCCATCGTCTATGCCGCGACGAACGGCTATCTCGATCCGGTGCCGGTCGAGCGACTGCGACAGTACGAAGAGGAGATGTACCGGTTCTTCGATACGCGGAAGCCGGGCGTGCTGGCCAAGATCGCCGAGAAGAAGATCCTCGACGACGACCTCAAGAAGGAACTGAACGCGGCGTTCGAGGAGTTCGGGAAGCAGTTCACCGCCGCGCGAACTGCCGCGTAGCGCGCCGGAACTTCAACCGTCGAACTTCGAAGTTCACAAAGGGCTTTTCAGGAGCGATCGTGCCATCACTTATCGACATGCGCCGGCGCATCCGCGCTGTGAAGTCCACGCAGCAGATCACGAAGGCCATGAAGATGGTGGCCGCGTCGAAGCTGCGCCGCGCGCAGGAGCGCGTCATCGCGACGCGTCCGTTCGCGCGTGAGGCCCGGCGGGTGCTGGCGAGCATCGCGTCCCGCGTCGATCAGTCGGCCCATCCGTTGCTCGATCGGCGGCGCGGCGCGGCCACGGGCTCGACGCTGCTCATCGTCATCACCGCCGATCGCGGCCTCTGCGGGAGCTTCAACACGAACATCATCAAGGCCGTCGCGGCGTTCCTCCGCGAGAATTCCGGCCGTCCGGTCTCGTTCGGGCTGGTCGGGCGCAAGGGGCGCGACACGCTCGGGCGCCGCGGCCTGCCCGTGAAGTTCGAATACGTGAATCTGCCGAAGGTGATTCACTTCGCCGAGGCTGAGGCCGTCGCCCAGCCCGCGGTGGCGGAATTCGTCGAGGGCCGGGTGGACAGCGTCCACCTGATCTACAACGAGTTCAAGTCGGTGATGCAGCAGAAGGTCGTGGTGGAGCAGCTGCTCCCGCTCGCGCCGATCACCGAGGAAGAGCAAGCGGCCGCGCGCTCGACGACCGAATACTTGTACGAGCCGTCGGCACAGCGGATTTTCGAGGTGCTGCTCGGCCGTCTCGTCGAGGCGCAGGTCCTGCGCGCGCTGCTCGAATCGAACGCGGCATTCTACGCGGCGCAGATGACGGCGATGGACGCCGCGACGCGGAATTCGGCGGAGATGATCGAAGGCCTGACGCTGACGATGAACAAAGTCAGGCAGGCGGCGATTACGCGGGAGATTATTGAAGTGGTTTCAGGGGCACAAGCGTTATAGGGCAAGTGAGATTCATGCGTGAGGCGGGTCTGTCCCCGCTCGCGTAAGCGGGACGGACCCGTTGGCTGGTTCGATGCTTGATGTTGATTTGAGTCAAGCACCTGGTGAAGCTGATTGCTGAAGTGAGAGCGAAACAATGACCGTTGCAACAGCCGTGAAAGTCGGAAAAGTCGTGCAGGTCATCGGGCCGGTCGTCGACATCGAGTTCGCAGGCGGACACCTGCCGGAGATCTACAACGCGGTGCGCGTGAGCGGCCGGGTCGGCAATCAGGACATCGACATCATCGTCGAGGTCGAGCAGCACCTCGGCGAGAACCGCGTGCGCACGGTCGCGATGAAGCCGACCGACGGGTTGCAGCGCGGCATGAAAGCCGAGGACCTCGGCGAGGGCATCACGATGCCGGTCGGACCCGAGACGCTCGGGCGCGTGTTGAACGTACTCGGCGAGCCGGTGGACTTCCCGGACCGGCCGGTCACGACGAAGGAGCGCTGGCCCATTCATCGTCCAGCCCCGACCCTCGAGGAGCAGTCGACCGAGCTCAAGATGTTCGAGACGGGGGTAAAGGTCATCGACCTCCTCGAGCCGTACCTCCAGGGCGGCAAGATCGGCCTCTTCGGCGGCGCCGGCGTCGGCAAGACCGTCATCATCATGGAGCTCATCCACAACATCGCCATGAAACACGGCGGGGTGTCGGTCTTCGGCGGTGTCGGCGAGCGGACGCGGGAAGGCAACGACCTTTGGCTCGAGTTCCAGGAAGGCGGCGTCATCGATCCGAACGACTGGCAGAAATCCCGCGCCGCGCTCGTCTACGGTCAGATGACGGAGCCACCGGGTGCCCGGCTGCGCGTCGCGCTGTCGGCGCTCACCGTCGCGGAGTATTTCCGCGACGCCGAAGGCAAGGACGTGCTCCTCTTCATCGACAATATCTTCCGCTTCACGCAGGCGGGCTCGGAAGTCTCGGCGCTCCTCGGGCGCATGCCGTCCGCAGTCGGGTACCAGCCGACGCTGCTCACCGAGATGGGTGAGCTGCAGGAGCGCATCACGTCCACGCGCAAGGGATCGATTACGTCGGTGCAGGCGATCTACGTGCCCGCCGACGACTACACCGACCCGGCGCCGGCAACCACGTTCGCGCACCTCGACGCGACGACGAACCTCTCGCGCGCAATCGCGGAGCTGGGCATCTACCCGGCGGTCGATCCGCTGGCGTCGAGCTCGCGAATCCTGGATCCGCGGGTCATCGGTGACGAGCACTACGACGTCGCGCGGAGCGTGAAGCAGATCCTGCAGCGCTACAAGGACCTGCAGGACATCATCGCGATCCTCGGCATCGACGAGCTCTCGGAAGACGACAAGCTCACCGTCATGCGCGCCCGGAAGATCCAGAAGTTCCTCTCGCAGCCGTTCTTCGTCGCCGAGCAGTTCACCGGCTACAAGGGCGTCTACGTGCCGATTGCAGAGACCGTTCGCGGGTTCAAGGAGATCGTCGACGGCAAACACGACGAGATCCCGGAGCAGGCGTTCTACCTGGCGGGCACCATCGACGAAGTGGTCGAGCGGGCCAAGAAGCAGTAGGCCGTGGCCACACCACCCAGACACCTCACGCTCCAGTTCGTGACGCCGGAGCGGGCCATCGTCCACGAGGATGTGGACGAGGTCGTGTTGCCGGGCGAGGAGGGGGCCATCGGCGTGCTGCCCGGTCACGCGGCGCTGCTCGCGGCGCTCAAGACCGGCGAGATGTGGTATCGCAAGGGTCCCGAGAAGAAGTTTGCGTTCGTCGCGGGGGGCTTCGCGGAGATCGTGCCCGACCGCGTCTCGATCCTCGCCCAGGTGGCCGAGCGCGCCGAAGACATCGACCTCGCGCGCGCAGAAGCCGCCAAACGGCGCGCGGAGGAGCGGATCACGAAACCATCGTCCGAGATCGACATCGCACGCGCCCGCGTCGCGCTGCTGAGGGCCCTGACGCGCGTGCAGGTTTCCCGCCACACGCGCCCGCGCGGCTGACGAGCCATGGCGACCCTTTCCTTCTCCGTCGCGTCCGATCCGGGCTTGCGCCGGGAAGATAACGAGGACGCGTACTGCGCGCGTGCCGACCTCGGCCTCTACATGGTGGCCGACGGCATGGGCGGGCACGCCGCCGGCGAGGTCGCCTCGAAACTGGCGGTCGAGGTCGTCGAGCACTTCATCAACGACACGCGCGACGCCGACATCAACACCACCTGGCCATTCCCGTACGATCCGGCGCTCAGCCTGGACGGCAACCGGTTGAAGGCGGCATTCCGGCTCGCCAATCGCCGCCTGGCGACGGCGATGGAGAACGACGAGACGCTCCGCGGCATGGCGACGACGGCTGCCGCCCTTCTGGTCGGCCGGAAGAAGCCCGCGGTGGCACACGTCGGCGACAGCCGCGTGTATCTCTTTCGGGACGGAGGGCTCCGCCAGGTGACGCAGGATCACTCCTGGGTCAGCGAACAGGTTCGAGCGGGCGTGCTCACGGAAATGGACGCGCGCCGTCATCCGTGGCGCAACGTCGTCACGCGCGCGCTGGCGGGCGGCGACGATCCGGAAGTGGATGTCACGGAGATCGAGGTTCGAGCCGGCGACCGGCTGCTCATCTGCTCGGATGGGCTGTCGGGTGTCGTGCCCGTCGATCGTCTCGAGGCCATCGTGGGCCAGATGCAGGGTCTCGACGAGACCTGCAAGGCGCTCATCGCGGCCGCGAACGAGGCCGGCGGACCCGACAACATCACGGTCGCCATGCTCAAGGTCGATGTGGCATAACCTGGCCCGGCTGGGGCGGTACCGCGGGCTCATCCAAAGCCTCGTCGCCCGCGAGCTGAAGGCGCGTTACCGCGGATCGGTCCTCGGGTTCTTCTGGTCCTTCGTCAATCCCCTGCTGCTGTTGCTGGTGTACACGTTCGTGTTCACCTACATCCTCCCGGCGAAATTCATGTACCCTGACGGGAAAACTCCGATCGATCACTACGCCCTTTTTCTGTTCTGCGGTCTGCTGCCGTGGACGTGGTTCTCGTCCTCGCTGCTCGAGGCGTCGGGCTCGCTCATCAGCGGCGGGAATCTGATCAAGAAGGTGCTGTTCCCCGCGGAGGTCCTGCCGATCGTCAGCGTGCTGGCGAACATGGTGCACTTCTTTCTCGGGCTGCTGATCCTGGCCGTGTTCTTCGTCGTCTACCGGCACGTTCCCGATCTGGCGGGGTTGTTCTGGTTTCCGGTCGCCGTCGCGGTCCAGCTCGTGTTCACGCTGGCGCTGGCCCTGTTGCTGTCGGCGCTCACGGTCCACTTCCGCGATATCCGCGACCTGCTCGCGAACCTGTTGACGTTCTGGTTTTTCGCGACGCCCATCGTCTACCCGTATTTCCTCGACACCGTCGCCAGCTTCAGGTGGCTGTTCGACTACAACCCGTTCTTCCATCTGGCGGCGTCGTACCAGGAAATTCTGTACTTCGTCGGGCCGGTCGGGCACGTCCGGTGGCTCCTGGCGCTCGGCGTGGCCTCGGCCGCCCTGTTCGTGTTTGCATACTGGGTGTTCGACCGGCTCCGCGATTCGTTTGCCGAGGCGGTATGAGCGCGACCGAGGTGCGGCGCGCGCCGGCCGTGATCGAGCTCGCGAACGTCTCGAAAGCCTATCGCCGCTATGGCGGGCGGCACTTCGCGACGCTGAAGAGCGCGCTGCTTCAGCGCAGCATCCTCCGCGATCTCCGGCCGAGCGAGATCCTCCCCGCGTTGAAGGACGTCTCGTTCTCGGTCCGCGAAGGCAGCACCTTCGGCGTCGTCGGCCGGAACGGGTCGGGCAAGAGCACGACGCTGAAGCTGGTCGCCGGCATCACGAAGCCCACGAGCGGACGCGTGACGGTGCGGGGCAGGATCTCCGCGCTGATCGAGCTGGGCGCGGGATTTCATCCCGAGATTTCCGGCCGCGAGAACATCTTCATCAACGGCATCATGCTGGGGCTGACGAAGCGCGAGATCCAGCGGCGCTTCGACGAGATCGTCGATTTTGCCGAGCTCCGTGAATTCATCGACGCGCCCGTCAAGACCTACTCGTCCGGCATGTACATGCGGCTCGGCTTTTCGGTCGCGATTCACGTCGATCCGGAAGTGCTGCTCGTCGACGAAGTGCTGGCCGTGGGCGACGAAGGCTTCACCCACAAATGCCTCGACAAGTTCGGCGAGTTCAAGCGGCGCGGCAAGACCATCCTGCTGGTCACGCACGCGCTCGGACTCGTCGAGCGCTTCTGCGATGAAGCGATCTGGCTCGATGAGGGGCAGAAGCGCGCCGAAGGCGATCCCAAGCGCGTCGTCGGGGCGTACATCACCGACGTCGAGCGCCAGGAAGAGCAGTTTCTGGCCGCCTCGGACGCCAGGACGCAGCACGACGTGGGAGCCGCCGACCGGCGTCCGCAAGGGCCGGTGGAAGCCGGCGACGCGGCGACGGACATGTCGCGCGCCGGCGAAGGCCGTTGGGGATCAGGCGGCGTCGAGATCACCGACGTACGGCTCGAGAACGATCAGGGACAGGCCACGCACGTGTTTCACACGGGCGAGCCCATGACCGTCCGGATGCAGGTGCACGCCCGCCGGCCGACGCGCGACTTCGTCTTCGGCGTCGGGTTGTTCAACTCGGAGGGGGTGTGCATTTACGGCACGAACACCGATATCGAAGAGCACACGGGCGACACGCTGGAAGGAACGGCGGAAGTCATGCTCGTGATCGAAGCGATCGACCTGGTGGAGGGGACGTACAAGCTCGACGTCGCCGTGCACAAACGCGACGGCGCGCCATACGACTATCACCGGCTGCTGTACACGTTTCGCGTGAAGTCACGGTTGGAGGATGTGGGAATCTACCGTCCACGGCACCGGTGGGAGTTTTCGGGCGGCGTGAGTTTCAAGCGGCTTGTCTAGAAGCACACATGAGCTTCATGTTTAAGCTCTTTGGGTGAGAGTGATTCTGACTTCCGACACGGTCGCTGTCTTCGCTGAAGGCGAACGCCGCGCCGGCCGCCGCGTGGTTTTCACGAATGGGGTGTTCGATCTCCTGCACCCCGGCCACATCCGATACCTGCGCGCCGCCCGGGCCGAGGGCGACGTGCTGATCGTCGGCTTGAACTCCGATCGATCCGTTCGCGCGATCAAGGGACCCTCGCGACCGATCACGCCGGAACAGGAACGCGCGGAAATACTGTCGGCGCTCGAATTCGTGGATGCCGTCGCCATTTTCGATGAAGACACGCCGGCGGAGATCATCAGCCGCGTTCAGCCGGACGTGCTCGTGAAAGGCGCCGACTGGGGTCCCGACAACATCGTGGGACGGGACACCGTCGAATCGCGCGGTGGACGCGTTGTCAGAATGCCGATCGAGGAGGGATGGTCGACGTCGGCGTTGCTGAACTCGGCGCGGGTGAAACGAGTGCGCTAGAAGACCTCGGGGTTCTTTTTTGCTGACAACCGCATGAAAACAGAACCCCGAGGTCCTACGCTAGCATGAAGACTGAGTGTGATCGGCGCAGCTTCGTCCCTCGCGTTCCGCTCGTTGCTGAAAACGGCCGCAGCCAAGTCGGGTCTTGGCCGTGCCGTGCCCCGACTGAGCGGCCTTTCACCCGCGGGCGCCGCGTTCCATGCCGCAGTGCTGTCGCAGGAAGACCCGGTCCTGCTCGTGGTGCCGACCGACGCGACCGTCGAGCAGATGGTCGGCGACGTTCGATTCTTTCTGTCGAGCCTCGAGGGGCTGTCGCGATCCGACGCGGAAAACGTGGTGCTGCCGTTCCCGTCGCAGGAAGTCGATCCGTATCGCGGCCTCGCGCCGCACCTCGAGGTCGCGTCCGCGCGCGCGCGGGCCCTCCACGCGCTCGCGACGGGCTCGGCGAAGGTTGTCGTCGCGTCCGCCCGTGCGCTGCTGCCGCGTGTGTCCGATCCGGATCGCATTCGCGACGCCGGCGTGTTGCTGGCGCCGGGCGTCGAGATCCCGCCGCCGGATCTCGGCGCGCGGCTCGCGGACGCCGGCTTTACCCCTGAAGATCCCGTGGACGAACACGGCGAGTTCTGCGTCCGCGGCGGGGTCGTGGATCTCTACCCGGCCGCAGACGCCCAGCCGATCCGCCTCGAGTTCATCGGCGACATCATCGAATCCGTTCGACGGTACGACGCGGCCACGCAGCGTTCCCTCGCGAGCATCGATCGCGTGGTCGTCAGCCCGCAGCGCGAACTGCTCGACGCTGATGACGAGGGGAGTCTGAACCGCTCGGCCACGATCGTCGACTATGCGCGGTCGGCCCGCGCCGCCGTCGTCGTCTTCGAAGGCGACGACGTCGCGGATCGCGGCCGGAAGCTCGAAGAGCAGTGGCGGAACAGCGCGGCGGACATGGAGGCCCGCGGCCGACAGATGCCGGCCTACGAGAACCTGGCCGTCGCGTGGGACGAGCTCGCGGGCTGGTTGAGCTCCGCCCGTCATCTCACCCAACTCGCCATCGACGAAGACACGGCCGGCGGAAGCCACGTGGCGTGCCTGCCCACCCTCGAGTACCACGGGCGGGTCAACGACTGGGTCGACGAGATCAAGAAAGCGCGCGATCGCGCCGATCGCGTCGTCTTCGTCGCCGACACGCCGGGCCGCGCCGAGCGCGTGGTCGAGCTTCTCGGCGACTACGAGGTCCGGGCCCGCGCGCTCTCGCAGGACGACGACCTCGAGTTCGCCGCCGTGCTCGTGACGACCGGCTCGCTCTCGCGCGGGTTCCACCTGGTGGACGCAGGCCTGCTGATCTTTGCCGAGACCGATCTCTTCGAGGAAGAACGGCGCGTTCACGAACGCCGCAAGTCGGCCGCCCGCACGTTCATCTCCGACTTCCGCGACCTCAAACTCGACGACCTCGTTGTGCACATCGACAACGGCGTCGGCAGATTCGTCGGGCTGAAGCGGCTCGCGGTCGGGCCCGTCGATCCGGCGACCGCCAGACCGACCGAGCAGGAGTTCATGGAGCTCCGCTACGCCGGCGACGACAAGCTCTTCATTCCGCTCGAGCGGCTCGATCTCGTCCAGAAATACACCGGCGGTACGGCGCCCGCGCTGGACAAGCTGGGTGGCACCACCTGGGAGAAAGCCAAAACGCGCGTGAAGAAGGCCATGCGCGACATGGCCGAGGAGCTCCTCAAGCTCTACGCGGCGCGCAAAGCCGTCGCCGGACACACGTTCTCAGCCAACTCCCACTGGCAGCAGGAATTCGACGACGCGTTCGAATACGACCTGACGCCCGACCAGCTGACGGCAATCGCCGACATCACGCGCGACATGGAACAGCCCACCCCGATGGACCGGCTGCTCTGCGGCGACGTCGGGTACGGCAAGACCGAGGTCGCCATGCGTGCGGCCTTCAAGGCCGTGATCGACGGCAAACAGGTCGCGTTTCTCGCGCCGACGACCGTGCTCGCCTTTCAGCACGTGCGGACCCTGCGTGACCGGTTCGCCGGCTTCCCTGTCCGCATCGAGCTGATCAGCCGCTTCCGCTCGAAACAGGAACAGAAAGATCTCGTGGTGCAGCTCGCGTCCGGCCAGATCGACATCATCGTCGGCACCCACCGGCTGCTGTCGAAGGACGTCACGTTCCGCGATCTCGGGCTCCTCGTCGTGGACGAGGAACAGCGGTTCGGCGTCGCGCACAAGGAACGGATCAAACAGCTCCGCAAGCGCGTGGATGTGCTCACGATGACCGCCACACCGATTCCGCGGACGTTGAACATGTCGCTCGCGGGCATCCGCGACATGTCGGTCATCGAGACGCCGCCGCGCGACCGGCTCGCCATCCAGACGCAGGTCGTGAGGTTCGACCCCACGGTCATCACGCGCGCGATCCTCACCGAGCTCGAGCGCGGCGGCCAGGTGTACTTCGTCCACAACCGCGTCGAGTCGATCTACTCGATGGGCAATCTCGTGAGCCGGCTCGTGCCGGACGCGAAGATCGCGGTCGCGCACGGACAGATGGCCGAAGACGAGCTCGAGCGCGTGATGGTCGATTTCGTCGCGCAGCGATCCGACGTCCTGCTCGCGACGACGATCGTCGAAAACGGGCTCGACATTCCGAACGCGAATACGATCGTCGTCAACCGCGCGGATCGGTACGGATTGGCGCAGCTCTATCAGCTTCGCGGCCGGGTCGGCCGATCGGATCGCCGCGCGTACGCCTATCTGCTGATCCCGGCCGAGCAGACGCTTTCGCCGATCGCGCGCCGGCGCCTGGCCGCCATCCGCGAGTTCAGCGACCTCGGCAGCGGCTTCCGGATCGCGGCGCTCGACCTCGAGATTCGCGGCGCCGGCAACCTGCTCGGCGGCGAGCAGAGCGGGCACATCGAGGCCGTCGGCTTCGACATGTACATGAAGCTCCTCGAGCAGACGATCCGCGAGCTCAAGGGCGAGGAGATCGAGGACGACCGGCGCGCCGCCGTCAACCTCCGGATCGATCTCCGAATCGACGAGACGTTCATCCCCGACATGAACCAGCGGCTGTCGGCGTACCGCCGCATGGCCAGCGCCCGCACCTTCGATGAGGTGCAATCGGTCCTCGACGAGCTCCAGGACCGGTACGGAACCCCCCCGGCATCCGTCCGCAACCTGGCGCAATACGCCCGGATCCGACTCATGGCCGACCGGATTGGCCTCGAAAGCGTCGACCGGGAAGGCCGAATCGTTGTCTTAAAGTTCAGGCAGGACGCACGGGTCGACCCGGCCAGGCTGCCAAGGCTGCTTCAGGGCCGGGGCGATTTGACGCTGGTCCCGCCCGGATCGCTGAAACTCGATCTCGGGAAGCCCGCGGACGCGGCTCCGGACTCCGCGCCCAGATTACGTCCCGGAGGCCGTCCGCAGCCGCAGGGCCCCACGACGTCCTGGTGGACCGCCAGGGCAACGAGCGACGTCGAGCCGGGGTTCACGAGAGACGCCATCCTGGCCGAAGCGCCGCCCGATCCGGCTCAACCGGGCGGACTGTTCGACCGGGTCGGCGCCGTGCTCGAGCAGTTGAGTGAAATGATCTCCGAGGCCGTTTTTCGAGAAACGCGAAAATGACCTCGGAGGTCATCTCAGCTAAGATATTTGTTTCGTGTCAGTTGCGGCCAAGCGGCCGTGGAGTGCCCTCATGAGAAAGCTGGCTGTCTGCCTGTCGGCCGCGTTCGTCCTTGCCGGCGCTCCCCGCGTTGCCGGACAGAGTACGCCGCCGCAGAATCCGCCCGCGCAGCCGGATCCCAGGAGCTGCAAGGTGTCCGGGCTGTCCCGAGCAACATCATCCAGAAAGTCATCGTGAAGGTGAACGGCGAGATCTTCACGCAAACCGAGCTCGTGCAGCGGCAGGTCGAAGCTGTCCGGCAGGAGAACCAGGACCCGAAGGACGTCAAAGCCTTTCAGGACGACGCCAAGCTCGCCGCGAAGATCACCGAGATTACCCCTGCCATCCTCGTCGATGTCGTCGACGAGCTGCTGATGGTGCAGCGCGGCCGCGAGCTCGGCATCAGGTTCACCGACGAGAATTTCAAACAGGCGCTCGAAAACGTCAAGAAGCAGAACAATCTCGACGACGAAGGACTCAAGAAAGCCATTATCCAGGCGGGTCTCACGCTCGAAGAGCTGCGGCAGAACTTCGAGCGGACGTACCTCATGCAGGGCGTCCAGCAGGACATCATGCGTGACATGCGTCTCACCGAGGAAGAGACGCGGCAGTACTACGCGAAACATCCCGAACAGTTCATGCAGCCCGCGACCCTCTCGCTTCTCGAGATCGTCGTGAACGTGCCGGCGCGGACCGATCCGACGACCGGACAGCCGGCGACCAACGTCGCGGAGGACGACGAGGCGAAGGAGAGGATCACGAAGGCGCGCGCGCGGGTGCTGGCGGGCGAGGAGTTCGCCAAGGTTGCCGGGGAAGTTTCAGAGGCCGGCTCGAAGGCCAACGGCGGTCTCGTCGGAACCGTCGTCGTGGATGAAATGGTGCCGGCGCTGCGTGACGCGCTCAACAAGCTGAAGCCGGGTGAGGTCACGGAGCCGATGCGATTCCCCGGCACATACAAGATTTACAAGGTCGAAGCGCGCTCAGTGGCGAAGGTGCAGCCGTTCGAGCAGGTCCGCGAACAGATCGTGCAGAAGATCTATCAGGAGCGTGTGGTGGGTGAGCAGAAGAAATACATCGAGAAACTGCGCACGCAAGCCGTGATCGAGTGGAAAGACGAGAATTACCGGAAGCTGTACGAAAAAGCGCTCGCCGAGCGCGGGAAGATCGGGCTGTGACGGCCACACAAGCTGGCTGACCACCGCCGCCAAGGCTTCGGTGGTCCGCCGAAGCTTCAGCGAAGGCGGAAGCCCGCCCCTACGTACCCCCATGAAAATCGGCTCACTGACACTCGACCATCCCGTCGCCCTCGCGCCGATGGCTGGCATGACCGACACGGCCTTTCGCCGGCTCGTCAAAGGGATGGGCGGCTGCGGGCTCGTCGTCACGGAGATGGTGAGCTCGGAGGGGCTGGTGCGGGGCATCGACCGCACGCTCGAATACGCGGAGTACACCGAGGCGGAACGGCCGGTCTCGATCCAGATCTTCGGCGGCGATCCGAAGGTGATGGCCGACGCCGCGCAAATCGTCGAGGGCATGGGCGCCGATATCGTCGACATCAACATGGGTTGCCCGGTGCCGAAAATCGCCAAACACAACGCCGGCTGCAGTCTGATGCGGGAGCCGGCGCACGCGGCAGAGGTCGTGCGGGCGATGGCGAGCGCGGTCCGTATTCCGGTGACGGTGAAGATGCGCGCCGGCTGGAACGAGCAAGCCATCAACGCTCCGGACCTCGCGCGCATGGCCGAAGATGCCGGCGCGGCCGCCGTGGCAGTGCACGGCACGTACGGCGGCTCAGTCGTACACCGGCGAGTCGGACTGGGAGCTGATCGGCCGTGTCGCGAGAACCGTCGGGATTCCGGTGTTCGGATCGGGTGATTGCGTCGAGCCGGGACAAATCGTCAGCCGGCTTCGCGAGTCGGGCGCGAGCGGGGTGCTCGTCGGGCGCGGCGCGCTCCGGAATCCGTGGATCTTCAGCCAGGCCGCGGAAGCACTGGCCGGACGGGCGACACCGGACATCTCCGCCGTCGAGCGGGGCCAGTTCCTGCTCGACTACATGGACCTGCTGCTCCGTGAGCGAGTCGGCGAGGACGCCGGCTTCCGGCACACCGCACCAGGTCAGCAGCCCGGCGAGGCGGTGCCGACGGCCCGAGGGCGCGAGCGCTGGGTCATCAATAAGCTGCGCGCCCTGGGATCCTGGTACACAAAGGGACTTGAAGGCGGGTCGCAGCTACGGGTCGCGATCAACTCGGCTCAGTCGATCCCCGAGCTTCGGTCGCTCATCGAATCATTCTTCTTCGAGCCAGCGCTAGGTCTTCAGACCAATTAGCGGTGCCAGCGGCTCGGTCTTGGCATCGACCATCTCGCTCTCGAGGATCACGGCCGACTCGCTCAAGGCCCAGAACAAGCGACCCAGTTCCCGATGTAACGGGTGCGTCAGGTAGTTGATGAGGCTCTGCTTGTCCTCGAATTCCAGAATGCAGACGTTCAGATAGGTCTTTTCACCAAATGGGCGGGAGTAACCGGCATCAATTTCTACCCGTCGTCCTACCGAGGCGCGCCTGACGCCCGCGACTTCACGCGAAAGACGCTCCAAGAGTTGGGCACATGACAGAAGCAGCTCGCTGCTGGCGTCCTGCTTCGGATTGAAAAGAACGATGTGCGCGATCATCGATCGCGTTTGGGTCCACGAGGTCCTCGGGGCCCGCGAGATTCACCGGGGCCGCCGAATCCTCCGCGCCGGCCGAATCCAGATCCCCCGGGCTTGAAAGGCCGACCCGACCCCTGTGGCTTCCCGCTTCCCCAACCTCCAGGCTTTCCCCCGCCAGAGCTCCCGGTGCCTCGAGCGCCCCAGCCACCTGACTTGCCAGCTCCAGATCCGCCGGGTTTTCGAGCGCCCCAGCCACCTGACTTGCCAGCTCCAGGTCCGCCGGGTTTTCGAGCGCCCCAGCCACCTGACTTGCCAGCTCCAGGTCCGCCGGGTTTTCGAGCGCCCCAGCCACCTGACTTGCCAGCTCCAGGTCCGCCGGGTTTTCGAGCGCCCCAACCACCTGACTTGCCAGCTCCAGGTCCGCCTGGTTTTCGAGCGTCCCAACCGCCGGACTTGCCGGCTCCCGGGCTGCCCGGCTTGCGAGCGCCCCAACCACCGGACTTGCCGGCTCCAGGGCCGACCTGGTTTTCGAGCGTCCCAACCGCCGGACTTGCCGGCTCCCGGGCTGCCCGGTTTGCGAGCGCCCCAACCCCTTGGCTTTCCAGCGTGCTCACTTCCGGGTTTCCGCGATCCCTGGCTTCCTGGTTCTCCGGTCCCCCAGCCGCCCGGCGTCTCCGGCTTGCCCCAGCTCCGTTTCTTGAATCTGGCTCTTTTCTGATCCCGCGTCAGCTTGAACCGCTCGCGCGGATCGACGTGGTCGCCGCCGGGCCGCCAGGTCGGCGGCCGGTCCGGCCGCATCCGGCGCTGGGCCTTGAGCGCGTCGCGAGCGGCGATCGGCGACTCCCACAATTGACCGCGGTCGAACCAGCGAAGCACGACCGCCGGCTGTGTTCGCTGAAGTTGTGTCAGGGTCGGCACCAGGTCTTCACGATGTTTCGCGCGAAAAGACGTTGGCGTCGCGCCGTCCACGATCACCCAGAACGCGTGAGGCGCGGGCATCAGGAACTCAATTGCGCTCGAGGCGCTTGAGCTTTTCGATCAACGTCGTCCGCTTGACGTTGAGCAGCTCGGCGGCTTGCCGCTTGTTGCCGCCGGTCCGCTCGAGCGCGCGGCGGATCAGGTTGTGCTCGAAGTCCGACACGAGCCGGTCCATCTGGATGCCGACCTCCGGGAAGATGAAGTCGCCGGTTTGAACGGGCGCCCTCGCGTGCCGGATCTCGTCCGGCAGATCGATGGCGCCGAGCTGCGCGCGGCCCGGCGACAGCGCGAACGTCCGTTCCATCACGTTCTCGAGCTGGCGGACGTTGCCCGGCCACGCGAACGCCATCAGCGCCTGCTGCGCGTCCTGCGCGAGCGTCACGCGACTGCGCGGCGGCACCGCCGCTTTGGCCAGGTCGTCGAGAAAATGCTGCGCGAGGATCGGGATGTCCGCCCGCCGCTCGCGAAGCGCGGGCATGCGCACCGGGATGACGTTCAGACGGTAGAAGAGGTCTTCGCGAAACACGCCATCGTCGACCATCTTTCGCAGGTCACCGTTGGTCGCGGCGATGACGCGGACGTCCACCTTGATCGTCTGCGAGTCGCCGACGCGCTCGAATTCACGGGCCTGAATCACGCGCAGGAGCTTCGCCTGCAGGGCCGGGCTCATCGTCCCGATTTCGTCGAGGAACAGCGTGCCCCGGTGCGCCTGCTCGATCCGTCCCTGGCGATTGGCGACCGCGCCCGTGAACGCGCCCCGCACGTGGCCGAAGAGCTCGCCTTCGAGCAGGGTCTCCGGAATCGCGCTGCAGTTGATCGCCACGAAGCGTTGATTGCGCCGCATGCTGGCGTCGTGGATGCCTCGTGCCGCGAGCTCCTTTCCCGTGCCCGTCTCGCCCGTGACGAGCACCGTGCTCGACGTGGCAGCGACGGTCTTCAACAGCTCGAAGAGCTCGAGCATCACCGGCGTCCGGCCGATGATCCCGTCGAGACGAAAGCGATCGTGAAGCTGCGCGCGGAGGTACGCGTTTTCCGCCTTCAGCCGTCGCTTCTCGATCGCCGTGGTCAGCTCATGGAGCAGCTCTTCGAACTGAAAGGGCTTGGTGATGAATCCCTCGACGCCGAGGCGGGTGACCTCGACGGCCTCGCGAACCGTTCCAAAACCGGTGATGACGATCGCGATGATCTCGGGATACCTGGCGAAGGCTTCGTCAAGAATCCGACGTCCATCGACGCCCGGCAGGCGGAGGTCGGTTACAAGAATGTCGAAGGCGAAGTCGTTCAGGCGATCGAGCGCCTGTTCGCCGGTCGCAGCCTGTTCGACTCGGAACCCATGATCGACGAGGCGCTCGGCCATTGCCTCTCGAAATCCGCCTTCATCGTCTACAAGCAGCAGATGTTGCAGAGGAATCTCGCCCATTTGTGTGGTGCCGGTATTTTGACACGACCTCGGGTCTCTTTTTCACGAGACTGGGGAAAAGAAACCGGATTCGTTTTCTCGGTGCCCCGCATTACCCATCCTCCCCTAACGGTTTTTTCCGCCGACTCCGATAGTCTGAATCGATGATGCCTGAACGAAAGACCGTGTCGATTCCGCGAGCCTGCGAGCTCGTCGGGGTGAGCCGCCGGACCATCTATAACTGGCTGGCGGGCGGGAAAGTCGAATACGTGCGAACGGCCGGCGGATCGGTCCGGATTTTTGCCGACACGCTCTGGCGCGAGCCCGGCGGAACACAGCAGGCGCCACCCAGCGTCGAGTGGAATGATCGGCTTCGCCGCGGTGCCTGAGACGCCGACACCGACGAAACCGTCGAGACCTGTGGATTCCGCGCCCGAGTCGGATCTCTTCCGACTGTTCCATCGACTGAACAATCAGCTCGGCGTCATTCTCGCCAACGCTGAGTTGCTGGAAAGCCGCCTCACCGACGAGACCCAACGAGCCAGAGCCAGTCAGATCGTCGCGGGGGCGGTCGATGCGATCGCGACCGTGCAGAGTCTGAGGCGGGTCGTCGCGCCGGAAAACGAGCGGGACCCAGGGTTGAGTCCGTCGGCGGGATGACAGTTTTGGTAGTCCTGTCAAAGGCGTGACGAGCCAAAGAGGCGTTCGCACACGATTTCACAGCACTTCACATTCACGCACTTTCTCCTAACTACAACTAAATAAGCAAGTTAGCGAAAAGTTGCGATCCAGGCCTGGATTCGCTTTTTATTTGCTTTGGGCGTGGCATCGCTGTTGCCCCTGCGATCGGCCCTGACCGTTCGACCTTTAGGGAGGATTTCGATGCAACGGGCGCCTTTGGCGGGACATCAGCAGGATCGAGTCGCAGCGAGCTTGCCCTTCGTGGAGTCGCTGGCTCGTCGCATGGCATCGACCATGCCGCACTCGATCGATCTGGGCGATCTTGTCCAGGACGGCGTCCTCGGCCTCATCGACGCGGCACATCGCTTCGACGAGAGCCGCGGCATCAAGTTCGAGACGTTCGCCGAACGTCGCGTTCGCGGAGCGATGATCGACGCGCTTCGTCGTGATGCGTGGCCGCGCGGCGTTCGTCGCGTTCGGCGCGAGCTCGAAGCTGCGCGCGAAGAGCTCCGACGTGAGCTTGGCGCGGAGCCGACGCTCGCGGATCTCGCGCGCCGCGTGGGCGCCGACGAGGCACGGCTGGAGCGCACGATCGTGCGCATCAGCACCATCGAGTCCACGTCCCCGCTCGCCAATTTCGAAACGCTCGACAGCGCGACGCTGCCCGCAGTCCTTGTGCCGAGCGAGCCGCCGTCGCCGGATCGTTTGTTCGAGCAGGCTGAAGTCCGCGATCGGGTCCGCACGGCGCTCGCGCAGCTCCCGTCGCGCGAACGGAAGATTCTCGGTCTCTATTACTTCGGCGACGCCACGATGAAGCAGATCGGCAAGCAGATTGGCGTCAACGAATCCCGCGTCTCCCAGCTCCACGCGCGCGCGATCCAGCGCCTCCGGAAGATCCTCACGGGCGCCGGCGACGCGCCGGCCCTGAAGCTCGTCCAGAAACCGCGCCGAGCGAAGATGACAGCCGCGCCGGTGAAGACGAAGAGACGGCTGCACCGAGTCGCGTAAGAGCTCAGCCAGAGGCTCTTGTCGGTACGACGGGTACGACGGGTCCCTGGAACATTCTGACGCTCGTCATCTTTTTTTGAAGAAGATGGCGGGCGTCAGTTCGTTCCACGGACCTGCCGTACCCGACGTACCGACCAGCGCTTTATCCGAGTGTCTCTCTCGCGATCCGGACGAGATCCCGCAACCTGAACGGCTTCGGTACCCACCTGCACCCGCTCTCCTCGAGAAACCGCTCGGCTTCGGTACCGGCGACGTCTCCCGTTACGAACACCAGCCGCCGCGCCACCTGAGGCATCGTGGCCGAGACTTCGCTGAAGAACATCATCCCGTCCACCTTCGGCATTTTCAGGTCGCAGATGATCACGTCGTAGTGCCGTTCACGCAGGCGCGCGAGCGCCTCTTCGCCGTTGGCGGCGCGATCCACCTTGAAGCCTTCGTCAGCCAGTGCCGCGGCGACCGCCTCGCCGAGCGCCAGCTCGTCTTCGACGACGAGCGCGCGGGTGCCCTTCGGCACCTCCTTGAGCGGCTGGGTGGGTCCGGCTTCGAGCAGCCGGACGTTGTCGCCGCTCACCGGCAACTCGAGCAGGAACGACGCGCCGCGGCCCCCTTCCGACCGGACGGCGAGCCGTCCGCCATGTTCCTGGGCGATGGCATACGCCACGGTGAGTCCGAGGCCGGTGCCCTTCCCGATTGCCTTGGTAGTGAAAAACGGATCGAAGATTCGCTTCTGCACGTCGTCGGGTACGCCGGGCCCATCGTCGTTCACCTCGAGGATCACGGCGTCACGTTCGGGCTCCTGCCAGGTGCGAAGGATGAGCGTGCCGCGGCCGTGTGCGTCGAGCATCGCCTGCTCGGCGTTGACGATGAGGTTCAGCAGGATCTGCTGGATCTGATGCGGATCGGCAAAGACGGGGGGAAGCCCCGCGGCCAGCGCCTCGAGGATCACGACGTGCGCGACGCGCTGCTCGTACGCCCTCAGCGCCAGCGTTTCGCGGACCACTTGATTCAGGTCCACCGTCGTCCGGGTCGTGTGACGCTTCCGGGCGAACGTCTGCAGATTGCGCACGATCCGGGCGGCGCGCTCGGCGGCGTTGTGGATGGCGTCGAGATCCCGGCGCGTCAGCTCGTCGAGCCGGCGGCCCGCCAGCCGCTCGGCGCAGGCAAGGATCGTCGCGAGCGGATTGTTCAGCTCGTGTGCCACACCCGACATCGTCTGGCCCAGAGCGGCCAGTTTCTCGGCTTGTGAAAGCTGGTGATAGAGGTCGCGCGACTGGTCCTGGAGCTTCCTGCGCTCCGTGACGTCGCGCATGATCGCCTCGACGTGCAGTCCGGACGGTACCGGCTTGGGCGGCGGAGGCGCTTTGCGGGTCTTCGAGGTCTTCGGCGGCGAGCCGTCTTGCGTGGGGCCGGCGCGGTGATCGGTTCAGCGCGTGCGGTGACTTCGGTCCAGATCGCCGACCCGTCGGCCCGCCGCAGCCGCAGGACGTAACCGCGGACCTGGCCGTCGCGCGCGAGATCCTGCAGGAACTCCGTCCTGGCTTGTTCGTCCACGAACCGGTCGGAGTCCAGGGGCCGGATGTCGCCGACGGGCACGTCGGCGGCCCAGCCGAAGATCAGCCGGAGCTGGGGGTTCGCGGCGAGCGTGGTGGTGCCGTCCGGTGCGATCCGGCCGACGTACACACCTTCCTGCAGTGTTTCGAAGAGGTGGCCAAGACCTCGGGGGTCTTTTTGACGACTCAAAGACACGGGAACTCCTCAGTGTGTTTTTGAGTCGTCAGAAAGACTCCGGAGGTCATCTCTTCGGCGGCATGGGGGTCGGCGTCCGCGTTGGCTGGTCGGCATATTTCGTATCGATCGCCTTGCGGATGTCGCTCACTTTGGCGCCCGAGTTGTACATCTGCATCGCGTCACGCGCGACGTTCATGCAGATCTGTCAACCAACGCCGTGGTATTCCCACGCGGTGACCTTGCCGGAGCTGTCGCGGCCCGCGACGAAGCAATCGTCGTTGTGCTTGTGACCGGACCTCTGACATCCGCAGAAGCACGGCATGTAGCCGAGCACCTCCGGATGACGGGCGGCGAAGACATGAACCGCGCGGACGACCTCGGGATTCTCGCCCGAGTTGGCCACCGCGGCCGCCGGGAGCGGCGGCAGGTCGGGCGCGACGATGAACGCTTCGTTTCGAGGGTCCGGTCGCGAACGCGACGACTGCAGCTGCGGCGTGGTCACGGGCGTGGTCGCGTCGTCAGGTGACGAGCACGCGCTCGCGAACGCCAACGACGAGGCCAGCACAGCGAAGGAAGCGGTCCTCAGTCGTCTGAACATCCGGGCGATCTTACCATCGTGAGCAGTTCGGGCAGCGCGACCCATCTCGCGGTACACTTTGCAGCGATGTTCGCCGCGCGCGTGCTGGAAGGACAAACCGCGATCGTGACGGGCGGCGGCACGGGTATTGGACTCGCCATCGCGCGAACGCTCGGCCGGCAGGGCGCGCGCGTCGTGATCGCGAGCCGCAGCCAGCAGCATCTGGACGCGGGCACCGCCGCGCTCCGGGAGTCTGGGTGTGAATCGCTCGGCATTCCCGTCGACGTGCGGCAGCCGGACGCCGTCGACGCCATGGTGGATCGCGCGCTCGACGCGTTCGGCCGAATCGACATCCTGGTGAACAACGCCGCCGGCAACTTCATCTGCCGCGCGGAAGATCTCACGCCGAACGGATGGAACGCGGTCATCGGCATCGTCCTGAACGGCAGCTTCTACTGCTCGCGCGCCGTCGGCCGCCACATGATCGAGCGCGGCGGCGGCGGATCGATCGTGTCGATTCTCGCCACCTACGCGTGGACCGGTAGCGCAGGCACGATTCATTCCGCGTCCGCCAAAGCCGGCGTGCTGGCCATGACGAAAACGCTCGCGGTCGAATGGGCACGCCATCAGATTCGCGTCAACGCCGTCGCGCCCGGGCCGATCGAATCGCCCGGCGCCGCCAGGCAGCTCTGGTCCTCGCCCGAGGCGGTGAGTCACATCACCCGCACTGTTCCGCTGGGCCGGTGGGGCACGGCCGACGAGGTCGCCAACGCGGTGCTGTTTCTGGTATCCCCGCTGTCGACGTACGTGACGGGCGACGTGCTGACCGTGGACGGCGGTCAGTCGCTCGGCGGGCCGTTCCGGTTTCTCGATTTGCCGGCGTCGGCCGAGCGGCCGCGTGACGACGTCAGGATGCGCCGCGAGTGACGCCGGGCGCCGTCATGTCCCGCCTTCCCCGCATCGCGGAGCTCGACGCGGCGTCCGCGGGCTGGGGATTCTTTCTCTGCGCGCGGAAAGACCGCCGCGTCGGGCGGAACGGCGGTGAATTCCTCGACGTGCTGCTGCAGGATGTCTCGGGTGAGATCCGGGCCAAGATCTTCCAGGACATCGACCTCGTCAGCCAGGAGTTCGACGCCGGCGAGTTCGTAAAGGTTCAAGGCAAGGGGAATATCCATAACGGCCGCTTCGAGCTCGTCATCGAAAGAATTCGGCGCGTGCTGCCCGAGCGTGATGCCACCGAGGGATTCCGCGAAGGTGACTGTATCCCGACGTCGCCGCGGCCGGCGGACGAGATGTGGCGCGAGCTCGGCGAGCGTCTGGCGAGCGTCGAGCACCCGGCACTGCGTGCGCTGCTCGTCCGCATCGTCGATCAGCATGCCGATCGGCTTCGCATCTGGCCGGCCGCCCGGCAGATTCACCACGCCTACCGAAGCGGGCTGCTCGAGCACATCCTCAAGATCATGGCGACCGTCGTCCAGCTCGCGGAGCTCTACGGCGCGCGGCGCGATCTCCTCATTGCCGGCGCGCTCCTGCACGACATCGGCAAGCTGCGCGAGCTCACGTACGACGTCACCATCGACTATTCGGTCGAAGGCAACCTCGTCGGCCACATCACGATTGGCGCCGGCATGGTGCGCGACGCGATCCGCGAGATCCCGGATTTCCCGCGGGACCTCGCGCTCCAGATCGAGCATTTGATCCTCTCGCATCACGGGTCGCTCGAGCTCGGGTCGCCCGTCGTGCCGATGACCGTCGAGGCCTTTATTCTCGCGGCGGCCGACGAGCTCGACGCCCGTCTCCATCAGGTCCGCAGGCTCATCGCCGACGACGACACCGAGGGTCCGTTCACCGCGTACAGCCGGCGCCTCGAGCGTCAGCTGTACAAGGGGACGGGCGTCTAGTCCCCGTTGTCCAGGACCTCGACGCTTCGCTGACCTTTGTCGACCGCCTATCTCGCCTGGGCCGCCGTCTGTCTGATCTGGGGCACGACCTATCTCGGCATCAAGATCGCGCTCGAGACGATCCCACCCTTTCTGATGGGCGGGATTCGCTATACGACGAGCGGCCTGGTCCTGGCGGCGTGGCTCCTCGCGCGCGGCCGGCGGTTGCCGGCGAGGGGCGACTGGGGGCGGCTGGCGGTGCTCGGATTCTTCATGCTCATGCTCGGCAACGGGGGCGTCGTGTGGGGAGAGCAGTTCCTCTCGAGCGGACTCACGGCCGTGCTCATCGGCACGAGCCCCTTCTGGATGGTCAGCGTGGACGCGATGCTCACCGGTGGACGCCAGCTGGGTCTTCGAGAATGGCTCGGCCTGCTCATCGGCTTCGGTGGCATCGTGATGCTCGTCTGGCCCGACATCACGGCGGGCGGAGCTGGCGGGCGGAACTTCGCGCTGGGTGTGCTTGCGGTGCAGGTGGCGTGCGCGGGCTGGGCCGTCGGATCGGCGTATACGCGCCGGCACGTGATGCCGCAGGATGTCCTGGGATCTGCGGCGCTGCAGATGTTCTTCGGCGGGCTCTTCATGCTGACCGCGGGGACGTTCGCGGGCGAGTGGGGAAGACTGGCGTTCAACGCGCGCACGACCGCCGCGCTCGTCTACCTGACGCTCGTCGGCGCCGTGATTGCGTTCGCGGCATTTTCGTACGCCCTCAGGCATCTCGACATGGCGATTGTCTCGCTGTATTCGTACATCAATCCCGTGATTGCCGTCGCGCTGGGCACGATCATCCTCGGCGAGCCGTTCAACGCACGAATGGCGATGGCCATCGGCATCATTGCGATCGGCGTCATGGTGGTCGCGCCCATGGTGCGGAAGACGTCGTGAGCGACTCAACGTGTCGCTGCAGTCGTGGACTTCGCGGCCACGCCCGTGCGGTCCGCGGCTGTTTCATGGGTCTGCTGATTCTTGCCGTCGCCACGCCCGCGCGCGCACAAGCGACCGATCCGCCGCCGCAGGAGTCGGACGTCCGCGCCGTGCTGCTGTTCCTCGCGGGCGGCGCGTCCGGCTTCGGCCTGCACGAGCTGGGGCACGTCACGGCCGGCCTCGCGTTCGACGCGCATCCCCGCGCGCGACGGCTCGACTACGGATTCGTTCCGTTCTTCTCCATCCAGCACGACACGGTCACCCGCCGCCGCGAATTCGTGATCGCGTCGGCGGGGTTCTGGGTGCAGCACGCCGGATCAGAGTGGCTGCTCACCGCGCGGCCCAATCTGAAGAGCGAACGGGCGCCGTTTCTCAAGGGCATCTTCGCGTTCAATCTCGCGGCGTCGGCCGTTTACAGCGTCTCCGCGTTCGGCCGCTTCGGTCCGCCGGAGCGCGACACGCGCGGCATGGCCACGACGCTCGGCAAGAACGGCATTCCGGAACCCGTCATCGGGTTGATCGTCCTCGCGCCGGCGGCGCTCGACGGATATCGGTATCTCAATCCCGAGTCGAAGTGGGCGAAGTGGGCGTCGAGGGGGGCCAAGATCACCGCCGTGGCACTGACGCTTGCGGCGGGGCGTTAACTTCGAACTTTGAACTTCGAACTTCAAACTGAAGGCCCGGCGCGTGAAACGACTGCTTTAGTCTCCCATGTGAAGGTCGTCGACGTCCCGAACCTCGGACTGAAAGCATCTCGTTGACGCGTCGTGTTTTCAGTTCGAAGTTTAGGTGTCCTGTCCCGTCTTGGGGCCCAGGGCGAACGTCATCGTCCCATCGCAGACGACCTTGCCGTTGACGCGGGCGGCGCCGCTCAGGACGCCCATCCGGCTGCGCAGACGCTTGACGACCGCCTCGATTTCGACGACATCGCCGGGATGAACCGTGCGCCGGTAGCGCACGCGCTCGATGCCCATGAAAAAGATCAGCTTCTCGCGGTTTTCGGGCTTCGACAGGATGAGGATCGCGCCGACCTGGGCGATCGCCTCCGTCAGGATCGTCGCCGGCAGCACGGGGTGCTCGCTGCCGCGGTGCCAGAGATACCGCTCGTTCAGCGAGACGTTCTTGATGCCCACAATCCGCTTGTCGGGCTCGCACGCCGTCACCCGATCGACGAGCAGGAACGGGTAGCGGTGCGGAAGGATGCGTTCGATCGCGGCGTAGTCGAGCGGCAGCTGCATGGTCATCGGTGGCGGGAGGATCATATAATTTCTTGGCCCGCCTTCGGTCTTTCATGACGCAGCCCTCGACCCAGATCGGATCAGCCCCGGCCTCAGGCCTGAGTGAGCGCGACATCCTGCTCACGCTGTTCGATCTCGGCCGCCAGGTCGCGTCGGTGATCGAGTTCGACGAGCTGCTCCAGAAAATCCCTGAGCTGATCGGGCGTCTGATCCCGTTCGACGCCTTTGCGGTGTATCTGCTCGACGAGCGTCGCGGGGACCTGAGCATTGCGTACGCCGTCGGGTATCCCGATGCCACCGGCTTCAAGCTGCAGACGTCGGAGGGCGTCGTCGGCCGGGTCGTCACGACACAGCAGGCGCTGGTGCTCGGCGACGTGAGCATGGACCCGCACTATATCGAGGTCGTGCCCGGCATGACCTCGACGCTCGCGGTGCCGCTCGTCAACCAGGCGAAGCCGATCGGTGCGCTCAACGTCCTGAGCCGCGACCGCGACCGGTACAGCGAACAGGACGTGGCGGTCCTGCGGCAGTTCGCCGCGCATGTCGCGACCGCGCTCGTCAACGCGCGGCTGTTCAAGCAGCAGCGCCTCGACGCCGAGGCGTTCGAGCTTTTGGCCGAGATCGGCCGCGAGGTCGCGTCCGTGCTCGATCTGCCGGAGCTCCTGACGCGCATCGGCCAGCTCACGCGGCGCGTCATCGACTACCGGACGTTCGGCATCCTGCTCCTCAACGACGAAACGAACGAGCTCGAGATGAAAGTCGCCGTGCAATACGGGGAAAAGGTCACGCTTCCCAGAATCCCGCTCGGCGAGGGCCTGGTCGGGTACGCCGCGCTCCACCGCGAGGCCGTGCTGGTGCCGGACGTGTCGCAGGATCCGCGCTACATCAAGCTCGTCGACGATGTCCGGTCGGAGCTGGCGATTCCGATGCTGCTGAAAGATCGATGCATCGGCGTGTTCGACCTCGAAAGTCCGGAGCTGGACCGCTTCACGAAGCGCGACGTCGAGATCTTGACGCTGCTGGCGAGCCAGGCCGCCGTCGCGATCGAAAACGCGCGGCTCTACGAGGAGGTCTCGTCGAACAAGGCCCGGCTCGAAAAGGAGCTGCAGTTCGCCAAGCGCGTGCAGGCGGCGCTGCTGCCGTCCCAGCTCCCGAAACGGCTGAAGGGTGTGGATATCGCCGCCTCGTTCGCGTCGGCGCGCGAGCTGGGCGGAGATTTCCACGACTTCCTGATGCCCGACTCACACACGCTCATCGTCGCGGTCGGCGACGTGTCCGGAAAAGGCGTCCCCGCCGCCCTCTACAGCGTCTTCGCGGGCGAGCTCGTTCGCGGCCGCAGCTTCCGCCGCCGCTATCTGCCGGAGCGCTCGTCGCCCGCGGCCGTGCTGATGTCGATCAACACGATCCTCCACGAGCGGCAACTCGAGGAGTACTACTGCACCCTGTGCTATGCCGTGTTCGACCTGAAGCGGCGGTCGGTCACGCTCGCCAACTCAGGCCTGCCGTATCCGGTGCACGCGAGCGGTGACACGTGCCGACAGATCGAGCTGCCGGGCGTCCCGCTGGGCTCGTTCTTCGGCGTGACGTACGACGAGCTCACCCTGCCCCTCGCACAGAACGACGTGTTCGTCTTCTGCTCGGACGGGGTCTTCGAGGCGATGAACAGCCGGTTCGAAGAGTTTACGGCCGACCGCCTGCTCGGTGTCGTCGCGAAGACCCGGGACCGGAACGCCCGCGAAATCGTTCACGCGATCGTGGAAGCGGTCGCCGAGCACCGCGCCGGCTACCCGCCCAACGACGACACGACGATTGTGGTGCTGAAGTTGACGGAAGTAACGAAAGAAAAACCGTAGGGGCGCGCCTTCCGCCTTCGCTGAAGCTACGGCGGACCACCGAAGCCTTGGCGGCGGTGGTCAGCCCGCCTGACAGTCAGACTTCCCGTCAGTTTGAAGTTCGAAGTTCAGTGTTCGAAGTTCAGGCTGCGCAGCAGCCTGTGAATAAGCCACTCGAGACCGTGACCTGGAGCGGACCGGGATGCGGCGATGCCAGCGCCTGCCTGTTAAGTGACGCACCCCGTTGGCCTCGAGTGGCCTGCCCGCTCTTCAATCAAGACGCGTACCGTCGAAAACGTTCAGAATCCCGCGCCTGCTCACCGGAACTGTCCGGAACCGAGGCCGCTTGCTGCGGCCAACTGGCCGGCGCAGGAGACAGTGGACACAACCTTTTGTTGGAGTCCGTCGTCAATTAGGGACGGAGAACATGTCTCTATGACGAAGCTTCTTTCCATCGTTGGCGTCACCGTCACCCTGGTTGGCGTGTTTGCGCTGATGGTCGTCGTCGCGCCCGCCGTGCAGGGCCAGACCGTCAAATCCCGTCCCTATCTCGACCTCAAAACGAACATCTTCGGCGGATCCACGATCGGCGTCACGGTCCGGGACGTCGATGACGCGGACGTGAAGCGCGAGAAGCTGGCCACGCTTGCGGGCGCGGTCGTCGAAGACGTCGAGACCGACAGCCCGGCGGCCAAGGCCGGCATGAAGGCCGGCGACGTCATCATCACGTTCGACGCCGAACGGGTTCGGAGCGCGCGGCACCTTGTCCGGCTGATCGATGAGACGCCGGACGGCCGGGAAATCGAGACGACCGTGATCCGCGCCGGCGAAAAAGTCGCGTTGAAGATGGCTCCGGTCGAGCGCGGCCTGTTCAGCCGATCCATGCCGTACACCAAGCTCGATCGGTTCACGTTCCGATCGCCCGATCGGTTCGAGTTCGCGATGCCGGGAATCGATCCCAGGATCGAGATCCCCAAAATTCAGCCGTTCGCCGGCAGCGGTTACGGACGTTTCTTCGAGCGGCGCTTCGGGTTCAACGGCGTGACGGTGCAGGATCTGACGGGTCAGCTGGGTGATTATTTCGGCGCCAGCGATGGCGTGCTCGTGACGTCGATTGAGGACGGCTCGTGGGCGAAGACCCTCGGTCTGAAGCCCGGCGACGTGATTACGAAGGTCAACGACTACACGATTCGGTCGAGCGCGGACTGGTGGCGGCGGATGGTGACCGAGCCCGGCGAGGTGACGGTCACGATCGTTCGCGATCGGAAAGAGATGACGCTCAAAGGGAAGATCGAGTAGCGGCGAACGATCCCTGCGCGTCTTCGGTCGGCGCGATCAGCGCGGCGAACTGGGCCGCGATGATCCTGGCGACGGGCAGCATCTCGGTGGCGGGCCGGTCCTGCGTCACGTCCTTGACTTCGGCCGCCAGCACGCCGACACATCCTGACGCGGTGAGGAGCGGAACGGCCAGCGCCGCCGGGGCGCCCGGTCCCGTGCCGCTCATGGTCTGCGGACGCATGGATCGGAACGCGAGCGACGTGACGTTGTCGCCGTCGATCTGAAGCGGTCCGAGTCTCGCGACCACCTTGTCCGGGTAGCCGTGCGTGACGGTTGGCCGGAGGATGGCGCCCGCCGAATCCGCCACCCAAAGCACGACGCCCTTGGCCTGCAGAACGGCCGCGGCCCGTTCGACGAGCGAGGGCACGTCGCGGCTGTCGATGACCCGTCCGAGGTCCACGCAGAGCTCCGCAACTTCCGTCAAATTCGCCGGGGCCGGCGGCGGTAGAAGCGGCGTCATCGGAGGGGCCGGCGACGGCCGGAGGGGCAGCGTTTCCCGCGACGGCGCGCTCGCCTTGACGGGCTGCCGAAGCCTCGCGTCCGCCTGCGCCGCCGTAGTCGGGATTTTGGCGCCCGTTCTGGGCTGAACCGGGCCTTTTTCGGTCCCCAGGGCCGGTTTCGGATCGGGCCGGAGCATCAGGCCGGCCTGAGCAGGCTCGGCTGCCGGGACCGTCGCGGCCGGCGACTCCCGACGGACCGCCCGGCCGAACAGCAGCGTCAGCAGCGTTACAAACCCCAGTGACGCGGCATTCATCCCGAACCGGAGCTGCGTCAATCGGTTGACACGCGCCTGGCTGGCTTCAGCATCGATGGTCCGGCCGGACTCGAGCTCGCCCGCGAGACGTTTCTGGCCTTCGACGGCATTCTCGAAAATCAGGTCCGACGCGATCAGCCGATCGCTTCTCGCGTGCTCGCGCGCTTTCGTATCGAGCTCGATCTGATCGGTCAGCGCTTTGGCGGCGGCTTCGTACCGCGCGCGCGCGGCCGTGTTTACTGTACCGATCCGGAGCCGGGTGATGCCGGCATCGATCCGCGCGAAGAGCTCCGAGGCCTTCGACATCCAGCCGGCCGTGTCCTGGCCCGGCGCGACGTACCCCGCCTGAGCTGCGCGGACGTCGGATAACGCAATCTCCAGTGCGGCGAACTCACGCTCGAGCGCGAGGCTGCTCGTACGTTCTCTTGCGAGCGCCTGATCGAAACGAAAGTCCTGACCGACTGTTGCAAATGCAATGGTGAGGGTGAGGATCAGCAGCAGAAGAATGCCGGGTTTCCTCATGAGGGATTCTAGGGTCGCTACTATAGCATCCGGGGAGAGCGGGGTGGTACTCCGCTCCTCGGTACGACATGTAAGAAAAAGCGCTCGTCGGTACGACAGGTACGGCAGGTACGCGGAACCTGTTTCTTGTCTTCTTATTTAGAAAGAAAGAAGACTGGCGTCAGCTCGTTCCTTGGACCCGCCGTACCGACGAGCGCTTTTCGGACCCGACCTACCGACGAGCGCAGTGAGCCAGAGCACTTCAGAACTGATGATTGGTGTCATCGTTAATCCAGTTTCGGGTCGCCGCGGGCGAGGCGCGGCCGAAGGCGAGCGGCGGGCCGCGCTCGCGCGCCGTGCGCTCGATCGGCATCGCATCGACGGCGCCGTCGCGATCACGCAGAAACCGCATCACGCGCGCGAGTTGAGCGTGGCCTTCGTCGCGGGGGGCGCCGATCGCGTCATCGCGTGGGGCGGTGACGGCACGATCAACGAAGTGGCCGGGCCGCTCATCGGAACGAAGGTCGCGCTGGGCGTCGTGCCCGCGGGATCGGGCGATGGCATTGCGAGCAGCCTGGGACTTTCACTGGCGACGGACCGGGCCCTGGACCTCGCGGTTTCGGCGCCGACGGGCGCGGTCGACGTCGGATTTCTGGGCCCGCGCCATTTCCTGAACATCGGGGGTATCGGCTTCGACGCCGCGGTCGGTCGGGCCTTCAACACCCGCAAAAAACGGGGCGGATTCGGCTATCTGACCGGTGGTCTGTCCATGGCGTTCTCCTACCGGTGCCTGCCGTACGAGCTGAAACTGGACGACGAGGTCTGGTCCGGCGAGCGGTTCATCGTCGTCTTCGCCAACGGACGCGAATACGGCAACCACGTCATCATTGCGCCCGACGCCGACCCGCGCGACGGCCTCCTCGATGTGCTCGTCGTGGCCGGAGGACCCGCCCTGCGGCAGTTCTGGCGTGCCCGCCGCCTGCTCGTGCGTCAGCGGAGCCCGGCTGAAGGCATGTATCGGACGCGAGTTCGAGCCGCCAGCATCTCGGGCGACTCGCTCGTCTGCCATGTGGACGGCGAAGTGTTCGAGACGAGCGGGACGGCGGAGGTGAAGATCGTACCGAAGGGAATCCTGGTCGCTGGTCTCGCCCCGGGCCTTTGAGCCCTGAGCCGCTGAGCCTCGTTTCTTACTTCGGCCGCAGGATCACGTACGTCGGCAGCCCGTACCCGCCGACGCGCTCCATCAACGCGCTCGTCGGATGCGCGTCGAGATCCTCGGCCTGATACTTGATCCGCACGTAGTTCGAGAGCGCGGAGACGACGGCGGGATCCGCGAGCGTGGTCTTGTCCATCACCACGCAGTTCTTGCACCAGGTGGCCCAGAAATCGACCAGCACCATCTTGTTCTCGCGCCGGGCCAGATCCAGCCCGTCCGTGAGCGACGAGTGCCAGCCGCCTTTGAGCTTTTCCTCGACGCTCGCGGCGACCGTCGCGGGATCGACCCAGCGATTCGCGAAGATGCCGTACGCGACGTAGCCGTAATACGCGGCGGTCGCGAGGATGAACACGCCCATGGCCTGCTTGACGCGGACCATCCAGGCGCCCGGCTTCGGCAGCGAGGCGATGCCCGCTCCGGCGATCGGCCAGGGCAGCGCCATGCCGAGCCCAAGAAAAAAGGGCAGCGCGAGCGCGACCGGCGATCCGTTCGCGTAGAGATTGCTCGCGAAGACGACCACCTGGATGACGACCGGCGCCACGCACGCGCCGGCGAGCAGCGCCGCGATGGCGCCCATGCCGAACGCGAGCAGGAACGTGCCGCGGCTCTCCTGCGCGAACGTGATCCGGCTCGACAGGCGCGAAAAGTCCACCGTCACAACGTCGAACATCGCGAGGCCCAGCACGACGAACAGCGCCGCGATCGCCAGGTTGAACCAGGGCGACGAGTTGATCGTGCCGAACGTGCCGGCGGTGAGAATGACGATGAGACCAAGCGCGCCGTAGGCGACCGCCATGGCCGCGCCGTAGGTGGCGCCGAGCAGGAATCCCCGCCGGCGTCTGCCGGCCTGCGCGCCGGCCCCGATGATCGCGAGGTTGATCGGGATCATCGGCAGCACGCACGGCGTGAGGTTCAGCGCGAGGCCGCCGAGAAAGACGATCGCCAGAATCGCGAGCGGCCCCCGATCGTCGAAGAGCCCCTTCCGCTTCGTGCCGGACTCGGCATCCCTGATGAACTCGAGAAACGTCGCCGAATCCATGTACCCGCCCTCGGAGGCGAGAATTGTGAACTCGTCGATCATCGTGAGCTCATCTTTCGTTCCGGTGCTCGCAGGTCTCGGCGCCGGGGCCGGCCCCGGTGAGGCACGCACCGCCGGCGGCATCGCCGGCGGCGGTTGACCGCTCCCGAACGCGATCTGTCCGAAGACATCGGGGTGCTGGCGCGCTGGCTCTTCGGTTCTCGCCACGATCGGAACCGTCCACGACACGTCGGCCGTCATCGGCCGGTAGCACACCTTGTCGTCGCACGCCTGATATCTGAGACGGGCCGGAATCACCAGGTCGCCGGGCGGCTGCTTCGGGTCGATCTCGAACCGTGCGCCGACCAGGAACTCGCGCTCGAAGACGGCGAGCGGCTCTGGCGTGCCCTGCTGTTTGAAGTCGATGGCTTTCGGGAACACGACTTCCAGCGCCTGCACGCCCGCCGGCGGATCGACGCCGAGCACCGTCGCAATCAAGGCCGGATCGCGGGGCTGGTTGGACTGGACGTGAAACCCTTCAGGCAGCGTCACCCGGAGCGCGACGCGCGCGATCGATCCGGCCGGCGCCGGCGCTTCGACCAGGCGGTCGAGGTCGATCCTGAACCCGGGCGGCGCGCCCTGGCTCATGCCCATGACCGCGAGAGCGATGAGCGCGAGGAAAGTCGTACGGCGCATACACATTCAAGCGGGTGTTACGGCGTTTTGCGGATCGGCATCGCATGTTCCGCGCCCGACCTCTGCGAGCGCCGCGAGGCAGGCCCCTTGGCCCGCCGTAGCTTCAGCGAAGGCGGCGATCACGCTGCCTTGCGGCAAGCGGCGAGCGGGAGGGCGCCGGAACATGCGACACCGATCCGGAAAACGCACGGCCCGCCGGCTACTTCACTTCCTTCAGTGGAAACACGTCCGCGCGCGGGAGCGGTCCGAAATCCTCGCCGAATTTCACGGGCGGCAGGTCCTGGAACATGAAGTCCCACTTCCAGCGCTCGGACGGGTTCGACGCCTGGAGCCAATGACGCGCCGACACGGGCCGTGAGAAGCCGATCGACGCGATCGATCCGTAGCCGGGGATGGCGGACAGCTCGCTTGCAATCCCTTCCCGCAGGAGGGCGGCCGAAGCCGGCAATGCGGGCCGTCCGAAAATCGCCGACAGCTTCGACAGGATCTGCCAGTCCTCGCCCGCGTCGCCAGGCGGCGGAATGACCCGCGACGCGGCCTGCACGTGGCCGGTCATGTTCGTGTACGTCGCATCTTTTTCGACGAACGACGAGCCGGGCAACACGATGTCGGCGGCTTCCGTCAGTGCCGTGCGGAGCGGTCCCTGGACGACGAGCGTCTTGATTTTCCCGGCCGCGCGCGCAGCGATGACCCAGTCGGTCTCGCCGATGGATCCGTCCGGCCCCGAGTCGAACACGTATAGAACGCCGACCTGGCCGGCGTCGACCGCGGTTCGAAGCGCCGAGACGTCGGCCGCCGCGCCCTCCGCTCCGACCGCGAAACCGAGATCGCGCGCGCCGCGAACGTTGGGCGCGTCGGCGGCCGGAATCTTGAACGTCGTCTGCTTCGGCTGCGGCTTTTCCCGCGTCCGCCAGCTCATCGTCACGGAGTCGGTCCCGCCGATGGCGTGCTTCAATGCGAACAGCTCTTCGAGCGAGGCGTGCGCCGACACGAGGAAGCGAACGCTGGAGGTGCCGCCGGCCGTATCCACCGCGCTCGCGACCGCCATCAGCGCATCGGCCCAGGGCACCGTGCGCGCGGCATCGGCGCGGCCGAGCCGCGGCTGCAGCAGGCGGCGATCGCCTTCGACCCAGTGATAGTCGAAGCGGCCGATGTCACACATCCAGTAGCCGTTCACCTCTGGGTTGAGCCGTGGCGTCATGCGGATGAGCTGCGCGCCTTTCGCCCATTCGGGCTTCGCCTTGATCCAGGCGGTCGTGTTGCACCCGCGCTCGCAGAGCGTGCAGATCGTGTCGACGGCGCTCGGGTTGTCCCACGGCCGGGCCTTGAACCGGTAGTCGCGCGTGGTGATGGCGCCGACCGGACAGACGTCCATCAGGTTACCGGAGAGCAGCGAGATGACACCCTGCTCCTCGAACGTCGCGATCTGGCTGCCGTAGCCGCGCTGCGTGATGCCGATCTGCGCGTCGCCGTCGACCTCGCGCATGAAACGAACGCAGCGCGTGCACAGGATGCAGCGGTTGCGATTGAGCAGCAGGGTGGGTCCGAAATCGACGTCGGCCTTCACGCCATCGCCGTCGAACTCACGGCGCGGGAATTCCATCCGGCTGCGCTCGGGTCCGTACGAATACGAAAAATCCTGGAGCGGACACTCGCCGCCCTTGTCACAGACCGGGCAATCGAGCGGGTGGTTGATGAGGAGGAACTCGAACACCGATGCCCGCGCGGCCACGACTTCGGGCGAATCCGTGATGACGACCATGCCGTCCGTGCAGATCGTGGAGCACGCGGTCTGCAGCTTGGCCAACTTCTCGATCTTGACGATGCAGACACGGCAGGAACCATCCACTCCGAGGCCGGGGTGATAACAATAATAAGGAACGCCGCGGCCGTGATCGATGGCGGCTTCGAGGACCGTCTTGCCTTTCGGAACTTCCACCGTTTTGCCATCGATGGTCAGCTTCACTGATTCCATAAGGAGATGATAACCGCTCAGGAGGAGGTCCTGCACCGGTGGTCAAGTACGGCGCTGCCGCAGAAGTACGGCGCTGCCGCAGAAGTGCAGGCACTATCGCTCAAGTACGGCTACTGTCGAGCGAGTACAAAATCGCTCCCCGCCGTACGGCGTGACAGGAGGGCAGCTCATGTACTCGCGCGATAGCGGCTGTACTTCTCGGCTCTTCGGCTCACGTACTTCTTGATCGGTTCAGGACCGTACCTCAGCGGCTCTTGTGCTCGCTCGACAGCTGCCGTACTTGGAAGCTCTTCTCCTCCCGGCACTTCTCGATCTCTTCAGGCCCGTACTTCAGCAGCTTTTCAGGCCCGTACTTCGGCGACAGTCTCTGGTGTCCGCGTCAGCGCACGATCTCTACGAACGTGAGCGGGTCGCGCGCGAAGATTCGACGAGCCGGCGATTTGAGGGAGATCTTGTGATCGACCGTGGCCTCCGTTACGGGGACCGTGATCTCTTCAGAGGTGTTATCCCCGTACTGGACGACGACGGTGAGCGGGAAGTCGAAGACGTCCCCGACCTGCTCGATGCGGACGACGGCCGTCTTTCCGTCAGCGTCAATCTTCGGTGTGACGCGCGCGCGGGGAATGGTCGACCCGAGAATCCAGCGCTCGAAAAAGCGCGTCAGACGAAGGGGAGTCTGTGTCTCCATGATGGCGCGGAAGTCGTCCGTGCCCGCCTTGCTGAAGCGCCAGTCGCGATAGAAGGTCTGGATGCCTTTGAAGAACGCCTCGTCGCCCATGAGCCGGCGCAGCATGTGCAGGACGACCGCGGACTTGTTGTAGACAATCGCGCGGAACACGCGCCCTTCGCTCTGTATGTGCCCCAGCCGGTAGCCCAGGAAGATGGGCCCTTGCGCCATCATCGGTTCCGCCGACTCGCGCATCTGGGTGAGGAGCGTGGTGACGATCTCGGGTCCGCGATCCGATCCGGCGTAGAGTGTCGCGAAGTACTGCGCGAGGCCTTCGCTCAGCCACTGCTCGTGGTAGTTCTTCCAGCCGATCGCCTGGCCCCACCACTGATGCGCCGTCTCGTGCGCGATGAAAAAGAGCGGATACAGCGTGTCGAACGAGACGGGATCGTTCGTCCACGAATAGGGCGTCGTCGGCAGCGGCTGGTGCCAGATGGCGAAATATGGCGGGCTGTGGCCTCCGGGGAGATTGTCGTCGAGGGCCGCGACCGTGAAGTCGGGATACGGCGCGTCGCCGATCGTTGTCGAGTAGAACTTCAAGATACCCGCGATGCGCGCCGGCAGCAGCCGGTTCTTGGCCAGCATCCGCGGCGTCGAGATCACGTCGATGTTGACGCTCGTCGTGCTCTCGGCCGGTCCCGAACCCGCGGCGGAGGCGGCGGGCGCGACCGGAATCTCCAGTTTCGTTTGTCCGACGGGTGAGAACCGGCTGATGAGGCACGAGAGATACCGCGCGGGCCGGGTCGCCGAATACTCGACGGTCCGCATCGATCGCGGAGCGCCGCGGATCGGGTCACCCGTTGCCGCCGCGATGGAGCTGTTCACCAGGCTGCCGCTGGCGATGATCTGATACTCAGCCGGCACCGTCAGACGCATTGTCGCCGTCGCGTAGTCGCTCACCGGCGCCTGCGGATACCAGAACACCCGGTTGCTGTAGAGAAAGCGCGGCTCGGGCGTGAGCAGGGTGACGTTGGCCGGATCCTGGTTCGGGATCTGGCCCTCCGGCATCAGCGCTTCGCGGTCGATTGATTGCGGATCGAGCCTGCCGCTGTACTCCACTTCGAAGACGAGCTCGGTGCCGCGCTCGACCATTCTGGGCAGGCTCACGAGCAGGTTGTTCTGTCCCGTCACGCGGAGCGCGAGCAGGTATCCGAACTGCGGGGACGACACGGACGTCACGGCGAGCTGCTGCGCCAGCCTGAACGTCAACGTGCCGGCTGCGACGGCCCGGATCTTGACGTGCAGGGTGCCGCGCCCGCTGATGAACGCGCGCTGCGGATCGAACGTCAGATCGATGTGGTAGCGCTCGACGTCGTACGCGACGTCCGTGTCTTCCGTGTAAAAGCGGCCACGCGTCTTGAGTTTCTCGGGCGAGGCGTAAATCGAGATGTTCCGGTTGCGCGTCCGATCGAAGAGCGAGATGTCGTCGGGATCGTTCGGCGACCGGACGTAGGTCAGCCAGCCTTGACGCGCGGACCGGAACTCCACGACGAAGTTGCCGTACGACGGCTCGAGGAACCAGCGCTCCGACGTGAGATCGCGGAGATCGAGGTTGTAGCTCCGCGGTGCGAGGTCGGCGAAGATCTCTTCGGCGCGCCGCAGCTCGTCCTGATCCACGCGCAGCGAGGCCGTCAGGCTCGCGCTCGAAATCCGCTCGGCGAATTCACCTGGATTCAGCCGCAGGAACGCTGAGTCGATCACAGTCGAGAGCGGCGCCCGGCCGCCGTTGAACAGGCGGAGCTGCGTCTGCTCGGCCGGGTCCGACGGCGAAAACACCACCTCGCCCTTGCCGCGAAGCACCATCGCGGTCACGCCGTTCTCGGATTCGGCGACGTACGCGACGCCGGAGTGCATCTTGAGCGACAGGTCCGTCAGCTCCAGGGAAAGGTTCTTGACGTCGAACTGTTTCGTGGTGTCGAGGTTTAGCCGGAGCAGGCTGTCGAGCGCGGCGACTTCGGTGAACGCCGTGAGCTCGTATCGGTCGGACGACGTACCGCGCGGCTGAACCGCGATGAGCCACGTCGCGATGCGTCCGACCCGCCCGCGGCTGGTGAGCACAATGGCGAGCACTTCGTATCCAGAACCCGCCGAACGTCGTCCGCGTTCCCGAACAACGGCGCCGGTGGCCGGACCACCGGCGACCGTGCGAGCAAGCTGAGCCGCGTCGGCGGCGGGCAACGATTCCGATGCGAGCGCACGGAGATCCTCCGCTCGCCCCCGCTGAAGCGCTTTCTGGAGATCTTCGAGCAGCCGCACGACCGCGTCCGCCGGTTGCGGGCGAACGGCCGTCGACTGAGCCGCCGAGGCGCTCTGAAGCGCCAGCACTACCACCGCGAACAAGACCCGGCGCATGGCCTGATCCTAAGGCCGATTGCCGTCGTCCGACGCCCTTCTCTTGAGCACGAGCGTCGTCAGGTCGTCGGTCAGGCGGGCGTCGGCCGTGTAGGTTTCCACCGCTTTCAGCACGGCACGGCCCAGGGTTTCAGGATCGTCGCTCGCGTGCGCGGCGACGACGCCTTCGAGACCCGACTCGTCGAACGCCCGGCCCGTCGCGTTTTCAGCTTCGGTGATGCCATCGCTGAAGAGCACCAGGAGATCTCCGGGCTCGATGACGATGCGCCGCGAGTCGTAGGTGGCGTGTTCGAACATGCCAAGGGCGACGCTGCTGCCGGTCGCGCCCGCGACGCGCTCGAACCGGCCGTCGCCCCGGCGCAGGAGCGGCGGCAGGTGTCCCGCGTTGACGTATTGGAGACTGCCGTCACGGGGATCGTAGAGGCCGTAGAACAGCGTGATGAAGCGGGATGGCGGACTATGTCGCGCGACCTGGACGTTGAGACGGGCGACGAGCCGCGCCGACTCGAGGCCCTCGTCGACGAGTGTGCGGAGCATCGCGAGGAGCAGCGCCATCAGGAGCGCGGCGGGGCTGCCTTTGCCGGCGACGTCGCCGAGCGCGATCACGAGCCGGCCGTCGGGCAGCGTGAGGATGTCATAGAAGTCGCCGCCGACGGTGTTGGCCGGACGCGTCACGCCGCACACAACCGCGTCACCGGCGGTCCGGATGCCGCCCGGCAGCATGGCGAGCTGGATGTCGCGCGCGATTTCGAGGTCGCCTTTGAGTGAGAGACGGTCGGCGACCTCCATGAGGATCAGGAGGTTGATCGCGGCAAAGCCCATCAGCAGCCACAGCGTGCCATCGGCCCATTGGGGCAGCGGCAAGGAGATCCGGAACGGGAACAACAGCAACTCGACGGGCGCGATGCCGCGGAACAGCAGCAGAACGCCGACGAGCGTCATCGCGATCGCCAGCGCATACAGCACGCGGCGCGCCGGCGAGAGCCGCATCGAGAAGGCCGTGAAGACGAGCCGAGCCCGGATCGGCCAGCGGCGATACCAGGGCTCGAGCGCCAGCTTCTCGAGGTCAATCGCGCGCGTGAAGTAGCGATAGGCGTCGGGCGTGTCCCGTGTGAACAGCCGCTGGAAGTCGGCCGGTGTCAGGTCACGGGTGTACTGCTCGAAGAACGTCCGGGCGCTCGCGCGCATACGACAAGATACGAGATGAAAGGCCCGATCAGTTCAAAAGCGCAAGCCAAGAGCATCTCTGAAAAGCACATGTCTTGGGCCTGAACAGCGCATGTCGGTACGACGGGTACGGCGGGTCCAACGAACGTTCTGGCGTTTGTCTTCCTTATTAAGAAAAAGAGCCAGCGTCAGATCGTTCCGCGGACCCGCCGTACCCGTCGTACCGACATGTGCTCTTCAGGCCCAGACGTGAGCTTTCCAAAGCCGACCTTCCAGCGACACGCGCTTTCAGATCAAATCAGACCCAGCTCCGCACCGACCTTCTTGAACGCGTCGAGCGCGAACTGCAGTTCCTCGCGCGTGTGCGCCGCCGTGACAATCGTCCGGACTCGCGCTTTGTCGCGGGCGACCGTCGGATACGCAATCCCCTGCGCGAACACGCCTTCGGCGAACAGGCGATCCGAAAGCTTCATCGCGAGGCTGCCTTCGCCCGCGATCACCGGCGTAATCGGGCTCTGGCTGAGCCCGGTGTTGAAACCGAGCGCCTGCAAGCCGCTCTTGAAGAACTTCGTGTTCTCCCAGAGCCGCTCGATGATGGCGGGATCGTGTTCGAGGATGTCCAGCGCCGCGAGGCACGTCGCCGCGACCGACGGCGGGTGGGAGGTCGAGAACAGGAACGGACGCGCGCGGTGATAGAGAAATTCGATGAGCGTCCAGGACCCGGCGACGTATCCGCCGAGCGCGCCCATGGCTTTGGAGAGGGTGCCGACCTGGATGTCCACGCGGCCGTGCATTCCGAAGTGATCGATCGTGCCCCGTCCCTGCTGGCCGAACACGCCGCTCGCGTGGGCGTCGTCCACCATCATGATGCAGCCGAATTCTTCGGCGAGATCGCACAGCTCCGGCAGCGCTCCCAGATCGCCGTCCATGCTGAAGACGCCGTCGGTAATGAGCAGCTTTCGCTGTGAGGCAGGGAGCTCCTGCAGAATCTTTCGGGCGGCCCCGGCGTCCTTATGCGGAAAAATCCGGATGGCCGCCTTGCTGAGACGGCAGCCGTCGATGATGCTCGCGTGATTCAGCTCGTCCGAGATGATGACATCGTCCTTCGTCAGGATCGCCGCCACCGTGCCGGCGTTGGCCGCGAAGCCGCTCTGAAAGACGACGACCGCCTCGGTCTGCTTGAACGCGGCGAGGCGTCGCTCGAGCTCCATGTGAATCGCCATCGTGCCGGCGATCGTCCGCACCGAACCCGATCCCACGCCGAACTCCTCCGTCGCCTCGAGCGCGCGCCGGACGAGATCGGGATGCGTCGTGAGCCCGAGATAGTTGTTCGACGAGAGATTGACGACGCGCCGGCCGTCGACATTCGACGTCGCTTCCTGGCGGCCTTCGAGGATGCGGAGCGAACGGTAGAGACCCTGTTTGCGAAGAGAATCGAGCTCGCCGCCGAGGTGCGAAAGCGGATCAGGACGCATAGGGGAGCAAGTATATGGGTCGCCTACTTGATCTCGAACAACCGATCCGTCCTGTGAGATGTCACTTCCCGTGCGCCGAGCGTTTGAAGCCACTCGGAGACCTCGCGCCCCTTGTCTCCGGTGAAGGCTCCTTCGTGGACAAGCGCGTGAGTGGTGCCCGATGCGCGCAGGACATCCGCGGCCCGCTGTGGATTTGTGGTCACGTCGTGCAACGCGGCGACGCGGCCTGCATAACTCCGCGGAAAGAATCCCGAATAGCCGTTCACGAGCTTACGACGATGGTCGCCCGCGTAAAAGACGGCGAGGATGTCGTACGCCGGTTCGCCGAACGGAAACTCGATCAGCACGGTGGTTTCGGGCAGTTGCCTGACGACGCCGTAGATCGGGTTCATGCGCCGGCCCACCGCGGGTGGGTCCGGAGCGAAGAACCGCGCGTCGGGAATGACCGGCTGGTTGATGCCGACGGGCACGAACCAGGCTTCGAACAGGATGCCAGCCATACCCGCCGCGATGATCCCGATTGCCAGCGCGCGCCAGCGGATCCTGAGCAGCGCCGCCGCGCCAGCGCCCGCCAGCACTGAGAGAAACAGCGCGACGAGCATCAGAAACCGCGCGGGTACGCGAAGTCCGTCGAAGCCCGGCACGAAGTCGATCAGCCACCTGTAGGGGCCTGTTCCGAGCCTGTGTCCGAGCGTCTCGATCTCCGGACCGAACGCGAAAAAGGCCGCCGCGACGGCCGCGACCGCGAAAAAACCGAAGGCCTGGTTCGATGGTTGGGCCACGCCGCGTCGTGCCCACGTCGAGAGGCCGGCAAAGAGCAGGAACGAGACGAGGGCAATGCTGAGCGGCCTCGTCACGTTGCGATAGATGATCCACTCTCCGGAGACCGGCAGCGCGAGGTTGCCGAACACGAAGAACCAGAGGAGCACGAGCGCGCTTCCCAGAAACACGATGCCCGATCCCGCCGTGGCAATCACCAGCCACTCGCGCATCGTGGCCCACGGCAGCGTGCGGACGATTCGGACGATGCCGCAGCCCAGGCCGGCGATTGCGAACGTCAGGATCGTGAGGCCGACAAATCCTTCGCCTTCCGGCTTCGGAAACCCGGCGAAGGTCTCGGCAAGCGTCTGTGAGTTCGGCGCGATCGTCGCGAAGGCGTGCGTATCGGCCGAGAACATCACGATTTCTTCGCGCGATCGCACGCCGAGGCCAGTCTGGTCGCGGACCTGCAGATACGGCCTCACGAACGGCCACGTCGCGAGTGCCACGGCGGATGCCGCCAGCGCTAGGTGCGCCCAGACCCGCCGGTTGCGCAGCAGCCGGCGCTGTACCATTTCATAGAGACCGTAAGCCGCGACGAATGGTGGAAAGAACAGCAGGTAATAGCCGCACGACAGGTTCTGCATCACGAGCGCGGCCGACCCCACGGCGAGCGCGCGCGGCCGGCGGGTCACGAAATACCGCCGGACGCCCAGGAGCGCGAGCGGCATCCAGTAGCTCATCAGGATTTGCAGGTGTGAGAACTGGCCCAGCCGGTAAGGCGCGTACGCGAAGGCGAGTCCGCCAAGCCAGGCCGCCCAGCGCTCGCCGGTGAGATCGCGGACGAGCAGATACGCCGTGTATCCGGACAGCGCGAACGTCGCGATGAACAGCAGGTTGTACGACAGCAGGATGTTGCCGGTCGCAGCGTAGACCGGCGCGATCTGAAGGGCTTCGGCGAAGAGATGCTCCGAGTAGGCGAGCGTCAGCGGCTCGGGATGGAAGATGTTGCCGTTCCAGAAGTTCGGGATCGCGCCGAAGTCACCCCGAAGCACGGCCAGGATCTGTCCCGTTGTCCACGCGAGCACCCAGCAGTTGAACGCGGGATCGCCGACGTCGGCCGCGAGCCGCGTCGTGGCGACGCGGGCCAGCGGCCAGGTCATGACGATGGCGATGGCAACGAAGACAAAAGGTGACGGGTCTCGATGTGTGAAAAACTTCCGGGTCGCGCGACCGACACGGCGTGGGGAGATGAGGTTTCGGGAGTTGGGGGACGGGTCTTGCTCGCGCAAGCGAGACCCGTCCCCCAAGTGCGAAACGTGTTCAGGCGTTTTGTCGGGTCGCGCGTCCCGGATGTTTTCCACAATCGAGACCCGTCCCCCTACTTGTTAATCGCGAACAGCTTGTCCGTGCCGTGGGTCATGACGACCTGCGCGCCGATGCCCAGCAGCCAGTCCGAAAGCACATGTCCCCGGCCGTCGGGAAACGCCGCTTCGTGAACAATGGCGTGCGTCGCGCCGGACGAGCGCAGCGCTTTGGTCGCCGCGTCGAAATCCTCGGGAATCCGGCGCAGGAAGGTCGCGCGCCGGAGATACGCCTCGGAGAAGAAACCCGAGTAGCCGTTCACGAGCGGCCGACGATGCTCGCCGGCGTAGAAGGTCGCGAGGATGTCGTACGCCGGCTCCGCGAAGGGGAATTCGATCAGCACGACTTTGCCCGGCGCGTCTCGGGCCCACCGATAGATCGGACTGACGTCGTCTCCCATCGCCAGTTGGCGCGGGGTCAATTCAAAGCCCGGCGACGCGATCCGCACGTTCGTCCACAACGGCACGACCCAGCTTTCCGCGAGCACGACAGCACAGGCGACCATCACGATCGGCCTGCCAAACCGGCGGGTGAGCAGGGCGGCCGCGCCGAAGCCCGCCAGAATGGCGAGAAACAGCGCAACGATCATCAGATACCTGCCCGGCACGCGCACGCCGTCGAACCCGGGCACGTACGTGAAGAGAAGATCGTACGGGCCGGTTCCAATCGCCTGGCCCCCGAACCGAATGATCGGGCCGAGCGCCAGGAGTCCGGCGCCGAGCGCCGCAATCCCGAAAAAGATCACCTCGGATCGAGTTCGTCGCGTTCCGGGTTCCTGCGTCAGTCGGCCGGCCAGCAGGCCCACGGCCGCGAGCGCGAGGATCGTGAATCCGGGAAACCCTTCACCTTCGCCCTTCGGATACGCCCGCACGCGTTCACCCCAGAGCCGTGAGAACTGTGACGCCGTACCGAACGCCTGCACGTCGGCCGCGAACTGCACCACTTCGTCGCGCGTCCGCACGCCGACGTCGGCGGTGCGCCTGAGCTCGAGGTACGGCGAGACGAACGGCCACGTCACGGCAGCCACGGCGATTGCCGCGAGCCCGAGCGACGTCCACGTGCGAACGTCACGCAGAAGCCGCCGCCGGGTCATCTCGAAGAGGCCATACGCCGCAGCAAACGGCATGAAGAAGAGCAGGTAGTAGCCGCACGAGAGGTTCTGCAACGTGAGCGCGGCCGCCGCGCCCACGAGCGGCCGCCTCCGGCGGGTCGCGAAATACCTGTGCAGACCGAAGAGCGCCAGACTCATCCAGTACGTCGAGAGCACCTGCAGATGGGAGTATTGCGAGATGCGGTACGGCGCGAACGCGAACGCGAGGCCCGCGAAAAACGCGGCCAGCGGACGGCCGGTCAGGTCGCGCACGAAGAGATACGTGCCGAACCCCGACAGGACGAAGGTCGACAGAAACAGGAGGTTGTAACAGAGGACGATGTTACCGGTGGCTGCGTAGAAGGGCAGCGTCTGCAGCATCTGCGGCGTCAGATGCTCCGAGTACGCGATCGTCAGCCGTTCGGGCGAAAAGATGTTGCCGTGCCAGGTACTGATGGAGGGCGTTGAAGTCGCCGCCGAGCGCTGCCAGCACCTGGCCGCCCGTCCATCGCATCACCCACGCGTTGAAGACAGGATCGCCCATGTCCCACGCGATCTCGCTGCCGAGGCGGATCGCGAGCGGCCACGTCATCACGACGGCGATGGCGGCGTACGCGAGCAGCGCTTCGAGGTGGGATCCTCGAAGCCGGAACCGCGTCATGAATCCGCGCGGAATTCGGTCGTGAACGACGCCATGTCGTCGTAGATCGCGCTCAGTTCGTCGAGCGAGGCGAGAAACACGATCCGCAGGAATCCCTGATCGGCCGGCAGCCCGAACCCCGATCCGTAGACGCAGAGAATCCCTGTCGCCCGCAGCAGGCCCAGCACGTAGTCCTGGTCGGTCTTACCCGGCGGCAGCGCCACACGCGGCATCGCGTAGAACGCCGCCCGGGGTGGCACGACCGTGACGCCGGGCATCGAGCCGAGCCGCGTCGTGGTGAGGTCCGCGCGCAGGCGAAGCTCGCGCACGAACGTCGCCTGGTGCGACCGGTCGCCGGTGAGCGCCGCCTCGATCGCGTACTGCATCGGTCCGGGACTGCACAGCCGGCCGTCGGCCAGCTTCTTGATCGCGCCCAGCGCATCGTCGAGCCGATCGGACCGGCCGACGGCGAGCCAGCCCGCGCGCCAGCCCGGCGCGAGATAGGCCTTGGAGAGCGACGAGAACGAAATGATCGGCGCGTCCGGGGCGAGGCTGCCGAGAAGCGGCGCGGGGCCGTCGAAGCCGAGCTCGCTGTACACCTCGTCGGCGAGGATCGGCACGCCCGATCGCTCCGCGATCTCGATCAACGCACGCCGCGTGGAGGCGGGATACATCGCGCCCGTCGGGTTGTTCGGATCGATTACGACGATCGCGCGCGTCGCCGTGGTGACGAGGCGTCGCACATCGTCCAGGTCCGGCAGCCAGTCGCGATCGGGATCGGTGCGGTAGTACACCGCGCGCGCGCCAATCTTCGCGAGCACCGCCGTGTACAGCGGATACGTCGGCGTCGGCACGAGCACCTCGTCGCCGGCGTCGGCGAGCGCGCCGAGCGCCAGCTCGATGCCCTCCGAGGTACCCGACGTCAACACGACGCGGTCGACGCCCACCGGCATGCCACGGCGCGCGTACTCCGATGCGACCGCCTCACGCGCCGCCGGAACGCCAACCGAAGGTGTGTAGCCGTTGTGCCCGTCGCGCACGGCGCGGCTGACCGCGTCGACCAGGTGCGCGGGTGTCTTGAAACCGAACGGAATGGGGTCGCCAATATTCAGGTACCGGACCCGCCGCCCGGCTGCCTCGACTTTCCGGGCCTCGGCCACGATATTACGAATTGCGTAGGTGAACCCGCTCACGCGGGCGGACACACGCACGCCGGTGCCGGTAGACATTGGCTAAATCGTAGCTCAAGGCCTCACCTCCGAGCCGTTTCCATTTTTCCGTAGTTCTGTGGAAACGGCTCGGCGGTTTCCGTCAGCCTGTCGTGGAGACGTGCGCAGAAGGGGGACGGGTCTTGCTCGCGCAAGCGAGACCCGTCCCCCTTTCCACGCACGACTTTCGACGCTGCAGAAGCGGAAACCGCCTATTGCCCCCCAGCACCCCCGCCGACATTACCGAGCGGGAGATTCTGTCATGTCGCGCGGCGTCGTCGTGTTCGGCTGGGTCATCGTAGGGTTGCTGGGTCTGCCCGGGTCTGGTGCCGCCCAGTCGATCGGAGTGGGTCCCAGGTTCTCGTTCGTTCAAGCCGATCTGGGTCTCGAGACCCCTGCCACGACGTTCTTCGGCGCGACGGGGCGTTACCGCGTGACCCGGCACGTTTCGCTCGAGCTCGCCGGTGACTACCGGAAGTATCGGGGCCGGCTCGCGCGCTTTCGCGAGGTCCCGGTGCAGGCGTCGCCGCTCGTCTCCTTCCCGCCATCGCTGCCGCACGTGAAGCCGTACTTGGTCGCCGGTGCCGGCCTGTACTTGCGAGCGATCGACATCTTCGACGCCAACGGTCTCCTGTTCGCGACGACAACCGAACGGAAATCCGGATGGCATCTCGGTGCGGGCGCGGAAGTGCCGATCCATCGGCGCGCGGCGGCGTTCGCCGACGTGCGATTTCGATCGGTCCAGTTCGGTGAGTTTCCCGACGGGTCGATCCTCTCGGGCCTGGCCGACCTCAAGCTCTCGCGAGGCCCGATGGTCACGAGCGGCGTCGCGTTCTATTTTTGAGAATGACCTCAGAGGTCCTGCTGGCGCTCGTCCATGAAAGACCTCTGAGGTCATACCTATGACCGACATCGGCCTCGCAGTGTTGCGCCTGGCGATCGCGTGGGTCTTCGTGGCGCACGGGATGCACAAGCTGTTCAGCTTCTGGAGCGGCGGCGGTGCCGGTCCGGGCGGGCTGACGGCCACGGCGGAGCACCTGACGGCTCTCGGATTCCCGTCACCGTCGATCCTCGCCATCGTCGCCGGCGTGACGCAACTGGCGGGCGGTGCGCTCGTCGGCGTCGGACTGCTGACCCGCTTCGCGGCGTTCGCGCTGCTCGGATACGTGCTCCTCGGAATCGTGACGGAACATCTCAGGTGGGGATTCTTCCTCAACTGGGCCGGCGTTCACGGCCGGGGCAACGGCATCGAATACTCATTGGTCCTCGTCGGCGCGCTGGTGTGCCTCATTTTCGCCGGTGCCGGCAAATGGTCGCTAGACGGCCGGCGGGCCGAGCGCGCCGAATCGCGCGCCATGGGACGGGCGAGGGCGCGAGGGCGATGAAAGCATTGATAATTGGGCAATTGAGTAATTGGGTAATTGATTTTTCAATTGCTCAATTACCAATTACCCAATTACCCGATCACATGGTTCTTCTGGATCGTACTGTTCTCATCACCGGCGCGAAACGTATTGGCGACGCCGTCGCGAAGGCGCTGGCCGAGCGCGGTGCCGACGTGGCGATTGCGTACCGGCGATCGAAATCAGAAGCGGACGCGACAGCCGACGCGGTCCGCGCCGCGGGCCGGCGCGCGCTCGTCGTTCAGGCCGACGTCGCCGATCCGGAGTCATGCGCGTCGCTCGTCGGGGCCGTCGAGCGGGAGTTTCATCGGCTCGACGTGCTGGTGAACATGGCGTCCGTCTATGAGGCCGTTCCGCTGGGTGAACTCGGCGCGGCGGCCTGGCGTAAACATCTCGGCGTCGATCTGGACGGCACGTTCTTCTGCTCGATGGCCGCCCTTCCGTTGATGCGAAAGACCGGCGGCGGGCGCATCGTCAACTTTTCCGACTGGCTGCCGGCGAGCGGCCGGCCCCGCTACAAGGGCTATGCGACGTATTACGTCGCGAAGGCCGGCGTGAAAGCGCTGACCGAGGCACTCGCGCTCGAGGTCGCGGGTGACGGCATCCTCGTCAACGCCATCGCGCCCGGTCCCATCCTCGCACCGCCCGAGACGAGCGAACAGGAACACGAAGCCGTGGTGCGCAATACGCCGCTTGGCCGCTGGGGCGGACCGGAGGCGATTGTGGCCGCCGTGCTCGCGCTGATCGAATCAGACTTCATCACCGGCGAAACGGTGAGGGTCGATGGTGGAAGACACTTGTATTGAGTAATTGGGTGACCAATTATCTCGAGCCATCGATCCTCGAGCGCGCCCTGGAGCTCCTGGCGTTCGCGAGCGAAACAGAACCGCACGTAGCCTTCTCCGTGCGGTCCGAAGTCCACGCCGGGCACGCAGCCAATGCGTCCGCGCTTGATCATGAACTCCGTGAAGGCCCACGAGATCGACGATGGCGGGTCGGGAAGCGGCGAGCGCCACGCCGGATCGATGCGCAGGAAGGCGTAGAACGCGCCGTGGGGTGGATCGCCCGAGAGCACGCCGTGGGCGGCCTGGCTGATGCCCTTGTAGAACAGATCGCGGCGCGCCGCCAGCTCCCGCTGGAATTCGGCAACGGCGTCCTGCGGTCCGGCAAGGGCGCCGACGCCGCCATATTGGATCAACGATGACGTGTTCGAGACGGTGTAGAAGAGCACCTTGCGGACACGCTCGCGGACCCGCGCATCGCGAATCGCGAGGTACCCCAGCCGCAGCCCCGTCATCGCGTACGACTTGCTGAACGTGTAGAAGGGTATCGTCCGTTCGTACATCCCCGGCAGCGACGCGATGCTCACGTGCTCACGGCCGTCGTACAGAATGTCTTCGTACGCCTCGTCCGAGATGACCCAGAGATTCCGATCGCGCGCGATCGCGGCCACGCGTTCGAGGTCCACGCGCGTCAGCACGCCACCCGTCGGGTTGTGCGGCGAGTTGAGGTAGATCGCCCTCGTCCGGGGCGTGATCAGTCGCTCGACTTCGTCGAAATCGGGCCGCCACTCGCGGTTCTCGTACAGCGGATACCCGATCGGGACACCGCGCGCGGCCAGAACGTTGCCCGCGCCGGGAGGCCATTCGGGATCCGGCAGCAGCACTTCGTCGCCGGGGTCCAGCAGGCCCTGGCAGATGGAGTACAGGCCGTGAATGCCACCGGAGGTGACCATGACTTCGTCGGTCTCTTCGACGGGCACGTGATTGCGATCGCGGAGCTTGGACGCGAGGCGTTCGAGGAGCGGCGGGATGCCGGTGGTCTGGACGTAATGCGTGCGATTTTCGGCCACGCCGCGCAGCAGCGCGTCCTTGACCGACGCGGGTGCGTCGAAACTGACGTCGCCCTGGTCGAGCCGGAACGGCCGCTCGACCGAATACATCATGTCGCGGATGCGGATGATGCCGGAGAAAGGAACCGCGTCGAGGTAGCTCATAATCAGCCGGGGGGCTTCGCCCCGCCCGCCTCCGCCAAGGCTGCGGCGAGGCTCGCCGAAGCGCCTGCGGCGCGCAGGCGGCCGGACCCCCCATCGCCGTCGCTCGCGGGGGCCCCTTTGCCCCGCTCCGCTCCGGCGTGGCGCGCCCGTGGCGCGCCACGCCGGGTATGCGGCTCGCGCCGCACAACGGGCAAACCATTATGTCGCATCCCAAATTTGCGAATGCCGATCACGACATTCTCGACGTCATCCGGCGGCGCTGGAGCCCGCGCGCCTTCGATCCGACGAAGGATGTGTCGGTCGCCGATCTCCGGCGGCTGTTCGAAGCCGCGCGCTGGGCGCCGTCGTCGATGAACGAGCAACCCTGGCGATTCGTCGTCGCGAGCCGCCGGCGATCTCCCGAGACGTTCGCCGCACTCGTGGAGGCGCTCACCGGAAAGAATCCGATGTGGGCCAGCACGGCGCCTGTGTTCGTCCTGACGGTGGTCCGTCTCACGACCGAACTCGACGAATCGGTCAACGCGCACGCGTGGTACGACACCGGGCAGGCCGTCGGGTTTCTGATTCTGCAGGCCACCGGCATGGGCCTCTCGACGCGCCAGATGGAAGGGTTCGATCACGAGCGCGCGCGGCGCGCGTGCAACGTCCCGCCGCCGTTCGAACCGGCCGTGCTGATGGCCATCGGATACGCCGGCGATCCCGAAACGCTTCCGCTCGAGCGACATCGTGAACTCGAGCGCCAGCCTCGTCAGCGTCGTCCGCTCGACTCATTCGTCTTCGAGGGCACGTGGGGGAAGGTGTTTTAAGGAGCCGTTCAGCAGGCTCGCCCTCTCGCTGTCGGGTCTAACCTTGGGCCTGACGCCTAGATCTCCCGGTCGGACTCCACAAGCTCCAGCACCTTCTCCATCGTCAGTCTCGCTCGCCCCACCGGTAGGTTCGAAACATAGATATTCCAGACACCGGCTGCGTGGAGCATGCGGATCGTCCGCGCGCAGATCTCTTCGGGTGTGAGGCCCTCCGCGAACTCGCGCGTCAGGCCATCGACCGGCACCGGCAGGAACTGCCGCAGTGTGGTCAGCGTTTTCGGCTGTGAACTCCGATAGAAGAACACGCCGAAGACCCCGGGCACATCGACTCCTTGTTTCGCGGACTGTTCCAGGAACCGTCCGACGGCGCCGTCGTCATGATGCGAGACGATCTGCGTCAGGTAGAACTCGCCGGTGAACCGATCGTCGCGCAGATAGTCCATCTGCTGCACCAGATCGGCGTGCGGGTTGGCCCAGCCGCCCAGCGAAAGCTTGGGGACGTGTCGGCGGATCGCCTCGCGGAGCTGCCAGGCGTGCTCGACGCATCGCGGTGGACCCACCGACCGGTCGCCGCCGAGGACGACGAGCGAGGGGAACCCTTCCTGCCATGCCCGTTCGGCATACGACAGGCAGAACTCGAGCGGGTGTTTGGTGGTGAGAAACGGCACCACGTGATCGCGCGGCACCGTCGCCCCGAGGTTGCTGACCAGGTGCCGGAGGTTGTGCTCCTCGCGCGTTCCGACCGCGCTGTCGGTCAGGAACACGAACGTCCCTCCGCGAACGAGCCCTTTCACGGCGTGGTACGTGTCGATCCAGGCGTCCATGCCGGCCGTCGCGTCCAGCTCGGCGCGCGGCGGCCGAAGCTCGACCGACATGACCGGCGTGGGACTCCTCAGCGCCGTGACCAGCGCACTTGCCATCAGTTGGCATGACCTCCGAGGTAATTTTCCGCTATCGGGGACAAAATTACCTCGGAGGTCTTTTCCCGCATGGCCACCGCCCTCGCCGCGCTCATGTCGCTGCCGAGCGTGCCGCTCGCGCCGCATCCGACGCCCATCGACGAGCTCGCGCGGCTGCGCGAGGCGCTGGGCCCGCGCTGTCCGCAGCTTTTCATGAAACGCGACGATCTGCTCTCGTTCGCCATGGGCGGCAACAAAGTGAGGAAGATCCAGCTCGTCGCCGCCGAAGCGATCGCCAGCGGCGCCGATACGTTGATCACGTGCGGCGGCATGCAGTCGAACCAGGCACGCGTGACGGCGGCCGCGGGCGCCGCGCTCGGCTTTGAGGTCGTGCTCGTGTTGAACGGCACACCGCAGGAGGTCGCGACCGGCAACGCGCGGCTCGATCGGTTGTTCGGTGCGACGATCCATCCGGTCGCGTCGAGGGATGATCGGGAGCCGGCCATGGCGCAGATTGCCGCCGCGCTCACCGCGTCCGGCCGCCGTCCGTTCGTCGTACCGCTCGGCGCGTCCACACCGACCGGCGCGCTCGGGTTCGCGCGGAGTCTCGGCGAGATCATCACTTCCCCGGTTCGGCCGGACGTCATCGTCCATTCGACGTCTTCGGGCGGGACGCAGGCGGGCGTCGTCGCTGGCTGCGCGCTGTTCGGACTTCACACCCGCGTGATCGGCATCAGCGCCGACGAGCCGGCGGCCGCTCTCGAGCCGATCGTGCGAGCGCTGCTCGCCGGCATGGCCGATCGGCTCGGCGCGCGATCGGCCAGCCTCACCGGCGATCGTCCCCTCGAGATCGACGATCGCTTCGTCGGTACCGGCTACGGCATTCCGACAAAGGAGTCGGTTGACGCCAGCGAACTTCTCGCGCGCCGCGAAGGCATCGTGCTCGATCCGGTCTACACTGCCAAAGCCATGGCAGGTCTCATCGCGCGCATTCGAGCCGGGGACTTCACACCGGATCAAAAAGTCCTCTTCTGGCACACGGGCGGTCTGCCGGGATACTTCGCATAGTTGGGTCAGGGCGCACACGGGCGCGCTAGCGTTTTCGAGATCTGCGTAGCGTGTTCCGAAGGCCGACCTTTGCGAGCGCCGCGAGGCAGGCGCAGCTCGATCACGCTGCCTTGCGGCAAGCGGCGAGCGGGAGGCCGCAGGAACATGCTACGCAGATCTCGAAAACGCTCGAGGGGGTCCGCGGGACGAATGTCCCCCGGTCAATCATGACAATCACGTTTCTCGGTGCCGCGCGTACGGTCACCGGCTCCAAACATCTGCTCGATCTCGACGGCCACCGCATCCTGGTCGATTGCGGGATGTTCCAGGGTCTCAAGGCGCTGCGCGAGCGGAACTGGCAGCCGTTTCCCGTGCACGCGAAGTCGATCGACGCGGTCGTCCTGACGCACGCCCATCTCGATCACTGCGGCTTGTTGCCGCGCCTCGTGAGCCAGGGATTCAAAGGACGGATCTTCTGCACGCCGGCGACTGCCGACCTCACGAAGATCGTGCTCGCCGACGCCGCGAAGCTCCAGGAAGAAGACGCCGAACGCGCGAACCGAAAGGGCTACACGAAACATCAGCCGGCCATGCCGCTCTTCACCGTGGCCGACGCGAACCGCGCGATGCTGCAGTTACAGCCCGTCGGGTACGAGCGGCCGATCCCGATTGCGCCGGGCGCCACCGTCGAATTCATCAACGCGGGCCATCTGCTCGGATCCGCGTACGGGCGGGTGACGCTCGCAGAGGCCGGCAAGACGCTGCTCTTCAGCGGCGACCTGGGTCGCTTCAGCCGGCCGGTCCTGCCGGACCCGACGTTCATCGACTCGGCCGATGTGCTCCTCGTCGAGTCCACCTATGGGGATCGCACGCACGAAGAAGACGACGGCGGGAAGCGGCTGGCGGGCATCATCAACGAGACGATCGCCCGCAAGGGCAAAGTGGTCATCCCGGCGTTTGCGCTGGGCCGGGTCGAAGAGCTGCTTTACTGGGTGAGCCTCCTCGAAGAGCGCCGGGAGATTCCCGAGCTCCCGGTCTACGTGGACAGCCCGATGTCATCGTCCGTGTTGCAGGAGTACCGGCACCGCCTGGAAGAGCTCGATCCAGACATCAGCCGATACGCGGTGGCGAAAGGGGAGCACGCGGCCTCGGAGCGCCGCGCGGTGGCGTTCGGCACGGCCAAGCTGACGGTGCTGTCGTCAATTGGAGAGTCGCGGGCCGTGCAGGAATCGAACGAGCCGGCGATCGTCATCTCGGCAAGCGGTATGGCCACCGGCGGGCGTGTCCTCCATCACCTCGCGAGAGTGCTGCCCGATCCGCGCCACACGGTGCTGTTTGCCGGCTACCAGGCGGCCGGCACGCGCGGGCGGTCACTCAAGGACGGCGCGAAGACCGTCCGGATCCACGGCCTGGAGGTTCCGGTGCGCGCGGCGATCGCCTCGCTCGAGTCGATGTCCGCCCATGCCGATGCGAACGAAATCCTGGTCTGGCTCGGCCGCTTCAGGCAGCCTCCGACGTTGACCTGTCTTGTGCATGGCGAACCGGGTCCAATGGACATCCTCCGCGCACGCATCGAGCGTGAGCTCGGCTGGACCGTCCGCACCCCGGAACACGGCGAAAAAGTGCCGATCTGAATTCTGCAACGCCGGCCTGGACCACCAACGCCAACTTACAATCTGTAGTCGAACCATGGATCGCAAGTTTCTTCTCGAACAAGTCGACGACGCGGCCGTCGTGCAGTACTACGCGGACGGTTTCGAGTCGCTCCCGCTCGATCAGAGAATTCTGATCTGGCACCTCTACCTGGCCGCGCTGGCCGGCCGGGACATCTACTACGACCAGCGCTACCGGCACTCGCTCGAAATGCGCGAGCTGCTCGAAGAGATCCTCACGCACCCTCAGGGTGTCGATCCCAAGGTGCTCGCCGAAATCCGGCGGTATACCAAGCTCTTCTGGATCAACTCCGGTCCGTACAACAACCTGACGGCCCGGAAGTTCGTGCTCAAGTGCACGCCCGAGGAGCTCTGCGCGGCGGCGCATGCGGCGGTGAAAAGACCTCTGAGGTCATTTCATGAAATGACCTCAGAGGTCATCTCAGCCCTGGACGCCCTGCTCGATCGTCTCCACGGCGCCTTCTTCGACCCCGACGTGGACCCGATGATCACGCAGAAAACGCCGACCGACGGCCGCGACATCCTGTCGGCGAGCGCGAACAATCTGTACGCGGGCGTCACGATGGCGGACCTGGCGACGTTCGAGGAACGGTACGGGCTGAACTCACGTCTCGTGCGGACGAACGGCCACCTGGTGGAGGAGATCTACCGGATCGACGGCCGGTACGGCGACCTCATCGCGCGCGTCGTCCGGCACCTGCAGGCGGCCGTGCCCTACGCGCCGCCGGCCACCCGCCGCGCGCTCGAGGCGCTCATCTGCTTCTATGAAACGGGAGACGACGCCGATCGCGTGACGTACGACGTCGCGTGGGTCGAAGATCAGGACGGCCCGGTGGATACCATCAACGGGTTCGTCGAGAACTATCTGGACGCGCGCGGCGTGAAGGGCGCGTGGGAAGCGCTCGTGTTCTACGTCAATCACGAGAAGACGGACGGCCTGCGCCGGCTCGCGGAAGCGGCGCCCTGGTTCGAAGTCCGCATGCCCTGGGATCCCCGCTGGCGGCGGACGGACGTGGTCGGCGTCACCGCCCGCGCCATCGACGTCGTCGTCGAGACCGGCGACGCGGGGCCGGTCACGGCGATCGGCATCAACCTGCCGAACGACCAGCGGATCCGCGAGCGGCATGGCAGCAAGTCCGTGTCGCTCGCGAACATCAACCAGGCGTACGACAAATCGCAGCTGCCAGCCTACCGCCGCGAGTTCTGCTGGTCGGAAGAAGAGGTCGCGCGCGCGGAGAAGTGGGGCTCGGTCGCGAGCGAGGCACTGACCGGGATCCATGAAGTGCTGGGCCATGGATCGGGCCGGGTCGCCGAGCATCTGAACGGCCAGCCGCAGCTGGCGCTCAAAGAACACTACTCGGCTGTTGAGGAGGCGCGCGCCGATCTCGTCGCGCTCTATTTCATGCCCGACCCGAAGATCGCCGAAGTCGGACTGATTCCGGCGGAACACCAGGACGAAGTCGTGCTCGCCGAATACGAATCCTACGCGCGCAACGCGCTGGTCCAGCTGCGCCGCGTGCGCGAAGGGACGACGATCGAAGAAGACCACATGCGCAACCGGCAGATGATCGTGCACTGGCTGCTCGCGAACACGAGCGCGATCGACGTCCGCCGGCGAGACGGCAAGACCTACTACGTGATGACGGACACGGCAGCCTTTCGCGAAGGCGTCGGCCGTCTGCTGGCACAGGTGCAGCGCATCAAGTCGGAGGGCGACTACACCGCGGCGCGCGCGCTCTTCGAGGCGTACGGCATCCACGTCGATCCGGTGGTGCGCGACGAGGTCATCGCCCGCGTCGATCGCCTGAATCTCCCGTCGTACACGGCATTCGTCCAGCCGCGGCTGACGGCGGTCACCGACGCGGCCGGCGTCATCACCGACGTCCGCATCTCGTATCCGCAGGACTTCGAGCGGCAGATGCTCGAATATTCCGGCAAGCTCCTGCCGGGAGAAGCGATCGCATGACGCGATTCGTGGCGGTCATCGCCACCGTCGCCGCCGTGTCGCTCACGGCGGCCGGGTCGCAGCGTCCGCCAGGTCTCTTCACGAGACTCGATCCCGTCATCGACGCGATCTGGTCAGGCTTCGACATCAACCAGGCCCAGCAGCACGTCGAGTTCATCAGCCAGTACTGGCGACTCGCGGGGAATCCGGGGTATGACGCATCGCTCGATCTCGTCCACGCCCGTCTTGCGGCCGCCGGGTTCGCAGCCGTCAAGTCGGCGGCGGCCGCCGCGGGACAGAACACGCCGAGGCAATTCTTCGACGAGTATCCGAACACCGAGAGCGGCGGCTGGGATCACACCATCGGCACTCTCGCGATCGCCGGCTCGAGCCCCGCGTCGGACGAGATCGTCCTGTCGCGCGAGAAAGAGCGGCTCGCGCTCTGCATCAACTCGTTCTCGACCCCCTCCGAAGGGGTGCTGCTGTCGCTCTACGACGTCGGCCGCGGCGACCGGGACGAAGACTACGAGGGGAAGAATCTCAAAGGTGTGGTCGTGCTCGGCGACGCCGATGCGGGCCAACTCTGGCGCCGGGCGGTGGTGAACGGCGGAGCCGTAGGTGTCATCTCGACCGCGATCGCGCCGTATGTGTCGCCCGATCCACCGGGCGCCAAACCGACGCCGCGCGACGAGTGGGACATCCTGCAGTGGAGCAACATTCCGTACGACGCCGCGCGGAAGGGGTTCGGGTTCAAGGCGTCGCCTCGCGCGGCGGCGAGGTTGCGGCGGGCGCTGGCCACTCGCATGACGGTCAAGCCCGATTCTGATGAACCGAAGTCGTCGGATCACTTGCTGATACGCGTCACGATCGCGAGCAGCTTCTCGAACAAACCGAACCGGACGCTGGTCGCCGAGATCCCGGGACAAGTCGCGCCCAATGAACGCGTGATTCTCGCCGCGCACGTCCAGGAACCGGGCGCGAACGACAACGCCAGCGGCGTTGCGACTCTGGCCGAGTTGGCCGTCTCGCTCCAGACAGGCATTCGCGCCGGCAAAATTCCGCACCCGGGCCGGACGCTCACGTTCCTCTTTCTGAACGAGATCGGCGGGAGCCGGCGCTGGCTCCAGGATCACGCGACCGAGGCGAAGAACGTCCGCTACATGATCTCGATGGACATGACCGGCGAGGACGTCGCCAAGACCGGCGGCGCGTTTCTCGTCGAGCGCTGGCCCGATCCGGCCGCGGTCTGGGACCGTCCGTGGGATCCGCACTCGGAGTGGGGCCGGGGCAACGTGAAGGCCGAGCAGCTGAAAGGCGATCTGATCAGCGACACCCACCTCACCGTGTGTTCCGTCGTCGCGCGCAAGACCGACTGGGTTGTGAGGACCAATCCCTACGAGGGCGGCAGCGATCACACGGTGTTCGGCAGCGCCGGCGTGCCGTCCGTGCTCGACTGGCATTTCACCGATCGCTACTACCACACGAACTTCGACACGCCCGACAAGACGAGTGCGGCCGAAATGCGGAACGTCGGCGTGTGCGCGGCGGCCAGTGCGTGGGTGCTCGGCTCGGCGGATGCGGCGATGGCGCTTTCAGTGGCTGCGCTTGTCGCCGACGCGGGCAAGGCGCGTATCGGCAGCGAAGAGCGTCAAGGCGAGAAGCTCGCCGCCGCCGACAAGGATCCGGCGGCTGCCCGTGCGCGTGAGTCGCAGATTCTCGCGGCGTGGCGCAAGTGGTACGGCGAGGCCGTCCGAAGCGCATCCCGGCTGATCGTCGGACCCGCGCCCGCGGATTTCAGTGCCAGGCTGGATGCATTGGCCGCGCCGTTCGAGGCGCGCACGACACTCGTAGCGGCCGGCTCTCCGCCTTCGCGCGGAGCGCTTCGGCGAGACCTCGACGAAGCTCGAAGAGCGGAGCCGGGCAGCCGGCCAGACACGCGGTTTGCCGATGCATTCGAACCCGGCGGACCCGTCGATCCGCTCTCGGATTCGACGCCCGATTCAGACGCGTCGCAGGTACCCTCGGCCAGTCAGGCCGCTCGCGAACCCGCGTATGACCGGGCGATCTTCGTCTGCGGCACGGACATGTCGGTGCCGACACCCGTTCCCGTGAGGTGGGACACGGTAGTCCTCGCCGGTGACGGCCAACTGTTCAGCCCTTGCCCGCCGCCCCCGTGGGGGCGGTATACGGTCCACCCGCCGGAGCATCGCGAGATCCAGGAAAGGCTGGTTCTGACCAGGGCGCTGAATCACAGAGATTCTGAACTGCGCCGCCTGGCGGTGATCTCGATGGGCCGCGTCGGCCTGGGCGCCCCGTCCGCGTCGTCGGCGACGGCTCAAACACGCGACGGTCGCCTGGTCGCGTTCGAGTTTTTCGGGCCGTACGAAAAGCCGTTGAACGACGAGTCCGCCGAAGTCAGGCGTGCAGCCGCGAACGCCATCGGCCAGAGCGTGTCCGGCGTCGAGCGGGAGCTCCAACCGAGACATACCCGAACGCAGGAACAGGTCGCTGCCGCGCGACTACTGTTGGAGCGGCGCCTCAAGATCGAGACGGATTCCGACGTCACGGCGATGATTTGGGAGACCATCGGCCGGCTGAGATACCAGGACACTTCAGTCCGCGACGAGGTTCAGAAGCTGCTCATCGGCGTTCTTGCCAACCGGAAAGCCCCGTCAGCCATCACGCTGGGTGCGACAAAAGGCCTCGAAGCGCTGATTCGCGGCAATCCGAAACGCGAAGTCGATCTCCCCACCCGTGAAATGCTGCGCGTCATCGCTTTGCACGGCGTGACCGCTTCGGCGGTCCCCACCACGGGCGGAACCGGTACGCCAGACGCGCCAGGCGATGAATCCAACCTGGCCCGCGCGCGCCGGTTGGCGCTCATGGCGCTGCAAGCGGCGCGCGACGACGACGTCGACACGCTCGTGCGGGCGGGGAGAGATGCGGACTGGCAGGTCCGGCGGCTTGTCGCGCTTCGGCTCGATGCGGAGCGCGTGGAATTCAAAGCGACGATCGAGGATCTCGCCCTCGACCCGGTCTTTCAGGTCCGCTACGAGATGCTGAACGTGCTCGCGCGCCACGCGACGCGCACGCGCGACTGCACGGAACTGGTGCGCTACTTCGACGATCCGGAGCCGACAGTTCTCCTGCGCGCCATCGATCTGTTGCCGGCGCCGTGCGGTGAGAACGACGATGCGGTTAAACGGCTTGCGAGCTGGGCCGAGGAACTGAAGAAGCCGCTCGACGCGCAGAGCTGGCATGTCCCGGCGCACGCGCTGGAGGCGCTCGCGCGACTCCGACCGAACGCCGGCCGGCCGTTCCTCGAAGAGGCCGCGAAGCACCCGATCTGGCAGGTTCGCGCCCGTGCGGCTGCCTCGTCCGAAGCATTCAAGGATGACGACGCCGCACGACAACTGGCCGGCGATCCGGTGCCGAACGTCCGGACCGCCGCACTCGAAACCCTCGTGCGGCTCCAGAACCCGGCGCGGTTTGCGGCCGCGCTCGAGGCGTTGAAGCAAGACGACTATCAGCTCATCCGGACCGCCGCCCTGGCGCTCCGTGGTACGCCCGAAGCCGATCGCGACGAAACGGCGAACGCGCTGCTCGACACGCTTCGGAGGCTGACGGCGTCTCTCAGCGACACGTCGCGCGATCCGCGCGTGGCCATCCTCGAACGGCTCGGCGAGATCCTGCCCGCCGAGCGTACGGCGGACCTTGGGCCGTTTCGTGAGGACTTCGATCGCGGGGTCCGTGAAGCCACCAGGAACGCGCTGGGCAAGATCACGCAGGCCGAGTCGGTGATCGCGCCGACTGAAAGGTATCGATATCCGTACCAACCGGTGCAAGAGCTGAACCGGTTGCCGACGGCCGCGGTCATCACCATGGAAGGCGGCGCGATTTATCTCGAGCTGCTCGTCCACGAAGCGCCCGTGACCGTCGCGCGATTCTCGGAACTGGCTCGCGCCGGCTACTACGACGGCCTCACCTTCCATCGTGTCGTGCCGAACTTCGTCATCCAGGGCGGCAGCCCGGGCGCGAACGAATACGCCGGCGTCGCGCGCTACATGCGTGACGAAGTGGGCGTCGAGCCGCACACGCGCGGCGCGGTCGGCATTTCGACCCGCGGTCCCGATACCGGCGACGCGCAGATCTTCATCGACCTCGTGGACATCCCGCGGCTCGATCATGCATACACCGTCTTCGCCCGCGTCGTCTCCGGGCTCGACGTCGTCGAACGGGTCCTCGAGGGCGCGACGATCCGATCGGTGACGGTGAAGTAGACGGAGGTATCGGGTAATCGGGTAATTGGATAATTGGACCGCGTCAGCGGCCTGCTTCGGCCAGCCAGTCCGCGGCGTCTCGTTCGTAAAACGCCTGTGGTCCCTCCGCGGCGTAGGCGGGATGTGGAAACGATCGCTCGCCGTTTCGATGAAGTCCAGTCTTCAGAAGTGCGTGTTGCGACGCCAGGTTCCCGGGATCGGCGATGGCGACGATTCGCGGAAGACCGAGATCGACGAACCCGTAGCGCAACAGCGCCCTCCCCATTTCCGATGCGACGCCGTGGCCCCAGGCCAGCTTCGCGAGAATGAATCCGACCTGGATCATCGTCTCGCCATGGATGTTGTTCAGCACGTGCAGGCCCAGCGGCACGTGAGTCGCGCGGTCCACGGTCATCCAGACTCCGAGCCCGGGGTGCTCATCGTAGTACCGCAGAATCCGTGACTGCATCAGGTCTTCGACGTGCGCGCGGTCTTTCGGGCCGCCGAGGTACCGCATGACGTCGGGATCGCTGTACAGCGCCATCAGCCAGTCGAAGTCATCCGGCGTGAAGTGCCGTAAGCCGAGCCGTCCGGTCGTCAGCCAGAACCGATCGCGGGACACAGGAGCCAGTCTAACAAGCCGAGGTCTGCAAGGATCGATCCGACGGTGCCGGTTCGGTGCGACTAGACGCTCGAAGACGTTGGGGGCGGGCTTCAGCCCGCCCCGTGAGGCCGGCTAAAGCCGGCCGCTACGTCCCTTACCTGCCGGCCGAATTCTCAGGATCCGATCGTCGTTCCCACGCGGCGATCCGCGGCCGTCCCGATTGCTCGTGCCGATATAGATCGCGCCATCGGGCCCGACGGTCATGCCGCGCAGGCGACCGAACGTCGACGCTCCACGCGGGCCGGTGTTGAACCAGCGCTCGACCGCGGTGACCTTGTTGGGACTGGCGGCATCCTGAAAACGGATGCGGAGCAGAGCCTGGCCGGCGAGCGAAGTGTAGAGAAGGTCGCCCTTGAGGAACGGCAGAGGGTCTGCGTCGTAGAACACCAACGCGCCTGGTGGTGTGGACGGAATCCACGCGAGCAGCGGATCGCGCATGCCGCGCTGGCCGCCGGCGCCGACCACCAGCGGCCAGCCGTAGTTGGCGCCCTTCTCGATGATGTTGAGCTCGTCGCGGTCCATGATGCGCGGGGGACCCCACTCGCTCGTCGGTCCGTGGTCCGCGGCGAAGAAGGTATTCGTCCGAGGCCGGAACGCCATCCCGTTCGGATTGCGAAGACCCTGCGCCCAGATCGGATTCGACGGCCACGGATTGTCGGCGGGCACGCCGCCTTCCGGAGTCAACCGCAGGATGGCGCCGCCCGGCGACTTGAGATCCTGCGCGTCCATCGGATGGTAGGCGTCGCCCGCAGACACGTACAGCATGCCGTCCGGGCCGAAAATCAGGCGCCCGCCGTTGTGATTGAGGGCCGCCGGGAGGTCGTCGAGAAGGATCTGCTCGGCCGTCCCCCGGCCGTCCGCCTCGCGAAAACGCACGACGCGGTTCACCGGGCGGCCCCGCTTGTAAGTCGTGTACATCAGGTAAACCCACGGCTCCTGTGGGAAGCGCGGGTGAAGTGCGAGCCCCATCAGTCCGCCCTCGCCGCCTTCGTTCATGACGTCGATGACGGCCCACGGCGCCGGCTGGAGCTGGCCCGAGGCTGAGACGATCCGGACGCGACCTGTCCGCTCGGTGAGGAACAGCCGCTTGTCGGGCGCGAACTGAAGCGTCCAGATCGCCTCGAGCCCGCTTTGCCAGACGTCGACCGCGATCCCCGGCGGCTGCGGCAGGTACTGCTCCTCCGGCGAGGCCGGCAGCTCACCGACGATCGGGCGGGGCGTCGGGACGATGCGAGGGTTCTGTCCAACGGCGAGACCAGCGGCCGTCAGAAAAAAAATGGCCGCGACGCTGTCGATTTTCTTTTGGCGCATGCAGCACTCCGATTAGATTGTCCCCGCACAACTGTAACCGTCGGTTTGGACGCCGGGAAGCGAGGTGTCCGGACCGGAACGGCAGGTCAAGGCCTGCCGGAACCTCACCATCGATACGAAGAAAGACGGAGTAGCAGGATGTTTTTGTCGAACGGACTGGTTATTACCTGGCGGCTGACCACACCCACTACCGCTCATCCGTGGAAAGCCTCGCTCATCGCCGCGGCGGATCGGCTGACGGGCATCTTGGCGACCGATCGCCCTGTTCGCCTCCCCCGTATCAGCGGCGAGTGGCTCCGCCGGCACCAGATCGATTCCGCGAAGCACAGTACGGACAGCTAGCGGCGACAGCCGAGCCGCCCGTTCCGACTTCCGACGCTCCGCGCGTGGAGCGCGAGCGAGTTGCGCGAGCGAGCCTCGCGAACGAGCCGAGACTTGCCTAAGCGCACTTCACCGGAGGCGAATCGAGCGAGAGAGCGAGCAGGGGGTCTGGGGGCAAAGCCCCCAGTTCAAGGACGCGGCATGCGACCCGTCACAGGTCGCATTCGTCGCGTCTTGTCCGATAATCGTTCCATGCTTTCGAGTCTCCGTGAGGCCTGGGGCGTGCGCTTTCATCGGCGAACAGCATCTACGGTGCTCGCGTTCGTAATCCTCACGCTCGCGATTGCGGCACTACGGTGACCAGGAATAGCGTGGCGGGCTACGCAGGTCCGCGTCGCGCTCGCGCAACGCCCGTCAGTGTCGCCGCCGTCCTTTTCGCGTTCACCCTGGCGTGCGACAGGACGCCGCCGCCGGCTGTCTGGCCCGGACCGGCAACGACGGTCGCGCCGGGTGTCGAGCTCTTTCAATCCACCGATCGATCGCTCGTGGACGCGGCGGGACCCGTCGCGCTGTCGCTCCTTCGCCTCGATCCCGCGCGCGTGGATCTCGCGAGCGCGCTCTCGAACGACGAGGTCGTCGATGCCGAGCGCGTCGACGCCATCGCCACTCGTCACCGGGCCCTCGCCGCCATCAATGGCGGCTTCTTCAACGTCAAGAACGGTGAGCCCGCCGGCCTCTTGAAAGTGCGCGGCGAGCTCGTGAGCGACTCGTCGCTCGGGCGGGGAGCGGTCGTCATCTGGTCGCCGCCTTCGGGCAAGACCGAGCTGGCGTTCGACCAGCTCTCCGCGAAGGTCGCGTTGAAGTTCAGGGCGGAAGGGTTCGACTGGGTCGTGCCGATCGACGGCGTCGATACGACGCGGGAACGCGGCAAGGTGATGCTGTACACGCCGGCGTATCACGGCGATACCGATACGGCCACGAACGGGACTGAATGGATCATTCGCGGCGGAGCGAAGCCCGTCGTCACCGGCATTCGGAAGGATTCCGGCCGGACGCCGATTCCGCGCGACGGCGCCGTGCTTTCGTTCGGCGGCCTCGAGCTCCCCGACGAGCTCGGCGCGCTCGACATCGGCACGCGGGTGACGTTCGAGACGACCTGGAAGTCCGCGAACGGCCTTCCGATCGCGCGTCTCGAACGGGCGGACCACATCGTCAACGGCGCGGGCCTGCTGAGGTTGAACGGCGAGACGCCGACGAACTGGCAGACGCACGAACGTCTCGTGCCGGAAACCTTCATCAACGCGCGCCACCCGCGCACGGTCATCGGGGTCGATCGGCGGGGGTTCATCTGGCTGGTGGCGATCGACGGCCGTCAGTCGGACTACAGCATCGGCATGAACTTCGCGGACCTGCTCCGGCTCTGCGATCGACTCGAGCTGCGTGACGCGCTGAACCTGGACGGCGGCGGTTCGACGACGATGGTGGTGCACGGCAAGGTGGTGAACCGGCCTTCGGACGCAACGGGGCCGAGGGCGGTGAGCGACGCGATACTCGTCAAGGGCAGAGAATGAATCGCGCCTTTCAGGCCAACCGTATACACTCTCTCAGCGTCAAATGCATCGATACGAAATGCATCTTGATTCAACGCAGAGTCGCGGATCGCTCGAGACCGGCGCGTGAAACAGGTCGACGTCGATCCCCGATCGTTCCTTCCGCTGACGCCGCTCGCGTTCCAGGTGCTGCTCGCGCTGGCGGGCACTGAGCGCCACGGCTACGGGATCATTCGGGAAGTGGACGAGCGAACGGACGGGCTGATTCGACTGCGGACCGGCTCGCTCTACACGCTGCTGCAGCGGCTGTCGGAGGAGACGTTGATTGAGGGCGCGCCCGCGCCACCCGATGACGACGAGCGGCGGAAGTACTATCGCCTCACGAGCCTCGGGCGCGACGTCCTGTCGGCCGAAGCCCGCCGGCTCGAGTCGCTGCTCGGCGAAGCCCGGCGCAAGCAGGTGCTCGGCCGCTCGAGCCGCGCCTAGCCGCCTGCCGCGGGCCGGCGCGTTGTCCATGGCTGCCGGCGGACGGAGCCGGACATCAATGATCTATGATCGGGGCGATCGCTCTTCGAATTCGCGATCAGTCGATTGCCTTGACTCTCTATCAGACACTCTGTTCCTGCAACTCTGAAGCGTGGCGGCGGGCGATCGACACGATCGCGCCGAAGGTCCATTCGATCGATCGGGACGCCACCCGGATCTGGTTCGCGTTCTTTCCGCTCGATCTCCATCTCGATCTCGAATCGGCTGAGGATCCGGCGGCTTGCGCGCGCGCGTTCGGGCTGATGGGCAAATGGAAGCTTGCGGATCAGATCGACGCCTCGCATCGATTCCTGTATGCGCACCGGTACTGGCCGCAGGTCAAGGTGTCCCTGCAGGCGCTGGATCCGGTTCCCGCCGGCGGTCTCGTGGAGATCATCGCCGCTCTGGCGGACGCCGCCGGCAGAACCGCGCGCGTCGACCGTGAGCTGCTGCTCGGGATCAGCGCCGTTGCGCTGATGACGCTGCGCCAGGTGGGCCCCGACGCGTTTGCCGGGTCGCCCGGAAAGATTCATCTGACCGATCGGGTCCGCGCGCTCACGCCTCATCAGGTGATGCACCGGCGCGCAAAGGACGACTGGCAGGGCATCCTCGGATTCACCCGGGGCCTGAAGAAGCGCTGGACCGTCACGTTCGACGAGAACCGGCGGGACGCGTGCTTCACGGCCATCAACGGTCAGGAGGTCGCGAGCGCCGCGCAGACCGACCAACGGGATTACCGGTCGACCGATTCGCGGTGTACGCCGGGCGAGGGCCCGATCCCGGTCGAATGCCGCGCGGCCTCGTGCGGAACGTGCTGGGTAGGCGTGCTCGGCGGCGCGGAGAAGCTCTCGCCCGTTTCGCCCCGCGACGAAGGGAGCCGGATGAAGGTGTTTGGCTATCTCGATTCAGACGAGGAGCGGCCGATCATCCGGCTGGCCTGTCAGGCCCGCGCGTTCGGCGCGGTGTCGATCGTGATCCCGCCGTGGAACGGGATCTTCGGGAAGAAATGACCTCCGAGGTCATTTCGCACCCGTGTCGCTCGAAATGACCTCGGAGGTCTTTTCTACCCCCCACCACGCAGCGCCGCCAGCTCCCGATCGATGCGCGCGCGGATTTCCTGGACCTCGCGGTCGGTGCGCGCGTTCTTCAGGTCCTCGATCGCCCGCTTGATGATCTGCTGGCCCAGCCAGTTCGTCACCGCGAATTGCAGCAGCTCGTGCGCCTTGATGCCGCCCGAGCCGTACATCTCCTGCGGCGTGACCATGTTCAGGAATTCCTGATGGGTAAAGGGCGCGCCGCGCTTGGTGGGCCCGTTCATCAGGTCGTACGTCCCGATCATGTCGGCGATGCTCGGCTGCTTCGCGACGACCTCGATGTAGAACCGAAGCTGCTGATCGTCGAGCTTCAAGGCCGGCGCGCGGTTGAGCAGCGCCTTCACGCGCTCGAGCTCGGCCGTTGTCTGTGCCGCCGAGGCCGGTTGCGCGGACGAGGACTGAGATTGAGATTGCGGCTGTGACGACGAACCGGGTTGGGGCTCCTGAGCCGCCGCGGCAGCCGGGATCGCGAACCCGGTTGCGAGAGCAAATGCGAGTAGTCGTGCGAGGCGTCCGGTCATTGCTTTACGTGAAAGACCCGTCTGTCTGAATCATAAGACGCTTTGCGGGCATCTTCAGACGGAGAAGCAAGTCGGGTACCACGGGAAATGTCTACGTATCAATGAGTTGACGGGATCACAGCCGGCAGGTTTCTCCACGTGTCCTCGTCGACGGCCGTGAGCGTCCTGAGATAGAGCAGGACGTCTTCCTGGGGAAACTCCGCGAGCTGGCCGACCGCGACTTTCAGCTGCTCGGTTTCGGGCACCGGCACGTCCTCGGCGGTGATCAATCCGTTGTCGTTCGCGACGCCAAGCGCGTTCAGGAAAGCGGCCATCAACGGCCGCTGCGCCGAGAAGTGATACGCGATGAGCGCGCGGGTCGCGACCGCGTCCGAGACGTCGCTCATCTGCGCGAGCTGGCGCGCCTTTCGATCGGTCGGCAGTGCCTGCACGCTCTTGGTCCTGAAATTCATCCGCCGCGCGATGGCCGCGGTGGCCTCCACATGCTGCACGGTCGCCTCCGGCGAGTCGTCGTCCTTCCCGCGCCAGAACGCATCGGCCAGCGCAAGACGGGTGGAGGGCGGAAGCTCTTTCCAGAGATGGGACGGACGCATGGGGAAGAGCATATCGAGCCATCGGGCAATCGCGCTATCGCGTTATCTGAAACTGCTACTGAAGAGCGCGATACGATGGTGATTTGGGTCACGCTCCTGGTCGGCTGCAAGGTCTTACATCTCCCGATAGCGCGATGTCCCGATAGCTCGATACCTCAATGTCCCCTCCCCCGCTTTTCACCCCTCGGTTTCTCACCATGTGCGCCTTCAGCGCCATGGTCTTCGTCTCGGTGTTTCAGCTGCTGCCGGCGGCGCCGTATCGCGTGCTCGAGCTGGGTGGAACGGCCGCGGCGGCGGGTCTGTTTCTCGGGCTCCTGGCTTATTCGTCCGCATTCTCGGCGCCGGTGACGGGACCGATCGGCGATCGGCTCGGTCATCGTCGCGTGCTGATCACGGTCAGCCTGACGCTCGCGCTGTTCTCGGCAAGCTACGCGATCATTCCTGGCTACCGGCTGCTGCTCGTGGTCGTGGCCGTCCACGGTCTCTTCTGGTCCGCACTGCTGTCCTCGTCCGGGGCGTACATGACGGCGACGATCCCTGCATCACGCCGAGCGGAAGGGCTGAGCTACTGGGGCCTCACCTCGATCATCGCGCTCGGCGCCGCACCTGCGCTCGGGTTCTGGGTGCACCGGTTCGGATGGCAGGTGCTGTGCGCCGAGATCGTGGCGCTCAACCTGGTGATGGCCGCGATCGCCTGGCGCCTGCCGGAGGATGTCGTCGATCGGGGCGGCGTCGCCGCCGCGGCCTCCCCGAAGCGGCTGCACCAACTCGTCGAATGGCGGGTGCTCGCGCTCTCGATCGCGATGGCCCTGATTTCGTTCGGCTACGGTGCCCTGACGAGCTTCTCCGCGCTTTTCGCCGACGCGCTGCAGGTCACGCCACGGAGTCTGTTTCTCACGGGCATGGCGGTGGCGGTGTGCGCCGGCCGGCTGCTCATCGGCCGAACGCTCGATCGCATCGGATACCGCCGCGCGCTGCTTCCGTGCCTGGTCGCGCCGCCGCTGGGTTTGCTGCTCCTTGCGGGCGCGCAGGGAAAGATGTCGTTTCTCGTCGCGGCGATCGTCTTTGGCGCGGGCTTCGGGTTGATTTGGCCGTCATATACCGCTTACGTGCTCGAGCACCTGCCGGCCAACCGGCGTGGGGCAGCGTTCGGCGCGATGCTCGCCGCCTTCGACACCGGCATCGGGACGGGATCGTCCGCCATGGGCTGGCTCGTTCACCACTTCTGGTTCCGCGTCGGTTTCATCGTCGCGGCCGTGATCGCCGCCTTCGCGCTGCCGTATTTCCTGGTGGTGGAGAGGTGGGTATGGGGACGGGTTAGTTTTCCACAGAACGGACCCGCCGGGGGACAGGTGAGACCAGGCTCTTAACCTGGTCTCACCTGTCCCTCCCAGGCGCCGTTCTGTGGAAAACTAACCCGTCCCCATGCTGGCTGACGTTCACTGTCACTTCTTTTCGTCGAACTTCTTTCAAACGCTGGGTGCTGACGCGATGCAGGCGGCGCCCGGCGGCGATCCGGCCGATGCCCTGCCGCGGATGCTTGGTTGGGAGGCGCCCGGCACAGACGACGAGCTGGCCGATCGGTGGCGGAAGGAGCTCGATCGTCATCGGGTCGATCGCGCGATGCTGATCGCGAGTGTGCCCGGCGACGAGGCATCGGTCGCCGCGGCAGCCCGGCGTCATCCAAACCACATCGTCGGCGCGTTCATGTTCAATCCCGCCGCGGACGAGGCCGCGTCGCGGCTCGAGCGGGCATTCGGCCAGCTCGGGCTCCGAACGGCGTGCCTGTTTCCCGCCATGCACAAGGTGCCGGTTGACGATGAGCGGAGCGTGGCGGTGTTCGAGGCGGCAAGCCGTCACAACCGCGCGGTGTTCGTGCACTGCGGCGTGCTGTCGATTGGTATCCGGAAGAAGCTCGGTCTCGCCAGCCGGTTCGATTTGCGGTTCGGCGATCCGCTCGCCGTGGCGGCGGTGGCGGCGCGGTACCCGTCGGTTGCGGTGATCATTCCGCACTTCGGCGCCGGCCTGTTTCGGGAGGCGCTGATGGCCGCGCACGCCGCGCCGAACATCTTGCTGGACACCTCGAGCTCGAACGACTGGATACGCATGTACGGCGGGCTCACGCTACGCGACGTCTTCGCGCGCGCGCTCGACTACCTTGGTCCGGAACGGCTGATTTTTGGAACGGACTCGTCCTTTTTCCCGCGGGGCTGGCAGCGCGGCGTGTGCGATATCCAGCGCGCCATCCTGGAGGATCTGGCGGTCGCGCCAACCGCCCAGGCCCTGGTCTTTGGTGGTAACTTTTCGCGGGTATTCGGGATTGTCTCGAAAACGGAATAGGAGCGGCATCGTGCAGAGATTCATTCCCATCCTCGTGTTGTCGTTGGCCATGGTTGGCGCGAACGCGCAGGTCCAGACTGCCGATCTCGTTCTTCGGAACGGCCGCATCCTGACGCTCGATGCGGCGCTGCCCGAGGCGCAGGCGCTGGCGGCGCGGAACGGCGCGATCGTGGCCGTCGGATCGAACGCCGACATGGATCGGTTCGTCGGCTCGAACACGCAGGTCATCGATCTGGGGGGCCAGCTCGCGATTCCGGGATTCATCGAAGGCCACGGCCATTTCAACAACATCGGCGAAGGCAAGATGAACCTCGAGCTCATGAACACAAAGAGCTGGAACGAGATCGTGCAGATGGTCGCGCAGGCCGTGGAAAAGGCGAAGCCGGGACAGTGGATCATCGGCCGCGGCTGGCATCAGGAGAAGTGGTCCTCGACGCCGCAGCCGAACGTCGAGGGATTTCCGACGCACGCCTCGCTCGACAAGGTGGCGCCGAACAACCCCGTGATTCTCACGCACGCGAGCGGTCACGCGTCGTTCGCCAACCTGAAAGCGCTCGAGCTGTCCGGCATCACCGCGCAGACGCAGAACCCTGAAGGCGGCGAAATCCTGAAGGACAAGAGCGGCAATCCGACGGGTCTCCTTCGGGAGTTGGCCTCGCGACTCATCAAGCGTGGCGCCGGCGAACCGACGCCGACGGCCGAGGAGACCGAAGCCCGCGGTCGGCGGGCGCTCGAGCTGGCCGACGAGGAAGTCATCTCCAAGGGCATCACGAGCTTTCAGGACGCCGGTTCGACGTTCGAGCTCATCGATCGCGTGAAGCGGCTGATCGACGAAGGCAAGATGCGCGTGCGGCTGTGGATGATGGCGCGGGAGTATGATCCGCAGGCGCTTGCCACCAACCGCGTGATCGGGTACGGCAACAACCGCCTGACGGTCCGCGCCATCAAGATCACCGCCGACGGCGCGCTCGGATCGCGCGGCGCCTGGCTGCTCGAGCCGTATTCGGATCTACCGGAAGGATCGCCCGCCTCGACGAGCCGCGTGGGCCTGCCGTCGGTCTCGATGGATCTGGTCCGCAAACGCGCGCAGATCGCGCTCGAGCAGGGCTACCAGATGTGCATCCACGCGATCGGCGACCGCGCCAATCGCGAGGTGCTGACCATCTACGAAGAGACGTTCAAGCGGAACAACCGTGCCGGCCGCGATTTGCGCTGGCGGATCGAGCACGCGCAGCACATCAACGGCGCCGACATTCCCCGGTTCGGACAACTCGGCGTGATCGCGTCGATGCAGGGCGTCCACTGCACGTCGGACGCGCCATGGGTCACGCCGCGCCTCGGCGCCCGCCGCGCCGAAGAAGGCGCGTACGTGTGGCAGAAACTGATGAAATCCGGCGCCATCGTCACGAACGGCACGGACGCTCCCGTCGAAGACGTCGACCCCATCGCCAGCTACTACGCGACGGTGACCCGCCGTGCGGCCGACGGCAACGTGTTCTACGCCGACCAGCGCATGAGCCGCATCGAGGCGCTTCGTTCGTACACCGTTTCCAATGCCTATGCGGCCTTCGAAGAGGACCTCAAGGGCACGCTCACCCGCGGCAAACTCGCCGACGTGACCGTCCTCACGAAGGACATCACGACGGTCCCCGAGGACCAAATCAAAACCGCGAAAGTGGCATACACGATCATTGGCGGACGGGTCGTGTACAAGTCGAACTAGCCTGACGATCGCGCTATCTGGGCGATCTCTCTTGACACCCTCAATTTCTATAATGTAGAAATAAGTTGAATGGGGTCTTCAGGATTTCTGGGCGAATTCGAACAGGTTGTCCTGCTGGCGGTTACGCGGCTCGGTGACGACGCGTACGGCATGCAGATTCGTCGGGAGATCGAAGCACGTGCCGGGCGGTCGGCATCGATTGGCGCGGTGTACGCGACGCTCGATCGGCTGGAAGCGAAAGGCTACGTGCAGGCGCGGGATGAGAACACCGGCGGCCGGGCGCGGCGGTTTTTCGTACTCACGCCGGCCGGGCTGGCGGCGCTCGAGTCGGCGCGCGATCTCCAGGCGCGCATGTGGGCCGGGCTCAGGATCCGGTTGAAGCGGGCGGGGCGCAGGCCGTGAGACCACCCCGAGTGCCGCGACGCGTGTTGCGGCGGCTCGTCCCGCCAGACAGCCGCGACGTACTCGTCGGCGACCTGGACGAAGAGTTCGAGCGTCACGTCGCACCGACGCGATCGCGCCGGCGGGCCGAGTGGTGGTACTGGCGGGAAGCGATCCGCTCGCTGCCCGGCATCATGCGGATGCGGCGGCAGGCGCGTGTCCGGCTCGGTCGGCCGGGGCCGTCGGGGCAGCGAGTCGTGCTGTCGCACATGGCCGCGGATGTCGGGTACGGCGTGCGCCGGGCCAGACAGCAGCCGTCGCTTCTCGCGACGGTCACCGCCACGCTCGCGCTCGGCATCGCGGCCGCGACGTCGGTCTTCGCGCTCACGCGCGTCGTGCTGCTCCAGTCGCTGCCGTACGCCGCGCCCGACGCCCTGGTTCACGTGGCTGAAATCGACACGCGCCGCCCGAGCAGCGGCAATGTGTCCTACCTGGACTTTCGCGACTATCGCGCGCAGAACTCGACGCTTGTAGATGCCGTGGCGTTCTCCGGCGGCAGCCGCATCATCACGGGCGCCAGCGATCCGGATCGCGTGCCGATGGTCGAAGTGACGGACGGGTTCTTTGGTCTGCTGGGCGTGCGTCCGGTGCTCGGGCGCGATTTCGACACGGCCGACATGCGCGCCGAGAGCCCACCCGTCGTCATCATTACCGACGGCGCGTGGCGCCGCCGGCTCGGCGCCGATTCGCGCGTGGTTGGCCGCACGATTGGACTGAGCGGTCAGATGACCACGATCGTCGGCGTGCTGCCACGGGACTTCGAGTTCCCGCTGCGTGGGCTGGCCGAGCTGTTCCTGCCGGTGCGGCCGACGCCGTTCGAACGCCGGTACAGCCATGGCCTCGATCTCATCGGCCGGTTGCGGCCGGCCGTCACGCTCGAGCAGGCCAGGGCGGATCTCGATGTCGTCGCACGCGGGTTCGCGGCGGTGGATCCCCAATACCATCCGGCCGCGCGCACGGACGTCGTCACGCTGCTCGACAAGATCGTCGGCCCGGTCCGGCCGATCCTGCTCGTGCTCCTGAGCGCGGCAGGATTCGTCCTCCTCGTGGCCTGCGCCAACATCGCCGGCCTGCTGGTGGCGCGCGGCGCCACCCGGCTGCAGGAAATTGAAATCCGGTCGGCCCTCGGCGCAAGCCGCGCCCGCATCGTGCGCCAGCTCATGACCGAAAGTCTCGTGCTCGCGGTGCCCGGCGCGATCCTCGGTTTGATTCTGGGCCAATACGCCGTGCGGCTGTTCGTCCTGTCGATCCCGAGGGCGCAGCGCGCGGCGCTTCCGCACCTCACGTCGTTCTCGATCGATCCGCTGACCATGCTCATCGGCGTCGGACTCGTGGCCGCGTCGATGACGGCGTTCGGCGCGATTCCAGCGTGGCAGTCGGCACGCCAGGGGGATCGCACCACGCTGAGGAGCCGGGCGACCGCCGACTCGGGGCGGTTTCGACTCCAGTCCGGCTTCGTGGTCGCGCAATTCGCGCTGGCCGTGGTGCTGCTCGCGGGAAGCGGACTGATGGCGCGCAGCGTTTATCAGCTGCTGACGACCTCGCCCGGTTTCGTCACCGACGGTCTGATGACGGCGCGGGTGAACCCGGCGTTTTTCGACCCTCCGGCGGTTGCCGCGTACCAGCAGCAACTGCTCGAGCGTGTCGGCGCAATCCCCGGAATCTCCGGCGTCGCGACGATCAATCAGTCTCCTCTCAGTGGTCCCGGCAACAGCGGCACGTTCACGATCGCCGGAGCTGACGCGCGGCGGGAATCCGTAACGGCCATCCGCACGGTGAGCGCGGATTACTTCGCCGTCATGTCCATTCCAGTCCTGCAGGGGCGCGCGCTTTCCGTGGACGACAGGACCGGCCGTCCACCAGCCGTGGTCGTCAATCAGGCGCTCGCCAACGTCGTGTTCGACGGGCGTCCATTGGGCCAGCGGATGGTTTTTCCATTCTTCGACGGCCGGCCCGCATGGGAAATCGTCGGCGTCGTCGGCGACGAACAACTGGCCGCGCTCGATCAGGCGATCAGGCCGGTCGTGTACTTTCCGTTCGGCCAGGTGACGAACGGCGATATCACCCTCGTCGCGCGAACCACGGGCGATCCGGCGTCGCTCGTTCACACCGTCCGGTCCGCGGCGGCGGCCGTCGATCCCGCGGTGCCGGTGTATGCGGCCGAGACGATGGCGCGCGTCATCGCCGATTCGGCGGCCGTGTTCCGGCGCCGATCCGTTCTGATTCTCGTCAGCGGGTTCGCGGTCGCGGCGGTCGTGCTCGCCGCGGTCGGACTGTACGGCGTTCTTTCCCAGATGGTCACCCAGCGCACGCGAGAGATCGGTGTGCGCATGGCGCTCGGCGCGCGCAACACACACGTGGCCCGTTCAATCCTCGCCCGCGCGCTGCTACCAACCGGTGGAGGGCTGGTCATCGGCATGGCGGCCACGCTGTGGCTGAGCCCGATGCTGCAAACCCTTCTCTTCAACGTCCCGGCGCGCGATTGGATGACACTGGCGGTCGTCGGCGGCTTGCTCTGTGCGCTCGCGTTCGTCGCTTCCGTCATCCCGGCACGCCGGGCGGTACGGATCGATCCGGTCGTGGCGTTGCGGCAGGGGTAGGGGTCGCTGGCACTCCGGAGGCCAAAGGCCTAGAGCCGTTTTCCAGTTCGGCGTCGCGTGTTCCTGCGCCCTCCCGCTCGCTGCTTGCCGCAAGGCAGCGTGATCGGGCCTGCCTCGCGGCGCTCGCAAAGGTCGGGCGCAGGAACACGCGACGCCGAACTGGAAAACGCTGTAAGCCCTAGGCCCTAGGCCCAAGATGTGACCGCGGGCTCCACCCGTAAGCCCTTGAGCCCTGTGGCTTTGAGCCTGCTCTTCAACAGGCTCCCAGCCTCTTGGCCTTTTCGCCTGCTTTTCCCCCCCGTTAACCCCGCCTGCCTCCCCCCCGTAATAGAGGTTGTTATTACTAGGGCCTTGGGCCTGACTTGGAGGCACCGTGCGCGGTGAAGAGATCGTCCTGATGTTCATTTTCGTGGGGATTCCCTGGGTCCTGGGATGGATCTACCGGACCAATCTCGCCCACAAGCGCTTCATGAAAGTGCTGCAGCTCAAGGCCGATATGAACTCCCGGCTCCTCGATCGCGTAGGTACCGATCCAGCCGTGGTGGACTTCCTCAAGAGCGACGCGCAGCAGCACATGTTCGAGGTCAGGCTGAACGACCTCGGGCCGCGCGTGCCGCCTCCGTACATGCGGATGTTGACCGCCGTTCAGATCAGCTTCATGCTGCTCTCGGCCGGCGGCGGTCTCCTCTATATTCGCGAGTACATGCTGGGCGACGGCCGCGAAGCGTTTCTCTTTCTCGGCACCCTGGGCGTCGCGCTCGGCGTTGGCGCGCTGCTATCGGCGCTGGCGGCGTTCGCCGTCGCGCGACTCTGGAACAATCTCAACGACGGTCGGGAACCGACGCGAAGCTAAGGAGCCTTGTTCTGACCGCACACAGCTTCGTCGATGCCCTCGTCACCGAGCGAATCAGCCGGTTGCCCATGACGGAACCGGCGTTCCTCGAGTTCTACGCACGGACCGCCGGCCGCCTGAACGGATACCTTCGCAAGCTCACCGGCGACGCGTCGCTCGCCGAAGATCTGCTCCAGGAAGCCTACCTCCGCTTTCTGACGCGCTCTCGTGTGCTCGACGATGACGAGCACCAGAAGAATTATCTGTTCCGGATCGGGACCAATCTGGCGCGCGATCACTTTCGGCGCGAACAGTTCCGCCTCCGCCAAGGCTTCGGCGAGGTCCGCCTTCGCCAAGGCTTCGGCGAGACAGGGTTCGCCGACGATTGCGGCGAGATCTGGGCGCTCCTCGCGCGGCTGTCGTCCCGCGATCGCGAGTTGCTGCTGCTCGCGTACGTCGAGGGGATGACGCACAAGGAAATCAGCCAGGTCACCGGCTTGATGCGCGCGAGCGTGAAGCCGCTCCTCTTCCGCGCGCGCCGGCGGTTCGCGAGCGTGCTGACGTCCGCCGGTCTTGCACCCGTCCTTGCCCAGGAATCGGGGGTCAGGTCATGACGGCGCGATGCCCCCGCGAAGATGAACTGACGGAGGCCATCGCGTCGGGCGTGGTCCCGATCGAGCTCCGCCGTCACGCAGGTGCCTGTCAGGGGTGTCTCACCACCTGGCTCACCACCACTGTGCACGCCAGCGCGGCGCCGCCGCCGAAACTGGATCCGTCGGCGCTATGGGAACGCGCGGGGCGGATGCGGCGGCTTCGTGCCGAAGCGCAAATGGCCCGCATCGTCACCGGCGCCCAGGTGGCGGCGGCCGTGCTGATTCTCGCCGTGCTCGTGTTCTTCGGGAGCCAGTCGTTCTTCGGGCCGCAGCCCGGCGACGGTGTCGTTCGCCGGCCTCAACGCCACGCACCTCGTTGCCGCTGTGGCCCTGATCTTCCTCGCGGGATTCGGACTGTCTCGGCTTCTCTTCCAAGAAAATTGAAGGGGGCGGCGCACTGAACTTTTGCCGTCCGGCCCTCGTATGTGCCTTGTGCGTATATACGCATAAGGCGTATAAGAGTCCATGCGTCCTTCCAGCCGCCCCGTCTCATCGCTCGCAGCCCGGGTTCTCACCCTCGTCGCCGCGACGATCGCGTTCGTGGCACCGGCGCCGGCCGGTCAGACCGGCTTTCCGCCTGCGGCCGCCGCCGAAATCGATGCGTTCATCCGCGCCGAACAGGATTCGGCCCGGGTGCCAGGGCTGAGCGTCGCGGTCGCGTTCCGCCACCAGCTCCTCTACTCAAAAGGGTTTGGCAGCGCCGATCTCGAACATCGAGTCCCGGTGACCGAGCGCACCGTCTTCCGCACCGCGTCAATCGCCAAGCCGATCACGGCGACCGCGCTCATGCAGCTCGTCGAGCAGGGCCGGATCGATCTCGACGCGCCGATCCAGAAGTACTGTCCGGCGTTTCCCGTCAAGCCGTGGCCGATCACGCCGCGGCTGATTCTCGGTCATCTCGCCGGGATCCGGCACTACAAGTCCGGGGAATCGGGCGGCAAGACACACTACTTCTCGATTGAAGAGTCGCTTGCGCTCTTCAAGAACGATCCGTTGCTTCACGAACCCGGCACGAAGTACCTCTACTCGACGTTTGCGTACAACGTGATTGGATGTGCCATCGAAGGCGCGTCCGGGCTCACCTACGAAGAGTATCTGCAGCGCAACGTCTGGGCGCCCGCCGGCATGACGCACACGCGCCTCGATCGCCTCTGGGACATCGTGCCCGATCGCGCGCGCGGGTACTACCGCACGACCGAAGACGACCTCAAATCGCTGCCACCCGCCGCGCGGACACTCGTGAAGCCGGGCGACGTGATCAACGCGCCGCTCCACGACACCAGCATGAAGATCGCCGGCGGCGGACAGCTGTCCACATCGGAGGATCTGGTCCGGTTCGGTATCGCCGTGCAGACAGGGAAGCTCCTGAAGAAGGCCACGCTCGACGTCATGTGGACTCAGGGGCAGACCACCGCTGGCGAAGCGACAGGATATGGACTCGGCTGGGGCGTGCAGCCTCCGCAGGAGGGAATGCGCCGGATTTCGCACAACGGCAACCAGATCGGCGCCTCTGGCGGCTTCATTATCATTCCGGAAGTCGAGCTGACCTACGCCGTGCTCACGAACCTCGAGGACGTAGAGATTCCCAGATTCACGCGCGGGATCGGGCAGATTCTGAGAAAGCACCTGATGCGATGACCGCCGAACGTTCGCCTGAGACGCTGCTGCCGCTTTCCGCGGTCGCGTTCGAAATCCTGCTGACGCTCGCCGACGGCGACAGCCACGGCTACCACATCATGCAGGAGGTGGAGCGCCGCACCAGCGGCGCGATCACGCTGCATCCCGGCACGCTCTACCGCGCGCTCGCCCGCCTGCTGGAGCAGGACGTCATTGATGAACTGGATGGGAGCGGGGGTGGGCCGCCTTCGCGCCTCAGGCGCTTCGGCGAGCTTGGCCGTGGCCTTGGCGAAGGCCAGGCCCCGCGAGCCGTGAAAAAGGACGACGGCCGCCGCAGGTCCTACCGGCTGACCCGGTTCGGACGAGCCGTGCTCGTGGCCGAAGCCGCCCGGCTCGAGCAGCAGGTGCGCGAGGCGCGCGCGCGCCGACTCCTCAACCGGCAGGAACGCTGACGTGGATCGCTGGATCGACTTCCTGCTGATCTTCTATCCCGCGGGATTCCGTGCGCGGTTTGGCGTGGCCATGCGCCAGGCCTTTCTCGACGGCATCGCGCGACGGCGCGCGGAGGGACGTCCGGCCGGCGCGGCCTGGTTCGTGGCGCGCGCGAGCATCGACGCGATCGCCAGCGGCGTGGCCGAGCGGCTGTATGAGGGCCGGACCTTGAGGTCCGGCCCGACCGGTCTGACTCAGGACGTGCGAACCGGCCTCCGCCTCATGCGGCGGCAGCCGCTTCTCACGCTGCTGTCGGTTCTGACCGTCGCCATCGGCATCGGTGCGTCCACGGCGATCTTCAGTCTGGTGGACGGCGTCCTCCTGCGGCCGCTGCCGTATCCGCGTCCGGCCGAGCTCGTGAGCGTGAGTGAAACGAGCGGTGGAATCGCGACGTCGGTCGCCTATGAAAACCTCGTCGACTGGAAACAGCGGGTCCGGTCGCTCGCGGAGTTGACGCCGCTCCAATCGCAGAGTGTCAACCTCACCGGCGTCGCCGAGCCCGATCGGTTGCGCGGCGGTTTCATCACGAGCGACTTCTTCGCGATCGTCGGCGTTCCCCCGGCGCTGGGCAGACCGTTCGTGGCAGGCGACGACAGAAAGGGCGCGGCCCCCGTCGCCATCCTCGATCACGAGGTCTGGCGGCGCAGGTTCGGCGGCGACTACGCAATTGTCGGCCGCTCGCTGTCTCTCAACAACGTGCCGGTCGAGGTCGTCGGCGTGATGCCGGAGGGCTTCCGGTTCCCCTACGACGACATCGAGGTCTGGCTCCCGATCGAGCAGTTCACGGGCGGCTTGAGCCGGGATCAGCGGAGCATCGTCGCCATCGGCCGGTTGGTGCCTGGCACGTCTCTCGCCGACGCGCAGTCTGAGCTCAGCGGCATCGCCGCGCAGCTGGAGCAGGAGCATCCGAGGACGAACACGGGCCGCGGCGTCCTTGTCGAGCCGTTTCACGCATGGCTCACGACCGGCATCGATCAGCCGCTTGTCCTCGTCTTCGCCCTCGTGCTCGTGCTGCTCGCGATTGCTGCGGCCAATGTCACGAGCCTGCAGCTCGGCGCGACCCTCGGCCGCCGATCGGAAGTGGCCGTCCGCGCGGCGCTTGGCGCTGGCCGCCGGCGAATCGCCTCGCAGTTCCTGATCGAACATCTGTTGCTCGCGCTGGCAGGCGGCGCGCTCGGCGTCGCCCTGGCGGCGGTGCTGGTGCCGCTGGCTGTCCGCGAGGCACCCGTTCAGCTCTTCGGCCTCGAGCGCGTACGGATCGATGCGCGCGTCCTGGCCTTTGCATGCCTCACCGCAATCGCCGCAGGGCTCGCGAGCGGCGTGGCGCCCGCCATTCACTGGTCACGTCGCGGCTCCGCTGACTCGCTCCGGTCGGCGCCGCGATCGAGCGGGGATCGGCGCCTGACCCGGACCCGCGCCGGCCTGGTCATCGCCGAGGTCGCGCTCTCTTCCATCCTCCTCGTCGCCGGCGCCTTGCTCGTCCGCAGCTACTGGCGATTGCTGGAGGCGCCGGTCGGGTTCAGCGGCGATCAGGTGCTCTCGCTCGAATACCGTCTGCCGCGAAACAAGTACTCGACGCCGGCTGCCCAGGCGTCCTTTCACGAAGCCGTCGTTCAACAGGCACGCGCGCTGCCGGGCGCGGAGCACGCCGCCGCGGTCCGGGCGCTGCCATTCAGCGGCAACGGCAGCAGCGTGTCCTATCTCACGGAGCGCACGTCACCGGACTCGGCCGCGCGAACGGCTGGTTTGAACACCGTTACGGACGACTACTTCGCAACCATGCAGATTCCGCTTCTTGCGGGCCGGACGTTCGGGCCTGGGGATCGTTCTGACAGCCCGCCCGTCGTGCTCGTCAGCCAGTCGCTCGCGGAGCTCGAGTGGCCGGGAAAGAATCCGCTTGGCCAGGAAATCCGTTTCGTCGGCCTCGATGTGCGGCCGCAGGTCATCGGCGTCGTCGGGGACATCCGGCACAACGGGCTGCGCGAGGAGCAGATGCGCGCCGTGTACGTCGGCAACCGTCAGAATCCCGGGATTTTCATGACGCTCGCCGTACGATTCTCGATGGATCCGGCCTCGTCGTCCGACGCACTGCGGCGCGCGGTGTGGGCCGTCGACGCCGATCAACCCGTCTGGAAGGTTCGGACGCTCGACTCGCTGGTCGATCGATCGATCCAGCTCGAACGCTTCCTGATCTGGGTGCTCGGCCTCTTCGGCGCGTCGGCGCTCCTGCTTGCGGTGACCGGACTCTCGGGCGTCGTCGCGCAAACCGTGCAGCAGCGCGCGAAAGAGATCGGGATCCGCGTCGCCGTCGGCGCGGCGCCGTCAGCCGCCGCGCGGCTCGTCGTTCGATCGGGTCTCTGGATGACGGGCATCGGCCTCGCCCTCGGACTGCCCGCGGCCGCGCTCGCCGCGCGGTTCATGCGAACGCTCTTGTTCCAGATCGGACCGGCGGATCTGTTGACGTACGGTGCCGTGGGCAGTCTGCTGGTTGCCGTGTCGTTCGGAGCGTGCGCCTGGCCGGCTCGAAAAGCCACGCGGCTCGATCCTGCATCGATACTTCGCGAATAACGGACTTCTCGGGTACGTCGGGTACAACAGGTACGGCGGGTACGTCACCGACGTGGGCTTTTCAGAATCTCAGAATCTTCGTGAGGAGCGAGCCGGGCAGAGCCGACCCCTGTGGCGTCGTCCGGTTCCGTCTTGAATGGACCAGCCATCCTGCCCGCCGAGCACCCGCTCGCCGAGCCTTAGCTCCGAGACGGCCCGCTCCTCTCGAATATTTCCCGGGGGACTTCGTCCCGCCGGACCCCCTGGCGCGGTTCGCTCGCGGGGCCCCATGATCCCCGCTCCGCTCCCGCGGGCCGCGCCTGTGGCGCGGCTGTTTTGTCCCGGGGGACTTCGTCCCGCCGGACCCCCTGGCGCGGTTCGCTCGCGGGGCCCCATGATCCCCGCTCCGCTCCCGCGGGCCGCGCCTGTGGCGCGGCTGTTTTTGTCCCGGGGGACTTCGTCCCGCCGGACCCCCTGGCGCGGTTCGCTCGCGGGGCCCCATGATCCCCGCTCCGCTCCCGCGGGCCGCGCCTGTGGCGCGGCTGTTTTTATCCCGGGGACTTCGTCCCGCCGGGGAAGTTCAACCTTTCTCTTTCCTTCCCAGCGTTTTGCAGGGCGGGGGTGCGTGTTCCTGCGCCCGACCTTTGCGAGCGCCGCGAGGCAGGCTGCAATCAGCTGCCTTGCGGCAAGCGGCGAACGGGAGGGCCCAGGAACACGCACCCCCGACCTGCCAAACGCTCTACGCGCCGATTGCTGTCGGACGGGCTGGGCGCCTGCCCCCCGCGCTCGACTGACGCCGCGCGTGGTCCATTACCCGCCGGCAGGCGTCGCGAAACCGTGTTTCGAGCGCACGCGCGTCCGGGCCCGCGACCTGCGAGAGGCGGAGCCACGCCGACTGCGCTTCCTTGACCGCGTCGGCGGCCGCGCGCCATTTCGCGTCGTCGCTGGAGCGCCCACCCATGGCGTTCGTCGCCAGCGCGGACCGCAGTCGGGCCGCGAGCACTTCCGCCTGGGTTTGACCGGCAGGCGCCTCACGGACATCGCTGAGGTACGCCTCGACCCGCGCGATGAGCTTGTCCATCTTTTGCCGCACGGCCGAGGGGTCGAGGTCAGTGCCTTTGAAGGCCTCGGCGCGGCGATCAACGATTTGCGTGAGCGCGACCTGCCATCGGTCGGTGAGCGGCCGCATCTCGACTCCAGGAATCGGCACGCTGCGGTTCCAGGTGGTACGTAACTGCTGCACGCGCGCGGCGAGATCTGCCGGCACGTCGCCATTGTCGGACGCGGCGAGCGCCTCGAGATCGACCACGAGCGCTTCGCGCTCCGCGATCTTGCCCGCCATCGCGATCTGGTGGCGGTTGTGATATCGCTCGAAGAAACGATCGGCGGCGGCGCGGAAACGGTTCCACACCACTTCGGACTTGCTGCGGCGCACCGGACCGATCGTCTTCCAGTCGGCCTGCAGCCGTTTCATCTCGGCCGACGCGGCGTCCCAATCGATGGACTCGGCGAGGGTTTCGGCGCGCTGGCAGAGCGCTTCCTTCTTCGCGAGGTTCTCGGACCAGGTCTTCTTCCGGGTCGCCAGATCTTCCCGGCGCCGGGCGAAGAACGTGTTGAAGGCCGCTCGGAAGCGGAGTCCTAGATCGCGGCCCGCTTCCCGGGGCACGGTGCCGCTTTCCTGCCAGGCGGCCTGCAGTTCCTGGAGCCGCGTGGCGGTCCGGCTCCAATCGGCGGACGTCGCGAGGGCTTCGGCTTCTTCGACCAGGACGGCTTTCTTCTGAAGATTGGTCGTCCGCTCCTCGCGCTGCTGGGCGAAGAACGTCTCGCAGCGGCTCCGGATGAAATCAGTCGCGTTGCGGAAGCGATCCCACAAACGCTGCGCCGAATGCCGCGGCGCTTCGGCGACGTCCTGCCATTTCACGTGCAGCTCGCGGAGCGCTCGGGCGGTGGCGGGAAGGTCGGACGGCTTGCCGGCTTCCTCGTCGGTCTTGAGCGAGGCGACGATGGCTTCCGCCATCGCGATGAGCTGTTCCTGGCGCTGAGCGTTCGCGAAGCGGCGCCAGTCGTCCATCTCGCGAAGCTCGCGCACGCGCGGCGCGACTTTTTCCTGGAGGGCGCGCAGCTTCGCCGCGGCCTCTTCCATGTCGCGCGTCGTTTCCCGGCGGCTCGCGTCCAGTTCCTGGAGGCCGGCGCCGATATCGCGCATCAACCGATCGCCTTCGCGCAGCGTGATCGTCTCGGCCTCGGCCGCGCGGCGCGCGCGCTCCGCCAGCCGTTGCAGCTGGTTGACGACGTCCTGCTGCGCCCTGGCGGCCGCTTCGCGCCTGGCCGTTTCCTTGGCGGAGAACGCCTGTTCGACTGCGGCGAGCCGTTCCTGAAGTGTTGGCGGACGAGTCGAATCTCCAGGTTCCGAGTTCGAAGTTTGAAGTTCGGCGTTCGACGTTTCCTTAAGAGTGGCGGTCAGACCGCGTGCCTCCCGGCTGAGCGCCTGCCAGCGCGCGAGCGCCTGGGCCTCGTCGCTTGCCGACGGGAGGCCCTCGGCTTCGGCGACGAGCACCTCGAGCCGGGCGCGCGTTTCGGCCAGCACTCCGCTCATTTCGTGCCGCTTCCGGCACGCGGCCACCGCCTGGGCGAATCGCGCCGCCAGGCGGTCGGCCTCCGGGCCGTTACCGACGAGTGGCAGGAGCGATCGCCATTCTTCCTCGATGACTGCGAGTTGAGCGGGCAGATCGTCGCCCTCGAGTGTCTCGACTCGCTGGCACAGCGCATCACGGGTGGCGATCGCCTCGGCGCGCATACGGGCGCGCTCGGCGGCCTCTTCGGCTTCACGCTCGCGGCGGGTGATGGCCGCTTCGGCGGCGCCGACGGCCTGTACGAACCGGTTCTGCGCGAGATCGTCCGTGACACCAAGGCCTTGCCAGGTGTCGTTCAGCCGCACGAGCTCGGTTTTCGCGGTCGAGAGGTCGGTCATCCCGGCGAGCCGCTCGACGTCTTCGATGACCGCGGCCTCCCGGCGCCGTCGCTCTTCCTCGGCGGCGCGCCGCGCCGCTTCGGCGGTTTCAATCTCCTGGATGACTGTGCGGGCACGGCGGCTCACCGCCTTGTGCTGCGATCGAGCCTCGATGGCCTGCAGCAGAGTGACATCCGGCGACGGCGTGACGAGCCGCTCGAATGCCCCGAGGGCGACGTCGCGATGCTCGCCGTTCTGGGCGACGTCAACCAGGTCTGCCGCGTCGGTCAGCCGATCGAGCGCCGCGGTGGCGGTCGATTCCTGTTTCGCGTGCCGGGCGATGCTGCTGAGCGCCCGCTGATCGGTGACACGGGCGAGGGCCGAGCCCCGGACGGGGTCGGCCGCGTCACTCTTGGCAATGACCGACAGCCGGCGGACATCGGACAAGGCGGCGACGGCCGCGAGGGCGCTGGCTTCGTCCAACCCGCCAAGGGTTGCCAGCGCAAGCAGCCGGTCAGCGGCCCGATCTCTGGCCTCCGGGTCGGCGTCAGCCGCGGCGATCCTCCCGAGCACTGACGGATCGGCTATCCGGGCTGTGGCCGACCGGCGCACACGGGCGTCCGGGTCGAGTTCCGCCAGGATGGCCTGTTCGGCCTGATCTTCGAGTTCACGAACCGCTTCGAGCCTCACGGACGGGTCCGCGTGCTTCCAACGGGGCTGCGGCTTCAGCTTGTCGAGAAGTCCCATGGGGAGTTTGCGCTCCTACTCATAAGGAAGGACCGTGCCGGTACGCCCGAACTGGGCCGGACGAGGGCCGCGCTGGAATGTCCTTGCAAGTCAATCAGTTACAGACAGCACCCATGGGGACTATGAGTTGATAGGACTCTAACGATCCGGAGGGGTGAAGTTGGAATCCAGAACGGTGAAGAGTGCGGGCTTCCGCGTCCCGGGGATGGGCGGCGGGCGTGCCAGAATCGGTGGACGCCTTGGCCCAACGCATCCCGATTCAGTTGCACGTCGCCAACGCCCTGCAATGGCTGGGCACGCTCTACCGAAACCCGGCGGAGGCGATCAAAGAGCACGTCAGCAACGCCATCGACGAGCACCTCAAGGCGAAGCTCACGGGAACGGCCTATGACCGCTGCGAGGTCACCTTCACGCTCGACCGGAAGCAGGTTTCGATCGAATACCCCTATGGAATGAGCCGGGCGGAATTCGACACGGCGCTCCGTCGCGTCGCTGACTCCGCGAAGCGCGCCAGCGAGGCCAGGACGATCGGCCGCCTCGGGATCGGGATTTTCAGCTTTCAGCAGATCGGGCGGCGGTGCACGTTCTATTCGCGAAAGACCGCGGCGTCCGAGACCCTCCGCGTCGTGCTCAAGGAGGGCGCTGAGGACGCGTCCATCGAGACGGCGCTCGCGCGCGATGCGCTCGCCCGTCCGGGACTGAAGGTCGTCATCACTGAGCTGAAGTCCGATCCGATGCGCTCGCGCGGCCCGCTGGCGCCCGACTCGCTGCGCCGCTACCTGGCGGAGAAGTTTGAGGCGTATCTCCGGCAGGGCTGGCTGGCGATCTCGATCCGCGCCGGCGTTGCGACGTTTGCCGTCACGCCGTCGAAGATCGATCTGCCTCGGCTGCTCGCAGACCTCGGGGAGATTTCGCTCGCCGGCGATCCGCGGCGCCGGGTGCGGCTTGAGTTGTATTTCGATCCGTCCGGCCGCGGGCGCGTTGCAATTCGGCACGAGGGGGTCGTCATCGTGGACGATCTCGGATCGCTCGTGGCCTATGGGCTCGAGGAGAGCGTCTGGGCCGGCGGCTACGTTCGCGGTGTGCTCGATGCCGATTTTCTGACACCGCTGCCGGCGCGTTCCGGATTCGAGGAGAACGATGACTGGATAGGATTCTGCGACGCACTCGATCGCTATCTGCCGACGCTTCAGGCCGAGCTGAACGATCGCCTCGCGACGTACCGTGAACAGGAGGCCGGCGCGATTGCCGAGCGCGCGCTCCGTCTCGCACGGGACATCCTGGATCTCGACGAGTTCCGGGACCTGGCGTTACCGGGCGGCATGGCCAAGCGCGGGCGGCCGGAGGGTGCGGCCGCTCCGTCTCGTGACCGGCGACCCACGCGGCGCCGTGCGCGCGACGCCCCGGTCGATCCAGGCACGCTGTCCTCGCCGCGCGGCCGCCGCATCGGGTATGAAGAGGTGCCGTTCGAGCCCGGTTCGCGGGCCCACAGCCGGTTCGTCTCGGGCGTCGTGCAGGTCAATACCCTGCATCCCGACTACCAGGCCGCGGCTGGTGCGGGCGATTCGCGACTCGCCTACGCCGCTCTCATGATTGGCAAGGAGTCGATCGCGTGGAACGATCGATCGGGCTCGGCCGGCGACTTCCTGGAGAAGTTGCTGGATTTCTACTTCAAGCTCCAGGCGCGGAAGGCGCGCAGCCGGCGCGGCCGAGGCAGGACCAGATCGGAGCAGGGACGGCTCGAGCTGGATGAGCGTTCGGGGTGAGGCCACGCGAATGCTGGCGCTGATGGGTTCCTCGGAACCGCCCGCCAGGAACCACGGAACGATCACTCATCACAGACTCATGTCATACTCATGAGATGAGTAAGCGACTCCAGGTGCTGCTGGAGGAGGCCGAGATGCGGGCAATCCGGCGCCTGGCTCGCCGGGAGCGGTCGACGGTCGCCGACTGGGTCCGTCGAGCCATTCGGACCGCCCGGCAGGCGGAGAGCGCCTCCGACCCGGCCCGCAAGCTGACCGCACTCCGCGCGGCGCTCCGGCATCGGTTCCCGACGGCAGACATCGCCCAGATGCTGGCCGAGATCGAGCGCGGGCGCACAGCTGACGAGCCGCAATGATCTTCGTGGACTCGAACGTGCCGATGTACCTCATCGGCGCGCCGCACCCGCACAAACAGGACGCGCAACGGCTGCTCGAAGCGGCCATCGCTGAGGACGAGAAGCTGGTGACCGACGTCGAGGTGCTGCAGGAGATGCTGCACCGGTTCACGGCTATCGGCCGGCGCGACGCCGTTCAGCCGGCCTTCGACGCCGTGTACGGACTCGTCGACGAGGTCTTCGCCATCGAGCTGGCCGACGTCGAGCGCGCCAAGTCCATTGTCCTCGAACGCCGCCGGCTGTCGGCCCGGGACGCCATCCACGCCGCTGTGATGGAGCGCCGCAAGGTCACGCGCATCATGAGCTTCGACACAGGGTTCGACGGGCTGCCGGGACTGACGAGGCTCGCGTGATGCCGGCGAATCGCTGAAGCCCTAATACGGGTTATCGTCCTCCATATGTTCAGAGGGAAATCGGTTCTGTTTGCGCTGGCTCTCACAGCGGCGGCGACTTCGCGCCTTACGGCCGACACGTATCCCCGCCAGCCCGGCATCAAGATCACCGGCTACACCTTCGACATCACCCTCGGCGACGCCAGCAACGAGTTCGTCGTCGCAGGTACCGTGGACGTGCAGTTCGTGGCCGCCGGCGTCACGACGATCGAGCTCGATCTCTGCAAGTTCAGCGAGAAGCCGCGAAGCGCGACGATGGCGAACGGGTTTGCGGATCCGTGCGCGGAGCCTGGCGGCGGGCGCGGTGGCGCCGCGACGCCGCCGAAGGGCGGGAAGGGCATGACGGTCACCGGCGTGTCCGCGGACGGTCAGCCGCTGACGTTCCAGCATGAGAACGATCGCGTGCGCGTGACCGTGCCCCGCGCGTTCAAGCCAGGCGAGCGCTTCTCATTCACGGTGAACTACCGCGGCGTGCCGGCGACCGGGATCCTCATCGCCAACAACCGGCACGGCGATCGATCGTTCGTGTCGAACGCCTGGCCGGACAAGGCGCGCAACTTCCGCGCGTCCATCGACCATCCGTCGATGAAAGCGCCTGTGGTCCACGTCATCACGGCGCCCAGGCACTACCAGGTGGTCTCGAACGGCCGCCTGATGGAGGAGACGGACCTGCCCAATAACATGCGCCGGACGGTCTGGAAGGAATCCGTGCCGATCTGCACGTGGCTCATGTCGCTCGCGGTCGCGCCGTTCGCGGTGGATCATTTCGGCGAGTACCGCGGGATCGCGCTCTCCTCCTGGGTGTTCCCGCAGGAGCGGGAGGCGGGCCTGAACGCGTTTCGCGCACACACGCAGCCCGTCCTCGAGTTCTTCATCGACCGCATCGGGCCGTACTCGTACGAAAAACTCGCGCAGGTCCAGGCCCACGGCGTCGGCGGCGGCATGGAGCTCGCCTCCAGCATCTTCTACGGGTATGGGGCCACTGGCGCGAGCCGGCAGCTGATCGCGCACGAGATGGCGCATCAGTGGTTTGGTGACGCCGCAACGGAAAGCGACTGGGACGACGTGTGGCTGAGCGAAGGCTTCGCCACCTACTTCGCCTTGCTCTACACGGAGTTCCAGGACGGCCGCGACGCATTCCTCGAGGGTGTCAGGCGCAGCAAGAACACGGCGCTCAACTACGCGATGGCCAACCCCGCTTCCACCATCGTGCACGACAACCTCGCCGACATCAGCCGGGTGATCGCCAACAACGCGCAGGTCTATCAGGGTGGGGCGCAGGTGCTGCACAACATCCGTGGCGTCGTCGGCACAGACACGTTCTGGCAGGGGATTCGCTTGTATTACAGCCGCTTCCAGGACAGCAACGCGACCACCGCCGATTTGCGGCGCGCGTTCGAAGAAGCCTGCGCCGCAGCGGCCAGCCGGTGCCCGACGGACGGTAAAGACCTCACGTGGCTCTTCAGCCAGCTCCTGAATCGCGGCGGCGCCCTGCAGGTGCAGGGGACCTGGACGTACGACACCACCGCGAAGCAGGTGCAACTCACGTTGCAACAGACGCAGACGACCGGTCTTTACCGGATGCCCATCGAGGTGCTGGTGGCGACGAGCGCGCCGGCGGGGGGACGTGCCGGCGGCACGCCGCAATCGACCTCCACGATCCGGACGGTGCAGCTCACCGACACGCAGCAGACGTTCTCGTGGCCGAGCGAGGCGGAACCTGTGAACGTGGTGCTGGATCCGAATGCGTGGGTGGTCATGCGCGCGACGCTGGAGAAGAAGTAAGCGCGGCCGCTACAGCGTTTTCCAGATCGGTGTAGCGTGTTCCGCGCCCGACCTTTGCGAGCGCGACTTCTCGTACACGCGCCGCCGGGCGCGTGGCAGGCCCCTTGGCTCGCCGTAGCTTCAGCGGAGGCGGCTGCAACTGGCCGGGTACGTCAGATGAGTTCTTCCAGGTGCCCGACCAGTCGGCCGAGCTGATCGATGACCGCCTGGATGGTCGAGGGCTCGCTCAGGTCGACACCGGCTTTGTTCAAAAGCGTCATCGGGTGATCGCTGCCGCCCGAGGCGAGCAGATCGAGGTAACGCGCCCGCGCCTCCGCCCGGGACGCTTCCGGGCCCTCGCCGATCTGCCGGGCGAGCTTGGCGGCCGACGCGAAGCATGTCGCGTACTGGTAGACGTAATAGGGCGAGTTGAAAAAGTGCGGGATCCGGGCCCACGTGATCGGCGTGAGATCCTCCATGTCCACCGAATCCGCGTAATACGCGTCGAAACGCTCCTTATAGAGATCGTTCAGTACCTCGGCGGTCACCGACTCGTCGTGTTCGACGCGAACGTGTGCCGCCAGCTCGAAATCGGCGAAGAGCACCTGTGTGTAGAACGTGCTCGTGATGTTGTCGATGGCGTGCTGGAGCAGCACGATCCGCTCCTGCCGGTCGGTGGTCGTGGCGAGCAGGTGCTCGAGGAGCAGGGCCTCGGCGAGCGTCGAGGGCACTTCGGCGACGAAAATCGTGTAGTCCGAGTACACGAAGGGCTGCCGTTCGTGCGACAGCATCGTGTGCATCGAGTGACCCATCTCGTGCGCCAGCGTGAACACGTCGTCCAGCGTGTCGGCCCAGTTGAGCAGCATGTACGGGTGGACCCCGTACACCGGTGCCGAATACGCGCCGCTCCGCTTGCCGTCGTTTTCGTAGACGTCGATCCAGCGCTCGCGGAACCCGCGCCACATCCGTGACTGGTATTCCGGGCCGAGCTGCGCGACGGCTTCGACGACGGACGCGACCACGTCGGCGTAGTGGTACCGGCGATCCCACTCGATGATCGGAATCGAAAAATCGTACGGACAGTACCGTTCCAGCTTCAGCGCGCGGCGCCGCAGCCGGTGGTACCGCCGGAGCGGTTCGACGCCCGCGCGGGTCGTGGAGATCAGCGTGTCCACGACCGATCGCGGGATGTTGTTGCCGTGGAGCGCGGCGTCGAGCGTCGTGGCGTACGCGCGCGAACGCGCGTAGAACCAGTCGCGCTGGCACACGCCGTGATAGAGCGTCGCGTAAGTGTTCAGGTTCGCGCCGTAGGTGCCGTAGTGCGCTAGAAACGCCTTGCGGCGGTCCTCCTGCGTTCGATTCGTCGCCAGCACCGCGCGATACTGGCCGTACGACATCGTCACCCGCTCGCCGGTGCTGAGCGTCACTTCAGGAAACTTCGCGTCGGCCGTCGACAGCGCCAGATACGCCTCGTGCGGCGCGCCAGACAGCCGCGTCGAGAGCGACATCAGTCGCTCTCCGTCCTCGTCGAGGACATGTTCCTGCTGCCGGTACACCTCTTCAATGGCGAAGCGGTACACGGCCAGTTCGGGCGTGGCATCGAGCCAGCCGCGGACGGTCTCGAGAGGAATCTGGAGGAGCTCTGGACTGAACCAGGACGTCGCCTGCTGCCACCGGGCGACAAGTGCCTCGATCTGCTGCTTGCGGGCGTTGACGCCGTTGTCGCGCTGATCCTCGTCGTACTTGAGCGACGGATAGAAATAGACCTTGTAGGCGAGCTGACCGAGTTGATCGTTCAGCCGGTACGCCGCCAGCAGCCGTTCCGGCCCCCTCGCCAGCGTGCTCTTGAGCGCCGCGTACTCAGAAATCCACCCCTCCAGTTCAGTTCGCGCGGCCTCCCATGAATCCCAATCCGGGTAGATGTCGGTGAGGTTCCACTTGTGCCCTTCGTCGATTTCGGCTCGGACTCTGGAACGCGGCGGGGCAGCTGAGGGCATGAAAAGAGATCATACCTTCTGGAAAGCTCATGTCGGTACGACCCATCCGAAAGGCGCTTGTCGGTACGGCGGACCTGGAAAGCGCTCGTCGGTACGGCGGGTACGGCAGGTACGTGGAACGTTCTGGCGCTCCTCAGCTTTTCTAAAGAAGATGGCGAGAATCAGGTTCCTTGGACCCGCCGTACCGACGAGCGCTCTTCAGGTCCGTCGTACCCGACATGAGCCTTTCAAGCCCAGATATAATCCCCGCATTCCGCTGGAGGATCCATGTTGAGGCACCTGCGTTTCCTGTCCCTGTGCGCGGTCCTTGTCGCCCTTACCCTGCCCGGATCGCTCGTCGGCCAGTCGCAGACGGCGGTTCCGGTCGCCCAGGAGTTCGAGGGACTGCACTTCCGGTCCATTGGACCCGCGACGATGTCCGGCCGCATTTCGGACCTGGCTGTGTACGAAGCGAATCCGGCGATCTACTACGTCGGCACCGCTCACAGCGGCGTCTGGAAGACGGTCAACAACGGCGCGACGTTCGAGGCGCAGTTCCAGGACATAGGGCTGATTTCGATCGGCGACGTCACGGTCTCGCAGAGGGATCCGAACCTCGTCTGGGCCGGCGGCGGCGAGTCGAACAACCGGCAGACGACGTCGTGGGGCGACGGCGTCTACAAGTCGACTGATGGCGGCAAGACCTGGCAGAACATGGGTCTCCGCCAGTCCTACCACATCAATCGCATCGTCATCGATCCGGATGACAACAACATCGTGTTCGTCGCGGCGACCGGAGCGCTGTTCGGACCGGGCGGCGAGCGCGGCGTCTTCAAGACGACCGACGGCGGCAAGACCTGGAAGCAGACGCTCAAGGTCGACGACGACACGGGCGCGAACGACCTGGTGATGGCCGACACCGATCGCCGAACCATGTACGCCTCGACGTATCAGCGGCGCCGTTCGCAGTGCTGCATGAATGGCGGCGGACCCGGCAGCGGGATTTGGAAGTCGACCGATCACGGCGACACCTGGACGCGGCTGACAAACGGCATCCCGCCCGGTTCGCTCGGACGGATCGGGCTCGACGTCTACAAGCGGAGCGCCAACATTCTTTACGCGTTGATTGAAGGAGAGGGTGGCGGCGGCGGCCGTGGCGGCGGCGGGGACGAAGGGCCTGGCGCGGCGCCGGCTGGCGGCGGTGGTGCCGGAGCGGCGGCGGCCGGCGGCGCGGGACGCGGCGGTGATCCGGCGGCAGCAGGTCGTGGCGGACAGGCAGCGGGCGGTGGCGGCGCCGGGGGCGGCGGCGCGACAGGTCTCTATCGATCGGACGACGGTGGCGCCAGCTGGCGGCGTGTGAACCCCGCCAACCCGCGTCCGATGTACTTCAGCCAGGTGCGGATCGATCCCAACAACCCGGACGTCGTGATATTTGGCGGGGTCGACCTGCAGATGTCGACCGACGGCGGCAAGACGGTGAACGGGCAGGCCGCCTCCGTCATTCATTCGGACCATCACGCGATCTGGATCAATCCAAAGGACTCGAATCACGTGCTGATCGGCAACGACGGCGGCCTCGCGGTGTCGTACGACCAGAGCAAGACGTGGATCTACCTGCCCAATCTGCCCGTCGGGCTCTTCTACCACGTGGGCTACGACATGGCGACGCCGTTCAACGTGTGCGGCGGCATGCAGGACAACTACAACTGGTGCGGACCGAGCGCCACGCGGTTCGCGCGAGGCATCGCCAACTACGACTGGTTCCAGGTGCAGGGCGGCGACGGCTTCGTGACGCTGATGGATCCGCGCGACGGGCGGATCGTTTACACCGAGTCGCAGAACGGGAACATGACGCGGAAGAACACGGCCACGGGCGAGTCGAAGAGCATCCGGCCGACCAACGAAAACGTCGCGCCCGATACGCAGGGGCAGTTCCGGTTCAACTGGGACACGCCCATCATCTTCTCGCCGCACGAGCCTGGCACGCTGGTCGTCGCGGCGCACCGCGTGTTCCGGTCGACCGATCGCGGCGATTCGTGGGCGGTCATCAGCGGGGATCTGACGACGAATGCCGATCGGAGCGAGATCGTCACGATGGGCCTGCGGGGCAATCAGATCCGAATCGCGGCCAACGACGGCATCTCGGCCTGGCCAACGATCGTCTCGCTCGCCGAGTCGCCAAAGCAGCCGGGACTCTATTTCACCGGTTCGGACGACGGCACCGTGAGCGTGTCGCGGGATGGCGGCAAGAAGTGGGAGAACATCACGAAGAACCTGCCGGGATTCCCGGCCGGCGCGTGGGTGTCCGAAGTCGTGGCATCGAAGTTCGACGCGGGCACGGTCTACGTCACGGTCGACGCGCATCGCCTGAACAACTACGACACGCACATGTGGGTGAGCACCGACTTTGGCGCGACGTTCCGATCGCTCAACGGCAACCTCAAAGGTGAAGTCGTCAAGACGTTGACCGAAGACCTCAAGAATGCTGACATTCTCTACGCCGGAACCGAGACCGGGATCTTCCTCACACTCGATCGCGGCAAGAGCTGGCGGCGGCTGAAGGCGAACCTGCCAACGGTTCGCGTCGACGAGATCACGCTGCATCCGCGCGACAACGCGATGATCGTCGCGACACACGGCCGTGTGCTCTGGATCCTCGATCATCTCGAGCCGATCCAGGAATTCGCCGCGGGGCAGGCGGCCGACGCGAAGCTGTTCACGCCGGGTCCGGCGCTCCAGTGGAAGACGAAGGATGACCGGAACGACGAGTTCTGGGGCCACCAGTTCTTCATCGGCGAGAACCCGCCGGCCGAAGCCGTGATCCAGTTCCACCTGAAGAACGCGCCGAAAGACGTCAAGTTGAAGGTGACCGATACGACCGGGAGAGAGGTCCGCGAAGTGACGGTTCCCTCGGCGCGGTATCAGCCCGGTATTCAGACGACGTGCTGGGACATGCGGGTTGAGCCGATTCCAGCGGTAGCCGGCGCGCCGGCCGCGCCTCCCGGTCGCGGTGGTGGGGGTGGTGGCGGCGGCGGTGGGGCCGCCGGACGCGGTACGCCGCCCGCCGGACTTCCTGGAACCGGGTTCCTGAACCCATGCACCGGCGGTGGCGGTGGCGGTGGCGGCGGTGGTGGTGGCGGCGGACGTGGAGGGGGCGGTGGCGCCAACCTTGGTCCACACGTGATGCCCGGCAACTACAACGTCGCGCTCATCGTCGATGGCAAGACCATCGAGACGAAGCCGATCAAGATCGTGGGCGATCCGGCGGTCCAGATGACCGACGTCCAGCGCCGGCGCTACAACGAGATCGTGATGGATCTCCACGACCTGCAGCGCCGCGGCACGATGATGACCAACTCGCTGAATCCGTTCTACACGCAGATGACCGACATCTCGGGCAAGCTCGGCGGGATGGCCAACGTGCCGGCGGCGGTCAAGACGCAGTTCGACACTGTCAACAAGGAGTTCGACGCGGTCCGCGTGAAGTTCGGCGTGCCGCCTCCCCAGCCGCCGGCCGGAGGGGGTCGTGGGGGCGGCGGTGGCGGTGGCGGCGGTCGGTGGCGGCGGTGGCGGCGGTGGCGCCCCCAGTCAGGACGTCGTCAGTCGCACCGCGGGCGTGAAGAGCGCGATCGCCAACATCTGGGAAATGCCGAGCGATGCGCTGCTCAAGCAATACAACGACGTGAAGCTCGCGTTACCGCGAGCGATCGCGGAGGCCAACGCGCTGCTGGTGAAAGCGATGCCGCTCAGTCAGGCGCTGAAAAAACACGACCTGACGTTGAACGTGCCGGCGCCGGTGAAGTAGAAGGCAGTGAATTGAGTAATTGGGTAATTGGTAATTGTGTAATTGAGGTTCTTCAATTACCCAATTACTCAATTACCCGATTACCCGATCTCTGTCTGTATCCTTCCGTCTCCAACCAGCACACTTCTGCCGCCGACCTGGACGCCCGTGATGTTTTCGGGAGTCCCGGCGACCCGGATGTGAACCCGGCTCGGCCTCGACATTTTCACGCCCTGCCTGCTGACGATTTGGCCCGCGCGCCCCGGAGGCACGAGGCCATGTCGGACGAGATAGCAGCCGAGCGGCCCGCTCGCCGATCCAGTGGCGGGGTCTTCGCGGTCCGCGCCGAGCATGCGGCTGTAAACGGTCGCCGCGTCGTCTCCTGATTCCGTGGAGAAGACGAAGATCCCACGACTGGTGAGCCCAGCGTCCTTGAACATCGCTTCGCTGGCGCGCGCGTCGAGCACGCAGTGGTCCACGGCTGCACGAGTCCGCAGTGGGACATACAAGAACGGCACTCCGCAGGAGATCTCCTGGATTGGCAGCCCGTCGCTGAGCGAGGCGGGCTCGACGCCGAGGACCGTGGCCACCCGATCGCGCGTGCCGAGCGCCGGGCCAAACGCCGGAACCTGCTGCGTCATCCAGGCGAACGCGAGCTCAGTGCCTCTCCATTCGAGATCGACGGGCGTGGGGCCCAGACCCAGCCCGAAGACGACCCGCTCTTGCGCCGGCGTCACGAGACCTTCGTGCGCCAGCGCGAACGTCGAGCCGATCACCGGGTGACCGGCGAACCGCATCTCGCCGTCCGGACAGAAAATCCGCAGGCGGACGTCCGTTCCGGCCTGCTCAGGGGGAAGAAGGAACGTGCATTCGGAGAAGTTCATCTCGCGGGTCACGCGTGTCATGTCGTCGGTGGCGAGGCCCGCAGGATCCGTGAAGACAGCGAGCTGATTGCCCGTCAGAGCCTGATCGGTAAAGACGTCGTAATGGAGGTAGTGGCGCCTGAAATTCAGTAATCGGGCAATTGGTAATTGAGCAATTGAGGTTCTTCAATTACCCAATTACCCAATTACCAATTACTCAATGCTCTACCTCGTCCCCCCGCCGGGCTTCAGGTTCACTTCGAGGAAGTAGCGGTATCTCACTGGCGTGCCGTTGGCGGTCGCCGGCTGGTATTTCCATTTCTTCGCGGCATCCACCAGCAGCGGGTCGTACAGCCGATGAATGCTCCTCCGGATCGTCGCCGAGATCACCTTGCCGGCCTCGTCGATGATGACCTCGATGTCGCCGCTGAATTCCATGCGGAAGTCCGCGCCGGTCGGCCGCCATGGCGGCAGCTGGTTGGAAATACCTACCGGCCGGACGACGAACGTGTCGTCGGGTCCATAGATGCGCGCCTCACTGGCGGGGGTGTTCGTTGGCGGCGGCGGGTCCGTCTTTGGCGCGGGCGCCGGGTCGGCTGGCGGGGGCGGCGCGGCGCGGCCGCCGGTGCCTTCACCAGATCCCGGAAACCTGTGGCCAGCGTGAGGATGTCGCCGATGCCCGGTGAATCCGAGAGGGAGGCGTCGTCGATGAGCGCGATCACCTTGTCGAAGCCGGCGACGGCCTCGGCCGTATCCTTCCTGTCGTATGCCGCTTTGGCCTTGGTGTAGAGGTCCTTGACGATGGCGGGCAGCAACGGCCGCCGGATGTCCTCGAACATCTGCCGGACCCTTGGCGACGCGTCCTGCTCGGACAGGTGGTACAGCGGATCGGCGCGCACGATGGCTTCGATCGTCTTCTTGGTCTCGTCGGTCCGGCCGAGTGCCACCAGGCAAAAGAGCTGATAAACGGCGATTTCGCGGGCTTCGGTGGCGGGCGCGCTGCCGTTGAGCTTCCGCAGCACGTCGAGCGCTTCTTCGTAGGCGGCCGAGGCGTAGAAGTCCTTCGCGCGCGCGAGCGTCTCGGGCTGCGCGAATGCGGGCATGGCGGCGACGAGGCACCCGGCAAGGGCGACCGCTATTCGAGTGCTGCGTCGCAGGTGCATCGTCGGCAGGGGACGGAAGGCATGGTACCCGGTTTGGCGCACGAGTACAAGTGCCTTCGCGCGCGTGCGCGGGCAAAAAATTTGTGTATCATGGCCGAACTTGGAACAAACGCTCCCCGACTTACAGGCGCAGATCGATCAGCTCAGCCTTGCGCTTCGTCAGTGGCGAGAGACGCAGGACCTGCTGCAGCCGATGGAGCAGCGTCTGTCGATGCTCACCGAGCGGTGCGCCGACATCCTCAATCGCTGGTCCGACACCGATCAACGGCACGCTGACGCGATCAAGCAGATCGAAACGAAGCTGAACGACTGGAGCGCGATCGAGAGCCGGCTCGAGCAGGATTCGCTCCAGCGCATCCGCGAGTTCGAGGGCACGATCGAGCACGAGTGGGCGCAGATCCGGCAGATGCACACGGAGCCGGTCAAGCAGCTGCGCGAACAGACCGCAACTCTGGGGGAGACGTGCGTCGCCGCCGCGAACCTGGCGCTTCGAGGATTCGAGCGGGCGGAAGCCCGTTTTGCCGCGCTCGAAGCGGACCTCCAGGAACGGCTGTCGCAACTCTCGCACGACGTCCAGACTGCCCTTTCGGATCTCAGACACGACCCCTCACGGCTGCCCGCCCTCAAGGCGGCGCCGTTCCCGCTCGAAGGCATCATGCGCATCCACGAGGAGTTGCGCGAGACCGGACCGGGCGTCAAGGAACTGCCGCCGGCGATCGAGCATCCGCCGACGACCGAACAGCCGACGCCCCCGCAGAGCCCGGACCCGGAACCGTCAGCCCTGCCGGAGCCCGCGGCCGGACCAAACCCCGGCGCCCAGCTGCCGACGGAGCCGACCGCGTCGCTCGCCACACGCATGGACTCGCTCGAGCGCGAGGTCACCCACACGAACCAGGAAATGCACGACAGCGTGACGAAGACCGAGCGGATGCATCGCGGCTGGCGCTTGTCGTTCGGGATTGCCGCCGGCGTCATCGCCATCTCCGCGCTCGTGGGGATGCAGCTGATCGGCTCGGTCAACCGCCGGTTGAACGACGCGTCCGCCCGCGCGACCGCGGCCGAACAACAGGCGCAAGCCGCGTCGGCCGCGGCGACGAAAGAAATCGCGTCCACCCGGGCCGAGGCCGACCGGCAGATCGCCGAAGCGCGTGCGACGGCCCAGCGCGCGCAAATCGTGAGCGACGTCCTCGCGGCGCCGGACCTCGTGCGCTTCAACCTCGGCAGTCCGGACGCGACCAGCCGGGCCAACGCGCAGGTGCTCTGGAGCCGGTCGCGAGGCATGGTCCTCAGCGCGTCGAGGCTGCCACCGTCACCCGCCGGGTCGGCGTATCAGATCTGGCTGCTGACTGAGGGCACTGCGGTCTCCGTCGGCACGATCACGCCTGACGACGCCGGCCGGGCCACGCTCTCGCTCGACACGCTGCCGAGCATCCCGCGCGCAGTGACTGGCATCATCGTCACGACCGAGCCGGCCGCCGGAAGTCCGGCGCCTTCGGGTGCACCCGTGTTGACCAGGCGCGTCGCGCAGTAACCCGTCCGACCCACGCACCCGACGTGCGGGACGTGCCGATGAGTGTCACGCTCGAGCAAATTCTCAACCTCTCCGGGCGGCTCGACGACACGCCGGGATTCGACTCGGCGCGTGAACGGTTCCGCCGATTCCTGCTCGAGCACGCGGCGGATCTCACCGGCGCGCGCGCGTTGATCGAACAAGGCCAGCATCTGCCCGGCGAGCAGCATCATCGGGCCGTGCAGGATCTCGTCGTCCTGCTTGGCAAGTTCATCGGGTTCGACGTCACGTTCGGCGCCTACGCGCCGGCGGCCGGTTCCATCAAACATCATGGCCACTGGCGATCGCGGCTGCGGCTCCACGTCGTGCTGGAGGTCCGAAGCGATTCCTCGGGCGCGCCGGACGTGGACGCGCTGCTTCGATCCGTCGCGGCGCAGGCAGGGACGTCGAGGGCGTCGAGTTGGCGATTCGCAGGTCTCTGCGTGGTGACGCCGCTCTTCGCCAGCCGGCACAAGATCGAAGAAGCCGTCGCGGCGGCCAGACCCGGCTTTCCGGTCGGCGTCATCCCGCTCCGGGCACTCCTGCTGCTTGCCGATCTCGTGAGCGCCGGCCGGGTCAGCCACGAGGACGCCGCGCGGCTCCTCGAGTCGAACCTCCCCGCCGAATACAGCGTCGAGTTGCTCGAACGGCTGACCGGGAAACAACGGGGCGCCGCGCCCGCGCGAAACGTTGCGTCCGCCGACGAGGTGACACCGCACGACGACGACGGGGTGTCCTACTGGATCGCGACGGTCACACCCGACTACGCGACGACTCCCGAACAGCTCCTCGAGCTCGTCGTCGGCCGCCGCCACATCTTCGGCGTCGCCGACGGCGGCACGACGCCCAGCTCTGCTCGCAGTGGCGATTGGATCTGCTTCTATATTCCCGGCAAGGGGGTCGTCGGCCGTGCCCGCGTGCTGTCACCCTCAGCGGGCAACGCCGGCGTCCGCGACGCGCACCGGTTCAGGCAGCTTCTGCACCTGGAAGATCTGGAGCTGCACCTTCACACGCCGGTGTCGCTCGACTTCGAAACGCAGCTTCGCCTTCGAACAGCCGCCGCCGGAGCGGCGCGTCAGACGCAGAGTCTCGTGCGGATCTCGCGCGACAGCTTCATGGCGATGAACGAAGAGAGAAAGCAAACGAAAGCGAAAGCGTAAAACGCTCCGCTTTCGCTGGTCGGTACGACGGGTACGGAGGGTCCCTGGAACGAACTGACGTTCGTCATCTTTTTTCTTAAAGAAGAGGAGCGTTTTCGAGATCGGCGTAGCGTGTTCCTGCGCCCGACCTTTGCGAGCGCCGCGAGGCAGCCCCTTGGCCCGCCGAAGCTTCAGCGGAGGTGGCAATCACGCTGCCTTGCGGCAAGCGGCGAGCGGGAGGGCGCCGGAACACGCTACGCCGATCTCGAAAACGGAATAACGTTAGAACATTCCTTGGACCCGCCGTACCTGCCGTACCGACGAGCGCTTTATGAGGAGTGCTCTATCTCTGGAGATTCGCCGTCACTCGCGTCATCGTGTCGGAGCGGACGGTCGCTGTTTGCCGCCGCTCGCCGAGCTGCGGGTGCCGGAAGACGATCTCGTGATCGCCCAGAGGTAGCGAGACGTTCGCGAGAGGAGTGTCTCCGACGAGGCTGCCGCCGATCCAGACCTCGGCCCAAGGCACGGCATTGATGCTCAAGCGGCCGTTCGGCGGCGTGACGGTGACCGAGGTCGTCTGTCCTGGCCGCACCTCGACCGTCTGTTTCGAGCGATACCCCAGCCTGTCGTTCACGACGTCGAGCGTGTGTCGGCCGGCGCCGAGCGCCATCGTCCCGGCGGTCGTGCCGACGAGCCTGCCTTCCTCGAACACCTGAAGCTCGATGGCCGACGCGACCCTGACGCCGCCGAGGGATCCCGTTGGCGACGGCGGTGGTGCGACTGCTGCCTGGGGATCCGGCTTGGGACGGACGGTCGTGATCGGGCCCGTCAGCAATGCATTCGCGATGCGAGAGTCTGACCCGAGCACTTGAATGGATCGAACGCCGGCGCCGACTTCGAGTTTGTAGGGCGTCGCGCCAACCGGGCGGCCGTCGACTAAAACCTCGACGCCTGGCTGGGTCGTCTCGATCATCACCGAGCCTGGAACGGTTGTCGGTCGAGCATACAGCAGCCCGGCGATGAAGAGACCCTCGCCGATCGCGATGGCAGCCACCGCGGCGATGAGCCAGCGCATGTCAAACCGCTTGCGCGGCCTTTCAGCTTTCGGCACGTTCGGGACAGGCCACGAGCGAACCTGACTGCCGATCTCGAACGAACTGACGCCCTGATCGGTCTGCGGCGGCGGCTGAAGCGGCGGTGGAGGAGTCGTCCGGCCCAGGACCTGTTCCAAGATGGACTCTGAGCCGGTCGGGCGAACCTTAGAGTGAGGCCATTTGACCGCAGACATCTCTCTTTGCCTTTCGAAAGGACTATCGAGTTGAGGCGACGGAAGCGCGTTGGACCTGCCCGCCGCGGCGAATGGTGGTAGCTCGGTGGGACGGAAAAACAGCATGCGGCGCGGATCGGGCCGCGGCGTGATGTCGTCGGGCAGTCCGGCCAGCGCCGCATACGCGTCTTCAGCCGATCCGAAGGTGCGCGCGCCGAGCTGCAGCGCCTGCTCGAGCCACATGCGGAGCGGGGGCGACGATGACGAGCCCCGTCCGGCGACTCTTGGGAACTCGTCCATCAGCATGGCCACGTTGTGGGGATAGTCGCGAACGTCCACCTGCCGGCCGAGGATGAGCGAGAGCGCAATCAAGCCGAGCTGCACGACGTCGCCGCGGCCGTTCAGCGTCTGAAGATCGCTCGCCGGAAGCGCCAGCCCGAGCTCGCTCCTCATTCGCGCCGGCGAGAGGTCCAGCGATTCGACCGCTGGCCCGAGCACGTGCTCGATGATCACGAGATTGCCTTCGGGCGTCACGACGATGCGATCGGGCGTGAGCGCGCCGTGGGCCACGCCGTCGCCCTGCTGCTGCAGCGCGACGAGCGCGGGCGTGAGCTGGCGGAGCAGCTCCATCGCGAAGCCCGGTCCACGCGCGTTCTGCAGGACCTCCGACAGCCGCCGGCCCGGCACGTGATCGGATACGAGCGCCAGCCCGTCGTTGTCGGCGAGCCACTTGAGCGCGCGCACGCGTCCGAACGACGGATGAATGAACTGCTCGAGCTGCTGGATGCGCTGGCGGAGCGCGATCTCGAACGCCGGCTGATCGCTGAACTCTTTCTTGAATCGAAGCAGCTCGAGCGACGGGGATCCGCTGTTGTCGAACATCAACAACCGGTCGCCCACGCCGTCCGAGAGGCCCGGCATGTACCAGCTGGCGAGCGACGGCGGCGACGTCTGGCGGCGCGGTGTCTCGTCGAAGATGCCGATCGGGCCGCGTCTCATGCGACCCTCGAGCCTGCTCCGGGCGCCCTGAGCGGTAGCCGAAGGGCAGGGAGGATCACAGCTTCAGGTGCGGGGTTGCCAAGTGTTTCTTTCGTAAATGGTCGCGAATGCGCGACTATTGTCCACGAAACGCCCCCTTAGTACAAGACCCGTCGCATCCACTCTGCGGCCTGATCCATCACCTTATCGAGCGCGTCGCCGCCCGGCTCTACCTTCTTCCGGGTCACCAGCGAGTGATCGCCGCCCTCGACGATGTGCAGCGTGCTGCCGGAGAGACGGTTGGCAAGTTCGGTCATCTCGTCGGGCGAACCGAAGGGGTCTCGCGCGCCGTGGAAAAACAACATCGGCGGCGTGATGTCGGGGAGATGCTTGTCGCGGCGCTGCTGAGGCTTGCCCGGCGGATGCAGCGGATACCCGAAGAAGACGAGACCGGCCGGCGCCGGCGCGAAGCCCTTCCTCGCCGCGACCTGTGACGCAATCCGGCCGCCCATCGACTTGCCTCCCGCGAAGAGCGGACCGGATCGACCCGCGGTCAGCGTGGTCCACGCGTCCGCGTACGCCTTTTCGAGGACCTCCGCGCGGTCGGGCACGTTCTTTCCCGCATCCATGTAGGGAAAGTTGAACGTCACGACGTGCACGCCGCGGGCGGCAAGGCCCTTTCCGACGCGAACCATCCATGGGTGCTGTTCACCGCCGCCGGCGCCGTGAGCGAGAACGAGACTGGGACTCCTGGGATCCGTAGCGGTGTACTCGCGCATACGCTGATTCTGTCCCGGTCTATTCCGTTTTCCAGATCGGCGTGGCATGTTCCGGCGCCCTCCCGCTCGCCGCTTGCCGCAAGGCAGCGTGATTGCCACCTCCGCTGAAGCTTCGGCGGGCCAAGGGGCTGCCTCGCGGCGCTCGCAAAGGTCGGGCGCCGTAACACGCTACGCCGATCTGGAAAACGCTCTAGCCTTTCGGTTTTTGGCCTATTTCCCAAGGGTTGCAACCATAAATCAATACATGTAGATTTATTGATATGAGAGACGCCTCGGCACTGCTGCGGCTGCTCGGCGACGACACGCGACTGCGTGTCCTCCGGTTGCTCTCACGCGAGTCGCTGAACGTGTCGGAACTGACGTCCATTCTCGGGCTCGCCCAGTCGGGTGTTTCGCGCCATCTGGGCCTGCTTCGGGAGGCCGGCCTGGTGGCCGAGGATCGCGCGGGAACGTTCACGTGGTATCGGGTGGCGCCCGAAGCGTCCGCCGAAAACGGCGCGCGATCGCCGCTCTGGAGCTGGCTGGCCGATCAGTTCGAGCGCACGACGCCGGAAACGCGGGCTGACGATGCCCGGCTGGAAGAAGTGCGCCGGGTGCGCCACGAGAGTTTCGCGGAACATGGCGGCGGCGACGAGCGGCGGCAGCTGGTGCCCGGGCGGAGTTGGGCTGCCTGGTCCCGCGCCCTTGGGTTGCTCCTGCCGTCGTACGACGTCGCGGACCTGGGGTGCGGCGAGGGGTATCTCACGATCGAAGCCGCTCGCTGGGGCCGGCACGTCGTCGCCGTCGATCGGTCGAAAGAAGTGCTCGACCGCGGGCGCGCGCTCGCGACGCGGCGGAAGCTGGACAACATCACCTGGACGCAAGGCGACCTCGAGCAGCTGCCGATTCCAGACGCTTCGATCGACGTCGCGCTGTTGTCGCAGGCGCTCCATCACGCCGAGCATCCGTCCGCCGCGCTCGCCGAAGCGTGGCGGATTCTTCGTCCGGGCGGGCGCGTGCTGATTCTCGATCTGCGCGAGCACCAGGAAAGCTGGGTGCGGGCCAAGCTCGGCGACCGCTGGCTGGGGTTTCGAGACGAACAACTGCACGACCTGCTCACAGGGGCAGGGTTCTCCGGCATCGACGTGCGCGTGGGCGCCAGGCGGACGGGCGATCCGTTCACGGTGCTCGTCGCGAGGGGACGGGTCTCGTCTGTGGAAAACGTCAATGACTGAGCCCGACAGAGATCTTGCTAAGAGTGCGTTTCAAAACGTAGGCCGGCCCTTCAGGGCCGGCTGGTTGGCGGGGCTGAAGCCCCGCCCTACATTGACTTCGCAACGTGCTCTAAGGAGATGTCCTTGAAATTTTCCACAGACGAGACCCGTCCCCTTCTCGACGCGCTTCTCGCGCAACGCATCCTGATTCTGGACGGCGCCATGGGCACGATGGTCCAGCGGCAGAAGCTGGACGAAGCGGCCTTTCGCGGCACGCGGTTTGCCGCGCACACGCACGACCTCAAAGGGAACAACGACATCCTCGTGCTCACGCGGCCCGACGTCATCCGCCGCATTCACCAGGAATACCTCGAGGCGGGCGCCGACATCATCGAGACGAACACGTTCAACGCCAACGCCGTCTCGCAGGCCGACTATGCGCTCCAGGACATCTGTTACGAGATCAATCTGGCGGGCGCGCGGCTCGCGCGTGAAGCGGTGGACGCATTCAACGCGCGCACGCCGGATCGTCCGCGATTCGTGGCCGGCTCGGTCGGCCCGGCGAACCGCACGCTGTCGATTTCGCCGGACGTCAACAACCCGGCCTATCGCGCGATCACGTTCGATCAGCTGAAGGCGGCGTACGCGGACCAGGTACGCGGCCTCATCGACGGCGGCAGCGACATGCTGCTCCTCGAGACCATCTTCGACACGCTCAACGTGAAGGCGGGGATCGTCGCGGTCCAGGAAGTCGAGGAGGAGAAAGGCGTTCAGCTGCCGCTGATGATCTCGGTCACGATCACCGATCGCAGTGGCCGGACGCTGTCGGGCCAGACGCTCGACGCGTTCTACCTTTCGATTACGCACGCGCGGCCGTGGTCGGTCGGGATCAACTGCGCGCTGGGCGCGCGGGACATGCGGCCGTACCTGGCGGAGCTCGCCCGCATGGCCGACTGCTGGGTCAGCGCCTATCCAAACGCCGGCCTGCCCAACGCGTTCGGGGAGTACGACGAGCACGCGGACGAAACCGGGCGACTACTGCGGGACTTCGCGGAAAGCGGGTTCGTCAACATTCTCGGCGGCTGTTGCGGCACGACGCCGGACCACATTGCCGCGGTGGCCGCCGCGGTTGAGGGGGTCAGACCCAGAGGGGTCAGACCCCCATCTGTGGAAAACTCGCCGGCTGTCTCTTCGCACCGGGCCGCCGAGTTTCCCACAGCTGGGGGTCAGACCCCTTTGCGGCTCAGCGGTCTCGAGCCGCTGATCGTGCGCGAAGACAGCAACTTCCAGATGATCGGCGAGCGAACGAACGTCACCGGCTCGAAGCGGTTCTCGCGCCTGATCCAGGACGACAATTTCGGTGAAGCGGCGCGGGTCGCCCTCGACCAGGTCCGCGGCGGCGCCAACATGATCGACGTGAACGTCGACGAGGCGATGCTCGATTCCGAGCGCGCGATGACGACGTTCCTGAACTACATCGCGACGGAGCCGGAGATCGCGCGCGTCCCGGTCGTGATCGACAGCTCGAAGTGGTCGGTCATCGAAGCGGGCCTGAAGTGCGTGCAGGGCAAGTCGGTCGTCAACTCGATCTCGTTGAAGGAAGGCGAGGCGGACTTTCTCGAGAAGGCCAAGCTCGTGCGCCGGTACGGCGCGGCGGTCATCGTGATGGCGTTCGACGAGCGCGGACAGGCGGATACCGTCGAGCGAAAGGTCGAGATCTGCCAGCGCGCGTATCGGCTTCTCACCGAACGGGCCGGATTCGACCCGTCCGACATCATCTTCGATCCCAACGTACTCGCGATCGCGACCGGCCTCGAGGAGCACAACGACTACGCGATCAACTACATCGAAGCGGCGCGCATCATCAAGACCAAATGCCCGGGCGTCAAGATCAGCGGCGGCATCAGCAACCTCTCTTTCTCCTTCCGTGGCAACGACGGCGTCCGCGAGGCGATGCACGCCGCCTTCCTGTACCACGCGATCAAGGCCGGGCTCGACATGGGAATTGTGAACGCCGGCCAGCTGGCGGTCTACGAAGACATTCCGCCGAACCTGCTCGAGCATGTCGAGGACGTGCTGTTCAACCGGCGGCCCGACGCGACCGAGCGGATGATCACGTTGGCCGCCGAAGTGAGGGGCGGCGGGACGAAGCGCGAGGTGGATCTCTCCTGGCGGCAGCAGCCGGTCGAAGGGCGGCTCGCGCACGCGCTCGTCCACGGCGTCGTCGACTTCATCGAAGCGGACGCTGAAGAGGCCCGCCGAAAGCTGCCGCGGCCGCTCGACGTGATCGAAGGTCCGCTCATGGACGGGATGAAGACGGTCGGCGATCTGTTCGGCGCCGGCAAGATGTTCCTGCCCCAGGTCGTGAAGAGCGCGCGGGCCATGAAGCGCGCGGTGGCCTACCTGGAGCCGTTCATCAAGGATGCGCCCGCGCCCGCGGGCGAGTCGGCGAGCGAGGCAGCCCGCCGCCAGTCGAATGGCCGCGTCCTGCTCGCCACGGTCAAGGGCGACGTCCACGACATCGGGAAGAACATCGTCGGCGTCGTGCTCGGCTGCAACAACTACGAGGTGATCGACCTGGGAGTCATGGTGCCGGCCGATCGCATTCTGTCCGAGGCGGCGACTCAGCAGGCGGACATCATCGGCCTGAGCGGGCTGATTACGCCGTCACTCGACGAGATGGTGTACGTCGCGCGCGAGATGGAACGGCGTCAGCTCACGACGCCGCTGCTCATCGGCGGCGCCACGACGAGCCGGCAGCATACGGCGGTGAAGATCGCGCCCGAATACCGTCAGCCGACCGTCCACGTGCTCGACGCATCGCGCGCCGTCGACGTCGTGTCGAGCCTGCTGAGCGATCGCCAGCGTGCAGGGTTCGCGGCGGCAGTGCGGACCGAGCAGGCCGAGCTGCGCGACAAATACGGCACGAAACGGGAAAAGGTCCTGCTCACGCTTGCCGACGCCCGCGCCAATCACCTCAAGACGGATTGGGACTCGCTCGAGCTGCCGGTGCCATGGTTTCTCGGCCGCCGGGTGGTCCAGCCCGCGCTCGACGAGCTGGTGCCGTTCATCGACTGGACGTTTTTCTTTGCCGCCTGGGAGCTCAAGGGACGTTTCCCCGCGATTCTGGACGACCCGAAGATCGGCGCGGCGGCGCGCGATCTCTACCAGAACGCCAGAGCCGTGCTCGATCGCATCGTGCGCGAGAAACGCCTGACCGCGCGCGGGGTTTACGGGTTCTGGCCGGCCAGCACGCTCTGCGACGACGTCCTTGTGTACAAGGACGACTCGCGGCGAGCCGAGATCGTGCGCTTCCACATGCTGCGGCAGCAGGAGCCCATCGCCGACGGCCGGCCGAACCGGTCGCTTGCCGACTTCGTGGCCCCGAAGTCGTCGCTCGCGCCGGACTACATCGGTGCGTTTGCGGTGACGGCCGGCATCGGCACCGACGCGCTCGTGAAGGAGTACGAGAGCCAGCACGACGATTACAGCGCAATCATCGTCAAGGCTCTGGCCGACCGGCTCGCCGAGGCGTTCGCTGAATACCTGCACGCGCGGGCGCGCCACGATTGGGGCTACGGCAAACACGAGAAGCTTTCCTCCGACGACCTGCTCGCCGAGAAATTCCGCGGCATCCGGCCTGCCTTCGGCTACCCGGCCTGCCCGGACCACTCGGAGAAAGGCACGCTGTTCACCCTGCTCGACGCGCCCGCCGTCGGGATCACCCTGACGGAAACATTCGCGATGCTGCCGGCGGCATCCGTCAGCGGCCTGTACCTCAGCCACCCGCAGGCGAAGTACTTCAACGTGGGCCGCATCGGCCGCGACCAACTCCAGGACTACGCGAAGCGGAAGGGGATGACGGTCGACGAAGCGGCGCGCTGGGTGGGGTAGGGGACGGGACTTTTTTCCACAGGTTTCCACAGGGTGGTGCCAGAGGTCGGTTGTGAACGGCACCCGACCTCTGGCACCTGACTGTGGAAACCTGTGGAAAAAAGTCCCGTCCCCGAACTTTCGCCCGCTGCCGCTCGTAACATAGTCAGTCTATGTTATGAGCCCGAGAGCAGAAATCCCGCCCGGCACTCTCGACATGCTCGTGCTTCGCACCCTCTCCCGGCACGGCGAGCTGCACGGGTTCGAGATCGCGGAGGCCATTCAACGCATTTCCGCCGACGTGCTTCGTGTGGAGGAAGGGTCCCTCTATCCCGCGTTGCAGCGGATGCTGCTGAAGGGCTGGATCACCGGAGAGTGGGGCCGGACAGACGAGAACCGCCGCGCCCGTTATTACCGCCTGACAGCCACCGGGCGCCGGCAGCTCGAACGCGAAGTCGAGTCGTACGAACGGATCGCCCAAGCGATCGCGCGGGTGCTCCACGGTGGTGAAAGGGTGGAACCGTGATCAACCTGGGCGAGTGGTGGCGTCGTCTGCGGTTTCTGGTGCAGCGCAACCGACACACGCGTGAGCTGAACGAAGAACTGCGTCTGCATGTCGAGCTGCGGGCGCGCGCGAACCGCCAGCTTGGGATGAACCAGCAGGAAGCCGATCTCGCTGCGCGGCGAACGTTCGGCAATCCCTCCGTGCTTCGTGAAGCAAGCGAAGAAACCTGGGGATGGTTCCCCGCCGATCGGCTGCTCCAGGATTTTCGGTACGGCCTCCGGCAGCTGCTTCGACGCCCGTCCTGGACATCCGCCGTCATTCTGACGCTCGCGCTGGGCATCGGCGCCAACTCGGCCATGTTCGGCGTCCTCAACGCACTCCTGTTCAGAACGCCGCCGGCGATCCGGGCCGACGGCCTGGTCTGGCTGACGATGAAAGTCGAAAACGCGACACGCCCGCGAAGCCTTTCCTATCCGGGCTTCGTGGCCTTGCGGGAACGACGCGAGCTCTTCACGGGCGTCGCCGCGTTTCACGACGTCCACCTCTCGCTTGCTGACGGCGCGCCCGAACGGGCACGCGGCGCGGTCGTGTCAGGCAACTTCTTCGACGTACTCGGCGTCGCGATGGCCGCGGGGCGGAGTTTTCATCCCGACGAAGATGTGGTGCCCGGCGCTCGACCGGTGGCAATCCTGAGCCACGCGGTCTGGATCAGGCGGTACGCCGGCGATTCCGGCATCCTCAATCGCACAATCAACATCAACGGTCACGCGTTTGCCGTCGTGGGCGTGGCCGCGCCCCTCTTTGCCGGGCTGGAGCTCGACGATCCACACCCATCGGTCTGGATTCCGATGGCGATGATCGATCAGATCGTGCCCGACTTCGATCCGTCGTGGCTGACTGCCGATGACTCGAGCTGGCTCCGGACGATCGCGCGCCTGGCGCCCGGCGTCTCGATCGCGGAGGCCGATGCGGCCGTGCGCGGCTTCACCTGGGTCGGCGGTGCCGCGCTATCGGCAACCCGCCGGCGAACCGCGCTGCACGTTGCGCCGGTTGTGGGGAGTCTGTTTCCGGGCGAGCGGGAAGAAGTCGGCCAGGTGCTCGCGCTCCTCATGGCCGTTCCGGTGCTGGTTCTTCTGGTCGCCGCCGCCAATGCCGCGAACCTTCTGCTTGCGCGCGGCGTCGATCGCCGCAAGGAGCTCGCACTCCGGCGCGCGCTCGGGGCCTCGCGCGCGCGTCTGATCCGTCAGCTCTTGATCGAGTGCCTCATGCTGACGCTGGTCGCGGGCGCGGCAGGCGTAGGCCTCTCGCGGATCCTGACTGCGGTCATCGGCCGCGGCGGCCAGATTCCGGACGCCATCCTCCAGAGCTTTCGGGTTGACGTCGCCGTCTTCGGCGCGACGCTCGTCCTGAGCGCGATTACCGCAGTGCTCTCCGGTCTCGTGCCGGCTTTCGTCGCAAGCAATCCCGCGCTCGCGCCATCGCTCAAGGAGGAAGGCGTCACGCTCGCGATTGGGAGGCGGCGTCACCGTCTGCGCGATGTTCTGGTCGTCGGTCAGGTCGCCGTGTCGGTCGTGCTTCTGGTCATCGCGGGACTGTTTCTCGCCAGCCTGACGAAGGCGCTTCGAGTCGATCCAGGGTTCGAGGCCCGAGACGGCGCGACACTTTCATTCGATCTCGCGTTGCAAGGGTATTCACCCGCGCGTCAGGAAACATTCATCCGCAACGTGCTCGATCGCACGCGCGCCGACGCCGCGATCGAATCCGCCGCGCTCACGACCGTGCTGCCACTGGGCGGCCGGATGTTCGGAACCGAGATCGTCCGGCCCGGCGCGGAATCCGACGATGACCGGGTGACGACGTTCGTCGCGTCGATTTCGCCGTCGTACTTCGACACGATGCGCAGTCCGCTCACGCACGGACGGGAGTTCAACTCGTCCGACACGCGGTCCGCGCCCGGCGTCGTCATCGTGAACGACGTCATCGCGGAGCGGTTGTGGCCGTCAATCAACCCGGTGGGACAGCGTCTTCGAGTGGTGGGTATGGACGAGGGGTGGCGCGAGGTTGTCGGCGTCGCGCGGGCGGCGCGTTACGACGACTTGACCGAATCGCCTGCAAGCTACATCTATCTGCCGCTCGAGCAGTCGCCGCCCGCGTCGATGGCGCTCGTGGCGAGAGCGCGCCCGGGTACTGGTTCCGCCATTCCAACGCTCGAAGACGTCGTTCGATCGCTCGATCCCCGACTGCCACTCGTCGATGTCCGGACATTCGAACAGGTGATCGCTCGGAGCGTTGACAAGCAGCGCGCGGCCAGCGCGCTGCTCGCCGCACTGGGCGGGCTCGCGCTGCTGCTGGCCACGTTGGGCATCTACGGCGTCATGTCGCACGCCACGACGCTGCGCGTGAGGGAAATCGGGATTCGCATGGCCCTTGGCGCGCGGGCGCCGGACGTTCGACGGCTGTTCGTCCGCGAGTCGCTCAGGCTGTGCCTCATCGGCGTGGCCATCGGCGCCGGTCTGGCGATGGTGATCGCCCGGCTCGTCTCGAGTTTTCTCTTCGGGCTCGCGCCCGGCGACGCGCTGACGTTTGTCGCCGGGGGCCTGGCGATGTGCGCCGCCGCAATCGTCGCGACCTACCTGCCCGCGCGCCGCGCCGCACGGGTGAATCCGGTGGTGGTGCTGCGGTAGGGGGACGGGACTTTTTTCCACAGGTTTCCACAGGGAGCCAATGGTGGGGACGGGTCTCGCTTGCGCGAGCAAGACCCGTCCCCAACCCCGCGCTCCCTGTGGAAACCTGTGGAAAAAAGTCCCGTCCCCCTAAAATGCCCATATGACATGCCAACGACTGTTTCTCAGCGCCCTGCTGGCTCTGGCGGCCGTAGGGTGCTCGAGCCCCACGCCATCGGCCCCGCCGGCGCCGGCGACGACGGCTTCGACGGAACCCAAGAAATACCTGGTCGAACGGGTAGACGACGCGGCGGTCGTCCAGCTGTACGCGGACGGGTTTGCGTCGCTCCCGCTCAAGGAGAAAACGCTGATCTGGCACCTGACGCAGTCGGCGATCGCGGGCCGCGACATCTTCTACGACCAGCGCTACCGCCACAACCTGGAGATGCGCGAAGTGCTCGAAGCGATCGTCGCGAGCCCGAACGGCGTCGACGCGTCATCGCTCAAGGAGATTCAGCGCTATACCAAGCTGTTCTGGATCAACACCGGGCCCTATAACAACCTGACCGCGCAGAAGTTCGTCCTGGCGATCACGCCGGAGGCGCTCGCCGCCGCGGCGAAGGCGGCCGCGTCCGCCGGCGCGACGTTCCCGCTCGCCAATGGCGAGACGCTCGACCAGCTTCTCGCGCGCCTGAAGCCGATGTTCTTCGACGCCGCGTTCGAGCCGTCGGTCACGAAAAAGCAGCCGCCGGCCGGCCAGGACATTCTGACCGCGAGCTTCAACAACCTCTATCAGGGCGTCGGCCTGAAGGATCTGACCGGGTTTACGGAGCGCTATCCGTTGAACTCACGGCTGGTCAAGCAGGGTGGCAAGCTCGTCGAAGAGGTCTATCGCATTGGCGGCCGGTACGATGCGCCGCTCAAAGACGTCGTGGCCCATCTCGAAGCCGCCGTGCCGTTCGCGACGGAGCCGATGGCCAGGGCGCTTCGCGCGCTCGTGCAGTGGTACCGCACCGGTGAAGCGAGCGATCGGAAGGCGTACGACATCGCCTGGGTTGAGGACAAAGCGTCCTCGGTGGACACGATCAACGGTTTTACCGAGGTGTATCTCGACGCGCGCGGCGTCAAAGGTTCATGGGAAGGCCTCGTCTTCTACGTGAATCAGCAGAAAACCGCCGACATCCAGAAGCTCGCCCGGGAAGCGCAGTGGTTCGAAGATCGCATGCCCTGGGATCCGAAGTACCGCAAGGCGGGCGTGCAGGGAATCACCGCCAACGCGATCGACGTCGTCGTCGAGACCGGTGACTCCGGCCCGATCACGCCGATCGGCATCAACCTGCCGAACGACAACGAGGTGCGCGAGAAGAACGGCAGCAAGTCGGTCTCGCTCTCGAACGTCACCGAAGCGTACGACCGGTCGTCCGATCCACGACTGCGCGGCGAATTCTCCTGGACTCCCGAGGAGACCACGCGGGCAACCAAATGGGCCGGGGTCGCGGGCGAGATTACGACCAACATGCACGAGGTGATCGGCCACGCGTCCGGGAAAATCTCCGAGAAGCTGAAGGGCAAACCCGAAACGGCGCTGAAGGAGTACTACTCGGCTCTCGAAGAAGGACGAGCCGATCTCGTGGGCCTTTATTTCATCGCCGATCCGAAGATCGTCGAGCTCGGCATCGTCCCTGCGGCCGACCATCAGGACATCGTCCTCGCCGAATACGAAGGCTACACACGGAACGCACTCGTGCAGCTCCGGCGCATCCGCAGCGGTTCCCAGATCGAAGAGGACCACATGCGCAACCGGCAGATGATCATTCGCTGGCTCATGGCGAATACGAAGGCGATCCGGACCGAGGTTCGCGACGGCAAGACGTACTACGTGATGGCCGACGCGAAGGCGTTCCGCGAAGGCGTCGGCACGCTGCTCGCCGAGGTGCAGCGCATCAAGGCGGAGGGAGATTTCGCCGCGGTTAAAAAACTCTTCGACACGCATGGGATCCACTTCGATCCCAAACTGCGCGACCAGGTCATCTCGCGCGTGCAGGCGCTTCAATTGCCGTCGTACAGCGGATTTGTCATGCCGCGGCTCGAAGCGGTCAAGGACGCGGCCGGGCAGATCACCGACGTCCGCATCTCGTACCCGCAAGATCTGACGAAGCAGATGTTGGAGTTTGCGGCCGCCACCCGGGCGTCCCGGACCGCGTTCCTGGCCGCCGAACGCGCCCGGCACTGATCGGCCGGCTGTGAAGCCAGACCTGGACGACGCCGAAACGCGGTCCCCGGCCGAAGGCGAGGCGCCGCCGGAAACCGGCGAACCTCCGCGCTCGAACGAAGGCGAAGGGCCGACCGCAGACGGCGTCGAAGAGCCTGTCCCGAGCGGCGCCGAAGGCCTTGTCCTGCGCGCTGTCGACGGGCCTGCCCTGAGCCGGGTCGAAGGGCCGTCCATCGCCGACGGTATCGAGCGGCGGCTCGACCCGCGCGTCATTCAGCTCGATCGCACCGTCGGGTGGATCGTGACCGCGGTCATCTCGTTCGGCCTGTTCGTCGCCGGCGCGAGCACGCTGATTGCCGCATCGTCGTGGCCGGCAGGCGCGATGGCCGCAATCGCCGCGATCTGGTTCGGCGTCACGACCGGGCTCGGCTGGTGGCTGCAGGTCTGGCCGGCAATCTCCTATCGGTACGCGTCGTACATCGTCGATGCCAGCGGCATGGAAATCCGCGAGGGCGTCGTGTGGCGGACGGTGACGAACGTGCCACGATCGCGCGTCCAGCACACGGACGTCTCACAGGGACCGCTCGAGCGCCGGTTCGGCGTCGCGACGCTCGTCATTCATACGGCGGGAACGGACGCCGCGGTCGTCAGCCTGCACGGACTGACGCACGAAACCGCGCTTGCGATTCGCGATCACCTCCTGCCGCGCGAGGGGCCCGATGCTGTCTGAACGCCGGCTCCATCCGTACTCGATCCTGTTCGGGCTCGGCGGTGAGCTGCGGCAGTTCCTCATTCCCGGCGCTGGTCGTCCTCGTCACCGCCGGAACGGCAGGCGGCGACTGGCAGGGGTGGACGCTCGTGTTCCTCATTCCGTACGCGCTGTCCGTGGTGGCCCGATACCTCTCCTTCCGCTACCGGTACGAGGAACGGGAGCTCGTGATTCGAACGGGCCTGATTTTCAGGAACGAGCGCCACATTCCGTACGCGCGCGTGCAGAACATCAACGCTGTCCAGAACGTGCTGCACCGGCTCCTCAACGTGATCGAAGTGCGCATCGAAACGGGCGGCGGCCAGGAAGCGGAAGCCAGGATGAGCGTCCTGCCCGTGGAGGCCCTCGAGGAGATGCGCCGCCGGGTGTTCGGCGATCGGGAGGGGCCGGCGCCCGCGGCCGCGGAGATCGCAGCCGGGGCTGCACCGGCCGGTGCGCTGCTCAAGTTGTCACCCCGGGATCTCGCCCTGAGCGGCTTCATCGACAGCCGCGGCCTCGTGGTGATCGCAGCGGCGTTCGGCCTGCTCTATGAGCTTGGGTTGATCGATGGCTTCGTCGATCGTCTGTTCGGCGAACAGGCCTCGGGCCGTGGCCTCGCCCGCGACGTCCTCCGGTCGCTTTTCGCCGGCGACCGGTTGCCGGTCGGCCGTATCGCACTCATGCTGGGCGCGTTCGTCGCGTTGCTCGGCTTCATGCGTCTCCTGTCGATGGCCTGGGCCGTGATCCGGCTCTACGGCTTCACGATCACGCGCATTGGCGACGACCTCCGGACGGAGTACGGGCTCCTGACGCGCGTCGTGGCGACGATTCCGATTAAGCGGATACAGACGCTGACGATTCGAGAGGGGCCGCTGCACCGCCTGTTCGGCCGCGCATCGGTGCGCGTGGACACCGCGGGCGGCGATCACAACGAAGCGGGTGGCTCCCAGCGCGAGTGGCTGGCGCCCATCATCGCTCAGAGCGATCTGACGCGGTTCCTCCACGAGGTCCTTCCGGAACTGGACTTGACGGCGGTGGAATGGCGCGGGGTGGCGCCGCGAGCCATCCGACGCGCGTTTGTCGAGTGGCTGGTGGTGGCGGCGTTCATCGCGATCCCGCTCGCCTTCTGGCCCACCTGGTGGGATCTCGCCGCCATCGCGCTGCTCATCGGCTGGGCGGCGCTCGCCGCGCGAAAAACGATCGATCACCTGAACTGGGCCACGACGGCCGAGGCCGTGCTGTACCGGAGCGGCTGGCTCTGGCGTCAGGCGAGCGTCGCCCGGTTCGCCAAGATCCAGGTGGTGACGATGCACGAATCACCGTTCGATCGGCGCACGCGGATGCGGCGCGTCCGGGTGGACACGGCCGGAGCCGGCGACGCCTCGCACCGCGTGGACATCCCGTACCTGCCGCGTGAGACGGCCATCGACCTGTATCATGCGTTGGCCAGTAACGCCGGAGGGACGACGTTCAAGTGGTGACCAGGACGGCCCGGACCGACGATCGCCTCGACGCGTGGCTTGCCGACGACTACGGCCTGGCCGGATCGATTTCGCCGCTCGGCGGCGCAGGGACGAATTTCCTCCTCACATCATCCACGTCCCGCCGGTTTGTCGTGAAGCTGGCGGACGCCGACGCGACGCCGGAGGCCATCGCGCTCGAATACGAGGCGATCGAAGCCGCGCATGCGGAAGTGTCGCGCCTGGGTGTGGCTCTGCCACGGTTCGTCAAGACGCGCGCCGGCGCGATTGCATCCGAACGCCTGGATGCCGACGGCGGCTCGCGGCGCCTGTGGGTCCTCGAATGGGTACCGGGCACCCCGTGGCTGGAGTCCCCGTCTCCGACCCGCGAGCAACTGCGCGGCCTTGGACAACTCATCGCGACGCTCGACCGCGCGCTGGCCCGGATCGAACATCCCGCAGCCCGTCGGACGCACCATTGGGATCTCGCGCGGGCCGCCGAGCACAGGGCGCTCGTCCGGCACGTGGACCGGCGCCACGCCCTTGTTGACTGGGCGTATCAGCTGTATGCCGCCTACGTCCTTCCCGCGACGTCGGCGCTCCCGCACTCGCTGATCCACGGCGACGCGAACGACGAGAACGTGCTCGTCGACCGCGGACACGTCACGGGACTCATCGACTTCGGCGATTGTCTGCGGAATCCGACGGTCTGCGACCTTGCGATCGCGCTCACGTACGCCTTGCTGGAGCTCCCGGATCCCATCGGGGCCGGCGCGGAAATCGTCGGCGCGTACCACGAGGTACATCACCTTTCGCCTGACGAGCTTCGGGTGATCTTCCCGCTCGTCTGCGGCCGGCTCGCGGTCACGATCGCGACGGCTGCGTCCCGGCGGCAGGTCAATCCGAATCATCCGACGTGGTTCATCACGGAGGATCGCGCGTGGCGGCTCCTCGAGAAGCTCTCCGCGATCGATCCGGATGCGGCGGCGGTGAGGCTGGCCTCGCAAACCGGCATCGACGTGAGAAGTGACACCGGCCGGGCCATTCCCGAGCTGCTCGCGGATCGCCGCGAAAATCTCAACCCGGCGCTCTCCATCTCGTACCGTGAGCCAATCAAGGTGGTCCGCGGCGCCGGTCAGTTTCTGATCGACCATCGTGGCCGTCCCTTCCTCGACCTCGTCAACAACGTCTGTCACGTTGGTCACTGCCATCCCAGGGTGGTGGCCGCGGCGCAGCAACAGATGGCGCGTCTCAACACGAACACGCGCTATCTCTACGACGGGCTCACGGAGTACGCGACACGGCTCGCGGCGACGCTGCCGGCGCCGCTCGACACGTGTTTCTTCGTCAACTCCGGCACGGAGGCGAACGAGCTCGCGCTCCGTCTCGCGATGGCGCATACGAAGCGGCGGCATCTGCTCGTCGTGGATGGCGCCTACCACGGCCACACGGCTACGCTCATCGCCGCGAGTCCTTACAAGTTCATGGGCCGGGGCGGCAGCCGTAGGCCAGAGCGATGGGTCCACGTCGTGCCGCTGCCCGACGGCTACCGCGGCCCGCACAAAGGGCAAGGCCGCGCGGCCGGAGAGGCGTACGCCGCCGATCTCGCCCGCGTGATCGCGCAGGCGGGTGAGCCCGTGGCCGCGTTCCTCACCGAGTCGTTTCAGTCGTGTGGCGGCCAGATCGTCCCGCCGGCGGGTTATCTCGAACAGGCGTTCAGACACGTCCGCGCGGCGGGCGGCGTGTGCATCGCCGACGAGGTGCAGACGGGCTTCGGCCGCGCAGGCACTCACTTCTGGGCCTTCGAGACCCAAAACGTCGTCCCCGATATCGTCGTCATGGGCAAGCCGATCGGGAACGGCCACCCGATGGGTGCGGTGGTGACGTCACGCGAGATCGCCGCCAGCTTCGCCAACGGCATGGAGTTCTTCTCGACGTTCGGCGGCAACCCGGTGTCGTGCGCGATCGGACTGGCGGTGCTCGACGTGATCCGCGACGAGGGACTGCAGCAGCGGGCCCTCGAGCTCGGCGCGCGGTTTCGCGATGGACTGCTGGCCGTGAAGGAAAAGCACGCGCTCGTCGGCGATGTGCGCGGCGCGGGATTGTTCCTGGGCGTCGAGCTCGTGCGCGACCGGACGACCCGCGAGCCGGCCCCGGAAGAGGCGACGGACCTCATCAACCGGATGGCTGCCCGCGGGATCCTGCTTTCGACCGACGGCCCATTTCACAACGTCCTCAAGATCAAACCGCCGATGGTCCTAGCGGCCGACGACGTGGACGCCGTCGTCCGGGCGTTGGACGATGAGCTCGGACGCGTGGATTCTGCGCAATAGGGAAAAGACCTCCGAGGTCGTTTTACGTTTTTTGTAAAACGACCTCGGAGGTCTTTTCATGCGCATCTCCGAGCTAATCGTCGCCGGGTACCTGGGCTACCTGCTGGTTCTGGCCTGGGCCCTGCCGCTGCCGGCTGCGCGCCGGAAAGTGGTGACGCTCGTCGCGCTGGCTGACCTCGCGCTCGTCTGGTGGATCTCGAAAGCCGAAACCACGGCCGGTGTGGTCGTCAGGGACTGGCTGCCGGCGCTCCAAATCCTGATCGCGTACTGGCTGTCCGGAGCGTTCTTTCTACGCCCGATGACCGGCGTCGAAGCGTGGCTCGCGAAGTGGGATCGAACGCTCTTCGACGAGCTCGGTGCGCGTCACATCGCCGAACGGGGGCCACGCTGGCTGCTCGAGTACCTCGAGCTCGCCTATCTCGCGGTGTACCTGCTCGTGCCGCTCGGGTTTGGCGTCGCGTACTGGCTCACGCCGGCGCTCGATGCCGATCGCTACTGGACGATCGTCGTGGCCGCCGAGCTTGCGTGTTACGCGATGCTTCCGTGGATCCAGACGCGGCCGCCGCGCGCGCTCCGGCTCCATGCCGCGATCGAAGATCGTCGGCTGGCGATCCATCGATTGAACGGACTCGTTCTGGGCCTCGGCAGCATTCAGGTCAACACGTTTCCCAGCGGCCACGCCGCGGGCGCATTCGCGACCGCGTTCGCGGTGGGCCTGTTCGTGCCCGCCGCGTTTCCAGCCTTCGTCGTGCTCGCCACCAGCATCACGATCGCATCCGTGATCGGCCGGTATCACTACGCGGCTGATTCCGCGGCGGGGGTGCTCGTGGCGATCGGGGTGTACCTGATAGCGCGATGAGAGCGAAGGGAACGCCGTAAAGCCGGCCGCTAAGCTTGTGCCCGGCGGCCGCGTTTGCGGAAACAGGTCGTCACGTGATCGTCAACGAGACCGACGGCCTGCATGAACGTGTAACAGATCGTCGAGCCGACGAAGCGGAACCCGCGTGATTTCAGATCTTTGCTGAGCGCGTCCGATTCGGCGGTTCGCGCCGGCACGTCCCCGAGAGTACGCGGGCGGTTCACCTTGGGCCGGCCGCCCACGAAACGCCATACGTACGCGTCGAAGCTGCCGAACTCTTCCCGCACCTCGAGGAACGCGCGCGCGTTGCCGATGGCCGCGTCGATCTTGGCCCGGTTGCGGACGATGCCGGCGTCGGAGAGGAGCGCCCGCCGCTTTCGCGCGTCGTATGTCGCGACTCTGCGTGGATCGAACCGATCGAACGCCTTTCGGTACGTGCCTCGTTTCCGAAGGATCGTAATCCAGCTCAGGCCGGCCTGCGCGCCCTCGAGGATGAGCATCTCGAAGAGACGCCGGTCGTCGTGCACCGGTACGCCCCACTCCTCATCGTGATAGCGGACGTACAGCGGGTCCGAACTGGCCCAACCGCAGCGGCTCGGAGTTGCCATCTACCTTCCGAGCATCTTGTCTCGGATGGCCTTGAATTCGTTGCCCGGCTTCCACTCCGGGAACCTGTCGGCCTGCGCGAGCCGGTAGCCGACCGCCAGGAACAGCTTGCCGTCATCGGCCGCGCCGCTGAGATCCCAGTCCGCCTTCACCTGATCGGAAGGCGCGTGGTAATCGACCGACGTGTACTCGTCGCGCTTCTTCTTGCCGTAATCGGCCGGCTTGCCGATGAAGTCGATGCCCGAGTCGGGATCGAGCGCGGGCACACCCTTCTTCGCGAAGTTGAAGTGATCGGATCGGTAGTAGAAGCCCTTCTCGGGCTCGGCGTCCGGCCGCAGGACGCGCCCCTGCTCGTCGGCCGCCGCACGCGCATAATCGTCAAGATCCGACGCGCCAAGGCCGATGAGCGTGAGATCTTTCGTGCGTCCCCACTGGTTGATGCCGTCGATGTTGATGTTGGCGAGCGTCTTCTGAAGCGGATACAGCGGGAACTCCGCGTAGTACTGCGAGCCGAGCAGACCCTGCTCTTCGGCCGTCACCATCAGAAACAGGATCGAACGCTTGGGCTGCGGCTTGAGCTTCGCCATCTGTCGCCCAATCTCGAGCACCATCGCGCAGCCGCTCGCGTTGTCGAGCGCACCGTTGTAGATGTTGTCGCCGTTCACGGGTTCGCCCACGCCGAAGTGATCCCAATGCGCCGTGTAGACGATGTACTCGTCCTTGAGCACTGGATCGCTGCCTGGGAGCTTCGCCATGACGTTCTGTGAGTCCAACGTCCGGCTCTTCTGTTTGACGGTCACCGATGCCGTCGCGCCCAGCGGGACCGCCTTGAATTCCCGCGTCGCCGCCTGCGCCTTGAGCTTCTGGTAGTCCTGCCCGGCCATCTTGAGCAGCGCGGTCGCGGCCTCGACCGACATCCAGCCCTCGATCTTCGCGCGCCCGACGTTCTTGTCCGGCGTCACCAGGTCGAACCGCTCGCCACCCATGCCCTGCACGACGGTGAAGGGATACCCGGCCGGAACGGTCTCGTGCACGATGAGCACGCCCGCGGCGCCGAGCTCGGCCGCCTTCTCGAACTTGTAGGTCCAGCGCCCGTAGTAGGTCATCGCCTTACCGCCGAAGATCTTCGGATCCAGCTCGTTGGGATTGCCGATCGCGGCGACGGGCGGATCGTTGACGAGGACGACGATCGTCTTGCCCTTCACGTCAACGCCACGGAAATCATCCCACTGGAACTCGGGCGCCTGGACTCCGTATCCCGCGAAGACCAGCTCCGAGTTCTCGAGCCGCACCTGGTCGGTGACGTGTTTGCTGAAGACGACGATTTCATCGCGAATCTTGAACTGCCGGGTCTGTCCGCCCCGCTTCACGACGACCGGTCCCTGCGGCTGCGGCGTCAGGCTGACGAGCGGCACTTTCTGCGTCCAGGATCCGTCCGGATTGCCCGGCTGAAGTCCGGCGGCCTTGAACTGCTCGATGAAGTACTGGACGGTCAGCTCCTCGCCCTTCGTGCCGGGCGCGCGGCCTTCGAATTCATCCGACGAGAGCTTCCGTGTGTCGGCGAGAATCGCCTCGGTGCTGACGTTCGGCAGGTCCGACATCGCCAGCGGACCGGCAGGCTGCGACGGCGCCGAGCACGCGGCAGCGAGGGCGACAAGAACGACGGGAAGGCAAGAGCGCATGGGTGAATGATAGTTGTCAATCTGAAATCTTGAATCTGAAATCTGAAATCTAAGCGATTCCTCCGATTTCCCGATCGAAGATTAAAGATTCCAGACTTCAGATTCCAGATTCTCTGAGCGCCTTCACCGGGTCCAGTCTCGACGCCCGGCGGGCCGGGAAGTAGGCCGCGACGAGGACGGCGCCCGCCAGCACGCCCGCGACCGCCAGGAACGTCACAGGATCCGTCGGGCTGACATCGAAGAGGAACGTCTCCATGAGCCGTGTCAGCGGTATCGTGGCGAGCAGGCCGATGACGATACCCGTCACGGTGAGGCGAAGGCCATACAGCACGATCAGCCTGCGGATGTCCGAGCCCGTCGCGCCCAGCGCGACCCGGACGCCGAATTCCGACGTGCGGCGCCGGATGACCGACGCGACCGCGCCGTACGTGCCCGCCAGCGCCAGCACGATTCCGACCGCCGAGAGCAGCAGCACCAGCCGCAGCGCGAGCACCCTCGGCCGAAGCGATGCCGCGATCATGTCTTCGACCGAGCCGGCGTCGTAGAACGTCTGGAGCGGATCGACCGACCAGACGCGCTGCTTGATCGACACGATCATCGACGCCGGATCGACCGTCGTTCGCACGACGTACGTCATCGTCGCCTGCGGTGACTGCCGGTGCGGCAGGAAGACTTCCGCGCGGGGGTGGCTCTCGAGGCCGCCGTACCGCACGTCGCCCACGACGCCGATGATCTCGGCCTGCTTGCGGCGCCCGTAGTCGACGACCTCGATCAGCTTCCCGATCGGCTCCTCGCCCGCGAAGTGCCGTCGTGCGGCCGTGTCGTTGATCAGCGCCACGATCCGCGACGCGAGCGTCGCGTCATCGTCGTAAATCCGACCGCGGCGCAGCGGAATGCCCGCGGCCTTGAAATACCCGGGCGTTGCGACGGTGAGAAACACGCGTGGCGCCTCGCCTTCGTTCGCGGGTGGCCGTCCGACGACGGTCAGCGGACTTTCGATGTCGATGTCGGCCCTGACGAATGGAACCGTTGAAGCGGCTCCCGCCGCCTCGACGCCTGGAATGGTCTGGATCCGCGCAAGCGTCTCGGCGAAGAACGCGATCCGTTTGGCCGCGGTCTCGTTGCGGTCGTACGCGAACACCTGGGCCGCGACCAGGTTCTTCGTCGCCAGACCCGGATCGACGGCGAGGAGGCGCACGAGGCTCCGGACGAGCAGCCCCGACGCGATCAGCAGGATGAGCGCCAGTGAGATCTGAACGACAACGAGCGCCGACCGTGCCTGCCGCGGCGCAGCACCGGCCGTGCGCGACGCGAGCGACCCCCGGAGCGCCGGCGTGACGTTCGCTCTGGTCACCGCGAGGATCGGCAGCATTGCCGAGGTCATCGCGGCGGCGATGCCGGCGACGACGGCGAACGCGAGGACGGTGACGTTGATGGTGGCCACACCGATGACGGGTGAGGTCGGCGGACTGGCGGTGCGGACGAGCGCCACCATCGACCAGGAAATGGCGATGCCACCGGCGACGGCAGCGAAGGCGATCGCTGCGCTTTCGGTCAGCACCTGCCGGATGAGCCGCGCGCGATCCGCCCCGAGCGCGGTGCGGACCGCGAACTCACGCAGCCGGGCCGCCAGCAGGCCGAACAGAAGATTGGCGACCGTCGTGCAGGCGAGCACGAGAATCAGGATCGCGCCGACGCCGAGCAGCAGCACCGTGCGATCGAGTCCGCCGGCCAGGTGTGTTCGCAGCGGGATGATCCAGCCGCGCGTCTCGCTGTTCGTTCGAGGGTGTGCCGCGGCGAGCGTCGCGGATACCGCATCCAGCTCCGCCTGGGCCTGCGCCAGCGTCGTACCGGGGCGCAGCCTGGCGACGACTTGCCAGTACCCGCCGCCGCGTGACCGGAGCTCGTAGTCCTCGATCGTGTGTTTCGGGGTGTAGGTGTCGAGGGATGGCCCCAGCACCCGAGGCACGAACGACTCCGGCAGGACGCCGACGATATCGAAGGGCTCGCCATCGAGCCTGACCTGTCGGCCGATGACGCCCGGATCGCCGCCGAACCGCCGCTGCCAGACACCCGAGGACAGCACGACCACGTTGTGGCGCTGGCGGTAGTCGTCCTGTGTGAACAGTCTTCCGAGCAGCGGCTCGACGCGCAGGATGTCGAAGAAGCTTTCGGTGACGCGAGCGCCCGCGAAGATTTCGGGCTCGCCCGCGCCCGTGTAGTCCCGGCTGAAAGGTTCGGCCGCCGCCACAGCCTCGAAGCCGGACGTCAACTGCGCCCGCCAGTCGAGGAAGTTCGCGGGCGCGACCTCGTCGTCGGCCGACGCGGTCTTCAGCGTCTTCTGCCACAACGTCACGATCCGTTCGGCGCTGGCGTACGGCAGCGGCCGCAGAAACATCGCTTCCACGGCGCTGAACACGGCGGTCGTCGCGCCGATGCCGAGCGCGAGCACGGCGACGACGAGGCTCATCATGAGCGGCGAGCGGGCGCCGATCCGTGTGATGTGGCGGAGGTCCTGGGCGATTTCGCTGTCGCGCGTGAACTGGCGCCTGAGCCACGCCGCATCGAGAACCGAGCCCAGCGCGCGTCGCGTGAGCGGCATCTGGTCTCTCCAGGTCGATGGGCGCTCGCGCTCGAGCGCCAGGTGATGATTCAGGATTTCGCTTTCCCACTCGCGTCGCCAGGCGGGCCGGTCGCGCCGGGGAACAATCGCGCCGAACAGGCGGACGACCCTCAAGGCGATCGACACGAGGAGCGGTGGAGAGGACCGGCGCATGAACGCTGGGACTCAGGCTCGCCGCATGCCCTGGCGCGGCGCCATCGCGGCCAGGATGGGGAATCGCGCGCGCGCTTCCTCGACCCGCGCCTGGCCGTCACGCGTGAGGACGTAATACCGCCGCGGCGGCCGCTGCTCTTCCTGGGCCAGCTTCGCGGGCTCCCATTTGGACGTCGCCAGTCCGTCCTGCTCGAGCCGGCGGAGGATGGGATACACCGTGCCGCTCGCGAGGCCAGTGGCGTCGAGGATGTCGAAGCCGTGGCGGTTGCCGCGGGCGAGCGCGTCGAGGACGAGCGCGGTGGCGGAGGAGAGGCGGGGCATGAGTCGGATTCTATCTATGTAGAATACGACTGTCAATGGAAGAGACAGGCTCAGAGGCTCAGGGCTCAAAGGCTCAAGGCGTGGACGAAGAGCAGGCTAAGAGGCGAAAAGGCCAGGATGCGGAAAGCCTGAGAAGAGCGAGGCTCAGGGCGCGGAGGCTGAGGGGCGTGACGAAGGGCGGCTATCCGAAGCTCGGTTCTTCGTTCCCTTTTCGGACCCATTCGATTCGTCCGGCGAACTCGCCCTCATTCAGCCTTTGACAGTACGGGCAAGAAAAAGATCCGGGTAGCAGCAACGGCGTGCTGCTTCATCTCCGTCATGCGCACCATCACCGCTCCGTGACAGTGCGCGGCATTCATCCGGGAACGTGCCTGAATCTGCCTCAGCAATCCGTAGAAGCTCTCGGATCTCTGCCGCTTGGTGTCCGCTCATGGCGAAGTACAGGACGTCCAGAGAGTCTTCTGGGTGTGTTGCCTTACACCATGGGCATTTCCAGCCATCCAGGTCTCCGGCAAATGGTGTTTGGAATGCGAGTTCAAGTGCCGGGTCGGGTGTCCAGAGCGTTACTGGCTTCCTGCAGGCCGGGCAGTGGATCTCGATCGGCTCTGGCAGGGGAAGGGGCATCGGCCCATCTTACGTAACACCGTCCATGGGCGGGTCTCCAAGCTCAGTGTTACGAGACCTGCGCAGAGATCGAAGCTCAGCGACACGTCCCGCCGGCGGGTGGGTTGACGGATCGCGGCCCGACTAGGGCTGACGCGATGAGCGTTAGTACGAAACCGAGCCGGAAGGAGCGAGGATTGCCCGGGCCATTCTCCGCAGCTTTGCGGAGTGGCCCGGGGGCGTCAGGTCGCAATCCGAGCGTATGGAGGCGAGGTTTCGAGCGTCACGCCCCCGGAGGCCCGATCCGTAACCCACTCGCCGGCTTCACGGACGTGTCGGGCCGGCGGAGACATTGAAGCTCAGCGACATTGGGCCTGGGTCTACGCAGCATCGCGAGCACCTAGTTTGATCTCTCGAACGGCAGTTTCCTTTCGTCCTCTGCGGGTTGTTCTTCGGTGCTCGAAAGGTTATGCACACCCGCGCCGAGCAGGCGGACCGGACGTTTGCCGGCATCGGTCTTGGTGAGGAGGTCAACAGCTCGCCGTGCGATCTCGTCGGGGTCGTTCGTCGGCGCTTTCGTGTCGCTGCGGGTGATCGTCGTGAAGTCGTCGTAGCGGACCTTGATGGTGACGGTGCGCGCGAAGATGTTGCGGCGTTGCAGCCAGCCCGCGTTGTCGCGCGCCATCGACGCGATCTCGTCGCGAATGCGCTCGAGGTCGTCGAGGTCGCGTGCGTAGGTGCATTCGCTCGATGAAGACTTCGAGGGCCGGTTCGGTTCGACCGGCCGGTCGTCTTCGCCCGCCGCCAGCTTCACGAGCCAGTCCGAGAGGCTGCCGACAGCGTCGCGGAGCAGCGCGCTGTCGGCGGTGCGGACGTCCACCAGCCGGGAAATCCCGCGCTCGCGCAGCCGCTGCGCAGTGACCGGTCCGACGCCCCACAGCGCATCGACCGGCAGTTGCTGCAGGAACGATTCGACCCGCTCGGGCGCGATCACCGTCAGACCATCCGGCTTCCGCCAGGCGGATGCGATCTTCGCCAGGAACTTGTTCGGCGCCACGCCGGCCGATGCCGTGAGCCCGGTTGACTCCCGAATCAGCTGCTTCAGCCGCCGCGCGACGTTCATGCCGAGCGTCTCGCCCCAGGCGTTTTCGGTCACGTCGAGGTACGCCTCGTCGAGAGACAGCGGCTCGACGAGCGGCGTGACCGATCGAAACAGACCGAACACCTGTTGCGACACCGTCCGGTACTTGGTGAAGTTCGGCGCGACGATCACGAGGTCCGGGCACCGCCGAACCGCGCGCGACATCGGCATCGCGGACCGGACGCCGAACTCGCGCGCCTCGTAACTGGCCGCCGCGACGACGCCGCGCGATTCCGGCGATCCGCCGACGGCCACCGGCTTTCCCCGAAGTTCCGGCCGATCGCGCTGCTCGACCGACGCATAGAACGCGTCCATGTCCACGTGGATGATCCGGCGCGGGGGCACGGCGGGATCGTGTCAAAAAGACGGGCAAGGCTCAAAGGCCCAGGGCTCGGCGGCTTGCGATCGGGGCCCGGCCGACTAAGATCAGACCATGCTCAGGACGGTATCGGCCGTGTCCGTGCTCGTACTGGCGTCGATGGCGATGTGGGCTCAGACCCCTCAGCCGGCCCAGCCTGTGGAGCGCCATCTCCGCAATATCAAACAGCTGACGTTTGGCGGCGAAAACGCTGAAGCGTATTTTTCGTTCGACGGCAAGAAGCTCACGTTCCAGAGCACCGGTAAGTACGCCTGCGATCAGATTTTCACGATGAACGTGGACGGGAAGGACGTGAAGCTGCTGAGCTCGGGGAAAGGCCGGACGACCTGCAGCCATTTCATGCCGGACAACACGTCGATCGTCTACGCCTCGACGCACCTCGGCGGTGACGCGTGCCCGCCGGTGCCGGGTCGCGAGATGGGGTACGTCTGGCCGATCTACGACACGTACGACATCTTCCGCATCAACATCGACGGCAGCGGACTTCGCCGGCTGACCTCGACGATCGGCTACGACGCCGAGGCGACCGTCGCCAAAGACGGCCGGATCGTCTTCACGAGCACGCGCGACGGCGACATGGATATCTACTCGATGAACGGCGACGGGTCCGACGTCCGGCGGCTGACCAACCTCCCCGGCCCCGACGGCGGAGCGTTCTTCTCGGCCGACGGATCGAAGATCGTCTTCCGCGGCCGCCACACGCCGCCGGGGAAAGAGCTCGACGATTACATGGCGCTCCTGAAGAAGAACCTCTGGCGCCCGACGTCGCTCGACGTGTTCCTGATGAATCGCGACGGCAGCGGCCTGACGCAGGTCACGCGCGACATGGGCGGCGCGAACTGGGCGCCCTTCTTCGCGCCGGACGGAACGAAGGTCATCTTCGCGTCGAACTACAAGAGCCCGCGCGGCCCGAATTTCGACCTGTATGTGATCAATGTGGACGGCACGGGCCTCGAGCAGGTGACGTTCAGCGAGGCCTTCGACGGGTTCCCGATGTTCTCACCGGACGGCACGAAACTTGTTTTCGCGTCCAACCGTAACAGTACCAAAGAGACCGACACGAACCTCTTCATCGCCGATTGGGTGTGGTGACCATATGACGACTGTCACGATTTCCCCTGAGGACCGAACGCTCGCGGCCCTTACGCATCTGTCGGGCCTCGCCGGCTACATCATCCCGTTCGGCGGGATCGTGGTGCCGATCATCATCTGGATCGTGAAGAGCGAGTCGCGCGTGATCTCGAGCATCGCGAAGCAGGCCATTCTGCTGAACCTGATCGTGTTCCTGTTCTTCTGCATCGGCTGGGTGCTGTTCCTGACGATCATCCTGATCCCCGCCGTCGTCGTCGGCTGGATCGCGCTGTTCCTGGTCGCGCTCGTGCTGCCGATCGTCGGCGCCATCAAAGCCAACGACGGCCTCTACTACCGCTATCCCGTCGTCGGCGTCGAGCCCATCGCTCCGCCGCCGACGGTCCCGTCGCGCATCTGACAAGAGCTCACGAAGGCCACGAGGTTTCGGTGTTGGGGGACGGGTCTTGCTCGCGCAAGCGAGACCCGTCCCCCAAATGTCGAAACCTGTCCCTTCGTGCTCTTCTCTACTCAGCGCGCAGCGTCTCCACCGGATCGATCGCCACCGCCTGACGCGCCGGGATCCAGGTCGCGACGAACGCCACGGCGAGCACGGCCCCGGCCGCGGCGGCGAGACTCGGCCAGTCGAGTGGCGTCACCTCGAACAGGAACCCCCGAACGAGCGGCGTGATCCAGTTCGTGAGGATCAGCCCGGCGACCGTAGCTGCGACCGCGACGAGCATGCCCTGGCGCACGAAGAGTCGCAGCACCCGCGGCTGGGTTGCGCCAAGCGACAGTCGGATGCCGATCTCCCGGCGTCGTTCGGAGACGCCCGCGGCGACCGTGCCGTAGAGACCAACCGCCGCGAGCGTGAGCGCGAGGGCGCCGAAAAGGAGGAGCGTCACGGCGAGCGCCTTGCGGCTGGATAGCGACCGCTGGAGGATCTCGTCGACCGTCCGGACCTCGTAGATGGGGAGCGCCGGATCGACCGATGCCGTCGCGCGCCGCAAGTCGGCCGGCGCAATCGGCTTCGACAGACGCAGCGCGAGGCTCATCGTGCGGACCGGCGCCTGCCGCAGCGGCACGAAGTAATGCGGATCGACGCGCGCGTCCAGACCGTAGTGGTGTACGTCGGCGAAGACGCCTACCACCGTGCGTGGAAGTTTTTCGTCCGTATGAATCAGGATGTCCCGGCCGACGACCTCCGTCGTTCCCCAGAGCGTTTGCGCCATCGACTCGTTGATGATGGCGACCGGCGGTGACGTCGACGAGTCCGCGTCGGTGAAGTCCCGTCCCCGGAGAAGAGTCATGCCGATCGCGCTGACATAGCCTGGCGTCGCCACCTGGTAGAGCGCCAGTCTGAGTTTGTCGGGCTCGGGAACGGGATCGCCGGGCCGGATGACGCCGCGGACGGTCGAGTTGCCCGCCAGCGGCAGGCCGGAAACGGCGCCGATGCCGGCGAGCCCCGGCAGCGTCCGGAGCCGTTCGAGCAGCGACTCGTAGTAGGCGACGATCGCCGGCGGATCCGCATAGGTCGCGCGTGATGGCGTGACGCGGAACGTGATGACGTCCTGCGCGCGGAAACCGGGATCGACGTGCAGCACCCGCGTCAGGCTGCTGATGAGGAGTGACGCGCAGACCAGGAGCACCAGCGCCAGCGCGATCTGCACGAACGTGAGCGCGGCGCGCGTGCGGCGCCCGCTCCGGGTCACCGATCCCGAATCGCCGCGCATCGCGTCCTGGGGGCGCCATCGGCTCGAGGTCATCGCCGGAAGCCAGCCGAACAGCACTCCCGTCGTCACCGACAACCCGATCGCGAAACCGATCACGCGCCAGTCGACGGACGGCGTATTCCAGAGCGAGATCTCGTCGGACATCAGTCCGACGATCGCCCTGGCGCCCCACCAGGCGAGCGTGATCCCGGCCAGCGCTCCGCAGAGGCACAGCACGACGCACTCGGTCACGACCTGCCGGACGAGGCGCCGCCGCGACGCCCCCAGGGCCGTGCGCACGCCGAATTCCCGCCGGCGATCACGGGCGCGAGAGACGAGCAGGCTGGCGATATTCGCGCAGCCAATCAGGAGGAGGGTCGCGACGACGGCGCCGAGGAGCCCGACGGTTGCGTTGAGATCTTCGGTCAGCGTCGATCGCAGCGGCGTCAGGCGCAGGCGCCAGCCGCGGTTCGTGTCCGGATACGCCGCTTCGAGCCGGCCGAAGATCGTGTCGAGCTCGCGGGTCGCCGATTCGATGGACGCTGACGGCGCCAGCCTCGCCACGCTCTGGTACGCGTGATTCCTTCGCGAGGTGGCCGGGCCGGCTTTCGCGAGCGGCCGGTAGACGTCGGTGTTCTCGAAGGCCGGCGCGGAAGTCACGACGCCGACAATCTCGTGGGCGACCCCGTCGAGCGTCGCCGTCCTGCCGAGCACCTCCGGCGCCTGCCCGAAGAGGCGCCGCCATGCACGTTCGCTCAGGACCGCGACGCGCTCGCGCCCCGGTTCGCGCTCATCTTCGCGGAACGTGCGGCCGAGGAGTGGCCGCGACCCGACGAGCGTGAAGAAGGCCGGAGTGACGATCGAGCCCCGCACGCGCTCCGCTTCACCTGCCGTTGCGAGGTTGACGTCCGCCGACGTCCATGCCGCCGCGAGCTCGATCGACGGCGTGGACGAGCTCCAGTCGTCGAAGTTCGGCATGGCGACGTTGCCGCTGAAGCCGAGCCGCGCGTTCGCTTCCTCAGCGGTGACGAGCCGGCCGCCGGCGGGGTAGGGCAGCGATTGAAAGAGCAGTGCATCGGCGACGCTGAAGACCGCCGTCGTGGCGCCGATCCCGAGCGCCAGCGTCGTCACCGCGATGGCGGTGAAACCAGGCCGGCGCTTCAGCGTGCGGAGAGCGTAGCGAACGTCCTGTCGGAGTGAGTCCATCGGCGAAGTCCTTTCCAGGTGAACGTCGGCGCTGTTCGTACGCCATGCGGCGAGCCGTTCAGCCACGCCGTGGCGCGTCAGATCAGCCACGGTGCGGATCCAGCAAACGGCGACCGAGACGCGGCCGTGCCTGCGAGCCGCAGCCAGCCGATCGGCGAAGACCTCGATCAGGTCGTTCTCGAATCGCGCCCGGAACGCCGGCGGAAACATCCGAAGGAAGAGGCGGTACGGGCTCATCGATCGGCTGTCCGTCACGCTCGCGTTTTCAACCAGCGTTTCGCCCTGGCTTCGGCGACGAGCGACTCGAGCCTCGCCGTCTCGGCGGCGGCCACTCGACGCCCCAGCCCCGTAATCCGGTAATACCGCCGCCGTTCGTCGTCCAAATCCGGCGCGGGCCGCCGCTCGGACTCTTCGATCAGCCCGCTATCCAGCATGGATTTCAGAGACCGGTAGAGGTTGCCGGGCTCGATGCGCATCCGCGCCGAGGTTCGTCCGGCGATGTCACGAGTGATCCCGTATCCATGGCGTTCGGAATCGGCCAGGGACAGAAGAACCTGGAACTCGACCGGCTTCAGCGGCAGGTGGTCGTCGGCGGATTTTCTGGCCATCCGGTTCGGCTCTCCCGGTTAGACGGGGCGTGACGGGATCAGGTTGTTCTGATTGTAATCATAAAAAGCACATTGGCCGGTATCCTATACTCCCGCACATGCGCACCGTCATCGGCGTCACCGCTCTCGTGGCCTGTCTTTCGATTTCCGGCGGCGCGGACCAGTCCGCGCGGACGGGTGAGTGGGCGCGGTTCCGCGGCCCCAACGGCTCCGGCGTGTCGACCGCCTCGAATGTGCCCGTCGAGTTCGGCCCGAGCAAGAACCTTCAATGGCGGCTGCCGCTGCCGGCGGGTCACTCGTCGCCGATCCTGCTCGGCGACCGGATCTATCTCACCGGGTTCCGCGGCGACACGCTGCTCACGATGGCGATCGACCGACGCGCGGGCAAGATCCTCTGGGAGCGCGAGGCGCCGGGCGTGAAGACGAAGATCATCGACAAGCGCAACAACCCGGCGTCGCCCAGCCCAGCCGTCGAGGCCAACGGCATCTACGTCTTCTTTCCGGATTACGGCATGGTGGCGTACGACGCGAGCGGCAAAGAGCGATGGAAGATGCCGCTCGGGCCGTTCAACAACATCTACGGCATGGGCGCCTCGCCGGTCATCGTCGGCGATCTCGTCGTGCTGGCTTGCGATCAGAGCACGGAGTCGTTCCTCCTTGCGGTCGACAAGCGGACCGGGCAGCAGAAGTGGAAGACGATGCGCCCGGAGGCGAAGAGCGGGCACTCGACGCCGATTCTCTGGCGGGCGCCGGACGGCCGCGACGAGATCCTCCTGCCAGGGTCGTTCCTGATGATTGCGTACGACGCGCAGACGGGTGCGAAGCGCTGGTGGGTGCGCGGGCTGTCATTCGAGATGAAGTCGACGCCGGTGATCGGCGACGGCGTGCTCTTCATCAACGGGTTCGGCTCGGACCAGAACGAACTGGGCCGCAAGGTCGTCGTGCCGCCCGCCGCGGAGGTCTGGAAAACGGCCGATGTAAACAAGGATGGCGTGCTGCAGAAGGCCGAATTCCCCAAGTTCACCGGCGGAGGCTGGTTCGGCATCGCGGACCTCGATACGAACGGCACGCTCTCGACCGAGGAGTGGGAGTACTACCGTGCGGCCCTCGATTCCGAAAACGGCCTGCTGGCTATTCGCCTCGGCGGCAAGGGCGACATGACCGACAAGGCGGTCATATGGAAGTACCAGCGCGCTGTCCCGCAACTGCCGTCGCCGCTCCTGTACCGAAATGTCCTCTACATGGTGAACGACGGCGGGATCGTGACGTCGATCAACCCGAAGACGGGCGAGGTCATCAAACAGGGCCGCCTGGGTCCGGCCGAGCATTATTACGCGTCGCCCGTCGCCGCCGACGGCCACGTGTTCTTTGTCAGCGAAGAGGGCAAGGTCGCGGTGCTGCCGCCCAGCGGCGATCTCACGCCGGTCGTCGTGAACGTCCTTCCGGAATACTGCTATGCGACGCCGGCATTCGCCGACGGACGGGTCTACGTCAGGACGACGGACGCACTGTACGCGTTTGGATCCTGAAGTACTAGAATTCCCCTCGTGGCCAAACGAAAGTCCAAATCTCCTTCCCTGTTCGATCGTCTCGATTCCGATGCCAACGTCCTGACCCGGCCGCCGTCCGATGGGGGCGAGGAGCGGGTGTCGCTGCACGAGGCGGCGCAGACGCGGTACCTGAACTACGCGCTCTCGGTCATCACGTCCCGCGCGCTGCCCGACGTGCGGGACGGGCTGAAACCGGTTCAGCGCCGCATCCTGTACACGATGTGGCAGCAGAACCTCACGGCCGATGCCAGGCACCGGAAATGCGCCAAGGTCGTGGGCGACGTGATGGGCAACTACCACCCGCACGGCGACGCGGCGCTCTACGAGACGCTCGTGCGCATGGCGCAGCCGTTTTCGCTGCGGTATCCGCTCGTCGATGGCTCGGGCAACTTCGGCTCGCTCGACGGCGACAGCGCCGCGGCCATGCGCTACACCGAGTGCCGGCTCGCGCGCATCAGCGACGAGATGCTGTCGGAGATCGATCAGGACACGGTCGCGTTCCGGCCCAACTACGATGGCACTCGCGAAGAGCCGGTCGTCCTGCCCGCGCGAATTCCGAACCTGCTCGTGAACGGCGCGACGGGCATCGCGGTGGGCATGGCCACCAACATCCCGCCGCACAACCTGGGCGAAGTCTGCACGGCGCTCGTGAAGATGATCGACGCCGACATGGAGCTGACCAGCGCGCAGCTCTGCAAGTTCGTGAAAGGTCCCGATTTCCCGACCGGCGGCCAGATCGTGAACACCGCGCAGGAGATCCGCGACATCTACAAGACCGGCTCCGGGACCATCCGCATCCGCGCCACCTGGCAGGAAGGCCCGGTCACGCGCGGCGGCAAGACGATCTACATCACGAGCGTGCCGTACACCGTGAACAAGGCGACGCTGGTCGAGCGCATCGCGGACATCGCGCTCTCGCGCAAGCTGCCGCACCTCGTGGACGTCAAGGACCTGTCGACCGACGACGTGCGCATTGCGATCGAGCTCAAGAGCGACGCGAACAAGCGCATGGTGATGGCGTATCTCTACAAGCACACGCCGCTCCAGTCGACGTTCCCGGTCAATCTCACGTGCCTGGTGCCGACCGAAAATCCGGCGATCGGCAAGCCGGAACGGCTGGAGCTCCACGAGATCCTCTGGCAGTTCCTGCACTTCCGGCTCGAGGTCGTGCGATCCCGCCTGAAGCACGAGCTGGAGGCGCTGAAAGCCCGCATCCACATCCTCGAAGGGTTCGCGACCGTTTTCGATGCGCTGGACGAGATCCTGAAGATCGTCCGGAAGTCCGAAGGCAAGTCGGACGCCGCCGAAAAGATCATGAAGCGGTTCGGGCTCGACGCCGGGCAGACGGACGCCATCCTCGAGCTCAAGATTTACCGCCTGGCGCGGCTCGAGATCCTCGTCATCCAGAACGAGCTGGCCGAGAAGCGGAAGCGCGCGAAGGAGATCACCGGTCTGCTTCGCCGCGACGCCGATCTCTGGAAGATCGTCCGCGGCGAGATCGAGCTCGTGCAGAAGACGTACGGCGACGCCCGGCGATCTGAAATCACCGGCGAAGTCGAGGAAGAGGAGTACACCGCGGACGATTTCATCGTCGAGGAAGACAACGTCGTGATCGTCACCCGGGACGGCTGGGTGAAGCGGCAGAAGGAAGTGAAGGACATCGCCTCGACCCGCGTCCGGGAGGGTGATGTGGTGCTCGCGGTTCTGCCCGGCAGCACCCGGGCGACCGTCGTGTTCCTGACGAACTTCGGCGTCGCCTACACCGCGCGAATCGTGGACGTCCCGGCGTCGACCGGCTACGGCGAGCCGATCCAGAGCCTCTTCAAGTTCAAGGACGGCGAGAAGGTCGTGGCGGCACAAAGCCTCGACCTGACCAAGACGCCGGGGCTCGTCTCCCGCGGCGCCAAGCCCGCCAAGGCCAAAGACGATGCCGAGCCGGCGCCGCCGCCCGTGCACGGACTGGCCGTGACGAGCGACGGCTACAGCCTGCGGTTCTCGTTCGAGTTTTTCGTCGAGCCGAGCACGCGGGCCGGCCGCAGGTTCGCGCGCGTCGCCGAAGGGGCGGAGGTCGTCGGCGTGGCGAAGGTGACCGGTGAAGAGATCGTGATTGCTGCCACGCGTCAGGCGCGCGCGATGCTCTGCAAGGCCGACGAGGTGAACTTCCTGGGCGGCCCGGGTCGCGGCGTCATCCTGATCAAGCTTCAGAAACAGGACGATCGGCTCCTCGGCTTCATCGCGTCCACGGGCGACCGCGATCTGCTCACGGTGGAAACCACGCGCGGCGCCGAGCAGACCATCAGTACCGCGAAATACGGCGTGACCAGCCGGGGCGGCAAGGGACGCGAGCTGCTGCAGCGGGGCGAATTCACCCGCGTCGTCCCTCGCGCGCCCGAGCTGCCCGAGGCGGGAGAGCAATGAAGAAATGAGGCAATGAGGCAATGAGGCAATGGGCAGCGCGCGCGAGCGGGGGTGCGCCGCCTTCGCGCCGAAGGCGCTTCGGCGGGCTTGGCCTTGGCGGAGGCCAGGCTCGCGAGCATTGACGAATGGGGCAATAAAGGCATCTCCGATACACGGAAAGTCACTTGACTTGACGTGGTATCGTCGGCGCGCGCCGTTGGAAACGTTGAGAGGCGCGCAGCCTACCACGTCAAGTCAAGTGATTTCCGGGATTAAGATTGCGCTGTCTGGAGGGTTCGGATGCGGGATGTGGTCGCACGAAGTTTTCTTGCCAGCAGCGTCATTCTTGTCGTTCTCACGGGCGTCGTCGGGCTCGCACGTCAAGGTCAGCAGGGTCAGCAGGCCGGGCAAGCGCAAGGGCAGGCTCAGGGGCAGCAGCAGGGCCGTGGTGGCGCCATGCCGCAAAACGTGAAGGTGCTGCCGAAGACGTGGACGCGCCAGCAGGTGATGTCGTTCATGCGCACGTTCACCGTGGCGCTGGGCGTGCAGTGCACGCACTGTCACGCCGGCACGCCGCCGCAGCTCAACTACCCGAGCGACGAGAAGCCAACCAAGGACGTCGCGCGCAAGATGATCCACATGGTGATGCACATCAACGACGAGCACCTGAAGGGCATTGGCAGCGCAACGCCCGCGGAACCTCGCGCGGCCGGCGCGCCACCGCCGCTCGGTACGCTGCCGGAGAAGGTGACGTGCTTCACGTGCCACCGCGGCGCGCTGATGCCCGCCACGGCGCCCGCCGCCGGCGGCGGCAATTGACCGCGACCGAGAGCGCCTCATGTCGGTAATGCGCAAGACCCTCCTGTGGGCCTCGACGAACGTGTGGCTGCGGGAGCGCGCCATGCGCACGAAGTTCGTGCGCCGATCGGTCGTGAAGTTCATGCCCGGCGAGCGGATCGAAGACGCGATCCAGGCCGCGAAGGAACTGCAGCCGGCCGGGCTCACGACGATTCTCACGAGGCTCGGCGAGAACCTGACCCAAATCTCGGAGGCCGCCGAGGTGGCCGATCACTACGTCAAAGTGCTCGATCTCGTGCAGGCGGCCGGGCTCGACGCGCACGTGTCGGTGAAGCCGACGCAGCTCGGCTACGACCAGAACCCCGGGACGTGTCTCAAGTACTGCGCGGCGCTGCTCGAGTGCTGCCGGGCCATGGACACCTATCTGTGGCTCGACATGGAGAGCTCGCAATACGTCGACGGGACGCTGGAGCTGTACCGTCATTTGCGAGAGCGATCCGAAAGAGTCGGCGTCGCCGTGCAGGCGTATCTCTATCGCACGGACGCGGACATCGAACAGCTGGTCGACATGGGCGCCGCGATTCGGCTGGTCAAGGGTGCCTATCTCGAATCAGCGGAAGTCGCGTTTCCGAAGAAGTCCGACGTGGACGCCAACTATTTCAAGCTCGCCTCACGGCTCCTGCAGCCCGACAACACCAAGCCGGGCGCGCTCCTTCACATCGCCACGCACGACGTCAGACTTCAGGATCGGCTGCTCGAAGTGATCAAGCGAAATAGCGTCGAGCCCAGCCGTTATGAATTCGCGATGCTGTACGGGATCCAGAGCGCGAGGCAGCAGCACTTCGCGAGGCTTGGCCTCCGTACGAGATGTCTCATCAGCTATGGGGAATATTGGTTCCCCTGGTACATGAGAAGGCTCGCCGAACGTCCCGCCAACCTCTCGTTCGTCATGAAGAACATGTTCAGGTAAGGACGCTGTCGGTTCCGGGGTTGAGGGGTTGGTTCCGGGTTTCCGGTGCGGGGTTCCTCGGAACCCCGAACCGGAACCTCGGAACCACAGCGGAACGCTTTTCAGGATCCAATCCGCCCCGCTTCGAAGACGTCCGCGCGAGCCTTTTCCATTGCCTGACTCGCTTCCTCCTTCGCATTGACGTCGGGCCGTGTGACCGCGATCGCCTTACTCAGCGTCATGCCCTCCTTCAGGACTCGATGCTTCAGCACGACGAACGGCACTTCGAGGTTGTGCGCCGCGTGCGCGACGGCTGCGAAAAGCTCCGGCGTGCGGAAGCCCTCGGCCGCGAGCTGAACGTCGGCGCCCCTCTGCAGGAGTGGCTGGACCCGATCGGCGAGCTTCGGCTGCGTCACGAGATACGAAGGCACGATTACCGTCGAGGCATTCGGCCACGCGGGCGCGGCGTCTTCCGTCCTTGCCGTGTCGCGCGTGACTGGCGATGCCGTTCGAGTTGTCCGAACGGCGTTCTTTTTCGCCGGCGACGACTGTGTCGCGCGATCCGCCGTCGTCGCGACTGGTTCAGGCGCTGATGACGCGATCCAGATCGTGATGGCCGCCGCTCCAACGACGGCCGTTGCGAGCGTGACTTTCGTCCAGAGACCCATCTCCACCTCCATTGCCGGTCACCGGTACCCAGCTCTCCAACCCAGCCGGGCACACCAATCCCTCTCGTTCTTTCAACCGTTGTTGGTGGAAGCCCTTCAGGTACTGACGGCAGGCGCGGCGGGTTGGTCTGTACCGGAGCGAAGATGTGGCGAACCGATCACGACCGGCCGAACAGCCGTTTCCACCACGGCTCTTTGGGATCCGGTGGCGGCGGCGGTGTTTTCACCGGAGGCGGAAGGATCACAGGCTCGCCGAGCACGTGCGCGGCCGCCTCATCGAGCAGGATCACCGCACGCGCCGCGTCCTCCATGAGCTGCGACCCGATGCCCTCGGCGGCTCGTCCCCATTGATCGATGAGGTGGTCGTAGGCGCGATCGCGATCGAGCTTGTCGTAGAACGCGGCGGCATCGAGCCAGCCGCCGAGAATCTGCCGGCGCGGCACCTTGGCGCCACCGAGGCCGACGGTGCTTTCGAGCTCCTGCTGAAGCTTCTGCCACGCGTCGCGCGCGGTCGCCAGGGGCCGTCCTCCATCACCCGCTGTCTCGAGCGCCGCGAGCGCCTGCGCGAACGAGGCGCGATCGGTCACGTTGAGCGCGCGCCGCACGGGAATCGACAACCGCTTGTATCGCTCGATCAGGCCTTCTTCCTGAAGATACCCGCCGTTCACCTGGAGCTGATGCTCGGCCTGCGTCAACACGTCGAGCGCCTGGCGGACGTGGACCGCGTTCCGGCGAAAGGAGCGGAGGGTTTCCGACACGGTCTCCTTCAAGTGTAAGGGGAGACGCTATACGCTAAGCGCCTGCGGCCCGCGCGAGGATAGCGAGCGGGGGTGGGGCCCCGCGAGCATCAAGAAATGTCCTATGGCGAACAGACGCAAAGAAACCGACAGCATGGGCGAAATCGAGGTCGCGGCGGACCGGTACTGGGGTGCGCAGACCGAGCGGTCGCTCCACCACTTCCATATCGGCGAGGAGCACTTCACCCGGCCGATGATCCGCGCGCTCGGGCTGCTGAAGCACGCCGCCGCCATCGTGAATGGGGAGCTCGGCAAGCTGTCGCCGGACGAACAGAACCTCATCGCGCGCGCGGCCGAGGAAGTGACGAGCGGGAAGCTCGACGACCACTTTCCGCTGTTCGTCTGGCAGACGGGGAGCGGCACGCAGACGAACATGAACGCGAACGAGGTCATCTCGAACCGTGCCATCGAGCTGGCCGGCGGCACGATGGGGAGCAAGTCGCCGATCCATCCCAACGACCACGTCAACCGCAGCCAGTCGTCGAACGACACGTTTCCGACGGCGATGCACATCGCCGCGGCCGAGGAGGTCGTGCGCCGGCTTCTTCCGGCGGTCGATCAGCTGCGATCGACGCTGGATCACAAGGCGCGGAAGTTCGCCGACGTCGTCAAGATCGGCCGGACGCATCTGCAGGACGCGACGCCGCTCACGCTGGGTCAGGAGATCTCGGGATGGGTGGCGCAGCTCGATCTCGCGAAGGCCGCGATCGATGCCGCGATGCCGGCGGTCTACCAACTCGCCATCGGCGGCACCGCGGTCGGGACCGGCCTGAACGCGCCGGAGGAATTCGGCGAACGGATGGCGCGGCAGATCGCCAGGCTTACCGCGCTTCCGTTTACCAGCGCGCCGAACAAGTTCGCGGCGCTGGCGGGTCACGAGGCGCTGGTCGCGCTTCATGGCGCGATCAAGACGCTCGCGGTGGCCCTGATGAAGATCGCCAACGACGTGCGGTGGCTCGCGTCGGGCCCTCGCTCGGGACTCGGCGAGATCGTGATTCCGGAAAACGAGCCCGGCAGCTCGATCATGCCGGGCAAGGTGAACCCGACGCAGTCCGAGGCGCTCACGATGACGTGCGCGCAGGTGATGGGCAACGACGTCACGGTCAGCATCGGCGCCGCGTCCGGGAACTTCGAGCTGAACGTCTTCAAGCCGGTCATCATCCACAACGTGCTCCAGAGCATCCGCCTCCTGGCCGACGCGTCCCGCAGCTTCGAGCAATTCTGCGCCGCCGGCATCGAACCCAACCGCGCCCGCATCTCGCAGAACCTCGACAGCAGCCTGATGCTCGTCACCGCTCTCAACCCGCACATCGGCTACGACAACGCCGCCAAGATCGCCAAGAAAGCACACAAAGACGGAACGACCTTACGCGAGGCGGCAAAGAGCCTCGGCCTGGTCTCCGCGGAAGACTTCGATCGCTGGGTCGACCCGGAAAAAATGACAAAGCCGGGGGAGTAGGGATCTGAAGTACGGAGCTGACGCTGGAGGTACGGAGCTGGCGCTCAAGTACGGGAACTGACGCAGAAGTACGGCAGCTATCGACCGAGTACAAGACCTGCCCAAGTATGGGAACTGACGCAGAAATTCGGCGCGCCAGAACTCTTATTAGTCCGACAACGTCTAACAAATCCTTGATGGCGATTGGAGAGTTCGAGCAGCTCGTCCTCCTGGCCTTGTTCAGGGTGGGGAAAGACGCCTACGGCGTATCGATCTGGCGTGAAATCGCCGATCGAACGGGGCGGGATGTGTCCCTGGGAGCGGTCTACAAGACGCTCGAGCGGCTCGAAGACAAAGGGCTGGTCGGGAGCCGTGAGGGCGTGCCCACTCCGGAACGGGGCGGCCGGCGAAAGAAACATTACCGGCTGATGGCCGCGGGGCACCGCGCCCTGGGTCAGTCGCTCGCCGCGCTTCGCAGGATGACCGACGGCCTCGAGCCGGAGCTGAAGCTGTGACGAGCCCACCCAGGCTCGCGCGCTGGATGGTCGCGGCATTCGTGCGTGAGCCGCTGCGCGAGTTCCTGCTCGGTGATCTCGACGAGCAGTTCGCCACCCAGGTGGACGACGTCGGCGCCCGCCGCGCTCGCCGTTGGTACTGGAGCCAGTCGGTGAGGAGCATCGCGGCGGCCCGCGCGATCCGGCGTGCGTCCCGTGCAGACCGGCCTGGCAGGAGGGTCGACATGTCGCGCATCTGGAAGGACTTCACCGTCGGCCTTCGGACGATCCTCCGTTCGCCCGGATACAGCGCGATCACGATGCTCACGCTCGCGCTGGCGGTCGGCGCCAACACGCTGCTCTTCAGCATCGCGAATCCGCTCATTCTGCGGCCGCTGCCGATTGCCGATCCAGACAGGCTTGGATGGATCGTGATGACGAATCCGGAGCGCGGCGTCGAGCGATCGCCCGCTTCGCTCCCCGAGCTTCTCGAGTGGCGGCGCATGAAGAGCTTCTCGTCGCTCGCCGGCTACGACCTGCGGTCCGGGACCCTGACGGGGCACGGAGACGCCAAACGTCTGCTGGCGGCGCATGCGACGGCAAACCTGCTCGACGTGTGGGGCTTGCAGCCCGAGCGCGGCCGGTTGTTCCTGCCGGACGAAGACGCGGCCGGGCGAGCGCCGTCCGGCGTCCTCAGCTACCGGTTTTGGCAGCAGGAATTCCAGGGCGATCCCGGCGTGGTCGGACGGGTGTACCTCTTCGACGGCAAGCCGCTCACGATTGTCGGCGTGCTCACGCCGGCCATCGAAATCGGAAATCTCTCCGCGATCGACATCTGGACGCCGCTGTCGCTCGACGCCAGCGCGCCGCGCGACCGGCGGAGTGTCCGCGTCATCGGCCGCCTGATCCCTGGCGCCACGCTGGAGTCGGCGGACGCCGAGCTCCAGCCCATCTTTGCGGCGCAAACACGGGAACACGCGCAGACGAACCTGGGCTGGCAGGCGCATGTTCGATCGACCACGTCCGTGCTCGCCTCCGGCGACACATGGGTGATTCTCGGCCTGCTCGGCGTGATCGTCGTGTTCGTCCTCCTGATCGCCTGCGCAAACCTGGCGAACCTGGTGCTCGCGCGGTTGATCGCACGCCGGCAGGAACAGGCCGTTCGGATGGCGCTTGGCGCATCGCGCTGGCAGGTGATCCGGCCGGTCTGTCTCGAAAGCTTCCTGCTCAGCATCGCCGGCGGGCTCGCCGGTCTGGCGCTGGCCCACGCGGGCCTGCGGATCCTGAAAGCCACGGCCACCGATGTTTTCGTGCGCACGATGGTGACGATCGACGGCAACGTGCTGATCTTCACGGCGGTGCTGTCGCTGCTGACGCCTGTGCTGTTCACGCTGTGGCCGGCGCTGTCGTCGGGCCGGTCCGTCCAGTCGGACACCCTGCACGGCGCGCGGGCGATCGGAGGCCGCACCCCCAGGCGCCGGCGCAGTGTGCTCATCGGTTCACAGGTCGCGCTCGCGTTCGCGCTGCTGGTGGTGTCGGCCCTCGTGGTCCAGTCGATGATGTTCCTGCGACGCGCCGATCTCGGGTTCGAGGTACCGCGTCTGTTGACGTTCAAGTTCGATCTTCCCGCCGGCCGTTACCCGACGTCCGAGGCCCGGTCAACATTCGTGCGCACGCTCGAGGTGCGATTGGCGGGCATGCACGGAGTATCCGGCGCCGGATTGACTTCGTCGACGCCGGTGATCGATCCCGATGCGCTGCGGCCGCTTTCCGGCACGCGCCACGACGGTCTCAAGACTGAAGAACGGCCGTGGGCCAACTGGTACGGCGTCAGTCCCGGGTTCTTCCATGCCGCCGGCATCCGCGTGATAGCGGGCCGTGTGTTCGGGGCGGCCGATACGGCGGATCGGCAGCAGGTCGCGATCGTCAATCAGATGGCCGCCGACCGGTATTTCGACGGCGTCAAAGACGCCGTCGGCCAGACGACGACGATTCATGATGCCGAGCGGGGCGATCGGTCCGTCACGATCGTCGGCATCGTGACGAACACGCGCGACAACCAGGTTCTGCGCACCAGTCCACAGATTTACGTACCGCTCGACCAGTGGCCGCTGGCGGCGGTCACCGCCTTCGTCCGATCCGACGATCCGCCGGCGCGAGCCCGGGACGTCCAGGCCCTGATGCGCGCGGTCGATCCTGCGGTCGCAATCTCGGATCTGAAGACGATGAGCCAGATTGTGGACGACGAGCTGGCCAGCTCGCGGATTATCAACGGTCTCTTCGTGGGGTTCGCGCTCCTGGCGCTCGCGCTTGCGGCCGCGGGTCTCTTCGGCGTGATCTCCTATTCGGTGGGTCAGCGGCGGCGCGAGCTCGGCATCCGGCTGGCGCTCGGCGCGTCGCCGGCGACGATCGGCCGGATGATCGTGGGCGAGGGGCTCAGGATCGTGGCCGTCGGCATGGTGATCGGTCTTCTCCTGGCGATTGGGCTCGCGCAGGCGTCCGCGTCGCTGCTCTTCGGCATCACGGCGACCGATCCGGCGACGTTCCTGGGGGTCGCGTCGGTGATCCTGCTCGTCACGCTACTGGCCGCGTGGGTGCCTGCCGCGCGCGCCATGCGGGTTGACCCGGCCGGGACGCTCCGGGCGGATTGACCTCGGGCCTCGTTTTACGGTTTTCGTAAAACGAAACCCGAGGTCTTCCAGCACCGGGAGCGCCGCCTCGATCCTGGCGAGCTCCTGATCATCGAGCCGCTCGAGCCACTCGGCGAGCAGAGCCGCCCGCCGCGAGCGCCCTTCCTTCAGGATCCGAGCCGCTTTCGCGGTGGCTTCGAGCCGTACGGCACGCCGGTCGCGCTCGTCGGCCTTGCGACGGACGAGTCCCTCCGCCTCGAGCTCCTGCACGACGCGGGTCATGCTCGGCGGCTTCACGCCCTCGGCCGAGGCGAGCTCGCCGAGCAATCGCGGGCCGCCGAACACGAGGACGGACAGGGCCGAGCTCTTCGCAGGCCCCAGGCCCATCGCGGCGTCCACCTTCCGGACCGATCGGAGCAGGTGGATGGCGGCCGAATGGAGGCGTTCGGCGGTGTCCTGACGCGAGGCTCTTGACATTCCGGCTGGCCTTGGATTTAATTAGTTTGTACTAACTAACTAGTATAGCCGAACGCGGGAGGATTTCCTATGGCCACTCAGACCGGTTCCGGCGTGTCCCACATCATGCTCGGCGTCGCCGACGTCGCGCGCGCGATTATGTTCTACGAACAGACGCTCGGGCGCGCCGTTCGTTTCAAGACCGACGGGATCGCGTTCATCGACGCCGGCGCCGTCACGATCGGGCTGAGCGCCGAGCTCGGCCGGTTCCGGCAGCCGCTTGCCGGCGCCGTCGAAATTGTCTTCGCCGTCCCCGACGTCAACGGCGCCTGGCGCGATCTCGTCGGCAAGGGCGTGAGCGTCCTTCGCGAGCCCCACCAGGTGACGCCGACAGACTGGGCCGCGACCTTTCATGATCCGGATGGGCACATGCTGTCCCTGTTCGGACCACGGGGAGAGAAGGGCATTGGGTAATTGGGTAATTGTGTAATCGGGTAATTGGGCACTGCGGAATCGGGAATCCGGGTCACACGGATTATGATCGTCTAGATGTTCGATCGGGAAGATTTCCAAGGCGTCAACGCGGCGTACGTGCTGGAGTTGTACGAGCACTACCTGCGCGATCCGCATGCGGTCGATCCCGCGACGCGCGAGTTCTTTAACCGTTGGAGGCCTGAAAGCGAAGACGAGGCGGCGCGTGCGCCCAGGAGTTATCGCGGGCGCAGGCCCGATGACGAGATTTTGTGCAAGGCCGTCGGCGCCTTCAATCTCGCACAGTCGATCCGGCGGTATGGCCATCTCGCCGCGCAGATCGATCCGCTGGGTAGCCGGCCCCTGGGTGATCCGGCGCTGGAGCCGGCCACCCACGGCGTGACCGAGGACGATCTGAGGGCGCTGCCGGCCTCGCTCGTCACGGGGCCCGTCGCCGAAGGCGCGGCGTCGGTGGCCGAAGTCGTCGATCGGTTGCGGCAGCTCTACTGTGCGACCACCGGGTACGATTTCGCCCACATTTTCCTGCCGGAAGAGCGCCACTGGCTCCGGCACGCCGTCGAGACCGGCCGTTTCCGGGCGCCTCTTGATCCGATCGACCCGGTCGCGCTGCTCGATCGGCTGACCCAGGTCGAGGCGTTCGAGAAGTTCCTGCACCGGTCGTTCCCGGGCAAGACGCGCTTCTCGATCGAAGGCCTCGACATGCTCGTGCCGATTCTCGACGAGGTCGTGGCTGAAGCGGCCGAGGCCGGGCTGCGGCAGGCGTTCATCGGCATGGCGCATCGCGGGCGCCTGAACGTCATGGCACACGTGCTCGGCAAACCATTCGGGCAGATTCTCGTTGAGTTCAAGGATCCGGCGCGCAGCACGCTCGACATCGAAGGTGTGCATTGGAGCGGCGACGTCAAGTACCATCTTGGCGCGTCACGCGCCATCGGCGGCGGGGAAGCGGTCGCTCTCGTCGTCTCGATGCCGCCGAACCCAAGCCATCTCGAGGCGATCAACCCGGTGCTCGAGGGCATGGCACGCGCGGCGGGCACCGAGGCGCACCATCGCGGCGCGCCCGCGTTCAATCCGGATACCGTCCTGCCCATCCTGATCCACGGCGACGCCGCGTTTCCGGGACAGGGGGGCGTCGCCGAGACCCTGAACATGCATCGTCTGGCCGGCTACACGACCGGAGGGACGATCCACATCATCGCGAACAACCAGATCGGATTCACGACTGATCCCTCGGATACCTGCAGCACGCTGTATGCGAGCGGGCTGGCGCGCGGCTTCAAGATTCCGATCATCCACGTCAACGCCGACGATCCCGAAGCCGCGGTCGCCGCGGCGCGGATCGCGTTCGCGTACCGGGCGAAGTTCAAGCGCGACGTGCTGATCGATCTCGTCGGCTATCGCCGCTACGGACACAACGAAGGCGACGAACCGTCGTTCACCCAGCCGCTGATGTATCGGAAGGTGGCCGAGCAGCCGACCGTGCGCGAGCGTTGGGCGCGCACGCTCGAATCACGCGGCGTCATCGAATCGGGACGAGCCGACGCGATGCTGGCCGCGCGGATGGACGATCTGCAGCGGCGGCTCGAGACGCTCGATCCCGAGAAGCACTACATGGAGCCCACGCCGGTCGTCGCCGCGCCGGGAACGGCGGCTCGCGTGCAGACTGCCGTGCCGCTCGAGCGGCTCCGCGAGTTGAACGAACACCTCCTGACCGTGCCCGAGGGGTTCACGATCCATCGCAAGCTCGAACGCCCGCGCGAGCGCCGGAGGCACGTCTTCGACTCGCCGGCCGAACGCACCGTGGACTGGGCCGCCGCCGAGGAGCTCGCGTTCGCGTCCATCCTGGCCGACGGCGTGCCGATTCGACTCACGGGAGAAGACGTCGAGCGGGGCACCTTCAGCCACCGTCACGCCGTCCTCTACGACTGGAACAACGGCCGCCGGTTCACGCCGCTTCAGGAGTTGCCGCAGGCCCGTGCTGCGTTCGAGGTCCGCAACAGTCCGCTCACCGAAAACGCCACGGTGGGGTTCGAATACGGCTACAACGTCCAGACGCCCGAGCGACTGGTCATCTGGGAGGCGCAGTACGGGGACTTCATCAACGGCGCGCAGCTGATGCTCGACGAATTCGTGCTGTCGGCGCGCGCCAAGTGGGGCCAGGAACCGTCGCTCGTGCTGCTGCTGCCGCACGGCTACGAGGGCCAGGGCCCCGACCACGCGAGCGGCAGGCCGGAACGGTTCCTGCAGCTTGCCGCGGACATCAACATGCGTGTCGCGAACTGCACCACCGCGGCGCAGTATTTTCATCTGCTGCGGCGGCAGGCGGCGCTCCTCACCGCCGATCCCCTTCCGCTCGTCGTCCTGACGCCGAAAAGCCTGCTGCGCCATCCGCTGGTGTCGTCGCCGCCCCGCGATCTGGCCGAAGGACGATGGCTCCAGGTCATCGACGATCCGGAGATCAGCGGCACGCGTCCTGCCGGCGAGCGGTCCGGCACCGCGCGGCGAGCGGAAGACGTCCGCCGGCTGATTCTCTGCACGGGCAAGGTGGGTGTGGACCTCCTGACGAGCCCCACCCGCTCGACGACGCCCGCGGTGGCTGTCTGCCGCGTCGAGCAGATCTATCCGCTGCCGGTGCGCGACATCCTCGCGGCGATTGAAGGGTATCCGTCGCTCGAGGAAGTCGTCTGGGTCCAGGAAGAGCCGGAGAACATGGGCGCGTGGGAGTTCGTCCGGCCGTCGCTCGAAGGGCTTGCGGGCTCGCGGCGGCTGGCGGTGCTCGCCCGGCCGCGCAGCTCGAGCCCGGCGGAAGGCTCGGCCGCGCGCCACGCGCAGAACCAGGCCCGGCTGATCAACCAGGCGTTTGAGACCTCGAAGAAGCTGAACTCTGTAACTTCATAGTAGATTCTTCACATGCCGATTAACATCGTCGTCCCCGAAGTGGGCGAGTCCATCGTGGACGCACGCGTCGCGCGCTGGTTGAAAAAGGAAGGCGACGCGGTGGCCGCGGGCGAGCCGCTCGTCGAGCTCGAGACGGACAAGATTGACGTCGAGGTGCCGGCGCCGAAGGCCGGCGTGCTCGAGCGCATCGCGCACAAGGACGGCGACGACGTGAAGATCGGCGCGGTGATCGGGACGATCAAGGAAGGCGCCGCCAAAGATGGCGCCGCGAAGGACAGTGCCGGGGTGGGCTCAGGGACGGATCCTGCGCCAGCCCCCAGGCCGCTACCGAAAGCGGCACCGGCCGGGCAGTCGAAACCGGCGCCGGCGACGCCCTCCGCGCGCAAGCTCGCGCGCGAGCAGAACGTCGAGATCGGCGCCGTGAAAGCCGACGGGCCGAGGGTCACGCGCAACGACGTCGAGAAAGCCGCGTCGCCGGCCGTTCCGACAGATGTCGACGCGGCACCAGCAACCGCGCGTCCGGCGGCGCCGCGTTCCACGCCAGCGCCGAGCGATGACGGGCGCGTCGAGGAGCGCGTGCGCATGTCGAAGCGCCGCGCGACGATTGCCAGGCGTCTCGTCGAGGCCCAGCAGACGGCCGCGATGCTCACCACCTTCAACGAGGTGGACATGTCCGCGGTGATGGACCTCCGCGCGCGCCAGAAGGAGACCTTCAAGGCGAAGCACGGTGTGAGCCTTGGGGTCGCGTCCTTCTTCGTCAAGGCCGCCGTCGTCGCGCTCAAGGAGTTTCCGCGGATCAACGCGGAGGTCCAGGGCGACGAGATGGTGCTGAAGCACTACTACGACATCGGCATCGCCGTGGGCGCGGCCGAAGGCCTGGTCGTACCCGTGCTTCGCAACGCCGATCGGATGCCGTTCGCCGAGATCGAGCTCGGGATCCGCGCCTTCGCAACGAAGGCCAACGACGGCACGCTGACGCTCGACGACCTTCGCGGCGGCACGTTCAGCATCACCAACGGCGGCGTGTTCGGATCGCTCATGAGCACTCCGATCCTGAATCCCCCGCAGGTCGGCATCCTCGGACTGCACGCCGTGAAAGATCGGCCCGTCGGCGTCGCCGGACAAATCGTGCTGCGGCCGATGATGTACGTGGCGCTGACCTACGACCACCGGATTGTCGACGGCGCCGAGGCCGTCCGCTTCCTCGTCCGCGTGAAGGCGCTCGTCGAGGATCCGGGAGTCCTCCTGATCGAAGGATGACTGAGAGCGCAGCCAACCGAACCGGCCGGAAGATCCTCGTCGCCGACGACGACCAGGACTCGGCCGAGAGCCTGGCGCTGTTGTTCCAGATGATGGGGCATGACGTCCGGGCCGCCCAGAGCGGTCTGGCCGCCATCGACGTCGCGGCGGAGTTCCGGCCGGATCTCATCGTGCTCGACATCGGCATGCCCGGCCTCGACGGCTACGAAGTCTGCCGGCGGATCCGCCAGCACGACTGGGGGCAGACGATCGTGATTGCCGCGCTGACAGGCTGGTCGCGCGACGAGGATCGCGATCGGTCGGAAGAGGTGGGCTTCAATCACTTCCTGGTGAAACCGGTCGATCCAAAGGCGCTGGAAGAACTGATTGCCGGCGTCGGCCGGAGGAGCATTGAGTAATCGGGTAATCGAGTAATTTCGGTGAATGTGAGAGCTCTTGCAGTAGCGCTCGCGGGGGCCGTGATCTCCGGCTGCGTCAACACGCTGCCGGATCAGGATCTGCGCATCCGCGAGACGCCGATCGTCGCGAAGATGCCCGCCGAATTACTCTGGAAGGAGTACCAGGCCGACGCGCGCGACGCGGATCGCAAATACTGGGGCAAGGCCGTCGAAATCAGCGGCAAACCGTCCAGCGCCGACTCTCAGGACACCGGCAGCCCGTCAAAGAGTTATCTGCTCTTCGCGCAGTCGGAGAAATTCGGCGTGCGTGCCAACCTGCTCGACGATGACGCCGCGGAGATTTTGAAGGAAGCCGCCTCGGGCCAGCGGATCCGGCTCAAATGCTTCTGCGCCGGAATCGATGGGCATGTCGTCCTGAAAAGCTGCATCAAAGGCTGAAATCCCTCATCCAAAACAAAAGCGGGAAGACCTTTCGGCCTTCCCGCTTGTAAGACACGCTTTTCGGCTTTCAGCCTTTTAGGCTTTTAGCCCTGTCAGTTTCAGCCTTGCTCTTACCACGTGAACCTCGTCCCGATTTGCATCCGGCGCGACGAGCCCGGTAGATCGGCCTGCCAGTCCTCGAGGTCGGTATCGCCGACCCCGAGTGCCGGCAGGAACGTGACGCGGTTGAAGACGTTGAAGATATCGAGGCTGAACTCGTACTGCACGCGTCCGGCGATCTTGACGCGCTTGCGCACGCTCAGATCGAAGTTGGCGACGATCGGCCCGGTCACGACCAGCGACTGCACGCCACAATCGCCGTAGGTGCCGGAGATGCTTTCGATGCAGTCCGGCCCGTTGGCGGGGGCGAAGTACTTGCCGCTCGGCGGACCGAGCGCGCCGTAGCCGGTCGGCGATGTCGCGCTCGTGCTGAAGGCCTTGATCGTCTCGTCGATGAGCGACTGCGGCCACCCGTAGATGATGGTGTCGCTCTCGAAGCGCAGCTTGAACAGGTCCTGGACCTCGTCGTCGCTCATCCCGATGACCCGCACGTTTCCGAGATCGAACAGCCGGCCGCTCTGGATGCGCGTCGTGCCGCTGACCTGCCAGCCGCCGATCAGGCGATCCATCCACTCGCCGGCGCCCGTGCCGAAGCGCTTGCCCTGGCCGAACGGCAGCTCGTAGAAGCCGGTTGACTTGAACCCGTGCGTGACGTCGCCTTCGCCGCCGGTGGCCCGCAGTTGGACGCGGGGGACGCGGAACGAGTAGTGCTGCGACAGCGTGCCGCGGCCGTAGGTGTAGTTCGCGTCGAACTGGAATCCGGCCGTCAGCCGGCGCCGGAACTGCAGCTGCATGGCGTTGTACTCCGACGAGCCTCGGTTGCCCGTGGCGTTGGCGCCGCCGAGCATGTCGGGGTTCACGCGGAAGAAGTTCGCGGGAAGCCCCGCGCGGATCGCGTTTGCCTGACGTGTCGGATTCCCGGCCAGGCCCGTATTCGAGTTCGTGCCAGCGGGCGTGAACGGGTTGGAGTCGTACTTGGACAACGGGTTGATGAAGTTCGAGCTGGTCCAGTTACCGGACGTGTACAGCGTCTGGTCGCCGGCCTGGCCACTTCCGATCCCGCTGAAGAACGCAAGATAGGTTGGCAGCGGCGACGTGCCGCTTCCCGGACCACGATAGGCGAACGAGCACGCGTTGCCCTCGCCGCCGCATCCAGCCGCGATGTGCGACTGAAGGTTGGCCTGCGCCAGCTTGAACTCGTCGAGGAACTTGTTGTCGAGGATGTTCGGCTCGTTGTAGTTGAACGTCTGCCACTGCGCGCGGCTGCGCGTGCCGACATACCTGACCTCGACGGCGGTCGCCTTGCCGAGCGCGCGCTGGAAACCGATCGTCCAGCTGTCCGAGTACGGCACCTGGAGATCGGGATCGAACGTGTTCACGCTGCCCGTCGCGGTCTGATTGGTCAACGGGTATTCAGGAGCGGCGAGCAGGCAGCCCGTCGGCTTCGGCGCCGGCAACGGCGGACACGTGGGCGCGGGGCCCAGGTTGCCGTCGCGGAGCAGGAGCGGCACCGTGAGGTTGCCGTTGCCGACGTTGCGATTCGCATTCAGGCTGAGACCAGGGTTGGCGCCGAACACGCCGGTGAAGTCGTTCATGCCGCGCCGATCGTATGCGCGGCTGAACCCGGCCGAGATGGACGATTCTCCCGAGTCGCCGAGGAGCGTACGCCGCCAGCCACCCTCAGGCGTGGGGGTCCAGTTGACGCCGAGGCTCGGGGCGATGTTGTTCCAATCGGTGTTATAGGCCTGCACGCCCTTGCCCAGGTTTTCGTACGTGGGCGGTGACACGCCCGTCTGCACCCCCGCCTGGAAGAGATTGCAGTTGGCCGAGGTCGGATTGCTCATGTCGCAGCCGGGCTTGTATCCGGAGATCCCCCAGATGTCCTCGACCGACGCGGTTGAATAGCTGTTGTTGCGGGCGTAGAACGGCATCTGCATGGCGTAGCGCAGCCCGAGGTTCACCGACAGGTTCGGGCGCATACGCCAGTTGTCCTGGATGAAGAGGTCGGACTGACGCAGCCGGCCTAACGCTGTGCTGTCGCCCAGGTAGGTGTACTGCCCATCGGTACCGAGACGCGCGTTGGCGCCGATCTGCGTGACGCGTCCGGTCAACACCGCGTAGAGGTTCTGCGCTGCGGTGCGATCCGCGCCCGCGCTGCCCGGGAAGTTGGTCGCATTGAACATCGCGAGCGCGGGGTCGCCCGTCGCCACGCCGAATGCAATCGAGGGCACCGATCTGGTGGCGTACGTGTCGAGCCAGACATCGTAGTTGCCGAACTCGCCGCCCAGGCTGATGCTATGCGCGCCCTTGAGCCAGGTGACGGTGTCGCTGATCGTGAAGGTCGTCGCGTTGCGGGCGCTTGGGGTGAAGGCCGGGCCGGCGTTGTTGATGCTCGCCGCCGCGCTGATGCCAAGAGAGAACCCGCCCTGGTTGGCCAGCGGTCCGGTGTACATGTCCCGGTTGTGGTATGGCCCGAACTGGACCGGGGCGCCCGAATAGGCAACCCGCGCGTCGTTCACGAGACTCTGCCCGAGGGAGGATCGGAATCCGCCGGTATAGGCCACACGCCAGGAGCCCTGCGTTCCGTAGAGAGGGAACCCAGGCCAGTCGGCCTCCCGATCGTTGGTTGTATCGAAGCTCTTGTCGGTAAATCGCTGCCGGTACCACGTGCCCGTCACGCGGTGCTGCGAGCTCAGGTTGTAGTCCATCCGCACCGTCGGGTAGTGGGTGGGACCGCCGACCGCCTGCTGGAATGCGAACTGCTCGGCGTTGAGGTTCCCCTCGATCGGCCTCAGGACGCCACCGCCCGTGGTCGAGTTGCGGATGTCCTGCAGCAGCTTGCCGACGAGCGGATCGGGTGTGGATGTGACGCCGGCGGCCCGCGCCAGGGCGTACAGGTCGACGCCCGCGGCAGGGCCGCCGGGGTATCGGAAGATGCCGTTCTGGGCGTCCGGGAGCAGAAGGTTGTTCTCGGTCGTGATGGTGCTCGGCTGGCGGAACTCTTCGTAGTTGACGAAGAAGAACAGCTTGCCCCGGCCGTCGTACACGCCTGGAATGACGACCGGTCCGCCCTGCCTGATCCCGGGCTGATTCAAGGTCAGCTCGCCCTTGCGGAGGCCGAGGACCCGATTCTCATACGTATTCGTGTTGAGCGCATCGCTCTGGTAGAAGTGATACGCGCTGCCGGAGAACGCGTTGCTGCCCGAGCGGGTCGTGAACTTGATCTGCACGCCGCCCTGGCCGCTCGCGTCGGCGCCCTGCGCGGCTGACGTGAGCGAAACTTCCTCAACCGCGTCGAGGCGCGGGCTGACGATCGCGAAGAAGCCGTCGGTCGACTTGAGCGTGTTGTCCTGAATGTTCACGCCATCGAGCGTGATGGCGATCGAGCTTTGCGGCAGACCATTGACCGTCGAATTGCGGACGGTGCTGGACGTCTGCACGCCGGGGAGAAACTGGGTGAAGTCGAGCGCGCTGCGGGATCCGACCGGCAGGCTGGTGATCGACTTCGTGTTGATGGTCGTGGAGGCCGCGGCCGACTGCGTCTGAATCACTTCCGACGCGCCTTCAACCACGACGGTTTCGGTGACGCCGCCAATCTCGAGGACGGCACGAACCGTCGCCGGGATGCCGGCGGTCACGACGACGCCTTTCAGGATGGCCGTCTTGAAGCCCTGCAGCGAGACGGTGACCGTATAGGACCCGACGTTCAGCGCTGGAACGGTGAACGATCCGTTGCTCGTCGAAACTGCAGTCGATTCAGCGCCAGTGCTTTCGCTCTTGACCACAACCGTGGCGCCGGGAACGAACCCGCCTCCCGAATCGATCACGACGCCCGTGATCGACGACGAGGCGGTTTGGGCGAACGCCGGGGTGCTCACGAGCGCTATCAGGAGCACGACCGCCATGCCTAACCGAGACTTGTTGCTCATCCGATCCCCCTCTTGGGCCTTGCGTTTCCTCCGGGCTTCCGATGACGAATACCGCTGGAGACACCATGAGAACGCGGATTTCAGGGGTGGAGGACTGGCCTGCCTTCTATCCGCACCATCGGTGTTCGGTATGGAACGCACTATGCGCCGGAACTGGACAGCGGTCAAGTACTGGAGAGCACTTCAGATCGGGTAATTGGGTAATTCGGCCCAAAAACCTCATTCTTCAATGCTCGCGGGGCCCCACTGCCTCATTGCTCCATTGGTTCATTGCCCCATTAGCAGGTGCCGATGCCAGCGGTCGAAATCGCTGGTGACCTGGAGGGGTCGCAGCGCCAGCAGGCCCGTCCGGCCAATGGCTTTTTCGAGGTAAGCCCGCTCGGCCAGCTTGGCCCGGAGCGCCTCATCCACCGGCACGCTGAGCCCGGCTTCGCGCGCCATCAGCATGCCCTTGGCCCGGATGGCAAGCTCGAGGTCGAGCTGGAGCAGGCAGAACATATCGGCGACGACAGGACCGGGAAACCGCGACCGCAGCTCGGCGAGATAGCGCCCGAACCGGGTCCCGCCGAACTCGCTCGACCGGACGAGCTGCAGGAGCTCCACGTCGAGATCCAGGCCCGCGCCGACCCACTCGCGCGTCTTCCGCTCGCTGACCGTGAACACGGCGAGCACGATCAGCGGCAGCACGAGCATCAGAATGGCCGCGGCGAGAAGCGGCGAGACCAGCGCGTGGTTGAAGGCCGAGTGCAGCACCACCGCGCCGAGCCACGGCGCCAGCACCGCCAGCGACGGACGGTCCGGCCGCCAATCGAGCAGCGACTTGGCGCCGATGGCGATGATCGCCGTCGTGAGCGCGTGGAGGATCGCGGTCCCGAAACCCCGGACGATCCAGACCCAGATCTGCCGATCGGCCAGGTGCTGCAGGTACTGGATGTTCTCGACGACGGCAAATCCGGCGCCGATGGCGAACCCGACGATCGCGGCGTCGACGAGGAACCCGATCTGCCGTCGGAACAGCGCCCACAGGACGAAGGTCATCTTGAGCGCCTCTTCGGTCACCGGCGCCACGTACCGGGTGAGGGTCTGCGGCTCGATCCCGGTGATGGCGATGACCGCCGTCTGTAACACCGACGCCGCGAGGGCGGAAAGAACGCCCGCGACGAGCGCGCGCACGAACATCGACTTCGTCACGAGCTTGAAGCTGTCGAAGAGGATCAGAAGAAGAAGGAAAACAAGGACGGGAAGAAGGGCGATCGGGGCGATGAGCAGCACAGCTGGGTGCTGACCATCATATTCAGACGTCTGGGATGTCCCCAGTCTAATTCCCCAAAGAAGGACATGAAGAATTTGAAGGGGCATGAAGATCATGAAGAAAGGCTTGGCTTTTCTTCATGCTCTTCATGCTCTTCATGACCTTCAGGTTCTTCATGTCAGGTTTTGCTTTGACCCCGCGCTTTTAGCGAAGCACTCTCAACGAAACCATGCCTTCTTTCCTCGTCCGTTCGCCGGGTGACACTGCGACCGCGGCGCCGGCCGAGAGCGTCATGTCGAGCGCCGAAAGGATGGTGAACCGGAAGTCGAGCTGGCCGCCCGCGGTCAGTGCGCGGCGGCGGCTCGGTTCGTCATCGAGGTTGGTGACGATCCCGCCGACGAAGATGGCGGGACGCATCCAGCTCAGGTACGCGCCGGGCGTGCCGGCCCGGCTGAAGCGGAGCGGCGGAAGGTTCCACTCGGCCAGCGACTTGACGAAGTTGCGTCCGCCGATGGCGTTGAGCTCGGTTCCCGGAAAGCTGTAGTACTCGCGGTAGCGTTTTTCGTTCCCTCGGTCCACGTAGTTGTTGCCGAACCCGCCGAAGAAGAAGTTCGCGAAGGGCTCGTCGGGGTCCTGCGGGGAGAAGCCCGCGCTCGAGCGCAGCCAGACCGACGAATGTCCGAGCGGCAGGGCCGCGCCCACATCGTACGTGCCGTGAACACGCGCGAAGAACTCGCCGTTCGCGCGATCGACGTGCAGCGAAAGACTCGCCTTCTGGCCTTTCTCCTCGTCCACGTGGCCGAGTGAGGAGCGGACGAAGCTGTAGCTGAGGTCCGTGTTCACGGAGATCAGCTGGTCGACCACGACCGGCACGTTCTGGTACTCCGGAAGCTGATCGAGGTTGCCCGCGAACCGGCCCTCGATCCGGGCCGTCAGGCGCTTGGGCTCGTCGAAGATCAACGTCTCGGTGCGCGCGAGGCCCAGCGTGTAGCCCTTTCGGCTCGTCTTCGTCGGACCGAACAGGTCATAGAAATCCGCGCCGTTCCAGATTGCGTGCGCTTCCCAGTCGTAGCGCCGGTATTCGGCGCCGACGTGGACACGCTCGCGGCCCGGCAGCGACGGATCGGGCGAATACGACACGGAGAGGGCGGAGTGATTGAGTCGCAGAGGATCCGAGAGCTCCGCGCGCACGCCGATCGCCGCCGTGTCCTTGTAGCCCTGCAGGATCGGATAGAAGGATTCAAGGAGGAGACCGCCGCCGAGGTGATACGTCCCCAGCGTCTTCGGTTCGGCATCGTAGTCGAAGTTCTGCGGCGACCCGACCTGCCACGACTGCAGGACGGGATGTTTGGCGACCGTCCGCTCGCCGAGAAACGTGATCGCGGCCAGGTCCTTCTGCGGCCGCGCGGTCAGCCGCACCGGCACGAAGCCCTCGCCCGTGTACCGGAACGCGATCAGCTCGTCGTTGCCGAGCGGAATCGGCCGGAAGAAGCCGGTCTCGGCATTGGTGACCGGCTCGAGCTGCTTCGTCGCCAGCTCGTAGCGGAAGATGTTCGACACGCCGGTGAAGTACGAGCTGCCGTACAGAAAGCGTCCGTCCGGCGAGAAGACGAAGCTGTTCGGGACCGTGAGACCGCCGAAGTCGAATTCGGCGACGGGTGTCGTGTCGCCTGACTGAAGCGAGGCAATCCGGTAGACCCGCACGTTCTGCTTTCCGCTCACTTCGCCCACCGAGGCGGAGAGCATGCTGCCGTCGGGCGAGACGTCGATGTCGTACAGCACCGTGCCGTAGGGGAGCGACACGACCCGGGTCCAGTCGGTATAGGGCGGCGCGATCTTCACGATCGACGCGATGCCGAGCAGGTGACGCACGCCCCAGATCGATCGGTCGACCGGGTTCATCGCAAGATCGCCGACGCGAAGGTCCTTCTGCAGGAGCCGGTTGCGGCCCGTCGCCAGGTCGTAACGCATGAGGTCCCGATGGGCGCCGTTGTCGGTCGTGTAGAAGAGCGCGTTGCCGGGAAGGTCCGCCGCGAGCGAGGCGACCTGGTAGATCTTCGGCCCCTTGATGTCGACGAAGTGTTCGATGGCGCCGGAAGGCGTCTCGATCGCCCCGACATGTGCGACCTGTCCCGGATAATTGAGCGCGGCGTAGATGCGGCCGGACTTCGCGTCGTAGTAGGCGCGCGAGATAGAGCCCAGCGCTCTCGGCGACAGGTCGGTTCCCGCGGTGATCGGGTACTGCCGCACGGCCTCGAGATTCTTCCGCTGAAACTCGTGCTCGAACGCAATCCATTCTTTCCACGCCTGGTCGAGCGGCGTGCCGAACACGTGCTGGAACTGCGACGCGAAGTACGCGCGGCTGCCCGGGCGGCGGGTCACCCACTCGATCAGCTTCTCAGGCGAGTACGTGTAGGCGAGCCACGTCATGAACCGCGCGCCGTAGAGATACGAGTTGGCCTCGACCTGGAAGTCGATCTTCGTCCCTTCGGACACGAGCCCGAGCGGGTCGTAGAACCGCGAGTTGTCCCTGACCATCGCACGGAAGACCATCTCGTCGTAGCCGCTCTGCGCGCGGCCGATGCCGCCCGCCATCCACGTCTCGACGAACACGGCGATCCCTTCGAGATACCACCGCGGCACGGCGACGCGCGGTGAGGTCAGGTAGAAGTACAGAACCGATTCGGGCTGCTCGGCGATGGGGTTCACTTTCCCGAAGAACAGCCGCCGAAACACGTTGTCCGACCCCGTGGACTGATCCATCGTCGCGACGTGCACCAGTTCGTGATTGGCGAGCATGGTCAGCCGTTCGCTGGCCGACAGCGTCTCGAACAGATAGCTCAACGGCGCGATCTGGACCTGCACCGTGTTGCGCGGCACCGATCCGGCCGCCGCGTTGCCGTAGTCCGAGAAGTCCACCAGCAGGACCGTCGGCCGCTCGCTCGGCTTGAAGTCGAACAGCTTCCGGTGGAACGCGAAGGAGTTCAGGAACGTGCGCGCGGCAAATGGCGCCAGGAACGACTCCGTCGCGTCGACGTACACGATTCGGATGTCGGACGTTTCAACCTTGGCCAGCTGCGCGGCCGCCAGGCCGGGTGACAGGAGCGTGGTGAACAGGAAGAGCGGCAGGGCCGAGCTGAACTTCAAGGACATTCGGGGGGATGTTACACGGACCGGACAAAGACCTCGGGTTTCGTTTCGCCCTGGAGAACCGATGAAACGAAACCCGAGGTCAAAAACACGGAGGGCCGGATTGGAATCCAATCCGGCCCAGGTCCCGCCGAAGCGCCGCCCCGAAGGCGGGCGCTCGTACGTCTCCGCTATCTGTCGATTTTCAGCCCGGCGGCAATCCCGGCGCGATTCGCAGCGACTCCCAATGCCGCTTCCATGGCCGGCAGTGAGAGGGCGCTCATCAGCGCGGCGTTCGCGAGGCCAGCCTGGATTGCCGGCTGCGCGAGACTCTTCGCCACGGCGGGGCTCGCCAATGCCATGCTCGCCTGCGCATCCGCCATGACCGAGGCCAATCGCGGCCAAGCGAGGATCTTCATAGCTGCCTGGTCGGCCAGGACGTTCTGCATCGCCGTCATAGCGAGGAGCTGGACCAACATCGGGTTGGACAACGCCAGCCTCGCGTTCGGCTCCTTGAGCACGTTGGCGACTGCGGGATTCGACACGAAGGCCATGAGCGCCTGCTCTTCCCTCATGGCAGCCAGATTGCCCTTCGCCATAGCTGTCTGAATTGTCGGACGTGCGAGCGCTTCCGAAACCCCGGGCAGCGCAAGCGCCTCGACGAACGCAGCGTTCTCCAGATGCGGAAGCAGGCTGGGCAGGAGCGCAGCGACGTTCGATGCCGTCAGCGCCTCGCGAGCCGCAGCGTTGGCAAACAGCGTCTGGACCGCTGGCCGGTTGAGCGCCTCGAGCGCAGCGCGGTCTCCGGCCAGCTCCCGCACCTGCGGACGCGCGAGCGCCTGCGCCAGAGCCGGATCCCTGAACATCGCCAACAGAGCCTCGCGGGCCTCTCGGTCCTTGAGCAGCCGGTCGAACGTGTCACTCTGGATGAACTGCTGGACGTCGGTGTCCGGAACGCTGATGTCTTTCGCGCTGAGGGTAGCGCCCTGGTATCGCTGCGCCTGCCCGATGCTGCCCTCGGTGCCGGAGTTCCCGATCGGCGGGTACCCGAGTACAAAAATGGAGACGATGGCCGCCGCGGCCACGCCTGTGACTCCCCAGAGAATCTTCGCTCTCACGATGACGCCTCCTCGGGCTTCGAACTGCCCGTCGGTCCATCCACTCGCCGCTTCACGCTTCGTTTGATCGGAACCTACACGCTGACCAGGCAGAAAGTTGGTGAGGCGTCGCGCTTTGGCAGACCGGCGCCAGCGCCGCCAGGCGGAGAAACCCGCTTCGACGGCTGCTACCCGCTTCATGACGGACTCGGCCAGGCCGGCCGGAGGGTTCGGACGCGGAACGTCGCCCAGCGCCCTTTCGACGGGATCGTCTTTTCCGGCCATTTCGGGACCGGGCAGGGGGGATTGGCTCACGCTATGCTCCTATTGCCCGACAGGATTTCGGCCAGCCGCTGGCGGGCCGAAAACAGCCGCGATTTGACGGTTTTCTCCGGAATTCCTATTGTTTCGCCGATCTCTTCGTACGACAGCTCGCCGAAGTACCGCAGGACGACGACTTCCCGGTATTCCTTCGTCAGCCCCATCAGGGCCGACTGCACGCGCTCGCCGATCTGCCGACGCTCGACCGGGTCGTCGGCCGAGTCGGCCTCGAACTTGTCCTCGAGGGGGTCGGTCGGGCGGCGCACACGAAGGAAGTTCAGGCTTTCGTTCACGGCAATCCTGTATATCCAGCTGAAAAACCGTCGTTCCGGGTCGTAGGTCTCGAGCCGTTCGTAGGCCCGGACGAAGGCGTTTTGGGTCACGTCCTGCGCGTCTTCCGCGTTTCCCGTCAGCCGGATGGCGACGGAGTAGAGCACCCGCTGGTAGCGCCGGACGAGGGTCTCGAACGCCGACGAGTCGCCCGTCAAACACCGGGCCACCCACACCGCGTCGTCGTTCGGTTCTGCCATGCAATACAAGGAGAGCGGGAAAAAGTTGGTGCGATTCTAAGGGGTCCGATTCTGAGGGGTCAGGTCCTGTATTGCAACATTGCGGTGAATTCAATGCCAGTCTTGCAATACAAAACCGAACTGACCATGTGCTCCAATGTGCCAATACAAGACCTGACCCCATGACGCTGTCCGTGCCGGGAACCGTGGCGGGTATCCGAGAGGCCGTCGACGCCCTCGACGCGTGGAGCGCGCGGGAGCACCTCCCGGACGAGGCGCGCCGAAAGCTGCTCATCGCCTTCGATGAGATCCTTTCCAATGTCGTCAGGCACGCGCTGCAGGACCGATCCGGGCTCATCGAGGTCACCATCTCGCGGGACGGCGGGCTCGTGCACGCCGAAGTGACCGACGATGCCGACCCGTTCGACCCGTTGGGGGTGCCCGCACCCGATACCTCGGCGGGGCTGGATGCGCGGCGCCCGGGGGGACTCGGCATCGCCCTGGTCCGCGCGTTCACCGACGAAGTAAGGTACGAGCGCCGGAGCGATCGCAACCGGCTAACCATGAAGTGGCGTGTTTGAGATGGACATTTCGCAGGAACAGCTGAATGGCGTCGTGGTGGTGACACCTCGCGGGAGAATCGACAGCACGACGTCGGGGGCGCTCGAGGCGCACCTCACGAACCTGTCGAAAACTCCGCAGCCGCGGATCGTCGTGGACTTCACGAACGTGGACTACATCAGCAGCGCGGGTCTTCGCGTGATGCTCACGCTGGCCAAACGCGTGCGCGACGCGCGTGGCGGGCTGGCGCTCTGTTCGCTCGGAGAGACGGTCCGGCAGGTCTTCGAGCTGGCGGGCTTCATGCCGCTCTTTACCATCGAAGGCTCACGCGACGTCGCCGTCCGCGCGGTCGGAGAGCGATGAACGGGCGCGTCCGCGTCGAGCCGCCGCAAGGCCCGCCCTTCGATCGCGAGCTGCTCGCGCCGGAGGTGATCATCGGACGCGCCACGACGGCCGGGCTGATGGTGCCCGACTCGAGCATGTCGCGGCATCACGCCCGGCTCTTCGAGCGGGATGGGCGATGGTGGGCCGAAGATCTCGGCGCGACGAACGGCACGACGCTGAACGACCAGCCGCTTCTCGAGCCCACGGCTCTCGGAACTGGCGATCGGTTGCGGCTCGGCGCGACCCTGGTGCGATTCGATCCGGAACAGGAGGACACGACCGATCCGGGCACGCTGAGCCGGCAAGCCGCGAGACTCCGGACGATCAACGAGATTCACCGGGCGCTCGCGACGCCGATTTCGCTCGCCGAGCTGCTCGATCTGATTCTCGAGCGCTGCTTCGAGGTGCTTCGGCCGGAAGAGGGCATCATTCTCCTCAAAGATCCGGCGGGCCGGTTCATGCCCGCCGCGAGCCGGCGGCTGCCGGGAAAAACGGGAGCCACCGTGGTCTCGCGCAGCCTCGTGGAGGAGGTCGCCGGAAAGGGCCGTCCGGCGCTCGTGCTCGATGCGGCGCTCGACGACCGGTTTGCCGGATCGCAGTCACTCATGATGTCGGGCGTGCGGAGCGTCGTCGCCGCGCCGCTCTCGGACTCGGACGGGTCGATCGGCATGATTGCGCTCTCGTCGAGCGTGAGCGTCAAGCAGTTCGCCAATCTGGATCTCGAGATGCTCGTCTCGATCGCGTCGGCGGCGGCGCTCCGCGTGCGGAACGTCGCGCTGACGGAGGAAGCCGCGGCGCGCAAGGTCCTCGACCGCGAGCTCTCGCTCGCCCACGACATGCAGATGTCGATGCTTCCGCGCCTGCTGCTCGACCGGCCTGAAGTCGATCTGGCCGCCCGTTTGACACCGGCGCGTTCGATTGGAGGCGACCTCTACGATTTTGTCCTCGATGACGACGGGCTGTGGTTTGCCGTGGCCGATGTGTCCGGCAAAGGTGTGGCGGCCGCGCTGTACATGGCGGTCGCCAAGACGTTGTTTCGCGCGAGCGTCCAGTCAGGGATCGGTCCGGCCGGTGTCCTCGCCCGGATGAACCGGGAGCTCTGCCGCGACAACGATCAATTCGTGTTCGTCACCGCTGCCGTCGGCCACCTGGCGTTCGCCACCGGCGAAGTGACGCTCGGCGACGCCGGCCACAACCCTGTGCTCCTCATCGGGTCGAATGGCCGCGCGGCGACGCCGCACGTGCCGAAGTGCATGGCGCTCGGCGTCATCCCTGACACGCCGTACACGGACGGGCGGTTCGTCATGGCGCCAGGCGAAACGCTCGTGCTCCATACGGACGGGGTCACGGACGCCAGAAATCCGGCGGGCGACATGTTCGGCTTCGATCAGTTCGTGCAGGTCGTGGAGCAGGCTGGTGGAGAATCCGCCGAGTCGATCGCCGCCGGCATCAACGACGCGGTCGTGTCGTTCGTGGCCGAAGCGCCGCCGGAGGACGACCTGACGCTGCTCGTAGTCCGAAGGACATAAGGCTAAAAGGCTGAAAGCCTGACGGAAAAGAGCAGGCTCAAAGGTAGCGCGATAGATCGACAACTTCTCCAGCCGGGTCTGTACCTATCCTCACTTCGGCAATGGCCACGTATACCGCCAAAGACATCACTGTCCTCGAGGGTCTCGAGCCCGTTCGCCGCCGGCCCGGCATGTACATCGGCGGCGTCGGGTCACCGGGGCTGCACCATCTCGTCTGGGAGATTCTCGACAACTCGGTCGACGAGGCGATGAACGGCTACGCCTCCAACATCATCGTCGCGCTCCACAAGGACGCGTCGTCGGTGACGATCCAGGACGACGGGCGCGGGATTCCGGTGGACAAACACCCGAAGACGAAGACGAGCGCACTCGAGGTCATCTTCACCAAGCTGCACGCGGGCGCCAAGTTCGAAGGACAGAACTACAAGACCGCGGGCGGTCTGCACGGCGTCGGCGCGTCGGTCGTCAACGCGCTCTCGCGTGAGCTCGTCGCCACGGTGCGGCGCGACGGATCCACGTGGGAGCAGAAATACCGGCAGGGCGACCCCCTCGGAGGCGTGAAGAAACTTGGCCCCGCGCGCGGCACGGGCACGACGATTTTTTTCCGGCCCGACTCGACGATTTTTCCGAAGACCCAGTTCGACGCGTCCATCATCCGCGAGCGGCTGGAGGTCTCGAGCTATCTCCATCGCGGCCTGAAAGTGGTGTTCGAGAACGAAGCCGCGCAGGACGGCGAGCCGCGGCGCGAGGTCTTTCAGCACGACCAGGGGATCGTCGAATACCTGGGCCGGATCCTCGCCGAACGCAAGGCGAAACCGGTGCACGACGCCATCTTCGCGGTCGCGCGCGAGCACGACGAGACGGGGCTCAAGGTCGATCTCGTCATGCAGTGGACCGAGTCGACCGACGAGCACGTCCGCAGTTACGTCAACGGCATTCCGACCGGCTCGGGCGGCACGCACGAGAACGGCCTGCGGGCCGGACTCGGCAAGGCGATCCGGAACTTCATCGACACGCACAACCTCTCGCCGAAGGGCGTGACCCTGACCGCCGAGGACATCCGCGAAGGCATGCACGGCGTGCTCAGCGTGTTCCTGAAAGAGCCGCAGTTCCAGGGACAGACGAAAGATCGACTGAACAACCCGGAAGTGATGGCGATCGTCGACTCGATGGTTCGGCCCGGGCTGGAGCACTGGCTGAACCACAACAAGACGATCGCCGAGTCCATCGTCGCGCGCATCATTCTGGCGGCCCGCGCGCGCGAGGCCAGCCGCGCCGCGCAGGCGGAGGTCACGCGCAAGAGCGCGACGTCGTCTCGCCTCACGCTGCCGGGCAAGCTGAGCGACTGCACGTCACCCGGCCGGGAGGAGAGCGAGATCTTCATCGTCGAGGGCGACTCGGCCGGCGGATCCGCCAAGCAGGGACGCGACCGCGCGCGGCAGGCGATTCTGCCGCTCCGCGGCAAGGTGCTGAACGCCGAGAGCGCGTCGCTCGCGAAGGTGCTCGAGAACAAGGAACTGGCGGACCTGGTCACGGCGCTCGGCTGCGGCATCGGCAAAGGCTTCGAGATCTCGCGCCTCCGCTACGGCCGCGTCATCATCCTGGCGGACGCCGATTCGGACGGCCACCACATCGCGACGCTGCTCCTGACGTTCATCTACCGGCACATCCCGCACTTGATTCGCGAAGGGAAAATCTTCCTCGCCCAGCCGCCTCTCTACCGCATCGACGTCGGCAAAGAGACGCATTGGGCGCTCGACGACCGCCACAAGGACGACATCATCAAGCGCATCGGCGGCCGCGGCAAGCCGGAGATCACGCGGTTCAAAGGGCTCGGCGAGATGATGCCGAAGGTGTTGTGGGAAACGACGCTGAACCCGCGGACGCGTCGGCTGCTCAGGGTCGAGATCGCGGACCAGATCGTCACCGATCGCGTCATCAACGAGCTGATGGGGAAGGATCCCTCCGCGCGGTTCAAGTTCATCATGGAACGGGCGGAGGAAGCCGAGGAGCTCGACGTGTAGAGGTGGGTGACGTCAGCTGCTCGCCGAAGAGCAATCACCACGAAGCTCACGAAGGGCACGAAGGGAAACCCGACAGGTCAGGAGGGATTTGAGACATCCGCTGACCTGGCGGGCCCGGCTTCGCCGGGCCGCGGTGTGAGAGAGACGCGCGACCCGACAAGACGGTGGGGAGGTCTTTCGTCCGTCTTGTCGGTCGCGCGTCTCCCTCACACTGCCTCACCGCCGCAGGCGGCCGCCGGGTCAGCGCTGTCTTCGTGTCCTTCGTGTTCTTCGTGGTTCAAGCTCTTGGGGGCGCCGGTCCGCTACAATCCGCCCGATCATGCGCCGCTGGATCCTCGCCGCGACACTCACGGCCGCTGGCGTCGCGTTCGCCGGGGCGCCGCGGGCGCAGACGACCGAGCTCTGGCGTCAGGTCGAAATCATCCGCACGGCGCACGGCGTTCCACACGTCCGTGCCGAGAACCTGCGCGCGGGCGGGTACGGACTCGCGTGGGTCATGTCCGAGGACTACGGCCCGCGAACCGGCCTGCGGCTGGTCGGCGCGCGCGGCGAGCTGTCGCGTTTCGAAGGCCGCGCGCGCGTGGACGCGGACTTCACGAACCTTCGCGCGCGGACGCGGGCGGTCGCAACCTATCACCTGCTCGAGCCGGAAACGCGCGATCTCTACGACGGCTTCGCCGCCGGCATCAACCGGTACGTCCAGCTTTATCCAGACGAGTTTCCGCCGGGGATGCCGACTGACTTCACGGGATATGACGTCGCGACGCTCGACATCGGCGATCCTCCACCTGCAGCCAAAGTCCGGCGTTTCCTGGCCGCGCTCAACACGGGCACGGCGCCGGATGAGGCGCTCGCCATCTCGAAGCGGGATGACGAAGGCACGGAGCCCCCCGGATCAAAGGATGACGAAGGCACGGAGCCAGGCGCGCCTCAGGCGCGCCCCGCCGGAGCGGAGTGGGGATTGTGGGGCCCCGCCCACCTTCGCAACCCGCGCGTTGTGGAGTTGCTTCGGCGGGGCAAGCCGAGTGAGCGCGAAGGGGGGTCCCGCCTTCGCTCCTTCGGAGCTTCGGCGAGGCAAGCCGCGGGGGCGGAGCCTTCCGGATCAGAGGCGGAACCAGGCGCGCCATCTGGCGCGCCCCGCGCGAACGGAGCGGGGATCGAAGGGGTCCCCGCGAGTGAGCGCGAAGGGGGGTCCGCGGGGGCGGAGCCCCCCGGATCAGAAGATGGATCGAACGCGTGGGCGCTTGCGCCGGGCCGCACGAAGTCCGGCCGCGCGATTCTGCTGCGCAACCCGCACCTGGCCTGGACCGCGGGCTACTACGAAGCCCACCTGACGGTGCCAGGCGTCGTCGATTTCTACGGCGACTTCCGGATCGGCGGACCGCTGACCGTCATCGGAGGGTTCAACCGGCATCTCGGGTGGGCGACGACCAACAGCAACAGCGGAGACCTGAGCGAGATCTACGCGCTCGAGCTCGATTCGGCGCGCGCCGATCACTATCGTCTCGACGGCGCGTCGCTGCCGCTGAAGCGGGAGCAGTACACGGTGACCGTGAAGGACGGCGAGTCGTCTGGAACCGAGACGCGTGAGTTCTGGAACACGCCGCTGGGGCCGGTCGTGCACCGCACCGCCGATCGCGTGTTCATCGTCCGCACGGCCGGCGACGGGGAGTTCCGGGCCGGCGAGCAGTTTCTCCGGATGATGCGCGCGCAATCGCTCGCCGAGTGGAAAGACGCGATGCGCATACGCGCGCTCGTGACGTCCAACTACACGTATGCCGATCGGGCGGGGAACATCCTGGCGCTCTGGAACACGTCGTTGCCGTGGCTGCCGCACGCCCCCGGGGGCGACGCGGCGACACCGGCGCGGGAGATGCGCGATCTCTGGACGCGTTATGTACCGCTCGAGACGCTGCCGCAGTTCCTGAACCCGCGTGGGGGGTATGTTCACAACGAGAACGACTCGCCGCACTTCGCCAACGTGCGCGAGCAGGTGAACCTCATCAACCCGTACCCGAACGTCGAACCGCCGATGCTGCGCCTCCGCAGCCAGCACGCGCTCGAGCTCATCGCGACCAACAAGAAGTTCAGCCTCGAGGACGTCGTCCGCCTGAAGCACAGCTACAAGATGCTGCTCGCCGATCGTGTGAAGCCGGATCTCGTCTCCGCGGTCAAGGCGACCAGACCCACGGGAGAAATCGCGGAGGCGCTGCGGTTGCTGCAGCGCTGGGACAACACGGCCGCGCCGGACAGCCGCGGTGCGATGCTCTTCGAGATCTGGTATCAACGCTACGCGCAAGGTCAGCAGCCGCCGGCGATCTTCGCCCACCCGTGGAGCGAGTCGGATCCGCTGAAGACGCCGCGCGGTCTCGCCGATCCGGCACGCGCCGCCGAGGCGTTCGCCTGGGCGGTGCAGGAAACGGCGCGACGGCACGGCCGCTGGGACGTCGAGTGGGGAGAAGTCCATCGCGTCCGCCGCGGCAGCGTCGACGTCCCGGTCGGCGGCTGTTCTGGCACGATGGGGTGTTTCCGCATCCTCGGCTTTGCGCGTGATCCGGACGGCAAGCTCGTCGCCAACACCGGTGATGGCTGGGTGATCGCCGTCGAGTTCACCGATACGCCGCGGGCGTACTCCGTGCTCGCGTACGGACAAAGTCCCGATCCGGAATCACCGTGGCATTCCGATCAGGCGACGATGTTCGCGCGCGGCGAGATGAAGAGGGTGGCATTTGCCACGCGTGATGTGGATGCGCAGGCGGTAAGGAGATACCGGCCGGGAGAAAAGTAAGTTCCGGCCGCGCGGCAGGTACGCCGGGTCTGAACTGCACGTGTCGGTACGACGCGTCTGAACTGCACGTGTCGGTACGACGGATCTGACAAGCTCATGTCGGTACGACGGGTACGGCGGGTACAAGGAACCTGATTCGTGTCATCTTCTTTAAAAAAGATGGCCAGCGTCAGTTCGTTCCGCGTACCCGCCGTACCGACGTGTGCCTTTCAGAACCGTCGTACCGACAAGCGCATTTCACACCCGCCGTACCGTCGACCGCTTTTCAGGGCGTTTTTCTGAAACCGTAGATCACGACCCCCATCGGATCGCCGATCTTTAACGCGTTCACCTCGATGGCCTCGGGGAGAGGTCTCGCTTTCAAGACCTGTCCCCGGCCGGCCACCGGCTCGTGGTGGCATTGCAGGCACATCGCGTCCGACGCGCGAACGGGCCGCGCGACGAAGTTCCAGTCTGCCCGCGCGAAGTCGACCGAGTCCGTGTTCGCGAACGCGATCATCGCGCGCCGGCTGTCGTCCCAGAGATCCATCGCCCGCGGCGCCGCCTTGCCCGTACCGGCAGCGGCCGCGCCGGCCGCGTGCGTGATCAGGACTGGACCTTTGATGATGGCGCCCATCAAGTCTTCCTCGGCGCGGAAGGTTTCAGGTTTGGGACGAAGCACTCGACGTCCGGTGAGGTAGAGCACGACCCGGAAGCCTTCGGCCTCGAGACCCTGCACCACGTCGAGCTCGCGCGTGCTCTCGGGCTCGAACCGGTGCGGAGTCGCCCCGGGCTTGATGATGCGGCGAAGCCCGAAGGACTGATCGACGTCACGAAACCGTCCCTGGATACAGCCGTCGAACGCGGAGATCAGCGCCGACGCGCGTTCAACGTCGGTCGCCGCCCGTTGTGTCGCAGACAGGTTCACGGCCGCCGCAAAGCAAACCCCGAAGACGGCCGAGAGAGAGAGGACCGCAATCACGAATCTGTGTGTTCGCATGGATGGCCACTCGCATGGTTAGACGTCTGGCGCGTCACTTGGTCGAGCGATGTGTGCATCCATGCAGCCGAGCTTCGATCTCTTCGCGGGTCAGTCGGATCGATTAGCGGCGGCTCGTCCCGATCGTCCTGAGCCTCTGAGCCTGCTCTTCTCAGGCTTTCCGCCTTTTGGTCTCTTAGGCTTTCAGCCTTTCTTCCCGCCGTGCGCCTTTAAGCCCTGAGTCTTTGAGCCTTGTCTTTGCGTCAGCCTTTCCTCGGCTCCTGATACAGCCCGACGATGTTGCCGCCGGGATCGCGGAATCGCGCGGTGATCTCCGGATCGTCAACGCCGATCGGCTGAACGATCTCGCCGCCGTTCGCGACGATGACGGCGCAGGTGGCGGCGATGTCGTCCACCATGATGTAGACGACAAAGCCGGGCGTCGCGGGCGGCCGGCCGAGGACCCAGGCGCCGCTCACTTCGCCGACCGGGTCGTCGAACGCGCTGGAGCCGTCGCCGCGCCGGCGGACCTTCCATCCGAACGTCCTCTGGTAGAACTCCGCGGATCGGGCGATGTCGGTAGCGGGCATTTCGACGTAGCAGATCTTGCCGTTGGCGTGTGTCGGTGGCATTGGACTCCTCGAGTCCGTGATTTTCCGGGTAAAGACGACTATTGTGTCCTTTCGCGCAGAAGTCCAGACATGGATCAGCCAGTCCTCATCCTCGTCTTCGTCGTCTTTCTATGGATCGTGATCTTCCGGCGGCTTCGTGCGGCACAGCGGCACGGCGCGACCGGCGACTCGATGAAACGGCTGGTTCGGCTCGAGGCCAAGGTCGATCTGCTCATGAAGCACGCGGGCATTACCTACGATCCGCACGCGAACGTGCCGCCGGGCGTGCTCGATGCCCTACGCGCCGGGCAGAAGATCGAAGCGATCAGACTGTACCGGCAGGCGACAGGTGTTGATCTGAAGACAGCGAAGGAATTCGTCGAAAGTTTGTAACCGGAGAAAGGAACGCAGATGGCGGATCGCGCGAGGGGAACATTCGAGGTCAGGATGACGCCGCAAGCCGATGACCAGGCGGCTTCAGCCGGCCTTGCCCGGATGCTGCTCGACAAGACGTTTCACGGCGACCTCGACGGCACCAGCAAGGGCCAGATGCTGGGCGCGATGACGCAGGTGGAGGGCTCGGCCGGTTACGTCGCCATCGAGCGCGTGGAGGGAACGCTCGCCGGCCGCCGCGGCACGTTCATGCTGCAGCACTCGGGAAGCATGACGCGCGGTCAGCCGAACCTGACCGTCACGGTCGTGCCGGATTCCGGCACGGGACAGCTCACCAGCCTGTCGGGCACGATGGCGATCATCATCGAAGGAGCGAAACACTTCTACGAGTTCGAGTACCGGTTAGAAAGCTGAGCACACCTATTTGGAGTCTGGCGAGCTATCACTTCCTTTGAGAAGCCTGCTGGCTTCCCAGGCTTCCAAGCTCCTTATAAAACACCACCGTGTCGCATAGCCGGCCATCGGGATACAAGGCATAGTTCGGAATCACGCCGACCGTCGTCCAGCCCAGGTTCCTGTAGAGCTGTTCGGCGGGATCGCCGCGCACGGTGTCCAGCGTGAGCAGCGTGAACCCGGACTGCAGCGCCTTCGCTTCGAGCGCGCTCATCAACGCGCGTCCGATGCCGCGTCTTCGGGCCTTCGGGTGCACGAGCAGCTTCGCGACATCCGCGCGGTGGGGCTGATTGGGCGGCCACGCGGGGTGAAGCTGGACCGTGCCGAGCAGGCCATCCGGTTCCCGAGCGATGAGAAAGACGGCTTTCTGATGCGCGCCTGCGAGCGTCTCTCGCCACCAGTCGCGCGACATCTCGATCGTGAACGGGGCCATGAAGCTCACCGACGCGCCGCCGGCCACGACGTCGACGAGCAGTTGCGCGAGGGCTTCGACGTCCGCATCGGCAGGCGAGCGGCCGAGCTCCTCAATCACGACGAAATCCTTCCCCCGATCGCACGCAGAGATTCTATCCACCTCGAATACACACCAGCATCCTTGACGCGAGCCCGGCCGCACCTGAAGAATGGAAACTGGATGCCCTTCAAGAGCAAGGCTCAGCGCCGGAAGTTCGCGGAGCTCCTGGTGCAGGGCAAGATCTCCGACGAAACCTACGAGGAGTGGAACCGCGAAACCGGCCGCAAGAAACTTCCCGAACGCGTGAAACCGAAACCGAAACCGAAACCGAAAGCCAGGGCAAGAGCGAAACGCCGGCGCAAGGCGTGAGATTCGCACAAGGAGGACGTGATGACGTCAAAGACGATGAAGCGGATTGGCGGCGCGATCGGGGTGGCGGCCGTGGCGGCGTTCTCCTATGCCGCTGGCGTCGCGCAGAGCAAGCCCCTCAACATGCCGCTTGCCAGCATGAAGTGGGAACCGGCCGCGCCCGGTTCACCGATTCAGATAGCCGTCCTGTGGGGCGATCGCGCCAAGGGGCCCGAATACGGAATGCTGTTGAAAATGCCCGCGGGCTCCGAGGCCGGCGTGCACGCGCATACCGCCGACTATCACGCCGTCAACGTGCAGGGGAGCTGGGTGCACACCAACCAGGGCGATCCCAAACAGAACGAGCTACCGCCGGGTTCGTACGCCATGCAGCCCGGAAAGGCGATGCACAACGACATGTGCAAGGGCACGACCGACTGCATCATCTTCGTCCACCAGCACGCGGCTGGAGATTTCATTCCGGGGAAGTAGTCCTCGATAGGCTATCGCGCGCCCGTAAAGACTCACAGCGCGGGTGTCGACGCTGGGCGTAAAGTATGCGGAGCCCCTTGCCCGTGACCCGGGACGATTCGTTCGCGTCAATCCTGGGTTGTGGAAGGCGGAAGGAAGGCCACATGTCGGCTGAAAACAGAGTGCTGATCAAACGATGGTTCGAGGAAGTCTGGAACAAGGGCCGCGCGTCGGCAATCGACGACATGCTGACGAGCCAGACGATGATCCATGGCCTCGGGCCGAGCTCCCTGGATGTCGGCGCCTTCAAACAGTTCCACGCGGCGTACCGGAGCGCGTTCCCCGACGTGAAGATTCAGGTCGAGGATGTGATCACCGAGGGCGAGAAAGTGGCCGTCCGGTGGAGTGGGACCGGCACGCACAGCGGCGACGGTCTCGGGTTCGCCGCGACCGGCCAGCCCGTGCGCTTCTCGGGCATGACGTTCGCGCGCATCGACAACGGCAAGCTGGTCGAAGGCTGGAATGTCTTCGATCAGCTGGGCATGCTGCAGCAGATCGGCGTCGTCAACCTGCCGACCTAAGGTAGGGGCGGGCTTTAGAGCGTTTTCCAGATCGGTGTAGCCGTGTTCCGGAGCCCGACCTTTGCGAGCGCGACTTCTCGTACACGCGCCGCCCGGCGCGTGGCAGGCCCTTGGCCCGCCGTAGCTTCAGCGGAGGCGGCGATCACGCTGCCTTGCGGCAAGCGGGCGAGCGGGAGGGCGAAGGAACACCGCTACACCGATCTGAAACGGTCAAGCCCGCTTGAGTGGCTGACCGCCTCCGCCAAGGCTACGGCGAGTCTCGCGGGAGCGCTTCGCGCGAAGGCGGAAGCCGGCCCCTACGACTGCGTTGCCCGGCTTCCCGGCTTCATCAGTCCGATCCGCCTCCTCGCCGCCGAGGCCGTTATCAGCGTCGAAAGCCGCTTCAACCGGGTCTCTTCGCGCTTCGCGCTGATCACCAACCACGTCGTCGTTCGCTGATACCACGGCGCCTGGGTGCTGAAGAAGCGCCAGGCGTCCGCGTTCTCCTTGAACCGCCGGACGTACGCCGCGGGCATCTTCACCTGTTTCCGTTGCTCGAAACTGTAGGCCGCCGTCTTCTTTGCCGTCCGTGCTTCGAATGCGCGCAGACCTGCCGGCTTCATGCGCCCGAGCCTGGTGAGCTCGCCAACCCGTCTGACGTTGACGACGCTCCAGATGCTGCTCGTCCGGCGCGGCGTGAATCGAATCACGTAACGCTCGTCGTCGAGCCGTTTACGGAGGCCGTCGATCCAGCCGACACAGAGCGCCTCGTCCACCGATTCCGGCCACGTGATGCTCGGCTTGCCGGATTCCCGCTTGTAGAAGCCAACCCACAGCTCGTTGGTCAACGCGTGATGCTTCGCGAGCCACCGGCGCCAGTCCCGCGGCGTCGCGAAGAACAGGGGGTTCACGCGTTCGAGTCTATGGGAAGATCGATTTCCCATGCCTTCCAAATCAATTCATATCCTCGTCGTGCCTGGCTTCGCGGACTGGGAGCCGGCGCACGCATTGGCCGAGTTGCGCCGCCACGGCGGGTACCGTGTCGAGTCGGTCGGCCTGTCGATGGAGCCCGTCGAGTCGATGGGCGGCATTCGTGTGTTGCCGTCTCGAACGATCGACGAGGTCAGTCCTGACGACGTGGCGGTGTTCGTGCTTCCGGGCGGCGATCGATGGGAAGAGCAGCCGGTCGAGCTGGCCCTCGAGCAGAAGCTGCACGAGCTCGCGGACAGGCAGGTGCCGATCGCGGCGATCTGCGGTGCGACGGTCGCCATCGCTCAGCTGGGTCTGATTCGTGGGCGCCGCCACACGAGCAACGGGCTGGCCTATCTTCAGAAGAAGGCACCGGGATATTCGGAAGCCAGCCGCTATGTGGACGAGCCGGCCGTTCGCGATCGCGGCCTTATCACGGCCAGCGGGCTCGCCGACGTCGAGTTCGCTCGCGAGCTGTTCGAGGAACTGGGTGTCCTCACCCCCGCCGAGCGGGCCGAATGGGCAGAAATGTTCAGAAGCGGGCGAATGCCGAGTACCGACGCGGTACGTGAGGTACGTCGGGTCCCTGGAACGCACCTTACGCTGGCCATCTTCTTTAATTGTAGAGTGCGTTTCAAAACTCATCCGCGCGGGTGGCGCCGGACGGGGCCGCCCCGCTTGGCGCGCAGGCGACGCCCGTGGCAAGCGCTTTGCGCCGAGCACCAAGTGGGGCTGTCCGGCGACAGGACCCGCGCGTTGAGAGTTTTGAAACGCAGTCGTACCCGACTCTATGATTCGGACGAAATCGATTTCGAGTCCGATCGACCGCCGCCGCGACGGCCTCCGCATCCTGGCGGCGCGCTTTCGCGGCCGGGGCATACGCTCGTCCCGCTATGACGTCTGGATGCCGTCGCTCGGGCCGAGCGAACGTCTGCTGCGCCGGTTTCAGTCAGGCCGCATGACCTGGCGGGAGTTCTGTCAGGAATACCGGCGGGAGCTGTTTTTGGACGGTCCCATTGACGCGCGGAGTCAGTCCATCAAGAATCACGGTCAGAAGTTTACGCTTCGGTTGATCCAGCAGCTGGGCCGCCGGCAGCCCGTGACGCTGATGTGTCACTGCGCCGAAGACGAGGCCCGATGCCATCGGCACGAGCTTCTCCGGGTGCTTCAAACCCGGTGAGCGTGAACCGTGGAGGGTCGTCGGGCATGTCGCCTCTTGCGGCCAATACCAGCCAGCGTATCGTGGCCGGGTTCATCGACGTCGCCCCGCTGCTCGTCGTCACGATCGCGGTGGGCGTGTTCGTGCCGCCGTCCGGCGCGGAGGCAACCGCCACCCGCATCATCGCGGGTCTGTGCCTGCTCTTGAAGGACGTCATGGGCGCGAGCCCTGGGAAGTGGCTCGTCGGCGCGCGCGTGGCGGATCGGAGCGGGGTGGCCGCGTCCGCGGTCCGGCGAATCGTCCGGAACGTGACACTCGCCTCGGCGCCGCTCCTGATGGGGTTGCCCTACGTCGGGCGGCTGTCCGCGATCATCTGTATTGGTGAGATGGTGCTGGTCCTGGCGCAACGGGAGCGCCTCGGCGATCGGCTTGCCGGCACCACGGTAGTGCGCCGGGCGGTCCTGCCGGAAATCTCCGCCGCGTAGCAGGCCGCTGACGCGGCCAGAAGGCCCGCACATGAAGGCGCCCGAGCGCATCGACACCTCACGCCTGCTCCTGCGGCGGCCGCATCCGGCGGATGCCCGGTCGATCTTCCAGCGCTACGCGAGCGATCCGGACGTCACGCGCTACGTGGGCTGGCCCGCGCACCGGACGGTGGACGGCACGCGCGCCTTCCTCGCCCTGAGCGACCAGGAGTGGTCGCGCTGGCCGGCGGGTCCCTATCTCGTGGAAGCCCGCGCCGACGGGACGCTGCTCGGCGGAACGGGGCTGGGCTTCGAGACGCCGTACCGCGCGTCAACCGGCTACATCCTCGCGCGCGACTCCTGGGGACAGGGATATGCGACCGAGGCGCTTCGCGCGATGGTGACGCTCGCGGAGAATCTTCAGCTCCGACGGCTGTATGCGATCTGCCACGTCGATCACCGGGCATCCGCGCGCGTCCTGGAAAAGTGCGACTTCATCCGCGAAGGTGTCCTCCGGCAGTACTCGGCGTTTCCGAATCTCGGCTCCGGCGAGATTTGTGACGTCCTGTGCTACGCGAGGGTGTTCTGACGGCGGGCGCGTCGCAATGAAAGCCGAGATCACCTTCGACCAGGCGTGCGCGGCGATCGAGAAAGCACTCAACGCGCCCGTCCGCCGCGACATTCTCGACACGGCCTGGGATGAGAAGGACTTTGCGCGTTCGCTCGCGGCGCTGCGCGCGTGCCTGCGTTCGCATGTGCTCAAGACCGGCGCGGAGCCAGTGAATCTCGAGCGGATGGTCAAGTCGTTCGACGCCCGGACGCGCGCCGATTACTTCCACGTGCTTCACGACTGGGACGGCAAAGCTGAAAAGGTCAATCCCGACACCATCGTCGTGGACGTGCTGAATTTTCTGTTCGACAACCACGCCGGCCATTCGCCGCGCGCCGTCCTCGCGATCCTGCTCGACTACTACTTCTTCTACCTCCTGGCGCTCCTCTCGCTCCGGGTGTGGGACGACGGACGGCCGGAGGAGAACTTCGCGCGTCTGAACCGCGCCCTCGACGCGCTGCAGGGGCCTGACGGAAGCGGGCAGCAATTCGTGTCAGACGCCGAGACGCTCATGCTGGTGGCGACGTCGCACTACGAACCCGATCAGCGCGGATACGACGAGCTGCTGGAAAAAGCGCGAGCGCTCCGCAATCCGTCGAGGGCCAACATCGTGCTCGGGCACGCGCAGAGCATGGGCTGCCACCTCCGGTTCGGCTTCGAGGCGACGTACGGGCGCGATCTCTCGTACATGCGCGCCGACAACAGCGCCGACTACCCGTGGCTCTGTTTCGCGCTGGCCGCGTTGATGCAGGAGTACCGTCGCCTGGACGATTCGGGTGCGCAAGGTCCCGGCCGCGAGACGATCGTCGAGGCGCTCCTGAACGGACTCTCGGCGGATCCGGCGCCGCTCGTCGGCGACGCTCAGGAGTTCCTCACGCCGTGCGAGGCCGATCGGTCCGCATTCCGCGAGCAGTTTCTGGCCTGCCGGCAGCCGCTCATGGACGCGTTCGAGGCGCATCGTCCGCGCGCGGGCGTCTATTCACCGCTCGCGTTGTTCTTCAATTTTTCCCAGAACGTCCTCAAGGGCGTTGTCGTCGACGCGCTGCTCTGGGGAGAGCCCTGGGACATCTCCCTCAACGATTTGTTCACCGGAATCCCGGCCGGCGACGCGAAGGGACCGGCCAAGGAACGTCTCGCCGCGTCGCTGATGAACTATGCCAGGAAGCGGCCGGATCGCATTCGCGGCAAGTTGATGCCGGCGATCGTCTACGACCCGCCGGCCGGGGTCCGGGTCTTCGCCGCGACGCTCAAGGCGCTGAAATGACCTCCGAGGTCATTTTACAAAAAGCGTAAAATGACCTCGGAGGTCATTTCAGCATGAGCAGCCGGTTTTGGGTCATCACTCTTTTTGCCGCGGCGGTTGCGTCGGCGGCCGTTGCCGTTGCCGATCAGGGCGCCGCTGCGCTCAAGAATCCGGCGGCACTCAAGGAAACCGCCCCCGCCACGTTCAAGGCGAACTTCGACACGAGCGTCGGCACGTTCGTCATCGAGGTGCACCGCGAGTGGGCGCCGAATGGCGCCGATCGCTTCTACAACCTCGTGAAGAACGGCTACTTCGACAACGTCCGGTTCTTCCGGGTGATTTCCGGGTTCATGGCGCAGTTCGGCATCAACGGCGATCCGGCGCTCAACACGGTCTGGCGCTCTGCGCGTATTCCCGACGATCCCGTCAAACAGAGCAACAAGCGTGGGTTTGTCACGTTCGCGCACGGAGGTGCCAACACGCGTACGACACAGGTCTTCATCAACTTCCGTGACAACGGTAGTCTCGACGCGCAAGGCTTCCCGGCCTTTGGTCAGGTGTCGGCCGCCGGCATGGCCGTCGTCGACAAGATCAACTCCGAATACGGCGACGGCCCGCCGAACGGCCGCGGTCCCGACCAAACCCGTGTTCAGACCGATGGCAACGCGTACTTGATGAAGGAATTTCCGAAGCTCGATTTCGTCAAGAAAGCGACGATCGCCCAGTAAGACGGTCCGCCTTCGCACGGTCTCGTGCTTCGGCGGGACATGTCGCGCGGGCGACCCGCCTTCGCATGGTCTCGTGCTTCGGCGTGGCAAGCCCGCCTTCGCATGGTCTCGTGCTTCGGCGTGGCAAGCCCGCCTTCGCATGGTCTCGTGCTTCGGCGTGGCAAGCCCGCCTTCGCGACTCGTCGCTTCGGCGAGGCAATCCCTGAGCTCATGATGAGCCGAGGCGCGCAGCTCGCGCTGCTGGTCGGCGGGTTTGTCGCCGCGCTGGTGCTGTTGTTCCTCCCGGTGCAACGGCACCTGGTGCAGGGCGGAGGCGAATTCTTCGTCTGCGCCATCTTCATTTTCCCGTTCCTGCTGGTGCCGCTCGTGATCCGTCCGCTCCAGCGGCCCACGCGCATCGCGTGGATCCTGGCGGCGGTGATGGCGCTCGACCTCGTCTTCTTTGCCGTCATGGAGTTCGCGCCCACTGGCGGCCACCCGTCATTTGAGGGCATGGCGTCGCTTCTGCTGGGCATGATCAAGCCCATCCTCGTCACGGCCGCGGCCGTACTGCTGTCGATGGCGTTTCGTCGCGGCGAGCGTTTTGTCGTCGTGGCCCTCGGTTTCGTCTGCCTGCTCGGGGAGGCGCTCTACGGGCTGTACCCGATCGACCTGCTGCTGGGCGGCCGGTGACGATGGATCGCGCCGGGCGCCCGACGAAGATCTGGCCCATCATCATCGCCTCGGCCGTCGGCACAATGGTCGAGTGGTACGACTTCTACATCTTCGGCAGTCTGGCGACGGTGATCTCGCCGCTGTTCTATCCGACCGGCAACGACGAGCTCGCGCTCATCGCGTATCTCTCGACGTTCGCCGTCGGCTTCGTCGTGCGGCCGTTCGGCGCGCTCTTCTTCGGGCGCATCGGCGACGTGGTCGGCCGGAAGAACGCCTTTCTGGTCACGCTGCTCATCATGGGCGCGGCGACGGCGCTCGTGGGGGTGCTGCCGACCTATGCGACGATCGGAGTCGCGGCGCCGATCATCCTTTTGATCATCCGTGTGCTGCAAGGGCTCGCGCTGGGCGGCGAATACGGCGGCGCCGCCGTGTACGTGGCCGAACACGTGCCGGACAACCGGCGCGGTTTCTACACGAGCTTCATTCAGATCACCGCGACGCTCGGGCTGTTCCTGTCGCTGGCGGTCATCCTGACGGTGCAGCACGCGATGAGCCGCGAGGCGTTTGGTGCCTGGGGCTGGCGCATTCCTTTTCTTCTGTCGATCGTGCTCGTGGGTGTGTCGCTCTACATCCGGCTCCGGATGAAGGAGTCGCCGATCTTTCAGCACCTCAAGCAGACGGGCATGACGTCGGCCAGGCCGCTGAAAGAAGCGTTCACGGAGTGGACGCACCTGAAACGCGTCCTCATCTCGCTCTTCGGCGCGACGGCGGGCCAGGGCGTCGTCTGGTACACGGGCCAGTTCTATGCGCTCTTCTATCTCCAGACGATTCTCAACGTGCATGGCACGTCCGCCAATGTGATCGTCGCGACGGCGCTGCTCTTCGGCATGCCGTTTTTCGTGCTGTTCGGCGCGCTCTCGGATCGGATCGGCCGGAAACGCATCATGCTCGCCGGGTGCCTGCTGGCCGCGCTGTCGTACGTGCCGATCTACCGCGCGATGCAGGCCGCGGCCGGATCCGGCGTCGTCACCGCGATCTCGCAGCGGAATCCGGTGACCGGGGCCATCGCCCTCACGCCGCTGACGCAGGCGGGAGGCGAGCTTCGACCCGCGCCGCAGGTGCTGCCGTTCCGTGGCATTGGCGACCTCCTCGGCCAAAGGGCGGCACTCGCGCTCGTCGGGCTCGTCTTCGTCCAGGTGCTCTTCGTGACCATGGTGTACGGACCGATCGCGGCCTATCTCGTGGAGGCGTTTCCGGCGAAAATCAGATACACGGCGTTGTCGCTGCCCTATCACATTGGCAACGGCGTCTTCGGCGGGCTGCTGCCGCTCATCGGGCTGTCGATCATCGCGGCCACCGGCAACATCTACGCCGGACTGTACTATCCGATCGCGGTGGCGACCGTGACGTTCGTCATCGGATCGATCTTTTTGACCGAAACGCACAACGTCCTGATCTGGAAGGAGCTCGACCACGACCATGCACCCACGCATCGAGGAGCTGCTCGCGTATCTGACCAGCGCGGGCGTCCACCTGACGGACGCCGTTGAGGCGGTGCCGCGCGAGCTGCGCGACGTCACACCCGCGCCCGGCCGGTGGTCGGTCGCGGAAGTCCTCGAACATCTCGCGCTCGTCGAATCGAGCATCGCGAAGTTGATCGCGAAGCGCGGCGCCGAGGGCCGGGAAGCCGGCGTCGGGCCCGAAACCCAGACCCGGACCGTGCTGTACACGCTCGACTCTGCGCGGGTGCTCGATCGACGCGAGCCCACTACGGCGCACGAACGCGTCAGCCCGCGAGGTGGACTCGACGCGGACGCCGCCTGGGCCGCGCTCATAAAGGCGCAAGCCGAGGTCCGCGAGGCGGTGATCGGCGTGGACGGCCTCGCGCTCGGCGAGATCACCTATCCTCACCGTATGCTCGGCACGCTCGACCTGTATCAGTGGATTACGTTTACCGCGACACACGAGATGCGGCACATCGCGCAGATCCGCAAGATCGCGGCGAGCCTCAAAGCCGCCGCCACCTCGTGACGTGTCTCGTCTGACGGAGGACGACATGACCTGCCTTCGGCTCGCCGCCGCCATCGCCTCGATCTTGCTGGCTGTCGTGTGCGTCTTCGTCGCCGAACCGGCGGCGCAGGACTCCAAGAAAATCGAGTACGACGAGTTCTGCAAGCTCGACGTCAAAAGCAAGAACGGCTTCTTCGCCGTGGCGAGTCCCGAAAACCGCGCCGAGCTGATTCGCACCCAGCTTCAGCGCTGGCTGGCCAAGAACCGGGCGCGGCTCAACACGGCTCAGGTCATGGTCATCGAGGAGAACATCGCGTTCATCAAGGCGGACCTGTATATACTCCCGCGCCGCGAAGAGGACATGGCCAAAGCCAAGGCGCTGGAACAGCGGACGCTGGCGCTCATGTCGCGCGAGGACATGACCGAAGCGTTCACCATTTTCGGGTCATGCATCCCGAAGGACTGAGACAGCGGACGCGAAAGTGGGCATCGCGCGTATACTGACGGAGCTTTCATAAGGCAGACGGCACAGGGCAGAAGGCAAATGAAGACTTTGCCAGGCCGCTGCTTGGAACAAGCGTGCGGAGGAGTGCGGACATGAGGCCCGACCTCAAAAGATTCGTCGCGTCCACCTCGGTCGTGCTGGTGGGTGGCCTCGTGATCCTCGCCGCGCAGGCCACGCGGCCTGAGGCCGCGATGCGCAGCGCCGCCAAGGCGTTGATTGCCGCGCTCAGCGACGAGCAGCGCACGATCCTGCGTATTCCGTTCGACTCCGACGAGCGGATGAACTGGCAGTTCGTGCCGATCGCGCGCAAAGGGCTGCCGCTCAAGCAGATGAACGAGCAGCAGCGCAAGATCGCGTTCGATCTGCTCAAGACCGGCTTGAGCGCGTCGGGCTACACGAAGGCGGAGACGATCCGGAGCCTCGAGAACGTGTTGCGCGCGCAGAGCGGCAGCGCGACGCGAGATCCCGAGCTGTATTTCTTCAGCATCTTCGGCGACCCGGACGGCGCCTCCTGGGGCTGGCGCTACGAAGGACACCATCTTTCCCAGAACTGGACGATCGCGAATGGCAAGGCCAGCGCGACGACGCCCGCGTTTTTCGGGGCGAACCCGGCCGAGGTGATGGACGGACCGATGAAGGGCACCCGCGCACTCGCGGCCGAAGACGACCTGGCCCGCGGGTTTCTCGCGGCGCTGACCGATGAGCAGCGCAACGCGGCCGTCGTAGCGGAGAAGGCGCCAACAGACATCGTGACAGGCAACTCGCGCAAAGCCAACGTGCTCGACCCGATCGGCATCGTCGTCTCGACGCTGACGAGCAAACAGCAGGAGCTGCTCCTGCGCCTCATCGAGGAGCACGCCGCTTCGCAGCCCGCGGCGCTCGCCGATCAGCGTCTGTCCAAGGTCAAGGCCGAAGGCTGGAGCAACGTCCGGTTCGCCTGGATGGGTTCCGCGGTCAAAGGTCCGGGCAACGGCAACTACTACCGGATTCAGGGCAAGACGTTCCTGATCGAATACGACAACGTGCAGAACCAGGCCAACCATCAGCACATCGTGTGGCGGGATTTTGCCGGCGATTTCGGCGTGGACGTACTCGCCGAGCACTATGCCTTGTTTCCGCACACCGCCGCTCCCTACAGCGGTCCCGTGCGCTGACCGAGACTAGAAAGAGGTTTTCCCGCTCCGGGCCGCCTTCGCCACCTTCGGCGAGCCCCGCCGTAGCTCTACGAGCGGAGGCGGGAGCGAAATCGAACCATGCACCGCAAGATCCTGATTGTCGTCGCCGCGCTGGCCGTGTCGGCCTGCGCGACGAAAGGCCCGACCGAACCCACCGATCCCAGCGTCGTGCTCTACACGGCGATTGGCGCCAGCGACACGACCGGATTCGGCAGCAGCGTTCCCTGTCTGCCGTTGACGTCGTGTCCTCAGGGCACGGGCTACGTCCAGCTGATCGAGCGGCGGCTCGAGAGCACCGGGAAATCGGTCACGCTGCTGAACATCGGCATTCCGGGCGCCGTCCTCAGTCCGGAAGTGGAGGCCCTCGGCGACTCGCTCGGTCGCGAGATCCCCGCCAATTTCATCGAGCGGGAATTGCCGTTCGTGCAGCGCGACGCGACGCTCGTCACGGTGTTCGCCGGCGGCAACGACGCCAACACCGTCGGCGCGGCGCTGCAGGCGGGCTTTGGAGGCCTCGATCCCGCGGGCTACGTCCAGACGCAAGTCACCAACTTCGGGCGCGATCTTCGGACGCTGATGACGGGCATCCGTGACCGCGCGCCCAACGCGCGCATCATCATCCTTAATCTTCCGAACCTGGCCGCGCTGCCGTACTCAGCCGGGCGGACGCTGAGCGAAAAACAATGGCTGCAGCAGATTGCGGTCGGGTTCTCGGCGCAGATCAACGCGCTCGGTTCGCAGGGCGCGATCGTGATCGATCTGATGTGCGACGCGTCGTTTTACGGCGCCGGCGTGTACTCCAGCGACGGTTTCCACCCGAACGATGCGGGTTATTCCCGACTGGCGGATCTGATTCTCGCCGCGCACCTGGGGAACGTCACACCGCCCCGCGCGAGCTGCCCGACGATGACGATTTACTAGCCAGTGTCTGCCGACGTGCGAAGGGCTTGAACCACGAAGAACACGAAGGACACGAAGACGAGCGCTGGCCTGGCGACCGCCTACGGCGGCGAGGCGGTCTGTGAGACACAGCGACCGACAAGACGTCAGATGAGATCCTAAGCCCGTCTTGTCGGGTCGCCGCGTCTCACAGATCGCGGCCCGGCGAAGCCGGGCCCGCCAGGCCAGCGGCTGTCTACAAAACCCTTGTCACACTTGTCGGGTTCGTCTTCGTGTCCTTCGTGGTTCAAGCTCTTGGCAGGTCGTCAGACACCGGGCATCAAGCTCTCAGAAGATCGTCATCGTCGGACAGTTCGCCGGCGGGGGCCTGAGGCCACGTCCAGCCAATTCGATCTGCGGCAACTTTTTACTGCAGCCTCCAAAGCATGGCATGTGAGTACTGTCCGGCGCTGCCTGAACCCACGGCATATCCAAAGTCGTTCACGTCCCGTGCCACGCTATCACCCCGAAGGGCGCCGAGATCCGTCATGTCCGCCGCGCCAGCGAGGGACAGAAATGCGTGCTGCAAACCGCTGCGCCGCTGGCCACCGGAATTGCTGACGCCGACAACGTCTCCGAAGTTGTTGATGCCGTAGCCTTCACTGCAGCAGCCGCCGAGGGTTCCGAGATCTTCAATGGTCCAGTTCGTGGCGGACCGCCAGCGGACCGCGTGCCGGTTCCCGGACACGTCGCGACTGTATCCGGCCACATCGCCGGCATTGTTGATCCGCAGCACACCAGTCTCATCGCCGCCGAGACCCGACAGCTCGAGCATTGTTCCCGTAGCTGCGTTCCACACAACCACCGTTGTGACGCCGGTGATGTTGTTGTGACTCCGGCCGACGACATCGCCGGCATCGTTGACGTCGACGGCTGAGCTGGACGTGTCGCCCGGCAACGTGCCGAGATCCCGGATCGTCCATCCCGTGGCTGCTTTCGTCCAGACGACGGCGCGGCCGTTGCTGTTCCCGCTACGGCGACGGTCGCTGGATCGCCTGCAGGTCCGTTATTGATACCGAACGCATAGGCGCAGCACGCGCCGGTCAGAGTACCGAGGTTTTCTATGGCCCATTCACCGTCCGTGTTCGTTCCAGACGACAGCCCACCGCTGCCGGGACGCGTCATCACTCTGGCCGACGACCTGACCGTGATTGTTGATTTCCAGCGCCAGACTGCGGGTCCCGCCCAACGTGCCGAGATCGATCATGGGCGCCGGCGCTGTCCAGACGAACGCACGGAGGTAGCCGGCGGGCGTTACGCTCCGGCCGACGACCTGCACCGACGCCCGGTCGCTGCTGATGTTGTTGATCCCGAAGGCATCGCTGTAGTCACCGAGCGTGCCGAGATCCGTAATGTTGCTGACGGGTTTTTGGGCAGTCGCGGACCGCTGCGCCATGATCAGCACCGCCGCCAGCGCCGCCGCCGGGAACAATTGTTGTTTCATGTCTCTGTCTCCTTGGTCAGCGCGCGTTCAAGACGTTCCCTCACGGACTTCTCCCCTTCGGCAGCGGTCCGGGAACGGCAGAATCTACTTGCGGGAGCGATTCCCCTTCGGCTGCATGCTGTGCGTAACGGTCCATTCGCCGATCGCGATGCCTGCGCTCAACCCGTCCTCGTTGGCGGACCGGAACTGGATGCCGCCGTACAAACGACTGACGGCAGCTCCAGCGGCCGCCGCGGAGAAGGTAGCGAAGTAGCGAGTCACACCAGGCAGGGAATCCGAGCCAGTCGAGAACCCGATGCTGTCGGTGCCATAGAACATAGCTAGAATGGTCGCAGCCCGCCGCTGTTCGCGAGGAGCACGCGCGCATGGCGCGTCGTCGCCGCGCGGCGTCCAGATTGTCGCCGGCGAAGCCGGTCACTGGATGCTCATCGACGATCCGGACGTCGTCGTCGATGGGATCCGGCAGGTCGTTACCAGCCCCATTTCACGCGGAGTTCCACGCCAGTCCCGACCGTGTTCGTGAGAGAACTGGGCGTACCGGTGCCATCCGCGCTGACGACGTAGAGGTCATAGTTCACGAAGCACGGCGATCGCCGCGGCTCTCGCGGTCCGCGTGCGCTGAACGCGAGGAATTGCGAGTCGGGAGACCATGCGGGATCCGCGGGTTCATCCGCACGGTTCCTTCCGGAAAGGACGTTTATAACCTCGGACGTCGCGAGGTTGAGCGTGAAGATCGTGACGCGCCCATTCCTGCCGCCGACATAGGCGAGCCGAGTTCCGTCAGGCGAGAAGGCGGCCCGCCGTTCGACCTCTTGAACCGTCCGGGTCAACGGCTCTGGAGGCGACGATGGAGACAGAGTGTGGCCGTCGGGCCCCAGTGTGAGCATCCAGAGATCCCCGTAGATCGTCGCCACGATCTGAGTGCCATCTGGCGAGAAGCTCAGAGACGAGACGGTGGCGGCGCCGGAACTCGAATCCGAGGGCGAGCCGATGGTCAGGAGATCTGCAACCACGGTCGGATTCGTCAGACTAGCGGGCCTGCCGTCGGCGCCGAGCACGATGTCGGCGATGACCAGAGTCCCACTCGAGACCATCGCGAGGCGATCGCCGGCGGGCGAGAACCGCGCGAGAAACGCAAAGTTGATTCCGGGCAGGCGCAGGTCCGTCAGGGTGGCTGCTGGGACCAGACTTCCGCCGACGACTTCTACCGCCGCGGCGCGGAGACCGTTCAGCAGGACCGTCAGCGGACCCGAGGTGGAAACGTCGAGCGGGAATTGTTGGGGGACTCCAGGTACTGGAGGCAGAAGGACACGCGGATTCGTCGCGCTTTCCGCCTCACCCCACATCACATGGACCTCGTCAGGCTCCTGGTCGGTACATAGGTTCTGAAACGCAATCACGCCCAGGTGGGCTTGCGCGGTTGTCGGGAACCTCAGGCCCGAAACGGCAGACGGGGATTCGAATGTGGCTAACGCCACGGCGCAGACTGCTCCAAATACGAGTCTCCTGGACATGGGATCCTCCCTTGATCACGTTTGCCGACCTGAATCCGCTCGAGGTGCTGTTCATTGCTCTCTCTTGTTCCGGAGTCTTCTTTCACCACCTGACTACTTGCGGGAGCGATTCCCCTTCGGCTGCATGCTGTGCGTGACGGTCCATTCGCCGATCGCGATGCCCGCGCTCACCCCATCTTCGTTGGCGGACCGGAAGTGGATGCCGCCGTACAAGCGACTGACAGCGGCCTCAGCGGCCGCCGCCGAGAAACTGGCGAAGGAGCGGGTCACATCAGGCAGGGAATCCGAGCCAATTGAGAACCCGATGCTGTCGGTGCCATAGAACATCGCCAGAACGGTCGCCGCGGCGCCGCTGAATGTGCTGTGGCCGGACACGTAGTCTGGAAATGGCGGAGTCACAAGCAGCGAACTCCAGCTCGGATCGCCGCTCGAGCGAATCGCCGTGACGGGGCGCCAGAAGTCGTACGTGTACTTGGCGTCCCACGCACAGATGGCACTGTCGGCCATGGCGACGTTCAGCAGCGCGAACAAGCGGGCGTTCTGCTCGATTGTGTTGCCGAGGCTGGTACCGACTTCCTGCGCGATGCGGTTCCAGTGTCCGGGTGGTGTCTCCGTGCCGGCGCCATCGGCCCAGAACAGGGCGATCTCCGTTTGTTCCGGTGTTCGCGTGGAGCCGACTGCCGCGCCCAGTGCCGTCACCTCCCCCAGGTCGGCGAGATACTTTTCACTCTCGAGGTCGGGCGGCCCAGGCGGGAGGAACGCACCGCCGGCCGGCATCACGAACGGCGTGACGAAACCCCACTGCGGCAGCAAGTAGGGAGCGTTCAGCGGGGGCGTCGGCTGCCAGAATCCAGCGCCGCTGAACGGCGGAGGCGGACCGATGGCGTCGGAACGATCGTTGGCGCGCAGCGCCAGGATCTGGTCGGCCACGGCCTCGCCCCAGGCCATGCCGCGGTTCTTCTGCGGTCCGTCCGAAATCTTGGCAAGCGTCGCGGCATGGAGATCATCGAAGCTGTCCGCATCCGTGGGAAACAGGGTCACCAGAACGCGGTGCGCGGCGGCGCTGGCGGCCGCCTTGCTGGAAGCACTGGCTGGCACGGCGCTCTCCACCGCGTACGGTTCATGCGTGCGACTAATGCCGTTGACCGCGTCGTAGATCGCGACGTGGAGAATCGCAAGCGCACGGGACGCCACTGGTGGTGGCGTCCGGTTGGCACGAATCGCGTCGAGCGCGGCGATGTTCCAGTCGGTGACGACGTCGGCAGCCGCCACCGAGCCAAGGCTCAAGGCCGCGCACACGACGATCGGTCTGACCAGGGGTGAGGTCTTCATACGATCGCCTCACGAACCTCCGCCCGGCACCCGCACATTCGTCGGCAGGATGACCAGCTGACCGTTGACCACGTCGATGTCGCAGATGGTTTCCGGCCCCGTCTCCGTGAAGTAGGCCCGGCGCTCGCCGTCATCGGTGCCAAACCGGACCTGGAAGGCTCTGTCCGACCGGATGAAGTCGCCGCTGACCGGGTACCCCGAAAAACTCCGGTCGGTGGCCGTCCAAATCAGCGCATGGTTCGCCGTGTCGAATCGCACGATCTGCCCCTGGACGTCCCGGACATCGGACGTCATGAAGCCGGACGGTTCGCTGAATACGGCTAGGACTGGGGGCGCGATCACGTTCACGGTCGCGGTCCGCGAGCCGCCGAAATTCCCGGTGATGGTGACCGATCCGGCCGCCATGCCCGTGACGGTGAAGTTCGCCGACTGCGCGCCTTCGGACACGAGGACGCTGGCAGGAACGGTCGCGACGCTGGCGTTGCTGCTCGACAGCGAAACATTCGCGCCACCGCCTTTCGCGGCGCGGTCGAGCGACGCGGTTCCTTGAACGGTGGTGCCAGCAGCGACCGAGCTCGAGGCGAGCGTGATTGACGCCAGCACGGGGTCTGGCGGCTGGGTGACGCCGTTGCTGCCGCCACCACATGCGGCGAGTCCGACGAACATCGACAATGTCGACGCACACCCCACAAAGCGCATGGCGCGATGGGCTCGAGGCATCTTTCACCTTCTTTCTGCTACTGGGGTCGGTGGCGGGGTGGGGGCGTGGCCGATGGCGCGGCTGTGCCGCACGCGGAGATCCCACCGATTAGAGTGAGAAACACGACGGCTGTCGATATCAGCATGGCTTCCTCCCCTCGATTTGCACGCACCGCGCCCCTGTCTTTCTCGCCGCGTACGAACCAAGTGGTGCCCGCCGCCTGAATGTGACACTCGGGTCGCCTTGTTCACGATCGGTCTGGAAAAGCGATCCGGCGACCCGCAACCTCTTTCCAGAGTTCGAAGGCTTCGGCCGGCTGATTCACGTCACACCGGGCGGTCAGTGGAGCTCCGAGGCGGATATCTCGCGTACGAGGGGCAATTCAACCCGGACGGGCGTCTGGAGAACGGCGCTTATCCCTACGTGACGCAGGACGCTGCTGGCGGTCGTCCGGGCTCTGCGGAGCGGACACTTACGCGAGGCGGAACGCCTGACTTGACGGACCGCAAGATCCTCTGCCTGACGCGATTGAAGGTCTGAAGCCTGGCGAAATGCCGTGCGGCTCGGCGTGAGATCCGAAATGGTGCGAACGCGCGTGTCACGTTCTCGTCGCCTGTCACCACATTGCTACTGGCTCTCACGCGAAGGGAGTGACAGATGACCGCCTATTACGTCAAGGCACATCCAATTGGAACATTCCTCGCCGGAATGCTCGCGCTCACCACTGTCGCGTTCGGCGTCGGTGCGCAATCGCCATGCCCCCCGCAGGAGAAGATCGCTTTCACGAGCGTAGACCCCCTCAGCGCAAACATCGTCGGGACTGCAGAGCTCAACATCATGAATCCAGATGGTTCGAATGTGTTGAGGCTGACGAACAACGGCTTGGCCGATACCGCGCCATCTCTGTCGAAAGACAACAAAGGAAAGATGATCTTCGACAGCAATCGGACCGCGATCGCGTCGGGGGCGCCTCTCACCTCCACGAACTCGGACCTTTTCCTCATCAACTACGACGGCACCTCGGACTCCGATCTGAATCCAACGCCCGTTACGCGGGGAAGCTCTGCCACCTGGAGGCCCGATGGCAAGTGGATCGCATTCCATCGCTCGCGGGCCGACGGGTATGGGACTCGAATCAACGGCCGGGCAGAGCTCGGCGGGCCCGCCAGGGACAGCGACATCTTCCTAGCCAATCTCGACGACCTGCTCGCTCCTGGTGAAGAACCCATCAACCTCACGAAGAGCTTAGGCGCCACGAGCGAGGATGATGCGGACTGGTCTCCTGACGGCCTCAAGATCGCATTTACCAGCCGGAGCTCTACATGCACTACCTCTGCCGCCTGCCGGGCGGACGCAGAGATATGGCTGATCAACGTCGACGGCACGAATCCGCAACGCCTGACGTTCAACACCCTGGAGGAGAGGTCGCCAGACTGGTCGCCCGACGGCACCAAGCTTGTGTACATGTGCAGGCTCGTGGACCTGACGCCCTTCGAGATCTGTGTCATGAACTCGGATGGCACTGGCGACGTCGAGGTGCTGACCAACAACGCCGTCCCCGACCTCACACCTGGATGGTCGCCGGACGGAACCCGGATTTCGTTCTTTCGGGGCCGCGACGGGCAGGAGCAAATCCACGTCATGAACTATCTCGCGGATAAAAACGGCGATCGGCATGTAGAGGTGCTGACCAGACCGCCGAGCACCGCCTTCTTTCCAAACTGGGGCGCTATCGCCGTCGGATGCAGGGGTGGAGTCTCGAGTCGATCGGCGCGTCCGAGTTCATTCCAGAGCTGGCCGAACGCCGCGATCGATCTGTATCGACGCTGGTTCGCCCGGCTTGGAGCCGGGAAGGTTGAAACGCCGGTCTCGAGAAAGAGGTGAACACATGGCGCGCCTAGCTGTCGTTCTTGCCTTCGCGAGCACCGTCATGATGTCAGCGGATGTCCGGCACCGTGACGCGGTCGTGGGTGCCGGCACCCAGAGCCAAACGACGCGACTCGCGTACGACTCCTGTCGCAAGTATCCCGGAGAAATCTGGTGGGAGTTGCGGTGCGAGATCCTCCTCTTTAATGGCGATGCAATGCCGCTCTCACTCATGCCCGGCACTGAACCCGCATGGTCCCCGGACGGACTGCGAATCGCCGCTGTTGATGATGATTTCGACCTGTTGCTCTACAACTTCGCCAACGGCACGACGGTCGCGCTCACCGGCGCCGCCCCAGTGGATGGACCGCGCTGGTCACCCGACAACACGAGGATCGCGTTCGCGAGCTACCGCGACGGTCAGAGGGATCTGTACGTCATCAACGCCGACGGATCGGCACTGACGCGCCTCACCAACGCGGGCGTTGGCGGCGGGTTTGCCTGGTCGCCGGGTGGCATGGCCATCGCGTTCGGTGCCGCCGTCGGTGGCGTGCTCGAGCTCTTCGTGATGCAGCCGGACGGATCAAACAAGACGCGTCTCACGTACAACGTTGGTTTCGAGGCGACCACACCGTCGTGGTCATCTGACGGCTCGCGGATCGCATTCGATTGCGCCAATGACATCTGCGCGATCAACGCCGATGGTACGAACTTCACGCAACTGACGACCGATCCGGTCACGGCGAGTGGCGCCGTGTTTTCTCCCGTCGATGACAGAATCGCGTTCGTGACAGGCCGGTTCGGCCGGTTCGAGGTCGTGATCATCGACGGGGGCGGTGCGGTGACAAGAGTCGCCCCCGGCCTCTTGGTATCGGAGTACTCCTGGTCGGCATTGCAGTACTCCTGGTCGCCCGATGGTGAAAGCCTGGCCCTGGTGAACCTGCGCCCGCAGTCCGGTTGCGACGCGGATGGGTCCTGTTACCCAGAGGGGAACGACGTGATCTACACAGCTGGCACCGATGGCAGCGGGCTCACGCAGGTTGGTTGGGGGCACCATCCCCGATGGGCCCCCTCGTTGTTCCCCGGCCAGCCGGCGGCGACCTTTACCTACAATTGCCCCAGCGCGGCGTGCCAGTTCGACGCCACAGGCTCGTTCGATCCGGACGGCAGCCTCGTGAGTTACGTGTGGGATTTCGGCGACAGCACGACAGGCTCCGGAGCGACAGTGGCCCATCAGTACGCGACCGGCGCGAACTACCGCGTCAAGCTCGTCGTCACCGACAACGGAGGGGCGGTGGGCATTGCGTTACGAATGGTGCAGGCCAATGCGCCGCCGGTCGCGAACTTTACGGCGACTTGTGCCGGGCCCACCTGCACGTTCGACGCCTCGGCGTCTTCGGATCCGGACGGCACCATCTCAGGCGGATACATGTGGCACTTCGGCGACGGTTCATTCGGCTCAGGTCCGATCACAACACACACATACGCGAGCGGAACGTTCGTGGCGAAATTGTTCGTCTTCGACAACGGCGGACAGTTTGCCGGCGCCGAGGTGACGCTGACAATTGTCAACGCCGTTCCTGTAGCCGCCTTCACGGCGGCGTGTGCGGCGTTGACATGCACCTTCGATGCATCCGCATCCTCCGACGCCGACGGCCCCATTGTCTACACGTGGGAATTCGGGGATAACAGGCAATCCTCGGACAAGATCGCGACCCACACGTATGGAGCTGGGGGTACGTATCTGGCCAGACTCACGGTCACCGATAGCGCGGGACAAACGGCAACGACTAGCCGGACCTTGAACATGATCGCGCCGCCGCCCTTGGACGTGCACGTGGGCAATCTGGATGGCTCGCGAACAACCCTGCGGAACACGTGGAACGCATCTGTGACGATCGAAATCCACCGCGAGGATCATCAGGGGCTGGGGGGCGCGACGGTCAGCGTCATCTGGAGCGATGGCATCACGGCGGCGTGCGCGACGGACCCCAGCGGCCGGTGTGTGCTATCACGCAACGGTTTGCCGAACATGACCTCAGCCGTCACACTCACGGTCTTTCAGGTGGTGCACGGCTCGCGCCCCTACCAGGCGCCGTTTAATCACGATCCCGACGGCGGGAGCAACGGAACATCCATCACCGTTCAGCGGCGGTAGCTGAAGGAGGCAGTCAGGTCACGCCACACGTCCGCCCGCCTGTTCGTCGCCGCCGCCGTGGTGGTGACGCTTGCCGCCTGTTCCAGCCAGGTGCCCGTTGCACCCGGCGAGCTGTTTTCCGTCGAGTGAGGCAATCCCGACAGCTAGCGTGCGGGGGTTCCTGGCGTGACCGACGACAGCGACTTTGATTGGTTTGCAGCGCAATAGACACCGGCGCCGCCGCTCCCACCCACGCAGGCCATCAGCGACGTCGCGCAGATAGCTGGATTGCCGGCGCCGCGGACCTGCGCAACTCAGCCCGCATCGCCACCAGCGTCTGAAGTTCGCCGAAACAACGTTCGCAGTCGAAGTAGTGCCGCTCGAAGGCAGCCTGGTCCTGCTCGCTCAGTTGGCCGAGCAGATACCGTTCGGCGAGGCCTTCAGCGGCGATCTGATCGCAGGGCATTTCCTCTCTACACGGAGTAGTGGTACGGCGCTCATGTTCGTGACAAGTCCCGCACCCGCTCGATCACTCTTCGAAGGGCCCGGGACTTCCGCGTACGGACGACTTCGTCATTCAGGCCCAGCCGTTCGGCGATTTCGCCGGGCTTCAAGCCTTCGACCAACGTCAGCATGAGGATCCGGCGGTCTTCCCGGGTGACGGATGACAATGCGCAACAGACGAGTCGCCGCCGTTCCGCCGATTCGACCGGGTCGTCCCAGACAGCGGCCGCGACGGACTCTGGCAGTTCATCCAGGACGGCCTGCCGGCGGCGCGTCCGAAGGTAGTTGTTGGCCGTGTTGCGGGCGATGCCGTGCACGAACGCTGCGATTCGCTCTGTGTCACGAAGCTGTCCCTGTCGAAGTGCACGCAGGACGGCAATCAGCACGTCCTGGCAGAGGTCGCGCGCCGCGTCGGGCTCCTGGGTCCGGGCGCGCATCATCACCAAGACCCGGGCGCGAAAGGTGCGGACCAGCTCGTCTTCGGCCGACGGATCGCCCTTCCTCACGCGCTCGGCGAGCGCGCCATGCCCTTCGGGAGTGGTCGCCTGCTCAGGAGGCACGGCCCATGCGTTGCACGGGCTGGATGGCTCAGCCCCGACGTCGGCTGGGAAATCGCCCATTTTTAACGCCTCTGAGTAACCTGGGCGCCGACGGTCGGTTGCACATCGAAACCGGCAAGATCAGTCAACGCGGCGAACGCCGCCGCGGTGAGGACTGTCGCGAGAGAAAGGCGGTGGCGGGTACTCATCCGGATTCTCCGTTGCGGGCGTTATCGAGCGCCCACCATAGAAGCCAGACGTCTCGCAAGTCCTTAAACGAGCGCTGAAAATTTCCGGTAATCTCTGAAAAATAGCCCATGGAGACCGAAGACCGCGTCTTCCGGTTCGGCCCGTACGTCCTTGATGCGAGGAGGCGGCAGCTTCTGCGAGGTGGGGAGCCGCTCAAGCTCTACCCCAAGGAGTTCGACACGCTACTCGCGCTCGTCGAACGACGAGGCAGGGTGGTCGAAAAGGATGAGCTGCTCAATGCCGTCTGGTTGGGCGCGGCGGTCGAAGAAGGCAACCTGACCACACACGTCTCTCACCTGCGGAAGCTGCTCGGCGGTGCAGGGAGCAATCGGGATTACATCGCGACCATCCCCGGCCGCGGCTACGAATTCGTGGGTCAGGTGACCGAAGAGCCTCCGAGAGCACTCGCGCGCTCAGAGGCCCCGTCCGTCGAAGCCCCGCGCTTCACCGCTCGTCGCGGGTTCAAGCTGACACTGGCCGCGATGGCAGCCACCGTTCTCGTCGGGCTCGCCTTTATTGTGTTTATTGCGAGTCGCGATGCGCGAGACCCCCGGCCGTCTTTTCAGCGGTTGAGTTTCGGGCACGGCACGATCTGGTCCGCGCGGTTTGCACCGGACGGACAGACGGTTCTGTACGGCGCCGCCTGGGACGGACGGCCGATCGTGCCGTTCTCAACGAGGCTTGGGAGTGCCGAATCAACCGAGCAGGCATATCAGGGCGACGTTCTCGCTATCTCCGCATCTGGCGAGATGCTCGTCTTGCTCGACCGTGTGTTAGTGCCAGGGTGGGGCGGCAGCAGCGGGACGCTGGCTCGTGTGTCGCTGGCCGGGGGGGCGCCCCGGGAAAGGGAGCGACGCGTGACGGACGCAGACTGGTCTCCCGATGGCCGCGAAATCGCGATCGTACGCCGTGTGGGTGCCGAAGACACGCTCCAGCTTCTCCCCGCCGAAAAAAACATCGACCAGCCCGCTGGAAAACCCATCCACCAGGTGGAAGGGTTTATCAAGCAACCGCGTTTCTCCCGGACGGGTGAGGCCATCGCCTTCCTGCAGCGAAGTGGAGGCGACGAGTCGGTGGAGATCGTGACGCGTCTCGGCGAACGCCAGACGCTCGTACGCGGCCTCACCGGCGTCACGGGCCTGGCGTGGTCCGCATCGGGGCGCGAAGTATTTTTCACCGTGACGAGTCATGGGAAGACCGAGCTTCACGCCGTGACCACTTTGCGCGTGCAGCGGTGGGTGGCCGAGGCCCCCGGTGAGTGGAAACTCAACGACGTCTCGCCGGACGGCCGCGTCCTCATGACACAGGACCACACGAACGGATACACCATCGGTGCGGCGATGGGGGAGCAGCCGGAACGGGACTTCAGCTGGCTCGACAGGTCGATCGCCATCGGTCTCTCTGCAGATGGGCGACTACTGCTGCTGGGCGAGATCGGCGTGGGCGGTGGAGAGACCGGGTCCGCATACCTCCGCAAGATGGATGGATCGCCGGCCGTGCGATTGGGGGAGGGTCAACCCGCCGCGCTTTCTCCTGACGGCAAGTGGGTGATCGTCAACAACCGGGGAAGACCCGAGCGGCTCGTGCTTCTGTCGACCGGCGCCGACAAACCGCGGTTGCTGGAAAACGGTGCGATCGTCGACTACTTCGGGGTCAAATTCCTGCCTGACGGCCGCAACATAATTTTTGGAGCGATTGCGCCGGGCCGGGGGAGGAAACCCTACCTACAGAACACGCAAACACGATCGGCCCCGCTCGAGTGGCACGCACACCCCTGGGGAACGGCGTTTTTTCGCGACGGTCGACGATACGTCGCGCGGAAAGGTCAGCAATATTACGTCTTCGATATGGACGGAGCCCAATTACAGCTCGTGCCGAACATTGCCAACGGCGAGCTGGTCATTCAGACGGCAGCCGACGGACAGAGTGTGTTCGTCCTTGCCGGCTCTGAAGGACCGACCATGACGATGACGATCGACCGGGTCGATCTTTCCACCGGTCACCGGACGCGCTGGAAGGATGTCGTTGTTCGCGATCCGGCGGGCGTGATGCATACCCACCCGGGATTCGTGCCCTTCCTGATGACACACGACGGGAGCACTTACGTGTACAACTACCTGCGCGTGCTTTCGACGTTGTATGTCGTCGAGAATCTTAGATAGGCCTGAAGGTCCGAGCGCGGCATTACCTGAGCGGTGCGCTAAAACGTGTACCTCACGCCGAGTTGCGCCTGGCGGGGGAAGCCCCGGAGCACCGTTGGCACGAGGAATGCCGCGGGCGCGCTTCGGTCCGCGGCGGGATTTCCGAAATTCGTCCGGTTCGTGATGTTGTACACGTCCACGAAGAACTCCAGCGTGTTTTTCGCGATCCGGAGCCGCCACCCGGCCCTGATATCGGCTTGTAAGTAATCGGGCCCGTATGCGCCGTTCCGCCCGCCCTTATTGGCCACGTCAACCATCGCGTTCGGAGCAGTCCCACTGTAGGTGCCGGCGGGAAGCGGATCGTTGAGCTCGCCGTTCTGATCGGCGTCGATGAGGCTGTTGAAAATCGTGAACGGCGCGCCGGTCATGTGCCGCACGACAGCGGCCAACGTCGCCCCACCCGTCTTCGGAATCTCCGTCCGGGCGCTGATCGACAGGATGTGACGACGATCCACTGCCGCCGGGCCCCACCGTTTGTCCAGGCGGAGATCGGTTAGAAACTGGTTCGTGTTTCTGGCGTTCTGGCCCTCGGCCGTGCCTCGTGAGTAGGACAAGGAGTACGACAGGCGCGCTGCCCAGGCGTCGGCGTAGCGCTTGTCGAGCTGAAGGTTGAGCGCGTCGTAGACGGATTCGCCGCCGTTCTCGAGGACCCAGACCTGCTGACTGTACCGTTCGCCCAGTACGCCAAACGCATCGACCCTGGTGATCGCGCCCGTGGCAGTCGTGTCCGCACGCACCATGGGATTGAGGTTGCGCGAAAGAAACATCTGCTTGTTGGCAATACGAACGTAGTCCGCATGGACGGCCAGCGAAGACGCCAGTTCGCGTGCGTAGCCGAGCGTGAACTGATGCGCGAACGGCTGCTTGCGGTTCGGCGAATCGAAGACGACTTCCCCCGTGTTCCGCTGGCGCGTTCCAGGCGGAAACCGCTGATTGAGAAGCTCATGGTTGATGTAGGGACCCTTGACCAGAAACGGGTCGGTCGGAAACTGACCGCGGCCTGGGCCCCGATCAACACTGTCGTTGGGAAAAACCGCAACAAAAGAGCTCGAGAATTTGGATAACTCGACCGCGTCCTGGATCGTTCCCAGGAGCGTACGGTTATAGAAGAGCCCATAGCCCGCGCGCACCAGCGACTTTCCGTCGGCATCCAGTTGACGCACAAACCCGACGCGCGGTGCAAAGTTGTTGCGGTCGATCGGGTATTTCTGGCCCGGGCTGAACAGCGGGTTCTCTGTCTCGTCCATCGGAATGATCTCGAGGTCGTAGCGAACACCGGCGTTCAATGTCGTACGCGCGCCCACCTGCCACTTGTCCTGCGCGTACAGCTCGACTGTGCGACTGGTGATGGTCGCGTCGGACGCTCCAGGGACACGGATCCTCAAACGTTCGGGGTAGGTACTTGGATTGGTTTCATCGAACGGCAGATCTGTATTGATTCTGAAGATGCCGTTTCGGTTATGTTGAAAGACTTGTCGAAGCTCGGTGTAGTTGAATCGCGCTCCGACCTTCAAATTGTGGGTCCCCTTCCTGTTCGGAACGAACCACGAGAAATGATCTTCGACCTGATGATTGGAGTCCCATAGACCCTGCGCCTCGATGCTGGCCTGGGCCTGGAAGCTCTGATAATTGAGCTGCGGCGGGCACAGGGCCTGATTTCCGGCAAGCTCTTTCCCAAACTCGAATCCCGTCCAATCATCATTCGGGCCCTGAGCGCGGAAGCATTCGTTCCCCTGCCACCAGTGCTCCCAGGTCCTCGCCACACGGAACGTGTTGACACGCGAGTTTCCGAATACGCTCGTCAGCGTGCCGACGATCATCTGGTCCCGGTCGGTCTCGTCCCCGAAGGTCCCCTGAGTGGAACGTTCTCCGACAATATGATGCTGAGGTGCGTCCTCGCGCAGCCAGCGGATGGACCAGGTGTGATCCGCGCTGATCTGGTGATCGAACCGGATAAGCGTGTTCCAGCTCGTGCGATCCTCGGCAATCGAGAAGTTGAGAGAGGGCCTCGTGGAAAACACCCCCGTGCGGATCGGCTTGTCCACTTGCCGCTCGAGACTGAAGAAGAAATGGGCCTTGTTTCTGACGATGGGACCGCCGGCGACAAACCCCCACTCGCGCTTTGTGACCTGCGGCTCGGGAAGGTTTCCCTCTTTTGCAAAGAAATCCTTCGCCGTCAGGTGATCGCCTGCCGCGTGGGCAAATGCCACTCCACGGAAGGTGTTGGTCCCCTGCCTGGTGACAACATTGACGATCGCCCCGCCCGCGCGGCCATGCTCCGCCCCGTACTGGCTGGTCAACACTTGCGATTCCTGGATCGCCTCGAGGGGCGTGCGTACCTGCACGCCAAAAGTTGCCCCGACGTTGTCATCAATGTTGTAACCGCCGTCGACTGAGACGTTGTTGTTCTGGCTGGCCTGGCCGCTGGCGACGATCGTGTCGTTCCCAAGCTGGTTGGTTGGCGTGAGCTGAAGTCCCGGCAGGAGAGCGACGGTCGCAAGAAAGCTGCGGTTCATGGCGGGGAGCTCGGTCAGCTCGGCCGTCCCGATGTTGCCGCCCACGCCGGTGCTCGCCGCGTCGATCAGAGGCGTGGTACTCGGGACTGTGACGGTTTCCTCATGCGGTCCAACCTCGAGCGGGAGATTGATGGTCAGCGTGCGGCCAAGCTGCAGCACCAATCGGGTCAACTCGAGCGACCGGAAGCCGCTGAGTTTCGCTTCGATGCGGTAGCGACCGGGATGGAGTTGCGTCGCGACGTAGCTGCCGTCCGCGCCGCTGATCGTTTTACGAGACACCCCCGTCTCTTCGTTCGTGAGGACGACGGTGACGCCCCGCAGTACGGCGCCGGTCTGGTCGACGACGCGCCCTCTGATTTCTGAGGTGCCTTGCTGTGCGGCTGGTGTCGCAACCGCGAGAAACAGGGCAACGACCACCGACGCGAGGAACAGCGTAGGCATGGGCGGCCTTCCCAAGGTTAACAATGCGCTGGGACATGCAGGGCGCCCAGACCGCACCGATGGTGGATGCCGCGATTAGACTCCCGCCGCAGCAGAAGATCAATGTCTTTTGGTCCCTCCTTTACAGTGCCGTTACACTGCGGCTGTGACGAGTTTTTGCATTGGGGGCTGCGCACGGCCATCGGACTCATGGATTTCTTCGTTCGATCATCTGGGAATGCGGATGGTGGTGCCATCGCTGCCGCCGTCGGGATCGTGATTGGCGCCTTGCAGGTAGACGAACCCGTTCTGCGTCACTGTCAGGATGGTGAGGACCACGGATCCCGTCTTATTCGGAAGGTTCGCTGCAGTGATCACGCAACGGCCTGACGCGTCCGTCGCGCACGAAAGAGTTGATCCGGTTGACCATCGGCCGGTCACCACGGCGCCCGGCACCGGGCGATGGTCGGCGTCGTGCACCGTAATGGTGGCGTCGGCGTTCCACGAGCCCGGAGCACCGTGGGTCCCGGATCCATCGAGATCGCCGACATGCATCGGGAGTGGCGGCGCGATGGTGACTGTCTTGACGACGGTCGCCTGTTGAAGGACGGCATCACTCACGGTCAGGGTGACGGCATACGTCCCGCTGGCGGCATATTGGTGACTGACGATCGGTCCGCCGTACTGGCGTTGGGTGTCTCCGAACTGCCATTCGTACAAACGAATCGCGTCGTCCGTACCCGTCGAAGCTGAGGCGTCGAAGGTACAGACGAATCCCGGGCAGACAGCAGTAAACGACGCCGTCGGGGGCGCATTGACGGTCTGCACGGTTGCTGTGGCCTGGGCGAGGTCGCCGGCGTTGTCTCTGACGAACAGCCAGACGACAAATGTGCCACCCGGGAAGGTGTGAGTAATGATACTGCCCCATCCTCCTTGGCCATCGCCGAAGTTCCAGTTGTAGGAGGAGATCGTTCCGTCCGGATCTGTGCTGCCCGAGGCGTCGAGCGTGCAAATTGGCCCGGTGCAGGCGACCGTGAATGAGGCGACAGGGCCCGTGTTGGCGTCGACTCGCCTGCTCGTGGAACTCGTCAGCCCCTCCTGGTCGGTGACGGTGAGCGTAACGACGTAATGTCCGCCGGTCAGGTAGGTGTGAGTCGGGGCCGCGCCGGCACCGGTCGTTCCGTCGCCGAACTGCCACGAGTAGCTGATGATCGCGCCATTCGGATCGGTCGAGCCGCCGCCGTCGAAGACGCAGTTCACGCTGTTGCACTGATCCGTGAACGATGCGACCGGCTGACCGGGACGTGGTGTGAACCAATCGGGATTCGTGCCGAGCGCCACCAGGCGCAGATCCGTGGCGTCTGCGTTCACCATGTAGAGACCGGTCATCGGAACGCACAACCAGATCTCGCAGATGCCCGAGTATTCGAGCACTTGGGTCCCCTGGAAGATCAGCCTGTTGCCATCAGGAGACCATTCGGGAGTGTGCCCGGGAGCTCCCGGCGCAAGCGAAATGGTCTGTCCACTGGCTTGCTTCAGGACGATCTGGTTGGTCGTTCCGAGCTCTCCAGTGGCAAAGGCCAGCCTGTCCCCTGCCGGCGAGAACATGCCGCTGAAACCCGAACCCGCAGTCAGTTGTTCGAGGCCGGTACCGTCGGCATTGACGGCGCACACTTCGGTGCCGCAGTCGAAGGTGAGACGAGTGCCGCTAGGCGACCAAGCCAACCGACCGGTGAAACCCGCGTTCGATGTGAGGCGTACCAGGTTCGATCCATCGGCGTTCATCCTGTACAGATCGCGCACACCGCCGTTCCCGCGCGCGAGAGCGATCGTGCTGCCATCCGGCGACCACGCAAAGTCGCCGGTGAACCCGATGCCATTCGTCAGGCGCACGGTGCCGGTTCCGTCGGCATTCACCCGGTACAGTTCGGGAGATCCTGTTCGGTCACTGACGTAGGCGATCCGTCCATCGCGCGACCAGGCGGGCCCTGAGTTCGCGGCCGGGTAGACCGTCAAGGTTGTGAGATAGGTGATGACACGCGCGTCGGCGACACTGACGACCGCGACTTCGCCGTAGTTGGTGTTGTAGCCAGGCGTCGCGTCGACATAAACGATCCGTGTACCGTCGGGCGACCATTTCGGCTGAACGCCGCCGAAGACCGCTCGCGCGTCGGATCCATCGACCCAGAGGCGGATGTCACACAGCACGCCTCCCCACTCGAGATCCATATAGCAGTGTTCGTACGCGATCCTGACCGCACCCTGCGGAGGGGATTGTTGAGCGGCGCGTCCCGTGGATGTGATCGCTGCGCAGGTCACCACGGTTGCCGCCAGAGTTGTTCGGATGAGCGTTCTCATGTTCGTTGCCTCAGCCCGCCAGGGGCAACGGGGGACTGGCTGGAACAGGCTGCAGGCGTCACCGCCAGGGCGGCGGCGACCGAGAGAGAGGTGTTCGTTTTGCGTGACATGACTTCCTCCCCCGCACCCTCGATCACCTCGAAAAACTCGCTTGTTTGTTAAAGTGGTCAGCTTCGGCGAAACGTGACAGGGCTGCTTCGCGGTCGTGCTCCGCTGTTGTCGACGGCCTGACCGATGCGCTCATCGCTGAACTGTCCGGGGTCGGCAGTCTCCTACTGAAGTCGCGGACCTCGTCGATGCGGTACAAGGGGGTGAAAAGGCGGGTCCCCGACCGTGGTCACCAGACCAGGTCCTACCGAAGGCGGAATGGGCGGCGCTGAAGGCCCGGTCGCTTGACGATACGCTGAGGGGCGCCCGCGACGCTCTGGCGACGGTCCGGCGCACATACGGCGATCACGCTGGTCATGAAACTCATCGCGGTAACGCCTTTGACTATGCTTTGGCGCTCTCCTTCACGTCCTTCACCGCCTTCATGACCTTCATGTTCGTCACTTCGCTGGGAACAGCGTGACCTGCACGTAGTTGTTCGTATCGAGATACGTCTTCGCGGCAGTCTGGATCGCTGCCGTCGTGAGCTTCTTGTAGAACTCCGGGACGAGCAGCAGCGTCTCTGGATCCTCGCCGTATTCGTATTTGCCGGCGATCTGCGTCAGCAAGTAGCCGTTCTGCTTGATGTTCGTCTCGAAGTCCCGGAGCAGCGCCTCGCGGACGTCGCTCACCTGTTTCTCCGTGGGACCCTCGGCCTTCAGCCGCTCGATCTCCTTGAACACGGTCTTCACCAGGTTCTCGGTTCGATCGGGGCTGCAGCCGAAGTCGATCGACAGGCGGTACTCGGGATCCGGCAGCTTCGAATAGCCGGCTGACGCGCCGACGCTGTACGTGCCGCCGAGATCCTCGCGGAGAATTTCACGCAGCCGCGTCTCGAGCACCATCGACATCGCGCGGATCGCCACGCGCTGCGCCTGGTCGTACTGGAATGTTCCCGTGAACGCGATACTCGCCCGGCTCTTCGGCTCGATGCCCTTTTCGACGCGCCGTTCGACGACGCCCTTCGGCGGGTCGATGCCGACGTTCTTCCAGGTCTCCTTCCGGCGGAGCGATGGCAGCGCCGCAAGGTATTGCTCGGCCAGCGGCCGAATCGTCGCGTCGTCGAAACTGCCGACGAAGATGAACGTGAAATCGCTCGCGTCGGCGAACCGGTCCTTGTAGAACGCCAGCGACTTCTCGAGATTCAGCTGGTCGATCAGCTCGGGCGTCATCGGCCGCGTCCGGAAGTGGTTCTGTGACAACGCGGCTTCGCGCGCCAGGATGAACTGGTATTCCGGCTGCGATTGCCGGTTGGCCAGGAGGATCTTCGTCTGGCTCGTCATGACGCTGAAGAGATCCTTGTCGGCCCGCGGCTGCGTGAACGTCAGGTAGATGAGCTGGAACAGCGTCTCGAGGTCCTTGCGGGAACCGCTGCCGACGATGCCTTCTTCGAGCTCGTCGATGTAGGGCTGGACCTGCACGACTTTTCCGGTCAGCACCTTTCCGAGATCGAGCGCGCTGAACTTGCCGAGGCCGCCCGCGGAAATCACCGAGCTGGCGCTGTCGGCGGAGATGAAATCGGCGTCTGACACGAGCGAGGTGCCGCCGGGGCTGAACGCCCGAAAGAGGACCTCGTCTTCCTTGTTCGTGGTCGGCTTCAGCACGACCTTCACGCCGTTCGACAGCTCCCATTCGGTGATGCCGAACGCGCTCCGCGTCGCGGTGCGGGCAACGGTCCCGCGCGACGGCATCGTGTCCAGCAGCGCCGAGGTGCCGACCTTGTCCACGTACGGTTCCAGCGTCTTCGTCTCGGCGACGGTCATCACGCGGGCGAGCGCGGCCTGATCGGGCATGACGACGCCGTCGCGCTGCGGCGCACTCACGAGCACGACCCGGTTACCGTCCGGCGTCCACTCACGCGCGAGGCTGTTGATCTCGCCAAGGGTGACCTCGGGGAGAAACCGCTGGTGCAGCGCGTATTCGTACGCGATGCCTGGAATCGGCTCGCGTTCTGTGAAGTTGCGGGAGTACTCGGCCGCGAACCCCGCCGAATTCTGGGTGTCCTTTTCGGTCAGCGCCTGCTCGTAGCCGCGGAGCGTGTTTCGCTTCTCGCGGTCCAGCTCCGGCTCGGTGAAGCCGAAACGGGTCACGCGTTCGGCCTCCGTGAAGAGCGCTTCGAGCCCGGTCGTGATGCCATCCTCTTTCACGGCCGCACTCAGCATCGACGCTTCCTTCGTGCGGACGAACCCGCCTCGACCAGCGTAGGCGTTCAGGAACGGCGCGCCGGGTTTCTCGGCTATCTCCGCGAACCGCGCGGAGAGCATGCCTGAAAACAGATTTTCGACGATCTGTCGCCGGTACGAACCGACCGTTGTCGGATCGCGCAGCGCCATCTTCGAGTACACGCTCACGTTGGCCCCGGAAGCCTCCTTGTCGGTCGCGATCGTGTAGAGCGTGCCCGGATGATCGGGTACCGGATACGTCGTGCGCGGTCTAGGCGATCGCGCGGCCGGCAGCGATCCGAAATGCTTCTTGACGAGGGCTTCGATCGTCGTTTTCTCGAAATCGCCGACGGCGATGACCGCCATGAGATCGGGCCGGTACCAATCTGCGTAGAACTGCTTCAGCCGGTCGTGCTTGAACGTCTCGATGATCTCTTTCTTGCCGATGGGCAGCCGCTCCGCGTAGCGCGCGCCCTTGAGGAGGACGGGGAACTGCTGATCCTGAATGCGAGCCCCGGCGCCGCGCCCCTGACGCCATTCCTCGACGATGACGCCGCGCTCCTTGTCGATCTCGGCAGGATCGAACGAAACGTTGTGCGCCCAGTCCTCCAGGATCAGGAACGACTTCTCGAGAATCTCGGGCTTGTCGGTCGGCACCTGGAGCATGTAGACCGTTTCGTCGAAGCTCGTGAACGCGTTCAGGCTCGGCCCGAACCGCATGCCGATCGACTCCATGAACGCCACGATCTCCTGCTTCGCGAAGTTCTTCGTGCCGTTGAACGCCATGTGCTCGACGAAGTGCGCCAGGCCGAGCTGGTCGTCGTCTTCCAGGATCGATCCGGCGTTGACGACGAGCCGGAGCTCGGCGCGCCCCTCCGGCTTCTTGTTGGTCCGGATGTAGTACTTGAGGCCGTTCTGGAAGGTTCCGATCGTGATCTGCGGATCGGGCGGGATGGCCGAGCCGAGCGGAGCGCTGGGCGCGGGTGCCGGCGTCTGGTCGGCAGCCAGCGTGAGCGCGGCCGCCGACACCAGCACCGCGACGAGCAGAACGCGACACGAGGGGGTCCTGAGCATCATGGGGTCCTCAATAGTCCGGAAAAATGAGTGTACACTCGCTTTCCAACCCCGAGGTCCAAGATGCGATTACGTTTTGCGGCGTTGCTGGTCGCGGCCGGCACCAGCGTTGCGTTGACGGCGCAAGCCCTGCGTCCCGCCGACCGAACCTGGACGACGGCGTTCGTCCTCGATCCGGGTGAACTGGTCACAACGGGCCGGAATCCCTACTTCATCCTCGAGCCGGGTTATGTCCTCACGCTCGAGGACGGGAAGACCCGTCTCGTGATCACCGTGCTCGACGAAACGCGGCGGATCGACAACGTCGAGACTCGCGTCGTCGAGGAGCGCGAGACGGTCAACAGCGAGCTCGTGGAGATCTCCAGAAACTTCTTCGCTCTCTCGACGCGGACGGACGCCGTGTTCTACTTCGGCGAAGACGTCGACATGTACAAGAACGGCAAGGTCGTCAACCATGAAGGCGCCTGGCGCGCGGGTGAGAACGGCGCGCGGTTCGGTCTGGCGATTCCCGGCCTGCCGCTGCTGGCCTCGAAGTATTACCAGGAAATCGCGCCGGGCGTGGCGATGGACCGCGCGGAAATCGTCGGCTTGGACGAATCGGTGAAGACCCCGGCCGGTGAGTTTTCCGGCGTCCTCAAGGTGGCCGAGACGACACCGCTCGAGCCCGGGGTGCGGGAGTTGAAGTACTACGCGCGGGGCGTCGGCCTCGTGATGGACGGAGCCCTTCGGCTGGTCAAGTATGGAAAGCAGTAGTGTGGCGAACCCTGCGCGCCGAATCTCGTAAGTACGACATATGGCCGAGCGGACGTTCTGGGAAACGATCGAGACGACCGGCGAACAGCTGGTCGCGAAGGTCAAGGAGCTCATCGCCGCGGGCAACGTCCGGCGCGTCCGTGTCCGTCAGAAAGAACAGCTGATCGCCGAGTTTCCCCTGACGGTTGGCGTCGTCGGCGCGGTCTTCGCGCCGATGCTCGCGGCCGTCGGCGCCCTGGCCGCGCTTCTCACCGATTGCAGCATCGACGTGGAGCGAATCGAGCGCTGAGCGTCAGGAACGGCGCTAGAAACACGCTTCCCAAGAGCATCTGCGCTGCGTCTGTAGAACTCCCACGAGCGTGAACCACGAAGCACACGAAGGGCACGAAGACGGCGCTGACCTGGCGGCCGCCTGCGGCGGCGAGGCGATCTGTGAGAGGCGGCGACCGACAAGACGTGAGACGAGGTTCCAGCCTGTCTTGTCGGGTCGCTGCCTCTCACAGATCGCGGCCCGGCGAAGCCGGGCCCGCCCAGGTCAGCGGGTGTCGACAAATCCCTCGTCGAGATTGTCGGGTTTCTCTTCGTGTGCTTCGTGAGCTTCGTGTTAACGCTTTTGACAGCTCGGTCGCGAGCGCTATCGACGGCGACCGAGAAGGGATCCTAGTACCCCTCGCATGATTTCCCGCGCGACGCCTGATCCGACGGATCGCGCCGCGCTTCGCGCGGCTGATTCGAGAATGCCTTCACGCCGGCCCCCGCGCGGGCCGGTCGACCCAAGGAGGATGTCGGTGATGCTGCCGCCCGACGACGGTCGCGGCGCGGGCGCCGGTGCGGATCGGCGGGTGGGGATCTCGGCCGGGGGCGGTGCGCTCGCGGCGTTTTCGACCGGCGCGGCGTCCGTCTGTCGGGCCTCGGTCCGATTCTTCAGCTTCTCGTAGGCCGACTCGCGATCCACCGCCTGTTCGTAGTGCCCGCGTATCACCGAGCCGTTGGTCACGCCGCGGCGCTCGTCGGGCGTGATCGGTCCGATCCGCGACGCGGGCGGCAGCACCCAGGCGCGCTCCACGATTGACGGGCTGCCGCGATCGTCGAGGAACGAGACGAGCGCCTCGCCGACGGCGAGCTCGCTGATCGCGGCGCGAGTATCGATCGCGGGATTCGGCCGCAGCGTTTCCGCGGCCGTACGGACGGCCCGTTGCTCGCGTGGCGTGAACGCACGAAGCGCGTGCTGCACGCGGTTGCCCAGCTGCGCGAGCACCGTCTCCGGCACATCGTCGGGATTCTGCGTGATGAAGTAGACGCCGACGCCCTTCGACCGAATCATCCGGACGACCTGCTCGATCTTCTGCAGGAGCGCGGGCGGCGCGTCGCTGAAGAGCAGGTGCGCCTCCTCGAAGAAGAACGCCATCCTGGGCTTGTCGGGATCGCCCACCTCGGGCAGGTTTTCGAAGAGCTCCGCGAGCAGCCACAGCAGAAACGTCGCGTACAGCTTCGGCGACGTCATCAGCCGTTCGGCCGCCAGGATGTTGACGACGCCGCGGCCGTCGGGTGCGGTCTGCAGCAGGTCGTCGATGTCGAGCATCGGCTCGCCGAAGAAGTGATCGGCGCCCTGTTCCTCGAGCGTCAGGAGGCCACGCTGGATCGCGCCGATGGAAGCGGCGGACACGCGCCCGTACTCGTCGTTCAACTGCTTGGCATTGGCGCTGACGAACTGCAGCATCGCGCGCAGATCTTTGAGGTCGAGAAGCAGCAGACCCGCGTCGTCAGCGGCCTTGAAGACGATCGCGAGTACGCCTTGCTGCGTGTCGTTCAGGCCGAGCAATCGGCCAAGCAGGAGCGGCCCCATATCCGAGACGGTCGCGCGAACCGGATGACCGGCTACACCGAAGACGTCCCAGAACACGACCGGAGACGCCTGGAACGACGGCTCCTTCGTGCCGGTGAGCTGGAGCCGTTGCGTCAGCTTCGGCGTGGCCGTGCCGGCCGCCGCCAGGCCGGCGAGGTCGCCCTTGATGTCCGCCATGAACGTCGGCACGCCGATGCGCGAGAAGCCTTCGGCCAGCACCTGGAGCGTCACCGTCTTGCCGGTGCCGGTGGCGCCGGTGATGAGTCCGTGCCGGTTGGCGATGCCTGGCGGGAGCGCGACTTCCGCGCCCGCGGAGGTTCTGGCGACAGACAACGATTGACTCATGAGTGCGGCACCTCCACCGGGAGCTTGTCATCAGTCGAAGCGTCGTTCAAGGCGTGCCGCTCACGCCGTTTCTCAAAAGCGGCAACCGGATGCTGAACTGATTCCTGTTCAACCGACCGGCGGGAACCGCGGCAACCGAGGGAGTGGCTTGAACCTTGCACTTCAGTGTGTGCAGACACCCATGAGGGCGACTTCTTCGACCCGCCAATCGCTTCCCATCGGCGCAGCGGTGAGATACGTTCCCGGCTTCGTGATGATCCTCACGAGTCTGCTGCTCGCGAGCGAACGGACCGCGCGCGTGGAGAGTCCCGTCGCAATTCAGCAGGCGCGCTTCGACGAGCTGCCCGCCGCATGGGGCGATCTCGACACGTGGTCGCGCTACGTACCCGCGACGGATGAAACCGAAGTCGGGATCGGACTCAAGACCGCGGGCGCCGACACGACGATGCTCGTCGCGTTTTCGGCCCGGATGAAGGGCGCGTCACCCAGTCAGGCGCCGAGCGAAGTCTTCGTTCACGCGTCGGCCGGCGTCAACGGCAACGCCGGCAACGTCCGGAACAAGACGCTGAAGTTCGTCCTCGCATCCGCGCCGGCCGGCTCCGGCGGAGAGCGTCCTGTCCGAGCCGCAAACGGTCCGTCGGCGCCAGTGATCGACGTATCCTCGCGGCTGGGGGCCGACAACGAGTCTCCCGGCGCGCGGGTGAACTTCGCGACGGCCAAGCTCGCCCCGGCGGAGTTCCTTCGCATCGTCAAGAGCGGCCAGCCGACGGCGACGGTCCTTGGCGTCGACGTGGCGTTCAGGCCGGATCAGCTGCGGGCCCTTCGCGCGTTCGCCAACCGGATCTTCCTGAAGGTTCCCGAACCGCAATAGCTCAGGCGATGCTCATCTTCATTCGGGCGGTGGTCTACGCGACGGCATTCGTGGGACTGCTGCTTGTATTCGTCCCGGCGCAGCTACTCGCGTGGGCCGACATTCCACGGCCGATGAACATCGGTGCGCCGCAGATGGCCGGGGTCGTCGTCGGCGCGCTTGGTGGAGCCCTCACTGTCTGGTGCGTGATCGCGTTCGTCGTGGCGGGGAAGGGCACGCCGGCGCCGTTCGATCCGCCGGGTCGCCTCGTCATGACCGGACCGTACCGGTACATGCGCAATCCGATGTACTTCGGCGCCGCGCTCGCGATCGCCGACGCCGCGCTGTATTACCAGTCCGTTCTCCTGTTGGCCTACGCCAGTGCGTTCCTGGTGTTCTTCCATTTCTTCGTCGTCTTCTACGAGGAGCCGGCACTCCAACGCACGTTCGGCGACGAGTACGAAGCGTATCGCCGGCAGGTCGGCCGCTGGGGGCCTCCGGCTTCGATCAGAAGCCGCCGGCGTGCGCCGGGGCCGAAGGCCGTAGGCCATAGCGACAGGCGATAGCGCAAGGCCGTAGGCCTTTTCTCGGCCGCCGCAGGGCTGGTATCTTTCGGGGCGCTCCGCTGTGTTGCCTCCTTTCTCCTCGTCGCGATACACCATTGGCCCCGAAATCGGCCATGGGGGGATGGGCGTCGTTTACGAGGCCATTGACCTCCGTCTGAAACGCAAGGTGGCCATCAAAATCCTGCCAGAAGGCCACCAGTCCACTGACCGCAGGCGCCGCTTCCTGCAGGAAGCGCAGGCGGCGTCGGGGCTGAACCATCCAAACATCGTCACCATCCATGACGTCGACTCCGCGAACGGCATCGACTTCATCGTGATGGAGTATGTCGATGGGACGCCGCTGAACCGCCTGATCGGCCCTGCGGGGTTGCCGCTCGACCGCATACTCGACTACGCGCGGCAGATCAGTAGCGCGCTCGCGGCGGCTCACGGCGCAGGCATCGTCCATCGCGATCTCAAGCCGTCGAACATCATGCTTGCGCGCGATGGGCGCATCAAAATCCTCGACTTCGGTCTCTCGAAGCTGACACGTCCCGAGCCCACGAGCACTGAGCTCACGCGCAGCTCCGGCCCCGAGACCGTACGAGGGATCGTGATGGGCAGCCCGGGCTACATGTCGCTGGAGCAGGCGACGGGGCAGGCGGTCGATGCACGTAGTGACGTCTTTTCCCTCGGCGTCGTGTTCTTCGAGATGGCATCAGGAACACTGCCATTCCACGACGATGATCTGGGCGCGCTGCTGCGCGACCCGCCGAAGTCCCTCCTCGAGGTCCGGGCGGACGTTCCGCCGGCGCTCGCTCGCCTCGTCTCGCGATGCCTGGAGAAGGAGCCCGCCAGTCGTTACGACTCGGCGATCGAGCTCCAGCGGGATCTGGACGGCGTCCCGGGCATCGCGGCAGCTGCCGGCCTGCCGACCTCGCGAGTCCGGTTCGCCACGCCCGCGGTTCTCGTGGCGGCGGTGGCGCTCGTGCTCGTGACCACCGGAGTCGCTGCGTGGATGTTCACGCGACGTGCGGAATCAGCGCGCGCGCATCGAACGGCGGTTGACGAAGTGGAGCAGCTCGTCGACGCCGGGCGATTCGTCGATGTCTGGCGCGTTGCAGGCGCCGGGTTGCGGCGGTGGCCCGACGACGCGCGCCTTCAGCGCGCCATGCAAGCGTCGACGGATGTCGTCACCATTGCCACGGATCCCGCTGGAGCGGAGGTGATGTTCAGGGCCTACGCCGACGTCGACGGTGAGTGGAATCTGCTCGGCTCGTCTCCCCTCAACGCCGTTCGCGCTCCGCTCGGCATGCTCCGCTGGAAGCTCGCTAAAACCGGCTTCGAGCCGGTGGAAGCGAGGCTCGAGGTTGGCGCGCCGGCAGCCGCAGCCGGACGTCCCGACTTTGATGCGCGGCCAATCCGCTTGCGCAAGACCGGCGAGGGGGTCCCGGGCGCCGTTTTCGTTCCTGGCGGTCGCTACCTGGAGACCAACCTCCCCGACTACTGGATCGATCAGACTGAGGTCAGGAACCGAGACTTCAAGCAGTTCATCGATCACGGCGGGTATCAGAATCCGACGTTCTGGACCGAGCTCGAACGGTTGTCGCGCGCGCTCTTCGGCCGCCCGGGGCGCGCCACTGAATTCAGCGATCGCACAGGTCGGCCGGGTCCGTCGACGTGGGAGCTTGGAGCCTACCCCGAGGGTCAGGGCGACTATCCGGTGAGCGGGGTGAGTTGGTTCGAGGCCGTCGCGTACTGCACGTCAATGCAAAAGATCGTTCCCAGCGTCTTTCACTGGCGCAAGGCATTTGGCGCGACGTTTTTCATGGAGACCGTGACGCTCGGCAACTTCAACGGCCGAGGCCCTGAGGCGGTCGTGAAGCTGAGGGACCTTGGACCGCATGGCACCTACGGTATGGCGGGCAACGTCAAAGAGTGGGTGTGGAACGAGTACGAGGGCAAGCGGTACATCCTTGGCGGAGGATGGAACGAACCTGTCTACCAGGCCATAAATGACGATGCGCGGCCGCCGCTCGATCGGGCCGAGACAAACGGCTTCAGATGTGTGAAGGAAGCGGGACCGTCCGACGCATCTGCGTTTGCCTCGTGGGGGGCACCGGTCCACCCCCTCGATGCGAGCCGGCTCAGGCCAGTGTCGGATAGTGAGTTCGCGGCGTACCGACGCTTTTATTCGTATGACCGTACATCGCTCGACGCCAAGGTAGAACGCACCTCCGACCAGGAGCACTGGCGACGGGAGCGCGTGTCGTTTGCCACCGCATATGGCGGCGAACGCATGCTTGCCAACATCCTGCTCCCCAAGAATGTGCGGCCGCCGTACCAGGCGGTCGTCTGGTTCCCCGGTAGCTACGCGCTGGAGCTGAAGTCCAGCGAGCAGGACCTGCCCTTCTCGATGTACTTCGACTTCGTCGCGCGCAGCGGCCGTGCGCTCGTCTATCCCGTCTACAGCGGTACGTACGAGCGTCGCCGCCCGGCGCCGGCGGTGACCGTTGGACGCGCAGAGCCTCCCGCGATTCACGAGGTGCGAGACCGCGTCGTCCGATGGGTGAAGGACTTCAGTCGCACGATCGATTATCTGCAATCTCGCGGAGATATCGACGTCACCAGAGTCGGGTATTACGGATACAGCATGGGTGCTGCCGGGGGGGCATTGGCAATCCTCGGCGTCGAGGGGCGCGTCAGAACCGCGATCCTTCTCGCAGGCGGTCTCCACCAAGGGTCACCTGAGACCCCGGAGATCGATCCGGTCAACTTTCTCCCCCGAGCGGAGCTGCCGGTTCTCATGCTCGGAGGAAGGTACGACTTCATTTTCCCCGTCGAGACCTCGCAGAGGCCGTTGTTCACGCTCTTGGCCACGCCGGCTCAACACAAGCGTCTCGTGATCTTCGAAAACGCCGGGCACGTGCCCCCCCGGATCGAGTTGATTCGTGAGGTTCTCGACTGGCTGGACCGCTACCTTGGACCGGTACAGCGCTAAGATGACAGTCCTTATCGGCCCAGCGCTTCTCACGCTGCCGCAGGCTGGGTCAGGACGGGTCAATTCGCTTTGATAAACTGTCGCCCGGTTTTCCTCCATCACACGGAGTTTTGCTCATGACCCGCAGGCGATTCGCAGTCGTTCTCGTCGCGTCTCTCGTCTTCGTCGGCGCGTATGGCACGGGCACGGCCTGGCAGGCTGCTGCACCGGAGTATGGCCCGGCGAAAGGCACGCTCGTCATTATCGGCGGCGGCAACACCGACAACACCGGCATCATGGAGAAGTTCATCGAGCTCGGCGGAGGGCCGGAAGGCCGGTTCATCATCGTGCCGACCGCGGGCGGCAACATGCAGGATGGCAAACCGCGGCCGTACGAAGAGGAGCGGATCATCGGCGGGTGGCTGAAGCGCGGCCTCAAGAACGTGAAGATGCTGCACACGCACGACCCGAAGGTCGCCGACACCGAAGAGTTCGTGAAAGACCTGCGGAACGCGACGGGGGTGTGGTTCAACGGCGGCCGCCAGTGGAACATCGTCGATTCGTACGCCGGCACGCTCACGTACAAGGAGTTTCACAAGGTGCTGGAGCGCGGCGGCGTGATCGGCGGCAGTTCAGCTGGCGCCACCATCCAGGGCGAGTATCTCGTCAGGGGCGACACGAGCGGCCCGAACGTGATGATGACGGCCGAGCCCAACCACCAGAAGGCGTTCGAGTTCCTCCGCAAGACGGCGATCGATCAGCACATCAACGCGCGCAACCGCTGGGACGACCTGATTCCCGTCATCAAGAAATGGCCGAACCTGCTCGGCATCGGCCTCTCCGAAGGCACCGCGATCGTTGTGAAGGGCGACACCTTCGAAGTGATGGGCAAGTGGAAGGTCGCCATCCACGACAGCACCGCGCTCCGGCAGCCGTGGGAAAAAGAGTTCTTCGTGCTCTCCTCGGGCGACGTCTACAACATGAAGACGCGCAAAATCGAAAAGTACGGAGACGGGACAAGCGGGCGGCGGGGTGGGGGCGGAGGAGGATTCTGAAAAGCGCTCGTTCGGATTCTGAAAAGCACTCATCGGTACGACGGACCTGGGAAGCACTTGTCGGTACGACGGGTACGGCGGGTACAAGGAACCTGATTCGTGTCATCTTCTTTAAAAGAAAGAAAAAGATGGCCAGCGTCAGAACGTTCCACGTACCCACCGTACCGACAAGTGCTTTCAGGTCGGTCGTACCGACATCTGCACTTCAGACCCGTCGTACCGACGGCAACGATTCTATGAGCCGAGGACTTTTTTGTAGTACGCCTCGTACTTAGGGACGATCATGTCCGCGCAGAATTCTGTCCGGACGTGATCGGACGCCGCGCGACCGATTCTCTTCTTTAGTTCTAGATCCCGAAGGACTGCCTCGCTCCGCGAGACCATGTGGTCGATATCGTCGAGCGCGCAGAGGAATCCCGTCACGCCGTCCTCAATCACCTCCGGCAATCCGCCGATCCGGGAAGCGACGACCGGTACTTCGCAGGCCATCGCCTCGAGCGCGGCCATGCCGAAGCTTTCCTGCGAGGACGGGAGCAGGAACAGATCCGCCACCGAGAGCCACGGGACCAGATCCTGCTGCTCGCGGACGAACGTCACGTCGCCCGACAGGCCCTCGTCGAGGACCCGTCGCTCGAGCGGGTGGCGCTGCGGCCCGTCGCCAATCATCACGAGCCTCACGGGCAACGTGCGGCGGAGGTGGATGAACACGTCCAGGACGGCGTCCACCTGCTTCACGGGTCTGAAGTTCGACACGTGCATCACGATCGACTCGCCGTTCGGGGCGAAGCGCGCACGCAGCGCGGGCTGCGGCAGCCGGCGGTAGCTCGCGCAGTCGAGAAAATTGGGGATCACCTCGATCTCATGCGCAATCCGCAGCGTATCGATCGTCTCGCGCCTGAGGCTCTCGGACACCGCCGTCACGCCGTGTGACTGCTCGATCGAAAACGCGACGACACGCGCGTAGGACGGATCGCTGCCGACGAGCGTGATGTCCGTGCCGTGGAGCGTCGTGACGGTCCGCGGGCCGCGATTCCCGGTATCGAGCCCCAGAATCTGATCGGCCAGATAGGCCGCAGTCGCGTGCGGCACTGCGTAGTGCGCGTGGACGATGTCGAGCTCGCGATCGCACGCCACGCGGACGATGGTATTGGCCAGCGCGAGCAGGTACTGCGGCTCGCGGAACAGCGGATACGCCGGCGTGTCCACGCGCTGGAACGACAGGCCCGGCAGCCCGGCGCGCCATCGGAACGGCACCTCGCTGCTCATGAGCGTTACCTGATGGCTGCGCAGCGCCAGAGCATGCGCCAGCTCGGTCGCGACGACACCGCTGCCGCCCACCGACGCGTAGCAGACGATGCCGACTCTCACTCGGTCCTCAGGAGCGTCGATCGCACAACGGGATCCCGCACGATGACGCCTTCGGCGAACGGCACGCCGGCGAGCGCGCCGAACTGCGCATCACGGCTTTCGACGAGCTGACGGAAGGAATCCACGGTCAAACGCGTCGCGACCGCCGTGTCGTCCTGCGGCGTGAACTGGCTGCGAAAACAGGCGAGCGCCTCGCGCTTCTTCTCGTAGTACGCGGAGACGTCCACGACGAACGACGGCGGCGCGGAGTCGTTGATGAAGTAGTAACAGATCCACTCCGGCCGCCACGGTGCGGCGCCCCGCTCGAACTGCCGCAGGCCGCTCCTGAACACGGAGATCGTCAGGACGCGGCTCGCGGCCACGTGGTCGGGATGCCGATCGCGCCAGTACGGCACCGCCACCGCGCGCGGGCGGTGGCGGCGGATGCAGGCGACGGCCGCTCGCACCTGCGACGGCGTGTTCTCGATTCCGCCGTCCGGCCATCCGAGGTTCTCGCGCCAGGCCGCGCCCAGCACGCGCGCCGCCTGTTCGGCTTCGCGGCGGCGCTCCTCGGGTGTGCCGTTGCTGCCGAGCTCACCGGCGGTGAGATCGCAGAGACCGACGCTGCGGCCCATGGCCGTATGGCGTGCGACGGTGGCGCCGAGCCCGATCTCGATGTCGTCGGGATGAGGCCCGAACACCAAAAGGTCGATCGACATAGGGCCCGACTTTATCAATTAATTGATCCGGGGACTCTCGTCCCCGGACCCCTGTTTTCCGTGGGATCCGGCAAACCCGAGATCTCGCGAGAGTGAGCACCCGTCGTACCGACCAGCGCTTTCAGAGGCTCTTGGCGAGCGCTTTTCTTTTGACCCTCCGAACCAACAAGCGTTTTAGCTCTGCGATACACTCTGCAGCCAACCCGAAATTCCGCTCCTGAAGGAGGTTGGAGTGGTTCCGCTGCAGTCGTTGTGGATGCCGATCGTCGTCTCGGCGGTGTTCGTGTTCATCGCCAGCTCGATCATCCACATGATGTTGACGTACCACCGCGGTGATTACCGCAAGCTCCCCGAAGAAGCGGCCGTTCAGGACGCGTTGCGCCGCTTCGGAATACCGCCCGGCGACTACATGATGCCGTCGCCAGCCGGACCGAAAGACCTGCGATCGCCGGCGTTCGTCGAGAAACTGACGAAAGGGCCGGTGATGTTCATGACCGTGCGGCCGAATGGGCGGGCCAGCATGGGCTCGAGCCTTGCGCTCTGGTTCCTCTTCTGCATCGTCGTCGGCGTGTTCTCGGCGTACATCACGGGCCGTGCCCTGCCACCCGGCAGCTCGTACCTGGACGTCTTCCGGTTCGCGGGCTGCACGGCGTCCATGGGATACGCCCTCGCGCTCTGGCAGAACACCATCTGGTACAAGCGGGCGTGGACGACGACGTTCAAGTCCACGGTGGATGGTCTGGTGTACGGGCTGTTGACCGCGGGCGTTTTCGGCTGGCTCTGGCCGGCGGTGTAGGCGATGTCCGTCTTCACGAATCCGGCCGGACGTTCAGTTGAAAACGCGCGCGAGTACGTCAGCGCCGTACTCGGTCTCCTGGGCGATCGCGATCCGTTCGACGTGCTCCGCGGGACTCCCGCGGCGCTCGAGCGCGTGGTTCAGGACTGGCCGGGCGAGAAGCTTCGCAGGCCGGAGGCACCCGGCAAATGGGGCGTCCGCGACGTGCTTCAACACCTTGCCGACTCGGAACTGGTGTGGGGGTTCAGGCTCCGGAGCGTGCTCGCGCAGGATCGCGCCCCGCTCACCGGCTACGACCAGGATCAGTGGGCCGACCGGTTGCGGTATGCCGAGTCGGATCCGCAGGAAGCGGTCGGGGACTTCAGCCGGCTGCGTCGCGCGAATCTTCGGCTGCTCGGACGTGCGTCGCCGGCGGATCTGGATCGGGTAGGCGTGCACGCCGAGCGCGGCGAGGAGCCGTTGTCGCACATGATACGGCTCTACGCCGGCCACGACATTCTGCACCTGCGGCAGATCGATCGGATCGGCGCGGCCGGTTGAAAGAACTCAGGGGGTTGTATGAAGTCCAGGTCCGTTGCCGTGTTGGCGGCGTTGCTCGTCTCTCTGTCACCCGGGCTGACCGGTCAAACGCCAGCTCGGCCGCCGGTGCAACCGGCCGACGCGCCGTACACGATGGCGCTCACCGGCGACTCGATCATCACGCGGCGGCTGTCGCCGTATCAGGAGCCGGCATTTCTCCAGATGATCGATCTGATCCGGAACGCCGACGTCGCGTTCACGAATCTCGAGATGCTCTTCCACGACTACGAGACGTACGCGATGAGCCAGAGCGGCGGCACCTACATGCGCGCCGAGCCGGCGCTCGCCAAAGAGCTGGCCTGGGCCGGCTTCGATCTCGTCGCGCGCGCGAACAACCATACCGGCGACTACGCGCCCGAGGCGATGCGCCTGACGACGAAGTACGTCACCGAGGCGGGGCTGGTGGGGGCGGGCGTCGGCGAGACGTCGTCCGAAGCGCGCGAACCGCATTTCGTCGAGACCGCGCGCGCGCGCGTGGCGCTCGTCGCATGCGCGTCCACCTTTCCGGAACATTCGCGCGCCGGCGAGTCACGCGGCAGCATTCCTGGCAGGCCGGGCCTGAGCCCGCTGCGGTTCACGACCACCTATGTCACCACTGCCGAGGGGTTGGCCAAGCTCCGGGACGGGGCGGCCGCCGCCGGGATTGGCGGACGCGGGGGCGGAGGACGCGGAGGTGGTGGTGGTGCCGCGGGCGCGGCCCCTCCAGGTGGCGCGCCGGCCCAGCCTCAGGCGCTGACGCTCTTCGGCCAGCGCGTCGTCGTGGGCGATCGACCCGGCGTGCGGACCGAACCGAACAAGGAAGACATGGAGGAGATCGCGGCGGCGGTCCGTAGCGCGTCGAAGCTGGCCGACTACACGATCGTCACCATTCATGCCCACGAGGGCGGTCAGGGCGGCCGGCTGGTGCCCGCGGAGTTCCTCGTGACCTTCGCGCGCGCGATGATCGATGCCGGCGCGGATGTGTTCGTGGGCCACGGCCCGCACGTGCTCCGCGGGATCGAGATCTACAAGGGCAAGCCGATCCTCTACAGCCTCGGCGACTTCATCTTCCAGAACGAGACCCTGCAGCGGCTGCCGAGCGAAAACTACGAGAGCTACGATCTCGGCGCCGGCGCCCACGTCTCGGATTTCAACGACCGGCGGTACAGCAACGACACCCGCGGTTTTCCGGCCGACCCGCCGATTTGGGAATCGGTCGTCGCCATGCCGAAGTTCAAGGGCAAGTCGCTCGTCGAGCTCGTGCTCCATCCGATCTCGCTCGGATTCGGCAAGCCGCCGAGCCAGCGCGGACGGCCAATGCTGGCAGAGCCTGAATTGCGGAAGAAGATCCTCGACGATCTGATCAAGCTCTCCGAGCCGTTCGGCACGAAGGTCGAGAATCGGAACGGCGTGGGATACGTCGTCGTCGGTAAGTAGCGGTCACAGCCGGCCAATCGCAGCTAGGATTCCCATGCGCTATCTCGCTCTTGCCCTTGCCGCGCTCCTGAGCGTGACGATCTCGCCCCAGTCCGGGGAACCGGACTGGGCGAAGATCGACGCGGAGACCCTGCAGCATTTCCAGGCGCTGCTCAAGTTCGACACGAGCGATCCTCCCGGCCACGAGCTCGTGGCTGCGGAGTACATCAGGAAAGTCCTCGAGGCGGAGGGCATCCAGGCGCAGCTCTTCGCGCTCGAACAGGACCGGCCGAGCGTCGTCGCGCGGCTCAAAGGCAGCGGGCGCAAGCGGCCGCTCCTGCTGATGGCGCACACGGATGTCGTGAACGTCGATCCGAAGAAGTGGACGTTTCCACCGTTCAGCGCCACGCGTGACGGCGGCTACGTGTACGGCCGCGGCGCTGTCGATGACAAGGACAATGTCGCGGCGTCGCTGATGGTGATGCTGATGCTGAAGCGGCTCAAGGTGCCGCTCGACCGCGACGTGATCTTCCTGGCCGAGTCGGGCGAAGAAGGATCCACGCGCGTCGGCATCCAGTTCATGGTCAACCAGCACTACGACCAGATCGACGCCGAGTATTGCCTCGCCGAGGGCGGCACCGTCGTGCGGACCGGCGGCGCCGTGAAGTTCGCGTCGGTGCAGACGCTCGAGAAGATTCCGTACGCGGTCGAGCTCACCGCGCGCGGCGTCTCCGGACATGGCTCGGTGCCGCTGAAGACGAACGCCGTCGCGCGGCTGGCGGCGGCGGTCGCCGCCGTGGCCAACTGGCGGCCCGAGATTCGGCTGAACGAGACCACCAGCTCGTACTTCCGGCGGCTGGCTGAGATTTCCCCACCCGCGGAAGCCGAGCGCTATCGTGCGGTGCTCGATCCGGCGAAGGCGGCCGCGGCCGACGAGTACTTCCTCGAGCACGAGCCGCGCCACGCCTCCATGCTGCGGACGTCCGTTTCGCCCAACATCTTCACCGCCGGGTACCGCGTCAACATCATTCCGTCCGAGGCGACGGCGACGCTCGACGTGCGCGCGCTGCAGGACGAGAAGATGCCCGAGTTCCTCGAACAGATCCGCACGGTCGTGAACGACCCGTCCGTGGAGGTCGCCTTCGTCAAACGTGACACTCGCCCAGCCGGCCGCGAGGCGCGCATCGACTCCGAGGTGTTTCTCACGCTCGAAGCCCAGTTGAAGAAGCACTACAACGCACCCACGCTGCCGGCGATGAACACGGGCGCGACCGACATGGCGTACCTCCGGAGCAAGGGGATGCAGTGCTACGGCATCGGACCGGCGATCGATTCGGAAGACGGACCGAAAGGATTTGGCGCGCACAGCGATCAGGAGCGCATTCTTGAAAGCGAGCTCTACAGGTTCACCAAGTTCTACTTGGAAGTGGTCACGACGCTCGCCAAAGGCACGTGACAAGGAATCGTACCGACACGCGCTTTTCACTTCTGATGACATCCCGCGATCTCCTTGCGAAGATTGATGCCGGCGTCGCCCCCCTCGTCGTCGACGTGCGCACTCGGCGTGAGTTCGCGAGCGGTCATGTGCCAGGCGCGATCAACGTGCCGCTGACCTCACTCGCGCTGGGCGCGAAGGTGCCCGGCGGCGGCGACGCGCCGGTGGTGGTGTACTGCGGGCACGGGCCGCGCGCGCGCATGGCCGCAGTGCTGATGCGGCGCGCGGGATGCCGGCAAATCCAGTTTCTGGAGGGACACATGGCTGGGTGGCGGAAGGCCGGACTCCGGGAAGAAACATGACACGCCCGCTTCGCGTGACGGTGTGCGAGCTCCGCGACGATCGCGCGGCCTTCGCGCGTGACTGGGACCGGTTGGCGGCGCACGTCCGCGATCACAAGAGCCAGCTCGTTCTCCTGCCGGAAATGCCGTTCGCGTCCTGGCTCGCCTCTTCGCCGGCCTTCGTGCCGGCGTCCTGGGACTCGGCTGTCCGCGCGCACGAAGAGTGGCTGCCGCGCCTGGCGGACCTCGCGCCGGCGGCCGTCCTGTCGTCGCGACCGGTGACGCGCTCGGGTCGTCGTTTGAACGAAGGGTTCGCCTGGAGCGCCGAAGAAGGCTACCGCCCGGTCCATGACAAATGTTTCCTGCCCGACGAGGCCGGTTACTGGGAAGCGAAGTGGTACGCGGCAGGAGAGCGCGTCTTCGAGGTGACGACGGTCGCCGGTGTCGCCGTCGGCCTGCTGATCTGCACGGAACTGTGGGCGCTCGATCGCGCCCGGGCGTACGGCAAAGCCGGCGCCGAGATCATCGCCACACCCCGCGCGACGGGCCGGCCCACGGTCGAGAAGTGGCTGACGGGCGGCCGCGCTGCCGCGATCGTCTCCGGCACGTTTTCAATCTCGTCGAACTGGACCGCGGAGCCAGGCGGCGGGGACTTCGGCGGCGGGGGCTGGATCGCGGACCCGGATGGTCGTGTACTGGCACAAACGTCCGTCGACGTGCCCTTCCAGACCCTCTCGATCGACCTGGCGGCTGCCGAATCGGCCCAACACACCTACCCACGCTACGCATTGGAATAGGGCAAGTCTCTTGCAATACGAGGGCCGTGCCTCTCCCCAACTCCGAGGAGTCGTCCATGACCTGGCGAGTGGTGTGTCGCGCCTGTCTCACCATTCTTTGCGTGCTGATGTTTGCCACCCGCGCGCCCGCGCAATCGGGCACCGGCAGTCTGCACGGGCGTGTGATCGATCCGCGTGGCGCCGCAGTCGCTGGTGCCCGCGTGACGATCGGCGGGCCGGCAGGCGAGCTGAGCCAGCTGACCGACACGTCGGGGCGATTCCGATTCCTGGCGCTGCCTCCGGGTTCGTACGCGGTCAAGGTGGAGCGCGAAGGCGTGACGCCGGCCGGACATCCGAACATCACGGTCCGGGTGGGCCGCAGCACGGTGATTGAAATCACGGCGACGCCGGGCGGACATAACGTGCTGGGTAGTTCCGAATCGGCGCTCCTCGACTCACGCGCCATCGCCACCGGCGCCAACCTCCGTCAGGAACAGCTCGACAAGATTCCCTTCGGGCCGGATCTCACGTCGATCCTGCAATCGACCCCGGGCGTGATGCTCGACGTCGTCAGCGTCGGTGGCAGCGCAATCGGCGATCGGCCGTCGTTGGCCTTCCGCGGCGCGTCGCGTGACGCCAACACGTGGACGGTCGACGGCGTCACGCTGACCGACATGACCGCGCCCGGACTAGCGCCGAGATACTTCGAATTCAATCTGATCGAAGAGGTGCAGACGGTCACCGGCGGACCGGACATCCAGCAGATGACGGGTGGTGTTGGCGTCAACATCGTGACCAAGCGCGGCACGAATCTGTTTCAGGGCCAGGGCCGCGCGATGTTCTCGAACGCCACGGGGTATCAGGACGACGTCCAGCCGCTCGGCGGCTTCGACTTCGACAGCGCGATTGCGTTCGGCGCCGAGGCGGGCGGTCCGATCAAAAAGGACCAGGTCTGGTACTTCGTCGGAATCGACGGCATCCATTCCGATCGCGAGACGCTGGCTGCCGGCGAGATCGCCGATCAGAACTTCACGCGCCGGTCGCTTCTTGGAAAGATCAGCCTGAATACCGGCGGCCATGTGCTCACGGGGTCGGCCCACACGAGCGGGCTCGATCGGGACGGCGAAGGCGCCGGTCCGCTGCGCGCGCCCGGGGCGCTCTGGAACGACAACGGCCGCACGACCATGGTCAAGGTCGAAGACTCGGCGACACTCGGCTCGCGGTGGTTCGTGACGGCGCTCGCGGCGTTCACCGATGCCGGCTTCACGGCCGACCCGGTCGGCACGGCGGCCACGCACCTCGACGCCGCGAACGTCTTTCGGGACGGCTTCCAGCGGGTGACGGCGGACCGGACCTCAAAGGAGGTGCGTGCCGGCCTCACCGGCTACTTCGGCGCGCACGAATGGCAGGCCGGTCTTGGATACCGGTCGGTCGGCGCGGATACGGTGTACGAATGGCCCGGCGGCGCGATCACCGCGGCGTCGGATACGCCGGTGACGTCGATGATTCTTCCTGCCGATCGCGATGTCTCCGCGTCGGCCGGCTACACGTCGGGTTACATCCAGGACACCGTCACGCATGGACGCTTGACCGCCAATCTGGGTCTCCGGTTCGACGCCCAGCGTGGCCGCAACAAGACGTCGGCGGCGATCGCGAACGCCGGCTCCGCGATCGTGCCTGCCGCGACGTTCGACGGCGACGACCCCGACTGGAGCTGGACGAGCGTCGTCCCGCGGCTCGGCGTGACGTACGCACTCGGGCGAGATCAGTCGATGCTCGTGCGGGCCGCGTTCAGCCGGTATCCCGATCAGCTCGGCATCGACCGCATCCTGCTCGGGAATCCCATCCTCGAGCCGCCGAGCCTTGTCGCCAACGATCTCGATCCGCCGATGACGAACGAGCTGCTGTTCGGCGTCGATCGGCTCGTCGGGCGCGGCGCGCTCAGCGCGCACTTCCAGTGGCGCACGCGAACGGGCGTCATCGACGACATCCCTCTGGTCATCGATCCGGGCACGGGGCTGCGGCGGCAGGTCGTGGCCGCGGATTTCGGCCCGGGACCGATCGTGCCCTTGACCGATCTCGACGGGTCGCCCGTCGTGCTCGAGACGTTCGATCTCAACCCGTCCATCGCCTACGCGGGCGGCGTCTCGGTCGTCAATGGCGCGCGTGAGCACAGCGCCGTGAACATGACGTTGCAGTACGACCAGCGGTACGTGCGAGGCGCGTATGTTCGCGCCTGGATCAACGTCGGCCGCGCGGAGTGGAGCGTGCCCGCGATGTTTTTCGTGGATGCCAACGATCTCATCGGCGCTGAAGACAACGACGGCGCCCCGGTTGCGGATCGGTCGGCGTCGCCGGCGCGGCCGGGCGTCTATCTCAACAGCAACTGGTCCTATGAAGTGCTGGGCATGACGCCCGCGCCGTGGGGTCTCGAACTGGCGGGGCGGGTCTATGGCCGGCAGGGGTATCCGGCGCCCGTGTTCGCAGCCGTCACGTCCAGCGATGCGACCAGACGGATCCAAGTCGGCGAGTTCGACGGCGTCCGCTTCTCCCGTCTCTTCGTCGCCGACCTGCGTATCGAACGCGCGTTCGTCGTGGCGAACTTCAATCTGGACCTCTCAGCCGAGGTCTTCAACATCTTCAATCGGCAGACCCTGCTTCAACACGATTCGGATCTGCGCAGCGACACGCCTGGCGCCGCGGTTGAGCTGCTCTCGCCCCGGGTCATGCGGTTTGGCGTCCGCGTGCGGTTTTAAGACCTCGCAAAATCCAGACCCCGATCGCCGCGTACACCCAGTACCCGGCGACGAACTCCCAACGGATCCAGTAAAAGATGTCACTCGGCGCGAGCCGGTATCCCACCACCAGCGTGGTCAGCGCCGCCGACAGCAGCAGTGCGATCCGTCCGAGCGCCGGTCCTGGCAGCCTTCGCTCCAGCAGCAGGACTCCGCTCGTCAGTTGCAGCGCTCCGACCGCCGCGCTCGCGACAATGAGCGTGATGGCGATCGCGTCGTAGCCGGGGAGGTCGGGAATCGACCGCAAGGTCGACAGACCCGCGAGCATCGCCTCGGCGATCAGGATCAGCCCAAGCAGTCGCCGCACGAGCTACTCGACCGTGAGCACGATCTTCCCGACGACGGTGCCCGCTTCGAGCAGGCGGTGGGCTTCGGCCGCCTGAGCGAGCGGGATCGTCGCGTCCACGATCGGACGGACGCGGCCGCCCTCGAGCAACGGGCATACATGCTGTTCGAGCGCCGCGGCGATCGCGCCCTTCTCAGCCGGCGTTCTGATTCGCAGCGTCGATCCCGTGATCGTCAGACGTTTCAGAAGAATCGTCCGGAGCGAGATCTCCGCGGTCGCGCCGCCCATCACACCGACTTGCACCAGCCGGCCATCGCGCGCGAGGCACTCGAGATTGCGCGGCGTGTAGCTGCCGCCGATGATGTCGAGCACGACGTCGACGCCACGGCCCGCCGTCGCGTCCTTCACGCCCGCCACGAAATCGGACGTCCGGTAGTTGATCGCCACCCGCGCGCCAAGCCTGGACGCCGCCTGGCATTTCTCGTCGCTCCCCGCCGTGGCGATGACGATGGCGCCCATCGCGTCGGCGAGCTGGATGGCCGTGGATCCGATGCCGCTCGTGCCGCCGTGGACGAGCAGCCATTCGCCGCGGGCCAGCCGGCCGCGATCGAACACGTTGGTCCAGACCGTGAAGTAGGTTTCGGGAACCGCGGCGGCTTCGACGAGTGTCAGGCTGCGCGGCACCGGCAGGCACTGCACGCCGGGGGCGGCGCACAGCTCCGCGTATCCGCCGCCGGCCACGAGCGCGCAGACTTCATCGGCCGTACGCCACGGGCGTCCGGAGGCGGATGACGGCACGACGCCGTCGAGCGAAGGTCCAATCGCGACGATCCGGCCCGCGACCTCGAGGCCCGGGATGTCCGTCGTTCCCTTGGGTGGGGGATAGTTGCCCTGACGCTGCATGAGGTCCGGACGGTTCACGCCGGCGGCGACGACGTCGATGAGCACTTCGCCGGGACCGGGCGAAGGATCCGGACGATCGACCAGACGCAGGACGTCGGGCGGCCCGGGTGCGGGGATCTCGATCGCCTTCATAGGATCCGAGCAGGCAAAGTACTATGGTTTTCGACGACATGCCTACGATCATCGACCGTCCAACCGTCATCCCCTGCGTCGGCACGAAGCCCAAAGTCATCGAGGAGTACGCCGGCCGCGCCAACTCCGGTCATGCACAGGTCAGCGTGGCGCGCATGGTGTCGCCGGAAGGGTGGGCCGAGCCGGGGCAGCGCCCCGAGTTCGAGGAAATCACCGTCGTCCTCAAGGGCACGCTCCGTGTCGAGTACGACGGGGGTTCGCTCGATGTCCACGCCGGGCAGGCGGTCGTCGCGCATCCGAACGAGTGGGTGCGGTACAGCACCCCCGCGAGCGGCGGCGCCGAGTACGTCGCGATCTGCCTTCCCGCCTTTTCGCCGGATACGGTGCACAGGGATTCGTAGCCGCCAAGCCGAAGGCCAAAGGCCACAGGCCGACGCGACAGACCCATGTCCCTCGCCATCTCGTCCGCCGGTCTCCGTAAGACCTTCGGCGATCTCGTCGCCGTGGACGGGATCGATCTGGCCGTGCCGCGCGGCAGCTTCTACGGATTCCTCGGGCCGAACGGCGCGGGGAAGTCCACGACGATCAAGTGCCTGACCGGTCTGCTTCGTCCAACCGGGGGCACGTTTCGGATCCTGGACATGGATCCCATCGCCGACCCCGTCGGCGTCAAGCGCCGGATCGGCGTGATGCCCGAAGACCTCGCGCTCTTCGATCGGCTGACCGGCGCCGAGACGCTGTCGTTCGTCGGTCAGGTGCACGGTCTTGGCGCCGCGGACGTGCGGGCCCGATCGGAGGAGCTGCTGAGGCTGATGGATCTCGAGGCGGCGGCGGGCGATCTCGTCGCGGACTACTCGCACGGCATGCGCAAGAAGATTGCGCTCGCGGCCGCGCTTCTCCCCGCGCCGCGGCTGCTGTTTCTCGACGAGCCGTTCGAAGGCATCGACGCCATCGCTTCACGGCAGATCAAGGACCTGCTCACCGCGTTCGTCAAACGTGGCGGCACCATCTTTCTCACGTCGCACATTCTCGAGATCGTCGAGCGGTTGTGCGATCACATCGGCATCATCCATCGCGGCCGGCTGGTCGCGCAGGGATCCCTCGCGGAGCTGCACGCCGGCGCCGAGATCGCTCGCACGCTCGAGGAAACCTTCTTCAACCTGGTCGGCGCTGAGCGCGCCCAGGCCCCCGCGCTCGGCTGGCTGTCATGAGCGCCGACCGCTTGAGCGGCGAGACCGCTCGCCCCATTGGTCTGCTTCTGACGCTTCGCGCGTTCATCTGGCTGCGATGGAAGCTCCTCGTCAACAGCATCCAGGGCGGACGGAAACGCGATCGCATGGAACAGATCTCGCGGGCCTTCGCGCTGTTCGTGCCGATCATCCTGGCCGCGCTCTCGCTCGGATCCATCGTCGCGATCGGCATCGGTGGATTCGTGGCCGGACGCGCCGTGGCGGGCTCGCTCATCGAGCCGAGCATCGGGGTGGTCATTCTCCGGATGGCGCTGTTCGGCGGCCTCGTGCTCTTGACGATCGTCACGCTCGTGTCGCCACACCAGACCTCGACGTCGCGGTACACGCGGCTCGTGCTGCTTCCGATCCGGCGCCAGACGCTGCACCTCGTCGAAGTGCTCGCGGCGATGGCCGATCCCGTCGTCGCCTTCATCGTGCCGGGGCTCCTGCTGTTCGCCGTCAGTCTTGGCGTCTACGGCAGGCCCGCCGCCGCCGGCTGGGCGCTCGCGGCCGGCGCCGGGCTGGTGATGGTCTTCACGACGCTGGCGGCGTTGCTCAGCTTTCTCGTGGCGTGGCTCCTCCGGAACCGCCGCCGCGGCGAGCTGTTCACGCTCGCATTCGTCCTGGGCATCTCGCTCGTATCTTTTCTTCCGGCTTTCTTCGGCGAGCGGCTCGAAAACCAGTCGCGGAGCCGCCCGCGCGGAGAGCCGCGCCGCTCGTTTTCGGTCGAAGCCTTCGATCGTCGTCTTCCCTCCTGGACACGCCTCCTGCCGTCCGAGCTGTACGGCCAGGCCGTTCGTGCGAGTCTTGCCGGAAACACCGGGCGCGCAGCCGTCGCCGTGCTGCTGCTGTTTGCCGAAGGCGCTCTCCTCTACGCCGCGTCGTCATCCGTACACGAGCGGCTGCTGACGGCACTCGAGGGCGACCGCGCGCGGCGCCGGAGCACGCGCGCGCGTGCCACGCTTGGCCGGTTGCCGCTGCTCGGACCGGAAGCCTCGGCGGTCGCGTGGGCCCAGGCGCGCACGGGCCTGAGATCGGTCAGAGGCCGGCTGCTCGTGCTCATGCCCGGTCCGATGCTCGCGATGATGACGCTACTTTTCCGCCAGATGGGAAGCGACGAGCGGTTCGCCGTCACGCTCGCGGCGAACGGCCATCTGATGGTCGGCGCTGGCGGTCTCTTCTGCCTGTACGCCATGCAGGCGTTGACGATGAACATGTTTGGATCGGATCGGTCAGGCCTCACGCTGCAGTTCCTGAGCCCGATCGACGATCGCGACCTCGCGCGCGGCAAGGTCGCCGGCTGCGGCATGATCTTCGGCGTCGGTCTGGCGCTCGCGGTGGGATCGGCGCTGATCGTCGCGGCCAACAGTCCGCCGTCGCTCTGGATTGCCGTGGTGCTGGGCGTCGTCGCGACGTACATCCTGCTCAGCCCGCTCTTCGTCTGGCTCTCGGCCCTGTTTCCCGTCGCGTCGGATCTCAGCAAGACCGGCAGCGGCGGCAATCCGCATCCGCTGCCGATGTTCATCGGCATCGTGCTCGTGCTGTTCGCGGCGCTGCCGGCGGCCGCGATTATCGTGCTGGCCCAGTTCTGGCTCGAGCGTCTCGCGTTGGCGCCGCTCCTGATGTCGGGCTGGCTGCTCGTCACGATCGCCATCGCGACGCCGCTCATAAGCCTGGCGGCGCGGGTGATTGACCGTCGACGGGAAAACCTTGCGCTCGTAGCGCAGGGAAAGTAGCGACCTTCCCAATTACTCAATTACGCAATTACCCAATTACCCGATGAACTTGTATCCCAGTCCGTGCACGGTCAGCACGTACTGCGGATGGCGGGAATTCGGCTCGATCTTCTGGCGCAGCCAGGCGACGTGGACGTCCACGGTGCGCGTCGAGGGCATCGAGTGGTAGCCCCAGACTTCGTTCAACAGCTCGTCGCGGGTCAGCGTCGCTTCGCGGTGCTCGATGAAGTACTTGAGCAGCAGAAACTCGCGCGCCGAGAGATCGAGCACCTGACCGTTGCGCCGGACTTCGGCCTTTCTGAAATCCACGGAGACGTCGCCGAAGGTGTACTGCGTGGCCGCGGCAGGCGAGCTGGCCATCGCGCGCCGCCGCATCTGCACTTCCATCCGCGCCGAGAGCTCGAGCATGTCGAACGGCTTCGTCATGTAGTCATCGGCGCCGAGCCGCAGGCCCAGCACCTTGTCCACGACCTGCCCGCGCGCGGTCAGCATGATGACCGGGGTCGTGACGCCCCGTTGCCGGAGATCGCGGCAGACGTCGAACCCGCTCGCGCCGGGCAGCATGACGTCGAGGAGGATGACATCCCACTGCTCGCGTGTCGCGCGCTCGAGGCCGGCGGGCCCATCGGAAGCTGTCCCCACTTCGTAGCCGTCGCTGCGCAGCCGATCGGTCAGCGTGAGCACCAGGCCTGGCTCGTCTTCGACGAGCAGTACGCGTTTGGCGGCGGACGTCACGGGCTGATGTCGCTCAGGACGATTCCTCGGCTGGCTTCGCAGCAAGTCCAGGGCGTTGCTCGCGGCTGGCCCGCGCGTCGTCGACATCATCGACCTCGTGCAGCTGAGGATTGACGACGCCGCTCATGGCGGGAATGTAGAGGGTGACGGTCGTGCCCTGCCCGGTCGCGGCGCGCACGGAGACCCGTCCCCCGTGGGCTTCGGCCACGCGCTTCACGAGGCTCAGCCCGAGTCCGTTGCCCTGAATCTGCCGATCGAGCGCGAACCGGCCGCGGTAGAACGGCTCGAAGATGTGCGGCAGGTCCTGCGCGTCGATGCCGCGGCCGCGATCGCTGACGGTGATCTCCACTTCGTCGGCGTGTCCCCCCGGCGACGCTGCGGGAGCGGCGCGACGCACGACCACGCCGAGCCAGCGCCCGTCGGCTCCGTGCTTGAGCGCGTTGGACACGAGATTGTGGAGGGCGCGGCGCATCGCGCCTTCGTCCACCATCACGGGGGGCAGGTCGCCGCTGATATCAACGTCCTGCTCGAACCCGGCGTCCTCGATGAGCGGCGCCGACGCCGCGAGGACGTCGCCCACGATCGCGCCGGCGTCCGCGGGTCGCGCGCTGACGAGTCCCCGGGTGTCGCTCACGCCGGCATACGCCAGCACCTGCTCGACCATGTCCGTGAGCCGCCGCCCTTCCTGTTCGATGAGGTCGCCGTACCGCCGCGCCTGCGCCGGTTCATGCACGACGCCCGCCGAGAGATTCTGCGCGGCCGATCGAATCACGGCGAGCGGCGTCCGAAGCTCGTGGGAAACCGTGGCGACGAAGTCCATCTGCTGGGCGGCCAGCCGTTCCGACCGCCGCGCGTTGAGGACGACGAGGCCGATGCCTGACGCGAGCACCGCGAGAATCCCGAAGCTGAGATAGAGATTCCGCCGGCGCAGCTGCGCAACCGCGGCGTCGAGCGACCCGGCCGTGTGCTGGACGACGAACTGCCAGGCTGGATTGCCGATGCCCTGCGAGACGCGGTAGTCGTTCACGCGCGCGCCGCGCTGCTCGACGAAGATCGATACCGTTCCTGCGGCGCCGCCCTCGCCCCGCATGGACGGGCGAAGTGAGCCGGACGCCGGTGTCCCGCCCGCGCCGAGAGGCGCCGCCGCGGCCGATCCCCGTGCAGTCGAAGGCGGCGCGTCCATCGGCGCGACGTTGTTGGGCGGCCGTGGCGGAGGACGCGAAACGGTTGCCGACGGCCCCGACCCCGAGCGAGGCGCCGGCGCCGGACCCGTCAGCCTGGGCCGCGACGGCTCAACCGTCGTCACCGTCGCGCGTTCCATCCAGCCGGCGACAGGCGCAGGCGGCGGCGGTGGTGGCGCCGCCGTGATGTCGAAGCCGGATGCCGCGCCGTGCATCAACATCGCGCGCGCGGTGACCTGGTTCGTGAGATCGAGCCGCAGGGAGAAGAACGGCACGACGGCGTCGGCCCGTTCAGGATTCAGCGACGTACCGCTCGGCACGCCGCGCGAATAGATCGACCCTGCGGGAGTGGCCTGGTCGAGGACCGCGAAGCGGTAGTCGGCGGCATCACGATCCGGGAAGTGCCGGGCCGCGAGGGCCGGCAGAAGCGTCGTCTCGAGATACCCGCGATCGAGCACGGCGATCAAGTATCGGGAGCTCAACCGATAGGTGACTTTCAATCCCGGATCCTGGCCAGCCAGCGGCTGCACGACCGGCAGCGCCAGCATCAGTGCCGGTATGGACGGAATAACGGGCTCGCGTAGCAGGAGGAAGGTGCGAGCCTGGGCGCCAAGCGTGTTGTCCACGCGGCCGTTCGCCTGCTGAACGCGCTGCTTGACGATCGCCAGATCGTCCGGCCAGTCCACCGGCTCGAACGTCCGCGCGTCCGGCTTGTACTGCAGGAGCGGCCCGGTCTCGGCTTCGTGCTCGACGAAATAGATCACTTTCACCAGCTGCGGGTTTTCGGCGCTCTGGCGCCAGATGTCGTAGCGCCGCGCGAACGCCGTCCAGTCCCGCTGCGCAAGTCCGGCGCTCTCCGTCTGGAGGGCGAGATAGAGGTGCAGGACTTCGCGATCGAAGTCGCGCGCGAACGCATCCGCCCGCTGCAGCAGCGTCGTCTTCATCCGCTCGCGTTCGGCGGCGCTGACCTGGCCCAGCCACCTGTATTGCAGCACCGCGAGCGCGCCGACGAGCACCGCAAGCGCCACCGGGACGACAACTCCGCGCGGCAGCCGGGGGAAGCGCATGAGATGCGAGTCTAGCACGCAGCATCGACGACGGCTTTGGTCGCAAGTTGTTGCGATTGCAGCTTTTACGTTCTTAACAAACTCTTTGCGACGGCTTAACCACCGTCATGCGACTTCGCCCGACGATGACCCCTTAGGGGGCATTAACCAAATGAAGCGCGCAGTTCAGTTCGTGATCCTGACCGTCCTGGCCGCCGAGGCGCTGGTGCTCGGCCAGGGTCCTGATGCGATGAAGGTGCTGGCCGACGTGCGGGCGGCCCTTGGCGGCGACGCGAAGCTCGACGCGGTCAAGTCGGTGGCGGTCGAAGGACGGCTGACGCGATCGGTTGGCGGCCAATCGCTCGCGAACGACTTCGAGATGTCGTTCGAGCTGCCTGACAAGTTCGTGAAGAAAGAAGTCGTCGCCGTCATGGGCACGTCGACCATCACGCGCACGACCGGATTCAACGGCGACGGATTGATCGAGGTCATCGACACACCGCCCGCGATGGGCGGCGGAATGGTCATCACGCGGATGGCCGGGTCGGGTCCGGTGGGCATGAAAGCGACGCCCGACCAGATCGCCACGCAGCAACAGGCGCTTCTCGCGATGAACAAGCGCGAGTTCGCGCGCCTCTCGCTCGGCATGTTCGCGAAGACGCCGGCGGCGTTTCCGCTCGAGTTCAGCTACGGCGGTGAAGCGGAAGCGCCAGACGGCAAGGCCCACATCGTGGACGTCAAGGGCGCCGACGGGTTCGCGGCGCGGCTGTTCGTCGACCAGAAAACGCGGCTGCCGCTGATGCTGAGCTGGATGGACAAGGAGCCGCTGCGGATGATCACGGGCTCCGGCACCGGCATGGCGGCCGGCTCGGGCCCCGTGGTGATGGCTCACGGCGGCGTGAGCACTGGCCAAGTCACGTCGGAGCACGCCGAGAAGATGCGCGAGGAGATGGAGCAGCGCATGAAGGAAGCCGAAGCCAACCGCCGCACGGTCGAGTACCGGATCTTCTACAGCGACTACCAGACGGTTGCCGGCGGCGTCCAGATGCCGACGCGCATCCAGCGGATGATCGACGGCAAACCGGTCGAAGAGCTGAGCCTCGAGAAGATCAAGGTCAACCAGAAGATCGATCCGCGCAAGTTCGAGGTCACGAAATGAGAAATGGGGCAGCGCGCGCGAGCGGGGGTGGGGCCCCACGAGCATTGAAGAATGAGGCTATGAGGCGAGTTTTCATCAACTCGCTTGTTTTCGTGTCACTCGCGATCGACGCGTGGCCGGCCTCCGCGCAGGCCAGGCCGGATACGACGCGGCTGCTCGTGACCGTCGTGGACCCGAGCGGCGCGGTCATTCCGAACGCGAGGGTGACGGTGTCGGGACAGGAACCGGCGACGTCGAAAACCGAGATTGCGCCGGCCCCGACGTCCCTCGCGGGCGTGGCGACGTTCGCCGCGCTGCCGGCCGGCCGTTACGCGATCCAGGCAGAGTTCAGCGGCTTCGAGACCATGACGGTTCAGGACGTCCGGGTGCGGACGGGCGACAACCGCCGGACGATCGCGCTCCCGATAAAGTCGGTCGCCGAAGACGTGACGGTCGGCCGCGACAGCCAGACCTCGGCTCTCGACCCGCGCGGCAACGCGTTCTCGACCGTGCTCACGCGCGAACAGATCGCCGCGCTGCCCGACGATCCGGACGAGATGGAGCAGATGCTCAAGGCGTTGGCGCCGCCGGGAGCGGCGATCCGCGTTGACGGATTCACGGGCGGGAAGCTGCCGCCGAAATCTCAGATCCGATCGATCCGGCTGCCGCGCCTCGACATGTTTGCCGCCCAGAACCACGGCGGCCTGCAGGGCATGTTGTTCATCGACATCATGACGCAGCCCGGCAACGGGCCGCTGCGAGGCTCGGCAGACTTCTCGTTCCGTGACGACGCGCTGAATGCGCGGAACCCGTTCACGCCGGTGAAAGGCGATGAAAGCCTGAAACAGGCCGGCGGATCGATCAGCGGGACCATCGTCCCGAACAAATCGTCGTTCTGGGTGACCGCGCAGCGGGCCCGGCTGTTCGACACCGGCAACCTGTTGGCCGCCGTCCCCGACGGCACGATCGCCCAGTCGATCCGCCGCCCGACCAGCCGGACGAACGTCAACGGCAGGTTCGATCAGGCGCTGACCAAGGATCACCAGCTCCGCGCGTCGTTTCAGCGCAACGCGGCGGCGCTCGACAACCTGGGCGTCGGAAGCTACGACCTCTTCGCGCGTGCGTACTCCACGGACTCGGCCGACAACATCTTCCGCATGTCGGAGAACGGCCCGCTCGGGCGCCGGTTCTTCAGCGAGTCACGGCTCCAGGTGCGCTGGACGGATTCGGAGACTGACTCGCTGACCGAACTGCCCACGATCCGCGTGCTCGACGCGTTCACGAGCGGCGGCGCGCAGCAATCAGGTGGACGGCACGCGATGGAGTTCGAGGCCGCAACCGATCTGGACTACGTCCGCGGCCTGCACTCGCTCCGCACGGGGATCCTCCTCGAAGGCGGACGGTACCGGTCCGACGAGTTCTCGAACTACTTCGGAACCTTCACGTTCGCCAGTCTGACGGACTACGAAGCTGGCCGGCCGTCTTCCTTCACGCGGCGGATTGGCGATCCGAACATCCGCTACACGAACCTGCAGCTCGGCGTGTACGTGCAGGACGACTACCGGATGGCGAAGAGCCTGATGGTGAGTTACGGCTTGCGGTACGAAGCACAAACGCTCATCCGCGATCAGCTGAACTTCTCGCCTCGGCTGAGCGTGACGTACTCGCCGCTCAAGAGCGGAAAGACGACATTTCGCGGCGGCGTCGGGTATTTTTCGGATTGGCTGGGGACGAGCACGTACGAGCAGACGCTTCGCGTGGACGGTTTCCGGCAGCAGGAAGTCAACATCATCAATCCCTCGTATCCGGACCCGGGCGTCTCCGGCGAGACGCCGCCGACGAACCGGTACCTGCTCGCCGACCACCTCGTGCTCCCGGCGAGCCTCGGCGCGAACGCCGGCGTCGAGCAGGCGATCACCTCGGCGCTTCGGCTGAACCTCAGCTACAGCCACCGGCGCGGTGCGCATCTGCTGCGTGGTCGCAATCTGAACGCACCGGTCGCCGGCGTGCGGCCGGATCCGTCCTTCAGCAACATCGTCGAAGTGCAGAGTGACGCGGAGGCCCGCACGCATTCTCTCAATGTCGGCGCCAGCATGATGCTGCCGGCGTGGAAGCAGCTGTTCTTCCACGCGAACTACACCTTCTCGTCGAACGAGACCAACACGACAGGCGCGTTCGGACTTCCTGCCAACGCTGACGATCTGGCTGCCGAATGGGGCACGATGGCGCCCGAGCATCGCGCGGGCGGGATGATCAGTCTGCAGCCCATCCGGAACCTCGGCGTGACATTGAACTTCCGGGCCCAGTCCGGCTTGTTTTACAACGTCACGACCGGCACCGATGCCAACGGTGATGGAGTGTTCAACGACCGGCCCGCCGGCGTCGCGCGCAACTCGGCGCTCACGAAGTCGCAGTGGGACATCGGCCTTCGGCTCTCGTATGCGATCGGGTTCGGTGAGCGTCCGCAAACCGCCGGAGCGAACGCCGGTGGTCAGGCGGTCGTGATGATCGGGGGCGCGGGCGGCGGTGGTGGCATGCCGGGCGGGTTCGGCGGAGGGGCGGCCGACAAACGGTTCCGGGTCGAGTTCTACATGTCGGCACAGAACGTCACCAATCACCACAACTTCGTCGGCTATAGCGGGGTCATCACGTCGCCGTTCTTCGGCCTCCCGACAAATGTGCTGAATCCAAGAAAGATCGAGATCGGGACAAGATTCGGATTCTGAAAAGAGTGCTTTAACTGGGCCCCAGTTTCCGGCTGGTTTTTCTCAGAATTTCCACGCAACACCTAGCCAATCGCTGTCTTACTTCGTCTAAGGGGTCATCCGAGACTGGCTGTAGCCAAGACTGGTTGGAACCACTAGTCCCGGACCGGGCTGCGCCCCGACAACGCTGTAGGGGAGAGGCTATCGATGCGCGAATTCGGACAGTCCATGGTTGTGATCTGTCTAGTAGCAGCTGTACTTGGCGCGCAGACGCCCGCCCCCGACAAGGACACGGCAGCGACGATTCTTGCGTCCGCGCGCGAGGCGCTCGGTGGCGACGCCAGGCTTACGGCGATCAAGTCGTTCGTGGCTACCGGCCGGACACGCCAAATCCGCGGAAACAACCTGGTGCCGATTGAGTTCGAGATCGCGTGCGAGCTTCCCGACAAGTACGTGCGCAAGGACGAGATTCCGGCGCAGGAAAGCGATCCGACGTCGAGCGGCTTCAACGGCGATCAGCTCGTGCAGATCCCGCCGCCTCCACCCCCGCGCGCGGGAGGGCCTGGACCTGCGGGTCGCGGCGAGCCACCGGCTGCGGCGGGAGCCGGACGCGCCTCCGAGCCGCCCGCAGGCGCGCGGGCCGCCGGCCCTCCGCCTGCCACCGGGGCACTGCCGCCGGCAACGGCGCCACCCGGCGCCGCGCCTCCGGGCGCCGAAGCCGGTCGTGCGGCGGGGCCCGGTCCCGCCGGTCCCGGTCGAGCCGGCGGACCGCCGATGGATCCCCGGCGTGCACGCGTGAACACCGTGAAGCAGGACTTCGTGAAGCTGACGCTCGGGATGTTCGCGACGTCGTTCAGCAGCTATCCGCTCACCTTCACTCGCGGGGGACAGGCCGAAGCGCCGCAAGGGAAAGCCGACGTCCTCGAGGTGAAGGGATTTGAAGGGTCGAACTTCACCGCGCGGCTCTTCATCAACAGTCAGTCGCACCAGCCAATCATGCTGAGCTGGCAGATGCCGCCGTCGAACGTCATCGTGACGGTACCCGGCCAACCCGCGCCTAAGCCCGAGACGCTCGCCGCCGGCACCGTCGTCGTCGAAGGTCCGCCGGCGCCTGCCGCCGGCGCGAGCAAAGAAGAGACGGACAAGTACACGAAAGAGGTCGCGGACGTACGGCGAAAAGCTCAAGCCAAGCTGCTCGAGCATCGTCTCTACTACGCGGACTATCGGGATGCCGGCAACGGCGTGCTGTTGCCGTTCAGGCTGCGCCGCGCCATCGGGCCCGACACCGTCGAGGAAACGAACTTCGACGCGTTCAGGTTCAACCAGAAAATCGATCCACGGAAATTCGAACCAGTGAAGTGACACAAATCCGGGAGCGGGCCTGGCCCGCTTCGACACGGGGCGTCCCCCGCCCGAGGAGTCTGGCTGTGCTGTTCAAGAAATTCACGACACTGGTTCTGGCCCTGTTCGTCCTGAGCGCGTTCGCGACCACCGCGGCCGCGCAGGCGCAGCCGCCCCGCGATGGCCGTCTGCTCGTGACCGTCGTCGATCCATCCAACGCCGTGCTGCCTGGCGCGACCGTCACGGTGGTCGGACTCGAAAACGCCACGAAGGCCGTGACGGTGCCGCCGGTCAAGACGTCGGACATTGGTCTCGCGACGATCGACAAGCTCCGTCCGGGCCGGTACGCCGTTCAGGGCGAGTTCCCCGGATTCGATCTCGGGCTGATTCGCGACGTGCGGGTCCGTGCCGGCGACAACAAACACATCCTGATCCTTCCATTGAGAAAGATGGAGGACACCGTCACCGTCGGACGCGATCGCCAGGAGGCCGCTGCCGATCGCACGCTGACGTTCGGGACCGTTCTCACGCGCGAGCAGATCGAGGCGCTTTCCGATGATCCCGACGAGCTGAAACGGCAGCTCGAGGACATGGCGGGCATCGGAGCCACCATCCGTGTGGACAGCTTCGAGGGACAGCAGCTGCCGCCGAAGGCGCAGATCAAGATGGTCCGCATCTCGCGCGATCAGTTCGCGGCCGAGAATCACGGCGCCGGCGGGTTGCACATCGACATCATCACGCAGCCGGGCATCGGGCCGCTGCGCGCAACCGCGCGGCTGGGTTTCTACGACAGCTCGATGGATGGCAAAAATCCACTGGTGCAGGAAAAGGGCCCGGCGCAGAGCCGGAACTGGGGCGGCAACCTCGGCGGCACGCTGATCCAGAATCGCAGCTCGTTTTCGGTGAACTTCAACGGCAACTCGTCTTACTCGACGCCCATCCTGACCGCGGCGACACCGTCGGGCACCCGTGTCGAGACCCTGAACCTGCGTGTGCCGACCGACTCGGTCTTCGTCTCCGGTCTCTGGGACTACGCCATCACCAAGGACCAGACGCTGCGAGTGGGCGTCAACGTGAATCGCTCCGCGTCCGAGAATCAGGGCGTCGGCGTCTACGACCTCCCCGGGCGGGCGTACGCGACCGAGAACGAGAATTTCTCGATGCGCATCCAGGAAGCCGGACCGCTCGGGCGCCGGTTTTTCACGAACACGCGCTTCTCCGTGAACATCAACCGCTTCGAGTCGACGTCCTCGCTCGAGGCGCCGACGATCATCGTGAATGACGCGTTCACCAGCGGCGGTGCGCAGCGCGCAGGCGGCCGCCGCACGCGGACGTTCTCCCTCGGGTCCGACCTCGACTACGTCCGCGGCAAGCACTCCGTGCGCATGGGCGTCCTGCTCGACGGCGGGTGGTACCACTCCGATGACGCGACGAATTACCACGGGACCTACACCTTCGAGAGTCTCGAGGCGTTCGAGGCCGGGCGGCCGCGCAGTTACACCCGGCGAACTGGCGATCCGACGATCGACTACTTCCACCTGCAGGCCGGGATCTACATCCAGGACGACATCAAGCTTCGCAAGAACCTGACGCTCACGCCTGGTCTGCGCTACGAAGCGCAGACGCGTCTCGACGACTACTCGAACTTCGCGCCGCGGTTCGGCATCACCTGGGCACCGTTCAAGAGCGGCAAGACGACGCTCCGCGCGAGCTGGGGCATGTTCTACGACTGGCTCACGACCGGCACGATCGAACAGACGTTGCGCCTCGACGGATTCCGTCAACAGGAATTGAACATCATCAACCCGTCCTTTCCCGATCCCGGGCTGGGCGGCGCCATCCCGCCCACCAATCAGTACCTGTTCGACGATGACCTTCTGATGGCGAAGAACAGCCGCGTCAGTGCCGGGATCCAGCAGTCGGTCACCAGCAAGTTCGGGATCGGCGCGACGTACAGTGAAATCCGGGGCGAAAGCATCTTGCGCGGCCGCAACCTGAATGCGCCGGAGAACGGCATCCGGCCCATCCCCGCGTTCGCCAACGTGATTGAAGCGGTCTCCGACGCGCGGTTGCGCACCCGATCGCTATCGACCAACGCCAGCCTCAGTCTTTTCACGCCGACGCCGAACAACACGAAGTTCTTCGACTGGAAGCGAAACCTGGGTTTGTACGGCTACTACAACTGGAGCCGCTCGCGGAACAACTCTGACGGCGCGTTCGGTATTCCAGCCACCGGCAGCCTCGACGCCGAATGGGGCCCGTCTGGCGGCGACGTGCGGCATCGCGGCAGCATCTCGATCAGCACCGGAATGATCAGGAACTTCAACGGAAGCATCGACTTCTCGATGTCGAGCGCGCCGCCAATCACGATCCGGACCGGCTTCGACGACAACGGCGACCTGGTGTTCAACGATCGGCCTGCCGGTGTCGGGCGTAACAGCGAGCGAACCAGCGGGCGTCGAGAGTCGTTTGCGTTCTTCAGCTACTGGATCGGGCTTGGCAAGCGGCAGATCGCCTCTGGCCAACCGGGAATCATGATCCGCGAAGGCGGCGCCGGCGGCGTCTCGGTCACCACGATGGCGGCCCAGGCCCTGCCGCGGTACCGCCTGTCCTTCAACGTCCAGATCTCCAACATCACGAACCAGCCGAACTTCATTGGACACAGCGGCGTGATGACGTCGCCGTTCTTCCTCAAGCCGACGGGCGCGGCCGGCGTGCGTCGTATCAACTTCGGTATGAGCCTCAGCTTCTAGGTTCGAAAGTCGGCAACTCGGTGGCGTGGTCCACTACGAAGAGCAATCACCACGAAGAACACGAAGAGCACGAAGAAAAACCCGACAGGTGTGGCGAGCGACTTGAAGACACCCGCTGACCTGGTGGGCCCGGCGAAGCCGGGCCGCGGTGTGAGGGAGACGCGCGACCCGACAAGACGTGGCAGAGTTCTTTCTCTCGTCTTGTCGGGTCGCGCGTCTCCCTCACACCGCATCGCCGCCGCAGGCGGCTCGCCAGGTCAGCGCGGGCTTCGTGTCCTTCGTGAGCTTCGTGGTTGATCGCTCTTGATCTTGTTCAGGGCGTTTCAGAGGAGAATATTCGCGTCCTGGACAGGACGTGCATGTCTGATTCGAAAATTGACGTCGGTGTGCTGGGCGCGACCGGGATGGTTGGCCAGCAGTTCATCGCCCAGCTCGCCGGCCACCCCTGGTTCAACGTGCGATGGCTCGCGGCGAGCGAGCGGTCGCTGGGCAAATCCTACGCGGAAGCGGCGCCGTGGCGCCTGGCGTCGCCGATGCCGGACGTTTGCCGCGACGCGCGCGTCGAAGCCTGCGAGCCCGGGCGCGGGCCGAAGGTCCTCTTTTCGGCGCTCGACGCGAAAGCCGCCGACGAGCTCGAGCACCAGTTCGCTGCGGCCGGCCACATCGTGCTCAGCAACGCGCGCAGCCACCGGATGGATCCGCTCGTCCCGCTGCTCATTCCGGAGATCAACGCCGATCACCTGTGCATCCTCGCCGAGCAGCGGCGGGTGAAGGGCTGGTCGGGCGCGATCGTCACGAATCCGAACTGCGCGGCGGTGGTCCTCGCGATGGCGCTGGCCCCGCTCCGGCAGTTCGGCCTCCGCCGGGTCGTCGTGACGACGCTTCAGGCGGTCTCGGGCGCGGGCTATCCGGGCGTCGCGTCGCTCGACATCCTGGGCAACATCATTCCGTTCATCGGCGGCGGCGAAGAAGAGAAGATCCAGGTCGAGACGCGGAAGATTCTCGGCGGCGACGGCGGCCGGGCGGCGCATCCGGCGGTCATCAGCGCGTCGGTCACGCGGGTGCCGGTCATCGACGGGCACACCGTCGTGGCGTCGGTGGACCTCGAGGCGGGCCCGGTGCCAGATGAAGTGCAGGCGGCCATGCGGGCCTTCCGCGGCAAGCCCCAGGAACTGGCCCTTCCGTCGGCGCCCGATCCGGCGCTCCTGGTCCGATCCGAAGATACCCGGCCGCAGCCGCGGCTGGATGCGGAGCTTGGCGGCGGCATGACCGTCTCGGTCGGCCGCGTGCGCACGTGTCCGGTCCTCACGCACCGGTTCGTCGCGCTCGGGCACAACACGATTCGCGGCGCGGCGGGGGCGTCGATACTCAACGCCGAGTTGATGCGAGCATTAGAGCTGCTGTGAAAAGCCCTGGTCGGTGACAGGTCCTTTTCCAGCGACACCACGTTTTTCAGCGACGAGGGCCTTTCATGATCGTGATGAAATTCGGTGGCACCTCCGTCGCCGATCGCTCCGCGATCGAGCGCGTGGTGTCCATCGTCCGCGCGGCCCGGCAGGTCGCCATTCAGCCGGAGAGCCCGGACTGGCGCGGCCCCGTCGTCGTCGTATCGGCGCTCGGAGGCGCGACGGATCGGCTGCTCGGCATCGCCGCGCAGGCCGGCGCGGGGGACATCGACGGCGCGCGCGATCATCTGCGCGCGCTGTGCGCGAGACATCTCGAGGTGGCCGGGATCGTCACGCAGCCGGACGAGCGCAGGCAGGTCGAACAGTTCATCCGCGACGCCTTTGCCGACCTCGAGCGCATCGCCGGCGCGCTGGGCGTCCTGGGGGAGGTCACGCCGCGCTGGCTCGACGCGATCGCCGCCACGGGCGAGATCGTGAGCAGCCGGCTGGTCGCCGGCACGCTGTTGTCGGAGGGGCTGGCCTCGACGTGGGTGGATGCCAGGCGGGTCGTGGTGACGGGCGATCCTCACGTCGCCGCGCCGCCGCTCGTGCCCGAGACGACCGAAGCGCTGCGGAAAATCGTCGACCCTCTGCTCGCTTCTCGCCGGATTCCCGTCGTCGGCGGATTCGTCGGCGCGAACCGGCAGGGGGTGACCACGACGCTCGGCCGCGGCGGGTCGGACTATTCGGCCGCCATCATCGGCGCGTGCCTCGATGCGTCCGAGATTCAGATCTGGACCGACGTCGACGGCATGTTGACCGCCGATCCGCGGATCGTTCCGAACGTCCAGGTCGTCCCGCACCTGTCGTTCGCAGAGGCCTCCGAGCTGGCATATTTCGGCGCGAAGGTGCTGCACCCGTCGACCATCCAGCCGGCCGTCGGCAAGAACATCCCGGTCAGGATTCTGAACTCGACGCGGCCACAGGACCCGGTTGGCACGCTCATCACCAAAGATCGGCCGCCAAGCGACCGTCCCCTCACGGCGGTCGCATCGAAACAGGGGATCACCGTCGTGGACATCACCTCCACGCGGATGCTCGATTCGCACGGCTTCCTGAAACGCATCTTCGAGGTGTTCGAGGACCACGGCACCTCCGTGGATGTCGTCACGACGTCAGAGGTGAGCGTGTCGGTGACGGTAGACGATACGCGGCACCTTCCCGAGATCGTCGCCGCGCTCGAAGCGGTCGCCGAGGTGACGCGCGAGTCGAACATGGCCATCGTCTGCGCCGTCGGGGACGGCTTGCAGGACGACCCGTCGTTCGTGAGCCACCTGCTCGAGGCGATCGGCGGCGTGCCGATCCGCATGCTGTCGCAGGCCGCGGCGCGCCGGAACATCACGCTCGTGATTCACGAAACGGATCTGGAAAGTGTCCTGCGGCGCGTTCACGATCGATTCTGCGCGAAGGTCCTGACCTGATGGTCCGGATCCTTCTGGTCGGTCACGGGCGGATGGGCCAGCTCGTCGAACGTCTGGCACCAGCCCACGGCTGCGAGGTGGCCGGCGTCGTGACACGCCGCTCGGGGTCCGACGCGATCGCGTCTGGAGACTTCGGCCACGTGGACGTGGCGATCGAATTTTCGCTACCGGACGCCGTTGCCGCCAATGTCCGCCAGCTGTCGCAGCGGAAGACGAACGTGGTGATCGGCACCACCGGCTGGCAGCGCGACGAAGCTGCGCTTCGCGACCTGGCGGCCAGAGACGGCATTGGTGTTCTGGCCTCCGCGAACTTTTCGATCGGGATGGCGGTCTTCCGCGCCGCGGTTCAGGAGACCGCCCGGCGGTTCGCGCCGATCGCCGGCGTGGGCGCCTGGATTCACGAGTCACACCACGCCGCCAAGAAGGACGCGCCGTCCGGCACCGCGCTGATGCTGAAGGCGGCCATGGAACAGGCGGGGTATTCGCGGGAGATCAACGTCGCGTCGACCCGAGCGGGCTCGATCCCCGGCACCCACGAGGTCGGCTTCGATGCGACGGCCGAGACGATGACCTTGGTCCACGAGGTACGCGATCGCTCTGTCTTCGCGCACGGCGCGCTCCAGGCCGCGGTCTGGCTGAAAGGCCGCCGCGGCTGGTTCTCGATGGAGAACATGGTGGAGAATCTGAAATCTGAAAACTAGAATCTGGAATCTGGTCTGAAATCGGGGAGAATCTCAAAACCATGCGCTCCATTTTTACGGGTGTCGGGACCGCGCTCATCACGCCATTCACGGCCTCGGGCGAGGTGGACGAAAAAGCCGTCAGGCGGCTTGCCAAACGCCAGATCGACGCCGGAGTCCACTTCCTCGTGCCGTGCGGGACGACAGGCGAGACACCGACGCTGACCGAGCGCGAGCGGCGCCTCGTCGTCGAGCTCGTCGTCGAAGAGGCCGCGGGCCGCGCGCTCGTGCTGGCCGGGGCGGGTGGATATGACACCCGCGACGTGAAGCACGCCGCCGAAGAGATGCACCGCGCGGGCGCACAGGGCCTGCTCTCCGTCACGCCGTACTACAACAAGCCGACGCCGGAGGGTCTCTATCAGCACTTCAAGGCGATCGCCGAGAGCACGCCGCTGCCCGTCATCGTCTACAACGTGCCGGGGCGTACCGGCTGCAACGTGGACGCGGCGACGCTCGCCCGGCTCGCCACGATTCCCAACATCGCCGGCGTGAAGGAAGCCTCGGGCAACATCACGCAGATGGCCGAGGTCTGCCGGGCCGTCCCTCCCGACTTTCTCGTGCTTTCGGGCGACGATGCCATCACGCTGCCGCTGATGGCGATCGGCGGAAGAGGGATCGTCTCGGTGGCGTCGAACGAAATACCGGCGGAAATGGTGCAGATGGTCGAGGCGGCCGAGCACGGCGATTTCGCGACGGCCCGCCGCTGGCACGACAAGCTGCTGCCGATCATGCAGGTCAACTTCGTGGAGTCGAATCCCGGACCGGTGAAGTTCGCGATGGCGGCGATGGGACTCTGCGAGCTGAGCTACCGTTTGCCCATGGTGCCGCCGCGACCGGCCGCGCAAGAGAAGATTCTTGCGGCGATGAAGGAGTTCGGACTCCCGGTCGTCGTCGAATCACGGATGTAGGGTTGTCCCTTCACCAAACCATCGAAACCTTGTTCGCTCAGGGTGCGAGCGCGGACAAAACGGCCGCGCGTGAAGCCTTCTTCGAGCTTCAGCGGGCGCTCGGACGAGGCGATATTCGCGCCGCTGAGCGCGATCCGGCGTCGCCCACGGGATGGCGCGTCAACGCGTGGGTGAAGAAGGGCATCCTGCTCGGGTTCAGGTTCGGCGACACCGTGGACGTGTCGGCCGATCACGGCAAGTGGCCGTTCTACGACAAGGATACGATGCCGTTGAAGAAACCGGGTGTCGGCGCAGGCGTGAGAATCGTTCCCGGCGGCTCGACGATCCGTGAAGGCGCGTACGTGGCGAGCAGCGTCGTGTGCATGCCGCCGATGTACGTGAATATCGGCGCGTACGTCGACGAAGGCACACTCGTCGACTCGCACGCCCTCGTCGGATCGTGCGCGCAGATCGGCCGCCGGGTGCACCTGAGCGCCGGCGCGCAGATAGGCGGCGTCATCGAGCCCGTCGGGGCGCTTCCCGTCATCATCGAAGACGACGTGCTGGTCGGCGGAAATACGGGTGTTTATGAAGGCGCCGTCATCAAGGAGCGCGCGGTCATCGCCGCCGGCGTCGTCGTCACGGCTTCCACACCGGTGTACGACCTTCCGCGCGGCGTCGTGATCAAGCCGGCTGACGGTCAGCCGCTCGTCGTGCCCGCGGGTGCCGTCGTCGTGCCAGGCGCCCGCGCGGTTACGGTTGGCGCAGGCAAGGAGTGGGGTCTCTCACTCGCGACGCCCGTCATCGTCAAGTATCGCGACGACCGGACGGACACGCGCACGGAGCTCGAATCTTGGATCCGGTAACACAGCTCCGGCTGACTCGGGAGCTGGTCGACATCGACTCGACGACGGGCCGCGAGGCCGAGGCGGGCCGGTTCATCGCCGGGACGCTGCGCGGTCTCGGCTACGAGGTCACGGAGCAGCCGGTCGTGGACGGCCGGTTCAACGTGATCGCGATGGCGGGGCGGCCGGATGTCGTGTTCTCGACCCACTTCGATTGCGTGCCGCCGTTCTTCCCCAGCCGCGAGTCGGGCGGCGTCCTGTTCGGACGCGGATCCTGCGACGCCAAAGGCACGCTCGTGGCGCAGATCGCGGCCGCCGAGCGGCTCCGCGCCGCCGGCGAATCACGTGTCGGCCTGCTGTTCGTGATCGCCGAAGAGCGTGGCAGCGAAGGCGCGATAGCCGCCAACATCGTCGCGCCAGGCTCGCGGTTCCTGGTGAACGGCGAGCCGACCGACAACCGGATCGCGACCGCGACCCGAGGCGTATATCGCGCGCGCCTGCGGGCGTCGGGCCGCGCGGCGCATTCCAGCCGGCCGGAACTCGGCGTCTCGGCGATCGAGAAGCTCGTCGATGCGCTCGTGGCCCTTCGAGCCGTCAACTGGCCGGTGGATCCGGATCTCGGCGCCACGTTCTACACCGTCGGCCTGATCTCGGGCGGCGTGGCGGCGAACGTGATCCCGGCGTCGGCAGAGGCGGAGATCATGTTCCGGACGGTCGGATCGCACGAAGCGATCAAACGGCTGATCGAAGAGCACACCGGCTCGCTCGTCGCGATCGACGACTTGCTCGTGACGCCGCCGGTGCGGCTCGGCTCGGTTCCGGGCATCGAGAGCGCGGCGTTTTCGTTCGCGACGGACATCCAGTGGCTGGACCGGTGGGGCACGCCGCTCCTGCTCGGGCCCGGTTCGATCGCCCTCGCGCACACGGAAGACGAACACGTGCCGATCGCGGACCTCCACCGCGCGGTCGATCTGTACGTGCAGATCGCGAAGCATCTGCTGCAGACGTAGATACACATGAAGCGAGTGAGCCACGCGAGCGGAGCGGGGCTTTCGGGGTCCCCGCCCGCCTTCGCAAAGCTCGCTTCGCGAGCTGCTTCGGCGCGGCAGGCTGAGCGAGCGTGTAAGGGGTTCGGGGACGAAGTCCCCGGATCAAAAGAAGACCTCGTTTATCTTTTTTTCAAGAACAAGGCAAAAAAGAAACCCGAGGTCTATATATGCTGTAACCGATGCCAGGTTACGGACGCCGCTACTGGGCCGAGCGCACCGCCGACAATCGCCGCCGTTCCTATCCCAAATTTCGCGGACGTCACACAGCCGACGCCGTCGTGATCGGCGGCGGGCTGACGGGCACGACGGCCGCCTACGTCCTCGCCAACGCGGGGATGCGCGTGATGCTTCTCGAAGCGGAGCGGTTGGCCGAGGGGTCGACCGCAGGAGGCCTCGGCACGATTCTGCCGCAGCCCGACGCGACATTCAGAGGCGTCGAGTCCGCCACCGGCCGCCGGGTCGCGAGAACGGCGTGGGAGATCGCCCGGAAGAGCGCCATCGATTTCGCGGCTGCGCTGAAGAAACTTCCGACCAAGTCTGACGTCACGCCATCGGCGCTCGTGATCAACGCGCCACGGCCGGATGCCGCACAGGATCTCCGGAAGGAACAGTCCGCACGCCGCAGCGCCAGCCTGGTCGCCCCGTGGCTCTCGGCGGAGGCGGGCCGGGCCGAGATCGGCACCGATTCGGCCGGCGCGATTCGACTGAAGGACGCGTTTCACTTCGATCCGGTGCGCGCCGCACTGGGTCTGGCCGGGGCCGCGCAAGCCAAGGGCGCCGAGATCTTCGAACGGTCGGCGGTCCGGCGCACGCGCTTCACACGGAAATACGCCGACGTCATTCTTGCGTCAGGCGCCATCCGTACCCGGGCGATCGTCATCGCAACCGGCGAACCGGGCGCGCTGTTCGGTCAGCTCCGTCGGCACGTCAGACGCCTCGAGGGCTCTCTCGTCGTAACGGAGCCGATGGCGGCGGCCATGCGGCGTGAAGTCGGGCGACGGTCGAGTGTCCTGACCGAAGCCGGCGAAGCACCGCTCTGGGTCAGGTGGCTCCCGGATGATCGCGCGCTGGTAGCGGGTGGCCTGGCCGCGCCAGTGCCGAGCCGCCAGCGGGACAAAGCGCTTCGCCCTCGTCTCGCCCAGCTCATGTACGAGTTTTCGGTGCGGTATCCGTCGATTTCAGGATTGCAAGCGGGCTGGGGGTGGGACGTTCCCGTCGTCTCCACCTTCGACAGGCTTCCGTGGATCGGGCCGCACCGCAATTACCCGTTTCATTTCTTTGCGATGGCATTCGGATGGCAGGGCGACGGCCTGGCCTGGCACGCCGCGCGGGCGGCGCTTCGATATTTCCAGGGCCATCCCCGGCGTGAAGACGACGTTTTCGGGTTCGTCCGGCACTTGTAACGATCCGGCCGGCTGCCCGGTCTAACGATTGCCCGGTCTGGCGTGTCGCCTGACAAGCTGGCCGCCTCGAGACGAGAAAAGTACTCCCGCCGACTACCCCTAAGGAGTAGGATTGGGAGCGGGTTCGCCCTATCCAATCTATGCCGCAGCTCTCTCCCTTCGTGGAGCACGTGCTTCGACGCGTGGGCTTCGGCGCGTCGGAGGCCGAGCGCGAGCAGTTCTCGCGCTACACGTATCCCATCGCCGTCTCGGTGCTGACGAACTTCAATCCGGATGAGACGGACGTCGACGACAAGATCGGTACGCCTGGACATGTAATCGTGCAACCGTCGGGCCGGGCGTTCTCTCCGAACGTGACGCTGGCCGACGCGCGTAACCGCTGGCTGTTCCGGATGGTGCACTCGCCGGCGCCGCTGCAGGAGAAGATGGCGCTCATCTGGCACCATCACTTCGCCACCGCGCACAGCAAGATCGCCGGCATCATCACCGCGGCCAACGCGACTCGGCTGATGGCCGCCAAGCCGTCCGAGGATCCCGCCCGACAACGCGGCCAGATCGAGCTCTTCCGTCAGTATGCCCTCGGCAATTTCCGCGAGCTGCTGACCGAGGTGGCCAAAGATCCCGCGATGCTCTACTGGCTCGACGGCCGCCTCAATGGACGGCGTGCCCCGCAGGAGAACTTCGGCCGTGAGCTGATGGAGCTGTTCACGATCGGTGTCGGGAATCACGTCGAGACGGACGTGTATGCCGCGGCCCGCGCGTTCACCGGCTGGAACCTGTTGGTGAGAGCCACGCCGGGCTCGACGTCGCCGACCTACCAGTTCAATTACGACGCCAACAACCACGACACTGACGCGAAAGACTTCAGCTTTCCGATCTACCGCGACGGCGGCCGACGGATTCCCGCGCGCGCGGCGTCCTCCGGCATGCAGGACGGGCTCGATCTGATCAGCGCGCTCGCGATCCACCCCGAGACGGCGAAGCGGCTGGCCCGGCGGCTCTGGACCTGGTTCGTCAGCGAAACCGAGACGCCCGACCCGGCGTTCGTGGACCACATCTCCAGTGTCTATCTCGCGAACGACACCAACATGAAGCCTGTGATCCGGGCGGTGCTGTTCTCGAAGCAGTTCGCCGATCCGGCGCAGTTCCATCAGCGGTACGGCTGGCCGGTCGAGTTCGTCGTGCGGTCGCTCAAGGAAGTGGGCTACGTCGGATTCGACATGAATCAAGCGGCGACGCCGCTCGTGAACATGGGACAGGTGCTGCTCGAGCCGCCCGACGTGAACGGCTGGGAGCTCGGGCCCGGGTGGTTCTCGACGGGCGGCATGCTGGCCCGGATGAATTTCGCGTCGGCGCTCGCCACGAATCAGCGCGCCGCGCTGCGCGACGCCGCGCGCGCGCACAACCAGACACCTGAGACGCTGGTGGACTTCGCCATCAACCGCCTGTCGCTGCCGGAAATCGGCGGGGAGACTCGTAACGCGCTGCTCGACTACGTCCGGGCGGGCGGCACCTGGACCGGTTCCGAGACGCAGCTTCTCGCCAAGACCGCGGGTCTGTTTCATCTGTTGACCGGGTCGGGTGTCTACCAGTTCGTATGAAATTCACACGACGCGAGTTCATTCGTGACGGCGTGGCGGCGTTCACCGTCGGCTTTGCCGCGCCCGCGTTCCTCTCCGATCTCGCGCGCGCGCAGGGCGCCTCCGGCCGCACGCTGGTGGTGTTGTATCTCTCGGGCGGCAACGACGCGCTGAGCACCCTCATTCCGTACCGCGACCCGTTCTATTACAGCCGCCGATCTTCACAGGCCGTGCCCGCCACCAACGTCTTTCAGATCGGCGTCGATCGGTCAGGCGTGGAGCTCGGTCTTCATCCGCGGCTCGGCGGGCTGAAGCAGATCTTCGACGCGGGTCACGTAGCGCTGATTCAGCGCAGCGGGTATCCGCAATCGAGCCGGTCGCATTTCACCGGCACCGACATCTGGGCGACCGCGAGCCCGTCGAACCCGACCGGCGCGGGCTGGCTCGGCCGGTATCTCGACACCTTGCCCTCGCCGATCGATCCGCTCGCCGGCTGGGCAACCGTACGCGAAGTGCCGCGCGCGCTCGTCGGCCGGACCGTGAGCGTCCCGGCGATCAACAACCCGGCTCAATACTCGTTTTCGAATCCGAACGGCGTCGGCGTCGAAGCCGGATTCTCGCGGACGGCGATGACGCGCATCGCGTCCCACCTGCCGGCCGAGGAGCCGCATCTGTCGTTCGTCAACGCGACCGCGCAGGCGGCCATGGCGACGCTCGACCGCGTCGGCTCCGTCGTGAACTATCAGCCGTTGGCCGGCGCCGGCCTCTTATATCCCGCCAACAACGCCCTGGCGCAGGCGTTCCGCGCCGTGGCGGGCGCGATGAACCGCGGCATCGGCACGAAGGTGTTCTGGGTGCAGACGGGTGGGTTTGACACGCACGCCACGCAAAACACCAATTCGATGAACGCAGGTTATTCAGGTTTGATGATCACGCTCGACACGGCGCTCGCGGCGTTCTACACGGACCTGAAGAACCAGGGTCTTCTCCAGAACACGATGATCGTCGTGTTCTCCGAGTTCGGCCGGCGCATCAGCGAGAACGGCAGCGGCGGGACCGACCACGGCGCGGCCGGGCTGATGATGACGATCGGCGGCAGCGTGCAGGGCGGCATCCATGGGACGGCCGCGCATCTGCAGCCGGGCCACCCGACCCTCGAGAACAACAGCGGCGACGTGACCTGGGAGACAGACTTCCGGTCGGTCTACGCGAGCATCATCGACAACTGGCTGGGCGCCGACTCGGTCTCAATCCTGGGCGGGAACTTCCGCAATTCAGAGCTGTCGATCGTCTAGAGCGGGGCGTTCGCCTCGATTGAACGCAAGCATCCGCCGGAGCCTGCCGATCGCGCGCCGGTGAAGCGGCTGGCGCGGCGGCACCCACGGAAAGCCGACGCCCGGCCGGCCGTCGTAGCGGTCGGCCGCGTGCGCGCCGTCCTGCCTCACGTAGAACAGCATCGCCTGAATCTGGATCTCGCCGTCGAACCGGTCGCGCCAGTGCGACAGCTTCCGGCCGTCATAGACGACGGCATCGCCCGGCTCGAGCGCGAACGACAGATCGCCGCGGTCGGTCTTGAAGCAGATCGGCCAGTTGCGATCGCCGCCGATCGCGATCGTCACCGCGATCTCGCTCGCCTCGCGGTCGCGATGCGGCGCGAGCACCGCGCCGCGCTGATGGAGGCGCACGTAGCTGTACGACGGCCACAGGGCCGCACCGACCGCCTGCTCGATCGCCGGCTGCTTCTGCGCGAGGAGCGTCTCGGTCAGCACGTCGCAGTACAGTCGCCCGGCGCCTTCGACGCGTTTGTCGGGCGCGAGCATCGTGCCGGTGTCGCGTCTGAGACAGACGTAGTCGTAGACCAGCCGGCATATCTCCGGCGCCAGTAGCTGTTTGATCTCCGCGTAGTGCGCGTGTTCGAAGGGCGACAACTCGGGCAAGGGTAACACTTCGAAGCGCACGAAGAAGTCGGGCGGCGGGGCACTCACGGAAAGTACGTGCCCAAGGCGCTTGTCACAAAGCACTAGCCAAGAGCATGAACCACGAAGGACACGAAGGACACGAAGACGGCGCTGACCTGGCGGCCGCCGCAGGCGGCCGCCAGGTCAGCGGGTGTCTCGGATCGCTCCTCGACTTGTCGGGTTTTTCTTCGTGTCCTTCGTGTCCTTCGTGGTTCAACGCTCTTGGAACGTCACCAGACAGTGGCAATAAACGCTCTTGGACAGCTGATCCGAGATCCGAGTTTCTGCAAGACCAGAAGCGTGCGCGCGAGCCCGCGTGTGATCCCAAACGGCAGGTGGTTTGCGTTGGAAGAAGTTCCGTGCTGGCCAATCCGAGTCCCCTGGTCGAGAAGGTCATCGGCTGCGCGATCGAGGTACATCGAACCATCGGCCCCGGTCTCCTCGAGTCGGCGTACGACGCCTGCCTGACCCATGAGTTCCAGTTGAACGGCATCGCCTTCCGACGCGATGTCGCGGTTCCAGTCCTTTACAAAGGCATGAGCCTGAGCTGCGCCTACCGGGCGGACTTCGTCGTCGAGAACGCGTTGCTCATCGAACTGAAGAGCGTCGAACGCCTGCAGCCGATCCATCAGGCGCAAGTGCTGACGTACATGCGGTTGCTGAACCTGCGGCAGGGCCTGCTCATGAACTTTAACGTCCAGAAGCTCGCCGACGGTCTCCGGAACCTCCTTCGGTAAGGCTCCAGGCGCACGGCCAACCTTCGGACCGCCATCCTCGTCCAATCGGCTGACCTAGAACTTCTAGGCGGGAGGGCCCATGCGGCGCCGGGTCAAACAGCGCGACGGCGACGGCGACATGCTCGCCGGCACCCTCGACATGCTGATCCTGAGGACACTCCAGACTGGCCCGGCCCATGGCCTCGAGATCGCCCAGCGCATCCAGCGGCAGTCTGACGACGTCCTCCTCGTCGAGCAGGGCTCGCTCTATCCCGCGCTGCACCGCATCGAGGACCGCGGCTGGATCACGGCCTATTGGGGCACGTCGGAGACGAACCGACGGGCGCGTTTCTACCGGCTCACCTCGCGGGGCCGGAAGCACCTCCTGGCCGAAACCAGCCGCTGGGAGACGCTCGCGCGCGCGATCGGCCGCGTGCTCGGGCCGCTCGACGCCGCTCGCGGGGAGACGAAGTGATGGGCCTCGGACGATGGTGGCGCCGGGGCGCCCGCGAACGCCAACGCGCCGAGGAAATGCGCGCCCACATTGATCTGTACACGGAAGAACTGATCTCGCGCGGTCGGACACCCGCCGACGCCGAGCGGGAAGCGCGGCTCGCCTTCGGGAACCCGCGCGCGAAGCTCGAGGAGATTCACCAGATGACCCGGATGCCGATCGTCGATCCCTTTATCTGCGATCTCCGGTACGCCGTGCGTGTACTTCGCCGGACGCCGGTGTTCACCGCGACCGCCGTCGTGACGCTGGCGCTCGTGATCGGCGCCTGCACCGCCGTGTTCAGTCTGGCGGATGCGATCCTCATCCGGCCGTTGCCCTATCCGGACCCCGATCGGCTTGGCTCGATTCTCGCGGTCAGCCAGGCGCCCCAGGGCGTGCTCACCCAGCAAAGTCAGGACGGCGCGACGTGGGAAGTCCTCCGCGATCGGGCCACGACGGTTGACGTCGCGCTCTCTGCCGCCGGGTTCGGGCGCAACGTCAACCTCGTTGTCGACAACGCGGCGTCGTCGGTACGCCAGGCACGCGTCAGCGCCGGATATTTTCGCGTGCTGGGGATCCAGCCGCTCGTCGGACGCGAGTTCACGACCGACGAAGACCGGCCGGGCGGGCCCGCTGTTGCCGTGCTGAGCCACCAACTGTGGCAGCGCGTGTTTCACGGCGATCGCGGCGCCATCGGGCAATCCATTCTGCTTCGCGGCGAGAAGTACGAAGTCGTCGGCATCATGCCGGAGACCTTCCGCAGCTCCGAGGACGCGGACGTCTGGACGCCGGCACGGCCATCCCGGAGCGGCGAGGGCGGCGGCGCCAACTACTCCCTGGTGGCGCGGGTGCGACCAGGCCACACGTGGAGCGACGGCGCGAACGAGCTCGGACGCCTGGGGCAGTCGATGTTCGCGGAACGGGGGCTGCCCAAGGGCGTGACCCGGGAGCTGTCACTCGTGCCCATGAAGGAACAGGTCATAAGCGGCGTGCGAGAGCCCATCCAGATGCTGGCCGCGGCCGTCGCCGTCGTGCTGCTCATTGCCTGCGTCAACATCGCGGCGCTTCTGCTGTCGCGCGCGGGTACCCGCGCCAAGGAGATCGCTACACGCATGGCGATCGGCAGCGGCCGTGCGGCTGTCGTGCGCCAGTTGATGGCCGAAAGCCTGGTGCTGAGTATCGCGGGAGGCGCGCTCGGACTGCTGATCGGCCAGGTCGGCCTCGAAAGCCTCAAGGCGCTCGGGACCGACACGTTTCAGGAATGGGGACGTGTGACGCTCGATGCGCGCGCGGTTGCCGCGACGCTCGGGCTGTCCGTGCTGACCAGTTTCCTGTTCGGCCTCGCGCCCGCGCTGCAGGCCAGTGCTTTCGATATCACCGCCGCGCTCTCGGACGGCGGGTCGCGCAACAGCGCGGGTCGATCGCGGCCGATGCTCCGGCGACTGCTCGTCGTCTCCGAGGTGGCGCTCGGCGTCGTCCTGCTGGTCGCGGCCGGTCTGCTGATCCGGACGTTCGTCGGCCTGCGGTCGCTCGATCCTGGCTTCGATCCGTCACAGCTCACGACTGCCAGGGTATCCCTGCAGGACGCGCGGTACAAGCCATCGGCCCGGATCAATCAGCTCTTCGAGGAGAGCCTGGCCGCGCTCGAGCGAACGCCGGGGATCGAATCGGCGGCGGTGTCGCTCGAGCTGCCGTACATGCGGCTGCTCAACAGCGGGTTCACGTTCGCCGACGAAGCGCCGGATCCGAGCTACTGGCCGATGGCGAACTTCATGTACGTGACGCCCCGGTTCTTCGATGTGCTTCGAATGTCCGTCCGTCACGGCCGCGTCTTTACCGCGGAGGATCGCGCCGGCGCGCCGCTCGTCGCCGTCGTGAATGAGACGTTCCTCCGGAGCTGGGCGAAGGGCGTCAATCCGGTCGGCCGGCGGATCGGGCGCGGCGAGACGGCCCGCGAGATCGTCGGCGTCGTCAACGACGTGCAGGTGAGCAACTCCGGCATTCAGTTCCCGGGCCGGGCGAGCGCTCCGATCATGGCCTCGCCGCTCGTCTTCATCCCAGCCGCCCAGACGAACGACGGATTCTTCCAGATGTCTCATACCTGGTTCTCGCCGGTCTGGACCGTGCGCGCCGCTGGCGGCGTGAACGCCGGCCAGGTACTGCCGCGCGCGATCAACAGCGTCGATCCGCTCCTGCCCGTGAGCGACGTTCGGAGCATGACGGCCGTGCAGGCGGCCGCGATCTCGCAGCAGCGTCTTCTGATGACGCTGGTCGTCGTGCTGGCGGTCGCGGCCGTGCTGCTCGCCGCGATCGGCATTCACGGCCTGATCGCGCATTCGGTCGCGGAGCGCCGTCGCGAGTTCGGGATCCGCCTGGCCCTCGGCGCGACGGCCGGGCAGACGGTCCGCCAAGTGGCGTTCGGCGGCATCGCCCTGTCGATCGCCGGCGCGGTGATTGGTGGCGCGCTTTCCGTCCTCTCCGTCGGCCTCGTGCAGTCCTTCCTCTGGGGGGTGGGCGAGCACGACCCGGCGACCTATATCGGCGTCGCCCTGCTCCTGCTCGCCATCGCGACCGTGTCGAGCGTCATCCCGGCTCTCCGGATCCTTCGCCTGGATCCGGCAGAGACACTACGCAACTGAAAAGCATTTCTCGGTACGATCGTCAGTGAGCGCTCTGATGTAGCGCGAAGACCGCTCCTTGCGGATCCTGGAGCACCGAGAACCACCCTTCGTTTCCGATCGCCATGGATTCGACGAAGGCGCGGGCGCCGAGCTGCTTCGCCTTCGCGGTTGACGCGGGGCAGTCGGCGACCTCGACGTAGATCATCCAGTGCGGTGGCGCGTGCGGGTTCCCGTGCTGAGGCGGAGGGACGCCGCCGATGACGTCCGGCCCGTTGGCGATGTGGTAGTAGCTGCCCGGAGTGGCCGGCTTCATCTCCTTGCCGTTCGTCATCTGCCAGCCGAAGAGGGCGCTGTAGAACGCGGCCGCGCGCGGCTGATCGCGGGTGTTGAGATCGGCCCACGAGACGCTGTGCGGCACGCCGCTCACGCCGGTCCCGGCGTGCTGCTTCGGCTGCCAGACGGAGAACACCGCGCCGGTCGGATCCTGGAGCACCGACATGCGGCCATGTTCGCCGACGTCGAACGGCGGAGAGATCACCGTGCCGCCGAGCGTGGCCGCGCGGGCGGCCGCGGCATCCGCGTCGTCGACCGCGACGTAGAGGCCCCAGTTCGGCGGCACGCCCTGCCCGCGCTGTTCCGGCCGCATCGTGTACGCGGCGCCCACGTCCCGCCCATTCAACGTGAACATCGTGTAGACGTCGTCGGGCCCGATTGGCGAATCGGTGGATTCCCAGCCGAAGAGCGACTGGTAGAACTGCTTGGCCGCGTTCTGGTCGGTCGTCGCGAGCTCGAACCAGCAGAACGTGCCGGGCTTGTGCCGGTCGATGGGCATGGAAGTCATCGGATCTTGATGGTGGCCCGATAGCTGTCGGGATCCGTCGGCTGGCTCCCGACCGGGTGCGGAACCAATTCCTGGAACTCGACCACAACGCCACGGTGCGTGACCGCGCGTTTGGCCGGATCATTGAGCTGCAGCTGGTAGCGACCCGACACGCCTTTCACCTGAACGGTGAACTCGGCGGTCGCCTCGCCGGCCCAGACGCAGGTGACATTCAACGGACACCGCGAGTCGGAGACGATCCGGTGGAACGTGACGATCGCTGCGCCGGAGTGCGTTGTCTGACCTGCCACGATGATCACCGTCGCCGAGCTGGTCGGTGATGTTCCGATCGCGCAGACGAAAGTCGGCAGCGTCAGTGCCGCGACGATGATGACAGCGCGCATGGCCTGCTACAGCCGTTCCTTGATTTTCGCCCAGGTGTCCTTGAGTGTCACGGTCCGGTTGAACACCGGCGTCCCCGGCTTCGAGTCGGGATCGGCGCAGAAATAGCCGAGCCGTTCGAACTGGTACCGCGCGCCAGGCTCGGCCGAGGCCAGGCCCGGTTCCACTTTGGATCCGCGGATCACGTCGAGCGACCGCGGATTGAGCTGCGTCAGAAAATCCGTCTCGCCGGCGCCGGGCGATTCAACCGTGAACAGCCGGTCGTACAGGCGCACTTCAGCGTCGATCGCGTGCGGGGCGGACACCCAGTGCAGCGTGGCCTTGACCTTGCGGCCGTCGGGAGCATCGCCGCCCCGCGTGGCCGGATCGTACGTGGCGCGCAACTCGACCACGTTTCCCGCCGCGTCCTTCACGACGTCGGTGCACGTGATCAGGTACGCGTTGCGCAGCCGCACTTCGCGCCCGGGCGCGAGCCTGAAGAACTTCTTCGGCGGATCGAGCATGAAGTCGTCCTGCTCGATGTACAGCACGCGGGAGAACGGCACCTGGCGCGTGCCGGCCGACGGATCCTCCGGATTGTTCACGAGGTCCATCTGCTCGACCCGGTCATCGGGATAGTTGTCGAGCACGACCTTGAGCGGACGCAGGACGGCCATCGCGCGCGGCGCCCGTTTGTTGAGATCTTCGCGCACGCAGAACTCGAGGAGCCCCACGTCCAGGACGTTTTCGCGCTTCGCGACGCCGATCTCGTCGCAGAACCGCCGGATGGATTCCGGCGTGTACCCTCGCCGCCGGAGACCTGAGATCGTCGGCATGCGCGGGTCGTCCCACCCCGAGACGTGTTTGTCGGTCACGAGCTGCAGCAGCTTCCGCTTGCTCATCACCGTGTAGGTCAGGTTGAGCCGCGCGAACTCGATCTGCTGCGGCGTGCCCGGCAGCGGCAGGCTCTGCACCAGCCAGTCATAGAGCGGCCGATGGTCCTCGAACTCGAGCGTGCAGATCGAGTGCGTGATCCGCTCGAGCGCGTCCGAGATCGGATGCGCATAGTCGTACATCGGATAGATGCACCACGCGTCTCCGGTGCGGTGATGGTGCGCGCGGCGGATGCGGTAGAGCACCGGGTCGCGCATGTTGAGATTCGGCGACGACATGTCGATCTTCGCTCGCAGCACGCGCGCGCCGTCCGGAAACTCTCCGGCCCGCATCCGGCGGAAGAGATCGAGGCTCTCGTCGACGGATCGGTTCCGGTGCGGGCTTTCGCGGCCGGGCTGCTTCAGCGTGCCCCGGTACTCGCGGATCTGGTCGGCCGTCAGATCGTCCACGTAGGCCTTGCCGTCGCGGATGAGCGCTTCGGCGCAGTCGTAGAGCTGCTGAAAGTAGTCCGAGGCGTAGTAGAGCCGGTCATCCCACGAAAACCCGACCCACCGCACGTCCTCCTGAATCGAGTCGACGTACTCGACGTCTTCGGTGACCGGGTTCGTGTCGTCGAAGCGGAGGTTGCAGGCGCCGCCAAAATCGCGGGCGATGCCGAAGTTCAGGCAGATCGACTTTGCATGCCCGATGTGCAGATACCCGTTGGGCTCGGGGGGGAACCGGGTGGCCACCCGGCCGCCGTGTCTTCCGCTGGCGTTGTCGGCGGTGATGATCTCGCGGATGAAGTCGAGCCGTCCGGGGGCCTCGGGTGTGACAGGCGACGACATACCTGTCAATTCTACCGGCTCGGGCTGCTAGATCTCCCGAGGTACGACATTCGCATATCCGCCGGGCCAGATGGTGGAATCCGTGCCCGACTCCCCGCCGACGGATCAGTCCACAGGCTTCACAGACGCTCAAACCGGCATTAGCGGGCTCGACAACGTGCTCGGCGGAGGGCTTACCCGGAACCGGCTGTATGTGGTGGAGGGTGTCCCCGGATCCGGCAAGACCACGCTCGCGCTTCGGTTCCTGACCGAAGGCGCCCGGACCGGCGAGCCGGTGCTCTACATCACGTTGTCCGAAACCGAAGAAGAGCTGCGGGCCGCAGCGCGATCGCACGACTGGTCGCTCGACGGCGTGACGATCCGGCAAATCGCGCCCGCGCCGGACAGCCTCCAGCCCGGATCGCAGTACACGATGTTCCATCCATCGGAAGTCGAGCTGGGCGAGACGATTCGCGTCGTGCTTTTCGAGGTCGAGCGTACCAAGCCGGTCCGCGTCGTGATCGATTCGCTGTCGGAGCTGCGCCTGCTTGCCGGGAACGCGCTGCGCTACCGCCGCCAGATTCTGGTGCTCAAGCAGTTTTTTTCGGGACAGCAGTGCACCGTGCTGCTGCTCGACGATCTCACGGCCGCCGACCGCGACCTTCAGGTGCAGAGCATCGCCCATGGTGTCCTGCACCTCGAGCACATTGCGTCTGATTTCGGCAGCGAGCGCCGGCGGCTTCGCGTCATCAAATACCGGGGACGGGCCTACCGCGGGGGGTATCACGACTTCCTCATCCTGAAAGGCGGTTTGCAGGTCTTCCCACGGCTTGTCGCCGCCGAACACCGGCAGGCGCGCGGGAACGAACGAATGGAGAGCGGTCTGGCGGCCCTCGACGCGCTCCTCGGCGGAGGGATCGACGCCGGCACGAGCACGCTCATCGTCGGCGCCGCCGGTGTCGGCAAGTCGACGCTCGCCTCGTTGTTCGTTTCGGCCGCCTCGGCACGCGGGCAAAGCAGCGCGATGTTCCTCTTTGACGAATCGATCCAGACGCTGCTGTCCCGGTCAGCCGGGCTCGGCATCGGTCTCGAGGAGCAGGTCAGGACCGGTCGCGTCAGCCTCCAGCCCGTCGATCCGGCGGAGCTCTCGCCGGGCGAGTTCGCGCACTCGATTCGGCGGGCCGTCGAAGACCAAGGCGCGCGAATCGTGGTCATCGATAGCCTGAACGGCTATCTCAATGCGATGCCCGACGAACGATTCCTCGCGGTGCAGCTGCATGAGCTGCTCAGTTATCTCGGTCAGCAGGGCGTCGCGACGCTCATCATCGGCGCCCACCAGGGCCTGATCGGATCGCAGATGACGACGCCGATGGATGCGAGCTACCTGGCCGATGCCGTGCTGCTGCTCAGGTATTTCGAAGCGGGCGGGGAAGTCCGGCAGGCGATTTCCGTCATGAAAAAGCGTGGAGGCGAACACGAACGGACGATCCGTGAGTTCCGGCTCGCGAACGGCGCCATCGAAGTGGGCGAGCCGCTCCGGAAGTTCCGGGGGGTGCTCACCGGTGTGCCTCAGTACGAGGCCGGCGACGCTCCCACGGTTCGCAAATGACGACCCTCCTCAGGCCGTCGGCGGAAGAACAGCGGGTACTGATCCTGACGCCCACGGGGCGCGACGGGTCGATGGCCGTCGATCTGCTGCGCGACGCCGGCATCACCGGCGTCACCTGCGAGGATCTCGGCGACCTGTCGCGCGGAATCGACGCTGGCGTCGCCGCGGTGCTCATCGCCGAGGAAGCGCTGGCCGACGACCAGTACGGATCGTTCGCGCGCGCCCTGGCGCACCAGCCGGCGTGGTCTGATCTGCCCGTCGTCCTGCTGGCGAGCCAGGGCGCCGATTCCGAATCGGTCGCCCGCGCGGTCCGGACGCTCGGCAACGTCACGCTGCTCGAACGGCCGACGCGAGTGGCGGCCCTGGTCAGCGCGATCCGAAGCGCGCTCCGCGCGCGCGAGCGTCAGTACCAGATTCGCGCGCACCTGCGGCATCGCGACCAGGTAGCCGCGTCGCTGAACGAGGCGGACCGCCGGAAAGACGAGTTCCTCGCGATGCTGGCGCACGAGCTGCGGAACCCGCTCGCGCCCATCTCCAACGCGATCCAGGTGCTCCGGCTGGCGGAAACGGCCGATCCGGTCGCGGCGCGCATGTGCGAAGTGATGCAGCGCCAGATCGATCACATGGTCAGGCTCGTCGACGACCTGCTGGAGGTCTCGCGGATCACCCGCGGAAAGATCACGCTCCATCGCGAGCATGCCGATCTGATCGGGGTCATTCGAAACGCGGTCGACATCAGCCGGCCGCTCATCGACGCTGCCGGGCACCGTTTGTCGATTCATGCCCTCGACACGCCAATCCCCGTTGACGGGGATCCGGTGCGCCTGGGCCAGATCCTCGCCAATCTCCTGAACAACGCGGCGAAGTACACGCCGCAGGGCGGACGAATCACCGTGACGGCCCAGAAACGTGATGGCCGCGCGGTCGTGTCGGTCCGCGACAACGGCGTGGGCATCTCCGCCGAGATGCTCGGCCGGGTCTTCGACCTCTTCACGCAGGGCTCGCCCGCGTCGTTCGAAGGACGCGCGGGCCTGGGCATTGGCTTGACGCTCGTCCGGCAGCTGGTGGAGCTCCACGGCGGCACCGTCGAGGCGTTCAGCGAAGGATTGGGGAAGGGCAGCGAGTTCGTGATCACGCTGCCGCTGCTCATCGGCGACGACACCCGGTACGAGCAGACCGCCGAGGCCGCCGAGCCCGATCGGCGGCTTCGCGGGCACAGGGTCCTCATCGTGGACGACAACGTCGATGCGGCCGACAGCATGGGAGTGCTGCTCGAAATGCTGGGCGCCGAGGCGCGCGTCGTCTATGGCGGCGAGACCGCGCTCGAGACGCTGGACACATTTCATCCGTCGGCCGTGCTCCTCGACATCGGCATGCCGGAGATGGATGGGTACGAAGTCGCACGCCGGATCCGCGAGCGGCCCAACCATCAGCACGTGAAACTCGTGGCGATCACCGGGTGGGGACAGGCGGAAGATCGACGCCGGTCGCAGGACGCGGGATTCGACGAGCACCTCACCAAGCCGCCCGATCTCGAGCGGCTGAAGCACGTGCTGATGTCACAGGGGCCTGCCGGCAAGGCCGTCGCTCCGAGACCACAGGCCCGCGGCACAAGGCCGCCCGATCTGCGGTGAGTCCTTTTCAGGCTTCGAGCAGGAACCAGTGAATGTAGCCGCACTCGGCGCAGACATAACAGTCGGCGCTCGGCTGAACCCACTCGAGGTTAAAGAACGACGCGACGGCCGTGTGTAGCTGAGCGTGCCGGTGCCAGAACAGATCGTGGTGGCAGATCTCGCACCGCAACCGGTGTCCTTTGACTGTGGCGTGTTCAGGCTCGGCCTGGCCGAAAAGTCCCATGTTCGTTACTTCACCGCGATGCAGTACAGATGTTTGTACCCGCGCAGGTAGATCTCGCCGTCCACGAGGGCCGGTGACGCATCGAACCCATCGTCAAGCTTGTTGACCGCGAGCATCTCGATCTTCGGTCCGTGTTTCAGCACGACGGTCGAGCCTTCGCGGCCCGGAATGTAGACGCGACCGGCGGCGCCCACCGGTGACGCGAAGACCTCCTGCAGGCCGTCGAGGCGCTGGGCCTGATAGTGTGGCGTGCCGCTTTTCGCATCGAAAGCCGACAAGATCCCGTTGTTCGACTTCAGGACGTACAGGATGTTCTCGTAAAGCACTGGCGACGGCACGTACGGTGTGTCGCGGTCGAGCGTCCAAGCGATCGCGGGCGTGCCCGTGATGTCGCCCTTGGCCTCGTTCAGGTGGATGGCTTTCAGGCTGTTGCCCCGGAACCCCGCCGTCAGAAACACCATGCCGTCCGCTGCCACCGGCGTCGGAATCGGGTTCATCGTCAGTCCCGACGTGAACCAGACGACATCGCCTGTCTGCAGGTCGTAGCTCACGACCTGGTTCATCGCGCCGGTGACCACTTGCGCCCGTCCATTCACCGTGACGACGAGCGGGGTCGCCCACGTGTCGATCTCTTTACGCTCCTTCCGCCAGAGCTCGGCGCCGGTCCGCTTGTCGAGCGCGACGATGAACGACTGCCCCTGGTGATCCCAGACGATGACGAGATGATTGCCGTGCAGGGCCGGCGTGCTCCCTTCCCCGAACGTACTGCGCATCCGCTTGTCGCCGAGATCCTTTTCCCAGACGAGCTTGCCGTTCATGTCGTACGCGTAGTAGCCCCGTGACTCGAACGACGCGATCAGGTGTTCGCCGTCGGTCGCGGCCGACGCAGATGCCCACGTGCCGTTTTCCGGATGCGACGCCTCGTGCGGCGTTTCTTCCTTGGCCACGCGTTCCCAGACGACCTTGCCGCTCTTTCGATCGAGCGCCATGACGACGTATCTGTGCGCGACCGGCGTGCGTCCGAGCGGCGCGTGCGCCGCCGCGCCCTCGACGGTGGTCGGCACCGCGGTCGTCACGAACACGCGGTCGCCCCAGACCACCGGTGTCGCCGAGCCGCGGCCAGGGATTTCGACCTTCCAGCGGATGTTCTTCCCTTCGGCCCATTCAAGGGGCGGCGTTGCGCTCCTCGACACGCCGGTCCCGTGCGGGCCGCGCCACTGTGGCCAGAAGCGATCCGCGGTCTGCTGGGCGGCCGGGGCGGCGGCAAGGGCAAGACCGAAGACTAGCGGCAGCAGGCAGAGGTGTTTCAGCATGGTGATTTTCTAGATACTACGGTGGGGGGTCGGGCGTTGACCTCTGTCTACGGCAAAGAGCTAAAAGCATTCATGAAGGTCATGAAGGACGTGAAGGACATGAAGAAGAGCTCTCCTTCATGATCTTCAGGCTCTCCATGTCCTTCATGTTTGCTTTTTGATCTCCTCCAGCACGTCCTCGGCGTGTCCATCGACCTTGACGTTGTCCCAGCGCTTCGCGACCTTGCCGGCGCCGTCGATCAGGTAGGTGGTCCTGGCGATGCCCAGGTACTCACGCCCGTAGCGTGACTTTCTTTTGCCACACGCCATACTTCTCGGCGACGGCGTGGTCGGGATCGGCGAGGAGCGGGAAGTTCAGGCTGTACTTGCTCGCGAACTTCGCCTTGCTCTTCTCGTCGAGAATACTGACCCCCAGCACTTGAGCCTTGCCGCCCTGGAAGCGCGGGAGGTTGTCGCGGAACGCGCACGCCTCGGCGGTACACCCGGGCGTATCGTCCTTCGGATAGAAGTACAGAACGACTGGGCGCCCCTCGTAGTCGGAGAGCGTGTGCGTCCGACCGTCCTGATCCTTTAGTGCAAAAGCGGGCGCTTTCTTGCCAGTTTCGATCATGGGTTTCCTTGACTTGATTCCCGTTGGTCGTATGATGGCCGTTGGTAGGAGCCTACACCATGAGGGTCGATCTGAATGTGAACGGGAAAGCCGTGTCTGTCGATGTGCCTGCCGACATGCCACTCCTCTGGGTCCTGCGTGATGAGCTGAACCTGCGTGGAACGAAATACGGCTGCGGCGCCGGCCAGTGTGGTGCCTGCACCGTTCACCTGCGCGGCCGGGCGGTTCGATCGTGTCAGGTGAAAGCGTCGGCGGCCGTCGGCGGCCCGATCGTCACCATCGAAGGGCTCTCGCCCAACGGCACGCATCCATTGCAGCAGGCCTGGAAAGAGCTCGACGTGCCTGAGTGCGGCTACTGCCAGGCCGGTCAGATCATGTCGGCGGCGGCGCTGCTCAACACCGCCCCGGACCCAACCGAAGCGGAGATCGACGCCGCGATGAGCGGCAACATCTGCCGGTGCGGCACCTACATCCGAATTCGACAGGGCATCCGTCGCGCGGTCACGTCGCGCGCCAGATAGGAGACGCGTCATGAGCCCAGCCGTCCTCGACCGTCGCTCATTCCTTCGCGTCAGCGCCCTTGCCGGTGGCGGATTGGCGATTGCCGCCTATCTCGACCCGGTCACGGAGCTCTTCGGACAAGGCCGCGGCGCCCAGCCGGCGCTCGTGCCGAACGTGTTCATCAAGATTGCGCCCGACGGCCGCGTGACCATCATCGGCAAGAACCCGGAAATCGGGCAGGGCATCAAGACGACGCTGCCGATGCTCATTGCCGAAGAGCTGGACGTGGACTGGAAGATGGTCACCGTCGAGCAAGGCGACCTCGACCCGAAATACGGCACGCAGAGTGCCGGGGGCAGCACAGCCGTACCCGGCAACTACGATTCGCACCGGCGCATCGGCGCGGCCGCGCGTCAGATGCTCGTCGCCGCCGCGGCGGCCAATCTGAACGTGCCCGAAGCGGAGCTCACCACCGCGTCGGGCCAGGTGACGCACGCCGGCTCCAAGCGCTCCGTCGGCTACGGCCAGCTCGCGGACAAGGCGCTCGCGATGACGCCACCCGATCTGGCGACGGTGCGACTGAAGGATCCGAAGGACTTCAAGATCATCGGACAGCGTGTCCCGGGCGTCGACCTCGACGAAATCGTGACGGGAAAGCCGATCTACGGGATCGACATGACCGTGCCCGACATGCTCTACGCCGTGTACGAGAAGTGCCCGGTGTTTGCCGGCAAGGTCGGCTCGGTCGAGAACCTCGATCAGATCAAGGCGCTTCCCGGCGTCAAGAATGCATTTCCGATCGAGGGCGGCACCATCGCCAATGCGAACGGGCTGCTCAGCGGCGTGGCCATCGTCGCCGACAAATGGTGGACGGCACAGTCGGCGCGCAAGCTCCTGAGAGTGAACTGGGTCGAAGGGCCTGGCGCAACCGAGACGTCGGCCGGTTACGAGAAAGCCGCTACCGATCTCCTGACGAAACCGCCGGCGCAGGCCATTCGGTCCGATGGCGACATCGAAGCTGCGCTCAAAGGCGCGGCGAAGGTTGTCGAGGCCGCGTACCAGTATCCGTTCCTGAACCACGCGCAGATCGAGCCGATGAGTGCGGTGGCCTCGTTCAAGGACAACCGGGTCGAGATCTGGGCCGGGACCCAGACGCCGGGGGGCGCGCGGACGATGATCGCGCAGACACTCGGGATCGAGCCGGCCAACGTGATCATCCACATGGTCCGGATCGGCGGCGCCTTCGGGCGTCGTCTCTACAACGACCATCTCGTCGAGGCCGCGGCGATTTCGAAGGCGGCCGGCGCGCCCGTGCAACTCCGGTGGACGCGCGAGGACGACATGGCGCACGACCTCTTCCGTCCGGGCGGATTCCACTTCCTGAAGGGCGGCGTGGATGCCACCGGCAAGCTGGTGGCGTGGCGGAATCATTTCATGAACTTCTCGGCTGACCCGCCGGGTCGCGAGGGCGGCCAGCGGCCAACCAGTTCATCGGGGATGAACGCGACCGAGTTTCCGGCGCGGTTCGCGCCGAACTACGCGCTCTACACCTCGTTCATTCACTTCAACGTGCCGACTGGGGCCATGCGCGCGCCTGGTAGCAACGCGATCGCGTTCGTCATGCAGTCGTTCATGGACGAGTTGGCGCACGCGGCCGGGAAGGATCCGCTGCAGTTCCGACTCGACCTGCTCGCGGGTCCGCTAGTTGTCCCGCCTCCTCCGCCTGCCGACCCGAACGCGCCGCCGGGAGGCGGCCGCGGTGGTGGCGGCGGTCAGCAGGGGGGCTGGGATCCGGCCCGGATGCGCGGCGTGCTCGAGCTGGTCCGCGACAAGTCGGGCTGGGGCACACGCAAGCCGGCAAAGGGGACCGCGATGGGCGTCGCGTTCCACTTCAGCCACCAGGGCTACTTCGCGGAAGTGGCCGAGGTCACCGTGGACGCGCAGAAGCGCATCAAGGTGAACAAGGTGTGGGTGGCGGGCGACATCGGCCGCCAGATCATCAACCCGCTCAAAGCCGAAGCGCAGGCGCAGGGCTCCGTCATCGACGGGCTGAGCCACCTCATGGGCTTCGAGATTACGATCGCCAACGGTCGCGTGAAGCAGGCCAACTTCGACCAGTACGAGCCGCTGCGGATGCGCTTTGCGCCCCGTGAAATCGAAGTGCACTTCCGTACGACCGACAACAACCCGACCGGCCTGGGCGAACCGGCGCTGCCGCCGATTCTTCCCGCGGTGTGCAACGCCATCTTCAGTGCAACCGGCACGCGGGTCCGCTCGCTACCGCTCTCGAAACACGGGTTCCGCTGGGCATGAGACGACGAACACGTAGAGCCATCTCCATCCACTTCGCCGACTGGTATTTCATCGTGGCCCGACGTCACGTCCATCTGCTGATGGGCGTGACGCTAGTGCTCTTGGCAATCGCGTTCGCCGCCGCCATGGCGCGCGCAAGCTCGGCGGCTGAGCAGACGAAGGAACGCACGACCCGCGACAAGGTCTACTCCAAGGAGCAGGCCGCGCGCGGCGCCGCGATGTTCGGCAAGGTCTGCGCGGCCTGCCACGATCCGGCCAAGAAAACGCCGGACAAGACGCCCGGTCCGCCCCTCGTGGGCTCGACGTCGATGTTCGTCGAGAACTGGAAGGACCACACGATCGGCGAGGTCTTCACGACGATCCTGACCACGATGCCGAATGACGGCTCGGTCGTCCTGACCGAAAGCGACACCGTGGACCTCGTGGCGCACATTCTTCAGGCCAACGGCTATCCCGAGGGTCCCGACGCGTTGAAATTCGACGCGGCCGCAAAAGCCGTGAAAGTTGTCCCGGTGAAGTGAGGGACAACGTCCCCCAGATTCACCGTGCTCCCTGACGTAATCCTCCGCAGGTTCGAGAATCCCGACGAAGTCCGTGAGATGACCAGAGGGCGGTTCGAGATCGTCCGCGTGGGCGGCGTGACGATCGGGCGCGCGACCTATCAACCCGGGTGGCGATGGTCTCAGCACGTCGGGCCCTCGGTTGGCGCGACGCACTGCACGGTCGAGCACGTCGGCCTGGTGCTCACGGGTGTCGCGACCGTGGCGTTCGAGGACGGCCGCGTCATCGAGCTTCGGGCGGGTGAGCTGTTTTACGTGCCGCCGGTGCCGCACGACAGCTGGGTCGTCGGCGACGAGGCGTACGTCTCGCTTCATTTTCTGGGCGCCGATCACTACGCACGGACGACGTAGCCAATGGCCAAAGGCCGAAGGCGACGGAACGACACGGTGGTTCCCAGGCGCTTCAGCAGCACTGAACTTTCTTGATGAGTCCCGCTGAGAGCATTAGATTTCAACTCGAAGGTATCGATCACGTCGCCCTTGCGGTGCGCGACGTCGAGAAATCCGCGGCGTGGTACTGCGAAGTGCTCGGACTCGAGCGGCGGCATCAGGATGTCTGGGGCAGCTCTCCAGCCGTCGTCGGCATCGGAACAACCAGCATCGCGTTGTTTCCGGTCGCAGGCTCGTCGCCGCAGCCGCGGCCGGGTCGCGATGTGCTGACGATGCGTCATCTGGCATTTCGCGCATCCCGCCGTGAGTTCGAGAATGCCCGCGCGGCGCTTGTTGCCCGAGGGATTCCCATCACCGAACAAAACCATCAGATCTCGCACTCAATTTATTTTGAAGATCCTGACGGGCACGAGATCGAGATCACGACGTACAATCTATAACTCCTTGGGCCTTGGGCGGCCTTGGGCCTTGGGCCTTGGGCACTTGGGCCGACCGGAGACCCCGTGCTTTCCTTCATCGTCCCGGCGCACGACGAAGAGCCGCTCATCGTCTCGACGCTGCGCGCCATCCGCGCCGCGGCCGAAGCCGCTCGTCAGCCCTGCGAAATCATCGTCGTCGACGACGCCTCCACGGATCGGACGGCGTCACTCGCTGCGGGCGAAGGCGCGCGCGTCGTGAGCGTGCAGGCACGTCACATCTCGAAAGCCAGGAACGCAGGTGCCGCGGCCGCTTTGGGGGAGACATTCATCTTCGTCGATGCCGACACCCTGATCACTCCGGTGGTGGTCTCGGCCACGGTTCGCGCGATCGCGAGCGGTGCCGTGGGCGGCGGCGCGGCGCCCCGTCTCGACGACGCGAGCCCACGGTACGGCAAGGTGGTCATGTGGGCCTCGTGGCAGGCGGGCCGATGGCTTCGCCTGGCCAGCGGCTGCTATCTGTATTGCACGCGAGCAGCATTCGAACGGTCGGGCGGGTTCGACGAGGGCCTTTATGTCGGCGAAGAACTCGCCCTCAGCCGGGCGCTGCGCGCGCACGGACCGTTCGTCATGCTTCGCGAACACGTGGTCACGTCGGGCCGCAAGATGCGGACGCATTCGTTCCGCGAGATCATGGGGATGATGGCGCGGATGGCGGTTCGCGGGCCCCGTGCGCTCAGGAGCCGGGAGGGGCTGGAACTCTGGTACGGGCCGCGGCGACGAGATCGTCAAGAGCATTGAACACGAAGATCACGAAGATCACGAAGAGTTCCCGGCAAGAGGGTGTAATAACGCTGCCTTCGAGCCTTTGTGAACTTCGTGGTCGACGCTCTTGGAGACGTGCGGGAAGCTGACGATAATGGCCGTGATGCAGTCTCACGCGACTGGGCTCGGTTCGCTCCGCGTGTTGCTGGTTGCGTTGCTGCTGCTGACTGCCCCAGCCGCCGTCTCAGTTCAGCCAGCCTCGTCAATCACGGAACTGCTAACTGCATATTCGAGCGGTGCTGTCGAGGAGGTGCGGCGCGCCCTGGCGGCGCGCCTCGATAGCCCCGCCGAAGTGGAGTCGTTCAAGCGCGAGCTCGACAGGCCAATCGGACGTGCATTACCTGTTCCAGCGGCGGCGTTCGCGCTGGAAGCCACGGCGGCAGCAATCATCGACGGTGTTCAGCAGCCGGACTTGCACACGCAATCAATGATTCTCGATCTGCTGGAAATCGGCTGTCGTAAGCTGCGTAGCTCCACCGCTGCACCTCCCGTCTTCGAACGTGAGTGGCACCTGGCCGCCATGGCGTTGTTGTCAGGACCCGGCAGCGTCCTGCTCGGCGGTGTCGAACGTCCTGTTGCGCAGGCGCATGGGACTGTCTGGCTGCATCCTCACACCCTGGATGCGCACGCACGCAAGCGTTTTCTCCAGGACGCTGAGATTGCATTCAGCTGGGCGGTCAGCCGCGAGCTGGAAGTTCACGTCTTCCAGCATTCCGCCGGTGTCGGTCAACAGAAGCCGAGTACCACGGTCCCGGCGCGTGAGCGGCAGCAGCAGCAATTCCTCCGTGACGCGGCCCTCGGGTTCGAGCAGGCACGCCAGGACGAACGGCTGCGGCCAGAGGCAACACTCCGTTTAGGTCGCGTTCGTGCTTTTCAAGGCCGGCCGGAAGATGCGCTGCGCCTGTGGAGCGAAGTCGTCGTAATGACGGCCGACACGAGTCTCGAATACCTCGCCCTGCTGTTTCGAGGGATGACGCTGGCTGAGCTGAAGAGCTGGCCGGAAGCGGCTCGGGAATTCCAGAAGGCGTCTGAACTACGGCCGGGAGCACAGTCTGCGCGTCTGGCGACCGCCACATTCGACTATCTGGCGAATCGGCATGACGAGGCCGCACGACAGGTCGTCATCCTGTTCGGCTCCGAACCGGCGGCCGAGGATCCATGGTCGAACTATCTCGCACCCGGGTACCGGCACTGGCCGACGCGATTACAGGCGATACGCGCGGCCGCTCGACCACGGGCCAGTAATTGATGCGAGCATCTGTCATCCTCTGGCTCTGTTTGGGCGTTTCCATCGCCGTCCAGCAGGCCCCTGTCTTCCGATCGACGAGCGAGACAGTCGTCGTCGACGTGTCGGTCCGGCGCCAGGGCCGCGCGGTGCCGAACCTGACGGCCGGAGACTTCGAGCTATCGGACAACGGAGTCGCGCAGACCGTTACCGATGTCTCAATCGAAAAAATTCCTATCGAGTTCATCGTGCTAGTGGACAGGAGTGCCAGCATCGATCGCGCGACTGCAAGCCGCACTCGCGTGGCTGCAGCTGGGCTCGCAGCCATGATGCAAGCCGGTGACCGGTACCGGATCCTTCGCTTCGCAAGTCTCGCCCGAGTTGTCAAAACAGCGGAGGATCTCGACTCGCTGGATTCACCGGCTTTGATGCAGACGACCTTGTTCGATTCTCTCTTGGCTGTCCTCATGCAGCCCCTCGACGCTGGATGGCGGCGCGTGGTGATTGCGCTGACCGACGGAGTTGATACGGCCAGTATCGTGGACTACTCAGTTCGATCCATGATTCTCGACCGCACCAATGCCGTGGTGTATCTTCTTGCCATCGCGGACTCCCGACTCCCAGGAGCGCTCAGCGGATCCACCGAACGCGTTGTCACTAAGCCGGCCCGTTTGAGTGAGGAGAAATACTCGTGGGTTCTGCGTGAGGTCGTCGATCGCACGGGTGGACGTTTTTATGATCTGACACCGGATCAGGATTTCGTACCGGCTCTCCGGGCAGCCATCGAGGAGTCCCGAACCCGGTATGTTCTTCGTTTCAGCCCAACTGGTGTCGAGCCAAGCGGCTGGCATGTCCTGAGAATCAGGATGCGCTCCGGCGACTATGACATTCGCCACCGTCTCGGGTATTGGCGTGCGGGTCCCACGCCGACAAGCAACGATCTTCCTTGAGTCCCTTCGTGCTCTTCGTGAGCTTCGTGGTCAAACGCTCTTGGTGGCAGTTCGAATCGATGGACTATGCTGTCCGGTGATGTGCCCGGAGGCGTGATGACGCTCAGATGCTCGATCGCGTTCATGTTCCTGTGTGTACTGATGACCGCGTGCAGCTCGCCGCCGCCCCCTGGGCCGCCGCCGGCGGATGGCGCGGCGAACAAGGTGACCGCGCTCGCCGACGCGTACGTGAAGGACTACTTCGCGGCGTTTCCGCACTATGCGCTGGCGTTCGGGGCGCCGGACGTGCATCCGGATCGTCTGAGTGACCACAGTCTGCCTGCCCTGAAGCGCTGGCAGGATCGCGAAGACCAGCTGCTCGCCGATCTGAAACAGATCGATCTCGCGTCGATCGAGGCACGGCCAGAGGCCGTCACGTACAAGTTCCTGCAGAGTCTCCTCGAGACGGCGCAGGGCTATCGAGTGTGCCGGATCGAGCTCTGGAACGTGAGCCCCACGTGGACCGGGTGGCAGGCCGAGATGCCCGTCATCGCCGGTATGCAGGCGACGGCGACACCCGGCGACCAGCAGAACGCGATCGCCAGGTTTTCCCAACTGCCGAAGTATCTCGACGATGAGATCGCAAATCTGAAGGAAGGCCTGCGGCTGAAGCACACGGCGCCGAAGCACAACGTGCAGACGGTGATCGGGCAGATGGACGCGCTCCTGAAGGCACCCATTGCGGAGTCGCCGTTCGTGCAGATGGCCAAGAAGGATGCGCCGGCGTTTCGAAAGCAGCTCGAAGATCTCGAGAAGACGCACATCCGCCAGGCCATCCAGCGCTACCGTGATTTCCTGCGCGACGTCTACCTCAAAGAAGTGCGCACGGCGATTGGGGTTTCCGCCAATCCGGACGGCGGCGCCTGCTATGAAGCGTCCGTGAAGTACTACGCGACCGTCGCGATGACGCCGAAGGAAGTGCACGACCTCGGCCTGACGCAGATGGACAAGATCCAGACCGAGATGCGGCAGATTGGTGAGCGGAGCTTCAACACTTCCGATCCCATCGCGTTGCTGAAGCTGGTCAGAACGGATCCGAAATACCGGTTCAAGAACCGTGAAGAGCTCATCAAGTACGCCGAGGCGGCGATCGAACGCGCCAAGCAGGCGCTGCCGAAAACCTTCGGCCGAATTCCCAGCGCGCCGGTCATCGTCGAACCCTATCCGCCCTACCTCGAGAAGACGGCTCCCGGCGGGCAGGCCGTGCCGCCGTCAGCCGATGGCAAGCCCGGCAAGTACCTGATCAACGCGTACAAAGCGAACGAACAGAGCCGCGCGGGTCTCGAGTCCACCGCGTTTCACGAGGCCTATCCCGGCCATCACATGCAGGCGGCGGTCGCGCTCGAGCGCAAGGAGCTGCACCCGATCTCCCGCTATTTTTTCCTGTCGGGATTCGGCGAGGGTTGGGCGTTGTATACGGAACGGTTGTCCGACGAAATGGGGCTCTTTTCCTCGGACGTGGATCGGCTCGGTCTGTTCTCGAACGAAGCCCTTCGCGCCGCCAGGCTGGTTGTCGATTCGGGCATGCACATGCTCAAGTGGACCCGCCAACAGGCCATCGACTACGTGTTGTCCCACACGACAGAGACGCCGGACCGGGCCGCGGCCGAGATCGATCGTTACATCGCCGTGCCGGCACAGGCGACCGCGTATATGATCGGCAACCTCGAAATTCGAAAGCTTCGTACCGAAGCGGAACAGGCACTGGGTGCGAAGTTCGACATCCGGGAGTTCCACGATCTGGTGCTCGCCGACGGATCGCTCCCGCTCTGGGTGTTGCGGGAGAAGGTAGGTCGTTGGATCAAAAGCAAAACGAGCTGAACTCCGGTCTCGACGCGAGCGTAGAGCAGAGTAGGAAGGTCCTTATGGCAACCGCCACTATTAATGCTGTCACCGAGCTCATCCCTTCATTTTCAGGCCGGTTGCTTCAACCGGACGACGCGCTGTTCGACGAGGCGCGTCGCGTTCACAACGGACTCGTAGACAAGAGACCGGGTGTCATCGCGCGTTGTCTTGGCGCTGCGGATGTTGCCGACGCGCTGGGACTGGCGAAAAAGCTCGGCCTGGACGTCGCCGTCCGAGGCGGCGGCCACAACGTCGGCGGCCGCGGCACGATCGACGGCGGGTTGCTCATCGATCTCTCGCTCATGAAAGGGCTGCACGTCGATCCGAAGACGCGAACCGCGCGCGCCGAGGGCGGGACACTCTGGAAGGAGTTCAACCGCGCCACGCAACTGCACGGACTTGCCACCACTGGCGGCGCGGTCTCGTCGACCGGTGTGGCGGGCCTGACGCTCGGCGGCGGGCTCGGGTGGCTGATGGCCAAATACGGGATGGCGCTCGATAATCTCCTCTCGGTCGATCTCGTCCTGGCCGACGGTCGCGCTGTGAGAGCGTCGAAAGAGGAACATCCCGACCTCTTCTGGGGCCTGCGGGGCGGGGGCGGTAACTTCGGCGTCGCCACCTCATTCGAGTTCCGGCTCCACTCCGTCGGGCCAATCGTGACAGGCGGCCTGGTGGCGCATCCGATCTCGCAGGCGACGGACGTGCTGCGCCTGTTCCGTGACGCGTCGGCCACCGCTCCGGACGACCTGATGCTCATGGCCGCGCTGCTCACCGGTCCGGACGCCGCGACGAAACTGGTTGGCATCGTCGCGTGCCACATCGGATCGCCGGCGGACGCGGAAACCGCGCTGCGGCCGCTCAAACAGTTCGGGTCGCCGGTCATGGACGTCATCGGTCCGATGCCGTACACCGTGCTCAACGGGATGATCGACGGCGATTTCCCGCGTGGCGCGCGAAACTACTGGAAGTCGCACTTCATGGAGCAGCTCACCGACGACGGGATTGATTCGCTGGTCGATGCTTTTGCGCGGAGTACATCACCAATGTCGAAGATCCTGCTCGAGAACTTTCATGGCGCCGTGACGCGGGTGCCCGTGGCGGACACGGCGTACGCGATGCGCAAGCCGGGCTTCAACCTGGTGATCCTGTCCCAGTGGACGGACAGCACACACGACGAGAAGTGTGTGTCATGGGCTCGCGACTGCTACCGGACCCTCCAGCCTTTCACGGGGAAGGACCGGTATTTGAACTACATGGACCACGACGACACGGCCGCGGCCACACTCGCCGCGGTCTACGGTCCGAACCTCGACCGGCTGCGGATTGTCAAGGGCAAGTACGATCCCCAGAACGTGTTCCATCACAATGTGAACGTCACGCCGTCGTAGCCGGGTTCGAAAGTTTGAAGTTCGAAGTTTCCCGATGACCGTCGCCATCGTTCCCGCCGCCGGGAAGGCCGAGCGTTTTGGCGGCGGGAAGCTGATCGCCGACGTCGACGGCGAGCCGCTGCTCAATCGAACGCTGCGCTCTCTCCTCGACGGCGGCACCGATGTCGTGGTCGTCGTGCTCGCGCCTGGTGCCACGTTCGCGACCGTCGAGCGGTTGAGCGATCAGCGGGTGCGGCGTGTCGTCAATCCGAATCCCGACCGCGGCATGTTTTCGTCGATTCAGATCGGTCTTGCGGCCGAGGACGGCGATCCGTTTCTCGTCTTGCCGGGGGATATTCCGTTCGTCCGGCCGGAAACCGTGGCGGCCGTGCTTGCGGAAGCGAGACGCACCGGCGCGATCGTGTCGCCGCGGTTCCGCGACCGGCGCGGCCATCCGGTCGCGTTCCCCCGACGGCTTCGGGACGGCATTCTCAAAGCGGAACCGACGTCGACCTTGAATGCCGTCTTGAAGGCGGATGCCGGCGCACGTGTCGAGCTGGACGTCGCTGACCAGGGTATCCTTCGTGACGTCGATTCCACGCGCGACCTGCGCGCGTGAAGTTATCTCAATCGTGGATCGGCCAGCCCCGGGAGCACGTCGAGCGTCAGGATCGTGAGCTCGAAGTACGGCCCGTCCTCCCGCGTGATCGTCAGGTTCCTGAACCAGCGGATCCCGCGGCTCGTCATCTCGCCATCGAGCTTCACGTTCTGACGCCTGCGCGTGTTCGTGACCGGATCGAGCGTCTCGACTAACAACCGGCGAAGTCGAGCGTCCCCATCGAAGAACAGATCGACGTCCGGCCGCTCGGGCTGGGTGACGCGAAGGGCATCGAGCCCATCCTCGGATTTCGGTAGGGCGGTGAGACGGATCGCGTAGTCCTGCAGCGGCAGGAGGCGCATGAGCGCATAGAGATAGAACACATCGCGCTCGTTTTCGAGTATCTCCGCCGGCAGTTGCGAGCGGACGTTGTTGACCAGGGAGAATCCCTGCCGTCCGTTGATCACCAGTGTCCGCGACTCTTCGGGTGCCTGGCCTTCCTGACGCGTTTCGACGATGGCCTTGTCGGGCGGGTCGATGCTCCAGGTCCCGACAATTTTGAGATCCTTGCCCTGGACGTGAACCTGCGCCTCGCCCTTCCAGACGAACGCCGGGTGCCGTTTCAGGGCCTCGAGGCCGCCGGCGGCCTCGATGGCGCGGTCCACCAGGACCTGTTCCGGCGTCTTTTCGGGCGCTCGCAGGACCTGACCCGCGGGAACCACGGCCGTCAGGGCCCAAATCACCAAAACCGTCAGTATTCGCATTGCATGCCTCTACCTTATTTCGTCCGCAACAGGCAGGTCTCTTACACTTGTTTTCGTGACCTCCCTGTACGCCCGGATGGCCGAGCTCGAACAGGCCAGGGAGCGCTTCGCGCTCGCCACCGTGGTCCGCACCCTGGGCAGCACGCCCCAGGTGGTCGGCGCCAAGCTGGTCGTGACAGATGACGAGTCGAAGCGGGCCGCCGGGACACTCGGCGGCGGGTGTGTCGAAGCTGATGCCATTCTTGCGGCCCGGCAGGTGCTGCGCGAAGGCGGGCGGTCGCTCCGGGCCTATGAGCTGACCGAGCAGCTTGCCTGGAACACCGGTCTCGTCTGCGGTGGCACGATGTGGATCCTGGCCGAACGCGGCGAAGACGCCCTCTCGGTCAGCGGTCGATCGGTGCTGGGCGATCTCGTGCGGGCGTCGGCCGGCGGACCTCCGCTCGCCGTCGCGACGTTGCTCCGCCGGCAGGGCAGGACGATCGACTTCGCGGGCCGGCTGTTCGTTGATGCCGCGGGTGTCGCGATGGCGGGCAGTCTCAGCGACGCGTCGCTCGACGAGCGCGCGACGTCCGCGGCGGTGGCCCAGCTGCCGCACGCGACGCCCCGGCTGGTCGCCCTCGACGACTCGCACGATCTCCTGATCGATCCGGTCGCCGGCCGTCCGCAACTCGTCGTCGCGGGCGGCGGCCACGTCGCGCTCGCCATCGCGCGGCAGGCGATGCTGCTCGATTTCGACGTCACGATTCTCGAGGACCGGCCCGAGTTCGCCGATCCGAAGCGCTTTGGCGGCGCGCGGGTCGTGCAGGGCGACGTGCCGCAGACGATCGCGTCGCTCGAGTACGGCTGGTCGAGCTACATCGTCGTGGCCACGCGCGGCCACAAGCTGGACGGCGATTGCGTGCTGGCGGCGGTCAAGACGCCCGCGCGCTACATTGGCCTGCTCGGCAGCCGGCGCAAGACCGTTCTTATCGCCCAGATGCTGCGCGAAGCCGGCGCCGAGGAATCTCGCATCCAGGCGATCCATGCGCCGGTCGGTCTCGATCTGGGCGGACGCACGCCGGCGGAAATCGCGCTGTCGGTGATGGCGGAGATTACGGCGGAGCGGTACCGGGGTACGGCGGAGCCGTTGACCTCGGGTTTCGTTTTGCCATAGCTCACCAAAAACGAAACCCGAGGTCTTCGACCGGCGATTGGGCTCGATGATCACTTAAGACCTCGGGTTTCTTTTTGGCTGGATCCGCCCAAAAAGAAACCCGAGGTCTTTACCAGCCAAACGATCGCCGCGACCCCGACGACGAGCATCGTCCAGCGGAGCGCGGCGGCCAGGAAGGCGGCATCGAGCGCGGGCCATTCATAGGCCCCGAGCCGGCTGCCTCGCTCGATCATCCAGTGCCAGGCCGTATGCGCGATCAGCGCAGAGAGGATGATCGTGCCCAGCCGCTCGTTGAGGCCGTACCGGAACAGCAGATAGAGCGCGGGCAACATCACGGCCAGCACGACCAGCTGTCCGAGTTCCACCCCGAGGTTGAACGAGACCAGCGACGTGAGCAGGTGCGAGCCGGCGAACTGCAGGGTTTCGCGCAGCGCAAATGAAAAGCCGAACCCATGCACCAGTCCGAACGCGAACGTGATCATCCACCGGCGGTGGACGTTCAGCAGCCGATGGCGCGTCGCGGTGAGCGCGGCGCCGAAACCGGCCGTGGACGCGCCCTGTGACGCACCGAGAACGATATTCTCCAGCGCCATGTAGACGATCGACATCGCGATGAGCGTTTCGATCAGCGGTGGAAACCAGAGTCCCGTTGGCCCGACCTCGAACGCCGACGCGATGAGCGTGATCGAGTGCGCCACCGTGAATGACGTGACGATGAGCACCAGCTGACCGAAGCGACGGAAGGGGATGACGAGGCACAACAGGAAGAGCAGGTGATCGATCCCGTCGAGGATGTGCCCGAACCCCAGCCTCACGAACCGCAGGGCCGACTGGTGCCAGCGCGGGTCGAGCCGGATGATCCCGGGATCCCCTGTGTATTCGAAGGCGCGTACGGTCCCTTCCGGCGGCAGGAACCGCATGACGGTCACGACTCGAACGCCCAGCCTCGCCAGCTCGGAATGAATGGAGAACTCCGCCCGGTCGGACGTGATGGGATAGTCGTACAGCACGTCGAAGAGCGCCTGGTTCCAGGGAATGGTCGTATCGCCCGGCAGCGCCGGACCCGTGACGTGGGCGACCGCCGATTCAAACGTCAGAAACGACCGATCCGACGGCAGCGAAATCTGCGCGGCGGCGAGCGTCGGCTGGCCGAGGCGGGTCTGCCCTTCGTAGATCGCCAGGCTGTTGCCAAGCCACAGCGTCGCGACGTCCGGGAGCAGCGGCTGCACCCGGACGAGGTCGAGGTAGGGTCCGCGCTGCGGGAAATCGACATCCCGCATCGAGCCGAGCGGGACGCGCACGAGGACGCGCAGCCGGTTGCCTTCCGGCTTCACCAGCATCTGGACCAGCACGTCCGCCGGGATATCGTGGGCGCCTACCGGCGGCATGAAGGTCGTGAAGCAGAACATGAAGGCCATGAAGAAGATGGAGGTCATGAAGGCGGGCCTCCGGCATACTCCCGTCCACTTCATGTCCTTCATCCTCTTCATGACCTTCATGCTTCCAAGGCAGTATACTGGCGCCCTTCCGAGGGGATTCTGACGCTCGACCTGATCCGATGGTGAGGCACATGAACCGAACAACAACCATCTCGATGGGCGCGACGCTTGCGCTGCTCTGCGGCGTGGGTCTGGGTGCCCGGCCGGCCCTGTTCGAGGACGAACCCGGAGAACAGGCACGCGGAGCCGCCCAGCCGCAGCCGTACCAGGCCGATCCGTTCTGGCCGAAGCCGCTGCCCAACAACTGGATTCTGGGATCGGTTACGGGCGTGGCGGTGGACTCGAAGGAGAACGTCTGGATCGTCCATCGCGGACTCGATTCGCTGACCACGCGGACGGAAGCGGGCCTTGCGCTGACTCCTCCGGGTTCGGAGATCTGCTGCGGTCCCGCGCCGCAGGTGCTGCGCTTCGACCCGGCCGGCAATCTCGTCGGGCACTGGGGCGGCGCCGGACAGGGATTTGACTGGCCCGTATCGCCGGGCGGCATCGCCGTCGATGGCAAGGGCAACGTCTGGATTGCCGCGGCGGGCTTCGACGCCCCGACCGGCCGCGGGCGTGGCGCGGCCGCGGAGGAGCCGGCGGAAGCCGGGCGCGGGCGTGGTCGCGGCGGTGACGCTGGCGGTGCCGCAGCCGGCGGCGCGGCAGCCGGTGGCGCGGCCGCAGGTGGTGCTGCTGCGGGTGGTGCTGCAGCGGGTGGCGCCGCCGCGGGCGGCGGTCAGGCCGCGGGCGGACAAGCGGCTGGCGGACAGGGTCGTGGCGGCGGACGCGGTGGACAAGCTGCCGCGCCTCCACGTCCGGCCGACGCGCACGTGCTGAAGTTTTCGAGCGACGGCAAGTTCGTGATGCAGATCGGCAAGGCAGGGGCGCCTGGAGACATGACGAGCACGACCGCGCTCAATCGGCCGGCCGCCATCGAGGTGGACCTTGCCGCCAACGAGGTTTATGTCGCGGATGGCGCGGCCAACCGCCGCATCGTGGTCTTCGACGCGACGACCGGCGCCTACAAGCGGCACTGGGGCGCGTACGGCGCGAAGCCGGATGACTCGCAGCTCGGCCCGTACAACCCGAACGATCCGCCGGCGAAGCAGTTTCGATCGCCCAGCTGCGTCAAGATCGCGCGCGACGGATCGGTCTACGTCTGCGACCGGCAGAACAACCGGATCCAGGTCTTCAAGAAGGACGGCACCTTCGTCAAGGAAGGGTTCGTCTCGAAGACGACGCTCGGGAACGGCGCGGTGTGGGACATCGCGTTCTCGAACGATTCGCAGCAGCAGACGCTGTTCGTGGCCGACGGCCAGGATCAGAAGGTGTTCACCCTGCGCCGCGACACGCTCGAAGTGCAGGGGAGCTTCGGCGACGGCGGCCGCTGGCCGGGACACTTCTTCGGAGTCGGAAGCGTCGCGCTCGACTCGAAGGGCAACGTCTACACCGGCGAAACGTTCGAGGGCAAGCGCGTCCAGAAGTTCAGCCGTCGCTAAAGCTATGACCTGAGGAAGTTCAAGACCCCCGATGGAGAACTGAATGAATCGCAAGCGGAATCTCGTTGTGGTTACGGCGTTCCTCGCCGTCTTCGGCGTGCTTGCCGTGAGCGAGCGCGCCCTCGAGCGCTCGGCCGCCGCTCAAGCCAAGGACATGGTGCAGGCGCCGAAGTTCGAAGTCGATCCGGCCTTCCCCAAGCCGCTGCCGAACAACTGGCTGCTCGGGCAGGCGATCGGCGTCGGCGTGGATGCGCAAGATCACATCTGGATCGTTCACCGGCAGGATTCGCTCGGCGCCAATGAAGCGGCTGCCGATCAGACTCCGCCGACGGCATCCTGCTGCCGCCGGGCGCCGCCGATCCTCGAGTTCGACCAGGCGGGCAATCTGCTGCGGCACTGGGGAGGGCCGGGCCAGGGCTACGACTGGCCGAACTCCAACCACGGCATCACGATCGATCACAAAGGCAACGTGTGGATCGGCGGCAACGTCGGCTCCGACGGCCATGTCCTGAAGTTCACGCAGGACGGCAAGTTCATCGCCCAGTTCGGAAAGCCCGTGCCCCCCAACAGTCCCAGCTGGGGCAGCAATCACATGGAGAACTTCGGCCGGGTCGCAAAGATTTTCGTCGACCCCAAGGAGAACGAGGCCTACCTCGCGGACGGGTACGGAAACAAGCGCGTGGCCGTGATCGACGCAGACACCGGCAAAATGAAGCGCTATTGGGGCGCATACGGCAACAAGCCGGACGACACGTCAACCGGAACCTACGATCCGGACGCCCCGCCGATCAAGCAGTTCCGTTCGCCCGTGCACTGCGCGGAGATGTCGATGGACGGTCTTGTCTACGTGTGCGATCGGCCCAACGACCGGATTCAGGTGTTCAAGAAGGACGGGACGTTCGTCAAGGAAACGTGGGTCGCGAAGCGAACGCTCGGCGACGGCTCCACGTGGGACATCGCGTTCTCGAGGGATCCCCAGCAGAAGTATCTGTTTCTTGCCGACGGCAAGAACGAGCGGGTCTACATCATGCTGCGCGACACGCTCGAGATCCTCTCGACGTTCGGCGGCGGCGGCCGCCAACCCGGCCAGTTCTTCGCCGTCCACAGCATCGCGATCGACTCGAAGGGCAACATCTTCACGACCGAGACGTACGAAGGCCGACGCCTCCAGAAGTTCGTCTACAAAGGCATCGCGAACGTTCCGCGCGACCAGGGCCCGGCGTGGCCGGCAAAGTGAGACGAAACGACGCTCAAGTACGCACTGATGCTGAAGTACGGCACTGCCGTCGAAGTACGGTCGGCTGACGCTGAAGTACGGCAGCTATCGATCAGTACAAAAGCGCTCCTCGGCGCCGCAAGAGATTTTGTACTCGCTCGATAGCTGCCGTCCTTCAGCGTCAGCAGCCCGTACTTCAGCGGCAGCGCCTGTACTTCCAGCGCCAGCGCGTCATACCTCCCTTCCGTAACAAGCCTCCCCTCTCGCTTCAGTAGATAGCGGGATTGACCGATCGTTCTCGGTCGGCAGCTGAGGTGCGCCCATGAGGCCACGACTCGTCGTCATGATGCTGCTTGCCGCAGGCTTCATTGCCTGCGGCGATGACAACAACAACTCCGGACCCCCATCTCCCTCCCCGGTCCCAGTGTTCCTGGGGCCGCCCAAGAGCCTGCAGATCACAGGCACGCTGACGTTCGGTTTCGTCGGCGAGAGCCGGCAGCTGACTGCGTCGGCGACGTTTCGCAACGGCACGGTCAGAGACGTGACTCGACTGGCGCAGTGGGCGTCCAGCAATCCCGCCGTCGCCACGGTGGCTGCAGGCATGGTCAGAGTCGTGTCCCTGGGCCAGGCGCAGATCACGGCGACCTACCGGGATCTCACGAGCCCCGCGGTCGGCGTGTCCGCCGCGGCTCCGGCGAATCTCATGTCGATCTCGATCAGCGGCCCACAGGAGATCGCGCCCGGCACCACTGCCCAGTTCACCCTGAACGGGTCGTATTCGGACGGTTCGACGAAGGACGTGAGCGGGAGCGCATCCTGGAACACCTTCCCCACGAACATCCTTCGCAGCGCCGGCGGTGGGCGGATCGAAGCGCTTACGGGAGGAGACGCGCAGATCTTTGTCAACTTCGATAGACGGTTCACCTCTACGCGGGTCCTCGTCATCCCGCCGGGCACCTTCAAGGTCTCGGGGAGGGTCACGGATTCAAGCGGCGCCATCGAAAACGTCGAGGTCCGCGTTCTGTCCGGCACGGGAACCGGTCTTGCCGCGAAGACGGATTTCGGCGGCAACTATGCGTTGTACGGCGTGGTCGGTGACGTGCGCCTGAGCGTTTCCGCGCCGGGATACGTGGCGCAGGAGATCGGCGCCACCATCACCAGTCACACGTCTCGGAACTTTGCCCTCACGACTTCGAGCACCAGCGTTGATGTGTCGGGTCAGTGGACCATGACGTTCCGGACGTCCTCTGCGTGCAGCAGCGGCTGGTCCGCAGATGCGCGACAGCGGGAGATCACCGCAGGCATCTCCACGCAAGGCACACGGCTCAACATCAGGTTCCTCGGTTCCACCGTGCTCACGAACTTCGGATCCGGAACCGCACAGGGACGAATTGCAAGCACGGCCTTTTCCATGACGCTGTTCTTCGACGACTACTACCTCATTTACAGCCTGATGGAACGGATCAACCCGACCGAGTGGGTGGCCATCCGCGGATCGTTCGAAGGGACAACCAACTCACCGGTGACGGAGATTGAGGGCACGTTCACGGGGTCGTTCGACTACTACGTCACCGCCGCCAACGCGACGTTTCCGAGTGGCCCCGTGCGGACGTGCGCCGCGGATCCACAGGTCCAGCTTCGCCGGTAACGCGCCGTCCGTACACCTTCAATGAAAGAGTGATCGAGGTGCGCCATGAGGCCACGACTTTTCGTCGCGATGCTGCTGCTGGCCGCCGGCTTCATTGCCTGCGGCGATGACAATCAAACCCCAGCCCCCTCCCCCTCCACAGTCTCACCTTTCCTGGGGCCACCGAAGAGCCTGCAGGTCACAGGCAACCTTTCATTCAGCGTCATCGGAGAGAGCCGGCAGTTGACCGCCTCGGCGACATTTGACGGCGGCGCGATCAGAAACGTGACCTCACAGGCGGAGTGGAGCTCGAGCAATCCGGCGGTTGCAACCGTGACGGCCGGTCTCGTGAAGGTTGTGTCTTTCGGCGACACCCAGATCACGGCCACCTATCGCGGAATCACGAGCGAAAAGGCCGCGGTTTCGGCCAAAGCGAACGCGGTCCTCACGTCGATAGCGATCGCCGGTCCCGCGGAGATCGCCCCGGGCACGTCCGGACAGTTCACGGCGACGGGACGTTACGACGACGGCTCGACGAAGGACCTCTCCTCGACGGTTTCCTGGCGCAGCGGGGATTCCACAATCCTGCGATCCGCCGGATTGGGAAAATTCGAAGCCCTGAAGGGCGGAGAGACGTCGGTCAACGCCAATACCCTCAACAAGTTCACGTCCACGGGCGTGCTTGTTCTGCAGCAAGGAACGTTCAAACTGAGCGGTACGGTCAGGGACCCTGGGGGAACCGTAGACGCCGTCGACGTCGAGATTGTCTCGGGCAACGCGTCGTCGTTGAAGACAAAGAGCAGGTACGACGGCAGGTACACGCTGTACGGCGCGGCCGGCGATGTCCGGGTTCGGGCATCGGCCCCCGGCTATGCGACCGAGGAGTTCGACGTGACCGTCACCAGTCACACTGTCCGGGACGTCACCCTCAAGACATCGGGCCCGATCGTCAACATCACCGGTGATTGGAAGCTAACGGTCTCGACATCGTCGGCCTGCAGCAACTCCTGGCCGGCCGCGGTGCGAAAACGTGAGATCACGGCCACTATCACCCAGAGCGACACGCGATTCAGCCTCAGGTTCACCGGCCCGACAAACACGTCGAGCTATCCGAGCGAAGGCCGGGTCGCCGGCAGCGTGTTTTCGCTGACTCTGTACGCCGACTACTACTACTACTACTACGGCCTCTCCGGATGGATCGAACGCATTAGCCCGACCGAGTGGCTCCGCGTCGCCGGAACGTTCCAGAGCACGGACGCCTCCTCCTCATTGATCGCCGGGAATCTCGGCGGCACGTTCGACTACATCGTCACCTCCGCTTCCGCGAGGTATCCGACGGGAGTACATAGCTCGTGTGTCGCCGATGCGCCGTTCGAATTCCGCAGGTGATGCGCTTCTGGTGTGCCGTGACTGGAGGGCGTCGATGGCGATGAAGCGGTGGCTCTCGGGCTTGGCGGCGCTGCCGATCTGCGCACTTCCGGTCATCTGGGCCGGTCAGAGGGATCCGGTCCTGCCCGCAAGCGTGATCCTGATCACGCTCGATACGACGCGTGCCGATCATCTGCCGCCGTACGACGCCGGCGTCGAGCTGCCAGCCATCGAGCAGCTCGCCAGGGAAGGCGTTGTCTTCGAGCGGGCCATCGCACCCGTGCCGCTGACGCTGCCGTCGCACAGCAGCCTCTTCACGGGACGGATTCCCCCGGCGCACGGCGCCCGCGTGAACGGCCTGACGCTTGAAGCCGGGCTGCCGATGTTCCCCGAACGATTGCAAGCTGCGGGTTATCGCACGGCCGCGTTCGTCGGGTCGATGGTACTCAACGGCAACCGCGGACTGCGGCGCGGGTTCGACGTCTATGACGATATCGACGTCGGGCCGGGAGCTCGGCTTCGCCGGCCCGCCAACGAAGTGATCGACGGCGCCCTCGACTGGGTGAATGCTGGACGGGACAGGCCCTTCTTCCTGTGGGTGCATCTTTACGATGCGCACGCGCCTCACGCGCTGCCGCCGGAGTTCGACGGAGCGTCCGCTGCCGATCGCTATGCCGCCGCCATTGCATTCATGGATTCTCAGATCGCGCGGCTCCTGCAGGCGCTCGATGAGAGGCAGGAGCTCGCTCGCACGGCGATCATCGTCACAGCCGATCATGGAGAGTCGCTCGGCGACCATGGCGAACGCGGGCACGGCATCTTCGTTTATGAAAGCGCGCTTCGCGTGCCGCTGATCGTGCGCTGGCCCGGCATCGAGCCGAGGCGCGTTCCGGATCCCGTCCAGCTCATCGACCTGGCGCCCACCATCCTGGCTCTCGAAGGGCTCGACGCGCCGCCGATGGACGGCGCCAGTCTGGCGCCGGTGCTGCGCGGCCGCCCGGCCGGAGGGCGGACGGGCTATGCCGAGTCGATGTTCCCGCTCCAGTACGGATGGAGCGCGCTGCGGACCGTTCGCGACAACAGGTTCAAGCTGATCGAAGCGCCACGGCCGGAGCTGTACGATCTCACGACCGACCCGCACGAGCTCCAGAACCTGTACGACACGCACCCGGCGGTGGCCGGCAGGCTGGAGGCCAAGCTTCGAACCTTCGGGCCTGTCGATCGGCAAGCCGCGCCCGCACAGCCTGAGGCCGTCCGGGACCAGCTCGCCTCGCTCGGGTACGTCAGTCCATCCCGTGGTCCCGCGCCGGCAGCCCCGCCGGCGATCTGGCCGGACCCCAAGGACATGATCGGCGTCTACAACGACATCGTCGAGCAACGGATGAGGCAGCGGAAGAGATAACCGTCCACCAATGCTGGTTTTGTCCGAAACCCTTCAAAAAACCGTTAGATGGATCGACGGGCAGGTTTTCGTCAGAGGTGCTCTATGCGGACGCGGATTCTGGTGGTCGCGGCGGCATTTGCCGTTGGATTCGTCGCCTGTGGCGACGACGGGCCTGAATCTCCGGTCAATCCGAGCCCTGGGCCGGCCACGCTGACGTCGCTCTCGATCACCGGCCCTACGGAGCTCGCGCCCGGGACGACGGCGCAGTACACGGCCATCGGGCTCTACTCGGACGGAGATGCCCGCGATCTGACGTCCAGCGTGTCATGGGTGTCGTCTACCGCGCCGCTGCGCCACGTCGGGGGCGGACGGTTCCAGGCGTTCGAGATTGGCGACGGACGTGTCACCGCCAGAATGACCGGCCGGTTTGCGTCCCTTCCCGTGATCGTCGTTACGCCCGGTACGTTCAAGTTGTCGGGAACGATTCGGGACGCGAGCGGGACGGTCGAGAACGTCGTGATCGAGGTGACGTCGGGAACCGGCACGGGGTTGAACACCAAATCCACGTTTAACGGCGGGTACGCCCTGTTCGGCGTCAACGGAGTCGTGGGGCTGCGCGCGTCGGCACCCGGATACACGACCCAGGAACTTCAGGTCAGGGTGGACAGCCACGGCGTTCGCGACGTGGACATCAGCCCGGTCAGCGAGCCGGTCGACGTCTCGGGCAACTGGACGCTTGTCGTGACGACGTCATCGGCGTGCAGCGAGATGTGGCCGGCGCAGGCGCGCAAGCGCGAGGTGGCCGCGACGGTGACGCAGCAGGGGACCCGGCTGACCATCCGATTTCCAAATGCCGCGCAGCCTTCTACCAACAATCCCGCTCGTATCGCCGGGCCGGCGTTCTCGATGAACCTCTACTACGACGACTACTACCTCGACTACAGCCTGATGGAGCGAATCAGTTCGACCGAGTTGGTCGGCATCAACGGTGACTTGACCGGCACGGCAACGTCGACCTCGATTAGGGGCGAGCTCGTCGGCAACGTCAACTACTATCAGTCTTCGCCGAACTTTCCCAGGGGCACCCCGAGCAGCTGCGCGGCCGACCGGCAGTTCGAGTTCCGCCGATGATGCCGCGCGCGCTTACTGCGCTGATCGCGCTGGCGGCCGTCTGGCTCGCCGGCCAGGAGATCGCTCTGCGCGTCGGCGGGACGTCCGCGCGTCCCGCCAATGTGATCCTGATCACGCTCGATACGACGCGTGCCGACCGGCTGCCCCCGTACGACGGCGGCATACGGCTCCCGGCCGTCGAGCGTCTTGCCCGGGAAGGCGTGGTCTTCGACCGCGTCGTCGCGCCCGTGCCGCTGACGCTTCCGTCCCATAGCAGCTTGTTTACCGGCACGCTTCCACCGGGACACGACGTCCGCGTCAACGCCGCGAAGCTGGGTCCTGATCTGCCGCTGTTCACCGAGCATTTGCGAACTGCGGGCTACCGGACCGGAGCCTTCGTCGGATCAATCGTGCTCGACGGCGACCGCGGTCTACGCCGCGGATTCGATCACTACGGCGACGTCAACGCCGCCGGTGCGGTGGGCCACCAACGTTCGAGGCGGCCGGCCCGGGAGGTGACCGACGAGGCGCTGGCGTGGCTGGGCGATGCGGGCGCGTCGCCGTTTTTCCTCTGGGTGCACTACTTCGACGCGCACGCGCCGTACGCGGACCCCGACGACCTCGATGTGAGCCCGAACAGGGATCCTTACGACGGCGCCCTCGCCATCATGGACGCCCAGATCGGCCGGCTGATCCGTGTGCTCGAGACCGCTGGCAGTCTCGACCGCACCGCCATCATCGTCACCGCCGATCACGGCGAGTCGCTCGGCGATCACGGCGAGCTCGGCCACGGGATCTTCGTCTACGAAAGTGCGATCCGCGTGCCGCTCATCGTGCGCTGGCCAGGCGTCCAGCCGCGGCGCGTGCCCGACCTCGTGCAGCTGGTGGACATCGCGCCGACCATCCTCGCGCTCGAGGGACTTGCCGTGCCGCCGATGGACGGCGTCAGCCTGGAGCCGCTCCTGTTCGGACGCACATCGGCCGCGCGGACGGGTTATGCCGAGTCGCTGTACCCGCTGCAGCACGGCTGGAGCGCGCTTCGGACGGTTCGCGACGGCAGGTTCAAGATCATCGAGGCGCCGCGTCCGGAGCTCTACGACCTGGAGGCCGACCCCAACGAAGAACGGAACCTCTACGACCGGCAGCCGGCCGACGCGCGGAAACTGCTGGCCAAGCTGCGGACGTTCGGCCGGGTGGACGACGCCGCGGCCCAGCCGGAATCGATCGCCAGCCGCGAACGCCTGGCGTCACTTGGATACGCCAGCGCCTCGCCCGCGCAGGCCCTGGCGACGTCTCAGCGTCGCCAGACGCCCCCGGCAGTTCCGTCCACGATGTGGCCGGATCCCAAGGACATGATTGCCGTCTACAACGAGATGGTCGAGCAGCGGATGCGTCAAAGGGGGAGATAACCGGAGCCCCGTTTGGTGTACAAGAACGGTCCGAGGTCCCTCTGCTGGTTCTGCTGTTACGTCTCGGGGGAGTCATCACGGTCTCGGCGTTCCTCGCGATGTTCCTGCCCGTCGAGTGGATGTCGGCGATCCACGAGGCGATCGGCCTCGGCGAGCTCCCGCGCGCGCCCGTCGTGGTCTATCTCGCGCGATCGATCGCCGCGCTGTACGGCTTCCACGGCGTCCTGCTCCTGCTCATCTCGACGGACGTCGTCCGGTACCGCCTTCTGGTGTGGTATGTCGCCATCATGAATGTCCTCTTCGGCCTGATCGTGACCGTGATCGATCTCCAGGCCGGCATGCCGCGGCTTTGGACGTTCCTCGAAGGCCCGCCGATCTGCGTGTACGGCATTCTCATCGCGGTACTGAACAGATCGCGCCCCCGGAGCGGTTGACCAACCAGCGTTCTGCATCCGAAAAGACGAAAGTCACCCGGGAACGCGCCTGATTGTCGTATTGTCGGCCTTCGGCTTCTGGCCTGTCGTCTATGGTCCGTGGCCTTCCTCGATGCGCGACATCACGCTGCCCGACGGCCGCCGGCTCGCCTACGCGGAGTTCGGCACGCCCGACGGCCGTCCCGTCCTCTATTTTCACGGCGCTCCGTCCTCACGCTTAGAGCCGCTGCTTGTGGGAGACGACGCCTGGCGGGCGCACGGGCTCAGGGTGATCGCGCCTGATCGACCCGGCGTCGGGCTGTCGGATTTCCTCCCGAAGCGCGGATTCAGCCAGTGGCCGAACGATGTCGTCGCGCTCGCGGACGGCCTCGGGCTCGAACGATTTGGCGTCATCGGCATGTCCGGCGGCGGCGGCTACGTCGCGGCGTGCGCGGCGAAGATCCCCGCTCGCCTCCGCGGCGCGGTCATCGTGTCCGGCGGCTGGCCGATGACCTGGTTGAAGGACCGGAATGCGCTGCCGCTGCCGCATCGCGTTACCTGGTTTCTCGCGAGCAGCGCGCCGCTGCTGCTGCGGCCGCTGCTGACGACGATGAAGTCGGGCCTGTCCGGCGACGTCGAGAAGGAGCTGAAGCAGATCAAACATCGAGTGCCGGCCGCCGACTACGAGGCGTTCTGCGAGCCAGGCCGTTTTCAAGCGTTCGCCGAGAGCCTGGCCGAATCCATGCGCCAGGGCACGAAGGGCGCGGCGTGGGACATGCGGCTGTACGGCCGCGAGTTCGACTTCAAGCTCGAGGAGGTTCGCGCGCCCATCACGCTCTTCCACGGCGAAGCGGACGTGAACGTGCCGATCGCGCTCGCGCGCCGCGGCGCCGCGTATCTTCGCGGCTCGCGGCTCGTCACGTACCCGCGCGACGCCCATCTGTCGACGCTCTGCAATCACATCGACGAGATTGCGGCAGTGGTGAGGGAGTCGTAGACCGTTTTCCAGATCGGTGTAGCGTGTTCCGGCGCCCTCCCGCTCGCCGCTTGCCGCAAGGCAGCGTGATCGGCCACCTCCGCTGAAGCTCCGGCGGGCCAAGGGCCTGCCTCGAAGTAGGCTGCGGATCCGGCTACTCAGGCCCAAGGCCCAAGTGGCGGCGGTTGGTCGGGGACCGAGGACGTTTACGAGTCGCCCTGTAAACACAAAGGGCGCGCCGAAGCGCGCCCTCGTGTCGTGTCTTTACTTGGGCCTTGGGCCCTTAGCCTTGGGCCTGCTCTTCACGCCGCCGCTGTCGCCGGCTTGCCGAGCACTTCGCCGAAGACCTGGACGGCCTTCTGCATCTCGGCCATCGTGCCGAACGAAATCCGGCAGTGCGACTTCTCGAACGGCGGGAAGTCGCGCGCGACCCGAACGCCCTTGGCGAGGCAGGCTTCGCGGAATTCCTTCACCGGCCGGCCGATGTTGACGAACATGAAGTTGGCCTGCGAGTCGGCCGGCTTCATCCCGCGGTCGGCGAACCACTTCATCGTGAAGTCGCGCACTTCCTTGTTCCGCGCGCGCTCGGTCGTAATGAAGTTCGGGTCCTGATTGATGGCCGCGATCCCGGCGTTGAGCGCCAGGACGTTGAGATAGCCCGAGCCGGACGCGCCGTCCCACGCCGACATCTTGGCGATGGTCTCGGCGTGCCCGACGGCGTAGCCCATTCGAAGGCCGGCCATGCCGTACGCCTTCGAGAACGTCCGCGCGACGACGATCTGCGGGTCTTCGACGGCGATCGGGATGTAGGTCTCGTGGTCGGGATCCGTCACGTAGTCGAAGTACGCCTCGTCGACGAGGATGGTCGTCTCCGGCGAGTTGCGGGTGACGCGCGCGAAGAAGTCGCGCGACGCGCGCGCGCCGGTGTAGGTCGCGGTCGGGTTGCTCGGGTTGCAGAAGAACACGAGGCCCGCGCCCCGCGCTGCCGTGAGCATCCGGTCGAGATCCATCTTGAAGTCGGCGTCGAGCGGCACCGCGCGCACCGGGTTGCCCATCTGGTCCGCGTAGCCGGCGCACTCCTCGTAGGTCGGAATCGTGCCGACGAGCGCCTTGGTCCGCGCCGTGAACACGTGGGTGGCCGTCCGGAGGATCTGCGTCGAGCCGCACCCGAGCAGGATGTTCTGCGGCTGCACGTTGTGCTTCTTCGCCAGTGCCTCGGTGAGCGCGCCGACCGCGCCCGAGTAGCGTCCCGGCGCCGCGCCGTTGGGTCCGAACGCCTTCTGCACGGCGTCCATGACCGTCTTGCCCGGCCCGAGCGGGTTCTCGTTGCTCGAGAGGACGATGAGGTTCGCCGGAGGCGCGGCCGTCTGCGCGTGCAACCCGGGCTCGAGCACGGACCAGAGGCTGTCCTCCCGTCCACGCGCGCCAATCCAGGAGCTCGTCAGCGCGCCGGCCGCGCCTATTCCGACCGTTCGAACGAAATTACGTCGAGTCAGCATGGGGCCTCCTGGGACTACCGTCCGCCGCCGCCGGCGGGCGGCGCGGGCCGAAGGACTTCACGAAATACGGTGGTCGCACGCTGCATCTCGGCCATCGTCCCGATCGAGACGCGCACGTGGCTGTGTTCGAACGGCGGGAAGTCGCGTCCCACCGAGACCCACTGGTTCGCGCAGGCGTCGCGGAACTCGCGCGCCGGCCGGCCGATGTCGACGAAGATGAAGTTGCCTTCGGAGGCCGTGGCCTTGCAGCCCAGTTCCTCGAACGCCTTCACCGTGAACGCCCGCACCTGCGTATTGCGCGCGCGCTCCTGCTCGATGTGTTTGGGATCGTTCAGCGCGGCGATCGTGGCCGCGATGCCGAACACGCTGATGTTGTAGGGCATCTTGAGCCGTGCGAGCGGCTTGATCGTGTCCGCCTCGCCGATCGCGTAGCCGATCCGCATGCCGGCCATGCCGTACGCCTTCGAGAACGTCCGCGCCACGAACACGTTCGGCGTCGAGAGCGCGAGCGGAATCGCCGTCTGGTAGTTCGGATCGGTGACGTAATCGTGATACGCCTCGTCGATCAGGATCACGGTGTCCGGCGAGATGCGGCGCACGCGCTCGACGAAGTTCTGAACCGCCTTCGCCGAGTGCACGGTCGCGGTCGGGTTGTTCGGGTTGTTCAGGAACACCATCCCGGCACCGCGGACGACCGTGAGCATTTCCTCGAGGTTGATGCGGAACTGCGAATCGACCTTGACCTCGTGCACGGGATGGCCGAGCCGGCGGCAGAGACCGGTACAGTTCTCGAACGTCGGCGCGCCGGTCACGAGCGGCCGGAATGGCGACGTAAAGGCGCGTATCGAGGTCTTGAGGATTTCCTGCGAGCCAGCGCCGACCACGACGTTCTCGGGCTTGGCTTTGTTCACCGTCGCGATCGTCTCGACCAGCTTGGTTTCGTTCGGCGTGCTGTTGAACGGATAGCGGCCGGCTTCGGGGAACTCGCCGAGGATCGCGTCGAGCACCGTCTTGCCGGGGCCCAGCGGATTCTCGTTGCTGCTGATGCGGATTTCGTCGATGCCCGGAGGGGGTGCCGGCCGTTCGCCCCGGCCCGCGCCCTGCGCGCCGCCGCGGCCACCCTGACCGCCGCCGCCGCGTCCGGCGCCGCCCTGGCGGCCGCCCTGTGCTTGGCCCTGTGCCTGGCCCTGTTGTCCCTGCGCCCCGTAGGCCTCGAGACCGCGTGCCGACAGAAGCGCACTCATCGCCGAGCGTTCGTCGGCGCCGACGATCCTAAAGAACCCGCGGCGTGATACCGGCATGGCAGTCCTCCTCCGCGTGCAACCTGCTCAAAAGATGGCTAACCGCCGGATTTTACGCCCGTTCGGGCCGCCAAGCAATGAGGCAATGGGCAATAGGCGGCAATGGCGCAGCATGAGCATCGAGCATCAATGCCGCATTGGCCATTTCCTCATTGCCCCATTACCAGCGATTCACTTCTTCACGTATTTCTTCAGGGCTCTCGGGCCCACTTCGGCTCCGTACACATTTCCCGCTGCATCCACCGCAACGCCCTCGGCCGCGAGGGTGCCGCTCGTGGCTGTCGAGGGGTCGGGGATAAAGGCCTGAATCTTCCCGTCCTTGCCGTCACGGACGCTGCCGATGCGGATGCCCCGCTTCCAGTCCTTTCGCGGCGGAGAGACCGATCCCGATTCCGAATCGGCCGCGTAGAGCATGTCGTTGGGATCGATCCAGAGTCCGCTGATGCGGCTGTACTGTTCCCAGCCGACCTCCAGCAGCTTGCCCTCCTGGTCGAAAATCTGAATCCGGTTGTTCCCCCGGTCGGCGACGAAGAGCCGGCCTTTTGAATCCCACGCGAGGGCATGGGGCTGGTCGAACTCGCCCGGGCCCGTGCCGCGCTTGCCCCACTCCTTGATGAACTTGCCGGTGCGATCGAACTTGCTGATGCGGGCAGTGCGATCCCGCGCCGGACGAATGCCCTTCGGCGACGAAGATCTCGCCGGCGGCGTTCGTGATGACGTCATTCGGCTGGTAGAACGATGACGCGTCTGCCGGCTCGCCCGGGCGATTGCCGCCGGCCTTGCCCAGCGTGAGCAGCACCTTGCCCTCGGGACTGAACTTGATGACCTGGTGACCGACGATGGTGGCCGGCGGGGGAGGCAGCGGAGCATCCGCCGGCGCGCCGCGTCCGCGCCGCGGCAGGTTGTCCTGCCCATCGGTGACCCACACGTTGCCGTCGCGATCGACGTGGATGCCGTGCGGGAAGACAAACATGCCGGCGCCGAAGCTGCGGACCAGCTTGCCGGACGGATCGAACTTCAGCACGACGTCGAGGGGCGACATCTTGCCGTCCACCCAGCAGTTGTTGGCGCCGCACCGTTCCGCGACCCAGATGGACTTGCCGTCGCGGTCGATGTCCACGGCGCTCGTCGATCCCCACGTGCGCCCCTCGGGCATCTTCGCCCAGCCCTCGATCGTCTCGTACGGGTTCGGGGCGTCGTTCGACGGCGCCACGGTGGACTGCGCGGGCGGAGCCGCCGGCGTTTGTGCGAGCGGCTGCCACGTCCAGACGGACAGTCCGAACAGGACCCCAAAAACAGCGAGCGTGTTTCGACTCGAAGGCGACATGGCAAGCTCCCTCTCGATGGCCGGTGTGTTCGAGATTCTATCTCCCTGCCCGCCTTCGCTAAAGCTACGGCGGGGCAAGCCCGGCTTCGCCGCCGACGGCGGGCTGAAGCCCGCCTCGCAAACTCCGGCGGCGCCGCCCGTGATCACTCGGTGCGCAGCAGGGCCGCGGGCGTCGCGTGGCCCGCCCGGCGTCCCGGCAGCAGGCTGGCCAGCACCGTGACGAGCACGATGAGGCCGCCGACCGCGAGATAGACGGCGGGCTCGCGCGGCGTCACGTCGAACAGGAATCGCTGCAGGACGGTCGCCGCCCCGTACGCGCCGGCCAGGCCCAGCGCCGTTCCAGCCGCGGCGGGCACGAGCCCGTGCTGCATCACGAGCCGCGTCAGATGCCCGCGAGACGCGCCGAGCGCCGTCCGGATCGCGAGTTCCCGCCGCCGCTCGACGACCGTCCGCCCGACGACGGCGGCGATCCCGACGACCGTGAGCAGCAGCGCGACGGCGGCAAACGCCGTTGTCGCCGTCACCGTAAAGCGGCGGTCGGCGACCGATTCGCTCACGATGCGATCGATCGTCGTGATGTTCATCGCCGGGATCGCCGGATCGATCTCGGCCATCGCGCGGCGCACGGCCGGTCCGAGGTCACCCGCCTCGGCTGCGGTTCGCGCCACGATGCAGATGAGCTCGATCGGGCGCTGCGCCGTCGGGTAATACACGGCCGGCGCCGCTTCACGATCCCTGCCGACGTAGCGGACGTCCCCGACCACGCCGACGATCGTCGTCGGCTCATCCGAATCCATGAGACGCCCGATGGGATCGGCCGTGCCGAAGACCCTTTTCGCGAACGACTCCGACACGAGCATCACTTTCGGGCTCGCCGCCGTGTCTGCATCTGAGATCAGGCGCCCACGCCTCAGCGGAATCTTCATGACGGAGAAGTACGCCGCATCCACGTAGCGGCCGTTCGCCACGTGCCGGCCTTTCTCGTCCGGCAGGTCCAGGCTCATCGTGAAGTCGACGCCGCGAAAAGGCACGGCCGAGGTCATGCCGGCCTCGAGCACCCCGGGCACGCCGCGGACCCGATTGATCAGTTCGGTTTGAAATGCGGCGAGCGCGCCCGGCTGTCGATAGCGCACGTCGAGCAGCCGCATCTCGACCGTCAGAACCCGTTGGCCGTCGAAGCCGAGGTCGACGTTCTGCAAGCGCCAGAAGCTCGTGAGGAGCAGGCCGGCGGACACGAGCAGCGCGGCCGCCACGCCAGATTCGATCGCGAGCAAAGCGGATCGCCAGCGCGCGCTCGTGCGATCCGATGACGACACTCCGGCGCCGCGGCCGAGTGTCGCCGAGACGTCGGTCCGGCCGGCGCGCCACGCCGGCGCCATGACGGAGAGAAAAACCGTCACGCCCGTGACGGCGACGGCGAACACGACGACCGGCAGGCTGAGCCCGATCTCGTCTGCGCGTGGAACGATCGGCGGCACGATCGCGCGGAGCGCCGGATGCAGAGCGACGGAAAGCAGCATCCCGGCGGCCGATCCGAGCACGACGAGCAGCGATCCTTCCGTGAGCGCATGTCTCACGAGCTGCGATCGGTTCGCGCCGAGCGCCGCGCGCACCGAAAGCTCGCGGCGTCTGGCGACCTGGCGGATGAACAACGCCGTGGCGACCGTCGCGCACGTGATGAGGAGGAGCAGCGAGGAGACGCCACCAAGCAAGAGCAGCGCCGGCCGGGTTTCGCCGGTGACCCACTCGGCGGCGCGTTCGAGACGCGTCATCGAACGCTGCTCGATCGGTCGTGAGGCCTCGTCGGGCGAAACGCCCACCGAGACCATCCGGCTCTGCGCCTGCTCGAAGGTGACGCCGGGCCGCAGTCTGCCGACGGCGCCGTTGTGCGTGATGGCACGTCCCTTCGCCGGATCAGTTCGAATCTCCGACCACGGCTGCAGGACCCACAGCTCCGTTTCGCGTGGGTAGGTGAACCGGAACGTCGCGGGAAGGACGCCGACGATGGTGAGCGGTCTCGGACCTCGCTGCGCTCGGCCCGTGATGAACGTCACCGATCGGCCGACGACGCCCGAGTCGCCGCCGAACGCGCGTTGCCAGAGTCCGTAGCTCAACACCGCAAGATCTCTCGCGCCGGCGTGTTCATCGTCAGCCGTGAACACGCGGCCGGCCGCCGCCCCTGCGCCGAAGACGGTGAAGAAATTCGATGTGACGAGCCCCGCGCGCAACCGTTCGGCGCCCGCCGGGGTGATGAGATCGATTTGAGCCTCGAGGTTCCCCGTCCAGAGCTTGAACGCCGCGACGTCTTCGAAGATGTCCTTCGATTCGTCGTGCCACGCCGTGATCCTCGCGGTGGTGGCGCCGCGACGCCAGTTCAGCGCCTCCCTCGACGCCGACGCGTTCCAGATCATGCCGACCCGGTCCGGATCGCGATACGGGAGCGGCTGCAGCAGGACCGCGTGCAGGATGCTGAAGACGGCGCCGTTGGCGCCCACGCCGATGGCGAGCGTGAGAATGATACTCGCGAGAAACAGCGGCGTTCGGCGAAGCCCCCGCCAGGCGAGCCGGAGGTCGCGGGCAAGGCTGCGCATAAGAAACTGCCGGGAGTCTGAGAATACACCTGTGCGCCGCTGTAGGACAGAATCGCGCCAGGGACATCAGCCTCGTGGACATCGATGGCTCCCCGGACGCGGCAGGTCCAGGCCGGCGCGTGTCGATGTCGTGTGGCGACAAGATGAGAGGCGGTGGCGCGATGGATTCTTCACGTAACCTGGGCGCCAGTTCGTTATCTCTCGCGGCGCTGTATCCGATGGTGGTCGCGGCGGCGATCAGCACGCCGGGCAATGTGTCGTTCCCGACACCGCAGTCGTTGACGGTGGAGTACCTCGGCAAGACCCACGACAAGGTGAGCCCGAGCGTCGATCCAGCCGTGGCCTTGAAGCCTGACGGCACCATGGATGGCGTGTTCCGCGTCACGCTGCCTTCGGTTCAGACGATCACGGCGGTGGAACTGCAAGGCAATGGAGCCTGGAACGTCAATGGTGGCTGGGTCCCGGGCGTCAGTGCGACACCCGGAAGCGCCTTGCTGAACGCGGCGAACGGCACCGTCAATGCGACGGGATCGACGTTCACGATCTACGCGGCCGACGGCGGCACCGATCGGTTCTTGCCCGATGCGGTCATGACCATCACCGTCGTGACGGCCGCCGGAACTGTCACGGGGTCCATGATCATCGCCAACACTCCGCAGAGCGCGACGCTCACGCTCAACCCGACGCCGCGATTGCAGACCTTCCAGGGCTGGGAGGGCGCGATCCTCGCAACGGTGGAGGACTATGACGGCATGACGCCGGCGCAGTGGGCAGGCATCTTCGAACTGGCCGTGGCGGAAGGCTACACGCGGATGCGCCTGGAGATCAGGTCAGGCATCGAAGGGTCGGGCAAGGGGTACGATGTCGACAACGACAACCGGAATCCGAACGTGATCAATCCGGCCGGGTTCAACTGGTCGATCTTCGATCGCGGACTCGACATCGCGGCACTGTTCCGGCAGAAGATTCTCGGCAGCGGGCAACAGCCATTCATCAGCTTGCTGTATGTGGACTTCGGCGGCGTGCCAACGGCGCACTCGAACAACCCGCAGGAGTATGCGGAGTTCTTGCTGGCGGTCTTCCAGCACATGCAGACCCGAAACGGCTTCGTGCCGGAAGGCGTCGAGGCGAGTCTCGAGCCGGACACCACGAACCACCTGACGCCGGCCGCGCTGGGACGAGCCATTGTCGCGGCCAACGCTCGGTTGCACGCGGCAGGATTTTCGCCTGAGTTCATCGCGCCCTCCGTGGCAAACATGAGGTCAGGTGCGTCCTTCATTGACGGCATGCTGGCCGTGCCCGGGGCCGCGGCGGCCATCGCGGAGTTCTCCTATCACCGTTACGGGGGTGGCGATCCAGAACTCAATGGGATCGTCCAGCGGGCGATCCACCACGGCAAACGGACGTCGATGCTGGAGTACCGGGGCGACTTCAAGACCGCGAACTCGGGCGCGGGGTATCGCACGCTGGCGCACGACCTCACACGCGGGCGCAACAGTGCCTGGCAGCAAGGCGTCTTCGCCGACAACCACGGCTGCATCAGCCAGATTATCCGGCTGGTGAACGGTGTGCCGGAACTCTGTCCGAATACCCGACTGACCCGGCAGTACACGAAATACATCGGCCCCGGCGATGAGCGGATCGGCGTGACCTCGGCCTCGGCGGTGTTCTCAGAATCGGTGGCGTTCGTGAAGCCCGGCGGCCGGTACGTGGTCGTCGTGAAGGCAGATGGCGGATCGGGGAACGTTTCCGTCGGCGGACTTCCCGCCGGGACGTACACGCTGTCATACGCAACGCACTCGACCTGGAATATCTCGCTGCCGGACGTGACCATTGCCGCCGGGCAGAACTTGAATACCTCCATTCCGGGTGAAGGGGCGCTGACGATCGTCGGCAAATCCGGGGCGAAATTATCCGAACGCCATTGAGATGGCAGGGATTCCTGCCCGCGCTCGCGGGAATCCGGTCCGAGAGGGCTCGGTCGACTGGGAAACGGCCTCGACAGGGACTCTCGACGCCCTATTTTCGGCAGACGAAAACTTCGTTGTTCTCGGTGTCCTGGATGTTCTTGAATCCGGCCACCCGGAGCATGGCCTTCAAGCAGCTTCTGGTGGCCATCCACCAGTTGCTAGCATCGGCATTGAACGACTTCTCGATGAAGTAGAGCTTCGGATACTCCGGACGATCGAACACCGCCGTCTCCGATATGGGATAGTCTTCTTCGGGCTCGAAGTCGCCAAGACATCCGCGCACGACCGACTGGAAGTAGAACGTGCCGCTACACGCCTTCTCGATCTTCTCCAGAGCGTAGAGCGGATGCTTCAAGTGATAAAGCACGCCGAGGAACACCACGACATCGAAGGTTCCGAGCGAGTCGACGTCATACACATCCCATTCCAGCAGCTCGATCGGAAGCTCGAACCAGTGCGACGTGAACCGCGTTTGCGCCAGGATGAACGGGATGATGTCAATCCCAATCACACGCGCAGCGCCGCGGCGCTTCAGTTCCAGCGAGAAGAATCCGGCATTCACGCCGATATCCAGGACCGTCTTCCCGGTCAGATCCCTGGGCACAAACGGATCGATCGCACTCCATCGGTTTGCGGGATGTTCGGGCAATTCCGGCCGGGTGCCGATTGTTCGGGTCAGCGGGACGTTATGAAACCACGGACCAAGTTTCGTCAAGACGACACGCAATTCCTCGTGAGCCGGTCCTGGCTTCCCCGCTGCGTCCTCCTGGCGAACGCGATCACGCAGGCCGCGAACCCGTTCGCCATAGACCTTCAAGCGATCGCGCTGGGGAAACTCCGCCCATTCCATTTCGCCGCTGCCTTCGGCCGGCCATCCCGTGTCATTCCAAATGCGGCTGGCGATTTGAAAAATGCGCTCGGCCTCCGAAAACTCCCCGATCTCGCGATACAGCGCCGCCCGGTTGCTCAAGCTCTGAGCAACAGCAGGATGCTTCGGGCCATACAGCGATTCCAATATCCGCAACGACTCCTTGTAGGCCAGATCCGCCTCAACGAAAGCACCCGCACGCTGGCGTGAAACGCCAAGGTTGTTCTGAACAATCGCATCTTGCAATTCCACAACGACCTCACCACCAGGACTGAATCCTCGAAGGCGGCCGGCGCACGATTTCGCGGTGATCATTGCGCGCAAGCCAGTCGAAGCGTTTCGATGAGGGCCTCGCGCGCCTCGACCTCCTTCCGCAGCCAGGCCACCCCTTTTTCCAACTCGGCGATGGTCATTTCCTTGTCGCGAACCACCCTCCGTAGCCACTCGATGCCTTCGTCGCGTTCGTGAATCACGCGATCGCGTGCGGCGAGCTGGCCCATCAGAAACGAGATGCCGAGCTCCTGCTGCCGCAATCGCAGACTCAGGGCCATCGAGCCTGCGGCCTCCAACTTTCGAAGCACCACGAGGCTCCCCGCCCGGTTCACTTCCTCGTAGCACCCGCTGCCGGCCAGTCCTTCGACGAAGGTCTTGACCCCGGGATACGTGTCATCGCTGTCGTGAAAGGCGACGTAGGCCCCGTCCAGGAGGTGCCGCTCGAAATGGAAGAAATCACGCATGACGCTCGAATAACCGTGCAGACCATCGATGAAGAGGAACGCGATCGGTCGGTGCCAGGGTACTTCGTAGGAGTGCAGGCGGATCGGCTCGATCATCTCGGCTATGCCGGCCGCTGCAATGTTGCGCGTGAACCGCTCGAACGTGGGAGCCACGACGGCAATACTGTCCAGGCCGTCGTCAGCGCCGACGACGCCCTGGTGGGGATCGACGGCATACACGCGGGCGCTCGAGTTTGCCGTTCTGGCAGCACTGGCGAGCACGATCGTCGACTTTCCGCAGAAGCTGCCGATCTCGACGACTGTCGGGACGGCGTGTTCCCTCACCGCACGACGCGTGCCGGCGATGAGCAACTCGGCCTCCTCGTCTTTCAGCCAACCCTCCACCGGTCTCATCCGATCGAGAATGCCAGCGGTCGTCGCGGCGTCCAGTTCGGTGTCTGTACGTGGAGGGCGGCGCTTTCCGCCTTCGCGCGAAGCGCTTCGGCGCGACCCCGACGAAGCTCGAAGAGCGGAGTCGGGCCGGCCTACATCTTGCTCGGCCGCGGCATCGATCCACGGCGTCACGACGTCACGGAGCGTTGTGTCGATGGCGAGCCGATGCCGTTGGCCATAGACGTCCAGGGCATCCTCCCGATAACTGTTGGCGGCCCACTCCGCGTCGATCGCGCCTTCGTCTGCCAGCCGCCGCCAGCGGCGCACATGCCAGGCTTGCTGGAGGTAGTGGTTGACCTCTTCGACCCGGCGACCCTGCTCGACTTTCCCGATGGCCAGCGCGTCCCGGGCGCGGAGCGGCGCGTGCAGGCACACGATTGCGTCGGACGACCTCACCGGACCATCGGTCCCGGACACCTGGTGATTGCCCTGCCCGATCTGCAGCGCAATGCAGGCACGACTCACGTACTTGGGCGGGTACCGGATCTCCACGAACGCGATGCGGCCGGACTCCACGAGGTCAGCCGCTTCACCGGCGGCCCCGACGGGCGCCGGCACGCGCCGGGTCATCGTCAGGAGACCGCGGACGTCGAGGGCCTCCTGCTCACGGCGCTGTACGAAGTTGACGACCTGGACCTCGAGAGCACGTGTGTCGGGAGCATCCTCCAGGACGTCGTGAAGACGTCCGTTCGGGACGTGCCAGAACTCGTCCGCATCGATCGGCAGGACCCATCGCGCGCCGCGCAGGAACGCTTCGCGAGCCAGCTCGGTTGTGGCGTCGGCCTGGTGGAAGGGTCCCGGGCGCGCGAAGACGTGGACGCGGTTGGTAGCCGCAAACTCCTCCAGGATGGCGGCCGTGCCGTCCGTCGATCCGTTGTCGGCGACCAGGATGTGATCGATTCCCGAGTCGAGGTGGTAGCGCAGGTTGACGGGAAGGATGTCCCGTTCGTTGCGCACCATCATTACGGCAAAAATCATGTGTGTGTCCACGCCGGCCGGGGCCGTGCCCATGGCGCAAGTGCGAACCAGCCGCAGTGGCCGAGATGAAGCACGCCCCGGAGGGCGTCGCCGCTGCGGCCGTCGTGCCAGGCCGTCCGAATCTCCTGTGCGAGCAGGTCCGCCGCGACTGACTTCCAGAACCGGATGCCACTCCGGTAAGCGCGGGTCAGCGTGGGGTCTCCCTTGACGTAGCGGCGCTCGCGCCGTAACGCGGTGAGCGCTTCCCGAAGCATCTGTCCCGAACGCGTGCTGAGGCCAAGACCGTGCCGACGATAGTCGGCGACCTCGAGGTCATGACTCCAGGCGGGGAACTGACGCAGCACGCGGAGATAGAAATCGTAATCGGCACAGACGCTGAGCGACGGATTGAAGCCTTCGACTGACTCGAAGACGTCGCGCCGGCACATCGCGCCACAGGGAGCCGAAAGATAGTTTCGCCGCAGCATGGCTGCGTAGTGGTCGCCTTCGACGGTGTGGCCATGTCGTTCGTACAACGTGCCGCCGTCGGCCGTGATGATCCGGAGCCGGCCCGAGACCAACGCCACCTCAGGGTGCCGCTTGAAGCAGTCCAGGCCGATCTCGATCGCGTCGGGTCGCAATCGATCGTCGGCATCCAGGAAGATGAGGAAGCTGCCGTTGGAGCTGCGAATGCCGAGGTTCCTGGCCTCCGAGACGCCGCGGTTCGGTTGCCCGACACAGCGGACCCCCGGGTAGCGGGCGGCGATCTCGGTCGCATTGTCCGGCGACCCGTCGTCGATCACCAGGATCTCCACGTGCGGATAGGTCTGCACGAGGACGCTTTCGATCGCTTCCGCGAGGTAGTGCGCCTGGCGATAGCAGGGGATGATGACCGAGACGAGAGGCGTCTCGCCGGCCTCGTCGGGCCGCCACCGCGTTCGCAGGCGAAGCACGGCGAGCGGCACGCGAGTGTGGTCCTTGAGAACGGCCCGGACCTCGAGATGACGCTCGACGCCGGCGCGCATCCTGAGGGTCGTGCCGAACCCGCTCACGGACGCTTTCGGAGCGGCAGGGTACACGCGGGCGACATCCTCTCGCACCGTATCGATTGGCACCCGTCGGATGACGCGCCTCTCATCGAGGATCTCGACCGCAACCGCGGGCGACGTCCGTCCGATCACCCAGCCCCAGATGGCGACGGCGGCGGCCTCGACAGTGGTTCCGGTCTTCGGAAAGTCGAGATAGAAGCCCCACAGCCTGCTCTCATCGAGCGGCGCGAGGCTCACGTCGAAAAACTCAATCAGGGCCACGGGGTTCAGGCTTCCGGGTCCGAAAGTCCGGTCTGAGGTCCGGCGATGGTCAGAGGATTGCGGGTTGCCGATGCGAACAGAGGCCGCAGCAGGCGATGGATCAGCGGCGTCCATCGCTTGAGGGCAGTGTTGCCGTTCTCTGCGAAGCGGTGTCGGGGCTGCTGCAGGAGCGTGAAGAGTTGATCCGCGAGTGCACGACTCTCGGCGCCGCTCCGCTCTGCGAGCTGCCGCAGCGCTTCGAGGTCTGCGATACGCCTCTCAGCCTCCTCGATCCTGTTTCGGAGCGCCGCCTGGTCTGCGATGGACCCTTCGGCTTCCACGACCCTGGCCCGCAGCTCGCGCAACGCGGCGTCGCGGTCGGCGATCTCGCGGTCGCGGTCGCTGATGGTCCTCTCGGTTTTCTCGATGTGGCTGCGCAGCACGCGCATTTCGTCGTCACGGACGGCGATGTCCCCCGTACGTTTCCCCAGCTCTCCCTCGAGATGACGGACGTAGGTCTCGCTGTCTTCTGAGATTCGCGTCAGGTCCGCGAAGGCCCGCTCCATCCCGGCCAGGCGCAGATCTCTCGACTCGAGTTCCCGTTCGAGCTGATGAACGGTACCCTCCACCTCGCGCAGGTGCGTCGCGCTCGCGTCGTATTGCCGTTCGAGGTCTGCGAAGGACCCTTCGACCTCAGCGATACGCGCGGTTTTCGCTGCGATCTCGCGCTCGGCGCTCGTCAATGTGCCCTGGAGCTCGGCCAGGCGGGCTGTCGCCGTGGCCAGGTCTTCTCGCAGGTGGGTGGCGTGAACGCCCCCGGTCTCGATCGCGGCCACGAGCTCGTCGAAGCGCGCCCGCTCCGCGTTCACGACTGCCCCTTCGAGATCCCGCAGGCGCGCGTCCCTGGCGCTCAACTCCTCTTGCAGGTGCCTGGCGTAGGCGGCCCCTTGTTCGATGGCGGCCGCGAGCTCGCCAAAGCGTGTCTGGTCCGCGCTCGCCACCGACCCTTCGATCTCGCGCAGGCGCGCGTCCCTGGCGCTCAACTCCTCTTGCAGGTGCCTGGCGTAGGCGGCCCCTTGTTCGATGGCGGCCGCGAGCTCGGCAAAGCGTGCCTGGTCCGCTTCGATGGCGGCCGCGAGCTCGCCAAAGCGTGCCTGGTCCGCGTTCGCCACCGACCCTTCGATCTCGCGCAGGCGCGCATCCTTGGCGCTCAACTCCTCTTGCAGGTGCCGGGCGTACGCGGCCCCCTTGTCGATCGCCGCCGATAGCTCGGCGATGCGTGCCTGTTGGCGCTCGAGGAGGGTGACGCCTTCGGTCACCGATTGCGGTCCGTGCGCCGGCCTGGCGATGACGAAGAACTGGTAGGTCAGCGCGTCGGGGTCGCTCTCGAGCGTTGTGCGGAGATCGTCGGGAATGCTCGCCAGGTCGACATCGAACTCGGTCTGATCGAGCCGGCGCATCACCCGCAGCCTGGTCTCGGACCGGAAGCCTGCCTGCCGGATCATGGCGTCCAGGCCGTCCGCGTCGAAGAAGCGGAGGTGTCCGCGGTCGAGCAAGCCGCTGGCTCGATAGCGGAACTTCCCGCTCAATAGTTCCAGACGGAGCGCGCCGTGGGTGACGTTCGGCACCGATAGCAGGACGCAGCCACCCGGCGCCAACACCGCTTCCGCTCCGGCAAGTGCCGCCTGCGGGTCGCGCAGGTGCTCGAGCACGTCGAGAAACAGGACCACGTCGAACGACCTGCCGGCGAACTCCTCCGACAGGTTGACGGCTTCGACGTCGGCCTCGAGAACCTCGACGCAGTGATTTCTCGCCGAGTTCGCCCGGGCGTGATCTCGCTCGAGACCCCAGACCTTGCAACCGCGGGCCGTGATCGCTCGCGCCACGACGCCCGGGCCGCATCCCACATCCAGAACGGTTGATCCTGGCGGAATCGACAGGACCGCCAGCGTGTGAGGGCTGTTGAGGTCGTTCGGATCGACGACGGCAACAGCGATCTCCGGAAAAACCCGGCCCCGCAAGGGAATCACGGTCGACTCGTCTTCACGCGCGGGTGTGCCGTGGTGCATCTCGGTACTCTCCAGGGAAAGCTGTCAGAAGCTGTCGCCAGCTCCGTTCGGGTTGTTCGCGCCAGCGCTCGATGACGCGGAGAATGTGCCCGCGCTGGGCGCCCCACGCGTCCGGCCGTCCGTAGAGCGCGAGCAGGGCGGCCGCAAATTCGCCGGCATCGTCGGCAACGATGACCGCGCGGGAGTCATGCAGGCCGAGACCTTCGGCGCCGACCGATGTAGAGACCACGGGCACGCCGTACTGCAAGGCCTCGATGCACTTCACTTTGACGCCCGCGCCGAAGCGCATCGGCACCACCACGACACGCGCGGTCTCGTACATGGTGCGGAGGTCAGGGGTGAACCCGACGAAGTTCACGGCCGGACCCGCGAGGGCTCTCGCCGACGGAGGTGGATTCGCCCCCGTCACGCGCAGCCGGATCTCGGGACGATACTCGAGCAGGCGCGGCAGCACATCCGAGACAAACCACGCGAGCGCATCCACATTCGGGCTGGCATCTCCTGCCAGCCATCCCGGCGTGAAGAGAAGATCGGACCGTTCGGAAAACGCGGCCGCGGTTGGCGCGAGGCCGCGCACGATCGGCCGAATCACGTCGATTCGACAATGCCCCGGCACGGACGCGAGGATGGCTCCCTCTTCATCCGAGACGCAGATGATTTCGTCTGCGTCGAGAGGAATCGAGCGTTCGAGCTGACGCGACTCGAGCATCTCCGCCGTTCGCCGTTCCCGGTCGGCAGGATCGCTGACAAAATCGAGCTGCCGCTGCATCCTCCGGTAGTAAAGCGCCTCGGCGAGGTACACGAGCGAGGCCTGGGGCTGGTGCCGGCGCACGAGCGGAGCATAGCGAGCGAAGTTGTTCGGTCGGGAGATCAGCACACGGTCGAACAGCCCGTCGAGATCGGACAGCACGACGTCCGGGGTCTGGCGCATGACCTGGACACCCCTGTTCGCCAGGGCGGCGATGTCGCCGTCGATTCGGTCGCTGACCGCGACGGTGACCGCGCACCCGGTGTCGTCGATCGCTTCGATCGCATCGAGTAGAACGCTGAAACCCGAGCCGGACCCGCGTTGCGGCGGACGGTCGTCGATCAACAGCAAGTGCCGCGAGCCACGAACCCTCTGCGCGGCACGGGCCACGGCGCGCGGCTCCGTGGGCGCGGCAGGCTGACAGGCCTCGAGCTCGCGTGCCCATTTCCGCCGGAACGTCTCGCGGTTGCGCAGCACGAGGAAATCCCTCCGAGGCGTGGTGCTGCTGGCGGTTTCACGATGGAGGGCGCGGGAGCGAGGCTGGAAGAACGTCCGGTATCCCGCGCGCGCGAGCCCGAAACACAGGTCAACGTCCTCGTAGTAGGCCGGGAAGTAGCGTTGGTCGAACCCTCCCAGCGCTTCCCACGGCTGCCGGCGCACCAGGAGCGAGCAGGCCGAGCAGTAATCCACGGGCCGGACGAAGTCGTAGGGATTGGCCTCGATCGACTCGCCGCGACCCAGGCAGAGCGTCGAGCCGTCGCGCCAGGTAATGGCGCCTGCTTCCTGAATCACGCCGTCCGGAAACAGGATCAAGCTTCCGACCGCACCGGCATCGGGATGCCGGTCGGCCGTTTCGACGAGCGCCTCCAGCCATCCGGGGAGGATCTCGATGTCGTCGTTCAGGAAGACCAGGAATTCTCCAGAAGTCGCCGCAGCTCCCAGGTTGCATCCGCCGCCGAAGCCAAGATTGGCGACCGAGGGCAGGAGTCGGACCGGGGACGAAAAAAGGGTCACGGCCGACGGCAGGTGTGCCGCGGAAGGGCCATTGGCGACGACAACGATCTCGTGAGCCATGGCCGTCGTGATGTTCTGGCGCAAGGAGTGGAGGCAGCGCTGAATCAGAGGGTTCCCCAGGGTCGGGATCACGATCGAGACTCTTGGCGATCGAGGTCCGGCAGTGGGGCTACCTTGCATGGGTTCGTCGATCGGCCCGAGGGGATTCGGGTCGGCGTGCCGGGTCACGCGCACGTTATGCCAGTTTTCCGTTCTCAGTACAAGTCGGACGCGAAGACCGTTCGGCTGCTTCCTCGCCGGTAGCTCGAAAAGAGCGGAGGCGGGAACCCCGGCCGCCCGGAACCGTCTCTGTCTGTATGCTTTCCGACGTCCGTTTCGCGTTCCGCCTTCTCGTCAAGGACCGAACTTTCGCCGCCACCGCTCTCCTGACCCTCGCTATCACTATCGGCGCGAACACCGCGATCTTCAGCATCGTCCGGTCGGTGCTGCTCAAGCCTCTCCCGGTCGCCGATTCGGAGCGGATTGTCTACGTCTACAACAGTTATCCGAACGCCGGCGCGGTGCGCGCGGATGCCGCGGTGCCCGACTACTTCGATCGGCTCCGGGAGGTGTCGGCGTTCGAAGAGCAGGCGCTGTATCGACGGCAGGACATGACGCTTGGCGCCCAGGCCACGGGAGCCGAGCGGCTTCGCGCCGTCCGCGCGACGCCGTCGTTCTTCAGACTGGTTCGGGCCGTGCCGCTTCACGGCCAGCTCTTCGCCGAATCGGACGGCGAAGAAGGGCAGGAGCGCAAGGCCCTCCTGTCGCACGATTTCTGGCGTCGCCAGTTTGGCGGCGACCCCTCGGCCATCGGCCGGGACATCAGGCTGAACGGCGTCAACTACACGATCACGGGTGTTCTCCCTCAGCGCTTCAAGTTCCTCTGGCAGGAGATCGACGTCTGGGTTCCGGCCGCGTTCACGGCTCGCGAAAAATCGGACGACTCGCGCCACAGCAACAACTGGCAGATGGTCGGCCGGCTGAAGCCGGGCGCGGACGTCGCGCTCGCGCAGCAGCAGGTGGACGCGATCAACGCGCGCAACGACGAGCGGTTTCCGCAGTTCCGCCAGATTCTGAAGGACGCCGGATTCCATGCGGTCGCCGTGCGTCTGCAGGACGACGTCGTTCGTGAGATCCGGCCTGTGCTGTACCTGCTCTGGGGCGGCGTGCTGTTCGTGCTGCTCCTCGGCTGCGTCAACATCGCGAATCTCGTGATGGTGCGCTCGAGCGTCCGCGCACGCGAGATCGCGACGCGCTCCGCCATTGGCGCCAGCCGTTCCCGTCTCGCCCGTCAGCTGTTCACGGAGACGACGCTCCTGGCGGTGTTCGGCGGCGCGCTCGGCATTCTGCTCGGGTGGTGGGGACTTCGATCGATCACCGCGCTCAGGCTCGAGGAGTTGCCGCGCGGTCACGAGATCGCGCTCGATCCCGTCGCGCTGGCCGTGGTGCTGGGTCTTGCGCTGGTGGTCGGCCTCGCCATCGGTCTCATGCCGCTCGCGCGGCTGATGCGGCAGAACATCACCGTGGCGCTGCGCGAGGAAGGTCGCGGCGGCACGAGCGGCCGTGGCGCGGCGCTGGTCCGCCGCGGGCTCGCGACGGCGCAGGTGGCGATTGCGTTCGTGCTCCTCATCGGCGCCGGGTTGATGTTCGCGAGCTTCCGCGCCGCGCTCGGAATCGATCCCGGCTTCGATCCGCGCGGTGTCGTGACGGCGGTCATCAGCCTGCCGGTGTCGGCCTACAAGGACGAAGCGGCGCTCGCGGCGTTTTCCGATCGGCTGCTGGGCGCCGTCCGCGCCGAGCCGGGCGTCGAGTCGACGGGCCTCACGTCCATCATTCCGTTCGGGGGCGACTTCAGCAGCAGCGTCATTCTGGCCGAGGGCTACCAGATGAAGCCGGGCGAGTCGCTGATCTCGCCGATGCAGGCGATCGTGAGCGACGGGTATTTCGAAACGATGAAGATTCCGCTCGCGAGCGGACGGTACTTCAACGCCGGGGACACTGCCGCCGCTCCGCGCGTCGTCATCGTGGACGAGCGGCTCGCGCGGAAGTTCTGGCCGGACCGCGATGCGATCGGCCGCCGGATGTACCTGCCGGAAAACGCGAAGGACGTGCTCGCGATCACGCCCGAGACGAAGTTCCTCACGGTCGTGGGCGTCGTCAAGGAGATCCAGGTGCTCCCGCCTGGAACCGGCTTCGAGCCGGTCGGGACGTATTACTTCCCGTACGTGCAATCGGCCGATCGCTACTTCGTGCTGGCGGTCCGCACGTCGCTCGATCCCGAGTCCATGGTCAACACCGTCCGGAAGGACGTGGCGAAGATCGATCCGGAGCTGCCGGTCTACGGCGTGAGGACAATGGCCGCCCGATTCGATGAGGCGTTGATCTCACGTCGCGTGCCGATGCTGATCGCCGTGGCGTTCGGTGTCGTCGCGCTGTTCCTCTCCGCGATCGGCATCTACGGCGTGCTCGCATACGGCGTCACCCAACGCCGCCGCGAGATCGGGATTCGCATGGCCCTCGGCAGCACCCGTCCGCAGGTCTTCGGCCTCGTGCTCACCGACGGCATCAAGATTCTCGCGATCGGCCTCGCGATCGGCCTGGCCGGCGCGTACTACGTCGGCCGGGCGATGGAGAAGCAGCTGTTTCAGGTTGCGCCGTCGGATCCCTGGGTCATCGCTGGCGTGATCGTGACGCTGTCGCTGATCGCGCTCGTGGCGGTATCGATTCCGGCGCGACGAGCGTCGAAGGTGAATCCGGTGGTGGCGCTGAATCAGTAGAGCAAAGCCGCGGGAATGGGCCGGGCAATCCTCACTCTTGCGGCTCGGTTTCGTACTGACGCTCCTCGCGTCAGCCCAAGTCGGCCGCGATCCGTGAACCCAGCCGCCGGCGGAGCGTGTCGCTGAGCTTCGATTTCTTCGCGTGCCGACGCGCCCATAGAGCCGGCGGCTGGATTCACGGCTCGCGGCCTCCCGCCTTCGCTGAAGCTACGGCGGGGCAAGCCGGCGCCTTGGCCCGCCGAAGCCTTGGCGGAGGCGGCTCGGATTGCGAACTGGCGCCCCCGGGCCACTCCGCAAAGCTGCGGAGAATGGCCCGGGCAATCCTCGCTCCTTGCGGCTCGGTTTCATACTGACGCTCCTCGCATCAGCCCTAGTCGGCCGCGACCGTGAACCCAGCCGGCGGCGGAGCGTGTCGCTGTGCTTCGGTCTCTTCGCGTGCGAACCCGGAACCTCGCCGCAGCGGTCAGCTGAATCAGCAAATAAGTCGCAGATTGGTGATGCCTTACACAGCCGGCACCCAGCTAGGGCACGCGTGAACCGTTCAGTGAAGGAATCTCAGGTATTGGCTACTTGGGTGGACGCAGATCGATCTTGATATCGAACGTATCCTTGCCGGCCACGACCTTGGCAGAGGCCGGTTCTTGACCGAGTTTCATCCTCAGGGTGGGCTTGGCTCCGTCTGAAAATTGGAATTCACAGATGGCCTCGACCACGCCTTCAGATCGAACAAGTTCGACCGTCAACGTGGGACCGTTGTTGATGGCGAGCAATGCCTTGCCGCCGCCGATCCTCATCCGTAAGGTCGGCCGGGCCACCAATGACCCGTTCTTGCTGATTTCCATTTGCAGAACGACCTCGTCCTGAACAGTCGCCTGAACCGAGACGACCGGAAGGACGAGCGCGATGACCAAAGCACCCATTAACAGCAGCCTCGTCATGCAGCACCTCTGCCTGATATCGGGAAGCAGTCTTAGGACGCTCCTAACTGGCAACTAGTTGATTCCGGGGAACCCCGGAGTCGACTTGCTTTTGGCCCGTTCCTTTTTCTGCTTTTCCACCATCGCAGCGACGTCCCCGAGCATCTTCTTCGCGTCGTACACGATCCCATCCTTGATCGTGTACTTGATCCCGCCGACGCGCTCGACGCGTCCGGTGCGATCGTTCAGCCGGACCGCTCCCGTCCCGTACAGCACCTTGAGATTCTCGAGCGGATTTTGATCGACGATGACCATGTCGGCGAGCAGCCCCGCCCTCACGATCCCGAACTGAATCGGCTGTCCCTTCGGCTCGTGCAGCGCCTGCGCGGCGTGCATCGTGGCGCCTCGGATCACTTCGAGCGGATGAAAGCCCGCTTCCTGCAGCAGCTCCAGCTCGTGGATGTAGCCGAATCCCCACGTGTTGTAGATGTACGCCGCGTCGTCGCTCGCCGTGACGCGTCCGCCCATCTTCTTGTAGTCGTTCAGCAGCCGGAACCAGACCTGATAGAAATTCCGCCACGCCACTTCGTCCGCTGTCGTCCAGTTGAAGTAGTACGAGCCGTGGTTTTCCCGATTCGGCGTGTAGAAGTCCACCAGCGACGGCAGCGTGTATTTCTCGTGCCAGTCGGCGTTGCGCATCCGCATGACGTCACGGCTCGCTGCGTACGCCGTCATCGTCGGATCGAAAATCGTACCGAGCTTGACGTGCTCCTGGAGGTACGCCTTCCACTCCGGGCTGCCGGGCTCGTGGATTTTGTCCCAGAGCCTCGCGACCTGTCCGAAGCGGAACTGCTCGTCGTTGTAGTTCATGTCCGACGGCCACGGCTGGATCTCGTAGTCCTTGAGCAACGCTTCGAAATGGCCGTAGAAGTGCGTGACGGTGCCGAGCCCCATGCGCGCTGCAGTCAGGGCGTTCATCTGCGCGACGCCCTTCTGCTCGAGATGCGCCACCGATCCCAGCCCGTTTTTCTTAGCTTCGTCGAGCAGGGCCGCCATGATGTCCGGCGGGTATGCGACGAGCTTCATGCCGTCCACGCCGTTGGCCGCGCACCAGCGCACCCACTCGCGCGCTTTTTCGGGCGAGTCGACGGGTCCCTTGTCCCACGCCAGGCCCGGCCGCTGATAGTTGAAGATACGCGGCGCCACGATCTTGTTCGCCGCGCTGCGCTGTTTTTCCGGAAGCGCGTACGCCTGCGGACCCAGCTCGACACCCCGCCCCGCCGTAATGCCGTGCGCCATCCACAGCTTGAAGACGTATTCGGCCTCGGGCGCCTTGTTCGCGTCGCCGACGTGTTGATGCAGGTTGATGAAGCCGGGCAGCAGGAACATGCCGGTCGCGTCGATTTCGTGGTCGGCTTGCGGCGGCCGATTCGGTCGAAGCGGGGTCCCGGGTGTGCCGGCACTGACGATCCGCGTGATCCGGTTGTTCTCGACGATGACGTCCATCGGCCCGATCGGCGGCGCGCCGGTTCCGTCGATGACCATCACGCCGCGAATCGCCAGCGTCTTGAATGGGCCGAGGCCTTCACCGGCCCGGCGATCCGGGGCCGGCACGATGCCGCCCGGATGCGCGGGGCCCGTCGGCTGCGCCTGCTGAGCGGCGAGGGAAACGAGCGCGACCGCGACGACTGCCGCTGCGCCAAGCACTGACCGAACACGCACGCTCGAAAGTCTCACGCTGAGATCCTTACCATTCGCCGAAATAACCGCGAATCATCCGAACCTCGGAACCCAGGCACCCCGGAACGTCGGAATCCCGTTGAACGCCGGAACGTATCGGAACCCCGGCCGCCTTCGCAAGGCTTCGGCGAGCCTCGCCGTAGCTCGAAGAGCGGAGGCGGGAACCCCGAACCGGAACCCGGAACCAACCCCGCACCCCGGAACGAATCCCGCACCCCGGAACCAGAACCGCCACTAGCGGCTCGAACTGTTCGTTTCGCGCTGCTTCTTCTGCTTCTCGACCATCGCCGCGACGTCCTCGAGCAGCTTCTTCGCGTCGTAGACGATGCCATCCTTAATCGTGTACTTGATGCCGCCGACCCTCTCCACGCGGCCGGTGCGATCGTTCAACCGCACCGCGCCCGTGCCGTACAGCACCTTGAAGTTTTCGAGCGGGTTCTGATCGACGATGACCATGTCGGCGAGCAGCCCGGGGCGAACGATGCCGAACTGAATCGGCTGTTTCTTTGGCTCGTGAAGCGTCATGGCGCCATTCATCGTTGCCGCCTGGATCACTTCAAGCGGATGGAAGCCGGCTTCCTGCAAGAGCTCGAACTCGAGGATGTAGCCGAAGCCGTACGTCTGGTAGATGAACCCCGAGTCGGATCCGGTCGTGACGCGGCCGCCCATCTTCTTGTAGTCGTTCACGAGCTTGAACCAGACCTGGTAGAAGTTCCGCCAGGCGATCTCGTCGGCGGTCGTCCAGTTGTACCAATACGATCCGTGGCTCGCCCGTTCGGGCGTGTAGAAATCCATGAGTGACGGCAGCGTGTACTTGTCGTGCCAGTCGGCGTTCCGCATCCGCATGACGTCGCGACCCGCTGAATAAATCGTCATCGTGGGATCGAACACCGTGCCGAGCTTCTTGTGCTCTTCGAGGTAGGCCTTCCACTCCGGGCTGCCTGGCGGATGGATCTTGTCCCACAACCGCGCGACCTGGCCGAACCGGAACGCCTCGTCGTTGTAGTTCATCTCGACGGGCCACGGCTGCACGACGTAGTCCTTGAGCAGCGATTCGAAATGACCGTAGAAGTGCGTGACCGTGCCGAGGCCCAGCCGGGCGGCCTGAATCGCGTTCATCTGTGCGACGCCGGTCTGCGCCAGGTGCGCGGTCGATCCGAGGCCCAGCTTCTTCGCTTCGTCGAGCAGCGCGGCCATGATCTCCGGCGGATGCGCGCCGAGCTTCAGGCCGTCCGCGCCGTTCTTTGCGGCATCCTGCACCGCCTTGCGTGCCTCTTCCGGCGTGTCGGCGCCGCCCGGCCGCTGATAGTTGAAAATGCGCGGCGCGACGATCTCGTTCTTCTCGCTGCGGGCTTTTTCGCTGACGGTGAAGTTGTTGGCCGCCAGGGACACGCCGCGCACCGTCGTCACGCCGTGCGCCATCCAGAGCTTGTAGGCATATTCCGCCTCGGCGTTTTTCGGCGGCCCGCCAGCGTGCACGTGCAGATCGACGAAACCCGGCATCAAATACATCCCGGTCCCGTCGATGACGTGATCGGCTTGCGGTGCCGGTCCGCCCTGGCGCTGTGGCACGCCGGGCGTGCCCGCACTCTGGATGCGCGCGATCTTGTTGCCTTCGACGACGACATTCATCGGGCCGACCGGAGGCGCGCCGGTCCCATCGATGACCATGACGTTCCGAATGATCAGTGTCTTGAACGGGCCGAGGCCTTCACCGGTCCGCCGCGCCGGCGCCGCGATGAATCCACCGCCGCCACCCCGGCCGGCCTGGGCAGGCGGACCGCCCTGGCGACCTTGCGCAGGAGGCGGTGTCTGGCCTCGAGCCTGAATCGATGTCCACGGATCGCCGATGCCGATGGTCCACGTTCCAACACCGATCGCCGCGAGGATCAGAAGGAGACGGCGGAAACTCATGAGGGCCTCCGGCGCAGATCATAAGCCCGAAGTGCTGTACCTCTTTCATTGCCTCATTCTTTAATGCTCGCGGGGCCCCACCCCCGCTCGCGCGCGCTGCGGCGCTCGCAGACTCGCTATCCTCGCGCGGGCCGCCGGCGCTGCCTCATTGCCTCATTGCCCCTCACGTATATACCTATAGATATATACTCACCGCATGGCACCGCACTGGTTTCAGATCCTTCTGGCCCTGGCCGATCATGATCTGCACGGCCTGGCCATTACGAAAGAAGTCTTCGATCGCACCGGCGGCCGGATGCAACTCTGGCCCGGCATGCTCTACGGTGCGCTCAGAAAGATGACGACCGCGGGGTTCGTGATCGAAACGAAGGCGCCGCCGGGATTCGAGTCGGGCGGCGGGCGTCCCAGGTTCTATCGCATCACCGCGCTCGGCCGCCGGACGTGCGCCGCCGAAGCCGAGCGGCTCGCGACGTTCGTCGATGCCGCCCGCGCGAAGCGGCTGCTGAAGGCCTGAAAGGCACTCATGAAGGGCATGAAGAACATGGAGACCATGAAGAAGTTCATGCTTCACATGGTGCTGCGTGCATGTCCTCCTGCGATCCGGTTGGAATACGCCTCGGAGATGGAGGAGGTGTTTTTCCACTGCGTGCGGACCGAGTCGGCGCGGCGACGGGGCCTGAGCCGCGCGCTGATCTGGCCGCGGGGAATCTGGGACGTGCTGATGTTTGCGGCGGCCGTTCGGCGCGAATGGCCCGAGCCGTCGCCCGAGCCGGTTCACCGATCGTCATGGTCACGCATGAACAGGAGTCTGAAGATGAGACCTCAAGACGTTCGCGCGGTTTTGCGTCTCGCGCGCAAGCAGCCGTTTTTCAGTGCCGCCATCGTGCTGATGCTCGCGCTCGGGCTCGGCGCGAGCACCGCGATCTTCAGCGTGGTGTATGGCGTGCTGCTCAAGCCGTTGCCGTTCCCGGAACCCGATCGCATCGTGCAGGTGTGGGGAACGTTGCCCGCGCGCCAGTTAGCGCAACTGTCCCTCACGGAAGCGAACTTCTGGGACATGCGCGACTGGAATCGCGCGTTCGAAGAACTGGGCGCACTGCACAGCGCGAGCTTTACGCTTACCGGGGAAGGCATGTCTCCGGAGCGGGTGAGCGGCGCGACCGTGAGCGTCGGATTCTTTCGCGCGCTCGCCGTGCAGCCCGTGGCCGGCCGGCTCTTCACTCCCGGCGAAGATGATCCTGGCGCGCCGGCAGAGCGCGTGATTCTGTCGAACAGCCTCTGGAGGCAGCGCTTCGGCGGCGATCCGGGAATCGTCGGCCGCACGATCCTTCTCGACAGCCGGCCGCACGCGGTGATGGGCGTGCTCCCGCCCGGCACGCCGTGGCTCGACTTTGCAGAGGTCTTCGTGCCCTTCATCCGCCGCACGGATGCCAATCGCAACAGCTGGGAATTCGTCGGTGTCGGACGCATCAAACAGGGCGTGACGTACGAAGCGGCGTTCGCCGATCTGGAACGCGTGGCCAAAGAGCTCGAGACGCGCTATCCGGTGAACAAGGGCATGGGTACGACGATGGCGCGCTCGAGCACCTGGGTGGCCAGCGATCAGCTGCGACAGACGTTGTGGATTCTGCTGGGCGCCGTCGGACTGCTGCTGCTGATCGCCTGCGTCAACGTGACGAACCTCCTGCTCGCGCGCGCCGCGGCCCGCCAGCGCGAAAGCGCGGTGCGCACGGCGCTCGGCGCCACGCGCGCGGATCTGGCGCGGGAGCGGCTGACCGAGTCGATGATCTTCAGCGTCGCGGGTGCGGCGCTCGGTCTTCTTCTCGCGCTCGGAATCCTGCGATTCCTGACCACCGTCGGCCCCGTCGGCATTCCGCGTTTGGATGAAGTTGCGCTGAACGGCTGGGTCGTCGCGTTTGCCGTGGGCGTGACGCTTCTCGTCGGCGTGCTGACCGGCCTGGCGCCGGCGATCCACGCGCCGGTCGGTCAGGTGATGACCGCGATGCGCCAGGGCCAGCGCGGCTCCGTGGGCGATCGACGCCAGGATCGAACGCGCGGCCTGTTCGTGGGCGCCGAAGTTGCGATTGCGCTGATGCTGCTCGTGGGCGCGGGCCTGCTCGTGAGAAGCCTGATGCAAGTGCTGACCGTCGATCGCGGCTTCCAGACCGAACGACGCCTGCTCGTCACCGTCAGCATCCCGAGCGCGTACGGCGAAGAGCGGATGACCCAGACCGTTCAGAACATCCTGACCCGTCTCGACACGCTGCCCGAGCTCGTGTCGTCTGCCGCGGTGAGCGGCCGGCCGCTCTCGCGCGGCAGCACCGGTCTTGGCCTGGCCGCCGCCGATCGACCCGACATGCCCGACGCCGCCGTCCCCTGGGCAAGCTGGCGCATCGTCACGAAGGACTATTTCAAGACGATGGGACTGCCGCTGATCGCCGGACGCGGCTTCACCGAGCAGGATGTGATCGGCAAGCCGTGGCGGGCGATTATCAGCAAGCGGGCGGCCGACGTGCTCTGGCCGGGCCAGAATCCGATTGGCCGCACCGCGATTCTCTGGAAGGGTCAGAACCAGCGCCAAGGGGAGGTCATCGGCGTCGTCGGGGACATGCGCGAGCGCGGGCTCGAGGCCGATCCGACCATCGCGGTGTACTTCCCCGCCTATGGCGACGCGATGGCGACGACCACACTCCAGCTCGTCATGCAGACGAAAGGCAAGCCGGAGGACGCCGTACCCGCGGTGCGTACCGCCGTCGCCAGCACCGATCCCGGCCTGCCGATCTCGAGCATTCGCACGCTCGAGGAGCTGGTCACGACATCGGTCGCGACGCGGCAGTTCACGATGACGCTGCTCGTCACGTTTGCGGGCCTGGCACTCGTCCTTGCGCTTGCCGGCGTCTACGGCGTCCTGGCGTACTCCATCACGCGGCGGACGCAGGAGATCGGGGTGCGCCTGGCCCTTGGCGCCGAGCACGGCCGTGTGCTGCGGTCCACGATCGTGCGCGGCCTGCGCCCGGTGCTGATCGGGATGCTGATCGGTCTCGGCCTGTCGTTCTGGCTCTCGCGGTTCATGACGACGCTGTTGTTCGGCGTGACGACCAACGATGCGAGCACGTACGTGGCGGTCACGCTCGCGCTCCTCGTGACCGCGGTGTTGTCGTGTTACATCCCGGCGCGGCAGGTGCTGCGTGTCGATCCGACGGTCGCCCTCAGAGCGGAGTAGGGGACGGGTTAGTTTTCCACAGATTCGGCTCATTCGGGGACAGGTGAGGCCGGGTTTAAGCCCGTGTTCCGCCAGGAAACCTGGTCTCACCTGTCCCTTTCAACCATAAATCTGTGGAAAACTAACCCGTCCCCGATATATGGTTTTTCCATATATGGGTGGCCGCCGCGGCGTCATCAGCAAGGAGCTCCGCAAGGGCAGCGCCGATCTCCTGATTCTGGCGCTCGTCGAAGAGCGCCCGCGGCATGGCTATGAGATCGCGCGCCTCATCGACGAACGATCGGGCGGCGCGCTCAAGTACCACGTCGCCTCGCTCTACCCGACCCTCTATCGGCTCGAGGATCGCGGGCTGATCGAAGGGCGCTGGGTCGAGAAAACCGGAATACGCCGGCGGCGGTACTACCGGCTGCTGCCGAAAGGGCGGCGCGTGCTCGCCGCCGAGCGGACCATTTTTCAACGCTTCTTCGCCACGCTCGATCGCGTCGCGAGAATCGCCCCCGCACGCTGATGGACTGGACAGCGGAAGTCCGATCGGCGCTCGGCCGCCGCCAGACCGACCCCGATGAACAGGTTGTCCTCGAGATCGCCCAGCACGCCTCCGCGTTGTTCGAAACCGAATGTGCCGACGGGCGATCGCCTGAGGAGGCGAAGGATCGAATCCGCGAGCAAATAGAGATCTGGTGCCGCGATGTCGCGGACTATCCGAGGCGACGCTCTCCGGTGCCCGCGGTGGAGCCGCCGCCGGCCGCGTCATCGCGCCTCACCGGATGGGCGCACGACATCCGGTACGGCCTGCGCGTGTTGCGGCGCCAGCGCGGGTTCACGCTGACAGCCGTTGTCACGACGGCCCTCGGCATCGGCGCTGTCGGCACGCTGTTCAGCGTCGCATACGGCGTCCTTCTGCGGCCGCTGCCGTGGCCGAATGCCGGCAGCCTGATTCGCCTCTGGGAGACGCGCGAGGGCGGTACGCGAACGCTGCCGCTGATCGTGACGAATCGGACATATGACGCCTGGGCCGCGCGGCCGGAGACAATCAGCGGTCTCGCGGCCTGGACCGCCGTCCGAGCGGTCACGCTGGGCGACGATGCTCAGGGGACACGGGTGCAGGCGCTTCCGGTCAACTCGAGCCTGTTCGGGTTGCTGGGTGTGCGCCCGAGCCTCGGGACAATTTTCAATGAAGCCGGCAAGGATCTCCCGCGCGAAATCATCCTCTCGCACGGGCTCTGGCGTGAGCGCTTTGGCGGGGCACCGGACATCATCGGCCGGGCGCTCGTCGTCGACGGGATTTCGCGCGTCGTCGTCGGCGTGATGCCGGCCTCGTTTCAGTTCCCGAATCCCGAAGTCCGGGCGTGGCTGCCTTTCCGCGTGCCGCCCGTGCAATCCCACGAAGGCACGACCCAGTCGCTGTCGATGTTCAATGCGATGGCACGGCTGCGGCCGGGAGCGACGGCCAACCAGGCCGCCGCCGAGGCGACCGCGCGCGCGGGCGGCGGCACACGGCCAGGTATGGTGGACATCGCGATCTTCGGCACCAAGGGCGAAGCGCTGATCCATGCGATGCCGTATGCGGCGTTCGTCACGCGCGAAGTGCGCGCGCCGGTCATCGCGTTCCTCGCGGCCGTGGGGCTCCTGTTCCTGACGGCCGTCGCGAGCATCTCGAGCATGCAACTGGCCCGGGCGGCCGCGCGCCGCCGCGAGCTCGCGCTCCGCGCCGCGCTCGGAGCGGGCTTGGGACGACTCGCGCGGCAGCTCCTCGTGGAAAGCGCGCTGCTCGGTCTGATGAGCGGCGTGGCGGGAATCGTGCTGACGGCCGCGCTCCATGCGACCCTGCCGTGGCTGTTGCCGGCCGACTTCCCCCGACTCACGGACGTCGCGCTCGACTGGCGTGTTATCGCGTTTTCCGGGGTGGTCGCGCTGCTCGCCGGACTCGCGTTCGGCATGTTGCCGGCGCTGCAGGTTCGCCGGCTGAGTCTGGTCGAGGCGTTGACGGAGGATTCGCTCGCGCCGGTCGGCCTGGGCGGCCGTTCGAACGTCGGCCGGATGCGCGCGGTCATCATGGCGGGTCAGATCGCGGTCGCGTCGTTTCTGCTCGTGGGCGCGGCGCTCCTCGGCCGGACGTTCTCGGCGTTGTGGACCACGGATCGCGGGTACGAACCCACCAACGTACTCACGGCGCGCCTGATGCTGCCCGATCGACTGTTCAAACCCGAGGTCCGCGCCTCATTCCTTCGCGATCTTCTCGACCAGATGGCGGCCACGCCGGGCGTGCAGGCCGCGGGTTTTACGACGGTGCTTCCGCTCGGCAACGTTGAGTCGCTGTACGGCTTCAAGCTGCCGGGACGAGGTGGCGAGATCATCGAAGCGCAAGCGGCGACGAGAGTCGTGAGTCCCGGATATTTCCAGGCGCTCGGGATCCGTCTCGCGGCCGGCAGAACGTTCACGGACGCCGATACGGTGTCATCGCCCCCGGTGGTCGTCGTCAATCACGCGTTCGTGCGCGCCTATCTGCGCGGCGACGGGGTCGGCGAAGTGCTGCCCGTGGAGCTGGCGCAGTCAGCACCTCCGCGCTGGACCATCGCTGGCGTGATCGAAGACGTGCAGCAGCAGGCACGTGGCGACTCGCCCCAACCTGAGATCTACCTCTCCTATCGTCAGCTGGCGCGCGGGCTCGGCTTCGATGAGCCGGTGCTCGTCGTGCGCAGTGAACAGGATCCCGCGATGCTCGTCGCGCGAGTGCGCCAGACCGTGGACCAGCTGCGTCGTGATGTTCATCTCGATTCCGTGATGACGATGGAGAGCCGGTTGATGACAAGCCTGGCGCGGCCGAGGCTCTACGCGATCCTGCTCGGTGGGTTCGCCGGTTTCGCGCTTCTCATTGCCGGTGTGGGCCTGTTCGGCGTCCTCGCGTACGGGGTCGCGCAGCGGCGCCGGGAGATGGCCATCCGCGCCGCGCTGGGCGCGACGCCGGCCGCGCTCGTCGCGCTCGTCCTCCGGCAGGGTCTGGCCATGACGATCGCCGGCCTGGCGATCGGGCTCAGCGCCGCCTACGTCGCCGTGGCCTGGATCGCGGGGTTCCTGTTTGGCGTGACCGCGCGCGATCCAGTGTCGTTCGTCACCGTGGCGATCGTGCTGTTCATCGTGGCCGGACTGGCCTCGTTCGTTCCCGCTCGCCGGGCCGCAGGCCGGGTTACCGTTCTATAGATTCCTCGCATTTGGAGGCGGGCGACCAACCTCGCGATGGAGTTGGTCACCTTTCCCCGCGTGCACGAAGTCTGCGGAAACTGACCCGTCCCCTTGACGTCTGACCGGCGCAGCGACAACATTCCCGGGCGGGCTCCAGTCGAGAAGCTGTCATGCGCCAACCTGTCAGTGCCGATCCGACCGTGCTCCTTGAAGAGCTGCGCAACATCTACGCGACGGCGCCGGTCGGGCTCTGCTGCGTCGATTCCGAGATGCGGTACGTCAGCATCAACGATCAGCTGGCTCAGGCCAACGGCCGGCCGGCGTCCGAGCACATCGGGCGGACCTTGCGGGAGATGATTCCGCAGCTCGCGCCCGCGGTTGAACTGGTCTATAGACGGGTGCTCGCCACGGGGAAGCCGGAGCTCGATGTCGAGGTCGTCGGCTCGACCGCTGCGGCGCCGGATATCGTGCGGACCTGGCTGTGCAGCTATTCTCCTGTGCACGATGAGGAGAATCGCATCATCGGCGTCAACACGGTTATACAGGACGTCACCGGGTCGCGCGCGTCCGCTTCGGCGCTCGAGGAGGTCAACAAGTCGCTGCGCCAGCGCGACGAGTTCCTTCACGTTGTCAGCAACAAGCTGCCTCAGGCGATGCTATTTCGAGTCGTGCATCCGCCGGAAGGCGGCTTTCAGTTCATCTATGTCAGCAAAGGCGTCACGGAGGTCCTTGGTCTCGAGGCCGACCACCTGCTCAAGGAGTCAGCTGCGTTCCTCGACCAGATCCTCGAGGACGATCGGACGCGCTTCCTCGACGCCATGAATGCGGCGGTCCAGAACCTCACGCCGCTCGATCAGACGGTCCGCGTGCGATGGCCCGATGGCGGCCTCCACTGGTGCGTCATTCGCTCGGCGCCCAGCCGCCTCGATCACGGAGGTGTTCTGTGCGAAGGCGTCATGTTCAACACGACGGATCTCAAGGCAGCTCAGGACGCCCTGATCGACAGCCAGTCGCAGTATCACGCCATGCTGTCGGCCCTCCCGGACCTGGTGTTCCTGTTCAGCAACGACGGGAGGTATTTGGACGTGCATCCGCGCGACGACAGCAGGTTGTTCGTGCCGGTCAACCAGCTCATTGGAAAGACCGTCTCGGAAGTGCTGCCGCCTGAACCCGCCCGGGAGTTCGCACGGTGCCTGGATCGAGTGATCGCTGAAGGCTCGGCGCAGATGGACTACTCGCTGCCGGTCGACGGCAAGACTCGCCGGTACGAGGCGCGCATGGTGCCGTGCGACCCGGGTCGAGTCCTGGCGATCGTGAGAGACGTGACCGAGAGCAAGCGAGCCCAAGACGAAGCCGAACGCAGCCGGCAGGAGCTCGCGCACATCTCACGCGTGACCCTGCTCGGCGAGATCACGGCCTCGCTGGCCCACGAGCTCAACCAGCCGTTGACCGCGATTCTCGCCAATGCGCATGCCGTCCGGCACAGTCTCGCCGCGAAACGCATCACCGAAGCCGAGACCGACGATGTCCTGCAGGAGATCATCGCGGCCTCCAATCGCGCCGGCGACGTGATTCGCCGGCTCCGCACCTGGCTCACGCGCGATCAGCCCGCCCTGCAGGCGCTGGACGTCAATCAGGTCGTGAGCGACGTCGAGCGCTTGCTTCATAGCGAGCTGATCATTCGGCACGTCAAGTTGACACACCATCTCCGGACCGGTCTGCCCGCGGTGTCAGCCGACCGCGTGCAGCTCCAGCAGGTCATCCTCAATCTCGCGCTGAACGGCATCGAAGCGATGCAGGACCGGCCCGTGAGCGCCCGGCAACTCACGATTGCCACGTCCCTGGCCAATCGGGGCGTGCTGGTGTCCGTGCGGGATCGCGGGACCGGCATTCTTCCCGACCACATGGATCGGTTGTTCGACCCGTTCTTCAGCACCAAGCCGACGGGACTCGGCGTGGGTCTCCGCATCTGCTGGTCCATCGTCACGGGGTACGGCGGCCGGATCTGGGCCGAGAACAACGCCGATGCGGGCGCGACGTTCTTTTTCACGCTCCAGCCGTCGGCCGAATCCGTATGACGACGCCGCTCACCGTCTGTGTCGTTGACGACGACCTGGCGGTCCTGCGGGGTCTGACGCGTCTGTGCAGCGCGTGGGGCTATGACGTCCGGGCATTTACATCCGCTCAGCAGTTTCTGGAGCACGTTCGGTACGAAGCCGACGCGGTCGGTTGCGTCGTGCTGGACGTGCACTTGCCCGGGATGTCAGGTCTGGAGCTGCAAGCCGAGCTTGCGCTGAGGCAGGTGCTCGTGCCGATTGTTTTCGTCACCGGCGCGGGTGACGACACGCTCCGCTCACGGGCGCTGGCTGATGGCGCCGTCGCGTTTCTGGAGAAGCCGTTTGACGACGTGGAGCTCCTGCGCGCCGTGCGGGAAGCGCTGGCGAGGAGCGGGGACAGGTTAGTTGGGGACAGGTGAGACCAGGACTGCGATTTTGAGTCTGATTTGACCTGGTCTCACCTGTCCCCAACTAACCTGTCCCCGACGCCGTGCGCGCCATTCTCGTCGTTCTTTTCGCCGGTCATGCGCTGATCGCCGGCGCACAACAGTGGACCGGTGCTCCGCGCGGACTCGATCCGTACCTGCCGATTCCCCAAGACAATCCACAGACGGCCGCCAAGATCGCGCTGGGCCGCCGGCTGTTTTTCGATCGCCAGCTCTCGGCGGATGGATCGATCTCCTGCGCGACCTGTCACGATCCTCAAAAGGCCTTTGCCGACAATCGGCCGGTCGCCATCGGCATCCGCCAGCGGCGTGGCACACGCAACGCGCCGTCGCTCGTGAATCGGGGATAACCTTCACCGACGAGCGCTTTCACAACACCGGTGTCGCGTGGACCGGGACCATCTACACCGACGAAGGCCGCGCCGCCGTGACCAGGCTTCCGCGCGATCGCGGCGCCTTCAAGACGCCGTCGCTACGCGACGTCGCCCGCACGGCGCCGTACATGCACGACGGCAGCCTCGCGACGCTCGAGGACGTCGTCGCGTTCTACGACGCGGGCGGCCGCGCCAATCCGGCACTCGATGCGGAGATGTTCTCGCTCAAATTGACGTCCGCGCAGCAGTCCGCGCTCGTAGCGTTCTTGAAGACGCTCAACGGCGTGATCACGGAAGGCATCAGCGGACGCTGAACGGCACGTCGCGTTTGGGTGTGATCCGCTCGGCACGGTGCGCCTCGATTGTCAGCAGGTGCTGGCCGGCCGAGAGGAGATCGAGCGGCAGTCGAACGAGATAGTCGGCGGCCCGATTCGTTCCAAACCGATTCACGTCGAGCGAGTCGCTGCGATCCACCACTGCCGCACCCTGGTCGTCGAGTATGCGGACGCTCACGATGACGGATGAGAGCGTGGTGGTTCCTCCTTGATACACGCGGACAAACGCGCTGACTTCATCGGCCCGTCCGAACCCGCGCGAGGCGGTCGGCACGATGGGTACGAGGCCCACGAGATCCGAGGGCAGGGACAGAGACTCTCCGGGTTCGCGGCCCACGACCACGCCGGACAACGAGATCGGCTGCGCCGCAAAATCCGGCACCCCGATTTTGTGGAACAAGCCGCCAAGGCGACGCGTTCTCGGATCGTGCGCCGTGAGCCAGAGCTCGTAGTCGTTGGGCGCGACGTCGAGTAGCGACTGGAAAGAAGCCGATACCCAGCCAACCCCGGATGGGACGGGGACGGGTCGTTTCGACTGAACGTCATATTTCGCGCTGCCTGACACGTACGCCACCGTCCGAACCGTCAGTTCCTCACTCGAGGATGCTGATGTTTCCACCACCTGGTGCGTGAGATCGAGTGTCATCAAGAGAACCGCGCCGGAACGATCAGGCGCCGCGAACGGAGCGACCGCAGCGGTCATCACGATGTCCGTGTTTGGGAGAAGGCCCGCAACTGATGCCGGCGGACGAGGCATCGCAGGTTCCCGCTCCTCCCGCGAGCCAGGTTTTGGGAGCGGCGAGGGACGCCGGTACGCAGCGCGCGAGCGCACCGTGTAACTTCCACCGCGGGCAACTTTGATCTCGAGCCGGCGGTACTTGCCGTCAACCGTCGGGCGCGATGTCCGGAACCCGATCAGGTAGTACGAGCGGTTCTCCTGGAGGATCTCGTCTACGGCGGTCGTGAGGTCGTTCGTCATGTAGTAGTTTCGGCCGCCCGTGGCATTCGGGCCGTTCTGCCAGAAGTCCGTTGACCGCCGCAACGGGTCGCGATCCACCTGCAACCCAGAGACATTCAGGTGATAGACCGGAACCGGCGGGATCAGGATTGGATCGAGGTCACGACCTGCGTCTGGTCTGCCGATCTCAACCCGGGTGCCGATATCGGGGATTCTGTACGTGCGCGGCGGACAAGGCGGCGGCGAGGACGTGCGTGTGGGATTGACCGGGATAGGCACCACTGATCTGAGTACGACGACGGCTTTCAGCGGCTGCGGCGAGAGCGCGAGAAGCCGCCTCAGGTCGAGAGCTGGATCGGGATGCGGCGGAGGCGGCCGGCACCCGCCTTCAGTGATCGGCGAGAAGCGGCGGACCACCGCGCGCAACGCCTCGCGGTCGTTCGTGAAGCGCAGTTCCGGTATCAGCTCATGCGTCAGCGCAACGGTTGCGAGATCCCGTGGACCGAGTCCATCGATGAGCTGGAGTGCGATCCGTTTCGCGTTGTCGATGGCCCAGCGATCGCTCACCACCGGTCCATCTTCCATTCTGCTCCTGGTGGTTTCTGTCGTCCGGCTCTTCGGGAGCGCGCAGCAGCGCAGGTCATCCATCACGATCGCCAGCAGACGGCGATTCGCGAAGTCGTTCGTCTGCACATCCGGCCGGGCGACAGACGCCCAGACCGGAGGTGGTGCATTGTCTTCCAACGCGATCTCCTGGACGTCGACGATCTCCTGCGCCCGGCCATCTTCGAACACCTGAACGTCCGGTTTCGTGAGGCCACCCACATGGCGGTCATTGCCGTCGACGATGAACGCCTCCAACTGGACGACGTCCACACCCGCCCGAAATACCGGGGGTTGCTGAACTGGTGGACGATCCTGTGCGGCGACGATTGAGACGAGCGCGGCCGCGACGAGCGCGCGAGCGCATCGCATGGGGGTTATCGTTTTCTGACAGGAGCTGGCCGGCTGATCCTAGCCCGTTTGGCTGCCGATCGTCGCGCGATCATTGGACAGCGCGGCGCAGCTGCTCGTCGAGCGGGAGCGGCCGGAGATCGAACGTCCGCGCGGCGTCGTCGTTCGAGACGACGTTGTCGCCACCCTCGAGCATCTTCAGCAGGTCGCGCGTGAGCGGGATGTTTCCGGGCAGCCGTTCGGTGACCGTCGCGGGAATCGTCATCAACGCGGTGGGGACGTGCACCATGGGTCGAAGCCTGATTCCGAGCACGCCGCGCAGCCGCCGCCAGAACTCGTTCCAGGTCACGATGTCCGGGCCGCCCAGCTCAAATGTTCGATTCGCAGCCCCAGGCTTTTCGATCGCCTGAGCGAAATAGGCCGCCACGTCGTCGACCCAGATCGGCTGGATCTTCTGTTCGCCGCTACCAATGATCGCGGTGACCGGAGCGGCCTTCGCAAGCATCTTGAACGTTGGGAGGATGCCGCCGCGGCGGCCGAAGATGAAGCTCGGCCGGAAGATCACGTACTCGAGGCCCGAACCCTTCGTGTCGTTCTCGTTCATCCATTTCGCGTGGTAGTAGGGGACGAGATCCTTCGTTCGCTCGCTGACCCCGAGGGCGCTCATGAGGACGAAGCGCCGCACGCCCGCTTCTTTCGCGGCCGCGAGAAGGTGACGCGTGCCGCCGACCATCAGACGTTCGAACTGCTCGGGCTTTCCCTGCCGGATCGCGACGAGATGAACGACGACGTCGAGATCCCGCACCCCGCGGCGAATGGAATCCGCATCAGTGACGTCCCCCAGGACCGCCGCCTGGCACCTGATGCCCGCGTCCCTCGCCGCGCCCGGTTGTCGTTCGAGAACGCGCACGTCGTGGCCGGCGTCGGCGATGGCGTTCGCCACAGCAGGGCCGACGAAGCCCGTAGCGCCGGTGATGAAGACGCGCATGGAGAAATGACCTCGGGTTTCGTTTTACAGGCGCGCGGCAACACGATGTAGATGAGGTTTCGGGAGTTGGGGGACGGGTCTTGCTCGCGCAAGCGAGACCCGTCCCCCCAATGCGAAACTTGTTTCAGGCGTCCTGTCGGTCGCGCACCCGTAAAAAGAAACCCGAGGTCCTAACTCCCCGCCTTGCTCGCCTTCGCAGTCGAATCCCGCTTGTCGGCGACGCCGAAGGCGGTGCCGGTCACCGGATGGATCCAGATCGATTGCGCGGATCCCTGCCGGCCGCGCAGGGTGACCTCGTGCCCGAACGACTTCAGCTTCTCGAGCACGTCGGGCGCGACGCCGTTCTCTTCGATCGTCAGGGAATCGGGGAGCCACTGGTGATGCGATCGGGGAGCGTCGACGGCTTCACGGCCGGACATCTCCCACGCCGTCACGTTCAGCACGATGTTCACGACCGTGTTGATGATCGTCCGACCCCCGGGGGAACCCGTGATCAGGACCAGCCGGCCGCTGCGGGCGACCATGGTCGGCGTCATCGAGCTCAACATTCTCTTGTTCGGCGCGATGAGGTTGGCCGGCGTGCCGATGTCGCCCGTGAGGTTCGTCGTCCCCGGCTTCTTGTTGAAGTCGCCCATTTCGTTGTTGAGCAAAATCCCCGTGCCCTTGATGACGACGTGCGAGCCGTAGCCGCCTTCGAGCGTGTACGTGTTCGAGACCGCCATCCCGTCCTTGTCGATCACGGAAAAATGCGTCGTCTCGTCGGACTCGGAGATGACGGGCGGCGTCACGATGTCCTTGCCGAGCTCGGCGCTGCGCGAGGCCTTCTTCGGGTCGATCGTCTTGATGAGATCGCGCGCGTGTGGCTTCGCGATCAGCTTGGCGACCGGCACGTCGACGAAGTCGGGATCGCCCAGGAACCGGGCGCGATCGAGGTAGGCGCGCCGCATGGCCTCGGTGACGAGATGCACCGCGTCGGCCGATCCGCGCGTCCTCTTCTGAATCTGCAGCGCCTCGAGCATGTTCAGCATCTCGACCAGCGCCGCGCCGCCCGAGCTCGGCGGCGGCATCGAGATGATGTCGTAGCCGAGGAACGTGCCCTTGATGGGCGCCCGCTCCTTGGCTTGATACGCGGCCAGATCCGCTTTCGAGATGAGCCCGCCGTTGGCAGCCATGTCCTCCGCGATGCGGTCGGCGATCCACCCGGTGTAGAACACGTCGGGTCCGTCCGTCGCGATGGCTTTCAGGCTCTTCGCGAGATCGTGAAGGACGATGCGATCGCCCGCGGTCCACGTGCTGCCGCCCGGCTTGCCGTACGCGGCGACCGACGCCGGAAACTTGCGCATCGGTCCGTCTTCGCGCAGTTCGCGATTGAGACCCGCGGCGAGCGAGGGCGCCATGACGAATCCCTGCGCCGCGAGCTCGGCCGCTGGCCCGACGACGTCCTGCCACGGCAGCTTGCCGAATTTCTTGTGCGCGAGTGCCATGCCGCGAACCGTTCCCGGCACGCCGGGCGCCAGATAGCCCGCGGCGGTGAGCGACCGGTTGATGTTGCCGTCCGCGCCGAGATACATCGTCGGCGTGGCTCTGCCGGGCGCCGTCTCACGGTAATCAAAGGTGGTGGCGGCTCCGTTCGGCAGCCGCACGATCATGAAGCCGCCGCCGCCGATGTTGCCGGCGGTCGGATGCGTGACGGCCATGGCGAATGCCGTCGCGACCGCGGCGTCCACGGCGTTGCCGCCCCGCGCGAGCACGGCGGCACCCAGGTCGGACGCGATATCCGAGGAAGACACCACGAGGCCAGTCCTCGAGGCGACGCCCAGGTCGACCTGAATGGGCTGGGACGCCTGAATGACCGGCGCGAGCAACACCACGAGCAGGGCGGGGATTAGCGTGCGCATGCCGGTGATTTTAAAGGACCTCGGGTGTCGTTTTCGCAGGGGCTTGCAAGAGAAAATGACACCCGAGGTCTTATACTTTCGTCACTCCTGGAGGTTGCTATGAAGCGGCTGAGACCGTCGGCGGTGCTGGTGCTCCTTGTCGCGCTGGTGGCGTTCGTCCCGATTGGCGCGCAGACACCCGCCAAACGGGCCTTCGATCTCGAGGACATTCTGGCGTTCCGGGCGCTCGGCGTGACCACGCTCTCGGCCAACGGGCAGTGGGTGGCCTACCGGCTCTCCCCGCTCCAGGGCGACAGCGAGGTCGTCGTCCGCAGCACGTCGGGCGACAAGGAAATGAAGTTTCCGGTCGGTGAGGGCGCCGGCGGCGCGGCGACTTTCTCGGCTGATTCGACCTGGATCGCCATCACCACGGCCCTGACCAGACGCGATGCCGAAGCGGCGCGCCGGGCGAGGCGGCCGGTGCAGACCAGCGTGACGATCGTGAACCTCGCCTCGGGGGACAAGGTGAACATCCCGAAGATCCGCCGGTTCGAATTTGCCGGCGAGACTGCTGGTTGGATCGCGCTGCATCGGTACGGTCCGGACACTGCCGGCGGCGCCGCTGGAGCCGCTCAGCCGGCCGGGGGCGGTCGAGGGGGACGAGGTGGCGGCACGCCGAACGCCAACGCACCGCGCGACACGCGTCCCCGCGGCACCGACCTCATCCTTCGAGAGCTCAAGAGCGGCGTTGAGATCAACATCGGCAACGTCTCGGAGTTCGCGTTCAACAAGTCCGGCAAGTCGCTGGCGATGCTGATCGACGCCGCCGATCAGGCCGGCAACGGCATCCAGATCCGCGACATGGACGCGGGCTCCGTGACCTCGCTCGAGACCGACAAGGCGTTCTACGAACGCCTGGCGTGGACGCGAGAGGGCGACGCGCTCGTGGCGCTGAAGGGCAAGGACGACCGGCAGTGGCGTGAACGGCTCTTCGCCGTCGTCGGCTTCAGCGGATTTGGAGCGGGCGCGCCGAAGCGCGTCGAGTACGACCCGGCGGAAGACAAGACCTTTCCCGCGGGGATGTCGATCAGCGGCAATCGCGCGCCGCAGTGGACCGACACGCGCGATGCGATCTCGTTCGGGATGGCGCCGCTGACCAAAGCGCCGCCGCAGGCCGGCGGACGCGGCCGTGGCCAGACAGAAGGCGAAACCGGTGAAGGCGCGGGCGGGCGCGGCGCGGGCGCCAACGCAGACGACGAGGACACCAACAGCGAGCGGCCCAACCTGATGATCTGGCACTACAAGGATTTGCGGCTCCAGTCGATGCAGCAGGTTCAGGAGAACACCGATCGCAACTTCAACTACCTTGCGCTCTATCGCGTGCAGGACAACAAGATGGTGCGGCTGGCGGATGAAGAAGTCCCGACGCTCACGTTCAGCGGCCGCGGCCGGTGGGCCATCGGGACGAGCGACGACGCGTACGAGCGGCAGGGAAACCTGGACGGCCGGCGATTCCAGGACGTCTACGCGATCGATACGAAGACCGGGCAGAAGAAGGCGATCAAGAAAGAGCTGCGCTGGGGCAACAGCCCGTCGCCCGACGGGACGAAGTATCTCTATTACGAGAACCAGCACTTCCACGTGTTCGACATCGAGTCCGGCACGGTTCGCAACATCACGTCCACGGTGCCGGCGTCGTTCGTCAATCGCGAGGACGATCACAACGTTGTCGATCCGCCGACCAACGTCGTCGGCTGGACCGCGGACAACTTGTCCGTGCTCGTTTCGGATCGCTGGGATATCTGGCAGGTGCCGGTCGGCGCCTCCGGTTCGGCCGTGAACCTCACCGTCAACGGCCGCAAGGACGGAATCCGGTACCAGACCCGCGTGCAGATCTATCTCGACGAGCGCGGCATCGATCTCACGAAGCCGCAGTACTTCTCGGTGATGTCGGAGTGGGCGAAGCGATCCGGCTACGGCGTGCTCGAGGCGGGGAAGCCGGGGCTCAAGATGCTGCTCTGGGAGGACGCCTCGTTCGGCCGTCTCACGAAGGCGGAGAAAGCCGACGTCTGGATCTACAGCCGCGAAACCCCGACGACGCCGACGTCGCTGTTCGTGACGGACGCCACGCTCGCGAACGGCCGGAAGATCATCGATACCGCGAAGGAATCAGAGGCGTTTCTCTGGTCCTCCGGTGCGCAGCTGATCGAATACAAGAACGACAAAGGCGAACGGCTGCAGGGCTCGCTGTATTTGCCCGCCAACTATGTGAAGGGCCGGCAGTACCCGATGATGGTCTACATCTATGAACGGCTGACGCAGGGGCACAACCAGTACGGCCGTCCGACCGCGAACGGATTCAGCCGGCAGGCGTACACGAGCAACGGCTACGCGGTGCTGCAGCCGGACATCAAGTACTACGTGAACGATCCGGGCATGTCGGCGGTCTGGGCGCTGGTGCCTGCCGTCAAAGCGGCTATCGCGACGGGCGTCGTGGATCCGAAGCGCGTCGGCCTGCACGGACATTCATGGGGCGGCTACCAGACGGCGCACACGATCACGCAGACCGACATCTTCGCCGCGGCGATCGCCGGCGCGCCGCTGACGAACATGATCAGCATGTATTCGATCATCTACAAGAACACCGGCGGCACGAACGGCGCGATCTTCGAAAGCAGCCAGGGCCGCTTCACGGCCGGCCCCTGGGATCAGTGGGTGGCGTACACGCGGAACTCGCCCGTCGCGCACGCGAAGAACGTGAAAACGCCGCTCATCATCCTGCACAACGATCTCGATGGCGCGGTCGATTTCACGCAGGGGATCGAGTACTTCAACACCCTCCGCCGGCTGGGCAAGCCGGTCATCCTGCTCGAATATCCCGGCGAGAACCACGGTCTCGCGCGGCCGGCGAACCAGCAGGACTACACCGTGCGCATGAAGGAGTTCTTCGACCACTACCTGAAAGGCGCTCCGGCGCCCGACTGGCTGCAGTACGGCGTACCGCGCCTCAAGATGCAGGACCACATCGATCAACGGCTGAAAGAACGGCAGGAGAAACAGAAGGTCGTGCCGCCCGCCGGTGGAGGGCGGGGGGAAACTAAACTTTGAACTTCGAACTTCGAACTTCGAACTTCGAACTGAAAACCGGGGGCGTGGCGATCGATGTCTCATGAGCCCGGGCTTTCAGTTTGAAGTTTGAAGTTCGAAGTTTGAAGTTTTCTTGAAAAGGAGTCTTTCGTGGCCATCAACTCCGGCAAGGTCGTCCTCGGCGGTCTCGTCGCCGGCGTGGTCGCGAATCTGCTGGACTACCTCTTCCAGGGCATCATCCTCCGGCCGGACTTCGAGACAATGCAGCAGCGGCTGAATCTCGATCCGGCCGCCGCCAACAATCCCGTGCCGTGGATCGTCGTCGATTTCGTGCTGGGGTTCCTGTTGATCATCACGTATGTCGGCTTTCGAGCGCGCTGGGGACCGGGGCCCAAGACCGCCATCTACGCCGGCATCGTGATCTACGTGGCCATCGCCGCCATGATGGGCGCGCTCACGACGATCGGCGTGTTCGCCACGGACACGTACATGAAGAGCTCGGCCTTGTCGCTCGTCACGCTGATGTCCTCGTCGCTGGCCGGGGCATACGTGTACAAGGAAGCATGAAGGCCGTGAAGATGGTGAAGGCCAGGCATGCGCGTCAGAAAAAGAAGAAGAACCCGCCGCCGCTGAACCGCGGATTGACGATGTTGTCGTAGATCGACCCGAAGCTGTAGCTCACGCCGAGGCCGTAGTAGTACCTGTAGTCGGTAGCCAACTGCCGGAGGCGGAGTAGCACCTCCTCGGTCGAAGCCCCTCCTTTGCGCAGCGAGATCTGGTCCTTGATCTTCGTGTACTCCGCGAACACGTTGAACGAGAACCCTTTGAACAGCCGCACTTCCGTGTTGCCCCAGATCGCCGATCGCCATCGGTCCGCGTCGTCGAGGTGCTGTGACAGTTCCGACGAGACGTTGAGCGACCCCCACGGCTGGCGGAGCCCCATCGAGAAATTGACCGCGTGGTTGGGCACCGTCTCCTCGGTTTTGTCGAAAATCGTCACCTCGCTGTACCGGTAGCGGGACACGCCGATCGTGTACTGCACGGCCAGGCTCCGCCGGTTGGACTCCTTGTACGGAAAAAAATCGAACTCGAACGCCGGCGCGATCCGCACCGAGGTGTCATTGTTCGAAAAGCTGTCGTGCGAGATGGCGGCCCGAAGGCCGCTGGACGTGCGCGGCCCGTGGCTCCGCACGATCAAGCCTTCCGTGAACCAGTGGTCGCGCTGGCTCCTGACCGTCCGGTCTGCCTCGACTTCGAACGTCTCCTTGCTGATGTTGCCGCCAACCGAGACGTTGAGCTTCCAGTCCTCGGTCGTCCGGCTGCTCGAGAACGAGATGCGCGACGAGGCCGACGTGCTGCGGCGTTCGCCGTTGAAGTTGCCGTTGAGGTTGACGCGGAAGACCCACGAGTTCCAGCGGTCGCGGACCGCGGCTGTGGTTTCGGCGGGCTTCGTCAAGGTGAGATCCAGTCTCGGCGCGATTGCCGTGTCGACCGCGTACCCGACCAGGCCGATCTTGAAGATCCGCGAGAACTCCTTGCGGCGGTCGTCGCTCGTGGCTGTCTGCTCCGTGGTGAATGTGAACGTCCGGTCCTGCCGCTGCAGGCGGCCCAACCCGATGAACTTCACGGTCCACGCCGACCCGCCGCTGCCGGTCCCCTGCGTCGTGACCAGCACGTGGAGATCGGCATCCATCCGATCGCGCACGTAGTCGATGAACGTCACGTTCTGACGCTGGTAATCCGTGTCGCATTCGTGGCAATCGAGGAAGACGCGCAACATGTTGGACGGCGCCGGTGGTGAACCCTGCGGCGCCGGCTGAGCCAGCGCTGAGGGCACACGGCAGACGGCCAAGGTCAGGAACAGACTGGCGGTGGTCACGAGGCGTTTCATGTCCCGTGTGCCCTTTCTTGTCCTGTGCCGTTCATAAGCTGAACCGTGGATTGACCGTCTGATTACCGAGCGCGCCGAAGCTGTAGGAGAACCCGACGCTGAAGGAATACCGGTATCCGGTCGCGAGCTGGCGCTGCCGAAGCAGCACGTCCTCTTCGCTCGCCAGGCCTTTCTCCAGCGTGAACTGGTCCCGGATGCGTTCGTACCTGCCTGAGCTGTTCACGGTCAGGCCCTTCAACAGCCGGACGCTGATGCCGCCCGAGACGGTCAGCCGGGTCCGATCCAGCGACGACAGTTGCTGCGTGAAGACGGCCGACCCGCTGGCCTGTCCCCAGGGCTGGCTCAGTCCGAGCGATGTGTTGAGCGTATGTTTGGCGATCGTCTCAGTGAGCTTGTCGAAAATCGTGATCGTCTCGTAGTTGTAGTAGGCGGGGCCCGCCGTGTACTGAATTGTCAGACTGCGTTTCGTCGATTCACTGTACGGAAAGATGTCGTACTCGACACCCGGGGCGAACTGGATCACCCGTTCTTCGTTCGAGAACGACGACCCGCTCACCGATGCCGTCATTCCGATCGAGAAATGCCCGGTGACGCTCTTGACGATGAGTGAATCGACGCTCCAGTCAGACACACTCGACTTGACGGTCTCGCCGTCCTCCAAATCGAACGTGTTCTTGTTCAGCGACCGGCTGACGCCGGTGCGAATCTTCCAGTTTTCCGTGGTGCGATTCGCGCTGCCGTTGAAGTAGAACGATCGGCTGACGTTCGACTGCTCGCCGTTGCCGAAAGAGTCCATGCCGACCCGGAACACCCAGTAGTTCCAGGGGTCCTTTGCCGCCGCCACGGGCTTGTCCGTATCGAGCTTCTTGAAGGTCACGTCGAGCTGCCGGCCCGCGCCCGTCTCGAAGGCGTATTCGGCAAGCCCGAGCTTGAGGCAGCGCGCCAGCTCGCGGCGTGCTTCTTCCGTCGCGAGACCGCCAGCGACGGAGAACGGCACCGATCGATCCCGCCCGGCAAACCGGCCGCGCCCGGCGAACGCGAGCCGCCATTCGCCAGCCGTGCCGGCAGGCGGAGACACGGTGACGTCGACCTCGGCGGTCGCCTCGTCGGTGACGAACTCCGCAAAGGCGATATTCGACTTGAGAAATGCGGTGTCGCAGTCCAGGCAGTGAAGCAGAACGCGGAGAGCTTCGGGTGGGGGAGCCGGCGCCGCCGTCTGCGCGAACGCCGGCGCGATCACGCCCAGAAGCCCCACGACCAGCAGGGCTCCGGCGCGCAACAGGTGACTCAACCCCTCATCACGCCGGCCGCAGGCGGCGGGCGATTCGACGGTCATCCGGGCTCCTGGTCGGGGGGCGCTGGGGCGTGTTGCCTGCATTTAGACGCCGGGCCCCCGATTTCGGTTCACAGAGATGACCTCTGAGGTCATTTTGGTGAGAGTCGCAAAATGACCTCAGAGGTCCTTACAATGTCAGTGCCAGCTTTGCCCGTGGCTCTGCGCCTGCGCCGGCGGGAGGCTGATTGGAGCGTGTATGCCTTTTGGGACTTGGTTTCTCGTTACGGCGACTCTCGCGGCGCCGAGCGCACCCGGCCCGGCAGTCACCCCCATACTCGCCGTCGACCTGAACGCGTCAGTGGTCGCACGGTCTGCCGGTGCGACGGATCAGCGCGCCACCAGCACGACGCCGCAACAGGGGGAGCGTCCGCATCAGTTCGGCATCGGCGGATCGATCACGGCCAGCACGCGTGGCGCGGCCGGAGACGTCCGCTACTGGTTCAACGATCACATCGGCCTGAACATGACCGCCGGCTGGTATCGCAGCTACTACGAGACGCCGAGCGGCCAGCGTCCCACGACCGTCCACGTGTCACCCTCGGTCATCTACATGGTGGGCAAGCCCAACTACACGCGTGAGGTCGATATCCGCCCGTTCGTCGGAGGCGGCGCCAGCTACCTGCGCGCGACTCGACCGATCGTCTCCCCTACCGCAAACATCCTCACGGTCGAGTCCAGCGGGACGGGCATGCACGCGTTCGGCGGCGCGGAGCTCACGTTCAAGGACGCCGAGTACCTCGCGCTCAGCGGAGAGCTCATTTACTATCGGCTGCCCGTACAGCTGCCGAGCCGCAGCTCACTCGACGGGTTGAACTATCTCGTGGCGGTCCACTTCTATCTGAAGTGAAGAGTAGAGCTGGCGGTCTGAAACCCAATCGGTACGACGGTACGGCAGGTCCGCGGAACCTGATTCTTGTCATCTTCTTTTCATGACCCCTTCGTAGGGGCAGGCTTCAGCCTGCCCTAAAAAGAAGAAGACCTGCCGTCACCTCGTTCCTCGGACCCGCCGTACCGACGCGTTTTCAGACTCGCTCTGATCTTCACTCCCCCGGATCGATCAAGACCGCTGCCGCGCCAACCCACGACAACCCTTTGTTGTGGTCGACCCCCATCATCTTTCCTCGTCCCATCCGCGCGAGCGGCAGCACCGCGCGGTATTTCTCGCCTTCGCGAATCATCATGATCCGAAGCTCGACCTGTGTCATGCCGTGAGGCGTGTCGATGAGGGGCGTAAACCGGACTCGCTCCTGGAGAATGTAGTCGTGCCGGCTGGCTTCGGGAATCGCCGCGAGATCGGCGTCGGTCGGACTGAAGACGATGCCGCCGCCCGCGAAGGAGAAGAGCGGCTTCAGGAGCCAGTTGTCGCGATCTGACGGCGGCGACGGCATGTCGTCGAGATACGACGTCTTCGGCACCCATGGATGGCGCAGCCACGGGAGCGAAAACTTGCTCAGGCGGAAAAACCAGTCCGGTCCGCCGACCCACTCGACCTCGACGTCGGACGCCGGGTCGAACGGCAGCGTGAGACCGCGGCGCACGAGCTCGTCGGGGATCACCCGGTTGTAGATGCGTGCGATCGGCGTGAGACGCCCGTCTTCGCGCGCGAACAGCCGTCTGCCGCGCTGCTCGACGCTCGTGACGTCGATCGCCCGGACGCCCCACAGCTGCTCGGTGACCTTGAAATCGGGACGGGTCTTCTGACGTTCCGGGTCGATCTCGAGGAGCACCACCTCCGCCGGGTCGTGCGTGCCGACGATCGCGCGGCCGACCGCGCGGACGTACGCCTCCGTGTCGAGCCCGTCGAGATAGGGTGTCAGCTCCGGAAAGCCGTACACGGCCTGTGCCTGTTCCGCGAGCCTGACCTGGAAGCCATAAAGCGACGGAAACGCCTGGAGCTCCACCAGCCGGCCTTCAACGCCGGCCGGCGTCTCGAGGAGTCCGAAATCCACCTGGATGAACGTCGGTTTCGATTCCCCGGCGGCGAGCCGGAACGCCTGCGGCACGACGGCGTCGGCCGCCACCAGGTAATCAGGTCGATCGAGGAGTTGGTCGATGAGCTCGTGCGCGGCCGCGACGAGCCGCGCCATGAGCGACGCCGGCACGAAACACGGCGTTTCGGACAGCCGGAATTCAATCGACACGCCACAGCGCCTTTCGAGCTCGGCCACGAACGTGGCGTATCTGGCCTGCGAGAACGCTCGATTGAACCGCTGGCGGTGGACCGGAATCATGGAATCAATTCAAGCGATCAGAAATCGGCCTTTCTCCATGATCTTCTCGTCGTCCACCCAGATGTCGAATTCGGTGCCGACGACGTCGATGTGGGTTGCCGACCACCAGCGTGCGCCGGTGTGTGCGCCATACGGGTTGCCGAATGCGATGTGCACGCCGGGGAACTTCTCATCCTGCAGGATGTGCCCGATGACCGACTTGAGCTCGATGTTGGTCCCGATGGCGAACTCGCCCACGCGGTCGCTGTTCTCGTCCGTGTGGGTATACCGCCAGAAATCGTCGCGCAACGCCTGGTTGTCGGAATGCGCGTCCACCAGCCGGCCCTCGCGCACGGAAATCGTGAGCGGCGCGTCCTTGAGCGTGCCGTACCGATCGCAGAGCCAGTCGCCGACGACGCCGTCGATGACGAACGTGCCGTTCACGTTTCCGGGGGCGGTAAAGACCTCGCCGCCCGGCAGGTTGCCCCACTTTTCAGGGGAAATCAGGCCGCTCGTCTTGATCCACTTCAGGTCCGGATCGAGATCGGCGCGAATGTCGCTCCCGGCGGGCGTCGTCGCGCGGATCGTCCGGGCGTGCCGGACGATGTCGTAGACGCGGGAGCTCAGGCGATCGACGGCGTGGTAATCGGCCCGCATGCCGTCGCGCATGATCTGGTCGGTGATGTTCACCATGTGCGCGTGCCGCATCTTCCGCCGGTTGACGATGTCGGTCATCTGCATGCGCGATCCGAGCTCGTTGGCCTGGGCCCACGCCGCGAAAATGCTGACCGCGCTCCGTTCGAGATCGGCGGCGACGGCGTCCGGCAGCTTCTCGAGCGGTCTCGATGCGACCTCCTCGAGCACGAACGTCGTGCACGGTGCGCCGACGCCGTGAATCTCGTTCTCGAGCGCGCGCGCGATGTGGGCGCACGCGTCATCGGTGATCACTGTCACCCGTTCGTGCGGCTGGATGTCGAGGCACACGCGGATGGCGTTGCGCGCGCCGGGCAGGAGCTCTGGGTCGATGCCGGTCACAGATTCGTCTTCGTCTCGGCGATCATGCACTGGACGACGGCTTTGAGGTCTCCGCCCGACTCGTGGTAGGCGCGCAGTTGCCGGTCCGCGCCCGTCCCATGTTCGAGAATCCAGTGGATGTACTCGACCGCCTGCCGGCTGCCGAGCTCGTCGAGGACGTCGTCGACGAACTCGAGGTACTCGGCGATCAGGTCGCGTGCCGGCACCTCGCACTCACGCCCGAAATCGATGAGCGAGCCGTCGAGCCCGTAGCGCAGGGCGCGCCACTTGTTTTCCATGATCAGCGCGCGGCCGTACAGTCGCCAGCTCTGGTTGCGCGCGTGCAGACGGTAGAGCTTGGCGACGGTCGCCTGGATGAGGGCGGCGATGGCCAGCGTTTCGTCCACGCGCATCGGGATGTCGCAGATGCGGAACTCGAGCGTGCCAAAGAACGGATGCGGCCGCACGTCCCACCAGATCTTCCTGGCGTTGTCGATGCAGCGGGTGCGCACCAGCAGATTGACGAAATTCTCGAAGTCGGCCCATGACGAGAAGGCGTCCGGGATGTTCGTCCGCGGGAACCGGTCGAAGACCTTGCAGCGGTACGACTTGAACCCGGTGTTCATGCCGATCCAGAACGGCGAGTTCGTCGAAAGCGCGAGCAGATGCGGCAGGAAATACCGCAGCTGATTCATCAGGTGGATCATCGTCTCGCGGTTCTCGATGCCGATGTGCACGTGGAGGCCGAAGATCAGGTTGGCGCGCGCGACGATCTGCATGTCCTCGACGACCTGCCTGTACCGGTCGTCCGGGTAGATGTCCTGGTCGCGCCAGTCGGCGAACGGGTGGGTGGCGCCGGCGACCAGGCGCAGGCCGTTCTCCTCGGTGAGCGCGATCATCCGGCGCCGGAGCTCCTTGAGATCGTCGGCCGCTTCGGTGACCGATCGGCAGACGCCCGTGCCGACCTCGATGACCGACTGGTGCATCTCGGCCTTCACGCGCTCGTTCATCTGCCGTTTTCCCTTCTCGACGATCTCCAGCTGGATGTGCGATCGGAGATCGAACGAGACCGGGTCGACCGTCTGGTACTCCTCCTCGATGCCGAGCGTGAACGTGGGCAACATCGGCGTCGGCACGTTACGCTCGAGGCGCGGGATCCGGCGGGTTGAGAAGCGTGTCCCAGCGATAGTGCGCGGTCCGGCCCGGCGGCTCCAGCGCTTTGCGGATGGCGAGCGCGGCCATCGCCTCCACGATCCAGTCGAAGTTGGCCTCGCCGACCGAGTGGACGTCCGCGTCGGGCGCCGGATTCATGAAGTCGATCGCGTAGGGCACACCGCCTTCCACGGCGAATTCCACCGTGTTGAGGTCGTAGCCGAGCGCGTGGCACAGGACGACGGCATCGCGCTCGACGCGGGCGAGCAGCGCCGCGTCGTACTCGGGCGGCGTCCGGATGTAGCGATCGTGGAACGGCGCCCGCGGGTCGTACGGCATGATGCGAACCTGATCCTGTCCGACGACGTAGCAGCGAAAATACTCCCGGAAGTTCACGGCGCGCTGCAGCGTCATGCACTTGTCGCCGGTGTTGTCGTACGCGGCGAACAGCTCCTGCGGCGAGTTGATCTTGTAGACGTCCTTCCAGCCGCCGCCGTCGAACGGCTTGAGGAACGCGGGGAAGCCGACGTAGTCGAACACCCGTTCCCAGTCGATCGGGTACTGCAGGTTGCGCATCGACCGTTCGGTCGTGCCGGGCGGATGATGTTTGTGCGGCAAGAGGACCGTGGGCGGTATCGCGACGTCGAGACGCTCCGCGAGCGCGTAGTTGAAGAACTTGTCGTCGGCGCTCCACCAGAACGGGTTGTTGATGACCGTCGTGCCGGCGAGCACGGCATTCTTGAGATACGCGCGATAGAACGGGATGTCGTGAGAGATCCGATCGACGATGACCTGGTACCGGGCGGGCTCGTCGATGCGCACGGCGCCGACGCTCACGAACTCGGCGGTCACCTCGCCTGGCCGCTGGCGGTTGATGCGGTCCACCAGCGCCGGCGGGAACGTGTCCTCCATGCCGAAGATGACGCCTATGCGGACCATGACTCGAACTCTATCGCATCAACTGGAGTCTTACGGCAGATACACCGCGGCCATTTTCCGCCACTCCGTCCAGTCGTGGTACGACCCGTGCTCCCAGACGTGCAGACTGTGCGGAATGCCCTTGGCCGCAAGCAATCCCGCGGTGTACTCGGTCTCGCGGCGGCAGATGTCGTGTTCGCCTGTCACAAGCACCCACTTGTTCCGGCGCAGGCGATCCAGAAACCACGGGTCGGCAAGATTCGGCAGAAAGTGCGGAGGCGAGAGAAAGTATGCGTCCTGGTCGTAATAGCCGTCGAAGAAACTGTCGAGGCCAAACGCCCCGCCCATCGTGACGCACGCCGTGAACGTGTCCGGATGGCGCAGCGCCAGCGTGAGCGCATGGTACGCGCCGAAGCTGCACCCGGTAAGCCCCGAGACCGTCTGCCCGCTGGCGCGCTGGACGAACGGCACGACGTCCTCCAGGAGGTACCGCTCGTACTGCAGGTACCTGTCGATGCGGCCGCGCGGAGGGAGGTGTTTGCCGTAGAAGCTCTCCGCGTCGACGGTCGCGACGCAGAAGAGCTGCAGCGCGCCGCGCTCGAGCTTCTCGGCGAGCGCGTCGATCATCCCGGCGTCTTCGTACTCGAAAAACGCGCCCATGGACGTCGGAAAGACGATGTACGGCGTCCCGGAGTGGCCGAAGACCAGGAGCTCCATCTCGCGGTCCAGCTGGTGCGAATGCCAGCGGTGATACGAACGGTGCATTCTGGTGAATATTACTGTCTCATTCATCGTGGCCGAATCCTTGGCGGAACATCAGTACGGCGATCGGAACGTCCGCGTGCTGGTGCCGTCCGGCTACACCGAATCGCGACGGGACGCGTACCCGTTGGTCCTCCTGCACGACGGCCAGAACCTCTTCGAGCAGGGCAGCACGGCTCCGGGTGGGGGATCGTGGCGGGTTGATCTCGCCGTTCCACCGCTCATCGCCACCGGCCGGATTCCGCCGGTCGTCGTCGCGGGCATCGACCACGCCGGCGACGGACGGATCGGAGAATTCGCGCCGACGCCAGCCGGCAAGCTCGGCGGCGGAGGCGCCAGCGAGTACGCGCGGCTCGTCGTCGCCGACATCCTGCCGCGCCTTTCCACCGACTACCACGTGCGGACCGATCCTGACGGCATCGGTCTCGGCGGCTCGTCCATGGGCGGACTCGTCACGCTGTGGATGGCGATTCTGTTCCCCGGCTTCTTCGGCCGGCTGATCGTGATGTCGCCGTCACTCTGGTGGGATCGTCGTGTCGTGCTGAGACACCTGCGCAAGCACGAGATCGAGCCGCTTCCGAGAATCTGGCTGGACGCGGGCCGCCGGGAAGGCGCGGTCGTCACGCGCGACGCGCGCGAGCTGCACAAGCTGCTGCGACGTCAGCGCCGTTCGGAAGTTCGGTACGTCGAGGATGCAATCGGCGATCACTCAGAGGCCAGCTGGGGCCGGCGTCTGCCGGACGCGCTCGAGTGGACGTGGAAGAACATTGGGTAATCGGGTAATTGGCAATTGGGTAATTGTTTTCAATTATCAATTACCCAATTACCCAATTACCCAATGTTACTGTCCTCCCCGGCCTCTCCCCGTCTGGGCGGCCGCGGGCACATCGACATCCACCGGCCGGCCGTCAACGAACACGTGGCGGATCCGGCCATTCTCGAAGAGGTCGCCCTCGGTCACGAGCAGGTTCGCGATCTTGCCTTTCTCGATCGTGCCGAGCCGATCGGCCGCGCCCGCGAGCCGCGCCGCGTTGACCGTCAGCGCGCGCAGCGTCGCGTCGGCGGGCACGTTGCCTTCTTTCACGACGCGCGCGGCGTTGCGGATGAAGTCGCTGAGGTTCTGAAGACCGCCTGACGTGAATGCATACGGCACGCCGGCCTTTTCGAGGGCGGCCGGCGCCCGAGGCGCGTTGACGCGCGCGCGGATGGTCCGGAGCGTTTCCTCGCCGCCGCCCCCGCCACGTCCTCCGCCTCCGCCGCCGCCCCCGCCACGGCCGCCGCCGGCACCACCACCGCCGCTGAAATTCAGCGTGTAGATGACGCGCGCGTTGGCCGCTTTGAGATCGTCAGCCGCCGCAGCGGCCTCCGACGCGCCGGTGACGATCGGGTCGAGGTTGAACTCCTTCGCGATCGCGAGCGCACGCCGAATCTCGCGCTCCTCGCCCGCTTCGAACGCAACCGGGATCTTGCGCTCGAGCGCGGGCAGCATCGCATCGAGCACCGGCTCGAACACCGGTCGCGGCGCGTCCTTGTGCCGATCCGCGTGCGCCCGGGCGTCGCGCTGCCACTGCGCGTCGTAGAACGACTGTCGAATGAACGAGATGTACCCGAGAAGCGAGCCCGGATACCCGCCGCCCTGGCCGCCGCCGAAGGCCACGTGCAGGGCGACAGGCGATTTGAGGACGACGAGTCCGCGGCGGTAGTCGCCGATGGTGCTGATTTGCGGATCGTCTGCGGGCGCGAGGACGTTGATGAGTGCGCTCTGGCCGCGGAACACCCCCGACGGCGGCACCGCCAGGACGCTGGTGATGCCCGCCGAGGCCAGCCGCTGCATTTCGGCGCCGTCGACGCGCACGTTGCGCGCCGCTTCGAAATCCGGCCGGAGGATGTTCGCGCGTTTGATGCGCTCCAGATCCTCGAGCGTCTGCTGCGGCGCCGCCGGAGCGGCGCCACGCCCCCCGCCGCCGCCCGCCGGCGGGGCGCCGCGTCCGCCGCCTCCAGCGGCTGCGCCCGGGTCGGACGACTCGACCGCGGCCGTGTTGGCCATGTCGATCAGCCCCGGATAGACGGTCAGCCCGGCGCCATCGACGACGACGGCGTCGGCCGGCACGGCGGCGTTCGCGCCGACGTCGATGATGACGCCGTCGCGCATGACGACCGTGCCCTTGTCGACGACCGCGCCCGCGACGGGGACGATCTTCGCGCCGCGAATCGCGTACAACGCCGCCGCGCGATCCCGCCCGGCAGCGGGCGTCGCGGCGAGATCGAAGGAGCCGAATCCGATCGCAAGCGCCGCGGCAGCGGCAAGGCGCACTACAACGAGTGAAGGTCTGGTCATCTAGGTGCTCCGAGCTGCTTGAGAAGGGCTGTCTTCTTTTCTTTAGTTGCTCGCGGGGCCCCACCCCCGCTCCTACGTCGCGGGCTTCGCGGTCTTTTCTTTAGTGCCTTTGAGCCTCTCGAGCGTTTTTCACTATCGAGACATATACCGCTTGAACAGGTCCGTATGTTTGCTTTCGAGCGGGATGTCATGTCCCGCGATCACGACGTGCTTGATCTGCGACCTGATTTCCAGCGGATCGCCGCGCACGGCGAAGAAGTTCGCGAGCTTGCCGGCTTCGAGCGTGCCGATCTGGCTGTCGACGCCGAAAATCCTGGCCGCGTCGAGCGTCAGCGCCCGGATCGCCGCGTCGCGGTCGAGGCCCCAGGCGACCGACATCGCGGCCTGGAAGGGAATCAGTCGGACGTTACTGTAGCCGCCGCTCGAAAAGGCGAACGGAACGCCCGCCTTCGCGAGAACGCCGGCCGTCTGGTACGTGTAGGCGTGGAAGCGGTCCTCATTCGACGGCATCGACAGGACGTTGCCGAGAATGACCGGCACGTTGTGCGCTTTGAGGAACGGCGCCATGCCCTGCGAGTTCGGGCTGATGCGCAGCACGACGTTGATGTTCTGCTTTTCGGCCCACGCGACCGCGTCACGGATCGCCTGGTCGGTGCCGGCGTTGACGTACATCGCCTGGCGCCGCTCGAGAATCGGCACGAACGGTTCGAGCGTCCAGTTGACGCTGGCGGTCCGGTTCGCGTTCTTCATGTACGCGCGCGCCTGATCGAACATGCGGTTGATCTCGTCGAGCTGGCGGGCCTGGTCGCCCGCGCCACCGCCGCCGGCGCCGCCGCCACCACCACCGCCGCGTCCGCCGCCTCCTCCACCGGGAAACGTCATCGCAACTCCCGCCGAGGGGCGCAGCGTGTTCTCTTCCCACGTCCAGCCGTCGAGATTCATCACGGGAATCTCTCCGGCCAGCGTGCCGCCGCCGGGCATGATCGCGGCACTCGTGATGCCCTCGACACGCGCGACGGGAATCGCGTCGCTGTCCGATTGGTACGCCACGCGCGTCCGCAGCATCTGGTTGAACGGGAGCATCTCGTTCACGTCGTCGTAGTTGCGCACGCCCGGCTCGTTGAGGCCGAGGTCGGTGCCGCCATCGATGAAACCGGGGTAGATGCTGAGGCCGTTGCCGTCGACCACCTTCGCGCCCGACGGCGCCGAAACATTGGCGCCGACGGCCTGAATCCGGTTGCCCTTGACGACGAGGGTGCCCTTTTCGATGACCGGACCGCTGACGGGGAAGATGCGGGCGTTCGTGATCGCCCAGACCGGCCCGTTTTCGTTCAGCGGCACGGGAAGCTGTTCCGGAGTGACGCTCGGGCGCGGCGTCCCGGTCGCCGCCGGCGCCTCCGACGTTTCAGGAGCCGCCGCTGGCGTGCCGCCCTGGCGCCCGAGGAGCAGCGACTTTTCGGACTCGACGTTCGCCGCGCGCTGGAGATCCTTGACCCGGTCGTAATAGACGATGCCATCGATGTACGTCCGCTCGACGATCGCCAGCGTGCTGAGCGGATGATGGTTCCACACGGCGAGGTCCGCGTCCTTGCCGACCTCGATTGAGCCAACCCGTTTGTCGATGCGCAGCTGCATCGCCGGGTTCATCGTCACCATCGCGAGCGCCTGATCGTCGGTGATGTCGCCCCAACGCACCGACTTCGCGGCTTCGGTGTTCAGCCGTCGCGCGTGTTCCGCGCTGTCGGAGTTGATCGAGACGTTGACCTTCTTGTGCGTCATCAGGCCGGCGTTGCCGGGGATCGCGTCTTCGGCTTCGATCTTGTAGCCCCACCAGTCGGAGAAGGTCGACGCGCCGGCGCCGTGCGCGGCCATCTCCTTGGCGACCTTATAACCCTCCAGCACGTGCTGGAACGTCGCGACCTTGAACCCCATCTCATCGGCGACGCGAATCATCATCAGGATTTCGTCCGCGCGGTACGAGTGGCAGTGGACGAGGCGCTTGCCTTCGAGGATTTCGACGAGCGCGTCGAGCTGCAGGTCGCGCTTCGGCGGCAGCGCTTCGGCGTTCTTCGCCCTTTGCGCGTTGTAGTCCTGCCAGGCCTTCTGGTACACCTTCGCGCGGGTGAAGGCGTCCCGCATGACGTACTCGACGCCCTGGCGTGTCGCCGGATACCGCCGCGGACCGGTTCCAGTCTGCGGGCCCGGACGCTTGACGTTTTCGCCGAGCGCGAACTTGATGCCCGGCAGCGCGCCTTCCATCAGGAGCTCCTCGGCCTTCGTCTTGCCCCAACGGAGCTTGATGACGACCGTCTTGCCGCCGATCGGGTTCGCGCTGCCGTGCAGGATGTTGGCGATCGTCAACCCGCCGGCCAGGTCGCGGTAGATGCTGATGTCGGTCGGATCGAGCACGTCGCCCATGCCGGTCATCGAGCTCACCGACGTCGTACCCTCGTTGATCGCGTCGTTGGCGATGTGGGAGTGCGCGTCGATGATGCCGGGCGAGACGAACTTGCCGGTGCCGTCGTAGACATCGGCCCCGGAGGGAATCGATACGTTCGTCCCGACCGCGGCGATCTTACCGTCCTTGATGAGGACGGTACCGTTGTTGATTGTGCCGCGCGTGACCGTCACGAGGGTCGCGTTGCGGATGGCCGACACGCCGGGCTGGGCGGCCTGTCCACCGACCTTCGGAGACAGCAGTGAATCGACGGGCACGAAGGCAGTGACGAGGGCGGTCAACGCCACGAACAGCGTACGCAGATGTCGCGAAACCACGGGGCCTCCTGAGGTCAACGGCGAGACTGTAACACCGGACCGAGGCGGGCCTGAAGGTCCCTCTTTCCCGCCGATACCCAATCGCCATAGAATCAGAGACCCAGTGAGGGAGGTCCGAATGAACAGGAAAGTCTGGACGGTCGTGGCAGCGGCGGTATTCGCGCTCGGCGTGACCGGAATCGCCCAGCAGCAGGCGCCGGCAGGCAAGGAGGCGACGATTACCGGCGAGGTGATCGACGTCAAGTGCGGACAGGGGATCGGGCACGAAGAGTGCGCGAACCAGTGCGTCCGGAAGGGTCAGGCGGCGGGCATCAAGAACAAGGATGGCGTTTACACCATCATCGGTGCGTACGCTGAGAACAAGAACGAGAAGGTGATCCCGTTCGTGGCCAAGAACGTCACGGCGAAAGGCACCGTCTCGAAGGACAAGGAAGGCAAGCTCACGATCGACGTCGCGTCGATGGAATCGGCGAAGTAGGGAAACAAGGCTCAAAGGCCAACAGGCTAGAAGGCGAAAAGCCTGAAAGCCGGGAGCGAGTTGCTCTTCGGTTTTCAGGCTTTTTGCTTTCTCAGGCTGCTAATCCCCCATCAAAAGCGCGAGCAGCGCCTTCTGCGCGTGCAGCCGGTTCTCCGACTGATCGAAGACGACTGACTGCGCCGAGTCGATGACCTCGTCGGTGACTTCCTGACCGCGGTGCGCGGGCAGGCAGTGCATGAACAGCGCGTCGGGACGCGCCTTCGCCATGAGCTCTTCGTTCACCTGATAACTCTGGAACGCCTGCTCGCGAGCTTCGGCTTCCGCTTCCTTTCCCATGGACGCCCACACGTCGGTGTAGATCGCGTCGGCGTTCCGTACGGCCTCCACGGGATCGTTCAGGACCGTCACGGTGGCGCCATGTCGCGCCACCGCCGCGGCCGCGTCCACGGCCGCCGCCGGCAGCTCAAAGCCCGTGGGCGACGCCACCTTCAAGTGCATACCCGCCATCGAGCAGGCATGCGCCAGCGATGCGGCGACATTGTTGCCGTCGCCGACGAAGGCGAGCGTCCGCCCGGGCAGTGGGCCGAGGCGTTCGGCGAGCGTCATGATGTCCGCCAGCGCCTGGCAGGGATGCTGTTCATCGGTGAGCGCGTTGACGACGCGCATACGTGCCGCCGCCTTGGCAAAGACCTCGAGGCGTTCCTGCGCGAACGTCCGGACGACGGCGCCGGCGACCCAACGTTCGAGATTCCGGGCGACGTCCTCGACCGACTCGCGGCCGCCGAAGGCGACGTCGGCCGGCGGCTCGATGATCTCGCCGCCGAGCTCGCGCACGGCAATCACGAACGTCGATCGCGTCCGGAGCGACGGTTTCTCGAACAGCAGCGCGATGAATTTGCCGGCGAGCGTCTGACGCCCGGTCTCGCCGTCGGCTCGGCCCCGCTTGAGCGTCGCCGCCAGGTCGAGGACGCGATCGAACTCGTCCGGACGGAGATCGAGCACGGACAGGAAGTCTTTCGTCCGCAGCGGCGCGGGCCGGCGCTTCCGCCCCGCGACGTTGATCGAGACCACCTCCGTCGTTTTGCTCATGACCGGTACTCCGCGTTGATACGCACGTAATCGGCGCTGAAGTCGCACGTCCACATCGTCGCGTCGTGCGCCCCGCCGGTGCCGAGGTCGACGGTCACCGTGACCGCCGGGGCGTTCAGCTCCCTGGCGGCCTGGTCCGCGCGCTCGTCGTGCGGCGTGCCGGCGACGAACAGCGGCACGTCGCCGATGGCGACCGACGCCCGGTCCAGCACGAACGCCGCGCCGGATCGGCCCGCGGCGGCGACGAGCCGGCCCCAGTTCGGATCGCCACCGTGAATCGCCGTTTTCACGAGCGGCGAATTTGCGATCGTCCGCGCGGCCAGCCACGCATCGGGCACCGAGTGAGCACCGGTCACTCGCACGGTGACGAGCTTGGTTGCGCCCTCGCCGCCGCGGACGATCTCACGCGCGAGATGACCGGCGACGACGCGGAGCCCGTCGAGCAGCGCCGGGTCGTCGTCGCGCGTGATGTGCACGCCCGAGAGACCCGACGCGAGCAGGAACGCGCAGTCGTTCGTCGAGCACTCGCCGTCGACCGTGATGGCGTTGAACGTCTCATCCGAGACCCGCCGCAGGGCGCCGGCGAGCACGTCGGGGTCGACGCGCGCGTCGGTCGTGAGGAACGCCAGCATCGTGGCCATCCGGGGTTCGATCATGCCGGAGCCTTTGGCCATGCCGCCGACGCTGAACTCCCCGCCGTTGCTTGCGACGCGCACGGCGCATGACTTCGGAAACGGATCGGTTGTCATGATGGCCCGCACGGCGGTGGCGCCGTCCCGGTCGAGTGCACGCGCGGCCGCCGTCACACCCCGTTTCACTTTCGCGGCGTCGAGCTGCACGCCGATGACACCTGTCGAGGCGACCAGTACGTGTTCAGGCGCGCAGCCGACCGCGTCGGCAGCAGATGCCGCCATCTGCCGCGCGACCTCGAGTCCAGCGTGACCGGTACAGGCATTCGCGCAGCCGCTGTTGACCACCACGGCGCGCGCCTGGCCCTTCGATCGGGCAAGGTGATCCCGCGAGACCAGTATCGGCGCGGCGACGGCTCTGTTGGTCGTGAACACCCCGGCCGCCGGCGACGGCGCGTCGGCGACGACGAGCGCGAGATCGAGCGGCGCCGCCGCCGGTGGAGCGGGCGCGCGCTTGATGCCGCAGGCGACGCCGGCCGCGCGGAATCCGAGCGGAGTGGTGACGTCTCCGTCGATCATCTGTACGCGAGCCAACGCAGCAAACTCCATCAGGCCACCGCCGTCCGGTAGACGGTCGGTTCCGAAACGCCGTAGCGCGGGATCTCGTGGAGCGGCAGCACCATCCCGTACTTGCCGCACTGGCGGAAGAGGTGGCACGAGAGGCAGTCCGTCGTGATCTTCTCGGGCACCATGAGGTGCGGCACGATGGAGAAGTTCTGGCGCACGAAGAACCGTGCGTCGTGGGTGAACGCGCACAGCGTCTCGTAGCCCGCCGTCTTCGCGCGCCGCCGGAGCTCGCCGACCATGCGCGCGGCGAGACCGACCCGTCGGAAATGGCGGGCGACGACGAGTGACCGGACCTCGGCGATCTCGGCGGACAGCGGCGCCAGCTCGGCGCACGCGGTGATCTCGCCGGCCACGTCGGAGACGATGAACCGCCCGGCGTGGCGGCGGATCTCGTCGAGATCGCGCGGCAACAGATGACCTTCACGCTGATGCCCGCTGATCAGGGCATGGAGCGCCTCGGCATCAGCCGCGGTCGCGGGTCGGATCTCGAGGTCGGTCAACGGCTTTACTCCTCTAAACGTTTCAAGTTCTGTCAGGCCCAAGGCCACAGATCAAGAGCCCGACGACAACACGGCATCCAGGATGCCGATTGCCTCGTCGACGTCACGATCCGTGACGATGTACGGCGGCAGCAGCCGCACCACGGTCGTTGCGGTGCGATTGATCAAAAGACCTCGCTCGAGCGCGGCGGCGACCACATCGGTCGCGTCGCGGTTGAGCTCGATGCCCGCCAGTAGTCCGGCGCCTCGGACGTCCAGGATCGTGCCGGCGTGCCGGGCGGCCAACCCGCGGAGTCCCGCGAACAAATGCCCGGACACTCGAGCGATCGACTCCTGCAGGCCGCTATCGAGCGCGTCGAGGAATACGAGCCCCGCGCGGCACGCCAGGAGATTCCCGCCGTAGGTCGTGCCGTGATCGCCGGGTGTCGCCGCGGACGCGACGTCCCGGCTGAGCATCGCCGCGCCGATCGGCACACCGGCGCCGAGCGCCTTGCCGAGCGCGATCAAGTCCGGCTCGAGGCCGATCGTCCGGCTGTGAATGAACGTGCCGGTCCGTCCCGAGCCCGTCTGTACCTCGTCGGCGATGAGCAGCGTCCCCGTACGCCTGCACGCCGCGGCGATCGCGGCCGCGACATCGGAGGCAATCGGCCGCACGCCGCCTTCGCCCTGGATCGGTTCGACGATGACCGCCGCCGTCTCTTTCGTGATCGACGCATTGATCACGTCGATCGCGCCAGACGCCGTAGGCCCGTTCACGTCGACGAACGTCACGCCCGGCACAAGCGGCTCGAACGGCGTCCGGTAGTGGCTGTCCCACGTCACCGACAGCGAGCCCATCGTCCGGCCGTGGAACGCGTGCGTGAATGCGACGAACTTCGTCCGCGCCGTCTCGCCCTTGGCGTGCCAGTACTTGCGCGCGAACTTCAGGCACGCCTCGACGGCCTCGGCGCCGCTGTTGCAGAAAAACGCGAACTCGAGACCCGTCATCACCGACAGACGCCCCGCGAGCTCGCCCTGCAGCGGGTGGAAGTACAGGTTCGAAGTGTGCAGAAGCGTTTCAGCCTGCGCCGCGATCGCCTTCGCCAGTCCCGCATGCGCGTGGCCAAGCGAGGCGACGCCAATCCCGGACAGGAAATCCAGGTACGCCCGGCCCTTGTCGTCGAACAATCGCATCCCGCTGCCGCGTTCGAAGACCACCGGCTGCCGGCGGTAGACCTGCAGGACGTGCTGCTGTTCGAGTGCCTTGACGTCCGGCATATGGGTCGTTGTCATCGTCAGTGTCTTCTTTCTTCAATGCTCGCGAGCCTGGCCATAGCCTTGGCGACGGCCGGACTCGCTATCCTCTTCTTCGATGCGCTGGGGCCCCACCCCCAGCGCTGGGCTGAAGGCTCCGCGCGGGCCGCAGGCGCTCAATGCCGGCGGTGACTTCTGTCAAACCGACTGTCGTCCCGCGCGCCGCGCCAATCGACTGTCCGGCGACGAGGTCGGCGCCATCGACGATCCGGACCAAGCGCACGCCCTGGAGCAGCGCGGTGCGGCATGCTTCGAGCTTCGCGATCATTCCGGCCGTGGCCGTGCCGCTCGCGATCATCCGGTCGATGCCGTCCGCGTCGAGGGACGCGATGACCTGTCCGTCGCCGTCCAGCACGCCCGCCGTCGCACCCGCGATGACGAGATCCGCGTTGGTCAGCGCCGCCGCGATCCGTCCCGCCATGACGTCGGCGTTCACGTTCAGCACCGTGCCGCCCTCGACGCCCAGGCTTGCGATTACGGGAACGTACCCGCGTTCGATCAGCAGCTCGATGAGCGCCGGATCGGCGTCCACGGGATCGCCAACGAATCCGAGGTCCACGTCTACCCCTGTCGACGCGCGATATCCGCTCGCGCGAGTGGCCGGCGCAAAGCCGGCGTCAACGCCCGTCAACCCGACCGCCGGAACACCCAGGCCGACGAGCGCGGCGACGAGCGCCGTGTTCGCCGATCCAGCCAGTACCGAGACGACGACGTCGCGCGTCGCTTCGTCGGTGATACGCAGACCGTCGATTTTCCGGGGCGCGATATCGTGCCGCGCGAGCTCCGCGTCGATCGCGCGGCCTCCGCCGTGTACGACGACCAGCGGCCGTTCGGCCGCGAGCGCGGCGATCCGCGCCGCCATCCGCCCGCGCTGCCCGGCGGTCTCGAGGAGCTCGCCGCCGCACTTCAGTACCAGCGGTGTCTTCACAGCAGCCCCGTCCGTTCGTCGAAACCGCAGGCGACGTTGAAGTTCTGCAACGCCTGGCCCGCCGCCCCCTTCACGAGGTTGTCGAGGCACGCGACGATCACGAGTCGGCCGGAGCCGGAATCGAGCCGCCAGCCGAGGTCGCAGAAGTTCGTCCACGCGACATGTTTGATCTCCGGCAGCGCGTCTCCGGTCAGCCGGATGAACGGCTCGTCGCGGTACGCCTGCGTGAACACATCGGCGATCTGCTCGTTCGTGACGCCGGGCCGCACCTTCGCGTAGATCGTCTCCAGGATGCCGCGGTCGAGCGGCACCAGATGTGGGACGAACGTGACCGACGCGGCCAGTTCCTGTTCCATCTCCGCGACGTGCCGGTGGCCGAACACGCCGTACGCGGCGACGGAGCCGTGGTTTTCTGAGAAGTGCGTCCGATCGCTCGGCGCGCGGCCTGCACCGGAAATACCCGACTTGGCGTCGATCACGACGCCTGCGCTGGTGTCGAGCAGGCCGGCCTTCCCCAAAGGCAGGAGCGCCAGGAGGGCGGCGGTCGGGTAGCAGCCCGGATTGGCGACGAGCGAGGCATCGCGCACGTCGGATTTGTAGTGTTCGGTCAGCCCGTACGCGGCGCCTTCCGGCAGCGACTTCGTCGCCGGATACCACCGCGACCGTGTCGCATCGTCGCGAATGCGAAACGCACCTGAGAGATCGATCACCCGAACGCCCGCCGCGAGCAACGGGGGCGCCAGATCGGCGGCGGCGTTTTCGGGCACCGCCAGAAACACGAGGTCCGCGGTCCGCGCCAGCCGGTCGCGATCGAGCGGTTCGACGGCGCCGTTCCAGATGCGCGCAAGACGCGGCAACGGGCGGGCAGCCGAGTCGGCGCTCGAAGACATCGCGGCCTCGAGCTGGACGTTCGGATGGCGCGCCAGGAGCCCTACCAGTTCCTGTCCGGCAAACCCGGTGGCGCCAGCCACTCCTACGCGAATCGGCGACGAATAAGTATTCACCTGAAGTACATACCTATACAATGGCTTGAGCGCGACGTCAATAACCTGCACGAAGATTTACCTGCATTTGTCACTGTATTTACACTATTCGCCCTGTGTATAATGGCCAGCCAGATTGAATAAATATGAAATCATGGAGGCAGTCACAGATCCTGGACGTCATCGACCACGAGCCGGTCGCGTCGCAAGAAGCGCTGCGAAAAATGCTCGAAACGCGGGGGATCGAAGCCACCCAGGCGACTATCTCCCGTGATCTGAGGGCGTTAGGGCTGGTCAAGCGCGCCGGCGACGGCGCCTATGTCAGGCCCGGATCGGAACGGAACGGCCCCGCGGTCAGCGAACAGCTCCGGCGCGCGATGACGACGCTCCTCCGTGCCATCGAGCGCGTCGATCCGCTCATCGTCGTGCGGACCGACCGCGGCCAGGCGCAGGGGCTGGCCGAGTGGATCGACCGCGCGCAGTTGCCCGAGGTGGCCGGCACGATCGGCGGCGACGACACGATCCTGGTGATTTGCCGCGGCGCGGCCGCGGCCGAGGCGCTCGAAGAGAAGTTCAACTCGATGTTGAAAGGACACTGATTCGATGGAACGCATCGTTCTCGCCTATTCCGGCGGCCTGGACACCTCGGTCGCCATTCCGTGGCTCGCGGACAAGTACGGGGCCGAGATCGTCGCGGTGACGATGGACCTCGGACAGGGGAAGGAACTGGATGACGTGCGCGAGCGTGCGCTCGCGATCGGCGCCATCCGCTCGCACGTGATCGATCTCCGCGAGGAGTTCGCGAAGAACTTCATCCTTCCGGCGCTTCAGGCGGGCGCGATCTATGAGGGCCGCTATCCGCTGGCGACGGCGCTGGGCCGGCCGCTCATCTCGAAGCACCTCGTCGAGATCGCGCGGATCGAGGGCGCGACCGCGATTGCCCACGGCTGCACCGGCAAGGGCAACGACCAGGTGCGGATGGACGTCTCGGCGCGCGCGCTCGAGCCGTCGATCAAGGTCATCGCGCCGGCGCGTGTGTGGGGCCTGTCGCGGCCCGAGGAGATTGAGTACGCCCGCGAACGCGGCATCCCGGTGCCCGCGACCGTCGACAGTCCGTATTCGACCGACTCGAACCTCTGGGGTCGATCGATCGAGTGCGGGTGCCTCGAGGATCCCTGGCAGGAACCGCCCGAGGAGATCTACACGCTCACGAAGTCGCCGGCCGATGCGCCCGGCACGCCGGCGTACGTCGAGATCGAGTTCGAGCGCGGTGTGCCCGTCAAGATCAACGGCGTGGCGATGTCGCTCGTCGAGCTGATTCAGAGCCTCGAGACCATCGCCGGCGACCACGGCGTCGGCCGGGTGGACATGGTCGAGAACCGGCTCGTCGGCATCAAGTCGCGCGAGATCTACGAAGCGCCGGCCGCCGTCGCGCTGCACGCGGCGCATCGCGAGCTGCAGAAGTTCGTCACGCCGCGCGATTTGGAGCGTCTGACGGCGGAGCTCGGCGTGAAGTACGCCGACATCGTCTACAACGGCCTCTGGTACACGCCAACGCGCGAAGCGATCGACGCGCTCGTACAGAAGGTGCAGGAGAAAGTCACCGGCATCATCCGCCTGAAGTTCTTCAAAGGCGATTGCCGTGTCGTCGGCCGCAAGTCACCACACGCGCTGTACGACCACGACATGGCGACCTACGACCAGGGCGACAAGTTCGATCACACCGCGGGCGAAGGCTTCGTCAAGATCTGGGGCCTGCCGCTCGAGATCGCCGCGCGAAAAGCAAGAGCCGCCGAGAAGGCCGCCGAGAAACAGCCGACCGGCGCAGGCGCGGGGAAGAAATGACATTTGCAATTGGGTAATTGGTAATTGGGTAATTGAACCCAATTGCTCAATTGCTCAATTGCCCAATTACCGATTACCCAATTACTCAATTACCCAATTACTCAATGTCCCTATGGTCTGGCCGGTTCGCCGGCGAGCCGGACAAGGACGTCTTCGAATTCGGAAAGTCGCTGGCCGTTGACAAGCGGCTCTTCCGGGAAGACGTCGAAGGCAGCCAGGCCTGGGCGCAGGCGCTCGGCCGCGCCGGCGTCCTCAGCGCGAAAGACGTCGAGGCCATCGTCTCGGGCCTGGATGCGATTGCGGCGGAAGTCTCACGGCGGCCCGATCTGATCGCCACCGCGCCAGACGAAGACGTGCACTCTTTCGTCGAGCGTGAGCTGGTCGCGCGGATCGGCGATGCCGGCAAGCGGCTTCACACGGGTCGATCCCGCAACGAACAGGTCTCGCTCGATCTCCGGCTCTATCTCCGCCGACACGTTGCGGATGTGGAGGGGGTGTTGGTCGAGCTGCTCTCGAGGCTGCTATCGCAGGCAGAGCGCGCCGGCCAGGCGGTGATGCCGTCCTACACGCACTTGCGGCGCGCGCAGCCCGTGCTCGTCGCGCACATGTGGCTTGCGCACGCGGCCGCGTTCCGGCGCGACGTCGATCGGTTCGCGCGCGTGCGCGACGAATGCGACGCGATGCCGCTCGGCTCCGGCGCGATCGCGGGCACGAGCTACCAGGTGGACACCGCCTGGCTGGCCGAACGCCTGGGGTTCAGCCGGGTCTCCACCAACAGCATCGACGTCTCCGGTGAACGGGACTTCGTCGCGTCCTTCCTCTACGCGTCCGCGATGGCAATGGTCCACCTCTCGCGCCTCGCGGAGGACGTCATCCTCTTCACGTCGGAGGAGTTCGGGTTTTTCGAGCTGGCCGACGAAGTCGCGACCGGATCGAGCCTGATGCCGCAGAAGAAGAATCCGGATCCGATGGAGCTGGTGCGCGGCAAGACGGGCCGCGCGATTGGCCTGCTCACCGGCTGGCTCGCGTCGATGAAGGGCACACCGCTCGGGTACAACAAGGACTATCAGGAAGACAAACACGCGGTCTTCGACGCCGAAGACACGCTGATGGGATCGGCGAGCGCGTCGGCGGCGGTCGTCGGATCGCTCACGCCTCGCACGGATCGGATGCGGGCCGCCGCGTCGGGGCTGCTGCTCGCGACCGACGTGGCAGACTACCTTGTCGCGAAAGGCGTGCCGTTCCGGACCGCGCACGAGATCACGGGGCGGATCGTCCGCGATCGATACGAGTCCGGAAAAGACTTCAGCACGATGACGCTCGAGGACTGGCGGCGATACCACGAGTCGTTCGACGACGACGTGCGGACCTGCATCACGCCCGAGGCGGCGGTCGCCGCCAAGCGGACGCCGCAGTCCACGCATCCAGAGGCGGTCGCCAGGGCGCTGGCTGAGCTGAGGACGTGGACGAGGTCAAAGACCTCGGGTTTCGTGTCACCCCAAGAGCCTCGAGAAACGAAACCCGAGGTCTAAAAACGTACGGCCTCACGCCCATCGATCCGCGTCCCCGTCGATAACCCGCCACTTTCTGGGGGACGTGGCTAATGGCGACGCCCGCGACCGCTGGAAATGAAATAATGGTGGACCAGCCCGGCGATGATGAAGCGAATTCTCGGGTTCGCAATAGCCGCATTTGCCCTCGGAGTCTGGGGTGGCATGCGTGCGCGGCAGTCTGCCGCCGGCATGGTGACCTTTCAGGCGGGGCTGGCGTTCGTTATTGCCTGCAACCTCCTGCTATGTCTCTGGCTGTTGTACCGGGCGCGGCCAGGCTCCGGCGACGCGATGGTTCTTCCGAGCGTCGCGCTGCTGTCGGCTTCGATGCTGGTCGGGATCCTCCCGCGGCTGCTCTGGCCGGATCTCAAGGGTCTCCAGCACGCTGGAACAATCGTGAGCATCATCGTGCCGACGGTCCTGCTGACTATGCAGATCCGTCACTGGCGGCGCCTTCGCCGGAACGCGCGCCCGGCGTGAGGCGATCCAACCGGGTTTTTCTGCTGGAAAACTGACCCATCCCCGCTCTCAGCCGTCCGAACCGGTCAGCCCGCGACTGGTGTCCAAAAACGACCGCTTGGCGTCATTGAGCCGCACAGGTGAGGGAGCGTCCATATAATCGTCGCATTCGGTCTTAGTCCCGGAAGCACTTGACTTGCCGTGGTTGCCTGCCGCGGTGTGAATACCACGTCAAGTCAAGTCGCTTCCGTGCAGGAGGTCCCATGCGTCGCTGGATCCGTTACCTCGCTCCGGCAGGGCTGTGCGCGATCGCGGCCGCGATCACGCTTTCAGCCGCCCCGGTGCCGGCAGCCAAGATCACTTTCACCGACACCAAACTGAAGAACGGCTTGCGCGTGATCATCTCGGAGGATCACAGCGCGCCGGTCTATTCCATCGCCGTGACCTACAACGTCGGCTCGCGCGACGAGCGCAAGGGCCGGACGGGATTCGCCCACCTCTTCGAGCACATGATGTTCAAGGGCTCGGAGCAGGTCGGACCGGGTGAACACTTCACGCTCGTCTTCAACAACGGCGGCAACATGAATGGCACGACGAACCAGGAGCGCACGCTCTACTTCGAGACGCTGCCGTCGAACCAGCTCGATCTCGGGCTGTTCCTGGAAGCCGACCGGATGTGGTCGCTCGAGATCACCAAGGAGAACCTGGACAACCAGCGCAACGCCGTGCAGGAAGAGCGCCGGCTCGGTCTGGACAACCAGCCGTACGGCAAGACGTTCGAGGTCGTCGACGAGCTGGCCTACGAGAACTTCGCCTACGAACATTCGGTGATCGGGTCGATGGAAGATCTCACCGCCGCGTCGGTCGACGATGTGAAGTCGTTCTTCCGGACGTACTACGCGCCAAACAACGCCGTGCTCACGATCGTCGGCGACGTCAAAGCCGATGAGTGCCTCGCGAAAGTCCGGAAGTACTTCGAGCGGATTCCGTCGCAACCGGCGCCGCCGCCGATGGACTTCAACGAGCCTCAGCAGAAGGCCGAAAAACGCCAGACGATCACGGACCAGCTGGCCCGGCTGCCGCGCATCGACATCGTCTGGCACCAGCCGCCGGCTCTCGCGCCCGATGACGACGCGCTGACGGTGCTCGCGGCGGTCCTGGGCAGCGGCCGGAGCTCGCGGTTCTACGAGAACCTCGTCCGGCAGCAGGCGCTCACGTCGGGCGTCACGGCGTCCTCCACCGGCAACCGCGGTCCCGGGCTCTTCCGCGTCGGCTCCACGGCCCTGCCCGGCAAGTCGATCGCGGACCTCGAGAAAGGCATTTACGCCGAGATCGAAAAGATCAAGACCGGGACGACCGAACCGTGGGAGCTCGAGAAGGCGCGCAACAACTGGAAGCGGAACATGGCCACGAACCTCGGCAGCTCGCTCCAGCGTGCGATCTCGCTCGGGCGGTACGCGCTGTTCTGGGATGATCCGAACCTCATCAACACGTACGCCGATCGGATCATGGCGGTGAAGCCGGCCGACATTCAGCGCGTGGCGAAACAGTACTTCGTCGAGACCAACCGCACGGTGGTCATCACGATGCCGAAGGGCGCTGCGGGCCTGCCCGGCCGCCTTCGCGCCGCAAGCACTTCGGCGAGCCTGGCCGACGCCGTGGCGAAGGGGGAGGGCTTGCCCTCCGTAGCTTCAGCGAAGGAGGGAGGCCGCTAATGGCTACCAGACGATTCGTCATCACCATCGCCGCCCTCAGTCTTGCCACCGCAGGAGCGTTGTCCGCGGGGCAGGGCGCTGCGCAGCCGCCGTCGAGCACGGCCGTCGTCCCGAAAGGGCGCGCTCCGGTCTCGACCGAGATTCTCAAGCTCAAACTGCCGCGCGCCGCGGAAGCCGATCTCCCGAACGGCCTGCACGTGATCATGCTCGAGGATCGGCGCGTGCCGCAGGTCACGTTCCAGCTCCTGATTCCGGGCGCCGGCGGCTACTACGATCCGCCGGACATGTCCGGGGTCGCGTCGGTCACCGCCGCGATGATGCGTGAAGGCACGCCGAGTCGATCGACGCTCCAGATCGCCGAGCAGCTCGAGTCGCTGGCCTCGGCCGTGACGGTCGGCTCCGGCACCGCCTCAGTCGACGCGACCGTGTCGGGATCGAGCCTGACCGAGCACTTCGACGCGACGTTCGGCATCGCGGCCGACGTCCTTCTCAACCCGACGTTCCCGGATGCCGAGCTCACGCGTTACAAGGAACGCACGCGAGCGGGGCTGCTTCAACAGCGGACCATTGCCGGGTTTCTCGCGAACGAGATGTTCTCCCGCGTCGTGTACGGCACCCATCCGGCCTCGCGCATCTCGATCACCGCCCCCGTGCTCGACAAGCTGACGCGAACGATGCTCGTGGACTTCCATCGCGATCGGTACGTACCGGACAACGCCGTGCTTGCGGTCGCGGGCGACATCTCGATGGACGAGGTCAGGAAAGTCGCCGACGCGAAGCTTGCGGGCTGGAAGAAACGCGGCACGCCGGCGCCGAAGGTCGAAGATCCGCCCGCGATCGGCCCGGGCAAGATCTATTTCGTCGCGCGCCCCAACTCCGTCCAGACCAACTTCATCGTCGGCACGCAGGGCATCAACCGCACCGCGCCCGATTACGACATCGTCCAGGTCATGAACCAGGTGCTCGGCGGAGGGCCGACGGGCCGGCTGTTCATCGTCCTGCGCGAGGAGAAGGGCTACACCTACGGCGCGTACAGTGGCCTCGCGGCAGGCAGGTTCCGCGGGAACTGGTCCGCGTCGACGGAAGTACGCACGGACGTCACCGAAGCGGCGTTCCGCGACCTGATGATCCAGATCGCGCGCATGCGAGACGAACCGGTGCCTGAAAAGGAATTTCAGGACAAGAAGCGCGGCATGGTGGCGTCGTTCGCGCTCTCGCTGGAAAGTCCGCAGGCCGTGCTGAACAATCACATTCAGCGGTGGCTCTACAAGCTGCCCGCCGATTACTGGGATAAGTACCCGGAGCGGATCGCGGCAGTCACTCAGGCGCAGGTGCAGGAAGCGGCCAAAAAGTACCTGGCGCAGAATCGGCTGCAGATCGTGGCGGTCGGCGATCCGAAAATCGGCGAGACGATGAAGCAGTTCGGCACGGTCGAGACGTACGATACGGAAGGGAAGATTATCGGGAGGTAGGACCTCGGGTTTCTTTTTGCTGAAGAACGCACCAAAAAAGAAACCCGAGGTCTTTACATGACGCGCTTCGGCATCCTCGGTTCGGGCGTGGTCGGACAAACACTGGCGGCGGGCCTCGTGAAGCACGGGTACGAGGCCCGCATCGCCACCCGTACCTCCGGCAAGCTGAAAGACTTCACAGCCCGGACAGGCATCACCGAAGGCGCGTTCGCCGATGTCGCGGCGTGGGCCGAAGGGCTGGTGCTCGCCGTCGCCGGTCGAGTCGCATTGGACGCACTCGATCAGGCCGGCCGCGCGAACCTCACCGGCAAGCTCGTCATCGACGTCACGAACCCGATCGACTCGGCGCCGCCTGAAGACGGTGTGCTCCGGTACTTCACCGGCCCGAACGAATCGCTCATGGAGCGGCTCCAAGACGCGCTTCCCGACGCGAAGTTCGTGAAGGCCTTCAACAGCGTCGGCAACGCGGCGATGGTCAATCCGTCCTACCCGAACGGCCCGCCGACCATGTTCTTCTGCGGCAACGATGACGGCGCCAAGGCGGTCGTTCGCCGCATCCTCGAACAGTTCGGCTGGGAGCCCGCCGACATGGGCACGGCGAAGGCCGCGCGCGCGATCGAACCGCTCTGCCAGCTCTGGTGCATCCCCGGGTTCAGGCAGGGTAAGTGGAAACACGCTTTCAAGATGATTGAGTGAAGCGAGCGGATCATAGAGATCGGGCTATCGAGCGATCGCGCTATCGAACTATGTAAGAGATTCTGCCTGCGTTAACGTATGGTTGGCCTGAAACCGGGCCGGTGACAGGATGCTCTCAAATAGATCGATGAATGGATAGATCGATAGCGCGATAGCTCGATAGCCCATGTCCGATTACGTCTTTCCGGCCGATCTCGCCGATCGCGTGGCCGAGCGCTGGCACACGATGGCCGCCCGCCCAGAAGGGCGCCTGCCGCTGTTGCCGCGGCCGGCCGATCTGCGCCACGTGCTTGCCACCGCGTTTTTCGCGAGCTTCGAGCGCGAGGAAGGGCGCAACCTCCGGTTCGTGCTGTGCTGCTCTCCGGATCTCGAAGTCACGCGCGACGGGTTCGGGGAGGTCGTACCGGTCATGCCGCTCGAGGCGCCGCGGCCGGTCTCGGTCGCCACGCTCCGATCGCTCGCGCCCGCGGTGAGCGCGAACAACGCCGCGATTCTGATCCGGTGTCCGGTGAGCGACGATGACAAGCAGCGCTGCGAGATCGCCGGCGTGCTGCACGTCGGCGCGCACCTCGCGCGCGCGAGAAGCGGCCGATCCTTTTATTACAGGCCCGCGCCGCACGCGCTCATCGTGGACGTGCGCGACGCGGGCGAGCTGCACATCTATCAGGGCGGGATGAAGCTCGCCGCGATGAAAGGCGGCCGGCTGTACGATCAGATTGCGTATTCGGCGCTGGAGTTCCTGCCGCTCACCGAGATTCTGGCCCGCGGCGAGCAGGCGTTGCGCACGAGGGTCGCGATCCCCGATCACGAACCGGCCCACGAGACCTCGGACTTCCACTGGACCGCGCTCCTCAACACGATTCTGTGCATCGTGAATGGCGTGAAGGAGCACGGTCACGGCGGGACGATGCTGCTCGTCTCGCCGGATGCGGCGCCGACATTGCCGATCCACACGAAGTTCGACATCCACGAGCGCGTCAACATCCTCGGCAATCGCTTCGTGCATTTCCTGAACGCGCGACACCAGCTGGCCGAAGCGCGGTGGCGGCGCAAGGCAGCGTCGCACATCGAAGCCCACGCGACCGCGCTCTCGATCCTCGAGAACACCGCGTTCGACGCGGAGGAGGGGCTCGGCGACGCGGCCGACTTCGTCGCGCGGTTGACGGCCGTGGATGGCGCGCTGGTCATCACGTCGGACCTCCGCGTGCTCGGCTTCGGCGCCGAGATCGTGCTCGACACCGCCGTGCCCGTGACCGCCTACGAGGTCGTCGGCAATCCCGACATCTCGGGGGCGTGGCCGGAGCTGGACAGCCAGAGTTTTGGCATGCGGCACCGCTCGGCCCTCCGGTGCGTCAGCGTCTCGAACAGCGTCGCGGCCTTCGTCGTCTCGCAGGACAATAGCGTGAGCTTCATCTGGAAAAAGGGAAGACAGGTGCTGCTCAAGAAAAACGTGAACACGTCGAATCCGAACATGGTTGGGGCATAAAAGAGAGGCTCACAGGCTCAGGGCTCAAAGGCTCGGAGGCTCCAAGGGACCATCCGGACGATTCCGCAGACGAATGAACGACGAGGCGCGTTGTGACGAGTACCGGCGGTTTGCGCGAATTGACGCGGCGTTTCGCGCGGGCGATCTCGCCGAGCTTCGGGCCGCGCTCGACAACCCGGACGACTTCCCGAACAACCCGGGACCACTCGCGGTCGGCAGGTGCCTGGAGTACGCGATCTATCACAGCCCCGTCCCGTTCATCGGCGAGCTGCTCGAGGCGGGCGCCGATCCGAACCCGGTCGATCACGCCGGGTTTCCGCCGATCATCGCGGCACTGAGCTGCATCACGCTCGTGCCGGGCTCGCCAGGACGGCCCGACGTACATGAAATCGTGGAGCTCCTCCTGGCCTTCGGATCCGATCCCAACCAGCGCGGCCACAACGACTACACCCCGCTGCACTGGGCCGCCGGGACTGGAGATGTGAAATCCATTCGCATCCTGCTCGCCGCCGGCGCGAACGCGGCCCTTCGGACGCGCATCGATGACCTGGAAACGCCGCTCGAGCTGGCCTCGAAGGCCGGTCATGATGAGATCGTGAAGATTCTGGAGAGCGCATGACGCTCCTGAAAGGGATGAAGATCATGAAGACAATGAAGTCCATGAGAGGGATGAAGAGCAGGAACCGCAGCGAACTGTTCTTCATGACCTTCACGATCTTCTTCATGTCCTTCATCCCCTTCACGACCGTCATGTCCTCCCAGACAAATCTATCCCGCGACGAGCGGGCGATCGTCGAGTACATCGACAAGCACAACGACGACGCGATCGCGCTCCTCGAACGCGTCGTCAACATCAACAGCGGCACGCAAAACCTCGAAGGTGTGCGGCAGGTGGGCGCCGTGTTCCGCGCGGAGCTCGACACGCTCGGCTTCAAAACCGAGTGGGTAGACGGATCCAGCTGGCAGCGCGCGGGTCACCTGGTCGCGACACACCCCGGCTCGTCGCCGAAGGTCCTGCTCATCGGCCACCTCGACACCGTGTTCGAGCGCGACAGCCCCTTCCAGAAGTTCGAGCGCATCGATGCGAAGACGGCTCGCGGTCCGGGGATCATCGACATGAAGGGCGGCGACGTCATCATCATCCAGGCGCTGAAGGCGATCGAATCGGCGGGCCTGCTGAGAACGATGAACATCACCGTGGTGATGACGGGCGATGAAGAAGCCGCCGGGAGACCGCTCGCTCGCGCCCGGGACGCCCTGGTGTCGGCCGCGAAAGGCGCTGCCGCCGCGATTGGATTCGAAGACGGGGACGGCGATCCGGCGCACATCGTCGTCGCCCGGCGCGGCACGACCTCCTGGGAGCTTCGCGTGACCGGTACGCCCGCGCACTCGTCGCAGATCTTCCGCGACGACGTCGGTGCCGGCGCGATCTTCGAGGCCGCGCGGATTCTGAACGCGTTTCGCGAACGGCTCGCGGGTCAGCCGCACCTGACCTTCAATCCCGGTACGATCCTTGGTGGCACGTCGGTCGAGTTCGACCCGGTTCAGGCGCGCGGTACGGCGTTCGGCAAGACCAACGTCATCGCCGAACGTGCGGTGGCCGCGGGCGATCTGCGGGCCCTTTCGAACGACCAGTTCCAGAAGGCGATGGCGACGATGCGCGAGATCGTGGCGGCGTCGCTGCCACGCACGCGTGCCGAGCTGACCTTCGACGAAGGGTATCCACCGCTGGCGCCGGGCGCCGGCAACGAGCGGCTGCTCGTGCTCTTTGATCGCGCCAGCCGCGATCTCGGGCTCGGGGCGGTGGAGGCAGTAAATCCGGATCGCGCCGGCGCGGCCGACGTGTCGTTCATCGCCGGCGAGGTGCCCATGATCATCGACGCGGCCGGCCTGAAAGGGAAAGACGGACACACCGTCAACGAGACAGCGGATCTCACCGCGCTCCCGATTCAGACCAAACGCGCCGCGGTGCTCATCGCCCGGCTGGCGGTGGGAACCCGCCAGCCCTGAACAGGAGCCACGATTCATGCGCCGGATCTCTTCCTTCGGACGATTCAGCAAAGCCGCGGCCCGACTCGCCGGACGCCCGAGTGCCTTCGGCGCCGCCGTCGGAGTTGTCGTGCTCTGGGCGGCGACGGGACCGCTGTTCGGCTTCAGCGATACCTGGCAGCTCGTGATCAACACGGGCACGACCATCGTGACGTTCCTGATGGTGTTCCTGATTCAGCACACGCAGAACCGGGACACCGAGGCGCTCCAGATCAAGCTCGACGAGCTCATCCGCATCTCGACGGGCGCGCACAACAGCTTGCTCGATCTCGAGGAGCTCGAGGAGGAGGAGCTGGACCGGATTCGCGACAACTACGAGATGCTAGCGAAACGCGCTCGTGACCGCCGGCGAGCCGGGCTGGAAGACACGGACGTCGAAGACGTCTCCAGATCCGATTGAGGCGATGGCGCGTGAACGACGATCTGTACGGCATCGGGCTCATGACGATCGACGGCGCGTGGCAACGGATGGAGGACTACCGGGGCCGGACGGTCCTCGTGGTCAATGTCGCCAGCCAGTGCGGATTCACGCCGCAGTACGCGGGTCTCGAGCGTCTGTATCGCAAGTATCACGATCAGGGCTTCGTGATCCTCGCCTTTCCCTGCGATCAGTTCGGACATCAGGAGCCGGGCACCGACGCCGACATCAAGACCTTCTGTTCGGAGCAATACGACGTGACGTTCCCGGTGTTTTCGAAGACCATTGTCAACGGCGACGGCACGCATCCATTGTTCCGATGGCTGAAAGGCGCCCGGAAAGGGTGGTTCGGCATCGGCACAATCGCGTGGAACTTCACCAAGTTCCTGATCGATCCCGACGGGAACGTCGTCGATCGATTCGGCTCACGCGCCACGCCGGACAAGATCGAGCCGCGAATCCTGGAGGTGCTCCATGCGCCTGGCGCTCGTCCATCACGCTGACGCCGTCGGATCCGGCGTCGATCCTCAGCGGCCGCTGTCGTCGATTGGGCTCGAGCAGGCCGATAACCTGGCCACCCGCACGAAAGCAGCGGAGTACTCGCCTGCAGTGATCTGGCACAGCGGCAAGCTTCGCGCGCGCCAGACCGGTGAAGCATTCCTGCGAATCTGCAATCCGTTCGCGGAATTTCGAATGGTCAAAGGGCTGCGGCCGGACGATCCCCCCGAGATCCTTCGCGAGGCCCTCCGCACGGAGAGCACGGACCTGCTCGTCGTCGGCCACATGCCGCACCTCGCGTCGCTGCTCCAACTAATCGTGCCGGACGCCGCGCCGTTCCCTCTGCACGGTCTCGTTCTGCTCGAAACGACGGACTCCGGAAGCTGGAAAGAGGTGTGGAGAGCGGGCCTTGGCTAGTGAGGATCCCGTTCGACGAGGACGGTGACCGGTGCGTTGAGCCGCACGGTGAGTGGCGTGCCTGCCGGCAAGGTCGCGGCGTTCCGTCCGCCGGCCATGACCGCGGCCGTGCCGCCGGCAGCGCCTGCCGTCGAACCAATCGCCGCGCCTTTCCCCCCGCCCACGACCGCGCCGAGGATGGCGCCCACGACTGTGCTTGCGCCGATCTTGGACGTCGCTTCCTTCGTCGGCGAGTCCCCGTCACGGAAGATCGTGTCGGTGACGATCGGCAGCCGGGTTGTGCCGTCGGCCAGAATCAACGTCGTGAAACGCACGCCGAGACGCGAGCGTTCCTTGAACTTGCCGCCGCGCTCCACCAGGGTCACGTTGCCTTCGAGTCGCGCACCGGCGGGAATCGCCACGCGGTCGTCAACCGTCACGTCGCGCGAGACACGCGCGGAGACGCGATCCTCGACCTTCGCGGTTTCACTCGAGATCGACGAGTCGAGCCGGATCCCAATCACCGAGTCGGATTTCACGATGACTTCCTCGAACCGCGGCTTTTCTGGTTCCTTCACCGCGGGCACGACGTCGGGCACCGACACCGGGGGCGTCACTTCGGCGGGAAGACTGGGCGGCGGCGGGACGGCCGGGGCCGGTGTGGCCGGCGCCGTGCTCGGCGGCGGTGCTTCAGCGGCCGGCCGAACGGGCTGCGGCCGCGGCTTCGCCGCGGGGGCCGGTTCGCGCGGCGTCCGGTCGCGTGGCTCGGTTCGAACCACGGGCATCGGTTTCTCGGGTTGGATCTCGACGGTCGTGGACGGCGCGGCGTCGGGGACGGCCGGCGCCGGTTGGAAAACGGGAGAGGACGGCACAGCTTCCACCGGACGAGCGGCCGAGTTCGTCCGCACGGCCATGAAGCCGCCGGCGCCGGCGGCGGCCAGGCAGGCCGAGCTCGCGAGCGCGACGACGAGGGTCTTGGTGGTAATCACGGCTACAGTTTCAGCAAGGCCCGTACCCGTACACCAGACGGCCCCTTTTGCGCGACTTCTCCGGGATGACGGCCGGTCGGAGGACAGAGGGCGTCCCCTGCGGGGCACAGGAAAAATGGGGCAATGGGGCAGCGCCCGCGGCCCGCCCGGAGCCTTCAGCCAAGCGCTGGGGGTGGGGCCCCAGCGCAACAAAGAAAAGATAGCGAGTCCGGCCCTCGCCAAGGCTACGGCCAGGCCCCGCGAGCATTGAAGAATGACGCCATGAGGGCAATCAACCCCTGTGCTATAACGCCCTTCTACCTTTCGCCTGGAGGAATCATGACAACTCTCGTGGCGCGCCGCGTTGCGTTGGGAACCGCGCTCGCGTTCGTGCTGGCGACCGGCGGCCTCTCGGCCCGCCAGGCGCCGTCACAGCCGCTCGATCAGGAATACGGCAAGCGCATCAAGGACAACACGCCCGATGCGCGCATCCTGACCGATCTCATCGATCACATGCCGATCTCGGAAACGGTGCCGTCACCGCTGAAATTCCTGGGATACATTCCGGGCGAGAACAACCGGCTGACGTATCACAAGGACATCGTCCGGTACCTCGGCGCGCTCGACAAAGCGTCGGAGCGCGTGACGATGTGGCCGATTGGGAAGAGCGAGGAAGGCCGCGAGATGTACGCGGTGGCGGTGGCCGACGAAGCGACGATCAAGTCGCTCGACAAGTACAAGCAGATCACGCGTCAGCTCACCGATCCGCGGACGCTCACCGACGCGCAGGCGCGTCAGCTCATCCAGACCGGGAAGCCGATCTACTACGCCTCCGGCAGCATTCATTCCACCGAGGTCGGCAGTCCCGAGATGCTGATGGAACTCGCGTTCCGGCTCGCCGTCGAAGAGACGCCGTTCATCCAGCAGATTCGCAACAACGCTATTTTCGTGTTTACCCCAGTCTCGGAAGTGGACGGCCGCGAGCGGCGCGTGGACGGCTACATGGCGCAGCAGGCCGGTCAGCCGAATCCCGGCATGCTGTATTGGGGCAAGTACGTCGCGCATGACAACAACCGCGACGGCATCGGCGTGGGCCTTGCGCTCACGCAGAACATGATCAAGTCGTTTCTCGATCTGCGTCCGCAGGTCTTTCACGATCTCCACGAGTCGGTGAACCTGTTGTACGTCTCCACGGGCACCGGTCCCTACAACCCCGTCGTCGCGCCGATCCAGGTGAACGAATGGTGGTGGCTCGCGCAGACGGAAATCATGGAGATGACCAAGCGCGGCGTGCCGGGTGTGTGGACGTACAACTACTACGACGGCTGGGTCCCGAACTACATGTTCTGGATTGGCGTCACGCACAACTCGATCGGCCGCTTCTACGAGACGCAGAGCTACGGCGGCGGGGGAGGTGGCGGCGGCGCTGGTCCGGGACGCGGTGCGCCCGGTGCGCCAGCGGCCGGAGGCGCGGCGGGTGCGGCAGGTGGTGCGGGAGCCGCCGGCGCGGGTGCGGCCGGTGCAGGTGCCGCTGGTGCCGGAGCTGAGGGTGCCCAGGGTACTGGCCGCGGGCGCGGCGGCGTCATCGGCGGGAACAGCCGCGAATGGTACCGGCCGAATCCGAGTCCGGGCGACGTGCAGTGGAGCGGACGCGCGAACATCAACATGCAGCAGTCGGCGCTGCTCATCGCGCTCAACGCCGTCGCGAAGAACAAGGAGATGTTCCTCGAGAACTACTACGTCAAGAACAGAATGATGGTCGAGCAGGGCCGGAACAGGGCGCCGCACGCGTACGTGATTCCGACAAAGCAGCGTCGGCAGGTGGAGGCCGCGGATCTGATGAACCTCATCCGCTTCCAGGGCGCCGAGGTGCACACCGCGAACAGCGCATTTTCGGCCGGCAACGTGCAGGTGGCGGCCGGCGACTACATCGTCCGCCTCGATCAGCCGTATGGCGGGGTCGTCGAGACGCTCCTCGGCACGCAGTGGTATCCGGCGGACAACCCGCGGCCATACGACGACACTGGCTGGTTCATTCCCGGGTTGCGAAACATCAAGTCATTCGCGATCGACGACAAGACGATCTTCGACAAGCCGATGACGCTGGCGAAGGCGAACTTCAAGGTGCCGGGGACCATCACCGGCGCCGGCAGCACGATCGTCATCGATCACACGACCGATAACACGCTCGCGACATTCCGCTTCACGAATCCGACGGTGAAGATGTCGGCGGCTGAAGCGGCCTTCGAGATGGGTGGCCACACGTTCGCGCCGGGGGCGTTCGTGATTCAGAACGCGAATCGCGCGGCTCTCGAGCCACAGATCCGCGAGTTGGGCCTGATGGCATGGGCGACCGACACGCCGCCATCCGTACGGATGCACGATCTCGACGTGCCGAGAATCGGCTACATCCACTCCTGGCAGAACACGCAGGACGAAGGCTGGGTGCGGATGGCGTTCGACAAGCTGAAGGTTCCGTACACGTACTTCGGTGACAACGTTGTGCGTCAGGGCAACCTGCGCGCGAAGTACGACGTGATCATCTATCCGCACGCGGGCGTACAGGCCGACTCCGAGGGCATTCCGGCCGGCACGCCCGTGCCGTACAAAGGGACTTCGCTCACACCGAATATCGCGACGTCGCCCGACCAGACCGACGACACGCGCGGCGGACTTGGGCGCGATGGTCTGCGCGAGCTCGCGAAGTTCGTGAACGACGGTGGCGTGCTCATCACCGAGGGCGGGACGTCGTCGCTCTTCCCGCAGTACGAGATCACGCAGGGGATTTCGGTCGACACCGGCGCGAACGTCTTCGCGCCAGGCTCGGTCGTGAAGGTCCTGCTCGGCGACAAGACGAGTCCGATCCTCTACGGCTACGACCAGAACGCGCTCGCGGTGATGTTCAAGAACAACGCGCTGCTCTCGCTGGGCGCGCGACCCGCGCCCGCACCGGCGGCTGCCGACGCACCAGCCGGCCGCGGCGGTGGCGGCGGACGGGGTGGCGGCGCCGGCCCGGCCGGTGTCAGCAACATCAACATGCAGCCGATGTCCGCGGCGCCGAGACTCACCACGCTCGATGGTCCGCCTTCTGCGCCTGCGGCGGCCGCAGGCGGTGGGCGAGGTGGCGGATTCCCCGGCGGGGGCGGCGGCGGACGTGGCGGTGGCGGACGCGGCGGCGGAGGCGGTGACGCGACGCCCGCCTCCACGGCGCGCGGCCCGGCGGCGTTCGGCGTGACATCCACGGGCGCGCCGCGCGTGCTGCTCTCGTATCCGAACGACCCGAACGACCTGCTATTGTCCGGCGCGCTCGCCGGCGGCGAGAACCTCGTGGGCCGTCCGGTCCTGCTGGATGCGCCGGTCGGCACCGGTCACGTCGTCATTTTCGCGACGCGGCCGTTCTGGCGGTACCAGACGCAAGGCAACTACTTCCTCGCATTCAATGCGATCCTGAATTGGAATGACTTGAATGCCAAATAGGATGTGGCTGGGAAGTACGCGGGACAAGAGCTGAGAAGTACGGTGGACGAAAGACGAGACGTAGCTGGCGGACAAAGGACCGGGAAGTACGGCAGCTTGACGAGAGAGTGCAAGAGCGTCGCGAAGTACTGGAGTTGACGTTGAAGTGCGGGAGCTAACGCTGAAGTGCTGGAGCTGAAGCCTGGCTTTTCTCCGGCGTACTTCCCCTAACTGCTTCAGTGAGGGTACTTGTCATTGGCGCGGGGGTCATCGGTGTCGCCGTTGCCGACGCGCTCGCGGTACGCGGCGCCGAGGTGACCGTGCTCGACATGCGTGGTCCCGGGCGGGGAGCCTCTTTCGCCTCGGCGGGCATCCTCGCGCCGCACGTCGAGTCCCACCATGAGGCGCGTTTTCTCGAACTGGCCACGCGCAGCCTCGACATGTTCGACGCGTTCGTCGCGGGCGCGAGCGAGCGCAGCGGACGACGGGTCGAGTACGCGCGTACGGGGACGCTGGAGATCGCGCTCGATCAGGATGATGTTCGTCGTCTCGAGGGCGCGCGAACGAGACTCAGGGCCGCTGGCGTCGCGCACGCCTGGCTCACGCCCGACGAGCTTCGAGGCCGCGAGCCGGCGGTGTCGAGCGCGGCGCTCGGCGCGCTGCTGATCGAGCCGCATGGCTTCGTCGGTGTGCGGTCGCTCATCGCCGCCCTCGTGCAGAGCGCGCGGGTTTCGGGCGCGACGTTCGAAGTCCCCGTCGAAGCCGTCGAGATCGATCCCGGGCGGGAAGGTGTCGAAATTCGCGCGGGCTCATCGCGCTACACCGCCGACACGGTCGTGGTGGCCGCCGGCACCTGGTCCGGACGCGTGCAAATTGCGCATGCGCCACGCCTTGACGTGCGACCAGTGCGCGGTCAGTTGCTTCACCTGTCGTGGACGGCGGTCCACGCCCCGAGTCGCGTCGTCTGGGGTCCGCGGTGCTATACGGTGCCCTGGTCGGATCGTTCGCTGCTGGTCGGCGCGACGGTCGAGGACGCCGGGTTCGACGAAGGCACCACCGTCTCCGCGATTCATCAGCTCACGGCTGCTGTTCATGAGCTCCTGCCCGAGGCGCGGACCGCATCACTTCAGGAAGTGCGAGTCGGGCTGAGACCCGCAAGCGCCGACGGTCTGCCGATCGTCGGTCCCCTCCCAACCACACCGCGCGTCATCATCGCCACCGGCCATTATCGAAACGGCGTGCTCCTGGCCCCGATCACCGCGGCGATCGTCCGTGACTATGTGCTCGAAGGCCGAAGTGATCCGGCAACGAGCTGGATGACGCCTCACCGCTTCGGACCCGCGACGTCGCCGGCCTGACGGCTCGTCGCTTCTGGAAATCCGTCCAGCGAGCGCCTGCGTAGACCAACTGACAAGGCGCTGGCGCGACCACCGTGCGGCGGTCGCGTCCGCTAGTCTTGGCCGCCATCACTTCATGCCGTAAGGAGAAGTCGACATGGACACCTCGACATTTCAGCATCCGACGCGCCGTGCCCTGGCCTGGACCACGGCGGCGATCGTGGCGGTCCTCACGACCGTGACATTCGCTCAAACCCCGTTCGACAGCGTGCGCAATGTGAACGTGTACGGCCTCACGGCCGATCAACAGTTGGTGCGGTTCCGAGCCGAGCCGCTGCATCGATATCGGAAGATCGGGCCGATCTCGGGCCTGCGTGGCAGCGATACGGCGCTCATCGGCATCGACTTCCGCGTGCAGGACGGAGCGCTCTACGGGGTCGGGAATGGCGGCGGGATCTACACGATCAACACCGAGACCGCGGAGGTGACGATGGTTCAGCAGTTGACGATCGCGCTGGCCGGCAGTTCGTTTGGAGTCGATTTCAACCCGGCCGCGAACGCGCTGCGGATTATTAGCGACATGGGCCAGAACCTTCGCCAGCCATTCACGGGCGCGATGACTGGTGTGACGCAGAACGACACGATGCTGAACCTCAACGGCGTTCTCGCGATGGGCGTCACCGCCGCCGCCTACACCAACAACGATCTCGACGCCGGCACGGCGACCACGCTGTTCGACATCGATTCGTTGCGGAACCAGGTGGTCGTCCAGTCTCCGGCCAACAGCGGCGCGCACGCGCCCACAGGGCTGCTCACCGTCGATCCGGATTCGACGATTGGGTTCGACATCTACACCGAGCGGCAGGGAGGCGTGGCGATGACCAATACCGGCTACGCGTCGCTCGTGGTTGACGGCGTCACGGGGTTCTACCGTGTGAACATCCTGACCGGAAAGGCGACGCTGGTCGGAGAGTTCCCCGACGCCGTGATCGATATCGCCGTACAGCTGAACTGACGCCTCGAGGGTCTGAAGATTACGGCGTGCGTTCGCTCCAGGACTTTCACTATCATGGGGCGTCATGAAACTCACGCCTGCGGAAGTCGACTCGCGGCTGGCTGAGCGCGCCGGATGGGCCGTGCGTGACAACGGTCTGATCCGTACCTTCACGTTCACGTCGTTCGCCGATGCGATTGCTTTTGTCACGAGGCTGGCCTTCGACGCAGAGACGGCCGATCATCACCCCGATCTGCACGTCAACTATCGGAAGGTGACCGTGACCTGGAGCACGCACAGCGAAGGCGGCATCACGGAAAAGGATTTCGAGGGAACGCGGCAGGCCGACGCGATCGCCACCCGGCTCGGCTTCAAGGCGTGAGCCGACGGCTCCGGACGTGAAGCTCAAGACCAGCTACAGCGCGCGCGAGGTCGCCGCCCTGACGGGTCTCAGCGCAAAACAGCTGCAGGGCTGGGACGCGAGCCGCGTCTTTCCGCCCGCGATTTCGCCGCGGCGGACGAGCGCCGGCGGTTTTACAGAGCGCCGGTACTCGCCGGTCGACCTCGTCGAGCTCGTCGTCCTCGCCGACCTCCGGCGGCACGGGTTCACACCGGCGGATCTGAAACAGCTCATGGATACGCTGCGTGCGTACTTTCGCCGCCGGCTGTCTGAGACGCTCGACGACGCGGGCGAGATGAGGCTGCTGACCGACGGCCGCGGGCTGTTCCTGCGCACCAGGCAGGGACATCTCTTCGACGTGCTCGCCAATCCGACGCAGCCGCTGGTCACCGGCGAAGGCCTCGCGCTGAAACCCGTGGCCGGGCGGGCGAGGCCGAGGAAACGACGCAAGAAGGCCGGATAGGAGATCGATCATGCGCTCGCTCGCCAGGCTGGCAGCCGCTTGCGTCCTCGCCGTACCGCTTGCGTTGTCCGCACAATCCCGCGGCATTCCGACGCCTGAATCGGTCTTCGGCTTCGCGCCGGGCGCCGACCTCAAGCTCGCGACCTACGATCAAGTGCTCACGTACTTCCGACAGGTGGACGCCGCTTCCGATCGCGTGAGGCTCGTCGAGGCCGGCTCGACGTCGCAGGGGCGCACGATGTACTTCGCGCTCGTGTCGTCGGCCGCCAACCTCGCCAACATCGATCGCTATCGGGAAATCGCGCGACGGCTCGCGCACCCCGACGGGCTCACGGATGACGAAGCACGTCGGCTGGCGAGAGAGGGCAAGGCGTTCGTGCACATCGACGGCGGGCTGCACTCGACCGAGGTCGCTGCGCCGCAGCACACGCCGTTACTGCTCGAAACCGTCGTGCGCGCCGCCGAGGAGCCGGCGATGCGCGCGATCCTCGACAACGTCGTCCTGATGCTCTGGCCGACCATCAACCCCGACGGTCATCAGATGGTGGCGGAGTGGCAGATGAAGCACGCGACGTCGCCCGAATCCCCCATCCCGCCGATGCCGGAGCTGTATCAGGAATATGTTGGCCACGACAACAACCGGGACGCCTACATGCTCGACATGATCGAGTCGCGGACGCTCGAGCACACCTGGCGGCTGTGGGAGCCCAGCATCATTTATGTCCATCACCAGTCCGCGCCATTCCCGACGCGGATCTGGCTCCCGCCGTTCGCGGAGCCGATCGCGACCCATGCGCCGTACCTGCTGTCGCGCGAAGTGAACATGATCGGGATGGCAATCGCGAAGGGACTGGAGGAGCGCGGCCAGATCGGCGCGACGCACATGGGCACGGGCTACGACGCGTGGTATCCGGGCTACGTCGACTACCTGCCGATGTTCAAGAACATCGCGGCGTTCTGGACCGAGACACAGGGCACGAGCGCGGCGCCGCGAACCTCGGCACCCGATCAGATTCCGCCGGACATGCGCCGCCCGCAGGCGCTGTACGCCAGCCCCTGGCTGGGCGGCACCTGGCGGTTGCGCGACGCGGTCGAGTACATGCAGACCGCCTCGTTGTCCGTGCTCGACTACGCGTCGCGATACAAGGACTCGCTGCTCTTCAATCGCTACCAGGCCGGCCGCGATCAGATCCTCAAGGGCCGCCGGGAAGCGCCGTACGCGTACGTGATTCCGCAGGAGCAGCGCGATTCGGTGGCCGCGGTCGAGCTGTTGAGGCGCCTGGCGTTCGGTGGCGTCCGCGTGGCGCAGTTGACATCGGCAGCGACGATCGAGAACACGAGTTACCCTGCGGGCACCTGGATCGTTCCCACCGACCAGGAATTCGCGGCGCTGGCGCGCGAAGTGCTCGACGTCCAGAAGTACCCGGAGATTCGCGAATCGCCTAACGGCCCGCTCGATCAACCGTACGACGCGGCGGGTTGGACGCTGTCTCTCGCGATGGGCGTCAAGGTCGTTCCGGTCACGTCGCTGCTCGGCGCCGACGCGCGGACGCCCATGAAATGGCTCGGCCCGCCCGTCGAATTCAAAACGAAACCGGTGCCGTACGTATCCGGGAAAGACGATGCCGCCCCGTTCGATAGCGTCCCGGGGATCGGGTTCGACTCGAATCCGAGCGCGGCGGCCATCGTGCCGCCGGCCGGGCGCATCAGCGGATCGGGTCCGACGCTCGCGCTGAGCCCCGCGCAGAACAACGCGTTTCGGGCGATCAACCGCGCGTGGCGCGCCGGGCTCGAGGTCCGGTTCCTGGCCGGCACGCCGAACGCGCCGTCGCGGTATCTGATCGCGGGGTTGTCGGAAGCCGATCAGGATCAGCTCGTCCAGTCCCTCGCGCTCGCCGCCGAGCGAACCACCGCCACCGGCGTCCCGGTCCGTCGTCCTCGCATCGCGCTGTCGCGTCCGACCAACGCGAGCATGGACGAAGGGTGGACGCGCTGGGTCCTTGAGCAGTACGGCTTCGAGCTCACGCGGATCTCGACGACCGACATCCAGGCCGGATCGCTCGGCGACAAGTTCGACGTGCTCATTCTCGCGAACGACAGCACGATCCTGGAAGGACCCGGACGCGGAGGACGCGGAACACCTCCCGCTGCGGGGGCTCCCGCCGCACCGCCGAGCGCTGCACAGCCGGCAGCGCCCGGATCGACGCCGAACGAGCTGCGCGTTCGCGCGCTCGATGAGTTCGTCAAGGCTGGCGGGACGCTCGTCTGCCTGAACCGCGCGAGCCTCTTCGCGATCGATCAGCTCAAACTGCCGGTCCGGAGCGTGACCGCGCCGCTCGGCCGCCAGGACTTCTTCGTCGGCGGATCGCTGCTCCAGGTGACGACCGACTCCGCGCACCGGATCATGGCCGGCATGCCGGATAAGGCGGCCGTCTACTTCGACAACGGTCCGGTCTTCGAGACGCTCGTCGGATTCAAGGGCTCGGTGCTGGCGGGCTACGACGCGACCGGATCGCCGCTGCTGTCAGGGTTCCTGCTCGGCGAAAAGTACTTGCAGGGCAAGGCTGCTGCGATCGACGTCGAGCACGGCAACGGCCGTGTCGTACTGATCGGCTTCCGGCCTCAGTGGCGCGGGCAGCCGTTCGGCACGTTCCGGGTCTTGTTCAACGCGGTGTTACTGGCAAAGAGCTAGGGCCGTTCTCACTTCCTCGTAGAGCAAAACCGACATGGATCGCGAGACTTTCGCCGAATCTGCCAACTGGATCGCTATCAGGAGAGTGAGAACGGCCCTAGGGCACTCAGGGTGCCAGCGCTCGCACGAGCACAGCCGTCAGGTTTATTCGATCGGAAAGATGGTCTCGAGACCTTCGACCGGCCGGGGGATGACGTGCACGCCGACGAGCTCGCCGACCTTGCGCGCCGCCGCGGCGCCGGCGTCGGTCGCGGCTTTGACGGACGCCACGTCGCCGCGCACGATCGCGGTCACGAGTCCCGCATCGACCTTCTGCCAGCCGACGAAGACGACGTTCGCCGTCTTCACCATCGCATCGGTTGCCTCGATCATGCCGACGAGGCCGCGCGTTTCGACGAGGCCGAGGGCTTCACCGGGCAGTTCGTTTGTCGCCATCTCGGGTGGGATTCTACATCAAGCTGATTGGAGACGCGCCTCGTTCTAGCGCTCCCCAAGAGCGCTCGCCAAGAACAAAAGCGCTTCCCAAGAGCATGGACCACGAAGCTCACGAAGGACACGAAGGCAGCGCTGACCTGGCGGCCGCCTGCGGCGGCGAGGCGATGTGTGTGAGACAGCGACGACAAGACGTGTGAGAGGTCTTTTCTCCGTCTTGTCCGTCGCTGTCTCGCACACATCGCAGCCCGGCAACGCCGGGCTCGCCAGGTCAGCGGGTGTCTTCAAATCGCTCGCACACTTGTCGGGTTCCCCTTCGGGTCCTTCGTGCCCTTCGTGGTTCACGCTCTAAGACAGGTCACCAGACGCGGCCAGAACGGTCCTGGCAAGTGCTTTTCACCAGACGCGGGCCCGCGCGGCGACGGGAATGCGATCGACGATCGCGGGCCCATCGACGAGCAGCAACTCGTCCGTCAGGTTGGCGACCACGCACGCGTGATTGGGCAGGATATGGACGCGGTCGCCCGGCTTCAACCGGCAGTCCGGCGTGACCTTCGCCACGGAGTGCTCCTCCGAGAGCCGCTCGATGACGATTGAGGGATCCGGGGTCCGTGCCTCGAGGCTGGCGTAGACGAAGCCGTAGCCGATCGTGTGTCCGAAGCCGCGCAAGCCGTCGCTGCTGAGCGTCTTCGACCCCGCGTCGAACACCACTCGCGCGGGATCGGGACGGCTGACCACCGTCGAAACGATGCTGAGTGAACACTGGTCGAGCGTGGCGGACCCAAGCCCGACCTGCGTGCGATCGAAAAAGACGTAGTTGCCCGGCCGCATCTCGGTGACGCCGGTTTGGGACGTGACGAACCGCGCGGTTGGCGTGGCGCCGACGCTGATCTCCGCCACGTCGAAGCCGCCGGCGCGCAAGCCATCGGCGAGGCCGGTGAGAATCTCGATTTCCCGCGCCGCGATGCGTGCGAGCGCGTCGGCCGATTCGGCGTGATACCCATGTCCGGCGTGGCTCAGCAGACCGAGAAACCGGAGGCCGGGGCAGGCGGCAATCTGGCTTGCCGTCGCCAGCGCATCCGGGGCGTCCGGATTGATGCCGCACCGATGGAACCCCACATCCACTTTGATCAGCACGTCGAGGTGGCGTCCAGCGCCGTTCATCACGTCCGACCACTGCCGGGCGACGTCGAGGCTGTCCACGACAATCGAGAGCCGCACACGATCCTGGAGCGTGAGTACCCGGTTCGCGTTCATGGGGTTGGTGGGGTAGGGCAGCCGGATGTCCTTGATGCCGGCGTCGGCGAACACCTCGGCCTCGCCTAACTTGGCGCAGCACACGCCGACGGCGCCCGCGTCGATCTGCAGGCGCGCGATGGCGGGGCTCTTGTGGGTCTTCGCGTGCGGACGCAGACGGACGCCGGCGCCGGACGCGCGCGCCTGCATCGCGCTGATGTTGGCCTGGAGCCGCGCGCGATCGATGTACACGCGCGGCGTGGGGATGGAGTGAAGGGATTCTGTCATCTGCAATCTGAGAGCTGGAATCTGTAATCTAGGCTGAAATCGGGGAATCGGGGAATCGGAAATCTTGCGGGGAATCGGGGAATCTATCGGGAATCTGTCGGGGAATCGGTAATCGGGCGGCCGTCGTCCCGACCGACGAGGCAAACAGGGAACCCGGATCGCCGGATTCCCCCGATGCCTTCGGATTTCAGATTACAGCTGATGTCAGATTACAGATGCCAGATTTCAGCTAGCCAAGAATCCAACCGGCCCTTTGTAGGCGTAGCCAGGGAAGATCTTCGAGACGTCCTTCGCGCCCAGATGTTTCGTGACGCTCTCGGCGAAGACGTCGCGGAAATCGGTCGTGATCGCCAGGTCACGGCCCTGCCAGAGCTGCTCGCGCTCGAGCCCCGGCCACTTGCCGTAAACCTTGCCGCCCTTGACGTTGCCGCCGAGGACGAGCATCGCGTTGCCGTGGCCATGGTCCGTGCCGCGGTTGCCGTTCTCCTTCACCGTCCGGCCGAACTCCGACATCGTGACCACGACGACGTCCGCCATGCGATCGCCGAGGTCCTGGGCGAACGCGGCGATGCCCGACGCGAAGTCGTTCAGGCGGTTCGCGATCTGTCCCTGCGTGCTGCCCTCGTTCGCGTGGTGATCCCAATTCCCAGTTTCCGTGAACGCGACTTCGAGGCCGAGGTCGCCTTTGATGATCTGCGCGATTTGCCTGAGCGCGTCCCCGTAGGCGGACGGCGGGTACTGCGCGCCGTTCGACGGCGTGTAGCCGACCGGATTCACCTCTTTGATCATCTTGATCGCATTAAAGGCTTCCGTGCCGGTCGGGCGCAGCAGCGAATCGGCGGCCTGCGCGTACTGCGCCTCGAAGGACGTCGACATCATGTCGGTCGCCATGCCGGCGCGGACGCCAAACTGGCCGAGCTGGCCGATGGCAAGGGCCGGCGCCGTGCCCTGGAGCGTGCGCGGGAGGTTCGGCGCGAGCGCCACGGCGCGGAACGGACTGGCGTTCTCGTGCTCCTTCGCGTGCAGATAGCGGTTCAGCCAGCCATCGCGCGTGCTCTTGAGCCCCGGCGTGCCGCTCTCCATGTAGTCCTGCGCGTCGAAGTGCGACCGCGTTTCGTCGTGCGACCCGCACGCGTGAACGATCGCCAGCTCGTTGCGCTGGAAATACGGGTGAAGCGATGCCATGCGCGGATGCAGGCCGAAGAAGCCGTCCAGATCGATCGCGCCGTCACGCTCGTTGGGCTTGGGGATCGCGATCGACGGCCGCGCGCTGTAGTACGCCTTTTCGCCGAACGGGACGATCATGTTGAGCCCGTCGACGGCGCCGCGCTGGAAGATCGCGACCAGGACCTTCTTGCGCGTCTGGGCTGCCTCGGCAGTGCGCGCGATGAACTGCGGCGCGAATCCGAGGCTCACGAGCGCGAGGCTGCCGTTCTTGAGGAATACGCGTCGGGTCATCATGGCAAGTGCTCCATCGTCAGGCCGAAGGCCACAGGCCATAGGCCGAAGTTCTCTCTGCCGCGTTGTGTGCTGTGCCCGTTTCCCCTCGTCGGCCTCTGGCCTTTGGCCTTCGGCCTCCGCTTACCGTCTCTGAAACTCCGGCGATCCCAGCGCGAGCGCGACCAGCTGCTGCGGGTTCTCAGCGCGCGCGAGCGTCTGGCGCGTCGTGTCCGCGACCTGGCCGGTGAGGATCGTCTGGATGAGTTTTTCGCGTGTGGCCTCGCTCGTGTCGGGCGCGAGCGACGTCAGGTCGAGCTGGAGCGGCATCCGCGCCATCTGCGCAGGACGCAGCGGCTGTCCGAATCCACCCTGCGGCTGGTTCGGACGCGGGCGCGCATTCGGCGGGAGTTGATCCGGCCGAATGGGACCGACCGTGTACGGCTGCCCTGGCTGCCCTGGCTGACCGGCCGGACCAACGCCGGGTCGCGGTGCACTTGGCGGCGGACCGGGTTGTCCCAGACGGCCGCGGCCGCCCTGACCCAGGCCCTGGCCGCCGTTCACGAGCGCCACAGCGAAGTTCATGCGATTGAGCAGCGCGCCGGTATTGACCCACGCGTCTGCGGTCATCGAGTACCCGGTCGGCGGCTGGCAGCCGTAGAGCGGCATCCCGAGCTGCTGCATCGTCTGCACCAACGGCTGCGCGTTCACGATGGTCGCGCCCGATCCTCGAATGGCCGAGACGACGAACTCGAGCGGGGTTTTCACCTTGGCGCGATACGCCTCAGCCGCGAAGAACTCCGGCGAGGTGATGATGACGCGCGTCACTTCGCGCAGGTCGCCCTTCGTGTCGAGAAACCTCTTCGCCGCGCGGTCGACGAGCGCCTTGGGCGGCTCATCAGCGACGAAGCGCTGCGCCAGCTTGAAGGAGATGTGGCGCGCGGTGTTCGGGTGCTTCGCCAGCATGTCCAGGACGCGTTCGCCCTCTTCCTGGCCGCCGCCTTTCGGGAAATTCGCGCCGAGGATCATCTTCTCGCCCGCGTCGTGCATCTGGGAACGGAACAGGAAGCTGCCGCCCATGCGCGGCTGATCGATCGTCCAGCCCGTGAGCGCGCGTGCGACCTCGATGACGTCCTTCTGGGTGTAGCCGCCGTCGACGCCGAGCGTGTGCAGCTCCATCAGCTCACGCGCGTAGTTTTCGTTGAGCCCTCGCTGCGGGCGCTGCTGCGGCTGGCGCGTCTGGAGCCGCTGCATGAGCTGACGGCGCTGCTCGGGCCGCAGACGGGGATCGCTCAGCCGGCGTTCCATCTCCGGGCTGATGACGACCGCGGCGTTCGGCGAGGAGCTCTGAAAGTTGTCGAGGTAGAACAGCATCGCCGGGCTGTGCGCGGTTGCGCCGAGCAGATCGCGGAAGCTGCCGAACACATGCGGGCGGATGACGTTCTGCTCGTAGTCGGTCAGGTACTGACGCACCTGACCCTTTCCGATGAACACGTTGAAGTGGTTGAACCAGAAATCGACGAGGACTTCCTCCAGTTGCCGCTCGGACATCGCGGCGCGGAGTAACTTCGCCTGCATCAGCTCCTGCGTAATGTTCTGCGCCGTCTGCTGGAGCATCCGGAGCTCGGGTGGCGGCGGCTGGCGAGGAGGCGTGACAGGCGGGTTCCCGGCCATCGTCGGGTCGGTCGCGGCCGGCGGCGGCGCCTGCTGCGCCTGCTGACGCTGGATCTGCCGGCGCATCTGGTCGGCCGCGGCGAACTGTTCGCCGAGCACGCGCGAGTCCATCGCGAGCGTTTCGAATTCGGCAAGCCTGGCGTCCATCGCGGCGTTGGGCACGCGATCCGGATGCAGCTGCGCGTCGAGGTACGCGGCGAGCCCCATCTCCTGAACGCGTCCAACGTCGCCGGGCCGTGGGCCGAACCCGATCCGGTTCAGCACATGTGTGATCGTTTTGGCGTCGGCCTTGGCGGGAACCGCGCTCTCGCGCTGAGCCGAGACCGGACCGACCGTGACCGTGAGCAGGCCGGCCGTCGCGACGAGCGCCGCCAACCGGCGAATTGGGCGATAGGCGTTAGGCGTCATACACCTCATTTAGACCAGCGCGGCCTCAAAAGGGAAAAGGGACGTGGCCCGTCCTATTTTGACGGAATTGCCCTGCTTTCGGACAGCTTTGGCAGCCGGCTTGCACAGGAGGGGACGGGACTTTTTTCCACAGATTCGTCAGTTCAGGTGCCAGAGGTCGGCACCGACCTCTGGCACCTGAGGCCCTGAATCTGTGGAAAAAAGTCCCGTCCCCCCTGGAGGTGATATGGCGAAGCAATGGATGGCCCTGACGGCGGTGCTGGTCGTGGCAGGAGCGGGCTGTTCCCGCGGGACGGACCTCGAGAAGGTTCCGGTTGGCACCGAGGTCCAGCTCACGCGTGAGGACGGCGGCGTCGTCGAAGGGAAGCTGACCGCCCGTGACGCGGAGACGGTGAAGGTGGACGTCGGCCGCGTCACGCGGTCGGTCCCGCGAAAGGACATCGCGGACGTTCGCGTCGTCGATCCGAACGACAAGCCCGTCGGGTTGCCCGCGATCGCGAAGTTCCGCGAGTACACGGTACCCGCCGGCACGAAGATTTCCGTCCGGCTCGGCGAGCCTGTGAGCTCGGCCACGAGCAAGGTCGGAGACACCGTCAGCGCGACGCTCGCCGACCCGGTGACGATCGACGGCGTTCAAGTGCTGCCGGCCGGCAGCACCGTGCGCGGCGTCGTCGCGTCCGTCGAACCTTCCGGCAAGATAAAAGGGCGAGCGAGTCTCGACGTGAACTTCACGAACGTCACGGCGCACGGCGAGACGTACCCCATCGACGCAAAGTTCTCGATGGTGGCGCCGTCGACCAAGAATCGCGACACAGACAAGATCGTGCTCCCCGCCGCGGGCGGCGCGATCATTGGCGCGATCATCGGCGGCGGCAAAGGCGCAGCCGTCGGCGCGGCTGTCGGGGGCGGCGCGGGCACGGCCGCGGTCCTGATGACGAAGGGCAAGGACGTCGCGCTGGCGAGCGGCACCGAGCTCTCGGTCGCGACGACGCAGCCGATTGACGTCAAGGTGCCGCTCAAGGGGAACGCGACGAACTGATCGCGTCCCAGTCAGCGGCGAAGGACCTCGGGTCTCGTTTCTTGAAGGACAACGCGGAAACGACACCCGAGGTCTTCTTGCCGCGAGGCCCGAGTGACGCGTGAGCAGCTGTTGTCCGTGCTGGCGCATCGCATCTCCGCAGTCGAGCGCACCACCCCGTTCGCGGCTGCGTTTTCTCTTCAGAGCTGCTCGCGCGAAAAACAGGCCGGCGCCGAGCAACGCCAGCGACGCCGGTTCCGGGGTCTGGAGCGTCTGAATCGCGTTACGACCGGCTCGCCATCTTCTCCGGTTGGAAGAACCAAATCGCCATCGCCGCCAATGATGCCGATGCTTCACACAACGCGGCGTCGAGCATGGCGCTTTACGTTTTTCGTTTCTTCAAATCTCTTCCCACCGTCTTCGCGGCGAGCAGTCCGGAGAGGCCTGTCAGGCCACCGCCCGGATGCGTGCCGGCGCCGGCCAGATACAACCCTTCGAGGGGCGTTCGATATTGGGCCCATCCAAGGAGCGGTCTCGCGATCCACGACTGATCGAGCGCCGGCTCGCCGTGAAAGATGTGGCCGCCCGACAGGCCCCAGGTCTGTTCCAGATCTTCCGGCGTCAGTACCTGGCAAGTAGAGACAAGGGACGGCAGATCGCGGACGTGCGGTTCCAGCACGCGCATCGCCGCCTGATACAGATGCTCCCGATGGTCACCCCAGGACGCGCCCCGGAGCTGGCGCGGCGCGAAGTGGAAATAGATGGACATCACGTGCTGTCCCGCTGGCGCCAGCGACGAATCCGTGATGCTCGGAATCGAGAGCTCGAGCCACGGATCGTCCGAGATTTTTCCGTATTTGGTCGCGTCGAACGCGCGTTCGATGTAGTCGATGTCCGGCGCCACGACGAATCGCCCCCGGGAGGGCACCACATCGCCGTCGAAGGCCTTGAACACCGGCGCCCGATCCAGCGCCAGATTGATCTTGGCCGTCACGCCGCGCGCGCGGTAATTGCGGATGCGATCGACGAACGTCGGCGGCAGGTCGGCCGGATCGGCCAGCCTCAGGAACGTCTGCCGCGGATCGACGGCCGAAACGACGACACGCGCCGGGATCTCATCTCCGGCTTCCAGCACGACGCCGGTGACGTGTCCGTCCCGCGCGGTAATCCGCGCCACTCGCGCGTTCGTCCGGATGGTCGCGCCGGCCTTGGTCGCGATTTTCGCGAGCGCGTCGGAGACGGCGCCCGGTCCGCCGCGCGCCGTGACGCCGCTGCCGACCGGCAGGGGATCCTCTGCGAGCCGCTGCAGGAACGTCGCGGTCGTTCCGGCCGACCACGGTCCGGCCGGATTGCCGAACACGGCTCGCGACGCGACGACCGCGCGAAGCAGCTCGCTCTCGAACCACTCCGACGCGAAGTCGGCGACGGCCATCGGCACCCAGCGCGCCAGCCGCGCGAGATCCCGCCGGCCGAGCTTGCGCGCCTGACGACCGACGAGGAGTAGCCGAAGGTACTCGCGCAGGTCGATCTCGTCGATCGACGGCGGCGGATGGTGATTCAGGCTCGCGACGAGGCCGGCAATGCGATGCGACGTGCGCAGGAAGTCGCTCCACCGGATCGCGTCCGCCGACGAAATCGCGTTGATGGATCCCGCCGTGAGGACCGGGTCGCGGTGAAAGACGATGGCCCGGCCGTCCCGGCCGAGCGCGGTCAGCGCCGGATCCGGCGTCACGAAGTGGACGGCGCGATCGAGACGGACGGCGTGCGCGACCTCGTGATCGATCGGTCCGAACGCGTGGCTCAGGATGGGCGCGCGGAATCCGGGCGCGAACTCGGCGCTCACCGCCGCTCCCCCCGGGCCGGGTCGCTGCTCGAGCACCAGCACCGAGAGCTTGCGCCTGGCCAGCCACGTGGCGGCCACCAGCCCGTTCAGGCCGGCGCCGATGATGACGACGTCAGGCACGAACGTCCGCCATGAGCCTCAGTGCGGCGTTTCGGCCTGGCGCCCCCATGATGCCGCCACCGGGGTGGGTCGCCGAGCCGCAGAGATAGAGCCGCTTGATTGGCGTGCGATAGTCCGCCCAACCTGGCGCCGGTCGCAGGAAAAACAGCTGTTCGAGCGTGAGCTCCCCTTGAAAGATGTTGCCTTCGGAAAGCCCGAACTCGCGCTCGAGGTCGAGCGGAGTCAGGATCTGCCGGTCGAGGATGCAATTCCGGATGTTCGGCGCGAACCGCGCAATCGCGTCGATGACCGCGTCGCCGAACGCGTCCCGCTCGACGTCCCAGGGGTGAGGCGTCTCCGAAGCGGAACCCGCGCCGTTGCCATCGACCGCCGCCGGCGGCGGCAAGCCACTGGCCGCCCGGAGATGGTACGGCGCGTACTGCACGAAACAGGACATGACGTGTTTTCCCGGAGGCGCGACGGATGGATCCGTCAGGCTCGGGATGACGATGTCGATGTACGGCTCGCGCGAATACCGTCCGTACTTCGCGTCGTCGTACGCGCGCTCCATGTAGTCGATGCTCGGCGAAATGGAGATGGCGCCGCGCAGGTGCGGACCGCGGCCGGGCAGGCACGTGAAATCGGGAAGCGCGTCGAGCGCGAGGTTGACCTTCCCGGACGATCCCCGGAACTTGTACCGCTGGATATCCTCGACGAACTCGCCCGGGAGCCGATTGGCGCCCACCATTTTGAGAAACGTCAGCCGCGGATCGACGCTCGAGAGGACCGTCTTGGCCAGATAGTAGTCGCCGTTTTCCAGCACGACACCCGTGGCCTCGCCGTTCTCGACCAGGATGTTCTTCACCGGGGCGCTGATCTTGATTTCCGCGCCCGCCTCGTGCGCCGCCCACCCGATCGATTCCGACACGCGGCCGGTGCCGCCCTTCGACAGTCCCCACGATCGGAACGCGCCGTCGATGTCGCCCATGTAATGGTGCAGGAGCACGTACGCCGTTCCCGGCGACCGCACGCCGAGGAACGTGCCGATGATCCCCGACGCGGCCATCGTCGCTTTGAGCACGTCCGTCTCGAACCATTGATCGAGAAAATCGATCGCGCCCATCGTGAGGAGCTGCAGCTGGTTCGCGCGGGCGCTCTCCGGCAACGCGCGGAAACGTTTGCCAAGATCACCCAGCGCTCGCAGCTCGCGGAGTTTCATGGAAAACGGATCGGGCGGCGTCATCGCGAGGATGTCCTTGGCGAACCGGCCCATGTCCACCATCGCCCGGCCGTATTCGTCGTAGACCTCCGCGTCGAGCCGTGAATGGCGCGAGATTTCGCGGAAGGTTTTGGCGTGGTCGTTCACGCGCCAGAGGTAATCGCCGTTCAACATCGGGGTGAACGTGCCGTCGAGTGGAAGGATTTCCAGACCGTGCCGCGCCAGCTCGAGCTCGCGAATGATCTCGGGGCGCAGGAGCGAGACGACGTACGAGCAGACCGAGAAACGAAATCCGGGAAACACCTCTTCGGTGACCGCCGCGCCGCCAATCACATGCCGGCGTTCCAGCACGAGCACGCGGCGACCGGCCCGCGCAAGATATGCCGCTGCGGTGAGGCCGTTATGGCCCGCGCCAATGACGATCGCATCATATTTCTGCATTTATTCCTGGGGACTTCGTCCCCGCGGACCCCCTTACACGCTTCCGCCTTCGCGCGAAGCGCTCCGGCGAGACCTCGCCGAAGCCTTGGCGACGGCGGGCGCTCGCGGGACGTTCCATGCCCCGATGGGCTCGCGGAGCGTGCCTCGTCGAAGCGGCTCGCGTCGCGAGCTGCGAAGGCGGGATCCCCCACGAACGTGCAGGTATCGGGCGTGGAGTCCCACCGGAGAACTTACGATAGAGTCCAAGGAGTTTTCCACCGCCGAAACCGATCGCTCATGCCCGTCGGGACACCCTTTCACGATCGGACCTTCCCCCTCTGCGAGAGTCTGAGCTATCGCGACTGGGCAGGCTACTTCGCGCCGAGCTCGTACGAGCCGCTGCACGAGCACGAATACAACGCGATTCGCAACGCGACGGCGCTAATCGACATCTCGCCGCTGTTCAAGTATCTCGTAACCGGCCGCGACGCCGCCCGCCTCGTCGATCGGATCATCACGCGCGACGCGATCAGGCTGCAGTCGGGCCAGGTGATCTACACGCCGTGGTGCGACGAGCACGGCCGCGTGATCGACGACGGCACCGTGACCCGGTTGGAAGAGCAGCGATTTCGATGGACGGCGGCCGATCCCAGCCTGCGATGGATTACCCGTCAGGCTGGCGGCCTCGACGTCGCCGTCGAGGACATTTCCGAGAAGACCGGGGCGCTCGCGTTGCAGGGACCGACGTCCGCGGCGTTGCTCCGGACGATCGCCGAAGCGGACATCGACAGCCTCAAATATTTCCGCGCGACGAAGGGAAGCATCGCCGGACGCGCCGTCGAGATCTCCAGGACGGGGTACACAGGCGATCTCGGCTACGAGGTCTGGATTGCCCGCGGGGACGCCGGTGCCGTCTGGGACGCGATCGTGAAAGCCGGCCAGGCGTTCGGACTTCGGCCGACGGGCCTGCTGGCGCTCGACGTCGCCCGGATCGAAGCCGGGCTCCTGCTCATCGACGTGGACTTCTTCAGCGTGCGCAAAGCGCTGACGGCGTCGCAGCTCTATTCGCCGTTCGAGATGGGTCTGGATCGTCTCGTCGATCTCAGCAAGCCGTCGTTCATCGGACGGGCGGCTCTGGCCCGGGAGCAGGCGCGCGGGCCGAAGCGCCGGATCGCCGGCATCGCCGTCGACTGGCCGGACGTCGAGAAGTTGTACGACGCCGTCGGTCTCCCCCCGCTGGCTCAGGCCACCGCCTCACGCGTGGCCGTCCCGGTCTTCGCCGGTTCCAAGCAGGTTGGCCGGATGACGTCCTCGACCTGGTCTCCGGTCCTGAAACAGATGATCGGCCTGGCCACAATCGACGCGGCGTTCAGCGGGCCAGGCACCCGGATCGACGTCGAGCATACCGTTGACGCCGTCCGGCACCGGGTCCGCGCGACCACGGTTGCCACACCTTTCTTCAATCCCAAAAGAAAGACTCAGACGCCGCCGATGGGGACAGGTTAGTTCTCCACAGAACGGACCGTCGTCCCTCCCAGGCGCCGTTCTGTGGAAAACTAACCTGTCCCCAGGCTCGTCTTACAATCCAAATCCCCGACTGGAGCCCCTTATGAATCACGGCATTCGAGGCCTGACCGTTGCGCTGTCGGCCGTCGCGACCCTCGCCGTTCCGGCCGTTGCGAGCGACCCCCTGGGAGTGTTCTGTATCGTCGACAAAGTCGTGCTGGAGCCGCCGGACTGCCCCGAGCGTGCGCAGGTCTGGGGCGCGTGCGCGGTGGCGCGGGGCGGCAACCAGTTCGACCGCGCGGCCAAGGGCTACTTCTACTACTCGGTTCCGAAAGGCCGCGAAGAGGTCGCGCGCGCCGAATGGATGGATCTGAAAGCGGCCGCCGGCACCGGCACGATCGTCGGGTTCGGCGGACGAGTGGCGCCGGCCGGCCGGTTCCGTGCTGAGACGGAGAAGCCCGCGACGCCGGATGTGTATCCGCTCAACACGGGCGTGGTGAAGCTCGCCGAGTACTTCGCTCGCGACTACTACCGCAGCGTCGCGGACGATCTGCGGGCGCTGGTGAGACGGTGAAATGACCTCTGAGGTCATTTTGCGCCCGTCTCTGAAAAATGACCTCAGAGGTCTTTTCCGCCACTCTTCCGCCGACGCGCTGTTCGTCGCCCTTTCGCTCGCGCATGCGGCGCTGCTGATTTCCGTTCCCAACATCGCGCTCATCGCGATCGGCATGTGGTGGAGCTCGAACACGATCGCGCACAATTTCATCCACCGCCCGTTCTTTCGAGCGAGATCGGCGAACCGGATTTATTCCGGATTCCTGAGCCTGGTCCTCGGCGTTCCGCAGAGCCTCTGGCGCGATCGGCACCTGGCCCATCACGCCGGTATGAGTCATCGTCCGCGGCTGCGCGCGGACCTCGTCGTCGAGGCGGCGCTTGTCGCCGGACTGTGGACGACGATCGGCCTCACGGCGCCAGGGTTTTTCCTGACGGTGTATCTGCCCGGGATGGCGCTCGGCCTGGTGTTGTGCCAGCTTCAGGGATTCTTCGAGCACGCGGGCGGCACGACGAGCCACTACGGACGCCTCTACAACCTGCTGTTCTTCAACGACGGCTATCACGTCGAGCATCATCAGCGGCCGGGCGCGCACTGGACGCAACTACGCGGCTTCGTCCAGCCGGCCGCGCGGCACAGCTGCTGGCCGCCCGTCCTCCGCTGGCTCGACTATCTGCCGGTGAATCTCGAGGCGCTCGAACGCCTGGTGCTGCGGTCGCCGCGCCTCCAGCGCTTCGTCCTTTCGGCTCATGAACGCGCGTTCCGGCGCGTGCTCGCTGATACCGGTGTGATCGACGACGTGCTGGTGGTCGGCGGCGGTCTGTTTCCACGTACGGCGCTGATCTTGCGGCGGTTGCTGCCGGATTCGTCCATTACGGTCGTGGATGCGAACGCGGGACACCTCGCGATCGCGAGGCCGCTGCTGGATTCCTCGATTGCGCTCGTTCATCGTCGGTTCGATGCGAACGTCCGTCCACGCGCGGATCTGGTTGTGATCCCGTTGTCGTTCGCCGGCGATCGGCGGTCGGTGTACGCACATCCGCCTGCCCGGATCGTCGTCGTTCACGACTGGATCTGGGCGCGGCGCGGCGCGCGCGCCGGCGCCACCGTCTCCTGGCTCCTTCTGAAGAGGCTCAATCTGGTCGACGGATCGCGGGAGCTCGCCGCCAACCGACCGGCGCCGCTGCCGCACCGCGAACCCGCCGAACCCGTACAACGCGCGAGCTGATCGGGGTGCCGAGGCCCGTCCGATCGTCCGCGGCCATTCGCGCGCTTGGCCTGGTCAGCGTCCTCATTGCCGCGAAGGCCCTTTCGATCGCCGGACGCGATCTGCCGGCGTCGGCCTGGACCCTGCCTGCGCTGTTCTGGCACGACATCGCGATCGGGACAGTGTTCTGGATTGTTGACACCGCGCTGCGCCAGCCGCGTGTGCTCTGGATCCCGTATTGGCTGATCGTCGTATATGCGGCCGTCAACGTCCCCGTTGCGCGGGTCCTTTCATCGCCGCTCACCGTCCCGATGTGGCGCGCGGCGCGCGGTCCGCTGCTCGATTCGATCACGACCTATTTCACGCCCCTGAACTTCGCGCTCATTGCCGTGGTCGTCGGCGTCGGCGCGGCTGCGCCGGCGGTGTTCAACCGTGTGCCCGTCGTCGCGCGCTGGGTATTCGTGACTCTGGTCGTCATCGGCTGGAGCGTTGGTCCGATGGCGGTTCGGCGCGCCGATACGACCGGCCTGCACCGGAACGCGATCACGGCGCTCGTCGCGACGACGTTTCCGCGACTTACCGCGCGGCCGGGCGCTGAGGACTGGCGAACGAGCCCGTTCGGCGGCCGCCTGGCCGAGGACCTGACCGGCCATCGCGGCGTCATGGCCGGCCACAACGTGGTCATCGTCATTCTGGAATCGACGGCCGCGCAGTATCTGGCCAGTTACGGCGCGAAGGACAATCCGACGCCGAATCTCACGGCATTCGCGAAGCAGTCGATCGTCTTCGAGCACGCGTACGCCGTCTACCCCGAGAGCATCAAGGGACTCTTCGCGCTGTTGTGCTCCCGATGGCCGGCGTTCGACGTGCCGGTCGAAGCGCACGCTGAAGCGCCGTGCGATTCCCTGCCACGCCTCCTCGGCGAAGCCGGGTATTTATCCGCTTTGTTTCACTCCGGCCGGTTCATGTATCTCGGCATGAGCGAGCTGCTGGCTCGCCAGGGCTTCCAGACGCTCGAGGACGCCGGCGCCATCGGCGGCAACGTGAAGTCGAGCTTCGGCGTCGACGAGCCGTCAGTCGTTCGACGGATGCTTTCGTGGATCGACGGGTTGCCCGCCGGAAAGCGATTCCTTCTCGTCTATACGCCGGTCGCCGGGCATCACCCGTACGCGTCGCCTGAGCCCGGACCGTTCGGTCCGGCCGACGAGCTGGGGATGTACAAGAACGCGCTGCATCATGGCGATCGATCGCTCGGCGCCTTCCTGGATGGCCTCCGGGCGCGCGGTCTCGACAAACAGTCGATCGTCATCGTGTTCGGCGATCATGGCGAGGCGTTCGGCCAGCACGACGGCAACTACGGCCACTCGATCTTCATCTACGAGGAAAACGTCCGCGTGCCGCTCGTGATTGGCATGCCGCAGGGACGAATCGAGCCCGAAGGCAGGACCGACGCCCGTGCGGCCACGGCAGGCGGAGTGCGAGTGGGCCGGCTGGCGAGCGTCATCGACCTCGCGCCGACGATTCTCGATCTGCTCGGTCTGCCGGCTGCGCCACTTCACGAAGGCGCGTCGCTCCTCGAGCCACACGACCGGATGGCGCTTTTCTACACCGACTACACGCTCGGGTGGCTCGGTCTCCGCGACGGCTGCTGGAAGCTCATGTTCGAAGTCGAGTCGCGCCGGTCGCGTCTGTACGATGTGTGCACGGATCCCTCGGAATCGAAGGACCTTTCCGCGAGCGAACCCGTACGCATTGCGGCGTACCGCGATCGGCTCGAGCGATGGAGCGCGGCGAAACGTGCCGAGCTGACGAACGCGCGGTGAGAGAACCTGGACGGTTGGGCCCTATTTCCGCATCGGCTTCTTACAGCGTTTTCCGGATCGGTGTCGCGTGTTCGGGCGCCCGACCTTTGCGAGCGCCGCGAGGCAGGCCCGATCACGCTGCCTTGCGGCAAGCGGCGAGCGGGAGGGCGCCGGAACACGCGACACCGATCTGGAAAACGGTCTATGTTCTCGAATGCAACGCCACCCGATTGCCCTCGCAGTCCTCGAAGTGTGCGATGAAGCCGTGTTCGCCGATTCCCATCTTGGGCACGAGCGTCTTGCCGCCATTGGCGCCGGCTCTCTTCAGCGCGGCCTCGATGTCGTCGACGGAGAAGTACACGAGCGAGCCGCTGTGGGACGGCGTGTAGCCTTCGCCCTTGATGAGCGTGCCTGCCGCGCCTGGGGCGCCCTGCGCCATTGGGAACCAGGCCATCTCGCTTCCGCCCATCTCGTTCAGGTCCAGCGAGACGCCGAGCACCTTCTGGTAGAACGCGGCCGCTTTCTTGATGTCGTTGACGGGAATCTCGAACCACGTGACGGAATTCTGCTGCATGGGTGAACCTCTGTGGCTACGACTAATACCGGCCCGGCGATGAGACGGGATAGGAAAAATGCGACGTCCGGTGGAAAACGGCGACGGCTACTTGATCAGGTACAGCCTCGTCTGGCGGCCGTCGATCCAGTCCCATCCCGTCGACAGCAGCGCGGCGTCTTCTTCCAGGGCGAAGCGCACCCGCTGGTTGTTCCATTCCGGCACGACGTGCATCACGTTCAGTTCGATGGAATGCCACGTGTCCGGACGAAAGATGTAGTCGCCTCGCACGGGGACGCCGTTCTGGTAGTCCGTCATCCCGATCGGCGGCCCGGCGCCGTGACCGTGGTACCCGACCGGGTGGCAGTAGATGGAGGGCGTCAGGCCTTCCGCGCGTGCCTGATCGAGGGCGCCTTTGAGGGCCTGGTTGCCGGTGCTTCCGAGTTTCGCGTGCTGCACCGTCAGGTCCTGCAGCCGGTTGGCGGCGGCGAGACCAGCTTTGATGCCGGGCGGCGCGTCCGATTCGCCGGCCTTGAGCACGTAGGCGTGGTGCTGCGTGTCGGTGGAGAAGCCGAGATACACCAGCCCGAAATCGGTGTGGAGCAGGTCACCGCGCTGGATGACGCGTGACGCTGGCGGTGTCTCGCCCGCGCGCTGGATGCTGACTGAGGGGTGGAACCACGATCCCAGTCCCAGGTCGGCGACTTTCTGGCGCATCCACCAGACGACGTCGTCTGTCGTCGTCACGCCCGGCTTGACGACGGCGTTCGAGAACGCCTCGCGGATCACTTTGTGCGCAACGGTCATCACGTGACGGTACGCGGCGGTTTCCTCCGGACGCTTCACCTCGAGCCACCCGACGGCCAGCATCTCGGCGCTCTTCACGCGCGGGGCGAACCCCGGTCCGAGCGCGCGCAGGAGGTTCTCTTTTTCGTTCGCGGTGAGGCCGTCGGCATGGTTCCACGCCTCGGACGTGTTGATCCCGATGACCTTGGGGTTGCGCTCCTCGACGACCTTGCGCAGGCCCTCCCATTGCCCGTCGTTCGGCGTGGCGACGACGGTGTACAGCCGCTCGTAGTCGAAGCGCCCGATCGACAGGCGCTCGACACCTTTCTCGCCACGATCGAAGAACACGAGGATCGTCCGCCGGCGCGACGAAAAGGTCGTGAGCGGCGACATCGATCGGAAGACCGGGTCGTCGTTGTATTCGCGCGAGACGATGATCCACATGTCGATGGCCTCACGGCGCATGAGCGCCGGCAGCACCGTGTCGAAGCGATCCGATATCCAGCGATGCACGTGGCCCGCCTGCTCGCGGTGCGTCAGTACGCGATCGGTGGGGAACTGCGGCGCCTGGGCGAGGACGCCGGCCTGCAACAGCAGCACTATCGGGATCAAGACAGGACGAGGCATCACGGCTCCGTTCGGTTGTGCGGCCTGCAATTACTTCGCGTGCCAAGAGCGGTGAACCACGAAGCTCACGAAGGACACGAAGGGAAACCCGACAAATGGGCGAGGGATTCGAGACATCCGCTGACCTGGCGGGCCCGGCTTCGCCGGGCCGCGGTGTGAGCGAGACCCGCGACTCGACAAGACGGGTTCAGGACCTCGCGTTCCGTTTTCGCTTTGGTCTTCCAAAACGAAACCCGAGGTCTTACGTCTTGTCGGTCGCGGGTCTCACTCACACCGCCACGCCGCCGCAAGCGGCCGCCAGGTCAGCGCCGTCTTCGTGTCCTTCGTGAGCTTCGTGGTCCATTGCTCTGCTACTCACTACTCCTCGATCTCGACTTGCCCGACTCCTCTCCAAGCGTGTCGACGATGAACCGATCGAACGCGTACAGGAGATCTTCCCGGTTCGAATACGGGCCCGGCTTGTACCCGCGCGAGCTGATGCCCGACTGCGCCAGTTCGCAGACCCGCCAGTCCTGGCGGTTCGTCATGTCCCAGAACGCGATCGCATCCGACAGATCGAATGACGGTTTCGCGCGCTCCGCCGGATGCACGAGCCACTCACAGACGATACGGGTGCGGTTGGTGGCTTCGGGCCACAGGGTATGCACCAGCACGTAGTCAGGATGCGGCGCGAAGAGGAAGTTCGGAAAAACGGAGTAGTAATACACGCGCCGCCGATCGGCCGCGTCGAGTCCCGGCAGCGGATCGCGCGGAGAGGTGCCGTCCATGGACATCGTCTCGACGCCGTCGCAGAGATCCATCCGGCCGCCCATGTAGGTCGGCCGCAACGGCTCGTTCTCACCGCTCAGATAGTGCGAGAGCTTGTTCAGCGAGGGGTGGAGGGTCGGGCAGTGGAGGCACTCGTTGTAGTTCTGCACGATCAGCTTCCAGTTGGCGCCGACGTCGTAAACGATGCGATGCGCGACGACGAGCTCGCCCATCCGCCAGGGCGCAAACCTTGCGGGCAGACCCGCCAGGTGATCCGTCAGGGACGGTCCGGACGCGGCGAGATTGACGAACACGTGCCCGTCCCACACGCCGGCGCGGACCTGATTGAGTGGAAACTCCTCTTTGTGAAATCCGGGCGAGCCGTCCATGTGCGGCGCGCCGATGAGCCGGCCCTGATAGTCGTACGTCCAGGCGTGATACGGGCACTGGATGGCGCCGTTCAGCCGGCCCGCCGTCTCGCTGCACAACTGCGTGCCTCGATGACGGCACACGTTGTAGAACGCGCGGACCTCGCTGTCGTCGGCGCGAAGAACGATGATGCTGTCACCGGCGATCTCGCGCGTGACGTACGCGCCGCGCGCGGGAATCTCGTCGAGCCGGCCCACGCCAACCCACATCCGGCGATAGAACAGCTCGCGTTCCCGCTCGAACAGCGACGTGTCGGTGTAGTACGCCGCCGGCAGCGTGAACGCGGTGGTCGGCAGCGTCGCGCGCGGCTTGAAAGGCATAACGATTCAGTTGCCGCCCATGATACAACCCGCTGACTGAACTCATGGCCCACCAGCCTCCAGAGGCACGGCCCGAACTTCGTCGCGAACTCGGCAAATGGGACCTCACGGCCATCGGCGTGAATCAGGTCATCGGCGCCGCGATCTTTGCGATGCCGGGAACGCTCGCCGCGCAGATCGGCGGGTGGAGCTGGATCGCGGTCGCGGCCGCCGCCGTCATGGCGATGATGGTGGCCCTCAACTTCGCAGAAGCCGCCAGCCGGTTCGATCGCACCGGCGGGGCCTATCTCTATACCCGCGCCGCGTTCGGGCGCTTTCCCAGCTTTCAGGTCGGCTGGATGCTCTTCGTCACGCGCGCGACGAGCTGGGCGTCGGTGATCAACGCGCTCGCCGATGCGCTCGGGTACTACTGGCCCGATTTTCGGGCTGGTGCATTGCGAGCGACCCTCATCTCCAGTGTCATCATCGCCATCACCATCATCAACGTGCGTGGCGTGAAGCAAAGCGCGTACGTCGTGAACTTCCTCACGCTGGCGAAGCTGACGCCGCTCGCGGTCTTCATCGTGCTCGGGCTGCCGCATGTGTCGGCCGACGCGCTTCGGCCCGAGACGACGCTCACCCTGACGCAGGTGTCGGCGACGGCGCTGCTGCTCATCTTCGCGTTTGGCGGCTACGAGGTCATCCCCGTGCCGGCCGGAGAGGCGCGCGATCCGAAGCGCGCGGTGCCGTTCGCCATGATCGCGACCATCGTCATCGTTGCCATCGTGATGACGCTCGTCCAGATCGCCGCGCTCGGGACCTTCCCCGGGCTGGCGGCATCCAAGACGCCGCTCGCCGACGCATCGGCCCTGTTCATGGGCGCCTGGGGCGCACTCCTCATGACGGCCGGCGCGGCCGTGTCGATGACCGGCAACAACGTGGGCCAGGCGCTTTCGGGGTCCCGCAACCTGTTCGCGCTCGCCGAGCAGGGCGACCTGCCGGGCGTCTTCGGGCACGTGCATCCGAAGTTCCGCACGCCCGATTTCGCCATCGTCTTCATCGCCTCCGTGGCGCTGGCGCTCGCGCTCCTCTCGGACTTCCGATCGCTCGCGGCGGTCAGTGCCCTGGCGCGCCTGGTCGTCTACGCTGGCACATGCGCCTCGGTGCTGGCGCTCCGGCGGGAGGGTCCGGCGCCGTTTACGATTCCGCTCGGGCCGACGGTGCCGGTGCTGGCGCTGCTGATCTCGATTGCGCTGGCGTCCGGCGCGACCGAGCTGCAGTTCAAAGTCGGCGCGGCGTTCCTCGTTGTCGGCGCGGTGCTGTACGTGGTGGCGCGAAGAAGAGGTCGATGATGTCGTGGGAATGGGCGCTCGGGAGCGGCAGATCGGCCTGCGCCAGGCTTCTGCTGGTTGCGCTCTTCGCATTGCCGGCGGCCACGGTCGATGCGCAGACGCTCGTCATTGCCGTCCGGCACGCCGAGCGTGCCGATGGCGGCGCCGGGGCCGCGCCGATGACGGGCGCGCCCGCCGATCCGCTGCTCTCGGCCGCCGGCGAAGCGCGCGCGGCCAGGCTCGCCGGTCTTCTCGCCGACTCGGGGATCACCGCCATCTTCACGACGGAGTTCAGGCGCACGCAGGACACCGCGAAGCCGATTGCCGCGAAGCTTGGACTGACGACCACGATCGTCAAGGCCTCTGATACCGCCGGGCTTCTGGCTCGTCTCAAAGCGAGTCACGCGAACGACGTGGTGCTCATTGTCGGCCATTCGAACACGCTTCCGGCCGTCATCAAGGGACTGACCGGCCGTGACGTCACCATCACAGACTCTCAGTACGACGATCTGTTCCTGCTGGTGCCGGCGGCGAAGACGATGTCACGGCTGAAGTACTGAAAGAACATGAAGGGCATGAAGGACGCCGCTCGTCTCGCGCTTCTCTTCGGGATCCTCACACCATTCGTGCTCACGTCCGCGGCGCAGAAGGACGCGCCGTCGCCGGCGGCGCTGGCCCGGATCTGGGACGCCGAGCACGTGTCGCCGCCCGTCTCCCCACTGTTCGATCACGCGGAAGTGAAGAAACGTGTGGACGCGCTGAAGCAACAAGAGGATCGTTCGGGTGCCTCGCCGCTGATTCACGTACGGGAGATCGGGCGGTCGCTCGAAGGGCGTGAGATCTGGGATCTGACCTTCGGGACCGGGCCGTTCGTCGTCCTCATGTGGTCGCAGATGCACGGCGACGAAGCGAGCGCCACGTCGGCACTGTTCGACCTGTATGAGTATCTGCAGCGGCATCGGGACGAGGCCGCGGTGAAGCAGCTGCTCAGCGCCTTGACCGTCCATACCGTGCCGATGCTCAACCCCGACGGCGCCGAACGGTGGCAGCGGCGCAACGCTCAGGGTCTCGACGTCAATCGGGACGCCCTGTTGCTGCAGTCGCCGGAAGGCCAGTTGCTCAAGGCCGTCCGCGACGACCTGAACCCGCGCGTGGGCTTCAACCTTCACAATCAGAGCTGGAACACGACGGCCGGCCGACCACCGCGTCCGGCCGCCATCTCGCTCCTGTCCGTGGCGTACGACGAAGCGCGGAGCGTGAACGAGGCCCGGACGCTCACGAAGCGGCTCGCGGCGGTGGTGCGCGACTCGCTCGAGCCGTTTGCCGCGGACCGGATCGGGCGCTACGACGACAGCTTCGAGGTCCGCGCGTTCGGCGACAACCTGACGAAGTGGGGGACGCCCGTGCTGCTGATCGAAACGGGTCCGTGGCCCGAGCCGAACCCCGACCCTACCCTCGTCCGGTTGAACTTCATTGCGCTCGTCCGGGCGCTTTCGGCGCTCGCGGACGGATCGGTTCACCAGGCGGATCCGTCGCGATACGACTCGCTGCCCGAAAACGAGTCGCAGGGCTTCTATTACCTGATTCGGAACGTCACGATCCGCGCGTCGGCGGCGGTGCCGGCGTTCACGGGCGATGTCGGCATCTCAGCCGCGCGACGCGTGCGGCTGGTCGAAGGGCAGCGACGGCTGTTTCTGACGACGTCCATCGCCGATCTCGGTGATTTGCGCACGTACGCAGGCGTGTTCGAGATCGACGGGACCGGCCAGACGCTTGCCCCGCTCACGCCCGGAGCCACCGTGGGTGCCGTCGTTGCGCTGGATTCGGCTGCGGGTTCATTACAGCCTGGAAATCCAGCCGATCTGATGCTTCTGTCACGAGTGGGGCAGGATTATCACGTTGGTCGGATCTTCAGGTCCCAAGAGGAAGTAAAGTAACGGCGCCGGGCGCGCGCAGCCGCCACAGGCTGCAAATAAATTGATGGCCTGTGGTTTGCATCCTTCCGACCCGGAGAGTTTTGTGCGACCATTTAGCGATCAGTCAGCCATGACGCACACGACGACCACGACCGTCCAGGACCGTGTCGGCGAAGCGCGCACACTCGATCGCATTGTCGCGCACGCGCAGCAGATCGAAGGGATCTGGGCTCAGGAGGTCGAAGCGGGCGATTGGGTCGTCGTTCGCACGCGCAACTCCGTCTATTCGCTCGCCGCGCTCGGCGATGGCACGTTTCACGTCGCGGGCGGCTGGTTCACGGCCGAAGGTTGCGAAAACGTCCGCGTGAGAATCATCGGCTGCACGTGGGGCGGCAGCGCCATCCACACCGCGCTCGTCGCCGCGCCCGGCATGTGCGTCGAGTTCGACAACGGCGTTCGCACGACGCGTATCCGGGAAGCCAGGTTGATCCGGGGAACGAATCCGCGACACATGTAGGATCGCGCGATCTCTCTATTTCTTCACGCCAATCGCGAACAGATGTTTCAGGCCCCTGACGTACAGGATGCCCTCTGAGATGGCCGGCGAGGCCATCATGATCTCGCCGATCGGATTCGTCGAGAGCACTTCGAACTTCGGACCGGCAGCGACGACGTACATGTCGCCGTCTTCGCTGGCGAAATAGAGTTTCCCGTCGGCCGCGACCGGCGACGCGCTGAAGGAGCCGCCCGTCGCGATCAGCCGCTCCTGGTAGACGCGCTGGCCGGTCCGGACGTCGTGCGCCGCGACGACCCCATTGCCCTGAAGAATGTACAAGTGGTCCTGATAGATCACCGGCGTCGGGATGTACGGTCCGCCCCGTTTCGTGCTCCAGGCGATGGCGTCGTTCTTGGTTTCGTCTCCCTTGAGCGTGACGTCACCCTTGGCGCCGGGTCGAATCGCCGTGATCGGCTGCACCGCGCGATAGCCGTTCGTCACGATGACGACGCCGGGACCGACGATGGGCGTTGGAATCGCGATTTCGGAATTGCCGGAGAATCGCCAGAGCTCCTCGCCTGTGCTCGGGTTGTAGCCACGGGTGAAGCCGGTCGCCTGCGTGACGAGCTCCGCGCGGCCGAAGCTCTCGATGATCGTGGGTGTCGACCACGACGGAATTTCTTCGCGCGGCGTCCTCCAGATCGGCTCGCCGCTCGCGACGTCGAACGCCGCGATGAACGAGTTCTTCTGGATGTCGCACTGCACGATCACCATGTTCCGCCAGATGATCGGCGAGCTGCCGATGCCCCATTCGTAGTCCGGGTCGTAGAACCATCCGGCGTTCAGCACGCCGAGGTCTCGCTTCCAGAGCAGCTTGCCGGTGAAGTCGTACGCGTAGAGCCCTTCGGATCCGAACGACACGACCACACGCTGTCCGTCGGTCACGGGGGTCGCGGACGCCTGGCTCGACTTGGGATGCCGCCTGGTCTTCGGCGTGCCCTCGGTTGCGACGCGCTCCCACACAACCTTTCCGGTCCGCCGATCGAGCGCGAACAGACGCCACGAATGATGGGTCGCGTCGGTCACCGGCTCCACGTCGCCGTACTGGCCGGTTCGGATGCCGGCCTTCGGATCGCTGCTGACCGCGGTGGACACGAACACCCGGTCTCCCCAGATGATCGGGCTCGACACCGCGACGCCGGGAATCGGCGTCTTCCAGAGCACGCCCTCACCGGTCGTCGCGTTCCACTTGACGGGCGCCGGATGTCCGTCCGCGACGCCGGCCGCGTTGAGGCCGCGGAAGGAAGGCCAGTTCTGGGCGCTGAGAGCGGCGGGGAAAAGGCAAGCGAGTAGAAAGGCCAATGGCCGAAGGCCAAAGGCCGAAGGGCTGTCGCGCCGCAAACGGGGGCCCGGGTGCTGCAAGTTTCTAGAGACCAAACCGACGCTCTCGTTTCCGTGCCGCACGGTTCTCTCGTTTGTCTCTTCCGCTTTGCTTTGGCCTTCGGCCTATGGCCTTCGGCCTGCTGAGCCCACTCACTGCTGCTTCGTGAACGTATTCGCCGGACTCGCCGGAGAGATCACCATCGCGGTCACTTTCCCGTCTTCGATCGTGAAGCTCACTTTCAATGCGGGCATCTCGGCGCCGACGAAGGCCGCTTCGCTTCGGGCGACGAGGGCCACCGGCTGCGGCGGCCCCGTGCCTGTTTTTCCCGCGCCGAGCGTCAGCCGGCCGCCGGTGGCCGCGATGACGAGCTCGGAGCCGTTCGGGTTGCGGTACGTCCCCGCGTAACGCGCGAGCTGCGCATCGTCCATCTTCACTTCGGGCCGCGGCTTCGCGCCCGCGCCTTCGAGCAGGGCGACGATTTCGGTCCGCTTGCCGCGCACCGCGGCGTCGAGGGCATCGGCGAGCGTCTCGGCCGGGAGTCCGCCCTCAGCGAGGATGACCTTGACGGTGGCGGTTTCGCCGCTCGAGACGGACGCCATGAGCGCGTCTTCTTTCCCCTTCGCGCCGGCTTTGAGAAGCATGCCGACGATTTCCGCGTGCTCGGGCTTTCGCGTCATCGCCGGGCTCACGGCCCAGGTGAGCGGGGTCGCGCCGTAAAACGTGTCCTTCACGTTGACGTCGGCGCCGCGGGCGACGAGCAGCTTCACGACTTCGAGATGTCCGTGATCGGCGGCGAACGAGAGCGCCGTCGTGCCGTATCGGAACTTGGAATTCACGTCCACGCCTTCGTCGAGCAGCTTCGTCACCGTCGTGGCGTCGCCCTTTCGTGCGGCAGCGGCCAGGGCGTCGGCCTTCTCGGATGGCGCGGGAGTTTGCGCGAAAACGGTCGCGGTCGCAACCAGCACGAAAATGGGCAACGTCATGTTTTCCCCACCGGGCATTCTACGCGCCGGCGGGCCATATAATCGCCCGGCCTCCGCGGATGACACAGCCGGCCCTCGACCGCGCAATCGGCCCCATCGGCGCCACGCTGCTCGTCATCGGCAGCGTGATCGGCTCCGGCATCTTTCTGACCACCGGCGTGATGGCCGCGACGCTGCCGTCACCGACACTCATCCTTCTGGCGTGGACGACGGGATGCCTGTTCGCCGTGGCCGGAGCGCTCACGTACGCGGAGCTGGGGACGATGTTTCCGAGGGCCGGAGGGGTATACGTATTTCTCAGTGAAGCGTTCGGGCCGCTGGTCGGATTCCTCTATGGCTGGGCATCGCTCCTGGTCGTGCTGAGCGGCGGCACTGCGGCCGTGGCGATCGGGTTCGCGCACTACTTCGCATATTTCTTTCCCTCGCTCGGACCATCCACCGTGCTCGCGACGATCCCGCTCGGGGGCGGCTCGTGGACGATTGCCGCGCATCAGCTGGTCGCCGTCGCATCCATCTTCCTGCTGGGCGCCATCAACTACGCCGGCGTGCGGTCGGGCAGCAGGACCAACGCGGTCCTGACCGTCGCCAAGATCGCTGGGCTCGTGCTGCTGATGATCTTCGCGGTGACCTCGGCGACCCGGACGCCGGCCTGGACGCCGGTCGTTCCGGCCGAGCTGACGTCGCCGCTGGCCGCCTTTGGCGTCGCGCTCATCGCCGTGCTCTGGGCGGCGGAAGGGTATTACTTCCTGACGTATGCGGCCGGCGAAGTCCGCGACCCGGCGCGGACGCTGCCGCGCGCGCTCACCGTTGGCTTGCTCGCGATCACGCTCATCTACCTCGCCGCCAACTTCGTGTATCTCTACGCGTTGCCGATGGAGGAGCTGCGCGGCACGACGCGCGTCGCCGAGCGCGCCGCCACGGCGCTCGTCGGCCCGTGGGGCGCGACGATGATTGCGCTCACGGTCGTGGTCTCCACGCTCGGCGCCAACGCCGCGGTGATTCTCGCCGGCTCGCGGGTGATGTACGCGATGGCCGAGCGGGGTCTCTTCTTCCGCAGCGCCGGGTTGGTGCACCCGCGCTTCCGCAGCCCGCACGTGGCGATCGTGCTGCTCACGGCCTGGTCGTCCATCCTGGCACTCTCCGGCACGTACGAGCAGCTCTTCACGTACGTCGTGTTCACATCGGTCGTGTTCAGTTTTCTCGGCGGGCTCGCGCTGTTTCAGCTCCGGCGAACCCGGCCGTCCGCCGAACGGCCCTATCGGGTCTGGGGATATCCGGTCGTGCCGGCCATGTTCGTGATTGGTGCGTTCGTGTTGATCGTCAATACACTGAACGAGCGGCCGCGCGAATCGTTGACGGGCCTGGTACTGCTCGCGATTGGTCTGCCGGCGTACAAATACTGGAAGAAAGGCTCGGAGGCTATAAGGCTCAAAGGCTAGAAGGCTCACGAGACGATCATGCATTTTGCGTTTCTAGGTGCTGGCGCAGTCGGGGGTTTCTACGCCGCCCTCTTGTCGCGTTCCGGCTGCGACGTCAGCGTCGTCGCGCGCGGGGCGCACCTCGACGCGATCCGGAACGACGGCCTCCGCGTCGTGTCGAACGCGGTCGGCGATTTTACGGCGCGGCTGGGCGCGGAAAGCGACCCGGCTCGCATCGGCGTCGTCGACACGGTGATTGTCGCCGTCAAGACCTATGACAATCCCACCGCGCTGCCGTTGCTGCCGCCGCTCGTCGGGCCGCAGACGACGGTGCTGACGATTCAGAACGGCGTCGAAAGCGCCGAACAGGTGGCCGCGGTCGTCGGCGAACGGCAGACGATTGGCGGCGCGACGTACATTGCCACGGCGATCGATGCGCCTGGCGTCATCAGGCAGACCGGCTCCCATCGTCGCGTCGTCTTCGGCGAGGTGTTCAATGCGCCGGCCGTGGTTTCCGATCGCGTCCGAGCGATCGAGAGCCTCATGAAGGCCGCCGACATCCACGCCGAGGCTGTGCCCAACGCCTGGTCCGCAATCTGGGAGAAGTTCACGTTCTTGGCGCCGTTTGCGGCGTTCACCGGCGGCGCGCGCCTGCCCCTCGGACCGATCTGGAACGACCCGGATGGTCGCCGCGCGATTCTCCAGGCGGCTGCCGAGGTCGAAGCCGTCGCCCGCGCCTCAGGCATCGACCTGCCAGGCGATCTCACGCCGCGGCGCGAGAAGTACTACTCGACGATTCCGCCATCCACGCGCGCGTCGCTGCTGATCGATCTGTCACAAGGCCGCCGCATCGAAGTCGAGTCGCTCCTCGGGGCCGTCGTCCGCCGCGGCCGAGCCACCGGAGTCAACACACCGATGATTGAAGCGCTGTATGCGGTCCTCAAGCCGCATGCGGGGGGAAGCGAGGGAGTGAAGGAGTGGAAAACCCAGTGAGATTTTGCAATCGGGTAATTTACTTCGCCTTCGATCCCGTCAGCTTGTAGTCAGCCCTCGCCCACGTCTTGTCGAGTCGCGCCTGCGCGATCGCGGCCTGGGCGGTCTTGCCTTGCGCGCGCAGAGCCTGGACGACGCCGTGGAGCGCCCAGCCGTTTTCGACGTTGCGCTTGAGATCATCCCAGTAGACGGTCTCCGCTTCGGCCGCGCGGCCGGCCTCCAGCAGGACGGCGCCGAGGGCGTGGCGAGGGGGATAGTGCCACTCGGACGGCTCGGTATAGACCAGGCCGTCCTCCAGCCTGACAGCACGTTCGAGATGTGCGATGGCTGTGTCGTACTGCTTGCGCGCGGCCGCGATTTCACCCGCGAGGACCTCCGGCGCGATGGCGAAGATGGCACTTGCGAAGTTTTGTGAGAAGAGCGGGCCCTCGAGCGCCTTGTTACCGACCAGCTTTTTGATCGTCGCGAGCGCCTGATCGGCTTCGTTCAACTGACCCGTCGCGATGAACGCCAGACCGCGCGCGTAGTTGTAGATGCCGACGAGAAAGAGGTTGTCGGCGGGCGGCGGCGGCTCCTTGAGCATCTCCTGCCATTTGCCGAATCTCGTGAGCGCGTAGTACGGCACCACGCGAAACGCGGCCAGGAGCGGCAGCTTCTTCAACGTCTCGTCGTCCACCTTGGACGCGGTTTTCCTGGCGGCCTCAATGGCGAGCGCGCTCTGCCCGTCGGCCGTGGCCGCAAACCAGAGGAAATGCAGGTTGTGCGGGTAGTAGGCCACTGGATACAGGCCCTGCGCGCGGCACTGGGTGATGTAGTCCTCGTCGGCGGCGATGGCGAGCTGGTTGCTCTTGATCGCGTCCGCGTACCGGCCGACGCGCTGGTAGATGTGCGCGGGCATGTGCACGAGGTGTCCGGCAGCCGGCACCAGGTGCAGCAATTTGTCGGACGCGGCTTCGGCTTTATCGGGCCGGACCGCCTCGACGAGATGGATGTAGAGATGCAGAGCGCCGGGATGATCGGGTCTTCGCGCGATGACCTTTTCCGTGAGCGCGACCGCTTCGGCGATGCCTTCGTACGGGCGGCCGTCACCCGACCAGTAGCCCCACGGCCGCAGGTCCATCACCGATTCGACGTAGAGGATGGCCACGTCGATGTCGGTCGGGAACTTCTGCTGAACCTTTCGCATCGCCGCCGAGTACGCCTCGTCGCGCGCGCGCCGATCCTCCGGCTTGCCCGTGTAGCGCTGCGCGAGCGCATCGATGAGCGCGCGTTCCTTTGGCGTGAGCGTGACTTTCGATGCGAGGGAGACGGCCTTCTGGATGGCGGCATACGCCGGCGTTTCATCCGTCGGCTCCATCGCGGCGTTGATGTTCGGGCCAAGCACCAGCGCCTGACCCCAGTAGGCCATGGCGCAATTGGGATCCAGGCGCGCGGCTTCGCGGAACGCGCGGCCCGACTCGGCGTGGTTGAACGCCCACGACAGGTTGATCCCCTGATTGATGAACACCTGCGCGCGAGGGCTCTTCGTCGTTACCGGGAACGTGTACTTCCCGAGCTTCTGCAGCCGCGGCGCGAGCTGACCCGATGGACCGGGTTGGTCGGGCGCCTCGCCGTAATGCTTATGGCCCGGCGCCGCGGCCGGCTGGTGCGACTGATGTGACAACGGTTGCTGGGACGTGGCGGAAAGGCCAGATGCCGCAGCGGTGCAGAAGGCGGCAAGCAACAGACAGAGGTTGCGAATCGACATGGGGAGTCCTTTAGCAGGCCGGGGACAACCAGCGTGAACTTCGAACGTCAGAGATTATCAGTGTTGTCTCCGGTTTTGCGCACCCCCGGCCTTCAGCCCCGATCTCTTTTCAAGGTACGATTCGCCTCGCATGCTGACGCTCGCGCTCACGATGCTTGCCGGCGTCGCCGCCGGCGGCCTCGGCGCGCTCCTCGGCATCGGCGGCGGCGTGATCCTCGTTCCGCTGATCAACGCCGGGCTGGGCCGGCCATTCCGCGAGGCCGCGGCGGTGAGTCTCGTCGCCGTGCTGGCCACGTCGGCGTCGGTTGCCGCATCGACCGAAACGCGGCGGCTCCTGAACGTCCGGCTCGCGATCGTCCTGCTCATCTTCAGCGTCACCGGCGCGACGTTCGGCGCGAAGGTGCTCCATCTGATGTCGGAGCAGACGTACGAGCGCATCTTCGGCGCGACCGCGGCGCTCATCGCGGTAGGCATGCTGCAGCGGCTGGACAAGCGGAACATCCGGAGCGTGGAGGCCGTCGCGGATCCGGGCGTGCTTGGCGGGCGGTTTTACGACGAGGACACGCGGACGGAGGTGGTCTACCACCCGAGGCGCCTGCCGCTCGCGATGTTCTCGGCGTTCACCGCGGGCATGCTGGCATCGTTTCTCGGCATCGGCGGCGGCATTCTCGTCGTGCCGTCGCTCAACTCCTGGTGCGGCGTTCCGATGCGCGTGGCGGCGGCGACGAGCGCGTTCATGATCGGCATCACAGCAATCCCCGGAGCCATCGCGCACTATCACCTCGGCTACCTCGGGGACTTTCGATTTGCCGCGGCTGCCTCGCTCGGAGTCCTGGTGGGCTATCGCATCGGCGTCTCGCTCGGGCTGAAAACGCCGGTGCGTGGCCTGAAGCTGCTGATGGCGGGGATGCTCAGTCTGGTGGCGATGAGGTATCTCTTGTGACGTTCGGCGATCCGAATTCATGGGTCGAATTTGCGCGCTGCTGGATCAGCCGGGCCGCGCTCGTCGTCGCGACCATCCTGCTGGCGATTGGGGTCGGCTTGACCGAGTGGCACCAGAGTGGCTCGGTCGCCGTCCTTGAAACCGCCTGCGCAGTCCTTCTGGCGGTGCCGATTCTGAACGCCATCGCCGCGGTGCTCGAGGAGATCGGGCGTCGCGACTGGCCGTTCGTGGGTGCGGGGCTGCTCGTCCTGGGCCTCGTGGCCTACAGCGTGCTCGAGAAGGTGAGATGACTCCGGGAGTCGTTTTACGCTGGGGTCCAACAGGCGCGTCGTATGCAGACCGTGCGTCCATGACGACCGGCCTTTGAGCCCTGCGCCTTTGAGCCTGCGCCAGAGCAGTTCAGAGCGTCACTTGATGATCGTGTTCACGTCGACGTTGAATCGCCGGAACTCCGAATACGTGGCGCGGCCCTCGGTCAACTCGCCGCCGCGCTTGTACATTTCCCGCATCGATACCGGGAGCCAGAGACCGTCCAGCCGGGCCTGCGGCGCATAAGTCACGGTAATCACCAGATACACCAGGCCGGAGAGCGTCAGTTCGGTTCTGACGATGCGCCCCTGTTCCGGGTCGATCCAGAATCGTCCGACAGCTGGAGCGCCGTCGGAGGTCGTGATGACCCGCGGCAGCGCACGCTCGCTGAACTCGACCACCCGCGTCCGGATGCCGTCGATCGTCTCGGCGCCCCTGCCGTTGAACCGGCTGCGGTGCTGGTTCTCGCGCTTGAGATACGTCAGCGCCATCGTCGGAATATTGATGTTCCGCGTGACCTGGCCGATGTTGTAGCGCGCGCTTTCCGCGAGGATGTTTCTCGCCTGCGCCAGCGCATCCGCGGGCGGTTTCAGGAACAGCTTGTAGAGCCGCTCGTCATGATCCCGGACGGCCCGGCCGTTCACTTCGAACACGTCACGGAACCCGAGCCAGCCGGTGTCGCCGACGCTCAGCACGAGCACGTCCGATTTGAGCAGTCGCGTCGTTCGCTCGCTGCCGCGCTGAACGTTCTGATAGTAGTTCTCGAGAGAGACGACCGCGCCTGACTGGCGTTCGTAGCCTTCGATGTAATCAGCGGCCGCAGACAGAAGCGGCGAGAGCTCTGGTGGTATTTGTGCCCGTACGGTTGCTCCAAGCGCGAGGACCGCCGCGACGATCGCCGCCGGGAGCCAAGCTCTTGAATAGCGCGATAGCGCGATCGATCGATGGATCAATTGCGAGAGCTTTTCACAGCTTGTATGCGTCCGGCACCGGTCTCAGCGGTCGATCGAACCACATCGGCCGTCGCGTGCCGTCCGGGCCAGGCGCCGGACGAGTCCTCGCCATCCATTCTTTATAGAGGCGATGCGACTCTTCGGTATCGACGAAGACGTCGCCATAGCGATCGTCGGGCTCGGCTTTCTCGACCTTCACGCGCTGGTGCCAGCAGTGCATGCCGCTCACCGGATCGGGCTGGACCGGAAACGTCAGGTTCTGGTGGACGCCGACGTCGCTCCACCAGACCCTCGAGCTGTCCGGGTCGTCGCTCTTGAAGGGCATCGCGCCGTGCACCTGGCGCATCTCGTATTTGCCGTCGCCCTTGCGCGCGATCGTCACGAGCGCGGATGCGGCGCGCGCGTTGCCGCGGTCCTCGTGTAACCGCCAGCGGCCGAGGTGGTGCGACATGGCGACGACGCCGGAGCACAGCCCTTCGGTCACCCACGCGCGCGTGACGAAATACCCGATCGCCGTGCGCACCTTGACGAGATCGCCCGCCGCGACGCCGAGTTTCGTCGCGTCTTCCGTCGAGATCCACAGCGGGTTGTCGTGCGAGATCTCGTACAGCCACTTCACCGGCGAGCGGGTGTGGATGAGCGTGGGCAGCCGGAAGTTCGGCAGCAGATCGAACTCGTCGGCATCGCGATCGAGGTCGCGCCAGTAGACCTGTCCGGGCACGTAGCGGGGAATCGCGTGTTCGGGCCATCCCCACTCGGCCAGCGTCATCGAACAGAACTCGAGCTTGCGAGACGGCGTGTCGAAACCGGCCACACGGACGCCGTCGATGACGACGCCGCCCGATTCGACCGGCTGCTCGTGCGCCTTGCTGTAGGAAACGGCGTCCACCTGGAACACGCCGTAACGACGCATGTACTGGAGCGGCGTCAGGTCCTCCTTCGCCGCGGCATCGGGCAATCCGGGAACCGAGTTCTCGAACATCCAGCCGAAATATTCGTCGAGCGTGATCTTTTCGTTGGGACGGTACGGAGACTCGAAGTACTTGCGGATACCCAGCCGGCCGTCCGGATCGATCTTCCACGACAGCGCGATCCAGAACTCGGCCTCTTCCCAGACCTCGCCCGGGTTCGCTTCGTACGTATTGGTGACGGTCTTGCCTTGTTTCTCCATCGCCACGCGCTTGACAGGCTGACGGAAACCGAGCCAGCGGCCGGCGTGCGTCTCCTGGCTCATCGTGTCGTGCCGCTCGGTGCCAAGGCCCATCGGCAGCACGTAATCGGCAAACCACGCGGTCTCGCTCCAGATGGGCGTGAGCGCGACGTGCACGCCGATCTTCGACTCGTCCTGCAGCACTTCCATCCACGTGAAGCCGTCCGGGTTGGTCCAGAGCGGGTTGTAGACGCGGGTGAAGTACGTGTCGAGCCTGCCGCGTCCCTCCTTCAGGAAGTGCGGCAGGAGGAAGCTCATCTCGAAGAACGCGAGCGGGAACTCCTTCGGGAACAGCAGCTCGTTCCAGTATTCGGGCGGCGGCGGCGGGTTGTAGGGCTTCGGGACGAACTTGTTCGAGTGGTGCAGGTTCACGCCGCCGCGCTCGCCGATCGCGCCCATCAGCACGACGAGCAGATACAGGCAGCGCGTGATCTGCCAGCCCCACAGGTGGCCTGAAGCCGCGGCGCGCCAACTGTGAGTCGAGAACGCGGTGCCGGCCGCCGCGATGGCTTCGGCCGCTTCGCGAATCTTCTCGGCCGGGATGCCGGTCTCGATCTCGGCGTATTCGGGCGTGAATAGCTCGTACTCCTGCTTCAGCGCGATCTCGAAGCCCTCGAACGTCCGCGGCAGCTCCGGCCAGGTCGCGTCGAGGTACGTCTCCCAGTTCACCCAGCGGCGCACGAACTCACGGTTGTACTTCCCGGTCTCGACGAGATACCGCGCGATCGCCAGGAGCAGCGCGCCTTCGCTGCCCGGTTTCGCCGGCAGCCAGAGGTCCGCCTTCGCCGACGTGTTCGAGAGACGCGGGTCGATCACGATGAGCTTGGCCCCGCGTGATTGGCCCTCGATGATTCGCTGCGCGTGCGGGTTGAAGTAATGCCCGGACTCCAGGTGCGACGACAACAGGAGGATCGTCCTGGCGTTGGCGTGATCGGGCGAGGGCCGATCGGCGCCAGTCCAGAGAAAGTGCCCGAGCCGCGCCGACGATGAGCAGACGTTCGTGTGACTGTTGTGCCCGTCCAGGCCCCACGCCTGCAGCACGCGATTGACGTAGCCGTCCTCGCCGGGCCTGCCGACGTGGTACATCAGCTCGTGCCGGCGGTTCTCCTGAATCGCCTTGCGGATGCGTCCGGCGATATCGGTGAGCGCGTCTTCCCACGTGATCCGCTTCCATTCGCCGCTCCCGCGCGGTCCTTCGCGCTTCAGCGGATAGAGAATCCGGTCGGGATCGTCGAGCTGGTTCGGCGTGACGACGCCCTTGGCGCACGTGCGGCCGCGGCTGCCCGGGTGCACCGGATTGCCCTCGATCTTCCGGACCTTGAGCGTCTGCTTGTCGACGTACGCGAGGATGCCGCACGCCGACTCGCAGTTGAAACAGATGCTCGGGATGATCCAGTAGTTCCGGCGGTCCTTCTTCGGCCAGCTCGTCGACTCGTAGTCGACGTAGTTGTCCCACTCGGAGGGATCGGGATGCGTGCGGAATTCAGCCATAAAGTCGGAGTGCTCTTCAAGAATTCGGCACCGACTGTCCCGCTTCCACCCAGATGTACTCCCAGGCGAGGCAGCCGGCGAGCGCGATGAGTGCCGCGGGGACGAGAATCCCCAATGAGAAGCCGTTCGTCGAGGCGAACCACACCGAGAGCAGCGGCACGAGGCCGCCCATGCCGAGCGCGCCAATCCAGAAGAGCGCGCGATACGGGCCCGACCGGATCGCTCTCACCGCCAGCTCGTGATGCACGGTCGGGCTCGGGGTCAGCAGGTTTTCGAGCACGAGGATCGCCAGGTGCGCGACCGAGGCCAGCGCCAGCGCGAGCGCGAGGGCGCGGATGGTCGCAACCTCACCGCCCGTGAAGAACGAGACGACGAGGAGCGCGGCGCTGCCTTCGGCCATCGCCTGGGCGACGAGATCGATCGTCGAGTGCGGCCCCTGCCAGAGATCGCGCGCGAGACCCTGCGCGAACAGGAACCCTGTGTAGGCCGTCGCCGACAACGCGACGACGAACGCGATCGGCGCGAGCAGCGAGATCGTCTCCGTCTGACCGGTCAGTTGGAGGGCAATCCAGACGCCGGCGATGGTGCCGTGCGCCATCAGCAGGAACGCGCCGCGCGCCAGCCACGACGTCCAGTTCGGACGCGTGAGAATCATCAGGAACCGCTGCGGTTGTTCCAGATCGATGACCAGCACGACGGCAGTGATGAGCGTGAACAACGCGGAGACGATCGGTCCGGCCAGCCCGACGAGCGGCGACCGGTCGCCCATCATCCAGAGCAGCGCGGAGAGCATGAGCGCGCCGGTGGAGATGCCTTTGGTCAGTAGATACATGACGAGGTCCATGCCCCACGCTTTGCGGTGCGGCACGTCGTAGTCGACGCGCGCGTGGCCGGGACGCGAGACGTCGGGCGCCGGCGCGCCGAGCGGCCGGAGCTCCACGCGGCCTTCGCGGAACATGAACGGCCGCGTCGCCAGTTCCGGCCGGATCGCCGCCTCGTCGGCGCCGAGGTAGAAGACCTTTGGCCCGGTCCCTTTTTCCGGTTTGCGCACCATGAACGACTCGCGCTGCACGATAGCGGACACACGGCTTTCGGGGTCGTCCAGATCGCCGAAGATGCGGCAGTCGGTCGGACAGACGCTCACGCACGCCGGCTGCAGATTGTTTTCGACCCGGTTCGCGCAGAAGTTGCACTTCTCGGCCGTCCTGGTGTTCGGGTCGATGAACAGCTGATCGTACGGGCAGGCCGCCATGCACGCCCGGCAGCCGATGCACGCGTCGTTGTTGAGGTCGACGATGCCGTCCTGCCGCTTGTAGAGCGCGTTGGTCGGACAGATCTTGAGGCAGGGCGCCTCTTCGCACTGGTTGCACAGAACCGGAAGGAACAGCCGCTGCGTGTCCGGGAACGTGCCCTTCTCGACCGTCTTGACCCAGCAGCGGTTGACGCCGATCGGAATATCGTGTTCCGCCTTGCACGCGATCGTGCATGCGTGGCAACCGATGCACTTCTTCAGATCGATGACAAACCCGTAGTTCGGCACCAACGGGGACTATAGACGAAATCGGAAGGCGGCGAAAATGAGAACTGAAAAGTGACGATTTGCTGATCTGGTGGTTTTGGGATACTTGCGCGACCGTTTGGATACAGTAGGCATGGGGCGTTTTTCGCGCCCCATGCCTTACGTCTCAAGCCCTATCGGTCGCGCACGTTGACCCAACCGTACATCTGCACGTTGACGAAGTGCGGCAGGAACGTGCAAATGACCAGGTGACGTCCGGCGAGGGTGAACTGCCGGGACACGGTCAGCGGACCGCCGGCACAGGCTTGCGTATTCAGCACGGCGAGACGGTTCAGCGGATCGTTGATGAGCGGGACGAGCGGACAGCCTCGTCCGCCGCTCGTGAGAAATGCCGCAGTCGTCCGGATATCCTCTGGCTCGGTGCCCGGGCGATAGACCGCGATCTGATGGACGGTCGGCGGCAGCTCGAACGTCACCGTACCGTTGAGATCGATGACGACCGTTCTCGGGACGAGGTTGTCCTTGGCATGCGCCGAGGAGTTCTACCCAAGCTGATGAGTCTGCGCTTTTGCGTAATGGCGAAGCAATCCCGAAACGTGCGAATCAGAACATTCTTTCGAACGCGTGAACGGCGCGATCACGTTCCTGGCGCGCGACCAGCGGGAAGGTCTCCAGCACGGCGTGAAGAGTCTGGCTGTCGAGTGCATAAAGTTGCGCGACAGCGGCTTGCAGCTCAGCATGAAGGGTCCCGGCATTCGGACGCCGCGCGAGCCGATGAGCGAAAACGGCAATCCTGCGCTGTTGGATGTCTCCGGTCCATACGGGCACCGGCAGGTTTTCCACAAGGCTCGTCGTGACGTGACCACCCATCAGCATGCGCACGACCGCGTTGAGCACGAACGAGTTGAACAGCGCGCAGAGGAAATATTGCCGCACGAGCGGCAGCGTCGTGCGAAGACACAACAAGGTGTGCGTCGTCACCACGTGCGCGGGAACGATCGCGGCAATGAGCGAGAGGCGGTTCGACACGCTCGAGACGTCCCGGTAGGCGAGCCGCGCGCGATCGAACGGGCGCGCGGGCAGCCGGTCCCGCGCTTCACGGCGATCGATACGGTGGACGGACGCATCCGCGAGGACAGCGAACGGCGCGATGTGTTTGCCCTCGATGACCGGCATACCCCTGTTCCCGAAAGCCGCGCGATCCTCCGTCGCGTTCAGTTCGCGGCCGAAAGCCGCCGACCAGCCGTGCGGACTGCCCAGCGCCGGAAAGCGTTCCATCAACTGTCGAAGCAGGGCGAGCTGGTGCGCGTCGCGCGCGTCCGGAATCCGGCGGGTGGGCCCGCCGACGGTCCGCAAAGTATCCGGCGTGAGGCGCACGGGATACGCGCTGCCGTCGATCGAATCGTCGTGAGCCGGCAGGTCGTCGATCTCCGCGGTGGTCCGTACGCCGAACCTGGCGCGAATCTGTCCGGCCGGCCCGCGCGGGCTCGCGACGAGCACCAGGAAGCGAAGCCCGCGGTGTACCGGAAAGATCGCGGTCGCGTTGTCCAGGCCGACAATCGTGTGCACTCGCGATCGGTCGAACAGCCGCGCCCGCAATCCCGCCGCCCCATCGTCGGCTGCCAAGCCCCACGGAAGGATCAGTCCGACCCGGCCCGAGCCGTGCGCAAGCGAGAGCGCCCGCTCGAGAAACGGCTGATAAAGATTGACGTGGCCATGTCCGCACGACGGATACAGGCGCGACTCGCGAAGGAATCTGACGACGGCGCCGGTTTCATCGCCGATGTGTTGATCGGCATCCTTTCTCAGCATTTCCCAGGGTGGATTTCCGATGACGGCGTCGAAACCCGCCGACGCTTTGGGACGCCCCGTCTCGTCGTAGAACACGTCGGGGAACTCGAGCGGCCAATGAAAGAGGGTCAGGCGCCCGCTCACGCGCGCCGCGACTTCGATCCAGGGAAGGAGCTGCCTGGCCCCGAGCGTGTTGTCGCGTTTGATGAGCGCGTCGACTGCGGCCCTGAGCTCCGCCGCTGATGGGGGCGATCCGCCGGGCCAGAACCACCTGGCGCACCAGAGGCTGCAAGCCAGCCGCCAGGGCGCGAGGGGCGACCGGCGCCCCGACAGGTGGCTCCAGATCGCTTCCTTCGCGCGAACGTCCCGGATCGTGTCGTCGGGTCGATGGATCAGCTCGTCGAGCGGACGCGAGATCTGCTGCAGGGCCTGTTCGAAGCCTTCCAGCTCCAGAAGCGGCTGGCCTGCATCCGGTCCGGAACGTGGACGACGCATCGGACCGATCCGCGCGAGGTCGTCGGGAGAGGCGCCGAGCAGACTGTTCCCGACGCGCAGCCGATGGTCCAGAAAACTCAAAGGTTTGCCGCGCGCGAGCGTCGCGAGCCAGAGCGATAGACGCGCCAACTGGACGGCGAGCGGATTCATGTCCACTCCCGCCAGGCAGCGTTCCGCGATCAATCGCCGAATCGCTGCCCGGCGATCGTCGTCGAAATCGGTTGCCGCCGCGTGGCCTTCGTCGACGAGCGACCGTTCGTACGCCTGCGCGAGAAAGCGGCACGCTGCGACGAGGAACGCACCGCTGCCCATTGCCGGATCCACGACTCTCAGCTCCAGGATCCGATCGGGCGGTAGCCCCGCGACCAGCGGTCCGAGCGTGCGGCGGACGACGAACTCCGCGAGCGGTTGCGGAGTGTAGAAAGTCCCGGTCTCTTTCCGGCGGGCGCTGTGTCGGCCGGGCACACGTGCCCCGTCCGTGCGGTCAGCGCTCTCTGTGGCCGCGCGCGAGTGAACGGACTCCCGCCCATTCCTGCCGAGTACCGGCTTCGGGATCGAGGTCCAGCACTCGTTCGTACACCGCGCCCAGCTGCTCGACGCCGAGATCTGAATAGGCGATCTCCATGCGGCCCGCCGCCGACTGGCGAGAGGCCAACGCGACGAGCGCGCTGGCGATTGCCGCGTCCCGTGTCTTCGACGCGACGGTAGGCAGCCGCGTCACGCGCGCCGCCTCGAGGGAAGGCGCGGCCGCTCGGGCGAAGAGTCGCCCGTTGAAGGGCCGGACGATGAGGTCGTCGGTCTCGCAGCCCGCGCGCGAGAGTCGTGTGACCGCCGCCAGCCCCTCCCAAAGCCCGGTGGTCGGCTCGCCCGCGATTGCCCCCTGACACAGGGCGCCGATGGAGTACGCGCGGGCGAATACCCGGCCCTGCGGCACGAGCTCCCTCGACTCCGCGAACAGAAGAAAGAGCACTCGATACACGAGCGTCAACGCTTCGTCGAAGCCTCTGTTGTCGCCGCCTCGGCCGCGGCGATCGAGCACGCGCCCGATCGAGCCGAGCGCGCTCACGACGCCGCTCTGCAGGTCCGCCCGTACGCGATCCTGAAAGTTGATTCCGCGGGTGACCAGAAGATCGATTGGAGTGGCCGATCCCGCGGACAGATCGCGATCGAAAGATGCGGCGTGGCAGATCAGATGGAACCGTCCAAAGCTCCGGGGATCCAGCGCCTCAGGCAGGCGGAAATCGACGCTTCGTCGAATCCCGAATCCGCGCGAGGGGACGAGCGACACGAACGGCGGCGCGACGACCATCGTCCAGCGCGAGCCATGTCGTCCGCTGATATCCCGAAGATCCCGCCAGACCGTCGAAGGGCGCGAGGCCCATGGCAGAACGATCAAGCTGACCGCGGCGCCACGGCCGGTCTCGAGGCGCGCTACACCTCGCCCGCGATCGAACTCAGCGGAGCGCGCGCGAAAACCGAGCAGGCCCGCGAGTGGCATCGCCACGAGATCGAAAACCGCGCGTACGCCCGTCGCCGGCCCGCACGTCGCGTTGACTCGCTCCCACCACCCGAGAAAATGCCGTCGCGGTCGCTCCCAATCGATGGCGGCGTGCGGCCGTGCTTCATCGAAGCCGGCCGCGATGAACTGACCCGGGAAGAGTGTCCCGCCGACTCCCGGCAGCGAGGTCATCGATCCGCGAGGAACGCAACTTCGAGCACCGGGCGACCCACGCTGATCGCGCTTTGCCGTTCCCAGTCGGTCCGGCGGTTGTCGAGAGTCTGCCTGATCGCCTGCGCTTCACTCCTCGCGGCTTCGAACGCGCTCAATTCACGTTGATCGAAGAGGCCCGGCTGAGCCTCGTCCATCGACAGACCCCGCATTGCCTGAGACGCCAACTGAGCTTCGAATTGGATTCGGTCGTTCAGTCGGCGGCGAAGCCGGATGCTCAGCCGCCGCGCACGCGCGGCCGGCGCCCCCGCGGCGTGAGCCCGAACGATCTCGACAACCGCGCGGGTCGGACTCGGTTCGATTCTGACCGCCACGACGTGCCGCTCGACGAGTCCACCCGATTCGTCGATGAGGGGCACTGAAAAGATCAGGAGCGAGGCGTTGCCGGCGATCCTCCGCATCGCGGGCACGCGCTCTATCGGCGCCCAGACACCTCCCGACGTCTCGGTCGCTGCCGCGCGCCAGTGGCGACGCAGCTCCCGACTCGAAAGCAAACGTTGCGATAGCAGGCGGGCCGGTCGCGCCCACCGGTTACAGACGTGAATGGGCTGGAATAGCGGCGGACTGTCTGCGATCTCGGCGTTCTCGAAGAGCGCGGCGCCTACCGTCATCGAATCGGGAACCGCGCGGCCGACGCCATCGTCGCCGAGCGCGCGGCGAGCGACCAGTGCGCGTTGGGCCAGCCGTGACAGGATCCCCTCTTCGAAAGGATGCCGGGCGACGACGAGCGAGAAATGAACGGAACGTGATTGGCCGATGCGATCGACTCTGCCGCACCGCTGTTCCAGCTTGAGGGGATTCCAGGGCAGCTCGAGACTGACCACCCACCGCGCACGCTCCTGCAGGTTGAGACCCTGTCCGCCGACGTCGGTCGCCAACAGGATCGTGGCCGTGCCGTCGAGAAATCGCGCGAGCTGCTGCCGGCGTTCGAGCGGCGTCAGACCGCCATGGAGCTCGGCGACCGTGGACCCAACCTGAAGTCCGCGGCGCAGCGCTTCGAGCGAGTGCCGGAACTCCGTGAAGACGATGACCGGTTCGCGCGCGCGGGCGACGAGCGAAGCAACGTGGGAGACCTTGCTCTCGTATCGCTCCGCTGTCTCCGCCAATCCACGCAACCGCCGGAGCCACGATCGTTCCGCCGCAGACCGAAAACCGATGTCGCCCGAGAGCGAATCGCGATCGGTGTCGTCGATGTCATCCGAATCTTCGTCGAATGTCAGGTGAGGCTGGAACCAATCGGCGTGTGAAGGACCGAAGCCGTCACCCAGCCAGCCGAGCCGGCGTTCCAGCGAGATTCGAAGCGCACGCATCGTCGAGACCGCCCGCTTCCGGAACACCGACAGCAACAGAATCGCCTCGTCCCGGTGCGACGATCCCGCCGCCTGAAGCGCAGCCGATTCGAAGGCCGCGAGCGCCTGAAACACCTCCGTTTCGGGCTTCGACAGGCGGATGCGTCGCCAGCGCACGCGTTTTTCACGGACGAAGCCCGTGTCCTCCCTTGTTCTTCGGAGCAGAACCGGCCCGCGCTCGGCTTCGTTCAGTCGTCCGAGATCGAGGAGACGCTTGAATCGGATTTCGTCGCCGCTGTGGGGTGTGGCTGTGAGTAACAGCACCTGCCGTGCCCGGCGCGCCAGCTCCGAGCACGCGTCGTGACGTTCGGAATCGCCGGCGGCGGCGTGCGCCTCGTCGACGACGAGGAGGTGCCAGGGATCGTTCGGCAACGCCTCGATGACGTGCCGCTGTTTCACGAAGTCGAACGACGCGATCCACACACCCGGCCGGCACCACGGGTTCTCGCCGTAGGCGCCCCTCCGCGCCAGCGCGTCCAGCTCGTGGCGATCGGCCGCGCGGCACTCGATCCGGAATCGACGTGTGAGCTCGGACGTCCACTGGTCCCGCAGCGTCGAAGGTACGACGACGAGTGTCCGTGCTGCGGGCGATCGCCTGTGAAGCTCCGCGATCGCGAGACCGGCCTGAATCGTCTTGCCGAGTCCGACCTCGTCGGCAAGGAGCACTCGTCGCGCGCCGCTCAGCAGCGCGAGCGACGGTTCGAGCTGATAGGGCAGGATGTCGATGGCCGCGTCGACCGCGCTGACAATGGTGGAGATCGTGAAGGACCGGCCGATCAGATCCGCGAGCCGTGCCAGTGCACGACTTGCACGGACGCGGCTCAGCCGCTCCATTCGATTCACCGCCGCCGGTCTGTCGAACGGCGCAAGAAACGTCAGCCGCTCATCACGGCTCCTGACGTCGATCCGGACGACGTTGCGATCGCGGCGCGCGCGCTCGACCCGCCAGCGCCTTTGGCGAATCCAGACGACGTCGCCCGGCACGGGCACGGCGATGTGCATTTCCTGCCAACTCCCAGTCCTGCCGCGATCGCAAGAAACGCAACGGCCCGTCGAAACAGGCCGTGTTTTGCGCCGAGCGCCGGTGATCAAGGCAAGCGGGATGCCAGGATGTAGCGGGGTGCCAGGATGTAGGGGCGGGCTTCAGCCGGCTCTACGTCTGACCGTCATCAGCGTCGACGAGCCTGCAGATCGTCGCCCCAAGATGCGCATCAGCGTCGTCCCAGAACTCGGCGACGAGCGGATGCTTCTCGAGCGCAGCCTGCACGATGCCGCGCTGCACGCCGCGGCCTCGGCCGTGCACGAGCCGCAGCTCGCGCAGGCCGGCTTCGTGCGCCGCGCGGACGAACTCCTCCACCACGGACGGGATGTCACGCGGGGCAAAGGTGTGGAGATCGAGCTCCGGCTCGATGGGAATCTCGTGCGGCACCCGATGAATATTGTGACCTGGGGACTGGGATCCGGGGATCCAGGACAGGGGATTTCAGAGCGCGGTCAGGCGGTTGGCTGCCTGTACTCGGCGATCACTTTCGTCGTAATGCCGCCGCGGGCGGAAAACGCGCCCGTGACGGTCATCCGCCGTGGATGGCAGGCGGCGACGAGGTCGTCCAGGATCTTGTTGGTCGCCGACTCATAGAAGATGCCCTGATTGCGGTAGTCGATCAGGTAGTACTTGAGCGATTTCAGCTCGATGCAGGCGCGATCGGGGACGTAGTGGATCGTGATCTGGCCAAAATCAGGCAGGCCGGTCTTCGGACAGAGCGACGTGAACTCGGGGCACCGGATCTCGATCTCGTAGTCCCGCTCGGGGCGGGGATTGGGAAAGGTCTCGAGGGTGGCGGCCATCGTCACGATTCTAGTGGCGAAGTGCTTGACAAAGTCCGCGTTCGGAGTCATGGAGGCACGAGCGGAATCGACCGCGAAAATAGGGCGGTAATTGACATCGTTTCCAGCGCAGGACTACGATACCGGCCGCTTTTACAGATTGCCGATCGGACCGCTGGCGCGCCCGGTTCGAACGACAGACACCAGTCGCGCGCCCCAGCCAGGGAGAACACAGCAATGGCAGACGCCCGGCGCATGGGCAAGATGGAGCTCTTCGCGCACTTCGCGGAAAAGTTCGACATGAAGAGAACGCAGGTGCGTGATCTCTTCGATGAGCTTCTCCGCCTGTCCGAGAAAGAGCTGAAGCGGTCCGGTGAGTTCGTCCTTCCGGGGATGTGCAAGCTGGTCGTCCAGAAACGAAAGGCACGCGAGGGCCGCAATCCGGCCACTGGCGAGCCGATCAAGATCCCGGCGAAAACCGTCGTCAAGGCGCGGATCGCCAAGCAACTCAAAGACGCAGTTCTACCTCGCAAGTAGTCAGCGCGCACGAAGGCTGGAGGATCGGAGCCGGGGGCATGCTCCCGATGGCTTTGTGTCTTCCGGCCTTTCCCCCAGGCTTCGCCGCGGCCTCCGCGGCCCCGCATTAAACTTGTTCGGATGCTCGGACTGATCGCGGCCGCCGGGATCGTCATTCTCGTCGCCATGGTGATCCGGCATCAGGTCCAGGCCCGCAAACTCGAGGCCGGCATTTCCCAGATCAGACGGGCTTTCATAAGGGGGTTCGTTGGCCGAACAGTTTGACGTCGTCGTCATCGGATCGGGCACCGGCGGATATGTCGCGGCGATTCGCGCCGCGCAACTCGGCCTCAAGACGGCGGTGGTCGAACGTCAACCGTCGCTCGGCGGCACGTGCCTCAACTGGGGCTGCATTCCCACCAAGGCCTTGCTCGAGCACGCGCACGCGCTCAAAATCGCGCAGGATGCCGCCGAGTGGGGCATCACGTTCGGGACAACGGTCAAGCCGGCGATCGACATGGCACGCGTCCACGCGCGCAAGAACAAGATCGTGACCGCCCTCACGAAGGGCGTCGAGTTCCTCTTCAAGAAAAACAAGATCGAGTGGATCAGGGGAACCGGACGGCTGGCCGGCGGCGGCAAGGTGGACGTGAGCGGTGTGACGCCACGTTCGCTCACCGCGCGAGAGATCGTCGTCGCCACCGGATCCGCGCCGCGCAGCGTGCCGGGCATCACGATCGACAAGGTGCACATCGTGACGAGCGACGAGGCGATCCATCTGCCGGCCGTCCCGAAGTCGATCGCGATCCTGGGCAGTGGCGCGGTGGGCGTCGAGTTCGCGTCCATCTTCAGGAGATTCGGCAGCGAGGTCACGCTGATCGAGCTCCTGCCGCGCATCGTGCCGAACGAGGACGAAGCGGTGTCGGCCGAGCTGGAGAAGGCGTTCAGGAAGCGTGGCATCACCGTCCGAACGGGCGCCAAGGTGACGTCGGCGTCCGTCGCGTCGGACTCCGTGCGGCTCGAGATGACGTCGGGGAGCAAGACGGAATCGCTGACGGTCGGCAAACTGCTCGTGGCCACGGGCCGCAGCCCGGTGACCGACGGGCTGGGCGCCGCCGAAGCGGGACTGACGCTCGATCGCGGCTACGTGGTTGTGGACGAGCTGTTCCGTACGAACGTGGCCGGCATCTCGGCCATCGGCGATGTCATCGCGATGCCGGGCATCGCGCATCCGCAACTCGCCCACTTGTCGTCGGCTGAAGGGATCCTGCTCGCCGAACGCATTGCCGGGCAGGACGTGAGGCCGATCGACTACGACCAGGTGCCCTCGTGCACCTACTGCGAGCCGGAGATCGGCAGCATCGGCCTCACCGAACAGGAGGCCGTCAAGCGCGGGCACGACGTCCGTACGGGCTCGTTTCCCTTCGGTGTGCTCGGCCGCGCGAAAATGGCGGGTGAAACCGAGGGCTTTGTCAAAATCGTCGCCGAAAAGAAATACGACCAGGTGCTGGGCGTCCACATGATCGGCCTGCGCGCGACCGAGCTCGTCGCCGAAGCCGCGGTCGCGCTGCGCCTCGAATCCACCGTCGAAGAGCTGATGCGCACCATCCATGCGCACCCGACGATGGCAGAGGCGGTCGGCGAGGCGGCTCACGCCGCCCATGGCGCCGCCATCCATGTCTGAAGCAAGGTCTATGATCTTTTTAGAGCCTTTGAGCCTGCTCTTGAAGAGGTTTGCATGTCGACCAATGTGATGATGCCGCAGATGGGCGAGTCGATCGCCGAGGGGACGGTCGTCCGATGGATCAAGAAAGTCGGCGATCCGATCGACAAGGACGAGCCGCTCTTCGAGATTTCAACCGACAAGGTCGACGCGGAGATTCCGTCGCCCGGCGCCGGCGTGCTCCTCGAGATCAAGGTCAAGGAAGGCGAGACGGTGCCGGTGAACAGCGTGGTGGCTGTCATCGGCGGTGCCGGCGAGAAGCCTGCGGCCGGCGCGGCGCCCGCGGTCACCGCTCCACCGCCGACAGCTTCGAGCGCGCCTGACGGGTCGGCCGCGCCACCGCCTGATGCCGGGCCTTCCGAGCCCATGGCTGCGCGGACTCCGAGCCCGGCGGTTGCGCCCGCCGCGCCGTCAGAGCCGCAGACACTCGCCGAGCTTCGCCGTCAGCGATCGTCCCCGGTCGTGCGGAAGATCGCGAAGGAGCATGGCATCGATATCACCGGGCTCAACGGCACGGGCATTTCTGGCCGTGTGACGAAGAAAGACATCCTCGCCTACGTGGAAAGCGGGCCCGCGACGGCGCGGTCGCCGCAGGCGCCGCCCGCGAGGCCGCTCGGAGCGCCGCCCGCGTTCAAGCCCGGCGAAGACGTGCGCGTCGAGAAGATGAGCGTAATGCGCAAGAAGATCGCCGACCACATGGTCATGAGCGTTCATACGTCGGCGCACGTGTATTCGGCGTACGAAGTGGACTTCAGCCAGGTCGAGAAGCTTCGGAAGGCGAAAAAAGCCGACTACGAAGCGGCGGGCGCGAAGCTGACCTACACCGCCTTCATCGCCAAGGCGACGGTCGACACGATCCGTCAGTTTCCGTTCAGCAATGCGTCGCTCGACGGCGAGAACGTCGTCTACAAGCGCGACATCAACCTGGGCATTGCAGTCGCGCTCGAGACGGGGCTCATCGTGCCGGTCATCCGCAACGCGGACGAGCGCAGCATGCTCGGGCTCTGCCGGGCGATCCAGGACCTGGCGCATCGCGCGCGGACCAAGCAGCTGAAGCCGGAAGAAGTTCAGGCCGGCACGTTCACGATCACGAATCCCGGCATTTTCGGCGCCGTGTTCGGTCTGCCGATCATCAGCCAGCCACAGGTCGCGATTCTCGGCGTCGGCAGCGTGGACAAGCGCGTCGTCGTCGTGGACGACATGATCGCGATCCGTCCGATCTGCTACCTCACCCTCGGCTTCGACCATCGGCTCATCGACGGCGCCGATGCCGGGCGGTTCCTGCAGGCGCTGAAAGATCGTCTGCAGGGCTTCGACGAGTCATGGGTGTAAGACCTCGGGGAGCGGACGGGGGGACGGGTCTTGCTCGCGCAAGCGAGACCCGTGCCCCCGTGTCGACCCGAGGTCCTCTCTCCGTGCGCAGGCTGGGCCGCATCGAGTACGCGGACGGGCTCGAGATTCAGAAAACGCTCGTCGAAGAACGCCGCGCCGGTCGCATCCCCGACACGCTCCTGCTGCTGGAGCATCCGCCGGTCATCACGCTGGGCGTGAAATCCCGCGGCAAATCGACCAACATCGTCGCTTCTCCGGAGCACCTCTCCGAGGCTGGCGTCCTCGTCTTCGAGACGGGTCGTGGCGGCGACGTCACCTACCACGGCCCCGGACAGCTCGTCGGGTACCCCATCCTCGACCTTCAGCCGGATCGATGCGACGTCCACCGCTATGTTCGCGATCTCGAGGAGGTGCTGATTCTGGCAGTCGCGGAATTCGGCATCACGGGCGTGCGCGTGCCGGGGCTCACGGGTGTGTGGGTTGGCGCGCCTGGCCGCGAGGACAAGCTCGCGGCGATTGGCGTCCGAATCAGCCGCTGGATCACGAGCCACGGGTTTGCGCTCAACGTCGCGCCCGACCTCGGTCACTTCGGCCTGATCATTCCCTGCGGCATCGCGGACCGCGGCACGACCTCAATCGAGCGGTTGCTCGGGCGCGGCGTGTCGATGGACGCGGTCCAGGACGCGGTCGTCCTGGGATTCGCGAAGGTGTTCGGCTCGCGGCCCTGACCCTAAGAGTGCGTTTCAAAACTCTGACCGCGCGGGTCCTGTCGCCGGACAGCCCCACTTGGTGCTCGGCGCAAAGCGCTTGTCACGGGTGTCGCCTGCGCGCCAAGCGGGGCGGCCCCGTCCGGCGCCACCCGCGCGTGTGAGTTTTGAAACGCACTCTAAGCGTTTTCCAGATCGGCGTCGCGTGTTCCTGCGCCCTCCCGCTCGCCGCTTGCCGCAAGGCAGCGTGATCGCCGCCTCCGCTGAGCTGCGGCCAAGGGGCCTGCCTAGCGCCCAGCGGGCGCGTATACGAGAGAAGTAGCGCTCGCAAAGGTCGGGCTCCGGAACACGCGACGCCGATCTGGAAAACGGGCAGCCGGTCAGGACCGGCGCACCGGTTCCGTTCCCAACTCGTTGATCAGCTGCGTCCGCTCCTGCGGACTGAGGGACGGCAGGACGCGCTCGAGCACGCGGCCGTGTCCCAACCGCAGTGGCAGCATCGCCGCCACCCTCCGGATCCCGAACTCTCCCTCGAGAATGGTGACGGCCTGATGGAGCTTGCGCGAGCCCATGACGAGCCCCTCGACGATTTGCGCTGTCGGCGCCGCGATCGCCTGTGCGGCCGGCGGCCAGAGTTTCTTGATGGACTGCGAAATCGCCAGGAGCCGGTGTGCCGGCACGCGATCGGTAACGAGCGCACCCGCAACCGCCGCCGACGACCAGCCGATGACGAACGCCGGCGGCCGTCCGGTGACCGCGAATTCGACTCCGGTGAATCCGAGCTCGACGCTCGCGACCGCGCGCAGCGCCGCGGCCAGTCCGGACGCCGCGGTACCAATCAGCCGATCGGCGGGCACCTTGAGCTCGGTGTGAGCCGTCTCGATCAGCCAGGTCTGACTCGGACCCGCGAAAACGAACGGTGCCGCCGTTCCCGCCCGCACGAGCTGGTGGACGCGAGCGAGGCCCTTCTCGCCCTGCCACTCACCTGAAGCGATGTCGTCGGCAAACACGATCGCGTCGGCGCCGGCCGCGGCAAGAGGGTTGTCGGTGGCGGAAAGCTGCGTGTCGAAATGGAAGATCGGACCGGACTGCATCATGTCGAGCGCTTTGCCCGACGAGACCGCCGGCGTAGCGTCGATGAGCCGGATTTCCCGGATCCGGCCGCGCTCGGCCAGCTTGTGCGCGATCGCGGCCCCGATGGGACCGGCGCCGAGAATCGCGACCACCGACATGGGGACTCATTCTAGTGAAGAGCACGTGAGGTGCGGAGTGAAAAGCGCGGGAAGTACGGAGACAAGAGCTTCAGAAGTACGCTGGGACTGCGAAGTACTACGGCAATAAGGGAGGAAAACGTGCGCTCGATAGTCACAGGCGGAACACGCGGGATTGGCTTTGCGATCGCGAAGGCTGTCCTGGCTCAGGATGGACGGGTCATGATCACCGGCATCGATCGCAAGCGCCTCGAGCGGGCGGTAGCGGAGCTTCGAGGAGTGGCCGGCGATACCGCGCGCGTCGATGGCGCGGCGGTGGATGTACGCGATCGACCGGCGGTCGAAAAGCTCGTCGGCGACACCGTCCGGGCCTTTGGCGGGCTCGATCTTCTGGTGAACAACGCGGGTGTCGGCGCATTCGCCGACGTGGCCACGATGACCGACGCCGACTGGGCGCGTGTCATCGACACGAACCTGACGGGTGTCTTCTTCTGCACGCGCGCGGCGATTCCCGCGCTGAAGAAATCGGGCGGCGGGTGGATCATCAATATCGCCAGCCTCGCCGGGCGCAATTATTTCCCCGGCGGCGCCGCCTACTGCGCGTCGAAAGCCGGCCTGATCGCGTTCACCGAGTCGGTGATGCAGGAGGTCCGATACGACAACATCCGGGTCAGCGTCGTGATGCCCGGTTCCGTCGCGACCGAATTCAGCGGACCGTCGTCATCCGGCGAGGACTCGTGGAAGCTCACGCCAGACGACGTCGCGGAGGTGGTGATGGATCTGGTCCGGCATCCGGCGCGGAGCCTGCCGAGCAAAGTAGAGATCAGGCCGTCGAAGCCGAAGAAGTGAAAAGCGCTCCAGAGGCTCAAAGGCCATGAGGCCAGAAGGCCATCGCCACCTTCGGCCTAGGGCCTTTAGCCTTGGGCCTGATCTCTTCAGCCAGGTCCGACCGGTCCCGCCGGTTCCTCGGGCGTGGCTGTCGCGGTTGATCTGCTCACCGGCACGGAGGCAGCGAGAGTGACATCTTCCGGCGAAGCCGGCGGCACGGTCTTGAACAACGGCCGCGCGAACACATACCACAGCGTCGCGGGAATCCAGAGTGCCAGGCCGATGGCCACGGCCAGCGTGCGCGGCTCGATGCCGGCGCGATCGAGCGCGACGGCGCTCGCGTAGGTCATCACCGATTGGACGAGAGCGATTGCGATCAGCTCGGCCGCGAAGACGCGCCCTCGAAACGAATCCGGCACCGCGATCTGCAGCAGGACGTTGCTCGAGACCCAGAGGATCGATCCGAACGAGTGGGCGAGCACCACCACGAGCGCCGCGAACCAGATGGACGGTGCGAGTCCCAGCAGTGCGTAGCAGATGCCCGCGATGACATACGACGGGCCGATGACGCGCGTCAGGCTCGGTGCCGAGGCGCGCGCGATCGCCGTGACTGTGAAAGATCCGATCGTCGCGCCGACGCCGCGTGCCGCATAGAGCACGCCGATGCCGGCGTCCGAGCTGCCGCCGAGGCGGAACACGCGGTCGCCGAACACCGTGAGGAGCAGCAGTCCGCCGCCGACGATCGCCCAGCCGCCCTTGACGAGCGCGATCCAGGCCACCGGTTTGTGTGCACGCATGTACGACAGACCCTCGAGCAGCCCGTGCCAGCCGGCGGCCGCGCGATCCGTGTCCCGTTTCGGCACGCGCATCTGCCAGAGGCACACCGCCGAGACGAAAAACGAGAGCGAGTTGATGACGAACGCGGTGTCGCGGCCGAGAAATGCCGCGGCGGCGCCGCCGAGCGCCGCGCCGACGACCAGCGTCGCCGACCACGTGCCCGTAGAAACCGCGTTGGCCATGACGAGATCCCGTCTGGGCACGATGTTCGGAACCGTCGCGGAGCGTGCCGGCTCGAAGAAGCCGCTCGCGCCGACCGTCACGGCCGTGACGACGTAGGCGAGCCAGATCATCGATGGCGAACGGACGAGGAGGAGGCCCAGGACGACGATCCCACGGACGAGATCGGCGACGATCATGATTCGCCGCCGATCGAAGCGATCGACCACGAGTCCGGCGGTGGGCCCGACGAGCGCGATCGGCAGAAGCTGCATGACCATCAGCAGCGCGACCGACGAGGCCGAGCCGACCAACTCGAACAGGAGCGCGTACAGGGCGACGTAGTTGAACCAGTCGCCGAGCTGGCTGACGGTCTGACCAAACCAGAGAAGCCGGAAGTCCCGGTTGTTCCGGAGCAGCTCGACGATCGCCCTCACGAGAGCACGCGGGCGATCACGTGCGCGTCGACGTTCCGCCCGGAGAGAATGATGCCGACATGGCGGCCTGCCAGGTCGAGCATCCCGGTGGCGACCGCGGCGATGGCCGTCGCGGACGCGCCTTCGGCGAGAAGCCGCTCCTGCGAGATGAGATCGCGCATGGCCCGCGCGATGGCCGGCTCCGGAACCTGCACGACCTGGTCGACGAGGTCACGGACGAGCGCGAACGTCCGGCTGTCCGCGTCCATGTTGCCGGCGAGGCCGTCGGCGAGGGTCTCGTGCACCTCGACGGTCACGGGCCGGCCCGCGGCGAGCGCCGCCGTGAAGACCGGCGAGGCCGCTGCTTCGGTGCCCGCGATGAACGCGTTCTTCACTCGCGCGCGGGCGACGATCGCGGTTCCCGAAAGCAGTCCGCCGCCGCCGAGCGGCACCACGAAGGCGTCGAGATCGGGCCGCTCGTCGATCATCTCGAGCGCGACGGTCCCGGCGCCGGCGATCACATCCAGGTCGTTGTACGGCGAGACGTAGACTGTGCCGTTCTGTCGGGCCTCGTCCTGCGCCCGCGCTTCGGCCGCGTCATACGACGACGCCTCGACAATTTCGGCGCCGAGGCGAGCCAGCGCCCGTCGCTTGGCCTCCGGTGCGGCCGCGGGCAGATGCACCCGCGCGCGAATACCGAGCGTCGACGCGGCGAGCGCGACCGCCTGTCCGTGATTGCCGGCCGAAGCCGTGATGACGGTGTCGAGGTCAGGCCGCGCGGCTTTGAGGCGGGCGAGCGCGTTCGTCGCGCCCCGAATCTTGTATGAGCCGGTCGCTTGAACGATCTCCAGTTTCAGCCAGACGGACGCGCCGGAAAGATCGGACAGCCACGGCGACGGCACGAGCGGCGTGCGCCATGTCGTCGTCCGAATCCGATCCGCGGCGGCCTGGACGTCGGCGAGGGTCATGGGGTCAGGTCTCGTATTGCAACATTCTCGCGTGTCGACACCTTTGTATTGCAACATTGTGTGTGCCAATGAATGTTGCAATACAAGACCTGACCCCATGACCTTCCTGACCGCGGCCGCGCCGCCGTTTTTCAAGAACGGTTATCTCGTCTGGTGCGAGGAGACACGGGAAGGCGTGTTGATCGATCCGGGCGACGAGGTCGAGCAACTGCTGCGCCCCGCCGGCACCCAGCGCCTGTCGGTAAAAGCGATTCTCCTGACGCACGCGCATCTGGATCACGTCACGGGCGTCGGTCCGGCGAAGAAGGCGCTCGACGTGCCCGTCTGGCTGCATCGCGACGATTCGTTCCTCTACGATCGCGCTGTCGAACAGGGCCGCATGTTCGGTCTCGCGGTCAGTCAACCGCCGCCCATCGATTCGTTCTACGAGCCGGGCGTGGCGTTCCGGTTCGGCCGGCAGATCGTGGACATCCTGCACACGCCAGGTCACTGCCCCGGTGGGGTGTGTCTCGCCATCGGAGCAGCCGGTGGAACCGCGCGCGAGCTTTTCGTGGGCGATACTCTGTTTGCCGGATCGATCGGCCGCACCGATCTGCCGGGCGGCGACTTCGACACCCTCATTCGGTCGATTCGCGAAGTCCTGTTCGCGTTCCCGGACGACACCGTGGTCCATTCGGGGCACGGGCCGGACACGACGATCGGCGTCGAGCGGCGGACGAACCCGTTTCTGAATGGGTGACGCCGGCGACCGTTCCGCCCATGGGCGCTGGCGCACCCTCGCCGGCGTCCTGGTCATTCTGCTGGGCGCGCGGACGTTCTATCTGTTCGTCGGCCACCTGGGCGGCGAACCACTGCGGCCGCGTGTTGAAGTCGCCGCGATCTGGCTCGTCCTTGCCGGCGTGTTGCTCGTGTTCTCGCGCGGGCGCGAGGTCGGGCCCCAGCCGTCCGACGTCCGACCATCCGGAGTCCTGCCGCAAACCGCGGTGTGGCTGCTGTTTCTGCTGGCGTCGTTTGCGTTGTATTGGCCCACCATCTCGGTCGGACTTCTTTCCGACGATTTCGTTCTCCGGGAGCGCGCGGCGGCCTGGGACTTCACTCCGGTCAGCTCCGTGTTGTTTCGCCCCGTGCCGCTTCTCGTCTGGGCCGTGCTCATCCACGCCGGCGCCTCAGGTCTTGCCCTGCACGCGCTGAACACCTTTTTTCACGGCACAAACGCCTACCTCGCGACCCGCCTTTGTTCCGGATGGATCGGGCCTGGACCGGCTTCCGTGCTCGCCGGCGCCCTGATGCTGGTGTTTCCTCTGGCGTCCGAACCCGTGAGCTGGCTGTCGGGTGTGTTCGACCTGTCGATGACCGCGCTGACGCTCGCCTTCGTGTTGCGCGGCCGTGCATACAGCGGATCCGTATCGCTTCCGCAGCGCGCGACGTTCGTGGCGCTGGGTGTTCTTGCAATGGGCGCCAAGGAAACGGGCGTGATGGCGACGCTGCTCGTTCTCGCCGATGCCTGGGTCCGGCGTAGCCGCCCGAAGCACCTGCTGATCGATACCGCCGTCGTGCTTGCGCTCGCCGCGTCGTTCGCGGCCGTGCGGCTCTTAGGCGCGTTTGGGTTGACGTCACCGAACCTGACCCGGTACCGGATCCAGCGCTCGGTGTTCGAGACGTTCGGCGGACTCGCTGTGCCGTTCCACGCCGACGTCGTGCAGCAGTTCCCGTGGCTGGTCATCCTCGGCGTGTTGATGGTGATCGCGCTCTTCGTGACGTATTTTTTTGCAGCCGGCCAACGGTCCGACAGGTTCGTGTTTGGCGGCGGCGCGTGGATCCTGATCTCGGTTCTGCCGGTCTTCGTGTTCGTATTCGTCGGCCCCGATCTGCAAGGCGCGCGACTTCTTTATCTCGCCGCTCCGGCATGGTGCTCGCTCATCGCGGCGCTCGCTGATTCGGTCAGCCGTGTCGCCGGACGATGGGTGCTTCTGGCGCTTCTCGGGCTGGTCGCGGTCTGGGCCGTCGCCGCGAGAGCCCACATGGCGCCATGGAAAGAGGCGTCGATCGAGCGGGACCGAATCCTGTCCGCTGTGAAGGCGAGCGACGTCCTCAGAGAGTGTCAGACCGTCATGGTGAAACTGACGGACAACGTCAGAGGGGCCTATGTCTTCCGGAACGGCGCTCGCGATGCGCTGCGGAGAGAGGCCGGTCTGCACGTCGGCGACGAGGCCCGGCCCGAGTGCCGGTTCAGGTGGGATGAGCGGACAGGGGCGTTCAGTCGCGTGCCTGAATGACGAACTCCATGCGGCCGACCTTGAGGCGATCGCCGGCGCGGAGCAGGCTGCGCTTGACGCGCCGTCCGTTCACGATCGTGCCGTTCGTGCTGTCGAGATCCTCGACCACGAGTTGATCGGATCGGTCCGCGGTCAGCCGGCAGTGCAGCCGCGAGACCAGCGCGGCGCTCACGATGAAGTCGGCGCGGGCGGTGCGCCCGAGTGTCTTGACCGCGCCACGGGGAATCCGCAGCGTGACCCGTTTCTCACCGTGGCTTTGCAGGATCCAACCCGGCATGGACTAGGCCCTCACCGCTTCCCGCAGCCGCGGATGCACGACGTCGCCGCCGTTCGTGACCAGGATTTCCTTCGTGATTTCGTCCGCGGGATCGATCACGAGTTGCGGCGGACCCGTCGGCTTGCCGTCCGCGCCTTTTTCCCGGCGCACGAGATGCTGGACGAGCGTGGTCACGTTGCGCGCGTACATCTGGCTGGCGTGGTACGGGACAGTCGCTGGCAGATTGGTCGGTCCCATGATCGTGACGCCGTGCCGTACGACCGCGTCATCGGCCACCGTGAGCTCGCAGTTGCCGCCGGTCGCGGCCGCCAGATCGACGATCACCGACCCAGGCGACATGGCCTTGACCATCTCTTCAGTGATCAGAATCGGTGCGCGCTTGCCGGGAATCGCCGCGGTCGAAATGACGACGTCGCTCGAGGCGACCGTCTTGAGCATCATCTCCCGCTGCCGCCGGTAGAACGACTCGTCCTGCGCTTTGGCATAGCCGCCGGCGTCCTGGGCGTCGCCCGCCTCGATCGGCATCTCGACGAACCTCGCCCCGAGGCTCTGAATCTGTTCCTTGACCGCCGGGCGGACGTCGTAGGCCTCGACTCGCGCGCCAAGGCGGCGCGCCGTGGCGATCGCCTGGAGGCCGGCGACGCCCGCGCCGATGATGAAGACCCGCGCGGCCGCGACCGTGCCGGCAGCGGTGTTCAGCATCGGAAACATCCGGGGCAGCGCTTCGGCCGCGAGCAGGACCGCTTTGTAGCCGGCGATGGTTGCCATCGACGAGAGCGCGTCCATGCTCTGCGCGCGCGTGATTCGAGGCACGAGCTCCATCGCGAGGAGGATCGCGCCGCGGTCCGCCACCGCCCGGGCGACGTCGGGTGTCGTCAGCGGCTCGGCAAAGCCGATGATCACCTGGCCTGATCGCATCAGCGAGATGTCCGCGGCGCCGTTCACCGGGTTGGCGCCTGGGGCCCGCACCTGCGCAACGATGTCCGCCTGGAACACTTCCGCGCGGTCGGCGAGCGTCACCTGATCGCCGAACGCCGAATCGGGAAATCCGGCTTCTTCGCCGGCGCCACGCTCGACGACGACCTCAATGTCGAGTTTTTTCAGGGCCGGAAGGACGACCGGAACGATCGCGATACGCCGCTCGCGAGGATAGGTTTCCTTCGGAACTCCCAGTTTCATTGCGCCAAGAGTCTAGTCCGTTTTCGAGATCGGCGCAGCGTGTTCCGGCGCCCTCCCGCTCGCCGCTTGCCGCAAGGCAGCGTGATTGGGCCTGCCTCGCGGCGCTCGCAAAGGTCGGGCTCCGGAACACGCTACGCCGATCTCGAAAACGCTAGTCCTCATTTCTTGACGAGCACCGCGTTCAGCCACTCGACGATGGCCTGGCCGACTTCGGGTGCGACCTTCTTGACGGTGAGATTCGGATACTCGTCCACCTCGCCGGTCTTCGCGGGCACGAGCAGATGGTTCACGTCCGGAACGACCGCCTTCCGCGTGTGCGTCGCCGGGCTGTTTTTCCGCTCGCGCGAAAGCGTCTCGAGGCGGTCGGCGTGCGCGGGCGGCACCTGGGTATCGAGGGCGCCCTGGACGATCAGCACCGGCTGGTCGATCTTTTTCATCGCCGCGGCGGGATCGAAGAGCAGCCAGCTCTTGAACCAGGGCGTATCCGCTTCGCGGCGGAGGGCGGGGGGCACGGCGTCCCAGCCACGGCCGGTCGTCACCGCCTCCATGATCCGAAGCTGCAGATCGATCTTGGCTTTCCTGTCTTCGGAGGAATCCTTGCCACGGTCGAGCGCATGTTTCTGCTGCTCGATCGTCGTCTCGCGGCCGGTGAGCCCGGGGGTGGCGACGAGCCCGACGGCTTCGATCCGTCCTTCCCGATCCGCCGCGAGTATGGCCACCGCGCCGCCTTCGGAGTGCCCGACGACGGCGATCCGGTTCGGATCGACATCGGTCCGGCGGCGGAGCCAGTTCACGACGCTGATCACGTCGGTGGCATAGTCGTCGAGCGTGGCGCTTTCGACGCGCCCGCCGCTCAGGCCGATGCCTCGCTTGTCGTACCGCAGTACGAGAAACCCGGCGTCCGCGATCGCGCCGGCGAGCTGGCCGAGGATGGGGATGCCGAAGACCGTCTCGTCCCGATCCTCGCGGCCGCTGCCGGCGACGAGGACGACGACTGGCAGCCGTTCCGTCCGCCCCTTTACGGGTTCGGTCGTGCTCGACGCCGGTTTGCTGATGGTTCCGGCGAGGTTGAACCCGGTCGCCGGAATGAACACGTCTTCGTCGCCGGGCCGGCTGATCCGTTCTTCCCGCGCGAGCACCGTCGCGAGGTCGTCGCGGATCACCGTCACGGATGAGGCCGGCAGGGCCAGCCGCGCGAATCGATTTAGGCCGTCAATCCAGATCTCGGCCTTGAACGGACCCGACGGATTCGCGAACGTGAGGTCGAACTGCCGGAGGTCCATCGGACCGTCGGCGGTGATGATCCGGCGTGGACGCGTGGCCTCGACGGTCACCATCACCTCGGCCTGGGGCGCGACGTACACGGGGAACTTCGCGCCGACCGAAGCCGATCCGAGCTGGGCAGCGAGCGCCTCGTACGCGCCGAAGAAGTTGCTTGGGAGCGCGATCGTCCGCGGCGAGACTTTGTGCGTGACCGACAGCCGCTGCCCGGCCTGCAGGACGTCGCTCGTCGCCGACGCCGGCTGAAACACCGTGAGCAGCGTGATCAACTGGCCTTTGTGGGAGCCTTCGATTGCGAGTTTCTGGGGTTGCCAGTCGGACGCGTAGCTCACTTCGAACCGGGTCGTCGTGAGATCGAGCGGCGCCGCGATCTGGCCGGTCGACGTGATCAGCCAGCCGTTGTCGTTCCGCGTGACCTCGACCCTCTCCGAGCCGATCCGTACACCTTGAAACAGGACGATGAACTGGACCGGCCTTCCGGCCCGCGCCGGGACTTGCGCCGCAAGGGACCTCGGTGTGGTGCCCGCCAGCGCCGCCAACGTTGAGACGCCAAGAACAGCGACGCTAAGATGGCGAGCGAGACCTCGCATGACCGACATCGTCTCCCAGTATCGCACCACCGTGGACAGCGCCGGCTGGACCGGAAAATTCGAGCGTGGCCGGCTCAGGTTCGACGGACGCGATCGCATCAGTTTCCTGCAGGCGCTCGTGAGCAATGACGTCACGGCACTCGAGCAGGGCCGCGGCGTCTACGCGGTCTACCTGACGCCGCAAGGTCGCATGCTCGCCGATCTGCGGCTGTACGAGCGCGGGGATCACCTCATCGCCGACGTTCCCGCGCGCGAAGCGGCGCCGCTTGCCCAGCGGTTCGACGGCCTGATCTTCACCGAGGACGTGCGCGTGACAGATGTCTCGGCCACCCTCGGCCAGCTGGCGGTCGTCGGCGGGGGGGCCGAGGCGGCGATCGCGCGCGCCTTCGGTCTGGACGTCGAATCCGTGCGCGCGCTTCCGCTCCTTTCGCACCTCCGCGCCGGCGACGCGTTCGTCGCGAGAACCGACGACGCGGAGCTTCCGAGTTTTGACGTCTTCGTGGACTCGGCGGCCGATGGTGGCGCGGGTCGGTCGGTCGTCACCAGCCTCGAAACCGCCGGCGCGGTGCCCGTGTTCGAAGACGTCCTCGAAGCCCTCCGGATCGAGGCGGGCCGCCCGGCGTTCGGGCGCGACATGACCGCCGAGACGATTCCGCTCGAAGCCGGGCTGCTCGATCGCGCCATCAGCACGACCAAGGGCTGTTATGTCGGCCAGGAGGTGATTGTCCGCGTTCTGCACCGTGGCGGCGGCCGTGTCGTGAAGCGTCTGGTGAAGCTCGTGTTCACGTCGGCGCTCGACGTCGAGCCCGCGGCCGGATCGGCGTTGTTCGACGGAGATCGTTCGGTCGGGATCCTGACGAGCGTCGCGTTTTCGCCCTCACGGGACCGGTATATCGCGCTCGGCTACGTGCACCGCGACGCGGCAGAGGTTGGTCGAACGGTCACGGTTGCCGGCACAGAAGGCTTTGCCGCGGAGGTCGTCGGATTCGCGGGCTGAGCACCAGCTGATCTGAGATTGATCTCAACATTGGCGGGATCCGAGCGGGTGCTTATAGTCATGCAGTAATGCGCACGTCGCTCCTGTCGGTCGCGTTGTGGCTGACAGTTACCACGCCGCTGTTCGCGCAAACCGCAGAGGTTCCCAAGACCGTTCCCGACATGTGGAGCGCGTGGTGCGCGCGGTGCCACGGTAGCGACGGCAGTGGCAAGGTCGCGGAGCCGACGGTCACCGTCGAGCCGCTCGATTTCACCGACTGCAAGATCGCGTCGGCCGAGCCTGACGCCGACTGGGAAGTCGCGATTGCGCACGGCGGTCCGGCGGTTGGCCTGTCCTCGCAGATGCCGGCGTTCGGCGACGTGCTGACCGGCGATCAGGTCGGAGAGTTCGTGCGTCTTCTTCGCGGTTTCTGCCGTGAGCAGGGCTGGCCAAGCGGCAATCTCAACTTGCCGCGACCGATCTTCACCGAGAAGGCCTTTCCCGAGAACGAGCTGATCATCCTGCCGGTGGCATCGCACGACAAGAACCGGCCCAACGCGTTCACGATCAGCACGATCTACGAACGTCGCATCGGGAAGCGCGCTCAGATCGAGGCGGTCCTGCCCATCGAACGCGTCTACGTATCCACGCTGGACGCCGCCGAAGCCGGGCTGGGCGACGTCGAGATCGGGCTCAAGTACGCGCTCACGCCTCGAGCGCCCCGCTATCTTCTGAGCGCCGGGTTCGACGTCGCGTTTCCCACGGGAGCCGAAGGGCGGCTGCTTGGTGATTTCTCGGCGGTCTTCGAGCCTTACCTGGCGTTTGGAACCATCGTCGCCGGAAACTACGTGCAGGGCCAGTTCAAGCTGGAGCTGCCGTCGAGCAATTCGTTCCGGACCCGCGAGACCATCTACAACGCGTACGTGGGTCGCGACACCAGCGTGTTTCCGAACACGTGGACGCTTGGAATCGAGCTGAACGGCGAGAACAAAGAGTTGTGGGTCACACCGCAGATCCGCAAAGGGTTGACCAGGACCGGAGCGCTTGGTGGCGCTTTCGGCGTTCGCGTGCCGCTCACCGAGCGTGACGAACACGGAGTCGCTTTCGTGGGATACCTCCTATGGGAATACCTCGAACCAGTATTTTCGCGGCGATAGCGGTCGCGACGACCTCGGGTGTCTTTTTGGCTCATCAAACAGACACCCGAGGTCCTGCCGCCGGCGCCATCTCGGGAGTCTCGACAACCAGGGAGACGGCGCCACGGCCGATCCGGGTGACCATCGACCCGGCCGTGTGCGGACAGTCGCTGCCGGACGAGTCGATCCTCGTGGACGAGGCCGGACACCTCGCCAACGTGATCGTGACGGTCGCGGGCGTCAAGGGCGGCGCGCCGGCGGAGACGTTCGTGAGCAACGAGAAGTGCGCGTTCGTGCCGCGCGTCTCGACGGTTCGCACCGGCGGATCGCTCAAGATGTCGAGCAAGGATCCGATGCTTCACACGATGCACGCCGCCGCGGCCGACGGCCGTGCGTTTTTCAACGTCAGCATCCCGATGCCGAACATCACCCTCTCACGGACGCTGGACAAGGCTGGCCTCGCGACGCTCTCGTGCAGCACGCACACCTGGATGCGCGGCTACCTCCTGGTGACCGACGAGCGTGCGGCGGTGACGGGCAGGGACGGGAAGTTCCAAATCGACGGACTGGCGCCAGGGACGTACGAGCTCCGCATCTGGCACGAGGTGCTGAAAGCGCCGCCGGTCAAAGTCGTGGTCAAAGAGGGCGAGACGGCGGCCGTCGAGTTGACGATGGCACGGTGAGACCGCCCCGTCAGGTCTCGGTCCGCCGTTTCGTCAGCACCTCGATCAACGCCCAATCCGCGTCCGGAAACGCCATCGTGCGCATTTCCTGCGGCGAAACCCAGCGCATTTCCTGACCGAGAAGCGGGCGCGGGTCATCCGACATCTCGCATCGTCGAAAATGGAGTCGCACGGTCTGCTCCGGGTAGGCGTGCTCCGTCACGACCAGCTCCTCGCCAATCGTCGCGTCGACGCCCAGCTCTTCGCGCAACTCACGAGCGAGGCACGCGTCGTGCGTCTCACCCGGATCACACTTGCCGCCGGGAAACTCCCAGTAGCCCGAGAGATGGGATCCCTTCAGGCGCCGCGTGACCAGAAATCGTCCGTCACGCTCGATGACGGCCGCCAGCACCGGAATGACGTCGCCATCGCCCACCGGTTCAGGGGGCACGGTGCGCCTGCGTCTTGCGCCGTTCGCGTGAGTGCCGGCGGCGAATGGGTGAGACCCGGCATCTGGAAGCGAGCGGGCATGTCGGGCACAATGGCTTGCGCGCGCTGCAGACCGTCGCGCCGAAGTCCATGAGCGCCTGATTGAAGTCGAACACGTGGCGGTGGGGAAGCACCGCTCGCGAGATCTCCCAGAGCCGGTTTTTCATCGCGTGGCTGCGGGCATCGCCGCGGCCGACGAATACCCGGTAGAGCACGCGCGCGACGTTCGTGTCGAGAATGGCGGCGCGTTTGCCGAAGGCGAAGCTCATCACCGCGCCGGCCGTGTACGGTCCGATGCCCTTGAACGACCGCAGCGTCGCTTCATCGCCCGGCAGGGAGCCATCGTAATTGGCCACCGTTTCCCGGGCGATCGCATGAAGCCGCCGCGGCCGGATGTTGTACCCGAGCGGATACCACGTGCGGACGGCGTCGTTCTCGGGCGCTTCCGCAAGCGCCGCGAACGTCGGATACCGGTCGAGCCACTCGTGATACTTCGGCAGCACGCGGTCCACCTGCGTCTGCTGGAGCATCACTTCCGAGACCAGGATCTCGTAGGGATCGCGCGTCTTCCGCCAGGGCAAATCGCGTCCGTTCTTGCCGTACCACGCCAGCAGTCGTCGGCGGAACCACTGACGTGCGAGGGGGTCGGGCATGGGGACGGGTTAGTTTTCCACAGATTGCGCGGGGTCGGGGACAGGTGAGACCAGGTTAGCGAGGATTCCCTTCAAGCTAACCTGGTCTCACCTGTCCCCTCCGGCCGGCAATCTGTGGAAAACTAACCCGTCCCCATGCGCATCTACACGAAGACCGGCGACGCGGGCGAGACCGCCCTGTTCGACGGTACGCGGGTGTCGAAGGCCGACCCGCGCGTGGATGCGTACGGCGACGTGGACGAGCTCAACGCGTGGCTCGGGGTCGCGCGCGCGCAGGGCGTCGGCCCGGACATCGGCGACGCGCTCGTCCGGATTCAGCGCGATCTGTTCGCCCTCGGCGCGCTCCTCGCCGATCCTCGCCACAAGATCGCGGCGCGGGTCGAAAAAGCGACGCTCGGCGAGACTGACGTCACCCGCCTCGAACAGATCATCGACCGGCTCGAGTCCGAGCTGCCGGCCCTCCGTCATTTCATCCTCGCCGGCGGGTCTCCGTCCGGCTCGGCGCTTCACCTCGCCCGCACCGTCTGCCGCCGGGCCGAGCGCCGCGTCGTCGCGCTCGGAGGCGTCGATCCGATGGTCGTCAAGTACCTGAACCGGCTCTCGGATCTGCTCTTCGTGATGGCGCGGGCGGTCAACAGCCGTGCGGGTGTCGACGAAATCGAGTGGTAACCGACGCGGCTTACGCCCGGTGCCTCGAGATCGCGCGGGGGCACTACGAAAACTTTCCAGTGGCCTCGCGGCTGCTCCCTCGCGCGATGCGCCCTCACGTCGCCGCGATCTACGCCTTCGCCCGCACGGCTGACGACTTCGCCGACGAGGGCGACCGATCGGATGAGAAGCGGCTCGCGCTCCTCGACGACTGGCGGGACCGGCTGCATCAGGCCGCCGTCGGCGACTTCGTGGCCGACGACTTCGACGCGGCCGCGATCTTTCGCGCGCTTGCCGTCACGATGCGGCGGCATGACCTGGAGCTCGAGCTCTTCGACGATCTCCTGAGCGCGTTCCGGCAAGATGTCCTCGTCAGCCGATACGCCGACTGGGACGACGTCCTGGACTACTGCCGGCGATCGGCAAACCCCGTCGGCCGTCTGGTCCTGAGGCTCGCCGGCTATCGGGACGCAAAGCTGGACGCGCTCTCGGACGCGGTCTGCACGGCGCTGCAGCTCACGAACTTCTGGCAGGATCTTCACATCGACTGGCGCAAGGGCCGGCTGTACGTACCCCAGTCGCTTGTCCTGGAGACGTCCGCCGATGAAACCGATCTCGACCGCGGCAGCGTCACGCCGGAGTGGCGCACGGCACTCGGTTCGGCCGCTCAGACGACGAGGATGCTGTTCGAGCAGGGCCGTCCGATTGCCGACGCCGTGCGCGGCCGGCTCAAGTGGGAGCTGCGCGCGACCTGGCTCGGCGGCATGCGTATCCTCGATCGGCTCGAGGCCGCCGGCTTCGACGTCTTTACCTCACGCCCATCGCTCGAGTGGAAGGACGCGGTGCTGATCGGTGCAAAGACGATTGCGTGGCGGAAGGGCACTGGGGCAATGGGGCAATGAGGCAGCGCCTGCGGCCCGCGCGAGGCGAGCGAGTCCGGCCGTCGCCAAGGCTATGGCCAGGCTCGCCGAAGCTTCGCGGAGGCGGCTGCGAGCGCCGCAGCCCGGGCGAGCGGGGGTGGGGCCCCGCGAGCACTGAAAGATGGTGCGGGCGAGGAGAGCGAGTCTGCGAGCGCCGCAGCCCGGGCGAGCGGGGGTGGGGCCCCGCGAGCACTGAATAATGACGAGAAAGACCAGCTTTTATTATTCGTTTCTCGTCCTGCCCGCGCCTCAACGTCGCGCCATTACCGCGGTCTTCGACATTTGCCGCGCCATCGACGACGCCGTTGATCTGGAGTCCGATCCCGAACGCGCCCGGCAGGCGCTCGCGATGTGGCGGACCGAGATCGACCGGATCTTCACCCGTCAGGCCCCGGCGACGCCTCAGGGGCGGGCGTTGCAGCCGTTCGTCGAACCGTTCAATCTCCCGCGCGGTCAGTTCGATGCCCTCATCGACGGCGTGGCCATGGACGCCTCGCCGCGCCGCTATGAGACGTTCGCCGATCTGGAACCGTATTGTCATCGGGTCGCGTCGTCCGTCGGACTGATGTGCGCCGAGATCTTCGGCTATCGCGAGCGCGCGGTCCTCGACTACGCGCGCGACCTGGGTGTGGCGCTTCAGCTCACCAACATCCTTCGCGACGTCGCCGTCGATTATCACGTTGGACGGTTCTATCTTCCGGCGGCGGATTTGGCGAAGTTCGATGTCACCGAAGCCGATGTCCGGCAGGAAGTGGAGCACTCCGGACAGGGCGTTCGGTCGGCAAACGTCCGCGCGGCGCTCGCGCACCATGCCAGCCGCGCGCACGAGTACTTCGACCGCGCCCGACGGTCCCTGCCTCGCGAAGATGCGTCCCGGTTCGTGGCCGCCGAAATCATGCACGCCATCTACTTCGAGCTTCTGCGGCGCATCGAAGCGGCGCAGTGGGACGTCTTCAGCACGCTGATTCGGATTCCGAGACCCGCGCAGGCACGTCTCGCCATCAAGACCTGGTGGAGACTGCGCCGTTGAAGGCCGACGTCGTGGTCATTGGCGCCGGATTCGCCGGGCTCAGCGCCGCCGTCCGCCTGATTGATGCGGGCCTCCGCGTCGTGGTCGTCGAAGAAGCTCCGCGGCTGGGCGGACGCGCGACGGCGTTCACCGATCGCGAGACCAACGAGCGCGTCGACAACGGCCAGCACGTGCTGTTCGGCTGTTATCGGGAAACCTACGCGTTTCTCCGGCGGCTCGGGACCGACGCTCTGGCACCGCTTCAGCGACGGCTGGCGCTCACGATGGTGGGACCCGGCGGCAACCAGTCGAGACTGGAGTGTCCGGAGTGGCCGCCGCCGTGGCATCTCGTCGGGGGAGCGTTGCGGTGGAATGCGCTTCCGTTGCGCGATCGGCTGACCGCGCTCCGATTGAGAAGCGTGCTCAACGACGTCCGGCGCGATGGCGCAGCCGCCGTCGCCGCGCGCGTACCAAGCGATCAGACAGTGTCCGCGTGGCTCGACGCGAACGGTCAGTCGGCGAGGCTCTCGCAATGGCTCTGGCATCCGTTGGCGATCGCGGCGCTGAACCAGTCGCCTGCCGAAGCCGCCGCGGCGCCGTTTGTCCGCGTGCTCGGCGAGCTGTTCGGTCCGAAAGTCGAGGACTCCGCGATCGGGATGTCGTCCGTTCCGCTCGACGAGCTGTATGCCGAACCGGCCCGCCACGCAATCGAGTCGGCCGGTGGCGCGACCCTGAAAAAATCGCCGGCGCGGATCCAGATCAACAGCGAAGGCTCGATTGAATGTGTGGATACCGGCGCCACTCGGATTCACACGTCCGTCGTTGTCAGCACGGTTCCCTGGCATGCTCTCGGGCGCATCTGGCACGGTGGCCCTCCGGCAGCGATCCAGCCGCTCATCGAGAACGGTGCTTCGCTCGGGAGCTCACCGATCGTCACGGTGAATCTCTGGTACGACGCTGCGGTCATGTCCGCGCCTTTCATCGGACTGATTGGCGGTCCGATGCACTGGGTGTTCGACAAGAGCGCGATTCTGGCTTCGAAACAGAAGAGTGGACATCTCTCGATCGTTGCGAGCGGTGCCGTCGAGTTGGCCGCAATGGACAACGCGGCGGTCACCGCAGCCGCCACGCGGCAACTCGAGACGTCGCTGCCTGAAACAGCGACGTCTCGTCTCCTTCGGTCCGTCGTCGTTCGCGAGCATCGCGCGACGTTTTCGCTCGCCCCGGGAGGGCCGGCGCGCCCGCCAGCGATGACGGCACTGCGAGGGTTTTATCTTGCCGGCGACTGGACCGATACGGGTCTGCCCGGGACCATCGAGGGCGCCGTGCGGAGTGGCAACACCGCGGCCGAGCTGGTGATTCGCGACGCTCGGGCCACGAAGTGAGGCCAGGCCCGACGACGGAGCCACGATACGTCGTGACCGACTACGACGACTCCTTCAAAGTACGGGTTCGAATTACACCTGTCCGAGTTGGTATCGGTCTTGCCGTTCCTTGAGCTCACCATCGCTCAGCGACCTTTTTTCTGTATGGTCGCGTTTGCCATCTGAGATCTCGCACCTGTATGGAGTGGCCTATGTCACCCAGAATGCCTTCAGCCCCTGCGGTCGCGCTCGCGGCGCTCGTTCTCGTCCCCTGCGTCGTCGCTCAAAGCCCTCAGAGCGCTCCAAGTGTGGACGAGGTCGCTTTCGTGCAAACCGCCAACTCACAACAGCGGCTGCAGTATCTGGCCAACTCCCAGATTTGGTCGGACCCTGGGGACGTGACCCCTGAAATGGTGCTGAGGGGACAACCGCTGGAGGATCCCGCCGGACTCGAGGCTGCCATCCGCGGAGAGCCGTTGCCCTGCACTTTCACCAGGGCCGGGAAAGATCTCGGCGGCAACACCCCGAAATTCGTCTGTTTGACAGCCGACAAGCGAGCGATTCGGGTCAAGTACACCGACGGTTCGAAGGGCGGCAACCGTGAGATTTTTGCAGCAGTTGCTGCGTCCAGGCTGTTGTGGATCCTGGGGTTCGAGTCGGATCCGATCTATCCGATCACGGTCGATTGTCTCGACTGTCCGGAGAATCCGATGGCGGGCAGCGGCCCGCGCGCCAAACGCACGTACCTGGCGACGTTCCAACCACTATTCCGCTATCTGGTCATCGTCACTGGCGACAATCCCAACCAGGGATGGCGCTGGGCCGAAGTCGACGACGCGATTGCCGGTCTGCCTGAGGGCCAGCTGCGTGCGCGGCAGCGCGCCCACTTCGACGCACTCAAGCTCCTGGGCGTGTTCGTCCAGCATGGCGATCGCAAGCCCGAGCAGCAGCGACTGAACTGTCGAGCCTCGCTCGACCGTAGCGCGGGCGACGTGCGCCTCCTCAAGGGGGACGACGACGCGGACAACGTGCCTGTGTTCTTCGAGCGCCCTGATGCCACCGCCTGCCGCCTGTCGGTCATCGCCATTCAAGACATGGGTGCGACGTTTGGCGGTGCGGGTAAGACGAGCAACCCAGGGACGGCGAAGATGAACTTGAAGGAGTGGACGGACCGAGAGGTCTTCCACAAGGCCAATGCGGACTCGGGCAGCGTGCCCGAGTGTAAGGGGAATATCACGATCTCGATGGCTGCCGGCGAGGGAGGTCAGGGGAACCCCCGCATCGGTGAAGCCGGGCGCGCGTTCCTCGCGGATCGGCTGAAGCGGCTCACCGACGAACACTTGCGTGCGCTCCTCTCGGCCGCCCGCGTCGACAAGGTGGGCACGACTCAAACCTGGCAGGATCCCACCGGAACTGTCCACTCCGGGCTGGACGCCTGGGCCGCCGCGTTCAAGGACAAGGTGCGACAAATCAGCGAACGGCGCTGTGCCGCGTAGGGTTCGTTAGCGCGTCCTCAACGCTCGCGGCTCGAAGAGGAACGGCGGGAGGTTGCCGGGATTGAAGCCCCCGGCTGCGGAGCGGTCCATAATCTCCCTGTGTCCTCCGTGATCGTCCACTACGCCGAGCTGGCGTTGAAAGGCCGGAACCGACCGTGGTTCCTCAACACCCTGGTCCGATCGATTCGTGAAGCCCTGGTGGGTCTTGATGTCATCAGCGTACGGCCGCTGATGGGACGGATCGGGATCGACCTCGGCCCGCGAGCGGAGTGGGAAGCGGTCCGGGAGCGGCTGAGCGCATTGCCGGGCATCGGCAATTTCGCGCGCGCGACCCATGTGGCGGCAGACCTCGAGTCGATCATCGCCGGCGTGATCTCGAGCTTGCCGGCCGAAGCTTTAGCGAAGGCCGGGAGCTTCCGTATCTCGGCGAGGCGCGCGGACAAGCGGTTTCCAATCCCGTCGCCGGAAATCGAGCGCATCATCGGCCGGCGCGTCCAGGATGCAACTGGCTGGAAAGTCGATCTCTCGAATCCCGAGTTCGTCATCTACGTTCAGGTCCTGACGGCGGACGCCTTCTATTTCTTCGGCAAGGAGCCGGGTCCGGGTGGCTTGCCCGTCGGGACGAGCGGGCGGGTCGTGAGCCTGCTCTCGGGCGGCATCGACTCACCGGTCGCCGCCTGGCGGATGATTCGACGCGGCTGCCGCGCGCATTTCGTCCACTTCCACAGCCATCCCATCCTGTCTCGGACCTCGCAGGACAAGGCGCGGGAAATCGTCGAACGGCTGACGCGCCATCAGCTCCGATCGCGGCTGTACCTGGTGCCGTTCGCGCCGCTCCAGCAGCGAGTCGTGGTCGCGGTCCCGCCGGCCCTTCGCGTGATCGTGTATCGCCGTCTGATGGTTCGCATCGCGCAGCGCCTGGCGAGGCATGCTGGCGCGCATGCGCTCGTCACCGGCGACGTGGTCGGCCAGGTCGCCTCGCAGACGATCGACAATCTGTCGGTCATCGATCAGGCGGCGACCATGCCGATCCTGCGGCCGTTGGTGGGATTCGACAAGGAAGAGATCACGCTCGAGGCGCAGAAGCTGGGCACGTACGGGATTTCGATCGTCCCGGATGAAGACTGCTGCCGGTTGTTCACGCCGCAATTCCCCGCGACGCGCACCTCGGTGGCCACGGTCGAAACGGCCGAATCGGAGCTCGACGTCGATGCGCTCGTCGCGAGCGCGGTCGAGGCCGCTGTCGTGGAAGAGTTCAGATTTCCGATGCTAAGATTGGCGGCCCCGACCGCCGATTCAGGAGACAGGCAGTGAAGATAACCCCCGGCAAACTCAAAGGCATGAAGGCCGTGGCCGACGGACGCGGCGTCATCGCGGCCGCCGCGATGGACCAGCGCGGCTCGCTCAAGAAGGCACTCGCCAAGGAAAAAGGCGCCGATGTGGGCGACGCGATGATGGAGGAATTCAAGACGCTCGTGGCCGAGGTGCTCACGCCGCACGCCACCGCAATCCTGCTCGATCCCGAATGGGGTCTGCCCGCGTCGAAGGCGCGCGCCAGAAACGCGGGCCTGCTGCTCGCGTACGAAAAAACCGGCTACGACAAGACCGGGCCCGGCCGCCTGCCCGATCTGCTCGACCACTGGTCCGTGCGACGCCTCAAGGAGGCTGGCGCCGACTGCCTCAAGATTCTGCTGTATTACTCGCCGACTGATCCGAAGGACGTCAACAATCGAAAGCATGCATGGGTGGAGCGGATCGGCGACGAATGCCGGGCCAACGACATCCCGTTTTTCCTCGAGTTCGTCGGGTATGACGAAGGGCTCGACGAAAAGGGGCTGGAGTTCGCGAAGAGGAAGCCGGACATCGTCACGGGCAGCATGGCCGAGTTCACCAAGGACCGGTACGGCGTGGACGTGATGAAGGTCGAAGTGCCGATCAACATGAAGTTCGTCGAAGGCGCGAAGGCGTACGGCGGCGAGAAGGCCTACACCCGGGACGAAGCGAAGCAGTGGTTCACGAAAGCCGCGAAGGTCGCCACCCGTCCCTTCATTTATCTTTCCGCCGGCGTGAGCAACGCCGAGTTCACCGAGTCGCTCGAGCTGGCCTCCGAGTCCGGCGTCAAGTTCTCGGGCGTGCTGTGCGGACGGGCCACCTGGAAGGACGGCATCCCTGTCTACGGGAAGCAGGGCGCGGCGGCGTTCCGTCAGTGGCTGCAGACGACTGGCGTCGCCAATATCAACAACGTCAATGCCGCGCTCACGGCGGCATCGCCCTGGTTCTCGTTCTACGGCGTGAACAGCGCCGATGCGCTGGCGTGACGACGGCTGGAACACGATCCTGCGCGTCGTCCACGTAACGAAGCGTGGCGCCTTTATATACTGAGCCGATGGCGATCCTGAAAGTCGCCCGGATGGGCCATCCGGTGCTGCGCGCGAAGGCGCAGCCGGTGCCGCCACCCGAGATCCGGCACCCGCGCATTCAACAGCTCATCGACGACATGTTCGAGACGATGCGGGAGTACTCCGGCATCGGGCTCGCCGCGCCGCAGGTGCACGAAGGGCTGCGGTTGTTCGTGGCCGGCGTGCGCGCGGCGGACGGAACCGCCATCGAGCTCACCGATGACACGGACATGCCGTTCATCACGTTGGTCAATCCGGAAGTCACGCCGGTGAGCTCGGAGGTGATCAGCGGCTGGGAAGGCTGCCTCAGCATCCCGGACATCCGCGGCCTGGTGCCGCGCGCGGACCGGATTCACGTGAAGGCGTACGATCGCCAGGGCCGCGCGGTCGAGCTCGAGGCGCAGGGGCTGCCGGCGCGCGTGATCCAGCACGAGACCGACCACCTCGACGGCGTGCTGTTCTTCGACCGCATGGCCAGCTTCGAATCGCTCACGTTCAACGACGAGTACCGGCGGTACTGGATGGACGACGAAGAGCCCTGACGTGACGCTCGCCTCGTCCCCCGCGCACGCGTTCAGTCAGTCGGAAGCGGCGGCCCTCTCGCCGTATTTCACGAACCTCGACCGCCGCGTGTTCGCGCTGCAGAACCTGCCTGAGACGGTCAAGGGCGCGCTCTTCGCGCGCTACTCGCGATCGCCGAAGTCGCTGAGGCGGCTGTTCCTGGACGAGTTTCTCGGCGACGTCGCCGCGACTGGCGCACCAGTCGCGAGCGACGCCGGGACGGCCCGCGCGGACCGGCTCTATCAGAAGGTCTTCAACGAATACGGCGACGATTCGGTGGCCCAGCTCGGCGGCGTTCACCTGGCCGTCGAGGACGCGTCGAACATTCTGACCAAGGTCCTCGAGCGCGGCCGCCTGATGGCGTACCTCGAGCAGTCCACCCGGTACATTCCGTACACCGACAGACGCGGCGAGAGCTGGCGGTATCTGGTCCCGGCAGAGCTCGACGGGCTGCCGATTCGGGACAGATACGTCGCGGCGATGGACGCCGCGTTCGAGACGTACGCGCGATGGATCGATCCGATGCGCGCCTGGTTCGAGGCACGCTATCCCAAGGCGGCCGGCGATTCGGATGCCGTCTATCGATCGGCGATACGCGCGAAGGCGCTCGACACGCTGCGGGGACTTCTCCCGGCCGCGACGCAATCGAACGTCGGCATCTACGGCACCGGCCAGGCGTACGAGGCATTGCTCCTGCGCATGCGAGCGCATCCACTGATCGAAGTTCGTGCGGTCGCCGGGGAGATCCTCGCCGAGCTTCGCAAGATCATCCCTGCCTTTCTCACGCGCGTCGATCAGCCCGACCGCGGCGGGCGTTGGACGGACTACCTGGCGGAGACACGCGCCCGAATGGCGGAGGTGGCCGCGCGGGTCGACGTTGACGCTCGGGCGACGGATGCGCCGGATATGCAGGCTGAGGTCACGCTCGCGGACTTCGATCCGGATGGCGAGATCAAAGTGGTCGCCGCGGCCCTGTACGCGTCGTCGTCGTTGCCGGATTCGCAGCTTCTGGAGGTCGCCCGGCGCATGGCGCCCTCCGAGCGCGAGCAGGTGCTTCGCGCGGCTGTCGGCAGTCGATCGAACCGGCGCCACAAGCCAGGCCGGGCGTTCGAGCGCACCAGCTACCGCTTCGACATCCTCACGGACTACGGCGCGTTCCGCGATTTGCAGCGCCATCGCCTCCTGACGCTCGAGTGGCAGGCGTTGTCGGCGCGTCACGGCTACTCACAGCCCGAGGCGCTCGTCAGTGCCGGCGGCGACGCCGACTGGCGCGCCGTGATGGATCGGTCCGCCGAGCTCTACGACGCGCTCGTCGACGCGGGGCTTCCGGATGCCGCGCAATATGGCGTGTCGATGGCGTACCGCGTCCGGTTCGTCATGGACATGAACGCGCGCGAAGCCATGCACGTCATCGAGCTCCGGACCGCGCCCCAGGGCCACCCCGCCTACCGCCGCGTCTGCCAACAGATGCACCGCCTGATTGCGGAGCGCGCCGGGCACCGCGCGATTGCCGCCGCGATGACTTTCGCCGACCACTCCGAAGTGGAGCTCGAACGTCTCCAGGCAGAGCGGAGACTGGAGCAGAAAAGATCGCGTCTGTCAGGGGGGTGAGCCTGACGTGGCGACTCGGGGCGTGTCTCAAGGCGTTGACATGAAGGTCATGCTCTTTGACGAGCGCAATATCTCCGCCCTGGACACGCGGGTCGTTCCACAGACGGCGAACGGACCTAGAATCTAGGCACCCAACCGGAGGTTCTATGACGCGCGCTGTTCGACGTCAGACAGGTGTGTGGATGAGTGCCGCAGTCATCGCAGGCGCGCTGGCCTTTGCAGATGGCATCGTGGCGCAGACGCCCGCGAAGCGGGCTCTGACGGTCGAGGACTATTACAGGGTCCAGTCGGTCGGCGGTCCGAATTTCTCACCCGACAGCCGGTGGATTCTGTTTACGGTCTCGACACGCGTCGAGGCCGAACAGGGCAACAAATCCGAGTCGTACGTCGTGCCGGTTGACGGCACCGCCGCGCCGAAACGGATCCAGCACGAGGGCGCCGACGTGACCGGCGCGGCCTGGACGCCCGCGGGACGATTGCGTTACACGGCGGCCGGAGGCGCCTGGACGATCGATCCGGCCAGTCCGTCGGCGGCGCCTGTGAAGGACGACACCCAGCCGGCCACGGACGGCCGCGGCGCCGGCCGGGGCGGCGGCGGTGGTCGGGGTGGTGGACGTGGCGGCGGTGGCGATGGCGGGGGCGGTGGTACGCCCAGTCCGGACGGCAAATGGACGATCGTCCTCCGCGACAAACAGGAATCACGGCCGGCGCCGCCCACGCTCACTGACTTCGAGAAGCGCCACGAAGACCGCTTCAAGGGCGTGACGTTCGACTGGATGGAATTCCAGCGCGATGGGCAGCCGTTCCCGGCGCCGAATCCGAATCTCCGCGCCGCCCAGCAGGTCGTGCTGCAGTCGGCCGACGGCGGCGACGCTGCTCCGCGCGTGCTCGTCGATCAGAATCTGCGTCCCGCCAACATCGCATGGCGCCCCGACGGCAAGATGATCGCCTTCGTTGCCGACCCCGACTGGCGCGACGAGATCAAGTACGAAAGCCCGGACCTGTGGGTGGCTTCGACCGACGACGGGAAGGTGGTGCGGCTGACCGACGATGGGTACGTCTACAGCGACGTCGAGTTCTCGCCGGACGGCCGGTTCCTTTCGTACGCCCGTACGTTTGGCACGGACATGATCATCCAGCAGAAACTCAACCACGGTGGTCCGCGCGACCTCTACCTGCGGCCGATGGGCCTGAAGGATGAGATCAATCTCACCGCGAAATGGGATCTGGAGCCCGGTGATTCGCGTTGGGCGCCGGACGGAAAGTACATCTACTTCACTGCCGCCACTGGCGGCGAGACGCACCTCTTCCGCGTGGCGCCGCCAAGTGGACCGGCCACCAACGGCTCGAGCGCCACGGTCGAGCAAGTCACGAAGGGCGAACGCCGGATCGGCGCGCTCACCTACAACCGCGACTTCACCCGAATCGCGTACACCGTGGGCGTCCACGACTCGCCCGGCGATGTCTACGTCGCGAACATCGACGGCTCCGGCGAGAAGCGCCTGACCGACGTGCACCGCGATTTCGTCAAGGAGGTCTCGCTCGGGCCGACGGAACGCGTGCGCTGGAAGAGTTACGACGGCACGCCGATCGAAGGCTGGCTGACGCTGCCGTACGGCTACGACCGCGCGCGCGGGCCGTATCCGCTGATCGTATTCAGCCACGGCGGCCCGCACGCGGCTGCCGGCTACAGCTTCGACTTCAAGAAGCAGTTCTTCGCGGCGAACGGTTACTTCGTCCTGGATACGAACTTCCGGAGCTCCACGGGCTACGGCGACGCGTTCAAGTGGGCCACATGGGGCGCCTGGGGAGACAAGGACGGCCAGGACGTGATGTCGGGCATCGACGCCGTCATCAAGTCGCATCCGATCGATCCGAAGCGCGTGGGCCACACCGGCCACTCGTACGGCGGCTTCATGACGAACTGGCTCATCACGCAGTATCCCGATCGGTTCGCGGCAGCGGTGACCGGCGCCGGCATCTCGAACTGGATCAGCGACTACGGGACTGCGGACATCTACCGGACGAAGGAGACGGAGTTCTTCGGCACGCCCTGGGACGAGGCGGCGCGCAACCGGATGATCAAGCAGTCGCCGCTCACGTACGCGGGACGCGTGAAAACACCGACCCTTTTCGTCCACGGCGAAGTGGACCAGCGGGTGCCGTACGAAGAGGCCGAGCAGATGTACTTCGCGCTCAAGCGCCGCGGCGTGCCGGCGAAGATGATTCGGTACGCGGGCATGCCGCACGGCATCAGCGGGCACTGGAACAACGTGCACCGCATGTTGAACGAGCTGCGATGGTGGAACACCTACCTGAAGGGTTCCACGAAGTGACCGACTCCGACGGCGAGCGCCGTTCTCGCTTCCACATGGAGCAGGACCAGCATGGATCGCGAGACATTCGGCCGGATTCCGGCAGTGGCTCGCGACAGGAAAGCGAGAAACGGCTCGAGCCGCTGTTCCGGCACCGGCTCGTCGTCCGCTTCAGCGACTGCGATCCGCTCGGCCACGCCAACAACGCGGTCTACCTGACGTACATCGAGCAGGCGCGGATCATCCTCTGGAAGAAGCAGATTGGGCTCGACTGGTCGAAGCGCGCGGCCGAAGGCCTGCCGCGCGGCGAAGGCTTCATCCTCGCGCGGGCCGAGGTCGATTTCCGTGCCCAGGCCCACGAAGGCGACGAGCTCGACGTGCGCCTGTCGCTCGGACGATTCGGCCGAACGAGCGCGACCTACGACTACGAGATCGAGCACACGTCCACGGGACTCATCGTCGCGGTGGCGAAAACGGTGCAGGTCTGGTTCGACTACGAGCGCCACGTTCCGGTCGAGATCAGCGAGGAGTTGAAGACCAGGCTGACGAAATCAGTCAATTGATAATTGAGCGATAATTACGCAATTACCCAATCGCCAATGGTCGTCATTTTCGGCAAAGACTCCTGCCCGTACACCCAGGCCGCCGTGGACGAGTACACACGCCGCGGCGAGATGACGTATGTCAACGTGAAGAAGAGCTCCGCCGATCTCGAGCGGATGCTCGTCTACAGCAAAGGCCAGCGCCGCGTCCCGGTCATCGTCGACGGCGAGAAGGTCACGATCGGCTTCGGCGGGACTTGAGGGGTGTGAGGTCCGGCAGGGTGCCGGGGCAGCTGACGCTAGGAAGCGCGATTTCCCGTGCCTCTCATTTGAGCACCTTCCCCATTTCGATCCCCATCTTCGGCTCTTTCCGCGTTCCCGTGATCTTGATCGGCACGACCGCGCCCGCGCCTTTTTCCCGGAAGAGTCGATCGAACGGCTTGATGAAAATCGACTTGAATCCGCCGACGGCCTGGGAGACCGTGGCCTGCATCTTCAGAGTGCCGCGGAAGTCGATGATTTCGCCGTCGATCACGTAGCGGCCGTCGAGGTCCACCGCCGCGCCCGGCACCTGAAACGACAGGTCCGGCAGCGTCAGAACGCCGTTCTGCAGGGTGAATCGGCCCTTCATGCTGGTGAGCACGCGGCCGGGATCCTCGTCCTGTCCCTTCCCCTGGCTGCGGCGGCTGAGCTCTCGCAGTTTGTCCTGCACGTTCGAATCGGTGAACTGGCCGCGGGCGAGCGCGAACTTGCCCGTAACAGTGAGCCGCTTGCGTACTTTGGTTGGCCCGGGCGGAAGCGAGAGTTTGCCCTGCACCGTGACGTCGCCGGTGAGCAGAGGAGCGGGTGAGTCGATCGAGAGCGCCAACAGGTCTTCGATCCGACCCTTGTTGATGTCGAACTCCAGATCGATCGAGTGCCGGCCGGGCCCGGACAGATTCGTGATGTTGCCCCACGTCGAAAACGACGAGTTGCGAAGCTTCGCATCCACTCGCTCGAGCCGCGTGGATCCATCGGTCCCGTCGACGATCGTGTGGAAGCGCGTGTGAAGCGGAACGGGCTTGCCGCCGAGGTCGAGGCTGAAGTCCTTGGTCTCCGCCTCGCCAACCGTGCTGATCTGCGTGAGAGCTCCCTCGTATTTGCCCGACGACTGCAGAATGCCGCCGATGCCGTTGATCGTCGACAGGTCGGCGTCGGTCAGCGTGTATTCGCCCGCCACCGGGGTCTCGGCGGGATCGTCACGCCGCCAGGGGCCGAACGTGCCACGGCTCTCGACGAGACCTTTCGGTACCGGATTGGTGAGCTTCGTGTAGAAGGGAATCGGCCGGTCGAAACCGAGAGCGTCGAGCTTCAGCTCATGAATGCGAAACGTAAGCGGCAGCCGATCGGGCCGCCGCGGGACGAACAGCAGCTCCGCGTCGTGCGTCACGAGGTGATCGACGATGACCTTGGAGTCCGAGGACAGGTTCACGGTCGACCCGGCCACCGCCGGGGCGCCCCCGCTCCCGACGCCCGGCAGCGTCGATCGGGCCTCCGAGGGCGGCACGGCAATCTTCAGTCCGTCGAGGTGCACGGTGTCCACGCGCTGGCGCCAGAGCGTGAGGGGTCCGGCGTCGACCCAGAAGTGCTCGATGGAGATGAACGGCGGAAGATCGGGACGGCCGGGCACGCGCATCCGAAGTCCGGAGCCGCTGATGCGCGGACGCGGCCACAAGGCGATCGCGACGTCGTCGATCGTCGTCTCGAGGTTGAGACGCGACGAGAGCAGCGCCGTGATTCGCGGCGTGAGCGACGCGGGACGGAGCATCCACGCGGTTGCGGCAACGAGAAGGATGACGGTCGCGACGCTGACGGCGGCGATCCAGATCAGGAGTCGGCGAGTGAACAGCCGGCGGAGAGGCACCTTTCTTCAAGCATGTCATGGAGTGGCGCGTGGGAGGCGGAGGTTCTGGCGCGGCTGAGCCGGAACGACCGCAAATTCCGCCTGTTTTTTCGCGGCCTCTTGACACTTTGTGAAAGATTTCACATAATTGGACACGGTCGTTCCCGGCCCCAAGTCACAACGCGAACGACCCTCGCGGCATCCCTCCCCGGACGCCGCCCATCAGCGCAAGACGTATGTCTCGCCCTGTTATCTGCTTCCTGATTCTGCTCTTCCTGAATACCGGGGCCGGGAACGCATTTACCCAACCGACAACCAGAGGCGACTGGCTCGCGCGGCAGGTCGAAGACCGCGACACCGGTAAAGACGCGCGCACCTCCATCCGCATGCGGCTCTTCGACCGCCAGGGCCGCGCTCGCGAGCGCGTACTCGACATGATCTCGATGCGCGGCGGGGCCGGACGGCCCGTCCCGGGCGACCGCACGCTCATCCGCTTCGCCTATCCCAACGACATCAAGGGCACCGCGTTCCTGGTCTGGGAATCGCCCACGGGTGACGACGAGCGTTTCCTCTACTTGCCGTCGCTCGGCCGCGTGCGCCGGATCGCCGGCTCGGAGGCGCAGGAGAGCTTCGTCGGCAGCGACTTCACCTACGAGGACATCGGCGGCCGGGAATTCGAGGACTACACCTACACGATGCTCGCCGAGGACGCGACCTGGAAGGCGTCCGACGGCTCGACGCACCCCGCCTACCGGCTCGAATCACGCCGAAGGAGCGGCAATCCGCGCTTTCCGCGCGTGGTCTCGCTGGTCCGCAAAGACTCTTTCGTCGTCGTCCACGCCGAGATCTTCGATCGGCGGGACGAGATTCAGAAGACCTTCGACGTCCTGCGGCTCGAGAAGACGGACGGCTACTGGACCGCGCTCGAGATGCGGATGACCGACGCGCGTGAGCGAACGCGCACGGACCTGGTCATCGAGAAGATCGAGTACGACGTCGGGCTCACGCCCGATGACTTCAGCCGCCGCGAGCTCGAACGGGGCGCCCGCCTGCGCGCCGAAGGCGCTTCGGCGAGGCTCGCCATAGCCTTGGCGAAGGCGGCTGGCCGCCTACGCGCCGAAGGCGCTTGGGCGAGCTTCGCCGGGGCTGTCGCGAAGGCGGGCCGGTGAGCCACGCGCTCGCCACGCTGCTCTATCGCTTTCGCCGTCCGCTCTCCGCGCTCATCGTGCTCGGCGCGCTGCTGCTCGCGCCGCGCGCCAGCATCACTCGCATCGACAATGACCTGACGGCCTGGTTTTCGCGCGACGATCCCGTCTATCTGGAGTACCAGCGGTTCCAGGACGAGTTCGGCGGCACCCGCACGCTGATCGTGGCTGTCGTCGCGCCGTCGCGGGATCGGCTGTTCAGCCGCGAGGGCTTCGCGTTTCTGGAAGAGGCGACGCGCAGCATCGAGCGCGTGCGCTTCGTCGACCGCGTGGCCAGCCTCGCGACCGCCACGGTCGTCGACAGCGCGACCGCTCCGCCCGACAGCGCCGGCGCCGTCGGAGACGTCCAGCTCGACGTTCGCCGGCTGATCGACGATCTCGACACGAAGCCGCCCGCGGACGTCGGCGCGCGCGCGATCGCGGACGACCTTCTGCGCGGCGATCTCATCTCCGAGGACGGCACGGTCGCGGCGCTGGTCGTCTTCTTCGACGAGCGGCGAGTCGACGACGCGCGCGGCGAGGTGATCGAGGAGATCCGGAACGTCGTCACGGTCGCGCTGCCGGCCGATTTCCGCGCCTACTACAACGGCAGTCTCGAGATCAGCGAGACGTACAACCGCATCACCCTCGAAAACCAGACGAAGTTCATCCCGCCGATGGCCGTGCTGACGCTGACGGCCATCTTCCTGATGTTTCGATCGTGGCGCCGGACCCTGCTCACGGCCATCGCCATCGCCATCAGCGTCATCTGGACGCTCGGGCTCTACGACCTGTTCGGCTTCACCTACAACGTGCTGAGCAGCATGATCGTGCCCCTCGTGGTCGTGCTCGCCGTCGCCGACGACGTGCACATCATTCAGCACTATGACGAGGCACGCCGGACGGGCACGGCGGAGAACAGCGTTCAAGGCCACCGTCTCGCACCTGCTGGCGCCGCTCCTCGGCGCGAGCGGCACGACCGCCCTCGGCATGCTGTCGCTCGCCACCAGCAGCGTGGTCGCCGTCCGCGAGTTCGGGATCGGCTCGGCGATCGGCGTCATGGTGGACTTCGCCATTTCCATCGTCTTCGTGCCGACGGTGCTGGGGTGGATGAAACCGGAGGTCACGACGCCGCCCCAGGAAACGTGGTTCAAGGGGCCACTGCGGCGCGTCGCCAGGTTCTCGACGGAGCGCGCCCGCCTGGTGCTGGCGGTTGGGATCGTGCTGACGGTGCTGGCGGCGTTCGGCGTATCGAGGCTGCGCGTCGATACCAATCACATCAACTTCTTCAGCCCGCGCCACCCGCTCGGCGAGTCCGCCAAAATCATCGACACGCGGCTGGGCGGCATCTACACGTTTCAGATCCTGCTCGAAGGGCCCGCCGAATCCGTCCGGCAGCCCGACGTGCTCACGAGGATGGACCGGCTCGAGGCCGAGCTCCGGAAGCTGCCGTTCGTGAGAAAAGTGACGGGGCTCGCGGACTACGTGAAACGCATCCATCGGGACCTGGGCGCGCCGGGCGGCGACGGGGCGATTCCGGATAACGGGCCGCTCATCGCTCAGGAGTTGTTCGTCTTCTCACTTGCCGACGAAGGTCGCGTCGAGCTCGAGCGGGTGGCGGCCAGCGACTTCTCGAAGGCGCAGATCACCGTCAAGCTGGCGTCGATGAGCTCGGACCTCGTGTTCGAGCAGATTCACCAGGCGGATCGGCTGGCGGCTGAAATCTTTGCCGGGTCGGTCGTGCGGCCTACCGTCACGGGCTCCGGCCGTCTCTTCGCCACGCTCGACCATTACCTCGTCGTTTCACAGATCAGCAGCTTCGCGACGGCGTTTCTGACCGTGTTCGCGGTCATCTTCCTGATCTTCAGGTCGTGGCGGTACGGCGTCCTCGCGATCGTGCCCAACCTGTTTCCGGTGCTCGCGATCTTCGGCGTGATGGGCTGGATGGGGATTTCCCTGAACGTGGCGACGATCATGCTGGCGAGCGTGGCCCTGGGCGTCGTCGATGACGATACGATTCACTTCATCAGCCGATACCGCCGCGAGACCGCGCATGGCGCGTCGACCCTCGAAGCGATCCAGCTTGCGACAACGCATGAAGGTCGTGCGGCGCTGACGACGGCGATCATCAACAGCTGCAGCTTTGGCGTGCTGGCGCTCTCGGAATACAGACCGACGGCCTGGTTCGGCGGATTGCTGGCGCTGACGATGGTCGTCGCCTTCCTGGCGGAGGTCTTCATTCTGCCCGCGACCATCGTCATGGCACCAAAGCTGTTTGGCGGATCGCGCGCGAAGCCGGTGGCGCCGGGCGCGTCGCCGTGATCGGCTGGGTCGTGGCCGCCTGCGCGGCGGGGCAACTGGTGGCTGGACCGCAGAACCCCGCGCCGCCGCAGACAGCGGGCCCGGGAACATCCGAAAAAGCGTTGACCATCGACGGTCACCTTTCGTTGTCTGGTGACATTCTTCCCGTCATGGACGTCAGCGAGCTCCGGCCGCAGGTCATGGTCGATGCGCGCGGTGCCCTGGCGCGGGCCAGGTTTCGGTACCGCGTCCAGGGAATCCTCGAGGCTTTGGTCCGCTTTCGCCCGGCTCCGGCGGGACAAGTCCCAGAGCGCGACACGAATGTCACGGGGGCGATCGCACGAGTGCGCGACGCCTGGATCGAGACCGCCGGAGGCCGGGCCGACGTTCGCGCCGGCTACGGACGTGTCGTGTGGGGCCGGCTCGACGAGATCCAGCCCTCCGACGTGATCAATCCACTCGACGCGTCGCGGTTTCTGCTCGACGGCCGAAGCGAAGCGCGGCTGCCGGTCACGTTCGTGAGGGGCCGATTCTTTGCTCGGGAGGACCTCACCATCGAAGGTGTGTTTGCGCCCATATTCGAGCGCGGCCGGTTCGACGAGCTGGAGGAATCCACGTCGCCGTTCAACCTGCTTCGGGCCATCGACCTGGCTGTTCTTCCTGGCGCGGTGGCCGGTGCGAGCTCGTTCGTGCCCGGGGTCCGCCGGATCGAACCGGACCGCACCTGGTCCAATGTATCCGGCGGCGCTCGCGTGAGCACGACGATCGGCCGGCTCGACGTCGCCGGCGCGGTGTACCGAGGCTTCGAGAGCTTCGGACTGGTGACGCTGGAAGGCGCAGCCGCGCCTCAATTGACGGCGCCGGTCGAGCTGGCGCTCGTCGAGCGATATCCGCGCTTCACGATGATCGCCGGCGACTTCGAAACGGTGCGAGGCGATTGGGCGATTCGAGGAGAGGCGGCGGTCTTCGTCGACAAGCAGTTGCAGAGCGTGACGGGGACCAGGGCCCTCGACGGCCGGGCGCTCGACGCCGGCGTGGGATTCGACCGGCGGTCCGGCGATTACCGGGTGTTCGGGTCGGTCATCGTCCATCGTGAATGGTCGACCGCCGGCTCAGGCTCGACAAGCCCGACTGAGCCGCACCTCTCGAGAACCCACGTGAATCTCGTGGCTTCGATCGATCGGCCCTTCGCACGCGATCGCTATTTCGTCCGCGGCTTTGGCGTCGTCAATCCCGGCGACGGCGCCGGATTCGTGCGCGCGCTCTTCGTCTGGAAGGTACGCGACGATGTGACGGTGGAGGGATCGGCGGCGGCGTTTCTCGGCACGAGCGACGACACCCTCGGCCGGTTCCAGGACCGCGACTTCGTGCTGATGCGGCTGCGGTATCGCTGGTGACGTCCGACCCCGTCCTTCTGCACGCCAGGAACCCGAGCCCCCTCACCGGGCGGGGCAACAACACGTGGTTGATCGACGGCGCGCTGCCCACGCTCATCGATGCCGGCGTCGGTGCGCCGGACCATCTCGACGCCATTGCCGAGGCGCTCGGCGATCGGCCGCTCGCCCGCGTCCTGGTCACGCACGGACACGCCGATCACGCTTCGGGTGTGCCCGCGCTTCGCGAGCGCTGGCCTCGTCTCGATGTCTTCAAGTGGCCGCAGCCGGGCGAGCAGGGCAGCCAGCCGGTCTCCGACGGCCAGACACTTGGCGCTGGTGACGGCGAGCTGATCGTCCTGCACACACCGGGTCACGCGGTTGATCACGTCTGCTTCTGGAATCGGCAGGCGCGTCATCTGTTCGCCGGTGATATGGTCGTGGCGGGAACGACAGTGATGATTCCGGCGGGACGCGGAGGGAACCTGCGCGAGTACCTCGGCTCGCTCCGGCGGTTGAAGGCCCTCGACGCCGCACGGATTTATCCGGGTCACGGTCCGGTCATCGACCGTCCGTCCGACATCATCGACGAGTACCTCGCGCATCGCGACCTGCGAGAGCGGCAAATCCTGGCCTGTCTTCGCGACGGCCTCACCGACCCCGACCTGATGGTCGATCGCATTTATGCCGGACTGGACGAAAAGCTGCGGCAGGCTGCGCGTCTGACCGTGGAGGCCCACCTCGAGAAGTTGCGCGAAGAGGGGCGCGCGTCGTGAACGGCGCGCGAACCTGGACCTCCGACGCGGCGCTGGCCAGCCTCCGCAGGATCCTCCTGGCGCTGCTGGTCTTTGGCCTCGCGGGCGTCGCCGTTGAGCTTCTCGCACTCGCGCACTACGAAGACTCGTGGCAGCTCGCGCCTCTGGTGCTGATCGCGTTGTCGTTTGTGGTCATTGGCTGGCACGTCATCGACGGGAGCGCCGCGACGGTGCGCGTATTCCGTCTGGTCATGCTGCTCCTCATCGCCGCTGGTGTCCTGGGCATCGTGTTTCACTACCGGGGCAATCTCGAATTCCAGCTCGAAATCGATCCGTCTCAGAGTCACTGGACCCTGTTCACCAAGGTCATCCGGGCGCATTCGCCGCCCGCGCTGGCGCCGGGCGTCATGGCACAATTGGGATTGCTCGGTCTCGCGTATACGTTCCGTCATCCAGGAAAGAAACAGGAGCAAGACTGAAGTGACATTCGCGGCGGGCACGACACCGACAGGAGAAGCGAGATGATGTTATCGAAGCGTTTATTGATGGCGGCCGCGCTGGCCGTTGGGATCCTGAGTTCGTCGCCGTCGGCCCAGGTCGGCCAGGGTCTCCTCGACGCAAACACCGCGACCGAAGCCCAGTTGACCGGTCTTCCGCACATGACGCCCGCGATCGTGAAAGAGCTCATCGCGAAGAGGCCGTTCATGAGTATCGTCGAGCTCAACACGTTCCTGCTCGGCCAGGGACTGTCGCAGGCGCAGGCGACGGAGCTCTACGGAAAAGCGTTCATCCACGTGAACCTGAATACGGGCACAGCCGAGGAGATTCTGCTGATCCCCAACGCCGGCAAGCGTATGGCGCGGGAGTTCCCGGAATACCGGCCATGGCGGAACTGGGCGCAGTTCGACAAGGAGATCAGCAAATACGTCGGCCAGCCGGAAACGGATCGCCTGAAGCAGTACGTCTTCATTCCCGTGAAGCTCAACACCGGGACCGACGAAGACATCAACAGCATTCCGGGCGCCGGCTCGCGCATGGTCCGCGAGTTCAAGGAATACCGGCCCTGGAAAACGAAAGAGCAGTTCGAGAAGGAAATCGGGAAGTACGTGAACAAACAGGAAGTGGCCCGCCTCTGGCGTTACGTCGTGATCGACTGACGGATCGATCACTCGTCGGTCTGCGGCCGGCGGACGGCGGATGAGGGGCTCCCCTGCACGATCTCATTCCACCTGACCACCAGCCGCAGGCCGTCAAATGTGGCCGCCCGGCCTCGTCGTGAGGCGCGTCGGTCGTTCGGACGTAGCATTTAGCAAGGTCCGTTCCAGTACGTGCTAAGGCATTTGAGTTGTACTGGGTTGTTTTTTCGCCGTTTCGCTGAGCACCCATCTACTCATTCGCGGCAAGTACATGGACCTGCCGTGGCACGGCGGCGCTCCCTGTCCGGGAACATTACTTGCGTGGTACGGCTAGCAGAGATCCGGACGTCGTCGTCCGTAACGGTTTCATGTTCACGCTCCACCGCGTCATCGTGCCCGCCCTCGTTCTGATCGGCCTTGCGTTCGCCATGCTCACGGGGTCCGTTCTTGTCAGGGTTTCGGATCTCGCCGGAGAAGCGAACCGCGCGAGGCGCGAAGCCATCGCTCGCAGGGTCGTCATCGACGCGACACTGCTCGCCGCGCTCGCGGCCGGTGCCGCCGGTTGGGCGTATTTCCGCGGCGCCCGGCGACGGGCGTCGGATGAAATCGACGCGCGCCGGACTCTTCAGTCGGCGGTCGACGCGCGCGGGGAGGCGCAGCGCCGCGAACGGGAGGCGCTGAATCAGGCCGAGCTCGCCAGCCACGTCCGGGACGACTTTCTCGCGAACGTCTCCCACGAGCTGCGCACGCCGCTCAACGCGATCGTCGGATGGGCGAGTGTGCTGAAACGCGGGATGCTGTCGGGCGCCGATCGCGAGCGTGCCATCGCGGCTGTTGACCGGAATGCCACCGCGCTCACGCGAATCGTGAACGACCTGCTCGACGTCTCGCGGCTGATCCAGGGCCGGTTGAAGCTCGACGTCTCTCCGCTGGATCTGCGGGACATCGCCCGTGCGGCGGCCGACACGTTCGCGCCCGCGTGCGCCGCCAAGCGGCTCACCGTCGCCGTCCGGCTCGATCGCGACCGCGTGCCTGTACGCGGCGACGAAGCCCGGCTGCAGCAAGTCGCCTGGCATCTGCTGTCGAACGCGGTGAAGTTCACGCCGGCGGGCGGCTCCATCAAGATCGAGGTGTTTCGGGTCAGGGCCGGCGCACGGTTCAGCATCAGCGACTCCGGGCCCGGCATCGACGCCACGGTTCTCCCGCACGTGTTCGAGTCGTTCCGGCCGCGCGAAGTGAAAACGACGTCGGGCCTCGGCGTCGGCCTCGCCATCGTGCGCCAGGTGGTCGAGCTCCACGGCGGCACTGTCGAGGTCGAGAGCCCGGGCCACGGGCGAGGCGCGATCTTCACGCTGACGCTGCCGCCGCACACGCGCACGGCAGCGGTGCAGCCGGTCGTGAGACGGGCACGCGCGCTCGATACCGTGATGTAAATCGATCGCCGCGTTATCCTCGACCGCCGGCGCCGCTCAGGACACGGTCTTCCGGCCGTTCGCGACCAGCAGCACGACACCCGCCACCAGGAGCAGACCGCCAATCACCGGAGGCAGCGGAATCGACTCGCGATTCTCCGTCGTGACCTCGAGCGGTCCGAGATCGACGACCTTTTCCCGTTCGGTCCAGCTGATACCGCCGGCGACAAGGCCGATGACGCCGAGCACGATGAGCACGATCCCAATGAGCTTCACGGCAACTCCTCCGGACCGGATGGTCCGCTGCGTACGCCTGCTTCGTGGCACGTCGTCTCTTCAAACGACGCCTCTCGTGATCAGCAAGACGCGGGCCAGCCGTCGGCGTGCGTTTCGCGATCGCCGATGAGGCTTCAGCCCCTACATTGGCCCCTTCGTAAGAGCTGACAGGGTCCGTGCGGTTTGCGGTTCGAAGTTTTAAGTTCTGAGTTCTGAGTTTCTCTTACATCTTCGCCTCGGCGATGCCGCACTCCTTCATCTTGTTGAGCAGCGTCTTGTAGCTCACGCCGAGGTGTTGCGCGGCCTTGCGGCGATTCCAGTGGAATCGATCGAGCGCGATCTGGATCGCGCTCCGCTCGGCGCGCATCGCGGCTTCCCGCGCGAGCTCCGGCAGGCTCGATCCGTTCGTCGCCGGGACCTCGTTGACCTCAACCGGTGCCTGGGCGCTCTCGGCGGGCACTCCGCTCGCCGCGGCGGGGGCGGGCGGAGCCGCCTCAGCGGCCGCGGGCATCGGCACCTGTGGAGCGGTCGGCAGCGGCGTGATCGGCGTATGCGACCGCTGCAGCTCCGACACCACCATGGCCTCGTCCTGCAGAATCACAAACCGTTTGATCACGTTTTCGAGCTCACGGACGTTGCCCGGCCACGGATGCGAGACGAGCAGATCCTCGAGCACCTTCGACGGGCGCCTGGGCGGCCGGCCGTATCGTTCGGCATAGCGTTGCAGGAAATACTCCGTGAGCAGCGGAATCTCCTCGCGCCGCTCGCGGAGCGGCGGGACGTGCACCTCGATGACCTGCAGGCGGTAATAGAGATCCTCGCGGAACGTCGCGTTGCGAATCATCTCGCCGAGGTTCCGGTTGGTGGCCGCGACGATCCGCACGTCAACCGCGATCTGGCGGTTGCTCCCGAGCTTGGTGAACTCGCTGTCCTGCAGGACGTGCAGGAGCTTGGCCTGCAGCGCGAGCGGCATCTCACTGATCTCGTCGAGCATCAGGGTGCCGCCGTTGGCGAACTCGAACTTGCCGACCCGCGTCGCCTGGGCGCCCGTGAACGCGCCTTTTTCGTGACCGAAGAGCTCGCTCTCGAGGAGCTCGGCCGGCAGCGCCGCGCAGTTGATCTTGACGAACGGCTTCTGCGATCGCGCCGATCGCCGGTGCAGCTCGCGCGCGATCAACTCCTTGCCGACGCCGCTCTCGCCGCTGATGAGGACGGTCACGTCGCTGTCGGCGATGCGATCGATCATCGTCATGACCTGCCGCATGCCCTGGCCCGGACCCCAGATCGGCGCGCCTTCCGGATCTTCGCCACGCGCGTCGCGCATCCGCGCGATCTCATTCTTGAGGACCAGCTTCTCGACCGCGCTCCGGACAGCGGCTTCGAGCGCGGCTTCGCCGAGCCCTTCCGGATCGTCCGGCTTGACGACGTAGTCGGCCGCCCCGAGCCGTACGGCGTCCACGATCGTCGCCGGCGTCTGCCGGCCCGACAGCATGATGACCGGCACGGACGGATGCGACGTCCGCAGGGCCTTCAACGTCTCGAGCCCGTCGAGCTCCGGCATCAGCACGTCGAGGAGCACGACCTGTGGCGCCGTCTCCGTGTTGAGCGCGCGTAGCAAGGCGGGGCCGCTGTTGAACGTCTGCACGGCGTAGCCGCGCGACCGCAACAGGGTCGCCATGTACTCGACGAACTGCGGATCGTCGTCGACGATGGCGAGATTGGCAGGTGTCATGACTGATGCTCCTCGTTCTTGACGGACGCGATGGGCAAGCGAAGCCCGGCGAGCGATCGTGCTCCGCCGATGCTCCACACCCGCGCGGCATGGGCCTCCAGGACGGCGATCGCGAGGACGAGCGACAATCCCATGCCGCCTCGCGCGATGCTGAACTCTTCCGCGGCTTCGTCCCACAGCGGCGGCTCGGCATCGACACGCGTCTCGGGGCCAACGACGACTTCGACGGCCGGTTCGCGGCCGTTACGAACCGACGCGCGCACGACAACTGGTGAGTCTCCGGACTCGCGAGCGGTCGCGACAATCACGGCCGCGATGGCGGCTTCGAGCGCCTGACCGTCCAGTACCCGCAGTCGGGCCGTCCCGGACGCCACAGACATCCGGCTTTCGAACGGCCGGTCGAGCGCGGACCGGGCCGCTGCGGCGCTGCGGTCGAGCAGCTCGCGCGCATCGGCCGCACCAGCGTCGCGCTCGCGCGGCTCGACCCACGACGTCAACTGTGAAACCGCTTCTCCGAGCCCGGTCACCCGGGCCAGCGCGGCGCGCATCTTGTCGTAAATGCGCAAACGGTCTGCCTCGTCGGCGAACCGTCCTTCTTGCAGCATACGCAAGTAGCCGAGCATCACGCCAGCAGGCGAGCGGAGCTCGTGGCCCAAGAGATGCAATAGTTCAACCAAGTCGAGTTGCCGCGTCATACGAGGCCCATTGGCTGCCGTACATGGGTGGATTGGTAAGGATTTCCGCCCGCCGATGGGTCAATCATAGTCAAGCGCCGGACCCTGTCGCGGCCGATCCGGCTCGTCTGAAACCAGACGTGTGCGATATGGCTGAGACGCTTGTCCTGCTCGTCGACGACTACCACGATGCCCTCGAAGTGTGGGAGTGGTACCTGCGCTCGCAGGGCTATCGCGTCTTGACGGCCGGGAGCGGCAGTGACGCCGTTCGCATGGCGATTTCAGCCCGTCCACACGTCATCGTCCTGGATCTCGAGCTCCCCGGTGTGACCGGGTGCGAGGCGGCGCGGCAGATCCGCGGCACGTCCGGCCTGCGTGACATTCCGCTCATTGCGGCGACCGGGTTTTCGCACGAAAGTCAGCTTGCCGAAGCGCGCGCGGCGGGCTTTGATCGGATCCTGATCAAGCCGTTCGATCCGGCCGATCTCGTCGCGGAAATCGAGGGGGCGCTCGCCGCGGCCCGCCACAGCGACCTGCAGCTTCGCGAGGGCAGCTGACTGCCTATTGTAGGCAGCGTTCTGCCCATCCGCCAAATTCTTGAAATAAATCACGACCGGCGGTCCGATGCCCGTCGGGCATGAACCATGCAGTTATGTCCGCCGGGTCGACGCTCCCAGGCCGGCGCGTCGCAAGGGGTGACTTCAATGCTGATGACTGTCTTCGCCGTGCTCTTGATCCTCTGGCTGTTGGGCGTCGTGTCGTCCTACACCATGGGCGGGTTCATCCATCTGCTGCTGATTCTCGCGATCGCAGTAATCCTGATCCGCGTGATTCAGGGCAGACGGCCTGTTTAGCAAGAAGGCCGACGGCCATTGGTCAAAGGCGATAGCCTGGAGCCGGCGTCACTGACCTGCCCCGGCTTGTCGACTTCACGCCTTCGGCCTTTGGCCTTCGGCCTGGTTCCTACGCCGGTTGCCACCCCGGCGGCAGAGGCCGCGCACGATTCGGAGTGCGCGTGGCTTTCGGGAGCGCTTCGCGCACGACGCGCTCCAGCTCTTCGAGATACGCCGTGAACCGCCGGCGGCCTTCGGGCGTCAGCCGCACGAGGGTTTGCGGCCGGCGGCGTTCGAAGCCTTTCCACATCTCGACGAGACGTGCCTCGCGCAGCACGTCGAGATGACGGCTGAGGTTGCCGTCGGTCAGCGCGCAGAGGGCGCGCAGCTCGCCGAACCGCAGCCCGTCCGGATGCGCGACCAACGACGCGAGGATGCCGAGCCTCGCTTTTTCGTGGAGCGCGCGGTCGAGGCCGTCGTAAGCGAAGCGGCCGCTCTCGTCGGCGTCGGACTGATCACGTTTCGTCGTCATGTATCACCGTCTTTCGCTCAAGATTCCAGTAGAGGGCCAGCGCCCCGAAGAGCTGGCCGAAGCCGAACGTCGCGCCGACCGACCACGGCGACAACGTCTCGATGCCGTCCGCGGTCCAGAGCAGCGCAAGTCCCGCGCTCCAGAAATACAGCGCGACCCAGCCGCTCGCGCGGGGGATGTACGGCCGCGCCGCGAAAATCGCGACGCCGTACAGCATCGCCCAGAGTCCCGGAAAGAGCACGACAAGCGACGGACTGAACTGCAGCAGCGCGGCGGTCGCAATCGCTCCGGCGACGAGCGCCGGTAGAAACTGACCGATCACGCAGCGCGACTGACGCCGCTCCGTCGCGCTCGCGTGACGGACGTATCGCCACGCGATTTCGGAGCACCCGACCACCAGGCTGAGGGCCGCGACCGCGGCCCAATACGCCGTGAAGTTCCACGGATCGATCGGCCGACCGGACATCGACTGCCAGATGGCCGCCACGATGCCAACGACCCCTGACGAGGCTACCGGGAGCGATCGCCATCCGCGGTACACCTCGCCTTTGGCCAGGTGGCCGTGAATCTCGGCAATCTGCTCGAGCGCGCGCGTGACGTCGGACATGGTCCCGGCTGCTGTCCGGTTCAATCACTTTGCACGACAAAGAGAATGGCGTCAAGTATTCTTCCGCCGCCATGCTCGAGCGGCTGTTTCAGCTGAACGCGGCCGGGACGACGATCCGGATCGAGGTGCTGGCCGGTGTCACGACGTTCGTGACGATGGCCTACATCATCTTCGTGCAGCCGGCGGTGCTCGCCTCAGCGGGCATGGATCACGGCGCCGTGCTGACGGCGACCTGCCTCGCGTCCGCGGTTGCGACGCTCCTGATGGCGCTGCTCGCGAACTATCCGATCGCCGTCGCGCCCGCGATGGGCCACAACTTCTTCTTCGCATTCACGGTCGTCCTGGCCGGCGGCACGCCATGGCCGGTCGCGTTGGGCGCGGTGGCGATCGCCGGCATGATCTTCATTCTCACGGCGGGCGTGGGATTGCGCGAGCGGGTCATCAGCGCCGTACCGGAGTCGCTCAAACATGCGATCAGCGTCGGCATCGGCCTGCTGATCGCGCTCATCGGGCTCCAGTGGGCCGGGATCATCGTCGGCGCGCGCGGCACGCTGGTGACGCTCGGGCCACTGACCTCGCCGCCCGTGATCCTCGCGCTCGGGACGCTCGTCGTGATGGCGATCCTGATGGCGCGGCGCGTCACCGGCGCGATGCTGATCGCCATGACGATGGGGCTCGTCGCGGCGCTCGCCTTCGGGTTCGTCAAGTTCGAGGGCGTCGTCTCTTCGCCGCCCTCGCTGTCGCCGACGTTCCTGAAGCTCGACGTGCTCGGTGCGCTGAGGCCGGGCCTGTTCGACGTCGTGCTGGTGTTTTTCCTGCTCGCGCTCTTCGACTCGATCGGCACGCTGATCGGCCTGACGAGCCGGATCGGACTCGCGCGCGGGGGTGCGTTTCCGCGCGCACGACAGGCGCTGCTCGCCGATGCCGTCGGCACGGTCGTCGGCGCCGGTCTCGGGACGTCAACCGTCACCGCGTACATCGAGAGCTCGACGGGTGTCGCCGCGGGCGGCCGCACGGGCCTTGCCAGCGTCGTGACCGCGGCGCTGTTTCTGGCCGCGCTGTTCGTGCATCCGATCGTCAAGATGGTGGGCGGCGGGGTGGCCGCGGCCGACGGCGTGACGCTCTACCCGATCGTCGCACCGGCGCTCATCCTGGTCGGCGTGCTGATGATGGACGGCGTGCGCCACATCAAATGGGACGATCTCACGGAGGCGATTCCCGCGTTCCTGACGCTGATGACGATGCCGCTTGCGGTGAGCATCACGGACGGAATCGCGTTCGGGCTCATCGCGTCGGTGATTCTCAAGCTGGCCACGGGCCGGGCGCGGGAGCTCGACTGGCTGGCGTACGTCTTCGCCGCGGTGTTCCTGTTGCGGTACGCGCGGTAGGGCGCGTGTCTCTTTGCCTCAGTTTGAGCGAGAATGGGAACGGGTCTCCGGGAGAGACCCGTCCCCGAATCAGCCCATTCTGTGGAAAAGAGACAAGACCCTCTCGTTGCGGCCCCGATGCCGGAGGCGCTCGTCATCGATGCGCGGCCGGCCGAGGAGTTCGCCGCCGGCCATCTGGCGGGGGCCGTACACCTTGATCTATGGGGCGTGAGCCTCATCGACACGAGCGAGGCGCCGCTGCGCGCGTTCATGTGGATGATCGGCCACCTTTTTTCCCTCCGCGGCGTAACGCCGGACCGGCCGGTCGTCGTGTATGAACAGGACGCCGGGCTTCGCGCGGCGCGTGTGTTCTGGCTCCTGGAGTACCTCGGTCATCAGCACGCGCGTGTCCTCGACGGCGGCTTCGCTGCCTGGACACGCGAGGGGCGACCGACGACCACGAAGGCCGTCGCGCCGACGCCGAGCACATGGCACGGCACACCCGACGCGACGAAGATCGCGACCTGGGATCTCGTGTACGACCGGCTCGGCCGTCCGGAGACAGCCATTGTCGACACGCGAAGCACGGCCGAGCATTCCGGCGAGCAGGTGCGCGCGAAACGAGGCGGCGCGATTCCGGGCGCCGTGCACCTCGAATGGACGAACAACCTCACGCCCGACGGACACTTCAAGCCGATCGACGATCTCCGCGCGATGTATGAAGGATTGGGCGTCACGTCCGACCGCGAGGTCATCACGTACTGTCAGGGCGGGTACCGCGCCGCGCACACCTATCTCGCGTTACGGCGGCTCGGCTACCCGAGCGTTCGCAACTACACCGGATCGTGGAAGGAATGGGGCGATCGGGTGGATCTGCCAATCGAGCGGCCGAGAAAGCCAGGCGACTGAAGGACCATCGTCAGGCTCGTTCCAGGGACCTGCCGTACCCGTACCCGTCGTACGACGCGGTTTTGATACGCGGATTTGTCAGTCGATCCGCGGCGCGTGTTAGACTCCTGTCCCTTTCAAGCGCTGACGAGACGTCGAAATGGTCGGGCAGAACATCGGCAAATACCGCGTGGAGGATCGGATCGGGCGTGGCGGCATGGGCACCGTCTATCGCGCGACCGACGAGACGCTCCATCGCGAAGTCGCCATCAAGGTTCTCAACGCCGAGCTGAACGATCCTGAAATCGCGAAGCGGTTCCGCGCCGAAGCGATTACGGTCGCACGTCTCAACCATCCCGGCATCGCGACCATCTACGAATTGTTCCAGCACGATGGCCAGTGGCTGATGGTGATGGAGTTCGTCCGCGGCGAGACGCTCGAGCATCTCGTCGAGCGGATGGGCGCGCTCTCGCCGCAGCGCGCCGCCGAGCTCTGCATGCAGTCGCTCGCGGCGCTGGCGCACGCGCACAGCATGGGCGTCGTGCACCGCGATCTCAAGCCCGCGAACCTGATGATCACCGAAACCGGGTCGGTGAAGATCATGGACTTCGGCATCGCGCGCGTCGCGGGCACCGAACATCTGACGAACGCCGGCTACATGATGGGCACGCCGGCGTACATGGCGCCCGAGCAGGTGATGGGACACGAGATCGACGCGCGCGCGGATCTGTACGCGATGGGCGTCGTCTTCTACCGGCTCACCACGGCGCGGCTCCCGTTCAGGGGCGACACGCCGTTTGCGATGGCGCAGTCGCAGGTGAACGACATGCCGACGCCGATCGGCCTGATGCGCACCGACCTTCCGGCATGGGTCGAACAGATCATCGCGCGGGCGCTCGCCAAGGCGCCCGAGCTTCGTTTCCAGTCCGCGGTCGAGTTCCACGAAGCATTGGCGCGCTGTCTGGCAGGCCTCTCGATGCCGCAGACGGTGCCGGGTTCCGCGTCGGCCGGGGCAACCACGGCAGTCATCACGACCCCGGCGGCTCCCACGCCGATCGGCACGATTTCGTCACGTTTTCAGACGGCCGCGCCGGACGCGCCGACGGGATTCCAGCCGCAGCCGTCCGTCAACACGTCGGCGGAACCGAGCGGTGCGCGTCCAGTGCCGGTTGAGCCGGCGGCCCCGAAGTCGGCAATTCCAGTTGCGATTGGCGTCGCGGCGCTGGTGATCACGCTCGCGGGCGTGGGCGGGTGGATGATGATGCGCTCGCGGTCGCAGTCACCGGCGAACGCGCCAGCCGCATCTGCTCAGGCGGGCGAAGCGGCGAACAACCCGGCGCCGTCGTCACCGTCCGCACCCGCGACCGCACTGCCGCCGGGCGGAACGGATTCGCGTGGGACGTCTCCCACTCTGCCGGGCGCGCCGCCCGCAATCGGCACTGACGCGGGAGCGCGCGGCTCAGCCGCGGGTGCCGCACGAACTGCGCAACCGCCGGCCGCGACACCCGCGGCCACGGGAGCGCCAACGACGCCGGAACCGAGCGAGACCCAAGTCGTGTTCCCCGACGTGAAAGTGTTGATGATCAGCGGCAGACGCGTACAGGATCGGGACGCGCTGCTGAGCTTCGTCGCCGGACAGATGACCGTCCTCGACCGGGAAGGCGGCACGACTATCACCGCCACCCCCTACAAGGCGATCGAGCGCGCGACCTACATTCGAGCCCGCAATCCGAAGTGGGATCCGTCGCTGTTCTCGCCACCCGACAACCTCGACATGCCTGGCATCATGCCGACCGCGCGGCATTGGCTGGTTCTGCAGAGCCGGACGGCATATCTAATCCTGCAGCTGAACGGGAACACCTGGGAGAAGGTGCTCGAAACGGTCGAAGGCCGCACCGGTCTCAAGGTTAGGTAGGGGACGGGACTTTTTTCCACAGGTTTCCACAGTCAGGGGACAGACCTCGCCGGCGAGGTCTGTCCCCTAACTGTGGAAACCTGTGGAAAAAAGTCCCGTCCCCTACCTCAGCGCCGCGACCGGGTCAGTGCGCGCCGCGCGAAGGGCAGGTATGCCGCATGCGAAGAGCGCTGAGACGAGCAGCGTGATGACGACAGCCGCCATGGTCTGGAGATCCGTTGGCGAGGTTTCGTAGAGAACGTGAGCCAGTACTCGGGCTCCAGCCAGTGCCCCCAGTAGTCCAATGGTGAGTCCGATAACGGGGGCTGTCATGCCCTGTCTAATCACGAGGGCGATGAGGTTCGCGGGTCGGGCGCCGAGCGCGATCCTGACACCTATCTCCTGCGTTCGTTGCGCGACGACGTATCTCACTGTTCCGTAGATCCCGATCGCTGCCAGAAACAACGAAAGGCCCGCGAACAGTGTCAGCAGCCTGGCTTGCAGCCGCCGCGTCGCATCGAGCTCCGCCAGCTTGTCGTCCAGTGTGGTCGTGCTCATGACGATGCCGTTGGGATCGACGGACCGGATGGCGTCGCGGATCGCGGAAGCAACGGCTGATGGATCCCCGGCCGTTCGCACCGCCAGCTCGGATGTCTGGCCGACGTACGGCGTGTAGTATTCGGCGCCCGGGGGCCGGTCGAGACCGTCACGGCGCATATTGCCGACGACACCGAGGACTTCGTACCAGAAGACACGGCCGGGCGGTCCGATGCCGAACCGCTGGCCGATTGGGTCCCCTCCGGGAAAGAGCTTCTCGGCGAACAATCCGTTCACGATTGCCGGGGAGGCGGCGTTTGTGCGCGCGAGCACGGTCAAGTCGGTCCGGTTGAGGCGTAGCGCCATCTGCGCGTCAGCGTCGGTAAAGAACCGGCCACGGAGCAGGGGCACGCCGACCGTCCTGAAGAACCCGGAGTCGACCGAGGACCGCCAAACGTCTCCCACCGCCTGAGTCACGCGATTCGGACCGATGACGGGCTCGGTGACCACGGCGCGCGAGAAGAAATCCGTAATGAGGCCCGCGCTTTCGACGCCAGGTTCGCTGAACAGCCTCGCGCGAACCTGCTCGTAGAAGATTCGCCGCCGCTCGACGTTGTCCGGCGCCGGCGCAGGCGAGTCCTGCGTCGTTGGCGCGAGCGAGACACGCATCAACAGAACGTGCCGGGTCGAAAACCCGGGATCAACCCGGTCGAGTTTGGCCAGCGTCCGAATCAGGAGACCGGCGCCGACGAGCAGCAGCACGGCCAGCGCGCACTCGACAGCAACCAGAAATTGCCGGGTCCGGCTCAGCGACCGGCTGCCGGCGAGGTTCCGGCCACCCTGCTGAAGGGCCTCGCGCGGAGAGCTGATCGCAAGTCGCCGGGAAGGCGCGAGGCCGAACAGGATGACCGCCACCATCGACACGCCGGTGGCAAACAGCACGATGCGCCGATCGATTCTCAGTTCGTCCAGCCGGGGAATACCGGGTTGCGCCGAGCGAACCGGGACGCGAACCGAGTCGGTCAACACGTAGGACGTCGAGGCAGACGGATACACGCCGACCGGGGCATACAAAGAGACCGCACGGATCCCTGCGTTCGCCAGGAAGAGCCCGAGCGCGGCGGCAGCCACCGCCAGCGCGATCGATTCCGTTAGTGACTGTCGCATCAGTCGAAACGGGCCCGCACCGAGCGCGCTGCGAATGGCGAACTCCCGGGCCCGGCCCGCGCCGCGCGCCAGCAGAAGGCTCGCGACGTTGACGCAGGTGATGAGCAGGACGACGGCGACGGCGCCGAGGAGCAGCCACAGGGCGCGTCGGAGGCCGGTACCAGTCAGTTGGTCGAGCAACGGCACGACGCTGACGCCAAATCCGGCGAAGGCCGCGACCTGTTGCGCATCGGCGGCGTGAACCCCCGCCAGAGCTCTGCCGACCTCCGTCATCTCGGCCTGGGCCTCGGCGATCGTGGCGTTCGGTTGCAGCCGGCCGATGACGCTCCAGTCGTTCACGGTGAATCGGTATCGAGGCTCCGTCATCCACCTCGCCGAGGCTCCGCCGACGTATGCCGAGAGCGTCGGCCGCCAGAGCTGGACATCTTTGTTCGGAAAGTAGAACGTCGCGGGCATCACGCCCAGGATCCGGCATCGCTGTTCGCCGACGCGGCCCGCGCGGACATGGATCGTCGAACCAATCACATCTGCCGAACCACCGAACTGCCGCTGCCAGAGACCGTGACTGATGAGGACGACCGGTTCGGCTTTCGCTTCCTCCTGGGTCGAGAACGTCCGGCCGGCAGCTGGAGTGACGCCCAGGAGCGGGAACAGGTTGGCCGACACGATCTGCGCCAGGATCCGCTCGGCGCCGTTCGGTCCCGACACGATGACGGGTTCGCCCTGAAAAATCGCCAGGTCCGAGAACTGCCGGGTGTGCGACTTCCAGTCAGCAAACGTCAGGTACGACGTCGGCACTTCACGCACACCGCGCTTCACGTCGTCGGTCCACAGCAGCGCCAGCCGGTCTGGAGCGTGGTAGGGCAGCGGCCGGAGCAGCACCGCTTCGATCACGCTGAACATCGCGGTGGTCATGCCAATTCCGAGCGCAAGCGTTAGGAGGGCGACCGCCGTAAATCCAGGTGCACGACGCAGGCCGCGGATGGCGAGCCGCGCATCCTGCGCGGTCGATTCGATCCAGTGCCACACCCAGACCGATCGGGCGTCTTCACGCGCGAGTGCGATATTCCCGAGCGCTCGGCGGCTCGCGCGCGCGGCCTCTTCAGCCGGAAGGCCCTGCGATTCGAGCCGTTCCTGAATCATCGCGCGATGAGACTCGATCTCCTCGGCGAGGCCGGCGTCTCCGCGCCAGCGGCGTGCCCACACGCTGAGTCGGCGGAGAAGTCGCATGTCATCGGGGGACGGGACTTTTTTCCACAGGTTTCCACAGTGAGGGGACAGACCTCGACGGCGAGGTCTGTCCCCTGTCTGTGGAAATCTGTGGAAAAAAGTCCCGTCCCCTCACCTCAGCGCCTCGACCGGATCGACCCGCGCAGCCCGGCGAGCCGGGAGATAACAGGCCGGAATGGCCGTCGCGGTGACGAGGATCGCCACGCCCGCGAACGTGAGCGGATCGGTCGCGCTCACTTCGAACAGGAAACTCTGCAGCAGACCGACCAGCAGGTACGCCCCAAGAAGTCCGATCGCGAGGCCTGCCATCGGAAGCTGGAGGCCCTGCCGGATCATGAGCGTCACCAGATCGATGCCGCGTGCGCCGAGGGCGACGCGGATGCCCATTTCACGAATCCGCTGGGCGGCCGCGAACTGCATGACGGCGTAGACGCCAATGCCGGCCAGCGAGAGCGCAATTCCGGCAAAGAGCGCGAGCAGCCACGCCTGGAACTTTCGCTCCGCGCTCCACTCACCCATGAACGTCTCGAGCGTCGTCAGGCGAACGACGATCGCGGTCGGAAGCGCGGATCGAATCTCGTGTTGGACGGCGCCGGCGACGGCCGCAGGGTTGCCTTCGACACGCACCGCGAGGTCCATCGCCGGCTCGGTGCTGGGGATGAAGAACTCCGGCAGCGGATGTCGTTCGAGCCCCTGACGCCGCATGTCGCCGACGACGCCAACGATCGTCTGCCAGTTCATCTTGGTGCCCGCGCGCCCCTGGCTGAAGCGCTTGCCGATCGGATTCTCGTTCGGGAAGAAGCGTCGTACGAACGTCTCGTTCACGATGGCGATCGGTGCATTCTGCTCCGTCGCCGAGAAAAAGCGCCCCTGTTTGAGCGGAACGCCCATCGCTTGAAAGAAACCTGGCGTGACCTCTTCCATGTTGACGCCGACCTGCTCGACCGCTTCGTCCGTGGACGGCTGCCCTTCGATCGTGATCGGCGTGCGCGGATTGCTGGCGACGACGAGGTTCTGCACGAAGCCCGCGGCCGAGACGGACGGGAGCGCAGCGAGGCGTTGCTCGATCTGCTGGAACGTCGACCATTCACGCTCGCGCCACGAGGACGACACGGGGATGGGCAGATCGAGCCGCACGAGCAGGACGTTGTCGCGCTTGAATCCCGGATCGACCGCCTGCAGGCGCACGAAGCTCCGGATGAGAAGACCGGCGCCGGCGAGAAGCACGACCGCCAGCGCGCACTGGCCGATGACCAGCAGTCCGTGCGTCTGCCGCAGCCACAGCGGACTCGAGACCGCGCCGCTGCTCTCTTTCAAGGGCTCGTTGTCGTTGTGCTTCGACACTTTCCAGGCTGGCGCCAGACCAAACAGCAGACTCGACACGATCGACAACGCCGTGGTGAAGACCAGCACGGCGCCGTCAACCGAGATCTCGGTCAACCTCGGGATCCCCGGCACGGTCGACGCGGCGAGTCCGCGGATGCCGGCGGTCGCCACGGCCGTGCCGACCAGACCGGCGAGCAGAGCGAGCATCACGCTTTCGACGCACAACTGCCGCACGATGCGCGCCCTGCCGGAGCCGAGCGCCGCACGAATGGCGAACTCGCGCGCCCGCGCCGTTCCCCGCGCAAGGAGGAGGTTCGCGACGTTCGCGCACGCGATGAGCAGCACGAATCCCACGGCTCCGAGCAGGACCCACAAGGCGAGCCGGAGATCGCGCCCGGTCATCTGCTCGGGCAGCGGAACGACGTCTACGCCGAACCCGGGAAAGCCCGCGGCGCCGGCAGGAACCGGATACGCCTCGGTCAGCCGGCGGCCGATCGTCGACAGCTCAGTGCGTGCTTCGGCCATGCTCGCGTGTGGCGCGAGTCGAGCGACCACGCGCCAGCGATCGACGAATCGATCCTGCCACTGCCGTTGATAGAGCTTTGGTTTGCCGTCGATGCCGAGCAGCGTCGCGGGCCGCCAGAACTGAACGTTTTTCGACGGGAAATAGAAGTGTTCGGGCATCACGCCGATGATGCGCGGGCGCTGGATCATCTCGACCGCACCCTCCGGCGTCTCGCCGTCGATATCGAGCGTCTTGTCCAGAATGTTCGGGTCGCCTCCGAACTGACGCAGCCAGAGCGCGTAGCTCAACACGACGACTCGCTCACGGCGCTCTTCGTCCTCGACGGTGAAGGTGCGGCCAAGGATTGGCTGCACGCCGAGAACGGGGAACAGGTTCGCCGAGACGAACGCCGTCGAGACGCGTTCCGGTTCGCGGCCGCTCATCACTCGCGCCGCCGCGGTCGCCCAGATGGCCATGTCGGCGAACCGCCGGCTTTGCGTACGCCAGTCGGTGTAAGTCGGAAACGACGTCCCCGCTTCGCGGACCTCGAGCTTCGGATCGGCAATCCAGATCGCGGCGAGCCGATCCGGTTCGATGTACGGCAGCGGCCGCAGCAGCACCGCGTTCACGACGCTGAACATTGCCGTGTTGGCGCCGATGCCGAGCGTCAGGGTCGTGACCGCAACGGCGGTGAAGGACGGATACCGCCGGAGCATCCGCCCTCCGTACCGGATGTCCTGCCAGAGTCGCTCGACGATGCCCCAGTACCAGACGTGGCGCGCGTCCTCGCGGGCGAGCGTGATGTTGCCGAGATTCCGGCGGCTCTCCGTTTCCGCGGCTTCCGGCGTCAGGCCGCGCCGTTGGAGAGCTTGCTGCAGGAGCGTGCGATGCGTCTCGATCTCCTCGGCAAGGTCGGCATCGCCGCGCCGGCGTGCCCACAAGTTGAGTCGGCGGAGAAGTCGCATGTCATCGGGGGACGGGACTATTTTCCACACATTTCCACAGTAAGGGGACAGATCTCGGCACCGAGATCTGTCCCCTAGTTGTGGAAACCTGTGGAAAAAAGTCCCGTCCCCTCACCCCTGAAGCACTCGCTGAATCGCCCCGATCAGCCGCTCGAACTCCTCGCGTTCCGATCCGAGCTTTTTCCGGCCCGCCGTTGTGAGGGTGTAGTACCGGGCGCGGCGGTTGTTTTCCGACGTCCCCCATTCGGCCCTGACCCATCCGTTCAGCAGCAGCCGCTGGAGCGCCGGGTACAGGGAACTTTCGCCGACCTGCAGCACATCCTGCGAGACCTGTTTCAGGCGTTCCGCGATGCCGTATCCGTGTTTGGCGCCGGTCACGAGGGTCTGCAGGATCAGCATGTCGAGCGTGCCCGGCAGGAGATCGGGCGGCTGGTTCGTAAGCCCCATGTGATGCGTGCGGGTCGTCCCGCGCCTCCGTTCCCATCGTTAGACGATGGGAGTGGTGTTCCGGTTCCTCCCTGGTCGCGGTATCCTTTTCCGGCCCCAGCTCTGACCAGCCAACGACGATTGGTGCGACAGGAGGATTGAATGGTCGCCATCTCTCGAGTCCGCTTGCTCTTTGGAGCCGTCTTGCTGCTTCTGGCCGTGGTGATGTTTCCGTCAGGGATGACGGCCCACCATTCCTGGGGTAAATACCACTGGTCCCGCACGACGAACCCGCTCAGGCTCGAAGTCGGCGACAACCTGTCCCTCGGCTGGGGTGGTCATCTCGACGCCGCGGTGCGCGACTGGAACGCATCTTCCGTGCTGGATCTCGCCGTTGTGAACGGCGGCAGCAATCCGGCGAGTTGTCCGCCGAGTGCCGGTCGTATTGAGGTCTGCAATGCGGAGTATGGGAGCAACGGATGGCTTGGCATCGCGCAGATTTGGGTGAGCGGCGGCTCGCACATCGCTGCGGCGACGACTCGAGTGAATGACACCTACTTCAACCAGGCGTTCTACAACACATCGTCGTGGCGGCAGATGGTCATGTGTCAGGAGATCGCCCACGACTTCGGCCTCGATCACCAGGATGAGAATTTCAATAATCCGAATCTTGGTACCTGCATGGACTATACGAGCGATCCTGACGGACCGCCGAGCAACGTACACCCGAACGCTCATGACTTCGAGCAACTGCAGACGATCTACGCGCATCTCGATGGCGGCGGCGGAACTGGCGGCGGCGGTCGAGGCCGCGGACGCTTCGGCGGAGCGCCGATCGTGCCTCCGGGATTCGCACAGGCACCGGTCGAGACGCGCAGCCAGTGGGGCCGCATGATTCGAGGCAACGCGCGTGGGGCGCTGTTCGACCTCGACCTCGGCAACGGGAACCACATCTTCACGTTCGTTATCTGGGCGTAACGACCAGCTCTGATTCCGGCCGCTCTACACGCGACACCTGCCTGCTCATCGCAGGCAGGGTGCCGCGGACCAGCTGAAGTATGCTGGTCCGAAATGCGTCAACTCATCGGGGCCGGTCGCGCGTGTGCGATTGTGGCCATCGCTGCAGGCCTGCTCACGTCCGGTGCCTGTGCCGCGAAGACGGCTTCACCACCACCGTCCACGCCGGCGGCGCCGGCACCTTCGACCGCCACTCGGCCGCCATATCCGGTGGTCACGCCGGTCGCAGAGCGGCCATTTGCGCTCCTGGCACCGGCCGCGACGATCACCGAACAGTCGATCCGGGCTCACCTCGAGTTCCTCGCCAGCGACGCGCTGAACGGGCGCGGCAGCGGTACGCGGGACGAGCGGCTGGCGGCCACGTACATCGCGTCGCAGTTCCGCCTGTGGGGACTCGAGCCGATGCGCGATGGCGACGGCTACGTCCAGACCATCGAGATGAGCACGGGACAGGCGGCGTCGGTGCCGGTGCTCATGGTCGGCAATCTCGAGCTGACACACGGCCGCGAAATGCTCGTGGCGGCGCTGGCCAGTGCCAAGGCAACCGGGCGTCTCTGGAAATACACGCCCGGCGCCGTCGTTCCGGACCGAGCCGTCGTGCTGCTGCGGCCGGGCGAACGGCCGGTCCTCACGGGCGCGGTCTGTCTGCTCGCGCCCGAGACGCCCGAGCAGCGAGCCCAATGGAGCGCGCGCGGCGCCACCATGCCATCCATTGCCGCCCGGCCGACGAAGCTCATCGATCAACCCACGACGCGCACCACATTGATCTATCTGGACACCGCGACGCACGCCGCGCTGACCGCGCTGCCCGACGGTACCGAGGCGTCACTCGTCGCGGACATCCGGATGACCACGACCGGGTCGACCTGGAATGCCGTCGGCCGGCTCACCGGAAGCGATCCAACCCTCGCCAAAGACGTCATCGTTCTCAGCGCGCACCTCGATCACGTCGGCGCGCGGCCGCCCGTTCCGGGCACCGACACGATCTACAACGGTGCGGACGATGACGCGTCGGGGACGGTGGCGGTGATGATGCTGGCCGAAGCGCTTGCGAAGGGACCGCGGCCGAAGCGCACGATCGTGTTCGCGCTCTTCGGGAGCGAGGAGAGCGGAGGGTTCGGCGCCAGCTACTTCGTCGATCTGCCCGTCGTGCCGTTGAATCAGATCGTCGCGGATTTGCAGTTCGAGATGCTCGCGCGTCCGGATCCGATGGTGCCGCCGCACACGTTGTGGCTGACCGGGTATCCGCTCTCGAACCTCGGCGCGGAGCTCGCCAGGCAAGGCGCGCGTCTCGTGGCCGATCCACACCTGAGCGAGAACTTCTTCATGCGGTCGGACAACATCCGCTTCGCGCGACGCGGAGTCGTGGCGCATACCGTTTCGAGCTACGGTCTGCACAAGGACTATCACCAGCCATCGGACGAGATCAGGCTCGTGGATTTCGCGCACATGACCGAAGCCATCCAGTCGCTGCTCGAGCCCGTACGATGGCTGGCCAATTCGACGTTCAAACCGGCGTGGGCGCCGAACGGGTGCCCTGCGCCGTGCCGGTAGAGGAAGACGGGCGAAGGCCAAAGGCCGACTCAGGCGCAAGGCTGAGGCCCGAAGTTCTGGAGGAGAGCACATGAGGCGACAACTACTGGTTTTCGTGGCGGCGACAGTCTCCCTGACGACCGCATTGCTGGCGGGGGCGCAGACGCCGCCGTTGGGGTTCTTCATCACGAGCGTCGGTTCCGGCGACGGAGCCAACCTGGGCGGACTGCCCGGAGCCGACAAACATTGTCAGACGCTTGCCGACGCCGCGGGATCGCGCGGCCGGATGTGGCGGGCTTACCTGAGCGCGTCCGCGGCGGACAGCCAGCCTGCCGTGAACGCCCGCGACCGGATCGGCTCGGGTCCCTGGCACAACGCGAAGGGCGTCGCGGTGGCGCAGAACGTCGCGGACCTGCACAGCGACACCAACAAGCTCTCGAAGGAGAACTCGCTCACCGAGAAGGGCGCCACGGTCAATGGACGGGGCGACAACCCGAACACGCACGACATCCTGACAGGGTCGCAACTGGATGGCACGCTCGCGACCGGGAGCGGCGACACGACGTGCAAGAACTGGACGAGCAACAGCGACGGCTCCGCGATGGTCGGCCACCACGATCGCCAGGGCGGAGGCACGAATCCCACGTCGTGGAACTCGGCGCACGCGTCGAAGGGCTGCAGCCAGGCGAATCTGGTCGGGACCGGCGGCGCCGGGTTGTTCTACTGTTTCGCGCAGAAGTGAAACGCATGAAGGACATGAAGACCTGAAGGACGTGAAGAAGAGCGTTTCTTCATGTTCTTCACGACCTTCATGAGCTTCATGTCCGCTTTTCACCCGATGGCGGCGCGGACCGTTCTTCTCCTTGTCGCGCTCTTCGTCGCCTGGCCCGCGACGGGGTCAGGCGACCTGCGCGCGGCGAGGCAGGCGCGGACGTTCGCGGCGCAGATTGCCGCGCTCTCCGAGCCGGGTGGGTATTTCGACACCGACAACCTCATCTCGAACGAGCGTTCGTACGCGGATGTTCTCCCGGACTTGCAGCGCGCGAACGTGCGGGGCGGAGCGTACGTCGGCGTGGGTCCCGATCAGAACTTTTCGTATATCGCCGCGATTCGGCCGTCGATTGCCGTCATTGTCGATGTCCGGCGCGACAACATGCTGCTGCACCTGCTGTTCAAATCGCTGTTCGCGATGGCCCGCACGCGGGTCGAGTATCTGGCGCTTCTCGTCGAACGGGATGTTCCCGAACCGCTGGGCGACTGGCAGCCGCGATCGATCCAGGAGATCATCGCCTACATCGACGCCGCCAAAGTGCCGGGCAGACCGGCCCTCGACGCCCGCCGCGCCAAGATTCTCGAAGGCATCAAGAGTTTTGGCGTCCCGCTGTCGGCGCAGGACCTGCAGACGATCGACCGCTTCCATGGCCGGTTTGGCGAAGCCGGGCTCGGGCTGCTGTTTCAGTCGGCCGGTCGCGCGCCGCAGGCCTACAACCCGACCTACCGGCAGTTGCTGGTGAGAACGGACCACACGGGCCGGCACGGCAATTTTCTGGCGTCGGAAGAAGGCTTTCAGTTTCTCAAGTCCCTTCAATCCCGCGATCTCGTGATTCCCATCGTCGGCGACTTCGCCGGCCCGAAGGCGCTCGCGGCGGTCGCGCGGTTTCTCACCGATCGCAATGAGCGCGTGTCCGCGTTCTACACGTCCAATGTGGAGTTCTATCTGTTCCGGTACGGCACTTTTCCCCGCTTCGTCGCAAATCTCGGCCAGCTCCCTCGCGCGCCGAACGCGGTCATCATCCGGAGCATTTTCGATGGCGGCGGAAGCACGTCGACGACCCAACCGCTCGGTGCGCTCATCGACGGGTACGCGCAGGGGAGGTTTCGACAGTACGGGGAAATAACAAGCGGATCCTGAAGAGATCCCGTCGTACCGACGAGCGCATTTCTCAGCTCTTGTCCATCTCCAGCACCGCCTGAAGTAACACGTTGGCGCCATTCGCACAGTCTTCCCATGTCGTGAGCTCTTTCGGCGAATGACTGATGCCGGCGACGCTCGGAACGAAGATCATGCCCATCGGTCCGAGCTGGGCCATCATCTGCGCGTCGTGGCCGGCGCCGCTCGGCAACCGCGTTGATGGAAGCGACAGCGTCTTCGCGGCGCGCTCAATCGCGGCCTGGACGTCGGGGGACGCGAGCGCCGGCGGGTTGCGGCTGAGGTCGGTGATCTCGATCCGCGTGCGCGTCTGTTCGGCGATCTGACGCGCGCGCCCGCGGATGTCATCCATGATGCCGCGAAGCTTTTCGGGTGACAGATCGCGCAGTTCGATCGTCAGGCGCACGGTTCCGGGAATGACGTTCGGTGCGTTCGGCGAGACCTCCAGTTGTCCGACGGTACCGACTTGCCGGCCGGGAACCTTCGTGACGGCCTCGCGAACCGCCACTGTCAATAAGGATGCGCCGACGAGCGCGTCCTGGCGCTCCGGCATCGGGGTCGTCCCGGCGTGGTTCGCGAAGCCGGTGACGACGGCGGTGTACCGCTCGATCGAGACGATGCCCTCGACGACGCCGACCGGCACGGCGCCTCGCTCGAGCGTGCCGCCCTGCTCGATGTGCATCTCGATGTAGCAGTGATGCGCGCCCTTGGGTCGCACCGCGTCCATGATGCGATCGGGCGCGCCGCCGATTTTTCGAACGGCGTCGCCGCGCCGAAGGCCGTTCCAGACCGCGTCCATGTCGGCCGGCTTCACATCGCCCGCGACGATGCGGCTGCCCGCGAGTCCGCGGCCGAACGCGACGCCCTCCTCCGCGGACCAGACGACCACTTCGAGCGGATGCCGTGTCTGAAGTTTCGCGCGGTCGCAGGCTTCGACGACGGCGAGCGCCGCGAGTGAGCCGAGATCGCCGTCGAAATTGCCCCCGCTCGGCACGGAATCGATGTGCGACCCGAACAGGATCGGCGGCAGCGACGGCTCACGGCCCGGTCGTCGGCCGAAGATGTTGCCCGCCGGATCGATGCGCGGCTCGAGGCCCGCGCCGCGCATGAGGTCCATGACGTACGCGCGGCCGGCGACGTCGGCATCCGAATAGGCGACACGGCTGACGCCGTCCACGAACGTTCCGCCGGCCGGCCGGCCGAACACGCTCAACGCTTCGATCCGCTGACGGAGAGCCGCCGCATCCGCGCGCACGTCCTGCGTGGACGGGGCAGGCCGTCGCACCGCGATGCCGCCCAGGGCTCCAATCGGCGCGACGGCGAGGCCGCCCAGAAAATCCCGACGGGTGAGGGACACGGAGGGATGGTACACCTGAGGAGTCACGTCTAACTATCTGCCGAGTACCGATGTCCCGTTCCGCACGCCCAGGTACACCCACCGCTACGATTGCCCTGGCCGTCGCCCTGCTCGGCCTCCTGGTCGTCTGGGCGATCTGGTCCTATCGCACGAGTGGGCTGATGCAGGTGCTGATCGCGGCGGCTCCGGAAGGGCAGTCGCGGCTCGACGCCTTGCGAACCTACATTCTGGGCTGGGGCATGCTCGCCCCAATCGTCTACGTCGCCGCGGTGATCGTCGAAGTCCTCGTCGCGCCGATCCCAGGACCGCTGCTGTACGCACCGGCGGGCGCGATTTTCGGAGGGCTCATCGGTGGCACGCTGTCGCTCATCGGAAACGTCACGGGCGCAGGAATCGCGTGCTGGCTCGGGCATGCGCTTGGCGAGTCCTGGGTAGCCCGGCAGATGACCGGTACTCAGGCGTCCCGTATTCGGGAGCGGGTGGTTTCGCGCGGCCCATGGGTGATCTTTCTGCTTCGCATCAACCCGCTGACGTCGTCCGACCTCGTCTCCTACGTCGCCGGTGCGATGGGCGTGCCGGTGCGCGACGTGGTGCTCGGAACGCTGGCGGGCATGGCGCCCGTGTGCTTCGCGCAGGCGTTTCTCGCGGCGAGTCTGTTCGAAGCCCTGCCCGGCGGGCCCATCCTCGTGCTCGCGCTCGGCGGGGCCTATCTCCTCATCGTCTTGTGGTTCGTGTTCAGCCGGCGCCGCTCTCCTTGACAACTTAGGAGACAGTCGGGCATTCTCCTAACCTGATTAGGCAAGCGGCTGGAGCGGCACGGAAACCCTCGCGCTGCTGGTCACATTCACCATGGCTGAACAAGCTGACCTTCTCCCGGGCACGCTCGATCTGCTGATCCTGAAGGCCGTGTCGCTCGGGTCGCTCCACGGGTACGGCGTGCTGTTGCGAATCCAGCAGATCACGCACGGCGCGCTGCAAGTCGAGCAGGGGGCGCTCTATCCCGCGCTGTACCGGCTCGAGCGGCAGCGGCTCCTTGCGGCGGAGTGGGGCACGTCGGCGAACAACCGGCGCGCCAAGTTCTACCGGCTGACGGCGGCGGGGCGCACACGGCTGCGCTCGGAGGAAGCGGGTTGGAAGCGTCTGGCGGACGCCATGGCGGCCGCGCTCCAGGCCAGGGCCGGCGAGGCATGAGCATGCGGTGGCTGCGTGAAATCTCGCGCTGGCGCCGTTCGCGGTTCGAACGCGACCTGGCCTCCGAGTTGCAGTTTCATCTCGATGAACGCGCAAACGCTCTCATCGATCAGGGGCACAGCGCGGAGGCGGCTCGCCGGCGCGCCACCCTGGAGTTCGGCGGAATGGAGGGCTACAAGGAGCGCTGCCGCGAGGCCGGCGGCTGGAAACTCTTCGCCGATCTTCGAGCGGACATTCTTTATTGCCTCCGGTGGATGAAGCGCAGCCCCGGATTCACGATCGCCGCCGTGCTCTCGCTGGCGCTCGGCATCGGAGCGAACACGCTGGTCTTCAGCGTCGTGAGCTCCCTCCTGATGCGTCCGCTGCCGGTGGAGCGGCCGGACGAACTGTTCTTTCTGGAATCCGAACGTGGGCCGACCCATTCGTTTCCTCTCTATCGGGATCTGCGCGACCGCGCCGCCGCCGTGGCATCGGTGAGCGCCTATCGGATCTCTCCGATGAACCTCGCGGGGTCCGAGCGCGCCGTCCGCGTGTGGGGGTATCTCGCGACCGGGAACTACTTCGACCTCCTCGGCGTGAAACCGCTGCACGGCCGCGTGTTCGGTCCGGGCGACGATCAGATGCCCGGCGCGCACCCGGTCGCGGTGTTGAGTTACGACTGCTGGCGCACGAGATTTCTCGGTGACCGTGCCATCGTCGGGCGTTCCATCATGCTCAACGGCGGGTCGTTCACCGTTCTGGGCATCGCACCGCAAGGCTTTCACGGCACCGAACGTTTCTATCGTGCCGAAATCTGGGTGCCGATGATGATGCAGTCGCAGATCGAGCCCGGGAATCCGTGGCTCGACACTCGCGGCACGTCGAACGCGTTCATTGTCGGCCGAACCAGGACCGGGTCGACGTTCGATCAGATCGCGCATGTGATGAACGCCGTTGGCGCCGATCTCGTGCGCCAGTATCCGGACGCCGCTCGCGCGCTCCGGTTCAAGCTGACGTCGCCGGGCCTGGTCGGCGACACACTCGGCGCGCCGGTCCGCGCGTTCACATTCGGTGTTCAGACGCTCGCCGGCCTGGTCCTGATCGTCGCCTGCCTGAACGTCGCCGGCGTGCTGCTCGCGCGCGGCGCCGACCGCGGCCGCGAGCTCGCGATCCGGCTGTCGATTGGCGCCGGCCGGTCACGGATCATCCGGCAGCTGCTGACTGAATCCCTGGTGCTCGCCGTCGCCGGAGGTGTTGCCGGCGTCGGGCTCGCGGTGGTGGGCGCGAGGGTCATCAGCGCGTGGCGTGCGCCGGGCGGTTTTCCCGTGACGCTCGACATCACCCTCGACGGAGCGGTTCTCGGATTCGCTGCCTTCGTCTCGGCGCTTGCTGCCGTCGTTTTCGGGCTGGCGCCGGCGCGGCAGGCGGCGAAGACCGATCCCAACTCCGTCCTCAAGGACACGCCGTCACTTTCCGCGTTCCGGCGACGGCGATGGGCGTTCCAGGATCTGCTGGTTGGCGTGCAGGTCACGCTCTGCTGCGTGCTCGTCGCCGCGTGCCTCCTCTCGCTCGTCGGACTGCGGCAGGCGCTCACGCTGCCGCTCGGCTTCGACCCCCGCGGTGTGTCGCTGGCGAGTGTCGATCTGGCGCTCTCCGGCTACGACGAGCCGCGCGTTGAAGATTTCCAGCGACGTGCGTTCGAAGCCACGCGGAGTCTTCCCGGGTTCGAATCCGTCGCCTACGCCAACACGATTCCTCTCAACATCGATCAGTCGAGCGCCCGGATCTGGCCGGACGATCAACCGGGCGGCGCGCAACCCGAAGCCGTCGAGGTCTCGCCTTACCAGGTGTCGCCGTTCTACTTCGACACGATGGGTACGCGGCTGCTGGATGGCCGTGAATTCGACTGGCGTGATACGGCCGCATCGCCCCGCGTCGCGATCGTCAACGCCGTGTTCGCGCGGACGATTCTGCGGACGACTTCGCCCGTCGGCCGCCATTTTCGGTACGGCCGAGACCGGGCGCCCGTGGAGGTCGTCGGCCTCGTCGAGGACGGCAAGTACCGGTCTCTCAGTGAATCGGCGCGCGCCGCCCTGTTCTTGCCCATCCTGCAGTATCCCAACGCGACGACGACTCTTCTGGTCCGATCGTCGCTGCCGGAGGACGACATCGTCCGTCAGCTCCAGGGCGTCGTCGCGTCAATCGATCCCGCGCTTCCGGTCCACGGCGCGGGCAGCCTGACCGAGATGATGCGATTCGTGCTGCTGCCGAGCCGCGCGGCTGCGATCGCGCTCGGCGTGTTCGGCGCGCTGGCCATGACGCTCGCCGCGGTCGGCCTGCACGGGGTCGTCGCGCACGCGGTTTCGAGGCGTCAGCGCGAGATCGGCATTCGCATCGCGATCGGCGCCGGACCGGCCGCCGTGCTCCGGCTCGTCCTGGGCCGCATGGGATGGCTGATCGGGCTCGGCGCGGCGCTGGGCCTTGCGCTCGTGTTCCTCGGCGCCGATTTTCTGCAAGCCATCGTTCTGCAGGCGTCGCCACGCGACCCTCAGCTCATCGGCGTCGTCGTCCTCAGCATCGTTCTGCTCGCCCTGGGCGCGTGCTGGTCACCGGCGAGACGGGCGTTGCGGTCGACAGTGCGGTAGAGGGTCGGGGACAGGTCTCGCGTCGCGATCCGGCGAGACCTGTCCCCGAGCCGGCCTGATTCTGTGGAAAACAGACCCGACCCCCGACTATTCTTGCCAGATGCTCAACGTCATCGACTTCATTCACACGAGCCGCGATCGGTACATCTCGGAGCTAAAGGACTACCTGGCGATTCCATCCATCAGCGCGCTGCCCGACCACAAAGAGGACGTCAAGCGCTGCGCGCAATGGACGGCCGACGAGATGAAGCGCATCGGACTCGACAACGTGCGGCTGATCGAGACGCCGGGCAATCCCGTCGTCTACGGCGACTGGCTGGGCGCGGGGCCCTCGGCGCCGACCGTCCTTTTTTATGGCCACTACGACGTGCAACCCGTCGATCCGGTCGATCTCTGGGACTCGCCGCCTTTCGAGGCCACGGTACGCGACGGCGAGATCTACGCGCGCGGAGCGGCTGACGACAAGGGCCAGATCTTCATGCACTTCAAGGCGATCGAAGCGCATCTCAAGAAGGCAGGCTCCCTGCCGGTCAACATCAAGCTGCTGATCGAAGGCGAGGAGGAAGTCGGATCGGCGCATCTCGACGATCTCATCCGCGCGAACAAGCCCCTGCTTTCGGCAGACGTCGTGGTAATTTCGGACTCGGCGATGTTCGACCATGGCGTGCCGTCGATCTGTTACTCGCTGCGTGGTCTCGTCTACTTCCAGATCGACGTGAGAGGGACGAAGACGGATCTCCACTCGGGTGTCTTCGGCGGCGCCGTCGCGAATCCGGCGATGGTGCTATCCCAGATCCTGGCGCAGATGAAGGACCGAGGCGGACGCATCAAGATCCCCGGGTTCTATGACCACGTCCGGCCGCTGTCAGACGACGAGCGGGCGGCCTGGAAGACGCTGCCGTTCAACGAGAAGAAATACCGCAAGGATCTCGGCGCGCCGAAGCTCTTCGGCGAAACCGGGTACACCACACTGGAGCGCGCGTGGGCGCGCCCGACCTTCGAGGTCAACGGTCTGCTGTCCGGCTTCACCGGCGAAGGCGCGAAGACCGTCATCCCCGCCGTGGCGATGGCGAAGGTGAGCATGCGACTCGTGCCGGATCAGCACCCGGACACGATCGCCAAGCACTTCGACGCGTACGTCCGCAAGATCGCCCCGAAGACGGTCGAGCTCTCCCTCACTCGCATGCACGGCGGCAAGCCGTGGATTACTGACTACGACAATCCGTTCATCCAGGCCGCCGCGCGCGCCATCGAACAGGGATTCGGCAAGACGCCGGTGTTCTGCCGCGAAGGGGGATCCATCCCGGTCGTGTCCACCTTCCAGGAAGAGATGGGCGTCCCGACCGTGCTCTTCGGCGTCGGGCTGCCGGACGAAAACTCGCACGCGCCGAACGAGCGGCTCGATCTCGGCAACTTCCACAACGGCGTCGTCGCATCGGCGATCCTCTACGACGAAATCGGCAAGATCTCACGTGTATGAGAGCGTTTCACCACGAAGCTCACGAAGCTCACGAAGGGCACGAAGGAAAACCCGACCGGTGTGGCGGGGGATTTGAGTCCCACACACATCGCTTCGCCGCCGCAGGCGGCCGCCAGGTCAGCGCCGTCTTTGTGTCCTTCGTGAGCTTCGTGGTTCCCCGCTCTTGGGAAGCAATCACTGCGCCCGAAGCCAGTGGATCCGCTCGTCCGTCGCCGGGTGGCTGGCCAGGTACTCGAGCGCGAGCGATCGCCCGGCTCGGGCCCGATCGCGTTCGAGCCGTTCGAGGATGTCCGCGATGTGGCTCGGCGAGATGCCGTTGCGGCGAAGCCGATCGGCCGCGAAGCTGTCGGCCGCGCGTTCGAAGTCGCGCGAGTATTTCGCCTGCAGCAGGGCGGTGGGCGCGGCGGCAGCGAGGCTGCCGACGTCGCCGACATACCACGCAATCATCAGCGCGACACCGGAGCTCTGAAACAGCAAGCGGAGACCGTGCCGCTCTTCGACGTGTCCGACCTCGTGGGCCAGGATCCCGAGCAGCTCGCGGTCGTCCCGCGCGAGTCTCACGATGTCGTCCGTGAGGACGATCGTGCCGGACGGCAGCGCAAGGGCGTTCGCGCCCAGCGCGTCGCTCCTCCGAAACTGAATCCGGAACCGATGGTACTGATGCTCCGTCAATTGGAGGCGTTCGAACGCGTCGATAAGGGCGATCTGCCTCTCGCGCCCGATCCCGGTGGGCTGAAACACGCTCCGATCCAGAACGACCATCACGTGCCGGCTCAGCATGTCCACGGCTGGTGGAGGCACGCGAGTCGCGGCGAGATCGGATGCGAACGGCAAGCCGAATCGAAACACCAAAATGAACAGCACGAGCAGTCCGGCCGAGGCGCCGATCGCCCATCGCCAGTCGTGCTCCCAGCGTGACACCGGGCTCGGGATCACACCGAGCGGACCGACGAGATCCTGGAAGGCCGCGTGATTCGCGATTTCGCACGAGGCGCCGTCCTCGAACCAGACCAGCCGGGGCGTCGTCGCGACGACGTCGAAGATCTCGACCTCTGCGGGTGAGACACGGCGATCCACCTCCGTGCCGGCAAAGACGAGGGCCCCGGCCTCGACGGTGATCGTGACCGCGTGCGCCTTTGCCTGGCGGCCGTCGAAATACACGCCTGAGACCGACGTCATCTGGTGCGCCTCAGAATCCGATGTCGAAGTCGAACATCGCGGCGGCTTCCTCGCCGAACGCGCCCGGCGCCTGATCCTCGCCGGCGGCGAGCTCATCGAGCGAGCCGGCGCGCACGATGCTGATTTCGCCGAGGAGATAACGCGTCAGGCGGATCTGCGCGAACGGCCGGAACAGGCCGAGCGTCACGAGCGTGAGCACCAGATTCGACAACAGCAGCTGGAACAGCGGCACGGTCCGGAGCGAACAGATGAACCCGTGCGTTCCAAGCGTGGCGTTCGACCAGATGTCGTTCTGAATCCTCGCCGTGAGAAACGCCTGGCCCGCGATCACGCCCGTCGCGTAGGCTGCGATGAACGTCATGATCGCCACGTTGTTCCAGAAGGGCATCGACGAATTCAGCGGGTCCGCGGTGGCCTCACCGATGGCCCGTACGATCACGATGAAGACGATCGGCCCGGCAATCAACGCCGCCATGAGGAATCCGGCGGCCACGTACGCGATGTAGAACTCGGAGACCTTCGAGCCGAACTGGAAAGGCGTCTCGCCGAATCTGGCCTCGCCGATCTGGTAGCGCTTGATCCGATGGTGGGTGAGCGGCACCAGCGCGAACAACGTGAGGATCGAGAGGATTGGCAGACCGAGAAAGACCTTGTAGGCCGTCGTCGTCGCGCCGCGAAAGCCGAACCGCAGGCCGCGGTAGCTCGTGTTGTGGAGGCGAAAGCGGAACGACCGCGCGAGCAGCCACGGCAGCACCAGCGCGAGCAGACCGAAGGCGGCCATGCCGAAGAGCGGACTCATCTGTCCCGCCAGGTAGTACGTGCCGAACAGCACGGCGGCGGCGACGCGCCCTGTGAGGATCGCGCCGGGACGCCCCAGGTACTGAAAGCTCGATCCGGCGAGGTGCGTGTGGCGGGCGAGGTACTGCGTGCGGCGAACCTTCGCCCACGCCGAGTAGACGCCGAGCGTCGCGATGCTCAGGGCAAGATTGACGATCCAGATACGGAAGTATTCGCTCCCGTTGCCCGTGAACGCGAACGGCTCGACGACTCGGTGGCGGTCGACGCCGAGCTCGATCATCATCGCGGTCCGCGCCTCATTGCCTCATTGCCCCATTCCCTACGTGTGTCCCCGGACCGCGTGCGGCTTGTACGGCGATTCGAGGGCGGCAATTTCGTCTGGTGAGAGACGAAGCGCGAGCGCGCGAACGGCTGAGTCGAGGTGCTCCAGCTGTGTGGCGCCGACGATCGGCGCGACCACGCCGGGGCGGCTGAGCAGCCAGGCCAGCGCAACTTCCGCCATCGCGACGCCGCGCTCGCGCGCCACCTTGTCGACCGCGTCCACGACGTCCCAGTCGCCCGGATCGTCATAGAGACGGGGCGAATAGGTATCGCTCGCCGATCGCGCGGTCTGGTCGGTGCGCACCGACGAGTCGGCCGGCCGGGGCCGCGTGAGCAACCCGCGCCCGAGCGGGCTCCACGGCACGAGCCCGACGCCTTCGTTCAGGCACAAGGGGACCATCTCCCGCTCTTCTTCGCGATAGAGCAGGTTGTAGTGGTTCTGCATCGAGATGAACCGCGCCCATCCGCGCCGTTCCGATGTCGACAGCGCTTGCGCCATCTTCCACGACGGGCCCGAGCTCGCGCCGAGATACCGAATCTTGCCCGCGCGCACGAGGTCGTTCAGCGCGTCGAGCGTCTCGTCGATCGGCACGTTCGGATCGAACCGATGAATCTGATAGAGATCGATCGCCTCGATGCCGAGACGACGCAGGCTCGCGTCGCATGCCTGCAGGATGTGCTTGCGCGAAAGTCCGCCCATGTTCGGGCCGTCGCCCATCGGGAAATTGACTTTCGTCGCGATGACGACTTCTTCGCGCCGCGCCATCGTGCGCAGCGCGCGCCCCGTGACTTCTTCGCTCACTCCCACTGAGTACATGTCGGCGGTGTCGAAGAAATTGATCCCGGCGTCGATCGCGCGCCGAAAAAACGGCTGTGCGGCCGCTTCGTCCAGCACCCACGGCCGCCAGCCGGGATTGCCGTAGCTCATGCAGCCAAGCGCAAGACGCGAAACCGTTAATCCGCTGCGGCCGAGCCGGGTGTATTCCACGAGTCCTCCAACAAAGTCGAAATCATCATTTCATTCTTGAGCGTCCCAGCCCAAAAAGTCCGCGTTCGAACGGACGCAATGGTCACCCCGCACGCGGTGCAGCGTGGTTTGCCTTTGCCGGACACGTGTTGTCTGGCATGGGAAGTGCAGCGTGGGGCAGGGATCTATGCTCGAAAAACTGCGGGCGCTTCGGGCGCGGCTCAAGCGCGAGCAAACGGCATTGGTGTCGCTCATCGCGGCGTACATCGTCAGCGGAATGCTCGGGCTCCAGCTCGGGTACGTGCATCCTGCCACGAGTCTGATCTGGCCGCCTGCCGGCATCGCGCTCGCCGCATTTCTCGTGCAGGGATATCGCGTCTGGCCCGCCGTCCTCGTGAGCTCCATCGTCGTGTACGCGGCGACCGTTGGTCCAGTCGCGGCCGTGATTCCGATGAGTCTCGGCAACACCGTCGAGGGCTTGCTCGGCGCGTATCTGATCAACCGATATGCCGGCGGCAGACACGCGCTCCAGACGCCGCAGAACAGCTTCCGATTCGCGGGCCTTACCGCGCTCGCGAGCCTCTCGATTAGCGCAACTTGCGGCGCGCTGACCCTGAGCTTCGCCGGCGTCGCCCGGTGGGCCGACTACGGCGCGATCTGGATCACGTGGGCGCTCGGCAACTTCGCCAGCTACATCCTCGTCGGTTCCACGGTGATGATGTGGGGTCTCGGAGCGAGATCCCGGTGGTCGACCGCGCAGACCGTCGAGGCGGTTGCGTTCTTCCTCGCCTTGCTGCTCGTCGGCTTCGTCGTGTTCTTCGGGTTCCCCGCGGCATTTCGCGGTTACCCGCTCGAGCTCCTGTGCGGACCCATTCTGTTGTGGTCGGCCTTCCGTCTCGGCCGCCGGGCCGCCATGACCGGCGTGCTCCTGCTCACGGGGCTCGCGATCTACGGCACGCTGAGCGGCTACGGACCGTTCGTGCGCAGCACGCCGACGGCGTCGATCGCGATGGTGCTGCTGTACATGAACCTCACGGCCATCATGGCCCTGACACTCGCGGCGCTGACGTCGGAGTATTCGGTCGCCGAAGCCCAGCTGCGCGAACTGGTCGTCACCGATCCGCTCACGGGTCTGCCGAACTACCGCTGCCTGGTCGAGGTGCTCGGCACGGAGATCACGCGAGCGAACCGGACGGATCGGCCCTTCGCGGTCGTCTTCTTCGACATGGACGGCCTCAAGAGCATCAACGACGAGCTCGGCCACCTGATTGGCAGCCGGGCCGTGTGCCGGTTTGCAGAAACCCTGCGCGCGTCGTGCCGCGCGACCGACACTGCCGCGCGGTACGGCGGCGACGAGTTCGTGGCCGTGCTGCCGGACACCGACGAGGAAGGCGCCAAGGTGGTCATCCGCCGGATGGCCGAACGCCTCGCGGAGGACACGGACAAGCCGGAACTGTCGGCGAGCGCGGGCGTGGCGATTTACCCGCGCGACGGCGGAACGCCGACGACGCTCCTGAGCGCAGCCGATCGCGCCCTCTACGCCGTCAAGGCGGACAAGGCGGCGGCGCGCCGGCGTGGCGTGGTCGCGATTCGCGACTGGAGCAACGCCGCGTCGCGGTAGGCGCCTGCGGCCCCGCCGAAGCCTTGGCGAAGGCGGGCCGATCGTCAACGTCACGCTCCCCGGAGATTACTCGGCGACGATGTACTCCTCGTTTGTCCGGCACGCGGTCGTGCTCGCGGCGGTCTTCGCCGTCTATTTCGGGCTGGGTAAGCTCGGCCTGACCTTCTCTGCGCTCAACGAAAACGCGACGGCCGTCTGGCCGCCGAGCGGCTACGCGCTGGCCGCGTTCATCGTCTTCGGTCCGCGGATCTGGCCCGCGGTGCTCGCCGGCGCGTTTCTCGTCTACTTCACCACCACCGGCGCGCTGCTGTCGTCGATCGCGATTGGCATCGGCAACACGTTCGAGGGGCTGGTCGCCGCGACGCTCGTCGAGCGGCTCGCCGACGGCACCGAAGTGTTCCGGCGGATCCGGACGGTCTTCCGGTTCGCGTTCATCGCGATGTTCAGCACGAGCATCGGCGCAACCTGGGGCGCGACGAGCGTTACGCTGCTCGGCTCGGCCGTCTGGACCGACTACAGCAACATCTGGATGACGTGGTGGCTGGGCGATCTCAGCGGCACGCTCGTCGTGACGCCGTTCATGCTGCTCTGGGCCACGACGCCGATCGGCCGGGTGAAGCCGCTCGAAGCGATCGAGGCGGCCGGTCTCCTCGTGCTGCTCGTGTGCGTCGGTCTCGTGGTGTTCGGCGGCCAGTTTCCGTCGGACGTGAAGACGTATCCCCTCGAGTTTCTCTGCGTGCCGTTCCTGCTCTGGGCGGCGTTCCGGTTCGGGCAGCGGGAGGTCGCGACGGCAATCGCGTTGCTCTCGAGCATCGCGGTGTGGGGCACGCTTCGCGGGTACGGGCCGTTCGTGCAGACGACGCAGGACGAATCGCTGGTCCTGTTGCAGGCCTACACGAGCGTGATGGCCGTGATGGGCGCCGCGCTCGCGACCGTGGTGATGCAGCAGAAGCTGGCCGAGTCGCAGCTTCACGAGCTCGCGATCACGGATCCGCTGACCGGACTCGCGAACTACCGCCGGCTGATCGAAGTCCTCAAGACCGAGGTCGCGCGGTCGAGCCGCACGAAACGGCCGTTCGCGGTGCTCTTCATCGACATGAACGGGTTGAAGAAGATCAACGACAAGTACGGTCACCTCGTCGGCAGCCGCGCGTTGTGCCGCGTCGCCGAGACGCTCCGCCGCTCGTGCCGAACGATCGACACGCCGGCGCGGTTTGGCGGAGACGAGTTCGCCATCGTGCTGCCCGAGACCGCCGACGAAGGCGGCACGCTCGTGTTGAAGCGCGTGTCCGAGCGCCTCGCGACCGAAGGGGACAAACCGGTGCTCTCCATCAGCGGCGGCGTCGCGGTCTTCCCCAGGGACGGTGACTCGCCGACGATGCTCCTCCGCGCCGCCGATCAGGCGCTCTATGTCTCGAAGACCGAAGGAAAAGGAGCCAAGGCCAAGCCGCCGGCCGATCAACTGAAGACGGGGACGTTGTTCTGAAAAGCAGCGTGAATTTGCAATTGGGTAATCGGGCAATTGAGTAATTGACCTTCAATTACCCAATTACCAATCGCTCAATTACCCGATTAATATTGGCTGATGGTCCCGCGGCTGATTGTGGCCGTCGCCATGTTGCTGGCATGGATGCCTTCGGCGCTTGCGCAGCGGGGACGGTCGGCCGAGGACATGCTCCGCGCGCGGGTCTCCGCCCAGCCTCAACAGCTTCAGCCGTATCTCGATCTCGCGAACTTCTACTTCAGCGAGCGCCGCTACGACGACTTCGATCAGACGCTGAAGGCCGCCCTCAAGGTCATTCGACAGGCACAGGCCCGCGCTGGTGCCGACGGCACGGCCCCGAAGCCGGCGACCGAAGCTCAGCCGCGCCGTGCCGGCACCGATGTCGCCGCACCCGTCAGGCTTCGGGAAGTCAAACCCGATTATCCGCAGGACGTGCTCCAGCGTGGCGGTGGCGGCACCGTGACGCTCGACATCACAATCGACACGCGCGGTCTCGTCAGTGACGCGCGGATCACGCGATCGGTCGACGGCGTCGATGACGCCGCGCTCGCGGCCGTGCGTCAATGGGAGTTTGCGCCGTCGTTCCAAGGCGGCGAGGTTGTCCCCGTCGTCATGGAGCTCCGCCTTACGTTCATTCCGGAGACGATCGTCAGACTGCCGTCGTCGTCGCGGAGGCAGGTGCCCATGGTGCTCGGCCTCGCGCGGCGTCACTTCAATCAAGGCGCGTACGGGTCGGCCGAAGTTGTGCTCAACGCCGTGCTCCTCGCGAGTCAACGTGAACGCGCGGAGCCGACCGGAATCGGCGCCGCGGCGACGGCGGGTGTGACGACCTCCGAGTGGCCGGTTCGCGGCGGCCGCGATGTGAAGGCGCCCGAAAAAACCAGAGACGTCGGCGTCCTCTATCCGCCTGAAGCGGTGCAGGCGCGATCCGGCGGCATCGTGACCTTCGAATTCGTCGTCGACGAGGCGGGGAAAGTGACTGGTCTGCAAAGGCTGGGTCTGGGTGACCCGCTTTTCGAGCAGGCGGCACGCCAGGCGCTCGAGCAGTGGGAATACGCGCCGACGACGATTGCCGGAACGATGGTGCCGGTGGCAATGTCCGTGACGTTCGCCTTTCAGCCGGACCGCGGTATTGTCGAAGAGGTTGTCCGCGTCGGCGGGCCCGGTGAAATCAACGAGCCGAAGAAAATCCGGCACGTGGCGCCCGTTTATCCGGCCGACGCTCAGCGCAGCCGGACCCAGGGCGTTGTCACCATCGAGACAGTCATCAGCCGCGACGGACTGGTCGGCAGCATGCGAATCCTTCGTTCCGCGGGACCCGCGCTCGACAAGGCGGTGATGGACGCGGTTGGCCAGTGGGAATTCACGCCGACACGGCTGTACGGAATTCCGGTCGCCGTCGTGATGACGGTGACCGTCGCCTTTTCGTTGAACTAGCGCCGGCGGGAGGCATCGAACAATCGGCCCCTCCGCGGGGTCTAAGCAAGGGTTGGCTCCCGGGCTCCCGTCAAGACCGGTGGCAAGAGGAGGATAGGAACCATGCAGCGACGTCTCGCCTCGCCGATCGTTCGATCGCTCAGGGTTGGAGCCGCAGTCGTGCTCGCGTGTCTCGTCCTGACCCCAGTCGCGTCCGCGCAAACCCAGGCTCCGACGGAATCGGAGCTTCGGCTGCGTATGATGCGACAACCCAACGACGCAACTCCGTACCTGGAGCTCGCCAAGATGTACGCCGACCAGCGCCGGTTCGACGAAGCCATCCTGCTGCTGCAGAACGCCATCGTCGTCATCCAGCGGGCACAGGCGATGACCGTGCCGCCGGTCCAGCAGTCTGTTCCGGGTGCGGTGGCCGGAACGGCCCCGACCAGTGCGCCCGTGCGCGTTGGAGGGTCGATCATGGAGCCCAAGAAGCTCAAACACGTGCCGCCGGTCTACCCGGAAATTGCTCAGGCCAACCGTGTCCAGGGCGTCGTCATCCTCGAGGCGGTCATCGATCCGGCCGGTTACGTCAGCTATGCGAAGGTCTTGCGATCGGTCGATCTGCTGGACCAGGCTGCCGTCGATGCCGTCCGGCAGTGGGAGTTCACGCCGACGCTCCTGAACGGGGTGCCCGTGTCGGTCATCATGACGGTCACGGTGAATTTTTCGCTCAAGTAAGCGTGTCAGGCGCCGCCGCATCGCGCCATCGGGTTATCGGCTTATCGAGCTATCTAAGAGCATGCAAACTGTCGCGTGATGCGCTTACATAGTGAGATAGCCCGATTACCCGATTGCGCGATAAGGCAATGACGGCAGCCTTTCAGGATCATTTTTCTCTTCACGCCTCCGCCTACTCCGAACATCGTCCACAAGCCGGAGTAGGCTTAGCGGTCATGGCGCGCCGTCCGTCGAAGCCGAAACTTGCTGCGGAACTGGCGGCCATCGGCCGACGGTTTTATGGCCGGGGCTGGGTCATGGGTACGAGCGGCAACTTCAGCGCGGTGCTCTCGGCCCAACCGCTCCGGCTCGCGATCACGGCGAGCTCCGTCCACAAGGGCACGCTCGAAGCGGCGCAGATTCTCGAAGTCGACGACAAGGGCCGCGTGCGATCCGGGGCCGGCAAACCTTCGGCCGAGACGCTGCTGCACCTCGAAATCGCGCGTGCCCGCGGGGCGAGCGCCATCTTGCACACACACTCGGTTTGGAGCACGATGCTCTCAGACCTCCACGCGCCCGCCGGCGGGCTGGCCATTTCGGGCTATGAGATGCTGAAAGGGCTGGACGGCGTCGCGACGCACGACCACCGGGAGTGGATTCCGATCGTGCCGAACGATCAGGACATGCCGCGGCTGGCGCGCGAGGTCCGGAACCTGCTCGACCGGGAAACGGCCGCCCACGCATTCCTGCTGCACCGTCATGGGCTCTACACGTGGGGCCACACGCTGCGCGACGCGGAGCGGCACGTCGAGATTCTCGAATTCCTGTTCGAGGTGGACATTGATTGGAGACCCTTATGGCCGTCGTGAGAATTCCTGAAGAGCGGCGAAGCATCGAGGACGCGGCCGAGGTCCAGGCGTTCCTCGCCTCGCGAGGCATCGACTACGAGCGCACCGACAACACTGTCGTTCCCGACGGCGCGTCGGCCGACGAGGTGCTGGCGGCTTACCGCACGAAGATCGACGAGCTGAACGCGCGTGGCGGCTACGTGACAGCCGACGTGATCGACGTGTTTCCGCACACGCCGAACCTCGACGCGATGCTGAACAAGTTCAACTCCGAGCACTGGCACGACGAAGACGAAGTCCGCTTCATCGTCGAGGGGCGTGGACTCTTCCACATCCGGCCGACCGAGGGCCCGGTGTTCGCGATCGAAGTCGAAGCCGGCGATCTGATCCGCGTCCCGAAGGGCACGCATCACTGGTTCGATCTCTGCGTCGATCGCCGCATCCGCGCGATCCGGCTCTTCCAGGACACGTCCGGCTGGACGCCGCACTACACGATGAGCGGCGCGGACAAGAACTTCCAGCCCGTCTGCTTCGGTCCCGCGTACTTCCCGACCCCGTCACCGCCCGGCGTGTGACGGTCCGCCTCAGTGCGCGCGGCGTCGGCTGTGTCCTCCTCGACATCGAGGGCACGACGACGCCGATTTCGTTCGTGCACGACGTGCTCTTTCGATTCGCGCGCCAGCACCTCGAGAGTTACCTTCGCGACGAGCGGAACTCGCCCGCTCTCCGGGACATCGTCTACCGTCTGAGAACCGAACACGCCGAAGACGTCGCGCGGGGGGAGTCGCCGCCGCCGTACGAGGAGCACGGCATCGATTGGCCCGCGGCGTATCTGCGCTGGCTGATGGACCGCGATCGGAAATCGCCCGCCCTGAAACAGCTGCAGGGCTTGATTTGGGAACGCGGCTATCGGGCTGGCGAGCTGCGCGGGCAGGTGTTTTCCGAGGTGCCCACCGCGATTCGCGCCTGGCGGGCGAACGGCATCGACGTCGCGATCTACTCGTCGGGCAGCGAGCTGGCGCAGCGCCGGCTGTTCGAGTCGATCGAGGACAACGATCTCACGCCGTTCATCACGGCGTTTTTCGATACGGCCGTGGGCCCCAAACAGTCGGCGGAGAGTTACGCCAATATCGCCCGGGCGCTGGAGCGCGATCCCGCGAGCATGCTGTTCGTCTCGGACGTGACCGCGGAACTCGCGGCCGCCAGAGTCGCCGGCATGCAAGTGCTTCTCAGTATCCGGCCGGGCAACGGCGTTCAGCCCGACACGGGCCACTTCGAAGGCGTGAGGACATTCGAGGAGATCCGGTAGGCGAACCGGGCTTGACCGATAATACGCGCGTGACCTGGACACTGGTTCTGCGTCCCCTCGCGTTCGCGACGGCCGTGATGATGACCGACGCGCAGACCGCACCGCCGCGCCCGGCCGCGCCCGCGCCGTCCACACCAGCGACAGCACCGTCCGCTCCCGAACGGTTCACCGTGCAGTCGGACGGGCATCCGCTTGCGGTCTGGGGCCGGCGTCCCCCGAACGCCGTGCGAGGGACGATCCTGCTCGTTCACGGCCGGACGTGGAGCAGCCGGCCGGATTTCGATTTGCAGGTGCCCGGTCTGCAGCGATCGGTGATGACGTCGTTCGTCAATCAGGGGTACGCGGCCTATGCCGTGGATCTTCGCGGGTATGGCGAGACGCCGCGTGACGCGACCGGCTGGCTGACGCCGGTTCGATCCTCGCAGGACATCGCCAACGTGCTCACATGGGTCGCGGCCCGGCATCCCGGTGTGCCGCTGCCGGCGCTGGTCGGCTGGTCGCGCGGTGCAGCGATCGCGCAACTGGCGGCGCAGAACGCGCCGACGCGGCTGTCCGCGCTGGTGCTGTTCGGGTTTGCGTTCGATCCGGACCTGCAATTCGTGGACCTTCCGCCGCCCGCCAAGCCCCTGATGATGAAAAATACCGCCGAGGCGGCGCAGAGCGACTTCATCTCGCCGAAAATCACGCCCCCGGCCGTCATCAACGCGTTCACCGAGCAGGCACTCAAGGCGGATCCGGTGCTCGTCGATCTCAAGGCGGACGCGGAGTTCAACCTCCTCAAGCCCGCGAAGGTGACGACGCCGACGTTGATCATGTTTGGCGAGCGCGACCCGGGCGTCGTCGCCGAGGACGCGGGCAAGTTCTTCGCGCGCTTCGCGACCGGCGACAAGCAGCTCGTCGTCCTGCCCGGCGCGGACCATGCCGCGCAGCTCGAAGACACGCATGACGCGTGGATCGCGGCGATCGTGAATTTCCTGAACCGGCCAGGCGTGAAAAGATGAGGAGCGCGTTCCCATTTGGAGGTCCAATGCGTTTCAGATCGACACTCGTGGCGGTTGCCCTCGCGGTGCTGCCGCTGGCGATGCTCGCGCAGCGCCCGGCCTCGCTGATCGACGAGCATGACTATCCCGGGACGTTCTCGATCCTGGGGGTAGATCCGGTGACGGGCGATATCGGTGGCGCCGTGCAGTCGTGCGTGTTCTCCGTGAACGGCGTGCTGTGGGCCGAAGAGGGCGTCGGCGCGGTCGCGACGCAAGCCATCGTCGACGTGAGTTACGGCCCGCAGGGGCTCGAGCTGCTGCGAAAGGGCATGGCGCCGAAGGACATCATCAAGACGATCTGGGAGCGCGACCCTGATCCACGGCCTGCGACAGGTCCGGCGCAGAATCAGCGGAACTGGTCGAAGTACGGGCGCCAGTTCGCGGTCATCAACGCGAAGGGCGAAATGGCGGCGTTCACCGGTCCTCGCGCCGATCCGTGGGCGGGAGACAAGCAGGGCAAGTTCTGCACCGCGCAGGGAAACATCCTGGCGGGGCAGGCCGTCGTGGACAACATGGTCTCGGCTTTCGAGTCGTCCGAGAAGCGCGAGGACGGGCAGCGGAATCACCTCGCGTTTCGGTTCCTGGCCGCTCTGGAGGCTGGCCAGGCGGCCGGCGGCGACACACGCTGCCAGCGGTCGGCGTCGCTTTTGATCGTCCGGAAAAACGGCGGCCCCTGGGTGAACAACGACGTCGTTCTGCACCTCAAGGTGGACGATAACCCCGAGCCCATCAAGGAACTGCGGCGGCTGGTACAGGCATCGCCGCAGGGGCGCGGCGGCCGGCGCGGAGGGGGGCAGGGAGGTAGAATTGAGTAATCGGGTAATTGGTAATTGGGTAATTGAAAAACGCTCAATTACTCAATTACCAATTAACCGATTACCCAATGTTTCAGCTCACCGCGTCTCCCGGAATGAGCCGGCGGATCCTTCGGGTCCTGACCGTTTCTCTAATGGCCGCCGGCGCGCTGATCATCCTGCGGGATCCGGTCGGCTCAGGCGTCTTCTTCCTGACGTTCGCCGGAATGATTGGCGGAGTCTTCATGCTGGCGATCATCCGCCGCCTGAATCGGATGCCCGACGACAGCGCTGCCGACGTCTTCCTCCGCGACGGCCTCAGCACCGATGTCATCAACTTCAGCCGGCTGCGCGTCTCTGGCGTCGGCGGCCTTGGGCTGGTCGCCGTGGCGGTGGCGATTGCGTTTTCGCTGCCGTTCGTCGGCGTCTCGGTCGCGCTCGGCCTCGCCGGCGGGATCGCGCTCAGTGTCGTGATGCGCAGCTACCGGCGCCAGCACGCCGGCCGATGGCCGTAACCCCGTTCGCTCGCGCCTGACGTGTTCCGGCGGCTCGAGCTCCCGCATCCGCTGATCCTGTTGCTCGGCGGCGTCGCGATCGCGACGCTTCTCACGTGGATCCTTCCCGCAGGTGAGTACGATCGCCGCGACGACGAAGCGACGGGCCGCCGTGTCGTCGTGGCCGGTACCTATCGTCCAGTTGATCCCGCGCCGGTCGGTCCGCTCGCGGCCGTCGTCGCGCTGCCGCGTGGCTTCATCGAAGCGGCCGACGTCGTCGCGGTCGTCTTGTTCGTCGGCGGCGCGTGGGTGGTCGTCGACCGGCTGGGCACGCTCACGCGGCTCGTCGGTGGGCTCGTCCGGAGATTCCGGCACCGCGGCCTTCTCGCGATTCCGGTCGTCTCGCTGTTCTTCGCGTCGATGGGCGCGCTCGAGAACATGCAGGAGGAGATCATCGCGCTCGTGCCGGTGCTGCTCATCCTCGGACGCGGCCTCGGCGTCGACGCCGTGGCGGTTGTCGCGATGAGCGCCGGCGCGGCGATGATCGGCAGCGCGTTCGGCCCGACCAATCCCTTCCAGGCCGGCATCGCGATGAAGCTGGCGGAGCTGCCGCCGATCTCGGGCGCGGGTGCGCGGACCGCGATGTTGGTCGTGGCCGTCGGCCTCTGGATTGCCTGGACGCTTCGCTACGCCGTCCGCACGCGGGTCGCGGCCACGGGCCTTCGCGAGCCCGATGCCGCCCCGGCGACCTCAAAGGATCTCGCGATCTTCCTGCTCGTGCTGGCTCCGATGGCGGCGTACGTCTACGGTGCGCTCGCGTGGGGCTGGGGCTTCAACGAGCTGTCGGCGGGATTTTTCATTGCCGGCGTGATCGCGGGCATTGCCGGCGGCCTCGGCCTCGCGGGCACGGCCACGGCGTACCTCGAAGGCATGTCGAGCCTCCTGCCGGCGTCCGTCCTCATCGGCATCACGCGCAGCATTACGGTGGTCCTCAGCGACGGACGCGTCATCGACACGATCCTGCAGGGCCTGGCCACCCCGCTCGCCGGGTTTTCGGCGATGACGGCAGCGCTGCTCATGATCCCGGTCCACGGGCTGATTCATGTCTTCGTCCCCAGCGTCAGCGGCCACGCAGTGCTCAGCATGCCGGTTCTCGTGCCACTCTCCGATCTGCTTGGCATCTCACGACAGGTGACGGTCGTCGCGTATCAGGTCGGCGCGGGACTGACCGAGCTCCTGACGCCCACGAACGGCGCGCTGATGGCGATTCTTCTGGCGGCGGGGGTGCCATACGATAAGTGGATCCGCTTCGCCATTGGGGGAGTCGTGCTGGCGGCGGTTGTGGGGATTGGGGGCATGCTGCTCATGGCGGGCACATGAGCGGGAGGTGCGGCATCGAGCGGCTGGGCGCGCTTTCGCGATATGCTGCCGTAAGTTGCTTCCTGAGTAGCCGCCGCCGGCTCCCGCCCGCGCTTTCTTCTCATTAAGCTTTCACTGAGGCGGGAAATGTTTCTCGTGAGAAAGTGAACCGCGTTAGAGCGATGCGCGGGACAGGACATCGCAAACAGGGATTCAACACATGGCGACGATAAACGGTACGGTCAAGCGTCTGGTTCGCGAAAAGGGCTTCGGGTTCGTCGCGGCTCCGGACGGCAGCGAATACTTCTTTCATCAGTCCGCGTGCCCGGAGTTCGACACGCTGCGCGAGGGTCAGAACGTGACGTTCGAGCCCAGCCAGGGGCCCAAGGGCCCGCGCGCCGAGCGGGTCCGCGCGTCGTAACACACCCGGCTCCAGGCCACGGTGGGCGCGGGGTGACAGGCTCGCGCCCGCCGCGTCATCTGCCGCACGACGGCCTTCTCCTGTGCCAGCAGAGCGCATCCACGCTCCGGACCTGACGTCCGGCGGCCCCTGGTTCAACGTCGCCGCGCCGCTGACCCTGAAGGCGCTCCGCGGCAAGGTCGTGCTACTCGACTTCTGGACGTACGGCTGCATCAACTGCATGCACGTCCTGCCCGGACTTCGGCGGCTCGAGGAGAAGTATCGCGGCGAGCTCGTCGTCGTGGGCGTGCACTCGGCGAAGTTCGCGAATGAGCGGAAGAGCGAGAACATCCGCCGGATCCTCGTCCGCTACGACATCGATCATCCCGTCGTCGGCGACGCCGATTTCGCGATCTGGAAGTCCTACGGCGCGCGCGCGTGGCCGACGCTCGTGCTCATCGATCCGGAAGGCTATGTCGTCGCGACGGCGTCGGGCGAGGGCCACATCGAGCAGCTCGATCGCGCGATCTCCGTCGTCGTCCAGGTCTTCGACGAGCGTCAGTTGATCGATCGCCGGCCCATCCCCCTGTCGCTCGAACGCGAGCGGCTGAAGACGTCGACGCTGGCGTTTCCCGGAAAGACCCTGGCCGACGAAGCAGGTGGCCGGCTGTTCATCGCCGACTCGAATCATCATCGCGTGCTCGTCGCATCGCTCGCCGGCGAAATCCGGGAAACCATCGGCCAGGGGACGGCCGGATGGGTTGACGGCAGCTTCGACCACGCCACCTTCTACCGGCCGCAGGGGCTCGCGCTCGACGGCGACCTGCTCTACATCGCCGACACCGAAAATCACGTCATCCGTGCCGTCGATCTCTCCGCCAGGCGAGTGTCGACGCTGGCGGGAACGGGCCGGATGGGTGCGTGGGGTGATCAGGGCGGTGCCGCGCGCGAGACGCCGCTCAATTCGCCGTGGGATCTCGTGTTATCCGGCCGCCTGCTCTTCGTTGCGATGGCCGGAACGCACCAGGTGTGGATTGTGGATCTGGTCCGGCGCCTGGCGATTCCGTACGCCGGATCGGGCCGCGAGGCGCGCGTCGACGGCCCGGTCGACGCAGCCGCGTTTGCGCAGCCGTCCGGGCTGACCGTCGCCGATTCGACGCTCTTCGTCGCCGACAGCGAATCGAACATCATCCGCGAGATCCAGCTGCCGCCAGAAAATCGCGTGCGGACACTCGCGGGCGGCGACCTTTTCGAATTTGGCGACCGCGACGGCCGTGGCGATGCCGTCCGGCTGCAACATCCGCTCGCCGTCGCGTGGGCGCGCGGCGTGGTGTTCATCGCCGATACCTACAATCACAAGATCAAGACGCTGAATCCGGATACCGGAGACGTCCGGACCTATGCCGGCCGCGGTGTCGAGGGACATGACGACGGACCGTCCGGAGCGGCGACGTTTTACGAGCCTGGCGGGATCACGGCCACGAGCGAGGCGCTCTTCGTGGCCGATACCAACAACCACGCCATCCGAAGAATTGCCCTCGACGATGGCCAGGTGACGACGCTCATCGTCTGACCGCAACACGGCTGTTGCGGGCCGGAATCGGGCCGATACACTGACGAGAATCGTATAATCGATCTGCGGTCTCCCCTGGTCTCTTGACTACTTCATGGAGGTGTTTGTGCGTATTCGGACAGTGACAACTTCGCTCATTGGACTGGTGCTGACGCTTGCGCTGGCGGCACCAGCCGCAGCTCAGCGCGCGGCAGCCTCGAGCGGACCGACCTTCGCAGCGGGAGTATCTTTCCTCAATATCGCCGAAGACACGGGCACCGGCTTCCAGGTGGATTTGGGCTACCCGGTCCAGTCCATGAACAAAGCAAACATCGGGATCGTGGGCGACTTCGGCTGGAACAGCTACGGAGATGGCGTCTCCAGCCTCATGTTCGGCGGTGGCGTCCGATTCACCGGAACCGCGAACGCCAAGGTCCAGCCGTTCGGCCAGGTGCTGATTGGCATGTTTCGCGTCAGCGTCGAAGATTTCGACAGCGACAGCGAGCTGTATATCGCGCCTGGCGGCGGGATCGACATCAGACTCAACGACAAGTGGAATTTTCGCGGTCAGATCGACTTTCCGATCGTGATGTTCGATGAAGACGAGGGCGGGAGCGAAACCGGCGTGCGCTTCATGTTCGGCGTGTCCACGAGGATCGGAAGCTGGTACGCCTGGCCGCACGAGCAAGCTCTGTTCGACGGGTGCAGAGGTCAAGAGGCCGATGCACCCGTTTTCTTTTTCACCCATGTCTCCGGGTCGTTCGAGCCTGCATTTCGGTGCCTTGCTGGCTGTCGCGGCGCTGATGCTCCTCTCGGCGGCGCCGGCGTCCGCCCAGGGCCCAGGTGCGGCTCGAGAGGACCGACCGCTTCTCGGTGCCGGTCTGTCGATCGTGACCGACGGAGGAGACACGGGAATTGGCGTGGCCATCGATTTCGCCAGGGCCATCTACTCCACCAGCGATTTCGCGGTCGCACCGGTCGGCGATTTCGGGTGGCACTCGTTCGACGGCTTCAAGTCTCTGACGTTCATGGGCGGTGGCCGGGTGACCGCCGGCGGCGGACGATTCGCGCCATTCGGCCAGTTCCTGATTGGCAGCTTCCGCGTCAGCACGAGCTTCTGCGACGACTGCAGCGAAACGCGGCTGGTCATGACGCCGGGAGGCGGCGTGGACATCGCCCTCCATCGAAAGCTGAACTTTCGCGCGCAAATCGATTTCCTGATGATCATGTTCTCGGACGAGACGACCCACGCGCGACGCTTCACGTTCGGTGTCTCGCTCCCATTCGGAGGCTGATCCGGCACCCTCGTCAACGCACGGCCTGACTCTTTGGAGGACACATGCGTATCCGATCCGTTGTGCTCGGCACGGCGTTTCTGCTGACGACTGCGACAGGTGCTGCCGCGCAGGGCGCCTCGTCTCCCAGTGCCTTCGGCGGCGGGCTCGGCGGCCTGACGTTCGGCACGGCAACCAGCGCGGCGATCGCGGGCCAGGTCGGTGTCCGGATCAGCCGCGATCTGTTCGTGATTGGTGAAGTCGGCCGCATGTGGGATGTGACGCCTTCCGAGGTCTCTGACGAGATTGAGACTGGTGTTGATTTCCTGGAACAACAGGGGATTCCGGTCAACCTCGAATTCAGCGTTCCCGCGTTTTACGGCTTCGGCGGCATCCGTTGGGCGCAGAGCGGACGCCGCGTCAATCCATTTGTGGAAGGGGGCGTCGGCTTCGCGCGGCTCACCGGCGAGGTGAGTGGCACGATCGGGGGCGTGAACGTCGATGAGTTCCTCGAGGAGTTCGACAGCGAACTGGGGGATTTCTCGAGCAACGAGGTTCTCATCGCCTTCGGCGGCGGCGCCAACATCCGCCTGACGCCGACAGTGTCGCTGGACGCGGGCTACCGGTACACGCACATCTTCGTCGACGATCCGGGGTCCGTCGACGAACCGACGGTCAACACGAGCATGGTGTACGCGGCCGTCAAGATCCTGTTCGGACGCTAGAAACGGCAATGGGCTCTTTGCCCTGATTGAGCTCTTCGGGGCCTACCGGTGGTAGCGTAGAACGATGCGGGTCGCTCGATCAGTCCGGATCTCTATTCTCTTTCTCGCCGCGCTGGCGTTGCCTGCGGCGCGTGCCGCCGCGCAGGGGCAGCAGTCGTCCGATTCTCCGGATACGTACGGCGTCAAGGCCGGCGTCCTGTGGTCGACGCTCGACCTCACCATTCCTGATGCCATCATCACGGAGAACCAGCAGTTGGCTTCACGGCCGGTGTCTTCGGCAGCACGCGGCTCGCCGGTCCCCTCTACCTGGACATCGAGGCGCTCGTGACGACGAAGGGCACAAAGTACGATTTCGCCGACTTCGAAAACGAGCTGCGTCTGACGTACCTCGAGTTGCCGGTCCTCGCGAGAGTGCGTGTGCTGCGCGCCGGCGCGGTGACCGCGTACGTCTCGGGCGGCGCGTCTTTTGCCTTCAAGCTCAAGGAAGTCCAGAAAGAGGGGGGCGACGAGACGAGCGTCGACGACGACGTGAAGAAGTGGGACGTCGGCATCGCCATGGGCGGCGGCGTCTCGATCGGGTCGTTTGTCGTCGACGTCCGTTACACGCTCGGTCTCATCGACATCGTGGACCTTGACACGGCCGGGTTCGCCGAACCGACGGCCAAGAACAAGGCCATCAGCGTCACGTTCGGATACCGATTCTGAAAAGCGCGACCTGCCGTACCCATCGTTACCGACAAGCGACGGTTCTTACTGCTGTCCCCGCCCGCGCCCGCCACCCGCGGCGAGAGCCTTTCTTGGGATCTTCTCCTCGCGGTTGGCTGCGAGGAACGCGAACGCCGCGGCGATGGTCGCATTCTTGCGCATGTCGTCCGGCTGCAGGCGCTCCCAGCTGTCCAGGTTGTAGTGATGCGTCAGCGAGTTGTACTCGACGCCGTCCTGGATGAACTGAAAGCCGGGAAGCCCGACCGCGTCGAACGACTGGTGGTCCGTGCCGCCGGTGTTGCTGATCGTCAGGTGCGTCATACCGATCGTGCGGAACGGCTCCATCCAGGCGCGGAAGATCGGAGCGACGGCGTCGTTCTGCTGCAGGTAGACACCTCGAATCGCCCCGGTCCCGTTGTCGATGTTGAAGTAGGCCGAAAAACCCGCGTGTGCCGGCTTGAGCTCGAGCGGGCCGCCGCGACCGCCGCCCCGTCCACCGCCCGGCGCACCGCCAGCCGCGGCGCCCGCGGGAGGAGCCGGCGGCGCACCCCGGGACGCGAAATGCCTGGCGACGTACTCGGCCGATCCGTTCAGCCCTTGTTCCTCGCCGTTCCAGAGACCGATGCGGACCGTGCGCCTCAGCGGCACTTTCGTCACGGCCAGTATGCGCATCGCTTCCATCATCGCCGCCGATCCGGCGGCGTTGTCGGTCGCGCCAGTCGAGGAGTGCCAGGAATCGAAGTGCGCGCCGAGCATCACCAGCTCATCAGCCTTGTCCGAGCCGCGAATCTCGCCGACCACGTTGAACATCGTCGGATTGGGATGGAACGTGTTCTTGACGTCGGCGTCGAGCGTGACCGGAATCCCCTTGGCCAGCGTGCGTGCGATCTGTCCGTACTGCTCGGCCGGGATCGTGATCGCCGGCAGCGTCGTCGCCGGATCGTTGGCGCGGTTGCCGCCAATCGTGTAGGTGCCGTGTCCGCGCGCGCTGGTTGAGAAAATCGCGACGACGCCTTCCTTGAGGAAGAAGGCATTGCGATTGAATGGGGGACCAGGCGCGGCTCCCGCGCCGCCCTGCCGTCCGGCCGCCGGCTGCGCGCCTCGGCCGCCGCGTCCGCCTGGCGGCGTGACACCGAATTCGGGCGTGACCGGCGTTTCCCGGCGGTCGAGCTCATCCATGGTGTAGCGGGTTGCCGGTGGCGTCCACCACGCCGCGACTTCGGGAGGCGCCGCGCCGAGCACGAACTTGCCCTTCAGCTTGCCCGCGTACTTCTGAAGATCGGATTCGGCCGTCTCCGTGACGAGAATCGCCTCGCCGCGGACGAGCCCGTTCGTGCCGGGTGTCCACGCGGACGGCGTCCCGGGAATCGGAAACGCCTGGGGCGAGACCGAGGCGAGGTAGAACTTGTCGTTCGACCAACCGCGCGTGAAGTTGCGGTTGTTGTCCCAGGGCTCGAGTGCCACGTTTACGAGGCCCCATTTCTTCATTTCTGCTACTGCCCACTCTCCCGCTTTCTGGATATTGGGCGACCCTGACAGACGGGGACCATGGACGTCCGTCAACCAGCTCGCGATCTCCATGACCTGGGAGTTCGCCGAATTCAGGCCCTGGTCCTTGATCCTGTTGATGCTGACGTAGTCGATGGGCTCATCAGCCGCCCTGAGCGGAAATCCGACGAACGCGACGATGAACGCCGCTGCGAATCCGAGAACGACTGATCGCCGGGTCATGGGGTTTTCCCTTCTCTGCGGGGGGAATGTGTCCCGCCTTGATGCCGCTTGCTGGGCGTCACTATACCCCGGCACCATGGGAGTGTCTGTCTTCCTTCATACGGCGAGGAACGCGTTCTATTTCACGGGAACCTTGGGCCTGGGCCTTTAGCCTTGGGCCTTTCTGTGTTTCTCAGAAGAGTCTGTCCTGCTCCAGTTCCAGCAGCCACCGTTTGATGGGAAGTCCGCCGCCGAAGCCGACGAGCTGTCCGTTGCTGCCGATCACGCGATGGCAGGGAATGATGATGGGCAGCGGGTTGCGGCCGTTGGCTGCGCCGACTGCGCGGACGGCGTCGGGACGGCCGATCCGTTTCGCAAGGTCGGCGTAGCTCCAGGTTTTGCCGTATGGAATCTTCCGAAGCGTGTTCCACACGTCGAGCTGGAACTTCGTTCCGCGCGGCGCGAGGGGCAGATCGAATTCCCTCAGTCGTTGACTGAAGTACGCGTCGAGCTGGCGTGCGGTTTCGGCCAGAATACCTTTCCGCGGGATGCCGCCCACCCTGCCTCGCGCCTTGAAGGTGACCTGGGTCAGACAATCGTCGTTCGACTCGATACCAACGGGACCGATCGGCGTTTCGATTACGACAGATTCCATGACGTCATCCACCTGAAATCACGCTATCGCGACATCGCGCGATCGAGCTATCTTGCGCATTCTCGACGCACGGCTGGGACCGACGCAAGTTTCGCCTGCCGAGCGCGTCCGAACCGCAACTGCAGAATGCCCTTCGATGGCTCGATAACTCGATAGTCCGATAGCCCGATGTTTTTTTGCTATTCTCGTCGCTTGGTGACAATCCTGAAAGTGGGTCCGACACTGACAGTTTTGATGGCGGGGGTGTGTGCGTGCAGCGTGCCCGCGGCCCCCGTGACGGAGTCGCGCGTGCAGGCCCACGATGTCCTTCTGCCTCTCGATGTCGATGCGGTGGACGGGCGCGTGCCGCGGAACGCCACGCTCGAGACGCTTCTGCGACGGCACGAGCTCTCGGCGGAGTTCACCGCCGGCGTCGCCGAAGCCATGCGCGGCGTGTTCAATCCGCGGGAGATTCGCGCCGAGCAGGCCTACCGGCTCACGCGATCGCTCGACGGACTGTTTCGCGAATTCCGGTATCAAATCGATACCGATCGCCTCCTGCGCGTGGTCGCGCGCCGCGCGCCCGGTGACGGAGCGCCGGCCGACGCTGCGACGAGCGCGGTGCCGGCGTTCGACGTCGAAGTCGTCTCGCTCCCGAAGGACGTCGAGATCGACGTTCTGTCCGGATCGATTTCGCGCGAGACGCCGTCGCTCGTGGGCGCGCTCGCCGCTTCGGGGGAGACCGTGCAGCTTGCGCTCGGGCTGGCGGAGATTTTCGGTGGCGAGATTGACTTCAACTCCGATCTCCAGCCGGGCGATCGGATCGACGTGCTGTTCGAACGGTTCACGCGCGAGAACGAGTTCGTCGGGTACGGGCCGATCAAAGGCGCTGTTCTCGTGAACGACAGCCGGCGAATCGTCGCCGTCGGCTTCCCCGATACCGACGGCAGGCCCGCGTGGTACGACGAGGACGGCCGTTCGCTCAAGCGCCAGTTCCTCCAGTCGCCGCTGCCGTTCGATCCGCGCGTGACGTCGAGGTTTTCGTACCGCCGGCTGCATCCCGTGCACGGCACGACCCGCGCTCACCTGGGCGTGGACTATGGCGCCCCGGCGGGGACCCGGGTCAACGCGGTCGCTTCCGGCGTCGTGGAACTCGCCGGTTGGGTGGGCGAGGGCGGCCGCGTCGTGAGGCTCCGGCACGCCGGCGGCTATCAGACGGTCTATCTCCATCTTTCCGCCATTGGACCGGGGATCCGGCCCGGCGTCCGGGTCGAGCAGGGCGACGCGATCGGCCGCGTGGGATCGAGCGGCACCGCCACCGGCCCGCACCTCGACTACCGCATCATCAAGAACGGCACCTACGTGAATCCTTTGGTCGAGCTCAAGAAAATGCCGAAGGGGGATCCGGTCGCCCCGGACGCGCGCGAGGCGTTCGAGCGCGCGCGGGACGCGGTGCTCGCGAGATTCCCGCAGAGTGAGACTCGCTGATGTCGCAATTGTCCCCGTTTCGCGCGCTGCGGCCCGCACCCGAAACCGCCGCCCATGTCGCGGCCCAGCCGTACGACGTCGTCTCGACCGAAGACGCGCGGGCGATTGCGGCTGAGAATCCGCTCAGTTTCCTGCGCGTGACGCGATCGGAAATCGATCTTCCGCCCGGAACGCATCCCTACGACGGACGCGTGTACCAGCAAGCCTCACGGAATTTCGAAGAGCTGAAACGCGCCGCGCCGATGACGCTCGAGCTCGCGCCGGCGCTGTACTTCTATCGCCTGCGCACCGACTGGCACGAGCAGATTGGCCTTGCCGGCTGTTTTTCGCTGGAGGAGTACGGCCACGGCTTCATCAAGAAGCATGAGCGCACGCGCAAGGACAAGGAAGACGACCGGACCCGCCACATCACCGAGCTTCGAGCGCAGACCGGGATCGCGTTCCTGACCTATCGCGCGCTCCCTGCGGTGAACGCCGTCGCGCAGCGCGTCAGCACCACGGCGCCGCTCTATGACTTCGTCGCGCCCGACGGCGTGTCGCACACCATCTGGCGCGTCGCGGGCGCGGACCTGAGCACGCTCGTGGACGCGTTCCGGTCGCTGCCGGCTCTCTACATTGCCGACGGGCACCACCGCGTCGCGAGCGCCGCGCGCGCGCGCGAAATGCTGATGGGCGCGGGCGCCGGCAAGGCGTCCGTCGACGAGTTCGTCGCGGTGGCGTTTCCGGATTCGCAGGTCTGCATCCTGCCGTACAACCGGGTCGTCAAAGACCTCGGCAGCGAGACGTCCGAATCGTTTCTGGTCGCGCTCGAGTCGACCGGCATCGCGGTTCATCCTGGACCGAGCATGCCGGAACGGCGCGGCGAGGTGTCGATGTACCTCGCGGGCGAGTGGTACACGCTGACGCTGCCGCCAGCGGATCCAGGCGCCGGCCGCGTGCACACACTGGACGTCGACCTGCTCCAACGCCGCGTCCTCGAGCCGCTGCTCAAGATCGGCGACATCCGCACCGACAAGCGCATCGACTTCGTGGGCGGCATCCGCGGCCCCGTTGCGCTCGAGCGGCTGGTGGACGAAGGCAGCGCGGCCGTGGCGTTTTCGATGTTTCCCGTCACCATCGCCGACCTCATGGCGATCGCCGACACCGGCGAGGTCATGCCGCCCAAATCAACCTGGTTCGAGCCGAAGCTGAGAGACGGGCTACTCGTCAATCTGATCTGACGGAAGTGCGCTCGTCGGTACGCCGGCAGTCAAAAGCGATTGTCGGCGTGCTTTCATGAGATTCTTTCAGACCCCATATAGAATCCTTTCCGTCATGCGGGTTCTCATTGCCGACAAGTTCGAGAAAAGCGGCATCGACGGTCTGAAAGCTCTGGGCTGCGACGTGCTGTTCGAGCCGGAGCTGAAGGATCAGGCGCTCGCTGATGCCGTGACTCGAACGTCGGCCGAGGTCCTGATCGTGCGATCGACGAAGGTCGGCGCGCCGGTCATGTCGCCACCCCTCAAGCTCATCGTCCGCGCCGGCGCCGGCGTGAACACAATCGACGTCGCCGCGGCGACCGCGCACGGGGTGATCGTCGCGAACTGTCCCGGGAAGAACTCGGCGGCGGTCGCGGAGCTTGCCTTCGGCCTGATGCTCGCGCTCGACCGGCGCATTCCCGACAACGTCCTCGACCTTCGTCAGGGCACGTGGAACAAAAAGGAGTATTCGAACGCGCGCGGGCTTGCCGGCCGCACGCTTGGACTCCTGGGCGCAGGCCATATCGCCTGCGAGATGATCCGCCGGGCCGCCGGCTTCGCGATGGACGTCGTCCTGTGGAGCCGGCGATACGACGGCCAGGACGGCCCGCTCTCGGAAGACGCGATGGACGATCTGGGCGTCCGGTCCGCCTTCGCGCCTCCGGAGCTTCGGCGGGACAAGCCAGCGATGCCGCAGATCTCGATTCATCTCGCGCCGACGCCAGCCGACGTCGCCGCCCGCGTGGACATTCTCAGCATTCACCTGGCGCTCTGCGCCGACACCCGGGGGCTGATCGACGGCGCCGTGCTCTCGAGGCTCGCGCCCGGCAGCTTCGTCATCAATACCGCGCGGGCCGAATGCGTCGACCAGGATGCGCTGCGGGCGGCCATCCGCGATCGGCAGTTGCGGGTGGGCCTCGACGTCTTTGCGAACGAGCCGTCCCTGGCGAAGGGTGATTTCACCGACCCGATCGTGCAGGAACCGGGCGTGTACGGCACGCACCACATCGGGGCGTCCACAGCCCAGGCCCAGGAGGCGATTGCGGCCGAAACCGTGCGCATCGTCCGGACATTCCGGGACACGGGCAAGGCTCCCAATGCTGTTAACGTGTGAGGGGTCCTCATGATCACGCGGTGTACAACTTCTCGGCTGGACCGGCGGTCCTGCCGTTGCCGGTGCTCGAAGAGGCGCAGCGGGATCTCGTCGCGCTGCCGGGCGTCGGCATGTCGGTGATGGAGATCAGCCATCGCTCGAAAGCGTTCGACGAGATCATCCACGGCGCCGAAGCCGAGATGCGCACGCTCGGCGGCATTCCCGACAACTACAAGGTCTTGTTCCTCCAGGGCGGCGCGAGCCTGCAGTTCTCGATGGTCCCGATGAACCTGCTCACGCCCGGCGCCACGGCCGACTACATCATCACCGGCGACTGGGCGAAGAAAGCGTTGAAAGAGGCCAAGAGGGTCGGCACGACCGCGGTCGCGGCGACGACCGAGAGCGGTCGGCACAAGCGGATTCCCAAACAGGCCGAGCTGACGTTGACCCCGAACGCCGCGTACGTCCATATGACGTCGAACAACACGCTCTACGGCACCCAGTGGCACTGGCTGCCGGACACGGGCAACGTACCGCTCGTCTCCGACTCCTCGTCGGACATGTTTTCGCGGCCGATCGACGTCTCGAAATTCGGGCTCATCTATGCGGGCGCCCAGAAGAATCTCGGCCCGTCGGGCGTGACCGTCGTGATCGTGCGGGAGGACCTGCTGGCCCGATCCGCCGACGCGCTTCCGACGATGCTGAATTTGAAGACGCATGCGGAGAACGGCTCGCTCTACAACACGCCTCCCTGCTTCGGCATCTACATTCTTCGGCTCGTGCTGAAATGGCTGACCGGCGCCGGTGGACTCTCCGCCATCGGCAGGACCAACGAGCGGAAGGCCAAGACGCTGTACGACGAGCTCGACCGCACCGAATTCTGGAAGCCGCATGCCGATCGTGACAGCCGCTCGCAGATGAACGTGACGTTCCGTCTGCCAAGTGAGGATCTGGAGAAGCTGTTCGTCAAAGAATCCACCGCCGCGGGGTTCGACGGCCTGAAAGGCCACCGGTCCGTCGGCGGTATCCGTGCGTCGATCTACAACGCGTTTCCGGAGCAGGGCGTGAAGGATCTCGTCGGGTTCATGCAGGAGTTCGAGAAGAGACACGGATAGATCAGGCCGAAGGCCGAAGGAAGAGCAGATCCAAGCAACCACAAACGTGATCAGTTACGAGAGGCAACCGATGCGGCTGATGAACCGATGACGGGCGTAACTGTTCTCCTCACCTGGGCCTTGGGCCTTGGGCCCTGGGCCCTGCTTCCCCCTCTCACCGGCACCGTCCGTTCGTTCGACGGCGTCGCGATTTCCGGAGCGACGGTCGTGCTCCGTCAACCTGAACGGCTGCAGACGGCGACTACTGACGCCTCCGGCGCGTTTGCATTTCCCGACGCCGTGCTGCCAGCGATGGTCGAGGTGAGCGCGCGGGGGTTCACGACCGTCCGCCGGCTGGTCGAATCATCGCCGACGGACTTCTTCCTGTTTCCGGCGGGTCTCACCGAAGCGGTGACGGTGACGCCGATTACCGTCGACACCCGAACCGCGATTGAAAAGATCCCTGCGCTCACCGCCGACGAGATGTTGCGGTCGGTCTCAGGATTTTCCCTCTTCCGTCGCTCGTCGTCCCGCGCCTCCAATCCGACGACGCACGGCGTGACCCTTCGCGGGCTGTCGGCGTCGGGCGCGAGCCGCGGGCTGGTGCTCCTCGACGGCGTGCCGCTCAACGAGGGCTTCGGAGGCTGGGTGACGTGGACGCGGCTTCCGACCGACGCGCTCGACAACGTCTACGTGAATCGTGGCTCGGGCGCCGACACGTTCGGGTCGGACGCGCTCGGAGGCGTCATCAGCTTCACCACGCCGTCCACGACCCGCCGTCAACTCTCGACCACGGGCCAGTTCGGATCGAGGTCCGTGGGCGGCTTCGACGGCGCAGCCGGCGGCGGCCGCGAAGTCCTTTCGGCGTTCGGCGCCATGAGCTGGTTCCGGACGGACGGCGTCGTCCCGGTGGCGCCCGAGTCGGCCGGCCCTGTCGATGTCCCGGCAGACGCCGAGTGGGTGAACGGGCTGGGCAAGGCCGCCATCCGGTCCACGGCCGGCCTCTTCGTCGTGGCCGGATGGGGCGGGCGTGACGACCGCGGCAACGGCACGGTCAAGCAGCGCAACCGCATGGCGGGCGGGACGTTCGCGGGCGAATACGCGCATGTCGTCGACGACCTCGCGATCAGCGCCCGCGGCTCGATCAGCCCCAACGACTTCGATCAGACGTTCTCGATTGTCGGGGCCGGGCGCGCGACGGAGACGGTGAACTCGGTGCAGCGGGTCGAAACGCTCGCGAGCCGGGCCAGTGTGGACGTCGGGTGGACCGTGCCGAACGGCAGCGTCACGGCGCGGGCGTTGATCACGCGCGGCTCGGCCGAGTTCGTCGATAGCGATCCCCGCGTGCCCTCGACCACCAGCCTGTCGATCTACGACGTGTCGGAGGCGATCTCGGTCCATGGCGGCTTCGTTCCGGTGAGCCGGCTGACCGTCGGCGGCGGCGTGCGGCGCGAGTGGCGCGCCGCCCCGGGCGAGGAGGATCCGCGTGACGCGACGACGGTCGGCCACGGGACGGCGACCTTCGAAGCCATGTCCGGGACCACGCGCGTGCTCCTGCGCGGATCGCTCGCGGCCAGCCACCGCTGGCCGACGTTGAACGAGATGGTGCGCAACTTCCAGGTCGGCGCGATCCGAACGCTCGCGAATCCGGACCTGCGTCCCGAACGCGCGCGAGGCGGGGACGTCGGCGTGGTCGCGTCGCAGCGGTTGTGGAAGGTGACGGCGACCTTCTTCCACACCGTCGTGCACGATGCCATCGCCAACGTCACGACGGCCACCAACATCCGGCAGCGTCAGAACGCCGGCGACGCCGTGTCCACGGGATTCGAGATCGACGGCGAGCTGAAACCGGTCCGCAGGGTCCGTATCAGCGCATCGGCGACCTTCATCGACGCCACGTTCCAAGATTCCCTCGAGCCGGCGCTCGAAGGCAACCGGCTGCCGCAAGTCCCGAAGCGGACCTTCGTGCTCCTGTCCGACGCGACCGTCTGGCGGTCAATCGTGGTCTCCGGCATCCTGCGCACGACGTCGTCGCAGTTCGACGACGATCGGAATCAGTTCAAGCTGGAGCCGGCGACGCAGCTCGACCTGCGGGTCGCCGGGCGCAGCCGCGCGTTCGGCTGGTATCTGGTTTGGGAAAACGTCGGCGACGCCAGGATCGAAGTGGGCCGAACCCCGCTGGTCACATTGGCGCCGGGGCAGGCGGTGAGGGTGGGAATCAACTGGAGATTGGGTCATTGACCCTGGAACGGTTCCAGGGCGTACGGTTGGTGGTGGAGTGATCAGATGTCCAACCTTGGAATCGTACTGACTGCCTTGCTCGTCGCCCAGAGCCCTGCCGCTCAGGATCCGCATGCCGGAATGCATGCGCGAGGGGCGGCGGTCATGGGCTTCGATCAACACAAGACCGCTCACCACTTCTACCTGTTCGAAGACGGCGGCGCCATCGAGATCGGCGTGAAGGATGCCGCCGACACGGTCAACCGCGATGCGATCCGCGCGCACCTTCCCCATATCGCCATGAGGTTCGGCGCCGGCAACTTCGAGGCACCGATGCTGATTCACGACACCAGGACGGTTCCGGGCATGGCTGGGCTCGTGAAGTTGAAGGAACAGGTTGTCTACCGCTACACCGAGACGCCAAATGGCGGCCGTGTGGATATTACGACGACCGATCCGGCCGCCCTGACAGCGGTGCACGAGTTCCTGAGATACCAGATCACCGAACACCAGACCGGCGATGCGAAGACGGTGAGCAGAAGAGCATCGGGTAATTGAGTAATTGGTAATTGGGTAATTGAGCTGACTGGTAACCCGGGACTGTGAGCAGATTCAGTTGAGCGAGAGACTCCTCGGGCCACATGCGCTCGCGAAGCTCACAGGCGTCAGCACTGACACGCTCCGTCACTACGAACGGCTCGGCCTGCTTCCGGGTATTGTCCGGACCTCCGGCGGATACCGGCGTTATCGGCTGGACGCCGTGGAGCGGGTGGGCTTGATTAAGCGGGCCCTGGTGATCGGATTCACACTGAAAGAGCTGGCTGGCGTGCTGCATGCGCGCGATCGGGGCACGCCACCGTGCGGCAAGGTGCGGTCACTCGTCGGCGATCGGCTCGCCGCGCTCGAGCGCCGGCTCGAGGAGCTCGTCGTTCTCCGAGACCAGATGAAGCTTCTACTGCGGGACTGGGACGAGCGGCTTGCCCGCACGCCGCAAGGTCAGCGCGCGCGGCTGCTGGACATGATCGCCGAGCGTAAAGGTCTAAAAGGGAAGAGCAATCAGCAATTGAGCAATCGGGTAATCGGGTAATCGGGTAATTGAGTAATTGATTGGGCAATTGCTCAATTACCCAATCACTCAATTACCCGATGCTCCTCCCCGCCGTCTTCGCCGTCGGCGGCGCCGCCGCTTTCTGCCTGGCGGCGCGGCCTCATTGCCGGCCTCGGCCGCCGGAGCCGGACCTGACGGCGTGTGCTGGCGTGTGTGGCGCGCCTGTTTCCATCGCTCGACGGCGTCCGGCGCGTCGCCGAAGATCTCCAGCCACACGACCGTGTCCGAAAAGACGGGCCGGTGGTGCATGCTCCGCGCGACCCGTGGCGGCAGCGCGGGATCGAGCAGGCGCGGCACCAGCTGCGTGATCTGGCGGAGCCGATCGAGCTCGCGCCGGGCCACCGGCAGCATGCCGAGGCTGATGCGATCGGCTCGGTCGTCGGGCATGTCACGCCGAACCGGCCGCTCGAGCACGCCGATTGGGACCAGGAGCGATCCGACCAGGACCGTGTTCGACAGCTCGAGCGGCACGTTCGGGAAGCGCTGGCGATAGCGATCCAGACGCGCGAGCGCGTCCCAGAGCGCATCGGGCGGCGACGCCAGCTCGGGCGTGATCAGCTCCAGCAGGCGCACGCGGTCGAGCGCGCGGAACGCAGGCTCGGCGTAACCCGAGCGGAGAATCTTGAAGTACTCCTCCATGAGCCGCGACGCCGACGCCTTCAGGATGAGCGCGCGGTGTTCAGCGATCGCCTCGACGACGAGCGGGTCGATGTCGAAGCCGAGGCGCGCGGCGAACACGGCCGCGCGGAGCATCCGCACCGGATCTTCGACGAACCGGATGCGCGGATCGCCGATCGAACGAATCGTCCGTCGCTCGAGATCGCCGAGCCCGCCGATGTAGTCGATCACCGACCGCGTCTGGGCGTCGTAGAAGAGCGCGTTGATCGTGAAATCGCGGCGGAACGCGTCCTCTTCTGGCGTGCCGAAGGTGTTGTCGCGGTGGATGATGCCCTGGTCGTGGCCATGGCGGTGGCCGTGTCCATCGCCGCGGTGATGCGCGCGCCCGGACTCGGGATGAGATCGGGGGTTCTCCGCGGGCGTGGTGTCAGGTGGTCCAGCCGAGGCGACGATTTCGGCGACGTCCCCCGCGGGCTCCGCGGCCGGGTCGGCCGGCACGTTCTTGCGGAACGTGGCCACTTCGATGGTCTTCAGTCCGAACTTCACGTGCGCCAGCCGGAACCGGCGGCCGATGATCCAGCAGTTCCGGAAGAGCCGCTTGATCTGGTACGGGTGCGCGTCGGTCGCGACATCGAAGTCCTTCGGCACGCGGCCGAGCATCAGGTCCCGGACGCTCCCGCCGACGAGGTAGGCGACGTGGTTGCTCCGCTGCAGCCGGAAGAGGACCCGGAGCGCGTCGGGATCGATATTCCGGCGCGAAATCGGGTGATCCGCGCGCGGGATAACCACCGGATCGGGCACGAAGCGAAATGATATGACCTCCGAGGTCATTTTCGCGTGAGGGGCCGAAAATGACCTCGGAGGTCATTTCTTCCGCAGATCCTGCAATTTTCGGTCCCCTTCGGCGAGTGTGACGCGAGTGCCGGAGGCAGCGAGCGCCGCCAACTTTGCGGGATCCATCAGCACGGCCGGATCGGACACAACGGCGACGACGTACGTGCCCGGCGGCAGCCCCCGAATGGTGTACGCGCCATCGTAGTCGGGCCGCACTGACCGAAACCGGCTCGACCCTGCCCACCAGTGCTTCTTATCGACCGGGAAAACCAGGACCCACTCGAGGCTGGTCGATTGCGCCGCGTCGCCCACTTTGCCGGAGAGTTCGGTGATGCGATCGGTCACCGTCAGCCGGACATTCTCGATTTCATCGCCGGGCCGGATCTCCATCGGCTCGTCGAGGACGTCGCGACCGCCGATCATCGCCGCTTTGAGGGTCCACCGCCCGCCTCCGGCCTGAATCACGTACCGGCCAGGCAGGATGCCTTCGATCGAGAAGATCCCGGTGGCCGGTTCGAAGGTTGCATTCCCGTCGCTCGACGACGTTCGGGTAGGCAGAGCAGGCAGCGGGATCATGGGCGTGAGCCGGGCTCCGGAACCCTGTCGATTGGATTCAGTGCCCTCGAACAGAACGCGTCCGCCCATATTCGCGCCGGGCTCGAGGTGCATGTTGACGGCAGCCGGTATCGATGGATCAGTGTCGACATCCGCGGATGCCCAGAGTCGAACGACCGTGTCGGCGTTCGATGCGACTTCCGCCGAGGCGAGCAACCGGTAGCGGCCGGGTCTGGCATCGAGCGTGACGCTGGAGCCTGTCATCTGGGTCGTTCGCTCGAACATCGGCAGCGCGTCATCGAGCTGGATTTGCTGCAGCCGGATCTCACCAACAGGCCGGCTTGCGGTCGCCGTTACGAAGATCTGCGTCATCAGCATGGGCCTGAGCGTCACATCGACGGCGACGGACTCGCCGCCCTCGGTCACGGTCACTTTCGAAGCTTGCGAGGCCGTCGCAGCGCCCGGGTAGAAAACCGATACGGGCGCGAGGATGCGATCCTGTCCGGCTGGATCCGTGAAATGCACCTCGGTCTTCGCCATCGTGGGATCCTCTGGCACGACGCTCACAAAGTATTCACCCGGCGGCAGTCCCGTAAGCCGATATCGTCCACGCGCGTCGGTGCCAGTCGCGCGTCCGTCCGGGCGGCCCACGATGTAGATGGCTCCGGGCGACACTTCCGGGCGCGGGCGCGCCGGTGACACGGCGATGACGGCGCCTGACGCGGGGTCGCCGAACTCATCCGTCAATGTGCCGCTGATCGCCCCGCCGCGCCACGCCGTCACAACGACGTTCTCTATTCGCGAACCGGCTGCGATCCGAAGAGTGACCGGCGGACCGGCATCGCCAGTCACGGCGGCGCTGAACCCGACACGCGCGGCACCGACGAGGACCTGGCCAGCTGGCACCCTCTGAAACACCCATCGGCCAGCCGCGTCGGACCGGCTGACGCTGGCAGCGGCGCTTTTTTCGCCCCGCTGCAAGAAGACCGCGGCGTGCGGGATGCTGATTCCGCTCACGTCCACGACGCGGCCCTCGATCGTGGCGGTGCCGGAATCGTTCGTTCGCGGGCCGGCGGGCCTGACTGGAAACCGAATCATCAGATCGACGTCGCCGCGTTCTTCCCCGGCAACCAGCCGCACAATCTGAAACGGAATGGAGGTGCTGCCGGAGATGATTTCGACGGGTTCGGCGACCGTGCCGGCCCCGATCGCATAGTCACCCGCCGGCAGCTCTCCCAGCAGGTACCGTCCGTCCTCGGCCGTGACAGCCATACCGCGAACCGCCTGGGATGCCGCGGCTGCGGGCGCTCTATTGGTCAGTCTTACGGCCATACCTGCGACGGGGTGACCTGACTCGTCGAGGACGCGGCCGCTCACGGACGCGCCCGGCGGGACGGTCAGGATCACGTTGTCGATCAGCTCGCCGTCCTGGGCTGGTCGCACCGATGGAAATGGCCCGGAGACGTACCCGGCCTTGAAAACGGAAAAGTTCACGATGCCGGCCGCGACCCCGCGCAGCACGAATTTCCCGTCTTCCCCGGTTCGGAATCCGATGTTCGGAAGCACCTCCGGCTTGCCTGTCGCGACCCGCGGGGCCGTGACGATCGCGCCGCGGAGAGGCTGAAACGTCCGCGCATCGACGAGCTGACCGGTGATCGTCGCGCCCTGAAACGACCTCGGGTTTCGTTTTACGGTTTCGGTAAAACGAAACCCGAGGTCGTTGCCGAAGAACCCGACGAAAACCAGGAGGATGACGCGCGCTTGCATGTGTGCGCCTATCTCCGTGACGACCGCAGGTCCTGCACCTTTCGTTCCCCTTCTGCGAGCGTGACGCGCGTGCCGGTGGCGGCGAGCGCCGCCAGCTTGGCCGGGTCCATCAGGACGGCCGGATCGGGCACGACCGTGACGACATATGAGCCGGCTGGCAGACCCCGGATCGTGTACGCGCCAGCGGCGTCCGGCCGAACCGACCGAATCCGCCGCGAGCCGGGCCACCAGTGTTTTCTGTCTGCCGAAAAGACCAGGACCCACCCGGTGCTCGTCGGTCGCGTGGCATCGTCCACGATTTTCCCTGACAGTTCGATGACCCGATCCGTCACGGTCAGGCGGACATTTTCTATTTCCTCACCCGGCCGGAGATCGATCGGCTCGTCGAGGACATCGCGGCCGCCGATCATCGCGGCTTTGAGCGTCCACGACGATCGCCCGGTGCCGATCTCAATCACGTACCGGCCCGGCAGAATGCCTTCGATCGAGAAAACCCCGGTGGCCGGCTCGAAGGTCGCATTGCCGCGGGCCGCTAACGCAGGATTGGATGGCAGGAGAGGCAGCGCACTCATCGGAGCGAGCCGCGCCCCAGAATTCTGTCGATTCGAGTCGCCACCCTCGAACACGACGCGGCCGCTGATGTTCGCGCCGGGCTCGAGGTGCAAATTAACGGCAGCCGGCATCGATGGATCGGTGTCGACCTCCGCGGATGCCCAGAGCCGACCGACGTTATCGGTGCTCGCTGAGACCTCGGCTGACGCCAGCAACCGGTACCGGCCCGGCTTGGCGTCGAGCGTAATCGAGGAGGCCTCCGTGCGAATCGTTCGCTCGAGCATCGGTTGCGCGTGATCGAGCTGGATCTGCTGCAGCTGGATTTCACCGACTGGCCGGCTCGCGGTTGCCGTCACGGCGATCTGGGTCATCACCATGGGCCGGACAGTCATATCGACGCCTGTAGACTCGCCGCCTTCGCTGATCGTCAGTTTCGAAGCCTGCGAAACAGTCGCAACACCCGGGTAGAACATCGATACCGGCGTGAGGATGCGATCCTGCCCCGCTGGATCGACGAAATGCACTTCGGTCTTCGCCGTCGTGGGATCGCCCGCCACCACGCTCACCAGGTAGTCACCCGGTGGCAGTCCCATGAGCCGATATCGTCCGCGGGCGTCGACGTCAGTCGCTCGGCCGAACACCTGGCTGCCGTCAGGGAGACCTGAAACGAAGATGAATTCGGACGACAGATCAGGCCGTATCGGCGAGGTGACGATGACGACGGCCCGAGCGGGATCGCCGAACTCATCCGTCAAGGTGCCGCTGACCGTTCCGCCGCGGCGCGCTGTGAGAACGACGTTTTCCGTGCGCGAACCGGCCGCGATCCGAAGAGGGAGCGGCGGACCGGCGTCGCCGATCGCGGCTACGTTCACGCCAAATCGCGCCGGACTGATGACAAAGGTGCCTGCCGGCACTTTCTGAATCACCCACCGGCCACCCGCGTCGGAGCGGGTGACGATCGTGCCGCCCCCCGTGTCTGCCTGACGCAACAAGACGGCGGCGTGCGGGATCGCGACGCCGTTCCCGTCCTCGACGCGTCCTTCGATGGTCGCGGTGCCATAGTCAAGCGGACGCACGCCCGTGAACTTGTCCGGAAACCGAATCATCACATTCACATCGTCGCGGTCCTCACCCACGCTCAGGGTGACGACCGGTGACTGCGTGCCCGGCCGATCCCCCGGGCGATTGGCAATCACGGCGATATCGCTGCCTGAATCAATGATCTCGGCTTTGTCGGTGAGTGTGCCAACCGAGATCGTGTATTCCCCGGCCGATAGACCGTCCACTCGATACCGCCCATCTTCGGTGGTGATCGTCCCGCCGCCGGCGCGAATCAGTTGGGGTGGATTTACGAAGAGCGGAATAGCGGTGCTTCTCACAGAGACCTGCAGACCAGCGGCCGGGTGGCCGGACTCGTCAACGATGCGGCCGCTCACGGACGCGCCCGGCGGGACGGTCAGAATCACGTTGTCGATTTGTTCCCCGTCTGCCGCCGGCCGGACCGATTGGAACGGTCCTGAAGCGTACCCGGTCTTGGAAACGAAAAAGTTCACAATCCCGGGCGCGACGCCGCGCAGCACGAATTTCCCGTCTTCCCCGGTTCGGAATCCGATGTTCGGAAGCACGTCCGCCTTGCCTGTCGGAACCCGCACGGCCGTGACGATCGCGCCACGGAGAGGCTGGAATGTCCGCGCATCAACGAGTTGGCCAGTGATCGTTGCGCCTTGACGGGCGGAGAAAGACCTCGGGTTTCTTTTCGCGCTCGACTCGACGGAGGGGCCGAGATCCTGCTGCGCGAACAGAAACCCGAGGTCTGCGAACGCGAGCAGAATCACGGCCATGAAGGTCTTCTTCATGCCCTTCATCCCCTTCACGCCCTTCATGTTGCTCAGGGCTTCGCGTCGTTCCAGTTCCGATCGATTCCGACGTCCACGGTGAGCGGCACGTCGAGCGTGTACGCGCCTTCCATCGTCGTGCGCACGAGGTCGGCGACTTCGGCCGACTGCTCTTCGGGCGCCTCGAACAGCAACTCGTCGTGAACGGTGAGGATCATTCTCGCCGGTTTTGGCCGGCCGGCGTTGAAATCCTCGAGGCGGGCGTGGACGTCGATCATGGCCTTTTTCAACACGTCCGCGGCAGTTCCCTGGATGGGCATGTTGACCGTTTCGCGCTCGGCCGCCGCGCGCACCTGGCCGTTCTTGCTCGTGAGCTCCGGCACCAGCCGTCGCCGGCCGCTCATCGTCCTCACGACGCCGGTTGCGCGGGCGTCGTCCAGCGTCTTGTCGATGTACGCGCGAACCGACGGGTAGCCGGCGAAATACGCGTCGATGAACTCCTGCGCGGCCTCCTTCGAGACGCCGATGTCCTTGGCGAGCGTGAAGGCGGTTTTTCCGTAGAGCAGCGCGTAGTTGATGATTTTCGACCGCCGTCGTAGCTCGTGGGAATCGAGACCGCTGTTGGCGCCGAACACGCGCTCAGCCGTACGGTCGTGGATGTCGACGCCCCGCTGAAAGGCCTCGGTCAGCGCCGCATCGCCCGAGAGGTGCGCCAGCACGCGCAGCTCGATCTGCGAGTAGTCCGCCGAAATCAGCAGGAACCCGGGCTCGGCGACGAAGGCGCGCCGGATCTCGCGGCCGAGCGGCGTCCGGATCGGGATGTTCTGCAGATTCGGATCGCTGCTGCTCAGCCGCCCGGTCGCGGCGACTGCCTGGTTGAACGTCGTGTGCACGCGCCCGGTCTCGAGGCTGACCAGCGCCGGAAGCGCGTCCACGTACGTGCCCTTGAGCTTCTGAATGCTGCGCCACTTGAGCACGAGCCGCGGCAGGTCGTGGACGAGCGCGAGCTCCTCGAGCACGTCCTGCGCGGTCGAAATGACGCGCGTCTTGCCGGTCTTCTTCGTCGGCTGCAGGTTGAGCTTCGTAAACAGCACGTCGGCAAGCTGTTTCGGCGAGTTGATGTTGAACTCGCATCCGGCGTACCCGAAGATCTGCACGCACAGCCCATCCAGCTCTGCCTGCATCGTCGTCGCCAGGCCCGCCAGCACGTCGGCATCCACCTTGATTCCGGCGCGCTCGATGTCGGCGAGGACCGGGATGAGCGGCTGTTCCAGATCCCGGTAGACGGCCTCGAGGCCTTCGCGCCCGAGCTCCTCCCGCAGCGCCGGCGCGATCGTGAGCGGCACGTCGGCGCGCTCACCCGCGAAGTTCGCGAGCGAGGCCGGCGGCACCGCGTCGAGCGTGACGGCCTTCACGCCCTTGCCGACGACGTCCTGCTCGGTCAGCGCGCGGTAATTGGCGCGTTCGATGGCGAGCCCGTCGATCGCGTGGCTCGACCGCGTCGCGTCGATGAGGTAGCTCCCGACCATCGTGTCGAACTCGCCGCCGCGGACCTCGACGCCTTCCCGTCCGGCCGCGATGGCCGTGAACTTCAGGTCGTGCGCAATTTTCGGAATCGACGGATCCGACAGGATGGGCCCCAGTCGCGCGAACACCTCCTGCGCCGGCAGATTCGGCGGATCGGCCAGCCCGCTGTGCGCCATCGGCACGTACCGCGCCGAACCCGGCGCCCACGCGAACGACCAGCCGACGATGACCGCGCGCACGGCGGATGACTCGGCGGCCGCGATGGGCGCGACGGCGAACCGGCCCGCTGTCTTCAGCGTCTCCGCCAGCCGATCCAGATCCTCGAGCGATCCGACGACGCCATAGTCGCGTGCGGACGTCTCGGCGGTCGGAGCGAATTCGGCGACGAGGGTCCGGAACCCGAGGGTGGAAAACAGCGCGTACGCCCGCTCGCGCGTGGGCCCCCGATACCGGACGGCGTCCGGGTCGAACGTCACCGGCACATCCGTCCTGATCCGCGCGAGCTCCTTGCTGTCGCGCGCGGACTGGGCGTGGGCGATCAGCGCCTCGCGATAGCGCTTCTGTTGAATGCCAGGCGCGGCCTCGAGAAGCGCGTCGAGCGAACCGTGCGCCGCGATCAGTTCGCGCGCACCCTTCTCGCCGATGCCCGGCACGCCCTTTGATGTTGTCGATGCTGTCGCCCATCAGCGCGAGCACGTCCACGACCTGGTCGGGCCGCACGCCGAGCTTTTCGCCGACGCCGGCCTCGTCGAACCAGAATCCTTCGTCGCGCGGGTTGTAGACTTTGAGGCCGTCGCCGACGAGCTGGAAGAAGTCCTTGTCGCCCGTGACGATCGCGACTTCGAACCCGCGCTCGCGCGCCTGGCGCGCCAGTGTGCCAATCACGTCATCGGCTTCGTACCGCGCGAAGGTCAACACCGGGACGCCGAGCGCCTCGCAAGCCTCGCGCACCCACGGCACCTGTTCAACCAGGTCGGGCGGCATCGGCGTACGGTTCGCCTTGTAGTCGGCGGAGAGCTCGGCGCGGAACGTCGGACCGGCCAGGTCGAACGACGCGGCGATGAATTCCGGGTTGTGATCCGTGATGAGCTTGCGCAACATCGTCGAGAACCCGTAAACGGCGTTCGTCGATCGGCCGTCGGGACCCGTCAGCCCGTGTATCGCGTGATACGCGCGGTACATCTGCGAGCTGCCGTCGATGAAGAACACGCGAGGCATGAGGGAATGGGCAATCGGGTAATCGGGTAATTGGATAATTGGCCGATTGATTGGAATGTATATCATTCGCTGGATGCGCGGTTGGGCGGGAAGAGGGCTGTGCGCGATGGCGCTCGTCATCGCGGCGGCCTGCGGCGGTCCACTGGGCCGGCACTACGAATACGAAGAGCAGTTGTATCTGTCAGTGGACGGGTCCGCGACGATCCTTCTCGACGCGTCGCTGCCAGCGCTCGCGGCACTCCGGGGCATGACGCTCGAGTCGGCGGCGGGGCGCCTGGACCGGTCGACGATCCGGCGCGCCTTCGAGGCGGCAGGCTGCGACGTCATGAACGTCACGCAACCATGGCGGCGGAGAGGGCGGCGCTTCATACAGGTACGACTGCGCACCGACCACGTCCGCAATCTGACCCGGTGCCAGCCGCTTGCCTGGTCCACCTACCGATTGAAGCCGGAAGGCGAGACGCTGCGCTACGAGCAGGGTGTCGGCGCGCCCGCCGCCGGCGATCCTGGCGCGCCCGCATGGAACCGCACCGAGATCGTCGCGTTCAAACTGCACCTCCCGAGCCGCGTCCTCCATCACAACGTCAAGCGGCTCGACGGCACGAACGGCACGGTCGACCGCGGCAACATCCTCACGTGGGAACAGACGCTCGAGGATCGCCTCGCGGGGAAACCGATCGACATGACCCTGACGATGGATGCTGAGTCGATCCTCTATCAGACCCTGGGCCTGTTTGCCGGCGCACTCGGCGCGGCCATCGTGCTGCTCGGCGGGATCGTCTGGTGGAACATGAAGAGAAAGAGACCTGCGATCTGGTCGAGGTCTTTATCCTCCGGCCAACTTGATGTCCTGCACCTTCTTCTCGCCGTCGGCGATCGTGACTTTGATTGCCGCGGCCGCGAGCTGTTCGAGGAACGCGGGGTCCTGCCACTCGCCGGGTTCCAGATCGGTGACTGCGCCGAGGTAGTACTCGCCGGCCGGAAGCCCCGAAATCTGGAACTTGCCGTCGCTGGCGGGCTGGGTCGGCGGGCGGATACGACGCGATGCCGGCCCCCAGTGGGACCGATCCGTCGTGAAGACGAGAATGGAGAGGTCCGAAATCGGTTTGCCTTTGCCGTCGCTCAGGGTCCCCGAGATCTCGCTGACGAGGTCGCTGTAGGTCAACGTCACGTTTTCGGTCGCCACGCCAGCCCGCACGTCGAGCGGTGTGTCGAGCGCGTCCCGGCCATCGACGATCGCCGACTTCAGCGTCCAGCCGGTTCCTGCCGCGCCGGGCGGCGCCATCGTGGTCGAAAAGCGGTACTGACCGGGCGGCACGCCCTCGATGACGAACGTGCCCGTGTCGGTCAGCGCCGCGCCGGGGATGCCGACCATCATCCGATTCGGGGTCGCACTCGTGAGGAGCACGCGGATCTGTTTGAGATCCGCCGGCGGCGTCGACTTTCCGTCGAACACCACGCGGCCCGAGACCGTCATGCCGGACTGCAGCGACAACGACAGGCCGGTGATGTCGTCACCGCTGACGTCGATCGACTGCTCGGCGAACAACGTCGGTCCCGCGCCCGGCGGTGGAGGAGGCGGCGGAGGTGGGGGCGGCGGTGCTGCGCCTGCAGGAGCGCCCGGCGGAGCAGGAATGAACATCATCCGGTCGCCCATCGGCCATGGCGCCTGGTCCCCCTCCACGCGCGATCAGCGTGTAGCGGCCCGGCGCGATGTTCGTCAGAGAGAACTTGCCCTCCTGCGTCATCGACACCGATCGGCTTCCGATCGGCCCGGCCGTGTCGGCCTGCATGGCCATGACCGTGGCGTTCGACGCGGGGCGGCCGTCCGCGCCGAGGACCATGCCCTCAATCTTCGCGGTCGGCACCAGCCGCATGGACATGTCCACGCCGTTCAGTTCCTGACCCGGCGCCACCGTCACTTGTCCGGCTTCGGCCTGAACCGTGGTGCCGGGGTAATACACAGGCGCGTACCCAACGGAACGGCCGGGGACGATCGCGGCGGCGACATCGGCCGGCGCGGTGACGGCCGCAGGACCCGACGCGCCGGGCTGCTGACGCATGTCGTTCATCGCGGCCTGGAGATCGCTCTGCGACACCTGTTTGATCTCGGATCCCATCTGGGGCGGCGGCACGACGCTCACCACGTAGTTGCCGGGCATCAGTCCGTAGGCGCGATAGGCGCCGCGATCGTCCGTCACCGACCCCGAGGCCGGTGTGGCCACCAGCCGCCGTTCACCGCCGCTCATCTGGTACTGCATGAACCGGATGCCGACGTTCGGCACCGGCGTTCCGAACTGATCGGTCACGATGCCGCTGACCACGCCGCCGCGCGGCATCTTCAGTGAGACGTTGGTCATCTGCTGACCGGCGGAGAGCGCGATCGGCGATCCGGGCCCGCGGCCGGCACGCGCGGCGCCGTAGTAGACCGTCAGATACGCCGCCTTGGCGGCAAACAGCGTGTATCGCCCCTCGGGCAGCGCCGTGAACGCGAACCGCCCGTTTTCGTCGGTCATCGTCGCGCGGTCGCCCGTGCCCTCACTGCGCCGTAACGTCACGCGCGCGCGGCGCATCGGCGTCGTGCCGTCGTCGCTCAACACGACGCCGGAGATGACGCTTGTTCCCGCTGCGGGCACTGCCGGCCGATCGCGTGTCTGGGTTGCTCGCGGATCGCGGGTCTGTTGCTGCTGCGTCTGTGCAGGCTCACCGGTGGGGACGTCATCGCCGTCGCTCAAGCTTAGTGTCGATGCGCTCGCAGCAGGCGTCACGTCGTCGTCCGCTTCCAATCGGCCGTCCGATGGGCGAATGGCGCGGCGCTCGAGATCCATCGCCTTCTTGTCGCCCTCGACGATCGTGACACGCGTCGCCTCGCGCGACATCGCCTCGAGGAAGCGCGGATCCTGCCACTCGCTCGCGACCTCGTCGGCGATGGCGATGACGAAGTAGTCGCCTTCGGGCAGACCGTTGAACGTGTAGGTGCCCGACTTGCTCGATCTGGTCATCCGGACGCGACGGGAATTGTTGCCGTAGTTCATCCAGGCGCGGTTGTCGGCCGGGAAGATCACGATCGCCGCGGCGTCATCGGCCGAGCCCTGCGGCCCCTTGACGGTGCCGGAAAGCGCCGAGACGCGATCGGTAAATGTAATGATCGCCCCGCTCAGATCCTTGTCCTCGAGCTCGACCGGTGTGTCGGACGCATCCACGCCGTTGATCATGATCGAGCGCACGCCCCAAAAGCTGGGTGGGTTGGCCACGCGGACCAGGTAGTTGCCAGGAGGCACGCCCGCGGTCGTGAAGAGCCCGTTGGCCTGTAGCCGTGAGGGCGAGACGCCAGCGCGCGTCCTCCCGTCGGCGGACTCGATCGATACGGTGACCTGCGCGAGTCGATCGCCTGGCGGCCGTTCGGCCGAGCCCTGGAATTCGGTCCGGCCACTGACCTTCAAACCAGTGTTCAAGGAGATCGTCAGATCGCGCAGGTCTTCGCCCCCGAGCGAGATCGCGGTGGCCGTCCAGAGCGTCGGCTCCGTGTTGGTCGTCGACGCCGGGCTCACCGCGCCGCCCATAGTCGTCGTCGTGAACGACATGTTGCCGCCGCCCTGATTGATCACCATCGTCGCCGCGCCCGTCATCAGGGGACGCGGCACGCGCAGCGTCTGAATCACGTATTGGCCCGCGGGGACGCCGAGGAACACGAACGATCCGTCAGCGGCGGTGATGGTCGTGGCGACGTCGGGGTCGGCAGACATCTCGCCCGTGTCGGTCGGCGTGAGATGGAGCATGAAGTTCTCGACCGGTCCCGTCGGTCCGATCAGGCGTCCCGAGATATTCGCGCTCGGTACCAGCTTGAGCACGACGTCGACGCCGCTTCGTTCTTCGCCCGACTGCACACTGACTGGCTCTGCCTGACCGACCGTGCTCGACGCCGGGTGATACGCGCTTTGATGAACGAGCAGGCGCCCGGACGCATCCGGCGCGGGGCCGGTCGCTCCGCGCCCGCCGCCTTGAAGCACGAAGCGGCCGTCGCTGCTCACCGGCGTGCCGCCGACGCCGATCGAAAACTCGCCGGATCCGCCGGCGATCGCCGTCGCCATGAGATCGGGCGACATGCGCCCCTGAAGCGCGAAATTCGCCGGGATGCTGTTCTGCACGCTCGGCACGGCGACGATGTATTCGCCGGGCACGAGGTTGAAGAGCCGGTACGCGCCACGGTCGTCGGTCAGCGCGCTTCCCACGCCCGTCAGCACACGACGGCCCGACGTCATGGCTGCGCCGATACGCGCGCACGGTGACCGCGACGGCGGGCTCGCCGGTCTGATCGGTCACGACACCTGAAATCGTCGCGAACCGGAACACGCGGATCGCGACCTCGTTCGCGCGTTCACCATCGCCGAGCTCGAGCGACTGCGACGCGCCGTTCGGCCGCAACCGGCCGTACGCGCCTTCCACGTAGCCAGGTTTGGTGGCCGTGAGGTTGAACGTTCCCTTGGGCAGGTTGCGGAACACGAAGCGGCCTTCGCTGTCCGTCATGAGGCGCGGCATCCCGCCGCCCGGAGCGCCGAATGGCACGGGTTGCCCGCCCGGCGTGTTGACGCCCATCGTGCGCGTCACAGGCGCCGGCGGCGCCGAACCACCAATCGCGACGAGCGCGCCGGGCACCGGACGCCCGCTGCCGGCATCGATCACGCGGCCGAGGATCAAGCCGGTCCCGGTTGTCGTAATCGGCGTCATGGGGGTCGCAGAGATCGGAGCGCCGGGAACCGCAACGGCCGTCGCGACTCGCACGTCCTGACGAATCTCCTGGCTGCCGCGGGCGTCGAGCGTCACCGCGGCCAGGGCGATCAAGACAAGTCCACGAATGAGTTGGCGAAAGGTCATAGAGACACCCGGTCCAATTAGACCCCCGAAGCCGGCCGGGAGGTTGTTAGGAATCTGTTAAAGAAAACTTCCAACTTCAAACTTCGAACTTCGAACTGAAAACCCGGTAAGTTACAGCGTTTTGCAGCCTGTGTAGCGTGTTCCGGAGCCCGACCTTTGCGAGCGCTACTTCTCGTGTACGCGCCCGCAGGGCGCTAGGGCAGGCCCGATCACGCTGCCTTGCGGCAAGCGGCGAGCGGGAGGGCGCAGGAACATGCTGCACAGGCCTGCAAAACGGTCTGAGAAGTTCGAAGTTCCTGCGTCAGTCCCGGCCAGACGTGAGGCGGATGTCCTGCACCTTTCGCTCGCCTTCTCCGAGCGAGATGGCAATCGAGGGTGGCACGAGCTGAGCCAGGAAGTCGGGGTTGAACCACTCGCCCGGCTCGGCGTCGGTGATGGCCGTCAGGCGATAGTCGCCTGGCGGGAGGTTTCGGAATGTGAAGCGGCCGTCGGTGCCCGGCCGAGCCGAGACGATCCGGCGCGACTGCGGCTGCCAGAATCGGTTGTCGGCCGGGAAGACGATGATCGTGAAGTCCGCTGTCGGCCTCCCGGTCGCGTCCTGGAGCGTGCCGGAAAGCTCCTGCGTGCGATCGGTGAACGTCATCACGATGCCGCCGGCTTCCTGGTTCGGTTCAATCGTGAGCGGGAAGTCGAGGATGTCGCGTCCGCCGGCCATCGCGGATTTGAGGACCCACTGAGGAGCGCTCGCGCTGCCGGGCTGGCCCGTTGCCGGCCCGCCTTGCCGCGCCTGTCCGCCGCCCGGCACGCCGCCGTTGATCGAGTAGCGACCGGGCGCCACGCCGTTGATCGTGAACCGGCCGCTCGCGTCCACTTGCGCCGGCGGCATCGCGCCGCCTTCGAACAACTGCTGGCCACGCGTCGTCAGATTCACGCGCACGCGCGTGAGATCGGTCGGCGGCGGCAGCGACGTGCCCTCGAACGTCACGCGTCCGTTGAGCGACATGCCGGGCTGGAGGCCGACCACGATGTCCGTGATGTTCTGGCCGCTGACCGTCAGGTCCATCGAGGCCCAGAGGACCTGCTGGATTGTGCCCGGGCCACCGCGTCCACCACGGCCGCCCTGTTCCGCGGCGGCAGCGGCGGCGCCACGTCCCGCCTGCGGGTTGGCGTCCTGCGCGCGAATGACCGCGCGCGCCATCAGCCGGTATTGTCCGGGCGCCACGCCGGTGAACTGAAAGCGTCCGTTCTGCATCGACCGCGACGTGCTGGTGTTGAGGCCGGGAATCTGCGGCACGCCCGCCTGATCCTGCGGCACGAGCGTGACCTGCGTGCCTGGCGGCATCGAACCATCGGCGTTCGTGACCACGCCTTCGATGCGCGCGGTCGGCACGAGCTGGAGCTGGAAGTCGACACCCGAGCGCTCCTCGCCGACTCCGAGCGTGACATTCGAGGCCCCTGACGGCGTCGTCGTTCCGGGGTAATAGACGGGTGCATAGGCGACGGGCTGTTCCTGCTCGTTCTGCTGCAGCTGCTGCTGCAGCGCGTTCGCCCGCTCGATGAGCGCCTGACCGCGTCCGCCAAGAGGACCTTGCTCGAATCCACGTCCCCCGCCGCGTCCGCCGCCGCCTCCAGCGCCGGCCCCACCACCGGCGCGACCGCCACCACCACGGCCGCCGTCGGCCTCGATGCCCGCCGCCTGAAGCTGGCTCATGACCGCTTCGATCTCGGCCATCACGGTCTGGCGCATGTCGCCGAGATTCGAGTTACGCGGCGCCGCGCTCACGAGAAAGTCGCCCGGCTGCAGACCGTAGACGCGGTAGATGCCGCGGTCGTCGGTCTGATCCGATCCGGACTGTTCGAGCGTCTTCTCGCCCGTTCGCATCACGAAGCGCATGACGCGCACCTGCGTGCCTGGCGACGGCTCGCCGTTTTCGTCCACGACGATTCCGGTGACCACGCCGCCTCTCGGGAGGCTGATGCTGGCTTTCTCGAGCTTCTGGCCGTCGACGAGCTGGATGGGCGTTCCGGGCCTTCCCGGGCGCTTGGCGCCGTACGTGATGTTCACGTAACCGGCTTTGGATGCCGTCATCGTGTAGCGGCCCGCCGGCAGCGCGACGAAGCCGAACTGTCCCTCGTCGTTCGTCACGACGGATCGCGGCGTTCTGATCTCGGCGCCGCTCAGGGTCACGCGCGCGCGACGCACCGGCGTGCCCGTGCCTTCGGCGACGATCACGCCGCTGATGGCGCCGGTGCCGACCGCCGGTTGCTGCGGCTGCGCGTCGCGCGCAGGCTGGTTTCCGCGGCCCGCACCTTGCGTCTGGCCCTGGGTCTGTCCCTGCGGCGGCTGAACCTGCGCGCCGGCGACGACGAGACTGCCGGCCGAGATGGCAGCGATGGAGACTGCGACGAGCCGTGAGGAAATCATCATGGGTTGGTTACCAATATTAGTCAGAGAAGGGCCCCTTAGTCAGACAGGAGCCAATGGGGTCAGGTTGAGTCCGAGGCCCATTTATTGGACGGATTTTGTGGTGGTCCGGATGGTGACCGCGCGCGTCTCATCAGCCTCGATCCGCACCCTCGTCCCCGGGCCGGCCAGTGTTTCGAGCCCTTTGGCCGTTGACCAGCCCGGAGGGAGGGACGCGGCGGCCGCGGTGACGTATTCGCCCTTCGGCAGATTCTCGAACGTCACAGTGCCCCTGGGGCCGACGCGCTTGGAGAGAATTCGCCGGGATGCCGGGTACCAGGTACTTCGGATCAGCCGCGAAGAGCACGACGAAGACATCCCTCACAGGTTGATCTCCTGCGTCGCGCACCGTGACGTCGAGAGTGGCCGTCGCGCGCGTCAGCGAGATCGTCGCGCCCGTGATGTCGAGGCCATTCGTCACACTGAAGGGCAGGTTGAAGACGTCCCGGTCGGGAGACGGAGATCCGGGGGGCGCAGGAATCGTCGCTGCGTCGAGGACCCATCCTCCGGCGTCGGCGCCCGAGACGCCGACGGTGTAGCTGCCGGGCATCACGTTCGAAATCACGAACTGTCCCGCCGAGTCCACCTGACCGAACGGACTCGGAAGCATCGCCGGATCGATGCCGCGCTCGCCGCGAACGGCCTCGAGGTTCACGGTGAAAAACACCCGCACTCCCGGCAAGAGCGTCGGATAACCATCGAAGAGAACCCTGCCGGTCACTTCCATCGTGGGATTTGTCGGCACGGACACGACCTGCGAGGGTGCGCCGGTCACCGTCACGGCCTGGTCGGCCCACACGCTCCGCGCGTTCAGCCGCCACGTTGGCGGGACGATCAGGCGGTACACGCCGGGCAACAGGCCGTCGAAAACGAAACGGCCATCCGGTCCGAGATTCAGAACGCGCGTGATTGGAACCTCCTGTTCAGCCGGTTCGAGAATCACACGCGCCACGGGCGGAAGCAGATGCTGCGGCAGCGGCGCGACACGACCTTCGAGCCGCGTCGTTGGACCGCGGCGAAGACGGATCTCGAAGCCGGTCTGAAGCTCGTCACCCGCGACCGTCACGACGGTGGCCTCGCGGAACGACGTCGCGGTGGGGTAATACGTCGGGACGACGCCGGCAAGCGGCATGGCCCGGCGCGGCGCCCCGGTTTCAGCGAGGAGACAGCCTGTCGGAATCACCGCGAGCAGAAACTCGCCCGGTCCCAGCGTGAACGCCGGACGAAGCGGGCTTCTCGACATGCGGAACACGCCGTCGCCGTTGGTGATCGCATGTTCGGCAGGAATGAGCTCCACCCGTTTGTCGGATGAACTCCGCCGAAGCGCACAGACCTCGATGCCGCCGACCGGCTGGCCGTCGGCGTCGATCACCCGACCTTCGAGGACCGATCGCTTGAACAACGTCACTTTGGTCTCACTTCCTCGGCGCAGCATCACGTCGTCGAGATCAACGTGATAACCCGGTGCGTGAAGCGAGACCAGGTAGCGGCCCGGCACGAGATCACGAAAGGCGTAGCGTCCCGCCTCGTCCGTCGTGGATGTCTTCCAATCGGTTTCACCCGACAGCCGGATGCGAACCTCGATGTTCGGAACCGGAGCCTGCGAGCCCGAGATCGGCGAGCGCACGGTGCCGACCAGGCTCGGGCGCATACTCGCAGATTGGGGACTTTGAGCCTGCGGTGGCGCCACGATCGCGAGCATGCAGCTCAATCCGATTGCCGGCCAGGCGGCCATTGGTGGGTAGACGACTCCCGCGCGCCTGCTATTTACGCACGGAGGGCAATAGGCTCAAAGGCTCATGGCTCACAGGCTCAGGGGCGTGTCGCCGTCGGAGAGTGGTGTTTCGGCACTTTCGGGGCCGTGGGCCTTTGAGCCCTGAGCCTTCGAGCCTTGTTCTCAGCGTCAGCGGATCTTGTCCACGCGCAGTTCATTGGCCACCGACAGCGCGCCATCGACTTGCGCGAGGGCGTTGGCGAGCATCCGCTCGACCTCGCTGTTGACGCAGCCGGTCAGCGTGATCCGGCTGCGCTCGACGACGATGTGGATCGGCGGGTTGACCATCGACGCGTAGTGCCAGAACGTCGAGTTGCCATAGATGGCCTGCGCCACGCGCATGCGCAGCCGCGAGTCTTCGATCGACACCGGAAGCACCTCGATGCCATTGACGAGATCTTTGACGCCGTCGATCTTCGCGACGCGAGCGGCGATGTCGTTGCGCTTGAACGGCATCGTGACGCGGCCTGTCAGCGTCACGGCCCGGTTGCTCACCGCGACGCTGACGTCGTCGAAGATCGTGAAGTTCGAGTAGCCGCGGATCGCGCCCATCACCTGGCGCTGCAGGTCGTCGTCGGACGCCTGAGCCCGGGCCATGCTTGGGGAGAAGAGAAGCGCGACCGCGAGAACGGTGACGAATCGGAGATTCAAACGCGGCAGAACAACGAGGAAGGGAGAACGCATGGCCGTCGAGCTCCGGCGCAAGGCACGTATCGCTGGCCGGATGATGAGCAAGAGCAATGCCAGCCGGCGTCACCGGGGCGGACGGCCCTAACGGAGATGGGTCATCAGGATGATCGTCCCAACGCCCAGGGCGATGAGGACAGTCTGCCGCACGGCGTTGCGGTCGATGCCGCCCCGGTGGAGGTTGGGGATGAGGTCGGCCATGGCGACGTACAGAAATGCGCCCGCGGCGAACGCGAGCACGAACGGCAGCACGGCCGGTGCCTGGGTTCCGAAGACGAGCATCGCCGCGGCGCCGAGAAGACCAGCGGCGGCCGACGAGAAATTGAGCAGCAGCGCGCGCGCGCGCGAATGACCCGCTGCGAGCAGGATCGCGAAGTCCCCGACCTCCTGCGGAATCTCGTGTGCCGCGACCGCAAGCGCCGCCGTGACGCCGAGCGGAAGCGACACGAGACTCGCTGCCGCGATGACCACGCCATCCACGAACGTGTGCAGTGCATCACCGACGACGACGAGCGTCACCGTGCTCGGATGGATCTCGCACGCGTGGTCGTCATGGCAATGCCGCCAGATGACGAGCTTTTCGAGAATGAAGAAGGTGAAGATGCCGGCGAGGAGCGTGGCGAACACCGGCGTCGGCGGAATCGTCGCAAGCGCCTGCGGCACCAGATCGAGCAGGGCGACGCCGAGCAGCGTGCCGACGGCGTACGACACCAGCCACGGCACCACGCGATCCCGTGCTTGCTGATTGAAAAGAAGGAGCAGGGAAGCCGTCAGCAGGCCGCCGAGGCTGCCAGCCATCGACAGCCCCAGCGCTGCCGACCACGTGAACACTGAGCAATCGTAGCGTAGCTCCGGCCGAACCCGCGAGCCGGCGAGCCCACGGTCTTGCTACGACGCCACGAAACCCTTCCGTGCTCGCACGATGTAGTTGCCGCGTTTGAGCCGCAGCTCGATCGAGTGCCAGCGGCCGTCTTTCGGCACGGTGGACGTGTAACCCAGGAAGTATTGGCGGCTCAGCTCGTCGGCGATGCCCGCCGTCGCGGGATCGAGATCGCGAGGCGAGACGATGATTTCCGTCCGGCCGCCGCTGTCGTCGGTGATGGCACGCAGCGCGTCGGGGTTCACGCGATCGACCGAGCTTCGGGTCGTGCGCGACGGTGGCGGAGGCGGTGGCTGTCGCGGCGGCGCGGGCCGGACGGGCGGCGGCGCTTTGCCCGGAAAGGGCGACGGCTGAGGCAACGTGCGAGGTGTCGCCGCCGGCGGCGACGACGAGCCGCCCTGCGACGCGGGATAGCTCGTGCCGCCCGATGCGTCGATGCCGATCGCGTAGACGAGCACCTCCGTTTCGCGGATCGCCTGCTGCAGCTCGGTGACCGCGGTGCGGCTGCTCGTGTCGTTTCCGTCCGAGATGACGACGAGCGCCTTCTTGCGACGGCTGCCCGACTGCGCGAGCGGAAGGGCCTCGGCCACCGTGTCGTACATCGCGGTTCCGCCGTTGGGCTTCACCGATCCGAGGACGCGGCTCAGAGCGCGTCGATCCTCCGTCCACCCCTGAACGAGCATCGGCCGGCTGTCGAACCGGTAGAGAAACACTTCATCCTGCGCGCCGAGCAGATCGATCAGGAAGCGATTGAGCGCCGCCTGCGCCGCGACGATCTTCTCGCCGAGCATGCTGCCGCTCGTGTCGAGCGCGATGCCCAGGCTCACCGGCACACGTTCGGACTCGAAGAGCGTGATTTCCTGCGGCTTGCCGTCCTCATACAGGACGAAATCCTGCGCGGTGAGACCGGGCACGAATCGGCCGGACTGATCCGTGACCGTCGCCGTGACATTGACGAGCTCGACGCCGGTACGAAACGAAAATCCCTGTCCGGTCGGCCGTTCCTGGGGATTGGCGGCGACGAGCGTCGAGCCGCCGACGAAGAGGAGCGCAACGAGCAGGCGAGCCATGGTCATCCTTCCGTTCATCCCTCGGACCTGCGTGGCGTGGCCGCGGGAGTTGCGACGGACGCGCCGGAGTCGTCGGTCGTGTCGCCACTCGTGCCGGCCGGAGTCTGCCCACGGCGATCCACGTGGGCGACGACTCCGCCATCCTCCAGCCGGAAGCCGACGCGGTACCGGCCGACGCCCGCGGTCTGCGGGATCTCTGACGACGAACGGCGACTCTTCGCCGGGGCCGAGCGCCGGGACGTCCAGCCGCGCGCGCCCGTTGGCGAAGTAACGCCCCTGGAGATCGAACAGGTAGACGGTCGCGACGACGCCCTTCATCGTCGCGCCTTCGGCCGGGTTCTGGACGAGGCCCGTGACGACGAACGCGCCGGTCTCGTCGGTCGTGTGCCGCAGCGAGAGCAACTCGAGCGGCTGTTGGGCGCTCGCGGCGGCCCTGCTGGTGCGATCCCAGGAGCCGGTGACGGATGAGAGCCACGTGCCGGAGTTCAGCGCGTAGACGGTGCCGGCGCCAATGAGAATGACGAGCGCCGCCGCGGCGAGCCCGACCCATCGGCCGATCGACATCTGACGCGGTTCGTCGGCCGCGAACATCGCGTCGGCGAGCGAAGGCTCGACCGTTGACGTCCGGTTCAACCCGCGTCCGACGTCGGTGCGATCCCACTCGTCGATCGCCGACTCGTCTTCCATTCGTCTGATGGGCGCGCCTACGGAGCGGCGCATCTGCAATCGGAGATGAGGGCCGCGTCCCCGCTTTCGATCCCACGTCCGTCTTCGATGAGGCGGCTGGCTGCGCTTCGGATCCGGGGGTCGCACGCGGAGTCACAGGTTCCGCCGCGAGTGCGGAGTCGGACTCGGAGTCGGTCAACGGCAGTGGGGCTGCGACAGGCGTCGAGTGCTCACCCTGACGCGCGTTTGCGATGGGTTCGCCGGGCGGTGCCGGTTTTTCTCCGGCATGAAGCAGCGCGACCAGCGCGTCCGCGCGGTCCCTCGTGCGGACTTTCGTGTCGCGCAACAACCGCCAGGCCACCGTCGACATGATGGCAGCGAGCGCGAGTGAAACGGCGGCGACCACGACGAGCATGAATTCCATGAGCTACCTCAACTTGAATTCGACCGAGACCTCGACGACGACGTCCACGGGTGTGCCCTGCCGGCGGGCCGGTCCGAACCGCCACTGCCGCACGGCGTCGATCGCACGTTGTTCGAGGCCCGCGCCGAGACTCCGCAGGACTTTCACGTCGCCGACGGAGCCGTTGCTGCGGACGACGATCTCGAGCAGGACGTCGCCCTCGATCGCGCGACGGCGCGCCTCATCCGTATAGGTCGGCTTCACTTCACGCACGAGCGTCGGCGGCGAGATGCCGGATCCAGGCTGGTAGGGCCCGCCGCCGGTCCCGCCGCCCTGCCCGGGCCCGATGCCTCCACCCGTCCCCTGGCCGATTCCCGTGCCTGCGCCTGTGCCGACGCCGCCACCCGTTCCCGGGCCCGCACTCGCGGTCTCCGGCGTCTTTCGATTCGTGATGAGACCTGGCATGTCCACCGGATCGGTCGGCACCGCCACGACCGGCGCCTGGACGGCTGGCGCCGGGACCGGCTTTGGCGGCTCGACCCGAAGCGGCTCGACCGGCCGAGGCGGCGGTTCGATCGGCAGCGGTGGGCGCGCCGGGAGCGGCCGCGGCGGTGGGGGAGGCGTCCGGCGAACGGGAGGTACCGGGCTTGGTGTCCGCTTGATGAGGCGCACGAGCGGCTTCCGCTGCGCCCTTGGCGGCGGGGCAGGCATTTTCAAGCCGCCTCCACCGCCACCTCCGCCGGGGCCCAGGACCACCAGGTAGACGAGCTTTTGCGGCGTTGAGTCTTTGAGCGTGACGTCGGATCGGGTCGCGTCCAGTAGCCCGAGAGAAGTGACAAACAGCAGCGCGATGATGCCAATGGCGTGAAACGTGCCTGAGGCCAGGAGTCCGATCCCTCCCCGCCGTTTCCGGTGAGCCATGAGGAAGATCGGCCCACGTTCGTGCGGCGACATCGCCGCGCCCGCGCCAAGTACTCGCACCAGAAGGATGGCATCGGCGGTCGCGACATACCCACGAAACGACGGCACATAGCCCGCCGACAGCGCGTCGATTACCGTGGCGACCTCGATTCCGGCCGCTTCGGCGATCTCTTCCGCTGAGAAAACGTCGTGGGGGAACGGTGCGGTGGCGTTCTCGTGCATGGAACCCGCTGATCCGTGTTCTCGGCCGTTCGCCTTTAAACTTCAGCCATGCCACAGGCTGCCATCGTCACGGGCGCGTCGTCTGGAATCGGCCGCGCGAGCGCGCGCCGCCTCGCCGGCGCGGGCTACACAGTTCTTGCGGTCGGACGCGACGCTGCCGCGCTCGAAGACGTGTGTCGCGAAATCGGGCAGGCTGGCGGCACGGCGCGGGGGTTCACCGCGGATGTCACCGCAGCGGATGCGCCTCGCGCGATCGTCGCCCGGGCGCTGACTGACTTCGGCCGCATCGACGCGGTCGTGAACGCAGCCGGCATCATTTCTTCAGGAGCCGTGCACGAGACCAGCGACGAGGGTTGGGACATGATGCTGGACGTCAATGTCCGCGCGCCGTTCCGCCTGATTCGCGAAGCCGCGCCCGCGCTCATCGAACAGCGCGGCGCCGTCGTCAACGTCTCGAGCGTCGCCGGACCCCGCGCATTTCCGGGTGTTGCCGCTTATTGCGTCAGCAAGGCCGCCGTCGATCAGCTGACGCGCTGCGCGGCGCTCGATCTCGCGCCGAAAGGCGTGCGGGTGAATGCCGTGAATCCTGGCGTCGTCCAGACGAACCTTCATCGTCGAAGCGGAATGGACGAAACGAAGTACGCTGAGTTCCTCGAGCGCTCGACGACGACGCACCCGCTCGGACGGGTCGGGACGACGGACGAGATCGCCGGGCTGGTTGCGTACCTTCTCTCTCCAGCGGCGGGGTGGATCACCGGAGAGACGGTGCTCATCGACGGAGGGAGACATCTGACGTGCCTCCGATGACGGGACGCTTCGCAGCCGCGGAGGAACCGTGTTTTATTTCGTTCCCTCGAAGTAGCTGATCCCTTCTTCGCTCCCGAGCTTTCTAGTCCCGCGAAGCCCAGCCCTCGACAGGGCCCCGACGATGCCTTCACCCGCTGGATCTGTCTCGGCTGCAGCACCCCCAATGAATTTCTTGAGTCCGCCCACCTTCCTGCCATGGATGACGACGACACGCCCACCTGGGCGGACAACGCGCGCGGCTTCGCGAACGACCTCATCGAGGTTCGGGCCGGCATGGGCCAGGCCGGTGACGACGGCGATGTCGAACGCGCCGTCGGCGGCCGGCAGGGACGTCGGCGCCGCGGTCTCGATGTCGATGAGCGCACCTGCATTCGTCGCGGCCGCTTCGACTCGCGGCTGCGCGTCGGCCGACGCCACGACGATGAGCGTCCGTCCGTTGAGCCCGGTGACGAGCGCGACCTCCGCGGAAAGGGCCGGGTCCGCTGCGCCGATGATGATGACGGCGCTTCCGGCTTTGGCGCCGACCATCGCCAGCGCCGTTTGATGTGGTGAGGCGCCCGGCCGGAACAGCTTCACGGTCCCTCCATTTGTGCGGGCTTGCCTCGCCGAAGCTCCGCAGGAATGAAAGCGGAGCGAAGGCGGGCTAAAACCCGAATGATATAGTTCTCGCCCGTGTCGGACGGCTTGTCCATTGCTCCTGCCGGCGGCAAGGTCGGCCTGCTCCTTGTCGGCCTTGGCGCGGTGTCCACGACCACGATCGCAGGCATCCTGGCGATCAGAAAAGGTTTGGCCAAACCCATCGGCTCTCTGACGCAGATGGGCACCGTACGCCTGGGCAAGCGCACGGAGGCTCGATCGCCCGCGCTCAGCGAATTCGTCCCGCTGGCGGGCCTCGACAGCCTGGTGTTCGGCGGCTGGGACATCTTCGAGGACAACTGCTACGAAGCAGCGCGGACCGCCGGGGTCCTCGAGCCGGCGCTGCTCGATCAAGTGAAGGACGAACTGGCCGCGATCAAACCGTGGCCGGCGGTGTTCGACCGGCAGTACGTCAAGCGTCTCGACGGGCCGAACGTCAAGACAGGCAAGACCAAGAAAGATCTCGCCGACCAGCTCATCGACGACATCCGCCGGTTCAAGTCGGCACAGGGGCTCGACCGGATGGTGCTGATCTGGTGCGGGAGCACCGAGGTATTCATGACGGAGTCGCCGGCGCACCAGTCGCTGGCCGCGTTCGAGAAAGGGCTCGAAGCGAACGACCCGTCGATTCCGTCGAGCATGATCTACGCCTACGCGGCGATCCGCGAAGGCCTTCCGTACGCAAACGCGGCGCCGAACCTCAGCGCGGACGTGCCGGCGCTGCTCGAGCTGGCTCAGCGGACGGGCTCGCCGCTCGCGGGCAAAGATCTCAAGACCGGACAGACGCTGCTCAAGACGATCATCGCGCCCGGCCTCAAAGCGAGGCTGCTTGGCGTCGCCGGCTGGTACTCGACGAACATCCTGGGCAACCGGGACGGCGAGGTGCTGGACGATCCCGAGTCGTTCAAGACAAAGGAAGAGAGCAAGAAGTCCGTTCTCGACTACATCCTGCAGCCGAGCCTGTACCCCGACCTCTACAGCGACCTCCATCACGTGGTGCGGATCAACTACTATCCGCCGCGCGGCGACAACAAAGAGGGGTGGGACAACATCGATATCTTCGGGTGGCTCGGCTACCCGATGCAGCTCAAGATCAACTTTCTCTGCCGCGACAGCATCCTCGCGGCGCCGATCGTGCTCGACGTCGCGCTGCTGCTCGATCTGGCGAAGCGCGTCGGGTTCTCGGGAATTCAGGAGTGGCTGTCGTTCTACTTCAAGAGTCCCATGCACGCGCGGGGCCTCTATCCCGAGCACGATCTGTTCATTCAGTTGATGAAGCTGAAGAACACGTTGCGCCACATCCGCGGCGAGCCGTTGATCACGCACCTGGGACGCGAGTACTACGACTGACCGGTGAATCATGACGTTGTGATCTGGGGAATCACCATTTCCTTGGGGGGTCCTGTCGATGGGTCGTCACCAACCTGCATTGCTCGGCGGTCTGTTCATCGGCGTGATGTCGGCGTTGCCCGTGATCAGCACCGCCAACCTGTGCTGCTGTCTCTGGGTCGTGACCGGCGGCGTCCTCGTCGTCTACCTGCAGCAGCAGAATCGGCCGGATCCCGTCGAAACGGCCGACGCGGTGATCGGCGGCCTGATCGCCGGCGTCCTCGGCGCGATCATCGCGATGGTCGGCCAATACCTGATGTATACGGTCATGGGCGGTGAAGCGTGGCAGGAAATCGTTCGCCAGCAGCTAGAGGAACAGTCGGAGATTCCCGCCGAGGTACGCGACTCCGTGATTCGATTCATGACCGGCGGAGGCGCCTGGCTGCTGATGGCGGCTATGACATTGCCCATATACGCTGTCTTCGCAATGCTCGGCGGGCTGCTCGGCCTGGCGTTCTTCCGGAAGAAGCTGCCGCCGCCGACTCAGGTCTAGCAGGCCGCTGACGTTCGAACGCTGGCGCGAGATTATGCTCGTCAATTGCGTCGCGTACCGGGAGGGGCAGAAGCTCGCCGACATCCCTCTGCATGACGTGCAGCAGTACATGGCGCAGCCGAACTGCTTCGTCTGGGTCGCCATCCGCGATCCGGAGCCCGGCGAGCTCGAGCAGCTGCAAGGCGAATTCAACCTTCACGATCTGGCGGTCGAAGACGCCCGCAAGGGACACCAGCGACCCAAGCTCGAGGAATACGGGCGCTCGCTCTTCGTCGTCGTCCAGAGCGTGGAGCTCGGTGACGACGGCCTTCACACCGGTCAGATCTCGATCTTCCTCGGCGCCGGGTACGCGCTCTCCGTGCGGCGCGGCACCCAGTACGGGTTCGCCGATCTGCGCGGCCGGACCGAACGCGAGCCCGAGCTGCTCAGCCACGGGCCGGGGTACGTCCTCTACGCGCTGCTCGACACGGTGGTCGATCGGTATTTTCCCATCCTCGACGCGCTGAGCGACGAGATCGAAGCGCTTGAAGATCGCATCTTCAGCGGCCAGACGACGCGCGCGCAGATCGAGGCGGTGTACGGGTTGAAGCGCAAGCTCATGCAGCTGAAACACGCGGTGAGCCCGCTGATCGAAGTCGTGGACAAGTTCTATGGCGGCCGCGTGCCGGCGATGTGCGCCGGCCTCCAGGCCTACTTCCGCGACGTGCACGATCACCTCGAGCGCCTCGATCAATCGATCGACAACCTGCGCGACATGCTCAGCACGGTGGTCTCGGTGAACCTCGCGCTCATCAGCCTGCAGGAAAACGAGGTCACGAAGCGCCTGGCGAGCTACGCGGCGCTGATCGCCGTGCCGACGCTCATCGTCGGCGTCTACGGCATGAACTTCGTGCACATGCCCGAGCTGGAGTGGCGATTCGGCTATCCAGCCATTCTGGGCGGCATCGTCCTGATCGACGTCTGGCTGTTCTCTCGATTTCGCAAGGCGAAGTGGCTGTAGCAGGCCGCTTGAAGACGCGGCCTGAACTTCGAACTCAGAACGACGCGAACTTCGAATTAAGATCGCTCCTCATGAGTCAGAAGCACGAGCCTGAAATCGACGCGCTACTCGACGAAACGCGCGTGTTTCCGCCGCCGGAGGCCTGGCGGGAACGCGCGCAGGTGACGGACCCCGGCGTGTACGAGCGCGCCGCGCGCAATCCCGAGGCGTTCTGGGAGGAGTTCGCGAAAGAACTGGAGTGGATGCAGCCGTGGTCGGCCGTTCTCGACTGGAAGCCACCGCACGCGAAGTGGTTCGTCGGCGGCCGGCTGAACGTGAGCGTCAACTGTCTCGATCGCCACGTCCGGAGCGCGCACCGGAACAAGGCGGCCATCATCTGGGAGGGCGAGCCGGGCGACCGCCGCACCCTGACCTATTTCGATCTGCACCAGCAGGTCTGCCAGTTCGCGAACGTGCTGAAGTCGCTCGGCGTCCGGAAAGGCGATCGGGTGGCGCTCTACCTTCCGCTCATCCCCGAGCTTGCGATGGCGATGCTGGCCTGCGCGCGCATCGGCGCGGTCCACAGCGTCGTGTTCGGCGGCTTCAGCGCCGAGGCGCTCCGCGATCGCATCAACGACGCGCAGGCGACGCTGCTCGTCACGGCCGACGGCGGCTACCGGCGCGGACACATCGTGCCGCTCAAGCAGATGGCCGACGAGGCGCTTCAGGACACGCCGTCAATCAGGAATGTCGTCGTCGTGCAGCGGAACACGGGCCAGCCGCTCCCGATGCACTTCAAGGACGGACGCGATCACTGGTATCACACGCTCATGGAGGACGCGTCCACCGAGTGCCCGGCCGAGCCGATGGACGCCGAGGACATGCTCTACATCCTCTACACCTCGGGCACCACCGGAAAACCGAAAGGCATCGTCCACACGACCGCTGGCTACCTGGTCGGCACGTACGCGACGACGAAGTGGGTGTTCGATCTGCGCGAGGACGACTTGTACTGGTGCACGGCCGACATCGGCTGGGTCACCGGCCACAGCTACGTCGTGTACGGACCGCTCGCCAACGGGGCGAGCGTGCTCATGTACGAAGGCGCGCCCGACTGGCCGCAAAAGGATCGGTTCTGGCGATTGATCGAGCGGCACGGCGTCACCATCTTCTACACGGCACCAACGGCCATCCGCGCGTTCATGAAATGGGGCGTCAACTGGCCGGCGGCGCGCGATCTCAACAGCCTCCGTCTGCTCGGATCGGTTGGAGAGCCGATCAATCCCGAAGCCTGGATGTGGTACCACGAACACATCGGCCGTAACCGCTGTCCCGTCGTCGACACGTGGTGGCAGACGGAAACGGGCCACATCCTGATGACGCCACTCCCGGGGATCACGACGCTCAAGCCCGGCTCGGTCACGCGCCCGTTTCCCGGCGTCGAGGTGGAGATTCGAACCGCGACGGGCGAGCGGGTGGACAAGGGAGGGGGCCTGCTTGCGCTCACCAAGCCGTGGCCGGGGATGCTGCGCGGCATCTATGGCGATCCTGAGCGCTTTGTCCAGCAGTACTGGAGCAAGTGGAAGGACGGCGTCTACTTCACGGGCGACGGCGCGCGCGTGGACCGGGACGGCTACTACTGGCTGCTCGGCCGGGTCGACGACGTGCTCAACGTCGCCGGCCATCGCATCGGGACGATGGAAGTCGAGAGCGCGCTCGTCGATCACCATCAGGTCGCCGAAGCGGCGGTCGTCGGACGGCTGCACGAGATCAAAGGCCACGCGATCGCGGCGTTCGTCACGCTCAAGGAGGGCGCCGAGGCGTCGCACGAGCTCATCGACGAGCTCAAGGAACACGTGGTCAAGAAGATCGGCGCCCTGGCGCGCCCGGATCAGATTCTCTTCGCCGCCGATCTGCCGAAGACGCGCTCCGGCAAGATCATGAGGCGCCTGCTGCGCGACGTGGCCGAGGGCAAGGCGCTCGGCGACACGACGACGCTGGCGGACCCGAACGTGATCGCGAGGTTGAGGCAGGAGTTCGAGGAAGAAGAGGGCTGAAGGGCGCGTGTTTGAGGCTCAAAGGCTCAGAGGCCAAAAGGCTAGGAGGCGTGAGAAAGGCGAAAAGGCCAAAGGCCGGCGACCTGGAACTGGGTATCGCAAATTGCCAAAACCGTTATCCTCACACTCCAGTCAAATTCCGTGGGAACGTCAAAACAGGACCCGTCGTATGTCTTTACGCTTGCCCGCCGACTTCGGCAACCGTCCTTTTCGAGGCCTCCGAGCCTTTGGGCCTCTGAGCCTTTAAGCCTGCTTATGTCTTTGATCGAGACCGCCGACCTCTGGAAAACGTACGAGATGGGCTCCGAGCAGGTGCACGCGCTGAGCGGCGTGTCCATCCAGATCGAGCGTGGGGAATACGTGGCGATCATGGGCCCGTCGGGGTCCGGCAAATCGACACTCATGAACCTCATCGGATGCCTGGACACGCCGTCGAAGGGCAGCTACATGCTCAATGGCAAGCAGGTCGGCCAGATGAACGACGATGAGCTGGCGCGGATCCGGAACGAGGAGATCGGGTTCGTGTTTCAGACGTTCAACCTTCTTCCGCGCGCGACGGCCCTGCACAACGTCGAGCTGCCGCTCATCTATGCGGGCATCAGCGGGAAGCAAAGGGGAGAACGCGCGACGCAGGCGCTTCACAAAGTGGAACTTGCCGATCGCATGTCCCATCGTCCGAATCAGCTGTCGGGCGGACAGCGGCAGCGCGTCGCGATCGCGAGGGCGCTGGTCAACAATCCGTCGATCCTGTTGGCGGACGAGCCGACGGGGAACCTCGATACGAAGACGGGGGTCGAGATCATGAACCTCTTCGCGCGCCTGCACGAAGGGGGCAACACGATCATTCTTGTGACGCATGAGGCGGACGTCGCGGCGCACGCGCATCGAGTCATCTACCTGAGGGATGGGCAGGTGGAGAAGGACGTCACTCGCGCGGCCTGACGGCGCAGGTTCCGGAACCCCGGAACCCACTTCCGAACCGCTGAACCCCGAGTGAAACTACTTCCCGTACCGAAATCCATCCATTTTTGGCGTGGTTACTTTCCCCGGTGTCGCTGACGTCAGTTTGCCTTTGTCGACAACCGCCACTCCATTCACGAACACGTACGGAATCCCCGTCGGATACTGATGCGGCTCGGTGAACGTCGCCTTATCCGCGATCGTTTCCAGATCGATGACCACCAGGTCCGCCCAGTAGCCGGTTCGCAGCAGTCCTCGGTCCCTGAGTCCCATGATCTGCGCCGGCAGTGACGTCATCGATCGAATCGCGAAGGGGAGCGAGATGACGTGGCGATCGAGGACGTAGCGCCTGATCTTTCTCGCCATCGTTCCGTAGAACCTCGCGTGCGGCAGACCGTCACCCGGCGCGACGATGCCTCCATCCGTGCACGTCGCCGTGAATTCCTGCTGCATGATGTGGTCGAGATCGATTTCGGAGAGCGAGAAGCCCCTCATGTTCGCCCCTCCCGGCCGGTCGGCCCCATTCAGCTGCAGCCAGATCGCCGCGTCGAGCGGGGACATCTTCAGATCGTCCGCGACGAACTGGAGAGACTTGCCGACGTATTTGGGGTCCGGATAGGCGTTGATGATGATCCGGCTCGCGCCGCCTCTTCTGTCGATCTCGTGCGCGATGTCCATGCGAATCTTGCGGACATCCTCGTCGTTGCCGAGCCTCTTCTTGAACCGCTCCTTGATGGCCGCGCCCCCCCCGCCGCGGCCCCCTCGTCCGCCTCCGCCGCCCCCTTCGATCTGATCGGCTGTCCCATCGCCGGCCGCCGAGATCGCCCAGCCCGGAATCAGCACCGTGCTTCCGTCCGTTCCCGACGTCTCGTAGGGGTACTGATCGGCATAGACTTCCAGCCCCTGTTCGCGCGCTTCGCGGATGAGCCTCGTCGCAGCCTGGCTCGATCCCCAGTACGACGCGCCCTTCGCTTTGAGGTGCGACGCGACGACGGGCACGCCCGTCTCGCGTCCGATCGTGATCGTCTCGTTCACCGCCTCGAGCAGGCTCACGAACGGTGTCGGATCCGATTTCACTTTCCACATCGGATCGGCCCCTTCGCTGCGCTCATGGCTGATGTAGAAGCCGCCGTACGGCTTCACCATGCGCGTCAGCGCGACCACCTCGCGCGTTTCGGAGAACCGTCCCGGGTTGTACTCGAGACCCGTGCTGAGCCCGAACGCGCCATCCGCCATCCCCTCGTCCACGAGCTTCTGCATCGCCTGGATGTCGGCGTCGGTGGCGAGCTGATTGTCGCGCTGCTGCATGACGCGCGAGCGCAGCGTGCCGTGCCCGACCATCAGCGCGGCGTTCGGACCGATCCCCTGCTTCTCGTAGAGCGCCTTCTGATCGCGAATCGGCCACCGCGGCGACCGTCCATCCTGATTGACGACGACGAGCGTGATGCCCTGCGCGACGACGTTCGGTGCGTGTCGGAGCGCCATCGTGGCGAGGCCGCCGTCGCCGTGGGAGTGGAGATCGATGAAGCCGGGCGCGACGATCTTGCCCGTGACGTCGATGGCCGTCGTCGCCGTCGCGGTTCCCAGCGCGCCGATCGCGACAATCCGTCCCGCCTTGATGCCGACGTCGGCGTAGAACCACGGATTCCCGGCGCCGTCGAGGACCCGGCCGCCCTTGAGCAGGACGTCATAGGTCGGAGCCTGAGACTGCGACACGGAGGTCAGGCCCGTAGCGAACATCGCCACGACGAGCGTGAGTCGGAAGGCTTTCATTCGAGGGCTCCTGGTGATCCCGCACATCTTAAGACAAGGCAAGACATGAAGCTCGTGAAGGACGTGAAGGACATGAAGACAAGCGCCTGTCTTCATGTCCTTCATCATCTTCATGCCTTTCATGTCTTTCATGTGATCGCCGCCCAGTGTCCGGGCTCGACTTCTCTAAGCGGCAAGGCCGTGAAGCGATCTCCATCGAATGGAATCCGCTCGAGCTTCTGGCCCGGCTGGAGCTTGGGAATCGCCGACAGCAGGGCCACCGTGTACGGATGCGCCGGCGCGGCGAACACCCGCTCGGCCGGCGCCAGCTCGACCAGCCGCCCGCGGTACATCACGGCCACCCGATCGCAGATCTGCCGGACGAGCCGCAGGTCGTGCGCGATGAAAAGATAGGTCAGCCCCAGCCGTTTCTGGAGATCGAGCAGCAGGTTCACGACCTGCGCCTGCACGGAGACGTCGAGCGCGGAGACGGGTTCGTCGGCCACGACGAGCGATGGCTCGAGCGCCAGCGCGCGGGCCAGACCGATGCGCTGCCGCTGACCGCCGCTGAACTCGTGCGGATACTTCGCGGTCGCCGCCGAATCGAGGCCGACGAGCTCGAACAGCTCTCGCACGCGCACGCGGCGCTCGCCGCGGCTGCCGAGCCTGTGGATGATCAGCGGCTCTTCGACGATGTCGCCGACCCTCATGCGCGGGTTGAGCGACGAGTACGGATCCTGAAAGACGATCTGGAAATGCCGGCGGGCGCGCCGGAGCGCGGCTGCAGAGAGCGCGCGGACGTCCATGTCCTTCACGCGGATCTCGCCAGACGTCGGCTCGATCAACCGCAACAGGCAGCGTCCCGTCGTGGTCTTGCCGCATCCGGACTCGCCGACCAGGCCGAAGGTCTCGCCGGGTGCGATCGAAAAGCTGATGTCGTCGACCGCGCGCACCGGGGCCGACTTGCGGAACCAGTTCCCGCGTCCCGGGTATTCCTTGACCAGGTGTTTGACGTCGACGAGCGGGGTCATTTTTTAGTGCTCGCGGGGACCCCACCCCCGCTCGCTCGCGCTCCGGCGCTCGCAGACTCGCTATCCTCACTTTCCGGCGCTGGGGCCCCACCCCCAGCGCTTTGGCTGATGGCTCCGCGCGGGCCGCGGGCGCTTTCGGTTGCTGGGCCGTAGAGGTAGCAGCGAACGGTATGGTCCGGCCCGATTGCCGTCACACCGGGCGGCACTGTGTCGCACGGCTCGAACCGGTTCGGACAACGTGGTGCGAACGCGCAGCCGGGCGGAAGGTTGCCGAGCCCAGGCACGGTCCCGGGAATCGCCGAAAGACGTTCGCCCGGCGCGCCGCCCGGAATCGACGCGAGCAAACCGCGCGTGTACGGGTGCGACGGCGAGGCGAAGAGGCCGGCGACCGGTGCCTGTTCGACGATCCGTCCGCAGTACATCACCGCGACGCGGTCGGCCATTTCGGCGATGACGCCGAGGTCGTGCGTGATCAGCAGCAGCGACAGGGTGAACGTTCGGCGCATCTCGCGCAGCAGATCGAGGATTTCCGCCTGAACGGTGACGTCGAGCGCCGTCGTGGGCTCGTCGGCGATGACGAGCGCCGGCTCGGCCGAGAGCGCGAGCGCGATCATCGCGCGCTGCCGAAGGCCGCCGCTCAGCTGATGCGGGTACTCGCCCGCGCGCCGCGCGGGGTCCGGAATCCTGACGGCAGCGAGCAGCTCGACCGCGCGTTTTTTCGCGGCCTCGCCCCGCGCGAGGTCGTGGACCGCGAGCGTCTCGGCGATCTGATAGCCAATCGTGTACACCGGATCGAGCGCCACCATCGGCTCCTGAAAGATGAAGCCGATTCGCCGTCCGCGAACGTGCCGCATCGCGGCCTCGTCGAGGTCGAGCAGGTTGCGGCCGTCGAGCTCGATGCGGCCGCGAGTGATGCGGCCGGGCGGCAGCACGAGTCTGATGATCGAGAGCGCCGTGACCGATTTGCCGCTGCCCGACTCGCCGACGAGCCCGAGGGTTTCGCCGCGTCCGACGTCGAACGACACGTCATCCACCGCGGCGCCCTGAGCGGTAGCCGAAGGGCGTCCGCGCGGCAGCGGGAACACCGTGCGAAGGTGTTCCACTCGAAGAAGCGGGTCAGGTCTGGAGCTCACGATGCTCGCCGAACACGCGGCGGAGCGCGTCGGAGATCTCGCCCAGCGTCGCCCGCGCCAGGACGGCCGCGACGATGGGCGGGACGAGGTTCAATCCGTCGCGGGCCGCCTGCTCGATCGCGTCGAGTGACTGCCGCCAGGCCGCCGCGTCGCGCGTTCGCCGAAGCTCCCGCACGGCCGCCACCTGCCGCGACTCGCTTTCCGGGTCGATGCGGAGCAGCGCGATCGTGTTCGGCTCCCCGGTCTCGTAGCGGTTGACGCCCACGACCACGCGGTCGCCGCGCTCGATGGCCTGCTGGTCGGCATACGCCGACTCCTGGATCTGCCGTTGGATACGGCCCGCCTCGATGGCCTCCAGGGTGCCGCCGGCGGCCTCAATGGCCTCGATCAGCTTCCGCGCCTCACGTTCGATGTCGTCGGTCCGCCGCTCGATTTCCCAGGCCCCGCCGACCGGGTCCACGGTGTTTGCGACGCCCGATTCGGCCGCGATGATCTGCTGCGTTCTGAGCGCAATCCGGGCGGATTCCTCGGTCGGAAGCGCCAGCGCCTCGTCCCGGCCATTGCAATGGAGCGACTGCGTCCCGCCGAGGACAGCTGACAACGCCTGGATGGCGACCCGCACGATGTTGTTATCGGGCTGGCGCGAGGTGAGCGTACTGCCCGCCGTCTGGCTGTGAAAGCGCATCTGCATCGCGCGGGGGCTGCGCGCCCCGAACCGGTCCCGCATGAGAGACGCCCAGAGCCGCCGGGCCGCCCGGAACTTCGCGATCTCCTCGAGAAAGTCGTTGTGCGCGGCGAAGAAGAACGACAGCCGCTGGCCAAGCCGATCCACGTCGAGGCCGGCGGCGCGCGCCGCTTCGACGTACGCGATCGCGTTCGCGAGCGTGAACGCCACTTCCTGGACCGCCGTCGATCCCGCTTCGCGGATGTGGTAGCCGCTGATCGAGATCGTGTTCCAGTTCGGCAGCTCACGCTCGCACCACGAAAAGATGTCCGTGACGATCCGCAGCGAGTGCCGCGGCGGAAAGATGTACGTGCCGCGCGCGACGTATTCCTTCAGGATGTCGTTCTGGATCGTGCCGTTCAGCTGATCGAGCGGCAGATTCCGCCGTTTCGCGACGCCGACGTAGAGCGCGAGCAGGATGATTGCCGTCGCGTTGATCGTCATCGACGTGGACACGCGATCGAGCGGAATCGCCTCGAAGAGCGTGTCCATGTCTTCGATCGAGTCGATGGCGACGCCAACGCGTCCGACCTCGCCCGCGGCGAACGCGTGGTCGGAGTCGTAGCCCATCTGCGTCGGGAGATCGAACGCGACGCTCAATCCCGTCACACCCTGCGAGAGCAGATAGCGGTATCGCGCGTTCGACTCGCGCGCCGTGCCGAAGCCCGCGTACTGGCGCATCGTCCACAAGCGCCCGCGGTACATCGTCGGCTGGATGCCGCGTGTGTAAGGAAATTGTCCCGGCAGAACATCTTCGTCGTCGCCGCGTCGCGGCGCGTCGAAAGGTCCTGCGAAAGGTTGACTCATGTCGCGCAATTCTAGCCGAGCGATGCGTTTCTCACATTTGCGCACTTACACAACCGTCCCGGTCGCGAATTTCGTCCGACGCGTCGTCGCGCGCGGCGACGCGTCCCGCGTGTCGTGAACATGGTTAACAGGTACTGATGTTTGACACGTCACAGGTGCCTGTCTACAATTGCCGCAGTTTTTTCCGCACACGCTCCCACATGGTTTACTCATTCCCCAGCTCGAACGATTCGATACTTCGCCCGAAGCCTCGCTTCGTCCAGCTGGTCCCTACGCCGGTCGCCCGGCCCGGCGGCGCTCGGAGGTCTGCATGGATTCGCAGCAGGTAAACCAGTTGGCACGGGAACTCACGGAGGCGATCTCGGCCGCGGTCGCCAATGACCCGCGCGTGGAAGCCTGCCGGGAGAAGGCGCGCGCGGCCGGCCTCGAGCTCCGGGTCTCGCTCGAAGCCATCATCGGCTTCGTCGATCGCGAAAAAACGTCCCAACAGAAGGGCAGTGCGCGCAAAGCCGCCGCCCGTTCGTCATTCGAGATGAGCGCCAACGACCGGCGCTTCCTCAAGTCACTCCGCATCTCCGCGGACGAACCGACAGAAAAAGAAGTCGAGTAGACCGCCCGGATTTCGCCGTCGATTCGCTCAGGGCCTGACTGTCGTCTGCCTGGCGACGGCTTCTGCCGCCTTGCGCGCCGCTTCGGGATCCCCAAGATAGAAGTGTCGGATCGGTGACAGATCGTCGTGGAGCTCGTACACGAGGGGAATCCCCGTCGGGATGTTCAGTCCCACGATGTCCGCGTCGGAAATCCCGTCGAGATACTTCACGAGCGCCCGCAGACTGTTCCCATGCGCCGTGATCAGGACCCGGCGGTCCGATTGGATCGTCGGCGCAATCGTTTCCTTCCAGTACGGCAAAAACCGGACGACCGTGTCCTTGAGGGACTCGGTGGAGGGGAGCTCGTCGGGCGACAGGGCGGCATACCGCGGATCGCTCGACGGATGGCGGGCGTCATCGGGAGAAAGTGGCGGCGGTGGGATGTCATAGCTGCGCCGCCAGATCAGCGTCTGTTCTTCGCCATGCCTGGCAGCCGTTTCCGCTTTGTTCAGTCCCTGAAGCGCGCCGTAATGACGCTCGTTCAGCCGCCAGTTCCGCTCCATCGGAATCCAGAGCTGATCGAGGACGTCGAGCACGATCCAGCAGGTCCGGATGGCGCGCTTGAGCACCGACGTGAACGCGATGTCGAAGCTCAACCCTTCGGCCGCAAGCAGGCGGCCGGCTTCGTGGGCTTCCTCCAGGCCCTTGTCGTTGAGATCGACGTCGGTCCAGCCCGTGAACCGGTTTTCCCTGTTCCAGATGCTTTCGCCGTGGCGAAGCAGGACCAAAAGACGCATGAGACTAGTTGCTTCCCGCCTGCCGTATCGCCCCACGCCCCGCAAACCTCCCGGCGGGTCCGAGCGCGACTTCTATTCGCAACAGCTGGTTGTACTTGGCGGTGCGATCCGAGCGGCTGGCGGAGCCCGTCTTGATCTGCCCGGCGCCGGTCGCCACTGCCAAATCTGCAATCGTCGTGTCTTCGGTTTCGCCGGAGCGATGGGAGACGACGCTCGCATACCCGGCCTGGCGGGCGATTTCCATCGCGGCGAGCGTCTCGGTGACCGTCCCGATCTGGTTCAGCTTGACGAGGAGCGCATTGCCGACGCCCTGCTCGATGCCTTTTTTCAGAATCGACGGGTTGGTGACGAACACATCGTCGCCGACCAGCTGCACCCGCGATCCGAGCGCGGCCGTCAGGCGGCTCCAGCCCGGCCAGTCGGCTTCGCTCAGTCCGTCCTCGATGGAGACAATCGGATACTGCCGCAGCCAGTCTTCATAGAGCGCGATCATCTCGTCCGACGATTTCGTGCCTTCGCCCGACTTCGCAAGGACATACGATTTCGACGTCCCATCCCAGAATTCGCTCGACGCGACGTCGAGTGCGAGGGCAACGTCGGCGCCGGGCTTGTAACCGGCTGCCTGCACGGCGTCCAGGACGAGCTCAATCGCCTGCCGGTTCGACGCCAGATTGGGCGCGAACCCGCCTTCGTCGCCGACACCGGTCGAAAGACCTCGCTTCTTCAGCAGACCGCGCAGCGCATGGAACGTCTCCGCGCCCGCGCGGAGCGCTTCGGCGAACGATGGCCGTCCGAGCGGCACGACCATGAATTCCTGAAAGTCGACGTTCGTGTCCGCGTGGGCGCCGCCGTTGAGGACGTTCATCATCGGAACGGGCAGGAGAGGACCGGCGGATCGCGCAGCCTCGGGGACGAGCGACGCGAGATGTTCGTAGAGCGGGCGGCCCGCCGCCGCCGCGCCCGCATGCGCCACCGCCATCGAAACGCCCAGCACCGCGTTGGCACCCAATCGGCCCAGGTTCGGCGTTCCGTCGAGCTCCACGAGCCGGGTGTCCACGGCTCGCTGGTCGGCGTCATGGCCGCGCAGGGCGCTCGCGATTTCATCGTTCACATGGCCTACGGCCTTGAGGACGCCTTTGCCGGCGAACCGGCGCGTATCGCCGTCGCGCAACTCGAGCGCCTCCCGGGTGCCGGTGGACGCACCTGACGGCACCGCCGCCCGGCCGCGCGCGCCTGATTCGAGAACGACGTCGACTTCAACCGTCGGATTGCCGCGCGAGTCGAGGATCTCGCGTCCTTCGAGGCTTCGAATCTTCACCGGGCCACCTGCAGCGGCCCGGATGATACCACTCGCTAACGGGCCGTCCATCTGTCGCGGTTCGAATCTTTGAGCGGTCGACCCCTAAGCCTGTGAGCCTTTTTTGAGCTACGATGCATCAGCCCGTCCCCCGGCGCACGACAGCGAGGGTGTATGCTCCGGCACCTGCCCGTCTTCGTCGCGATTGCCGTCACGGTTTTCTCAGTCGATCAGGTCTCTGCCCAGTCGGCCCCGGCGGGACGTCCGAAGAGTCCGCTCGCCGTTCACGCGTCGACGATGAGCGGACGGATTCAGGGCGTCGTGCGGGACGACGTGGGCCGGGGGGTCAGCGGCGTCAGCGTTCTCGCGATGGGAACGACGCTGGCGTTCGTGCGAAGCGACAGCCAGGGCCATTTCTCGTTGTTGCTCCCGGCTGGCGATTACATCCTGCGAGCCACGCGCGAGGGATACGTCTCGACGTATCGCGAAGCGGTGCGGGTGCACACCAGCACGCTCCTCGAACGAAACATCACGCTGCTGCGGCAGGGCGTCCGGACGGCTGAACGTTCGATCATGACCGCCAGCCTCGCGCGCACCGTGCCCGTCGAGCCGGAACAGATCGTACCCGCGAGCTCAACCGACCATTCTCACTCCGAGGCGGCGTGGCGGCTCCGTCACCTGCCCCGATCAATCCTCCGCGACGGCATGTCGCCGATCGATCCGGCGCCAGGCGGCCAGTTCGTTCCGGGCCGATCGGCCACCGACCAGTCGTTCGGTCGACCGGCGCGCGCAGCGACGGCGTTCTTCGCCGACACCGATTTTCGCGGCCAGGTGAATTTCCTGACGACCAGCGCCGTCGACGGATCGCGCGGCTGGCTGCCCGCGCAATGGCCGCGTGGCATCGCGTCGATGGCGATCGGCGCGCCCGTCGGCACACACGGCGACTGGTCCGTGCACGGCGCGCTCACGGCGGGGGACCTGTCCTCGTGGGTCCTGCTCGGTGAATACGCCGCGCGCGACAGCCTGTCGCACGCATTCCGGCTCGGCATGTCGTACAGCGCCCAGGGCCGGATCGATCGTCAAGCCGCGGCGTTGTCGGTGCCGGTGACCGACGTCCGGAACGTGGGGAGCATCTACGGCTTCGATCTCTGGAGAATCGGCCCCGGCCTCACCATTGACTACGGCCTGCGCCTCGATCGCTACGATTACGTCGCGTCGCGGTTCATCAGCCCGCGGGTGGGCGCGCGGATCGCGCTCTTCGATCGAACACATCTCATCACGATGGCTTCGCGCCGAACGGTGGCGCCAGGCGCGGACGAGTTTCTGCCGCCGGCCTCCGCCGGAGTCTGGCTCCCGCCCGAGCGCACCTTCTCGTCGCTGGTCAAAGGCCGCCCGCTCAAGGCTGAACAGGTTCACCACTATGAAGTGGGCGTCGAGCGCGAGTTCGGGCGCCAGGGTACGGGCCGGAGTCTCTTGGTCCGTCGCTTCCGGCACGCCGTGACGAACCAAGTCGCGACGCTCTTCGGCGTGGACGAGACCAGCGACATCGGCCACTACTACGTGGCGTCGCCGGGCCACGTCTCGTTCGACGGCTGGGGCGCGAGACTCTCGACGCGCCTGACCCGCCGAATTGCCGCATCCATCGACTACTCGACCGGCGTCGGGCTCTGGGATCACCGGCGGGAGGCTCGCATCCTGCGCCACCGCGCGCCGTCCGTCGTGCGGGCGGACCGAGAGCGTCTGCACGACATCACCACGTCGATTGATGCCGCGGTTCCCGAGACGTCCACGCGCGTGTCGGCCGTCTACCGCCTCAACTCGGCGTTCAGCACTGCCGAAGCGGGCGCACTGAAGGCGGCGCCCGCCGGGCGCTTCGACGTCCAGGTCCATCAGGGCCTGCCGTTCCAGCCGCTCAAGGGCGGCAAGCTCGAAGTGGTCTTCGCGCTCCAGAGCCTGTTCCGCGATTACCGCGATCCGGGCTCGATGTACGACGAGCTCCTCACCCTCGCGCCGCCCATCCGTCTGATGAGCGGCGTCCAGGTTCGCTTCTAGCAGCTTGGCGGTCGCCGGCCACAGGCGACCGCTGTCCAATCAATTGAATGGTGTATTCAGAGAATCGAATTTAACGTCAACAGGTTGGCACTTGTTCGGCTAGTCTATGGGGTGAAATGCACGCGGCAGCCCGGCAGCTTCGTCCGCTCTTCCAGGTCGGCCTACCCGTTGCCGTGGCTGTCGTCCTGGTCTGGCTGGCCGTGCTCAACATGGCGCTGGTCAAGACGTGGCCGGGGGAGGCTGATGACGGCGTCCTGTGGCAGTTGAGAGGTCCGAACACGCCGGTTATCGCGGCCGATGTGGCGCAGGGGTCTGCCGGCGCGCGCGCGGGCATTCAGAAGCGCGACGAGTTGCTCCTGCTCAACAACCAGGATGTCACCAGTCCGAAGCAGGTCGAGGCAGCTCTCCACAGCGCGGCGACCGGTCAGCGGTTTATCTACCTCATCAGCCGTCAGTCGACGGAGCAGGCCATCACGGTCGAACTGCAGCCGCTCCCGGCACTCCGGCATGGTCTTTACTATTCGCTCGCCCTGGTCGGCGTGCTGTCTATCGTGGTCGGGTCGTCGGTCCGGCTCCGCCGTCCGAACGATCCCGCGACGCTGCACTTTTTCTGGCTGACGGTCGCGTTTTTCGGCGTGCTCGCGTTCACGCCGAGCGGCCGGTACGATCGGCTCGACTACTTCTTCGATTGGGCGGACGCGATTTCGCGGTTCGTCCTGCCCCCGCTGTTCCTGCACTTCGCGTTCGTCTTTCCCGATCGGCCGAGCCCGTGGGCCAGGAGCGAGGCGGGCCGCGCGGTGATTCCGTCGTTCTACCTGCCGGCGCTCCTCATGGCCGGCGGCCGCATCGTCGCGTTCGCCGACGGGCTTCGCGGCTCGCAGGCATCCGTCCTGCTGCAGCGGATCGAGACGGCCTCGCTCATCTATCTCGGTGTCTGTCTCCTCGGCGGGCTCACGCTCATGCTGCGCGCGCTCACGCGTCTGCGATCGGTGACCGCGCGGCGGCAGCTGCGCTGGATCGTCTGGGGGCTCTCGGTCGGCGCGCTGCCGTTCGTGACGCTCTATCTGGTTCCGTTCCTGTTCGGCTGGTCGCTGTCGTTCGGGGAATACACCGCGGTGCTGCTCGGCTGCATCCCGCTCGCCTTTGCCTCGGCCATCGTGCGTTACCGGCTGATGGACATCGAGGTGATCATCAAGAAGGCGCTGGTGGTCTCGACCGTCATCGCGCTGCTCATCGCGATCTACGCGGGCACGCTGCAGCTCGTGGACTGGCTGCCGGGCGTCGATCAGAGCCGCGGGACGTTCTGGGCGATGCTCGCGACGCTCATCGTCGCGCTGGTTGCGCCCTGGTTGAGAAACGCGATTCAGGCCGGCCTCGATCGCCTGTACTACCGCGATCGCTACGACTATCGGCGCGCGCTCATGAGCTTCGCGCGGGATCTGAACAGCGATCTCGACCTCGACCGGCTCACGTCGCGGCTCGTCGAACGCGTGTCTGAGACGCTGGGCGTCGAGCACATGGCGATCTTCATGCCGGATCCGCGCGCCGAAGCGCGGCGGTTCAAGGCCGTGGCGTTGTACGGATTCGCCGACGGGTCTCCGCCGGGCATCGAAGCGGGATCGACGCTCGGCGCGCGGCTCATCGACGGACAGACGATCGTGCTCGACGATCCGCTGCCGATGCGCCGCCTGCTGGGCGACGAATCCGCCGTCTGGCGCGAAGCGGGCCTCACGTGTTTTGTCCCGTGCGTGGCCAAGGACTCGACCATCGCGGTGCTCGCCGCCGGGCGCCGGCCGCACGGGGAGCCACTCAACAGCGAAGACCTCGTGCTCATCACCGCGGTCGCTGGCCAGACGGCGACTGCCATCGAGAACGCGCGGCTCTACGGCGAGCTGCGCGGCAAGGCCGATGAAATCGAACGGCTCCGTCAATTCGGCGACAGCGTCGTGGAGTCGCTCTCGGACGGCCTCGTGGTCGTCGATCTCGACGATCGCGTGTTGCGCTGGAACCGGCGCGTCGAGTCGCTCATCGGCGTCGCGCGCGACCGCGCGGTCGGGCGCCGGCTGCCGGCGCTGTTCAGCCGTCCGTTCGTGGATACGCTGAACGCGGCGCGGCGGGAGACGCCGTCCGGCACGCAGCTCTACCGCCTGCCGGTCACCGCCGGGCAGGGCGACGCGAAGCGCGACGTCCTCGTCAACCTGGCCGTGGCGCCGTTCCAGACGGCGGAGGCGACGCAGGCCGGCTGGATCATCGTGCTCGAAGACGTGACGGATCGCGCGAACCTCGAAGAGCAGCTCCGACTCTCCGAAAAAATGGCGGCCATCGGGCTGCTCGCCGCAGGCGTCGCGCACGAGGTCAACACGCCGCTGACGGGCATCTCGAGCTTCACCCAGATGCTGCTCGAGCGCGCCGACCCGGCCGATCCGCGCACGGCGCTGCTCGAGAAGATCGAGCGGCAGACGTTCCGCGCCGCCAAGATCGTGAACAGCCTGCTCAACCTCGCGCGGCCGTCGGGCGGCGAGACCGGCCCGGTAGACCTCAACACCGTCATCGGCGACGTGCTGTCGCTCCTCGAGCACCAGTTCCGGATGAGCAAGATCCAGGTGCGCCGCGATCTCACGGACGGGCCCGTGATCGTGCGCGGCGTCGAATACAAACTGCAGCAGGTCTTCCTGAATCTCTTCCTGAACGCGCGCGATGCGATGCCGAAAGGCGGCTGGGTCTCGGTCATGACCCGCGCCGACGGCTGCGAAGCGCTCGTCGAGGTCGCCGACACCGGCGCCGGCATTCCATCCGAGCACCTCGCGCGCATCTACGATCCGTTCTTCACGACCAAACCTGAAGGGGGCGGCACGGGCCTCGGCCTGTCGGTCACGTACGGCATCGTCCAGGAACACAACGGCAAGCTCTCGTGCGAAAGCGACGTCGGCCAGGGGACCAGGTTCCGGCTCGTCCTGCCGCTGATGGCAGCGGCGGTCGTGGGAGGACAGTTATGAGAGGCAGCATCCTCGTCATCGACGACGAGGAGATCATCCGGGAGGCGCTCGAGGCGCTGCTCGTCGTCGAAGGCTACAACGTGGCGACGGCCGCGACGGCCGAGCAGGGGCTGGACGCTCTGTCGGGCCGGCAGGTCGACACCGTTCTGCTCGACCTCATGCTGCCCGATCGCAACGGGCTGGACGTGCTCGACGACATTCGCCGGACGGACGAAGACCTGCCGGTCGTGATGGTCACCGCGTTCGGGACGATCGAGAGCGCCATCGCGGCGACCAAGCTTGGCGCGTTCCATTTCGTGCAGAAACCGTTCAAGAACGACGAAGTCCTGGCCGTGCTCCGCAACGCCATCGAGCGCCGCCGTCTCGTCCGCGAAAACCGCGAGCTGCGCGATCGGCTCCGCTCGGACTCCCACCGGTACGACGAGATCATCGGCGGCAGCTCGAAGATGAAGGCGGTCTACGACCTCATCTCGCGCGCGGCGCCCAGCCGCACGACGGTGCTCGTGCAGGGCAGCAGCGGCACGGGCAAGGAGCTGGTCGCGCGCGCCTTCCATCGCCGATCCGCGCGTTCCGACAAGCCGTTCATCACCGTCAACTCGGGCAGCCTTCCGCCGGATCTTCTCGAGTCGAACCTGTTCGGACACGTCAAGGGCGCGTTTACCGGCGCGGTGTATCCCAAAAAGGGGCTCTTCGAGCTCGCCGACAAGGGGACGATCTTCTTCGACGAAATCGGCAACATTCCGCCCGACACGCAGTCCAAGCTGCTGCGCGTGATCCAGGAGCGCGAGTTCATGCGGCTTGGCGGCGTCGAGACCATCAAGGTGGACGTACGCATCATTGCCGCGACCAACGTGAACCTGCGCGAGCTGATGGGGGCGGGCGATTTCCGCGAAGATCTGTTCTACCGGCTGAACGTCATCACGGTGCAGCTCCCCGCGCTCCGCGAGCGCAAGGACGACATCCCGCTGCTCGTGCAGCACTTCCTGGAGAAATACGGCGAGGAGAGCCGCAAGGGCCGCCTGATCCTCACGCCCGAGGCGCTCGATCGGCTGATGTCGTACGACTGGCCCGGCAACGTCCGCGAGCTCGAGAACGTGATCGAGCGCGCCGTCGTGCTGTCGGGCGAGCGCGAAATCGGCGCCGACCTGATCCCCGACAACGTGAGCGCCAATCCGGTCTTCGAGGTGGCGGACGTCGTCATTCCGCCCGACGGCATCCACTTCCGGGAAGTCATCATCGGCCACGAGCGGCGCTACATCGAAGCGGCCCTGGAGGCCGCCGGCGGCGTCCAGAAGAGGGCCGCCGAGCTCCTGCACATCAAGCCAACCACGCTCAACGAGATGATCAAGCGCTACGACATCCGTCCGCGACGCCGGAAATCCAGTGGCGAGGCCGAGCCGCCGTCGGACGGTGCGGGCGAGGATCCGAACTGAGAAAGACCCTTCTGAAAAGCGCAGGTCGGTACGACGGATCTTAAAAGCTCACGTCGGTACGACGGATCTGAAAAGCTCACGTTGGTACGGCGGATCTGAAAAGCTCACGTCGGTACGGCGGGTACCAGGAACCTGTTTCTTGCCATCTTTTTTGGATCCAAGGATACCGGGGCTCACGAGCCGGGGCGACTGGACTTGGTCCGGGTCGAAGAACAAAAAAAGATGACTCGCGTCAGATCGTTCCTCGGACCCGCCGTACCGACGTGCGCTTTTCAGATCCGTCGTACCGACGTGCGCTTTTCAGACCTGCCGTACCGACCAGCGCTTTTCAGACCCATCGTACCGACGTGAGCTTTTCAGAAATGTTTTTCGAGTTTCCTACCCGAATCGAATGACCCGTTCGCGAGGCTGCTCGTCGAGCCGGGCTGCGCGGAAGCGCTGGAAGGGCAGATGGCAGTCGTGCTTCCGGAGGAAACTGAGGAAGCGCTTGTAATCCTCGTTCGGCATGTTGAAGAGACGGACCAGCAGCCGGTAGTTGCCGTTCGTGTTCTCGAGACCGAGCTGGATGATCTGCCGCAGATCGGCCCGCGTGAGATCGCGGGACTTGAAGTCCGGGAACACGGCCGACCAGAAAGACTCGCCGCCCTTGAGCATCTGATCGGCCAGCTCTTCGGCGCGCGAGCGGCCAGGCACCTCGGTCGGCTCCGGCCGCGCGAACCGGCCGAGCGACGTCCCGTTACGCAGCACTTCTTCGGGCAGATCCCGCGACCCCACGCCCCGTCCCGGGGCCTTGAGGACGAGCCGTTCCGTCAGATTCTTCAGCTCCCTGACGTTGCCGGGCCAGCGGTAGCTGACGAGGGTGGCCATGGCGTCCGTCGAGATCTCCGGCTGGGGAACCCGGTGGATGCGGCTGTACGACTCGAGGTAGTACGTGATGAGCAGCGGGATGTCGTCGACCCGGTGCCGGAGCGGCGGAATCGTCAGCCGGATGACGTTCAGCCGGAAGAACAGGTCTTCGCGGAACGCGCCCGCGGCAATCTGGGCTTCGAGATCGCGGTTCGTGGCCGTAATGAGCCGGACGTTGACGAGCTTGTGCGCCCGGTCCGCGCCGACGCGCTGAATCTCGCCGGACTCGAGAAACCGGAGCAGAACCACCTGCATCCGAGTGCTCATCTCGCCGACCTCGTCGAGGAACACGGTGCCGCCGGACGCCGATTCGAGCAGACCGGGCTTGTCCTTGTACGCGCCGGTGAAGCTGCCGCGGACGTGGCCGAAGAGCTCCGATTCGAGCAGCGAATCGGGCAGGCCGGCGCAGTTGAGCGCGACGAGCGGCGCGCGCACGCGCGCGCTGCGCTCGTGAATGAGCCGGGTCACGACCTCCTTGCCCACTCCCGTTTCACCGGTAATCAGGATCTTGGCGTCGGATCGGGCGGCGCGTTCGAGATCGGCCTCGAGCGTGTGCATGGCCTCGCTGCGACCGATGAGCCGCACCGGTCGTGTACTCACGAATAGACTCGACACGAGATTCGAACCTCCGAGGGGAATCAGCCGACGAGCGTTAGACCGGTACCCGAGGCAAAAGCGTCATGAAAACGTGCAACACTCGTGCCTCGGTGAACAGTGAAGAATGTATCAGCGGGACGTTACGACGATACGACCACCGTGTACCGCAAGGGATGAATGGGGTAAACCCGTGAACGGCCGCCGCGAGATTACGTGGCCTTCGCGAGCGGCCTGACCGGTGCGTGCAGGCGCGCCGGCGCCGCGCGGAACCGCTGGAACGGCAGATGGCAGTCGTGCTTGCGGAGGAAGCTCAGGAACCGCTTGTAGTCCTCGGACGGCATGTTGAACTGCTGGACGAGCAACCGGTAATTGCCGTTCGTGCTTTCGAGACCCATCTGGATGATGCGGCGGAGGTCCGTGCGCGTCAAATCGCGCGACATGAAAATCGGAAACACGGCCGACCAGAAGGACTCGCCGTTCTCGAGCATCAGCGTCGCCAGCTCTTCGGCGCGGGTGTTTCGCTGCGCCGCGTCGCCGTGGCCGTTGACGGCGTGCGCGGCCTGGACCGCCACCGATCGGACCACATCCGACGGCAAGTCGCTGTGCCGGATGGCCTGCCCGGCGGTCTTCAGCACCACGCGCTCCACGACGTTCTTGAGCTCGCGGATGTTGCCGGGCCAGCGATACGCCATCAGCGCGTCCATCGCGTCCGAGGAGATCTCGGAAGCATTCACCTTGTGCTGTCGGCTGTAGTAATTCTGGTAGTAATTGATGAGCAGCGGAATATCCTCCGTGCGCTCGCGCAGCGGCGGAATGATCAGCCGGATGACGTTCAGTCGAAAATAGAGATCTTCGCGGAACGCGCCCGAGGCGATCGCCGCCTGCAGGTCGGAATTCGTCGCGGTGATCAGGCGGACGTTCACGCGCGTGTGCGAGCGGTCCGCGCCGATGCGCTGAATCTCGCCGGATTCGAGGAACCGCAGCAGCACGACCTGCATGCGCGTGCTCATCTCGCCGACTTCGTCAAGGAAGACCGTGCCGTTCGGCGCCGATTCGAGCAGGCCCGGCTTGTCGCGGTACGCGCCCGTGAAGCTGCCGCGCACGTGCCCGAAGAGCTCGGATTCGAGGAGCGAGTCCGGCAGTCCCGCGCAGTTGAGCGTGACGAGCGGCGCGGAGGCGCGCGCGCTCCGCTGATGAATCAGGCGCGCGACGACTTCCTTGCCGACTCCCGTCTCACCCGTGACGAGGACTTTGGCATCCGAGCGGGCAGCGCACTCCAGATCAGCCTCGAGCGTGCGGATCACATCACTCCGGCCGATCAGACGCACTTCCGGGTGCCTTGCGGGGGCGGACAAGTTAAGCGTTCCTCCGTTGGTGGTATGCAGTCGAGCCCGAGGGCGACTTTTTTCTGAGGCACGCGATACTACAGGTACGATTGATGCCCGTCAACGACCAGTCTTGTAATGTTCGGGCAACACACGTTGATTCAGAGACTTACGAAAGTTTCAATCCCGTAATCATGGTCGTTCGGGTAACCTTTCGACTTCCTGCCGAGGCCAAAAAGTCTCTCAGGACTGAGACTTTCTTCGCCGTTAATCACCCGCACACGCACTTTCTGGGTGACTAGTTTCTGCCGAGCCGGCGGGTTCGCATCGTACAACCGGAACGGTATCAACGAAATAGCGGGATACCGGAGGACCAGCTGGCGTCCGGTGGACCGTTTGCAAGGCTTGAGTGCCTTCGCCGCCCGAGGGCAGGCTGCACATGAGCATGAGGAACAACGGACACGTTCAGTTGATTGGCACCAGCCAGGTGATTACCGACCTGAAAGCGGAGGTCGAACGCGTGGCTCGGTCAGATGCCAAAGTTCTCATTACCGGAGAAAGCGGTTCCGGTAAGGAGGTCGTCGCTCGGGCCATCAACGACGCCAGCGGCCGCGCACAGACGTTCGTGCCGGTCAATTGCGCCGGGATTCCGGAGACCCTGCTCGAATCGGAGCTCTTCGGACATGTGAAAGGCAGCTTCACGGGCGCGTATCGCGACAAGCCCGGCAAGCTCGAGATGGCCGATCACGGCACGATCTTCCTCGACGAGATCGGCGAGATGACCCTGCGGATGCAGGGACTTCTGCTCCGGTTCCTCGAGACGGGGGAAATCCAGAAGGTCGGCGCCGAGCGGATGGCCAAGGCCACCGACGTGCGCGTCATGGCCGCGACGAACAAGAACCTGAAGGACCTCATTTCGCAGGGGCTGTTCCGCGAAGACCTGTTCTACCGGATCAACGTCATTCACCTCGTGGTGCCGCCGCTCCGGGAACGGCGCGAAGACATCTCGCTGCTGATCGATCACTTCCTGAAGAAGTTCACGTCGCCCAACGGCAATACCGGCAACGGGAACGCGCACAGCCCGGTGCGGGCCATCGCGCCCGAAGCGGTCGCCGTGCTCTGCAACTACACCTGGCCGGGCAACGTGCGTCAGGTCGAGAACGTCATCGAGCGGCTCGTCGTCACCGGACGCCGCGAAGTGGTGCAGGTCGAGGATCTGTCGCCGGAGATTCGGACGTCCACCGGCCTCAACGCGCGTCCGGCGCGCGAGCGCCGGCGGACGGTCGCCGACGATTTGTTCAAGAAGCTCATCGACGAGCGCGAGTCGTTCTGGACGGCGGTGTATCCGCTTTACATGAACCGCGAGATCACGAAGGCCAACGTGCGCGATCTCGTGCACAAGGGCCTGGAGGAAGCGCGCGGCAACTACAAGATCGTCCTGCGCCTCTTCAACATGGAGATGACCGATTACAAGCGGTTTCTGAACTTCCTGAGGAAGCATGAATGCCAGCTTCCGTTCAAGGACTATCGCTAAACGCGGGGCTTACGAAACATGTATCGCCATCTGTACACCCTTCGTGTTTTCACCGGCGCCGCGCTGCTCGGCTCCGTGCTGTGTGCGAGCCGCGCGGCGGCGCAGCAGCCGCCGATCGCGCAGCCACCGGCCGCGCCCGCGCCAGGGCAGAACGGGTCGGCCAGGCCGCTCGCGGTGCCGGCCGACTATGTCATCGGGCCTGGTGACGTTCTGACGATCATCGTGTTCGGGCAAGACCCGAATCTGCACTCCGGTGACGTCACGGTCAGGCCAGACGGCAAGATCTCACGGCTCCTGATCGATGAGGTGCAGGCGACCGGCCTCACGCCGCTGCAGCTCAAGGCCGAGTTGACGCAGGCGTACTCGAAGTTCTTCCAGGAGCCCATGATTCTGGTCAATCCGAAAGAGATCAACAGCCGCAAGGTCGGCATCAGCGGCATGGTCTTCAAGTCGGGCGAGTATGCGATCAACGAACCGATGGACATCCTCCAGCTCATCACGAGGGCCGGCGGGCTGCAGGAGTACGCGGACAAGTCGAATATCCGTCTGATCCGGCGGCACCCGGACGGGAAGATCGAGACCATCGTCTTCAATTACAAGAAAGTCTTCGAAGGGAAAGGCCTGACCCATATTCCTCAGCTCAGGCCGGGCGATCAGGTGATCGTCCGGTAGTGGATTTCGTGCGCGCCCTCATCTTCTCTCTCGTCGCCGCCGCTGCGGTGTTGACTGCCGGGCCGGCGTACGCCCGGCAGCAGCCGTCGCCGCAACAACCGGACCCGAGCGAGCCGATCCGCGTCTTCACTCAGCGGCCGTATCGGGGCGTTTTCGGCGGCGGCTACAGCGAGACCGAGCAATTGCTGACGCTGGGACTGAACATGGGCGGCGGCTTCGACTCGAGCGTGTTTGTGGACAACCGTCCGAACACGAATCCAACGGTCCCAACGGTCCCAACGCCCCCAACGACTCCGGTGACCCCGGTGAGTCCGGTGAGCCGCGACGAGAGCGGATTCGTATCGGGCTCCGCGAGCCTTTCGTACAGGCTCAACAGGGAGTCGCTGTCGTTTTCGGCGGGTGCCGGCGGCGCGTACCTCGTACTACCCGGGGATCAACGAACCGGGCGCCCGCCGCTACTACGCCGACGCTGGTGCGTCGTGGCTCATGTCGACCCGTACGGCCTTGTCAGGTGGGTTTGCGGTCTCGTACCAGCCCATGTACCATCTGTCGCCTCTGCCGGGCGTCGTCGATCCCAACCTTGGCCCCGGCAATCCGTTCGACGCGACGATCGGCTCCCACGCGGAGACCTACCGCAACGAGAACGCCGATGTTCGCTTGGGCTACGCCATCAATCGCCGGATTGGCGCCTCGTTCGGCTACGGCATGTGGCGCCTGGTGTCGCCGGATGGCGATCGTGACAGCGCCAGTCACGGCGCCTCGGCGCGGGTCTCGTTCGGACTGACACGCGGGCTCGGGTTCCACACGTCCTACCAGTTCACGGCTTCGCGGTTCGAGGGTGCCGCGACGGTGTCGCCCGCGGCGGTGTCGCGATACACGAACCACAACGTCGATTTCGGTCTTTACTTCGGCCGGGCGCTCTCGCTCACGCGCAAGACGACCATGACGTTTGCCACGGGGACCTCGACGGTGACCGACGGCAATAGCACCCACTTCGGGCTGGTCGGGAATGTGCGTGTCGGGTACGAACTCGCGCGCACCTGGAGTCTCTCCGCGTGGTATGCGCGCGATGTCCAGTTCGTCCAGGCGTTCCTTCAGCCGGTTTCCACCGACACCGCTTCGGTGCAGTTCGGCGGATTGATCAGCCGCCGGCTGCGGTTCGACGCCGAGAACGGGTATGCCTTCGGAAGGGTCGGATTCGGGACGCGAAACAACGATTACCGGGCGCTGTCGGTATCGTCCGGGCTGGGCATGGCCATCAACCGGCACCTGAACGCCGGCGTGCGGTATTTGTACACGCGCTATCACTTCGGGAGCGCCGTGGACGTCCCCCTGGACATGACGTTTCAGACGAATCGACACGCCGTGAACGCCTATCTTTCAAGCTGGCTTCCCCTCTTTTCCCGCTCGAGGAGACCCTGATGCTGCCCGGCAAGATATACACGCCTGACGAGGTGTTGCGGATCGCCAAGAAGCGGATCTGGTTCGTCATCGTTCCGTTCGCGCTCGTCGCAGCGGGGACCGCCGTCGTCTCCAAGATGCTGCCGGACATGTACATGGCCGAGACGACGATCCTCACCGTCCCGCAGCGCATTCCGGAGGACTACGTCAAGTCCACCATCACGATGCGCATCGAAGATCGGATGCAGACGATCAAGCAGCAGCTCTACAGCCGCACGCTGCTCGAGGCCACGATCAAGGAGTTCAACCTCTATCCCGACCTGCGCAGGGCCGGCACGCCGATGGAGGACATCGTCGGCAAGATGCGCGGCGAACTCAAAACGGAAGTCTACAAGGGCGAGGCGTTCCGCATCTGGTACGTCGGCTACGACCCGAGCACGGTCATGAAGGTCGTCGAGCGTCTGACGAGCACCTTCATCGGCCAGAGTTTCAAAGACCGCTCGGCGATCGCCGAGAGCACCAACCAGTTCCTCGAGCAGGCGGCCCTGGACGCGCGCCGGCGGCTGCTCGAGCAGGAAAAGAAACTGGAGGGGTACAACCAGCTGCACTCCGGCGAGCTGCCGACGCAGCAGCCGGCGAACATGCAGGCGGTTTTGAACCTCCAGGTGCAGATTCGCTCCGTGCTGACCCAGATTGAAACGGCGCAGGATCGCCGGCAGAACCTGGAGCGGGACCTTTCCGACACCCAGATGATGATGGAGCTGTTCCCGCCGCCGCCCCCGCCGACAACCGGCGGAGCGGCCCTGGGCACGGCGACTCAGAGGCTCGCGGCGAAACGCGCGGACCTCGCCAACGCCCATGCCAAAAAGTACACCGACGAGCATCCCGAGGTTCGTACGATTCGGCGTGACATCGCGGAACTCGAGAAACTGGTCGAAGCCGAGGCCCTGCAGCAGACGGTAACCCCGACGAAGCCGATCCCGATCACCCCCGGCCAGTTCGTGCAGCAGAAGCAGATCGAAGGCAAACAGCTTCAGATACAGGCCTACACGAAGCAGATTGCCGATCTGCAGACCGAGGAGAGGCGGCTGCGGCAGCTCGCCGGGACGTACCAGTACCGCGTGGACATGGCGCCGGCTCGCGCCTCGGAGCTCGTCGAATTGACGCGCGACTACGGGACGGTTCAGGGGCTCTACTCGAGCTTGCTCTCCAAGATGGAGGAATCGAAACTGGCCGCCGAAGTCGAGCAGCGCCAGATCGGCGAACAGTTCAAGCTGCTCGATCCGGCGCGCCTGCCTGAGAAGCCGTTCAAGCCGAACCGCCAGCTGATCAACCTCGGCGGCGCGGTCGTCGGCTTTGGCCTCGGCATCCTGCTCGTCACGCTGCTCGAATGGCGGGACTCCAGCTTCCGGACCGACGACGAGGTCTCGAGCGTGCTAACCCTGCCGGTGCTTGCGGTCGTGCCGCTCATGCAATCGGACGACGATCGCGCCCGCGAGAAGAGACGCAGACTGGTCATGAACGTGGGACTGGGCAGCACGGTGATCGGATGTCTGGCCGTGCTGGTCTACACCCTGGTGCGTTAACCGATGTACGAACAATTCTACGGTTTGCGGGAACGGCCCTTCGACCTCACGCCGAATCCGCGGTTCCTCGTCCTCACGGAATCGCACAAAGAGGCGTTGGCCAATCTCGAATACGGCATCGGCAGCCGGAAAGGCGTCACGCTGCTCGTCGGCGAAGCGGGATCGGGCAAGACCACGATGATCCGCGCAGCCGTCGACAAGATGCCCGCCCGCGTGCACTGCGTACACCTGCACAACCCGACCCTGTCGCGGACCGAGTTCGTCGAGATGCTCGCCGCCCGGTTCGGGTTGTCGGATGAAGCGTCGCAGTCCAAGGCGGCCATGCTCATCGAGCTGGAGGCGCTCCTGCGCGCGCGGCGCGCGAGCGGCGAGACCAGCGTGCTGGTCGTGGACGAAGCTCAGAGCCTGCCGGCCGAGCTGCTCGAGGAAATCCGGCTGCTGGCCAATATCGAGACGAACGACGAGAAGCTGCTCTCACTCATCATCGCCGGTCAGCCGGAGCTGGCCGAGCGGCTGAACGATCAGTCGCTGCGGCAGCTGAAGCAGCGCATCGCGCTGCGCTGCGAGTTGCAGCCGCTTTCGGCGCAGGAAACTGCCGGATACCTCGCCGGCCGCATCCGGGCCGCGGGCGGCACGGGCGCCAGGGTGTTCACGCGCGAAGCGGTCGCACTCATTCACGAACGGTCGCTGGGTATTCCGCGCACCATCAGCGTGATCGCCGACAACGCGCTCGTGGGCGGGCTGGCCGCCGGGCAACGACCGGTGGGCAGCGAGCTCGTGCGTGAAATCTGCAGGGACTTCGACCTGAAGGGCACGCTCGGGCGCGCGATGGCCCAGACGGTGCCCGCCGAAATCGACGGCGCCAGGCCGGCGGCGGCCGCCACGAATGGAGGTGACGGCACGGGTCAGTCCGCGCTGTTGGACCTCGCAGATCGTCTTCGCTACGCGCCGCGACCGACGGCGCCAGCGGCGGGCAACAAGCCAGCCACCCATGGCTTTTTCGCTCCCGGCACGGCGAAGCGCAGAAAGTTGCTCTCTTTTTTTCGGGGCTGAGGAGCGATCCTGATGGGCCGGTTGACCGAGGCGTTGCGTCGTGCCGCTGATGCGGCGGGCCAGGAACCGCGCGATGCCAATGACACCCCTGCCACGCCGGCGGGGGCGATGAATGACGCGACGGACGACCTGTTCCCCATCGAGTTCGCCGACTCGGGGCCGGAGAGAGCGGACGCTCTGGCTGGCGTCGCCGCCGAGCCGGCCGGCGGAGCCGTGGTGGTGCCATCCGCGCCGCCGCCGGTCGTGGTGGCCGCGCCGGCCGTCGAACCGCCGTCCGCGGCGCCGGCCGCGACTCCGCAGATCTCCGTCGCAGCATCCGGCAACGGATCCGCGCGCCAGGAGCCGCCGCCGGTCCCGCTGGACGAGCCGCGGGCCATCGGGCGGCAGACCGAGCTGTTCGAACGCCTGGACGCGACGCTCGCCCAGAAAGTCGTCGTGGATCAGAACATCATGCCGGTGTCGCGCGAACAGTACCGGCGGCTCGCGGCGACGCTGCACCACGCCCAGGAGGACGCGGGCGTCAAAGTGGTGCTCGTCGCGAGCGCGGTCGTCGGGGAGGGCAAGACCCTGACGGCGTCGAACCTCGCGCTGACGTTGAGCGAGTCCTATCAGCGCACCGTCCTGCTCATTGATGGCGATTTCCGCCGGCCGGCGCTGCACATCGTGTTCAACATCGACGCGCCGTCGGGACTGAGCGAAGGGCTCATGTCGGTCGTGGAACAGAAGCTTCCGCTGTACCGCGTGTCGCAGCGGTTGACGATCCTGCCGGCAGGCAGGCCCAGTTCGGACCCGATGGCCGGCCTGACGTCCAACCGCATGCGCCGCGTGATTCAGGAAGCGCGCGAAGCGTTCGACTGGGTGATCATCGACACGCCGCCGGTCGGGTTGTTGCCCGACGCGAACCTGCTCGCGACGATGGTCGACGGCGCCGTGCTCGTCGTCCGGGCCAACTCGACGCCGTATCACCAGGTGATGCGCGCGATCGACGCGCTCGATCGCGACCGGCTGCTCGGCGTCGTGCTCAATTCCGTGGCGGCGGCGAACGGGTCGTCGCACAACTATTACTCCTACTATCACGGCGCCCGGACGCAGACGCTCGACAATCGGTAACAGGCGCCATGCACCGGCTCACGATTCGCTCGCTCACGCTCGTCGTGTTTGAGACCGTGCTGATCGTGGCGGCGGTCGCCGCCGCGGCATACATCCGGCTCGGCGACTGGGCGTGGGTGATCCTCGTTCAGGAAAACGGCGCGGCCAAGACGCTCCTCGCCGCCGGCGTCGCGCAGGCGTGCCTCTATTACGCCGATCTCTATGACCTGCGCATCGCGGCCGACCGGCCGGAGCTCTTCGTCCGCATCGTGCAGGCCCTGGGCGCCGCGTCGTTCATCCTCGCGGTCATCTACTTCTGGTTTCCAGCGCTGATCATCGGCCGCGGCGTCTTCGTGATCGCGGCGTTCCTGGTGATCACGTTCGTCATCACCTGGCGGCTCGCCTTCGTGTGGATGAGCGGGTACCTGGGCCCGCGCGAACGGCTGCTCCTCGTGGGCACCAGCCCGGCCGCGGTCAGCCTCGCGCGTGAGCTGCACGAGCACCGGCACGAGCTCGGCGTGGAGATCGTCGGCTTCGTGGACGCCGATCCGCGGCTCGTGGGGACACCCGTCGTGAACCCCGGCGTGATCGGCCTCATTGACGACATTCCGTCGATCGTCCGCGACAAATCGGTCGACCGCGTGGTGGTGAGCCTGTCGGACGCGCGAGGCAAGCTGCCGATGGAGAAGCTCCTCGAGATGAAGCTCGACGGCGTGACGTTCGACCATCTCGCGTCGGTCTACGAGGAGTTCATGGGCAAGATCGCCGTCGAGAATCTCCGGCCCAGCTGGCTGATTTTCTCGTCGGGCTTCCGCAAGAGCCGCATCCACGCCGCGAGCAAGCGTGCCGTGGACATCGTGGTCTCGGTCCTCGCGCTGGCTCTTGGCCTGCCCGTCATGGCCGTGATCGCGCTCGCCGTCAGGCTGACGTCGGACGGTCCCGTGATCTATCACCAGCGGCGCGTCGGCCACCTCGGCCACATCTTCGACGTGCACAAGTTCCGGACGATGCGGGCCGACGCGGAGGCGACGACCGGCCCCGTCTGGGCGTCGAAGGAAGGCGACACCCGCGTCACCTCGATCGGCCAGTGGCTCAGGCGGGCTCGCCTGGACGAGCTGCCCCAGTTCTGGAACGTCCTGAAAGGCGAGATGAGCCTCGTCGGACCTCGCCCGGAGCGTCCCGAGTTCGTCGAGGACCTCACCCGGCTCATTCCGTACTACGGCCAGCGGCACGTCGTCCGGCCCGGAATCACCGGCTGGGCACAAGTGCGCTATACCTACGGCGCGAGCACCGAGGACGCGCTGCAGAAGCTGCAGTACGACCTCTACTACATCAAGAACTCGTCGATCGCGCTCGACGTCTTCATCATCTTCGACACGATCAAGACGGTCATCCGGCGAAAGGGCGCCTGACCGTGGCGGCGGCCGTCCAGGCCTCGGCGGGCGATGTCGTGAACGCGATGAGCGTCGACGTCGAGGACTACTTCCACGTCAACGCGTTCGACGGCGTGGTCCCCCGCGATCGCTGGGAAAATCTCGAGAGCCGTGTGACCCGCAACACCGAGCGGCTGCTCGGCCTGTTCGAGGCCGGTGGTGTCACGGCCACGTTCTTCGTCCTCGGCTGGGTCGCGGAACGGTTTCCGTCTCTCGTCGCGGCCATTGCGAAACAGGGTCACGAGGTCGCGTCGCACGGCTACGCGCATCGGCTGATCTACAACCAGACGCGCGAGGCGTTCCGGGACGACGTCCGGCGCGCGAAAGCATCTGCTCGAATCGGCCACGGGCGTCCACGTGGATGGCTATCCGCGCGCCCAGCTACTCGGTCACCGAGCAGACGCTCTGGGCGCTCGACGTGCTGATCGAAGAAGGGTACCGCTACGACGCCAGCATCTTTCCGATCCGGCACGACCGGTACGGCATGCCGTCGTCGCCTCGCCACCCGCACGTCCTCACACGAGACGGCGGCTCGCTGGTCGAGGCGCCTGCCTCTACCGTTCGCTGGGCCGGGATGAACCTTCCCGTCGCCGGCGGCGGCTATTTCCGCATCTTTCCGTATGCGTGGACGCGGTGGGGCATCGGCCGGATCAACAGGCGTGAGGGGCGTCCGGCCATCTTCTATCTGCACCCGTGGGAGATCGATCCGGCGCAGCCACGGTTCAACGCCGGGTTCGTCAGCCGGTTCCGTCATTACCGCAACCTGGACAAGACCGAGGCGCGGCTGCGCCGGCTGCTGCGCGATTTCCGGTTCTCGACCGTGCGGCGCGTGCTGGCGACCGTTCATCCGGAAGCGGCGGGCGCTCCGACGGCGCTGCGCCTGGCGGGACGCTGAGGCCGCGATGACGCCGTACACCGAGCTCGCGCCCGCACCCGTGTCGCCGGACTTCTTCACGCCCGCGACGCTGCCGGCGAACACTCGTCCGCAGCTGTTCGTGATCGTCGACACCGAAGAAGAGTTCGACTGGTCCGCGCCGTTTTCGCGGGGCGCCGTCGGCGTCACGGCCATTCAGGAAGTCGGCCGGCTGCAGCACGTTCTCACGCCGTACGGCGTGGCGCCGACCTACGTCATCGATTATCCGGTGGCGACGACGCCGTCGTCGGTCGCGCGCCTCGGTGAATTTGCGGTCCGCGGCGAGTGTCACATCGGCGCGCACATGCACCCCTGGGTGAACCCTCCTTACGTCGAGGAACTGACCCGCTCGACGAGCTATGCCTGCAACCTGGGCTACGACCTCGAGCACGACAAGATCGCGCAGCTGCGCGGAGCGATCGTCGAGCATCTCGGCGTCGTCCCGCGCGTCTACAAGGCCGGCCGGTACGGGTTCGGCCAGACGACGGCGGAGATTCTCGAGTCGATCGGGTTCGACGTGGACGCGAGCGTGAATCCGCACATGGATTTCCGCGCCGACGGCGGCCCGTCGTTCGAAGGCTTCTCGGCCGAGCCTTCGTTCTTCGGCAAGCGGCGCCGGCTGCTGGAGCTGCCGTGCACGATGGGCTTCGTCGGGCGCGGCCCGGCGCATGGGCCCTGCCCTGCACCGAGCCGCGTCGACCCGCTGGCTCGAGCCGCTGCGCGCGGTCGGCGTCCTGGCGCGGAGCGGCGCGCTGAACAAGGTGATGCTCTCGCCCGAGGGCAACACGTGCGCCGAGATGCAGTGCGCTGACCGAGGCGCTCCATCAGGACGGCGTCCGCACGTTTTCACTGACGCTGCACAGCCCGAGTCTCAAGCCTGGCTGCACGCCGTACGCGACGTCGGCCGCCGAGCGCGACGCGCTGCTCGGGACGATCGATCGGTACTGCGACTACTTTTTCGGCAAGCTCGGCGGCGTGGCCGGCACACCGGCCGGCCTGTTCGATCAGATCGCACGAGGAATCGCTGTCATGAAAGTGCTTGGGCTCTCCCCCCTGGACAAGGACTCGACCGTCACCCTCGTCGAGGACGGCGCGATCACGTACGCCGCCGCGGAAGAGCGGTTCACGCGCGTCAAGCTGCAGGACGGGTTCCCGTGGCACGCGCTCGACAGCGCGCTCGAGACGACGGGCACGCAGATCGGCGAGATCGACCGCGTGGTCTATCCGTTCCTGACCTTCGACGAGGAGACGCGGCTGTTCGAGCGGAACCTGGCGAAGGAGCGCGACTTTCTCGACGAGACGGAGGCGGGCGCGACGGCCGACGAGCTGCGCGAGCGCGCGGGCGCGCGTTCCCGCGGGCCGGCCGCCGGTCCCGGGCCTGCGCCGATCCGAACGAGCGGATGGAGAAGGGCCTGCTCAAGAGCCTCGCGTACCGCGTCCTCGCGAGCGAGGGCGTCGTGTCGCGCAACGTCGCCAAGCGCGGCTCCGAGCGGTGGGGCCGCGATGCCTCGGCGTTCCACATGCGGTGGCAGCAGGAGCTCGAAGCCGGCGCTCGACGGAGCTCGGGCTGGCCGGCAAGCTCAAGCGCGTCGAGCACCACGTCAGCCACGCCGCCAACGCGTATTTCACCAGCGGCTTCGACGAGGCGCTGATCGTCACGCTCGACGGCTACGGGTCGGGCCTGTCCGGCAGCGTGAGCATCGGCCGCGGCGGCCGCATCGAGCGGATTCACGGTCAGGAGTACCCGCACTCGCTCGGCACGTTCTACGAATCGGTGACGTCGGCGCTCGGGTTCACAGCCGAGCCGCCACGAGGGCAAGATCGTCGGCCTCGCGGCCTACGGCGACCCCGCGGTGCTCGGCGACGTGCTGCGGCGCCGGTTCGTGCAGAACAACGGCGGCTTCCGCATCGTCGAGACGAACAACATCTACTTCGCGCGGACTGCTGGCGACGCAGTTCCCGAAGATCGACGTCGCGGCGGCCTACCAGCGCGTGCTCGAGGAAGTCGCCACCGCGTACGTCTCGCAGTACGTGCGGAAGACCGGGCTCCGCAACCTCGTGCTGTCCGGCGGCGTCGTCGCCAACGTCAAGCTGAACCAGCGGCTCCGGGAGATCGACGGCGTCGAGCGGCATCTTCATCCATCCGAACATGGGCGACGGCGGCTGCGGCACCGGCGCCGCGCTGCTCGAGTTCGCCGGGCAGGCGCAGACCTGCGCCGGCGGCTCGATCGACGTCTATCTCGGGCCCGGCGTTCTCGAGCGGCGAGATCGCCGACGCGCTCGACGCGCGCGCAGCTGCCGTTCACGCGAGTACCGGCCGATCGAGCCCAAGGTCGCGATGCTGCTGGCGGCCGGCAAGGTCGTGGCGCGCTTCGACGGGCGCATGGAGTACGGCCCGCGCGCGCTCGGCCACCGGTCGATCCTCTACCACGCGAAGGAGCCGGCCGTGAACCAGTGGCTGAACCAGCGGCTGGGCCGCACGGAGTTCATGCCGTTCGCGCCGGCGACGCTGTACGAGCATCGCGACGCCTGCTACCAGAACATCGACGGCGCCGAGTACGCCGCGCGAGTTCATGACGCTCACGTTCGACTGCACGGACGCGATGAAGCGCGACTGTCCGGCCGCGGTCCACGTCGACGGCACGGCGCGGCCGCAGCTCGTGTCGCGCGGAGTCGAGCCCGGGCTTCCACCGGATCCTGACGGAGTACCACAAGCTCACCGGGCATCCCGTCGGTCATCAACACCAGCTTCAACATGCACGAGGAGCCGATCGTCTGCACGCCGGACGACGCGATCCGCGCGTTCCTGCAGGGGAATCTCGACTACCTCGCCATCGGCGATTTCCTCGTCGAGCACCCTTCGGCGCGGCAGTAAACCAGCGTCGATGAAGGTCCTCGGCATCTCCGGGCGATATCGCGACGCGGCGGCGGCGCTGGCCGTTGACGGCCGGGTGATCGCGGCGGCGTCCGAGGACTGCTTCACGAAGGTGCCGGGCATCGGGTACCTGCAGACGGGCGGTTTTCCATCGCAGGCGGTGGACGCGTGTCTGCACGCCGCCGGTTTCGAGATGGGCGACGTCGATCAGCTCACGGTCGTCGAGCACGAGGGACCTGGCAGCCACGACGCGTCGAGCCTCCACGATGACTACAAGACGCTCGACGTGCAGCGCATCGACGCGGTGCGCGCCGATGCCGTGCAGGCCGCGGCGTCGGCCGACGGCCCGCGCGCGGTCCTCGTGTGCAGCACGCAGCCGGCGGTGATGGCCGCGTTCGTGACGGACCAGAACCGGGTCACCTCGGAGACCGTGGTGCCCGGCGGCGATCGTCTGGCGCGGGCCGCGCAAGTTCTGGCCGGCACGCTGGGTGTCGGCGGCGCCGATCCGTACGGCGCCCTCGATCGGCTCAGCATCGGCGCCGAACCGGAGTTCCAGTCCGAGCTTGGGGCCGCGATCGCCTGGCGCGACCGGGAAGGTGTTTCCGTCGATACGGACGATCTCACCGAGCGGGTCGACGCGATCGCCGGCGAGCACGCCGCGTCACTTGCCGACGCCGGCATCGTTGAACGTCCGCCTGCAGCAGAAGCGGCGCGCGCTCGCGGCGAGCTTTACCTGCCAAATCGCGCAGGTGGTGCGTGATGCCGCCGAACGGCGTGTGCGTCCGCGGCGACCTGGACGCGGTTGTTTTCGGCGGCGCGATGTTCGCGAACCGGCGGCTGAGCAACGAGCTCGGCCGCCTGCTCGGCGACCGGCTGGCGCTTGCCGCCGTTCCGGAGCCGGCAGGCCGCGCGCTCGGCGCCGCGCTCTCGACGCCCGCCGGCTTCGGCGAACCGCTGGCCGGGCTCGCGCTCGGACCGTCGTTCTCGGACCCCGACATCAAGCGCACGCTCGACAACTGCCGGCTCGACTACGTCTACGAACCCGACTGGCAGCGGCTGTTCCTGCGGACGTCGAAGCTGCTGTCGCAGGGCAAGGTGGTCGCCTGGTTTCAGGGCGCGATGGGATTCGGTCCGCGCGCGATGGGCACGCGCAGCATCCTCTGCGATCCGTCGAGCCGGTACGCCCGGCCACAACATGAACGAGTATCTCAGACAGGTCCCGCTCGACGAGCCGCTGCCCGTCGTCTTCGCGCCATCGATCGCCGCCGACTGCCTGATGCGTCCGGTCTCGGGCCGGCCCGCCGTGATGGACGCGGCGGTGGCGTCGGAGTGGCGCGACCGATTGGTCGCCGCGCTCGACTGGCGCCACTTCGTCAGGGTCCACGCCGTGAGCCCGGTGCAGGCGCATGAGCTGTGCGAGCTGCTCGAGTGTCACTACCGCCGCACGCAGGTGCCGGCGCTGATCGAGACCAATCTCTGCGGTCCGGGCGAGCCGCTCGCCTGCACGTCCGCGCGACGCCGTCCGGACGGTCTATTCCTCGGCGATCGACGTCCTCGTCATCGGCCGGTTCGTCCTGATGAAGGACCACTGGCTCCTGAGAAGCGATGTTGGCTGACGCGGTCGCCGTGCGCGACGTGACGATGCCTGCCGAAGCGGCTTCCACGGTAACCGTCGCGGGCGACGCCGACCGCGCCGCTTGGTCGGCGTACGTCTCGAGCCGGGCGTCGGCCACCGGATATCACGACTGGGCGTGGCGCGACGTCATCGAACGGACGTTCGGCCACGCGTGCTTCTACCTGATCGCCCGGCGCGGCGGGCACGGCGACATCACGGGCGTGCTGCCGCTCGTCGAGATCCGCAGCCTGCTTTTTGGCCGCACGATGACGTCGCTGCCGTTCGTGAACTACGGCGGCGTGCTCGCCGATTCGTCGACGGTCGCTGACGCGCTCGTCGCATCGCGCCCGGGATCTCGCCCGAACGCGCGGCTGCCGTCACGTCGAACTGCGCCACATCGGCCGGCGCTTCGAGGCGCTGCCGTGCAAGCAGCACAAGGTCACGATGCGGCTGGAGCTTGCCGTCGGCATGTGGGACCGGCTCGATCGAAAGGTTCGGAACCAGATTCGCAAGGCGATGAAATCGGATCTCACGGTCGCGCGCGGCGGCGCCGAGCTCGCTGACCGACTTCTACACCGTCTTCGCGCGCAACATGCGCGATCTCGGCACGCCGGTGTACACGCCGCCGCCTGTTCGAAGAAGTGCTGCGGGCGTTTCCGGAACGTGCGCGCATGGTCGTCGTGCGGCACGCCTCCCGTGGCGGCGCGCCGATCGCAGCGGGCCTGACGTTCCGGACCGGTCCGATGGTCGAAGTCCCCTGGGCGTCGTCGATCCACGACTTCAACGCCCTCTGTCCGAATCATCTCTTGTACTGGAGCGTGATCGAGACGGCGATCGCCGACGGCTGCACGACGCTCGACTTCGGCCGGTCGACGCCCAACGAAGGGACCTACAAGTTCAAGGCGCAGTGGGGCGCCGACGCCGGTGCCGCTGCACTGGGAGTATTGCCTTCTTCAAGGCGACACGATTCCCGACCAGAGTCCGAAGAACCCCAAGCTGCGGCTGGTCGTGGACACGTGGAAGCGGATGCCGTTGTGGGCGGCGAACCTCGTTGGGCCGTACGTCGTGAGGTCAATCCCGTGACCGCCGCGCTGAGTGAGAACCGGGCCTCCCCAAAGCGATGACCTCGATCCTCGGCATCTCGGCCTTCTACCACGACAGCGCGGCGTGTCTCGTCGTCGACGGCGAGATCGTTGCCGCGGCGCAGGAGGAGCGGTTCACCCGCAAGAAGCACGACCCGGATTTTCCCTCCAACGCGGTCCGCTTCTGTCTGGAGCGCGCCGGTCAGACGGCCGCGGATCTCGACTACGTCGTGTTCTACGAGAAGCCGATCCGCAAGTTCGAGCGCCTGCTCGAGACCTACGTGGCCTTCGCGCCGTCCGGGTTCAAGAGCTTCAAGATGGCGATCCCGGTCTGGCTCAAGGAGAAGACGCGGCTGCCCGCGCTCATCCGCAGGGGCATCGGCCCGGGCCTGCGCGCGCCGCTGGTCTTCACCGATCACCACGAGAGCCATGCGGCCAGCGCGTTTTTCCCGAGCCCGTTCGAGGAAGCCGCGATTCTGACGCTCGACGGCGTCGGCGAGTGGAGCACGACCGCGCTCGGCGCCGGCCGCGGCAACCGGATCCAGCTCAACCGGCACATTCAGTTCCCGCACTCGCTCGGCCTGCTCTATTCCGCGTTCACGTACTACTGCGGCTTCAAGGTGAACAGCGGCGAATACAAGCTGATGGGCCTCGCGCCGTACGGACGCCCGCTCTACAAGGAACTGATCACGCGCCATCTCTTCCGCTTGCGGAACGACGGCAGCTTCTGGCTGAACATGGACTACTTCAACTACTGCCAGGGACTGACGATGACAAACCGGGCGTTCGACGAACTGTTCGGCGGACCGCCGCGGAAGCCTGAGGCCGACATCGAGCAGCGGCACATGGACCTGGCGGCCAGCATCCAGGCCGTGACCGACGACGCGGTGCTCGCCATCGGCCGGGAGCTCTTCCGCGAGACGGGCATGACGCGGCTGGTGCTGGCGGGCGGCGTCGCGCTCAACTGCGTCGCGAACGGCCGGCTGCTCCGCGAAGGTCCGTTCGACGACATCTGGATCCAGCCCGCGGCCGGCGACGCCGGCGGCGCGCTGGGCGCGGCGATGTTCGTCTGGCACCAGCTGCTCGAGAAGCCCCGGACACGCCGGGCGCGACCGATCGCCAGCGCGGCAGCTTCCTCGGCCCCGAGTTCTCGACGCAGGACATCTGCGCGTATCTCGACCGCGTCGGCATCGCCTACCGGCGCGCGGCCGATGACGCGGACCTCTGGACGCGTGTCGCCGATCTGCTCGAAGCCGAGCGGATCGTCGGCTGGTTCCAGGGCCGCATGGAGTTCGGCCCGCGCGCGCTCGGCGCGCGCAGCATCCTCGGCGATCCGCGGTCGCCCCGGATGCAGGCGACGATGAACCTCAAAATCAAGTTTCGCGAGAGCTTCCGTCCGTTCGCGCCGTGCGTCCTGCAGGACGAGGCGCATCGCTGGTTCGATCTCGAGCCGAGGCAGGAGAGCCCTTACATGCTGCTCGTCGCGCCCGTCCTCGAGCCGCACCGCATTCCGGTCACGAACGAGCAGCGCGTGACGATGCGGACCGATCCGGACCTGAGAAACCGCGTCAACATTCCGCGGTCGACTATTCCGGCGGTCACGCACGTGGACTACAGCGCGCGGATTCAGACGGTCGATCACGACCGAAATCCGAAGCTGCGCGGGACTGCTCGCCACGTTTTTCCAGCGCACCGGCTGCCCCGTGCTCGTCAACACGAGCTTCAACGTGCGGGGTGAACCGATCGTGTGCACGCCCGAGGACGCATACCGCTGCTTTCTCGCGACGGAAATGGACGCGCTCGTGCTGGGCGACGTGATTGTGCTGAAGCAGGACGCGCGGGGGATCGATCAGGCGGCGCGGGCCAGGCACCTTTCGCAGTTCCAGCTGGATTGATCCATGCAGTGGTCTGATGTCATCGCTCCGCCGCCCAGAAAGGTGCTCCGTCAGTTCGCGGTGCTGTGCCTCGTCGTCTTCGGTACGATGGCGGCGCTCGGTTTCTGGCGCGGCGGATCGAGCACGATCATGACCGCGATCGCGGCCGCCGGCGTTGTCGTGGGCCTGGTTGGCGTGATCAGCCCGGGAGCGATCCGGTGGATCTATTCCGGTTGGATGGTGGCGGTGTTTCCGATCGGATGGACGATCTCGCGCATCATCCTGGCCGCGCTGTTCTACCTGGTCTTCACGCCGGTGGCGCTGGTCTTCCGGCTGATCGGCCGCGACGCGCTTCGGCTGCGGCCCCAGGACGCGTCATCGCAATGGGCGCCCAAGCCGGGCGCGGGGTCGAGCGATCAGTATTTCCGGCAATTCTGACGTCTGAGGAGACGAGGGCATGTCCAATTTCGAAGATGCGGCGCGGGGGAGGCGGCAAAGCGGCTTTGCGGGCGAGTTCTGGCAATTCCTCCGGCAGAGCAAGAAATGGTGGCTGTTGCCGATAGTCGTCATCCTCACAGTCTTCGGGCTGCTGATGGTCCTCTCCGGTACGGCGGCCGCACCCTTCATCTACACGCTGTTCTGAGCCTCGAAAGAGCCCGGGAGTCACCTCCAGACGGCCCGCGGCCGTGGACGTGACTCCCGAGTCAGGTCGGCGTTACTTCCGGTAAATCGTGATCACGCCTGCGCTGGGAATGTTCGTCGAGAGCGTCTGTCCCGCGATCAGGGTCACGTTCGACCAGTTCGTGGTCTGCTGGGTCCCGGTTCGCTCGGTCGAGAAGATGCCGTAGACGCCGGCCGGGAGACCGCTCACCGAGAACGATCCCCCGGTGTCGGACTTGACGACCACGACGTACCGCCCGTCGGCGTTGACGAAGGCCACCGGACTGAAGTTCGCGTTGCCGGTTGCCTCGATTCGCTCGGCGCCGGGTCGCACGTACTTCGTGTACTGACGGTTCAGCTTCGCGTTCGGGCAGAGCTCGGCGACGCCGTTCGTGAGGCGCGTCCACTGATTGATGCACCCGTAGGCGTCGGCGAACACACCCTGCTGCCAGGCGGAGTTCCGGCCCTCGGTGAGATCCTGGTGGAGCATCTCGTAGTTGGCGCCCGAGTTGGGGGTCGTGAAGTCACCCCAGGTACTCGAGCATCGACGTTCGCTTGCCCTGCTGCACGGCGCGCGACGCGATCTGCTGGAGATCGGAGAGGGTGCCGCCATAGCGGTGGTACGAGAACTCCTTGATCAACGGCGCCGCGCCGGGCACCGCGAGGATGCCGTCGATGAACGACGGCGCCGCGCCCATGTTCGACGTGGAGGGGCCGATGAAGTCCGGCACCGCGAAGCCCGCCGCCTGGAGCCGCGCCGCGGTCGCGACGATGACCGCGCCGAGCTTGTCGGGACTCCAGCCGCTCACGTCGTTCGGCGCGAGCATGACCTCGATCCCGTTCGGCACGAAGCCGTACTTCGCGTTCAGGTGCTGGAACGTCGCGAGCATGAACTCCGCGTACTCCTGCGGGTTCTGGTGGTGCTCGAATGCCGACGCGCCGAAATCGACATACAAGAGGTTGATGTACGGCGTCTCGCCGCGGGCGATCACGCGCTGCCGCCATGGCTGGATGATGTGATCGATCCGCCAGTCCACGGTCGTGAAGTTGAACCCGGCCGCGTTGATCACGTTCGGGTCGGCGTTGTCGTTGACGATGTTGTAGCCGCTCCCGTTGCCCGGGCCCTCGACGCCGGAGCTGATCTCGAGCCGCACGCGATTGATGCCGAGCTCGTTCACCGCGAGCTCGAGGAGCGCCGCCCACTGGCTGTCGCTGATCGACGTGTAGTCGCCGATCGAGCTGAGAACGCCCGCCTCCCAGCCGGTCATGGTCTGGTACCGGACCGACGGGTTCAGCGTGATCGTGGCGGCGGTCGACGGCGCCGGGACGCTTGCCGATGGCGGCGGCACAGGTGCCGGCGGGGGGGTGGTGGGTGGCAACCAGCCGCCGTTCGCACAGGTTCCGCCGCCAAGTGACACATACGGGTCTGGCGTCGTGCACCCGGTAGTGCCGTTACCGGGTGGTGCCGGGATCGGCGCCGGGATCACCGGCGTCGGCGCGGGAGTGATCGGCCCGGCCGACATGCCCGGCGGAAGCCAGCCACCGTTGACACACGTGCCACCGCCCATCGCCGCGAACGGATCGGGAGTCGTGCAGCTGTTCGGCGGCGGCGGGGGGGAGCCGTTCGAGGGCGGTGGGGCCGACGCGCTGGGTGGCGGAGGCGGCGGCGTTGCGCTCGGCGGCGGCGACGTCGGGGCCGGCGGCAGCGCAGGCAGCGAGCCGGCCGGACAGGTGAAGCCGACGATGCCGGTGCGGGTGGTCGAGCACGGGGTGATCGCGCCGGAGATCGAGATGCCGGCGACGCTCCGGGCCTGCGCGTTGGTCAGGCCGGCCACACTGGTGGTGAGCGGCGTCGACGGGATCACGAATGTCGGCGCCTGCTCGTTGGCGAAGACCTCGAAGTTGTCGTTCGCATTGCCGTTGAAACTCTCGACGACCATGCGGTCGGAGACAATGATGTTCTGATTCGTGCCCTGATTCGGGGTAAAGTGTCGGAAGACGTGCGCCTGGCCCTGCGTGCCCGAGACGCCCGGAACGTTGCTGAACTGGACGTTGCGCGCGACCACCAGCCGCGGCGGAATCGCGCTGCCGCCGCCGGTGACGCCGTACGGCGTGTTCATGTACACGTTCCAGTAGTTCTTGAGCGTGCTGTTCTCGACGGTCAGCGTGCCGGGGGTGTTGCCGTAGATATCGCTGGTGTCGCCGGCCTTGATCGGCGCCTGGATGCCGATGCGGAGCCCCTGGATATCCGCCTGCCGGATGACGATGTTGCGGGCGATGTAGTCGCCGAAGAAGAACGACACCGCGTTCTCGTGCGGGTTCGTCAGCATCGACGGGTCGTTGTAGTGGACCCAGCCGTCGAACGTGACGCGGTTCTCGCCGTAGCCATAGAAACCCAGGACGCCGACGTTCCACATCCGCGTGTTGAGGAACGTACTGACCGGCACGTCGTAGACTTCGGTGCAGCAGTTGGCGCCGAGGTTCCAGACGGTGATGCCGCGGTGCACGCCGTAGAACTCGTTGGCGCTGAACTCGCGCAGCGGCACGGCCATCATGTTGACCGTGTGGCCCGACACGTTCGGGTCGGCGCCCGGCGTGCTCGGCACGCGCACGCTGCCGACGCCCAGCATCATATAGGTGACCGCGAACGAGTTGGCGTTGGCGACGACGTTGTTCCGGATGATGTTGTCGGGTCCGCGCAGCCAGATGCCCGATCCTTCCCAGCCCCAGTCGTTGATGCCCTGGCGGCCGTCCGCCCGTTCGAGGCCCGTGCCCCAGGCCCGGACGACGAAGTTGTTCTGGATGACGTTGGCCGTCTCCGAGCCGTCCTCCGTCATGATGCCCGCGCCGGCGGCGTTGTACACGACGTTGTCCTGCACCAGCCCGTAGTGGGTGTCGTGGATCGTGATTCCCCACTTGGTACCGCCGTCAATCGCATTGCCGATCACGATGAACTGATAGCTGTTGGACAGCGGTGACGCCGGACCGAACAGATGGTGCAGGTGCAGCGAGTAGCGGCCGATCTGGTTGGTTCCAATGTGCGTGGCATGCCCGGAGCTCATGACCGTCGAATCGAGCGGCGAAATCGTCGTGCGCCCGAGGTCCTTGAACGCCGTGTACCGGATGTCCACTTCAGCCCGATCGGTCATCAGCACGTGCCCGCGCGTGCCCTGCGGGTTCTGTGAGCGGATGACGATGTTCCGCGTAATGTTGCCGACGTGCGGCAGGAAGACGAGCGCGCCGGCCACATTGCGGCCGCCGCCGTGCGGGAACGCGAGGCCACCCGCCAGCGCCAGGCCCGATCCCGACGCGGCCGCGAGCGTCGGCGTCTCCCACTGACCGACATACGACGCCGGACTCTGCGACGACTGATTCGTGCCCGGCAGGACGAGCCGATCGCCGCCCTGCCAGCCGGCGACGCCGGCTGCCAGTGCCAAGGACGACTGACCGGCGTTGGCTTCAGCCGAGAGCCGCACGAACGTCGGCGACTTCACCGATCCGTGCATGGTGATCCGGCCGAAGCCGAGCAGGCCCGTGCCGTACTGTTCGGGATCCGTCCCGGTATCGACCGGCCGATCGGCGATCACGATCTCGGCGACCGCGTTGGCCGCGACGGGCGCTCCGCTCGTTCCGATCTGCAAGCCCGCCCCGGGCATGATCGTGAGCGTGCCCACCGTGAGCCGCGTGGAGACGTCCGTGCGGAAGGTGAGCTGGCCGTGGACATTCACGCACGTGAGGTCCGCGTCGCTCTGGCGATCGTAGGTGACGGTCGTGCCGGCCGAGACCGCGACGCGGTCGTTCACCGTCGGCACCTGCCCGATCGACCAGGTGGCGGGATCGGACCACGAACCGCTTCGGACCGACGCGATCGTCGGGTTCGTACAGAGATTCGGAATGCCGTTGGCGAGCTGCGCTTCAGCGAGGCCGGGAGCCGCCGCGAGGGCGCTCAACGAGATGCAAAGAATGTGTGCTGCAGTCTGTGTACGACGGGGAAGAGTAATCAGATTCAGCGATTGCTTCATGCCACACCTGGGAGAGCGGCGGAACAGGGGGCAATCCGGGTGCCATCGGCTGATATCTCAATTCGTGCGCAATCTGGCGGAATTGTGCGCGATCCGGTCGACCACGTTACGAAATCGCAGAGGGGGGTGAACGGTAAGAACGCGCATGTTTACGAATGCAAACCGCAACGCCGAGATCACGCCATGAGCCAATTCCTTGTGGGGAATTGCTTACTGGAATGATCGACCCGGGGGCCCCGGTCGGCCCCCGAATCGATTCGTCTGTAGACTAACTACTTCCGGTAAATCGTGATCACGCCTGCGCTGGGAATGTTCGTCGAGAGCGTCTGTCCCGCGACCAGGGTCACGTTCGACCAGTTCGTGGTCTGCTGCAGCGTCCCGCCCCGCTCGGTCGAGAAGATGCCGTAGACGCCGGCCGGGAGACCGCTCACCGAGAACGATCCCCCGGTGTCGGACTTGACGACCACGACGTACCGCCCGTCGGCGTTGACGAAGGCCACCGGATTGAAGTTCGCGTTGCCGGTTGCGTCGATCCGCTGGGCGCCGGGCCGCACGTACTTCGTGTACTGACGGTTCAGCTTCGCGTTCGTGCAGAGCTCGGCGACGCCATTCGTGAGGCGCGTCCATTGACTGATGCACCCGTAGGCATCGGCGAACACACCCTGCTGCCAGGCGGAGTTCCGGCCCTCGGTGAGATCCTGGTGGAGCATCTCGTAGTTGGCGCCCGAGTTGGGGGTCATGAAGTCACCCCAGTACTCGAGCATCGACGTCCGCTTGCCCTGCTGCGCGGCGCGCGACGCGATCTGCTGGAGATCGGAAAGGGTGCCGCCATAGCGGTGGTACGAGAACTCCTTGATCAGCGGCGCCGCGCCGGGTACCGCGAGGATGCCGTCGATGAACGACGGCGCCGCGCCCATGTTCGACGTGGAGGGGCCGATGAAGTCCGGCACCGCGAAGCCCGTCCCCTGGAGCCGCGCCGCGGTCGCGACGATGACCGCGCCGAGCTTGTCGGGACTCCAGCCGCTCACGTCGTTCGGCTCGAGCATGACCTCGATCCCGTTCGGCACGAAGCCGTACTTCGCGTTCATGTGCTGGAACATCGCGAGCATGAACTCCGCGTACTCCTGCGGGTTCTGGTTGTGCTCGAACGTCGACGCACCAAAATCGACATACAAGAGGTTGACGTAGGGGGTTTCGCCGCGGGCGATCACGCGCTGCCGCCATGGCTGGATGATGTGATCGATCCGCCAGTCCAGATTCGTGAAATTGAACCCGGCCGCGTTGATCACGTTCGGGTCAGCGTTGTCGTTGACGATGTTATAGCCGCTGCCGTTGCCCGGGCCCTCGGCGCCGGAGCTGATCTCGAGCCGCACGCGATTGATGCCGAGCTCGTTCACGGCGAGATCGAGAAGCGCCGACCACTGGCTGTCGGTGATCGAGGTGTAGTCGCCGATCGAGCTGAGGACGGCTGCCTCCCAGCCGGTCATGGTCTGGTACCGGACCGACGGGTTCAGCGTGATCGTGGCGGCGGTCGACGGCGCCGGAACAGACGATGACGGCGGAGGCGGTGCTGGCGCAGGTGCAGGCGCTGGGGCAGGCGCCGGTGCGGGAACAGACGATGACGGCGGAGGCGGTGCTGGCGCCGGCGCAGGCGCTGGGGCAGGCGCCGGTGCGGGAGCGGTCGGACTCGTCGGAACGGGAATCCAGCCACCGTTCTGGCACACGCCAACCAGTCCGGGTATTCCTACGAACGGATCGGTTCCGGGGCAGGTGCCAGGCGCGGGCGCGGGCGCGGGCGCCGGAACAGACGACGACGGCGGTGGCGGTGCTGGCGCAGGTGCAGGTGCCGGGCTCGTGGGCGGCAGCCAGCCGCCGTTCGAGCATGTTCCGCCGCCAAGTGCGGCAAACGGGTCGGGCGTGGTGCACCCGCCCGGCGCGGGCGCTGGCGTGGGACTGGTCGGCGGCAGCCAGCCGCCGTTGACGCACGTGCCGCCACCAAGCGCGACAAACGGATCGGGCGTCGTGCACCCGGTAATTCCGGAACTGGGTGGGGCAGGCGCCGTCATGGTCGGGGGTAGCCACCCGCCGTTCACGCACGTGCCGCCGCCAAGCGCGACAAACGGATCGGGCGTCCGGCATTTGTCGCCGCCCTTGCCGTTGCTCTTGTCTCCAGGGCCGTTCCCTTTCTTCCCGTCGCCAGGCGCCGTCGACGTCATGGTCGGCGGCAGCCAGCCACCGTTGACACACGTGCCACCGCCCATCGCCGCGAACGGATCGGGCGTCGTGCAACTGATCGTTGGCGTCGGCGTCGGCGTCGGCGTCGGCGTTGGCGTCGGCGTTGGCGTCGGCGTCGGCGTGGGCCCGCTCGGCGGCGGCGCCGTTGCGCTCGGCGGAGGCGGAGGCGTCGTGGTCGGCGGCGGCGACGTCGGGGCCGGCGGCAGCGCAGGCAGCGAGCCGGCCGGACAGGTGAAGCCGACGATGCCGGTGCGGGTGGTCGAGCACGGGGTGATCGCGCCGGAGATCGAGATGCCGGCGACGCTCCGGGCTTGCGCGTTGGTCAGGCCGGCCACACTGGTGGTGAGCGGCGTCGACGGGATCACGAACGTCGGCGCCTGCTCGTTGGCGAAGACCTCGAAGTTGTCGTTCGCATTCCCGTTGAAGCTCTCGACGACCATCCGATCCTGGACGATGATGTTCTGGTTCGTGCCGAAGGTGGGCGTGAAATGGCGGAAGACGTGGGCCTGGCCCTGCGTGCCCGAGAAGCCGGGCACATTGCTGAACTGCACGTTGCGCGCGACCACCAGCCGCGGCGGAATCGCGCTGCCGCCGCCGGTGACGCCGTACGGCGTGTTCATGTACACGTTCCAGTAGTTCTTGAGCGTGCTGTTCTCGACGGTCAGCGTGCCGGGGGTGTTGCCGTAGATATCGCTGGTGTCGCCGGCCTTGATCGGCGCCTGGATGCCGATGCGGAGCCCCTGGATGTCCGCCTGCCGGATGACGATGTTGCGGGCGATGTAGTCGCCGAAGAAGAACGACGCCGGGTTCTCATGCGTGTTCGTCAGCATCGACGGGTCGTTGTAGTGGACCCAGCCGTCGAACGTGACGCGGTTCTCGCCGTAGCCGTAAAAGCCCAGGACGCCGACGTTCCACATCCGCGTGTTGAGGAACGTACTGACCGGCACGTCGTAGACGTCGGTGCAGCAGGCGGCGCCGAGGTTCCAGACGGTGATGCCGCGGTGCACGCCGTAGAACTCGTTGGCGCTGAACTCCCGCAGCGGCACGGCCATCATGTTGACCGAATGCCCCGACAGTTTCGGGTCGGCGCCGGGAGCGCTCGGCACTTGTACGCTGCCGACGCCCAGCATCATGTAGGTGACTGCGTAGGAATTCGCGTTGGCGACGACGTTGTTCCGGACGATGTTGTCGGGTCCGCGCAGCCAGATGCCCGATCCTTCCCAGCCCCAGTCGTTGATGCCCTGGCGCCCGTCCGCCCGGTCGTGGCCGGTGCCCCAGGCCCGGACGATGAAGTTGTTCTGGATGACGTTGGCCGTCTCCGAGCCGTCCTCCGTCATGATGCCCGCGCCGGCGGCGTTGTACACGACGTTGTCCTGCACCAGCCCGTAGTGGGTGTTGTGGATCGTGATTCCCCACTTGGTACCGCCGTCAATCGCATTGCCGATCACGATGAACTGATAGCTGTTGGGCGGCGGCGATGCCGGGCCGAACAGATGGTGCAGGTGCAGCGAGTAGCGGCCGATCTGGTTGGTTCCAATGTGCGTGGCATGCCCGGAGCTCATGACCGTCGAATCGAGCGGCGAAATCGTCGTGCGCCCGAGCTCCCTGAAGGCCGTGTAGCGAATGTCCACTTCAGCCCGATCGGTCATCAGCACGTGCCCGCGCGTACCCTGCGGGTTCTGCGATCGAATGACGACGTTCCGCGTGATGTTGCCGACGTGGGGCAGGAACACCAGGGCGCCGGCCGCGTTGCGGCCGCCGCCGTGCGGGAACGCGAGGCCACCCGCCAGCGCCAGGCCCGATCCCGACGCGGCCGCGAGCGTCGGCGTCTCCCACTGACCGACATACGACGCCGGACTCTGCGACGACTGATTCGTGCCCGGCAGGACGAGCCGATCGCCGCCCTGCCAGCCGGCGACGCCGGCTGCCAGTGCCAAGGACGACTGACCGGCGTTGGCTTCAGCCGAGAGCCGCACGAACGTCGGCGACTTCACCGATCCGTGCATGGTGATCCGGCCGAAGCCGAGCAGGCCCGTGCCGTACTGTTCGGGATCCGTCCCGGTATCGACCGGCCGATCGGCGATCACGATCTCGGCGGTCACGTTGGCCGCGACGGGCGCTCCGCTCGTCCCGATCTGCAAGCCCGCCCCGGGCATGATCGTGAGCGTGCCCACCGTGAGCCGCGTCGAGACGTCCGTGCGGAAGGTGAGCTGGCCGTGAACATTCACGCACGTGAGGTCCGCGTCGCTCTGGCGATCGTAGGTGACGGTCGTGCCGGCCGAGACCGCGACGCGGTCGTTCACCGTCGGCACCTGCCCGATCGACCAGGTGGCGGGATCGGACCACGAACCGCTTCGGACCGACGCGATCGTCGGGTTCGTACAGAGATTCGGAATGCCGTTGGCGAGCTGCGCTTCAGCGAGGCCGGGAGCCGCCGCGAGGGCGCTCAACGAGATGCAAAGAATGTGTGCTGCAGTCTGTGTACGACGGGGAAGAGTAATCAGATTCAGCGATTGATTCATGCCACACCCGGGAGAGCCGCGGGTCAGGGGGCAATCCGGGTGCCATCGTACTGCAGCTAATTTTGTTCGGGATCTCGCGGAATTGTGAGGTGCCCTGTGCGGAGGAGTGCGTCTACACACCTTACGATGTCGTAAGAGGTTCGGATTTGTAAGGATGCTCTCCGTTGATTCGGATCAACCCGCGGCGACAGCGAGCGGTTGCGCCGCACTCCGCATGATGGGCTCGACCTCGCGAAGCTGCTCTGACCATCGCAATGAATCGAGCGGCGCCGACGCCGCGAGCCGGCGCCGTTCCTCCGCCGGGCGTCTCAACAGATCGATGACCGCGCGCGCGAACAGCTCCGCTTCCTCCGCCACGGAACAGACGCTGACGACGCCGGAGGGCAGTCCGCGCGCCACCGCAGGCGTGATGACGGAGGGCAGACCCGCAGCGAGCGCTTCGAACACTTTCGTCTGGATGCCCTGGGCCAGGTGGATCGGCGCAACCGCCACGGCGGACTTCCAGAGATAGGGCTGCACGCTCGGCACTTGCCCGACGATCTCGATCGACGCATCCACTTCTGCGAGCTGCTTCACCGCGCGGGTCGGCGACGAGCCAACGATCATGAACCGCGCATCCGGGATCGCGGATCGCACCTGCGGCCAGACGTTGCCGGCGAACCAGGCGACCGCGCGTTCGTTCGGGTGGTAGTTCATCACGCCGCAAAAGACGACGATGGGCTCGGCAGCCGGAGGACCGGACGGCTTGAAGACGTCGAGGTCGATGCCGGCGGGTACCACCACCACGCGCGCGGTGGGCGCAATTCTTTCAAGGGCGATCCGTTCACGATCATTCACGACGAGCGACGCCCGCGCGCGTGTCGCGGCGGTGCGCTCGAACGCGCGCAGCGTTCGCGCCTCGCGGCGGTAGATCCAGCGTCGCGGACCGCGAGACACGTTCGCGAGCTGGTCCCACTTGACCGAATCGACGTCGACCATGTCCAGCACGAACGGGAGATCGACGAGCGGCGGCTCGAGCGCAAAGCGCGCCATCCCGGAGCAGAACGCCACGACGAGATCGAACGGGTGCCGGTCGACGAGCGCCCGGAGGTCGGAATGAATGTCGGCGGCGTCGAGGAGGCTGTGGGTCAAGGGCCGGGTCGTGGCCAGTCGCGTCGCCCCTCGGGCGAGATTCGCCAGATAGTGGACGCGTCGGCACGTGACGTCATGCGTGAACGGAACAGCGGTGCTCTTGGCCAGCTCCTCGTCGTCGTGCACCAGCGAGAACAGCGAGACGTCCGCGAACCGCGACATCTCGCGCAGCAGGTAAAACGCGCGGATTCGATCGCCGCGATTGGGAGCGTACGGCAGCCGGTGAGTCAGGAAGAGAATCCTCATGCGCCCGCGGTCACCGGCTGCCGGCTGCGAATGACCCGGGCCGGCACACCCGCCGCGATGGCGTAATCGGGAATCGGCACGGTCACGACGGCACCGGCGCCGATCACGCAGTGCCGGCCGACATCGGCGAGCACGACGGCGCCGCTTCCGACCCACGTGCCTTCGCCGATGCGCACGAGCGTGCGGGCCCCCGGCTGCTCGCGGATGGGCCGATCGAGATCGGTGATGCCGTGGGTCTCCGCCCCGCTCGGGACGTGGACGGCTGCCGCGAGCAGGACGTCGCGCTCGAGGTGCACCAGCCCGAGATGGCATCTCGGTCCGACGTAGACGTTGGCGTCGATCCGGGCGCCGGCCTGGCTGAAGATCGTCCCGAACTGGATGGTCGCGGATCGGTCGCAGTGCGCGAGCGTCCGGGCCAGGAACGCGCGCCGGAGGTACTCGCCGGCCAGTCCCGGCAGGAGCGACAGCATCTGCGTCGAGCCCTCGAGGGCGCGGTCCGTGCCCAGAGCCGCCCTCCGGATCGCGAACGAGATCAGGCCGGGCACGACGACAATCGTCGCCAGACCGTGCGCCACCGCTTTGGCCGCCTCACGCATGGTGAGGCACTCCGCCCATCGCGTTGACCTCGCGGTGTTCGCGGGCCAGCTCCTCGTAGACCTGCTCGAGCCGGCGCGTTCTCGCCTCGAAGGACAGCTCGGTTTCCACCCGGTGCCGGGCCGCAGCCGCGCGCTGTCGCGCGCCGCTCCCGTCGTCGAGCATCCGCTGCATCGCCGCCTGGAGCCCACGGACGTCACGAGGCTGGACGAGCAGCGCGTGGAAGTCGTGCGCGGCCAGTTCGCCTGTGCCCCCGACGTCCGTGGCGACAATCGGCGTGCTCATGGCCATGGCTTCGAGCACCGCGTTGGGCGTGCCTTCGTATTCGGACGACTGCGCGAAGAGGTCGAATGCGTGATGGAGATCGGCGATGTCCAGCCGGTGACCCAGAAGTGTGCACGCCTGTCCGAGACCCAGGGCGGCGATCCGGGCGGCGAGTTCGCCGCGCAGGCTGCCGTCACCGACGATCACCAGGCGCAGATTCGGCTCGGTCCGCGCGAGCGGCGCGAACGCTTCGAGCAGGAGATCGAAACGTTTCTGTCGCTCGAGCCGGCCGACAGCGCCGATGACGACGTCCGTGAGATCGAGACCGAGCTCCCGGCGGACAATCTCGTCCCGGCCGTCGATCCGCCTGAACGCGTCGGGATCGATGCCGTTCAGGATCACGGTGACGCGGTCTTCCCGCATGCCGTGCCGGACGAGCTCGTTCTTGATGTCGCTCGAGACGGCAATCACACGCGGGAATCTGGCGAGGAGCCGCTTGCCGGCCGGGTAATAGAGGTAGCGCTCGCGCGCCGATTGGCCGGTCCAGCCGTGCGCGGTCGAGAGAGGAATCACGCCGGTCCGCCGCGCGAGCAACAGCGCCAGCAGATCCGTCTTGTAGTCGTGCGAGTGCACGATGTCGATCCGCCGATCCCGCACCAGCGACGCGAGCGGCCTCCAGATGCCGAGATCGAAGGAGTGCCGCTCGTGAACCTCGACGTAGTCGATGTTCAGCTGGCTCGCGCGCTCGTCGATGCCGAAAATCGGATCGCGCAGGTCGCGCAGGTAGCACACGGTCACCGCGAAGCGCTTCCGATCCGTGCATTCGGTGCCGAGGAGAATCGTCTTCTCGGGACCGCCGCCCGTGCCGCGGACGCTCCGGAGTTCCAGGATCGACAGACGGTTGCTCGTCACGCCGTCGCTCCACGCCGCCGCCGGCCGTAGCCGACGCGAGCGGTCAACGCGAGCGCCCGCCCCAGCTCGTACGCAGCGGCGACGGCAAAGGCCTGAGGGAAATCGCGCGACGGCGCGCCGCCGACCATGACCGACGCCCGGAGCGCCATCAGAACGAGTACGGAGACACCCGAGACCACCGCGATCGCGAGACCCGCCAGGGTCCCGGAGATCAGCCCGATGACGACGAGTGCCAGCGCGACCAGATTGAACACCGGGATCGCGGCGCTCACGATCATCCGCCACGATCGCGGCGGTCGCAGGCTGACGCGAACGTTGTCGCGCCCCCGCCAGAGCTCGCCGAAGAACACGTGCCGCAACGTGCTGGGATCGCCGAAGTGCACGTTGTGAAGGCGGGCGTCGGCCACCAGCGTGAATCCCTGCGCGCGCAGCTTGCGGCACAGGTCGACGTCTTCGCAGGTTTCGAGCGTGGTGTCGAAGCCGCCGACGCGCTCGAAGGCCGTGCGCCGGACGGCCATGTTGCCGCTGCCCAGCCAGGAGACGGCTTCCTGGGTGCGGGGGTGGCGGCGCAGTCCGTCATACAGCCGCTGGACCCATGTCGCGGGCGACGGCGGCCGGCAGGGCGCCCCCACCGCGGCGACCTGCGCGTCGGCCAGGGCGCTGATCGCGGCGGGAACCCAGTCGGCGCCAATCTCATGGTCGGCGTCCACGAAGGCCAGCACGTCTCCGCGCGCCGCCTGGACAGCCCGGTTGCGCAACTCGCCAAGCCGGACATCCGGCAGCATGATCACGGTCGCGCCGGCCTGGCGCGCCACCGCGGCGGATTCGTCCGTGGATCCGTTGTCAGCGACGACAACTTCAACACGGCCCGCGGGGTGCGCGCCGGTGGTGATGCTTCGCAGGCAGTGTTCGAGCCGCCGCGCGTCGTTTCGCACCGGGATGATGAACGACACGATCGGGCCGCCCGTCATTCCCGCTGGTTCCTGCCCCTGCCGGAACGTCCGGCTCCCGGCATCGCCGACTCGAACGCGCCGGCATCAGGCGCGCGGCCCGCCGGACGGACGGCTCGGTCGAAATCATCGGTCGCGTCGGCAATCGGCACGCCCGCGTCGATGGCCGGCCGGCCGTCGGGCGTGAGGCGCATGTCCGCTCTCGATGGGTCCACGAACCAGCTGCGCCGCGCGCTCATGACGTTGCCGTCCAGGCTGGCCCGGCCGCCGTCGCGCAGGAAGATCCGGTGATTGGTCAGGTTGTTGCGCACGAGGGCGTCCGAGGCCGGAAAGCGCACCTCGATCGACCAGGGCGTCAAACCCTCGACGAAAATCGTGTTGTGCTCGATCCGCAATTCACGCGCGGCGTTCGCTTCGATGGCCTCGTCCGCCCACCGGTTCAGGTTGACGATGACGTTGTTGCGCACCACGCCGCCCGTATGATCGTACCCGCGTTCGCCGTTTCGTGCGAAGCGGGACGGCTCCTCCGTGAGGCCGAGCGCGATGCCTCGGAACGAATCGACGATCAGGTTGCGTTCGACGACGGTTCCGGCGGAGGCGGCCCAGACGAGGATGGCCGGGCCGGATTTCCAGCCATCTGCTTCGCGACCCCGGATGCGGGCGAACCGATTGTCGCGAATCACCCAGCCGCTGGTCGCGAGCAGGTCGACGCCGTTGGTGTAGTCACTCGGCGCGCCGGTCGTGTAGGCGAAGTCCGAGCAGGCGACAAGGCCGTTGTCCGCGTACACCGTTCCTTCCGAGACGCTTCCCTTGAACAGCTGCTGGCCGGTGTCCCGCAGCCGGGCGTTGTGCAGCGTGAAATGCGACGCGCCCTGCTCACCGCGGACCTGGACGGCGTGATAGCCGAGGTCGCGGATGGTCACGTCCGCGATCGTCACATGCGCCGCGCTCACCGAGAGCCCGACGCCGACCGAGTCGCCCGTCATCCCGCGGCCGCGAAGGGTGACCCGTTCCGGATCGCCGTGCTCTCCGCGAACGGTCACGTTCGGCGTCGCGATGTCGATCGCGCGGCGAAGATTATAGGTACCATCGGCGAGCAGGATCGTCTCGCCCGGCCTGACGGACGAGGCCGCGCGCTCGAGCTCGGCGACGTTCCTGACTTTGATCGTCGATCCATCGGGCGGCTTCCATCCGCACCGGCGGCATACCGCCGGCGCGGCCGGCTGGAGAGGCCAGAGGACGAGGAGCAGTGCCGCGATCCGGGTCAAGAGGGCCGGCCTCATGCCGCCGCCTCGACGTGGTTCTCGCGCTGCCAGAGCTCGAGAATCAGGAGGACCTGCAGCAGATAGCTGCGATCGGCTTCGCCGCTGCGCGTCTGCCGCACCAGCTCCTGCAACGTCGTCTTCGCCACGATGGACTGCACGCGAGCCCCCGGTGTGAGGAGCTCCGACTCGACGCTGTCGAGCAGCCCCTTGCGCATCCAGCCGTCGAAGTTGTGATAGTGACGATACCCCCGCACGTTGAGCCGCTTGAACGCGCTGTTGCACTTGTCGAGCACGAACTCCAGCAGCGGACCGGCGTCCGCGGGAGCGCCTGTGTTCGAGTTCCGGACCTTCAGCAGCCGCCGACACCCGCGGCCGGTCAATGCCTGGTGGATTCGCGTGCTGTCGCGCCAGCTGGACGGCGCCGCGAGGAGGACTTTGAGAAACTCGACGTCCAGGAACGGCAAGCGCACCTGCACCCGCGTTCGAAAGAGCTCCAGCGAGGGAATCGTGAACCGGCGGTTGAGCTCGCGCAGATAGAGATAGCTGCAGCACTCAGCCGGCGAGAGGTTCGTGCCGGCAAGCGCGGCCGCGAACGCCTCGCGGCCGCCGGAGCCCGCTCGTGCCCGGACTTCAGGCCGCAGGAGCCGTTCGAGCGGGAAATGGTCCTTCGTGTGGACGAGAGTGTCCCGGCTCGCAAGGTAAGGAATCAGCTCGTCCACTGTCTTGACTTCATAGACGTGCGCGTCGGTGTGAAGCGGCCATGCCAGATGCGCTTTGGCCAGCTCGCCGCCGTGGCCACGAAGGAGCACGCCGATGTCGGTCTCGCCCGAGTACCCTGACGGCAAGCATTTCGGTCAGGCCGTGGCTCAGGTACATCCCGTCGGTCATCGACACCATCTCGGCCATATTGGCGAGAAAATTGTCGAGGTACGACCCGTCGAGCGGGAAATACCGGTGCCGCGTTCCCGCAATGCGCGCGAGCTTCTCGGCAATCACCTGGTCGGCGCACCCCTCGACACCGAGGGTGTATGTCTGAATCGCCGGGGCCCGTTCGTTCACCGCGCTCAGAATTGCGCGGCTGTCGAGGCCACCCGACAGCGACAGGCCGATGGGTACGGTGGTGTTCAAGGCGCGTCCCACAGCCCGCGTGAACGCCGCTTGAACCGCCTCCAGGTATTCGGCCTGGCTCGTCCACTGTTGTCGGAAGAACGTCTGCAGCTGCAGGTACGGCCGCAGCTGGGTCTGCCGCTCCTCGAGGTCGTACATCAGCACGGTGCCCGGGTCGAGCACGTGCACGCCCTCGGCGAGGGTCTTGTCGCCGATCACGGCGCCCACAGTGAGGTAATCAGCGACGGCGCGCAAGTCCAGGCGCGTGACGTCGGGCGCGGCTCGCAACAGTGCGGAGAGATCGGAGCTGAAGATGAACCCGTCGCTGTCGGCGTGCCAGTACAACGGATGACTGCCGATCGGGTCTGTCGCCAGCACGAGCCGCCGGCGAGCGTCGTCGAACAGCGCCAGAGAGAACTCGCCTTCGAGCCGCTCGACGAATCCGGCTCCCGCCTGCAGGTAGAGGTGCCACAAGAGGGCGTTGCGCGACTCGATCGGCTCCGGGGCATCCAGCCCTGATCGCAGCGCCGCTTCATTGTGCAGGACGCCGTGGAAGACCACTTGCGGCGTGTCGGTCGGGGTGCCGGACCGAGCGGCCCGCATGCTGGCGAGCGAGACCTCGGCCAGCCGCCACACGCGGCCGGCCGTCGACTGGACCGAAAGTCCGGGATACCGGCGCATGCGTTCGAGCGCCGCCCCGAACCGCTCGCCGCCGACGTCGAGATCGCGTGCGGCGACGTGCCCGACGAGTCCAGGCACTAGCCGCCTCCCAACGTCCAGAGCGGCTCCATCCTGGCGGGGTCGACGTTGAAGAGGTCGTACAGCCCGGGGATCGACGTGAACATCAGCAGGATGAACACCAGCGTCGCGAACAACATGTACAGCGAAGAACCCGCGCTGCTGGTACAGCTTTTCAGGATTCTGCACCGGGCTGTTCGGCAGCAGTCCGATCTGGAGGTAGTACGCGAACACCCCGGCGCCGATCGGCGTGAAGAGGATCAGCTCGAGGTGATAGCGGACGATGAAGATGCCCGCGAACAGCGCGCAGGTCGTCGCGTAGAAGAAGAGGCTCACGAGCAGCCGCTCTTCCGTGTAGAACTGGAACGATCGGCGGTACGCGGCGGCCACGCGCGGGATCGCCGATGTGCCGGTACTCGGCGAATCGCTTCATCGCCATGAAAAACGCGCCGAGCATCCAGTAGGCAATCGCGAGCGACATGGGCGGGACGCGCAGCGTCACCAGCGCGAACCAGCCGAGGAACAGCCGAATCGGGTTGTTGACCGATTCGCTGAGCACGTCGAGGTACGGCCACTCCTTGGTTCGAAGCGGCGGCACGTTGTAGGCGATGCCCATGATCCAGAGCGCCAGGGCCGACGCGAAGAAATAGACGTTGATCGACAGGGCCAGCGCGAAGCCCGCGGCGGCGAGCGCCAGCCACTCGACGTACGCAATCGCCGGCCGGATTCGACCCGACGGCACGGGCCGGTGCCGCTTCTCGGGATGCAGCCGGTCGCGCGGGCCGTCGAGCAGCTCGTTCAGCACGTAGTTGCTCGAGGCGACCAGACAGGTGGCGAGCACGGCGATCGAGAGCGGCACGAGGCTCGACCAGGTGAGGAGCGACGGCTCGTAGAACACCGCCAGGACGACGCCGAGCAGCATGAAGGCGTTCTTGAACCAGTGGTCGACGCGCGCGATCTGGACGTACGGCCAGATCGTGGACTGCGCGCGCCGGTCAGCTGCGATCGTCAAGGACATCGAGGAGCCTTTCGAGCGAGCGGAACACGCGGTACCCCGCGGTCCGCCGCCTGGATCTGAATCCGCCGCCGATAATCACGCAGGGCATGCCGGCGGCCGACGCGCCCGCCGCGTCCACGTCGGGCCGATCGCCGACGAACAGCACGTCACCCGGCGCCATCCGCCACGCCCGGCACGCGAGCAGGAATCCTCGCGGGCTGGGTTTGAGCGCCGCGACTTCCGGCGCGCTCGTGCACAGCACGGGCGAAAAGCGTCCGTCGAGACCGAGCGCCTGCAGCTTCGATTCCGGCGGGATAGTCCGACAGCACGCCCGTCCGGACGCCTGCCTGCTCGAGAAATCCGAGCAGCCGGTCGAGGCCTTTTGCGCGGCAGAACTGGAGGTATTTGAGCGGCCTGGCGAGCATCCATTCGTCGACCAGCCGCTCGACTTCGGGGACGGTGAGCCCCGTCGCGCGTGCCGCGGCCAACAGCTGTGCCGCGGCCGCCGAGCCCCGCTCGTCGGTCGCTCGAAGCTGTTCCTGGGTCTTGCGGTACGTCCGGAGCGCCTGCCAGCGCTGCGGCGCTTTCAGGAATCCGGAGAAGGGCAGGGTGAGCAGCTCCATCGCCATCAGCGATCGCAGCAGCGCCTGCCGATACAGCGTGCCGTCGAGATCGAACAGCACCGCCTGAATGCGGCGGCTCGGGTCGAGCGGGTTCAACACGCCGCTCGTCCGCCTGGTCGGATTCCCCACACGCCGATTGAGGGGAATCGCGTTAGCCGACATGATCGAGCAAGGCCCGGATGCGGGCCGCGTCCACGAGGGCCACCTGACGGACCCAGACGCCGACGAGCAAGAGCACGGTCGCGGCCGCACCGACCAGAGCCGGCCGGCTTTGACGGAATCCGGCCGCGTGGGGCGTCGCCAGAAACGCGGCGCCGTAGAGCGCGAAGATCGGAATCAGCGGCAGGTGGTACCGCGAATGGCCGAAGACGAGTGTGTGCACGCCCGTGATCAGGACGACAGGCAGCAAGAGCAGGATGTGCAGGCGCGCGGGCGGGCGTGCCAGCCAGACGCCGGCCGCGCCGCACAGAATGACGGCGAGGTACCCGACGACAATCAGGACGGACGCGCTCGCGCCGAGCCAGGCCGGCGGCGCGTATTTGCCCTGCTGAATCCCCGCCGCGTATTCGCGTTCGAGTCCCCAGAAGTCCGCGAACTTGATGAGCGCCCGCCGCGCCGTGATCTCGGGATGCTCCCGCATGTAGGCGATCGCCTTGCGCTGCGCCCATTTTTCTTTCTGACCCTCGGTCAGACGCTGCCCTGGAAACTCCCGCGCGATTGGATACGACCAGCTCTTTTCGCCGGTCAGTCCGACGGCGGCCCACATCCGGTCGTCGGGCGTGTGCTCGTAGTTGCCCATCCGGAGATTCATGCCACCCATCGTGTCGACGATCGTCAGGACGCCCTGCAGCCTGGTGTTGCGCGCGGCCCACGGCACGACGACCGCCGCGTAACCGGCGAGCACGGCGGCCGGCAGCGCGACACGCGTCCGGAGCGGCGCGCGAAGCAGCAGCGCCAGGAGCGGACAGAAGAGGAGCGGCAGCGGCCAGAGGACGCTGCGTGTGAGCGCGGCCAGACCCAGCGCCAGCCCGCACAGAAGCGCCGTTGACACCCGCGGTGTCTGCACGAGCATCACTGACAGCAGCACGAACGCAATCAGGAGCAGCGTAAACAGTATCTCGGTGAGGATCGTGAAGTTGAAGAACACGTAGGACGGGTAGAGAAAGAACGCGGCCGCCGCAAACCGGCCCGCCGCGGGACTGAACACGCGCCGTCCAAGCTCGCAGATGAGCGCCACCGTCGCCAGCGAGAGCAGGATGTGCACGAGCCGAACCGCCTGCAGGTTGCCGACGCCGGCGACCGAAAAAATCGCCGCGAGCAGGCCTGGATAGAGTGGTGGCCGAATCGATGTCGGCTGTCCAGGTCGCGACGCGAACCCGTCGCCGTTGACGATGCTGGTGGCGAGCTGGACGTAGTGCTGTTCGTCTTCGATTTCAGTTCCGAGCGCCGGCGTATGCCAAAATATGGCGAGACGGACGAGCAGCCCGAGGGCGATCGCCACCCTGAGCGCAACCCGGCCATCCGATGAGAAGACAAAAGTCACGCTGCTTGCCGACTATTGTCGGTCCTGTCTCGACATACCGCCTCTGAATCTCAGACCAACGCGTGGCGGCGACTGATAATTCAATTCGCGTTCCGCTCGGCCCCTTGAATCCGCTGAGATGGGGCTCGGAACGACGCGGGGAACCGATCACAATTGGCGTTCCCATTCCTGCCGGCCTGGCGCGTGCCGCGAGTCAGATCTTGCTCGACGCGCCGTTCACTTCTGTAACGCCGCCGCAAGTTCGCGTGCTCGATGCGTGGCCCGATGGATCGATCCGCTGGGCGCTCGTCGATCTGCTGGCCGACACGCCCGCACCGCCGGCGATGAAACCATCGGACCTCGGTGTGACCTCGTCCGTGACGCCGCCCAAAAACGTCCGCGTCTCCATGAACGAGAAGACCGTCAACGTCGACACTGGCGCGGCGACGTTCGGCTTCGAATTTGGAGGCGCGTTCCCGTTTTCGTCGATCGACGTCGGAAGCCAGTCGCCGATCGACATCAGCGCCTCGGGACTTCAGCTCGACACGAGCGGTGCGGCGATGCACTTTCGAATCACCGATGTGCAGGTGCACGAGACAGGCCCTGTCCGTGCGGAAATCGAATTGCGAGCCGGCGGGGTCGGGCCCGCGCCGCTCGATGTCTCGGCGCGAATCGAGTTGTTCGCGGGCAGCGCGACCGCCCGTCTGCACCTGACGCTGCTCAACCGGCGCCGCGCCCGGCACCCGAACGGCCAGTGGGTGCTCGGCGACGAAGGATCGGTGTCGCTGCGATCCGCGGCGCTCGTGCTGACCGTCGCGGGATCGATCGACCGCGTGCGATGCGCGGCGGAAGATGGTTCGCCCCTGTCAGACGTCGAGCTGCCGTTCGAGCTGTTCCAGGAATCGAGCGGCGGCGATCACTGGAACGGGCCCATTCATCGCAACCGCGATGGCCGGGTGCCGCTCCGGTTTCGCGGGTACCGGCTCCGGGCGGGCGCCAGCGAGCGCACAGGCGATCGCGCGACGCCCATCGTGGTCGTCGAGACGGATCGCGGGGAGATCGCGGTCACGGCCCCGCGGTTCTGGCAGAATTTTCCGCGCGCGATCGGCGTCGACGGGCGGACGATCGAAATCGGTCTGTTTCCCAGTCAGGCGCCGGAACCGCACGAGCTGCAGGGCGGCGAACAGAAAACGCACGAGGTTCTGATCGCGTTCGGCAAGGATGCCGTGTCGGATCCGCCGCTCGCGTGGTGCCACGATCCCCAGTTTGCCTATCCCCCGCCGCAGTGGTGCTGCTCGAGCGGCGCCGTGCCGTTTCTGATTCCGGAGTGCGACGACGCCAAGCGCGAGTATCTGGACCTCGTTTCGCTCGCGCTCGATCCGGCCAGGGGCTTGGACGCCAAGAACGAGCGCGCCGACGAATACGGATGGCGGAACTTCGGTGATCTGCACGCGGACCACGAATCCGCGTTCCAGTCGCCGGACCAGCCCCACGTCTCGCACTACAACAATCAGTACGACGCGATGGCCGGCTTCGCCATGCACTTCCTGCGAACCGGCGACCGGCGCTGGTGGCGGTTGATGACGGACCTCGCGCGCCACGTCCGCGACATCGACATCTACCGGACGACCGGGGACAAGGCCGCGTACAACGGCGGCCTGTTCTGGCACACGTGTCACTACACCGATGCCGGGACCGCGACGCACCGGACATACCCGCGCGGCGTGCCGGGCGGCGGACCGTCGTCCGAGCACAACTACAACGCGGGGCTGATGCTCCACTACTTCATGACCGGCGAGCGCGCGTCGCGCGACGTCGCGATCGATCTCGGCCGCTGGGTCATCGACATGGACGACGGCCGCAAAACGCTGTTCCGCTGGCTGGCGGGCGGCGCGACCGGCCTGGCGAGCGCGAGCGGATCGATGTCGTACCACGGACCGGGCCGAGGGCCGGCCAATTCGATCCTGGCCTGCCTCGTCGCGGCGCGGCTGACGAATGCGCCCGAATACGCCGCGAAGGCCGACGCGTTGATCAGGCGGTGCATCCATCCGGAAGACGACGTCAACGCGAGAAACCTGCTCGACGTCGAGCCGCGGTGGTACTACACCGTTTTTCTGCAGTCGCTCGGCTGGTACCTGCACCAGAAAGGCGAGCTGGGGCGGTTGGACGAGATGTACGCGTACGCGCGCGCCAGCCTGCTTCGCTACGCGCGATGGATGGCGGTGCACGAGCGGCCGTACCTCGACCGGCCCGAGGTGCTCGAGTTCCCGACGGAAACGTGGGCCGCGCAGGATATCCGGAAAGCCGACGTGTTCCTCTGGGCGGCGCAACACACCACCGCGCACGAACGCGCTCAGTTCCTGGAGCGGGCACGGCACTTTTTCGAATACTCGGTCAGCACGCTGGCGACGAAGCCCACGCGTCACTACACGCGGCCGGTTGTCCTGCTGCTGACGAGCGGGATTCGCTCCGGCTGGTTCGGCGTCAACGCGTCGGCCCTGCCGGAGCCGGCGGGCGTACAGCCTCCACCGGCCGGTCCACCGCCCGCGTCGTTCGAATCGCAGAAGACCCGCGCCAAGCGTCACGCGCTCATCGTGACCGTTCTGTCGATCGTGGCGACGACGATGGCCGTCGGGTTCTGGATCCTTTGATTGACGCGCCGTCGCCGGGCGGGTATAAGCGGTAGAACGGTGTTCTCATGCATCCCCAGCGGCCAGGAGCTGTTGTCTTCATCTTCGTTCTGGCCGCTCAGGTGGCGACTCCGGCGGTCGACGTCGCGGCGCAGCACAGTCACGTGCGCGAAGCCGGTTTTCCGCACGACATTCCCGACTTCGCCCACAACCCGACGAACCGAGCGGTGAAGAGTGGCGCCTGGTCGGCCGCGGCGACGTGGTCGGCCGGCCGGCCGCCGGCGGCGAATGACGTCGTGAGAATTCCGGCCGAAGTGACCGTCACCTACGACGTCGTGAGCGACGCGGCGCTCGACGCCATCGGGATCGAAGGCGCGCTGATCTTTCGAACCGACACCGACACCCGGCTGGTGGCGGGAGTCGTGCAGGTCATGCCGGCCGGCCGACTCGAGATCGGACGGGAGGACGCGCCGGTCGCCGGCGGTGTGAAAGCGGAGCTTCTGATCGCCGATCGTCCGCTCGACACCCGGGCCGATCCAGAGCAATACGGCACGGCGCTCATCGGCCTCGGGACCATCCGCATGCACGGCGCCGTCGTCTCGCCGACGTTTTCACGGCTGGCCGCGGAGCCGGCGGCGGGTCAGTCGTCGCTGCGGCTCCAGACGGCACCGACCAGCGGGTGGCAGTCGGCCCGCCTGATCCTCCCCGGAACGAATCAGTTCGCCCTGAACACCGGACCGTACCAGCCCCAGTGGGAAGAGCTGGTCGCGACATCGGTGAAGGGCGACCAGATCGGTCTTCGGGCTCCGCTCGCCTTCAATCATCGCGGTGCGCGTGACGCGGAGGGTGCGCTCAATTTCCTGCCGCACGTCGGCAACCTGACACGCAATGTCATCGTTCGTTCGGTCAACCCTGAAGGGACCCGGGGTCACGTGATCTTCGTTCACCGGGTGGATGTCGATATCCGCTACAGCCTCTTCAAGGACCTGGGCCGGACGACGACCGCGCCGCTCAATGCGGCCAGGAACCACATCGGCCGGTACCCGCTGCACATGCATCACGTGTTCGGTCCGCCGACGCCGCAGCCGAACGGCTATCAGTTCACGCTCATCGGCAACGCCATCGATGGCGGGTTGAAGTGGGGCATCACCGTTCACAACGCGCACTACGGTCTCATCCGCGACAACGTCATCTACAACACCGGCGGGGCCGGTGTCATGACGGAAGACGGTTCGGAGACCGGCAACGTCTTCGACCACAACTTCGTCGTCCGCAGCTGGGGAACCGGCACGGAACGCGCGGACGAGCGGCGCGAGGCGAAAGACTGGGGCTACGAGGGATCGGCGTTCTGGTTTCGCGGACCGAACAATTACGTCCGCAACAACGTTGGCGCCAACGCGAATTCGTTCGCCGTGACCTACATGATGGTCGACGTCAGCGACGTCACGATCCCCGAGCGGCAGGGGGCTGACCCGGGCCGGTCAGGCCGAACCGTGAACATGATGGCGACGCCGCTGCTGGAATTCGCCAACAACGAGATGTATGCGTCGCTGGCCGGACTCACGGTCTGGAACCTTGGCGCGAACTGCTGCCTGGACGTCTACGACGTGCATGAGAGCGTGGTGGCCAACACGACGATGTGGCACGTCGGGTCAAAGGGGTATTACGGCTACGGTTCCAACCGCGTCGTCTTCGATGGATGGGTCCAACGCGGTGACCCGGCTGTGCTGGCCAACATCCACGAACCGGTATGGGGCTTTTACTTCGGCGACTACCTTGTCAGAAACACGGTCATCAGGAACGCCGACCTGCAAGGGCTTCGAATCGGAATCTTCCTGCCGTCGAAAGTCGGCGACACGGGCGACATATACGGATCCGCCCCCGGCACGCTGGTGGTCGAGAACGCGATTCTCCGAAACGCGGTGAATGTGTTTGCGTCGCCCATGTACGGCGTGACGGGCGGCGGCGCGAGATTGCCGCCGCGCGTGACCACGATCCGCAACGTGCGGTTCGGCCGGGTTCCGGGTAACGTCGGCGGCTCGCCGCAGTACGACGTCAAAATGGAATTCTGGATTGACCGGGCGAACGTCAACCTCGTCGTCCGCGACGAAGTGCTCGTGTACGATTTCAACGGCACGCCGGGCGACAGTTTCCGCGTTTACTACAAGGAGCAGGCGCCGACGTTCACGCTGCCCGTTTCGGGGCCCAATCTCCTGGGCGCGCCCGTACCCGGGCTCACGAATCTGGACGCCTGGTCGCGCTACAAAATCGCCGTCGCCGGAGCCGTGGCGCCGTGTCAGACTGCGCGTCCCGGCTTTGACGGCTTCACCTGCGCCATCAAATAGCCGGAAACCGGGCAACGGCATCGAGACGTTTCTTGCCACCACCGAAGATTCTCCTGCTGTCCGAGATATTCCCCCCGAGAATCGGCGGCAGCGGCAGGTGGCTCTGGGAGCTTCATCGCCGGCTGACCGGTTTCGACATTGACGTCGTTGCGGACGATGGTCCAGGCGCCGCCGAGTTCGATGCGAACGCCGAACTGCGCATTCATCGCCTTCCGATGTCATTTCCCGACTGGGGCCTCCTCGAGCCGCGCGGAGGGTTGAAGTACGTCGAAACGTTTTTCCGGCTCAGGCGGCTCGTCGATCGGATCAGACCTGATGTCATTCACAGCGCCAGGTGCCTGCCGGAAGGTCTGCTCGCGCTCCTGATCAACCAGCGCCGCACGATTCCGTTCCGCTGTTTCGCGCACGGTGAGGAGCTGACGCTCACGGACCGGAGCCGCGAGCTCCGCTGGCTCATCCGGCGTGTGGCGACGTCGGCGGCGGGTTTCGTCTGCAATACGGAACACACCCGGGAAATCCTCGTACGAACCTGCGGGCCGTACGACGAAAAGTGCATCGTCCTCCATCCGGGCGTCGACGCGAGCCGGTTCACACCCGCGCCGCCTGATCCGGCCGTGCGCGATCGGCTGGGCTGGACGGGACGCCGCGTAGTGCTGACGGTCGGCGCCCTCCAGAAGCGCAAGGGTCAGGACATGATGATTCGCGCGCTTCCGGAAATCCGGCGCCGGTGTCCCGACGTTTTGTACGCGATGATGGGCGAGGGCTGGGAGAAGCCGTACATCGACAGCCTCGTCGCCGAGTATCAGGTGGCAGATCTCGTCCAGTTCCGCGGCGTTCCGGACGATGACGAGCTGGTTCAGTGCTATCAGCAGTGCGATTTGTTCGTGCTGGCCAATCGGCAGGTCGACTGGGACATCGAAGGATTCGGGATCGTCCTGATCGAAGCGCAGGCGTGCGGCAAGCCCGTGATCGCGGGCGTGTCGGGCGGGACGCTCGAGACGCTCGAGCCCGGCAGGACGGGGGAGTTGATTCCCTGCGAGACCCCCGACGAGCTGACTCGCGTCGTCAGCGAGTTTCTCGTGGACCCGGAGCGGCGGCACAGGTTCGGCGCGCGCGCGCGCCAGCACGTCGTCGAGCGATTCGACTGGACCGTTCTCACCCGGCGGGCCGAGACCCTGTTCGGCGGCCCGGCGGCGATGGATCAGCCCGAACCCGTTCCGGCCGGACGGGCCTGATTCCCCGCTTCTGAAAAACCCACGCCAAGGCGACTAATAGCCCGGCCAGTCGAGATAATGGTCGGCACAAGGGCTGTCAGCCGCGTAAACACGGGCCCCGGGGCTTATTTGCGGGGCCCCCCTTGGGGGGTCATTGGACCTAGGTTTGCTTTCTAGGACCCCCGCCGAAGACCCTCGGATTGGGCCGAAATCGTCAGATGCCGACCACCCCCGACGCTCCGCCGCTCGCCGCCGTCCATCTGGATCTGGACGGCGCCCGGCACATTTACCGGGCTCATGGGTGGCGGTACGACCCGACGGATGATCCGCTGTTCGAGTCAGGACTTCGCGGCGCGCTCGATCTGCTCGCGCGGCGCAATGTCGCGGCGACGCTCTTCGTCGTCGCCGAGGACGTGTTCGACGCGCGGAAGCGCACGCTGCTTCGCGAGGCGGTGCGTGCGGGCCACGAGATCGCGTCGCATTCCCTCAGTCACGGCCTGCTCACCACGCTCGACGGGGCCGGTAAGCGCCGCGAGATCGCCGAAAGCCGGGCCTGCCTGTCGTCGGAGCTGGGGACCGAGGTCCGCGGGTTTCGCGCGCCCGGATTCCGAATCGATCGCGAGTGTCTCGAGATCGTGAACGAGGCCGGTTACGCGTACGACTCGTCGATGCTCGCGGCGGAGCCCCATCGGCCGATTCCCGGCCAACCGCTGTACGAGCTGCCGGTGCCGACGGCAGGCCCGTTTTCGTTTCCCTTCCATCCCTCGTACAGCCTCGTGATTGGCCACTGGTGGTTCCGCGCGGGCCTGAGCGACTATCGCCGCCGGCGGTCGCCGCTCGTGCTGCTCTTTCATCTGACCGATTTCGCCGATCCGCTCCCCCGCGCGCGCATGCGCGGCATTCAGCAGCGGCTCTTTACACTGTCGTATCTGTCGACCGAGCACAAGCGCGCCCGCTGTTCTGCGATTCTCGATCTCGTGCGCCGGCACTTCACGATCGGGAGCACGTCGCACATGCTGTCGGCGTGCACGAATGGTTTTCATGAGAGGGTGACTGACGAGCGATGAAAGCCGTGACGCAGAATCTGAAGACCGGGAAATTGCTGGTGCAGGAGCTTCCGTCGCCCATCCTGCGTCCGGACGGCCTCCTCGTCCGCGTGCGCCGTTCTCTCATCAGCCTCGGGACAGAGCGCGCGGTGATCGCGCTCGCCAACAAGGGCCCGATCGGCAAGGCGAAAGATCGTCCCGATCTCTTCCGCAAGGTCCTCAACAAAGCGAAGCAGGAGGGGTACTGGAGCACGTACAAGGTCGTCAAGAACCTCATGAGCACGCCCATTCCGCTCGGCTACTCCTGCGCCGGAGACGTGCTCGAGGTGGGGGCGGCCGCGACGGACTTCCACGTCGGCGATCGGGTGGCGTGCGCGGGACTCGGACATGCCAATCACGCCGAAATCGACTACGTGCCGCGAAACCTCGCCGCGCGGATGCCCGACGCGGTGTCCTACGACGACGGCTGCTTCGTGACGGTCGGGACCATCGCGCTTCACGGGGTCCGTCTGGCGGAGATCACGCTTGGTGATCGCGTCGTCGTGCTGGGGCTCGGGCTCGTCGGCCAGATTACCGCGCAGCTGGCGCGATGCCACGGCGCCACGGTCATCGCGTCTGACATCGATCCCGGCAAGCTCGAAATGGCGAAGCAGCTCGGCGTGCATCACGTCGTGCCCGCGAGCGCGCTGGCGAGCACCGTGTCCGAGCTCACCGGCGGACTCGGCGCGGATGCGGTGCTGCTCTGCGCCGCCGCCAAATCCGACGAGCCGATGCGGCAGGCGGCCGCGATTTCGCGCCTTCGGGGCCGCGTCATCGTCGTCGGCGACGTCGGCATGGCGATCGAGCGCCGGCCGTTCTTCGAAAAGGAGTTGACGCTCCTCGTCAGCCGGTCCTACGGCCCCGGCCGCTACGATCCGGACTACGAGCTCCGCGGCCGCGATTATCCGGCGGCCTACGTGCGATGGACCGAAGGACGCAACATGCAGGCGTTCCTCGATCTCCTCGCGCGCGGCGACGTCTCGCTCGCTCCGCTCGTGACACACCGGTTCGCGATCGACGAAGCGGAATCCGCGTATGAAGTCGTGACGGGCGAGCGGCCCGAGCCGGCTGTCGCGATTCTCCTCGAATACAACGGCGAGCCGTCATCCGGGTCGCGGGTGACCCTGGCGGCTGGCGCGCCCGCCGTCAGGCGTGCGCCGGGCGACCGGCTCCGGTGCGGGGTCATCGGCGCCGGGCAGTTCGCGAAGGGCGTGCTCCTGCCGGCGCTCACCGCGCAGCCGGGCGTGCACCTGCAGGCGGTCTGTACGGCGTCCGGCTTCACGAGCCGTCACGTCGGCACGAAATACGGCGCCGAGTACTGCACATCCGATCCGGACGAAGTGATCGTCGATCCAAACGTCGACGCGCTCATCATCGCCACCCGCCACGATCAGCACGCGCGGCTGGCGGCGGCAGCCATCCGCGCCGGCAAGGCGGTATTCGTCGAAAAACCGCTGGCGCTCGACGCCGCCGGGCTGGCCGACGTCGTCGACGCCATTCAGTCGAGTCCCAACTCGCGGCTCATGATCGGGTTCAACCGCCGTTTCGCGCCGCTCGCGCTTCGCTGCCGCGAATTCTTCGCCGGCGTGGCCGAGCCCCTGTTCGTGTCCTATCGCGTGAACGCGGGCGCGGTGCCCGCCGACAGCTGGGTGTTCGATCCGGTCGAGGGCGGCGGGCGCATTCTGGGGGAGATCTGCCACTTCGTCGATCTCGTCGCCTTCCTCGGGGGCGCGTTGCCGGTCCGTGTATTCGCGGAAGAAGTCGGCCGGGATGCGCGCAGCCGCCAGAACGTCACCGTCACGCTCCGGCTCGCGAACGGCGGCGTTGGCGTGATCAACTACCTCGCGACGGGCGATCCGGCCGTCCCGAAGGAATACGTCGAAGTGTTTGGCGGCGGCCGCACGGCACAGCTCGACAACTTCCGCAGCCTGGCGATGTTCCGAGACAATCGCCGGCGGCGGCACCGGCTGTTCAATCAGGCCAAGGGCCACGCCGAGGAGATGGCGGCGTTCGTGGCGGCGGTGCGGAACGGCGGGCCGATGCCGATCGATCTCGACGCGATCGTGGCGGTGACCGAAGCGACGTTCCTGATTCCGCAGAGCCTCGAGCAAGGCGTGCCGCTCACGATCGGCGCGCATCGTGACGAGTCGTGACCCCGGCCCCACCAGCCACACAGCACGGCGGGAACGGATGGCGGCGTCCGGGCGTTGCCGCGTGGATCGCCGGGCTGCTCACCATCTACGTCGCGTTCAGCGTCATTGGCTGGCGTCGCACGCTGATCAACGACGAGATCTGGCATCTCATCAATGCCGCGCTGCCGTTCGACCAGTTCCTCGCAACGCTTCTGCTCGATCTGACGCATCCGCCGCTGATGTACGTTCTCGATCGGCAGGTGATGAACGCATTCGGTCACACCGACACGGTCGTGAAGACGATGGTCGTGATGCTGGGGGCGAGCAGCCTCGCCGCCTTTACTGTCCTGAGCTCGCTGGTGGTCGATCGCTGGCGCCTCGCATCGGCGCTCTTCGGCACGGCGTATCTGCAGGTGGGCGGTGTGCCAAACCTGGCCCGTGGGTACAGCCTCGGGCTACTGCTGACCGTGGTCGCGCTCCTGTTCTGGGAACTGTGGCGCCGCCGTCCCCGGACGCTCCTGCTCGTGTCGTGGGCGGCGGTCATGATCGCGCTCATCTACACGCATTACGTCGGGATCCTACTCCTCCTGCCGTTCGTCATCGCGAACTGGTGGTATGGACATCGGCCCTGGCTGTTTGCCATCGTCGCGTGCGCTGTCGCGGCGTCGTTCCTGCCATGGTTCTTCGCGGTGCTCCCGGTGTATCTCTCGAGGGGTCTTGGCGAAAATCTCGGCTGGATCACGCTCAGCCCGCCAGTCATCCTGGCGACGTTGCCGTTTCACGTGCTGACGTATCTTCCATCGGGCTGGAATCCGCTCGGCGAGAACGACTGGCCGCGCTCACTCGCCGGCAAGCAGGTCCTGGTCATCGGGGCGCTCGCGGTTCATGCCATGCTGGGGGTGCTGGTCTGGCGCCGCAGCCATGGGCTGTGGCCGCCGACGGCCGACCGCGCGACCCGGCGCGTCTGGCTCTGGTCGGCGCTGTTGTTCCTCGTCATACCGATCCTTGCGCTCTTTCTGTTTTCAGTCAGCGTCCACCCGACGCTTGACGCGCGGTTCGTGGCGTTCGTGCTCCCGCTGTATTGGCTGCTGGTCGCGCTTGCTGTGGAGCTTGGCGGGCCGACGGTTCGGCGCGTGGTCTATCTCGTCGTCGTGCCCTGGGTGCTCGTCAGTGTCGTCGTGCCACTCGCGCGGGTCGTGAAGGGGGGACTCCATCAGAGCGTCGCCGGCGTCGCTCGGGAAATCCGTCCGGGCGATCTGGTGCTTGCCGAGCGGCTGGCCGGACCGCAGGTCTACTGGGAGTGGACGCGAGCGCTGGCCCGGAACGAACCCATCGCAATTGTGTCGCATCTTCGGCCGCTCAACACCCCGCGCGAGTTCCCGCTGCGACGCCTCGACGAGGTCAATCTGAAGGCGACCGACCGCGTCTGGTTCTTCTGGACGCGGCACAACCCGGACAACATCGCCGAAATCAGGGCGTACATCGTCAATCATGGGTTCAGAGAAGCGCGGCAGCACTCGGCGGCCTATCTCACGGTCTTCGATCGACAGCGATGAATCCCCTGGCCGATCCGGCGATCGTCACGTCACACGGGGCCGAACGCGGGGCCGCGGCGGTCTACGCCGACGCGATTCTGGCTGAAGCGCCGCGCGTGCTGAGCCTGATGGATCGGGAGGCATTCAGCCCGACGGCCGGATGCGGCGATCGGACGTACTGGTCGTGGAAGTTCGTCGATTTCCCGGCGTCGCGGCTTCAGGAGTCGGTGTGCGTGCTCGCGTTCCTGTACGCGACGCCGCTTGCCGGCAGCCCCTACTACCGTCGCGGCAAACTCCTCGACTGGATCGCGCGCGGCCTGGAGTTCTGGTCCCGTATCCAGCATTCGGACGGCAGCTTCGACGAGGCGTACCCCTTCGAGCGTTCGCTCGCGGCCACGTCGTTCACGTCGTTCTACATCGGCGAGGCGCTCGAGATGATCGCCGGCGACCTGCCGGCCGCCACGGTCGCCCGCACGAGAGACACGCTGTCGCGTTCCGGAGCGTGGCTTGCCGCCAACGACGAGACGCACGGCTTTCTCTCGAACCATCTCGCCGCGGCCGCCGCGGCGCTCGCCCACGCGCACCGCCAGACGGGTGAGACGCGGTTCAAGGAACGCAGCGCCTACTTCCTCGACAAGATCCTGCGCCGGCAGTCGTCGGAAGGCTGGTACGACGAATACGGTGGACCCGATCCCGGGTACCAGACGCACGGCAGCTTCTACATGGCCCGCTGCTGGCAGTTCAGCGGCGATGAACGGCTCCTGGATTCCCTGACGCGCGCGTCGCGTTTTCTCGCGCACTTCATCCATCCCGACGGGAGCATCGGGGGCGAATACGCGAGCCGCAACACGCAGACCTATTACCCGGCCGCCTTTGAAATGCTGGCGCACCGCGATCCGGCGTCGGCCTGGATCGCCCGCACGATGCGTCCGGTGGTCGGCACCGCCGGGGCCGCGGGACTTCATTGCGTCGATCTCTTCAACTATTTCCCGTTCCTGAACAATTACGTGTTCGCGCACCTGGCGTCGGCGTCGCGGGCCGACCAGCCGCCCGCTCTCGAGCCGTCGGCGGAGCCCGGGCTGGTGTGGTTTCCGCAGGCGGGTCTCGCCCGGATGCGAACGGCGCGGTACGACGCCTATGTCGGCACCGCCAAAGGCGGCGTGGTCAAGGTGTTCGACCGGCGTCGGCGCGAGCTGACGTATGCCGACTGCGGGTACGTCGGACGTCTGCGGAGCGGTCCGTCGGTCTCCAGTCAGTATTACGACGCGAGCCGGCCCACGCGGATGGAGAGCGCGAGCGTCGAAATCGAAGGCGACTTCGTCGAATTCTCGCGGCCGACGATGACGCCGGTGCTGTTCGTGGGCTTCCGGTTGTTCACGTTGACCGTCGGACGCTTCGCGGGTCTCGGGCGGTGGCTCAAGGCCAGACTCGTCAAGACGCTCATCTATCGGCGGCGTGTGATTCCCGTTCGTTTCGTCCGCCGCATCGAGTTCACCGAGCTCGGCGTCCGGGTAAGCGACCGTCTCGACGGCCCCGGGGGCGCCGAGATCGACGAGCTTCGCCGGGAGACGACGTTCACAACCATCCACATGGGCTCGTCGCGGTACTTCATCGCCAACGAGCTCTCGGACTCGCCGGCGGCCGAGCGGATCGATCCGAAGGCGATCGTGAACGGCGTCGCCCTCGAGCGATCGATCACGGTGGCCGGGAGCAACTGATCGATGTGCGGCATCGCCGGCTTCGTCGGCATTCAGGAGCCCGGGCTGCTCGAGCGCATGACCGACAGCCTGCGCCATCGAGGCCCGGATGGCGATGGGTACTTCTGCGCCGAGGGCGTCGGGCTCGGCCATCGGCGGCTGAGCATCATCGACGTGGCCGGCGGCCGCCAGCCGATTGAAAACGAAGACGGGTCGCTCGTCCTCATCCACAACGGCGAGATCTACAACCATCGCGTGCTCCGCCGAGAGCTTCAGGCGCGCGGTCACCGTTTCCGGACCGCCTCCGACTCCGAGGTGATCCTGCACCTCTACGAGGAATTCGGTCCCGGGTGCCTGGAGAAGATGGCGGGCATGTGGACGTTCGCGCTCTACGACCGGGCGAAGCGCCGGCTCATGCTCGCGCGCGATCGGCTGGGGATCAAGCCGTTGTACTACGTCGAGGCCGGCGGCGGCGTCCTGTTCGCCTCCGAGATCAAGTCGTTGCTGCGCTTCGACGGGTTTCAGCCGACGCTCGATCTCCAGGCCGTGCACGACTATCTCGCGCTGCGCTACGTGCCGGGTCCGGGCGGCATGTTCAAGGAAGTCCGCAAGCTCCCGGCCGCGCACTACGCGATGGTCGAGGACGGACGTCTGACGCTCACGCGCTACTGGTCGCCGGCCGCGCCCGCGCCGGAGGCACAGCGGACCGACGAGGAGTACATCGACGAGTTCGCGGAGCGGTTCGAGCGGAGCATCAGCCGGCGCCTGATGTCCGAGGTGCCGCTCGGCGCGTACCTCAGCGCCGGTCTCGACTCGAGCACCATCGTCGCGGCGATGGCACGCCTGACGTCGAAGCCCGTGCGCACGTTCACCGTGGGCTTCGACTTCGAGCACGACGAACTGGAGCAGGCGGCCGCGACGGCACGACATCTCGGCTGCATCCACACAGAGATCCCGTGCCGGGCCGCGGACGTCGAGCTCCTGCCGCAGATCGTCTGGCACCTCGACGAGCCGGTCGGCGATCCGATCGTCATTCCGATGTACCAGCTCGCGCGCCGCGCGAAGCAGGACGTCACGGTCGTCCTCACCGGCGAGGGCGCGGACGAGACCCTTGCGGGCTATCTGTTCCACAAAGCCCTTCTGGGCGGCTCGTATCTCGCGCGCCTGCCCGGTCCCGTGCGCCGCGGCATTGTCGCGCCGCTCGTCAAGGCGACGCCCGCCAGCGTTCTCAACGTGGCGTTTCAATATCCGGCGGCTCTCGGGAATCGCGGAAAGCTGAAGCTGCTCGACTACCTGCCACTCGTGGGCGGCGCGCACCTGCCCGAGGCCTACCGGCATCTCATTTCGCTCTTCGACGACCGCGACACGGATTGGCTGTACAGCGACGACTTCAAAGCCGGTCTTCGGTCACGGCCGGCGGCCGGTTCTGTCAACGGATCCCCCAACGGCGCTCAGGACACGTCGCGGCCGATGCTCGACCGGATTCTGGCCCTGCAGTACGAGTCCTGGCTGCCTGAAGACATCCTGACCAAGCAGGACAAGATGTCGATGGCGCACGGCATCGAGGCGCGCGTGCCGTTCCTCGACCACGAGCTGGTGGAGTTCACGCTCCGTCTACCGCCGTCGTTGAAGCTCCGGCGCGGCATTTCGAAATACATCCTCCGGCGGTACGCGTCGCGGCTGCTGCCGCCGGCGACCGTTCGCCGCCGCAAGATGCCCTTTTACGTCCCGGCAGAGCGTTACCTCGCGGAGCCGGCGTTCCAGGCGCTCGTAGCCGACACGTTGTCCGAGCGCGCGGTCAGGGCGCGCGGGCTGCTCAAACCCGAGGCGGTCACGCGCGTTCGCAACAGCATGCAGACGGGCGAATTCCTCTACGTGAAACAGGCCATCAGTCTGATGGTGCTGGAGCTGTGGTTCCGAATGGCGGTCGATCGCCGGGGGGTGGCATGAGCGCGCAGTTTCAGTCGCCGGACCGCGTGGACGTCTCGGTCGTCTGTCCGTTCTTCAACGAGGGCGGCATCATCGAACACGCGATCCGGCAGATGCTCGAGCAGCTCCGTACGTTGCCGGGGTCGTGGGAGCTGATCGTCGTCAACGACGGCTCGACCGACGACTCGGCGACGATCGCCGACGCCGTCGCGCACGAGAACCCGCGCCTGCGCGTGCTCGGGTACGCGCGCAACCAGGGCCGCGGGCACGCGCTCCACACCGGGATCCTCGCCGCCCGCGGCAACGTGATCGTGACGACCGAAATCGATCTGTCGTGGGGCGACGCGGTGGTCCACGACCTCGTGAACGCGATGGCCCGCTGGCCCGAAGCCGACATCGTCGTCGCCAGCCCCAACCTGCCTGGGGGCGGGTACAAACACGTGCCGGCGAAGCGCGTGTGGGTCAGCCGCTTCGGCAACCGCGTGATCCGGCTCTGCATGGCCAACACGGTGACGATGAACACGGGGATGACGCGCGCGTACCGCCGGGACGTGATTCAGTCGCTCCCGCTCACCGAGCCCGGCAAGGAGTTCCATCTCGAGGTCATCCTGAAAGCCACCGCGTTCGGCCACAAGATCCGCGAGATTCCGGCCGTGCTCGAGTGGAAACAGCACAAGCGGCAGGGACAGGTGGTGAAGCGGAAGAGCTCGTCGAAAGTGAACCGGCTCATCGTCTCGCACAGCCTGTTCAGCATCTTCGCCAATCCGGTGCGGTACGTCTGGCTCCTGAGCGTCCTGTTCGTCGCGATGGGGTTTGTCTTCATCGCAGGTGCCTTCGTGCTCTTTTACCTCCGGCAGGTATCCGCCTACACCATGCTGTTTGGCTTGTCCCTCTCGATCGTGGGCATGTTGCTCTTCGTGCTGGGGGTGGTGCTGAAACAGGGCAACATCATTCAGCGCGAGCTCTGGCTGATGCAACGCGCCGGCCTGCAGCCGGGCGTCGGCGCGCGCGAGCCGGTCAGCAGTACCAGCGATTCAGAAGAGCCCCGCCCGCACGTGTGACGCCGAGCGGCAGCTTCCGCCAGACCCGGCGCGCGAGTCCGCCGGAATCGTAGTACGACGCGATGTCCGGCGCGTGGCCGCGCACGTCGAGGTCGTAGAGCACCACCGGCTGGGTCGTCGACCCCCATCGCTCCTTGAACTCGATCAGCCCGGCTTGGTCCCTCGACGACGTGCCCCAGCTCAAGCGGGTGTAACCGCCCGCGAGCCCGAACTCGATCGCGCGCCAGTAGAGCGCCGCGTACGCGCGCAACGGGACCGCCTCCGGCAGGCACGCGGCGAACTTGCTCACGAGCGTCTGCCGCCAGCAGAACATCGTGAGGCCGCCGATGCAGCGGCCGCCTGTTTCGGCGAGGAAGAGCTTCACGCCTCCGGTCGACTGCAGCCGCCGCCATAATTCCGAGAAGTAGCGTGCGGCATATGGCGGCGTGCCGAAATCGCGGAACACGCGCAGGTAGACATCGTAGAACGACATGAAGTCTTCGAGCGTCTCGGCTTCGCGGACCGTGACGCCCCGCGAGCTGGCTTTGCGAACCGCCTTTCGGTGATCCGAGGCGATCCGCTTCGCCACGGCGGCTTCACTCTCGAGGGTCATGTCGGAAATCAGCACCGGCTCCTGCGTCCGAAGGCCGAGGGACGCGAGCGCCGGCCGCGCCGAGCCGTGGCGAAGCTCGAGGTAGTCCACACCGAGCTCACGCGCCAGAGTCATCGCGGCTGTCGCGAGGTGCTGCTCGATAGCATCGCTCTCGGCGAGCGCGCCGCCCGATCCGATGTCGTACGGCAGCGAAATGAGCTTCGATCCGACGAGCGGCACCCTGATATGGAACAGCGGCAGCACGCCGGTAATCCGATCGCCGTCCCGCGCGACGAGATACCGGGGCGTATGTCCGAAGACGTCCGCGATGAAGTCGCGCCACACGGTTGTGTGGTACAGCGTCGCGTCAGGGTGCGACTGGACGAACGTCGTCCAGTGCGCGTCCGGGAACTCGGCGTGAACCTCGATGGGCTGCCCCGGTGCGGTCATGCGGCGGCCACTTCTACGACCAGGGCCGAGATGCGCTGACGGTGCTCTGCCGTGATGTCGGGCTCGGTGGGCAGGCCAATCAGCTGGGACGCGATCGCTTCGGCGACGGGACACGACCCCGGCTCGTATCCGTACTGACGCAGCCCCTCGAGCCGCTCGAGCGGATACATCGGCGTCGAGCCGGGCCACGGGATCGTGGGCAGCCGCTTCGCGCGCGCGGCCTTGAGCGTTTCCTCCTTGCGCGGCGTCAGGACCGGGAAATAGAGCAGAGGCCTGTCCAGGGCAATCGCCGGCAGCTCGATGGCGGATCGTCCCGCGAGCGTCTCCTGGTAGTCGCGACAGCACGACCGGCGATGGTTCGCGATCGACGGCATGCGCTCCAGCCATCGGAGGCCTTCATCGAGTTGGGCTCGTCCCGGCCTGGTCGCGAGTCGCGTCACCTCGCCTGCGATCTCTTCGGCGAGCGGCCGCTCGCGGTAGCTGGCGCTGATCCGCCGGTATGCCTCGAGAATCGTCCAGTACGAAGAGGGGCGGACGGCGCGGCGGTAGAGCCAGGTCTGGACGCGGTCCACGAGTGCGCTCCCCGCCGTTCTCTCCGGGAGCTTGTCGCGGGCGTCGCGCACGCGCGCGGCCAGATCCGGGTCGTTCGTGGTCAGGAGACCGCCGCTGGCCGCGGGGAGCGGTTTCGTGAGGTTGTTGCTGAAGACGGCGGCGCGTCCGGCGCGTCCTGGCGCATAGGCCCCGTCCCTCATGGGCATGCACTGCGCGCAGTCCTCGACGAGCAGGCGGTCACGATCGCGCGCCACACGGGCGACGTCATCCAGGCCGGCGTCGCTTCCGTACGTGTGTTGAAACATGATGGCTCGCGTCCTGGACCCGAGCCGGGGCTCGAGACGACCTGGATCGATGTTGAGGGTCGCCGGCGCCACGTCAACGTAGACCGGACGCAGTCCCGCCGCCAGGATCGCCAGTGGCACCACTTTGCAGGTGAGCGGCGACAACGCGACTTCGTCGCCCGGTTCAAGTCCCGCGCACGTGAGCACCGACCCGAGGGCGTGACGCGCAAAGGCGAACGCCACGGCATGGCGCGCGCCGATCGCGCGCGCCGAAACGGATTCGTAGTCGGCGCCATGAGCGTCGCTCATGCGATCGTCCGGGGAGCGATCGGGAGGCGCCTCACCGGGCAGCTGCGTCCGCTGTCCGTGCGGGACCCGGAAGACGCCGGAACGTGCTCAGCAGTCCGTTGCCGCGCGAGAGCGGCGGCAAGACGACCTGCGAGAGGCCCAGCAGCGCCTGCCGCGTATGGAAGTTGATCGAGAACGCGAGCGACGAGCCGAGCCAGTCCCGCCGGAGCTCCGTCGAGAACGAGCTGAACTGAAAGTCGCCGAATCCATGACGGCCGAAACAGTCGGCGATGTCCGATCGCCACAGCGCGCGTTGATTCGGGGTAAGCCAGCTCAGCGGGCGCACGCGGTGCATCACGTTGAAGAACAGCCAGACGAACGGATTGTGCGCGTTGGCGTCGGTTGCGAGCACCACGCCGCCCGGCCGCACGATGCGGCGCAACTCGCTCGCCACGGTCTCGAGGGAACTGAAGTGGTGCAGGAACAGGCTGCAGACGCACACGTCAATCGATCCGTCGCGGAACGGCAGTGTCTCCGCGTCCGCGTTGATGATGCCGAGCATGCTGGACGCGCCGGCGGTCTTCGTATGGCAGAGCTTCGTCGCTTCGAACGACAGATCCGCGGAGACGACGGCGAAGCCCTGCTTCATGAGGCACACGGCCTGCGTGCCCGATCCACATCCGAGATCCAGCGCGACCGTACCGCTCGTGGCCTGCCGGGCGGCCGCGGCCACTTCTTCGTACAGCCGGTCGTCCGTGAACTGGTCGAACCGCTTGCGCGACGCGAACAGATCGTCGTAATACTGCCGCTCGGAACTCTTGTCCTGAAAAAACATGCCCACTTCGCTCTCCCGTCCCTACCGGCCTGTCACACGCACCGACGATTCGAAATGATCCGGGTCTCGAGCCGCAGTGACCGTCCCGCCCCTGTCGCTGAAGACGTACAACCCCGCGCCGACGATCGAGACGCCGATCATCCCGACGCGCCACGCCGCGACGAGCGCGGCGCCTCCCGGTACGCCGACGGCGCGGAAGAGCGCTTCGGCCGCCGCCTCGCCCACGCCAACGCCTCCTGGCGTAATCGGCAGCGCGTTCGCGATGAGCCCGAGAAGCGACAGGGTCGCGACCAGCACCGAGGGCACCGACGGCACGAGCACCGTCCCCGCGAGCGCGAAGCTGCCCGCGAGCAGCAGGTGGCCGGCCAATGAGTACAGCCCGGCTGTGATGAGGGCGCCGGGCTTCGATCGAAACGCATAAACGGCGTCGGCCGCACGGCCAAGATATCGGCCGAACGGAGCCTTCGTCGTGATCCAGTGGTGGAAGCCGCTCCCCCGCAGCCGTGGCGACCACATCGCCAGGAGCCCGGCCAGCAGGACGGCCAGGCCGATGGTGACAACGAGCATCGCCCGTTCGATCGCCGGCGCGACCGTGGGAACCGACCGCTCGGCGATCAGCAGCCCGAGAATCAGCGCGAGCATCGCGAACAGCGCCACGGCACGGTCCACCAGCAGGATCGTCGCGACCTCGACGCCACGCCCGCGGTTCCGCTGCGAGAGGTAGTACAGCTTCATCACGTCGCCGCCCGTGCCGCCAGGAATCCAGAGGTTGAACAGCGTCCCGATGGCGACGACACGGAACCCGGTCCAGAACGGCACGGCGAGGCCCTGGGCGCCGAAGAGAACGCCCAGCCTCAGCGCTTCGATCGATCCGCCGATGAACGGCACGAGATTCAGGATCGCGACGAGCCAGACGACCCCGAGCATTCCCTTGAGCGATTCCCACGCGCCGCCCGACTTGAGGACCGACACGAGCAGGGCGACGCCAAGCACAGCTCGCGCGATCATGAAGAGCGTCGAACGCCAGCGCGCGGCCGTCATCGCAGCTCTCCGTGCGCGGCTGACAACGTGCCGCCGGAGCCGTCGCGCGGGCTGGCCGTGCCGCTGCGGACGAAGACCCGTACCGGCGGCGCGACCGAGGGACTGTCCAGATGCGGCCGGCTGAACGGCGCCGGCCAAAGGGTGACCGGCGGGAAATAGGCGGCGAGCGTATAGCCCGCCGATCCATCGAGGAGCGCCGCGTACACCTCGGGCGGGCAGTCCGCGCTATGCGGCATGTCAGGGCGGCTCGTCCAGTCCGGGACGACGACGAGGTACGCCGGGCCGGCGTCGCGCAGATACTTCAGAACCGCCGGGCCGTGACCCGACTCGCCGACCCATTGCTGACGGCCCATCACACGCCGGCTGACCACACCGGCATCGAGTGGCGGCAGGGTCTCCGTCACGCCGAAGTATTCGAGGCGATCGCCGGCGCGGTAGTGCGCGCGCAGCCAGTCGGCCGCCGCGTACCGCGTGTCGTTCCTCTGCGCGAAGCTGAGGTCCAGGACGGCGAGAAGGCGGAACATCACGACCGCCGCGAGCACGGGCACGAACGCGGGCCGGAACCGCGACGCACGGAGGCTGACCAGCGCCGCCGCCGCGAATCCGTCGACGAACAGCGTGAGCGGGAGGAGGTACCGTACGACCACAATGCCCGGGAGCCAGATGAAGAAGACGAACGTGGCAACAAACGGCACCAGCCAGATGACGTGCCAGACCGAGCGCCGCACCGCGATGACAAAACCCACCGCCGCGAGGACCAGGACCGGCAGCGACATCATCGATGCCAGAGCCCTGACGAACTGCCAGGCGATGGTCGTCAAACCCGGCCACGTGTGAGCGACCGGGGTGAAATACGCGGCCGCGCGCGAGAGGCGATCCGGATCGAAGAGCAGCGCATGCAGGTGCGCCATGTGACGCTGAGGATCGACAAGCATGCCGGTCGCGGCGACGTAGACAGCCAGTCCGACGAGAACCGCGACGACGATGGCCGGCCAGGGCCTGGCCGCTCCGGCGAGACCCGTGAAACGACGCATCGTGAGCACGAAAAATGCCGGCAGCACCAGGGCCGCAGCTTGTTCCTTTGTCGCCACCGCGAGCGCGGCGAGCGCGGCAAACCACGCCGCGCGCCGGATCGTGACGCCCTCGACCGTCATCGTGGCAAGTATCGCGAGCGCGACCGCGCTCCAGAAAAACGCGGGGACATCGAGGTTTCCGGTCCGGCTGTAATACGCCATCAAATAACTGACGGCTGTCAGCAGGCCTGCGACGGCTCCGGCGCCGTCGCCCCAAAGCGTCCTCGCGAACGACAACGACGCCATCACGATGCCCACGCCCATCAACACGCTGACCAGGCGCCCGATGATCGTCAGCGTCTGGAGAGCCGTGACCGGATCGCGCAAGCCGTACGGGTAGGTCGGGCTGGTCTGCGTCACGCCGCCTGTGATCCACAACACGCCAAGGTACGGCGCCTGGGCCGCCGATACGACGAAGTAGTGCCACCAGGGGTAGCCGAGGTTGCGGTCGGGCGCGGCGCTCACGAACGTGTTCCGCATCTCCGCCAGGCCTTCGAGCGGCAGGATCTCGTCCGTGACGAACGTCTTGATGCGATCTGGCGTCGTCGCGTAGGGCAGGCCCCATCCAACGAGTGGGGCGTACAACACGAACGCGCCGAGCCCAAGCGCGATCATCGCCACACGAACCTGCCTGGGCAGCCGGACCGCGCCGGCGAACACCGCGGCGTTCGCAGGCTCGTCGACCGTCGTCACGGCCGCGATGATCGGTCCGATCATGCGGACCTCCGGAGCTTCCGGCGGCGCCGGTGAACGATCGCCAGGGCTCCCGTCATCACCAGGAGGGTGCTCCCTCCCGCGAGACGGACCGTCCAGGCCAATCGCCGACGTGCTTCATAATCCGCCACGAGATCCTGCAGCAACGCCGCCGGCTCGTACACGTGCCCGCCCTTGACCACGCGAAAGATGCGTCGGAGATTGGCAGGGTCCGCGACCGGATCGCCTGTGAGGACGACCATGTCGGCGCGCTTTCCAGGCGCCAGCGTGCCGAGATCGTCGCGCCTGACCGCAGCGGCCGCTCGCTCAGTCGCGGCGCGGAGGGCTGCGATCGGCGTCAAGCCGCATCCGGTCAGGAAGGCGATCTCATCGAGGAGCCCTATGCCAGGCTGCATGTCGTCCGTGCCCGTGACCACCATGCCGCCGTGCGCGTGGAACCGCCGGACGAACTCGCACATCTTTCCGTAGACGGCGTCGATCCGATCGTGACGCTTCCCGCGCGCCGCCCAGCCGGTGTCGCCCACCGGCAGCGCGAGGCGCACCAGCTTTTCGAGCGAACGGACCTCGCCGAGATACGCGACGTCCGCCGGAAGAGGGTAGTCGAATGTGAAATGCTTTTCGGTGACGAGCATCGGCTCTATCCAGGCGCCGCGCTCGATGAGCTTGTCGCTCGCCTCACGGAGGCGAGTCTCATCCTGGTAGTTCCACAGCTCCTTGGCCCACACCCAGTACGCGAGGCCCGCGGGCGCCGGCGGTCGCGCCGGGTCGGCGCGTTTGCCGAACTCCGAGAACGTGTACATGTGCGACACGCCGTCGAACCCGGCGTCGAGCGCGGCCAGGAGAAACGAGTCCCGTCCCCACGTGTGTCCGAAGACCGGCAGCCCGAAGGCGTCTGCTTCGCGTCCGATCGCGGCCAGAGTCTCGGCGCCGAAGTCACCTTTGATCTTGACTGCGTCGACGCCCATGTCGGCCAGGCGCCGTACGATCGCCGCGGCTGCGGGCGGGGTGCTTTGACCCAGTTCCGGCTGCACCAGACCCGACACGATGACTCGGGGTTCCGGCAGGTCGGCTGATTCGGCGCGCGCCCGGGCCTTCAGGTTCTCTTCGAGTTGATCGAAGGTACCCGCTTCACGTGTGGCGGTCGTGCCGAAGGCGAAGCGGACGAGCTGCGACCTGGATGCGTCCCCTTCGTGACTCCAGTTGAGATGGACGTGCGTGTCGATGAGCCCGGGAATGATCCACTTGCCGGCCGCGTTGACGGTCGCGGCGCCCACTGGAATGCTGCAACCGGTGGTCGTCCCGACGCAGGCAATCCGATCGCCATGCCCGACGATCACCGACGCCGGAAGCGGTGGCTCGCCCGTTCCGTCGATCAGCACGCCCCCGATGATGGCCCACGGTAAGCTGGATTCCTGGGTACGCGCGCGCGGCGACGGCGGCGCCATCATCGCCATCAGAAACGAGCTGAGGAGACAGGCGTACACCTTCACGGGCACGCCTGCCGCAGCGCTGGCTCCGCCGAACGGCCGGCCTCTGCATGTGATTTAGTAGCCGCGTGACCCGACCGTTTACCATCCTGAACATCGTCGGCGCCCGGCCGAACTTCATGAAGATCGCGCCGATCTGCGCCGCGCTGGCGGCCGAGCGCGATCGTCTGGCGTCGATCATCGTCCACACCGGCCAGCACTACGACGATCAGCTCTCGAAGGTCTTTTTCGACGATCTGGCCATTCCCCGGCCCGATGTGAACCTGGAAGTCGGCTCCGCCAGTCATGCGCAGCAGACGGCGGGCATCATGTCGGCATTCGAGCCGGTCCTGCTGGAACGGCGCGCCGATCTCGTGCTGGTCGTCGGCGACGTGAACTCGACCATCGCGTGCGCGCTCGTGGCCGTGAAGCTCGGCGTGCCCGTCGCGCACGTCGAGGCCGGGCTTCGGAGCTTCGATCGAACGATGCCCGAAGAGGTCAACCGGGTGCTGACCGATCAGATCTCGGATCTTCTGTTCACCACGGAGGCCTCGGCCGAAACCAATCTCCGCCGCGAGGGAATCCCGGCGGATCGAATCCATTTCACCGGCAACGTGATGATCGACACGCTTCTCGCGCATCGCGAGCGCGCTCGGGCGCTGGCCGTGCACGAATCGCTGGGGCTGACGCCCCGCGGCTACGGGCTGCTCACCCTGCACCGGCCGAGCAACGTGGACGATCCTGCCGTATTCGACCGGTTGATGAGCGCCATCGGCCAGATCGCGGAGGACGTCCCGGTTCTGTTCCCGGTCCACCCGAGAACCCGGCCGGTCGTCGGCCGCTCCAGGATCGCGGATGCACTCGTCGAACGCGGCCGGCTGCGGCTGCTCGATCCGCTTGGCTATCTCGAGTTCATCGGGCTCATGGAACAGGCGCGGATCGTCCTCACGGATTCGGGCGGCATTCAGGAGGAGACGACGATTCTCGGCGTGCCGTGTCTCACGCTCCGCGAGAACACGGAGCGGCCCGTGACCGTGACGCACGGCACGAACCGGATCGCCGGCACGCAGCCGGAATCGATCGTCGCGGCCTGGCGTGACGTTCGGGGTCAACAGCATGAACCGGTCCGTCCGCCGCTCTGGGACGGCGGCGCCGCGCGGAGGATCGTCGAGGTGCTCACGAGGTTTGCGCAGCGGTGAGGCCCTCATGAGCCGTTCCCGCGGAGGGGGCCGGCGAACGGTGCCAATTGCAGGATGCGGTCGGCGAGCGCAGCGGCGACGACGCGATGCCCGGCGGCGTTCCAGTGGAGATCGTCGGTGAGGTAGACGGATTCGCCTGCGGCAAGGGCCTGCCGGAGCGGTCCCATCGCGTCCAGGTACGCGATGCCCTGCGTCCGGCAGAAGGCCCCGAGCGCCTCCGGCATGCCGTTGGGCTGCCAGACGGCCGCGAAGCCGTCGGCTTTGACCTGGACGAACCCCTGATACGCCCGGTGCTTGCTCGGAATGTAGACCAGCAGCATCTCCGCACCGATGCCCTTGGACCGATCGCGTGCTTCAGTCAGGATGGCCGTGAGGCGCGACCATTGGTCGTCGTCCCACGGGCGCTCGTTCATGTCGAAGTACGTCGCTTCGGTGGTGGCGTCGGCCCGCGTGTAGATCATCTCGTGGCGGCGCGCCAGCGCAGACGGCTCCCGGCGCGGCGGTGTTGTGAGCCCCGCCAGGGCGTGGAGGGCGTTGCGCGTGAACGATCGCGCGGCCAGCGGCGGCGGGGCCAGCAACTCAGCGAGGTGCTGCCGCTGCCAGTCGTACGCGCGGAGATCGCCCAGATCGTTGCCGCCGAAGAAGAACCACAGCACGACCTTCGGCGAAAGCGGCACTCCGTACCGCTTCAACACGACAAGTTCCTGCTGCGGTCCATAGCCGCTCTGTCCCAGATTGGCCACGGTCACGCCCAGCCGGCGCTCCAGCACGGCGACCAGCGTCGCCGCGCGTGGGAGCTCCGCCGCTTCCACGAACGAATCGCCGATCGCCACGATGTCGGCGCTCGCGAGATCGACGTCGTTCCGGAACCCGTGCCGGTCGTAGACGACGTCGACGGGATAGGTCCTGGGCGGCAGGCCGAGCCAGTTCAGGTTGCCGGGAACCGTTCCCTTGAAACGGCTGTGCGGCTGGTGAATGGTGATGAGCTCCTCATCGCGGCGGTTGATGCCCTGCGCGAGCTGCCGCCAGGTATTGTTGTCGCCTGTCCCGAACGCACGGGCGTGGTCGTACCCGAAGAACACCGCAGGTATCTCGAGCACCGCGAGCGTCGCGAGGACGCTCATCGCCGCCACCGCCACGTGTGCGGTGCGCGTCCCGGCGCCGGTCCGCCGGGAGAGGATGTATCCGGCGGCCGCGATGACGGCGCTGGCGGCGACGTTCAACGCCACGGTCGCCGCGCTGTACCGCCGCCAGAGCGCATACGCCACGTCAGCGCCGGCCGTCAACACCCACAGGAGGCCGATGGCTGCCGCGACGGCCAGGCCAGCAGCCCAGGTCTGCGCAGCAGCCGGCGGCGGCGTCATCGAGTCGCCTCCACGGCACACGCCTGGGCCAGCTGGTCCTCGCGGCGGTCACGAGCGTGACGGGGCATTGATCCGCCCTCCGATGCGGGCCAGCAGCTCGCCGACGTTCTTGATCGCGGCAATCTCGCCCGTGCGAAAACGGATGCCAAACGTCCTCTCGACCGCGACGATGATCTGGACGTTGGCCAGCGAGTCCCATCCCTCGACATCGGCGGCCGTGGTTCCATCCTCGAGCATCACGTCTTCCAACCCCAGCGTGTCGGCCACGATGGCCGCCACCCGTTCGCGAATCTCGTCAGGTGTCATGCCGAAGCGGTCCAGTCCGCCGGCGCAATCTCCTCGACCGCGATGAACACCGGGAGAGGCTCGGTGTCGGCGACCGGCAGCCGCCACTGCTCCCGTCCGTCCAGGTCGCCGTCCCGGGCAAAACCCAGCCCTGCGTAGTGATTCCTGACCAGCCCATTCCTTGCGGTCGGCTTGTGGAAGCCGACGATCTCGCTGAGTCCGCGTGCACGCGCCTGGGCCACCAGATGGTTGAACACGAGCTGCTCGACGCCGCGCCCGAGGACGCGGCAGCTCATCAACCAGGCATCGATTTCGAGCCGTCCCTCGTGCGCGCGGCCGTAGACCACGCTGATGAGGCCGTGGTCGGCGAACCGGTCCTTGAGGCGAACCGTGCACGTCACGCAGGCCGGGTCGGCCGCCAGCCGCACGACGTCGGCCGGTACCACCCGAGGGGTCGTGAGATTGAACTGATTGGTCTTGTTGATGAGCTGCGTGATGCGATCGAACGAGACCGGCTCGAACGGCCGGACAGACGCGGTCATCGCGAGCGAGGCGAGGTAAGCCGGAATGTCGGTCGTGCCCCCGAGCGCCTCGAGCGTCTGCCGCCGCGCATGGTAGGTCGCGGTCCGCTGCAGGTCTTCGCGCGTCAGCGCCACGACCTCGAACAGCCGCTCGCCATCGAGCGCGCGCATGAACCCGGACGGATCGTCCGGCAGCTCCGGAACCGTCACGTCAGCCAGCGCCTGACGGACCTCGTGGCGCTCGGCGGGATTGTCGTCCACGAACACGAACGCTTCGAGCGGAAGGTCCGTCTCCTGCGCAATCGCGCGGATGTTCTCCGACTTCGGCTGCCAGTTGGCCTTGAACACCACGAAGTCGTCGAGCTTGAGGATCATGTCGGGGTGATCGGTGAATGCCGACTTCGCGATGGCCTCGTCGTTCTTGCTGCACACGGCCAGCAGCACGCCCCGCTCCTTGAGCTGGCGAACATAGGCTTGAAAGGCCTTGAACGCTTCTCCTTCGGCGCCGCCTTCGCCGATCTGAATGCCGGCCAGACCGTCGTCGCCAATGACGCCGCCCCAGAGCGTGTTGTCGAGATCGAGGATCAGACACTTTTTCGTCCGGCCGAGGACCGCGCCGATGACGGCGGCCAGGCTGCGGCAGTATTCCGCCACGCAGTCGAACGACACGGGCTGCTTGGCCAGATGCCAATAGCGCTCGTCGAACCATGTTTCAAGCCCGCGGCGCTCGGCGAGCGAGGCGACGTCGTTGAGGTGCACATATCCCGGCGCCCGATCGCCGAGCATGAGGTTCACCCGACGCACGAACGTGGTCGGATCCCCGGGCAGCTTCGCGCCGAAGTTGCCGGCCGCACGCCACGAGAACGGGTGGAAGTTGTCGAGGACAATCTCCGATCCCGTACGCTCGTGAAAGGTCGCGCACGGATCGAGCAGCGCGCGGCACACTTCCCGGGCGCGCTGCTCGGCGTCTTCGAGCGAAGCGGTGAGCGGCGGCCACCCAGGCATCTGCGGCGCCGCGTTCAGCACGAGCGTGACCTGGGGACGGAATGCCGCGAGCGGCCCTTCCGGCTCGAGCAGTGAAGTGGTCACCTGCCCGTACGGCTCGACGTGCAGCGACGCGCGAAGCCCGACCCGGAACAACGCGGCCTTCAGGATCGGCAGCAGGAAATCGGCGGTGGCGCTGCTCAGGACCGCGACGCTCACAGGCGTCAACCGGGATTCAATCTCGGCGTTCGCGGTCAGCTTCTCGGCCTGACGGCTGAGACGCAGAAGCGTCGAATAGTCCTGCGTGGCCCCCCAGGCCCGAAGACACTCGCGCCAGACCTCGGGCATGGAGCGAGCGGCTGCCGCCGGGGACTGCGGTCCGCTCATTTCGAGGTCCCTTCGTCGGCTTGGCTCTGAAAATGCTGATGCACTCGGTTGGCGACGGCCATCGCGACGACGCGGTGGCCTGCTTCGTTCCAATGAACGTCATCCGGCAGATAAACCGATTCACCGCCGGCGACGGCCCGCCGAAGGGAAACCGTGGAATCGAGAAAGGGGATTCCGTTCCTCTTGCAGAAATCCGCCAGCACGTCTGGCAGGTTGTTCGACGGCCACAGGTGCGCGAACGACTTCGGGGGGGCCTGGATGTATCCCTGATACACGCGCAGCTTGCGTGGAACAAAAACCACGAGGAGCTTGGCGCCGGCTTTCGATGACAGATCACGCGCTTCGAGGAGCGTCGCCGACGCGACGTCCCATTGATGCGGCTTCCATTCACCCTCGTGGGCGTCCAGGTAAAGAAGCTGGGTGGTTCCGTCCGCGCGCGTGAAGGTGACTTCGTGCCGCCGCGCAACCGCCGATGCGGTCCGGCGTGTCGGCGTGGTCAGCCGTGCGAGGGCGGTGAGCGCATTGCGGGAAAAGAGCCGGTTGGCGAGCGGCTGCGGTGCAAGAAACTCGTCCATGTGCCCGCGCCGCCATTCATACGCGTCCACGTCGCCGAGATCGTTGCCACCGAAGAAGAACCAGACAACGACGCGTGGCGACAACGGCAGACCGTAACGCTTGAGCACGACGAGCTCTTGCTGGGGGCCGTAACCGCTTTGGCCGAGATTGACCGCCGTGACCTCGAGGCACCGGCCCATCTCGGCGACGACCGTTTTCGACCCGGCGGTTTCCGCACCTTCCACAAAGGAATCGCCGATGACCACGACGTCGGCCTTCGCGACGTCGGTGTCATTGCGGAACCCATTTCGATCGAACTTCAAATCCACCGCGTAGCGGGACCGGAACGGCAGACCGAGCCAGGCGAGGTTTCCCGCCACCGTACCGCGGAAGCTCGAGTTGGGCCGGTGAACGTGGATCAGCTCGTCGTCGCGCCGGTTGATCCCCAGGGCAAGCTGGAGCCACGTATCGTTGTCATGCGTGCCAAGCGTCAATCCATAGTCGTGACCGAAGACGAGTGTTGGTACCTCGAGGACCGCGACCGTGCCAATCGCGCTTCCCGACAGAGCGATCACGTGCGCTGCCCGCCGGGCCATGCCGGCGCCCGAGCTCAACACGTACGCCGCGCCCAGGAAAATCGCGGAGCACACGACGTTCAGGCCGGTCGAGTGAACGCTGTAGTGCCGCCACAGCGCCCACTCGGCCTCATTGCCGGCCGTCGCTTTCCACAGGGCGAACGTGGCAGCAACACTGGCGATCCAGACACCCCACGCCCACAGTTTCGTCTCCAGCACCCTCATCGGTCACCCCTCACGCTCATCGCGGCCCGGCGATGAGCATCAATGAACTTGCCGACCTCACGCGAGACCTTGATCGCGCCATCCCACGTCGGATGCGCGTCGTCGAAGAACAGTTCGTCCGGAAGAAACGTGCGGAGGTCCAGGAATGGCGTGTCGCCAATCGCCGATCGGACGACCTCCAGATAGGCTTCGTACCGGCCCGGCTTGTAGAGCTCGCGGTTCCAGGAGAGCTCCGGGAGATTCACGACGTAGAGCTCGGTCCCGTTCTTCGCCGCGAAATCGCGGTACATCTGCAGCTCGCGCGTGACCCGCTCGCGGTCGGCGGCCGGGTCCCAGTCGTGCACCAGTTCCCAGAAATTACCGGGGGTGACCAGCCACTTCTTCGTCGCCGCCTCGGACGCATACTTGCCGATCAGATACTTCGACGGCGCGATCGGTACCCAGCTCCGGCGCTCGGCCGAAAGCGACGGCACGATCTTCGTGGCGGTCCGGCTCGCGATGGCGAAAAGCCCGCGGCGGTAGCGATCCGGCATCAGGCCGAGCAGCGCGAGCCGTGGCTCGATCGACTCGACAAACGACCGCCGCACGAGCGATGGCGGATGCGCGTCTTCGACCACGCGGAAGTGAGGGCTGTATTTGTTGATCCCTTCAAAGAGCGGCGACGACCGGGTGCGAAGGTTGCCGGCGAACCGGGTCGTGACCCCGAGCAGCAGCGCGTCGGGAACGGCGCCCGGGCCGTACGTCCCCTCGATGTACCGGAGGACGATCAAGCCGTCCTCGAGTGTGCCGATGCTCTGGCTGTTCTGGTACGGCTTGAGGCCTTTGGCCTCGCGCGCGATCTCTTCCGGCAGCAGGCCCTCGCGCGCCTCGGACGGCCCGTAGATGAGCAGACGGTGCCGGCCCCGCCCCGCATGATTGGCCGGCGAAAACAGGCGCAGGTAGTCCTCTTCCTTCCAGAGGTAGGCACCCAGGTATCGCTCGGAGAACCGTGCCGCGCCCTCGAGCGCCGCATGTGCGGCGACGAACATCAGCCCGACCGTCACGGCGACGGCCAGACGCGGCAGCGTGCCGGACCAGCGATCAGAATCCCTGGTAGATGAAGTCATGTCTGACCTGACCCAGCAGGACGAGCGTCGCCACGAGCGCCGCCATCCACACGAGCTTCACCGCGAGCCGCCGGCCGCCGGTCATAACGCGAGCCCGACGGCGGACTTGGCCAGCCGTTCCACCACGCGGACGCTCTCGCCCACGTCGAGCACGAAGAACATGTACGCCAGCGACGTGAAGTTATAGGTGAGAAAAACGGCCACGGCCGTTACGAGCCGCCGTTCCGCGAACCGCCTGAAGCCGGCGCGCCCGAGCCGTTTCACCATGACGTGCTCGTACCCGCGCACCACGACGAGCGCGATGCCGTGCACGAGCCCGAAGACCACGAAGTTCAGCGTCGTCCCGTGCCAGATCCCCGCGACGAGCATCGTGACGATGAGGCTGCCGCCGAGGGCGAGGAATGCGTTGACGTGCCCGCCGCGAATTCCGAGCGCGAAGCGGTACAGCGGATTGAAGATGTAGTCCGTCAGCCAGGTGGTCAGCGAGCGATGCACGCGCAGCCAGTACTCGCTCACGTCGCGCGCGAGGAAGGGGAACCGGAAATTCTCCGGCGGTTTCACGCCCATCAGGCTACCGACGCCGATCACGATGTCGCAGTAGCCGGAGAAGTCGAGATAGAGAAACACGTAGAACGCATAGATCGCGACGAGCAGCTCGCCCGCGCCCATGCGCTCGATCGGCAGACCCGGCCGGAGCACATAGGGCGCGAGAACGGGCGCCAGCACGAACGCTTTCACGCAGCCGCGAAGGACCCGGTTGGCTGCATCGACGTAGACTTCGAATCCCGGCCGGTCCGGCGCTTCGCCGTTCCACTGTGTCGAGAAATCCTGATAGCGCTGGATCGGACCCATCAGGACCGTCGTGAAGTTCAGACAGTAGTTCAGGTAGACCGGGAGCGGCAGCCGTTCGATCGATCCGCCCGCCATGTCCACGACAACGTGGACCATCTTGAAAAACAGAAAGCTCAGACCCGCGATGGCAATGAAGCTCGCGGTCGTCGATGACGGCGCCGCGGATGCGCCCATCGTGTACCCGCGCAAATACACGAACGCGGCCGTCAGGACAATCAGGCTCGCGACGAGCGCGGTGGTGCCCCGGGTCTGGACGAGCCGTGCGCAGGTGTATCCGGCCAGGCAGAACGCCAGACCGACCGGCATCCCGACTGCGCCCCAATAGCTCCACACAAAGGCGAGGTTGATCGCCAGGAACAGCGTCGTCCGCAGCCAGCCCTGTGTGACGGGCACCATCATGACGGCGGTGGCGGCGAGGACGAGGAACTGCCAGGAATTCAAGGCCATTAGGGCGGCGCGGGCGCACACCCGCAGGGCAGGGGGATGAGCAAAAACATTGCCTCGCCCCGCGACGGCGGGCTCTGGGGCAGTCATCCCACCGCGATAGGCTGAGGGAGGGTAGCTCAGCCACTAAATCATTGATTTATATAGGCTTATCAGTTGAGCCGAGGCGACCGTGGCGCCACCATCCGACCCGCGCTGGCTTCATTTCAAGATAGTCAGTTGATCGGCCGCTATAAGTCTCTTGGAGAGGAGACTTAAAGTCTGAATTAGTCCTCAACCACATGGGTGTCGAACACCCGCCGGTACCGTTCCCAGGCCTGCCGGTCGAACCGGCCGTCCCCAAGGCATTCGACCGCGGCACTGGCCATGAACAAGGCGTGGTGGGTGTTGTCGTGCGCGTAGAGGCCCTGGCGGCCGAAAGACAGCACGCCGGGAAGCGCGCTGACCCAGCGATCGACGATCTCGAAGTTCTGTTCGTAGCCAATCCGGTAGATGGGATAGGCCGCCGGGAGCCGGCGCACCGCGATCTGGGTGACGGCGCATCGAACGGGCAGTCCTGACCTGGTCAATCCGTCGCGGACGACTTCCCCGAGCTCGGCGTCGGAAGCCGACCAGATGGCGTCCTGCCGGCCGCACGGTATTTCCGCGCAGAGCACCGTTCGCCCGCGGGGTTCCGGCAACGCGGCGTAGTTCTTCGGCTCCGACACGCGAGTGAAGGGCACCTCGGCTTCTGGGAAATAATGCGCGTCGAATTCCGTGAACTGATCCGTCTCGAGCACGAGGTAGACGAGCAGCATCGCTCGAAGCTGCAGTCGTGACGCGGCGTTGGTCACATCCGGCGGCGCCGCGGGCGCGACGACTCGAACGAGCGTCGTGACCGGGATCGTGGACCAGACGTAATCGGCCGCCGAGTCGGCTGCCGCCCCATCGGCCGCGGTCGTCTGGACTCGGTGGGTCCCCTCGTTGACGAGCTCGATCCGCTGCGCCGTGGTGCGGAGCTGAACGCGCGCGCCCGCGCGCTCGGCCGCGTCCCGCAATGCATCCGAAATCTGACCGTATCCGCGCCGCGGGTAATAGAAGATCCCTTTGCGTCCGCGTGCGCCCGGACCGCCGGCGCCTGGGATGAGCCGCTTCACGAGCTTGCCGATCGATCCGGCGGAGACGCGGCGGTACGCCTGCACCGGCGAGATCTCCCCGGGCTCGAGCCCCCAGATCTTCCGCGCGTACGGAAAATAGAATTCGCGGCAGATCGTCCGTCCGAGTCCGCGTTCGAGCACGCTCGCGAACGTCTCGGTGTCCGGTGTCCGCGCGGCGGATCGCGTGATCGGCTTGGCGATCACGTCGGCGAGCACACCGCCCGTGAACCGTGGATGCGCGTGGACGGCGAGATCCACGGGCCGGAGCGGGAAGTGAATCCAGCGGCCGAGCAGACGGATGCGGCCGTGTCGCGGACGTGCGAGCAGATCGTCGCCCAGCAGTTCCTTCACGAGCGCCAGCACGCCGGGATCGGCGGCGGGGTGGAAGCGATGGCTGCCGTAATCGACGCGCACGCCGGCGAGGTCGAAACTGCCGGCGTTGCCGCCGACGCGGTCGGCCTGTTCGATGACGGTGACCTGGTGTCCGTGGCGGGCGAGTCCGAGAGCGGCGCCGAGGCCCGCGGGTCCGGCGCCGAGAATCGTCACGCGGGTCAAGCGATTTACTGTACTTTACGGCCTGCCGACCGGCCAAACGTCCGCATGCCCGCGCCCGCGCCACTCCTCTCGGTGATCGTGACCATCGTCGACGGCGGCCAGGCGCTTCGGCGATGTCTCGACGCCCTGCTCACGCAGGTTGATGCCCCGGCCATCGAGATCCTGGTGCCGATTGACGTCACGGCGGCGGCCGCGAAGGAGATTGTCGGCGACGTCGCGGCCGCACGCGCGTCTTCGCTCATCCGATGCATCGATCTGGGCCGGCTCGAATCGCGCGAGCCCGCAGCGTCGGCCGCCGGTCAGCACGAGCTGATCGACCGCCGCCGGGCGGCGGGCCTCGGCGCGGCGCGCGGCGACCTCATCGCCATCCTGGAAGATCGCGGCGTGCCGCGGCCGGACTGGGCGGCGGCGATCGTGCGGCACCACGCCGCGGTTTCCAATCTGGTCATCGGCGGCGCCGTGGAAAACGGACGCGACGCGGCGCTCAACTGGGCCGTGTTTCTCTGCGACTTCGACCGGTACCAGCGTCCGTTCGCGCCAGGGCCACGAGCGGCCGTGTCGGATGTCAACGTCGCCTACAAGCGGCGCGCGATCGACGAGACGCGCGAGACCTGGCGCGGGCGTTTTCACGAACCGTGGGTCCATCGGGCGCTCGCGCAGCGCGGCGAAACCCTTCTCGCGTTCCCCGACATCGTCGTCGATCAGGTGCGTGATGACCTGCGGATCATGTCGTTGATTCGTGAACGCCTCGCTTGGGGCCGGCTGTTCGGGTCGTTGCGCGCGTACCGGGCGACGTTTCCGCAGCGTCTTGCTTGGGTCCTGGCCGCGCCGTTCGTTCCGGTCGTGATGTTCGGGCGAATCGTGCGCGACCGGTTCACGAAGCCACCTCCGCTCGGTCGGTTTCTCATTGCCGCGCCCGCGACGATTCTGTTGCTCATCGCATGGGCCGTCGGGGAGGCCGCCGGCGCGTTTCAGCGCGAGCCATGACGAGTCGGCCTGACGAATCAGCGCCGTTTTTGCAGCATGGTTCCGAAGTCCTCTGATTGCCGGACTTTGTTCAGCGATGGCGCCTCGCCAAGCCGTCAGGTTCTCCGCGAATGGCCGTCTTCTCCTGTATCCTGAAGTCTCCGGGTTGGCACAGAACTGCCAATATCCTCTTGCCCGGACGTGGCGGGGACGGCCCCAGACCGTCGAGTCAACGGAGCATCGCGTGCCATTTTTCGTTCCCCAAGGTCCGGACGTCGTGACGATGATCGCCGGGTCGCTCGAGCGCATGCCTGCGGTCCTGCTGTACGTCGGACCCGACCAGATCATGCCACTGGCCTCCGTGCTCAGCGCGATCGTCGGCGTGGCGCTCATGTTCTGGCACCGGCTGGTCGGTCTGGTCCGGAAGTGCGTGGGCGTCTTCACCCGCCGCGGCCGGTCCTCACAAAGTGACCCGCCGATTCACGACCGGGTGTAGGGCGCGTTCTCGCGCTCGTCGGAAACAACCACGCGCCGTCGAGACGCAGGCGCGACGCCGGACGCCATGATCTGGATGGCGATCGTTGCCGCGGTGCTGGCGCTGGGGGTGTCGGCGCTGCTCTACCTCGCGTGGTATCTCCGGTGGGAAACCGAACAGACGGCTGGGCTGGCGTACTATGGCCGCTCCCTCGCCGGGCGTCGAGCGCTGAAACAGCGCATCCGGCGCCTCTCCGCGCCAGTCAAACCGCTCGTGCGCCTGCTGGCAGCGGCCAACCGCGGCCGTGCCGCGATGCCGTCGTTCGAGTTCGAGGGCGTGTCCGGCCCGCCCAAGGTGAGCAGCCCGGCCGTGTTCGACCGCGCCAGTCGCTACCAGCCGCGGCCGGAAGACGTGTTCGTCGTGACGCAGATGCGGTGCGGCACGACCTGGATGCAGCAGCTCGTCTACCAGATCGTGACCCGCGGCGCCGGCGAGTTCAGCGATCAGGGTCCCCGGCACTTGTACGCGATCAGTCCCTGGATCGACGCCGTCAACAGCGTGTCGATCGAGCGCGCGCCACTCGTCGGCGCCCGGCCGACGCGGATCATCAAGAGTCACCTGCCGACCCGTTTGTGTCCGTATGCCGCCGAGGCCCGGTACATCTACGTCACACGTCATCCGGTGAGCTGTTTGGCGAGCATCGTGGACTACAACCGATCGCTCCTCGGCCCGCTCATGCCGCCCGTCGAGTCGATGGCCAACTGGTTCTGCAGCGACCGCATGTACTGGCTGCCTTGGCCGGTCCACGTGGACGGGTGGTGGGAATGGGCCGCCACACGCGACAACGTGCTCTTCGTCCACTTCGAGGAGATGAAGCGAGACTTCGCGTCGGTGCGCGATCGCATCGAGCGGTTTCTCGGCTGCGAGCTCACCGCGTCCGAGCGTGAGCGCGTCGGCGAGCGCTCGAGCTTCAAGTACATGAAAGAGCACGAAGAGTTCTTCGAGATGGCGCCGCCGACGATGTTCTCGGTGGAGGGCGGCCAATTCCTCGCGAGCGGGCGCGAGTCGCGCAGCGAGGACGTCACGCCGGAAATCGCCAGGCAGATTCGTGACTACTGCCGCACCTCGCTCGCCGGCAGGAGCTATCCGCTGGAGCGCTTCTATCCAGATCTCGGCGCCGACAGGCGCTGATCACGGTCCCTTCCAGCGATGGATCGACCAGCTGCGCAGCCGGCCATCGATCGTGCCGGCCAGCTCGTAGTGGGCGAGGATCCGCTGGTACAGCGGACCGTCGACGCGCGTGTGGTACGACTCGAGATAGGGAGGCTCCCAGCGATCGAACACGAGGCGCGCCTCCGGAACGCCATAGACGCGCTTGAAATAGATCGCCTCTTGAATGACGATCGGTTTCGGTTCGTGCGCGAGCAGGCTTGCGATGATCGCGTCAGGGTCACGGTTCGACCAGGAAAAGCCGTACGTGAGCGGTGTCGGATTCGGCCGGCCGGTGAAGTACGCCCACGGGCCCTGATTGCCGGTCGAAAAGATCGGCGCCGTGCGCGACGGATCGATGCTGTCGAGCAGGGCGACCACCTGCATGTATGCGCGGGCGTCCTGCTCGGGGAGGCGCATCCTGCCGTGTGCCGTTTCAACGGGCGTCGGGCGACCCCAGGGCGGCACGCCGCCCGCGGCCGGCAGCCCCAGCGCCGGTGTGAGCGTCCACTCGAGGAACGAAATCGAGCCGGCGGCGAGCAGCCCGACGCCAAAGGCGCGGCTGGCCGTCAGAATCGCGCGGGGCTGCGACGAAAACGCCAGCTTCAGGACGAGGAGCAGCGCCGGCACCTCGAACAGAAAGTGGTGCCAGTCGATATGCTCGAACTGGCGGCGCCCGCGTGCAGCCACGCACAGGCACAGGAGAAACAGGCAAAGATTGCGCAGCCGCTGATCCGGCAGCGTGCGCCAGCGTGCAGCGAGCCAGACGAGCGCCGCCGGCGCGAAGAAGATCGGCCACGCGTTGACGCGCAGGCGCTGCAACAGGAGCCGAACCGCCTGGCCGACGAGGGTCGGCCACGTGTTGGCCACGTTCACGAACGCGCGTGCCGTCGGATCGTCCAGCGTCCTGTCCTGCGATTCGACGACCGGCGCCACGTGGGTGAGCGTGCCCGCGACATAGACGGCGACGAGCGCGATGACGGCCAGACTCAGGCCGAAGGCGACCGTTGTCAACCGTCGTGATGGCTCGGCGCGTCCGATTTTCAGGCAGATCACGACGGCCAGGAGAAACAGCGAAAGCAGCACCAGTTGTCCGACGATTCGCTCCCACGACGGCAGCATACGGCCCGCCTCCTCGTGCGCCGCGGTGTAGCCGGTGACGCCATCGACGACGTTCTGCCAGCCCGCTTGGAAGACGATGAGGCCGACGCCGAGCGCAATCACCGCGCCACACGAGGCGATCGTGCCTGCGGCGGACGCGAGCCTGCCGGTTGTCCAGAGACGCACCACGGTAAACGCGAGGATGCAGCCCGCCGGAAGCCAGAAATCCGGCTTCGACAGCACCGCCAGTCCAAGGATCACACCGAGCGCCACAGCGCCGCGCTGATCGGATCCCGTCAGCAGGCGCACGTACAACAGCGCGCCGGCGATCGTCAGGAGTCCGCCGATCGGCGCCGCCGGCGTGTACATCCCGGCCGCCAGCGTCTCGGATTCGATCGATGAGTACGCAACACTCGTGATCAAAATGGCGACGACGAAAAGCGTGAGCAGTGCGCGATCGATGACCGCCCGGGCAAACGCCAGATACACGACGAAAATGGCGAAACACACGATCGCCGAGAGCGTGAAGAGCACCGCGATGTTGTCACCGAACCACCGCACGGCGAGCGCGTACAGCATCAGCGCGAGCGGCGGGTACTCCCATGAGAAATCTCGATACGGGACCTGTCCGGACGCCACGCGATCCACTTCGTGCATCCACAACCCGTAGTCGCCGTAGAACACGGAGATGAACGACCACGTGATCCAGAGATAGCCGGCGTAGACGAGGCAAACGATGACTGCCGATCGGCGTGTTGGAGAATCCATCAGCGAATTGGGGGACGACAGTAAGCCGGCGCCGCGAGCCGGCCGCGCCGGTTCGAGTACTATCCTAGGCCTGTCAGCATGCACCGAACGTCTGTCACCGGCCTCTGGCTTGTGGCTGCAATCATAGCCGCTCACGCCACCGCGTTCGCCTCGACGTGGCCGTACATCATGGACGATGCCCTGATTACATATCGGTACTCGCGGCACCTCGGCCAGGGGCTCGGTCCGTACTGGAATGTCACCGGGTCGCTTCAGCCGGTCGAGGGCTTCAGCAGTTTTCTCCACATGTTTCTGCTTGGCGGTCTTCACGCAGTGACGCGCATCGACGTCGAGTGGCTCGGCAAGATGTCCGGACTGTTCTTCGCGCTGATGACGATTCTGTCCATCGCCGTGACGGCGCGGCGCGCGGCCCTGACTGCGGCAGGAGTCCTGGTGGCGATGTCGCCCTTCCTGTTGCCGCCGATGGTGATGGCCACGGCGTCGGGAATGGAGACGGCGCTGTTTGTCTTCTTCGCGTGGATGACGCCGATTGCCTGTTGGCGTGTCCTGACCGAGTCTCCCACGCGCCGGCGCGTCGCGAGCTTCGTGGTGCTCGCCCTGCTCGGCACGTTGACACGTCCGGAGTTTGCAGCCAATGCGCTCGCACTCTTCGCGCTGACGTGGTGGCGGCGTCCCGCGCTGCGCCGGGAGCTCGTCGCCGCGGTATTCCTCTGGTACGTCCTGCCCGGCCTGGCGCTGACCGGCTGGCGCATCGTGACGTACGGCGACGTCGTTCCCAATACCTTTTATGTCAAGCAGCGTCTCCCCGGCCTCTGGGGTCTGGGATATGTCTGGCGGTTCGTGCTGATCTGCGCCGTGCCCTACCTTCTCATCGCGGCGCCATCCATTCGCTGGCTCTGGCGGGAGCATCGCGATCTGCTGTTCGTCGCGCTGGTTTCGGTTGGCGTGCCGTGTCTGTATTTCACGAGCGTCCGCCCGCTCATGGGATGGTGGTACCGCTTTTTGATCCCACATCTGGCGATGCTCGCGTGGGTCGCCGCGGTGGGTTTGTCATACCGGCCCGCGGCACGCTCGTGGACCGCCTCCGTACCGCGGTGGGCTGGCGCGGCGCTCATCGTCATCTTCGCGCTCGCGCAGGTGCCGCCAATACTGAACGACGTTCCGGGGAGACATGCCGACGACGCGCGGCTCGCGGAGGTGGGCCGCCGGCTGCGTCCCTGGGCCGCGGCCGACCGCACGCTCAGCTACTATGACATCGGGCGTCTGCCGTACGAGGCGGAATGGACCGTCGTCGACGTCGTCGGGTTGACCACGAGCCGGAAGGATCTGCGCGGCGACTGCGGCAACAAGACCGACCTTCTGCTTCGATCGATGACCTCGTTTCCGCCGCGCCCGCTGAGAGAGATCGAAAACCCCTGTCCCAAGCTCTACGAACCGCTGCTCGATCTCGAGTTCTTCGTCGAAGAACCGATCCTGTCGCGCCGGATGCGGGTTTTCGTGCGCAAGGATCTCACGTACAAGGAGCCGCTGCGCCAGGCGCTGGAGCACGGTTGGCCCGAACCCTACATCCTCCGCGGCGGCTGGCTGGTGACGTACAGCGCCAGGATGGACGGCTGGTTCGGGCGATGAGCGTCGAGCGCGGCGTCAGGCACGGATTCCGTGGCGCGGGCCTGCCGGAGAACGGACCGTGACGGCGGCCGCATCGTACGACGTGATTCTGGTCGGGACGAGCTTCGCGTCCACGTTCTTCCTGATGGAGTACGCCAGGCATGCGCCCGCCGCGCGGGTGCTCGTCCTCGAGCGCGGTCCGATGCTGAGCCACGCCGAGCATGGTGCGAAGACCTGGGAGCTCGAGGCGGCGGCGCGCGAGAGCATCGACAACGTCACGCCGCAGAAGCCGTGGGTATTCCGGCTGGCGTTCGGCGGCGCCTCCAACTGCTGGGCGGCGTGCACCCCGCGCTTCACCCCCGAGGATTTCAGGCTGCGATCGACGCATGGGGTCGGCGTGGACTGGCCGCTGTCCTACGACGATCTCGAGCGGTACTACTGCGACGCCGAGGACGTGATGGCCGTTTCGGGGCCACTCGACGGAGGGATCTGGCGCCGAAGCCGGCCGTACCCGCAGCCGCCGCATCGGTTCTCCGACCCGGATCGCCTGCTGCAAAAAAGCGATCCCGCTCACTGGTTCGAACAGCCGTCCGCACGTCCGACGCGCCAGACGCCGCGCGGACGGCCGGTCTGCTGCGCCACCGGGGTCTGCCACCAGTGTCCGGTCGATTCGAAGTTCACCATCCTGAACGAGCTCAAGTCCGTGTACGAAGCGCCGGGCGTCGAGCTCAGGCTTGGCGCCCGTGCCGTCGAAATCGATCACGCCGGCGGCGTCGCCACCGGCGTTCGATGGATCGAGGCCGGAACCGACCGTCGCGCGGCGGGCGCCATCGTCGCGCTCGGCGCGAATGCGATCTTCAACCCGCATCTGTTGCTCCGGTCGGGGCTGGACGGGCCGGAAGTCGGACACGGGCTGGTCGAACAATCGGCGATGTGGGTCGAGGTCTTTCTCGACGGCGTGGACGGCTTCGGCGGCAGCACGCTCATCACGGCGATGGGCTATCCGCTGCACGATGGACCGCACCGCGCGACGCGGGCAGCGGCGATCATCGAATCCCGCAACGCCCCTGTCCGGCTGCGCGACGTGCGGAACCGCTGGCGGCAGTATCTGGCCGTGAAGGTGATCTTCGAAGATCTGCGACAGTCGAAAAACCGGGTCACGCTGTCGGCCGGCGATCCTGATCGGCCGCGCGTGATGTTCACGGGCCGCTCGGCGTACGCGGACGCCGGACTGGCGTCGCTTCCCGACGTCATGCCCCACGTGCTGCGGGCCCTCCCGGTCGAAGATCTGCGCTACATTCCCGAGCCCAACAACACCGAAGCGCACGTGCAGTGCACGACGCCGATGGGACGGGATCCGTCCACGAGCGTTGTGGATCCCGATCTGCGGCACCACCACCTGCGGAACCTGCTCGTGCTGGGCGCGAGCACGTTTCCGACGTGTCCGCCCGGCAACCCGACGCTGACGCTCTCGGCGCTGTCGCTCCGCGCGGCCGAAAGGCTCTTCGCATGACGAGACGCGCGTTCCTCGCGCTTGGCGCGGCAGTCGCCGCCACCGCGGCCGGCGTGTGGTCGGTAGCGGACCGCGTGCGGCCCGAGAGCCTCTGGACCCATCTGCGCCGGCTGGAAGGATTCGGCCGCGCGCCCGTCGATCGGCTGCGCGCGCATTACGCGTGGCTGGCGGTCGATCCGGCCGCGTTCGACCAGTACGTCAGCGGCTTTCAGCGCTACATCGGTCCGGTCGGTCGTTTCTCGTTTCCGCGGGGCGATTTCTACACGCGCTTTCTGCTCTGCACCGACTTCTTTTCCAGAGCGGCCGGCGGCGAGAGCCGTGAGCCTGTTCGCTACACCGGCTTCTACTATCCGCCAGAGAGCCCCTGTTACAACCCGATCGCGCAGGGCCCGCTGACGGATGCGGAGCTCGCTGCCGCACGCGCCACGCGGCGCCTGTCCTGAGGCGACTGGATGCGCGTGACGCCGGCCGCGGCCCTTCGGCTCGTCATCTTTCTCGCAGCAATGGTGTTCGTGAGCGTTGGCTTTCGCTGGGAGAGCCAGCACTTTCTGCCGCTCATCGTTCGGGCCGGCGCTCTGGCCGGCATTCTCATCTTGATCGCCTGGCCCGGTTGGGGCCGCTGGACCGGCATGGTCGTCGATTGGGTCTCGACCCTCGAGCGTCATCCCCGTCTCACGATTGGCGTTCTTGCTGCGGCGTCTTTCGCGGCGACGACCGCGCTCGCATATTTCGTCCACCGGCCGTACCCGCATATCTCGGACGGCTTTGCGTACTACTTCCAGGCCAAGGTGTTCGCGTCGGGCGCGTTGACCGCGCCGGCGCCCATCGTCCCGGAGTCGTTCCGGTTCGAATGGCTCGCGGTGCACGACGGACGCTGGTTCAGTATTTTTCCGCCGGGGTGGCCGGCCCTCCTGGCGGCCGGGATCGAGCTTGGCGTGCCGGCGCTGGTGAATCCACTGCTCGGCGCCCTCTCTGTTGTCGTGATCTACCAACTCGGCGCGTCGCTCTACGACGTGAAACACGGCATTCTGTGCGCCACTCTCTGCTGTCTGTCGCCGTTTTTCCTGTTCATGTCGTCGGAGTTCATGTCGCACACGCCGGCGCTGCTGTTCACATCGCTCTCGACGCTCTACCACGTCAAGGCAATCTCGGCGCGATCCGGCACCGGCCGGTTTGCGCTGTCGGGCGCCGCCGGCGGCGCGGCATTCCTGATGCGGCCAATGGACGGCCTGGCGATCTGGGCGGCCCAGATCGCTCACGGTCTATGGACTGTGCGATCCGCTCGCCTGGTTCGTGGCGCGCTGGTGTCGGCGGCGTTTTTCGCATCCGGCATCGCGCTTTACCTTGCCTATAACCGGGCCCTGGTCGGGGTCTGGTTCTCCGGCCCGCTGGCGCTGGTTGCGCCCAACAACAGGCTCGGTTTCGGTCCCGCCATCGGGTATCCGCTCGCGTTCGAAACCGCCGGGCATTCGCCCTGGCGGGCGCTCGTGAACCTGAACCACAACGCGGCGGTGATGAGCCAGGATTTGTTCGGATGGCCTGTGACGTCCCTGTTCTTCGTGCTGCTGCTGGCCGCATTCGGCACGAAGGATCGCCGCCACTGGCTTTCGGGCACGATCATCCTGTCGAGCGTGGCCGCATACTCGCTGTTCTGGTATCACGGCGAGGCGTATGGCGCGCGGTTCTATTTCACCCTCCTCCCGCATATCCTCATGTTGACGGTCGCCGGGATCCGGCAAGCGCCGACCGTCGTCTCCCGTTTGTTCGCCGGTGGGAACGCCGCGACCGGCGGCCGGGTGGTGGCCGCGTTCGTCACGCTGTGCGTGATCTTCGGGTGGGCCGTCTACGTGCCGAAAATCAGCTTCATCAGTCCCTATTTCAATCACAAGGGCGTGAACGACGGGTTTGACGAGTTCCGGCGGCGCGAGCGGCTGGAGAGGGCCATCGTGTTCGTTCGCGCGCCGGAACCTCTTTATTACGGTCCGGCCCTGCTCGCCAACGAGATTCCGGCCGAGCGCGGCTCCGTCATCTACGTGCGGGATCTGGGCGAAGCGGCGAACGCGCGGGTGCTGGCCGCGTTTCCCGGCCGCTCGGTTCATCGATATACGTACGCGCCGCAGCCGAATCCGGTTCGGGCACGGCTGGACGCGTGGCTGCGTGCCGCCGGGATCCTGAAGTGAACCGGACGACCGACGACCGTCGCATCTCAGCGGACGCGCGGCCTTCAGCCGTGCTCTGGCTGGCTCCGGCCGTTGTCTTCGCTCTGCTCGTCGCGGTTCAGTGGCGCGGCCAGAGCTACTTTCCGGGCACGGACGCGATCGCGTACATCGTCGGCGGTATCAATCTCGTCGCCACCGGCAGCTTCACGAATGCGGCGGGCCGTCCGGAGCTCTGGTTCCCACCGTTGTACCCGTTGTTGATTGGCGCGGTCAGCCTGGGTGGGCGGCTCGATCCCACCGCGGCGGCGCACGCGATTTCGGTGGCGTTCGCGATTGCGGGGTTGTTCCTCACAGGGTATCTGGCGCGGCTGGCCGGCGGCCGGGGCTACGAGCCTGTGCTCGCCATGGCGCTGCTTGCGCTCAACCCCATTCATCAGGGCGCGGCGTTGTTCGCACTGTCCGAATCGACGGCCACGTTTTTAGCCCTCTGTGCGTTTGCAATCTGGCTGCGGCTCAGGGACGAGTCGTCATTCTGGCCGTACGCGGCGATCGGTCTGATCGTGGGTCTCAGCTACCTCACGAGACCCGAGGGCGTGCTCCTGCTGCCGTTCTGGGCCGCGATCGATCTTCTGCGCGCGAAGGCGCGCAAACCGATCCTCCTCCGGTACGCGGCGGCGGGTCTCGTCATGGCGCTCGTCGCGCTGCCATACGTTGTCTATCTGCACCGGCACATCGGACAGGTGACGCTGACCGGCAAAACAGCCATCAACCTGACGTCAGGACGCGCGACGTACTTCGGACAACCGACGGAATACATCGACTCCGACACGCTCGAGGTGGGGCTGTGGAAGTACGACCTGACCGTCATGGACGAGGCCGGACGCTTCGCGTGGAACGCCGCTCGCATCGTCGCCAGCTACGCCCGTCATTTGATGCTGATCCTGGCGGTGCCGATTCTGGTCGGCTTTCTTTCGTTCGCGGGTGATCGTCGGTTGCGGTTCCTGCTCGGCGGCGCGATCTTCATCGCGTACCTCATCGTCCTCGTCGTCTTTCAGGTCAAGGATCGGTTTCTGCACTTGAGCCTGCCGTTCCTGTCGATTCTGGCGGCGCGCGGGCTCACGCAGCTTCTGGGCCCGTCGGCCGCATCGCTGGATCCGCGGCCGCCACGCTCCCGGGCCGCCATCGCCGCTGCGATCGGCCTCGCGGTGATCGTGCAGTCGGGCCGCCTGGTGCTCGCCAACCGGATCGATCGATCCGGATCGCCCTTGCTCCGGGAAGCCGGTCTCCGGCTGAGGCAGATCGCGCCCACCGGCGGCGTCGTCTATGACCAATGGGCCCACGTCGCGTTCCACGCCGGACACGAGTCGCGGATCATCACGCCAAATGATGTTCACACGATTCTGCGGTACATCGAGAAACATGCACGGCCGGACAAGCCGAGCTACCTGGTGCTCTCTTCGATCGAGTCGGGCTGGTACCACCCGTCGCTGAGGCCGCTCGTGTATTCCTCGGAGCCGTTTCCGCAACTGCGACGTGTACTTGCTGTCTCCGAGGGGATCGATGTGGTCGTGGTCTACGAAGTGCTGCGCGGAAATGACAGGGCGCAGGCGAAGACGAGGTGATGCGTGACCGGTGACCCTGCGGGCCGGCGGGCATCGTTGGTGCGAGAGTGTGCGCTGGTGGGACTTCTGTACGCGATCGTCCTGCTCGTTTTTGCTTACCCACTGACGCGCCACCCGATGAGCACCGTCGCGGCGCTGACCGTGGCAGGCGATACGGATCTGTTTGTGTGGACGCTCGGATGGGATCTTCACCAACTGGCGCAGCATCCACTGAGCGTCTTTGACGCGAATATCTACTACCCGTTCGATCGAACGCTGGCGTACTCCGAAAATCTGATCGGCACCGCCGTCATGGCTGCGCCTTTTGCAGGGGCGACGGGGAATCTGGTCTTTGCGATGAACGCGTCGATTCTCGCGTCGCTGGTGTTGTCAGGCGTCGGCGCACACCTGTTGGCGAGACGGGTTGGCGTCCGTCCGTTCGGCGCGATGCTGGCGGGACTGATCTTCGTGTTTGCGTCAACTCGCTTTTCCAGGCTCGGGCAGCTGCATCTGACGACCATTCAATGGATGCCATTTGTCCTCGCATTTCTGTACGGCTACTTCGAAACCGCGCGCCGTCGCGACCTCTCGTGGGCGTGCGTCTTTTTCGGGCTTCAAGTGGCCACCAGCGGTCATGGGACGATGTTTGCCGCGCTCGGAGCGCTCGGCCTGCTGCTCTGGCGAATCAGGTTCGGTCCGCCGATCCAATCAGTCATCCGGGCCCGGGACCTGTGGGTGACCGTGCTCCCGCTCGCGGCAGTCGTGGCGCTCTTTTTCTGGCCCTATCGGCTGGCCCAGAGCGACGTGGGTCTCGTCCGATCGCTGGGGGAATCGGCCCATTTTTCGCCGAATGCCGCCAGTTACATCTCCTCATTCGCCCATCTTCATCGGTTCCTGTTGTCGTTTCTGCCGGCATCGCTGTCGCCAGCCGAGCCGACTGCCTTCATTTTTCCAGGCTTCCTGCCGCTGGGGTTCGGGCTGCTGGCGCTGGCGACGAGCCTGGCCGGATGGCGGTCGTCCGTCAGCGACGCTGGCATGTATCGCCTGGGAATCGCTCGAGTTCTCGAAGTGCTCTTTGTCATCGTCGGAGGGGCGACGGCCATGATCACCCTGGTCGACGTCGTCCGTGCCTACGTGGGCGTGCCGCGCCATTTCACCGGACGACAACTGCTCGTCGGATGGATGAGTTGCGGAGCGCTTGCCGTGCTTCGACTTGGTCTCATCCGGCAGGTCCCGCTCGACATCGCCGGGCGCGTCAGAAAGCTCTGGCCCCTGTTCGGGCCAGGACGCCGACGAGGCGCCGGAGATCCGGTGTATCTGTTTGGCGTCATCTCGCTGGTCTCCCTCTGGTTGTCGCTGGGACCGACGTTCCTTCTTTACAGACTCGTCCACCAGTGGCCGGGATTCAGCTTGATTCGCGTGCCATCGCGGTTCGCGCTGCTGTCGCTCCTGGGGCTGGCCATCATGGCGGCGATCGGGTTCGAGCGGTTGATCCAACCATGGCGATCTCGCAAGCGAATCGTCCTGGCTGCCGCCGTCACGACGTTGTTTCTGGCGGAGTTCTTCGCTGCGCCCATCGCGACGACTCCGTACCGAGTCGAGATTCCAGATGTCGATCGGTGGCTTGCCGGACGACAACCGCCGTTCGTCGTCGCCGAGTTTCCGCTGGTGAGGGCATCGGAACAGGGCGGCGCGCACGAATGGCACTCGCTGTACATGCTCCATTCCATGGCGCACTGGCAGAAGACCATTCACGGCTACAGCGGTATCCGGCCCCTGTTCCACCGCAAGCTGTATGTGGACCTGATGACGTTCCCGGACGAGAAGTCATTGAACGGGCTTCTGTCGACCGGCGTGACCTACGTCGTTGTGCATTCTGATCTGTACCCGGCCGGAGAATGGCCCGAGGTTCAGGACCGGCTTCGCCGCATGGAAAGATGGCTGACTCTGGAGCACTCCGGAGAGGGTGGCTACGTCTATTCGCTGCGTCGCCCGGCGGACGGTCCGGGGCGGACGTCCGATAGCTTGTTTTGAGGACCGACTCGGGGCTGAATCGCCGGCCCGATTGCGATCCCCGTCAGCGACCTTCTCTCAAGAAGTCGACAATCCTTGTCGCAATGATGGAGTGCCCGGACGCATTGGGATGACCATCGACATTTTCGAAGTACGGCTGATCGACGGCCTCTTTCAACCTTTGCAGCGGATCGACGAAGGCGATCTGGTTGTCGCGTAGAAAACGGACAAGATCCCCTCGTGCCTCCGCCTCCGCAGCGATAAGCCTGGCGTAATCCTGTTGGGATCGCCAGTCGCGCACACGATCGTGGAAGACGAACTCCTTGGTTGGGAGCAGCACCACGATGAGTGCCATTCCCCGCTCGGCGCAGAACTCGTGCATCCCCCGGATCGCGTGCTTGGCGATTTGGAGTCCAGCTTTCAGGCGAGGGTCAGCTTGATCCAGTGTCGCCAGCCGGTACGGGGACGTCAGAAGTGTCTTCCAGGAGCCGTCGGAAAAGCCGGAGACGTACGGCCGCTGGACGTTCGACAGTTGCGCGAGCGCATCCTCGAACCGAGGTTCAAACGTCTGTCTCGACCCAAAACGTTCCTTGAAGGCGCGGAGAAGGCCGAACAGGCGGCTCTTCTCCGAGACGAAGTACGTCAGTCGGTGACGCAGGGAACGCGTCTCTGCCGGGTGTTCCTCCGGGGCGATCGTGGATCTGAACAGGACGCTCACCCGCTGGGCCAGATTCCCGGCTTTCTCCGCGGCATCGATACTGACACGCTCGCCCTCGGAGACGAACTCCTCGAGCCGGTCCTGCCTGTGCGCCACGTCGAAACTGTCGAAGAAGTCGTTGCCGAAGTACAGGCCGAACAGCACGATGGTCGGTTGAAGCGTAGCAGCCGTACGCATGGCCTCCAGACTCTGCAAGGGCCCAGAGCCCACCACGCCCATGTTGTAGACGGTGGTCTTCAACCGAACGCCGAGGATTGCCGGCCACGCTTCAGCGGATTCGACGGTCGAGCCATACGTGTGAGAATCGCCGACGGCGACGACATCAGCCTTGGTGCGCGCCCCTGAATTTCGAAAGCCGCGCGCGTCGTGGTCGTGCCACTTGGGATTCCCCTGCGAAATGATCCCGCGGTCGTCCGTGAGCAAGGCATCGTATTTCCGGGTCAGCACATCCGCCTTGCGCCAGACAGCCGCCGCGACATGCAGGACGGCTTCGGTCAGCAGCAACGTCACGACGAGCATGACCGCGCCGACGAAGATGTTGCGAGGCGGCCGCCGGAGGGTCATCGCCATCGTCTGATCGCTGCGACGACTCGCGCCAGGTGCGCATCGGTCAGCTCGTTGAAGAACGGCAGCCGGAGCAGCCGATCGCTCACGTCTTCGGTGACGGGACAGTCGCCTTTCCTGCCGCCGAACTGCTGGCCCATGTCAGACAGGTGCAGCGGCAGGTAGTGGAATACGCTGCTGATTCCATGATTCCGGAGATGAGAGATGAGCGCCTGACGATCGCTCAGCGACGGAAGCAACAGGTAGAAGATGTGCGCCGGATGCTCGCAGAACGGCGGGACGACGGGCAGCTGCACGCCCCTGGGTTGCGCCCATTCGGGCAACTCGTCGGCGTAGTACTGCCAGATGTGATGGCGCCTCGCCTGGATCTGCTCGCGCGCTTCCAGTTGCGCCAGGAGGAAGGACGCCAGCAGCTCTGACGGGAGATAGCTGGAGCCCACGTCGACCCAGGTGTACTTATCGACCTGGCCGCGGAAAAACCGGCTTCGATTGGTACCCTTTTCCCTGATGATCTCGGCCCGTTCGACGAAGGCCGCCTCATTGATGATCAGCGCGCCGCCTTCCCCGCACGTGAAATTCTTCGTCTCATGGAAGCTCAACGTGGAGAGCGTTCCCATCGTCCCGAGCAGCCGGCCTTTGTACCGCGCCGAACAGCCCATGCGCGTTGTCCTCGATGACGGAGACGCCGTGCCGCGCAGCGATATCGAGGATGGTGTCCATCTCGCACGCGACGCCGGCGTAGTGGACCACCACGATCGCCCGTGTCCGCGCGGTGATCAGCCGCTCCAGCCTCGATTCGTCGAGGTTGAGCGTGTCCGCGCGAATGTCGGCGAAGATGGGCCGCGCGCCGCGCAAGACGAACGCGTTGACGACCGACACGAACGTGTACGAAGGCACGATCACTTCGTCGCCGGGCCCGATGTTCAAGAGCAGGGCGGTCATCTCCAGCGCGTGCGTGCAGGACGTCGTGAGGAGCACTTTGCGAACGCCCAGGCTCTGCTCGAGGAGCGCATGACAGCGAGCCGTGAAACGTCCGTCGCCGGCGAGATGACCCGCCTCGACGGCTTCGGCCATGTATCGCAACTCGTCGCCCGCCAGCGACGGCCGGTTGAACGGAATCGGGGCGTCGATCGCCGCGGGCTCGGGTCGGTGGGTCATATGGTTGGCTGCGCCGGGCCGGAGGACGCGCGGCGGAAGACCAGGAACCGGCCGATCGTCTGCTCGAGAGCGTAGTGACGGTCGATGAGCGCTTTCCACTCCGGGAAGTCGTCCACGAGCTGCTCGGAGGTTTTTTCGTCCGGCGCCCACCACCACCGATCGCCGCGCACGACCGCGATGTAGGCCGGCGGGTGCCTGGCAAGATCGTCGATGAACTCAGCTCGCCAACGGCGCTGCATCGGCGTCAATGCTTCGCCCGGCGCTCGCATGATCAGCGGGTGCGTCGTCTGAAACCGGCTGGCGGCGGCGCGCTCCGCCAGGTAATAGACGAGGGACTCGTAGCCCCACACCTGGATCGGCTCGGCCGGTTCTGTTCGCGCCCGGATGTACGCGGCGACGTCGTAGGACTCGGTGAAGTCGAACACCGGATCGATTCGGAACTCGTTCGGCGCCGGCGGACCGAGGAAACGCATCGACAGAAGGAACGGCACGGGAGCGTTTCGCAGGTAGACGACCGACACAGCGAGGAGGAGAACCAGCGCGACCGCGAGTTCAACGGTCGTCCGCCGTGCCGCGGCGAGCGGGGCGATCAGGTTCAGCGCCCAACGGGCCGTGAACGAATACATGCTGCCCACCAGCACCGCTCCGATCGCAAGACCCGGCAGATAGTGATAGCCGGCAAACGTCCCCTGCACCCACACCGAATAGACGGCGCCCACATATCCGAGCCATAACATCAGGCGTGCCTGGCGCTCGTGGCGCAGGCAGAGAAACGGCAGGTAGGCCACCGGCAGGACCCATGCGTGCAGCCCAATCTGTCCAGCCCGCCGGAGCCATACGCTCCAGAACGGATCCGATCCTCGCAGGCGCGCGGTGTAGATGCTCTGATATGCCACGCAGGCCTCGTAGATCTGGACGAGCCCGCCGGCGGCCCAATAACCAAGCACGATGATGACCGCCGGCGCGATCAGGCCGGCCGCCGCCGCGGCGGCCAGCGTCATCGCACGCCGCGAACGCAGTCGCGTCAACAGCGGCACGTAGAAAAGGGCGAGCGCGAGGATGGTTGGCTTGAATGTCACCGCCAACCCGAGCCCCAGGCCGATGAGGAAAGCCGTCCGCATTGCCGGCCGGCGGTCGGCCGTCAGATACAGCCAGAACCCGCCGAGGATGAACAGCAGCCCAAAGCCTTCCCGCTGGGCGGTGTTCCAGGGACCGTAGCCCTGGTAGATCAGGCAGAAGAGGACGGCAGCCACCAGGCCCGCAGCGCGTCCGTTGATCCGCGTTCCAATTCGAAACAGCAGATACGCATTCGCGAGCTGGAAGATCAGGTCGAACGCGCGGAACGCGACGCCCGATCGGCCGAACGCGAGGATCTCTCCGGCCTGCAGAAACATCATCCCGGGAAAATCGCTTTCCCAGGTCTGCAGATACGGCCACCGTCCCTCGAGCAGCGCGGCGCCCATGTACGCGAAGACGCCTTGATCGACCCCGAGCCGGTACGTGAGCGTGGGCGCGAGGACGGCTGCGCATGCGCCGATCACCCACGCGGCGTGCGGCCGCTCGGCGTCGGTCGCCGTCAACGCCACTCGACGATCCGGTCGGCGTGCGCCTCCCGGCGGCCGGTGCTCTGGTGCCGTACGACGCCCTTGACCGTGAACTGCGGCGTCTTGTTCTGGGTCAGGAAGATGCGGCCGACGTATTCGCCAACGGCGCCCAGGCCCATCAGCTGCATGCCGCCGAGAAAGAAGAGCGTCACGATGAGCGACGGATAGCCTTCGGGAATCCGGTCGAGCACCAGTGCTTGCACCACGAAGAACAGCGCCGCGAAGAACGAGAGCAGCGAGATCACGCCGCCGATGATCGTCGCCAGGCGCAGCGGGATGACCGAGAAACCCGTCGCGAGCTTCAGCCAGACCCGGATCGACCGCAGAAGGCTGTAATTGCTCCGGCCCGCGAACCGCGGATGGTGTGTCGCTTCCACCTGCGTGATGTTCGAGGTGATGTTGAAAATGATCCCGTCGACGTAGGTGAACGGCCCGTCGTACTTGACGATTTCCGCCACGACCTCCCGGCGCAGCGCCTTGTACGGCGACAGATACACGTTCTTCGGCTTGCCCAGCACGACGACGGCCACCCGATCGTTGAACCAGCTGCCGAGGTTCTTCCAGAGCGCCTGTCGCTTGTGGTCGAACGCGGCGTAAGCCACGTCGAACCCGCCGCGGAGCGCTTCGCAGAGCGCTGGAATATCGGCGGGGTCGTGCTGCAGATCGTCGTCCATGACGACCACCGCGTCGCCCGAGGCGTGGTGCATCCCGGCCATGATCGCGTTGTCCTGGCCGACGTTCTTGCGAAGGTTGACGCCGACGACGAACCGGTGCGTCCTGGCGAGCGACTCGATGACCTGCCAGCTGTCATCGGGGCTCGCGTCGTTGACGAGAATCAATTCGTAGTCGCGGATGTGCCCGCTGAGGGCGGTCTGAACCCGGCGTGCGAGCTCCGGCAGACATTCCTCGCTCCGGTAGACGGGGACGATGATGGACAGCTCCATAGAGTAGTCCGAATGTCAGGGCCGCGATTCTAGCGTACGGCCGTTGGCGCTTCCGTCCGCGCCGCCGCGATCCATCACGACGACCATGTCACGATCGACCGACACGACGCGGCACGTGAAGCCCAGCCGCCGCTGATGATCACGCAGCGTCGCCAGCAGCGACTCCTCGGTAAATCGGAACGCCGCGTGGCCATCGCCGGGATTCGCCGATCGCCGGGCCCAACGACCGACGACGCCGCTGCCGGATGACAGATTGCGTACCGGTTCCGACAGGATCCAGCGGCCGGTGCGGCTCCACACGGTCTCGAACAGCGCTGGAAGCCGATCGTGAAAGTGATACAGGGACCCGGCCATCACGAATGTATCCGAGGCCGGCAGATCGACCGACAGCAGGTCGCCCTCGATCACGTCGTAGCCGCGCCGCCGGGCGCGGGCACAGAAGTGCGGATTGATGTCGACGCCGGTCCACCGGACCTCGTGCGCCGCGCACCAGTCGGCGATCACCGTGTCGCCGAAGCAGAGGTCGCAAACCGACGCCGCCGGCGCCGCGCCGAGCAGATCGGTCACGTGCTGGAAACGTCGGCGGTACCCGCCGGCGTACAACACGTTCATCGCCGAGCGGTACAGCTGGATGTGCGAGTAGATTAGGCTCTGCACGGCCCTGCCGCTCCTCGGCGTCCGCGTTGCAGGTCACCGTGACACATGCGGGGGAGCCCCGGTCTTCGACGCCCGATCGGCAAGTCCGGCGAGCACGTCGGGCACCATCTGCTTTGCGATCACCTCGTTGCCGGTCTCTCCAAGGTGGAAGCGGTCCACGAACATCGGCGCGGAAACCTCCGCGAAGACCCCGGTCAGGTCCCGAACCCGGGTCGGCTCGGGTTTGTCGTGCTGGCGATCGCGGAGCGCCTGGTTTGTCTGCCGGAAAAACCGCTCGATCGGCTGCATCTCGATGGACAGCGTTTTTTCGTATTCGGTCAGGTGCGGCTTGTCGGCCACCGCGGGCTGCCAGTAGAAGAACGACTTGAACCGGTAGTGCTCGCCGAGTGCCCTGACGAGTTCGACGTTGCTTGCGTACGTGTCGACCACCTGACGAGCCAGACGTGCCGTACCTGCCTCGTCGAGCGCGAAGCCCGGCGCGGTTTCATCGAGCTGCACGCCGAGGCCTTTGCCGCTGTCCGGGCGAAGCGCATCGAACAAACGCCGCGTCGACAGACGGAGGGCGGCGTCCTTCGCGACGAGCCGCGCTCGTTCCTTGACCGGCTTGTTGAGAAAATTGAACTCCGAGACGCGATTGAACTCATTCTGCGGAATGCCCGCGATCCCCTGCTGAAACGCCGTGTACGTGTCGTTGATGCCGTCGTAGAAAACCACCACGTCGGGTCGGCGGCCCTGCCGCAGCTCGAGTTCCAGCGCAATGACTTCCTGCGTGCTCACCCAGCCGGTTTCGCCGTAGTTGGTGACCGCTGCCTGGATGCCCTGACGATCGAGCTCCCGCGCCAGAATCGAGGGAATCGTGAACTCGTCACGCGCGCCGGATCCCCACATGGTGGATCCGCCGAACATGAAGATCCGGACGGTCCCGTTCGTTGCGCTGGTCGGCGTCGCGCGGATGCCGCGCTCGTCGACGTTGATATACCGACTCTGCCGCGGCTGGCGTCGCCAGTACACGTACGAGTTCCATCGCATGTCGTCCCGGCTGCGGTGGAAGTCGTTCCAGTAGTCACGGACCCAGGCCGCCTGGCCGTAGGCGTCGGCCATCAGCCGGGTGTCGCCGGCCCACGGTCGCAACCGGTCGCCAATCATGAAGGCCATCGTCAGTCCGAGCTCGATCGCGCAGACGAAAAGCAGAGTCAGCCCCGCCATCAGCCAGAGATCCCGGATCAGTCCGCCGACTCGCCGAAGCCGTGACATCGCCCTCAGGTCTCAAGGCGTCAGAAGAGCGTGTAGATCAACGGCGCCGCTGCCGTGTTGGAGAGCAGCATCAATGTGCCGAGCATGCCGAGCGCCAGCAGCAGGGGGACCAGCCACCACTTCTTGCTGTGGCGGAGGAAATACCCGAAGTCGGTCATCAGGTTGTTGGAGGTTCGGTCCTGCGTGACCTTCTCAAATTCTGACAATCGTTGCTCTGGCATGGGACTCCTGGGTACCCGACCGAATGGCCGCCGCGTTGTCCGGTGACGTTGCGCGCGTGGTCTGGACAACCGCGACGCTCACGGAACGCCGACAATCCTTCTACGCCGCGGTGTTCCAGATAGCAAGGATCCCGCCAGGGTCCCGCCGGGCGTAGGCGAACGGCAAACCCGTAACTCCCTGACAACAAAGCTGTTCTGGGAAACGATCCGCGAGTCACGCCGGAAGTCGTTCGCCTGCCCGACTTTTATCAGGGTCAGGGACGAGTTTGCCACCCGCCGGCTGGCCCGCAAACCGGCGCGCGCGACGGTCTCGCACCGTCATGGATCTTGACGATACCGCCACACCGTGAGCGAATCCGGTCCCGTGCCAAAGGTTCGAACCTCGTCCAGTCGATTCCGGACTCCGAGGAAAAACGGGCAGTCTGTGTCGCCGAAGGTGACGACGTGATCCACCAGCTTGAAGCGAAAGTATTTTGCGATCTGGACGGCCGATTCGGTGCACGCGACTTCATGGAAGACACCGCGGGTGATGGCCCCGAACTCGAGCGGGCGGGTCGCCATGAAGACAGGCTGCGGCTGCTGCTGGCCGAGCCACGCGGCAAACTCATATTCGGAGACGGTTGGCGTTGGATACGCCTCTTGAAATTCCTTCCGGAGTGCCTTCCCCGTCGTGACGACTGACCCGGCCAGCAACGCGAAAACAATCAGCCGGAGGACCGGTCGCCCCCGCGCCAGCAGATACGACGCGGCGACGATGATCAGGATCGCGAACGGCAACCCGTGGCGAAACCCGAACAGCCAGATGCCATTGCGGTCATGAAACGCGTGTGTGGGAGCCAGGCAAAGCACCGCGCCGAGCACGGTGCCCACGACGGCAATGTACGCCGGTGAGCTTGACGCGCGTATCGCCTGGAGCAGAGCCTTGGGGCGGGACATCAAGAAACCCAACGCCAGCAGCGGGATGAACGCGCTGGTTCCAAACGAGTGCACGTACGAAGTCCCTCGCGTCGGGTCAAAGGCTCGGACCACTCCGGTCCCCTTGTCGACGAGCCACGCGATCGGAGAAGAGAACTCCATAATCCACCGATAGGGCGCGAGCTCAGGCGTTTCCCGGTACGCCGTGAAATCGAGCAGCATCCGCGGCGTGAAGTGCCCGACCACCAGCGCCAGATAGAGGATCCATGGAAGGATCACGCCCATCGAAACCGCCACGGCGATCACCGTGGCAGGACGATATTCGCGGTTCCTCAAGCTCGTCAGTGCGAGGGCGAGCGGCACCATCAGAACCAATCCGAGCGACTGCGCACGCGTGAGGTACGTCAAGCCCGCCAGCAGCGCCGCGAGAGCGGCCCAACGCACCGGCCGGCCGTGCGACGTGCGCACCAGGGCCAGAAGGGTCAGAAACGTCAAACAAAAGGCCAGCCCCTCGGTGAACGGCAGAGACGTGAATTTGAAATACACGCGATTGAGGCCGAACGTCAGCACGGCCACGTGCCCGATCGTCAGCAGGTTGGAACGAGGCAGCAGGAAGATCGCGTCCTCGCTCCAGCTTCTGGCGATCGTGTGGGTCAGGAGGTACAACAGACCGAGCGAGATGAAGTACAGCATCTCTGGCAGGAGCGTCGTTGCGCGATCGAGCCCGACGAGCGCTCCAGTGCCGCCCAGCACGAGCGGCCAGAGGGGATAGATTGTGCTGGCGTGAGGAAGCTGCTTGAATCCCTGGTGATAGAGCGCGACGCTCGTCAGAAGACCATTGCCTTCCGAGACATGACGAGCGACCTGATAGTAGTACGCGCCGTCAGTGCCAAAAAGTCGAAAGGGATAGGGGTTGTAGCTGGCCTTCAACACCACCAGACCGAGGAGAATGCCCGCCAGCACCCACCGCGAAGGCGTCAGCGATCTTCTCATCCGTGGCTTGCCGGCCGAATCACCCGTCTCTGACTCAAGGCATCCCCGCCGCATCAGACAGCGAAAGGTCGGCCGGAACGGCGCCATGCCGGGCGTCGCCGAGCGCGGCACGCCTGATCAGGTCGGTGACGAGAATCTCGAGCCGTCGCTGCTGGACATAGAAATGAATACTCGCCGCCAGACCGGCGAGCGTGGCGAGATACAGAACCAGATCGGCGCCCCGACCAATCCCCAGCCATCCTGCGATCGTCGTCGTGCTCGAGGGCTTGCTGATGAGGAAAGCGGCCAGGGTCCAGACGAACGTCCAGAAGAATCCGCTTCGGCGCGAGATTCGCCCCAGGGCCATGCGAATGGCGACCAACAGTGCCATCGCGCCACACAGCGGGACGAAAACGATCTGAAACAGCGTCATCGCAGGGCCTTGTTCACGAGAAAGCGAAGGCCGAGGCCGAGCGCGGCGCTCGTACGCTGGCCTTTCGACAGCGTCTCCTTCGTGTACTGAATGCGCACGGGAACTTCGACGTAGAGCAGCCGGGAGCGCGAAATCTGGTCGATGATCTCGCTGGCGTGCTCCATGCCATTGAACGTGATCCGGAGGCGCTCCGCGCCGCGCCGAGTCATGGCGCGAAGGCCGTTGTGCGTGTCAGAAAGCGAGACGCCGGACACGAGCCTCGTAAACACGCGGCCGATGCGCAGCATCAGCATCCGCGACCAGGGCATTCCGTCTGACCGGCCGAGGAACCGGGAGCCGAGCGCGAAATCGGCGCCTGTGGTCGTGAGCGCCGTGACGAGCGCGTCGATACTCTCGGCCGAATGCTGGCCATCGGCGTCGAACGTGACCAGATGGGTCGCGCCGCGGTCGAGGGCAAACCGGAGCCCGGTCTGCAGAGCCGCGCCCTGGCCCAGGTTGACGGGATGTCTGACGAGCCACGCGGGCGTTCGCATCACGCGTTCACTCGTCGCGTCGGTCGATCCGTCGTCGACGACGACAACCGCTGCCGCCACTCCGAAGACGTCTTTGAGGACCGCTCCGATCCTGGCTTCTTCGTTGAACGCAGGGATGACTATCCAGACGTCCGCCGGAAGCGCGGCCGATTCTGTGGGGTCTTTGCGGTGATCCACGACCCTGTCTGCTCCGCAACTTACTTGCCAGCCTGGGCCGGTCCCGAACTGCTCAAAACATAACTGTTTACGGGAGAAGTAACCCGTCCGGACCACATTTGTCTGCCGGACAGCTGAAACATGTCGAGGGTTCCTTGGTAGACGGCTGATCACCTCGGTCCGATCACCCCTTCGGTTGACGCCAACCTTTCATCACAAGAGCAATTTCTCCGCGAAGAGTTTCCGCCGGATGGGTGACGCGCACGGTCTCCGGTAGCCCAAGGAATGACCGTCACACCTGGCGGAGGTACCGCCGCGGGTCCTGCGTCTCCTCTCGTCTCGTCCAGTACGTCGTTGCGTCGGTTCGTCGTGTGCGAGCGAGCGGATCCCGCCCTTTCGCCCTGAAGAAGAGTGCGATCGGCGTGAACAGCGCGTAATACGCTGCGGCGAGCACCACGCGCGTCATCACCATACCAATCGGCCGCGTCACGGCGGTGAGGATGACGAAGACGGGCCGAATGGTTTCGGGCCGGAACAATCCCATCGGGCCGAGCGCCAGCGCAAGCCCGCCGAACACGAAGGCCCGGGTCGTGTGTCCGCTTGAGTACTGCCAGGCGGCCAGCGCCGACCAGACCACGAACCACAGCCCGGCAAACTGCCGCAGCAGGCGCCCATCGACGGGGGCGGTTTCTTCAGGAAGTTCGGGATCGATCATAGACCTCTCGCCTCGGTGCGCCGTCGTCCGATCACGATGAAGAAGCCGCCCTCGCGGTAGCCGCTGCCGATACTCGACACCTGGCTCATGAACCGGCTCACCGCGCTCCCGGGATCGTGCGGCGCAAACATCTGTTCGTGGGTCCCGAGCTCAACGCCGCCACGGGGCTTCGGAATTGAGTTGATGAAGTCGAACCCGTCTTCCTCGAGCCAGCCGAGCAGCTCGTCGATGGTGTGCGCGGTCTCGTGCGGGTGGCAGTACTGGTCCTGAAACCACGCCTCCCGCTTCCCGTCGGCGCCGATGCGCGCGAACTGCGGATCGAGCCAGCCGCTCGTGACGCCGGTCCAGCGGTACAGGGCCCGCCGCGCATAGTGGAGGCTGCGGCTGTACGCGCTGTACAAGCCGATCACGAGATAGCCGCCGGGCCGCGCGAGACGGCCCACACGTCTGAAGGCGTCGCGGCAATTGCCGGTGTGGTGAAGCACGCCGTTGCTGATGACCACCTGGAAAAAGCCGTCCTTGAGCGCCGGCCGGAACAGGTTCATCTGCGCGAACGTCGCCCGATCGAGTCCGTTCTGGATCTTGAAGGTCTGGGCAAGTTGGAGCGAGTTCAGGCACACGTCGATTCCCAGCACGCTTCGATGAGCGATCGAGAGAAAGTTGGTCAGCTGTCCGGTGCCACAGCCGACCTCGACGACCGGCGCCGAGTACGGAATCTGCTCGTTCAGCAGCCGGGCGAATCTGCCGGCGCGCGCCTTTTCCAGGAGCGCCCGGCGGTTGTCCAGATCGTCGTAGTTGGGGAACGGTGTCTTTTCGTAGAACCGCTTGACGATCTCCGTGACGTCGTCGGCTGCGTCGTTGGTCACGAACAGCCGGGGAATCCCATCCTCGACCGGATAGCAGCGTCCGGTGACGACGTTGCGGGCGCATCGTGACGTCACCAGCAGAGGATCGCCGGTGGCCGGATCGACCCACGGGCTGGCTGGAGGCGGAGCCGTGTTGGCCGCCGCCCACGTCTGGAGCCCGAGCGGCTGCTGGGCCTTGTGGAGAACGCAGTCTTCGAGCACCAGCACATCCATCTCCGATTGCATGAACGTGTGGTACGCCTCGGTCGGCGTCATCACGATCGGTTCCCAGGACAGGTTGAAGCTCGTGTTCACGAGAATCGGGCACCCGGACTTGCGGTAGAACGTTCGCAGCAGGCGCTGGAACCGTCCGTGCTGTTCGTCGATCGTCTGAACCCGAGCGCTGTAGTCGACATGTGTGATGGCCGGAACGCTGCTGCGCACGGCGCTCACGCGCCGACGCAGATCCGGATCCTCGTCGCCGGCGGCGGCGCTCCCGCCGTCCAGCTGAGCCACGCGGTGCCGATCCAGGATGGGCGCGACGAGCAGCATGTACGGCGAATCCTCACCGGGCCGCATGCCGAACCAGTCGTGGACGTGCTCTCGCAGGACGCACGGCGCGAAAGGCCGGAAACTCTCCCTGAACTTGATCTTCAGGTTCATCGTCGCCTGCATCCGGGGCGACCGGGGATCGCCCAGAATGCTGCGGGCGCCAAGCGCCCTTGGACCGAACTCCATCCGGCCGTGGAACCAGCCCACGGCCTTCTCGTCCACGAGCGCCTGCGCGACCTCGTCGAGGAGCGCCGGCTCATCCTGATGGCGCGTGTACACCGCGCCGACGCTCTTCAGAAAAGACTCGATGCTGTCGCTCGAATACGCCGGACCGAGCAGGCTCGGGCCCTGCGAGCTGTGGCCGTTCAACTCGCGAGGACGGTCCAGCAATTGATGCCAGACGAACAGCGCGGCCCCCAGCGCGCCGCCGGCGTCGCCTGCCGCAGGCTGGATCCAGATGTCAGTGAACGGCCCTTCGCGGAGCAGCCGGCCGTTGGCGACGCAATTGAGCGCGACGCCTCCGGCCATGACGAGGTGCTTCATCCCGGTCTCGCGGTGAATCTCGCGGCCGATCCGGAGCATGGCTTCTTCCGTCACGGCCTGGATGCTCGACGCCAGATCCATGTGGCGCTGATCGATACTCGAATCGGTCTTTCGAGGCGGGCCGCCGAAGAGCTCGTCGAACCGCTCGTTCGTCATCGTCAGGCCCTGGCAGTAGTTGAAGTAGTTCATGTCCAGCCACAGACTGCCGTCCGGCTTGAGATCGATGAGGTGCTTCTGGATCAGGTCGCGGTAGATCGGGCGGCCATAGGGAGCCAGTCCCATCAGCTTGTACTCGCCCGAGTTCACTTTGAAGCCGCAGTAGTACGTGAACGCGGAGTAGAGCAACCCGAGCGAGTGCGGAAAGCGCAGCTCGCGCGTCAGCGTCAACCGGTTCCCGGTTCCCGTGCCGAGCGCGGCCGTGCTCCACTCGCCGACGCCATCGAGCGTGAGGATCGCGGCGTCCATGAATGGGCTCGGAAAGAACGCGCTGGCCGCGTGGCTCTCATGGTGTTCGAGGAAGAGCAGTTTCGCGCGCGAGGCCTCCCGGCAGCCGGCGCGAATGGTCTTCCGCGTGAACAGCTTCTTCTTCAGCCAGACGGGCAGGGCGAGACTGAAACTGTCGAGTCCGGCCGGCGCGTAGCCGAGGTACGTCTCGAGAATGCGGTCGAACTTGGCGATCGGCTTGTCATAGAACGCGATGTAGTCGAGATCGGCGAGCGGGATCTTCGCCTCTTCCAGGCAGTATTTGATCGCCTGCTGCGGAAAGCTCGCGTCGTACTTCTCCCGTGAAAAACGTTCCTCCTGCGCCGCGGCGACAATGCGCCCGTCGACGACCAGTGCGGCCGCGCTGTCGTGGTAGAACGCGGAGATTCCCAGAATGGCGGTCAACCGTTTGCTCAGGCAGTAAGGTGTGGCTTCCGGAGTACAGCAAAGACCTCGCCAGAACTCCCGCTACCGACGGGAACCTGAGCGCGTCGTAAGTCGTGGCACCACAGGCCTTTCCGAGTCGCTCACCATCGCGACCGCACGCGAAAGTCAACCCCGGGCAGGACTTTTCTCCGGTTCCGGCAGCGTTTCCGGGGGCTCCTGGCGTCTTTCAGGTCAGCGGATCGAGGGCCTTCGCATCAGGGAATCGAGCAGGGCGCGGCTGCTCGCAAGCCGCGCGGCCTGGTCGGTCTGAGCCGCCAGATTTCGCGCCTCCCAGGGATCGCCCGCAAAGTCGTAGAGCTCTTCGGTGCCGTCACCGTTCCGGATGTACCTGACGCCATCATGGGCCACCGACGTCATGTCGCCTTTGCTCGTCGGAAACCACGCGGGATGCCCCGGCGCAAACGAGACTTCGGCGAGCAGCGGCTCGGCGAACGCGTCCCCGGTCGGGTTTCCGGACCCGCCCCTCAGGAACGGCGCGAGTGAGGGACCAGGAAACGGCGTTCCCGACAGTCCAACCAGATCGACCACCGTTGCCGCGAGCGATCGAATGCTGACAGCCGTGGAGACGCGCCTGGGCGCTTCCGATCCGGGTGCGACCACGATCAACGGGACGTGCACGCCGGCCCGATAGAGCGAATAGCCGTGTTCGTACGTGCCGTGCTCGCCGAACTCTTCGCCATGATCCGCGGTGATGATGACGACGGTCCGTGCGAGCACTCCGCGGCGCTCGAGATCGTCGAGGAAGCGTCCAACTTCCGAATCGAGATACGCGAGCGCGCCGTCATAGGCGTCGATCTCTTCGCGCCGCTCGGCTTCGTCCAGGTTCGTGTTGGCGAGCTTCGGATCCCACAGCCAGCGGTGGAGCGGACTGTATTTGCCTCGACGGCGGCCCGGTCCGAACCGCGTGTCGTACGGCGCGGGCGGCAGATACGGCTCGTGGGCGTCGAAGTAGTTCAGGAACATGAAAAACGGGCCGTCGCGATGCGTCGAGATCCAGGCGAGCGCCCGTTCGTTGATCTCCGCGGCGGTCACGCGGTTGAGATGTTCGTCGTTGCGCAGCCAGGCCCGCAGCCGGAAGTTGTCGGCGATCGTCCGGACGAGCGTCGAGCTCGAGGCGATCTGGCCCGGCGATCGCGGGTAATCCTCGTAGTGATGAAAGCCGCGGCCGAGTCCGGTCTCGTGGCTGCAATAGCCGAGATTGGCGGCGAAGCCGGCGCTCGTGTAGCCGTGGGCGCCCAGGTGCTCGGCCAGCGTCGGGTGCGCGCCGTCGAGCGGCGCCGTGTAGTTGGCCGAGAGCTCGTGCGCCCATCGTCCGGTGAACATGCTCCCGTGCGATGGCAACGTCCAGGGCGAGCTCGTCAGCGCGCGCTCGAAGACGGTCCCGCGGGCGGCGAAGCGGTCGAGATTCGGGGTCGTCGGGCGCGAGTAGCCGTACGCGCCGAGATTGGCGGCGCGAACCGTATCGAGCGTGATGAGGAGGACGTTCGGTGCGTCGGCACGCGCGGCGGATGCCGCCGCGGGACCCGGCGACGGACGGAGTGAATACCAGACGGCGCCTCCGCCCGCCACGAGCATCAGGACGACTGGCACGATCGTCCGCCGAGCCAGGCGGGTGACGCCTGCGGGATCGCGGAGCGAGAGCCGGGTGATCTGTACGCCGACCCCGGCCGCCAGGAGCAGTGCCGCATAGTGGGCGAGGTGAGGAACGGCGAGGAACAGATTGAGCGCGACGGTCGCCGACGTGCCCAGCACCGCAAGTGCAAACCCGGCTTCGGACCGGAGGCGGCCGATGACGATTGCCAGGGCGACGATCGGCAGCACAATCGTGAAGAGCGCCAGCGGCGCCATCCAGACGAAGTCTTCGCTGATGCGCAGGAGCGGGTCCGCCTGTTTCTGAACGGACAAGGCGACGACTTCCAGCGCGGCGCCCAGGAGCGCCAGCCAGATCGGAACCAGCAGGGCCGCTCCCCGAGGGAGGGGTGCCTTTATCGTGACCATCGGTGTTCGGACCACACGGCGCGAACCGCGTGGGATCGTACATCGAAGAGGGCATTTCGATTTTGCACGCGCGGGGGTGGCTTCGGTTCGCGGGGCGGCCGGCCGCCAGTGGCATAATGTCGAGTTCCGTGGCCCACGCGAACCGCACGGATCTTCATGTCGTGCTCTTTTCCGGCGGTCGCGGGTCCGGTGCGCTCGGGGAACTGCTCGGCGCCGACGCGCGCGTGGCGCTCACGGTCGCGATCAACGGCTACGACGACGGGAAGTCCACGGGTGCGGTGCGGCGGTTCCTGGGCGACGCGCTCGGACCGTCGGATTTCCGCAAGAACGCGTCCCGCTTCGCGCGCGTTCGCGGGACCGCGCCGGCCGCGCTGATCGATCTGCTGGACCTCCGGCTGCCGGATGGCGCGACCGAAGCCACGCTCCGAACGTTCATCGAAAATCTCGAAACGGGCGCAGGCGCGCATGGCACGGCCGGGCTCGATCCTTCGACGTATGTCGCGCTTGCGACCCGGCTCCGGCGCTTCGACGACGACTACCGGCGCGCGGGACGGCCGATCGAATTCGCCGATGCGAGCGTCGGCAATTTCGTGTTCGCGGGCGGCTTTGTCGCCTGCGGCCGGCAGTTCAACGACGCCGTGGACGACTACTGCGCCCTGCTCGGGCTGCCCGCCGGCCTGATCGAGAACGTCACGGACGGCACCAACGGCTTTCTCGTCGCGCTCGACGACGACGATCGCCTGCTCGGCAGTGAAGAAGAAATCGTGGACGCACGGCGGCACAACCGCGTCCGGGAAATCTTCCTGCGCGATCGCCCGATCAGCGACGCCGATCGTGCTGAACTGGCCCGGCTGCCGGCCGCCGAGCGACGTCGCGCGCTCGACGCCCACTCGATCGCGCCCGCACTGAACCCGAGGCTCGCGGCGCGAATCGCCGAGGCCGATCTCATCATCTACGCGCCCGGCACGCAGCATTCGAGCCTGTTCCCGTCCTATTTCACCCCGGATCTGGGTCAGGCGATCGCGGCGAACCTCCACGCAATCAAGCTCCTCGTCACGAATATTCAGACCGACGCGGAGATCACCGGCCGTACCGCCGTCGATCTGATCGACCGCGCGACCTTCTACCTGCGTCAGAAGGGGCGCCTTGCGATTCCCGCCCCGTGCCTGATCACGCACTACCTCTTGAACGATCCCGCGGGTGGCCCGGCCGAGCAGCCGTACGTCCCGCTCGGCCGTCTCGAGTCTCTCGAGGATCCCCGGCTCGTCCGCATCGGCAACTACGAAGCCGGACACACCGGCCGGCACGACGCCGCCAAGGTGCTCGCGCCGTTCATCGACGGCTTCATCGCCCGTGAGCGATCGGTGCAACGGGTTGCGGTGGTGCTCGAGGAAGCCCGGTCGACGGCGAAAATCGTCCAGACGATCCTGGAAATGGTGCGCGGCGGGATCGAGGATCTGCGGATCGATCTCGCGGTGTTCCACGCAGGGGAGACGGATCTCGAACCCGCGTTCAGGGAGCGGCTGCGGTTTCCGGTGACGCAGCTCACGTCCGCGACGGACGCCGAACGGGATCGGGAGCTGCGCAACGCGCTGGCGGCCGGGCGGTACGACTACGTCGTTCTGTTCGACTCATCCGGCATGTACAACGGCGAAGACATCGCGGGTCTCGCCGGCCATCTGACGCTTGGCCGGCTGGACGCCGTCTGGGGCAGCCGGCGGCTGTCGGTGCGGGATATCCAGGAATCGTACCGGCTGCGATACCGGCACAAGACGGTGGCGGGCGCCATCAGCGCCGTCGGAAGCCACGCCCTGAGCCTGCAGTTTCTCGCGCTGTACGGCCGGTACGTTTCCGACACCTTGTCGGGCGCCCGGGCCGTGCGCGCCTCGGACTTGCTGGCCGTCACCTGCCCACTGGCCGACAAACTCGTCAACCACCACATCCTCTCGCTGCTGCTCAAGCGGCGCGCGGCGATGCTGGAGATTCCGGTCCAGTTTTTCGCGATCTCTCCCGATCAGGTCCGGCGGACGTCCGTCGCGGACGGCTTTGGCGCGTTCGTCATCGCGCTTCGCGAACGGCTGAAGGTCCGCTAGCGCGGCTTGCGCGAGTACCGGGCATACGTCCGGACGGCGATGAACCAGTCCCGCGCGCCGATCTTCTTGCCTGCCTCACGGCCACGGGGAGAATAGCGAATGGGCACTTCGCGGATGGTGCCGCCGCGCGCGCGGAGGCGGGACGTGATCTCGTGGTCCAGCTCGAAGCCGCTCGTCTCGAGCGGCAGGCTCTTGATCACGGACGCGCGAAACAGCTTCAACGCCGTGACCGTGTCGGTGAGCATGCGTCCCGTGAACCACCACTGGACGAGGCTGAGGCTGCGCCCGCCCAGGTAAGCGCCCCAGCTTTGCGCCGGGTGTTTGCGCCCGCTCATGTATCGGCTGCCATACACCGCGTCGGCGCCCGAGCTGATCAATGCTTCGATCATCGGAAGGTAATCGCCGGGCTCGTATTCGAGATCGGCGTCCTGGATCATGATCAGATCGCCGTCGGCGCGCGCGATGCCGGCGCGCACGGCCGCGCCCTTGCCCGAGTTCCGTTCGAGCCTGTGCAGCGTGACCTGCGGAATGCCGGCGGCGATCGCGGCCGTCCGATCCCTGGAGCCGTCGTCGACGACCACGATCTGCTTCGCGAGACCGAACCGGCCCAGATCGACGTCGATCACCTTTCCCACGAGCGCGGCAATGAACCGCTCCTCGTTATAGGCCGGGATGACGATCGAGAGCTGCTTGAAGTCAGTCGGCTCCACGCAGGTATGTCTCCATCGACCGAAGATCTTCGAGCGTGTTGACGCCGACGGCCTGCCGCGCGTCCGTCAGCGGGAAGGTCGTGACGCGCGCGCGGGCGGCAAGCCACGGAATGAACGGCAGGAAGTTGCGTTCGCCCGTCGTCGCCACCGGCGCTTCCCGCGCGTAGCGCGGCAGGGCGTCCCGAAACGTGTCGAGCCTGAGCGCGAACAGGCCGGCGTCGCTCTCGCCGGCGGGCGGCATGTCGTCGCCGTCGCGGCGTTGTCGCACGTCCACGATCCTCCCGGTTCGGTCGCGCGAGAAATGAATGTAGGGCGGTTCCTGCCGAACCGTCGGAAACGTCATTGCCGCCTCAGGGTCGGACTCCGTCGCCGTCGCCAGCCGCGACACCGTGTCCTGGCCGATACCAATCTGGTCGCACCAGGTGACCCACACGTGCCGCGGCGCGCGAGCCTCGACGGGCGGCAGCGCGCAGAGAATCGCCGGCAGCATACCGGTGGGCTCCTGCTGGACGACGCATTCGGCCGGCACGGCGCGCCGCGCCAGCACCCGGCTGACGTCGTCCTGCGCCTGCGGCGCGACGACCACGACAACGTGCTCGACGACAGGCTCGTACCGGTCGAGCAGATGCTCGATCATCGGCCGGCCGCCGACCGGGCAGAGGACCTTCGGTCCGTCCCATCCCAGCCGCGTGCCGCGGCCTGCCGCCGGAACGACGAGGATGCGTTTCATGTCAGGTCCGGGTCGCGGCCGCCAGCGGATCGCGCTCCCAGGCCGGCGCCGTGTGGCTGCGAAGCAGTCCCTGGCCGTGACGCCAAAGCAAGGTCAGCGTCAACACGAGCGGTCCGGTCTTGAACAGCGCGATCGCGATCAAAGCGCCGGGCGACTCGAGCCGCAGCCGTGCGTGAAGGATCTCTGTCAACACGAGGTTCTGACCGATCGACAGCAGAAAAATGCCGGCGAGGAGCGCCATCGCGCCCCGGCTGAAGTACGCCCGTGTCGCCACGACGTACATCAGCGGCACGAACAACAGCGCGAGGTAATGATCCCAAAGCGTTCGAGACCACAAGACGAAGAACAGGATGGCGAGGAGCACGTGAAAGTGACGCCGTGCCGCTTCCGGCCATCGCTGGCGTCGGCTCTGAACGAAGAGGTATGCGAACGTCGCCAGCAGGACCAGCTTCAGACCGGTTGGCAATGCCATGAGCAGCATGCGCAGGAATCCAGTTTCGCCGCGAGTGCCGAGCGCCAGTCGCAGGTGCTCGATGAGCACGTAGAGCGAGCTGTTGAACTGCCACGGGAAGGTGTCGCGGACGCCGCCCGTCATGAGGCTGAGAAACGCGGCGTGGACAGGCCAGCCCATCGTGAGAACGGACACCACGCCCGCGGCCGTGAGCCAGACAGCCGCCTTGATGACGAACGGCAGCCCCGAGATGGCCAGCAGCAGCGCGAGCGCCGGAGCCAGCGCTGGTTTGAGAATGGTCGCCAGAACGATGCAGAATGCCGAGGCCCAGAACCGCGACTGCGTGTGCCACACGAGCGCCAGCACGAACAGCAGGAGGACCGTCGGCGTGGTCTGGCCGCCCACGCGGAAAACATTCCAGAACGGCTGGTAGATCAGGCAGAGAAACGCGAAGAGCGCGCCGAACCGCGCACGCGCCACCGGCGAATCCGGCACGAACCGCCGGTAGAACACGAACAGGAGAACGAGGCTCACCGCGTACGCGGCGACGTTCTGGATCTTGAACAGCACGAGCGCCGCCGACGGTGGAAACCAGCCCAGCGGGACATACAGCGCGGCCGAAATCGGCGTACCCCAGAACGCCATGACGCCCTGAGGCGGCGCGCCGTTGATTGGCGAACCGGGCAGGTAGAGATCCTGAATCCGGCCCGCGGCGACGCGCCTGCCGGCATCGTAGAAGTTCGCGAAGTCCCAGCGATGGCCGGCGGGCACCGCAACGGCGACGGCGCATCCCACGACGATCAGGCCGATGGACAACTGCGTCAGCCATCGCAGCGTATTCAGGCGTTGATCGTCTTGAACAGGAACCGTCATGCGCCGTGGCCGCCGCTCTGCATCTGGTAAGGCTATCTCGACAGCCGTGGGGGCGACGGTTTCCAGATGACGTACAGCATCGCCGCCATCAACGCGAACAGCGGAAGCGGTGAGACGCCGTTCGGAAAATACGCCGCCACCCCGCCGAGTCTCGAGATCGTCGTCAGCGCCGGCAGCTGGAAGCCGCCAAGGAAAACCTGCGCGACCGAGTCGAGCACGCCAAGAGGACCAATTTCGACGTCGCGGTACATCGCGAGACACCAGCCGAGCGTGACTGACAGGACGACGAGCCCGGCTCGCAGGGCCCGGGGCAGCCGCATCAGGACGAGCGCGGCAGGAATGAACAGAAACGGAAAAATCGGCGCCAGGTGCCGGATACCGGTGTTGAACTGCAGCCGCGCGTAGTTCACGCCGCCGCAGAACAACCACATCGCCACCGCGAATCCGAGCATCGCCCAGAGCTCGACGGCCGGCAGGCGGCGCGCGGCGCCCCGATTGACGAACGGCGCGGCGAGGGCCAGCAGGAACAACGGGCACGACACGAACAGACCGTACCGGCGATCGACGGCCAGCGCCAGCAGCAGGTCGGGCTGGGGCGGGCTCACGCCGCGATACCCATGGTCGATCCACGCGACGGCCGGCATCCAGTGCTGCGCCGGATAGAACGGATGGCCGAAAGCCTGCCACTGATAGAACCACAGAACGGCCAGAGGCCCGAGCGCACCCAGGGCGAACCAGCTCGCATGGACAACAGCCGACCGCGGCGACCCCTCGCGCTGCTGCCTGAGGAGTGCGTAGACGAAGAGACCGGCGAGCAGCACGACGCCGCTGTAGTCGAACAGCACGCACGCGCCGCCCGCGGCGCCGCCGAGCAGGTACCGCGTCCGTGTGGAAAGCGCCGATGATCCGCCCGGATTCCAGAGCGCGATGAAGCCGAGGAACGCGATGTGGCCGAACATCAGGTTCTGGTTCAGATATCCCGTGCGGAAGAACACAGGCGTTCCGACCGCGTAGAGGAGCGCGAGCCAGAGCGCCTGCCGATCCGATCCGAACAGCCGGCGTACCACGAAGAACATCGCGACCACGCCGAGCGCCGAGCTGGGCGCCATGCAGAAGGCCTGCATGACGAACGCAGACAGCCCGAGCTTGAGATCGAGACCCCGACGCCACGCTTTCTCGTAGAACTCACGCGCCATCGGCCACGGCGATGCGTACGGCGGCGGCGCGGCCTGACTCGCCTCACGCGAGCGGCGCACCCGCTCGACCACCGCGTCGATCGCCGGTCTGGCGAGGGCATACGGAATCGCCGCCGCCATCGACGCGCCGGGGTTGTTGTTGATGTGCCAGCCGCGACCGCCGGTCTCGAACAGGTCGGGGTGGAGGTGCGCGTACTCGTCCACGCGAAACGACAGACGGTCGCCAATGGCCAGCGCGGGATAGATCTCGCGGACGATGTTGGTGGCGAAGTGCAGGACGAAAACGATCCAGCACGTGAAAAACAGACGACGGGCGATCTGTCCCGTCGTCAGACCGAGCGGCCGATCCGAAGCGGGAGTCGTCACCGGAGGGATCGATCGCTCCGTGAGAGCACGCCGCGAACGGCGCTGACGATGAGATCCGGTCGATCGATGTGAACCATGTGCCCACTGTTATCGGCCAGGACCTGGCTGCCCTGATCAGATGCCTCAGCGATCTGGCGATGAAGCTCGCGGTGCGTCTCGGACGTCGACGCCGGCGTGATGACGACGAGCGGCACGTGACGCGGAAAGGGCTCGGCCCGTACCTGCTCCTGGCTCGGGAGTGAGGAGTCGCGTTCGCTCTGTTCAGCGACCAGTTGATCGAGCGACGATGCCACGACGATGCGATGGCGAAATCCGGCCGGAAGCTTGCGGCGGCGTTCCGACAGGGCGCTTTCGCCGTGATACAGGCGCTTGACGCGCTCCCATCCAAGCGGAGGGAGCAGATCGATCACGCGCCCGACGCTCCACGGCCGAGGCCTGGGGTCCGTCGCGGACGCGGGTGTCGGCACTTGGGCCGGATCGCGTTCGGACGGATCGACGAGCACGACGCCCTGGACCGCGCCGGCGAAGCGGGCGGCATACACGCGCGCGATGTATCCACCGAAGGAGTGCCCCACGAGCACGATCGGACCCGGGCGTGAGCTGAGCAACTGGTGCAGTTCCTCCGCACTCTGCCCGGCGGTGCGCGGCATCGGCCCAGCTTCGCTCCAGCCGTACCCGGCGCGATCGTAGACGCACACCTCGGCGGACGTGACGAGGTCTTCGACGACGGGCGCCCAGGCCACCCAGTCCACACCAAGGCCCGGCTCGATGACGATGGTCGGCGAACCTTTCCCCTGACAAAAGAGGTGCAGGCGATGACCGCCAACAGAAATCATCTGTCCGGGCGGAGGATAGCGGCGCTCCAGGAACACGTTCGCGGCGGCCAGCACCCCGCGCGCGGCGAAAAACAGCGCTAACGGCGACACGAGAATCGCCATGAGCCAGAGGAGACGTCGTCGCCCCCCTGTGGCCTTTCCGCCGCCGGCAGTGATTGAAGACATGAACGGGACCTCAGGCGTCCTTGCGAGCGACGATGATGATGCTGCGCTTGGTCAGTTCCTCGGCCGAGGAGTCAGGGAGCGCTCTTTCGACCTCCCGAGTCAACAGGGCGACGCCGCCCGGCGTGAGCGCATTGGCGACCATGCGCGTGGCGGAACGGACGTCGGCGACATGTTCCCACGTGGCGTTGGAATGCACGGCGTCCCACGCGCCTTCCGGTAAGGTCGGACACTGCACGTCCATCGTCCGCAGATCGAGTCCGTGGTCGGTCAGCGCCAGCCCGGTCCTGGCGCGAAGCTCACTGAAATACGTCCGGTCGAAAACCAGTTCGCCCGCCATCTTCCGCAGCGTCTTCAGCGGTCCCGCCTCGCGCAGATAGGCCGAGTAGGGCTCGGCCGGAAGCCGAGCCCCCAACCGGTGCCCGAGAAACGCATCGACCCCGGTCACCTTGCACCCGGCCGCATGCAGCAGGACGGTGACGGGCGCGTTGGCGCCGCACCCGAGATCGAGCACGCGCAACGCGCTCAACGGCCTCGACGTCAACGTCGTCACGGTTTCGACGAACGCGCGATACACCTCCACGTCATGAGAGGCCCAGGCGCGGAGCATCTCGCGGCGATTGACGACTTCCGAACGCATGACCTTACTTCACCGTCCTTCCCAGGCCCGCTTGAGGCGGGCGAAATCCCATTGGCTGGCCGTGACGACCGCGTAGAGGCTGCAGCCGAGCACCGCGCCGCCGGTGCGACCAATGAGCCAGCTCGCGGCGAACCCGGTCACCACCGCGGTGAGGCACGTCATCACGGCGGGCGCGGCCGGGCTCAGTCGAATACCGCCAATGACCTGGCGCATGAGGACACCAGCGGCGATGGCGTTGACCACACCGCCGATGAGCAGCGCGGCGGCGGCCCCCGGCGCGCCGTACGCACGCGCGCCGGCCACCGCCAGCACAACGGTGGCGACGCCGGCGATCGCGGAAGCCGCGAACTCCAGGTGCTGGTGGCCGCTCACGATCAGGCTGAACCGGAAGTGGCCGCTGAACCACGCCACCGGAATCATCCAGATCAGGATCTGGAACGGCAACACGGCCTCGCGGTATTGCGGCCCGAACACGATGCCGACGACGAGCGGCGCCAGCAGGGTTCCCGCGGCGGCGACGAAGCAGGCCGGCCACATCGATGCCGACAGCGACTGATCGATCAGCCGGCGCCAGCCGTCGAGCCCATGGTGCAGTTCCCGCGAGAGATTGGGTACGAGATTGAAGAAGTACAGCCAGACGAACGCGTGCATGGCCATGACAATGCGAACGGAGGCCGCGAGCCAGGCGACCTGTTCGGTGCGCGCGGGGTCCATCCAGCCGATGATGAGGATCGGCGAGTACCACATCGCCGCCCAGGTCAGATCGCTCGCGCCGAGAAACCACGCCTGACGTAAAAGCGCGATCGCGCCTTGCCACGCGCCGCGCCAGTCCAGGGGTATCCGGAACCCGCGGAACAGCAGAACGCTGTTGACCAGACCGAGCGCGAGCGCGCCGGCCACTTCCGCCGCGGCGACGAGCCGCGTGTCGGACCCCGGCCGCACGAAGAGCAGGACCAGCGCCGCGAACGTCCCGTAACGCGCGAGGCTGCCCGCGGCCACCCATTGCATCTGCCGCAGACCCTGGAAGACCCATTGCGTGTTGAACGGCGTGAGCAGCACCGTGAGCCCGTAGATCGCGAGCACGGCACTGCCGCGCCAGATGGAGAGCGCCACGAGGACGAGGTACGCGGGGACGGCCAGCATGCCGCGCAGCAGAATCGCGCGCGCGACGAGCTGGCCGGCGCGCTCGGGGTTCGTTTCGACGATTCGCGCGCCATACGAGCCGAGGCCCGTTTCGGCCGCCAGCACGAAGAAGATGGTCGTCGACAGCGCGAGCTCGATCGCGCCGAAGTCGCGCGGGCCGAGCGCGCGCGCCAGATAGGCGAAGGCGACGAGGACGCACAGCTTGCTGCCGACCTCGCCACCGAACAGCATGAGGTAACGGACGACGAAACTGCGCCGCGCCAGCCCGTCTCTCATCTCAGGCTGCCTCTGCGTTCGCTGCTGAGACCTCGATGACACCTTGGCCATGCCCTGCCAAAGCCCGGAAGCCGACGCCGGACGGATTGCCTCCGCCGGTTTTCGAAGAGTAAGATCGCCGCTCCGGCACGTCCGTTCGTGCGCCGCGATCGCGTCCACGCCGCAACACCGGGAGGGAATCATCATCTTGCCTCGTGCGGCCGCGGCTCCCCTGTCGATCGTCTCCGGTGTCGCGCTGATTCTTGGAGCTCTCGCGCTGTCCTCGACCACGCTCGAGCGTGCGTTCGTCGGCACGGACACCGGCGCGCTGGCGTGGGGTCCGGCGCTCTTCCGAGGCCTGCTGGCATTCCACGGCGTGAGCCTGCTCGCGGTGGGATGGCTGAGCGTCAGACACGTCGCGGCCGGCAGATCGAATACCGCGCCGTCCGGTGCGGCCGGCTCCCGCGATCGCCCCGTCCATCGGCCGCCAGAGTCGCGCCGCGTCGTCTGGGCGATCGTCGTGCTTCTGTGCGCGGTCGCGCTTGCGCTCAGACTCTGGCGTCTCGAGACCGATCTGTGGCTCGACGAGATCCTGACGTTGACCGATTTCCTGCGGCTGCCGTTCGGAGAGATCGTCGCGACGTTCCCGTCGCAGAATCAACACCCGCTCTATTCGCTGCTCGGGCGCGCCGCCATCGTCGTCTTCGGCGAAAGCTTCGCTGCGGCGCGCCTGCCCGCGGTCCTGTTCGGTGTCGCGAGCATCTGGGCGCTGTTTCTGCTCGGCCGCCGGGTGGCCGGCACGCGCGAAGCGCTGCTCGCGTGCGTGCTGATGACTTTCTCCTATCATCACGTCTGGTTTTCGCAGAACGCCCGCGGCTACTCGGGTCTGCTGTTTTTCAGCACCCTCAGCACCTGGCTCTGGATCGAGGCGACGGCCCGCGGAACGGCGCGGCTCTGGGTGATGTACGCGGTTTCCGTCTGGCTCGGCCTCTGGATTCACTTGACAATGGTGTTCGTGGTCGCGGCGCACGGCATCGTGTACCTCGGCCAGTTGGCGCGCCGGCGCGCCACCGGGCGCGCCGTGGCCGCCGGCGAACTCGACGCCGGCTGGCGATGGCAACCGTGGATCGCCTGGGTCTTCGCCGCGACCGTGGTCCTGCAGGTGCAAGCGCTCGCGCTGCCGGACTTCCTGCGCTCGGCGCTGCACGAGGTCTCGCTCGAATCCGAATGGGTGAGCCCGATGTGGGTCGTCACCGAAACGGTCCGCCGACTGGGCGATGGCGGTCTGGCCAGCCTCATGGTGCTCGGGGGCCTGATCGTCGCCGCGGCCGGGCTCGCGAGCTATGCGCGTCGCGACTGGCGATACGCGCTGCTGTTGACCGTTCCTGCGGTGCTCGGCGGTGCGACCATGATTGCCCTCGGTCACAACCTCTGGCCGAGGTTTTTCTTTTTCTGCATGGGCTTCATCTTGCTCATCGTCGTACGGGGTCTGATCGCACTGCCTGAATGGATCCTGGCCCGCGTGAACCCGGCCTTCGGGAAGTTCGCGGTGCCGCTCGGGACCGTGATTATTCTGGCTGGCGCCGGCGTGTCGGCATCCACGCTGCCGCGCAGCTATCTGCCGAAGCAGGATTTCAGCGGCGCGCGGGAGTACGTGGAGCAGGCCAGGCAGCCCGGCGACGAGATCGTCACGGTGGGCCTCGCCGGCTTCGCGTACCGCCGGTACTACGCGCCGCACTGGTCCGTCGTGGAACGCCGCAGCGACCTGGAGGCGATTCAGGATCGGCATCAGGGCGTGTGGCTCGTGTACACGTTGCCGGTGCATCTGAAGGCCTGGCTGCCCGAGATATGGGAGGTGATCCAACGCGACTATGAAGTGGTCCGCGTGTTTCCGGGGACACTCGGCGGCGGCGCCGTCAACGTGTGCCGGTGGCGCGGAAAACCGCGTGCCGTCCAGCCGGGAGGCGCCCGATGATCCTGCTCCGCGCCTATCTCTTCGCCGGTCTCGTCGCTCACAAGGTCGTCTGGGAATGGCTGAAACGCGGCCAGGGCCCCAGTCGCGCCCGGGCCGCCATCGGTGACGCGCCTCTGCACGTGCGCCTCGCCAAGCTGGCCAAGACGGTCGTCCTCGCCGCGATTCTCGTCCAGACGGTGGTCCCATGGACCTGGTTTCCGATCGCGGAGGACGCCGAGACACTCCGCGCCGTGGGCGTCGTCGTGTACACGCTCGGTCTCGCCGTGGCGATCATCGGCCGCGTGCAGCTCGGCGGCAACTGGTCGGATATCGAAACTGCGAAGGTCCTCTCGCACCAGACGGTCGTCCAGCACGGCATCTATCGGTACGTCCGCCATCCGATCTATGTGGGCGACCTGCTGCTCCTCGCCGGGCTCGAGCTCGCGCTCAACTCCTGGCTGGTCCTCGGCGTGCTCGTGCTGGCGCCCATCGTCCTGTCGCGCGCCGTGCGGGAAGAAGAGCTCCTCAAGCAGTCGCTCACCGGCTATCGGGAGTACTGCAAAACGAGCAAGCGGTTCATTCCCTTCGTCGTCTAGAGTCACTTGAACCGCGCCACGGGCTGACCGCTCACCTGCGCCGGCGCGGCGACCAGCACGGCTCTCGACGGCACCGGCGTGTGGTACTGCGCGATCCGCCGCAGGACGGCATCGGCCACGAGCCCGACCACCAGCAACTGAAGGCCGATCACGAGGAACAGGACCGCGGTGGTCGAGAGCAAGGGCTGCACCAGGAACGATTCCAGGCTCTGCGCCCTGTTGCGTTCGAGGAAGGCGAAGACGTCGTAGATGGCCTTCAGGACGCCGACGGTCGTGAACGCCGTCGCGAGCGGCACGAAGACGCGGAGCGGCTGGAACAGCACCGCGAGCCGGAGCACCAGCATCATGAAGTCCATGAAGTGCCACGGCGTGATCTTCGATTTGCCGATGCGCGGGAAGTAGCTGATCGGTCGGTACACGACGCGGTAGTCGTCGCCGAGCAGCGCGAGCGAGATCGTGCTCGTGAACGAGAACCGGTTCGAAAGGATCGACAGGTACTGATTGGCGCACTCTCGTCGGAACGCGCGCAGCCCTGAGTTCAGATCCGGAATCTTGCGGCCTGCGACGCGTGTGGCCACCCAGTTGAGCACCCACTTGGCCGGCCGGCGCACCAGCGGGATGTGGACTTCGGCGCCGGTGCGCGCGCCCACGACCATGTCGGCGGTGTCCATTTCCGCGAGCAGCTCGGGAATCTGGTCGGCCGGATACGTCCCGTCGGCGTCGGTGATGACGATGGTGTCGTAGCGGGCGGCCGCCATGCCGGTCTTGATCGCGGCGCCATAGCCGCGGTTTTCGATGTGCCTGATAACGCCCGCGCCGGCCTCGGCCGCGCGCGCGCCGCTCTCGTCGGCCGACCCGTCGTCGACCACGATGATCTCGTGGACGAACCCGCGCGACTCGAGCACGCGCTGGATCTTCTGGATTTCAGCGCCGACGGCGCCTTCCTCGTTGAAAACGGGAAGGACGACCGATACGGGATGCGTCGCCAGGGGCACACCAGCCTCCTACATGTAGCCATCTCGGCGGAGCGTTTCGAGTCCGCCGTCGTCCTGTGCGTCCTGCGCGCGGCCCGACCGCTCCGCGATCTGGCTGAACTTGCCGGTCCGCAGCTCGTCGATGATTTCCTCCACGGTACGGGCGGTGGAGTCCACCGGACTCGTGCACGGTCCGCACCCGAGCGACCGGTACCTGCGCCCGGTGCCCTGGTCGAAGTAGAGCGGCACGACCGGGATGTGCTCGCGCGCGATGTATTCCCAGATGTTGAGCTCGGTCCAGTCGAGCAGCGGGTGGATACGGACGTGCGTGCCCGGCGCGAAATCGGTCTTGTACTGGTTCCAGAACTCCGGCGGCTGTTCCGCGATGTCCCAGGTGTGATGCTGGTTGCGCGGGGAAAAATACCGTTCTTTCGAGCGGCTGCCTTCCTCGTCGGATCGCGCGCCTACGATGACGCCCGTGTATGGGTCGGTCACGCGATCGGGCACGTACGATCTGGTCGCGTGATTGAAGCGGTAGCGGGGACCGGTGCCGTCGAGTGTGGCCTTGAGCGCGGCCGTCTTCAGCAGGCTGCAGCAGGTCAGCCGGTCCACCTTGCCGTCCGGAAAGGTCCGGCGCTCGGCCAGGACCGCTTCGTTCTGCCCGTAGATGAGCTGCAGATTCCAGTCGGCGGCCAGCCGATCGCGGTACTGAATCATCTCCGGAATCTTGAAGGACGTGTCGATGTGGACGAGCGGAATCGGGACGTGCCCGAAAAAGGCCTTGCGCGTGAGCCACAGCAGCACGGTGCTGTCCTTGCCGATCGACCACAACATGCAGAGATGCTTGAACGAGGCGTAGGCCTCGCGCAGGATGTGGACGCTTCGCGCTTCGAGCTGATCGAGCTGGTCGGTCGTCATCTCGAGGTCACCGTCCCGCTTGCGGGGCGCGTGAGAAACGCCAGCACCTGATCCGCGGCGGCTTCGGCCGTCATCATCCGCGTGTCGATCGTGAGCTCTGGCGTCACGGGGGGCTCGTACGGATCGGCCACCCCGGTGAACTGTCCCAGCTGTCCCGCCCGCGCGCGGCCGTACATGCCCTTCGGATCGCGCCGCTCGCACTCCTCGAGCGGAGTGGAGACGTGCACTTCCACGAACCGGCGGCAGAGCGAGCGCACGAAGTCGCGCGACTGGCGGTACGGCGAGACGAGCGACACCAGGCTGGTGACGCCGTGCCGTTCGAGACGGCTCGCGGTGTCGCCCACGCGCCGGATGTGCGCGTCCCGTTCCTCGCGTGAAAACCCAACGTTCGGGAAGATGGCGCGGATCTCGTCGCCGTCGAGCATTTCGACCGGTGAGCCGAGACGGGCCAGGCCGTCGCGGACGAGCCGCGCGATCGTCGTCTTGCCGGCGCCCGGCAGGCCCGTAAACCACACGACCGCCGGCGGAGGCGGCATGAACCCGACGACGAAGCCGGGAATGCGCATGTCGGGGTTGTTGTACGTGAGCGGCGAGAAGAACGGCGCGGCCGTCGCGGATGACCAGCGGAAGACGCAGTCGCCAGCCGCGACATCCCACTCCATGATGGGCGTGAACCGCGGATACACGTCCGCGCGTCCCTCGGCGATCCAGCAGAACTTCAGCGAGCTCCCCACGGCCACGCGCTCGGCGACCGGCAGCCGCTCGGCGAACGCGTCGAGATCGGCGGATCGATGCGAGCGGCTCTCGACGATGCGCAGGGGCATTCCAGGCGCGGGTGGGCGGGCGGTCAGCCGGGCCGGCGCCTCGCCGCTGGCGTGACGCCACGAGCCGGCGAGGCGCGAGGCGTAATACATCACGTACCGCGCCGGCGCGTAGACCACACCGAGCACCGGCGTGCCCCCGTCGATGAGGGCGATGTTCACGGTGAAATCCGGCAGACCCGCGAGGAACTCGCGTGTGCCGTCGAGCGGATCGACGAGCCAGAAGCGCGTCCATCCCGTGCGCTCGGCCGCCGGCGGCACGCCCGATTCCTCCGACACGATTGGGATCGACGGATCGATCTGCGTGAGGGCGTCCACGATCAGCTGTTGGGCCTCGCGATCGAACGTCGTCACCGGCGATCCATCGGTCTTCACTTCCGCGCGGGTGTCGGCGGCGCGGCCGATCCCGTCGCCGGCGCGCCGTGCGACGTCGATGATCTGCTCGAGCAGCTCGCTCTCGCCGACGAGGGACATGGGCGCGCTTACCATGGCTTGAAGATCACCCGCTGGTCCTCGAGCACCGACTTCAGCGCGTCCGCGCCGCGGCGCTCACGCTCCGCGTCGGTCAGCACGAAGTCGCATGTGATGTCGGTCGTCACGCGGTCGCCGACCCAGACGGCGGAGACCAGTTCGGGCGGCAGGCTCGTCTTGAGCACGTCGAGATCGCTTTGCGTGAGCTCGGCCGCGCTGACGATCAGGATCAGCCCGGCGTCGAGCAGGATGTTGGCGATTTCGGCCAGCCGGCGCAGGTGCTCACGGCGTTGCTCCCGCCCGCGCTCGATGTCCGCGTCCACGCCGTAGAGCACGCTGCCCATGCCCAGGAAGTAGACGAACCGGCCTTCTTCGAACAGCTTCACCTCGAGCTGCCGAGCCAGTTCCTTCCGGTCGGACTCCGCCTCGCCGGTCACGACGAGGAGCGTCGGGCGCTGGCTGTACCGTTCGGCGCGCTTTTCGGCCGAGACGTGGCTGCTGATCCACTTCGCGTTCCTGAGGAGAACCTTGCTGCGCAGGGTCTCGTCGCGATCGGACAAGGCTTCGGCGATGATGCCGCCGCCGCGGATGTCGTAGTCGTCGACGATCACGAAGCGGCCGGTGGCCGCCAGATCCGCAGAGGCATCGAAGGCGATCGCGCGGTGCAGCTTGAGCGTGCACTCGGCCACCTGGTGGCGCTCGACGGCCATGCGGTCCCCAGTCTCGCCCAGATCGGAGGCGTCGATGACACGGTGGATCGCCTCCACGCGCATCGGCACGCGGGCCGCGCCGAGCTTGAAGAGATAGTCCTTCTGCGGCACGAGCGGCGACCGGCCCAGCCAGAAGACGTTGACGCGGACGCGCGAGGTCACGCTCGGCGCCGGCTCGTCGGCGCGGGCCGCCAGCTCCCCGCGGCTCGTGTAGATCTGCGGCGTGACGGTCAGGCCAATCGCGCGGTCTGCCGTCACCGCGGTCTGCTGCGGCGTGCTGAAGCTTTCGACCGTCTGGATCCGGGCGCGCTTTCCGGAGGGATAGAAGACCAGCTCGTCACCGACGTTCGCACGCCCCGAGTCGACGGTGCCGGCGATGATGCGCCGATCGTCGGCGAAGTTCGTGAACTTGTACACGTCCTGGACCGGCAGGCGGAACGGCCGGTCCTCGGCCGGCGGTTCGGGTTGGAACTGCTCGAGCGCTTCGAGCACCGTCGGGCCGGTGTACCACGGCATCTCCCCGGCGCGGCGGGCGACGTTCCCCCCGCAGCGCGCCGAGATCGGGATCCACGTCCGCGCCGTGACCTTGAGCTGTGCCAGGAACCGGCCGAAATCGGCGACGACCTTCTCGAACGTCTCGCGGCGGTACCCCGCCAGATCCATCTTGTTCACGGCCACGGCGAGCTGGCGGATGCCCAGCATCGACAGCATCGTGGCGTGACGGCGCGAGTTCTCCTGAATCCCTTCGTGTGCGTCGATGACGAGCACCGCCGCTTCGGCCCGCGCGGCGCCCGTGATGAGGTTCTTCAGGAACTCGATGTGGCCCGGCGCGTCGATGATGATGTAGTGGCGCGTCGCGGTCTTGAAAAACACCCGCGCCGCATCGATCGTGATCCCCTGCGCCCGCTCGTCCTTCAGCGCATCGAGCAGGAACGCGTACTCGAACGGCTTCGAGGTGCGCGCGCAGAGCGCGCGGACCTGGTCGAGCTTGCCCTCAGGCAGCGATCCGGTGTCCGCCAGCAGCCGGCCGACGAGCGTGCTCTTGCCGTGGTCGACGTGGCCGCTGATGACGAGGTGGAGGCGCGAAGTCATGGGGTCAGGTCTTGTATTGCCACATTCGCCCCGGGATTACAGGGCCGAAACCCCATCTTGTAGTGTGCGTCGAATGTGGCAATACAAGACCTGACCCCATCACACGACGGGCAACACGATCTTCTCGCCTTCGGCGAGCGGCCGGACACGCCGCCAGACGCGTGCGCCGGCCATGGCCTGGATCAGGTGCGTCGGCTGATACACGATGCTGGGCCAGAGAAAGACCTCGGTCGTGCAGTAGCACTCCTTCCGCGCGATCGAGGCGCGCAGTGCGCGGGCCTTGTCCGACCTCCAGATCTCCCAGAACGACTGCTGTCTCAGGTTGCCGAGCGGCTCGTGCAGCTCGCACACGCTGACGTCGCCGTTGGCCGAGACGACGGCGCTGAGGACACCGGCGCTGCAGCGGGCCACCTGCGTCCGCCGCTGCAGCGTCTCGACTTTCGCCCACTGGAGCATCGGCTCGACGATGCCGCCGTAGCGTCCCGCCTCGCGCGGCGCCCACAAGCGGCGGATGTACTGGTACAACGCCGTGTAGTCCGCCAGATCCGGCGTCTTCAGCGCCGGGTTCTTTCGGTCGCCGCGGATGATCGCCAGGTTGTGGTGATCCATCTGCGGGCACCGCTCGTAGAGATACGTCGTGAGCTTGCGAATCTCCTCGACGTTGACGTCGGTCGCCGTCGAGATCGAGTGAATGCGCAGGCGCGGATCGCGGCGCTGGATTTCGCAGAGCGCGTCGTAGGTGGCCATCGCCTTCGCGAACGATCCCGGCGCAACGCGAAACGTGTCGTGGAACTCCGGCATGCCGTCGAGCGAGAGCTCGACGGCGAACAGATCGAGCTCCGGCGCCTCGAGCACCTCGTTGACGGCCTTGACGACCTTCTCGGTGTACCAGCCGTTGGTGGGCACGTAGATCTGCCGGACGCCGTTGTGGTTGATGAACTGCCGGCAGATCTCGGCGAACTCCTTCCGGAGAAACGGCTCGCCGCCGGAGAGATTCAGGTTTTCAATTTTCCCGAGCGACCGCGAGAGTTGGAAGATCTCGTCCCGGCTCAGGTCGTCCCGCTTGTTGAGGTGCGTCCAGTAGAAACAGTGTTCGCACTTCATGTTGCAGATCGAGTTGATGAAGAGCACCAGGAACGGCGGGCTCTGCAGCTCCCCATGGTTCTTGCGCATGATGCGCGCATGCCGGACGACACGGTTGATGACGTTCATCGCGGGGGGCGGATCGGACGAAAAACGCGTTCGAGTTCATGATTCGGGCCGGGTTAGGGCATCGCAAGAACAGCGCCAACCGGCGGTCCCGGATCGGCCCCCGGCAGGCAACTGAAACCCCGTTTCCGGCCCTTGCAAGGAGGGGATGGCGCTCGAAAGTCCAGGCTGGACTACCCAAAAGGCCACCAGACGGATGACTTATGCCGCGCCGGAAAAGGGCTTTTCGTTCCGACGTCGTCAGGCGCCCGGCCGGATGAGCCGGTTGTAAATCGTCGCCACCGTTCTCCCGATGGCATACCCGACGACAAAGGCGTACACGAATCCGATGACGCTTCCAATCCAGGTGACGCTGTAGCCCGGAAAATAGATCCGGACGAGACCCAGGTGCGGGCCGGGATTCGGGCCCCCCTTGACCACCAGGATCACGGTTGCCAGGAACAGCCCGAGCCCGAGCAGCAGGCCGATGGCAATGCCCCAGCCCTGCTCGCTCGCGCGGAGGATCGTCCGGCGAAGTGCCTGTTCCTCCTCGATCGTGAGTTGATTCGCCATATCGTCAGCTCAAATGTGATCCAGAAAATCGCTCGACTGCGCGAGCGACGCTTTCGCCCGGACGACGAAGAGCCAGGTGGCGACGGAGACGTTTCTCAGGAACGCGAGAAACCACCCGCCGGCGAACCCGGCGACGAATCCCCACCAGACGCCGATGAGCGCGCCGCGCCACGTCGTGTCGTATCCGTAGAAGTACTGCGAGAGCAGATCGATCGGGATGTCCGTCGGCTTCGCGATCATGTGAAAGATCGTGACGACGAGGACGAGGAGCGCGGTCGTTACGCCGACGGCGATGCCCAGCGCCCGTTTGTGCAGCGGTGCGAACGCCCGGGCCAGGGCGCGCTGGACCGAATCCGCATCGGAGGGCACGGGCATCTTGTGAGGCGACGCACTCGGCGAGGCCAGTTTCGCTGAGCTTAGCACGGCTGATCGAGTGTGGCGAACGACCGTCATGTGAGGACCTCGCGGAGCTGACGTCGCAGCCGCACCGACCAGAGAAGGCGACGGAACCTCGACGTGCCCCAGCTTTCGAGCGCGCCAGGCTCGCGCAAGTAATACATGTCCAGCCGCGGAATCCACATCGGCGGATCCTGCCGCGTGAGCGTCGAGAAGCGTGTGGTGAGGCCGGACTGAAAACGCCTGCGCGCCACCGCCGCGATCCGCTCGTCCACGTCCCCGTACGGATACGCGAAGTGATCGACGCGAACGCCGAGCCGCCTGCCGAGGTCCTGCACGCAGCCGTCGATTTCGTCGTCGAGCCCGGCGGCCGTCAGCGTGGTCAGCCGGGGGTGCGACCGGGTGTGCGCGCCGATCGCCACGCCCCGGCCTGCGAGCCGCTCGAGATCGGACCAGCCGAGGAGCGGCAGCGTCGGAATGCCGGGTTCCGCCTGTCCGCGCCAGGCGTTCGAACCGCCGACGTGTCCCGAGACGACGAACAGCGTGACCGGCAGACCCTGCTCCAGAAGCTGATCCGCGGCCTGCTGGAAGTTCATGAAGCCGTCGTCGAACGTGATCGCGACCGCCGGCTCCGGATCTTCGGGATCGAGGACGAGGAGATCGCCGAGCGGCAGCACGCGGACGCCGCCGCCAGCCAGCCAGCGCACGTGCTGGCTGAAGACGGCCGGCGGTACCGAGATGGGCGAGCCGCTGTCGTCGAGCGAGTGATACGTGAGGATGGCCCGCATGGCGCTACCCGAGCCAGTCCGGCGGAGAACCGCCCCGGCGCACCGTTCGCTCCTCGGCCGCGCGCGCCACCAGATCCAGATACCGCGTCACGACGACGTCCTCGGACCAGCGGTCGCGACAGGCCCGATAGGCGCGCGCGCGAAGCTCGGCACGGCACTCCGGCGCCGCCTGCTGCAACCGGCGCATCGCGGCCACGAGCTCCTCGTCGTTCGCGAAGAGCTCGCCGCCGCCTGACTGCTCGACGATCTCGGGAAACGGTCCGATGCGCCGCGCGATCACCGGCGCCTGGTACCGGAAGGCTTCGATCAGCACGATGCCGAAGGTTTCGTATCCGACCGACGGCACGATAACGGCGAGCGCGTGGTGATAGTAGCGATCGAGCTCGGCGTTCGGTATCCGGCCAAGGAAACGCACCCGCGGATTGCCGGCAGCCAGCGCCTTCAATCGCTCCGCGTCGTCGCCGTCGCCGACGACGAGCAGATCGGCCTCGGGATAGCGCGCGAAAACGGGGATCACCGTGTCGAGCCCCTTGATGCGTTCGAGACGTCCGACGAACAGAAAGTACGGACGATCGTGCGGCGATGACGCGGTGACGGCCGGCGGCTGGTCCGGGAACGCGCCCGGCAGGAAGTACGGCAACACCTCCATGGGCCGCGGAAACCCGAATTCGTGATGTTTCTGGCGGCTGAATTCGCTGCGGGCGATGAAGACATCCACGTGCTCGAGCTGGCGGCCCAGATAGCCGGTGTAGCGCCAGAGCTGCGGCGGACGCCGGTACGTGAGCACGCAGCGCAGGCATTGCGGTCCCGTGCAGACTTCGCGGTTGTGGCGCCACAACACATGGCTCGGGCAGACCAGCCAGTGTTCCTGCGCGAGATAGAGACGCACCGCGTCGCCGCCGAACGAGAGCAGGCCAGGCCCGCCGACGAGCGAGACGTTGTTGAAGGTGACGACGTCGAACGGGTGTTCGCGGAAGAGCCGCGCCAGCCGGCGTCCGTGAACGATCGGCCGGCCGGTCTGCTGCGTGAGAAACGGCGCCACCATGCCCAGCCGGCTCCGAAGGCCGATGACCTCGACGCCGTCGCGCACCGCCGGCGCAGCGGGCTTCTTGTGCGCGAGGGACTGGTACGCGTCCACGTCGTGCACGACGGTGACGTGATGCCCGCGCCGCGTGAGCGCGCGCGCCAGGCGTTCGACGTCGATCCCGTCGCCGCCGAAGTTGAACGGCGGATAGAACGTGGTGGGCAGGCAGAAGCGGAGAGGGCGCTTCATGCGGCCGCCTCCTCGATCGCGTCGAGGGCGGATCGCGCGCCCCGCGGCCAGGTCAACGCGGCGGCGCGGATGCGCGCCATGTCCGCCAGGCGGGCGTGCAGCGGCGCATCGGTGGCGAGCGTTTCGATCGCGGCCGCGAGGCCCGCCTCGTCGCGCGGCGCGACGAACAATCCGGCGCCGTCGAGGAGCGCCGGCAGCGGGCTCGACGTCGTGGCGATGACCGGCGTTCCGCAGGCCGCCGCCTCGACCGCGGGCAACCCGAAGCCTTCGTTCTCGGACGGCAGAACGAGAGCGAGCGCGCCCGAGTGCAGATGCCGGATGTCGGCGTCGGGCAGAAAGCCGGGCCAGAGCACCAGCCCTTCGGTGCCGCACGCCCGGATCGTGTCGCGGATGGCGGCGAGGTTGCTCAGGAACGCGTCGCCCGAGAGCGCGCCGATCAGGACCAGGAACAGTGGCCGGGAGAGTCGAGCTGATACCTGCTGATGCGCCCGCACCATGACGTCAAGGTTCTTGTGAGGACTGAATCCTCCCACATAAGTCAGCCACCGCGCGCCAGGCGGCAGACCGATGCGCCGGGCCAGATCGGCGATCTCGTCGTGCGACTGGCTCGGCCGGTAATCGGCCGCCGGCGCCTCGAGCGCCACGCGGATGCGCCTGGCCGGAATGCCATGCACTTCGGCGATTTCCTTCGCCGCGAATTCCGAGACCGTCAGCACCAGCCGCGCCTGCCACAGAGCCAGTTTCACCTTGAGCCGCCAAAAAAGCCGCGCGCGCGCGGTTGGCAGGGTCAACCGCGGAAACCGCTCGGCGATCGCGTCGTGCAGTGTCACCACGGCGGGCAGACCGGGCGGAACCGGAAAGTACGAGTAGACCGTGGGCGAGAAAAACACGTCAAGCCGCTCGCGGGCGAGCGCTCGTGACAGCCGCAGCATGTCGAACGGGGACCGGTAGCTGTCGGCCGAGGCCGCGGTGGTCGGCGACGCATGCTGCGCGACGACGACCCGGCGAACGTTGCCGGCGGTGAGGTCGAAGCGGGCGGCCGCGCGCTCGTCGAGCAGACAGACGAACTCGTGCTCGCGGCCGATGGGGACCATGGCCCTGACCAGTTCACGGGTGAACCGGCCGTAGCCGCGGCCGTTAGCCCAGCAGGTCGCATCGACCCCGATACGCATGGCTCAGGCGCTTGCCGCCTTGCGGCGCGCCGGCGGCTCGAGCTTCTGCTCCTCGTGATACTCGAAGTCCGTGTTGACGTCCCAGATGTCGTGCGACGCGCCCTGCATGTTCCAGACGGCCATCATCGCCGCCAGCATGGAGTGGTCCTGGTTGTTGTACTTGTGCATGCCGTTGCGACCGACCGTGTGCAGGTTCGAAATCGGATCGATGAACGACCGGATGACGTCGAGATGCCCGCGGTACGCGGCGTCGTAGATGGGATACGCCTTCGGCATCCGGATGACGCAGCCATCCATGACATCCGCCTGCTTCGCGAGACCCAGGGCCTCGAGCTCCCGGCCCGCCTGTTCGATCAGATCCTCGTCCTGGCTCTCCCAGAGGCCGTCGCCCTTGAAGCAGAAGTACTCGAGCCCGAGGCATGTCGTGCCCGGCGTCGGCACCATCGCCGCGCTCCAGTTGTTGAAGTTCTGAATGCGGCCAACCTTGACTCCGGGAGTGTGGATGTAGATCCAGTTGTCCGGGAACAGCTTGTCCTTCTGCAGCATGAGCGCGACCGTCAGAAAGTCGCGGTAGCGCAAGCCTTCGGCCGCTTCGTGAATCGGCGCGGGCACGCCGGGTGCCATCGCGCGCACCAGACTGCGAATCGGCATCGTGGTGATGAAGTGCTCGGCCTCGAACGTCCGATCGCCGTCCGGCGTCTTGGCGGTCACCGCCGTGATGCGCCCGTTCCGGACGTGAAAGCGATCGACGTAGTGGTTGAGCAGCACCGGATGGCCGCGCTCGACGACGCGATCGCGGCACATCTCCCACATCTGGCCCGGACCAAGACGCGGGTACTGGAACTCGTGGATGAGCGTCTTGATCTTCGACGGGCGCTTCGTGATCGTCGTCGCCGAGAGAATCGCCTTGGCCAGAGAGAGTCCCTGGATGCGCTGAGCGGCCCATTCGGCGCGAATCTCCGTGCACGGGATGCCCCAGACCTTTTCGGTGTACGTCTTGAAGAAGATCTCGTACAACCGCTTGCCGAAGCGGTTCGTGACCCACTGCTCGAAGTTCTCTTCGACGGCGTAGGGCCAGTAATGCCACTTCACGTAGCTCAGGAAGATGAGCAGCGCGTTCAGAGGGCCGAGGCCCTTCAGCGCGTTGCTGGCCTTGAGCGGATAGTCGAAGAACGTGCCGTTGTAGTGAATCCGCGAGAGCCGCGGAACCGAGATGAATTCATTGCCCAGGATCTCGTGCCACAGCTCCTCGACCGGCCCGATCTTGGTGAAGAACCGGTGACCCCCGATGTCGAACCGGAAGCCCTTGTGCCGCGCCGTCCGGGAGAGTCCCCCGACGATGTCGTCGGCCTCGAGAACCGTCACGCGTACGTCGGCGAGCTTGGCCAGCTGGTACGCCGCCGTCAGACCCGCGGGGCCCGCGCCGACGATGGCGACGCGATCGCCCGGTTTCAGTTGTGCGACCGATCGAGCCTTGGAAACGTAATCACCCATTCTGTCAGCGGAGCCCCCTCCGAGCGTTGGCGTCCGTCCGTGAGGTTGGCGTTACACAGCAAGACTCGAACCGCCCGGGTGCAGAGTTTTTCGTCGTTTCCGGGCAGATCCTGGGGCAGGTTAGGGAATGGCCTTGAAAATGACGCCAGTCTGTTGAGATCTGACAGAAGAAAGTCAGCCTTTGCGGGGACTTTCGTCTCGGACAGTTCCGACAGTCCGCGGAGCGGCAGGAAAGATTAGGGAGAATCACGAGGCCCGAACGGGCCGATTTTGTGTCGAATGGTAGGCCTTTTGCTCTGATCGGGCCCCGTGATCTCCCCGGCGACGAGTCTGTCGCGAGCCTCGGCGACCGTCATAATCCCGTTCCATCGGAACCTGCAGCACCTCGAGCAGAGCCTGCGGGCCGTCCGGCGGTCCATGCCCGACGCGGAGATCATCGTCGCGGCCGACGGCGCGCTCGAAGACTGCCGGCCGCTCGCCGAATCCTGCGAGGCCCGGGTGATCGACATCGACGGTCCGCTCGGGCCAGCGGCGGCGCGCAACCGCGGAGCGGCCGCGGCCCGCGGCGACGTCCTGATGTTCGTCGATTCGGATGTCGCCGTCGCGCCCGATGCGTTACCCGGTATGCTGGAACTATTCGCGAACGAGCCAGATGTCTCGGCCGTGTTCGGGGCGTACGACGAGGCGCCGCCGGAGCCGAACTTCATGTCTCAATATCGGAACCTGTCGCATTCGTACGTCCATCAGATCGGCACGCGGGACGCGGTGACCTTCTGGGCCGGCCTCGGGGCGGTCCGTGCCGGGGCGTTCCGGACGGTTGGCGGCTTCGACGAGCGATTCACGCGGCCGTCGGTGGAGGACATCGAGCTCGGCTACCGGCTCACACGGGCCGGCTACAAGATCCGCCTGGCGCCCGAGTTCCGCGGCAAACACTTCAAGCGATGGACGCTGCCGGGCAGCATCGTGATTGACATCGCGGCGCGCGGAATCCCGTGGGCGCAGCTGCTCCAGAAGTTCCGGAAGTTCTCGAACGATCTCAACACGCGCGTGGAGCTGCGGCTCTCTGTCCTGCTCTCGTACCTGCTGCTCGCGTCGCTGGCGGGACTCGTTGTGACGCCGTGGGCCGGTCTCATCGCGGCCGCAGCTCTCGGCGGTCTACTCGTGCTCAACTACCGCTACTACCAGTGGTTCGTCCGTCAGCGCGGCCTCTGGTTCGGCATCCGCGTCGTTCCCGCGCACATCGTCCATCACCTGTGTAACGGGTTGTCGTTCGTGATCGGCACCGGCCTCTTTGCGGCCGGCCGCTTCGGGCTCGTCCTGCCAGGAGCGCTTCCCCAGGCGGTCTGGACGCGGTCGGCCCATTCGCCGGCGTTGCCCCAGTCCCGGTCGTAGCGTGATGTCTTCCCAGATGCGACGCGGACTGCCCGGCCCCGGCTTCCCGGAGGCCGGCTCGATCGATCCGGAGGCCATGGACGCTGTGGGCGTCCGTGCCGAGCCCGTGCGTCCGGTGCCGGCCATCCGGAGGACTCGCTCGCTTCTGTCCGGCATCGTGCTCATCGGCCTCGTGCTCGCCTCGCGCGGACTGACGAATGAAGGTCTCGTGTCGCTCCAGGGCGACATGCCGCGCTACATGATGAACGGCGTGTTCTTCTACGACCTCCTCCTGTCCGGGGGAGCCTGGAGCGTGGAGGGATTGCAGCGGTTCGCCGAACATTACTACGCGAAGTATCCGGCGCTGTCGCTCGGCCACCATCCGCCGCTGCTCGCGGCCGCGCTCGCCCCCGTCTATGCCGTGATGGGCGTGTCGGTCTTCTCGTCGCGCATCGTCATCCTCGCGTGCCTCGCGATTGCCACGATCGCGTTGTTCGCGCTGACGCGTCGTCTCTATGACGATCGCGTGGCGCTCTGGGCGGCGCTGCTGTTCGTCACGAACCCTGTGGTCACGAGCTTCGGCCAGGCGGTGATGTCGGAAATGCCGATGATCGCGCTGGTGCTCCTCGCGACGTCCTCCCTCGTACGTTTTCGGGATACGGGCCGCTCGCGCGACTACGCCTGGTTCATTCTCATGGCGAACGCGAGCCTGTACGCCAAGCAACTCGCCGTGTTCGTCGCGCCCGTCTACGTGCTGTTGCTGCTCGTGTTTGTCGGCTGGCGGCGGCTGTTCAAGCCGGACGTCTTCTGGCTCACCGTGCTCGGGGTGGTGCTCTGCGCGCCGATCGTCGTCATGACATACGTCCTGTCGCCGTTCAACGTCGCGATGGTCAGGTTCATCTCGTCGCAGACGGGAAGTGCGTTCGGACTGGCGCCGCAACCATCGGTCCTGTGGGCGATTATGAACGGTCACCTGTCGCTGCCCGTGATCGGCATCGTGATTTGCGGCGCGATCGCGGCCATCCTCCGTCTCGATCGACGGGTGTTGATCTCGCTCCTGTGGATGTCGTCGGTGTTGCTGTCCGTCCTGTTCGTGACGGGCCGGATCGATCCCCCGCGCTACGGCTTTGTCGCCATGCCGGCCTACTTCCTGTGCGCGGCGGGTCTCCTGGCCAGCATGCGTTCGATGGTGGGCCGCCGGGTGGCGACGGCGGCGCTGGCCTTCGCGGTCGGCTGGCAGCTCTGGGCGGGGCGGAAGGTGACGCCGACAGGCGCGGAAGGCTACGAGGCCGCCGCCCAATACGTGTTGTCGCAACCGGCGTCATCGCCGACCATCCTGTTCAGCGGTCCGGTGGACACCGGCTACTTCGTCTTCTTCGTCCGCAAGCACGATCCCGCCGGTCAGCACGTCGTCCTGCGGTCGGACAAGCTTCTCACGACGTCCAGGATGGGGCGATCCAGCGTCAAGGACCGCATCATGGATCGCCAGGAGATCTACGGTCTCCTTCGCGCCTACGGCACGCGGTTCGTGGTCATCGAAGATCAGCCCAGCGACTCTCAGGTGCTCGACTGGCTCCGCGAAGAGCTCACGACGGATCGATTCATCGAGCGTCACCGGATTCCGATCGGAACGACCGATAAACGGCTGCGGGGTGTCTCGCTCGCGATTTACGAATACCGCGACGCCCAGCCGCCCGATCCGGATGTCAATCTGGAGCTCAGCGTGCCGCTGGTTCGACGGACCGTTCGCGTGCCGCTCGACGAGTTGATCGACGTCGGCCGGCAATAAGCGTCTGGAACATGGAAGGACTGCTCCTCACTTACGGGCTCGTGGCGTTCGGCACCTTAGCGGCCCTGCGTTATCCGATCATCGGCCTGTACATCTACGTGGGCTTTTCGGTGCTCAGGCCGGAAGCGCTGTGGGGCTGGGCAGGCAACCTGCACGGGATGAGCTTCCTCGTCGGCTTGTCCATGCTCGTCGGCTGGGCCTTCCAGAGATTCGGCTCCTGGAAATTCGGAGGCGCGAAGTCGACCGTGACGTGCATCCTCCTGTTCATCGCCTGGAGCATGGCGTCGGCTCTGCAGGCCATCGACCCTGAAGTCTCGTGGAACAGCATCGTGGAGTTCTCGAAAACGGTCTTGCCGTTCCTCGTCGGGGTCACGATGCTCAAGACCGAGAAGGAAGCGCGGGCGCTCATCTGGACCATGGTGATGCTGCAGACGTATGTCTGCGCCGAGATGAATCAGACGTATGTGGTTGAAGGGTACAACCGCGCCGCGGCCGAAGGCTTCGGCAGTATGGACAACAACTCCTTCGGCATCAGCCTGGTGACGACGCTCGGCGCCTCGCTCGGGCTGATGTTGTCTTCGAAACAGTGGTGGACGAAGGGCATTGCGGCCGCCTCCACGGCGCTGATTCTCCACACCGTGCTGCTGACGTTCTCCCGGGGCGCGTTCGTCGGCATGCTGAGCGCAGCCGCCGTCGCGGTCGTCCTGCTTCCCAAACGGCCCAAATATATCGGCGCGATCGTCCTGGCCTGTCTGCTGGCGCTTCGGTTGACCGGTCCTGAGCTGGCCGAACGGCTGGCGACGACCTTCGCGCCCCGCGAAGAGCGTGACGGATCGGCCGAGAGCCGGTTCGCCCTGTGGGCCGACTGCATGACCGTCGTCGCCGCCAATCCGATCCTGGGCGTTGGTCCCCACAACTGGCCCCTTGTCGCCGATGATTTCGGGTGGGGCCGCGGCAAGGAGGCGCACAGCGTCTGGATACAGACGGCGGCGGAGACGGGCGTCCCCGGTGTGCTGTTTCTGCTCCTCTTCTACGGCTTCACGGTGAAGCGTCTCTGGCGAATCGCGCGCGCGAAGGTGCCCGGCATCGATGAAAGCACATCGATGTTCGCCGCGGGGATCATTCTTGCGATCGTCGGGTTTGCCGTCAGCGCGCAGTTCGTGTCGCTGGTGGGCCTCGAGCCTCCCTTCTACGTCGCGATGGCGGGTGCGGTGCTGCTGAAGACCCTGGCGCCGGCCTCTCCCGTCCCCGTTCCGGTCCGTCAGCCGGTGCCCGCGCGGCGTCCGGCCCTGCGGCCGGCGCCGGCGCGCACGCCGTTGCCGAGACCGTCCTGAACCGCTTGCCACGATTGCCAGGATCCGTGACGCTTCGCGCGCGCCTGCGTTCGCTCGTCCATCGTACGCTTCGGCGCACACTTGCCACATCCGACGGCCGGGCCATTGCGACAGATGCACTCGCCGGAGTGCTGGCATGGCGGGCCGGCGTTCCGTCAGCCGATCGCGCGGCTCCTTATTCAGATCTCGGCCGCGGCCGCCTGACGGTACCCGAAACATATGCGGGAACGGTCTTCGTGACCGCGCGATTCCGGACGGGATCGACGCTGCTCTGGAACATCTTCCGCCATGTTCCAGGATGCGTGGCGTACTACGAGCCGTTGAACGAGCGCCGCTGGTTCGATCCCGAAATGCGGGGCAGCCGGCTCGATCCGACGCATCGAGACGTCACCGATTACTGGCGCGAGTATGAAGGATTGTCAGAGCTTGGCGACTGGCACCGCGAGGACTGGACGGATCGCGGCCTGTTCATGGATGAATCGGCATGGGATCCCAATCTGCGCCGCTATCTGGCGCGGTTGATCGAGCGCGCGGCGCCGGGCCGCGCGGTGCTGCAGTGTAACCGGCTGGACTTCCGCCTGCCCTGGATCCGGCGGCAGTTTCCCGGTGCGACGCTGATTCATCTCTACCGTCACCCGCGCGACCAGTGGTGCTCCAGCCTTGTCAATCCTGCGGCCGTGCCCCGCGATGTGACGATGAATCGCTTCGAGCCCTTCGATCATTTCTATCTCCAGCGCTGGGCGCTGGATCTGCAGGCGCACTTTCCCTTTCTCTCGCCTGACGTCGAAACCAGTCCGTATCGGGTCTTCTACTTCATCTGGAAACTGTCCTATCTGTTTGGAGTGGGCTACGCCGACTACTCGTTGGCGTTCGAAGATCTGATCAAATCACCGCGAGCGGAGATTGCGAAACTCGGGAATGCCGCCGGCCTCGACATGGATCCCGAACGGCTGGCCGCGCTCGTGACCGACGTGCCGTTGGGCCGCTGGCAGAAGTACGCCGACGATGCGTGGTTCCGTGCGCACGAGTCGGCGTGCGAGGACATCCTGGCCGAGTTCCTTCACGGACAGACCGGCCCGGCAGGGAGGCTATAGCAGGCTGCTGAAAAACCCAGCAACCTGAACTTAGAACTTGGAACTGCGAACTTCGAACTGCAGAATCTGGCCGTTTTTCGTCAAGAAACCCCGGCCTAACTCCCGAAGCGCTCGCGTTTGCGTTCGGTGACCAGCTCGTCGAAGAGCCTCTCGTACCGTTGAACATGGTGATCCCAGGTGTGCCGGCTGATGATGGCCTTGCGGGCGGCGTCGCCGGCCGCCCTCAACGGCGTCGGATTGGCGAGCAGGTCGGCGAGCAATCGCCCGAAGTGATCGTCGTCGTTTGCCAGGAACCCGTCCTCGCCGTCGCGAATGATCTCGGCGTTGGCGTTGTGAAAGCGCACGCCGTCGCCTCGCATGGCCAGGCACGGCACGCCGTAGCTCATCGCCTCGAGCATCGTCACAGGGGAGTTTTCGAGCCACGACGGAAACAGCAGGAGATCGGCCTGCCGATACCAACGCTCGGGCCGTTCCTGGAAGCCATGGAAGACCACCCGGTCCTGCAGGCCGAGATCGACGCACTGTCGTTCGAGTGCGTCGCGCTGATCCCCTTTTCCGACAATGTCGAACTGCCATCGACACGGCGTCAGGGTTGCCAGGGCCGACAGCGCCACGTCGATCCGTTTTCTTGCGATCAACTGTCCAACCCAGAGCAGACGCACAGGCCCGGTCTGATCGGACCGCGTCCCCGGCTCCGGCACGTCCGTCCCCATCGGATTGACGAAGAACGGCGACCGGATGAGCGGGCCGTACCGCGCCCGCATGGCGTCGCAGGCCTGCTGCGTAAAACGGACGGTACGGGTCGCGTGTCTGAGGCCCCATTTCTGAAGACGAACGTAGAGATGATTCGTGAGGACGTGCGCGCTTGGCGGCAGGTTGTAGCTCTTGATCTCTTCGCCGACGAGCAGGGAATGGGGGAGGTAGAGCATCGGCGTCTCGGGAAATCGGCGGGCGTGCGGCGTCATGAAGAAATGCTCGGCGGCTACGACGACATCGGGTCGCGACAGGGTCGCGTGCAGCAGGCGCCGACGGCAGAACCCATACGTTCTCCACGCGAACAGACGCCACACGATCTTCGTGTCCCGATACGAAGCCGGCGGTGGAATCTCCAGCACGTCGGCGCAGTCACGCACGTCCGGGCCGGCGTCGAAACAGACGGTCGAGACGACGTGGCCTCTGCCGGCCAGGCGACGGATGAGCTGATTGTTGTACACGTGACTGCCCGCACCGCGGTCGAGACTGCCCGCCAGGATTCGAATGTGATGGGGCATGGCGTGCGGGCATGGTACCAAATGGCCACGCGGCCATTTTTTTCGTTTCTCCGCGCCGACGGTGTACGCTCGGCAAGCCTCCGCCGCCCGTGTCGATGAACCGCCCAGGCTCTCTTATCAGAAATGTCTTGTCGAACTATCTCGTGCTGGGAGCGAGCCTCGCGTATTCGTTTGTCATCACGCCGATCGTCGTTGGCGCCCTCGACAAGGAGCTGTACGGCGTCTGGTCGTTCTTGAACGGCATCTTGGCGTACTCCGAGCTGCTCTATCTGGGTCTTGGGGCCGCCCTCATCAAGAACGTCGCCCAATTCCGAGCGAACGACGACATCGCCGGCATCAACCGCCTGGTCAGCGTCGTCGTCACGATCTACGGCGCCATCGGTCTGACGTGTTTCGGGGCCTGGGCGGGCATGAGTGGCTTGATTCCGTCGGCCTTCGCGGAGCCTCTTTCAACCGAGGCGGCCCGAGCCGCCTCGGCCACGGGCATCCTTCTTGGGGCTCACCTGCTGTTTGTGTTCGTGGGCAGCGCGTTTTCCGGTTTGCTGAGCGGCTACGATCGCTATGATCTTCTGAACGGCATCGCGCTGGCCGGTCTCGGTATTCGATTCATCACGGTGCCGTTGTTCGTTCAGCCTGATCAGCAGCCGTTGCTGATGCTCGCCGGGCTGACGGCCGCCGTCACGGCCATTCAGACGCTCCTCATGGCGGGAGTGGCCTTCTGGTACGTCCCGGGGTTGTCCGTTCAACTGAGGCGACCACGGCTGGACGAGCTCAGCTGGCTGTACGGATTCGGGATCCAATCGTTCTTCATCATGCTCGCGGCGAAGCTCATCAGCTACACCGATACGACCGTGATCGGGGTCAAGCTCGGAGCCGCCAGCGTGGCACTCTACGCCCTGCCGCTCCAGCTCATCGAATACGCACGCGCCTTCGTGGCCAGTTTTTACGGCGTTCTGATGCCGAGATTGACCGTCCTGGTAACCCGCGGGGAGATGGCGCGGGTTCGCGAGGCATATCTGAGCTCCACACGCATCGCCGGGCTTCTCTCAGGATGGATTTTCGGTGGGTTGATTGGACTGGGGCCGGCATTTCTCAATCGCTGGGTCGGGCCCGAGTTCGGTTCGCCAGTCCAGTGGGTCATTGTCTATCTGGCGATCGCCACGTTCGGACAGATTCTGTCGTCCCAGGTGTCGTTTGCCTTCTATCAGGCTCTGCACCGCGTCGGATTCCCGGCCCTGGTCCTGATGACCGAAGCCGTGGTCAATCTCGTGTTGAGTCTCTGGCTTGCGCCACGGATGGGGATCACCGGTGTGGCGCTCGCGACAGCCGTGCCGGCGCTGCTCGTCACCACGGTCGTGTTACCGCCGTATGTGTGCCGCCTGCTCGACGTGCCGTTGCTGACGTTCATTCGAAGCAGTGTGCTGCCGGGTCTCGGCATGGCGGTCGCGACCGTGGCGGGCCTTTGGTTGGCGGATCGGGTCGTCCCGGGCGAGTCGTACCAGGCCATCTTCTTGCGGATGATGTTCACCTTCCCGATCGCGGCCCTGCTGTTTCGGCTCACGATCCCCAAGGACGAACAGCGGGCGCTGTGGCACCGGCTGCGGTTCTCAGGAGCGCGCTGACGTGCAGACGGACCCTCGGCGTCAGCCCGGGCCGGCCCGCCAGGTGCTGGACCGGCGGCTTTCGTTCAGCGAACTCCTGGGTCATGCCTGGAGAGTCGGTTCGCTTCGAACGGCGCTGTTGGCAGCCATCGACGCCGCATTCCGAAGGCTCCGCCTCCGTTGGTGGAGGAAAACCGCTCCGTGGTACGCCGGGAAGGCGATGAACGCCTTGAGGTGGCGTATCCGGATCGACGGCAGGCCCTTCGACCTTCCGCCGACGACGAGCAGCTTCCTCAGCGGTCAGGCGTGGCTTGGCATCTACGAGACGTCCGAGCGATACGCCGTTGCACGGTTCCTGCCCCGGACGCTTCCCGTCGTGGAATTGGGCGGTTCGGCGGGAATCGTGGCCTGCCTGACCAACCGCTTGCTGGCCGACCCGACCCGCCATGTGGTCGTCGAGGCCAATCCGAACGTTGTGCCCATTCTTGAACGGAACAGGCAAACGAACGGGTGCCGGTTCCACATTCTGCATGCCGCCGTGGCGTATGGCGCCGAGTCAATCGCATTCGGAGTGGCCGATGACTTTCTGGCCAGCTCTCTGACCGCGCCTGCCGACGGCAATCGCGTCACGGTTCCTGCCACGTCGCTCGCAAAGATCGTGACGGATGCCGGCTACGACCGGTGCAGCGTGGTCTGCGATATTGAGGGCGCGGAGGTGGCGCTCTTGAAGAACGAGGGCGATCTGTTCAAGCGGGTTGTCGAGACGCTCCTCATCGAGGTGCACCCGTCGATCGTGGGCAGCGGCACGGTTTCATGGCTGGAAACGCAACTGGACGCTCTCGGTTTCACGACGGTCTGGACGTGCGGCGATGTCTGGTTCCTGGAATCGATGGCTCGTCGCGCGAACCGGGCGCCATGAGCGGCTGCCTCAGCCCTTGAGCTCCGAGAGCGCCTGACGCGCCTCGGTGGCGCCGCTGAAGTTGGCGTCGAGCGAGAGCGCTTTCTGCAAAGACGCCCGCGCCTTTTCCTTGTCGCCGCTTCCCGCGTACGCCATGCCGAGGTGGTAGTGATACGTCGCGTTCTTGGGATCGCTCTGGACCGACTGCAGCAGCGGCGCCACGGCCATCGCGCTCAGCCCCTTCTTGTGGTAAATCCAGCCGAGCGTGTCGTTGACCTCCGGACGCTCCGGCAGCTGTGATTTGGCGGTCTGCGCGAGCTGCAGCGCGATGTCGAGATTGCCGCCCGTCTCCGCGTAGATCCAGGCCAGGTTGTTCGCCGCGACGGCCGCGCGCGAATCCACTTCGAGCGCGCGCTCGTACTTCTTCCTCGCATCGCCAGGCCGGTTCTGCATGTCGAGCAGAATGCCCGCAATCGTGTGCGCGGCGACGGACGTCGGCTGCCGCTCGGCGAGCCTCTCGAACTGGGTGGTCGCGTCGCCCAGCCGCTGCTGCGTGGCATACAGCCGTCCGAGCATGCCGTAGGCGTCAAGGTTGTTCGGATCGGCGGCGATCGCCCGCTGCAGCATCTTCTCGGCGGTCGCGAGATCCCCGAGCGACCCGTACGTCCGGCTCGCGAGGATCAAAATGGGACCGTCGTGCGGTTTGGCCCGGAGCGCCTCGGCGATACGCGCTTTGATTTGATCCGTGCGCTTTTCCTCGAGGTCCAGCTGATTCATGCCAGCCAGCGCCTCGACGTAGGTCGGGTTCTTGGCGAGCGCTCGGGTGAAGGCGGCCCGGGCCGCGGCCCGGTTGCGCTTGGTCATCTCGAGCAGTCCAACTTCCGTCTGGACCGCCGGTGAATCCGGGAACGCCTTGACGAGCGCCGTGAGCGACGGCTCGGCCCTGGACGGCGCGCCCTTCATCAGGTGGATGCGCGCGAGCAGGAGGTGCGCGTCGGCGTAGCCGGCGACCTTCGTGATGGCGCTCTGGGCGAAGCGCTCGGCATCGTTCAGCCGGCCGTTCGCGAGATGAATCTTCGCCAGCTCGAGCTCCGGATCGGCTAGCCGCGGATTGAGCTGGAGCGCCTGATTGAATGCCACGGTCGCGTCGGCCTCTTCGCGCTTCAACACGAGGGCCTTGCCGAGCGCGAAGTGCGCCCTGGCGGACTGGCCGTTCGACGTGACGGCGGACTTCGGCCGCGGCGAGCGACTCATCGGTCTTGCCCGCGCGCGCGAGCAGCTCCGCCTTCGCAATCAGCGCCTCGGTGTGCGTCGATTGCTTCGCCAGCACGTCGTCAACGAGCCGCATGGCCGACGCCTGGTTGCCCGCGATCACCCCGAGCGCCGCGAGACGGAGCTTGGCCGTCGCGAACGACTCGTTCTCGGTCGACGAGACCTGCTCGAGCAGCGTCTTGGCTTCGTCCAGGCGCCGCATGGCGATGTAGTAGTCGGCCAGAATCAGCCGGCCCGCCTGGTTCGGCGCGACGTCGGCGACGACTTTCAGGTGCTCCTCGGCCAGCGGCGCGCGGCCCGACGCGACGTAGAAGTAGGCAAGCGCGCGGTTGGCGAGCAGATCCTTCGGATCGATCGTGAGCGCCGCCTTGAACTGCGCCTCGGCTTCGTCACGCTTGCCGCTCACCGCATAGAAGTTGGCCAGGGCCATCCGCGCCGCGGCCGACTTCGGATTGGTGTCCACGGCTTTCCTGAACGCGAGTTCGGCCTGCGTCCGATCTCCGCGGATGAGCTGCATCATGCCGAGGTTGGCGTAGCTCTCGCTGCGGTCCGGATCGGTGCGGATTGCCTGTTCGACCTCGGCGACCGCGTCCTCGATTCTGTTCAGGCCGGCCAGCGCGTTCGCCCGAAGAATCAGCGCCGGCACGTGAGCGGACCGGATGGCGAGCGCCTTTTCGGCGCGCGCCTTCGCGTCTTCGAACTGTCGCGCGACCAGGAGCATTTCGCCGACCCTGACCTGGGCGTCGACGTCGGCCGGCATGAGGTCGGCGGCACGCACGTATTCCTGGAAGGAATTGCCGATGTCGCCGAGCTCCAGGTACGTCTGGGCCAGCTTGAGCCGGGCTTCGCCGAACCGCGGATCCTGCTGCACGGCGTTGCGGTACTCGACGACCGCCTCGCGCAGCTTCTTCTGCGCGACATAAGCGTCGCCGCTCTGCACGTACTCCCGCTTCGCGACCTCGGGGTCCTTGGAACAGCCGGCGAGCGCCAGCAGGCTCAGCAATGCAACGAAGGTGGATCGGTTCGACAGCATGAGGGCAGTCCTTTTCGGCGTCATGACGGCAAATGCGCTTCGAGGTGCGGGAAAAGAGCCTGGACGAACTCGGTGACGCGCTGTTCGGCGGCCGCCGTGCCCTCCTCGCTCGGGAGCACCGGGCTGATCACGCGAACCAGCGCCGCGTCCGACCGGTGGCTGCGGACCGCGTCGTAGACCATGTACACCTTGCTCCAGTACTCGGTCGCCACGACGCGGCCGTGGCTCTGATACCAGTAGAGAACGACCTGCCGTTCGGAGCCTTTCCGGATCACGAAGCGGTTCACGACAATGGGCGCGTGGCGTCCGGGAATCGGAATCGCGGCGCGATCGTTCGCGATCGGCAGCCACCCGGCGCCGGGCAGACAGTTCATCGGCGAATGAATCGTGTCGCCCTCGCGCTGGCTGCGGTAGTAGCCGACGTAGAGCGACACCGCGGGCTCCCGGGCCGAGAGGTAGTAGCGATTCAGAAGGTCATCGGCGCCGAGCACGGCGAGCACTTCGTCGCTGAACGTCGGCGCTTCGCGGCCCTTCCAGCGCCCGACCTGGTTCGTGAGCGCCTGCAGCGGCTCTCGCGGCGGCACCTCTTCCGGCCGCATCGCGTGGTGCGCGTACGCAGCCGTGGTGAGGAAGCAGACGCTGAGAATGAGTCAGCCGCGCGGTCAAACCGCCCTCTGTGCGGCGACCGTCGGAACCGCGCCGGCCCGCTCACGCCGCGGCACCACCCGGATCAGCACGTGCGTCACGACGAAGAGCATCGCGAACGCGGCCGCGAAGACGATCCAGCCCGAGAACGTGTGGAAAAAGCCTTGCGCCGCTTCGGCTCCGTAGTAGTGCGCCGCCACGCCCGTGCCGGCAACCCGCCCGCCGTTGGCGATGATCGCGATCGGAATCGTCGAGAGTGCGACGGTCGTGCGAACGCCGACCCGCGGATCCATGAAGTAGCCGTAGACAATGCCGAGCGTCAGCAGCGAGATCAGCGACCGGATGCCGCTGCACGCCTCGGCGACTTCGAGGCTCGTGTGCGCGAGGACGATGACGTTGCCCTCGCGAAGCACGGGAATGCTGAGCGCCGACAGCACGGTTTCGCCGACGCTCGACGCCAGGAGCTGGAGCGGAAACGCGATCTGGTTGAAGATCAGCGCCGGAATCGGAATCATCAACAGCAGGAACGCGATTGGCAACGCGAGCATCCGGCACGCCTGCCACCCCATCAGGAACAGCACGGAGCCCATCAGGACGACAATCAGCGACGCTCGGGGAAGGAACAGCTCGGCGCCGAGCAGACCCGCCAGCAGCATCACCAGTCCGAACGCCACGATCGGCAAGCCGAGGACGCTGGGCCGGCTTCGCAGGCTCGCCAGCCTGTGCCGCCGCTACCCACACGAAGTAGCCGGCGAGCGGGACGATCAGAATATCCGTGGGAGTAGTTGTCGTCATTCGCCCAGTCCTGCGCGAGCCGTGTGAGGACGGGCGCATACAGAACCAGAAGCGCCGCCAGCGCAACGCAAATCACGGCCGGGCGGACGAAGGTCGGGCCCATGTAACGACGTCGCTACGTAGCAAGCCCCTCTCCGCCAGGGCCGGCAGTGCCAATGCGTATGTAATTCCTTTTAGTGCAGCTACTTACGTGTTGATGTCGAAGGCAAGTTTTGACGAGTAGAGACAAGAGTCACCGTGAGAGGTGACTAATGTTCCGAGCCAGAATCCATTGAACGTGATCCCTCTTGCAAGCGAAGCTCCTCCATACCCTGTTCGTGAGGTGGGCGACCGGATTTCAGCCGCCCGCGACGGCGCTCGTTTCGCGGCGCCCGGCCGTCTGAAGCCAGCGCTCCAGGACCCAGGTCGCCCAAAGCACGTAGCCATGATCGGCCTCGCGGCGGTGGTGCGCGTCGAACCGCCGGGCCAGATCGCCGCCGGTCCAGATGATCGCCAACCGCCGAATCCGATCGCAGGACCTCGTCCCGGAACCGCGACGCGTACGGCCCACTCAGCCACGAGCCGGTGGGTGCGGTGAACCCGCGTTTCGGCAGCCGCCAGAGTCCTTCGGGCAGCCGCGACTGCGCGAGGCGGCGCAGGAGCGTCTTGCCGGTACGCCCGGACTGCTTACGGGAGGCCGGAATCCGGAACGCGAGCTCGACGACACGGCGGTCGAGCAGCGGGCACCTGACTTCCAGGCTGTGCGCCATGCTCATGCGATCGACCTTCACGAGCGGATCGTTCGGAAGGTAGACCTTGAGATCGGCGTATTCGGATCGCTGCACCGCGTCCTTCGACGCGCAACGGCGATACGGATCGGTCACGGCCGCGTAGACGGGGCTCGAGGCCGGATCGCGGTCAGGGGGCCGCCCCATCAGCGCCCGGGTGTCGGGCGGCTTCAGGAACGCGAGATCGGAGTAATACGCCGTGGCTGGATCGCGCGAGAGGTTCTCGAGCAGCGTGCTCACACGAAGCGGCCGCGGCAGCCGCTGCGACCGCGGCCATCGCGCGCCGAGCCAGCCCGCCGCCGGGGCCATCACCGGCGGCATGAAGCGCCGCGCGGAGGCCTCGATCGCGTGCGGGACGTACCGGAAGTCGTAGCCGGCGAAACTTTCATCGCCGCCGTCGCCGCTGAGCGCGACCGTCACGTGGCGGCGCGCCGCGCGTGAGACGTACCAGGTCGGGATGGCCGACGCGTCGGCCAGCGGTTCGGCGAGCCCCGCGGTCACCGGACCGAGCACCTCCTCGAGGCGCGGCTCGATTTCCTCCGCGTGATGGCGGCTGCCGAAATGACGCGCGGTGAGCTCGGCCGCTTCGAGCTCGTTGTGCCCGCGCTCGCCGAACCCGACCGATGTCGTGACCAGCCGATCGTCGAGCGCTTCGGCCATGTAGGACACGACGAGCCCGGAGTCGATGCCGCCGCTCAGGAACGCGCCGAGCGGCACTTCGCTCTCGAGCCGTTCGTGCACCGCCTTCCGGAGCGCGGCGTCGATCGCCGGGAGCAACGCCTCGGTCGATCGTGAATCGGTGTCGAACTCGCGAACGTCCCAGTACTCGCGCGTTTCGATCCGCCCGTTCGCGACGCGCAGCCAGTGGCCCGGCATCAGCTTGTAGACGTCACGGTAGATCGTCGCCGGCGCGATGAAGTAGCCGAGCGAGAGGTATCCCTCGAGCGCGGTGAGATCGAGCTCGCCTTTCCAGAGGGGGGATCGCGTCAGCGCCGGCAGCTCGCTCGCGAAGTGAAACGTGCCGTCGATGACCGTGTAGAAGAACGGTTTCTTGCCGAGGCGATCGCGGGCCGCGAACAGCTCGCGGCGGCGGCCGTCGTAGATGACGAACGCGAACATCCCCTCGAGCTTGTCGACGCACGCGGGACCGTACTCCTCGGTACGCGTGCAGGATCGTTTCCGTGTCGCTGACGGTCCGGAACCGGTGGCCTTTCGATTCGAGCTCGGGACGCAGCTCGCGATAGTTGTAAATCTCGCCGTTGAAGACGATCTGGCAGGTTCCGTCCTCGTTGGCCATCGGCTGGTGGCCGCCGGACCGATCGATGATCGCCAGCCGGCGGTGCGCGAGCGAGACGTCACCCGCGTCGAAGAAGCCGTCGCCGTCGGGACCTCGATGGGCGATCGCGGCGTTCATCGCCGGCACCGCCGCTCGCACGGCCTCGTCGAGACACCCGTGAAGGGCGAAGACCCCGCTGATGCCGCACATATCAGTTCCGATTCCCGGCGTGATCCGCCGACACAGACGCGTACACGTCGCCGTACTCCTGAATCATCCGGTCGAGCGTAAAGCGACTTTCGAGCCGCCGGCGCGCCGCGCGGCCCATCTCCCCGCGCGCAGCCGGTTCGCGCGCGAGCTGCAGCAGCGTCGCAGCCAGACGCGCCGGATCCTTCGCCGCGATCAACCGTCCTGAGCCGGCATCGACCACTTCCGGGGTCCCGCCGACGCGCGTGGCGACCACCGGAAGCGCCGCGGCCATCGCCTCGAGAATCGTCAGCGAGACGCCTTCGCTCACCGAACAGTTCACGTACGCATCACACCCGGCGAGCCAGCGGCGCGCATCTTCACGATGTCCCAGAAACCGTACGTGGTGCTCGATCCCGAGCGTCCGTGCCTGCGCCTCCAGCGAAGAACGCTCCGGGCCGTCGCCGACGATCGCGACGAGGACGGGGCGCTCCGCACGCATGCTTGCGGCGGCCTCGAGGAGTGTCCCCAGATCTTTCACGGGATCGAGCCGCGCGATCGTCCCGACGACGAACGTGGCGTCGGATGCGTCCAGGGCGCGCCGGACATCAGCGCGCGTCGCGGCATCGGGAACCGGGCCGATCGCGATCCCGTTGTAAATCACCCCAAGCGCCTTGGGCGAAAAGCCTTCGCCGACGAGATGCTGCCTGAGATCCTCCGAGACCGCGAAGACGCGGCTCGGCACACGCGCGAGGAGCCGGTTGGCCAGCCGCCGCTTGGCGGACGGCGGCGTGTCGGAGAGCCGTCCGTGTTCCGTGAACACCACGCGCGTGCCCGGCCGCCACACTCTCGACAAACAGCTGTAGACGAACGGCGAGTAATGGTGTGCGTGGATGACCGTCGCGTCGTGCCGGCGCGCGAGATCGGCGATCGCGTGGCCAAGCCCGGGTTTGAACCCGGTCGCACGATTGAGGGCCACGACCTCCACGCCGCACGCGTCGAGCTCACGCGCCCACGAACCCGCGTCGTCCAGGCAACAGACCATCACGGGAATCTGATCCTGCAGTCTGCGAGCCAACTCCACCACCAGACGTTCGGTGCCTCCCGGATGCAAACTGAGAACGACTTGCAGGACCCGCGGTCGAGCCACAACGTTTGAGGATACAGGACCACGCAACATCGGCGCAGAGCCGGTCACAAGTTCGCGACCATATTCCGGAGCGCGGGATGCCCGGGCCGGCGAATTTGTGACGCGGGACATTAGATCCAGCCGCGCCAGACGTAGAGCGCCAGAGCGGCATGTTCGTAGATCGCGTCCCGGCTCACCCTGAGCGCGTAATACGTCGGGACGACGAGCCGCCAGCCGGAAGTCGCGGGCTCGGTGTCAATCGGCGAGACGATCAGCGCCGCCGACAATCCGGCCTTGCGGACCAGCCCGCTCACGCGCGGCATCTGCAGTCGTGACGCGACGATCGCGATCTTGCCTGCCGGATTGGGCGCCGTCAGCCGGCGCACTTCATCGATCTGCTGCCGGGTATCGGTCGGCCCGTGATCTTGCGCGATCCTGTCCCGTCCGATGCCGGCGTCAGCCATCGCGTCGGGAAGCCAGCCATTCCCGCCAAGGATCATCACTCTGGCCCCGGGGGAGCCGCGCGCGGCGTCGAGCGCGCTCCGGACCCGGCCGCGGCGATTGTCGCCGTCGAACACGAACAGCATGTCGATGCCGCGAACCGGAGCCGCCTCAGCGGCGTGCACCGCCGGCAGACGACCGGCGATCCCGTTGGCGACGAACGGCAGCGCGAGGATGGTGTGGAATGCGAAGACCAGCCAGAGCCACGCGCGCGCGAGTCTGCCCTTTCGAGGCCAGACGTACGTCAGCAGCAGGCCAATCAGAAGGCAGAACGCGATGAACGTGACCGAGCCTGGCGGACCAATCGCCTTGATGACGGTCATCAAGACGCGGGCACGAGCGTCCCGTCGTCGAGCTTCAGCCGCGCGCGGAGCGACTTCACCTCCGGCCGCTCGCCGACTTTCGGATCGATCTTCTCAGCGGCCAGCAGCCGCTCGCGCGCCTTTGGAAGATCGTTCAGGGCCGCGTGCACGATCGCGGCGTGCAGCAGCAGCTCGATCTTGCCGGGCGCGGCGCTGAGCGCTTTTTCGATCAGCAGGATGGCGGCTTTGTCGTCGCCGAGGAGATGGTGGATCCAGCCCAGCGTGTCCGCGATGTCCGGAGCGGGCGCCACCGCGTAGGCTTTTTCCGCGAACGGCAGGGCTTCCTTCGGCTGCTTTCGGCGTTCGGCCAGCGCGTAGGCGAGGTTGTTCAGCGCGATCGGGTTGCCCGGCTCGATCGCGACCACGTTCTGGTAGCGCTCGATCGCCTGATCGTACTCTCCCCGGGCCTCGTGCATCGCCGCCAGTCGAAGACTCACCACCGTCAACCGCGGCTCGATCTCGACGGCGCGTTCGAGGAGCGGCGCGATGTTCGCGCCCTCGTCCCGCGCGAGCCGCGCGTCGGCCTTCAGCACGATCCGGAGCGCTTCCAGATGGAGATGGGTTTCCGCGAGCCGCGCCAGGCGGCGCTCCGCATAGAGCGCCGGCAGTTCCGTCACCGTGTCCATGCCGCGGTCGATGTCATCGCGGCGCAGCGGCGTGTCCGCGAACGGCGCGCACAGCGGATCGCCGATGACGACGCCTTGCCAGCCGAGGAACGGCATCGAGAGGTAGAACGACTCCGCGAGGTTGAAGCCGGCGAAATAGGCCGGGAAGAGAATCTGAGGCCGCACCATGGCGTCCAGGTAAGGCTCGGCGACGTTGGCGACCAGTCCCGTCACCCCTTCCCGAATCAGATCGCCCGCGAGGGAGTCGGCGTCCGTGCCGCGTCGCGCGCCTGGTACCCAGTCCGCCTTGGGTTCGACGAACGTTCGGCCGTCGGTGCTGACGAACAGACCCGCCAGCGCGCCGTTCGCGAACGGCAGCCCCAAACGCCGCTTCACGGTCGCCTCGTCGTTCGACCCCCACGAGAAATACCCGATGACCGGCTGCGAGGTCGAGGCCGGCGCGGCGGTCCTTTCGAGGAGCGCGCGCTCTCCGGGAACGGTCTGCAGGCGCTCGGCGGTTTCGCGGAGCCACCGGTCGGCGATCCGATCGCCGGCCGCGCCGCTCTGGTCGAGCACGACCTTGCCGTCGCGCGAGGGTTTCCGCCCGCGATCGATGAGGCCAATCACGTCGTCGACCGTGTATCCGTCGAGCCGGGTGACGAGGTAAATATCTGCGAAGAACCGGGTGAACGGCTTGGCTTCGCTGACGGCGCCCTCGCCCAGGTAGTAAGGATTCTCGACGCGTCCCATCACGGCGGTTCGAGTGCCCACCAGCCTGCGATAGAGCAGCGTCAGCTCGGAGTCGACGCTCGACGACGTGCCGTCCCGGCCGGTCGTACCGAGAATCTTGAGCGGCACGCCCTTGGTGAGCACGAGGTAGAGGACCTGGTCCTGCAGGCTGTGCCGCGCGAGCCATGCGCTGATTGGCTGTTCGATCGTCCGCTCGTACTGCTCTCGCGACACCGACTCGGACGTCCCCGCGTTGATACGCACGACGTTCTTGGCCGGCACCGAGCGCGCAGTCGCGTAGTACTCGCCGACTCTGATCGAATCGGCCTGGCTTGCGTTGACCACGACCAGCACGTTGGCGCCCGTCTGGGCCTGAGTAACCGCGGGCCAGACGACGGCGCAGATCGCGGCCGAGCCGGTCAGAAGCCGCCGACAGAGAGAGCGGAAACGGCCGCGAGGGTGCGCCGCGTGGTCGCGCATGATGCGGTTATTCGGGATGCAGGATGATTTCGTACGACCGGCGATACTTGACCGGTTCGCCATTCAACGTCGCCGGGCGGAACTTCCACGTTTTGGTCGCCGCGATCAGCAACGGGTCGTAGGTCGGGTCGATCGACACCAGCATCTCAATGCGTTCGATGAGACCGCGCTCGCTGATCACGACCTCGACGAGGCCGTGATAGACACCGCGCTTGACAGTCGGCGGGGGATTCCAGTTTGGAACCCGTCGCGTCACCTCGACCGGCCCGACCACGTACCGGTCGTCCTGGGAATAGACGACCGGCGCCGGAGAGCCGCCCAGCGCGAGTGGTGCCCCGGCACTCAGCGGTGGTTCCGACGGTCGGACGGGGACCGGGGCCGGCGCCGGTGCTGGCGGCGGCGCAGGATTCTGGCCGGCTTTGACGATCTCGGTTTCGGTCAGACGCAGGAAGCCTTCCGCCAGGAGCTTGAGGTCTGCCAGACCCGCCTGGCTCTCGAGATCCTCGCGGCCGAGCGCCGTCAAGAGGTCGCGCAGCAGCTCGGCGGCGCCGGTGAAGGACCGCTCGTCGTATTTCGTCCGCGCCCGCATGTACAGCTCGCGTGCGGCGGTCGGCAGCCGCCGCGTCCGCACGTCCTGGAAGATCGTGACGAGCCGCGGCGAAACCTCGGCTTCGCTGAGCGAGTGGAACGGATTCCGGTCGAGCAACCGCTCGAGCGACTTCGAGGCCTCCGTTTCGCGCCCGAGTGCCATCAGGCACAGCGCGCGGTACGTGTCGACCTGGTCCGGGTCGTCGGATGGGCCGGCCGCAGACAGCTGATCGAGCGCCTCCTCATAGGACGCTGAGGCGTACAGCGCCTTCGCCGACGCAAGTCCCTGCGGCGGGGCGGAGCGGCCGCTCTGGCTCGCCAGAGGCACCTGCGCGAGCATCACCGTCAACATGAGGATCGAAAGCGAGGTCATCACTGGCTGAAATCCATCCCGACGCGCACAGGTGCCCTGGCTGTCACCTGAACGGTCCGCTTACGTTCCCCAAGGGTCGGGTGTCTCCAGACGATCTCATGCGACCCGATCGCCACTTTCAGATTGGCGAGCGGCGTGAGGCCGAGGGGCCGGCCATCGAGCCAGACGTTGGCCCACGGGATCGCGTTGATGGACACCGAACCCTGCGGCACGTCAACGCTCACGCTGGCCGTCTGGCCCGGCGTGATGTAGACAGTCATCCGCGTGCGGTAGTCGAGCGTCGTGCTCGCGAGCTCGAGGTCGTGACGACCCGCCGCCAGCGCCAGCTTCCCGGAGGTCACACCGAGCGCGCGTCCGCCTTCGCTCACGCGCATCGTGAGAGGCGACCGGAACGTGACGAAGCCGGTTTGGACCGGTTGGAGATCGATGATCTGCGAGACGGTCTCGCCGCCGGCAATGGTGAGCGGCAGCTTGCGTCTGGCCTCGCCGTTCTGGAGCTCGATCTCGTGATTCCCGATGGGCAACGTCACACTGAGCGGCGTCGCCCCCTGAAGCGTGCCGTTGACGCGCACTGTCGCGCCCCCCGGCCGGGAATCGACGGTCAACGTGCCATGCGTCTGGACAACTCCTGCCGCACGCGCGGCTGGACGCGCCGCGGCTGCCTGCTGCCGTCCCAGTTGAAAGTAGAGAACGCCCGCGGTTGCGATCCCGGCCAGGCCAATACACAGACCGATCGTGATCGGCGCCAGATTGGCTGGCGGTTCGAGCTTGTACGGCTCGACCTTGAGCGGCGGCCGGATGACAGGCTGAAAAGGCGTCTCGACGGCCGGCGGTACGAACGGCGCCGGCGGCGGCGCCACTGCCTCCGCAGACTCAGAATTGAAAGCCAGGAAGGGATCCGCGTCCTGGGCGTTGGTGTCTCGTCGCGGCTCCGGTTGGAAGATCCGCGTCGCTCCGATTCCAGCCATCGAGCGCGTACCCTATGCGAACGGTGGGCCACGAAAAGCCGAAAAATCCGGCCTTAGTCCACCGATGAGCGCAAAAAGTCCTATCTGGAGGAGACTTTTTTCGTGGCCCTGTGCGAACTTGATTCGGCGTCTCGCCGAGCGACAACGCCCGACAAGCCTGTAAAACGGCTAGGACTCGCCCGCGGCGAGAGCACCAGGCCGTGACCGGAACCGATCCCCAAGCGACACGACCTTCGTTGCAGGTCCGGTGTGCTGATAGACGTGGGAATCGACCGTATCGATCCTGATCATGTACGCGATCGGCAACAGGTCGAGAATGCTGGCGAGCGCGGTCAATATCGCGGGAGCGACGATATTCTCGTCCTCCGAAGTGAGCGTCGAGGTGAACCTTATGTCCACGGCGCCGCAAAGGGGAGGCAATCGCCGTTCCCGACTTCAGTAACGAATTTGCAACGGGTTTGCGTGTCTACCGCGTGGTTGTCCGGATTGGGGCTGACATTTCTCCGCAACGGCGGCAACTGCGAGTGCGCGTGCGGAAAAAAGTGGTAGCTCCCCGGCTATCGCACAAAAGTGTTGAAGCTTGGGTTCGAAGATGCGAACAACTCATGCGACATTCGACATGTCGCTGAGCTGCGCTGGACTCGTCAGCAGTGAGGTCACCGCTTCGACCGCGCGGCGCACGCCGGCGCCATGGTCGAGCCTGAGCGCGAACGTCTGGCGCGACTTGCCTTTGAGCGCGAGCTGGATCCAGCGGAGGCCCGCCAGGTCTCGAACGCTGAAGACTTCAATGCGCCACCGCCGACCGGACACGAGCAGTTCCCGTCCGTCGAGCGCGGCGAAGATCCGCTTCGGGTCGACGAAGTGTTTGCGCGCGCGCGCGACACCCGTTCGCCAGCCCAGCCGACTCGCCACGCTCTGGGCGTGTCGATTCATTCCACCGAAGTCCACACGTCGCACGGCCATCGCGAGGCCGTAGTGCAATTCGTCCGCCACCGATTCGTGGCCTATTCATCAAGAAGTCCGTGGTCGTCTATGAAAAAAGTGCCAATTCTGTTGACACTAAGTTCACAGAATCGTCAGCCAGGTTTTCGGTGAAACCGTCACACCACTTTCAGGGGGATTCAGAGAGTACCCGCACGATCGCTTACCGCGATCGTGCTTCACGGACGCCGCCGCGGATCCGCGTGAAGAGCCGCTCGTACTTGGAAAGCACGATGCTCCAGCGGTAATTCCGGTGAATGTACGCACGGCCGTTTGTGCCGAGCGTCGCGCGAAGGTTCGCGTCGCGCAGAAGGAGCTTGAGCGCTTCGCCGAATTCCCAACGATCGGCATAAAACAACCCGGCGTTGCTCCGCCGGCAGTGATCGACGAGCACGTCCGCGCGCGCGTTCGCGAGCACCGGCGTGCCGACCGCGAACGACTCGAGCGCGAGCAGCGACAGGCTTTCGTATGGCGACGGCACGATCACGACCGTCGCGGCTTCGAGCGCATGCAGCCGTTCCTCCTCCGGCAGAATGCCCGCGAATCGCACGCGCGGATCTTCGGGCAGCGGCATCAGCTTGACGCCCATCAGCATCAGCGTGGCGTCGCCGCCGTCCCTGATGAACGCCTGGAAGTACTCGAGCAGCTCCTCACACCCTTTGCCCGGATCGATCCGGCCGCCGTACAGCGCGAACGGGCCGTGAATGCGGTGACGCCGTTTGAACGCGTTCGCCGGGCCCTCGAGGTGGGGCGGCAGCGGTTCCCGGCCGTCCGGCGGCGCGTCTGAGGGAGCCGCCGCACCGTCGAGCGCCTCGATGTCAGGCAGGTCGACGCCGCAGCCGACGACGTCCTCGACCATGGCGCGCAGATGAAACATGGACGAGACGAACCGGCGTTCGACGTCGGTGTTCCAGACGAGTCCCGCGGCGCTCGAGAAAACGTCGCGGTAGATTCCCAGCCTGATGGCCGGCTCGTCGTGTGCCGTCGGAACGAGCAGACTCTTCGACGGCGCCACGTGGATGCCCAGGACCGTCGGGGCATACAGATAGGTGAAGAACACCAGGACGTCGTAGTTCTGATGATGCCGCTCGAGGTAGTCGATGAGCCCCGGCGACCAGGGGCCCTGTTGCTTCAGCCACTCCATCTCGTCGTTCCGGCCGTGGCTGTTGTTGAAGATCCAGTCCGAGTACTTGTTGAACGCCTCGATGTCCCGCGTCCGGGCGGTGGCGAAGCGGCGCACGGTGACGCCGCGCAACCGGTCGCTTCCCTCCGGGTACTCGTTCTTCCAGGTGATGTAGTCGCGCGCGCACGTCGTGAGGACGTCCACGTGGTGCTTCTCGGCGATCCGTTCGGCGACGAGACGGCAGTGGTACTCCGAGCCGCCGAGGATCTCGGTGCCGTACCGCTGGACAATGAAGGCGATGCGCATGGATTAGGGTGAGGACGACGCCTGGCCGCCGGGACGCGTGGAAGCCCTGGAGGGAGTTTCCCACAATCCAAGCCCGGTGCCGATCATCGCTTCGAGCCGATCGCGTCTGAAATCCTCCAGCCGCCGACGCTGGCCGGCGATGACGGCCTCGCGCATCGGCTCGTCATAGATGAGCGCCCCCAGCAGCTCGGCCGCGTATTCGAGATCCTTTGGCGCGAACGAGACACCCGCGCCGCCGAGCGTTTCGGGCACGGCGGCCGCGGCGTACGCCAGCACCGGCACGTCCATCGCCATCGCTTCGACGAGCGGCACGCAGAACCCTTCGTGTTCGCTGAGCGAGACGTACGCGTGCGCATTCCGGTAGTACGTCGCCAGCTCGGCGTCGGGCACCGGACCGGTGAACCAGAATCGTTCGGGCAGCATCTGGTATTCCGCGATCAGCGCCCGGACGGCCGAGAAGTACCGCGGGACCGCGTCGTACTTTCCAACGAAGATGAACCGGTAGTAGACGTCGACGTAGCGCTTGAACTGCTCCGCCAGCCGGATGTGATCTTCGATCTTCTTGTTCGGCGCCAGCCGGCCGACGAACAGGATGTTCACGAGACCGTCCCGGAGCAGCGTCTCGATCGGACGCACCGGATCGGCGCCCGTCAAGCGAGTGACGTCGACCAGAAGGGGAACCACGGCGGTCTTCTGAAACCCGAGCGCCGCGAGCTCGCGCCGGTTGAACTCGGACACGCCCGCGGCCAGATCAACGCGATCGACGAGCGACGCCAGCTCGCGGCGGCCGAGCGACGCGATCCGAACAATGCCTTCGTCGAAGGGCGCGAAGAACTTTGCCGGCGTGACGTTGTGATAGACGAGCACGCGCAGCCCGGGCAGCGTCGCGAGGGCGTCGGTCATCGGAGAGGGGACCGCGAAGTGCAGGAGCGTGACGTCCGCTCCGCGCGACGCCGGATCGCTCCACGGCCTGATCTCGGCCTCGAGGCCCGGATCGATCGTGAGCGCGAAGATGTCCGACTCGTGTCCGTGCCGCCGGAACAAATCCCGGAGCGCGCGCGCGTTGTCGCCGACGGCATCACCCGCATGGGCCGCCGGGATCCATTGATGCACGATCATGCCCGCGCTCCGAGATCCGCCACGGGCCCGGCATCATCGGGCGAGACGGGCAGCCCGCGAAACGCGGCCGGGCGGCGCTGACGAATCTCTTCGAGCTCGCCGGCGAGCGTGAACTGCCGCCAGAAGTCGTACGCGACCAGCGCATCGGGCTTGCGTGGTGAGGCGAGGACCTGTTCGACGAACCGCACCAGCAGCTGCCCGAAGTCCCGCGCCCTCAACCGATCGAGCGCAGCGTCCTGCGTCTCGAGCACCCGCGATTCGAGGCCGGCATCGGTCAGGAGCGCATTCATCAGCGTGGCCACACGCCGCGGATCGCGTGACTCGTACAACATCCCGCCGCCGTCCATGGTGGCCGGCACGGCCGTCGCCGCGTAGGCGAGGACCGGCACGCGCTTGTAGAACGACTCGATGAGCGGCACGCAGAAGCCTTCGTGCTCGCTGGCGCACAGGAAGAGGTCCGCCACGTCATAGAGGGCGGTCAGCTCTTCGTTCGTGACCTGGCCGAGGATGTGGACGTCGCGGACGCCGAGCGCGGCGACGAGCATGTGAAGTTGCGCGAGGTACGATTCGAAGCCGCCGAACGACCCGGCCAGAATCAGCCGCGACAGCGGGTTGTAGCCGGTCTTGTACGCATGGAAAAAGCGAATCAGATCGTCCGGCCGTTTGTTGGGAATGAGCCGGCCGACGAACAGGATGTTCGTCCAGTCGTCGTCGTACGCCTCCGCGATGCGAGCGTCGCCCGTCGTGTCGAGGTGCGTGAAGCCTGGCACGACCGGCAGGACGCCGGTCGGAGAAAACCCGAGCGTCTCGAGCTCCTGGCGGTTGAACTCCGAGTCGCCGAGCGCCAGATCACAGCGCGATCGATACGGCAGCAGTTCGCGGCGGCCGTGGTAGCACTGCCGCACCAGCTGTTCGTGGACCCCGAGAAAGTATTCGGGCGGCGTGATGTTGTGGTAGATGAGGATCATCCGGCACGGCAGCGCGAATGCCGTGCGCGAGGCGCGCGATCCGAGCGAGAAGTGGTGCACGAGGATGTCGTCGCGCGCCACCGATCCGACCATGTCGCGATAATCGACGGTGAGATCCTCGAGCCTCGGATCCGCGGTCTCGACGATGATGTCCGACTCGTAGCCGGCGGCGCGCAGAACACGATTGATGCCGAGCACCTCGTGGCCGATGGCGTCGCCGTACCCGAGCGTCGCGAGGATCTGGTGCACGCGCGGCCGGCTTCCCGCCGATGGGCTGACCGGTTCGGTCACGTGAGCACCGGCCCGGATGGAAGGGCGGCCACGACCTCGGCCGCCGGCCGCACGGACTTCCGGCGCCTGGCGAAGAAACCGGGCATCGGCTCGAGCGCGGCCGTCGCCGGCTCACGTTTCAGCCGGTCGAACATCTCGAGATATTTGCGCTCGATGACCGGCCAGGTGTAATGCCGCCGGAAGAACTCGCGGCCGTTGCGTCCGAACACCGCACCAATCGGCCCGGCGCCTTCGAGCGCATAGAGCGCTTCGGCGAATTCCTCGAAGTTCTCATAGTACAGACCGCCGTTGCTCCGGACGACCTGGCCGCGCAGGACGTCGCAGCGGCCGTTGGCGAGCACGGGCTTGCTGAGCGCCCACGCTTCGAGCGCCACCATCGACAGGCTCTCGAACCGCGACGGCATGATGAGGACGTCGGCGGCGGCCACCGCGTCGAACTTGTCGTCGTCCGGGAGAAACCCGAGATGGCGGATGCGGGGATGTTTCGGGATCTCCAGGACGGGCGAACCGACCAGCACGAGATCGAGGCCATGCGGATACATCACGGCGTAGCGCTCGAAGAACGCGAACAGCTCGGCGCATCCCTTGTTCTCGTCGATGCGGCCGACGTAGATCGCGAACGGCCGCTTCACGTTGAACTGTTTCCGGAACCGCCACGGTTGCGTCCGGTCGGGAATCTCCGATCCGACGCCGACGACGACGCCCGGTCCCGTCCGGCCGCTCACGCCCTGGATCAGGGCCCGCTCCTCGAACGAGTTGTACATCAGCGCGCGCGCCGCCCGGAACAGCGGCGCGAAAATCGAGACGCCGATCGCGTCGTCTCGCTCGGCCGTCGGCACGAGGACCGCCTTGTCCACGGCGGCGCGCAGGCCGTGCCACGCGTGGTAGTAGCGGTAGCTGAAGAACACGAAGAAATCGAACTGGTCGCGGACGCGCCGAATGTGGCTGACGAGGTCCGGACTGGCGGGCCCTTCCGCGGCGAGCCATTTCAGTTCGTCCGCGATGGAATGCGGCGTCGTGAAGACGGTCGCGGATCGGCGGCCGAATTCAGTGGTGTCGCGCGGGCGGATGACCGGAAAGCGGCGAACGGTCAGGCCGTTGACCCGGTCTTCGCCGGGCGGCAGCTCGTTCTTCCACGTGATGTAGTCGCGCGCGCAGGTCGTCAGCACTTCGACCTGCCCGTGCCGGGCGAGCCGCTCGGCGATGTACCTGGCGTGCAGTTCGGCGCCGCCGCTGATGTCCGCGCCGTAGCGCTGAACAACAACCGCCAGCTTCACTGATCGGTGGCTCCGGATCCTTCCGATCCCATGTCGCCGTCAGGCCCATCGGATCCATTCCCGTCGTCGTCGCGGTCGAAGCCAGCCGCGTCTCCTCCGGACGAACCGGCTCCCGGCGCGTGCGACGCGGCTGCGCCCTCGGGAGTTCCGGCCACGCGATCAGCCATCGTTCGGCCCGGCCGGCGCCGCCGCCGGCGCCGCCGGCGATGCCGATCGGCACCCTGGCCGGACGCACCCGGTGTTCCTGCGATCGCCGGGGGGCCGGCCTGGCCGGGTGCCGGGGTCGCGGCCGGCTGTGCTGCGGCCGGCTGGCTGGGCGACGGACCGGCGGGGCCGGCAGGCCTTCGATACTGAACGACGTTTTCGAGCGACCGCGCACGGCGCTCATCGAAATCGAGCCGGCTGGAGAGCGATTCGACGCGCATCTTCAGGTTCTGGACCTCGATGCCGAGCCTCGTGATCTCCACGACGAGATTGTGGATGACCTCGTAGAAGAGCGGTTCCACCTCTTCACGCTGCCGCAACCGCTTGTGGAAGTCGTCGTTCATCCGACTCTGCAGGTGCAGGGCGTGCGTGAGTGAGTTTGGATTGATAAAGAGCTTCAGGATCGGGCGGAGCACCCGGCGAATGGCTTGCAGCGCTCCCCGATGCGTCTGGTAGAGCGTCGTGTCTTCGAATTCGTACTTGGGCAGCTCAGGGCTGATCGTGCGGTGCCGCCGGAACTGATCGACGAGATCGGATCGCAGACCACGCGGATCGAGAAACCGTTCGAGTTTGACCGTTGCCAGCTGCTGAAGTTCGGCTTCCGTGTAATCCGCGCCGCGCTTCTCTCGAATGCGCGCGCGAATCTGCCGCATGATCTGCTCGACGTCCACCGACTCGGATCGGACGTTGATGTCGGACATTGCTTGTTCCTTAAATGCGCTCGAAGGCTCAAAGGCCCAGAGGCTCAGAGGCTCGGAGGCTCCGGACGCACTCCGGAGAGACTCTGAAAACAGAATGCCCTTCCTTTAAGCCTTTGGGTCTTTGAGCCTTTGAGCCTCATCATGATCTCACCTTGTGTCTTCGCCGGCTGGCGATCTCCGGTGCTTCCTTGATGCAGGTCGCCAGGATGCCGAGCGAACGGGTCAGTGCCTTGAGGCCCGTGTGCTCGATGCGGGCCCCTTCTTCCGGGATTGTGGGATAGCCGCGCCCGTCGGACTGCACGCGGTCCCAGTGTCGGAACAGCCGGCCCCACGGGCTCGCGAGCACGCTGTCCATCTTCTGCCTGGCGAGCATCGGGTACCAGAAGCTGTCGTGATAGATGACGCTGGCGATGTACGCCCAGGGCGCCAGCACCGTTTTCAGGGACCATTCAATCGGCTTCTTGAGCGGTCCCCAGTAGATCTGGTGCTGCATCCGTGACGCGAACGTCATCTTGCGGAACGGCCCGGTAAAGCGCCAGTTCTCGGCCGCCGCCGCCGTGTCGCCGACAATCTCGATGTCCCGCGGGTCGCCGCAGCCGAGCCCGAGGTCGTGTGCGAGACGGATGAACTTGATACTCATCGGATCGAAGCCCATGAGCTTGGCCGCGACGGCATCGATGGCGACCTGGTCGGCGCTCGCGAGGATGACGTTTTTCACGTGCGGGACCATGCAGCGCGGGCCCGGCCCGTCGCCGGCGAACGTGCCGTCCATCACCGCGAAGATGCCGCGGTGAATCTTCTTCTGAATCATCAGCAGATCCACGAGTGTCTCGTGGATGACCGGGTGCGTCCAGTGCCGGCGCTCGTTCAGCAGCCCGCCGAACGCGTTTTTCATCGCGCCGGTCGTCGTCGTGAACACATGCGTCTTGACGGTCGGCAGATGGATGATGTTCTCGCCGATGAACCGGCGGGGAATCATGAACCCGTCCGGATAGACCTCGTTCAGGCACAGGAACTTCTTCGTGAGATCGCCGACGGCGTCGCGGATGTTGATCCACGGCTCGTCGCCCTCGTACAGGTGGATGTTCCGGAGCCCGTGCGCGAGCGTGACGTCGATCTGCTTGTTCTCGCGCTCGCCGAGGTGCGCGTCGATGACGACCGTGCGGTTGTGACAGGCATGGATGAGCGACGGGCTGTACCCGTCCCGCGTCATCGCGCGGATCACGCCGTCGAGCTGCCACGGCGTCGTCGAGCTGCCGGGGAAGAAGAAGTGCCAGGAGATGTTGACCTTGAGCGCGGTGTCGGCGTCGCGCGCGATGATGTCCTGGTACCCCGCCAGGTTCATCAACTGGTGGTAGTCGGACAGGACGGTGGCGGGCGTCGTCCGAAGAATCGCGACGGTCGAGCGTGGTGTGGACATTCCGATGGGCTATCTCCAGGGCCCGTACAGAATCGCGATGACGGCCAGCCCCCACAGCGCCACGCAGGCGAGCAGAGGGCGATCCGTGAGCAGCAGCTCCGAGGGGTTGCCGCCTCCCTCGCGCTGGTGCACCAGGTACAAGTATCGGAAGATCCCGTACAAAGGAAACGGGACGGTCCAGAGCAGCCGATCGGTGCCGAACTTGGCCACGGTTTCGGGCGCAATCGTGTAAAACGCGTAGGCAAGCAGGGTGGAGGCCGTGACGACCCCGATCATCTGGTCGAGCAGGTATGGGCTGTATTCGGCCAGGCTGGGGCGGTGGCCCCGGGCGCCGTCCGCGAGCGTCACGAGCTCGGCCCGACGCTTGCTCAGCGCCAGAAACAACGCCAGCAGCAGCATCAGCAGGAGGAGCCAGTGGCTGAACTCCACCTGGATGGCCACCGCGCCCCCGAGCGCGCGAAGCACGAAGCCCCCGGCGATCGTGAGCACGTCGAGGATGACCATGTGCTTGATCGACACCGAGTACAGCGTGAGGAGCGTGAGGTAGGTCAACGAGACGATCCCGAAGTCGCGATTGATCCAGAACCCCATGCCGATCGCGGCGGCCCCAATCATGGCCGCGGCGATCGCGGCGGTTGCGGGCGATAACACACCCGACGCAATCGGGCGGCGCGACTTGGCGGGATGACGGCGATCGGCTTCGCGATCGCGGATGTCGTTGACCAGATAGACAACGCCCGAAAGCGCACAGAAGACGATGAAGGCGGCCACCGCGGTGACGGCCGCCGTGGTGTCGAAGAGGCGCTCGGAAAAAATCAGGCCGGCGAAGACGAAGAGGTTCTTCGTCCACTGGTGCGGCCGGAGCGAGCGAAGCAGGCCAATCGGAACGGATCGACTGCCCACACTGTCGTCCACCGGACGTGAGGCCGCCGGGGTGGCGGAGGGTGTCATCCGTCAGACTTCACGAGTAACTCTTGAGCGCTTCCGATTCGGAGTCGAACGCCTCGAAAACGGTCAGGAGTTTCGTGATCGACAGCAGGTCGGTGATGCGTTTGGTCAGGTTCACCAGCTTGAGCTGGCCGCCTTGACGGCTCACCGTCGTGTAGGTCCGCACGACCTCACCCAGCCCGGCGCTGTCGATGTAGGGCACTTCGGCCAGGTTCAGCAGAATCCGCTTCTTGTTCTGCCCGATCAGCTGATTGATCTTCTCCCGCAGGGCTTCGTCGCCTTCGCCCAGGGTGATCTTCCCCTTCAGGTCGAGAATCGTCACTTCGCTGACGACCCGTTCCTCGATCTGCATGCAAAACTCCTCGTGTAGCCGCCCGCGGGCGGCGAGAACTCTTGTGAAATCGGCCCGTTTGGTGGCCTGGCCGGCCCTAGTCTAAGACCTCGGGTTTCGTTTTGCCAAGTCAGCCGGAACGAAACCCGAGGCGGTTTCTACTCCAGCTCGCGCCGCTGCTTCTTGCGGGAACGCTTCCGCGCCAGTGCCTGCTTCGCGCGCTTTTTGTCGCCCGGCTTCAAATAAAAGGAGTGTTTCTTGATGTCCTTGATGATGTCTTCCTGCTGCACCTTTCGCTTGAAACGACGGAGCGCGCTTTCGATCGACTCGCCCTCCTGGATCTTCACTTCAGCCAAGGCTTTGACACCCCCTTCCGAACGAGGTTTCCCACTGGCTGCGCCTTTCGCGCCCAGGGGAACATAGAAGCCTAACATGAGAGGTCAGGCCGGGGACGACAGGTACGTCGGGTCCAAGGAACGTTCTGGCGCAGGTCAACTTCCTTAAGCAGGAAAACGGCAGGAAGGTCCAACAGTTGGTCGATTGGTCGACCCCGTCGTACCCGCTAAAATCCGCATGCCGATGAACGTTCTCGTGCTCGGTTCCGGCGGACGCGAACACGCGCTGGCGTGGCGCCTCGCGCGCGATCCCGAGGTCTCGGCCGTGGTGTGTGCGCCCGGCAACCCCGGCATCGCGCGCCTCAACCGCTGCGTCCCCGTCGATCTCGAGTCGCCCGACGACGTCCTGTCGCTCGCGGATCGCGAACGCGCCGATCTGACGGTCGTCGGGCCGGAAGCGCCGCTCGAACGCGGCGTTGCCGATCTGTTCCGCGCGTCGGGCCGTCCGATCGTGGGACCCTCGCGCGCGGCCGCCGCGCTCGAGTGTTCGAAGGCGTACGCCAAGGAGTTCATGCGGCGCCACGGCATTCCGACCGCTCGGTTCGTCGTCTGCGATCGTCTTGAAGACGCGCGGCGCGTGGTGGCGGGATCCGATTTCGGGTTTCCGGTCGTCGTGAAAGCCGATGGCCTCGCCGGCGGCAAAGGCGTCACGGTGGCCGCCAGTCGCGAAGAAGCCGATGCGGCCGTGCGCGCCGCCATGGAGGATCGACAGTTCGGCGCTGCCGGCACGTCGCTCGTCATCGAGGAATGTCTGACCGGCCCTGAAGTGTCGTTCTTCGTGATCACGGACGGCGAAGAGGTGGTCGCGCTTTCGACCGCCCAGGACCACAAACGGATCTGGGATGGCGACCGCGGTCCGAACACCGGAGGCATGGGCGCGTTCGCGCCGAGCCCGCTCATGACGGCGGGACTCGTCACCGACGTGCTGGACCGCATCGCGAAACCGGTGGTGCACGGGATGCGCGCGGAGGGCCGGCCGTATCAGGGTTTTCTCTACATCGGTCTGATGCTGACGTCGCGCGGACCGCAGGTGATCGAGTTCAACGTCCGGTTGGGTGATCCGGAAGCGCAGGTCGTGCTGCCACTCGTGGACGGACCGATCGCGGCCCTGTTTTTGGACGGTGCGACCGGGAGGCTGCGCGCGGGCCGCGTCTCCGAGAACAGCGACAAACTGGCGGGCGTCGTGCTTGCCGCCCGCAACTATCCCGGGCGGCCCGAGATTGGACACGAGATCCGCGGTCTCGAGGCTGCCGAAGCGGTCGAAGGCGCGCTCGTCTTTCATGCCGGAACACGCGAAGTCGACGGACGCTTCCTGACCGCGGGCGGACGCGTACTCACGGTCGTCGGTCGCGCGCGCTCGTACGAGCGGGCAATCGAAACCGCGTACGAATCGGCCTCCCGGATCACGTTCGACGGCATGCAGTTCCGGCGGGACATTGGACAGAAAGCGATCGCCGCGGCCGCTCGCGCGGTCCGGTGAACCAAGCGAGGAACATGGCTCTGGACGTTCTTATCCTGATGGGATCGGACTCGGACGCGCCCGTCATGTCGGCGGCGGTCGATGTGTTGAAAGAGCTCGGGCTCACGTGCGAGATGACGGTGGCCTCCGCGCACCGGTCGCCGAAGCGAGTCTTGCGGCTCGTCGAGGAGGCGCCCGGCCGCGGGGTCCGCGTGTTCATCGTCGGCGCCGGCGCCGCCGCTCATCTGGCCGGCGTGGTCGCCGCGCACACCACGCTGCCGGTCATCGGCGTGCCGATCGACTCGTCGGCGCTGAAAGGACTCGACGCGCTCCTTTCGACGGTGCAGATGCCGCCGGGTGTGCCGGTCGCGACGGTCGCCATCGGCAAACCAGGCGCGACGAATGCCGGCGTGCTGGCCGCCCAAATCCTCGCGCTGTCCGACACGGCTCTCGCGGGCCGGCTGCGCGACTACAAGGTCAGACTCGAAGAGAAGGTCGAGGCCGCGGCGAAAAAAATCGGGTAATGACCCGATTACTCAATTCTTCTCGCCAACTCCTGCCCCTTCGACGGCCGCTCTGTCTCGACGATCAGCTGACCGCATGCGGCGCGGATGTCCCGGCCGCGGCTCTTCCGGACGAGCACCCGGACGCCGCGTTCCGCAAGAATCTTCGCGAACGCGTTGACGCGGTCGTCGGATGGACGCGTGAAGGGAATCCCTGCCGCGTCGTTCAGCGGCATCAGGTTGACCTTGCCCTTGATCCCGGTCAGGAGCCTGACCAGCCGGCGCGCGTCTTCGGGCGTGTCGTTCACGTGGTCGAGCAGCACGTACTCGAACGTGATTCGCCGTCGGCGAGCGAGCGGGAATCTCCGGCAGGCATCGAGAAGATCTTTCAGTGGATACCGGCGGTTGACGGGCACGAGCTGATTGCGGAGATCGTCAGTCGTCGCGTGCAGCGAGATCGCCAGGTTGGGCATCAGAGGCTCGGTGGCGAGTTGCTCCAGCGCCGGGAGAATCCCGACCGTCGAGAGCGTGACCCGACGCGGATGCAGGCGCAGGCCTTCCTCGTCGGCCAGGATGCGGAGCGCTTTCATCGTCGCGTCGTAGTTGTGGAGCGGCTCGCCCATGCCCATGAGGACGATGTTGAAAGGCGTACCGGCGAGGCCGGTGTCGTGCGCGAGCATCCGGACCTGCCCGGCGATTTCGCCGGCCGTGAGGTGCCGCGAGAGTCCCATTTTTCCGGTGAGACAGAAGCTGCATCCGATCGCGCACCCGACCTGCGTCGAGATGCAGAACGTCTGCGCGGGCGTGTCGGGGATGTAGACGGCTTCGATCCGACGGCGGTCGGCGAGGCGCAGCAGGAATTTCGTCGTCCCGTCCACGGACGTCTGGCGGGAGGCGATCGCGGGCGACTCGAGCGAGAACGCCGCGGCAAGCTGTTCGCGCAGGTCCTGGCCGAGGTTGCTCATCGCGGCGAAATCGGTGACGCCGCGCCGGTAGATCCAGTGCAGGATCTGGCGGCCCCGGTAACGAGGCGCGCCGAGATCCGCGAGAGCCTGCTCGAGCTCCTGGCGATCGAGATTCTGAGGGTCCGTTTTCATGTCTGGCGCCCGCGGACCGGAAACACTCCCCGGAATGTTTTGTGATAGCATTAGTCTTCTTGACGCTTGCTGCTAAAGTCAAGCCAGTGAACAACTTAGAGCTCTGCGTACCGGACCGCCGCCGGCCCGGGTGTCACGATGGTCATTGAAGAAACGTTGCCGTCCGGGATGCGGCTGGTGACGGAATCCATCGGCCACGTCCGATCGGTCACGGTGGGCGTCTGGGTGACGCGCGGATCGCGCCACGAGGCGGACGAAGAGAGCGGCGTCGCCCATTTCGTCGAGCACATGCTCTTCAAGGGCACGACGTCACGATCGGCGCGCGAGATCGCGCAGACGATTGATTCGATTGGCGGCCAGCTCGACGCGTTCACCGCGAAAGAGTACGCCGGCTACTACATCAAGGTCCTGGACGAGCATCTGCCGGTCGCGATCGATCTGTTGAGCGACATGCTTCTTCGGCCGGCGCTCGCGCCCGGGGACGTGCTCAAGGAGCAGCAGGTCATCCTCGAAGAAATCAAGATGGTCGAGGATGCGCCCGACGACCTGGTCCACGAGCTCTTCGCGCAGCAGTTCTGGTCGAAGCACCCGCTCGGCCGCCCGATTCTGGGCACGCCCGAAACGGTGACGTCGTTTGATTCCGACGGGCTGCGGCGGTATTTCAGCCGGAGCTACGTCGCGCCGCATCTGATCATCGCGGCGGCGGGGAACCTCGAGCACGGGGCGCTGAGAGATCTCATCGAGCGCGGATTCGAGCAGCTGCCGCGTGGACACCAGGCGCCCAAGAGCGCGCCGCCGGCGGTGACTCCGGGCCTGACGCGGCGGACCAAGGACATCGAGCAGGCGCATCTCTGCGTCGGGACCCCGGCCTATCCGCAGGCGCACGAGGATCGCCACGCGATCTACGTGTTGAACACGATCCTCGGCGGGTCGATGAGCTCGCGGCTGTTCCAGCACATCCGGGAAGAGCGCGGGCTGGCCTACGCGGTCTTCAGCAATCTGACGACCTACAGCGACGCGGGCATGATCACGGTCTATGCCGGGTGCGGGACGGAAAAGGTCAGCCAGGTCGTGGACCTGACGCTGCAGGAGCTGCGCGTGCTGCGCGACACGCCCGTGCCGGCCGACGAGCTGACCCGGGCGAAGGATCATCTCAAGGGCAGCCTGATGCTGAGCCTCGAGAACACGTCCAGCCGGATGTCGCAGCTGGCGCGTCACGAAATCTACTTCGGCCGCAGTTTCACCCTCGACGAGATCCTGGCGAGCATCGAGAGGGTCTCGGCCGACGACGTTCAACGCGTGGCCGGCGACCTGTTCCAGGACGCCAATCTGGTCGCAACGGTCGTCGGGCCGGAATCGAGCTCGCCCGTGACGGCCGACCAACTGAGGGTCTGACACGGATGATCGCGCGCTACACGCACCCGGAGATGGGCGCGATTTGGAGCGACGCCAGAAAGTACGAGACGTGGCTCGAGGTCGAGCTGGCGGCCACCGACGTGCTCGCGGAGGCCGGCATCGTCCCGACGAACGACGCCCGTGACCTTCGCGCGCGCGCCGGGTTCGACATCGCGCGCATCGACGACATCGAGCGCACCACGCAGCACGACGTCATCGCGTTTACCACGGCCGTCGCCGAGCGCGCCGGGCCGTCGGCTCGCTGGCTGCACTTCGGCCTGACCTCCTCGGACGTGCTCGACACGGCGCTCGCGCTGCAGATGCGCGAATCGTGCGATCTCGATCCTGCGGGACATCGATGCGCTGGCTGATGCCATCCGCACGCGCGCCGAGGAGCACCGGCGGACGCCCATGATCGGCCGCACGCACGGCGTACACGCCGAGCCGATGACGCTTGGCGTGAAGCTGGCGCTCTGGCACGCGGAGGTCGAGCGCGGCCGCGAACGGATCCGCCGGGCCCGCGAGACGGTGTCGGTCGGCAAGCTCTCGGGCGCGGTCGGGATGTTCGCGCACCTCGATCCGGCGATCGAACAGGCCGTCTGCAAACGACTCGGGCTCGCGCCGGCGCCGGTCGCGTCGCAGGTCATCCAGCGCGATCGCCACGCGGAGCTGATGACGGCGCTGGCCATCATGGCCGCCTCGCTCGAGAAGTTCGCGCTCGAGATCCGCGGATTGCAGAAAACGGAGATTGGCGAGATCGAAGAGCCGTTCGGCAAGGGCCAGAAGGGCTCGTCGGCCATGCCGCACAAGCGGAATCCGATCGGCTGCGAGCAGATCGTCGGTCTGGCGCGGCTCCTGCGCGCGAACGCGATGGCCGCGCTCGAGAACGTCGCGCTCTGGCACGAGCGCGACATCTCGCATTCGTCGGTCGAGCGTGTGATTCTGCCGGACAGCTTCATCGCGCTCGATCACATGCTGCGGCGCTTCACCCGAATCGTCGCCGGCATGGTGGTCTATCGCGAGCGCATGATGGAGAATCTCAAACGCTCACGCGGGGTCGTGTTTTCCGGCACGCTGCTGCTCGAGCTGGCCCGCCGGGGGGTCTCGCGCGAGGACGCCTACGAGTGGGTGCAGCGCAACGCCATGCGGTCCTTTCACGAGCAGCGCGACTTCAAGGACCTCGTCGCGGCCGACCCCGACATCGCCGCGCGACTCTCGCGCGAGGCGATCGATCGCGCCTTCGATCTCGAGGCGCAGCTGCGAAACGTGGACGCGATTTTCGAACGGGTGTTCAACCAGGTTGCGGTCGGCGCGAGAACGTAGGAGGCGCCGCAGGCGCTTCGGCGAGTCTCGCCGGAGCGTTGAGCGGAGGCAGGAGTGGGGCACAGCACAACATGAAAGCGCGAGTGTTCGTGACGTTGAAGCCGTCGGTGTTCGATCCGCAGGGCAACACGATCGCCCAGGCGCTCCAGTCGCTCGGCTATGGCACGGTCGCCGACGTGCGTCAGGGCAAATACTTCGAGCTCGATCTGGACGTCTCGACGGCCGGCGAGGCGCACCGGCTCGCGTCGGAGGTCGCCGAAAAGGTCCTGGCCAATCCGGTGATCGAAAGCTTTCGGATAGAGACATGAAAACATTCGCCATCGTCGTGTTCCCGGGATCGAACTGCGACCACGACGCCTATCACGCCATCAAGCACGTCCTCGGTGAGGACGCGCGGTTCGTCTGGCACAAGGAGACGTCGCTCTCGGGTGCCGACGCCGTGATCCTGCCCGGCGGGTTTTCGCACGGCGACTATCTGCGCACCGGCGCCATCGCCCGGTTTTCGCCCGTCATGGCGGCGGTGACGCGATTCGCGGCCGGCGGCGGGCCGGTGCTCGGCATCTGCAACGGCTTCCAAATCCTGCTCGAATGCGGGCTGCTTCCGGGCGCGATGCTGCGCAACCGCGACCTGAAGTTTCACTGCGAGTTCGTGGGACTGCGCGTCGAGCGCACCGACACGCCGTTCACGGCGCTGGCCGCGGCCGGCCAGGTGCTGCGGATGCCGATCGCGCACGGCGAGGGCAACTACTACGCGCCGCCCGAGACGATGGCCGCTCTGGAAGAGGAGGGCCGCGTCGTGTTCCGGTACGCCACCGCCGCGGGTGAGCCGACCGAGCCGGCCAACCCGAACGGCGCGCTCCACAACGTCGCCGGAATCTGCAACCCGGCGCGAAATGTCGTCGGCCTGATGCCGCATCCCGAACGGGCGTGTGAAGCGGCAGTCGGCAGCACCGACGGCCTGGTGTTGTTCAAGTCCGTGGTGCAGGCGCTGGCCGACCGCCGCGAGCTTCACGCGATTCAGGCCGGCGCCGCGCCCGTGGCCCGCGAACGAGTCGCCCTATGAGCTACGACGACGCGATCCTTGAACGTCATGGGCTTTCGCGCGACGAATACGTGCGGATCATCGATCTGCTCGGCCGCGAGCCCAACCTGACCGAGCTCGGCATGTTCTCGGTCATGTGGTCCGAACACTGCAGCTACAAGAGCTCGCGGGTTCACCTGAGAACGCTCCCGACCGAAGGGCCGCGCGTCGTCCAGGGCCCGGGTGAAAACGCCGGCGCCGTGGACATTGGCGACGGCCTCGCCGCGGTGTTCAAGATCGAGTCGCACAATCATCCGTCGTTCATCGAGCCCTACCAGGGCGCCGCGACGGGCGTCGGCGGCATTATTCGCGACATCTTCACGATGGGCGCGCGGCCGATCGCGTTGCTCGACTCCCTCCGGTTCGGGCCGCTCGACGATCCGCGCAACCGGCGCATTCTGTCCGGCGTCGTCGCCGGCATCGGCGGATACGGGAACAGCATCGGGATTCCGACCGTCGGCGGCGAAGTGATGTTCGACGAGACCTACGCCGGCAACCCGCTCGTGAACGCGTTTTGTCTCGGCGTTGCCCGGCGCGACGCGATCGTCCGCGGACGGGCGAGCGGCATCGGCAACGCCGTGTACTACGTCGGCGCCAAGACCGGACGCGACGGCATTCACGGCGCGACCATGGCGTCGGCGGAGTTCGACGAGCGGTCCGCCGAAAAACGGCCCGCCGTCCAGGTGGGCGATCCGTTCATGGAAAAACTCCTGCTCGAGGCGTGCCTCGAGGTCATGAAGACGGACGCCGTGGTCGGCGTGCAGGACATGGGCGCCGCCGGGCTGACCTGCGCGACCAGCGAGACCGGCAGCCGGGGCGGCGTCGGCATCGACATCGACATCGCGGACGTGCCGCAGCGGGAATCCGGCATGACGCCGTACGAGATCCTGCTCTCCGAATCGCAGGAGCGGATGCTGCTGATCGTCAAGCACGGCCGCGAAGCCGAGGTCGAGAGCATCTTCGAGAAATGGGATCTGCACGCCGTGCGCATCGGCCAGGTGACGGCCGACGGCATCCTGCGCGTGCGGGATCGGGACACCATCGTCGCGGAGATCCCGAACCGGGCCCTGACCGACGAGGCGCCCGTCTACCGGCGTCCGATGGCGCCGCCGGCGAATTTCGAAGAGCTGCGGCGGCTTCCTGACGAGGTTCGCCAGCCGGTGTCGCGCCCGAACGACGCGCTGCTGTCGCTCGTCGGGTCGCCGACCGTCGCCAGCAAGCGATGGATCTTCCAGCAGTACGACTACATGGTGCGCACGAACACGATCGTCGCGGCCGGGCTCGGGCCGGGTGTGGTCCGCGTGAAGGGCACGAACCGCGCACTGGCGGTCTCGCTCGACGGCAACGGCCGGTTCTGTCTGCTCGACCCGCGGCAGGGAACCCGGCTCGCGCTCGCGGAGGCCGCGCGGAATGTCGCGTGCGCCGGCGCGGCGCCGATCGGCGCGACCAACTGTCTGAACTTCGGCAATCCCGAACGGCCGGACATCATGTGGCAGTTCGCCGAGGCCGTGGCCGGTCTCGGCGACGCGTGCCGGGCGCTCGAGATTCCCGTGACCGGCGGCAACGTCAGCCTCTACAACGAGACCGACGGGCGCGCGATCCTGCCAACGCCGGTCATCGGGGTCGTCGGGCTCCTCCAGGACGCGTCGAACGTGCGCGGGCGCGTGTTTCCCGAAGAAGGGCTCGAGATCGTTCTGCTGGGCGACGGCGCCGGCGAGCTGGGCGGGAGCGAGTTCCTGAAGACGATCCACGGCGTGATTCGCGGCGTGCCGCCGGCGCTCGATCTCGCGCGTGAGCGCGCGCTGCAGCGGCTGATCGTCGACCTCATCAGCCGCGGGCTCGTCCGGTCGGCGCATGATTGCGCCGAAGGCGGCTTCGCCGTGGCGCTTGCCGAGTGTTGCTTCGAGTCGGGCGGCATTGGCGCGGTGACGACCATTCCGGGCGTGACGGGCGTGGACGGTATGGACCGTGTGGCGGCGACGTTGTTTGGCGAGTCCGCGTCGCGGGTCGTCGTGAGTGTGGCGCCCGCCGAGGTGGCGACGGTCGTGGCGGCGGCCTCGCGCGCGAACGTGCCGGCGACCCGCGTCGGCCGCACCGGCGGACGCGCGATCCGGATCGCCATCGATGAACAAGTGGTCGTGGACCTCGGCCTGTCGGAAGCCGAGGCGCGGTGGACCGCGGTTCTGTCAAACTGGTTGGACGGACAGGCGGCCTGAGCGCGATCGGCGGCTGATCGCGCGTCAGTCCGGGAGATCTGAATCGTGCCCTACAAAGACGAATGTGGCGTGTTCGGGATCTACGGTCATTCCGAGTCCGCCAACCTGACCTACCTGGGTCTGTACGCGCTGCAGCATCGCGGCCAGGAAAGCGTCGGCATCGCGTCGTCGGACGGCGGCCGGCTCAAGATCCACAAGGCCATGGGATACGTGGCCGACACGTTCAACGAAGCGACCATCACCGGCCTCGAGGGGATGATGGCCATCGGCCACGTCCGGTACTCCACCGCCGGCGACAGCGGGATCAAGAACGCGCAGCCGATTCTGATTGACTGCGCGCACGGCGAGATTGCCATCGCCCACAACGGCAACATCGTCAACGCCCGGGAGCTCCGCGACACGCTCGTCCGGCAAGGGTCGATCTTCCAGACCACCAGCGACACCGAGGTGCTGCTGCACCTCTTCGCGCGATCGCAGGCAGCCTCGCCGGTGCAGGCGCTGGTCGAATCGGTCTCGCAGGCCCAGGGTGCGTTTTCTCTCGTGCTGCTGACCAAAGATCACCTGATCGCCGTGCGCGATCCGCACGGGTTCCGCCCGCTGACGCTCGGCAGGCTCGGCGACGCGTACATCGTCTGCTCGGAGACCTGCGCGCTCGATCTCATCGACGCCGAGTGGGTACGCGACATCGAGCCGGGCGAGGTGTTCATCGTCGGGCCGGAGGGCACCAAATCGATCCATCCGTTCGCCCCCGCGCCGTCGGCGCACTGCATCTTCGAGCACGTGTACTTCGCCCGGCCCGATTCGTACGTGTTCGGGAAGAGCGTTAACGAGGTCCGGACGGAGCTGGGCCGCCGGCTGGCCACCGAGCAGCCGGCCGGGGCCGAGGTCGTGGTGCCGATTCCCGATTCGGGCGTCTGCGCGGCCACCGGATTCGCCGAGCGATCGGGTCTGCCGCTGCAGATGGGGCTGATCCGCAATCACTATGTCGGGCGGACGTTCATCGAGCCGCACCAGTCGATCCGCCACTTCGGCGTTCGCGTGAAGCTGAATCCGGTCAAGAGCATTCTGCACGGTCGGCGGGTTGTGCTCGTCGACGATTCGATCGTGCGCGGCACCACGAGCCGGAAGATCGTACGGATGGTGCGCGCCGCGGGCGCCAGCGAAGTGCACATGCGCATCAGCTGCCCGCCGACGATTTCGCCGTGCTTCTACGGCGTGGACACGCCGCAGAAGGCGGAGCTCATCGCGGCGAATCAGTCGCTCGAGGAGATTCGCCGGTTCATCGACGCCGACTCACTGGGGTATCTGAGCCTCGAGGGGTTGCTCGCTTCGGTCGGGTCGGCCCAGCAGGCATATTGCACGTCGTGCTACACGGGACACTACCCGGTCGCGGTGCCGTCGAACGAACAGGCGTACTTGCAGTTGGCGCTGAAGCTCGTCGAATGATGTTGCGAACGCTGGTTCTCGCGGCCTCGGCTGCCGCTGTTCTTGCCGGCGGCGCGTTGCGCGCCAGTCAAAGCCAGGCTGCCCGTGGCGAAGGGGTCCAGACGCCCGCGGCCGCCGCCGCGCAGCCGACTGCTGCCGACGTCACGGCCGCGATCGACAAGCTCGGTTCATTCGATTACGCGACGCGGACGAACGCGGCCCGCCTCGTCCGGCGTGCGTCGGCCGAGGTCGCCGTGCCGCCGCTCGCCAAGGCTGCGCGCGCCCACTCGGATGAGTACGCGCGCTTCCGCGCGTTGGCCCTGCTCGCCGGCTTCGGCGGGCCAACCGCCCGCGATGTGATGCGGGAAGTCCAGACCGACCGCAACGATCGGCTGCGGACGGTCGCGTTCGCCTGGTTCGAGCACAACCCGGATCCCGAGGCGTTGCCGGTGCTGCTCGACCGGCTGACGAAGGAACGGTCGGAGTTCGTCCGGCCGGCGCTGACACGCGCGCTCGCCGCCCACGGATCCGACGCGCGCGTCCGGGCCGTCCTCGTGCCGCTCATCGCCCGCGGCGAGGATTTCTTCCGCGGCGCGCTGATCGAAGCCATCGGCGATTACGACGGCAAGTACGCGGCCGCCGAGATCGCCGAAGTCGCCAAGCTCGACGGCCCGCTGCAGGACGACGCGATCACGGCGCTCGGGAAGATCGGGGACACGTCCCATGCCGCGCTCCTCGGGACGCTCCAGAAAACCGCGGCGCGCAGCGTCCAGCCGACGATTTCCGCGTCGCTCTGCCTCATGGGGATCAACTGCCAGGGCCACGAAGATTTTCTCCGGAAGACGCTCGCGATCGCCGTGACGGACAAGAGTTATCAGGACGTGCTTCGCGGCGTGGCTCACGCGTGGGGTGTCCTGGCCGCGCGCGGCCGTCCGAGTGCGCTCGGCGTGTTGTTCGATGCCGGCATTCCCGCCGCCGATCCGGCGCGCGCGCCGATCGCGCTGGCGCTCGGCATGGCGGTGCTGCGGAACCCGTCGGCGCTCTTCGCGACGCTCGAGACGCGGAAGGATCGCGACGGGGCGCTCGAGCTGCTGCGGGATGCCTTCGACATGTTGTCCGAGGATTACGAGGAAGAGCGGTTCTACGTCGAGGTTCAGAAGGCGTACTGGAGCGCGCCGGCCGGCTCCCCGCGCCGCCAGGTCGCCGAGGCGCTGATTCAGAAGCTGGAGTTCTGAGTGGCGGAGATCGACTATCGGCAGTCCGGCGTGGATATCGACGCGGGCAACGAGGTCGTCCGCCGGATCAAACTGCTCGCGCGCGGCACCTACACGTCCGGCGTGCTCTCGGGCGTCGGATCGTTCGGCGGACTTTTCGCGCTCGACCAGGCGTCGCCTGACACGGTGCTCGTCGCGAGCGCCGACGGCGTCGGCACCAAGCTCAAGGTCGCCTTCATGGCCGGCGTGCACCACACGATCGGTCGCGACCTCGTCAACCACTGCGTCAACGACATCCTGGTGCAGGGGGCGCGTCCGCTGTTCTTTCTCGACTATCTGGCGACCGGGCGGCTCGCGCCGGACGTCGCCGAGCAGATCGTCACCGGCGTCGCGGCCGCGTGCAGCGAAAACGGATGTGCGCTCCTTGGCGGGGAAACTGCCGAGATGCCGGGCTTCTATGGGGACGGCGAATACGATCTCGCCGGGTTCATCGTCGGCCAGGTGCGGAAGGGCGACATCGTCGACGGCCGGACGATCGTTCCTGGCGACGTTTTGATCGCGCTGCCCTCTGCGGGGCTGCACACCAACGGGTATTCACTGGCGCGACGGATCGCGTTCGAGGCGCTGAAGCTGGACGTGCACAGCTACGTCCTCGAGCTCGGCGAGACGATCGGGGAGGCGCTGCTGCGGCCGCACCGGTCGTATCTGAAACCGGTGGCGCCGCTACTCGTAGCCCGATCGATCAAGGGCATGGCGCACATCACCGGCGGGGGCATTACGGAGAATCTGCCGCGCGCGCTTCCTGAGGGGCGCAGCTTCACGCTGGACCGGGCCAGCTGGACGCCGCCGGCGCTGTTTACCTGGCTCCAGCGCGCCGGCAGCGTCGGCGACGCCGAGATGTTCCGCGTTTTCAACATGGGGGTCGGCCTGATCCTCGTCTGCACCGACGCCGACGCCGACGCCGTCCTCGCCAGTCTCGCCGACTCCGGCGACCACGCCTGGGTCATCGGCGAAGTGCGGTAGGGGGACGGGACTTTTTTCCACAGGTTTCAACAGCTCGGTGCCAGACGTCGGTTTGGTTTTGGTCTCGCGACTTCGGCTGCCATTTGGTCGGTCATCCAGTTCCCACAGCAGCTGCTCGATAGGGTCCTGATCGGGCTGGTCCGCATTCACATGGTCGGTCCAGGCGGCAGAGGCGAGAAACGGAGCAGTCGCAAGGGGCACACGGGTGTCGAGGCGCAGCCGTTGCGAGAGACTGCACCACGGCCAATCCTGTGATCGGCGAACGAGTGTGGCGCTGAGTGCATTTCGTTCCACGTAACGGCAGACGCGGACGAGTTGCGCGCCATGCTCAATCGGGATCGCGCGGAATCGTCCCTGATAGAGTGCTCCCTGTCCGACCGTCTTGTGCCGGTGATGCCAGCGAATCGCATGGGTAGCTGATACCCACTTCACGAACCTGGAAAGGGTAGCGGTGGTCCCAGTGTCGATGACCAGGTGCCAGTGATTCGAGAGCACGCAGTACGACAAAAGGCGAACAGGGTACCGTTCCAAACCACCCGCGAGCACGTTCAGAAAGGCCCGATATTCAACGGGACGCGTGAAAATCGGGAGCTTCCGCACACCGCGATTGATGACGTGGAAGAATGAAACCGGCAGCGAACTGCGAGGACGTCTGGGCATAGGGCTTCTCGCTTCGCAACTCGCGTGCCGTTGCGCCGAGACGTCTGGCACCTGACCCCCTCTTTCTGTGGAAAAAAGTCCCGTCCCCCTCGCCGTTCTGATCTCCGGCCGAGGCAGCAATCTGAAGGCGATTGTCGAGGCGATTGAGGGTGGGCGGCTGCGCGCCAGAATCGCGGTCGTGATCTCGAACCGCGCCGACGCGCCCGGTCTCGCGTTTGCGCGGGACCAGGGCCTCGAGACGCGCGTGATGCCGCACGGCGATCACGCGACGCGCGAGGAGTACGACAGCGCGCTCGCCGGAGCGATCCAGTCGTACGACGTGAGGCTCGTCTGCCTCGCGGGCTTCATGCGCCGGCTCGGTCCCGCGTTCTGCGCAGCATTCCCCAACGCCATCTTGAATATCCATCCCGCGCTCCTGCCGGCCTTTGCCGGCATGAACGCGCAGCGCCAGGCGTTCGAACACGGCGTCAAGCTGGCCGGCGTGACGGTGCACTTCGTGACGCCCGAGCTCGACGCCGGGCCGATCGTCATGCAGGCGTCGGTGCCGGTGCTCGACGCGGACACGGCCGGCTCACTGGCCGACCGCATCCTGAAGCTGGAACACGAAATCTATCCGCAGGCGATCCAGCGCATTCTGGACGGCGGCTGGACCGTGGACGGCCGGCGGGTCACATTCAGGACTGCGACGCCGTGAGCGATCTCACTCGCCTCGCAGGGTCAGGTTCGGTTGGATCCCGGTGGCACGTCGGAGCGGCACGACGTGCGCCGCGAGCGCGGCGACGACGAGCATCGCCGCGGCCAGGCTCAACGTCATCGGATCGGTCGGCGTGGTTTCATAGAGCTGGCTGCCGAGCAGACCGCCGAGCGCCGCGACGGCAATCAAACCAACGACGACGCCGATGGCGACGAGCTGGAATCCGCGACGGAGCACCAGGACATAAATATCCGAGCGGCTCGCGCCAAGTGCGACGCGGATGCCGAACTCGCGTCGCCGGCCCGCGACAGCCTGCGACGTGACGCCATACAACCCGATCGCGGCCATCACCAGCGTCGCGCCGGCGAACATGCCGAGCAACAGGAGCAGGAATCGCCGCGTGGCAACCGACCGCACGACCCGCTCTGCCATGGTCGCGACGTCGTAGACTGGCACCTCGCCGGCGATTTCCCCTACGACGCGACGGATCGGCGTCACGAGCGACGCGCTGTCGCCGGACGCGCGCACGACGAGCACGATGAACGAGTCGGTAATCTGTGCCTGAGGCGCGTAGAACTGCGTGGTTGGCGGCTGATTCAGGGCGTAGTGCCGAACGTCGCCGACCACGCCGACGACAGTGCGCCAGGGATTCGTCGGGCCCCCTATGCGAACGCGGCTGCCGATCGGGTCCTCGCCCGGCCAGAGCGTGCGCGCCGTTGTCTCTCCGACCAGCAGCACCAGCGGCGCGCCCGTCCGGTCAGCGTCGGTGAACAGCCGTCCGCGTGTGAGCGGGATGTTCATGACGCTGAAATAGCCGGGAGACACGGAGTACCGCTCGACGGACGGTGCGTCGGCGTCGCTCGCATGCGTGCGCCCCTCGATCCTGAACCCCCACCGATCGTAGTTGTTGCCGAGAGGGATTTGACCGGCGAACGCGGCGCGATTGACGCCCGGCAGCGCCTCGATACGCCGGAGCGCCTCCTCCTGAAACATCCGAACCGCCGCGTCCTCGGCCCATCGCGGTCCGACGAGTGAAACACCCATGGTGAGTACGCCGCGCGCGTCGAAGCCGGGATCGACGTGCAGGAGTCGATCGACTGTGCGGTACATCAAGCCGGCCGCGGCCACCAGCACGACCGCGACCGCCAGCTGGATCGCCATCAGGGTCTCGCGCGCACGCACGGTACGACGCGCCGTCGACTGCCGCCCTTCGCGAAGGACGGCCTGGAGATCCGATCCTGATGTGGTCCAGGCCGGCAGCAGGCCGAACGTCAGCAGCGCGGCGAAAGCAGTGACGATGCCGATCGCGACAACCGCCGGATCCGTGGCCGCCTGGTCGAGGCGTGGGACGGTGACCGGTGCGCGAGTGGCCAGGAAGCCGAGGCCCGCGCGCGCGAGGATCATTCCAAGGCCAGCGGCCAACGCCGCCATGACCAGCGACTCGGTGAGCAATTGCCTGACCAGCCTGCGGCGGCGGGCACCGAGCGCGGCGCGGAGCGCGAGCTCGCGTTCACGTTCCGTCGCGCGGGCGAGAATGAGACCGGCGACGTTGGCGGCCGCCACGAGCAGCACGAATGCGACGCCGCCCATCAGCACTTGAAGCGGCCGGCGGATCGTTCCGGTGAGTTCGCCAGCCAGTGGACGCATGAGCGGCGGTTGATCGGTGTAATCGGCCGGATGCTCACGCTTCAGTCCCGCGTGCACGACCGCAAGCTCGTTCCTCGCCTGCCCAACCGTCATGCCCGGCGACAGCCGGCCGATCGCTTTGAGATGCTGGCAGGTCCGGCACGCCGAGCTGTCGGTCCGCGCGTAGCCCAGCGGCGCCCAGACGTCCGCGCGTGAGTAATACCGCTCGGAGATGAGCGGCTCGAACGACGCCGGCAGGACGCCGACGATCTGGAATCTGGCGCCGGCGAACTCGATGAACGAGCCGACGACGTCCGGCCGCGCGCCGAACCGACGGCGCCAGAGCGCGTCGGAGATCACGACGACCCGCCGGCGATCGGGGTGATCCTCGTCCATGTTGAAGTCGCGCCCGAGTGCCGGCTGCACGCCAAGCATCCGGAAAAAGTTCCAGTTCACGCGCATGCCGCGCAGCCGCTCGGCGCCGCGATCGCCCATGAGCGTGGGTTGCCAGTCGCGGATGATCGCCAGCTCGTCGATCGTCTTCAGGCGCGCGCGCCAGTCGACCACCGTGGCGAATCCGACATTGGCGATGACACTCCGGTCGTCGTCATCCGGATGGCCGACGAGGACCAGCCGGTCGCCATGCGGAAACGGAAGCGGCTGCACGAGCGCGCGGTGAGCGGCTGTCGCGATCGCTGTCGCGGCGCCGATGCCGGTCGCCAAGGTCAGCACGGCGGCCGCGGTGAAGGCCGGCGCCTTGGCGCATGTCCGCCAGGTGAAGCGAAGGTCCTGCCGGAATCCGTCCAGGAGCCCCGCGCGCGGAGTGGGGCGGTTGGGTTCTCTGTTGATCTCCGAGTGCCGACGGCGCGGTGAGCGCCGGGTCGCGATCGACGCGATCACCTGGCGCCAGTACCACCAGGTCGCTCGGCCGGTGCCGTGTGATTTCGCGCGGCCCGCAAACTCTTCTGCGAGATCGCCGGAGATGGCTTCCGATGACTCTGCGTCGAGAAGCCGTTGCAGGAGCCATTCGGCAACACGTGGCGGCTTCATGGCTGCTCCAGTCTCGGCGCCGCGCCGCGTGCCATCGCGCGAAGCGCCTGCCACGAGCGCGTCAGCGCTTCACGGCCGGCCGGCCGCAGCCGGTAGTGCCGTTTCCGCTTGCCGCCGCGCTCGGCCGTCGGGGCGCCCCAGGCGGAGGCGACGAGCCCGCGCGCCTCGAGCCGTTCGAGCGTCGTGTACACCGCGCCCGCCGATACATTCCGGCCGGCCTTGTCTTCGATCAGCTGCCGAATCGTCGCGCCATACCCATCCGGCTCGAGCGACACGACCGCAAACAGCACCAGTTGTTCGAACTCACCCAGCCAGTCGCTCATTGGTGTTCATTATTATCACGTTGTAGGGATTATTGGACGAAGACGACGGTCGAAAGGTTGGCGCGCAGCATCGAGAGACACGCGATAAAGTTCCCCGCGTGACGCCCGACGAGCAACTGACCTACCTCACCAAAGGCTGCGTGGACGTCGTCCGCGCCGGCGAGCTCAGGAACAAGCTCGAACGCGCGGCGAAAACCGGAAAGCCGTTGACGGTCAAAGTCGGCTTCGACCCCACGGCGCCGGATCTGCATCTGGGCCACACCGTGCTCCTGAGAAAGATGAAGCACTTTCAGGACCTCGGCCACCGGGTCATCTTCGTCATCGGTGACTTCACCGGGATGATCGGCGATCCGACGGGTCGATCGAAGACGCGGCCGCCGCTCACAACCGAGGAAATCGCGGCCAACGCCGAGACGTACAAGACGCAGGTGTTCAGAATCCTCGATCGCGCGAAGACTGTCGTGGATTTCAATTCGCGGTGGCTCGGCGCGCTGGGCGCCGACGGCATGGTCCGGCTGGCCGCGCGCTACAACGTCGCGAAGATGCTCGAGCGGCGCGACTTCAAGCAGCGCTACGAGACGGGGAAGCCGATCGCGGTGCACGAATTCCTCTACCCGCTCGCGCAGGCGTACGACTCGGTGTTTCTCGAAGCGGACGTCGAGCTCGGCGGCACCGATCAGCTGTTCAATCTCAACGTCGGCCGCGACCTCATGTCGAGCTACCAGCTCGAGCCGCAGGTGGTCATGACCACCCCGCTGCTCGAGGGCCTGGACGGCGTCGAGAAGATGTCGAAGAGTCTCGGCAACTACGTCGGCGTCACCGAGCCGGCCGGCGAGATGTTCGGCAAGCTCATGTCGATCAGCGACGAGCTGATGTGGCGGTACTACGTGCTCCTGACGGACGTTTCGACCGCCGACGTGGAGTCGATGCGCGCGAAGGTCGCCGAAGGCGTGCGGCATCCGAAGCACGCCAAGATCGACCTCGCGAAACGCATCGTCTCGGACTTCCATTCGGCCGACGAGGCCGGGCAGGCCGCGGAGGCCTTCGAAGCGAAGTTCTCGCGCGGCGAACTGGCCGCCGATTCATTGCCCGAGATCGCCGTCACGGTCCAGAGCGCCATCAGCCTCGCCAAGCTCGTCGCCGAGGCGGGACTGGCCGCCTCGACGAGCGAGGCCACGCGCAAGATTCAGCAGGGCGGCGTGAAGGTCGATCGGGAGAAGGTCACGGACATCAAGACGCGGATTGACGCATCCCGTGGCTCGATGATCCTGGAGGTCGGCCGGAAGGCCGTGAAGGTGATCCTGCGCCATTGAGCTGAGATACACTCTGCCGCACATCGACATTCCTAGGAGGATGCCCATGCGACGCCGAGTGACGTTCGCCTCGCTCGCTCTCGTGCTCACCGCTGCTGTGGCGATCCCTGTAGCCCAGCAGCCGAAGTACCTCGACAAAGCGACGTATTTCCAGATGGAGTCCATCTCGAGTCCGACCATCTCGCCCGACGGCAGCACCGTGCTGTTCTCGCGCGGGCACGTCGATCTCACGCGGGACCAGAACCAGTCGAATCTGTGGGTCATCGATATCAACGGCGACCGGCTTCGCCAGCTGACCGACGGCGCGTGGAACGACTCATCGCCGGTGTGGTCACCCGACGGCAAGCGGATCGCGTTTCTGTCGAACCGCTCGGGATCGTCCCAACTCCACGCGATGTGGGTGGACACACGCGAGACGTATCAGCTCACGCGCCTCGAGCGCGCGCCGTCTGCGATCACCTGGTCGCCCGACGGCAAGCAGATCGCGTTCACGAGCCTGATTCCGGACGAGACGCCGATCCTGTCCGTGCGGCTTCCGCCCGTGCCCCGCGGATCACAGCTGGCGCGCGGGGCCGTCGTGATCGACCGGCCGTCCTGGGCGTCTGACGGCTCCGGTCCGACGACGAAGGGCCACACGCACGTCTACGTCGTCGACGCGACGGTGGGCGGGACGCCGCGGCAGGTGACCAACGGCAACTTCAACCACTCCGCGCCCGCGTGGTCGAACGACGGCAAGACGATCTTCGTGTCCGGCATTCGCAAGCCAAACGCCGAGTACTTGCTCGGCGACTCCGAGATCTACGCCGTCAACGTGGCGACCGGGGACGCGACGGCGCTGACCGATCGGAATGGACCGGACACCGGTCCCGAGCTGTCACCCGACGGCCACTGGATCGCCTACACCGGTTACGACCAGAAGAACTACACGAATCATCTGAGCCAGCTCTACATGATGGATTCGACCGGCGCGCGAAAGCGGATGTGGGTTGGCAATCTGCCGAGCTCGCCGGGGAACGTCGCCTGGGCGCCGGACGGCTCCGGGGTGTACTACTCGATGCAGGCCGAGGGCGAGGAGAACACGTGGTTCGCGCCGGCCGATCAAGGGCTCAAGCCGAAGCCGATGACCGTCGGCGAGCACGTGCTCTCGAGCGTCTCGATCGCCAAGAACGGCCGGGCGGTGGGGATTCGATCGAACGTCAAGGAGCCTGGACAGCTCGTGGCCTTCTCCATGGCGAAGCCGGCCGACATGCGCGTGCTGGTTGATGTCAACGCCGACGTGCTGACCGGCACGACGATTGCCGGCGCCGAAGAACTGTGGTTTACGGCGCCCGATGGCCTCAAGGCACAAGGCTGGCTGATGAAGCCGGCCAACTTCGATCCGGCGAAGAAGTACCCGATGGTGCTCTGGATTCACGGCGGTCCGTGGAGCATGTACAACATCGGCTGGAGCTGGAGCTACCAGAACTTCGCGGCCAACGGGTACGCCGTGCTCTGGACGAACCCGCGCGGATCGACCGGCTACGGTCAGGACTTCGTCAACGGCATTCAGCACAGCTATCCGGGCAAGGACTACGACGATCTGATGGCCGGCGTGGACGCCGCCATCGCCAAGGGCTGGATCGATCCGGAGAACCTGTTCGTGTGCGGCGGGTCGGGCGGTGGCGTGCTGACCGCGTGGATCGTCGGGCACACGACCCGCTTCCGCGCGGCCGTGTCGATGCGCCCGGTCATCGATTGGCACTCGTTCGTCGGCACGACGGACGGCACCGGTTGGTACCGGCAATTCCAGAAGTACCCCTGGGAAGATCCGATGGAGTACGCGGTCCGCTCGCCGCTTCATTACGTCGCCAACGTCACGACGCCGACGATGCTGATGACCGGGGAGGCGGATCTGCGGACGCCGATTTCGCAGTCCGAGGAGTTCTACCGCGCCCTCAAGATGCTCCGGAAGGCCGACACGCTCATGGTCCGTATGCCCGAGGAGTACCACGGCTGGCGGCGGCCGTCGCACCAGCTGCTGCAGCAGCTGTATCTGATGGCGTGGTTCGAGAAGTATCGGACGCCGGCGAGCAAAAAGGCGATTCCTGGCGTCGACTGACCCCGTGAAACTCCGGGGGGGCCGCCGGCCATCTCATTTCGAGGCGGATCAGGCGGCCTTTCCGGGGTTGACGGAGGGGCGT
>CAWAEG010000001.1:1292500-1603421 GCA_963780895.1 uncultured Acidobacteriota bacterium
GAAGCTTCGAGCTCAAGCCCCGGTAAACGGCGGCCGTAACTATAACGGTCCTAAGGTAGCGAAATTCCTTGTCGGGTAAGTTCCGACCTGCACGAATGGCGTAACGATTTGGGCGCTGTCTCAACGAGGGGCACTGCGAATTTGTGGTACCGGTGAAGACGCCGGTTGCCCGTGGCTAGACGAAAAGACCCCGTGCACCTTTACTGCATCTTAGTAGTGAATGCTGCCGCCGTCTGCGCAGGATAGGTGGGAGACTTTGAACCCAGGCTCTCGGGCTTGGGGGAGTCAACGGTGAGATACCACCCTGACTGCTGCGGCGTTCTAACCGAGTCCTGTCATCCAGGACCGGGACACTGCTAGGTGGGTAGTTTGACTGGGGCGGTCGCCTCCTAAACGGTAACGGAGGCGCGCGAAGGTTCGCTCAGGCTGTTTGGAAATCAGCCGGAGAGTGCAAAAGCACAAGCGAGCTTGACTGCGAGACTCACAAGTCGAGCAGGTGGGAAACCAGGCTTTAGTGATCCGGTGGTTCCGCGTGGAAGGGCCATCGCTCAACGGATAAAAGGTACGCCGGGGATAACAGGCTGATCTGAGCCAAGAGTTCACATCGACGCTCAGGTTTGGCACCTCGATGTCGGCTCATCGCATCCTGGAGCTGTAGCAGGTTCCAAGGGTCCGGCTGTTCGCCGGTTAAAGCGGTACGTGAGCTGGGTTTAGAACGTCGCGAGACAGTTCGGTCTCTATCTGCCATGGGCGCAGGAGATTTGAGTGGGGCTGACCTTAGTACGAGAGGACCGGGTTGGACGCACCTCTGGTGTACGAGTTGTCGTGCCAACGGCAGCGCTCGGTAGCTATGTGCGGAAGGGAGAAACGCTGAAAGCATCTAAGCGTGAAACCCTCCACAAGATGAGATCTCCCTGGATCGCAAGATCCCTGAAGGCACCTGGAAGATGACCAGGTCGATAGGTCGGATGTGGACACGCCGCGAGGTGTGAAGCTTACCGATACTAATCCGCCGTGAGGCTTGACCATTGATTCTTTTCCCCGGGGCTGACTGCCCCGGGACCCATCAATCGCGATGGGGGCCCGTCACACGAACGTTGCGTGCGCGTGGTAGGAATTACTACCGTTTGCAGGGTATTCATGACCTCGGGTGTCGTGGTCTAAGACCTCGGGAGTCATTTCTGCGGAAGAACGCATCAAGAAATGACTCCCGAGGTCAAACGACACCCGAGGTCTTCGACAGTTTGCGGGTTTGGCGCGTGTCACAACGCGACGGGCTCGCAGGGTGCCGGCGGGCGTATGTTCCGCCGCCACACTTAATTTTGAAAAGCGCTCGTTCAGAGTTCGAAGTTCGGCGCCGAAGGCGCCGTTAAGTTTCCCGGTGGTCATAGGAGCAGGGTCACACCCGTTCCCATTCCGAACACGGAAGTTAAGCCTGCTACCGCCGATGGTACTGCATGGGTAACTGTGTGGGAGAGTAGGTCACTGCCGGGATTATTCTCAGAGGGCCGCATCGCTGATGCGGCCCTTTTTTTGTACGGGCACAGCCACACACGGTGACGAGGACCCGCTCCTGACAGTGAGGCGGTGGGCCGCCGGCGCCTGCGGCCTGGGCGCGGGGGTGGGCGCGTTCGCTCGGCGGAGCCGAGCTTCGGCGAGCGTGGCCGGAGCTTTCAGCGCAGGCCCGGCCCCGCGCGATCAAGAAAAGTCACTGCATGGGTACTGTGTGGGAGAGTAGGTCACTGTCGGGATTATTCCCAGAGGGCCGCATCAGCACTGAATGTTGATGCGGCCTTTTCTTTGTACCGACCCGGGCTCGTCTCCGGCGTCACTCGCGGGCGGCCTTCTTCGCTTCGACGAGTTCCGGCCGCCCAGGGACGTCCGCCTTCTCGCAGAGCTTCACGAGCTGCTGATAGTACGTCCGTGCCGTCGGCGCATCCCCGGCGAGCGACGCCGCCCTGGCCGCGCCGTACATCGCGCGGAACCGGTTCGGCTCCTTCTTCAGGGTCGCGCGGAATTCCTCGAGCGCCGCGGCCGGCTGCTTCAACTCGAGCAGCATCTCGGCAAGCAGTTCGCGCGCCGGCGCAAGCGGTCCCGGCGTGACCGCGTTCTTCTCCGTCGCATCCTCGCGCGTCACGGCGGCGCGCATCGTCGCGAGCGCCTCGTCCCGTCTGCCTTCGGCGAGCGCCAGGTACGCGGCCGCCGCTTCACGTTGAATGCCCACCTGCTCGGCCCAGTAGGTTTCCCGGTCAGCCACGAGACCGTCGCGGATCTTCTCGAGTGCCACTATGGAGGCGCGCGCGTCCGGGAGCGCGCCCGTCCGCGCGGCGCCGAGCGCACGCGCGAAGTGCGTCATCGCCTCGGTGTACGGGAACTGGGTGGATTGCGGCTGGAGCGCGATGGCGGCCTTCCAGTCGCGATGCTCGAGCGCCCAGCGCGCCGGCATCGCGGCCAGGGCAAAGACGCCGGCCGATCCGGGCGCCGCGCCGACGACGGCATTCACGTCGAAGCGGGAAGCGACCTCGGGCAGCCGGCCGAGGATCGCCCGCGCGGCCTTGTCCTGGCCGGTCTGGAGATAGGCGTAGGCCATGTAATCCATCGCGTGCAGCTCTTCGGCGGCGCCGCCGGTCCGCTTCGCGGCCTCTGCCGACGCGATGTTCGTGTCGATCGAGTCCTGCCAGGCGCCGACGCGCGTGAACGTGTGCGACGGCATGTGCAGGGCGTGCGGCGCCGATGGCGCGATCGTCGCGTAGCGCCGCGCCGCGTCGAGGGCGTGACCGGCCAGGGCGGGGACGTCGTAGCTATGGATGATGTAGTGCGAGATGCCGGGGTGGTTCGGCAGCCGCGTATGCAGCTTCTCGAGGATTTCGCCGGCCTTGAGCTGATTCGCGTAGGTCTTGTCGGTCGGCAGCGCCGACGCGGCCAGCGACAACGCCCAGAAAATCGCGGCTTCGTCGTCAGCCGGATACGTGGCCGCCACCCCGGCCATCGCCTTTTCGTATGCCACGACCCGCGCCCGCTGGTCGAGCGTGCCGGCCTCCGCGTACAGCTTCGAGACCGCCGCGAGGTAGGCGCGCTCCCGTTCGGTCCGGGCCCCTGCGATTTGCGCCTGCTTCAGTGCGTCGAGACCCAGCTGCAGCTGCGCCGGCTCTCGAATCGTGGCGGCAAACGGGTTGATCCATCGCGCCACCGCAACGCCCCAATATGCGATGCCGCAGCCTGGATCGGTCTTTCCGACGGCCGTGAAGCCCTGGATCGCCGGGCCGAATTCGAACGAATGGAGGAACGCCAGGGCGCGGTCGAACTGATTCTGAGCGGCCGCCGAACACGACGTCTCGAAATGGACGGTGCCGAGCTTTTCACCCGGCTGATGCTGGTGCGGAGCCTGCTGGACGGTCGACGCCGTCGCGACCATCAGCGCGAGCATCAGGGCACCGCCGCGCGCGACAAACATGGAACCTCCGGGTGAAAGGGGAGGGACCGATTATACGGCCCGGATCGGATCCTGGCGTTTGCCGCCAATCGTCAACCGGACGCGCGCGCGCATCCATATCCATATCGATATCAATCTCCCGCCCTCCCTCACGATCGGGCTTATCGCTCCTCCTCGTCGAAGCCGGGGCGCACGAAGGTCATCGCGTCCGGGAACGCACGCGCGAGCTTCTGATCGAGATCGTCGAGCCTGGCCATCATCGCCGCCGGCACACCGTCGGCCGCGACCGTGGGCAACAGGGTCAGCAGCCGCCACGCGTCCCGTGACTCGGCCACGACCAGGCGCACCAGCTTCGCGCAACCGTTCGCATCCGACTGCCGGAACTCGTCGTCATCTTCGAGTTCCTCGGAGGATGGCAGCAGGGCGGCGACCGCACGCCGGGTCTTGACGTGGATGAACAACGCGAAGCGGTCGATAGTCTCGAGGCTCCCGAGCGCGAGCGGATCGCCAGCGGCTCGAAGCATGGGATCGAGCACGCCGATGAGGCGCCGGCTCGTTTCGGCGTACTCCATGGACTGGCGGGACAACGGATGAGCGTCCTGTGCGCGGTGGCGGCGATCGATAGCCGCCGTGATCCGGGCGAGTTCCGCGGGGGACGACGGCTCGGTGTTGGCGTTCGACAGATCCGCCAGGAACTCTGCCCGCTCACGCGCCGACACCGGCGAGGTCTCCTCGAGCTCCAGCTCTTCGTCCGAATGCAGCGCCTCGAGATCGACGACGTCGAGCCGACCCTCCGCTACGCGCTCCATCCGCCGCATGTCCCGGTATAGCCGGCACCGCGACTGAAACCGGCACCGCTCGCACCAGCGGTCACAATAGTTGTAGACGCCATCGATGAATCCCGGCGGTCTTGGCAGCCGGGCTGGCCGAGCTCCCCCGTCTTGTCTCATGAATGGGCTGGCGTGCAAGGAGCAGGCCGCGTGGCGCTGACAGAATCGGGCGCATTCTGGACGACGGATTGGAAAAACTGCGTACTCGCCCGAGCTGCAGATTGCAGAAAGTGCAACGGTCGGGCGCCGAGATCAGCCCGCCACATACATCAGAACGAAGAGCACGACGACGATCGACACGACGAGGAAAAAAATCTTCCAGGCGCTGTACGGGTACTCGCCGGCAATCACACCGGTGTAGCCGTTGGCCACGACCTGATACTTCTTTTGGCCATAGTCGTACGCGAGGAGCCAGACCGGCACGAGCACGTGCTTGAACGTCTGGTTCGAATACACCGGATGGATGACGAGATTGCGGTAGGTATCGCCGGGCACCTCGGCGGCGCAGAGCTCCTCCAGCCGCTGGTGCATCTGCTGCCTCGAGGCGCCGGCCGCGTCGAAGAGCACCACCTGGTAGTGCTCGACGACGTGGCCCGAGAGGAAGGCGGTGTCGTACGGGACGAGATCCGGCGTGGGGAATGGTTCGACTCGCCGGAGCAGGCCGAGGTCGATGCCATGCGTCCCGGGCACGAGCTCGTCATCGAACGTGTGTGTGATTTCGCCCGCGGCCGGCTCCCAGCGCACGCGGCGTTCCTGCCGCATGACGGTGCGGCCCTGGGAGTCGCGGTGCGGCACGCTGACGTAGTAGTAATGTCCGGCCTCCGCTTCCCACGGACAGCGGACATTGGCGTCGAACGTCCAGTACGGGATGTACAGGCTGTGCACCGTGTCGATGAGCGAGGCGCGCGCGAGCGTGTTCGGCGCGAGCCAGTGGCTCTTCAGCCACCGCCGCATGTCGTCGCGGACGCGCCCTGCCGGGATCTTGAAAGGCAGCAGGCATTCCGGCCGGATGGGCGCCTTGATCTCGCTGTAGGCGACGAGCGCCGGCGAGCCGCAGAATTCGCAGTTCTGGCCGACCCGCGACGGGTCGAAGACCATCACGGCCTTGCAGCTCTGGCATTGAACGCTGCGACGGTCCGTGTCCCAGCCGCGTTGTTCTTCGGGCAGCTCGCGGAGCGTCTTGACGAGATCGTTTTCGACCGCCTTTCCGGTGTCGCGGTCGATGACGTAGGGCGACTCGGTGCCGCAGTAGGGGCACACGAGCTTCTGTTTGCCGGGGTTCCATTCCGCCTGCGCGCCGCAGGCCGGACACGCGTGCTTGTCGAGGGCCGAGATTTCGGTCATGCGCGCCACGCGCCGGAGCGCGCTACTGGGCGAGGTATTCGTCGATCGCCGCGCGCCGGATGCGCCACACGCTGCCGATCTTCTTGGCCTTGAGATCGCCCGATTCGAGAATGGCCACGACGTCGGCTTCGGCCACGCCGAGCGCTTTCGCGGCATCGGCGGGGCTCATGAGGTCCGCGATCGCCGATTGGGTGGGCGCGACGGTCGGCGTCGCAGCGCCGCCCGCGAAGCCCTGCTGCATCATCTGCTGGGCGAGCCCGAAGCCCACGGCGAGCTCGGCGGCGGTCCCGGCCGCGCCCGCGCCGCCTCCCTGTTCGAATCCCTTGCCCATCTGGTACTTCACGAAGTCGTTCAGGTTGCCGATGGCGGCCATGCTCGATCGCTTGTCGATCGCCTGCTCGACCTCCGGCGGCACGCTGACGTTCTCGACGATGAAGCTCGAGAGCTCGAGGCCGTACTTCGACGACACCGCGGGGTTGATCAGCGGCAGCAGCGCCTCGCCGAGCTCGGTGTACCGCGCGGCGACGTCGAGCACCGGCACTTTGGCCGTCGCCAGCGCGTCGGTGAAGATGCTGACGATTCGCGAGCGCATCGTGTCGGCGAACTCGTCGAGCCTGAAGTTGTGGTCCGATCCGGCGACTTCCCGAAGGAAGATTTTGACGTCGGTGATCTTGAAGTCGTACGTGCCGAACGCGCGGGCCCGCACGACTCCGAAGTCGTTGTCGCGCAGCATGATCGGATTCGACGTGCCCCACTTGTTGCCCGTGAAGAGCCGCGTCATCACGTAGTACACGTCGGCCTTGAACGGCGAGTTGAAGCCGTATTTCCACGACTTCAGTTTGGTGAGGACAGGGATGTTGTCGGTCGTCAGCGTGTGCTTGCCGGGACCGAACGTGTCGCCGAATTCGCCGAGGTAGACGAATTGCACCGTCTGCGACTCGCGGACGATGAGCTGGGCGCCGTTCTTGACCGCCTTGTCCTCGTCGGGGAACCGGTACGACAGCGTGTCGCGCGAGTCGTCGGTCCACTCGATGATGTCGATCAGCTCGCCTTTGATGAAATCCATCAAACCCATGAAGTGCCCCCGGGGAATTGAGAGTCTTCGACATTGTAGTGGAGCGCCGGCGCCGGCTGACAATTCCGTAAAGACCGAGCGTCGGTGCTGACCCTCGGTTTTCGCGAATGACAGTTCTAGAAGCCGCTTGCGAGTCGGCGTTGCGACGGATCGGTCGAGCATGTCGCCTGACTCTGGCACTGAAGTCGCGGCGCAGCCAGACTTCGGCGGACGATCACGACGAGACGTGAGAATCGCGCCGAAGTTTTACGCGATGCAATCATGACTCTGCGGGCATGCGGGTTGCTATCGGTTCGACCAAGCTCACTGAAGTGCGACGCACGAAAGTGCAGCGGAGGCCGACGATGCGCAACTTTGTCATTGGTGTTTTATTCGTGATGGTGAGTGCGAGCTCCGCGTTCGCCGCACCGATCCTCTGGTCGGACAACGGCCACTACTACGAGTTCATCTCCCAGAGCCGGACGTGGTCGTCGGCGCTCGCGCGCGCGGGACAACTATCGTTCGATCCGGATGGTTCCGGCGGACAGTCCCCGCTCGCGGGCTATCTCGTCACGATCACGTCGGCGCAGGAACAGGAGTTCCTGAACCAGCATTTTGGCAGCTCGGGACTGTACTGGATCGCGGCGGGAGACGGCGCGGTCGAAGGGACGTGGCGCTGGAACGCCGGACCCGAAACCGGAAGCCTGCTGACGTACACCAACTGGAAGCCCGGCGAACCAAACACCGGAGGCTTGGGGATCCTGCAGGAGGATCAGGCTGTCGCCAATTACGGCGGCATCGGGCTGTGGAACGACTGGCTCGGCTTCGTCTCGACCAACTTCGTCGTCGAATACGGAACGTATGCAACGTCGCCGGCGGTGGCCACGCCGGAGCCGGCGAGCATCGGTTTGCTCATAACGGGTCTCGCCGGCCTGGCGCTCCGACGGCGACGCACGCGATCGTCAACCGATCGCAACAGGTTGTTTGCCTGACGTAGCTCCCTGCGGAGGGCATGCACGGTGGCGGCGGGCGTATGTTCCGCCGCCACCGACGTTCGCCCAATAGCGGAAGACCTTCCGGTACAATCACGCGCGTGGAAAACGATCGGCCGGACCAGCTGCGATCCGGTAAGCTCTGGACACTTGCCAAGGACGGCCAGACGCTGACGTGCGCGGTGTTCGACCATCCGGTGAAACAGTGGGAAGTGCGCCTCAATCGTGACGGAAACCAGATCCGCGCGGAAGCGTGCTGGACCACCGATCGCGCGTGGAAGCTCGCGGACCGCTGGCGTATGCGCGCCATCCAGAACGGCTGGTCACCTCATCCGACGTGAGCCCGCTTCAGCCCGCGAGTTCCGCGGCTACGGACCTCACTACAATCATTGAATGGTCCACCTCTCCAGGCCGCAGGTCGCCCGAGCGCCGGGAGCGTTCTACTTCGAAGAATACTTGTCTCTCGAGCAGCAGATTCATCTGGCTGGGCGGTGTCTGGAGCTTGGTCAAGCCGCGGCTGGGTTCTACACGCCGATTGTACGCGGCAAGTATCCGATGAGCGTCCGCATGCTGTGCCTGGGCCGCCACTGGAACGCGCACACCTACAGCTACGAGGGCATCCGGTCGGACGTGGACGGGCAGCCTGTACCGGCTCTGCCGGCTGACTTCGAGGACCTGGCGCGAGACGTTGCCGGCACCGCTGGCTTCACCATGCGTCCCGACATCTGCATCGTCAACTGGTATCGAACCGGCAGCCGCATGGGTCTGCACAAGGACAAGGACGAGAGCGACGCTTCTCTCTCGCGTGGCGCCCCGGTCGTCTCCATCTCGCTCGGCGACACCGGCAAGTTCCTGTTTGGAGGTTTGCGCCGGCGGGATCCCGTCGAGACGATTCTGCTCACGTCAGGCGACGCATTCGTTTTTGGCGGACCGGCCAGGCTGAACTATCACGGCGTCGCGAGGATCCTCGCGGGTTCCGCGCCGGTCGGGCTCGGGTTCGAAGGGAGAATCAATCTCACCTTTCGAGAGTTTTGAGCCATCAAGCCTGCGTCGCGATGAAGGCTTCGACCAGCTCGCCGTCTCTCCATCCGCGGCCGACTTCGTCGCGCAGGGCCGTGAACGCGGCCGCCTGGCTCAGGGCCGCCCGGTAGGGCCGGTCGGTCGTGATCGCGTCGTAGACGTCGACGATGCCGATAATCTGCGCGAGCCGCGGTACGTCATCTCCCACCAGGTGATCCGGATACCCGCTGCCGTCGAGATGCTCGTGGTGGTGCCGGACGATGGGGCGCACGTCGTGCAGCGCGCGCAAATCACCACAGAGCTTTTCACCGATGACCGGATGTTCCTTCATGCGCTCGAATTCCTCGGGTGTGAGCGGGCCGGGCTTGAGGAGGATCGAATCCGGAATCGCAATCTTTCCGATGTCGTGGAAATAGCCTCCCTTCTGGAGCGCGACGAGGTCTGACTCCGGCAACCCGATGCGTTCGCCAAGCCCGGTCGCGTAGCGCGCGAGGCGTTCGCAATGGCCCTGGGTGTACGCGTCGCGGGCTTCGATCATGAGCGCCAGCGTTTTCAGCACGACTTCCGCCGAGTCGAGCTCGTCGGTGAACTGCTTCAGCTGCACGAGTGACCGGACGCGCGCCTTGAGCTCGGGCAGATCGATCGGCTTGCTCAGCAGGTCCGTCGCTCCGGCTTCGATCGCCTGAATGCGATCGTCCGCTTCGGACGCGCCCGTCATGAGCACGACCGGAATCAGCCGTGTGGAGGCCGTCGACTTCAGCTCTCGACACAGACCGAAGCCGTCGCGGCGCGGCATGCGGATATCGGTGAGCACGACGTCCGGCGGCTGCTGGGCCACGAGGTCGAGCGCTTCTTCGCCGTCACGGGCGGTTCGGACGTCGTACCCCTGCGCCGTGAGGATGCGTTCGAGCAGCTCGAGGTTCGTCTCCAGATCGTCGACCACGAGGATGGTGCCGCCGGGCTTGCCGTTTCTGGGGTCGCGGGTCATCTGCGGGTTCCTCGAGGGTGAGCCTCTTGAAGCTGAGGCGCATTGAGAGGCTTGGCGGCGTCGAGCATTTCGCGCACGCGCCTGCCGAGCGTCGCCGGAGTGAATGGTTTCTGCAGGAAGAGCGCTGGCGGAATGTCCTGCTTGACCGTGCTGTTGGTATAGCCGGACGTGAACAACACCTTGAGTCCGCGCCGCATCGTCTTCAGCCGGGAGGCCAGCTCGCGGCCGCCCATGACCGGCATGACGACGTCCGTGACGACCAGCGAGAGGTCGTGGAGATTGGCGGACGCGATCCGGAGCGCCTGAAGGCCGTTGGCGGCTTCGAGGACACGGTAGCCATAGCGAGTCAGCGTTTCGCGCGCGAGATCGCGGACGGATGGGTTGTCTTCCACGAGGAGGATCGTCTCCGATCCGTGGAGCGCGCGATCGCCGGCTTCCGACGCGCCATCCGTGCGCGAGACCTCCGCTTCCACCGCCGGCAGGCACACGATGAGCGTCGAGCCCTGGCCGGGTTCGCTGTCCACGATGATGTTACCTCCCGCCTGCGTGACGATCCCGTACACGGTGGCGAGGCCGAGACCCGTGCCCTTGCCTTGCTCCTTCGTCGTGTAGAACGGCTCGAAGATGTGCGACCGCACCTCGCTGGTCATGCCGTGTCCCGTGTCGCTCACCGCGAGGATGACGTGCGGACCCGTGAGCGGCACCTCGCGGCGCCAGGTCGCCTCGTCGGCGGTGGCGTTGTCCGTCCGGATGGTGAGCGTCCCGCCGTCCGGCATCGCGTCGCGCGCGTTGGTGGCGAGGTTGAGCAGCACCTGTTCGATCTGGCTGCGGTCCGCTTTCACGGATTTGACGTGTTCGCCGAGCTGGAGCACCAGCATCGTGTCCGCGCCGATCAGGCGCCGCAGAAGCCCCTCGGTCTCGCGGACGACGACGTTCAAATCGAGCACGACCGGCTGAACCACCTGCTTGCGGCTGAACGCCAGCAGCTCGCGCGTCAACGCCGCCGCGCTGCGGCCGGCCTTCCGGATGCCCTCGACGTCGTTGCGGACGCGCGAGCCGGACGGCAGGCTCTCGAGGATCAAGTCCGCGTAACCGAGGATCCCGGTGAGCAGGTTGTTGAAGTCATGCGCGATGCCGCCGGCCAGCCGGCCGACCGCCTCCATCTTCTGCGCATGACGCAGCTCGTCTTCGCGCTGCCGGAGCGCCTCGGCCGTCTCTTTCCGTTCGGTGATGTCGTGGACGAACACCGTGTAGAAGTCATGGCTCGCGGCCGTCCATCTCGACAGCGAGAGCTCGACAGGAACCTCTCGTTCGTCGCGGCTCACCATGCGGAGCTCGACCGTGCGCCCCATCCACGGGCTCTCACTCGTCCAGAGGTGCGCGATTTGATCCGCGTGGCGCGTGCGGTCGCTCTGGGAAATCAGCCGCGTGAACGGCATGCCCGCGGCCTCGCCCTCGTCGTAGCCGAAGACGGCCTGCGCTCGGAGGTTCCAGAACACGATTTCCCCGCGGCTGTTGACCGAAATAATCGCGTCGTGCGCTGAGTCGGTCACCGATCGGAACCGTTCGTTCGACTCCCGCAGCCGGGCAGCCTGGCTGGTCGCTTCCTCGTGCCAGTGGCTGAGCGTCACGGTCATGTGGTTGAACGCTTCGGCCATCGTGCGCGCTTCGGCCGGGCCGTCGACAGGGACGCGGCGGCCCCAATTGCCGCCGGCGATTTCGTGAGCCGCACTCGCGAGGTCGCGAAGCGGCCGCGTGAGCCGCCGGCTGAGCAGGATCGTGCCGCCGATCGCCACGCCGACGACCCAGACACCGACCCACGCGAGCGCCGTCCGGATCTGGCTCACCGCGCGCTCGGCCGCCGACCAATTCTTGAGCAGCACGAGCCGGACCGGCGCCACGCCGCTCCGCGATGCCCGCTGTCCGGCCGATTTGTCGGCCGACACCGTACCGCCGGGCTGGTCCGCGGCCAGCCGGTGCACGTCGGCGACGAACGGCGTGCCGGCGAGCCTCCAGTGCCTCGGAGGGGCGTCAGCCTGGTCGACGACAGCCGCGTTGTTCTCGAAGAGCGCGGTCAACGCCGCGCGACCCGCCACGGGCATGTTCGAACCGCACACGACGTCGTCGGGACAGACGAAGGCGACGTCGCCGCGCGTGACCTTCGCCACCTCGTCGGCCAGCGCGTCGTCGAGGCGATAGCCCGCCGTCACCGTTGCGGTCACGTCCTGGCCGGATCGCGATGGCTCGGTGACCACGATTGCCGGTCCGTCGGCAAGCGCGACGATGCCCTTCGACGACCGGCCGCTTCGCGCGTGATCAATCACGCTGGATATGGCGGAGCGGGAGGCCCGGTCGCGCGGAGCGCCGGTCTGCCCGAGCCAGCGGCCGCGCGGATCGGTCACGACGCAGAAGTGAGCGGCGATCTTCCGGCAGAAAGTCTCGGTGAGATTGACTGGCGGCCCGGCCGATCCATCCGCGGGAATCGCGCCAAGCGACCGGAAGGCCGGAAGCTCGCTGATGAGGCGCAGCTGCCGGCTTGCGCTCTCGGTGCGCGCCTCCACGAGTCGATCGAACGCGCCGTGCGCCGCGGCGAGGTCCTCTCGCGCGCGATCGAGCGAGTAGTTGTTGACGACGCCGATCGTCGAGGCGAGAACGGCGCCCAGTGCGAGGCCCGCGACAATCGGGACGCCGAGCAAGACACGTGCTTCGAGCCGCCAGTGCCACGGCAGCGAGAGAGGAGAACGAGACAGTGGCCCTGTGGTTGCTCGCACCTTTTGGGTAAAACGTGGGACCAAACGCAAAGGACGCGCCACGCACGATCTGGAGGGTGACCGTTATAACCGGTGTCATCTGACAAGATGATTGGCGTCAAGCCGGCTGGCGATCACACAAATCGACCTTGATTACGTTTCTTGTATGTTGAGCAGGACGGCGTCATGACGTTCCTGCTCACCGGAGCGACCGGATTCGTCGGAGGCGAGCTCGCGCGCGAGCTGGTTGCCGCGCGTCATCAGGTGCGCGCCGTCGTGCGATCACCCGACAAAGCTCGCGATCTCGCCGCCATCGGAGTCGAGATTTATCGCGGCGACGTGACAGAACAAGAATCGATGCGCCAGCCGATGTCCGGCGTGGATGGTGTCTATCACGTCGCGGGCTGGTACAAGATCGGGACGCGAGACAAAAGCGATGCGGCCCTGATCAACGTCGACGGCACGCGTCACGTCCTCGAGCTGGCCTCGGAGCTTGGCATCCCGCGGATCGTCTACACCAGCACGCTTGCGGTGAACTCCGACACGCGCGGCCGCGTTGTCGACGAATCGTACCGGTTCACGGGACATCACATCTCGGTTTATGACCAGACCAAGGCCGATGCGCACCGCGTGGCGGAGGATTTCATCGCGCGCGGCCTGCCGGTTGTCATCGTCCAGCCAGGATTGATCTACGGCGCCGGCGATACGAGCGGACTGCGGACGCTCCTTCTCGATTACCTGCAACGCAAATTGCCGGTGGTTCCGAAACAGACCGCGTTCGCGTGGGCGCACGTCCAGGACGTCGCTCGCGGGCACATGCTGGCGATGGAAAAGGGCCAGCCTGGACGGAATTACTTCATCTGCGGTCCGGTGCACACGCTCGTCGATGGGCTGGAGATCGCGCAGTCGATCACCGGCATTCCCGCACCGCGATGGCGTGTCGGTCCCGGTCCCTTGAAAGTGATGTCCGCGACGATGGCGATGGTGGAAAACCTGGTGACGCTCCCGCCGGCGTACACTTCCGAAGGGCTTCGAATCGTGGCGGGCGTGACCTACATCGGCAACAACGCTCGAGCGCGCAATGAGCTTGGGTGGCGCGTGCGGCCGCTGCGGGACGGTCTGATGGAAACACTGCGGCACGAGATGACGCTGCTCGGTATGTCGCCGCGATTCTGAGCGGTTGCTTCAGCGTCTGGTGGAGGGCACGCTGGATCCTGTCCCCTCGCATCCGCGGTGTCACCGCGCGGCCACATGGGCTCACGCTGGGATCACGCCGGCGTCAGCATCGGCGTAGAGTTCGGTCTGGCACAGGCATTGCCAGTGCGTCTCACAGCTACACCTGCGGAGGGTTCTCACGTGAATCGCTCAAAGTCGTGGATGCCTGTTCTTGTCGCCGCGACCGCGTTCGTGCTGACGGCGTGGTCCAGTCCGGCCAGCGCCCAGTGGCGAGGTCACGTCCACGGCCCTGTAATGCGACCGGTCGTGTACGTCGGCGGCGGCTTCGGATACCCCGGTTTCTTTTTCTATAACCCCTGGTATTGGCGGCCGTACGGCCCGTGGGGGCCGTACGGACCGTATGCCCCCTACGGACCGTATGCCCCCTACGGACCCTATGCCCGCTACGGACCCTATGGTCCCTACGGACCCTACGGTTACGATGGCCTGACGTCATCGCTTCGCATCGAGATGTCTCCGCGTGAAGCCGAGGTGTTCGTGGATGGCTACGCCGCGGGCACCGTCGATGACTTCGACGGGATCTTCCAGCGGCTGCATCTCAGTCCCGGCGCCCACGAGATTACGATTCACCTCGCCGGGTATCGAACGATCCGTGAGCATCGTTACTTCCATCCGGGGTCAACCGAAAAGATGCGCGGGACCCTGGAGCCGCTCGCGCCGGGAGAAACCGAGGCCCCCCGGCCACAGCCGTCGACGCCTCCCGCGGATCGGCAGGGCCCGCCGACAGCTCGCCGTTACGAACCGGAACGGGAGCACGAACGCAGGCCCGAGACCCCGCCCGCCAGGTTCGGCACGCTCGCGCTGCGCGTGCTGCCCGGCGCCGCGGAGTTGATCGTGGACGGCGAGAAGTGGGCGGTGCCCGCGGGCGAGGAACGGACGGCGATTCGCCTGCCCGAAGGGCGGCACCGAATCGAGATCCAGAAGGAAGGCTACGCGAAGTACGTCGAGGAGATTCTGATCCGCCGCGATTACACGCTCACGCTGAACGTGAGTCTGGTAAGGGGACGGGTCTCGACTGTGGAAAACTCCGGGGACACGGTGGTCGAATTCTTCTTGGCAAAGCCCCCGGAGTTTTCCACAATCGACACCCGTCCCCATGGACCGACGGGATTTTCTTCGTGCCGGCGCGGCCGCGCTGTCGGCCGGTTGGGCTCACCGTTCGCAGCGTCCTGACGCGAGCCGTTCGCGTCCCCGGCCCACCGCTGCCCAGCTCGCCTGGCAGCGCGACGAGCTCGCCCTCTTCATCCATTTCGGCGTCAACACATTCACGGATCGGGAGTGGGGTGACGGCCGCGAGGATCCGGCGATCTTCGCGCCCGCCCGGCTCGACGCGCGGCAATGGGCGAGCGCGGCGCGTGCCGGCGGATTCCGCGCGATGGTGCTCACCGCCAAACACCATGACGGATTCTGCCTCTGGCCGAGCCGCACGACGTCGCACACGGTCGCGCGTAGTCCCTGGCGCACCGGCGCCGGCGACGTCGTCCGCGAATTCGTCGATGCGTGCCGCGCCGAGCGGCTTCGTCCGGGCCTCTATCTCTCGCCGTGGGATCGCAACAACCCGGCGTACGGCGACTCGCCGCGCTACAACGATCTCTACTGCGAGCAGCTCACCGAGTTGCTGACCAACTACGGTCCACTCGCGGAGGTCTGGTTCGACGGTGCGAACGGCGAAGGGCCGAACGGCAAGAAGCAGGAGTACGACTGGCCGAGGGTCTGGGCACTCGTGCGGAAACTGCAACCGAACGCCGTGATGTTTTCCGATGCGGGTCCCGACGTGCGATGGTGCGGCAACGAACACGGATCGGCGGGAGAGCCGAACTGGTCCATGGTCGATCCGTCCGCGGTTCCATATCCAGGTATTTCGGGGCGGCGGGTGATTGCGTCGCTCCAGCATGGTGACCCGGCGGGCACGGTGTGGCGGCCGGCCGAAGCCGACACCTCGATCAGGCCTGGCTGGTTTTACCATCCGGCCGAAGACGCACGCGTGCTGAGCGTGGACGCCCTCGTTGACCTTTATTACCGGTCAGTGGGCCGCAACGCGAAGCTGCTGCTCAACGTGCCGCCCACGCGCGACGGCTTGCTCCACCGGACCGATGTTGCCCGGCTCGCCGAGTTCGCCGGGCGCCTGGACACGCTTTTCGCAAACGATCTCGCCGCAGGTCAGCCCGTCACCTGGTGGCGGACCAGCGACCGGACGGCGAGGGCGGAAGTGGTACTTCGGCGGCCCGTGACACCGACGAAGGTCCGGCTCGAAGAGCCGATCGAGCTCGGTCAAAGCGTCGCCGCCTACTCAGTCCATGCATCGGAAGACGATCTGACCTGGCGGGTCTGTGCAACGGGCAGCACGATCGGCTATGCCCGTATCGACCTGCCCAGCTCTCTGTCGAGGGTTCGTCGAGTACGCGTGATGATCGAAGATGCCGTGGCGCCACCCGAGCCCATCCGCATCCAGGTGTTCGACGGACCTGTGCTTTAGCAGGTTGCGCTGGCCATTTTTCGTCGAAAACTCGACGATTTCTGGGCACGCCTGGTCACGCATCTCGAACGCCTGCGCATACTGGACGTCAACTTTTGGCCGCTGGACCCGTAGTGTGGAGGGCTACGCCCTCGTGATAGCTTTTATGGTTTTGGCGACGGTCCATCCCGCCAAACAGGTCACGACGCAGGAGGCAATCGCAATGGCTCTACAAATCGCAGGAACCGCACCAGACTTCGAAGCCGAAACCACCGAGGGCCGCATCAAGTTCCACGACTGGATTGGCGACTCGTGGGCCGTCCTGTTCTCGCATCCGAAAGACTTCACGCCGGTGTGCACGACCGAGCTCGGCTACATGGCGAAGTTGAAGCCGGAATTCGAGAAACGCAACACCAAGATCATCGGTCTCAGCGTGGACTCGGTGGAGAACCACAAGAAGTGGTCGAACGACATCAAGGAGACGCAGGGTCAGGCGCCGAACTACCCGATGATCGGCGACACCGACCTCTCGATCTCGAAGCTGTACGGCATGCTGCCGGCCGACACCGTCGGCACGTGCGAGGGCCGCACGCCGGCCGACAACCAGACGGTGCGCAACGTGCTCGTGATCGGGCCGGATAAGAAGGTCAAGCTGATGATCGCGTATCCCATGACCACCGGGCGCAACTTCGACGAGGTGCTGCGGGTGCTCGACTCGCTGCAACTCACGGCGAAACACAAGGTCGCCACGCCCGTGAACTGGAAGCAGGGCGACGATGTGATCATCGCCGGATCTGTGTCAGATGACGACGCGAAGAAGACATACCCGCAAGGCTGGAAATCGCCGCGGCCGTACATTCGGATTGTCCCGCAGCCGAAGTAGGACACTGTCGTTCCGGAGTTCGCGAGCCTCGCCGTAGCTCGAAGACCGGAGGCGGGAACCCCGACCCGGAACCCCGGAACCACTCGCGAATCCACTTCGGTCAGCCCTCGATCCCCGGAGCGCCCATGAACCGTCTGCTACGAGCTCTCGCGTGTGTCGCAGTCCTCTCGCTGGCCTTTTTCAGCTCCGCCTGCGCGAGGAGCAACCCTGAAACCGCTTCGGCCTCCTCATCGGCCAACGGCACGACGCGAACCTATTACATCGCCGCTGAAGACTCTGAGTGGGACTACGCGCCGACCGGCTCGAACCAGATGGAAGGCCGTCCCTTCCAGGACGTCGAGAAGTCATTCATGGAGGCCGGGCCGACGGTCATCGGACGGAAAGCGAAGAAGGCGCTGTACGTCGAATACACCGACGACACCTTCAAGACACGGAAGACGCGGCCCGTCGAATGGGAACACCTCGGGTTTCTCGGTCCGCTGATCCGCGCGCAGGTCGGCGACACGATCCGCGTCGTCTTCCGGAACAACGCCCGATTCCCCGCCAGCCTCCATCCGCACGGCGTGTCGTACAAGAAGGACTCCGAGGGCGCGCACTACAACGACGGCACGAGCGGCGGCGACAAGGCGGATGACGGCGTGCCGACCGGAGGGACGCACCTCTACACATGGCCCGTGCCCGAGCGCGCCGGCCCCACCGAACACGAAGGCAGCTCCGCGTTCTGGATGTATCACTCGCACGTGGACGAGATCCGCGACGTCGCGACCGGTCTGATCGGGCCCATGATCATCACCAGGCGCGGCGTCCAGCTTCGGCCCGACGGGTCGCCGATGGATGTGGACCGCGAGCTCGTGGCGGGCTTCATCGAGGTGGACGAGAACCAGAGCTGGTATCTGGAAGAGAACATCAAGACCTACGCGACCAATCCGACAGCGGTGAAAATCGCCAGGAGTCCGTTCGGAGACATCGCCGCCGTGCCGGATTTCGGCATGTACTTTCGTGAGACCATCAACGGCTTTACGTACGGCCACACGCCCGGTCTCTCCACGAAGGTCGGCGCGCGCACGCGGTGGTACATCATGTCGTCGACCAATTTCGAGATCCACGCGCCGCACTGGCACGGCAACGTCGTCACGTCGAACCACATGCGGACCGATGTGGGGACGCTCCTGCCAATGGGCATGTTCGTCGCGGACATGATGCCGGACAATCCCGGCAAGTGGTTCTTCCACTGCCACGTCTCCACGCACCTCCGCGCGGGCATGCAGGCAACGTATCTGGTTCAGTAAAGGTTCATGAAGCACATCAAGAGCGTACGCCTTGGTGTCATGGTCGCGGCGCTCGCCGTGGGCGTCGCCACTCTGGCCCACACTCCCGATCGTCAGAGCGGCGCCGGCCGCGACACGGTCTTCCGCAACGCAAGAATCATCGATGGCGACGGCAAAGTCATCGCCGAAAAAGGCGTCCTCGTCGTCCGCGACGGCCGCATCGTCGCGGCGGGGGCGTCAGCGGCGGTGCCGGCCGGCGCCGAGTCGATCGATCTGTCGGGACGTACCGTGATCCCCGGCCTCGTCAACGCGCACGGGCACGTCGCCGATACGCAGGGCCTGCAGAGCGGCGCGCAGTTCTACACGGAAGCCAATCTCGTCGCACAGCTCCGGAGCTACGCGAGCTACGGCGTCACGACGGTCATGAGCCTGGGCGGCGACGGGCCCGCGGGCTTCGCGCTTCGCGATCGCCAGGATCAGCCCGGTCTCGACCGCGCGCGGATTTTCGTGGCCGGACCCGTGATCACGGCCGCGACGCCGGACGCCGCGCGGAAGGAAGTCGATCGCGTTGCCGCGATGAAGCCGGACCTCATCAAGATCCGGGTTGACGACAACCTCGGCGCGACGACCAAGATGCCGCTCGAGGTCGCGCGCGCCGTCATCGAGCAGGCGAACACGCACAACCTGCGCGTCGCGGCGCACATCTTCTATCTCGAGGATGCCAAGGCGCTGGTGCGCGCCGGCGCCGACCTCATCGCGCACAGCGTGCGCGACCTGCCGGTCGACGCCGAGCTCATCGGGCTCCTGAAGGAGCGCAACGTGTGCGTCTGCCCGACGCTCACGCGCGAAGTGTCGACGTTCGTCTACGAGACCGAGCCCGACTTCTTCAAGGATCCGTTCTTTCTGAAGGGCGCGGACCCCGCCGTGCTCGACGCGCTTCGCGATCCCAAACGTCAGGCGCAGATGAAGGAGAGCAAGAGCGCGCAGCGCTACAAGGTGGCGCTCGAGGTCGCCAGCGCGAACGTGAAGCGGCTGGCCGACGCGGGCGTGTCCATCGCGTCCGGCACGGACACCGGTCCGCCCGCACGCTTCCAGGGCTACTTCGAGCACCTGGAGCTCGAGCTGCTCGCGAAAGCCGGCCTCCGCCCGGCCGCGATTCTCGCCATGGCCACGGGCACGGCCGCGCAGTGCTCGAAGCTCACCGACATCGGATTCCTGAGGCCCGGCCAGCGCGCGGACTTCGTCGTCCTCACCGGCGATCCGCTCGCGGACATCAAACAGACGAGAACGATCGAGTCTGTTTGGATCGGGGGATCGAGGCTCCAAAACCGGTAAGCGATTTCGAGAGTTCGAAGCTCGAATTACCTTGTCGTGGGCGTACCAGAGAGCTTTTTCAGGCCCGCTCCTATACTTCGACGTCAGGTCTTCGCTGCAGCTCGACGCTTTGAATCCCCTCAATCCGATTGAGGGCCTTGACGAGCTCGTCCGGGCCGCTGTCTTTTCTCAGGCGCGTTTCGTAGGTGATGTCGATCGACATGCCCTGCCGCGCGGTCGCCATCGACAGCACGCGGCGGTCGCTCACGAATTTGTCGAGCGTGGGGCCGATCAGCGTCTCGGCGTCGTGTCCGAGGCCGACGCGCACGCTGAGCCGGAACCAGGCGAGCGCATCGGGCGTGCGCGCCTTCCGGCCGCGCATCAGGATCGCCGTCACGAGCACCACCGCCAGACCGATAAGCGCCAGCTCTGGCTGACTGGCGCCAGCGGCCATCCCGATAGCCACGGCGAAAATGACGAAGGCCGTGTCCTCGATGTCCCGCACAACCGTACGGAACCGCACGATCGACAACGCGCCCACCAGACTGAATGCCCGTGCGGTGTTGTTGCCGACGACCTGCGTCACCATCGCGATCATGATCGCCAGCAGGACCAGCGTGCGCAGAAACGCCTGCGTCACGTCGCTGCCGGGCCGCGTCAGCCGATACACGCCGGCGACCGCGGCTCCAAGGATCGCTGCGGACACCAGCCTCGTCAGACCCGTCAGAAGCGGCACGGGCACGTCGAGCGGAACCTGTAGGAACAAATCAGGCATGCGACGCGTCAGGCCGAAGCGCCGGGGAGTAGTCGAGTGCCCCGAGGCCGAGACGATACTTGGAAACGCGACCGGGACTGATCGCGTAACGTTCGACGAGCTGCTTGAAAACGACAGGGATGTCCTGCACGTACTTCAGCTCCAGGATGCACTGCCCACCGATGAGCGGGAGCCCGACGCCCGGCAGAAATGCGCGATCGGGCAACGGCAGCACGCGAAGGTTCGTGTCGATGGTGAGCCGGATCGGACCCGCGGGTGCCGACCCGAGCCGCGCGGTGCGGTCGTAGGACACCTGCACCAGCGGCTTCAGGCCCCGCGTCAGGATGCGGCGATGAAACCAGTAGCCCTCCCAAGCGGGATCCGCGTCGGGCTCGCCGAGCCGCTGAAGACCTTCGAGCGGAACGGACGTGCGGCGCTTGGCAAGCAGCCGGTCCGTGCGGAACTTGCGTTCCAGAAAGATGTAGTTGTCTAGCCCGTAGCGCCGGATGCGGTACTTGGCCCGGCCGTACGACTCCTTCTGGTGAAAGACGTCGAAGCCCGGCGTCTCGTAATAGAGGCTCGTGGTCGCGTACTGATCACCGCAGTCGCCGCAGCCGCTGGGGTCGCGTTCGAGGTTCGACCGGGCCCACTCCTGAATCTGGAGGCCCAACTCGGCCGTGATGAGGAACTTGATTTCTCGGGCAAAACTGCGGGTCTCTCGCCTGTCGAAAACCGGGTGTCCCGCCATTCGGGGACAAGATAACCCAAAGCACGCCTGAACCCGTAGCGTTGCCGTTTCACCAATGTCGTAATTCTGAACGTCCTCTCGTCTCAAGCGGCCGTCTGCCCGGTGTCGAAGCCCGGCCGGACAAAGTCCATTGCCCTCGGGAAACGGGCCTCCAGGCCGGCGTCGAGCTCATCGAGCAGCATCACCAGCCGGGCGGGCACCCCATCGGCCGTGGCCTGGCCGGGCTCCATGAGCGTGCGCCAGGCGCGTCTGGCCTCGTCAATCATCAGCCTGGCGACCTTCACTGACCCGTTCGCGTCATTCTGCACTTCGTCGCCCTCCGGCCGCTCCTCCGCAGTGGTCCAGATCGCCCGGAAGATCTTGGCGGAGATGCTCGTCGAGGACCACTCGAGCGTGTCCAGGGCCTCGAGAAGCACGGCTTCGCCCCGCACGTCGAGCACCGGCCGCAGCGCTCTCAGGAGGGGCCACGTGGTAGTTGCGTAGTCGCGCGCGCGAACCACCAGCGGATCGGCGGCCGCGTCGCCTTCCTCCACGTCATCGTCTTTGAGGACAGCGCGCTCGGGCGACGACCCGCCAGTCTCCTGGTCGCCCGTCAGATCCAAACCGATCCGCCGGCCGATGATGCGGAGTATGTCGAGGCTGCGCTCGAGCGAACGAGCCACCGTCTGGCCAACCGACAGGGTGGCGGTCCGGCCAATGGCCTCCTCGTGCCGGTTTTCGCTGAACTGAAGGCAGCGCGCGGTAAATCGGCACCGCTCGCAGCGGCGGTCGCAGTAGTTGTAGATGCCGGGAATGAGGTTCGGATCCGAGGCCCGGCTGACGATCTCGTCGAATTCGGCGTCGTCCATGGCGGGACTCGCCTTGCAAAGCCCGATCCGGGCGGCTTGCGGCTACTCGTCGATCACCCACGCCAGCGACGCGGCGAGGGCGTAACAACCGCTGCCCGCAAGCATCGCGGCCTGGAAACCGATCATCAGCGCGATGGCGACGGTGCCAACCGAGCCCACAACCGACATCACGCCGTTCAGGCCCCAGTAAAACGGCGGGGCAGGAAGCGACCCCTGGCCCGCTTTCCGGAGGCCTCGTGGGAACGGAATACCCATCGCCAGGCCGATTGGCAGAATGATCATGATGGCAATCCCGACGCGCGCCGCCAGCGGAAGGGGCAGAAGCATCGGCACCACCCGCGGAAGCGCCAGGGCCCAGATCACGCCCAGCGCGGCGACCGCGAGGCACGCGCGGCGTCCGGGCACGTACCGGCTCATCGCACTGCCGAACCCGCCCGCGAGCAGCAGGGCGAACAGCAGGATCGAGAGCGTGAAGATCGGATGGCCGAGCAGCAGCGTGAGATTCTGCAGCAGCACGAGCTCCACCGTGATGAACCCGAGCCCAAGACACGCGAAGTACCCGACCGACGCCGCGTAGGGGCCGACAGGCTGGCCGCGCGGTTTCCCCAGCAGCACGAACAGGCCGAGCAGCACGAGAACGGGCACGACGACCGTGAGCAGCGCCCGGGCAATCCGTGTGGCCATGCCCCATGGCCGTTCGACCGCGAAGTAGAACGGGCTGTCGTCGAACACCGGCCCGACGCGGCGCGGCGCCTCCTCGATGTACTGCGCCATCGTCTTCCGGCCGGCGAACAGATCCGCGTACGGCGGATCGGCATGGCGGCCCGGCACCAGCATCGGGCGCGCCTGCGTCCAGTCGTTGATGATCGTGCCCGTCTCCGCTTCCGTGAACGGACGCTTGCGGAGCATGAAGAGCATCTGCGATTCGTTGTCGCGATCGCCCTCGCGGCGTTCCGTGAGCGCGACGATCCGCCTGGCCGCTTCCTCGATGCCGAGCAGCGCGATCGCATTCGACACGAGCCTCGGCGTGTCCGTCGGCCACCGCAGAACCACGAGCACGCCATCGTCGGTCAGGTGCTCGTAGTAGGCGCGGAACGCTTCGGTCGTGTAGAGGTAGTTCTCGGAGAGCGACAGGCCGCCGGAGTTCACCGACGCCCAGGTGTCCACGAAGCCCAGGAAGATCACGTCGAAGCGGCGATCGCTCCGGCTGATGAAGTTCCGGCCCTCGCTTAGCACGACCTCGACGTCGGGCCTGTTGTACAGGTTGCCCGCGCGCGGGCCGTATTCGCGCACGAAGCGGATCATGAGCGGGTTCAGCTCGACGGCTGTGACGTGCCGGCTGCCGGAGGCCAGCGCGGCGAGGACGTCGGCGCCGCCGCCCGGCCCGATGATGAGCGTCTCGCCCCCTGGTGTCAGCTTGAACGGCAACGCGCGATAGCTGTCCCGCAGGTTCGCGACGCTCTCGAGCCGGCCATCCCACTGGTGCGCGCTCGTCCACGCGTCCGCGTCGATGTACAGCCGCGCGAGGTTCGGCGACGGAAACCCTTCGACCGCGTCGATGCGCGAATAGGCGTTCCAGCCGGTGTGCGCGACGCGTGCGTTGGGCAGTTCCGCCATCTGCCGGTGCATCGCCTTCCACGACCCGGGCGTGATCCGGAACAGACCGGTGGCCTCGTTCGACACGGCCAGCACCGTCAGGATCACGGCGCCCGACATGGCCACCAGCCGCGGCGCCGCCCGGCGCGTCAGGCACGCCGCCGCGATGAACGGCGCCACCGCCGCCACGAGCAGCGCGGCTTCGCCGCCGAGCGACTGCAGGAGCAGCGTGACGACGGCCGCGCCGAGCGAGGCGCCGGCGAGGTCGGCGAAGTAGAGCGACCCGGCGGTTTCGCGCCGCAGGTCGAACACCATGGCGAGCGCCATGCCGGCCAGGAGAAACGGCACGAGCGGCGCGATGAAGTACATCGTGAAGCGTTCCGGCGTGAACGGGAACCGCACGATCAGCGCGAGACACAGCGGAATCGAAATCGCGTACGCCAGCGTGAACCCGGCGGCCCGGTCGATTGACGATGAGACGCGCCGTTTGAGGAGATGCAGGACGAACCCGCCAAGGCCCCAGCCGAGCAGAGCCACCGACACGATGACGAACGTGAAGTGGTACCAGATCGTCGCCGAGTAGATGCGGGTGAGGCCGACCTCGAAGACGAGGCCGGAAAACGTGATCAGAAAAATGCCGAGATGGACGGGCATGCGCCGCGTCAGGTTATACCGGAAATTGCAGGCGCCGCCAGAAGGTCGCGCGGAGGCGCAGGTACAGCGTGTGGCAAATCGGCGTCGTATGTTCCGGAGCCCGACCTTTGCGAGCGCCGCGAGGCAGGCGCTTGGCCCGCCGTAGCTTCAGCGGAGGCGGCCGATCTCGTCAATCAGGAATTGCGGCCGGACGCGCGCGATCTGACGCAGGTAGACGAGCCCCGCGTCGAAATCCTCGTTGGTGTACTGCTTCCGCGTGTCCTCGCGGGCGGCGGCATCGATCTGTGCGGCCAGCCGATCGATTTCCACCTCGAGCCAGTTCTCCTCGGTGGCGATCTGCGCCGCGGCCAGGATCGCGTCGAAGTACACGTTGCGCAGCTCGAGGTTGTTGTACGCCCGGCGGAACAGGACGTGCTCCTCGAGCCCGCGCTGGGCCGACGAGGTGTCGAACGTGAACGACAGGTCGCGATCCCAGGGCAGGACGCGGTGCCTCGCCGTTCCCGGAGACCGAAAGAGATAGAAGTTGTTCATGCCCGCATAGCCGAGCAAGCCGTCGTTTTCGCCGACGAACGCTTCGATGCCGAGCATCCTCATGAACTGCGCGAGGTCGAGCCGTTGGCCGATCACGTCGAGCCACACCGCATCATCCGGCTCATTCACGTTGTGGAACAGATCGCGAATCGGTCCGTACAACTCTTCGTCCGATTCGGTTTCGTGGGTTCGCGGCTCGAAGAGCGGTTTGTACGGCGCGAGGTCCGGACCGAGATCGTCGCCGAAAAAGTAGTAGTTCCAGTGGTACTCGAAGACGTGTGCGCCGGGTTCTCCCGTTTCGCGCTCGACGAAGTCGCCGTCGATTTCCTCGACGAGGGCGTAGAGGCCCTGGTATTGGTTGTTGAGGAACAGCCGGCAGAACGACTCCCGCGGCGCGGCCTCGCCCATGCGGCGGAAGATCTTCATGGTGAGCGCTTCGCGAATGAGGGCAGGGTCCTGCCACAAATTGTCGAGGACGAGCGCTTCGAGGCCGCGGAACCGCCGGTTCGCCGTGTAGAAGTTGAAGTCGATGCGGAGCCCCATCTTGGTCGGATTGCGGCTGCCGCCGCCGCGCGACCGGACGGCGACGTTGCGTACGCGCGTGCCGTCGATCTGGATGTCGGCAGGCGTGTTGACGTTCTCGCGATACCGGGCACGCAGGATGGCCAGGTCCTTCGAGTTGATGAACAGCCGCACGTCGTGCAGCCGCGTGTCGTCGAACACGTCTTCGGCCACCGCCTGCTGGACCGGCGTCGCGGCGGTCGCGGCCGTGGAACGTTCCCGCGCGGAGACCGTGCGGCCGTCCGGCCAGATGGACACCGGCGCGCCGATGATGGCGGCGACGAAGACAAGGAGGACCGGTCGTCGAAGAATCATCGCGCTCCTCACAGGCTCAACTGGATGCGCAGCACCCGGCTCCAGAAAGTCGGCTGCGTCGGCAACGGGCCCTGAATGGGGTCGCTGATCTTGTCGCGGATCACGTTGAACTGCAGCTTGACCCAGCGGATCGGATACCAGTTCACGCCGAATGTCATCACGCGGTCGGTGTTGCTCGGGATCACGTCGGCGCGCGGACTCGTCGACGGCTCCTCGCCAGTGGCCTCGCTCCCGAATGTCAGTTCCTCGAGACGCACGCCCACTTCGACCGCGCCGATCCCGCCGCGGCCGATCGGCCGTTTGGGCGCGTCGAGCCCATCGGCCTTTTTCTCGCCGGTCAGGGCGACCGTCCCGCTGACGTACCAGCCCTTCGCGAGAAATGGCGAAAGATCCGTGTCTTCCACGCTCTGCCCGAGGCGCTCGTCGGTCACACGAATGTATTCGGCCTTGACCGACGCCGGGCCCGGCCGCCAGCGGACCTCGTAGCCGCGCCGCTCGCGGCGGCCTTTGATCCACACGTCGTGATCGAAGAACTCGAGACCGAGTGGCGTCCGGGCGCGGAGGCCGGGCAAGCCTTCGAGGAGCCCATTCAGATCGCCCTTCGTGACGGCGAAACCCACAAGCAGATCCTCGAGCACGGTCTTGGACGTGCGAAAGGGCTGAGCGCCGATGCGCAAGGCAATCGTCTGATCACCCGCGACCCGCTCCGGATTGCGTGCCCGCGCGTTCTGCCCGTCGTGCTCGAAAATGCCGACCTCGTATCGGATGATCCGGTTGACGACGCGGCCGTGCACCATCACACCGATATCGCGGCCGGGCGCCAGGTAGGTCGCCGCCAGGGATCGATACGCGAAGTCGAGATTCGTCGAGCTCGTGTTCTCTTCGAGGCTGAACGGCAGCTTGAACTTGCCGCCCATGGCCTGCACGGCGTCGAACTGCTGGTAGTTCACGTAGACGTCGCGCCAGGGGTCGTCCTCCTCCAGCTCCCGCTCGACCTGGAACCCGAAGAGGCCGGCGATGACGCCCTCGACGCCGATGCGCTTGCGCGCCAAATCGAGCGTCCGGTCTTCGTCATCCGGGAGCGGCGCGTCGGATGTGCGATCGACGAAGCCGAACCGCGCGCGGAACGCGATCCGCGTGTTCTCGCCGAGGACGAGCGTGGGATGGTCTTCCCAGCGAAACCCGGTCTTTGTCTGTGGGGACGCCGACTGCGCGGCGGGCACGGCCGTCGCCGACCGGGCCAGTGCGACGGCCTGCGACGGCAGGAGCGTCTGGGCATCGGCCGTCAGGGCGAGGCCGACCATTGTCAGCGCGAGCACGGTCGAACGCGTTACGGCGCACAGGGGGAGCGGACTGGTCACGACGTCTCCGGTTGGGCGAGGATCGTGCGCCTCGCCTGGTTTGAGCGGCTGACGGGGCGAATGGCAAGCGCCACGGCGTCCGGCCTCGTTTGTCGGCGGCGCGACCCGCCGGGATCAGTGACAGGTTGCGTTGCCCGTATCGCGGAAGTTTACGCCCGGAATTCCAGCGGGCATGAAGTTCCACTCGTATCCGGTCGGGCTGAGGAAGAGGACGAGCACGCCCCATACGCTGGCGCGGACGTCGCTGTTGGGCCGGATCGCTTCGAACGAGTACCAGCGGTACACCGCCCGTGCCGACCGTGAACTGCCGGATGCCGTTCGCCTCGTCCGGCCGGCCGTCCGGATCCTGCTTCGCGAACCGCTCGTAGAGGTGGTCGTGGCCGTTGATGATCACGTCCACCTTGGCGTTGTACAGGATGCGCCAGATCTCCTGCATGTGCCGGTTTTCGCCGTTGGGTCCCGACGTGAACAACGGCTTGTGCCAGATGGCGGCCGAGCAGCCGGGGTTCTGTGTCACCTCGCCGCGCAACCACTGCGTCTGCACGCTCATCGCCCCGCCGCTGAGCTCGCTGTTGATCGCGTAGATGCGCCAGCTGCCGACCGTGTAGGTGTAGTAGCCGAGCCCGCGCGGACCGGCGCTGTCGCCGAAGTAGTCGTAGTAGCCGGCCGCGCCGGCGTCCTGGTAGTCGTGGTTGCCGGGTGTGGGGCGCGTCCGAGTTTTGTGGCGTCCCCAGCTCGGATCGTAACAATCTCGAAATTGTGCCGGGCTGCCGCTTGGATAGGCGTTGTCGCCGGCCGTGAACACGGTGCCGGAAATGTGATCGAGCAGGCGCGCCGTAGCCTCGGCGCCTGCTGAGACGCAATCGGCGATGTCGCCGGCGCCCGCGAGAATCGCAACGTTTCCTGTCGGCGGTGGCGGTGGATCCGTTGGGGCGTTTGCACCCGAGCAAGCTGATAACGCCACGGCAACCGCCGCCAGGACAGCACGCCTCACGCCGCAAGGATACAGGAGTGCGATTCGTTACGCGTAGCGCAATTCGATCGTGTGCATCTCGCGGAGGTCGGATAGACCGCCCCCCAGCCGATCGACGAGCGCGAGCATGCCCAAGCGGTACTTCGACACGCGCTTGGGGCTCAGTGCGAACTCCTCGACGAGCTCTTTGAGCGCCACAGCCGGCGCCATCCGATATTTGAGCTCGAGAATGAAACCGCGTTGCAGAATCGGCGTCCCCGCGCCGGAGACGAACTGAAGCTCCTCGGCGGGCAACACGGAGATCTGATCGTCCAGCGTCACGCGGAACGGTCCGTGTGCGTCCACGCCCGTGCGCGCAACGCGCTGATACGTCACCTGACAGATCGGCTGCAACCCTCGCACGGCCACGCGCTGCTGAAACCACGATCCGGCCCACGGCGCCGTGAACGCGTCGGAGGTCAGGTTCTCGAGATCTTCGAGCGCGATCGGCGTGCGGCGCTTCGAGAGCAACGTCGAGGTGCGCATCTTGCGCTCGAGATAGGCCACGTCGCTGGAGCCGTATCGGCGGATGCGGTACTTCGATCGCCTGTACGATCCCTGCCTCCGGAAGACGTCGTAATTCCGCGTCTCGAGGTAGAGGCTGGTGATTCGGTACTCGTCGCCGTGGGAGCCGCTGCCGTAGGGGTCGGGCGAGAGTTTCGCGCGCATCCACTCGCGGATGCGCTGACCGAGCGCCGGATCGATGAGGAATTTCGTTTCGAAAGCGTAGTCGCGGATTTCCCGCGTTTCCGACACGCGCAGCATCAGGTCCATACTCCGTTACTGGGGGAGCCGAAATAACAGAACTGGCCCCGCGGCCAAACCTCATCTCAACGCAAGCCATATGCCCCACCCACGTCTGAAGGATTCCGTCGAAAACGCTACAGATCCCAATCGTGTGCATGCGGTTTTAGACCTCGGGTTTCGTTTTTGGAGGATCTGAGCGAAAACGAAACCCGAGGTCTTGGTCCGCCCGCCAGCCACGGCGGAGCGTCTAATCGCGATATGAACCGCCCGCTCAACCGACGGCTCGGAGGAGCGTTCGGGGTCTCTGCGATCCTCCACGTCAGCCTCGCGGTCGTCGCGATCGTGATGCTGACGACCGAATCGGCCCGTGCGCCGGACGACACGCCGCCGTTTCCGACGAAATTCGTCTTCATCTCGACACCGGGGTCGGGAGGAGGCGGGGGCGGGAACCCCACACCCGCGCCGCTGCGGCAGGCCCTCGAAATCCCACCTCACCAGCCATCGGCCCGCGCGCCCCTGACGCCGGTGGTGACCTCACCACCGCCCGAGCCGACCCCGGTCCTCGACGTTCAAGTCGAAACGGATGCCGGCAGAATCCTGAGCGCGGCTGGCTTGTCTGTGACGGCGCTGGCCGCTCCCGGCGGCGACGGCCGCGGCCCGGCCGCCGGATCCGGGCGTGGGCGGGGTGTCGGACCTGGCGAGGAACACGGATTCGACGGCGCGTCACCCGCCGGCGGCGACGTCACGGCGCCGGTGCTCGTGAAGCGCGTGGACCCGCGCTACACGAGCGAGGCCATGGTCACCAAGATCACGGGTGTCGTGATGCTCGAGGCTGTGGTGCGCGCCGACGGCAGCGTGGGCGCCGTGCGCGTCGTCAAGTCGCTCGATGCGAGGCACGGACTCGACCGTGCCGCCATCGAGGCCGCGAAACAGTGGGTCTTCAAGCCCGGCATCCGCCGCGGTCAGCCGGTGGACGTCATCGTCACGCTGATCCTAGAGTTTCGGCTGCACTGAACGCACTTCAACGTCTGTAGGCCGGGGCTTCAGCCCCGGCGACGCCGACACCTACTTCGCGATCTTCTTCTGTGCGTCTGCCACCCAACTCCGTTCGAGATCGCCATCCCGCCAAAGATCGAGGAACCGCGAATACTGCTCACGCGCCTTCGCGTCGTCTTTTCTCCGCTCGTAGATCTGTCCGAGCAGGTAGAAACTGCGGGCGTACGCCTCGAGGTCGAAGACCCGCTCGTACGAAGCCTGCAGGCGCTCGAAGAGCCTGACGGCCTCGTCTTCGCGGCCAGCCTCGAGATTAGCCGTCGCCGCGGCAAACCATAGCGTTGGATGGAGAGAAGGCGGCCCCAGAGCGGGTCCGCGGACAGGCAGCGCACTGTGGGCCCTCGTCAACTCCTCGGCCGCGGTGCGTCGATCGCCGCGCGCGCGCGCGATCTCGCCGCGTGCCCAGTGAACGACGCGTTCTCCCCGCGGCCCGGGCAAGAGCTTCGATCGTGACTCGAGATCCGCGAGCGATTTGTCGGCGTCCATCTGCCGGCCGGTCGCTGCCTGCGACATGGCCTGGAGTGCCGTTGCAATCAACTCCGCGCGCGAGTTCCGGGCGTCGGTCGCCGCTGGCGCGGCCTGCGCGAGCGCAGCAGCGGCGCGATGCTGCCGAAGCAGGAGGATCGCTTGGCGCACCCGCTCGAAAGCACGGTCTTCGGGCGAGCTGACCGAATGCCGGATGGTCCGGTCAATCAGCTCGAACGCCTCCCGGCTGCGTCCTCGACCGAGCTTGAGCTCGGCCTCCAGGGCGAGACTGAGAAAATGCTCGAACGGGTTGGCGGCGGCGGCCATTTGCTTGAGCGGTGACTCTGCTTCAGCCCAGCGATCCTGCAGCACGGCCACAGTCCAGAGGCCAATCCGCGTCCCAAACGAGCCTGGATTGAGCGCCGACGCCTTCTGATAGGTCGCGCGTGCTTCGTCCATTCGTCCTTCGGCGATGAGCGCTCCGCCCAGATACTGCAGCCCTGCGGCGCTCTCGGGATGCTGTCGAAGATACGCCTCGAGGATTTCGCGCCCTCGTCGAATCTCGCCGATGCCCACGTAGCTCTCCGCGAGGTTCCCATACGAGGACGCCGTCGTCGTCCCGCGCCGGATCAGCTCCTGGTACTGCTCGATGCTTTCAGGGAACCGCTCGAGCTGAGAGGACAGGAGCCCGAGGTTGTGCCGCATGGCGTGGTGTTCCGGGTGGAGCACCAGGCCCTGTGTGTACGCGTTCAGGCCTCGTTCCAGTGTCTCGAGCCGGTCCGTGTAGTACAGCCCCTCGATGTAGTGCCGCTCCCGGGTCGTCAGCCGGTCGCTCAGGTCTATCGCGCGTTTGGCGTACTCGTCACTCTTCTGCAGAAGGCCCAGGTTGCTGTGCACCACAGAGAGCTTCGCGAATGCCATCGCGAAGTGAGGGTCGATCTCGACCGCGCGCGTCAGCGGGCCGATCGCCTGCGAATACAGACCGCGTTCGTGAAAGCTCATTGCTTCCACGTACGCGCGATACGCGTCGACAGACGACGTCGTGACGTCGGCCAAATCCCGATCGAGCGCCGGTTCGTTTCCCGCGCCGGGCTTCGAGACGAGTGGCGCCGCTCGCACGTCCACAAGCGATGCGATCTGCGTCCTGATGCGGCGCGTCAGTTCGTCGACGAGCGAGAACAAGCTGGCCTCGCCCGGACCCTCGACGCGCTCGGATGTCACGATCCGGCCGGTCCGCGCTTCCTGCAGCCGCGCGTTGATGCGAATCGCGTTGCCCGCTTTGATGTAACTGCCGACGAGGAGCGTGTCCACACCTGCCCGCTGCGCGACCTGCTGAGCGACGTCGGGCGCAACCGTGCGATCGTCGGCCCGCCGGAGCTCGGCCAGAATCTGATAGAGCCGGTCCGTGCCGAGCACCTCGATCTCCCGCACCTGTGAGAGATCGGTCACCATCATGTCGGCCAAGCCCGTACGCATCCAGTCGAGCGATGCGTCGCCCGTGTGGTTCTCGAAATAGAGAACGGCGATCGCCGGTTTGCCCGATCGCGGCGGTGCGACCGCATCCGGACGGCGGGAGTACCACCAGGCGCTCGTGCCCGCGAACAGGACGGCTGCCATCGCGCCCCAGGTCAACCACGCCCGTTGGCGCGCGCGGGCGACAGTTGCGGCGGCTGGTGCGTCGCCGCTGTGTACGGCGCCCGTGACCGCGATCGTGCCCGACTCGAGCAGCCGGCGCGCCGCCCGCAGGTCGACCACCAGATCCTTCATGCCCTGATAGCGATCGTCGGGATCCTTCGCGGTCGCTTTGTCCACGACGCGCCGCACGTGCGCGACGCCGTCGACGCCGAGCGCGTTCATGGCCGGCAGCGGCGGCACCGGCTGCGAGAGGATCGCGTGCATCGTGTCGAGGCTCGTCGCGCCCTGGAACGCCGCGCGGCCGGTCAGCATCTCGTAGAGCAGGACGCCGAACGAGAAGATGTCGCTGCGATGATCGACGCGCGTGCCGCGCGCCTGCTCGGGCGACATGTACGCGGCCGTGCCGAGAATGACGCCGGAGTCGGTGCGCGGATTGCGCACGGACATCGTCGAGCCATCCAGGTCGATGGGCTCGGCGACCTTGGCCAGCCCGAAGTCGATCACCTTCGCGTGGCCGTCCTCCGTCACCATGACGTTGGATGGTTTCAGGTCGCGATGAATCAGGCCCTTGTCGTGGGCCCGCGCGAGACCCTCGCCGATTTCGGTGGCCAGCTCGAGCGCGCGCTTGGGCGGGAGAGGACCGCGACCCAGCACATCGCTGAGCTTCTCGCCCCGGATGAGCTCCATCGCGATGAACGTCACGCCTTCGGCTTCGCCGACTTCGTGGATGACGGCGATGTGGGGATGCTCGACGAGCGACGCGGCGCGCGCCTCGTGCAGCAGCCGCTCGCGCCGGACCGGGTCGTTCACGAGATCGTCGGGCAGGACTTTGAGCGCGACCTCGCGTCCGAGGTTGACGTCCACCGCGCGATAGACGATCCCCATCCCGCCGCGGCTGACTTCCTCGCGGATGTCGTAGTGCGACAATCGCCGGCCGATCATCGAATCAGGCATCGAGAGTTCAGATGCAAAGATCGCTTGTCGGTACGTCGGGTACATCAGGGACGACGGGTACGTCGGGTCCGAGGAGCCTGATGCTTGTCATCTTCTTTCAAAGAAGCTGGCACGCGTTAGCTCGTTCCACGGACCTGACGTACCCGGCGTACCCAATGTACCCGACGTACCAACGAGCGGTCTCCACAGCTTTTTCAGCGCGCAAGTTTCTTCTGCGCCTCCGCCACCCAGCCGCGTTCCATGTCGCCGTCGCGCCAGAGGTCGAGGAAGCGCGAATACTGCTCGCGCGCCTTGGCTTCTTCCTTCCGGCGCTCATAGATCTGCCCCAGCAGGAAGTAACTGCGGGCGTACGCGTCTGCGTCGAATACGAGGTCGTGCGATTTCTGCAACCGCTCGAGCATCGTGGCCGCCTCGGCGTCCTTGCCGGCCTTGATGTACGCCCACGCTGCGGCGTAGAGGAGTGAGGCCATGCTCGAAGGCGGGCCAATCACCGGACCGTGCGGCGGCAACATGCCGACGGCGGCCTTGAATTCGGTCAAGGACGTGGCCGTGTCGTTGCGGTCGAGCGCGATCTGACCGCGGGTCCAGTGGACGCGGCGCTTCTCGCGCGGGGACGGCAGGATGTCGGCGCGTGACACGAGCTGTGCCAGCCATTTCTCCGACTCGGCTTGCCTTCCGGCGGCGGCATGCGCAATGGCGAGAATCTGGAGCGTCTCGAACTCCGGTTCGCGGCCCGTCGCGTCGGGCAAGGCGAGTTGGGCCTGCGCGATGGCCGCCGCATGATTGCCCATCCGCAGCAGGTGCGCCGCCTGTCGATTTCGCGCGGCTCCTTTGTTCAGCGCCGAGATACCGGGCACGCGCGTCGCCCGGTCCCAGGCGTCGAGCGCCGACTGCCCGCGGCCCCGCGCGCCGCCCAGCCAGGCCGAAGCGGACAATCCCAGGAACTTCTGGAAGGGACTGGGCGATTTCACCATCTCGTCGCTCAGTGCCTCCAACTCCGTCCAGCGGTGCTGCTGCAGCAGGACGCCGCGCCGGCCCAGCTTCGGTATGAAATCGAGCGGCTCGAGCGCCTCGGACTTCTCGAATTGCGCCAGCGCGTTGTCGAGCTGTCCGGTGGCCACGAACGCAGCACCGAGAATCCGATACCCGCTTCCGATCTCGGGATGCCTCGCGATGAACTCTTCGGCGACGTCGCGCGCTTTGTCTGCCTGTCCGTTCTCGATGTACGCGGTCGCGAGGTTCTCGTAGGTGGTCGGGTTGGATGTGCCGCGCCGCCTGAGTTCCTCGTATTGCTCGATGCTCTCCGTCAGCCGCTCCAGAAACATGAACTGGAGCCCGAGATTGTGACGGGAGGCGTGGTGTTCGGGATGAAGCGCCAGGCCCTGTTTGTAGGCGTCGATGGCTTTCTGAAGTGTCTCGGGCCGGAGCCCGTAATAGAACCCCTCGATGTAGTACCGCTCGCGCGTCGTCAAGCGGTCCGTGCGCGCCAGCGCCTGCTTCGCGTACTGGTCACGCCTGTCGAACAGACCGAGGTTGTTGTAGACGACGGCCAGCTTGGCTTGCGCCATGGCAAAGGACGGATCCACTTCGACCGCTTTTTCGAGCAGCGGGGCCGCCTGATCGCTCAGCCCGCGTTCGTGGAACGCGATGCCCTCGGCGTAATACCGGTAGGCCTGGATCGACGAGCTCGTAATGTCCTTCACGCCGCGATCGAGCCCCTGTTCCTCCTGTTGCCCCGGTTTGGTCAGGAGCGGCTGAGTGGCGCGGCCGCCAAGTGACGCAAACGTCGACTTGAACCGCCGCGTGAGCTCGTCAACGAGCGAGAACAGGCTCGATTCGCCCGGACCCTCGACGCGCTCCGCGCTGACGATACGGCCGGTCTTCGCGTCCTGCAGCCGCGCGCTGATGCGGATCGTGTCCCCGGCCTTTACATAGCTGCCGACCAGGACGCTGTCGACACCGGCGCGCGATGCGATCTGCTGCACGACGTCGGCCGAGAGCACCTTGTCGTCGGCCCGGCGGAGCTCCTGAAGGATCTGATACAGACGATCCGTGCCGAGCACCTCGATGTTGGGCGACTGTGAGAGATCCGTGACCATCATGTCGGTGAGCCCGGTCCGGATCCAGTCGAGCGACGCGTCGCCGGTGTTGTTGTCGAAGTACAGCACGGCAATGCCCGGACGGCCGGACGGACTCGTCGCAGCCGGCGTGGCACGGCGTCCCGTCCACCACCATGCGATGGCGGCGATTGCGACAACCGCGACCGCGACCGCCGCCAGCACCGGCGTGCGCCGCGCGCGTGACACGGCCGCGGCCGGCGCGGACGCTGGCGGCATCGTCATCGTCGACACGGCGGACCCGGATTCGAGCCGTCGCCGCGCCGCGCGCAGGTCCACGACGATGTCCTTCATGCCCTGATAGCGCTCGTCGGCGTCTTTGACGGTGCACTTGGCGATCACTCGCTGCAGTTCCGACGTCGTGTCCCCTGAGAATCCGGCCGGCGTCGGGAGCGGCGGCACCGGCTCGGTGAGAATCGCGTGGAGCGTGTCGAGCGTGCTCTTGCCCTGGAACGGCGCGCGCGCCGTCAACATCTCGTAGAGCACCACGCCGAGCGAGAAGATGTCGGTCCGATGATCGACACGATCGCCCCGAGCTTGTTCAGGTGACATGTAAGCGGCCGTGCCGATCACCAAACCAGGCGTCGAGTGCGGACCGGGCGCGCCGACGGTAGACGCGTCCGGCATGGTTCGTTCGACGAGCTTGGCAAGGCCGAAATCGATGACCTTCGCGTGGCCATCGTCCGTGACCATCACGTTCGCCGGTTTCAGGTCTCGATGGATGAGCCCCTTTTCGTGCGCGCGGCCGAGGCCTTCCGCGATCTCGACGCCGAGATCGAGCGCGCGTTTGGCGGACAGCGGTCCACGGACGAGCACGTCGCTGAGCTTCTCGCCGCGGATCAGCTCCATGGCGATGAAGGTCACGCCGTCGGCCGTGCCGACTTCATGGATCACGGCGATGTGAGGGTGCTCGATGAGCGCCGCGGCGCGCGCTTCCTGCAGCATCCGCTCGCCACGCAGCCGATCGTTGACGAGATCCTCCGGCAGCACCTTCAGCGCGACTTCCCGGCCGAGGTTGAGATCGCGGGCCCGATACACCACGCCCATGCCGCCCCGGCTGATCTCTTCGATGATTTCGTAGTGCGAGAGGGTGCGGCCGATCATCGGCAACTGCCGTTTGCCGGTGCGACAGGGCCTGAAAAGCCCGTGGGGGGCCGCCGGGGTCCTGACCGCTCGCGCATAGGGGGACTATAGCGTGGCAGTGCCGCCGCGACGTACCTGCCAGCTGCGTATAATCCGGCGCATACCGCGGAGGGAGGACCGTCCATGACGCGTGCACTCGTTGTCTTCGGCGTGGCTGCCGTCACTGTCGCCTGGCTTGGCGTCTCAGCCGCGCCGCAGTCCTCGGGCGTCGACCAATTCAAAGCCCTCGCGCGCGGGTCACTTTCGCCGATCGACGGCGAGTTCCGCATTCCCGGTCTTCGCGCCGACGTTCAGGTCCTGCGCGATCGGTGGGGTGTGCCGCACATCTACGCGCAGAACGTCGATGACCTGTTCATGGCGCAGGGCTACGTCATGGCGCAGGACCGGCTGTGGCAGATGGAGATGTGGCGGCGGCAGCGCGAAGGGCGCCTGGCGGAGATTCTCGGCCCGTCGGCCGTGGCCCGCGATCGGCAAGCCAGGCTGCTCAAGTATCGCGGACCGATGGACGATCGCGAGTGGACGAGCTATCACCCGGAAGGGAAGCGCATCTTCACGGCATACGCCGCCGGCGTGAACGCGTTCATCGCCGAGCGCGGATCGAATCCTCCCGTTGAGTTCAAGCTGACCGGCATCGTGCCGACGCCGTGGACGGCCGAGACGCTGATCCTCCGGTCGGCGACGTTCGGCGATGCATCGGGGGAGTTGACGCTCGCGCGCAACGTCGTGCGGCTCGGTGTCGATGCGGCGAACAAACAGCGCGCGCCCGATCCCTGGGACGACCTGAAGGTGCCCGAAGGTCTCGATCTGTCGATCATCGACGAGTCGGTCACCACGGGTGGCGGACGCGGGGGCGGCGGTGGTCGCGGAGGCGGCGCGAACCAGCCGGAGCTGATCGAACCTTATCGAGGGTGGCCTGGCCGCGGTGGAGTGACGCCGGGCCTTTCGGTTGAAGACGCGGGGCTGATCGGCGAGCCCGGCTCCAACAACTGGGTCATGAGCGGAAAGCTCTCGAGCACGGGCAAGCCGGTCGTCGCCAACGATCCGCACCGCGACGTCACGAATCCGTCGCTGCGCTACATCGTGCATTTGAACGCGCCGGGCTGGAACGTCATCGGCGCCGGCGAGCCGCCGTTCGTCGGCGTCGCCATCGGCCACAACGATCGCCTCGCCTGGGGCCTGACCATTGTCGGAACGGATCAGGAAGACGTGTATGTCGAGGAGCTGAATCCGGCGAACCCGAACGAGGTCCGGTGGCGAGGGCAGTGGGAACCCGTTCGAGTGGTCAGCGAGTCGATTGCGGTGAAAGGCGGACCCACACAGGCCGTCGAGCTCAGGTTCACGCGCCACGGACCGATCTTTCACGAAGATCGCGCGCGCCATCGCGCGTATGCGCTGCGGTCGGCGCTGCTCGAGCCGGGCACGGCCGCTTATCTGGGCGGACTTCGCCTCGCGCAGGCGAAGACCTGCAAGGAGTTCCTCGACGCGGCGATGTACTGGAAAGCGCCGACCGAAAACCTGATCTGCGGTGATGTGGACGGGAACATCTCGTGGCAGGCGTCCGCGCTCACGCCGAATCGGACGGCTCCGTCGGGTGACCGCACGCGGCGGTCCTGGCTTGGCCGGCTTCCGGTGCCGGGGACCGGTGCGTACGAGTGGGAGGGCTTCCGCACGGATCTGCCGCGCGAGCTCAACCCTGCGCGCGGGTTCATCGCCACGGCGAACAACCAAATCCAGCCGAAAGGGTACTCGCCGCCGATGATGTTCAAGTCGTCGAACAACATCCAGTTCGATCGCATTACGCGCCTGTCGCAGCTGGTCCAGTCTGGAAAGACATACACGCTCGACGACCACCGCCGGATGCAGCTCGATGCGGTGGTGCTCAGCGCCCAGCCGGTGATTCCGCTGTTTCATGGCTGGACTTCGTCACAACCGAACGTCGAGCGCGCGCGGCAGTTGGTGGCGGGCTGGGACGCGGTGCTCGCGCGCGACAGCGCGGCTGCGGCGATCTACTCGGCGTGGCGCGCCGTCTCGACGCCGCAGGAGCGTGAGGCCGCGCGGCCAATCGCCGAGCGGCAGAAGCTGCACGAGGCGAGCCTGGCAAAGGCAATCGAGCAGCTGACCTCGAGCCAGGGCACGGACTGGAGCGGCTGGCGCTGGGGCCGGATGCACACGCGTGCGTTCCCGCATCCGCTCGTCGCGGCCTTCAATCTGCCGACGATCGAGCGGCGGGGCGGTTCGGGCACGCTCGCGGCCGACGGCGCGAGCTATCGCGAAATCCTCGATGTCGCGGATTGGGATCGATCGATGGTGACGAACGTACCGGGACAGTCCGGGCAGCCGGAGAGTCCCTTCTACAGCAACCTGCTTCAGATGTTCGCGGATGACGTCTACTTTCCGCTCGCGTATTCAAAAGCACGGGTGGAGAAGGAGACGACGCACCGGATGACCCTGCAGAAGTAGGGGCGGGCTTCAGCCCGCCTGCCACAAGAAGGAACATGAAGGCTGAAGCAGGTTTCGAACTTGGGGGACGGGTCTCGCTTGCGCGAGCAAGACCCGTCCCCCAACCCCAGAAACCTGCCGTCATGAAGGACTTGAAGATCATGAAGAAAACACTTGAGCTTTTCTTCATGGCCTTCATGCTCTTCACGTTCTTCATGTTTGCTTTGCTTTGATCTTCACTTCGGGCCCGGTTCACTAAGCAGGCTGCCTATTTCTGAAAAGCGATCTTCCCTCCGACAATCGTCAGCACGACTTTCCCGTCGAGCAGCTTGTGCGGGTCTTTCTCCGCCATCTGCATCGGATCGATGTCAACGACCGTGATGTCCGCGCGCCGGCTGCCGACGAGCGTACCGCTGTCATGCTCGCGAAACTCAGCGTAAGCCGCCCACGACGTCCAGCCTCGCAGCGCTTCTTCAATCGTCAGCGCTTCTTCCGGCCGCCAGCCGCCAGGCGGCTGATGGTCCTTGTCGGTGCGCGTGACGGCTGAGTGGAGTCCATAAAAGATGTTGTAGTCGGTCGCCGGCAGATCCGAGTTGAAGGTCATCCGCGCGCCGGCCCGGCGGAGCGATCGCCACGCGTACGCGCCCTTGATGCGTTCGGGTCCGATGCGCGCCTCGGCCCAGGGCATGTCTTCGACGGCATGAGACGGCTGCATCGACGCGATGACGCCGAGCGCGGCGAATCTGGGAACGTCGGCCGGGCTCACGACCTGCGCGTGCTCGATGCGCGGCCGGGACTGTTTCGCGTCGGGACGTGCCGCCATAACCTCCTGAAAGAAGTCGAGCGCTTCACGGGTGGCACGGTCGCCGATCGCGTGGATGACCACCTGAAAGCCCGTGCGGAACATGTCGGCCATGCGGTCGCGATCGAACCCGTAGTCTTTGCCGCCGGTGCCGCGATGGCCCGGCCGGTCGCTGTAGTCCTCGAAGAAGAACGCGCCGCGCGAGCCCATCGCGCCGTCGTAGAACGCCTTGACCGAGCGGATTACCAGGTTCGACGGACCGGTGACGGGTTTGCGGCGGGCCCAGCCGGACATCACCGCCGGGTCTCGCGCTGCGAGCATCGTATAGACGGGGATCGCGAGCTGACCTTTCGCGTTGAGCTCTTCGAGCGTTGCGAGGAGCGCCGCGTCCGCTCCAGCTTCATGCGCCGACACGTAGCCGGCAGCCGCGAGCGCGTCGAGCGCTTTCACGACACGAGTGGCGAGCTGCGTCGGCGTCGCCGCAGGCATTGCAGTCGTCAGCAGCGCCCCGGCGTTGTTGAGCAGGATCCCCGTCGGTTGCCCGCGGCCGTCCTTCCTGATCTCGCCTCCGACGGGCGCCGTGGTCGTGGCCGTGATCTTCGCGCGCTCGAACGCCAGCCGGTTGCCCCAGACGGCGAACGTGTGCAGGCCGCGCAGGATGACCGGATGATCCGGCACACGTTCGCTGAGCAGCCGCATGTCCGGATACTTGTTGGCCCACGCGCCCTCATCCCAGCCCCAGCCGACGATCCATTCGCCCTTCGGGGTCGTGCGCGCGCGTTCCTCGACGCGTGCAACGGCTTCGGCTTCCGTTTTCACGCCGACGAGGTTCACGCGCTCGAGCGACGCGCCGAGCTCGGGCAGGTGGACGTGTGAGTCGATGAGACCAGGCAGAACCGTCGCGCCCTTGAGATCGATGACGCGCGTCGATGGCCCGCGATACGCTTCGCCATCGACCCGCTGACCGACGAACATGATCCGGTCACCGCGGAGGGCGACAGCCTGCGCGTCGGGCCGCCAGCCGGCCGCGTCGTGCGGCGCGCCGCTCGCCGGACGTCCGTCGCGATCGGGTTCCGGCCACGTAAAGGTGTACACGCGTCCGCCGACGAGCAGGATGTCGGCGTGCTCGGCGCTGCCACAGCCAAACGCCGCCAGGCCGGCGGCGAAGACGCACGCGAGTCCGATTCGTCGCATGGGCTCAGCGCCGTTTGCGAGCGCGTTGGGCGGTTCGCGCCGGCTTGCGTTTCGCAGAGGCACGTTTCGGTGTTTTGCCGGCCGCCCGCCGCTTGGGCAACTTCGCCTTGATGATCTCGTACGCCGTCTGAATCAATCGCTCACGATCGCGCTTCCCCAGCGCCGATCCGAGCTCCGTTTCCTGCACCCACATCGCGCGGGCCATGTACGGCGCCGGAATCAACCCGGGCTGTTCGACCAGCTCCGCGAACGTCTCCGGCGTGCACTTGAACGCGATTTGATGCGCGGGTTCGAGGCAGACGACGCAGAACATCCTGCCGCCGATCGTGAAGACGAGGTCGTTGCCCCACTTGACGTCTTCCGCAACGTCGGGCAGGGAGTGGCAGAATTGACGAACCTGATCCAGCGACATGGGACTGGAATCATAGTGGACGGAGCACTACCGACCCATCACGTGTCAGCAGCCCCGGTCGGCGATCAACCTGAGACCTCGGATATGACTCTTTGGACAGCTTGATCTACCGCAGGCGCAGGGTCGTCTTTCGATCGCCCAATTTGTTCAGGATTTCCACCCAAGAGAGAGCAAGACTGCACGGATCGGGCCGCTAACCTGTCAGAGATCCGAGGCGCGTCAATTGCATGAAGTTCGCACGAACTTCTTCCACTCCCCGGCCATGGGCTATGACCACGCTGCCATTTATCGCGAGGTCCGCGAAGCTCTCGCACGGACGCCGGGTCGTACCCTGCAAGCCATTGCAAAGGATCTGAACGTCGACCGTCACACCGTCACTCGAGCCATCCAACGCCACGCCGGTCTCTCTTTCGTGAAACTGCAGGTCGTGTACATGCGACAGGCACTGGACCAGTTGGGCCGGCGCCGGCAACCTCTGCTGCGGAAGGAAGTAGCCAACCAGCTCGGATTGACTTCAACACGAGCTCTTCATGGCTGGCTAGAAAGGCTCAACCGTGGTTCCCGAAACGCGTCATCTGCTCCCAAGCCAACCCAATTGCGCCGTCCCTGCTAACCACGATCGGTTAAGCTGCCGGTTCATCAGTTCCCCAACAAGGCTGAAAGCAATGAGTCAGTCACCGAGTCATGGCCACGGCGACTTGTTACGGCCGTGCCTCGCGCTCCCACCGACTATCGGTGCGACGTCGTGGACAGCCGGAACCGTCATTGGGTTCGCCGTTCTGCTGATTTTCATGTCGGTTGGATGCGACCGTGGGGGCGGGCAATCGAGCTCACTCGCAGCCGGCCATTCTGCAAGTGCAGCGTCGAGGGGGACAGCTACTCCTGAACCAGCTCAAACTGCGGTGACGGCACCAACGGCAGGGGTCGAGCTGCGGTTCGTCGTGAAGCTCGTCGATCCGGGTGGGCGAACGATGCTGACGGATCCGGTCGTTGTCGTTCGGGACAACCCTGGGCGCTTCCTGCTCTTGTCTCCGTCAAAGGATTCCGTCCTTGTGTTCGATGCTGCTGGGAAACACGAGGCAACGCTGGGCAAACGCGGTCAATCTGCTGGCGAATTCCAACGAGCGGCACGTCTGCTGGTGGGAAACGACGGCTCCATTCTCGTCTATGACAGCGTCCTCAGGAGGGTGACGCGGTTCGATCGAAACCTCAAGTTGCAGGAGTTACTACAGGTGGCCTACGGACCAGAGCTTCAGCTTCCAACTGGAGATTTTATCGTGGCGGAGCAGATCTCGAGTCGTGAACTGATTGGGTTTCCGGTTCACCGGGTCGGTGCTGATGGAACCGTCCGAAAGTCCTTTGGAATCGACACGCCGCAATACCGGCCCGACCTGAAGCTTGTTGTGAATCGATTGGTCGCACGTGCAACGAAAGGCGGGGTCTGGACTGTCGCACCCGGGCGTTATGTCATTGAGCGTTGGGATCCGATTGAGGGTCAGAGGCTGGCGCAAATCATCGTGAAGTCGACATGGTTTCGCGAGACGACACAATTTAGAACCAATGAACTGACTCCACCGAACGCCATCATCGAAGGGATCTGGGAACAAGACGGTCTCCTCTGGACACTGCTGCGGGACGCTGACAGTAAGTGGCGTCCACCGGCGGCCCCGAATACCGAACGACCGCACGATCCGGCGGAGTACGACCGAACCTACGATTGGGTCCTCGAAGCTGTATCTCCAGAAAACGGGCAGGTGCTGGCATCAAGACGGTTTGACGGTCTTCACAGCGTCTATCGGCCCTCGACATTGATCGCGACGTCCGCTGACCGGGCTGCGATCAACCTCTGGAACGTGCGTCTGGATCGAAAGGAAGGTTCCAAATGAAGAGGATGGTGCGTGTCGTTGTTGCTGTTCTGATTGCTGGGTCGGCGGGTCTGGCGATTCACTCGGAATCCAATCCCGTGTCGGCGGCACCAGAAGTGTTGACTGTACCCGGATCTACAGATGGTAGAGTGGAGTGTGAACTCCAGTGCAACGATGGTTGCTTCATAGGCGAGCACGACGCCTTCGATATCAGCGCGACGGGCCGCAACGCGATGCGGAATGGGGGTGCTCACCCGGAGCCACCGGACAATTGCTTCTCCGGTTCCTGTGACACGAAGCATGGCCCGATTTGGCCGGAATGCGACGTGCCAGTGTCCCCGGAAACTCTGACTCAGCCAGAGCTGATCGAGTCCGTGCGGTTGGCTGTACTCGCACAAGACTCCGCGAAACTCGGTACGCTTACCGCGAAGTATCCAGCATGGGTCAGGTTGAATCAAGAACGTGCGGCAATCCAGGTGGCAAACTGCAAGGGACGAGTGGTCGCGCATTTACCATTGGTGGAGTTGCGACCTGTTCATTGAGGTGAGTTCAACGCGATGCTCCCTAGATGGTTCGGGGGTGGAGCGGCTCATCCGGCCGCTCCACCATTGATGTCTTTCCGAGCGGGTGGTTTGTGGTGAGGATTCTGCTGACCGAGGCGTTGCCCGCGCTCCGCCGGCTGAAACGTCAGCCACGGACTCCGCTCGCCGTGGTCGCAATACTCGGACTGGGGATTGGCGCGGCGACGGCCGTCTTTGCAGTGGTCGATTCCATTCTCTTGCGACCCCTCCCCTGGCCATCAGCAGACCGCCTCGTCCTTGTTCACGCGACGCTCCCTGATCAGCGCGACCGCCCTTCGCTCCACGGCACGTGGAACCGCGCGCCAATTGCATGGGCTGCGTGGAAAGACATGCAGTCTAGTCCTGTATTCGAGGACGTCGGCGTCTGGTATGGCGCCCGAATGGTGTTCGAAGCAGCGGAGCCTGAGCTGGTCCCTGTTCAGTATGTCTCCGCGTCGTTGCTCGGACTGCTTGGAGCGAGACCGGCGATAGGGCGATTGTTTACGCCGCTGGAAGACTACGAAGAAGTCCATCTTGCCGTTCTGACCCACGATACCTGGCGCCGACGCTTCGGCGGCCGCGACACTGTGATCGGAGAGACGGTTCTCCTCAGATCCGGAACCAGTGCCGGAGCCGCAAGCACGGTCATCGGTGTGTTGGCCCCTGACGTTCGCTTTCCCGGAGAACAGCCCGAATTCCTGCTGCCGATCGGACTGATGAGCTGGAACGGCCGGTTCGAGCAGAACCGCTTTCTTCGCGTCATGGCTCGACTCGCGGTTGGAATTCATCCGAACACGGCCCTTCAGGCCGTCGAGCCCTTCGTAAGAGGTTCAGTATCGCAAGGCCGGAGATCGGCGGCGATCGTCACAATCGCCGAAGCTGAACTCGGTGCATTTCGACCCACCCTTTGGTTGTTACTCGGTGGCAGTGGCCTCCTCCTCTTTATAGCCTGTGGGAGTGTGGCGGGTGTGCTGTTCGGGAATGTTCGTGCGCGACGACACGAAATCGGTGTGTGTTTCGCTCTCGGGTGCTCCCGCGGGCGCCTTTTTGTTCAACTGGCGATCGAGCATGTTCTCCTCGCGATGCTGGTGGGTGTAGTTGGCCTGCTCTCGGCGTTCTGGTTCACGCCGGCATTGCTCGCTCTCGCGCCAGGGGAGTTGCGGGACTGGACTGCGGTCCAGATCGACGCTCGGGTCGTACTCCTGTCGCTCAGTCTTGGACTCGTGACCGTACTCGGTAGCGGACTCCTGCCGGCCTTTGTTTTGTCGGCCACGAACCCGAACGTCGAGTTGGCAGACCGGAGGGGGCGCGAGGCCCGATGGCACCAACTGACGTCTCGAGCCGTGCTATCGGGCCAAATCGCGTTGACGCTCGTACTCGTGGTATCAGCAAGCCTTCTCGCAGAAACTCTTTTACGCTTGCAGCGGCAGCCCCTCGGGTTCGAACCCGCCGGCGTGGCGGTCGTGTCAGTTCGACCGACCCGCGACGCGTCGTTGTCCTATCGACCGAGTGCTCCGTTGCCTGGTGACATGCGTCCGGGGGCCAACAGTCGTCAGGCGTATCTGACCTCGCTGTTTGCAAGTTGGATGTACACGGCTGGTTTACTGGAGGCGTTGGATGCCCTCCCCGGCGTCGTCAGCACGGCTGGCGCCGGCAGGCCACCGTTCTTTCAAAGCGGGCTGGAAGCGCCAGTACATCGTCGTGACCAGTCTCTTGATGTGGAGATCGCGACGGTGAATCACGTCACCGAAGGGTATTTGGAGACACTGCGCGTGCCACTGAGACGAGGGCGGTCCTTCGAGCGGCCCGATCGTGGCCGTCGCCGAATAATCGTCTCAGAAGAATTGGAGCGTCGCCTGTTTCAGGATAGAAGCGTGGGCGAGACCGTAATCTTGAATAAGAATCCCTACGAGATTATTGGGGTGGCTGGCAATGTGACGCCGCGCTACAAGATCAACGGGCCGGCGCCGACAGTCTATGTTCTCGACGAGACCTTCATGCAAATCGGGCACTATTTGGTCCGATTCTCCGGAGAGCCGGGCGCCACGCTGCCTCTCCTCAGACAGACGATCACGCAGCACGATCCCTCGATGGTCGTCACCTCAACAACCACTCTCGAAGGGGTTATCGCTCAAGCGACTGCTCCGGAGCGATTCAGGGCAAGCCTGTCTATTCTCGTAGGTATTGCTGGCCTTGGGCTCGCGATGGGCGGCGTGTACGCCATGGGCCGTAGGTGGGTGGCTGAGCGTCGAAAGGAAATTGCGGTTCGGGTGGTGTGTGGTGCCAGGCCCCGGAACGTCGCAGCGCTGGTGCTTCGAGAAACTGCGGTGACGGTGGGTGTCGGGGTTGCCGTGGGTTTGCCCATTGCACTGCTTACATCTCATCTTCTCGCGAGTTTTTTATTTGGCGTGACTCCTACATCTATGTCTGCGTTTGCGGTAGCCCTCGTTGGGTTGGCGGCCACGGCGTGCATCGCCACGCTTCCGTCAGGACTCCCAGCGAGCCGCATCGACGTCAGGTCGAATCTCAGCTAGCGACGGGCGATGTCGTGTCCTGTGACGCGACGACCTGTCGCCCCGCATTAGCCCACTACCGTCGATTCCAGTCTCTCTTGACTGCCGCCATTTCAGGGCGCAAGATATTCCCTCCCCAAAAGATAGATCGATCAATTAGTCGATACGTGAGGTCGCCCATGGCGAAACAGCTCGCGCACGTCGCGGTCGTGCTGTCCATGTTCGCAGCGGTCACGGCGCAGGCGCGTCAGGACCAGGCCCCACCCGATCCCAAGTTCACGGCTGCCATGCAGAAAGGCGAGGCGGCGCTCAAAGCGCGCCGCTTCGAGGAGGCCATCGACGCCTTCAAGCAGGCCAACGCCATCGAGAAGAAGACGTCGGCGGCCGCGTTCTATGGGCTCGGACGGGCCTATCAGGGCCTGGGCGCGTTCAAGACCGGCGCGGAAAGCTGCGCCGAAGGTTTGAAGCACGTCGGAGACGACCGTCGTCTCCAGGCCATGCTGCTGAACCAGCGCGGGATGGCGCTGTTCAGCCTTGCCGACAAGAACACTGACAAGGAAATCCGCGACGCGGAAGCCGAGTTCCGGTCAGCGCTCGTTCTGGCCGAAGCGCCGCCGATCGCCTGGTACAACCTCGGCATCGCGCTGCTCAAGCAGAGCCGCGACCAGGAAGGCACCGCCGCCCTGCAGGCCTATGTCGACAGCGGCGCGCGCGCGCCTGAGATCGATCTGGCGAAGAAGATGATCGAAAACCCGCGCCGCGGCCGTGAGAACTACGCACCGGACTACGCGTTTGCGTCTTTGGCTGGTGACTACGTCGCCTCGAAGGAGCTTATCGGCAAAACGGTACTGCTCGACTTCTGGGGCCAATGGTGCGGCCCGTGCCGGGCGGCAACGCCGGATCTGGTCAAGCTCTACAAGAAATACCGCGATGGACCGTTCGAGATGCTTGGCATCAGCTCCGACAAGCCCGCCGACCAGCAGAAGTGGGTGGACTACATCGCCAAGACCAAGATGGAATGGCCGCAGTACCTCGACCTGAACCGCCAGATCCACCGCACGTTCCAGGTCAACGTCTTCCCAACCTACATCGTCGTCGACACCGAAGGGATCGTCCGGACGCGCCGGGCGGGCTAGGGCCTGGGGGCCATCGACGAACTCGAGAACGCAATCAAGAAGAGCATCAAGGACGGAATGCCGAAGACGATCTACTTCTCTACTCTAAAAACCCCCCACAAAACGACGACAATATAGCTTCAGACCTTCAGCGACACCATCGGGTCCGTACGTGCCGCTCGTCTTGCCGGCACCCAGTTGGCTAGAACCGCCGCGAGAATCAGCGCGGCCGCCGCGGTCAGGTGGATGACCGGATCGTGCGGCGGTACGCCGAAGAGCATGTCGCCGAGCTGTCGCGCGAGGCCGACGACCGCCGCCAGCCCAAGGACCATGCCGGCGAGAATCGCCGTCAGACTCCCTCGCAGCACGGATCGAACGATGTCGGTCGAACCAGCGCCCATTGCCATCCGGATCCCGATCTCGCGCGTCCGCTGCGTCACGAGGTACGACGTCACGCCGTACGTCCCGCCGAGCGCGAGGATGAGCGCCAGCCCGGCAAAGACCGCAAGCATCCATGAATAGAGCGCCCGCGTGCGCATCGACTCCGCCAGCGCCTGCTCCATCGTCCGGATCCGGTAGAGCGGCAGCGTGGGATCGAGTTGCTGGATGATCGATTTCGCCGTGTGTGTGAAGGCCTCCGGATCGCCGGTGGTCCGGATGATGACCGCCATCGTGCCCGTGCGGTCCGGCAGCATCTGCGTCGGAAAATACAGACCTGGCCGCATCGGCCGTTCGAGCCCGTAGTGTTTGACTTCACCGGTGACGCCGATCACGTCCATCCAGGGATTCTTCGCGCCGTTGAAGGCGATGCGTTTCCCGACGACGTGTGTCTCGTTCGGCCATGCCATCCGCGCGAAGTTCTCGTTGACGATCACGACCGGCGGTGTGTTCGTTCGGCCGTCCTGTGGCGTGAAGAATCGCCCGGCCGTGAGGCGAATGCCCATCGACTCGAAGTAGCCGACGCTCGCGACCCGCGTCAGCACGACCGGGTTCGACTCGCCGGGCTTGAGCGGCGGGCGTCCTTCGATTCGGAAGAAGTTGCCCAGGTGGCACGCGAGCGGCGGGCAGTTGATCACCGACGCCGCCTGCACGCCGGGCGTCGCGCGCAGCCGTTCGAGCAGCCGATCCCAGAACCCGACGCGCGCGGCGCCGTCCTTGTAGATCGCCGTCGGCAGCGAGATCGAAAACGTCAGCACGTGATCCGCGGCGAACCCGGGATTGACGTGCCTAACCTGATCGAACGCCCGGAAGAGCAATCCGCCTCCCGCCAGGAGGATGGACGCGATCGTGAATTCCGCCGCGACGAGCCAGGTGAGCGTGCGGCGTCCGCCCGGCGACGCGGTCGTGCCGCCGACGCTGTCGTTCATGGCGCTGCGGAGATCGCCCCGCACCGCATGCAGCGCCGGCGCCCAGCCGAACAGGACGGTCGTGACAACCGTCAAGAGGACGGAGAAGGCGACGATACGTACGTCGAGCACGGGTGACACCCAATATGGGAGCCCATCGTCGAGCGATGTCACCAGCAGGTGAAAGGCCCAGCGTCCGCCGATCACGCCGAGGATGCCGCCGGCCGCGGCGAGCAGCACGTTTTCCACGAACAGCTGCCGAATGAGCCGCATCCGGTTGGCGCCCACGGCGAGGCGAATTCCCATCTCCTTCCGCCGCGCGATGGCCCGCGCGAGCATGACCGCCGCGACGTTGGCGCACGCGATCGCGAGGAGCAGCGTGACCGCGGCGAACAGCGCGGCCGCGATCGTGCGGAAGTCCCGCACGAGCTCGTCCCGCAGCGGACGCACGATCGGCGTCACGTTCTTCTCTTTGTCCCTGGTCTCCCAGATCGGCTGGTGCGCGCGGAGCAGATCGGTCTCGGCCTCCTGGATGGACACGCCCGGCTTCAGCCGCCCGATGCCCTCATAGCCGTAGCTGGTACCCTGCGGGTTGGGATCCTCGGCGAGCGGCACCCAGAGCATCGCCTCCGACGGGAATTCAGCGGCGCGCGGCAGCACGCCGACGATTTCGTGCGGCACGCCGTTCAGGCGCAGCGTCCGGCCGAGGATGTCCCGCCGCGCGCCGAACCGGTCGCGCCACATGCGCTCGGAGATCGCCACGACGCGCGCGGCATTCGGCCGATCTTCCTCGGCGGTGAAGAAGCGGCCGAGAATCGGACGCAGACCGATGACCGCCAGGAAGTCGTACGTGACCTCCGCGCCGAGAATGCGCTCCGCGCCCTGATCGTCCGAGAGGTTCATGTTGGCATCGCTGAAGAGCGCCAGGCTCTCGAACACCCGGGCGTCCTTGCGCCACTGCACGAAGTCCGGATAGCTGATGCCCACGCGCTCGAGGTTCCAGATCGGCGCCTTCTCGTTGAAGTACACGAGCCGATCCGGCTCCGCGAACTGGAAGGGCCGCAGGAACAGCGAGTTGATCATGCTGAAAACGACGATGTTCGCGGCGATACCGAGCGTGAGCATCGCGACGACGAGCGCCGTCGCCGTGCGCTGACGGCGGAAGGAGCGAAAGGCATATCGCAGTTCGGTGCCGAGCAGTTCCGGGGAAGGGTTTCGAGGGCGAAACCTGTCCCCGACTGGCGTAAACCGTGCGCGAAGAGCGGAGAGCGTGAGGTCGGCAGCTGCGCGGACCCAGGTGATCGCCGTGGCCAGGCGCCCGGCCGACCGCGCGTGACTGAGCGCCTGCAGGAAGGCTTCCTCCATCTCGCCCGCATGCCGATCGCGAAGGCGCGCGGGCGCGACCCGGAGCAGCCGGCGATACCAGCGGCGGGCGGCGTCGTCGTTCATACGTTCTGCCGCCGGGCGATCGATCGGGCCAGGCGTACGAGGTCGGCGAGCCGCTGCGTTTCAGCGTCGAGGGCCGCCCGTCCGGCTCGCGTGAGGCCGTAGTAGCGCTTGCGCTCGCTCGCGTCCGGCCGGCGGCCAGGGTCCGCGATTTCTTCGATCCAGCCGAGGTCGGACAACTCCTCGAGCGAGCCGTACAGCGTTGCGGGCCAGAGCCGCAGGCTCCCGTTCGACGACTGTCGCACGTCGCGCGCCACGGCCAGGCCGTGACGTGCGCCGCCGGCGAGAGACAAGAGGATGTGGTACCAATGCGATTTGATTGACTTCGACATGGCTTGCCCGCGGGTAATTGTATTAATCAATATAGTACTACTCAAGACAATTCATCGCCGCCGGTTGCCACGCTGCCCACGACGGAACGGCCGCGATTGAGCCTGCTCCGCCGTAGCGGCGAAGCCGCGATTGAGCCTGCTCCGCCGTAGCGGCGAAGCCGCGAAGGCGAGACTCGGTAAAATTGTTCCGATGTCCACCCGTCGTGAGTTCCTGCAGGAGACCGCATTGGTGCTTGGCGCGCTGGCCGCCACGCGTCGGACCGTTTCCGGACAGAATCACGCCAACGTGTTCGATTACGTCATCATCGGCGCCGGATCATCCGGCTGCGTGATCGCCAATCGCCTCAGCGCCGATCCGCACACGCGCGTGCTGCTCGTCGAAGCCGGCGGGCCCGACGTGCATCCGCTGATTCCGGTCCCGGGCAAGTGGACCTCCCTGATGGGGACGGCCGTCGATTGGAACTACTCCACCGAGCCCGATCCGGGCCTTGACGGCCGGAGCATCAAGTGGCCGCGCGGCCGCACGTACGGCGGCTCGAGCGCCCTCAATGCGATGGCGTACGTCCGCGGCCATCAGTTGTGCTTCGACGCCTGGGCCGAGGCCGCTGGGGCGTCCTGGAGCTACCTGGAGGTCTTGCCGTATTTCCTGCGCGCCGAGGACAACTCGCGGGGTCGCTCCGATCGTCACAACACGGGCGGACCGCTTGCGGTGTCCGACACGACCAATCCACACGCCGGCCATCTCGCGTTTCTCGAAGCGGCGCGCGAAATGGGATTTGCCGCGCGGCCCGACTGGGATTTCAACGGTCCGCAGCAGGAACAGGGCGCCGGCTTCTATCAAAAGAACATCCGCGCGGGCCGGCGGCACTCCGCGGCGACGGCGTTTCTCGCGCCCGTGCTCAACCGGCCGAATCTTGTCGTGTGGCCGGAGACGCGGCTGCTGCACCTGACGACGAGCGGACGGCGAATCACGGGGGTTGAAGTCGCGCGAGGAAAGACGGTCGAGCGCATCACCGCGGCCCGGGAAGTCATCGTCGCGGCAGGCGTGATCGAGTCTCCGAAAATCCTGATGCTCTCGGGTATCGGACCCGCCGACGAGCTTCGTTCGCATGGCATCGATGTCGTGGCCGATCTTCCGGGCGTCGGCGCCAACCTCCACGATCACCCGCGCGTCTCGCTCCGATGGGCCTCGCGTCAGCCGTTGCCGGCCTCGACGGTGTCCGCCGGCCTGTTCACCTATTCACAGCGCGGCGCGGCGCCGCGTCCGCCGGATCTCCAGTTCTACGTGGGCCGCGGCCTCGACGTCGTCGATCAGTTCGTCACGTTGACGGTCGCGGTGAGTCAGCCCCGAAGCCGGGGGTTCGTTCGGCTGCGATCGGCCGATCCGATGGCCGCGCCGATCATCACGCCCGGCTACTTCAGCGCGGAGGAGGATCTCGACGCGCTCGTCGAAGGGGCGCGGCTGGCGCAGGCGCTGGCGAACACGCGGGCGTACGACGCGCTGCGCGGAGCCCCATCCGATCCGGATGGCTCGGTGCGAACCGCGTCCGACCTCCGAGCGTTCGTCCGGCGAACGGCCGACACCATCTTCCACCCCGTCGGGACCTGCCGGATGGGATCCGGCGATGGCGCGGTCGTCGATGCACGCCTGAGAGTGCACAGTGTTGAGGGCCTCCGGGTCGCGGACGGCTCCGTGATGCCCATGACCGTCAACAGTCAAACTCATGCGGCCTGCGTCATGATCGGAGAGAAAGTCTCCGAGTTGATTTAGGTGCAATAGGGGACGCGACCCAGGCGTATCTCCTTTTAATATATGAAGATGCCTTCGTATCCCCCCCTCCGACGTGTCCACCGCCGGCCACTCGTCGCCCTTGCGGGCGCGACGCTCGTCGCCGCCGCCGTCGTCCTCGAGGCCAGCGACTGGCCTGAATGGCGCGGCCCGCGCCGCGACGGCACGTCTGCCGAGACCAACCTGCCGGCGCGCTGGTCGCCTGCTGGAGAAAATGTCGCCTGGTCGCTGCCGTTCGGCGGCCGTTCCACGCCCGTCACCTTCGGCAACCGCCTGTATCTCCAGACGGTCACCACGGGCGACGTGTCCTCGACGCAGGAGCGGCTTGTCGCGGTCGATGTCGACAGCGGCAAGGTGATTTGGGAACGCCGGGTCAGCGTCTACCTCAGCGACGTTCCGCAGCACCGCGCGGCCTGGGCGTCGCCGGCCGTCGATCCGGCGACGGGCAACATCTACATCTTCACGGTTGGCGCCGAGTTGCTCGCATACGCGCCCGACGGCAAGCTGCTATGGGACCGCTCGCTGCCCGAAGAGTACGGCGCCATCACGACACACGGCGGCCGGACGACGTCGCCGATCATCGAGGGCGACAAGGTCATCACGAACGCGCTCATCCAGAACTGGGGACCGGATCTCGGCCGGCCGGGCAACCGGTACTTCGCCTTCGACAAGCGGACCGGGCAGACGATCTGGGTGAGCTCGCCGCAGGCGCGCCACTACGACACGAATTACTCGACGCCGATCGTGGCCGACGTCAACGGCGCGCGGCTCATGATCGTCGGCGGCACCGACGGCGTGTTCCACGCGCTGCAGATCAACACCGGCAAGCCGGCGTGGAGCATCGAGGTCAGCAAGCGCGCGATTCTGAACAGCGTGCTCTTCAAGGACAACACCGTCTACCTGACGCACGGCGAAGAGAACATCGACACGACAGAAATGGGGATGGTCGCCGCGATCGACGCGACCGGCGCCGGTCAGCTGACGGGCACTGCCATCAAATGGGTCACGCGCGGTTTCCTGCCGACGTACTCGTCGCCCGTGATGGACAACGAGCGGATGTACGCGGTTGACAACAGCGCCATTCTGGGCGCGTTCGATCTGAAGACCGGCAAGCAGGTGTGGACGAAGCGGCTGGGCACGATGCAGAAGGGGTCGCCGGTGTTCGCCGACGGGAAGATCTACGTCGGCACCGAGAACGGCAAGTTCTACATCCTGCGGCCGACGGCGACCGACGCCGAGGTGCTCGACGAGGACGTCATCGGTCCCGCCTCCGATCCGGAGCCGATCATCGCATCGCCGGCGGTCTCGGACGGCCGGATTTACGTGACGACGATGGGGCCGCAGACGCAGCCGCAGGCTACGGGTCACCTCTACGCCATCGGCACGCGTCGGCCAGCGGCAAAAGCTGCCCCGTCAGCCACGCCGCCCGCGGCGGCGGCGAGCGGTCCGGTCGCGCAGGTGCAGGTATTTCCGTACGAAGCGCTGCTCAATCCCGGCGACAAACAGGCATTCACGCTGAAACTCTACGACGCCAAAGGGAACTTCATCCGTCAGGAGCCGGCGACCGGTGCGCAGTGGACGCTGGATCTCCTGCCGGGCACCGTCGGGCCCGACGGGACGTACGTCGCCCCGTCGGCCGGATCCGCGGGATTCGTGAAAGCGACGATTGGCGAAGTCTCCGGCCAGGCGCGCGTGCGCGTGATGCCGCCGCTCCCGCTCTCGTACGACTTCGAAGGCATCAAGGCTGCGCCGATGTGGTGGACCGCCAACACCAAATCCACCGCTGGACAGATCGAGGGCGCCGGCGTGCTGGTTCGACCGCGCGACGACAGCGTCGGCCGCCGCGCCAAGATCATGGTCGGCCGGCCCGACTGGTCGAACTACACGATCGAAGCCGACGTCCGGGGCACTGAAGCGCGCCGGCAGCGCGGCGACATCGGTCTGATCAACCAGCGCTACGTGCTGGTGCTCTTCGGGAACGATCAGCGGCTCGAAATCCATCCGTGGCAGGCCGCCGACGAGATGACCGTCAGCATGCCGTTCGAGTGGGCGCTCAACGCGTGGTATCGCATGAAGATGCGCGTCGAAAACCGCAACGACGGCACGACGCTCGTCCAGGGCAAGGTCTGGCCGGCCGGCCAGCCTGAGCCGACCGCGTGGACCATTCAGAAAGAGGACAAGATCCCGCACCGCAAGGGATCGCCCGGGTTGTACGCGGACGGGTACTCCGACATGCAGTTCGACAACCTTCGGGTCTATAAAAACTAAGAGCGGTTGCATGAAGGGAATGAAGTGGATGAAGGGCATGAAGAAGGGCGTACAGAAGAAATGACTCGAACCAACAAGAACCTGAAGCTTGCAGGACAAGCGCTTTTCTTCATGTCCTTCATCGTCTTCACGTCCTTCATGCTCTCCGCTTTTCAGGGCGGCCAGAAGGGCATCAAGGACTGGCCGATGTGGGGCGGCACGCCGGACCGGAACATGGTGTCCGACGCGACGGGCCTGCCGACCGACTGGGACGTCAAGACCGGCAAGAACGTCAAATGGGTCGCCGCGCTCGGCTCGCAGAGCTACGGGAACCCCGTCGTCGCCGGCGGCGTGGTGCTCGTCGGGACGAACAACGAAGCTGTGCGCGATCCGAAGCAGGGCGGCGATCGCGGCGTGCTGATGGCGTTCCGCGAGAGCACCGGCGAGTTCATGTGGCAGGCGACGTTCGAGAAGCTCTCGTCCGGCCGCGCCAACGATTGGCCGTTCCAAGGTATCGCGTCGTCGCCGCTCGTGATCGACGGCAAAGCTTATTTCATGTCGAACCGCGCGGTCGTGCTCGCGGTCGACATCCAGGGCTTTCACGACAACGAGAACGACGGCCCGTTCAAGGACGAGAAACTCACGAGCAAGGGCGACGTGGACATCCTCTGGTCGTTCGACACGATGGAAGAGGTTGGAAATTTCCCGCACAACCTCGCCAACTCGTCGCCGGTGGTCCACGGCAACATGATCTACGTGTCGACCGGCAATGGGCAGGACGAAAGCCACGTCAACGTCCCGTCACCGCGGGCGCCCGCGATCATCGCGCTGGACTATGAAACGGGGAAGCTGATCTGGGAAGATGCGTCGCCCGGCGGCCGCATCCTGCACGGACAGTGGTCTACGCCTGCTGTTGGGACGATCGGCGGCGTCGTGCAGGTGGTGCACGGACAGGGTGACGGCTGGATTCGGGGCTACGAAGCCAAGACCGGCAAGAAGCTCTGGGAGTTCGACACCAATCCCAAGGAGTCCGTCTGGCCGAAGACGCGCAACGAAGTCATCGCGACGCCGGTCATCGTCGATGACGTCGTCTACATCGCGAACGGGCAGGACCCCGAACACGGTGAGGGCGTCGGCCATCTGTACGCGATCGATGCCACCAAGCGCGGCGACATCACCCAAAGCGGGCGCCTCTGGCACTTCGACAAGATCCGCCGATCGATTTCGACGGCGTCCGTGAAGGATGGCCTGGTCTATTACCCGGACTTCAGCGGGTTCCTCTACTGCCTCGACGCGAAGACCGGCAAGGAAGTCTGGATGCACGACATGTTTGCCGCCATGTGGAGCTCGACGATGGTGGCCGACGGCAAGGTGTATCTGGGTGACGAGGACGGCGACATCGTGATCATGCAGCACGGCCGCGAGAAGAAGATTCTCGCCGAGCCGAACATGGGAAGCTCGGTGTATTCGACCGTCATCACCGCCAACGGCGTGATGTACGTCATGACGCGGAACAACCTGTACGCGATCCAGCAAGGCGCGCAACTGAAGAAGTAATGTGTCTTGCCATGCGCCGGGTCATTAGCCTCGCGTTTCTCGTCGCCGTCGCCGCTCAGCCGGCGCCCACCACGTGGTCGCAGTTCCGGAACACGCCGGCGCTTTCGGGCGTGGCGGCGTCCTCGCTGCCTGCGTCACTCCGGCTGCTGTGGACATTCGACGCGACCGCGCCCGTGGAGTCGTCGGCGGCCATCGCCGACGGCACCGCCTACGTTGGCGCCGGTACCGGCGAGCTCATCGCACTCGACATCGCCACCGGCAAGCCCAAGTGGAAATACCGTGCGGCCTCGTCCGACCTCGGCATCGGCGAGTCGTCGCCGGCCGTCGCGAACGGCATCGTTTACATCGGCGATTTGACGGGCGTGCTGCACGCCGTGGACGCCGCGACCGGCAAGGCGCGGTGGACGTTCAAGACGGGCGGCGAGATCAAGTCGTCGCCCGTCGTCGCGGGCGATCGGCTGCTCATCGGGTCGTACGACAGCCACCTCTACGGTCTCGATCCGGCGACCGGGAAGCAGATCTGGAAGATGGCGACCGACAATTACGTCCACGCGACGCCGGCCATCTGGAACGGCGTGGCGTACTTTGGCGGCTGCGACGAGTTCTTCCACGGCGTCCGGCTCACCGACGGCAGGGAAGTGCTGGAGCTCAGCGCCGGCGGATACACGATCGCGTCGCCGGCGATTGCCGCCGGCGTGGCCTATTTCGGCACGTACAGCAACGAGGTCATCGCCATCGACATCGCGGCCAAACGCGTGAAGTGGCGGTTCGAAGATCCCGACCGCCAGTTCCCGTTTTACTCGTCGGCGGCGCTTGCCGGCGACCTCGTCGTCCTCGGCGGCCGCGACAAGATGGTGCACGCCATCGACGCGGCGAGCGGCAAGCGGCGGTGGTCGTTCGCGACGCGCGCCCGCGTCGATTCCTCTCCGGCCATCGCGGGCGATCGGGTCGTCGTCGGGTCGGGTGATGGCAAGCTCTACGTGCTCGATCTCAAGACCGGCAAGAAGGTCTGGGAATTCGAAGCCGGCGCCGCCATCACGGCGTCTCCCGCCATCGCGGGAGGACGCATCATCGTCGGAGACACCGATGGCCGCGTGTACGCAATCGGACAGTAAAGACCTCCGAGGTCATTTTTCAAGTAAGCTCGTAAAAATGACCTCGGAGGTCATGATTCGCCGCGCTCTCCTGACCGCCGGCGCCCTGCTCGCGCTGTTCCACGTGTGGCTGTTCGCGGGCCAGGCGTGGAACGGTCATCTTGCGGATCCCGCGCTGCTGTTCCGCTGGCTTTTCGCCGGCGGACTCGTCGCGGCGCTCGTCGGCCTGCGCCTCCAGGGCACGTCGATCTTCCGCGGCCGGAAGGCGGTCGCGATCTGGGTCCTCGCGGCGCTGCTGCACGGACCGGCTGTCGCGCGGCACATCGACAGGCTCGGCGAGCCCGCGCTGCCGGAGTTCGTGATCACCTTGACGCAGCTGGCCGCGGCGTCCAGTCTGGTGCTCACGCTGGCGTGGGCGTTCGGACGGGTGAGCCGGCGCCCGATCGTGGCGCCCACGCCCGTTCAGATTCCGGTCGCGTTGCCCCGTGCAGGACTATCATTCGCGCGCGCGTTCGTCCGATTCGCGCCGCGTCCTCCTCCGATCGCTGCCGTCTAGAAACTTGGAGTGCGTTTCAAAACGTAGGCCGGCCCTTCAGGGCCGGCGGGGCTAAAGCCCCGCCCTACGTGTGTTTTGAAACGCACTCGCAGTTCTGAGTTCCAAGTTTTCCAAGCTCCGTCCTTCATTCCGCCTCTCCCCGGCGGATTGTCTTGCCGTGTTCTTTTCATTTTCTCGTCGCGGAGTGTCTTCATGCGTACGCACGTGTTCGTGTTTCTTCTGACGGCCCTGCTGGCGGCTTCACCCGCCGACGCCGCCACCATCACCGGTGTCGTCTCGGACCCGACCGGCGCCGTGCTTCCCGGGGCGCGCGTCGTCCTGCGCGAGGTGGCCACCGGTCGTGAAGTCGTCGTCCAGGCCGGCGCCGAAGGGCGCTACCAGCTCGAAGCCCCGGCCGTCGGCACCTACCTCGTGATCGCGTCGTTCCGCGGATTTTCGGACGCCGTCCGCACCGTTGTCGTCGTTCGCGCCGATCAGAAAATCGATCTGCCGCTGCCGCTCGAGATCGCGGGTCTCAGCGCTCAGGCAAGCGTCACCGCCGCGCGGGCCGACCGGGAGATTCGGGAAATCCCGCTGCACGTCGAGACGCTCCCCGGCGAAGCCGTCGCCCAGACGAATCCGCTCTCGACAGGTGACGCGTTGACAGGCGTCGCCAACATCACGCCCGTAGGCAACGGCCCGTTCGGCGTCAGACCGCGGCTCCGCGGACTCGATTCCACGCGGCTGCTGGTCCTGGTCGACGGCGAACGCCTGAACACGGCCCGGCAAGCCACTGACCGGACGGGCGCCGAGGTCGGATTGATAGCGACGGACGTCATCGATCGGCTCGAGATCGTCAACGGCGCGGGCACGTTGATGTACGGATCGGACGCGCTTTCCGGCACCATCAACATCGTCACCAACGAGCCCTCGCTGTCGGAGACGCGGCGATTTCTCTACGGCTTCGACGGCTTCTACAGCTCGAACGAAGACGGACGACGGGGCACGCTGACCGCCGGCGTCACGGCGCCGCGGTATGCCATCCGTGTTCAGGGCGGCGCGGAGAACTACGACAACTACGCGAGCGGCGACTTCGACGTCGAGGATACCCGGCCGTTCTTCGCGTCGGGAGCCCTGCGTCAGCGCGATACGGTCGCCGACGCGAACCTCGGCATCTCACTCCGCGCGTTTCCCGATCCGTTCAACGCGCCGTTCGTCCGGACCGATGACGTGATCCTCAATTCCCAGGCGAAGGGGAACTTCGTCAACGCGTCGTCCGTCGTCGCGTTTGGCGATCGCCAGACGCTGCGGCTGCGGTACCAGCGGCGGCGGATGGACGACATCGGATTTCCGGACTTCGTCAATCCGATCTTTTTCAACGCCACGTCGCTGCCGCACAGCCGGCTGGATCGAGTATCCGGGCGGTACGAAGTCCGTGCGCTGACTCCGTGGCTGGCAAGCGTCGCGGCGACGGCCTACTACCAGCGCACGGAACGGCTGCTGGAGAACGTCCTGCCGGTCCAGTTCGCGGCGCCGACGCCGGGCGCGCGGCTGCCCATCAGCGTCTTCCGCCTGAATATTCTTTCGGAGACCGAACAGCGGGTCTGGACGCCCGGCGTCGATCTGCAAGCCACGATCGTGCCGGCTGCCAGCCATCTCCTCACGACCGGACTGACCGTCTACCGTGATCGCAGCAGTGACAACCGGCAGACGACCACGACGACGACGATGATCGGTCTCGTCGTGCCTGGCCCTGGCGGCGTGCCCGGGCCGGTCGTGTTCCCCGAGCCGGTCGTGCTTGGGGCGCCGCAGGTCGAGCAGCCCGTGCGCGTGCCGGATGCAACGTTCCGCGATCTCGGGCTGTTCGCGCAGGACGAGTGGCGGATCCAGCCGAACGTGCTCGTGATGGCCGGCGTCCGCGCCGACTTCTACAAGGTCGCGAGCGACGCGACGCCCGGGTACGACATCGCGGCCGTCGTCAATGGCGCCGTGCCGGCCATCGATCCCGCGACGCTTCCGGATCCGGCGGGCGCGACGTACACCCGAAGTGCGGTCACGGGCGACGTCGGTGTCCTGCTGAATGCCGGCGGCCGCCTCAATCCGTTCGTCCGTGTCGGGCGAAGCTACCGGCATCCCAACCTCGAGGAGATGCTGTTTGCCGGACCCGCGACGATCGGCAGCATCGCGCCGAACGTCACCGTGAAGCCCGAGACCGGCACGAACCTCGACGCCGGCGCCAAGTTCCGAGTCGGCCGTGCCTCAGGTGGCGCGTACGTGTTCGTGAACTCCTACGACGACTTCATTGCGCAGGATCTCGTCGTTGCCGCCACGCCGCGCGGGCCTCTTGCGCAGGCCACGAACTACGCGGACGTCCGTATTGAGGGCGTCGAGCTGTCGGCGACGGCGCCGCTTCCGGTCCGGGGCGGCGTGTTGTCGTTCGCGGGGGCTGGCGCGTTCACGCGCGGCACGATCGTTCGCGGCGTCGATCCCCTCACGGGCCAGTCGCTCGACGGGAGCCCCGCCGACAACATCACGCCCATGAAACTGATGGGCTCTGCGCGCTTTACCGAAACGCGGGGCCGCTGGTGGGTGGAGTACGGCGTGCGGCAGCAGAGCGACGTTACGCGCGTCGCCAGGACGCTGCTCGAATCGCCGTTTCTGATCGCGCAGGACCTGCTTTCGCTCGACGGCTTCGTCGTCCAGCGCATCGGGGCCGGCCTCATGCTGACGCGCGGGCGCGATCGCGTGCGGCTGACGTTCGCGATCGAAAACCTGACCGATCGGTTCTACCGCGAACATTACCAGTTCGCGCCGGCGCGGGGGCGGAGCGTCACGTTGGGGTTGAGCGTCGGATCGTTCTGACGGCTGAAACCGTGATCATGCAGGCGAGCGAGATCAGAGCGATAACCACGAAGCTCACGAAGGACACGAAGACAGCGCTGACCTGGCGGCCGCCTGCGGCAGCGAAGCGATGTGTGTGAGACAGCGACGACAAGACGTGTGAGAGGTCTTTTCTCCGTCTTGTCGTCGCTGTCTCGCACACATCGCAGCCCGGCGGAGCCGGGCTCGCCAGGTCAGCGAGTGTCATCAAATCTCTCACACACTTGTCGGGTTTCCTTCGTGTCCTTCGTGAGCTTCGTGGTTCAAAGCCCTGATGTGGCGAAGAGTGCCGCTACTCCGCTCGTAGCGCTTCCACCGGACTCACGCGCCGCGCGCGCCGGACCGGGATGAGTGTCGCCGCCGTGGCCACAGCCAGCAGCAGCCCGGCAACGCCCACGAAGACCGCAGGATCGCGAGGAGAGGTATCGAAGAGCAGCGGCTCCGCGAAGCGGCCCAACAGGCCCGCCGCCGCTTCGCCGAGCGCGATGCCGATGAGCGCCATCACCAGGCTGCCGCGCAGCACGAGGCGCCCGATGTCGGCTGCCGTCGCGCCGAGTGCCATCCGGACCCCGATCTCCCGACGCCGGTCGGCGATGAGGTACGACATCACGCTGTAGATGCCGATGCCGGCCACGACCAGGGCCAGCACACCCGAAAGCAGGAAGACGGTCGCGCCGAGCGTCCACGGGCGGACCTGCGGTTTGATGCGTTCCTGGATCGTCTCCGCGCTGACGTAGGAGATCGACGAATCGAGGCTCGTGAGCAGACGCCGAATGTCCGCGACCAGCTGCGGGGATCGATCGACACCACGAACGACGAGCGCCGCGCCGCCGAAGCCGACCTCCTGACCCGTGGGGATGTAGTAATGCATCACGGGATCCTCGCGCAGGCGACTCCGGTAGGTGTTGGCCGCGACGCCGACGATGCGAGCGCAAGGCGGCGTGCCGGGACCGATCAGGAGGCACTTTCCGAGCGGGTCGGCTCCGGGCCAGATTGTGTTGGCCATCAACTCGCTCACGACCGCCCCCGGCTCGGTGCCCGCGCGATCGTCCGGCGTGAACGCCCGGCCGCGCAGGATGCGCGTGCCGACCGTCTCGAAGTATCCGTCGCTCACCGCGCTGAGGCCGGGGCCGCCGGCTTTGGCGCGGGGCACGGTGTCTGGCGCGGGGACGCGAAGCGCCACGGTGAACCGGTTGCCGAACGGCAGTCCGACCGCGACCGCGGCATGGTCTACGCCGGGAAGTGCGCGTACGCGATCGAGGGTGCTGAGCAGGAACGTCCGGCGTCGGTCGCGTTCGGCGTCGCGCGCGGGTCCGTCCGCCACGCGCGTAAGGCTGGGCCGAACGACCTCGATCACCATCGCGCGCTTCGCGTCGATCCCGAGATCGACCGTCCGTACGTTCCACAGACTGCGCACGAAGAGTCCGGCGCCGACGAGCAGAACCACCGACAGCGCTGCCTGAACGATCGTGAGTGTCGTGCGAAGACCCGACCGCCGGCCGCCGCCGTCGCGTGGGCCCGTGCGCAGCGCGTCGGTTCCAGTGGCGCGGGTCGAGCGAAGCGCGGGAAGAAGTCCGACGAGAAGGCCGGTCGCGAGGGCGAACATCGCCGAGGCGGCGAGCACGCGCAGGTTCACGGGCGGCGACGTCCACTCGACTGCGGTGAAGAGGGCCTGCCTGGAGAGCCCGCCGATGACGTACGTGACGAAGACGCCCAGTACGGCGCCCGTCAGCGCGAGAAGGACCGACTCGACCAACAGGAACCTGACGATGCGCACGCGGCTCGCGCCGAGCGCCGCACGGATGGCGACTTCGCGGTGCCGGCTCTTGCCACGCGCGAGCAACAGGTTCGCGATGTTCGCGCACGCAATCAGCAGCACCAGCGCCGCGACTCCCGTGAGCCACCGCAGGACCCGCACCTCCGTGGCCTCGCTTCCCGCGCGGTTGGCTCGAAGCGAAGCGACGGTCAGCCGGCCCTCGGCCGTGGACGTTTCACCGCCGGTGTACGCCCGGCGGTGTGCGGCGGTCGCGTCGAGAGCCGCCTGATCGAGCGTGACGCCGGGCTTCAGCCGCACGATGATCTTCAGCCACTGTGCGTTCCAGGTCGTGGCCCAGTCAGGGCCGGTCCGCGCCGCGAGGAGGTTTCCGGGAATCCAGACGTCCACGCGTCCGAGCTCGGCTCCCGTGAACCCTGGCGGCGTGACGCCAATGACCTCGAACGGCTCGTCACCGAGGGTGACCGTTCGTCCGGGCACGTCATCGCGCCCGGCGAACCACTGCACCCACGCGCTGTGGCTGATCACCGCGACGCGCACGGCGGCGTTGGGCGCGTTTTCCGGTTCGGTGAAACCCCGTCCCCGCTCCGGCCGCACGCCGAGCAACTCGAAGAAGCCAGCCGACGTGTAGCCGGCGCGGACCTGCCGCGCGTCGGCGCCCTGGCCGACCACGATGTCGTTGATCGCGTACGTCGCGACATGCTCGAAGGACGTCGTGCCGCGGCGCACGACGTCGTACGTGACGTGGCCGAAGCCGTCGGTCGTGAACACGTTCATGCCAGGCGGCTGTTCGGTGAAGTAGAGCCGCACGACCCGATCGGCATCCCGAACGTGAGCCGGCCCCCGCAGGAGCAGCCGGTCGGCAATCCCGAACATCGCGGCATTCGCGCCGATGCCCAGCGCAAGCGTCACGGCGACGAACAGGGTGAACGCGGGCTCGCGGCGAAGACCGCGCGCCGCGAACCGGACATCGCGCAACAGGGAATCCATGGGCACCTGCCTTGGGCGTGCCCCGAGCCGCGCGTCGGCTCGCAGGTCGGCACGCAGCGCAATCGGGGTCAGGATGGCGTCGGAGACGGCGCGCGCGGCCTGCCTGGGTGAGCGCGGACGCTGGGCGTCAATCGCCTTCGCGGTGTCGAGCATCTCCGCGCCGAATCGTTCGCGGAACTCGCGCGGCAGGAACCCCAGCAGAAGTCGATAGAGGCGTTCGATCACGCGTTACACCAGCCGCGGACGCTTGCCGTCCGCCGTGAGGCGCGCGGCGCGCACCAGCCGCGCCATCCGATCCACTTCAGCCGAGAGGACCGCACGCCCAAGTGGCGTCGGCTGGTAATAGCGCCGCCGCTCGTCGTCGCTCGCCGCATCCGCCGGCCGGCCGCACTCTTCGATCAGGCGATCGTGGAGCAGGCGCCGGAGCATGCGATAGAGCGCGCCGGTCTGGAGCACGATCTCGCGCTCCGACCGCTCCTCGACGTCACGGATGATGCCGTAGCCGTGCAGCGGCCGGGCCGCCAGCGCGAGCAGAATGAACAGGGCGTCGCGTTTGAGCGGCACGAAGTCGGCGGGATCGGGACGGCGGGCCATGCGCGGAGGGTAGCGCAACTACGGACGGAATGTCTACAGACAGATTAAGAGGAGGCTCGGAGGCGCAGGGCTCAGAGGCCCGGAGGCCGGAAGAGGCGAAAAGGCTAAAAGGAGAAAAGGCCAAAAGCCTCAAAGGGCGAAGGCCGCGAGACCGCCTTCGCCCAGAATCAGCTCGTCGACCTGGCCGTTCGTGAGCGCGTCCAGCGTCCCGTCGAGACCGGCGACACCGAGGCCGCCGGCGCGATAGTCGTTCAGCACGCGTTCGACCACCTGGGAGTCCGGAGCAAAGCGCGTACCGCAGCAAAACCACGTCGATGGCCGTCGCGCGCGCCCTTTTTGGGTAACGATTTACGAGGTACCTCCGCGCCAACCTGCATGACGCCGCCCGCCGAGCTTCCACGTCTTCGAGATCGCATCGAGCCAGGCGTTCACGTGCTGTTCGTCGGCATCAATCCGGGCATCCGGTCCGCACTCACGGGTCATCACTTCGCGGGTTACTCGAACCGGTTCTGGAAGCTCCTGTTCGATTCGAGGCTCGTGCCTGAACCCATCACGTACGTGGACGACGAGCGTCTGCCGGAGTGGGGATTCGGCATCACGAACCTGATCCCGCGAGCGACGCCAGGAATCGATTCGCTGCGTCCGGCCGAGTACGTGGGTGGCGTCGCAATCCTGCGGCGCAAAATCCGCCGCTACACGCCCGCCATCGTCGCGCTCGTCGGTGTCTCGCTGTTTCGCGCGATCTTCGCGAAGCGCGGCACCATCCGGCTCGGCTGGCAGCAGGAACTGTTCGATGGCGCCCGGGTGTTCGTTCTGCCGAATCCGAGCGGCCGCAACGCGAATTTTTCGTATGCCGAAATGCTCGGCGCGTTTCGAAGGCTGAAGCGCGCGATTGATTCGAGCCAATCGCGCTGAGCCGCCAACCCTCTCCTTCCTGCCGGCGGAAGCCCGCCCCTACGTCAATTCTGCAGCGCTTAGGTTATCGCCAGGTGTTGAGATCTCGGATGGCGCCGGAGGAGACGAGGTAGATGTAGAAGTCAGTGAACGCGACCCACATCAGGCTGAGCCACGCGAACGCCATGTGACGCTCGTTCAGCCAGGTCGATCCTCTCCACATGCGATAGCTGGACGAGAGTTTTCCGTCGCACGTGAAGCAGTCGACTCGTCCGCCAATCAGGTGACGCCACGAGTGACAGCCGAACGTGTAGCCCCCGAGCAGCGCGGCGTTGATCAGCATGACGACCGTGCCGACACCGATGCCGAACTGGCCGTTGCGGAAGAATGCCGCAAGCGCTTCCCACCACAGAAACGCGAGCAGAATCAGCGCGGCGTAGAGGGTGTATCGGTGAAGGTTCTGGAAGATCAGCAGCGCCTGTTCACCGCGATAGCTCTGCGGGATGCCACGCACGGCGCATGACGGCGGCGTCATCGCGAACGCCTTGTAGTAGGCGCCGCGGTAGTAATAACACGTGAAGCGAAACGCGATGGCGAGGCCGGGCAGGAAAAACGCCGGCGACTGCGGCAAAAACGACGGCCACCACGACGGGAACGCGCCGAACCACGAGTGGTCCACCGGCACCGCGCCCGGGTACCCGAATGCCGGCGTGAAAACGGGAGGCGCGACCGTCGGGCTGATGTAGGGCTCGGCCCAGACGTAGACGGGGTTGAACGCCCGGTACGTGAGATAGCCGAAAAAGAAGACCAGGCCGATGGCGGTGGCCAACGGCGCGACCCACCACTGGTCGGTGCGCTGCGTGCTCGCGAAGCCGGTTCGGTCTCCTGCGATTTGAGCGGTCTGCACGGCCTGTGATTACCCAGCCTTTCGTCCCGGCGTTGATCCGACCAGCGCGAGGATGCCTGGCGCCCACGCGACTGTCCACGCCGCGAACTGGACCAGATAATTCCGTCCGCCGGCGGGCGGCCGTCCCCAAAGTACACCGACGACCGCGTAGAACGCGACCCCTGCGAGAATCGACGCGAGGACGCCGCGAATCAGCACGTCGCTCCACGGCCGCTGCGGCCGCTTGAGCAACCGTCCCTCGCCGAATGCGAGCAGGAGCCAGCACACGACCCAGGCCGCGATCATCGCCACGGTGCCGCGTGCGACGGTATCGATCAGATAGTACGCGACGGCGCCGCCAATCCCCGCGGCCGCTCCGATCGGCAGACCCGCCGCCACACGGCCGGCGGCCATCCCGACCACGCCGCCCACCGCCATCAGCAGCACCGCGCCGTGCAGGATCCCGACGGCCACGCGATGCCGCACGCCGAACTCGTACCAGATGTAGTCGCCAAGGGTGGACACAAGGGCGACGGCAAGGACACCAAGGAAGATAGAAATAGAAAACATTGATCGTTCGCTCTATTGATTGATCGTTCTATTGACCGAGCGCTCTATTGATCGGGAATGGCTTTCAATAGAGCGATCGAGCCATCGAGCGATCGAGAAATAGTTCATCAGCATTACTCCGGTAATGCTTCTCCCTTTGGTTCCGGAAGGGCGAAGCTGAGCAGGAATCCGACGATATAGACGAACGCCCCGACGTACGCCGCGGCGGTGGCGAGCTGGACGAACGGCGGCCCCGACATCATCGGGGCGATGACGGACACCGTGAGGTACGCGAAGGACGTCCCGATCATCCGGCCGCCGACGTTGGCGGCGAAGCCTTCGCCGGTGCCCCGCAGATGTGTCGGATACATCCTCGGCAGGTAGTTGCCCCAGAAGCTGAACTGCGCCACGGTGAAGAGACCGGCCAGGAACATCCCGACTTTCAGATTGGCGACGCTGCTCGTCGCCGCGAGCCAGAAGACGAGCGGCACGATGAAGAGACCGGGCAGCTGGAACACACGGATCAGCGAGCGCCGGCTGACGATCACGAGGACGAGCGCCGCGAGCAGGAACCGCCCGACCAGTCCGCCGATCTCCTGCCACCACTGGACGCTGGCGGCGATCGTCTGCTGGACAGGACGGGGAAGCGCGGCGACTTCGGGAAGGCCCGGCACGATGCGCGGCATCTGCTGAATCGCGCCGAACGCCGCACCATACGCCATGGCGAACATCAGCGTCGTCACGATCGTCGTGCGCCGGAGCTCGGGGCTGAAGATGGCGGCGATGCTGGGCCGGCGAAGCGTGCCCGACGCCCGCTTCTGCTGCCACGCCGGCGACTCCGGCAGGAAGGGGCGGATGATGATGAGCGGAAGGGCCGGAATAACCCCTGAGATGAGCGTGTAGCGCCAGGCCTCGTGCCCGCCGTAGATGGCCGGCAGCGACTGGCCGTATTGCACGCAGAGATAGTTCGCGGCCGTTACCAGGAGGCCGCCCACCGACGAGAACGCCTGCGTGTAGCCGAGCACCCGCTCGCGCTGTTTCGGATCGGAAAAGAGCTCGGCCAGCCAGGCGATGGCTGCGACGAACTCCACGCACACGCCGATCCACGTCGTGCAGCGAAAGATCAGGAACTGCCAGATGTTCGTGCTGAACGCGGCCGCGAACGCCGAGAAGGCGTAAATGAGAATGCTCCAGACGAGTACGCGGCGGCGGCCCAGCCGATCGGTGAGATAGCCGCCGAGCAGACCGAACGCGCCGCCGGCGATCGCCGGAATCCAGAAGAGGAGGCCCGCCCACTGCGTATACGCCGGCGTTCCGGGCGCCGCCTGAATCAATTCCCTCAGCGCCGGCCCGATGATCAGGGGCAGCATGAGGAGCTCGTAGATGTCGAACGCGAAGCCGATCGCGGCGATGACGCAGATGAGCCACTGGGTCCGCGTGAGTTGGGGCATGAGGTGGAGGGATTATAAGGGCCGTGTCGGGTTGAGGTTCCGGCGTTCCGGTTTGGGGTTCACGCCTCCGCTCTCTTCGAGCTACGGCGAGGCTCGCCGAAGCCTTGCGAAGGCGGCCGGGGTTCCGCGATTCCGGAGTTCGACGGGATTCCGGGGTTCCGAGGTGCCTGGGTTCCGCGGGTTCTCAGCTGAGGCGCGCGACGATGTCGGCGGGAATCTCGACGGCCGTGAACGGCTCGCCCGGCTGGTTCTGCACGCACACCGCGGCCATCGTCCCGGTGGCGATCCGATCGTCGCCGCGGGTGACCGTGCACGCGTAGCGAATGCTGCGCCGCGAAATCGACTCGATGCGCACGTGGACGTCGAATTCCTGCTCGAAGTACAGCGGCGCGTGAAACTCGACGGAGACCGACACGCGCGCGAACCCGAGATCGAGACCGGCCGGCTTGATGCTCAAACCCGCGTCACGCCACATCGCGTGCTCGGCCTCTTCCATATAGCGCGGGTACCAGCTGAAGTGCACGATGCCGGCGAGATCGGTTTCGTAGAACTGCACTCGGCGGCGGTAGGTGAATTCACGCATGCCAGTCAGGCCCAAGGCCCTGGGCCCAAGGCCCAAGGAGTAGCACGACGCGTGAACTGTATCAGGAGCGACAGGTGACAGGCCGACACTCGTCCTGGCCGAACTTCGTGACTACCTTCGATAATGTCCGCGCTTCCCTTGGGCCTTGGGCCTTTCGCCTTGGGCCTTTTCCCTTGGGCCTTTCGCCTTGTGCCTTCCCTTCGGCCTTCGGCCTATGGCCTACGGCCTCTCCCTACGCCGTCGTCGTCATGTCTACCGTCGCCCGATCCGCCCGTCCGTTATACTCCTCGAGCGCGGTGAAAAGGGGCTTGAGATCGGTGAAGACATTGCCGACGAGCGTGTCGACGATGAGCGGCTGCAGGTGCGGATACACCTGAAGGAACTCACGGAAGCTGAAGGTGAGATCGTAGAAGGCGCGCACCAGATTGCGGAAGCTGATGACGGCGCGACGCTGGCGCGCGTAGTACTCGTCGAAGTGCGCGGCATCGATCCGGCCCGACGCGAGCGCGGCGTGGATCGTGTCGGCGGCTGTCTCGCCGCTCTTGAGCGCCAGGAACACGCCCGTCGAGAACAGCGGATCGAGAAACGCGAACGCGTCGCCCACCAGACAGAAGCCGTCGCCGCCGATCCGCTTCGAGTGATAGGAGTACTCGCCAGTCACGCGGACCGGCTCGCACGGCTGTCCGACGCTGACGTGATCCCGGATCCAGGCGCAGGCCTGCAGCTTCGCGGTGATAGATCGCGTCCGCGTCGCGAGTATCCCGGTAGAGATAGCTCGGTTCGCCGACGACGCCCACGCTCACGATGTTCGAGTGCATCGGGATGTACCAGAACCATCCCTTCTGCGGGACGTAGGCGACCGTCGTCGCGCCTTCGTCGAGCCCGGCGTCGCGTTTGGCGCCCTTGTAGTAGCTCCAGACCGCGATCTTGTTCAGATCGGCGTCGCGATCCTTCCAGCCGAACTTGCGCGAGAGCAGCGAATCCCGGCCGCTGGCGTCGACCACGACCGTCGCGCGGAGCTCTTCGCCTTTCGCGCCGTCCTTCACATCGGCTCGGACGCCGACCACGCGGGTCCCTTCGAACAGTACGTCACGGACGGTCCAGCCCTGCCGTACCTCGACGCCCTTCTTCCGGGCGTTGTCGAGCAGCATCGCGTCGAATTCGCCGCGCCAGACCTGCCAGGTCTGCGCGCACTCGTGCTTGATGGTCTGAAAGAAGTAGAACGGCTGCGAGACCTTGCCGGTGATCGAGACGAACTGGACGCTGTATTTCTTGGGCGATGCCGATTTGTGCAGCCAGTCCACGACGCCAAGGCGGTTGAGCGTGAACCAGGTGTACGGAATGAGCGACTCGCCGATGTGGTAGCGCGGAAATGGTTCCCGCTCCAGCAGCAGCACGCGGTGACCGTACTCGGCGAGCAGCGCGCTGACCGTCGAGCCGGACGGCCCGCCGCCGATGACGATGACATCGTAGTGAGCTGAAGACATGAGTCGTTCGTGTTCCGCGTTAGGTGTACCGGACGCCGACGTGTTGCGGAAGAAAGAAGCGGCTGAGCAGCATGTCCACCCGCAGCAGCCCTTCACGGGTGAGCGCGACGCGGATCTCGTCGTTGCCCGCGAGGTATCCGTCGTCGGCGAGAGAGCGCCAGACCTCCGCGAAGCGTGCGCGGACATCGACGCCGAACTTCTCGCGGAAGTAGGCCGGGCGGATCGCGCCGCGCTTCAGCTGCAGCACGAGCTCGCGAATCAGCCGCTCCTCGCTCGTCGGACGATACGCGCGGCCCAGCGGCAGCTCGCCGCGGTCGAGCGCCTCGCCGTACGTGTCCCACTTGTCGACGTTCTGCACGTGGACGCCGTTGACGTGGCCGAACGAGGCGACGCCGAGGCCGACCAGATCCGCGCCTTCCCAGAGCCGATCGCGATAGAGGAACGTCGTCCGTGCCGGATCTTTCACGGCCGTGTATGCGCTGCCGACCGAGTAGCCGGCGCGCTCGAGCGCGTCGAAGGCTTCGCGCACCCATCGGCGCCGCGTGTCCCACTCGGCGATGCGTTCCGGGAACTGGCCCGTCCCGCGCATCAGATCGGCGCTGATGGTCGTGTTGAATGGCAATTCCATCTGGTAGATGGTCACGCTGTCCGGCTCGAGCTCGAGCGTGCGCGCGATGCAGGCGCGCCAGTTCTCGTCCGTCTCGCCCAGCATGCCGGCGATGAGATCGATGTTGATCTGCGGAAAGCCGATCGATCGCGCGAAGCGGTAGGACCGATCGATCTCCGGCCCGCGATGCGCACGCCCGTTCAGTTCGAGCAGGCGATCGTCGAAGTTCTCGACGCCGAGACTGAGCCGGGTGACGCCCGCGTCCCGGATCGCCCCGAGCTTGGCTTCGGTCAGCGTGCCCGGCTCACACTCGAACGTGATCTCTTCAGCCGCGTTCCACGGCGCGATGGCCGACAGACGCGTGACGAGCGTCTCGAGTTGACGAGTGGACAGAAACGATGGCGTCCCGCCGCCGAAGTAGATGAAATCGAGCGGCCGGCCCGAAAGCGCCCGTTGCGCGCGCAACAGTTCCCACTCCGTTCCGAGCCATCGAAGGTATTGCTCCACCTGCTGGGCGTTCTTGTCGGTGTAGACGCGGAAATAACAAAAGTGGCACCGCTTCCGGCAGAACGGGATGTGCAGGTACAGCCCCAACGGCACACCCGCCGACGTCGCGTCGAGAGCAGGGAGGGCGTCGGCGGCGACGGCCTCGCGGGTCCAGACCGAAAACGGCGGGTAGTTGGCGACGAAATAACTGCCGATTTCGGGCTCGGCGACCGCGGTTCCGTGCGTGTCTGACATCTAAATTCGCGTCACGGCAGATGGCATCCGTCTAAGTAACTATACTTGCTCAGTCCTGCCGCCGTTTCGCGCGAGCGGACGGCACGCCGGTGAGCTCGATTTCCCCTGTCACATTTCTGAGCGTCTCGGCCGTCATCGTCCTGGCCTGGGCGGCCGGCCGGCTCGCGCATCGGGCGGGACAGCCGCCGGTCGTCGGTGAGCTGGCTGCGGGCATCGCGCTGGGACCGTCCATATTCGGACTGGTGGCTCCGGATCTGTTCCGGACCGTATTCACCACTGACGCCGAGAGCCTGATTCGGACCATCGCGACCGGCGCGATTCTCGTGTTCATGTTTCTCGCAGGTCTCGAGCTCGACGTCGGCCTGCTGCGGCGTCACGCGCGAGGCGTCGTCCGTATCGCCACTGCCAGTCTCGTCCTGCCGTTCTCCCTGGGCTGTGCGCTGGCGACGTGGCTCTATCCAACGCTTGCCGGCGACGCCGCGACGCCGCTCACATTCACGCTCTTTTTCGGCATTGCGCTCGCGATTACGGCGATGCCCGTGCTGGCGCGCATTCTCGGCGATCTCCAGATGCTTCGGACGACCGCGGGCACGTTGGCGATGGGTTGTGCCGCCATCAACGACGTCGTCGCGTGGACGCTGCTCGGGATCGTCGTCGGGCTCGTTCGGGGCGAGAGCGTCGTCCTGCCGACGATTGCGATCACTGCGGGTTATCTCGCGGTAATGATCCTGATCGTCCGGCCCCTTCTGCGGGCGCTCGCCGGTCGTTCGCGGGTCGCCGAGGCGGACGCGTCGGCTGGGCGATCGTCGTCGTCCTGCTTGCGGCGTTGTCGGCGTTGGTGACCGAGCACATCGGGCTTCACGCGGTGTTTGGCGTGTTCCTGCTCGGTGCGTGCGTGCCGCGACACACCGACGTGTTCGCGGGCCTTGAGCGTCCCATTCAGCAGATCAGCGCGGTGCTGCTGCCCGCGTTCTTCGTGATCATGGGCCTCAGGACGGACGTCGGGTCGGCCGGCAGCGCGCTCGGTGGGATCTTCGCGGCGATTCTCGTGTGTGCCGTGGCCGGCAAACTCGGGGGGAGTGCTGTGGCAGCCCGGAGCACCGGCATGGCCTGGCGCGATGCGTTGGTCATCGGATCGCTGCTCAATACGCGCGGGCTGGTCGAGCTGGTGGCGCTGGACATTGGCCGCAGCCTGTCCATTCTTTCGCCTCCGCTGTTTACGATGCTGGTCGTGATGACCTTCGTCACGACCTTCGCCACGGCGCCTCTCGTCAGATCGTTGCGTCCGCCAACGGACATTTGAGATTGACTAGAATCATCGACATCAATCGTCACGCCGACTGACGCCGGGCTCCCTTGGACTATGAGCATGAGCATGAAAAACGCCGTTTTCGCCCTTCTTGCAGCCCTTTCGATCCTGATTTGCTGCTCCACTGCCGCCGCGCAGCCCGTGCGCGGCACGCTGCAGGGCCTCGTCGTGGATGGAACGGGCGGCGTTGTCGCCGGTGCTCAGGTCATCGTCACGAGCGACACCACCGGTGCTCGCCAGTCCGTGCGGACCGACGACCGCGGCTGGTTCGTCGTCACCCCGATTGACCCGGGCTCCTATCAGCTCGAGGTCACGCAGACGGGGTTTCGGAGACACCTGCAGTTATTCACCCTTCAGGTGAACCAGCGATTGCGTCTCGACGTGGCGCTTCAGCCCGGGCAGGTGACGGAGACCGTTACGGTTTCCGCGCCGGCGTACGTCGATCGCACGGCGACGTCCCTGTCATCTCGTTTCGATCCGGATCGGATCGCGAATCTGCCGCTCGACGGCCGCAACTTCCTCGATCTGGCGCTGCTCACGATGGGGGCGGCGCCCGCGGCCCAAGGGTCGGCCGGTTCAGTGCGCGGTGATTTTACGTTCAACGTGAACGGCGCGCGCGAGGATTCGAACACCTTCCTGCTCGACGGCGCGTACAACTTCGATCCGAAGCTGAATACGATCGCGGTGCGGCCGCCGGTCGACGCGATCCGGGAGTTCGAGGTGATCGGGAGCACACCGGATGCCTCGTTCGGCAAGGGCGCGGGCGCGCAGGTGAACGTCGTCACGCGCTCAGGCACGAATCGTGTGTCGGCGACGGGATACGAGTTTTGGCGAACAGGCGCCTTCAACGCGAAGAACTACTTCGCGCCGGAGAACGAGCCGTCGCCTGAGTACCGGCGGCATCAGTACGGCGCCGCGGTGGGCGGCCCGATCTCGAAAGATCGCGTGTTTTTCTTCGCCGACTACGAGGGCACGCGGCTCAGCGAAGGCATCACCCGCGTGACCAACGTACCGACGCTTGCCGAGCGGGACGGCGACTTCTCGGACAGCCTGTTCCCGCCGCCGACGATTCCAGGTCTCGAGTTCCCGTTCCCCGAGAACAAGATTCCGCTGCTGGCCCAGAACCCGATCGGCCGCGAGATCGCGGCGCTGTATCCGCGGCCGAACCGGTCTGACCCGTTCGCGAATTTCGTCTCCTCGCCCGAGCTCGCCGACGACGTCGATCAGTTCGATACGCGTGTGGATTACCGCGGCGAGGGGCTGCTGGTGACGACCCGGTACAGCTTTTCGGACCGCCGGTTCTTCGAGCCGTTCGCCGGACCGGGTTTCTCGGCGGTGCCCGGCTTTGGCAACGACGTACCGCGGCGCGCCCAGAGCTTCGTCGCCTCCGCCACGAAGCAGGCGGGCACGCGGCTGCTCAACGAAGCTCGCGTGGCCTTTACGCGCGTGGCCAGCAGCGTTCTGCAGGAAGGACAGGGCGTGAGCATCAACCAGGAAGTCGGGCTGCCGGACCTTTCGGCCAATCCCCGCGACTGGGGTCTCTCGCTGATCAACGTCGCCGGCTATTCGCCGCTCGGGCACGAGTTCAACAACCCGCAGCAGGGCCGCACGAATCACTGGCAGATCGCCGACACGGTCACGTGGACGACCGGACGGCACCTGATCCGGTTCGGCGGGGAAGCGCGGCTGGTGCGGCAGGACGCGTTTCGCGACGTGCAGTCGCGCGGCCTCCTCACGTTTACGAGCCAGGCATTCACGAGAAACGCGCTGGCGGATCTGCTTCTGGGGCTGCCGACCGTCACGGTCGGCGCGACTCTCGATAATCCGCAGAATCTGCGCGCGTCGAGTTACGCCGCGTTCGTGCAGGATTCGTTCGAGGTATCGCCGACCCTGACGCTCTCGGCGGGCGTGCGGTACGAGCTGAACCTCCCGCCGGTCGACGCCGAGGACCGCGTCAACCTGTACGATCCGTCGACGGGCTCACTCGTGCCGGTGGGCGTGGGCGACATGCCGCGCGCCGGATACGAGGCCGATCGGAACAACTTCGCGCCGCGCCTGGGCCTGGCCTGGACCGTCCGGGAATCGACCGTCGTTCGCGGCGGCTACGGCGTCTCGTACGACCAGGCCGCGCTCGCGCCGAACGAGTTCCTGTACTTCAACGTGCCGTACTTCAACCTCAACACCTATTTCACGCTGCCCGGTCTCTACACGCTGACACTCTTCGACCCGTTCCCGGCGCAGTTCCCGCTGCCGCTCCCGAAGTCCGCGACGGCGGTCGATCGGAACCTGCGGACCGGCTTCCTGCACCACTACAACGTGAGCGTGCAGCAGCGCTGGGGCAACCGGCGCACCGTCGAGGTCGGCTACGTCGGGTCGCTCGGCCGGAACCTGATCGCCGCGCGCGACATCAATCAGCCCACGCCGAGCCCGGTTCGACCGAACCTCCGGCCCAATCCGCAGTTCGACGACATCACCATGATCGAATCGCGCGCGCGGTCGCGCTTCAACGCCCTCGAGATCCGGCTCGATCAGCGGCTCGACCGCGGCGTCTCGGCGACGGCCACCTATACGCTCGGCAAGTCGATGGACGACGCGTCGGCGTTTTTCTCGAGCGCGGGCGACGCGAATTACCCGATGGACAGCAACAACCCCGAAGCCGAATGGGCGCGGTCCAACTTCGACGTGCGGCACCGGTTCACTCTCGGCGGGCTCTGGCAGATTCCAATCGGGCCCAACCGGCGCTTCCTGCGCGAAGGTTTCGGCGCGACCTGCTTCGGCAACTGGGACCTCTACGCCGTGGCGGTGTTCCAGAGCGGGCGGCCGTTCACCGTCGCGGTTCATCCGGACTTCGACATCAGCAACACGGGCAGGGCGGCGCTCGGGTTCGGGGCGAACGATCGTCCCAACATCGTCGGCGACCCGTCCGTGCCGGATACGGATCCGGAGCGCTGGTTCAACACCGACGCGTTCGCGATGCCGGAGTTCGGCACGTTCGGCGATGTCGGCCGTAACACACTCGACGGCCCGGGCTTCAAGAACCTGAACCTGGCGCTCACGCGCCAGCTCTCGCTCACCCGCGGCGCGCTGCAGCTTCGCCTCGAGGTGTTCAATCTCTTCAACTGGACGAATTTCGATCTGCCGGACAACTTCCTCGGCTCCCCAACGTTCGGACGGATCCTGTCGGCAGGGGCGCCAAGGCGATTCCAACTGGGAATCAAATACTTGTACAGAGACGTGAAATCGATCTACATGTAGGCCCGGCCCTTCAGGGCCGGCGCGGCGGCTGGGCCTGACAGGTGCGCCAGGCGCGGCCAGAAAAGACCTTCAATAGATCGATGGATCGATGGCGCAATGGATCGATGTATCGTCTTTCCCCATGCATTGGATCTTGTTTGCCATCGGCGCGGCGTTGTCGTGGGGGTTGTACGGACCGGTGCTGCACGGCGGGCAGGTGAAGCTCGGCAGCCCGTTTCGCGCGCTGCTGTGCGTCGGCCTCGCGTACATGCTGATTGGCGTGGTGGTGCCGCTCGTCGCGCTGGCCTCGCAAGGTGAGCTGAGCTCGCGCGGGTGGACGACCGCGGGGTTCACTCAGGCGACGCTCGCGGGCGGCCTCGGCGCCATCGGCGCCGTGTTCATCATCTACGCGTTCCGGTCAGGTGGTCTGCCGACCTTCGTCATGCCGCTCGTCTTCGGCGGCGCGCCCGTGGTGAACGTGTTGTTCTCGATGTGGCTGCACCCGCCGAAGGTCCCGCCAAATCCGCTGCTGTGGGTGGGAATGGTGCTCGTCGCGATCGGCGCTTCACTGGTGCTGTATTTCAAGCCGCACGGGTGAGGGCAAAGCAGGCCAAGAGACTCAGGGCTCAAAGGCTCGGAGGCGTGCTGACCTCACGCTTCCGGGCCGCGTCGACGGCGGATCAGCGCCACTACGGTAATCGCCCCGGCAGCGAAGCTGAGCAGCGCGTAGAGCCAGCTCGGAATATCCAAGGGCCTCCGAGTCTCCGAGCCTTGAGCCTTTGAGCCTTGGCAAACAGCTTTTCAGGGCTTCTTCCTCTCCCCGATCACCCAGAGACTCGAGCTCGAGCGGATGAAGAGCTGGCCCTGCGAGATCGCGACGGTGCTCAGGCAGTACGGACTGCAGCCGTCGCCGAACGAGTTCGACGCGAGGACCTCGAACTTCGGGCCCGCCTTGAACACGGACGTCAGGCCTTCCTGTTCGGTGGTCACGTAGATCTTGCCGTCGGCGAGAATCGGCGATGCGCTGTAGGTTCCGGGTGGCAGCCGTTCGGGCCCATAGATCACCGAACCTGTCTTCACGTCCAGACAGTAGACGACGCCGCCATCGACGACCACGTAGATGTACTGGCCGTCACTGACCGGCGTCGGAACATCAGGGCCACGTTCGAACGTCCAGGCGATATGCGAGGTCGAGATGTCGCCCGTGCCGCCCGGCCGGATGGCGACGAGCGGGTTGTTGCGGCTCGGCGCGATGATGAGTCCCGCAGCGATGCTGGGCGACGCCACGATCCGGTAGTTGCGGTTGTTCGTCGGATTCAGCACGTCCGCGCGCCAAAGCTCCTTGCCCGTCTCCGGGTCGTGGCCCGTGACGACGTCGCCGCCCGTGATCACGATCTCCGTCTTGCCGCCGTACTGCAGGAGCGCCGGCGTCGTGTACGAGTCGGGCGATTCCACGATCGCATCCGTGGGACGGTCCACTTTCCACACGGTCTTTCCCGTCGACGTGTCGATGCGCATCACGTAGGGCGTGTCGTCCGTCTTCATGCCGTGCAGCACCTGCACGTAGAGCGCGTTCCCGTGCAGCAGGGGAGACGACGCGTAACCCCAGTTCAGGCCGAACCTGCCGTAGTCGGTCTGGATGTCGCGCGTCCAGAGTTCCTTGCCGGCGAAGTCGAAGGCCTTCAGAATCCCGACGCCGGTCATCACCCAGACAGTCTTCCCGTCGGTCACGGGCGAGGGCGAGGACATGTTCTGCTTGCGCTCGATGTGGTTGCCGCCGGCGATCGGCCGCTTCCACGAAACTTCCTGCTTGTTACGATCGACGGCCCAGAGCTCGAGGTCGCCGGCGCCGTTGGCGGTCGCCATATTCAGGAAGATCGTGTCGCCCCAGATGATCGGCGTCGATCCGCTATAGGCGGGCAGCGGCAGCTTCCAGGCCACGCCCTCGGTCGCGCTCCACTTGATGGGCAGACCGGTTTCCTTGCTGACGCCGTCGTGCGTCGGACCGCGCCAATGCGGCCAGTTGTCGGCTAGCAGCGTGGTACTCGCGGCGAGTATCGAGAGACAGACCAGTGGCAGCAGCTTACGCATCCGGAATCCTTTCGTCGTGAACTGATTCTACAACGCGGATGCGTAGCGCTGCGTTGAGCGCGGGTGCGGCCGCCACGCGAGCACGAGGGCCACCACCAGAACGAAGCCGGCCATACGCATCGAACCACGTGCGAACACGACCGCGGCGTTGAAGACGATGACGGCGTAGAACGTTCTGAGCAGCCAGCGCGCGAAACGTGACTCGGAGAAGGCGCGCGTACGCGTTCGCCACCACGCCTCGAGCGCCCAGACGATCACGAAGAGATAGTTCACGAACACCCCGCCGCCCCAGCGCAACCCGTACACGGATTCCGTCTGGATGGCGGTCGCGTCTATCGCCGCGGCATGTCTCCACCCGTGCACAGAACCCATCGCGATAGCGATGTGAACCACGCACAGCGCGAGGCCAGTGGCATTCGCGGCGTGAACCCATCCCGGCAGACGCGGGCCCGATCGATACCCGTGCTGGGTCGCGACGAAGAGGGCGAGAGAGATCCAGATCGTCGAATACAACGCCACGGTCACGACGTGGTGGTGGATTGAGATAGCCGCCGGGGAAGAGTCGCCGGACCGGGCATGCGCGTGACCAGCGCGCCGATCGCGGTCACGCCGACGACCGCCGCGAGGATGCGGAACATCGCCGCGTAGCTGCCGGTGCGGTCGATCCACCACGCGAGCAGGAGCGGGCCGAGCGCGGATGCGAGCACGGTCATCGCCTGCCCGAGCCCTTGGATCCGTCCGAGATGACGGCGACCGTACACCCGCGCCCACACGCTGAAAAACAGCACCATGACCAACCCCCCGCCGAGTCCCATGGCGGTGGCCCACAACATCACGGTCGCGATCGTCGTGACGTGCGGCAAGGCCACCAGGCCAATCGCCAGGATCGCGAGCGCGGCCGAGAGGAGCGCGGCGAGCTGGACGCGGCGGGCCAGCCAGCCGCCGAGGAAATTGCCCGCGAGCGCGGTCATCGCCGTTACGACCAGCGTCTGGTAATAGACGCTGGCACCGAACCCGCGCTCGTTCAGAATCGATTCGTTGAAGAGCCCGATGCCCGACGCGACGAGGCCGTACAGCGCCGCGCCGATCGCGAACATCCAGAACGCCGGCGTGCGAACCGCCTCCTGCCACGTGTAGCCTTCGAGCTCGATTTCGTCGGGGACGCCGGATCGCGGCACGCCGGGAGACGGCCGCGCCGCGTCGCCGTCAGGCGCAAGTCCCGCCGCTTCCGGCGTTCGCCGCACGACGAGGAACGCGAGCGGCGCCAGCGCGGCGACGAGCGCGATGCCGATGGCCAGCCAGGCGCGACGCCAGCCCCACTGCTGAAGGAGCGCGCCGACGGTCGGAAACGCGATCATGAACCCGATGCTCAGGACGATGGAGTAGACGGCCATCGCGGCGTCGATGCGGCGCACGAACCACTGGCCGACCATCGCCAGGCTGATGACCGACAGTGCGCTCTGCCCGATCGTCCGCGTCAGCATCGTCCATACCGCGAGTCCAGCGACCGTCGTCGTCTGGCTCATGAACATGACCACGATGCCGAGCGCGATCACGACGCTCGTGAGCACGACGCGGCTTCCGAAACGGTCAATCGCCCGTCCGATCCCGAGCGCGCCAATCACGCCGATCAGGGTCGCCCAGAAATTGATCGTCGCGTAGGCCACCCGATCGAGGCCGAGATCGGCGAGCAGCGGTTCGGTAATCAGGCCGAGACCTTGCGTGCGCCCCGGCAACGTGCCGACCATCGCCGCGGCGGCGACGAGGAGCACCCACCATCCGTAGAACACACCGGACCGTTGAGCCGATGGTGCGCCCGCGGCAGCCACGCTCGATAGGTATGTCACATTTCCAGTGGTGGCGCCCGACGTCATGCCACGTACGGCACGCGCACACCTGGATCGTCGCGCGGGAAGTCTTTGGTGTTCCGCGTCACGAGGAGCGCCGATTCCGACCGCGCCGAAGCCCAGACGATGGCGTCAGGCAGGCGGATTCGATGCGCTCGCCTCAGGTCCACGGCCTCTCGAGCGACCGTCCTGTTGATCTCGACCACGCGGAAGTCCCGCAGGAACATGTCGATGACGTCCGTCTCCTCGCCGGTGCGCCCGCCAATCAACAATTCCATCCAGGTCACGACGCTGATCAGCCGCTCCTTGTACCGGCCGAGCTCCGTTTGCGCAGCGTCGATGCCGTTCAAGTAATCGATCAGGATGTTGGTGTCGAAGAGCGCCTTCATGAAGGCCGACGCTGCCTCATCTTCGCGCGGCGTACGCGTGGGGTCTTGCGCGGTGCGGCCTCCCACTCGTCGCGGAGCCGGCGCTCGTAGCCGAGTCCGTCGACCGGACGGTCTCGCCAGACACCGAACGCCGGGGTCACGAGCGCGTGCCGCGTCTCTCCGACCATCCGCGTGATGGCCCGGCGGATGGCCTCGGCCCGCGAGATGCCCTCGGTGCGGCAGATCACGTCGAGCGCGTCGAGCTGTAACTGGGGCACTTCGATGATCGTCCGCATGACGTCATCATATCACGTCATCAGATGACTAGAGCGCGGCTGCCAATCAACGCCCGTCGCTACTCACTCCTGAGCGACGCCACCAGCGGCAGTTTGCGGACGTTCCGTGTCGCGCCGATCGCCGCCACGACGCCGACGATCGCCACCAGTCCCAGGGCGACCAGCGGCAATGTGGAGGGCAGCGTGCCGCGGGCGGCGAGCACTGGCCCGATTGCCACCGCCGCGGCCGCCACGCCGATCGCCAGACCGGACACGATCACGCCGGCGGTTTCCGCGACGACCAGCGTCTGCAGCTGGCTGCCGCGGAAGCCGGCCGCGCCGAGCAGTGCGAGCTCCCGTCGCCGCTCGAGCACGTTGCGCGCCGTGATCGCCAGGAGTCCGAAACATCCAAGGAGGAGGCCGAGCGCGCCGAGCGCCTGGAAGGTCGAGAGGTAGGTATTCTCGACGCGGTGATACGCCTCCAGGCGCTTGACGCTGTCTTCAGCGTCGAGCCCGAACGGCTCCAGACGCTCCTCGAGCAACCGCGCGACTTCATCGACGCGTGCCGGCGCCGCGCCGGGAATCTCCGCGAGTACCAGCCGGTAGCCCACCGCGTCCGGAAAGAGATCGACGAACGCCCGTTCGGCCACGAGGATTTCGCCCTGCAGCATCGAGTCATCGAGCGAGGCGACCACGCGCACGCGAAACGGGCGAGTGGTGTCCTCGTCGAGCGTCAGGACGTCGCCAACGGCCGCGTGCAGCACGTACTGCAGCGACGTCTGATCGACGATGGCGGGAACAATGCCGTCACGGTCTGCGATAGAGAGAAGCCGCCAGGGATTCGCGCGGTCGGCATCCGTTGACGGGAGGGACCGGGCGAATCGGAACCGTCCGCCCTCCACGAACGCCGGCGGAACGCCGACAATCCGCGGCCTCCGCGGCTGATACAGATTCAAACAGCTCGCATCGTCTCCCGGGCGCAATCGCAATGGCAGCAGCGCCACGCCCTCGAGCGGGCGATCGGTTGAGGGGTCGAACCCGACCGCAGCGCGGCCATCCGGCGTGGAGATGTCGTTGACGATTGGGAGCGATGACTCCGCGATCAGCGCGAAGCCGCCCGTTCCGGAGGATCGGCTGGTCTCGGACGTACCGCCTTTTCGAAACGCGTCGACGGAGACGAGCAGGAATACGGCCGCGGCCACGAGACCCGCAGAGGTGACCGTGCGGCCCGGACGCCACGAGGCGTTGACCATCGCAAGCCGCCTCAAGGATGGACCCTTGGAGCCGAAGTTCGACACGCGATCGCCCGAGATGTGCCGTAGCCAGGAGCTCATCGCGAAGAGACCGGCGGCGAGGACGAGGATTCCGGCGCCGAAGAATCCCGCGGCCGGCGGGATGGCCTGCAGAAACGAAAGCACCGTCAACGCAACGGCCACCACGAAGCAGCCGATGGCCCCGACGAGACCTGAAAGAATCCGATTCCGTCGTGGCGCGGGATCCGTCATCGTGCCGGCGAGCAGCGCACGAGGTGTCGGCCTGGCGAGCCCACGAACGGTGATGGCAATCGAGACGACCGCCGCGACCAGCGCGCCAGCTGCGCCAAGCAGCAGCGCCGCCGGATCGATGTGGAGCCGGAGGAGCGTCGTCCCGACCGCGCCGACCCACCAGGTGCGCAGGCCGTACATCATCAGGCCCGCCCAGGCGACGGCCAGCATGACGCCCAAGACGCCGCCTGCGGCCGACAGGAATCCGCCTTCGATGAGAAAGAGCCGGCGAAGATGGGCGAGTGAGAAGCCGGTCGCGCGAAGGATGCCGGCCTGAGCGAGCCGCTGCTCGATGCCCAGCCTGAAGAACAGGGCGGCCAGGAGCAGCGCCGAGACCATCAGAAAGAAACTGAAGTAGGAGAAGTACGCGCCGAAGTCCGTCGCGCCAACGGCCGCGGCGGCCTGCTGTGTTCTCACGTCCACCACGGTGAACCCCGCGTGGTCCGGCGGAACCGCGCGTGTCACTTCAGCGGCGAGGCGCGAGGCGATGTCGTCGAGCGCGATCCCGGCTGTCTGCGGCTGCAATCGAATGGACGTCACCTGGCCGTGCCGCGTGCGCCAGAGCTCCTGTCCGGCGACAAGCGGAAGGAACGCCTTGGGCGCGGTCCGGGACTGTCGCCAGTAGTCCTCGTCGAGCGGCCGGACGAGCGTGAGGTCGATCGGAAACGGCGGATCCCAGTCCGTCACGCTGGTCGAGCTCGTGATACCCGGGTAATCGGGCGCAAGTCTCCGATCGGTGGCCAGGCCGGTCATCGGCACGATGCCGGCCACCGTGAACGACGCGCGCGCGGTCGTGAGGCGGCCCTCGTCGGTCCAGCGGTAGTACTCAATCTCGAGTGTGTCGCCGCTCGACGCTTTCAGATCGCGCGCGGCCCATTCATTGAGGACGACCGGCGGCGGCGTGTTCTGTCCTCCCGTCGGTCCGGCAAGGAGCCGCGCGAGCTGCGCGTCGCCGGCGGCGGTGGGACCAATGGCGGTGACCAGCGAATACGGCACCGACCGGTCGCCGATCGTCATCCGATTGGCCAGCCAGGTCAGCACTCGCGTCGGTTCCAATGACGCGCGCGCGGCTGCCTTCTCGACCGCCTCGACAGCCGCGTCGTTCAACATCCCGCTCGACGTCTCGACGAGCACCGTGGGCGTGGCTGTTCCGTGACGTTCGCCACCGGAGCTCGCCTCACCCGTGGCAGGAAGAAGCGAGACTTTGAGGCCCAGGTCTTCGGGCTCGATCGCGGCCGCGAGAGCCGTGCGGACGCCAGCCGCGTCGATCGCCGCGCCCGCAACCGGCGCGACCAGCAGTGCGTTGATCCGCTTCGGGGGCTCCGGAGCAGGGGGCCGCCCCGGCTCCTCGGCTGGTGGTGGATCGACGTCGTGCTGCAGACGTTCGAGCGACACGAACACGGCGCGCGCGCGCCCTTGCTGCGGCGTGAGCGAGAACTCGCCCATCTCTTCGCGCGCGAGAGTGCTCCGAACCTGCAGCCGCACCGATCGGCCGAGGTCTTCCCGGCGGCCGTGCAGGGAGTCGAGCGGAATATCCGTCGGCCTCGCGACCCGCACCAGAAAGCTGTCGCCCGCGGCGGCACCGAGCTCGTCAGCGAGATCCGGACTCAGCAGCGCGTCCGACCGGCCCGGTGGTTTGACGTCGACGCCGTGGAACGCAAAGAACCGCTCGTCGATGCCGTAGACCTGCACGTCGCGAGCGCGACGCCCCGAGGTGTCGTGAATCGCGATCCCCTTGAACATCAGCATGGGCGCGAGCGTCGTGCGCCCCGACAGCAATCGGGTCTGGAGCTGCTCGGTGAAGAGGTTCTCGGACGCAATGACGACGTGGGTCTGGCCCAGGCGGCTGGAGGCGATGCTCGCGAGGCTCGCCCGCACGGAGCTGCCGACCAGCAGCGAGCCGGCGAGGACCGCGACGGCGCTCGCCACCCCCAAGATCGACGCCGCGTTCGGGCGCCGATAGAACGAGAGGCTGCGGAATGCGAGTTGAGCGAGCGTCACGCCACGGACCGCAGGCGGCCGGCGTCGATCTCGTACCGCCGTCCGAAATGAGACGCCAGGCTGGGGTTGTGCGTGACCACCACGAGCATCGTCTGCTGCGCGTGATGCAGCTCGGTGAGGAGTGTCGCCACCGATGCCGCCGAGCTTCGATCGAGGTTTCCCGTCGGCTCGTCGCAGAGGAGCAGCGACGGTTTGAGAATCAGGGCGCGCGCGATCGCGACGCGCTGTCGCTCGCCGCCCGAGAGCTCGCCGGGGCGATGATCCACGCGGCGCTGGAGTCCGACTTCGGCGAGCAGCGTTCGCGCGCGCGTCGCCAGCTCGCCTGCGGACGGTCCGTTCCTCGCGACCATCGTGGGCACGAGGACGTTGTCGAGCGCGGACAGCTGCGGCAGAAGAAGATGATCCTGGAACACGAAGCCCACGTGCCTGTTCCGAAACATCGCCTGACCCGCGTCGTCGAGCGTATACGGATCGACGTTATCCACGCGAACCGCTCCCGAGGTTGGCGGCTCGAGGGCGCCGAGGATGTACAGCAGCGTGCTCTTGCCGCAGCCGGACGGTCCCATGACCGCGACAGACTCCCCGCGCTTGATCGTGAGCGAGACGTTCTCCAGGATTGGCAGCGGACCCCGTGGCGTGTCGTACTGCTTGGAAATCGAGTCGGCGATGAGCATGTCGGTTACGCGCGCGCCTGGCTCGTGAGGAGCTCGCCGTATACCTTCTCGGCCGCCTCGGCCATGTGATCGACGGAGTACTGGCGCCTCACGCCGTCGGCGCCCGCGCGGCCGAGCGCCGCGGCGCGCTGTCGATCGGTCAGCAGGCCCAGCAGCGCATCAGCGAGCGCACTCGCGTCATCGGGTGGGACCAGGACGCCGCCGCCCGTGCGTTCGACGATCTCCGTGAAGGCACCTCGGCGCGGCTGGACGATCGGAACGCCATTGGCCATCGCTTCGAGCAACGAGAGGCCCTTCGGTTCGGCATACACCGCCGGAACGGAGAACACGTCCATTTGCCGGAGCAAGGCGATTTTTCCCGCACGATCCGGCGCGCCGGCATACGTGAATTCCGATTCGAGTCCCCAATCCCGCATCCGCTGCTCGACGCTTGCCAGATAGTCGCGATGTTCGTTGAGGACATACCCAGCCGCCAGCAGGCGGGTGGGCGGCGCGTCCGGCCGGCTGCGCAACTGATGGTACGCCTCCGCCAGCAGATGGAGGCCCTTTTCGGGTGCGACCCTGGCGAAGTACCCGATGGTGTAGGGCGGCGTCATTCGCGCCGGCCTCGGCTCGTGGCCATCGAGAGTAATGCCCAGCGGCACCGTCCGGATCCGCTGCCGATCGATCCCGATGTACCGCGACATGAAGTCGGCGTAGTAGTCGCTCACCGCGATGAAGAGATCGACGTCGGCGACGGCCTTCCGGATGAGGTCCAGCGACTGCGACTTCCAGGGTTCCTGCAGGTTCTCGAGAAAAAGATCTTCACCCTGAAGGGTGCAGGCGATTGGCGCCTTCAACGCCTGGCGAAGTGGCCGGGCCAGTCCGATGAGGAGCGCGAACGGCAGGTTGACGACATCGAACCGCGACTCGGTATGCAGCCAATCCAGCATCTTCTGGATCTCTTTGCGCTGGAACCCATCCTGTCCCCGCAGCATCGAGACCGTCATCTCGCCGAGCACCGTCGGGTCGACCTTGATTTGGCGCTTGGACGCGAGGCGCAGCACCGGCGTCGAGTCCCAGATCCGGTCCAGAAACGCGGGCGTGTGCCGGAAGATCGGAACGTGTTGCTCCAGATACACGCTGACGCCGCCGAACAGCACTCGTGATGCGCTCACGTTCCGCTCGTCGGTCGTCGTCGGCGTGTAGACCGGTGTCAGGACGACGTCGTGCCCGCGCGCGAGCAGCGCCGAGGCCAGCGCGTTGTCGCGCAGGCAGCTGCCGCAGTACATCTCGGCAGCTCCGGCGGTCAGGTAGAGGAGACGCATGCGTAGGTGTAGGCCGGCCCTTTAGGGCCGGCGTGGTCACAGGCTTCCCGGCTTCTCACCACCAAAGTATCCCTTACGCGCCCGAACCGTCGCGCGCGGGTGACCGGGCACCTCGACCTTGATCTCGTGCCACCCGTCGCGCACGACGCCTTTGGGCGTGTACCGGAGGACGTAGCTTTGCCGATAGTCATCGAAGACTTTCTTGAAGGTCTTGACGGGATCATTCCTGGACGTAAGAGACGGCCCATGGAGCTCGCCGCCGGTTCGAACGGCAGCCGATTCGAGCCGCTGTTCGCCCCTGGCGTCCGCGGGAGTCGACACGGCCGAGAGCGGCGCATTCATGATGTTCGCCGGCCGCTGGCCGATTTTCACGATGTGCAGCACTCCCTCGGCCCGTCGGGCGGCGTCCTCAATCAAGGCGGAGCCAACCACGCTGCCGGCGTCTTCACAATCGGTGAGGGCGACGATGAGGTGGCGCCGATCCAGGTCGGGCCGGTGCATCATGGCCACGAAAATCGCGTCGTAGATCGCTGATATTCGCCCGACCTTGACGCTGTCGAGATTCAACTGGCCGCCCGCAGGCTGCCAGCCAAAGACGTCATTGACCTGCAGGTCGAAGGTCAGAAGCCGCAACCGGTCCATGGGCCGGAGCATGGCCGCAATTCCGCGCACGTCGGCTTTCAACGCGTCGATCTTTCCGGCAAGGCTTGGACTCGTATCGTGAAACAGCGTCACGTCGATCGGCACGGCCTCCGTCTCGACGGCCTCGACGGTCTGGACGACGCCGTTGTCGAACAGGCGGAAATCGACGGCCGTGAGACCCAGGACCGGCAGGTCGCCGTTCCGAACCGACACATCCACCGAGACGAGGTCCGCGCGTGCTCGAAAGGTCGGGCGTTCCTGCGTCAGGGCCGAACCCGCGGACGATAAGCCGATTGAGACGGCCAGAACCCAGGCGATGCTGACGCGCGTGATCATGGTCTGAGCTGCGATCGCAGTTGGCCGATCAGTTCCGGCCAGAAGCGATAGTCGCCGTAGCCGTAAAGCCGCCACGGATCCGGCGGTCGCGGCCGGGCCGCGAACGCGGCGTTCAGGAGGTCGTGGGCTTCGCCCGGTTTCCCGTCGAGGAACAAGGTGGCGGCGAGCGCCATCGTTCCGGATTGCACGAGCGGCTGGACGGCAAGGGCCTGTCGATAGGCCGCCGCCGCCTCCTGGCGGCGCCCGGACGCGTCGTGCATCCTGCCGGTGAAGAAGTGAACGAGGTACTGCACGAACGGATCTCGAGTGCCTCGCAGCGCAGCCTCGTAGTGCGTGTTCGCGGCGCTCGTGTTGGCGAGGCAGTAGTAGATGTGGCCGATGCGCAGGTGCGCTTCGGGTCCCACGACCGGGTCGTTCACGAACTTCTTCATGCTCCGGATCGCCGCTTCGCCTGCGTCTCTCTCCTCCCGGCCGAGACGCGTCGGTGTATCTCGATTCGGTTCGGCGAGCCCGGGAAGCCCGTTCGCAAAGGTTTCAGCAAAGCGAAACCTGATCTCGTCCGGGAATCGGCGAGCAGCATGATCGGCGTGAACGTAGGAGGTGAAGCGTTGCCGGAGCATCGGATCCGTCGTTGAAAACGGCAGAGGCAGGTACGCGAGCATGTGCTCGTCCCTCGCGCCTCCAGCCAATGCCACAACCGCCAGGTGCCAGACCCGCTCAACCGGCGTCGTCCGTCCCTTTCGCATCAATTCGCAAGCCCACTCGACGGTATAGCGCAAAGCGCCCCAGTCGGTCTCGAGGTGCGCTGCCGCAAGCTCCAGCATGAAAACCGCGACTACGAGCCGGCGCCGTTCGATGGTGGCGGGTGCGGCGTTGGGAGGTGTGATCCAGGCTTCGCCGCGGCCCTGCAGCTCTCTCGCAAGGACGGCGATGTCTGAAGCCTTCGCGAGAACCGCAACGACCCCATCGTGGTCGCCACGTTCGTAGCGATCGAGCAGCTCGACGACACGCAGCCGGTCGCCCTGCGGGCGCGTTTGCTCGGAGCCTGCGGCGGCGAGGCTACAGCACGCGGCGCCCGCGACCAGCACCGTCAGTCGCCAGCGTACGGCGTGCCGTTGCGCCTCCATGGTGACTTTGCCTTTTGCCTTACCCTGCCCGCTGAAATGCCCGGCGGCCGTACAGATGCTCGAAGAGGTTTCCTTCGTGCGGCTGATCCCAGACGATGGCATTCGTCTGGATCGGCCCGAGATTCAACCGGCCGATGAGGTCGGACCCGAGCAGCCGATCGATCAGCGACTGGTCGTTCGTCAGCGCGGAGACGACGAGCGTCGGTCCGAGGGGCTCGGGCAGCCGCGCCATCTCATCGCCCGAGACGTCGACCACCGACACGAATGGAAATAAAAACTCGTGGTTCGCCAGCGGATGAGCCGATGACGTGCAGTGAAGAACGGTCGGAAGCAAAAAGGTGCTGCCGAACGCCTGCACGAGACGCGGACCTTCGCGTAGGTCCGCCGTGACATCCGTCGCGCCCCGTTCGTGCAAGGCGGCGTCGATCTGGTCGGAGAGACGCTTCGCGACCGCCGGGTCGGGGAAAGGCGCGATGGCGGCTTCGGGGTCGTCCGCGGCGCGCGGCTCGATGCGCACCAGCCGCTCGGCCATCGCGCGGGCGATCTCGCCCCCGTATCGAGGCGTCCACACGCCGGACGCATTCACGCAGGAGCGGCCGCCGTTCTCGGCGACCGAGGCGACGAGGAGGTCGAGCGACTGCTGCCAGCGATCGGCCTCGTCAGAACCGAAAAGGATCTTGCTGTATCCAGGTCCGTGCAGCTCGATGCGCGGGTCACCCGCAAATGACCCGACGGCGCTGGTGTCGCCGAAGAAAATGCTGCGGCCGCACTGGCGGACGATTTCGCCCGCGCCCGCGTGGTCGCTCGGGAAATAGCAGAATGCGTCAGCCGGTATGCCGGCTTTCATCAGGGCCTGCACGATCCGGTACGGCGTCCAGGGTTCGGATCCGCCCGGCCGGAGCACGAGCGGCGTCTTGAGCGCGACCGTGGGCACCCAGAGTCCGTGCACACCGGGTGAGTTGCTTGGCAGGACCACACCGAGCGCGCGCGCTTTCGGATAGAAGCTCACCGCCTGGCCGGACATCTCGCCAAACCCCCGGTCGAGAATGGCCGGATCGAGGCCGCGCGTGAGGCCCCTCAGAATGTCACCGACGTTCGTCATCACCGCCGCGACGCGCGCCATGTTGCGTCGCACCATCACGTACGGCATCCCCGTCGTCGCCGACGTCTGCTCGACGTAGTCGTCGGGGCGCTGCGGATCGTCGCCGATCGGGAGCGTGTCGTTCAGAAACACGTCCGCGGCGTCCCGGCAGATCTCGATCAGCCGTGCAACCGGCAGCCGCGCCAGCGACGCGCGCATCGCGTCCTGCCCGAGCAGATCCCGGCGAATCAGACCGACGTTCGCCTGGCTGATCTCGACGAACGGCTTGCCGGTGGCGTGGTGCCGCGCGCGCACGGCGTCGAGGCTTCGATACGGCCGGCCGCGACGAAGGAGGGGGATGTGAAGCATGCGAGACAGTGTAAACGCACGACGGACCTGAAGGGCGCGTCAGTACGACCGGACTTGAAAGGCGCATGTCGGTACGACGGGTCCGAGGAACCTGATTCTTGTCATCTTTATCTAAAGGAAGATGGCGCGCGTCAGTTCGTTCCAGGGACCCGCCGTACCCGTCGTACCGACAATCGATAGTGCCGGTTTCTGCGATAGTCTCTTACCTCGATGAAGCCTGTTTCTGCATCTGATCTCGATGCCCATGTCAGGGAGATCGTTGGTTGGCATTTCAATCCTGAAACCGGCACGCCGTTCTGGCTGGAGTTCGCCAAGGGGCTTGACTGGGATCCGCGCAAGGACGTGCGCGGCTACGCAGACCTCGACCGGTTCGGGTTCTTCCAGGACGAATGGCTGCGGGGCGGGCCGGTCAGGCGATGGGTCCCGAAGGCGTACGCGTCCAAACCGATCTGCACGTTCGAGACCGGCGGGTCGACCGGCGTGCCGAAATCACGGATCAACATCAACGACTTCCGCGTCGATTACGAGATGTTCAGCGAGACGCTGCCCGACGAGTACTTTCCGAAGGGAAGCGACTGGCTGATGGTGGGGCCCTCGGGTCCGCGCCGTCTCCGGCTCGCCGTCGAACACCTGGCGCAGCACCGCGGCGGGATTTCGTTCTGCGTGGATCTCGATCCCCGCTGGGTGATCAAGCTGATCAAAGCGCGCCAGATGGATCAGATGGAAGCCTACAAGCGCCACGTGATCGAACAGGCGCTGACGCTCCTCAAGGCGCACGACTCGATCCGGTGCATGTTCATCACGCCGAAGCTGCTCGAGGCGCTGGCCGAGAAGATCTCGCTCAGGAAGGCCGGTATCCTCGGCATCTTCTGCGGCGGCACCGAGATGACGCCGCAGTTCCACCGGTGGGTGCGCGAGGAGGTGCTCGAAGGCGTGTTCTTCGCGCCGACGTACGGCAACACGTTGATGGGCCTCGCGGTCCACAAACCGTTCGACCCGAAGGACGACTACGCCATCATCTATTACCCGCCGCTGCCCCGCGCGGTCCTCGAGGTCGTGGACCCGGACGAACCGACCCGCCTGGTCGACTACGGCCAAACGGGCCGCGTGCGTCTGACGACGCTCACGAAGGAATTTTTCATGCCGCACTTCCTCGAGCGCGACGAAGCCGAGCGCGAGCCGCCGTGTGAGACCTACCCGTGGGACGGCGTGCGGAACGTGCGTCCGTTCTCGCGGTTCCAGGCCAGCGTCACCGAGGGGGTCTACTAGAAGACGAGGCTCAAAGGCTCAGGACTCAAAGGCTCAGAGGGAACCGCCAGGTTGAAAGCTCTGGCTCGTCTCGAGCCTTTAGGCCTTTGAGCCTTTGGGCCTTTCCCGTAGACTGAACTTCTCAATCAAAGCATTCGGGTGATGACGACCTCTCACGTCCGTACCTCCGGCCGTAGGACGCTGGCGCCGGCGGCGCCGCTCCAGCTGCTCGACGATCTGCGCACGCTCGTGACCGTCTGCCGAACGCACGAACGGGACATTCGGATTCGCCAGCTGTACGCGCGCATCGATCGCGGCCCGCGGGTGACATTGCTGTACGGCGAGTCCTTCACGCTCGAAGTGCAGCCGGGACGGCACCGGATCGACGTCCACAACACGCTGTTCTGGAAACACGTGACATTTCACGTCGAGCCGGGTGAGCACATCGAGTTCATGTTGATCAACCGCGGCGGCCGGTTCACGTATCCGCTGGTCGCGCTCATGGGCGTCGCGCCGCTGTACCTGACCGTCAAACAGCGAAGCCTCGTCTGACAGCGGCCCGCGCGCCGAACGGCCGCGACCTTCCAAACTTCTTCACAACACTCCGGTCATAATGGCCGCATGCGAATCATCATCACGCTTGCGATCGTGGTGTCCGTCTCCGCACAGGTGCCGGCGACGCGTGACTGGACACAGTGGCGAGGACCGAACCGCGATGGCGTGGTTCCCGCCGCGCAAGTACCGCAGTGGCCGGCGGCGTTCGGCTCCGCATGGCGGGTGGACGTCGGTGAGGGTTACTCCTCACCGGTCGTCGCCAGCGCGCGTGTGTTCGTGCACAGCCGCAAAGATCCGCGCGAGATCGTCACCGCGATCGATCTCGCCACCGGCAAGACGATCTGGCAGCAGGAATACGACGCCGCCTATCAGAAGAACCAGTACGCCGTCCGAATGGCGAAGGGTCCGAACGCGACGCCGCTCGTCACCGACGGTCGTGTGTTCACACTCGGCGCAACCGGCATCCTCACCGCGTGGGATGCCGCGTCCGGCAAGAAACTCTGGGAACAGAACTACACGAAGCAAGTGGACTTCTCGAAGCTCTTCTGCGGCACCGCCGCGTCACCCATCCTCGCGCACGGGCTGGTGGTGGTGCAGGTCGGCTCGGACATCCATGGCGGGAGGATTCTGGGACTCGATCCGGCGACCGGAACGGCCAAATGGGAGTGGAAGGGACCGGGACCCGGCTATGCGTCGCCCGTGCTCATTACCGTGGGCGCGACGTCGCAGCTCGTGACGATGACCAACCAGTCAATCCTCGGTCTCGACGCGCGCACGGGTCGTGAGCTCTGGTCGGTGCCATTTCCGGACGAATTTCACGAGAACATCGTCACGCCGGTCTGGACGGGGCGTCATTTGATCGTCTCCGGTACTCGCCAGGGGACGCAGGCGTATACGCTCACGCAAACCGGGAACGCCTGGACCGCGAAGCAGGTGTGGAAGAAGCCCGAAGCGTCCATGTACATGAGCTCGCCGGTGGCTGGCGACGGGTTGATCTACGGGATGTCGGACAAGAAGAAAGGGCACTTCGTCGCGCTCGACGAACAGACCGGCGCCGTGAAATGGGCGACCGAAGGACGGGAAGGGGACTTCGCGTCCGTACTCCTGACGCCACAGCACGTGATCTTCCTCACGAACGGCGCGGACCTCGTCGTGGTCAAACGCGGCGGAACATACGCGCCGGAAAAGAAATACGACCTCGGCGCGAGTGAAACCTGGGCGGCGCCCGCGCTCGTCGGGCGGGATCTCGTGATCCGCGACTCGGGCGGCGTCAGCAAGTTCACGCCTAAGTAACAAGCCCGGCGACGAGCCGGCTTTTGGCCTTGCTCGTCGCATGTCGGTACGACGGGTACATCAGGTACGACTGGTACGTCAGGTCCGTGGAACCTGATTCATGTCATCTTCCTTAGGTCTGGTGTGAGCGTTTCCAAAACTCAAAAAAAGATGACACGCGTCAGAATGTTTCTCGGACCCGGCGTACCCGTCGTACCGACACGCGACGTGAGTGCTCTTCTCGACGTCGCTTACTAGGTCTGGATGCGCCCGCCGGCGACCAAAGCCGAGCCGGTCAAGGAGACGCTGCACGGCGTTGAGATCGTGGATCCCTACCGGTGGCTGGAAGGCGACAACTCCGATTCGAAATCGGCCGGCAAGGTCACGCCGGAAGTCGCGGCGTGGACCGACGCCCAGAACGCGTACACCCGGGCGATCCTCGATCACCTGCCGCGCCGCGCCGACCTCGAAAACCGCCTGCGACCGCTGATGGAAATCGGCTCCGTGTCAGCGCCGGACGTTCGCGGCAACCGCTACTTCTACGCCAGGCGCGAAGGCACCCAGAACCAACCGGTCATCTACTGGCGGGAAGGGCACCGCGGCGACGATCGCATCCTGATCGATCCGGCGAAGATCGACGCCTCGGGACTGACGACGGTCGAGTGGACGTCGCCGTCGAGCGACGGCAAGGTCGTCGCCTACGGCACGTACCGCGCGGGTGACGAGAACACGACGCTGCACCTGCTGGAAGTCGATTCGGGCAAAACGCTGCCGCTCGAGATTCCGAACAAAACCCAGGCGCCCGACTGGCTGCCCGACGGATCCGGCTTTGTGTACCAGAATCTCAAGGACCCGAAGGATCCGTACACCGGTCAGGTGCGCTTCCACCGGCTTGGCACGACGCCGGCCGACGATCCCCTCCTGTTCCGCCAGTTCACGAAAGAGGAGAACGAACAGCTGGCGACGACGTGGGGCCCCGCCTCGACCCTTTCGCGCGACGGCCGCTGGCTGCAGCTCGGCTACTGGGTCGACACGCGATCGAACGACCTGTGGCTGGTGAACTTCGACCTGTTCCGGAAGACCGGCAGGATCGATCGCATTCCCGTGACGACGGGCGAAGCGGGCCAGGCGTTCGGCGCGGTGATCGACGATGTCCTGTTCCTGCAGACGACGAAAGGCGCGCCCAATGGACGCGTCGTGGCGGTGAGCGCCGCCAACCCGGCGCGCGCGAACTGGCGCGATGTCGTGCCCGAACGCCAGGACGCCGTCATCGAAGGCGTGACCTTTGGCAAGGGCGTGCTGGCCGTCACCTATCTGAAGAACGCGTTCAGCCTCGTGGAGGTGTACGACATCTCGGGCGGGGCGTCACGTCCGGGCCGGCTCATCGGGTCGATCCGCCAGCCCGGCATAGGCTCGGCCTCGATTGCCGGTGAGGTCGATCGCACCGAGGCGTACCTCACGTTCGCAAGCTTCAATTACCCCACGACGATCTTCCGCGTGGATCTGGCGAAGCCGGCGGTTGAGCCCGAGCTGTGGCAGCAGCCGCCCGTTCCCGTCGATCCGTCGTCGGTCGAAGTCGATCAGGTGTGGTACCCGTCGAAGGACGGCACGAAGATCAGCATGTTCCTGGTGCACAAGCGCGGCTTCGTGAAGAGCGGTGCGACGCCGACGCTGCTGTCGGGGTACGGAGGCTTCAACGTCAGCGAAACCCCGGTGTTCGCCGCGACGCTCTTTCAGTGGTTCGAGGCGGGTGGTCTGTACGCGCTGCCGAACCTGCGCGGTGGCGGAGAGTACGGCGACGCGTGGCACGAAGCCGGGATGCTCGACAAGAAACAGAACGTCTTCGACGACTTCATCGGCGCCGCCGAATGGCTCGTGCGCGAGGGCTACACGAGACCGGAAACGCTCGCCATCTCTGGCGGCTCGAATGGCGGCTTGCTCACCGGCGCGGCGATCACCCAGCGGCCCGATCTCTTCCGCGTCGCGATCGTCGCGGTGCCGCTGCTCGACATGCTGCGGTATCAGAACTTTCTGATGGCCCGGTACTGGGTGCCGGAATACGGATCGGCTGAGCATGCCGATCACTTCAGGTTCCTGCACGCATACTCGCCGTACCATCGCGTTCGATCCGGAACGCCGTACCCGGCCGTGTTTCTAACCGCCGGCGAACACGACACGCGCGTCCATGCCCTGCACGCGAGGAAAATGGCCGCGCTGCTGCAGGCCTCGACCGGGTCCGATCCTGCCGAGCGGCCGGTTCTGCTGTGGGTCGACCGCGAGGCCGGGCATGGTCAGGGCAAGCCGCTCAACCTGCGCCTGCGGGACGCGGTTGATTCGCGGCTGTTCCTGATGTGGCAGCTGGGGATGTGAGGCGGTGAGGCGGACCTGGAGCGTTTGCAGATCGGCGTCGGATGTTCCTGCGCCCTCCCGCTCGCCGCTTGCCGCAAGGCAGCGGGATTGGGCCTGCTTCGAGGCGTCAACGCTGTGAAGTCCCCGGACTCCCGGGCGTTCCGGCCTGAGTCCCCTGTCGTGCAGCGCGGAAGAGCGGGTCGGCCGACGACAATAGCACCCAACGCAACCGGGCCGGATAGTCGGGCGGCAGACGATCGATGAAGGCGCGGACGTCGGCGGCCGTCTGGATGGACTGATACCCGCCGAGGGTCGCGTCGGCCCAGCGCTTGGGAAAGAAGATGTCGCCCGTCTGCTGGATCTCGCGGACGAGCGAGAGCGCGGGGACCACGAGCTTCTTCGACGCGGCGGCCCGCAGCGGATGATGCAGGTATCGTGTGGCTTCGAGCACCCAGGCCTCCCGCCGCCGGTTGGTCACGTCCTTCAAACTCTCGAAGAAACGCTCGCGGACGGCCGCGTCGCGCGAGAGCGCCGGCATCACGAACGCGAACCGCGCTTTGCGGTCGGGATTCTTGAAGCGGTCGAGCTGCGTCTTCAGGATCTCTTCGGCCGCGGCGACGTCGCGCACTGCGAGATCCAGCGCCATGTCTGATTCATCGGCCTCGGCAAACGTCAGTCCGGGCACTTTTGTGTCCCGCCGCCACACGCGTTCGAGCCACTCGACGGTCGCCGGCGTTGTGGCCGTGCTCCGAATCGCGGAGAACCATGCGGCCTTGGCCGACGTGGACGCGGCCGCGTCGAGCCCGGCGCGCAGGACTGTTTCAATCTTTGGCGCGATCTCGCTCCGTTCGTCGGCGCCGGTGAACCTCCAGAACGCCGATTGCGTGTAGCCGAGCATCTGCTGAACGGTGAGCTCGTCCGTTTCTTTCGGAAGTGCCGTCAGGAGTGTCTGCAGCATCGCGTCGGGGGCGACGCGGCCTTCGAGCATCGACTCCCAGAGTGCGACGAGCGCCGCGCCGCGTGTCAGAGGATCGGGGATTCCGTGCAGGGCGCCGACCAGGCGATCGAGCGTGGACTGGTCGAGCACGAACAGGCCGTAACCCAGGCCACCGCCGACCGGGAGGACCCACGCCGGCGCGGCAAGGCCCGACGCGTCCGTGATGGCCGTGTCCGGGCCGTCGAGCATGACGTCAAAAATCTTCGTCTCGCGGGGCCCGCCCGCGACGACCGACAGCCGCTGCGGCCAGACGAGGCCCCGGCCGCGTGCGTCTCGTTGACGAAGTCGCAGCTGCACGATCTTGCCGTCCTGAATGTCCAGGTCGGTCTCGACCGCCGGCCGTCCCGGCTCGTCCACCCACGCGCGGCTCCACGCGACGAGATCCACCGGCGTTTTCGCGTCGAGGACGCTGACGAGATCGGGCCAGGTCGCGTTGCCGAACGCATGCGATTTCAGGTACTCGCGCAGGCCGTCGCGAAACGCCGCGGCGCCCAACAGGAGCTCGAGCTGGCGCATGACGATCGGCGCCTTCTGATAAATGATGGCGCCATAAAGGCTGCCCGCCTCGTTCAGGTTCGCGAGCTCCTGCCGGATCGGATTCGCCCCTTCCGTCCGATCGACTTCATAGGCCGACGGATAGTGCTGATACAGAAAGCGGAGCTCGTGGTTCACATCCGGAAACGACGGGTTGGCGATCTTCGCCGCCATGAAGTTGGCGAACACCTCCTTCATCCACACGTCGTTGAACCACCGCATGGTCACCAGATCGCCGAACCACATATGAGCGGTCTCGTGCGCGATCACCGCGGCGCGGCCGAGGAGCTGATTCTTGGTGGCGGCTTCGTCCAGCAGCAGCCCGCCGGCGTTGTAGAAAATCGCGCCGGCGTGCTCCATGCCGCCGAACTGGAACGACGGGATGGCCACGAAGTCGAACTTGCCCCAGGGATACGGAATGCCGGTGTAATCCTCGAGCCACGCCAGGGCACTCGCATGCAGATCGAAGATGGATTCTCGATTGCGCGCCACCTTCGCCGGGTCGGTTTCCCGATGGAACATGCGGAATTCGCGCGCGCCGCGAACGGCGGTCTCGACGCTGAACTTGCCGGCGGCGAACGCCGCGAGATACGTGGAGAGCGGTTGCGTCTCGGCGAAGGTGATCTCCTGCCACGCCGGGTCGGCCGCAGGCGTCCGGCTGACCTCGCGCCCGTTCGAGACGGCCGTCCACCCGGCGGGCACCGTGAGCGAGATCGTCCAGCGGGCCTTGAGATCCGGCTGATCGAAGCAGGGCAGCGCCAGCGACGCACGCGCCGGTACGAAGAGTGAATACAGGAACTCGTCGTTGCGGTTCAGGGCCGCATCGCCCGCGACGAACTCCAGCTCGATCGCGTTTTCGCCGGCGACGAGCGCGCGGGTGGGAATGACGATGTGCCCATTCGCGACGATCGGCTGGACGGTCCGTTCATTCGCGCGCACGGCACCGACCTGTTCAGCAGGCTGCGCGAAGTCGAATGCCACGGGCCGGTTCGTATCCGCAAGCGCGAATCGCGCCGTAACGGATCCGCGGACCGGCTCGTCGCGCCGGGCGGGAACCTGGAACTTCGCGTCGTACCGAAGATTGGAAATGCGCGCGGCCCGATCCTGTGCGAGACCCAGGGGAACACCGGCCGCGGGCGGCTCCGGATCCCGGCGGAGCCAGAGGTACGTGCCGGTGCTCGCGGCCGCGATCACGGCGATGACGACAACGCTCACGATGACGTGTCGCACAGCAGACCTCTCATGTCAGCGCTGACTGCCCCCGAAGAGGGCCAGCGCGGACTCGAAGCCGCGCTTGGCGCCTTCCATCAGCATTTCCCGGCTGCGCTCCAGTTTCGTAATGATGATGGGCGCGCGGACGCACACGACGTCGGCCACCCCGCGCGGGCCTCTGCCGTTGTCGAGGCAGCTGATGAGCGCCGAATACGGCTCGGCGCGATTCATGTACTGCCGGGCAAGTGCCGGCGAGAGCTTCCGGAGTCGCGGATTGACGAACCACCGGTCGAACGACGACGGCCGGTTCCGCATGACACCCGGACGGGTGAGCAGGGCGAGAATGTGCGTGTGTCCTTCGGCCTCGGCCGTCGGCACCGGAATCGGCTCGGTGAGCGAGGCGTCGAAGTACTTCCCGTTGCCGAACGACGTCGGATGTCCGGCGACAATGGGCATGGTGGCACCGGCCCGCATCGCATCGAGCAGTTCGCGGCCGGTCGAAAAGTTTCTCAGGATCGCACGGCGGCCGGTCGCGGCGTCGGTGGCCATGACCGAGAGCGGCGATGGCGAAGCCAGCACGCGGGCGACCTCCAACGGTTTGCGGTGAACCGCCACGACATCGATCAGGAATCCAAGATCTACGATCGGCCGGCCGTTCATCGCCCGCCAGGGATTGATGAACCGGCTGTTGTTGATGTCCTCATAGTAGATGGTCGTGCCCACCCCGGCCTGGCCCGCCAGGAAATAGGCCGCATTGATGGCGCCGGCAGACGAGCCGTACACGCTGTCGAACGCGTTGGTCAGGCCGAGGTGTTCGAGCGCCCAGACCATGCCGGCCGAGATCACGCCGCGCATCGCGCCGCCTTCGACGCAGAGCGCCACCCGGGCGCCGTCGTCATGGTGCGGCGCACGGCTCCCGCGCGCCATCCGCAAGCGGAGGACATCGAGAACAGTGGACACGTGGAGATTGTACGGGGCGCCGACTAGTTCGCGTATCGGAGGCCGGGAAATCGGGTAATTGGGTAATCGGGTAATCGGGTCAATGACTCAATTTCCCGATATCTGTCCCGTGCTTTTCAGAACGTGAAGAACCCCGCGATGACGACGTTGCCGCTGGTTTCCTTGAAGGGCGGTCTCAGCTCGAAGACCCTGCCGCTCACGCCACGCTCGCGGTTGAAGAAAATCAACCGCCACGAATAGCCGACGCTGACGCCGGCGCGCGGCGTGACGAACACCGTGACGCCCCCTTCGGTGTTCAGAGCCGGCCCGCGCCACCGCGCGTCGCCGAAAGCGGCATCGGCCGATTCGCTTTCAAAGCTGCCGTCGTCAACCGTGACCCAGGGAAACCCCAAGCCGATGAGAAAGTGCGGCTGAATGAAGTGATGCGTTCGGAAGAAGAACCGCCCGTCAACGTTGACGGAGTTGAACACGGTCCCGACCTCGAAGTCCAAGAACGTCGCGTCATAGCGGCCGCGCTCCCAGCTGAACTCGAGCGCGCCCTTGCCCGTGCGAAAACCGACGATGAACTTCGGCAGATTGCGACCGCTCACGTGCGGCAGGATCGAAAACTCCTCGCCGTCCTCTTCCACGTAAATGGTCTCACCGTCGAACGTGCGCGCATCGAGATTGAAGTTGATCAACCCGGCGAAGCCGGCGTACACACCCTCTTTCGCAAATCGAGGGCGCAGGTCCTGCGCCTCAGCGGACGCCGCCGTTGCGGCGAGCAGGATCGCGGCGGCAACGAAGTGCCGGAGGGCCGTGCGAGGACTGGACGGAGGCGTCGGTGTCATCGTGTGAAAACCGCCTTGGGCATCTTCACGTGCACGCCGAGGTTCGGCAGATCGACGAGCTGCGTGACGGCCACGTTGCCAGCGACGCTCGTGAGCTGGTACGCCTGATGTCTGGTCAGGCCCTTCGTCGCGACGAGGAAGTCGATCATTTCTTGAATCGCAGCCCTCGTGGCGACCGTCAAATCCGGGTCCGTCGCCATCGTGATGTAATCGGTTGATGTTTCGGCGCGTGGCCAGGTCAGCTTTAGATCCTTCCGGACCGTGAGCTGCAGCGTACCCCGCAGCGACGTTTCGATGGCCGTTTGGTTCACTTCGCCGTCGCCTTGCGCGGCGTGACCGTCGCCAACCTCGAAGAGCGCGCCCGGCACGAAGACAGGAATGTAAAGCGTCGATCCCGCGACGAGCTCTTTGTTGTCGAGATTGCCTGCGTGGCGGCCGGGCGGATTGCTGCTGACCCGTCCGATTTCGGGCGCCGGGGCGACCCCCATGCTTCCAAAGAACGGCTTCAAGGGAATCACGATGCCCGGCAGGAACTCCGACGTCATCGTCCCGCGATCGAGGTGAAAGATCTTCGCAGGCGGGGTGGGTTGATCGCAGTTCGCCCGAATGAACCCGGAGCAGCCGTTGTAGCCGTAGTCGATCGGGAGATCGATCGACAGGACTTTCACTTCGAGCGCGTCGCCTGGTTCCGCGCCGTCGACGTACACCGGCCCGGTCAGGATGTGACCGCCGGGCCCGCGGCCGGGGCTGCCTTGCGGAAACGCGGCAACGACCGCTTTGAGCGAGGCCTGAATCTTGTCGTCGGGTACGCCGGCGCGCGCGAGACCCGTCGGCGAATTCGTGAGCAGCGTATCGACGTCGATGATGTCGCCCGACGCGATGCGCAGCACGGGTTTGGCCTCGGACCAGTAGTAGCCGTACGCGACGGTTTCAGGCGTGGCTTCGAGTCGATGCGTACGCGGCGATTGCGGGCTAGAGCCGGCGGCCGCGACGAGAACCATCGTGCAGAGCAGGGCGACGAGTGATCGGGTCATGCGCGTATTCTACGGCGCGGTCCCGGCGCGCGCGGACGCCGCGATCAGTTTGCGGGTTTGCTTTGAATCGCGCCGACCTGGATGAGGAGGGCCGTGAAATCGTACAGACGCCGCTCGGTGTGGATGAGGCCGTCGCGCATGGTGCACAACCGGACGCCGTGAATCTCGAACCGGCGGTTCGTGCCGGCGATGCCCATGAACTCGCCGACGTGCGTCGCGTTCACCGCAAAAATCTGCGCGACGCGGTCCTCGTCGATCAGCAAATCTTCGATTCGCAGATCCCAGTCCGGAAAGATCTTGAAGAGCGAGCGGAAGGCCTCGCAGATGGCCCGGCGGCCGTGCAGGTTCCCGAACATCGGACTGAGGACTTCGCTGTCCTCGGTGTAGCCCTTGGCAAGCGCGTCGGCGTCGTGGCGTTTCCATTCGACCTGACGGTCGGCGAAGAAGGCGCGGATGGCATCGCGAGTCATGATGTCCTCGGGCCCGACTGGTACGGGTGAGTGTCCTACTGTACCGCGGCGTGGTGGACGCCATAATAGTAGGCCCTCTCGCGGACGAGGCAGTAACCGGCACCGGGACCGCGGCATCTGAAGAGGTGGGAGCAGGGTGATGAAGAAAGAGGAAACCTTCGATGTGACGAAGACGGACGAAGAGTGGCAGGAGACGCTGTCACCCAAACAGTACCAGGTGCTCCGCGAACACGGGACCGAAATGCGTGGTTCGAGCGAGCTCAATCGGGAAAAGCGTACCGGCACGTTTGTCTGCGCAGGGTGCGGACAGCCGCTCTTCGAGTCCAACACGAAGTATGAAAGCGGTACCGGCTGGCCGAGCTTCTACGAGCCAATGCCCGACGCGGTCGGGACGACGGAGGACCGCGGCCACTTGATGACCAGGACCGAAGTACACTGCAGCCGCTGCGGTGGCCACCTCGGCCACGTGTTCGACGACGGCCCGCAACCGACGGGGCAGCGCTATTGTATGAATGGCGCTGCGATGACGTTCGAGCCCAAGTGATTGGTGAATCTGGAGAGTCTATGTCGCCAAAACTGATGATACCGACCGTCGAAGACGCGCTGCCTGGCCGTGAAGCGAAGATGCCTGTGCCCGAACGGCACGCGGTGAACGGGACCCCGCTCGAAGGCCCATTTCGCGCTGGCCTGGAGCAGGCGATATTCGCACTCGGTTGCTTTTGGGGCGCCGAGCGGAAGTTCTGGCAGGAGCCGGGGGTCTACACGACCGCGGTCGGCTACGCGGGCGGCTACACGAAGAACCCGACATACGAAGAAGTCTGCTCCGGGCGTACGGGTCACGCCGAAGTCGTCCTCGTCGTGTTCGATCCGGCGAAGGTGACCTACGAGGGGCTCCTGAAGCGATTCTGGGAGAACCACGATCCGACGCAGGGCATGCGGCAGGGTAACGACGTCGGCACGCAATACCGATCCGAAATCTACGTGTACTCCGATGAGCAGCGTCGCGCCGCCGAGCGCTCGAAAGAGATGTACGACGCCGCGTTGCGGCAGCAGGGCTACCGGCCGATCACGACCGAGATCCTGGATGCGCCACCCTTCTACTACGCGGAGGCCTATCACCAGCAGTATCTGGCCAAGAACCCCGGCGGATATTGCGGCCTTGGCGGCACTGGCGTGAAGTGCTCACTGTGATAGAGTGATTTCTTCGAGTGCGCTATGAAAGTCCCTCGCTGACCGCTTTCCGCTACTTCTGAACACGACCTCCGTATCCGTTCTGCGTTTGCCCTAGAACGGAGCGGGAAGTCCTTTCTCACAAGCACCGGCCTCCATCCCGGTTCGTTTCGCCGTCGCGCCCGGTCGACGTGCGCGCGGCCTGCGGGTCTGTCCGTACGGACGCCCCGCTCTCGACAGGTGCCGACATGAGTACTTCTGCGATTTCGGTGACGAATCTCGTGAAGACGTACACCCGGCGCGGCCAGCAGCCCGTTCGCGCGGTCGACGGTCTGAGCTTCGACGTCGCGCCCGGATCGATCTTCGGTCTGCTCGGTCCGAACGGCGCCGGCAAGAGCACGACGCTGAAGGTACTGACGACGCGGTCCCGCCCGACCGGTGGCACGGCTACCGTGCTCGGCTACGACGTCGTGACGGGCTCTCTCGACGTGCGCCGCCGCATTTCGGCGGTCATCCAGGAGAACGCGGCGGAGCTCTTCCTCACCGTGCGGGACAACCTGCTGACATTCGCGCGGTTTCACGGCCGGAGCGGACCCGACGCGCGGAGAAGTGCCGCGGAGGTGATGGAGCAATTCGGACTCACGGAGGAGGCCGGGCGGAAGGTCATGGATCTGTCCGGCGGATTCCGGCGGCGCGTGCAGGTCGCGAAGATGCTGATGGTCGAGACGCCCGTGATGTTCCTCGACGAGTTCTCGACCGGCATGGATCCGCTGCTCAAGCGATCGGTCATGGATCTGCTGCGGCGCGAGCGGGCGGCCGGTCGCACGATCGTGCTGACCACGCAGATCCTGAGTGAGGCCGAGGAGCTGTGCGACGACATCCTGATCATGAACAGGGGCCGCCAGGTGGCGCGCGGCGACCTGCACACGCTCAAGCTGCTCTCGCAGGGCGTCTATGAAGTGACGCTGACCTACGACCGCCTGCCGGACGAGATCGTCGCCGAGCTCGAGGCGCGGTCGCCGCTGCGTCTGCACACGACCGGCAACACGATCGAGCTGGCGCTTCGCGAATCGGAGGAACAGGTGCTCGGGCTGGTCGGAGACCTGCTCAAACGGGGCCGCGTGCTGCGCGTCGAAGTCGGCGGCGCGAGTCTCGAGGACATCTTCGTCGATCTGATGGAAAGGAAGGACGCATGAGCGCGCTCGGTGCCGTACTTCATCGCGAGGCGCGAATCCGCGCCACCAACGTGACGTTCATCTTCTGGGACATCCTGTACCCGATCGCGTACATGCTCGTGTTCGGCGTCGGCGTGGACCACGCGCTCGGGTTCCAGGTCGCGGGGCTGGCCGTCGACTACGACAGCTTCTTCCTCGCCGGCGTGCTCGGGATGGCGAGCTTCGGGATCGCGGCGAACACGTCGTGGTCGTTTTTCCTCGACCGCGACAACGGCATGTTCCAGGAGATGCTCACGTACCCGCTCAGCCGGTCGACCTATCTCGTCGGCAAGGTGTTCTTCAACGTGATCGTCGCGATCATTCAGGCGATCGTCACGGCCCTGCTCGCGGCCTGGCTGCTCGGCGTCCGAATTCGTCCGGACGGTCTGCCGCTGCTCGTCGGGGCGGTGGTGATCGGCACGGCGGGCTGGTTTTTCTTCTACGCGATCTTCGCGCTGAAGCATCCGGCGCAACGATGCCTTCAACACCGTGACGTCGGTGTTCTACTTCGTGTTCCTGTTCGCCAGCTCGATGTTCTATCCCATCGATCCGCTGCCGTACGCGTTCCGCGTCGCCGCGCTGCTGAACCCGATCACCTGGCAGGTCGACGTGCTCCGCTTCGCGACGATCGGCTACGGGGACGCGGGACAGGTCGCGCTCGAGGCTGTGGGGTTCATCCTGTTCAGTCTTGTGTCTTTCGCCCTGGCGCATCGGGCGCTGTGGAAACAGGAGTAGGGGACGGGACTTTTTTCCACAGGTTTCCACAGGAAGGGGACAGACCTCGGGTACGAGGTCTGTCCCCTATCTGTGGAAACCTGTGGAAAAAAGTCCCGTCCCCCTCGCCCGCCGCGCGGCCAGGTAGATCGCGGAGAGCGCGGCGGCGGCGAGCACGGTTGCGGCCGCGACGTACGTCGGGATGTCCGTCGGCGAAATCTCGAACAAGAGCACGCGAAGGTAACGCGAGAGCAGCGCGGCCGCGGCGAGGCCCACGACCGTCCCGACCGTCACGAGACCGAGCGACTGCCCGAAGATCCAGCGCAGGATGGCGCGCCAGTCGGCGCCAAGTGCCATCCGCAACCTGATTTCCATCGTCCGCTGGCTGACCGCGTAGGCCACGACGCCGTAGACGCCGACCACGGCCAGCGCGAGCGCCAGACCGGCAAAGAGCGTGAAGAGAAACGTCTGAAAATGCCGCTCCGCGAGCCGCAGCGACAGCGTCTCGTCCAGCGTCCGGACGTTCGTGACTGGCTGGTTCGGATCGATCGCCCAGATCGCCGCGTTGATCGCCGGGGCCAGCGCCCGCGGATCGCTTTCCGTCCGCGACGGCCAGTTCGGACAGGGGTAGCGGATACACCTCGGTTTGAGCCGCGGAGAGATATACCTGAGGTTCGATCGGGCTCGCGCGGCCTCCGCGCCGGACATCGGGTACGACGCCGACGATCGTGATCCACGGCATGTTGGCGCCGCGGCGAAGGCGGCGGCCGATCGGCTCCGCGCCGCCGAGCACCATCCGTCCGAACGCCTCGCTCACCACCGCCACGGCGGTGGCGCCCGATCGGTCGGCCGGCTCGAGCAGCCGGCCTCGCGCAAGCCTGATGCCGAGCACGCGGAAGTACTCCGGGCTCACGGACTGGAAACCGACGGGCGTCGACGGTTTGGGTTCCGTCGCCCCAGGCAGCGGCTCGACGCTGAATCCGCTCGTCCAGATTCCGCGCAGCGGGAGCCGGTTGGCGAATGTCACGCTGCGAATGCCGGGCGTCACGGCGAGGCGCAACGCCAGCGCCTCGAAGAACTCGAGCCTCGCCACGGGTGTCTGATACCGGTTCGGAGGCAGTGAGATGCTGGCGGCCAGCACGCCGTCCGGGTCGAACCCGAGCGGCACGCGATTCAGAACCGTCAAGCTCCGCAGCATCAGTCCGGCGCCGACCAGCAGCAGCGTCGACAGCGCCATCTCCGCGACCATGAGGCCCTGCCGGCTTTTCAGCGCCCACGTTCCCGTGACCGCGCGATCGGTCGTGCGCAGCGCTTCGGTCGGGCGGGTGCGGCTGACTTGCCAGGCAGGCAGCAGTCCAAACGCGAGCCCCGTGCCGAGCGCGACGATCGTCGTGAACGTGAGCACGCGCGCGTCGAGCGCCACGCGTCCCAGGTTCGGCAGCGACGCGGGTGCGAGCGAGACCAGCGCGTCCTTCGTCACCATCGCGACGAAGAGTCCAACCGCCGCACCCGCGAACGCGAGCACCAGACTCTGCGTCGCGAGCTCGACCATCACCCGCCGCCGGGTGGCGCCGAGCGCGAAGCGGATGGCGATCTCACGCTGCCGGGCGATCGATCGAACGACCAGGAGGCTCGCCACGTTGACGCATGCCATCAGCAGGACCAGCGCGACCGCGCCGAGCAGCACCAGCAGCAGCGGCCGGACGAGCCGGACCTGATCGGCGCCAAGCGGCGCAAGGGCCGTTCGCACCGTGGCGGCATCCGGAAACTCGCGCGCCATTCCATCCGAGACGGCCGCCATCTCCGCGCGCGCGGCGTCCACGGACACTCCTGGCGCGAGCCGGGCGATGACGTCCACTTCATGATCGTTCCGGTTCGTCAGCACATCGTCCCTGAACACGATCGGCACGATGATGCTGACCGGATCGGCCGTGCGGGCTTGGCTCGCCGCCTGAAACGCCGGCGGCATCACGCCGACAATCCGATACGTGCGCGCGTCGAGCCGGATGTCGCGGTTCAGGATCGCGGGATCGCCGCCGAACCGCCGCTGCCAGAGCCCGTGGCTGATGACCGCGACGCCATCCTGGCCCTCGCGGTTGTCGGCGGCCGTAAACGGACGGCCGAGGTCCGGCATCACGCCGAGCGTCTGGAAGTACGACGCCGTCACCTCTTCGCCAATCAGCCGTTCCGGATCGCCGCTCCCGGTCAGGTTCTTGCCCGCGCTCTGATACGCCGCGAGCGCGCTGAACGACCGCGCGCGCGTCACGTAGTCGAGATAGTTGGCGGGCGCGACCACCGAGCGCGTGCCGGTCTGCTGCATGACTTCCCAGATCGACACGAGCCGGTGCGGCTCGGGATACGGTAGCGGCCGAAACATCACGGCGTCCACCAGGCTGAAAATCGCCGCGTTGGCGCCGATGCCCAGCGCGAGCGTGACGACCGCGGCGGTGGTGAAGCCCGGAGACTTCACGAGCAGCCTCACGGCGTACCGAACGTCGTGCGCGAACATTTCGATGACGCGAAACCCGCGGCGGTCTTTCACGAGCTCCTTCGTCTGGTCGAGACCGCCGAGATCCATGCGCGCGGCCCGGCGAGCCTCGGCCCGGCTCAGCCCGCGGCGAACGTGTTCGTCCTCGAGAAGGCTCAAGTGGGTGTCGAGCTCTTCGCCGAGATCGCGATCGATCCGGCGCGACCGAAACAGCTCCCGCACGCGCGCGAGGAAGACGCGCCAGGCCATCAGGATTCACTCCCAGCCGGTTTGAGCACGCGCTCGACGACCGCCGAGACGCGCGCCCACCGTTCGGTTTCAGCCGCGAGCTGACGTGCCCCGCGCGGCGTCAGGCTGTAGAACTTGGCGCGCCGGTTGTTCTCGGACGCGCCCCACTTCGCGCGAATCCACCCCTGCTGCTCGAGCTTCACGAGAGCGGGGTAGCACGTGCCTTGATTGAGCCGCAGCGCGTCGCCGCTCATCTGCTCGATGCGCCGCGCGATGCCGTAGCCGTGCTGCGGCCCGAGCGTGTCGAGCGTCTTCAGAATCATGAGGGCGAGCGTGCCCTGTAGGACGTCGGTCCTGTCCACCTGTTGGGAAGCTACATGACTACATGTTGGTTGTCAACAGGAGCCCGAGGCCGATCCGGCCCTTGAGAAGGCGCTCCGTCATCGATCCGAATGGCTCGTCCGTCGTCAGGTACGTCCACGTCGCGCCCCGGCCCAGGGCCGCGAGCGAATCGGCGGCGCCGCTCGCCAGGCGCGCGGCCACTTCCCGCGGGATCGTCCGCTCGAACTCGGCGAACATCCCGTGCACCTCGGCCAGGAACACGGTGAGCGGGTTCCGGCCGCCAAGCGACGTCCAGATCGTGCCGGCGCGCAGTTCGCGAACGGCCTCGAGGTAGTCGCTCCACAGATCGTCGATGGTCGCGAGCGTGACCAGCCGCTCGGATTCGGAGGCGATCGGACTGCCTCCGGTCAGGACCGCCTCGCGCCGCTCCCGTACGCTCCGGCGCTGCGCCTCCAGGATCGATTCGTACTTCCTCGAGAAAGATCCGGATGTCGAGGCTCTGCCCTTCGGCCCGCCGTTGGGCCTGGTCAGCGGTCAGCCGTTCACCTCCCTCGGCCGCACTGGCCATCAGCCGATCCTCCCGCGACACGAAGAACCGCGAGCTGCCGGGATCGCCCTGCCGGCCCGCGCGGCCTCGCAGCTGATCGTCGATCCGGCGGCTGTCGTGCCGATTCGTCCCGATCACGTGCAGCCCGCCGAGCGCGGCAACTCCGGCGCCGAGCCGGATGTCCACACCGCGGCCCGCCATGTTCGTCGAGATCGTCACGCCGCCGGACTCGCCGGCCCGGCTGATGATGCCGGCTTCGGCGGCCTCGTTCCGCGCGTTGAGCACGTGGTGCGGGACGAACCCGAGCCGCCGGCTCAGCTGCTCGGATTCCTCGACGGTGGCCGTCCCGACGAGGACCGGCCGGCCCGTTGCGTGCACCCTGGCGATTTCGTCCACGATCGCGGCGTCTTTGGCGTGCCGTGTCGGAAAAACCTCGTCAGGCTGATCGATCCGAGCCACCGGCAGACGCGTCGAAATGCGGACGACCTCGAGGCCGTACATCTCGCGGAATTCCGAGGCTTGTGTCGCGGCCGTGCCAGTCATGCCGCACACGCGGGGATAAAGGGCGACGAGGTTTTCGATCGAAATCGATCCGAGGATCCGGCCCTGTTGCTTCAGGCGGACGCGTTCTTTGAACTCGAGGGCCGTTTGCAGTTCCGCCGGCCATCGACGGTCGGCCACGATGCGACCCTTCAACTCGTCTACCGACCACACCGCATCGTCCGAGACGAGGTAATCGACATCCCGCGCGAGCAGCCTGTGAGCGTGAAGGGCGTCGTGAACCGCGCCAAGCGCCTGCTGATCGGTGTCATAGAGGTTGCCGCAGTGGAAGGCGGCCTCCACCTTCGCGGCGCCCTCCGGCGCGAGTTGCACGGATCGGCCGTTCTGCTCGATCGTGAAATCGATCCCCTCGGTGAACGTCCGCACGAGCCGGTCCGCACCCGCCGCGAGGGCGACCGACTCGGACGCGCCGCCGGCAATCACGAGGGGAATGCGCGCTTCGTCGATGAGGATCGAATCGACTTCGTCGATGACCGCCGATGCAAACGGACGGTGCACCCGCTCGGTGGTGTGCAGCGCCAGACCGTCGCGAAGGTAGTCGAAGCCAACTTCGGTGGCCGTGGCATACGTCACGTCCGCCCGGTACGCCGCCCTCCGTTCGTCGGCGGTCATCGTCCGGTGAACGGACGCGACCGACAGCCCCATCCAGTCATAGACGACCCGCATCCACTCGGCGTCCCGGCCGGCCAGATAGTCGTTGGCGGTCAACACGTGCACGCCCTCGCCGGCACGCGCGTACCAGGCGATCGCCGGCACCGCCGCGAGCGTCTTCCCTTCGCCCGTCGCCATCTCGACGACGTGGCCTTCGGCAAGCGCGACGGCGGCGCGAACCTGGACGTCGAACATGGCGAGTCCGAGCACCCGGGCCGAGACGACCGCGGTTGCCGCGACGACTTCGGCAAGAGAGACGGCACGCCGGCCTTGCTGTTTCAATTCTTCGTCGCTCAGGCGCGCGAGCTTCTCGCGCGTCCTCTCGACTTTGCCCAGAAGCGTCGACCCTTTCGACCGACGGGTAAAGAGATCGAACATGGAAACCTCACAGATGAAATCAACAGCGGAAAAATTGACGGTCCGTCGGTACGAAGAGGACAAACGCCAGGGTCGCTCCACGGACCTGACGTACCCGGCGTACCGACGGGGCTTTTTGACGAGAGCTCTACGCTGTTGCTGGAGGCGGCCGTTGAAAGAGGGAATGCGTGACGTACGCGGACCGGACTCGTGTGGCGACGCGTGAGACGGGTGCTGCGGGCCGGCCGCGTTTCGTGTCCGGGATCTGAAATGTCTGGTGTGCCGCTGGCGGTTTCGCCGGACTCGCCTGATACCAGGCGATGGACGCGACGACGCGCGGACCCTGCGCCGGCCGGCTCGATGCGGCGAACCCTCCGGAGAGCGCCAGGACCAGCGCCAGGAGCGACGCGAGGCGAACGCCGCGCATGCCAGCAGTATAATGCCCGTCTGTTCCCCTATAGCCTAGAAGCCTGGAGAGTGTCGATGCGAACCAGCCTGAAGCTCGTTGCCGTCCTCGCGCTTGCCATCGCGTCCGTTTCGGCGCCGCTGGCCGAGCGTCTCGGCGTGCCGTCCACCGGTCCGAGCCTGTCATCCATCGGCCCGCTCGCATTCGGGCCCGACGGAATCCTCTACGCGGCCGATCGACAGGCCGCCACGATCTTTGCTCTTGACCTCGGCGCCCAGGCCACGGGTGGGGCCCCGGGCACGAAAGACGTCGCGGGTGTCGATCAGCAGATCGCGGCCCTGCTCGGGACCGCGGCGGCGGAGATCGCCATCACCGACCTCGTCGTCCATCCCACCACCAGGAACTCGTTCGTCGCGGTCATGCGCGGCCAGGGGACGGCGGCCCAGCCGGCGCTCCTGCGCATCGATGGCGCGGGCAAGATCACGATGGTCAATCTCGAGCCAGTGAAGTTCACGAGCGTCGCGCTTCCGAATCCGCCGGCCGTGAGCACGTCCGGACGCGGCGGACGCAGCCAGTCGATCACCGACCTGGCGTACGTGAATGGCCGCATCTACGTGGCCGGGCTCTCGAATGAAGAGTTCGCCTCGAAGCTGTGGTCCGTGGCGTATCCGTTTGCCGCGACCGATCGCGGCGCGAGCGTCGAAACCTTCCACGGCAACCACGGCCGCCTCGAGACGAATGCGCCGGTGATGTCGTTCGTCGCCTACACGATCGCCAACGAGCCACACATCGTGGCCGGCTACACCTGCACGCCGCTCGTGAAGTTCCCGGTCTCGGCGCTGAAGCCTGGCGAAAAAGTGCTCGGCACGACGATGGCCGAGCTCGGCGCCGGCAACCAGCCGATCGACATGGTGATCTACAAGAAGGACGGCCAGGACTTCCTGCTCCTGGCGAACACGCGCCACGGCGTCATGAAGATCCCGACCTCGTCGTTCGCGACCGCGCAGCCGATCACGGCTCGCGTGGGCGGAACGGCGGGCACGTTCGAGCGGATCGCGTCGATGACCGGCGTCGAACAGCTCGACCTGCTGGACGCGCAGCGGAGTATCGTGATTACGCGCGGTGCGGACGGCGCGCGGAACCTGACCGCCATCGTGCTGCCCTGACCGGTGGCATGAAGGCCGGTTGAAAAACTGAAGTGAAGGCGATGAAGGTCATGAAGAAGAGCAACGGGCTCTTCTTCGTGGCCTTCATGGTCTTCATGGCCCTTTCAGCTTCCGCGTGCAGCCGGAACGTTCCCGCCGGCCCTCTTCAGATCGCTCTCGAGCCTCGCGACTCCACAACCGCATCACAGCCGGGCGCAAACGCACACGCCGTCGTCGTCTCGGGCCTGTCCGGACAGGAGTTGCAGTCGCTCCGCGCGTCCGGATGGAGCGACGAGGCCTGGCAGGCGATCTTTCGTGTTTCCGTGACCGGCCACGACGCGACGCCGGTGCTGGGGCGATACTCCGTCACGGCGCGCGCCGTGCAGTTCGAGCCGCGGTTTCCGTTCGATCCCGGCCGGTCCTATTCGGTCCGGTTCGATCCGGCCAGGCTTCCGACACCCCGAAGCGACAAGGTGTTCGAGCAGGCCATCGCGCTTCCCGCGCGTGCGCTCAGCCCGACGACCGTTATCACCGCGATTCATCCCGCGTCGGGCACGTGGCCTGAGAACATGCTGCGCTTCTACATGCATTTTTCCGCGCCGATGTCCGCGACGACCAGCTTCGACTACGTGCACCTGATCGACGAACACGGCGAAGAAGTCACGGAAGCCTTTCTCGCGCTCGACACCGATCTCTGGAACAGCGACTACACCCGCTGCACCATCTTTTTCGATCCCGGCCGCGTGAAGAGGGGAGTCGGGCCCAACCTGAAGCTCGGCCGCGCGATCCGCGAAGGCCGACGGTACACGCTCGTCGTCGATGCGGCCTGGCCCGACGCGAACCGCCAGCCGCTGAAGTCTGCGTACCGGCATGAATTCCGTGGCGGACCACCGATCGAAAAGGCGCTTTCGGTGAAGGACTGGCGCGTGACGGCGCCCGCCACCGGCTCGCGAGACGCCGTCACCGTCACCTTTCCCTGGGCCCTCGATCGCGCGTTGCTCGCGCGCGCGGTTGGCGTCACGTTTCCGGATGGACGCGCTGTCGAAGGCGACATCGCGGTCGGCGCGGGCGAAACGAGCTGGACGTTCCGTCCACGTACCCCGTGGCAGGCCGGCGAGTACCGCCTGACGGTTCTGACGCTCGAAGATCCGTCAGGCAATCGCGTCGGCCGCGCGTTCGAGATCAAGGCGTTCGAACAGGGCGATCGCGCGCCTGAAGCCGAGCGGGTGAACGTGCCGTTCACCGTCAAATGATCAGATTGATCGGACGTCTGGCCGGCGGGCCCGTCGTCGCGTACGTGATCGCGGCGGCGCTGCTCTCACCGGAATCCGAACCTGCACGCGCCGCGAACAACACGCAGGCCGGCTTCGACGTCGTCGAGAAGTCGATCGGCGCTCTCCAGACAGCGCTCGAGAAGAAACAGGTCACGTCACGCCAGCTCGTCGAGCAGTATCTTGCACGCATCGATGCCTACGACCAGCAGGGTCCGCGCATCAACGCGTTCATCACGTTGAATCCGGCGGCGCTCACCGCCGCCGATGCTCTCGACCGCGAGCGGTCGGCCGGGAAGGTTCGGGGTCCCCTGCACGGCATCCCGGTCGTCGTCAAAGACAACTTCGACACCTCCGATATGCCGACGACGGGATCGACGATAGCGCTCGCTGGGTACCGGCCGCAGCGCGACGCGTTTCAGGTGGCTGGTCTGCGGGCGGCGGGCGCCATTGTCATCGGCAAGACAAACCTTCATGAACTCGCGTCCGGCATTGTCACCGTGAGCTCGCTCGGCGGTCAGACACGCAACCCGTACGATCCGGCGCGTAATCCGGGCGGGTCGAGCGGCGGCACGGGGGCTGCCGTCGCGGCCAATTTCGCCGCGGCCGGGCTCGGGACGGACACGTGTGGCTCGATCCGGATTCCCGCCTCGCACAACAGCCTGGTCGGGCTGCGTCCGTCAGCGGGTCTGTCGAGCCGCGCCGGCGTGATCCCACTCTCGCTGACACAGGATGTCGCGGGTCCCCTCGCGCGCAGTGTGCAGGATGTTGCCTTGCTGCTCGACGCCACCGTCGGCGTCGACCCGGCGGATCCATCGACGACGGCAGGCCGGGGCCGGACGCCGCGGTCGTATCTCGACGGTCTCGGCGCATCGACCCTCGAGGACGTCCGGCTTGGAGTGCTGACGCCGCTCTTCGGCAACGCGGCGGAAGACGAAGAGGTGAGCCGCGTCGTGCACGCGAGTCTCGATGTCGCCCGGCAGCGCGGCGCGGTGGCCGTGAACATCCCGATGCCCGATCTCATGGAGCTCCTTCGCGCGACGAGCGTGATCGACGCGGAGTTCAAGTTCGATCTGGCCGATTATCTGGCTGCCGTGCCCAATGCGCCGGTCCGCTCGCTCGGGGAGATTCTGGAGCGCGGTCTGTATCACCAGGCGCTCGACGCCACGTTCCGGCGCCGCAACGGCATCGAGGCGCGGGACACGGAAGCGTACCGGACGTCGCTCGCCAGGCGCGAAGCCGCGCGGAAAGCGATCCTCGCGGCGATGGATGCCGAGAAGGTGACGGCTCTCGTCTATCCGACAATCCGGCGAAAAGCCGCGCTCGTGGGAGAAGCGCAGGGCGGCGCCAACTGCCAGCTCAGCCCGACCACCGGCCTGCCGGCGCTGACCGTCCCCGCGGGGTTCACACCTGATGGATTGCCCGTCGGGATCGAGTTCGTCGGCCGGCCATTCACGGAGAGCGATCTGCTCAAACTCGGCGACGCATTCGAACGGGCGACACGCGCACGGCGGCCGCCGCCCAGCACACCGCCGCTGCCGGCCGATCAGGTTCGTGTTACCGCCCAGATTGAGCGGCCCGCCCCGAGGCGAAACATCGTGCCGGCAGTGCCGACCGTCATCGCGACCTTCCGCCAACCGAGTTCCAATGTCCTCGCCTACGAGGTCACGATCGTCGGCGTCAGCGGACAGGACGTTCTGCTTCTGGCCATTCACCGGACGCCGCCGCCGAACCCGCCCGGAGCGGCGGCTGCGACCAACCCGGCCGGGTATTTGATCGCCCGTCTTCTGCGCACCGGCGAGATCATCGGTCGCGGCGAAATCGCGCTGCGCGACGCCGATCGCGAGGACCTGGCGGCTGGCCGGCTGTCCATCCGGCTCTTCACGCGACAGCAGCCGTTCGGACTCGCGCTCCAGTCGATTGCCATCGAGCGCTGAGCACCGATCGACGGGCAAAGGCCGCTGCCCTTTTTCGGCCGTCGCCTTGACGTCACCTACACTTTGTAGTAGTACTGTCCCCTACAGTTTGTAGGAGGGATCATGGCGCGCCGGCTGCCGGTGAGCGACGCCGAACTCGAAGTCCTGAAGGAGCTCTGGGCCGCCGGCCCTGCGACTGTTCGCGACGTCGCCGCCGCGCTCCGCAAGCGCCGCCGACGGCTGGCGTACAACACCGTCCTGACGCTCCTCTCGCGGCTGCGGGAAAAGGGTTACGTCACCGCCGACCGGCGCGACACCGCGCACCTCTTTCGCGCGGTCGTCACACGCGAGGAACTGCTCGGCTCGAGCCTGACCGCGCTCGCCGATCGAGTGTGCGACGGCACGGCGAGCCCGCTCGTGCTGGCCCTCGTCCGCGGTCAGCGCTTCTCGGCCGACGACATCGCGTACTTCCGCAAGCTCCTCGACGATCTGAGCCGGAAGCCGGACAAGCCTGAGAAGGCGGGCAAGGACTGACCCGTGGCCTGGTGGCTGTTTCAAAACGTCGTCATGACCGCGGCGCTGGCCGCGACCGTGTGGGTGATCTGCCGCGCCACCAGAATCGGTCCCGTCGCGCGCCATGCGCTCTGGCTGCTCGTGCTCGTGAAATTCGTCACGCCGCCGCTCGTCGTCTGGCCGTGGGCGGCGCCGGATCCTTTTGGACTCGCGGCTCTCGACATTCGCGCCGAAGGAGCACTGGAGACGGCGGTCCCGACGGCAGAGGAAATCGCAGCGGCGGAAGGCAGTCCGGGTCGAGTCGGATCAGGTGAACCGTCGGACACCGCGATCGCCACGAACTGGCAGGAGGGCAGGGCTCGCGTGGCCTCGGTCACGCTCTCGTGGCTGATCTGGGTGTGGGCCGCCGGCGGCGTCGGGCTTGTCGTCTTCGAAGGCGTGCGGCTGGCGAGGCTCGCGCGGCGTGTGAAGAGCGCAGTCCCCGCGGATCTCACGATCGCCGCTCGCGTCGCGGATTTGTCGGCACGGCTCGGACTCCGTCCGGTTCCGGTGCTGACGATGCTGTCCGCGACGTCGCCGATGGTGTGGTGCCTCGGCCGGCCGCGCCTCTTGTGGCCCGCCTCGCTCACCGCGGACTCGACCCACGCGTGCGTCGACGGCGTGCTCGTCCACGAGCTCGCCCATGTCAAACGTCGCGATCACTTCGTCGGCTGGATCGAACTCGCGGCCGCCGTCGTCTGGTGGTGGAACCCGCTGTTCTGGTTCGTCCGGTCGGCGCTTCGCGAGCAGGCCGAGCTCGCGTGCGACGCGTGGGTGATCTCGGCGCTTCCGGACGGACGCCGTGCCTACGCGGAATCTCTTCTCGCGCTCTCCGGGGCCACGCTGCACGGCACACCATCGTCCTCGATGGTGGCCGTGATTGGCATCCGGCCCGGAAGCCGCCGTGCTCTCGAAAGGAGACTCGTCATGATCATGAAAGGCCGTGCGCCGCTTCGCTTGCCGCTGGCAGGACTCCTCGCGCTCGTATTGACTGCCGCGGTTACGTTGCCGGCATTTGCGACCGACTCGTCGCAGCAAACACCGTCGCCGCCACCGCCGCCGCCGGCCGTGAAGCCGACAGCGCCGCAATCGTTGCCACTGCCGCCTTCCCCTCCTCCGCCTCCGGCGTCAGCGCAAACGCCCCAACCAACCACCAGGCGCGTCGCCGTGCCGCCGCCACGCAGAAGTCTGTCCATAGAATGGACGCGCCCAAATCTGCCGGCGGATGGCAACCAGCTCGTCGAGGCATTCGAGAAGGATGGGCAGGCCATCCACGAGGAGGCGAACCGCAAAGTGGACCTCCGTCGCGAGGAACTGGTGAAGGCTCTCGAGGCGCTCCAGGAGCAGTACACGAAGGCCGGCAAGCTGGATGAGGCGGTTGCCATCCGCGACTATCTCCGGACCGGCTGGGTGGGCCGCGACGCTTGGTTCGACGGTTACCGGAAGGCCTGGAACGTCCGGCGCGAATAGCGAGGAACTTCCAGGCGACGTGGAGGTAACTTGGTGCGTAGCGGCCGGCTTCCGCCTTCGTGCGCAGCGCTTCGGCGAGACTCGCCGTAGCCTTGCGGAGGCGGTCAGCCGGCCAAACGGTGTAAAGCCCGCCCCTACGTACCGAAGCCTGTCACCGTACCTGCCTCAGAACCGATCCGACCCGATCGGACGCGTAGTCGTACACGACCACCTTCACGTGCTTGACGAGCCCTTTGACCGTAATGCGGCCCGAGTACGTCAAACCTTCCTTGAGCATTCGCTGGTAAGTAGGTTCGGACAGGTTCAGGTCCATCTTCTGCCACAGGTCGCCGACCGCATCGCCGTCGGCGTTCTGGCAAAACACCGCGATGTCGAGTCCGCCTCGGTGACGGCCGTCGTCGAGCAGCAAGCCGATCGTGCTGATGTCGATCGTGAGGTTGACGACGAAGTCCGCGAAGCGGCTGCTGCCTTTGACCTCCGACGTCGCAAGCTTGAGGGGTAGGTCGTTGATGTCCTGCGTGTAGTTTGCCGCGGACGCCACGCGGTTGTACGTCAACGCGCGGCGGTGGTTGATGGGTTCGCGCGGCGGCTCGGCGAAATAGCCGTGCCGGTAGAGCACCCTCGCGCCCGGCCGGTTCACCTTCACGGTGACCCTGCGGTAGCGGCCGTCGAACGACGGGTTCGTCGGGTAATACCCGAGCAGGTATCCCGACGACGTCGCGGTGGCCACGCGATCGAACGCCTTGTCGGCGTATTCGTAGACCGACGCCTGTCCGCCGGTGAGGTCCGCGATCTGCCGGAGAGACGAGACGACGATACGCTGCTGCAGCGGTTCGCCCTTCGTGATGTCGATGATCGACATCGACCCCGGGTCGTATTTACTCGAGAGCTTCATCGTCGACGCGAGGCCGCCAGTCTGGATGATATCGATGGCCACGCGCGCGTGGTTGGCGGTGGCCGCCAGGCTCATGTCGGACTCGGCGCGTGGAAGCTGAAATCCTTTTTCAGTGACGAACACCAGGTGCTTTTCGCCGTCGATGTACCGGAGGTAGTCGATGCCGGCGTAGAGGCGGCCGAGGTCCATCATCGTTTGCCGGTTGCTCGCGAAGTACTCTTCGAGCGACGAGCCGAACCGTTCGGCCTCGGCGAGTGCCACCTTGTCGAACGCGGAGATCGGCTGACCCAGTGCCGTTGCCGCGTCGATACGCTCGCGAAGCAGCTCCGCGCGCTGGAGCGTGTCTGTCGCGACCCGATCGTCGTACTTGAGCGTCGACGCGTCCGGAATCCGGCCGGGAGGCAGCGTGCGTGGTTCCACCCCGGTGAAAATCGCGTCGATATCGCTCTGCATCGTCGTCGGCAAGTCGCCGGTCTTGTACGCCGCGGAAAACCCGCTGAAGTGCTGGCGCAGCTTGGCCTCGATCAGCTCGTGCCTCGCCTTGAACTGCTCGAGTACCTCCAGAATCTTTGCGCGATCGGCGGTGAAGTCGGTGGCGCGGTTATAGGCGGCGACGGCGACCTCGTCCTGGGGTAGCAGCCGATCGCGGACGAACGCGATGGCGCCATCCACGCCACCCGACGGATACTGCAGCCGTCCCCGGCCGAGCGCGATGAGAAACAGCCGCCGCGTCTGCGGTGCGAGCGGCGCGTTCTCGGCGGGCATCGCACGCCGGATCGGAGGCGCGTCGAGAGGTGCCGGCGTCGTCACCAGGGTCGTCACCGAAAAGTGCCCGAGCTTCTGTAGGACGTTGTCTTCGAGGATCGTAAAGTCCGTTGCCTTCAGGTCGGTGATCGGTTTGCCGTTCCGATCGAGGACGCGAACGTCGAGCGGCACGAGCGACGTGACCGTCCTGAACGTCGGCTGATTCTGGGGAGACCCCTGGGCGATCAGGGCGGGCCGAGCGACGATGGTCAGGCCTAGCCCGAGGATTCCTGCGATGACTCGCGACGACATGCGGACCTCCGGCGGCTGGCGTGCCCAGCATATCGCTCCTGAGCCGTCAGCGCTTCAGAGATGAGGGCGCCCCGGCCGATCGCCGCAGCACGACCCAGCCGTCCTGCTCGAACGCTGGTTCGTAGCCGCGTTGCCGGCGATCCGAAACCAGCCGCGCCAGTTCCTCGCGCGTCACCGGCCACGGATCGAGATCGATGGCGGCGATCACATATTCCGCGTCCGGCGCGCCGGGCTTCAGGATGTAGATTTGATCCCTCTGGCTGAGGTGTGGCGCCAGTGACGCCTGCGCGACCACGGACGCCCGGTCCGGAATCATGGCAAGCGCCGCCCGTGCCGGCGTCTGATGTGGACGGTCCTGGTAATGCATCGCCCGGAACAGCCGCCAGTGCGGTTGATGTCCAGGCACGATCGCGGCGATCACGACGACAGAGGCGACGACCGATCCGATCAGCCGCCCGCGCTTTGTCGGGTCCGACATCCTGCCGGCCAGGCGAGCGAGGCCATCAGCCGCGCTCATCGCCAGAATCGGCGCGAGCGGAGCCGTGTAGTGCGCGCCGGCGCCCCAGTGGACGGGGCTGTCGAGAGCAGACGCTCGAGGGCGATCGGAATGAGGAGCAGCCCGTACGGCGATCGCAGCGGGAGAAATGCAAACGGCGCGAGCCAGATGAGGATCGTGCGCAGCTTCCCGGGCGGGCTGACGAGCATCATGGGCACGGTCCACGGGCGCTCCCAGACGGAGGTGAACGCGCCGCCAGTGCTCCACTTGACCCCATTGTTGAACCACGGAATCACGACCAGAAGAACGATCACGAACAGAGCGCCGGCGCCCACCGCCATCACCGTCCCCTGTTTCCGCTCGCGGCGCAGAAACAGAAGGGCCCCGAAACCGGCGACGAGCGGAATCAGATCTTCTTTGACGAGGACGAGCAGGCCACTGACGATCCACAACAACGTCCAGCGTCGACCGTCGATGGCCCAGAGAGCCGTTGCGACGAGCAGCGGCGCGAACGCGGCTTCGTGCACGTCGGCGATCGCAGTGCGCTGCATGCCCCAGAACAGCGCGTGCGCCGCGCAGAGCGTCAGCGCCGGCCCTTCGGGCAGCCTGGCGCGGGCGAACCAGTACACCGGCAGGATCGACGCGGAGAGCAGCAAGGCCTGGGCAACGATCAACGTTTCGGGCGCGGGCGCGATCCAGTAGAGCGGCGCGAAGAGCGCGAGAACCGGATAGAAATGGTCCCCGAGGATGTTGGTATAGCCGCTGACCGTGCTCGCGGGCGGCTCGAAGCGGCTCATGTGCCACACCGCCTGGTCGAAAATCGCCAGATCGAAACCGGTGCCGAAGTGCCAGTGGCGGAACAGCCCGAGGAGGATGTAGGCGAGCGCGGCGGCGGCCACGATCGTCAGAAGCGGGCGGTTCACCCGTCGTGTTGCGCCATCAGGCCTCACCGGTCAGAGCATATGCGGCCACGGAAGGCTGTTAAAGTGAGCAGACCGTGCTGAATTGCTATTGCCCGAACTGCGGCCGGACGTACGGCGCATCCGAGACGACCTGTCCGGCGTGCGGAGTTGAGCTCGTGCCCGAAGGCCCGGGTGCGTCGCCCGATCCGGAGACGACGCTCGAGCCGGTGTTCGAGACGGCCGACGCCGCGATTCTGCCGCTCGCGACCATGGCGCTCGATCAGCAGGGGATTGAGTATTCGGTGCAAGGTGGGGGGACTCTCGACGCGCTGCGGCTGCCGCCGCCCGGGCTCGACGTCGGGCGCTCGGACGCGCGGCACGAGCTCGTCGTGAGAAAAGAGGACGCGCCACGCGCAAGGGAAATTCTCGCCGACCTCGACGCGCTGGCGAATCCGGAGGGGACATACGGACGCGTCGCGCCTCCAGCGCCGGCCGCCGGTGCTTCGCCCGAAAGCGCCCGGGTCGTTCCCATCCGGGGCGCGCAGATCGAGCCCGTTGTGATTGACATCGAGACCGGAGCCCGGATTGGGTCGATCACGTCACGGCAGGCGCAGTTCCTGATGAACGCTCTCGAGGAGTCCTCGCCCGACGAACCGCGGTACTACATCGATGCCGCGACCATCGAGATGCTGGAGACCTCCGGCGGCGATCCGGATGTGATCGCGCTGCTGCGGCAGGCGCTCGCCGGCCGCGAGGGGATGGAGATCAGGTTCTGAGATTGGCGGTCTGGACTCAATCCGAATCGAGTACGGTCCGAACGTGGCCGACTTGAGCTCCTCGAGTCGTCGCGATTCGCCAACGCCCAATCGGTAAGACGCGAATTGTTCAAGACTCAGCTTCGACGCGTCTCCGCTCGAGTAGAACTTGTTCTCAGCGCTCGCGGCCGGTACCCGAACGAGCAAGACCACACGCACGTTCGGTCCTTCGCTCCACCCGTAAAACGCAATCCCGCTGATCACGCGGCCGTTGCGATCGCGAAGATCGTGATCCCCGTGAAGCCCTCACTTACACGTGGAAGCAATCCCGGCCGATACGGCTCCGTCCGGGCCGCAAAGCCCATCACGGATCGGCCCTGCTCATCGAGGACGGTCACCCACGGTGCCTCTTGGGCAGGCGTATTCGTGCCAGCCAGAAGCAACATCGCGCCGGCGAAGGCCCCGCGCAGCCAGTTCATGAGTGTGTAACCCCGGAACCTCAGCGTCCCCTGATCACTCTCAGCAACTTCGTAACCGGATCGTAGAACCGATCGACGATTCTTTCCTTGAGCGGGATGATCGCGTTGTCGGTGATCGTGATCGACTCCGGGCAGACCTTCGTGCAGCACTTCGTGATGTTGCAGTAGCCGATCCCAAACTGCTCCTTGAGCGCGGGCACGCGATCCGCCGTGTCGAGCGGGTGCATCTCGAGCGCCGCGACGTGGACGTAGAACCGCGGGCCGATGAACTCCGAGTGCTTGCCGTGATCGCGCAGGACGTGACAGACGTCCTGACAGAGATAACACTCGATGCACTTACGGAATTCCTGGACGCGGTCGATGTCGGCCTGCGCCATGCGCCAGGTGCCGTCGGGCGCGTCCGGCGGCCGCGGCGTAAACGGCTTGATCTTCTTCTTGACCTCGTAGTTCCAGGAGACGTCCGTGACGAGATCCTTGAGGTGCGGGAAGGCGCGCAGCGGCTCGATCGTGACGGGCTTGTCGGCCGGCAGCTCGTTCAGCCGCGTCATGCACATCAGCTTCGGCTTGCCGTTGATCTCCGCCGAGCACGAGCCGCATTTGCCGGCCTTGCAGTTCCAGCGGCAGGCGAGGTCCGTCGCCTGCTTCGCCTGGATCGCGTGCACCGCGTCGAGGACGACCATCCCCTCGCTGACTTCGGTGCGGTACTCCTGAAAGCGGCCCTGACCGCCCTGACCGCGCCAGATCTGGAACGTCTGTGTGGCCATGGCTACTTGTTCTTCTCGATGACCTGCTGGAGCTCGGGCGGCGGCTCGACCACGGGCGCGCGCGTGAGTTTCATCGAGCCGTCGGCGTCACGTTCGATCACGAAGTTGAACCGGCTGTACTCGTCGACCTTGCCCGGATAGTCTTCGCGGAAGTGCGCGCCGCGGCTCTCCTTGCGTTCGAGGCCCGCGCGCGTGACGGTCTCGGAGACGATCATCAGGCAGCGAAGGTCGAGCGCCGTGTGCCAGCCGGCGTTGTACTCACGGTTGCCGCCGATCCCTGCCAGCTCCGCGCGCGCCCGGAGCGCCTTGAGGCGTTCGAGCGCCTCCAGCATCTCGGATTCCTGCCGGACGATGCCGACGAGCTGCTGCATGGTGGCCTGTAAATCGCTCTGGACGGTGTAGGGATTTTCACCCGACGCGCCGCGCTCGAACGGCGCGAGCGCGCGTTTGGCCGCCCCATCGACCTGCGCCTGGTCGATGCGCGCGGCGCCGTTCTCTTTCGCGAACCGCGCCGCGTATTCCCCCGCGCGTTTGCCGAAGACGAGCAGATCCGACAGGGAATTGCCGCCGAGCCGGTTGGCGCCGTGCAGCCCGGCGGCGGCTTCACCCGCCGCGAACAGTCCGGGCAGCGTGGACATCTGCGTTTCGCCGTCCACCCGGATCCCGCCCATCGTGTAGTGGGTCGTCGGTCCGACTTCCATCGGCGTTTCGGTGATGTCCATGCCGGCCAGTTGCTTGAACTGATGGTACATGCTTGGCAGCTTGCGCTTGATGTGCTCCTTCGCGTTCGGCAGCTTGGTTTTGATCCACGCGATGTCGAGGAACACGCCGTCGTGCGGGCTGCCACGGCCCTCTTTGATCTCGCGCACGATGGCGCGCGAGACGTGATCGCGGGTAAGCAGTTCGGGCGGACGCCGCGCGGACTTGTCGCCCTGCGTGTACCGCCAGCCTTCTTCCTCGTCGCTCGCGGTCTGGTTCTTGTAGTTGTCCGGGATGTCGTCGAACATGAACCGGCGGCCGTCCTTGTTGAGCAGAATGCCGCCTTCGCCGCGCACGCCTTCGGTCACCAGGATCCCCTGGACGCTTGGCGGCCAGACCATGCCGGTCGGGTGGAACTGGACGAACTCCATGTCCTGCAGCGCCGCGCCGGCGTCGTACGCGAGCGCGTACCCGTCGCCCGTATATTCCCAGCTGTTGCTCGTGATGCGATACGCGCGGCCCAGGCCGCCGGTCGCCATGACCGTGGCCTTCGCGCGGAACACCTTGAACCGGCCGCGCTCGCGGTCGTACCCCATGGCGCCCGCAACCCGGCCGCCGTCCGTGAGGAGCGTGATGATCGTGTGCTCCATGTAGACGTCGATGCCGCGGTGCACGCCGTAGTCCTGGAGCGTGCGGATCATCTCGAGGCCGGTGCGATCGCCCACATGGGCGAGCCTCGGATAGCGATGGCCGCCGAAGTTCCGCTGCAGAATCCGGCCGTCGGCGGTGCGATCGAACACGGCACCCCACGCTTCGAGCTCGCGGACGCGATCGGGCGACTCCTTGGCGTGGATCTCGGCCATCCGGAAGTTGTTCAGGTATTGTCCGCCGCGCATCGTGTCGGCGAAGTGGACCTGCCAGTTGTCGCGATCGTCGACGTTGGCGAGCGCGGCCGCCACTCCGCCCTCTGCCATGACGGTGTGGGCCTTGCCCAGCAGGGATTTCGTGATCAGACCGACACGCGCGCCCTGGACCGACGCTTCGATGGCGGCCCGCAGCCCGGCGCCGCCGGCGCCGATGACGAGAACGTCGTGTTCAATGACGGGATAGTCCACGGGGTTTCTCTTACCTCACAGCTCGCACGTGGTCAGGCCGAAGGCCAAAGGCCGAACAACACATGCAAGGGCAAATTGGGCCCTCAGACAATCCGCCAGTCCGTCCAGACCCCCATCGCGCAGAGCCGCACGTACACGTCGGCGAACATCACCACGACGAGGCTGGCCCATGCCCATCCCATGTGCGTGCGGTTGAACGCGCTGACACAGGTAAACGCGGTCTTCCGCGCGGGACGGCCGGTCATGGTATCGAGAAATCCGCCGACCAGATGCCGAAGGGAGTGGCAGCCGAACGTGTAGCCGCTCAGCAGAACGGTGTTCCCGGCAAGCACAAGCGTGCCGACGCCGACACCGAATTCCGTCCCGCCGCCCGGTGCCGGGAACCATAACGCCTTCCAGACGTCGTGGGCGAGGATGAAGAGGAAGGCGAGCGCGAGATACAGGAAGTACCGATGGATGTTCTGGATCACGAGCGGAAACGATCGCTCTCCCAGGAATGTCTTCCGGGGCTCGCCGACACCGCAGGCCGGCGGATCGGCCCAGAACGCCTTGTAGTACGCGCCGCGGTAGTAATAACAGGTGACGCGAAACCCTCCGGGCATCCAGAGCACCAGCATCGCCGCGGAGTACGGAATCGCCGATGGCCACCACGTCGGAACGTCCGGTCCGCCGAACCAGGCGTGCGGGGACGTGCCGAAGAGCAGCGGCGAGAACATCGGGGAGAGGTAGGGGCCGTATTCGGCGAACGCGATCGGCTGAAACATCGCCCACGTCGAATACGTGAGGAAACCGGACAGCCCGAGAAAGACGGCCACGGGCTGAAGCCACCACGCATCGCGGCGGGTGGTTTCGCCGAAGCGGCGCACGGGCACGGCGTACGGAGTCGCCATTCCGCCAGTCCCCAAACCCACCAACGATATCCGAGAACAGACGGGTCAGGCAATCGACAGAAACCGCAGGTCAAGAACGCTGTCGGTACGACGGAGAGAGAAAAGCACTCGACGGCGCGGCGGGCGGCCTTATTCATTTGCCGCCGCGAGCAGAGCTCTTCTCCTCCCGTAGATGAAGTAGATCGCGACGCCGATCGCCATCCAGATCCCAAGCCGCTCCCACGTCTCGAGGGGCAGGCTCAGCATGAGAAACAGTGACACGGCGGCCGACGCGATCGGCACGACGGGAACCCATGGCGTGCGAAAGGGCCGCGGCAGACCGGGCTGCGTGCGTCGCAGTACGAGCACGCCGATCGACACGATCACGAACGCGAACAGCGTGCCGATGCTGACGAGATTCCCGAGGACGCTGATCGGCGTGAAACCGGCCGCGACCGCGACGATGAGCCCGGTGACGATCGTCGTGATGTGAGGCGTGCCGAATCGCGGATGGATGCGGCCCGCCCACGCGGGCAGCAGACCGTCCTTCGCCATCGACATGAAAATGCGCGGCTGCGCGAGGATCTGCACGACGATCGTGGAAGTCAGGCCCGCGACGATGCCGACTTTGACGAGCGTCGCCATGATGCTCATGAGTCCGCCAAACACTGTGCCGGCCGCGGCCGTGCGCGCGTGGTCGACCGCGACGGCCATCGGCGCCGGCCCGCCCAGCTGCTCGTAGTGGACGAGGCCGACCATTACCGCCGAGACGGCCACGTAGAGAACCGTGCAGATGGCCAGCGATCCCAGGATGCCGCGCGGCATGTCGCGCTGCGGATTTCGCGCTTCCTGCGCCGCCGTCGAAACCGCGTCGAAGCCGATGTAGGCGAAAAAGATGACGGCTGCGCCACGAACGACGCCCGACCACCCGTACTCGCCGAACTCGCCGGTGTTCGGCGGGATGAACGGCACGTAGTTCTCCGGCCGCACGAACCAGACGCCGGCCAGAATGATGAGCAGGATGATCGAGACTTTGACCGCGACGACGATCGTGTTCACGGTGGCCGATTCCTCGACGCCGCGCACGAGCAGCGCCGTCACGAGGAGGGCGATCAGCACCGCCGGCAGATTGAACACCGCCATCGCCGTCCCGCCGTCCGCCAATCGAACGACGGTTCCGGGCGCGGCGCTGATGGCCGCCGGAAAATGAATGCCGACGTCGGCCAGCAGGCTCATGACGTTGCCCGACCAGCCGACCGCAACGGTGGCGGCGCCCAGCGCGTACTCGAGAATCAAATCCCAGCCGATGACCCAGGCGACGAACTCGCCGAGCGTCGCGTACGCGTAGGTGTACGCCGACCCGGCGACCGGCACGGACGACGCGAATTCGGCGTAACACAGCGCCGCGAGCGTGCTCACGATGCCCGCGATGACCATCGAGATCACGATCGCCGGGCCCGCGTTCATGGCCGCGGCCTGGCCGGTGAGCACGAAGATGCCGGTGCCGATGATCGCGCCGATGCCAAGCGCGATCAGGTTCCAGGGACCGAGGACACGGCGGAGCCCGTGCGTCGACTCGGCCGACTTCATCAGGACATGAAGAGGTTTGGTGCGGAAGAGGGACATGGCGGCGACGCTACCGCCTCGCCCCTCACGCCCGCTATTCCGGGACCTTCGTCAGCCGCGGTCGCGGCCGGAAGGTGACCGGAGGTGAGCGGCGGTGACCACTCCGACGCGCAGGTGGTCGCTCAACCGGTACGCGTGATTGACGGTCACGATCGCGTCGCCCGATTTCAGCCGCCCGCGCAAGGTGTGGGCGTGCCGGGCTGCGAGATTCGTCAGTTCGGCTCGCGCGGCGTGGGCGGGTCCGATCCGTTGGCCGACGTCAACCACCGGCAGACCCGTTCCCTCCGCAAGCGCGTCGCCGACGAGCTGCGTCCAGGTCTCGGCTTCCGGCGATCCTGTTTTGAAGGTGACGCGGCCGGTCGATCCCGCCACCTGTTTGCCGCCCAGTTCAACACCCGATCCCGAGGGCCACAGGACGAGGTCCAGCGCGTGCTCGATCTCGCGGCGGTCATCTTCGAGCGCGCCGGCTGGCCACGACCCGGCTGATGCGGGCGTGAGCCGTGCGTCGAGCACGTGCGGGAACGCGCGGTCGAACAGCGCGATCACGGCCGGCGCGACGGTGTCCTCCAGCGCGGATTTGTCCATCACGTCGCGCGGGTCGAAACCGGCGTCGAGCAGATCCCGGCCGAACGTCGCGCTGTACCCGCGTTTGTTCGACAGGAAGCGGACCGTCGGCAGGCGGGAGGCGAACATGCCGCGCACGGTCGCCGCGAAGTAGATTGATTCCCACCAGCGATCGGCGGGCACGAAGGGCAGCGTGCTGAGCTGTACGTCCTGGACCAGCAGCCCGCCGGGCCGCAGGAGCCCAGCAACCGTCCGGGCGAACGCGGCGGCATCGCCGATGTCGGATGGCTCGAGAAGACGGATGAGCGGCGAGTCGAGCACGCCGCCGCGGGCCGTGAGCGGCGCGACGATCTGGAGGGCCGGATACCGCGATCGCCAGAGGGCGATCGTGGCGTCGGTATCAGGACCCGGTCGATCGATCCCGACGACCGTGGACGAGGCGAGCAGATCCGGACGGACCGACGCGACGGCCGCGAGCAGATCGGCCGTGTGATACAAGTGGTCCTCCACGAACACGACCGGACGCCGCTCGAAGCCCGGCTCGTCGAGCCACGCCATGCGGTCTACTTTACTGTCTCGCCGAACGGCGGTGCTCTACGCCGGCGTGGCGCTGTTCGTCGCGCTGGCGGCGTTCACCGCGCGCGCGATCTGGATCGCCTGGCATGAGCGGTCCGGCGAGGCGCGCGCGGCCGCGGTATTCGATCTGGTCGGCCAGCGCATGCCGCCCCGGCCGACCGAAGCGCCGGGCGCGATGGCGTGGCTCCAGCGTGAGCTCGAACGGTACGCGCGGCACCTCGACGAGAATCGCGCGAAGCTCTACCGGCAATTCGCGACGGCGTCCGACGGCGTGCCCCCGCCGCTGGAACGCGCGCGCGAGGCCATCCGCGCGACCACCGTCGACCCCGCGGCGGCCGACCGCGCGCGATGGCTGAGCGATCAGTCGCCAGCCACCACCACATCGCTCAGAAGTCAGCGGCTCATGATGTTCGACGGCCGCACATTCGTCGTCACGCGCCGGCGCTCGCTCGAATCCGGAGCCGCCGGAGTGCGCGACGCATCCGAGAGCACGGTCCGGTGGGCCGCGGTTCTTCTTGCCGAGGCGACCGCCCAGATCGATCGCGACTTCACCAGTCGCCCGCTGCCGGCGGTGCCGGGACACCGGCCTCCGCATCCGGTCCGGCTGTACGTCGTCTCCGAAGATGGCACGCTCATCTCGGCGCCCTGGGAACGCTCGACGGACGCGGGCGACGCGTCCGGTCCTGGGGGCTTGCCCACGCCGGAGATCTCGTCGCAGTCGGCTGCCGAGCGCGAACTCTTGCTTCTCAGCGCCAGGCCCGGGCTGCCGACGTTCGCGCCGGAAGAGTTCTTCTTCCGCGGGGGGCGCCCACCCCGCCTTCGCCGAAGGCTACGGCGAGGCAGGCTGCGACCGGTGCGTACTCGGGCTTCTATCTCGACCTCGGCGGGCGTGGCCTCGTCTCGACCATCACGCAGCCGCTGATCGCTCCGAACGGTCACCATGCGGTCGCCGCCCTCGACCTCGCGTTCGAGATCGACTGGCAACGATTCGCCGCCAGTGTCGATCCACCGATCAGCGGTGCCGCGGTGCAGGTGGCCGATGGCACGCCCGCGTCCTGGGCCTCGTTCGATGCAGCGCTTCCATCCGGCGCCACGTCGGCGTTGCGGGCCGCGACGTCAGCGCTCGCCTCCCGCGATCAGCCAGCTGGCGATCACACATCGCCCCTGCGGCACGGGCTCGTCGACGATGCCGGCGCGCTGGCGGCATTTCAGGTGTCGGAATCGACCTGGCTGCTGATGCTGTTTCCGCAAACGGCACCGGCGTTTCCGGTCGCGGCGGTCGTGGCGCTCGCCGGACTGCTCGCCCTGCTCCTCGTCGGCTTCGAGCTGAACCGCCGCCGGGCCGAAGGCGAGCGGCAGAAATCACAGCAGGCCCTCGCCGAAAAACAGAATCTGCTCAACACGATGCAGGTGCCGCTCGTCGTCGTCGATCCCAACACCGACGTGATCGTCTCGTCGAACCGCGCGGCGGAGACGATCGGCATCCACGCCGGCAGCCGGTTCGCGGAGCTGGTCTGGCCGGAGGATCGGGCGCGCGCGCACTATCAGCGGATGCAGGCGGCAGGCCCGCAGCCGCGCCGGGCCTACGGCGTGCCGGTGGCGGTGAAAGACGAGCGCGGCGAGATCCATCAGCGGTACGCGATCGTCCGTTCCGTCGCGGTCACGGCGCCGATTGAAGCGCTGGCCGCCGACGAACGCCATCGCCTCGGCGTGCTGTTCGTGCTCGAGCCCGACGCGGACCTCGCGCTGCTCGCCGAAGATCTCGAACGAGATGCTCACCGTGACGAGCGCCGGCGCCTCGCCGGGCTGCTCTCGCACGGCGTCGCGACGCTCGCGCGCGTCCTCGAGCACTGCCTGAGCCGGCCGGAACCGGATCCCGAGACGCGCGACCTGACGAAGTGGCTCGCCGAATATCTGGAGCGCCGGCTGACCGTCGCATCCTGGCTGCTCGATCACTGGGATGCTTCGCCGCCGCTCGATCGCGACAGCGTCGTGGACGCCGAGCAGTGCCGGGTCACGATCGATCGATTCGAGGCGATTTTCAGACGCGTCCGTGACGATCGCGAGCTCCGGGCGCGACTCCACTGGGACAACGGGACGCTGGCCGCCTGGTCACCGGACGGCCGCGTGCTCGAGACACACGTCGACTGGCCCGAATCATTCGAAATCGTCTGTCCGGTTCGTGGCGGATTCGGGCTGTTTCTGAGCGAGGTGCTCGCCAACGCCGTCCGTCACGGCCGGCCCGGGACGGTGCCGGTCGTGACCGTCCGCGGCGATCGTGTCAGGAAGGAGATCGCCTTCCGGGTCGAAAACGAATCATCGTCTTCGAATCCCGAGCCGCGCGGTGAGGCGTACGGCGGCCTGGCGATCCTGAAACGGCTGGGCGCGCTCTTCGAATGGCGCGACATGAGGTTCGCGTCAACGGCCGGGACATTCGTGGCGGAGTGGCGCGCCGCGGCCACCGAACGCGGCGCCGCAGGCCAACCTGATTAGAGGGACGCAACCTCTTGCTCATCGATGACGCGTATTACGTCACCAAGCTCGGCCTGTACCACGTGATTATTTTTGGCGTGGTCGTGCCGTTCCTTGCATTACGCGGCCGCCGCCAGCTCACAAAGCTCGACGGCCCCATCAATCGCCTGCGGCACTTCCAGGTGACGTCGGTGATGCTGACGCTCTTTGCCGCGCTGTCGATCCTCACGGCGGGCGACCACGGCCTGTCGCTCTTTCACATCGATGGTCGCCGGATGCTCGTTGGGCTCCCGCTCGGTCTCGTCGTCTACGCCGTCGCGGTCGTTCTGATGAGACCGCGCTGGCGGAAGGCGGTCGCCGACCGCAAGCGGGTTGTCGAGCTGTTCACGCCTCAGACGACGGCCGAACGCAGCTGGTGGCTCGTCGTGTCGCTGCTCGCGGGCGTCAGCGAGGAAATCACCTGGCGGGGCGTGCAGTCCGCGCTCGTCGCATCACTCGTCGGATCTCCGGGACTGGGTGTCGTGATCTGCGCCGTGATGTTCGGCGGCGCCCATCTCACACAGGGCTGGAAATCGGCTGGCATCATCGTCCTGTTCGCGCTCGGCTTTCAAATGCTGGTCTGGGCCGGCGGCTCGCTCTTTCTGCCGATGCTGGTCCACACGGCCTACGATGTCACCGCCGGGCTGACGTACGCGAGGCTCAAACGGACTTTTCCACAACCGACTCCCGACCCCTCTATACTTTTGTAATGGCTCAGACGTTCCACGACCTCAAGATCAAAACCATCGCCGAGCTTCGGGACATCGCCAAGTCCGTCGAGGATCAGGAAGCCGTGAAGGGCTATTCGCAGATGAACAAGGAGCATCTGCTGCCGGCGCTGGCCAAGGCGCTCGGCATCCCGGTTCACGAGCATCACGACGCGGTCGGCATCGACAAGCCGGCTCTCAAGGCGAAGATCCGCGAGCTCAAGGGTAAACGCGAGGCCGCGCTCGCCGCGCACGATCACGACACGCTGAAAAGCGTGCGGCGCCAGATCCATCGCGTCAACCGGGAAATCCGTCGGCACCTCGCGTGATCTACCGCGAGTTCGACGCGTCGCCCGCGCTGCGGCCGTTCGTCGAGCGGCTCTGGTTGCTCGAGGGGTCGGCCGATGAGATTGCCGCGGAGCCGATCCCGCCCGACGGCCGCACCGAAATCATCGTCCACGGCGGCGATCCGTTCGCGCAGTTCGATGACGCTGGCCTCATGCGCGTGCAGGACCGCGTCCTCTTTGCCGGCCAGCTCACCCGCGCCGTCAAGCTCCTGCCACGCGGGTACGCGCGGCTTGTCGGCGCACACCTTCGGCCGCACGCGGCGCACGCGCTGCTCGCCGTACCCCAGCGCGGCATGACCGACGCCATCGTCGACTTGCGTGACCTGCACCGCGCGCTCGCGCGACGGCTTCGTGACGACGTCGCGGGACGGGAAAGCGGCGAGGACATGATCGCGGCCCTGTCGGCCGCGCTCGAGGCACAGGCCTCGTCCTCCCGAATCGAAGGTCCGACGGCCGCGGCGGTTGCGATCGCGACGGGACGCAAAGGGCTCGTGCAGGTCGGCGATCTTGCCAGCCAGCTCGGCCTCAGCGCGCGCCAGGTGGAGCGCCTGTTCGACGAACGCGTCGGCATCTCGCCGAAGTTTTTCCTGCGCGTCGTCCGATTCCAGGAAGTGCTTCGCGGCATCCGGCAGGAGACGAACGGCACGACGTGGGCGGCACGCGCGGCCGAACACGGCTTCTACGATCAGGCGCACTTCATCCGCGACTTCAAGATGTTCGTCGGCGAGCCGCCGGGCACGTGGCACGTCGGTGACGAGAGTCTCGCGGCCGTCTTCAGTGCGCTGAGAAGAGATTGAAGACCACCGGCATCAACCGGCCTCGACGGTTTCAGACGGCGAAATGGCTCCCGGATCGGCAAACGAGAGTGCTGGCGGGGATGCGCACGTGCCGCCGTCGAGCAGCTGATCGGTGATGTAGTCCAGCGCGGCGTCGTCGGTTCGCGCGAGCAGAGCCTCGAGATCGGATCGCGGCGTGAACCCTGATTCGCGGTGCTGCATCGACGGCCACGAGCCGTCGGCACGCCGCGGGACATAGCGGCACCAGAAGCCGACATGCCATCTGAGAAATTCCCTTAGGCGAGTACGGCCGTACGCGTCGAGCTCACGCGGCGGAGCTTCCGTGACGCCCGCCGGCGCGTGTTGGAGTTCGCCTTCGCCGCTTCGCCGCTCGCCCGGAGCGGTCCAGTGCGCGCGCGCCAGCTCGACATATCGGCGATAGATCCCCATACGCTCGTCGGCGCTGATGTCCCAGTAACCGTCACGGGCTTCCTTGAAGATCCACGGTTTGATCAACGCGCCGCGCGCGACCATGACGCCGACGCAGCCCGACGATCGCATGTGTTCGTGAATCTCGTGCGCGAAGAGCAGGTCGCCGTTGCCGATTACCGGGACCGGCACCGCCGCGGCGACTTCGGCAATCGCATTCCAGTCGGCTGGATGGCGGTATCGCGCCTCCCGCGTCCGCGCATGTACGGTGATCGCCGCCGCCCCGGCGTCCACGGCGGCGCGCGCGACATCGAGGTAATTGCGCTTGTCGTCGCTCCATCCCAGCCGGATCTTGACGGTCACCGGCACGGGCACGGCCAACCTCATGGCTTCCACGATGCGGCGGACCCGATTGGGCTGACGCGCAAGCGCGGCGCCGAGGCCTTTGCGGGTGAAATGATCGATCGGGCAGCCGAGGTTGAGATCCACGAAGTCCGCGCCGCGAGCCGCGACGAGCGCCGCGGCCCAGGCCATTTCGTCCGGGCGATTCCCGGCGAGCTGGACCCCGAAACAGGGTTCATCCGGCGCGCGGCGAATCAGCGCGAATTCGCCACGGCGGCGCTGCTTCAGACGCCGGGCGACGACCATCTCGCTCACCAGCACGCGCGCGCCAAGCTCGATGCACAGCCGCCGGTAGGGGAGGTTGGAGCCCTTGGTCATCGGCGCCATGACGACGGCGCCCCGCAGCATTTCCGCGAAGGACATCCGCGCCATAGTACTGTCTCCGACCAGAGACGATGCCCGACCCTCTGCCGATCGATCCGTATCTCGCCGAAATTGCCGCGCGCGTGCGTGACCGGCGGGCGGTGGTCGTCACCGCGGCGCCCGGCGCCGGGAAGACTACCCGCGTGCCGCCCGTGCTCGCGGCCGATGGGCCACTGATTCTCCTGCAGCCGCGCCGTGTGGCCGCCCGCGCGATAGCCAGGCGGATTGCGATGGAGCAGGGCTGGACGGTGGGCCGCGAGGTCGGCTGGCACGTCCGCTTCGAGCGCCAGTATTCACCCGACACGCGGCTGCTGGTGGCCACCGAAGGCATCCTCACCGCGCGGTTTCAGCAGGATCCAACCCTCGCCGGCTTTCGCACCATCGTCATCGACGAGTTTCACGAGCGGAGCATCCACGCCGACCTCGGGCTGGCATTCGCGCGCCAGGCCTGGCGCGCCCGGGACGATCTGCGGATCGTCGTCATGTCGGCGACGCTCGATTCGGCGCGGGTCGCGGCGTTTCTCGGAGACTGCCCGGTGATCGATGTTCCGGGCCGCGTCCATCCCGTCGAGATCGCCTATCGGCCGGGCGTTCCCGTCGAGCAGGCGGCGATCGAGATCCTGCCGCCGGCCGCGGGTGCCGTGCTCTGTTTTCTGCCTGGCGCGCCGGAGATTCGACGGACGATGGCGAACCTGGAGCGGGGTCGCGTTGCCGCCGGTCTTCGCGTCCTGCCGCTTCACGGCTCGCTCGACGCCGACGAACAGGACGCCGCGATCAAACCGTCTCACGACCGGCGCGTGATTCTCGCGACGAACATCGCGGAGACGACGCTCACGGTGCCCGATGTGGTGGCGGTCGTGGACACCGGGTACCACAAAGTGTCCCGCTACGACGCCGACCGGGCGATCGACAGCCTCGAGACGGAGCGAATCCCGCAGGACTGCGCCGACCAGCGCGCGGGCCGCGCCGGCCGGACGCAGGCGGGCCGCGTTGTCCGGCTGTGGGACCAGCGCGATCGTCTCCGGCCCTGCCGGGATCCGGAGATCGCCCGCGTCGATCTCACGTCGACTGTGCTCGAGGTGATCGCGTGGGGCGGCGATCCCGCCAGGCTCGAATGGTACGAACCGCCGCCCGAGCGAGCCGTGCAGGCCGCGCTCGATCTCCTCCGGCGGCTCGAGGCGATCGACGCCCTCGGGGCGCTGACGCCGCTCGGCCACGAACTGAAGCGGCTGCCGCTTCATCCACGTTTGAGCCGGCTGCTCCTCGCGGCGGACGGCGCGCCCGAAGCCGCGCGCGCGTGCGCCCTCCTTGCCGATCGGCACGCCGCATCGCCGCGTCACGGCGCGACGACCTGCGACCTCTTCTCGTCGGTCGATCGCGACGAGCGTCTGCCGCCGCACGTGCTTCGGGTGGCTCACGAGCTTCGGGACGTCTCGCGACGTGTGCGCGGACGCGCCGCCTCGACGATTGCCGAAACGGATTTCCGTCGCGCCGTGTTCGCCGCGTATCCCGATCGTGTCGCCAGACGCCGCGCGTCACGATCCGATCGGTTCGTGCTGTCCTCGGGTACCGGCGCGCGACTGGCGCGTGAAAGCGGTGTGCACGACGCCGAGCTGGTCGTGGCCGTCGACGTCGCGGCGGCCGCCGGTACGCCGGCGTCCGTTCGCCGCAACCATCCCGAGTTGCCGGCCGAGGCGTTGATCAGGTTGGCGACCCGGATCGAACGTGAGTGGCTGCCGGCCGGCGAGCCCGAAATCCGGCACGTGTTCGATGATTCGACCGGTGCCGTGCGAGCGACGCGCATCGTCCGCTACGACGCGCTCGTGCTCGACGAGCAGCCGGCCGCCGTCGATCGAGAGGTGGCTGCGCGCCTGATCGAAGATGCGTACCTGCGCCGCGGACCGTCCGAGACCGATGCCGAGCTGATTCGGAAACTGCGGGTCGCCGGATCGCCGGAGACGTTCGAGACGCTCGTTCGCGCCGCGTCGCAAACGGCCGAAGGGTTGAGCGATGTCGATCTTCGGGCTCATCTCCCGGAAACGGCTCACCGGAAGCTGGCGCAGCACGCGCCGCCGACGCTGCGAGTGCCAAGCGGACGCGACGTACCGCTTGAATACCGTGACGACAACCGCGTGGTCGCCTCCGTCAAGCTGCAGGAGCTGTTTGGCCTTGGCGACACTCCGCGCATCGGTCCCGCGCGCACGCCGGTGACGTTCGAGCTACTCGCTCCGAACGGACGGCCCGTGCAGGTGACAAGCGACCTCAAGAGCTTCTGGTCGAGGGGGTATCCGGAAGTGCGAAAGGAACTCCGAGCGAGATATCCGAAACATCCGTGGCCGGAGGATCCGTGGACGGCGCAGCCGACGGCAAAAGCGAAAAGAAAGATGTGAAAAGCCCATGTCGGTACGACGGGTACGGCGGGTCCGTGGAACGAGCTGGCGCTGGTCATCTTTTTCTTAAAGTAAAGAGAGCGAGCGATAGAACGGTCCTGGCACCTGCCGTACCTGTCGTACCCGACGTACCGACATGCGCTTTTCACTCGTGGTCGTACCGACATGCGCGTTCCACAGACTTTCTGCCGTTCCCCGGTGTCTAATCCCTCACCCTGGGGATCGTCCGGTAGCAGCTTGCCCGCCGAAGCTCGAAGAGCGAGGGCGGGATGAGAGGGAGGTCACGATGTTGATCCGGCTGCGCGTGTATGCCGTCGGACTCCTCGGGTGGGTGTTCGTCATCGCCTCGCTGAACGGCCAGGCAGGTGTACCCGCTTCGCAATCTACGGGCGTCGTCATCGAAGGCACGGTGATCGACGCGTCTCGCATCGCCCTTCCCGGCGTGAAAGTCACGCTCGAGCAACCTCCAACCGTGGTGGCGTCCACGACCAGCGATTCGTCCGGCCGGTTCCGCTTCACCGGTGTCCGCGCGGGCACGTACGACCTCCGCGCAAGTCTGCCGGGATTCAAGACGCTCCGTCTGCCCATGAGGGTTGCCGACGGCGTGCGCGCGATTCCGGTGACGCTCGAGATGCAGGTGGGTTCAACGGCAGAGGAGGTCGTCGTTCAGGGTCAGACGATGCTGACCGACTCTCGGAACCCCAGGGCCGCTCCTCCTGCCCCGGCCGCTGCCCCGGTCGCGGCGGGGGTCATACCCTATGGCGGCGGTGGGGGCGGCCGCGGCGGAAACTATCTCCCTGGCCGTTACGCGCCGCTCGCCAGCACCGAATCGTACGCACGAATCGAAAAGAACCAGTTCAAGCTGACGGCCGATGATCCGCTGTCGACGTTCGCGGCTGACGTGGATACGGCGTCGTACTCGAACGTGCGGCGCTTTCTGAGCAAGGGCGCCCTCCCTCCGGTCGATGCCGTTCGCGTCGAAGAGCTCGTGAACTATTTCCGGTTCGCCTATCCGGAGCCGGATGCGCGTCGACCCGTCTCGGTTACGACCGAAGTGGGCGAGTGTCCCTGGGCGCCTACGCACAAACTGCTCCTCGTCGGCGTGCGCGCCAAGGCGATCGACCAGCGAGAGGTCAACGGCCGCAACATCGTGCTCCTCGTGGACGTGTCCGGGTCCATGAGTTCGCCCGACAAACTTCCGCTCGTGAAGACCGCCCTGCGGATGTTCGTAGACACCTTGCGAGACGACGATCGGATCGCGATGGTGGTCTATGCCGGTGCGAGCGGGCTGGCACTCCCTTCAACCTCGGGTCGCCAGCGCCAGCTCATCCATGATGCGATCGAAAGCCTCGAAGCCGGCGGCTCGACGAATGGCGGTCAGGGCCTGGTCCTCGCGTACAAGATCGCCGAACAGCAGTTCGTCAGGGGCGGCATCAATCGAGTCATCCTTGCCACGGACGGCGACTTCAACGTCGGCGTCGTCGGCCAGGGAGATCTCGTCCGTCTCATCGAAGAGAAAAAGCAATCGGGCATCTTCCTGTCGATTCTCGGCGTCGGCACCGGCAACCTGAAGGACTCGACGATGGAGATGCTGGCCGACAAGGGGAACGGCCACTACGCGTATCTGGATTCACTCTTCGAAGCGCGGCGAGTGCTCGTCCGTGAGGGCGGCGCGACGCTCGAAACCGTCGCCAAGGACGTCAAGTTCCAGGTGGAGTTCAACCCGACCGCTGTAAAGGCCTGGAAGCTGATCGGCTACGAGAATCGCCTTCTTCAGCACCAGGACTTCAACGACGACAAGAAGGACGGCGGTGAGCTCGGCGCCGGACACACCGTGTCGGTGCTCTACGAGATCGTGCCGGACGGCGCGGCACTGCCGCGCGACGTCGCTGGCGAGAATGGACGGGCGACGGTCGATCCGCTGAAGTACCAGAACGAGCGGACGCCGGTCGGCGCGAGCGCGTCGGAATTGGCGACCGTCAAGATCCGCTACAAGCATCCCGACGAATCCGAAAGCTCCCTGATGCAGCACGTCGCACGAGCGGGCCGCACAGCAGCGCACCTGCCGTTCGCCGCCGTTGTCGCCGAGTTCGGATTGCTGCTCCGCGACGAAAAGGCGACTCGCGAGCAATGGGCCAATCTTCTCCAGCATGTCCGGGCCTTCGGATTGGAGCGTCGCTCCCTCACGGCCGATCAAGACGGACTTGTCGAGCTCGTCGAACTGGCGGTGGGATTGAAGAAGTTGAGCTGGCAGGAGAGATAAGCCCCTGCACCGGAACCCCGGAACCCACCCCGGAACCCCGGAACCTGCCCCTGATCCTGCCCAGATCCTGCGATTTTCGTACAATGTGCCGTTGTTCGTTGAATGCTGCCTCCTTCCTATCAGTACCAGCACGGCCACGCCGAACGGATCGAGCTCGCCCGCGATCGCGTCCTTCGCGTCCGCAATAAGCTGAGCTACCGGCTGGCGCACTGGCCCATCTGGATCTGGGTCTTTTTCATCGCGCCCGGCCCCATCACGTTTTCGCTATTTGCGCGCGGTCCCGACAGCGCCATCGTCGCCTGGCTGATCGTGGTCCTCGCCGGCACCGCTCTCGCCGGCCTGCGCGGGCAGCTTCCCGGCGTCGAGCCGGCGCCGTACATCCTCCGGTTCAGCGAAGACCGGCCCAATCCCCTCTACCGTCGCATCTGCTATACGTTCGCGTGGAGCGCGGTGGTGAGCTACGCGCTGCTCAACTCCATCGGCCTCATTGACGCCATCGTGAACGGCACCTGGCGCATGCGGCAGATTTACGACGCCGGGTACCTGCCGATCGCGGGCACGATGTGGGCGCTCGGCGCGGCCGGCTGGCTGCCGCGCGTGAAGGCGTCCACGAAAGGTGAGGGTCACGAGCGCCGATACTTCTACGGGTCGGTCTGGGCGGTCTGCATTGCGCAGCCGGTGCTCTGGCTGCTGTGGAAGGTGCTGCCGGTCGGCCCTCCGTTCGACGTCATCAAACTTGCGGTGTTCTGGAGCCTCCTTTTCTACGTCGGCAACCTCGCGCGACGAGGCCTGCTCCCGCGTACGCGGCCGATTCTGCCCGGCGAGATCGCTGTCTCCGACTGATGCGTGAGCGCTTCCTCGCGTTCGTCGCCGAGCAGTCGCCGTTTGCGATCGAGCTGGCGGCCGCGGCGTTCGATCAGGTCGTCAAAGGCGCGCCGGCGAGGGAGAAAGAGATTGACGCTCTCCGCAGTCCGCTCGCCGAGGCGCTGCGGAGCGCCGGACTCCGCGAGTCGTCTCTGTTTCTGAACACGACCGCGAAGGTGCAGGACGTTGAGACGACGCCCGGCGTGAGCGTGCGCGACCGGCTGGGACGAGCGGTGGATGCGCTCGTCGACGCCTGCGATGGATTCTTGCGGCGGGAGGCCATCGCCGCGAGTCTGACGAAGGACGAGCGTCTCGAAATCCTTCGCGGCATGTTGCTCACGCGTGCGCTCGACACGCGGCTGAAGCAGTTCTTCTCCGGTTCAGACGTGCAGTACGAAGGCACGCCGTTCCAGGGGAAGGGGTTCCGATCGCTCGGCCAGGAAGCCATCTACGCCGCGGTCATCCGCTTGCGGCGCGGCGCGGCGTGGCGGCACGACGACGGATCGTGGCGGGGAGACGTGATCGGTCCAATCATCCGCGACGTCGGCGCTGCGCTGGGGATGCGGCCCGAGGCCGCGACGATCCGGATGGTCCTCAACGCCCAGATGGGAAAAGCCGGGCCGCCGATGAACGGCCGCGATCTGCACATCGGCGACGTCGACTGGGGCATCGTGCCCGCGTCGGCGCCGCTGTCGATCAGCAGTCTCACGGTGGCCGGCATGGGGCTCGCGTTTGCACTGACGCGCGCGGAGCGGGTGGGCGTCTCGTTCATCGGCGAAGGCGGATCGTCGCTCGGGGAGTGGCACGAGGCGATCAACATGTGCGCCGCGCGGCGGCTGCCGGTCATCTTCTGTCTCCAGAACAACCAGACCGCGCTGTCGACACCGGTCCCGGAACAGTCCGCCGTGCGTGTGTTCGCGGACAAGGCGGTCGGCTACGGCATTCCGGGCATCACCATCGACGGGACCGACGCGGACGCGATCGCCGCGGCGTTCACGTGGGCGGCCGAGCGGGCGCGAGCGGGCCGGGGGCCGGCGCTCATCGAGCTCGTCGCGATGCGGATGTGCGGACACGCGCATCACGACGACATGCTGTACCTCGGCAAAGATCCCCAGCCGTCCTGGGATTACCCGCCGCTCACGCCGCAAGGCTACGCGGATCCCGGTCTCTATAAGTACTGGGCCGGTCGCGATCCGATTCCCGCCTATGCCGCAAAACTCAAGCGCTCCGGCCTGCTCAGGGAGGGCGACCTCGATCGCCTGAAACAGGAGGCCGAGGCGGCGGTGGAGGCCGAAGCCCGGGCCGTCGTCGACGCGTCATGGCCCGATCCGACATCCGTCACCTCGTCGGTCATCGCCGACGACCCCACGCCTCGCGCGCGCGTGGACGTGCTCGACCGGGAGGGCGGCACGCGCCTCGAGACGCCGGCGCTCGCGGTCGAACCCGCGCCACCGTTCGACCGCAAGGGCATGACGTTTCTCGAAGCGGTGATGCAGGGCGTCGGCGACGCGCTCGCGGCCGATCCGCGCGTCTTCGTGTTCGGCGAGGACGTCGGCGGCAAATACGGCAACGCGTTCCTGCTGCTGCGGCCGCTGCTCGAGAAATACGGCGACCGGATCCTGAATTCGACGCTCGCCGAAGGCGCGGTGCTCGGCGCGTGCGTGGGGTCGGCGTTGGCAGGCCTTCGCCCGATCGGCGAGATCCAGTTCAACGATTTCGTCGCGACCGGCTTCAACCAGCTCGTGAACAACGCGGCAAAGATTCGGTACCGCTGGGGCGGGTCGGTCCCGATGGTCGTCCGCATGCCGTGGGGCGGGCTGCGGCACGCCGGACCGTACCACTCGCAGAACACCGAGCCGTGGTTCTATCGCACGCCCGGACTCAAGATCGTCGTCCCTTCGACGCCGTTCGACGCGCGCGCGCTGATGGCGTCGGCCGTCGCGGATCCCGATCCGGTGCTGTATTACGAACACATCGCGCTCTATCGCGATCCGCGGATCCGGCAGAGTCTCGACGCAAAAGCGCCGGGGGCACTCCCGGTCGGCCGGGCCGCGCTCCGCCGCCCGGGGGGCGACCTCGCCATCATTTCTTACGGCGCCTATGTGCACGCGGCGCTGCGCGTCGCGGACCGGCTTCACGAGTCCGGCATCGAGGCGAGTGTTCTGGATCTCCGATGGCTCGCGCCGCTCGATCGTGATGCCGTCGTGGCGCTGGCGCGCCGGACGGGCAAGGTGCTCATCGTCCATGAAGACTCGCGGACGGGTGGCATCGGCGAATCGCTGGCCGCGGTCATCCAGGAGACGGTGTTCGAGTCGCTCGACGCGCCTGTTCGCGTCATCGGCGCGCTCGACACGCCCGTCCCGTATTCGCCGCCGCTCGAAGCCGTGTTCCTGCCGAGTGAAGCCGAGATCGAGCACGCGGCAAGGCGGCTGGTGGAGTACTGACGCAGGCGTCAGTGTCGCCTCTTCTTCATGACCTTCATTTCCTTCACGTCCTTCATGTGATTCTTTTCTCTATGCCCCGACGATCGTCAGCTGCGACACGAGACACTCCAGACGGCGCCTCAGGCTGGGACGAATACGCACGCTACTACGATTGGGAAAACGCGCGGACGATCGGCCTGCGGGACGTCGCGTTCTGGCAGCGCATGGTGGCGAGCGTTCGCGGTCGTGTGGTCGAGCTCGGCTGTGGCACGGGGCGCGTGCTGCTCGAGACCTCGGGTTTCGGTTCCAGTGGACCCGGGCGGAAACGAAACCCGAGGTCTTCCCCCGTCATCGGCATCGATCGATCCGCACCGATGCTGGCCATCGCCCGCCGGCGCGCGCGGCGGCTGCGTGCAGCCGAGCGGCCCGAGCTCGTCCGCGGCGACATCCGCGCGCTGCCGATCGCGGACGCCTCCGTCGATCTCGTGATCGCCCCGTACGGCATTCTGCAATCACTCATCCGTGACGTCGATCTCGCCCGGGCGCTCACGGAAGCAGCGCGAGTGCTGCGTCCAGGCGGGCTCTTCGTGGCGGATCTGGTGCCTGACCTGCCCAGGTGGATGCCGTATGAGGGACAGCTTCGCCTTCGCGGCCGGCACGGGAAGCGCACGACCGTCACACTCGTTGAAACGGTCCGCCAGGACCGCCGCCGCGGCCTGACCATCTTCGACGAGACGTTCGTCGAGCGGTCTGCGCGGGCAAACGGGCGCGCGCCGTCGTCCGTGACACGCCGGTTTTCTGTGACGTTTCGCACCTTGCCATTTCCCGAGACCCGGCGCCGGCTCGTCCGGTCGGGATTCGAAATCGACGCGATTTACGGCGGCTACCGCGGCCAACCGTGGACGCCGGCGAGCGAGACCTGGGTCATTCGCGCGCGGAAGCGATGAGATCGCGTGTCAGTTTCGCATGCTAAGATCCCGCCCATGTCCGGCCATTCCAAGTGGCACACCATCAAGCACAAGAAGGGCGCGGCCGACGCCAAGCGAGGCAAGATCTTCACGCGGTTGATCAAGGAATTGACGGTCGCGGCCCGCGCGGGCGGCGGCGATCCCGACATGAATCCGCGGCTGCGGACCGTCATCGCCGAGGCCAAGCAGGAGAACATGCCCGCCGACAACATCAAGCGGGCAATCCGGCGCGGCACCGGTGAAGAAGAAGGCCTGACGTACGACGAAGTGACGTACGAAGGCTACGGTCCGGGTGGCGCCGCCATCATCGTCGACACGCTGACCGACAATCGGAATCGCACCGTCAGCGAGATCCGCCACATGTTCACGAAGTTCGGCGGGAACCTCGGCGAGACGAACAGCGTCGCCTGGATGTTCGAGAAGCGCGGGCTCGTCACGATCGATAAGCACAAGGCCGACGAAGAGGCCCTCATGGGCGCCGTCCTCGACGCCGGCGCCGACGACATGAAGGACGATGGCAGCGCGTGGGAGATCGTGTCTTCGCCGAGCGCCCATCAGGCGGTCGTCGACGCCGTCAAGAAGCTTGGCGTCGAGCCCGACACCGCGCAGATCGCGATGCTGCCGCAGAATTACGTGAAACTCGAGGGCCGCGCCGCGCAGCAGATGCTGAAGCTCATGGAGCAGCTCGAGGACCACGACGACACGCGCAACGTCTGGTCCAATTTCGACGTCGAGGAACAGGAAATCGAGGCCTCGCTGGCGTGAGGATCTTCGGGATCGATCCCGGGTCCTTGCGAACCGGTTACGGCTGTGTGGAGACCGACGGCCGACAGCATCACCTGGTGACGTGCGGCGTCCTCTTGATGCCGGCGAAGACCGCGTTCCCCGATAAGCTCAACATCATCCACCGCGGTCTCACGCGCCTGCTGGCCGAGGCCGCGCCTGACTGCGTCGTCATCGAGAATCTGTTTCACGCGAGAAACGTGAGAAGCGCGCTCGTGCTCGGCCACGCGCGAGGCGCGGCGATGCTCGCGGCCGTCATGGCGGGCCTGCCCGTCGTCGAGTACAGCCCGGCCGAGATCAAGCTCGCGGTCACCGGCCACGGCCGCGCCGAGAAGCCCCAGCTGCAGCAGATGGTGAAGCTCCTTCTGCGTCTCGACAAAGCGCCGTCGCCCCACGATGCCGCCGACGCGCTGGCCGTCGCGATCTGTCACGCGCATTCCCAGGGACGAATCGCGCAGCTCCACGCCGGCGCGCGCGGGCCCCGCCGGCTTCGCAGCTGGCGTCACGTGCCGCTGGCGTCGCTTCCGCGGCGTCAGGCGCCGTGATCGCCCACCTGGCAGGGACGCTTCTCGAAAAACACGTGCAGCGGCTGGTCGTCGACGTGGGCGGGGTCGGCTACGACGTCCAGGTCCCGCTGTCGACGTTCTATGCCGTCGGCGAGCCAGGCGCTCGCGTCACCCTCCGCGTGCACACGCATGTGCGCGAGGATGCGCTGCAACTCTTCGGGTTCGTCACCGCGCTCGAGCTGAGCCTGTTCCAGCGTCTCATCGCGGTGAGCGGCATCGGCCCCAAGGTCGCGCTGGCCGTGCTCTCGGGTATCGAGCCGGCCGATCTCATCCGGGCGGTGAGAGGCTCGGACATCGCGCGGCTCACGCGCATTCCCGGCGTCGGCAAGAAAACGTCGGAGCGGATCGTCGTCGAGCTCAGGGATCGACTGCCGACAGTGGAGGAGCCGCCTGTGTCGGATGCGGCGCCGGAAGCCGGCGACGTGCGCGACAACCTGCTTTCGGCGCTCGTCAATCTCGGCTATCAGCGCGCCTCGGTGGAGAAGACTGTCGATTCGGTGCTGCGGAAGGTCGAAACACGGGAGTTCGAGCCGCTCCTGAGAGAAGTGCTGAAGTCCCAGTCCGGCTAGATCCTCACTGAAGCAGTACACTATTCGTCGTTTTGAGGTTCGTGACCACGCCTGTGAGCCTTTTGGCCTTTGAGCCTGTGAGTTCTTCGGCTTCCCAGCCTTTGAGCCTCATAGCCTTTGAGCCTTTGAGCCTTTGTTTCTGTGTCTGACGCGCGCCTCGTCAACGCCTCACGTTTCGAGGACGACGCGCAGTACGAAACCGGCCTGCGGCCGCGGACGTTCACCGATTACATCGGCCAGGAGAAGGTCCGCGCCAATCTCGAGATCTCGATCGCGGCGGCCCGGCAGCGCGGCGACGCGCTCGATCACGTGCTCCTCTACGGTCCGCCCGGTCTCGGCAAGACGACGCTGGCCTACGTGATCGGGAACGAACTGGGCGTCCAGGTCCGGGCGACCTCCGGGCCCGTGCTCGAACGCCCGGGCGATCTGGCGGCGATCCTCAACAGCCTCAAGGCGCGCGAGGTGCTCTTCATCGACGAGGTGCACCGCATGGCCCCCGCGATCGAAGAGTTCCTGTATCCGGCCATGGAGGACTTCCAGATCGACATCGTCGTCGGCCAGGGTCCCAGTGCGCAGTCGTACAAGCTTCCGGTGCAGCCTTTCACGCTCATTGGCGCGACGACGCGCGCGGGCCTGCTCACGTCGCCGCTCCGGTCGCGCTTCGGCATCGTCCACCGGCTCGACTTCTATCAGGAAGCCGATCTCGTCGAGATCGTCCGTCGATCGGCCCGCATTCTGGGCGTCGAGATCGCCCCGGAGGCGACGGTCGAGATTGCGCGCCGGTCGAGAGGCACGCCGCGCATCGCGAACCGGTTGCTGCGGCGCGTCCGCGACTTCGCGCAGGTGAAGGCCGACGGCCGGATCACGTCCGAGGTCTGCCGCGCCGCGCTCGAGCTCCTCGAAGTGGACGCGCACGGATTCGACGACGCCGACCGGCGCCTCCTCAAAACCATCATCGACAAGTTCGGCGGCGGTCCGGTGGGCCTGGGAAGCCTCGCCGCGGCGATTGGCGAGGAGAAAGACGCGATCGAGGACATTTACGAGCCGTACCTGATCCAGATCGGCTTTCTCGACCGGACGTCGCGCGGCCGCGTCGCCACCGCCCGGGCTTACGAATACTTCGGGCTGCACGGCCCTGGAAAGGATCGGTTGTGGTAGGTGCGATGCGTCCGGTGAAGATCGCGGGGCTGGCCCGGTACGTGCCGCCGAAGGTCCTGACGAACGCGGACCTCGAGCGGATGGTCGATACGACCGACGAATGGATCCTTCAGCGGACCGGCATCCGCGAACGCCACATCGTGGACCCGGGCGTCGCGACGTCCGACTTGGCCGTACCGGCATCGCTCGAGGCCATCCGCGAGGCCGGCATCACGCCCGAAGACGTCGGCTTCATCGTCGTCGGCACGACGACGCCGGACACGATCTTTCCGAGCACGGCGTGCACGCTGCAGGCGAAGATCGGCGCGAAAAACGCGTGGGGGTTCGACCTCGGCGCGGCCTGTTCCGGGTTCACGTACGCCGCGAGCATCGGCGCGCAGATGGTCGCGACCGGCGCCACGGACTACGCGCTCATTGTCGGCGCCGACGTCATGTCGAGCATCATCGACTACACGGATCGCGCGACCTGCGTGATCTTCGGCGACGCGGCGGGCGCCGCCGTCCTGTCGCCGACCGATCCCGGCGAACCGGCCATCATCGACTTCCTGCACGTCACCGACGGCACGGGCGGTCCGGCGCTCTGCATGCCGGCGGGCGGCAGCCGGCTGCCCGCGTCTCACGAGACGGTCGATCAGCGCCTGCACTACGTGAAGCAGGAAGGGCAGACGGTGTTCAAGTTCGCCGTCAAGATGAGCGAGGAGATCTCGCGCCGGATTCTGGCGCGCAACAAGCTCACGCCCGCCGACCTCGATCTGTTCGTCTCGCACCAGGCCAACCGCCGCATCATCGAGGCCTCCGCCGAACGTCTGGGACTCAACCTCGACAAGGTCGTGATCAATCTCGAGGCGTACGGCAACACGACCGCGGGCACGATTCCGCTGGCGCTCTGCGATGCCCGGGCGCAGGGACGGCTGAAGAAAGGCGACCTCGTCCTGCTGACGTCGGTCGGCGCGGGGTTTACGGTTGGGTCTGTGCTGTTGCGATGGAGCTTGTAAGAAGCCGGGACGCCACGAACACGACGGCGGAGTGTCCCTTCAGCATCCACTGGTTGCCGACAGCGACCGGGCCGGGCGCGCCTGATGCGCTCATCGTGTCGATCTGCAGCGTCCAGGTGCGACGCTTACGCGCCGGCAGCGTGAACGACACGTCGGTCTCGCCCGTGTTGAGCAGGACGAGCAGCGTGTCGCCGACGATGCGCTGGCCGCGGGCGTCGCTCTCGAGAATGGCGTCGCCGTCGAGCAGCATGCCGAGCACGCGCCGCGAGGCGTCGTTCCAGTCGGCGCCGGTCATCTCACCGCCATCGGGGCGGAGCCACAACACGTCCGACTCGCCGGGCCGGCGACCGTTCAGGAACGTCTGGCGTGTGAACACGGGCTCCACCGCGCGAAGCGCAATCAACCGCTGAACGAACTCCAGGAACGCGCGCGCGTCGGGTCCCAGATCCCAGGGCGTCCAGGACAGCTCGCTGTCGTGGCAGTACGCGTTGTTGTTGCCGCGTTGCGTGCGGCCGAGCTCGTCGCCGCCGCTCAGCATCGGGACACCTTGTGACACGAACAACGTCAGGAGGAGATTGCGCCGCTGCCGCGCCCGGAGCTCGAGGACGCCGACGTCTGTCGTCGATCCCTCGACGCCGCAGTTCCAGCTGAGGTTGTTGGACTCGCCGTCCTGGTTGTGCTCGCCGTTGGCTTCGTTGAGTTTCTGCTCGTAGCTCACGAGGTCGGCGAGCGTGAAGCCGTCGTGCGCCGTGACGAAGTTGATGCTCGCGTGAGGCTGGCGGCCCGAGGGGCCGTAGAGATCGCTGCTGCCCGCGAGCCGTGTGGCGAGCTCGGGCAACCCGCCGTCGCCGCGCCAGCTGCGGCGGACGGCGTCGCGATACTTGCCGTTCCATTCGGCCCAGCCCGGCGGGAAGTTGCCGACCTGGTAGCCGCCCTCGCCGACGTCCCACGGCTCGGCGATGAGCTTGACGCGCGAGATCACCGGGTCCTGCTGGATGACGTCGAAGAACGATGACAACCGATCGACGGCGTGCAGCTCGCGCGCCAGCGCCGACGCGAGGTCGAACCGGAATCCGTCGACGTGCATCTCTTCGACCCAGTACCGCAGGCTGTCCATCATGAGCTGCAGCACCTGCGGCGACTGCATGTTGAGCGTGTTCCCCGTGCCCGTGAAGTCTTCGTAGCGTGACGGCCGGCCCGGGGCAAGCCGGTAGTACGTCGCGTTGTCGATGCCCCGAAGCGAGAGCGTCGGCCCGCGATGATCGCCTTCCGCCGTGTGGTTGTAGACGACGTCGAGAATGACCTCGAGGCCGGCGCCGTGCAGCGCGCGCACCATCATCTTGAACTCGCGCGCGGCGTCGAGCGACCGACGGGACGTGGAGTAGCGCACGTCCGGCGCGAAGTACGACAGCGTGTTGTAGCCCCAGTAGTTGGTGAGCCCGCGCTCGACGAGCGCGAACTCGTCGGCGTGGTAGTGGATGGGCATGAGCTCGACGGCAGTCACGCCCAGGTCGTGCAGATGGTCGATGATCGGCGCCGAGGCCAGTCCGAGATACGTGCCGCGCAGCTCTGCTGGGACGCCCGGGTGGCGTGCCGTCATGCCTTTCACGTGGAGCTCGTAGATGACCGTCGCGTGCCACGGCGTGCGCGGCGGCCGGTCGTCGCCCCAGGTGAACGCCGGCTCGGTGATCGCGCCGAGCGGCGCGTACGGCGCGCTGTCGGACATCTCCGCCGCCCCGTCGCCGTTGGTGCCGGGCGCGAACGCGAAGAGCGACGGATGCCAGGTCAGCGGCCGGCCGATGATGCGCGCGTAGGGGTCAAGCAGGATTTTCGATGGATTGAACCGGTGTCCCCGCGCCGGATCCCACGGACCCAAGACGCGATACCCATAGAACATCCCGGGCCGCGCGTCGGGCAGGTACGCGTGCCACACGCGATCCGTCCGCCACGCCAGCGGCACGCAGACCTGTTCCATCGGGGCGTCGGCCGTCGGAAAGAGACAGAGCTGAACGTTGGTCGCGTGTTCCGAGAACAACGCGAAGTTCACGCCCGAACCATCCCACGTCGCACCAAGGGGAGAAGGAGACCCCGGCCATACGCGCACGGACGGAATTCTCGCAGAATTTCGAAGTACGGAGTGAATGGCGCTCGAAGTACAGGAACCGAAGTCTGAGCCTCCTTCCAGATCAGTTGCCGTACGACGAGCGATAGCTGCGTACTTCAGCGCCAGTGTCGTACTTCGGCGATAGCGCCGTACTTCTCGAGACTGTGACACGCGAAGTACCGTCGTCTGTCACAGCCGAAGTACCATCGGCGAATGCTGGAGTGGTTGCGGTGGTGGGCCGATTTGCTGGACTCGCGATTCCGCGTGCCCGGGACGAAGATACGCTTTGGCATCGATCCGATCCTCTCGCTGCTGCCGGGTCTCGGCGAGCTTGTCCTCGCCCATGTTCACCGCGCTGGTCCTGACACAGGCGCTCCGTCAGCGCGTGCCGGCCGCCGTCATCATGCGCATGGTCGTCAACGCGTTGATTGACGCGGCGATTGGCGCCGTGCCGGCCGCCGGTACCGTCGCCGACGTGTTCTGGCGCGCGAACAAGGTAAACCTCGCCCTCCTCGAGCAGCACGCGCGGGAGGCACGTCCGCCGACGAAGGCCGACTACGTTCTGTTCTGGGCCATCGTCGCGCTCTTTGGACTCGTTGTCGGGCTCGTCGCACTCCTGGGCATCTGGCTGGCATTGGAAGTGTGGCCCAGGCTGGTACGGCTCTAAAGCGGGCCCCGCATCATCGATGCGCCTTTCTGATTTCGACTACGAGCTGCCGGACGATCGGATCGCGCAGGAGCCCAGGCCGCGCGGGTCGTCGCGGCTGCTCGTCGTCGACCGGTCCGCCGGATCGTGGCGAGAGGGGACGATCGCCGACTTGCCGCGCCTTGTCGGGCGCGGCGATGTGATCGTCGCCAACGACACGCGGGTGTTTCCGGCGCGGCTGCTCGGTCGGCGCGATCCGAGCGGCGGCGCCGTCGAATGCCTCCTGCTCGAACGCCTCGCCGGCGACGACTGGCTCGCGCTCGTGCATCCGGGCCACAAGCTGAAGCCGGGCGCCCGGATGATCTTCGAGGATCAGGCGCGAGCGCCGGGCATCAGCATCCACGCCGAGGTTCGCGAACGGATGTTCTTCGGACGCCGCCGACTGACGCTGACCGTTCGAACCGCCGGAACCGCGACCCCGGCCGATGTCGATCGCGCGATCGACGCACTCGGTCACGTGCCGCTTCCGCCGTACATCCGCCGGCCCGACGAAGCGGCCGATCGCGAGCGGTATCAGACCGTTTTCGCGAAGGAACGAGGATCGATCGCGGCGCCGACCGCCGGCCTCCACTTCGATGCGCCGCTCATTTCTGCGCTTCGGGATGCCGGTGCGGACTGGACACTGCTGACGCTGCACGTGGGCTACGGAACCTTCAAGCCGGTCCGCACGGAAGATGTGCTCCAGCATCGGGTGGACGCGGAACGGTTCGAGATTCCCGACGCCACCGCGGCCGCAATTCGTCGCGCGCGCGCCGCCGGAGGCCGCGTCGTCGCCGTCGGCACGACCACCACGCGAGCGCTCGAGACGGCGGCCACCGATGAGGGCGCCGTGCACGCCGGACCCGGCGTGAGCGAGCTCTTCATTCATCCGGGTTACCGGTTTCGGGTGGTGGACGCGCTGGTGACGAATTTCCACCTGCCCCGGTCATCGCTCTTCATGCTGGTCTGCGCGTTCGGCGGCCGCGACCTGATGCTCGCCGCGTACCGCGACGCGATCGCGCGCGGCTTCCTCTTTTACAGCTACGGGGACGCGATGATCATTGAGTAATTTGGCAATTGAGTAATTGGGCAATTGAACCAATTCAATTACTCAATTGCTCAATTACCCAATTACCCGATGACTGAATTTATGGAACACTACCCCGTCCACCATGAACTACAAGCCGTTCGATCTCACCGGCGTCAAGACGTATCCACTCGCCGAGCGGCAGAGCAAAGTTCGACACGACAGTTTCGCGAAGCCGTGGGATCCCGCCACGGGGTTTGCCGGCTGGATTGCGTCGTGGCCGAAGCTTCTCGCGGCGTCGGATTTTCAAGCCGTGGTCGAGGCGATCCGTACGGCGCGCGCAAACGATCGCCCGGTGGTCTGGGGACTCGGGGCGCACGTGATCAAGGCCGGGCTCTCGCCGGTCATCATCGATCTCATGAATCGGGGATTCGTCGGGGCCATTGCGATGAACGGCGCGGGCCTGATCCACGACTTCGAAGTCGCGCTCGCCGGCGCGACGTCCGAGGAAGTGGACTCGAGCCTCGGACCCGGGCAATTCGGCATGGCGGAGGAAACCGGCCACCACCTCAACGACGCGATCACAGCCGGCGCGGCGCAGGGACTTGGACTCGGACAGGCCGCCACCGCGTACCTGGCCGCGAACGGTCCGAAACACGCGCACCTCAGCATCCTCTGCCAGGCGAAGCGCCTCGACATTCCGATCACGGTTCACGTCGCGATCGGCACCGACATCATCCACATGCATCCGTCGGCGTCAGGCGAAGCGATAGGGGCTGCGAGTCTTCGAGATTTCCGCTTCTTCACGTCCTTCGTCGCCGAACTGCAAGGCGGCGTGTACCTGAACTGTGGCTCAGCCGTGATCCTGCCCGAGGTGCTGCTCAAAGCCGTCTCGCTCGTTCGCAATCGAGGCCTCTCGCTCGACGGCCTGACGACCGTGAACTTCGATTTCGTGCGCCTCTACCGTCCAGAAACCAACGTCGTTCGGCGTCCCGTCGCCGGCATCGGCCGCGGCTACTCGATCACCGGACACCACGAAATCCTGATCCCGCTGCTTGCTGCGGCCCTGATCGCGCGCGAGAGCTGAGGCACGATCGCGGTCCCTCGGGCCCGCACGGCTGCCATCGCCCGGTCCGCCTGCCCCGGGCGCCAACAGGGTGTACGGTAAGATCGTTGATTCGTGCCGGTGTAGCTCAGTGGTTAGAGCATGCGGCTCATATCCGCAGTGTCCGGGGTTCAAGTCCCTGCACCGGCACCAAATTTCGAATGAGGCAATTGGGCAATGAGGCAACTCAATTACCCAATTACTCAATTACCCAATTACCCGATTCCCCATGTCTCCCCTGGCGCGGCGCGTTCTGCGTGGCTTCGAGCGCCGGGAGCTTCTGAAGCCCGGTGAGCGCGTGGCGGTGGCCGTGTCCGGCGGTTCGGATTCGGTCGCGCTGGCGTGGCTGATCCACGAGATGGCCGCGGCCGGCCGTGTCGCGCTGGCGGGTCTCGTGCACCTCAATCACGGTCTCCGCGGATGCGAGTCGGACGAAGACGAAGCGTTCTGCCGCGCGCTCGCGGCGCGGATGGGGTGCGCGATCGATGTCGGACACATCGATGCAGCCGCGATCGCACGCGCGCGATCGCAATCGGTTGAGACCGCGAGCCGCGGCGCGCGATACGAGTTCTTCGAAGCCGCATGCCGGCGGCTCGGGGCCAGTGTCGTCGCGACCGGTCACACGCTCGACGACCAGGCGGAGACCGTGTTGCTGCGGCTGCTGCGCGGCGCCGGCAGTCGCGGGTTGGCGGGCGTCCGGCCGCGACGCGGATCGTTTGTCAGGCCGGTGCTCGACGTTCGACGGAGCGAGCTGCGCCGGCACCTCGCGGCGATGGGCGAGACGTTTCGCGACGATTCGTCCAATCAGGACCTCTCGATCGCGAGGAACCGGATCCGTCACGAGCTGATGCCCGTCATCAGCCGTCTCGCGCCCGCCGGGGCCCGGGCCCTGGCGCGGGTCGCGTCGCTCGCGCGAGACGATGAAGAGTTTCTGCAGCAAAGGGCAATCGAAGCCGGGCGATCTCTCGTCTTATCCAGAAGAGATGCGAGCGGGAAGGGCCCGGCGTCCGGATCGATTGTGCGGCGTTTGCCGCGCTGCCCGCCGCGCTCAGCCGTCGCGTGGCGCGGGACCTCCTGCTTGGGCTGCGGCCCGGCGCCGCGCTGACCGCGCGGCACATCGAAGCTGTTCGGGCGCTGGCCGCAGCCGATAAGCCCAAGGGGCATCTCGATTTGCCAGGCCTCGAGGCCGAGCGGAGGGGCGGAGAGCTCACGATCTCGCCGCGCGAAAATTCTGCGGCGACCACCGGCCGCGGGAGTGGCCGGCGCGGTCTTACGAGTAGGCTCGGTTTCGAGCGCCCGTTGACGGTCCCGGGTTCGGTCGAGATGCCGGAAGCCGGGGTCAGGATTGCGGCGTCGCTCCTCGAAGGGGCCGAGGCACGCGAGCCGGGGGGCAATCGCAGCATCGCGATGCTCCAGGCCTCGTCGCTCGCGCTTCCTCTCGCGGTGCGGAGCCGGAGGCCGGGTGACCGGCTTCGTCCGCTCGGCGCGCCGGGCCGCCGCAAGTTGCAGGATCTGCTGGTCGATCGCAAAGTGCCACGCGACGACCGCGAGCGGTTGCCGCTCGTCGTCGATGCCGCCGACAGGATTGTCTGGGTTGTTGGCGTAGCGATTGCAGAAGAGTGCCGTGTCACGATGCCCTCGGCAGGCGTGGTAATCTTGGAAGTCAGGGATCTAAGAAATTGAATTCAACGCTGAAGAGCCTCTTGTTCTGGATGGTCCTGGTCGTCATTGCGGCCCTGATCTGGCAGTTCACCAGTCTGCGGTCGGGTGACGAAGAGATCACGTTCACCGCCTTCCTCGACCGGGTGAATGCGGACCAGGTCGAGAAGGTCACCTTCGTCGGCAACGAGATCACCGGGAAGTTCAAGGGGGACGCGCCGAAGGGCTTCTACACGTACATGCCGCCTCAATATGGTGAGAGCCTGTACGTCGACCTCAAGAGCAAGGGCGTCATCGTCGATGCCAAGCGCGAGACGACCACCGGCTGGACCCTGATCCTGCTGCAGTACGCGCCGCTCGTCCTCATGATCGGCGTGTTCCTCTTCTTCATGCGGCAGATGCAGAGCGGCGGGAACAAGGCCCTCTCGTTCGGCAAGAGCCGCGCGAAGCTCTCCTCGAGCACTCAGAAAAAAGTCACGTTCAAGGACGTGGCCGGCGCTGACGAAGCCAAGGAAGAGTTGCAGGAGATCATCGAATTCCTCCGCGAGCCCCAGCGGTTCCAGAAGCTCGGCGGGCGCATTCCGAAGGGCGTCCTGCTCATGGGTTCGCCCGGCACGGGCAAGACGCTCCTGGCGCGCGCGGTGGCTGGCGAAGCCAACGTGCCGTTCTTCTCGATCAGCGGTTCGGACTTCGTCGAGATGTTCGTCGGCGTCGGCGCGTCGCGCGTGCGTGACCTCTTCGAGCAGGGCAAGAAGAACGCCCCCTGCATCATCTTTATTGACGAGATCGACGCGGTCGGACGCCACCGCGGCGCCGGTCTCGGCGGCGGGCACGACGAGCGCGAGCAGACGCTGAACCAGCTCCTCGTCGAGATGGACGGCTTCGAGTCGAACGAGGGCGTCATTCTCATCGCCGCGACCAACCGTCCGGACGTGCTCGATCCGGCGCTCCTGCGTCCCGGCCGGTTCGATCGCCGAATTGTCGTCTCACGCCCCGACGTGAAGGGCCGCGAGGGGATCCTCGTCGTCCACACCAAGAAGATTCCGCTCTCGGACGACGTGGACATCCGGGTGCTCGCGCGCGGGACGGCTGGGTTCTGCGGCGCGGACCTCGCCAACCTCGTGAACGAAGCCGCGCTCAACGCCGCGCGGTACAACCAGAAAGTCGTTCGGATGGCCGACTTCGAGTTCGCCAAGGACAAGGTCCTGATGGGCTCGGAGCGCCGGTCGATGATGATCACCGAAGAGGAGAAGCGGGTGACGGCGGTCCACGAAGCCGGCCACGCGCTGCTCGCGGCCGTGCTCCCGAACGCGGACCCGGTCCACAAGGTGACGATCATCCCGCGCGGCATGGCGCTCGGCGTCACCATGCAGCTGCCGGTCGACGACAAGCACAATTACTCGCGCGACTACCTCATTGATCAGCTCGCGATCCTGCTCGGCGGCCGCATCGCCGAGGAGATCACGAACGGCAAGATCACGACGGGCGCCGGCAACGATCTGGAGCGCGTCACCGAGCTCTCGCGCCGCATGGTCTGCGAGTGGGGCATGAGTGAGGCCATGGGGCCGCTCACCTTCGGCAAGCGCGAGGAGCAGATTTTCCTCGGCCGCGAGATCTCCAAGACACAGGACTACAGCGAAGAGACCGCGGTCCGGATCGATCAGGAAGTGAAGAAGTTCGTGATGGACAACTACGAGCGGGCGCGCGCGGTCCTGATCGAGCAGAAGCCGGTGCTGCTGAGGATCGCCGACGAGCTGCTCGCCCGCGAAGTGCTCGACGCGGATCAGGTCCTGCGGCTCGCGAAGGGTCTCCCCATCGAGGATCCGCCGCCTTCGTCGACGACCGTGTCGGACGACACGCCGCGCCGGGAATCGCCGTCCGAGCGGCCGTCGATGTTGCCGTCGCTCGGTAAGCCGGTCACACAGGAATAAGGGGCTCGGGTCTCGGCTTGTGGGAAAGTCCGGGCTGGCGATAGTAGCGCCTGGACTTTTCCACAGCCGAGACCTGACCCCCCTGCTCTGATGCCGTTCTCCGTTCCCCTCCCTGACGGCCGCACGCTGGAACTCGGAACCCGTACGCTCGTCATGGGCATCGTCAACGTCACGCCCGACTCGTTCGCCGACGGCGGCGCGCGGTTCGACCCCGAGGTGGCGATCGCCGATGCGGTGAAGATGGTCGACGCTGGCGCCGATCTCATCGACATCGGCGGCGAGTCGACGCGGCCCGGCGCGCCGCCCGTGCCAACCGAAGAAGAGCTCAGGCGCGTGACCCCTGTCCTCGAAGGCCTTCGGGCCAGACTCACGGTTCCGGTTTCGATCGACACCTACAAGGCCCACGTCGCCGAGCGGGCGCTCGATCTCGGCGCGACGATCGTGAACGACATCAGCGCGCTCACGTACGACCCCGATCTGGCGGCGGTCGTGGCCCGGCGCCGCGCGGCCGTCGTCCTGATGCACAACCGTGGCCGATCGGCGCAGATGTACGCGGAGGCGACGTACCAGGACGTCGCGGCCGAGATCGTGCGCGAGCTGCGCGACCGGATCGGTGCCGCGGAACGCGCCGGCATCGCGCGCGAGGCCATCGTGGTCGATCCTGGACTTGGCTTCGCGAAGCGGGCCGAGCACAGTTTCGAGGCGCTGGCCAATCTGCAGGCGCTCGCCTCCTTGGACCGGCCGATCCTCTGCGGCCCGTCGCGCAAGTCGTTCCTGCGCGCCGCGCTCGGTGACGTGCCTGCCCACGAGCGGCTGTGGGGAAGCGCCGCGGCCGTCACCGCCGCGGTGCTGTTCGGCGCGCACATCGTCCGCGTGCACGACGTGGGCGAGATGGTGCAGGTTGTCCGCGTGGCCGATCGGATCCGCTCGGACCGGAAAAGTTCGACGTTCGAAGTTTGAAGTTCGAAGTTCAGGCCGCAATTCTCGGCGGCCCGTCCTACAGCGTTTTCCAGATCGGTGGAGCGTGTTCCGGCGCCCGACCTTTGCGAGCGCCGCGAGGCAGGCCCTTGGCCCGCCGTAGCTTCAGCGGAGGCGGCCGATCACGCTGCCTTGCGGCAAGCGGCGAGCGGGAGGGCGCCGGAACACGCGACACCGATCTGGAAAACGGACTAGCGTCGCGGTTCCAGCCGGCCGATCTCCAACGGAAACGACGGACAGAGGTCAAGGCTCGACCCATCCGTTGACGTCGATCCCCGGGCCAGGACCACCTCCGGCCGTTCGTTCAGGCCCAGCGGCAGAATCATCGGGCCGTCCGGCACGCGCCAGAGCTCGAGCCGCGTGAGATGCGGATATGCGAAGACGCGGGCGTCGCGCGGGTGCCGGTCTTCGAAGCTGTCCTGCGCGAGCCGCTGGCGATCCCCCTCCCGCCGCATGTCGTACGTCGTCGCCAGGTACCCGCGGAGGCTCCACGCAGGCCAATCCAGCGGATGCGGACTGAGAGCGACCGGGCTTCCGAGATACACCACGACAGGACCGCGGGCATCCGCGCGGTTGGAGATAACCGCGAGCCGGCTCGACGCCGCGAGGGTCGTCGTCTCGCGCCATTCCGTGTCGAGCACGACGCAATCAGCCGCGCGCTCGAAGGCCACGATGCCCCGAATGCCGGCGTCCGTGTCCTCGACCTTCGTGAGCCCCTGATGCTGCAGGTCGAACTGCGCGCGGGGCATCGCATACACGCGCCCGCCCGCGGCGGCGCGCACCGCCGCGCGGCCGTGTCGAGGGATCACGCTGAACGCCTTCCCCCTTTGCCGAGCCGTTTCGGCGGCCCCTCGCAGGAGCGAATCCGTGACGGCATCGTCAATCACGATCGTCGAGCCGGACGGAAAAGCCGAAAGGAACTGCAACATGTCCCGGCGAGTGAGCTGTTCGTGTCCGCGCGGAACGTCGGCGGCCGCAATCGGCAGGTCGGAGCGATGTGACCATTGCAGCATCGGCAGCAGCACCGTCAGCAGCCACGCGCCGGCCCGCCACGCCGTCCGTCCCGTGAGCGCCGCGATCACTTCCCGGTACCCGGCCGCGGCCATCCACCAGACCGCCGCGATCGTCGGGGCAAGCGCGCGCGCCGGTTCCACGTTCGACCACGCCAGGCTCGCGACGGGTAGCAACGCGATCGCCACGAACGGCCACACGTCCCAGCGCATCATTCGGGGCCGGAGGGTAAACGCGGCGAGCGAGGCAAGGGCCAGCGGCACGGGCCCTGTGCCGGCAAACGCATGGACCACCGACTCTCTCAGGTTTTGCAGGGAGAACGTTTCTGGAACCACGCAGCTCGAGAGCGCATGACTGGTCTCCTGGCCGGGGAGAGCGGGGATGCCGGCGACCACCGCTAAAGGCCACGCGAGCACCAGCATCGCGGCGAGCCCCACACGGCCGAGCCGAATCCCGACGCGCGACCGATCCGAGATGTGCCACGTGAGCCACGCGGCCGCTGCCGCCAGGGGAACCGCCGCGGGTGGAGCGATCGCAGCGGTCAACGCCAGGCCAACCCAGGCGAGGATCAGCCGCGAAAACTTGCGTGTGGCGGCCGCCGTCTCGGATGCGATCCAGGCAGCGCAAGCCGCCCCGATCGCGAGGACGTTCGACGACGCCAGCACGGGCGTCGTGACGATCGTGAACGCGGCCGCAACGCTCACGGCCGCGGTCGCGAGCGGGGCAACCGCCGCGCGCTGGATCCATCGCGTGAGCGCGAGGAGCGACAGGAACACGCCGGCGGCGTTCAGCGACGCGAGAAAAGCGGCGAGCGGAAGCCGCGACGCGGCTCGGCTCGCGACGATCGCGGTCCACTCGAGCAGACCTGGACAGCTCACCGGATCGATGAGATGCGGAGGTTGTCGCTCGATGAGAAGACCGGCGGTTGCGACGGCCACCGCGATCAGCCATTGGCTGACGACGGGTCGGGTTACACGTGGCCGGCGCGCGAAGAGCATGAACGGTCGGACGGCATGCTATAGCGTTTTGCAGATCTGCCAAACGCGGTAGTGTACGTCTCCGTGATTCGCGCAATACGGTTCGAACCGCGGCCCGACGCCATCCATGCCTGACGCGGCGCTGCACGACAACGGCGCGGCGGCCGGCGGCGGTCGTGCCCGATTCGCTGCTCGTGAGTTGTGGATCGCGCTCGGGGTGGCGTGGGTGCTCGTCTTCGCCCGGAGCTTCGTCTACCTCGCGTACGAGCAGTCGTTCTTCGACTCCGATCAGGCGGTCACCGGCCTCATGGCCAAACATCTGAGCGAGGGCCGTGCGTTCCCGCTCTTCATGTACGGCCAGTCGTACATGCTGGCGGTCGAAGCGTGGCTGGCGGCGCCCCTGTTCTGGATCGCCGGTCCCACCGTGGCTGCGCTGCGCCTCTCGCTCATTCTCCAGAACGCCGCCGTCGCCACGCTTCTCATCGTCGGGTTCTGGAAGTGGGCGGGGCTTCGGCCCTGGTATGGGCTGTTCGCCTCGCTTTTTTTCGTCTTTGCGCCGCCATTCACGTCGGCGCACCTCGTGGAGGCCGGCGGCGGCAACATCGAGCCGTTCGTCTACGCGCTGCTGCTCTGGCCGTTCCGGGACCGGCCGTTTCTGTTCGGCGGCCTCCTCGCGTTCGGGTTTCTCAACCGCGAGTTCACGATCTACAGCGTGCCCGTGCTGCTCGCGGGCCAGCTTGCGGCGCGGCGGCTCTTTCAGCCGGCGGTTCTGCGGCAGTGGCTGCTCGCGTTCATCGCCTTTGTCGTCGTGTGGGACGCGATCAACGCGCTCCGTCCGCTCGCCGACACCAATGGGCCGGGCACGCGCGGTGAGTACATCTCGAGCTTCGGTGGATCGCAGATCGAAAACCTGACGAATCGCATCGGTCAGCAGCCCGAGGATCTTCCCGAGCGCTTCCGGGTGTTCGTGGTCGAACGCTTGCGATCGCTCCTCGGCGCCAAGCCCGAGTTCGACGGCATCGCCCATCAGGGCCGCGACTGGATCGCCTGGCTCCTGCTCGCCGGCGCCGTCGTGGGCATCGTCCGGCTGGCCTCGCTCGCGCGCCCCGCGGGAATCGCGCAGACCGCGTTCATCTGGTACGTGCTTGGCGTCGGCGTGATCGCGTCGGCGGTGTTCGTCATCACCCGGCCCGCAACCGATTCGACGCATCGCTATTTTCTGCTCACGCTGTTCGTGCCGGTCGGACTCGCCGCGGCGTGGCTTCGCCTGGAGCCGAGCCGGCGGATCCGATTCGCGGTGGTCGCCGGACTGCTCGTCTGGAGCGCGGTGTCCGGCATCGACAACGCACGGCAGGTCGCGCGATACGCGAGCGGCTACGAGCCCAATCGGATCCGCGAGCTCGCCGACGCGCTCGAGTCGCGTGGCGTGCGGGTGGCCGAAGCCGGCTACTGGCGCGCGTACAAGCTGACGTTCCTGACCGAAGAGCGGCTGAAGATCGCGTCGGATGGATACCAGCGGATCCGTGAGTACCGCCAGCTGGCCGACGCCGAGGGACAGCGCCTGATGCGGCTGTCCGAAAAGCCGTGCCCGGGGGGCGAGGCGATCGTCGAGCACTACCTCTGTCCGAAATAGGGGCTCGGGCCCCCTACAATACCCCCATGGCGAGGCTCTCGGCCCTCTTCAACCGGCCGCCGATCACCTGGTGGGATGTCGTCGACATCCTGATCGTCTCGCTCGTCATCTACGAGGCGCTCAAGCTCATTCGCGGAACCCGCGCGATGCAGATGGCGATCGGATCGCTCCTCGTCCTGATCCTGTTTTTTGCCTCGACGCTGTTTCCGCTCCAGACGGTGTCGTGGCTCATCCGGAACGTTCTGGCCTACGTCGTCTTCGCGGCGATCGTCCTGTTTCAGTCGGACATCCGGCGCGCGCTCTCGCACCTGGGCCGCGCGCGGTTCTTCCGGTACTTCGGCCGTGCCGAGCGCGCCGCCGAGACGATCGAGGAAATCGTGACGGCCACCAGCCTGCTCGCGAAAGATCGCGTGGGCGCGATTATCGTGCTCGAGCGGGAGATCGGTCTTCGGAACTACGTTGAAAGCGGCATCCCGATCGATGCCGAAGTGAGCTACGATCTTCTCACGACGATCTTTCAGCCGCCCGGCCCGATGCACGACGGCGCCGTGATCATCCTGGAGGATCGCATCGCCGCGGCCGCGTGCTTCCTGCCGCTCACGGTGAATCCCAAGCTGGAAAAAGATCTCGGCACGCGCCATCGCGCGGCAATCGGACTGACCGAAGAGACCGACGCGGTCGCCATCGTCGTCTCGGAAGAGCGCGGCGAACTCTCGCTGTCGCTGAACGGCCGCATCTCACGCGGCCTCTCCACGGACGAGCTCCGCGTCCGGCTCCAGGCACTGATTCTTCAGCGGCGGCAGCCGCGAACGGAATCGGCTCGCGCCGCCGAGAGCAACGGCTAAATGGCCTGGCATCCGTTCCGCAATATCGGTCTGAAAGTCGCCGCGCTCGGTCTCGGCACGCTGGTGTGGTTCACCGTCAGCGGGCCGCGCGTCGAGCGGACGATCAGCGGCGTGCCCGTGATCTACCGGAACGTGCCGGCCTCGCTCGAGATTTCGGACCAGACCGAAGAGGCGTCCGCTCACGTCCGCGGGACCGACAGCCAGATCCGGCGTCTGCAGCCGGGCGATCTCGTCGTGGAGATCGATCTGGCCGGTGAACGGCCCGGTCTCGTGGTCCTGCCGCTGCGCACCGATCAGGTGACGGTGCCGTTCGGGATCGAAGTGACAGAGGTGAGGCCCGGCGCCGTCACCCTCACGCTCGAGGAATCCGCGTCGGTGGAGGTTCCGGTCCGCCCGACGATCGACGGCAAGCCTGCGCCGGGCTTCGTCGACGCGGGGACGAAGGTCGAACCGGCGACCGTCACCGTCGTGGGCCCGGCCCGCCGTCTCAAGACGACCACGGCCGCCATCACGCAGCGGGTGTCGATCGAGGGCGCGCGCGACACCGTGACGCAGATCGTCACGGTCGGCGTCATCGATCCCGGTCTCCGGTTGAAGGATCCCAGGACGGCCCGCGTGACGGTCCGCATTGAGCCCGTGGAAGATCGGACGATCTCGGGTGCGAAGATGATCTTCCGCGGCCTGGCCAAGGGCCGCCGCTACGTGGCGTCGCCCGAGACGGTCACGGTTGCCGTGCGCTGTCCGGCCGTGGCGCTCGCGCGCCTGCCGGAGTCGGCGTGGGTGCCGTTCGTCGACGTGAGCACGCTGAAGATCGGAGATTTCACGCTGCCCGTGCACATCGACAATCTTCCCAACTGCACGGCGGCCGTCACGCCCGCCATGGTGGCCGTGCGCATTCGATGAGGTCTTCGGTCTCGCATGGCTGATCGACTGTTCGGGACGGACGGTGTCCGCGGTGTCGCGGGTGTGTACCCGCTCGATCCGCCGACGGTCTGCCGGCTTGGCGCCGCGCTCGTCCGCACGCTGGGCACGACGAGGCCGGCGCGGCTGATCATCGGCCGCGACACCCGCGAGTCCGGCGAGTGGATCGCCCGCGAGCTGGCGCGCGGCGCGTCCAGTCAGGGTGCGACCGTGACGGATACGGGCGTGATGCCGACGCCCGGGGTGGCGTTCCTCACCCGCGCGCTCGACTTCGATCTCGGCGTCGTGCTGTCCGCGTCGCACAACCCGTACACGGACAACGGCATCAAGGTGTTCTCCGGCAAGGGCGAGAAGTTCGGCGAGGCGCAGGAACGCACGGTCGAGACCATGATGGCCGATCCTGGCTGGCGGGTGCCGGCGAGCGACGCGGTCGCGATGAGGACCGGATCGTTCGTGCGACCGTATCTCGATCATCTCCGGCGTCTCCTGCCGTCGGCCGGCGTCCTCGAAGGCGCGCGCCTTGCCGTGGACATGGCCAACGGCGCGACGACGGCCACGGCGCTCACGTTGTTCACGGAGCTCGGACTGCGTGTCGTGCCGCTGGGCGATCGTCCCGATGGACGGAACATCAACCTCGCGTGCGGATCGACGCACCCGGCGCAGCTGGCCGGCGAAGTCGTCGCGGCCGGCTGCCGGATGGGCGTCGCGTTCGATGGGGACGGCGATCGCGCCATCTTCGCCGATCACCGCGGACACATCGTGGACGGCGACGCCGTCCTGCTGCTGCTCGGCGTCTACTACAAGGAACGGAAGCGGCTCCCGCGCGATACGCTCGTGGCCACGGTCATGAGCAACATCGGACTCGAGATCGCCCTGCAGCGTCACGGCATCACGCTCGTCCGCACGCCGGTGGGTGACAAGTACGTGATGGACGAGCTCCTGCGCGGGGGGTACGCGCTTGGCGGCGAGCAGTCGGGGCACGTGATCCTGACCGAACATCTGCCAACCGGTGACGGCATGGCGACGGCGCTTGCGGTTCTCCGCGTCATGGCCGAAACCGGCAAGGAACTGTCCGAGCTGGCCGCGGGCCTCGTCACGTTTCCGCAGACGCTCGTCAACGTGCGCGTCCGGGAAAAGCGTCCGATCGAGTCCGTTCCGGACATCCAGGCCGCGGTCGCGCGCGTCGAAGCCGCGCTCGCGGGGCGCGGGCGCGTCCTCGTGCGGTATTCGGGCACGGAGCCGCTTCTGCGGGTGATGATCGAAGGGGAAGATCAGGCGTCCGTCCAGGCGTGGGCGGAGGAGATCGCGGAGGCGATACGAGGCACGTTGGGGTAGATAGCGGCTTCAGAGCTGGGTCAGGAATGCTCATGTCGGTACGACGGGTACGGCAGGTCCGAGGAACCTGATCCACGTCATCATTTTCTTAGTCCGATCGCGCCGATGAGTGCTTGGCGATGAGTATTTGAAAAAAGATGACGAGCGCCAGAACGTTCCTTGGACCCGCCGTACCCGTCGTACCGACATGAGCTTTTCAGGACCAGACAAGCGCTTTTTGGACATGAGCTTTTCAGGATGATCAGACTCTCTGTGAACGTCAACAAAGTCGCGACGCTCCGGAACTCCCGCGGCGGCTCCGTCCCGAGTGTCACGCAGGCCGTGAACGTCTGCCTCGACGCCGGCGCGCCGGGCATCACCGTGCACCCGCGGCAGGACGAACGCCACATCCGCGCGGCCGACGTTCCCGACGTCGCCGCCATCGTGACGAACCGCCGCGCGTCGGGCGCGAACATCGAGCTCAACCTCGAAGGCGATCCGCGCGCGAGCTTCATCGACATGGTGGTCGCGACGCGGCCTGATCAGTGCACGCTCGTGCCGGTGATGCCGGGCGAGATCACGAGCCAGGCCGGATGGCCCGCCAACACGCCGGTCGAGATGCTCACCGACGTGATCGCGCGCCTGAAGACGGCCGGCGTTCGTGTCAGTCTCTTCGTCGAGCCCGACCGCCAATCGATCGACTGGGCCGCCCGGCTGCGCGCGGACCGCATCGAGCTCTACACGGAGCCGTTCGCGCGTGCCTTCGCGAGAGGCGACCGGGCCGGGCAGGAGAGCTTCGCCACATATGTCGCGGCCGCCGAGCACGCGCACGCGGCCGGGCTCGGCGTCAATGCCGGCCACGACCTCGATCTCGAAAACCTGCGCCTGTTCAAGACCTTGCCGCACCTCGACGAAGTCTCGATCGGACACGCGCTCATCAGCCGTGCGCTCTGGGTCGGGCTCGACCGATCCGTCCGGGATTACCTCGGCGCGCTATGATCGTCTTTGACGGAACTGCATGACGCGCGATGCCCTCGTCGTCGGAATCTCCGGGACGTTGTTCGGGTTGATCGTGGGCTGGATCCTGGGCAGCCAGATGGCCGCTCCGCCCTCGCCGACGCCGTCGGCCGTGACGACCTCGTCGCCGCCGGCCGAGTCGGCGCCGCCGCCGCCGCTCGACGTCGAACGCGCAGCCGAGCTCGAGCGGCGCGCCAGGGCGGAGCCCCGCAATGCGCCCGTGCGCGTGGAGCTCGCGGACGTGTATTACGACGCCCGGCGGTTCGACCTCGCCATTCCCTGGTACGAAGCGGCGCTCACGATCGATCCGAAGAACGTGAACGCGAGCACCGACCTCGCGATCTGCTACTACTACACGAACAACATCGATCGCGCGCTCACGCAGATCGATCGGTCGCTCGCCGTCGATCCGCGTCACGTGAAGAGCCTGCTGAACCAGGGCATCATCCGGTTCGGCAAGGAAGATCTGAAGGGCGCCGCCGAGTCCTGGGAGAGGGTCGTGTCGATTGCGCCCGACAGCGACGAGGCCCGCATGGCGCGTCAGGGGCTGGAAGGTCTGAAGTCCGGTCACGCGACGGGTGGCCGGCGTGGCGCCGGAGGCCGGCCGTGAGCGCGCTGCTCGCCTGGATCGTGCGGGTCCTGGTCGTCCTGCTTCTGGTGCGGCTCGTGCTGCGGGTGCTCGGGATCTGGCAGGCGCCGGTCCGTCAGCGAGCACGCCCGCGCGAGGTGGAGCGGTCCGGCGGCACGCTCGTGCAGGATCCGCAGTGCGGCACCTACCTCCCCAAGTCGCGCGCGCTCGCCCTGACCGCCGGCAGTGAGGCGAAATATTTCTGCTCGCCGGCGTGCCGCGACGCGTACACGGCCGCTCACCCGCGATGACGGACCGACTCGATCAGCTCCGCGCCGACATCGTCGAGGTCGGCCGCCGGTTGTGGGTGCGCGGATTCGTCGCGTCCAACGACGGCAACATCTCCGCGCGGATCGGCCCGGACCGGCTGCTCATGACGCCGGCCAGCGTCTCCAAGGGCTTCATGACGCCGGACATGATGGTCGTGACGGATCTCGACGGACAGCTCGTGTCCGGCGCGCCCGGCCGCCGGCCGTCGTCCGAGGCGATGATGCACCTCGTCGCGTACCGCCTGCGGCCGGACGTCGGCGCGGTCGTCCACGCCCATCCGCCGCTCGCGACGGGATTCGCCGTCGCCGGCATCGCCCTCGACCGCGCCGTGCTGGCCGAGGTCGTGACGACGCTGGGCAGCATTCCGATAGCGAAGTACGGCACGCCCTCCACGCGCGAGCTGGCGGACACCGTCGCGCCATACGTCAAGGCGCACGACGGTCTGCTGCTCGCCAACCATGGCGCGCTCGCGCTCGGCGTCGATCTCTTCGGCGCGTACTACAAGATGGAGACGATCGAGCACTTCGCGCGGATCAGCCTCACCGCGCGGCTCCTCGGCCGCGAGCACCTGCTCTCGCGCGAAGAAGTCATGCGGCTTCAGGATCTCCGATCGACGTACGGCATCGCGGCTCCGGCGCCGATCTGTCCGGATCCCGATCCGGCCACCGTGGATCCGTCGTGTCAGGTCATTCAGGCACCCGCGTCGCCCGTCGAGCGTCTGGTGCCGGACACGACACGTCGGCCGGTCCGCGTCAGGGCTTTCGATAGGTCCGGACGGCGAGATTCGGCTAACATACGCCGAGCTTACGGCGCTCATCGACGAGGCCGTCAAAGCGATCGCCGGTCGGTAAGGTCGCTCGCCGCATCATGGTCTCTGGCGCGCCACGGGCGCGAGAGGGGGTCCGGCGGGACGAAGTCCCCCGGACGAGCTGGAGGTTGAAATGGGTGAGGCACTGGGAATGGTCGAGACGAAAGGGCTGGTCGCGATGATCGAGGCGGCCGACGCCATGGTCAAGGCCGCCAAAGTGACTCTGGTCGGCTGGGAAAAAATCGGTGCGGGGTATGTGACGGCGATCGTGCGAGGCGATGTGGCCGCGGTCAAGGCCGCGACCGATGCCGGCGCCGCCGCCGCGCGCCGCGTCGGCGAGCTCGTCTCGGTGCACGTCATCCCGCGCCCGCACGCGAATCTCGAAGACGTGCTGCCGATTGGTAAGGCGACGAAGGGATAGGCGTCAGGCCATAGGCCGAAGGCCACAGGCCCTGGGCAAAAGGCCCTGGGCCCTGGGAAACTCCCGGCATCTGACTCGAAGCCCAAATCAGCGTTCCACCTTCTCATGATCCTCGCCAGAGTGGTCGGCACGGTCGTCGCAACCAGGAAGGACGAGCGGCTCGTCAGCACCAAGCTGCTCGTCGTTCGGCCGATCGATCCATCCGGGAAGACCGAAGGCAACTATCTGGTCGCGGTGGACACGGTCGATGCCGGATTCGGCGAGACGGTCCTGATCGTGAGCGGCAGCTCCGCGCGGATGGCGTCAGGCATGAAAGACTGTCCCGGTCGACGCCGCGATCGTCGGCATCATCGATCAGATCGAAGTGAAAGATCCGTGAAGAGTCGAAGCGATTCGGTGCCCGAACCCGTCTTTACCGCCCCTTGGGCCTTGGGCCTTGAGCCTTGGGCCTTTTCCCTGTCCCCTTCGGCCTTCGGCCTGTGGCCTTCGGCCTGACACTCCGATGCAGCTCGCCCGAGTCATCGGCGACGTCGTCTCGACCATCAAGGACGCCGCGCTCACGGGGCACAAACTGCTCGTGTTGCAGCCGATCACTCCCGACCGCCAGCCGGCCGGCCGCGCCGTCGTCGCCATCGACGCGATTGGCGCCGGCGTCGGCGAGCACGTGTTTTTCGTGCGCGGCAAAGAGGCGTCTTTTCCGTTTCTCCCGGCAGAAACGCCGGCCGATGCGTGTGTCGTCGGCATCGTGGACCGCTGGGATCTGGAATAAGGTGGACCTGCCGTGCAGCTCGGACGAGTCATCGGCACGCTGGTCGCGACGAAAAAGCACGGCAAACTGGAAGGGGCGAAGCTCCTGCTCGTGCAGCCGCTCACCCTCGACGACAAACCGCGCGGGACTGCCGTCCTGACGATCGACTCGGTCGGCGCCGGCATCGGCGAGAAGGTGCTCATCGTCATCGAGGGCCGCGCCGCCGGTGAGGCGCTGCGCCGCCGGGCCGCTCCTGTCGACGCGGCCATCATCGGCATCGTCGATCGTGTGACAATCGACGAAGCCGAACCTCTTCAAGCGCCCAAGCGACCGAAAGGCTCGAACCAGCGGCGATCATGAGAGGAACAGGAACTGCGCGCACTGGTCCGAGAGGCCGTCGCGCGGCATCTCGGGGATTACGGCGACGCCGGGCAGGAGAGCTGCCGGTCGCCCGCAGGCGTTCGTCAGCGAACGCCTGCCGCCCCAGGGCCACGCCAGCCACGCCGTCTACATCAATCTGGTGAACGTCGACGACGCCTGCGTGATCGAGCCGTCGGTGCGTTGCAATCACTGTAACTACTGTCGAAGTCATGGACACTAAGAGAACTGATAAGTGACGTGTCGGTACGAGGGACTGAAAAGCACGCGTCGGTACGACGGAGACTGAAAACACTTGTCGGTACGACGGTCGGGTCCAAGGAACGCGCCTGACGCTGGCCAACTTCTTTAGTTCTTGACAGCAACTGATAGGCACCTCGTGGTCGCGAGAAATCTCATGAAACAAAAAAAGATGACGGGAATCAGGTTCCAGGGACCCGCCGTACCCGTCGTACCGACAGCTGCGCGAGTGGTCTTTTCCGACCGCAGGTCCTGTCTTTGTCCTTCGCCGGCTTGGCCGCGCGATTCGAGGCATGGAAGAACCCGCCGTCGAGAAAATCAGCGAGGACACGCGGGAGGACCCGTTCCAGGTCCTGATCTCGACGATGTTGTCCGCGCAGACGCAGGATCCCGTCACGGCGGCGGCTTCGGCGCGATTGTTCCGCGTCGCGCGCACGCCGCGGACGATGGCGAAGCTCACGACCAGGCGGATCGAGCGGCTGATCTATCCGGTCAGCTTCTATCGCAACAAGGCGCGGCACGTGAAGGAGACCTGCCGCCAGCTGATCACCCGGTTCGGCGGCCGCGTGCCCGATCGCATGGAGGATCTGCTGACGCTGCCAGGCGTCGGACGGAAGACCGCGAACCTGGTCCTGATCCTCTCGCACGGCAGCCGCGACAACATCTGCGTCGACACGCACGTCCATCGCATCTCGAACCGGCTGGGGTGGGTGAAGACCCGGACGCCCGACGACACGGAGCAGGCGCTCTACAAGCTGCTTCCGCGGCGATGGTGGCCGCGCGTCAACCTGTTTCTGGTGACGTGGGGCCAGAACGTCTGTCGCCCGGTCTACCCGCGATGCGCGGCGTGCGTCGTGAGCACCCTCTGTCCCCGCGTCGGGGTCACTCGGGTGAGCCGGACAGCAGATCGGACGGCAGGTCGGTCGTCCGGACCACGCCCGCCAGCTCCGGGAACCGCGCGATCATCTCCGGCGGATATTCACCCGTGATCGGCTGATCGAGCTCGTGCTTCAGGATCACCGCGTTGGCGACCGACTTCGCCGAGAAGTGGTTGTTCAAATACAGGAGCACGCGCCGGCTCGACTTCGCGGCCGCGCGCGCGGTTTCGGCAAACGGCCTGAGCTCCGCCGTCGAGTAGAGGTAGTCGTATCGATCTTCCGAGGCGTCGTGCTCCCACCATTGCCCGGCGTTCCGTCCGTGCAGCCGGACATACGTGAGGCGTGAACGGCCGGAAACCGCCGGCGCTCCGGCCGGAGGCTGCCGGATCGAGCTCGAGAACTTGGGCTCGTCGATCAAGACGAGGGAGGCCGCGTGCGCGTCGAGTCGCGCCGCCGTCTCCGCGCCGTCGTCACTCCAGCTCCGGTGACGGAGCTCGACTGCGAGCGGGTAGCCTTCGAACGCCTCCAGCAGCCAGTCCAGGTAGTCCCGCGTCTCGACGTCGGCGTGGAAGCTCGGCGGGAACTGCAGCAGCACGGCCGCAAGCCGTCCGCCATCCGCAAGCGGATCGATCCCGCGTCGAAACAGATCGACGTCGGCTCGGGACAGATCCCAGTCGCTGACGCCGTCCCTGGCCAGATACATGTCCGGGTGCGTGAACTTCTGAAACAGCTTGATCGCGAACTGGAAGCCAGGCGGCGTCCGCCGCACCCAGGCCTCGCTCATCGCCGGCTCGGGCATCCGGTAGAACGTCGAGTTCACCTCGACCGTGTCGAAGTGCTCCGCGTAGTAGGCCAACTCGTCGAAGCCGCGCGGCCGACGGCTTGGATAGAACACGCCGTTCCACGTGCCGCGGCCGGTTGCGTAGTTCCAGCCAGACGTCCCAATCAAGATCTCCGTCGGTACGTCGGGTACATCAGGTACGTCCGGTACGTCGGGTCCCATGAACCTGAATCTTGTCATCTTTAACAAAGATGGCCAGCGCCAGAACGTTCCTCGGACCCGCCGTACCCGTCGTACCGACCCGCGCCTTCCAGGCCCCATCGAACCGACATGCGTCAGTCACCTGTCGTACGCTTGTCGTTAGTGCTCACCGTCAGCGAGATCTACCTCTCGGTCCAGGGTGAATCGACGCACGTCGGCCGTCCGTGCGTGTTCGTCCGCCTGACCGCTTGCGATCTCCGGTGCCGGTGGTGCGATACGCCGTACGCGTTTACCGGCGGCCGGAAGATGTCGATCGACGACGTGCTCACGGAGGTCGATCGGCACGAGACGAAGCTCGTCGAGATCACGGGCGGGGAACCGCTGCTCCAGAAGGAGGTCTATCCGCTCATGGAGCGGCTGCTCGAGCGCGGATACGAAGTCCTGCTCGAGACCGGCGGCCACATTCCGCTCGATGATGTTCCAGAGCCGGTCATCGCCATCGTGGACGTCAAATGTCCCGGGAGCGGCGAGGCCGCGCACATGCACTGGCCCAACCTCGAGCAGCTCTCGCCGCACGACGAAGTGAAGTTCGTGATCGCCGACCGCGAAGACTTCGACTACGCGGCCGACGTCACCGCCAGGCACCGGCTCTCCGAACGGGCGGCCGCCGTGCTGTTCTCGCCGGTGCACGGCGAGCTCGATCCGGCCCGGCTCGTGCAGTGGATCCTCGAGGCGCGGCTGCCCGTTCGCATGCAGATCCAGGCGCACAAGTACATCTGGACACCTGAGACGCGGGGCGTCTGATGGCGCCGGAGTCGCGCGCGATCGTCCTGCTCTCCGGCGGTCTCGACTCGACAACCGCCGCGGCCTACGCGCGCCGGGAAGGCTGGGCGCTGTACGCGCTGACGATCCGGTACGGCCAGGTGCACCAGCAGGAAATCGAAGCGGCCCGCCGCGTCGCGCTTGCGCTCGGCGTCCGCCAACACGCCGAGCTCGACGTCGATCTCCGCGCCTTCGGCGGCTCGTCGCTGGTCGGCGAGGGCGAGATACCCAAGAACCGCGAGCTCGTCGAGCCAGCTCTTCCATCACCACGTCCCCAGATCCCCACGTCTCGAGGTCCGTCGATTCCCTCCACCTACGTTCCCGCCCGCAACACGGTTTTTCTCTCGCTCGCGCTCGCCTGGGCCGAGGTCCTCGGCGCGGAACGGATCGTGATCGGGGTGAACGCGCTCGATTACTCCGGCTATCCCGACTGCCGGCCGGAATTCATCACCGCGTTCGACTATCTGGCATCGCTCGCGACGCGCGCCGGCGTCGAAGGCCGTCCGACACGCGTGTGGGCGCCGCTGCAGCAGCTGACCAAGGCGGGCATCATCCGGCTCGGACTCGAGCTCGGCGTCGACTACGCGCTCACGCACAGCTGCTACGACCCGTCGCCCGAGGGCGCGCCGTGCCGCCGCTGCGACAGCTGTCAGCTTCGCGCGCGCGGCTTCGACGAAGCCGGCGTGCCCGATCCGTTGTTGTCTCCCGCCCGCTGAGGACCGACAATAGCGGTCTTTTCCCGTGGCGCGCCCACTCAGAGAGCAGTTCGCGATCGCCACCCTCGTCCTGTTGATCCCGGTCGGGGCCGTCATGACATGGGCGGCCGGCGCAGCCTACAACGATCAGCTCGTTCAGCTCTCGAGTGAAGCGCAGCGGATCGCGTCGGCGGTGGCCGCGCACATCGATCAGAGCGACCTGTCCGCCGGACCGAGATTCGAAGAGTTCCTCCGCGCGATTCCGCTGCCCGAAGGCAGCGTCGTGACTGTCGCGGACAACGATCGGGTCGTCGTGGCGAAGTACAGCCGCAAAGTCGGCGACGCGGTCGAGGAGCTCGCCAATGCGAGTGCCGCGATCGCGGGCCGGCCCTGGACGGTGACCGTCGGCATCCCGACTGAAATCGCGTGGGTCCGCGCGGGGCCGATCTACCGCCGCATCCTGCTCATCTCCGGCATCGCGACGCTGATCCTCCTGGCGCTCGAGGCCATCTTCGTGAGGCGCTGGCTGCCCTCGCTCCTGCACCTCGAGCAAAGCGCCGATCGTGTCGGCGCGGGTGATCTGCGCACGCCTCCGCGCACGGCCATGCCGTCGCGCGAGCTCGAGCACCTCCGGGACGCGTTCAGCGACATGGTGGACAAGCTCCGCGGCGCCCGCGAAGCCATCGCACGGCAAGTCGAAGAAGAGCGCCGGATGCGGGAGGAAGTCGAGCTGCTGCAGCAGCAGATCATCCGGCAGGAGCGGCTGGCCGCGATCGGCGTGCTGCTCTCCGGCATCGCGCATGAGCTCAACAACCCCCTCCAGGCCATCTCCGGTTTTTCGGAGGTGCTGCAGCGCGATCAGGAACTGAAGCCGGACGTCCGAGCCGATCTCGCCCTGATTCAAAAAGAGAGCGTCCGCGCGAGTGCCATCATCCGCAACCTCTCACGGTTCTCCCGCCAGCAGGGATCGACACCGACGACCGTGCAGCTGTCGGACGTGATCGACTCGGTCGTCGAGCTGCGCCGGCGACGCCTGCACGAACAGAACATCACGCTCACCGTCGAGGACAAGGCCGGGAACCCGGTCACGGCCGTCTTCACCGAGTTGCAACAGGTGGTGCTCAACTTCGTCATCAACGCCGAGCAGGCCATCGGATCGTACGGGTCGGCCGATCGCCGGATTGCGATCAGGACGCGGGACGTGCCCGCAGGCATTCGTCTGGAGGTCGAAGACTCCGGCCCGGGTGTCCCCCCCGAACACGAATCCAAACTCTTTCAGCCGTTCTTCACGACCAAGCCGATCGGAGAAGGCACCGGCCTCGGGCTGTCGGTGAGCTACGGGATCATCCGGCACTCGGGCGGCGCGATCGGCTACACGCGCGTGGACGGAGGCGGCGCGTTGTTCTACTTCGAGCTGCCGGCCAGGACAGAAGCTTAGGGGTCAGGTCTTGTATTGCCACATTTCCGCGAATGAACAACCTTGTATGACAGCTTGGTCCCTGGCGAGAAATGTGGCCATACAAGACCTGACCCCATGACGACGCGTCGCCTCTATTACACCGACTCGCTACAGCGTGAGTTCGACGCCACCGTCGTCTCGAGCGACGTCGACGGCGGCCGTGCGATCGTCGTGCTCGACGAGACGGCGTTCTACCCGACGTCCGGCGGCCAGCCGTTCGATACCGGCTCGCTCGGCACGCGCCGGGTCGTGGACGTGATCGACGACGATGCCGGCCAGATTCGGCACGTCGTGGACGCGCCTCTCGCGGCCGGGGATCGCGTGCACGGAACGATCGACTGGCCTCGCCGGATCGATCACATGCAGCAGCACACCGGTCAGCACGTCCTTTCGGCCGCGTTCGATCGACTGCACGGCGTTCGCACCGTGAGTTTCCATCTGGGCGCCGAGACCGCCACGATCGATCTCGCGCGCGAGGTGACGCCGGCCGAAATCGCCCGCGCGGAGGCCGAGGCCAATCGCGTGGTGTGGGAGAACCGGACGGTCACGGTGCGATTCGCGACGGAGGAGGAGGCCAGCCGGCTGCCGCTGCGCAAGGAGCCCGTCCGATCGGGTCCGCTCCGGCTCGTCGAGGTCCAGGACTTCGATTTGTCGGCCTGCGGCGGAACACACGTCCCGGCGACCGGGATGATCGGCATCATCGCCGTGGCCGCGTGGGAGCGCTTCAAGGGCGCGTCCCGCGTGACATTTGTCTGCGGCGGCCGCGCCTTGCGCGCTTATGGACAGTTGCGGGATGCGATGATGGCCGCCAGCCGCGCGTTGTCGGTTGCGCCTGCCGAGGTCGGCCCGACGGTCGAGCGTTTGCAAGCGGAGATGAAAGAGCTGGGCCGCACGATGCGGCGGCTCCAGGACGAGGTCGCGGAAGGACGCGCGGCCGGTTTGCGCGCCGCCGCGCAAGACATAGCGGGACGGCGCGGCGTCTTAAGGCACGAGCCCGGGTGGGACGCGGCCGCGCTGAAGACACTGGCGAGCGCGATCGTGCGCGAATCCGGGACGATTGCCCTGCTGGTCGGGGATGGGACGCCGGCCCCTGTGGTCATCGCGCGGTCGGCCGACGTCGATCTCGACGCGGCCGAGTGGATGAAACAGGCCGCCGGGTCGCTCGGCGGCCGGGGCGGCGGCCGGCCCGAACTGGCGCAAGGCGGACTGGGGGCGAGTCCCGACCGCATCCTGGCGTATGCGAGGGAGACACTGAAATAGAATCGTTCTATCGAGTGAAGAGGTATCGAGCTATCGAGCTATTTGAGATCGGTGGCTAACTCCCAGGCCGATCCAGTGTCAAATAAGACAAATAGCCCGATGGCTCGATTACCCGATAGCTCGATGCGGGATCAACCCTTGGGTTAGAATCGCGCGTTCATGCTCTCAGCCATCTTCGAGTTCCTGTTCAAGTACCAGCGCCTGGTTTTTGAACAGGGCGACTTCGCCTTCGGCGCGACACGGTCGATGTCGATGGTGGCGCTCGCCGCCGCCGCCGGCGCGGCGTACGTCCTCTGGACGTACCGGCGGCTCGCCGCCGTGCGCGGGCGGGATCGCGCCGTGCTCCTCGGCTTTCGCGTCGCCCTCGTCGCGCTCCTGCTCTTTGCGCTGATGCAGCCGATGCTCAAGCTCAAGGTCGCGGTGCCGCAGGAGAATTTCGTCGGCGTCCTGCTCGACGATTCCCGGAGCATGCAGGTGGCCGATCACAACAACGGCCCGCGCAGCGGTTTCATTCACGAACAGCTCGGACGGCCCGACGCGCCGCTCCTCACGGAGCTCGGCAAACGGTTTCAGCTCCGCGTGTTTCGATTTTCGTCGTCGGCCGAGCGGCTCCAGGCCACCGGCGACCTCAAGTTCGAAGGCACCGGCACGCGCATGGGCGAAGCGCTCGATCGCGCCCGCGACGAGCTGAGCGGTCTGCCGGTCGCGGGGCTGGTCCTCGCGAGCGATGGCGCGGACAACTCGGAGACCACGCTCGACGAGTCGATTGCCGGGTTGAAGTCGCAGGCGATGCCGGTGTTCAGCGTTGGCATCGGCCGCGAGCGGCTGACGCGTGACGTGCAGGTGACTCGCGTCGAGACCCCGCGCCGCGCCCTCAAAGGCTCGTCGCTCGTCATCGACGTCGTCGTCACGCAAAACGGGTACGCCGGCACGAGGGTCCCGATCATCGTCGAAGATGACGGCCGCATGGTCGGCACGCAGGACATCACGCTGCCGCGCGACGGCGAAGCGGAGACGGTGCACGTCAGGTTCAAGGTGACCGACGTCGGTCCGCGGACGATCCGGTTCCGGATTCCGGTGCAGGGCCAGGAAGAAGTCTCGCAGAACAATCAGCGGGACGCGCTCATCGACGTCTACAACCGCCGCGAGAAGATCCTGTATGTCGAAGGCGAGCCGCGGCCCGAAGCGACGTTCATTCGTCGGGCCACCGACAAAGACGACAACCTGCAGGTCGTGCTGCTGCAGCGCACGGCTGAGGCCACGGTCAGCGTGCCCGACAAGTTCCTCCGCCTCGGCGTGGAAAGCGGAGAGGAACTGATCAACGGGTTCCCGGCGACGCGCGAAGAGCTGTTCGGCTACCGCGGCATCATCATCGGCAGCATCGAGGCCGCGGCGTTCACGCCCGACCAGCAGCGGATGCTCGAAGACTTCGTGGACGTTCGCGGCGGCAGCCTGCTCGTGCTCGGCGGCGGCCGGTCGTTCTCGGAAGGCGGCTGGGCGGGCACGCCGCTCTCGGACGCGCTGCCGGTCGTGCTCGATCCGGGATCGAGGGGACCACAGTACCCGCCGGCCGAGCTCGTGGTCCGCGTGCCTCAGAGTGCGGCCCATCATCCCGCGACGCAGATCACCGACAAGGCCGAGGACGCGCCGGCGAAATGGCGCGACCTTCCGCCGCTGACGTCGCTCAATCCGATTACCGAGCTCAAGCCCGGTGCCACGCCGCTCCTCGTCGGCGTCAACGAGCGCGGCCGCCAGCAGATCGTCCTCGCGTTCCAGCGGTACGGCCGCGGCAAGTCGCTGGTGCTGCCTGTCCAGGACAGCTGGCTGTGGCGGATGCACGCGAAGATGGATCTGAAGGACCAGACGCACCATACGTTCTGGCAGCGCCTGGTGCGATGGGTCGTGGACGGCGTTCCCGATCGCGTCATGGCGTCGGTGGCGCCCGATCGGGTGCAGCGCGGCGAGCCCGTGACGATCACCGGCGAGATCTCGGATCCGGAATACAAGGGGATCAACGACGGGCGGATTACCGCCAGCGTCACGTCGCCATCCGGCAAGGTCGAAGCCGTGCCGATGGAGTGGACCGTCGAGCACGACGGCGAGTACCGCGCGCGGTTCACACCGACCGAAGACGGGCTCTACAAGGTGACCGTCGGCGGCACGGGCAAGGACGGCCGCGACGTCGGGCGCGGCTCGGTCAACCTCAAGGTTGCGCCGAGCGACGCCGAGTATTTCGACGCCGCGATGCGCGCGCCTCTGCTCCGGCGCATCGCCGAAGAGACCGAAGGGCGGTTCTTCCGCGCCGACGAGACGAGCCGTCTGGTGGAAGCCATCACCTTCAGCGGGAAAGGCATCACCGTCGTCGAAGAGAAAGAGCTCTGGGATATGCCGATCATCCTGATGCTGTTGCTCGGGCTGATGGGCGGCGAATGGATGTTCCGGCGGTCACGGGGGTTGGCATGACACTCGGTCATCTGCGGATGGGGTTCGGGCTGGCGGTCCTCGTGACCGTCTTCGGCATCGCAAGCCCGCTCGCGCAACGCGGCTATCGGCAGTCGTACAGCGGCAACGTGCGGTACGACGGCAAGTTCGTCTTCGTGCGGCTCAGCTATCCCTGGTACGGCGGGCGTGGGGCCCCGTGGGCGCACGATTGGCCCCGCGGCGAGGAGCACTTCCTGAAGATCTTCAAGGAAGTCTCATCGGTGCCGATGCACGTCACCGAGAGCAGCATCATGAGCCTGAGCGACCCCGACCTGTTCAAGTTCCCGGTCGCCTACATGGCCGAGCCCGGATTCTGGAACATGGGCGACGACGAGGTGAACAACCTTCGGAACTATCTCTTGAAGGGCGGCTTCCTGATCCTCGACGACTTCCGCAACCGCGACTGGGGCAACGTCGATCTGCAGTTCAGCCGGATGTTCCCGCAGGGCCAGTGGGTCGATCTCGACGCCACGCACCCGATCTTCCATTCGTTCTTCGAAATCAACTCGCTCGACATCATTCCGCAGGCGTACGATGCCGGCCGTCCGATGTTCCGGGGGATGTACGAGGACAACGATCCGAGCAAGCGGATGTTCGTCATCGCCGCGTACAACACGGACATGTCGGAATTCTGGGAATGGTCCGACACCGGTTACGCGCCGGTCCAGGTGGCTAACGAGGCTTACAAGATCGGAATCAATTTGTTCGTGTACGGAATCACGCACTGATTGCAGATTGAGATCGCGCTATCGGGCTATCGCGTGATCGGGCTATCCAAGAGCGCGATAGCTCGATGGCCAATTAGCGCGATCGATAAGAGAGGTATCCCTTGGAATCTGTCGCCCAAAAGACCGTTACCATGGATTCGCCGGAGGACATCGCGCTCGCGGACCGCATGAATGCGGGCCGGAAGAAGATCGTCACCGAGCTCAAGAAGCTCATCATCGGCCAGGATGACGTCGTCGGGCAGGTGCTGCTGACGCTCTTCGTCGGCGGCAACAGCCTGATCGTCGGCGTCCCCGGCCTCGCGAAGACGCTGCTCATCCGGACGCTGGCGCAGGTCCTCGAGCTCAAGTTCAACCGGATCCAGTTCACGCCCGACCTGATGCCCTCGGACATCACCGGCACGGACATCATTCAGGAGGACGCGTCGGGCAAGCGGGCGATGGTGTTTTCGCCGGGCCCGATCTTCTGCAACATCCTGCTGGCGGACGAAATCAACCGCACGCCGCCCAAGACGCAGTCGGCGCTCCTCGAGGCGATGCAGGAGCATCGCGTGACGATCCAGGGGCGGACCTACACACTCGAGGAGCCGTTCTACGTCTTTGCCACCCAAAACCCGATCGAGCTCGAGGGCACGTATCCGCTCCCGGAAGCCCAGCTCGACCGCTTCATGTTCCATATCATCATCGAGCACCCGCCCGAGAACGAGGAGTTCGACGTCGTCCGAACGACGACCGCGATCATCGATCCGCAGTTCGAGCGACCCGTCTCCGGCGCGGACCTCGTCGCGTTCCAGCGGCTGGTGCGGCGGGTGCCGGTGGCCGAGCCGGTGATGCGCTACGCGCTGACGCTCGTCCGGACGAGCCGGCCGAAGTCGCCGCAGGCGCCCGACATGGTCAAGAAGTACGTCGCGTTCGGCGCCAGCGTCCGCGCGGCGCAGTACCTGATTCTCGGCGCCAAGGCGAGCGCGCTCACCGACGGCCGGTACCACGTCAGTTTCGATGACATCAAGGCGCTCGCGCATCCCGTCCTGCGGCATCGCGTGTTGACGAACTTCCGGGCGGAGTCGGAAGGCGTCACGACCGACGCTCTGGTCGACGAGCTCATCAAGACCGTGCCGCTGCCGAAATCAGGGATGTGAAGAGCACAGGTATTGAGTAATTGGGTAATTGGTAATCGGGTAATTCAATTACTCAATCAGCCAAGTTCTCAATTATCAATTACTCAATTACTCAATTACTCAATTACCCAATTACCCGATTCCCCAATGTCTTCTGTCCCCGGCGCCCGCTTCGTCGACCCCAAAGTTCTCGCGCGTATCAAGGACCTCGAGCTGCTGGCGCGTACGGTCGTCGATGGGTTCATCAACGGTCTGCACCGCGCGCCGTACTTCGGCGCGTCGATCGACTTCGCCGAACATCGCGGCTACGTGCCCGGAGACGACATCCGGCGGGTGGACTGGCGTCTCTACGCGCGGACCGACAAGTACTACGTCAAGGAATACGAAGCCGACACGAACGCCAACCTGTCCGTGCTGATGGATATCTCCCGGTCGATGGGGTTCGCGAGCCAGGGCGTCTCCAAGCTCGAGTACGGATCGTATCTGGCCGCGTGCCTGGCGTATCTCTCGCACCGGCAGCGCGATCGCGTCGGCATCGTCACGTTCGACGAGGACGTCGCCACCTACGTGCCGTCGTCCGCCAAACACTTCAACGTCTTGCTGCACACGCTGGATCGCGCGCGGGCCGAGAAGCCCGGACGGCTGCTGCCGACCGTGAGCAAGGTCGCCGAGCATTTCAAGCGGCGCAGCATCGTCGCGTTGATTTCGGATCTCTACGAAAACCCCGACGATCTCCTCGATGCCCTGAGCCCGTACCGCGTCATGGGCAACGACCTGATCGTGTTCCACATCCTGGATCCGGCCGAGATCGAATTTCCGTACAAGAACGCGTCCAGGTTCCAGGACCTGGAGAGCGGCGAGGAAGTGCCGGTGATTCCGGAGGTCTTTGCCGAGCAGTACCGGAAGATGATGCAGGAGCACATCCAGGCGCTCACCTCGAAGTTCTCGGAAGTGCGCATCGACTACGTGCTCTGCAACACCTCCAAGCCGCTCGATGAGGCGCTCTTCAGCTATCTCGGCAACCGCGAGCGGTTGATGCGGGTACGATAACCATGTCGTTTCTGGCTCCGCTCTTCTTCGTCGGCCTCGCGGCGATCGCCGTGCCCGTGATCGTCCACCTGATCCAGCGCGAACGGAAGGACATCGTCGAGTTTCCCTCGCTGATGTTCCTGCGGAAGATCCCGTATCAGTCGGTCGAGCGCCGGCGGATCCACAACTGGCCGCTGCTGCTGCTGCGAACCGCCGCGATGGCGCTGCTCATCGCGGCGTTTGCCAGGCCGTTTCTGTTGAGGAATCCGCTGCAGGCCGCCTCGTCGACGAGCGGCGCGCGCGAGGTCGTCATCCTGCTCGATCGGTCGGCCAGCATGGGCTACGGCGATCACTGGAGCAAGGCGAAGGAAGCGGCCATCAAGGCCGTGCAGGGCATCGGCCGGGAAGACCAGGCGACGCTTGATTCTCTTCGGCACCGGCACGGAGGAAGCTGTCCGCGCGACGAACGATCGCGGCCGGCTCGAAGCGGCGATCAACGACGCGGCCGTGTCGTCGGAAGCGACCAAATACGCGCCCGCGCTTCGCTGGGCGCAGAGCTTCCTTACGCGCTCGTCGCTACCGCGGAAGGAAGTCGTGTTCATCAGCGACTTCCAGAGGACGGGTTGGGAGCGCCAGGAAGAGATCTCGATGCCCGAAGGCACGACATTGACGCCCGTTTCGGTCGCGACACCGGACACGTCAGGTCTCTCCGTCGCTTCGGTGTCGCTCCAGCGCGCATCGTTCTCCAACGAAGAGCGGGTGACGATCACCGCGGGTCTCACCAACCGCGGCGGAGCGCCCTTCAACAACGTTCCCGTCACGCTCGAGGTCGAGGGACGGCCCGTCGAATCCAAGAACCTGACGATCGGTCCGAACTCGTCCGGCTCCGTGACGTTCGCCCAGATCACCGCGGCGCAGCCGAACATGCGCGCGACGATCCGCGCCGGGTCGGATGCGTTGCCGAAGGACAACAACTTCCACTTCGTCATCTCGCCGAGCCGCCCGATCTCCGTGCTGTCGATTCAGGGCGATGGCACGAACGCCTCGCCCGATCTGTTTCTGAACACCGCGCTCTCGATTTCGAAGACGCCGCCGTTCAGGGTCGACACGGTGCCGGTCTCACGCGTCACCGCGGCGAATTTCGAGCGCCGGTCGGTCGTCATCCTGAACGACGTGCCGACCCTGGGATCGCAGACGGACGGAAGCCTGAAGCGATTCGTCGAGCAGGGCGGCGGGCTGTTCATCGTGCTGGCCGAACGGACGCCGTGGAGCGGCGGCGACATGGCGCTGCTGCCGGGTTCGGCCGGCGCGCCGGTCGAGCGATTGTCCAAAGGCGCCAGCGGGACCCTCGGGTTTCTCGATTACAGCCATCCGGTGTTCGACGACTTCAAGGATCCGCGAAACGGGACGTTCACCGGCATCCGCTTCTATCAGTACCGCACGCTGAATCCCGCCGCGACCGACCGCGTGCTCGCCAGGTTCGACGATGGGGCCGCGGCGCTGGTGGAGCGCCGGGTAGGCAGCGGACGGGTGATCGCGTTCACGTCCACTCTCGATCCGTCGTGGACGAACTTTCCCACGCAGGTCATGTTTCCGGTCATCGTTCCCGAAATCCTGAAGTATCTGGGTCAGTACGAAGAGCCGTCGGCCTGGTACACCGTCGGTCGCACCCTCGACATCTCCGTGCCAATCGGCGCCATCGTCCGCGAAGGGTCGGCCGGCGACATCCGGGATGTCAGCCGCAAGGCCAGTGCCGTTGTCGTCTCGCCGTCGGGCACGCAGACCACGATGGGGGAGGGCGGTCCGCCGTCGATCGAGCTCGCGGAGCAGGGCTTCTACTCCGTCCGGATGCAGGGCACCGGCGAGCGCCGTCCGTATGAAGTTGCGGTCAACCTCGACCCGGCCGAGTCGGACCTCTCGGCGCTGTCACCGACCGATTTTCTCGGCAACGCGACAGGCCGGGCGGCCGCCGTGACGCCGGCCGGCCAGACATTGGAAAAACCCGAGCTCACGGCCGCGGACATGGAGAAAAAGCAGTCGTTCTGGTGGTTGCTCCTCGTCGGCGGCGTACTGGCGCTCCTGGCCGAGGCGGTGCTGGCCAACCGGCTGTCGCGGCGGTTCGGGGCTGGGTTGCTGCAGACGGCGGGTCGGTAGAGCGCTTTTTTCTGGGACGAAAGACCCGGCCCGGACCGGTCCGACGGCGTCTCAACGGATGTTAAGCTCTAGAGAAAGCGGACGATAAGCGGGCCGAGGGGCAAAGCCCTCGACTAATAACGGAGATCCCTCATGGCGGAAACGCTCGGCAGCGGCACGGAGCGGCAAGAGCTGGTCAACGTCATCCGGCAGGTCCGCAAGCGCTGGCGGATGAAGCTGCTGCTCCGCGGCGGCGTGATTTTCGTCGCCGGCAGCCTGCTCGCTCTCGTTCTGGCGTCCCTGGGTCTCCAGACGTACAAGTTCAGTCCAGGATCGATCCTCGCGCTTCGCATCGTGACGCTGTCGGTCTTCGCCCTCCTGCTCGTCGGATGGCTGCTGGTCCCCCTTCGCCGCCGCGTGACGGACCTGCAGGTGGCCCTCTACGTCGAGGAACATGAGCCGTCCCTGCAAGCCGCGATTCTGAGCGCGGTCGATCTCGGCGCGGTCTCCCCCGAAGGCCATCAGCGTCGACGTGCCGCCGGTCATCGTCGAGAAGCTGGTCTCGCAGGCGGTGGAGCGCGCCCGGACGATCGGCGGCGGCAAGTCGGTCGGCCGCCGTGGTTTACAGCGGCACGCCCTCGCCCTCGCGTCCCTGGCGGGTCTTACCGCGCTTCTCCTCGTCGTCGGTCCCGAGTTCCTGCGCCAGGGCGCGTCGGCGCTGCTCGTGCTCGCGAAGAGTCCCGAGGCCGCCAGTCCCTACGCCATTGCCGTCAAGCCGGGCGACGTGACGATTCCGAAGGGGTCCGACCAGTCGGTCTCGGCGAAGCTCAGCTGGGTTCCGATCGAGCGAAGTGGCGCTGATGGTCAAGGCCGAAGGCGACGCGAAGTTCGAGCGGATGCCGCTCGTGGCGGCCGGCGACGCCATGACGTTCGAAGGGATGCTCTTCGACGTCAAGAAGGCGATCGAGTACTACGTCGAAGCCGATGGCGTGAAATCACCGACGTACGCCATGAAGGTCGTCGAGCTGCCGGCGGTCTCCAAGCTCGAGCTCGAGTACGTCTTCCCGGCGTACACGGGTCTGCCGCCGCAGAAGGTCGAAGAGGGCGGCGACGTCGCGGCGATCAGTGGCACCGAGATCCGCGTCAGGGTGACGTCCACGATTCCGACGCCGGGCGGCCGCCTCAAGCTGGACCCGGGCGCCACGTCCGAGCTCGGCGCGCAGACCGACGGGACGCTCACCGGCAGCTTCAAGGTCGCCGCCGACGGGTACTACCACGTCGAGCTCGACGGCGCGCGCGGCGAGCGCGTCGCCGGATCGCCCAAGTACACGATCGACGTCATTGAAGATCGCGCGCCGTCCGTGACGTTCGAAAAGCCGCGCCGCGACACGTCGGCCAGCCCGGTCGAGGAAGTCTTCATGCAGGTGAAGGCAGACGACGACTTCGGCGTGGGGAAGGTCGAGCTCGTCTACTCGGTGAACGGCGGCGAGGAGAAGACGGTCGGGCTCTTCGGCAAAGGCGCGAAAGCGCTGACCGAGGTCAGCGCCGGCCACACGCTCTACATGGAAGAGCTCGGCGTGAAGCCGGGCGACTTCGTCTCGTACTACGCCAAGGCGCAGGACAACGACACGGTCAAAGGGCCGAAGACGACGACGAGCGACATTTACTTCGTGCAGGTCCGGCCGTTCAACCAGAATTTCCGTCAGGCGCCGTCGCAACAGGGCGGTGGTGGTGGTGGTGGCGGCGGGCGCGGCAACGAGCCCGGCGCGCTCTCCGAACGGCAGAAGCAGATCATTTCGGCCACGTTCAACGTCGAGCGCGATCGGCCGAAGACGACACCCGAGAAGTTCAAGGAAGACACGGTGTTCATCGGCCTGGCGCAGTCCAAGCTCCGCGAAGAGGTTGACGGCCTCGTCCAGCAGCTGCGCGAGCGGCTCGGCGGCGCCGACGAGAACATCCGCAAGATCGCGGACCTTCTGCCGAAGGCGTCGACCGAAATGAAGGCGGCCGAAGATCTGTTGAAGGGGCAGAAGACGAAAGAGGCCCGCGCCCCCGAGCAGCGGGCGTTGAAGTTCCTGCAGGAGGCCGAACAGCTCTACGAGCTGGAGGTCCGGCAGGGGGGCGGCGGAGGTGGTGGCGGCGGTGGCGGCGGCGGACAGATGGCCGAGGAATTGGCCGACATCTTCCAGCTGCAGCTCGACCGGATGGCGAACCAGTACGAGACGCAGCAGCGCGCGCAGCAGCAATCGACCGACCAGCAGGTCGACGAGATGGCCGAGCGGCTTCGCGAGCTCTCCAAGCGTCTGCTCGCGCAGCAGGACCGCCAGCGCAACGCGCGCGGTCAGCAGCAGTCGGGCGGCAGCGGCTCAGGCATGCGCTCGCTGGCAGACGAGATGGAACAGGCCGCTCGTCAGCTCGAGCAGCTCCGCCGTGAGCAGGAGCGGCAGGGCCAGCAGCGTCAGGACCTGGCGGATGCCGAGCAGCGGCTGAGACAGGCCGCCGATGCGGCGCGGCAGGCGGCGGCCACGAGCCAGGCCGGCGGCGCGCAGACGCAGCAGGCGCTCCAGAGCCTGCAGGAAGCGCAGCGGCTGCTCCAGCAGAGCCAGTCGGCGAGCGCCGGACAGTCGGTGAAGGATCTCGAGCGTCAGGCCGGCGAGCTCGTCAAACAGCAGCGTGACCTCGCGTCGCAGGTGCAGGGCCTCGACCAGGCCGGCAGCCAGCGCGACGACCGCATGAAGCAGATCGCGCAAGGCAAGGACGAGATGAAGGGCAAGGTCGCCGATCTCGAGCAGCAGCTGCAGAACGCGGCGCGTCAGTCACTCTCGGGCAACCAGCGCGATACCGCGCGGAAGCTGCAGGAGGCCGCGGGCACGATTCGCGACCAGATGATCAAGGAGAAGATCGAGTATTCGAAGAGCGCGATGTCGAGCGGTTCGGAGTACTCGAAGCCGATCGAATCCGAGATCGGGTCGAACCTCGACGCCGTGCGCCAGAAGATCGGCGAAGCCTCTGGCGCCGCCCAGCAGGCTCAGCAGGGCCAGGGCATGAACCGCGCGGTCAATCAGGCGCGCGATGTCACGCGCGGCATGCAGACCTTGAACGACCAGATGAGCCAGCAGCTCGGCCAGCAGGGCCAGCAGGGACAAGGCCAAGGTCAGCAAGGTCAGGGCCAGGGCCAGGGTCAGGGCCAGGGTCAGGGCCAGGGCCAGGGTCAGGGCCAGGGTCAGGGACAGGGCCAAGGTCAGGGTCAGGGCCAAGGCCAAGGCCAAGGTCAGGGACAAGGCCAAGGCCAGGGTCAAGGCCAAGGTCAGGGACAGGGCCAAGGTCAGGGACAGGGCCAAGGGCAGGGACAGGGCCAAGGGCAGGGACAGGGCCAAGGGCAGGGCGGACAGGGTGGCGGCCAGGGTCAGCAGGGACAGCAGCGACTTGGCCAGGCTGGTCAGCCAGGGCAGCCGAATGACAACGTCACGCGCGGCCAGGGCGGCGGACAGGCGCAGGGCACGCTGACCGGGACGCCGGCGTCACCGGGCAGCGCGACGAGCGGCGACGCGCGGCCGGGGCTCAGCAGCGGCGAGATCCGTCAGTGGCGCAACACCGCGCGCGAGCTCGCGAACGGTGCCGGCGAATTCCGCCGGGCAGCGCAGTCGGCCGGCCTGACCGGCAAGGACCTCACGTCGGTCGACGACGTGGTCAAGGCGCTCCGCGCGCTCGACAGCGACAAGCTGGCGGCCGATCCGCTCGGGATGCAGCAGCTCCTGGGGACGGCCCTCGACAAGATGAAGAAGCTCGAATACGACCTCCGCAAGCGGGCGGATACGGCGAACGAGCAGCTCTACATCTCGGGATCCGAAGACGTGCCGAAGCTGTGGGAATCAATCATTAACGAGTATTACCGGACGCTCGGCAAAGGGAAAAAGGGCGGCAAGTAACCGGCCTGACGGTTCACCGCCGTGGCTGAAGTACGGCGCTTTCGCTGAAGTACGGAACTGACGCAGAAGTGCTGGAACTGACGCCGAAGTACGGCCCCTGACGCAGGCCGTATTCTTCGTGTCCCTATGCGCCTTGGGCGCGATCTTGATCGCGTACTGGGGCGCTTTTCTCCGCCGTACTTCATTGTCTTTCTCCACCCGCTACTTCGAGGTCCTTCTCCACCGTACTTCCCTGTCCTTGTCTGAACGTACTTCTGAACCCGGTCACGCGCCGCTCGGCCGGCTTATTTTCGGATTTCTTCGTGCCAGTTCAACACGACCGTCACCGGCTGTTCCCGCGCCAGGACCTGAGGGACGATAGCGATGAACTGGCCGGCGGTGGACGTGACGTCGAAGTCGAACCACGGCCGCGGCACAGAAAAGAGCGCAGTTGGCCTGCCGACGTCGAGCGCCGGCGAGGTCCGGATCTGCGCGACCATCAGGCGTCCATCGCCCGAAAGGTAGAAGAGCTCCCGGCCGTCGAGGCTCCACCGGGGCGACCGCCCGCCGCCTGTCGAGATGAGGATCTTGGCGGCCGTGGGAGGGAACGACGCGACGTAAATCTCGGCGCGACCGGAGTCGGTGGCCACGAACGCGATAGCCCGCCCGTCCCGCGAGAGACGTGGTTCGAGCTGGGAAAAAGGTGAGGACTGCAGCGGTGTGACGACAGGCTTCGCGTCAAGCGTCGTCGTCATGAGCGCCCAGGCGCCGCGCTCACCCCGTTCCGCGAAGACCAGCTGCTTGCCGTCGGCGGTGAAGTCCCCGCCCAGCTGGAAGCCGCTGTTCGGCAGGAGCTGGCGCTCCGCGCCCGTCACGAGATCTCGCTGAAACAGCCGTGGCGCCCCACCGCGCGCAACCGAGAGCACGATGCTTCGTTGTCCGGGTCCCCACGGGCCTGGCAGCTCGGGCAAGGGGTCGGACGTCAGGCGGGTTTCGCCCCCGCGCGCGAGATCAACTTTCCAGAGCTCGTTCGTGCCGAACCGGGAATCGACGGCAGCCGTCACGACCTGCTTTCCGTCCGGTGATGCTCGCAGAGAGTAGTACCAAGGCTGATTGCCGATTGTGCTGACTTCCTGCCCGGTCCGATCGATCAGGACCAGGCGCGACGTGTCGCGGTGGGACTGGTAGACCACGGTCCCACTCGGTGACGCCGAGAACAGGGCTCGGGGCGGCATGTAGGCGTAGCTCAACGTGTCGGTAATGGCGTGCGTCTCGCCGACAGATCTTCCCTGCGACACGTCGAATCGCTGGGCGAGCAGTGAGCCTTCGCGGCCGAACAGGAGATATCCGGGAGCGACCCACACGGCGTTCGAGTTGACGGGCATCAGGACTCGTGGAGCACGCCCTTGCTCGGCCAGCTTCAGCGCGCCGGTACCGTCCGGCCGGAACGCGAGGTACATGAACCGGTCGTCAGGCAGGAATGAGGGCCAGTAGACTCGGAGCTCGTCGGCATCTGCCGTCGCCGCCTTCGTTGAGGTTCCGCCCGCCGTCGAGATCTCTGAAATCTCCCGGCCCTGAAGTGACGCGAAGAAGATGCGTCCGCTTGGGGCCCAGGCGCCTGCGAGTCCAGCTCCGGCTGGAACCTTGGTGAGACTCACGGGCCTGCCGTCCGGCAGGTCGAGCCGCTTCAATTGGTCGTCCGCGAAGAATCCCAGCGACCGGCCGTCGGGCGACCAGAACACCGAGATCGTTCCCTCGGTGCCGGCCACCGGGGCCGCCGCCAGCGCTGCGAGCGGCCGCAGCCACACGCGGCTCGTGCCTTTCTGATCGGTCGCGACGAACGCCAGCCGGGTGCCGTCCGGCGAGAGCGCGAGATAGTTCGTTTCGACGTCAGGGAGATTCCCACCGAATCTGTTCCCCGGCGGCGGCGGAATCGAGAATCGCACCACCCCGCCCGGTGTTGAGACCGGCGCGTCTCGACGACTGATCGCGAGGCTGGTGATGGCCGCGGTGAGTGCCATCAGGGCGAGCGCACCCACTGCGAGGACCCAGGGCTTCATCGACGGACGGACCGGTTCGACCGGCGTCGCGCGCTCGTCCTCGCCGGGCATCGAGCCAAGTTCGAGGTTTGCGTCGCCGATGTCCCTCAGCCGGCGCCCGGGATCCTTCTCGAGACAGTGACGCAGCAGCCGCCGGACGCGCGGCGGCGTCGCCTCCGGCAGCGCCTGCCAGTCCGGCTCCCGGTCGAGGATCGAGACGATTGTGTCCGATATGGTCCCGCCGGGAAACGCCAGCCGGCTGGTCAGCATTTCGTAGACCACACAGCCGAACGCCCAGATGTCCGTGCGCTTGTCGACCGGATGGCCGCGCGCCTGCTCGGGGCTCATGTAGGCGGCCGTTCCGAGAATCACGCCCGCGCGCGTGCCGTCGGACGTCACCGTCGGCATTTGTGCAGAATCGGACCCCGGGTCACTTCCGCTGAACACCTTGGCCAACCCGAAGTCGAGAACCTTCACCCCCCGGCCAGGAGCGAGCTTGATGTTGGCCGGTTTCAAGTCGCGATGGATGATGCCTTTCTCGTGCGCGGCATCCAGCGCGGCTCCGATCTGTGCCGCGATCGCGATGGCTTCGGCATGAGCGATTGGCCCTCGATCCAGGCGGTCGGCCAGCGTCGGTCCTTCGACCAGTTCGAGGACGAGCGCGAGATGCCCGTGTGCTTCCTCCAGCCCGTGGATCGCGGCGATGTGTGGATGGTTGAGCGACGCCAGCACCCGCGCCTCGCGTTGAAAGCGGCTGCGCCGCTCGTCGTCGAATGCGAACGCCTCGGGGAGCACTTTCATTGCGACGTCGCGGCCGAGCCGGGTGTCCCGCGCCTGATACACCTCGCCCATGCCGCCGGCGCCGATGCGCTCGCCGACGACGTAGGGGCCGAAGGATGTTCCCGATTTCAGGAAGGGCGCCGGCATGTTGAAGCCGGCCTCATCCTGACCATGGACAGACATCCAGTCAAGTTGGTCTCGGGCGGCGCTCCGATGGCGGCACCCCTCATAAAGCAGTAGTATTCGCACCCAGCCTTGGAGGCCTTCATGGATCTCGTGCAACGCGCAAAGAACATCGTGCTGACACCGAAGTCGGAGTGGCCGGTGATTGCGGCGGAGACCACGCCGCAGAACTCGATGGTCACGGGCTACGTGATTCCGCTGGCCGGGGTCAGCGCGGTCGCGGGCTTCATCGGTCAAGTGTTCGTCGGTTACAGCATTCCATTCGTCGGCACGTACCGCACCCCAATCGTGTGGGGGTTCGTCGGCGCCGTGCTGGCCGTGGTCATGGCGGTCGTGTTGGTGTACGTGCTGGCCGAGATCATCAACGCGCTCGCACCGACGTTCAACGCGGAAAAGAACAAACCTCAGGCGTTCAAGGTCGCGATCTACTCGATCACGCCCGTCTGGATTGCCGGAATCCTCGGACATCATTCCCGCGCTGGCAATACTCGGAGTTCTCGGCGGGCTGTACGGCATCTACCTCATGTATCTCGGTCTGCGCCAGCTCATGAAGTCGCCCGACGACAAGGCCGTCGCGTACACAGCGGTTGTGACGATCTCCTGCCTGGTCGTGATGTTCGTACTCGGCCTCATCACCGCGACGATCACCGGCATCGGCGCCTACGCAGGCGGCGGGATCGCCGGGCTCGGTCGGTCACCTGCGACGACCGCGCAGGCGGACCCGAACAGTCCCCTGGGCAAGGTCGAATCGTTCGGCAAGGCAATGGAGGACAGCGCGAAGAAGATGGAGGCCGCGCAGAAGAGCGGCGACCCGAACGCCCAGGTCAGTGCCGCCCTCGAAGGGCTGGGCACCCTGTTCGGTGGCGGCAAGCGCTACGATCCGATCGAGATCGATCAACTCAAGACGTTCATCCCGGAAACCTTCGGCGGCCTGCAGAAGGCCAGTACCAGTGCGGAGAAGACCGGCCTGGCTGGCCTGATGGTGTCAACCGCCGAAGCGCGCTACGGCGACGGGCAGAAAACCATCGAGCTGGAGCTTGTGGACACCGGCGGCGTCAGCGGTCTCGTCGGCTTCGCAACATGGGCGGGCGCCATGAGCGAAAAGGAAGACGACGAAGGGTTCGAGCGCACGCGGAAGGAGGGCAATCGCATCGTTCACGAAAAACGTTCGAAGCGCGAGGCGGGACGAACGAGTTTGGGCTCGTGCTGGCAGGGCGCTTTGTCGTCACGGCCAAGGGCGAGGGCGTCGAGCTGAACGATCTCAAGACTGCCGTCGCGAGCCTGGATCTTGCGAAGCTCGAATCGATGAAGGACGTGGGCGCCAAAGACTGATCACCGCCGCACTGACCGATCGATTCTCGCCGATTTGAGGCTCGCCGTGCCGCCGAAGGCGCAGCCACGACCGCGTGATTCCTTGGGCGTTTTCCAGATCTGCGTAGCGTGTTCCGAGGCCGACCTTTGCGAGCGCCGCGAGGCAGGCCCCTTGGCCCGCCGTAGCTTCAGCGAAGGCGGCGATCACGCTGCCTTGCGGCAAGCGGCGAGCGGGAGGCCGCAGGAACAGGCTACGCAGATCTGGAAAACGGTCTATCGCTCGACCAGCCGAACCAGCGCCCGTTCCACGACGCCGTCAATCGCCGAGCTCGACGCCGTGAAATGATTCGCGATTATCGAGAACACGAGCTTCTCGCCGGATTTCGTGTCGACGAACCCGGACAGCGACCGCACGTTCGAGATCGTGCCCGTCTTCGCCTGCACGCGGCCGTTCAGGATCGTGCCCCGCATGCGTGATTCGAGCGTGCCGTCCTGTCCGGCGACCGGCAGGACCGAGAGGAACCGGCCGCGCAGGCGCTCGTCATTCCACACGTGTTTGAGAATGATCACGATCGCGTCGGCGGTGACGTAGTTCTGCCGCGACAGGCCCGATCCGTCCCGCATCACGACCGCATCGGTCGGGACGCTCCATTTCGTCAGCGTGTCGAGCACCGCCTGCCGACCGCTGGCGGTCGACCCGACGCCTCCGGCCGCGCGGCCGAGCGTCTTGAGCAGCGTCTCGCCATAGAAGTTCTGGCTGTCCTTCATGAAGTGCCCGGCGAGAAATGACAGCGGCAGCGACTCCCGGCGTGCGAGCAGCGTGCGCCCCTCGGGGCCCGGCGGCTCGGCGACGTCGTCGACGTCCCAGGCGCCGCCGCGGATGGTGATCCCGCGCGAGGCGAACGCTGCCGCGAGACCCTCGACGAAAAACCGAGTCGGGTTATCCACCGCCATCGTGCGCGTGATCGGATTGCCGCCGGACGCAATCGAGCCTCGGACGGTGAGGCGCGCCGAAAACGGGAGCCGCGCGAGCTCGATCCGGGGCGTCGAGCCGGCCGCCGTCGTGACGACCTGGTTCGTGATTTCAAAGAGATTGGCCGGCGGAACGGTCTCGACCCGCGCCGCTTCACCAGCGTTCTTTCCAGCCCTGATGACGATGCGCACGACGTTTTCGTTGTAGCTCAAGGCTCCCGACGGCGCGGCATAGCCGAGCGTGAGGTCGTCGAACTCCCATCCGACGCCGACGCCGTTGTCGTCGAACGCGTTGTCGACGCCGACGAGGCGCCCCTCGATCCGGCGGATGCCCGCTGTGGCCAGCGCGGCGGCCCACTCGCCGAAGAGCGCGGCCGGTCCGGCGTCCTGCGCCATGATCGACGGGTCGCCGCTGCCCGTGACGATGAGATCGCCGGCGAGCGTGCCGTCCACGACGCGGCCGGTGTGTTCGAGCCTGGTCTCGTAGCGGAAGTCCCACCCCAGCCGGTCGGCTGCGGCCGCCATCGTGACGATCTTCATGTTCGACGCGGGCATGACGAGCTTGCCGCTGTTGCGTTCGTACAGGACCGCGCCGGTCTGCAGGGATTCGACGCGGATCCCGACGAGGGCCCGCGCGATGACCGGATCCGCGAAGATCTCGTCGAGGTCCGCCACGAGATCGGTCGATCCGGGCGCGCGCTGCGCAGCGATGACGGGGGTCGGAGTATTTCGAAACTGTGAACGTGCCGCCTCAGGATGAGGCGAGTACGTCAATACAAGACCTGACCCCAGGACGACGACGAGGCGGAGCCGCCGGGTCCTCACTTGGCTCCGGTGAGTTCCTTGAGAGCCGCGATGGCGTTGTCGAAGTCGGCCGTCGGCACGACCGCCGCGCCCGGCTCGCCTGGGCGAATCGCGTGCACGACGGTTCCGGATTTCCGAAGGACCACCCGCTCGGTCGAGGGAGACGCCGGGTCGCCGTGGCGCGCGGCGACGGTCAGTTCTTCTCCGGAGGCGGCCGGCTTGTCCGTGAACGTGTCCGCCCGCAGGTTCGAGATCGTCGTCAGGAGATCGGTGACTTTTGTCTGATCCACGTCTTTCGCCGACGGCTTGGTCTGTTTCCAGGCCTCCGCCGTGGTGGACTGCTGCTCGCTCGTGGCCTTCTGCTTCTCGAACGTGTAGGTCTGGCCGCCGAAGGTCAGGTCCACGCCGAGCGCGTTGAACGTCCGGAACGCGAAGACGTCCTTGACGCGCAGGTCGTCCGGCTTGCGCTTCAAATCCTCGAGCAGCGTCGATTCGACGGTGAACACCATTGGCCTCGACAGATCGCGCGCGTACACCGTCGAGTCGTCGACCTTGCCGCCGATCGCGAGGCTGGCCCGTGTGGAGCCGGCGCCTATCGTGGCGACCGCTTGCGGCTTGTCGAGGCCGTATTTTTTGAGGTCCGCCGGCGTGAGCTCGGCCGCCGGCTTGCCGGCTTCGGGTGCGACGATGGCTTTCATCTTCGCCTGGGCAATCTTGCCGATCAGAGTATCGACCGATCCGAAATCCGCCTTTGCGTCCACCGGCTTCACGAGCCGCCAGTCGATCCCTTTCTTCGTCAACACGACCGTCGGGTTGCCCTGCGCCTCGCTCGTCAGCGAATCGACGCCGTCTCGCGAGAACTTCAGGATGCTCTTTTCACGGAAGCTGAACGGCGTCTTGTTGAGGGAATCCTCGACGTACGCGCTCACGAGCACGAGCTTCGGCTGGCCTTCGATCGTCGCGTACAGATCGGCGCCCGTCGGCGTCTTGCTGCCGAAGTTCACGCGCCGCATGGCGGTCTCGCCGGCGAGGCGAACGCCGACCGAGAACCGGGGCGGATCGAGCTCGAACGGCTTCAGCGCGGCGGGCTTCTCGTCGAGCGTCCGCTGGATCTCGAGCGTCTCGAGGGACGTGAGCAGCGTGCTCACCTCCGACTGATCGGCTTCGAGCGTCGCGGGCGTGGCGATCTGCCACTGGTTGTCGTGCTTCTTCAGGGACGTCACCTCTCCCGACGCCGCCTTGACCTCGATCTCTTCGACTTTGGCCGTCTCTATCGCGAAGACCTTGTCCCGCTTGAGCGCCGGATCGGTGAGATCCCGCTTGGCCTCGACGAAGTAGATGTAGGCGCCGAGGCCGAGCGCGGCCACCAGTAGAACGAGCAGCGACTTTCCGCCGCGCATAGATTACGAACTCCTTGAGAAAACCGCTTGTCTCAGAGCGGGAACCACGAAGGACACGAAGGGCACGAAGGCAAACCCGACGCGTGGACGAGGGATTTGAAGACATCCGCTGACCTGGCCGCCGCAGGCGGCCGCCAGGTCAGCGCAATCTTCGTGTCCTTCGTGAGCTTCGTGGTTCATGCTCTTGGACAAGTGCCTTTTCACTATCGCCGCTTCCACCATACCCGCACGGCCATGCCGAACAGCAAACCCGGAAGGATCGCGAGCGCGAGCCAGTTGATGAACGTGCTCTGCTGCTCGGTCAGCGTCATCGGCCGGCTGTCCGGATCGCGCGGCCGGATGGCGATCAGGTTTTCCTGCTGCGCCAGCCAGTTCGCGATGTTGAGGCCGAGGTCGCGATTGCCGGGGATGTTGATCGCGCGGTTCGTGAGGAAGTCGCTGTCGCCCACGACGACGATGCGCGTTTCCGGCTTGGGTGCGTCAGGAGTCGCCGCCGCGGTCGGCGTCTCCGCCGCGGCAGCCGAGACCGCCGCGACGAGCGTGATTGGCCCGGCCTTGTCGCCCTTGTCGAGCTCTTGCAAGGGCTTGCTCGTCGTAAAGAGCCCCTTGAGATCGGTCTCTGCCCAGCTCCGCCGATCGGTCTCGACGACCTTCTGCGGGAACTTGCCATCGGTGCCGCCTTCGACCGGCGTGACCGACCGCGCGAACGGGAACCCCGTCAGGAGCCGGAACCCTTCGGTGATCTTGTGCGGCGCGGGGATGCCGAGCGGGACCGATGCATCCGTGCCCATGAGCTGCTTGCCCAGGCCGCTCGCGTCGACGACGATGTCATGGCCGACGTTGAAGCCCCATTCCTTCGCGAGCGCGATGAGCTGCGTCGGTTCCGGGGCCCCAAGTTTTTCGGGCGGATCGAACATCAGCAAGAGCTTGCCGGCGCGGTTGAGAAACGCGCGCACCGCGTCGAGCTCCGGCGGAAAGAAGTCGGTTGTGGGGCCGGCGACCACGAGGACCGTGGCATCGTCGGGCACTTTGCCTTCCTGGGCGAGCGTGACCTTCGCGACTTCGAAGTTCTCGCTCTTGAGCGAGGTCTCGATGCCGCTGTAGCCGTCGGCCTCGGACGCCGTCGGATCGTGTTCGCCATGTCCCTGGGCGAAATAGATCTTCCTGGCGGTGCCCTCGATCACCTTCTTCAGGGCGTTGGTCAGCCCCTGTTCGTCGGTGGTGGTCGTCCGCTCCAGCCGGCCGTCGTACTCGAAGACGACGGTGCCGTAGGCCTGCACTTCGTACTGCTTGGCCTTGAACGGCTCCTTGTCGGCGTCGACGTATTCGATCGTCACCTTGTCCGAGTGGTACGCGTATTCGCCGAGCTGATCCCGGTAGCGCTGGAGATCGAACGTCGGATCGCTCCGGTAGAACAGCCGGATCACGACCGGTTTCTGGAGGGTCCTCAGAATCTGCCTGGTCTGTTCGGACAGCGAGTACTGCTTCGACGCGGTCAGGTCCCAGCGCTTGTTCTGCCGCGAGGAGATCCAGTTGAGGCCGATCAGGATGCCGAGCACCAGCGCGACGCTGCCGAAGGTCACCGAGCCGTACTTCACGCCCCGGTTGCTGAACGATCGGACGATGTCGCGCCACTGCGTCAGCGTGTAGAGCGCGGTCACGACGAGACCGGCGAGCGCGAGCTTCGGGTGCCAATTGAGATCGGGCCGCACGAGGCGCAACACGAGCGCCGCGACGACGAGGATGACGCCGATCCAGCCGAGAAGTCCGAGGATCCGTTTCACCTAACCCCTCCACCGCTCGGTATCGAGAGACTTCACCGTGAGGAACAGCCAGAACGAGATGAAGCTCAGGTAGAAGATCACGTGTTTCGTATCGATGACGCCCTTGCCGAAATCGTCGAAGTGCTGCGTGATCGAAAGGTACGACAGAATCGCCGACCAGGTGGGGCCCGCGCTGTCGGCGAACCAGCCGATGATCCAGAAGGTCAGCAGCACGACGAACGTCGCCACGCCGGCCGTCATCTGGTTCTTCGTCGTGCTCGAGAAGAACAGCCCGACCGCGATGAATGCGGCTCCCTGCAGAATCAATCCCAGGTACCCGGCGATCAACGGCCGCCATTCCGGCTGGCCGTAGCTGAAGAGCAGACCGACGTGGACGAACGTCACGGTCACGAGCGCGATGTACAGGCAGAGCGCGCCGACGAACTTGCCCATGATGATCTCGAAGTCGGTGAGCGGCGACGTCAGGAGCAGCTCGACCGTTCCGGACCGCTTCTCTTCCGCGTAGGCCCGCATCGTGACCATCGGCAGGATGAAGAGCACCAGCACGCTCGCGTTGGCGAGCACGCCGCGGATCAGATGCTGGTTGACGTTGAGGTTCGGCGCCGCACCGCCGAACTGTGACTGCATGCTCTGCGCGACGAACGCGCCGAGGTGGGCGGTGAAGAACACGCCGAAGATGAGGGCGAACAGGCCCATCATCACCCACGCGACCGGCGAGACGAAGTAGCCGCGAAGCTCCTTGAGCGCGATGGCCCAGATGTTCCGCAACGTGTTAGCCATGCGCCGCCTCCTCCGCCTGCGGTCGGTCGACCGGCGCGGCTTCGCCTTGCGGCGTTTCCTCCGTCGTGAGCTGCAGGAAGATCTCCTCGAGGCTCAGGCGCGTCGGCCGCAGTTCCAGCAGGCCCCAGCCATTGTTCACGATGGTGCTCGCGACCTCCCGGCGGACGTCGCGATTGGGCTCCGACTCGATCTCGTAGCCGGTGAACCGCTCATGGCGATCGGCAACGCTGACGTTGGTGACACCCGGAATCGTGCTCAAGGCATCGACGGCTTCGCCGTTGGCCTCGATCTGCACGTAGAGCGTGGCCGAACCCTTGAGCTGGTGGGTGAGGTTGTCCGGCGTGTCAACGGCGACCACCCGTCCCCTGTTGATGATGATGACGCGCTGGCACGTGTGCGCGACCTCGGGGAGGATGTGCGTGCTCAGCACGATCGTGTGGTTGCCCGCGAGGCTGCGGATCAGATCTCGCGTCTCGATGATCTGCTTCGGGTCGAGCCCGGCGGTCGGTTCGTCGAGAATCAGGACCTCAGGGTCATGAAGCAGGGCTTGGGCCAGCCCCACGCGCTGCCGATACCCCTTTGACAGCTTGGCGCAATGGCGGCTGGCCATGTCGTCGACGTGCGTCTTCTTCATCGCATGATCGACGCGCATCGCCCGATCGGCTTTCGTCGTTTTACCGAGCTTGATTCGGGCGACGAACAGCAGGTACTCCCGGACGGTCATCTCGGGATAGAGCGGCGGCGTCTCGGGGAGATACCCGATGCGTCGCTTGGCCTCGATGGGGTGTGTGAAGACGTCGTAGCCGGCGACCACCGCTTTGCCCTCGGTCGGCGGCATGTATCCCGTCAGCACCCGCATCGTCGTGGTCTTGCCGGCGCCGTTTGGCCCGAGGAAGCCGAGAATCTCGCCTTTCTCGACGCGGAAGCTCACGTCGTCGACCGCCGTGACCGGACCGTACCGCTTCGTGAGGTGATCAACCTCGATCATTCAGTGCTCCGTAGGGAATCAAGTAGGGGAGACGTGGCTGGGTATTGGCGAACACGAATCGTAATTTCTCAAGAAAAGACGTGTCAATGAGTCTGCCTCGGTCCGCCGAGGACACCGTCAGCTTGACATATGAACAATTGTTCATATATTCATATGACATGGTTTCTTCGAACACGGCTGCCAAGGCCGACGCTGATGCTGATTTGACGTGCGCCACGCCGCACGAGGCGGATGCCGTCGCGCTCGAGCGCATCCGGTCGCGCCTTCTGGGCCCGCGAACCGTGGCCGCGGTGTCGGAGGTCTTCAAACTTCTCGGTGATCCCACTCGTGTTCGCCTCGTCGATGCGCTGACCCATGGTGAACGCTGTGTTTGCGATCTCGCGACTCTGGTCGGCATGACCGAGTCCGCCGTTTCGCACCAGCTTCGTCTGCTTCGCGGAGCGCGGCTAGTCAGGGTGCGTCGATCAGGCCGGCTCGCATACTACTCGCTCGACGACCACCACGTGATCGGCCTTCTGCACGACACCCGCAAGCACGCTGAAGAAAGTCCGGGCGAGGAGAGCGAGTCCGCGAGCGCCGCAGCCCGGGCGAGCGGGGGTGGGGCCCCGCGAGCAGTTAAAGGAAGTCCGGGCGAGGAGAGCGAGTCCGGCCGCCTTCGCGCCGAAGGCGCTTCGGCGAGCTCGGCCGAAACCTTGGCGGAGACCAGGGCACCGCGAGCAAGTCAAAACAGCTCCGAGGACCCGTCATGAGCGGGGAGTGCTGCGCGCCGCAGGTCGCCCCCAAGCCTGTTTCGGAGGCCCCGTCCGCCAGGCGGAACGCCGTCGGCTGGATCGCCCGGTACGGTCGTATCGGAGTCGGCGGCCTGACGATGCTGGTTGGATGGCTGGCCGGCTGGGCCGGTTTCGTGCCGGCCAGCGTCGGTCTCTGCGCTCTCGCCATCGCGATTTCGATCGTCACGCCAGCCCGTCGGGCGTGGCGCTCCGCACGCGCGCGCGTCCTTGATATCAACGTTCTCATGGTCATCGCCGTCGCCGGCGCGGTCGCGCTCGGCGACTGGCTCGAAGCGGCGACCGTCGTCTGGCTGTTTGGCGTGGCGCAGGCGCTCGAAGCGAGCAGCCTCGAGCGGGCGCGGCATGCCATCCGGACGCTCATGGAGCTTGCGCCCGATGTGGCCGTTGTCCGGCGCAATGGCCACGAGCACGAAGTTCCCGCGGCGGACGTGCACATTGGCGATGTCGTCGTCATCCGTCCTGGTCAGCGGGTGCCGGTTGACGGCCTGGTGCTGACGGGCGAGTCGGCCGTGAATCAGGCGCCGGTCACGGGCGAGTCGTGGCCGGCTGAAAAGCATCCCGGCGACCAGATCTTTGCGGGCAGCATCAACGGCAGCGGTGCGCTCGAGATCGAAGCAACGCGGCCGGCGTCCGACAGCACGATTGCGCGGATCGTCCGGCTCGTCGAACAGGCGCAGCGACAGCGCGCGCCCGTTCAAGCCTTCGTCGATCGGTTCGCACGCCGGTACACACCGGCCGTTGTCGCGCTCGCCGTGTTCCTCGTCCTCGTTCCGCCGCTCGTGTTCGCCGACGCGCAGGGCTGGAGTCACGCCTTCGGCGTGTGGACGTACCGCGCCCTTGCTCTGCTGGTCGTCGCGTGCCCGTGCGCGCTCGTCATTTCGACGCCGGTGTCGCTTGTGTCGGCGCTCACCGCGGCGGCGCGCCACGGCGTGCTCATCAAGGGCGGCTCACATCTCGAGCGGCTCGCGTCGATCAGGTGCCTCGCGTTCGACAAGACCGGGACGCTCACGCACAACCAGGTCACCGTCACCGAGATTCTCGGTGTGGACGGTGTCTCCACGGCGGGCGTGCTGGAAGTCGCCGCGGCTCTCGAGTCGCGATCCGAGCATCCAATCGGCCGCGCCATCGTGGACCGCGCACGGCACGCCGGCCTGGTCATTTCGCCCGGCCTCGCGTTCCGGGCTCTGCCGGGCCTGGGCGCCGAGGCGACGGTTGCCGCAGCGCCGGCCATCATCGGCAGTCACCGGCTGTTCGAACAGCGACAGCTCTGCACGCCCTCGCTCCATGCGCGAATCGAAGAGGTCGAAGAGCGTGGTGCCACGCCGGTGCTCGTGAGCCATGCCGGCGTGCCGCTCGGCGTGATCGGGCTCGCGGATCGTCCGCGAGACGCCGGACGGGCCGTGGTCGCGGGCATTCGCGATCAGGGCATCGAGCGCGTCGTGCTCCTGACCGGCGACCTGCGTGGGAGCGCGGACGCGATGTTGCGGGGTGCGGGACTCGACGAAGCGCACGCCGAGCTCCTGCCTGGCGACAAGGCGTCGGCGGTCGCGACGCTCCGCGAGAGGTACGGGCCCGTCGCGATGGTCGGCGACGGCGTGAACGATGCCCCGGCCCTCGCCGCCGCCGACGTCGGCATCGCGATGGGCGCGGCAGGCACCGACGTGGCGCTCGAAACGGCCGATGTCGTGTTGATGTCGGACGATCTCACGAAGCTGCCGTACGCGTTTCGCCTCAGCCGTGCCACGCTGCGGACCATCCGAACCAATCTCGCCATCGCGTTGACGCTCAAGGTCGCGTTCGTGGCGCTGGCCGCGGCGGGCGTGGCAACCCTCTGGATGGCGATCCTGGCCGACACGGGGGCTTCGCTCATCGTCACGGGGAACAGTCTCAGATTGCTGAAATTGCGATAACGGCCGACGGAACTGACGAACGGCCGGCCGACTGTCGGTACGACGAGTACAACGGGGCGCCGGGACGACACCCGCCGGCGGGCGTCGGTACGACGGGTACGGCAGGTCCAAGGAACCTTCTGTCGTTCGTCTACTTCTTCATAAAAAAGAAGTTGACCCGCGTCAGTTCGTTCCTCGTACCCGCCGTACCTGTCGTACCCGTCGTACCGACAACAGACGAAGTTGTTACCAGCGACACGCGGTTCTTATCTGTGACCATCGACGAACTTATCGACCGCGTCCTGGTCCGCCGACGAGATTCGATCGAACTGCACACCCATTCCCACTTTGCGATCGCTCCAGGCGACCCGTCCGACCGCGTCGATGTCCGCCTGGCCGCCCGGCAACCTGAACTTCACCTGAATCGTCGTACCCGGCGGAAACGGATTCATCGTGCGGATGGCGAGGCCGCCTTTCCCGACGTCGAGCGTGACGGCGCCCGCGATCGTCTGTCCGGCGCGGTAGGACACCGGCACCCCGAGCGCGATGCGAGGGCTCGCGCGGCGGTTGAAGCTGTCGGGGAAGAGGTGCGGCGCCAGGGCCGGCAGAATCTGCGTCGTGGCCGCATGCTCGTTCACGTAACCGGCGACGTTTATCGCGGAGAGTTGGGCCACCTGAACGGCCGACGCGACGGTTCCGGAAAAAATCACGACCGGGATCGGCCGTCCCGACGACTCGCGCAAGGCCCGAACGAATGTCACGCCGTCGGCTGCCAGCCCGAGATCCACGAGAGCCAGGCTGACCGGTTTGGAGATGTCGGCGGCCGCGGAGAGCGCCGCCTCGCCGCTTTCGGCCATGACGTACGCGTGTCGCGCGTCCGCCAGAGCCGCCGCAAATCGTTCGCGGATGGTCGTGAAGCGGTGGGCGACGAGAATCGTCTTGACAGACATGGGGGCTCGCGTCCCTATAATCGGTTTCAAGCCGCGAAGGAGAGTGTATGGCGACCTGTCCCGAGTGCGACGCCGAAATCGTGATCGACGACGACGATCTGGAGGAGATGGAAGCCGGCGACCCGTGGGATTGTGATGCGTGCGGCAGCCGGCTGCGGGTCACCACTCTCGATCCACTCGAGTTCGAAGGCGACGACGAGCAGGATGATGAGGACGAGGAAGACGCCGAGAAGGAGACCGAGGCGGCCGCCGACGACGAGCTCGAGGACCTCGACGACGAAGACGACGAGACCGAGGACAAAGAGGATTGGGACGAGTGACCGTTGATTCCGCGGCGGCGCCGGCATCGGATCTGCGAGCCCGGGAGGCGGCGCTTCATGAGCGTCTCCGCTCGCTGACGTCGCTCGTCGTGGCGTACAGCGGAGGTGTCGATTCCGCGTATCTCGCGCTGGCGGCGACGCGCGTGCTGGGCCCGCGCGCGCTCTGCGTGACGGCCGACAGCGCCAGCTATCCGGCGCGCCATCGCCGGATGGCCGAACAGGTCGCCACGCAGTTTGCGTTTCACCACGAGTTCATCCACACCGGGGAGCTCGCGCGGCCGGAGTACCGCGCCAACGACACCGACCGGTGCTACTACTGCAAGCACGAGCTGTACACCGACCTCACGGGGCTGGCTCGCACCCGCGGGTTCGAGGCCGTGGCCGACGGCAACAACGCCGACGATCGCGGCGACTACCGTCCCGGCCGTCGGGCGGCGCGCGAGTTCGGCGTCATCAGTCCGCTCGACGAAGCGGGGCTGACCAAAGCCGACATCCGCGAGCTCTCTCGCGAGGCCGGTCTGCCGTGCTGGGACGAGCCCGCGTCGGCCTGCCTGTCGTCGCGCGTGCCGTACCACTCCGAAGTCACCGAAGCCAAGCTCCAGGCCATCGAGCGCGCCGAAGACATCGTCCGGTCCCTGGGGTTCCGCGTCGTCCGGGTTCGCCATCACGGCGACGTCGCGCGCCTCGAGCTGGCGCGCGAGGAGATGTCCCGCCTGATCGAGCCTGGCGTGTCGGAAACGATCGACCGCGAGCTTCGCGCGCTCGGCTTCCGGTACGTCGCCGTCGATCTGAAGGGCTACCGCCTCGGGAGCCTCAACGAGGGATTGACGCTGAAGGTTGTCTGAAGACGGGAGACGGGCCGATCGAGCTATCCGGCCATCGTGCGATCGAGCTATCGTAGGGCCGTTTTCCAAAGTCACGCTTTCACATGGCTCGATAGCGCGATAACTCGATAGCTCGATGCGAGTGTCTTCTCCCCGCCTCTTTCTCTTCTTCGTCGCGGCCATTGTTCTCGTCGCGCACGCGCGGGCGTTGCCGAGGACACTCGAAGACATCGACTCGATCAATCTGGCGCTCGGCGTCGAGTCGTTCGACGTCGCGAGCCACCGGCCGCATCCGCCTGGGTATCCGATTTTCATTGCGCTCGCGAAAGCGTCGACCGCGGCCGTTGGGATCGTCGCGCCGTCCTGGGATCGCGACCGGCGTGCGGCGGTGGGTCTTGCCATCTGGAGCTTGATGGCAGGCACCTTGGCCGTGTTCGTCATCGCCGGTCTGCTGAAGGCGATCGGCTTCACACCATGGCAGTCGGCGCTTGCCGCGACAGTCGCTGTCGCGTCGCCGCTGTTCTGGTTTTCATCCGTGCGGCCGCTGACCGATGTGCCCGGCCTCGTCGCGGCGCTGCTGGTTCAGATGTGGCTCGTTCGCGGACTCACCGAGGTTCAAACGAAGAACGCCGCGCTGCCACGCGATTGGATCTGGGGCGCCGCCGGCCTCGGCCTGATCGTCGGAGTCCGATCCCAGACGATCTGGCTCACCGGACCGCTCCTGGTCTGGTGCGTGGGCGTCCTCATGGTCCGGCGCCGGCACAGCGACATCGCGGTACTCGGACTGTCAGCGCTGACCGGCGTGCTGGTCTGGGCCGTGCCTCTCGTGATCGACAGCGGCGGGTTGGCCGCGTACTGGCGATCGGTCCGGTTCCAAGGCAACGAGGATCTGACCGGCATCGAGCTGCTCGCCACGACGCCGACCGCCAGCCTGCTCAAAGTGGCGTTACGGAGAACGTTCAGCGAGCCCTGGCTGCTGCGCGGCCTCGCCAACGTGATGCTCGTCTTCGCTCTCGTGGGCACGGTGCGGCTGGCGCTTCGCGACCGGCCGACGTTGCGGCTCCTTCTGCTGCTCTTCGCGCCGTACCTCCTCTTCCATCTGGCGTTCCACGAGACGGTGACGCTTCGATACGGTCTGCCCGTAGTCGTGCTCGTCGCGGCGCTGGCGGTGGTGGGATTCTCGATCGTCGGAACGTACGCGTCGACCGTCCTGGCGGTCACCGCGGCAGCCGTCAGCGTCATCTACGTGCACCCAAGGCTGGAGGCGTACGCCGCCGGCGGCTGGCCGGTTGTGCGCGCGTTTCAGGACATGGAACGGGCGCGCCCGGCCTCGGCCGAGAAGCCCGAGCTCCGGATGCACCACCAGGTGTGGCATGGCGTGCGGCGGCTGCTCGAGTGGTATCGCCCTGTCTGGGACGCTGGACCGCAGCCATTTCCGGGCGATCGGGAGTGGCTGGCGGCCGTTCGCGACTGGAAGAATGGCAGCACGCGGCCGGTCTGGTTCCTCACCGACCTCACCCGCAGCGATATCGCGCTGTTCGATGGACGATCGCGAATGCTTGGCGGCAGGTATGAGCTGCCTGCGCGCCTCCGCGACCTGGTCGGCGGGTACCGGCTCGACGGACTGAATTGGTGGCGCATCGATCCGCCGGGCTGGATGCTCGGCACCGGCTGGTCGCTCACCCCGGAAGTGGCCGGAATGACGGCGCTCGATCGAAACGGCCCGCACCTGCGTCCAGCGGAGGCTTTTGTCCGACGGACCAGCAAGCCTCTGCGGCTCATGATGGGCGGTCGCTATCTGGCCCCGGCCGGGTCACCCGCCGGCATCGTTGCCGTTGACCTCGAGGGGAAGCGGATCGCCGAATGGCCGGTATCGGCGGGTTCGCCCTGGTTTCTTCACTGGCTCGAGCTTCCGGAAGGTGTGCCGGAAGGACCAGGGTCCTACGCTCCGTTGACCGTGATGGTCAGTGGCGGGGCGCCGGGCCAGCCCGCGCCCGCCGTCGGGATCGAACAGTTCGACGTGGCGCCGGTAGATGAGGTCATCTATGCCCTGGGGTCCGGCTGGTTCGAGGCGGAGGAGGAACCTCGGGCCGGAAGGCTCTGGCACTGGATGAGCGATCGCGCCACGATCGTGACGGCCGGCGCGACGGCGGATCTCCGGCTCACGCTCTCCGGTGAATCGCCCCTTCGCTACTTCGACCGGCCACCGACCGTGATCGTGCGGGCCGGCGACCGGGAATTGGGGCGCTTCAGTCCGGCGGCGGACTTCTCGCACACCATCGCCGTACCGGCCGGAGCGCTCGCCGGCTCGAACGGTCTCCTCACGGTTGAAACAGACCTGGTGTACGTTCCCGCTGAGCGTGGCGAGAGCCGCGATCCGCGGAGGCTTGGCTTGAGGGTCTTTCAGGTCGAGCTCAGCTCGCGCTGACGCGCGGCTTCCTCGCCACGCACATCAGCGACGTGCCGACAGGAAGATCGATCACCGAGAGCAGGGCGTGCTCGGCCACGAGCGCCGCGTCGAACGCCCGGTTGATCGGCGCCGCGGGCACGCGCAAATCGGAATCGGACGCCCGATCGGCCCGTCCGGTCACGCGTTCGAGCCACCGGACGGCCAGCGTGACGGGGAACGTGACCATGTTGGTGAACGTCATCCGTTCGATGACGAACCCGGAATCCGTGAGGAGCCGGGTCAGCTGTTGCTTGCCGTAGCGACGCCGTTCCATCGTCAGGGTCGAATGGGAGCCGCGCAGGATCTCGAGCGCCGCGACGTTGAGCAGCAGCACGCCGCCTGGCCGCAGGACCCGCCACATCTCGCGGACGGCCTGGCGCTCGCTGTCGTCATCGAGGCAGTAGATCACATCGAACGAGGTGACGACGTCCGCCATCGCGTCGCCGAATGGGAGCCGGGTCACGGTGGCCCTGACCAGCGGTCTGCGCTGCGCGCGTCCCACGCGCAGCCCGACCGGTGAGAGCTCGACCCCGACGGCCGGCCCGAACGTCTTGAGCCAGTCCAGGTTGCGGCCGGTTCCGGCGCCGCAGTCGACGATGCGGTCGACGCGGCCAGGCGGGCTGATCGCCGAGGCGAGCAGACGCTGCGCGTTGCGCCGAAGGCCGCGGAACCAGAAGTGACGGTCCTCGGCGACGGCGGTCGCTTCGAGCATCTGCTCCATGCTGGCGATTGTAATCAGTCGCGATTCCACCTTCGCCGGGCTACGGTGGACCAGTTGCGCAGTTTTGCACAACCGATCATCGCGATGTGCGTTGACAGAACCTGCTCTCCATCTATAACCTCGGCGCATCCTCGCTCCGATATCTCATCTGGGCATTACGCAGGAGAGCTGATGCCGAGACACGCCTTGAGAAATCTGTCGTCATTCATGGCCGCCGCGCTCGTGCTGCTGGTGGTCGCCTGCGGCAAGAAAACGCCGCCGGCGACACCACCGCCGCCACCGCCGCCGCCCGTCGTGACCCAGGAGGCGCCGCCAGCCGCCGCCGAAGCCGACGCCGCCGCCTCCGGCTCCCACGCCGCCGGCGCCAACCGAGGAGGAGATCTTCGCCCGCATGTCGCTCGCTGACCTCAACGCCAAAAAGCCGCTCGAGGACGTGCTCTTCGAGTACGACAGGGCGGAGCTCAGCGACAAGGCGCGTGCCACGCTGCAGAAGAACGCGACCTGGCTGGGCAAGTGGACGTCGACGAAGATCACGATCGAGGGCCACGCGGATTCGCGCGGCACGAACGAGTACAACCTCTCGCTCGGCGAACGCCGGGCCGCCGCGGTGCGCGACTACATGGTCACGCTCGGCGTTCCCGCTGCCCGGATCAGCATCGTGAGTAAGGGCGAGGAACAGCCGCTCTGCGCGGAAGAGGCTGAAAGCTGCTGGGCGCAGAACCGCCGCGCCCATTTCGACATCACGGCAAAGTAGCCAGCTCGCCGGCGATTCGCCGGGCGGCTTCGCGCGGGTCCGGCGCGCCGGTTATCGGCCTGCCAACCACGAGATACGAGCTGCCTGCGCGAATCGCATCGGCGGGCGCCATCGTCCGGACCTGGTCGTCGCCTGCCTTCGCGGCGGCGCCCCCCCGAATACCGGGCGTCACGATGATGAAGTCGGGTCCACACGCCCTCCGGATCGCAGCCGTCTCCTGCGGTGAGGCCACCACGCCGTCGCATCCGTTGTCACGCGCCAGTTCGGCGAGAGCTGTCGCCTGATCGAGCGGCGTGCGATCGACCCCGACCGACGCGAGCGCGGCGGCGTCGAGGCTCGTCAGCACGGTGACCGCGATCAGAAGCGGGCGCCGGCCGGACTTCTGATTTTCCCGATCCGCGGCCGCACGCGCGGCCTGGAGCATCGCGGCCCCACCTGACGCGTGCACGTTCACCATCCAGACGCCCAGGCTCGCGGCCGACTGGACCGCGCCCGCCACCGTGTTGGGAATGTCGTGATATTTGAGGTCCAGAAACACGCGATCGCCGTTGGCGACAAGCGTCCGGACGAACTCCGGTCCGGCGGCCGTGAATAGCTGATGTCCGATCTTGAATCCGCCGACGGCGCCCCGAAGCGACTCGGCAAGCCCGGCCGCTTCGGCGGCCGTGGGCGTGTCGAGCGCGATCAGGATCCGGTCCATGCGTGTTCCGGCGCCGGCATTTCAACTCGGCCGACCAGATCCTGAATCCGGGCGATCGTGTGCCGCTCGAGGTAGCTCTCGATGCCCGCGAGCAGCTTCGTCCAGATGAACGGATCGACGAAGTTCATGGTGCCGACCTGGACCGCCGTCGAGCCCGCGATGATGAATTCGAGGGCGTCTTCGACCGTGGCGATGCCGCCCATACCGAGGATTGGCAGCTTCACCGCCTGGTAGCACTCCCAGACCATCCGGATCGCGATGGGACGGATCGCCGGTCCGCTCAGCCCCCCGAGCACGTTCGAAAGCTTCGGCCGCCTCGTTTCGACGTCGATGGCCATCGCGAGGAACGTGTTGACGAGCGATATGGCATCGGCGCCGGCTTCTTCGGCCGCCCGCGCGAACGACGCCACGTCGGTGACGTTCGGCGTGAGCTTGGGGATGACCGGCAGCTTCGTCACCTTGCGGATCGAGCTGACGACGTCATACGTTCCCGTGAGACTGCATCCGAACTGGATACCGCCTTCTTTGATGTTCGGGCACGAGATGTTGAGCTCGAGCGCGTCCACGCCTTCGGCATCGGACAGGATCCTCGCGACCTCGACGTATTCGTCGAGCGTCGAACCGCACAGGTTCACGATGACAGTGGCGTCGAGGCGGCGAAGCTCGGGCAGTTTCTCGGCCACGAACCGGCGTACGCCGATGCCTTGCAGCCCGATCGCGTTCAGCATGCCTGCCGGCGTCTCGACGATTCTGGGCGGCGGGTGGCCGTCGCGTTCCTTCAGGAACAGCCCTTTGACCGCGACGGCGCCGAGCGAGCTGAGATCGACGGCGTTGGCGTATTCGACGCCGTAGCCGAAGCAGCCGGAGGCCGCAATCAGCGGGTTTTTCAGGTGCATCGACCCGATCCGGACCGACAGATCAGCCATGGTGCTGCAGGGCATCCCAGACGACGGCCGAGGCATCGAAGACCGGGCCGTCCAGACACGATCGCACGAAATGCGTTCCGACGCCGCGCCGGACGCGGACGACGCAGCTGTAGCAGCCGCCCATACCGCAGCCCATGACCGGCTCGAGCGACACGAACACGGGGCGGCCGTAGCGGGCGCCAAGCTGGGCGACCGCGCGCATCATCGGCGTCGGACCGCACGCGTAGATCGTGATCGGTCGATCGGCTGACACGCCGGACAGCGCGCGCTCGAGCGGCGCCGTGACTCGTCCGGCTTCACCGCGCGTCCCGTCTTCGGTCGTCAGGACCATCCGCGCGCCCAGGCGTTCGAAGAACGTGTCGTAGAACAGATCGGCGCTCGACCGCGCGCCATAGAAGAGCGTCATCGGTGTTCCGCGCTCGACCAGCGCTTCGGCCAGGCTTGCAAACGGCGCCAGTCCCACACCGCCGGCGACCATCCACGCTTCCTCCGGCGGATCCACCGGGACGAACGGACGTCCGAGCGGACCGACGCACCCGACGCGGGCGCCCACCTCGGCGTCGAACAGCAGATTGGTACCGACGCCAACGCGCTTGTTCAAGAGGCTCACGCCGACGGGCCGGTCCGGCCCGTCGCGAAGGATTTCGAACACGGAGAACGGACGGCGGAGCAGCGGCTCGAGTCCGTGCGTGGGCTTCACCATCACGAACTGGCCGGGCGCGAGGGCGCGCGCGATCTCGGGCGCCGCAAGCGCGAGCACGTTGTAGTCGGACGACAGCCGAGTATTCGAAATAACCTCGGCATTCACGTCAAAAAGCATCGCGCTGAAGTATAGCGCCTGGAGTGAACAGCACTGGCCGGGTTGAAAAGCACTGGTCGGTACGACGGGTCTGAAGGGCCGCATGTCGGTACGACGGGTACGGCGGGTACGTGGAAGGAGCTGACGCTGGCCATCTTTTCTAAAAAAAGAAGATGACACGAATCAGGTTCCTTGTACCCGCCGTACCGACCCGTGCTTTTCAGTCCCGCCGTACCGACCCGTGCTTTTCAGTCCCGCCGTACCGACCCGTGCTTTTCAGGTCCGGGTTTATCATCCGTGTTCTGTGCGCTACCTCCGCATGTTGACGAACGCCCTTGCTGGCGGAGTGCTGGTGGCCCTGTATCTCGTCGTCCTCGTGCTGCAGCTCAATCCGCAGGTGCCGGTCGTCTCGATGACGGCATGGCGGTGGTTCATCGCGCTCATCACGTTCTATGGACCGTACGCGGCGAGCGTGATCTACTTCCTGATTCTAATCCGTGAAGCGCTCGCGTCACGACCGTTGTCGCCGGCGTGGTTGAGCGTTCGGCTCATGGTCTGGCTCGGCGCGGCGATTGCGACGGCGGCGGCGATCGTGACCTGGGCGAACCTGAGAGCGTTTCGCGCGGTGCTGTCCGAAGCGGCGGCCGAACGCATGCAGGAGGGCGCGACGGCGACGACGGTGTTCGCAGGGGTCCTTTTCAGTGTCGCGCTCATGCGGTATTCGTTCGGCCGGCGCGGCAGCCGCGCCGCGGCGGTGCTGCTCGCCGCGTCGATTCTTCTCTCCGTCGCGGTGCCACTGTGGCTCCGCGGAGCTGTCGAGCCACCGGTTCCGAACGCCCGGCGAGCCCGGATGGAACGGCTCGGCGTCGCGCCTCCTCCGCGCGTGCGTCTGCTGCTCGTCGACGGCGCGTCGATCGGCTTCATCCGTCAGCGAGTCGCGGGAGGGCAGCTGCCGAATTTCGGTCGGCTGCTCGATTCCGGCGCGACCATCGACCTCGCCACCGTCAAGCCGACCCACGCCGTACCTGTCTGGGCCGCCGCGGCGACTGGGAAATACCCTCCGAAGTCCGGTGTCCGCTCGGACGCTCTCTACAAAGTCCAGCCGGACGATGCCGACCCGGTCGATTTGCTCCCGGACTACTGCTTTGCGCGCGCACTGGTCGCGCTGGGCTTCGTGACGCCCGATCCGTTGACGTCCGCCTCGCTCGGCAGCCGGACGCTCTGGGACATCGTCGCCGACTACGGCTTCGCGTCCGGCATTGTCGCCTGGCCGCTCACGAGCCCGGCGCATGCCGCGCGCGGGTACATCATCAGCGATGGGTTCGACGACGCCGCCAGTTCACCGCTCAGGCTGGCCGACGCCAAGGCGGGCGATCCGACGTCGGCGGCCGACATCGCCCGGGAAGTGTTCGATCAGTGGCAGTCGAAATCGTGGGCGGAGATCCTGCCGACGTTTTCGGCGCAGGAGACCGCGCCCGCCGCCCGCTGGGATCACGCGTACAGCGAGGCCGCGTCGCGGCTCGAGCAGCACTACGCGCCCAGGCTGACGGCGGTCCGGTACGAGGGAATCGACGTCTACGGCCACAAGTACCTGCCCGACGCCGAGCCGGATCGATTCGGGGTCCGACGGGAAGACCCGCGCCGGTCGCCGCTCGATCGCTACTACGCGTATCTCGACGGGGAAGTCGGCCGCGCCATCGAGATGCAGGACGACGGCGACCTCCTGCTCGTCGTCGCCGGCTTCGGCATGGAGCCGAGCCCGCCGCCCAAGCGCGTGATCATGTGGCTGCTGGGCTTCGCAGATCCTCCAGGCACCCATGAGCCTGCGCCCGACGGATTTCTCCTCGCGTACGGCAGCCATGTCGCGCACGGACACGTCGACCGCGGGTCGATCGTGGACATCGCCCCGACGGTGCTTTACTACATGGGACTCGACATCGGGCGGGACATGGACGGGTTCGCGAGAACGGATCTGTTCCTTCGCACTTACACGCTCGATCGCCCGGTCAAGTACATCGCGACGCATGAGACGGGGGAGGACACCCGCAGAACCCAGTAGGTTCCGGGGTTCCGGTTCGGGGTTCCGACGTTCCGCAGTTCCGATGTTCGACGGGATTCCGAGGTTCCGAGGTGCCTGCTTGGCCTCAACCGGTCGACGCAACGATAGCCGCCAGCTTATCAGCGGGCGTTTTGAAGCCAAGGGTTTTCCGAGGCCGCTCATTCAGTCGGCGCGCAATGCGGTTGAGGTCGGCTTGTGAGTACTGCCGAAAGTCGGTGCCGCGCCGGAGATATTGGCGGAGCAAGCCGTTGGTGTTTTCGTTCGATCCGCGCTGCCAGGGGCTGTGCGGGTCGCAGAAGTAGACCGCCACGTCGGTCGCCACGGTGAAGCGCTGATGGGCGGCCAGCTCGCGGCCGCGATCCCAGGTCAACGACCGACGGAGCTGGGGCGGTAAGCGCCGAATCTGCTGCGCCAGCGCATCGACCACCGCCGTCGTCTCTTTCGTCGGGAGCCGGACCAGGACGACATAGCGCGACTGTCGCTCGACGAGCGTCCCGACCTGCGAGTCAATGGTCCCGGCCAGCAGGTCGCCTTCCCAATGCCCCGGGATCGCGCGGTCCTCCACCGTGGGCGGCCGCTCGCGGATGGAAATCGCGTCGGCCAAGGGCCCCGACGGGACTGACGTTGGCGGCCGGCGGGGCCGCCGCATCGTGCGCGGCCGGCGCAAATGCCGGAGTAACGCGCGCTTGAGCGCGCCCCGACTGTGCACGAACAAGCTTTGATAAATCGTCTCGTGCGAGACGTGCATGTCTGGATGGTCAGGGTAGGTGACCCTGAGCCAGCCCGCAATCTGCTCGGGCGACCAGTCGCGCGTCAGCTTCGCCGCGACGACCTGGCGTAACCGGGGCCGCTCGACCAGCCGACAGCGCTTCGGCCGCGCCGCATTGGCCCAGGCGCGGAGATCCGCCTCGGCGGCGCGATAGGCGGGGCGCCCGCCATGCCGGCCCACCTCGCGGCTAATCGTCGATCGCGGCCGCGCCAGGCGGCGGCCGATGACGGCGAAGGGCTCGCCCGACGCGACGCCGCGAGAGATTTCTTCGCGCTCTCCGCTTGTCAGGGCGCGCGCCGCCCGGCGCCGCGGCCGGGGCTGCCGCCCGCCGGTGCGCCGCAGCACTTTGCCAATCGCCGGATGCGTACAGGCGAAGGCCGTGGCAATCGTGCGCAACGATTCGCCCGCCTCCCACCGCCGCCAGACTTCTGCTGTCTTGTTCTCGGACCACCGTGGACGCCGCATGACAGATCCTCCATCATGTTGCGTCGACCGGTTGAGTACACCTTGGCACCTCGGAACCCCGGAATCCCGTCGAACATCGGAACGCCTCGGAACGTCGGAACCCCGCACCGGAACCCCGGAACCACGAGCGCCTTTTGAGATTGGTGTTAGACTGACTTGCTCTTTAATTGCGGTCCTGCGAGTCCGCAAAGAGGTGACAATGCCCGTCCGCGCCCTCCGTCCCCGTCTGCCATCTCAATTCGTCGAGCCAGTGTTGCGCGTGATCTCTGTCCTCACGAGGCCGTCATGGCAATCGTGATGGACGCGGACCGCATGTCGCGGACGCTCGCCCGCATCGCTCACGAGATCCTCGAGCGGCATCGCGGCCTGGACGGATTGGCCCTGATCGGCATCAGGGCCCGCGGCGTACCGATCGCGGCGCGGCTCGCCGCGCAGCTCCGCGCGCTGACCGGGACCGACGTTCCGACCGGCACGCTCGACATCACGCTCTACCGCGACGACCTGATGCGCCACGCGGTGGGGCCTCAGCCCGTCATCCGCCGTACGGAGATCAACTTTTCCATCGACGATCGACTGATCCTCCTCGTCGACGATGTGCTCTATACCGGCCGGACGATTCGCGCGGCTCTCGACGCGCTGATTGACTTCGGCCGTCCCCGCGCGATCCAGCTCGTCGTCCTCGTCGATCGAGGCCACCGCGAGCTTCCGATCCGCGCCGATTATGTGGGCCGCAACATTCCGACGTCCCGTCAGCAGAGCGTGCAGGTCCGCCTGACCGAGATCGACGGCCGCGACGAAGTCGAGGTGGAAGGATGACGGCAGCGACGACGCTTCACAGCCGGCACCTCCTCGGCATCGCCGACCTGGAACCGCCGGAGATCGAGCTCGTGCTCGAAACGGCGCTGGCGATGAAGGAGATCGGCACACGACCAATCAAGAAGGTGCCGACGCTTCGCGGCCGCACCATCATCAACCTCTTTTTCGAGCCGAGCACGCGCACGCGCATGTCGTTCGAGCTGGCCGAAAAGCGGTTGAGCGCGGACACGCTCGGCATGACCACGTCCGGATCGAGCGTCGCGAAAGGCGAGACACTCGCCGATACGGCGCGCACGCTCGAAGCGATGGCCCCCGACATGATCGTGATGCGCCACGGGGCCTCGGGCGCGCCGCATCAGCTCGCGCGGATCTGCCGCGCGAGCATCATCAACGCCGGCGACGGCATGCACGAGCACCCGACCCAGGCGCTCCTGGACGCGCTGACGATGCTCGAGCACAAGCGACGGCTTGCGGGCCTGCAGGTCGCGATCATCGGCGATCTCGTTCACAGCCGCGTCCTGCGGTCGAACGTGCTGCTGCTGACGCGGATGGGCGCGAAGGTTCGCGCCTGCGGGCCCGCCACGCTCGTGCCGCCGGGCCTCGATCGTCTGGGAGTCCAGGTCACGACGTCGATCGATGCCGCGCTCGACGGCGCGGACGTCGTGATGATGCTGCGCGTGCAGCACGAGCGGATGAGCGGCCTGTTCCTGCCATCCGTGCGTGAGTACTTCACGTTCTTCGGCCTGACACCCGCCCGGCTCGAACGCGCCGCGCCGGACGTGATCGTCATGCACCCGGGTCCGATGAACCGTGGCGTCGAGATCGACTCGGCGGTCGCCGATGGACCCTGGTCCGTCATCCTGGACCAGGTGGCCAACGGAGTCGCGGTGCGCATGGCTGTGCTGTACCTGCTGGCTGGTGGCGAGGCGGAAGCGTGATGCCCACCCTGCTGAAGCCCTTCTTGCTCAAGAATGTCCAGCTCGTCGATCCCGTGGCCGGACACATCGGACGCTTCGACGTGCTCATCGACGGCGATCGTGTCGTCCGCGTCGGACGGGATCAGTCAGCCGACGGTGCGCGCGTGGTCGAGCTTCCCTCGTCGTTCGTCGTGACGCCGGGCCTGATCGACATGCACGTCCACCTGCGCGAGCCCGGGCACGAGCACAAGGAGACGATCGCGACCGGCACCGCGTCGGCCGTCGCCGGCGGGTTCACGGCCGTGGCCTGCATGCCCAACACCGATCCGGTCAACGATCATTCCGCCGTCACCGAATTCATCGTCAAACGGGCGGCCGAAGCCGGGCTCGCGCGCGTGTACCCGATCGGCGCGGTCTCGATGGGATCGAAGGGCGAGCAGCTCACCGAGATCGGCGACCTCAGAGCGGCCGGTTGCGTCGCCATTTCCGACGACGGCCGGCCGGTCGCCACGGCGCTTCTGATGCGCCGGGCGCTGGAATACGCGTCGATGTTCGGGATGCCGGTGATCGATCACTGCGAAGACCCGTCGCTCAAGGGTGACGCCGTCGCGCACGAAGGCGCGGTCGCCTCGATGCTGGGGTTGCGGGGCATGCCGGGCGCCGCAGAATCCGTGATGGTCGAGCGCGACATCTCGATGGCCGAGCTTACAAGCGGCCGCGTGCACATCGCGCACATGAGCGCCCGTCAGTCGCTTCGCGCCGTGCGTTCGGGCCAGGAGGCTGGCGTCAAGGTGACGTGCGAGGTGACGCCTCATCACTTCACCCTCACCGACGACGTCCTAGCGGCCAACGGCGGGTATGACACCAACACCAAGATGAATCCGCCGCTACGCGAGGAGGCCGACCGCGTCGCGATGATCGAGGGCCTTCGAGACCTTTCGATCGACGTCATCGCCACCGATCACGCGCCGCATCATGCGGACGACAAATCGCTCGAGTTCGACCGCGCGCCATTCGGCATCGTGGGCCTCGAAACGGCGGTGCCGTTATGTCTCGATCGGCTGGTGCACGCCGGCGTGATCGGATGGCCGCGATTCGTCGAGCTGCTCTCGGTGAACCCGGCACGGATTCTGGGCATCCCCGGCGGCACGCTGTCCGATGGCGGCCCCGCCGACCTCACGATTCTCGCGCCCGACGAATCCGTGACGATCGACGCGCGATCGTTCAAGTCCAAATCGAGGAACACACCGTTCAATGGCTGGACGCTCAAGGGCGCGGTCGCCGCGACGTTCGTCGGCGGACGCTCGGTCTATGTGAACGACCGAATCGCCGCGGCGCGGACGCTGCGCGATGCCGGGCGTTCGTAACGGCCTGACACTGGCCCGCGCCAGCCGACTGATCTGATCGGACTCGCCGAGGAGCTGAATGACGAAACGAGACGACGTGCGCACGAAAGCGCTGGACAACCTCAAGGAGTTCGAGGTGCTGATGCTCGACGGGCACTTCGATTACGGCAATGGCTACCACGGCCGCGTGTATCTGAACCCGCACCGGATTTTCCGGCAACCGTCGCTGATCTGGCGCTTCGCCCAGGATCTCATCGACATCCTGCCGGACAACATCGTGTCGTCCGCCGATGTGGTCGCCGGGCCCGTCATGGGCGGCGCACTGCTGGCTCACACGCTCGCGGGCCTGCTCGACAGCCGGCGTCCCCTGACTCACCCGAGAACCAGCTTCGCGCCGCTCTCGTTCGATGCCGGCGGCACGATGGTGATTCGTCCCTTTTACCGCACCGTGGTGTCAGGCAAACGTGTGCTGCTTGCCGACGACATCAGAAACACCGGGGGGACGTTTCAGAAGGCCAAAGAGCTCCTCGAAAACGCGGGTGCCAGCGTCCTTGCGACCGTCGAGATTTACGATCGGCTCGAAGCCATGGTCGATCTCGGAGTACCGAACTTCGCGCTGGCGGGCTATCGGGCGCCGGACAATTACGAAGCGGCCGCGTGCCCGATGTGCCGGGACGGCATGCCCGTGACGACTTTTTGAGTGAAGGACTTGGCCGTTTCTGGCCGGTCCCGGAAATCGCTAGGATTTCTTCCGGCGGCGCAGGACCGTCGCGGCGGCTGCCAGGCCGGTCCCGAACAGCAGGAGCGTTGCCGGCTCAGGTGTGATTGCCGGAGGCTGGTTGATCGGCGTGCCGAACGCGACGCGTTCCGACACCAACGAACCAACCTTTTCGCCGAGGGCATCCGTGAAGTGGACCTTGAACGACCCGGTGCCCGAGGTGAGATTCGGCAGGCTGTTGTCGACGTTCAGCAGGAACGTCCAGATGTCCGTGTTGCCACCGATCAGCGGCGTCGCGCCGAGCAGGGTGGAATTCGCGCAGAAGAACCCGTTGCCAGACCCGTTGCACCCATCGGCACTGAGGCCGCCGGGGGCGATCGTCCATCCGGACGCCTCAGCCGGTCCGGTCACGCTCACGCTGGGGCTGCCGTCGTATGAATTCGTGAATGCATCCACCTTGAACGCGATCGCATTCACCCAGATGAAGTCCCGCGGCGAGCCATAGGTGGCGGTGACGGTCAACTGGTAGGTATTCTGCGAGGCGCTGAGGAGGGCGAGCGTCAAGTCCCAGGCGGTGTTATGTGAGCCGCAGGTCCCGCAGTTGGGAGCGATGGTTGCGGCCCGGGCTTCTCCGGCAAACGCGAGGATGAGGATGAACAGGAATCCGCCGAGGGGTCGTTTCATAATGATCCACCCCACATAAGTGCAATTCGAGGACCACACAATTGTGCCCGACAAACTTGTAAACACTCAGTTCAGGTCGTCTCCATGGCTGACTTTTGTCTAATGACAGGCTGAACCATACCACTAAAGTGAACCCTGCGAATGAGCTCCAGCCCCAGGTCTTCAAGCCCGTGTTCGACCGGCTGTACGAGTCTTTCAACGCCCCGGACTCGGCAACCGACCCGATTCAGATCGTGCGCCGCTTCGACCGTTTGGAGGACCGGGAGATCGTCGCGTTCGTCGCTTCGAGCCTGGCATTTGGGCGGGTCGCGTCAGTCATGGCCTCCGTCGAGGCCGTGTGCCGGGTTTTAGGCGGCTCTCCTGCCGCGTTCGTCCGGCGGTTCGAGCCAGACAGGGACGGCGCCCCGCTCCAGCCGCTCGTTCACCGCTGGACGCGCGGGCCGGACTTCGTCGCGTTGCTGTGGATTCTGAGGCGCATGCTCGCTGACTACGGTTCCATCGAACGCGCGTTTGCAGCAGGACTGGCACCTGGAGACTCCGACGTTGGCCCGGCGCTCGAGGCATTTTCGGGCCTCGGCCGGCGCATCCCGCTGCGGCCGGCATATGGGCGGGTGCCCAAACAGCCGGGGGTCTACTACTTTTTCGCTCGGCCGTCGACCGGCGGCGCGTGCAAGCGGCTGAACCTGTTCCTCCGATGGATGGTCCGGCGGGACGCGGTCGATCCTGGCGGCTGGACGATGGTGGCTCCGCGCCAGCTGGTCGTTCCGCTCGATACCCACACCATCCGAACGGGGAAGTGCCTTCGTCTGACCCGGCGGGCCACACCCGGCTGGAGGATGGCGGCGGAGATCACCGAGTCACTCCGATGTCTCGACCCGGAAGATCCAGTGCGCTACGACTTCGCCCTATGCCACCTGAGCATGATGGGCGGCTGCGGATTCGGAGCCAAGCAGAGGGACTCGCAGTGCCCACTGCGTGGTTGCTGCCGGCCCCAGGCAAGGCCGAAGGCCAAAGGCCGAAGGCCGTAGGCCTACGGGCTTTGGCCTTCGGCCTCCTGCCGGCGATTCAGCGCCTTCTCGTAGGCTTCCACCGTTCGCCGGACCAGCCGTTCGACGCTGAACTCGTCGACGACCCGGGCCCGTCCGGCCTCGCCAAACCGCTCCCGCCGTGCCGGGTCCCGGAGGAGCTGGACGATGGCCCCGGCGAGGGCGCGATCGTCGTGGGTAGGAACGAGAAGGCCGGTCACGTCGTGGACGACCGCCTCTGGAATGCCACCGGCCCTCGTGCCGACGACGGCGCGTCTGGCCGTCATCGCCTCGAGCATCGCGGACCCGAGACCTTCGGTGACCGAGCTCATGACGAAGAGGTCGAATGACTTCATCAGCCCGAGGGCGTCGGCGCGGAATCCGGCGAGGATGACGTGTCGATCGAGCCCCAGCTCGTGAGTCTGGCGCTCGAGCGTCTCCTTGAGCTCCCCATCGCCGACGATGAGGAAGCGCGTATCCGGCAGCTCGCGGACCACGCGCGCGGCGGCCGCGACGAAATGTTTCTGGCCCTTGTGGGCCGCGAGCGCCGCGACGTTCCCGACGACCGGCGCGCCCTTGGGCAGCCAGAACGCCGCGTGAGCGTCCACGGCCGGCTGCTTGTCCACGAGCCCGACGTTCACGCCATCGTGCACGGTGACGATGCGATCGGAGGCGATGCCGTCCGCCTCGAGAATGGACGCGATGACGCGCGAGGCGGAGATGAACAGATCGACGTGGCCGTACTTCCACTTCGAGAACGCGTGGCTCTTCAGGTGAAAGTCCACACGCCGTGACGCGATGACGGGAGGCCGTCGCGGCAGGCTGGGTTTCATCTGCAGCGCCATCGCCGTCAGCGCGACGCCCATCGGGTCGTGCGCATGGACGACGTCCGGCTGCACGTCGCGGAACACGCGCGCGAGCTGCCAGGCCGCATGGACGTCGAACTCACTCCGGGGGGTGAACCCGACGAACCGCAGCCCCTCTCGCGCGCGCCGCTTCAGCTCGCCGGCCTCGTGCGCGACCAGCACGGCGGGGTGCCCGATTTCCTCGAGGCCGGTGACCGTGAGCAAGACCTGGTTCTGGCCGCCACGCCAGGTCTGCGCGGTGTCGATGTGGACGGAACGGATTCCTGGCTTTCCGGCTCCCAGGGTCATCTCACTTGGTGGTGCGCCTCCGCCCCAGCTCCCGCAATCGCGCGAACTTCAGGAACACGTAATACGAGTTCATGATCGACACTGTGAAGCCCGGCAGTCCGTCGAGGACGCCCGCGCGCAGGATGTAGTTGCGGATGAACGCCGCGAACGGGTGGACGACGAGATCGAAGGCGCCCGCGGTGCGCCCGGCCTCCTGCATCTCCTCGGCCGCCAGCATCGTGTACCGCTCCATCGTCCGGTGATGGTGCGCGATGTCGCGGTAGGCGTAGTGCTCGAGGTCGTGGCGAAGGTGTTCGACGGCGCCGTCGGCCGTGACCGATTCGTGCACGCGCCGTTCCGCCCACCGGGCGCGGCGGCGGTTGTAGAGCCGCAGCTGGAAATCGGGATACCAGTCGGTCGTCCGGATCCAGCGGCCGAGGTGCCAGGTCACGCGCGGCACCCGGAAGCCCGCGGCCGCGGGTTCAACGGAAAGCGTGCGCCGGATTTCTTCGGCGAGGTGCGGCGTCACACGCTCGTCCGCGTCGAGCGAGAGAATCCAGTCGTTGGCGGCTTCGCCGGCCGCGAAGTTCTTCTGGGCGGAATATCCGGGCCAGTCGCGCACAATGACGCGGGCACGCCGGTTGCGAGCCAGGTTGGGTGTGCCGTCGGTGCTGCCGCTGTCGACGACGATGAGCTCGTCGGCCCAGGCAACCGACTCGAGGCAGGCTTCGATGCGGTCGGCTTCGTTCAGGGTGATGACCGTGACGGTCAGCTTCGGCACCGGGCCGACTATAACGGAACTTCGAACGGCCGCGGAGCGGCCGGCCTGCCTCGCCGAAGCTGCTCGCGAGAGCGGGTCCAGCGAAGGCGGGCTATCGCGTCTTCTGCACGCGCTCGAACGTGATGAGCGCTCGGTTGTAGTCGATCATCGCCTGCAGGTTGCGCTCCCGTGACGTGGCGAGCTGCCCCTGCCGGACCTGCAGTTCCAGCGTCGTGGAGACGCCCGCGGCAAACTTGCGGTTCTCGGCTTCGAGCTGCGTTTCGCTGGCGTCGAGCGCGGCGCGGGTCGCCAGCACACGCTGATAGGTGTTCTGAACGGACCTGGCGGCGTCGCGGACCTCCCCGACCACCAGCAGTTCCAACTCGCGGATGCTCATCAGATCCTGGCGCTTGCGAATCTCCTGCTGGGCCAGGTTGGCGTGCGCGGCGCTGTAGCCGAGGGGGTACTGAAACTGCACGCCGACGGTCCATGTCGGATACGCGCCGCCGAACGTGTCGTTGAGGACGCTGCCGAAGCTCCTGTCCAGCCGGCCGATGACCGGCGGCGGGTTTCTCGGGTCATCCGGATCGAAGACGAGCTGTGTGCCGCCCGTTCCCGTCGCGGAATACGTCGCGCCGAAATCGAGCGTCGGCTTCGTCGAGTTCCTGGTGACACGGATGTTCAGATCGGTGATCTCCAGGTTCCGGCGCGCGACGATCAGATCCAGACGGTTGGCAAGCGCGTTCTTGATCGCGGCGTTCTGATCGATCTCGCGCGGCGTCAGCAGAATGGGGTCCGTCGGCACGATCTGAATTTCCCAGTAGTCGGGGCGCGCGGGATCGAGAATCAGCGTCCGCAGAATATCTTCCATCGTGGAGATCCGGACTTCGGCCTGCAGGAGCTGCTCGCGGTTTCTCTCGACGTCGACCTGCGCCTGGATGATGTTGATTTCCGGCGCCTGACCCACGGCGACGCTCGCTTTGGCGTTCGCCAGCGTCTGTTCGGCGATGTTCATGTTCTCCCGTTGAACCTTGAGTCCCTCGATCGCGCCGATCAGATTGAGGTACGCCAGCTTGATCGTCGCCTCGGTGGTGACCACGCGCTGCTGCAGCTGGATGTCGCTGATCGCGCGGACGCGCTCGCTGGTTTCGAGGCTCCCACGGTTCGGATCGATGCGCAGGTCCCGGAGCAGCGGCTGCGTGAAGCTCAAGGTGAGCGTCGAGCCGAGGCGCGGGTTGAACGAATCGTCGCCGCCGACTTGTGAGTTGCGATTGCTGAACCAGGTGACGCCGTAGTTGCTGCCGAACCAGGGCAGATTCTGGCCCACCGAGCCGCTCACGTTCACCCGCCGGCTCGAGATGTCACTGGACCCCTGCGTGAAACTGCCGGGCACGGTCACCGACGACGTCCGCCCGAAGCTCGACTGGAGCAGAGGCTTGAACGCGGCTCGCGCGCCCGCGATCCCCTCGGCCGCGATGTCGATCTCGAGCCGCTCCGCCTTGAGGCCGAGGTTCCATTCGAGTCCCAGCGCGACGGCCTGTTCCATCGAGAGCTGCAGCGTGTTGCCGGCAGGAGCCGGCTGGGCGGGTGGCTGGGCCTGAGCCTGGGCCAGGTCCAGCTTCAGCTGGTCCTTCGCGGACAGCGCCGGACCGAGGAGTGCCAGCATGGCCGTGGCCATCGCGATCGTTCGAAGTCTGCGCTGCGAATTCAAAGTCACCATCATCAATCTCCGGTTGCCGGGAATCGGCCCGGCCAGTGATCCAGACGAACGCGTTACAAAGTCGGTTCCAGCCCGTGAACAAGGCTGTACTTCGCGATTCCGGGACGAGTGAGTCCCGCTTCGCGGACTGAGAAAGGGCAGAGGGCAAAGGGCAGAGGGCACAGGGAAAGGGCGAAGGATAAGGTCAAGGGGCACTGCCGCCCCGCCCATGTATCGTCCTCAGAGTAAGATGGCCAGCGTCAGGCTCGGCTCGTTACTTTGCTCTCTGCCCTTGGCCTCTGTCCTTTCTCCGTTCTTCTCCTCCCAATAGTGCAAACCATGCGCCGAATCATTACCGTCATCGTCGTCGCGCTCCTGGCGGGCTCATGGCCCGTCTCCGGCCAGCTCCCCGCCCAGGGCCGGCCGGTCTCGATGTTGACCGTCGACAGCATCATGCGAGGCCCGAAGCTGGTCGGCGCGCCGCCAAGCGCCGTCCGCTGGTCGCGTGATTCGTCGAAGGTGTACTTCACGTGGCAGAAAGCGAGCGACGAGCGCTCGTCGACCTACGTTGCCAACCGCGACGGCTCCGGGCTCAGAGCGTTGAGTACTGAAGAGTCGCGCACGCTCGACGTCCCGCCCGCCGGCCGGCTCGATCGCGCGCGTCGCCGCGTGCTCGTGGCTGAAGGGGGCGACATCGTTTCGTACGACGTCACGAGCGGCGAGCGCCGGCAGCTCACGCGAACGTCCGCCGCCGAGTCGAGTCCGCGCTGGATCCGTAACGACACCGCGATCACGTTCCTGCGTGACGGCAATCTGTACTTGATGGCGATCGAAGGTGCGAGCGATACGCCGCTGCTGCAGCTCACGGACATCGTCGCGCCGGAAGCTGCGGCCGCCGGTGGTCAGCGAGCCGCGGGTGCTGGCGCCGGCGGGCGCGGGGCCGGTGCAGGGCGCGCGGGCGGCGCAGGCGCGAACGAAACCGAGTCCCAGCGCTTCCTCCGCGAACAGGAACGAGCGCTCATCGACTTCGTCAAACGGCAGGCCGAACAGCGGCAGGAAGCCGCGGGCCGCGGCGGCCGTGGCGGTCGCGGCGGCGGGGCCGATGCGCCGGCAAGCGTGGCGCCGATTCCGCGATTCACGCTGACGGTGCGCCAGACGCTGGCGGACGTCCAGCTCTCGGCCGACGAACGTTTCGCCTGGATCGGCATCACCGAACGGCCTGACGGCGCGTCGCGCGGACAGGACACCCCGAATTACGTCACGGAGTCTTCCTATCCGGAAATGATTGCCGGACGCACGAACGTCGGCGACGTGCAATCGCGGCGCCTGGTCGCCATCCTCGATCGGAAAGAGAACAAGACGCTCTGGGCAGATGGCTCCTCGTTTTCCGGCTTCGAGAGAAAGGCAAAGTCGGCTGATCAGGACGAACCGCGTCTGCTGAACTGGGGCATGCCGGAGCTGTCCGACGACGGATCGCAGGGAGTCATCTCCGTCCGGGCGCTCGACAACAAGGACCGCTGGCTCGTCAAAGTCGATCCGTCGTCGGGCAAGACGACGGTGCTCGACGCGCTCCACGACGAGGCGTGGATTCGCGAGCAGTCCATCGGCGGTTCTCCGGTCGCCTGGCTGCCCGACCACAAGCGCTTGCTGTTCCTGTCCGAGAAGAGCGGGTACATGCACCTCTACTCGCTCGACGTGACCGGTACGACCCCGGCAGCGAAACCTTTGACGAGCGGCAAATGGGAAGTGACCGATGCGCGCCTGTCGCGCGATCGCTCGAAGGTGTTCCTCACGACCAACGAAGTCCATCCGGGGGAGCGCCACTTCTACACGATGGCCGTCGACTCGGGGACGCGGACGCGCATCACGACGATGACCGGCTCGAACGAGGTCACGGTCTCGCCGGACGAGACGACGCTGGCGCTCATTCACTCGTATTCGACGAAGCCGCCCGAGCTGCACGTGATGCCGTTTCGGCCCGACGCGAAGCCGCTCGCGGTGACGGTCACGCCAAGCGAGGAATGGCGCGGCTTCAAGTGGATCGATCCCAAGGTGCTGACCTACAAGGCGCGCGACGGCGCCGAGGTGTATGCGCGCCTGCTCACGCCGGAGATGATCGGCGCGAAACGCGATCCGAAGAAACCGGCGGTGATCTTCGTGCACGGCGCGGGCTACCTGCAGAACGCGCACCGGTACTGGTCCACTTATTACCGCGAGTACATGTTTCACAACCTGCTCGCCTCGCGCGGCTATGTCGTCCTCGATCCGGACTACCGGGCGAGCTCGGGGTATGGACGCGACTGGCGGACCGCCATCTACCGGCACATGGGCGGGCACGACCTCAACGACGTCGTGGACGGCGCGAAGTTTCTCGTCCAGACCGAGCGCGTCGATCCGAAACGCATCGGCGTCTACGGCGGGAGCTACGGCGGGTTCATCACGCTGATGGCGATGTTCACGACGCCGGACGTCTTCGCCGCCGGCGCCGCGCTCCGGCCGGTCACCGACTGGTCGCACTACAACCACGGCTACACGTCGAACATCCTCAACGTCCCGCAGATCGATCCGGAGGCGTACAAGAAGAGCTCGCCCATCTATTTCGCCGAGGGCCTGAAGGGCCGGCTGCTGATCTGCCACGGCATGGTCGACACGAACGTCTTTTTCCAGGACTCGGTGCGTCTGGTGCAGCGGCTCATCGAGCTTCGCAAGGAGACCTGGGAAGTGGCGCCGTATCCCGTCGAGAACCACGCGTTCACAGAAGAGACGAGCTGGGCCGACGAATACAAGCGCATTCTGAAGATCTTCGAAGAAACGCTCAGGCGATAAGAAAATGGCCAAGAGGGAATTGGGCAATGGAGTGACAGGCGTTGACGGGTGAGGCGCCCCGAAGAGACACCGCTGGAGTGCTCGCGCTCTTCCGCGAGTCGGGTGCGCTTCTCGAAGGTCACTTCCGGCTGTCGTCGGGGCTGCACAGCAGCGGATACCTGCAATGCGCGCTCGTGCTGCAGCACCCGAAACACGCCGAGACGCTCGGTCGCGCGCTCGCGGCGGCGTTGCCCGCGGGGAGCGCCACGGCCGTTCTTTCGCCAGCGCTCGGCGGACTCATCATCGGGCACGAGGTCGCGCGCGCGCTCGGCGTGCGCGCCATCTTCGCGGAACGTCAGGACGGCGTGCTGACGCTGAGACGCGGATTTCAGCTCGACGACACCGATCACGTCATCGTCATCGAAGACGTCGTCACCACCGGCGGATCGACGCGCGAGACGATGGAGGTGGCGCGCCAGGCGGGCGCGGCCGTCGCCGCCGCGGGCGCGATCATCGATCGAAGCGCGGGGTCACCGGATCTGGGTGTGCCGTTTCACGCACTCGTCACGCTCTCGCTGCCGACCTATCCGCCGGACTCGTGTCCGATGTGCGAAGCCGGTACACCGATCACCAAGCCAGGATCGAGGTGACGACGGCGTTGCGACAGGTGATCTGCTCCCCAAGAGCGTTGAACCACGAAGGACACGAAGGCCACGAAGGAAAACCCGACAGGTATGCGCGTGATTTGAAGGCAGCCGCTGACCTGGCGGGCCCGGCTTCGCCGGGCCGCGGTGAGAGAAAAGACGCACGACTGACAAGACGTGTGGAATGACCTCGGGTGTGGTTTCGAGATCGTGCTCCCAATGAGAATGGTCCACCCGACGCCCGAGGTCTTTCTCCGTCTGGTCAGTCGCGCGTCTTTCTCTCACCGCCTCGCCGCCGGAGGCGGCTCGCCAGGTCAGCGCTGTCTTCGTGTCCTTCGTGAGCTTCGTGGTTCATGCTCTTGGCAAGCGTTTTTGTGGCGCGCTTCTCTGGTCCGTGTTTCTCGTTCGTGTTCCGCGTGACCGATGCGCACACTCAAGCTCACGCTCGCGTACGATGGATCGAACTACGTTGGCTGGCAGCGCCAGGTAAACGGCCTCTCGATTCAGCAGGTGATCGAGGAGGCGTTCGCGCCGCTCGACGGCGGACAGCTCCGGACGATCGCCGGCGCCGGACGCACCGACGCGGGCGTACACGCCCTCGGGCAGGTGGCGAGCGTCCACGTCGACTGCGATCACGCGCCGTCCGCGGTGCAGCGCGCATTGAACGTCCGGCTCCCGTTTGACATCCGGGTTCTCGGCGTCGTGGATGCCACACCCGGCTTTCACGCGCAATTTCACGCCACCGGCAAGGCCTATCGTTACCGGATCGCGACCACGGCGGTGCTCTCGCCGTTCGAGCGGTGGTTCGTCTGGCACGCACCGGGACCGCGGAACGTCGCCGCCATGCAGCGCGCGGCCACGCACTTCGTCGGGGAGCATGACTTTGCGTCCTTCCAGCCCGCTGACTCGCCGATCAGCGATACCGTGCGGACGATCGAACGGCTCGACGTCCGCGATGCCGGCGGCGAGATCGTCATCGATATCGAAGGCAACGGCTTCCTCCGGCACATGGTGCGCACGATCGCGGGCACGCTGGCCGACGTCGGCGGCGGGGCGAGAGATCCCGACTCGATTCACGACATCATGGCCGCGCGCGACCGGCGCGCGGCGGGGCAGACGCTGCCGGCGGCCGGCCTGACGCTCGTGTCGGTGAAATACTGACGCCAGGGGCAACTGAGAACTCTGAGTTCCAAGTTCTGAGTTGCAAGATTTGTTAAGATCCCCAGTCACCCTCCGTATGGCCCAGTCCGACGTGCTGGCGGTCGTGCAATCCGGGTCGCCCGAAGAGGCGCTCGCGCGCCAAATTGACTTCACCCGCCTGCCGCGGCACGTGGCCATCATCATGGACGGCAACGGCCGATGGGCCGCGACCCGCCATCTGCCGCGCGTCGAAGGCCATCGCGCCGGCATCGAGGCCGTGCGCGATACGGTCGAGACGTCCGCGCGCCTGGGCTTCTCCGTTCTGACGCTCTACGCCTTCTCCGTCGAGAACTGGAAACGGCCGGACGCCGAGATCAGCGCGCTGATGGGCCTGCTCAAGCACTACCTGCGCCTCGAGCTGAAGACGCTCCTCAAGAACAACATCCGCTTCAAGGTGATCGGGCAGCCCGAGCGGCTGAGCCCGGAAATTCGAAACGAGCTCTCGCTCGCCGAAGCGCGGACGAGCGGCAACACCGGCATGGTCTTCAACATCGCGCTGAGCTACGGCGGACGCGCCGAGATCGTCGAGGCGGCGCGGCGGGCGATGCGATCAGGCGTCGCCCCCGAGTCGCTCGACGAACAGGCCTTCGCGTCCTTCCTGTACACGGCCGGACAGCCCGATCCCGACCTGCTGATCCGGACCAGCGGCGAGATGCGCGTGAGCAACTTCCTGCTCTGGCAGATCGCATACGCGGAGATCTGGGTGACCGAAGCGCTGTGGCCCGACTTCAGGGCGCGCCATCTTTTCGAGGCGATCGTCGATTATCAGAAGCGCGATCGCCGCTACGGCGCCATCGGGTCGGAGGCAGCCGCCGTTGGGAAGGCGTGATTGATTCGCCTCGCCAGCGCCGTCCTGCTCATCGCGATTGTGGCCGGGACGATTTGGTGGCTGCCATGGTGGGCCACGGTATTTCTTTCCGTCGTCGCCGCCGCGATTGGCGGCGGTGAGCTGGCGGATCTGGCGCTCCACGCAGGCGCGCCCGTTCCTCGCGCATTCGTCAGCCTGGCTGCGGCCACGACCGCGTTGATGGTCGCCCTGTCCGCCCAGCCGTCATTCGGCCTCTCTGCCGACGGCCTCACCGCAGTGCTCCTGACGACGATGGTGGCGACGGGGTTGCTGGCGCTCGTGTCCGGTCCGCCATCGCCGCTGACGCTTACACGCGTGGGGGTGTTGTGTCTCGCGCCGATGTACGTCGGCCTGCCGCTCGGCGCGATGGCCAGGATCCACGGCCTGTTCGGACCGGCGGCGATCACGTGGCTCATCGGCGTGATGGTGGTCAGCGACTCGGCGCAGTACTACACGGGACGCCTGGTCGGCATCCGCAAGCTCGCGCCGCTCGTCAGCCCGGCGAAAACGGTCGAAGGCGCCGCGGGCGGCCTCGCGGCGGCGTCGGTGGCCGGCGCCGCGTTCGCCGCGTGGGGCTTGGTGGCCTTGGAACCGGCCGTGGCCGGGCTGCTCGCGCTGCTCCTCGCCGGGTTCGGGATGTGCGGCGATCTGTTCGAGTCGCTTCTCAAGCGAAGCGCGGGCGTGAAGGACAGCGCGGCGCTGATTCCCGGGCACGGCGGCGTGCTCGACCGCCTCGACAGCTACCTCTTCGCCGGTCCGGTCTTCTATCTCTTCACCAGGTACATCGTGTGAAGCCCGTCGCCATTCTCGGTTCGACCGGATCGATCGGCCGGAGCGCGCTGTCGGTCGTCGACGCGCACCCGGGTCGCCTGCGCGTCGTTGCGCTCGCCGGCGGCGAAAACGCGGCCAGGCTCGCCGAGCAGGTGCGCAGGTATCGGCCCGCGATCGTCGCCGTCGCTACCGAAGCCGCGCTCGACGAACTGAAACGCCGGCTCGGCGGCGGCACCGGCATCCGGTTCGCCGCGGGCGCCGAAGGCCTGCTCGCGGTCGCGACCTGCGCCGAGGCGTCGCTTGTCCTGTGCGCGTCGTCGGGCACCGCAGGGCTCGAAGCGGTGCTGGCCGCGATCGACGCGGGCAAGACGATTGCGCTTGCGAACAAGGAAGTGCTCGTCATGGCCGGGTCGCTCATGGTGGACGCCGCCCGCAAGCGCCGCGTCAGGCTGTTGCCCGTCGACAGCGAGCACAACGCCATCCATCAGTGCCTGCATGGCCGATCGCCGGACGAGGTGAAACGGCTGATCCTCACGGCCTCGGGCGGCCCGTTCCGATCGCTCGATCGCGCGGCGCTGGAGCGGGTGACGCCCGAAGACGCGTTGCGGCACCCGACCTGGCAGATGGGGCGCAAGATCACCATCGACTCGGCGACGCTGATGAACAAGGGCCTCGAGGTCATCGAGGCGCACTGGCTGTTCGGCGTCTCGGGCGCCCGCATCGAGGTGGTCATTCACCCGCAGTCGATCGTGCACTCGCTCGTCGAGCTTCGCGACGGGTCGATCATCGCGCAGCTTGGCGTCACTGACATGCGTCTGCCGATTCAGTATGCGTTCGCGTATCCGGATCGGTGGGACGGCATGCTCGCGCCGCTCGACGTCTCGGCGCTCCGGACGCTCGAGTTCGAGCCGCCGGACGAAGGCCGGTTTCCGTGCCTCCGCCTGGCCTATGCGGCGCTCGAGAGAGGCGGCGCCTGGCCCGTCGTGCTGAATGCCGCGAACGAAGTCGCCGTGGACGCCTTTCTCGCGGGCCGCATAGGGTTTTCGGCGATTCCCCAGACGATCGATCGGGCGCTGGCGGCCGCCGATCGCTCGACGAGCGTGCCCCGATCGTTGGCCGACGTCCGAGCGGCCGATACATGGGCGAGGGCTTTTTCTATCGAAACCCTGAGTACGTTACGATCGTCATAGACACTGACGACACGTCACAGAAGACAGCGCCTCACATAAGGGCTGCCGGGCCTGAAAACGGGCCCGCGCACGACGATTCTCATGATCACAGTTCTGGCATTTCTTTTCGTCCTCGGCGTCCTTATCTTCGTTCACGAACTCGGGCACTTTCTCGTCGCACGCTTCTATGGCGTGCGCGTCCTGACGTTCTCGCTGGGCTTCGGACCCAAGCTCCTGAAAATCCGACGCGGCGCGACCGAATATTGCATCAGCGCCATCCCACTCGGCGGCTACGTCAAGCTTGCCGGCGAGACGGTTCAGGATCAACGGTCGGGTGAGCCCGACGAGTTCCTCTCGAAGAGCAAATGGGTCCGGGTCCAGGTCTATCTGGCGGGACCTGTCATGAACCTGGGCCTGGCCCTGGTGGTCGTCGCGATCGTGCTTTCGCTCGGCGCCGATGTGCCGCTGTATCAATCCTCGACGCCCGTCATCGGGACGGTCGCGGCCGGAAGCGCTGGTGAAGCGGCGGGCCTGAAACTGGGCGATCGAGTCCTGACCGTGGACGGCAAGAAGGTCGAAACGTGGGACGCCCTCGCGATCGAGTATCTGCCAAGGGCGAACAGGGAGCTCGAGTTCGGCGTCCAGCGCGACGGCCAGATCATTCAGGTTCACGTCACGCCCAGGGCGACCGGCAAATACGAGATCGGCGACCTGGGCATCGGTCCCATTCTTCGTCCGCAGTTCGCGCAGGTGAACGTCGGCGGACCTGCCGATCGCGCCGGCATCCGCCGCGGCGACGTCGTGGTCGCCCTCGAAGGGCAGCGTGGCGTCGCGCGCGACGCTATCGTCGAACAGTGGCGTTCGAGCGCGGAGAAGCCCGTCCGAATGACGATCGAGCGGGACGGGGAAGAGCGGGACGTCACGATTGTGCCCGAATTGGACGGCGGCGTCGGCATGGTTCGCGTCCTTCTGACCTACTTCGAAATGAAGCGCGTCGATCCCACCCTTCCCCAGGCCCTGAAGCTCAGCGCCAAGCAGAACTGGGACAACACGGTCCTGATCGGCAAGACGCTCGTCGGCCTGATCACCAGAGATACGCCGGTCCGTCAGCTGATGGGCCCCATCGCCATCGCCGAGCTCTCGGGCAGCGCCGCCGAGCTGGGCCTCGTCGAGCTGCTGAACCTGATGGCGATGATCAGCCTCAACCTGGGTCTTCTGAATCTCCTCCCGGTGCCCGTCCTCGACGGCGGCCAGATCGCGATTCTCGCCTGGGAAGGCCTTATCCGAAGGGACCTCAGCAACCGCGCGAAGGAGCGCATTCTCCTCGCGGGAGCGGCGCTCATCGTGCTGCTGATGGTGACGGTCATCTATAACGACATTTCTCGGCTGATCAGGTACTGACGGAACCGCGGAACCCCGAACCGGAACCTCGGAACCACTCGCAGAACCTCGGAACCTCCCGAACTATCTCTTCCGCAGGATCGGATACACCTTGATCTCTTCTTTCAGCATGTCGTCGAGGAAGTTCCAGGTGACGAGTCCATCATCCGCCGTGGGCGCGAGCAGATAAAACGCCAGTCTCGCGAGCGGTTGGTTCATCGGCACTGCCCACGCCCCTTTCGGCGCCGTGACGCTCGCTGCCGCTTCCCATTTTCCTTCGAGCGTCCTCAGTGCGTGCTGCTGCGTGTCGATGCTGCCGGTCGGCTGCCTCGCGGTGTTGCTCGAAATCACGAACTGCTCGACACCACTCACTGGCGCCGAAAGCTGCCTCATCTGAATCCCATGCTTTCGCAGCAGATCGAGTGACGTCGTTGCCGTCGCCGGCACGTAGAACTCGGTGGGGACTTCTTCGGTGACCGTCGGCTCGAACCAGAGCCTGTCCGTCATCTGTTCGGGCTTGACGACGTCTTTCCGCTTGAACATCGTGGCGCCGCTCACCGGGTTCACTTCCTCTTCCACCTCGCCCATCAGGATCTCGATGAGCCCTCCTGATTTGATCCGGGCGTGCGTGGCCAGGGTCTTCCCGATGATCGTTTCCTTGTCGGCCGCGGCCGTCACCTGCTTCAACCGGTCGGCGTTCTGGTGGGCGAAGTTCAGTGCCTCTTCCATGAAGTAGTTCGTTGCCTTGATGCGATCTTCGAAGGTCGCGTACGAATACGCCTCGCTCAGCAACGCAAATCTGTTTCGAAGTCCCACGTAATTGTTGTGAAAGCGCGGGACGTGTTCGAACGTGCCCCAGGCCCGGGGTCCGGTGGCCGCCGGCGGTGCCGCGGGCTGTGCGGGCGGGGGAGGTGTCTGCGCCGCACGGCCTCGACCAGCCGGGTCTCCCGCGCCAGCTGGGGCATCGCCGCGCCCGCCCCGGCCGCGCCCCGTGGCGGGGCAGCCTCCGGGGTTGGTGTTGCCGTAATAGAACATGTTCCAGCCGTGCTTCGCTTTCACGCTTTTGGTCACGAACGGGAACCAGTCGTTCTTCATCACGTTCATGATGGCGTCGCTCGTATTGGGGTTCAGCGGCGGCGAATACGTCAGGTAGTACGCGTGGCACGACCCATTCGACGTGTGCAGGTCGAACCCGACCTGCGGGTCGTAATCCACCCAGAGCTTCGCTGACGCCTGACCTTCCGGCGCATCCAGCTTCATGTAGTCGCGATTCAGGTTGATGTTCTGCGCCTGCGCGCGGGTGCCCATCCCGTTGATCGGCCCGTTCTGTCGTCCTCGGTTCTGGCCGAACTTCTCGTTGCCGTCGATGTTGTAGATGGGCGTGACGATGAACACCGTCGTCTTGAGCCAGTCGGCGTGCTGGCCCATCGCGAACTCCCGCAGAAGAATCTGCGCCGATTCCTTGCCCTCGACTTCGCCGGCGTGGATGTTGCCCTGGATGTGTACGCGCAGGCGGTTCGTCGCCCTCACCGATGCCGCGCTCGCATCCTTGAGTCCGGTTCCGACCACGGCGAGCGGCATCTCGCGCCCCTCGGCGGTCTTTCCGTACGTCGCGTAGAAGATGTTCGGGGAAGCCGCGTCAACCGCTTTCATGAACTTGACGACGTCCTCGTACGTCGACGTGGACTTGAACCCGGAGGCCTCAGCCGTCGTCTTGAGATCTGCGATCGACCCGCTCTGCTGGGCGTGGCCCACGGAGTCAAGCCAGGCTCGTCCGGGGGCTGAGAATCCGGCACAGATGGCGACCAAAACCGTCAGGACAACTCTGCGAAACATACCGGCTCCTCGGCCCGGAATCGTATCAGGCTTTTCGGGCAGAACCCCTTTACCCGACATATAATCCGGCCCCATCGTGTCCATCCGGCAGGTGCAGTACAAGGTAGCGACGGAGCCATTGGAATTCGAGCAGATCTTCCAGCTCGCCTATGACACCTTCGTAGAGGAAATCCCCCAGCACCAGCCCAACCCGGACCGCCGCCATGTGGACCGGTTCCACGACGAGAACACCTACCTCATCGCCAAAGACGACGACGCGGTGGTGGGGATGCTGGCGATTCGCGCCGAGCGTCCGTTTTCACTCGACGAGAAGCTCGGCAATGTCGATCCATACCTGCCGGCGGGGCGCAGTGTCTGCGAGCTCCGGCTGCTGGCGGTCCGGAAGGACTACCGCCGGGGCCCGGTCTTTCGGGGCTTGATCGATCTGCTCGTGGCGCACGGCCGCGCGCGCGGGTTCGATCTGGCGATCATCTCCGGCACGCTGCGGCAGGAGAAGCTGTACCGGCACCTGGGCTTCGTGGCCTTCGCCCGTTGTGTCGGCACAACCGAAGCGCCCTTCCAGCCGATGTATCTGACCTTCGAAGACTTCCAGGCCAAGGCGCCGACGATTGCGGCGGCGGCCGGCGAGCCCGTCAGCTTCCTTCCGGGTCCGGTGCTGTTGTCGCGAGACGTCCGTGCGGCGTTCGAGCGGCCGCCGGTCTCGCACCGGAACGCTCAATTCAAGGAAGAGTTCGCGCGGACAAAGTCCGGATTGTGCCGGCTGACGAACGCGACCGATGTGCAGATCTTGCTCGGCACCGGCACCCTCGCCAACGACGTCGTGGCCGCACAGCTGACTTTGCTCGGCTCGCCGGGCGTGGTGCTGAGCAACGGCGAGTTCGGCGAGCGGCTGATCGATCACGCCCGCCGGATGCAGCTCGATTGCGCGGCCGTCGAATTCGACTGGGGCCGCACCTTCGACGTCCGGAAGGTCGAGCGAGCGGTCGAACGCACCAAAGCCAGGTGGCTGTGGGCGGTCGCCAGCGAGACGTCCACGGGCATGCTGAACGATCTCGACGTGCTGAAGGCCGTCGCCCGGCGAACCGACCTGGCGCTCTGCCTCGACTGCGTGAGCGCGATTGGCGCCGTGCCGATCGACCTCTCCGGCGTACATCTGGCGTCGGGCGCGAGCGGCAAGGCCCTGGCCGCCCTGCCCGGGCTCTCGTTCGTGTTTTACTCGCACCAGCTGACGCCGTCGCCGACGCGGCTGCCGCGCTACCTCGACCTCGGCTATTACGCCGACAAGGAAGGCATACCGTTCACCCATTCGTCGAATCTGGTGGCGGCGCTCGCCGCGGCGCTGGCGAGGTTCAACACCGACGAACCATTCGAGCGTGTGGCTGCTCTCTCGAACTGGCTGCGGCCAAAGCTCCGCGAGCTCGGGCTGCCCATTCTCGTGGACGACGGGCACGCGACCCCCGCGGTCGTCACGGTTCCCCTTCCACCCTCCCGGAGCGCCACGCTCCTCGGCGATCGCTTGCAGCGGCACGGTCTGCTGGTCGCGTATCAGAGCGAATACCTGGAGCGTCGCAATTGGTTCCAGATCGGCCTGATGGGCCACTGCACGGAAGCCCACCTCGAGCGGCTGGTCGGCGCGCTGGCGCGGATCATGACAGCCGGCCGGGCGGTGCCGGAGGCGGTGCAGCTCGGGACGTAGGACGTGCTTTGCTGAATCTCGGGCTCTTTGCAGGATCTCGCGCTGCAAAAACAGGCACATGAAGGACATGAAGGTACTTGAAGGCCATGAAGAGAAGATCTTCTTCATGTTCTTTACGCTCATCATGATCTTCATATTTGTTTTTTTCGAGTAACACCTGGATTGAGGATTTGGAGGCCCCATGACTACACGACACCTCATCGGCGTCGTTACCGTCCTCACAGCGCTGACTCTCGCGCCCGTTTCCGCCGACAAGCCGCTCTTCACCGACGCGTACTCGCCCGCGGAGTTCGCCGCGCACCGCGCCGCGGTGATGGACCGCATCGGCGACGGCGTCGCCATCGTGACCGGCGCGAACGACCGCCCGGACTATGAGAAGTTCAAGCAGAACAAACAGTTCTTCTATCTTTGCGGCGTCGAAGTGCCGCGCGCCATTCTTCTCATCGACGGCCGCGCCAAGTCGTCCACGCTCTTCCTGCCGCCGCACTCGAGCCTCGAGGGATCCGAAGGGCCGCTGCTCGGGCCCGACGAGGAAGCACGAAAGATCACGGGTGTCGAAAAGGTCGCCGAGCGTTCGACCTTCGACGCCGTCGTCAAAGCGCTCGCCGCCGAGGGACGGACGATCTATGTGCCGTTCAGGCAGGAATCGATCGGCGCGGTGGCCATCGATCGCGTGCGCTCGTTCGAGCGCTCGTCCGAGCAGGATCCGTGGGACGGCCGCAAGTCGAAGGAGGTCGTCTTCAAGGAGAAGATTCAGGCGATCGCGACCCGGTCTGAGGTCATGGACCTCGATCCGATCCTCGATCGGCTCCGGCTCGTGAAGAGCCCGGCCGAAATCGCAGTGATTCGGGAAGCGACGCGCCAGGCGAGTCTCGGCATTCTCGAGGGTATGAAATCGGCAAAAGTGGGGATGTACGAATACGAAATCGAAGCGGTCGCCGACTACATCTTCAAGCGCCACAACGGCATGGGGATCGGCTACTTCGCGCTCGTCGCGACCGGAACGAACGCTGCCTGGCCGCACTACCACGTCGCGCAGTCGAAGCTCGCCGACGGCGATCTGGTGCTCTTCGACTACGCGCCAGAATTCAAGTACTACACGTCAGACGTCACGCGGATGTTCCCGGCCAACGGGACGTTCAGCCCGCGCCAGCGCGAGATGTATGGCGTCTACGTGAAGCTCTACCAGGCCCTGATGACGTCCATTGGACCCGGTCCCGCAGCCGAGCGCCTGAAAGTCGCGCACCAGAAGATGACAAACGTTCTCGAGACGTTCACGTTCACTGATGCGAAGGTCAAAGAGGCCGCGACGAGCTTCGTCGCCCGCTACGCCGCTCCGCGGAACAGTTACGGTCACTGGGTCGGCCTCGAGGTCCACGACGTCAGCGGAGGTCAGTTCGACGGCATCTACAAGCCGGGGATGGTCTTCTCGATCGAGCCGGCGCTCACGATCCGCGACGAGCGGGTCTACATCAGGCTCGAGGACGTGATCATCATCACCGAGACCGGCTACGAGAACCTTTCCGCCGGTCTGCCCATGGAGATCGACGAGATCGAAAGAGTGATGCGCGAGCCGGGCATCGCGGACCTGTGGAAGGGCCCGCCGGCCGCCCTCGCCCCGGTCAAACGGTGAGCCCGCGCGGCCGGACGCAGGTTCCGCTGGGACTCGCGGCGCTCGCGGCCGTCTTCGCCGTCAAACTCTCGGTTCTGCTCACGCTCGGCCACCACCCGCTGCTCGTGCCGGCCGGCGAGCTCGACGGCGCGTACTACTTTCACTTCGCTCGACAGGTCGCCTCCGGCGACTGGTGGCTCGCAGATCCCGCCAGTTTCTTCGGCCGGTCCGCGCCGGCGTTTTTCATTTCGCCGCTCTACATCTATGTGCTCGCGCTATTTCTGAAGCTCGGCGGCGGGTCGCTCGAGGCCGTGCGGTTCGGGCAGATCGTACTTGGCACGGCCGCGGTCGGATTGCTGGCGCTGACGGCGCGCCAATGGTACGGGACGCGCGCGGCCTGGATCGCCGGCGGCCTTGCCGCGTTCTGCGGTCTGTTTACGTTCTACGAGGTGCTGATTCTTCAGGCGGCGCTCGAGCCGTTTCTCACGGCGCTCGATCTGTATGTGCTGGCCTGGGCGCTAGGGGACGGGTTTTGGTCGCCGACAGGCAAACCCGACGGGGACAGGTCTGGCGATCGCCAGGCAAGACCTGTCCCCGTCCTTGTCGCCGGCGCGGTGCTGGGCCTCCATGCCCTCAACCGGCCGAACATGTTGATCGTGTTTGGCGGCCTGGCCGCACTCTTGATCGGGCGGTTGTTCGTCCAACTTGCCGCGCGCGACCGGCGTGCGGCGGCACTGCCGATGCTCGGTTCGGCGGCCGCATTCGTGCTTGGCGGCGTCATGGCGATTTCTCCGGCGACATACCGGAATTGGCGGGTCGCGCATGAGTTCGTGCCGATCTCATCGCACGGCGGCTGGAATTTTCTTGCCGGCAACGGGCCGCAGGCGGATGGCACGTACACGACGCCGATGAATCTGAATCCGAGCGTCGCCGGGCAGTGGATTGGCGCCGCCGAGGTCGTACGCCAGGCCACTGGACACGAGCCGTCCGCGCGGGAAGTGTCAGGCTTCTTTTTCCGCAAGGCCGGCGAATGGATTCGAAGCCATCCGCGCGATGAGCTGGAGCTCCTCGCGCGCAAGACCCGCTACGCCCTGAGCGCGACGTTTCTCACGCTCAATCACAGTTTTCCGTTTTTCGCGCGTGATCTCTTCGGCCCGCTGACAGCGCTCGTCGTCGGACCGGCGCTGATCATTCCTCTGGGGCTGGTGGGACTGATCGTGGCGCGTCCGCGCGACCGAGCCGGCTACTGGATCTGGGCCGCGTACGTTCCGCTGGCGATCGTCTCGGTCGTGATCTTCTACGTCGCGGCCCGGTACCGCCTGCCGTACCAACTGGCACTCACCGTTGCGGCCGGTGGGGGCGCCGCCTGGATGCTCGATCGACTCCGCGACCGGGAGTGGCAACCGCTCGGTCTCGCCGCTGCTGCCACCGCGGCGCTCGCGGCGTTCGTCGCCTGGCCGACCGGACTCGACGATGGTCGGGCGGAGGAGCAGGTGAGGATGGGTCTGTCGGAAATCCAGGCAGGCCGGACGACGGAAGGCGAAGCGTGGATCCAGCGCGCCATCGCGCGCCACGGGTATCCGGGCGTCGTTCATGTCCGGGTCGGGCAGCTGTATGAAGGCCTGAACCAGCCAGCGACCGCGCTCGAGCACTACAAGCAGGCGGCGGCGGTCGATCCCAACGAGACGTCGGTGCAGTTCGTAACCGGCCGCGCACTCTTTTCCGCTGGCAAGGACCAGGAAGCCCTTGCACCGCTCGAAATCGCGCGAACGGGCCGGGAGCGCGACGCGGCGACGCGGTTGCTCGTGCTGGCCTTGACGCGGCTGGGCCGTCATCAAGATGCGAATCGCGTCGTGCGCGATCTCGATCCGAATCGCTGGACGGCGGACATCGCGCGCGAGTTCGCGGTCGCCGTCGGGCAGCTTGGTCGCGCGGATCTGAGCATCGCGGCGTGGCGACGGGCGGCCGAAGTGAGCGGGAGCGCCCACGATTCCGAGCGGCTGGGACTTGCGTGGGCGATGATCGGCCGGCACCCCGAAGCGGTGGCCGCGTTCTCGGAAGCGGTGGGTCGCAATCCGAAGTCGGCGCCGATCAGGCTCAATTATGCGGTCGCACTCGCGGCTGTTGGACGTCCGGATCTCGGACGACGGCAGGCAGAGGAGGCGTTGAAGCTGGATCCGAGCTACGAGCAGGCCAAGCAGTTTCTGGCCAGCCTCAAACGGTGAGATGGGGACGAGTCTCGCTCGAGCGAGCAAGACCCGTCCCCCTTCCGTATTCTAAAAGTCAGCTCGGAACGAGAGGATGAACCGCCGAGGTGGTGCCCATTCGGAGCCCTGTCCAAAGCGGGTGTTCGGCTGATTCGTCGTCTGCGCCGCGCTGAACAGATCCGTCGCACACGCGTAATCGGTGCCACACGGCGCGAAGGAGGCGACTGCGGGACGGATCCGTGGATCCAGAAACTGGCGCCGATCGACGCCGAGTGTCGTGAGATTGCCGAAAAGGTTCAACACGCGCCCCTCGATTGAGATCTTGGCGCGGCCGCCGACCGGCACGCGGTACGCAGTCAGCATGTCGAGGTTCGTCCACGACTCAACTCTTCGGGACCCTGCCTGTTCCAGGTACCGCTGGGTCCCGTTGTCCCAATCGATGCCCTTGGCCCCCCACGCCGCGCCGCTCTGCGCGCGGAGATACCCGCCAAGTGTCAGGTTCGGCAGCTGAGGTGGAACGTACGACGCGAACAGCTTGAAGACGTGCGGGCGATCCTGGGTGAGTAGACCATTCCGGTAGCGGTCTTCCACGAACGCGCCCGGGCTGTCCTGGATCGCTGAAGACGTGTTGAAGACGGCCCCGGAGGCGTAGTCGAGATCGAAGTTGCCCTCGAGACGGCTCCACGCATAGCTGGTCGTCACGGCCCAGTTGTTCGCGAGGCGCCGTGAAAGTTCGATGGTGAACGACCGGTACTTCCGTTCCGCCCCCGTGAGCTGCGCTGCGTGAAACGGTCCTGTCGCCGGAAGGGACGTCGGAACATCCTCGATGAAATCGAACGTCTCACGATTGATGTAGAAGATGTCCAGGCCCCACGTGTCCATCAGCGGCGTTCCGTAGCCCACGAGCCACTCATCCGTGTACGTCGGCTTGAGACCGGCGTCGATTCCCTTGCCGGTCGTGCTCGCCCGGGGAATGTCCGAGATCAGCACACCGGTCGCGCGAACGAACAGCGCGTCGTTGAGGAACAACCGGGAAGGAGCAAGCGACCGGGCGCTGCTCTTCTGGTCCATCCCGTTATAGCGGCCCCAGTTGGCGTAAATCTTGTCCCCCTGCCCTGGCCGCAGCAGATAGTTCACCCCCAGGCGCGGCTGGATTGCATCGCCGAAGCCGAACGTCAGGAAGGTGTTCTTCTCGGCGAGGGTCTGCGAGAATTCGTCCCGGTTCAGCAGAACGCCCGCGTTCACGACGAGCCGGGTGCCGAGCGAGATGTTGTCTTGCACGAAGAGGCTGTACGTGCGGCCCGGCGACACCTGCGCCGGCTGCTCCGGATAGTAGGTCGCCTGGATCTGCGAGCTGCCGGTGCCGACGATGGCCAGGATGCCCCAGCCGTTGGACCTGCGCTCGAGCCTCTCGGACCCTTCCTCGAAACCGAATCCTGCCTTCAGCTCGTGATTCGTGGTCCCCAGGTCGAAGAAGTGATTGAAGGAGGCGCGGAACTCGTCGCGCTTGTAGTCCACCTGCTCCGATTCGAGATTCCAGACGCCGCGCGTCACCGTAAATGGCCCGGTCGTGTCGTTGTACTGGCCCATGCTCCCGAGATCGTTGGGATTGAACGTGGGCTTGAATCCGAGATCCGTGAGCGGCAGGTTCGTGGCGTTCTCCTCCATGTGGATGTAGCGGGCTTCGAGGATGGTCTGGTTCGAGACGAACCAGTTCCAGGTGACCGTCGCGACCTTCGCATCCGACTCGGTATTCTGCGCGACCGAGCCGGCCTGGGTGTTGCCGATGCCGCAGAACTCGCAGTCGCTCGGGCGATACCGGAACCCCCCGTTGATGAACATCGTCTGCGCCGGTTGGCCGGTCAGCTTTCCGAAGAACTCATCCGTGCGGACCGTTCGATCGGGAACCGCTCCCAACGCATTGGTTCTGTCCGTGGTCTCGGTCTCGCTCCACAACGCGGACCCGTAGAAGAACAAGCGATTCTTGACGATCGGCCCGCCGAGACTGCCCGACCCGAAGGTCCGGCTGATGGTGTTGTCGATCTTGACGATCGCTCCGGCGGTGTTGAGGGTGTTCTCGGCCGCGCCGAACGACTTTGGCCGCAGGTCGAGGTTGCCGATGCCGTGAAAGGTGTTGGTGCCGGACCGGCTGACGGCATTCGTCACGAAGCCGGTGGCGCGTCCGAACTCGGCTGTGATCGCGCCCCGTTTCACCTGGAATTCGGCGATGTCGAGGCCGTTGACCTCGGTGGACAGGTAGCCAAACCCGGGATTGGTGATGTCGACGCCGTCGATTAGGTACTTGTTGTCCTGCCGGCTGGCGCCGCCAGAAGGCGCGAAGCTGTTGTTGTCGGCCACGCCGGGAATCAGCTGAAAGAGGCCCGAGTAGCTCTTCTGCAACGGAAGCGCCTCGATCTCCGCCGCCTTGTAGTTGAAGTTCACTTCGGTTGACTTCACGTCGACGATCGGAGTCGCCGCGGTAACCGTCAGCGTCTCCGTCGTCCTCACGCCGATCGTCACATCGGCTTGCGTGTCGAAACCGATGTCGACGACGATGGGACGCGTTGCTTTGCCGAACCCGGTATGTTCGACCACTACGGTGTACTGCCCAGGTAGCAGCAGTGGGAAGCGATAGATCCCGTTGACGTCCGTTTGAATAGTGCGGCCGGCCGGAAGCTGGTCGCCCGAGATACGCACGGTGGCCCCCGGAATAACGGAGCCAGTCTGGTCGAGAATGACGCCGGACACCGAACCTGTCTGCTGCGCGAGCGCGGCCGCTGGCAACAGCACGCAGGCGCTGAAAACCAGAAAGACGAATTTCTTGAGCATTGATCCTCCATCCGATATGAGGCAACGGCGACGTGTTACACCGCCATTGCGCTTGTCGGGATGCTATGGCCGGGCGGACTGCGTGTCAATTGACCGGGATCAACACCCGCCTGACAGCTGGGAAGCTTCCCGGCTTCTTTAGAGCGTCGCTGCTCTGACCGCCGCGCCGAGAAGTCCAGCCGCCGGATTGAGAATCACCCGAACAGGCAGCGTGCGAAGGAGATCGACCATCGGCTCCTTGTCGCAGAACGCGGCCATGAACCGGCCGTCCTCGAGCGCGGGCAGTATCTTCGGTGCGATACCGCCGCCGATGTAGACGCCGGCGGTCGCGACCGACCGCAGGGCCAGGTTGCCGGCTTCGGACCCGTAGGCCTCGACGAACATCTCCAGGGCTTCGATGCAGTGCTGACAGCGGCGATCCATGGCGCTCTCGCTGATCGCGGCCGGCAGGTCGGACGGATCGATGTCCGGACCGAGCGCGCGGCACGCGGAGCGAAGGTCGTGTGACCTGTGCGTGAAGCGGAACACGTTGACCAGGCCCGGCCCTGAGATGACCCGTTCATTTTCGACCCGCCCGTGGATGCGCGACAGCTCATGGACGAGCGCGAGCTCGCGCGGCGTTCGGGCAGCGAAGTCGGCGTGTCCGCCTTCGCTCGCCGACGGCAGGAACCGGCCGCTGACGTTGTGGAGCAGCGCCTCGCCCAGCCCGGTGCCTGCCGCAATCAGCGCCGCATTGCCGGTCGGCACCGCCACACCTTCCTGCAGGACGGTCAGTTCGTCGGGCTCGAGCACGGGCACGGCATGCGCCATCGCCTCGAGGTCGTTGACCAGCTGCACCGGGGTGTCCACGAGCCGTTCCGCCAGGGCCGAGGCATCGGCCAGCCAGGGCACGTTCGTCAGCCTCGCGACCAGTCCGTTGACCGGTCCCGCCACCCCGATGCACACCGCCTCGATGTCTCCGGCGTTCGTCTCTTCCAGAAAGGTCTGGACGATGTCGTCGAGGCTGTCGAAGTCAGGCGTGGCGAACTCGCGGACGACCGTGGACACGGGCCGCTCGGCGTTCTGCCGGAAGAGCCCCAGGAGGGATTTGGTTCCCCCGACATCGCCGGCCAGAAGCACGGCTGAGATTCTATCGATTGTGGAGGCGCCAAGCTGCTCTTGACTTCCACGTACTCACCATTCATCTTGACCGAACACGGGCACGTGTCCACACCATCCCTCGATCGACCGTTTGCCGGCCAGCACGTCTCGCTCGTCGGCCGATTGAGTCTTCTTTCGAAGCGCGATACCCGTGTCATCGTCGAGCGGCTCGGGGGCGTTTTTGCCTCCGATCTCACGCCGAGGACCACCATCGTCGTCACGGACGACGACCTGGGCGAGGTACCGCCGCACGTTCGCCGGGTGTTGAGTGAAAACGAGCTTTGCGTCGAGGCCGGGTTGCCGGATCTCGAGACGCTTCGCACGCGGTATTACTCGGCGCGGGATCTGCGCGGCATGTACCCGGTCTTGCGCGACGACCATCTGCGGTATCTCGAAAAATGGGGTTTGGTGCGGCCGACGGCCGGCCGGTATTCGTTCCAGGATCTCCACGTCGTGAAACACGCCGCGGGGGAGCTCGAGCGCGGCGAGTCCCTCAGCACGGTCCTGCGGTTGCTGACGTCGGAACAAAAAGGGCAGCTGGCGTTGGACTTCCAGCCATCGCGCTCGGAACGGCCGCCGGCACGCGTCGTGTCTCTGCCCGCCACCCCGCCAGCCGAGATGACGCTGTTTCCGGAAACGCGGTCCCAGCAGATTGCGGCCGCGAACCAGGCGCTGGCCGCGAAATACTTCCTCGAGGGCGCGGAGCTGGACGACGGTGAGGAACGCGATCTGGACGCGGCGGCCGGTGCATATCGCCGGGCGGTCCTGTTCGATCCGCTCCTGGTGCCCGCCATCGTGAACCTGGCGAACATCCACTACGAGCGCGACGAGCTGGTCGAAGCCGAAGCGCTGTACGAAAAGGCCATCCGGGTCGACGTGGACTGTTTCGAGGCCTACTTCAACATCGGCAACATCCATCACGACCTGGCGCGCTATGCCGAGGCGGTCACCGCCTACCGGGACGCCCTGGCGATCAACCCGACCTACCCTGAAGCGCACTTCTACCTTGCGGTCACGCTGGAGAAACTCGGCCGGTCGGTGGAGGCCAGGCGGCATTGGCGCGAGTACCGTGCGCTCGCGCCGAACGGGGAATTCGCCGATCTGGCGAAGGAGTTCTCAGACTGAGGATGGAACTTCGAACATCAAGACTTCGACCTGCGAACCGGGCCCACGTGCCGGCCGTTCGAAGTTCGAAGTTTGAAGCTCGAAGTTCCAGAGACAGGCTCAGGCCTTTTCGAAGATCAGGTTGTTGTCGACTTTCTGACCGGCCGCATTCGTGCCTTTGGTCGTCACCGTCATCGTCTTGCCGTCAGCGGACACCGTGCGCACGTTCACGACCGTGACCGTGCCTTTCAGCTTGTAGGTCGTCTCAACCGTGTTGGCGTTGACCCGCTTCAGCGAAATCATGTCGCCCTCGGCATTGCCGGTCATCGGATAGTCCTTGCCGTCGTGGTTGCCGGTGTATTCCCAATGAACCTTGTCGCCGGTGTCGGCCACGCCGTCGAACACGGCCTTGACGCCGTCGGCGCCCGACGCGGAGAAGACGATCGCGGCGGTCTTCGGGGCAGGTCCCGGGTTGAATTTCGACTTCGCGATATTCATGTTCCATTTGCCAATGACCGGGTCCTTCGCCTGCGCGGAGGCGGTGCTGGCGACCGCGGAGACGAACATCGCGGCGGCGATGACGAGTGACGACGTCCACAGTCTCGCAAATCTCATGCGTGGCTCCTTTTGTAGCCCTTCGAGGCGCGTGAATCCTATCAAAGACGCAGCAGACCGCATGCGCAAAACAACCGGGGTTCCGGGATGGATTAAGATCCGAGCTCTGGTTCCGACGTCCCGGCCTGATCGTGTCGTGTGGCTCTGCGCGGGTCTCTTCCTCGTCACGTTGGGCACGCTGATGCTCGAGGTGCTCGACACACGGCTGCTCTCGGTCGTCACGTGGTATCACCTTTCGTTCTTAGCCGTGTCGGTCGCCATGCTCGGCATGGCCGGCGGGGCGGTCCTGGTGTTCGTCGGCGGTGACCTCTTCGCTCCCGAACGGGCGTCGAAACTCCTGCCCGGAGCCAGTCTCGCGCTCGCGCTGGCGATTCCGATCTCGCACTTCACGAACCTCGCGATGCCGATGCCCGGCATGCGGGGCTTTTCGCCGTCCGAGATCGCCGGGCTCGCCGTCGCCACGCTGGTCCTGGCGATCCCGTTCGTCATTTCCGGCATCGTCGTCACGCTCGCGCTCACGCGTTCGTCCGCGCCGATTGGCCTGCTGTACGGCGCGGATCTCGTCGGCGCTGCCGCCGGCTGCCTCGTCATTGTGTGGCTGCTCAATCGGAGCGACATCACGTCCACGGCGCTTGCGACGGGAGCCTGCTGCGCGGCCGCGAGCTGGTGTTTCGCCCGCTACGCGAGCCGGGCCGGCGTGGCCTCGGCGTTCATGTGCGTGCTGCTCGCGGGCGGCGCCGCGCTCAACGCCCGGGCGGATCGGCCTCTGGGCATCCTCTATCCCAAAGACCAATGGCTGTGGCTGCGCGACGACATCGTCGAGTACTCGAAGTGGAACGCGCACTCGCACGTGAGCGTCTGGAAGCCCATGCTGAAGACGCCCCACTACTGGGGCGCTGCGGTCAACGCGCCCCATCCGCCGGTCATGATCGCGCACGCGAACATCGACGGCCAGGCGGGCACGGCGATTACCCAATGGGATGGCGATTTGGAATCTCTCGACTGGGTGCAGTACGACGTGACGGCCCTTCCGTATCACCTGCGGCGGGGGTCTGCCGGCATCATCGGCGTCGGCGGCGGCCGCGACGTCCTCACCGCGATCAGGTTCGGCAGCCCGTCGATTACCGGCATCGAGGTCAACCAGGCGATGGTGGACGCACTCGAGGGCCCGTACCGGTCATTTTCGCCCCTGGTCGATCATCCGGGCGTCCGGCTGGTCCACGATGAGGCCCGCTCATATCTGACGAGAGCGGGTCAGCGGTTCGACGTCCTCCAGATGTCGCTGATCGACACCTGGGCGGCCACAGGCGCCGGCGCCTTCACGTTGAGCGAGAACGGACTGTACACGCGCGAGGCCTGGCAGGTGTTCCTGCGCTCGCTGACGCCGACCGGCGTCTTCAGCGTGTCGCGCTGGTTCGACCCGGGCAATGCCTCCGAAACTACGCGGTTGCTCGCCCTCGGGGTGGCGGCGCTGCTCGATTCCGGCGTGACCGCGCCGCAGCGTCACGTGCTGCTCGTCTCCCGCGAAAGAGTCGCCACGCTGCTCATCTCGCTGTCGCCGTTCACGGACACGGATCGGTCCCTGATCGACCGGCACGCCACCGAGTCCGGCTTCGACCTGCGCGTGACGCCGTGGCAGGCGCCGGCCGACGAGCGATTCGGCCGCATTACCCGGGCGACGTCGCCCGACGATCTCGCCGATGCCACGCGCGATCCGCTGTTCGACTTCGCTCCGCCAACCGACCGCCGGCCCTTCTTTTTCAACCTGCTCAAGCCGGTCGCGGCGACGACTCGGTTCAGCGAGGTCAACTATCGCAGCCAGGGCGTCATCAGCGGCAACATCCATGCGACGCGGACGCTCCTGGCTCTCGCGGGGATCGCGTCGGTGCTCGTCGCGGTGATCATCGGCTGGCCGCTCGTCCAGTCGGGCCGTCCCGCGGTACCCGCTCCGGTCTTCCGGGCGTCGCTCGCGTATTTCGCGCTCATCGGGTTCGGGTTCATGTTCGTGCAGATCCCGTTCCTGCAGCGGTTTTCGGTGTACCTCGGCCATCCGACATACGCGTTTTCGATCGTCCTGTTCTTCATGATTCTGAGCGCAGGTCTCGGCAGCCTCGTCTCCGAGCGGATCGATCTCGCGCGGCGGTCCTACCGCCTGATTCCACTGGTCGTCGGCGCCGGCGCGCTCGTCGAATCCGTGCTTCTGCAGCCAGTCGTTGGATCCACGGTCGGCTGGCCGCTCGCGGGGCGGACGGCTGTCGTCGCGGCATTCATCGGGCCGCTCGCGTTTCTGATGGGTACCTGTTTTCCGATCGGCATGCGGCTGCTCGGCCGCTACTCCGACAGCCTGACGGCCTGGATGTGGGGCGTGAACGGCGCCTGCGGCGTCATGGGGTCGATCGTGGCCGTGATGATCTCGATGTGGGTCGGCATCGACACGGGCCTCGTGATCGCCGGTCTGATGTACCTCGCCCTCACGTGGCCAATGAGAAGGCTGTAAGGACCTCCGAGGTCATTTTTCAGCCATCCCGCAAAATGACCTCGGAGGTCCTTACATCAGGTGGAACGCGAGCAGCGCCGCTATTCCGAGCGACACGATACCCGCCACGCTGTACAAGTGGGCGCGTTCCGGTTTGACGTACGCGATCCGTTTCAAGCCGAACTCGGGAAAACAGAAGTAGATGAGCGCCTTGACCAGTTGCGCCCACCCGATGACCGTGAGCATTGCCGGAATCCCGGACCACACGTTATGAAAGGCGACGATGATCGAGCCGAACCACAGGCTCATGAACCCGACGACAAAAACGCCGGTTGTGCCCTCGTTGTGGAGACGGATGAAGAAGTCCGTCCAGGCGCGCGGCTGAAACAGGTGAGACAAGCCGATGATCGTGAAGTGGATGAGCGCGAAAACCTGGACGGCGGTTTCCATAGAGCCGTGTCAATCTGGAATCTGCAATCTGGGAATCTGCAATCTGGTCGGGGAATCTGGAATCCGGCAATCTGGAATCTATCGGGGAGTCTGAAATCTATCGGGAATCTGAAATCGGAGCATCTGGAATCGGAGTTGCCGATTAGAGGCTCAGTTGAGGCCGATTTCAGGTTGCCGATCTCCGATAGATTTCCGGACTCCCGGATAGAGTTCAGATTCCCCGATCCTCCGATTCCGGATCAGATTAGAGATTCCCAGATTGCAAATCTCAGATTGACCCGCGTCAGCTAGTTCCCGCCCCGGCCGCCGCCGCCGCCAGGCGCCGGCGCCGGCTTGTTCACCGGCTGCGGGTTCTTCACGTACTTGTCGAGCCAGGCGCCCCAGCGCGCCCACAGATCCAGCAGCGTTTCCTTGGCCGCCGGCCCATGATCCTCGTGCGGATACATGTAGAGCGAGACCGTCTTGCCCAGCCCGTTCAGCGCGTGGAAGAGGCGGATGGAATTGATCGGATCGGTCCCGACGTTCTGGTCGTGCAGGCCGTGATACATGAGCAGCGCGCCCGTCAGGTTGTTGGCTGACAGGAACGGCGACATGTTGAGGTACACGTTCGGCGCTTCCCAGAGATCCCGGCGCTCGGTCTGGAAGCCGAGCGGCGTGAGCGTCCGGTTGTAGGCGCCGTCGCCCGCGATACCCGCCTTGAAGAACGGCGTGTGCACCATCGCGTTCACGGTCGAGAACGCGCCGTAGCTGTGGCCGCCGATCGAGAGCCGGTTGCGGTCCACCAGCGCGCGGCGATCGAGCTCGTCGATCGTCACCGACAGGTTCGTGCGCAGGTCGTGCACGTAGTTGTTGTTCATCATCCCCTGCGGTCCGAAGATCGGCGCGTCGTTCTCGACCACCGCGTAGCCGAGCCGCACGAAGTATTCCTTCGACAGGCTGCCGAAGTTCTGGAACTGATTCTTGTTGAACGTCCGATCCGGCGCGTCGTACGCCTCCTGGGTCGTGAATTCCCGCGGGTAGAACCAGAAGAACGCCGGCAGGCGCGTGCCCTTCTGATAGTCGTGCGGCAGGTTGACGGTCACCCGGAACGTCTTGCCGTCCGGACGCGTCGCCGTGAACCGCTCGATGATCATCTTGGTGAGGTCGGGATGCAGGTCTTCGTTGTTGGTCAGCTGCTTCCGTGTGCCGCTATCCATCAGGAACTGCTGCGGCACGGTCTGCGCGCCTTCCTTGGTGATGATGAACTTCTTCGCGTCGGGGTCGAGGATCGTCGAGACGCGTTCCCACACGCCGTTGTTGTCGCTCTCGAAGATGCGGGTTTTCGCGCCGGTCTTGATCGTGACCTGGTCGAGGAACGTCTTCGGGCCCACCTGCTGCGGGTTGCGATCGTTGACCGTGCCCTGGAAGAACACGCTCGAACCGTCCTTCGAGAGGAGCACCGGGCCACCGCCGCCACCACCGCCGCCGCGTCCGCCGCCACCGCCGCCGCCACGGCCGCCGCCATCGCCGCCGCCGCCGACACCGACCAGCGTGCCGGTCGGATCCGGAAGGGCGGTGTCACCGCCGCCGCCACGTCCGGCGCGCCCGCCACCGCCGCCGGCGCTCTTCGCGAGCACGTACTTCTGGGCAGGGTCGTTCAGATACACGGCGAGCTGAGAGGTGGCGCCGTTGGCTGTTTCGCTGAAGAAGATGACCTGACCGTCCGGCGAAAACCGGAGGCCGGTCATCCGTGTCGGATGTTCATAGATCTGCTTCGTGCTGCTGTCGCTGAACGGCGGCGTCCAGCTCATCAGCCGGTCCTTGCGCTGTGCCGCCTGCTGTCCGCGGCCCTGACCCTGATTCTGGTCGCCGCCGGCCTGGTCCGCGCCGGCTCGACCGCCGCCACCGCCACCGCCGCCCGCCGCGCGGCCAGCGCCTCGGCCACCGGCGCCGGCAGGTGCCGGCTCCTGTTCGAGGTAGACGAGCGTCCCGTCAGGACGCCAGGTCAGGTCGCGCTTGCCCTGCTGGTTATCGCCGCCGCCGCGTCCACCGCCGCCGCCCTGGCCTGGCGCCGGCGGGTTGTTGGGATCCGGCGGATCGGCCGGGTCGGCCTGCACGCCGAGATTGATCGGACGCTCGGCGATCTTGGTGAGCGCCGTTCCGGCCGCGTCCCACACCTCTTCGATCTGGCCGAAGCTGTTCGTCGGCACGATGTAAGAGAACGGCTTGGTCATGCGCGTCACGCGCGCGTGTTTGCCGTCAGGCGCCATGTCGACCGCGCGAATCATCGCCGGCTTGCCGAACTTCGTCACGGCGAGCGACTGCACGTCGATGAGCGCAATCTGGCCCGTGGCGTGGTACTCGAGCAGCGTGAACTCGTACGGCGTGGTCATCAGGCTCGGGAACGTCCGCAGACGGTTGCGGTCATCGCCTTCAGAGATGCGGATCTGAGGTCCGGCCGCCGCGGCTGGCGGCGCGGGCCGGGCGGCGCGCCCGTCCGGGCTCGTCACGATCGCGATCTGTTTGCCGTTGTTGACGAACTCGAAGCTCGTAACAAGCGTCGCAAGGAGCGGCGTCTTCGTGATCTGCCGCGGCTTGTTGGCCGCGATGTCTGTCATCCAGATGTGCGTGGTGTCATCCGTATGCCCGAGATACGCGACCGCGGCGCTGTCAGGCGTGAACCGCGCACCGGAGACCCGCGTATTCGGCGGAACCGCGACTGGCTTCTTCGACCCGTCAGCCGCCGAGACCAGCTGGATGCCGACGCTGCTTCGCAGCGTGAGCGTACGCGCGCGATTCGCCTTGAAGTCGATGAACACGCCGCCGAGCTCGTCGAAGGGCCTCGAATAGACGGCGATCGAGGTCGGACCGTCGCCGATTTCATTCAGGAACCACTTCTTGTCCGGGCTCAGCGTATTGAGCGAGACGTTCAAATGGCGCGGGGCCAGTACCGCTGACGCCAGCTCAGCCGGCGGCGTGGCATAGCCTTCTTTGTTGATGATCTCGTCAGCCCAGTTGGCCCCGCTCTGAGCGGCGGGCTGGGTGCGGGTCGCCTGGCCGGAGCCTTGCGCGAGAAGCGCGAGGGGCAGCAGCGCGACGAGCGTCACGAAGGTGACGCGCACGTACCACGCGTGGTCCCGGCGCGAGATGGACACACCTGTCTTCATACAGCCTCCTGGGCGTTCGAAGTATGGAGGATACAACGGTTTGAGGGCACGGAAACCGGGCGTTCGCGTGATCTCTACGACGGGGATTGGCTCTCCGTTTCGAACTGCTCCCGGCCAGTATGGATCAGCTCCGAAACGGCTCCCGCCCAATCCCCTGGACCGGAATCCCCTGCGCCTTCAGCACCTCCTGCTGAAGCGCGAACAGGCACGCCGCCGCGGCGTCGATATGCCGGACGAAGGCGAGCGAGCCGCGCAGGATGGGTTTGAGCCGCTCGCGATCCTGGATTCGCGCCTTCGGGTACTCGTGCTCGACGACCAGATGCGTGTTGGCCACGTCGAGGGCGAGCAGCTCGCGCGCGGCGAGCTGGTGGTCGAGCCAGTCCACCGTCCGGTTCTGGAGGTAGGCGAGGGGATCGTGACGGGCCGTTCCTGGCAGCTCGTGTTCGCTGATCACGACCTGTTTCTTCCACGCGTTGATCTGTTCGGCCGGCTTGTCCGAGGCGACGCCGCCCGGCCAGTCGCCGCGCTCGACGGTCTGGCCGCCGTAGCCCCACGTCGCGACTCCCCGCGCGTCGATGACCTGTCCTTTCACGTGAAACCCGCCGATCAGGAAGTTGTATCCGGCGTCTTTCAAGGACTGGAAGATGGACCGCGTGTCCTGTCCCATCAGGATGGCGTGCGACGGATCGTAGTGAATCCGGAACTGGTCGCCGACCCCATGCTTCTCGCAGATGCGGTGCAGCGCAATCCACGTGCCGGGCGTGTAGGCGATGTTGTTGTGGAAGTTGTCGCCGATCGTCCAGCCCGGCATCGGACACTGCTCGACGCGATAGGTGAGCCCGCGCGTCTTCGCGTCCTTGAGCAGCGGCACGAACCACGCCTCGAAGTCGAGGAGGTTCTGGTCCATGCTGCGCTGCTGGTTGCGGCCGACGAACCCGCAGACGGCGTTGACGCCCAGCAGCACCGCGGCGTCGAAGACGCGGCGCATGAATTCGTGCTTCTTGCGCCGGACGACGGCGTCGTGGTGGAGCATGTTGTCGAAATACCCGATGTCCGAGAGCCCGACGCGGTGCGCGTCGAGCGCCGCCTGCACGCGCTTCGCCCGCTTCGCGTCGAACGACTGCCGCAGATCGAGCGTGTTTGCGACGGGATCCAGCATCGCCTCGGGCGGGACGTCCGTTTCGGTGGGGTGCAGCGCCGCCGAGAGCTGGATGTGGTCGGCGTCGAGCTCGCGCGCGAACGCCACCCAGTCCTCGATGGCGCGATCCGGATCGCGATCGCGCACCTGGCGCGGCGTGAGCTCCTGGATGGCGGCTGTGAGGATGCCGACCTTCATGAACCGCGGCTCGAACGCCCGGATCTCCATCGTCAGTCCGCGACCTTCGTCCAGACCCCGCCCTGCGCCGCGCTCGAGAGAATCGCGTCCACGATGCACGTCGCCCGGTACCCATCCTCGAAGGTCGCAAACGCGGGCGGCCGGGGGGCTGACCGCGCGTCGCCCGCGATGACGCCGTAGATGTCGCGCATGACGTTGCAGAACGCGTCGGCCCAGCTTTCCTGATGCCCGCCTGGCAGCTGCGCATATCGTCGGACGGCGTCGTCGAGCAGCGCGGGATCTTTGACGAGCACGTGACTGGCTCCGTCCCGGCGGCCGATCCAGAGCTCGTTCTGCCGCTCCTGGCGCCAGCCGAGCGAACCGGTCGCGCCGCACACTTCGAGCTGAAGGTCGTTCTTGTGTCCGCCGCACACCTGGCCGACCGAAAACGCGCCCTTCGCGCCATTGTCGAACCGCACGATCACCGACGCGAGGTCCTCGAGCGTCATGGCGACCTCTTCGAGCCTCTCCTGGCCCGACCCGGTCTGAAACGCCTCGCGGGCTCTCGCGGGTTTCTTCCGCGTCGGAATGACCGTGGTCAGGTCGGCGAGAACGTCTGTGATCCGCAGACCGGTGACGTGCTGCGCCAGGTCGCACCAGTGAGACCCGACGTCGCCGAGCGCCGAAGACGGGCCGCCTTTGTCAGGCTCGAGCCGCCACGAATAGTCGGTGTTCTTGAGCAGCCAATCCTGGAGATAGAAGCCGTGCACGAAGTGCGGGCGCCCGATGTCGCCGCGGGCGATCATGTGGCGCGCCTGCTGGACGAGCGGATTGCCGCGATAGTTGAACGTCACCGCGTGGACGACCCCGGCCGCACGCGCCTGGTCGAGCAGCGATTTCGCTTCGGCGGAGGTCGTCGCCAGCGGTTTGTCCGAGACGATGTGCTTGCCACGCGCGATGACCGCCGCGTTGACCTTGTAGTGCAGATAGTTCGGCGTCGCGTTGTGAACGACGTCCACGTCGTCGTCATCCAGCAGCGCTTCGTAGGAGCCGTACCCTTTCGGCACGCCGAGCGCGTCCGCCTTGGCGCGCGCGGACGTCTCGCTGCTCGCCGCGATCGCGACGACGTCGACGTAGCCGAGACGCCGGACCGCATCGATGTGATGCGGGCCGACGAATCCGGCGCCGACCAGACCCATGCCGATCCGCTTCATAAGAAATCCGTCGGTACGACGGGCCTTGAAACACTCGTCGGTACGACGGGTACGTCGGGTCCCTGGAACGAACTGACGCCCGCCATCTTCCTTCCTTTTCTCCCAGGCAAAACAGCCTCTCGTTGAAAAAAAGTTGACCGGAATGCAGGTTCCTCGGCCCCGCCGTACCTGCCGTACCCGTCGTACCGACGGCGTCGGTGAGTCTCGTACCGACAAGCGTAAGTGAGTGTTCTTCTTCCCGCGCGTTAAGATAGCAAAATCGACCCATGTTGACGGCCGGGAATTCGCTGCTGCTCACCCTTGCCTTTTCCACGATGGCCGTCGCCGTGTCCGCGCGCGCGCAGCAGGCCGTGGCCAGGGACCAGCTTCAGCAGCAACTGCTCGTCGAACCGCCCCCCATTCCAGTTTCTCTCGATGAAGGCCGCAAGCTCTTCGACAAGCTCTGCGCGCCGTGTCACAAGTTCGGCGCGATTGGAAACGAGGTCGGCCCCGATCTGACCACGATGACCAGCCGGCTGAAGAAGAAGGATGTCGTCGACGCCATTCTGTGGCCGTCGAAAACGATTTCCGATCAGTTCGAGATGACGATCGTCCAGACGAAGGGCGGCGACGTGATTTCAGGCATGGCGCAGCGCGAAAACGCCCAGGCCGTGTTCATCGTGACCGCCCAGGCGCCGGACAAGCCCATCCGCGTGCTCAAGTCGCAGATTGCGGAACGAAAGAAATCGGCGGTCTCCATGATGCCGGAGGGTCTGGTGGATACCCTGGGCGTCGGACCCGTTTCCAGTCTCGTCGCGTTCCTCCTCGGCCGGCCTCCGCGGTGAGCGCTCGACCTGCGCGCCGGCGGCCGTACCTGTGGGAGTGAACCTTGACGCGTTCTCGACCGAACGCCTGCGCGCCGAACGGCTCCGCGTGCCGATATGAAGAATGCTTCCTTCGCAATCCTCTCGGATATCCACGGGAACCGCTGGGCGCTTGAAGCCGTGCTCGAAGATCTCGCCGGCACGGTCGTCGATGCCACCATCAACCTTGGCGACAGTCTGTGGGGTGTGCTCGACCCCGCCGCCACCGCCGACCTCTTGATGTCCCTGCCGATCCGGAGCGTGCGCGGCAACACCGATCGCGATTTGCTGTCGCCCCCGACGTCTGCGCCGCCGCCGATCGAAGCGCACTCTCGCGCCGCGCTGACTGACGCACGCCGCGCCTGGCTCGCACAGCACGAACCGTCGTTCGTGATCGACGGTGTTCTGGCGTGTCATGGTACGCCGGACGACGACTTCCGAACGCTCCTCGAAGAGGTCACGGAACATGGTGTGCGACGCCGGAGCGGCGCCGAAGTTGGTGCCGTTCTCGGCCGGTTGTCGCCGGATATCTCAATCGTGTTGTGCGGCCACAGCCACGTGCCGGGCATTGTCCAGGTCCCGGGCGGACCGATCGTCCTGAACCCGGGCAGCATCGGGCTGCCGGCGTATCGGCACAACGTGCCGTATCCGCATCGCATGGAAAGCGGATTGCCACACGCCCGGTATGCGGTGATTCACCGGGACGCGGGATCGTGGCGGGTGGAGCTCCGCGCGATTGTGTACGACTGGGACGCGGCCGCCGCCCGGGCGGACGGGATCGGCCGGGCCGACTGGGCGCACGCCCTGAGGACCGGTCACGCGATCGTCGCGTGAATGCATAGAATGCTGATGAAGGGGGTGACGCGATGGCGTACGTGGACGGATTCCTTCTGCCCATTCCGAGAAGGAACATCGAACGGTACAAGGTGATGGCTCAACTGGCGGCGCGGGTCTGGCGCGAACATGGCGCGGTCGAGTACCGCGAGTGCGTCGGGGACGATTTGAAGGTCAAGATGGGGACGTCGTTTCCCAAAGCGAGCCGTGCCCGGGCCGGCGAGACCGTGGTGTTTGCGTGGATCGCCTACAAGTCGCGCGCCCATCGCGACCGCGTGAACAAGAAAGTCATGAAAGACCCGCGGATCGCGAAGATGATGGACGACAAGGCGATGCCATTCGACGTGAAACGAATGGCGTACGGCGGCTTCCGGGTCCTGGTCGACCGATAGCCTGTTTGCGGTAGCCTAAAGCGTTTTCCAGATCGGCGCAGCGTGTTCCGGAGCCCGACCTTTGCGAGCGCGACTTCTCTCGTACACGCGCCGCCGGGCGCGTGGCAGGCCCCTTGGCCCGCCGTAGCTTTCAGCGGAGGCGGCAATCACGCTGCCTTGCGGCAAGCGGCGAGCGGGAGGGCGCCGGAACATGCTATGCCGATCTCGAAAACGGAATAGGGCGGCTGTGTCCATGAGCTACACACGACGGGAGTTCGGCCAAATCGCGCTCGCGGGTCTGCCGGCCTCGGTCGCGGTCGCCCGACTGCGCTCACTCGGCCAGTCGCCCATTCCGTCGCGATTTGGCGGAGTACAGATCGGGGTCATCACCTACAGCTTCCGGTCGATCTCGAACGCCGAGGACATCCTCAAGGCTCTCGTGCAGGTCGGCATCGGTGAAGTCGAGCTGATGTCGAATCATGCCGAAGCGCTCGCGGGCGCGCCGGCTGGCGGACGCGGACGGGGACGGGGACGGGGAGCCAATTCCGAGATGACGGCCTGGCGGGCAGCGGCGACCGACGCGACGTGGCAGGCCGTACGCCGGAAGTTCGACGCGGCCGGGATCGAACTACGGCTCCTTTGCTACAACATGGGCCGTACCATTCCCGACGAGCAGATCGAATACGGCTTTCAGATGGCGAAGGGGCTGGGCGTGAAGGCGATGTCCACGTCCACCCAGGTCAGCACCGCCAATCGCATCGCGCCGTTCGCCGACAAACATCAGCTGCTGGTCGCGTACCACAATCACTCGAGCGTCACGAATCCGGACGAGGTCGCGACGCCCGAAAGCTTCACGGCGGTGACGTCGTATTCGAAATACCACGCCATCAACCTCGACATCGGTCACTTCACGGCGGCGAACTTCGACGCCGTCGCGTTCATCGAGGCGAACCACGCGCGCATCACCAACCTGCACATCAAGGATCGCAAGCGCGACCAGGGACCGAACCTGCCGTTTGGCGAGGGCGACACGCCCATCGTCAAGGTGCTGCAGCTCCTGAAGCAGAAGCAGTACGATATTGCGGCCAACGTCGAGTTCGAATACAGCGGTGATCCCGTGACCGAGGTCGCCAAGTGCTTGCAGTTCTGCAAAGATGCGCTGAAGTAAGCCTGGTCGTTCTGCTTGTCGCGCTCGCCTCGCCGGTTCTGAACGGCTGGCCCGCAGCCGTTCAGACGGCCGCTCGTCAGACCGCTTCCGTCCCGACTACGCTCTTCGAGCTTCGTCGAGGTCTCGCCGTAGCGCTCCGCGCGCAGGCGGAAAAACCCGATGACAACCGGTTCACGCCCGCCGTGCTCGTCCCTGGCGGCGAGCTCGACGAGCCGATGGCCTTCGAAGTGGTTCCGGACGGCCGCGTCTACATCATCGAGCGCAAGGGGACCCTCAAGGTGTACGACCCGCAGACGAAGCGGGTGAAGCTCATCGCGACGCTGCCGGTGAACACGAAATACACGAACGCCGCGGGCGTCTCGCGTGAAGCCGAAGAGGGGCTGCTCGGCATCACGCTCGATCCCGACTTCGCGCAGACGCGGTGGGTGTACATGCTCTACGCGCATCCGAGCGCGCTGAAGCACGTGCTCGGGCGGTGGGTGCTCCGCGAGGACGACACGCTCGCCGAAGATTCCGAAGTCGCGGTGCTCGAATACACGACACAGCGCGAGACGTGCTGCCACACCGGCGGCGGCATGACGTGGGACGCGCAGGGCAACCTGTATCTGGCGGTCGGCAACAACACCGGCAACGTCATGCAGTACGCACAGACCGACGAACGGCCGGGCCGCGCCAACTGGGACGACCAGCGCACGTCGGCGAACACCAACGACCTGCGCGGCAAGATCCTTCGCATCAAGCCGCAGCCTGACGGCTCATACACGATTCCGCCCGGCAACCTGTTTCCGCCCGGCACGCCGGGCACGCGCCCCGAGATCTACGCGATGGGGCTGCGGAATCCGTGGCGCGTGACGATCGACTCGAAGACCGGCTGGGTGTACTGGGGCGACGTCGGGCCCGACGCGAGCCAGGACACCGCCAACGGTCCGCGCGGATACGACGAACACAACCAGGCGCGCGGCCCGGGCAACTTCGGCTGGCCGTACTTCGTCGGCGAGAACCTCGCATATCCGGTGTACGACTTCACCAGGGATCAGCCGGGCGAGACGAAAGATCCGAAGAAGCCGACGAACACGTCCGTCAACAACACCGGCCTGCGGGAGCTTCCGCCGGCGCAGCCGGCGTTCATCTCGTATCCCTACGGCGCCTCGGACAAATTTCCGCTCGTCGGCACCGGGGCTCGATCAGCCGTGGGCGGTCCCATCTTCCATCGCGGCGACTTCAAGTCGGCCGCGCGCCTGTTCCCGGACTACTACGAAGGCAAGTGGTTCACGGCGGATCTCTCGCGCGGCTGGATCATGGCGGTGGCGATGGACGATCGCGGCGACTACCGGTCGATGGAGCGGTTCCTGCCGGCCTACAAGCCGATCGAGCCGATCGATTTCAAATTCGGCTCCGACGGCGACCTGTACGTCCTCGAGTACGGCAGCCGCTGGTTCCAGAAGAGCGACGACGCGAAGCTCGTGCGGATCGAATACAACGCCGGGAACCGGGCACCGAAGGCGCGAGCATCCGCAAGCCGCATCGGCGGCACCGTGCCGTTTCGCGCGACGCTGTCGGCGGCAGGGACGCGTGATTTCGACGGCGACCCGCTGACCTACGTCTGGTCGGTCGAGCCCGAAGGCGGCGGCTCGCCGAGAGTCTTCCGTCGCGCGGACGTGACGGTGCCGTTCGACCGGCCCGGCGTCTACTTCGCGACGCTGACGGTGACCGACAACCACGCGGCGGAAGACAGCACGCTCGTGACGATCGTCGCCGGCAACGACGTGCCGGCCGTCCAGGTGAGGGTCGCCGGCAACGAGACGTTCTTCTTCCCCGACCAGCCCCTCGAATACATCGTCGAGGTGAGCGATCGTGAAGACGGGACGCTCGCGAGCGGACGGATTCCTCTCGATCGGGTCGCGATCGGGATCGACTACGTCCGTGAGGGATTCGACATCGCGGCGCTACGCCGGCCCGACGAGACCGTCGATCCGGCCACACGGTTCGCCGTTGCGCGGGCGCTGATGGAATCGAGTGACTGCAAGACGTGCCACAACGTCGAGAGCAAGTCGAACGGGCCGTCGTACAAGGAGATCGGGGAAAAGTATCGGGGAGACGCGAGCGCGGTCGACAAGCTCGCGGCAAAAGTGCGCGACGGCGGCAGTGGCGTCTGGGGGGAGACGACGATGCCCGCGCACCCCGGCCTCACGCCACACGAGGCACGGTCAATCGTGCAGTACCTGCTCGCGATCGACGACAAGACGATCAACGTGTTTCCCGCGAAAGGCACCGTCCCGACGAAACCGCCGGAAGGGGACACCGGCCGGGGCGCGTTCGTCGTGCGAGCCGTCTATACCGACAACGGCGCTCGTCCCTTGCCGGCCCACACGGTTGACGCCGTCGTCGTGCGCCGGAGTCCGCAGATCAGCGCCACGCGTGCCGACGTCATCAGCGGCGCGACGACGAGATTCGAGGCCAACGGGGCTATGGAGACGGTCGTCGGCGTCGCGAATTCGTACGTCGCCTTCACGCGCGTCGACCTGACGGGAATCAAGCAAATCACTCTCGCGGCGCAGGCGCCCGCCCGCGAGAACTTCCTGGGCGGGACGATCGAAGTCCGCCTTGGCTCACCGACCGGAGCAGTCGTCGGCCAGGCAGACGTGAAGAGCGTGCAGCTTCAGGAAGGCACGGCCGAGGCCCAGCTGGCCGCCGTCGGCCGCGGCCGCACGACGACGATCGCGGTGCCGATTCCGCCGACCGCTGGCGCGCGCGACGTGTATCTGATCTTCAAGAACGACACTGCGAAGGCGGGTCTGCCGCTGATTTCGCTGTCGACTGTGACGTTTGAGAGATAGAAGCGCTCTAACTTTGAACTGAGAACTCTGAACTTAGAACTGAAAACGCCTGCCTCGCTCTCATCAACGGGATGAGACGCGTGATTGAGTTCTAAGTTCAGAGTTTCACTTTCCTACAACAGTAATAGGGGTCACGACGACTTTCCGCACCCACACCTGCTCGTGGTCGCCCTGGATCAGGATTGGCCCCGGCGCGAGCTCGTCGTTGTCCAGCGCGCCGCCGGTGATGCCCTGAATCACGGCATTGTCGTGCACGCGCGTGCCGTTGAGCGTCACCGTCACGCGGTTGCCGACGATGATCGCTTCCATCTGCTGCCACTCGCCGGTGGGCTTGCTCGCCTGCGCCGAGGTCGGCGTGCGGCCGTAGATCGCCATGTGTTTGTGCTGCGGCTGCGTGTTCGGGTCGCCGCCGAGATCGTCGTAGAGCTGCAGCTCGTACCGACCGCGGAGGTAGATGCCGCTGTTGCCCTTGGGCGCGAGCTTGTACTCGGCCTCGATCTTGAAGTCTTTGAACTTTTCCTTCGACACGAGATTGTTCGCGGGCGGTGTGTTGGTGGCGACGCCGTCGACCACCGACCAGCCCAGCGGGCGGTTCGGGTTCTGCCCGACGAACGTGTCGAGTGTCTTGCCGTCGAAGACCGCCACCGGCGCGCCATAGGTGTGTTTGCCGTTCGCGTTGACGTCGGGCCATGCCGGCGGGCGGACGCCGACCCAATTCACGGTGCGCGGCGCCGGCGAGTCGCGACCGCCTGCGGCCGCTGCGTAACGGTATGGCTGCCGATCAGCTTGCCGCCCTCGAATTTCGCCCGGTATTCGGGGCCGGTCGGCGCACCGGGCTTGCCGCCCTGGAACACCAGTTCGCCGTTCTCGATTTTCACCACGGCGAGCGCGAACGGGCTGCTCGTGCGGTTGAGGAACATGCCGCTCAACGTTCCGCCGTTGTCCTTGATCTCGAGCCAGTAGACGTTCGCGGAGTCCTGTCCCGTGCCGGTCAGGTTCCAGGCGCCGAGGTACGGATTCTGTTGCTGCGCCACGGCCGGCAGGACGGCGGCGGCGAGGATCAGAGCGACGGACGGGAAGATGCGCATGAGATGACCTCCGAGGTCATTTTTCAAAATCCGTAAAATGACCTCGGAGGTCATTTCACAGCGAATATCCCTCTCGATACACGCGGGTCAGGAACTCGTTTGCCGAGTCGTTGTTCGTCACTTTCATCGCCGCGCCGTCGTAGTGAAGCTTCGCCTTGGCGCGAAGCGACACGACGCCGAGCAGCATGATTTCCGTGAGATGCGCCGCGTAGGAGAACGGACTCGAGATCTCGTCGCGTCCTCTGATCGCGTTCACCCAGTTCATTTCGTGCGCCTCGTGCGGGACACGGGCCAGCTTTTCTTTCGGCGCGCCGTAGGAGTTGTGGCGCTCGACGGGCAGGAGCCGCGGCCGCTCGCCGTACGTCTCCTGCAGCATCTTGCCCTTGCTGCCCACGTACATGATGCCGCCGCCCGCGACCAGCGACTCCTCGCCGAGCTCTTCCGGCTTCGGCGGCAGGAGTCCGCCGTCGTACCAGACCATCTTCACCGCCGGCATGCCGCGCCGGGCGGGGAACTCGTAGTAGGTCGTCGTCGCATTCGGATAGCAGATGTTGTCGAACGGCGTCGAGACCGTTTCGATCACGGTCGGCAGTCCGAGTTGCAGCGCCCACACCGGATGATCGACGAGGTGCGCGCCCATGTCGCCGAGCGCGCCCTGGCCCCAGTCGACCCAGCCGCGCCAGTTGAACGGATGGTAGAGCGGGTGGTATTCGACGTCGGGCGCGACGCCGAGGAACAGATCCCACGAGAGCGTGTCCGGCACCGGGAAGCTGCCGTTCATGGCGGCCGCAAGGCGCTGGACGACGCCCGAGTTGTTCCACCGCAGCGTTGCGGGGTCGGACGTCGGCGCCGCCGGCCGCGGAATGCCCTGCGGCCAGTAGGCGAGCGGGCGATTCGTCCAGATGTGGACTTCCTTCACGTCGCCGATGGCGCCGGCCATGATGTATTCCTGTCCGCGCCGCGCCTCGTCTTGCGAATGGCCCTGGTTGCCCATCTGCGTGACGACTTTCTTGTCGGCCGCCTTCTTCGCGAGGTGGCGTGCCTCGTACACCGACCAGCACATCGGCTTCTGGACGTAGACGTGTTTGCCGAGATCCATCGCGGCCGACGCGATGACCGCGTGCATGTGATCAGGCGTCGCGACGATGACCGCGTCGATGTCTTTCTGCTTCTCGAGCATCTCGCGATAGTCGCGGTAGGTCTTCACGCGCGGGAGCTGCTCGTCGACGAAGCGCTTGAGGTTCACGCCGCTGCCGGCGGGCGCCCATTTTTCGTTGGCCGCGAGCTGCGCTTTGGACGCGCCGAAGTCCTTCCACTCGACACGCGGCGCGCTGCCGCCCTGCCGTCCGGCGCCGCCGCCGCGTCCGCCTTGCCGGCCTCCACCGCCCTGACCACCCTGGCGGCCTTGACCCGCCGCGGCCGGAGGCGGATTCACCGTCCGCCGCCAGCTCTCGAGCCGGTTGTTCATGAGCGTCGTGTCGCAATCGCAGATGGCGACGATGTTCTGGCTCATGACGGCCTGCGTGTTGTTGCCGCCCATGCCGCCGATGCCGACGGTCGCGATGTTGACGAGATCGCTCGGCGGCGTCATGCCCTGACCGAGCACGTGCCGCGGCACGATCATGAACGCGGTGGCGGCCGCGGCCGCCGTCTGGGCGAACTCGCGTCTCGACACGCCGGCGGCTTCAGCGACGACCGAATCGGGCGCGGGCTGGGTGTCCTTCATGATCGGATCTCCTGACCGGAGGTTGGAACAATCGAAGAAAAGTCCCATATCTACGGGCCTCAGTCAAGCGTCCCCGCCCGCATACAATCCGACACCGGCATGGCCGTTCCCACGGCGCTCTGGCGCGCGGCCGTCGTGCTAGTCCTGGCCGGGGCCGCGGCGGCGCTCAGTTTCCGCGCCGTCTATGAGCCTGATCTCTGGTATCACCTCGCCCAGGGCCGCGAGAATCTCGCCGGACACATCGTCGGCGAGAACACCTTCAGCTTCAATTACCCGGATTATCGCCAGCACTACGCTCCCTGGCTGTTCGATGCGGGGATGTATGGCGCCTGGGCGATCAGCGGCGGCGCCGGCGTGCAGACGATCCAGGCCATATTCCTGGCGACCGCGTTTTTGCTCGTTTACCGATCGGCGCGACAGCGTGGGCCGGCGGTTGCCGCGTTCGCCGTGCTTCTCATCGGGATTGGAATCATCGAGCCTCGCGCGATTCCGAGACCGCATCTCGCGTCGTTCGCCGCTCTGGCAGCGTGCATGGTGATCATCGAGAAGGCGGTTGCGAAGGGCAGGGCGTCGCCACTCTGGTGGGCGGTTCCGCTCGTCGCGATCTGGAGCAACCTGCACGTGGAAGCGGCGTTCGGTGCATTCGTGGTGGCGGTGTTCGCGACCGTCGAGTTCGTCCGGCCTGGCGCCCTGCCCCGGCGAGAAGGCAAACTCGCGGTTGGCATCGCCGCGCTCTGCGCCCTCGCGACTTTCGTGAACCCGTACGGCGTGGGGATTTGGCAATATTTGATCGAGAACCGGGCGGTGACCGGGTTGCTCGAGATCGCAGAGCTCCAACCGCCGTATCTTTCGAGCTACCGCGCTTTTTTCCTCTACCTCATCGTCACTGGTGCCGTGCTCGCGCTGGCCCCGCGCGGCATCCGTGCATGGGAACTGGTGATCGTCGGGCTCGCGGTTGTCCTGGGCCTGCGTTACCTGCGCCTCACGCCGATCGTCTTCATCGTCAGCGCGCCTATCGTGGCGCGCCAGCTTGGCGAGTTGATGGCGCGCGGCCTCGATCGTCGAGCGGTCGTCGTCACCGCGATCGCGCTGGCGATCGCGGGCGCTCGGTTGCCGATCACGGCGTACGGGTCGTCCTGGCAGGTGAGCGACGCGGCGATTGAGCCGCCCGCGTTTTTCTCGGCCGGCGCGATCGACTTCATCAGGCGCGAAGGGTTGAGGGGCCCCGTGTTCAACAGCAACAACCTCGGCGGGTACCTCGCATTCAAGCTGTACCCGGACGTCCGGGTCTTCCAGGACTCGCGGTTCCAGTCATACCCACCGGAACACTTCCAACGGATCCTGCGCGCGTCGGCGTCGCCGCAGGAATGGCGGGCACTGGTCGCACGAGTGGACTGGGCGGTCCTGTCGCGCCCGCGTCCGGACGCTCTGTCAGGAGTCGGGCGGTTTCCGGCGTCGGAGTGGGCGACAGTCTTCCGCGATGGGGCTATCGAAATCGTGGTGCGGCGCAAGAGCGGCACTCGCTGACGCTGTCGCTGCCTTTTTCATAAACAAAAAAGAAGACCAGCGTCAGCTCGTTCCTCGGACCCGCCGTACCGACGCGTGCTTTTCACACCGCTCTGGTTTACTCCGCTCTCATGAGCGTCATCGGATCGATCCCGGCTGCACGCCGCGCCGGCGCCCAGGCCGCAACCGCGACGACAACCGTGACAAGCAGCACGACACCCACGTAGGTCATCGTGTCGAGAGGCTCGACGCCATAGAGCAGCGCCCGCATCGCTCGCGTCGCGACGGCCGCGCCCGCCAGCCCGGCCGCGACGCCTGCGGCGACCTTCCACGCGGCGCTCGAGAGTACGCCACGGAGCACGGCCTGCCTCGATGCACCGAGCGCAAGCCGGACGGCAAGCTCCCGGCGCCGATGGGCCACGTCGAGGCTCACCAGACTGAAGAGACCCATCGCCGCGAGGAAGAAGGCGACGCCGGCAAAGAGGACGAACAGCCACATGCTCATGCGCCACGGCGATGACGCTCGCGCGACCACCGCCTCGATCGTCGTGATGTCGTCCACGGTCGCGCCCGGATCCATTTCTCGGACGCGCGCCTTGACGAGGTTCGCCAGCGCCGTCGGATCGCTCGACGCGCGGATCATCATCCATGCGCGCGGGCTGGCCGACCTGCAGCGCCGGATCGTAGATGTCGAGCTGCACTTCGTCGATGCCGCGATACCGCACGTCGCTCACGACGCCGACGATCGTCCGCCACTGCGATTTCTGGCCGGGCGTGAACGCGTTGAAGAACACGCGCTTGTTGAGCGGGTCCTGTCCCGGCCAGAGCTGCCGCGCCGTCGATCTCGCTGACGATGGCGACGCGAGGCGGTGTCGGACGTGTCCTCGCCGTGAACAGGCGGCCGCGACGAAGCGGCAGCTGCATCGCGGCGAAGAAACCTGGCGTCGCGATCTGATAATTCAGCGTCGGATTCCTGCCCGCCGCCTCCGCCGTCTGCGGCTGGCCTTCGAGCACGACACGCACGCCCTGGCCGATCGGTCCGAGCGCAAGCGGCCGAGGAACACGGCGCCCGCGGCTTCAACGCCGGGCAGATGCCGTGACGCGGTCCAGCACCTGGTGCATGAACTGATTCGGCGGCGGCTGCGGCACTTGCTGTTCGATCCGCAGCGAAAGCACGTTCGCGGGATTGAATCCGAGATCGATCGTCCGCAGGTTCGTAAAGCTCCGGACGACAAGTCCGGCCGCGACGAGCATCACCACCGCCAGCGCCATCTGCGCCGACGAGCAGTCCCGACCGCATCCGGATCGAGCGGCCGGCCGGCCGTCGTGCGCGGGCGCCGTCACTGAGCGCCTCCGTCAAGCGGTGCTGCCGCTCGCGTGGCGCATCGGGCATCGAGGCCGCAGAGGAGCGCCGTCACCGCGACGACCAGGAACGTGAACGTGACGACGATCGGATTGATGGCGATGTCGCCAAGCCGCGGCACGTCTTCCGGCGCGAGCGCCGCGATCGCGGACGCGAGGCCGATGCCGACCGCGAGACCGATCAGTCCACCGGCCAGCGTCAGCACGCCGATCTCGAGCAGCCAGAGCCGGGCGAACTGGCCGCGCGACGCGCCGAGCGCGAGCCGCAGGCTCTGCTCGCGCGGCGCAGCGAGACGCGCGTGAGCAGCAGGCCCGAGACGTTCGCGCAGGCAATCAGCAGCAGCACGGCGACCGCGGCCCAGAGCGTCCACAGCGCCGGCTGCACCGCGCCGAACACGTGCTCGCGGAACGACTCGACGACGGCGCGGTCGCCCCACTTCATGCGGCCGGGCTGCTGCGCGTCGAGCCGCTTCTCGGTGTCGTCAATCTCGCGCGCGGCCGCCGGCGCGTCGAGGCCCGGCCGCAGACGGCCGACGACGTAGAACACGCCGACCGTGTCGAGCGTCCGTGAGGTTGGGCTTCGGTCCGCCACCGGTGAGAAGCGGCACGGCGGGCTGCCAGAACTCGGCGCCGTGCGGGTAAGTCGAACCCGCGCGGCATGACGCCGACGACGCGGACGGGCGCGCCGTCGAGCCGCAGCGATTGACCGACGATGGCCGGATCGCCGCCGAATCGGCGGACCCACGCGCCGTAGTTGAGCACGATCACCGGCTCCGCATTCGGAACGTCGTCCGCTGGCTCGAACCCGCGGCCGAGCAGCGGGCCGGACGCCGAGGGCGTCGAAGAAATCCGCGGAGGCGCCGGCGAACGAGCAGGCGCGTGGGCTCGCCGCGCCCTTCGAGCACGGCGTTCCAGTGTGGGTGCCGACGAGCGCGCTGTGCGTGAACGTCTGTCCGGCCGCGCGCCACTGGCGCAAGGTGGCGATAGGTCATCTCGATGACAGCCTGACCGGTGATGTTGTCCGTCTGCCACGCGACAACGGTGCGAGGCCGGGTCGGCAAGCGGCAGCGGCCGCAGCAGCACCGCATGGACCGCGCTGAAGATGGCGCTGTTCGCGCCGATGGCCAGCGCCAGCGTGACGACGACCGACAGCGAGTACGCGGGTGACCGGCCGAGATGACGGAGGACGATCCGCAGATCGCGCCACAGAGACATGTGCTGAGCCCCGGGCGAGATTACACCACGGGCGCCGTACGAGACGGATCGATTTGGGACGAAGCTATTTCCGCGCGATGACCGTCACGTTGAACGTCGCGGTCGTCCGGTTGCCCTTCTTGTCGGCGGCGACGCAGGCGACCTTGGTCGTGCCGACCGGGAATGTTGTACCGGTGGCAGGGGTGCAGGTCACCGGCACCTCGCCATCCGTGAAATCCGCCGCCGACGCGGCGAAGTTGATGACGGCGCCGGCGGGCGAGGTTGCCTGCACGGTCATGCTGCCGGGAATCGTGACGCCGGGCGCTTTCGTATCCATCTGCCCGGCCAGCTCGTTGACGTCGATGCAGCCGACGTAGCCGTCACCGACGTGATCTTTCGGACAGTCGGTGCAGGTGCGCGAGCCGGGCGTGTTCCGGCAGCGCGTGAGCGGATCGCACCGGCCGTTGGCGGTGCTGCACTCGTTGATGTCCACGCAGCCGGTCTCGGGCGTGCCGCTGAACCCGGGAGGACAGTTCTCACCGCATCGCCAGCCGCCGGGGACGTTGCTGCACTGGACGCCGGCGCCGCAGCTGCCGTTGTTGGTCGCGCATTCGTCGACGTCCTTGCACGACGGGCCGTCGGCCGTGAACCCCGGCGGGCAGCCGCCGCAGTACGCGGATGACGGTCCGTCGAAGCACTTCACGCCGGCCGGGCATCCGCCGTTGCTCACCGCGCACGTCGTGCCGGCCGGCTGCGCGACCTGCAGATCCGGCGGCGGACCCGCGTCGAGCGCGAGGCTGAGTGCCGTCACGGCGAGCACGCCGAGCGCGGACTGCGCGAGCCAGGCCAGGGATCGAAGGCGCGTCATCCGATCGATTATACGTCACTAGAAGGTGAACCGTCCGGCGAGCTGGACCTGTCGCGGCGGATGCGTCGTGAGGCTCTGGCCGAACGTCGCGCGATCGACGAAGCTGTCGGGCAGCCCGTCATTGCGTCGATTGAGGAGATTGAAGATCTCGAGGCGAAGTTCGAGCGCCCGGCTGCCACCGATCGGCAGCCGTCGCGTCACGAGCACGTCGAGTGCGGCGTAACCCGGTCCGGTCAGGCTGTTTCGCCGCGCATTGCCGAACGCGTACGGCGGCGGAATCACAAAGGTCCTACCGGCATAGCGGTATGTCGGCACGCCGGCTGGCGGGAAGCCGCTCACGAGGTCCGGCCGATCCGATCCGAACGTCGCGCCTGCACCGTTGCCGGTGTTGCTGTTGTCGAAGCTCAGCCGCGGCGTGAACGGCTGTCCCGACTGCGCCGTGAAGATCGCGCTCACCTGCCAGTCCCGCCAGAGCGCCGACCGGCCGATCGCAGGCAGCTGCCAGATGCCGGACAGCACCAGCCGGTGCCGGACGTCGAAGTTCGACGGTCCCCATTCGCTGTCCAGATCGCGGCTGTTCTGCGGCGTGTTGTCGTCGCCGTCGCTCGCCAGAAACGCCGACGCATTGTCCATCGACTGTGAAAGGGTGTACGCGCCGTGAAACGCCACGCCGCGGAAGAGCCGGCGATCCACGCCGATGAGGAGGCCGTGATAGCTCGACGATGCTTTCGATTCGATCAGCAGGATGTCGCCGAAGCCGGCAATCGGCCGGCGTGGCTCGAGCGGTCCGGGTCCGGGCACGGGTTGATTGATGTTCCGCTTGCGGACGAGGTTCTCGCCGTGCGACATGACGTAGCGGGCCGTCAGCGTGACTTCACGAAAGACGCGCTCGACGCCGACGGTCGCCTGTTGCGAATAGGCCGAGCGGAAGTCGGGGTCGAGCGTGTTGACCGAAGCCGGCGGCGTGAAGCGCGCGTCCACGGGGAACGGATGGGAGATATCGAGCGGCCGCTCGAACGGCGCGAACACCTGCAGCGAGAAGTAGGGCGGATTGAAGTACAACGCCGAGTTCTCGATGAGCGTGCCGGCGTCGTAGAAGAGTCCATAGCCGCCACGCACGATGAGCGTGCCGTGTCCCGACAGGTCCCAGCTCACGCCAAGCCGTGGCGCGACGTTGTTGCGATCCGCGCGGATGCCCGATGCCGGCACGCCCGGGCTGCCGACCGGCACGAGCGCCTGCGCCTCGAGATCGAAAATCTGCATGCGGTTGTCGGCATCCGTCGGCGGCGACTGGTATTCGTATCGCGCGCCCGCGTCGAGCGTGACCGAGGGCGAGACTCGCCAGGAGTCCTGGACGAACCCGGCAAACGACCACGTGCGAAGCGCCTGCCGGTTGTCGTTCGCGGCGATGAGTGTCAGCGATGGAAGACCGAGCAGCAGATCGCCAATCGGATGGCCGGTCAGGCCGCCGCTGAATGAAAGCTGCCCGCGCGAGAACAGGTGGTTGTAGCCGTCCGATCGGTAGGTCCGGATGTCCGCCCCGAGTTTGAGCTGGTGCCGCACACCCTCGAGCGCGAGCTGACTCGTGACGTGCACCGTCCGCGTGCGGCGCACGACCGGCAGGTTCGGGTCGTCCCCGATCGTTTCGTAGCCCGGAACGTCGATGGCCGGATAGGCGAGATCGTCGGCCGGCAGCGAGGGCGCGCTGATTCCAAGCGCGGCGAAAGCGTCAAAACCCGATCGGCCCGGGAGGTTCTCCCGCCGTGAGGCGTGCACGCCTGCGCGGGTCACGGTCATCATGCGCGCGGGGAGTGCTGCCGTGTAGCCAATCGCCATGTGCTGGCCCTGATCGAGCGTGGACAATCCGAATCCCGGAAGGTTCCGGTTCCGCGCGACGAATGGGAGGTCGCGCGTATCGCGGCTGAAACCGTAGCGAACCGAAAGCAGGTTCTCGTTGCCGAGATGGTGATCGGTCTTGAGGGTCGCCTGACCCGCACGGCGGTGGTCCTCGCCGGATGTCGAGAGGTTCGCGGCTGCATCTGCGCGGTTGGGCCGCGGATACAGCGCCATGATGGCGCGAGCCGTGGGGCTTATCCGCTCGGGCGGGATCCGGTTGTCCGGAAAGTTAAGACCGGATCCGGGATCGACGATCGCCACCCCGCTCTCATTGAAATCGCCGTCATGCTCCGCCAGCGTCGGGACGTGCGCCAGCCGATGGTCGACTTCGCGCGCTCGCAGACCTTCGACGTTGGCGAACAAGAAAGAGGATCGCGAGGCGACCGGGCCGCCGAGCGAGCCGCCGAACAGATGACGCGTCAACGACGCCCGCGGTTCGCCCGCGGCCTGCAGGTGATTACGCGCGTCGAGCGCGGAATGGCGGATGAAGTCGTAGAGCGATCCGTTCCAGTCCCGCGTGCCGGATCGCAGCACCATGTTGACGTGAGCGCCCGCGCTGCGGCCGTGCTCGGCGGCATAGGTGTTCTGGAGCAGCGCGATCTCCTGAACCGCCTCGACGCTCGGGGTCATGACCAGCCGGCCGATGAACAGGTCGTTGTTGTCGAGTCCGTCGAGCAGGAAGCTGTTCGCCGCTTCGCGTGCGCCGGTGATGTTGAGCCCGCTGTTGCCCTGCGTCGACAGCCTGGAACCTGGTGCCGGGGGGGACACGCCGGCCCCGTGGGTCGCGACCCGCAAGATGTCGCGGTCGTTGAGCGGCAGCGACGCGATCGTCTCCCGATTGAACACGTGGCCCACGGCAGCGGTGCCGAAGCGAAGTGTCGCGGCATCAGCGGCCACGACGACCTGTTCGGAAAACGGCCCGGCCGCGAGCGTGAGCGGCAGGGTCGCCTCGACACCGGAGGCGAGACGGATGTCGCGAACCACCTCGGTCTTGAATCCGGTGAGCGTCGCGGTGAGGGTGTACGTGCCTGGCGGGAGTGCCGTGAACGCGGCGCGCCCCCCGGCGGTGGTCGTGATGCGCCGCACGAGTCCGGTGGAGGATTCCGTGACAACGATGGCAACGCCGGCGACGGCACCGCCAGTGGCGTCAGTGATCTCGACGACGAGCCGGGACGGCGGCGCCTGCGCGAACCCGGGCACCGCCAGCGCGGCAACGATCACCGCGACGATCGGAACGATCACCAACCGATGATAGCGCCGCGAATCCCTACTCAGTTCATTTGACGACGATCTGATCTCCAGGCTTGAGCAGCGGAATATCTGGATCTTTTTTCCCTTCAAACACCTGGTTGTAGTTGAAGAGCATATTTTCGACAGTGCCGTCCGGGTGGCGCCGAATCAGCCGGATGTTCTTCTTGTCCGCATAGTCCTGAAGGCCGCCCGCTATGGTGATGAGCCCCAGGATGTCCATCTGCGCATTCAGCGCGTACTCTCCCGACTTGCCAACCGAGCCGGTGATAAAGACATTCCGGCTGTTGATCTCTTTCGGGTTCAGGAGCACCAGCGGCTCCTTGAAGAACTTCGCGTACGCTTCTGTCAAAGCCACCCTCAATTCGCGAGGCGTCAACCCTGAGGCCTGGACTTCGTCAATCATGTGCCGCCAGATCTTTCCGTCAGGTCTGACGAGCACGTCGCCCGAATGGAGTACGGGATCCTGCCCGTAGACGGTGATTGACAAGACATCACCCGGGCCAATGAGGTAGTCGGTGGACTCGGTCGGCGACAGCGCTGCCCGTTGCTGCGGCGACGCCAGGCTGGTGGTACTAAACGCGACCACGGCCGTGACTAGTAACGCGACGCACGTGACAAGCCGAATGCTCCTGGACATCGGGATTCCTCCGTGGCGAAGGGCTGGCGGCAAGAAGCGAGAATGAAACCACGCTCCTCGCTTACCGTCAATCGCAAGCCCGCCGAGAGGCTGACGCAAGGCACGGCCCTGGAGCCGCGTCAGAACGCCAAAGAAGATGACCAGTAGCAGGTTCCACGGACCCGCCGTACCCGTTACCTGAGTACTTGACGTACCGACGAGCGCTTTACGAGAGCAGTTTTAACCCGAACGCCCGCTCGATCTGCTCGAGATCCCGCCGTTCGGAGGCATCGGCCAGCGTGAGCGCGTGTCCGGGCAGGTCCTTGCGACCGGTCCGGCCCACGCGATGGACGTACGTGTCGAGGGTGTGAGGCACCTCGTAGTTGACGATGAGCCCGACCGCGTCGATGTCGAGTCCTCGCGCGGCGACGTCCGTGGCGACGAGCACCTTGGTGCGGCCGGTGCGGAAGCTTTCGATGACCTCCGTCCGTTCCTTCTGAGATCGGTCGGCATGGATCGCGCCGGCACGCAGGCCGAACGCCGCAAGCTGCCGCGCCAGGCGATCGGCGCCGATCTTGGTGTTGACGAAGACGATCACGGTGCTTGCTTCATGTCGCAGGTACTTCGCGAGGAACGGCACCTTCTCGCGTCCGGGAAGGATGCGCGCTTCGTGCGTGATGGTCTGCGCCGGACCTCGCCGCGATCCCACCTGCACGAACACGGCGCCCGGGGCGAGCGCGTCCGCGAACCGCATCACCTCTTCGGGCATCGTCGCCGAGAAGAACATGGTCTGGCGCGAGGCCGACGGGGGCATTGCTTCGGCGATCTTCCGGACGTCGGGCCAGAAGCCCATGTCCATCATCCGGTCGGCCTCATCCAGCACGAAGACCTCGAGCTTCGAGAAGTCGCCGATGTTGCTGCGCATGTGATCAAGCAGCCGTCCGGGTGTGGCGATGACGATGTCCACGCCGGCTTTGAGCGATCGCTCCTGCGGGCCCATCGGGACGCCGCCATAGACCGCGGCGCTCGCCACCGGCGCGTGATAGGCGAAGCCCTGCACTTCGTCGTCGATCTGCGTGGCGAGCTCTCGCGTCGGCGCGAGCACGAGCGCGCGCGTGGCTTCGTGCGACGCCCGCGGACCGGCTTCGCGGTCTTCGCGGATCAGGCGCGAGAGAATTGGCAGGACGTACGCGGCCGTCTTGCCCGTGCCCGTCTCGGCACAACCGATGACGTCGCGGCCGGCCAGCGCGTACGGCAGCACGGCGCTCTGCACCGGCGTCGTCTTCACGAAGCCTCGATCCCGGAGCGCGTCGCGAAGCGCCGGTTCCGTGATCAGCGTGTCGAAGGTGACTGACGCGGGATCGAACGGCGCCGACTCGCGTTCCGTCCCGCCCGGTCCGGTCCGTGCCGCGGCACCGCCGCGGATTCCTGAAGCGCCGTGGCCTCGTGCGTGACCGGACGCACTTCCGCGTCGGCCACCTCGTCTGCGTGGGGGTTTATGGGAGCCTGGTTGTGTACTCAATCTGGTGTGAGCTAGCGAGCGCGGAAGGTGATGATGCCGCGGACCGGATCGTAGGGTGAGACGCCAACGGTCACTCGGTCTCCGGGGACCACCTTGATGCGGAAGCGGCGCATGCGGCCGCTCAATTGCGCGAGCACTTCATTGCCCGCATCGACCTTGACACGGTAGAGACCGCCGCTGTGGACGGCTACCACGGTGCCCTGGACATCAATCAGATCATCCTTGCTCAAATTCGCTGTCCTTTCATCCTCACAAGGATATCAGAGGGGGAAATGGGTCACTTGAAATGGGGCAGATTCGAGTTCTCAGAGCGCCCGGACGGCGTCTTCGACTCGTTTTGCCAAAGCCGGATAGTCATCCCCGCTGAGCCGCATGGGTGGTCCAAAGGCGATCCGGACGGGCCCGCGCCGGGGCCAGCGCATACTGGAGTGCAGCACCTTGTCGAGACCCTCGATCTTGATGGGGATTACGGGCAGGTCCAGGCGGGACGCGATCATCCCGACTCCCGGCCGGAACGGGCTCGGCTCCCGGCGGCCCTCGGGAAAAATCAGGATGGAGTATCCGTCGTTGGCGACGTCGCCGATGTAACGCAGCGTCTGTCTGGTGCCGGCTTCACGCTGCGGCAGCGGAAACGCGTTGAAGAACATCGACGCCAGGTAGTACCAGAGGCTGTTCCAGAGGTATTTCTTGCGGCTGAATTCCCCCGGATAGAAATGCGCGCGCCAGAACTCCTTGGCCATTGCGGGCGCCACCCAGTACCGCCAGCGCATCGGCAACGCGATCAGAATCGCCGGCGTGTCCAGGTGACTGAGGTGATTCGACGCAAAGACCACCGGCCCCGAGAGGCTCGCGAGGTGCTCCCGACCGTCGACTTTCAGCTGCATGAACACGCGCCCGAGCGGCAGGATCCACGTCGGCAGACTGATGCGGCGGAGGAACCATGAAATCCGCCAGCGGTTCCAGGACGGAAACGCGATCGGCTCGGATGGTCCCGCGGCCGGCGGACGCGCGCCGACGGCGCCTGTTCGCGCCGCGGTGGTTGTCTCCATCGACCGCGATAGCCCGGCCGCACCTCTCGGGGCTCCATCCGGACTCACGAGCACCTGCAGGTCGGCGATCGTCCTGGCTTCCGCCAATGCGCTTTCGTCCAGCGTCGTCTGGAACGCCTCTTCGAGTGCCATCATCATCTCGACCCGATCGAGCGACGAGAGACCGAGCTCGTCGAGTGTCGTGTCCGGCGTCAGGTCTCTGCCGGAGGCATAGCGGGCGACGACATCCTCGACGGTGGCGCCAGATCCGACCACGGCCGGAGCCCCGCTCGCGCCCGCAACTACCCAACGGTGAATCTCGCGGCGTTTGAGTTTCTGCGTGCCCTCTGTCCGCGGCAGCTCCGAGCCTGGCCAGATCGACGTGCGCCACACGCGCTGGTGGTCTTCGAGCGTCGCGTTTGCGCCGCGGACGATCGACTGGACGTTGGCGCCGGGTTCGAGGATGAGAACCGCGTGGACGCGCTCTTCGCCATCGACCGGTACGCCGACGACGCCGGCTTCGCGGACGCCGGGCTGCGCCGCAAGCGCCCGCTCGACGTCTTCCGGGAAGACGTTTAGCCCCTGCGGCGTGACGATCATCTCTTTCTTGCGGCCTTTGATCAGGAGCCGGCCCGATTCGTCCAGCTCGCCGATGTCGCCCGTGTGGAACCAGCCATCCTTGAACGCCGCGGCGGTCTCCGCGGCCGCCGAAGTTCTCGCGCTCTCGGTGCGGGCATCGGAGCCGCTGATTCCCGCCGCCGGCTGGTAGTACCCAGACGTGACATTCTCGCCGCGAACCAGGATTTCGCCGTCGGGCGCGATCCTGACTTCGACGCCTTCCATCGGCCTGCCGACGGTGCCGCGCGACGCTCTGAACGGATGATTCAACGTGACGACCGGCGCCGTTTCCGTGAGCCCGTAGCCCTGCACGACGAGGAAGCCGAGCTTGCGCCAGAACGCCTCGAGCTCGGGCTCGAGCGGCGCCGCGCCGCAGATGACGCACCAGAACTTCCAGCCGAACAGCCGGTGCACCTTCCGGTAGCGCCACCATCGCCACAGAAAGTGGCTGCCCGCGAGCGCGTCGGGTTCCGCGGTTTCCGGAAACATCCGCTGCACGTGTTCGCGAAGCACGTCGAGTACTTTCGGCACGCAGACGAGCACGGAGATACGCCGCGTCTTGATCTGCCGAAGAATCTCGGTCGGGCTGTACCCGTGAGAGAAGACGATCGTGGCCGCGAGAATCGGCGGCACGAACGTCGCCATCGACTGCCCGAACATGTGGCTCAGGGGCAGCAGATTCAGAAAACGGATCGGATGAAACGGACGTCCGTACTTCCGATATTTTTCAATTTCGCGCTCGATCGGGATGATGTTCGCGAGCACGTTGCGGTGCGTGATCGTCACGCCTTTCGGATCGGCGGTCGCGCCGCTCGTGAAGATGATCTCGGCGAGGGTCGACGACGCGATACCCGCCGCTGGCGCCGTGACCGGAGCTTCACGCGGGAGGTCGAGCTCGGTCAGCGGCCACACCGGCGCCGGCAAACCCTCTGGCGCACGCACTTCGGTGCCGACGAGGACAGCCTTCGCGCCGACGATCTCCGTGATTCGCCGAAGCAGCTCCGCCGACGCGCGATAATCCACCGGAACGACGACGACGCCGGCGAGCAGGGAGCCCCAGAGGGCGATCAGCCACTCGCCGCGGTTTTCGGACCAGATGACCACCTTGTCGTTGGCGCGGATACCCGCGCGGCCGAGCGTCGCGGCGAAGCGCCGCGAGGCGTCGGCCAGGTCGCGATACGACATCTCCCGCGTGCGGTAGCCGTCGTCGTGGACAATGAACGGCTCGTCTTTCGAGGCGAAGTCCTCGAAGAAGTCGAGGAGGGTGTTGCGGGGCATCCGAGACGACATCATACTGAGCCGCGAATCCGCGGATTCGAGATTCGGCGGCGCGACGACCGGCAGCGAAACGGAGCTCACGCCATCAGAGTGGCAGAACGCCCGTCGAAGCGGGTCTGAGATTTGGCTGAAGATTCGGTGAGCGCAATTACCCAATTACCCAATTGCCCGATTACCCGATGTCCTTCCGGAGGGTCGATGAATCGCCTGTTATCTGTAACCGCACTGGTCGTGTTCGCCGGCGTGCCGGTGTTGACGCAAGGAGGCGGCGGCGCACAGCAGCCGCCGCCGATCCAGCTGAGCTGGAATGATGCGATTCCGCCAGGCAACGCGGACCACGCCGCGCAGGCGCTGAAGGAGTCCACCCGCCACGGCGAGTGGGTGGACATCAAGATGGCCGATGGCACCGCCCTCAATTCGTGGGTCGTCTATCCGGAGCGCAAGGACAAGGCCGGCGTCGTGCTCGTGATTCACGACATCGGCGGAATGCGCGACTGGCCGCGTGCGCTGGGCGATCAGCTCGCCCAGGACGGCTTCATCGCCATCGTGCCCGACTTCCTGTCCGGCAAGGGACCTGACGGCGGCGGGTCGGCATCGCTCGGCACCGGCGTCGGCCAGGCCATCCGGACGCTATCGGCCGACGACGTCAACGCCCGACTCAACGCGGCGATGGAATACGGCCGGAAGCTTCCGAGCGCGAACGGCAAGGTTGGCGTCGTGGGGTTCTGCTGGGGCGGCGCGCGAAGCTTCGGCTACGCGGTCGCACAGCCGAACCTCAGTGCGGCCGTCGTCTATTACGGCGAGCTGCCGGGCTCGACCGCCGAGGCCGCGCCCGAGGGCGACGTCGCGAAAATCAAGGCGCCGGTCCTCGGCCTGTACGGCGGGAACGACAACCGGATCAACTCCACGCTGCCTCCCACGACCGCGGCGATGAAAAAGCTCGGCAAGAGTTACGAGACGCACATCTTCGACGGCGCCGGCCACGGCTTTCTCGGCAACCAGGCGGGCGCGGCCGGCGCGAATCTCAAGGCAGCCGAGCAAGCGTGGCCGATCACGGTCGCGTTCTTCAAAAAACACTTGCAGTAAAGAAGGCACAGTTTTCACTTGAACGCCGCCCCGGCGGAAAGCACGAACACTCTTTGCCGTTCGCGGCCGTGGCTCGTCGCTGTCGAAACCTCGGGCCTCGTTTCGTAGAACCGCAGGTCGAAACAGAACGCCAGGTGACGAGAGATGAACCACCTCGCGCCGCCGCCGAAGTTCAGCATCATGCTTCGTGGCGGCGATTCGGGGGGAAAATCGCCCACGAACGTCTCGAAGAGCAGCGGTCCCATGCCGCCGCTGAGGTAGCTCCAGCCGTCGCGATGGCCGAAGTTGAATGACAGCTGGCCGGCCAGGCTCTGCAATCGGCGCTCGACGGGCGGACCTGCTGGCACGCCGGCGGCGTCCACCGGCTGCGAGCTGCCCCATGCCAGCAGCCCCTCGCCGCCGATGCCTATGGCGAAACCCTGTCGTCTGAGGGGGTAGATGGTGAGCCCGACGGCCCCTCCGAGTGCGCGATCCGGCAGCGACTCCGGAGCGATCGTCAGGTCCGCGGCGGTCACATCATCCGTGCCGAGTGAGGAAAAGAGCCCGCGGACGTCGGCGACGAACGGTGGAATCTTTTCCCGTGTCTGGGCAAAAGCGGGAGACGACGACAGCCACCACCAAGAGCACGCACTCAAAACTCACGTCGCATCGAGGTGATTGTATCGAGCCGAGTGGTCATCTTCCTTCGGCCCTTGACCGTCGGCCTTCGGCCTTGCCTCAGGCCCGGTAAAATCCCATCGTGCTCGTCACACTCGAAGCCATCCGCCAGGCGGCCGGCCGCATCAGCGCCATCGCTCGCCGCACGCCCGTTCTGGATCTGTCAGATCTCGCCGGCCGTCCTCTCCTCGTGAAATGCGAATCGCATCAGCCTGGCGGTGCCTTCAAGATTCGCGGGGCCACGAACATGCTCAAGCGACTCCCGGCGGACGCGCTCCGCCGCGGTGTCGTCACGTACTCATCCGGCAACCACGGACAGGCGGTGGCGCTCGCCGCGTCGCGGCTCGACGGCCGCGCGGTGATCGTGATGCCCACCACCGCGCCCGCCGTTAAGGTCGCGGGCGTGAGGCGCTGGGGCGCGGAGGTGATTCAGGAAGGCACGACGTCCATCGAGCGCCGGAAGCGCGCGGAGGCCGAGGCGGACGCGCGCGGCCTGACGATGGTCCCGCCGTTCGATCACGAGTGGATCATCGAAGGGCAGGGCACCTGCGGTCTCGAGATCCTCGAGCAGGTTCCCGACGCGGCGGTCGTCGTCGTGCCGGTCGGCGGTGGAGGCCTGGTGTCGGGCGTCGCGGCCGCGATCAAACTGTCACGCCCGGACGTCAGCGTGGTCGGCGTCGAGCCGGCGGGCGCGGCCAAGATGAGCGAGTCCCTGAAAGCCGGCCATCCGATCACGCTTCCGCGCACCGACACCATCGCTGACGGCCTGATGCCCGTCCGGCCGGGCGATCTCACCTTCGAGCACGTGAAGGCGTTCGTCGATCGGGTCGTCACCGTGGACGACGAACGAATTGCGCGGGCGGCGCTGTGGCTCTTTCACGAAGCGAAGCAGGTCACCGAACCAAGCGGGGCGGCCACGGTCGCCGCGGTGCTCTGGCCCGCGGACGATGGGCCGCTTGCGGATCGATCGAAAAAGGTCGTCGCGGTGCTCAGCGGGGGAAATGTTGCGCCTGAAACGCTCGCGGAGCTGGAGCGGCAGTGAGCCTCATTTCTTGATCGGCAAATCCTCCCGATTCCCCCACTCCTCCCACGCGCCGTAGTAATTCCGCAGCTTGTTGTACCCGAGCAGATGCATCACGAAGATGTCGTGCGAGGCGCGCATGCCGACCTGGCAATAGACGATCACATCCGCCTCCGACGGCACCCCGCGTTCGGCATAGAGACGGCGGAGGTCGTCGGCTGACTTGAACGTCTTGAGCTCCGGATCGAGCGCGTCCTCCCAATAGATCGGAATCGACGACGGGATCGCGCCGCCGCGCTTGATGCCGCGCAGATCGCGGCCTTCGATCTCGTTCGGCGTCCTCGCATCCACGATCTTCACGCCCGGCTTGTCGATCGCCGCGACGACATCGTCGGCAGTGGCGAGCCAGCGCGGATTGGCTTTGGCTGTGAAGAGCGACGGCGCCATGCGCGTCGCTTCGGCCGTCGTCGGCCGGCTCTCCTTCGTCCACTTCGTCCAGCCGCCGTTCAGGAGCGCGACGTTGGTGTGGCCGAAGTAGTTGAGGATCCACCAGAGACGCGCCGCATAGATCCCGCCGCGGTCGTCGTACGCGACGATGCGCGTGCGGTTCGAGATGCCGAGCTTGTTCATCAGCGCTTCGAACTCGGCGACGGTCGGCAGGAAGGTCGGCGGGCTCTTCGCATTTCGAATCGCGGCGTTGTCGAGGTGCACGGCTCCGGGAATATGGCTCGTCGCGTACCCGGTGGGCCGCAAATCGACGACGCGAACCGTGCGGTCCGTGAGGTGCGCGGCCAGCCAGTTCGTCTCGACGAGGATGTCGGGCCGTGCGTAGCGGCTCGGCGGCAGGACCAGCCCGCCTGACTGTGGCTTGATTTGCACCTGTGAGGCCGTCGGGGACGCCGCTGTTGCCGTTGCTGCTGCGGGCGTGATCGATCCGGAGGCCGGCCGCGCCTGCAGTCCGCGCACCGCGCCCAGAATCATCCGGTTGACGGCGGCCAGGCCGAGCCCGCCCTCGTCCTTCGCCGGAATGGTCGCGAACCCGATCGCGGACGCTTTCGGGTACCGGCTGAAGATCATCTCGAACAGCTTCGCGAGCTGCTGGCTCGAGGGTCCGTTCGGGACCTTGTTCTGATGCGCCATCACTTCGGACGGATCGAGCACGTCCATGTCGATGTGCACGTAGATCTTGTCCGTGAGCTGGCTCAGCCGATCCAGCTGACGTGTGACGGCCGGGGAGATCGTGCGCAGGTCGTCGACGGTGAGCTGCTGGATCTTCGACTTGTTCAGAAGATCCTGCTCGAGCGGATCGGTGAGGCGCACTCCGCCCATCACGACGTGCTCGTCTTTGAGCGGCGGATCGAGTCCGGCGTCCTTCCGCATCACGGCGAGGCATCGTCCGGTCGCGACCGCGACGGGCATGCCGCCGAGCGATCCGCTCCGCGTCGTCTCCGGCGTGTTGAAATCCGGATGCGCGTCGAGCCAGAGCAGGCCAATCCTGAGAGGTGTCTTCGTCGGGCCCGATGCCTGCAGCCCCGCGACCATGCCGGGCATCGACGGACACGTGCCGAGAAGGCCGACGTTGAAGTATCCGTTGCGCGCGTTGGCCGCCACGACGCGCCCGAGGTGTCCTAGGGCGAACCCGAGACGCTTCCAGCCGCCGTACTCGGGTTCCTCCTCAGTGGTGAGTTTGATTTCGCTGATGCTCACAGTCGCGCCGAGACCGGCGAGCGCCTGCTGAATACCGCCGTCCGCCATCGTCGTCGGACCGCTTGACGTGCCGTTCGGCACGAAGGGTTGTTTGACGAGCGCGACGCGGAGCCGGCCGCTCGCATCCGTGAACTGCGCAGACGCCGACGCCATGGCCGCCGAGGTCGCGAGGAGCACCAACGCCGCACGCATCGAAAGGGATCTCATGATCGTGTCCTGGAAGCTGACACGATGACACGGACGTGACGCCTTCTCAAGACGTTCAGGCTGGCCGAAGCGGCCCGCGAAGCATCGTGCGAAGTCGCGCTGCCGGAACCCTTCTGGGATCCGACAGGTAGATTTCGTGGTACGGGCCGTCGAGGAAATTCAGGTCCCTTCCTGCAGCAGGTCTCTCACCACCGCGAGCCCTTCGTCGAGCGTACGGACTTCGCCGTCGAGTTGACGCTCGTAGACGCGCTTGAGCAGATCGCCCATGACCGGGCCGGGCGCGACGCCCAGATCGAGCAGATGTCGGCCCTTGACGAGCGGCGGCGGCGGGGCGTGCTCGACGCCCAGGGCCTGCGCCCGTTCGAGGAACCAGTCCATCGCCGAGCAGTCGAACGTGCCCGATCGCCCATGACAGTCGGCCTTCGCGAACCGGGCGAGGAGCTCGAGGTCGACCTTTTGCGCGAGTCGCCGGAAGGCGCCGTCGCCGACCGGGGTCGCCGCTTTCCTGAACGCGCTCGGCTTCAAGTGATGCGCGACGAGCCCGATCACCGCATGACGGACGTCGTACCCGTCGATCGTGTGTACGTTCAGGCGATCCAGCAGACGTGTCGCCGGCGCGACGCCGCTTTCTTCGTGGCCGGGCGATCGAATCCGGCCATCGATCACTGCCGTCGTGGCCGGCTTGCCAAGATCGTGACAGAGCGCGCCGAGCATCATCGTGACCGCGCGGCCGCGATCGAGATCGTCGATCCGCGCGCGCGCCTGATCGACCACCATCAACGTGTGCACCCACACGTCGCCTTCCGGGTGCCACTCCGGTTCCTGCGGGCACCCGACGAGCGCTTTCAGTTCCGGCCAGAGCCGATCGACGACGCCGAGGTCGAGCGCGAGCGCCAGACCGATCGAAGGACGACGGGCCTGGAGGAGGAGCTTTTCCATCTCGGCCCAGACGCGCTCGGGCGGCAAATCGTCGAGCGGGATCGATCGGAGGATCGATCGCGTCTCGTCCGGAACGGTCAGCGCGAAACGCGCGGCGAACTGCAACGCGCGAAGCGCGCGCAGGCTGTCGTCGCCGAATCGTTCCGGATCGACCACGCGCAGGCGCCGCTCGCGCAGATCGCGGCGGCCGTCGAACGGGTCGATGATCTCGTTCGTCAGCGGATCGCGGGAAATCGCGTTGATCGTGAAATCACGCCGCCGCGCCGCGTCCTCGAACGAAAGGTCCGGATCGCCTTCCACCTGGAATCCCTTGTGCCCGCGGCCGGTCTTCGACTCACGGCGGGGGAGCGAGACGTCCACGGCGTCCTGGCGAATCCGCGGCTGGGATTCGGGATCGCGTGCGACATCCGCGACGACCTTGAAAACGGCAAAGCTTTCGCCGACGGTCTCGACACGGCCCAGCCGTTCGAGAATGGCTCGCAGACTGTCGGCAGGGATGCCGAAGACCTCGAGGTCGGCGTCCTTCGGAGGAAGACCGAGCAGTTCGTCGCGGACCCATCCGCCGACGAGCAGCGCACGTCCGCCGGCGTCACGCACGGCCTCGGCGATGCGAATGACCTCCGAGGTCATTTCTCCCCTTCCCGCCACCGCGCGAACTTCTGCATGAACCGGTCAGCCCGCCCGGGCGCGACGACCGAAAGGACGGCCAGCCACCAGGCCTTCCGGTAGATGTAGACCTCCGGCCTGGGCGACACGATGCAATCGACGATCGCGGCGGCCACCTCGTCGGCCGTTTGCCGCGGCCCGCGCGCGTCGACGGCGAACCCGAAATCGCGCCGCATGCTGCTGTGGAATTCGGTCGGCGTGGAGACGGGATAGATGACAGACGCGTGGAGATTCGTGCCGAGGAACTCGGTCCGGAGGCCCTCGATGAAGCCGATTTGCGCCGCTTTCGTCGCCGAATACAGACTCATGCCCGCGACACCGCGCCGGCCCGCGACGGACGAAATCGCGATGATGTGGCCGAATCCCTGGCGCACGAACACCGGATGCGCCGCGTGCGCCGCGTAGATCGTCCCGAGGACGTTGACGTCCACCAGCCGTCGGGCGATGTCAGGTGTCGTGTCCTCGAGGTTGCCGTGAAAGCCGATGCCGGCGTTGCAGACGATCACGTCGAGCCGGCCAAACGCCTCGACGGCACGCGCGACGAGCGCGCGGACGTCCGCGTCGTTCGTCACGTCCCCAGGAACCGCGATCGCCTGGCCGTCCCGCCCGATGACGGCGGACACCACGTCGTTCAGCCGATCGGCGCGCCGGGCCGAAATCGCGATCGCCGCGCCTTCTTTCGCGCAGTGCTCCGCGGTCGCACGGCCGATGCCCGCCGACGCGCCCGTGATCGCCACCACACGGCCGGACAAACGCATGAGGGTGGATCATAGTTAACTTCGAACTCAGAACTGAGAACTCAGAACTTAGAGCTTGGAAGTTGGGAACCGAATCCCACCAGCTGGCGAGGTGGAAGACGCTGGCCGGCCCAGCAGCGACCGCGAGACAGTATGCTCTTAAGTTCTTAGTTCTCAGTTCTGAGTTCTTCGTTCTCATTCCAAGTTGCACGGTTCTTATGGATCCCATCCCCGTCCTTCAGGACCTCGTTTCCGTCAACTCCATCAATCCGTCGCTCGTACCCGGCGCGCCGGGCGAGGGTGCGGTTGGCGAAGTGGCCGCCGACGCGATGAGGAAGGCCGGCCTCGACGTCGTGTTTCAGGAAGCCGCGCCCGGCCGCCGGAACGTGATCGGCGTGCTCGACGCCGCCACGCCAGGGCCGGCGGTGATGTTCTGCGGGCACATCGATACGGTCGGCGTCGACGGGATGACCGATCCGTTCGTGCCGCGCGTCGAGGGCGGCCGGCTGTACGCGCGTGGCGCGCAGGACATGAAGGGTGGCGTCGCCGCCATGATTGCCGCCGCGGGCGCCATGGCGTCCACCTGGAAAAAGGGGCGGCTCATCGTCGCCGCGGTCGTCGACGAGGAGTACATGAGCATCGGCGCCGAAGCGCTCGTGCGCGAGTGGCGCGCCGACGCCGCCATTGTCACCGAGCCGACGGATCTCCAGATGGCGGTCGGGCACAAGGGCTTCGCGTGGGTCGAGGTGGTGACGCGGGGCCGCGCCGCGCACGGCAGCCGGCCGGCCGAGGGCCGCGACGCCATCGCGCGCATGGGTCGCGTGCTCGTCTTGCTGGAGGCGCGCGATCGTGAATTGCGCGCCCGCCCGCCGTCGCCCTATCAGGGCACCGGATCGATGCACGCGTCGATCATCACCGGCGGCCGCGAGCTGAGCAGTTATCCGGACTCGTGCACGCTGCAGATGGAGCGCCGCACCGTCAGCGGCGAGGACGAGATGATCGTCACCTCGGAAATGGAGGAGGTGCTGGCGCGTCTCCGCGGTGAAGATCCGGAGTTCGAAGCGGCCGCGCGATTGACCGGCTACCGATCTGCGTACTGTCTCGACCCGTCGCACGGGTTGCCGCAGGCACTTGGCCGGGCGCTCGCTCAGGCCGGCCGATCGTCCGATCCGGTCGGCATGTCGTTCTGGACCGACGCCGCACTTCTGGCGGGGGCGGGGATTCCGTCGATTCTGTTCGGTCCCGGCGGCGCGGGCCTGCACAGCACCGTCGAGTACGTCAACGTCGACGACGTTTACGCCTGCCGCGACATACTGTCCGCGGCCGTGAACCGGCTGGTTGCCGTGTGACCAATTACCCAATTACCCGATTACCCAATTACCCAATTCACTCAATGCCCTATCTGATGACCTGCGGCGTCTGCCCGAGTGACCAGCCCTGGGTCTTTGCGATCCGGCCGGCGCCGGTCAGCCGGGTGTCGCCGACTTCGACCGTCACGGAGTACTCGCCGAGCGGCATGAGCAGGTCCACGACCGACGGGCCCCCGCGCCCGCCGCCGCCCCGGCCGGTGCCGGCGTCGCGCCTCGTGTTCCAGACGACGGTGTTGATGCCTGTCGCGGCCGGGCCCTGAAGCTTCGCGACTTCCTGCTTCGACGCGTCCGTGATCACGACCGTCGCGCGCGGGGCGGCGTTCTTCAGGTAGTACCGGATCACCATGCCGGCGGGCTCGTTCGGCGTCGAGAGGTGACGCTGACCGAACAGGTAGTCGTTCGCGCCGAACACCCAGGTCACCCGCTGCGTGACCGGCTTGATGGCGAACAGGTGCGCATCCTTCGCGAGCACGGCGCTGGTCAGCTCCTGGAGCGGCCCGATGTTCGTGATCCACAATCCGCGGCCGTACGACCCGAGCACGAGATCGTTCTCGCGCGGGTGCACGAGGAGATCGTGGATGGCGATGTTCGGGATGTTGTTGTTCATCTTCACCCAGCGCCCGCCGCGATCGATCGAGACGAAGACCCCGGTGTCGTTGCCGACGAACAGCAGATCCGGGTTCTTGTGATCCTCGTAGACGACGTTGATCGGCTCGGCGGGAAGGCCGCCCGTGATCGCCGTCCAGGTCGCGCCGAAGTCGTCGGTCCGATAGAGATACGGCTTGAAATCGTCGAACCGGTAGCCGTTCTTCGCGAGGTAGGCGCGCCCGGCGAGGTGTGACGAGGCCCGGACGCGGCTGACGTACGCGTCTTCACGTCCGCCCGCGGCCGTGATCCGTGCGGTCATGTCCGTCCACGCGCCGCCGTCGTTGCGCGTGAGCTGGACCTTGCCGTCGCTCGTGCCGGCCCAGATCACGCCGCGCGTGAGCGGCGACTCCGAGATCGACGTGATGGCGAACCATGGGATCCCGCCCGGGAGGCCACCTTCCGACTCCGGCAGAATCCGGGTCTTGTCGTTCGTGCTCAGATCGGGGCTGATTTCCGTCCACGTCGTCGCCGCGGTCGGCCGATCGCAGCAGGACCTGAGCGCCCGCATAGATCACGTTGCTGTCATGCGGAGAGATGTGGAGCGGGGTGATCCACTGGAATCGATACGGATCGCCCTGTGTCCGCTGCGGCCAGATGTTCGTCTCGTAGCCGAGCTTCTGATCGACGCGCGTGTGTCCGCCGTACTGACGTGTCGTGTACAGCCATCGGCTGTCGCGCGGATCGACCTGCGTGAACATGCCGTCGTTGTCGCCGACGGCCAGCCAGTCCCACACGGTCACGCGTCCGAGCGGGCGCGTTCGAGGGCCCTTTCCAGTGCTCGTGATCCTGGAGGCCCGCGTAGATGTTGTACGGGTCTTCCATGTCGACGCCGATCGCGTAGATCTCGGCGACCGGCAGATTCGCGTAGTGATCGCCCGGTGCGGCCGCCGTCGTAGGAGATCGCGATGCCGCCGTCGCTGCCGGCAATCATCCGATCGGGATTCTGCGGGTCGATCCAGAGCGTCCGGTAGTCGCCGAACATACGCGGAAAAACGCCCGGCGCGTTCCACGTGCGCCCGCCGTCGAGCGATCGCCGGTACCCGTCCTGCGTGACGAGCACGTGCTGATCGTTGCCGGGATCGACGCGAATCTGGCTGAAGTAGTACGGACCCTTCGGACTCACGTTGTAGTCGTCGGCGCTCATCCTGGTCCACGACTGCCCGGCGTTGTCCGACCGGTAGACCTGCCCGCCGTACGTCGGGGGTGCCCCGCCGCGACCGGGTGGCAGCGGCGGCGCTCCGGCGGCGACGGTGCGGGGATTCTGGTTCTCGATGACGGCGTACAGAATGTCCGGGTTGCCGTGGAAGAGGTCGAGCCCGATCCGGCCAATCCGGCCCTCGGGCAGCCCGTTGCGCAGCCGCGTCCAGCCCTTTCCGCCGTCAGTCGTCTTGTAGATCCCGCTTTCAGGACCGCCGTTGATCATCTGCCACGGCAGCCGCTGCTTGTCGTACGTGGCGGCGTAGACCACGTCCGGGTTCTTCGGGTTCAGGACGAGATCGATGACGCCGATCTTCTCGTTGACGTACAGCACCTTCTCCCACGTCGTCCCGCCGTTCGTCGTCTTGAAGACCCCGCGCTCGGGGTTCTCGGAATAGAGGTGACCCATCGCCGCGACGTAGACGACGTTCGGATTCGCCGGATGGATGGCGATGCGCGCGATGTGGTGGGAATCGCGCAGCCCCATGTTCGTCCAGGTCTTGCCGGCATCGGTCGACTTGTACACGCCGTCGCCCGCGTAGGAGCTCCGCGAGGTGAACGCGTCGCCCGTGCCAACCCAGACGACGTTGGCGTCCGATGGCGCCACGGCGACGTCGCCGATCGCCAGCTTCGCCTGCCGGTCGAACACCGGCTCGAATGTCGTCCCGTTGTTCGTCGTTTTCCAGAGGCCGCCGGTCCAGAACCCGACGTAGAACGTGTAGAGGTGATCCTTCGCCGGCGCGTCGGGCACGGCGATGTCCGACGTCCGCGCCCCCATGCGGTAGGGGCCCAGATTCCGGTAGGTGAAGGCTCGAACCAGCGACTCGTCGAATGCCGCGGGCGCCTGCATGCGCGCCGTCACACTCATGGTCGAGGCCAGTGCGGCCAGCGCGCAGGCGCTGATCGCGGCGCGTGTGATCGTCATCTGCCTTCCTCCTTGTGCCGGAACTCGAATCCTACACCTGAGCCTCATGGCCGGGATGTGCCCGCGCGGCGCTCCCTGAGGAGGCTTCTGAGCACGAAGCTGACGTTGGCGGGCCGTTCGCCGAGCCGTCCCATGAAGTACGCGAACCATTCCTTGCCGAACGGTACGTACACCCGCACGCGATAGCCCTCTGCGGCCAGTGCCGCCTGGAGATCGCGGCGGATCCCGTAGCGCATCTGGAACTCGAACGTCTCGGGCCCGAGGCCGCGCGACTTCGCGAACGCCTTCGTCGCGTCGAGGAGAACCGGGTCGTGCGTGGCGATGGCCGGCGAGACACCCTCCGAGAGCAACAGCCTCATGAGCGACAGGAACGCGGCATCGACGTCGGCCTTCTGGTGAACGGCCACCGAGCGGGGTTCACGATACGCGCCCTTGACCAGGCGCACGCCGGCACGCAGCTCGTTCAGCCGGCGGACGTCCTGCTCGGACCGCCGCAGGGACGAGTGCACAACCAGGCCGACGTTGCGGTATCCGATGGTCCAGACCGTCTCGAACGTCTCCAGTGTCTGATCGGTATACGCGGAGCTCTCCATGTCGATCCGGACGAAGACGCCTGCGTGGTCCGCCGCGTCGAGGACGCGCCTGAGGTTGTCGATCGACGTCGCGCGATCGACCGCCAGACCGAGCTGCGTGAGCTTCAGCGAGAGATTGCGGGCGACGCCGGCACGGTCGAGATCGCCGATGATCGAGACGTACGTCCGCGTGGCTTCCGCCGCCGCGGCGGTCGCGCCGGCGCTCTCGCCGAGGGCGTCGAGCGAGACGTGGAGACCCTGCCGTTCGATCGACCGTGCGACGTCAATCGCCTCGACGATCGTCTCGCCCGCGATGAACCGTCGCGCGAAGCTTTTCGGGCCCCGCATGCCGTAGCGCGTGGCCAAACGCTTGGCGGTGGCGCTTCCTGCGAGCAGCGCGAACGCTGTTCTCGGCAGCGCGTCGAGCATTAATGTGTCGTCCTCCGGGGCTTGTGCAGCAGGTGCTGAATCGTCCGTGCGTAGTAGCGCAGGACCAGCCGATCGCGGACGCGCAGGCGCTGCCGCTCTTCGACGAGCACCGCGCGCTCGGTCAGCCGCTCGACACCCTCTTCCACGGCCTGCCGGCCCGATTTCACGCCGACGTTCGCGCCCTCGGCCGCGATGACCGCCAGGAGCTCGTCGACGCGTCCGATGAGTTCGGCCCGCGTGGTCTGCGGTCGTATGACCGCGGCGACGAGCGCCGTGGGCAGGACCTTGTAGCTCGTGCCGATCGCGTCATGGACGCGATGCGTGAGCGAGACCAGATCGCGCCGTGAATCCGGATCGTACCCGGCGAGCGGGATCGCGGGGCTGAACGTGACGAACGCGCGAGACTGGTAGCCAACGGCGTGACGCACCAGTTCGGCCACTTCCTGCGTGAACGGCCGCGGCCGCCGCCGGATCGCCTCCCGCGCGAGCACGCGATCCTCGAGCACGAGGTCGTACGACACGGCCATCGGGACGACCGAGAGCTCCTCACGGTCGGCCAGCAGCGCGGCCTGGAGCAGCCCCGTCTTGGGCGGCTTCAATTCGCCGCTGTAACTGCGTCCGCCTTCGGCGTAGTAGAGCAGGTCGCGCCGCTTGAGGATCTCGGCCACGTACGCTCGCAGCGTGACGAGATACACCGGGTCCTTGCTGTTGCGGCGGATCGGGATCGCGCCGGTGACGTGCCGGTGGAGCAGCCCGAGCGCGCCGCCGAAGAGATTGATCCCGGCCGCGAGCAACGGCGGCCGGACCCCGTGGTCGTCGAGGACGATCGGCTCGATCAGGTAGTCGAGATGGCTCTTGTGGTTCGAGACGTACACGACGCGCCCGCGGCGGGTGGCCTCGACGGCGTGTTCGACATGTTCGGCGACGCGGCGAACCTTTCTCAGGATGGGGTAGAGCGGATGCTGGAGCGCGCGGTAGAAGCGGTACCGCTGCGTCGTCCGCAGCTCGTCGAGGTACTGCGCGATTCGCTGCCGCGTGTCCGCTTCGGACGTGCCCTGGACGCCGCGGAGGTACCGCGCGACGTCATCGCGCGCCAGAACCGCCTGGATGATGTCGTCCGCTCGCACTGCGACGAAAACTATACAAGGTTTCGGACGACTTCCTCCGCGAATGCCGTGGTCGTCGCCGATCCGCCGAGGTCGGCCGTCCGCACGCGGCCCTCCACGAGCGTCCGCTCGAGCGCCGTCGCGATGCGCGCCGCCGCGGCCGTCTCGCCGATGTGATCGAGCATCATGAGCGCGGAGAGGAGGAGCGCCGTCGGATTGGCGATGTTGCGGCCGGCGATGTCCGGCGCGCTGCCGTGGACCGCCTCGAACACCGCGGCGCGTGCGCCGAAGTTGGCGCCGGGCACGAGACCGAGCCCGCCGACGAGCCCCGCGCAGAGGTCCGACACGATGTCGCCGTAGAGGTTCGGCAGCAGCAGGACGTCGAACTGCTCCGGCGTCATCACCAGGTGCATGCACGCGGCGTCGACGATCTTCTCGGTGTAGGCGATGCCGGGGCGCGTCTTCGCCACCGCGCGCACCGAGTCGAGGAACAGCCCGTCGCCGAGCTTCATGATGTTCGCCTTGTGGATCGCGGTGACGGCCGTCCGTCCGCGCCGGCGCGCGTAGTCGAACGCGAACTCGGCGATGCGCGTCGAGGCCTTTTCCGTGATGATCTTCAGGCTCTCGACGACGCCCGGCACGACCTGGTGCTCGAGGCCGGCATAGAGATCTTCGGTGTTCTCGCGCACGATCACGAGATCCACGTTCTGAAACCGGCTCGTCACGCCCGGGAGGTTCCGCACCGGCCGGAGGTTGGCGAACAGATCGAGCGCTTTCCGCAAGCCGACGTTGACGCTCGTGAAGCCTTCGCCGATCGGCGTCGCCACCGGTCCCTTCAGGGCGACGCGATTGCGCTCGATCGAAGCCAGCAGCTCGGGCGGGAGCGTCTGCCCCGTTTTCTCGACGGCGGTGATGCCGGCATCATGCCGCTCCCAGTCAATCTGGACGCCCGCAGCGTCCAACACATGCACCACGGCGGCGGTCACTTCGGGCCCGATCCCGTCGCCGGGGATCAAGGTAATGACATGCGGCATCGGTGCTAGCATACAGGCCCCCTTACGGGGGCCTGAACGTAGAACTTAGAACTTCGAACTCAGAACTCAACTTCGAACCCGGCAGAACTGGCCGTGTCCATCGTTCGACGTTCGAACTCCGAGTTCGAAGTTCTCAGTTCGAAGTTCTCAGTTCGACGTTTCACGGAGGCTCCTAGTGCACCAGCCAGCTGTCGAACGCGAGGCCGCGCGCGCCGTCGAGCGCTTCATGGAGTGGCTCCTGGAGCGCACCCCCGGGCAGCCGGAGTTCCATCAGGCCGTTCGCGAGGTGTCCGAGTCGCTGATGCCGTTCGTTCTCGACCGGCCCGAGTACCGACAGGCGCGGATCCTCGAGCGGCTGACCGAACCCGATCGCGTGATCATGTTTCGCGTGGCCTGGATCGACGACCGCGGCGAGGTCCAGATCAACCGCGCGTACCGCATCCAGTTCAACAACGCCATCGGGCCGTACAAGGGCGGATTGCGCTTCCATCCGACCGTCAACCTGTCGGTCCTGAAATTCCTCGGGTTCGAGCAGATCTTCAAGAACAGCCTGACCGGCCTGCCGATGGGCGGTGCCAAGGGCGGATCCGATTTCGATCCGAAAGGGAAGTCCGACGCCGAGGTGATGCGCTTCTGTGAAGCGATGATGTGCGAGCTCTATCGCCATATCGGGGAGGACGTGGACGTGCCAGCCGGAGACATCGGCGTGGGCGGCAGAGAAATCGGATACCTGTTCGGCCAGTACCGGCGGATCTCGAATCGCCACGCCGGCGTGCTCACCGGCAAGGGGCTCGCGTACGGCGGGAGCCTGATTCGGACGGAAGCGACCGGGTACGGCTGCGTTTATTTCGTCGAGAACATGCTTCGGCACAAGGGCGACAGCCTGGCCGGCAAGGTCTGCACGGTCTCCGGCTCGGGCAACGTCGCCATCTACACGGTCGAGAAGGCGATTCAACTGGGCGCGAAAGTCGTCACGATGTCCGACTCCGAGGGCTTCGTCTACGACAAGAACGGCTTCACGCAGGAAAAGGTCGAGTGGATCAAAGAGCTCAAGGAGGTCCGCCGCGGCCGGATCCGCGAATATGCGGACGAGTTCCACGCCGAGTTCCACGAGAACACGCGGCCGTGGATCGTGCCGTGCGAGGCGGCATTTCCGAGCGCCACCCAGAACGAAGTGGACGAGCACGACGCCAACACGCTCATCAAGAACGGGTGCCGCGCGGTCGGCGAGGGCGCGAACATGCCGAGCACGATCGAGGCGACGAACGCCTTCGTCGCCGCCAACGTCGCCTTCGGCCCCGGGAAAGCCGCCAACGCCGGCGGCGTGTCGGTGTCAGGACTCGAGCAGAGCCAGAACGCCCTCCGGATGTTCTGGACGCGCGAGGAAGTTGACGAGCGCCTCCAGGGGATCATGCAGCGCATTCACGACCGGTGTGTGCAGCACGGTCAGCAGCCGGATGGATCCGTCAACTATGTCCACGGCGCCAATCGGGCCGGCTTCGCGAAAGTCGCCGACGCGATGCTCGCGAACGGGGTCTTCTGAAGAGCACTCATGAAGGGCATGAAGGAAATGAAGATCATGAAGAAACACAGAATGCTCGTCTTCATGGCCTTCACGTTCTTCATGTCCTTCATGGACCAAGAGCTGAAAGAACACATGAAGGGGATGAAGGACACATGAAGACCATGAAGAAAACCGTCATCCAACTGCCGCTGGCCGTTTCACTGATGGCGTCCGCGTGCGGCGGGTCCTCGACGCCTCAGACCGTTCTTGCGCCGGGCGTGTCCGACATCCCGCGCATCGAATTCGAGAAATACACGCTCGCGAACGGCCTCGAGGTGATCCTCTCCGAAGACCGTCGGCTGCCGCTCGTCGCGGTCGACGTCTGGTATCACGTCGGCCCGGCCAACGAAGCCGCGGGCCGGACCGGGTTCGCGCACCTCTTCGAGCACATGATGTTCCAGGGATCGAAACACGTTCCCGGCGACTCGCACTTCCGGCTGCTCGAATCAGCCGGCGGCACGAACCTGAACGGCACGACGAATTTCGATCGGACGAACTACTTCGAGACACTGCCGGCCAATCAGCTCGAGCTGGGCCTCTGGCTCGAGTCGGACCGCATGGGCTATCTGCTCGACACGGTCGACGTGGCGAAGCTCGCCAACCAGCAGGACGTCGTGCGGAACGAGCGCCGTCAGAACTCGGAGAACACCCCGTACGGCATCGTGAACGAGGCGTTGTTTCAGACAGTCTTCCCGAAGGGCCATCCGTACTACGGCAACGTGATCGGGTCGCACGCCGACATCCAGGCGGCCAAGCTGGAGGACGTGAAGACCTTCTTCAAGCAGTACTACGCGCCGAACAACGCGAGCATCGCGATCGTCGGCGACTTCGACAAGGCGAAGACGAAGGAACTGGTCGAAAAGTACTTCGGTCCGCTGAAGCGCGGACCCGACGTGCCGAAGATCACCGTGACGACGCCGCCAATCACGTCCGAGCGGCGCGCGGTCGTGACGGATCGGGTGGAGCTGCCGCGGGTGTATATGGCCTGGATCACACCCGCGTTCTTCAAGCCGGGCGACGCCGACGCCGATCTCACGGCGAGCGTGCTCGGCGGCGGAGACTCGAGCCGGCTCTACAAGAAGCTCGTGTACGAAAAGCAGATCGCGCAGGACGTCTCCGCGTTCCAGTACTCGCTGGCGCTGGGATCGACGTTCCAGATTGTCGCCACCGTTCGGCCCGGCCACACGCCGCAGGAGGTCGAGAAAGCAATCGACGAGGAGCTGAACCTGCTTCGGCAGAGCGGGCCTGAGGAAAAGGAAGTGGCGCGCGGGCGCAACACGTTCGAGACGGGCATGCTGCAGGGGCTCGAGGTGCTGGGCGGGTTCGGCGGTGTCGCCGACACGCTGAGCATGTTCAACCACTACGTCGGCGACCCCGGATACCTGCTGAAGTACCTCGAAGAGCATCGGAACGTCACGCCGGCCTCGGTCAAGGCGTTTGTCGGGACCTACCTGCAGCCGAACACACGTGTGGTCATTCACGGCATGCCCGGGCAGCAGAAGCTCGCGGCGAACGTGCCGACGATGCCGGCGCCGAAGGTCGCGCCCGGCACTGGCGTCGAGGCGATCAACGCGGACGCGCCATGGCGCGCGACCCAGCCGAAGCCCGTCGAAGGTCGGGCCATCAACCTGCCGACACCGCGCTCCTTCAAGCTGGCAAACGGGCTGACGGTGTTGTTCCACGAGCGCCCGGGCATGCCGGTCGTGGCCGCGGATCTCGTCATCCGGACGGGCGGGGACGCGAATCCGGTCGATCGACCCGGGCTCGCGAACTTCACCGCCTCGATGCTCGATCAGGGCACCGCGAGCCGCAACGCGCTGCAGCTGGCGGACGACATCGCGCAGCTTGGCGCCGCGATCAACGCGACGTCGTCCAAGGACGCGACCATCGTCTCGGTCGGGTCGCTGCGCAAGAATTTCCCGGCCGCGCTCGATCTGCTGGCGGACGTCACGCTCCGGCCGACCTTCCCGGAGGCTGAAGTCGAACGGCAGCGCAAGAGCCGTCTGGCGCGGATCATCGCGCAGCGGCAGGACCCGAGCACGGTGGCGACCATCGCCACCCTGGCGGCGCTCTACGGGAACGAGCATCCGTACGGATTCGTGGAGCTCGGCACCGAAGCGTCCGTCAGCGCGACGAAGCCGGCCGACCTGCAGGGCTTCTGGAAGAAGAACTTCGTCCCCGGCAACGCCGCGCTCGTCGTCGCCGGCGCGATCGGGGAGGCGGAGCTGAAAACGCTCGTCGAGAAGGCGTTCGGCGCGTGGCCGGCCGGCACGGCAACGGCGACGGCGCTGAGCTCGCCGTTGACGACCAGGAATCGTGTCGTGCTCGTCGATCAACCCGGCGCGCCGCAGACCGGGCTCTTCGTGGCGCTGATCGGCCCGCCGCGCTCGACGCCCGATTACGCCGCCGTGTCGGTCATGAACGCCGTGCTGGGCGGACTGTTCTCGAGCCGCGTCAACCTCAATCTTCGCGAGAAGCACGGATACACCTACGGCGCGTCTTCGCAGTTCGTGTTCCGGAAGGGCAACGGCCCGTTCTGGATCAGCGCGCCGGTCCGCACCGACGCGACGGCCGCGGCGGTCAGCGAAATCTTCAACGAGGTCAAGCGGATGACGACGACGCCGATGACGCCGGAGGAGCTGGTGATGGCCAAGGACTCGATCGTCCGTGCCCTGCCGAGCGACTTCGAGACGAGCGCGGGCACGGCGGGCAGCCTCGCGAATCTGTACATCTACGATCTCGGCCTCGACTACTACACAAAGCTGCCGTCGCAGGTCACCGCGGTCACCGCTGACACGGCGCTTGCCGCCGCGAAGAAACATCTCGTGCCGGACAAGATGATCGTCGTCGCGGTCGGCGACAGAGCGAAGATCGAACCGGGGCTCAAGAAGCTAAGTCTGGGAGGCCTGGAGACGAGGCGGGTGGACGGGTCGGTGGCGGCTGGGAAATGAGGCTCAAAGGCTCGAAGGCCAGAAGGCTCAGAGGCGCGGAGAAAGAGCTTCGTGCCAGAGCTGCCTGACGTCGAGTTGTACCTCCACGCCCTGCGGCCGCGACTCGTCGGCCGTGCCCTCGAACGCATCCGGATCGCCAATCCGTTTCTGGTCCGAACTGTAGACCCACGTCCCGATGCGGCCGTCGACCGCGTCACCCTCGAGCTCAGCCGGCTCGGCAAGCGGATCGTCTGGCGATTCGAGGGCGATCTGTATTTCGTGATCCACCTCATGATCGCCGGCCGTTTTCAGTGGAAGGCGCCGGGCGTGAAGATTCCCGCGCGTCTGGGCCTCGCCGCGTTCGATCTCGCTGACGCCTCGCTGCTGCTCACCGAAGCTGGCTCGTCGCGGCGCGCATCGCTCCACGTCGTCTCCGGCCGCGACGCGCTCGCGGCTCACGATCCCGGCGGGATCGAAGTGCTCGGCGTCGCGTTCGAACTCTTCGACGCGACGCTCAGAAGCGAGAATCACACGCTGAAGCGCGCGCTGACCGATCCGGGTCTCTTCAGCGGCATCGGCAACGCCTATTCGGATGAGATCCTGCACGCCGCGCGGCTGTCGCCGATGCAGCTCACCAGCCGGCTGGTCCCGGAAGACGCGAGACGGCTCTTCGAGGCGACGCAATCGGTACTCACGCGCTGGCGCGATCGGCTGATGACGGAAGCCGGCGAGACGTTTCCGTCCAAGGTCACGGCGTTTCGCGAGGGCATGGCCGCGCACGGGCGGTTCGGCAAGCCATGTCCAGTGTGCGGCACGCCCATCCAGCGCATCCGCTACGCCACCAACGAAGCCAATTACTGTCCGACCTGTCAGACGGGCGGCCGGCTGCTTGCTGATCGGGCGTTGTCGCGGCTGCTCAAGGACGACTGGCCGCGGACCCTCGAAGAGCTGGAGCAGCGGAAGGCGCGCGCCGCGACGAGCAACGCCTTGCGGCGGTGAGAAACCCGGCGGCGCGAAGACTCGCCACGGTCACCGCGGCGGCAGCGCGAACGCGACGATGTGGTCGCCCGTCCCGAAGCGTCCGCCGCCCCCTGCGGCGATGACGACGAACTGGCGTCCGCCCGCCGCGTAGGTCATCGGCGTCGCCTTGCCGCCAGCGGGCAGCTCGCCGGACCACAACACGTTGCCGCTCTCGACGTCGAACGCGCGGATGCGTCGATCGAGCGTCGCCGCGATGAAGACCAATCCGCCTGCCGTCACGATCGGCCCGCCCAGGTTGGGCGAGCCCCAGTCGGCCGACAGCAGCGTGCCCTCCGGCGAGGGCATCCGTCCCAGGGGAACGTCCCAGCGCTTGGCGCCCGTGCTGAGATCGATCGCGACGAGGGAGCCCCACGGCGGAGGCGAACAGGGAAGGCCCTTCGGGGATCGCAGGAAGCCGCGGCGCATCACATACGGCGAGCCCATCATGTGCGTGTACTGGATAGCCGGTCTTCTCTTCCAGACGATCCGCAGCGTCTTCGGTCAGCCTGCTCATTGGAATGAGCTGCACGATGGCCGCCAGGCGATTGACCGGGACCACGGCAATCTCGCGCCAGGTGTCCACGGCCACACCGCCCCAGTGCGCGCCGCCGATGTTCGACGGCAGCACCAGCGTGCCTTCGAGGCTCGGTGGCGTGAAGATGCCTTCATTGCGAAGAGCCGCGATCTGTTTGCGGCACGCCTCGCGCTCGGCAGCGTCCACGCCCCACGCATCGTTGGCCCGGAGTGTGTGAGGGCTGAGTGGCGGAATCGTCGTCGTGAACGGCTGCGTCGGCCACGCCTCTTCGCCCGGAATCGTGCTGCGAGGCACCGGACGTTCTGCGACAGGAAACAGTGGCGCGCCAGTCTCCCGGTTCAGGACGAACAGCTGTCCCGACTTGTTGGCCTGAAGGACCACGGGCACGCGCATGCCGCGGGAGTTGACGTCGACCAGCGCAGGCGGAGAAGCGTTGTCGTAGTCCCAGAGATCGTGATGGACCGTCTGGAAGTGCCACGCGACCTTGCCCGTCGCGGCGCGCAGGGCGACGATCGAGTTCGCGTACTGATTGCTGCCGAGCCGCGCCCCGCCGTAGTAGTCGGGCGCCGGGCTCGACGTCGGTGCGAAGACGAGACCGCGTGATTCGTCCACCGCCATCACCGACCAGACGTTCGCCGCGCCCGTGCGTGCCGCACTGCCGTCACGCCACGTCGCGTAGGCGGGATCCGATGGATCTTGTGGAATCGGATCCCACGTCCATCGCGGGGCGCCCGTCCGCGCGTCGAACGCCCGCACCTCGCCGCTTGCCGGTGCGAGCCGGCTGTTGTCGGCGACGGCCGACCCCACGATGACGACGTCGCCGGCGACGACCGGCGGTGAGGTCACCTCGTACGCCGCGGGCTCGAACGGCGCGACGCGCAGGGTCGGCTTGAGCGCGACGGTGCCGCCCTCGCCAAAGGCGCCGCAGGGCTGGCCGTCACGCCCATCCAACGCGATGAGCCGGCCATCGATCGGCGCGACGAAGATTCGAAGCCGGCAAGGTGCGCCGGCCGGCGCCGCGGGATCGAGCCAGGCCGCTACGCCGCGATTCGTGAAGTCACCGTAGTCGACCGTGCGATCGATCCGCGGATCGAAGACCCACCGTTCAGTGCCGCTCACCGGATCGAGCGCGATCACGCGGCCGATCGGCGTGCTGAGATACAGCGTGCCCTCGACGAAGATCGGCGTGACCTCGAGCGAGGTCTCGTTGTTGGTGGCGAAGCGCGGTTCGGTCTCCCCCGTGCGGTACTGCCACGCGACGGCGAGTCGGCTGACGTTGTCCCGTGAAATCTGCGTGAGCGGCGAAAAGCGCGAGCCGCCTTTGTCGCGGCCGTAGGCGGGCCACTCGTTCGCGGAGTCGTCCTGACCGCCCGGCGCCGCGCCGCACGCCGCTACAGCCACGGCGAACGCGGCCACGAGCCAGACTCGGCGCTCCGGCGCCATCCGCGAAATACTACAGCCGGTGATCAAACGTCCGTCCCGTCGCACGTTCCTCCTTGGATGCGGTTCGACATTGGCTGCGGCCGCGGGGGTTGGATTGTACACGTCAAGATGGGAGCCACACTGGCTGCAGTTCGTGAAGCACCAGCTGCCGATCCGTCAGTTGCCCGCCGCGCTCGTGGGAAAGACGCTGATGCAGGTCAGCGACGTCCACGCCGGCGTCGTCGACGGTGCCTACATCGTGGACGCGTTCAAGCGCGCCGCGGCGCTGGCGCCCGACATCGTCGCGTTTACCGGCGACTTCATCACCTATCACGAGGACGAATTCGTCCGGGCATCCGAAGCGTACCGCCACTTCCCGCGCGGGCGGCTCGCGACGGTCGGCATTCTCGGCAACCACGACTACGGTCCGAAGTGGTCGAATCCGGAAATCGCCGATCGGGTGGCGCAGATGGCGACGTTGCACGGCATCACCGTGCTTCGAAACCAGTCCGCCGTCGTCGAGGGGCTGCACATCGTCGGGCTCGACGACTGGTGGGCCCAGCGGTTCGACGCGTCCACCGCGTTGGCCGGCGTCACGCCCGCGTCGGCCACGCTCGTGCTCAGCCACAACCCGGACACGGCCGATCTGCCGGTCTGGGGCAGCTACGACGGCTGGATCCTCGCGGGCCATACCCACGGCGGCCAGTGCAAACCGCCGCTTTTACCGCCTCCAGTGTTGCCCGTTCGGAACCGCCGGTACACGTCAGGCGCGTTCGACCTGCCAGGCGGCCGGTGGATGTACATCAACCGCGGTGTCGGTCATTTCCTCAAAGTGAGATTCAACGCGCGCCCGGAAATCACGCTGCACGAGCTGCAGTCCAGCCTTCTTTGACGGGTCAGCCTCCGGCTTATTAGCGGATAAGCGGAACTGGATGCCAACATGGCTGCACCGCGAAAACCAAGGAGGCAACATGAGGCGAGTTCCCCTCGTGCTGATGTTAGGGGGCGTCGTATTATCGGCGGCCGCGGCGGCCGAAGCACAGTGCAGACGGGGTCATTGTCGGCAGCGTGGCTGATGCCAGCGGCGCGATCCTGCCGGGTGTGATGGTGACGCTGACGGGCGAACGACTGATTGGTGGCGTCCAGACGCGTGACGACGGACACCGAGCGGCAACGTACCGGTTCGATCGACTGCCGCCCGGCGACTATCGTCGTGAAGTTCGAACTGCAGGGATTCAGGACGGTCGAGCGCACGGCCATCCGGATCAACGCCGCGTTTATCGCGACGATCAACGCGAAGATGGAAGTCGGCGCGGTCACCGAGAACGATCACGGTGACCGGCGAATCGCCGACCGTCGATACGAAATCGAACCTGCAGCAGACGGTGATGAACCAGGAGATCCTCGAGGGCGTGCCGACCGGACGCGATCCGTGGTCGCTCGCGAAGCTGATCCCCGGCGTCCAGGTCTCGACCTATGACGTCGGCGGCACGCAGTCGATGCAGCAGAGCGGTCTGTCGGCGCACGGCTCGAGCGGCAGCGGACGTGAGCTTCAACATCGACGGCGCGACGTGAACTGGCCGGGCGGCGGCGGCGGCTCGACGATGATGTATTACGACCAGGGGATGTTCGAGGAGGTCAACTACATGACGTCGGGGATCCCGGCCGAAGTGATGGCCGGCGGCATCTCGATCAACATGGTGACGAAGGACGCCGGCAACACGTGGCGCGGCAACATGCGCTACTCGTTCGCGAACGACGACCTGCAGGCGGAGAACCATCTCGAGATCCAGCGAGACGGCTGCCGACGTTCCTCGGCAACCCGACGCTGAAGACCTACGACGCCAACCTGTCGGGCGGCGGCGCGCATCATCCGGGATCGCCTGTGGGTCAACGGCACGATGCCGGCGTTGGATCGTCAACAAGCTGACGAACACGAGCAACCTGGACGGCACGCAGGCGCTCGACGACAACACGCTGAAGAACTACTCGGGCAAGGGCATCGGCGTCGCTTTCGGCGAACCACAAGGTGATGGTGTCGTACCTGTGGAACGACAAGATTCGCGGCCATCGCCGCGATTCGAACGACCTGATCCCCGACATCGCGGCAGTGGTGCAGACCAACCCCGTGCAGACGACGCAGGCGAAATACACCGGCGTGTTCGGTCCGCGGCTCGTGTTCGAATCGGCGTTCAGCGTGATGGACGGGCAGACGAACTACACCTATCAGCCCGGGACGCCCGCCGACGCGATCCGCTAAGATCGACTTCACGCTCGGCGACGGCCGACTTCGCGGCGCCGCGACACGAGGAGCAGCCGAACTCGCGCCACCAGTTCGACAACACGGTGTCGTCCTACAACGTCAGCGGCTTCGGCGGCGACCACATGCTGAAGAGTGGCGTGCAGTACGGCGCGTCTCTACTTCGAGCAGCGCTATACGGTGCAGGGGCACCACTACGTCGAGTATTCGAACGGCAATCCGTCCCAACCGGTCCGCCTGTTCAACACGCCGACGGTCAACAAGAACCTCGCGAAGGTGCTCGGCTTCTTCATCCAGGACGCCTGGTCGATCGGCAGCGCCTGACGCTCAACCTGGGCTTCCGCTTCGACAGCTACAAGGGGATCATGCCCGGCGCAGTCGAACACAGAACGTCGCAGTTCGACCTCTTCATCGCCGGGCGCGCTCGAAGCCGGACGGCACCGGCCCCTACATCGACGCCGCGTTTCGAGCGACCGCCAGGAAGTGCTCAACCAGACGAAAGGCGTGTGGCGCGCGGGCGTCGTGTACGACCTCCGCGGCGACGGGCGCACGGCGATCAAGGCCAACTACAGCCGCTACGCGCTGCAGGTCGGGCATCGATCGCGTGACCGCCGTGAACGCGCTGACCGTGGGATCGAGGACGTGCCCGTGGAGCGATCCGAACGGCGACGGCATCTTCCAGGCGAACGAGATCACGCCCGTCGCAGTGCGGCGTCGTTCAGCGGCAGGCATGAACACGTTCTACGCGGCCGACGGCATCGAACTGGCCGTACTCCGACGAGTTCAACGGCGAGCATCGAGCGGCAGGTCGGCCACGACGATGCGCGTCGGCGCGACGTACTACTACCGCGCGAATCAAGCGACCAGCTCGGCACGCGCAACACCGCGCTGCCGCCGAGCGCGTACACCGAGGTCGACCATCAACGTGCCGAATGGCCCGCAGACGGTCGCCAACCGCGAAGCCGATGACGACCGTCGTGTTCAGCCCATCGCTCGACCAGCCGCCAGCAACCAGATCCGCGACAACGAGCCGGAGCTCGACACCGAGTATCAGGGGGTCGAGTTCACCGCGAGCAAGCGCTTTTCGCGCAACCGCTGGCAGATGGTGGCCGGACTCACGCTCGGCAAGAAACGAAGGCGGCCTGGGTGGCGGCGATCTGAACGATCCGAACCAGACCGATCTATCGCCGACGGCATCATCGGCAACGACTCCAAGGTCGGCTTCCGGCTGTCGGGCAGCTACCGGCTGCCGTGGAAGGACATCACGATGGCCGGTTCGCTGGTTTCGAATCAGGGCTATCCGTACGTCTCGACGTACAACCTGACGCGGGCGGGCGCGGCGACGCAGGGCATCACGCTCACGCGGGCGAGCCAGACCGTCGACGCTCAGCGAGCGCGGCGACGAGCGGCTGCCGACCGTCACGCTGGCCGACATCCGGATCTCGCGGGCGTTCCCGATCGGCTCGCGCAAGATCGTGCCGACGCTCGACATCTTCAACATCGCGAACGTGTCGACCGTCGTCAGCCTCAACAACTCCGTCAGTGGGACCTACCTCGAGCCAAGAGAAATCATCTCCGCGGATCATCCGCGTCGGGTTCGCGATCGATTTCTGATCGGGGGAATTGGGGGAATCGGGTAATCGGGTAATTGAGTAATTGGCAATTGTTTTTCAATTGCTCAATTACCCAATGCCGCAATTACTCAATGGTCATCGTTCTCTCGGGGAGATCCGGGACGCATCCACGAACAGCGGAGAGGCTTCGAGCAGGATTGAATTGCCTGCGGTCGTGCGAAGCACGCGGTGCAGATCAAGATCGGCCAGCGTGACGAGCGCGTCCTCGTCGCCGCTGACGTTGAACCGGTCGGTGAACATCGCCTCACCATCCTTCACCGCGACCGGCGTTCCATCCTGCACCAGCCTGAGCACGACGCCCGCGGTATCGCCCCAGCGATCGGCGCCGATCTGCAGCAGCGGCTTGCGCACGCCGGTGCTCGACAGATACGCACGCACGGCCTCGTGCGCAGCGACCACTGCCGCGCGTCCGCGTTGTCGCCGCTCGTAGGCTGTCAGCGATTGGAGATCGCGCACCGCCAGGCTCGCCATGAGCGTCACGATCACCGCGACGCCGGTGACCGATCCCAAAAACGGCAGCGGGCGCAATCCGATGGCGGAAGCCATCCGGCGTAGCCCCGCGGCGGCGAGCACGCCCACGTTGAGCGCGCCAATCGCGGCGACTCTGAACAGATAGTGATTGAGAATGTCACCCCGAACTCGCATCAGGCCGAGCACGGCAACCGTCGCGGCGATCAATCGACCACGCAAGATGCGCCTCGAACCGTCGTTTCTGCGCAACATGCCAGCTCGCGACGACGATCAGCAGCAGCAATTCGGCAGCAGCGCCGAACAAGCTCCAGGGAAGGTAGTCCAGGCCGAAATGCCCGCCCCAGGGCAGTTCGAAATCCGGGCGAAACAGCGCCATGAGGCCATAGCCGCCATATGCCATCGCGTCCCGGAACGAGTGACCTGGGTAAACATCGACCACGAAAAACCGCCACAACATCGCGGGATTTCCGCCCTGCTGGAGAAGACATTCCAGAATCGACGGCAGCCAGAGGACGACCGCGAGCCCCGCTGCAGCGATGAGTGGACGAGTCGATGCCGTTCTCGCGGACTGGTTCGACAGGATACTCAACAGGGCCGCTCCGGAAACCACCAGCACGACAGGAACGAGGCCGACATGCGTCTGAGCCGCGAAGGAGCCGAACACGATCATCAAGGGAAGCATGCGCACGCGCCCGCTCATCACGGCCGTCGCGAGGGCAGAAACGCCAGGCTTGGAAGAACGGGTACGTGGCCGGTCCAGGGGCTGGCGAGGAATCGCGGAACGCGCCAGGCGAACGCGCCACACGCGAGGATCACGGTGGCCGACAGGAGCCGAGACTCGCGCGCCAGCACCCAGGCCAGCGTGACGATGGCGGCGACGTTGATGGCTGCGGCAGCGGCGTACAGCGTTGCGGCACGATGACCGCTGAGCGCATAGAACGGCGCGAGACATAGAAGTAGAGCGGGCCTGGATGATGCCACCCGAATCGTGAATATGGACCAGCAAGCAATTGCCCGCGCGTCGCCAATTCGACGTACAGCTCAGTGACCGCGAAGTCGGAATCCGTGATGATGGGCGCGGCCCGAATGCCAAATGCCACCACGGCCAGCCCGAGCAGAAGGGACAGCGCGGACGCTGCCACAACCGGCCGGACCCGCAAGATCGTGAGCGGCATTCGAATGAGCTAACTATCAGGTCACCGCAGATCTCGAGCAAGATACAGGTCGTTCAGCCCCCGGCTGTACTGATAGACGTACGACTGGTCGTCTGCCGAAATCAGCACTCTCCCAATGAACATCACTCCCGTGGGATCGGCCGGGGCAATCGTGCGCCAGGGCTCGACGCGACCGCTGGCCAGCTCGCGGCGGTAGATCCGAGCTGGAAAGCTCTCCAGTGCCGAGAGAAAGAGCAGACGTCCATCGGCGCTCCAGTGAACCGGCCGTCCGCTCTCTCCTTCGAGGCGCCGTGGCGTGCGACCGTCGATCCCGAAAATGGCGACCGAACCGGTTTCGTCGTTAGCGGCGATGAGCTGTCCGTCAGGCGAGACGGCAAGTGGTCCCGTGATCCCTTCGGGCGTGACCGGTCGCCACGCCGCATCGTTTTCGCGGACATAGAGGCGGGTCGATCGAGGACCGCCCGCGACCGAACGCAGCGGCAGGAACAACCGTCGGCCATCCCGAGACCACTGCGCTGGGTCGAGATGCGGGCTCTCCAGCCCGGGATTCAACGGCACATCTCGCGAGCCCGCGGCGCCAGTCGATACCAGCGTCAGCCGCGTCAGGCTTCCACGCGCCTGGACCAGCGCCCAGCCGCCGTCGGGCGAAAGGCCGCGTGCGGTGTTGCCGCCGAGAGGCACCGTCTTCGTGCCGTCCGTCGACCGAAGATAGGTGCCGGCACCAACCTCTCGAGTCTCGTTCAGCAGCAGCCACTGTCCATCGGCGGAGAGACCGACAATGTCCGTCCGGCCGAGAAGGTCCAGCGGCCGCTCGAGGCTCTCTCCTGCGGTCGCCGCGTTGATGCCGAACCACCCGGCGCCGGAGACGATAAGGGCGCTCTTGCCGTCCGGCGCCACGTCATAGAGCGCCATCGCGCCGGGACCGCGCGCCAGGAGTCGTCGTCGGCCGTTGAGCGCCAGCGCATAGAGGGCGCGGTCGTGCGCGCTGCCGGTCTCGGAGCCGGTGAACCAGACCTCGCGGCCATCGGGCGACCACGCGATGCCGAACACGTGCGGCATGAGTTCCTTCACCAGACGCTTGCCCTCGAAGTCCTGAACCTCGAGCCCGCCGGCCGTGAGAAAAGCCATGTGATCGGCCTTCGGGGAGACGCGCATCAGTCCACACGGCCGCGCTACGACAGGCCGGCCGATGGGGAATTCACACTCGCCGCCGAGCCGGCTGATTGCCATCCGTTCCCCGTCGGCCGCCCAGTCGACAAAGTTTGCGCCCTCCACCAGAGGGCGCGGCGTGCCACCGATGGCCGCCACGCGGGCGACGGTCCCGGGCACGGCGTAGCCCGCGCGCTCGTTCGTCAGGAGCAGGGCCAGCTCGTTCCTGGTCGACACTGCCATCAGAAACCCAGGCGGAAGGTCGAGCTGCTTCGACTCGGTTTGCTCGAGGTGCGTGACGAAGATCCGGGACGGTCCGGCTCCGTACGCCGCGCTGTAGTAAATCGTCTTGCCGTCGGGCCCGAACCGCGCGCCAGTGATGACGCCGCGCTGAAAGGTGATTGGGCGGAAGGAAGGGAGAGACGTCACTGCCGTTCGCCTGGCGACGACGAAGCTGCCAACGGCGACGCCGGCCGCCGCGGCGACCGCCACCAACGACCACAGGAGCCGCTGCGGCAGGCCACGTGGCCGGCCTTCCGCCCCGTCGGGCGCCGGGATTCGCGACAGGTCTGAGAGGTGATCGCGCAGCGAGGCGAGCTCGCGAGAGAGGTCCACCGTCGAGGCGTACCGATCCGCAGGATCTTTCGCCAGACAGCGTTCGATCAGCCATTCAAGCGGCGCCGGCAGATCCGGCCGCTTCGACCGCAGGGGTTCCGGCTCCTCGCGGATGGTGGCCGCGAGCGACTCGAGGAGCGTAGGGCGTTTGAACGGCCGCTCGCTCGTCGCCATCTCGTACATCAGCGCGCCAAGCGCGAATTGATCCGCGCGGTAGTCAGCGGGTTTTCCCGAGGCTTGTTCCGGCGAGAGGTAGCCGGGCGTGCCCAGGAGCAGTCCCGACGCCGTTCCATTGACGAGCGTCGTCGCGTCCTGGACCGTTCCCGCCTCGTTCTCAGGCCACACCAGCTTCGCCAGGCCGAAGTCCAGGATCTTGGCGAAGCCGTCGTCGGTCACCATGACGTTGCCCGGTTTGAGATCGCGATGGACGATGCCGGCCGCGTGGGCCTTGGCGATGCCTTCGGCGATTTGCGTGGCCAGCGTGAGAAGGCGCCGGACGGGCATCGGCCCCGCGTCCAGCACCTCACGAAGCGAGCGCCCTTCGATCCTCTCGAGGACGAGGTAAGGTCCGGCGTCGCTGGTGCCCACCTCGTACAACGTGACGATGTGCGGATGGTTCAGAGCCGAGACCGCCCGGGCTTCGCGTTCGAAGCGTGCCAGGCGCTCGGGGTCAGAGACGAGATCGGCCGGCAGGACCTTGATGGCGACGTCGCGTCCGAGGCGCGTGTCTCTCGCCCGGTAGACCTCGCCCATGCCGCCCGCGCCGAGCGCGGACAGAATCTCGTACGGCCCCAGTCGCGTGCCGGCAGTCAGGGACATGATGGCGATCGAATCCGCGTCATTCTACTGCCGGCAGCGTGGTGCTCTATCGTCCTTTCCCCCAGCACGTCGGCCTACAATGGGCGCGATGATGCTGGACGCGATATGACACGCGATTTGCGAGAAGCCATCCGGCTGATGCGGGCGGACCCCGGGTTCGCCGCGGTCATCGTGCTCACGCTGGCGCTCGGCATCGGCGTCACCTCGACGATTTTCAGCGTGCTCAACGGCGTGTTGCTGCGGCCGCTGCAGTACGCCAGGCCCGGCGAGCTCGTCGTCCTGTGGGAATCGAATCAGCAGTTGGGACAGCCACAGGAAGAGGTGTCAGGCGCGACCTATCTCGATTGGCGCGCGCGGTCGAAGTCGTTCTCGAATATCGGCGCCTATCGGTATCGTGGCTTCACGCTGACGGGAGCGGGAAGCGCCACCGGCGCCGCCGAGCGGGTTGCCAGCGTCGACGTGTCGCCGGCGCTGTTCGCGGTGCTCGGCATTTCCGCTGGAGCTGGGCCGAACCTTCTCACCCGAGGAAGAGCGGCCCGGCCACGAGCGTCTCGCCGTGCTCGAGTCACGGTGCCTGGCTGCGCCGATTCGGCGGCGATCGCGGGGTCGTCGGCCGGACGATGCTCCTGGACGGCTTGCCGTACGAGATTGTCGGCGTGATGCCGGCGAGCTTTCAGTTTCCGCCGGGCGACCCGGCCGTTGAGGTGTGGTCGCCGCTCACGTTCGACCTGACCGCATTGGCCTCGCGGCCCCACCGCATGTACGCCACGATGGGGCGGCTGGCGCCTGGTGTCACGATCGATCGCGCGCGCGGGGAGATGGACGTCATCGCCCGCGAGATCGCGCGCGAGCAGCCCGCCTCGAATGCCGGCTGGGGCGCGTCGCTCGTGCCCGCGCACGAGCAGGTCGTGGGAAACATCGGCCCCACGCTCTGGGTGCTCTTCGGCGCCGTGGTGCTCGTCCTCCTGATCGCCTGCGCAAACATCACGAACCTGCTGCTGGCGCGGTCGGCACGTGCCGGCCGCGATTTCGCGGTGCGGGCGGCGTTCGGCGCCAGCCGGCTCGCATTGGTCCGCCGCTCGCTGGTTGAGAGCGGCGTGCTGGCGGTCTTTGGCGGCGTCTTCGGGCTGACGCTCGCCTGGCTCGGCATCCGCGCGTTGCGGCCCCTCGTGCCGCCCACCATTCCACGCGCCGACAACATCGGCCTCGATCCGTCTGTCGTGGGTTTCAGCGTCCTGATGACCCTCGGCGCCGGACTGCTCTTCGGCGCTGTGCCGGCGTGGCGCGCCATGAAACCGAACCTGCTCGACGTCCTGCAGGAGGGCGGTCGCAGCAACACGGGCAGCCGGCGGTCGCGCTGGCTGTCGGACGCGATGGTCATCTCGGAAGTGGCCGTCGCGCTGGTGCTCGTCATCGGCGCGGGCCTTCTGCTCCGAAGCTTCGTCCGGCTCACCTCGGTCGATCCGGGGTTCCGCACGTCGAACGTCCTGGCGATGCACATTGTCCTGCCCGACGTCCGCTACCGCGGGGCCGCGCCCAAGAAACAGTTCTTCGACGACTTCCTGGAGCGGCTCCGTGCCGTGCCGTCGTTCGAGCGGGTGAGCGCCGTTTCGGCGCTGCCGATGAGCCCGCTTGGCGTGCTGTTCGAGCTCAACTTCACGATCGACGGTCTCGAAGCCATGTCGCCGTCCGAACGGCCGCGCGCGCACTACCGCGGCGTGATGCCCGGGTACTTCGAAGCGATGGCCATCCCGCTCCGTCAGGGCCGCACGTTCGACCGCTTCGACGGCCGCGAAGACAGCCGGAGGGTCGCTATCGTCAACGAGACGCTGGCGAAGCGGTATTTCGGGGACGACAGTCCGATCGACCGGCAGCTGAAGATGCCCATGGCCGGCGACCTGACGATCGTCGGCGTGGTGGCCGACATCAGGCACGACGGTCTGCAGGCGGCTGCTGCGCCGGAGGTCTTCGTGCCGTACACGCGGCTGGCGCTCTCGCAGATGCACCTTGTCGTCGTCACGGGCCTGCCGACGGCGGACGCCACGGCCGCGGCGCGGGCCGTTCTGGCCGGCCTCGATCCCTCGCTGCCGTTCGGCCAGATCTCACGGCTCGACGATCTGGTGTCAGCGTCGATCGCGCAGCCACGATTCAACATGCTGTTGATCATCGGGCTCGCGCTGTCCGCCGCGGCGCTGGCCGCGGTCGGCGTGTACGGCCTCGTGACGTACTCGGTGACGCGCCGCACGGTGGAGATCGGCCTGCGCGCGGCGCTCGGGGCGCAGCCGCGGCAGACGTTCGTGCTGGTGGTCCGTGGTGCGCTCAAATTGATTCTCGTCGGCGTGGCGGCTGGTCTCGTCTGCGCGGCGGCTCTGGGGAAATCGCTCGAGCGCCTGCTCTTTGGCGTCTCGGCATTCGATTCGGCGACCTACATCGCGGCCGGGCTCACGCTCATCGTCGTCGGGCTGCTGGCGGCGACGACGCCGGCCCTGAGGGCCTCGAGAATCGATCCGGTTCGCGCGCTCAGGCAGGAGTAGCTGCAGCGTTCCCGAGTCGCGCGCAGGTCCGCTGTCACTCGCGCGCCTCTGCGGCGTGTTCGTCGAAAGCCTGCCGGCACAGGTCACCTCTTCGGGCATGTAGCTCCCGACGGCCCAGTCGCTTCCGAACTCCGTCTGAACATTGAGTCTCGATTTTCCCGTCCAGACGATTTCCGTCCGCACGGTGGGGGGAACTCCTGCCAGCAAGACGCTGGAGGGCAGCCGGATCGCGTATGCCGTCCCGATCGCGACAGCGATCAGCACCTTCGAATCTGGATTGACGAGCGCCGGAGTCCCGCACACCATCCGGCGGCTTTCAGGGGGAAACATCCTGCCCAGCTGTTCCCAAATTCTTTCCACGACGTCGGGATGTGCCCCGGCCTCCCAATAGTTGGGGCTTCCAGGAAGCGGTGCGGGGTCGTCCTCCGCCGCGCTCCCTCGCAGTTTCTGAAGGTAGCCAATCACCCGGTCGTTGGCTGGCTGCCGAACCGATGGCACAGGCCAATTGTACGAGCGACGTTCCGGTTTCTGCCGGCGGCCGATTCAATGGTGCTCACTTGCCGCAGAACTGATTCTTGAGAGTGTCGTCCGCCTTCGCTTTCAGGCGATCGTTGTACGTGCGAGGCCCGGATGAGAAGAACGCCTGATCCGTGTGTTCTGTGAGCCAGCGCAGCAGATAGTAATGGGCGGCCCAACCGCCCAGCTCCTCGATCGTTCGATCTTTCGAACCGCACGTATGCAGATACCCATCGGCGTGGCGCGCTTCGTGAACGATCACCGGCATCAACCCGTACATGCCGATGGCAGCGCCCCATGCCGGATCCATCCAGCGGTCCGTGACGTTGGCAACGGAATTTGGTGCCAGGTTGATCACCCGCTCAGGGTTGCAGCAGAAGCTGTTCGTGATGTCGGGCCGGAAGCGAATGCCCCTGATGGTCGTGGTGAGCCATCGGTAGAGCGGCGCCTTCGTCCAGGGCAGCGGTTGATCGAACTCGATCTGCTGCATCAGCAGCAGCGTGTTGTACACGCGACGCTTCAGGGGTGAGAGGTCGCGAGAGCCTTCAGACGACCTGCAGGACAATGGCTCGCGGGCGGTTGCATCGAACTCGAAGTCGAGCCGAAGGTCACGGTTTACCGCCGCCACCTGGGCGGCCGTGGGACAGGTGGCCAGGAAGCGATCGACCGGGGGCACATGCGGAGGTTCCGGCGGCGACACGTCATCGGCAGCCGGCGTTCTGGGTTCGGGCGTGACCACGCCGTTATGGATCCGGAGCTCGCGAAGAAATCCGTAGTAGGTTCCCATACCGCCGTGATTAGTCAGCATCACGGCGCGATCGTTCAGAGTGTTCAGAGGGCCCTTCACGCGGCACCCGGTGACGCCGTCCAAAGACAACGTCGCCGTCTCGCCATCGAAGGCGATCGTTGCTTCGTGCCAGAAGCCGGTCTGGTACTTGACCGAGCAGTCAGTGCGTACGTTGTTGTTCGTCAACAGCTGAGTCCGGCCGTCGGGAAGCAGGATGTAGGCAAGCGCCCGCGACAGTCGACCGAGCACGAAGACCTGGTGAGGTCTGGGAAAACGTCGCGGCACGAGAAACTGCGCGCTGACGGTGAACGACGAGAGATCCAGCCGGGTCAACTGCGCCGTCCGGACGTCGCAACCGTCCGGCCAGTCCACGGCGTTCTCGCCGCTGCAGAAAATCCCCCGGCCTGCATGAAAAGGCGCACCGGTCACGATCAGGGGTGAATGCGTTCGGGTGGCATCGAAGAGGCTATTCGCCAGCGGGTAGTGCGCGATGAGTGCTGGCTGTTGCGTCGCGGATGGGCTGGCGGCCTGGTACGCAAACAGGCACGTCGAGAGGGCAACCGCAGACGCGGTCGATCCCATCACTGAAACGCCGCACCAGGGCAGCCGTCGGAACGGCCACCCTCGCCCCGGTGCGAGACATGCGCAAATGGTAGCAAAGGCGGCTGTAAAACCTCACGCCCACGGAAAACCTGAACGTCCGCGGCACGGTGTAGGCGTCAGCCGCGATCGCCTCTCCGAACCGGTCGCCGTAGTCCCAGTGCGTGCCCTGAACGGGCGTCGTCGTGAACGGATTGAACGGCTGGAACCGCGTCGCGTCGTCTGCCTCGGTGAGCACGGTGGTGTTGATCGCCGATGCCCGACAGAGTCGAACAGCTGGAACTGGTTGAAGAGGTTCAGCACGTGGAAGTTGGCGAAGATCTCGCCGCGGCGCGTGCCCGGGCAGCCGGTGCGCGTAGTTGAGCGACGATGTCCGTTCGGATCATGGTCTCCGTGCGGAACGCGTCGCGCGATCGGTGAAGAAGTAGTTGACGGTGTCCGACGGCTGCTCGTAGCCGGGATTCGTCCACGTACGGCTGGGTGTGGATGGTGCCGACCGCGCCGTACGGCGTCCCGGACTGGATCTGCTCGAGGATGCCGAGCGAGAGCCGGCCAATCCGTTCGGGTGCCGGCAGATCGACGTTGGCCCAGAGCCGTACGCGGTGCCGCTGATCGGCCGCGAGACCGCCCTCCGGGAAACTCCACGCCGGATCGAAGTACTCCGGCTGCTGCAGAATCGAGGACGTGAGCGGTCCGCTGCGGATGTTCTCGCCGTTGACGTTGCCGAAGAGCTTCGAGAGCGTGTAGTTGCCGCCGGCCCTGATGCCGCCACTGAGTCGGTAGGACGCCTGCAGGTTCAAGCGCCGTGTACTCGCGCTTCACGGCGTTCGTGTTCTCGACGAGGGTCGAGATCGAACGTCTGTCCGATGTCATTCGTGACGGTCCCGGTCGTCGTGTCCGTCGCGGTCGGCGTAGAAGTCGCGGAACATGCGTCGCACGAAGTCGGCGCGCACGACGCCGCGCGACGCCGAGCCGGCGGCTGACGCCGACGGTGAATTCCCGCACGTGCGGCGAATCGAGCGATCCGCTGAATCCTGGTGTTCACGCCCGGCAGCTCGGTGCAGCCAGGGCGTCCGGTTCGTGCCGCCGTTGGCGTCGAACCAGTCGAACATCTGCCGCAGCGCGACATCGGTCGCGACGAGCGGGCCTGCCTCGTTGATCGGCGGTCCGAGGTAGTAATAGGCGTACACCGACGGCGTGCCGGCCGGCGACGACGAGTCGGCGATGTTGTTGGCGATCGCGGCGACGTACCTGCCGTAGCTCGCGTTGACGGTCCAGACGCCGTTGCCCGGTTGGATCCCACGAGCACGCCGAGGCGCGGGCTCCAGGCGCTGTCGTTGGCCACGAGCTGTCCGATCGCGTCTTCACCGTGGTTCTTGTCGTAGCGCAGGCCGAGGTTGAACGTCAGCCGGTCGCTCAGCCGCCACGTGTCGTTCACGAACAGCGAGTGCGTGCGGAAGTTCGTGCCCTGGCTCGCCTCGCTGATCGGGAACCAGACGATCCAGGTGCCGAAGTCCGGCAGGAGGACCGGCACGACCGTGTCGCCCTGAATCACCGACGTGGCGTCGCGTAGATCCGGTAGTCGGACGCCGGTCTGGTGGTTGTCGCCGAGCCGTCGATCGTTGAACGTGTCGTACCCGAACACGACGTTGTGCGATCCGCGCGGCGTCGACAGGAAGTAGCTGCCCTTGAGGAGCAGGCTTCGTTGTCGCGCTCTTCGTCGCCGCAGACGCCGCAGAACGCCGGCGCCCACCACAGCGCGCCCGTCTCCTGATCGAGCACTTGCGTGCCCTGGATGAGGTCCGTGGATCGGCCGCCGGAGTTCTTGAACGTGAACTGGCGCTGGCGAGAATTGGCCCTCGAGGAACAGGTTGCTGCCGATGACGCCGCCGTAGTTGAGCGAGAGCAGATCCTGCGGCAGCTGGCGCGTGATCAGGCGTCCGGAGGTCCATGACGCCGGCCGGCATCCGGGAACGCGTTGTTGCGCTCCTCGGTCCGAATGTTCATGTAGGACGCCGTGAACCGCTGCGCCGCGCCGAACGACTGCGTGACCTTCCCCTCGAAGCGCTTTTCGTTCAGGCCCGTGATGAACGGCACGTTCGTGTACCCGGTCTGCTCGGCCGCGGACTGGTCGAAGTTCCGGCCGGCGAAGAAGAACCACGTGCGGTCCTTGACGGACCGGTCCGCCGACCGTGTACTCGAGCGTCGGCACCGTGTCATCCGTCTTCGGCTCGCTCGAGCGGCGTCACGGTCCGCCAGTCGTCGTTCGTGAAGGTCGCGCGGAACGAGCCGGCGAACGGGTTGCTGCCCGACTTGCGTGATGGTGTTGACGATGCCGCCCGTGAAGCGGCCGTACTCGGCGGAGATGCCGGACGTCGAGACCGTCGTCTCCTGGATCGCGTCTTCGATGAAGAGCGTGAACGGCTCGCGGCGGAGGTTGTCCTGAATCTGCACGCCGTTGACCAGGAACAGGCTCTCGAACGACATCGCGCCGGAGATGACGAGGTTGCCGTTCGGGCCGGTCGCGTGGACCGCGGGCGCCAGGTTGGCCGCCGAGAGGATCGTCCGCGCGGTCGGCAGCGTGTTCAGGAGCTCCTGCTTGACGCTCGTCGCGTTCTGAATCGTGGTCGCGAACGGATCTGCATTCGCCTGGACGCTGACCGATTCGGCGACGCCGGCCGGCTCGAGCGTGACGTCGATCGTCACGGGTTCGGTCGCCGCGACGGTCGCTGACTTCTTTTGCGTGGCGAATCGGTTGAATTCCACGACGAGCGTGTACTCGCCGGGCGGTAGAAGCGGCAACCGGTAGTCGCCGTTCTCGGAGGTCTTCGTCGTGCGGGAGCCCTGCAGGCTCGGTGACTGCACGGTCACCGACGCGCCGGCAACAGGCAAGCCGCCGCTGTCGATCACGCGACCGGAGATGGCGCCGGTCGGATTCTGCGCGACCGCTGGAACAGCGGCCGTCGCGATCATCGCGATCGCAGTCAGTACCCGAAACGTGTGACGAATCAGACTGACGAACATGTGCGCCTCCCGATATCGCCGTTGCTGGGGGGTGGCGGCGAACGGGAGGAGGGGAGCAATGGAAGTGCCAGCACGTGTCCCGGAATCGAACAAATACGCCTCGACACCTCAGAGAGGAGTCTCGGCACGAGTGCGCGTTTCGCGGTCCTCGACACGTGGCCACTGGTCACAATGCGAGCGCGCGCTCGCATCAACGTGCGCACCAAGTTCTTGGTTCGCGGGATACAAATCGTTGAGTCCGATCACTCAATTGACGCGTGGTGCATCGATTCGCGGCCGCGTTGAGCCGCGCGACCGAGACCGCGGTTGGGAGAATCCCGCACCGGTCTGAACCAGCTTTTGTGGCGTCAACGTGACGTTGAGCGTCTGGTCCGCCCGTCGAATCGTCAGTTCGTGCGCGACCGGGCTCTCGAGGATTTCGTGGATCCTTGTCAGCGTCAGGCTCTCGGCCGCGATGCCGTCGATCGAGGTAATGACGTCCCCCAGTTGAATACCGGCCTTGGTCGCTGGAGACGCCTCGAGCACGTCATGGACGCGGAAGGTGCGGTAGTCGGCGCCTTCGGCACGCACCGCGATCCCGCTGAACGCACGATCGAACGGGTCGGCGAACGTCGGTGACGGCTCCAGGATGATGCGGCGCCGCCCGTAGTCGAGGATCGTTCGAAACCGGCTCGCGATCTGCGCGCCGATGTTGCCCGCAAGCGATCTGTTCGCGAACGCGCCGGCCTTGTCCTCCGAAAAGATCGTGATGGGGTTCGCGATCGTGAACGAGCCGAGTTGCAGCGACGACACTCGTCCCATGCGTCCGACAGACCGGCCGCCGGCGCCGGCCAACCCGATCGCTCGAATCGTCCTGGACTCCGGCCCGAGCAGCTTGTGCTCGACCACGAACCCGCTGTGCAGCACGAGGGCGGCGCCGGATCCGATATCGAGCATGAACTGATCGTCGATCGGCGTCCCGCCCAGCGGCGTGACGGCCGCCTTCACGACGGGATGACCATTCGGTGTGAATTCGAGAGGCAGCTGTTGACCTCGGCCGCCGTACGCAAATGTTCTGCGATCGTGGAGCGTGATCGTGCGTGCCTGATAATCCAGCTCCATGACGAACTGTCTGATGAACTCTCCGCCGATGATGCCATGAACATCCTGTCCCAGCGCGGATGGCAACGCCGGCAGCGGCAGCGCGAATGACACTGGCTGCGAAAACCCGTCGAGGCCAACGAGTGACCACGTCGCATCCTTCACGCGCTGGCCTGCCTGCGATCCAGGGCCGGCGCCTCCGGTGTTCACCTGTCCTTCCAGCGCGAGGCCAAGTTCCGTCGCCGTGACCATCCTGACGATGGCGTTGTTGGCGCCGGTGTCGAGCACAAACGAGAGAGGCCGCGACTTGTTCACCGTGACCTTGACGACCACGTGGCGATTCACGAGCTCGAACGGAATCGTCACCGGCGCCCCGGCCGGCGGTGGCACGGCGACGGCGGCCGGGTTGAAGGCGGCACTCACGACGAGCGGGAGGATGAGCGCGATCGCGGCACGGTTCATGAGCGGGCTCCTTGTGGACGGGTCCTTGCGCGCCGGCCTTGCTCGACCATCGGCGCGAGCACGTAGGTGAATTCGTGTAACCGCGCGCCCGTTCGCCGCGGAAGGCCCCGGCCGAAGAGCGCGTGAATGCGTTCGATGTAACGATTCAGCACCTGCAATTCACGGGCGGTCAGCCACGCCGTGCGGCGTCCGGCTCGCAGGTTGCGACGAGGACCGTGTGCCGTCGCCAGTCCCGGCGCAAGGCACGACCGAAGCTCCGGTCGGCGGCCCGGACCATCGTCCCGACGACCTTGGCAATGGCGCGTCGCTGCCGGCGGTCGTCGAGGTGGTAGCGCAGCGTGGCCGGATGTCCCGGCAGATCGAATCGCGCGGCAGGCGTGTCCTCGTTCGGCGTCGATCCGGATCACGAGCCCGTTCCGCTCCAACACAGCGAAGTGGTAGTAGAGGCCGTCAGGTGGATAGCCGAGGGCCGTTGCGACTTGCCCGATCGTGGCCGGGCCAAGCACCTCGAGCGCGTCGATGACAGCCGCCCTGACCGGAGACGCGATCGCGTTCACCTGTTGGACGTCGTGGATCCAGAATGGCGAAACGGGCCGGCGTCGCATTGAAATATTCTACCAATTTTCAATGCTTCGTCCGCCCTCCTGGTTCGCGCAGGCAAGAGCACCCGGCGAAATGGAGGCCTACCCTTCAGGGCCGGCGGGTTGGCGTGATCGAGCCTCGCGTGTTCAGATGTGGACGCACGACGCGCGTCCACCACATGTAAAAGCCCGTTGCGAACAGCAGGGGAGGGGCGAGACCGAGGACCACCCAGAGCAGCTTCACGGGTGCGCCGCCGAAATTCCCGACGTGCAGCGGCGTCAGCCACGCGATGAGGACGTCTCCAACGGTGCGCGCGGTGTTCACATCGTCCGGCAAACGTTCCAACGTGAATTGATCGAGATAGACGGGCGTCAGGTGACCCGGTCCGGTCGGAGTCGGGCTGGCGTCCGCGAACAGGACGAGAAATGCCGCACGGGCGCTCGAAGGAACCACGACGCGAGCGACATGGCGACCGGGAGCGTATCTTTGCGCTTGGTCGATCGCCGCATGCCACGAAGAGGGCGCCGCAGATTGACTCGGAGGCCGGGAGACGGGAGGACGTCTCGGCGTGAGCGGCGAGATCCAGTTCACGGCCGACCGCACCTGCGCCGGAAAAACAAAGTAGAGACCGGTGACCGCCCACATCGCAATCAACAGCACCGTCCAGATGCCGACCGCACGGTGCAGCTCCCAGAGTCGACGTCTCCAACTCCGCTGGGCATTCACCGTGAACCCATCGCGCAAGTTCGACGTGCCCGGCCACCAAATCACCAGTCCGGTGAGACACAGGACCAGCACGCAACCCGCACCGATGCCGTTGACGACGCGTCCGGTTCTGCCGCCGAAAAGGTCGTAGTGAATGCCCTGGAGGATGCGAATCAGCGAGCGCTCGGGCAGCTCGCCGAGAATCTCAGCGCTGACCGGATCGATGAGCACCGTCACGAATTCGTCGCTTCGCGTAACGTAGGCGAGATAGGTCGGCCGCGAGGTGGTCGGAGCATCGACGCCGGAGAGCCGATGACGCGGATACGCATTGGCGATGCGATCCATGATCGTGGCCGCTTCCGCCAGCGGGCCTCGGACGCGAGCCGTGAACAGGTGCGGATCGAGTGCGCGCTGGAGATCGATGCGGTACACCAGCGTCGCGCCGGTCACGAAGACGACGCAGACGTAGATCCCGGCCAGGATGCCGGTCCACATGTGGATTTGAGAAAGCAGGCGTCGCCCCAAGCGGGGGAGTTATAGCACTCGCGTGTCGAGTCGCTTCGGGTGCCGCCTGAGCCCGATGGCGACAGCATAGCCACGCCACAGTGAGAGGCGTCGTGGGCGCGGGGGATTCTCTGAGTCCCGATACCCGAAACCGATTGCCTTACGCCTGGAACCGCTCCGCCAGCGCGCGTGCAGCGTCTTCCAGCAGTACCCGGTCTTCGGGTTCCGAACGCCGCCGGCCGGTCACTATCGATATCGATCTCTCCGAACACGCG
>CAWAEG010000002.1:0-671510 GCA_963780895.1 uncultured Acidobacteriota bacterium
AGGATAGCGAGTCTGCGAGCGCCGGAGCGCGCGCGAGCGGGGGTGGGGCCCCGCGAGCATTGAAGAATGGGGCAATGGAGCAATGGGGCAATGGGAGCCTAAACACACGCTGTAAATTTGGCGTGGATGACCCACACTGTCCGTTCAGAAGCGGACATGTATCGGTCAATTGCCCTCGTTGCGCGGACGGCCCTCCGGTTTGTTGCCCTCCTGATGTTTTTCATGGCGCTCGGTGCGGTCACAGCGACCGTCGTGCTGTTCATGATCGCGGGCGATCAGGTCGCGTGGGCGCCGGCCGTCTCCGGATTTGCGCTGGCCTTTGCCGCGGCATTCGGATTGGGCGCCATCGGCCATGGCGTCGTGATGCCGCCGGCACCGGCGTTCACCAGGCAGGATTCAGCGGACAAGGAAGGCACGCTGCCGGCTTTTGTCGTTCTGCTTGTCGCCATCCTTGTCGGCATCGCCGTACTGCAGGTCCCGCGGGTGGTCGCATGGTGGGCACGCAATCTCGGTCTGCTCGAGCAGCTCATGGGCGGAGAGCGCGATCCGCTCGGATTGAGCCTCGTGCCCGCGATCGTCCTGGTTTCAACGCCCGCGATCGCCGGGCTTGCCATCATCGCCTACACGCTTGGCGGTGCGGTCGTCCTCGCCGGACCCGTCCAACTCGTGACGCGCGTGCTCGGCGCGTGTGTGTTTCTGCAAAGCGGGTTGATGGCCGGCCTGTTCATGCTCGAACGCGCGCTCGACGACCTCGGTCGAGCGTTCCAACGGCTCGTCGATGGCGCTTCCGATCCGCTGGCTTCGGCGCAGGTCGCCGAATGGCTGACGCGGTACGAGCTCAATCGCGGTCCGGTCGGCTGGCGGTTGAAATGGATTCTGGGCGGCTACATTCTCGCGTTCGTCGTCTCGCTCTCAATCAGCCGGCGTCGCGAGGCATCCGCCGATGAGGCCGAGGAGGTTGATGAGCTCGACAGGGAGCTCCCGGATCCGGTGCCGGCTCCCGCACCAGCGCGCGCCGTGGCCGATACGTCACCTTCCGAGTTCAACGACACGCTGTACTCCGTACGCCCCCGCCCGAGTCTGGCCGGAGTCTTTCTCGGCAAACCATCCGCGTACGACATCACGACAATCCCCCCGAGGTCGTCCCAGCGATTCGCGTTGTCATGGAACGGGGATTCTGGCGCGCTCGGGCGAGAGCCGGGTGGAGAAGATCTCTTCCGAATCACGGCCAGCCGATCCGCGAGATGGCTCGGCCGCCGCGTCTACGAAGTCACCGACGTTTCGACCGCTGAATCCATCGGCACGCTGACGCCGATCGGTGCCGATTGGGAGGTGCGGGATGCAGCGGGGCAGACGGCAGCCCAGGTCGTGCGCTTCGACGTCGGACCTGCTCGCGCACGATACGTCGCGAAATCGGGCGAGCGCGAGATCTGGCGCTTCGTGTGGGGTCAGACCGGTGTGACCGGCGCAAGCACGGAGATGCAATTGGAGTTTCTCGAAGACGATGACCGGCTCAACCGGGCACTCGCGGTCGCGCTGGCGGCCATTATCGAAGGCCAGGCCAGGCGTGTGAGCCGGTGGGGAACAGGGTAACCAGCTGTCCGATTTTGAGTTCGCTGCCGCTCAGTGGTCCGGCGGGTAGACAGCTCGCGTCCTGCCAATCGCCCAGCCACAAGTTCACGTTGACATGCTGATCAGAACAAAGACCTCGGGTTTCGTTTTTGGAAGATCAAAGCGAAAACGAAACCCGAGGTCCTTGGGCCGGGGCGGCGGACACGCGAGCTCCTTTTCTCGGTAGCATGTTGACGATGAGATTGGGACTTTGCGCGATCGCCTGTGTCGCCGCGATGGCCATGGGACGGCAGGACACCCGAGGTCTCGAGCGTCTACACAGCCTGGTCGTCAGCCATCGCGGTCAGATCGTGCACGAGTACTACGCACGCGGACACAGCGCGACGAAGCTGGCCAACATCAAGTCGGCGTCGAAGAGCGTGATTTCAACCCTCGTCGGCATAGCCATCGAGCGGAAGCTCATTCCCGGCGTGGACACGCCCATCGTCCGCTGGTTTCCGGAGTTGCGAGCCGATGCCGACACGCGCAAGCAGGCCATCACGATTGAGGAGCTGTTGACGATGCGATCGGGACTCGCTTCGACGAGCGGCGCGCAGTACGGCGCGTGGGTCAGCAGCCCGAACTGGGTGCGATACGCGCTCCGCCGGCCGATGGCGAGCGATCCCGGCAGCTCGATGGAATACAGCACCGGGACGTCGCACATTCTTTCGGCGATCCTGACGAAGGCCACCGGCAGGACGACGCATCAGTTTGCCGTCGAAACGCTGGCAACGCCGCTCGGCATCACGCTCGCGCGATGGACGCGCGATCCGCAAGGCATCTACCTCGGCGGCAACGAGATGCTGATGACGCCGCTGCAGATGGTCGAGCTGGGCGAGCTGTACCTGAATCGCGGACGCGCCGGCCAACGGCAGGTCGTGCCCGCCGCCTGGGTGGACGCGTCGTGCAAGCCGCGCACGCGGTCGCGCTGGGATTCCGATCGCGAATACGGCTACGGCTGGTGGAGCCAGGAGATCGGCGGGCACCGGGCCTGCTTCGCCTGGGGCTTCGGCGGTCAGTATGTCCTCGTCTTCAGGGATCTGGATCTGGTGATGGCCGTGACCTCGGCCACCACGATCAGCGACGAGCGCCGCGGGTATCGGCGTCAGCTGTTCGAGCTGATTGGGAAGCTGACCGCCACATTCGCCATACTTTCGTCCACCAGGGACAATTCCGACGCTGATCCCAACACCGGCTCGCGCCGATAGCCAGACTGGCGCGCGCCGTGCGCGCCTGATTCCGCCATGCAACTTCGCGTTGCCCGCCTCTGCCTCGACTGCGAGGAGCTGTTCGTCGGCGACACCTGTCCCATCTGCGCGTCGCAGAGGTTCGCGTTTCTCTCAAACTGGCTGCCTGTGGAGGAGCGCCGCCGCTGGCGCCGGCAGTCGCCAAAACCCAAGGCCGGAGAAGAGGGCTTCCTCCAGACCGCAAAGCGCTTCGTCGCTCGCTGGACCGGCGGCGAAATCCCCGAACCGGAAACGCGGACCCTCAGGACCCGGGCCAGCGATCACGTGCCGAGACTCGATTTCGAGGGCACCGACCAGGAGCCCGGGAAGCAGCCCGCGACGTCCGCGGAGCTCGTCCGGGAGACCGGGAAAACGTCCGATTGACCCCCATTGACAACCGGGGCCCCGGCACATTACTTTGTTATGCAAAGTATACGGCGCGAGCAACCGGTCGCGTGGGTGTCATGAAAATCCTCCGAGCCAGCCATCTGGGCATGTGTTTTGGCGTCCGGGACGCAATCGATCTCGCCCTGTCGCACGCCGACGCCGGGCCGCTCACGATCCTGGGAGACCTCGTCCACAACCCCGCGGTCCTGGCGGACCTGCGTGCCCGCGGCATCGACATCGCGAGCGACGTGACGGAGGTGTCGACTCCCACGGTGATGGTGACGGCGCACGGCGCCTCCGAACGAGCGCTTGCCAGCACCCGAGCACGCGGCTTCACCGTCGTCGAGGCCACCTGTCCCCTCGTGCACGTCGCCCACCGGGCCATCAAGGCGCTTCTGCGCGATGGATATCATCCGGTGATCGTCGGTCAGCGGACGCACGTCGAAGTTCGCGGCCTGACCGAGGATCTCGACGCCTTCGACGTCGTGCTGACCGATGCCGACGTCGAGAAGCTGGCCTGGCATCCTCGGATCGGCGTCGCGTCGCAGACGACGCAGCCGCTCGAGCGAGTCAGACACCTGGTGGGTCTGATCCGCGGGCGGTTTCCGGAATCGGAGGTCCGTTTCTTCGACACCGTCTGCCTGCCGACGAAGCAGCGGCAACAGGCGGCGGTGGACCTGGCGCGGCAATGCGACGTCGTGATCGTCATCGGCGGCGCCAACAGCAACAACACGCGCGAGCTGGTCCAGACGTGCGGCACGTACTGCGGCCACGTCCATCACATCCAGACGGAGGCAGACCTTCGGGTCGAGTGGTTCGAGACCGCGGAGGTCGTTGGCATCACGGCCGGGACCTCCACGCCAGATCCGATCATCGAGCGCGTCGAAGGGCGAATCCGGCAGCTTTCCGCCGCGCCCCTGGCCCACGCCCACGCGTCTTCATAACCTCTTAGCAATCGCTCCATAGCGTCAGGTGAGGCGCCCGGCGTGCCGGGTGGCCGGAACGGAAGCCTGATGCTCAGAAAACCAGCAGTTCAATCGTCCTGTCGTTGACGAACATTGGAGCTCGGGGTCAGCGAGTCTGGAACAGATCGCCTGCCAGATACTTCAACCCCGTGTCCACCGCGACGGTGGCGACTCGGCGGCCTGCGCCGAGCTCCCGCGCGAGCTGCAGTGCGGCGACGACGTTGAGACCCGACGAGACACCGACGAAAATTCCTTCTTCGCGTGCCAGGCGCCGCGCCATCTCCCGCGCCTCGGTTTCGTCGATCGCGCGCGCCTCGTCGTAGTCGCCGGGTTTCAGATGCGGCGGCACGAAGCCGGGCGCGGTCCCCTCGACTCGATGCGCGCCGCCCTTGCCGGTCGTCAGCACCGGCGATCCGGTTGGCTCCAGGGCGACAATCCGCGCTTTACTGCCGCCGGCTTTCAGGGCCCGGGATACGCCAACGAGCATGCCCGCGGTTCCCACGGCGCCGCAGAAGACGTCTATCGATCCCACCTGTTCAAGAAGCTCGACGCCGATCTGGCCGTACCCCTTCAGCGCGTCGGCGTTGTGAAACTGATCCGTCCAGAACGTGCCGGGTTCCTCTGTCAGGACCGCGATGCGCGCCTTGAAGCGATCGAACAGCGCGGGCGTGACCTGGCCGCCGTCACTCGGCACCATCTCGACGTCCGCGCCGAACGCCTCCATCGTCTGGATCTTCTCGCGCGCAAAGGCGTCGGACGAGAGCGGCACGAAGTCATAGCCTTTCGCCGCGCAGACCATTGCCAGCGACGATCCGGTGCTGCCGCCGGTGTATTCGACGACGCGCATGCCGGGTTTGAGGGTGCCGCGCGCTTCGGCGCCCTCGATCATCGCGAGCGCCATCCGATCCTTGTACGAGCCGGTCGGATTGACCGACTCGAGTTTCACGAACACGTCGGCGCTGCCGGACGGAACGAGCTTGTTCAGCCGGACGACCGGAGTCCGGCCGATCGCCTGCAGGACAGAATCAGCGACGTCGGTGTGCGGCATCTCAGAAGTCTATGTTCGTCAAGGGCCAAGGCCCAAGCCTAAGGCCAAGGCCCAAGTGGATCGCCTGGTTCCAGGTTCGGGGGGACTTAACAAGCTATCCGAGCAACGCTGGCCTGCGCTTGAAGAACTGCGTCGCCTGCTCGAAGGCGTGCGCGAGTTGAAAAACGCTCCACTCATCTCGGTGCCGGCCGACAATCTGCAGCCCCACCGGCAAGCCGCTGGACGTGAATCCGCCGGGCACCGAGATTGCCGGATTCGACATCAGCGTCACGTACCAGCACGATCGCATCCAGTCGATGTAGGTCTTCATGGGCGTGCCGGCAATCTCGGTTGGATACGGCTTCGAGACGTCGAAGGGCTCGACCTGCGTCACGGGAAGCACGAAGTATTCGTACTTTTCGAAGAACTGACGGCTCTGGTCGTACATCCGCGTTTGCCGCGCGAGCGCCCGGCCGACGTCGGCCGCCGTGAGGCGCTCGGCTTGCGCGACCTCGAATTTGATCGTGTCCTTGACCCAGTCGGGCTGCTGTTGGACGAGCGGCGCGTACCGCGGGTGGTTCGCGGCGTACCTCAGGATCGGGAAGGCTTCATCGACACCTGTGAAATCCGGTTCTGCCTCCTCGACGATGCAGCCGAGGTCCTCGAAGACTTTTCGCTGGCTGTCGACGACCCGTCTGATCTCGGGTTCGAAGGGAATCCCGCCCAGCCCGCGCCACCAGGCCACACGAACCTTCTTGAAGTCTTTACCCAGCGGCGCTCTGAACCTCGCGCCATCTTCCTGAAGCATCAGCGGATTCCGGGGATCGGGGCCCGCGATGGCGCTGAGAAACAGCGCGACGTCCGCCACGGTTCGTGCGATCGGTCCAGAAACCGACAGCGGCGACCACGAGTTCCCCTCGCCTGGCACGCGGCCGGGCGATGGCCGCAGGCCGACGACGTTGCAGAACGCGGGGGGATTCCGCAGCGATCCGCCGGTGTCGCTACCGTCGGCGATCGGCATCATTCGGCAGGCCACCGCGACTGCCGCGCCGCCACTGCTGCCGCCGCAGGTCCTGGTGAGATCGTACGGATTGCAGGTGGCACCGAAGACGCTATTGAACGTCTGGGAGCCTGCGGCAAACTCGGGGGTGTTCGTCTTGCCGACGGTCAGCGCACCCGCCGCGCGCATGCGCGTCACGATGAGCGCGTCCTCGGTCGGGACATGATCTTTGAAGAACAGCGAACCGCGCGTGGTTCGGATCCCGGCGGTATCGACGAGATCCTTGTGTGCGATCGGCAGACCGTGCAGCACGCCCGGCGCGCGGCCCCGCGCCATGGCTTCGTCGGCTTTCGCCGCCGCCGCCATCGCCTGCTCGACGACCAGTGTGACGACGGCATTCACCTGTGGATTGATGCGCTCGATTTGCGCCAGGTGCGCGGTCATGACCTCGCGCGCCGACACAGCCTTCCGGCGCAGCCGGTTGGACAGTTCGACCGCGGTCATCTCGCAGAGTTCGGCGCCCGGTGCTGCTGACGGTTTTTGCCCGGCCCCGTCCAGGATCGACGCCGCGGGGTCAAACAGTGGGTGCATCGCCGTTCCGAGCGTTCCGGCGCTCATGACGCGGTTGAAGGTTCGACGGGTTGGCGCGTCGTTCGACATCGCGCCACTGTAGACCGTTTTCCAGTTCAGCGGAAAACGCTGTACACCGGAAATCGTCCGCGTCACCATTGTCTGGAGGTTCCATGAGAGTCGCGCGAATCGTGGCGGGATCGATGATCGTTCTGCTGCCGGCGACGCTGGCGGCCATACCATTTCTGGTTGACGTCGAGAACGTGCCCGTCGAGCGCGTCATCGCCAACCTGGAACGGCAGGTGAATGAGCGCCCCACGGATGTAGGACTGCACCTGAATCTGGCCAGGGTTCACGCGATGGCGTTTGCCGAAAAGGTGACGACGATTCCGTCCGCAACCGTTCGTGGCGGATCGATCACCATCGTGCCTTACCTGGGCCTCATTCCTGAGTTCCGTCCGTTCGAAGTGAAACCGTCGACCGATCCGAAGGTGACCGCGATCGCGCGTGAGCACCTCACGAAGGCAATCGCCAGATACCGCGAGGCGCTCGAGATCGCGCCGTCCAACGGGATCGCGAAGCTGGGTCTCGGCTGGACCTTGATTCAGGCAGGTGCCACGGCCGAAGCCATCAAGACGCTTCGCGAGCTCGTGGCGCAATCGCAGGCCAAGGACCAGCGTGACCCATTCGTTGTGGCTGGATTCCGTTCCCTGACAGAAGAAGCGATTCGCTACCTGGTTCCGCTGCTCGATCCAATGCGCGACCGTGTCGAGATCGCCCGGTTGCGCGCCACTGAAAAGGAGCTGTCGCTCATACTTCGCCCGGTCACGCCGATCGTCGTGCCAATAGCCGATGGGATCTCCGCACAGGACATCGTCAATCCCCACGCGTCAGTGGCCTTCGATCTCGACGGCAGCGCGCTGCCTCAGCGCTGGACCTGGATTCGGCCTACGGCCGCCTGGCTGGTGTTCGACAAGCACGGCAGGGGGTCGATTACATCCGGTCTGCAGCTCTTCGGCAGCGTGACGTTCTGGATGTTCTGGCGTCAGGGGTACGACGCGCTCCGTTCACTCGACGACGACGGCGATGGACAGATCGCTGGACCCGAGTTAAAGGGCTTCGCGTTGTGGCACGACCGGAACGCGGACGGCCGGAGCGATCCGGGAGAGGTCCGGCCGGTCGGCGAGTGGGGCATCGTCTCGCTTTCCTGCGAATACCAGCACGACGCCGGCCACCCCGACGAGATCGCGATGTCACCCCATGGCGTCACGCTCCGGAACGGCACCACACGCCCGACCTTTGATCTGGTGCTGAAACCGGCTCCGAGGTAGCGCTGAAGACGACGGGCCGAGTTCCGGACTTGGTGTGGGGGGCGGGCTTTACAGCGTTTTGCGGATCTGCGCCGCGTGTTCCTGAGCCCGACCTTTGCGAGCGCCGCGAGGCAGGCCAGATCACGCTGCCTTGCGGCAAGCGGCGAGCGGGAGGGCGCAGGAACATGCGGCGCAGATCCCAAAACGCTGTAAAGCCCGCCCGCGGCAGCTGAAGCCAGCGCGCTTACTGCCCAGGTCCGGGCGGGTGGGACGTCGGCAGCGCGTTGGCGATCTTCGTGGACTCAGCACTGCACGTCGGATGACCGAAGCCGCCCTTGCTCACGGTGTGGCCCGTGCCCGGATCCACCGTCACGTCGTGAATGATGTTGTCCTTGCCGGCGCCGGCGACGCCCGCGGGGACGTTATCGAGGTTCAGCGCGTGCCTGACCTTCCACGAGATGATGTGATCGGCGCACGAGGTGTCACCGCTCACGCCCACGCCGCCAATCAGGGTGCCCGCCGCCGTGTAGAGAGCCAGTCCACCTCCAAACACGTTCACGCCGCCGATCCGTTTGCCTTTCATCGGATCGGTGGGGGAGCCGGTACTGGGCGGCCGGGCCGCCGTAGGCGACGGACGGATCGACCGGATTCGATTCCTGGAGCCCGAACAGCGACTGGCCGGGCTGGACGGGTGAGAACAGGTTCGCTGTCGACAGCGCGAACTTCGGCAGGCTGAACGCGTTGGCCGTGTTCGCCTTCTGCGCGGAAATCACGCGGCTGCCCGGCCACTGATCGCCGCGATCGCCGCCGGTGAACGCGACATCGCACACGAACCCGTCGCGATCGACAACCGTGCCCCACATGTGGAAACCGAGGCCGCCGTTGGGCTGGGCCTGCGCTGCGGCCAGCGCCTTCTTCAGCGCGGCGTGGGTGGGCAGGGCTTTACAGCCACCGGTTTCTTGCGTGGCGACGGGATGGGCGGCGAGCGCAGGGACTAGCAACAGTCCCGCGGCGATCGAGAGGCGCGTCATATCCGCAAAGTGTCTCACGACCGGACCTATCGTTTGCGCAGCGAGTCGAGGTTCTGCTTGGGGTTTGGGTCGCCGGGCGTCGGCGTGCCTTTCGATCCGGAGCCATAGCGGACCCATCCGGTCGGCACGTCGTTGCCGGCTGACGAGAGTCCCGTGTAGTACGCGTTGTCAGCCGGGTCGGCGAGGTTCAAATCGGTCAAGCCCGCCGGCGCGGCCGCGTCGTCGTCCTTCTCCCACGAGACGAAGTCCAGATAGACGTTGTCGGTACCCGCGCTCGTCTTATCGGGGCCGGGCAGATACACGTAGATCGAATCCCCGTTGTTCGAGAAGCCGGGGTTGGTCGACCCGCCAAGCCCGTCGGCGCTCACCGCGACGCCGGTGCCGGGCGCGAGCACCATCTTCCAGTCATTGGCGGCGGGGTTGACCGCCGTGTCGGTCGTGACGCCCGCGGTGGCGGTCCACACGGCGATGACCGTTCCCCGCGGCACGGCGGACAGGAACGCGTCGTTCCCGAAGACGAACACCGCCTCGCCGTTGTTCAGCACGCCCTTGACCAGCTCGTTGTCGGTGACGCGAAGCCCGCGCAGATCGACGGCGTCGCGCAGGACGAGGAGCTCGAAGAAGTCGTTGTCCTTCGCGTCGTTGTCGGCCGCGTACTCGTTGACGATCACGTCACCGGGCGCGGGGGGTGTGGACTGGACGATTGGGGGACTTGCCGCAAGAGTCATGAGTGAAACAAAGGCGAGGGTGTGACCGATCGTCATACGAGCTCCTTCCAGGCGAGAAGCTGGCTAGAACGTCACCGTCGTGCCAACCGACAGGATGTGATTCATCCGGTTCGGACCGGTGACGCTGTGGCTGTACTGGTTCAGGTACCCGATCTCGAACCGGACGTTCTGCTTCACCGTACGCGAGATGCCTCCGAACACCCGGTTCTGGTCGAACCCGCGATCGTACCGCGCGGTGTCGTTGGTGTGAAAGTGGATCTCTTCCGTTCCCACCCATGAAAAACGGCTGCGCGGAGCGAAGGGCCGGGAGAATCGCAGCTGCTGCCGGACGCGCCAGGCCAGGCCCGTGTTGCCTTCGGTCCATCGCTGCTCGAAACGGGTTCGGAGGGTCACCGTTCCACCGAGGCCGCGGCCGCTCCACAGATACTGCTGGAAGAGCCGCTTTTCGACGACGGTTCCTCCCAGATCCGGGAACGACGGAATGACGGCGAATCCCACCCATCCGCTCGACCGGTCGGTCAGGTCGTAGCCGATGATCCCCCGGCCGACGAGAACGTCGAGGTCGTCGACGCCGTCGCGGGTGCGCAGCACGAATTCCCCGGCCCAACGCCATGGCGACTCGGTTCCGGAACGTTCCTGAACGCTCACGGTCGTCCACAGGCGTTCATCGGTGATGACCTGGGCGGATGCTGGAACGGCGAACAGTAATGTTGTGAGAAAAACGACGGTAAGGAAGCAGAACCTCGACGACGTCATGCGCGGCGAACGGTATCACGAAGGCAGCCGGTGCTCGCTCGCCATCGCGTGATCGGATCCCCGCATGAACGTCAGATAGAGGACGAAGCTCAGCGCAAACGTCACGAACCACGCGTACGTGTAGATGTGATCGAAAACCGTGGGATTCGACACCTGCCCCCCGGGCGTCGTGGCGGCGCGGATGAATCCAGGAACGACGGGCAGAATCGCCAGCACGAGCGCCGCGACCGCACGGCCGTTCACGCCGTTCGAGTACGCGTAGATGCCGTTCAACTTGAACAGGTCTGCCGGTGAGAGTTGTTGCCGCCGCAACACCCAGTAGTCCGCGATCAGAATGCCGCCGATCGCGCCCATGAGGCTCGAGTAGCCAATCAGCCACGTGAAGATGTACGCCGCTGCGTCCGCGTAGAGCTTCCACGGCAGCATCGCGATGCCGATGACCGCCGTGATGATGCCGCCGGTGACATAGCTGATGCGCCGCGGCGCGAGGCTCGAGAAGTCGTTGGCCGGCGAGACGACGTTGGCGGCCATGTTCGTCGTGAGCTGCGCCGCCAGCACCACGAGGGCGCCGAAGATGATGACCGGCGGGCTGCCGATCCGCGCGATCAGCGCGACGGGGTCCCAGATCGGCTCGCCGAAGAGCACCATCGTCGCGCTCGTCACCGCGACGCCAATGAACGCAAAGGCCGTCATGGTCGTCGGCAGGCCCAGCGCCTGTCCGAGCGCCTGCGATTTCTGGCTGCGGGCATATCGCGTGAAGTCAGGGATATTCAAGCTGAGCGTCGCCCAGTAGCCGACGTTTGCCGTGAGCGCGGCCGGGAACAGCGCCCAGAAATCCGCATCGCCCTTCTGAAGACGCACGGACTCCGCCAGGATCCGGCCAAGCCCGCCGCCGTTCTCGATCGCCCAGGCGAGCAACAGCGCGCCGCCCGCCAGGAGCAGCGGCACCGACCACGCCTCGAGATGTTTGATGCCCTCGAGGCCTCGAACGATGATCGCGAGCTGGATCAGCCAGAAGACGGCAAACGCGATCCAGATCGCGCCGGGCACGGCCGCCCAGCCGCTCCACGCCGCTTTCAGCAGCTCGTGGAGCGCCAGTCCGCCAATCCAGGTCTGAATCCCGAACCAGCCGCACGCGACGATGGCGCGGAGAATGGCCGGGATGTTCGCGCCCTTCACGCCAAACGCGGCGCGACAGAGCACCGGGAACGACACGCCGTACTTCGTGCCCGCATGCGCGTTGAGGATCATCGGGATCAGGACGATGACGTTGCCGAGCAGGATGGTCGTGAGCGCCTGCCACCACGTCATGCCTTGCTGCATCAGGCCGGACGCGAGCGTGTACGTCGTGATCACGACGCTCATCCCGATCCAGAGCGCGGCGATGTGGTAGGTGGACCAGGTCCGGCGGGCCAGCGGCGTCGGCGCGAGGTCGGGATTCCAGAGCGGACTGGACGAGACGTCTTCGGTCAGCTCGACGAAGTCAGATCGCTCGCTCATCGTCCGCTAAACCTGCGCTCGAGCGCGCGGCCGAAGTTGAGAACGACGCGGAGCTGAGGGGCCGGTTCGGGAACCACCGGCATTGACAGCAGCACGCGGGCGTCGGGCGCAGCCTCGAAGATCTGCTCGGGAAACGCGCCTTCGACCCGAGCGAAGATCCGCTCGCGCTGTACCCGAAATGCTCCCTTCTCTTCGCGAAACGTGATGGCAACGATTTCCGGCCCACGTGCGTACAGCAATTCGCCTGTCTTCCGGGACCAGGCGACGGCGTGTCCGCCTTTCGCGCTCACCAGCTCGGGCGCGCCGTCCTTGAACAGGGGACGGACATAGATCTCCGGCCGTCCTCGCATGAGAACCATGGCCAGCCACCGTCCGTCCGGCGACGCCGCCATGAGCGCCAGAAGCGGATCGTCCATGAGAAGTTTCTTCCTGGACGGATCCGCTGCATCCACCTCCCACACTGGATAGCGGCCCTCGGCAGTCGACTGAGTGACGAGCATGGTCTTGCCGTCCGGTGGAATCCATCCCAGCGGCGAGTCATCGAAGTCGCTAACGAGAAACTCCTTGGGGGGCTCGCTCGACGAGATGTCCTTCACATACAAATCGAAGTCGCCTTTGCGCATTGAGCGAACGGCGAGACGGCGGTTGTCGGGATGCCAGAATGCGCTCCAATTGCTGCCTGGCATGTCGAGCGCCACATCGAGCCCCCTATCGAGGGTCAGGAGGCGCACCACGTATCGGCCGCCTTCGAGGACCCCCGCCGCTGCCATTCGCCCGTCGCTTGACAAACTCAGGTCGGCGTACGCGTGGGGTGGAATCTTCACTGGCTCCTGTTTGCCGCCTTCGCTGATCCAGATCAGCCGGCTCATCGGCAGACGCGCACCGCCACCGAGCACGTAGACGAGTGTGCCGTTCGAGCTCACAGAAATGGATGCTTTCTCGCCTTCCGGCACGATGCTCCTGGCGTCTTCGAGCACGCGCCGTGGTTCGCCCGACACGGTTCGCGACCGCAGATCGAAGCGGATCACGTGATACTCGCCGGCGCGAACGAACAGAAGGAACCCCGGCGGCACATAACAGGCTTCAGCGGCCTGCGTGAGAATCACGTCGTACTTGCCGGTGGCGGTGTCGAGCACCGCCACTTCCGCGTCGTTGACGCCCGACCCGCGTCGCATGATCGTGAACAGCACGTATCTGCCATCGGGGAGCGGGTTCGGAAGCCAATGGGCGCGCTCGCCGCGCGCTGCGTCTGGCGTCGTCAGCGAACGCGGCGCGGTTGCGCCGGGTTCGATCACCGCGAGACCGCTGACCCACGTCGGCTGGAGAATCAGCCGATTGTCATCGCTCCACACGATGCCCGTGCCGTAGGGGAAGCGCGGTAGGAGCGGCAGAGGGTCGCCGCCATCGACGGAGATCTTCTCGAGGGCCCCTCGACGATAGAACCCGATCCACCGGCCGTCGGGCGAGAAGAACGCACTGGACGCGCCCTCGGTACGATCGAGGCGACGCACCGCGAATTCGTCCAGCCGCTGCAAGTAGAGATCGGTTCGCGCCGCCGACGAGCCTGTGAACGCGAGCAGACGTCCATCCCGGGAGAGCGTGGGGCGAGTGATCCAGGTCACGCCCTCAGGCGCGGTGACCGAAAGTCGGACCGGGTCGGCCTCCGCCGGGCCTTCAGATCTCGGCAACGCTTGGCCGAGCAGAACGCCGAGCCCGACGGCCGCCAAGCTCCAGAGAGCCATCGTCCACAGCGAGAATCGCCGGTTGTTGGTCCTGTCGACCGGCACCTCCCCCGGGTCACCGCGCGCGATTTCTCCGAGGAGGATGCGGGCATCGGCGATGTCGTGAAGTCGATTCTTGCGGTCGCGCTCGAGGCAGCGGCGGAGGAGCCGCGTCAGCTCTACCGGCGTGGAGGCGGGGAGCGATGCGAAATCGATCTCCTGCCGCAACACGGCAGCCAGCGTGTCCGAGATCGTTTCACCTTGAAACAGCCGCGATCCGGTCCGCATCTCGAACAGCACGACGCCGAACGACCAGATGTCCGCGCGTTTGTCGGCCGCGCGTCCGCGCGCCTGCTCGGGGCTCATGTAGGCCGCGGTTCCAAGGATCACGCCCGCGGCCGTCGCCTGTGCGGTAAGCGTGGGGGAGTTCATCGCGCTCGACGAGTCGGCGTCGTCGGGGCCGAACGCCTTGGCGAGCCCGAAATCCAGAACTTTCACCGAACCGTCATCCCCGACCTTGATATTGGCCGGCTTCAGGTCGCGATGGATGATGCCTCGTTCGTGCGCGGCCTCGAGCGCCGAAGCGACCTGAATCGCGAGTGGCAGTGCGTCGTCGAGTGGCATCGGCCCACGATCGATGCGAGCGCTGAGGTCCTCACCCGGCGCCAGCTCCATCACCAGCACCGGGCGGCCATCGATCTGTTCGAGCGCGTAGAGTGTGGCGATGTTGGGGTGGGCGAGGGACGCGAGGAGTTTCGCTTCCCGGTCGAAGCGTGCGAGACGCTCCTTGTCGCGCGCGACGAGGTCCGGCAGGATTTTCAGTGCGACGTCACGTCCGAGGCGCGTATCCCGGCCGCGGTAAACCTCGCCCATGCCGCCTGCACCGAGCGAGGCAACGATTTCATAGAGCCCGAGGCGGGTTCCGGCGGCGAGCGGCATCGCTCAGGGCGGTCCCGGCAGCGATTAGCGCTCCGGCTTTCCAGTCGGCGCCGCGTATCCCTCCGTCTCGTAGCCGCCGTGATAGGCCTTGGCGTCCGGGCGCCGGATCTTCGAGTGCGTGACGACGCGTTCGCGGCGGATGCCGCGAAAGTCTTCGAGTGTCGCGAATCCCTTGGCGTCCATGAACGCCCGCATGCCGTCAGTGAGGCTCTTGATCACGTTCGGCCCAATCGCGTGATCGAGCATCGCGGCCGTGCAGACCTGTGTGGTGCCGCAGCCCAGCAGGAAGTAGTTCAGCGCCTGAGAGAACTCCGCGATGCCGCCGATACCCGAAAAATGATGGTCGGGCAGCGCCTGCGTCATCTGCGACATTTTGGCGAGCGACTGCGGCAGGATCGCCGGCCCGCCCAGGCCGCCGCTCGAGACGAAGCCGTCCACGTTCATCTCGAACTCGAGCGTATCGGGATCGATGAGCGGAATCGACGGGAACGTGTTCGACGACGTGATCGCGTCCGCGCCGCCGAGAAACGCCGCGCGCGCTTCCTCGACGATGTCCGTCGTGGAGGGCGTGAGCTTGGCCCACACCGGCACTTTCGAGGCTTCCTTGACGACCTGTGTCACGATCGAAATCAGTCCCTGATCCTTGCCGATGTTCGAGCCCATGTCTTTCCGGTCCATGTGCGGGCAGGAGAGGTTGAGTTCGATCGCGTCGGCGCCTTCGCCCTGACACGCCGTTGCCAGCTTCTGCCAGGCTCGCAGCTCGTCATCGCTGCCCGAGCCGGCCATGATCGACGCAACCAGGATTCGATTCGGGTAGGCCTTCTTGATTTTCGAGATGCGCGGCACCCACCAGTCGAGCGGCTTGTCCGAGATGAGCTCCCAGTTCCATGACGAGTGCAGTGCGGTGCCGGGTCGCTTCTGCATCGACAGGCGCGGCGAGTCTGGCGACCCCCGGAGGAACTTGGTCTTCGGGCCGTCGACGTTCACGACCGGGTGCAGCCCGATCGTCTTCGTGACGACGCCGCCCCAGCCGGCATCGAAGGCACGCATGATGTTGGCGTCCGATTCGGTGGGCGGCGCCGAGGACAGGAGAAACGGGTTCTCGAACCGCAATCCCGTAAAGGTGACGGCGAGTGTGGGAGCCATAAAAATGCCTCTAAAAGCACGACTATAGCGTAGATTCACGAGCGTTCACGATTCCTCAACACCCGCTCAGGACATTCAGAACTGTCGTTGGCACCATGGGACTGTCGAACGGAGGGTCCCATGAGAGTCTTCGTAATCGCGTTCGGTTTCCTGATGGTGCTGGCGCTCGTGACCGGACACGTGGACACCCGGCCCGCGAGGCCAGAAAGCCATCGCGTCCCAGCTTACGGTGCTCGTGTCCCAAGCCTTCCGTCGGTGCCGGCCGGCGTAGAGGTGTTGTTTCTCGTTCGCTGACGGAGCCGACGCTCACAGGTTGTGCGCTTCGTTCAATATAATCACGCTTTCCGGCGCGGAGGCGCTCCATGACTCAACCTGCCTCGGTCGATCGCGGCCGCTCGTCAGATCGCATCGGCGTCGACATTCTTCGGAATTTCGTCGGCGGCCGCTGGGTGCCTTCGCTGGGCACCGAGACGCTCGACGTCCACAATCCCGCCCGCGGCGTCGTCATCGCGAAGACCCCGATGTCCACGCGCGCCGACGTGGACGCGGCCGTGGCCGCCGCGGCGAAGGCGTACCCGGAATGGAGCGAGACGCCGCCGGTCGTCCGGGCCCGCGCGATGTTCCGGTTCAGGCAGCTCCTCGAGGATCATTTCGAAGAGCTCGCGCGCATCGTGACCACCGAACATGGCAAGACGCTCGACGAGTCGCGCGGCAGCGTGCGGCGCGCGATCGAGTGCGTCGAAGTCGCCTGCGGCGCGCCGTCGATGCTCATGGGTTACGGGCTCGAGAACGTCGCGTCGAACATCGACTGCCTGGTCATGCGTCAGCCGATCGGCGTCTGCGCCGCGATTGCGCCTTTCAATTTCCCGGCGATGGTGCCGCTCTGGTTCCTGCCGTTCGCGGTCGTGAGCGGCAACCCGTTCGTGCTCAAGCCGTCCGAGCAGGTTCCGCTCTCGCAGAAGCGAGTCTTCGAGCTGCTCGAAAAATGCGACCTGCCGCCGGGTGTCGTCAACCTTGTCCACGGCGGGCGGGAAGTGGCCGAAGCGATCTGCGACCACCCGGGCATCCGGGCCGTGTCGTTCGTCGGATCGACCGACGTGGCACGGCTCATCTATCGGCGAGCCACGCAGGCCGGGAAGCGTGTGCAGTCGCTCGGCGGGGCCAAGAACTTCATCATCGTCATGCCCGACGCCGACATGGAACGGGCGATCCCGGTGATCGCCGAGTCGTTCTACGGCTGCGCAGGGGAGCGCTGCCTGGCCGGCAGCGTGCTCGTGCCGGTGGGCGGCGCCCACGCAGAGGCCCGCGATCGGCTGGTGGAGGCGGCGCGGACGATGACGGTGGGCGACGGCACCGACCCGGCCGTCCAGATGGGTCCCGTGATCAGCGCCCGGCACCGTGACCGCGTCCTCGGCTACGTCGATCAGGGCGTCGCCGAAGGCGCCGCGCTCGTCCTGGATGGCCGGCAACGCACGCTGCCGAGCGACGGATTCTTCGTCGGGCCCTCGGTCTTCGACGGCGTCTCACCGCAGATGCGCATCGGTCACGAAGAGATCTTCGGTCCGGTGGCGACGGTCTCGCCCGTGAGGAATCTCGACGAGGCGTTCCGCCTCATGGACGCACATCCCAACGCCAACGCGACGTCGATCTTCACGTCGAGCGGGAAAGCCGCGCGGGACTTCGCGCACCGTGCGACCGCGTCCATGGTCGGCGTCAACATCGGCGTCGCCGCGCCGATGGCCTATTTCCCGTTTGGCGGCGCGCGGGACAGTTTTTTTGGAGATCTCAAGGTGCACGGGCGCGACGCATTCGAGTTTTATACAGACAAGAAAGTGACCATCAGTCGATGGTTCTGATGCTTGTCACAAAGCTCACAGAGGGACGTGAAGGGAGTGAAGGTCGTGAAGGCCTCGTCCCCCGCCCTTCATGATCTTCATGTCTAAGCTCTTTGTGGGCTGCAGGGAGCGAACGACCCATGCCACGTAAAGTCCTCGGCGGTCTGATCCAGGCCGCCGCGCCGATTACCGATCCATCGGTTCCCATCGATAAAGTCCGCGACGCCGCGATCGAGACGCACATCCCGTTTATCGAAGAGGCGGGGAAGCGCGGGGTTCAGATTCTGTGCCTCCAGGAGATCTTCAACGGCCCCTACTTCTGTCCCTCGCAGGACGCGCGTTGGTACGACCTCGCGGAGCCGGTGCCGGGGCCGACAACCGGGCGCATCGCGCAGCTGGCCAGCAAATACCAGATGGCAGTGATCGTGCCCGTCTACGAGCGTGAGCAGGCGGGCGTCTACTACAACGCCGCCGCCGTCTACGACAACGACGGGACGTATCTCGGCAAGTACCGCAAGAACCACATTCCGCACACGTCGGGCTTCTGGGAGAAGTACTTCTTCAAACCCGGCAACCTCGGGTATCCGGTGTTCAAGACCCGCCATGCGACGATTGGCGTCTACATCTGTTACGACCGGCATTTTCCCGAGGGCGCCCGCCTGCTCGGACTGAACGGCGCGGAGATCGTGTTCAATCCGTCGGCAACCGTCGCGGGCCTCTCACAGCACCTCTGGAAGCTCGAGCAGCCCGCGCACGCGGTCGCCAACGGCTACTTCATGGCGTGCAGCAATCGCGTGGGCACCGAGGCGCCGTGGAACATCGGCCGGTTCTACGGGTCGTCGTATTTCGTCGATCCGCGCGGAAATTTCCTGGCCGTCGCGTCCGAAGACAAAGACGAGCTGATTACCGCCGAAATGGACCTCGACATGATCGAAGAGGTCCGGCGCGTGTGGCAGTTCTACCGGGACCGGCGTCCGGAGACCTATGCGCCGATGGCGGAGCAGCAGCCATGAGCGTTCTGGTCCGAAACGGCACCATCGTCACGGCCACCGATCTCTACAAGGGCGACGTCTTCGTCGAGAACGACCGCATCACCACCATCGGCACGTCGCTCGCGATGCCGGCGGACCGCGTGATCGACGCGTCCGGCAAGTACGTGCTGCCGGGCGGCATCGACGTGCACACACACCTCGACATGCCGTTCGGCGGAACGAAGTCGGCCGACGATTTCGAGTCGGGCACGATTGCCGCCGCGCACGGCGGCACGACGTCGATCGTCGATTTTGCGATTCAGTACAAGGGCGAGACGCTTCACCACGCCTGGGAAACGTGGATGAAAAAAGCCGAGGGCAAGGCGGCGATCGACTACGGCTTCCACATGATCATCACGGATCTCTCCGATCAGGTGGAGCAGGAGATGGATGCGCTGGTTGCCCAGGGCGTGTCGTCCTTCAAATTGTTCATGGCCTACCCCGGCGTGTTCATGCTCGACGATGCGAGCATTTTCCGGGCACTGCTGCGAACCGGGAAAAACGGCGGGACGATCTGCATGCACGCCGAGAACGGCGGGGTCATCGACGTGCTCGTCAAGAAAGCCCTCGCCGAGGGAAAGACCGCGCCCAAATACCACGCGCTCACTCGTCCGGCGCGCGCGGAAGCGGAAGCCACCCATCGGGCCATCGCCCTCGCCGAAATGGCGGACGTGCCCATCTACATCGTCCACCTCTCGGCCGCGGAGGCGCTCGAGATGGTCACCGAAGCGCGCGATCGCGGATTGCCGGCCTACGCCGAGACGTGTCCGCAGTACCTGTTTTTGTCGTACGACAACTACGAAGAGCCCGGTTTCGAAGGCGCCAAGTACGTCATGAGCCCGCCGCTTCGCCCGAAGGCCACGCAGGATCGCCTCTGGCGCGGACTCGCGTTCAATGATCTGCAGGCCATCTCGACCGACCACTGCCCGTTCTGCATGAAGGAACAGAAGACGCTCGGCGAAGGCGACTTCTCGAAGATTCCGAACGGCGCGCCGGGGATCGAAACGCGGATGAGCCTGGTCTATGACGGCGGGGTCCGCACCGGCCGCATCTCGCTCAACCGCTTCGTGGAGCTCACGTCGACCTCACCCGCGAAGATCTTCGGCTTGTTTCCACGCAAAGGCACCATCGCGCCCGGGTCCGACGCCGACATCGTCATCTTCGATCCCGGGAAGTCGATGACCCTTTCGGCGCGCACGCACCACATGAAGGTGGACTACAACCCGTACGAGGGACGCGAAGTCACAGGCGTCACCGACACCGTGCTCTCGCGCGGCCGCGTCATCATCGCCGGCGGCAAGTTCGTCGGGAAGGCGGGCGAGGGGGCGTTCGTGAAACGGAGTGCGCGGTCGTAAAAGCGCTTGCCAAGAGCGTTCAACCACGAAGAACACGAAGCGCACGAAGGAAAACCCGACAAGTGTGCGAGGGGTTTGAGACACCCGCTGACCTGGCGGGCCCGGCTTCGCCGGGCCGCGATCTGTGAGAGGCAGCGTCCGACAAGACGCTGGGAGTTCTTTCGTCCGTCTTGTCGGGTCGCTGCCTCTCACAGATCGCCTCGCCACCGCAGGTGGCCGCCAGGTCAGCGCCGTCTTCGTGTCCTTCGTGAGCTTCGTGGTTCACGCTCTTGGGAAGTACTCGATGCCGAGTCGGCCGTCAACGACGCCACAACCCGACAACCAAGTGAACATTGCGGACGACTGAGCGGCCGAAATTGGGGGCCGCACGAAACGAGTCAGCGCTTGATCTGAAACCGCTCCGGCGTCTCGATCAGCGCCGGGAACATCTGCACGATTCCCTTCTCGCGCGTGAGTTTCTCGAGCGCGTCGAGCTCTGACGGCAGGAAGTCCGTGAAGTTCTCGTAGCCTTTTTCGGTCACCACGATCGTGTCTTCGTAGCGGACGTAGATGCCCTCGCTCCGCACCCAGAGCTGAGGATCGACCGAGAACACTTGGCCCGGCTTCAGCGGTGCACCCTGGTAGCCGCCGACGTCGTGCACCGCCAGGCCGACGCCGTGCGAGAACACGCCGCCGCCGCCCGTCACGAGCGCGCGTGCCGCTTCGAGGTATTCGGGTTTCGAGAACTTCGTGCGGGCGAAGACGGTTTCCATCGCTTTCGTGGCTTCTTCGCGAATGACCGCCGTCGTCACGCCGGGCCGAATCCGGGTCATCACAGCGTTCCGGTATTCGAGGACGAACTGAAGGAGCTCGCGCTGCCAGGGCGCGTACGTCCCGTTCACGGGCCACATCCGGCCGATGTCGCTCACGTAGTAGCGGAAGTCGGGCGCGTAGTCCATCAGCACCCAGTCGCCGTCCTCGAGCACGTCGGCGTTCCGGAAATAGTGCATGTTGTTGATGTTCACGTTGCCGGCTGCGGTAATGGATCGGTACGCGTCCATGCGCGCGCCGTTCACGATGAACACGTACCGCGCCGCCGCTTCCAGCTGGTACTCCTTCACGCCAGGTTCGGTGCTGCGGATCGCTTCCATCATCCCGAGGCCGGCCAGCTCGGAGGCTTTGCGGACGAGCGCGATTTCGCGCGCGCTCTTGACGCTGCGAAGCTCGTCGAGGATTGGATTGAGGTTTCGGATCTCGGGCGCGCGGCCGGTGAAACGCGCCACGAATTGCTGCTGGCGCGAGAACCGTCCGTCGAACGGGTCGTTGAGGATCGAGCGATCACCGGTGCGGAGCTCGCCGCGGCTCTGCGCGTACCCCTCCGGCGGCTCGAACTCGGCGTAGATCGCCTGGACGCGTGGACCTTGGGGTCCACCGCGGCCGCCACCGCCACCGCCACCGCCACCGCCACGCCCGGCTGTCGCGCCGACGGGCCAGTTGTTTTCCGTCATCGTCGCCGTCGAGAGCACGGCGTCCACGCCCGTGAGCTTCTTCACCAGTTCCGCATCGTCGGCCGACAGCACCTTGCCTTCTGCGGCTTCGAGCGCGGCGTTGCGCGGCGGCAGATACACCGTCACCTGGCGCGTGCGCCCGTCGAGGACGATGTAGCTGCCCGGCGTCTCGATGCCGGACAGGTAATAGAAGGTGTTGTGCTGGCGGGGCAGCTGGTAGCCGTTGGTCATCGGCACGCCCTGCACCACGGCGACTGCCTGATCGCCGATGCGATCGAACACGCGGTTCCAGCGCGCGCGAAACTCCTCAGGCGGAAAGTCAGACTGATAGTGCTGGGCGGCGGGCGCCGCCAGGCACACAGCGATGCCAATCGCGGTGAACAGCAGGCGTTTCATGGTGAACTCCCCGCAGGAGAGTACTGAGGGGAGTCACCATTTACAAGATCGCGTGCGGGTCATGGGGTCAGGTCTTGTATTGCGACATTCGGGACCTGAAGACGGAGTTGTATTGCAGAATTGGATTTTCGGCCGAATGTCGCAATACAAGACCTGACCCCATGATGGGCGCGCTACTTCACCTCGCCCTGCAATGCCTTCGCGCGCTTCAGGTGACCCTCCACGTTCGTGGCCTGCAGCGTCGCGAGCGTCTTGATCTCGGCGTCGGCGCGGTTCTACGTTCGCAGCGCCACCAGCGGATCGATGCGTGACGCTCGGAGCGCCGGGACGAGACAGGCGATGACCACGATCGCGCACTCGACCAGCGCGACGGCGACATACGTGATCGGATTCAGCACGTTGACGCCGACGAACGCGGCTTGAATCAGCCGCGCGCCGCCCGCCGCGATGAGCGCGCCGATGATCAGGCCAGGCACGAGCAGCCGCGCGCTGCCACCGAGCACGTCCAGCACGAGATCGCGGGGCGTGGCACCGATCGACACCCGCACGCCGAACTCCTTGACGCGCCGGTTGACCGCGTGAATGACGACGCCGGTGAGTCCGGTGGTGCCGAGAACCAGCGCGAGGAGTCCGCAAATCGAGAAGAGCCAGCTGATCGTTCGAAACGGCCAGAGCTGCACGGCGATCCGTTCGTCCATGGTCTTCACCGACGACATGGCGACGTCCTGATCGGTGGCCTGCGCGGCCTCGCGAAATGCCCGCATCAATCCTTCGGGCGGAGCCGCCGTTCGCACGATCAGGCTGAGGCTGCCGTCGAACGCGTCGGGGCCCAGCGGGACGTACAACGTCGGCGGCTCACGGTCGAGCGCGCGCGTGTGAGCTTTCGACACGATGCCGACGACGGTGACGACGAGACCGCGGTCGCCGATGCGCAGCGTCTCGCCGAGGCCGCGGCCGGCGGGCCAGTGCTGGCGCGCAAGCGGCTGGTTCACGATCACGTCGGTGCGCGCGCCGCCCGTCTGGAACTCGCGGCCGGCCTCGAGCGCGATGCCCATCGTCCGGAAATACCAGGGACCGATTGTCATCGTGGTTACCACCGGGCAGGCGTCCGGCTCGCACGGCATCCCGCTGGACGAGATCGGCGTCCGCTGCGTGAACCCGATGAAAAACGGCGCGCGCGCCGCGACCGCTGCGTCGGTGACGCCGGGCAGCGCCCGCACGCGGGTCATCAGCGCGTCCACGTAGCGCTGGCTGCGGTCCGCGTCGAACCCGTGCGAGTCCGGTGAGAACTCGGCGACCATCAGCCGTTCGTGATCGAATCCGAGGTCCGTCACCGAGAGCCGGGCGTACGACTGGACGAACAGCGCCGCGATCGCGAGGAACGCCGTCGACCCGGCGATCTGTGCGCCGATGAGCCAGCGTCCCAACCGCGAAGGGCGCCCGCCGGCCGCGGGACCGCCTTGTGAGCGGAGTACGCGGAGCACGTCCACGCGCGCGGCCGCGAGCGCGGGCCAGAGCCCGGGCAGGGTACCCGCGACGAGTACCAGCGCGAACGTGAACACGACCACTGTCCAGTCCGGCGTGAGCTCGATGTGCTGCGGCGTGTCGATGGGAATCGCGAACGAGCCGGCGATGGACTGGGTCCAGAAGGCGAGGACGAGGCCGGTCGCACCCGCCAGTGTCGCAATCACCAGCCCCTCGGTCAGCACGAGACGGATGAGACGGGACGGACGTGCGCCCATCGCGGCCCGGATGCCGAGATCCCGTTCCCGTTCGACCGCCCGGGCCAGAAGGAGATTGGCGACGTTGAAGCATGCGAGCAGCAGGACGAGTCCGATGATGCCCATCGCGACGGCCGCTGCCGTTTTGAGACCGGTCAGCTCGCTGTTGCCTTCGTCACGAAGCCTGAAACGAGCCCCGCGTTCCTTGTGCGTGTCGGGCCAGTCCTGCCGCATGCCCGCGACGGCTGCGTCCACCCGCCCCTGGATTTCGGCCACGGCCACGCCGGGTGACGGACGGCCAAACATGAACAGCCATCGCGGATCGCGGGCCTGGAGTCTCGGCGACATGTTGAACCGCGCGAGATCGTCGAGTGGCAGCCAGACGTCGGGTGAATAGAGGCCGGCCGGCCCCGTGTATGGATTGGGCAGGACGCCGGCGACGCCAACCGTCGTGCCGTTCAGCAGCAGCGTCAGGTTGTCGATCGGCGCCGCGTTCAGCTTGCGCCGCCAGAAACGTTCGCCGATGACGCAGGCCGGAAGATCGGTCGTGCCGGCTGCCACGTGAATGCGGCCGGCGATCGGCTGCACATCCACGAGGGAGAAATAGTTCGGTGACACGTACAGCACCCAGGCGGTCTCGGTCACGCCCTCGTGGCGCCACGCAACCGACAGCCGCCCTTCGGCCGCGAGATCCATCGCGCCGCGCGTGGCCTCCGCGTACCGCAGGTACTCCGGCACCGATCCGTTGCCACCTTCGTCACCTCCCGGCGTCGTCACGATGCGTCCCATGCCTGCAGAGACGCCAATCGACGCCCCTGTGAACAGCAGCCCGTTGACGACGGTAAAGGCCACCGTGTTGACGCCGATTCCGATCGCCAGCGTCAGGACCACGCTGATGGTGAAAATCGGCCGCTGCCAGAGTTGACGGATGGCGTGTTTCAGGTCGGCGATGAGGACAGCCACGCTGCAAGGGACGCACGCCGACCACTGAAGTTCCCTAGAATGCGAAAGGGGGCCGGACGCGCCGCGGACAGAGGAAGAATTCTCGAAGGGACGCTGAAGCAGGTCAGGCCAAAGGCCAAAGGCCAAAGGCCGATGCCCCGAACGCCCCGAAGCCCCAAAGCTGGATGCCGGCCGTAACCAATGTCGTTCCCCCTTTGGCCTTCGGCCTTCGGCCTACGGCCATTCCGACGAGGGCTTTTTCACGATTTGCTCTTTCCGGTGTTCTTATTCGACAGAGTCACGCGCGTGACCGACGTCGACCGCTTCTACGCGGACCACCGGGAGGGTGTCTTCCGGTATCTTCGGCGCATTGTCGGCGAAGCCGAGGCCGCCCGGGATCTGACCCAGGAGGTGTTTCTACGGGTGTCTCGGGCGGGGCTGCCCGAATCGACCGATGTCGGCCGGCGCGCCTGGGTGTTCCGCATCGCGCGCAATCTCGCGCTGAATCACGTGCGCGACGGCCGGCGCCGGCCGGCGGCCGAGGGGTTGGCGGACCGGCCCACGCCCGGCACCCAGGAGCTGGGCGCTGCCTTGCGAAGCGCCATCGACGCGTTGCCGGCCCTCGAGCGCGACCTGTTCCTGCTCCGCGAGGTCGTCGGCCTGCGCTACGACGAAATGGCGGCGGCCTGCGACGTCTCGGTCGAGACGGTGCGGTCGCGGCTGCACCAGGCTCGCACCGCGCTGAGGGCGGCGCTCGGCGTCACGCTCGACGTCCGGGGGCAGCGCGGCGTGCGGTGCTCGACCGCCGGACCCGGATCGACGCGCGACCGCTCGGAACGCTGAGATCCCTGGAGGAAACGATGGATGCCTCGCACGAAATTCTGGACGCCTTCATCGACGGCGAGACGGTGGATCCCGCCACGTTGAAGCAGGCCCTGTCGGACCCCGCCGGGCGCGACTACCTGGTCGACGCGTGGCTGCTTCGCGGGATGGTCCAGGAGGAAATCGCGACGGAGAACGCGCCGCCCCAATCGCGTGGAAGGACGCCGGTCCGAAGCTGGCTCATCGCCGCATCCCTCGCCGGGGCCTGCCTGGTCGGTGGCTATTTCGCCGGCGCGAAGTTCACGCGTGTCATCGTGCCCGCGCCGGAGCCCGCGCCGCAGATCGAAAGCGTGGCCCCGCCGCAGCGGCCGTCATCGGCCGTTCCCGCCGCCACGAGAGTGATTCGTCTGGAGCTCGATCCCAACTGGAAGGAAAGCGCTGGGGGGCGCTGAGATGCTTCACATTTTTTTCCTGGGCGTGCTGTTCGGACAAACGACCGGCACGAGCGTCCAGCGCCCCTCCGCGCCAGCGCCCTCCGACCTGAAGGTCGTCATCGCGGCGCCGATCTATCAGCCCGACGGCGGCGTCACGGCAGAGACGACGACGATCCCCGCCAGTGCGCCCAACGTGGTGCACATCTACAGCCGCAAGTCCGTGTGCGAAACGGCCATCGCCGGCGCGGCTGAGCCGATCGATGCGGGTTTCGGGTGGCGGCTGGCGTCGCAGACGCTCAGCGTGACCGACTCGATCGTGAACGTGAGCGTGGACTGGCGCCGGGTCTGGGATCGTGGCCGCAAGCTGACGAACGGACCGTCGGGCACGGTGCAACTGAAACTGCATCCCGGGGCGCGCATCCCGCTCGACCACATTCCGAATCCGGCCCCGACCGACACGTGCCGCGCGGTTGGTCTGGGCCTCGAGATCAGGCTCGCGCGGACTGCGCCGACTCCGCCCGTGAACAGCGCACTCGTTCCGCTTGGCGCCTCGGCCGGCGGCACATCGTCGATCGACGCCGATCTCTGGCTCGTGCAGCGCACGCCGTCAGGCACCGAACAGGCGCACCATCAGACCGTGCGGCTCGACAAGCGGGGTGGGTCGTTCACGTTCGCTCCGGTCAAGGTGTCCGGCGATCGCGGAGAAGTCGACGTCGAGATCCTCGGCTCGTTTGAGCGCTATCGCGCGCCGGTGGGCGGCGAGTTTGTGTATTTGACGCTCCAGCGATCGATCACCGGCGAGTCGATGCCGCCGGGCGGGTTCCGAAGCGGGACGGGAACGATGATTCCGTTACCAGGACCCGAAGAAGTGCTGGCGCTCGAGATTCCCGGTCCTGGCGGTGCTCAGGCTGGCCGTGGCGGGATGGGTGGAGCCCGCGCGGGCGGCGGCGGTGCGAGATCCAGAGGTGCCGGCGGCGCCGCTTCGGACCCGCCAGTCGCGGTTGCTCAGGGCGGAGGCATGGTCCGGCGCGGTGGCGGCGGAGGCGATACAGGGGGCGGATCGGCCGGGCCGGCAGCCGGCGGTACGCTGAGCCCTCAAGCGATCGAGATCTTGAAAGGACACGCGTTCTCGCTACGACTGAAATTCACGCCGGTGCCGGGGTCATAGAGAGAGTGAAAAGCCCGGGTCGGTACGACGGGTCTGGAAAGCGCTGATCGGTACGACGGGTCTGAAAAGCACTCGTCGGTACGGCGGGTCCGCGGAACGAACTGACGCTGGTCTGCTTTTTTTAAAGAAGCTGGCGCGCGTCAGAATGTTCCACGGACCTGCCGTACCCGCCGTACCGACCCGCGCTTTCCAGACCCGTCGTACCGACCCGGGCTTTTCAGACCCGACGTACCGACCCGGGCTTTTCAGACCCGACGTACCGACCCGTGCTCTTAGCTCCTCTTGTAGTACGTCTTTCGGCTGATCGTCTGACCGTCCGGTCCGGGGATGGTCGATTCACGGACGAGCGCATCGCCGTCCATGTACCACGCGACTTTCGTCACGACTGGTCCGTTCGCGCCCGGATTCGTCGTCTCGACGACCACGCGATCGCCCTGCCATGATGCTTTGACGGCGACTTCACCACGCGGCGTGTCAGTAGTCGACACTGAGCCGTCGAGCCGATAGGTCATCATCGATTCGCCGGAGCCGAACGAGAACGTGCCGGCGTCGGCCGTCACGGTCATGGGACCTGCGGTACCCGGCCCGCCGCTCCGCATGCCGCCACCACCGCCGCGTCCGCCTCCGCCCTGAGCGATCACCGCGCTGCCGGCTGCAGCCCCGCCGCTACCGGCCACGACCACGCCGCCCCCACCGCCGCCGCCACCTCGGGCGACTGCGCCGCCACCACCGGCCGGTGCCACGGGCGCGGGATTCGCCGCCAGGGTCCGCTCCGTGTCGATCGTCCACGTCCCCGCGAAGTTGCGGCCTTGCGCGGACAGATCAACGCAGAACAGTCCAAGCCCTAATGCGATTGCCGGGACTAGTCGTTTCATGTCACTACCTCCCTGGAAGGTAAAGACACTTCAACGGCTCTTTCGTGGAAAACGCTCTTGGAGGCGTGGCAAAAGCTCGAGCGCGACAACCACTCGGTGGGAGCATACTGTCCGCATCATGCTAATCCGCGGAATCGCGGTGCTGGTTCTGATACTCGCGCAGCAGTTACCGGCGCCGTTTCAGACGCCGTGGTTCCGGCGCGGCACACGCGTCGTCGCGATGCCGGAGGGTCATCGTCTGACGGTGCCGCCGGGATTCACGGTCAGCGTTTTCGCTGATGGGCTGCAGTTCGCGCGGTTCATGGCGCTCGCGCCGAACGGTGACGTGTTTCTCGCGGAACCGGTCCGGGGCGCGGGGAAGATCACGATCCTGCGCGACGCTGATGCCGACGGCGTCGCCGAGACCCGCGAGACGTTCGCGACGGGGCTCAATCGGCCGTTCGGACTCGCGTTCTGGAAGAACTATCTCTACGTCGGCAACAACGACTCGGTCGTGAGGTTCACGTACGAACGCGGCCAGACCAAAGCGATCGGGGAGCCGGAGCGGATCGCCGAGCTTCCATCCAGTGACGCTGCGCTCGATCAGGATACGGCCACGCGGCTGAACATCCCGCTCAACCAGACGCGCGGCTACAACCACTGGACCCGCAACGTCATCTTCAATCCCGACGGGACGAAGCTCTACGTCACGATTGGATCGGCGACGAATGCCACTCCGGAGCCGCTCGACTCCGCTCGAGGCGGCCCGTCGGCCGGCGTCACGCGCGCGGCGATCCACGAATACAACCCGGACGGCTCCGGCCGGCGCGAGTTCGCGGGCGGACTTCGAAATCCGGTTGGGCTCGCCTTTTTTCCGGGCACGAACACGCTCTGGACTTCCGTCAACGAACGCGATCACCTGGGCGATGATCTCGTGCCGGATTTCATCACGTCGGTTCGCGACGGCGCTTTCTACGGGTGGCCGTACTCCTACATCGGGCAGCACGTCGATCCAACGGTCACGCCGCAGCGGCCGGACCTGGTCTCGAGAGCGATCGCGCCTGACGTGCTGCTGACATCACATGCCGCCGCGCTCGGTCTCCTGTTCTATACCGGGTCTCGGTTCCCGGACGGCTACCGCAACAGCGCGTTCGTGGCGCTGCACGGATCGATCAACCGCTCGAAGTTGTCCGGGTACTCCGTGGTGCGGATCCCGTTTTCCGGCGGCAAGCCGATCGGCGCGGCCGAGAACTTTCTGACAGGGTTCATCGCGCGCGACGATGACGAGAAGCAGGCGTGGGGAAGGCCGGTCGGGTTGCTGCAACTACCCGACGGGTCGCTGCTCGTGTCGGACGATGGAGGCAATCGCGTCTGGCGGGTCGCGTACGGTGAGAAGCGCTAGGAGGCCGAAGGCCAAAAGGCAGAAGGCAAAAAGCAAACCACAGAAACGTTAGCCCGAAAAATGTACGCGGCGTCCGTCAAGTTGACAGGATGCCCGCGAACTTGCACCCTTATGCATCTTAGCGGCCGCACGATTGCCGTGCGCGCCGCTATTTTCATATCTGATTGCATTCACTGGAGGTCCCTGATGGTCGCGTGCTCCCCACGCCCACGTTCGTCGCGTTCCCTGTTCTCATTCGTACCAGTTCTTTTCGCCGCGGTTCTGATGATGACCCTCGTGCCGGTCTCCGCGTTCGCCCAGCTTTCCGATTCCAAACACTGGGGCGTCAGTGTCTCGTTTACCCCGAAGTGGGAAGCCATGGACCGGTTCCGCGATGTGTTCATCGAGGAAGAGGGCACGATCGAAGGCACGGAGTTCACAATCGGGTTCGCGCGGGGCAGCATGCGCGGCGGCGACTGGGGCGTGAGCTTCGTCCGCAAGCCGTTCAAGGATGGCTCGACGTTCTCCGAGACCAGCACGGATTGCGAGCCCGCGTTCGGGTGCTTCACCAGCACGCGGACGCTCGTGTTCCGCCAGGTGTATCTCAGGGGCGTCGAGTATCACTGGTCCAAGCCGTTCGTCACGTTCGCCAATCGCGTACAGGTCGGCATGAACATCAGCGCGGGCGCCGGATTCGTCGAAGGCAACATCGAAGAGACGCATGAGCTCACGGCACCGCCGCCGGCGCCGGGGTTCCATGACACGTTCGTGGGTCCCGCGAAGGACACGTTGTGGCCGGTCTATCCGCTCATCAAGGTCGAGGCTGAGGGTTCAGTGGCCATTGCGCCGGGCGTCAAAGTGAAAGTGTCCGGCGGATTCAACTTCCCGGGCATCACCGCGCGAATCGCCGCGGTGTATCTGATCGGGTCAAAATAACATCGGGTAATTGAGTAATCGGTAATTGGGTAATTGGCAATTCGGGAATTGAGTAACGGCGTCCGCCCGTTACCTTGTTGTTGCATCGGGCTGATAACCCTATCCGGCCGCATGGCGGCTGGGAGGGCTCGGGCTCAAAGCATCGGGGCCCAGGGCCCGGAGGCTTTCAATGAGCAAAAGCGCTCATCCCGGAGAACGTTTGCACTTGGCCTGGCCTCTGAGCCTCTGAGCCTGAGCCTTTGGGCCTTCAGACCTTTTAGAACCTGAATCCCAATCCAAACCTGAACTGGTGGACCCCGAAGTCTCCGCCCGCGAGCGCCGATTGGACCGCATTCCCGGCGGAGATCTTGCTGAACCGGTAGCCAAGATCGACGACCACCGGTCCGCCCTGGATCATCACACCCGTTCCGACCCCAAACATCGGCCGCGTACTGTCGAGGAACTGCAGAGCGGCGTTGCTGATCGCATCGGGCCGCAATCCCGCGCCGGAGAAGTCGGTGCGCAGGCGGGCGAGGCCCGCGGTCGCTTCGGCGTACGGCCGCACGGCGTTGTGCGAGGAGCCGAGAATCCGGACGCCGCCCTCGCCGTAGTCCGCGCGCAGGCGGAGATCCACCGGTGCGAAGTCGAGCAGCGTCGCGAGCGTCGGCGACATGATGTCGCCCATCCGCCCGCCTTCGGCGATCACCTGCACGTGGCTGCCCAGCGGCACCGCGATGTTGCCGCCAACTGTGGGGGCGGTGCCGAGACCGCGCACGGTCACGCCGCCGAAGCCCTGCACCTGGAGGTGCTGCGCGAACGCGAGCCCGGGCGCCGCCAGCAACGCGAACGCCATCGCCGTCGGACGAAGCAGTCGTCTCATGATCACACCTCGATGAGTTCAACGCGTGATCTGAGCAAGCGGAATGCCAGATTGGATCTTGATTATTCCTGATGGATTTTCAGGGGAATTCGGACTGAGGTCCCGGGCGTGACCTCCGACGAGGACGTCACGGCCTCGTCGCGTCGCCATGCGACGCGTGACCGCTTTACACCGCGGGCGTGCGACAGCGTTTTCCAGTTCAGCGTAGCGTGTTCCTGCGCCCGACCTTTGCGAGCGCCGCGAGGCAGGCCCGATCACGCTGCCTTGCGGCAAGCAGCGAGCGGGAGGGCGCAGGAACACGCTACGCTGAACTGGAAAACGGTCCCGTGAGCTCTCCGATGCGTCGTTCGAGAAATCGGCGTTGCGGCGACTGATTCGTCAGTGCGAGCGCGCGTGCGTACGCGGCGAGCGCGTCGGAGGTCCGGCCGAGGCGGCGGCACAATTCGGCGCGTGCCGAATGCGCCAGCGGATAGTCCGCGAGCTCACCTTTTTCAAGAAGCGCATCGATGAGCGCGAGTCCGGCCTCGGCGCCGTCACGCATTGCAATCGCCGCGGCACGATTGAGCGCCACGACTGACGAGGGCTCCACGCGCAAGAGGACGTCGTAGAGCCCGACAATCTGCGGCCAGTCCGTCGCCGCGGCGTCGGGCGCTTCGGCGTGGACCGCCGCGATGGCGGCCTGGAGGGTGTACGGCCCGAACCGGCGCGACGCCAGCGCCCGCTCGACGAGCGCCCGTCCTTCGTCGATCTGATCGCGATTCCACAGGCCTCGATCCTGTTCGTCGAGCAGGACCAGCTCGCCGTCCCGCGACGTTCTGGCCGCGCGGCGCGCGTCGTGCAGCAGCATCAGCGCGACGAGGCCCCTCACCTCGGGCTCCGGAAGCAGATCCATCAGCAATCGCCCGAGCCGGATCGCCTCCACGGACAAGTCGGTGCGGATGAGCGAGTCGCCGGACGTCGCCGTGTAGCCTTCATTGAAGACGAGATAGATGACGTGCAGGACGGCGTCGAGCCGGTCCGGCAGCTCGGCGCGCGACGGCACCTGGTAGGGAATCCTGGCGTCCCGGATCTTGCCCTTGGCCCGGACAATCCGCTGCGCGAGCGTCGGCGCGGACGTCAGGAAGGCGCGCGCAATTTCCTCGGTCTCGAGCCCGCACACTTCGCGAAGCGTCAGCGCGATGCGGGCGTCCGGCGTCAGGGCCGGGTGACAGCACGTGAAAATCAGCCGCAGCCTGTCGTCGTCGACGACGTCGTCGACGGGATCGGCAGGCGGCGGCACGGTCGACTCGATCTGTTCGGCGATCGACGCGAGCGCGGCGTGGAACCGCGCGCCCCGCCTGAGTCGATCGATAGCCTTGAAGCGGCCGGTCGAAATGAGCCAGGCGACTGGATGATCGGGGACCCCATCTGCCGGCCACCGGTCGAGCGCCGTCGTAAACGCGTCATGCATCGCCTCCTCGGCGCGATCGAAGTCGCCGAGCAGACGGATAAGGGTGGCGAGGACACGACGGGAGTCGGATCGATAGAGGGCATCGATCCGTTCACAGATGTTCATGAAGGGAGATGAAAGTCATGAAGACAAGCGTTCTCCTTCACGTCCTTCATTCCCTTCATGCCTTTTAGTTGAACTCCATGATCGGCCGGACTTCGATGGCACCCGTGCGCGCGGACGGAATCCGCGACGCGATCTGGATGGCTTCGTTCAGATCGCGGGCGTTGATCAGGTAGTAGCCGCCCAGCTGTTCCTTGGTTTCCGCGAACGGGCCGTCCGTGGACGAGATCTTGCCCTGCCGGACGCGGACGGTCGTCGCCGACGGGGTCGGCTGAAGCGCCTCGCCACCCAGGTGGTTGCCGCTTTTCTTGATGCCTTCGGTGAACGCGAAGTACTCGCCCATCATCGCGTCGGCTTCCGTTTTGGGCATGGTGCCCCACTTGCTCTCGTCGTCATAGATCAGGCAGAGATAACGCATCAGTTCCTCCCATGGTGACGTTCACCAGATAGTCGCTGGAGGGTGCGGAAATTCGACAGGCCCCCCGGACCTCGGCCCGGCTACTGGCAGGCAGGCCCGGAAACGGACGAGAGAATCAGAATCGGGTTGCGCGCCCGCCGTGTAATCGTGTGCGACATCCCGCGAGGGACAATGCTGAACCAGCCCGGAGAGATGTTCTGTTCCTTCTCTCCGAGCTTGATCGTCGCCTCGCCGGCGACGATGTAGATGAGCTCATCGGCGTCAGCGTGGGTGTGCGCGGCGATGGAATCGCGAACGCGGATGAGGCGGCTCGCGGTCGCACCGGAGCAGCCGAGCGCGCGCTCGGCGACGGGATCCTTCTCGTTCAAGAGTTGTTCGGCGATGTCGGTGAGCGACAGGATCTTCGGATCGCCGGGTTTCAGAACGGGGGAGGCTGGCGCCGGCGATGTTGGTGGCGGCGACGCGGGCGGAGGCGCCGCCGTGGTGGCCGCCGCTGAAAGGACTGCCTGCGCGGGTACCCGGCTGCCGGCAAACACGACAATTTCTTTCTCGAGCGTCACGAACGACTCGCGTTCGACGCGGCAGCGGTACGTTGCGGGCGTCAGGTTCTCGAACATGACGCGGCCATCAGGACCGGTCGTACCCATGCGCGTCGTCGGACCCTCGCAACGGGCCGACGCACCCGGAATCGTCATCCCAACCATCGTCGTGACCGAAAGTTCGAGGACGGCCGGCTTGCGCGTGCTGGCCGATGACGCCGGAGGTGCCGGCGGCTTCGCGGGGGGTGGTTGCGTGGCCGGCGGAGGCGTTTGTGGTTTGGGCGGCGGCGCCGTCTGGGGTGGTGGCGTCGCCTGCGGCATCGACAGACAGAACACGAGTAAAGCGGACACGGTCACGCTGAGACCAGACATGTTGACCCCCTGTGATCCCAAACATACTCCAGAGAACGCGAAGTACGCTGTCAAAAACGGTGAAGTACTGACTCAGAAATCCTGAAGTAACGGGATTTCAAAACGTTCAAGTACGCAGTGAAGGGCTTCAGCCGTACCTTCCCGTTGCTCTCATATATCGTGGGGTCTGGCGAGCGACTCTGAGGGGTATTTACGACTGCGAAGTGAGCGTACGACTATCGGCAGTGTCGTACTTCGGCGTCAGCTCCGTACCTCCATCGTCAGCGCCGTACTTCACTGCTTTTCACTAGGGGTTTAACGTTGCAGGGCGATGACGGGATCGATCTTGCCCGCGCGTCGGGCGGGAAGCCAGACGGCGAGGATCGCGACGACGGTCAGGAGCACAGGGGCCCCGGCAAAGACGAGCGGATCGCGGGCGGTGATGCCAAAGAGCAACGTCTCGATCACGCGGACGAGCGCGAGCGAGGCCGCGAGACCCAGGACGATGCCGATCGCCGTGAGGCGAAGTCCTTGAAAGACGACCATCTTCTCGAGTTGGCGGCCGTGGGCGCCGAGCGCCAGCCGGATCCCGATTTCCTGCGTGCGCTGCTGCACGGAGTACGCCATCAGTCCGTAGATGCCAATGGCGGCGAGCAGGAGCGCGCAGCCTCCGAAGATCGTCATCAGCCACATGTTGAACTGCTCGCGTGACGTGGCCCGTGAAACAACTTCCTCCATCGAGCGGACGTTGGCCACCGGGAGACCAGTGGCCTGACGCAGTTGTTCCTGAATGGCCTGGCTCATTCCCTGCGGATTGGTCTGCGTCCGCACCACCCATCCCATCGGCGTCAGCCGGACGTTGAGCGCGTTGGCCGGGTCGGGCACTTGCGCCTGCGGAATGAACATCTGCGGTTGCGGATCGCCGCGCAGCCCGCCGTCGCGCGTGTCGGCGACCACCCCGATGATCTGCCGTTCGCCCTCGGTCGCGAACTCGCGCATGACACCCCGGCCGATAATCAGGCGATCGTTCAGCGGATCCTGTTTCGGCCAGAACTGCCGCGCCATCGTCTCGTTGATGATCACGACAGGCGGCGCGCCGCTGTTGTCGCGGTCCGTGAACGTCCGGCCCCGCTTGACCGGGATCTTGAAGACCTCGAAATAGCCGGGCGAGACCGTCGTCCAGCCGCCGCCGCCGTGCGCGGGTTCGTTCTCGAGCGGCCGTCCGACGATGATGAATCCGAGCCCGTAGCCGCCCTGGAGCGGCACGCAGCACGTGGCGCTCGCGTTCACGACGCCGGGCATCGCCCGAAGCCGATCGACGCCGGTGCGCACGAGCTGCTCGACGGCTTCGGCCCGTTCGAATTCCTTCCCCGTGAGCGACATCCGCATCGTCAACACGTTCGTCGCATCGAACCCGGGATCGACACGCGTGAGCGCGACGGACGTCCGGATCAGAAGCGCGGAGCCGATCAGGAGGACGAGCGCGAGCGCCACTTCGGCGACCACCAGCACGGCGCGCGTCCGGTTTTGCCGCGAGCCGGTGCCCGACCGTCCGCCTGCGTCCTTGAGGGTCGAGGCGAGGTCGATCTTCGAGCTGTGCAGCGCGGGGATGAGGCCGAACACGATGCCGGTGCCGACCGAGACAGCCATGGTGAACAGGAGCACGCGCCAGTCCACGCTGACGAACGCGCCGGCGTCGCCGACGCGCGGCAGACCGGCCGTGTTGATACCGAGCAGCGCACGGATGCCGAGCCATCCGAGTCCCAGGCCGAGCACACCGCCGACCACCGACAGCAAGACGCTTTCGGTCAGCAACTGACGGATGATCCGGCCGCGCGTTCCGCCGATGGCCGCGCGAATCGCGACCTCACGTCTGCGGCCGGCCGCGCGCACGAGCAGCAGGTTCGCGACATTCGCGCAGGCAATGAGGAGCACGAAGCTCACGGCACCGGCCAGCACGAGAAGCGTCGTGCGGACGTTCCGGGCGAGCGCCTCGCGGACCGGCTGCACGGTAAACCCGTTCCGCGGGCCGATGCCGATGCCGCTCGGGTCCTTCGCGCGAAAGTCGTTCGCGGAAGCCGCCAGCCGCGCCTTCGCTTGATCGACCGTGACGCCGGGCTTCACGCGGCCGGCGGTCTGAAAGTAGTGCCCCTGGTCGGACGAGTTCGGGTCGAGCTGGAAGGGAATCCAGACCTGCGGCTCCGGTCCGAAGTCGCGAAAGTCGAACTCGCCGAGCACGCCGACGATCTCGTACGGCTCGCTGCTGAGCGACATGGACCGGCCGATGACACGCGGATCCGATCCGAACCGGCTCGTCCACAGGCCGTGACTCAGCACGACGACCGTCGGCCCCCGCGGCAGATCTTCTTCCGGCGCGAAGCTCCGGCCCTGCGCGATCGAGGCGCCGAACAGGCGGAAGAAGTCGGACGAGACCCGCGCCGACCGAAGCTGTTCCGGGAATTCACCGCCGGTGTAGTTGACGACCCCGGTGTTGAAGGCCGTGACGTCCTGCACGACCGACGACTGCTGCCGGTAGTGCTGAAACTTGGCGGGCGACGCTGCCGGGGACATCCCTCCCTCCGGCGACGTATTCATGAAGATGACGACCCTGTCCGGATCCGGGAAAGCCGCCGGGCGCAGCAGCACCGTGTTCACGACCGAAAAGATCGCCGTGTTTGCGCCGATGCCGAGGGTCAGCGCCGCGAGCGCGGCCAACGTAAAGGCCGGATTCTGAACGAACATCCGGACGGACTGCTTCAGGTCTCTGAAAAGGGTGTCGAACATAGCGGATTAGACCGGGTTTCCGCGCCCAGAGTTCGCTGGAGGGAGTGATCGCGTGCGAGGCACGTCCGTGGGTCCTGAAACACGGAGGTAAACGACGGGCGCTATCGTCTGCGCATGACCGTCGTTCGCTCAGCCGCTCACGTCCAGGCACGGACCGAGGAAATCCGCAGGCTGCTTGACCGGCATCGGGTCCTCGAAACATTCGCGGTCCGGCAGCAGACGTCGAAGCGCGACCTGCTCGAGCAGATGCAGCGCCGCGAAAACCTCGCCGTCCTCCAGAAACACGTCCGGGGCCTGCATCCGGCCGACCTCGCGGCCATTCTGGAATCGCTCCCGCCCGAGGACCGGCTGATCGTCTGGCGGCAGCTGCCGCGCCGGGACGCGGGGCTGACGCTCGTCGAAGTGAGCACAGACCTCCGCGAGTGGATCGTCGGCGCCCTAGAGCGTCAGGAGCTGATCGATGCCCTCGCGGAGCTCGACGCCGACGATCTGTCGTATCTGTCGGAATCCATCCCCGAGGACGTTCTGGCCGCCTTGTCCGAACGGCTGCAGGCGCGCGATCGATCGTGGGTCGCCGACACACGCGGGTATGCGGAGGATTCGGTGGGCCGGCTGATGTCGCCCGACGTCATCTCGGTCCGCGAGGACCAGAGCATCGGCGACGCCATCGAGGCGTTGCGCGCGCACGCCGAGCTGCCCGACCAGACCGACCGCCTCTTCGTCGTGGACGCCCGCAACGTGCTGCGCGGGAGCATGCCGTTCCATCTGCTGCTCCGGACAGAACCCGGGACGCGTCTCGGCGACGTGATGCTGGTCGACATCGCCGCGTTCACGCCCGACGAACCTGCGTCGCACGCCGCCAAGGCCTTCGAGCGCTACGACCTCGTCTCGGCCCCCGTGGTCGACGACCTCGGCAAACTCGTCGGGCGCGTGACGATCGACGCGGTCCTCGACTACGTGCACGTGTTATCCGATCAGGAAGCGCTCTCGCGCGCGGGCCTTCGCGGGGCGGAGGATCTGTTCGCGCCCGTGGCCGAATCCTTCCGGAACCGATGGCCCTGGCTGTTTCTGAATCTCATCACCGCGTTCGTCGCGTCGCGCGTCATCGGCCTGTTCGAAGGCACGATTTCACGAGTGGTCGCGCTCGCGGCGCTGATGCCCATCGTCGCCAGCCTTGGCGGCAACACCGGGAACCAGACGGTGGCGCTGGTGGCGCGCGCGCTGGCTCTCGACCAGCTCCACGGCAGCCGGCTCCGACTCGCGCGGAAGGAAGTCACGGTCAGCATCGTGAACGGCGCGCTCTGGGGCGCGGTGCTCGGTGTGCTCGCGATCGCGGTGTACCACAACGTCGCGCTTGGACTCGTGATGATGGCCGCGGTCATCCTGAACCTGCTGGTCGCCGCACTCGCAGGTGTGATGGTGCCGCTGCTCCTGCACCGGATCGGCCGCGATCCGGCGTACGGCTCCAGCGTGATGCTGACGTTCATCACCGACGGAATGGGGTTTCTGCTGTTCCTCGGGCTGGCCCGGCTGGTGCTGTGACCTCGGGTTTCGTTTTACGGTTGTTGTAAAACGAAACCCGAGGTCTTTCTTTACCGATGCGAGCGGGCCGCCCGTATAATCCGCCCATGCGAAAACTGGCTGTTCTCTTCGCGCTGAGCCTGCTCGTGCCCTCGACCGCGTCGGCCACCTGGTCGGTGATCGCCGTCGACAAGAGCACGGGCCGCGTCGTGATCGCGTCGGCCACCTGCGTCAATCGGGACGATGCGTTCCTGATGGGCGTGCAGGCCGTCATCGTGCCGGGCAAGGGCGTCGCCGCCTGTCAGGCCGGTGTCGACAACACGCACAAGAACCAGATGCTCGTGTTCGCCGAGCTGCAGAAAGGCACCGATCCCAAAAGGATCATCGAGCTCTTGAGCGAGGATCCCGCGTTCCAGTCGCGCCAGTTCGGCGTCCTCGACCTGCAGGGCCGAAGCGCCGGGCATTCGGGACTCTCAAACGGCTACGTCTCGCAGGACATCCAGGGACAGGTGCCGGGCACGGAAATCTACTACTCGATTCAGGGCAACATCCTTCGGCCGGGTCAGGTCGTGCCGAACGCCGTGAAAGCCTTCCTCGCGACCAACGGCGCGATCACCGATCGCGTGATGGCCGCGATGGAAGCCGCCGACGCGTCCGGCGGCGACAGCCGCTGCACATGTCCGCAGCTGCCGGCCGACGGATCGAAGCCGGCCATCGTCTGCGACGGCAAGACGTCGCACGTGGCGTACATCCTGATGGCCGAGCCGAAGGACACGAACGGCGACTCGCACAACAACGGCAAGTACACGATGTACTTGACGGTCGCGCAGCCCTCGCAGCCCGACGCGGACCGCGGCGCCGGCGTCATTCGTGCAGGTGAGAATCTGAATCCGGTGAAGACGCTCCGCGCGCGCTACGACGCGTGGCGGAAGAAGCAGCCGGCGACGTTCAAGTGAATGAGGCAATGGGGCAATGGGGCAGCGCCTGCGGCCCGCGCGAGGATAGCGAGTCTGCGAGCGCCGGAGCGCGAGCGAGCGGGGGTGGGGCCCCGCGAGCATTGAACAATGGGGCAATCAGCGAGCATGAAAGATTGAGGTCTTGATGACACGGACTCTTCTCACGTTCGCGCTGCTCGGGCCTCTTGCCGGCCTCGCCGCGCAGGTTCCGCCCCCACCTCCGCCGCCGACCAATCCGACGACGGCGCAGCAGCCGGGCACACCGCCAGCACAGCCGCCGGCGGGCCAACGCGGCGGCGGCCGCGGCCGCGGCGCCGTCCAGGTGATGACGCTCACGACGGCCGGGTGGCCCGACGGCGGGCCGATTCCCGCGAAGTACTCGCAGGGGGGTGAAGAAGTGTCGCCGCCGCTCTCGTGGAGCGGCGCACCCGAGGGCACGGCGAGCTTCGTGCTGATCGTGCACGACCTCGACGCAATGACTAACCCGGCCAACGACTACGCCGCGCCGCTGCGCGATACGAACGACGTCCTGCACTGGCTGGTGTGGAACATCCCGCCGACCGCCACGGGGCTTCCGGAAGGTGTGCCGCAGGGACCGCAGCAACCCGATGGCATGCGACAGATCAGCCAGAGCGGTCCGTACTACCGCGGTCCCGCGGCGCCCGCGACCGGTCCCGCCCACCACTACGTCTTCGAGCTCTACGCGCTCGACACGATGATCACCACCATCCCGGCGACGGACGCGGCGCCAGCCGACGTCCGCGCGGCCGTACGCGCGGCGATGATGGGTCACGTGCGCGGCAAGGCGGCAATGATCGGACTGTATAAGAGATAGGCTTCGCGGGACGACGCGTAGGGCAGTTTCTTCAGGTGCTAGCTTCTTCGGTGCGCGACGCGCGGCGGCGCCAGCGTCAGCCGGCGCCGCCGGAGAAGTTCTTACCAGACATATCGCAGCGTGATTTGCGTCAGCCTGGAGTAGTTGGCCTGCGTCGTGACCTGGCTGAACTGCGCGTTGCCGAACGCCAGGCTGGCAAACCCGGCGTAATACGGCGTGTTGGTCATGTTGATCACTTCGACGCGCACGACCAGCTTGCTGTTGCGGTTCGTCCGAATGTCCTTGCTCAACGCCATGTCCAGGCTGGCGCGTCCGGGGCCGCGCACGCCGGGCAGGATTCGTGGCGCGTTGCCGAACGTCTGTGCCGGCGCCAGCTCGAACGCGTCCGGATTCAGGTACTTGTTGTTGTTGACGACGTCCTCTTTGAGCCGTTCGGTGATGTCGCCAGGCATCAGAAACGCGACGCCTGGTTTGACGTTGGGCCGCTGATTCGCGCCGAAGAGTCCGGTGTTGTTGTTGTTCTGCGACACACCGAGGGGGAAGCCGCTCTGGATTGAGCCGACGAACGACACCGTCCATCCGCCGATCAGGTAGTCGAGCATCCCCTCCTGGTCGAAGTAGCGCCGGCCGCTCCCGAACGGCAGCTGGACGATGGGCGAGACGACCAGCTTGTGCGGCGAGTCCAGGAGGCTCAGGCCGTACAGCGAATCCGGATTGAACTGAGCCGAGCCCGGAATGACCGTGTAGTTGTCGAGCACGCCCGGCGCGCTCGAGTAGTAGTTGTCCTGGCCGAACTGGTTGTCTTCGAGACGGCTGAACGTGTACGTCACCGATCCGCCCCACCAGTCCGTCGAGCGTTTCCGGACCGTGAACACCGCTGCGTGATACAGCGACTTCGCGCCGGTCGACTGCGTCATGCTGATGTTGCCGAACTGCGGAAACGGCCGCAGCAGCTGCCCGCGCTGGATCGTCGACTGGTTCGCGAACGACCCGGCTTCGGGAATGCCGAAGAACGGATTCGGAACGGCCTGTGTCAGCTGCGTGCCGAGCGCGAAGTACTTCGGGTCCAGTTGGTTGATGTTGATGCTCGTATTGCTCGTGCCGCCCCAGCCGAGGTTGCTCCCGCGTGAGCCGACGTAACCAATCGTCACGCTCATGCCGCCCGGGAGCTCGCGCTGCACGTCGAACGAGTACTGCTGAACGCGCGGCGCGCCCTTGTCGGGATCGATGAACCCGATGTTGCCGCCCGTCCCGGTCAGGAGACCGAGCCTATTCTCCGTCGGCTGCTGGAGCCCGCCGGGGAACGGATTGTCGATCGACGTGATCGGCACCAGCGTGTTCTGGGACAGCGTCGTGCTGCCCGTGTAGCCGTACTGCGCGTAGCCGGTCGTCCCGGGCGCCGGATAGTTCCATGGCCCGTAGAAGATGCCGTACCCCCCGCGCACGACCGTCTTGGGGTTCACGCTGAACACGACACCGCCACGTGGCGAGACTTTGACCGCGGGCGGATTGCCCTGGTGCCGCGGCGCGCCGTTGACGCCCGCGAAGATCAAGCCGCCCTTGACCTGGGGGCGCTGGCCGGTCAACGGATCGACCGGCAGCGTGACCTTGCTGTTGAGCGGACTGATGGTGTCGTAATCGAAGCCCACCGTGAAGTGGTCGTTCTCCTCAACCAGCCCGCCTTCATGCTCGAGACGGAGCCCGAAGTTGATCGTCAGCCGGCCGCTGGGGCGCCAGTCGTCCTGGATGAACGCGCTGTAGTAGCGCGTGAACGCGTGAATCGGCGTCGGCAGGGCCATCGTGCCGCTCGACGGATAGCCGAGCAGCAGGTCCGCAATCGAGTTGCCGGTTGCCGCCGACGGCGAGAGCGCGTTCGGGCCCTGCGTGAAGGTGCCGTTGAACGTGAAGTCGCCCGCCGACTGGCCATAGGTCAGCGCATCCACGCCCAACTGCCGGTAGTCGGCGCCCATTTTGAAGCTGTGCGCCGAGTAAAGCTTCGTCAGCGTGCCGTTGAACCCGTACGAGTAGTAGCGCCGATCCTGCTGGCCGGTGAAGCCCGTGCCGTTGTAGCCGGTGAACGTGTACGCGGGGAATTTCTGCACGGGGATGGCGTCCGCAAAGGTGGGGTTGAACCCGAGCGTGTGCGCATCGAACGGGAACGGCAGCCGATTGTCGTCGTCGAATGCGTTCCAGCCGAAACGCATGGTCGTGACCATGCTGGAGTTGATCACGTAGGTGTTGTTGATGGTGACGGCATTCACCCAGCGATCGAGCTGGTAGCTGGGCGCGGCGAACTTGTTCTCGACGAAGAAGTTCGTGTTCGGCTCGTGCGTTTCCTGCCGCAGGTAGAAGCCGCTCAGCGAGGCGTTGCCGCTGAACTGATGGTCGAGCTTGACGGTCGTCTGCAGCGCCTGATCCTTCACGACGTCGCCCTTGAAGTAGTTCGAGGCGCCGTTGGACACGTCGAAGTCCGGGATCGGCAGATAGCCGACGGTGTTGCGGCCGACCGGATTCATCCGTTCCGGACAGATGACGTTCAGCCGGCCGTTGCAGGAGATCTGATCGCGCGTCTGCACGCCGTTGACCAGCCGCGTCGTGAGCGGATCGAAAATCCGGATCGGACGGCCCTGCGCGTCGGTGGTCGCGGAGAAGTCGCCGTTGCGTTCGGCCAGCGTCGGAAACCGGAGGCTGCCGTTCTGGGCCAGCCCGTCGCGATACCCCTCGATGGCAAACCAGAAGAAGGTCTTGTTCTTCACGATCGGTCCGCCGAAGCCGCCGCCGCCGTTGTGCCAGTACTCATCCGGCTTGCCAAGCGGCTGGCCCGTGACCGGGTCCTTCTTCGGGCCCAACTGCGCTTCTTGCTGCTTCAGGAAGAAGTTCTCCTTGATCAGCGCATTCGGTCGAATCTGAACGTAGCCGGACCCGCGATAGGCGTTGGTGCCGGACCTGGCCGTGACGTTGAAGACGCCGCCGCCCGTGCGCCCCATTTCCGCGTCGTAGGTGTGCACCTGCACCTTGACCTCTTCGACCGATTCAATGCTCGGGTTCGTCGCGGATCGGTTCTGGATGTCGGTGACCGGGAAGCCGTCGAGCAGGTAGTTGTTCTGACGCACGCCGCCGCCGCCGAGCGAGATGAGCGACGCGCCCGTCTGATCCTGCATGCGGTTCCAGTGCGTGTCGCCGCTCGTCACCATCGTCGGCACCATGTTCGCCATCAGGAAGACGTTGCGGCCGATGGTGGGAAGTGATTCGAGTGTCTTCTTTTCGAGCGTCTCACCCGTCGAAGCCGTGCCGGTTTCGATCAGGGGAGACTGGCCGGTGACGGTGATCGTCTCGGTGATGGTGCCGACCTCGAGCGCCACGTCCAGGTTGACGAACTGCTGCGTGCCGATCCGGACGTCCTTGAGCTCGAACGTCTTGAAGCCGGTGATGTTGGCGCGAATGGTGTAGGTGCCCGGCGCGACGGCCGGGAAGGAATACTCGCCGGCGGCGTTGCTCACCGTCTCGCGGGAGACCTTGGTCTCCTGGTTGACCAGAATGACGGTCGCCGCCGGAACGACGCCTTGACCGTCCCTGACGGTGCCTCGCAAGCCACCCTGAAAGGTTTGTGCCTGGACGCTGCCTGCCGTGCCGATCGCCATGACGATCGTGGAAAGCAGCAGAGACGCCACGGTACGAAATGCCTCCCGCATTGGCCCTCCGTTCGTTTCGGTTGTGGGGTTCCCTGAGCCGCGATAAATATCACGGACCGGGGACGAAGGGAGAGTTTTTCTGGGTCAGCGATCCAGAGGTAGGGATGAGACCGCGGACCGGCGGGTTATGGGGACCTGGCTCAAACAACACGGCCGCCGGTACGACGGGTACGGCGGGTCCCTGGAACCTGATCCCCGTCTTCTTCTTTTGCTTTCTTGTCAAAAAACGCGCCGCTTCGTGCTGCATTGGTCGCGACCGGGCCAAAAACAAAGTTAGGGGAATTCAGGTTCCTCGGACCCGCCGTACCCGTCGTACCGACAGCCAGACGAATCTTCAGACAGCGACCACTTTCCCAGGATTCATTCGATTCTCTGGATCGAGCGCCCGCTTGATCGCCCGCATCACGTCCAGACCCGGTCCGTGCTCGGCTTCGAGAAACTTCATCTTGCCGTAGCCGACGCCGTGTTCGCCGGTGCAGGTGCCGTCCATGGCGAGCGCGCGCTCGACGAGCCGCTCGTTGAGGACGCGGGCCGTCTCGAGCTCGGTCACGCTCGAAGGATCGAGGACGTAGACGAGATGAAAGTTGCCGTCGCCGGCATGTCCGACCAGACAAATCGGGAACGCGGCGTTCGCGTTGTCGCGCTTGGTCTCGGCGACGCATTCGGCAAGGCGCGAGATCGGCACGCAGACGTCCGTCGTCCAGGCGCGCGAGCCCGGTCGCAGCGCCAGGGCGGCGTATAGCGCATCGTGCCGGGCTTTCCAGAGCTGCTCGCGGTCCTCGAGACGGGTGGCCCAGACGAACCCGTGGCCGCCGCGACCTGCCGCCAGCGTCTCCACCGTGGCCGCCTGCTCGGCGACGTGCGCGTCGCTGTCGCTGTGGAATTCGAAGAAGAGTGTCGGCGCGCACGCGTACGTCGTTCTCGAGAAGCGATTGATCGCGTCCATCTGAACTTCGTCAACCAGCTCGATCCGCGCGACGGGCACGCCCGACTGAATGGTCGCAATCACGGTATCGACGGCGTCCTGGATCGACTCGAAGGCACACACGGCCGCCGAGACGGCCTCTGGGATCGGATGCAGCCGGAGCGTGACGTCCGTGATCACGCCGAGCGTGCCTTCCGATCCGACGAACAACCGGGTGAGGTCGTAGCCGGCCGACGACTTGCGCGCGCGCGTGCCGGTGCGAATGATTTCGCCGCCGGCCAGGACCACGGTCAGCCCGAGCACGTTGTCTCGCATGGTGCCGTAGCGGACGGCGGTCGTGCCGGAGGCGCGGGTGGCGGCCATGCCGCCAATCGTGGCGTCCGCGCCCGGATCGATCGGGAACATCAGGCCCGTGTTCCGGAGGGCCTTGCCGAGCTGCAGTCTCGTGACGCCCGCTTCAACCGTCGCATCCAGGTCCTCGGAGCCGATGCGCAATACGCGATTGAGCTCGCGGAGATCGATCGTGATGCCGCCTTTCACGGCGTGCACGTGGCCTTCGAGCGACGTCCCGGCGCCGAACGGGATGATCGGGACCTGATAGCGATGACTGATGCGAACGATCTCGGCGACTTCGTCAGTCGTCCGCGGATAGCACACGATATCCGGCTCGGCGGGCGTGTGGTAGGACTCGCCGTGGCTGTGGTGTTCGCGCACGGCGGCGCTGTCGTTGGCCCGCGGGCCGAGCAGCGTCTTGAGGGCAGAGACAAATGACATCGGGTAATTGAGCAATTGGTAATTGGGTAATTGAGGGTTCGATTATCGGTCGATGGGCGCCTTTCCAATTACTCAATTACCAATTACTCAATTACCCGATTGCTGCTATTGTTCCGCGCCGATGGAATTCTTTGACAGGCTCAGAGTCAAGCCGAAAAGCCGGGTGTCGCTCAAGACGGTCAACCCGCGCGACTCGGCGGGCGTGAAAGGGAAGACCGAGGCGGAGGCGCGGCTCGCCGCCGCGACCGTCCGGCTGGCCGAAATCCAGGAGCGGATGTTCGCGCACAGCACCTGGGGCCTGTTGCTGATCTTCCAGGCGATGGACGCGGCGGGCAAGGACGGCGCGATCAAGCACGTGCTGTCGGCCGTCAACCCGCGCGGCTGCCGGGTGGTGAGCTTCGGCGTGCCGTCCGAGGAGGAGCTCAATCACGACTACCTCTGGCGAGCGGTGAAGGCGCTGCCCACGCGCGGCACGATTGCCGCCCATAACCGCTCTCACTACGAGGAAGTCATCGTCACGCGCGTGCACCCGCGTGTCCTCGAGCGGCAGCGCCTGCCGGACGCGCTGCGCGGCCCGGACCTCATCGCGCGCCGCTATCGCGCCATCAACCGGTTCGAGCATCACCTCGTCGACAACGGGATCATCGTGCTCAAGTTCTTCCTGCACATCTCCAAGCGGGAACAGTGGCGCAGGCTCCGCGACCGTATGGAGGATCCCGACAAATACTGGAAGCTGCAGGCGGGCGACTTTCGGGAACGGCTGCACTGGGACAAGTACATGAGCGCCTACGAGGATGTGTTCTGGCACACCAGCACGCGGCACGCGCCCTGGTTCATCATCCCGGCCGACCACAAATGGTTTGCCCGGTGCGCGATTGCCGAAGTCATCACCGAGCGTCTCGGCGAGCTGAAGCTTGAGTATCCGAAGCTCAGCGGCACGCGAAAGGCCGAATGGGAGAAAGCCCGCGAGGAATTGCGCAGTGCGCTCACGAGCGAAGGGGAACCCAAGTGAATCGGGTAATTGGGTAATTGGCAAGTTGTTATACTGGCTGTGGAAGCTCAACCCACCGTTCAGCTGTGTTCAGCGTCGATCGAGCCTCGTAGTGACTCGCTCCTCCTGTATCTCAGCCGAGCCCGGGCGGCGGTCGCCTTGGCTGGTTTCCGAAGGTCCCGATAGCGGGACAGCGGGTTTCACCCGCCCAAGTGCAGGAGTAGAAGCGCAATGAATCGAAAGCTCTATGTTGGCAATCTCCCATTTCAGACGACCGATCAGGAACTCGAGACGCTGTTCGCGCAGGCGGGCCCGGTCGAGTCGGTCCGGGTGATGCGTGACATGGCGACGGGCCGGCCACGCGGATTCGCGTTCGTCGAGATGGCCACTGACACCGCGGCCGAAGCGGCCATCAATCAGTTCAACCAGAAGGAGTTCGGCGGCCGAACGCTGGCCGTGAACGAAGCGCGGCCGCAGATGCCGCGTTCGGGCGGGTTCGGCGGCGGCGGCGGCGGCCGCCGGGAAGGTGGCGGACGTCGCGAGGGCGGCGGCCGACGTTCCGAACCGCGCTGGTAAGTTGTATAAAGTTGTCTAAAGACGTGCCGGCTCTTCCGGGCCGGCACGCCATCGTCTCCTTGGGAGGAGGTTGCCGTGCGATCACGACCAACCGCCATGAAGCGGGCCCGCGAACGGGCGCGCGCTGAGAAGCAGAAAGAGAAAGCCGCACGCCGTGTCGCACGCGCGCAGCAGGCGGGAGACCGCCCTGACTCGGGTGCGGGCGGCGATCCCGACATCGCGCACATCCGTGCCGGGCCGCAGGCCAAGCAGGACTGGCAGATCGATCCTGAAGAAGCGGAAGTGGAGGAATAGCGGCGGGCTACCGCTTCACCGCCGCCCGTCCGACCTTGATCCCGTCATCGGCCGCCTGACCCGAAAAGAGCAGGGCCAGGAATCCGTCCTTCAACCGCTTTTCCACATCCTGGGCGTTCGCCGTCAGCATGTTGACGAGCTTCGCGCGCTTGCTCTCGGCGAGCACGGCTTGCGTGCCGGCCTCGGCCGCCCCGGCGTCGCCGCCGAGCGCGGAGCGCAGGCTGCCGATCCCGCAGGCAAGGATGCTGTAGCCCTCGACGTCGGCGATCGCCTTGGCCTGGGCGAGCGCGCCTGGATCTTCGATCATCAGCATCGCGATCGTCTCGCCCGACGGGTTGGCAGGCGACCAGACGTTCGCTTTCGCGTCGCGGAAAAACCCGACCGCTTCCTTCGCCTCGGCCACGTTCCGCACGTGCGGGATAACGACCCCGTCGCCGCCGAGCGACAGGACTTCCTGCACTCGTGAGCGCGTGTCGGTCGCACCGGCCCGATCGATGGACGGAATCCTCACGAGAAGCGTCTTGCGTCCGGCCGCAGGCGAACCGCGCAGTCCCTGCGCGATCGCTTTGACCGCGGCCGCGTCGTACCCGCCTTCGAGGTTCAGGAAGATGAAGTCGTAGAGGGGATTACCGGCCAGCTTCTCGGCTGTTTCGATCGTGTACGGGCGCGGGGCGTAGACGCCAAACGCCGGCTGGCCCTTCGCCCAGAGATCGACCGCCACGGTCGCTCGCGCGGCCCGTACAAGCGGCGCCGTCGGCAAGAAAAGCAAACCGAGCAGTGCGGTGACAGATCCGGTAACTCGCGCGCGTTGAAAGTGTCTTGAATTGGACATCTTCACGACAGCCATCATATTGGCAATCGATCGAGTCACGGCCCCGTTCGGGTTGGGGTTAATATCGGTGATCGATGTCGCAATTTCTTCGCCTGGCCATTCTCCTTGGCGCGCTCGTCGGAGCGCAGCAACCCGCGCTCCTCGGACAAGCCGTGCCCGCCAAGCTGGCCACCGTGCTGAACGATCTGGCGCGCGCCGTACCGCAGGACACCGGCGGCCTCTCGCCATTCCAGCCGCGCAATCCGATTTCGATGACCGCGATGCCGCGCTCCGTGCAGGACGCGGCGCGATCCCGCCGTTTGCGCCTCGCCGGGGGCAACACCGTTCAGGTGTACATCCTCCTCTCAGAGGTCACGACCCAGACGATCGGGCAGCTCACCGCGGCGGGCGTGACGGTCGAGATCGCCAATGCCGGTGAACGACGCGTTCAGGCACGGGTGCCCGTCCGGAGCCTCCGCCGCATCGCCGGCCTGCCGTTCGTGAGGTTCGTGCGGCTGCCGTCGTACCCGATCCGGCACGCAGGTGCGGTCGCGAGCGAAGGCGACGCCATCCACAGCGCCAACACGGCGCGGCCGCAGTTCGGCGTGGACGGGACCGGTGTCAGGGTCGGCGTGATCTCGGACGGCATCAACGGCGTCTTCGCGACGAAATGCACCTCCTGCGATGGCGTCAGCGGCGGTCCGATTGGATCGGATGATCTGCCGGAGGCGACCGGCACCCGCGAGAACGGCGTGCTGACGAGCAGCACCGGCGGGCTCGTCGCCCAATCCTTCCGATCGGACGCGGATCTCGAGGATCGGCATTCGTTTTTTCAACCCTGCGCGTTCCGGGGCGCCGGCGCCGAGGGCGGCGCGCTGCTCGAGATCGTGCATGACCTCGCGCCCGGCGCGCAGTTGTCGTTCGGGAATGCCGACACGAGCCTGTCGTTCATCGAAGCGGTCAACGCGCTCGCCGCGGACAACGACGTGGTCGTCGACGACCTGGGATTCCTGGGTGAGCCGGCCGACGGCCAGAGCTCCGTGTCCCGCAACACTGCCGCCGCCCTGAACAACCCGGCCAATCGCATCCGCACCTACGTGACCTCGGTTGGCAACGCCGCCAACGATCACTACTTCGGGCCGTACGTCGCGTCAGGCGTGGATGGCCGATCGATCAACGGCATCACGGCGCCGGGGCGGCTGCACCTGTTCCAGCGGACGGGCGAAACGACCGACGTTCTCAACCTCGGCGATCGGCCCCACGATCTGATTTCCCTCCCGAACAACGGCGAGGTCGTCGTCGTGATGACGTGGAACGATCCGGCCGGCCAATCGGCCAACAACTACGACCTCTACCTCGTGGACGACGACACGGGCGAGGTGGTGGCGCGGAGCACGGATGTCCAGCGCGGCGTACAGGACGCGCTCGAAGCGATCGACTTCCTGAACCGCGGCGAGGCCGGCTTCTTCCGCATCGTCGTGCAGAACGTCAACGACGAAGCGGCGCCCCGCAATCTGAACATGTTCGCGTTCCAGCCGCAGTGTGCAGTGGACGGCCCGAGGCGCCTGGTGACGGGGCGTCATGAGCGCCACAACTACAACACGCCGACACGCAGCGTGCTGGCGCAAAGCGACTCGGGCGGCTCGCCGGTATCGGCGATCTCCGTGGGCGCGATCTGTTCGGCCTCGCCCTCGGCCGCCGCGGTCTTCGCGGGCAGCGACGCGCCCAGTGAGTCGTGCCACGACATCAACCACTCCACGATCCAGTTCTTCAGCAGCCTCGGCCCGACGCTCGACGGCCGCGTGAAACCGGACGTCTCGGCCATCGACGGCGTCGCGATCACCGGCGCGGGACGATTTCCGAGTCCGTTCTTCGGTACGTCCGCGGCGGCGCCGCACGTGGCCGGCATCGCGGCGCTGGTCCTCCATGCCGCGCCGTGCCTGTTGAGCGGAGGCTCGGTTGAGACCGTGGCCGCGCGAACGGCCGTCCGGGACGCCTTGCTCACGACCGCGGACCCCCGCGGCGGAAGCGTGCCGAATACGACGTTCGGCTTCGGACTGGCGAACGCGTTTCGCGCGATCGAAACGGCGCGGGGGATCTGCCCCGCCGGCACCCCCCAGCCGCCGCCGACCCCCCCGGGCCCGACGCCTCCGCCCTCCGGCAACCAGATCAACGTCAACGCGACGATCACGAACCAAACGATGTCGGGGTGGGAGGGCGCGGTGCTGCAGTCCGTCGAGGACTACCAGGGGCTCTCCGACGCGCAGCTCTCCGCGCTGTTCGACGTCGCCGTCAACGAGCTGGGGCTCACGCGCGCCCGCGTGGAGATCCCGTCTGGTTCGGAGAACCGCACCGATTGGCAGGGACAGTGGCTGCGTGGAGACATCTCGAGGCAGGTGTTGAACGAGCATCGCTACGAGATTCAGAACGACAACGGCGACTCCAACTCAATCAGCACCTCTGGATTTCACTTCGGCCTGCTCGACTATCAGATCGATCGGATGATTCGGCCCTTGCGCGACCGCGTCCGAGCCCGTGGCGAGCGGTTCTACATCTCGCTCCTGTACGTGGACTTCGGGGCATCGTCGTTCGAGCACTACGCAAACCCGGCGGAGTACGCCGAGTTCATGCTGGCCGTCTTCCAGCACATGCAGTCGAGGTATGGGTTCGTCCCTGATGGGATTGACGTCATCAACGAGCCGAACGACGTCCAGGGATGGAGCGGCGCGGCCATCGGACAGGCGATCGTCGCCACGGCCGCGAAGCTTCGCGGCGCCGGGTTCGCGGCGCCGGAGTTCATCGCGCCGTCCGTATCGGGTATCGGCGCGGCCCCGTCGTACATCGACCAGATCATGTCCGTCTCCGGCGCGGCGGCGCTGGTGACCGAGTTCAGCTACCACCGGTATTCGGGCGATCTGGCGAGTCTGCAGGCGGTGGCCGCGCGCGCGGTGCAGCACGGCAAGCGGACGTCGATGCTCGAGTACTGGGACGCCGCCAACAACTCGTCGGTCCTGCACCAGGATCTCGCGGTCGGCCGGGCGTCCACCTGGCAACAGGGGCCCTTCGCCGACGCCTATCACGGCCCGTACAACTGGACCGTGCTGGTGAACGGCGTCGCGCAGCCCAGCCCCAACGCGAAGTTCCTGCGGCAGTACACGAAATACGTCCGGCCAGGCGCCCGGCGCATCGACGCCCTGTCGGGCAGCAGCCAATTCGAGCCGCTGGCCTTCGTCAACCCCAACGGCCGGCACGTCGTCGTCGTGAGGTCCTCCAGCGACGCATCGTTCACCGTGAACGGCCTGCCGGCGGGCACGTACGGCATCTTCTACAACACCCTCGGCGACTACGACGTCAACCTGCCGGACGTCGCGATCACCGCAGGACAGGGTGTCACCACGAGGATTCCAACCTTCGGCGTGATCACGATCTACGGGAAGTAGTGCCCGGCGGCCGGAGAGTGGAAAAACGGCCGCCGGCCCTGTAGCCTAGACGCAGGGTTCCCCCCCAACCAGATCGACGGAGGTATGCGCAGAGCCCTGCTTCTGGCGCTCGTGGTGATTCTCTGTGTGCCGCTCGTGCGGTTCGCGGTGCTGCGCGCCACCGAGCGTGACGTCGATCGCACCACGCCGCGCTGGCACGCCCGCGAGGAGATTCTGTCGCGCGCCCGGGTGTCCGTCCCCGACCCTCCCGTGATCGCCACGCTTGATTTGGCCGTGGCGCCGGGTGAGAAAGAACTGATCGATCGCGACGGCCACGTGTCGTGCCGGTACGTGCCCAAGCCGACCTCCGGGACGACGTCGAAGTTCGACTGCCAGCTCGAGAACGGCGAGATCATCAAGGTCAAATACGGAGGCAGCCGCGAGCGCCAGGGCGAGATCGCGGCGACGCGGCTCCTCTACGCGCTCGGGTTCGGCGCCGACCGCGTGATGTTCGTCAACCGCGTCCGCTGCGCGGGCTGCCCGCCGTCGCCGTTCAAGCTGCGCCGCGCCGCGGAGGAGTTCTGGGCCGCGCCCCTGCTCGATCTGTTCATCGACTACGACACGTTCCGCGACTTCCACGCGGTCTCGATCGAGCGGAAGTACGACGGCCGCGCGGTCGAAGTCGATACCTTCGAGGGCTGGGACTGGCGCGAACTGAAACTGGTGGATCCATCCAAAGCGGGCGCCACGCCGGCCGATCTCGATGCGCTCAGGCTGATCGCGATCTTCCTGGGCCATTGGGACAACAAGTCGACGAACCAGCGGCTCGCGTGTCTGGGCGACACCGAGACGACTCCCGATGAGGCGGCCTGCCGGCATCCGGTGCTCATGCTCCAGGATCTCGGCGCGACGTTCGGTCCGACCAAGGTCAACTACGAGGCGTGGACCGCGCACCCCATCTGGGCGGACGAACGCACGTGCCTCGTGAGCATGCGGTCCATGCCTTACGAGGGCATCCTGTTTCCGCCGACGGTGATCTCGGAAGCCGGCCGCGCAGTCCTGGCCGAACGGCTCACACAGCTCTCAACGGCACAGATTCATGCCCTGTTTGCGAGCGCGCGTTTTCCGGATCCCGTGACGGGCGCGGAGCCCGCGGCGGATCTCACCCCCTGGGTCCGGACGTTTGAAGCCAAGGTGCGCCAGATCGCCGACCGTCGCTGTCAATAGCAACCGAGCCCGGCCCCGTGCTGGTCATTTGCCAATCGTGCCGGGCGGTCTCGGCTTCTTGCGCTGCCTCAACGCGCCGGAATCGATGGTCTGACCCGTCCGGCTGATGGCCTGGAAGTAAAGCGTGTCGCCGCTGATTTCCATCAGCATGAAATGCGTGTCGGCGTCGAAGCCGGCCGCGGTGAACGGCGACGGGCTGATGTCGTTGGGCCGCAGGGCGCCGCCGGCGCCGGACGTGAAGTACTGCACCCCGCCACGCAGCACGATTCGCTCGTAGAAGTGCTCATGGCCGCTCAGCCCGACGTCCACGCCGTACTGCAGGAAGATGGGCTCCAGCTGCGTGCGGAGGCGGAACGCGGCGGTGCGGTAGCGGCCCGACGTGTAGAGCGGATGGTGGTAGAAGCAGATCTTCCAGTCGGCGCGCGAGCGCTCGAGCTCGCGGCGCAGCCACAACACCTGATCGTTGTCGAAGTTGACCGTGTCGAGGGCGAAGAAATGGATCTGCTCGGCCGCGATCGGAAGCGGCCCGTCTTTCTTCGTGAACGAGTAGTACCGGTTCCCGTTCATGTGAAAGAGCGGATAGTTCCACTGCCCGGGCGGGTCGTGATTGCCGAGCGCCGCGTAGAACATGACCCCCTCGTCTATCAGTGCCTTGTACGGCCGTTCGAAGCGCGCGGCGTAGTTCTCGGGCGTACCGGCCGCGTAGATGTTGTCGCCGAGCATCAGGACAAAGCTGAAGTCGAACGCTTCCCGCCACCGCGCCATCTCGTTGGCGGTGTCGTACTGCGCGCGGTCGCCGCGGCCGGTGTCGCCCATTACCGCAAATCGGAGTGATCCGAGTTTCTTGGGCAAGGCCAGGCTCGATGGGCCGGCCGGCAGTGGATGGATCGCCGCGCTGTCGTCCGGACGGACGTCAGCCGACGCGGCGGTCGATCGATCCTCATCGAGCTGACGGCGTGCCGTCGAGAGGACGATGAACGTCGCGACGGCGAGCACGCCCGCGAGCGCGACGCCACCGACGGCTCGTCGAGCCCACGTGCGGCGATTTGTCGTCACCGACGCACTCGGCGGCTCGCGGGCACGTCAGCCGACTCCATGGGAATGCTGATTCTGGTCAACGCGCTTCACACCGCCGGGGCGAACACGCTGCTACGGCGCAGGTCTGCGCCCGGCAAAGGCGCACACACACACACGAAACTGGCGGCATGCAATCGTCCTCGATCCCGCTGCCATCTGGCGAAACTCTTGCAACTCCAGTTCCAGCGAGGCGCACCGCTGGTGAATACCGCAGTCTTCGGGATCTATCCGTCGTTCGACCTTGCCGAATCCGCGGTGAGTGCGCTCAAGGCGGAAGGATTTCGACCGACCGATATTTCGGTCCTCCTGCCGGAAAACGTCGGCTCGAAGGATCTCTCGCATCTGAAAAGCGACCAGAGCGCCTGAGGGCGCCTCGGCCGGCGCGGGCTCCGGAGCCGTCATCGGCGGCACGCTCGGATGGCTCGTGGGGATCGGCGCCCTCGCCATCCCGGGCATCGGTCCCAGATAGAGACGCGTCCGTCAGCGCCCGTCCTGGAAGGGCCAGAGCGGTTTCCGTTTCGGTGTCGTCGAGTGACGTGCACGGAATGGGGACGGGTCTCGCTTGCGCGAGCAAGCCCCGTCCCCCTTCTCTGCACCTCTTCATGACAGCCGAACGGAAACCGCTGAGCCGATTCCACACGCGACAGACAAATGGAAACGGCTCCAGGTTCCCGCTGGGACCTGGCCCTTTTCGTCAGTACACTTCAACCTGGAGGGGCCAAATGAAACGGACCGTCATCGTAGGGTCGGCGCTTGCGTGTGCGGTGTGGAGCGGCGGCGGGCGAACGGCGTTCGCTGATCAGCAGCCCATGGTCGGGAACGACCCGGGTCGCGGGACGCTGGCGAAGGTGTATGTGCTCAATCGCGATCGCGCCGACGCGGTGCCGGTCACGCTTCAGGCCGTCGCGTCCACCGATGCCTTGCGGGTGACCGTGACCGGAACCCCGTCGGTCGTCCTCTCCGAAGGCACGGCGGTGAGCGCGCGGCTGATTCGCCAGAACTGGGAATACCGCCAGATCACGATGCCGGTGACCGGCGATCCGGCGCCGACACTGAACCAGGCCGGCGCGGAAGGCTGGGAACTCGTCGGTTCCGGCTTGCCCCTGCCGAACGGCGAAGTGCGCTTCGTGCTGAAACGGGCGAGATAAGTTCCTACTTCGGCGATTCGCCTTTGACGTACGCCTGCTTCAACATGTCGGGCTTCTCGATCTTTTCCACGACGTTCATCCCGGTGATGACGCGGCCGATCGCGGTGTATTTGCCGTCGAGCTTGGGATTGGGCGCCCGCAGGATGAAGATCTGGCTGTCGGCCGCCGTCGGCTTCTGGCCTTCGCGATACGCCAGCCCGACGATCCCCTTCTCGAACTTGCGCTTCGAGATCTCGGCGACGCCGATCGAGCGGCCGCTGCCGGCGTTGCCCCAGGTGTCCATGCGGGACATGTCGCGCGACGCCGGATCGCCTACCTGGATGACGCCAGGCTGTGACCAGTGGAATCGCAGACCCCGGTAAAAGCCGTTCCGGACGAGCGCGAGGACGTGCGCCACCGACTTCGGCGCGTCGGCTTGGAACATCTCGATCTCGATGGTGCCCTTCGCGGTTTCCAGTACCACGACCGGCCCCGCTGGAGCGGCCCCCGGCTTCTGCGCCTGAGCGGCGCCGGCCAGACCGATCGCGAGGACGACCAGAGCAATGGCGAATCTGAGCCGATTCATCAGGACCTCCCCAAGGGGACGGGGCTCGACTGCGGCAACTCCCACGGTCCGATTGCGACGGTGAGGGGCTCGTCAGTCGACCCCCGTCCCCGGGCGTTAGTCTAAACCGGACTGAACGCTCCGCGGGAAACTTCGAACTTCGAACTGCAAACCCGGGGCCTTGGGGACTCTTGCCAAACTCCCCGGGTTCGAAGTTTGAAGTTCGAAGTTTCCCTACCGGTGTCCGTGCGTTGGATCGTGCCGGTGTTTCTCGTAGTGCTGGCGTAGCAGATCCTTGCCGTAGTCGTTGCCGTTCGGCGTGCGGACGACGGTGTGCACGTGAATCTTGCCCGGGACGCGGGGACCCGGGAGCGCGACCGGCGTCTGGTGATCGAACTCGATCAAGATGACCGGGCTGTGAATGCGGTAGTAAAAGACGTCGTCGGGCCCTGACGAGCCGACCCACGCGAAGTACGTGGCGTCGAGGTGCTTGCGCACGTCTTCCATCTTCACGCGCGCGTGACCATCGTCCATGTTGCCGACATATTCCTCAATCACCGCGAGGAACTGATTGCGCTGAGCCGGCGAGAGATCGGCGACGCGCAAGCCCGCGTAGTCGAGCGTCAGATTGTCGCGGAACGCCTGCGAGAGGGCGTTGTTGGCGGTTTTCGACGTCTCGATCGTGGCGCGCTTCTGCTGGTCGGGCGTGAGCGATCGCATGAACGCCAGGCCCTTGTCCTGTTCGTCCTGCAGGACCTTCGTGCCCGCGTCCGGACCGGTCGTCGCCGAAACCGGCTCCGAGCCCATGAACGCCGGCGTCATGACCACCTGATCGCCCAGCACGAAATAATTGATGATCAGGTGGTGACCGTCGAGCTGCCAGCCCCACGGCTCCGTGTCGGACGGCGGGCCCATGACCGTGAGGTGGTAGAGGAACTCGCCGTACTCCTCGGGCGTTTTCACGAACTGGGCGACGTAGCCGTTCAGACGCATGACGTCCCGCGATTTCTGAAACCCCCTGGCGCTGAGGCCGGCGCGCATCATGGCGAAGCCCAGCTCGCGCTGCGCATCGGTCATTTCCTTGAAGCTCACGCCCTGGCGCGCGTAGCGGTGGACGTTGTTCCACTTGCGCCATTCGGAATCGTCAACGGGATAGGACGTGCGGCTCCGCTGCTCATCGGTCAACGACGCCAGAAACTTCAGCGCCGCGTCGCGCACCGGCCCCGTCGAGACGCCATTCGCGCGGATCGGAAAGAGGCCGGGCACCACGGAGCCGTTCGTCGTGATTCCCTTGAAGGGTTCCGTGAGGGATCCGCCCGCTGCTGCTGTTCCCGCGCGACGAGCATCGTCCACGACGCGAGCGACACACCGGCGAGCAGGCCGATGAGCCGGCGCGTTCTTCGCGACTGAGATGTCATGGTCGAGCCTCCGGGAATCGGGCTATCGGGTAATCGCGCCATCGGGTCATCGAGCCCTTGAGCCAAGTAAGGTCGTGCTGGTCAGCTTGCCACCGAATTCGGTGTTCATCAATAGCGCGATCGCGCGATAGCTCGATGGCGCGATAACCCGATGACGCGATCAATTGGCCTCGTGTCATAGTGTGCCCGAGACGGCATGTTCAAGAGCATCCAGGTCAGGGGCCGGGGCCGCGTGGGATCGGCGATGGCCGATCGGCTCCGCGAACGCGGGCTGCTCGCCGAGGACGATCGTGACGCCGAGCTCGTCATGTTGTGCGTCCCGGATTCGGCCATACGCGAAGTCGCGCGGTCGGTTCCGGCCGGTCCGTGGATCGCGCATGTGAGCGGGGCGACGCCGCTCGCCGCGCTCGATCCGCATACGCGCCGGTTTGGCGTCCATCCACTTCAGACGTTCACGCGGTCGAAAGGCGCCGAGCAGCTCGACGGCGCCTGGGCCGCCGTGACCGCCGAGAGCGACGACGGTCGCGCGCGAGGGCGATGGCTTGCCACGCAGCTCGGCCTCGCGCCGTTCGACATGTCGGAAGACAGGCGCGTCCTCTATCACGCGGGCGCGGCGATGGCGTCCAACTACCTCGTCACGCTGTTTCGAGCGGCCTCGCGCGCGGTCGAGACGGCGGGCGCGCCGCCCGAGGCGCTGCTGCCGCTGATGCGCCGCACGATCGACAACAACTTCGAGCTCACCGGTCCCATCTCCCGCGGCGACTGGACCACGGTCGAGGCGCACCTGGACGCGTTGCGCCGGTTCGCTCCCGATCTGGTCCCGGTGTACCGCGCGCTGGCGGACGCGACCGCTCCATGACCATCGTCAGGACGATCGCCCAGGTGCGCGCGGCGGTCGCGAGCGCGCGCGCGAACGCGACACGCCGGACGGTGGGTTTCGTGCCGACGATGGGGGCGCTGCACGAAGGCCATCTGGCGCTGATCCGGGGCGCCCGCGCCGGCTGCGACGTCGTGGTCGCCAGCCTCTTCGTCAACCCGCGGCAGTTCAACGATCCGCGGGACCTTGCCGCTTATCCACGACAGGAAGAGCAGGATGCGGAGCTGGCGCAATCGGCCGGTACCGACGTCCTGTTCGTGCCGCCCGCGGAAGAGATCTACCCGGACGGTCACGCGACGTCGGTCGACGTCGGCGGCGCCGCCATGGGATTCGAAGGCGATCGCCGGCCGGGCCACTTCGATGGCGTCGCGACCGTGTGTCTGAAGCTGTTCAATATCGTCTGGCCCGACGTCGTGTACTTCGGTCAAAAGGACGCGCAGCAGGCGGCGGTGATTCGACAGATCGTCCGCGACCTCAATCTGAATCTCGCCGTCGAGATCGGTCCGACGGTCCGCGATGCCGACGGCCTCGCGCTCTCGTCGAGAAACGCGCGCCTCTCTCCGGAGGAACGCCGGCGCGCCCTGGCGATCCCGCGGGCGCTCGAGAGTGCGGTCGAGGCGCATCGGCGCAAGGAGGATCCGGTCGCCGCCGCGCGGGGCGCGCTCGAGCACCTGGACGTGGAATATGTCGAGCTGGCGACGTTCGACGGCCAGCCCACGCTCGTCATCGCCGCCCGCGCCGGTGCCACCCGCCTGATCGATAATGTTCCCTTGGACCGTCCGGAGCTGGCAGGGTTGCAGACGCTGGCGAGCCAGGAAGCCGGGAACCCGCGAGGGCGGTAAGTCCTCGCATCCAGGCTCTTCGGGCCGCCGCTACACGAGCATTCAGGCCTATGTCCGAATCTCATCACACCGGCAATACCCCGATTGCGCAGCGGCTGACCCTCCCGGAGATCGCCGCCAAACGTCAGCGGGGCGAGCGCATCGTGATGGTCACGGCCTACGACGCCCCCAGCGCTCGACTGGCGGACGGCGCGGGCGTCGACATCATCCTCGTCGGCGACTCGGCGGGGACCACCGTTCTCGGCGGCGACACCACTATTCCCGTGTCGATGGAAGAGATGCTGGTCTTCACGCGCGCCGTGGTGCGCGGTTCGGATCGCGCGCTGGTCGTGTCGGACATGCCGTTCGGGTCGTACCAGATTTCCGAGGAAACGGCGATCGCGAGCGCGGTCCGTTTCGTGAAGGAAGCCGGCGCGGACGCCGTGAAGCTCGAAGGCGCGGGCCGGACGCTCACGCGCATCAGCGGCATCGTCGAGGCCGGCATCCCGGTCATGGGGCACATCGGCCTGACACCGCAGTCGGCGACGCTGCTCGGCGGCTACAAGGCGCAGGGCCGCACCGCGTCGGCGGCGCGCCGGCTCGTGGAGGAAGCGCTCCTGCTCGAACGCGCCGGCTGTTTTTCGATCGTCCTCGAAGCCGTTCCGCCCATCGTCGCCCAGCACGTCACCGACGCGATCCGCATCCCGACGATCGGCATCGGCGCTGGTGCGTCGTGCTCGGGCCAGGTTCTCGTCTGGCACGATCTGCTTGGTCTCCTGCCCGGCCGCACGCCGCGGTTCGTCAAGCAGTTTGCGCAGATCGGCGCCGCGATCCAGACCGCGCTCGAAACGTACGTCGCGGAGGTGCGCGACGGCACGTTCCCAGGCGAGCAGCACACGTACGGCATGCCGGACGCCGAACGGGAACGCTTCGAAGAGTATTTCCGGACGCGTACGCAGAAATAACGATTGCTCGTCGACAATCCCCGGTTTCGAGTTCAGCGCGGTCTCGGCCAAGGCGGATTCGGCCTCGTTTACGAGGCCTTCGATCTCGAACGGCACGCACGCGTCGCGGTGAAGCTCCTGCGGCGGAGCGATCCCGGCAGCCTCTTTCGCCTCAAGCGCGAGTTCCGCGCCCTCGCCGATCTCTCACACGCCAACCTCGTCGCGCTCTACGAGCTCGTCGCCGATCAGGATCCCTGGTTCATCAGCATGGAGCTCGTGGACGGTTCTGACTTCATCGCGTACGTCACCGGCAAATCACGGAGCGATCCCGCCGGTCAGGAGTCGACGACGCGGGTGCGGTCGGCGACGCCGAACGAAGAGACCGGGGTCCTGCACGCGCGAGCGATGGCGAGCGCGTCATCCCGTGAAATCGCGTGCGACCTCGACCTGCTGCAGCGGGCCACGCGGCAGCTGGCCGAGGCCCTCAACTATCTGCATCACGCCGGCAAGCTGCACTGCGACATCAAGCCTTCGAACGTGCTCGTCCGCACCGACGGGGTCCTGAAGCTGCTCGACTTCGGCCTCACGTCCGAGTTCGGGTTGCGCGTGGCGTCCGAGAGCCAGGTCGCCGGGACGCCCGCCTACATGTCGCCCGAGCAGGGCCTCAACCAGCCGCTGTCCGAAGCGAGCGACTGGTACAGCGTCGGCGTCATGCTGTTCGAGGCACTCACGGGCCAGCGGCCGTTCAGCGGCACGTATCCCGACGTCCTCCGCGACAAGGCCGCGCGCGACGGTCCGGCGCCGAGTGAGCTCGTCGACGATCTGCCGCCGCCGCTGGACGATCTCTGCCAGGAGCTGCTGACACGCCGGCCCGAGCTCCGGCCCGGCGGCGCCGAAGTCATCGCCCGGCTGAACCGGCTCTGGCCGCAGGGTCGGCCGGTGGCGCCGTCGGTGGCGGGACTTCCGCTGAACGTGTTCGTCGGCCGCGATCACGAACTGACGTCGCTGTCCGACGCGCGGGCGGCGGTGCGCGGCGGCCGCGCGGTCCTGACCTACGTGCACGGCAGTTCCGGGATCGGCAAGACGGCGCTCGTGAATCGCTTTGTGGAACGGTTGCGCGCCAGGGAGCCGGACGTGGCCGTGCTGGCGGGCCGCTGCTACGAGCGCGAGTCTGTTTCCTACAAGGCCCTCGACAGCGTCGTGGACGAGCTCAGTCAGTATCTGCGGCGATTGGGGCGCGAGGCGGAGGAGCTGGTGCCGCCCGATGCCGCGGCGCTCGCGCGGCTGTTTCCCGTACTCCGGCGCGTCGAGTCGATCGCGCTTGGCCGCGATCGGAGCACGGAGATCGCCGATTCGCAGGAGCTCCGCAAGCGCGGATTCGCGGCCTTCCGCGAGTTGTTCTCACGGCTTGCCGCGACGCGACCAGTGGTCGTGTTCATCGACGATTTGCATTGGGGAGACATCGACAGCGCCTTGCTCTTGAACGATTTGTTCCGGCAGCCGGGGGCGCCGCCGCTACTCCTCATCGCTTCGTATCGATCGGAAGAGGCCGCCACCAGCGCGGCGCTGAAAGTGCTGCTGCCGCGTGGGCGTCCCGTGGCCGACGCCGCCCACGACATCCGGGAGATCGCGGTCGGTGAGCTCACCGTCGAACAGGCGCGCGATCTGACGTCGCGGCTGCTCGGCGACCTCTACCGATCCCGGCGGGCCGAGACCATCCTCCACGAATCCGGCCGGAGCCCGTTTCTCATCGGCGAGCTCGCCCGGTACGCCGCGGCCGGCGGCGCGGTGCCGGACTGGTCGCCCGTGACCGCCGACTCGCCGAGCGGATCCACCTCCTTGACGCTCGATACGGTGCTCCGCGCGCAGCTGAACCGGCTCGCGGCGCCGGCCCGCCGGCTGCTCGAAGTCTCGGCGGTGTTCGGGCGCCCGCTCAGGATGCCGATTGCCAGCCGTGCGGCCGAGCTCGGACGCGACGAGATCGACGCGGTGACCGCCCTTCGTGCCGCGCATCTGGTGCGCTCGCGCGTGACGGAAGCCGGCAGCGCCATCGAGGTGTACCACGACCGCATTCGCGAGACCATGCTCTCGCGTCTCGACGCCGAGGCCCTTCGAGCGATTCACGCGCGGCTCGCGGTCGTGCTCGAAGCGGAGCGCGACAGCGATCCTGAAACGCTGGTCACGCACTTTCAGGGCGCGGGCATGAACGAACGCGCCGGCGCGTACGCGTTGGACGCGGCGAACCGGGCGCGCGATGCCCTGGCGTTCGATCACGCCGCGAGGCTCTATCGCACGGCCCTCGACATTGGGTCGTTCGATCAGGCCGCCCGCCGGAACGTGCAGGTCATGCTCGGCGACGCGCTGGCCGCGGGCGGTCGCGGCCACGATGCCGCCGGCGTCTATCTCGAGGCCGCTCGCGACGCGGTGCCGTCGGTCGCCCTCGAGCTCAAGCGCCGCGCGGCTGAGCATTTCCTGCGAAGCGGCTACCTCGACGAAGGCCAGCGCGTCGTCCGCGACGTCCTCGAGGCGATGGGGATGCGGCTGGCCGAGTCGCCGACGCGCGCGCTGATCTCGCTCCTGATGCGCCGGCTGCGGGTGCGGCTGCGCGGCCTCGAGTTTCGCCCGCGCGACGAGTCTCAGATCCCGCCGGAGACACTGGTTCGCGTCGATGCGTGCTGGTCGGTCGCGACGGCGCTGGGCGTCGTGGACACGATTCGCGGCGCGGACTTCCAGGGGCGCCACTTGCTGCTCGCGCTCGACACGGGCGATCGGTACCGCATCGCGCGGGCGCTCGCCGTGGAGGCCGTTTACGCCGCCGTCGAGGGTGAACATCACCGCGCGCGGTCCGACGCGCTCATCGGTCGCGCTGACGCGCTGGCCAATGAAGTGGGACACCCGCAGGCCATTGCGCTGGTCGCCATGGCTCGAGGCACGTCTGCGTTCCTGCAGGGCCGATGGAAATCCGCGCGCGCGCTCCTCGAACGCGCCGAACCGCTGCTGCGCGAGAGAGCCGGCGCGTGGCAGATCGACACACACCTCTATCACCTCCATTACCTGCTGACGCTCTTCTATCTGGGCGATATCGGGGAGCTGGGCCGCCGCCTGCCGCGGCTCCTCGACGAGGCCCGCGACCGGGACGATCTGGCCGCGGCGACGAACCTCCTGGCGCGCGTGAGCCACATCCGCGCGCTCGCGGATGACGATCCCGCGGGCGCGCGCGAGGGCGTGGACGCGGCGATGGCGAGGTGGCCCGGCGACGGGTTCCACGTCCAGCATTCCTGGGAGCTCTACGCCCGCGGCGAGATCGATTTGTACGCCGGCCGAGGAGCGGACGCGTGGCACTACGTCAGAGGCCGGTGGCCGGCGCTCCGTCGATCGCTGCTGTTGCGCATCCAGGGCGCACGGATCGAGCTGGTCTACCTCCGGGCGCGCGCGGCCGTGGCGGCGGCATCCGCGACGCCGTTCCGCTCGTCTGAATCCCGCAAGTTGCTCCGCGTGGCCGAGCGCGATGCGCGACGGCTCGCGGGTGAAAGCGCGGCGTGGGCGCGCGCGACCGCCGACTTCATCCGGGCCGGCACCGCGTCAGTCCGCGGCGACCTCGAGAGCGCGAAACATCGGTTCGAGCGGGCCGAGCGTTTGTTTCAGCAGGTGGACATGACGCTCCACGTCATGGTCGCCCGCCACCGTCGCGGCCAGCTGACGCCGGGCGGCACCGCGCTCACCCGGGGTGCCGACGACTGGATGGCCAGCCAGTCGATCCGAAACCCCGCGGGCATCGCGGACATGCTCGCGCCAATGAGAGCATCGGGTCATTGAGCAATTACCACTTACCCGATGACCAATGCTCTTGGAACTTTTCGTCCGTTCCAGACATTCCTGAGATGTAAGCCGGCTCCGCAACGCTGGCGCACACGGCGATGAGAACCGACGACGAGCTCATGCTGGCCTACCGGGCGGGGGATATCCGCGCCTTCGAGGAGCTCTTCGATCGGTACCGGGAACCGATTTGGCGGTTTTTCCGGCGTCGAGTGGCTGATCCCCCGCGGGCGGAGGAGCTTTCGCAGGAGACCTTCCTGGCCCTGCTCCGAAGCGCGCGACGCTACGAGCCGCGATCGACGTTTCGAAGTTATCTCTTCGGGATCGCCTGCAACCTGCTTTCGGCGTCACGCCGTGAACAGCGCCGCGAGATGGCGGCGCCGCTCGACGCCGTCGACATCGCGGCGCCCGGCTGTGACGCGGCGACGCTGCTGTGGGTCCGGGAAGGGCTGGCCGGACTGGACGAAAAGGACAGGGAAGTGTTGATGCTCCGCGAGTTCGACCAGCTCAGTTATCTGGAAATTGCCGCTCTCACGGGCGTTGCCCTCGGCACCATCCGATCGCGTCTGTTCCGCGCGCGCATGGCGCTCAGGGACAAGCTCGTGGGGCAGGCCGAGACGGAAGGAGTCTCTCGATGACCCCGCACACGATCGACCGTGAAGAGGTCATGGCCTACGTCGACGGCGAGCTCGACGCCGCGCGACTCGTTGCCGTGCAGGCGCACGTCGACGCCTGCGACGAATGCCGCGCGTTCGCGAGCGAGCTGCGTCAGGTCTCCGATCGTCTGTCGAGTTGGCGGATCGCAGACGAGTCGAATGGATTGGCCAGAGTGAAACAGGCACTTTCGTCGGCGATCGCCGGCAGGCCACCCGCGTCCTCGTGGTGGATGGGCCGAGGATTGTTCAACCTGCCGCGCTGGGCGGTCGGGGGTGGGCTGGCGGTGCTGGCCGGGACACTCGTCGTGGCGCCCTGGGTCCTCAGCCAACGGCAGGCACCGGTCGTTCAAACAATCTCAATGGCGACTGCTCAGAACGAGGGAACGATACCCGGAGACTCCAGGCCTGGCGAAAGCACCACACCACGATCGAGGCATTTACTTGCGAGATCGCTCGAAGCGCCGCCGGCTCCGTCGCCGCCGCCGCCTCCTCCGCCCCCATCGCCGCCAGGTCAGGGCCAAGGCCGACAGGAAAGAATCGCTCCAGCTCAGCCTCGCGATCGGATGATCGTTCGCACCGCCTCGATGAGCCTGACATCCGATCGCTTCGATCAGATCAGAGAAGCGCTCGAGCGGCTCGTGGCGGCTCATCAGGGCCGAGTCACCGCTTTGAACATGACGGGCGATCCCTCCAGTCGTCGCTCGCTTCACGCAACACTTGGCGTCCCTGCCGCGAGAATGGACGCCCTTCTGGTTGGACTCCGCGGGCTCGGCCGCGTGCAGCAGGAGTCGCTCGGGAGTGACGACGTGACGGAGAGTTTTCGTGACCTTACGCTGCGGACGACCAACGCGCGGCGCGAGGAGCAGCGTCTGGTTGAACTGTTGTCGAGGCGCACGGGCGACCTCGCCGACGTGCTGGCGGTCGAACGCGAGCTGGCGCGCGTGCGGCTCGACATCGAACGCATGGAAGCCGAGATGCGTGCGACGGAGCAGCGCGTCGATCTCGCGACGGTGACGTTGACCGTCCAGGAGCAGTACCGCGCCGATCTTGCGATTGGCCCGTTGCCGCTGAACCTGAGATTCAAGAACGCGCTCGTGGATGGTTTCCGTCACGCGGCCGAGAGCCTCGTCGCGGCGTCACTGATCGTTCTCCAGGCCGCGCCGATGCTGCTCGTCTGGAGCCTGATTCTGGTCTGGCCGGTGCGGTGGATCTGGCGGCGGGTTCGGGCTGTCGTGATTCAGACGTAGCGGCCGGCTTCAGCCGGCCATGTCGGGCGGGCTGAAGCCCGCCGCTACGTACGTGTCCGACGAACAACTACACCCCAACCTCGGTATCCCATAGACTGCCTTCTCTCTATGGGTAGGCACCGGCCTGTCGCGGGACGCTGGGTGGTGACGCTCCTGCTCGCGTCGGCGGGCTGCGCGACGACGGGAGCGCCGGATCGCGTCGCGGTCGCGAACCGGATCAACGAGCGCGCCGGCATCGACACAAAGGGGCTCCCCCCTCCCGGGCGGACCTGGGCGTCTCCGCCCGGCACGTCCCTCGCCGATGGCCTCGCGATTGACGAGGCCGTTGGCATCGCGCTGTGGAACAACCCGGATTTTCAGCTCGCGCTCTCCTCGCTCGGCCTCGCACGCGCGGATCTCATCGAAGCGGGACTGCTGAGGAACCCCGTCTTTTCGTTGCTGTTTCCTTGGGGACCCAAGCAGCTCGAGTTCACGCTGACCTGGCCCATCGACGCGCTCTGGCAGCGCCCGAAGCGGATTCAGGATGCGCGGCTGAACGCGGAGGCTGTCGCCGAGCAGCTAGTCGCCAGCGGCCTTCGTGTGATCGCCGACGTCCGCCTGGCGTTCTTCGAAGTCCTCATCGCCGAAAAGCGATTGGGGTTGGCAGCCGAGCAGGTTGGCGTCGCCGCCGAAGCCGCGAAGCTGGCGGAAGGGCGCCTTCGCGCGGGTGACATCAGCGAATTCGAAGCAAGGCTCGCGCGAACCGACGCGATCCGGCTCGAGGCAGCGCGCCTGACGCGGGTGACCACCCGCGACCTGGCGATCGTTCGTCTCCGGTCGCTCCTGGGACTCGAAGCCGACGCGCCGGCCTTGACGCTCGTCGAACCGGGCACCGCGACGTCGGAGGGCTGCGCGGAGGGACCAGGATTGCTTCAGTCGGCGATGGCTGCCAGGCCGGATGTCCGTGCCGCCGAACTGCGGATCGAGGCGGCTGGCGCGCGTGCGGGACTCGAGCACGCTCGCATCCTCGCTTTCACCGTGTCACTCGACGCCAACGCGGAGGGCGCCGAGGGGTTCGAGATGGGGCCGGGTGTCGGCGTCGAACTGCCGCTCCTCTCGCAGAATCAGGGGCGCCGCGCCCGCGCGACGGCAGAAGTGGAGCAGGCGGCTCGTCGCTATGTCGCCATCCGCGCGACCGTCGCCGCCGAGATTGGTGCGGCCACGGTGGCGCTGGCAGAGGCCCGCAATACCGCGCGGCTGCTCAGCGACGACGTGGCCGCGTCGCTCTCGACCGCCCGGCAACAGGCCGAGCGTCTGTACACGGCCGGCGAGATTCGCTCCTCGATCTGCTCCAGACGCGCCAGCGGCTGATCGACATCGAAGCGACCCGTGTTGACGCCGTCTTCGGCGTCAGTCGTGCCATCGTCCGACTCGAGCAGGCGGTCGGCCGCTCGTGTGGTCCACGGTGACGGGGACGGCTATGAAAAGAGCCTGGGTGTTCGTAGCTCTGCCTCTTGTCGTTGTCTCGTGCGGACGGAACTCGGCTCCGCCCGCCGCGGGCAAATCCGCGCCGACCGCGAAGGTCGACAACCCGAAACCCGAGACGGATCTCGCGACCGTCACACTTTCCCCGGAAGCGCAGAAGCACCTCGCGATCCAGACGATCAGAGTGACGATCGAACCGGTATCGTTGACGAGAACCGTTGGCGGTGAGGCGATCGTGCCGCCGGGCAAGTCGGTAGAGGTCACCGCGCCCGTTGCCGGGACGCTGATTGCCGGCCGTGCCGCCGCGATCGGGCCCGTCGGCCGCGGCGACGTGATCTTCGAGCTCGTGCCGTTGCAACAGTCCGAGCGCGACGTTCGCGCGGAAGCTGAGCGCGCGGTTCAGGAGGCCGATGCCCGGCTCACCCAGACGACGCAGCGCGCCCAGCGATTGGAACAACTCCTGAAGGAAGGATCCGCCAGTGCGCGTTCGGTCGAAGAGGCGCAGGCCGATCGGGCGGTGGCGGCCGCTGCGGCCGACGCGGCACGGAAACGCCTGGACTCGGTGAGCCGGCTGCCTGTTGGTCCTCGCGGCGAGATGGCGCTTCGTGCGCCGTTCGACGGGCTCATCACCGAGCTGCGCGCGGCGGCGGGACAAACCGTGGCCGCGGGGGCACCCGTCGCGGAGCTCGCCCAAACCAGCGCGCTCTGGATTCGCGCCCCCGTCTACGTGGGCGATCTGGCATCAGTCGACCCGGCGCAACCGGCGTTGATCGCAGCGCTGGGCCAGGAGACGAGCGGCCCGTGGCGCCAGGCCCGCCGAATCACGGGACCGCCTGCCGCGAATCCCGCGGCGGCAAGTGTCGATCTGTTTTTCGAGCCGACGGGTACGGCCGGCGTCGCGATGCGGCCAGGCGAGCGCCTGGCCGTGCGTCTGCCGCTCAAAGCCACCGCTCGTGCGCTCGTGGTGCCGCAGAGCGCCGTCATCTACGACCTGAACGGCGGCGTGTGGGTGTACGAACAGCGGGCGCCGAACCAGTTCGCGCGCCGCCGCGTGGAGCTCGGCGGCCCGGCCGGGAGCAACGTCATCGTGTCTCGAGGGCTCGCCGAGGGCGTCACGGTCGTGAGCGTCGGCGCCGCGGAGCTCTACGGCACCGAGTTCTACGTCGGCAAGTAGATTCATGCTGCGCTGGCTCGTTTCGCTCTCGCTGCGCCACGCGATCGTTGTCTGCGCGCTCACCGTCATCGCGACGGTGGCGGCCGCACGCGTCCTGCGGACGGTGCCGTTCGACGTCTTCCCGGAGTTTGCGCCGCCATTGATCGAGGTGCAGACGGAAGCGCCGGGTCTCTCGGCACTCGAGGTCGAGTCGTTCGTGAGCGTCCCGATCGAAAGCGCGCTCACGGGCGTGCCCGAGGTCGCGACCATCCGGTCGAAGTCGGTCCTCGGACTGTCGTCGGTCGTGTTGATCCTGAATCAGGACGCTGAGCTCATGCAGGCGCGGCAACTCGTGCAGGAGCGGCTGGCCCGCGTCAGTCGCGGGCTTCCGTCCGTGGCAGGCGCACCCGTGCTTCTGTCCCCGCTCTCGTCGCTCAGCCGCGCGCTCAAGATCGGCGTCACGTCGAAGACGCTGTCGCAGATGGACATGACCACGGTCGCGCTCTGGACGATGCGGCCGCGGCTGATGGCGGTGCCCGGCGTGGCCAACGTCGCGGTGTGGGGTCAGCGGGACCGGCAGCTGCAGGTGCTGGTCGATCCCGATCGTCTGCACGCGAACGCGGTGACGCTCGCCGACGTCATCGCGGCCGCGCGGAACGGCGTGTCCGCCGAGACCGGTGGCTTCATCGACACGCCGAACCAGCGCTTCGCCATCGCACATCGCAATGCCGTCACGACCGCGCGCGACTTGGAGCAGATCGTCGTGCGGCCCGGTCCGGCCGCGCCCATCCGCCTCGGCGACGTGACCACGGTCACGGAAGGATTCCCGCCGCCGATCGGCGACGCCATCATCAACAACGTGCCGGGTCTGCTCTTGATCGTCGAAAAGCAGCTCGGCGCCAACACGCTCGCCGTCACGCGCGGCGTCGAAGAGGCGCTCGAAAGCCTCGAGCCGGCGCTCGCCGGCATCGACGTCGATCCCACGATCTTCCGGCCCGCGACGTTCATCGAGATGTCGCTCGCGAACCTCAACCGCGCGCTGATCATCGGCTGCGTGCTGGTGGTGCTCGTCCTGATCGCGTTCCTGGCCGACTGGCGGACGGCGCTCATCAGCAGCGTCGCCATTCCGCTGTCACTCCTGGGAGCGGCCTGGTTCTTGCGGTACCAGGGCGGCACGTTCGACACGATGGTCCTCGCCGGCCTTGTGATCGCGCTCGGCGAGGTCGTCGACGACGCGATTATCGGCGTGGAGAATATCGTGCGCCGGCTGAGGCTCAACCGCGACGCGGGGTCGCCGCGGCCTGCGCTGCAGGTGGTGCTCGATGCGTCGGTCGAAGTCCGGAGCGCTGTGCTCTACGGGACGCTGATCGTCATCGCGGTATTTTTTCCGGTGTTCACGCTCCAGGGGCTCACCGGGGCGTTTTTCCGGCCGCTCGCGATGTCGTACGTGTTTGCCATCATCGCCTCGCTCCTGGTGGCGCTCACGATTACGCCGGCCATGTCGTTGCTGCTGCTGACGGGGAAGGGCGCCCGCGCGACGGAGCCGCGGCTCGTGACGGCGTTGAAGCGACGGTACGAGCGGCTGCTGGCGCGTGTGATCGACCGGCCGGGCGTCGCGGGACTGGTCCTGGCGACGCTGCTGGCCGGGACCCTTGCGGCCGTGCCATTCCTCGGCGAGGAACTGCTGCCGAACTTCCGGGAGTACGACTTCCTGATGCACTGGGTGGAGAAGCCCGGCGCGTCGGTCGAAGCGAGCAGGCGAATCACCGAGGCGGCGAGCCGCGAGCTGATGGCCATTCCCGGCGTCCGCAACTTCGGCTCGCACATCGGCCGCGCGGAGGTCGCCGACGAAGTCGTCGGTCCAAACTTCACGGAGCTCTGGATCAGTCTTGACCCGTCGGTGGACTATGACGGGACGATCGCGAAGGTCCAGGCCGTCGTCGACGGCTACCCCGGTCTCAAGCGCGATCTGCTGACGTATCTGCGCGAGCGGATCAAAGAAGTGCTGACGGGCGCGAGCGCCACCGTCGTGGTCCGCATCTTCGGTCCCGAGATCGAGCAGCTGCAGTCTCATGCGGCCGAGGTGAAGAAGGCCCTCGAGGGCGTGGAGGGCACCACGGACATCCAGGTCCAGTCGCAGGTGCTGGTGCCGCAGGTCGAAGTGCAGTTCCAGCCCGATCTGGCCGCGCCGTACGGGCTGACGCCGGGCGATGTGCGCCGTGCCGTGACCACACTGGTCCAGGGCACGAAGGTTGGCGAATTCTACGATCAGCAGCGCGTGTTCGACGTCGTCGTGCGCGGCGCGCCCGAGTTGCGGAGCAGCCCCGAAACCATTCGGTCCCTGCGGGTGCCGGTGCCCGGCGGCGCCGACGTGCCGCTGGGCGCGGTGGCGCGCGTCACGATGGCGCCGGCGCTGAGCGAAGTCACCCGCGATGGCGGGTCACGAAAGATCGACGTGACCTGCAACGTCCGCGATCGCGATCTCGGGTCGGTCGCGCGGGATATCGAGGCCCGGCTCGGGCAACTGTCGTTTGGCGGCGGCTACCACGCCGAAGTGCTCGGCGAATACGCGGTTCGACAGGAGTCGTCGCGGCGCCTGCTGGTGATGTCCGCGCTGACGTTCGTCGCTATCTTTCTCCTGCTCCTGATCGACTTCGGCGACGCACGGCTGGCATTGCTGGTCTTCGCCACGTTGCCGTTCGCGCTGGTGGGCGCCATTGCGGCGGCGTTTTTCTCGACCGGAGTGCTGTCGCTGGGCTCGCTCGTGGGACTCGTGACGGTCATCGGCATCGCCGCGCGCAACGGGATCATGATGGTGAGCCATTTCCGCCATCTCGAGTTCGAGGAGGGGGTGCCCTTCGGCCGGGATCTCGTCATCCGTGGCGCCGAGGAGCGGCTCGCGCCGATCCTGATGACCGCGCTTGCCACGGGGCTGGCCCTGTTGCCGATTGCCTTCGGCGGCGACAGAGCCGGTCAGGAGATCGAGCACCCGCTGGCCGTGGTCATTCTGGGCGGCCTCGTGACGTCGACGATCCTCAACCTGTTCCTGCTGCCGCCGCTGTATCTCCGATTCCGGGGACGGGTTAGTTTTCCACAGATTCGACACGATCGGGGACAGGTGAGACCAGGTTAGACCAATCGCTTTCAATGCAACCTGGTCTCACCTGTCCCTCGTAACCACGAATCTGTGGAAAACTAACCCGTCCCCAACCGAATGACTGAGAGCGAGTAGGGCGCGAAGACGTGCGTGAACGTGCGGCCGAGGCCCGAGAGTTTCGTCGTGACCGGCGCGATCTTGCCAGGCTCGTCGAACGAGTTCTCGTCGGTGGGATTGGCTGACGTCAGCACAGTCACCTGCCCCTGAGGTGTTGGCATCCCGCCGAGGACCTGGATGTCCATCGACGCCGGCTGTGCGCTGGTGTTCACGACTTTGAGGACCACCTCGCCGGTGCGCTCATCTCGACCCGCGATGGCCAGGACGGTATCGACACGGGCAAAGGTCTCTTCATTCAGCAGTTTGCCATCGAGGTATCCGCGGACTGTCCGATCGCGTACCTCGACGCGGAGGTCGTACCAGCGTCCGGTCTCGACGCCACCCTGAACGGGCCGGCCGATGATCGCGTCGCCAGCCTGAATGGCGCTCTGGCGGTTGTTCCATCCGCCAACGTTCCATTGCACTCGCCGGCCGTCGGCGGTGCCGGCGAACACCAGAAAGCCCTCCGCGCCGGACAGCTTCCGCGCCCGGAGCGAGATCGTCACATCGGTCCAGTTTTCGTCGCCGGCATACGAGAACGCGACGACCTCGCCGCTCTGCCGGTACGCACCCTCAACCGTGCTCCACGTTCCGCGGCCGCCCTGGGCTCGGCCCGGGACAGGCGCCCAACCCGCTGCCCCTGCCGCGAAATCTGATTGATAGACGACGCGACCGTCGCGCTCGACGCGGACGTCGGCGAACTCGGCGGCCGTGTTCCAGGTCCCGACGCCAACCCGGCCGGCGATCGGACGCGGAGGCACGGCATCGAACTGGACGGCGGTGGCCAGGTTCACATCGGGCCGGTGCTGCGCGAACAATTGCTGGGCGTAGTAGGTCGCGCGCGCAAAGTGACGGCTGCTGTCGAAGTGAATCATGTTCACTTCCCAGTCGCGCCGGTTGACGTTTTCAAGGAGCGGTGCGTAGCTCACCATCTTGACGAGGTCCGTGTTCTTCTCGGCGCTCATCATGTACGCCGCGTCGTTCAGCGCGGCCAGCAGATTCCCGCGGCCGACGCCGGCGTTCGTCGCGAACTCGCCGATGTAGAGGTCCCAGCCCTCCCGCGCATATTTGGCGAAACTGTCGAAGTTCTCCACGGCCCAATGCAGCGGCTTGTAGGCGTGCTCGTCGACGATGTCGATGGGGCCGGCCGCGGCAATGGCGGCGCGGTCGAGGCCGGAAATCCAGGAGCTCAAGACGACGTTGATTTGCGGGTACCTGGCTTTGATCGCCTGTGCGAAGCGCGCCACTCTCGCGCCATACCGCGCGCCTTGCTGCTCGTTGCCGACTTCGAGGTATTTCAGCGGGAAAGGCGCCGGATGGCCGTTTCGGGCGCGCGCCGTGCCCCACGTCGACGAGGTCGGTCCAATTGCATACTCGATCGCATCGAGCGTGTCCTCGATCAACGCCGGCACATCCTCGTCCGGCAGAAACGTGCCGCTTCGGAACGAGCACGACACGCCGACATTGGCGACCCACAGCGCGTCGGCGCCGATGTCTTCCGCAAACTGCAGGAACTCGTGGTAGCCGAAGCCGTCGGTGCTCCAGTAGCCCCACGGGCTGTACGTTCCCGAGCGCGTCTCCACGGGACCGAGCGTCCGCTTCCATTGAGGCCGGCTCTCGATAGTGATCCCTTCGGCGAAGCAGCCGCCGGGACCGCGGATGAATCCCGGCCGGAGGTCCGCGATCGTCTGCGCGAGCGCCGGCCTCAGGCCATTTGGACGATTCTTGAACGTCCGGGCAGGGAAGAGCGACACGAAGTCGAGCCAGACCCGCCCAGTCGAGCTGATCGACAAGGCCAGCCGCGCGCGCGGATCCGTTCGGGTCGCGCGGAACGTACCTTCGAACACGCCCCAGCGGTCGCCGGGGGCCTCCGTGAATGTCCGCGTGGCGATCGGGCTGCCGTCTTCGGCTTCGACGATCGCGGTGATCGGTCCTTTGAATGTCTTGTCAGCCCGGGCGAAGAATCGCAGCCGGTAGTCGTCGCCGGCGGTCACGGCCATCCCCCAGTAGCCGTCGTTCACCACCGCGACGCGTCCGCCCGTCGCGATCCGCGAGACGGCAACCTCGAGTGAATGAGGCGACGCGTCGTTCAGCGGGCGATCGACCGTCAGGGCGATCGCGGCCTCGCTGCCGTTGGTCGCGTCGAGCCGCCACGCCGGATGCGGATTCGTCACATCCCAGCGCAGCCGCCAGGTGCTCGGGCGGCCGGTGTCGAAGTGCGGCGTCCTCGGGGGTACGACGAAGCCGTTTTCGCGCACGCATGCCGGCGGCAGGTTCGCGTCCTCGAAACCGCGGTTCTGGACGAGCTCCGCGTACAGCCCGCCGTCGCCGGCATGGCTGATCTCTTCGTAGAAGATTCCGTACAAGTTTGCGGGAATCCGCGCGCCGGGTTTCGACGCGTCGATCCTGATCGATCCCTGGAGCTGCTGGTCGCCGGTGTGACGCGCGCTTGGCAGGATCGTCACCGTCGTCAGACCCGTCGCCATCAACACCACGAGGACGGAGAGTTGCAGTGAGCGCTTCAGGTGTCTCATGTCTTCTTTTCTTGGCGCTCGCGGGGCCCCACCCCCGCTCGCTCGCGCTCCGGCGCTCGGAGACTCGCTATCCTCGCGCGGGCCGCAGGCGCTGCTTTCCGCCACCGGGCTTTCGAGCTTTCCGGCTGATGGCGTCATTCTACGTGTCCGTCGTGCGCGTCGCCGGACAATCGACCGGAAGCGAACGATCGGCGTGGAAAGGCCTCGACGTTGGCCGTGCTTTTGCTACACTGACGCTACCGGAGGCCCGATGCAGTCAGATGATCAGCGCGAGGTACCACCGCGGGAACATCACGACGAGCGCGAGCTTGCGGAGTACATCCGCGTCGGCATGAAGCGGCGCCCGGATCAGGCCTTCGGTGACTACTACGAAGGTCAGACCGCCTCGTGCGCGCTGGGCGCGGCGTACGAAGCGATGTACCGCCTGCCGAACGAAGCGGGCGGCCAGCGTCCGACGCGCGACCTCGACTGGTTTTTCGATTGCCTCGACACGGTGAAGCCATGCCCGGGCGACGCCTGCAAGAAGCGTCTCTACCTCGCCGCGCTGCTCGTCCACCTCAACGACGACCACCGCTGGTCGCGCGAGAACATCGCGGACTGGCTCGCAGGGACAGCTAAAACAACCGCAACGTGAAGGACATGAAGCCGGTGAAGATCATGAAGAAGAGCTTTGAATTCTTCAGCTCTCAGCTCTCAGCTCTAAGCTCATTCTCAGTTCTCAGTTCTAAGGTTCAGATCACTTCTTGAGAATGTCCCCAGCGCCGGCCGTGCCGGTGAGCGTCATAATCGAAAACCTCTCGTTCACTTCGGTGACGACGCCCGTGCCCGTCTGTTTTTCCTCGGCGCCGAGTTTCGCCCCGGTTGCCGGGTCGACGAGCTCCTCGCCGCGTTTGAAGACGCGGAACGTGTCGCCGACCTTGATCCCCGAGGTCGCACCGACGTTGATGTAGGCCCGGTTGCCGTCCACCTTGATGACGCGCATGTCGATGCCCGCGCCGGCCCCCGCCGCGCTCGAGACCTTGTTCAGATATTCCGCCGTGAGGAGTTTTTCTACGATGGCCTTCGACGCCTTCTGAACCGCCTCGCTTGCGATGCCCCATTCGGCGTCGCGGCTGAGATTCGCGCCGCGGACGAACCCGCCGCCCTTCTTGACCTGTCCGGCCGCCGCGATCGAAATCACGCGTTCGGCCGTCGTCGTGTCCACGAAGCGCAGGTTGATGGACGCGTCGGCGGTCGTGATGTTGCCGCCCACGCCGCCGATGCCGCCGCGGGTCGTGTTGATCGAGAACTTGTCGACGGCGCCCGTCACGACGTACTTCACGCCGAGGATCTTGCCGATGCGGGCCGCGGTCTGCGGGTCAACCGCGCCGCCGCCTCCGAGGCCCTGTTCCTTCAGGACGAGGCCGAGCTTCTCGCGTTCGATCACGCTGAACATCGTCGAGAGCTTCGTATCCTCGGAGAAGGCGGTGTCGATTTGATTGCGCGCCGCGGGACCCAGGTCGTTCGAGAACCACCACCGGCCTTCCGTGTTGTTCTCGAAGTCCCAGATGGCAATGCGAATCTTCGCTTGGGAGATCGCCGAGACGGGTGCGATGACCAGGACCGCGATGGCCGCTGACAGGACCCCTTGAACCAGCTTGCGCATTCGTGCCTCCTCTGACCGCCGCTGACAAATCTGTTGCCGGATTATGGGGACCGACTCTCGGGCCTGTCAATTCAGGCCACGTGCAATGTAACCGCGCCGCCTCGACCGGGGTCTCACGAGTATTTCGGCTCATTCGGCTGGGAACTCAAGGCCCGCCTTCGCAGGCCGCTCGTCTGCGCGAGCTGCTTCGGCGAGGCAGGCCCCGCCTTCGCAGGCCGCTCGTCTGCGCGAGCTGCTTCGGCGAGGCAGGCCCCGCCTTCGCAGGCCGCTCGTCTGCGCGAGCTGCTTCGGCGAGGCAGGCCCTGCCTTCGCAGGCCGCTCGTCTGCGCGAGCTGCTTCGGCGAGGCAGGCTTGCTCGTACAATTTGTGAGAGCTCATGCGAAGCCCCACGCTCCTGTCCCTGACCATCGGATTGATCGTCCTGTCGGGGGTGTTCTGGCTGATCGAGCGCCTGCGTCCGGCCCTGCCGCACCAGCGGCGGCGGGGCGTGGACACGCGGATGGACGTCGCGTACTGGTTCTTCACGCCGCTCGTGACGCGGGCGGTGACCCGCCTCTCGCTCGTGCTGGTGTTCGCGATCATCGCCTGGTCGCAGGGACTTTCGTTCGACGACCTTCGCCGACTGGCGACGACGCGTCAGACCTGGGCGTCAACGCTGCCGCTGTACGTGCAGGTGCCGCTGATTCTGCTGCTGGCGGATCTGCTGGCGTACTGGACGCACCGGTTGTTCCACGCGCGCTGGCTCTGGCCGTTTCACGCGGTGCATCATTCGTCGACGACCGTTGACTGGCTTTCGTCCGTTCGTCTCCACCCGGTGAACGACGTCGTCGCGCGGCTCGTCCAGGTGGTGCCGTTGTACTGGATGGGCTTCAGCGGCGGCGCGCTCGCCGCGTTCGTGCCGTTTCTCACCTTTTACGCGCTCCTCCTGCACGCGAACGTCAACTGGTCGTATGGGCCGTTCCGCTACGTCGTCGCGAGTCCGGTCTTCCACCGGTGGCATCACACGTCCGAAGAAGAAGGGCTGGATCGAAATTTCGCGGGCCTGTTCCCCTTCATCGATCTCGCCTTCGGGACGTTCTACATGCCCGCCGGACGTCAACCGCAGCGATTCGGCATACTGGGAGGGTCCGTCCCTGACGGTCTCCTCCAACAACTGGCATATCCGTTCCGGCGTCCCCCGGTCGCTCGATAGCCCGATTGTTTTCTTCAGTTATGATTTTCTTTCCGGTCCCCCCGGGGGGTGAGTGTGACGAGTAAGTGGAAAAGCCCAGGGCTCGGCGTCTGCCTGACGATCGCGTTGATTGGTGGCGCGACGTCGGGTCGCGCCCAGCAGGGCACCGTCCCCGCACCGGTTGATCCCGCGGCCCCGGCGTTGTTGGCCGGTACGTGGGACTACAACCCGCTCGAGAGCGTGAACGCCGCGAACGGACGGCAGGAACAGTCGCTGCTGGGCGGTGGACGCCGGAATCCCGCCGCGCCAGTGCCGCCGGCCGGCGGCGGAACGGCTGGTGGCGGTGGAACGGGTGGTGGCGGCGGAACGGGTGGTGGCGGCGGAACGGGCGGTGGCGGCGGCGGAGCGGGTGGCGGCGGCGGAGCGGCTGGCGGCGGCGGAGCGACTGGCGGCGGCGGAGCGACTGGCGGCGGCGGAGCCGTGAGCCCCGGCAGTTTTGGCGTCGGCGGCCTCGGGGGCGGCGGCGGTCGAGCGGGCCGGCAGATGGCGATTGTCGAGACGCGCGAGATCGTCCGCGACCTGATGGAAGTCCCCGAAAAGATCACAGTCAAGGTGACGTCCGAGGGCGTGACCTTCACGGACGACCTGAAGCGGGAACGCACGTACCAGACCGACTACAAGATGCGGAAATACCAGATTGGCGCGGCGCAGTTCGAGGCGCGGGCCCGATGGGACGGCGCGGCCTTCAAGAAGGAAATCGAAGCTGCGCGCGGGTTCAAGATGTACGAAACGTATTTTCTGAGCGACGACGGCAACCGGATGTTCGTGATCATCCGGCTGGGCCAGCAGACGAAGACCTCGCCAGTCGTGGGTGTCAATCGAGTTTACGATCGAGAACGGAGGCAGTGATGGAGCGGGTCATTCCAGGCACGGCGGCTGCGGTGCTCGCGCTGATGTGTGCGGCGATCGCACCGCTTGCGGCGGCGCGTCAAGGTGAGGTGCCGGCGCTTTCGGGCGTATGGAAGTTGAATGCCGAGGCGAGTACGAATCCGAACGGGCCGCCCCCGCGGCAGGCCGCGCGCGGACAGCGCGGCGGAGGCGACGGCGAAGACGCGGGCGGCAACCTCGGGAAAGAGGAGATGACCCGTTTCACCAGCATGAAGAAGATGTTCTTTACGGCGCCGCCGATGATGGGTATTCAGGCGACCGCGACCGACTTCAAGATGCTGCTCGATCCGGAGAAGAAGCTCGGCTACGCGCACAAGACCGACAACCAGAAGCAGACGGTTGCGACGCCCGGCCGGCCCGGCGGATTTCAAGGTCCGGTGGGATGGCAGCAAGCTGCGCCGGGAAGTCGATACGCCTGACACGCTCCACGTCGTCGAGGAATACTCACTCAGCCCCGACGGCAAGCAGCTCATCATTACCGTGAAGGCCGACAGCCGGATGGTCTTCAACGTCCAGAACGGCGACATCCGGCGTGTGTACGATCGACAGCAATAAGACCTCGGGTTTCGTTTGACGCTTTTTGTAAAACGAAACCCGAGGTCTTCCAACCCCGGAGATGATCTCCCGCTATCTCGTCATCCTCCTCGCCCTTATCGCCGCAATCTTCCGCTATCAGCAAGGCGAGTGGCTGGCGGCTTCGGGGCTGGGCTTTCTCGCCCTCGGTCTCGCGCTTCTGAAGCTCGCCGACGCCAGGCCGCGCCTGAAGCCGTTCGCGTTCCTTTCCTTCGGCATGACGGCGCTGGTGATGATCGTCGTGTTCATTCAGATGCGATGAGGGCGATCTCCTCGATTTGACATCTCGTCATCACTTTTCATATCTTCGGTAGGTCTGCGCGTGCCGCAGACATTTATCTCGAGTGGCTGAGGGAACAGGCCCGACGACGCCACAGCAACCAGGCGGCAACCGCCCAGGTGCTACTTCCTGCCCGATACCGGGGAAGATAAAGCGAGGTCGATTGCGTCGCAGTCGACAGCACTCCTCGTTCCCACGGTAAATCGCGTTCCGTAGTCGCGTGCTGGCCGCAGCGCGTGCACTGCGACGTGTCGTCGTCGCTGATCCCATTTTCAAAAATGGGCCAGCGCCGGGAAGGGGGACGTGTGTCTCTGCAGAGCGTGGAGTGCGAAATCGGCGCAGGTGAACGAGCCGCGGGATCGTTGCCTGCCGACAGCGCCCGATCCGATCGTCCGTCGGCGAACCGTCTGCGGCGCGTGGTACGCGTCGGGTTTCTCGGATACGGCCGCGTCGGACAAGCCGTCGCGGAGATCGCGGAGCGGCGCCGAGCGCGACTGCTCGCCGCGAACATCGATCTGCGCTGCGTCGATGCGCTGGTGCGCGATCCGCGGAAGAGGCGATCGGGGCCGCGGCTCCGGCTCTCGACTGACGCGGCAAACGTGGTCACGACGCGGCGTTGACGTCATCGTCGAAGTGCTCGGCGGGCTCGATCCGGCCCGGCACGCTCGTCGAGTCCGCGCTCGACGCAGGCATTCCTGTGGTCACCGCGAACAAGACGCTGGTCGCGCTCGGCCGGGCGCGGAGCTTCGAACACTCGCGAGTCCGGCGTCGCACGGCGTTCGCCTTCGACGCGGCGGTGCTGGCCGGCGTGCCGTTTCTCGGGTCGCTCTCGCGGCGTCCGCTCGTCGCCGAAGCGTGCGAGATCGCCGGAGTGCTGAACGGCACATCGAACTTCATCCTCAGCGAGATGACGCAGGGGGCGTCGTTCGAGCAGGCGCTGGCGGAGGCCATCGCCTGCGGCTACGCGGAGCCGGACAGCAGCGCCGACGTTTCCGGCCTCGATGCCGCGCAGAAGTTGTCGGTCCTGCTTCAGCTGGCCGGATGCGCCGCCGTGCCGGCAGATACGCTGCCGCGCCGCGGCGTTGACGATTCTGAGTCCTCGCGACCTCGTGGCCGCGCGGCGCCTTGGAGGCTCGATCAAGCCGATCGCGTTCGCCTCACTGGCCGGCGACCACAGCTGCGCGTGGGTTGGGCCGGCGTTCGTTCGAGAAGGGCATCCGCTCAGCCGCATCACGGGTGTCGAGAACGGCGTTACGCATCACGAGCGTGAACGGCCACGCGGTGATGTTCGCCGGGCCTGGCGCCGGACCCGAGGTGACCGCCGTCACCATCCTCGACGACATCGCCGAGATCTTCACGGGTGGTCTGTCGTCGCCGTTGGCCGGCACGGAACCTTCGGACCGGCACAGCCTCCGATTCGACCAGCCGCCGGCGAAGGGGTGGTTCGTGCGGGTTCGAGGCGTCGATCTCCAGCCCGGACACGTGGCCGAGGTGTTTGCCGCCAGAGGGGTGCCGCTTCTGCACGTGCTGCGCGATCGGCGGCGATGTCGTGGGGCTGACGGCGGAGGCCGGCTGGTTCACCGTCCAGCAAGCTGCGGAGGCCCTTCGCGCGATGCGGAACGGACACGATTGCCGTTCCATAGTCAGAATGACCTCCGAGGTCATTTTACGAAAATCGAAAAATGACCTCGGAGGTCTTTTTCAAGGAGCACACGATGGATTTCGCAACGAAGACGATTCACGCGGGCCAGCCGTCCGAGCCGCAGACCGGCGCGGTCGTCTCGCCGATTTTTCAGACGACGACGTATCAACAGATCGGGCCGGGGGAGCATCGCGGATTTGACTACACGCGGACATCGAACCCGACGCGCAAACGGCTCGAGGCGGTGCTCGCCGAGCTCGAAGGCGCCACCCACGCGGCGGTCTTCGGCTCCGGGCTCGCGGCCGAACACGCCATCCTTCAGGCGTATCTCAAGCCGGGCGGGGAGATCGTCGTGCCGAGCGACGTGTACGGCGGCACGTTCCGCATGCTGCACCGCGTCTTCGAGCCGATCGGATGCCGGGTCACGACCGTGGACTTCGGCGATCTCGCCGCGCTCGAGCGTGCGGTCACGGCGGAGACGACGATCGTCTGGCTCGAGTCGCCGACGAATCCGCGGCTGCTCGTGTACGACATCGACGCGATCAGCCGCATCGCGCACGCCCGCGGCGCGCTGGTCGTCGTGGACAACACGTTTGCGACGCCCGTATTTCCAGCAGCCGTTCCAGCTCGGCGCCGATCTGGTCGTGCACAGCGTGACGAAATACCTGGCGGGGCACTCCGATCTGGTGCAGGGCGCCGTCATCGCGCGCGACCAGGGCATCTTCGAGCCCGTCGGTTTTCTCCAGAATGCGCTGGGCGGCGTGCCCAGCCCGTTCGACTGCTGGCTCACGCTTGCGCGGACTCAAGACGATGGAGCTGCGGATGCAGCGGCACGCCGAAAACGCCGCCGCGGTCGCCGACGCGTTGGCGGCGCACCCGCGTGTCTCACGCGTCTACTTCCCCGGTTTGTCGTCCCATCCGGGTCACGACATCGCCCGGCGGCAGATGACGGGCTTCGGCGGCATGGTCTCGTTCGAGCTCGACGGCACACCGGAGGAAGCCGCGGCGCTGGTCTCGTCGTTCCGGTACTTCGCGCTCGGCGAAAGTCTGGGCGGCGTCCGCGCGCTCGTGTGTCTGCCCTGCAAGATGACGCATGCGTCGATCCCGCCGGAGATCCGGAAAGAGCTTGGTCTGTCGGATACGCTGATCCGTCTGTCGCCTGGGTGTGAAAGCCCCAAAGACCTCGTCGCGGACATCAACGTGGCCCTCAATCGGCTTGGAGTGACGGCCGGTGTCGGGGAACAAGTGACTGTGTAGGAGAAGTACGGGGTCAAGAGCTGAGAAGTACGGAGTGAAGAGCGCGGGAAGTGCAGGAGTAGAATCACAGAAGTACAGGTGTGAAAAGCGCTTGAGTACGGCTTGTCTGGCAGGATGGCTGTCTGGCGTTCATCGCGGGGGTGACGGCAGGCCGCGGTTCTTCGGAACGCGCGCGGGCGTTCGGTGTCCAATGCTGTGATGCGGAGGATCTGGCTGGCGGCGGTCGTGGTGTCGATCGGCTGCGCGTCGGCTCCCATCCGTAAACAGGACCAGGTTGCCCTCGGGAACGCCGAGCGGCTCGTCCTTCAGGGCTGCTACGACTGCCTTCTGGAAGCCCGGGCCATTTACGAGCGCGTCGGGGTCGGCCGCGCCCGTCCCCTCGTCGTCACCCGGCTCTTCGAGACGGACCTCCTGATTGCGGTCCGGGAGCGGGAGCTGGCTCTCGACGCCACGAAGACGTTCGAACGCGCCCGCAGCCTCATTCCGAGCCTGCCCGCGGGCAGTGAACCCGAACGCTACATTGTCATCGCGGAGGCGATTCCGCCTGACGTCGAGGGATCGCCGCGCGTGGAGCTCGCGTCGTTCCAGCGCGACCATCTGGAGTTCGGGCGCAACGCGGCGCCAACGCTGGAGTGGCTGCAGACCGGGGTGCTGTCGGAAAACGTCCGGCTGTATCTCAGCCTGGCGGTTGACTGTGCGTACCCGCCGGATCGGCGACAGGCGGCAGGGCCGGCGCGCAGAGTCGTCCAGGCGCCGGTCGATGCTCCGCCGCTCCTGAGATTCCGGGCGAGCATCTGCCGGCAGTTCAACCGTCACGCGCTGGAGCAGATCCGCATCGACGTGCCGCGATTCGTCGAGACGTCCTATTTCCTCGCCCGGCTCGTCGTCGCCGAAGCGGTTGCCAGGAACACCGGCCCGGCCAACGGACGCGAGTTGCTGACTGAAGCGCATGCGCGCTTCGCGCAGTCTCCTTCGGTGACGTATCTCTTCGGGCGATTCCATCAGGTCATCGGCGATTGCCGAGCGGCGCTCGGGTACTACGACGCGACGATCGCCATCAAGGCGCCGCACGAAGACGCGCACCTTGGCCGCACCATGTGCCTGACGTTCCTCAAGCGCTCGGACGAAGCCATCGAGGCCGCCACGGTCATCGTCGATCGACGGTTCGACACCATCGCGCTCGGGTTCTACTGGCGTGCATGGAACCGGCATGTCAGGAAAGAACTGGAGCTCGCGCGCGCCGACATCACCCGGGCCAAAGCGCTCCGATCGCGGGCCGACATTTTCCTGCTCGCGGGCATCATCGAGTACGACCAGAAAGATCTGACGCCGGCACGGACCGACCTTGCCGCGGCGCTGGAGATGGAACCGGCAAGCTGTCCCGCGTCGTGGTACCTCGGACTGGTCCACATGGACCTCAAGAAGTTCCCCGAATCCGCCTCGTTCTTCGAGTCGGCGATGCACTGCTACGAAACGCGCGTGCTCATGGGCGAACAGTCGCTGAAGGAAATGCAGGCGCGCGAAGGCCTCGACGCCGAGTTCAAGGCGCGGCAGGTCGCGGGCTTCGAGGCCGCCATCAAGGAAGATCGCAGCCAGCAGTACGCATCGGCGTTCAACGCGGCCAATCACTACGCGCAAGCGGGGAACCTGGAGAAGGCGCGGCCACTCCTCGAACTGGCCTCTAGGGATCCCGCGCTCGCGGACCTCGTCGGGCAGCTTCGCAAGATCATCGGCGGCGGTTTCTGACAAAATAGCCGCGATGGCCACCTTCGCTCACTTCCACACCACGCTCGGCGACTTCACCGTCGAGCTGTTCGACGACAAGGCGCCCAAGACCGTCGCCAACTTCGCCAATCTCGCGGATGGATCCAAGGAATGGAAACATCCGAAGACGGGGGAGTCGCACAAAAAGCCGTTCTACGACGGACTGGTGTTCCATCGCATCATCGAAGGCTTCATGATCCAGGGCGGCGATCCGTTGGGGCAGGGTTTCGGCGGTCCGGGCTATCAGTTCGAGGACGAGTTCCATCCGGACCTTCGCCATGACAAGGCCGGAATCCTGTCGATGGCCAACGCAGGTCCGAACAGCAACGGGAGCCAGTTCTTCCTCACGCTCGGGCCCACCCCGCACCTCGACCGCAAACATTCCGTCTTCGGCCGCGTGGTCGACGGTCTCGACGTCGTCGAAAAGATTGGCCGCGTCCAGACCGACCGGAATGACCGGCCCGCCACACCCGTCGTGATGAACAAGGTCACCATCGAGCGGAAATAAGAGCGGGTTTCGGGCGCTACATCTCGACTGTGAATCACATGTCGAAGACCTCGGGTTTCGTTTTCGGTGGCAACCGTTGCGGCCGGGTAAACACCGAACCGAAAACGAAACCCGAGGTCTCGGTCAGAACATCACCGTGATCTTTCCGTAGATATACCGCCCGTTGAAGCCGTACGGCGAGTTTCGCGGAAACGTTCGGATGTTGTTGAAGGCGGGGACCGGTAGCAGCCTGTCCGGAAACGTGTTGGTGAGGTTCTGCACGCCGAAGCCCAGCACCGTTTTCGTGAGCCGATAGTTGAATTCGAGGTCCGTCACCCACTCCGCCTCGAAAGTCTGGTCGACGGCCTCGAGGCTGCAGTACTGGCCGAACTGGCTTTCTCGCACGACGACCCCGAGCCTTCGCCACTGCCAGTCGCCGGCAAGCCGGAGGCTGTCCTTGGGCTGCGCGCACTCGTAACGCCGCTTCTCGATGTCGTTCGGAGGGACGGAGCTGAAGAGCGTGTTCTCGAGGCCGGCGAGCTGAGGCGGGGTCGGCAGAATCCGCACGACCTCCGTCGACGTGTGGTTATAGGCGAACGTCAGCCGAAGCGTGCCTTCGGTCAGAGCGGTCAGGTAGTTGACCGTCAGGTCCATCCCCTTGGTCTCGGTATCGATGGCGTTCGTGAAAAACCGCGCGCTCGTGGCGGCGCCGAAGGGGCGGAGAAACTCGACGATTTTGGGACCGGTGAAGTTGTCCGAAAACACGATCCGATCGTCGATGTCGATGCGGTAGAAGTCGGCGGTCACGTCGAGACCGCTCAGGGGGTTGATCACGACGCCGCCGCTGAAGTGCACCGACTGCTCCGGCGTCAGCGGCGTGGCTCCCAGCGCGCGCGCTTCGTCGCTGCCCACCGGAAACGTCGCGACTTCCTGGGGGAGGAACTGTCCCGTCGCGGTATCGAGCAGGAAATTCGTGCTGATCGTCGAGAAATACGATTGGCCGAGTGACGGCGCGCGGAACCCCGAGCTGACGGCGCCCCGGATCACGAAGCGCCGGTCGGGCTGCAGCCGGACCGTCACCTTGCCGTCCGCGGTGGCGTCGAAATCGCTGGACTTCTCGTAGCGCCCCGCGAGCCCGACCCGCAGCAGGTCTGTCAGATCCCCTTCGACATCGACGTAGACCCCCACGTTTTCGTAAGACATCAGTTCGTGATCGGCGAAACCCCGGAAAGACCTGTGCACCGGGGGTGCCGGCCGCCGTGCCGAACTGGTTGAGCGATCCACCGAATTCGTAGGAGGCGGCTTCGCCGGCAATGATCTGGTAGTTCTCGCGGAGCCACTGCACCCCGAAGCCCCGAACATCGGGCCGCCAGCCCGACGTCAAACTGCCGGCTCACGTCAAGTTCCCGACAAACTGGTCAAAGGCGAGCGCACCCGGATAGACCGGCCTGGTTCGGCGGAATGCTCCGTCCGAACAGACGTTCAGCTTTTCGTGATGTCGTAGTCGAGCCGTTGTCCGAACTGACCGCTGGCGTCCCAGAACCACCCGGATGGTTGCCCCGCACTCCGCTGTGCCCGATGCGTCGATATCGTCGGTTCATCAAGGGCAGGAAACCCAGCGGGTAGATCGTCGGCCAGTTGGTCGTGTCGATGGCCCGGCGGAAGTTGCCGCCGTGCTCGCCGGTACGGCGGCTCCATCCACCGAAGGACAGCGACGTGGTCTTCGCTTCCGAAAGCGGCGTCTCGGAATTGGCAAAAAACAGTACGTCACGCGTTTTCGCTTCGCCCCAGTGCGTGTTGGGCTGTGCCACGGGGTTGTTGCCCGCATCTCCCGCGGCCAGCTGGTCCCGCGTGTCGAATCCGGCGCGGTTGGTACCCTTCCGGTCACGAAACTCGCCGGCCAGATTGACGGTCCCGCGGCCGATCTTCCACCCTCCCGAGCCAGTCGTGTCGATCGTGCCGCCATCCGAAAAGTCGCGCGAAGCCCCCGTGACCTCGGTGAAGCTGCCGTTGTTGCCGCCCGCCTTGAGCATCAACGTTTCGGGCTTCTCGCCGGACTTCAGCACGATATTAATGACGCCCGCGATCGCGTCGGAGCCATATTGGGCCGACGCGCCGTCGCGGAGGATCTCGATGCGCTCGATCGCTGACACCGGAATGGCATTGAGATCGACGCCGGTTGACCCGCGCCCGATCGTGCTGTTGATGTGGATCAGAGCCGTCTGGTGGCGGCGCTTCCCGTTGATCAGCACGAGCACCTGGTCCGGGCCGAGGCCGCGCAGGGTGGCCGGTCTCACCGAATCGGTCCCGTCCGACACGGTCGGACGCGGGAAATTGAACGAAGGCGCCAGCGCCTGAATGACTTCCATCGTCTGCGTTGCCCCGGTCGCCTGGATTTGCTGCGACGTCAAGATGTCGACCGGCACGGCCTTTTCGGCGGCGGCGCCGATGACCCGCGAGCCGACGGTGATCTCCTCGGCGAAGGACAGCCCGAGCGCGAAGTCCTGCGTCACCGCGCCTGACGCCAGCTTGATTTGGACCGACCTCGGCTGCAGCCCGGCAACCGTCACGCTCAGCTCTACCTCCTGGCCCTTGGCTTGCGCGGCGGGAACGGTCAACTGGTAGCGGCCGTCCGAATCGGTTACGGCGGTCAACTTCAGCGTCGGAATTGCCACCGTCGCTCCGGGCACCGGCAGGCCGTCGTCGCGCGTCGTGATCCGGCCGGTCACCACGGTCGGCTCCTGCGCGTACGCGATCGCGGGAGACAGCAAGGCCAAGGCAACCAGCAGACGAGCGACGATGGGGGACATTAAGGTGCTCCTGTTCCTGCGACTCTACCGCCGGCCGCGGCCAGGCCCTGTGCCGAACAGAACCACCCAGGCCCAAACTTTTACCCGCCAGACTCGTCGAATCCTTCGACGAAGTCCTTCGTTGACATCTACGAATACGTTCGTATAATGGCCCGCATGAGCCGACCTCTCCCTCGCCCCACCGACGCGGAACTGGCCATTTTGCGCGTCTTGTGGGAGTTCGGACCGGCCACCGTCCGCCGCGTCCATGAAGTCCTGTCGACCGCGCGCGAGACCGGCTACACCACGACGCTGAAGTTGATGCAGATCATGGCGGAGAAGGGGCTGGTCACCCGCGACGAGTCCACCCGGACACACGTGTACGAGGCGCGACTCAGCCGCGACGAGACGCAGCGGCAACTCGTCTCCGACCTCGTCGATCGCGCGTTCGGGGGATCGGCCGCGGCGCTCGTCATGCAGGCGCTCAACGCGCACTCCACGTCGCCTCAGGAACTCAAAGAAATCGAAGAAGTGATCGAAGACTACAAAGAAGGTCTCAAATGATCACCCCATTCGTCGACCAGACCTCAATCCAGGCGCTCGCCTGGTCGCTCATTCATTTTCTGTGGCAGGGGACCGTGCTCGGTCTCCTCGCGTTCGCGGTGTTGAAGCATCCGCGACTGCGCGCGACGACGCGATACCTGACGGGCGTCGCAACGCTCATCGCGATGCTGGCGGCGCCAGTGGGCACGTTTCTCTATTTGAATCGCAGTACGAGTCAATCCGAAAGGGTCCAGCTGTCCGACGCAGGGGCGGCCTTGAGGCCGCCCACTGTCAGTCCGGCTGAAGCCGGACCGTATGCTGGTCCCACGACGCTACAGGATTTCACAGCATCCTCCACCGCGGCCGCTCCGGCTCGTCCCCTCGGTCCATTCGTGATCCTGATTGTCTGGCTCTCGGGCGTCGTGCTGCTGTCGCTTCGGCTGCTGGGCGGCTGGATCGTCGCGCGCCGATTGATCACCCGTGCGGTGCGCCCGGTGTCTCCCGAAATCCATTCGCTGGTCCGGCGCGTCGCCGGACGGATGGCGCTCGATCGCGTGGTGCGCGTCTTCGAATCGTCCGCGGTCGCCGTTCCGGTGATGGTCGGCTGGATGAAGCCGGTTGTCCTGCTGCCGGCCGCCGCGCTCTCCGGCCTGACGCCGACGCAAGTCGAAGCGCTTATCGCGCACGAGCTGGCGCATGTCCGGCGTCACGACTACATCGTCAACCTCCTGCAGTCCGTCGTCGAGACCCTGCTGTTCTATCACCCGGCCGTCTGGTGGGTCTCCGCTCGTGTCCGGGCCGAGCGAGAGCACTGCTGCGATGACCTGGCGGTTGGCGTGTGTGACCGGCTGGTGTACGTCACCGCTCTGGCCGACCTGGCCGCGATGACGCGGACGTCAGGCGTCGCGCTTGCCGCGACCGACGGTTCGCTCGTCAGCCGGGTGCGACGGATTCTGGGGCGCTCCCGCGACAGCCGCGAGTCGACCAGCTGGATGCCCGCCGTTGTCCTCGCGGTGGTGTTCGGTGCGATGTTGCCCGCGAGCTTCGTGCTCGCGAGAGGGGAAGACGCGCATTCGCGGACGCCGGATGTACGTGCCGCATTCAGCCACGCCCGGCGCGATGCAGGCTCCTTCGCGCACGCGCAGGTGACGCGTGGTGTCGAAGGCGGTGTGATCGGCGGCGTGTCTGGAGGCGTCGCTGGCGGCGTTCCAGGTGGAGTGACCGGTGGCGTTGTCGGTGGCGTACGGGAAGGACTCCTCGGCGATGCGGCCATCAAGGCCGCATTTGCTGAACCCGACCAGTGGCGCATTGAGCGAAACCTTGCGGGACAGTGGAAGCTGGCGAGGCCGATGCCGCGCTCGGCGTACGCGCCGATCCAGTGGCGCCTTGTCCGCCTCCCCGCCGGCAAGCTCCGGCTGGTTCGCGAGGGTCAGGGTCGTCGCGATCGCGATCCGGAACTCGATCAGGCCGAAGCGGCGCTGCGCAATCGCATCGCCCAGCTCGAAGCCGAGCTCCACGAACTGCGGCGCCACTACGAGGAGATGCAGCGGGAGCATGCCGGCCTGCGGTACACGCTGCCGCTCGGCGAGAAACGGTTCGTCATCCTTGAAGATGGACAACGCGTGGAAGCGACCCGGGAGTTCGAAAAACTGCGCCAGGGCCAGTTGGACCTGGCTCGGGCAATGCAGCTCGAGCAGAACAAGCTTGCGCACGATCGCTCTCTGCTGCTCCAGCCGGACGAGATTGGTAAGCTGCTCGCCGCGACGGCTGATGACGAGGCCAGAGTTCGCGCGCAGCTCGATGTGGCCCACGCACAGGCCGTCGAACAGCACGTGAAGTTGCGCGAAGAGGCGCTGGCGATGGCGCTCTTGCAGGATTCAACCGTGCGTCAGGAGGCCCACGCGAAGGCTCTCGAGCAGGACCTGAAGGCGCGCGAGGCGCTCGACCTCGCCCACGCGAAGTTGTTCGAACAGGACAGGCTCCTGCAGGAGCAGATGAACGCCGAACTCCTGCAGAGCAAGCCGCTGGCGTTCCAGGGCCAGACGACTCAGGGATCGGGCAACTTCGTCTGGAGCAACGACGATGACCGTGTCGCGGTCAAGTGGACCGGCGCGTTCCGGATTTCCGACGACGACAAGGACATCGCCTGGGTCGAAGCAGGAAAGACCGTGAACGTGAGCAACGGCGCGAAGATGTTCTCGACCGGCGTCGAGGTCAAGGGCCTGGCCGACGGAAAGGTTGAGCGCACCTACTACCGCAACGGCTTCGCGCGTCCGTACGAACCCGAGGGGCGCGAGTTCCTCGCGACGATGCTGCAGAAGATCGTGCGGATGAGCGGCTTCGGGGCTGAGAGTCGCGTCGAGCGGTTCCTGAAGCAGGGCGGCGTCAACGCCGTCCTGGCCGAGATCGATCTGCTGCAGGGCGATTACGCCCGCCGCGTCTACTACCGCGAGCTGATGAAGCAGGCGAAGGTTTCCTCGCCCGAGCTCGCGCGCATGATGACGCGCGCGTCGGAAACGATCCGGTCGGATTACGAGCTGTCGTCGCTGCTCGTCTCGGCGCTGGGCCAGGTCTCTGGCGACGAGGCGGCGCGCGTGGCGTTGATCGACGCGACGAAAACGATCGCCAGCGACTACGAGATGCGCCGCGCGTTGACGGCCGCCCTCAACGATTCGGTGTCGCCGAAGGTGTCGTCGGCCGTCCTCGCGGCCGCCGGAAGCATCGGCGGCGATCACGAGCGCGCGACGTTGCTGATCGAACTCGCTGCGAAAGGCGGCCTCACCTCGGCCACGAAGGCGGCCTACTTCGAGCTGGTCAAGACGCTCCGGTCGTCGCACGAACAGGGACGCGTGCTGAAGAGCGTGGCGGCGCTGCCCAACGTTCCGGAAGACGTGATCGCCGACGCGGTCAAGGCGTCACAGGCGATGTCGGGAGACTACGAGCGTCGCCAGTTCCTCGCGCAATCGATCGCGCGTCAGCCCGTCACGTCGAAGAGCGCGGCCGACGTCCTTCAGTCTGCCGCCGGTATCCGGTCCGACACCGAGCAGGCGACGCTGCTCGTGGATCTCGTCCGGCGCGGCGGGCTCACCGATGAAACGGCCGGCAGCTTTTTTCCGGTGGTCGCGGCCATGACGTCGAGCTACGAACAGCGGCGCGTGGTCCTGGCCGTCCTCGCGGGGCCGCATCTGTCGGAAGTCGTCATCACCGGATTGCTCAAGACCGCCGCGAGCATCAACAACTCGTTCGAACGCGCTGAAATCCTCGTGGCGACGGCGCGCAAGCAGCCGCTGTCCGCGGCGGCGCGGACCCTCTACCTGACCGCGGCGGATACAATCCGGTCAGAGCACGACCAGACCCGGGTGTTCGCAGAACTTGTCCGGGCTGAGCGCGGGATCAAGAAGTAAGAGCACGCTCCAGAATGACGTAGGGGCGGGCTTTAAAGCGTTTTCGAGAAGCGTGTAGCAGGCTGCAGGCCGAATTTGCCGCAGCGCGCCTGACGGTCTGCTCAGCGGAAGGCGCGCGAGCGTGCGGCTGAGGCCAGCAGCGTGCTACACGCTACTCGAAAACGGACCGGCCGGCCCCTACGAGAATGGTCAGGAACAGCCGACAAGACGGCAGGAACGTCTACTGGTTGGGAGGCTTCCATGCGGGCCGCGTTCGGATCCGTCGCCGTTGTCATGACGATGCTCGTTCTGGCTGGCGATTTGGCTGGCCAGGAGCAGATCAAGCCGCAGCCGGCGCCGTCGCCGAGGGATGCAGCGGCGCCGCCTCCGCGCGGCGCGACCGGATGGCTCTCGGGAACGCTGGTCGCCGCCGACACGGGCCGCCCGGTGCGACGCGCCACAGTGACGCTGGCAAGCCCGGACAGTGGAGTGCGCAAGACGGCCACGACGGACGAGGCGGGCGCGTTTTCGTTTACGCAGCTGCCTGCCGGTTCGTTCACGCTGTCGGCCACGCGACAGGGGTATCTGGACGTGGCGTTCGGCCAGCGCACGCCAGGCTCGGGGCGCCCGGGCACCGCGATCCAGCTCGCCGCCGGCCAGAAGCTCGAGGACGTCACGCTGCGAATGCCGCGCACCGGCATTCTCACGGGCGTCATCACCGATGAGTTTGGCGATCCGATGATGGGGATGCAGGTGCGGGCGTGGCGGTACGTCAAACGATCCGGCGAACGCACGCTGCAATTGGCGGGCACGGCCACTACCGACGACCGGGGGATCTACCGTATCACCGGACTCCTGCCTGGTGAACATCTCGTCGGCACGGGCGCGCGCGACACCTCGGAGACGATGATGCTCGAGGTGATGAAGATGCGCGAGATGGCTGTCGAATTGAAGGGTGTCGAATTGAGGGGTCAGGTGTACGCCGACGCCAAGCCGACGTGGAGTTATGAAGTCCCCGCCATCAGGGGCTCGGCCGCGGCGAAGAGCGGCTATGCCGCCGTCTACTACCCGGGCACCTTGCAGTCGTCGGCCGCGACGGCCGTGACGCTCGGCATCAGCGAGGAGCGGGGCGGCGTGGACATGCAGCTTCAGGTGGTGCCGCTCGCGCAGGTGAGCGGGTCCATCATCGGGCCCGACGGCGGTCTGCCGCCCGGCGGCGAGGTGCGCCTCGTCGAAAGTGGATCGACGCTTCCCACCGCGAAAGTATTCTCAGGGCCGGTCCGGCAGGACGGCACGTTCACGATCAGCAGCGTCCCGCCTGGCCAGTACACGCTCACGGCGCGCACCAATCAGAAATACCAGATGCACGTCGTCGGGCACGACCTGGAGATGGCGGTCGAAGGCAAGACCGTCGTGCTGAACAACTTCGAAGTTGGCCGCGCCGGCGCGATGAAGATGGTCGACGGTCAAAACGTGCCGGAGTCCCTGTGGGGACAGATGGACCTTTCGGTCGACGGCCGGCCGCTGACGAACGTCGTGCTCTCGCTCCAGCGCGGCTTCGACGTGTCCGGCACGTTTGCGTTCGACGGCACACCGCCGCTGCCACCCGACCTCAGTCGCATCCGCTTGCAACTTACGCCGGTGGCGAACGCGGGCGTCGACGCCGGAGCGGGGTCTTCCGCGACCTACGCCGCGGGCCGTTTCACGCTGAAAGGCGTGACACCCGGCCGGTACCGGCTCAGCGCATCGGGGTTGCCGAGCGGCTGGATGACGCAGTCGGCGGTATTCGGCGGGCGCGACGTGCTCGACACGATGCTCGAGGTCAAACCGGGTGACGAGCTCTCGAGCGGCATCGTCACGTTCACGAGCCAGTCGACCGAGCTTTCCGGCATGCTGCAGGACAACTCCGGCAAGCCCGTCGCCGACTACACGATCGTCGTCTTTGCGTCCGATCCCCGCTACTGGACGCCGATGTCCCGCCGCATCCAGGCGGCGCGCCCCTCGACGGATGGCCGATTTTCGTTCCGGAATCTGCCCGCCGGAGAGTATCGGTTGATGGCGGTCGTGGATCCGGAGCCGGGCGAATGGTTCGATCCCGCCTTCCTGGATCAGGTCGTCGCCGCGACGATGCCGGTGAGCCTCGGCGACGGCGAGCGAAAAGTGCAGGACGTCAGGATCGTGCGGTAGATAGTCGCCGCACTGAAGCGGCTCGATCCTGAAGGATCGGGTCTTGTACTCGCGGTCCTGGAACGCCGTACTTCCTCCTTTTCCCAAGTACTTCTCGTCTCTCGTCCACCGTACTTCGCGGCTTCAGACCCTCGTACTTCTACGCCAGCGTGGGATGTCTGTCCTTCCACTCAGTGGCTTGTTCATACGCCATCGCCACTCGGCAGATCGCGGCCTCGTCGTAGAGCTTGCCGGTGATCATGAGCATGACGGGCGTGTCGTTGTTGTAGATCGAGCACTTGAGCGCAATCGCTGGATGGCCGGTGAGGTTCGTCGCGCCGAGGGTGCCGTCGCTGCCCGCGCTGAGCAGGGCGTCGTATTTGCCCATGAACTCGTCCATCTGGCGCATGAGGAGCACCCGCGCGCGCTGCGCGCGCAGGTATTCGACGGCCGGGACAAAACGGCCTGACTTGAACGTGTTCGGCCAGGTGCTCGCAGACGTGCCGGTGCGGAGCAGGTCGACGTCCCCCGATCGCGTGAGGTCGTCGAACGACGCGGCCGACTCGGTTTCGAGGATGAAGCCGATCGTGCCGGCGATCGACAGGTCGGGCAGGTCGACCGGCGTGAGATCGGCGCCGAGCTTGCGATAGACGCCCAACACCTCCTGATAGACCTTGCGGCGATCCTCGACGGACATCCCGCCGCCGCGCCCACCGGCTGCGGCGCCGCCACGGCCGCCCGCCGCGCCCGCGCCACCGGCTGCGCCACGCCCGCCGGCTCCCGCTGGCGGAGCCCCCGCTGGCGGCGCCCCCGCCGCCGGCGCGCCCGCGCCGCGACCGTCCGCGGGCGCCGGATCGAACCCGTTACGCACGAAGGCGATCTTGTAGCCCGCGAGCGGCGCGTCCGGATTCCAGCGGAACGCGGCGTCCGCGACTGTCCCGTCGCGCTTGTCGGGGCCGTAAATCGCGTTCAGCACGACCACGCAGTCCTCGACGTACCGGCACATCGGACCAACCTTGTCCATCGTGTTCGAGAGCGCCATGGCGCCGTACCGGCTGATGCGCCCGTACGTTGGGCGCAGGCCGACGACGCCGTTTGCGGTCGAGGGAGAGATGATCGAGCCGCGCGTTTCCGTGCCGATCGAAAACGCCACGCAGCCGGCGGCGGTCGCCGAGCCCGGACCGGCCGACGACCCGCTCGACCCGCGCTGCGGATTCCACGGGCTGTTGGTGCGCCCGCCGAACCAGCGATCGCCCTGCGCAAGCGCGCCGAGCGTGAGCTTGGCCACGAGCACCGCGCCGGCGTCGCGCAACCGCTCGACGATCGTCGCGTCGTAGTCGAATACCTGCTCGATGTACGGCTCGCCGCCCCAGCTCGTGACGATGCCCTTCGTCGCGAACAGATCCTTGGCTCCCCACGGCAGCCCGTGCAGCGGTCCGCGATATTTACCGGCCTTGATCTCGCGGTCGGCGTCGGCCGCCTGCTTGACCGCCAGATCTTCCGTCAGCGTGACGTAGAAGTTGAGCGTCGGCTGATAGCGCTTGAGCCGATCGAGGTACATCCGCGTCAGCTCGGTGGACGTCACGAGACGGCGCTCGATCAGGGCGGCCAGCTTCGCGACCGGCCAGAACGCGACCTCCTCGAGGTTCGCGGGCCGCTTCAGGGTGAGTGGCGCTTTCGTGTAGCGGATCGCCGCGCCCGGCGTCGCCGGTCCCTTCGGTTCCTTCCCCGGGAGCGACGGCTTGAACATGATGGCCGGATCGATCTCCGGGCCGATCGCGATCTGCCTGAGCTGCTGATACGTCCGAAGCCGGTTGTTCAGCGAGCCGGCAATGGCCGTCTCTTCGTCGGAATGCAGATCGATGCCCAGGAGCTTCTCGGCGCATTCGATCGCCTCGACACTCACGGGCCCGGCGTTCGGCTGCGGCGCCTGGGCCAGCACCTTGGCGCCGACCGCGCCCGCCATCGCGGCCGGGACGGCTTTCAGGAACTTGCGACGCGACTCACGCTTCGAATGCTCAGCCATGGAGGAGCTCCACCAGAAACCAGTTCACTTCTTTTCCTTGAATCCTGCGGGAATGGCGAGATCGGCATCCGAGACGGTCGTCGCGACCGAGAGCAGCTCGTGCGTCGATGTGAAGGCTTTCGTGCGCTGTTGCGCCGAGCCGCCGCGTCCGCGCATCAGGCGGCCGGCGAGCGCGCCGCTGATCCCCCCGCCGCCGCTCGACTGTTGCTGCTTCTCCGCGGCTTTCATCTGCTCGGCGCTTTTGACGCCCTCGATGGTCATCGTGCTCATGACGGCCGTGCCCTGCAGCTTCTTGGTTTCCGCCGCCATCCGTTCGGCTAGAGCCGCGAAGCCCGGGAGGAACGCCGTGACGGCATTTGCCTGCGAGGCATCCATGCCGGTGAAGGTGCCTTCGAAGACGGCCTTGAAGTACTTCACGTAGAACGCCTGCAGCTCTTCCATGGCCGGGACTTTGGGCGCGAGCCACATGTCGTTGGTGAGGACCAGGCCGCCGCCCTCCTCGAGCGTCTTCCCCTTCTCGCGCATCGCGATCGTCAGAATGACCCGGCGGGCCTCCTGACCGGCGACGCTCTTGCGCTCCTCCGTCTCCTTCACGTCCGCGTCGAACTCGATCTGCTTGCCGGCATCCTGCACGGCCTGCTTGTCTTCTGGATTCATGCTCTGTGATTGCTGCTGCAGCGCCTTCGTCGCTTCCTCCATCTGCTTGCGCATTTCCGCGAAGGTGACGGCTTTGTACTCCTTGCGCTTCACGTCGAGCATGTAGATCTTTTCTTCGGAGAGGTCGATGATCTGCCCGTTGGTGTCGTTGATGGTCGACATCCGGTTGCCCTTGACGGCGATCGTGGATGTCAGGCCGTCATTGCCGCCGAACATCCGGTTCATGATGCCGCCGATGAAGCCTTCGAACTTCATCGTCGTTTTCTCGCGCGTCTTGACGTCGGCGAAGACGTGGGGCGCTGAAAGGGCGACAACGACTACGAGACCGAACCACTTCACAGTTCGCTTCATGACCTCTGCCTCCGAGTCCTGAGAGTGACCTATTGTAAAGGGCAACGGCGCCAAGTGGGGCGGCGGGGGAACTGGACGACCGGTGGCGACCGGCCGAAATAGATATCGATGACCCAGCATCCGTGGCGAACGGCAATCGGCCTGACGTTGGGCGTCGTGCTCCTGTTTCCGGAAGGGATGCGATCGATGCAGGAGCGCAAGGTGGTCAAGGACGGCGAGGCGGCCGACGCCGCTTCGAGCCCGGCGATCGTGGCCGGCGGGTTCGTGTTCGTGTCCGGAATCATCGCGCCGGGCGATGGCGGCCGGCTGGAGGGCGTCGATGTCCAGGCCCAGACGCGCCAGGCGCTGAAGCAGCTGCAGGGCCGGCTCGACGCGGCCGGTTCATCGCTGGCGCAGGTGGTGAGCGTCAGCGTGTTTCTGAAGCGCGCGGCCGATTTCCAGCCGATGAACGACATCTACCGCGACTTCTTCTCCGACAGTCCGCCGACCCGCACCACCGTGGTCACCGACGTCCGGGACGGCGCGCTCGTCGAGGTGTCGGCCATCGCCGTGCCCGTCGGCGTCGAGCGGGAGGTGCTGCACCCGGCGGGCTGGATGAAATCGCCCAGGCCGTATTCGTACATCGTGCGCGCGAACGGCCTCGTGTTTCTCTCGGGGCTCATCAGTCGACGAGGCACTGACGACAAGCCCGTGCTCGGACCGGTGAGCGTCCAGGTCAGGACGATTCTGGACAACGCCGGCACGCTCCTGAAGACGGCGGGGCTGACGCACCGTGACGTCGTCGCGGCGAAAGTGTTCCTGACCGACGATACGTTCTTCGAGGCGATGAATGACGAGTACCCGAAGGTACTTCAGCGAGGCACCTCCCGCGCGCGCGACGGCGGTGACCGGTCTCGTCGGTTCGGACTCGGTCGCCGAGATCACGATCATCGCGACGACAGGCGAGAAGCAGGTCTTCGGGCCGTCGGTCTCGCCGAGCCTGCCGTTGTCGTCGGCGGTGAAAGCGGGCCAGCTCGTGTTCCTGTCCGGCGTCCTCGGCAACACCGCGACCAACGGCGGCGACGTGTCCGCGCAGACGAAAGAAATCTTCACGCGGATCGATCGGACGCTTGCGGCCGCCGGCGTCGGCTTCAGCGACGTCGTCGACAACGTCGTGTATCTCCCGGATCTCTGGAACCGGAAACACGTGGACGAGATCCAGCGGCAGTTCTTCCCGGCCGATCCACCCGCGCGCACGCTCGTCGGCGCGCGTCTCGTCGCACGCCCCGCACTCATCGAAATGATGATGATCGCGGCGGCGCGATAGGGGACGGGACTTTTTTCCACAGGTTTCCACAATGAAGTGCCAGACGTCGGGGTGTTTGTCGCCCGACGTCTGGCACCGGGCTGTGGAAACCTGTGGAAAAAAGTCCCGTCCCTTGTTTGTCCAACATTGTTGGTATAACCTCGCCGCGTGAGCCTCGAGCCGGTTTCACTGGGCGAATTCGAACAGATGGTCCTGCTGGCGGTCTTGTGCGCCGGCCAGGACGCCGACGCGTACGGCGTGAACGTCCATGCCGAGCTCGAGGTGCGGACGAAGCGCCGCGTGGCGCGCGGTGCGGTCTACATGACGCTCGACCGGCTCGAGAAGAAGGGCCTGCTGTCGTCCTATCTGACCGACCCCACGCCGGAGCGGGGCGGACGCGCCAAGCGGTGCTATCGCGTCACGAAACCGGCGCTCGCGGCACTGCGCGCGTCCCGCCGGGCGCTGCTCAGCCTCTGGGAAGGCGTCCGCACGCCAGGGATTTGACCCATGCTGCGTGCGCTCCTGTCGCGGCTCACGGACGTCGACCTCGCCGATTCCATTCTGGGCGACTTGGAGGAGCAGCGACGCGGTCGAGGGTCGGGTTCCGGGCTCCGGGGATCCGCCTGGTATCTGGTGGCGATGATCGGCATCGTCGGCACCATCGTCCTTCACAAGCTTCGTGAGCGGCCGGCGCGATTGATGCTCGGCCGCGGGCCGGGCCTGGGCCGGGAGGTCCACCGCGCCGCGCGATCACTGCGTGCCGCGCCCTGGTACGCCGCCGCCGTGATTGTCGTGATCGGGCTCAGCATGGCGCTCGCGGCGACGGCGCTCGCAATTGTCGACGGCGTGCTGTTCAAGGCGGTGCCGTATCCGGCGGGCGACCGGCTGTACGCCGTAACAGCATGGAATGCGTCGCGCGGGGAGCCGGCCCGGCGACTGTCTTTTGTCGCGCCTGCGGACGTACGCGCGTGGACGGGCGCCATCCCTGACGACCTTCTCACGGCATTCACGATCGGCGGAATCGAAACCATCGGCGAGAACGAAACGGCGAGATCGGCGGGGGTAGACAGCAGGTTTTTCGACGTCCTCGGCGTGAAGCCCCTGGCGGGCGGGTTTCACCCGAGTCATTTTGTCGCTCCGACACCGATACGGCCGGCGGTGCTGACCTGCGGGTTCTGGCAGAGCCGTTTTGCCGGCGAGCGCGCAGTCCTCGGCCGAAGGTTCACCGACAGCCGCGGCCAGGGCATCGAGGTCGTTGGAATATTGCCGCCCGACTTCGTCTTCCCGCACTGGAGCGCGAGCGTCCAGCCTTCGGTGCTGACTCCGAACGTCGAAGCGCCACAGGACCAGGCAGCCTCTGAAGGACGATCGCTGGCTGCACTCGTTCGACTGACGGGCCGCGCCGCCGTGGACGCCGAGCGCCGGCTGACGTCGGCGGCGCAGGCCCGTGCCGCCATGGTGCCGGGGCGAGCGGTGACGACGCACTTCGACCGCGTCCGGCTGGATCCGATCCGCCTCGCGCTGACAGGATCGGTCCGTGCGACCTCCTGGACGGTGTTTTCGATCGCGACCGCGTTGCTGGTGCTCGCGTGCCTGAATGTCACAGGCCTGGGCGTCGCACGGATACGAGACCGATCGCGTGATCTCGAGCTGCGGCGGGCGCTCGGCGCCGGGACGCGCGATCTCGTCAGGCTCCTCCTGGCTGAGAACGGCCTCGTGGTCGCCGCAGGTACCGCACTGGGGATCGGACTCGCCTACCCGATGCTCCACATGACGCTGGCCGTCATGCCAAGCCTGGTGTTGCTCAAAGCGCCGGTGATTGACCTGCGTGTCGTCATCTTCGCCGGCGCCGTGTCGGCGGTGAGCCTGGTGGCGGTCACGCTCTGGCCGGCGCGAACGATCACGCGCGCCAGCCTTCGGGCCTCGTTGGCAGACGCTGGCGGCACAACCCGTCGGGCGCGACGGGGACGTACGGCACTCGTCGCGGCTCAGATCGCGCTCGCGCTCGTCATGACTGTTGGGGGAGCGCTGCTTGTCGGCAGTCTGGCTCGAGTGTGGGCCGAGGACCCGGGATTCGACGTTGACCGTCATGCCATCGTGTCGGTCCGCCCGCCCGAGGGGACGTCCCAAGCGAGGGTCGAAGAGCTCATCGCTGACTTGAGCCGGCTTCCCGGAATCGACCGCGCCGGCGGCCTCGATGGACCGCTTCTGGCGAACGCGTTCGATGGGAACTCGTTCGATCCACCTCCGGGCGTCGTCGAACGCTCGACCATCGAAAGCATGTCTGTGACAACGGGGTTTCTGGAGGCGGCAGGACTGCGGCCACTCGATGGCCGCCTCCCCTCGGCGCACGAGTTTGCGCAAGGCGCCCCGGTCATCGTCGTCAGCGACATCGTCGCGCGTCAGTACTGGCCGGGGCAACGAGCGATCAATCAGGTGCTGGTGCGGGAGCGCCGACCGTTCACCGTCATCGGCGTCGTGCCGGACGCCCGCTACGTCGCGCTCGATCGCGAACCGCAGGGCGGCATCTACTCGCCATTCGTCGCCGACCCTGGTGCGACTCTCACGACCGTGCTCGTCGCGTTCCGGCAAGGTGCGCCGGTTCGTCTCACCGAGGCGGTCGACCATCTGAAGCGCTCGTGTTCTCTCTGCGCGGTTCATCGGGCGAGCACGATGACGCAGGCGATGGGCCGAACGATCCGGATGCACCAGTTTCGAGCCTGGCTGTTTGCCGCCTTCGGCGTCGGCGCGCTAGTCATCGTGGGCATCGGCATCCTCGGCCTGGTCGCCATGACGACGAGCCGGCGAACGAAGGAGGTCGGCATCCGGATGACCGTCGGCGCGACGCGTGGCGACGTGCTGAGTTTGCTCGTCCGCGAGCAGACGCCTGGTGTGCTGGTCGGACTCGCCCTCGGGGGCCTCGTCGCGGCCTGGGCCGTGCGGTTTGTCAGGGCGTATCTCTACGAGACGCCGTTGTCCGATCCGCTCGTCTGGTCTGCGTCGTTTGCAATCCTCGTTTTGGTCGCGCTCGTGGGGACGCTGATTCCAGCGGTGCGCGCAAGCTGTGTTGATCCAGTGAAGGCGTTGCGCCTGGAGTAAAAGCCTCTGAGCCGAGAGTCTTCTAGCTGTGGGGTTTTACTTTAGCCTTGGGCCTTTGGCCTTGGGTTGGGGCCTGTGGCCTACATCCTGTTGACGTGGTGATTTGGTGATTGAAAAACTCTTGAACGCGCTGCTTGCGCACGTGACCGATCGCGCATTGGCCGAGTCGATGGTCGGCGACTTGAGCCAGGAGCGCCACCGCCGCGCACGGACGTCGCCGATCCGTGCGCGAGTCTGGTTCGTGGTCAGCGCCGTCGCGATTCTGATACACGTGGCGACCGCCGGAGTTCGACACGCGGCCGCCGATCTCTCTCTGCGAAGACTGGGCGCGAGTGGAGCGGCAGGAGAGGCAAGGCAAGCGCTTCGGGCGCTCTCGCGCACGCCGGTCGCGAGCCTCGTCATCGTCGCGACGCTGGCGCTCGGCATCGGCGTGAATACGGCCGTCTACAGCGTCGTGTACGGCGTGCTGTTCCAGCCGCTTCCGTTCACCAACCCGGACCGAGTCGTCATGCTCGAGGGGGCGGTCGGGGAACGCCCCCCGTCGGTCTTCGGTAACTCGCTCGAAGACTTCCACGATTTCCGACGCAACGCGCGAACGTTGTCCCGCCTCGGCGCGGCCGGGTACTGGACGTTCAACCTGACCGACACCGACGTGCCACACCGGATCGTCGGCTCGGCCGTGAGCGGCGGCTTCTTTGAAACACTCGGGACGAAGCCAATCCTCGGCCGGTGGATCACGGCTGATGACGACCATGCCGGCGTGCCGGCAACCTTCGTCATCAGCCACGCGTTGTGGCAGCGCCAGTTCGGGGGACGTGCCGACGTGATCGGGCGGGAGATCCGGCCGAATGGCCAGGCCGCGACGATCGTCGGTGTCATGCCGGCGTCGTTCAGGTTCCCCGGAGAAGACGTCGAGATCTGGACCGCGGTCCGGAACGAGATGGACGGCACACCGCGCAACGTCAGGTTCTGGGCCGTGTTCGGCCGGCTTTCGGATGGCGTGACTGTCGAAGCGGCGACCGCTGAGGTCCGCGAGCTCAGCCGCCAGCTCGAAGCCGCCTATCCGAACACGAATCGAGGCTGGCGCGCCACAGCCGTGCCGGCGCTCGACGCGTTGACGACCCGCGCACGGGATGGTCTGTTGCTGCTGTTCGGCGCCGTGGTGATGGTGTTCGCCGTCGCCGTGATCAACGTAGCGGGTCTCCTCGCGTCGCGGCGGACCGCCCGCCGGCGCGAGCTGGCGGTGCGCGTCGCGGTGGGCGCGACGACGCCGCGTCTCGTGCGGCACGCGCTCTTCGAAAGCGCCTGGCTCGGCGGCGCCGGGCTGCTGTTGGGTCTGATGCTCGCCATCCCGGCAATCTCATCCCTGCGAGCCGCGGCGCCGCCGTCGCTGCCTCGCGCCGCCGACATCGGCCTGCACTGGCCGGTGATGGGGCTGGCCGCCGCGGCGATGGGGCTCCTGATTCTCGCGAGCGGCTGTGCGCCGCTTGCCGGGGGTCTGTGGCGGCGGCAGCGCCCGGCAAGGGTTCGTGACGGCGGGCTTGGGCACGCGCCGACACGCCGGGTGCGTGCCGGTGCCGGCCTGGTCGTCGTCCAGATCGCACTCGCGTTCGTTCTTCTCTCGGGTGCCGCGCTGCTCGTCAGGAGCTTCGTCCGTGTCACGGCCGTCGATCCGGGCTTCCGAGCAGATCACCTGCTCACGATGCGCGTGTTTCTGGGGCCGCCGACGTATCGATCGATCGAGTCGCAGCGTCAGTTCGCAGAACGCGCGCTCGAAGTCCTGCGCCAGACGCCCGGCGTCAAAGACGCCGGCGCCGTCAGCCAACCGCCGTTCGACAGCGAAGGCTCCGGGGCAGCGCAGCGGTTCGTGGTCGAGGAGCGGACGTACGACTCAGGCGCCCAGCCGAGCCTCAACTATCGCACCGCCGATGCCGGTTATGCCCAGACTATCGGCCTTCGTCTGATGCGTGGCCGCTGGATTACGCCGGAGGATCGCGCCGACTCGCCCAAAGTCCTCGTCGTCAACCAGACGATGGCGCGACGGTTTTTCCCGGATAACGATCCGATTGGGGCGCGGATCACGTGGGTGGACAGTCCGGCGCACACTCCGCTCACGATCGTTGGCGTCGTCGCTGACGTCGCGACGAACGGCCTCGAGCGCGCCGAAACACCTGCCGCATACGGCCCGCACACGCAGCGGGTGCAGCCGTTCCTGCGGTGGCTGACGTTCGTCGTGCGGACCGAGGGCGACCCGGCTGCGGTGGCCGGGGGCCTGCGTGCCGCCGTGCAGACGGTCGACCCGCGTCAGCCCATCTTCGCGATCCGAACCATGGACGAGATCGTCGCGCGCTCGCTCGCCGAACGGCGGTTCTCGCTGCTCCTGATGGCAGCGTTCGCCGCGCTCACGGTCATCCTCGCGACGCTGGGGTTGTACGGGATGCTCGCGCACCGAGTCGAGCAGCGCCGGCGTGAGATCGGCGTGCGCATGTCGCTCGGCGCGACCGGCCGAGGCGTGTTCAACCTGGTGGTCCGGCAAGGTGTGTCGATCGTCGCGATCGGCCTCGCGATTGGTGTCGCCACCAGCTACGCGCTCGGCGGTCTGGTCGAATCGCTGATCTTCGGGATCACGCCGGAGGACGGCGTCGCGCGCGCGGCCGTGGTCCTGTTGATTCTGGCGGTTGGAACAGCGGCTTGCCTCATTCCCGCGCGCCGCGCCGCCAGGGTCGATCCGATTACGGCCCTGCGGAACGAATAGCGGTCGCTGGCGCCACGGACTGCCGCAGCCCGGTGGCTTTCACCACGGGCTGATAGCGCCGGCTACCCACCGCGCAGCTGCGTCGGGCCTTCGGTCACGATTGCCAGCACGCGGGTCGCGGGCGACAGGTTCAATGTCCGTCGAAGCTCGGCCAGGCCGGTCTCCCGCGTGAGGGCCATGAGTCCGGCAACGCCGGCCGCGCCCGAGGGGCCCGCCTGAACGACAGCGTCTCCGGCGACCGGGTGCGCGAGACGGTCTTGCGCCTCAGTCGCCAGTCCATCGCCGATCGCGATCGCGGCCTCGACGACCCCCTCGAGGGCGGCCCACGCGACCGGACTCACTTCCGCGCACCGGAGTCCGACCATCTCTGTCGGCGCGCAGGATGCGAGCGGCGTCAGCCGGCCCGCCCTCAACGATTCGAGCAGGCTCGCCGAGCCCGACGGTTCGACGGTGACGAGCAACGGACGCCGCTCGCCGAAGGTCGCCACGAGCCACCCGGCCAGAGCGCCGGCAAGGCCGCCGACGCCCACTTGCGCGATCACGACATCCGGCGGTGCGGCGCCCCACTCGGTCGCCGCTTCGTCGAGGATCCGCGTATATCCGGCCATGATCCAGCGCGGAATCTCTTCGTAGCCGTGCCAGGCCGTATCGGCCACGATCGTCCATCCGGACTTTTCGGCGTCGTCAGCCATGAGGCGCACGGTGTCGTCGTAACCGGCGCTCGTGATGACGACGTGCGCGCCTTCCGATCGAAGCGCGTCGATGCGCGCAGCGCTGGTGCCGAACGGCACGTACACGTGTGCCTCGAGTCCGAGATCGGCAGCGGCGCGCGCCACCGCCCGTCCGTGATTACCTGTCGTCGCACACGACAGGTGCCGGATCCGCCCACGTCGGGCCACCAACGCGCCAACGGCATACCGCGCGCCAACGATCTTGAAGGCGGGCAGACCGAAGCGCGCCGACTCGTCTTTGATGAGCAGCTCGCCGACGCCAAGCTCCGCGGCGAGCCCGCGAAGCCGTCGAAGCGGTGTGGGGTTCGCATCGGTCAGCCGGGCGTAGAAGGCGCGGACGTCGTTCAACTCGGCGGCGGTGAAAAACGCGTGCGGGGGCTGGCGGGTGTCCGTTCGCAGCCAGAAGTCGGTCGCCATGGTCAGACGTTACGTTACGGCAGAATGACCGCTCGATTCTGTGATTTGCTAACGCTCGCTCTGTCGACGGTCCGCGATGACGAATCCCTCCACATTGCGCGGCGAGCTTCGATCGACCTTGAAGCTCGCGTTGCCGGTGATCGGCGCCGAGCTCGGGTGGATCACCATGGGCATCGTCGACACGATCATCGTGGGGCCCCTCGGCCCTGCGGCGATTGGCGCCGTTGGATCCGGGTCCACCATGTTCCTGGCCGTGATGGTGCTCGGCATGGGCACCCTGCTGGCGCTCGATACGTTCGTCGCGCAGAACTATGGCGCGGGCCGGATCGACGAGTGCCATCGCTGGCTGTTCGCCGGCCTGCAGCTGGCGGGCGTGATGTCGATCGTGCTCGTCATCGCCGGCGCGGTTGGCGTGGCGCTCCTGTCGTATGCGGGCATGCACCCGGAAGTCACGGTGCTGCTGCAGCCCTATCTCCGGGCCCTGTTGTGGTCGGCGCCGCCGCTCCTCCTGTTCACGGTCTTCAGACGCTACCTGCAGGCGATGGACGTCGTGAAGCCCGTGACGGTGGCGCTCGTGAGTGCGAACGTCATCAACGCTGCCGCGAACTGGGTCCTGGTGTACGGCCATCTCGGATTTCCGGCGCTCGGCGTTCGCGGCTCCGCGTACGCGACGGTGGCGGCGCGCATCTACATGGCGGTGTTCCTGTGCGCGGTGGTCGTCACGCGCGAACGGCGCCGGCCCTCGGGCCTTCGCGATGTGCCGTTCGTGATCGATCCGGCACGGATGTGGGCCCTGCTGCGGTTGGGCGTGCCCGCGGCGATGCAGGTCACCCTCGAAGTCGGCGTCTTTGCGGCCGCCTCTGGTCTCGCGGCGCGCATTACGCCGCTCGCCGTGGCGGCCAATCAGATCGTCCTCAATATCGCCGGCTTCTTCTTCATGATTCCGTACGGTCTGAGCTCCGCAGCCGCCGTGCGGGTGGGCCACGCCGTCGGCCGGCAGGATCCGCTCGGCGTGCGGCTGTCCGGATCGGTCGCGCTGGGTCTGGCCGCGTTCGTGACTGTCGTGGCGTCTGCGATGTTCGTGATCATTCCGCTGCCATTCCTCCGCATTTTCACGGACGAGGCATCCGTCCTTCAGGCGGGATCGACCATCCTGTTGCTCTACGCCATCTGCCAGCCGTTCGACGGCCTCCAAACGGTCGCCACCGGCGCGCTCCGCGGGTTGGGCGAAACTCGGATACCCATGCTCGTCAATCTCGGCGGGCACTGGATCGTCGGTCTGCCCGTGGCGTACGTTCTTTGTTTCGGGCGCGGATGGGGCGTCGAGGGCCTGTGGGCCGGACTGACGCTCGGCCTGATGCTCATCGGCACCGTGCTGTTCGTCGTCTGGCGTCGGCGAAGCCATCGCTTCGAGGTACACACTCCATGACTCGTAGATCCGCGCCTTTTCTTTTCTTGATGACCTTCATCTTCTTCATGTCCTTCATGTCCCTCTCGTGCGGCAGGACCACGACACCCGCGCCCACGACCGACGAAGCGAAGCGTTTTCTCGACGAGGTGAACGCCACCATGCTTCGGCTCGGGATCGAGCAGGGGCAGGCGGGCTGGATCGCCGAGACCTACATCACCGTGGACAGCGAGGCCCTGAATGCGCGCGCGACGCAGGCGTATGTCGACGCGGTCGCGCGATACGCGAAGGCCGCGACGAGGTTCGATCCGGTGTCGGTCTCTCCGGACGAGCGACGTCAGCTCATGCTGCTCAAACTTTCGCTGGTGCTGGCGACGCCGGCCGACCCCAAGGCCTCCGAGGAGCTGACCAGGCTCGCGGCCAGGTTGAGCGCGGCGTATGGGAAAGGGAAATGGTGTCCGGCCGGTGCGAAGCCCGAGAGCTGCCTGGACGTCGAACAGATCACCCAGATCATGGCCACCTCCCGCGATCCCAAGCGGCTGCTGGAGGTCTGGGACGGGTGGCACTCCATCGGACCGCCGATGAAGAACGACTACACGCGGTTCGTGGAGCTCTCGAACATCGGCGCACGGGAGCTTGGCTTCGCCGAAACGGGTGCGATGTGGCGGAGCAAATACGACATGCCGGCCGACGACTTCGCGCGCGAAGTCGATCGGCTGTGGGAGCAGGTGCGTCCCCTCTACGTCTCGCTCCATGCGTACGTGCGCATGAAGCTGCGCGACAAATACGGCGACGCGGTCCCGGCAGCCGGCCCGCTGCCGGCGCATCTCCTCGGCAACATCTGGGCCCAGGACTGGACCAACGTGTACGACCTCGTGGCCCCCAAGGCGGCCGACGTCGGCTACTCGCTGACCAAGATCCTGCAGGCTCGAACGTTCGATTCGGTGCAGATGGTGAGGACGGGCGAACGCTTCTATACCTCGCTGGGATTGGCGCCGATGCCGCAGACGTTCTGGGAGCGCTCGCTCTTCTCGAAGCCGCACGACCGCGACGTGGTCTGCCACGCGAGCGCCTGGGACGTCGATCTGGCCGAGGATCTCCGTATCAAGATGTGCATCGATCCGACCGAGGAAGACTTCGCGACGATCCACCACGAACTTGGCCACAACTACTACCAGCGCGCCTACAAGGATCTGCCGACGGTCCTTCGCGACAGCGCGAACGAGGGTTTCCATGAAGCGGTCGGCGACACGATCGGGCTCTCGGTGACGCCCGAATACCTCGTCAAGATCGGCCTGCTCGACCAGGCTCCCGACGCGTCGCGCGACATCGGCCTGCTGCTCGCGCGCGCGCTCGAAAAAGTCGCGTTTCTGCCGTTCGGCGTCGTGATCGACCAGTGGCGCTGGAAGGTGTTTTCAGGCGAGGTCCCGCCGGCCTCGTACAACTCGGCCTGGTGGCAGCTGCGATTGAAGTACCAGGGCGTCGCGCCGGCGAGCCCGCGCGGCGAGGACACGTTCGACGCCGGTGCGAAGTATCACGTGCCGGCCAACACTCCCTACACGCGGTACTTCCTGGCGCACATCCTCCAGTTCCAGTTTCATCGCGCGCTCGCGAAGTCCGCCGGCTGCACGACGCCGCTGCACCGCTGTTCCATCTACGGGAGCAAGGACGCTGGCGCCCGTCTGGACGCGATGCTGAAGATGGGCCTGTCGCGGCCCTGGCCCGAGGCGCTTCAGGCGCTCACAGGCTCAACGGCCATGGACGCGACCGCGATCATCGATTACTTTGCGCCGCTGAAGGCGTACCTGGATCAGCAGCTGGCGGGGAAACCAGTCGGGTGGTGAGCGACTGCGCGATCTGCGACTGCTTCTCGGGCGGCCCGACCCCCTCCCAGGCATCGAGGATCGTGCCCTGCCGATCGACCAGCACGAGCGTGGGCGTGACGCGGACGCTGAGGCCGGGAACCGCCGTGCGGATGGCGTTCGTCTCGAGCCCGAGGCCGCGGGCGTAGTAGGCGTCCTCGTCGGCCTCGCCGGCGCTGGTGACGAGCACCACGCGGATGCCCGCGCCGATGTCGTTCACGAGGCGCTTGAAGAACGGCTGCGCTTTCTGGCACGCGCCGCAGCTCGCACGCGCGAAGACCAGCAGCGTGAACGGCGCGCCCTGATACCACTCCTTTGGCGTGTCGATCGCGGTCCCGGTGCGGTAGGCGGGTTCGGGCGCCGGCGGCTCGACGCCGAGCGCGCCGGTGACGCGCGGCCACGCGAGCGCCGCGAGCGTTCCCGTAAAACCGGCGAGCAGGGCGATACTCGTGCCGACCGCTATCCGGTTGATCAGGCGGTCGGTCTGGACGTTCATCGTTAGAGACCACCATCGCGTTCGCGCTCGCCGCCGCCGCCCTCGTTCGGCCACCGATCGACCTTGCACCAGCCGGTGCAGGCCCAGGCCCACAGCGGGCCGCACATCGGCCAGTCGAGATCGAAGTCGCACGAATACCGTTCCGAGCAGCTGAGCCACGGGTCCGGGCCGATGTCGCACGTGTCGATGTCCACGTTGCAGTTACAGTCGGGGATCCGCGCCGACACGACGCGCCACGACCGCACGCGATCGGCCAGCCGCTGCGTCACCGGCAGCGCGTTGTAGCGCAGGGTATCCGTCGGACCGAGCGAGACGAAGAGCTCTTGCGTCGCCTTGGGACCGAGCACCAACGCGGCGCGGGCGAACGTGCGCTGAATCTGGTCCTTCACCTCGGGGCTGATCGGCGGCATGAACGCGTCGGATGTCGCGATCTCGAGCGCCTCTTCGATCACCGCCACCTGGGCGGGCGTGAGGTCCGGGTGCGAGGATCGGTACTTCAGGAAGTGCACGCGCCAGACCGCCGATCGATCCTCCGGCCCGAGCGACCCGAGAATCGCCCGGCGATACACCGCCGGATACGCGTCGATCTGAAAGCTGGCCTGCTGCAACTCGTTGGCCGACAGCCCGTCGGTCCAGGCCATCGCGGCCTGCAGCGGATCTGGCGTGTGGGCCACCGGCAACAGCACGATCTCGGCCGGCAAAATCAACAGACTGAGGACAGCGCAGATCGTCAGGCGTCGGCGCGTTCGGGGAGTCATGGCGTCTCCTAGGACCTCCGCGGATGAGTGGAACGGCGGAGGCGAGCCCGCAATTGCAAGAGGTACGCCTTCGACAGGGCGCAATCAGCTTTGTCGGCCGCGACGCGATCTCAAAAATGTGGCGGGGATCAGCGACAAAACCGTTTGACCGACAACGAGGCTGTCAGGGAACGGGAAGTACGGGGAACAAGAGCACGGGGAGTACGGAGGAGAAGACAGCTGAAGTGCCGGGGGAAAGAACCGTGAAGTACGGCGTGAAAAGCGCTCCTCGTAGCCCGCAAGAACTGCGAAGCGCTTCCCACCAGGGCTTCGCAGACCGCTCCTGACGAGGCCTGACTCGTGGACGTAATGCTCTGAGAACCAGTACTCGATCGCCAGTGGCCGTACTGGAAGCGTCAGCGCCGTGCTTGAGCGATAACACCGTACTTCAGCGACAGTACCGTATTTGTGGCGGCGCCTATTTTTTCTCGAGGTGCGTCTGTCCGGTCGTGATCCACGCGGGAGCTGGATCTCCTTTAAGGTAGTAGCCAAACCACTCGAGTATGCGGCGCTGATAGTCGGTCTGATTCTTCTTCTGGCGCAGGCCGTGATCTTCGCCGTTGTAGACGAGCATGACGACATTTTTCCTCGCACGGCGGGCGATGTTGTAGAGCTCGACCGCCTGGTGCCAGAAGACGGTGCCATCGTTGTCGCCGGTCATCAGCATCAGCGGCGTGGTCATGTTCTGCACGTTGAACACGGCTGAGTTGCGCACGTACGCCTGGAAGTCCTCCCAGAGCGGCACCTCCATGCGCTGCTGGCCCGTCTCGATGTGATCGGTCTCGGCGATGCCCGAGCTCCAGTGATGGTTGCCGTAGTTGCTGACCAGGTTCGTGATGGCCGCGCCGGCGACCGCGGCGCTGAAGACGTCCGTGTGCGTCGCCAGAAATGCCGTGTCGAACCCGCCCCACGAGTGCCCGACGACGCCGACGCGCTTCGCATCGACGACGCCCATCTGCACGACCCTTTTCACGCCAGGCGTGACGCATTCGACCACCGACAGGCCCGGTTCCCGCGGACGGAACACGATGTCGGGCTGGAAGACGAAGTAGCCCTGCGTCGTGAACACGGAGGTGTTGTAGTACTCGCGATCGGACGGCGGCACGTAGCGATGCACGCTATCCGACAGCCGTTCGTAGAGGTACACGATCATCGGGTAGGGTTTACCCGCCTCGTAGCCGGCGGGGTAGTAAAGCGCCCCCTGCAACCGTCGTCCCTTGTCCGTCTTGTATTCGATGACCTCGCTTCGCCCCCACGCGTATTTGCTCTGAAACGCGTTCGTCGTGGTCACCTGTTTCCCGTTCTTGAGTTCGGGTCCGGCGACGAAGATGTCGGGCGAGTCGTCATAGGCCTGCGCGATGTACGTGAAGACCGGAGCGTCCTTCGCGCGTCCGAGTCCCGTGACGCTCTTGTCCAGGAACACCAGCCGTTCGACGCCGTTGTCCGGCATCAGCCGTCCGTAGCCGGACTTCTTGGACCAGACGCCGAACAGGCTGACGTAGATGGGCGAGTCGAGGTCGATCCACTTTTCGTCGGGATTGACCCGGACGTACCGATGCCGCACCTGCTCGCCCGCGCCGTCGGTCAGTCGCGTCGCGCGCGATCCGTCCGTCGCCACCTGCCAGAGGTCGAACTTGTCATACAGCACCACGGCCGCATCGTCTTTCGTCCAGCCGGCGAGGCCGAATGCCGGCTTCTGTTTGATCGTGGCGTCCGACTCGCGATCGATGAACGCCGTCGCCACGGACTTCGTGAGGTTGCGGACGGTGCGGGAGGACAGATCGATGGTCCAGTAGTGGTCGTCTTCGAGAAACAGGACGTACCGGCCCGTTGGACTGACCTGCGCGTACCGATCGTCGACGCGATCCTTGATCTTCGTCCGCGCGCCAGTCGTCAGATCGACGACGAAGAGGTCGGCAGCCGGGCGGCCAATCGATCGATCCATCGCATAGGTGGCCCACTCCTCGACAAACGCGACGTTCGGCCGCGTCGTCGGGGCCACCTGCTCGGCAAAGCTCTTGCCGAGCTGCACGAACCGGTTCGTATCCAGGTGCCACGCGGTGAGGTAATTCCGCCGGCGATCGGCGATTGCCGTGAGCTTCTGCTTCGCCATCACGTCCACGTCGTTCCAGTGCCAGATGTCCACGGCCGCAGCCTCGTCGGCTTCGGCTGCCGCGCCCGAGCCGCCAGCGGGCCGTTGCGGCGTCGTGGATCCTTCGGCGCCGCCGGCCGGCGGCGTTGCGCCCTCCGACGTCGTGTTGGCCTGTGAAGAACCGGCGCCGCGACCGCGGGACGGCGTCGGCGGCTTGTCCTCCCATTTCGCGAGGCCGACGAAGATCACCTTGCCGTCTTCCGACCACGACGGCCGGCGGAAGGAGACCGTGCGCATCCCGGCAGGCACGCCAGCCGCGGCCGTCGGATCGAGCTCGACGCGCTTCTCGGCGGAGCCGCCAAGCTGGCGCCAGGCCAGCGCGACGTGGGTCGATCCGGCTTTCTTGTCGTCGGGTTTCGCTCGAAGCACGGCCAGGTCGGCGCTCTTCTCGCGCCAGCTGAGTCCGACGTAATTCGCGGCGCTCGAATCGAGCACGCGGAAGATTGTCGTCTTCGGATCGAACAGGTGGACGCCGTTGCCGGTCTTCCCTTCGGCGCTGATCGTGAGCGCGAGGAGATGTGCGCGCTCGTCGTTCTGCCAGGCGTATTCTCCGATGTTGCCGAAGCTGGTGTCCTTGCCCGTCGTCAGGTCCCGGACGATCACCGTCGCGCCCGTCGGTTCGTCGTCGGCCGCCGCCGCGCCGGCGCCGCCAGAACCCGTCGTCCCTGGTGGAGTCGCGGGGGCGGCCGCGCCCCCGGCTCTGCCTTCGCCGGCCGGCGTCGGGGGATAGCGGCGCATCGCCAGAAACGCGCCGTCGCCGCTGAAGCTGAACGACTGCACGCCGTCGATCGTCGACGTCTCGCCGCTCGAAAGATTCAGCAGGCCCAGCTTGTTCTGGATGGGCCGCCGCTCCGTTCGCATCCGCTCCTGTTCGGCCTCGGAGTAGCCCATGGCATAGGCCGCCCACTTCGAGTCGGCGGAAAACGCCGGCTGGGTGCCGAATGCGGCGTCCTTCGTCGTGCCGTCGGCGATTTTCAGGAACCGGAGCTCGTTGTTCCGGTTACTCCGGTTGAGTGCATAGGCGAGCCACTGGCCATCGGGCGAAAACCCGCCGCGCGGCCCGGCCGCACCGATCGACTCCCACTGCCCATAATCGGCACGCGTCACCGGCGCTTTCGTTTGCGCGCCCGTGGCGATGACCGAGAGGCCCGAGACGAGGACGACGGCAAGCATCCGGTGCATGGATCACCTCGCGTAGAAGAATAAGACCTCCGAGATCGTTTTTACGATGCTTGTAAAACGACCTCGGAGGTCATTTCAGCGCCCGAACCTCGGATTCACGATGTTGTTGAAAATCGAGCCGAACCGGTAGCTCAGGCCGATGTCGAAGCTGACTTCGTAGCCGCTCTGGAGCTCGCGCAGACGCAATAAGACTTCCTCCGGTGTGGCGTCTCGCAAAGGCAGTGACAGCTGGTCCCGCACGCGCGAGGCGGACCCGTCCATGTTGAGCGACAACCCGCGCGCAAGCCTCAACGACACCTCGCCCCCGACCTGCAGCCTGTACTTGCTTAAATCGTGCAGGTACTGCGACCACTCCCCCCTGGCCTCGAGGGTACCCCACGGCTGCCGCTGTTCCAGCGTCACCGATAGCTCGTGTTGCGGATGTGTCTCTTGGGTCTGGCCGAAGATCGTGACCTCGTTGTACTTGCTGTGTGCCATGCCGAGCGAGTACTGCACCCGAAGCTGCCGGCTGGCGTACTGAGAATACGGGAAGACATTGAACTCCACGGTGGGCGCTGCCCGTGCGGAGTGCTGCAGGTTGCCGAAGGTCGATGCCCCAAAGCTGCCATCGAAGCCGCCTGACCAATGCTCGCCAAGGCTCTTGGCAATGAACCACTCGAACCGTCGTTCGCGACGCGTGACCTCGAGCGGCGCCTCATCCTCCTCATCGAGGTTGAAGCGCTCCGTTTCGTGGTCGAGGCTCGCGCCGAAGCTCATCTTCCACTGCTCCGTGACGCGATCCGCGCTGGTGCCGAAGTCCCAGCTCCATTGGCGCTGACTCTCCTCGGCGTTGATGTCGCCGCTGCCGTTCAGGCCGAACACCCAGAAATCCCACGAATCGCGCGATCCAGCGCGGGGCACGTCGGACTTCGCCGGTTCGACCGAGACGCGGACATCGGAAGGCAGGCCTTCGCGCGCGAGATACCCCAGCAGTCCGATGCTGACGGTCCGCAGTACGCCCCGCCGCCGCGTGTCCTCGGTGTCTGCCGTCAACGAGATCGAGCGCAGTTCGTGGTCAATCCCTTGAAACCGTCCCGCACCGACGAATCGAAGCACGACCTGGCGCCCGCCACCACCCGTCTCCTGGCTACTCGAGAGGAGGTGGACATCCGCATCCTCGCGCTGCCGGACGAAATCGACCCACTTGATTTCCTCGCGCAGGTACTCGGGGAAGCAGTCCTGACAGTCGAGGTACACGCGCAACGGTTTTCCCTGCGCGGCGGGGGCCGTTTGGGCCTGGGCGACGATGGGGATGAGAAGCGCAAGGAAGGCGGGGATGAGCGGCCGCGACATTCGATTCATTTTGTATCGGAATGCGGATGAAGCGCCGATGAAGACCGGGCGGCAATTATTTCAGCGTCACAGGCAATTCCGCTGGTACTTCACCGAACGCCCTCGCCGCGCTCCCAATCGCAGGCGCGACGCAAACGATCGGCGTCTCGCCGGCGCCTGCCGAGGGCAAGTCGGTTCGATTGAGCAGCACGACGTCGATGGGTGGGACGTCTTTGAATCGCGGCACGCGGTACTGCGCCATTGAGCCGTTGAGGATCTTGCCGTTGGCGAACTTCACCGCTTCGAACAGCGCGCCGCCGAGGCCCTGCACGATCGCGCCCTCGACCTGGTTGTCGAGGCCGTCTGGATTCACGATGGCGCCGCATTCAAAGACGACCGTGAGTCGCAGCACCTTGAAGGACCTCGGCGTGCCGTTCGATGGCGGCTCCAGCGCAACTTCGGCCGCCGTCGCCACGTAGCCGCCCTTTTCGAGTCCGCACGCAATCCCGAGCGCCGCGCCCGAGGTGGACGCGCGCGGCCAGCCCGATTTCTGCGCCGCGGTCGTGAGGACCGCGCGCAGGCGTGCGTCGGTGATGTGGCTGAGCCGGAACTCGACGGGATCGACGCCCAGCCCGCGCGCGACGGCGTCCATGTGCATCTCGCGCGCATAGTGGTTGGCGGTCGCGGCCAGGCCACGATACGAGCCCTGCCGCAGCGGCGACGCCGCGCCGTGAAACGCGACGCGCTGATTGGGAACCGCATAGGGCGTCTGGAGTCCGGCCGTGCCCGAATTCCAGTTGTCGAATTCCCACGAGACGAGCCGCCCATCCGCGCCGACTCCGGCCGCGATGTCGATGACACCGGCGGGCCTGAAGTAGGCCCACATGAATTCTTCGGCGCGCGTGTAGACGAGCTTGACCGGCCGGCCGGCGGCCTTCGCCAGACGCGCCGCCTCGATGGCCTGTTCGCCGGTATGTTTGCCGCCATACCCGGAGCCCATGTCCGGCACGATGACGCGCACGCGATCTTCAGGCAGGCGAAAGGCCTCGGCGACTTCGGCACGGACACCGAACGGCCGCTGCGTGCCCGTCCAGACCGTGACCTTGCCGTCCTGCCACTCGGCGACAGCGGCCCGCGGTTCGAGCGGAACGTGCGCGATGTACGGGATCTTGTAGCTCGCTTCGAACACCTTCCTGGCGCTCGCGCGTGCGGCCGTGACGTCGCCGCGAACCGTCGGCGCCGATCCGCGCCCGCCACCGCCGCCTGCCGGCGCCGGTGCATTTTTCAGATGATCGAAGATCGTCTCGGATGTTGGCTGCGCGGGGGCCGCGCTCCACGTGACGACGACGTTGGCGGCCCCGTTCTTGAGCGCGCGTTCGTCCGGCGCGACGACGCCGATGAAATTGCCGTCCCGAACGACGCTCGCGCCAACTATCTTCCTGACGCGCGAGTCGTCGACTGAAACGGGCTCGGCCCCAAGAGCGTCCGGACGGATCACACGACCCATCAGCATGCCCGGCCGCGTCAGGTCCGGTGTGAACGCATGCCGGCCGGTCACGAAGTCGCGGCCGTTAATCTTTCTGATGGCTTTCCCGCGCGAGACCCACTGGTCCGGTGGCGCCGCAGACACGCCGGCGCCGACGGCACCGGTCAACTGCTGGCCGCGGGTCAGCTCGCCGTATCCGATCGCGCGGCCATCGGCGGCGACGACGCGTCCGGCCTCGCTCTTGAGCGTCTTCCGATCGGTCTGCCAGCGCGCAGCAGCCAGATCGATCAGCACTTCGCGCGCCGCGGCTGCGGCGCGCGCCAGCTGCGGGGCCATGGCCGGTGTGGTCCGCGACCCGAACGTGCCCTGATCGAACGGCGTGAGATCCGTGTCGGCCATCACGAACGCGATCGTGTCGATCGGCGCGCGCAATTCGTCAGCGATGACCTGCGAAAGAGACGTGCGCGCGTTCTGGCCGATCTCGACTTTGCCGGTGTAAGCAGTGACCCGTCCATCCGCGCCGATGTGGACCCACGACGCGAGATCGCCCGGAGCCGCCCGATTCTGGCCGGCTCGGCCCGATTCCTGCGCCTCCGCGTCCGGCATCGTCGCCACGACCAGCAGGCCGCCTCCCATCGCCGTGAGGACGCGCAGGAAGTCGCGCCGATCGACCTCGGGCAGCTCGAAGAGATATCTCCGCGGCTCGGACAGTTCGTACCGTTCGAGCTCGTGGTCGGGCGTCATGTGGTCTGCTCGTCCGAAGCGGCGTCCATCGCGTCGGTGCTCCGGGTGGCCCGACGGACTTTCGAAGCCGCCAGCTTGATCGCCGCGACGATGCGCGGGTAGGTGCCGCAGCGGCAGACGTTGCGATCCATCAGGCGGGCGATGTCCTGATCGCTCGGGTTCGGCACCGTGCGCAGCAGCCCGATCGTGGCCATGACCATGCCGGGCGTGCAGTAGCCACATTGAAAGGCTTCGGTCTCGAGAAACGCTTCCTGGACCGGATGCAGCGCGCCGCTGGATCCGGCGATCCCTTCAATCGTGGTGATGTTCGTGTTGGCGACCGAACCGAGACGCGCGACACACGATCGCGTCGCCTGGTTGTCGACGAGGACCGTACACGCGCCGCAGTGCCCCTCTCCGCAGCCGAACTTGCTGCCCGTCAGCGCCAACTCGTACCGCAGCACGGAGAGCAGGCTGTCGCCCGCCTCGCCTTCGATCTCGTGGCGTTGGCCGTTCACCCGAAGAATGTGTCGCGCCACGAGTCCATGCTAGCACTCGATTTCACGCCCGGAATCGGTTCCGTCAGTCTCGTAATTGCTCGGCAAAAGCGTGATCGAATTTGGGGGTCACGGTTCGCCGTCCGGGCGAAAAAGACCGAAAAGTGGCGGTTCTCTGACGGCCTTGTTCCCGACGCGCCGTGGTACCCGTCTTGCCTGTTTTGCAGCGAGCGCCCAGATGCTATCGCTTCGCCCATCCCATGGAAGCAACGCAGTCACGGACCAGGGAATGCGGCTGCTCTACGTCAGCAGCGGCGGATCGGCCATCGACTCCGCGGCGACGATGCAGCTGACCAAGGCGGTCGGCGCCGGACAGGTGACGCAGGTCGAATCGGCCGGCGGCGCCCTCGCCGAATTGCAGTCGTCGCAGACGACATACCGCGCGCTCCTGATTTCTCCCGGCTTCAATGAACCCGAAGCGCTTGCGCTGATCCGCGGCTTGCGCAACGAAGGCGCCGCCGTCGCGATCGTTCCAGTCGTCACAGAATCGCAACGCGGACTCTGCAGCTCCGCCGTGCGGGCCGGCGCCGAGGCGGTGCTGCTCATGGTGAACGGCGTGTTGATCGACGCGCAGGAAACGCTGAGCCGCATCCTGCCGCGCGCGGCGAGCGCGCCGCCGCTCACGAAGATGCGGCCGGCGGCCGCTGTCGCGGCCGGCCAGCGCGCGCTGGCCGAGCTCCGCAAGCTGCACTCGCTGCTCTACGGCAAAGGACGCGACGCCACGGAAGACGAGACTCCGGTTGAGGTCTCTTCCGGCAAAGGCGGGCGACTGGGCCTGAATGCATCGGCAACACCTCCACCGGAAACCGCCTCCCCGGCGGGAGCTGCCTCAATGGCTGAGAAGCCTCGATCGAGCCACGCGCCGGCCACGGCGCCGAGCATCCCTCCCCGACGGCCGGTTCTGGCGTCGGTGCCGGCCCCCCATGCGCGGAGCGCCGAGAAGGGCTTTGACGGCCGGACGCGCGCGGCGCTCGAGGCGGCGCTGCAGGCGTCACGCGTCGAGCTTCGGCGCGCCGCCGATGCGCATGCCGCCGAGCGCGACGTGTGGGAAGCCACGCGGAAGGAGATCGAGGCGCGGCTCGACGACGGGCAATCGGACGCGCGCGGCCGGAGCGATTTCGACAACGAACTGAACGAGGTGAAAAAGAAATTCGGCACGGCCACCGACAGCTTCGCGGCCGAACGCGCGACGTGGGAGAACACACGGCGCGAGCTCGAAATGCGCGTGAAGACGCTCCAGGCCGTCATCGGCGGGACGCGAAAGCTCGAAGCCGAGCTGCGCACGACCCAGGCCGACCTCCACCAGGTGGTGGCGGCGGAAGGATCGAAGGAAGCGATTTGGGAGGAAACGCGTCAGCGGCTCGAAGCGGAGAATCGAACACCGCGCCGCCGAGCTCGAAGCGGCCAACGCGGCGCGCGCGCACGTCGAGGCGTCGCTGCAGCACGTGCACGAGGAGCTGCAGCAGGTCTCGCGCACGCATGCCGACGCCGCCGAGACGTGGGAACGCGCCCGCCAGGAGCTGCAGCAGGAAATCAGCGATCTGCGGTCGGCGGCCGGCGAATCGGCACACCACGACTCGGTGAACGTTGAACAGGCGCGGGTTGACATCGAGCAGGCGAAGCGGGCGGCTGACAAGGCGATTGCGGCCGCAGAGGCCCGGGCGGACGACGTGCAGGCCCAGGCCGAAAGCGTTCGGACCGAGCTCGAAGTCCGCACGAAATCACTCGAAGAGCTGCGATCCGAACACGCCCGGCTTGCGGGGGCGTACCGCGGCCTCGAAGGAAAACTGAGCGAAGCGAGAGAGCGTGTGCGTCAGCTGGGTGAAGAATCCCAGGCGAACCGCACCGCGGAAACCGCTGCCGCCCCGTCCGGTCCTCTTGCGGCCGCCGAGCACCGCCGCGAGGTCAGCCGGGTCGAACAGATCGGCAAGCTCGGCGCCGCAATGGCCCCCGAGATCGAGACGCTCATGTCCTCGATCGATCAGTCTGTGGCGAAGCTCGTCAAGCAGCTCGATCCGTCGAGCCCGCAGCGGACCGACCTCGAGGCGATGCTCAAGAACTCGAGCCGCGCGACGAGCCTCGTCCGGCAGCTCGTGACGTTCAGCCGGCGCCAGGCCAAGCCCATCGTTCGCGTCGAGCTGAACGAAGTCGTCAAACGCGCCGAGCCGTCGCTCGCGCGGCTGCTCGGCGGCGAGATCGACCTCAAGCTGGCGCTGGGTCAACCCGCGTCGCTCGCGGCCGGCGACGACGACGTCGAACAGATCCTGACCGCACTGATGTTCTCCGCCCGCGAGGCGCTCACGCTTGGTGGCACCGTCGTGCTCTCCACGGCAGTCGCCGAGTCGCGCGCGCAGCTGACCGCCACCGCCTTTGGATACGGCGTCCAGCCCGCGAAGAGCTCCACGGCACTCGACGGCGTGCTCAAGCGGTGCGGCGGCGACCTGACGCTCGCCGGCGAGCGTGATCGCGACGCCGTCGTGCAGGTGGTCCTGCCGCTTGCCTAGAAGAACCCGCGCAGGTGAGGGTCAGCATGAAGCCTGAGACGGTTTTGTAACGGCCATGCAAAAGCGTGATCGGTTCCCACGCGTCACGGTCGTGAAGTCCTATTCGCCCGTATCCCGCCTGACGGTTTGTCAGACAGATTGTTCGCGTCACTTTTCTCCGCGCCGTGGCACGTGGCTTGCCTTGGCTGGCTGAGTTTCACCGATGTTTTCGCTGTCGTTTTCTCATTCTCAGGACCTCTTCAGCGGCGGCCGGGTCCGGCTGCTGTACTTGACCAGTGACGCTGCCGACGCGGACGCGGCAACGACGAAACAGCTGGTGAACCTGGACAAGAACGTCGAGCTCGTCACCGTTGACAGCCCAAGCGAAGCACTGGCCGAACTGCGGAAGGATGGCGCGGCATTTCGGGCGCTCCTCACGTCTCCGGGACTCGAGGAGAAAGAGACGATCGAGCTGATCATCAGCCTCCGCAAAGAGCAGGCGCCCATCGGGATCGTGCCCGTCGTCACCGAAGCCCATCGCGGGCTGTGCAGTTCGGCGGTCGCGGCCGGCGCGGATGCCGTGCTGCTCATGTTGAACGGCAGCCTCGTCGATGCGCGCGAGACGCTGGGCCGCCTCAAGCCGCGATCGGCGTCCGACGGCGGCAGCGACAAGAAAGCGCCCGCGGCGGTCGCCGCTACGCAGCGCGCGCTGGCCGAGCTCAGGAAACTCCATACCTTGCTGCACACCAAGCCCGCCAAGGCCGAGGGCGACGATGCCGTATCGGAGCTGCCGCCGCTCGAAGCTGCGCGGCTCCGCCTCGAAGCCCGGCTGAACGATGCGCAAATGGCCGCGGCGCGCATGACGATTACCGAACCCAAGCCCGACCCAACGCCGCTGCCGACCGTCCACACGGCACCATCGCCGAAGGCCCCGTCTTCGAAGGCGGGTCCGGCCTGGCGGCGTTCGTCGGCGTCGACGACTGAACCCCAGCCGCCGAAGCGGTGGAACGACAAAGTGATCGAAGGCGCCACGCGCGCGGCGTTCGAAGGCGCGCTGCAATCCGCTCGCACGGAGCTGCGTCAGGCGGTCGAGTCGCACGTGGCAGACAAACGCGAGTGGGAGGCGCTCCAAGTCAAGCTCGAAGCCGATCTGCTCGCCAATCAGGCCGATCCCAGCCTGAGACAGGCGATCGAAGTCACGCTCAACGAGACGCGCAGAGAGCTCGCAGACGCCAACGAAGCGCTCGCGCGCGGACGTGCCGAATTCGAATCCACGCGCGAAGACCTGGAAGCCCGGCTGCGCGCCCTCGATGCGGCGAAGGACGAGATCGAGACGACACTCAGTGCCGAGCGCATCGAACAGCAGCGGCTGACCGCCGAGACCCTTAAAGATCGAGAGGCGTGGCGGACCACCGAAGCAGATTTCACGTCGCGCATCGACGATCTGACCGGCACCATCGCAAGGTTTGAACGCGATCTGGATGCGTCGCGCAGGAAGGCCGAATCCGTCGAGGCGGAGCGCATCGCCGAAAAAGGCTCCCGGCAGGCCGAACGACAGGAACTCGAATCCGACTTCCGGGACCGCACGGCTGAGCTCGAAGCCGCCAACGCCGCGCGCGAAGAGCTCGCAGGATCTCTGAAAGTCCTGCAGGCCGAGCTGCAACAGGTTTCCGCGATCCAGGCATCGAGCAGCGGCGCGTGGGAGAAAGCGCGTCAGAAGCTCGGCGCCGATCTCGAGGCGCGGCTGGCAGAGCTTCAGGCCGCCGGGAAAGCGATCGAGGATCTGAAGAAGGGCAGAGCCCAGGCGGAGGCCGTCGCTACCGATCTTCAGAAAGCCAAGGCGCGCGCCGAGTCGGTCGCCGCCGAGCTCGATCGAAGCAAGAAACAGGCAGAGCTGGCAAAGCATCACGCCGACGAGCAGCGCGCCCAGGCCGAGCAGGCGCGCGCCCAAGCCGAGCAGGCCAGAGCAAAGGCCGACCACCTCCGCACTGAGGCCGAGCAGGCGAGGCTCATGGCGGAGCAGGGCCGCGCGCAAGCCGAACAAACCAAGACGAAAGCCGAGCAGGCCAAGCTGCAAGCGGAGCGCGGCCGGGCGGAGGCCGAGGAGAATCAGGCACAGGCCGAGCAGGCCCGCAAACAGGCCGAACAGGCTCGCGCCGAGGCTGAGAAACAGAAATCGCAGGCCGACCAGGCCAGGGCCCAGACCGACAAGGCCCGATCCGAAGCCGAGCAGGCGAGAGATTCGATCCGAAAAAGCTCGCGCGGACTTCGAAAAGGCCGTCGAACGGGCCCGTCTCGAGACCGAGCAGGTCAAAGCCGAAGCCGCGAAGGCCAAGGCCGACGGCGAAGCGGTCAGGGCGGGCGTCGAGAGGGCGCGGCAGGATGCCGAAGCCCGGGTGACGAAGCTCGACGCACAGGCCAAAGAGCTCCAGGCCGCGGGCGGGGCCCTCAAGACCGAGCTCCAGGCACGGAACGGCGCGTACGCGGCCGCACAGCAGGAGTGGATCGCCCTCCAGAAGACGCTGGAATCGGACCTGGCGACCCGCGATGCCGCGATTCAGGCCGCGACGACCGCGCGCGTCCAGCTCGAACAGGCGCTGGTCGCCACGCAGTCCGAGCTCAAACGCGTCCAGACCGTCGAAGCGTCCAGGGCTGCAGCCGCAGAACAGCTGCGGCAGCGCCTGGGATTCGAGCTCGAGGCGCGCACGAAGGAGCTGAAGGCCGCGCAAGGGGCGATTGAGAATCTCGAACAGGCGAAGGCCCAGGCGGACACCCAGCGAGCAGGCGCCGAGAAAGCGCGTGCCGAAGCCGAACAGGCCGCCGCGCGTGCCACGCAGGCCAGGACCGAAGCGGAGCGCGACCGATCGGAGGCCCAGAAGAAAGCTGCCGCTGCCGAACAAGCGAGAACCGAAGCCGAAAAGGCCAAAGCCGACGCCGAAAAGACGGCGGCTCGAGCGGAGCAGTCGCGCAAGGACGCCGAGCAGAATCGCCTGCAGGCCGAACAGATCCGCGCGCTGGCGGAAAAAGCCAAAGAGAAGGCGGACCACGCGAGAACCGATGCCGAGGCCGCGAAGACCGCGGCCGATGCGGCGTTCGCGAGCGCCGACCAGGCGCGTCGCGACGCGGACGCCAGGAATGCCAATCTGGAGACCCGCATCAAGGAACTCCAGGCCGACGGCGAGCGGGCGTTGGCCGACGCCGAGAAGGCGCGTCGCGACGGCGATGCGAAGAGCGCGACGCTCGAAGGGAAGATCAAGGAACTCCAGGCGGCGATTCAGACCGCCGTGTTGGAGACCGGCAAAGCGCGTCACGAAGGCAACGAGCGCGCGGCCAGGCTCGAAGGCCAGATCAAGGATCTGCAGGCCGCGGCCGGTCTCGCCAGGACCGAAGCCGAGAAGGCGCAGCAGGACGGCGACGCCCGCCGCGCCAGCCTCGAAGGCAAGGTCAAAGAACTGCAGACGGCGATCGCCGCCGCCCGCACCGACGCCGACCAGGCCCGGAAGGAAGGCGCCGATCGCGCCGGCCATCTGGAAGGGCGCGTGAAGGAACTGCAGGCTGCGGCCGAAGTCGCCAAGGCCGAAGCCGGGAAAGCGCAGCAGGACAGCGAAGCCCGTCGCGCGAGCCTCGAAGGCAAGGTCAAAGAACTGCAGACGGCGATCGCCGCCGCCCACGCCGACGCCGACCAGGCTCGGAAGGAAGGCGCCGATCGCGCCGGCCACCTGGAAGGGCGCGTGAAGGAACTGCAGGAGGCGGCCCAATCAGCGCGCGCGACGATTGACGTGCATGCCGCCGACTACGCCGCCGCGGAAAAGGAATGGACCGTTCTCCGCGGGCAGCTCGAAGAGCAGCTCACGGTCGGCGATCGCGATCTGCAGTCGGCCGCGACCGCGCGCACCGCCGCGGAAGGCATCCTGCAAGCGGTCAAGGCAGACCTTCAGAAGGCGGTCTCGGCGCAGGCGTCGATCACCGCCGAGTGGGAAGCGACCCGGAAGCAGCTCGAGGATCATCTGCAGAAGCGAACCGAGGAACTGCAGGCGGCCGGCCGCGCGAAAGTCGATCTCCAGATGGCGCTCGACAGCGTCCGCGCCGAGCTGCGCCTGGCGAGCGACCTTCGCACGACCGACGCGCAGGCGCTCGACGGCATGCGCCGGGAGCTCGAGCAGACGGTGACTGCGGCCGGGGCGGCCGACCAGGAGCGGGTGCGCTTGCAGGCGGCCTTCCGCGACCTCACGCTCGAGCGCACGCACCTGTCAGCGGCCAACGGCGTGCTGGAACGGCAGCTCACCGACGCACGCGATCGCATCCGGCAGCTGAGCGACGAAACGGTCACATTCCGGACGCGCCTCGACGCGCCATCCGAGGCTACCGAAAAGATTGTGGCCGACGCGAGTGCGACGGATCGACGACCCTCGGAGCCGCGTGAGCCTGCGCGGGCCGTCGAACAGCTCGGCAAGCTCGGTGCCGCGATGGCGCCTGAAATTGAATCGCTGATGACGCAGGTCGACCGGTCGGCCGCCGAGCTCCTTCGCGATCTCGAGCCCTCGCACCCGGTTCGCGCCAGGGCGGAGTCGATTGCCGAACACTCGGAACGCGCGGCCCGCCTGCTGCGTCAACTGGTGTCCGTGAGCAAGCGTCAGGCCCGTCCCACTGCCGCGATCGACCTGAACGACGTCGTGAACCGCGTGCAGCCGACGCTCGCGCGTCTCGCCGGAGACGACATCGAGCTCACGATCGCGCCCGGTCCCACGGCCACCCTGACGATGACCGAAGACGACCTCGAGCAGATTCTGACCGCCCTGGTCTTCTCCGCTCGCGAGTCACTCACGCTGGGCGGCTCAATCCTGCTGTCGACCTCGGCCTACGATCCCGACCAGGCCCCGGTGATCGCTGCCGCTGCATCCCGCGTCGTGCTCTCGGCGACGGCGTTCGGCTACGGCGTCCAGGCTGCCACGCCCTCGGCGGCACTCGAAAACGTCGTGCGGCGCTGCGGTGGGGATCTCTCCATCAGCGGAGAGCAAGATCGGGACTCGATAATTCAAGTCTCGCTCCCGACGACGCCCTGACACGCGCAAGTCAGAATCCCGTTACTTCCCGGTCACGCTCTTGAGCGTCGATCGCCAGGTCTGAACGTTCGGCGGCGCCTTCGTATTCGGCGCGTTGTCGAACACGATTTCCTTCAGGTTGATCTCACGGGCCGTAGAAACCCTGGTTGTCGTCGTCGTCGGCATGGAGCGGGGCGGTGCCAGGCTGCTGTGCGGGCAGGAAGGCGTCAGGAGGCTTGCGAGGCCTAAGGTGGGAAGACCGAGCTCCAAACAGAAAAGGCGGGCTGACAGCCCGCCTTTTCTCGGTACGTGAGTCTTGCTCCTCTTCGATCGTTACCAGTTGATCCGGAACGACAGCTGACCGAGGCGGCCGCCCGGGTCGAAGTTGTTGTCCGGATCGCGGTAGGCGGTGCCGACCTGGAAGATGTCGTCGTTGTCGCCGGGGTCTGCCACCGGGTTGAAGTTGATGTTGTCGAAGAGGTTCAGCACGTCGACGCGGAATTCGAAGTTCGCGGTGCCTTTGAACGGGAACCGTTTCGTCAGTCCGATGTCGAATCGCGAGAAGAACGGTGCGCGGATGAGGAGCGATCGCGGCGCGCAGTCGCCGATCTTGACCTGAATGCAGCTCTCGCTGTTCGCCGGAGCGATGTAGCGGCCCGTGGGAACGCCGAGATCCGAGTAGCCCGTCACGACTGCCGGGCTGGTCTCGAAGGCTCTGCGCGTGTTCAGGATGACGTCGTCCGGGAGCATCGTCACGAGCTGCCGGCCCGGGTTGTCGGGATTCGGGTCGGCGATGATCCGGAAGAAGTACATGTCCTGCAGGTCCTTCGCGTTCATGCCGACCAGGCGCACGTTCCCGAAGTCGAGCACGCGTGCCTGAATCCGGGCGGCGCCGTTGAAGTCCCAGTTGCCCACGATGCCGTTGAGAATGGGGTTCATATCGGTGCCGTAGCGCTGCCCGCGCCCGACGGGGATCGACCAGTTCCACTGCGCCTTGATCGCATGGCGCACGTTGGCGGACGGTGTCATGACGCGTCCGTAGTGCAACCCGAGGAAGTCCGAGCCGCCCTCGATCGCGTACTGGTAGTTCGCGTTGACCGCGAGCCCGCGCGACAGCCGCCGCCGCACTTCGACCTGCAATGCATGGTAGTCGCTGAAGGCGCCGCTGTCGGTCACGTTGACGTTGGCGACGGCGGGGTTCACGAGGAAGAAGTTCGCCGGCCGGCCGTTGTTGATGGCGGTCGTCCGGCGGCCGTTGTTGCCGTCCAGATCCGCGGCCGAATTGCCCGGGCTCGGGTTGTGCCGCACCATATCGTTCGTGAAATCCGTGTTGCTCCACGTGGTGCCGGTGTAGGACGCCGAGTCGTTGGGGTTCCTCCCGCCTGTCACCAGGTAGGAGAGATAGATCGGCAGCGGGCTCGTGCCGGTGTTGTCGCCGAAGTACGCGAACGAGCCGGCGCGGCCTGCCGCCGGCCGCATTGTTTGCCGTCAGGTTGTTCACCGCCAGCTTGAACTCGTCCAGGAATCCGTTCTCGAGGAGGTTCCGCTCGTTGTAGTTGATCCCGGCCCACTGGTTGACGCCCCGCGTCCCGACGTAGCGGACTTCGACCGCCATGTTCCGGCTCAGCGCGCGCTGCAGGCCGACGGTCCAGGTGCGCGCCGACGCGATCTCCAGGTCCGGATGGAACAGCGAGAGACTGTCCCCTCGCTGCGGCCGGACGGCGATCGGATAAACCGGGGCCGCGGGGAAGGACTGCTGGAAAAGTCGGCTCGTTTCGCTGAGGAGGACCGGTGCCGGCTGGAGCGGTTCGGCCGAGGTGCGCATTCCGGCTCAGCGCCAGCGTGCTGCCGGGCAGCGGGCCATACAGGCCGGTGAACACCCCGAACCCCTGCCGCTCATAGGCCACCGAGAAGCCGCCGCGGAGGGTTGCCTGCTCGGGATCGCCCAGGATTGTGCGCAGGAAGCCGGATTCCACCATCGGCCGCCAGGCGACGCCGATCGACGGCGAGAGGTTGTTCCAGTCCGTGTTGTAGCCGCGCGTGCCGCTCGTGAACTGCACGAACTCCGGGTTCGCCTTGCCGCCGGTCGCGCCCGGCTGGAAGAAGTTGCAGGACGTGAACGTCCCACCGTCTCCGAGACCAGAGACGCCGCAGGCATCGGTCAGCGTCGTCGCCGACATGACGTCGTGCGTCGGTGAGAAGGGCGTTTGAACGTCCCATCGCACGCCGCCGGTCAGGGTGAGCGTCGGCGTCGTCTGCCACGAGTCCTGGAGGAAGACGTGGTAGTTGTTCAGCTTGCCTGCCCGGCGGCGCCGGCCAAGGAGCTCGTATTCATTCGTGTTCTCATTCAGGGTCGCTTGTCCGGTGACGGAGGCGACACGGCCCGTCAGGAGGCCGTACAGGGCTCGTGCGTCGGTGAGCTGTCCGCCCGAGGCGCCGGGGAAGTTGCCCGAGGCGGCGGTGAACATCGTGCGGGCCGGGTCGTTGTCGTTGTCGAATCCCAGGTTGATCGCGTCCACCTGCTGCTGCGAGTCGTCCCACGCGCGCCCGAGGAAGGCGCCGGCGCCGAACGTCATCGTGTGTGTTCCCTTCTGCCAGTTCAGCGTCTCATCGATGGTGTACTGGTACGCGCTGCGTCCGGACAGCGTATTCCGCGTGTGCCAGTTCGTCAGGTCGATATCGCCGGCCAGGTCGACGGCGTAGCCGTTCTGGTCAGTGAACGAGTCCGGTCCTCCGCCGCCCGTCTGCCCGAAGAAGATCCGTTCGCCGCGCGAGATGCCGAAGCGAAGCTCGCTGACGAGGTCAGCGGAGACCGTCGAACGAAGGGCGAAAGATCGTTGCGGCCGCCGTGCGACGGTGTGCCCGAAGTTGGGCGCATCAGGGAAGCGCTGATCGAATGCGTTCAGCTGATCGGGGTTGCGGTCCTGCCACAGCTTGTTGAACGTGCCGCTCAGCCGGTTGGCGGCGTTGATGTTGAAGTCGACCCGGATCGCCGGCTGGTGCTCGGTCTGATTCGCCGGTGTCAGCCACGAATACTCCAGGAGCAGCGGGTCGGTCTGCGCGGCCAGTGTGCCCGTCGTGGCAGTCGCGTTCTGGATCCTGGTCAGAAGACTCATCGCGAGCGGATCGGTGGTCGAAATCTGGTTGTTTCGCCGTGCCAGATCGAGCACGTTGACGGTCTGGACGCCGGCCGAGGTCGTATAGCGGAAATCTCCCAACACGGCATTCGGGTGCAGCACGCTCCGATCTCGCGACGAGTTGTTCGGAAGGCGCAGCTCTTCTTGGTGGACGAAGAAGAACGCCTTGCCGCGCCCGTCCCAGACCTTCGGGATGACGATCGGCCCGCCGATACGGGCTCCGAACTGATTGAGCTGCACGTCGTTCTTTCCGAGGCCGTCCCGCTTGTTGAACCAGTAGTTCGTGTTCATCCAGGTGTCGCGGTAGTACTCGTAGGCGCTGCCGCTGAAGCGGTTCGTGCCCTGCCTGGTGACGAAGTTAATCGACGTCGCGCCGCTGCCGCCGACCTCGACACCGCCCACGGCCGTGGTGACGGTGACCGCCTCAATCGCGTCCTGCCGCGGCCGGACCGGAGCGAAGAAACCGTCCGTCGACTTGTTGAAGGTGTCCTGGTTGCTGACGCCGTCCAGCATGATGTTCAGGAACGACTCGGGCAACCCGTTGATGGTCGCGTTGCCGCGGGCCACGCCCTCCTGATTCACGCCGACCAGGAAGGTCACGCCTCCCATCAGCAGGTCGCGCGTCGGCGATGGGATCTGCGCAATCTGATCGACGTTGAGTGTCGATGCGACTGTAGCAGTGCGCGTGTTGATCAGCGAGGCGCTGGCCCCTGTGACCGTCACCGTTTCCGAGACGCCGCCAACCGTGAGTACCGCGTTGACCGTCGTCGGCACGCCCGACTGCACCCGCACCTCAGTGATGATGGTGCTCTTGAACCCCTGGAGGGACACGGTCACCGTGTAGACGCCCGCAGGGAGCGAGGGCACGTTATAGGCCCCGGAACTGCTCGTGACGGCCGTGAAGGTTGTTCCCGTCGCGTCGCTCTTGACGACAACGCTGGCACCGGGGATGACGCCGCCCGCCGAGTCCTGGACGACGCCGGAAATGGCTGACGCAGCACCGCCTTGCCCATACGCAGGTATGGCAATCGGGAGAAGGAGAACGAGGGACACTACCAGTCGCGTAACGCCGTTCCTCATGTAGTCCTCCGATCAACGGCCGCCGGGGCCTTGATCAGTGAATACTCCGGGGGGGACGGCTTAATCTACGACGTTCGCGGGGGGCCGTCAATTGAAGAGGGTTCAGAAGCCTCACGCGGGCCGCCACTTGCGGACATCCAATGACAGTCCGCTGACCGGATCTGGCCTCTTTGAGTGGATTACGGATCTGATCGGGTCAGACGCCCGCCGGGTACTTGCGGGTGACGTAGTCGTCGATGAGTTTCTGAAACGCGGTCGCCAGTTCGTCGTACGTGCCCCGCAGCGACGTCACGTGCTCGCCGTCCACGAAGACGGGACAGTTCGGCGACTCGCCGGTGCCGGGCAGCGAGATGCCGATGCTCGCGGCGCGCGATTCGCCGGGGCCGTTCACGACACAGCCCATCACCGCCACCGACATCGTCTCGACGCCCGGATGATCGTGTTTCCAGATCGGCATCATCGATCGCACGTACGACTGGATCCGCTCGGACAGCTCCTGGAAGGTCGTCGAGGTCGTGCGGCCGCAGCCGGGACACGCGGTGATGGAGGGCGAAAACGAACGGAGCCCCAGCGCCTGCAGGATCTCGCAGGCGGCATACACCTCATCGCGCCGGTCGCCGCCGGGCCGCGGCGTCAACGAGACGCGGATCGTGTCGCCGATGCCTTCGTTCAAGAGGATCGCCAGCGCTGAGGCCGACCACGTCAGACCCTTGATGCCCATTCCCGCTTCCGTCAGACCGAGGTGCAGCGGCTGCGACGTGCGCCGCGCGAGGTCGCGATAGACGGCCATGAGATCGCGCGGCCGCGACACCTTGCACGACAGGATGATCCGATCGCGTCCGAGGCCGGATTCGAGGGCGAGGTCGGTCGACTGCAGCGCCGACAGCACCATGCACTCGTTGATGATCGCCTCCGACGAGAGGCCAAGCGCGCGGTCGGTGTTCTCCTGCATCTTGGCCATGACCAGTTCCTGATTGAGCGATCCGCCGTTGACGCCGATCCGAACCGGCTTGCCGTGCTCTAGGGCCACGCGGCAGATGGTCGAGAACTGCTCGTCGCGGCGCTTGCCGGTGCCGACGTTCCCGGGGTTGATCCGATACTTGTCGAGCGCCCGGGCGGCCTCCGGGAAACGGGTCAGCAGCAGGTGGCCGTTGTAGTGAAAGTCGCCGATGAGCGGCGCCGTGACGCCGGCATCGAGCATCCGCTGTTTGATCTCCGGGATGGCCTTGGCCGCGTCCGGGGTGTTCACCGTCACCCGCACCATCTCGGAGCCCGCTTCGGCCAGCTCGACGCACTGACGCGCGGTCGCCTCGGCATCAGCCGTCTCGGTCATCGTCATGCTCTGCACGACGACCGGCGCGCCGCCGCCGACCTGCACGCCGCCGACACGGACGCCGACCGTCTTGTGCAGGCGGAGCGGCGTACCGGCGACGTCTGTGAGCCCCGATTTGGCGCCGGTCATGACGTCAATGATAAACGGACAGGGGATCGCCGCGGTCAGGTCCGGCGCGTCTACGGCCGTTGCCCCCGAATCTCCGTCAGAAATGTAGGCGCTATACTGCGATCGAGCGTGATTTCCGATGAGGGAGACACACCATGCGTAGAGTTCCTGCCGGCCTGCTCCTAATCGGGGCGTTGCTCCTGACGACGTCGCTCGGAGCCCAGGCGCCGGTGACGGCCACCGATCTGAGCCGTCTTGATTCGACCGTGACCGAGATCGAGCGCCAGGTTGCGGCATTGCGGAAGACCGACGCGACGCTCGCGGCCGACGTCGATCGGGCCCTGACCGACCTTCGCGACGAAGTCACGTATCTCAAGGTCAAGTTGCGGCGTGAGGGCAGCGTTGCCCGTACGGAGTATTCGGCGCTGCGCGACAAGCTCGAGAATCTGCGCATCCGAGCCCAGGGTCAGAAGGTCACGGCCGAACCCACGAAAGACGATCCGGTCGTCGCGGTCTACACGGTCCCTGTCGCCACGGAGTTCGACCTCCGGCTCCAGACACCGCTCAATTCCGGCAAGGTCAAGGTCGAGCAGCGGTTCGAGGCCACCACGATCCTCGACTACACGATTGGGAAGGACGTCGTCGTTCCGGCCGGATCGACGGTGCGCGGCTTCGTGAGCTCCGTGAAAGCCGCCGGGAAGATCGATCGCAAGGGCAGCCTGACGCTCTCGTTCGACGAGCTCCGCATCGACACGCGATCGCACCGGCTGCGGGCGTCGGTGACCGAAGCGCTCGATCCGAAGGTGCATCAGGACGCCACGCGCATCGGCGCGGGCGCCGTCGTCGGCGCAATCATCGGCGGACTGCTGGGCGGCGGGAAGGGTGCCCTCCTGGGGGTGCTCGTCGGCGGCGGCGGAACGATCGCGGCCACCGAAGGGTCGGACGTCGATCTGCCGGTGGGAACGGTGCTGAGAATCCGGCTGGATCAGCCGCTGGAAATACCGAAATCGGGAAGGGTCTGACAAGCGCACGTCGGTACGACCGGTCTGAAAAGCGCATGTCGGTACGACGGGTCTGAACAGCACAAGTCGGTACGGCGGGTACGATGAACGTTCTGTCGCGTGTCATCTTCGTTTAGAAAAAAGATGACCAGCGCCAGTTCGTTCCGCGTACCCGCCGTACCGACAAGCGCTTTTCAGGCCCGCCGTACCGACATGTGCTTTTCAGGCCCGTCGTACCGACATGCGCTTTTCAGGACCAAGAGTTATCATCCCCCATGCCTTTCGATTCCAGATTCTCTTCCAGGATTGCTCTCGCGCTGGGCCTCGCGCTCGGCACGTCCGCCTTCGCTCTGCGAGCTACGGCGGACAAGCCTATTTCCGTTCCGTCGCCGTCGCCGCCGGGGCAGGCATCGAGCGCGCCGCAGGACGATCCGGCGCTCGTGGCCCGCGCGCGCGCGATTCACGATCGCGTCATCACGCTCGACACGCACGACGACATCAGCCCGGCCAATTTCACCGCCGACTGCAACTACACGATGCGGCTCACCACGCAGGTGAATCTGCCGAAGATGAAGGAGGGCGGGCTCGACGTTTCGTTCATGATCGTCTACGTCGGTCAGGGGCCGCTCACGCCCGAAGGTTATGACAGCGCGTACAAACAGGCGGTCGCGAAGTTCGAGGCCGTTCACCGCCTGACGACGCAGATCGCGGAAAAGGAAATCGGGCTCGCGCTGAGAGCCGGCGACGTGCCGAAGATCGCCGCGTCAGGCCGCAAAGTCGCCGTCATCGGCATTGAAAACGCCTACCCGCTCGGCATGGACATCAAGCGGGTGAAGGAGTTCTACGATCGCGGCGGCCGGTACATGTCGCTCGCGCACAACGGCCACAGCCAGCTCTCGGACTCGAATACCGGCGAACGGGACAACGTCTGGCTCTACGGCGGTTTGAGTCCCCTCGGCAAGCAGGTCATCGCCGAGATGAACCGGTGGGGCATCATGGTGGACGTTTCCCATCCATCGAAGAGCTCGGTCCTGCAGGCGATCGCCTTGTCGAAAGCTCCGGTCATCGCATCGCACTCGGCGGTCCGATCGCTCGCCAACGTCAGCCGCAACATGGACGACGAGATGTTGATGGCGCTCAAGCAGAACGGCGGCGTCATCCAGACGGTCGCGTTCTCGAGCTACGTCAAGGCCGATCCGCCGGAGCGCACGTGGGCGCTGCGGCTCCTCAACGATGAATTCGGGATCACCCCGGCGGCCGCTGGCGGCGGTCGAGGTGGTGGTGGTGGCGGTGGCGGCGGCCGCGGTGGTGGCGGCGCGGCAGGCGCTGCCGGAGCAGCCGGCGCGGCCGCAGGTGGCGGCGGTGGACGTCAGGGAGCCCCGGCTGGTGGCGGCGGAGGAGAAGCGGCCACTGCGCGAGCGTGCCCGGTCGAGGATCCCAACGCGGAGCCGGCAGCTGGCCGTGGAGGCGGTGGTGGTGGCGGACGCGGCGGCGGCGGTGCGGCCACGAACCCGGCCGATGCACTCGCACCAGACCGGCGCGCGGAGTACGACAAGCGGCTCGCGGCGATCAATCAGAAGTGGCCGGCTGCGACGCGCGCGACCGTCAAGGACTTCGTCGATCACATCGACTACGCGGTGAAGCTCATCGGCATCGATCACGTCGGCATCTCGTCCGACTTCGACGGCGGCGGCGGCGTCACGGGCTGGAACAGCGCCAGCGAGACGTTCAACGTCACGCTCGAGCTCGTCCGTCGCGGCTATACCGAAGAACAGATCGCGAAAATCTGGAGCGGGAATCTGCTGCGCGTCTGGGGAGAAGTGGAGAAGGTCGCTGGACAAATACAGGGAGGGAAGGATTGAGCAATTGGGTAATTGGTAATTGAGTAATTACTCGACGCGGTCCGGCCCATCCTGAAGGCCGGGCCAACGCCAAAGTCCGCCAAGCCTCGGCAGAAGCGAAGACCGAAGAAGTCAACGCGCGTGAAGGGTTAGAACTGACTGGGCTATCTTTTCTTGTGAACCATAGTAATGGTCGTCGGCGGTCGGCCTTGCATGGATTCGGTGACTTCGATTACCAACCGGCCGTCACTGTCTAACGACCAGACTTGCCTCTGGTCAAGTTTTCGCCCATCTGAATACGTCGTCGTGCTCGTGATGGTCAGCTTGTTGCCCGTCCACGACGCCTTCGACAGCGTCACAAGGTCGCTTCCGTGCGACACGATGACATTTCGGCTCTCGCTGCCATCCAGCTTATAGATCGAGGCGTGCCCACCGCCTTCAGACTCATGTGAAGTCGAGAGTGTGGTCGCATCGTGCTTGACGACCTGCTCAAGACCTGCGTGGTCCGAGGGACTCACAATGGCCCATCGGCCAGAGAAGTCCGGTTTCTGCTGAGCCGAGGCCACAGGGACCAGCAGCCAGATTCCAGCCAACACCGCGAATACGTGCTGCGATCTCATAAGGCAGCCTACCAGAGAAGGCAACGACTCGCTTGTACACGCGGATCGAACCGCCTAGAGTGGGCCGGGTTTACGTGGGCGTGGCAAAGGCCGGTAGTGGGCTAGTTTGCCCGGGTCATGCAAGCAGTTGGACAGGGAGTGGAGGCGGGGTACTAGCGGACGATCGCGAGGCCGATCGCTGCAAAGAGCGCCGTCGCCATCATCGCCATCCAGACCCACGAAAAAACCGGCCGTGCTTTAGCCGGAACGCGGTCGAGTTCGCCCATGAGGAGGAATTGTAGCAGTGCTTGGCGCGGGATTCTAGCCGCTACGCGGCTTGGCCCAGTTACTTTACTCAATTACCCTATTACTCAATCACCAATTACTCAATTACCCAATTACCCAATTACCCAATTACCCAATTACCCGATTACCCGATTCCCCAATTTCCCCTCCCCGGTGTCCAAGATCCACAGAGGTCTCCCATGCGGATCCTGGTCGCCGGACTCATTGTCACGGCGGGTACGGTTTTGGCTTCTGCGCAAGAGCCGACCCGCATTACATCGGCGTCGAACGTTCGTCTCCGCGCCACGCCGTCCGAGCACGCGGACGTCGTGGCGCACCTCCCGCTCGGTACGGATCTGGTTCAGCTCGAAACGGGCGGCGACGGCGCCAGCTGGACGCGCGTCCGGCTTCCCGGCGGCCAGGGCCAGGATGGGTGGGTGCCGACGCGGCTCACGCGATCGCTCTCCAGGTCGCGCCGGCACGAGGTCCTCGAGTCGATCATCGAGGATCGGCTGCCACGCAAAGGAGACGCGTTCGCCGCGCGCGCGGAGCTCAGTGCGCTCGCCGAGAGCGCGTTGAAGAGTGCACCCGATGCTGAAACCGGCAGCCGGTTCGCGCTTCATTGGGTTCGTGCGACGTCGAGCGCGCTCCAGGCCGTGCCGCGCGGCGGCGGCAGGCAGGCGCCGTACAAAGAATGGCTCGAGCCGCGCGCCGCGGTGGTCGTCTACAACGAGCCCGGCGGCAACTGGATGATTCGGCCTGCCCATCTGTGGAAGCTTCACGACGAGCACGCGCGCTCGGCATCAGCCGACGAACTGGCGTGGGCGGCGGTGCTGAACGGCGTTCCGGGGGAGTGCGAGGGATTCGTGCCGTGCTACCTGAACCGGATGAACCGCGTCGAAGGCGAATACCTCCGCCGGAGCGCGCTGGGTGGCCACGTCAACGAAGCAGTTGCGCGGGTCGCGAACGCCTCGACCTGGGACCTCGTCGGCGTGAAGCCGAAGTTCTTCGATCCGTCGAAGGATTGTCACGAGCTTCTGCAGGCGCTCGAACCGCTGCGTGCGGCATTGACCACCACACGGGCCGAACACCTGCAGGCCGCACTTGCGCAGCTCGACAAGCTCCGGAGCACGTGCAGGGCGCTGAACAACGCGCCCTGAACGTCGACTCATTTCGCAACGTGCTCTGAGTTCTGAGTTCCAAGTTCGAAGTTCTGAGTTTCATATTCGCCCCGCGACCACGCGCGGGATCGATTGGAGATCAGGGACGGTCCGGATCTGCCAGAAGCCGGACGCACGAAACAGATCGACGACGGCGTCAGCCTGACCGTATCCAATCTCGATGACCAGCCACCCGGCCGGGCGAAGCGCGGCCGCGGCCGACGGGACGAGGTCACGAATCACATCGAGGCCCTCCGGTCCGGCAAACAGCGCACCGGCCGGTTCGTAGTCGCGCACTTCCGGCGCGAGCGCGGCGCGATCGGCTTCAGGCACGTACGGCGGGTTGGAGACGACGAGGTCGAACGTGCGGGAGAAGTCATCCGCGAGCGACGCGACCTCGAAGTCGATGCGCGCCGCGCCGAGACGCCGGGCGTTGGCCTGAGCGATCCGGAGCGCGGCGGACGAAACATCGGTGGCTGTGATCTCGGCGCCGGGCGCTTCGAGCGCAATCGTGATCGCCACGCAGCCGGTGCCGGTTCCGATGTCCAGCACCCGGGTTCGTTCGTGGGCGCCCTGACCAGCCTCATCACGTCCAGGGCCGCCACCATGAATCTTTCGAAGACAGACGAGCGCTTCCTCGACCAGAAACTCGGTTTCCGGCCTCGGAATGAGGACGTCGCGCGTGACCTCGAACGCCCGGCCGTAGAACTCGCGCTCTCCCGTGATGTAGGCGAGCGGCTCACGGCGTGCGCGCCGTTCGATGAGCGTGTCGAAACCGGCAGAAAAGCCGGGCGGGCCGACCTCGTTCGCGCGGCTGAGCCATTCCGCCGCGGTCCAGCCGAGCCGCCACCGTGCGAGGAGCGCGGCATCCCGCCGGCTGTCGTCAACCGGCAGTCCCGCGGCCGCCAGCGTCTGCGCCGCGCCGGCCGCAAGGTCGGCCAGGGCCGTTCTCACTGCCACGCAGTGCCAAACCGCACGAATCGCGGACAAATGGGCAGAATTGTGCGCGGCTGGTCGCTACAGGACAGTGAGAACGGCTCCAGGGTCAAGCTTCGACGGCTTCCGTTTCCGTGGCTTGTTTCAGCCTGTCGGACTGCGCCCGCGCTTCGAGCTGATCGATGATCGGGTCAAGGTGGCCGTCGAGTGCCAGCTCGAGCTGGTGCATCGTGAAGGTGATGCGGTGATCGGTGATCCGGTTCTCCTTGAAGTTGTAGGTCCGGATCTTCTCCGATCGTTCGCCCGTGCCGACCTGGCCGCGCCGCTCCTTCGCGATCGCTTCCTGCTGTTTGCGCATTTCCATGTCATACAGCCGCGACCGGAGCACCTTCAGCGCCTTCGCGCGGTTCTTGATCTGCGATTTTTCGTCCTGCTGCGAAACGACGATGCCGGTTGGCAGGTGGGTGAGCCGGACCGCCGAGTAGGTGGTGTTCACGCTCTGTCCGCCAGGCCCGCTCGAGCAGAACGTGTCGATCCGAAGGTCCTTCGGATCGATATGGATGTCCACCTCTTCGGCTTCCGGCAACACGGCGACCGTCGCCGTCGAAGTATGGATTCGGCCGCTCGCCTCGGTCACCGGCACGCGCTGCACCCGGTGGACGCCGCTCTCGTGCTTGAAGCGGCCGTAGACGCCTTTGCCTTCGACGGTCGCGATCACTTCCTTGATGCCGCCGACGCCCGTCGCGTTGCTCGACAGCACCTCGACTTTCCAGCCGCGGCGCTCCGCGTATCGCGAATACATCCGAAAGAGATCCGATGCGAAGAGCGCCGCCTCGTCGCCGCCGGTGCCGCCGCGGATTTCGAGGACGACGTTGCGGTCGTCGTTCGGATCCTTCGGAATCAGGAGCATGCGAAGCTCTGCCGTCAACACGCCGATGCGCTGCTCGAGCTGGCCGATTTCCTCCTGCGCGAGCGCTTGCAGCTCTTCGTCACCGGAGCTCGCGACCTCCCGCGCCTGCGCGAGGCCGTCCCGCGCCCGCTCGTATTCCCGAAACCCGTCCACGAGCGGCTGCAGCTCCGCCAGCGCTTTCGAATGGGTGCGGTACGTGGGTGGATCGGCCTGGACGGCCGGATCGCTCACCAACCGCGTCAGCTCTTCGTAGCGGGCGGCTTTGGATTTCAGCTTCTCGAGAAACTGCGGTGTCATCGACATAGAGGCACAGGCCCAAGGCTAAAGGCCCAAGGCCCAAACACGTTCGAAGTTCGGCCGGGCTTTCGCGCGGCCGATCATCCTCCTGACACGGGCGGCAAAAAGGCCACCTCGTCGCCGTCTTTCACCGTCGCGCTCATGCGCGCGAAATCCGCGTTGAGCGCGCACGAAATCGCGTTGCCGAACGGCTGCAGCGACGAGTGGCGTTCCGAAACCGCGCGCCACACATCGGCGACCGACGACCCGGCGGGCACGTCACAATCGGTACTCGCCGCCCCCGGCCAGCTCGCGCAGCCTCGCGAACAGCTGCACTTTTACGCGCACGCCCGCTCCAGCGCCACTTGCCGCGCCGCCTCGTCTTCAGGATCGGCCGGCGCGCCCTCGACCCAACTGTCGCCGTCCTCCAAGAACTCGTGTTTCCAGATCGGCGCCACCTGCTTCACGCGCTCGATCGCGTACCGGCACGCCTGGAACGACTCGGCCCGGTGCGGCGCCGCGACGACGATCGCGACACTCGCCTCGCCGATTTCGAGACGGCCGGCCCGGTGGTGAATCGCCACCATGGCGCCGGGCCAGTGTGCGCCAATCTCGGCTTCGATCCGCTGAAACACCTTGACGGCGAGCGGACCGAACACCTCGTATTCCAGGTATCGGACGCGGCGGCCCTGGTGCGTGGCGCGGACCGTTCCGACGAAGGAGCACAGCGCTCCGCAGCCCTCGCCCCGGCCACGGGCCAGCGCCTCGAGGGCGCTCGACAGCCGCTCCACCGAGAGCGGCTCGCTGACGATGGCGAGGCGGTCGACAGCCATCGAAGGAGTATAGAGCGGGACCCAGGACACTGACGCATTGGAAAGCGGCTGTCGACAGCGTCAGTGGGCTGCTCTTCCGTCTCTTCACTTGACGAAATGTTGTAACGGTCCGTGCCCTCGTCCCAGCCCCGGCGCCTGTGCGATCGCTCGCGTGACGTAGGCCTTTGCCTGACGCGTGGCGGTGGTGATGTCATCACCGAGGGCGAGCCGGGCCGCGATCGCCGAGGAGAGCGTGCAGCCGGTGCCGTGGGTGTGCCGCGTGTCGATGCGATCGGCCCGCAGTTCGATCGTCTCCCGCCCGTCGTGCAGGACATCGATGGCGGCACCCTCGAGGTGTCCTCCCTTGACGAGCACCGCGCGCGGGCCGAGGGCCATGAGCGCCGTCGCGGCCGCCCGCTGATCGTCGAGGTTCGCAATCGATCGACCGGTCAACACCTCGGCTTCGAACACGTTCGGGGTCACGACCGTCGCCAGCGGAAACAGACGGGTGCGGATCGCGTCCACGGCCCGCTCATCCAGCAGTCGGGCGCCGCCTTTCGCGATCATCACGGGATCCAGGACGACGTTCTGCAGGCGGTGACGCACGAGCGCGTCTGAGACGGCGGTGACGATGGCGGCCGACGCCAACATGCCGATCTTGGTCGCATGGATGTCGAGATCGGCCAGCACCGCGTCGATCTGCGCGATGACCATCGCCGCGTCGAGCTCGACGACCGCCGTCACCCCCAGGGTGTTCTGCGCGGTGACCGCCGTGAGGGCCGAGCAGCCGAAGACACCGTGCGCGGCGAACGTTTTGAGATCCGCCTGGATGCCCGCGCCGCCGCTCGAGTCGCTGCCCGCGATTGTCAGCGCCGTTCGCATGTGACCAGGGCGTTTTCGAGAAGCATGTAGCACGCTGCTGGCCTCAGCCGCACGCTCGCGCGCCTTCCGCTGAGCAGACCGTCAGGCGCGCTGCGGCAAATTCGGCCGGCAGCCTGCGACACGCTTCTCGAAAACGCATTAGAATCCTCGAGTAATGCGGGACCACGTCTTGTCAGAATCGATTCTCGATCGGTCGGTCGCCACCGTGCAGTTGCAGACGGCGCCGCTCATCCGCGGCGCGGCGGTCGCGCTTGCCGTCGTGCTGACCGCGGCCGCGGCCCAGTTTACGCTGCCGGTTCCGTTCACCGCGGTGCCGTTCACCCTCGGCCCGCTCGCCGTCCTGCTCACCGGCGCGGCGCTCGGCGCGCGCCTGGGGTTCGTCGCACAGGCGCTCTACCTCGCAGCCGGGGCCGCCGGACTGTCGGTGTTCACCCCGTCGCCGACGCTTCCGCCCGGGGCGCTCCGGCTCATCGGACCAACAGGCGGCTACCTGATGGCGTACCCGATCGCCGCGTTCACCATCGGGTGTCTCGCGCAGCGCGGGTGGGATCGCCGGTATCTCACGTCGTTTGCGGCCATGCTCGTGGGCCTGGCCGTCATCTTCACGGGCGGCGTGAGCTGGCTCGCAATCGCCTATACGGGCTCGCTTGCGACCGCATTCGCCCAGGGCGCCGCGCCCTTCATCCTTCCGGACCTCGTCAAGGCTGCCGCCGCCGCCATGATCCTGCCGCAGGCCTGGCGAATCTATGGGCGACGAAGCCTGTAACAAAACCCCTCCCGGCGGAGGCCCTGGGCCGAGTAAACACTCCCCGACCTATTGAGGAGTAATCAGCAGGTCATCGGTTCAAGTCAGACCGCCGGCTCCAGTTTCCCGAAGAACATATCGATTCCGACATCACTGACAACCAGTGGCATCTCGCTGGGTCACAGGTGGGTAACAGCGCGTGTTGGCACTCGGCCGCCGGTTGAAGTGCCGTGCGACGCCGCACTAAAGTCACGACGACGTGCTGTCGGCCTTTTCCCAAGCCTGGGCCTCCTGGAAGACGGCGCCGGGCGTCGCCCTGCTCGCGGTGGTCGCTTTTGCCGTCGGGATCGGCGCGGCCACGGCGATCTTCACCGTCGTCAACGGCGTCCTGCTGCGACCGCTTCCGTACCCGGACGGCGAGCGCTTCGTGATGCTGTACGGCGTGAACACGACCGACCCGAACCCGTACACGATGAATGCGATGTCGGTGCCCGAGCTGCAGGACTACCAGCAGCGGACGACAAGCTTCGATGCGTTCGGCTGGTTCAGCGGCGGCCGATACCGGATGACGGCGCCTGGCGACCCGCAATTCGTCCGCGGCGCGGCGGTGACGCCGGCACTCGCGCGGCAGCTCGGTCCACCGCTCCTCGGCGAGTGGTTCGCCGACGACACGAGCGCCGTCATCTCGACGTCCCTGTGGCGCCGCCTCGGCGGGGGGCGCGACATCATCGGCAGCGCCATCACGATCAACGAGCGCCAGCACACGATCACCGGCGTCATGCCGCCAACGTTTCAGCTTCCGCTCGCGAGCCTGTGGGGAACACGCGGCGACACCGAGGTGTGGGTTCCGCTCGATCCGTTCCCGCCCAACGCTAGCCGAGGCAGCGGGTTCTCCTTCGCGTATGCTCGACGCAAACCCGGGGTGTCGCTGGAACAGGCGAAGGCGGACGCCAGGCGAGTCGCCACTGCCGTCGCCGCCATCGATCCCGCACGCTACCGGAACTACACGGCGGGCGTGGTCGACCTGCGCGAGGCGACGATCGGGATGTTCGACGCCGGCGTCCGAGCCCCCCTGCTGATCCTGCTCGGCGGCGCCGGCCTCCTGCTGCTTATTGCCTGCGCCAACGTGGCCACGCTGCTGCTGGCACGATCCGTTGCCCGCGCTCGCGAGACGGCGATCCGTGTCGCGCTCGGCGCATCGCGGCGCCAGCTCGCGCTGCGCTACTTCGCCGAAGGCGCGCTCGTGTCGGTCGCCGGCGCCGCCGCCGGCGTCGGTCTGAGCGTGATCTTCGTTCGGTACATCCTGGCCGCCGCGTCCGCTTTCATCCCTCGCGTTGATACGATCACGATCGACTGGACGGTGCTCGGCTTCAGCGTGGCAGTGGCCATCGCCAGCGGCGTGCTCGCCGGCCTGGCGCCGCTCTGGCAGGCGATGCGCACGGCGCCGAACGCGGTGCTCTCTGAAGGCGTGCGCGCATCAGCCGCCGCGCCGGCGCGGCGCCTGTCAAAGGCGTTCGTCGTGGCCGAAATTGCCATCGCCTTCGCGCTCCTGGCGACGTCGGCCATTCTCGTCGTTCACCTGCGCAATCTGGAACGCGTGTCATTGGGCTTCGACCCTGACGGGATCGTCGCGTTCAACCTCACTCTGCCGAGAGGCGCCGGCACATCGGAGGAACGCGCCGAGCAACGGCGTGCGGCGCAGGCGCGACTGATGGACGCGCTGCAGCGGACGCCCAGTGTGACGGGCGCCGCGTTCGCGAGCCAGCTGCCAGCTGGCGTCTGCGGTGGCACCCCCATCTACGTGGAGGGCCGGCCGGAGGACGCGCTCGGGGGGCGGGTATGCCTTACTGATGCCACACCAAACTTCTTTTCGACGATGGGGATCCCGCTTCGCGCCGGCCGGTTGCTGAACGAGTCCGACCGCCAGCCCGATGCGGTGACCGTCGTCATCAACGAAGCCGCCGCGCGCGCGTACTGGCCCGAGCGCAATCCGATCGGCGCTTCAGCGCGCCTCAGCAGACCCGACAACGACCGCTTCGAGGTCGTCGGCGTCGTTGGCGACGTGCGCAACAGCGGCCTGAACAAGCCTCCAGCGCCCGAGCTCTACGTCGCCTCGCCGAGCATCAGTCCGATGAACGTCGTCGTCCGCTCCGACTTGCCCGCCAATCAACTGATCGCCGCCGCTCGCGACGCCATCCGGCAGGCCGATCCGACGCTGGTGATGGAAAACGTGAGGACGATCCACGACATCGTCCTCAGCAACCTGCTGCTCGAGCGCCTGAGTTCGCTGATCATGACGTTTTTCGGCCTGACGGCGCTGCTGATGGCGACGCTCGGCATCTACGGCGTGGTGTCATATTTCGTGCGCCAGCGCACAGTGGAGCTGGGCACACGGATGGCCCTCGGCGCCGTCAACCGCGACCTCGTGGCGCTCGTCCTCGGCGGCGGCCTCAGGCTGGCGCTGGTGGGCGTGGCGGTGGGATCGATCCTGCTCATTGGCGGCGTCCCGCTGCTCGTGCGGTACCTCGGGGTCGCCAATCTCGGATGGCTGCCGTTTGCGGGGTCCACAGCCGTGGTCGCTTTCGTCGCCGCGGCGGCCGCGTCGGTGCCGGCGTGGCGCACCACGCTCATCTCGCCGATGGTCGCCATGCGCGAGCAGCCGCCGTCGGTCTGGCGGTGGGCGCGTCAGCGGATGCAGATCGCCGTTCGTGACATTCGCCAGGCGGTCGGCGCTGACGACAGCGGATCGGAGGTCTCGGCGGCAGACATGCTGACGGCCTTCGTCGACGCCGCCCGCCGCGCCGACTCGTACACCGGCGCTCTGCGTGCTGTGCTCGCCAGCGTGTGTGACAAGCTGAAGGTCGAATCGGCCGCGCTGCTCGAGCGGCACGACGGCTCGCCGGTGGACTACCGCTGCCTCGTCGCCGCGGGCGCGCTCGATGCGGCTGCGCCGGTCGTGGCGGCTGACGGATTCCTGATCACCCGGCTGCGCGCCTATCCGCTGCCGCTGCCGTTTGCGCCGAACGACTGGGACGCCCTCTCCGGCTGGGCCGCGACGCACCGTCCGGGGCGGCTCGACGAGATTCGCGCGCTCGCCGCCGCCGGCATCCGCCTGGCCGTGCCGCTGCGCACACGCAGCGAGATCCTCGGCGTGCTGCTGCTCGGCGACCGGCCCTTCGACTCGCGCGCGCTCGCTCAGGGCAAGCCGCAGCGCGCCGGCTTCAGCGCGCACGAGAAACAGGTGCTGCGCGCGTCGGCCGATCAGTTCGCGCTGATGATCGAGAACGCGCGGCTGACCGATCGGGTCGTCGAACAGGAGACGCTCCGGCGCGATATCGCCCTCGCCTCGGACGTTCAGCGCCGCCTGCTCCCCGAGGCGCCGCCGCGCGCCGAGTGTGCCGAGTTTGCCGCGGTCAGCGTGCCCGCCCGCCGCATCGGCGGCGATTACTACGATTTCGTCGAGCTGGGTGACGGCCGGATCGGCATCGCGCTGGCCGACGTGTCGGGAAAAGGCGTCGCCGCCGCCTTGATCATGTCCGTCGTGCAGGCGTCGCTGCGAATCATCTCGTCCGAGGGCGACGTGCCGCTGCCGCGCCTCGTCGCGCGAATGAATGAGTTCGTCTATCGGTCAACGCCGGCGAGCAAGTACGCCACCTTCTTCTATGCGCAGCTCGACGAGCAGCGTCGGCAGCTGCGCTACGTCAACGCCGGCCACAACGCGCCGTATCTCCTGCGAGCCGGCCGGCCATCGACCGGTGACTCCGGGCCGCCCGAGATCGAGCAACTGTCCGTGGGAGGAACGGTCGTCGGAATGTTCCCGGAGATGGACTACGAAGAAGCGACCGTCGAGTTGTGCCCCGGCGACGTGCTCCTCGCCTTCACCGACGGCGTCCCCGAGGCGCACAACCCCGAGGACGACGAGTTCGGCGAGGAACGCCTGCAGCAGCTGCTCCGCCGGACTGCTCACCTCCCGGCCAACGAGATCAGCGCGCGGCTTTCCGACGAGATCAAAGACTGGATCCGCGACGCGGAGCAGTACGACGATCTCACCTTCATCGTGATGAAGGTGCGCTGATTTCGCTCACTCGCCGACGCGCGGCTTGCGGTCAAGATCCGCCAGCGGTGCCCGACGTGCGCATCGGCGCGCCGAGCGGGAGCACGTCATCCCCGACCCGCACCCGAGTTCTTGCGGGAACATCTGCCAGGGAATGCCGCTGCGGAGGACGAAGAGAATGCCGGTGAGGCACGCGCGATCGGAGACCCGCGGCCGTCCGCCTTCCGACCGACGGGATGGAGTTGGCAGGAACGGTTCGACAAGATCCCATAACGGATCTGGAAGCAGCGCGGCGGCCATACTTCTTCACGCTACCGCCACGAGGAGGATTAGACTTCGGAGGTTTTGTTACACGCTCTAAAGAACAAGACCAGCGTCAGCTCATTCCTGGGACCCGAACGTACCCGTCGTTACCTGAGGTACCCGCCGTACCGACGGCTACCTGACATATCCGAGGCTTCGCATCCGCTCGATCATCTCGCGGTCGAGCGGTTCACCTGATCCGGTTCTGACGGTCGATCGTCGCGCGCCGTACGTGGCGACCTGCCGGACCGGTCGCGACTCAACAAACGGGCCCGCGAAGAGCTCGAGGATTGGCGGGCTTGCCAGATCGCGGGCGATCGGTAGTCCGAGCGCATGGAGAACGGTTGGGGCGACCCCAGTCGGTGGTGCGGTGACTCGCGCCGTGCCTCCGTCCGGGCCGGAGAGGGCAATCAGGCCCGCGCCCGGACGCTCGACCCGGCCAGCCTGCGTGACGAGCACGACGAGCCGGCGATCGCCGGCCTCACCAAGAAACGTGGCGAGTGATTCATCCAGGAACACGTAGTAGCGCTCGAGCGCCGCGAGCCGGTCGGCGGCCACCGAAGGCGCAAGCGTGCCCGGGCCCTGGTTCTCGAAGAGCGCGTGTTGCACGATGTCGAGTCCCGGCAGATACAACACGAGCAGATCGGGCGTGCCGATTATCTTGTCGCCCGCGAGGTCGACGAGCGTCGCGTCAATTTCCGCCGCACGCCGCACCGCGCCCGCGAGATCGCCAGCCGTGCCAGGCGCGATGGCAACGGCGCTTCGCGAAGCTGCCCGCGCGCGCCGGTCCGCCCAGCCTGCCTGCAGCGCCTGATACAGCGACGCCGGCGCGATCTCTCCATCCTGTGCCCCGCCGTGTTCGAGCCGGAGGATCGCGCGATCGGAGATCACGATGCCGAGGTCGTCCGGAGCGGGCCAGGTCGCCCACCAATGGATGACGGCGGTGCGCAGGCCCGCCCGCGCGGCGACTTCCCAGAAAGCCGGTATCAACCGTGCTTCCCCGGACGCGATCGTCGGTCGCGTCAAGCGCAGCAGATCGGTCGCCGCGGTGATGGCGGACCAGCCTGACGATCCCGGCTGCAATCGGCCGCGGAGGCCCGCGACCTGGCGCGCTTCGAGCGAGCGTACGCCGTGCTGCTCCGGCGGCTGTCCCGTCGCGATCGTCGTCCAGACTCGTGCCGGATCGCGAACGGGATCCGACGCGAGCGTGCCGGTGCTCTGGCTCAGGAGCCGATTGAAAACCGGCAGTCGACCCGCGGCCCGAAGGCGATCGAGTGTCGGTTCGTCTACGCCATCGACGGCTACCACGACCAGACGCAGGCCGGTCGGCACGACGGTGAGTGTGGGCGCTGGTGGCTCCTGCTGGTGGCCCGGCGCCGCGACGAGGATGGCTAGCGCACCCGCGAACGACAAGGCGGCGAGCGGAACGATCGCGCGCCAGGACGACAGCGGCAGGCCCGGCTGAAGCGAACGGCTCAGGCCGGACCGCGCGAGGAATGCCAGCACGGTGACGGTCACACCGTGTCCCAGGAGGAGGCTGATGGCGACCGCGATCACGAGAATCGCGCTCGTCCACGCGAGCGACGTGGATCCGGCGCTCATCGCCGTCCGCCACCAGAGACTGAGATACATGAGGCAGCCGAGCCCGGCGAGCAGTCCCGCCGCGGCGGCGATGCGTCGAGCGCGTCGGGGAAAACCGGTCGAGTCGGCCGACCGCCGCGCGAGCGTGGCGCCGGCGAGAATCGCCAGCCCTGCCACGATGGCGGTCGCGAGCCCGAACAGGATCGCGAGGTACGCGGCCAGGACGATCGCGTCGAGCCCGCTCGTGACCAGATTGGGCACGCGCGCCCGCAACCCGATCGCGGCTGCCGGCCCGAGCAGGAGTCCCGCGAGGAGGCCCAGCCGGGCGCTGGCGGCCGCGGCGAGCGCGCCGGCTCTTGCGCGCAGCGCGCCCCCGGCGAGCACGAAGCGGTCCATCCGCGCGTCGAGGTAGCCGAGTGCCTTCAGCTGCTCGCGCAGTTCGTCGACGCGCGGGTCGGGCTGCTGTGCCACGTCAGAGCCTGCGGCTCGCCACGAAATCCGCGAGCTCCGTCAGGCGCGCCGCCCGCCGGCCGAACGGTTCGAGTGCCGCGCACGCGGTCCGGCACAGCTCCCCGGCGAGCGCCCGCGCGCCGTCCACGCCACTGAACGACACGAACGTCGTCTTTCTGGCGTCGTGCCGCGTGGCTTTGCCCGTCTCTTCGGGCGTGCCGGTCACGTCGAGCAGGTCGTCGATGACCTGAAAGGCAAGGCCAAGGTTCTTGGCGTACGCCGTCAGCACGGCGACGTCGGCGTCGGTGCCTCCGGCCGTGAGCGCTCCCGCGGTGGCCGAGGCGCTGAACAGCACGCCGGTCTTGCGGCGATGAATCCGCTCGAGCGTCTCGAATGAAATCGTCGCGTCGGTGGCGAGCACGTCTTCGGCCTGGCCGGTGACGAGTCCGTCGAGCCCAACCGCGTCGGCGAGCAGCGAGACCAGCCGGCTCGCGAGGGCGGGCTCGTATTCGCGAGCGATGTGTCCGAACGCTTCGTTCAGCAAACCGAAGGCCGCGAGGATCGTCACCGCCTCCCCAAATGTCCGGTGCGACGTCGGCCGGCCCCGGCGCAGCGGCGCGTTGTCCATGCTCGGCAGGTCGTCGAGCATCAGCGACGACGCGTGAACCGCTTCGATCGCGCAAGCCGCCGGCAGGGCGCGGCGGTCGTCGCCGCAGAGATCCGCGGCGAGCAGCACGAGCACCGCGCGCACGCGCTTTGAGGGCGCGAGCAGCGTGTAGCGCATCGCATCGAGGAGGGCCGGCGGGATGGCACGGACAGGCGCCGTCGACGCATCGGCCGGCACGAACCGGTCGAGCGCGCGGTTGACGGTGTCCTGGCAGGACGTGAAAAACGCGGGCAGGGATGTCATCGATCACGTGACGCGAAAAGCAGTCGCCAGTGCGTCGAACCACGAAGCTCACGAAGGGCACGAAGACGAACCCGACAAGTGTGACAAGCGATTTGAAGACACCCGCTGACCTGGCGGGCCCGGCTTCGCCGGGCCGCGATCTGTGAGAGGCCACGCCCGACAAGACGCTGGGAGTTCTTTCGTCCGTCTTGTCGGGCGCGGCCTCTCACAGATCGCCTCGCCGCCGCTGGCGGCCGCCAGGTCAGCGCCGTCTTCGTGTCCTTCGTGAGCTTCGTGGTGGTCGCTCTTGGCAAGCGCCCTGGTTCGTTGCAAGCGCATCTGTTCATGTAGCTCGCTACTTCACGAAGACCAGCAGGTACTGATACCGCAGAAACGTCTCGTGGCTCTTGAAGGTGAGTCCTGCGCGCTCGGCGTCCCGGCGGATGACGGCCGGGTCGAGCCGCTCTTCGAGCGCCGGCCCGGGGCCGCCGGCGCCATCCGGCTTGAAATCCACGATGCCGACGCGTCCACCCGGCACCAGCTTCGCGGCGATATTTCGCAGCAACCCGACCGCGTCGGGCAGCTGTGGATAGGTATCGACAATCAGGACGGCCTGCAGGTTCGGCTCGAGCCGCGCGTCGGTCGGCGTGCCGAGCACGGGCGTCACGTTTTTCAGCCCTTCGCGCGCGACGCGCCGGCGGATCGCTTCGACCATCTGCGGCTGGATATCTTCCGCGAAGACGCGTCCGTTGGGCCCGACCCTGCGCGCCAGGCGAATGGTGAACCACCCGCCGCCCGCGCCGATGTCTGCCACCCGCGCGCCGTCGGCGATGTTGAGCCGGTCCATGATCTTGTCCGGCTGCTGCCACTCGTCGCGATCCGGCGCTTCGAGGAGCACGAGCTGTTCGGGCGGGAACAAGCGGCCCGACTGGTCCCGCTGCTGGAAGCCTGCCGTCCCGGCGACCGCAGCCGCCAGCGCGAGGGCGCACCAGAAAGCCACACGCATGGTGTTCATCGTAGCGTTACCGGAGAGGATCGGGCCGCGGCCCCTTGCGCGGCCCCATCTCACTCAGGGCTTTGAGCACCGGTCCGGCGATATCCGTCTCGGGGTCGTCGAGGTGAAAGTGGACGACGTGGCGGCCCGCGGCGGCGAGCGCCTCGAAGTCCCCGAACGCCTGCGCGCGCTTGAGCACTGAAAACGTGTAGTTCGATCCCGGAATCGGCGTGACCGTCGCATCTTCACTCGTGAGCACGACGAAGAAGCCGGTGTTGGGTCCGCCCTTGTGATACTGACCCGTCGAGTGCAGGTAGCGCGGTCCGATGCCATGTGTCGTCGCGACGGGCGTGAGCCGACGGATGTCGCGCCGGAGAAGCGCAACCGCCGGCCGGCGCGCGAGGTCGATCGGCCGGTAGTCGAGGATCGCGACGTACCGGCCCTTGGAAGCCATCGGCTCGTGCGGCCGGGATTCGCGGCGATGGTAATTCGCGACCCGGCTGAGTGGCGGATCGGGCCGCAACGTGCCCGCCTTTTCGTACGCGTCGAGCTGCGCCTTCGTGCGTTCCTTCGCGCTTCGGACGTCCGGCTCGTCGAATGGATTGATTTGCAGGACCGCGCCGGCCACCGCGGTCGCGAACTCCCAGCGAAAGAACTCCGCGCCCAGTTGATCGGGTGAGGTCTGGATGCGGAACAACGGACGGTTGGCGCGTTCGAGCGTCAGCGCCGTGGCCGCCAGATCGACCGACAGCGGCGTCAACACGACCACGAACGCGCGGTCGGGCCCGAACTGATCGAGATCCTCAAACGGCTCGTCAACGACCGGAAGTACACCGCGTCCTTCCTTGCCCGTGCTCTCCGCGACGAGCTGTTCGATCCACGGCCCCAGCGGAGCGAGCGCCGGCGGCATCAACACGGTCAGCTTGTCGATACCGGCCGCCGCCTGTTCGCCCATGAAGGCGCCGAGCGCGAGCCCTGGATTCGAGGCGATATTGGCGCGGCAGTCGTCGGCCATGCGCCGCGCGCGCCTGATGATCAGGCCGAGGTCGGCGCCCAACAGCGCGGCGGGCACCAGCCCGAACTTCGACAGCACCGAATATCGCCCGCCGATGGACGGCGGATTCAGGAACGTCCGCCGATAGTTGTTCGCCGCGGCGTGCGCTTCGAGCTGGCGTGCCCGGATCGGTGATGGCGATGAAGTGCCGGCCCGCCGTCCCGCCCAGTGCCGCGGACATCAGCCCGTGGAAGTACCGTTCCAGCGCGTTCACCTCGCTGGTCGTGCCGCTCTTGCTCGCGACGAGAAACAGTGTGTGTTCCGGCCGCAGGCCGTCCGTGACGTCGGCGATGGCGCGTTCGTCGGTCGTGTCGAGGACCGTCAGCCGGCACCGCTCGTGCGGCTTGCCGACGGGAATGTCGCGCAGCACCTCCGCGCATAGGCTGCTGCCACCCATCCCCAGCAGGTAGACGTCGGTCAGACCCGCCCCCCGGACCTCGTCGGCGAAGAGGAGCAGCTCCGCGAGGTCCTGCGCGTCCTGTGACGGCGAATCGAGCCAGCCGAGCCGGTTGACAATGTTGTGGTGGAGCTCGCGGGCCGCGCCGGCGGGCGCAAACAGCGTGGTTTCCCGGTTCCAGATTCGTGTGGGCAGCCGGTCGTCGGCCAGGGTCTGTGCGAGCGTCGAACGCGGCATGTAGCCTATAATCAAATCATGATCCATGTGACGGAAACGGCGGCGGAGAAAATCAACGCGCTCCTGGCGGAAGAGAACAAGATCGGCGCGGGTCTCCGCGTGTTCGTCCAGGGAGGCGGCTGCTCGGGCTTCCAGTACGGGTTGATGATCGACGAGGGCGAAGGCGATCAGTCGGCCGACCAGGTGTTCGAGGTCAACGGCGTCCGGCTGTTCGTGGACCCGATCAGCCTGCGCTACCTCCGCGGCGCCGAGGTCGATTTCGTCGATAACCAGATGGGCGGCGGCTTTACCATCAAGAACCCGAACGCGAAATCGACGTGCGGGTGCGGGTCGTCGTTCAGCGCCTGACCGCGTTTTCCGTAGTGAGTGTTTGAGTCGCGAGACTCAATGGTACCTATTCCCTACTGCGACCGAGTTCGTCGAGAAACTGCGCCCGGCAGGTGGACGACGATCCGGCAAGCGTGACTTCATCGTCACGATCTTTCTTCGGCAGGAAGGGCATATCAGCGCCGATGAGCTGGTCGATCTCATCCGGCGCGAGGACGCGCGCATCAGCCGCGCGACGATCTACCGGACGTTGCAGTGGATGGTCGAGGCCGGCATCGCCCGCAAGGTCGATTTCGGCGAGGGCCGGTTTCGCTTCGAGCACTCGTACCGGCACCCGCGCCATTTCCACCTGATCTGCAAGACCTGCAATCAGTCGTTCGAGTTCCTGAGCTCGGACATCGAAACGCTGATCGAAGAGGTGGCGTCAGCGCGCCACTTCGCACCCGGACAGAGCGTGCTCCAGATCTACGGGACGTGCGAGAGCTGCCAGACGGGGACACCGGCCAGCGGCCCGACGACGTCGACCGAGGCGGTGTTCGCGCGCGACGCGCTCCGGATCGCGATCGCCACCGAGCGCAGCGGCCTGGAGTTCTACACGCGGGCCGCCCGGCAAACGCGCGACCCGCGCGGCCGGCGGGTGTTTCACCGGCTCGGCGAGGAGGAAAAGGAGCACCTCGGCAAGCTCCAGCAACGGTACCGCGAGCTCGTGTCGCAGGATCCGAAGCTCGAGAGCCAGCCGACGTTCCTCTTTTTCAAAGGCGCAGCCAACGGTCTCTTCGCGGCCGGCACCGAAGAACTGAAGAAAGGCGTGGACGACCGGCGGGCGCTTCTCGTCGGCATCCGCTGCGAGCGCGGGTCGCACAAGTTCTTCAAGAAATACGGCGAGCGCTTCGAAGAATCGGAAGGGAAGCGCATCTTCCTCGAATTCGCTGAGGAAGAGCACGATCACCTGGAGCTTCTCATCCGCGAATATCGATCGCTCGTCTCGCGGCAGCGCGGCCGCAGCCGGGACGGACGCCGTAAACGCTCCGCTTGAAGAGTGGGGCCTTGCCTCATTGCCCCATTTTTTGATTGCCCTGCCTCATTGAGTTCTCAGGCGTCAGCAAGAACTACGCGGGCCTGCGGCCGCTCCGGATATCGACGCTCGTCGTCGACCAGGGCGACCGGCTCGTTTTGACCGGCTTCGACGCCGGTGCCGCCGAGGCGTTCGTGAATCTCGTCACGGGCGCGTCGGTTCCGGACGCAGGCGATGTGCGGGTAGAGGGCAAGGACACCCGCGAGATTGCGACCGACACCGAATGGCTCGCGTCGCTCGACCGGTTCGGCCTCGTCACCAATCGCGCCGTGCTGATCGATCGTCTTCCGATTGGCGCCAACCTCGCGCTGCCACTCACGCTGGCGATCGAACCGATGTCGCCGGAGACGAGACACGAGGTCGAGCGGCTGGCCGGTGACGCCGGTCTCCGGCCGGAGCGGCTCGACGAGGCCACGTCCACGCTTTCGGCCGGAGAGCGCGTCCGGGTCCATCTTGCGCGCGCGCTCGCGATGAGGCCCGCGATGCTGATCCTCGAACACCCGACCGCGAAGATCGACCAGCCAGCCGAGTCGCGTGCGCTTGGCGCGACGCTGCGCGGACTTTCAGAAAAGCGCAATCTCGGATGGATCGCGCTCACCGCCGACGAGCCTTTTGCCCTCGCGACCGGGGCCCGTCAGCTCGAGCTTCAGGCGGCGACGGGCGAGCTCGTCGCTGCAGATGGATTCTGGCGCCGCGTTTTTCGAAGGTAAACGCCTCTGCTTTTACTTCGTCACGACGCCGCAGGCGACTCTCGGTCCGCCGCTGACGCCTGATTTCGCCTCGCCGGTGACGCCTTGATCCGGGTTCCCATGCACGATGACCGCGGTGCCGTCGCCGTCGAACACCGAGAGCGGTCCGGCCGAGAGCGTGACGCGCGTCGTGACGGCTTTCAGCGTCGCGTTGCCCGAGGCGTCGGCGACGAGGTTCGGCAAGTCGCCCATGTGGAAGGGGTGGTTGGTGTCCGGATCCGTCACGCCGTGCGGTCCGGGATCGACATGACCGCCCGCGCTGTTGAAATCGGGAGCATCGCACGTGCCAACCGCGTGCAGGTGCAACCCGTGCGCGCCGGGCTTGAGTCCCGTGACGCTCACAGTGATCTCGACCGCCGTGGTGCCGGTGGTGAATTTCGGGTCGGCCGCGCCGTCAGTCTTCGCGGGGACCTCGCGCAATTCCATGCTGCCGGTAATCCCGTCGCCCTTCAGGTCTGCCCTGGCGCGCATGCCGGTCTGCCTGGCCTCGACGACGCCGAGCGCGACGAGCGCGCTCAGTCCCACCGCGGTCATGCCTCGATGCATTCGAATGCCTCCTTCTGATCAACGATTGTAGTCAGCCGATGTCCCGACCACCCGTCATCGTGCTGTTCGACGTCGATGGCACCCTCATCAAGAGCGGCGGGGCTGGCCTGCGGGGAATGAACGCGACGTTCGCGCGCCTCTACGGCGTGGCGAACGCGCTCGACGGCGTGACGCTCGCGGGGCGTACCGATCGGGCGATCGTCGGAGACGTGCTGCGCGCGATCGGCGTCGAGCCGACTGCGGCGGAAATTGCGCGCATCCGGGCGGCATATATCGACGATCTCCGGGTCGAAATCACACGGCCCGGCGACGGCCCGAGCGGCGTCCTTCCAGGGGTCGAGGCGCTCCTCGACGCGCTCGAGGCGCGTCCGCACATCAGGACGGGACTCCTCACCGGTAACTTCGAGCCGGGCGCGCTTGTGAAGCTCGGACATTTCGACCTCTGGCGCCGCTTCGCGTTCGGGGCCTACGGCGACGATCACGTCGATCGACGCGCGCTCGTCCCGGTCGCGCTCGCCCGCGCGAAGCGCGCGGGGTGTCCGCCGCCGCCGCCTGGCCACGTCGTCGTCATCGGCGACACCCCGCTCGACGTCGATTGCGCACAGGCGCATGGCGCGCGCGCGATCGCGGTGGCGACCGGCCCCTACGATCGGGCGACGCTCGAGGCCGCGGGGGCCCACCTGGTCGTCGACACGTTCGACGACGCCGCCCAGGTCACGCGGTGGCTGCAGGAGGTGACAGGCTGCTGAAGAGCGCTGCCTGAAACTTTGAACTTCGGACTTCAAACTTCGAACTACGGACCCGGATGAATTCCAGGCCCAGAATTCCGAAGTTTGAAGTTCGAAGTTTGAAGTTCGAAGTTCACGTTGCTGTCGTTCAGCAACGTGTTTTACCGTCTGGTCTTGGAGCGGGCTGCGGGACGCGCTGTCTTCGCGCGACGCCGCGTGGCCGTTGCGCGGGTCGTGGCAGCGCGTCGCCTGACCGCACTCGCGGCGGTCCGCTTGGGCGCGACGCGGCGCGTCGGTCTGCCGTCGTCACAATCCTCACGCGCTTCGTCCACGGACGCGGCGTGTCCGGGCGTACTGCCTTCGCGGCAGCTTGGGTCGTCCTGTTGGAACTCGGGCAGGTTGTCGGGGCGGTAGGGCGCGTCTGGCTTGAGGCCGATCTCGAGCTTGTCTTTGAGACTCATGGCAGCTCCTCTGCATCGAGACGCACAGGTGCGCCTCGATCTCGAACGCGCGTCTCGCGCGCCGGTTCTGGACAGGGGAGCCCAGCTACTCTCGACGGTACGTCAACGGACTCAACGGATCAACTGGCGTGCGGAAAGGTGACGGAGAAGATGGCGGGTGTCTGGGACGACTTCCGCAACTGGTGGACGTCCACCTTCGCGCCTTCGGCGCTACGGTGGACAACCTTCGCGGCGCGCTCGCCTGACGCGGCTTGCCAACCGAAGCCGCGAGCGTAGCGAGCGTTTTGGCGAAGGTTGGCGAAGGTTGGCGGAAGCCCGTGGGAGTCGAACCCACCCTTCCCGCGTGAAGCGGGAAGCGGCCGGTTTTGAAGACCGTGAGGGCCACCGGACCCCGTTGGCTTCCGATCGGAGTGTGATGGCGAACCGGCCCGGGGACTCGGGCCGGTTGTTCCGTGTGTGTCTAGCTGTCGAGCAGGCGGACTTCGGCCGCTCTTGGACCCTTGGGAGATTCCTCCGTTGCGAACTCGACCCGCTGACCTTCCCGGAGCAGTTCGAACACCGCGCCTCGAACCGAGGAGCGATGGAAGAAATGCTCGACGCCGCTTTCGTCCCGAATGAACCCGAACCCCTTGTCGATCAACAGACGTGCAATCGTGCCGCTGGGCATGATTGTTCCTTTTCCGAGAGGGCTTGCGCCCCAAACGTCTTGCTCAAATTGAGGATACGACGCCAGTCTAGGCACGGGGGTGCGGACAAGTCAAGGATAGGCGGGAATACGTGGCATCGGCATTTCAAAGTTGTATCCCGGAGCCCCCACACGTTTGTCGGCCCGAATCAGCCGGCTATTTCGAGCAGGTACGCCAGCCCACCCGCGTGCCGTCTCTCAGCGTCAAACGCCGGTCGAGACGCACGATTGCGCGCCTGATCCGTCACTGCGGAGGCTTCGGTGGCGTGATGGTGTAGTTGACGGTCAGCTCACGCAGAAACTGCAGCAGGTCCATGCGCTCGGCCTTGGTCAGCTTGGCCGGCAGCAGGTTCGTCCGATCCAGCCACTTGTTGGGGATGCCGCCCTTGAGCATCTGATCCATCGCCTCCTCGAGCGTCGCCACGCTGCCGTTGTGAAAATACGGCGCCGACTTGCTGACATCGAGGAGCGTTGGCGTCTTGAAGGCGCCCCGATCTTTTTCCTCCTTGGTGACGGTGTGTCGACCGAGGTCGGGCTCCTTCGCCGTCATGCCGACGCCGACGTTGTGGTACTGCTGGTCCGTCAGCAGCAGGCCCGGAATGGCACTTCGAGCACTGGGCTTTGACGTCGAAGACCTGGTATCCGCGCCGCGCTGACTCGGAGAGGGCAGTGGTGTCACCGTCGCGGAACCGAATCCACGGCGAGTCGGTGCTGACGATGGTGCGCATGAAGGCGGCCAGGGCTTTTGGGACGTTGTCCTGTGTGCAGCCTTCGTTGAACACTTCCTGAAACATCTTCTTGTAGTCGCCGATTTGATTCAGCGTGCCGCAAATCGCGTCCATGCCCGGGGCGCCTTCCTTGCCGCTGGCGCCCATGTTGCCGCCGCTCCACGCCGCCTTGGCCTGCCCCTCGAGCGTCTTGGCGCGCCCATCCCAGTACCACTCGCTGTGATACCCGATGTTCCACATCGTCGGACTCGAGCGCGTCAGCTTTCTGTTGAACGCGCCGACCGCGACAGGCTGACCGTCGGTCAGCCCCTTCTCGGACACGTGACACGAATAGCAGGATCGCTGACCGTCCCCGCTCAGCCGGGTGTCGTAGTACAGCTGCTTGCCGAGTTCGACCTTGGCGGCGGTCATCGGGTTGTCGGCCGGGATGCGCATCGCTTCGTAGCGCGCGAGCGCGGGCCCTGCAAAAGGTGGCGGTGCGGGCGCCGGCGCGGGCGGCGCCGATTCGCGCGCGCATCCGGCGATCACAGGGCCCAGCGCCAGCAGTACCCCACCGGCCACCGTCGTCCATCCTCGCAGCGAGTCCAGGTTCCGCATCGAATCCTCCCAGGTGCGCTCAGCATCCGCCATCGCGCCGCTTCCGCGACGACGGCGCCTCTTTGCCGTATGAAAGGCGTACGGCGCGTACTATACGTTCAGCTTGGCGTCAGGAGGAAGAAGGATGTAGGTGTGCTGCCACGAGGGTGGCCATCAAGGCCACGGTCGTCGCCTTCCACATCACCGCAACCGGGATCTGGAGACTGAAACGGTCGCGTACACGAGAAACGACCCGCGTCGCGGCCAGTGAGTCGCCGCCGAGATCAAAGAAGTCATCGTTGATACCAATTGCGTCCAACTCGAGCACGTTGCCCCAAATCTGAGCGATTTCCGCCTCGACGTGGTCTCGCGGTCGAACGAAGGGCTCCTTCAAATCAGGCCGGATGTTTCCCCGCGCAGGAAGGCCTTGCCGGTTCAGCTTGCCATTCGGGAGCAGCGGCAGCGCGTCGAGGACGACGTAGCTCGAGGGAACCATGTAGTCGGGAAGCCGGGCGGACAGCAGGTCTCGAAGGGTCTGCGGGCTCGGCGGAGACGCGACGGGGACGACATACCCCACCAGGCTGTCGTGGCTCGTGCGGCGCTCGGCGACGACAGCCGCCTCCCGGATGCAGCCCAGGCTCATCAACGCCGCCTCCACTTCTGCGGTCTCGACCCGATGTCCGCGAATCTTGACTTGAAAGTCTTTTCGGCCGAGGTACTCCAGGCACCAATCGGGGCGAAACCGACCCAGATCGCCGGTTCGGTGGATTCGCAGGTCGGAATCCACCGAACCTGCCGCAGACGTGGCACGCGGGAGGACGACGTTCCCCCATTGACCAGGAGACAAGTAGCGGCTCCGAATCTCCATCTCTCCCACGGCGCCGATGGGCACCTCTTCGCCGCTTTCGCCGATGAGGAGCACGTCATGGTCTGGCACCGCGTAGCCGACCGGCACCGTGGCTGTGGTGAGCTCGGTGTCATGGTCGATGAAGTAGCACCGGAAGGTCAGCGTCTCTGTCGTCCCCAGTCGGTTCACGAATATGCAGCTCGGCGGGAAATAACGCCGGTATAGCTCGACATCGGTCCGTCGGACAGCTTCACCGGCCAGGTAGAGGAGCCTGAGGTCCGTGAATCGCTCGTCTCCCGTCAGTGAGTCGACGAAGTGACGGAAGACGGTTGGAACCGACCGGTAAATCGTGATGCGTTGACCGAGGATCCAACCGGCGAGCGGCACGAGACCTTCCGCATGGATATCGAACGGAAAGAGAGCCGCACCGTTGAGGAGACTGCTGTAGACCGTGCGTACCGAGTCGGCAAAGCTGAGTGAGGAGACCAGGAGAAACCGGTCGTCGGCGCAGAAGTGTCCGCTGTTCGTGTAGTGCATCACGTCGTGCAGGACGTTGCGATGGCTTTGGACGATCCCCTTCGGGTGGCCGGTGGACCCGGATGTGTACAAGATGAACGCCGGACTGTCCGGCCCCGTGTCCGCGTCCGGGTTGGTTGCCGGGGCATCGATCGATTCCACATTCAGTACGTGAACGCGATCTCCGGCCAGCGCGCGGGCAAGGGCGACGTGCCTGCCTTCGGTCATCAGCAACCGCGAGGTCGAATCGCGCAGGATGTACTCGAGCCGCGGACCTGGATACGACGGGTCGAGCGGCACGTACAGCCTGCCGGCCTTCAGCACACCCAGCATGGCGGCGATCGCCAACGCATCGTGATCGAAGAGCAAGGCGATCGGCTCCTCGCGTGCTCCGGCGTGTCGGATGATGGCATGTGCGATCCGGTTTGCGAGCGCATTCAGTTCGCCGTACGTGAGCGTGACTCGTCGCGTCGTCACGGCGAGTCGGCCGGCGTCGTGTCGTACCTGTTCCTCGAATCGCCGATTCAGCGAGCCGTCCAGCGCCTCTGCCGGGAACCGGACGAATGTGCCGGCCGGATGGAAGCACTTCGCCCGAATCGCTCGCTGGTCGGCCGGCAGTTGGGCGTCGAGGTCAGTCATGTCGCGTGTTCGTGCGGCGGATCGGCTGGGCTGGCGACCGGTGGGTCGTGCTCCAACGCGCGGGCGAGCGCTCGAATCGTGGGGTGTTCGAAGAGGCTCGTCATTCGAATCCGCTCGCCGCAGGTCGGTTGAAGGGCACTGACGATCCGTGCCGCGCGCAGAGAATCGCCGCCCAGGTCGAAGAGGGAATCGGTGACGCCAACCGGTTCGATGTCCAGCACCTCGGACCAGACCTGGGCCATGCGCTGCTCGAGTGCGGTGACGGGCGCCACGTAGTCGTTGGGCAGCTCCGGTCTCCGTCCGGCCGGCTTCGGCAAGCGGCTGCGATCGACCTTCAAGTCGCTGCTCAGTGGCAGGGCATCGAGAAACATGAACGTCGTCGGCATCGCGTGACGCGCGACTCGCGCGGACAACGCCTCGCGCAGCCGCTCGCCGGTTATCGTGGATGACGCGTCGCGCACGACGTACGCGCAGAGCCTTCGCTCGAGCGTCTGGTCGACGAAATCGTGCACGACCGCCTGCGTGATTCCCGGAACCGCCTGCAGCAGTCGCTCGATGTCTTCCGTATCGATGAATTCGCCGGCGATTCGGATCCGGTGATCGACGCGACCGAGATGGACCAGGCAGCCGTCTTCTCGCAGCCTTCCCAGGTCTCCAGTCCGGTAGCGCCGCACACCCTCGCCGACCGGCTCAAACCGTCGGGCGGTCAGCTCCGGATTGCGCCAGTAGCCGGTTGCGAGAAACCGGCTCTCCACGACGATTTCGCCAGGTGAGTCCGCCGGCAGCTGGCGGCCCTCGTCATCGACGATCTTCACCGTGACGTCCGGTACCGGATAACCGATCGGGATCGGTTCTGCGGGGTCGGCAGTCGTTTGCTTGTCGACGAAAAACTGGCGGACGAGCCCGCATTCGGTAGCCCCGAGACCGTTGACCAGCGTGCAGTGGTCGTGGAAGTTCGACTGGAAATGCCGGATGTCGCGCGCGGTCACGCGGTCACCTTCCAGCCGGACGAGCCGGATGTCGGGAAACCTGCCGGACGGGTCCGAGAGCTCGCGGAAGATCGACGGCACCGCGTGGAAGATCGTCACGCGCGCACGACGCATGGCGTCGGAGAGCGCGGAGAGCCCGTCGCCCTGGAGATCGAATGGCGCCACGGAAGCGCCGTTGAGCAGCGCACCGAACAGGCTCGAGACCGTGCCGCTGAAGCTCGGATTCTGCACGAGGCTCAGCCGATCGTCGGGCGCAAAGCGGAGCGTGTTCGTATACCGACAGACGTTGTGCAGCACGTTGCGATGCGAGTCGGCCACTCCTTTCGGTCTCCCGGTCGAGCCCGAGGTGCAGAAAACATAGGCGATGCCATCAGGGGAGACCGGCCGATCGAGATTGCTCGCCGACAGACGATCGTTGCCGCGAAGCTCCGCTTCACCGTCGACGACCCGAACGCGACTGACGCCGAGCCCGCGCCCGAGGTCGAGATGGCGACTGTCGACCACCAACGCGCCTGGGCCGAGAGCGTCGACCATGGCGCGCAGGACGGCTGCCGGCAGACGTTGATCGAGCGGCGCGTAGCAGAGACCGGCCTTGAGGATCGCCAGCGTCCAGACCACGGAGTCGTAGCCCTGGCGGAGTATCAGCGCGACCGGACGCTCGGCCGTTCCCGGCCACGCGAGCAGGCTGCGCGCGGCGCGATTGGCCGCCTCGTTCAGCTGTGCATAGCTCACGTCGTGCGTGGGCAGGCGAATCGCAACCGCATCCGGGCAGCGCGCCGCTTGCTGTTCGAACCGGCAGTGAATCGCCTGGTCGCAGTCAGCGACGTCGAATGGCGTGAAGGTGTCAGCCGATCGCAGGTGGTGTCTCGCCCTGGCGTCTCTCATCGGCGCGCCACCTCACGCGAGGGGGTGCCGGCGTCGTGGAATGTTCGCTCGAGAACCGCATCCAACCGTTCACCAAGGGTACGAACGAAGGGCGGCCGGAACATGCTGTCGTGCGAGCCCGGCACGGTTTCGACCGACAGGCGGCCGGCCGCGACACGTTTCCAGCCCAGGTCTGGTGTCGGGTGTTTGCTGCCGAGCGCACGAGTGCGGGCTCGAAAGACGTGGATGGCGCCGTCGTACTGACCGAAGCGGTACGCCCGAAGCGCTCCCACCTCCTGTCGAAGCCGATCCACCTCGTGATCCGGATAGCGCCACATCCCAACGAGATCCCGGATGTCGTCCGGCGGTGTCCGCCCGTTGCCCTGATGGAGCAGTCGTGTTTTCAGCAAGCGGAGGCGGCTGCGGACGCGGCCGAGGTTGTCTCGCAGCGTGGTCCTGACCAAATCATCGGCGACCCAGGTGACGGCGTTGGTGGCCAACGCGAGAATGCCAACAGGCGTCTCCTCCAGCCAGTGGTCGAAGACGACGAGCAATGACGCACTCTTGCCGCGTGCCTGCAGCTGGCGGGCAACCTCGAGCGCCGTCACCGCACCCGAACAGTGTCCGCCCAGGGCGAACGGGCCCTCCGGGAGAAACGCCTCGAGATCCGATACGTACGCAGCCACTCTGTCCGTCAGAGACGCCGCGCGATTCGAGGTTTGCTGCGAGAGCAGGACGCCGTAGACGGGCTGCTCGGCGTCAAGGTGCTTCGCCAGCTCGAGAAACGTCCAGACCTCGTTGCCGATGCCGTGCATCAGGAACAGAGGCGGGCGACTGCCATGCTCCTTAAGCGGCACCAGCGACAGGCTCCGGCCGCCCGGTGCGGCCGGCGACGCGAGCAATGCCGAGAGCTTGGCGATGGTCGAGTGGCGCACGAGGCTGCTGAATGGCAGGCTGCGGCCGAACGTGTGATGAATCTGGGAAAACATCTGGACCGCGAGGAGCGAATGCCCGCCAAGCGCGAAGAAGTCGTCATGAACGCCGACCGAGTCGAGCCGCAACAGATCGCGCCAGATGCGTAACAGTGCTTCCTCGGTGGCGTTCCGTGGCGCGACCGCGACCCGCGCTGGAGGGTCCTCTGTGCGGCGTTGCTTCGAGCCGCCTCCGTCAAGGCTTCGGCGCCCAGACGACAGCGCCTGTCGATCGACCTTGCCGTTCGGTGTCAGCGGCAGCGCATCGAGCACGACGATGTCGGCCGGGACGAGATGGCTGGGGAGTTGTTCCGCCAGGGAGCGGCTGAGGTCCTGAGCGGTCAGCGCCAGTCCCGGCTCGGCCACGACGAACGCGACCAGGCGCGCGTCGGTGACCTCGCTCTCGAGCACGACGCTCGCGTCACGAACGCCGGGGTGGCGACGGCACGCCGCTTCGATCTCGCCTGGCTCGACCCGGAATCCCCTGACCTTCATCTGCGCGTCGAGGCGTCCGTGGAACTCGAGAACGCCCTCCGGATTCCACCGCGCCCGATCGCCCGTTCGATACCAGAGCCGCCCGGACTTCGCCGTCGGATCCGCCACAAACCGTTCGACCGTGAGTTGGGGCCGATTGTGATACCCGAGCGCGACGCCGTCGCCGCCGATGTAAAGCTCACCCACAACCCCGACAGGTACCGGCTGGCGTTGGGCATCGAGCACCAGAGCGCTGGTGCCGCCGATCGGCCGCCCGATCGGGATAGCGGCGAGGTCTCGGTCGTCGAGGCGCGGAATCGGATGGCAGCAGGCAAACGTGGTGCACTCGGTCGGCCCGTACCCGTTGATCAGCTGCGTCGATGGCAAATGTGCCTGAGCCAGGCGGATGTGAGGTACCGAAAGCGCTTCACCGCCGACGATCAATTGGGACACACCTGCCAGGTACTCCGGACGTTCGTCGATGACGACATTGAACAGCGCCGAGGGGAGCCACAGGCAGTCGATCCCTTCGGCACGCAGGACATCTCCAAGAATCGGGACGGTTGGCACGCGTTCGGGAAACACGACGAGTCGGCGGCCGTGCAGCAGGGGCGCCCAGACCTCGAACGTCGAGGCGTCGAACGACAAGGGCGCCATCTGCAGGAAGGTCGTGGCCGTCTCCCAGCACACATAGTTGGTCGCCAGGACCAGCCGCAGCACACCGCGGTGCGGGATTCGCACGCCGTTCGGGCGACCCGTCGATCCGGAGGTGTACATGACGTACGCGAGGTCTTCGGCGCCGCACTCGTCGCCGTGGCTCTCAGCCGACTCCTGCGCGATGACGCCGGCCTCCTGATCGAGCACGATCACGTTTGCGGCACCTTGCGGCAGTCGAGCGGCGGTTCTCGCGTGCGTCAACACGACACGGACGTCCGCGTCCTGGACCATGAAGCCCAGGCGTGACACGGGATATGCGGGGTCGAGCGGCAGGTAGGCGGCGCCAGCTTTCAGAACGGCGAGTTGCGCGACGATGGCGTCGATCGTCCGTTCGAGGCACAGCCCGACGAGCTCGCCTTTCCGGACGCCCTCGCGGCGCAGGCGAGCGGCCAGCCGATTGGCCCGGGCGTCGAGATCGGCGTAGGTCAGCGATTCCGACTCTCCGGTCACGGCGACGGCCGATGGCGTACGCGCGGCCGTCGCTTCGAACTCCCGGTGAATCGTCGACGCGCGCGGGTATTCCGCCCGTGTTTCGCTCCAGCATTCGATGAGCGCCCGGTCGGTCCGGCCGACGACAGGGATTGTCGCGATGGGCTGCTCCGGATCGTCACTGACGGCGTTCAAGACACGGCGGTAGCTCTCGAGCAGTCGCGCCGCCGTCTCAGGTTTGAAGAGGTCGGCATCGTACTCGAGCGAACAGCTCAGCCCGTCGTGGCCGTCTTTCGCTTCTCCGACGCTCAGCACCAGATCGTATTTGGAGGTTCCGTTGTGGATCTCCAGCGGCTCGAAGCGAAGGTCGCCGACGGTCAGCCTCCGGCTGATGCCGCCCTGCAGGACGAAGATGGTCTGGAAGATCGGCATCTGTCCCGTCGTGCGCTGAGGGTGGAGCAATTCAACCACCCTCTCGAACGGGACGTCCTGGTGCGAGTGCGCTTCGAGGGACGAGTGCTTGATCTGTTGGAGCAGATCCACGAACGTCGGCTCACCGCCGAGATCCACGCGCAGGGCGACCGTGTTGATGAAGAACCCGATCAACCGCTCGATCTCCACGCGGGTCCGGCCGGCCAATACCGTGCCGATCACGACTTCGCGATCGCCAGAGTAGCGATGGAGCACCACGCTGTAAGCAGCCAGCAAGGTCATGAACAGTGTGGCGCCGTGCCGTCGGCCCACAGCCTTCACCATGTCGCCTTGTGCCTGCGAGAGAAACAGGCGCTCCTGCCCACCCCTGCGCGCAGGCTCGCCGGGCCGGGGATAGTCCAACGGGAGGTTGAGCACGGCGGGTGCTCCGGTCAGCCGCTCCCGCCACACCTCGAGACTGGCCTGCACGGCAGGAGCCGTCGCCGACTCACGCTGCCAGACGGCGAAATCCCTGTATTGAATCGGCAGTTCCCGGAGAGTTTGGCCGGTCCCGTCGCCCGCGCGGGCTTCGTAGAGTGCAGCCAGCTCGGCGAGGAAGACGTCTTCCGACCATCCGTCGAAGATTGCGTGGTGAAAGTTCAGCGCCAGCAGGTGATCCTGTTCGCCCAGACGGTAAAGACGAACACGAGCCAGCGGAGCGGTTTCGAGATCGAAGGGGCGTGCGGCCTCGAGGGCGACGCTTTCGACTGCCGCATGGAATCTTCCGGTCTGCGGAGTGTGTCCCAAATCCTGCACGGTGATTGGAACGCTGAGGTCCGGTCGAATGACCTGGACGACGTCGTCGCCCTCCAATCGGAAGGAGGTGCGCAGCGCTTCGTGCCGGTGAACGATGGCGTCGAGGCTTTGCTGGAGCCGTCCGATGTCGAGCGGCCCGGACACACGGTACGGGCACGACACGATGTACGAAGCCCGTTGGCCGTACAGGCGGTCGAGCATCCAGAGCCGCCGCTGCGAGAACGAACTGGGTGCGACAACCTCGCCTTCTAGCACTTCGTTGAACCCTCCGATCGGCCGGATCTCGATCGGCTTCAGCGTAAGCATACGGTAGAGAAACGCGCCGGAGTGGTCGCTGCAATCATCTCGGATCCCGGCTTCAGCCGATTTGAAAATGCAACCCTGAGGCAGACTTATGTCGCGCCATCTTCCGCGTCACCTCCTTCAAGGCGGCGTCTTCGCGGCCACGCGCGGACGGCGAAGACGCCGGTGCCGTGTGCGACGCGCGTACGATACGTTCAGCGACTGAGGCTCGTTTCCGCTGTCGTTCATCCAGGGAGATTCGAATATGCGACGCCATCTCGCGCTTCTCGCTGTTGCGGTCCTGGTCGTTCTCGTCGTGGCGCGTGTCTGGGCCGAACCGCCGCGGAACCCCGCGGATGGGTTCCAGGGATATTGGATGGGCGTCGATCACGTGGACGGCGGCGATTCGCGGCGCAGCCTCGTGCAACTGGACAATGGGAAATTTGCGCTGGCGGGGCGCGATACCGTGCTCACACTCTGTGACGGCACCGAACACGGCTTTGCCAGATTCGCCGACGGCGAAGTGATTGGCCGTGGTGTGCTGGAATCGAACACCCTGACCATCCAGTGTTTCAACAACGGCGCGACGGTCGTCTTACACGTCCGCTACGAGCTGATCGGCAAGGGTCTGATGATCGAGCACACGACGAGGCAGGACGGCAGCCCGGTGAGCTCGATTGTGTTCCACAAGGTGAGCCAGGATTAGAGCGAAAACGGAATAGGCCGTCAGCGGCCGAGGACCGCAGCGGCGATCTGAACGAACAGGATCTTCGCGACGGTCACCGTCGGAAACACCATCGCGTAGCCGATGTCGGGCCGCTCCGTGGGGGCGGCGCGGTTCGCGTACACCAGGATGGCGGGATTCCCGGTCGCACCGGAGATGATGCCGAACAGATCGTCGGCGGGAATGCCGAGCAGCCGTCCCGCGATCATCGTCACCACGACGAGCGCGAGCATGATGACGGCGCCGAGCAGGAGCAGCGTGAACCCGCTCTCCGCGACCGTCGCAGCGAACTGGGGGCCGGACGCGATGCCGACCTGCGCGAGGAACACCGTGAGCCCGAAGTTTCGCAGCACCGTGTTCGCCGAGAGCGGCAGGGTCCAGACGATGCCGGTGCGGCGGATGTGGCCCAGCACGAGCGCCACCAGCAGCACCCCGGCGAGTCCCAGCGTGATCCGGCCGACTCCGGGAATGGGCAGCGGGACTAATCCGACGAGGAGGCCCATCGCCGCGCCGACACCGAGAGAAATGTAGCTGAAGTCGGCAACGCCCTTGATGGAATCGCCGAAGAAGCGGCGCACGGCTTCGAAATCCGCGCGATGGCAGAGGACGCCGACGCGGTCGCCGTATTCCAGCACCAGGTCGTCGTCTGGCAGGAGATCGACGTCACCCCGTCGCACGTGGATGTAGCTGTAGGCGAAGCCGCCGGGAAGTTTCAGGCTGCCGAGGGGCATTCCCACGACGCTGGCCTTGGACGCGAAGACACGAATGTAGTCGAGCGCGGTTCGATCCACGGCCATCGACGCGGCCGCCGCTTCGCCGACCAACTCGAGCGCCTGTCCAATTGCCGCAGCATCGCTCCCGACGAGCAGGACCACATCGTCCGCCTGGACGACGGTCGTGGGATCCGGGACGCGGTTCTGCCCGCCGCTGCGGATCGCGACCGCCCGGACGCCTTTCGGCAGACTCTGCTGAAGATCGACGAAGCGCCGTCCGATGAGCGTCGCGTTACGCACACGGACCTCGACCGGCTTCATCAACCGGTCCGCTGGAGCGGCGATCTTCGGTTTGAAGACCGCGAGATAGACGTACATGCAGAGGATCGGTCCGGCGACGCCAAGCGGGTACGCGAGGCTGTAGCCGACCGCGGCGTCCTGGTTTCCAAGCGCGTCGAGAACGGCCTGCAACGCCGGGGTGCTGGTCGTGGCGCCCGCAAACATCCCGAGCGATTCCGGCAGGCCCGCGGCGCCCGTGCGCTGGATCGCCAGTGCGACCACCGCCGAGGCGGCCAGACCGCAGAGTGCCACGGCGTTGGCCCTCAATCCCGAGGGGCTCGTGAGCCCGCGATACCATTCACCGCCGTACTGAATGCCCACGCAGTAGAGGAAGAGCAGCAGGCCGAAAGTGCCCAGCACTCCGGGCGGCGCTGACTTCGGCGCAAAGGCGCCGCATGCGAGGCCGACAAACAGCACCGCGCCCGACCCGAGCGCGAACCCCTTGAGGTTGATTTCGCCGACCAGGTAGCCGACCGCAATGACCAGGAACAGCGTGGTCAGCGGCGACGTCTCGAGCAGGGTTCTGATCCAGTCCACGCAGCGCCTCCCGTTCGACGTTCACACTAGCGCAGATCTGGCGAATTGACGAAACGAGGCGAACACTGGCTCGCCGAGATGAACGCGCACACGTAACGACCAACCCTCTTGTGCAACTGACGCTGGAAACCGCGAAACGCCGCTACTCCGCATTCGCACCGAAGGCGAGTAGACGGCCGTCACAGTCCTTCACGACGAATTCGCGCGAGTGCCAGGGCGTGTCGCCAAGGCCCCGCGTGAACGCAACACCGCGTGTGGCATATTCGGCGTAGAGCGCGTCCGCATCCTCAATGAACAGGTAGGCGTCGAGGAGCTCGTCGGCGTATTTGTCCGGGTTTGGCGCAGGCGATTCGGCGCAGCGGAAATGGATTCTGTGCTGATCGCGCGCGACGATGGCGTAGACCGGTGGGTCCTGCCAGGTGCCGAGACATTCGAAGCCAAGCTTGTCTCTGTAGTAGGTGAGGGTCGCAGGCAGATCCGTGGTGAAGAACTGGGGCGCAATCTGGCGGATCATGTCGCCCAACATACCATTGCGTCACGAGAGGAGGACTTGTGATCGCCCGCGTCTGGCATGGACTCACGAAACCCGAGCACGCTGATACGTACGAATCACACCTGAAGCCGGAGCTTCTGCCCGGACTCAGCCAGAAGAAAGGATTTCGCGGCAGCTACTTGCTGCGCCGAGCGGTTGGAGATGAAATCGAATTCATCACCATCATTCTGTGGGAGTCGCTCGATGACGTTCGGGCCATCCAGGCACAAGACTACGAGAAAGCCGTCATCCCCGAAGACCGGCTCCCTCTTTTGACGCGATTTGACGCCAGAGCGGCGCACTATGAGGTAGTTTCGACCAACGAGCCCGCTACAACATAGATCTGGCGAGACTGGCGCGGGACGCTTCAGATCGATCCGCCGCTCATCGAGCGACGACATCCGACGTGATCGGGAGGACCTATTCAGCCTCGTGTGAGCCGTTGTGCTTCAACCTCAACGTGCCGGGGCTGCGACAGCTGGGTCAGTGACGACGCCCGCACGAGACGGGATCCGCCAAAGGAAGATCCGATGCTCGTTGACGCGGCGAACCTCCGCCGGCGTCCAACCACCCATGTCCCAGACGTAAGAAACGACTCGTGAACCTGGCTGCAAGTCGGAGCGCAGCTTCTCCCGCAGCTTCAGGTTCGGTCCCGGGTGGAGGAAGAGGGTCACGACGGTAGCGGGCCGGACGTCCGCTGCATACATGTCGCCGAGCCTGAACTCCACTTTGTCCTCGACACCTGCCTCGCGCGCTTTTGCTCGTGCCCGAGCCACCAGCGCGGGATCGATCTCGATCCCCACGCCACGCGCGCCCAACTCAGTTGCCGCGGTGATCGGGATGCGCCCGTCACCGGACCCGAGATCGTAGACGAGGTCCTGCGGGCCCACGTCAGCCAGCTCCAGCAGTGCGCGCACGACGGGCATCGGCGTTGGCTGGTAGCGAACGTCCTGACCAGGAATCGTCCCACAGCCGTACGACACCAGCCATCCCAGGACGAGTGGCAGCATGATCGGCTTCATCTTCTGGGCGACACGACGGACCTGCGATATCTGTCGCCAACGTTTAGGGTCATTCTGCGTCGTGAGTCATCTTCTCACGACCGATCGCGTGCGAACGGTACCGGCGAGCGTGCCCAGTCACGCAAGCGGCGTTGAGCGAAATGCTGACTCTGGTGCCTCTCCGTGGTTTTGATCGGAGTGGTTGGCGGGCGCGATAATCTGCGCTCCGGGGCAGACTCCGCGTTGCCCCGAGGAGGACGTGCTGGCTGTGATTCTTCGCATGCTCGCTCCCGTGACGGTGATTCTGTTCACCTGCAGCGCTGGTGCCGGTCTGCAGGAGCAACGTGGCACCGATCCCTCCCTGAATCTCGACAGATTCGTCGACGGCGAGCGTCTGTCGCGGCGGTTGCCCGGCCTGGCGGCCGTCATCGTCCGGAGCGATGGCCCGCCGCGGGTTTACGTCAGCGGCGAACGCCGGATCGGTAAGGGCGACCTGATCACGCCGGCAGACCGGATGCACCTCGGGTCGCTGACCAAGGCCATCACCGCAACCGTGATTGGCGCGCTCGCCGAGAAACAGCTGATGACGCTCGAGACCACGATCGGTCAGACCTTCCCCGAGCTCTCGGCAAAGATCCAGCCGGCCTACCGGGACGTCACCGTTCGCCAGTTGCTCGCGCACTCCGGTGGCATCCCGCCCTACCGCACGACGCAGTCGTTGCGATGGATGTTGACACTGAAGGGCACGCCCAGCGAACAGCGTTACGCGATGGTAGAGCGCGTCCTCACCGAGCCGCCACTTTTCGATCCGGGCACCAGACATGAGTACTCGAATGCTGGTGCGGCGATTGCCGGCGCGATGGCCGAGCGGATCGGCGGTTCGCCGTATCGGCAACTCGTTCAGGAGCTGATTTTCGCTCGGCTTGAAGGCCACGCGGCGTTTGGCAATCCTGGACTCGCGGCCGAGCCTCAGCCGTGGGGACACATCCGAACGATTTTCGGTACGGTCACGGAGGTCACCCCCGCCCACGCGGTCTATACGACTCCTCTCGCGATCGAACCGGCCGGCGACGCATCACCATCGATGCAGGACTACGGGCGCTTTCTCCAGCTGCACTTGCGTGGTCTGAGCGGGCGCGATGACGTCCTGAAGGCCGTAACGATTCAGGATCTGCACAGGCGGGTAGCTCTGGGATGGACTGTGATCACGCGCGACGGCGTCGAGTCGCACGAGCACGTCGGCAGCTCCGGCGCATATGTCGCCTCTGCGACCATTCAGCCATCACGCGATGTCGCGGTCGGCGTCTTCACCAATATGGGTGGCAGCCAGGGCTTGAGGGACGCCGTCGCGAGGGTTGCCATGCGGATTGCCACGCGGGTTTCCACAGCCAAGAAATCCGACTGATCCGACTCAGAACGGCGCGGTGGGCTGCACGCTGCCGTTAGGTTGCTCTGGCGAGGCGGGTGGGTCCTACGGCTTGATGTAACTCAAAGACTGAAGAAACGACCAGATCTTCGCGTCGGCGTCCCGTGTGGCAATCGGGTCGGGGTCGAAGTCTCTTTGCTGTTGCGCGCGAGGATCGAACCGGCGCGAAAGAAGTTTGAGGTGGCGCCGGGCCTCACGCGGCGCGGGCCGCTAGCGTTTGAGCCAGGCCTCCCGAACCCGCAACTGTTCCGGCGTCGGCGACTTGCTATCGGCGATGCGATGGTTGACTAGTTCGACGGTCCCGACGGCGATTTCCAGTTCCCGTTCCTCGCCACCGCGTCGAATCCTGAGCCTGACGTTCTGACCAGCCTTTTCGTTGAGCATACGGAATACGGCCCCACCGCCCTGACCCTCCAGAGTCTGGCCGTCGATGCTCAATATGAAATCGCCCTGCTGCAGAGGGATCGTTGCAGCATCGGAGCGGTCATGCACGCCGGTGACGCGGCCCCTCTCATCCAGGTTGACACCCAGGTTGGGAAATCTACGTGTGGTTCGTTCGACCTGATAACCGGCGTAGCCGAAAATCGTCTCGTACGGTGGAACGTCGGTGCCCGAAACGTACCGGCTGAAGAACCCTTCGTACGAGTTCCTGGTGATTCGGTTGATGACGCGAATCAGATCCTCGGTACTGAATCCGCGGCCACGCTGGTAGAAGTCCGTGAAGAGCGTCCGCATGACGTCGTCGAGACCCGATGCGCCGCGGGTGTCGTGACGAATGGAGAGGTCCAGGAGTGCGGCCAGGTTCCGCCCCTGTGTGTAATAGGAAATGCTGAACGGAGGCGGATTGTTGTAGCCGATCCACGTGGACGTGGACGAGTCCGACGCCGATATGTAGCGGCGTGCCTCGTTGCCCTCGACTTCCGCGATCGCCCTCGCGATGTCGCCGACGAAGCTCTGCGCATCCGTAAACCCGGCGCGGTACTGCGCCACATCGCCGTAGTAAACCGTGAAGCCTTCGGATACCCACAGCAGCGGCGTTTCGTTCTCGCGCGCATAGTCATAGGGCCACATCTGCACGGGACGAATGCGCTTGACGTTCCAGAGATGAAAGAACTCGTGCGCGGCTTGCCCCACCATGTTGTCAGGCTGGGCCTGGGCGCCCGCGCTGACGAACGAGACGAACGAGTTCTGGTGCTCCAGCACGGTTGCACTCGCTTCCGCGGGCCGGAAGAAATAGAAGTAGACGAATTTCCGATACGGCAAGCCACCGAAGATCCTGCCCTGCGTTTCCGCCAGCTTCGTGAGGTGGCCGATCAACGTGCGGGTCTTTTCCGCCGAGAACACGCCCGCGGGGTTGGCGACGAAGTCGTGCGGCTTGCCGTCGATCACGAACCGCGTCACGTCGAACCGCCCCATCGTCGAGTCCGCTGGCGATTCTCCAGCCGCTCGGGACATCGAAGCGCACCACGCTCGGCCTCGATCGATGACCCTCGGGCAGAAGGAAGAGCTGCGTGCCGGTGAAGAACGCGTAGTCCGGCGCGATGCGCGTCTGATTGGCGGAGAGAACGACCGCCCGATAGTCAAACGCGACGGTGATGCGGGAGATCCCTCTCGTGTCGATTCGCCAGGTCTGCTTACGGACCAGTGCAGGCCGCAGTTGCCGGCCGCCCGGTTCGGTGACTCGAAAGCGGAAGATGTTCTTCGCATAGTTCTCGATCACGTACCAGCCGGGCGACCATACCGGTAGCGAGAGGTCGAGCGCCGGCTGGTTGATGTTCCTGATGTCAGTGGTCACGTGAAAGAGCTGCCCCGGGATGTCGGCGACCTTGACGGTGTACTCGATCGCGAGCCGTCCATCCTGCGCCATCGCAGCAGGCGCGATGAGCACGTTCAGACAGCACGCGAGACACCAGACGAGTGCGCGCCGGCCGGTAGGAGGGGTGTGCGTGAAGAGAACCGTGCGCATGAGCGTGCTCTTCTCCGTGGCGTACCTTAGAACAACAGACGGGCGGCAACCATCGGTGCCAGCATTATGCCGATGATGAGCAGCCATGCGCGCGAGTTGCCGACCGGCCTTCAGCTACTTGCGGAGGATCGAGGATGGAAATGAAAGGTTGGTGGACCAGACCGGGATCGAACCGGTGACCTCATGAATGCCATTCATGCGCGCTCCCAACTGCGCTACTGGCCCACTTGGGACGAAACGAATCTCTCATTATAGAAGCGTGGTTCAGGAGTGGTCAAAGATCCGTGACGCGTGCTGGCGGGTGCGACGGCGGAGGCGGTGTGAGCTCACGCCTTCCAGGCCGCGTCAGGACGACGTCTGAATGGCCTCCCCACCCAGCAGCCGCGTGTTGAGCGCGCCGCCTGAAAACAGCATCTCGTCAAGGCAGCTTCGGCCGTGTCGCGCATCACTGGGCCCGTGGCGGCCTTCTCGATGTGGTGCTGCGCGATGGCCGGAGAAGCTCCTTGATGAAAGCCGGGCTCGCGCCGTCGGTGCGCGCGGCGAGCTCGGACGCGAGCGCCGACGGAACCGTGAGCCCTCCGACGTCCGGTGACAGAACTGGCAGCGGCCTGCCGACACAAAGAGATATGACACCCGTCAAGTGTCCGGTTGCGCGCGCACCACGGGCCTGACGTTTAATAGCGAAGATGACCAAAGCCGTTGTTCCGGTTCCCGCGGGAGCGGCGCCCCAGGCGCGTGAAGCCCATAAGACCGGACGCATCGGCTGGCTGCGCGCGGCCGTCCTCGGCGCCAACGACGGCATCGTGTCGACGGCGAGCCTCGTCGTCGGCATCGGCGCTTCGAATGCCACTCACGAAAACATTCTGCTCGCGGGGGTCGCGGGACTCGTCGCGGGCGCGCTGTCGATGGCCGCCGGCGAATACGTCAGCGTGAGCTCGCAGGCGGACACGGAACAGGCGGACCTTGCGCTCGAGCGGATCCATCTCGCGTCGGACCACGCCGTCGAACAGGAAGAGCTCGCGTCGATCTACGTCGGCCGCGGTCTCGAACCCGGGCTGGCGCGAACGGTGGCGGAGCAGCTGATGGCGCACGACGCGCTCGGTGCCCACGCCCGAGACGAGCTGGGGTTGTCGGAAACAATGGCCGCGCGTCCCCTGCAGGCGGCCGTGGCGTCCGCGGCGACGTTTGCGGTAGGCGCGGCAATTCCGCTGGTGACCGTTCTGGTCGTACCGCGAACCGGCTTGGTGCTCGCGGTTGCGGCCGCCTCGCTCGGATGCCTGGCCGCGCTCGGGGCGCTGGCCGCGCGCGCCGGCGGAGCTTCTCCGTGGATCGGCGCCGGCCGCGTCACCTTCTGGGGCGCGCTCGCCATGGCCGTGACCGCGTGCGTCGGCGCTCTCTTCGGAACGGTCGTCGCCTGATGACTGAGCGAGCCGGCGACCGTGACGCCAGCGCGCGCCAATGGACGTGACCGGATCGATCCATGGCCGATCTCGCCTGGCGCTGTCTGGAGTTCGCTGGACCGCCCGCCGATACCTTCCGTGTGGGCTCGAAGAAGCACACCCCCGATCGCCACGGCCGTGAGCACCGGCGCACGCCTCGCGTCCAAGCTGTCGGTCAGCTCGTTGGTGAACCGCTGAGTTTTGATTCACCCGTTACAGTTTTGGATCTCAGCACGGGTGGATTCAGCATCGAAACGACGGTCCCACTGTCACTCGGCGACACGCACGAATTTCGATTCTCGCTAGGCGATCGCGTTTCGGTAATCATGCTCGCGCGCATTGTCCACCAGCGCGTCGCGCCGCGACGCCCCGCCGGCACGCACATCGTCGGCTTCGAATTCATTGACACCTCGGATGACGCGAAAGCCGGCCGCGCCATCCTCGTCCACCGCATTCTGGCGGGTCAGAAAAAGCTCGCGGCCCCGCGAGCGTAGATTCAGCGCGAGGCTCGCGCCAGATCCGCTTCGGCGGCGATGTAGCCGAACGACGGCCAGTCCGGCCCGGCCACGATCTTCTCCCAGAGTTTTCGGGCTTCGGCGACCTGCCCGTTGCCGTGGTACCAGGCGCTCACGCCGTATCGAACGGCGGAGCCCGACGCACCTTCGGGCGCCGCGGCGAGGAGGTCGGCCGCAGCACGCTCGCCTTTGAACATCAGCAGCAGCGAGTGGTAGCTGGTGTTTTCGATCACGTCGAGGTCGGCCCGAATCGGCGCCAGGACGGCTTTGGCGTCGTCGGCCCGGCCCGCGCGCCGGAGTGCCGTGAACAGCCAGCAGCTCGCGGCCACGAGGTTGTCCGGATTCTTCCCCGCATCGCGGGCGCGCCGCCAATCCTCGGCCGCGGCGGCCGGCTCGTTCCGCAGGTAGCGCGCGAGCGCGAGGTGGTACCAGATGTTCGAGTGGAGCGTGCTCGTCGGCGTGCCGCGGGCGTTCGGCTGGCCATCCGGTTCCACCTCGTCCGGCTTGCCGGCGATCAGGCCCGCGGCTTTCTGCAGATCGGCGATCGCCAGGTCGAGCTGACGGACAGTCACGTATCGGTGTCCGCGATGCCGGTAGATCCGTGGATCGTCCGGGTACAGCCGGAGGCCGCCTGAGTAGACCTCGATGGATTCGCGGAACTTGCCGAGATACGCCGTTCGGCGGCCGAGCCAGATGATCGCTTCGGCGCTCGGCTCGCGTTGCGCGGCTTCGAAGGCGGCCTTCGCCTCGGCCTCCATCTTGGCGCGCGAGGCTTCTGGCACGGGCGGCCGATGAAGCGGCTTCCCGAGCAGCGACATCGCTTCAGGCCGGTCGGGAGTTTGCTGGCGTCGTCGAAGATCCACCGGCGTCATTCTACCGCCCGAAGCGGCGCATCTCGGCGCCGACTCACGACCTACTTCATGGCCGTCATGCTGGCTCTGCTACCCTTTTCGCCATGGCCGACATTCTTCAGGATTTCCCGATCAACGCGAGCCGCGCGCGAGTCTTCGAGATGTTCACCACACCGAGAGGCCTCGATGCCTGGTGGACGTTGAAATCGGCAGGTGAGCCGGTCGAGGGCTCGGAGTACTCACTGTTCTTTGGTCCCGAATACGACTGGCGTGCGCAGGTGACGAAGTGCGTGCCCGACGTGGAATTCGAGCTGGTGATGACCCGTGCCGACGCGGACTGGACCGGGAGCCGCGTTGGCGTGACGCTCGAAAGCCGCGGCGATGGTACGCGCGTGGCCTTCCGTCATGTCGGCTGGCCCGATGCCAACGCCCACTACCGGACGTCGTGCCACTGCTGGGCGCTCTATCTGCGAGTGCTGCGGCGCTATGTCGAGTTCGGCGAGTCGGTGCCGTACCACGAGCGGCTGGATGTTTGACAGGCCGGGTATTTCAGCGGCCTGCTGGTACTCGCGGAAGATCCGCTGGATCTCCTCCGGCTGCTCGGTGCGCGTGAGCGCCAGCATCAGCAGGATGCGGGCTTTTACGGGTTGCAGATCGTCGCCGCTGATGCGACGCGACGTGGCGCTGCCCCGGCCAATGGCGATGTTTCCGCTGCCGGTTCTCGTCGTGGAGACGATGAACACGCCTTTCTCCACCGCGTAGTCCGTCCCTTCGCGCTGGTTTCCGCTCAGGGCGGCGGCCCCGGCGCCGGCCATGATGATTCCCTTCGCCCCGGCGTCGACCGAGGCCTTGATCAGGTCGGCCGGCGCGCCCTGGTAGGTCAGGATCACGTCCACCCGTGGGAGGGCCTTGATTGACGTGACGTCGAACTCGCTTTGCGCCGTGTGCCGCCTGACGGGTTTACGGACGATCATCACGCGGTCGATGACGCGGCCCAGGACGCCATAGCTGCGGGAATCGAATGTGTCGAGCCGGTGCGAATCCGTCTTGGTGACGTCCCGGGCGGAGTTGATTTCGTCGTTCAGGACCACGAGCGTTCCGAGGCCGCGAGCAGCCGCGTCGGCCGCGACTCTGAAACCGTCTTCGAGGTTGGCCGGGCCCTCGTATCCGGTGGTACTCGGGTCGCGCATCGATCCCACCACCACGACCGGCCGCTCGTCGCGGACCGTCAGGTGCAGGAAATACGCCAGTTCCTCCAGGGTATCCGTTCCCGTCGTCACGACCACACCGGAGAGGCCCGCGTCGTTCTTGAAGCGGTCGTTGATGCGGCGCGAGAGCTCGAGCCACTGATCCAGCGTCAGGGCCGCGCTGGCGACGTTCGAGAACTGCTCACCCTCGGCGCGCACCCGCTGGCCGAGGTTCGGCAGCGTCTTGATCAGCTCGTCCACCGTGAGGCGGCCGCCGCTCCGGTTCGAGATCGTTCCGCCGGTCGCGTACAGGAACACGCGGGGCAGCGTGGCCGATCCGGCCTCCTGAGACTGTGCGCGGGGTGCTGGCGAGAGCGACGGCGCCGCCACCCAGACGACGGCGATCCAGCCAATCAGATGACGCAAGATGCGCATAGGCGGCGTACTATATGTCGTCCTGAACCTCGTGTCCCGAGTCTCCTCACCAGGAGGGCCTTACTTCCGGCCGTGCCCCGTCAACGCCGCTCGTGTGAGGAAGTCGGTCAGATGTTGCGCCGCTTCGTTGGGGGTTGCGCCGTAAAAGGGCATCAATGCCGTCGTGCCGCCCGCCGCGCGGGCCAGGTGGGCCCGCCAGCGGTCCTGGCCGACTGACAGGGCTTCGATGACGTATGGGCGACCGTTGATGGTTTCGTGGAATTTAATAATGTTCACTGGCGTCGCGAGGAGCGAACGATGCGAAGGTGATTCTAATGATGCGCGGCCGTGCCGCAAGCGAAGCCCAACACGAAGCTGCTGCGGATCCGGGCGACCGGCCGACTTCTGGCGGTCGCGGGCAAAAAAAAATTTGCGCGCGACAGACTGTGAACAGTCCTTCCACGTCTCTTCCACAGGTTTTCCACATGCCGTCCGACCGTGACGCGAACGCGTCAATCCGCGCGATGACGCGACGTCTCGCGTTCGCCTTCATCGTGCTGATGGTCGCCGGCGCGGCCCCGCGTGGCCAGGCCGTCAAGAGCGACCCACAGCCGATCGACGCCGCGTCGATGTTCCGCGTCTTTCTGGCCGACGGTCAGGCGATTCCGAGCTTTGGTGAGTCGGCCGTCGTCGGCGACCGCGTCATCTTCACGATCATCGTCGGCGATGGCGGCACCCGCACGACGATGCAGCTCGTCAGCCTGTCGGCGAGTACCGTGGACGTGGCGCGAACCGCGCGGTACGCAGAAGCTATGCGTGCGGCACGGTACGCCGCGACGAACGGCGAGGCTGACTATGCCGCAATGACGGCGGAGGTCGAGCGCTCCGTGGCGCAGCTCACCAAGATCGAGGACCCCAAGCGCCGTCTCGCGCTGGCCGAGGAGGCCAAGCGGCGGCTGTTGACCTGGTCACAGGAGCACTACAGCTATCGGGCCGACGATGTGCAGAAACTCGCGGGGATGTTCGACGAGGTGATTGCCGAGCTGCGGGTCGCCGTGGGCGAGTCGCGGTTTGCGTTCGATCTCGTCGCCGGATCCGCGGCCGCGCAGCTCGAACCGCTCCTGCCGTTGCCGACCCTTCGCGAATCGGTCTCGATGGCGCTGGCCGCAGCTAGGGTGTCCGACCTCGGAGCCGAGCGCCTGGCGATCCTGCGGGCCGCGTCGGCGGCCTCGGGAACTGTGGCCGGCACGGAAGACCTGTCTGCCGCGGTCAATCAGCGTCTGGAAATGGAGCAGTCGGCCGATGACGCCTACGCGACGCTGGCGGCGACGCTGCTCAGCCGGGCGGACGCGGCGATGCGGCGGGCTGACGTTGACGCCGTCGCCGAGGCCCGGAAGCAGGCGATCGAACGCGATCGGGCGCTCGGGTCGTTGCGGCCGGGTGAGCTGGCCGCGCTGATGAGCAATCTGGACGCGAAGCTCGAAGCCACCAGAGCCTACCGACTTGCGCTCGACCATTACGCCTACGCGCGGCGCGGGAGGCTGGACTACGAAAAACGGGTGCGGCCGACGATGTCCGGGTTCGATGGCCTTCGACCGATGCTCGAAGCGATCCGCGACATGCGGGGCACGCCCTTCGAACGTCTGACGATTGCGTACGACCGGCTCAGGTCGTTTGCGGCCGATCTGGCGCGCGTGACGCCGCCAACCGATCTGGCCGACGTGCATGCGACGCTCTCGAGCTCGGTGCACATGGCGGTCGAGGCGTGCGAGCGTCGGCGTCGTGCCGTCATCGTCGCGAGCCTGGCGGATGCGCGCGACGCGTCGTCGGCCGCCGCCGGCGCCGTGCTCCTCGCCGATCAGGCTCGTGAGCGCCTCATTGGACGCCTGTTCCCGCCGAGAATCGATCAATGATCGACTGACGGCGACGTTCTTGATGCAACACCGCTCTCTGGTCCGCTGTTCCAATCTCGCCGGGTTCCGTCAATCGCTCGTTGAGCTCGCGCTGTCAGGCGAGCCGCTCGAGGCGCGGCGTCGCGTGGTCATCGTCCCGACGCGCGCGTCGGCCGAGCTGCTGCGCCAGACGATCGAAAGCGCCGCGGTTTCCGCAAGCCGCCGCGCGATCGTCCTGCCTGATCTGTTGACCCGTGACGAATGGATGAGCCGTCTCCACGTCGCGCTGCCGGGCGCGACGCCGCTCCTGGGACGGGTCGAGCGTGAGCTGCTGCTTGCCGCGGCGGCGCGGGCGGCCGCGGCGCGCACGCGGATGTCCGCCGCGCCATTTCAGCTGAGACCGGGCCTGGTTGCCGCCATGCTCGACCTGTACGACGAGCTGCACCGGCGTCAGCGCACCGTCAGGCGCTTCGCGCGAGCCCTGTTCGATCAGCTGCGCGTCGAGCGCGGGACGGACCGGGGCAGCGAGAGTTTGATCCGTCAAACGTGCTTCCTCGGCTTCGCGTTTCTCGGCTACGAACGCCGGGTGGCGGCGAGCGGGTCGATGGACGAGCACGTGCTCCGGCGCCTGCTCATCGACCGCCAACCCGATCTTCCGTTCGCCCACGTCGTGATTGCGGTGGCGGATCGCCCGACGGATCCCCGGGGCCTGTGGCCCGCCGACTTCGATCTGGTGGGCCGGCTCCGAGGTGTCGCCCGGATCGACGTGGTCGTGACGGACGAAGCCCACGACGCCGGCCTTCGCGAACGAGCCGAGGGTGAGCTGCCGGGTCTCGTCGAGACTCGCCGTGACGTCGTCCGTGAGCCACCGGTTGTCCTGACGCCCGGAGGGGCGGCCGGCGAGTCGTGTTTCGTGAGCCGCGATCGCGAGGAGGAGCTGAGAGAGGTCGCAAGAGCCATTCGCGCGCGCGCAGGCGCCGCCGCCTCCACGCTGCATGAGGCTACGGCCATCGTGTTCCACCGTCCGCTGCCGTATCTGTATCTGGCCCAGCATGTGCTCGCCGACGCGGGTGTGCCGTATCAGGCGCTCGATGCCCTCCCGCTCGCCTCGGAACCCTACGCGGCACTTCTCGATCTCGTGCTGGCGGTCGCGAGAACCGGCGGCACGCGCGAGGCGATGACGGCGCTCCTGCGCTCGCGGCTGATGGAGTTCCGGGAGTCGGCCGGCGACGCGTCCGTCGCCGGCCGGGACGTTGCCGCCCTCGACTTCGCCCTGGCGGAGCGCCGATCGATTGGCGAGGCCGACACGTACGTCGCCGAGATCGAAGGTCTCATCGCGCAGAGGCGCGGCCGTCCGGGGATCGATCCGGATCTCGCGCTTCGCGCGGCGCGCATGGCGGCACGGATTCGAGCCGAGCTGTTGGCGTTTCGATCCGGTGAGACGGCTGCCGATCAGGTGAAATCGGTCTCGAGCTTTCTCCGCCGTTACGAACGCGCGATCGAAACGATCGTCGCGGACGACCCGGCGGACGATCGGCAGATCCGGGCGCGCGCCGCGGTGCTGGCCTCGCTCGACGATCTCGTCCGGGCGTTCCGTCTCCACGACGACCGCTGCCGGTCGCACGACGATCTGACCTCGCTCATCCATCACCAGATTGAAGGCCGGACGTTCGCGCCCCGGCGCGGGCGTCGCGGCGTGCAGCTGGTGGACGCGGCGGCCGCCCGATTCGGGCGGTTCGATCACGTGCACCTGGTGGGGCTGGTCGAGACCGACTGGCCCGAGCGGCCGTCGCGCAGCATCTTCTATACCAGCGGCCTGCTGAAAGCGCTCGGCTGGCCGCAGGAGCCTGACCACGCGCAGGCCCAGCAGGCCGCGTTTCGTGACCTGCTGGGGTTGGCCTCGCGGACGGCTACGCTTCACGCGTTCCAGCTCGACGGCGATGCGATCGTCGCCCGATCGCCCTTGATCGACCACGCCGTGCCGGGTCCTCAGATCAACGACTGCGGGGACAGGGCTTGAAGAGCGACCCCTGTCCCCTGCTGAACGGGCATCGGTGTTCCCGAGTGTGCCACCGCCCGCAGTGTTTTCCGATGAGGTTCTAAGCCGCGACGATGCCCCGCTCGCCGATCTGCCGGACACGACGAGACGCTGGCTCGAGCTTCGCCGGAGACGTCCGGCCATCGACGACCGCCGGTACCGCGGGTTCGTGGCGCCCCCGGCACACCGGCCGTACCGGATCAGCCGCGTCGATCGCTACGTGGACTGTCCGTTCAAGTTCTTCTCGGAAGACGTCCTGGGTCTCCCGGAGGAGCGGGAAGAGATGTCCGGGCTCACACCTCTCGAGCGTGGGACACTCGTCCACGAGTTGTTCGAACGTTTCTACCGCACCTGGCAGGCGCAAGGTGAGGGCACGATCACGCCGTCCACGCTCCCGAACGCCGTGGCGTTGTTCGGCAGGCTCACACGAGACGCGCTCGAGCGCCTGCCGGAGGCGGATCGAGCGCTGGAAGAAACCCGTCTCCTGGGATCGATCGTCGCGCGCGGTCTCGCCGAGCGGGTCTTCGAGCTCGAGTCCGACTCCGGCGGACGCGTCGTCGATCGCCTGCTCGAATTCGATCTGCGCGGGCCGTTCACGTTCCCGCAGCTGCTGGGCCTGAAAGAGAAGACGATCGAGGTCCGCGGGAAGGCCGACCGCGTCGACGTCTTTCACGACGGGAGTCTCCGCGTGATCGACTACAAGCTCGGCCGGCTGCCCGACGTCTCGACGTCGGTTCAGATCGGCGTCTACGCGCACTGCGCCCGGGCGATGCTCACCAGCCGCGACGGCCGTCCGCACCCGGTCAAGTCGGCGATGTATCTGGCATTCGGCGACGACAAGAAGCTCGAAGGGCCGCTGGGATCGTCGTCACAGCCAGCGGACATGGCGGTGGACGCACGCGCGTCGGACTTTGCGTCGATCATCGACCGCATCGAGGCCGGAGAATTTCCGCCGAAGCCGCTCAGGCCAGGGGAGTGCCAGTGGTGCCGGTACGCGCTCGTGTGCCGCAAGGAATACGCACCGGACAGCGATGAAGCAGCCGAGCTTGTTTGATCCACCGGCTGTGACACAGGCGGCGCCGGATCAGACGGCGCGTGACTTCGCCGTCGATCCGGCCAATGACGTCGTGCTCGAGGCGTCGGCCGGCACCGGGAAAACCCGTGTGCTGGTGGACCGATACGTCCGGCTCATCGAAGCGGGCGTCGATCCCCGCCACATCCTCGCCATGACGTTCACGCGCAAGGCCGCCGCGGAGATGCGCGATCGCGTGCTGGCGCTGCTGCGCCGGCGGGCCGACGAGGGCGCGCTCCCGGCCGCCCGCTGGCGGAATCTGCGCGATCACGTCGGCGACATCCAGATCTCGACCATTGACGCCTTCTGTTTTGGTCTGCTCCGTGAGTTTCCGCTCGAAGCGGACGTCGATCCCGGATTCGAGATTGCCGACGAGACCGAAATGGCGAGGTTCTCGAACGAAGCCCTCGACCTCACCCTGCGGGCCGCCCGCGGGCTCGTGAAAGACGACGAGTCGGTCAGGCTGCTGTTCGCCCGGGTCAAACAACCCGTCCTGCGCGAAGCGATCGGCGGACTCCTCGATCGGCGTCACATCGCGCTGGCGGCGGTGGCCGATTTCGTCCGGCGGCAGACAGCGGCGCCTACCGCGGCCGCCGCGGGCCTGGCGTTCGTCAAACGGCTCCGCGATCGGCTCGAGGCATTGCCTGAGCGGGCGGCCCTCGTGAACGACGGACCGACCCGGTCGCCGGAATTCGCCTGGCTGCACGCCGACCTCACGTCGCTCGACGCGCTGGCGGAACGGTTGACCAGCGCGAGCGACGCGCCGGACGGTCCGGCACGCGTGCAGCAGCTTCGCCGCCGCCTCGAGCGTTACTTCCTGACAAAGAATGGCGAGCCACGGAAGCGACTCGGCAGCGACTTCACGCCGGCGCTGTTCGTGTCACTCGAGGCGAGGCGCCGGCACGAGCAGGCCATCCAGGCGCTCGCGCCGGGCATCCTCGAGGAGTTCGAGCGCCTCGACGCAAACATCAACGGGTTGCTCGCGCGCGGCCTTCTGCGGCTCCTGGCCATCGCCGCCGAGATGTACGAACGGCTGCTCGAGGAACATGCGCTGCTCGATTTCGCCGGCATGCTGGCGCGGTCGGTGACGCTGCTCGCGCGGCAGGAAGAATTCGCGCGCAGCCGGCTCAAGCTGCAGGCGCGCTACCACCACGTGTTGGTGGACGAGTTCCAGGATACGAGCCGGCTACAGTGGCGGTTGGTCGAGCTGCTGATCGACGCCTGGGGCGAAGGCGAAGGGATCGCCGACGCGCCGACCTCGATCTTCGTCGTGGGCGATCGCAAGCAGTCGATCTACCGGTTCCGGCACGCCGAGGTCACGCTGCTCGACGAAGCCGCCCGCAAGATCGGCGCCCTTCGTGGCCGCCGCACGGTACGGCAGGCCATTACCGCGAGCTTCCGCGCCGTGCCCGAGCTTCTCGCGTTCGTGAACGCGGCGGCGCACGAGCTTCAGAGCCGCCAGGAACTGGACGAGCGGTTCACCTACGGCGACGCGGACCGGTTCGACGTTCCGCCGGTCGCGCCGGGCGCGCTGCGCGACGGCCAGCCGGTTCTGGGTGTGGTGGCCGCCACGTCCATGCCCGAAGCGGCCGCCGCCGTGGCCGCCGAGGTTCAGCGTCTGCTGGGGTCGGAGCTCGTGCGCGACCGAACCGGGCCACCTCGACCGGCGAAACCCGACGACATCGCGATTCTGTTTCGCGCGCGGGCCGGCCACCAGCACTTCGAAGACGCGCTCGACTCGCGCGGCATCCGGACCTACGTCTACAAAGGACTCGGCTTCTTCGACGCCCCCGAGGTGCAGGACCTGCAGGCCCTCCTTCGCTTTCTGGCGCAGCCGGAGTCGGACCTGCGCGCGGCCGAACTGTTGCGCTCGCGATTTGTCCGCCTCTCCGACACCGCGCTGACTCGCCTGGCACCGGCATTTTCACAGGCGCTGATCGGTCCGTTTGCCGAAGGTGACGGCGCGATTGCGGCCGGCCGCGCTGGGTTGCCGGAGCTCGATGAGATCGACCGGGACATTCTCGCGCGCGCGCGTCTCAGCATCGCCCGCTGGCTGAGCTTGATCGATCGCGTGCCGGCGAGCGAGCTCGTCGACCTCATCCTGCGCGAGTCGGCGTATGCGTTCGAGATGCGTGGACGCCGTCTCGATCAGGCCCGCGAAAACGTGAAGAAGGTCCGGGCGCTCGTCCGCCGCGTCGAGAACCGCGGGTACGCCACCATCGGCCGGCTGGCGGAGTACTTCGACACCCTGCGCGCCGGTGACGAATCGAACGCCATCGTCGAAGCGATCGGCGCCGTGAACCTCATGACGATTCACGCGGCGAAGGGTCTGGAGTTTCCGATCGTCTTCGTCGTGAACCTGCACGTTGGGGGCCGCGGCCGGCCGGGCGGGTTTTCGGTCATCGATCGGGGGCCCGACGGGGCGTCTGAAGTCGCATTCAACGCCACCGCCGCGACGCGGCTCGAAGAGCTGCGGGAAGCGGAAGAGCTGCGCAGGCTCTTCTACGTCGCGGTCACGCGCGCCCGCGACCGCCTGTATCTGTCCGCTGAGATCGACCAGAAAAGGAAGTTGCGGCGAGCAGCCAGAAGTCTGGCCAGCCTCCTGCCCGCGAGCCTCGGGGACGTCTTTACGGCCGCGGCCGGCGCGGCGGTTGACGGCGGCGTCGATCGCGATCGACCGTCACCGGATCGCGTCGATTGGGAAACGCCGCACGGCACCTTCTCATTCCGCGTGTGCCGTGCGCCCGATGATGCGCCGGTCAGTGCGCCTCCGGACCTGCCGGTTTCCACGGCTGCCGGCCTGCCGCCCCCGCTCGAGCCCGGCACCCCGGTGGTCACCGCAGCCACCGATGCAACAGCGCGCGGCGCGGTCACCTCGGCGCCGCCGCGGAGCGCCAGGTCTCGCGAACGGCTCACCGGAACCATCGTGCACCGGCTGATGCAGCGCGGCCTCGATCCGGTACCGGCACCGTCAGCCTTGCGATTGCTCGTGCCCACATTGGTACGGAGCTCGGAGATCGTGGACGTGGGCGACGTGGAGGAGATGGCCTTGGACGCCGTGTCGTTGTATTTGCGCCTGCGCCAACAGGAAGATCTCGTCCGGCTGTTGCGGGAAGGGCAGTGCGAATATGAGGTCCCCTTCTCGTTCGAGCCGCCGGATCGCCCGGGCGAGGTGATCCGCGGCGTGATCGACTGTCTGGTCAGGATGCCCGGCGGACGGGCGATCGTGATCGAGTTCAAGACCGGGGAGGCGCGCCCGGAACACGAGGCGCAAGCCGGCGTGTACGCCCGGGCGCTTGCGAGCCTGTTCGCGATTACCGACGTCGACGTCCGGGTCGTCTATCCTCAGGACCCCGTTCCGGCTACGCAAGACGTGTGAACGGACGCGCAGAACCCAGCCAAACCACGAAAAATAAGGCTTTTTCTGCAAGTCGCCGAGATTACTGCGATATGCTCTTGACGGGCCTGCTGTAGTGGCCCTTCGGAGAGGCAATTTTGGCGCTGACGTGTCCGAACTGCGGGAACGCGGAGAACTTCCTGGTGAAAACGCTGCAAATGCACCTTGTGCGCGTGGCCGACGGCCAGCTCCAGCCTCCACAGGAGGAAGGCCGGCCGGCGATGGTCGAGGTGCTCTGCGACGAATGCGACGCCACCGTCGATCTCGACGCGCTCGACGACGGCTCCCGGCGGGAGCTGCTCGAATCACTCGGCGCTCGCTGAGGATCGCCGTGAACGCCCGTGCCTGACCACCTCGATCTTCATGGCCTTTCCGGCGTGGCGCGGGCCAGCCGCCTGCAGCGAGCGTATCGCCGCCGCGCGGCAGCGAATCAATCCGAGTCCGGCGCGTCCCGGCGCCCGTTTGCGTCCGTGGACCTGCCGCATCCGGCCGCCGCGCGATGTCCCGCCGACGTCGCCGTCGACTTCGTGGAGATGACGGAGATCGTGGCGCGCATGCGGGCCGCGTTCTTCGCCAATCCCCTCTAGCAGGCCGCCTCGGCGCGGCCCGATCCCATGCGGTTGCACGTCGACGTGCTTGCCTGGCTCCACTTCCTGTGGGGCCTGTTTGGCGTCCTGGTGGGCGGGTCGCTGCTCGTGCTCGCGCTCGGCACGCGAATGGCGCTGTTCGATCTGGGCCACCTGGGTCCCGCCGAACGCGCGGCGGTCTGGCTGCTCGTCATCTGCGGGGTCACGCTCGTGGTCGCCGGCCTGGTGATGATGGCGGTGGCGCGGGCCCTCACGCGGCGCCGCCAGGCGAGCCGGGTGGCCGCGCTCATCCTCGCCGTGCCGAATCTGGTCGTGGTGCCGTTCGGCACCGCGCTCGGCATCTACACGTTCTGGGTGCTCCTGAACGACGATGCCCGCCGGGAATTCGGACGGCCGCCGCGGACGCCGATGCGCGTGCAGCCGCTGGAGGGCGCGTGACGACGCCGGGCAGGTCCCGGTCCCGCCTCGATCCGAAGTTCGCGGCCGCGCTCGCGTACGTCGGCGGGTTGCTGACCGGAGTTCTGTTCCTCATCTGGGAAAAAGAAGATCGCTTCGTCCGCTTTCACGCCATGCAGTCCACCATTGCCTTCCTCGGCGTGGTGGTCGCGCACCTGCTCCTCAGCAGCACGCCCATCTTTGGCCGGCTCTTTTCCTGGATCTTCGTCATCGCCGTGGCCGTGATGTGGGTGTTTCTCATGGTCAAGGCGTTCAAGGGCCAGTGGTACAAGCTGCCGTACGTCGGCGACTGGGCCGAGCAGCAGACCAAGTAGGCCGAAGGCCATAGGCCAAAGACTGGACGAAGTACGAGTTCGCCGGAGATCCGGCGACGCCCGCCTGCTCGGCCGCTTTTTCCCTTCGGCCTCTGGCCTTCGGCCTCTGGCCTACTCAAGCACTACAATGCCTTTAATGGCCACTGTCACCGAGGCTGCTGTCCTCGACGCGCTCAAAGCCGTCAAGGATCCCGATCTGCACAAGGACATCGTCACGCTCGGGTTCGTCAAGCAGCTCGCGATCGAAGGCGAACGCGTGTCGTTCGTGATCGAGCTCACGACGCCTGCCTGCCCCGTCAAGGACTTGCTGCGTGATCAGGCGCGAGCCGCGGTTGCGGCGCTGCCGGGCGTCGGGCACGTGGAGATCCAGATGACGGCGAGCGTCCGCGCCAATTCGCGCCCGGAACTGGGCCGCGCGCCCGTCGAGGGTGTGAAGAACGTCATCGCGGTCGGCGCGGGCAAAGGCGGCGTGGGGAAGACGACCGTGGCGGTCAATCTCGCCGTCGCTCTGGCGTCGTGGGGCAGCCGGGTCGCGCTGCTCGACGGCGACATGTACGGCCCGAACGTGCCGATCATGGTCGGCCTGCGAGCGCAGCTCGAGACGGATGGCAAAAAGATCGTCCCGGCGGAGCGGTACGGCCTCCAGATCGTCTCCATGGGGTTTTTGACGCAGGACGACACGCCGGTCATCTGGCGCGGTCCGATGCTGCACGGCGCGATCCAGCAGTTCTTCCGCGACGTCGCGTGGAAGGACATCGACTATCTCATCGTGGACATGCCGCCCGGCACGGGAGACGTGGCGCTCAGCCTCAGCCAGACCGTGCCAGTCGCGGGCGCGGTCGTCGTCACGACCCCGCAGTTGGTTTCGCTCGCCGACACGAAGCGGGCCGTGCTGATGTATCGCAAGCTCAACATTCCGACGATCGGCCTGGTCGAGAACATGAGTCACTTCGTCTGCCCAACGTGCCTCACCGAGAGCGACATCTTCGGCAAGGGCGGCGGCGAACAGCTCGCCAAGGAACTCTCCGTGCCATTTCTCGGGCGGATTCCCATTGACGAGCCCATCCGGCGTGGCGGCGATACCGGCGTGCCGATCGTCGTCAGCGCTCCGGACGCGCCGCCGTCGCGCGCGCTGTTCGCGCTTGCGGAGCGCGTCGCCCAGCAGGTCTCGATTGCGTCCTATTCCCGGCGGGCGATTCCGCTGACGCCGGTAGGCTGACCCGCGAAGCCCGCGGGCTTCGCGGTTGGCTGGTTTTCCCACACCATGAATGTTCCGTTCACCAAGCAGACGTTGAACAACGGCCTCGACGTCATCGTTCACGAAGACCATCGCATGCCGCTCGCCGCGGTGAGCGTCTGGTATCACGTCGGATCGAAAAACGAGCGGCCGGACCGGACCGGGCTCGCGCACCTCTTCGAGCACCTGATGTTCAAGGGTTCGGCGCACCAGCCGCGCACGTATTTCGAGCCGTTGCAGGAAGCGGGCGGCTCGCTCAATGGATCGACGAGCACCGATCGCACCAATTACTGGGAGCTGATGCCGGCCGGCGCGCTGCGGCTGGCGTTGTGGATGGAGGCGGACCGGATGGGCTGGCTGCTGCCGGCGCTCACCGACGCGAGCTTCGAGACGGAGCGCGACGTCGTGCTGAACGAGCGGCGTCAGAACTACGACAACCGGCCGTATGGGATGGCGCCGCTGGCAATCATGGCGGCGATCTTTCCCCCGATCATCCGTACCACTGGCCCACGATCGGCTATGCCGACGATCTCCACGCGGCGTCGCTCGACGATGCCCTGGCTTTCTTTACGAAGTACTACCATCCGGGCAACGCGTCGCTCGTGATGGCAGGCGATCTCGACACCGCCGAGGCGTTCCAGCTGGCGGAGGAATTGTTCGGCAACATTCCGCCAGGACCGGACGTGGACCATGTCGCGGCACCCCCGGTCCGAGCCCGGCGGGCGCGGATCGTCCACGAAGATCGGGTCGAGCTGCCGCGGCTCTATCTCGCCTGGCCGTCGCCGCCCCTGTTCGGGCGCGACGACGCGGAGCTCGATCTCATCGCGGATCTTCTGGCCAACGGCCGGACGTCACGGCTCTATCGGAGTCTCATCCACGAGCAGCGGATCGCAACGGAGCTGGCCGCCAGCCAGTCGTCGCGCGAGCTGGCGAGCACGTTCCAGATTGTCGCCACCGCGGCGCCAGGCCACACGCTCGAAGAACTGGACGAGGCCATCCGTGACGCGCTCAAAGGCGTCATTGCCGGCGGCGTGGACGTCGACGAGCTCGAGCGCGGTCGCGCGCAGGCGGAAGCCGCGTTCGTCTACCGGCTGCAGTCGCTTGGCGGCTTCGGCGGCCGGTCAGATCAGCTGAACGCCTACAACGTCTATCGAGGCGAACCGGACTACTTCGACCGGGACTTGCAACGGTATCTTCGCGCGACACAGGACGGCCTGCAGCGCGCGGCCGCGCGATGGCTCGATCCAGACATGGCGGTTGCGCTGAGCGTCGTGCCCCGAGGGGCGGCCGGACAAGCCCTGCCTGACTCCGTGCCGGCCGGAGGCATCCGGTGACCGACCGCTTCATGTTGCCCGGGGTCGGACCACCCGCGCACGTTCGCTTTCCCGGCATCGCGAAAGCCGCGCTCGACAACGGTCTGCGCGTGTGGACCATCGTCCACCCGGCGGTGCCTGTCGTCTCCCTCACCCTCGTGCTCGATACCGGCACGGCAAACGATCCGGCGGACCGCCCAGGGCTCACGGGTCTGGTAGCCGACCTGCTCGACGAGGGCGCCGGCTCGCGCAATGCGATCGAGCTCTCGGACGCTTTGGCGCGCATCGGGAGTCATCTCGAGATCGACACGGCGCCTGACGCGACAACGCTCAGCCTGACGACGCTCGCGCGGTTTCTGCCGCGCGCGATGGATCTGCTCGCCGACATCATGACGCGGCCGCACCTGTCGGTGCCCGATCTCGACCGCGTGCGCGAGCTTCGTGTCAACCGGCTGCGCCAGATGCGGCGGATGCCGGGCGCGGCCGGCGATCGCGCGCTCCTCGCCGCGCTGTTTGGATCGCATCCCTACGGCCACGGCGCATTCGGCACCACCCGATCGCTCGAAGCCATCACGGCCGAGGAGGCACGTGCGTTCTGGTCGAACTCGTTCGGACCCTCCCGGACCACGCTCGTCATCGCCGGCGACGTCACGACCGAGGAGGCGCTCGACGCCGCGCGGGTGGGGTTCGCCCACTGGTCCGGCGCCCCGCCAGCGCCCGCGATTCCGCCGCCGCCATCGGCGCCCGTCGCCGGCCGGGTGCGTCTGGTGAACCGGCCGGGGTCGCCCCAGTCCGACTTGCGCGTCGGCCATGCGGGCCCGCCGCGTCGAACGCCGGCCTACCACCAGCTCGTGACCATGAACGCAATTCTGGGCGGGCAGTTCACGAGCCGGATCAATCGCAAGCTTCGCGAGGCGATGGGCGTGACGTACGGCGCACGAACGTCATTCGACTGCCGGGCGGCCGGCGGCAGCTTTGCCTGCGACGCCAGCGTCGATGCCGGCGCGACGACGCCGGCCATCGTCGAAATCCTGGCCGAATGCCGGGCCATTCGATCACCCGGATCGGTCGGCGCGGATGAGCTCGGCCGCGCGAAAGCGTCGCTCACGCGCGGGTACGTCAAGCACTTCGAGACCGCGGGCCAGCTCGCGCGGGCGGCGGCGCAAATCGTGAGCTTCGATCTCGACGAGGACGAATACGATCGGTTCGTGCCGCGCATCGACGCGGTCACCGAAGCCGACATCGCGTCGACCGCTCAGGAATTCCTGCACCCCGACGATTCGGCCATCGTCGTCGTCGGCGACGCGGCGCGATGCCAGAAGGAACTCGCATCGCTCGATCGGCCCGTCGACCTCTACGAACCAGAATTCTGACGCCGTGAAAGCGGTTCGGTTTCACCAGCACGGCGGGCCCGAGGTGTTGCGATATGAAGACGCGCCGGATCCGGTGCCGGCGCCTGGCTGGATCCTGGTCCGGGTGCGCGCGTGCGCGCTCAATCATCTCGACCTCTGGCAGCGGCGCGGCCTCGAACGCGTCACCATCCCGTTGCCGCACATTTCCGGCGCCGATGTCGCAGGCGAGATCACGGCGCTTGGCGAGGGCGTGACCGCTGTGCGCGCGGGTGACCGCGTCATGCTGCAGCCTGGCCTGAGCTGCGGCCGATGCTCGCGGTGTCTGGCGGGGGAGGACAACTTCTGTCCCACGTACGACGTGCTCGGGTACCAGTCCGACGGCGGCTATGCCGAGCTGGTCACGGTTCCCGCCGCGAATGCGGTTCCGCTGCCGGAGGCCATTGACTTCATCACGGCGGCGGCGTTTCCGCTGTCGTTTCTCACCGCCTGGCACATGCTCCACACACGCGCGCGTCTCGTCGACGGCGAGACCGTGCTCGTCGTCGCGGCCGGAAGCGGTGTCGGACAGGCCGCGGTGCAGCTCGCGAAGGCGGCGGGCGCGCGCGTCATCGCCACGGCGGGGAGCGACGCCAAGGTGGCGATGGCGAAATCGATCGGCGCCGACGACGTCATCGATCACCATCACGACGACGTCGTGGCTCGCGTGCGGGAGCTCACCGGCCGCCGCGGCGTGGACGTCGTGGTCGAACACGTCGGCGTCGCGACATGGGACCGAAGCGTGCGGTCGCTCGCGCGCGGCGGGCGGCTCGTCACGTGCGGCGCCACCACCGGCCACGATGCCACGCTCGATCTGCGGCACCTCTTCGCCCGTCAGTTGTCGTTTCTTGGGTCGTACATGGGCGGCAAACCGGAGCTGCTGCGCGCCGCCGAGCTTTTCTTCCGGGGGGTGGTCCGGCCCGTCGTCGATCGGACGTTCCCGTTGTCCGAAACCGCGCAGGCCCACCGCCACCTCGAATCGTCGGCACAGTTTGGCAAGGTCGTGCTGGCGGTCTGAGTGGACTATGGCAATGGGGCAGTGAGGCAATGAAACAAATATCGTTCCCCGGTGTTAACCTCCCTGTGCGGGTAAGCGTTGTAGTTCTGTCGTAGTTCTCACGTTGGTGCGATGCCCGGGGCGCGAGAGGATGGCGGGCGCCGGTTGCTTGAGCGCACCACCTCTACAGAAACGGCGTAGACTGCCAGAATGAACTTCGCTCGGTGGAGCGTGAGTCTCATCGCGATTGTCGGGCTGCTGGCCGCGACGTTCGCCGGGGCCACGATCTGGCTGATCCTCACCGACCCGGTGACGGTGGCCAATGCGGTCTCCACCGGTGAAGTCAGCCCCGTGATGAAAGCGATCGGCGCCGTGATCTACGACGCGCTGCGCGGGCTATTCAAATACCTTTAGAGCCTTTCCACCAGAAACCGGGTCAGATAGTAGCCGTCTAGGTACTTGAACGGCGCCTTGCCTGTCGTGTAGTGACCGCACGGCAAGGTCGCGATGGTGTGCCGAATCCCGAGGCGTTCGAACTCGCGGATGAATCCCCGCGACAAATCAACCGGAAACGTCAGATCGTAACGCGCGTACACGAGAAGGATCTGCCGGCCGCGAATGCGTTCGATGAACGGCCACGGGCTGATGGGCATCCAGTATTCGCGCAGCTCGTCGAGCGTGAGATGGCCGTCGAGGCCGCTGCGCACGTGTTGCGTGGACAGCCCCCGCCAGACGACGTCGGCGAAGTAGGGCGAGATGTGGTTGAAGGCGCCCGCGCGCACGCGCGGATCGTGCGCCATCGTGAGCATCGAGAGGCAGGATCCGAGACTCGTGCCGAGCACGCCGATCCGGTCGTAACCCTGCGAGGCCAGCCAGTCGATCGCCCGCCTGGCGTCGAGCACCGCCTGCCGGTTGGCGTGCAGCGTGCGGCCCACGTTGGAGCTGACGATGTATTCGGCGCGTGCGAGCTCCTCCGGACGACGCCGATCGTGATACGGCAGGCTCAATCGAAGCGCGGTCACGCCGAACCGCGCCAGCACCTGGCACAGGCCCACATGGCCCTCGGCGTCGGAATTCCACTGAGGTAACACGACGACCGCCTTGCCCGACCGGCCGCCGTTGCTCGACTGCGCGGGGAAGATTCGGACCGTGACGACGTTGTTGGCCGGGTGCGGCGTCATCAGGGCGCTCGGAAACCGGAGCACGTCGCCGGACCGCTCGTAGTCACTCGTCGGCGGCGCGTCGAAGAATCGATCGCTTGTCACCGTCGTCTCGCGCGACCACGCCGAGAGGCGCGACCCCGGCCGGTCGTCACCCGGTTCGAGGTCGAGCCAGTCCAGCCCCCACTCGAATGGCCGGACGATTCGATTGGGGTCGATGGAAGCGAGGCGCCGCTCCCAGGCGTGAAAACCTCTCGTGATCACTTCTGGCTGGAGGCTTTCGCGGCGAGGTCCTGATAGCCGTGGCCGGGCGGCGTATCCATCTCGACCGGCAGGCCGGATCCGGCCCAGCCCGGATCGGCGATCCGACCGCTCATCATATCGCGCGCGCCTCCGAAACCGCCCGTCACGTTTGAGACGTCGGTGAACCCGAACGTGGTCAGAATCTGGCCCGCACGCGCGGATCGCCCCCCGGACTGGCAACCGATGAGGAGCTTGGCGTCGGGCGCGAAGTTCGCCTGCATCACGCGCACGAAATCAGGATTGGGCAGGAGCTGACCGGACTCCGCGTCCTGCTCGATCAGCGGCACGTTCAACGCGCCCTCTGGATGGCCGTTCTCGAACTCAGCGGACGATCGAATGTCCACGTACGTGTGACCCTTCTGCTGAAGGGCGTAGGCCTCGGCCGCGGTCACGTTCTTCATGGCAGCACCCTGTCAACCCTGCAGAATTCTCTCACATGCGGCCGCCACGTTCAGGAGCCCGGCGGTGTCCGTCAGCCGGCCGACCAGCTGCAGACCCACGGGCAGGCCTGGCGTGCTGACCGGAAGGCTGATCGCCGGGTGTCCCGTGAGGTTGAACGGCTGCGTCTGCCGCAGCATGGCGCTGCGGACGGGCGTCGTTCCGCCGCCCGACGGATCGATGACGATGTCTGCGGCGCCGAGCGGCGGTGCGACGATCGGAAGCGACGGCAGCAGCAACGCGTCGCAGCCGTCGAGTGCCGCATCGACCTGGCGGCGAAGGTCCTCGCGTTGTGCCCGGGCCTCGAAGTACTTCACCGCCGGAATGTCACGCCCGCTCTGCAACCGGCTGCGCACGATCGGCGAGTAGTCGTCGCCGCGGCTGTCGAGGTAGCGGGCGTGCCAGAACGCCGCCTCGGGCAAGACGGTATTGACGTAGATCTCGGGCACCGCCGAGGCAAGCGGCACTTCGACCGACGTCACGGTCGCCCCGGCCGAGCGCAGCCGGTCGACCGACCGCGTCACGGCGCTTCTCACCTCCGGCGCGAGCGGCGTGACGAAGTAGCCGACGAGTTGACGCAACCGGAGCGCGGCGGGCGCCGGCGCCGCAACGGCGAAGCCATCACGGCCGGCGAGAATCGACCAGATCCAGGCCGCATCCTGCACCGACGAGGCGATCGGGCCGAGGTGATCGAGTGAGACGCTGAGCGGCGTCACCCCATCGGTCGGCACGTCGCCGTACGACGGCTTGAGTCCGACGACGCCGCAGGCGGCCGCAGGGATCCGGATCGAGCCGCCTGTGTCCGATCCGATCGACGCCAGGCCCATGCCGAGCGCGACCGCCACCGCTGAGCCGCCGCTCGACCCGCCGGCCACGCGCGACGAATCGCGCGGGTGCCGGACCGGGCCCCAGGCGGAGTCTTCGCTCGTCGTGCCGAGCGCGAACTCGTGGAGGTTCGTCTTGCCGAGAAAGATCGCGCCGGCTTGTCGAAGGCGGGTCACGACCGTCGCATCACGATCGGCGACGTTGTCCTGAAGCACCTTCGATCCCGCCGTCGTCACTTCACCGGCAACGTCGATCAGGTCCTTGAGCGAAATCGGAATGCCGTGGAGCGGGCCCCGATCGACACCGCGGCCGCGTTCGGCGTCGGCTTCGCGCGCCGCGGCTCGCGCCGTGTCGGGCCAGACCCGGACGAAGGCGTTCAGGCGGGCGCTGTCGCGCTCGATCGCCAGCAAACTGGCGTCGACGAGCTCGGCTGAGGTCGTGCGTCCCGATCGGAGTTGTGCGTGCGCGTCGGCGATGGTCATGGGGTCATGATCTAGCCAAGAATGTTGCCATGGTTCTCGCCGCCGTCATGCCCGCGCCCCGTGTCCCCGTCGAGATCCGTGAGTTTCCCGAGCCGGATCTGCCGGCCGGCGGCGCGCTGCTCCGGACGGCGCTCTCGGAGGTCTGCGGGACGGATGTGCACCTGTGGCACGGCCGGCTCTCCGGGGTGCCGTATCCGATCATTCCCGGCCACGTGGCGACCGGCACGCTGCACGCCATCCGCGGGTCGCTGGCCGCCGCCGACGGGACCGCGCTGCGCGAAGGCGATCGCGTCGCGTTCTTCGACGTTCATCGCACCTGCGGACGCTGTCCGGCGTGCACGGTCCATCGAACGCCGACGCGATGCCCGTCGCGGCGCGTGTACGGCATCACGGATTCAGCGGCCGACGGCCTCTTCGGCGGATGGGCGCAGATGGTGTACCTCGAACCCGGCGTCGTGGTCGCGAGGCTGCCCGACGCGGTGACGTTCGAGTCCTACATCGGCGGCGGATGCGGTCTCCTCACGGCCGTGCACATCATCGAGCGTGCACGCCTGACGCTCGGTGATTCCGTGCTCATCCAGGGCGCCGGCGCGGTCGGGCTCAGCGCCGCGGCGCTTGCCCGGCGATCCGGCGCCGGCACCATTATCGTCATCGGTGCGCCGGCCGATCGTCTGGCGCTCGCGCGGGAGATGGGCGCCGATCACGTCATCGATCTCGATCGCACGACGGTGGACGATCGGCTGGAGACGGTGCGCGAGCTCACCGGCGGCGCGGGCGCGGACGTGGTGGTCGAGGCCGCCGGATCCGCGCGGGCGTTCGAGGAGGGCGTCCGGCACGTGCGCAACGGCGGCGCGTACGTCATCGCCGGCCACTACACGAACGTCGGCGACAGCACGATCAACGCGCACGAGCACATCAACCGGAAACACCTGGACATTCGCGGATGCTGGGGCAGCGAAGTCGGGCACTTCCTCCGCGCGCTCCGGGCGCTCGAACGGTACGGCACCGAGGTGCCCTGGCATCGCATCGGCGCCGCGACGTACGGACTCGACGGGCTGAACGATGCGCTCGCCGCTGCCGAAGCCTTCAAGCTGCCGAAAGCCCTCGTAGATCCCTGGGCCAATTGCTAAATATCTCTACTTCGCCTGCTCGAGCGCCCGCTGGATCGCGTCTTCGAACACGGAGTACGGGTGAGCACCTTTGATCGCTTCGAGCACACGCACCCGATTCGATCCGGGGTCTAACAGGCCGACGAAAAAGGCGGGTGTGCCTTGCGCGCCGAGCGCAGACGCCTGCTCGCCGCCGCGGCGGATGCCGGCCGTCACACGGCCGCTGGCCAGACAGCTTTGGACCGCCGCGACGTCGAGACCGGCTTCACGAACTCGCGCCTCGAGGTGATCTTTCGTATGCGTCCCCGGGGCGCTGAACAGCGACCGGTGCAGCTGCCAGTACTTGTCCCGATCCTGTTCGAGCGCACAGCGAGCGGTCTCATGGGCGCGAATCGCTTCCGGGTGCAGCTCGTCGATCGGAAAGTCGCGAAAGACGTACCGGATCTTGCCTGGACGGATGAAGTTCGCCTCGATCTGCGGCATCGTTTGCTTGAAGTGGCGGACGCAGAAGGGGCACTCGTAGTCCGAGAATTCGACCAGGGTCACGACCGCGCCATCGGGCCCGAGTGCGGGCGCATCCGAGACGTCGATCGAAGCCGCCTGTTTGAGAGAGCTGACGTCCACGGCGAGCCGGCGCTGGCCATCGCGGAGCTGGGCGATCTGTCCGTCCAACCGCAGCCACATCACGCTGACCGCGACGAGACAGATCACGGGCAACACCATGGCCAGCGTGTTCCTGGCCGGCGGCGCGCTGGCAGTCGGGCGCGGGGCCGCTGCAGGCGCAGTCGAAACCACCGGCGATGGCTCACCAGCCGGCCTGCCGGGTGTCGCGTCATTCATCGCTGTGACCTTTCATGATCCAAACGTGTCCCGAACCTCGCGTCATCGCTGAAGTTGTGCAACTCGTCAGGTGATTGTACGCTCCCTCGAGACCTCATGCGACGCACGCGTATTCTGTCGACGATTGGTCCGGCGACGACCGATCAGGAAAAAATCGCCGAGCTTCTCGCGGCCGGCACCGACGCGTTCCGGCTGAATTTCTCTCACGGGAACGCCGGGACTCACGCGGAAGTCTGCAAACGCATTCGCACCGTCGCCGCCGCCGCCGGCCGCGACGTCGCGATCCTGCAGGATCTCTCGGGACCGAAAATTCGGATCGGGCCGGTCGAACGTCCGATCCACCTCGCCGACGGCGACTCGCTCGTGATCGCGAAGGGCGAATTCGCCGGCCAGCCTGGCCGCGTGTCGGCGCTTGCTGAGGCGCTGTTCACGTCCGTGCGGCCGGGCCTCAGGTTGCTGCTGGATGACGGCCGGATCGAGCTCGAGATCACCGGCGTGGCGCCTGGTGAGATTTCGACTCGTGTCATCGCGGGCGGGACCTTGGAGTCGCACAAGGGGATCAACGTCCCAGGCGCGGCTCTGCGGACGTCGGCGCTCACGCCGAAGGACGTGGAGGACCTGCGCGCGGGCATCGCGATGGGCGTCGACGTCGTGGCGCTGAGCTTCGTGCAGTCGGCCGACGACGTCCGCGCAGCCAAAGCCGCGGCCGCATCGGCGGGCGCGCCCGACATGCCAATCATCGCGAAGATCGAAAAGCCTCAGGCCGTCGAGCAGGTGGACGAGATTCTCGAGGTGGCCGATGGCATCATGATCGCCCGCGGCGATCTCGGGATCGAATTGCCGCTCGAGACCCTGCCGGCGGTACAAAAGCGACTCATTCTCGCGGCCCACCGTCGCGGTGCGCCCGTCATCGTCGCAACGCAGGTACTCGAGTCGATGCGCGAGGAGCCGAGGCCCACCCGTGCCGAAGTCACCGACGCGGCGCATGCCGTGGATGAAGGGGCCCACGCCATCATGCTGGCCGGAGAAACCGCGATCGGAAAATACCCGGTTCGCGCCGTGGCGACCCTCGACGCCATCATTCGCGAGGCCGAACGGGCGCTCGGCGAGGGCCCAGGGGGCGGCGCGCTCGCCGACGACGCCCGGGTATCGGGTCCCGACATTCGGACGGCGGTCACCACGAAGGAGGACCATGGCCGCGCGCTCTGCGAGGCGGCCGTGGCGCTCGCGCACCGCGCCAAGGCCACCGCGATTGTGGCCGTCACACGAGCCGGCCGGACGGCCCGGATGCTCGCCGCGTTGCGGCCGGCGGCACGCATCATTGCGGTCACGAGCGCGCCCCAGACCTCGGCGCGCCTGGCGCTCGTCTGGGGCGTCACCCCTGTCACGACCGAGCGGCTTGCCGCAGACGATGTCCGGGAGATCCTCGTGGCGCGCGGTCTCGTCCCCGTCGGTGCGATCGTGGTCTTCGTGTCGATGCAGCCGGTCCTTTCCCACGAGGGGACGAATTTCGTGCGTGTCGAGCGTCTCTGATTCATGCAGAGGCGACTCGAAGCCGCCACCCGCGTCCTGCAGCTCATCCTGGACAACTCGCTCCTGCTCCTGATCGGAGCGGCGGCAGGGCTGGTCTGGGCGAACGTCGACGTCGACAGCTATACCCGGTTCACCCACCTGACGCACTTCGTCATCAACCACGTTGCGATGGTGTTCTTTTTCGGGCTGGTCGCGAAGGAGGTGTACGAGGCGACACTACCCGGCGGCCCGCTCGCGAACCCGAGAGAAGCGTTGATGCCGGTCCTCGGCGCGATTGGCGGGATGGCCGCTCCAGCCGCCATCTACGCAGCGTTCGTCGTCTCGCTCGGGCGCACCGACGAGCTCATGCGCGGATGGGCGATCCCGTGCGCTACCGACATCGCGTTTTCGTATCTCGTCGCGCGTCTCATCTTCCGCCCTGGACACCCGGCGATTCCGTTTCTGCTGCTGCTGGCCATTGCCGACGACGTCCTCGGTCTCATTGTTCTTGCGGTGTTCTACCCGCAGGGCGACATCAGTGTCGGGTGGCTTGCGGGTAGTCTCGTGCCCTCGCTCGTGGGCGCTTGGATCCTTCGCCGGTCAGGGGTCAACAGTTTTTGGCCGTACGTGCTCGGGCCCGGTCTTCTGTCGTGGATCGGGCTCTATCTGGGCGGCCTGCATCCCGCCCTGGCGCTCGTGTCGATCGTGCCGTTCATGCCGCACGATCAGTCAGACCTCAAGATGTTTGGATCGCGGCCCACCATTCGATTGGCCACCATGCAGCAGTTCGAGGAGTGGTGGCGCATGCCGGTGCAGGCGATCCTGATGACGTTCGGGCTGGTCAACGCCGGCGTGCCATTCAGCAGCGTTGGCGCGGTCACGGCGGCCGTGGCGATCAGCCTCGTGGTCGGCAAGCCCATCGGCGTCACGATGGCGACGGCGATCGGGGAACTGGTCGGTCTGCGACGGCCGGCGGGGCTCGGCTACCCGGCGCTCGTCGTGATGGGCGTGACCGCGGGAATCGGATTTACGGTCGCGCTCTTCTTCACGACCGCCGCGTTTCCACCTGGGGCCGTGCTCGAGGAGGCCAAGATGGGCGCGCTGCTGAGCTTCCTTGCCGCGCCGCTCGCGATTGGATTGGGGAAGGTCTTGCTCCGATCGGGCCGCTGACCGTTTTCCAGTTCGGCGTCGCGTGTTCCTGCGCCCTCCCGCTCGCTGCTTGCCGCAAGGCAGCGTGATCGGCCGCCTCCGCTGACGCTACGGCGGGCCAAGGGCCTGCCACGCGCCCGGCGGCGCGTGTACGAGAAGTCGCGCTCGCAAAGGTCGGGCGCAGGAACACGCGACGCCGAACTGGAAAACGCTGTAACAGGCCGCTAAGGCTCGACGGCCGGGGCCGCACTGTTTTCAAGGTATCGCTTGAGCGCCGCGAGCGAGACCTGCCAGCCGCGCGACGCAACGGCGTAGTACCGGCGCCAGCGCGGGGACGGTTCGTAGCCGTCCTGACGGACGTGGAGATCGCAGCCGCCCGCGTCCGGCTGGCACACGACCTGGAGCGCCATCGGGCCGAGCGGGTCGCCGCTCGGCGGCACCCACCACGCGTCGGCCACCAGGAACTGACTGCCGGGCCTGACGTCGACGACGGTGCCGTGAAACACGCCGCCGAGCGCACCCAGCAATTCGTCGCGGAACGGCGTCGTCGCCCACTCCACCGCGTACACGCCGAACGGCACCGGCGTCGTGACCGATCCCACGGCCTGCCACCAGGTGCGCAGCGCCTCGGCCGAGAAGAAACAGTCGAACACCGTCTCTGGCGGCGCGGCAATGAAGAGATGCTGCTCGAATCGTTCGCCGAGCTCCTGCGATGCGGTCGTCACGCGGTGATCACGCTCCTTCCGGCATGATACCTTCAGGGATTGTTTCGAACGAAAGGGCACGCCTCATGACAAGCGACGAACGCTCGGCACTCATTCAGAAGTATCGGGTCGGTTACCAGATCGTGCAGGGAGCCCTCGACGGCGCCACGCCCGGCGAGCTCGACACCCGACCGGCGCCGGGCAAGTGGTCGGCGCGGGAGATCGTGCACCATCTCGCGGACAGCGAAATGACCGCGGCCATTCGTCTCCGCCGGCTGATCGCCGAAGACGCGCCCGTGATCCACGGGTACGATCAGGATGAGTTCGCGCGCCGGCTCTTTTACGATCGTCCAATCGAGTCTTCCCTGCAGCTGCTGCGATTCGCGCGGGAGACCACGGCCGAACTCCTGGATCGCCTGCAGCCCGACGACTGGACACGCGCGGGCACCCACAGCGAACACGGCGCGTATGGCGTGGAACAGTGGCTGAAGATCTACTCCGGGCACGCGCACAAACACGCAGAGCAAATCACTCGAGCGCGCGCAGGCGGAATGCGCTCGTAAGAGCTCACGCGCGGGTGTCGGTACGACGGGCCTGAAGTGCGCATGTCGGTACGGCGGGTCTGAAGGGCGCGTGTCGTACCGACATGCTCTTTTCAGGTCCCGTCGTACCGATGCCGGCCTTAGTAGAGGAGCGCTTTCTGTCTGATCGGCAGGAACGCCCGAACTGCTGATTCCCACGACCGACTTAACTCCTCGGCCGAGGTCCCACTTTCCAGTCCTTCGCGCAGCTTCGCCGATCCGTACAGGACGTCGATCGGCGGTTTCACGTATTCGTATTCGTACGGGGGCGGCCGCCATTCGAAGTGATCCGGCGATGCGCGCCGGAAGGCCTCGAGGACGGCGACTCCCGCCGCGACCGGACGGAACGACGCGCGATCCGTCACGTGGATCTGGCACCCGCCGCAGCCCACCTTCGCATGTTTGTGGAACGTCGGCTCGAAGTTGGTCGGGCGGAAGTACACGCCCGGGAGGTTGAGCGAGTTCAATCCGGCCGCGAGTCGTTCCGGGTTCCGGTCGACCCACGGCGCGCCGACGAGCTCGAAGGGCTTCGTCGTCCCTCGTCCTTCCGAGACATTGGTGCCCTCGAGGAGCACACCCCCGGGGAAGACGAGGCAGGTATCGACGGTCGGGACGTTCGGTGACGGCAGCACAAACGGCAGGCCCGTGTCCGTGAAGTGCTGATCGCGCGACCAGCCGCGCATCTTCACGACCTCGAGCTTCGCCCCGATGCCGAAGTGCTGGTTGAACAGCAGCGCCAGCTCGCCAATCGTCATGCCGTGCCGCATCGGAATCGGATACTGCCCGACGAACGACTCGAAACCCTCTTCGAGGACGGGACCTTCGACGTCCTGTCCGCCGATCGGGTTCGGACGGTCACACACCACGATGGGAAGACCGTGCTTGCGCGCGGCCTTGAGACAGTTGGCCATCGTATAGACGTAGGTGTAGATGCGGGTGCCGACGTCCTGCAGGTCGACGACCAGCGCATCCAGCCCGGCGAGCATCGTCTCGTCCGGCTCCCGCGTGTCGCTGTAGAGCGAATAGACGCGCAGCCGGCGCGAATCGTCGTCGGCGTGCGGCGTTTCGATCATGTTCTCTTGCAAGTCCGATCGGAACCCGTGTTGCGGACCGAAGAGCGCGCCGACGCGCACCTCGCTCTCGCCGGCGCGATCGACGATGTGCCGGAACTGGCCGTCGATCGACGCGGGATGGCACACGAGGCCGATCGTCCGCCCGCGCAGGAGACCACCGTCGAACAGCACATCGGATCCGAGGAGGAGCGTCATGAGCGTTTCCGGCCGGCGAGATCGGTGGCCATGTGCCACGCCGTCAGGGCGTCGCCGTAGCAGTTGCACTGGATGTGCACCGCGTCGGCGGCGCCCGCGACGATAATCGCGAGATCGCGCCCGAGCCGGACGACGTTCCGGACCCGGTGCCACGGCCACGACTGCACGCCGTGACCCGCGAAGACGATGCGGTGCGATGTCAGGAACAGCTTGCCCGACGATTCGACCTGTCCGGCAAGACTGACCGGCGCGACGAAATGGCAGAGGTCGGTGCCGATGACGCGATGCTGCGTGACGATCGAAGGCAGGCCGCCGTTCGTCGAGAGCTCCAGAACCCGATCGAGCCCTTCGACGAACTCTTCGCGGCGTTCCCGCTCATCGGGCGACGTTGCGGCGCTCATCTCGCGGCGGAGCCGGGCGATCGTCTCGGCGGACGGGTTCGTGGCCGCAGCCTCGGCGTCACGCCACCAGGCCGCATCGGCGGCTGGTGGTGAAGACCTCTTGAAAAACATGAATCTGGCGACGGGGTGATCTGAGGCAGTGGTGAGGGCCCGGACGGTCCCGTTCCCAAGCCCTCAGGGGAGCCACTTCACCGCCACTTCAACCACGTCGTGGATGGGTTTCAGCGCGATGATCGAGAGGCCGATGCCGAACGCGATCGTGTAGCCGAGCAGCCGATCGGGCGTGGCGACCGCCGCTGGCGGCGCCAGCAGGCGGTGAATCCGGCGGTTGAGATCCTCGCCGCGATAGAGCGCGCTCGCGGGGAGATCCTGAACGGCCGGCGCGGCCGGCGCGAGCCGCGCGACGCGGATGAGCGCCTGGGCGAGCAGGATCCGTCCGCGTTCGCCAAGGCTGTTCGCGCCGTTGTCGGCCGCCTCTTCGCACCGCTCGTGCCACGCCGCGAGCAGCCGATCGGAGACCGGCAGCCATGAGAGGAGGTCGGGCGCGGCCGTGAAGAGCACGCGGCGAAGGTTGTCGTGGCGCACGATGTGCGTGTACTCGTGCGCGAGAATCGCGCGGAGCTCTTCGGGCGCGCATCGCTCGAGAACCGATCGCGCGATGATGATCCGCTGCCGGAAGAGGCCGACGACCGCCACGATCGGGAATTCGGAGGTAATGGCGAAGACCGGCACGTTCACGTCGGGCATCGCGACCGGCTCGGCCGTCCTCATCCACTGCGTCAACGTTGCGCGCGTCCGCCGGTGAAGTCCCCAGGCGCGCCAGCCTGCGCTCAGGAACAAGGTGACCGCCAGGATGGCCAGCGCGCGAATCACGACGCCGATGTGCTCGGCGCCGCGCTGTTCGAACAGCACGAAGGCGAGCACCGCCAGCACCATTCCGGTCGCGGCGGCCAGACTCGGCACCAGTCGCAGGAACAACAGCGTCGAATCGGCCAGTGCCGCGGGCCGCCGCCGGCTCGCCCACACCCAGGCCGCCAGCGCGCCGACCATGCCGCTTGCCGCGAACGCGCCGAGCGCGACCACTACGAAGCGCATCTCGAAGGTCATCATCGTTTATTTTCGATCTCCGCGCGGCGAGCCCGAACGAGCGCTTCGAGGTCGTCGAGCAGCTCGTGGTCGCGATCGCTCACGGCCTGGACCAGGAACGACAGAAGGAGACCCACCGAGGCGCCGTCGCCCTCGAGCGCCGTGCGCACGGCGGCCGTGGCGCGCGCCGATTCGAACTCGGCACGGGTCAGACGGGGCTGATAGAGAAACGCGCGGCCACTTTTTTCGCGCCGCAGCACGCCCTTCCGGTGGAGCCGGTCGAGCGTCGTCATCAGAGTCGTGTAGGCAATCTCCGGGAAATCCGGTTGCAGATCACGCACCGACGCGTGGCCCGTCCGCGACCACAGCGCTTCGAGCACCCGCCATTCGAGCGGGCCTAGGCGACCCGGCTCGTGCGTGTTGTCGGGGGAACGCGTAAACCATGCAGTCATAAGGTCGGGAAAGTTTAACGCAGGTTCGTGTTAATGTCCGGCCAAAGGACGCCAACCCATCGACATGCGGCGATTTCTGCTGGTCGCGGCCGGTGCGCTGTTCGGAATGGGCGGGTGGCTCAGTGCGCAGAATCCCCGGCAGATCGACGCGGGCCGGAAGATTTACGAATCCGAGGGATGCGCCAAGTGCCACATGATCAACGGACGGGGCAATCGGATGGCTCCGCTCGACGGCGTCGGGTCCCGGCTCTCCGCCGACGAGATCAAGAAGTGGCTCACCAAGACCGCGCAGATGGAAGACGCGCTGCCGAAGGCGCCGGCCATCAAGATGTCCACGCGCAAGTACGATTTCAACGATGCGGACCTGAACGCCATCGTCGCGTACTTGCTGTCCCTCAAGAAATGATCCGGTCGGCCCCCGCATAGACATTGAAACAGCCGTCGCGCGCAAATCCGACGAGCGTGAGGCCCGCGGTGCGTGCGGCGTCGATCGCGAGGCTCGATGGCGCGCCGACCGCGACCAGCGCCGAGGCGCCAGCCATGGCGGCTTTCTGCACGATCTCGAACGCGACGCGTCCGCTCACGACGAGCACCCCGCCTGTCGCCGGAAGCCGCCCGTCCCGCAACAGCGCGCCGACGACTTTGTCCACGGCATTGTGACGCCCGACGTCTTCGGCGATCGCCATCCGTTCTCCCGCCGGGCTGAACAGCGCCGCGGCGTGCAGGCCGCCGGTCTCGGCGAACACCGCCTGGCCCGACCGGAGCTGATCGGGCAACGCCGCCAGCATCTCCACCGAGAAACGCGTCGCCTCTGCCGCAGTCCCGCTCCGATCGAGCGCCCGGACTGACAGCCGCCCGCACAGCCCGCACGCGCTGGTCGTGACGAGCGGGCGTTCGCCCGGTAACACGCCGACGTCAACGCTGGAGGTGAGCGCGACGTGCACCGCGTCGCCGGTCTCGCCGGACTCGTCCACGACGGCGTGCGGCTCGACCGAGGCGACGTCGCCCAGCCCACGGATGACACCTTCCGCGTGAAGCAGTCCCAGCACGAGCACGTCATCGTCACCGGGCGTTCGCATCAGCACGCCCAGCGACCGGGTCGCCGTCGCATGAGGGTGTGAGACCGTCACGGTCAGCGGCGACTCGACCGCGACGAGATCCTGATCGGTGCGCGGATCGGGGCCTCCGAGCCGCTTCACTGCCGCGATGGCCGCCTGCTTATTCACGCCTGTCTCTACCGGACCACCAGAGGGTGACGGCTTCGGTGATGAAGCTCAGCGCGATCCAGGCGCAGAGGAACACGACGGGCCACGAGAGGATTCTGGGCTGCCAGTACCCTAACGCCGCGACGATCGTGGCCAGGATGCCGAGTGTCAGGACAGGCGTGGACTCCCACGATTCCAATTGGCGGTTGCCCGTGACCGCGGCGCCAATGCTATGGCCGATGCCGGTCACCGTGCGGAGCGCGCGGCGCGCCGATCGCGTCGCCCGCTCGCGCGACGATCGGCGCCGCCGGGCCAGCAGCGGTGGATGGTCCAGCAGAATCTCAGTCGATCGGGCAAGGTCCTCTTCGTAGTGCGCCTCCATCGTCCGTGCGATCTCGGCGTCTTCGATGGCGACGTCGAGTTCCCAGTTGCCGAGCCAGCTGTTGATGTTGAGGTTCGTCGATCCGATGCGTGCCCAGCGCGAGTCGGCGACCGCCGTCTTGGCGTGCATCATCGATCCGTTCCACTCGAAGATGCGGACGCCCGATTCGAGCAGCGTGCGGTAAAGCGTGCGCGACAGTGGAACGGTCCAGCCGACGTCGCTGCCCTGCGGCAGCAGGAGCCGGACGTCGACGCCGCCGCGAGCCGCCTGTTGCAGCGCGTCCACGAACGGACCGTGGCCCAGAAAATACGCGTCGGCGATCCAGAGCGTCCGCCGTGCCATTGCCGCGACGAGCAGATCCACCCGGAACATCGTCGCGACAAACGGCATCGAGGGGATCAGTCGAAGATTGACCGGACCGGCGGGGGCGATGTCTTCGTCGCTCGGGACATCCTGGTCGTCAATGGTGCCGCCGGCGAATCGCCACGACGTCGCGAACGATCGTTCGGCGTGCGCGGTCGCGGGACCGATGATCTCGACGCCCGTGTCCCGCCAGGGGTCGCGATGCTTCTCCGGATCCCCCGCCCACATCCGGCCGAGGCAGAGGCCCGACACGAACGCCACGCGGCCGTCCACCGTGATGAGCTTGCGATGATTGCGGCGCACCCATCCGAGCGCGGTCGCGAGGTGCGGCGGATTGAAAGCGAGGATTTCGCCGCCTGCCTTGTGGAGCGGGTGGAAGGTTCTGCGGATGGGCGCCAGCCCGCAGCCGAACCAGTCGTACACGAGCCGGACCTTGACGCCCTCACGCGCCTTGCGCGCGAGCAGATCGACGAACCAGCGGCCGACACGGTCGGAATGGATGATGTACATTTCGACGTGAATCGTCGATCGAGCCTGCTCGATGGCTTGCGCCCAGGCGGGATAGTTTTCGGCGGCGTCGCGCAGGACCCGCACGCGATTGCCGGCGACGAGCGGCGCGCCCGCGGCGCGGCTGAACGCCTGGTCGGCGAGCCGCTGCAGCGCGGCGCGGTCGTGACGTGAAGAGACACGCGGCCGATCGAGCACAACGGCCATGATGAATGGGGACGGGTTAGTTTTCCACAGATTCCGGCGGAGCGGGGACAGGTGAGACCAGGTTGGATCATCCGAGACCTGGTCTCACCTGTCCCGGACCTCGCCGGATCTGTGGAAAACTAACCCGTCCCCGAGGTTCCGATGATCGTGACGGTCTCCGTGCCCCGTTCGCGGCAGCCCTATTCATGGCGAGCGCTCGCCGTCGTCCTGATATGTGCGATCCCTTCCGGCTGCGCGACCAACCGGACAGCGGCCACGCCTGGCGCGGCGCCGCCCGCGACCCCGCCTGCGACACCGGCATCACCGACGACGCCGGTCCAGCCTTCAGCGGAGGCGCTCCCGGACAGCCTCAAATGGGTCCAGCGTTCGGCCGAGTACCACGCCTCTGTCCTGCAGACCTACCGCGTGGCGGCCTCGGCGATCGAACGGCACGCGAGTACGTCCGGCGGCCGGACATGGGCGGTCATCCTCGACGCGGATGAGACCGTGATCAGCAACCTGACGTACCAGATCGAACGAGCCAGAATCGGCGCAGCCTTTTCCCCAGAGAGCTGGAATGTGTGGGTGCGGCGCCGTGAAGCGACGCCGCTGCCAGGCGCCTCGGAATTCCTGGCCCGCGTGCGCGCGCTCGGTGGCCGCATCGCGATCGTGACCAACCGGCTGCAATCGGAGTGTGACGACACACAAGCGGTTTTCCGGGCCGGCGGGCTCGTCTTCGACGCGATGTTGTGCAGACCCGACGGCGGCCCCTCCGACAAGAACCCGCGGTTCGCCGCGGTCGCCTCCGGCCAGACCGCAGCAGGTCCAGCGCCGCTCGCTGTCGTCGCGTTCATCGGCGACAACATCCACGACTTTCCGTCGCTCACACAGGGGGCGCGGCAACAGGGCGAGACCGCGCTCGCGCCGTTCGGCGTGCGCTACTTCATGATTCCGAACCCTATGTACGGCAGCTGGCAGTAGCCGTTCGGCGACGGCCCCTCATGCGAGAGCTCGAAGTCCTCATTGGTCTGGTCCTGGCCGCGGTTGTCCTGGCCGCGGCGGCGCGCCGCGTGGGTGCACCGTATCCGGCGCGTTTCTCGCGCTGGGCGGCGCGATTCTGGCGTTTGTGCCGGGCGCGCCGTCGTTCACCGTGCCGCCTGAGCTTGCCCTGGCGCTCTTCGTGGCACCCATCCTGCTCGACGCGGCGTACGACGCATCACCGCGCGACCTCAGGGACAACTGGGCACCGCTCACGAGTCTGGTCGTTGTCGCGGTGGGTCTCACGACGATCGCCGTGGCCGTCGTCGCGCGCGCGCTGATGCCCGGCCTGTCCTGGGCTCCGGCGATTGTGCTCGGTGCCGTGGTCGCCCCGCCCGATGCCGCGGCGGCAACGGCGGTGCTCCGACCGCTGAGACCACCGCATCGCCTTCTGACCATCCTCGAAGGCGAGAGCCTGCTCAATGACGCCAGCGCGTTGCTGATCTACCGTCTCGCCGTCGGTGCCGTCGCGGCCGGGGGCTTTTCCATCGGGGCGGTTGCGCCAACGTTCCTGCTCGCTGTCGCTGGCAGCGTGGTGGTCGGCCCGGCCCTCGGCTGGCTCTTCCTCCGGTTGATTGAACGCGTGCGCGACGTGCCGACGGCCATCATTCTTCAGTTCCTCACCACGTTCGGGGTCTGGATCCTGGCGGACCGGATTGGACTGTCCGGTGTGCTCACCATGGTGTGCTTCGCCATTACCGTGGCACGGACGGCGCCCGAGCGGATCCCCGCGCGGATCCGCATCCCGTCGTACGCCGTGTGGGAAACGGTGGTCTTCATGTTGAATGTGCTGGCCTTCATCTTCATCGGCCTGCAGATCCGGCCGATTCTGGAAGGCCTCGAGCCAGCCGCCCGCGGGCAATACTTTGCCGTCGCCGGTGCCGTCCTCGTGACCGTGATCGTCGTCAGGATCGTCTGGCACATGTTCTTCAATGCCGTCATCAGATGGCGTTACCGCCGGATCGGCTTTCATCCACCACGCCCCATGCTGCGTCCTTCGATTGCCAGCGGGTTGGTCATCTCGTGGTCCGGCATGCGCGGCATCGTCTCGCTTGCGGCAGCACTGGCGTTGCCGGCGGGTTTTCCGTTTCGTGAGTTGATCGTGCTGACCGCATTTTTTGTCGTGCTCGGCACGCTCGCGATCCAGGGACTGACGCTGGGGCCGTTGTTGCGCGCGCTCGATCTGCGTGACGATGACCCGGTCGGGCAGGAAGTCGCGGCGGCGCGTGAACGCGCCTTGCGCGCCGGGCTGGCGGAGCTCGAGCGGCAAGAATCGCCGGTCACAGAGGCGGTCCGGCAGGAGTTCATCGCGCATCTGGGACCGGTCGATGCCACTCCTGACGAAGGTGAAGCCCGACAATCTGCCCACCACGACATACACCGCCGAGCCCTTCACGCAGCACGCCAGGCCGTTCTCGCCATGCGCGCCAGTGAAGAGATCGGCGATGACGCCTTTCATCAGATGGAAGAGGAATTGGACTGGATCGAGATGTCGGCCGGCGGGGATTCTCGTGTTGCAGAATCGACGTAGGAGCCGGCTTCAGACCGGCTGACCTGTCCGCCATAGCGTCAGCGAAGGCGGAAGCCGGCCCCTACGAAGGATCTCGCGGGGCGCCCTTCGCCATTTCGACCAGCGTCTGCACCGTGCGCCAGTTGCGGGCGGTGGCCGCGACGCCGAGGAGCCGCTCCGCGCGCGCCGCGAGCTTGGAGATGCCGAATCCGTCCGGCGTATAGAGATAGAACACGTTGCCGTCGAGCGCGAACCGCTCGGTCCTGGCCTTGATCGCCTCGCAGGCCTGCAGGTCCGGTCTCTTCGGCGGCTCGGCGAGAAAGAAGAGGTGCAGACTCTTCGGATGCTCGCTCGCTTGGGGGAACGGATTGCGTGCGGCTGCATCCGCCAGCTCGGCATCCGACAGCACGAGGATGCGCGGTTCGAAGCCGTGACTCTTTGACACGGCGGCCGCGAGCCGCTTTGCCAGGCGCGCGGCGTCAGCCTTCGGACTGCGAAACACGACGTTGCCGCTCTGAATGTAGGTCTGAACGTCGCGGCAGCCGTTCTGCTCGAACAGCACTTTGAGTGCCTTCATCGGGAGCAGGTGGCTGCCACCGACGTTGATGCCGCGAAGCAGCGCGATGCAGGTCATGTCACGCGGAGATTACACCCGGGGCGACAGCCTGTGGATGCGACTGGTCGCAGGAAAACGCCCTTAACGGACCCGAAACATCCCTGCGCGATCCTGCCGGCATGGCAGCGACAATCGTGCTCGTGATGGTCTTCGTCGTGGCGGCAGCGCTTCTGGGCAGCATCGTGCTTGTCGGCCGTCTCAGAGCTCGATCGAAGGCCGCCGGAGGCGGATCAAATTATCAGGACATGGGTTGGACCCCGGTCATCTTCAGTGACGGTGGCGGCAGCACCGGCAGCGACTGCAGTCCCTCAGATGCGGGATGCGCTGGCGGTGGGGACGGAGGTGGAGGTGGAGGCGGAGGCGGAGCCGACTGAACGTCTGGCCACCCCATCCTCCAGAAATAGCCGTCTGCGTCTTTGGTTAGAGCCGCGTGTCATACTTCAATGACACGGAGAACGTGCCATGTTCACACGAGCTCGATTCATTCCGGGCCTCGGCGCCGCTTTGGCGCTGTGTTTCGTTGCGCCGTCGCTCTCTGCTTGGCAGCAACCGGCTCAATCCGCACAACAACCGCCGCCATACGAGCCGAAGGTCGGCATGCCGGGCAAGGACGCCGTCTGGGTGCCGACCCATCCAGCCGTCCTCGAGAAGATGCTCGACGTCGCGAAAGTCACCGCGAATGACGTCGTGGTCGACCTGGGATCGGGCGATGGCCGCACCGTGATCGCCGCGGCCAAACGCGGTGCGAAGGCGATCGGGTTCGAATACAACGCTGAGCTGGTGGAGCTGTCCCGCAAACTGGCGAAGGAGGCCGGCGTCGCCGACAAGGCGTCCTTCGTTCAGGGCGACATGTACCAGGCGGAGTTTCCGGACGCAACCGTGCTCGCGCTGTTCCTGCTGCCCACGAACCTCGAGAAGCTGCAGGACAAGATTCTCGCGCTCAAGCCCGGCACGCGGCTCGTGCTCAACACGTTCAGGATCGCCGGCTGGGAGCCCGATGAGCGGGTGTACGTGGGGGGCGAGTGTGCGAGCTGGTGCGACGTCCTGCTGCACATCGTGCCGGCGAAGGTCGCCGGGACCTGGCGCGGCGAGGGCATTCAGCTCGACCTGTCTCAGGCGTATCAGAAGGTGTTGGGAACCGTCACGGCCGCTGGCGCGACCACGACGATCGAAAGCGGAGGTCTTCGCGGCGACCAGCTCACGTTCTCGGCAGGTGGCGTTTCGTATACCGCTCGAGTCGACGGCGACCGCATGATCGGCACGACCGCGGCGCCAACTGGCCCAAAGAGCTGGACCGTCGCCCGCGACCGCAAGTAATCGTCAGCGAGCGCAGCGGCCGACCGCACACGCGTACGGCCCTGGGGGCGAGTGGGGGCAGCTGGCCATGGGCTGGTTGCTGGCTTTTTCGCCAACCTGCTAGAGTAAACCTGACATGTCCAGCCGTCGACTGACCCGGTCGGCCGCTCAGCTGATGCTTTTCGTGTGGCTGGCCGGACTGGCGCTGCCCGTATTTGGCGCCGGGCACGGCATGGGGTTGGACGATCCCGCCTGCAAGCAGCCGCTCTGGTCGAACAGCCAATCCGGGGCGCACCTCGACAAGGACGTCAGAGGCACCGACGAAGGACATTGCGGGATCTGTCATCTGCAGCGCGCGGTCCGCGGCGCTCTGCACTCCGTCGCTCGCACCGTTGAGTACGCGCGGCAAATCACCGTCGATCGACCCGCCGGTCAGAGCGATCTCCCGTCGACCCATCGCGATCTCTCCTCTCCGCGCGCTCCGCCCTCGGCTCTCGTCAGCTGAGTTTCCGACTCTGAACGCATCGTGTCCGGCGGACCGTTCAACGGTCCGTGTCGTTCACACACCCCAGCGGTTCCGCCCTTGCGTGATCGCGGGTGAGGTTCTCGTTCGGTTCCGGTTCGGGACAGAGAGAGGAAGGGCGATTTATGCAGCGTCTCTCGTTCATGCGCAGGACGTTCGGCTTCGTTCTTGTTTGCAGCGTCGGCCTTGGTGCCGCACCCGTCCATGCCCAGCCCGCCACGGGCACGATTGCCGGTCGAGTGACATTTGAGAACGGTGATCCAGTCCATGGCGCCACCGTCATTCTCGTTGCCGCCAGACGACAGACCACCACCTCGGACGACGGCAAGTTCGAAATCTCTGGTGTGCCGGTCGGCACGTACGTCGTGCTGGCTCAACGCGCGCAACTGTCGACGGCGCGTCAGACGGCGACCGTCGCCGCTGGACAGACCGCTACGGTGGACTTCAAGCTTTCGGTCGGCATCCACGAGGAAGTGACGGTCACGGGAACCGCCGCAGGGGCGGCCACGACCTATGAAGCCTTCAATGCCGTGACAACCCTCGACTCAACCGCCCTCGCCAAGAAACTCGGCGCGACGATTGCCGACGCGCTTCAGGATGAGCCGGGCATGGCCAAACGTACGTTTGGTCCAGGGACGAGCAGGCCGATCATCCGGGGATTCGACGGGGATCGCGTTCTCATCATGCAGGACGGCGTGCGAACGGGTGACTTGTCCAGCCAGTCCGGCGACCACGGCGTGTCGATCGATCCGGCGGGTTTAGCACGCCTCGAAGTCGTGAAGGGACCGGCGACACTGCTCTATGGCAGCAACGCCCTTGGCGGCGTCGTCAACGCCATCACGCCCCAGGATGCGTTTCGATCATCGCCGTTCAGCGGCACGCTGGGCGGTGTGAGCTTCGATGCCGGGAGCGCCAACGAGCAGGCCGGGTTTGCTGGCAACGTGCAGCACGGGCGCGGCTCCTGGACGGCTCACGGCAGCTTCACGGGCCGCCGGACGGACGACTACGAGACGCCGGACGAGACGATTCCAAATTCCTCCACGCGGCTGTTCACCGGCGAAGGCGGAGCGGGCTGGACGGGAACTCGCGCGTATTTTGGCGCGTCGGCGAACGTGGAGCGGAATCGGTACGGCATCCCCTTCGCCGGGCTGCTGGAAGGCGAAGAAGACGCCCAGATCGACCTCGAGGTGAAGCGCCAGAGCGTCCGCCTCGATACCGGGATGCGAAATCTCTCCGGAGCCTTCGCGGACGCGTTTCGGCTGACGGCCAGCTACCTTGACTATCAACACGACGAGCTCGAGATTGAAGACGCCGAAGAGACGCTCGGCACGCGCTTCAACAACAAGATTTTCACGCTTCGGGCGGAGGTCGAGCAGCGGCCCGGTGGCCGCTGGAACGGCCGGCTCGGCGTCGAGTTCTTGACGCGCGACTACGACGCAATTGGCGCCGAAGCCTTGGCTCCGGCCACGACCCAGAACGCGATCTCCGCGTTCGTGTACGAGGAAGTGGGCGTGGGACGTCATCGGCTCCAGTTCGGTGGACGCCTCGAGCGCAACGCGTACGAGGCCGACTTCGAAGACGGCCGCGTTGATCGCGACTTCACGGCGGCATCAGGTTCCGCCGGCTGGCATGCGGACATGGGCGCGAACGCGGCCTTCGTCGTCAATTTCACCGGCGCGTCACGCGCGCCGGCGCTGGAGGAGCTGTTCAACTTCGGGCCGCACCCAGGCAACCTCGCCTTCGAAGTAGGCAATCCCGATTTGGAAATCGAACGATCGATTGGTCTCGACCTGAGCTTGCGAGGCCGGGGCACGAAGGCCCATGGCGAGGTCAATTTCTTCGTCTACAACATCTCCAACTTCGTGTTTCTCGACATCACCGACGAAATCGAAGACGGTCTGCGGGTCGCGAACTTCGTTCAAGGTGACAGCCGCTTCACCGGCGTCGACGGCGCGGCGCACGTGCATCTCGGTTCGCGGGCGGAGCTGCACGCCTCGCTGGGGTACGTGCGGGCGCAGTTGACGGACACCGACGAGTCATTGCCCAGGATTCCGCCGTTCCATGGACGCGTGGAGCTCGAGGCGAAATTCGGCGCCTTCTCCATCAGCCCCGAGGTGGTGTTCTCGAGCGATCAGACGAAGGTCTTCCGCGACGAGAGCGAGACCGACGGATGGGCGACGTTCAACATCGGCGCGACTTGGCTGCGGCTCGGATCGCACGGCTCACACCTCATCGCCGCCCAGGCGTACAACCTGACGAACAAGATGTACCGGCTGCACACGTCGTTTCTGAAGGAGCTCGCGCCGGAGATGGGACGCGGCGTGAAGGTCACGTACACCCTGAGGTTTTTCTGACCCATTCGACCGCGCCCTCGCGGACGCGGAGGAGGATGTCATGAGGCGGGATCGGGTCTCGGAGATTCTTGCTGCCGTCGTCGTCGGCGTGCTCGCGAGTGCCGGTTTGGCGTTCGGCCAATCTGCTGCGCCCGTGGCGACGGCGACCACCGTCGCGCGGACGACTACCTTGGCACCCGGGCCTGGAGTCCGAACCGAGATCGACCGCTTGCGAGCGGAGCTCGAGCAGCTTCGAGTCGAGTACCACCGGCGGCTGCAGGCGCTTGAAGCGAAGCTCGGAAATCTGGAAGCCGGGAAGCCGGAAAGCTCGGATGCTGAAAATCCGGACACCGCGAAGGCCCGGAGCTTGAAGATTCTTCAGCTGCCGCCACCCGCTCAGGTTCCGCCGCCGACACAGCCGCCTCCCGATCAGCCACCGCCGACGCCGGCGCAGCCGCCGACGGGTCTCTCGTCCAAGGTGTTCAATCCGGACATCTCCGTGATCGGCAACTTCGTCGGCGTGGCCGGCAAGAACCCTCTCAGCGATCAGCCGTCGATGGAGCTGACCGAAGTCGAGGCCGCCTTCCAGGCGGTCGTCGATCCGTACGCGCGCGCGGATTTCTTCCTGGCCGCGAGCCCCGAAGGTCTCGAAGTCGAAGAAGGGTTCATCACCTTCACGGCGCTGCCGAAGAACCTGCTGCTCAAGGCCGGCAAGCTCCGTGCGCAGTTCGGGAAAGTGAACACGCTCCACACGCACCTGATGCCGACCGCCGATCGTCCGCTCGTGACGGGCAATCTCGTCGGCGGCGAAGAGGGTTTGTCCGACGCCGGCCTGTCGCTCGCGTACCTCCTCCACAACCCGGTCCTCTTCCTCGAAGCGACGGGCGAGGTGTATCGCGGCGACTCCGAGGTCTTCCAGAGCTCCGAGCGATCGCGCCTGGCGTACGTCGGCCGGCTGCGCGCCTACCGGGATATCACGGAGGACTCCAACATCGACATCGGCGCGTCGGTGGCATTCGGCCCGACGGACGTCGGGTTGGATGTGCTTCCAGGAAGGCGTCGAGCCCGGCGTCCTCGACAAGCGTCTGTTCGGCATCGATGCCACCTTCAGGTATCGTCCGCTCCGCCGGGCGATTTACCGGCGGCTGAATCTGCGCACGGAGCTCATCTGGAGCCGGCAGGACCTGCCCGACGATGCCCGCGCGAACGCGTTCGGCTTCTATGCGCTGGGGGAGTATCAGTTCGCCCGCCGCTGGTACGTGGGCGCCCGCGCGGATCGGTCCGGCCGCGCGCTCGAGAGCTCACTGACCGACACCGGCGCGTCCCTTTTCCTGACCTTCTGGCCGACCGAATTCAGCCAGGTTCGGGGGCAATACCGGCGCACGAATTTTGCAGAAGGGATCAGCGGCAACGAATTCCTGTTCCAGCTCAATTTTTCGATCGGCGCGCACGGCGCGCACAGTTTTTAGAAGATCTGAAGGGCTTGAAGGGCATGAAGAAGAAAGACATGAAGGGATGAAGGGACTGAAGGACATGAAGCAGAGATTTGATCGAGGTCGCATGTGTCGCTTGGCGCTGCCGGTGTTGACGCTCGCCCTGGCATTCGCCGGCTCGACGGCCGGACGCGGCGCGGCGGCCACGCTGAGGGTGGTGACCACCACGGAGGATCTCGCGTCACTCGCGCGTGAAGTCGGCGGCGATCGCGTGAACGTCGTCGCGCTCGCCAAGGGGTACCAGGATCCTCACCAGGTGGACCCGAAGCCGAGCTTCATTCTCGAGGTCAGCCGCGCGGACGTGCTGATCGCGGTCGGCCGCGAGCTCGAAATCGGGTGGCTGCCGGCGCTCGTGACGAGCAGCCGGAACTCGAAGATCCAGCCCGGCGCTCCGGGCTACCTGGATGCGTCGCAGAACGTCCGGATTCTCGAGATCCCGACCGGCCAGATCACACGCGCGATGGGCGACGTCCATCCGCAGGGCAATCCGCACTACTGGCTCGACCCGGGCAACGGCCGGCGCATCGCGGAGGCGATTCGGGGCAAGCTGACGCAGCTCGCGCCCGCCGACAAGGCGTATTTCGATCAGCGGTACGCCGACTTCGACAAGCGGCTCGCCGCCGCCGAACAGCGGTGGAACGCGACCATGGCGCCGTACAAGGGCACGGAAATCGTGACCTACCATCGTTCGTGGCCGAATTTCATGGAACGCTTCGGGTTCCAGGTCATCGGCTACGTCGAGCCGAAGCCCGGGATTCCCGCGCCGCCGGCGCACATCATCGACCTCATCGGCGAGATGAAGCGCCGCAACGTCAAGCTCATCGTTGTCGAGCCGTACTGGAGCCTGAAGACGCCGCAGGCGATCGCCAGCCAGGTCGGCGGCCGGGTGCTCGTCCTCGCGCCGTCGGTCGGGGGTGTGAAAGAAGCGACGGACTACATCCAGCTCTTCGAATACGACGTCAATCAGCTCGCGTCCGCCCTGAAGCAGATCACGGGAAAGTAGGCCATCCTGTTGGACCCTGCCATCCTCCAGTTCCTCGCCGCGCCGATCGCGGCGAGCCTCATCATCGCCGGCATTCACGCGTACCTCGGCCTGCACGTGGTCGAGCGCGGCGTCATCTTCGTCGACCTGTCGCTCGCCCAGATTGCGTCGCTCGGCGCGACCATCGCCGTAACCGTCCCGGCGCTGGGCGGCGATCCGCATAGTCCCAGCGTGTACTGGATGAGCCTGGGGTTCACGATCATCGGCGCGCTGATTTTTTCGATGATTCGCGGACATGAGGCCAACGTGCCGCAGGAAGCGATCATCGGCGTCTCGTACGCCGTCGCGTCGGCGGCCGTGATCGTCGTGATGAGCAAGGCGCCGGGCGAGAGCGAACATCTCAAGGACATGCTCGTCGGCAACATCCTGTCCGTGCAGTGGCCGGAAGTCTGGACGACCGCGGCGCTCTACGTCGCGATCGGCCTGTTCCACTACGTCTTCAGGCGCAGGTTTCTTCAGATTTCGGTCGATCCGAAAGGCGCCGCCGCGCAAGGCATCTCGATCCGCCTCTGGGACTTTCTGTTCTACGCGTCGTTCGGGTTCGTCGTCACGCGATCGGTCGCGATCGCCGGCGTGCTGCTCGTGTTCTGTTACCTGATCGTCCCGTCCATTGCGGGAATTCTGTTTTCGGATCGGGTCGGCCCGCGTCTGGCCATCGGCTGGGCGATGGGCTTCGTCGTGTCGATGCTGGGGATGTATTTCTCCGTGGTCTTCGATTTGCCCACAGGCGCGACGATCATCTGCACGTTCGGCGCGGTCCTCGTGCTGATGGCCAGCGTCAGGGCCCTAGTGACGTGACGCAGATAAGCGTCACCTTCGCCAAGAAAAGACCTCGGGTTTCTTTTCTGGAACGGCCAAACGAAAAGAAACCCGAGGTCTAGTCTTTTTCCACCAACTGGTGCTGAAGGGCGAACAGGGCCAGCTCCAGCCGGTTCGACACGCCGCACTTTTCGAAGATGCTGGTGAGGTGCTGCTTGACGGTGTCCTCGCGGATGCCGAGGCGCGCGGCGATGTCGCGGTTCGTCGCGCCGCCGGCGATGGCCTTGACGATCTCGATCTGCCGGCGGGTGAGGCCGAAGCGCGGTCGTTCGTCGCGGTCCGTGCGCGCGAGGCGGAGGCCGTCGGCCAGGCTCGCGACCGGCTCGCGATCGACCCAGTAGTCGCCCGCCATGACGCGGCGGATGCACTCGAGCAGGATGCTGCTCGCGGCTTCTTTCAGGACCACGCCGCGCGCGCCGAGGAGCAGCGCCGCGACTTTCTGCGCGTCTTCGATGGCGGCGGTCAGGAGAATCGTCCGTACGGCGCCGGGCTCGTCGGCCAGCTCGCGCAGCACCTCGAGGCCCGGCTGCCGCGGCATCGCCAGGTCGAGCAGCAGGATGTCCGGCTTCAGGGAGCGGACCAGCGTCACCGCTTCATAGCCATCGGTGGCCGACCCGACGACGCGAAAATCGGACTCCGCCTCCAGCAGTCGCAGCAGGCCGTCACGAAAAATGGGATGGTCATCGGCAATCACGATAGCGATCGGCGCGGGTGTCGTCATGGAAGATTGAGTACGGCCTCGTCGGACTGATCCACAGGCGCAATGCCTGCCCGATTGAGCGGCAGCCTGATTTCGACCCGGCTGCCGAGGTCAGGGAGGGATTCTACGGCGACCGCGGCGCCCAATGCACGCGCCCGTTCTTTGATGGTCAGGGGCCCCCGGGAGCTCCGATCGAGCTCCGATCCCTCGAGCCGGCCCGTAAAACCGAACCCTTTGCCATCGTCGTCGATCAGCAGGATCAGGTCGCCGCCATGGATCCGCAGCCTGACGACGACGTTGCGGGCGGCGCTGTGGCGGCGGATGTTGACGAGCGCTTCCTGGACGATGCGCCCGAGCTCGCGGCCCACGCGCGGCGGCAGCGCCAGCTCGTCGAGTCCCGAGGCGAAGCTGGAGGAGATCCCGCTGTCGCGGCCGAACCGGTCCACGGTGGTCGCGACGAAGGCGACGAAGTCGCTGTTCCGCAGGTCGAGCGGCTTCATTTGCTGCATGAGCTCACGGAGCGTGACGGCTTCTTCGTGCAGCAGCTCCTGGACGTGCTTCAGTCGGCCGGCCACCGGATCGTCGCTCGACACTTTCCGGCGCATGGCCTCGATCTCCATCTCGAGTCCGATGACGGTCTGGATGACGCCGTCGTGCAACTCGCGCGCGACACGCGACCGCTCGACGGCGCCGATGCGCGTCCGGAGTCGCGTCAACAGATAGAGGTTGTGCAGACCGGGCGAGACCTGCTGGGTCAGCATCTGCAGGAAACGCAAATCCGCGCCGGGCGTGACCACTTCCGGGTTGACGAGGGCGACGCGGGCCGAAATGTTCGACGGGTCGGCGTACCCGACCGAGAGGATCGACTGCGCGCCGACGTGCCGGGCGAATCGCGCGGCGACTTCGGCATCGGCGTCCGGAATGCGGCGGCCGGCGTTGTCGAGCGCGACGAAGCCGACGGGCGCTGCTTTTCTCGCGATCATGCGCACGTACACGGCGGTCGGCAGCTTGTCGTCGAGGAGCGTTTCGACGGCGGCCGATTCCTCCTGCACGAGCTGCACGTGATCGGGGCGTTTGTGATCGATGCGCCACAGCGAGACGGCGCCCGAGAGCGAATCGCGCGCGGCCAGCTCGACGCGCTCCGGACCGAACAGCCGGAGGAGCTCCCCGAGAATCAGCTGCAGGCTTGTGCGCAGTCCACGCTCGTTCTGCGCGTACCGCATCATCCGCGCGAGCGCGTTGGCCTCGCCGCGGAGCTGCTTCTCGGCGTCGGCAAGGAACCCGACCAGGAACGCCGTGACGAAGACGAACGTTGCCGGCGTGATGAGCGTGGCGAGGTTGACCGTTCCCCAGCCCGCGAGGCCCCAGGGATAACTTTGGAGCAGGATGACCTGCACGCAGAGGAGCGCCGTCGCCAGCGCCTCGTGCAGGCCCCACCGGTGTCCGGCCGCCAGCAGCGCGAAGACCGTGAGCACCTCGAAGAACGGACTGTTGGGCCCGGAGGTGAACGACGTGATCGCCGCGGGCCACAGGATGTCGGTGAAGTGGATGAAGTTCGTGAACTGCGCGGTCAACCGCGGCGCCGAACCGACCGAATACAGGATGACCATCGCCGACAGCACGTAGAAGGCCAGCAGGGTGCTGACCAGGTCGCGATATTCGGCCGGCTCGGTCGGCCGCATGTAGTAGGCGAGGAAGGCGAGGACCGCCAGGTACCCACGCGCAACCGCCAGCACGCGCTCGATTCGGCGACGTTCGACCTCATCGGTGACGCGCAGCTGCGACCGCAGCGGAGAGAGTCGAAATCGAGACAGCACGGCGGGACAGTGAGGCTCTTTCGCACGAATTATCCGTCGCGGGGGCACGATTCACAAGCGGAGCCCGGGTTTTCCGGGTCGGTTTGGCCCGCCGGGGACAGCCCACTAAGATGGCCGCCGGGATGACCCCGTCCGAAGCCACCAGGTTCGCCCCGGCGCCCGACGGCAAGCGGGCGTGGGCCGCCGTCCCCGGGCGGTGGCTCGCCGCGGTGGCAGTCTCGGGGGTCGTCGTCCTGACGTCGCCGTTCGTGGCTGACGCGCGCGATGCCCTGCGACGAGCCTCCGGCAGCCACTACGGAATGGTGATCAACGGGATCGTTCTGGGTGCCGTCGCGCTTGCGGCCGCGGCCGCGCTCGGTCGCATCCGCTATCGCAGAATTTTGCGGTCTGGCGCCCTGGTCGCCGCCATAGGCGCGGGCGCGGCGTACGTCTGGGCGACCGCGCTGCCGGGCGTGGAGCGATTCCACTTCGTCGAATACGGCCTGCTGACGTTCCTCTTCTATCGCGCGACGGTGCCGGGCCCGGAACGCGCGGCTCCGTCGACCGGAGACGTGTCGCTCGTCGTCGTGCCGACGCTGGCTGCGCTCATAGTGGGAACGGCCGACGAGTGGGTGCAGTGGTTCGTGCCGCGCCGCTACGGCGAAGTCCGGGACATCTTTCTCAACCTGGCCGCAATCGGCTGCGGCCTGCTGTTCAGCTTTGGCGCGGAGCCGCCGGCGGCGTGGCGTCTGCGCCCGACGCCCGGATCGGTCGCACGGATGGCGCGTCTTGCGGCCGCCGCGGTTCTTGGGCTCGGCGTGTTTCTGTATTCAGTCCATCTCGGGCACTGGATTGTGGATAGCGAGATTGGCGCGTTTCGATCGCGCCACACGGCCGCCCAGCTGCGCGATCTTGCGGCCGACCGGGCCGCGCGGTGGGGAAGCGGCGGGCCGCCCGACGTCCGGGCGTTCGCGCGCGAGGATCAATACCTGACTGAAGGGATCTGGCACGTTCAGAGGAGAAATGAAGCCTGGGCGAACCGGGAGATCGACACGGCGTGGCGCGAGAACCTGATTCTCGAGGGCTACTTCGCACCGGTCCTGCTCGCCGGGCACGCGTGGCCGGCGGCGCAGCGCGCCGGGGCGGGCCGCGAGCGGCCATCCGAACCCGGTCGGGGATTCGTCAGCCGCGCCGAGCGATATCCGATCCTGACCTGGCCCGGATCGGTCTTCATCACGCTCGTGTTTGCGGCGGTTTTTGCGTTGCTTGCGATAAGTTTCACAAGCTCGCGGTGGTGCTAAACTATCAGCGTGCGCGGTGACTCACTGCGTGATCTGTACGCCAAAACTCTGGCTCTGTTCGGCCTAGCTCTTTTGGCTGGTGTCGGCGCGCTCGTCGACTACTGGCCAGCCTCGGGCGCTCTGCCCGTGGTCGCCTCGCCGATGCCCGGTCCAGTACCGGTCCGTTTGCCCGACCTCGCGTCAATCGGCGTCGACACGTTGAAGCCGACAGCCGCGGCGCCGACCGCGCCGCGCGCCAGCGCCCTACCGCGCCCAGCACCTGTTCGTCGCGCGCCGGTCAACCGTCCGGTTGACGTCGCGCTCCATGCGCTCCCGCTCGTTCCCGTCGTCGATGACATTCCCGTGACCGATGCCGTCACTTTGGGTGAGCCTCCGCTCCCGGCGGCCGTCACGCCTGTCGTCGCCACCCGCCTTCCCGCTCCTGAAATCGAGTTGCCGCCTGCTCCCGTCCCCGGGTTCGGACCATCTCAGCCAGGCTCTCCGGTTGGCGATGGGTCGGCGGACGGGTTCTTCGACAATGCGACGAGCGCCTTCAAGAAGACCGGCGAGTCAATTGTGAACACGACGGTAAAAACTGGTAGTTCGATCATCAAAGCATTCGGCCTCGTCGGCGGCGCTTTCAAAAAAGTCATCTAACCTTTTCCCCTATCGGCGGCCCGAAGAACTTCCGACAAAGCCAGTATCTCCTCAGGTGTATCGATGAATGTGCGCGTGCTCGTCTGTTTGTGCCTCGGCTGGCTGGTCTGGATAGCGACACCGTCCGCGCCGGAGGCGCTGGAGTCCGTCACTTACCCTGGGTTGCCGAAGCACGATCTCGTGGTGGACCTCTTCAGCGACGCCGAAGTCCGCGGCCTCGTGAAGAATCTCGAGGACCGCATCGCGCGGCAGGCCGACCCGGCGCGGTTCGCGTTCGACTTCGACCAATACCTGCAGAACTTCGTCGACGGGCTGCAGGGCGGCATGCTGAGCCGGACTCAGGAAGCCAACGTCATCAAGTACTTCCGCCAGCTCCAGAAGCGCTTTCCGGAGGAGACCGAAACCATCGACATGCGGCGCCGCTCGATCGCGCGCCTCATGATCGGGAAGACGGCGCCGGAAGTCGTCGGCCGGGACCTCGACGGCGAGGTGTTCAGGCTGAGCGACTACCGCGGACAAGTGGTCGTATTGGCCTTCTCAGGCGACTGGTGCGGGGCCTGCCGCGGCGAGTACCCGTACCAGCGGCTCCTCCTGGAGCTCTATAAGGATCGTCCGTTCGCGATGCTCGGCGTGAGCAGTGACACCGATCCGGAGACCGCGAAGGCGACCAAGGCCGCGCACGGCCTCGAATACCGGATGTGGTGGGACGGTGACGCGACCAAGAATACCGAAGGCCCCATCGCCAGTGCCTGGGGCGTCGGAGGCTGGCCAACGGTGTACGTCATCGACCGCCGTGGAACGATTCGCTTCGTCAACCTTCGGCAGGAAGACCTGTTGAAGGGCGTCAAGCAGCTCCTGAACGAGCCGGAGTAACCACGGTAAGAACATTTGTAATTGGGCAATTTGCAATTGAGTAATTGAACAATCAATTACCCAATTACCAATTACGCAATTATCAATTAACTGATTGCCTGCATCACGTCCCAGCGCGTGATGATGAACGTGTCCTGCGTCTTGAAGTCCCGGACGAGCACAGCGGGCATCTCCGGCGTGATCATCGTCGCCAGGGCATCGATACCGGTCGAGATGTCCACGAACGGCGGGGCCATCTGCATGATGTCTTCGATGGGCCGCCGCTTGACCTCCGGATCCCTGACGATCTCCGCGAAGAGATGCGGCTCGTTGACCGAGCCGACGATGCGGCCGTCGTCGGTGACGGGAATCTGCGAGTAGTCATGCTCGGTCATCATCTGCAGCGCGCGGCTCACGTGGTCGCGGCGATCGATCGTGGCGAGCGGGCTGCGGCGGCGTGACGCGACGAGGTCGCGGGCGGTGAGCCCGGTCTTTTCCAGGAACCCCTTTTCGCGCATCCAGTCGTCGTTGAACATCTTGCCGAGGTAGCGCGAGCCGTGGTCGTGGAACACGACGACGACCACGTCACCCTTCTTGAACCGATCGCGGAGCTGCAGGAGGCCCGCCATGGCGGCGCCGGCCGAATTGCCCGCGAAGATGCCTTCCTCGCGTGCGATGCGCCGTGTCATCACCGCCGCGTCCTTGTCGGTGACCTTCTCGAAGTGGTCGATCACGTCGAAGTCGACGTTTTTCGGCAGGAAGTCTTCGCCGATGCCTTCCGTGCTGTAGGGGTAGATCTCGTTCTTGTCGAACACGCCGGTCTCTTTGTACTTCTTGAACACCGAGCCGTACGTATCGATGCCCCAGACCTTGATGTTCGGATTCCGTTCCTTGAGGAAGCGGCCGACGCCGCAGATCGTCCCGCCCGTGCCGACGCCCGACACGAGGTGCGTCATCCGGCCCTCCGTCTGGCTCCAGATTTCAGGTCCGGTCTGCTCGTAATGCGCGGCTGTATTCGACAGATTGTCGTACTGGTTGGCTTTCCAGGAATTGGGCGTTTCCCGCTCCAGCCGCGACGACACCGAGTAGTACGACCGCGGATCCTCCGGATCGACGTTGGTCGGGCAGACGATGACCTCCGCGCCGAAGGCTTTGAGCGCGTCGATTTTTTCTTTCGACTGTTTGTCGGTCGTCGTGAAGATGCACTTGTAGCCTTTGACGACGGCCGTGATCGCCAGGCCCATGCCGGTGTTGCCGGACGTGCCTTCGATGATCGTGCCGCCCGGTTTCAGCAGGCCGGCACGCTCGGCATCCTCGATCATCTTCACCGCCATCCGGTCCTTGATCGAATTGCCGGGGTTGAACGTCTCGATCTTGGCGAGCACTTCCGCGTCGACGACGCCGGCGGTCAGCCGGTTGATCCGAACGAGCGGTGTGTTGCCGATGGCGTCGAGAATCGTGTGGCCGATCCGGGAAGTCGTCACACGTCGATTATAGGACCCGGTGCCCGACACCGGTCAGCCGCCGCGCGGCGCGCCCTACCGGCCGTTTTTCATGGCGTTGGGCACGTAGAGCTCGAAGGCTCCCGCGGTTTCGATCTTCCGGAGGTTGAGCAGCGTCACGGCGAAGTCGCGAAGCTGGGGCGTCGCCCGGGAGGTGTCCACGACGACGTAGCCGACGCGGTATTGCGCGAGGAAATCGTCCGCCCTCCGCCGGGCTCGATCGGCGCCGCGCGCGCTGAGCTCGCGCTTCTCGCTGAGCGCGACCAGAGCATTGAGGACCGGGCGGCGTCTCAGGGACGCCGCGCGCTGCGGCGAGAGTCGCGAGACGTATCCGCCGATGAGCCGCTTGCCGTGTGCAGTCTGGTAGAACTGCCACGCCGCGCTGTAATCGCCGATCGACGAGAGGCCGTCGCGGATGCCGAACGGCAGCTGCAGCACGCGCACAGGCCGCGGGTCACGGGCGATCGTGCGGTAAATCGCCGGAATCTCGGCCGAGTACAGCGTCCGCGGTACGGGGAACAACTCGAAGGCGAGCGCACATCCGACGGTGGCGAGGATCAGCCTCCGGCGGCGCGGATCGCGACTCGTGATCGCGCTGAGCGCGAACGCCAGGATGACGCAGAATCCGAGCAGCGCCACCACGGCGAATCGCGACGGCATGCGTGCGCCGCCAATCAGCGGAACATACCGGAGCAGCGTCCACGGTGTGGGAATGTAGGTATTGACGCCGGCGACGTGGATGAACGGACCCAGGGCGAGCAGGCCGAAACCCAGCGTCAGGGCCAGCCAGAACCGGTTTGGACGGAACGTCACCTGCCAGCAGGCCAGCCCGATTACGAGCAGGCCGAAAAGCGAGACCGACGCGACCTGCTCCTCGTAGCGGCCCGCCTTCGCCGCGAGCCAGGCCGTCATCGCCGGCGGCGCCAGCGCGTGGTTCGGATTGGGGAGGAAAAATGCTGCGAGGTCCACGCCCGGCGGACTCGAGCGCCACATGACCGGCGCGCTCACCATTCGGCCTTCCGCGACGCGCACCGTCACCGCGTACAGCGTCGGCGACAGCAGCACAGCCGCGACCAGTAGCGCCGCGACCGCCGCGCGGATGAACGGCGCTCCCGCGGGTGGAAGCTGCAAGGACAGTCGCGTGCGGATCGTCAGCAACACGCGCACGACGACCAGCACTGAGAGGATCAGCACCGGCGTGTAGAGCGTGCGCATCGAAATCGAGATCGACGCGATCTGGACCGAGCCGCGGCCAGCGAAATGAATGCCAACGATGACGGCCGCCAGCGCGACGATGACGACGTCGAGGACGACTCTCAGGTGGCCGCGGCGACGTACGGGGCGGGTCTCGGCCGCCGGCGAGACCACCACGAGCCGGCGTGCCACGAGCGCCGCGCCGAGCATCAGGCAGTAGACGCCGTAGTACGGATCGCAGAAGGTCGCCCACGCCAGGGTCGCGCCGGTCGCGACGGCATCACGCCGACGCTGCGACTCCCAGGCGCGATCGAACCAGTACACGAAAAACGGCAGCGGTGCGGCCGCGACCAGGCTGAAGTGCGCCGTACTCCGTGCCACCAGGAACGCCGAGCACATGAACGCGAACCCTGCGAGCCACGACTCCAGTGGACGGCCCGTGAGCCGCTTCGCGAGCAGGAACATCCCGAATCCGGCGAGCGCCACGTTCAGGAGATAGATCGCGTTGAACCCGCCGACGACGCCCAGAACCGGTTGGAGCGGCACCGAGAGCACGTCGGCGAAAACCGTGTAGTTGTGGAGGCTGAGATCGGCGCGTGAGTCGAGCGAAAAAATCCTGTCGGTGTAGAACGGCGAGTGGCGTCCCTCGACGAGCTCGTGCCGGAAGACCCAGGTGTTCCAGACGTACACACCGGTGTCGCCAGCCGGTGGTCCCGTGAGATGCGTGAACAGGCGTACAGGGAGCGGCCAGGACTGAAGGACCGCGACGAGCACGAATGCGGACAGAGCGCACGCGCTCTGCCGCCAGGGGGACGCTGGCATGCCGGGGGCGTCCATACTCTAGCTCCGGGGGAGTGTCGGGTCAATCCGGGATCGTGGCGCACGGCCTCTCACCTCGGCCCTTTTGGTTCACACCCTCGGTACGACGGGATCCTGGATGAGGGTGCCATCGTCGACACCGCCCGAGCGAAGTTCGTGAATGGCGCACTCGAGGTGACCGTGGAGGCGCCGCCGCGTGAGGTTTCGCGCGGCCGAAAGATCGAAATCAGTTCCTGAGCACGGCTACCGGGTCGATGCGGGTCGCGCGTCGTGCCGGCAGGTACGACGCCGCGCCCGCAACGACGAGCAGCACGCCGGCGATCGCGGCGTACGTGAGCGGATCGGTCGGTTCAATCGCGTAGAGAAGCCCTTTGAGCGCGGGCGCCGTGCTCAACGCGGCCACGCAGCCCAGCGTGATCCCGGTGCCGGCCAGAATCAGCCCTTCGCCGAGGACGCCGCGCAGGACGCGGCCGGGCCGGCCGCCGAGCGCCAGCCGGATACCGATCTCCCGTGTCCGCTGCGTGACGAGAAACGCGAGCAATCCGTAGAGCCCGACCGCCGCGATCGTGAGCGCGACGCCGCCGAAAATCGACAGGAGCAGCATGTTGAACCGCTCTCGCGCCAGCAGACGGCCGATGAGCACCGGCGTCGCCTGGAGGCGCGCAATCGGCAGCTGCGAGTCGAGCGACCGCACCGTCTGGCGGATGGCCGGGGGAAGCGGCGCCTCACTGCCCGTGGCCCGAACCACGAAATACAAGGTGTACTCGGGCTTCTGCAGCGCCGGCAAATAGAGTTGCCCTTCGCCGTCGTGGCGAGGTCCGCCGTTGCGGACGTGGCCGGCGACGCCCACGACCGTCGTCCAGCGCGGGTCGTTCGCCGGCAGCGGACCGAACGGGCTGATGCGTTTGCCCACCGCCGATTCGCCCGGCCAGTACTGCCGCGCGAACTGCTCGTCCACAATCGCGACGAGCATCGCGCCGGTGACGTCCGCCTCGGTGAACTCGCGACCTTCGATGATCGGGACGCGAAGTGTCGAGAAGTACGACGGCATCGCGACCGCGTATTCGGCGTGCGGCTCGGACAGCCCCGGCGGGCGATTTTCGACGATCACCGTTCCGCCCCAGCCATCGTCGCTCATGGGCAGCGGGTAGACCGCCGAGGCCGCCGCGGCTCCCGGAAGCGCGCGAAGCCGATCGAGCACCTCGCGCTGGAACGCGATGACCTTGTCGCCGGTGGCGTACTGCGCGCGCGGCAGCGCGATCTGGGCGACCACGGTTCCGGCCGGCTCGAAGCCGATGGGGGTCGCGATCATTTTTGCGAAGCTGCGTACCAGCAGCCCGGCGGCGACGAGCACGACGACCGCCAGCGTGACCTCGCCGATCACGAGCACGCGGCGGAGGCGGTGGCGAACCGATCCATCGCCGGCCGAACGCTCGGCGCCGCCCAGAGCGATCTGCGGATCGGCGGTCGATTGGCGCAACGCCGGGACCAGCCCGACGAGCAGTCCGGTGACGACGGTGACCGCGATCGCGAAGCCGAGCACCGCAGCGTCAAGCCCCGCGTGATCGAGAAGCGGGATGTTGCCCGCATCGAGCGCAATCAGCCCGCGCACCCCCGCATACGCGAGGCCAACACTGAGCGCGCCGCCGACCGTCACGAGCATCGCCGCTTCGATGAGCAGCTGACGGACCAGGCGGCCGCGGCCCGCTCCAAGCGCGCTTCGTACCGCCAGCTCCCGCCGGCGCGCCGTGCCGCGTGCCAGCATCAGATTCGCGACGTTGGCGCAGGTGATGACGAGCACCACGCCGACGGCGGCGAGCAGCACGAGCAATGAGGCGCGCACGTCGCCCACGATCTGGTCGTTGAGCGGAACCGCCTTCAGCCGCCATTGGACGTCCGCCCGCGCGTAGCGGCTGGCGAACTGCTGGCGGAAGGACGCCGAGATCGCGTCGAGGTCGGCGCTCGCCTGGTCGTTCGATACACCCGGTCGGCGGCGCGCGAGCATGCCGAGTACCTGATTGCCGCGGCCGTCCGTCCGTGATTGCTCCCACCCGTACGGGATCCAGAGATCGGCCGGTGTCCGGAGGAACCCGACCGGCGCATCGGGGAACCGCGCTCCCGGCGGCATGACACCGACGACCGTGCGCGACAGTGCGCCGACGACCACCGTCTGGCCGACGACCGCCGGGTCGGCGCCGAAGCGACGCTTCCACAACGCGTCGCTCAGTACCACCACGCGCGGTGCGCCGGTGACGCCGTCGGCCTCCGCGAACGGCCGGCCGAGACTGGGCGTGACGCCCAGCAGATCGAAGAGATTCGGCGACACGACGTACGCCATGACGCGCTCGGGCTCACAGCCGGGACCCGATCCGCAGCTGCCAGACAGGCTCGACGTTTGCGGTCTCAGCGCGGCGACGGCCTCGAACGCCCTGGACGACTCGCGAATGTCCGAGAACTCGGCGGCAGCGACGGCCGCTTCGGATGGGCCGGTGGAGTAGGCGTTCCACACCACGACAACGCGCTCGGCGTGCGGATATGGCGCACCCCGGAGCAGGACGGCGTTCACGACGCTGAAAATCGCGGTCGTTGCGCCAATTCCCATCGCAATCGTCAGCAACGCCGTGCCGGTGAACGCGGGCGATTTTCGCAGCACGCGCCACGCGAACACTGCGTCCTGCCGAAGTCCGTGCCACCAGGCCGCCCGCGCCATGTCGGTCTCCTTGTCTGACGTGATGCGATGGCACGCGTGACGTGCCCGCTCGAGGTCGCCCATCCGGCGAAGCGCCCGCTCGCGCGCCGCCTGCGGGTCGAGGCCCGCCGCGATGAACCGGCGCGTCTGCATCTCGACGTGAAACGCGATCTCGGCATCGACGCCGGGCTCTAGCCGCTCATCGCGCACGGAGCACCTTGCCCACCGCCGTGATGAGATGGCCCCAGTCGGCGGTCCGGGCGCGAAGCTCGGCGCGGCCGAGCTCGGTCATCGCATAAACCTTGATGGCCTTACCGAGATCCGATCGCTTCCAGGTGGCCGCAATCCACCCGCGCCGCTCCATGCGGTACAGCGCCGGATAGAGCGATCCTTCCTCGATGCTGAGCGCATCGTCGGTCGTGTCCTCAATCCAGCGCGCGACGCCGTAGCCGTGCAGGGGTCCGCGTGCGAGCGTCTTCAGGATCAGGAGATCGAGAGTGCCTTGCGGCAGGGAACCAGGGCCCTGGGCCGTCGTCATACCTAGCGCTTCAGGGTATCAGACGGGAACCGCCTGAAAAAGGTTGGCCGGGCCCTTAGCGCCAGGTCACCCCGATCGCTCCGCGCGGCAACGGATAGTTCCGTCCGCCGACGCTCTGAAGTGCCTGGACGTCCCAACGGAAGCTCACGCCGGAAGAGAGACGGCGTTCACCGCCGATGCCCGCGTGAATGAGCACGGATTCCATCCGGAAACTGCGCTCTTCCGGGAATGCCCGAATGGACCCATCGGGCAGGCGTGAGGTGGAGGCAGGACTGTAGGTGTATGTCGTAAACAAGGTGCCGCCGTAGGTCGCGTGCCACGTCCAGCGCTGGCCACGGCTCAACGTGTGGCGCAACTGGCCCTGGAAGAGCTGATACGTCGCGCGCCTCTCGTCGAGTGTCCAGGGGACGAGTTCCGCGGCGCCTTCAACCGCCAATGACGAAGAGACGACACCGGTCATCCGCACGCCGAAGGTCGGGAACATTACGAACACGCCGCTCGTGGCGCCGAATTCGATGCCCTGCGATTTCGGTACGACTTCAGGTGACGACTGGGCGGTGGCCTCGCTTCGTCCTGCGGTGACCACGATGGCCGACGACAGAACTGCGGACACGAGCGCACGGCCACATCGCTTGAGCATGACGACCTCCATTTGTTAATGCGCGAGGCGGCCGGGGTCTGGCTCAAGTTGCAATCCTCGGCTGGACACTCAAATACTCTCGCCATGCCCGGTCTGATCCCGCGCGCGCTGGTAGCCGCCGTCGTCGGCGCGCTGGCTGGTGCGGCGGCGCTGGCGGTTGCGTTCAGCCGGCACCCCGATCTGGCGTTCGAGATGGACCGGGACCTCCCGCGCGCGGCGACAGGCTTCTATCCGATCGAGCGCGTCGGCCGCGAGACGTTCGCCTGGACGAGCGCGCGTGGAGAGATCGCGTTCCCGATGTTCGATCGCGCCTCGGCGTGGCGCTGCTCGGTGAGCGTCCGCGGCGGACGTCCGGGTGGCATCCCGCTCCCGATGGTCGCCCTCGAAATCGATGGCGTCGCCCTCACGCGCCGCGCCGTAACGAACGACTACCAGGGCCTGGAAGTCACCGCGCCGGCGCGTCCGCGGACACCAGGGCTCCGGCTCGGCATCGTGGCGTCGCCGACGTTCGTTCCGCCTGGGGATCCGCGGGAACTGGGCGTGCAAGTCGATCGCGTCAGCTGCCGTCCGGCCGGCGGCGGCCTCGTCTTGCCGCCGCGCCGGGCGCTCGTGGCGGCCTCACTCGCGGCCGCGGCGCTCGCGGCCGCGTTCGCGCTCGCGGGCGTGTCGATGGCCGCGACGCTCGTCCTTACCGGATTCGCGGCCATCGCGCAGGCTGTCCCGCTCTCGACCGGGCCGGCACCGTATCTCGAATACACCGGTCTGGTCACGAGTCTTGCTTTCTGGATCGGCCTGTCTTCCCTCGTTGCCGTGAGGGCGATCGAATGGCTGAGGCGCCAGCCGTTTCACGACCTCGCGCGATTCGCTGTCGCGTTTTCGGCCGCGGCGTTGTACCTGAAGCTGCTCGGCCTGTTGCATCCGTCCAAGCCCATCGTCGACGCGCTGTTCCATGCGCACCGGTTCGAGTGGGTTCTGGCGGGCAAATATTTCTTCACCCAGACGATGCCCGATGGCGTGCAGTTTCCGTATGCGATCGCGCTGTACGTCGTCGCGGCGCCCTGGTCGCTCCTGACACGCGACCATATGACGCTGCTCCGGATCGTCGTGTGTGCAGCCGAGGCGATCGCGGGCGCGCTGCTGTATCTGATGGTCGTGAAGACCTGGGGCGATCGCGCGATGGGTGCGCTCGCCGTCGTGTTGTTCCATCTGGTGCCTCAGCCGTACTTCGTGCTGGGGAACGCCAACCTGACGAACGCCTTCGGGGCCTCGGTGTCGCTTGCCGCGATGGCCGCGGCGACGGCGTGGCCGCTGGGTCCCGGGCAGACGCTGCAGGTTGTCGGACTCACGGCGATCGCGGCGGTTGGCCTGCTCTCACACGTCAGCATCTTCGGGCTGCTGCTCGCGACGCTCCTGGCGACGGCGTTCTTCTATCGAACGCTGGGCGGCAGGCCATTGAGGCGGCCGGCGAAAGTCGTGGTGGCGGCTGCGTCGATCGCGGCGGTGGTCGCCGTCGGAAGCTATTACGCACACTTCGGCGACGCGTATCGATCGCTCGAACGGACGGGCGACGGCGCGCGCGCGGGTGCTGCCGCGCCCGCACAGGGATCACCCGAGCGCCCGGACGCGACTCCCACGCCCGCGGCCGCCACCAGCAGCGGGACGTCGTTTTTCAGCCGGACGTTGACCGGGTTTGGTCAGAGCGCGATCGATTTGGGCTGGCCGCTGCTCGTCCTCGCCTCCGTCGGTGCCTGGCGCGTGTGGGCGGATCGGCTGCGCGATCGGTTGGCGCTCGCCATCTGCGCGTGGGGTGTGGCCTATCTCGTGTTTCTGGGCGTCAGCGTTCTCGCTCCGGTTGACGTCGGCTATGAACGCTATGTGGCGGAGTTCATGGGACGCGTGGATCTGTCCACGTACCCGGCGGCCGTTCTCCTGGCCGCGTACGGCGGGACGTGGATGTGGCGGGCGGGTTTCGCGGCCAGGGTCCTGACAATCGCGGCCTTCACCGGCGCCGTCGCAGTCGGCGCGCGGGCCTGGATGGACTGGCTGGCGTAGCGTCCAAAACTCTCTGAGGCGCGGGTCCTGTCGCCGGACAGCCCCACTTGGTGCTCGGCGCACAGCGCTTGTCACGGGTGTCGCCTGCGCGCCAAGCGGGGCGGCCCCGTCCGGCGCCACCCGCGCGTGTGAGTTTTGAAACGCACTCTTAGAACTTGAAACTTCGAACTTGCCGAAAAACGCCCATGTTCCCAAGTTCGAAGTTCGAAGTTTGAAGTTCGAAGTTCAGGCCGCGTATTTCAGCGGCCGGCTACTGGCCGCCGTTTCCGCCACCGCCGCCGCGCCGGCCCGGATTCTTGAGCTGGTTGAACTGCGCGATCGCGGCGTTGACCTTGAACTCGATGCCCATCTTGCCGATTTCGGCCGTGGCTTTCATCGGATCGCCCGACACGCCTGAATCTTTCGGTCCGCCCCACGGCTTGATCTGATCCTTCCGCACGCCGGCGGGCCGCACGTAGAGCAGCTGTGACGTATCGCTGATGCCGGCGTGGCTGCCGATCACCGTGTCGTCATAGCCGTACGCGGCAAGCAGCCACGCGCGATAGTGCTCGCGTCCCGTGCCGTAATAGTCGGTGAGCGCGTACGCGCGGTACTCGGTGCCTTTCCATTCTTCGTTCAGCTTTGCCGCGACGTTCGTGAGCCCCGACTGATTGCCGCCGCTGTCGCCGATCAGCAGGATGTCCTTGAAGCCGTGCGCTTTGAGACTCCGCGCCGCCGCGTCGAGGAGCATGTCGAACGCGGGCGAGGGGTGAGAGATCACACCCGGGCGGTTGGGCGAGTCTGGATTGCCTTCCGGCACGTACTGAACCGTCGGCGCCACGAGCGCGTTCTTGAGCTTGCGCGCCATGACGTTGGCCGCGAATGTGACGACGTAGTTATGTTTGCCGAGAACCATGTGGTAGCCGTTCTTCTCGGTGCCGCCCGTCGGAATGATCGCGGTCGTCTTGCCCGCTTTGAGCGCGTCCCGCGTTTCTTCCCAGGTCAGCTCGTCGATGAAGACCGTATCCGGCGCCTGGTTCGGAGAGATCCCCGCCGGTGCCGTTTCCATCGTCGGCGGGCGAGGTCCGGTTGGCTCAGCGGCCGGATCGCCGCCGCGTCCGCCACCACGGCCGCCGCCGCGGCCTCCGCCACGCCGCTCGCCGCCACCACCAGCCGCCGCCGCCCGCTGCGGTTCACCCGCGGGCTGAATCGTGCCCGCCAGGAGTCCTTTGATCTGCGCCACGGCGTTGTCGATTTTGATCTGCACGAAGACTTTGCCAAGCGCGGCCGACGCCTTCGTCGGGTCGCCGCTCACGCCGCTGTTCTGATAGCCGCCGCCGGGCGCCAGCTTGTTCTTCCGGACGTGCGCGGGATTGACGAAGAGCATCTCCGACGTATCCAGCACGTTTGCGTGGCCGCCAATCTGATCCGCGGGAATGCCGAGTGTCTTCGTGACGTACGCGTTCTGGTCTGCGTGCGACTTCGCGTAGTAGTCGCCGATCCAGTAGGCCTTCGCGGTGTCCTTCCAGAGCTCGGTGAGCTGGGCCGCGGCCAGTCGCATGCCCGTGGCGTTGCCGCCCGACTCGCCCAGGAACAGGATGGTGGTGAAGCCGCCCGACTTGAGACTGCGCCCCGCGTTCACGAGCAGCTCGACAAACCGATCCTGCGGGAGCGTGATCGTCCCGGGCTTGCCCATGTGTCCGCCAGGGTTTTCCCAGCTGCCTTCAGGCACATAGGTGATCACGGGCGCCACGAGCGTCTTGCCGATCGCGCGCGCGATCTTGTTCGCCGCGTACTCCATGACGAACTTGTGTTCGCCGTCCACCATGTGCGGGCCCTTTTGTTCGGTCCCCGCGGTGCCGACGATGACCGTCGTGGTGCCGGCCTTGACCAGATCGCGCGCCTCGGCCCACGTCAGGTCCTCGAGAAACACGGTGTCGGGCGGTTTGCCGGCCGGCGCGGTGTCGGGCGCGTTGGCCGGACGTTGGGCCGAGACCGTGACGAGCGGGAACAGCAGCAGGACGAGCGACGCGACGAGCGCAACTCTCTTCATGGTGGGCTCCATGGTGGCTGGGCAAGGGTACTTGAAGTATGGGGAAAGGCAAAAAGGCGGAAGGGCTATAACGTGAAAAGCCTGTGTTAGGATGCCGATTCACTCGTACGTGCCAGACGGCCGGCCGCTCCCCGCTCCGGCTCGGGTTCGACAGCCCTCGTTCGACCACCGCCGCACGAAGGACTCGCCCCGCAAGATGCACGACGCCAGACGCAAGGAGCTCTCCCATGACGATCGCCCGCCGCCTGTTGTCCACGCGAATGGCTGCCGTAATCGTGATGGTGTCCGCCGCGCACTCGGCCGCAACCCAGGGGAATGTCGTGAACGTGTCGACGGTGCCACAGTTGCAGGCAGCCGTCGCGTCACTGACCTCGAATACCACCATCGTGATCGCGCCCGGGACGTACCGGCTGACGCAGGAGCTGTTCATCCGGAACGGCGTCACGAACGTGACGGTCCGGGGCGCGACCGCGAACCGCGACGACGTGGTCATCCTCGGCTCGGGGATGAACGTCCCGGGCGTCAACATTCCTCTCAAAGTCGAAAACGCGCAGGACGTGACGATTGCCAATCTCTCGATTGGTGAAGCGTTCTTTCACCCGATCCAGCTCCAGGGCGAGCAGGGGGCCGATCGGATCCGCATCTCGAACGTGCGGCTCTTCGACGCTGGCCAGCAGTTCCTGAAGAGCACGGTCGATCCTCAGCGTCCGAACGGCGTGGACGACGTGATCGTCGAGCACTCGCTCATCGAATACACGGTCATCGGCCCGGACCATGGCTACACCCAGGGGATTGACGTGCATCACGGCGCCAACTGGCTGGTTCGCCACAACGTCTTCCGCAACATTCACGTGCCGGCCACGGCGGCCGACCGGTTCCGGCCGGCGGTGGTGTTCTGGAGCGGCTCGCGCGACACGGTCGTGCACAGCAACACGTTCATCAACTGCGAGCGCGGGATCATCTTCGGTCTCGGTCCCCAGCCGCCGTATGCGCACGGCCATTCCGGCGGATCGATCTACAACAACTTCATCTATCGCACGGAGCCGGTGAACGCTGACGCGGGTATCTCGGTGTGGGACTCGCCCGGCACGCGCGTGTATCACAACACCGTGATTCAGAACGGTACGTATCCGGCGGCCATCGAATACCGATTTCCGGGCACGACCGGCGTGGAAATCATCAACAATCTCACCGACGGCTCGATTCTTCAGCGCGACAACGCGCAGGGTGTGGTCCACACCAACTACACGCAGGCGACCGCGGCCTTCTTCGTCAACGCGGCGGCCGCGGACCTGCACCTGGCGCCAACCGCGACGCTCGCCATCGACCATGGCGCGACGGTATCGGCCGTCACGGCGGATTGGGATGGGGATCCCCGGCCCGCAGGGGCGGCGCCGGATCTGGGCGCGGACGAACGCAGGACAGCGAGCGGCAACCAACCGCCGGCGGCCGTCATGACGGCCACGCCAACCATCGGACCGGCGCCGCTCACCGTGACGTTCGACGGACGAGGATCGACCGATCCGGAGAACGGACCGCTGTCCCATTCGTGGGTGTTCGGCGACGGCCAGAGCGGCGCGGGTTCGACGATCGTGCACAGCTACACCGCGACGGGTTCGTACACCGCCACGCTTCGGGTCGTCGATAGCGGCGGTGCCGCGGCGTTCCACAGCATGACGATCATCGTGAGCGACGCTCCGGTCCCGACCCCGTTTTCCGCGCCAACGAGTCTCCAGGCCTCCGTGAGGTTTCGCAGAGTGCTCCTGAAGTGGGCGGACAACACCGGCAACGAAACCGCGTATCTCGTCGAGCGTGCGACCGGCGAGGGCTCGTTCGTCGAAATCGCGCGGCTGCCCGCGAACACCGGTACCTACACCGACAGCAACCGGTCGGGCGGCACGTACCGGTATCGGGTCCGCGCCGCCACGGACGATCAGGTTTCCGCGTACTCGAACGTCGTGCAGGTGCGCGTGAGGTAAAAAACTCACTGACGCTGGTCGTACGGACAAGCGCTGTTCAGGTCCGTCGTTCCTATCGTCCCACGCGAAGATCCTGCGTCACCTTCGCGGCCTCGCCAATGTCGACCCGCACCGAAGCCCCGGCGATGGCCTTCAGGAATTCCGGATCGTATTGGCTGCCCTGATCGATGTCGGTCACGGCGGCCACCATGTAGTCGCCGGGCGGCAGCGATCGAAAGGTATACCGCCCGTTCGTGTCCGGCCGCGTCATCATCACGCGCCGGGACGCGGGCTGCCAGTAGCGGGGATCGACGGGCGCCACGATGATCGTGAAATCGATAGCCGGCTTGCCAGAGACGTCCGTGAGCAGCCCTGTGAGCTCGGCCGCCTTGTCGGTGACCGTCAGCACGGCGTCGGTGACGTCGCGCTCACCGGTGAAGTCGAGCGGAAAATCGAGCGTGTCCTGGCCTCCAACCACGGAAGACTTCATCAACCCGCCGCCCGCGCGCAGGGTGTACCGACCCGGCGTGACGCCGACGAGCGTGAAGCGGCCGTCGGGGCCGACCTGCGCCTGCGGCGGCGATCCGACGTTCATCAGCTGCGGGGTCGGCGCGAATCCAAGCGTGACCGTCAGCCGCGTGCGGGAGAGATCCGGCGGCCGATCCATTTCGAACTGCACCGTACCCGAGATTGATCTCCCCGGTTGGAGCGCGATGCTCACGCTCTGCGACGCCGGGCCGTCGATGTTGACGTCCGTGCGGCCCCACAGCCGCTGGTTGTCCTCGAGCCGCGGCGGCGCCCCCGGTGTCGGAGGCGACGGCACGCCGTTGACGATCGTCATGGGTGGCGGCGCGGCCACCGTCTGGGCGAGCAGCGTATATCTGCCGGGCGACACGCCGCGGAACGTGAAGCGGCCTTCCTGTCCCACGCGAGTCGACATCGTATTGCCAACCGTCGTCGGATCCTCGGACAGCAACGAGACCTGCACCGTAACACCTTGCGTGAGTGGCGTGACGATCGATCCCTGGATGGTCGCCGCCGGCACGGGAATCACCTGGATGTCGATGCCGGGTCGTTCTTCGTTGCCGGCGATTTCGATCATCGTGGCTTGCGACGCGACGAGCGTACCGCCGTAGAACGTCTGAAGGAAGCCCGGCGGTCCTTCGCTTGGATTCATCGGTTGCGCGGTGACTTGGACCTCCACGAACGGAGGAAGGCCCGGCGCCGTGGGCGGCTTGACCGCACCAGACACGATCGCCTGCTCGACGGCGTTCGAATCGGCCATCGTGCGCTCTGACATGAGGTCGGATGAGCTTGGCGTGGCGGAAACCAGATAGTGGCCGGGCTGCAGTCCGGACAACCTGTACATACCGCGATCGTCGGTCGATCCGCCGCCGGTCTGCTGGAGCCGCTTGAAGCCGTTCGTCATCGCATACCGCCAGGCGCGGATCTGGGCGAATGGATGCGGGTCGCCCTCCGGGCCGATCACCGTGCCGGTGATCACGGCTCCGCGAAGCATGGGAAGGCTCGCCTTCATTTGCTGTCCGTCGGCGAGTTGAATCGAGGTGCCCTGCCCGCTCGGGCGCCGTTGCCCGTACGAGACGGGCAGGAACTGGTTTCGGCTCGCGTTCAGCGAGGACTGACCCGCAGGCAGGCGCGGAAACGAAAACTGTCCCTGGGCATCGGTGAGGACCGATCGGGAGAACGACATCGTGCCGGTAGCGATGCCCCCCATCACTTGCACCTGCACTCCTCCACGGCCGATGGTCGTGAACGAAGGCGCCGTGCCGCCCGCCGGGAGACCCTCGGGCGGCCTGGTCGTGCCATTCAGGCTCACCCGCGCGTTCCGAACCGGCTGTCCCGTGTCGGCAATCGTGACCGTCCCGGAAATCATTCCGGTTCCGACCGGGATGCGGCGCATGTTCGGCTGCGTCGGATCGCGCTGCGGCAGCGAGACTGTGTCGCGCATCGTCGGCGGGACTGGCGGCGGGGGCGGCACCTGGGCGGCTATCCGGGCGGCCCAGGCCGCGGCGACTGTCACGATGATGATGAACCCTAACAGCCTGGTTCGGCCCATGACCGGCTCCTGAATCCCGTGGTGACTATCCTTGGAGATGGGGTGTTGGATATTAGACAACGGATCCTGCCGGCCGGTTGTCGACGTGCCATCAGCGTTTGGCCGGGTATTTGGAGAGCTTTCTCTGGAGCGTCCGACGATGCAGCCCGAGCAGCCGGGCAGCCTCCGAGACGTTCCCGCCGCATTCCATGAGCACGCGGTTGATGTGCTCCCATTCCACACGGTCCAGCGTCATCGGCTGAAGGGGAGCCGAAGGACCTGCCTGGCCGTCGGCGCTTCGCTCGAACGCCGCCAGGATCTCATCCGCATCGGCCGGTTTCGTCAGATAGTGGACCGCGCCCCGCCGGACGGCCTCGACCGCCGTCGCGACGCTGCCGTATCCGGTGAGGACCACGATCCGCGTTTCCGGGTCGATGTCCCGGAGCGTGGAGATCAGTCCGAGGCCGTTCTCGTTCCCGACCCGCAAATCGAGCAGCACGAGCTCCGGCGGATCCTCACGGGCCAGTTCTTCGGCCCGAGCGACGGTTCCTGCGCCTCGCACGTCGAGTCCGCGCTGCGTGAACGCTGCCGTCAGCCGCTCTCGCAGCGGGTCGTCGTCTTCGACGATGAGCAGGGAAGCGCCGTCAGTCATTTTATTAGCGCTCGCGGGGCCCCACCCCCGCTCGCTCGCGCTCCGGCGCTCGCGGACTCGCTATCCTCTCTTTGTTGCGCTGGGGCCCCACCCCCAGCGCTGTGGCTGAAGGCTCCGCGCGGGCCGCAGGCGCTATTAGCGCTCGCGGGGTCCCACCCCCGCTCGCTCGCGCTCGCGGACTCGCTATCCTCTCTTTGTTGCGCTGGGGCCCCACCCCCAGCGCTGTGGCTGAAGGCTCCGCGCGGGCCGCAGGCGCTATTAGCGCTCGCGCGGTCCTTCATTGCCCTATTGCCCCATTGCCTCATTTCTTAATTGCTCCCGACGACGTCCTGCGGCAGCACGACCGTCGCCGTCGTGCCCCGGCCGAGAGCGGACGCCAGCGACAGGCTGCCGCCGAGCTGTTCGATCGACGAGCGTGCGACGAAGAGCCCGAGCCCGGTTCCGGCGCCCGCCGGTTTCGTCGTGAAGAACGGCTCCCCGGCGCGGCCAAGCTGATCGGGCGACATGCCTTCGCCGCGATCGGTGACGGTCAGGCGAACCCTGCCGTCGCCCGTCGTCACCGCCGCCAGCTGGACCGGCTGGCTCGACGCCTGGAGCGCGTTCTGCAGCAGGTTCCCGACCGCTCTCGCGATGACGTCCACCGGCCAGACGACGCGGTCGTCGCCGTTGACCTCGATTTGCAGTCGATCGGTTTCCGCTGGCGCGAGCCGCGCGCGAAGCGCGTCGACCAGCTCGGCGAGCGACGATGGGCGCGGCGTCTGACCCGCCGGCTCGCCGCTCTGGCCGGCCATGGCGTCGAGGATCTGGCGGCAGCGATCGGTTTCCGACCGGATGAGCCGCGCGTCCTGCTGCAGGCTCGCATCCAGGTGATCGAGGTTGCGGTCATTGAGCCGGCGTTCGAGCTCGCTGGCGGCGACGGCGATCGTCGAAAGCGGCGTGCTCAACTCGTGGGCCGCGCCGGCGGCAAGCGTTGCCAGACCCGCCGCCCGTTCGGTGCGCGCGTTCCGGTCGCGAAGCTCCTCGAGCGCGCGATCGCGGCGTTCGACGGCGATGGCGAGGCGCGCGACGAGAACGGCGATGATGAGCGCCGTCAGCGCGAACGCCAGCCACATGCCCCGCATGTGCAGGGCGATTTCCGGATGCATGACCTGCGCGGCGACGAGCTCGTCGCTCGGCACGAGGAAGAGCGCGGCGTACCCGGTCACCGACAACGCGCTCACGATCCACGTCCACCTCCGGCCGAGCACCAGCGCGGCGACGACAATCTGCGCCAGGTAGAACACGCTGGCTGGGTTCAGAACACCGCCGGAGCGGAAGAGCAGCCAGGAGAGCACCACCACGTCCACGCACACCAGCAGACCGGCCTGGGTCACGAGCGTGTCCGTGCGCCCGGCCCGAACACGCCACATCAGCCAGAGGTTCGACAACCCGCACGCGGTGAGTAACCCAAGAGCGGTGGTCACGGGAACCGGCGCGTCGAGCGCGCTCTTGCCCGCAACCATCGCGCCCGCGCACGCCAGGAGCGTCGTCCAGCGAACGATGACGAGCCAGGAAAGGCCAACCGGATCGATCGCGCCGGAGTTGGCCGGCGCCACGGCGCGGGACACCGTCACGAGAGGCTTCATCGGGTGCGTGGCACCCGACAGGATAGCCGGTTCCCACGTCCCGGACGCCTGGGCGAAGGTGCGGCAATTTGCCGCAGAGGCAGTGAGTATCCTGCGTGAGAAGCTCCATTGATGCTTCGCCTGACAACGGGGTTTTTCGGCTTTCGGCCTTCGGCGTTTGGCCTTTGGCCCGGGCTTCTCTGTCTCACCCTCGTCTTACCGGCGGCGGCCTCCGCTCAGGAGACCATCAATTACGGCAGCGTGAGCGGACGGGTCACCGACGCGTCGGGCTTGGTCATCGCGGAGGCAGCCGTCGTCGCCCGGCACACCGGCACGAATGTATCGACCACCGTGACGACGGATCAGGCGGGCCGCTTCCGGTTCGCGTACCTCCGGATCGGTCCGTACGAGTTCACGATCCGCGCAAAGGGTTTCGCGCCAGCGACGCGAGCGCTCACCGTCACGGCGGGCTCCGCGTTCGAATTGCCGGTGTCGCTCAGTGTCGGACCGATCGAGACCAGCGTGACCGTCACGGCCGAGACCACGATCCTCGAAACGGCGCGGAGTCAGATTAGCGCGACGATCACCGAAGTCGAAGTGAGGAGCCTGCCGCTGAACGGCCGGAACGTGCTCGACCTGGCCTTGCTCGCGCCGGGCGTGTCGCCGGCCAACGTCGGCGGCGGCACGCAGCTCTTCGCCGAGACTTCCGCCGTGCCGGGCGTCGGTCTGTCGGTGGGCAGCCAGCGCAACCTCTCGAACAACTTCATGGTCGATGGGTTATCCGCGAACGACGATGCTGCCGGACTGAGCGGCATCTCGTACGGCGCCGATGCTGTTGAGCAGTTTCAGGTCGTGACGTCCGGAGGGCAGGCCGAGCTCGGACGCGCGCTCGGTGGATACATCAGCGTCGTGACGCGGAGCGGGACGAACGCGCTCCGAGGCGACGGCTACGGCTTTTTCCGGGATGACGGTCTCAATGCCGAGAATCCGCTGCTCGGAAGAACGCTGCCGATGAGCCAATCGCAGTTTGGCGGCAGCGTCGGGGGGCCGGTCACACGGGACCGGACTTTCTTTTTTTCGAATGTCGAGTTACGACGGCTCGATCAGCCAGGGCTGGTCACCATTACCGCCGGCACCGCCGAGGTCATCAACGCGCGTCTCGCGGCGGTGGGCTATCGAGGGCCCGGCGTTGCGACTGGCGTCTACACGAGTCCAATCGACACGACCCATCTTCTCGGCAAGCTGGATCATCACGTGACGACGGACGATCACCTCAGCGTCCGGTACAGCCTCTATGACGTCGCGAGCCTGAACTCGCGCGGCGCCGGCGGCACGGTTGCGCCGTCGGCGTCGTCAGGCCTCGACAACCGGGATCAGACGATTGCCCTTGGCAACGTACTGGTGCTGTCTCCGCGAACCGTGCTCGAGACGCGCGCGCAGTGGGCGCACAGCGGTCTCGAAGCGCCTCCGGCCGATCCGATTGGACCTGCGGTCAGCATCCAGGGCGTGGCGTCGTTCGGCACCCTCTCCACGAGCCCCACCGGCCGCCGCAACACGCTGTATCAGGTCGTCAACAATTTGTCGCACGTGGCTGGGTCGCACGCCATTCGGGTTGGCGTGGATTTCCTCTACAACGATCTGGAGATCACCTTTCCACGAGCCGTGCGCGGCACTTACACGTTTTCGTCGCTCGCGAATTTCCTGACGGGTGTCTACAACACATCGGGCTTTACGCAGACGTTCGGCGACACGGTCGTGACGCAGACGAACCCGAACGTGGGGATGTACGTGCAGGACGAGTGGAAGGCCGGCTCACGCGTGACCCTGAACGCCGGGCTGCGTTTCGACCTCCAGTATCTGGAGACGATTGAGACGGACACGAACAACGTCTCGCCACGGGTTGGCGTCGTCTGGTCGCCGCTGGCATCGCGACGCACGCTCGTTCGCGCGAGTGCCGGCCGTTTTTACGATCGCGTCCCGCTGCGCGCGCTCGCCAATGCGTTGCTGTCGGCCGGGAATACGACGGACCTCGCGCAGCTTCGTCAGACGGCGGTGGCCCTGTCGCCGACGCAGGCGGGCGCGCCCGTGTTTCCGAACATTCTCACGGCCGTCGTGCCGACCGTGACCCTCGTCAATTTCACGACGATGGATCGCGGTCTGCAGAATGCGTATTCAAACCAGGTCGGCGTAGAAGTGGAGCAGGAACTCGGCCCGCGCAACGCGATCGGCGTCGGCTATGAGCATCTGCGCGCCCATCAGTTGATCATGCAGATCAACCAGAACGTGCCGGCGTGCGCTCCGTCGGGCAACAACAACGGCTGCCGGCCCAATCCGAATTACGCGAACAACAATCAATACTCGTCGGTCGGGAGCTCCGAGTACAACTCGCTCCACGTCTCGTTCGTGCAGCGACCCACGCCGCTCGGCAGCTACCGCGTGTCCTATACCTATTCGAAGTCGATGAACAATGTGGGCGAGGCGTTTTTCAGCTCACCAATCGACCCATTCGACCTGTCGAAGGACTGGGGCCGCTCCGACAACGATCAACGGCACCGCCTCGTCGTCACCGGCATGATCGCGACGCCGATGACGCCCGCCTCCAATGTGTGGGAGCATGTGACGCACGGCTTCCAGGTCAGCGGGGTCGTGCAGTACTACTCGGCGCTGCCGTTCAACATCACGACGGGCGCCAACACGATTCAAGGCACCGCCGCGCGCCCCGTCGTGAACGGCGCGTTCATTCCTCGAAACGCGGGTGAAGCAAGCATCTTCTCGACAGTCAGCCTCCGTCTCAGCCGGACATTCGCCCTCGGCTCGCGCGCGCGGCTCGAGGGGCTGGTCGAAGCGTTCAATCTCTTCAATCGGCGAAACGACATCGCGCGGATTACGGTCTTTGGAACCGGTGCGTATCCCACGAACCCGGCGCCCAACTTCGGGCAGGTCACGGTGGTCGGCGAGCCGCGCTCCGTACAGCTCGGCTTCCGAATCAGGTACTGAGATGGGCAGGCGAGTTCACGTGGGACTACTGACGTGGACCACGGCTGTGGCCGTGATGTTGCTCGTCCCGGGCTGTTCACGCGCGCCGCAGTCGACGGCAACCCCCGAGGCATCCGCGGAACCCGTTCGAATCGCGGTCGAAGGCGCCGCGAACTCCGGTGTCTCGGTCGCCGCCTCCGGGAGTCGAGCAGTCGTGACGTGGGCCGCGACCGTTGCGACCGGCACGAATGTCTACGCAGCCGTCAGCGACGACGGCGCGGCGACGTTTGGTGCGCCAGTCCGCGTCAACGACGTCGACGGCGACGCGCGCGTGAACGGCGAACAGCCGCCGCGCGTCGCCATTGGCGCGGACATCGTGGTCGCGTGGGTGTCGCGGTTGACAGGCGTTTCGCGAATCCGGATGGCGCGTTCGGTCGACGGCGGACGCACGTTCACGCCGGCGGCGACGGCGCACAGCGAGACGCTCTCAGGCGCCCGTGGCTGGCAGTCGCTCGCGATCGACACCGGCAATCGCGTGCACGCCGCATGGCTCGACGGCCGTGATGCGAATCGTGACGCGGCAGTCAAGCCACCAACGCCTGCCCGGCCCGCGGTCTCGACCAATCCTGGCGCGAGCACGTCTGCGCACGCGATGCACAGATCGTCCCGTCAAGACATCTTCCACGCGGTCTGGCGGCCGGACGGCAAGGCTCTCGAGGCGAGGGTCGCGACCGACGTTTGCTTCTGCTGCAAGACGAGCGTGGCGACCGGCTTCGATCAGACGACCTATGTCGCGTTCAGGCACATCTACCCGACGAACCTGCGCGACATGGCGGTGGCCCGATCGATTGACGGCGGCCGGACGTTCGACGCGCCGGTTCGCGTGAGCGAAGACCACTGGCAGATCAACGGCTGCCCGGAAGACGGGCCGTCGATCGCGGTCGGAACCGACGGCACGCTGCACATCGCGTGGCCGACGCTGATCGACAGTCCGGACGCGACCCGGAAAGCGATCTTCTACAGCTATTCAACCGATCGCGGGCGGACGTTCGCGCCGCGGATGCGCGTGGACGATTCGGGCGAGGGCAGCCGGACCGCGGCCCATCCGCAACTGGCCGTCGCCGGTTCCAGCGTCGTCGTCGTATGGGACGAGAGTGGTCCCCGAGGGCGGCAGGTTCGGCTGGCCGAAATGACCTCATCTTCGTCGGCAGCCTGGACGCCGGCGTCGAGCGCCCCGGTCAGCCTGAGCGGCGAGGATCGCGGCGTGTATCCTGCCGTCGCCTCAGTCTCCGGAACACCCATCGTCGCGTGGACGGCCGAGGCCGCCGACGCCTCCGTCGTCCGCGTCCTCCGAATTGCCCGCGGCCGACGGTAAGCATTGAGTAATTGGGTAATTGGTAATTGAGCAATTGACAATCAATTACTCAATTACCCAATTACCCGATTACCCGATCCATGATTTAGTCGATCGGCCGATCGGCCCGGCTCCCCAATGCCCAACGCCGCGAGACAACCCAATGACGTCGTTGCCGTGCTCGACATGGGCGCGAGCGCGATCCGCCTGGTCATCGGCCAGATCATGCCGAGCCGGCAAATCCGGGTGATCGAGGAAGCGTCGCGCGGCATCCTGCTCGGCCGCGACACGTTTTCGTCGGGCACCATCCGCTCGCAGACGCTCGACGCGGCGCTGACAGCGCTCGAAGGGTTTCGGCAGATCATGCACGGCTACAAGGTCGCGCACGTCCGCGCCGTGGCGACGAGCGCGGTGCGCGAGGCGCGGAACGCCGAGATGGTCCTCGACCGCATTCGCGGCCGCACGGGCATCACGTTCGAGATCATCAATGAGGCCGAAGAGATCCGGTTGATCTACCTGGCGGTCCGGCACGCGCTCGGGAAACACAGCGTCTTCAGGGGCGCGTCGACGCTGCTCGTCGAAGTCGGCGGCGGCAGCACGAGCGCGACGCTGCTCAGAAAAGGGCAGGCGAGCCGATCCGGCGTGTACGCGCTTGGCGCGATCCGGATGCGGCAGCAGCTCAATCTCAAATCGCACCGGCACGATCTTCAGGTCACGCTGCTCAAGCGATACATCGCGAACGTCATCGAGGAGCTGCGCATCGAGATCCCGCTCCGCCAGGTCACGCACGTCATCGCCGTAGGCGGCGACGTCCGGTTCGCGGCGAGCCAGGCGGCCGACCAGGAGCAGGAGGGTGTCCGCGAGATGCCACGCGACAGCTTTCTCGCGTTCTGCGACGAGGTCGAGCGGCTCGACGAAGACGGGCTGGTCGAGCGGTTCCGGCTGCCGGTCGTTGAGGCCGAGACGCTGGTGCCCGCGCTGCTCGTCTACCGCGCGCTCCTCCTCGAGACGTCCGCCCGCCGCGTCATCGTGGCGGATGCGTCCCTGCGCGCCGGCGTTCTGCTCGACATGGCCGCCGAAGGCGGGCGTCTCGGCGCGGAGGACTTCGAACAGCAGGTGCTCGCCAGCGCCGAGACGCTCGGCGAGAAGTACCGGTTCGATCGTGAGCATGGCCGCCACGTGGCCGCGCTGGCCGTGCAGCTTTTCGACCAGCTTCGTGGCGAGCACGGCCTGTCGGAACGCGATCGGCTCTTGCTGCAGGTCGCGGCGCTCGTCCACGACATCGGGATGTACGTGAACCTGCGCGCGCATCATAAACACGCGCAGTACCTGCTTGCCTCGTCCCAGATCTTCGGCCTGACCGACGAGGAGACTGCGATCGTCTCGAACATCGCGCGCTATCACCGCCGCGGATTGCCCCAGCCGAGCCACCTGCCGTACGCCTCGCTCGACCGCCAGGCGCGGATCATCGTCCACAAGCTTGGCGCGATGTTGCGGCTCGCCAACGCGCTCGATGCCGAGCACCTGCAGAAGGTCCGCCAGGCTCGGCTCATCCGGCAGGATCGTGTGTGGATCGTTGAAATGGAGGGGTCGGGCGATCTCACGATGGAGCAGATGGCGGCGACGGCACGTGCCGACATGCTCGCGCAGACCTTCGGAAAGCCCGTGGCGGTCCGCGTGGCGGGGGTCGTCGCTTGACGCCGCGCGCGCACGTTCACGATCCGTCGCTGTTCATCAGCCGTGAGCTGTCCTGGCTCGCGTTCAACGAGCGTGTGCTCGCCGAGGCCGCCGATCCGTCGGTGCCCCTGCTCGAACGCGTCAAGTTCGCCGCCATCGCGGCCTCGAACCTCGACGAGTTCTTCATGGTGCGCATCGCGGCCCTGAAGCGCGCGATTGACGACGAAGACACCACGCCGGACCTCAACGGCCGGACGCCGGCGCAGCAGCTCGCCGACGCCAGCGCCCGGGCGCAGGCGTTCGTGGCGACCCTCAGCCGTCTGGTGGCCGGCGACCTGCGGCCGGCACTCGCCAGCCAGGGGATTCGTCTGCTGTCATGGAACGAGATCGAGCCAGCCCGTCAGGCGGGACTCGGCACGTACTTCGCGGAGTCGGTGCTCCCGGTCCTGACACCGCTCGCCATCGACATCTCGCGTCCGTTTCCGTTGCTGTCGTCGCTCAGCCTGAACCTCGCGCTGCGGCTCGAGCCGGAACCGGGCGAGACGGTCCCGCGGCTGGCGATCGTCCAGGTTCCCCCGCGTCTCACGCGGCTCGTCCGGCTCGCCGAGCCCGGCGGGTTCGCCTTCGTCCTGCTCGAGGACATCATCCGGGCTCACCTGACCCAGCTCTTTCCCGGCCAGCCGGTCATCGAATCCGCGATGATTCGGCTTGCGCGCGACTCGGAGCTCGAGCTCGACGACGAAGGCGGGCGCACGCATCTCGAGCTGGTCGAACGGCAGGTGCGGCAGCGGCGGCGGAGCGACGTGGTCCGGCTCGAAGTGGAGGACTCGGCGTCGCAGGAGTTGATCGATCTGCTGCGCGATCAGCTCGAAGTGGAGCCGTCCGACGTCTACGTGCAGCCCGGTCCCCTCGACCTCCGCGTCCTGATGGGCCTGACCGAGGTTCCTGGCTTCGACGCGCTGCGCGATCCGCCGCACCAGCCCGCGAATGTGCTGGCCGGCGAGCAAGCCGATCTGATGTCGGTGCTCGACGAGCGGGACGTGCTGCTGCACCATCCGTACGATGCGTACGATCCGGTTCTGGCGTTGCTCGCGCAGGCGGCCGAAGATCCGGACGTCCTCGCCATCAAGCAGACGCTCTACCGCGCGAGCGCCGGCTCGTCGATCATCCGCAGCCTGCAGCGCGCCGCCGAGCGCAACAAGCAGGTCACCGTCCTCGTCGAGCTCACTGCGCGGTTCGACGAGGAACGGAACATTCAGTGGGCGCGGTCGCTCGAAGAAGCAGGCGCGCACGTCATCTACGGCGTGCGCGGGTACAAGACGCACGCGAAGGTCTGCCTGATCGTTCGCCGCGGGCCGCAGGGACTTCGACGATACGTGCATCTGGGTACCGGCAACTACAACGAGCAGAGCGCCCGCCTCTACACCGATTTCGGCCTGTTGACGTCGTCTCCCGCGCTCGCCGAGGATGCCTCGGCGTTTTTCAGCGCCGTGACGGGCTATTCGGACCCGCCGCGGCTCCGAAAGCTCGCCATGGCGCCGACCGATCTGCGCCGCCGGTTCCTCAAGCTCATCGATCGTGAGCGCCGCCGCGCCGAGGCGGGGCTTTCGGCCGAGATCGTCGCGAAGATGAACTCGCTCATCGACGACGAGATCATCGAGACCCTGTACGCAGCGGCACGGAGCGGAGTGCGCATTCAACTCAACGTGCGAGGGATCTGTGCGCTGCGGCCGGGCGTCCCCGGGGCCAGCGAAACGATCGAGGTCGTCTCGGTGGTGGATCGGTTTCTCGAACACTCGCGGATGTATTACTTCCTGAATGGCGGCGACGAAGAAGTCTACCTCGCGAGCGCGGACTGGATGTCGCGCAACCTCGACAAGCGTCTCGAGCTGATGTGGCCCGTCGAGAATGCCGGACACAAAGCCCGCGTGATTGGCGCGCTGCGCGCGATGTTCCGTGACACCGCCAAGGCGTGGATCCTGAAGCCCGACGGCAGCTACGAGCGGAAGCAGCCTCCGCCCGGAGAGACGCCGTTTCGCGTGCAGCAGGCGCTGCAGGACGAGGCGAGAAGAACCGCGTCGCTCGCGCGCGATGCCGCGGGGATTCGGTTCGTGCCGGAGAGGTCGTCCTGATGCCTCACCGATCCGCCGACGCCCTGCCGATTCCCGGATGATCGGTGAAGAACCCGTCGAGCCCGAGTTCGAGAAAGTGCCGCAGCTCGCCCGCAAGATCTCCAAGCGTGCCGGGATCCATCCCGACCCGGAAGTCGAGCGGCAGGAACGTGTTTTCGGCCCGGAAGGTCCAGGCGTGCACCAGGAGTCCGGAGCGGTGCGCGTCGTGCACGAGTGCGGTCGGCGCGAGCAATTGGCCGCCGCCTCCGCGCGGAACGACGAGATCCTTGTTCACGCCGACGCCCTGGGCGTAACCGGCGATCTCGCGCAGGCCAGCCAGCGTCGCGAGGTCCGCATACGTGCGTGGATCGCCGTTGACCACGAAGTCGAACGGCTTGCCGCCCGAGTTTAGCAGCTGCACGAGCGGCACGCTGGTCATCCCCGCGAGGTCGCGCAGATTGGCGGTTTCGAACGACTGCACGTAAACGAGCGCGTTCTTCCCGCGATATCCGTTCGCGTCGAGGATCCGGACGAGCGGCTCCTCGAGCGAGAGCCCGATCGAATCGAAGTACGTCGGGTGTTTGGTTTCGGGATAGATCCCGACCAGGGTCTGGTTCGAACCCTTCAGCCTCTCCGCGTTCACGCGGGCGACGAGGTCGATGACTTCCTGAAGTGTCGGGATTTCGAAGCGGCCGTCGTAGCTGGTCGCCCGCAGCTGCGGCAGCCGTTCTCGCGCCCGCAGCGTCTTGAGCTCCGCGAGCGTGAAGTCTTCCGTGAACCACCCGGTGACGTTGACGCCGTCGATGAGCTTGGTCGTTCGCCGGCCCGCGAATGAGGCATGCGCGGCCACGTCCGTGGTGCCCGAGATCTCATTTTCGTGCCGCGCGACGAGCACACCGTCCCGCGTCGAGACGACGTCCGGCTCGACGTAGTCGGCGCCTTCCTGGATGGCCAGCCAATAGGCCTCGAGCGTGTGCTCCGGCCAATCGCCGCTGGCGCCGCGATGCCCGATGACGATCGGCGTTCCCTGTCCCTGCACGGCTGCCGGACCCGATCCGACACTTTCGGCAAAGGTCACCGCGCCAATTAGGGTCAGCGGCAGAATCGTGCGGCGAAGGCCACTGCCGGGCGTCCAAGTCGTGAGCTGCATTGCCCCTCCTTCCCTTCGATCAGAGGCTGCGGACGCGAGATGCAATCCGCAACGTCATCTCATCGCACGGGCACGAAGGTGGTGTGACCGCCGCGTGAAGATTCCGTCACGTTTGAGGGCGCGGAGACGACTGTGTCGGCGGCGCTGTCGCTAGAAGCGATTTCGAGAAGCCTGTAGCACGCTGAAGGCCTCAGCCGCACGCTCGCGCGCCCTCCGCTGAGCAGACCGTCAGGCGCGCTGCGGCAAATTCGGCCTGCAGCCTGCTACACGCCTCTCGAAAACGTTTTAGTGTCTGTTCCTGGCGTACTGGTCGAGCGGGCGGTTGAGCCGAATGAGGATGAACTCGTTCGGGTCCGGGCGATCGGGCGCGCGTCCCGTGCTGAACGGATAGTTGTTGTCGTTGAGAACGCCAAGCTCGTTCGGGCCGAGCGGAATGACGCTTTCGATCGTTTGAAACGGGAAACGGAATCTCGTCGTCGTGCCGCCGAGGAGATCCGGATCGGCCAGATTCAGCAAGTCCGCTACCAGATGCTTGACGAGCACACCCGACGAATCGCGCTCGCCGAGGTCGACGAGAAAGATCTTCTTGAACCGCGCGGCATCCCCTTGCGCGTCGTCGCGCTCGACCGCCAGGAGCAACCAATCCGTCACGGCCGTGAAATCGCCGACGGAATAACCCGGCACGTCGAGGCGATAGGTCCATTGCCGGCCCGTGTAGCGCCGGCGCTCCAGGTCGAATTCGTGGATGACGAGATTCTGCGGATCGGCACCCGCGATCGGGCCTTCGAGCATCGCGTAGATCTGCTGGCCACCCGGCGGCAGGGCGATGCCTTCGAAGCCGCGGCTGGCCGCGAGATTCGCGGCGCCGCCGAACGGGTTCTGCGGAGATTGCACGCCCGGGAGCGGAATTGGCGCTTCGAGGACTTTGCCGTTTGCGTCGGTGTGCACCAGGAACGGTCCGAACTCGTCGCCGAACCAGAACGTGCCGTCGGACGCTTCGCGGAACGATTCGATGTCGAGATCGCCGCCGGTGACGAGACGCTGCTCGCGGATGGCCCGATCGACGGTGATGCCGTTCGGCGTCCCGGGATAGACGTCGCGGTCGGCCACGATCGGAAAGTTGATCCGGCGATCGGGATCGTGCAGCGTGACGTAGGACTTGATCAGCATCGTTCCGGTTCCGCCCGTCTTCCGCTTGAAGTCAGCCGAGATGCGATAGACACGAAGCACGAAATCCGCCGAGTTCGTCTTGGCTCCGAAGCCGTTGTCCGTCATCACCAGGAAATCGCCGTTCGACGCGCGCAGCACGGACGAGAAGCCCTGCACGGGCTGACGGTTCGCAAACGGCGGCTTCACGCCGTTCGCGGCGGTGATGAACTGGCCGGACGTCGGTCCGGTGGCAAAGGTGTCGGCCGGCAGGCTGGCGAAGCCGACGAGCGTCTGGGGATCCGCGACTCGCGGGAATCCCCATTGCAGCGGATCACAACCGGCGGTTGCGAGACAGACAGCCACGAGCGGAGTGGTCCACCTCATCCCACAGGTCCACCAAATCGTGCCTCCATTTGACTACCGAGGACCTTCTGCGGTTTCTCGGACAGTGCCTGGACGATTCGGCGACGTTATGACTACGCCGGGAAGCCCAGGAACGAGGGCCGAATGTAACTTTCGTGTAACGCGGGCGGCGTCGCCGTACGCCAATCAGCCCTCGATGTCGATTCCGAGAGTCCTGGTTCGTCATATTGGAGAAGGCCGTGTTCCCGCCCATCGTGGAGCAGGCCCATTCGCCGGGCTAAAGGCCCCGTCGGCCGATTCGCTGAATCCGCGCGGGGTTCGTATCCGTCACAGGATCTAACGTGTTTGCGAGGCCCTAAGGGAGCGCCGTATCATGGGAGCAGGCTTCGACTCACTTTCAAAGCCCCTCAGCCCAATGCCTGCGGGAACAAGCCATGTCCTCCAGCGGGAGGCAGTCTCCCGCAGTCGCGATCAGCTTCGCCTCCTGTTCGAGGTGTCGGACGCGGTCGCCTCCCATCGCGACCTCACGGCCCTGTTCCGTGATCTCGCCCGGCGTCTGCCGTCGGTCGTGCCGTTCGAGGTCATCGCGCTGTTCCTGCACGATCCCGACAAGAACGTGATGCGGGTGCACATGCTCGGCACGGCCGAGGCGGATCGCATTCCACCGGGTCTGGAAGTCCCGGTCGCCGAGTCGTTCAGCGGGACCGTGTTCACCACGCAGGAACCGGTCGTCATCCGCAGTCCCGAAGATGCGGGCCGCTTTCCGCAATCGCAGACGCTGGTGCGCCAGATCGGCGTGCAGTCGTTCTGCATGCTGCCGCTCACGACGATCGTGCGCCGTCTCGGGGCGATCGGGTTCGGCAGTCTGCGCCCGTGTGCGTTCGGCGATGCCGAGCTGGAGTTCCTCGGACAGGTCGCGCGGCAGGTCGCTGTCGCCGTCGACAACGTCCTGCATGACGAAAGCAATGAGTCGGCGAAGCGCGAGCTCAGCCAGGAGAGCGATCGGCTGCGCCTGCTGCTGGACGTCTCGGAGTCCATCGCGTCGTACCGCGATCTGAACGAGCTCTTCGCCGTCCTCAATCAGCGGCTGCCGCAGCTGGTGCCCTTCGACTTCATCAATCTCGTGCTCCACGATCCGGTGCGCAACGTGATGCGTCTGGAGATTCTGGCGACCGGCGAGCCGAGCACGATCCTGCCGGGCCGCGAGACACCGGTGGAGGAGTCGCCGTCGGGACTCGTGTGGCAGACGCAGCAGCCGCTCATGATCGGCGACCTCGCGGACGAAACGCGGTTCGCGGGGTTGCGGACGCTGTTGCTCGAGAACGGCGTGCGGTCGTATTGCGCCGTCCCGCTCACGACGGCACTGCGCCGGCTGGGCGCACTGGGATTCGGGAGCCTGCAGCCGAACGCGTATCGCGCCTCGGATCTCGAGTTCATGCAGCACGTGGCCAAACAGGTCGCGGTGGCCGTCGACAACGTGCTGCACGACAAGAGCGCGCGCTCGGCCCATGAACAGCTCGCGCGAGAACGCGATCGCCTGCAGCTCCTGCTCGACGTCAACAACGCCGTCGTCGCGCACCTCGGCATGGAGGAGATGCTGGTCGCGATCGGCGCGAGTCTCGGTCGTGTCATCCAGCACGATGGCTGCGGTCTGGCGCTCTACGACCAGGAGACCGGTCAGTACCGCTGCCACGTGCTCAAGTCGAACGGCGAGCAGTTCACGGAGGAGGGCTGCTCGGACGACACGCCGTGCCTCGCCGACAGCCCCCTCACGCTCACGGAGCCTGCCGTGTTCGACGAGCAGGAAATGCGGACGCTCGCCGACGATTCCGAATTCATCCGCAAGCTGCTCGAGAAGGGCATCAAGTCGTTCTGCCGCGTGCCGCTGCGGTCACACGATCGGGTCCTGGGCTCGCTCAACGCGGGCCGGCTCCGCGACGCGGCGTTCACGGCCGAAGACATCGAGCTCCTCGGGCAGGTCGCGCAGCAGATCGCCATCGCCGTCGAGAACGGACTGGCGTACCGGCAGATTGCCGAGCTCAAGGAGCAGTTGAGCAAGGAAAAGCTGTACCTCGAAGAGGAAATCCGGACGACGATGAACTTCGGCGAGATCATCGGAGAAAGCGCGCCACTGAAGAGGGCGCTGCAGCAGGTCGAGATCGTCGCGCCGACCGATTCGACCGTCCTGATTCAGGGAGAAACCGGCACGGGCAAGGAGCTCATCGCCCGCGCGATCCACAACCTGAGCGGCCGCAAGGAACGGACGTTCGTCAAGCTCAATTGCGCGGCGATTCCGACGGGCCTTCTCGAAAGCGAGCTCTTCGGCCACGAGAGGGGCGCGTTCACGGGCGCGATCGCGCAGAAGATCGGCCGTGTCGAGCTCGCCCATGGCGGGACGCTGTTTCTCGATGAAGTCGGCGACATCCCGCTCGAGCTGCAGTCGAAATTCCTGCGCGTGCTCCAGGAGCAGGAGTTCGAGCGGCTCGGAGGCACGCGGACGATTCGCGTGGATGTCCGGCTCGTCGCGGCGACCAATCGCGATCTGCCCGAGATGGTCGCGAGTCGCGAGTTCCGGAGCGACCTCTACTACCGGCTGAACGTGTTTCCGATCGTCAGCCCGCCGCTGCGCGATCGGCAGGTGGACGTCCCGAGGCTCGTCCGGCACTTCGCGCAGAAGTTCGCGCGCCGGATGAACAAGCCCATCCTGACGATTCCGGCCGACACCATGCGGGCGCTGTCCGACTACCACTGGCCGGGCAACATCCGCGAGCTCGAAAACTTCATCGAGCGAGCGGTGATCCTCTCGCGCGGGTCGAACCTCGACGCGCCGCTGAGCGAACTCAAGGGGCCGGCCGTGTCCGAACGGGTCGCTGACGAGACGAGGCCACTCACCACGCTCGAAGACGCCGAGCGTGAGCACATCCGCCGCGCGCTTCAGGAAGCGAACTGGCTGGTCGGCGGGCCATCAGGCGCGGCCGCGAAGCTCGGCATGAAGCGGACGACGCTCCAGTCCAAGATGGCGAAACTGGGGATCGCACGGCCGTAAAACCCGGACTGAAAAGCATCGTGTACGACGGGTACGGCGGGTCCGTGGAACGAACTGACGCTGGTCAACTTTTTGTTGAAAAAGATGACAAGGATCAGATTCGTCGGACCCGACGACCTGACGTACCCGACGTACCGACAATCGTTCCAGCGTTTTCCAGATCGGTGTCGCGTGTTCCTACGCCCGACCTTTGCGAGCGCGACTTCTCGTACACGCGCCGCCGGGCGCGTGGCAGGCCCCTTGGCCCGCCATAGCTTCAGCGAAGGCGGCGAACGAACGCGGGAATTGGTGTTTCCGTCAGTTCGCCGATCTCTTCCTGACTGAGCTCGATCGACGCGGCCTGGACGATTTGATCCACTTGATCTGGTCGACGCGCGCCAACGACGGCCGCCGTGACCGCGGGGTGGCGGAGGGCCCAGGCGACCGCGACGGCGGCGGCTGCGCACTCATGGCGGGCGGCCACCATCTGAAGCCGCTCGACGTACGTCGCAGCCTGCGTCAGCGCCAATTCCTGGAAAAACGGATGACGCTGCCGCCAGTCGTTGTGCGGCAGCGACGAGACTCGGGCCGACGTCATCGTCCCGGTCAGGAGTCCGGAACCGAGCGTCGAGCACGCAATGATGCCGACGCTGCGGTCGAGGCACGACGCGCGCGCCAGGTCTTCCATTTCCCGGCGCAGCAGCGAGTAGGGAACCGTCAAGCTTCCGACCGGCGCGATCGCCTGCAACGGCAGCAGGTGTTCCGCGCCGCACCTCGAGATGCCGATGAACCGGACCTTGCCTTCGCGCTGCAGCGCGCCCATCGCTTCCCAGGCCTCGGCAACCGAGCCGGGACCGTGGCCGCCGGTCGTCGCCGGCCAGGCCGGCCATCCGAGCTGATAGAGGTCGATCCTCTCGATCTGAAGCCGCCGAAGACTGGCCTCGGCCTGCGCGCGGATAGACTCGCGGGTCAGATCGTGTGAGACGTTGCCGAGCTCGTCCCAGACAAGACTGCCGCGGGCAAAGATGAGCGGCCGGTGTCGCAGCGGAATCTGCCGCAGCGCTTTCGCGATGACGGTCTCGGCGCGGCCGAGCCCGAAGACCGCGGCGGTGTCGATCCAGTTGATGCCGTGCTCGACGGCCCGCCGGATCGTCGCGATCGACTGGCGCGTGTCCTGCGGCCCCCAGCCGAGGACCCAGTCACCTCCGCCGATCGCCCACGTGCCGAGTCCGATTCGAGAAATCGTCAGATCCGAAGTGCCGAGCCGTCGCAGTTCCACGCTCATCCTTTAGGCAAACCGTGTTCCAACGGAATCCTGCCGCAAATCGCTGAAGGCCGCAGAACAGAGCCGCTCTGACGGTGGCGCGCTGCCGGCTGTGCGGCGTATTGCCGGCCGGTCGGCACTGCCTGCTACCTAGATTGTGACCGCCGTGCCGCTCACCGACACCATCAGCATGCCGTTCTTCGAGCCGAGGACTTCGTAGTCGATGTCGATGCCGATGACACCGTTGGCGCCGAGATCCGTCGCCCGCTGTTCCATTTCCTTGAGGGCGACGTCGCGCGCTTCGGCCAGCGCGCGTTCATACGTCGCCGATCGGCCGCCGACGATGTCCCGAACGGACGCGAAGAGATCCCGGAAAATGTTGGCGCCGATGATCGCTTCGCCCGTGACGACGCCGTAGTAGCGGGAGACGGGGCGGCCTTCGATGGCTGTCGTGGTGCTCATGAGCATCTGCGACTCCTCTGGTGAAAAGCACGTGCCAAGAGCGGGTGCGACGGGTGAGAAAGGCCGTCGCGTGTGCTCTTCAGGCCCAGACAAGTGCCTTTCACTCGCCGCCTCCGCCCGCCCGGAAGATGCCCTGCGGTGCCGGCGGCGGCAGCGGGCTCACGCTCGACGTGGAGAATCCCGATGCCGGCGCGTCGACGAACGCCGGCGCCACCTGAATCACCTCGAAGTTCACGAGCGATGACTGGTGGTCGAGCAGGGCCTGCAGCAAGTTCACTTGCGCCTGGAGCAGATCGCGCTGTGCCTGCGTCACCAGGAAGCTCGTCGAGAGCCCCGCTTCGAAGCGTCGCTGTTCGACGGACAGCCGCTGTTCGGCGAGCGTCTGACCCGCGCGCGAGGCGTCGATGCGCTCCGCCGTGCTCTGGACCTGGCGTACCGCCTGCCGCACGGACTCGGCCACGCGCACTTCGAGGCTGGCGATCCGGTGCGCCACCTGCCGGCGCTCGATCTCGGCACGTGCCAGTCCGGCCTCTTCGAAGCTCCTTCCGATCGGATAGCTCAACGTCACGCCGACGCTCCACGTTGGATAGTCGTAGCTGAACATCTGGCCGAGCGCGTCGCCGAATCCGCGCTCCAGTCGGCCGGTCACCGTTCCGGGAAAGGGACCCGTGCGCACCAGTTGCGTGCCGCCGGCGCCGCCAGTGCGATACGACGCTTCGAGCCGCACGTCGGGCAGTCGCTGGTTGTCCAGGAACTTCACGTTCGTCTGCGCGTTCTCGAGATCGTTGCGTGCGAGCGCGAGATCGGACCGCTCCTTGAGCGCGGTGGCCGTGGCCGCGTCCGGATCGGGCGGCACGGTCGCCCCCGTCGGCTCGTCGGTCGGCTCCAGCCGCACGCGCCAGAACGTCGTGTCGGTGGGATCCATGATCAACCGCCGGAGCCGGTCTTCGGCGTCCCCCGCGATGGCCGTCGCGCGGATCAAGTTCTCCCGCCGCGTCGCCACTTCCGCTTCGGCCTGGACCAGGTCGAGCGGCGGGGCCTGGCCGACGTTGACGCGCGAGCGGTTCTGCCGCACCAGCTCTTCGGCGAGTTCGAGCAATCGCTGGTTGATCGTGACGTTGGCGAGCGCGGCCTTGAGCGTCCAGTAGGCGGTCTTCACCGCCGCCGTCGTCTGCGCCGTGGCCTCGCGGACCCGAACGTCGGCACTCTTCAGGTTTCGCTGCGCGACGGTGTTCTGGAGGCGCGCGGTATCCATCTTTCGATCCCTGAGGAGCGGTTGGGAAAATGCGAGTTGGAGGCCCGACTGCAAGCTCGGTTCGAACGTCGAGAACAGGCTGTTGGTCGACGTGCGCGTCGCCTCCCACGAGGCGCTGTACGTACTGCCCCACTTGAGCCGCTGTCGGACGCCGGCGGATGAGAACAAGTCCGATGTCTCGAATCCTTCGGCCGTGCCACTGAGCGGATTCGAGGAGGGCACGGCGATGTTCGACCGGCCGAACGACGAGACGAACACGGGCCGGTAGGCACTCCGAGCCTCGCCGACGTGCTCCGCTTCCACATCGGTCCCGAGCTTGACGGCGGCGAGATCCGGGTTCTGCTCGATGGCTCGACGCACGGCTTCGTCAATCGTCAGCTTGATCGATTCGGCCGCCGGTCGCGCCTGCGGTGCCGCGGGCTGGGGCGCGGGGGTCTGCGTCTGCGCCGAGACCGCACCCGCGAAGAGCCATCCGCCGAACACGAACGTGCCGGCGGCGAGCCCTGAGCGTAGTCGCAGGGCGAGCCCTGAGCGTCGTCGAAGGGTCATGCCAGTGCCTCCTTGAGTTCCGTGCGCGTCTCGCGCGCGTCCATTTCCGCAGGCGCCGGAGCGTGCCGCCGCGCGACGAGCATGTAAATCGACGGCACGACGAACAGGGTGAACAGCGTCCCGATGATCATGCCGCTCACCAGCATGATGCCGATGCTGTTGCGCGCGCCAGCCCCCGGGCCGGTCGCGAGCACGAGCGGGAAGTGGCCGGCCACGGTCGCGGCGGTCGTCATCAGAATGGGCCGCAGCCGCGTGCTCGCGGCGCCGATCACCGCCGAGAGCTTGTCGGCGCCGGTCTCCTGCAGATGGTTCGCGAACTGCACGATCAGGATGCCGTTCTTCGAGACCAGACCGACGAGCGTAATGAGCCCGACCTGACTGTAGATGTTGAGCGACGTCCATCCCAGGAACGAGAACATCAGCGCGCCGGAGAGCGCGAGCGGCACCGACCCGGCGAGGATGATGAACGGATCGCGGAAGCTCTCGAACTGCGCGGCGAGCACGAGGTAGATGAGGATCCCGGAGAGCAGGAAGACACCCAGGAACCTGGCGCCCTCGGTCCGAAGCTGCCGCGACTCGCCGGCGTAGTCGATCGTGAAGCCCGCCGGCAGGATCGCCTTCGCCTCGTTCTCGAGGAAGCTCAGCGCCGTATCGAGCGGCACCGGAGGCGGAATGACGCCCTGGATCCGGACGGCGTTCAGCTGCTGGAACTTCTTCAAGTCGCGCGGCTCGGCCGTCGTCTTGAGCGTCGCGAACGTCGACAGCGGCACCAGCGCGCCGTTGGCGCCCGTAACGTGCATCTGTGTCAGTTGATCGGGCGTCAGCCGATCGACGCGCGCCACCTGCGGAATGACTTTGTAGCTGCGGCCCTGGATGCTGAACCGGTTCACGTAGTCGCCGCCGAACAGGGTCGAGAGGTCCAGACCGGCCTGGCTCAAATCCACGCCCTGCGATCGCAGCTTGTCCCGATCGAAGACCACTTCCGCCTGCGGCTGATCGAATTTGACATCCGAGTCCGCAAACATGAACAAGCCGCTCGCGAACGCTTTGGCGACGAGCTGATCGGCCAGCTCGCCGAGCTGCCGCGGCTCGGCCGCCGACATGATCACGATGTCCACCGGGAAGTCGCCGCCGCCGGGCAGCGCGGGTGGCACCAGCGGAAAGGCCCGGATGCCCGGAATCTGCCCGAGCGGCGCCGTCGCTTCCATCATCAACTGGTCGGTCGTCTTCGTGCGCTCACTCCACGGCTTGGTCACCATGCCGCCAAAGCCGCCGGTCGGAAACAGGATCTGGAAGATGCTGCCGGCTTCGGGGAACGAGCTGTACACCTTGTGGACCTGCGTTCCGAAGAGCCGCGTCTGGTCGATGGTCGAGTTCGGCGCCGTCTGGATGATCGAAAAGACGACGCCCTGGTCCTCGGACGGCGCGAGCTCGCGCTCCGAGAACATGTAGAACGGCACCATCAGCGCCGCCACGATCGCCCAGAGGACGAGCATCACGGGCCGGTAGCGCAGGGTGCCCGTCAGCATCCGCGTGTAGACGTTGCGCACGCTTTCGAACCGCCGGTTCACGACACCCGCGAAGCCGCGCTCGGAATGACCCGCCTTGAGGAGCTTCGCGCTGAGCATGGGCGAGAGGGTGAGCGCGACCACGCCGGACACGATGACCGCACCTGAAAGCGTGAACGCGAACTCCCGGAAGAGGGCGCCGGTGAGGCCGCCCTGGATGCCGACCGGGGCGTACACCGCGGCCAACGTGAGCGTCATGGCGATGATCGGGCCGATCAGCTCTCGCGCGCCGTCGATGGCGGCGCGGAAGGGAGGTTTGCCCGATTGGACGTGGCGCTCGATGTTCTCGACCATGACGATGGCATCGTCGACGACCAGGCCGACCGAGAGGACGATGGCGAGCAGCGTCAGCAGATTGATCGTGAAGCCCGCCGCGAGCATCAGGAACGCCCCGCCGACGAGAGAAATCGGAATGGCGACGACGGGAATGAGGACGGAGCGCACCGAACCGAGGAACAGGAAGATCACGACGATGACGATGAGCAGCGTTTCGCTCAGGGTCGTCAGCACCTCGTTGATCGCGTCGTTGATGTACTCCGTCGAGTCGTAGGGGATCCCGACCTTCATACCCGTCGGCAGCTGCGCTTGAATGCCGGGAATCTGCTCTCGAACCCGGGTGATGACGTCGAGCGAGTTGGCGGTCGGCAGCACCCAGATGCCCATGAATGTGGCGCTCTCGCCGTTGAACCGCACGTCCTCCTCGTAGTTCTCCGCGCCCAGCACGACGTCCGCGATCTCGCCGAGCCGGACGATCACGCCGGCTTCTTCCTTGACGACGAGCTGACGGAATTCCTCTGCGGTGCGCAGGTTGGTGTTGGCGACGAGGTTCACCGACACCATCGAGCCCTTCGTGCGGCCGAGCGCCGAGAGGTAGTTGTTCCGCGCGAGTGCCTCGCGGACGGCGGACGGCGAGATGCCGAGCGACGCCATCCGATCCGGTTTCAACCAGATCCGCATGGCGAACGTGCGATCGCCGAGGATATCGGCCCGCTGCACGCCGCTGACGGCGCTGAGCCGCGGCTGCACCACCCGCATCAGGTAGTCGGTGATCTGCGTCTGGTCGAGATCGGGTGACGAGAAGCCGAGGTACAGCGCCGCGAACTGCGTGTCAGCCGTCTCGAGCTCGATGATGGGCGCCTCGGCCTCCGGCGGCAGGTCGTTCCGCACCTGGGCTACCTTCGCCTGGATTTGGGTCAGCGCGGCGTTCGTGTCGTAGTTGAGTCTGAGATGGACGGTGATCGTGCTGAGCGACTGGGCGCTCGACGACTCCAGGTAGTCGATGCCGTCGGCGCTCGCGATGACGCGCTCGAGCGGCGTGGTGATGAACCCACGCACCAGGTCGGCGTTCGCCCCCACATAGGCGGTTGACACGCGGACGACCGCGATGTCACTCCGCGGGAACTGCCGGACGCTGAGCGCGCGGATCGATTGCAGTCCGGCGATCAGGATGACGAGATTGACGACAATCGCGAGAACGGGGCGCTTGACGAAAAGGTCTGTGAACTTCATCACCGGTCCTCGGGCCTGGCGGCCGGATTGTTGGCGGGCTGCACCGTGTTGTCGACGAGCACGGCGACGCCGGTCCGCAGCTTGAAGAGGCCGGACGTCACGACCTCGTCGTTGGCGTTGATGCCGGAGACGATCGCCACCTGGTCACCCCGGTTGCCCCCAAGCTTGACGAACTGCTGCCGGACGCCTTTGTATGTCTTGCCGTCCCGGCTCTTCATGTCCGACACGATGAACACCGAATCCCCGAACGGCGCGTAGTTGATCGCGGATGCCGGGAGCGCGATCACCGTCTGCCCGCCGCCGGTCACGACCTCAGCCTCGACGAACATGCCGGGCCGTAGTGTGCCGTCCCGGTTCTGGAGCGTGGCCTGAATGCGGACGTTGCGCGTCTCCCGGTTGACGACGGAGTCGAGAGCCGTCACCCGTCCAGTGAGCGATGCGCCCGGGATCTCGGTGGCGCTGATGCGTATTTCACGCCCGACGCGAACTTGCCCTGCCGACTGCTGTGGCACATCGAAGTTGACGTAGATCGGGCTGAGCGCCTGGAGCTCCACGACCGGGTCACCCTCCCTCAAGTACTGGCCGAGGTTCACCTGGCGAATCCCGAGAGTGCCCGAGAACGGCGCGCGGATGGTCTTGCGCTCCATCGTGGCTTTGACTTCTCCCACGCGCGCTTCCGTCTGCTTCTGATCGCTCGTGGCCTGATCGAACTCGGCCTTCGAGATCACGCGGTCACTGAGCAGTCCCTGCATGCGATCGAACGTCAGGCGCGCCATGTCCCGCTGCGCTTCGAGAGCGGTCAACTGGGCGCGTTCCTGCCGTGTGTTGAGCTCGACGAGCACCTCACCGGCCCGCACGGAACGGCCGGAGTCGAAATTGATCCGTTCGACGGTCCCTGACAGGTCCGCGCTCACGGTGACGCCCTGCACGGCCGCGACCGTGCCGACGGCCTTGAGCGTCGACGGCCATGTCTCCGCTTTGGCCACGATGGTCGTCACGGCTTCAGGCGGCGGCTGAAACGCGGCGCCCTCGGCCATCGCCGTCTGAATCTGCTTGAACTTCACGAAACCAAGGGCCGTGATGAGCACGCCCGCGAGCGTCAGCATCAGAATCATCCGTTTCGCCATAACCACCTCTGCCCGCACGCCGTGTTCATCAAGCTGAGGGCTAACGCGGCAGGTATCGCAATTCCCGATCCACCGCCCGTCGTGATGTTTCGCATCTGTTAAAGCGATGCAGTCGCGACGGTTCCGGAATGAATCGGGGTCAACGGACCCCGCGCTGTTCTCCACGTGCCGCGTGACGACTGCCGGCCGGGCGGCACGTTGCCGAAGCGTCGGCACCGTCAGCGGCGGACGTCCGGCACATGAGGTGTGGTCACCGCCCATCGTGTGAGCCGGTCATGGCACAGCTCCTGCACTTTGCCTGGACGCAACGCAGCCGATCCCGCCCATGACTCTCGACCACGTCAGACCTCCCCCGGCGGCCTCCAAATCAAGCGATGACGACGCGCGGGCGTTTCTGCAAGAGCGCCTGGCTTATCTCGGACGGATCTACGCGTCGATCGGCATCACCTTCTACCTCGTCGGCAACCTCGCCGGCCTCATCGCTCTTCCACACGATCTCGGCCGCCGTCTGAGCGATCCGTCCACATGGGTGGTACCGGCTGCGTGCTCCGTGTACTTCCTGCAGTGGCTGTTGTGCCGGCGCGGCGCCCTGTCGCAGCCCCTCTTGCGCACACTCGACGGCGTCACGACGATGCTCGCCGCCGTATTCCATTCCCTGATGGTCTTCACGACGATTCCCGGCGAGCCGGCCGGAATGTCGTACACGCGCGCGCTCCTGCTCGTGAACTTCGGGCTCATCGTGCGCGCCATCGTCGTGCCGAGCACGGCGCGGCGGACGCTCGCGTTTGGGGCCGTTGCGGCTGCGCTGTCGGGGCTGGCCTGTCAAATCTGGTACCTCGACCAGCCGGTGTCGGCGGTGCCGTCAGGTCTCCAGGTGCTCTGGACGGCGATGTGGGCGCTGGGCGGCGGCGTGATCGCGACGCTCGCCTCTCACGTCATCTACGACCTGCGGCAAGAGGTTCGCGAAGCGAGACGACTGGGGCAGTACACGCTGCTCGAGAAGATCGGCGAAGGCGGGATGGGCTCGGTCTATCGCGCGCGCCACGCGATGCTGCGGCGACCGACCGCGATCAAGCTGCTGCCGTCGGACCGCGCAGGCGCGGAGCGCATTCAACGGTTCGAACGGGAAGTCCAGCTCACGAGCCAGCTCACCCATCCGAACACGATCGCGATCTTCGACTACGGCCGCACCCCGGACGGCGTCTTCTACTACGCGATGGAGTACCTTGACGGCTTGAACCTCGAGGACCTCGTACGGTACGACGGGCCGCAGCCCGCCGGACGCGTGGTCCACCTCATGCGCCAGATCGCGGGCTCACTCGCGGAGGCGCACGACACCGGCATCGTCCATCGCGACATCAAGCCAAGCAACGTGATCCTGGTGCCGGAGCGAGGCGGCGCGCCCGACGTGGCCAAGGTTGTCGACTTCGGGCTCGTGAAAGACATGGACGAGACCGCGTGGCGCACGCAGGAAGGCCGGGTGTTCGGCACGCCGCACTATCTGTCCCCGGAGGCCATCTCGTCGTCCGACCCGGTCGGGCCCGCAAGCGATCTCTATTCGCTCGGCTGCGTGGGCTACTTTCTGCTGACGGGGCAGCGGGTGTTCGAGGGCCAGGCCGTCATCGAGGTGGCGACGCAGCACCTGATGAACGCACCCGTCTCGGCGGCCGAGCGGTTGGGACGACCCGTACCTGACGCGCTGGAGGCGATCCTGATGATGCTCCTCGAGAAGAAGCCCGAGCGGCGGCCCTCGTCTGCCCACGCGCTCCTGGCGCTCCTCGAAGCCTGTGACGATGTCGAACCGTGGTCCACCGAACGGGCCCGGACGTGGTGGAGCGTGCGCGGCCGGCCGATCGTCGAACGCCTGCGGCGTCCAGCGAGCGTTGAGCGCGACGAATCGCTAGAGACGCACACCCTCGTCGCGGCGGGCTGACGGCTTCGCACTCGTCGGCTTGCCGATGGTTCGGCAAGCCTGCCGACTTCTCGGCACCGTGCCGAACGTTGCGCCCGTCGTGGTGAAACCCGTTCTGCAGTTCCACTCACTCCCGTCTGGCACATCTCGTGCACAAACAGAACTCGAACCGTTGGTCGAATCTCATCAGGAGTGCACTCATGAAACGAATCGTTACAGCAACTCTGTTCATGGCCGCCGGCTTGATCGGCGTGAGTTCCGCGTACGCGCAGGAATCGCGGACTGGTGAAGGCACCGTCGTCGTCACGATCATTCCGGCGGGCGCGACGTTTTTCACCGAAGGGAAGGACCTCAACGGCCCCAGCTTCGGCAGCTACGATCTGGGCGGCGCGCTGGCGGTCAATTTCAATCGATTCGTGGGCCTCGAAGGCGAGGTCAGCGGTCAGCTGGGCGTGAAGCAGAATCTGGGCGGACTCATCGACGACGTCCGCACGCCGCACATGCTCGCCTACACGGGGAACGTCGTCGTTTCGGCGCCGATTCGTGGCACGGTCGTGCCGTACGTCACGGGCGGCGTTGGCGGCCTGAATCTCTTCGAAACGACGAGTCTTGGCATCGATGAAACGGAGACGTTTCTCTCCGGCAACATCGGCGGGGGCATCAAGTGGTATAGCGGCCGGTGGGGTCTCCGCGGTGACTACCGCTTCATCGCGGTGCAGTCGAAGGACGATGCGCCGGAGTTTTTCGGCCTCGAGACGCGCTACGGCCATCGCTTTTACGGCGCGGTGCTCGTGAACCTCAAGCGCTAGAGCGAAAAGACCTAGACGTCGCGAGGTTTCCAATCATCACCACTCCGGCTCGGAGTGTTCCGTCATTCATGACAGTCGGGTGCCGGCCTGCAGGCTCATTCTTGATTTCATTCGCAGGCCGGCGTCCGGCTTCTTCAGCGTTTTCCAGATCGGTGAGCGTGGACGTGCAGAGAAGGGGGACGGGTCTTGCTCGCGCAAGCGAGACCCGTCCCCCTTTCCGTGCACGTCCACGCTCACCGATCTGGAGAACTGTCTAGGCTTTCTGTTTGACCGGCGCGCCGATCCACCACGCCACGCCATTGCGATCGATCACTCCGGCGTTGCGGTGTCCGTACGGTTTGTCTTCGGGCTCGCTCTCCGACGTCGCTCCGGCCTGCAGGGCTTTTGCGTAGGTCGCGTCCACGTCCTTCACCCAGAGGTACAGCGCGGCTGGTCGAGGCTTCCACGGCCCGCCCGCCTGGCCGATCATGACCAGCGAATCGCCGATTCTGATCTCCGCGTGCATCACGGTGCCGTCGGAGTTGCGCTGGCACGAGACTTCGGTGCCTCCAAACGCGGTCTTCAGGAACAAGAGCTCAGCGTCGCCATCGGGCACGACGAGGTACGGGGTCACGGTGTGATACGTCTCAGTGGTCTGTGCCATGTCCCGATCTTCTCAAACGGAGGGTCAGTTGGATTGTAGGAATTTGACGTGGTTCTGAAATGTCGTGCGGGCGGCCTGGTAGCCCGTCGGCGTCAGTCCCGCGAACGAGCGGAAATCGTGAATGAAGTGGGCCTGGTCGAAGTAGCCGGCACCAAGGGCGACGGCCGGCCAGTTCACCGCGTGCCCGCCATGTGCGCGTGTCACGGCGTGCTGGAAGCGCCGGATCCGACAGAAGCGCTTTGGCGTGAGGCCAACCTCGGTCTTGAACCGTTCGATGAACCGCTTGGGACTCATGCCGATGGCTCTGGTGACCCCGGCAATGGTCGCCGTGCCGGAGGCGCGGGCAAAGGCCGTCAGGGCAAACGCCACCGCCGGATGTAGTCCCGGCGGACTGAGGTGTGCTCGGAGCGTCGCCTCGAGTACGTCGAGCGCCGTGTCAGCGTCGCGGCTCGCGAGCAGCTGCTCGCGTAATGCCGCAGTGGCCGTGCGGCCCCACAACGCGGCCAGCGGGATGTCCGCGTCGCTCATTTCTTCCGCGGGAACCCTGATGAACGGCACAGTCCCACCAGGTTTGAACGCCACGCCCGCTACGTACTCCTGTTCTGATGTGTCGATCACCTGAAATCGCGAGTACGGTCCCGAGAGGATCGTTCCCGCGGCCGTGGCGCACCGACCCGGATCCAGCGAATCGTACAGACGCGTTTCGTCTTCCCTGAGGTTGACGATCAGCTGTGCGGCGCCACTGGGAAGGATGCGTTCGAGCGCGTGAGGTTGCGGCGCGTTCCGGCAGATCCAGATCGACTCGACATAGGCGTCGAGCGGCGGCTGCGGCACGCGGTGCTGAAAGTCCATGGGCATTGAACAGGCGGCAGGAAACGGTCCCCGCGTCCAGTTTACCGGCATTCTCAGCGCGTGATCAGCGCTGCGTAAAGCGGCGCACGCCGAAAGACGGACGGTCTCGAGTGCAACACCTTAATCGATGAATAGCCGGCAGCGGAGAACAGGGCAGTCAGCCGAGCGCGATCGATCGGATATGGCACCCACGCGTTGGCGGAATCCGTGTCGTACTCGACGATGAGAAACCGCCCTGATGGTGTCATCTGCGCTTCGCATGAGCGAATGAACGCCGACTGGTCTTCAATGTAGTGGAGCGAGTTCGCCATCAGGATCCCGTCAAGATTCGAGAAGGGCCAGGGCTGGCTCGTGAAATCTCCGCGGTGGGTCTTCACGCGCACGCCCTTGTGCGCCGAGGGGATTTTTCGCAGCGCCGAGGCGTCGCGGTCCATGGCGTGGATCGTGCTGCCTGCGGCAAGGCATTCGGCGAGCGCTCGAGTGAACGTGCCAGTGCCGCAGCCAAGATCGGCCCAGGTCGTCGGCCCGAGCGAAACGGCGTCGCTGCCGGCGATCAGCTCGATCGCGTCGATCAACCGCATGCCCAAAATATAGCGATCGACGTGGGCCGTCCGTGCGCCTACGTGACGCACACAGTAAGATCACTCGTGCCTTTCACCGCGCTTGGTCTTCATCCCAGCCTGCTCCGTGCCGTCAAGGAGATGGGTTTCATTCGGCCCACCCCGATCCAGCAGGACACGATTCCGCCGGCGCTTGCCGGCTCGGATGTTATGGCCACCGCCGAGACCGGCAGCGGCAAAACCGCGGCGTTCGTGCTGCCGATTCTTCACCGGCTGATGGCCGTGCCGCGGGGCACGACGCGGGCGCTCGTGCTCGCGCCTACCCGCGAGCTCGCGGCCCAGATTCTGGAGGACCTGCAGGATCTGGCGGTGCACACGCCGGTGACGGCCGCGGCCATCTTCGGCGGCGTCGGTCACGGACCTCAGGAACATGCGCTCCGCAGCGGCCTCGACGTCATCGTCGCCACGCCGGGCCGATTGCTCGATCACCTCCGGCGGCCGTACGGGAAGCTCGACAAGATCGAGTACCTCGTGCTCGACGAGGCCGACCGGATGCTCGACATGGGGTTCCTGCCTGAGATTCGAAAGATCATCCGCCATCTGCCGCCGCGCCGGCAGACGTTGTTCTTCAGCGCGACGATGCCGCCGCCGATTCGCACGTTGACGGCGGAGATGCTGCGCCATCCCGTCGTGGTCCGGCGCGAACGTGCCTCCGTGACGCCGGTCGGGATCACGCAGGCGGTCTACCCGGTCGCGCAGGAACTGAAGTCGGCGTTGCTCGTCGCACTTTTGCGGCGTGGCGACATCAGCCAGGCGCTCGTCTTCACACGCACCAAGCACCGCGCCAATCGGCTCGCCGACTTCCTCGACCGCGCGGGCATCCACGCCGGGCGGCTGCACGGCAACCGATCGCAGGCGCAGCGGACGTCCGCGCTCGCCGCTTTCAAGAGTGGCCGGTCGCCGGTCCTGGTCGCGACGGATATCGCAGCACGTGGCATCGACGTTGACGCCCTCGGGCATGTCGTCAACTTCGACGTGCCCCTCGTTGCCGACGACTACGTGCACCGTGTCGGCCGTACTGGCCGGGCCGAAGCCACAGGCGAGGCGTTCACGTTCGTGTCTCCCGAGGAGCGGGATGAGCTGGCTGCCATCGAGCGGACGCTCGGCCGACCGCTCCCGCGCGTGACGGTCCCGGATTTCGACTATGCGGCGCGGCCGGCTGCACGGCTCGAGGTGCCGCTGGCGCAGCGGCTCGCCACGCATCGGGCACGACAGGGACAGCGTCCCGCAAGAGCTGGTGCGAAGCGCCATGCGCGTCCGCATGCAGGTGACGGCAGACATCACGGACAACCGAAGGCCTCTGGCCCGCCCTCGAACGAATCTCCGGCCGCGGGCGGGGGAGGCGCACGTCGCCGGTGGCGCTTCCGGCCGCGACGACGCCGTCCATGAGTCGGGGCGGTGTCGCCGCCTGTTGTTACTCCTCGAAACACGACAGGATCTGGCCGTGGTCACTCTTGTTGAAGCCGTCGATGTAGGTCTCGACGGTCTTCTTGTTCACGCTCACGAAGCGTGCTTTTCGAGGCGGCGACGCACACGGTCCAGAAGAGTCGGCAAACCCTTGCTCATTTCCTCGCGATATCCCTCCGGGAAGAGGCCCAGCGCCGAGTGCCGGAGCGTGATGAGGGTGCCGCCATCGACTTCCTTGAGCCGGTACTGAAGGTTCGACGACACCGCGAACGACATCATGAGCGGCCCGGCGATCTCGAGCAGCGTCGGCGCTTTGATCGCCTGCACGTGACCCCACAAGTGTCCGTTGTTGCCGCCGAGATCGCGGAACCACCGCCCTCCGGGCCAGGGTTCGAGGACCATCGGCATCGGCGTGCCGGCGTGGCCCTCGTTGGCTGGACCCATTTCCTCCAGCAGCGCGGCGAACGTCGCCGTGATGGAAGAGCGAACGAGGCTTTCCGTGGTGATGTTCAGCGACAGTTGTTCGATATCCGACGTGGCGACAGTCATGATGGCCTCCTGACTTCCCGATCGATGGTCAATTGCGTTCGGCGCGTTCTTTGATCCGCTTCAGTTGCGTGCGCCAATAGCGTTCGAAGCGGCTGGTCCAGTCGTGGAGCGGACGAATCTGGTCCGGGTTCGTGCGATAGAACACCTGGCGGCCGTCACGTCTGAGGTCCACGAGGCCGACGTCGCGGAGCACCCGGAGGTGCTTCGAGACGGACGGCTGCGCGAGCCCCAGGGCCAGGACGATGTCGCCGACGGGACGCTCGCGCGGCGCGAGGTACTCGAGGATGTCCCGGCGGCGGGGCTCGGCGATCGCGTTGAACGGGTCGGACGTGGTGGCCGCTCGTGCCATATTCGAATCATATTCCTATACGGGAATATGTCAAGAGCGGCGCAAGGCCCGAGGCTCAAGGCCATAGGCCGAAGGCCGAAGGCCAAAAGTCGAAGATCGAGGCGGCGATGAGTAACGTTCGTGACGTCTTCATGACGTCGCCGCTTCTTCGTCTTTTTCTTCCTCAGGGTTCAAGACCTCTATGTCGTACGGATGGCCAAAGTTCGCCCATCCGCGAACGCGGCCCCAGACCTCGAGCCGCCAAGCGATGTCCTTCTGTCCTTCGATGTCCGCAAGTTGCACGTGCGCGGGCACGGTCACGGTGGCCTGCCTGACGACCTGTTCACCTGAACCAACAGCGGCATCCCGCAAATCCAGCACGTTCGTCTGGTGAATGATCCGCTGATCCCGGTCGCTCCTGGCCGCTCCTTTTCCCGGACGCCTCGTCGTTTGTTCGCACACCAGGTTCACGCGGAGCGACGCGAGCCGGACCGGTCCCGGTTGGCGAACCGTCAGCTCGAATGACTCGCCGGCGATAACCGGCATCCGATCGACTTCGAGGATCGTCTGGGGAATTCGCAGCATCAGGAACGTCTTGATTCCGAGCACGGCGACCAGGAGGCCGACGACGGCAAAGCCGACTCCGACGACGTAGAAGACCCACTCGCCCTCGGTGGGCTGCGACTCGTCGGCCCGCATGGCGATGATGGTCGCGACTCCGATGACAACCAGGAGGATCCCGATGGCGGTTGCGACGCCGGCCTGCCCGCCGACCGACGCCTGGCGCTCGAGACGAATAGGGTCAGCCATGAGGCTGTGATCGTATCTTCGCGCGCGACACGGATCGCTCCCGTTAACCCGCGGCGTGCAAGCTGGCGTGCTCTCGTCCTCGTCTCGACTTGGCATATCGGTCTCCAGATCGGGCAGGGCGTGGGCGTAGACTTCGAGTGTCATCGTCATCTTCGCGTGGCCGCAGGCCAGGAATCGCAAACGTGAGTCGCCATCCCGACGTTCACCTCCGCCCCTATCGTGCGAGTGACGCCCCAGCGGTACATGAAGCAGCTCGGGAGTCCGTCGCCGAAGTCCAGCCCTGGCTGCCGTGGTGTCATCCTGGCTATTCACTCGATGACTCTCGGTCGTGGCTCGACACCCAGGTGCGTGCCTTCGAGCGACGCACGGCATTTGAATTCGCCATCGTGTCGGCCGATGACCGGTACCTGGGTGGGTGCGGCCTGAATCAAATCGATGCCGTCAACCGTCGAGCCAATCTCGGCTACTGGGTGCGAACCTCAGCGATCCGTCAGGGCGTGGCGACTCGCGCGGTCGGCGCGATTCGCGACTGGGCATTCGAGCACACCGACTTGCTTCGACTGGAAATCGTCGTTGCCCTGGGGAACGAGGCGAGCCAGCGGGTTGCAGCGAAGGCTGGCGCGATCAAGGAAGGCGTTTTGAGGAACCGGCTGCTCCTGCACGGCGCGATTCACGACGCGACGATATTCTCGTTCATCAGAACCGTCGCACCGACGGTCGGTGGAAGACGCTCACGGATGGCGCTTCCGGCAGGCACGTCTCGTGTCGATCGCGTCATGCAGCGGACGGACGGAACATGAATCACGAAATGGAGGTCCCATGACCATGACGGAACGTCAGGTTGGACCCGTCAAGGTCCTGTCCCTGGCGGGGAAGCTCACGCTCGATGATGCTGGACAGCTGAAGGGCAAAGTGACGGAACTGGTCGGCGCGGGGGCAAAGCAGATTGTCCTCAACCTGGCCGACGTGACGTTTATCGACAGCTCGGGCTTGGGGGAGATGGTCAGTTGCCACACGACCGCCAGCCGCGCGAATGGCGCCGTCAAGCTCGCCCATTTGGGCAAACGGTCTCAGGATCTGCTGGTCATTACCAAGCTGAACATGGTCTTTGACGTCTACAACTCCGAGAGCGAGGCCGTCGAGAGCTTCACGTCGTCCGTCTGAGATGACCTCCGAGGTCATTTCGGATGCTGCCGCGAAATGACCTCGGAGGTCATATCAGCTTCAGCACGGCCGGAATGGTCTCCGCGATGATGGCCGTCGTGCGGTCGATCTCCGCTTCGCTCGTCACGAGCGGCGGCGCCAGGCAGATGCAGTCGAAGAGCACCCGAGTGTAGAGCCCGCGCTCGAGCAGCGCATCGTAGAGGCGCTGACTCAGCTGGGCTTCCGGCGGGAACTCCGTTTTCGTCCTCTTGTCGGCGACGACTTCCACGGCGGCGATCAGCCCCTGCGCGCGCACGTGTCCCACGCCGTCGATCGCTGTCAGCGCCTCGAGGCCGGCGGCGAGTCGCACGCCGAGCGCGGCCGCACGATCGATCAGCCGCTCGTCGTGCAGGATTTGCAGATTCTTCAGCGCCACGGCACAGCAGGTCGGATGGCCGGAGTACGTGTACGCGTGCATCCAGCGCTTCGCCGGCGGCACACCGTTCATCACCTCGCGAATCGCGTCGGAGACGCCGATGCCGCCGAGCGGCACGTATCCGCTCGTGACGCCCTTTGCGAACTGCATGATGTCGGGCTCGATCCCGTAATGCTCCAGCCCGAACCACCGGCCAGTCCGCCCGAAGCCCGTGATCACGTCGTCAGCAATGAGCAGGACGCCGTACTCGATCGCAGATCGCGCGCACGCGCGGAAAGTAGTCGGGCGGCGGGATGATGACGCCGCCCGCGCCCTGCACGGGCTCGGCGATGAAGGCCGCGACCGTGTCCGCTCCCTCGTCCAGGATGGCGCGCTCGAGCTGGTTCGCCGCGGCGATGCCGACCGTGAGTGCAGGGTCGTCGGTCGTGAAGCGGTACGGATCGGGGGCGTCGATATGCACGAAGCCCGGCACGCGTGGCTCGAACATCGGCCAGAACGCGGGGATTCCGGTCGCGCTCATGGCGGCCAGCGTCAGCCCGTGGTAGCCGCGCCGCCGCGCGATGACCTTCGTCTTGTCCGGTTTCCCGAGCGCCTTCCAGTAGAACCGCGCGGTCTTGATCGAGGTGTCGGTGGCCTCGGCGCCGCCGCTCGTGAAGTAGAACGAGTTGATGGACGGGTAGACGACCTCGCTCAGCCGCTCGGCGAGCTCGATGGCCGGATAGTTGGTGGAGCCGGCGTACGACGAGCAGTAGGCGAGCGCGGACATCTGCGCCATCGCGGCCTCGGCCAGCTCGCGCCGACCATGGCCGACGTTGACGTTCCAGAGTCCGGCGAGACCGTCGATGTACTCGCGCCCGTCGGCGTCCTTGACGATCGCCCCGCGTCCTTCCACCCAGACTTTCGGCGTCTTGTGGAGCGACGGATGGTGGAGCGGATGCAGCAGATGCGCGTGATCGGCGGCGACGGCGTCGCGGGTGATGGGCATGGTACCTCTGTGAGAGCTTACGGCTTCTGACAGAGTTAGCCACCGTGGGAGCCCAACCTAGAAGTGTCCTCCTCGTTCGGCCCGGAATCGACGTGCGGGAGGATGATTCAAGAAAAGCGGATGGCGCGCTTCCGGAGGTAGGCGGTCAGCGTCGGCGCCGACTGTTCCGGTGCCGCCAGCGCGACATACCCATCCGGTCGCAGAAGATATAGTGCGTCTCGCCGAAGACCGGCGCGCTCCATCGCGTGTTGCCAGCCGAACTCGTGCAGCGCGAGGTGGCGCTCAGCGCATACCGCACGAATCTCCGGGACCACGTTGCCGTAGATGTGCACTTGCCACTCGAGTGACGTCAGTGGCGTGAAGTTGTCTGCGCCGGGATCCGAAGGATCCAGAGGTGCCCACGGCAGCCGATCGCCGCCATGGACACGGCCGGCCCGCCCTTCACTCAGTGCGCTCCCGCGATAGTTGATCGCCGTCTGGGAGATCGTTCGAAACGCAAGGCGGCGGACTGATTGTAGTGACAGCAGTCGCGGCAACAGCGCTGGCACGAGGTGCAATCGCAGCGTGCGCGCGCTCACGGAGGAGCTCGACACGCCGGTAAACACCTGATCGGTCGTCGCGACGAGCCGTCGTGCAAAGGCGATTCGCTCCGGCTCGTATGTGTCGAGTATTGGAACGTCCGCGCGTTCGCGCAGAACCGCGGCGAGTTTCCATGCGAGATTCACCGCATCTCCGATACCGGTGTTCATGCCCTGCCCGCCGACAGGACTGTGGATGTGTGCCGCATCGCCCAGGAGGAACGCGCGTCCCCTGCGGAAGCGGTCGGCGACCCGATGATGCACCTGATACGTCGAGAACCAGTTCACGCGTTCGACGTCGATACGCATCCACTCGATCACGCGTGTGCTGACATCCTCCCACGTCAGGCTCTCGCGCCGGGCTGCCTCCGCTTCGGGTCGAACGGTCCCGACGACGCGTGCGCGATGTGCGTCCGCCAGAGGGAACACGGCGAGGAAGTCAGTGCGGTCGAGCGCGACGTGGATGTCGCCGTTCATCGCGGGTCCGTGCGCCTCGACATCGGCGACGTAGAAGAGGTGCTCGTAGGTCCCGCCCGCAAAACCGATCGACAATACCTCGCGGACGCGCGAGTGAGCGCCGTCGCAGCCGGCGACGAACGCGGCTTCGCAGAACTCGACGCGGCCGCCTGCGCGCTCGAGCCGCGCGACGATGCCATCGTCGCGCTCCTCGAGCCCGACGAATGCAGTCTCCCGCTCGACCCTGACTCCAGCGTCGCTCAACCGATCGATCAGCAGCCGCTCGTGCTCGTCCTGGGGAAAGACGAACGCATAGGGGTACGGGCTGATGCCCCTGCCCATCGGTCCGAACACCGCGCGCGCAACCCGGCGGCCCGAGACCCACAGATTGGCAGCGGACACTTCACGACCACGCGCGACGATGCTATCGGCCAGCCCGACCTGACGATAGAACTCGAGCGTGCGGGCCTGCACGGCGACGGCGCGCGACGTCGTCACGGCGCCGCTGCGTGATCGACGATCTTGACGTGAACGCCGAGTCGCGTCAGCCAAAGCGCGAGAACCAGACCGGTTGGGCCTGCGCCGACGATCAGCACCTCAGCTGGTCCGCGGCGGCGCTCTGTGTCACATCGGTCTTCCCGATCCGATCGTAAGCCGGCTCGCGAAGGCCGACGGCGACGCCCTTGGGCGGGCATACATCGCGGTGATGCCGGGATGGAAACGCGGCGTCGGGCGCCAGCGCGTCACCGCACGAACCGCGAGGAATAATCAGACGGGACTGCCCTGGGATCCGGTGCGGTCACTCATGACTCATTGTCGAGAAATAGTTAACACCAGTGGATCAGCCGTCGGCAGATACTCAATCGCGACCGCGATTTTTGCGCCGGACTTGTCGGTCGCCGGCCGCCAGGTCAGATACACGGCCGTTGGCTGCTTCAGCGGACCGCATTCGACCTTGCCGCTCAGGTCGTCCCGATACGTGATGTGGTCGACGTCGTCCATTTTCGGCGACGTCACGGTCACGGCAACACCGCCCGCCTTGAGGTGGAACACCCCTCCGCCGCCGCGCAAACATTCGATGCGCTCCAGGACACCTTCGAAGCGTTCTTCGCCCGCTTGCAGTACGCGAAAGACCGGCCGGGTGGGCGCCTCGGGAACGCGAGGCTTGTCGCCGCCGGTTGGCGGCGGGGCCGCCGCCGCGAGGCGCGCCGAGGCCCATGCGGCTTCCAACTGTGGGATTTCCTCCATCAGAGTTTTCGCTTCGTCGCGAATCTGAGACGTGTAGGGCCCGTCCATGAGCGGCCCGAGGACCGATCGCGCGGCGGCGAATTCCGTCCGCCGAACCAGAATCTGCGCGTGCAGGTACCCGAATTGAGGCCGGCCCGGAGAGAGGCTGCTGGCACGCGCGATGGCCGCCGCCGTCTCCGCAGAAGGTCCCTTGACGGTCCGCAGTTCCAGCGCCGCGATCCGGGCAACGGCATTGGGAAAGTCAGGCCGGTCGGCACGCGCGGCCGCGAAGAAGCGCCGAGCCGTTTCGAGTCCCTGATCGATCTCTCCCCGCTTGTGCGTCAGCTCCGCAGCGGCGACGCCCGCCAGGTACGCCACGAGCCAGTCGCCTGGAATGGGCAGGTCGCGCAAGCGTTTGTCGCAGTTCCTGTATTCACGCCTGGCGATGTCGAGCTGCGCCGCGCCGACGCTCACCCGGGTGTTGTCCATATCGAGCGTTGCCGCCAACGCCAACTGTTCGGACGCCTGGTCCAACCGCCCATCCCGGAGGAGGAAGTCGGAGAGATGGGCATGTGCCTCGGCCGGCGGCAGCACCCTGGCGGTGGCCTCTGGTGCCGCCACTTCGTGCGTGAAGTTGAAGTGATGCGGCCTGAATGACGCACGACGAAGGTAGCGCTCGAGCTCGCGCGCCAGGTCCACCGACGCGAACGCTTCCTGCCAGGCGCTCGTCGAAGGTTCGCCTTTCGACACTCGGTCGAAGTAGGCACCGAGCTGCTGCAATCGATTCGGCTCGCCGCGCACGATGAGATGCGTGAGAGCCCACGCCTGCGCGTAGAAAAGGGAGCGTCTGTCGTTCTCGCTGTACAGAGGCGAATGTTTATCGACCTTCAACAGCTCTTCAAGAGTCAGGAGTCTTGCCTTCTTCAGTGTCTCGTTCAGCAGCGCCACGTGGCTCTCGATTGGGCGGCCCAGCACCACCTCGCGACCTCCTTGTATGAGCTCGAAGGTGCTGTAGTACTCGGCCATCCCCTCGCTGAGCCAGACGGGCACGTTCCGGCTCATGTTCGTCATGAGGAGGTGCGCGTACTCGTGAAAGAGCGTGCGGAGCCGGCCGGGCCGGCCGTCGCTCACGACGGCGATGTAGTTGATGTCTGCCGCCCCGAGGAACCGCCCCCCGACTTCCAATGTCTTGCCCTCGACAATCGGCATGAAGGGTGCGAACGCGCGGTCGGACGGAAAGACAAAGACGATGGTCGGCACCACCGTGGAGGTGACGGCCTCGCCGAGGAGCCGTCTGAGCGTTTCATGGAATCCTTCGAACTCGGCGGCGACATCACTGAGTTGGCGGGCGCCGACCTCACCGATGACGACGAAGTTCGGACTGTCGATGCGGTGCCATTCTGCTTGTGGTGGCGCGGCGGCGCCGAGCCACGGAAGCGCCGCGAGCAGGACGGCTGCCCGGGCCCCAATCCGGCGGTGACGCCCCTCCGGTGGAGGGCATCCACGGCCGCCTGGTCCTCGCGCTGCCGACCCAGCCCTCATGGCGTCCTCAGTGCTACCCTGCATACGGATGTAATGAAGATTTAGTTGGCCGGTCTTACATCGGCCTCGAAGTCGCCAAATCGGCCCGATCTTGGGTGCGCCAGGGCCTTGCGAGCGTCAGCCCTTCAAGCTGGTGCGTCCGCCACACCGTTTTCCAGTTCCACGTAGCGTGTTCCTGCGCCCTCCCGCTCGCCGCTTGCCGCAAGGCAGCGTGTCGGGCCGCCTCCGCTGAAGCTACGGCGGGCCAAGGGCCTGCCTCGCGGCGCTCGCAAAGGTCGGTCGCAAGAACACGCTACGTGGAACCGCAAAACGCTACAGAATGGCCGGTCCTTCGTGCGCTACTGTCCGTTGCCCTCAGGCTTTTCCTCTCCCCGCGCCTCCGCGAGGAGGTCATCGATGAGTTGGTCGAAAACGTGGAGAGAGTTCGAATCGCTGTGTTCCAGTCTGTAGAGCTTGTCGACCATCGACTGCAGCCTGGCTGAGCGTGACGAACGTTGTGAGACGGCGGTGGACTCTCCGGACGGCCCGGTCAGCTCTTCACCGCGGGTGGGATGGACCAGTTTCAGGGAGGACACGTGGCGAGGTATCCAGCAAGTTCTTCGCCAGATTCCCCGAGACGTGTGGAGCCTTTTCACGCTTGCCCGGCAAGGCTGAGGTTCTCCTGTACAGAAGCTCAGAGCTGATCAATTTCAGGAACGTAATTCGGCCGGCTCTTGCAGCCGCGAGCAGTGGGGACCTGCCTAGCCGAAGCTGCGGGCGAAGCGAAATCCGTGACCGGTCGGCCAGCGTACGGTAAGCCATGTCTCCAGCGTTCCCGGACGAGTTCCACACAGCCATTTGGGTGGTCGCCCTCGTCATGGCGCTTTACGCGGTCTTGGCTCTGTGGTGTTCTGACGAAAATCGACCGCGTTGAGTTACCGCCCACCTCGATGAGGCTCGTTCAGGAGCAATCGAAACGACGCATTGAACGCCCCCAATCAAGCCGCGGCCGGTGTAACCGCGCGAGTCGCACGATCGTAGAACGCGGTACGCGCAGGCGCTCGGCCGACCGAGGCCGTAGGTACGCTCATCCGACGCGGTCATGACCTCGGATCAGGAACGTCAGGCGACGGCCCTCATCGTCCGAGCGCAGCAGGGGGATGGGATCGCGTACGCGGAGCTGCTGACGCTGCTCGCGGCCGTCGCGCGGCGGTACGCTCGCAATCGCCTTGGCGACGTACCATGGCTGGACGATGTCGCGCAGGAAACGCTGTTGACCGTGCACGCGGCGCGGCGGACGTACGACGCGCAGCGTCCGTTCACGCCCTGGTTCTATGCCATTCTGTCGAGCCGGCTGATCGATGTCCTGCGGCGAGAACGTCGGGTCAGCGCGCGCGAAGTGGCGAGTGACACGCTGCCCGAGCGCGTTGCAGATGCCCGATCGGACGAGTTCGCGGGCGTTCAGTTCGAAGCCAACCGGCTGAATGCGGCGCTCGATGCATTGCCGGAGCGGCAGCGCGAGATCGTCAGCGCGCTGAAGCTTCGTGACGAGTCGGTCAAGCAAGTCAGCGCGCGTCTGGGGATGACCCAATCGGCAGTCAAGGTCACCGCGCACCGCGGGTACCGCGCGCTGCGGCGACTGCTTGGGAGACGGAACGAGTGAAGACTGAGGACCTGATCGCGGACCTCGTCAGTCGAGTGGAACCGGTGCGGCCCCTGCCGCCGCCAGGCGTCCGTCTGTTCCAGTGGTCGCTGGTCGCCGCCCTGAGCGCGGCCGCCGGAATTGTCGTGTTCGGCGTCAAGCCCGATCTCGGCGACGTCCTTCGCGGGCCGCAGTTTGCGGTCACCGGATTCCTGGCGATCGCGACAGCGATTCTTGCCGCTGCGGCAGCGCTCGTGCTCGCGATTCCCGGCGCCGAGCGATCGCCGGCGATGAGAGGCGGCACCGTGTCCCTCGTCGGACTCTGGCTGACGACGCTGGTGATGGCGATTGTGCGCGATGATCAGGGATTCACGGCCGATTCGCCCTGGCCCGTCTGCTTCATCAAGGCCGCGGCCATTGGCGTGCCGTCGGCCGTCGTGCTCTTTGCCATGCTGCGGCAGGCGGCATCTCTGCGTCTGGCCTGGACGAGCGGCCTCGCCGTGGCGGCCGCCGTCGCGATTGGCGCCGTCGCCGTGCAGATCATTTGTCCCATCAACGATCCGGCGCACGCGCTCTTGGGCCATACCGGACCCGTTGTCGTGCTCGGATGCGCGGGGGCGGGCCTGGCGCGACGGCTCCTGCGCCCGGTCATCTAAGATAGGCGACCATGACAATGAGGTTCACCCTCACGGCGGCGCTCGTGGCTGTGGCACTGGCCCAGCAACCCGCCGAGGTCGACGTCACCAGACTCGGCCCCCAGGTTGGCGCGCGCGTGGCCGATTTCACATTGAAAGACCATCGCGGCGACACTCAATCGATCCGATCCGTGGCCGGGCCGAAGGGCACAATGGTCGTGTTCTTTCGCTCGGCCGACTGGTGACCGTACTGCCGCACGCAGCTGGTCGAGCTGCAACGCAATCTACCGCTCATCCGTCGCGAGGGGATGGGCCTCATCGCCGTGAGCTACGACAGCGCCGAGACGCTGGCGGCGTTCGCCGATCGACACGCCATCACGTATCCGCTGCTCTCGGATGCTGGATCGAGGGTCATCGACGCGTGGGGTCTGCGCAACCATGGCGCGCGTGCCCGTGAAGTCGGCGTCCCGCATCCGGGCACGTTCATCATCGACCGGCAGCTGCGGATCGTCGAGCGTGCGTTCGAGCAGGCATATCAGGAACGGAACAGCGCCGCGGGCCTGCTGGCGCGAATCGGCGGCGCGATTGCTCCGGCCGGGCCGAGCGACGTCGCCGGGGGACAGCTCACGGCCACACTCGGGGTGAGCGATGCGACCGTCGCCCCCGGCGGGCGCGTGACGCTCATCATCGACCTGAGACCGAAGCCGAAGATGCACGTCTACGCGCCCGGTCAGCCAGGCTACATACCGCTGACGGTCACGCTCGATCCCACGCCGGACGTCAAGCCGCAGCCGCCGCGGTTTCCGCCGCCCGGCACGTACTATTTCGCGCCGCTCAAGGAGACGGTGAAGGTGTACGACAGGCCGATGCGCGTGACCCAGGAGATCACGCTTGGGCTGTCGCAGGATCTCCGCCGTCGCGCCGCTGCCAAAGAGACGCTGGCGATCATCGGGTCTCTCGCGTACCAAGCGTGCGACGACAAGGTCTGCTATCGGTCGGAGACGTTGCCGCTCGCATGGTCGCTGTCGCTGACGCCATTCGTTCGCTAGTAAGAACGGTCTTTTACCGTGCCGCAAGGCCGTTTGCGCCGGCAGGCAGGCCGGTCGTCACGCCGATGGGGCTGAGTTCTCCATGTTCGCGGACGCGGAACGCACTGATGGACCGCGTCCCTGAATTGAGCGCAAAGAGAAATCGGTCGCTGCTGGAAAAGGCGAGATCGATGGGTGCCGATCCTGGGCCGGTCGACGCCGTGACACCGTTCGCGTCGAGCAGGGCGATTTGCCCATCCGGCCGGATCCGATACCCGCTGATCGATCCGCTGCCCGTGTTGGTGACATAGACGAAGCGACCGTCGCCCGACACCGCGGCCCAGCATGCGGCTGTTTCGGTCGTCGGAATCGCCGGGCTGAGGAGTTCGAGGATCCCCGTTCTCGGCAGGTGATAGGAGGACACGCTGCTGGCATCGGGTGCGCCGCCGGCCGCTTCGCTCACGAAGAACTGCCCGCGCTTGCCGAACGCGAACCCGAACGGTGTCGCACCCGCCGAGACGTACGGCGTCCGTGCGCCAAGCGTTCCGTTGTCATTGACGGGAAATACGTCAATCAGGTTCGTCATTTTCTCGGTCACGACCAGATCGGTGCCGTCTGGGCTGAACTCGACTTGCGCAGGGTCCGTGTCGGCCGCACTCAGGCCTCGCGCTGAACTGGCGATCATCGCGAGTGCTCCGGTGCGTGACATCCGGAATCCAACGACCGAATCGGAGCTGCCGGCGCGTCCGCCGGCGTTCAGCACGTACACGAGCCGCCCGTTGACGGTCAGGCTGATCGGGCGAACTCCCGCTGAGCTAGCCCGATCGCGCAACATCAGGCCACTGTCGGTCACTTCGAGGACTGACAAATCGTTGCTGCCCGCATTGACCACGAGGACGAATCGGCCGTCGGCCGACAGGCGCACGCCGCCCTGATTGCCGAGGCCGCCGCCGGTGCCCAGGCCCCCGGTCGGGACAGCGGCTTCGAACGACAGCTGGCCGTCAGGTTCTCGCTGGAACACCAGAATCTCGTTGCCGGAGGCGCGGTTCGACGCGACGTATACCGCGCCATGTGGTGCGGTCGTCCCCGCGTTCAGAGCACCGATGGCCGCCGACACTGCGGCGATGGTCAGCGTAACAGTCATGACGAGGCGTGGCATGTCGATCTCCTTTGAAGTCAGAGGGGCGCCCCCACGCACGTCGCCCTTGACACGGCTGCGCGCCGGCGTGATCGGGTGATATCGAGCGGTACTACGAAGCGTGCCTCGCACCGGTTACAGTTCCCGGCGGGGAATGCGGTCGTGTCTCCGGATCAATTCGTTGCGACGTGTGGCGTTACCTGTACGTCACGATGTGGTCAATCGGTTTCCTGCTGAGGACCGGCACTCGCGCATCGGCCGCCGGATAGCCGACGACGAGCAGCAGAAAGGGCCGTTCATGCGGCGGCCGATCGAGGAGGGCGTTCAGGAAGCCCATCGGACTGGGCGTGTGCGTCAGCGACACCAGACCGGCGTGATGGATCGCGGCGATGAGAAGACCCGTCGCGATCCCGACGGACTCGGTGACGTAGTAGTGCTTGATGCGGGCGCCGTCGGTCCGGACGCCATAGGTCTCTGCGAACACGGTGATCAGGACGGGCGCCGTCTCGAGGAACGGTTTGGACGCGTCGGTGCCGAGCGCTGCCAGCGCCTCGAGCCACTCACGCGGCGCGCGGCGCTCGTAGAACTCGCGCTCTTCGGCTTCCGCCGCGACCCGGATTCGGCTCTTAACCGACGCGTCGGTCACGACCACGAAGTGCCAGGGCTGCATGTTCGCGCCGCTCGGCGCCGTGCCGGCCGTCAGCAGGCACGCGTCGAGAACCTCGCGGGGCACCGCTCGATCTGAGAACTCGCGGACGGTGCGACGCCTTGAGGCCTTTTCATAGAACTCGCGGGCGCGCCGCCGCATGTCCTCCTCCGGATACTCCTGGTAGCCGCTCAATGGCACGAACGTTGGCCTCATGCGTGGAGCATATCCAGATCTGGCTCACCGGGCCCGGTCGTAACCAATCGTGTTTGGGGAGCGTAGACTCTTCAGATGCGGCGAGCACTGTCGGCGTGCGCCGTCATGGTCATGGCGGGCATCGTGTCCGCTGCGGTGCGGCCATCCTCGCCCGACATCGCCATGTTCTTCCAGGCGGCCGCATCAGACCAGAGGCAGGCTGCGCCCGCGCTCGCCGAGCTGGCGCGAACGTGGCGGCCCGGCTATGCGGCGATGCTGATCGATCTCGCACGATTCATCGTGCCGCGACCGGCGGCCGGCCAGGACGCCGGTCCGGCGACCATCGATCTGGCCGGTGCGGCCGATCCTCAGGATCCGGCGGCGTCGCGCCCGCAGAGCACATTTGACGATTCACCGGTCGTCCCCGTCAGACCGCTGCCGGCACGGCAACGGTTGATCGCCCTGCTCGAAAAACAGACGGGCCAGCGGTTTGGCAATGATCTTGGCCGCTGGCGGGAGTGGATGTGGGCGCAGCCGTACGAGCCGCATCCCGACTACATGGCCTTCAAGCGTGCGCTGTACAGCCGCGTCGATCCACGCATGGCCGGGTTCTTCACCGGGAAGGCGCGCATCCGGCTCGACGAAGTGGATTGGGGCGGGGTGAAAGTGAACGGCATTCCACCGCTGTCCTATCCGAAGACCATTCCCGCGTCACAGGCGACGTGGCTCAAGGATTCACATGTCGTATTCGGCGTGGCCATCGGTCAGGAAGCCCGCGCGTATCCGAAACGGATCCTCGCCTGGCACGAGATGGCCCTCGATCGGCTGGGCGGCGTGGAACTGACGATCGTCTACTGCACGCTGTGCGGTACCGTGATCCCGTACGAAAGCATCGTCAACGGAACGAAGCGCACGTTCGGGACGAGCGGGCTCCTGTACCGATCGAACAAGCTGATGTTTGACGCCGAGACGATGAGCCTGTGGTCGACACTCGAGGGTGGGCCGGTCATCGGACCGCTGGCGGGAACGGATGCACGGCTGCGCGCGCATCCGGTCGTCACGACGAGCTGGGGGGAATGGCGGCGTCAACACCCGGGCACATCGGTCCTCTCGCTCGACACCGGACACGACCGGGACTATTCGGAAGGCGCCGCGTACCGCGAGTACTTCTCGACGGATCGACTGATGTTCCGGGTGCCTCGGGTCGATCGGCGGTTGAGCAACAAGGAAGAAGTGCTCGGGATTCTGCTGCCGGCCCAGGGCGGCGGCCCGCGGGCGGTCGCGCTGTCGGCTCGCTTCCTCGCGCGGCATCGCGTGTACGGGGTGACGTTCGAAGGCCAGCCGCTGGTGATCCTGACGACTCCCGATGGCGCCAACCGGGTCTACGACGCCGGACCGCACATCTTCACCGCATGGCATGGCAGCAGCCATGTGTTTGACAGCGATGGCCGGCGATGGCGAGTGACCGAGGACGCGTTGATTGACGAGGCGTCCGGCCGGCGACTGCTTCGCCTGACCGCATTTCGCGCGTTCTGGTTCGGCTGGTCTGCGCAGTTCCCGGACACGGAGCTGATCAAATAGGGGCCGGCCGCGTTAACCGATCACGCAGTCCGTAATCCAATACCACACGTCATTCATCCAGTTGGTTGCTGGTGGCGATCGGTGCGGACCGACGGCTGCCAGAACATCCGAGTTGCGAAGCTGACACTTAAACTTGGCCGTCAGTTCCTGGCCCCGTTTGGCGATGCCCGCGTCGGTCGGATCGCGATACGCATCGGGCGACAGATACGCGATCATGTCCTGCACTAATTGGACCTGACTCGTGGACAGCCGCTGACGATTCTTCTCCAACCAACGCTGCGTATGCGTGCGCATTAGCAAGGACTTCGTTTCAGCGTTGTAGCCGTCGAAGCGCGTCCGGCGCTGCTTATCGTCCAGCGCCATGAAGGCGTCGTACGTGATCTGAGTTTTGGCGGGCGGTGTCTGCCTGCTGCTGGCATCGAATGTGCCTCCGCTCAGTAGCACGGCCCACACGACTATCCCGGCAATGCGCATCGGACCCTCCCCGATTTACGACGCAGAAGGGCAAGCTTGACCCAGCGGCCAAGCGATGACCTTCAGACGCTTCGTCCGAGGCTCCACTTCAGCGCCGGAGGCGTGACCATCGTCGTGACGATGACCATGATCACGACGGCTGAGAAGATCGCGTCGTCAATGATCGCTTGCCCTGCGACCGCCAATCCCAAGCCAATGTTGGCAAAGATCAGCCCGACTTCGCCTCGCGGAATCATGCCGATCCCGATCGACAACCGGTTGACTGGCAGGCCGAGGACGCCGAGCGAACAGAGCTGCTTGCCGAGGATGGCGGCCAGCGTCAGTAATGCCGCGAGACCGAGCACATCCAGCCGCCCAAACGCGTCGAGATCGACACGCATGCCCATGATGACGAAGAAGACCGGCACCAGAAACGTTGAAATCGGATGCACCAACTCTTCCAGGCCGCGGTCGCCACGATGCACGAAGTCCTTGAAATGTACGTCCTCCAGAATGAGCCCGGCCGCATATGCGCCGACGATGGGGGCAAGCCCGATGACGGACGCGAGATACGCCAGGCCGAAACAGAACACCAGTGCCGTTGTCAGAAGGATCCCGTGGCCGCTCAGGCCTGACGCGAGACGAAACACCCTCGGCGAGAAATACAAGCCGAGTACGAGAGACCCGACCAGAAACGCCAGCGCTTTTCCCAGAACCCAGGCAATCCCGAGGTAGGACAGCGTGCCACCGGTGCTGGCGGTGGCAATCATGCCGGCGACGATGGCGAGGATCACGAGCCCGAGTACGTCATCAATGACCGCCGCACCCAGGATGATTCGGGCTTCTCGTGTCTGCGAACGGCCGAGGTCGCGCAGGACTCGAGCGGTGATGCCTACGCTGGTGGCCGTCAGCGTAGCCCCGAGAAACGCGTGCACGTAAGCGCTCCGATCGGGAAGCATCAGGGCGCCAACACCCCAGCCCAGGGCAAACGGCGCCGCCACCCCGAGCACGGCCACGAAGAGGGACGGCAGGCCCACCTTGAGCATGTCTCGCACGGTCGATTCGAGCCCGACTTCAAAGAGCAGGATGAGCACGCCGATACGGGCGAGAATCTCGACCGTCGCATCCGTCTCGATCGCGTGGAACCACCCAAGGCCGAGCAGATCAGCGCTTCCCAGCGCCACGCCAGCGACGAGTTCCCCCAGCACGGCTGGCTGGCCGAAGCGAACGGCCAGATGACCTGCGAACTTGGCGGCCGTGAGGATGACGGCCAGGGCCAGGATGACCGGCGTGACGGGGTCGCTGTGCGCTGCAGATTCGTGCGCCTGGCCCGTTACGACGCCACGCACAGAAATCAGTGCCACGAAAAACAGCAAACAGATGAGGATGGACTTAGGAGAACGGGCCACGTGGCTCCTGGGCTCGCGAGAGGATGGCGGCCCGACCACCCTGATGCCTGTAGCGACCAGCGCTACACCCTTGCGTTCTCGACAATGATCGTTTGAAAGGCGATCAGAGACAAGCCGTAGATCCGTGCAGGCTTTCGTTTATCGTTGAAACTGAATCGCCGGGAGCGTCAAAGTCTCATCTGCGATCTTTTCGCCACGTACGAACCGCACAATAGCTGACCGCACGACGGCCGAGCCGAAGACATCGAACTGATGGGTCGCGTTCGTCAGCACCAGAACCTTCGCGGCGGGCAATGTCGCCGCGATTTCGCGCGCGTTGATCACCGGAGTACGCGGATCGAGATCTCCGACCAGGATGAGCGTCGGCACGTCACTGTGAACCGGCTGGCGGAACTGCACCCCGAGATCGGTCACGGGCGACCAGGCGTCTTTCAGGAACATTCCCGGAAAATTGATCGCATGTCCGACCAACGCCAGGGGCGCTTCCCGATCAATCTGGCGACGGCGCTCCTCCGATGCGCCAGAGCTGAGATCCATCATGTGTTTCATCGCGGACTGTACTCCGGCTCTCATCCGGCGGACCATGGCGATCTGCGCGAGCCGTTCGAATCTGCCTTCGGACATTTCACGCACCGCGGCGGGCAATGTCGCGAGAAGCCTGGGGTCTCCGAGCGCATCCGCCACCATCCACTCGAGATCAAACGGTCCAAGAACGACTGTCGCGAGCGTCCCGTTCAACGGGTTCTGGACGCTTACCGACACCGGTCGCTGAGAGAGTGCCGAGCGAACACCACGAAGACGCGTTTCCAGGTCTGGCGCGCCACGATCGACGAGCCGGCGAATCACGTCGTCGACCTGTGAGGGCAGCTTCCACGTATGGTTGGGCCCTTCGGGACTGATGAGGACGAGTCGCTTCGCAAGCCCCTTGTGTCGGGCGACGGTGGCGAGAGCAAGGTGCGACCCATAGCTGCGGCCCCACAACGTCAACTGGTCGTAGCCAAGTGCCTTGCGAACGGTCTCGATGTCATCCGCGCTTTCGCGCGTGTTATACGCCTCCAGCCTGATGCCCTTGCCGCGAAATGCCGCCGCGGCCTCGCGGCAGACTCGTTCGATCCTCGGCAGCCAGGCTTCCGGCGAGCCCGCCACATCGAGCGGCAGTTCGTATAGCGCCGACACGCCGAGATTCGGTCGCGATCGACCGGTACCGCGCTGATCGACGCCGATGATGTCACCGTCGAACACCTCGGCCAGGACGGCGCCACCCTGTTTCGCCAGATTCGTGACCAGGTTCACGCCCGAGTCGCCCGGACCACCTGCGAGAACCATGTGTGCGATCGGGCCAGCACTGGCGTCGACACGGCGCACGCGCACGAAGGCCAGATCGATGCGTCCTTGTTCCCCGGCGAGAGGCTCCCGCATCTCCGGAACGCGGATGAAGCCCGAGGTGACATCGAAGAGGGTGCCATCCTGCGCGCGGAGCGGCTGCGTGTTGACTTCCAACAGTTGCGCCGGCGCCGCGGGTGAGATCAGTGTTGCCGCCAGTGACAGGCTGCCGATACGAACAATGACGTTCATCATTTCGTGAGCCCTTCCAGTTCGAGTTCGAGCGCCGCCCGTCGCTGCGACAGCTGCAGCAATGACCGACGCGCGCGCACGAACAGTGCCGTTGCCACCATGAGCATCACGGCCCCCAGTCCGCCGGCGGCCCAAGCGGCCGGCCACTCAGTCATCGCGCCCGTCACGGCTGACCCGGCGACGAAGATGGCGCTCGCGATCACGGCGATGCGGCCGGCCACGACGCGATGCCATCCCAGCAGGATTCGCCTGCGCGACAGCACCCACACAGAAAAGAGCGTCCAACTCCCGCCGATCGCGGCGAGCGCCGCAAAGGCGATGAATGTGCGCAAAGGAAGCGCCGGCTCCGTGATCAGGAGCGCAACGACAATGGCGGTCATGGCTGAGGCGGCCAGCAGCAAGCACACGTAGCGCAATCGCGCCGCCCAGGACAGCTCCGCCGTCACGCGGCTGCGAATGCGATTCGTCAACGTGGGTGGAGGGGTGTGATGCATCATGTCCGTGAACTTTCGTCCTTCATCTCACGCCGCAGCATGGTGCGTGCGCGGAACAAGCGCGACTTGACGGTCCCGACCGGGATCTGAAGTGTGTCAGCCGTTTCGATCAGCGAGAGCTCCTGGAGATAGAACAGTGTCAGGATTTCTCTCTCGACGATTGGAAGCCGGGCAAGCGCCTCTTCCAGCGCCTGGACGTCGCCTTCTCGCTCGTCATTGACCTCCTGGGCCGGCAGATCGTCGATATCGGCGTCGACCTGAGGCGGACTGGCGTATTGGCCGCGAAGGTGGTCCATCAGGGTCCGTCTCGCAATCCCGAAGAGCCAGCCGCCCACCTTCGAGGCGTCACGCAAGCGGGGAATTCCGCGGATCACCCGAATCCAGACGTCCTGAACGATCTCACTGGCGGCGTCCTGACCTGCCAGCCTCCTCACGTACGTCCAGAGCGGCGTCTGCCATCTCGCGATTAGGTCGTCGAACGCGCCAGCCTCACCGAGCTGACATCGAATGGCCAGGAGCTCGTCGGCCTTCTGTCGATGCTCGGGACTCGTCAAGGCTCTACGGAGAGAGTCGGTGGTCGGCGAAAAAGGTTCATCGCGCCGAGTCGCTGGTCAGGACCGTTTTGAGATCCAGGTCGCAATGTCGTCGAGCAGCGTCGGGACGAACGTCTTCGGGAGCGTCGCGTACTCCAGTGGCTGACCGGTGACGGCCGGCATGAACAGGTGATTCGCGTTGGGGTAGACGCGGATGGTCACGTCCCGGTTTCGCGCATCGTTCAGCGCCTTCTCGAGGCGCTCACGGTTGACCGCTTCGGGCACTTGGAGATCGCGTCCGCCAAAGATGGCCAGAACGGGGGACGATACGCGCCGCAGAGCCGTGGACGGGTCAAAGCCGATGAAGAACCGCATCCACGGACTTCGCAGGACTGGCAAATTCTGACTCACCAGCCGATCCGCCTGCGAATCCAGATCGCCAGGCGCGGGCGACCTCGATCCGAGCGCCGCCGTCATCTGCGCTACCGCGAGCGCCCGGCCGAGCGCCATCACCCTGTCGTCCGGAGCCTCCTCCCTGAGGGCGGTCATGAAGGCGGCGTGGTGGCCGAGGATGCCTTCGACGGCGCTCTCGCTCGCCCCCGCGGCTCGGGCGAGTGAGGCCGCCTGCATTCGGAGGATCTCGCCGCCGGACACCGCGCTGCCGGCCATCCAGATGATGAAGGCGACGTCGGAGCTTTTGGCGGCGGCGACCGCGGCGACAATGGCGCCCTCGGAATGGCCGAGCAGGCCAACGCGCGCGGTATCAATCCCGGCGCGTCCCCGCAGCAGGTGAATCGCGGCGAGGGCATCACCGGCGAAGTCCTCAATCGTCGACCCGGCGATCGTGCCGGAGGATCCGCCGACCCCGCGGTCGTCGCATCGCAGCACCGCAATACCGCGCTGCACGAACGACTCGGCGATCAACTTGAACGGCTTGAAGCCGAGCAGGTCGGAGTCGCGGTCCTGCGGTCCGCTGCCCGACAACAGCACGACCGCGGGAAACGGACCGGCGCCGGCGGGAAGGCTCAGCGTGCCGGCGATGGTGATGGCGCCGTTCCGGAAGGTGACGTCCTCGTCGCGGGCTATCTGAGCCGATACGGCAGATGCCGCCGTCGTACTGAACATTGCCAACGCAAACGCAATCACGGTCGGTCGCATGTCTTCCTCCTGGCTTCCAGAGATCCGTCTGCCGGCCGCGCGACTCAGCGCAGGTCGGACATCGCGCGCAACGCATCGAACAGTGTGGAGATCCGGTCGAGATTCAGCAGAATTATCGTGACGACCAGCACGACATGGGCGACCCCGAGTCCAATCGCCATCCGCGCCCAGCCGCGACGCTGTTCGAGCGGCGGCTGTGGAGCCGGCTTCAACGCTCTCAGCCCCAGGACGATGGCGAGAATGGCCTTTTCCATGCCGGCCAGATTGAGAAAACTCAAGAGCGCCAGCGTCAGCGCAAGCGTCGCGAGGCTGTACCGCTGGCCAAGCACGAATGCCGATTCACGGGATTCCATCAGACATCTCCCTTTCGCAATTCCGGAGCCCAGGTTGCGATCGCCAGGGGATCGCCCGCGACTCTCCACACGACCGCGATCACCGCCGCAACCGCGAGCAGCACGAACAAGTGCAGCACTGGGGCTGGAAGGTCGATGGACAGCTGCAGCGCGCGCCATCCCAGCAACAGCGCGCCGATCGGCCACAGACGACGCGGCAGCGACGGCATCGGCTCAGCCTGGCGGATCCGGCCTTTCACCGCGGTCCAGAGATCCATCCGGACGTCCGGATAGGAAAGGCCCTGGAACTGGGCGGTCATCGACTCGAGGTCCGCCAGCCAACGTTGGCATGCCGAGCAGGTCGACAGATGCTCGCGTTCGGGGTCCGATAACGGTCCGCGCTCACCGTCCAGCGATGCCATCCACTGGAGACGCAGGCGATCACACTCGGTGCTGGTAGTCACGGGTTCTCTCCTGAAAGCATCGCCAGTAGCCGCTGCCGTGCGCCATACAAGCGGCTCATGACGGTTCCGCGTGGCACGCGCAGGGCTTTCGACAATTCCTCGTACGTCCATCCCTCGATGTGCTTGAGGACGATCAGTTCGCCATCGTCGGGCGACAGACGGTCGATCGCCCGCCACAGGTCTAGGTGCTCCGCGGAGACACTCGGCCCAACCTCGGGTGCGGGCACGATTCCGCTCTCCGTCCTCGTGCCTCGTCTCGAACGCTGCTTGAAACACCGGTTGCGCAGGAGCACGTAGAACCAGGCATAGAACGGCCGCCCCGGGTCGAACGCGGTGAGGTTGCGGAATGCGTCCACGAATGCCTCCTGCGTGGCGTCGGCCGCGTCCGCCTCGTTGCGCGTCAGGATCCGCGCGTGCGCAAGCGCACGCCCCTGGTACCGATCAACCAGATGCCGGAAGGCGTCCACATCTCCGGCCCGGCACGCGCGAACGGCGGTGGCGTCGTCCATCGTGTCTGCACCTACTATCCGGGAAGCGGGCGGATTATTCGCGAAGTGTGGAGTTCAAGCTGACAAGTAGATGGACGTGGGCCCGACCATCCAGGTACTTGCAGATTTGCTGCACTTTTTCTTGACTCTCCCGACGGGCATATCATCCTGCGGAGAGCTGCAAATTTGATCACCTGCCCGCTGGCTCCAGCGATCGTCCCGCACGATGGGCCTCATCGAACATGCGACTGACGGCCCGACGCGCCGTGATAGTGCTGGCCGCAGGCGCGGCGGTCGGCGTCAGCATCTTCGGCGTGCTCGTGTATCGCACCGTAACCGTGGAACATATGGATCGCGGGGAAGCGGCTCGACGCTTCGCGGCGGTCCGTGCCGCGCTTCCGCCGGGACGTCCCGTGCTCGCCATCGACGAGGCGGGCAAAATCGTGCGGCATGAAACGCCACGGAGCACGACTCCTGCCCCCCTACGCCGGCTGCGCGTTCTCGCGTATTACGCGGACGCTCAGAGACTCGTATCCGCGGACGTGCCGTTCTGGTTTTTTCAAATCAAGGGCCCCGCAGCACAGTACGCGCTGCGGGATACCGGATTCGACCTGGATCGGCTTGGGATTACGCCTGCGGAGTTGCGGCGATATGGGCCGGCGGTCGTGATTGATCAAGTGGGGCCGAAGGGCGACTTGCTGCTGGTTTGGACCGAATGAAGGGCGGCAATTTCTGTCGCGATTCGCGATCTAACATTGCCGCGATCGAATCACATGTCCTCGCGCAGCCAATTCTCGCGCTCTGCGGGCCTGAAAAAACTCCGAGACGGGTGTCCTCAGCTCGTTGAAGACAAGACGGCGACGCCCCAGGGATTGTCGAGGGCAATGAGCCACCCGCCGTCCGCCTGACGGCGCAGTATGTCGGTCGACTCCCCGCCCATCGTCACCGGAGCGCCAGACGGATCTGTGCCGTGCAGGCTCCAGCGGCTCATGCAGAGTGCGAGGTCGCCCGACTCGGTGACGTGAGTCGCGGTGCTGCTGATTGTGGGATGAAGAGCGACAAATCCCTGCAACGCCTGCCGGATCTGAGAGCGCCCTCGTGCAACCTGCCCCGGCTGCGCTACGAGCACGGCGTTGTCTTCATACAGTGCGACCGCCGCGTCGAGATCGCCTTGGTTCAGAGCCGCTGTCAACTGCTCAACGGTCTGTTGAGGATCAGCCATCGTGCATCCCTCCTCTTCACAGTGGATACGAGAACACACGCGCGGGTCGCGCGGCAACTCCTCTCCTCTGGCTGTCGGATAAACGCCATCGGCCCTTCTGTTCTACACCGAACCGTGCCAAGAAGTATCAGCTCGATCCAACGGGAATAGGACTGTAACCGAGCAGCACGCCGCTTCGTAGGAAGCCGTAAGGGCACCCCAATTTCACCGCGCCGCGAGGCGCGTGAAAGGAGCGACGCTGTGTTCAACCAAGCGATCGCTACATGTGTTGGTGTGGCCCTGTTCTGCGGTACCGGGTGCTCCGTTGACTCACCCGGCAGCCAGGCATCGATCGTCGCGCCGAGCATCACGGCAGGCAGCACGGATGCGCGCCGTGCTCGCCGCGGCGGCGGCCGGTGACGTCACGATCACGCGCGTGCCCGAGAACGACTTCAGGTGCCCCATCCAGCCTTAACGGTGTGTTTTTTCTGTCTGTCATGCCTGGAGATGCGAGAGCCCGGGAACTCGAAGAGGAGGCGGATACACATGCAGGAAGACACTCGACGCGCCGTTAAGGAGGGCCTCGCTTACGGCAGCGTCGCGGGCGTCCTTTTTGGGACGATGGAAATAGCAGGTGCCGCCCTGATGGGCGATCCGCCTGTGATGCCGCTCCGAATGTTCGCGAGCGTCGTTCTGGGCTCCGAGGCACTCGAGACGAGGGCGGTTGGCCGGTTCATGAGCGTCGGAATCGTGGCCCATCTCGTGCTGTCGGCGATGTTCGGACTCGTGTACGGACTCGTGTACGGCCTCGCCAACGCCGGCTTGTCGCTCGACACGCAGACGCGTTGGGGCCGCCAGGTCAGCATGGGTCTGCTGTTCGGCGTCCTGCTCTGGTTCGTGAACTTCCAGATCATCGCGCGCATGGTGTACCCACGGTTCCTGCAGACGCCTCAGTTCCTGCAGATGGCGATGCACGCGGCGTTCTTCGGCTTTCCGTTGGCGCTGATGTATGCGCGCGCTGAACGGCAGGTTCACCACATCGGGGTGCACGCAACGGCTTGAGGCGGCGGCTGCACGCCGGTCGGCGGCGGCTCCTGCCGGACAACCGAGATTGGGTCCGATGAGACGCTTCGGGAAACAGCTCACAGATCGATCGGTTATCGGATTGAACCGAAAGGACGCAGCAATTGCCCGAATTCTGGCCTGTTATTGCGCTTCCTTCCACAAACAGGCGACCGAGGTCCCTTCCGAGACTCCCAAACCAACGGCCCAAAACGCAGCTAACTCATTGAATCAAAACGTGGTGCGGAAGGGGGGATTCGAACCCCCACGCTCTTGCGAGCGCCAGCCCCTCAAGCTGGTGCGTCTGCCAGTTCCGCCACTTCCGCAGGCAGGTGAGCGCGGAACTGGTGTTCCGCGCGAGGTGTCGACCCTTGTCTGACAGCGCCCGCAACGCGGACGCAGGCAGTATAACAAAGCGACCGCGATCACTGCGGCGGGGCCTTCATCAGCACCTCGGGTGAGCGGCGCCGAAGATCACAATCGAGAGATTGCCCGCCCAGAGGTCGCCCTATTGGTGGTGTGATTTGTGCGCGGGCCTCCCGGTTGGCGAGCCACGCGTGGTAGCGTGCTCGATCATCAGGAGGTCGGATCCACAAGCACCACGGTTCTGCCTGGGGAGTAAAAGTTGGATGCGGGAGGTTCGTATGTCCGTGACCGACGCCCTTCGTCAAGACGTCAAAGGCGCGCTGCGCGGGTGGTGGAAGACTCCCGGATTCGCGGTCGCGGCGCTGGTGACGTTGTCACTCGGGATCGGTGCGACGACCGCAGTCTTTAGTGTCGTCAAGGCGGTTCTGCTGACCCCGCTCCCGTATGACTCTCCCGAGCAGCGGGTGATGGTGTGGAGCAAGTGGGTGAGCTTTGAAAAGACCTGGGTGTCGAGCCAGGAAGTGTTCGATTACCGGGATCTCGCCAGGACGATGACCGAGGTGGCCTTCTGGGCGAACACCTTCCAGAACCTCACCGACGCCGGCGACCCGGTCCGGCTCACTGTCGGCCTGGTCAGCGCGAACACGTTCGACGTGCTCGGCACGCGGCCGGTGCTCGGCCGCGCGTTGACCGCCGCCGACGATCTACCCGCCGCTCTGCCGGTCGTGGTGCTCGGCCACGGACTGTGGGAGGCGCAGTTCGGGGCCGATCGCGCCATCATCGGCCGCCGCATCATGCTCAACGACGTGCCGGTGGAAGTGATCGGGGTGATGCCCGAGGGCTTCCGCCTGCCGACCGACTTCACCCAGGATGCGGCCGAGCCGACACAGTTGTGGCGCCCGCTGCGGTTGGGCCGGAGCAATCTCAATCGCGCCAATCACACATTCTACGCGGCGGCCGCGCTTGCGCCGGGGCAGACGCCGGAGACCGCGACCGCAGAGCTGCGGGCGATTACACAGCGGTTGACCGAGCAGGGCGCGTATCCCCCGCAGATGCAGTTCACGGCATTTGCGGTGGGGCTCGATCAGGAGATTCGCGGCAAATTGCGACCGGCGATGTGGCTGCTGATGGGCGCGGTCGGCTTCCTGCTGGTGATCGCGTGCGTCAACGTGGCGAACCTGCTGCTGGTGCGCGGCGACGCGCGCCTGCGCGAGATGGCGGTGCGAACGGCGATTGGCGCCTCGCCGAAGCGTCTGGTGCGGCAACTGTTCACCGAAAGCGTCGTGCTCGGCATCGTCGGCGCCGTGCTGGGGCTCGGGCTCGCCTCCGTCGCGTTGCGCGTGTTGACGAGCGTCGATCCGACGAGTCTGCCGCCGCTGGCACCGATCCGACTTGATATGACGGTGGCCGCCTTCACACTGGTGCTGGCCGTCGTGACGACCCTGTTCTTCGGGCTGGCGCCGGCGTTACGGACGTTGGACGTCGATCTGCTCGACTCACTGCGCGAAGGCGGTCAGAATGCCACCGCCGGCAAGAGACATCACCGGCTGCGCGGCGCCCTCGTCGTCGTCGAAGTGGCCCTGGCGGTGGTGCTGGTCATCGGCGCCGGGTTGATGATCCGGACGCTCGCGGCGCTTGGCGACATCGATCTCGGCTTCAACCCGGATCGCGTCCTGACGATGCGCGTGACGATTCCGGCGTCCAGGTACCGCTCGCATGAGAGCGTCGTCAATTTTTTCGATGAGCTGCAGCAACGGGTCAACGCGCTGCCAGGCATTGACGCCGCGGGCATCGTTCGCGCGCTGCCGCTGGCGACCACGGTGGGCGACTACTTCATCGATGTCGATGGGTTCGCAGAATCACCGGGGCGTGAAGCGAAGGGCGACCTGCAGGTCGTGTCGGACGGCGCGTTCAAGGCGATGGGGACGCGCCTCGTGCGCGGGCGCTGGTTCAACACGTCGGACACACCGACCAGCGTGCCCGTGGCCGTCGTCAACGAAACGATGGCGCGTACCTACTGGACCGATCCTGCGGCTGTCCTCGAGGGCCGCATTCGTCTCGGGAGCACGTCCGCGCGTCCGTGGGCGACGGTTGTTGGCATCGTCGCCGACGAGCGGCACAACAGCGTGACCGGGATCGTCAAAGAGAAGTTCTTCATTCCCCATAATCAATGGCCCGTCGCCACCAATGGCGGCGACCCGATTCGCAGTGTGTTCGTGGTCGCGCGCACGACCGGTGATCCGATGAGCGTGACGGAGGCTATTCGCCACGAAATCCGGCAAATGGATGCGAGCCTGCCCGTCGCCAACGTGCGATCGATGAACGACGTCGTCGCCGCTGCGCTGGCGACGCCACGCCTGACCGGGTTTCTGCTCGGCGCGTTTGCTGCGATCGGACTGGCGCTTGCCGCGGTCGGCATCTACGGCGTCCTCGCATATCTCGTGTCGCAGCGCACGCAGGAGATTGGCATCAGGCTGGCCATCGGCGCGGATCGTTCGCAGGTGCTCGGCATGGTGCTGCGGCACGGACTCTCGCTGGCGGCTGTCGGGATCGGCGTCGGGCTGATTGGCGCCTTCGCGCTGACCCGGCTGATGCAGAGCTTGCTCTTCGAGGTCCGCACGAACGATCCGATCACCTTTGTCGCGGTGGCGGCGGCGGTCCTGCTCGTCGGGCTGGCGGCCAGCTTCCTGCCGGCACGGCGGGCGACCAGGGTGTCGCCGATGATCGCGCTGCGCGGGTAGGGCTGTCGCGGCAAATTGACAACAGACTTGACAATGCGCGGCGGGAGCCCGCGGACCTACTTCTTCGGCGGGTACTTCGCGAGCAGCTTCTTCGCGTCTTCCGGCAGTTTCTTCACGAGCTTCGATCCCGTGCCCTCGTCGTCCCGATAAACACCGCGCCAGATGGGCACCGGGTCGCCCGGTCGAATGAGATCGATCACGAGCGTCGCTGACGTGTATCGTACTGATTGGGGCCCGGATGACGTGCCCCGGACAGGCAGGCCGTTGATGCCGAGCATTGACGTCCCGCGCCGCGTGGTGCTGACGTCTTCGCCGGTGATTCTGAAATCGACGAAGAGGTTCGGCAGGTTGTCCGCCTCGGTCATCCCGCGCGCAATGAGCGTACGTTCGATCGTGCGCTCGAGGATTTTCACGAAGAGAGAATTGTTGAGCTCAGGCCGGGGACTCTCCATCACGCCTTCGCGCATCTTGAACGTCTTGAACGCCGAGAAATCAACGTTGGGATCGAAGTTGACGCTCAGGTCGTCGGCACGGAGGAGCACCGAGCCGAGCATCGCGCCCAGGGCGATCGTCGCGAGGCGTCGTCGCACGATCATTTCTTCCTCTTCGGCGGGTAGTCGGCCAGCAGTCTCAGCGCGTCTTTGGGCAGCGCCTCGGCGACCTTCGCGGGACTGTTCTCGGTGTCGTTGTAGACGCCACGCCAGACCAATCTCCCGTGCTCGCCGGCCCGGAGATCGATCACGAGCGTTGCGTCGGTGAAGTCCGGTTGAGACGTTGGAGCCGGACCCCGGCCGCGCCCTCGCCCGCCAAGCGGGTTCACGCGCCCGAAAGGACCAATCTCGAAATCCGAGGCGGTGACGTTGAACTCGACCGCGAGATCGGACGGCCCCGGCGTCTCCTTCAGCCCCTTGGTGACGAGCGCGGACCGAATCGTGTCGGTGAGCTTCTTGATAGTGATCGGGCTGTTGAGCTCCGGTCGTTGGCTCCCGATCTTGCCGTCTCGCAGCGTAAACGTCTTGAACGTCGAGAAGTCCGCGTCTTCGTCGAAGAGCACCGTGCGGTCGTCGGCAGCGACCGCGGCCGAGAACAAGATGACGGCGACGAGGATCGGAGCGGCTCGCACGTGGACATCTTACGCCCGGGCCGCGTCATCAGCTCGCTTTCGTGAACACGAGATTGACGTAGGTCCGATGGCCCTCGACGAGGTCCGCCAGTGCCTGTCGGTTCACATCCACCGGCTCGAGCCGCCCGTCACGGTCCAGGGCATGGGCCCGATAGCCCAGGCCGAGCAGCGTCTCGCCGGCGCGCCTGGGTGCGTCGTTGTAGTCCAGGAACATCTCGACGACGACGACGGGACCCGACTGGCGAAGCGTCTGCACGGCCCCGGCCAGCACCCGGTCCTCGGCGCCCTCGACATCGATCTTGAGAAACGTCGGCGTGATCCGGTGCCGTTCGCAGTAGTCGTCGATCGTGATACAGGGCACGGTGACCGTGCTCGTGGCCGTCGAGTCATCCGCCAGCGTGTTCGCGAGCGGGGCATGCGAATGCAGGTGGAACTCCGCCGAGCCTGACGTGTCGTCGACCGCGCACTGGTTCGCGACGATCGCGGGGTTGCCGCGCGCGTTGGCCGCGAGCAGGTCGAAGACCCAGGGCGTTGGCTCGAAGGCGTGCACGGACGTCGCGCTGTTCCCGATCAGAAATCCGGCGAGCAGGCTGTAGAATCCGCAGCTCGCGCCGACGTCCAGGAACACATCATTGTTATCCAGCCGCAGGACCATGTACTTCGCGAGCCGGGCCTCGAGCAGGTCGCCCAGGATGCCGTGCTGCGCGAGATGGAAATAGTCGGGAAGATAGCCGCGCATGGGAGATCCCCAGGCGGTGCGTCCGGTCACCTTGATGGGGTGAAACTTGGCAAGCTGGTAGAGCGGGAAGTACCAGGGTGCGGAGAGAAACTTCCGCGTGCGATTCGCGAGCGTGGGCGCCGCGAGATCTTCCCACCGCTCGAGCTCCGCGACGGAGCGATCGAACGCGCGGATGAGCCGATCGATTCGGTCGCCCCTCGCGGAACCAGATCCGGCCAGATGCCTAGCTTCCTCCTCCGCCCGACGGCGGTGGAGTTGCCGGCGGCGGAGTCGGCTTCGCCGGATCAGTCTTGCCCGGCGGCGTCTGCGGCTGGGGCTGACCCGCGGCGGGCGGCGTTGCGGTCGGCAGTGCAGGCGCGTTTCCGGTCGGCAAGGCCGGAGCGCTCTGGCCCGGCGGCGATCCCACGCCGCTCACGACCGACCCACCGCCGCCTCTGCCGACGATGCCAAGCGCGAAGGCGCCCAGCATGAACAGCGACCCGAGAATCGTCGTCGCGCGCGTCAGAACCGTGGCACCCGCGCGCGCGCCGAACGCCGTCTGGCTGCTGGCGCCGCCGAAGGCCGCCGCGATATCTCCGCCTTTGCCCTGTTGCAGCAGGACGACGACCAGCAGCAGGAAGCAGACGAGGACGTATAAGCCGACGAAGACGTAATAAAGCATAGCGAACTAGTATACAGACGTTCCGGCGCTTCAGCCGCAATCGGGTAATTTGGCAATTGGGTAATTCAGTAATTGAAAACCAATTACTCAATTACCAATTACTCAATTACCCGATGCCCTTCTGGATGATATTCGCGAAGCTCGTGACGTCCAGGCTCGCATTGCCCACCAGCGCGCCGTCGACATCCGGCAACGCGATCAGATCGCGAACGTTGTCGGGCTTGACCGATCCGCCGTAGAGCACGCGACAACCGTCAGCGGCTTTCGGTCCGAACCACTCCGCCAGCCGGGCCCGGATATGCCGGTGCGCTTCGCCGGCTTCGACTGGTGTGGCGTGACGCCCGGTGCCGATCGCCCAGACGGGCTCGTAGGCGATCACGATCGAGGCCATCAGGTCTTCGCCAAATCCCGCCAGTCCCGCGCGAAGCTGCCGATCGAGCACGTCGAGCGTCTCACCGCGATCGCGTTCCTCGAGCGTTTCGCCGATGCAGACGATCGGCGTGAGATCGATTTCGACGACGGCGCGCGCTTTCCGGTTGACCCAGTCGTCGGTCTCGCCGAACAGGCGTCGCCGTTCGGAGTGACCCACGATCGCGAACGTCGCGCCGGCGTGTTTGATCATCGCGGCGCTCACTTCACCGGTGAAGGCGCCTTCGCGCTCGAAATAGATGTTCTGTGCCGCGACCGCGATCGTCGTGCTCCGCGCCGCCTCCGCGGCCGGACCGATGGCGGTGAACGGCGGCGCGACGACGATGCCGGTTGCGTCGATATGACGGACGAGCGAGCCGAGCTCGCGCACGAAGGCGACCGCTTCGTGCCCATTCTTGTGCATTTTCCAATTGGCGACGAACAGGGGATGTCGCACCTGTCACCCGATGGACGATTCTACCGCTCCAGCGCCGCCACGCCCGGAAGCGTGCGGCCGGCCAGGAACTCCAGCGACGCGCCACCCCCGGTCGAGATGTGGGTAATGCGATCGGCCAGGCCGGTGCGGGTCACGGCCGCGACCGAGTCGCCGCCGCCGATGATCGTGATGCCCTTCACCGCGGCGACGGCCTGCGCGATGCCGAGCGTGCCTGCGGCGAACTCGTCGATCTCGAACACGCCCATCGGCCCGTTCCAGACGACGGTCCTGGCGCCGGCGATGATCTTCACGAAGCGCGCAACCGTCTCCGGACCGATGTCGAGCCCCATCTGATCACCGATCGCCGGGTCGCCGGCGGCCAGGATCTGCGCCGGCACGCCAGGTTCCATCTTCGGCGCGACGACGTGGTCGCTGGGCAGCTCGAGATCCACACCTTTGGCCTTCGCGCGTTCGAGAAGATCGCGCGCGTTATCGAGCCGGTCGTCCTCGACGAGCGACGTGCCGGTCGGCAAGCCCTGCGCCTTCAGAAACGTGTAGGCCATCGCGCCGCCGATGAGGAGCGAATCGACCCGCGAGAGCAGATTCTCGATGACCTCGAGCTTGTCGGACACTTTCGCGCCGCCCATGATCGCGACGAACGGCCGCTCGGGCGACTTCAGGGCCTTGCTCAAGTACTCGACTTCCGCGGCCATGAGCAGCCCCGCCGCCGCGTCCTTCACGAACCGGACGATCCCTTCAGTGGACGCATGGGCACGATGCGCCGCTCCGAACGCGTCGTTCACGTACGCGTCGCAGAGCGAGGCCAGCGCCTTCGCGAACGCGGGATCGTTCGCTTCTTCCTCTGTGTGAAACCGCAGGTTTTCGAGAAGGATCACGCCGCCGGAGTTCTGCGCGATCGCCGTCGTCGCGGGCTCGCCGACACAGTCCGGCGCAAACGCGACGGGTCGGTCGATGAGGTGCGAAAGGTGTTCGGCCACCGGTTTCAGGCTGAATTCGGGCTTGGCCTTGCCCTTCGGGCGGCCGAAATGCGACGCGAGAATCACCGTGGCATGCTGCCCGAGCGCGTGGTCGATCGTGGGCAGTGACGCGCGAATCCGTGTGTCGTCCGAGATGCGTCCGTCTTCGAGCGGGACGTTGAAATCGACGCGGATGAAGACGCGCTTGCCGGTCAGTGAAAGATCCCGAATCGTGCGCAAGAGAGTTTCCTTGGGCCTTTAGCCTTGGGCCTCGGAGAATCCGGCTAGAGTCCCCGGCCTGCCATGTACCGCAGCAGGTCGATACACCGGCTCGAATAGCCCCACTCGTTGTCGTACCAGGCGAGGACCTTCACGAAATCGCCGTCAATCACCTTCGTGTACGGCGCGTCGATCATCGCCGAGTGCGCATTGCCGCGGAAATCGACCGAGACGAGGGGTGCGGTCACGTATTCGATGATGCCCTTATAGGGGCCACAGGCGGCCGCTTCGAACGTCTTGTTGACCTCCTCGGCCGTGGCCTTCCGGTCGAGGAGCGCCGTGAGATCGACGAGCGAGACGTTCGGGGTCGGCACGCGCACGCTGACGCCGTCGAGCTTGCCCTTGAGCGCCGGCAGCACCTCGCCAACCGCCGTGGCCGCGCCGGTCGTCGTCGGAATGATCGACAACGCGGCCGCACGCGCCCGACGGAGGTCCTTGTGCGGCAGGTCCAGCAGTTGCTGGTCGTTGGTGTACGAGTGCACCGTCATCATCCAGCCTTTTTTCAGGCCGTACGTTTCGTGCAGGACCTTCGCGGTCGGCGCGAGGCAGTTCGTGGTGCAGGACGCATTCGACACGATCTGGTGCTTCGCCGGGTCGTAGGACTCGTGGTTCACGCCCATCACGACGGTGATGTCCGGTCCCTTTGCGGGCGCTGTGATGACCACGCGTTTGGCGCCGGCGGTGAGATGTTTGGCCGCATCGTCCCGCTTCGTGAATTTGCCGGTGGCCTCGAAGACCATCTCGACGCCGAGGTCTTTCCAGGGCAGCGCCGCGGGATCCTTCTGCGCCAGCACCTGGAACTCGTCGCCGTCGACGGTGATCCTGTCGCCGGACGATCGAATGTCCGCCTTCAGGTTGCCGAGAATCGAATCGTATTTCAGCAGGTGCGCCAGCGTGGCCGCGTCGGTGAGGTCGTTCACGGCGACGATGTCGATCTCGTCGAACGGCATCGCGGCGCGCATGATGTTGCGCCCGATTCTGCCGAAGCCGTTGATGCCGATTCTGATGGCCATGCGGGTGCTCCTCTCGACACCTCGAAGACGATGCGAACTCTGAATGTTATCAAGAACCCGCCGCGCCGGACGGCTCGCCCCGGCCGCGGAGTATCATGTGACTCCGTGCACGTCCTCTACAGCCTGGCGATCGTGCTCCTGGCGGTCGTGCTGTCGCCTTGGTTCGTCTACCAGACGATCCGGTACCGCAAATACATCGGCAGCGCCGCGCAGCGGATGGGATACCTGCCGGTCAGCTTCAACCTCGACGGCGACGACTCGATCTGGATTCACGCGGTGTCGGTCGGCGAGGCGCTGACGGCGCGCGCGCTCATCGCCGATCTGCGCGACCGCTATCCGAACCTCAAGCTGTTTCTCTCGACGACCACGCTGACGGGACAGCAGATCGCGACGCGGCTGCAGGGCGTGGACGCCGTGTTCTTCCTGCCGTTCGATTTGCCGCCGTTCGTCAATCGCACGCTCCGGCTCGTCCGTCCGCGGGTCTTCATCATGATGGAGAACGAGATCTGGCCGAACCTCTTGCGCGCGTGCCGCCGGGCGCATGTGAAGACCATACTCGTGAACGGACGCATCTCGTCCCGGTCGTATCCACGCTATCGCCTGGCGCGCGCGTTCTTCAGGCGTGTCCTGGTCGATGTCGATCGGTTCTGCATGCAGAGCGATGAATCGGCGCGACGCATCATCGAGATCGGCGCCGAGCCGTCACGCGTCACCATCACCGGCAGCCTGAAGTTCGACTCGCTGGAATCACCGGCCGCGGCGGCCGGGCGCGGCGAGCGCCGCGTCCTTCGATATTTCCGCATTCCGTCCACCCGCCAAGTCTTCATCGCGGCGAGCACGGTCAAAGGTGAAGAGAGCTCGGTGCTGGCGGCGTTCGCGACGATCCGACGCCTGCAGCCCAACGCGCTGCTGATTATCGCGCCCCGGAAGCCGGAACGGTTCGGAGATGCCGAGGCCCTCGCCAGGGCCGAAGGTCACCGGGTCGTCCGGCGGACCGAGCTGGCGGTTGATGCTGAACCGCGGGCCGACGTGGTCATCCTCGACACCATCGGCGAGCTGGCACATCTGTTTTCGGTCGCCACCGTCGTGTTCGTCGGCGGCAGTCTGATCGACCAGGGCGGGCACAACATCCTCGAGCCCGCGGTGCACGGCAAGCCCATCGTGTTCGGGCCGCACATGACGAACTTCACGGAGATCGTCGAGACCTTCCTCAGGAACCAGGCTGCGGTGCAGGTCAACAGTCCGGCGGAGCTCTCCGGCGCCATCGCGCGACTGCTTGGCGATCCGGTCGAACGCGCGCGCCTTGGCGCCGCCGCCCGCGCACTGGTCGAGGCCAACCGGGGCGCCAAGCGGCGCACGCTCGATGGCATCGCCGCCGTCCTGCCCCCGCCGGGCAGCCGCGGCGTCGTGAGGCCGTTCATCAGGTAGGGGTTGTCAGACACGGCCCTTCGCAACCCGGTCGTCAGCGTCGGCAACCTCTCGATGGGAGGCCGCGGGAAAACGCCGATCGTGGCGCATATCGCGCGGATCCTGCTCGAGGCCGGGGAGCGGCCCGCCATTCTGAGTCGCGGGTACGGGCGGCGTGTACAAGAAGACGGCGTCGTCGTCGTCAGCGACGGGGAGCACCTTCTCGCTGACATCGATCGAAGCGGTGATGAACCGCTGATGCTGGCGCGCGCGGTTCCTGGCGCCGGCGTGTTCGTCTGCGATCAGCGCGCGTTGGCCGGCGCGCTTGCCGAGCGGCACTTCCGCGCGACGGTGCACGTGCTGGACGACGGATTTCAGCACCGGGCGCTCGCGCGCGACGTCGACATCGTCGTCATCGCGCCCGAGGATCTGTCGGATCGTCCGTTGCCATTCGGCCGCCTGCGCGAGTCCGTGAACGCACTTGGCGCGGCCGATGCCGTTGTTTTCGATGACGGTCACGGGCGAGGTTCAGAGGTCTCGGGAACGGAACCAGTTCTGAAAGACCTGCCTTCGTCAGTCCGGCGGTTCTCGCTCAAACGATCGATGGGCGACGTTCGACCGCTGGAGTCGCATCGGCCGTGGCTGGCGGCCGACAAAGGACCGGTTGTCGCGCTGGCGGGAATTGCCCGGCCCGATCGGTTCTTCCGCGGGCTCCGGGATCACGGCTGGCAGGTGGCGCGTGAAATCTCATTCCGCGACCACCATGCCTATACAGCTGAAGACATCGCGAAGCTTGCCTCGGACGTCGTCGCCTCCAGCGCGACAGGCGTTCTCACCACCGAGAAAGACGCCGAACGCCTGCTTCCCTGGCGGCCATTCCCGGTCCGGGTCGGCGCCGTGCCGCTGACGGTGACGATCGAGCCTCACGAAACTGACGTCGCGGCGGGATTCCGCTCGCCGGCGGCGTTCCGGTCGTGGCTGCTCGAACGGATTCAGGAGGCGCGGGCGTGAAGCCGGCGACGTTCCGGCACCGCGTCGAGTACGCGCTGGTCGTCGTCGTACGCGGCATCGTGCGCATTCTGCCGGACGCGTTCTCACGGGCTCTCGGGACAGTCATCGGTCTCTCGTTCTACGCGATCGACGGCGCGCACCGCCGGCTGGCGATCAACCAGCTTCGCGAAGCCTTTCCGACCCGCGAACCGGCCGAGTGCCGCGCGATCGCCCGGGCAACCTTTGCGCACTTCGGCCGCCTGCTGGTCGCGCTGCTCAGGTTCAGCACGCTCACCGCCGATCAGATCCGCACACGGGTCGAGTTCGAGGGCGCCGATCGCGTGCGCGCTGCGCTGGCGGCCGGCAAGGGCGCCATCGTGTTCACCGGGCACTTCGGATACTGGGAGCTGCACGGCCTGGCGCATGCGCTGGTGCTGCCGACGATGTCCGTGCTGGCCCGGCCGCTCGACAATCCGCTGCTGCACGAGTTCCTGGAACGCGCGCGGTGCGTGACGGGCAATCGCGTCATCTACCGGCAGGGCGCGCTCAGGCGGATTCTGCGCGCGCTCGCGGCCGACGAGTGCGTGGCCTTCCTGATCGATCAGCACGTCGCGACCTCGGACGCGGTGAAAGTGGACTTCTTCAATCGTCCGGTGTCGACGACCTCGGCGATCGCGATGCTGGCGCTCCGGACGGGCGCGCCGCTCGTGCCGGCGTTTGCGCTGCCGCTTGCCGGGGGCCGGTATCGATTGATCTATGAAACGCCCGTTGAGGTGCCCTCCGCCGAGGCGGCCGATCCCATCCGGGAGCTGACACAGCGGTGCACGGACGTGCTCGAAATGTACGTCCGCCGTCACCCGCATCTCTGGCTCTGGATGCACCGCCGCTGGCGCGATGAGGAACCCGAAGCCGTTAGCGTTCCGGGGATGTTCCCGGCCGCATCCGACGACAGCGAGCCCGCCGAACCGTGACCGATCCGGACCCCTTTCGCCGCGTCGTCGTGCGCGCTCCCGGCTGGCTCGGCGACGCGATCCTGTCGCTGCCAGCCGCGGCGGCCATCCGCCGCCACTTCGCGGCGGCGCACCTGGCCATCGCGGCGCCCGCGTCGATTGCGCCGATCTTCCGGGAGGAGACACCCGTCGCCCCCGACGAGGTGATCGAGCTGCCCGACTCGACGCGAGATGTCGTCGCCATTCTGAAAAAGGGAAGCTTCGACGCGGGCATTCTGTTTCCGAACTCGTTTCGATCGGCGTGGCAGTTCCGGCGCGCGGGCATCGGCGCCCGCTGGGGATACGGCACGGCCGGCCGCGGCTTTCTGCTGACGCGGCGAAGCCCGCGCGGGCGCGGAGCGGGCAGGCAGCACCTCATCGATTACTACCGCAACCTCGTGCGCGGTCTGGACATCGCGTGCGCCGAAGACGAGCATCCGCAGCTCCGGCCTTCACCGGCGAGTGCGGGTCGCGCGGCGGCGCTGTTGGCGGAGCGCAACGTGGCGCCCGACACGCCTGTCGTCGGATTTGCGCCCGGCGCAGCGTACGGTCAGGCCAAGCAGTGGCCGCCGGATCGGGTGGGGCAGGTCATCGCGCGGCTCGCCGCCGAAACGCCGGCGACGTGCGTCATCGTCGGCGCGGCGCACGATCGCGAGGCGGCGCGTGCGATAGAATCGTGGCTCCGCGCGCACGCTCCGGCCGCGTCGAATCGCGTCGTCGATCTGGTCGGGCGGACGAATCTCGGGACCCTCGTCGGCGTGGCGGCGCGCGCCGCGGTGTTCGTCTCGAACGACTCCGGCGCGATGCACGTGGCCGCCGCGGTCGGCCGTCCGGTCGTGGCGATCTTCGGACCGACCGACGAGCGCGTGACGCGCCCGATCGGGGCGCACGACGTGATCACGCAGCCCGTGTTCTGCCGGCCGTGTCAGTTGCGCGACTGTCCCATCGATCACCGCTGCATGAAGCGCATCACCGTCGACACCATCGTCTCCGCCGTCACGCGGCGGCTCGCCGCGGCCGACTGAATGGCCCGTCGTCCCGCCATATTCCTCGATCGCGACGGCACCATGGTGCACGACGTCGGCTACCTCAGCCGGCGCGAAGATCTGCGGTGGTATCCGTTCACGATCGACGCGATCCGGCTGCTCAATCGCGCCGGATTCCTCGTGTTCGGGGTGACGAACCAGGGCGGCATCGCGCTTGGCTTCGCCACGGAGACCTTCGTGAATCAGACGCACGAGGAGATGTCCGCCTTCGCCGCCGCGGGCGGCGCGCGGATTGACGGCTGGTTTTTCTGTCCCCACCACCCGCTGGCGCGCGAAGCGCGTCTCAAGATCGACTGTGACTGCCGGAAACCGCGGCCTGGCATGATTCGCGAGGCGGAAAAGCACTTCGCGATCGATCTGCCGCACTCGTTCGTTGTCGGCGACAAGCTGGCCGATGTCGGGTTGGCGACGAGCGTCGGCGCTCGCGGCATCCTGGTGCGCACTGGGTACGGCGCCGCGGAACTGGTGCGGCATGGCGGCAACATTCCCGGCGCCGCTTATGTCGCCGAAGAACTGATGGACGCGACATCGTGGATCCTCACGGAAGCCGGCCACCCGCGAGAGGCGCCATGAGCCCACGGATCAGTCCAACCCGGTTCCGGCAGATTCTGTCGCGCTTCCGGCGCGTGCGCCTGGTCGTCGTGGGCGACCTCGTCGCCGACGAGTTCATCTACGGCCGCATCGATCGCGTGTCCCGCGAAGCGCCGGTGCTCATTCTGAAGTACGACTCGACCGAGATCGTGCCCGGCGGGGCGGGTAATGCCGCGAGCAACGCCGCGGCGCTCGGCGCGACCGTGGACGTCATCGGCGTGGTCGGCGCCGACGATGCGGGCACGCGCCTGCTCCAGGCGATGCCGAAATCCGCGAAGCTCGACTCGGTCGCCCGGGTCAGCCGGTATGTCACGCCGGTCAAGACGAGAATCCTCGCCGGCGGCGTGCACTCCGCCAAGCAGCAGGTCGTGAGGATCGATCGCGCCGGCGGGCGTCCGGGTCCCGCGGTGCTCGCGAACCTCGAAGGTGCGCTCGCCAGGGCGATCGGGCGCGCCGACGCGGTGATCGTCTCGGACTACGGCGGCGGTCTGGCCACGCCGGCGTTCTGGCAGCGGGCGCTCTCGGCGGCGCGGGTGAAGAAACCACCGCACCTGCTCGTCGATTCGCGCTACAACCTGACGGGCTTCACCGGCATGACGGCCTGCACGCCGAACGAATCCGAGGTGGAGGCCGTGCTCGGTCTTCGCATCAACGACGACCCATCGGTGTTGGAGATGGCCGGTCACGAGCTCTTGACCCGCTTGCGTTCGCGCGCCGTCCTGATCACGCGCGGCAGCCGCGGCATGGCGCTCTTCGAGGACGGGAAGCCCACCGACCACATCCCGATCGTCGGATCGGATGAGGTGTCCGACGTCACCGGCGCCGGCGACACCGTCATTGCGACGTTCGCGGTCTCGCTCGCGGCAGGTGCGAGCTTCGCGGAAGCCGCGCGCCTCGCGAATCACGCCGGCGGACTCGTCGTGATGAAGCGCGGCACCGCCACGGTGAGCGCGGCCGAGCTCGCGGACGCGGTGACATGACCGCTGAGGTCAGTTGTCAGCCGCCGACCCGGACAATGACCTCAGAGGTCTTCGCATGATCGTGACGGAAGCCGAACTGCTGGCGCGCGTCGCCGACGATCGCCGGCACGGGCGGACCATCGCGTTTGCGAACGGTTGTTTCGACATCCTCCATGTTGGTCACGTACGGTATCTCGAAGGCGCGTCGCGCGAAGCCGACCGCCTGGTCGTGGCGATCAATGACGACGAGTCGGTGGCGGCGCTCAAAGGGGCCGGACGGCCGCTCGTGCCAGCGGACGCGCGCGCGGAAGTCGTTGCGGCAGTGCGCGGCGTGAGCTACGTCGTCGTGTTCCCGGATCGCACCGTCGATCGCCTGCTCGACATGCTTCATCCCGACGTGCACTGCAAGGGCACCGATTACACAGTGGAGACGGTTCCGGAACGGGAAGCCGTGCGGGCGTACGGTGGACGGATCGCCATCGTCGGCGATCCGAAAGATCACTCGACGCGGGATGTGCTGGGCCGGCTGCGCACGGCTGGCGCTCGCGGTGTCAACCCGGGCGACAGGGCAGGCTGATGTGACGCGGCTCCTGGTCGTGCGCCTCGGATCGCTTGGCGATCTCGTGCACACGCTGCCGGCCGTGAGCGCGATCCACCGGACGTTTCCGTCGGTCGAGATCGACTGGCTCGTGGACGCGCCGCACCGCGAGTTCCTGTCGCTCGTGCCCTGGCTCACGTCCGTCATCATGCTGCGCGATCGCACCGCGGGGGCCTGGCTCGCGGCGCGGAGCGAGTTGCGCGCGCGGCAGTTCGACGTCGCGCTCGATTTTCAAGGGCTGCTCAAATCGGCCGCGCTCGCGCGGCTCTCAGGGGCGCGGCGCGTGATCGGCTTCACGCGCCGGGCGGCGCGCGAAGGGATCGCGGCGCCGTTCTATTCGGAGCGCGTGGACGCGGAGACCGGACAACACGTCATCGACAAGAATCTCGCGCTCGCCGGTGCGCTCGGCGTGACCACGGACACGCTCGAGTTCCCGCTGGCCGATCTCGCGTCGGCGGCGGCCGAGTCGGTTCGCGCGAGCGGTCTCGATCACTACGCGTTGATCAACCCGGGCGCCGCGTGGCCGAACAAGCGATGGCCGCCTGAGGCGTTTGGCCGCATCGCACACCTGCTTCGCGAGAAGCATGGCCTCGCGTCGCTCGTGCTCTGGGGACCCGGCGAGCGTCCGCTCGCGGAGGCGATCGTCGCGGCATCGAACGGCGCGGCTCGCGTCGCGCCGGAAACGACGATCCGGGATCTCGTGGCGCTCTCGCGTCATGCCGCGGCTCATCGTCTCGGGAGATACCGGGCCGCTGCACATCGCCGCCGCCGTCGGTGTGCCGGCGGTCGGCGTGTTCGGCCCGACGAATCCCAGACGTAACGGCCCCTGGCGCGACGAGGACATCTCGATCTCGCGCTACGACGTCTGCGACTGCCACTACGAGCGGCGATGCCGTCATGACGATGCGGGCTGGTGTCTCGGGTCGATCTCGGTGGAGGAAGTGGCGGCGGCGATCGACACGCGGCTCGGGCAGGCCAGGAATTCACGGCATGCGTGATTCAGGCGCGGGCCGGTCTCGACCGTTTATCACGCGCTTGCGAGTGCCCCTCGGATTTGCCTGCGCAGGGATTGCCTTCTGGCTGGCGCGGCCGTCGCCCGCATCGGTGCTCGCGGGCATGAGCGTTGCGGCGCTTGGTGAGCTGATCCGGCTCTGGGCCGCGGGACACATCGAAAAGGGCCGCGAGATCACGCGAAGCGGCCCGTACCGGTTCATGCGGCATCCGCTGTACGCGGGCTCGGCCGTCATGGGCGTCGGTTTCATGATCGCCGCGCGGAGCCTTCCGGCCGCCATCGTCGTCGGCGTCTATCTCGTCGTCGCGCTGATTTCGGCCGCGCGCGCCGAAGAGGTGGTCCTCGACGCGCGGTTTGGCGGCGAGTACGCGGCATACCGGGAGGGCCGGGCGGCCCCGAGCGACCGGCCGTTCAGCCTCGCGCGCGTGAAAGCCAACCGCGAATACCGCGCGGTGATCGGCCTCGCCATCGGTTGCGTTTTGTTGTACCTGCGCGCCAGACTCCAGCTCTAGTTCCTGCCGATAGGTGCCGAGTCGAGCCGGCGAAAAGTCTACCTATCAGGTGAACTGGTAATCCGATCGCGATCGGTTCATGCTGGTGGACGGTTCGATGAAAGTCCTGCGTTACAGTCTCGTCGCGTTGTTCGTCCTCGTCGTCGGCCGCGAACGTCCCCAGGCGCAGCACGTGCACGGGATCCCCGATTTCTGCCGGGGCTCGTCCGACACCGTCCTCTCCGGGCAGACGATGGTGCTGTCCGGCAAAGTGATCAAGGGCTGCATCCGAGTCGAAGCCAATGGCACGCTCATCCTGCGATCGAACACGAGCGTGATCGCGGACATGATCTTCGGGCTGCCCGGGTCGCGTCTGGAAGGCGGCACGCCCGAGGCGCCGCTCGACAACGTGCAGATCATCGGCCGGAATGGCTCGCTGAATCGATCGTCCGATCCCGAGGAGTTCGGGCGCGGGCTCGTCTGGCTCGGATCGGTGCGGCTCCACGGTCTGCCGAAGACGCCATTCGCGCGCGTCACGCAGGAGCCTCGTGCGGGACAGGGCCAGATCCTCGCGCCGACGACCGGCTGGCGGCCGGGCGATCGGCTCGTGGTGCCCGGCACACATCAACCCGCGCCTGAGGGGCCGGCGTTCAAGCCCCAGGTCGAGACGCCGCAGGTGGTCGTCGCGAGCAACACCGTGGTGACGATCCAGCCGACACTCGCTTTCGATCATCTCGGCGCCCGCGAGCTCGACGGCACGCTCCGGTTCCTGCCGCACGTCGGCAACCTCACGCGCTCGATCCGCATTCGATCCGAGAATCCGGCGGGGACCCGCTGGCACGTGATCTTCGTCGATCGCGCCGACGTGGACATCCGGTACGTCTCGTTCGTGAATCTCGGCCGCACGACGACGGAGCCGCTGTCGGGATCGAACCTCCTGGGGCGGTATCCGCTGCACATTCATCACGTGTTCGGTCCGACCAGCCCGCAGTCGAACGGGCGGCAGTTCACGCTCATCGGCAACGTGATCGAGAACGGCTCGAAGTGGGGCATCACCGTCCACAACTCGCACTACGGCCTCATCCGCGACAACGTCGTCTTCAACACGGGCGGCGCCGGCATCATGACCGAAGACGGCTCGGAGACCGGCAACATCTTCGAGCACAACTTCGTCGTCGCGCCGACAGGTCCGGGCGGCGACGACAGCGACCTGCTGCTCGGCCGCGAAAGCTCCGGCCTCTGGTTCCGCGGACCGCACAACGTCGTCCGCAACAACGTCGTCGCCAATTCGTTCTCGAACGCGATCGTTTACGTGAACTCGTCAGGAGCGGCGGGCGTCGGCGGCACGGTCGTGATTCCAGCGTTCCAGGGCGCGAACCCGGCGGCCAACGGTCGCCCGGTGGACAACTCGCGCGTGCCGCTGGGCGAGTTCAGCGGCAACGAGATGTACTCGTCGATGTACGGCGCGATCTTCTGGGACGTCATGGCGCGCTGTTGCACGGAGACGTGGGAAGGGCCGACCACGCTCATCAAGAACACCACGCTCTGGCACATGGGGCGGTACGGGGCGTTCCCGTACGGCACCAACCGCATGCTGTTCGAGGATTGGACGCACCTGAACGATCCGCGCATTCTGTCGAACCCGCACGAAATCGGGGCGGGGTTCGTGTTCGGCGACTACCTGACGCGGTTCATCACGTTGAGGCGAGTCAACATTCAGGGCGTGCGGTTCGGTCTCTGGACGCCGCCCAAAGCGGGCGATCGCAGCGACATCTACGGCGCGTCACCGGGCGTGATGCGCGTCGAGGACTCGGTCCTCAGAAACCAGACGAACGTCAGGTCCACGATGCCGTACGGCGTCACGGGCGGCGGCGCCATGCTTCCGCCGCGGCGGGTCGAGCTGCACCGCGTGCTGTTCGGTGACGTTCCCGGCTACACGGGAGCCGACCCGCAGTCCGATGTGCGGCCCGAGTTCAATCTCGAAAAAGTCAACACGAATGCCATCCTCTCCAGCCGGATCGTGGTGACCGAGTACAACCGGGTTCCGGGCGACAACTTCGAAGTGTTTCAGGAGCAGCAGGCGCCGTCGTTCGTCGTGCCCCCGAACGGCGCGGACGGCTTTATCGGCTCGCCGGTGCCGGGTCTCACGAACGAGCAGACGTGGGCGCGGTTCGGCATCGCGGTCTCGGGCCGAGTCGCGCCGTGCTCCAACACCCGGCCACGGATCGTCGGATTTGCCTGCGGCATTCAGGCGCCGCTTCCGGCACCGGCGCCTGCATCGAAGCCAGCGGCGCGGCCAACGCGTCAGCCCCCGACACGGTAACGCGCCTTCGCTTCGGTCGCTCGAATCGTCCGAGAGACTTCCGGCCGTCATGAACACGCGCGATCTCGTGGCGATGGGGATCCCCGCAGGGGAGCCCGCGGACAACGCCAAACAGATTCTGCAGCGGGCGCAGAAGGCGAAGCAGTCCATGAGGACGGTGCTGGACGACCTCAAACGCGTGGCTGCGTCGCCGTCTGCCTTTGTCGCGGATGACACCTACGGGACGCTCGCCCGGCAGCTGGTCGAGCACGCGGCGGTCCGGAGCACGTTCCGCCATCGTCATGGCGATGCGCCGTACCGGATCTGGGGAAGTGACTTCGACGCGAGCGCCATCCAGCAGCTGAAGAACGCGTGCAAGCTGCCGGTGTCGGTGTCCGCGGCGCTGATGCCGGACGCGCACGTCGGATACGGACTGCCGATCGGCGGTGTGCTGGCTACGCACGAAGTCGGTCATTCCGTACGCCGTCGGGGTGGACATCGCGTGCCGCATGAAAATGACGGTGCTGACGCTCCCCCTGTCGGCGCTGGCGAACGAGCAGTCCCGGCTCACGAACACCATCGAGCGTGAAACGCGGTTTGGCATCGGCGAGACCTTCAGGTCGCCGCGGCAGCACGACGTGATGGATCGCGACTGGAGCGTCTCGCCCGTCACGGCGAGGCTCAAGGACAAGGCCTGGTCGCAGCTCGGCACGAGCGGCAGCGGCAATCACTTCGTCGAGTTCGGCGAGCTGACCGTGATGGATGAGACCGTCGGTCTGCCGAATGGCACGTACCTCGCGCTGCTCAGTCATTCGGGCAGCCGGGGGACGGGTGCGGCGATCGCGCAGCACTACAGCAAGCTCGCGCGCGATATTCACCGGGAGCTTCCCCACGAGCTCTCGCAGCTTGCCTGGCTCGATCTGTCGTCGAACGCGGGTCAGGAGTACTGGGCGGCGATGGAACTGATGGGGCACTACGCGGCTGCGAACCACGCGGTGATCCACAAGCACGTGGCACGGTCGCTCGGCGTCGAGGTGCTGCTCGACATCGAGAACCACCACAACTTCGCGTGGCGCGAGCGTCACCGGCTTCCGGACGGCTCGGAAGGGGAGCTCATCGTCCATCGCAAGGGCGCCACACCAGCCGGCGTCGGCGTGCTCGGCATCATTCCCGGCTCGATGGGCACGCCCGGGTACGTCGTCCGGGGCAAAGGCGTGGCGAGCTCGCTCAATTCGGCGGCGCACGGCGCCGGCCGCCGGATGAGCCGCACCCAGGCCAAGAAGCAGTTTGCGTGGGACGACGCGATGCGGTTTCTCCGGGCGCGTGGCGTGACGTTGATCTCCGCCGGTCTCGACGAGGTGCCGATGGCCTACAAGGACATCGACGAGGTGATGGCGGCGCAGAGCGATCTCGTCGAACCGCTCGCGCGGTTCGAGCCGCGGCTTGTGAAGATGGCGCCGGGCGGCGAGCCGCCCGAAGACTGACGCGCGTCAGTTGCGCGGTTTCCTAGGCGAATGCCATAATCATCTGTTGCCGGATCGGGGGCGGTTAGCTCAGTGGCAGAGCACCGGCCTTACACGCCGGCCGTCACAGGTTCAAGCCCTGTACCGCCCACCATTGTGGCGACATGGCAATGGGGCAATGGGCCATTCGTTATGCGGGGTCGTAGTTCAGTTGGTTAGAACGCCGGCCTGTCACGCCGGAGGTCGCGAGTTCGAGTCTCGTCGACCCCGCCAACCTTCGCCAAACGCTCGCTACGCTCGCGGCTTCGGTTGGCAAGCCGCGTCAGGCGAGCGCTCCGCGAAGGTTGTCCACCGTAGCGCCGAAGGCGCGAAGGTGGACCTCAACCAGTTGCGAAACTCGCCCCAGACAGCCCGCCAACCTTCGCTAGTCGCTACGCTCGCAGCTACGGTCGCATCATGACGCCGTCAGTTCTCCGCGCGGCCGTCGCGCTCGCGGTCCTGCTGGTGCCGGTATCCGCATCGGCGCAGGAGCTCGAGCCCGGTGCGTACTGGCCGATCCCGAAAGGGCTGAACATCATTACCGTCATCAACAATTTCAACTGGGGCGACGTGGCATTCGATCCGGCGGCGCCAATCGACGAAGCCAGCGCCAGGATCAACACCACGGTGCTGGCGTTCACGCGGGCGTTCGGCCTGGGCGGACGATCGGCCAACGCGGGCGTGGTGGTGCCGATCATCGCCGGTCACATCGAAGGCCTGTATCTCGGTGAGCCCGCGGAAGTCGGACGGTTCGGGCAGGGTGATCCACGACTTCGGCTGGCGGTGAACCTCTATGGCGCCCCGGCAATGACACTGAAGGAGTTCGCGTCGTATCAGCACCAGACGATCGTCGGCGTCAGCGTCACGGTCGTGCCGCCGCTCGGCCAATACGATTCGGCCAAGCTGATCAACCTCGGCACCCATCGCTGGTCGTTCAAGCCGGAAGTGGGCATCTCACGCGCCTATGGCAAGTGGGTCGTGGAGGGGATGGCGGGGGCCTGGTTCTTCACGGACAACACAGCGTTCGTGGGCGGACGGACGCGATCGCAAGACCCGATTGTGGCGACGCAGGTGCACGTGACGCACAGGTTCACGCGGACGATCTGGCTCGCGGCGGACGCCAACTACTTCACGGGCGGGCGGACGACACTTGGCGGGAAGCAGAATCTCGACCTCCAGCGCAACTCGCGGGTCGGCGCGACATTCTCGGCGGCGCTCGACCGCCACCAGGCGATTCGCATGTCCGTGAGCCGCGGCGCGTACACGACGATCGGCGCCGATTTCACGTCGGTCGCCGTCGGCTACAACTACGCGTGGGCGCGCTGAACGGCAGGCTCGCGGCCTGCTGCAGCGTTTTCCAGATCGGTGTCGCCGGAACACGCGACACCGATCTGGTCTAGCATGTCGAAGCCGATGCCGCTCACGACGATCGTCGGTCACACGCACCTCATCGATCTACTCCGCCGCGCGGTCGCGCGTGGTCGCGTGCCCCAGAGCCTGATCTTTGCCGGCCCCGAAGGTGTGGGCAAACATGCGGTCGCGATCGCGCTCGCGCAGGCCGTGAACTGTCCGCGGCGGCGCGAAGGCGACGAGTCGGCGGACGCCTGCGGCGAGTGCTCGACGTGCCTGCGGATCGCGCGCGGGCAGCACTCCGACGTCACGGTCGTCGATCAGGGCGGCGAGGCGTCGATCAAGATCCGGATGCTCCGGGAGCGCGTCCTCGAGGTCGTCGGGTTCCGGCCGTTCGAGGCGCGTCACCGCGTGTACATCATCGATCCGGCCGACGAGATGACCGACGAAGCGCAGGACGCGCTGCTGAAGACGCTCGAGGAACCTCCGCCCGCGGTGATCATCATGCTCGTGACCGCGTATCCCGACACGCTGTCTCCGACGATTCAGTCGCGCTGCCGCCGCCTGCGGTTCGGGCCGTTGTCCGAGGCGGACGTCGTGCGCGTGCTCGTCGAGCGCGAGGGCCTGGAGCGATCCGAGGCCCGGGCGCTGGCCGGCGCCTCGGGCGGGAGCGTCTCGCGCGCGCTGGCCGGGGCGAGCGGCGATCTCGCCGACGATCGGGATGCCGCGCTCGCGCTCCTCGCCGCGACGAAGGATCGCGCGATCGGGCCGCGCCTGCGCGCCGCGGCGTCGCTGGCCCAGCACCAGTCGAAACGCCGCGACCGCGATGCGCTCGGCACGCGCCTCGCCATCGTCGCGTCGTTGATTCGAGACCTGGGTGCGCTGTCGGCGGGTGTGACCGAGAGCCTCGCCAACGCCGACTTGGAAGACTCGCTGCGCCGGCTCTCGCCGGCCTTCGACGCGCCGCGCCTGGCCACCGCGTTCGGCATCCTCACCGAGGCGCAAGACGCCCTGACCCGGAACGCCTCGCCGAAGATCGTCGCCGACTGGGTCGCGGTGACGATATAGCATCGACCAGGCGGCGTCGCGCCGCCGCGAGACATGTCCCTGCCCGTGATTGCCGTCACCGTGGGAGATCCGTCCGGGATCGGCCCCGAAATCGCCGTGAAAGCCGCGCGCGATCCGCGCGTCGTCGCCACCTGCCGTCCGCGGCTGTACGGACCGCATACGGCCGCCGACCTCGCCGGATTTCCCGCCGGCCGCGTGAGCGCGGACTCCGCGCGCGCGGCCTATGACGCGATCGTCCGGGCCGTGGAGGACGCGAAACAGGATCGCGTGTCCGCCATGGCCACGGCGCCGGTCAACAAGGAGGCGTTCGCGGCGGCGGGCCTGAACTGGCGCGGGCACACCGATCTCCTCGCGCATCTCTGTGGCGTGGACGACGTCGCGATGCTGTTCTGGTCGGATCGGTTGAGAGTGGTACTCGCGACCGTGCACATCCCGCTGGCGGAGGTGCCACGCGCGCTCACGACGGAGCGTCTACTGGCCGTCATCCGTCTGACGGCTCGTTCGCTGCCGCGTTTCGGCGTCGCCCGTCCCCGGCTCGCGGTGGCCGGACTCAATCCCCACGCCGGTGAAAACGGCGTGCTCGGCCTCGAAGACCGGGACGTCCTCGCGCCCGCCGTCGCGGACGCTCGAACGAGCGGCATCGACGTGACGGGTCCGCTACCGGCCGACACGGTTTTCGTTCGCGCCGCCCGCGGCGAGTTCGACGTCGTTGTCGCGGCGTACCACGATCAGGGCCTCGTGCCGGTGAAACTGCTCGCGTTCGGCCGGGCGGTGAACGTCACGCTCGGTCTGCCGATCATCCGGACGTCGGTCGATCACGGCACGGCGTTCGACATCGCGCGGCAGGGCGTGGCCGACGAGGGCAGTCTGGTCGAGGCGATTCTTCTGGCGGCGAAGCTGGCGGGGGAGCACTAACCTCGCGTGGTGTTCAGGGCTTCTGGAGAAGGATGCCCGACGTCATCTTCTGCTTCTCCACGCGTTCCAGATCCGCGTGGACCATCATCTCGATCAGGCTTCTGAAGTTCGTGGTCGGTTTCCAGCCGAACTTCTCGCGCGCCTTCGTCGAGTCGCCGACGAGGTGGTCGACCTCGGCGGGCCGGAAGAGCGACGGATCCTCGACGACGTACTTCTGCCAGTCGAGGCCGGCGCCCTCGAACGCGATCTCGACGAGCTGCTGCACCGAGTGGCTCTCGCCGGTGGCGATGACGTAGTCTTCGGCTTCGTCCTGTTGCAGCATCTGCCACATCGCGCGGACGTAGTCGCCGGCAAATCCCCAGTCGCGGTGCGCGCGGAGGTTGCCGAGGCGGAGGTCCTTCGCGAGGCCGAGCTTGATCCGCGCGACGCCGTCGGTCACCTTGCGCGTGACGAATTCCAGGCCGCGTCGCGGCGACTCGTGATTGAAGAGGATGCCGGAGACCGCGAACAGGCCGTAGCTCTCGCGATAGTTGACCGTGATGTAGTGCGCGAACACCTTCGAGACGCCGTAGGGACTCCGCGGGTAGAACGGCGTCGTCTCCTTCTGCGGGACCTCGCGGACCTTGCCGAACATCTCGGATGATGACGCCTGATACAGACGGATCGACGGATCGACCACGCGGACGGCTTCGAGCACGCGCGTCACGCCCTGCGAATTGAACTCGCCCGTGAGCATCGGCTGGTCCCACGAGGCCGGCACGAACGACATCGCGGCGAGGTTGTACAGCTCGGTCGGCTGCACCCGTTCGAGAACGCGGATGAGCGACAGCTGATCCAGCAGGTCGCCCGGAATCAGCGTGAGCCGGTCGAGGGCATGCTCGATGCGCCAGTAGTTCGAGGCCGAGAGCCGGCGCGTCAGCCCGAACACTTCGTAACCTTTTTCGAGCAGCAGATCTGCGAGGTAGGAACCGTCTTGCCCGCTGATGCCCGTGATGAGAGCCCGCTTGGACGACATCCGGTCACACAATAGCACAGCCTCTTTGCCGCAATGTGACCGGGCCCCCTCGCGATCACACTACAATCCCGGCGTCCATGATCGTGGTCATCGGCGCCGGCGTGGTCGGCCTGGCCTCGGCGCTCGCGATCGCCAGCCGGGGCCGGCAGGTTTGTGTCATCGAGCGCCGCGCGCGGCCAGGCCTCGAGACGTCCACCCACAACAGTGGCGTCATTCACGCCGGTCTCTACTATCCGCCCGGCACGTTGAAGGCCCGCCTCTGCGTCGAAGGCCGCGATCGACTGTATCGCTTTTGCGTCGAAGCCCATGTTCCCCACGTGAAGTGCGGGAAGCTGGTCGTCGCGCAGGAGGGGGAAACGAGCGCGCTCGAACGCGTGCGAGCGGCCGCCACGGCGAATGGCGTCGCGGTCACCCACGTCGATCAGGCGTTCGTGAAAGCGCGCGAACCCCATGTCGCCGCCGCCGAGGCGCTGTGGTCGCCGGAGACCGGATGGCTCGAAGCCGAAGCGTTCGTGCGGGCGCTCGAAGCGCGGCTCGTCAGTCACGACGGCGTCGTCTTGAACGGCACGCGCGTGGTCGGGATCGACACACGAGCCGATGGCGCACCGACGATCGTCACTCCTCATGAACGGATCGAGGCGGATGCGATCGTCAACGCCGCCGGGTTGCATGCCGACGAGGTCTCGCGGCTGGCGGGCGGCGAGGACTTCCGGATTTTTCCGTGCCGCGGTGAATACGCCGAGCTCGCGCCGAAAGCACGGCACCTGCTGCGCGGTCTCGTCTATCCGGTGCCGCCGGAGTCGGGCCACGGCCTCGGCGTCCATCTCACGCGAACGCTCGGCGGCGAGGTCTGGATAGGCCCCACGATCCACTATCAGGAGGAGCGCGGGGACTACGAGCACAACCGGCTTCCGCTGGAGGCGTTCGTCGAACCGACGCGGACGTTACTGCCGTCCGTGACGATCGATGACTTGAGGTTGGGGCAGAGCGGCATCAGGCCCAAGCTGCATCCGCCCTCGGAGCGCTTCGCCGATTTCCTGATTCGACGTGATCAGAGGAATCCGTTTCTCGTCCACGCAGCGGGCATCGACTCGCCGGGATTGACGGCAGCGCTCGCGATCGGCGAGATGGTGGCAAAGATCATTCAGTCATAAAGCACGGGTGGAGAGACCCGGTTTTTCGACCCGTGCCTTTCAGGCCTCTTGGTCTTCCGTCTTCTGTTTCACGTACCTCGCCAGTGCATCCTGCCAGGTCGGCATCTCCACGCCCGCACGAGCGAGTCTGGCATTCGACAGCGCCGCGAACTTCGGCCGCGGCGTCGGCAGATGGGCGTCGGCGAGCGGGATTTCGAGAATCGGCGCGTCGGGCGTGCCGACGAGGCGGGCCAGTTCCCGCGCCAGGTGGGCCCACGTCGTCCAGCCGCTGTTGACGCAGTGATAGAGCCCGGGTGGCGGCGGACTGGCCAGGAGCCGCGCGGTCGCCGCGACGACATCGTTCACGTAGCTTGGCGAGACGGTGCGATCGGCGAACGCTTTGACGGGCCGGCCGGCCACGATGCCTTCATACAGCCGATCGATACTGCTTCTCGCCAGCCGGCCGCCGAAGAGGCTTTCGACCCGCAGGACGTAGTGGCGCGGCGCGTCGGCCGCCATCCATTCACCGACGAGCTTCGAGACCGCGTAGGTCCCGCGCGGATTGGGCGTCGCGGTTTCGTCGTACGGCTGATCGGCGACCCCGTCGAAGACGAAGTCGGTGCTGAAGTGCACGAGCGTCGCGTCGATGTCCGCGGCCGCGCGCGCCAGCGTGTGCACGGCCCAGGCGTTGGTGTCGAGCGCGCGGATGGGCTCGTGCTGGGCCTCGTCCACGTTCGTGTACGCCGCGCAGTTGATGATCACGTCGGGGCAGATCGATCCGACGGTCGCACGCACCGCGTCCGGCACGGTGACGTCGAGCTCGTCGCGGCTGCGGGCGATCACCTCGTGGCGCGGCACGAGCCGCGACGTCATGGCGTCGCCGAGTTGACCATGCGCGCCGAGCACGAGCACGAGCTGTCTCATTGCTTCGCGTAGAACTCCGCGATGCTCCGGACGACGTGCCGCTGCTGGAGGGCCGTGAGCTCGCCGTAGATGGGCAGCGCGAGCGAGCTGTTCGCGGCTTCGTCGGCGACCGGAAACGTCGCGTCAGGCTTTGCGATGGACTCAAAACACGCCTGGCGATGGAACGGGACCGGGTAGTAGATCTCGGTGCCGATCCGGCGTTCCCGGAGGTGCGCCATGAGCGCATCCCGGCCAGGCCCGCGGATGACGAACTGGTTGTAGATGTGATGACAGCCGGCCGGTTCGACCGGCAGCGTCATCCGATCCGTCAGGCCGAATTCGGCGAACAGCTCACGATACCGGTCCGCATTGCGCCGCCTGGCGTCGCTCCACGCGGGAAGGTGCGGGGCTTTCACCCGAAGTACCGCCGCCTGGATCTCGTCGAGCCGAAAATTGCCGCCGATCCGGTGGTGGAAGTACTTCGGCTCGGCCCCATGATTGCGGAGGAGTCGGATCTCACGCGCGAGGGTCGCATCGCCCGTCGTCACGAGGCCGCCCTCGCCGAACCCGCCGAGGTTCTTCGACGGGAAGAAGGAATAACACGTGACCGCGCCGAACGAACCCATCGGCCGGCCGTGATAGCGCGCGCCGATGGCCTGCGCGGCGTCCTCGATCACCGGCACGCCCGCGCGCGCCGCGATCTCGACGATCGGATCCATCGCCGCCGCGAGGCCGAACAGGTGGACCGGCAGGATCGCGCGAGTCTTCGGCGTGATCGCGCGTTCGATGGCCGCCGGATCCACGTTGAACGTCACCGGATCGACGTCCACGAACACAGGTGTCGCGCCGAGCCGCGCCGCGCACCCGGCCGTCGCGAAGAAGGAATACGTAGGCGTGATGACCTCGGTGCCGGGTCCGATGCCGAGCGCCATCATCGCGACCAGGAGCGCGTCCGTCCCTGACGAGACCGCAATCGCATGACCGGTCTCGAGGCTGGCCGCGAGCTCCGATTCGAGCGCCGCGTTCTCCGGCCCCAGGATGAACCGCTGGCTGTCGCAGACGCGGACGATCGCCGCGAGGATTTCGTCGCGAATCGGGCGGTATTGCGCCTGCAGGTCGAGCAGGGGAACGCTCACCTCGGCGGCCTGGCCGATGGTCATGCCAGCTGAAAGTCTATCGAATGACGATGCGCGGGGCGCCCCAAAGGGCGGCGTCGCCGTTCGAGTCCTTCCCCGTGTTCGGCGCCGGGCTCGAGTAGGTATTGAAAATCAGGTCCACGTTTTCGCCGGCGAACTGCGAGAGGTCGAGCACGAGCTGCTGCCAGCCGCGGTCGCTCGGGTTGCCATACGGGTTGACCACCATGTTGAGGAGCTCGACGTACTCCGGACCGCTCGACACGCCGATCTGGAACAGGACGCCGTCGCCCTGAACCGTCCAGGACTCCTCGAGCAGGCCGAGGCTGAACTTGAGCCAGGCCTCGTCTGGGACCGTGAGGTTGTATTTGATGCGGCTCGGCTGCCTCGTCAGGATCGCGCGTTCGCGTTGGCCGCCGAGCGTGGCGTCGACCACCGAGAAGACGTCCGGTGACGGCCGGCGGTCCTTCGCCGTCGGCAGCTGTTCGACGAGATCGACGGCGACGCGATCGCCGGCCGGGCGCAGCGCAACGTATGCGACGACGAGCGCCACGAGGCCGAGACCGCCGACGAGGAGTTTGGTCCGGCGCGTCATCGGCGGCAATTATACCCGGCGTGTCTTGATTGCCGCACGTGTTTCGCGCTCCGCTTCGCGGCGCTTGATCGTCTCGCGCTTGTCGATCGTCTTCTTGCCCTTCGCGAGCGCGATCTCGAGCTTGAGGCGGCCCTTGTTGTTGAAGAACAGCTTGAGCGGGACGATGGTCAGGCCCTTCTCCGTCGTCTTCCCGAGCAGCTTGTTGAGCTCCGTCCGGCGCAGGAGCAGCTTCCGCGGCCGCAGCGGATCGTGCGACGACGATCCGCCGTGGCTGTACTGACCGATGTGGACGTTGAGGAGGAACGCTTCGCCGCCGTTCAGCTTGCAGTAGCTGTCGCGCAGGTTGGCGCGGCCTTCCCGGATCGCTTTGACTTCGGTGCCGAGGAGCGCGACGCCGGCCTCGAACGTCTCCAGGATGTGGAAATCGTGGCGGGCTTTGCGATTGTCCGCGGCCAGCTGATCGGTATCGCGCACGGGTTCCGTTTTACCGCTGTTCGTGTCCCACCATGAAATCGGGGTAGGTCGCGTCCCGTTCGTTGATCGAGGTGGGGGATCCGAGCGGCCAGTCGATCCCGAACGCCGGGTCGTCCCAGCGGACCCCGTCCTGGTGGGCCCGGGAGTAGGGTTTGGACACGGAATACAGCACTTCCGTGCCTTCCTCGAGTGTCTGATACCCGTGGGCCAACCCCGGCGGCACGTAGAGCATGCGCCGGTTGTGGGCGGTGAGCGTGGCGCCGACCCACTGCCGGAAGGTCGGCGAGTCGGGGCGCAGATCCAGCGCGACGTCGAAGATGCCGCCGCGGACGACGCGGATCTGTTTGGCCTCGTCGAGCGGCGGCCGCTGGTAGTGCAGGCCCCGAATCGTGCCGCGCTTGATGTTCACGGAAATGCCGATCTGGGCAATTCGTGTGTCGAGGCCTCGCGCCTCGAACGGCTCAGGCGTCCAGCCGAGGACGAACGCGCCTCGGCTGTCAGGGAAGACATCAGCGTCGATCAGCCACACGCCGGGGATTCGGGTCTCGGTAAACGTCATCGGGTCGGAGGAACAGGCCGCGCTGCAGGACGGCCGCGCGATTGTACTTCGTCGGATTATCCGTGGTACGCTGATTCGCCCCCGGCGGCCAGGAAAGCGCCAGGACCTCGGGTTTTTTTCTGGAAGCGCACAACGACAAACAGCCCCGAGGTCTCTCCGGGCAGGGAATCCGTTGAGGAACCGCTATTTCCTCGTTGCCGACATCGTCCTCATCGTGAGCGCGGCGCTCATCGCGTTCGCGCTTCGGTTCGACTGGCTGTTCTTCCGTTACCGGCCCGAGGTCCCGTTTTTCGTCACGGCGGCCGTCATCGTCAAGCCGCTCGCCTTTCTCGCCCTTGGCATCTACCGCCGGTACTGGCTCTACGCGAGCGTCGGCGACCTCATCGCGATCGTCATCGCCAACGCCGTGGCGTCGCTCGCGCTGTCCCTGCTCATCGTCGTCGGCCTCGCGCTGGGCACGATCACCGAGTTTTCGCGATCGATTCTGCTGGTCGATCTCCTGTTGACCGTGGCGTTCACCGGCGGCGCGCGGTTCTCCGTACGCGTGTTCGGTGAATCGCAGGGGCGCCTCCTCAAGCGCCGAGATGCCGGCGCGGCTGCGCGGCAGCGCGTGCTGATCGTGGGCGCGGGCAGCGCCGGCGCCATGGTCGCCCGGGAATCGCAGCGCAATCCGCAGCTCGGCCTGGACATCGTCGGGTTTCTCGACGATGCCGTCGTGAAGCACGGCAAGCGGATCGCGGGCCTGCCGGTCCTCGGGTCGGTGAGCTCGCTCGAGAGCGTCGTGCAGCAGCACCGCATCGAGCAGGTCGTGATCGCGATGCCGACCGCGCCCGGCAGCGCGATCCGCGTGCTGGTGGAAACCTGCCGGCGGCTCGACGTGCCGTCGAAGATTCTACCGGGAGTCTACGAGTTCCTCGGCGACCGGATCACGGTCCGGCGGCTGCGCGACGTCGAGATCACGGACCTGCTCAAGCGCGAGCCGGTGCGGCACGAACACCCGGTCCTGGATTACGTCGTCGATCAGGTGGTGCTCGTCACCGGCGCAGGCGGGTCGATCGGCTCCGAGCTTTGCCGTCAGGTGGCGATGGCCAACCCGCGCTGCCTCGTCCTCGTCGGCCACGGCGAAAACAGCATCTTCGACATCGACGCGGAGCTGCGTCGCGTGTTTCCGGCGCTCGAGCTGCAGTCGGTCATCGCCGACATCCGCGACGGCGGGCGGATTCGCGAGCTCTTCGAGCGGGTCCGGCCGGCGGTCGTCTTCCACGCGGCGGCGCACAAACACGTGCCGCTGATGGAGTCGAATCCCGAAGAAGCGGTCACGAACAACATCATCGGGACCGCCCGGCTTCTCGACGCCGCGGTCCGCGTCGGCGCGAAGCGCTTCGTCCTGATCTCGTCCGACAAGGCGGTTTCGCCCGGCAGCATCATGGGCGCGAGCAAGCGCGTCGCCGAGCAGATGGTGCACCTGGCCGCCCGCACGCACGACAGCGCCTTCGTCGTCGTGCGCTTCGGCAACGTGCTGGGCAGCCGCGGCAGCGTGGTGCCGATTTTCAAACAGCAGATCGAGCGCGGCGGCCCGTTGACGATTACCCACCCGGACGTCCAGCGGTTCTTCATGACGATCCCGGAGGCCGTCCAACTCGTGCTGCAGGCCGGCGGGCTCGGCCGCGGCGGCGAAGTCTTCGTGCTCAACATGGGGTCGCTCGTGAAAGTGGTCGATCTGGCTCAGGATCTGGTCCGGCTGTCGGGACTCGATCCGGAAGAGATTCCGATCGTGTTCACGGGGCTTCGTCCAGGCGAGAAGCTGATCGAAGAGCTGTGGGAAGACGACGCTCGCGTCGAAGCCACGGCGAATCAGGATCTGTTCGCGGTCTCCGAAGCCCAGCGGGCCGAGGTCAATCCGGTCATCGCCGCGACGTTCGCCTCCGTCGCGACGTCCGACTGGTCGTCGCCGCTGATGGTCGGTCGCCTGGTGGACATGTGCCGCCAGATGATCGCGGAGAGCCAGGGCACGGCCGGCAGGCGCGGGACGTCAGCGCCGTACTCGGACCCGACCGTGTGACATGCGCATGGTAGGCTGACAAATCACTCCCGCCTCGGGACCGGTTGTCGATGCCACGACGGTTCGTTCGCTTTACCCTTGCGCTGTTCATCGTGTCGGTGCCGATCATCGGCTGGGCCGTCGAGCTGGGCGTTGCCGTCACGCTGCCGCATGTCGTCGGACTCGTCCTCGTGGTGCTCGCCGCGGCGACGTGGTGGCGCCTTCGTCCCCCGTTTCCCTTCAACACCGCCGTGCTCAGCCTCGTGGCGTTTTTCCTGGTGGCCGCGGTTTCGGTGCTCGTCGTGCAGATCCAGCCGGATATCCGGCTCTACAGCGAAACATCGCACGCCAAGTCGATCAAACAGCTCATAGGGCTTGGGTTCGGCGTTGCCGTCTTTCTGTCGCTGTATGGGCTGATGCGCTGGTACGGCTTCGGCCTCGCGGCGGTCCGCCTGCACTACTGGACGACCGCGGTGGTGGCCGTGCTCGCACTGATGCAGTTCGGGGTGGCCGTCTTCGATATCACATCGGCGCTCGCGAATTTCCCCGTGAGGAACAGCACCATCGGCGCGGCGCGGCCCCTCTCGCTGATGTACGGATTTCCGCGCGTGTCACTGACGATGGTGGAGCCGTCGAGCCTCGCCACATACCTCCTGACGGGGTGGGCGTTCTGGCTCTACTCGCTCGACCGTCCGACGTTCATTCCGGAGCGCGCCCGGAGCCTCTTCATGTGGTCGGGTGTCGTGCTGGGTGTCGCCGTGGTCGTCACCGGCTCCCGGCTCGCGTATGTCATTTTCGCGATGCTACTGCTGGGTGCGTTCGTGGCACGTCCGGGCCGCGTTCGCCGGGCCGGCCTCGTGGGTCTCAGTCTGCTGGTGGGGTTTCTCCTGGCCGGACCGGAGCATAGTCGGGGCATCGTCGCGACCTTGCTGCCGAAAACGCCGACTGCTCCTGCAAAGCCGGCACCCGCAGCGCCTGCTTCCGTCGAGACCCCATCAGTTTCGGGCGCCGTCTCACGGGGTGTCGACGAAACCGCCAAAACCGTCGAGGTCGCCGCACGAAGAACGGACATCTCGGTTCAGCAGCGCACCGCTTCGTATCTGATCGCGCTGAGAGTCTTCCGCGAACGACCACTTCTGGGAGCCGGCTTTGGAACGTCGGGCTTTTACATGGAGCGCTACTGGCCGAGCACGTTTACGCCGCTCTATGAACGCCAGTCGACGCCCACAATGCTGAGCCACTATGCGGCCGTGGCCGCGGAGACTGGACTGCTTGGCCTCCTCTGCATGGCTGCGTTCGCCGCCGCTCTGGGGGCGCGGCTCTGGCGACTGGCCTACTGTGTCGAGGACGGCAAGGCGCTTGGCTGGGGGTTGGCGGCGGCGGTCGGAGGGTATGCCGTCGGCAGCGCGGCGACGCCCCTGCTCGTCTATCAGATCCTGCTCGGGTGGCTGTTGCTGGCGATCGCGTTGTCGGCGACGCCGCGGCCGGCCGCTCAAACGGCCGGTGACGTCGTGCTCGATACCTCCCTGAAAAACAGGCCGTCGATCTGGAGCATGCGGGCCGACCGCGGATCGATGAACCCTGGCAGGAGCGCGTAAGGCGCAAAGCCCCAGCCCTCCATCGTCTGCAGCAACTCGGTCAGTGTAGGGCTGCCCTCGTACAGCGGCGTCAGAGAGATCTCGAGCTGGATTCCGTGCAGCCGATCCCGGATGCCCTGGGCGCCTTCGAGGACCTGTCGTTCGTACCCCTGCGTGTCGATCTTGAGGAACGGCCGCCGGGCGCGCTCGATCACGTCGCGAGTGACATGATCGAGCCGTCGCACGTCCACGACTTCGGTGCCGACGTACGTCGCGTGCGGCGCGGCGGCGCGATGCGCGTCGTGCATGGGCAGGATCGAACTGCTCACGGAGTTGCTGGCCACATGAATCTCGGTCTGACCGTCGGTGGCGCCCAGCGCCGCTCTCGGTGCGACCGACCACAGGGGATCGCGACTGGCCTCGGTGGAACATTGCTCCCACGCCGCCCGCACCGGTTCGAACGACACGATCCGTCCTGCATAGCCCGCGCGGCGAAGCGCCGTCGCATACTGGCCTGTGTTGGCGCCGACATCGAGGACGAGATCGATTTCGTGGTGCGCCAGCAGCGCCTGGACCAGGGCATCGGGGACCGTCGCGGGTGAGTAGCGCTGCAGCGACAGACCGACCTGCCGCAGGCCATCGCGAAGAAGCTGCTTGGCTCGATCCACGTGCCTACCAGGGCGCCGGTCTCAACGGTGCGCGTTCCAGAGGCGCCTCCGGATCACGGCCGCGGACGCATAGCCGATCGTGCCCAGCGTGGCGAACGCGCTGGCGCCGTGGGCGCGGAACACCCGGTATTGCTCCCGGATCGCCAGTCGCTTCGTCGTCGCGCCGCCGACCGTGAAGTTCGCGAGGACACGCGGGCAGTAGCGCAGCAGCGCGCCGCCCTTGATGACCCGGCTCACCCAGTCGTAGTCGGCGTACAGGGAATACGAGGTGTCGAATCCACCAAAGCGCGTAAACAGATCACGCCTGGCGAAACACGCGGGATGATGGACCGGCATGACCAGGGTGCCGTGAGACCCGCGAGAGGCCGGTTTCACGACGTCGATCGGCGTGTCGCCCCGCCAGGTTCGGATGTCACCGTGGACGATGGACGCCTCCGGTGCGGCGCGAAACGCCTCGGCCACGGTCGCGAGCGTGTCGGGCTGGTACCAGTCATCGGCATTGAGAATGCCGACGTAGTCTCCACGCGCGCGCGAGACGCCTTTGTTCATCGCGTCATAGATGCCCGCGTCCCGCTCGGACACGATCCGCAGATGTGGAAACTGTTCGAGGACCTGCAGCGTGCCGTCCGTGGAAACGCCGTCGATGACGATGTGCTCGGTGCGATCGGTCAGGTCGGTCTGATCCAGCACGCTTTGAATCGTCCTGCGAATCGACCGCACGGCATTGCGGCACACGGTGACGATGGAGAAGAGCGGCCTGGGCGCGTTACTGGCCGACTCGCGCATGCGATCGCTCCAGAGGCCCGGCTCCCGGGGCCGGCCGGGTCTGGCCCGACGGCGGCGGGGCCGTGCGCAGCGTTCCCTGGTTGGCGAGGAACCAGTCATAGGTCGATCGGATGCCTTCGTCGAGGCCTATGCGATGACGCCATCCCAGGGCATGGAGCCGCGAGACGTCGAGAAGCTTCCGCGGCATGCCGTCGGGCTTCGAGGTGTCGAAGGTCATGCGTGAACCGGGGTGCACGATTCCGCGAACGAGCTCCGCCAGCTCACGGATCGACAGGTCCTCGCCCGTGCCAACGTTCACGTGCTGAGCTTCGTCGTACCGTTCCATCAGGAACAGGCACGCGCTCGCCAGATCGTCGACGTGCAGGAACTCGCGGCGCGGCCGGCCGGTGCCCCAGATGACGACTTCCTCTTTACTGGCGACCTTGGCATCGTGGAACTTGCGAATGAGCGCCGGGACCACGTGCGAGCTGGTCAAGTCGAAGTTGTCGCCGGGCCCGTACAGGTTGGTCGGCATCGCCGAGATGAAATCGTCGCCGTACTGGGTCCGGTAGGCCTGGCACAACTTGATGCCGGCGATCTTCGCGACGGCGTACGCTTCGTTCGTCGGCTCGAGCGCGCCCGTCAGCAGCTGGCCTTCGGTCATCGGCTGCGTCGTCTCGCGCGGATAAATGCACGAGCTGCCCAGGTAGAGCAGTTTCGTGGCGCCGTAGGTATGCGCGGCGTGGACCACGGTCGCGTGGATCAGCAGGTTGTCGTAGATGAATTCAGCCGGCCGCGTCGAATTCGCAAGAATACCGCCGACGGTCCCGGCCACCAGGTACACGTACTCCGGACGGTTGGCCTGGAACCAATAGTTGACGGCCGCCTGATTCCGGAGATCGAGTTGATCGCGCGTCGCGGTCAGCAGGTTCTTGTATCCGGCTTCCTGAAAGCGTCTGAGAATGGCCGAGCCGACGAGGCCGCGATGGCCGGCGACGAAGATGCGTGAATCGGCTGTCTGCATCGTGGCAGGATCCTAGTCCAGCGTTCGGCCTGACGACCCGGGGAGATGAGCCTGCCAGGCGGAACGGATCGCTTTCCAGTCTACCGTGACTTCTCGGCTCGTCGGACGATCCGCTTTGCGATGGCCCGGACTTCCGGCGCGAGCGGATGACGCGTGGCCGCGGCCACGATGGCCGCGGCCGCGACCGCCAGGAGGCCAACCCGCACCCAGAATGTCAGGCCGACTCGGACGGCTGCCGCATAGCCGCCGACGGCGAGAACCACGCCGCCGACGCAGACCGCCATGAGCAGGATGTCGTGCGGTGCGAGGAGCTGCCGAAGCGTCAGCTGTTGTTCCCGGTTGTACGTCCACACCGGCAGGAAGCTTCCGGCGGCGAGACTCACGACGAAGGCCGCCAGCACACCGGGCCATCCGAAGACAGGTCCCAGCACCACGCCGAGGACGACGTTGCTCGTTCCGAGGATGAGGTGCGACACCGTGAGCCACCGGAGGCGGCCCTGCCCCAGATATGCGAAATAGGCCGGCGCCGTCACGCTATTGAAGTACCAGGCGATGGTCAGCGAACTACCCAGCACGACGAACTGAGTGTTGTAGCGGCCGAGCCACCATTCCGAGATGGCGGGAATGGCGATCGCGACCATCGCGAACAGCGGCGTGAGCAGGAACAGCAGGAAGTGGACGTTCCTCGCGTAGAGATGACGGGCTTGCTGTCCGAGCTCGTCCATGCCCGCGATGACCGGCACCACCACGCGATTGCTCTCGACGATCAGGCCGCGCATTCTCATCACGAGCTGCTGAGCCAGCTCGAAATAGCCCACAACCGAGAGTCCGCCAAAACGCGCGAACAGGATCTTGGTCGTGGGTTCGAACAGCAGCATCACGACGCCAATGATCTGAACGTTGACGCCGTAGTTCAGCATTTCGCGAAAGCGCCGCCGCTGCCAGACCACGGGCAGAACGGGCAGCGGGCGGATGACCGGTTTCAGAGCAGCCCAGCCCCCGACGGTCAGCACGACGCCCTGACCCAGCTGAGAGGCCGCCAGGCCCACCAGACCGTAACTCGGGACCGTCGTGACGACCATGATCAGAAACAGCAGCGTTGACAGAATGACCAGACCGGCGCGGATGTCGCTCCGGAGACAGCCATCGAGCCCGCCCATCCAGATCGACGACACGGTCCCCAGCCAGATCGAGCCCAGCGCGTACGGCAGCACGGCCCGGCCGTCCGCGACCGCCTCGGCCGGAAGAACGTAGGCCAGCCATCCATGCAACACGGGATGGATGACGACGAGGATCACGCCGAGAATCGCCGAGACGCTGATCGCCGCGGTCTGCACGATTTCGGCCGCGGCCCGATCATCGGCCGCCGCGCGGTACTTCGCGACGAATGCCGTGACACTGCCGGCGAGTCCGAGCTCGGTGATTCGCGCCGCCGAAGACGAGGCCAGCACCACCGCCCACACGCCGACTTGTTCAATGCCGATCCGGTCGACGAGAAAGCGGTACGCGAGAAACAGAACAGCGGTCTGGACCAACGTCTGCCCGGCCGCTGCGGCGGCGTTCCGCGCGAGAAGGTGCCGGTTCACGGGTGGGCGTTGTCAGGTTTTCGACGCGACGAAATTGTAGACGGTCGAGCCGATCGCGGTCCGCAAGGGCTCAATCGGCCGCAGTGTCAACGACTCGTCGAAGCCATGAAGGGAAAACCCCCGCGCCTGCAGCCAGTCGAGCAGGTCACGAACCGTGTATCCAAACGCTCGCGTGTTCTGGTCGAATGCCTCGAACAGGATGGTGAGCGCCGGCGCCGCTCGCCCGAGCAGATGTGGTGCGCCCTCGAGGGCCAGCTTCTCGGCGCCTTCGACGTCCATCTTGATGAACGTCACGGCTGGAATGCCGTATTCCGCGATCGCGTCGTCGAGCCGAACCGTCCGGACGGTTTCCCAGGCCGAGACCTGCTGATCTCGGCGGTTCAGGTCCGCCAGCGAACTGAGCGCGGTATCGGTCGCAACCGCAAACGACGCCTGGCCGCTGACGTTGCTCACAGCCGCTTCGATGACCGTAACATTGTTCAAGCCGTTGATCGCGATGTTGCGCCGGAGTAACGCCAACGCGCGCTGACCGGGCTCGAAGGCATAGACATGGCCGGTCGAGCCCACGGCCCGCGCGGCAATCACCGTGTACAGTCCGGCGTTGGCGCCCAGATCCACGACGATGTCGCCCGCCTTCAGCTGATCGAGCACGAAGGCGATCTCCGCCGGTTCGAACCACCCCGCGAACAGGTGCTCGCCGATGGCGCTCTTCAACGGGTACTCGAACTGCGCGCCGCCCGGCAGACTGAAGGACGCAATCTTGTCCGGAGACACGGCGGTCAGCGCGCGCCAGGCCGCGCGGCGGACACGGAACAGCACTCTCTTGAACAGCAACGGAAACGACATCAGCGAACGGTCGCGCAGCCGGGCGGGCGTCGACACCATAACACACGCGAGTTCTCCGAACAGGCCGCATAATTGACGCGGCGTCCATCCGAATGGCGGGGCCCAGCCGACGTCTTGCCGCACGCGCCACCATGCTCGGAAGCGGCGCGTCGATCCTCATCAGCGTCGCGCAGGCGTTTCTGTTGATGCCGTTGGGCCTCGACGTGCTGGGCGGACAGCTGTACGGCGCCTGGCTCGCGGCCACCGAGTTGCTCACCTGGATCCAGGTGCTCGATCTCGGGATCCCCAATCTGGTGACGCAGCGGGTCGGCGCGGCCGTCGGCAAGGGCGACCGCGACGCAACGGGCCAGTGGTTTGCCGCCGGGCAGTTCTGCCTGGTCGTGACGGGCGTCGTGCTGATGGCGATCGGTGTTGCGGGTGCGCCGTTCGTCACGCGGTGGGCGCAGGTGCCCGCGACCGAGGCCAACGTCTTCACCGCCTGTTTTCAGACCGGCGTTGTCGCCAACGTGCTCCTCATGCTGTTCAACGGGTTCCTGGGTCTCTCGCGGGGCGTTCAACGGACGGCGATCGTCAATGCGGCCTCCGTCGCCGGCGCGACCGCGGGCTTCGCCACGGCGCTCGGCATGCTCATCGCCGGATTCGGCCTGTGGGCGCTCGCGGCCGGATTCGTCGTCCGCGCTCTGATTTGTCTCGCCGGCGGATTCGTGTTTCTCGCCGATCTCACGCGCGGCGGCTACCTCATGCCGCTCCGGCCTCCCCCGGCGGTCGTACGCGAGATCGTGCATCTGACGCCGCCCATGGCGGCGGCGAACGTCGGATACCTGTTCGCGAACCTCAGCGAACTGGTGCTCGTGAACACGTTTTTCGGTCCGGTGGTCGCGCTCGTCTACGCGGTGACCCGCCGGATGGCGGACGGCGTCCGCATGTTGCTCGATACGATCGCCTGGGCCGTCTACGGCGGGTTCGCGCATCTCGTGACGTCGGACGAACGTCATCGCGCCCGGCAGGTGCTGAGCGAAGTGCTTTCGCTGCGGTTCGCCTGCGCGTGTCTGGGCGCGGCCGTGTATGTCGCGGTGAATCAGAGCCTCGTGACGCTGCTCTTCGGCGCCGAGAACTTCGGCGGGCTCGCGCTGACGTTTGCCTTCGGGCTGCAGCTGATCGTCGCCGGCCAGGGGTTCCTGGTGAACTATCTCTACCGCGCGGCCGGTCACGTCCGCGAAGGATCGCTGCTGCTGGCCGGTGAGGCCGTGGTGCGCGTGGCGGCCATCATCGCCGGGTTGCGTCTCGGCGGCCTGGTCGCCGCGCCGGCGGCGGCAACCGCGAGCGCGTGGACCGGCATGGCGATCACCAGCGCGCGGCTGAGCCGCATCCTGCCGCCGAGCGACGCCGCCGCCGGCGATGCGACCAGGCTGCGTGCGGCGGGCGTCGTCATCTTTTCGGCCGGCGTGTTGGCCGCTGCGGCGCAACCGGCCGCATCCTGGCCCGCCGTGGCCATGGTCGCCGCGACGCTGACCGTCGCCGGCGGCGGGGCGATGCTCCTGGTGCAATCCGTGGAATCGCGGCGGAGAATCCTGGCGAGCTGGATCGGGCCCTGATCGACCGCCTCGGACGGTCCGGTCCACAATGAGAAGATGCAAACGGGCAAAAGACCCGGGCGTTCCGCGTGCCGTTGCGGGCGTGGCCGATCTCGTGACGGCCGGTCGCCAGGTCGATCCCTGCTCTGAGGTAACGTGGCGGACTCGAACATCGCGCTGGCGTTCATCGGCCCGCTGATCCCGGACGAACCGCGTTTTCATGGACCGGCATTCAGCCGCGCCGGTCAGATGTTCCAGAAGGATTTGATTCGGGGTCTGACCCATGCCGGCCTCGCGCCGTCGGTGATTTATGGCATCGAGCCGACGGCCGCGTTTCCGCGAAGTCGCAAATTGTTCGCCGGGTACCACCGGGTCGAGGTCGACGAGCTGCGGGTGCGGCTGCTGCCGTATCTGAATGTGCAGCCGCTGAAGCCCATCACCGCGGGTCTCTCGGCGTTGACGGCGCTGCTGCTCTGGGGGTGGCGGCATCGCGGCCGCCGGAAGCTCGTGCATTGCGTCAACCTGACGATGCCACCGGGACCGTTTCTGCTGCTCGCCGCACGTCTGATCGGCGCCAAAGCGACCGTCTCTGTGCTGGAGGTGGTCGAACCCGGGGGCATCGTTCCCGATCGCTTTTTCAATCGGCTGGATTTCTGGATGACGCGTCGAACCATGCCACGCTTCGACGGCCACATGGTCGCCTCGCAGGCTATTGGCGACGACTTCATCCCGGGCCGTCCGGTCTGTCGAATCGAGGGCGGCATTCAGCCTGGCGATTTCCTGACGTCACCCGCGCCGCGAAGCCAGCCTCTGAATGGCCAGCCGTTTCGCGTGGTGCTGTCGGGCGCGCTGGTGCCATACAACGGCGTGCTCCTGGCGCTGGACGCGTTCGAGCTGATCCCGGAAGGGTTCGAGCTGATCATTGCCGGCACGGGTCCGCTCGAGGCCGTCGTGCGCGCCCGTGCCGAACGGAATCCAAAGATTGTGTTCAAGGGATTCATGGAAGTCCCGGATCTCCTTGACCTCTATCGCCACGCCGATCTGCTGATCAACCCCCGCCTCACGAAGTCGATCAATACGCGCCACTTCTATCCGTCGAAGATGATGCAATTCCTGGCGTCGGGCACGGCGACGCTCTCGACGTGCACAGGACACACGGAAGAGGAATTCGGCGAGTTCGTGTACCTGCTTCGCGAAGAGACGCCGCAGGCGCTTGCGGATCTGGTGCGACGCGTGGCCGCCGCACCTGCCGGCGAGCGGGCGGACATGGGCCGCCGCGCCCGCGAATACATGTTGTCGAACAAGACGTGGGATCGTCAGGGCGAACGGCTGGTTCATTACCTGAAGCACCAGGTATTCGGCGATGCGACCTGATCTGTCGACAGGCGGCGCCTCGCCGATGCCGGCCTCGCCGGTCCAGCTCGCGCGGCCGGTCGTGATTACCGGCGTGACCGGTTTCCTCGGGCGCCATCTGCTCGCCAGCTCGTCCCCGGTGTGGCGTGGCGGCAGGATCGCGATCGCGCGCCGGGAGCGGCGGGAGTCCCATGACCTGCCCGCGGGCGTCCGGCTGGTCACGGGCGACGTCAACGACGGCGCTTTTCTGGACCGCACGATTCCCAGAGGCAGTGCCGTTGTCAATCTGATCTACGACTTCGACGGATCGCCGGAGACGAACATCACGCTGGCGACGAGTCTGGCCGAAGCGTGCGCCCGCGCCGGTGTCGAGCGGCTCGTGCACGTCAGCACGGCGGGTGTCATTGGGTTGTCTCCCGAGCGAGTCATCACCGAAGCGAGCGAGCCGCGGCCGGTGACGGCCTACCAGCACACGAAGCTCGAGATCGAACGCGTGATCGCCAGAATCGCGGCGAACCAGTTTCCACTGGTCATCCTCCGGCCCACGTCCGTGTTTGGCCCGGGCGGCGCCAGTCTCGTCAGCCTCACGAGACACCTGCGGCAGCGATGGCGCGTGGTGAACTATCTCCGTTCGAGCTTGTCGGGCCGGCGGGCGATGAACCTCGTTCCTGTCGAGACGGTGGCGGCCGCCATCGAGTTCGCGCTCGAAAGCCAGCGCGCGGTTGAGGAGCGTCTGTATCTCGTGTCCGAGGATGCGGCGCCAGAAAACAACTTCCGGGACGTCGAGCAAGCTCTGCAACGCGGCCTTGGGGTGAAGGACTACCCGGTGGCGCCGCTGCCGCTTCCGCAGTTCTGTCTGACGACCGCGCAGCGGTTGATCGGCCGGCTGAGTCTCTATCCGTCGACGCGATTCAGCGCCGCCAAACTCGCCCGGGCGGGGTTCAGAGCGCCGATCACGTTTCAGCAGGCCATCGAGAACTACGCGGAGCGCGCGGCCGGCGGGAGCGACCGGCCTTGAGCCAAGGCGCCTGGTGAAGCTGCTGACCGTGTGCGCAACGCTCGATCCGGCCGCCGGTGGCGGGATCACCGCTCGCGCCGTGCAGTTGACGCGCGCGCTCACGCACACGGGGGTGACGTGTGCCATGGCCACCACCGACGCGCACCCGATCGCGGTTGATCCGCTGCCGGGTGCCACTGTCATCAGTCTGCCCGCGGCGGCCGGCCGCTTCCGCGTGCCGACGAGCGGCTTCGCGCGGCTCAGCGATGCGGTCGAGCGGGCAGACCTCGTCCTGCTGATGAACCACTGGACCACGCTGAACGTGCTCGCGTTCCGCGCCTCGCGGCGGGCAGGAAAGCCGCACGTAGTCTGTCCTGGCGGGGCACTGCCGATCTTCGGCCGATCGGGAATCATCAAGCGCGTCTACAACGCTGTCGTAGGTCGAGAGCTCGTGCGGTCCGCCGCGGCACACCTGGCCATCTCGCGCGACGAGATCGAGCACTTCGCCGACTACGGCGTCGATCGTGAACGGGTCGTCGTGATTCCGAACGCCGTGCCGCCCGTCGCGCGGCCGGGCCACGCCGGGGCGTTTCGCGAGCGGCACCGCCTGGGCGACGCGCCGCTTCTGCTCTTCCTGGGCCGGCTCGCGCCCATCAAGGGTCCCGACTTGCTGCTGTCGGCGTTCACGAACCGGCGCCACGAACTGGACGGCTGGCACCTCGTGTTCGCGGGCCCTGACGACGGGATGCGGGAAGCGCTGACCGCGGCCGCGTCCAGCTCGCCGGTCGCGGATCGCGTTCACTTCGTCGGGTTTCTGGACGACGGGCCGAAGCAGGATGCGCTCGCCGCGTGCGGGCTCGTCGTCATTCCGTCGCGCAGTGAAGCCATGTCGATCGTGGTGCTCGAGGCCGCCGCGGCGGGGCGGGCCGTCGTGCTCACCGATCAATGCGGCGTTCCCGAGGTCGGCGAGGTCGAGGGCGGCTGGATCGTGCCGGCCTCGGTCGCGGGCCTGGAACGTGGTCTCGTCGACGCCGTGTCCGATCGATCGCGGCTCGATCTCCGCGGATCGAACTGGCGGCGCTTTGCGCTCGAACGGTTTTCGTGGCCGCGGATCGCGCGCCAGCACCTCGAGGTGTTCGAGGCGGTGGTGCAGCGGGAACCCGCGAGCGCGGCGGGGAACGCACCCGCCTCGCGCCCGATCGCCTGATCGCTGGCGCGACTTTCAGTATGATTACGCGCGGATGTTTCTCGTCTCCGTGCTCGGTGTGCCGCGCCCGTGAAGATTCTGATTCTCGGCGGCGACGGCATGCTCGGGCACCAGCTTCTGCGCACGCTGACGGGCCGCCACGACGTGTGCGTCACGTTGCGACGCCCGCTCCCCGAATACCGTGCCCACGCGCTGTTCGCATCGACGAACGCCATCGCGGGCGTTGATGCGAGCGACTGGCCGGGCCTGGCCGGCGTCATCCGGGAGCACGCGCCGGAGACCGTGGTGAATTGCATCGGCATCGTCAAGCAGCGCCACGAAGCCAAAGCCGCCATTCCGTCCCTCGAGATCAATTCGCTGCTGCCGCACCGGCTGGCCGAGCTCTGCGCGGATCTCGGCGCGCAGCTCATCCACATGAGCACCGACTGCGTGTTCTCGGGTCGTCAGGGCGGATACCGTGAGACGGACGAACCCGATCCGCTCGATCTGTACGGCCGGACGAAGCTGCTCGGCGAAGTGACGTACGGCCCGGGGCTGACGCTTCGCACGTCGATCATCGGGCTCGAACTGTCGCGGAAGACCGGCCTGATTGAATGGTTTCTGGCGCAGCGTGGCACGACCAGGGGATTCCGCCGTGCGATCTACACCGGGCTGACGACGATCGAGATGAGCCGGCTCATCGAGCGGCTGGCCACCGGCCACCGGACGCTGCACGGCGTCTGGCACGTCGCCAGTCAGCCGATCACCAAGTACGATCTGCTGGTCGCGTTCAGCCGGAAGCTGGGCCGGACCGACGTCGAGATCGTCCCGGACGACGAGTTCGTCTGCGATCGCAGCTTGCGCGCCGACCGGTTCGACACGGCGACGGGGTACCGCCCGCCGCTCTGGGACACGATGCTTACCGAACTGGCGGCCGAGGCCAGACAAACGTCATAATTTCGCCGATGACCGGCAGGGAGTACGGATGGATCTGACAGGCAAGCGCATTCTCGTGACCGGTGGCACCGGATCGCTGGGCCAGGTGCTCGTGCGGCGCCTGCTGTCGGGCGAACGCGGCCGGCCGAGCAAGGTCATCGTCCTGTCCCGCGACGAGGCGAAGCAGCACGAGATGCGGCTGTCGTATCAGCATCGCCAGGTCAGCACGGACGAGGTCATCTACCACAACTTCGAACAGGTGCTCGAGTTCCGGATCGGCGACGTCCGTTCGTACGCCGACGTCTGCGGTGCCGTCCGGAACACCGACATCGTCTTCAACGCTGCGGCGCTGAAGCAGGTGCCCGTGTGCGAGTACTTCCCGGAGCAGGCCGTGCTGACGAACTGCATGGGCGCCATCAACCTGGTCCGGGCGATTGGCGAGTTCAATCTGCCGGTCGAAACCGTCGTCGGGATCAGCACGGACAAGGCGTGCAAGCCGGTCAACGTCATGGGCATGTCGAAAGCGGTAGCCGAGCGTATCTTCACGGCCGCCAACGTGCTCAACACCCGCACGCGGTTCGTCTGTGTCCGGTACGGCAACGTGCTGGCGTCGCGCGGATCGGTCATTCCGCTCTTCCATCAGCAGATTCAGCGTGGCGGGCCGGTGACCGTGACGGCCGCCACGATGACGCGATTCCTCATGACGCTCGATCAGGCCGTCGACACGGTGTTGGAGGCCGTCGCCAACGCCGCGCCGGGCGAGATCGTGATTCCGCTCGCGCCGTCGGCCAACGTCATCGACATCGCCAAGGCGCTCATCGGAGACCGCAACATCGAAATCCGCATCACGGAGGTGCGGCCCGGCGAAAAAGAGCACGAGATCCTGGTCTCCGAAGAAGAGTGCCGCCACACCTATCGACGAGGCAGCCACTACGTCATCGCGCCGCGGTTGCCGGAGCTGCGCCGCGACACGGGCGACCGTACGGTCCTCAACCGCGAGTACAGCTCGGCAGATGCCCCGGTCGGTCTCGAGCGGACCTCGGCGCTGCTGGAGGAAAACCGGCTCATGGTCGGCCAGGTGGACTTGTCGACGGCCGAGCTCCTTCGCTGAGGTGACGTCCTGACCCCGAGAGCCCGGCGGGCGACCGCGATGCGCAAGCTCAGCGTAATGACGATCGTCGGGACGCGGCCGGAGCTCATCAAGCTCAGCCGCACCATCGCCGAGCTCGATCGGCGCACGAACCACACGCTGGTCCACACCGGCCAGAACTTCGACTACGAGCTCAACGGGATCTTCTTCCGCGAGCTGGAAATCCGCCGGCCGGACTACTTTCTCCGCGCGGCCGGCGCGAACGCGGTCCGCACGATCGCGCAGGTGATCGTGAAAGCCGACGAGGTCCTCGCGCGGGAGCGCCCGGATGCCGTGTTGTTCTACGGCGACACGAACAGCTGCCTGGCGGCTATCGCGGCCAAGCGCCGCCGGATTCCGGTGTTCCACCTCGAGGCGGGCAACCGCTGTTTCGATCAGCGCGTGCCCGAGGAAATCAACCGGAAGATCATCGACCACATCAGCGACATCAACATGCCGTTGACCGAACAGGCGCGGCACTACCTGCTGGCGGAAGGTCTGCGTCCCGAGACGGTCATCAAGGTCGGGTCCACCATGCGGGAGGTGCTCGAGGTACTACCGGCCGGGCATCGATCGCTGTGACGTCCTCAAGCGGCTCGACCTGTCGCCGAAGCGCTACTACGTCGTGAGCGCGCATCGTGAAGAGAACGTGGACGACCCGGTCCGGCTCGACCGGCTCATCTCGTCGCTCGATCAACTCGCGCGCCGCCACCATCGCCGCATCGTCATGTCCACGCACCCGCGGACCCGGCGGCGGCTCGCTGTCCTGTCGCGGAGGACGAAGAGAGCCGGCCGGAGCCGTGTGGAGTTCCTGAAACCGTTCGGGTTGTTCGAGTGGATCACGCTCCAGCGGCACGCCGCCTGCGTCCTCTCCGACAGCGGCACGCTGACGGAAGAAGCGGCGATGCTGGGGTTTCCCGCCGTCATGCTCCGTGACGCCCACGAGCGGCCGGAGGGGATGGACGCGGGCGTGACGGTGATGAGCGGGCTGTCGCCCGAGCGCGTGCTGCAGGCCGTCGATCTGGCGATGGCGCAGGGGCCACCGGCCGGCGGTCAGGTCCGCGTCCCCGATTACGCCGACAGCGACGTCTCGCGCAAGGTGGTCCGCATCATTCTGAGCTACGTGGACTATGTCCACCGCACCACCTGGTTCAGGCACGGTGAGTGACGCCGCGCCGTGCCTGGTCACCGGCGCGACGGGGTTCATCGGATCGGCGCTCGTTCGCCGGCTCCGTGCGGCGGGTGTGCCTGTGCGCGGGCTGGCGCGCTCGACCCGTGACGCGGCCGCCGGCGACATTACCTCCGTCGATCTCGCGACTGGCCTCATTCCGCCCGACGTGCTGCGTGGCATCCAGATCATCTTTCACCTCGCCGCCAAGACGCATGATGTGACGGCGACCGAGGCCGCCGACGCCGAATACTGGAGCATCAACCTCGAAGGCACGCACCGGCTGCTCGAGGCCACCCGGCGACACGCGATCAAACGGGTGGTGTACGTGAGCAGCGTCAAGGCTCAGGCCGAAGAGACGCGGCGCGCGATCGACGAAACGCACGCACCCGAACCGACCACCGCGTACGGGCGTTCGAAACTGGCGGCGGAGCGCCTGGTCCTGACCGAGGCCGCGCGCCGCGGGTTCGAAGCGGTCTGTCTCCGGTTTCCGCTCGTGTACGGTCCGGGCCAGCGCGGCAATCTCGCGCGGATGATCACCGCCATCGACCGGCGCAGGTTTCCACCGCCGCCCGCGTCGAACAATCGGCGCAGCATGTTGCACGTCGACAACGCCGTCGAGGCCCTGATGCTGGCGGGACAGCATCCCGCCGCGGCTGGACAGACGTACACGGTGACCGATGCCGCGCCGTATTCGACCCGCGAGCTGTACGACCTGATCCGTCAGGGGCTGGGCAGGCGGCCCGCGCGGTGGGCCGTGCCCTCATGGGCGTTCGGAACTCTGGCCACCGCAGGGGATTCGGCGAAGAACATCCTCGGGCTCCGCGTCCCGTTCGACTCCGAGGCACTGCAGAAACTTCTCGGAACCGCGTGGTTCAGTTCGGAAAAGATCGCCCGCGAGCTCGGGTATCGGCCCATCCGCAGTCTTCGTGACGCCATGCCCGAGCTCGTGGCCGATTACCGGTCCGCCGGCCGGAGGCCATCGTGATCGGTCTGTCGACGTCGTGGACGTTTCTCGTGTGCATTGCGCTGGCCGTCTCGTTCATGGGCGTCTGGCTCGTCGAGCGACATGCGCGGCGGCTGCGGCTGCTCGATCTTCCAAATGTCCGGAGCTCACACCGTGAACCGCGTCCACGCGGCGGCGGCGTGGGTATCGTCATCGGAGTGGCGGCGGCGCTGCTCCTCGCGCCCGTGGTCGGCGTCACGTTGCCGGGCGGGCTCTGGGTTCTGCTGGGCGCGGCGTTTCTGCTGGCGGGCCTGGGACTCTGGGACGACGTCAGCACGCTGGCCGTGATGCCACGGCTGCTGATACAAGCCGCCGTCGCCACCGGCGTCGTCATCGCGCTTGGCGGACTCGAGCGGCTTCCGTTGCCGCCGCCCGCGGACATCCCGCTCGGCGTCGCCGGCGCCGTGCTCGCCGTTGTGTGGCTCGTGGGCGTCATGAATTTTTTCAACTTCATGGACGGCATCGATGGTCTGGCGGCCGGTCAGGCCGTGATTTCGCTCGGCGTGCTGGCCTGGGCGCTGGCGCCCGAGGCGGCCGCGAGCGTCGCGATCGTCGTCCTGGCCGCAACCGTCGCGTTTCTCGTCCGCAACTGGTCGCCGGCGCGGATTTTTCTCGGCGACGTCGGCAGCTCGTTCCTCGGCTTCCTCCTGGCGGGGCTCCCGTTCACGGCGCCACCCGGCGCCCGATCGCCGCTGGTGTTCGTCGTCGCCATCAGTCTCACGCTGTTTCTCCTCGACCCGGTCGCGACGCTGGTCGCCCGGCGCCGCCGGCGCGCGGTCATCGGCGTGGCGCACCGCGATCATGCGTATCAGCAGCTCGTCGAGCCCGGCCGGCCGCACGGAGCGGCCGTGGTCGTGCTCCTGGCCGTCGGGCTCGTCTTGACGTTTCTCGCGGCGCTGGCCTATCGGCGGCCGATGCTCGCCTGGCCGACCGTGCTGATCGCGCTGCTGGCCTTTCTCGTCGAATGGCAGGTGGCGGGTCGGCGACGGCGGGTTCGCGGATCCGATCGGATGGCCGATGCCTGACGCCCGGACGCCGGCGGATAGGCATCCGACGACGGGTGTACTATCGCAGTGCCCCCGCGAAGCCGATGTAGGACAAAAATGACAACGCGAGTGCTGCGAAAGGTGCTGGTGACCGGCGGCGCCGGATTCATCGGCTCCAATGTCGCCCGGCTGGTCATCGAAGAAACTGGCGCCTCGGTCGTCGTCCTCGACGATCTGTCATCGGGATATCGCGACAATCTCGACGGACTCCCGGTCTCGTTCATCGACGGCGATGTCCGAGACGCGTCCGCGGTCCGGCAGGCGATCGCCGGGTGCGACACGGTGTTCCATCTCGCCGCGTCGGTCGGCAATGCGCGATCGATCGACGACCCGGTGCGCGACTCGGAGATCAACGTCCTCGGCACCCTGCGCGTGCTCGAAGCGGCGCGACAGGCGGGCACGGGCAAGATCGTCTATTCCTCCTCGGCGGGCATCTTCGGCGAGCTGAAGACCCTGCCGATTCGCGAAGACCACCCGATCGATCCGGACACGCCTTACGGCGCCAGCAAGCTCGGCGGCGAAAAGCTGTGTCTCGCGTACGCGAAGCTCCATCCGATCGAAAGCGTCTGCCTACGGTACTTCAACGTGTACGGCGTCAACCAGCGCTATGACGCCTACGGGAACGTGATTCCAATCTTCGCGCACCGCGTGCTGCACGGCCATCCGATCACTATCTTCGGCGACGGCGAGCAGACGCGCGACTTCGTCAACGTCCGCGACGTGGCGCGGGCGAACCTGCGCGCGGCGCAGACGGCCGGCCTGTCCGGCGCCTTCAACATCGCGAGCGCCACGCGCATTACGATCAACCGGTTGGCGGAGCTCGTCATGGGGGAGAGCGGCGGGGCCGCCGTGCAGTACGCCGCGCCACGCAAAGGCGACGTCCGTCACAGCCTGGCGGACATCTCGGCGGCGCAGGCGGCGTTCGGCTACCAGCCGTCGGTGGATCTGGAGGAGGGGTTGCCGGAGTACATGGACTGGTGCCGGCGCGTGCTGGTGGCCGCACGCTGAGCGTCCACGCCGTCAGCTGTGAACGTCGTCCTCCTCTCGCTGGTGTTTCGGCCCGACAACGTCTCGACCGCGCACGTCATGGCGGACCTGGCAACCGACCTGACGAGCTTCGGGCATCAGGTCACGGTCTTCACGACGACGCCGCACTACAACGAAGATGCCGACGCCGAAGCGGCGCAGCCGCGCCGCCGGTTCTGGGGCCGGCTGCTGCAGACGAGCGACTACCGTGGCATGCGCGTCTACCACGCGTGGATGCCGCGAAAGGGCCGCAGTGTCGTGCTGCGTCTGCTCGCGTGGATCTGGTTTCACCTGGTCAGCACGCTCGCGGCCGTGGTGCTGGCGCGGCGGCCGTCCGTCATCCTGGTGCCGTCGCCGCCGCTCACCGCAGGCGTGAGTGCGTGGATTCTGGGCCGGCTGCGATCGGTGCCGTTCGTCTACAACGTCCAGGAGATCTATCCCGACATCGCGATCAACCTGGGCGCCCTGAAGAACGCCACCGCGATCCAGGTGATGTACGCGCTCGAGCGTTTCGTTTATCGCCGGGCGCGGAGCATCACCGTCATCGCGCCGCGTATGCGCGATCGTCTCCTGGAGAAGGGCGTGCCGCCCGGTAAGGTCATGGTCATTCCCAACTTTGTCGACCTGACCGATCTGTCGCCGAGGCCGAAAGACAACCCGTTCAGCCGCGCCCACGGCGTTCACGACAAGTTCGTCGTCAGCTACGCGGGCAATCTGGGTCCGGCGCAGGGGCTCGAGTGCTTCGTGGACGTCGCGGCGCTGCTCCGCGATCAGCCTGAATTGCGTCTGCTTCTGATCGGCGACGGCATGCTGGCCGAGCCGCTGCGTGCCCGCGCGGCCGCCCAGCGCCTGTCGAACCTGCTGGTCATTCCGTATCAGCCGTACTCGACGGTTCCGGACATCTACGGCGCGTCCGACGTGTGTGTCGTCGCGCAGGCGACCGCGACGGGATCGGATGCCATTCCCTCGAAGGTGTATCGCATCATGGCGTGTGAACGGCCGATCGTGGCGGCCACGGATCGACGGTCGGACCTGGCGCAGCTCATCCGCGAGGCCCACGCCGGCGTGGTGATTCCGGCCGAGTCGGCCGACGCGCTCGCGACTGCAGTCCGCGATGCGGTGTCGGACCCGGAACGGTGGCGTCGGCGCGGCGCCGCGGGCCGCGCGTACGTCGCGGAGCACTACTCGCGCGAGACGATCAGCCGCCAGTACGAAACGCTGTTGAAAGGGGTCGTGGGCGCGTGAAGGCCAGCCAGGATTCGATGACGGTGATGCGCGAGGTGTACACGCGGCACTGGCCGCCGGAGCCGCCTCACGTGATCGAAGCCGAGATCCTCCGACACGCCACGCAACTCGATCTCCTGAAGGCCCGCGTCCCGTCGGGCGGACATGTCGTCGATCTCGGCGGCGCCTGGGGTGCGTTCGCCGCCGGCTGCGCGCGACTGGGTTTTCGCGCGACGTCGATCGACGATCGGCGGGATCCGATGTTTGTCGATCCGGCCGACCCGCGGCTGCGGCTGCCGCAGGTGTACGGCTTTACCACGATCGAGGGCGACATCATCGAAGACGACTGGCGCTTTCCGGACGAATCACTCCACGCGGTGACGTCCTTCGACTCGATGGAGCATTGGCACCACTCGCCCAAGAAGCTGTTTCAGTCGGCGGTGGAATCGCTCACGCCGGGCGGCTGGCTGATGATCGGTGTGCCGAACGCGGCGAACCTGAAAAAGCGGATCGAAGCGGTGTTTGGTGCCACCGAATGGTCCGCGCTGGATGTCTGGTACGAAGAGCCCCGGTTTCGCGGCCACGTGCGCGAGCCCACCGTCCGCGATCTGCGCGCGATCGCCAGCCGGCTGGGACTCGAGGACGCCGAGGTGCTGGGATTCAACTGGCTGGGCCGCTGCAATCCGTCTCTCACCGTGGCCAGACTGACGCCCTGGGTCGATGGCCTGCTGCGCTTGCGGCCGGGCCTCTGCTCCGACATCTGCCTGCTCGCCAGAAAGCCCGCCCGCTGAGTCGTCGACGGGCCGTTGGGAATCGTCGAACGGCAGACGCAACTCTCGTCATGCGAATCTTCGCACCGCTGTTACTGGAATCGCAGGACCGTTATGGTACAGTGGCCACCGGATCACTCTTCGTAATGTCGAGTACCACAGCGCCGAGCCGCGCCATGACCGGCTTGCCGGTGCTGAGCCAGCTGTTTTCGTCGTGCCTGCCGCTCCTGCTGTTTGCTCCGGTCTTCATCCAGCTCTCGGGTTTCGTGTTTCGCGATCCGGCGACGTTGCTCGAGCCCGGTGCCGGCTTCTCGCGTCTGCCGATCCCGCTGGCGCTGCCGGCCGTGTACCTGGCGCTCCTCGCGTTCCGCGTCGAACAGCGTCGGCTGTTTTCGTGGCGATTCGTCCTGATGGCGCCGGCGGTGATGCTGCTCACGTCCCTGATCGCGGCCGGCGGGATGATTCCGGGTGACAAACTCAAGCTGCTGTTCTATTTCCTGCTGCCGATTCCCGCGCTGCTCGCGGGTGAAGCCTTCGCGCAGGTTCGATCCCTGCCGGCTCTCGCGCGGCCGGTCGTGTGGATCCTGGCGGGGCTGCTGCCGACCCAACTGGCGCTGACATGGTGGGTCCACAACCGCGTCGTCTTGTCGCCGGACGCCTTCTTGTTCACCGTGTATCAGCATCAGCAATACGTTCCGGTCATCCTCACGGCCGGATACCTGTTCGCGCTGTTCACCCTCTGGTCTTCTGAGGGGACAGAGCCCGACACCTCCTCGCAGCCCGCTTACCGCCGTGCGCTCGTGGTGCTGGGGCCGGTGCTGGGCTGCTATGCGGCGGCGTCGATGTCGATGTCCGCGATGATCGGCGTGGTCGTCGGCACGCTGATTTTTGCAGCCCACGCGCGCTGGGTCAGCAGCGATCGGCGGGCGGCAATCGTGCCCGTGCTGGCGACGCTCGGTCTGCTCGCGTACTTCGCATACGGCCTCAGCGTCAGTTCGGCGTTTCAGGCGAAGTTTCTGCCGGGCTACGAGCGCCCCGCCCGGGTCCATGACATCCGGGACGGGCCGCCGTCTCCGGTCCAGGGCGTGTCACCGCTTCCGCTTCACGTCGCCGAACGCGTCGCGTACTGGAGGATGTTCAGTTCGGCGTCGCTGAGCTCCGCAGGCGGGCTGCTTTGGGGCCACCCGGCACAGATCGACCCGCACGTCGCGACAAGCGCGCACAACTACTACCTGGATCTCGTCTACAACTTCGGGCTGATCGCGTTGCTCCCGCTGGCGTGGTTGATGCTCCGGACCGCCGGACTCGTGCGGCACCGCTGGTACGATGTCCTTCGTTCGCCGCCGCTTCTCGGACTCGCCGGCGTCATGCTCTATTTGATGACGATGGACAATGGGATGCGCGTCAGTCTTCGCATTCCGTACAACGGCGCGGTCACCTATTTTCTGTGGGGCGTGCTCCTCGCGCACCTCGCGGGCACGGCCGTACCGACACACGCCACGGGCCGTCGCGACCTGTAGTCAGCCGACCTCTGATCAATCCTGGACGGATCCGCGGCCTGTGGTGGGTGTGCCGCTCCGCGGGGCCGGGTCCAGCGTGGGTTTCACGGCGTACAGCGGCTCGGATACCGGCGGCAACGCGACCTCAGTCCGAACGACCGGCCGTCCCATCCGGCAGCGCAGCAGCACGTCAATCGCCCGCACCCCATCGCGCCAGTTGATCTTCTTGCCGGCCGCCCGGGTGCGCGGCGTGAACGCCACCGGCCGTTCCACGATGTGGTGGCCCGCGAGCAGCAGTTTCGCGGTGATCTCGGGCTCGATGTCGAAGCGGTTGCACTGGAGGCCGAGCGATCGCGCGACATCCGTGCGCATGATCTTGTAGCACGTCTCCATGTCGGTGATCCGCGATCCGAACAGGGCGTTGGTCATCGCCGTGAGCGTCCGGTTCGCGAGGATCGTCTTCAGCGGCGCGTCCGGGCGGCCGCCGAGGAACCGCGACCCATAGACGACCGTCGCGGCGCCGCTCAGGATCGGTTCGAGGAGACGCGGCAGATCGGCCGGATCGAGCTCGAGGTCGGCGTCTTGAATCGCCACGATGTCGCCGGCGGCGTGCGCAAGGCCGACACGGATGGCGCATCCCTTGCCGGCGTTTCGCGTCGCGTGCAGGACCCGCAGGTTCTGGTGGCGGGCGAACTCGTTCAATCCCCCTTCGGTGCCGTCCGTCGACCCGTCGTTCACGACGAGGACTTCGCGATCCGCGGGCATCGGCACGGCCAGCAGCCGTTCGAGCAGCGGAACGACGGTCTGTTCCTCGTTGTAGACCGGGACGATGATCGAGATCAGCCGCGGCACGACGCTAGTTTAGACCACCGCTCATTGCGCACCGCGCCGCGATTCAGCGAGGTTCGGCCCTTCCGACGAAGAGCAGAGGTGTCCCGTCAGAGCGCGTCGGACTGACATCGAACCTGACGAGGACGAATCGGTGGTTCGTCTTCGGCAGCAGAAGCCGGACCTGTTGCCAGGCCTCGCCCGAGATGAGCGGCTCATAGAGCTTCTGATCGTCGACGCTGATCGCGACCACCAGCGGGTCAGGCGCCGCCGGCGACCGGCGCAGCGGCAGATCCACGGCGCGGCCATCGCCCGGCAGATACAGCGCGAACGATTGCCCCGCGAGCCGGTAGCGGAAGCCGTCGATGGCCGGCTGCCAGTGCGAGAGCCCGATCGCCACGTGCTCCAGTTCGGCATTCCGGATCCCAGCTGCCGCGCGAAAGGGTGCGCTCATGAGCACGATCGCCGCCGCGATAGCCAGCGCGGTGCGCCAGCGCGCGGCGCTCGCCATCGGCGTCAAGCCCGCAAGAACGCCAAAGGTCAGCCAGAAGGCGAAGGACGCTTCGGGGACGAGCTGCGGATGCCCGGTCAACCACGTCAGGAGGTAGGCGACGGTCCCAGCCGTGAGCCAGCGCCCGAGCGCTGGGAGCGCCGCCGATCCGCGCCCGATCGTGGGGACCAGGACCACGGTCAGCACCGCGAGCAGCGCCGCCAGGCCGACCAGTCCTTCCGTCGCGAGAGCCTGCAGAAAATAGTTGTGCGCGTTCTCGTTGGCTGTGCCGAAGTCGAGCTCCCGTCGCAGCGCGTCGGCTCCGAATCGTGAAGACTGCTCATAGAAGCGGCCGACGCCGATGCCAAATACCGGCGCTGTTCGCCACATGTTGAGGCTCGTCTGCGCCATGATCCGGCGCGCCGCCGACGCGGGTCCGATGGACATGTTCCGCGCTGCCGGATAGAGGAGAGCGGCCGCTCCGCCAGCCAGCAGGATCCCGGCAATCGCGGCGACCGCGATCGCTCGGGTCATGCCCCGGCGCCGCCAGGCGGCGAGGCCCAACATCGCGATGAGCGTCACCGCCAGCACGAGAAGCGCGACGCGCGATCCCGCGAGCCAAAGGCCGATACCGACGATCAGCAGGAGCGGCGCGATCTCCCAGGAGACGCGTTTCGTCGCGCGAAGAAGACCGATGCCGCCGACGAGCGTGAGCAGAAACACTGAACCTGCCGCATTCACGTCGTAGAACAGACTGACGCGCACGTCCCGGAAGAGTCGCGGTAACTCACGCCAGAGGTCACCGGCCCGGATCGCGGCGGCGATGACCTGCTGAAGGTTCAGGGCGGCCACGGCCGTCTGACCGACGACCGCCATCCGAATCGTGCCCAGGGCCGCGGCGGCGTCTCGCCGCACGATGCGCTCGGCGGTGACGGCGAGGGCGAGTCCTTCGACCGTGAGCGCGGCGAAGAACAACGGATCCCACAGGCTCGAACGCAGGAAGTAGTCGCCGTTCCAGAGCAGTGCTCGCAAATGGCTCGACGTCGTGGCAGCGGGCTCACGCTGCATCAGCAACGCCGGCTGGACGGCGATGAACGACGCGACGGCGCTCGAGGCCAGCAACGCGGCCGCCTCGGCCAGCCGAAGATGGGGCCCGCGCGTCCACCATCGGAGTCCCGCGCCGAACACGACCGCGATGACGAGCTGCTCGAGCAGCCGAATACCCGGCAGCGGCGAATGACTCCAGAGCGAGATAGCGTTCGCCATCGGGCCGAGCCCGGCGAGCACGACGAGGCCGGAGGCCGGGCGCAGCGCTGACAGAACGCCGAGCGAGACGGGAAGAGCTTTGAGGACAAACGGAACAGGTTGGACGAGCCACGCAGCCAGCAGGACGAGCGCGGGTCCGAGGCCGGCGACGCGGAACGCCGCGAGCAGTACCGTCGTCACCGCCTCGCCACTACGGCATAGTCCATGTACGTGAACAGCCGTGCGTTGAGAGTATCCGCGTGGGCGTTGAGCGCTTCGACGAGCTCCGCGATTCTGATCCGCGGCGGCACCCGGAGCGGCCACCGGGAGCGTGACCTTCTGGAGCCGGTCCGAGAAGGGGACCGGCGATCGGTACTGGATGTCCACGGACGAAAAGCCGCTGGCCTGCACGAGATACCTCAAGGTGTCCGGGTGCAGCGGCCAGCGGTGCGTGATGTCTCGAATGTAGCTCTCGAAGAACGCGACCCAGCACGCCGGGTTGATTGTCTCGAAGACCAGCGGGGCGCCGAGGCGCAGCTTGTGTAACGCGGTCTCGACCAGCCGAACCAGGTAGCCCGGATCGAGATGTTCGACCACCTGAATCGCAATCAGCCCGCCGAGCGAGTTGTCGGGGAGACCCTGGAGGAATCCGAGGGCATCGCCCTGTTCGGCTTCCAGTCCGCGCGCCCGGCACGCGTGCACCATGGACGCGTTCGAGTCCACACCACGCGCGGAAATGCCGTGTTCGCGAAAGAGATCGAGCAGTTCGCCGCGCCCGCATCCGAGATCGACGACGTCCCGGCAGCCGGCAAAAATGGGCATGTAGTCGGCAAGCTGAGCGCGGATCTGGTCAGGCGATCCGCGAAACTGATTCTCGAAGCCCACATACGCGATCGAATCGAGATCGCTCGTGCGGGCTGCCGCGGGTTGCATCCTGTCCGGCGTCGAGGGCCGCACGCCGGATCCATCCAGCAGCCTTTCGACGTGCGCTTTCAACGAGATCGCCGTCTGCTGCGCGAGAGCCGCAATCGCGCGGATATCGTCGATCGAATCGACCTGCGCTTTGAAGCGTTGTTCCTTCGCGCCAAGCGACTCCCATCGCTTCAACCAGTCCTCGGTGAGCGCCGACACGCCGGCGTTGACGACCTTCGCGTCGCCGGCAACCGCGCGATCCTTCGTGTCGACGAAAAGCGTGATGGTCTGCAGGTATCGGATCAGGTGGACCTGGAAGTGCGCCAGTCCGTCCGCTTGTTGCCGCATGACCTCGATCGCCGTCGCGATCGCCTTCTGCGCCTCGCGATGCGCGGCGACGTTGCGATTCAGATGATCGACGAGCGCCGCGTTGAACTGTTTCTGGGTGTCGAGCGGCGGTCCGACCAGGCGCCAGATGAAACCGCGCAGCCGGCCCTTCACGCTGCTGTCGACCGGCGGCGGACCCGACGGGAGAATGTCCCACGCCTGGTTGACTGCCGTGATCTTCGATTCGTCGTAGGCCGGCGGCGGATCCGGCATCGCGGGCCGGGCCTGGACCGCTCGATCGAGCGCGGTCAACGCCTCGTTGTAGAGAGTATCGGCGTCCTGCCGTTCGCGTTCGAGCCTGGATAGGAGTTCGTCGAGGGTCTCTCCGGCCACGTCAGCTCCGGGAAGGGGCGCCGGGCGTGACGAGCCCCGCGGTCGGACTGCTGGCCGTCGCGTGCGGCTTCTTCGGAATCCGGCCAGCCAGGAAGGCGAGCCGGCCGGCGATGACCGCGTGTTTCATCGCGGTCGCCATGCCGACCGGATCGGACGCCTGCGCGATGGCCGTGTTCATCAGGACTCCGTCCGCGCCAAGCTCCATCGCGATCGCCGCATCGGAGGCCGTGCCGACGCCGGCGTCGACGATGACCGGCACGCGCGCCTGATCTTTGATCATCAACAGGTTGTTGGGATTCTGGATGCCGAGGCCGGATCCGATCGGCGCCCCGAGCGGCATGACCGCTGCCGCCCCGGCGTCTTCGAGCTTCCGGCAGACAATCGGATCGTCGCTCGTATACGGCAACACGATGAAGCCCTCTTTCACGAGCACGCGTGTCGCCTCGAGCAGCGCCTCGTTGTCCGGGTAGAGGCTTCGCTCGTCGCCGATGACTTCGAGCTTGATCCAATGCGAGAGGCCGGCCTCGCGCGCGAGCCGAGCCGTGCGAATCGCATCCTCGGCCGTGTAGCACGCCGCGGTGTTGGGAAGGATGAAGATGCGATCCCGGTCGATCCACGACAGCAACGAGGCCGTTCCCCGCGCCGACAGATCCACACGCCGCACGGCGACCGTCACCATTTCGGTGCCGGACGCCTCATGCGCCGCCTTCATGATCTCGTGCGAGGGGTACTTGCCCGTGCCGACGACGAGTCTCGAGGTGAACGTGCGCCCGGCGATGATCATGGGGACGGGTTAGTTTTCCACAGTTTGGGGACAGGTGAGCGCAGGTTCGCTACGGCGACCCGCCGCCGACGAATGTCACGATTTCGACTTCGGCCGCGTCGCCAATCATGGTTCCCGAATAGCGATCTCGCTTCACGACGATCCTGTTGACCTCGACCGCGACGATGCGCGGATCGATCTGGAGACGTTCGAGAAGCTCGAGGACGGTCACCGGGCCTGGGAGCTCGTGCGGATCACCGTTGAGCGTGATGTGCATCCTGGCTCGACTCCAGGTCATTGATTATCGCTGCCGTCTCCGCCCCGAACGCGGAACTGAGCCCTCGTGCCTGAACCAGGCTCGATGGCCGCAGATGGGCAGGCCGATCGCCGGTTGGATCCGGCAGTTGGGCGGCTCGCGACATCGCCCGTTCGTAGTCGCGCACGACGCGCTCGAATGAGTGCTCGGCTTCCCAATGCCGGCGCGCCGCTCGTCCGAGCTGCTTCCGCAACTCGCGGTCGACCGCCAGCCGGCGCATTGCCAGGACGAGCGAATGGTCTTCGTCGAGGATGTCGATCGCGACCGTCACGGGCCCCTGGCCGGTGAGAGAAGCGCCTCCGGGCGCGTGCGTGTGCCACGTTCTCGGATCGAGCGACGGGATCAGCGCAAGATGCACGAGATCGACGATCACGGTTGCGCGGCCGGCCGCGAGCGCGCGCACCCAGGGCCCTGACATTTCGCGCGCCGTGGGCCAGCGCAGATTCAGCGAGACGTCCACGGCCGCAATCGCGCGATCGAACTCCGCGTCATTGAGCGTCTCGAGCACCCGGGTGGCGTGGGCAATCCCAAGCGAACGGATGAGCCCATTGACATCCACGGACGCGTCGCGACTGCCGGCCAGGACCAGCACGGCCTCCGGCACTCGCGCCGAGGTCTCGGCGAAGGCGCGCAGCACCTGCGGGACGCGCTTTTCCGCGCTCAGCCCGCCGAAGACCCCGAACACCACCGCCGAATCCGGAATCGCCAGCGCATCGCGGACGGCGGCACGATCCGCTTCCGACGGGGCGACGCGGCACCCCTCGGCCAGCACGATGCTGTCGAACTCGCGATCGGGCCAGGCTTCCTGAAGCGCCATTCGTGCGCCCGGGGAGTGGGTCGCGACCAGGCGCGAAGTTGCGACGACGGATCGCACCATGGGCCAGTCGTAGTAGTACGCGCCGTCGAAGCCGCGCACGGCGAGCTCGGCCGCGCGGGCCGGCACCTCTGGATGGTTCCACGCGAACTCTGCCCGGTACTCGTCGACGCGCTTCCGCAGGAGCAGCGCCCGGCCGCGTGCGTGGTGCAGATGCGTGTCGTGGAGGACGGCGAGACCCGGCCACCTGAACAGATACGGCCAGATGAACTCGTGCGTCGTGGAATTGCCGATCTGATAGACGGCCACGTCGTAGTGACGCTGACGGGCGCGCCACACGACCTCGTGAGCGCTCTGCACGCGCAAGCGGCCTGCCGTCGGAGGTTGATCGTCGGATCGGCGCGTGATGTCGACGTGCTGCTCGTCCACGAAGACGTCGATGCCGTGGCCGGCGGCGCAGAGCAGCGGCACGATTTCGGCGGACCGGCCGGCGACGCCGCTTCGCTGCGGCGGCCACGGCGTGAACCACGCGACGCGCATGATGGGTCAGGTCGTCTCTTGCAACCGTTCGGCCGTCAAGCCCCATGTTGTCATAGGGAGTGGTGATCGCCGCGTGAATGTTGCACGAGAGGACCGGACGCCTCGTTGACTTGGATCGCGCGCGGCAGCTACATTACGCTTGATCCACGGGAGCACAAGCTCCGCTCCGGGGCTGGAGGGCCCGCCACCAGGACATGGACGGCTTTCTACCCATCCTCATCATGATTGGCTTGGGCTTCGGCTTTGCCGGCGGGTCGGTCCTCCTGTCGCAGTTTCTGGGCCCTCACAAGCCGACGCCCGAAAAGATGGCGGCGTACGAGTGCGGCATGCCGCCGGTGGGCGACGCGCGGGAGCGGCAGTCGGTGAAGTTCTATCTCGTGGCGATGATCTTTCTGCTCTTCGACATCGAGATCGCGTTTCTCTATCCGTGGGCGATCGCCTTTCGCGAGCTGGGCAAACCGGGCTTCTGGCAGATCGTCGCGTTCTTCGCGCTGCTGTTGACGGGCTACATCTACGTCTGGCGCAAAGGCGCGTTCGACTGGAGCAGGGAGCGACATGGCCGAACTTGAGATTCCCGTCCTCACGACGACGGTTGAAAAGATGGTGCAGTGGGCGCGCCGATCGGCCATCTGGCCGGTGACGTTCGGGCTGGCCTGCTGCGCGATCGAGATGATGGCGATGAGCTGCGGCCGCTACGACATCGCGCGCTTCGGCGCCGAGGTCTTCCGCGGATCGCCGCGCCAGTCCGATCTGATGATCGTGGCCGGCCGCCTGTCGCGAAAAATGGCGCCCGTCCTCCGGCGCATCTACGACCAGATGCCCGAGCCCAAGTGGGTGATCTCGATGGGCGCCTGCGCCAGCTGCGGCGGCGTGTTCGACAACTATGCGATCGTGCAGGGCGTCGACCAGGTCGTGCCGATTGACGTCTTCGTGCCCGGCTGTCCGCCGCGCCCGGAGTCGCTCATCTACGGCATCGTCCAGTTGCAGCGGAAGATCGACAAGCAGAGGATGAGCGCATGAGTATCCCGGCCTCGGGCCCCCGGCCGGGGGCCTCTGGAACGAGTGCGGTCCGCCATTCGCTATTCGCCTTGTAAATGGACGCTTCTTCGACCCTCGACGCTCTGCGCGGCGCCGGTCTAGAGTTCGAGACCGTCACGTCGCCCGACATGCCGACGATCTACATCGATCGCGATCGGCTGATCGACACGGCGCGGATGCTTCGCGACGATCCGGCACTGCAGTTCGTGTTCCTGGCGGACGTGACAGTGGCCGATCTGCTGCCGGCCGACCCACGGTTCGAGGTCGTCTACCATCTCGCCAGCCTGGGGGAGGCGTACCGCGCGCCCGGTGCGAGCGCGGCCGTGCCGCCGCGCCGGCTGCGCGTCAAGGTGCGGGTCCGCGGCGACGACCCCCGGATGCCGAGTGTGACGGCGATCTTTCCGACCGCCGGCTGGCCCGAGCGCGAAGTGTTCGATCTGTTCGGCATCACCTTCGACAACCACCCGGATCTGCGCCGCATTCTGATGCCCGACGACTGGGAGGGATTCCCGCTGCGCAAGGACTCGCCGGTGCAGATTCGGAAAGACACCGCGTCCTGGTCGCCGATCCAGCTCTCGCCGGAGGAGTTCGCGGAGAACATTCGGGCGCAGCGGGAACGGGCGGACCGCGCGGGAGGCAAGCGTGGGTAAGGCCCAAGGCCCAAGGCCCAAGGCCCTAGGGGTTGGATCTCGGCCGCATTCAGAGGATCCGGCCCGCCGCGCCGGGTTTGTTCTTGGGCCCTGGGCCTTGGGCCTTGGGCCGACGTCGTAGCGATGCCAGAAATCCGCTCCGAAACGATGACCGTGAACATGGGGCCGCAGCACCCCAGCACGCACGGCGTGCTGCGGCTCGTGCTCGAGCTCGACGGCGAGAACATCGTCTCGGCCGACCCGACGATCGGCTTCCTGCACACCGGCATCGAGAAGACCTGCGAACAGAAGAAGTGGCAGCAGGTCATCCCGCTCGTCGAGCGGATGGACTACCTCGGCGCGCAGTCGAACAGCCTCGCGTTCTGCCTGTCGGTCGAGAAGCTGCTCGGCATCGAGGCGGCGATTCCGGAGCGCGTCATCTGGATCCGCGTCCTCATCGCCGAGCTCCAGCGGCTGTCAAGCCACCTCGTCTGGCTCGGCACGCACGGCATGGAAGTCGGCGCCGTGACGGTCATGCTCTATTGCTTCCGCGAGCGCGAGCAGCTGCTCAACATCAACGAGATGATCGCGGGCTTCCGGATGTTCCCGAGCTACCTCCGGATCGGCGGTCTGCGCGAGGATCTGCCGCGCGGGTTCCACGCCGCCGTCACCGAGTTCCTCGACAAGTTTCCGGGGAAGCTCGACGATTACGAGAAGCTCCTCACGAAGAACCAGGTCTGGCTCAAGCGCACCAAAGGCGTCGGCTATCTGTCCCGCGAAGACACGATGGCGATGGGACTCGTCGGACCGATGGCGCGTGCGGTCGGCATCCCGTACGACGTCCGGAAGACGTTTCCCTACCTCAAGTACGAGACGTTCGATTTCCAGGTCCCGACGGCGACCGACGGTGACGTCTTCGCGCGGTACCAGGTGAAGATGGCCGAAATGCGGCAGAGCGTCGGCATCTGCCGCCAGGCGCTGTCACGCATCACGCCAACCGGCGTCTACGACTGCGGCGACTTCCGGTTCGTCCCGCCGCCCAAGGATCGCGTGTACACGGAGATGGAAGCGCTCATTCAGCACTTCCTCCTGTATTCGCAGGGTTTCAACGTGCCGAAAGGCGAGGCCTACGTGCCGATCGAAGGCCCGCGCGGCGAACACGGCTTCTACATCGTTTCGGACGGCACGAACCGGCCGGTGCGCGTGAAAGCGCGCGCGCCGTCGTTCATCGCGTGCCAGGCGTTGCCGAAGATGATCATCGGCGGCCTGATCGCGGACGTCATCGCGGTGATCGGATCAACGGACGTCGTGATGGGCGATGTGGATCGATAACCGATGTTGACTTCACCAGAGTGGGGACGCTTTGTGTGGCGCCTTGGGCCTCGGGCCTTGGGCCTTGGGCCTCTGTTATGAGCTTTCATCCATCGATGGATTACGGCCGCGGGCACCACAAGTCCGCCCGGGCCTTTCCCGAAGAGGGACCGGCGTTCGAGTACACGCGCGAAAACCGCGAGCGGCTCGAAGCGATCTGCGCGCGGTACCCGGCCGATCAGCGCAAATCGGCCATTCTCGCGGCGCTGTACCTCGTCCAGCACCAGCAGGGCTACATCACGCTCAACGGGATGCGGCAGGTCGCCAGCGCCATCGGGTGCACGCCCGCGGACGTCGAGGATGTCGTCTCGTTCTACACGATGTTCTATACGCGGCCGGTCGGCCGGCACGTGCTGCAGGTGTGCCGGACGCTGTCGTGCGCGCTCATGGGTGCCGAGCGCGTGACCGAAGAGCTCTCGAAAACCCTGGGCATCGCGCCGGGTGAAACCGATCGGGCGGGCGAATTCACGCTCTTCGAGGTGGAGTGCCTCGGCGCGTGCGACCGCGCGCCGGTCATCGGCGTGAACGATCACTGGCACGAGTGCCACAAGCCCGAGGACGCGAGCGCGCTCGTGGCCGGGCTTCGGGCGAAGGGGCCGGCGGTGCTGACAGGATGCTACTTACGAGTTGAAAAATAATGGCCAACTTTGAACTCAGAACTCAGAACTTAGAACTGAGGGTTCCGGATGCCGACACCGGGATCCCCAGGACAAGTGGTTTTCAGTTCTTCGTTCAGAGTTTTCAGTTCTAAGTTTCTGCATGGATCCCCTCCTCACCCGTTACATCGGCGAGCCCAACGGCGCGACGCTCGACTTCTACGTCCAGCACGGCGGCTACGAGGCGTTGAAGAAAGCGCTCGCCATGACGCCCGACGCGATCGTCGAAGCCGTCAAGGCTTCCGGGCTTCGAGGGCGCGGCGGCGCCGGGTTCCCGACCGGCATGAAGTGGCAGTTCGTGGACAAGAAGTCGCCCAAGCCGAAGTACCTCTGCTGCAACGCGGACGAGAGCGAGCCCGGCACGTTCAAGGATCACGTGCTGATGGAGCGCAACCCGCACCTGCTCCTCGAAGGGTGCCTCATCGGCTGCCATGCGATTGGCGCGAAGGTCGCCTACATCTATATCCGCGGCGAGTTCTACCACGTGCAGGAAGTGCTCGAGGTGGAGATCGAGAAGGCGCGGGCGGCGGGGTACCTCGGGCGCAACATCCTTGGGACGGGATTCGATTGCGAGATCTACGTCCATCGCGGCGCCGGGGCGTACGAGGCGGGCGAAGAAACGGCGCTCATCGAATCGCTCGAAGGCAAACGCGCGCAGCCGCGGCTGAAACCGCCGTTCCCGGCGACGCACGGGCTTTATGGCTGTCCGAGCGCCGTGAACAACGTCGAGACGCTCTGCAACGTGCCGTTCATCATCGAGCACGGCGCCGAGTGGTTCGCCGCGATCGGTCCGGAGAAGAACGGCGGGCCGAAGCTCTTTTGCATCAGCGGCCACGTCAAGCGGCCCGGCACGTTCGAGGCCTCCATGGACGTCTCGCTGCGGGACCTGATTTACGATCCGAAGTTCGCCGGCGGCATGCGCGACGGCCGCGCGTTGAAGGCGGTCATCCCCGGCGGGTCGTCCGTGCCGCTGCTGCTGCCCGATCAGCTCGACGTTCCTGCCAGCTTCGACGGCATTGCCAAGGCCGGCTCATTGCTCGGCTCGGCCGGTGTGATCGTCATGGACGACACGACGTGCATGGTCTGGGCCGCTCAGAACCTGCTGCACTTCTACAAACACGAGTCGTGCGGCAAGTGCACGCCGTGCCGCGAGGGGTGCGACTGGCTCTTCCGGATTCTCACGAAGATCGAGAACGGCGAAGGGCAGAAGCGCGATATCGATCTGCTGCTGTCGGTGAGCAACAACATCCTCGGCAAGACGCTGTGCGCATTCGGTGACGCGGCGGCGACGCCGGTGCTGTCCACGATCAAGCTGTTCCAGGCCGAATACGAAGCGCATGTGCGCGAGGGCCGGTGCACCGTTCCCGCGCCCTGGAGAGCGGCGACCCGGGCCGCCGTGGGCCACCACTGATGGCGATCACTCCCGAATTCATCGCCCAGCTCATCGTCATCGGGTTCACGTTTTTCATGCTGCTGAATTCGGCGGCCGTGCTCGTGTACATGGAGCGCAAGGTCGCGGCGTTCGTCCAGCAGCGATACGGGCCGTACCTCGTTGGGCCGAAGGGCCTGCTTCAGCCGCTCGCCGACATCGTCAAGCTCATGTTCAAGGAGGAGCTCCGGCCCAAGGCGGCCGACAGCATCCTCTTTTATGCCGCTCCGATTCTGTCGGCGACGGCGGCGTTCGCGGCGTTCGCGGTGGTTCCGTGGGGCGCTGACACCACGTTTTTCGGCCTGCTCGATCGCCCGGTCCGGCTCGCGGCCGCCGACGTCAACGTCGGCCTGCTCGTGATCTTCGCGATCACCTCGATGGGCGTGTACGGCATCGTGCTCGCCGGCTGGAGCTCGAACAGCAAGTACTCGCTGCTCGGCGGCCTCCGATCGTCGGCGCAGATGATCAGCTACGAGATCTGGTACGGGCTTTCGTTCGCGGCCGTCATCATGCTCGCGGGCTCGCTGTCGCTCCGCGACATCGTCGATCAGCAGGCGGGCTACTGGTTCGGCGTGATCCCGAAGTGGTACCTGTTCCTGCAGCCCTTCGGGTTCCTGTTTTTCCTCATCGCGGGCATCGCCGAAACGAACCGCGCGCCGTTCGATTTTCCCGAGGCGGAGCAGGAGCTGGTCGCCGGGTATCACACCGAATACAGCTCGATGAGCTTCGCGCTGTTTTTCCTGGCCGAATACGTGAACATGGTCACGGTGTCGGCCGTCGCGACGGACCTCTTTCTGGGCGGCTGGCACGGGCCCTTCCCGCTGCCCGCCGGCTTCGAGTGGATCTGGTTCCTCGTGAAAGTGTTTGCGCTGCTGTTCTTCTATATCTGGATGCGGTGGACGCTGCCGCGGTACCGCTACGACCAGCTGATGGAGTTCGGCTGGAAGTACCTCTTGCCGGCGGCCGTCGTGAACCTGCTCGTCACCGCGTTTGTCGTGATCTATTTCGGCTGGTAGGTGCAAGCGTGAGGGCAGAGCGAGCGAGCTGTGCGAGCGATTCGCCTTCGCGGCTGCGCCGCTACGGCGGAACTGCGGCCACGTTAACGGAGCGCAACTGGCCTGAGCGCTTTTCAGTGGAGGCGAGTTGTGCGAGTGAGCCACGCGAACGGAGCGCAACTGGCCTGAGTGCTTTTCAGTGGAGGCGAGTGGTGCGAGTGAGCGTGCAGGGGGTCTGGGGGCGAAGCCCCCAGAGTAAATAATGGAAACGCTGATGTTCTGGGTGTTGGCGGCGGTGACGGTGACCGCCTCCGTGCTGGTCGTGGGCCAGCGCAACCCCATGTACAGCGTGCTCCTGCTCATCGTGTCGTTTTGCGGGCTGTCAGGCCTGTATGTCTTGCTCGACGCGCCATTCGTGGCCGCCATCCAGATCATCATCTACGCGGGCGCCATCATGGTGCTCTTCCTGTTCGTCGTCATGCTGCTGAACGTGCCGACCGAAGACGTGCCTGCCGGGTATCACGCGCGGCTGTTCGGCGGGGCGGGACCGCGACGGTTCGGCGCGGTGCTGTCGGCCGTCCTGGTGATCGAGCTCGCGATTGCGCTCGTCAAGCTCACGCCGGCGCAGATGCCCTCGGGCGACGTGGCCCGGCAGCCAACGGTCTACGACATCGGCCTCAAGCTCTTCCGCGAGTACTCGTTCGCGTTCGAGGCCACCTCGGTGTTGATTCTCGTCGCGATGGTGGGATCCATCATTCTGGCGCGGAGGGAGAAATGACCTCCGAGGTCATTTTACGGTTTGTGAAAAATGACCTCGGAGGTCTTTATTCATGCTGCCTGAACCGACGCTGAACTCGTATCTCGCGCTGTCGGCGGTGCTGTTTGCCATCGGTACCGCGGGGGTGTTTCTGCGGCGCAACCTGATCACGATTCTCCTCTCGGTCGAGATCATGCTCAACGCGGTCAATCTCACGTTCGTCGCCGCGGACCGGTATCTCCAGAGTGTGGATGGTCAAATCATCGTGTTTTTCGTCATGACGGTGGCTGCGGCGGAAGCGGCCGTGGGTCTCGCCATCATCATCGCGCTCTTCCGGCACAAGGAATCGCTCAGCCCGGACGCGTTCACGACGCTCAAGTGGTGACGACGTGCTGCCGCTGATTCCCCTGTTTCCGCTCATCGGGTTCCTGATCAACGCCGCGATCGGCCGGCGTCTGCCGAAGAACGTCTCGGGGCTCGTGGCCACGGGCGCCATGGGGCTGTCGTTCGGAGTCTCGGCCGCGGCGGTCTGGCGGCTGCTGCAGCTGGAGCCGGTCGGCGGCGTCCGCGCCTTCGAAGACACGGTGTTCACGTGGATCAGCTCGGGTGGGCTCGAGGTTCCGCTCACGTTCAGGCTCGATCCGCTGTCGGCGCTGATGATCCTGATCGTCTCGGGCATCGGGTCGCTGATCCACCTGTACTCGACGGCCTACATGCACGAGGAGTCCGACTCAGAGTTCGCGCGGTACTTCTCGTACCTGAACCTCTTCGCGGCGTTCATGCTCGTCCTGGTCCTTGGGGCGAATTTCCCGGTGATGTTCATCGGCTGGGAGGGCGTGGGCCTCTGTTCGTACCTGTTGATCGGCTTCTGGTTCACCAAGAAGTCCGCCGCCGACGCGGGCAAGAAGGCGTTCGTGGTGAACCGGATCGGCGACTTCGGGTTCCTGCTCGGCATGTTGTGGCTGTTCACGCAGTTCGGCACGCTCGACTTCCAGGGCATCGCCTCGGCGGTCGCGTCCACCGACGTCGCCGCCGCGACGCTGACGGCCATCACGCTGCTGCTCTTCCTCGGCGCCACCGGCAAATCGGCGCAGATTCCCCTCTACATCTGGCTCCCGGACGCGATGGAAGGTCCCACGCCCGTCTCTGCGCTCATTCACGCCGCGACGATGGTGACCGCCGGCGTGTACATGATTGGCCGCAACGCGGTGCTCTTCAGCCACGCGCCGATGACGATGGAGATCGTGGCGGTGGTGGGGTGTCTCACGGCGCTCATGGCCGGCACGATCGGCCTGGCGCAGTACGACATCAAGCGCGTCCTCGCGTACTCGACCGTCTCCCAGCTCGGGTACATGTTCCTGGCGATGGGCGTGGGCGCCTTCGCCGGCGGGATCTTCCATCTCTACACGCACGCGTTCTTCAAGGCGCTGCTCTTCCTCGGGTCGGGCGCCGTGATTCACGCGCTGGCCGGCGAGCAGGACCTGCGGAACATGGGCGGCCTCAAGAACGAGCTGCCGGTGACGTACCGGACGTTCCTCATCGGCACGCTGGCGATTGCGGGCGTGCCACTCCTGTCAGGGTTCTTCTCGAAAGACGAGATTCTGTGGAAGACCTTCGCGAGTGGTCACACGGTTCTGTGGGTCCTCGCGGTCGCAACGGCGTTTCTTACCGCAACCTACATGTTCCGGCTGCTGTACCTGGCGTTTTTCGGGTCGCGGCGCGCCCCGGCGCACGGCGCTCACGGCCATCTTCACGACGCGCCACCGGCCATGGCGATCGTGCTGATCGTGCTGGCCATCGGATCGGTCGCCGCCGGCTGGATCGGCATTCCACACGCGATTGGCGGTGGCAATCAGATTGAAGCGTTCCTCGAGCCAAGCTTCAGGGCGCCGGGCGAAGCGGCTCACGTTCCCGAAGCTGCGCATGGCGGGGCCGGAACCGAGATCGCGCTGATGATCGTCTCCACGCTGGTGGCGTTCGCAGGCATCGGCGTCGCGACGGTGTTCTTCTTGCGCCGGCCCGAGCGGGCCGATCGTCTGGCTGCCAGCATGCCCGGCCTCCACCGGCTCCTGCTCAACAAGTACTACGTTGACGAAATCTATGACGCCGTGGTGGTGCAACCGGTGAAGCGGGTCTCGCAGACCTTCCTCTGGCGCGGCATGGATGCCGGCCTGATCGACGGGTCTGTCAATGCGGTGGGTCACATCGTTCGCGGCTGGAGCGCGGTGCTCCGGCGTTTGCAGACCGGTTCCGTGCGCGCGTACGCGATGTCGCTGTTCATGGGCGTTGTCGTCATTCTGGGGTATTACCTGTGGCGATGAGAGAAGGCCTTCGGCCTGAAAGGACGGCGGCGTGCCGCTCCTGACACTCCTGGTTCTGATCCCGCTCGTCGCCGGCGTCGCGGTGCTTGCCATCGGCCGCGGCCGCGAAGGCCTCGCGCGTCACATCGCGCTGCTGGCCTCGCTCGTGACGTTCGTCGTCAGCCTGATCGTCTGGGCGCAATTCGACGCGACGTCGGCCGCGTACCAGTTCGTCGAACGCTATACGTGGCTGCCGGATTTCGGAATTTCGTACCACATCGGCGTGGACGGCATCAGCCTGCTGCTGGTCGTGCTCACGACGTTCCTGACGCCGATTTCGCTCCTGTGCGCGTGGGAGTCGATCGAGACCCGCGTGCGCGAGTTCGCGTTCTTCATGCTGGCGCTCGAAGCCGCGATGATCGGCGTCTTCGTCTCGATCGATCTCTTCCTGTTCTATCTGTTCTGGGACGCGATGCTGATCCCGATGTATTTCCTGATCGGAGTGTGGGGGTACGACCGGCGGATCTACGCCGCTGTGAAGTTCATCCTCTACACGATGGTCGGCAGCGTCCTGATGCTCATCGCCATCATCTGGATCGCGTATCACCATCAGTCGGTCCAGGGCGTGCCGAGCTTCGACCTGGTCGATCTGGTCGCGCTCGACATACCCGCGGCGCTGCAGACGTGGCTGTTCCTCGCCTTTGCCGTCGCCTTTGCGATCAAGGTTCCCCTGTTTCCGTTCCACACCTGGCTGCCCGACGCGCACGTCGAAGCGCCGACCGCCGGATCGGTCATCCTGGCCGGTGTGCTCCTGAAGATGGGCACGTACGGCCTGCTGCGATTCGCGTTCCCGCTGTTTCCCGAAGCGGCGATGACGTTCGCGCCGTACCTCGCGATCCTGGCCGTGGTCGGCATCGTCTACGGCGCGCTGGTCGCGATGGTGCAGCCGGACATGAAGAAGCTCGTGGCGTACTCCTCGGTGAGCCACCTGGGCTTCGTTGTCTTGGGCATCTGCGCGCTCAACATCAACGGCGTGCAGGGCGCGATGTACCAGATGCTCGCGCACGGAATCTCCACCGGCGGGCTCTTTCTGATCGTCGGCATGCTCTCGGATCGGCGGCACACGCGCCTGATTTCCGAATACGGCGGCCTCAAAGCGGTCACGCCGCGGCTGGTGACGGCGTTCCTGTTGATCACGCTGGCGTCGATTGCGCTGCCCGGCATGAACGGATTCGTCGGCGAGTTCCTGATTCTGCTGGGCTCGTTCAGCGGCCGGTTCGACCCGGATCGCGCGCGCATCTACACCGCGGTCGCGGCCTCGGGCGTGATTCTCTCGGCGGTCTACATGCTCTGGATGTTCCAGCGCGTGAATTACGGGCCGCTCACGAACGACAAGAACCGCGGCCTGCGCGATCTCAGCGTGCGCGAGTGGTTCGTGATCACGCCGATCTGCGCCATGGCGATCGTGATGGGCGTCGTGCCCAATGTCTTCCTGCGGCCGATGGAGCCCGCGGTGCGGAAGACCATCGAGCAGGTGCGGCCGCTGTCGGTGCCGAGACGGCCGGTGAATACGGAGCTGCTGCGGGAAGATCAGGCCGTAGGCCGAAGGCCGAAGGCCGAAGAAAGCGCGGTGCCTCCCGAATCCACTACCGGGGACGCGAATCCGGCCTCGCAACTTCGGCCTGCCGGTGAGGCACGCCGATGATCACCTGGCTCGACCTCCACACCATCACCCCGGTTCTCATCGTGACGCTGACGGCATGCGCGGTGTTGCTGGCCGAGGCGCTTCGCCGGCGGGACGAGCGCATGCCGCTGGCCGGTCTGGCGGTCATCGGGCTCATCGGCGCGATTCTCACGTCCGCGCTGCAGTGGGACCTCAACCGCGTGGGATTCGGCGTCATCGTCCTCGACAACTTCGCCATCTTCCTCAACGTGACGATTTGCGGGATTGGGCTGCTCACGGTCCTGCTTTCGGTCGGGCCGTCCGAGCGCGACCATCTGCCGCAGGGCGAGTACTACTCGCTGATGCTGTTCTCGCTCGTGGGCATGATGCTGATGGGATCGACCCGCGACCTGCTCGTCATCTTCCTCGCGCTCGAGATCATGTCGCTCGGCGTGTACGTGTTGACCGGCATCAAGCGCACGAGCGAGATCAGCGCCGAGGCGGCGTTCAAATACTTCCTGCTCGGCGCGTTTTCGAGCGCATTCTTTCTCTACGGCATCGCGCTCGCGTACGCCGTCACGGGCACCATCAAGCTGGACGAGCTTGGGCTGCGCGTGGCCAGCTCCGCGCTCAATCCGAACATCCTGCTCGTGCTGGCGATGGTTCTCATGCTGGTCGGCTTCGCCTTCAAGGTGTCGGCGGTGCCGTTTCATATGTGGACGCCGGACGCTTATCAGGGCGCGCCGACCCTCGTGACCGGCTTCATGTCGACGGGCGTCAAAGCGGCCGCTTTCGCGGCGTTTGTCCGGGTGTTCCTCTCGACGCTGGAGCCGCTGCGATCGCTTCCCGCGGGCGCCGAGCACGGCATCGCATGGGCGCCGGTGCTGTCGGTTATCGCCGGGATCACGATGATCCTCGGCACGATCGTCGGGGTGGCCCAGACCAGCGTGAAGCGGATGCTCGCGTATTCGAGCATCGCGCACGCAGGCTATCTGCTCGTCGGTCTGGTCGCCGCCAATTCTGCGGGCAAGGCCGCGATCCTGTTCTATCTCGTCGCGTACGGCATCACGAACCTCGGCGCGTTCGGCGTCCTGGCCGCGCTCACGACCAACGACCGTCCCCACGACGATGTACGGGACTTCGCGGGGCTCTGGCACGAGCGCCCGGGCATGGCCGCGCTGCTCACGGTGTTTCTCCTGTCGCTCGGCGGCTTCCCGCCGACGGTCGGCTTCATCGCGAAGTGGTACATCTTCAGCGCGGCGGTGCAGGAAGGCCTGATCGCGCTCGCGATTATCGGCGTCCTGACGAGCGTCATCGCCGTCTTCTTCTACCTGCGGATCGTCGTCCTCATGTACATGAGCGACGAAACAGCGCCCGGCAATCGCCCACGAGTGCCCGCCGTCGCGCTCGCGGGCATGCTCCTGGCGCTGGTCGGCGTGTTGTACCTGGGCGTTCTGCCAGGGGGACTGCTATCGCTCGCGGCAGACTCAGTGAAGTCTATTTTCTGAGCGTTGACCTATTGGAGCCTGAATACCACTATCCGTCCCGCTGTGAAGACGGGCCACGCCTCGGTTTTCAGGAGCTTCCACACCTCGTCCTTGAGTGGCGCTCCGGGGACGACCGCGAGCTTCGCGCCGGCCTGGCGGATTTGTCTCACCCGGTCTTCGGTTGAGTCTTCAGGGGTGAGCAGCCAGCCCTTGCGATCCATGCAGAAGAGCAGCGCGGGGTCGTTGTTGCCGACGAAGACAATGCGGTCTCCGGAATCGGCGAACTGGTTGACGGAGTCGCAGAACAGAGCCGAATCCGCGCCGTAGTCGTACCACGAGTGAAAGCTCGCCGACCGGACGAAGGACGTCAACGCGGCCAATCCCAGTACGAGCGCGAGCGCCTGGTGCCGGTACCGATGGAGGCGGTGCGTCGGCCCGACGGTGATGAGCGCATGCAGCGCCGGCGCGATGACGATCGCCGCGATCGGCATGATGGCGAGCTGGTAATAATCGTGTTGGAAGTTCCCGCCGACGACGAGCAGCAGGTAGAACACGAACCCGGCGACTCCCAGGATCTCGCACCATCGGCGCGCCCGAAAGGCCATCCACAGGCCCGCCACCATTCCGATGAACCCGACGGGCCCGAGGATGTCCTTGAAGAGCCGTTCGGCGATCTTCACGGGATACTTCCCGGAAAACATCAGTTCGGCGTCGAACAGCTTGTCCGCGAGGCCGAACGAGAAGCCGGTCATTTGTCCGAGCGCGTGGGCATGTCGCTGCCATGCCACGGCGACGGCGACGCTGACGGCCGTGGCGAGCCACAGTTCCCAGCGGCGCAGCCCGCGGGCGACGTCCTTTTCGAGGAACAGGCCGGCGACCGGCGCGAGCACGATGAGATAGGGCAGTTTGATCGCGGCGATGAGCGCCAGTCCCAGGACCAGACGTGTGAGCGCTCCCCAGTGGCGTTCAGGGTTTTCGAGGTACCGCTGAGTGGCGACGAGGCAGACGAGCGAAAGACAGATCAGCAGCGCCTCGTTCATGAACGCGCGTTCGATGTAGATGAGAAGCGGAAAACCGAACGCGTAGAGGTGCGTCGCGATGAGCCCGGTCGGCCCGCCGTAGCGGCGCCGGACGAATGTCCAGACCAGCCACGCCGAGACGAGAAAGACGAACGTGTTGATCAGGCGGCCGAGCTCGGGGTGGAACCCGCCGAGCTTTCCGGCCGCGGCGACCGCGAAGGCGAGCGGCTCGAGCCCGCTTTCGACGTAGCCGTCGGCACGCGCGCCACGCCAATCGATCTGCGGATAGAAGATGTTGAAGCGCTCGCGGAGGAAGTTGCGCGAGATCGCCGCTGTGTCCGCCTGCCGCCACGAATGCGCGTCGAGGAGCGGGCTCTTGAACGTCGCCGCGCGTGCGCAGAAACCAAAGAGCAGGATGAAGGCGAGGATCAGGCGCTGGTTGGTCGGACTCACGCGGTGGCGCTACCTTATCGCACTCGGCGTCCGTTCAGACGTGCGTGGTGGCAAGACGGCCTCCTATAATGCAGACAACATGGGCTGACAATCTCCGGGTTCGAAGACATTGCCGCCCAGCGCGGGCAGAAAGATTTTTTATACACGCTGGCGATCAACACGGATGGACGCGCCGCGGTTGAACGGTCAAGCGTGGCGGCGGCTGCGCGTGAGTTCGTCGAGGACAACGGCTCGGTTTATCTGCTTGGGTACTACCCTGATCCCCTCGCCCGCGACGGGCAGTTCCACAAGATCGACGTACGCGTAAAACGGCCCGGCCTGAAGGTCCGCGCCCGTCAGGGCTACGTCGCGCCAAAACCATCCGGCGAAGTCGTCGCCGAGAAACCGGCGCTCGATCTCGACCTGGAGCGGGGCCTGGCGGTGTTCGGCGTGCCGATGCCGGCATTTGCCTCGGCCGTCGCGCCGGGCCAGAAGGGCCGCGTGCGGACCGTCGTCACGACCGAGGTCGTGTATCCCACCGGCGCCGGCACGTCCGAGCGCGTGACCGACCAGGCGGCCTTCAAGTTGGTGGCCGTCGATCACGACGCGCGGATTCTGGCGACCGTGGCGCGCGATCTTCAAATCGACGGCGCTGATGCCACGGAGCGTAGGTTCCTGGTGCACGAAGTCGTCGAGCTGCCGCCGGGGCCGGCAGTCATTCGCGTCGGGATTGCGAGCCGGGCGTTTGGGAAAACCGGCACAGTGCACGTGCCGGTGACCATTCCGAACCTCGCCCGGGATCGGCTGGCCATGACCGGGCTCCTGGTCGCCCTGGATGGACGGAAGCCGTCGGTCGAAGCCTCGCGGATTGCCGACGTACTTCTCGTCGAGCCCACTGCGTCGCGAACATTCATAGCGAGCGACGTGTTGCAGCTGGCGTCGCGCTTTTTCTGGCGCGCGCGCGATGGCGACGCGCTGACGGTGACGGCGGCGATCAAGGCCGGCGAGCGGACCATTCGCCGAACCGAGAAAACGATCACGGGCGCGGCCGGTTCCACCCGCGAGCGCGAAGCCACCTGGCAGACCAACCTGGTGCTTCAGGACGTCGCACCGGGCGACTATCACGTGGAAGTCATTGCGCGCCTGCGCGGCGGCACGATGGCGCGGCAGGCAGTACCGATTGTCATGCGGTAGCGGAGTGTCAGGCCGGCTGACCTGTCCGCCCTAGCGTCAGCGAAGGGCGGAAGCCGGCCCCTACGCCTGCACGCCGCACGCTCGCCGGATGGCATCGACGAGATCCGGTTCATCGGTTTCAGCGACTGTCCGGAGGTCGATCACGGCCCGATCGTCTTGAATCCGCGCGACGACCGGCGGATCGCCAGTGCGCAGGCCCGACTCGAGCGCGGCAGCCGACAGACCCGTCATCTCAATAGCCACCAGCTTCGTCGGCAGCGCCGATCCAGGGGCGCTGCCGCCGCCCGCCGTGGATACGCCGTCGACGATTGCCGCGCGCAATCCGGGAATGTCGCCGAGTCGGTCGACTAGCTGGCGGGCTCGCGTCTCAACCTCCGCCACGCTCATCGTCAGCATCCGAACGACAGGCACCCGGCGCCCGCGACGGCGTCTCCGCCCAAAGCGCGAGCGTCGCTTCGAGCGCGGCGTAGGTCAGCTTGTCCGCGCGAACGGCGCGCATCAGCGGATGCCGCCGGACGCGATCGATCAGCTCGCGCCGGCCGACGACGATGCCCGCTTGCGGACCTCCGAGGAGCTTGTCGCCGCTGAACGCCACGAGATCCGCGCCGGCGCGGAGGCTCGCGGCGACCGTCGGTTCGTCGCGCAGCGCGTCGATCGCCTCCGGACCCCCGAGCCAGCCGCTGCCGAGATCCTCGAACAACGGCAGGTTGAACCGATGGGCGAGATCGGCCAGCTCGTCGAGCGCCGGCCGCTCGGTGAAGCCCTCGATCCTGAAGTTCGACGGGTGCACGCGGAGCACGAGAGCGGTCCGCTCGCCGATCGCCGCGGCGTAATCGGCCACGCGCGTCCGGTTGGTCGTCCCGACTTCGCGCAGCATGGCGCCCGACTGCGCCAGGACGTCCGGCACGCGGAACCCGCCGCCGATCTCGACCAGCTCGCCCCGCGACACGATCACCTCTCGACCGTTGGCCAGCGCCGCCAGCACGACCATCGTCGCGGCTGCGTTGTTGTTGGCGACCAGCGTCGATTCGGCGTCCGTCAGCTCGCGAAGCAACCGCTCGGCGTGCGCATGCCGGTGGCCCCGGTCGCCGGCCTCGAGGTCGTACTCGAGGTTCGAGTACCCGCCCGCGACGCGACTCGCGCGCTCGATGGCCTCGGCCGCGAGCGGCGCGCGGCCCAGATTCGTGTGAATGATGACGCCGGTCGCGTTGATGACCGGCCGCAGCGACGCCGTCAGCCGGGACTCGAGGATCTCGATCGCCCGTCGCTCGAGCCACGTGATGGCTTCGGCTTCGGACGAAACTTTGTGTGCCGACGCGTGCTTCAGGGACGCGCGGAGCTCGTCGGCGGCTTGTCGGGCCGCGCGCGTGACCGCGTCACGCCCATGGGCGGCAATCGCCGTCGTCAGCTCCGCTCGCGCGACGAGCACCTCGATCGATGGAATGAGACGGAAGGACGACCGTCGCGTCGGTTGCGGCACCGGGGCCGTCAGGATACCATCGGCGGCTGACAAAGCAGGCCCAAGGCCCCAGTAGCCCGTGGTGAAAGCCATCGGACTGCTCGGCCCAAGGCCCAGACACGATCCAAACGATCAAGACACAACAACGGTGCCGGAGCGGCCCGACAGTTGACCAAGCCCCCTGATCGCGTGTTGCCCGACGAGCCGGCCCATCGGCCGCTCGAGCGCTTCTGGCCGTATGCCGAGCTGCCGGAGCAGCCGACGGACGAGGAGTTGGCGAAGCTGCATCCGGAGTTGCGCGCGGTGCTCTTCGACGCGCCAACGCTTCCGTTTTCGATCTCGGTCGTGTTTCCTGAGTTCGCGGGCGACACCTACGGCCGAGCCGTGGAGCTGGCGAAAGCGTCGGACGAATACGTGGAGACACGCGTCGGCGGATCGCTTCGTCACCGCGCCCGCTTCTTTCCAGGCGACCGTCCGATGCGGTTGCACGAGCTGTACGAGCTCGTCTCCGGCGTGCCGGAGTCGGACGTCCTCATCGACGATCGGCCGCTGCCGTACGCACGAGAGCTCTGGCTGCCTCTCGTCTGGTTCCTGCTTCGGTGACGGTTGGGGTTTTTCGAAGCCAGCGCGGCCGCGCTTAGGGAAGGACCGGAACCGGGCGCCCCGGTCCCCCCAAGTGGTTTAGTTGGGCTTGGTGACGTTCCCCGCTTGCGGACCCTTGGGACCGTCGACGATTTCGAACTCGACTGCCTGTCCTTCCTCGAGCGTCCGGAAGCCGGACCCCTGAATCGCAGAGAAGTGCACGAACACGTCGTTCCCGCCCTCTCGCTCGATGAAACCATAGCCCTTAGCGTTGTTAAACCACTTGACCTTGCCGGTGATGCGCATACTTACTTTCCTTACGAAAACGCGGTGGGGACCACCGCGTTGCCCCCCAATCGACCAATTTTGCGAGCGTGATGGGGTAAAAAAAAGGACCGCAACGTGCGGTCCCCACTTTGGACGCCGACCCGCTCAACGTCGGCCGGAGATTCTACGGGTCAGTATAGACATTGTCAACAAAATGAGACTAGACGCAGTAAGGCGCTCTCGGCCCTCCCGGGCCTCGAGGAATCCCGAAAGGCTAGAAAAATCGTGCGTGCGCTGCTGAGTGTATCGGACAAAACCGGGCTGGTGCCGTTCGCAAAGGCCCTGGCGGACCGCGGCTGGGAGCTCGTTTCGACCGGAGGAACGGCAAAAACGCTGGCCTCGGCGGGTCTCAGCCGTCGTCGGCATCTCCGACGTGACCGGCTTCCCGGAGATGATGGACGGCCGCGTCAAGACACTGCACCCGAATGTCCACGGCGGCATCCTCGCGCGTCGCGATCGTCCCGACGATCTCGCGGCGATCGGACGTCACGGCATCGTGCCGATCGATCTCGTGGCCGTAAACCTGTATCCGTTCGCGAAGGCGGCGGCGCGCGCCGACCTGCCGTTCGACGATCTGATCGAGGAGATCGACATCGGCGGCCCGAGCCTCGTGCGCGCCGCGGCCAAGAACTTCCGGGACGTGCTCGTGGTCGTCGATCCGGGCGATTACGATCGCACCATCGCCGCGCTCGCCGCGCCGGGCGGACCTGACCTGTCGTTCCGGTTCGACCTGGCCCGCCGCGCGTTCGCGCACACCGCGGCCTATGACGGCATGATCGCCGGCACGCTCGGCGGTGTTCGCGTGGATCCCGCGCGCGCGACATTTTCACGGGAAGCCGCCTCGGCCGGCTCGCTGCTTCCGCAGAACTGGCGGCCGGCGCTCGTGAAGATCCGCGATCTGCGGTACGGCGAGAATCCGCACCAGCCGGGCGCCTGGTACGCCGACGACACTGGGAATGGTCAGCGGGCCGGGTTTGGCGGGGCTACCGTTCACCAGGGCAAGGAGCTGTCGTTCACGAATCTGCTCGATCTCGACGCCGCGGCGCGGCTGGCGCTGGAATTCGACGAGCCGGCCGCGGTCGTCATCAAACACACGAATCCTTGCGGCGTCGCAACCGGTCCCTCTCTGGCCGACGCATACGTTCGCGCCCGCGACGCCGACGCGCTCTCGGCCTTTGGCGGCATCGTCGGACTCAACCGGCCACTCGACGTGGAGACCGCGCGCGCGCTCACGGCGACATTCATCGAAGCGGTCGTTGCGCCAGGGCTGGACGACGCGGACGCGGTCCTCGCCGTACTCGGGACCAAGGCGAACCTGCGCGTCGTGACTGCCGCGTTCGAGCACGCGGGCGATCGTGACGCGCGGTCGATTCTCGGCGCGTGGCTCGTTCAGGCGCGCGATCGGGTCACCGAGGCCGCCTCACCCTGGCCGTCATCCGGTGCCGAAGGTCCGTCAGGGCCGCGCGTCATGACCCGCCGCGCGCCAACCCCGGCGGAATGGGAAGCGCTTCGCTTCGCATGGCGCGTGTGTGCGCACGTGAAATCGAACACGGTCGTATTCACCGGCCGCGACGTCACGATCGCCGTTGGCGCCGGCCAGATGAGCCGCGTCGACGCCGTCAACGCCGCGGTGATGAAGGGCGGCGATCGTCTCCGTGGATCGGTCGCGGCGTCCGATGCGTTCTTCCCGTTCCGTGACGGGCTCGATGCGCTGGCAAAGGCGGGCGCCACCGCTGTCGTGCAGCCAGGCGGGTCAGTCCGGGATGCGGAGGTCATCGCCGCCGCCGACGAGAACGGTCTGGCGATGGTGTTCACGGGACGAAGGCATTTCAGGCACTAGGCGTTTTGCAGGTCGGCGTCGCATGTTCCTGCGCCCTCCCGCTCGCCGCTTGCCGCAAGGCAGCGTGATCGGCCGCCTCCGCTGAAGCTACGGCGGGCCAAGGGCCTGCCCTAGCGCCCTGCGGGCGCGTACACGAGAGAAGTAGCGCTCGCAAAGGTCGGGCGCAGGAACACGCGACGCCGACCTGCAAAACGCAGCACGGCCCGCCGCTACTTCTGTCTGCCTCTCAATAACTCTTCTGTCGTGACGGTCGCCGGCCCGAACCGTCCGACGACGAGGCCCGCCGCCTCGTTCGCAATCCGCGCGGCTTCGACGAGCGACGCGCCCGCCGCGAGGCCCATCGCCAACGTGGCGACGACGGTGTCACCGGCGCCGGTGACATCGGCGACCTCCCGCGTGACGGCGGGGAGATGCTCCTCGGCGGGGGCCGTAGCCGACCCGTCGAACACCCACATGCCGTGCTCGCCCCACGTGATGACCACGCCCGCGCCGGTGCGTTCGTGCAGCAACCGGGCCGCGCGCTGGACGTCCTCCGGGGAGCGGATGACGGTCTGCGTCATCAACTCGGCTTCGTGATGGTTGGGTGTGATGACCGACGCGCCCTGGTAGTGGTCCGGCTGCAGAAGTTTGGGATCGACCAGCAGCGGCGCGCCGCCGGCGCGCGAGACCTCGACCGCGGCCGCAATCACAGGCGGAGTGACCACGCCTTTCCGATAATCCGAAAGCACCACGGCGCGGGCGCCAAGCGCTGCCGTTCTCACCGCGGCTACCAGGTCGTCGGCGGCGCGTCCCACCACCTCAGTGTCGTGCTCATAGTCGATGCGCGCCACCTGCTGGTTCCTCGACGTCACGACGCGCACTTTGCGCGTGGTCGCGCGCGAGGAGTCGGACACGAGTCCACGGTCGTCAACGCCCGCCGCGCGGAGGTATTCCTTCAACCGTTGCGCCGGATCGTCGGCGCCCACGAGCCCGACGAGCGTGGCCCGGCCGCCGAGCGCCGCGATGTTGTGCGCGACGTTGGCCGCGCCGCCGAGGCGGTATTCGTCCCGATCGAACCGCACGACCGGCACGGGCGCTTCCTGCGAGATGCGATCGACCCGTCCGACGACGAAGTGATCGAGCATGACGTCGCCGATCACGGTGATCGGCAGCCCGGGAAAGACGGACAGGAAATCGATGCCCGCCACGCGCTAGCTCGCCGAGGCCCGCACGCCGGCGGGCGAGGCCGCGGTGACGTCGAAGCCGGCCGCGACGGCGGGCGCCCTCGCGGCGGCGAACGGCAGGGTGATCAATCCGAGGAACAGCATCAGGAATTCAGAATCCCCGAAGTTGTACTCGAAGAGGCCCGCCGCGAGCATTCCGATCATCGCCGCGAGACCGGCGGCGGCAACCGACTTCGCCGGTCCGTGCTTCAGCTGCCTGATCAGATCGCGAAGCGCGACGACGACAAACCAGAGCCAGACGGCGAGCGCAGGCAGTCCGCGCTCGGCCGCGATCTGAACGGGCACGTTGTGCAGGTGCGGGTTCGTCGGGTTCACGGCATCTGGCGGCCGGTACCGGGTGTACTGACTTTCGATCATCTCCGGACCGACGCCAAACAGCGGGTGATCCTGAATCATGCCGGCGCCGACTTTCATCATGGCGCGCCTGTCGCGGTTGGTCGGATCGTTCAGGTCGAACATCGAGAACGCTCGGTGCCGAATGCTGGCAGGCGCCAGCGCGACCAACAGCACGGCGACCACCGGCGCGATGATGACGAGCTTCCAGTTCCTCAGCGCCAGGAGACAGACAACCGCGATGAACACGCCGACCCAGGCGTTGCGCGCGTACGTGAAGGCAAGGGCGACGAGCAGCGCCGGGACGGCAATCGCCGGCCAGATCCATTCGCCACGATGGAACAGCAGCCGGGCCACGGCCGCCCCGGTCACCAGCATCAACACGCCCGAGTAGGTCATGTAGTGGCTGAGGGCACCCGTCGGCCGCTTCTGCAGGTCGTCGAAGCCGAACATCGCGAACTGCACGACGCCGACGACCGCGCCAGCCGCGCCGAGCGCGATGATGACGTTGATCACCACTTCGGCGCGATGGCCGCGCGCGAACCGCGCGACCACCGGCACCATCAGCCAGAGCAGAAGCTGCCGGGAATCGATGAAACTCTTCTGCGGATTGGGCGACATCGCCGCACTGACCAGCGTGAGGCCCGCATAAACGACCAGCGGCAGGAAAAACGCGGGCAGGTCCGGCCGTCTGCGCTCCTGAATCGTCACGATCAGCCAGAGAATAGCGGCGAGCGCGAAGGTCGTCTGCGCGAGAAAAATCGAAAATTGCACCACGCCGAGGCAGATCGCCACCAGCACGAAGCCAACCGTCGCGAGTCGCGATTCGGACTCAATGCGCATTGACGCTCATTTGAGGCAGACGCGACGACGCGAGCACGCGTTCGGCGGCGTCCTGCACGCTCTCCGGCGTAATCCTCATCAGGCACCGGAAATCACCCGGAACGCACGTGCGCTGATCGCACGGGCGGCAGGGCAGCGGTCCGCTGTCGACGGCCACTGTCTGCAGATGAGGCGGCCGCCAGGGCGCCCACTGCGCGGGTACCGTCGGGCCGTACAACGCCACGATTGGCACGTCGGACGTCGCGGCGATGTGCATCGGGCCGCTGTCGCCGCCGAGAAAGAGCGCCGCCCGGTCCATCAGCGCGCGCATCTCCGCCAGTGACCAGCCCTCACCGGGCACGATGCGGGCGGCGTCTTCCGCGCCCGATCGGGCGTGGGCCTGCGCCAGGACGCGCCCGGCCGCGTCGCGATCGGACGGACCGCCAACCACGACGATCCAGCGCCGGGGCTGACCGCGGACGAGACCGGCCGCGGCCTCGGCGAACGACGACTCCGGCCATCGCCGGAACGGATTGCGCGCGCTCACGTGCAGGACGACGATCTGATCGCCGGACGTCATGCCGAACGCGGCCAGACGCGCGTCGACCGACGCGCGCGCGGACGGGTCGACGGTCATCTCCACGCGGTCGGTCTCCGGCGTCGGCGGAGAGGCGAGCGCGGGATCGACGGCGGCGAGCAGGTCCCACTGATTCAGCATCGAATGACGCGGTCCGGCGTGGCGTGGACGGCGCACGACGCGCGTGTACATCCACATCCGGCCGCGGATATCGTAGCCCACGCGCACCGGCGCGCCGCTTGCCCATGTGAACCACGCACTTCGCGGGCCGCCGTGAAAGTCGATCGCCAGGTCGATGCGCCGCGCCCGCAGCGTTCGCGCCATCCGGACGTCGTCGCGCAAACGATCCCAGCCGCGGCGGTGCCGGACGATCAGGACGTCCGTCAGGTGGGGATTGCCGGTGACCACCGGCGCGGCGAGCGACTCGACGAGGTAGAGGAGCTCGGCGTCCGGGAACCGGCGCCGGATCGCGCGAATCGCTGGTGTCGTGAGGATGACATCGCCAATCAGGCGAGGGCGAACGAGCAGAATCCTCAAACGTGCCGTGTCCTACGGCTGCCTTCCGGGGTCGCGCGTGCCGTCGGCCTCCACTGTGGCTTCATCGATGAGCATGACCGGGATGTCATCCTTGATCGGATACACACGCTGGCAGGTGTCGCACCGCAGTCCCGCGCCGTTGTTCACCAGACGGACGGGTGTTTTGCATTCCGGACAGACTAGGATCTCGAGGAGCGCCGGATCGACGGCCATATCCCTGGACTATAGACAAGTTGGAAGTGAGAAGCCAGACGGGAGCACTCTCGTGAGACGCACGCTTGCGCTCGTCCTCGTCGCGATCGGAGCCGCGTCGTGCGCCGCGCGGATGTTCGTGCCGCCCACCGGTCCGGGAGCGCCGGCGCCGGAGGCGGCCGCGGCATGGGACGAGGCCACGAAAGAGTGTCGAACCGTCAAGAGCTTCGCGCCGACGCTGAGGTTGGGGGAAAAGTTTCGGGTGCGAGCGTGCCCGGCCTGACCGTGCTGGGCGCGGTCACCGCCGACGGCGGTATCCGGCTTCAGGCCACGGGCGGCGGCCGGACGATCTTCGAGCTCGCGGGCACGAACGATCGCGCCACCTTCTACTGGCGTGAGGATAATAAAGTGGCGATCGCTCGCGCCGAGGAGCTCGTGGATGCGCTCGTGGGACTGAGACTCGGCGCCGACGCGCTGCTGCCGATTCTCACCGGATGCGTGACGAGAGATGAGTCCGGGTCGCGCGCTGAACGCTACGGCGACCTGCTCGCCGTTTCGACCCCCACGTCCCGCGTGTTCCTGCAGCGCGAACGATCGGGCTGGCGCGCGAGATACGCCGACGTGCAGGGACTGGCCGTGCAATACAAATGGGAGCAGGCGGCCTGGCCGCGCGAGATCACGATCGCGGCGCAGCGCGGCACGCCGTCAGAAGTCCGGCTGAGTCTGCGCATCGACGAAGGTTCCATCGTCAACCCGGCCCTGGGGCCCGAGACCTTTGCGTTGAACGTGCCGTCCACGGCCACGCCCATGACCCTCGACGAGCTGCGCGATCTGCTCCGGAAGCGTTGAGCCGGCCATGCCTCGCACGCTCGTCCTCCGGCCGTCCGCGAAGATCAACCTCACGCTCCGCGTCGGTGCCCTCCGCCCGGACGGCTTTCACGACGTGCGGACGCTGATGCAGTCCATCGCGTTGTGCGACACGCTCGCGATCACGGCGCGCAGCGGACCGTTCTCACTGAATGTTCACGGCCTCGGGGTTCCGGCTGAACGCGACAATCTCGTCTGGCGCGCGGCCGATCTGCTGTGGCGCGCGAGCGGCCGATCCGGAGACCCGCGCGACGTCCATGTCCACCTGGACAAGACGATTCCGATGGCGGCGGGACTCGGCGGCGGCAGCGCGGATGCCGCCGCGGCGCTCGTCGGCCTCAACACGATCTGGAACCTGCGCAGACCCCGGCCGGATCTCGTGAAGATCGCCGCCGACCTCGGATCGGACGTGCCGTTTTTCCTGCAGCCCGGTACGGCGCTCTGCGCGGGCCGCGGCGAGGAAATCTATCCCGTTGACGACATCGCGCGACTGGGCATCGTCGTGATAAAGCCGTCGGTTGGCGTCGCGACCGCGGACGCGTACCGCTGGCTCGACGAAGATCGGGAGGCGGGCCTGGCGGCCACTTCGACGGCCTCGGCCGGACTCGACGTCGAGTGGCCCGGCGGACCGATCGTTGTCGGGAACGATCTCCAGGCCCCTGTCGCGAGACGTCATCCGGTCGTGGACGAAATCGTCGCCGCGTGCCGTCAGGCCGGTGCCCGGGTCGCGGCGATGACGGGCAGCGGATCCGCGGTATTTGCCGCGTTCTCGGAGCCTGCGGCCAAACGGGCGGTGCCGCGCCTTCGGCGGCAGGATTGGCTGGTGATCCTCACGCGCACGCTGAGCCGCCGCGAGGCGGTTCGGCACGTGGGGCTGTGATAAACTTTCCGATTTGCAGCGGGGCCGGGACGCTCGGCTGTAGAGTCCGCGGCGGCCCCACCCGGGATTCGTCCGAAACTGGGGCGTGGCCAAGCGGTAAGGCGCGGGACTTTGGATCCCGTATTCGAAGGTTCGAATCCTTCCGCCCCAACCAACTAGAACAACGTCGTGGCCGGAGCGGAGCAAGCGTCGAAGCGCGAGCATAAACGAAGGCCGCCAGTCGGGGTGCAGGGGACCCCGACGATAAGAAGCAGATGTCGCACGGTCAACTGAAGCTCTTTTCGGGAAGCGCGCACCCGGCGCTGGCCAAGGAGATTGCCGAACACCTCGGCATTCCCCTCGGCTCGGCACGTCTGCACCGGTTTCCGGATAGCGAGGTCTCGTTCCAGATCGACGAGAACATCCGCGGCACCGATGTCTTCATCGTGCAGCCGACCTCGGCGCCGGTCGATGAGCACCTGGTCGAGCTCTGCGTGATGATCGATGCGTTCCGCCGGTCGTCGGCGTCGCGCATCACGGCCGTGATTCCGTACTACGGGTACGCGCGTCAGGATCGGAAAGACAAGCCGAGAGTGCCGATCTCGGCCAAGCTCGTGGCGAATCTCCTGAGCGCCGCAGGCACGAATCGCGTGCTCACCATGGATCTGCACAAGGCGCAGATTCAGGGATTCTTCGACATCCCGGTGGATCACCTGTTTGCCGCACCGGTCATCATCGATTATCTCGCGCGCCAGAGTTTCGGTCAGGTCACGATCGTCTCGCCCGACGCGGGCGGCGCCGAACGCGCGCGCGCGTACGCGAAACGGCTCGACGCCGAGCTGGCGATCATCGACAAGCGGCGCAGCGAGGACGGCACGGCCGAAGTGATGAACGTCGTCGGCGACGTGCAGGACCGCGTGTGCGTGATCTCGGACGACATCGTCGATACGGCGGGGACGATCCAGGGCGCGGCGAACGCGCTCCGGGAGAACGGCGCCAGCCGCGTGGTGGCGTGTGCGGTGCACGGCGTCCTGTCCGGGCCGGCGATCAAGCGCATCGAAATGTCGCCGCTCGATCGGATAATCGTGACGAACACGATCCCGATCAACGGCGCGAAGGCGGCGTGCGAAAAAGTGGTGGTCCTGTCGGTGGCGCGTCTGCTCGCGCAGGCTATTCGCAGCATCCACGAGGAGACGTCGGTTTCGAAGTTATTTGTCTGAGGGGTCTGACCCCGCCTGGCGTAAGCCGGGTCAGACCCCCTTTGCCTGAACGAGGATTGTGAGATGGAAACCGTACTTGACGCTGTTCGCCGGGATCGATTTGGCCGCAATGAAGCCGGACGACTCCGGCGTGAGGGACGCATTCCCGCCGTGCTGTACGGCGGCGCCGAGGCCAAGACCGAGTCGCTGGCCGTCGATCCGAAAGAGTTGATGCGGATCCTGCATTCGGATTCGGGCGTCAACACGCTGATCTCACTCAAGCTCGACGGGGCCGGCGACACGCGCGTGCTGGTCCGTGAATACCAGCTGGACCCCGTCTACCACAAGCTGCTCCACGCCGATTTCTATCGGGTGGCGATGGACAAGCTGCTCGAGTTCACGGTGCCGATCCATCTGACGGGCGAAGCCAAGGGCATCAAGGCCCAGGGCGCCATCGTGGACTTCGTGAACCGCGACATCGTGATCGAGTGCCTGCCGGCGGACATTCCCGAGCACATCACGGTGGATGTCACCGAGTTGATGCTGCACGACGGCATCCGGGTGCGCGACCTTCCGCTCAGCGAGAAGTGGAAGGTCGTGAGCGAACCAGACACCCTGATCGTGCATCTCGTGGCGCTGAAGGTCGAAGAGGAGCCGGCGCCGGCCGATGCTGCGGCAGCGGCTGTGGCAGCGCCGACAGCCCCGGCCGAGCCGGAAGTCATCAAGAAGGGCAAGGTCGAGAAGGCGGAAGAGGAGAAGGAGTAGGGTCGCCTGCTCACGAGGCCGACGTGAAGCTGGTTGTAGGCCTGGGGAACCCCGGCTCGAGGTACCGCGGCACCAGGCACAACGTCGGCTTCGAGGTCGTTGACGAACTGGCGCGGCGTCACGGACTGAACGACACGACGGACATGGCGAAGAGTCCGGCTGATGCCGACCTTCTTCGCTGGAGGCGGGCGGACACGCCGGTTCTGCTCGCCAAGCCGTACACGTTCATGAACTTGAGCGGTCCGGCGGTCCAGACGCTGTGCCACTTCTATAAGATCGAACCGCCCGATCTGCTGATCGTGTGCGACGACGTGAATCTGCCGTTGGGCCGGTTGCGCGTCCGTGCCGTGGGCACCGAGGGCGGTCACAATGGGTTACGATCGATTGCCGAGGCGCTGGGCACGATCGAATATTCGCGGCTCCGCGTGGGCGTGGGCCGCGGCGATGGACGGCGCGATCTCGCCGATCACGTGACGGCCGAGTTCGAGCCCGAGGAACGGCCTGGGATTGAAGCTGCGATTGCCCGGGCGGCCGATGCCGTCGAGACCTGGGTCTCGGACGGATTGGCGAAGGTGATGAACGTGTTCAATCGCGGCGAAGAATGACATAACCTCCGAGGTCATTTTCGCGGAAATGCGGTCCGAAAATGACCTCGGAGGTCTTTAACACTGCTCCTTGCCGCTCTCAGTGAGAGAGCGGCCTGATGTCCATAAGGAGGCACATGAGCACCCGTCAGTACGAGCTCGTCTATCTCACGCCGCCCGACACGACCGAAGAGGCCATCGCCGAGCTGCATCAGCAGATCGCGGCGGTCGTCGAACGGTTCGGCGGCACCATTGAAAAGACCGAGAACTGGGGTCGGCGCCGGCTGGCGTACGAAATTGCCCGCCAGCGCGAGGCGGTGTACGTCCTCGAGGTGATGAACGGTCCGGGCACCATGACGGCCGAGCTCGACCGGCGGCTCCGCGTGCTCGACATCGTGATCCGCCACATGATCGTGCGCGTCGACGAAGAGCTTGCGCGCGCCGAGCGGGCGAAGACCCGCCGGAAGGAATGGACCGTCAAGCGGCGGACGCGGCGCGGACTACCGCCCGAACCGACCGAAAGCGAACGTCGCCGTGGGGACGAGGACGATGACGACATGGATGGCGGCGGCGATCTGGGCTACCGGGCGGGAGGCGAGCGATGAGCGACTACGACAAGGACTCCAAGGGCGGCCGGGGCGCCGGCAAAAGCGCGGCCGGCGAGAAGGGCGGCGGACGGCGGACGTTTTTCCGGCGCCGGCGCGTCTGCAAGTTCTGCGCGGAAAAGATCGACTACATCGGCTACAAGGACGTGAAGCTCCTGGCGCCGTTCATCCCGGAGCGCGGGAAGATTCAGCCCCGTCGCATCTCGGGCGTGTGTGCGACGCATCAGCGCGCGCTGCAGACGGCGATCAAGCGGGCGCGTCAGATCGCGCTCGTCCCTTATGTGACCGAATGAACGCGGGTGGAGTGAGCGATGTCCATTGAAGTCATTCTGAAGGAGCACGTCGAGCATCTCGGCCGCCGCGGCGAGGTCGTGAAAGTGGCCAACGGCTACGCGCGCAATTTCCTGTTCCCGCGCAAGCTGGCGCTCGCCGTCACCGCCGAGAACAAGCGGCAGATCGAGCGCGAGCGCGCGAAGGCCGAGGCGCGCGAGGCCGAGGACGTGCAGATCGCGCAGGCCCTCGCCACGCGGCTCGAGGCGATCGAGATCGCGATCTCCCGGCGCGTCGGCGAAAACGACACGCTGTTCGGATCGGTCACCTCGGCCGACATCGCCGAGGCCCTGGCCGCGCGCGAGCTCGGCGTCGATCGGCGCAAGATCCAACTCGCCGAACCGCTCAAGACCCTCGGCGATCACGTCGTGCCGGTCCGGCTGCACCGCGACGTCACGGCCGACGTCAAAGTGAAAGTGGTCCCCGCCGGCGGATAGACTCGAGGCCGAAGAGACTCTAGTCACGCCGGGCCGCAGGGATGACACACTGTTTTCTGCGGCCTTCGGCCTTCGCCCTACGGCCTGGAGCACTGCATGGATCGCACGCTGCCTCACAACCTCGAAGCCGAGAAGTGTGTGCTCGGCGCGATCCTGATCAACAACCAGGCGTTCAACCAGGCCGCTGAGGTCATCGACGCCCAGGATTTCTTCCGGGATGCGCACCGGCGCATCTTCGAGAAAATGGTCGGACTCACCGACCGGAGCGAGCCGGTCGATCTCGTCACGCTCAAGGACGAGCTGGTCCGCTCGGACGAGCTCGACGAGGTTGGCGGGCCGGCCTATATCGCGGCCCTCACCGACGGCGTGCCTCGATCGGCCAACGTCGAGTACTACGCGAAGATCGTCAAGGAGAAGTCCACGCTTCGGCGGCTGATCCAGTCGGCGACCGAGGTGCTCGGCCGCGCGTACGACGCCGAGGAGGACGCCGACGAGCTGCTCGATCAGGCCGAGCGATCGATCTTCCAGATCGCCGAGCATCGCCTTCGTGCCGGGTTCGTTCGCCTGAGCGACCTGGTGGACTCCGGCTATCAGCTCATCGAACAGCTCCAGCAACACAAAGGGCTCGTCACGGGCGTGCCGAGCGGGTTCACCGACCTCGACGAGATGACGTCAGGGTTCCAGAAGTCAGACTTCGTGATCGTGGCCGCACGACCGTCGATGGGGAAGACCAGCCTCGTGCTGAACATCGCGCTCCACTGCGGTATTACCGCGGGCAAGACCGTCGGCATCTTCAGCCTCGAGATGGCGAAGGAACAGCTGTTCCTCCGTATGCTCACGTCCGAGGCGCGCGTGGACGCGCACCGGTTTCGCGGCGGGTTCCTGGGCGAGCGCGACTACGCGCGGCTGGTGGACGCGTTCGGCCGGCTCCACGACGCCAAAGTATTCATCGACGATTCACCGGCCGTGGGCATCCTCGAGATGCGCGCGAAGTCGCGCCGTCTCAAGCTCGAGCACGGCCTCGACCTCATCGTCGTCGATTACCTCCAGCTCATGCAGGGCCGCGGCCGGTTCGAAAACCGGCAGCAGGAGCTGGCCGCGATTTCGCGATCGCTCAAGATTCTCGCCAAGGAGCTCGACATCCCGATTCTCGCGTTGAGTCAGCTCAGCCGGGCGCCCGAGGCTCGCGGCGATCACCGTCCGCAGCTGTCCGACCTGCGCGAGTCCGGCGCGCTCGAGCAGGACGCCGACGTCGTGCTGTTCATCTTCCGGGAAGAGATGTACTGCCAGGAAGGCGAGCGCCGGCCCGAGGTCGAAGGCGTCGCGGAGATCATCGTCGGCAAGCAGCGCAACGGCCCGACCGGGACTGTGCGGCTCGCGTTCCTCAAGCAGTACACCCGCTTCGAGAACCTCGCGGCGGGCGCGCCTTACGGGCAGGAGACGTCGGAATCTGTGATCCGGCCCACGTTGGCCACGGTCGATCTCGCCGCGATTCAAGCCAACCTGCGGGAAATCCAGACGCTCCTGACGCGCGACCCGACAACAAATCCGGGCGAGGGCACTGCGAGCGCTGCAGCCCGGGCGAGCGCGAGTGAGGCCGCGCCAGCAGCAAGAAAGGCGGACACCCTCGTCATCGCGGTCCTCAAAGCGAACGCTTACGGGCACGGCGCCTCGGAAGCGGGACGGGCCCTCGAACAGGCGGGCGCGTCGATGCTCGCCTGCGCCGACATCGAAGAAGGCGTGTCGCTTCGACAGTCCGGCGTTCGTCTTCCGATCCTCGTCTTCGGCGCGCTCAGCGTCAGCGATCTCGACGGCGTTTTTGAGTACCAGCTGACGCCAACCGTGTCGACACCGGCCGCCGCGCGCGCGCTCGAGCGTGCCGCCGCGGCGCGCACCGTCCGGCTCCGCTGCCACCTGAAGATCGACACCGGCATGAACCGGCTCGGATTCCGCCACGACAACCTGCACCGGACGATGCCCGAGGTGCTCGGCAGTTCACATCTCGAGATTGAAGCGGTCTACACGCACTTCGCGACCGCGGACCAGCCGGAGTCGCCGTTTCTCGACGAACAGCGGGTCCGGTTCGATCGCGCGACCGCGGCGCTCGCCGCCATGGGGCTGCGCGGCTTCACGCGCCACGCCGCCAACTCGGCGGCCGTCCTCCGGGACGCGCGCACCTGGTACGACGCCGTCCGGCCCGGTCTGCTGCTGTACGGGATCGTCCCGCCTCCGCTGGCGGCGGGCGACCTGCAGCTGCGACCTGCCCTGTCACTCACCAGCCGTATCGTGGCGGTGAAGGGCTTGCGCCCCGGCGAAGGCACCGGCTACGGCTTGCGATGGTCGGCCGACGCGCCGCGCTCCATCGCGATCGTGCCAGCCGGTTATGCCGACGGTCTGGACACGCGGCTCTCCGGCCGCGGCATGGTGCTCGTCCGCGGTCGCCGGGTGCCGATCGTCGGCTCGGTCTGCATGGACATGATCATGATCGACGTCACCGGTCTCGACGTCTCACCGGGCGACGAGGTCGTGCTGATCGGGCGTCAGGCCGGCGAGGAGATCACGGCGCGCGAAACGGCGGCGGCGATTGGGTCGATCCCGTGGGAAGTGACGTGCAGGCTGGGAAGCCGGATCCAGCGGAAATACCGTTAACTTCGAACTTCGAACTTCAAACTTCGAACTTTCGAACCCGGCGGTTGGGAGGTTCCGGCTGAATTAGTTGCTGATGGGTAGTTGCTACCCCGATGCGCGTAGCACTGGGTCACGTGGTTCCCCCGGTAGTCGTGTTCAGCTTCCGCCGGGCAACCGTCAGGATAGCGACGAGTTCTCCTGCTTCTGACAGAAGCGGTTGGAGAAGGTTCGGCGGGGCGAGTTCAGTGGCCTTGAGGAGTTTCAGCCAATAGGCCGTTTCTCTCGCCTCTTTGAGCGCAATGGAAAACTTTGCCGCGATGTCTCGGCGTGTTTGCGCGCCTTTCCCTTCTTCGAGGTTTGCCCCGATCGATGTTCCCGGACCGTAGCACCTGGCGCGCAAGATACGGAGGGACGTCAGGTAGCTTGGCAAGCTTCGTGTAGAGACGCACAATCGCGCAGCTGAATCGAAATCCGCGCGTATGAAATGGCTCGGGAGTCGGTGACGGCATGCACTCGGCTGAGCAAGTGTCATGCCTGTTGCGGCCTTTCGCGTTGTCACTTTCGTCAGGTCTGAAAGTTCGAAGTTCGAAGTTCGAAGTTCGAAGTTCGAAGTTCACCATGAAGCATTCCAAAACGGTGTTCGCCTGTTCATCCTGCGGCTCGCAGTCCCAGAAATGGCTCGGCAAGTGTCCCGACTGCGGCGAGTGGAACACGTTCGTCGAAGAGCTCGCCGCCCCGCCGGTCGAGCGTCGCGGCGCGGCGCCGGCGTTGGGCGGCGGCGGATCGCGGCTGTACGACGAGGTCGATACCGTCGTGTCCGAACGGATGACGACCGGGATCAGCGAGTTCGATCGTGTGCTCGGCGGCGGCGTCGTCCCAGGATCGCTCGTGCTGCTCGGCGGCGAGCCCGGCATCGGCAAGTCCACGCTGTTGCTCCAGGCCGCGGCGAACGTCGCGACGACTGTCGGCTCCGTCCTCTACTGCTCGGGCGAAGAATCGGAGCATCAGATCAAGCTGCGCGGCGAGCGCCTCGGCATCGGCCGCGCGCCGCTCTACCTGCTGGCCGAGACGTGCATCGAGCGGTTGGTCGAGGAGATCGAGCGCGTGAAGCCGGCGCTGCTCATCGTCGATTCGATTCAGACGGTCTTTTCGCTCAAGATGCAGTCCGCGCCCGGCAGTGTCGGCCAGGTGCGGCAGGCCGCGACGGATCTGCTGTTCACCGCGAAGGGCCGGAACCTGCCGACGATGCTCGTCGGCCACGTGACGAAAGACGGCAGCCTGGCGGGGCCGAAGGTGCTCGAGCATGTCGTCGACACCGTCCTGTACTTCGAAGGCGAGCAGCATCATTCACATCGGATCGTGCGGGCCGTCAAAAACCGGTTTGGCGCTGTGAGCGAGCTCGGCGTGTTCGAGATGACCGGCACGGGGCTGCGCGCCGTGCCGAATCCATCGCAGCTCTTCCTCGCGGAACGGCCGGCAAGTGCGCCGGGCTCGTCGGTGCTGTGCACGGTCGAGGGCTCGCGGCCGATTCTGGTGGAGGTGCAGGCGCTCGTCAGCGCCTCGACGTTCGGCAACGCGCGCCGGACGGCCAGCGGACTCGACCACAATCGGCTGTCGCTGCTCCTCGCCGTGCTCGACAAACGCGTCGGCCTGAGCCTGGCGAGCGAAGACGTCTTCGTGAACGTCGCGGGCGGCATGGAAGTGACAGAACCCGCGGCCGATCTCGCCGTCGTCGCGGCGGTGGCGTCGAGTCTCCGCAACAGGCCTGTCGCTCCGGACGTCGTCGTGTTCGGGGAGGTGGGGCTGGCGGGCGAAGTGCGGTCCACGTCCCAGGCCGGGCTGCGGGTCCGGGAGGCGGTTCAGCTCGGGTTCAAACGCTGCGTGATGCCGGACGGGAATCTGGCACCGGGCGACGTCCCTCGTGAACTCGAGGTGACCGGCGTCCGGTCGGTCGGCGAAGCGCTCGACGCGCTTCTGTAGCCGGTCGTTCAGGGGGGCGGCGCGCGGTCCGGGCGGACTCGAAGGGACAGCCGTAGTCCCTGGGGGACCTGACGTTACAATGTTGCCGATGAGCGGCTTCCTCCTGGTCCGTCTCTTATTCGTCGCCGTCGTCGTTTATGCCTCCGCGCTGATTGGCCCCATCCAGGGACATCCGGCCATCAACGCTGCGCTCGGACTCTTTGTCGCACTGCTCATCGTCGTGGCCGAAGCACAGCTTCGTGACACGTCGGTGACCCGGCTTCTCGGTGGCTTGCTTGGTTTCGGCGTCGGCCTGTTCATCGCGAAAGCAATCGGGTCGGCGCTCTTCTGGGCGAACACCAGCGACGCCAAGGTCCAGTTCCTGCACGGTCTCATTCTGATCGTGCTGCCGTATCTCGGCATGGTGCTCGGCGCGCGCCGGGGCGAGTGGCTCGAACCGTCGAAGTTCGCGACGCTCTTTCGTGACGCGCGGCCCGCAGAAGCGGTATCGCATCCTCGATACCAGCGTGATCATCGACGGCCGGGTCGCCGACGTCGTCGAGACCGGGTTTCTCGACGGGACGCTCGTCGTGCCGCAGTTCGTGTTGAAGGAGCTGCAGTACGTCGCCGATTCGTCCGATCCGCTGAAGCGCAACCGCGGCCGGCGCGGGCTCGACATCCTGAATCGGATTCAGAAGATGCCGAACGTCGAAGTCGTGATTTCCGACCTCGATTTCCCCGAGGTCAAGGAAGTCGATCTCAAGCTCATCGAGCTCGCCCGGTCGCTCCTCGGGCGGATCGTGACGAACGACTTCAACCTCAACAAGGTCGCGCAGCTGCGCGGCGTCGAAGTGCTGAACGTGAACGAGCTCGCCAATTCGCTGCGGCCGGTTGTGCTGCCCGGCGAGACGATGACGGTCTTCATCCTCAAGGAAGGCAAGGAATACAACCAGGGCGTCGCGTACCTCGACGACGGGACGATGGTGGTCGTGGACAATGCGCGAAGCCGCATCGGCAAGACGCTCGACATCGTCGTCACCAGCGTGCTGCAGACGACGGCCGGTCGGATGATCTTCGGGCGTCACGCCGAGGTGCCGCCGGCGTCCTCGGACGTCACCGCTCGCCAGGATAGTCGCAGTGATCGGGCGGACGAGACCGGTCGGCGCCCGCGATCAGCCGCACAAGCGTGAAGCTGCCGCCATTCCATTGGTGGCGGACCGTCTTTCTTCTCATCCCCGCCATCGGGGCGGCCACGGTCGTACTCGGCGCGATGTCGCTCGTGATCGGCCTGTTCGATCGGCGCGGCGTCGCGACGCATCGGTGCGCGCAGTGGTGGGCTCGCTTCATTCTCTGGGTCAGCGGCGTGCGGCTCGAAATGCCGGGACGCCCGCTGCCGCCGGCCGGAACGAGCTGCATCTTCGTCGCGAACCACTCGAGCATCTACGACACGCCGATCCTCTTCGGCGCGCTCAGCCACCAGCTGCGCGTGATGGCGAAGGCGACGCTCGGCTACGTGCCGTTCATCGGCTGGCACCTGGCGCGGAGCGGCCATCTGCTCGTGAATCGCAAGAATCCCGGCGCGGCCATTTTCAAGAAGATGCAGCGGATGATCGGGGAAGGCGCGTCCCTGATGGTGTTTCCGGAAGCCTCCCGCACGAGTGACGGCCGCATGAAGCCGTTCAAAGGCGGCATTTTCCTCCTGGCGATCGAGAGCGGACTGCCCATCGTGCCCGTGACCGTCGTCGGCAGCCGCGTCGTGATGCCGAAAGGCCGGTTGATGGTCTGCCCGGCGACGGTCCAGGTCATCCTTCACGACCCCGTTCCGACCAAAGGCCTCACGCGGGCCGACGCCCGTTCGCTCGCCCAGCGCGTGCAGGCGGTGGTGGGGACGGGACTTTTTTCCACAGAATCAGGGGGTCAGGTGCCAGACGTCACGGCCTGAGGCCGTGACGTCTGGCACCGTGAGGGCTGATTCTGTGGAAAAAAGTCCCGTCCCCGTCCGCCTCGGATCCTTCACGATGGACGGCGTGACAGCGGTCGTGCAGGAGCCGAGGCTCGATGAGCCGCTCAGGCGAGCCGCGGCGGCGATGCGGAGCGCAACCGAATCGGCCGAGGTCACCGCCGCCGTTCGTACGATGTACAAGCGCGTCGGACTCGATCCGACGAAGACGCGGCCGTCGTCCGAGGCGTTGTTGCGCAGGGTGCGTCGGGGTGAGGAACTTCCGCGCATCAACTGCCTCGTGGACGTCGTCAACTGGTGCTCGCTCGAGTCGCAGCTGCCGTTCGGGCTGTACGATGCCGATCAAATCCACGGAACTGTCGAGCTTCGGCTGGGCCGCGAGGGCGAGGAGTACGCCGGAATCCGGAAAGACACCGTCCACGTCGCCGGCCGACTTGTCCTTGCCGACGATCACGGCCCGTTCGGGAACCCGACGTCGGACTCCGCGCGGACGATGGTGACCGACAACACGGCTCGGGTGATGGTCGCGGTGTTCGCACCGGACACGTTCCCGCCAAGCGCGCTCGATCGCGTGCTCGAGACGACGAGGCAAAGGATCGCGGAGTACTGCGTCGCGGTCCGCTGAGATCCCTCCGGCCGCGACGCGGGCGGGCGCGAGCGTCACGATAGAATCGTCGGCGCGATGTCCGTCGGCGTCATCATCGTTGCGGCCGGCCGCGGCACACGGGTCGGCGCGTCCGTGCCCAAGCAGCTTCTCGATCTCGGCGGCCGGTCGGTCCTTCGCCGATCGATCGACGCGTTCGATCGGCATCCGGCGATCGCCGCGCTCGTGGTGGTGCTGCCGGCCGAGCTCGCCAGCGACGGTCCGGCGGTCGTCGGGGGAACGGATCGTCCCTGCCAGTTCGTCGCCGGCGGCGCGCGGCGTCAGGACTCGGTGCGCGAAGGCCTGCGCGCCATGCCGGCCGGAATCGATCTCGTGCTCATCCACGACGCGGCACGTCCGTTCGCGGATGCGGGGCTGATCGATCGCGTGATCGCGGCAGCCGGCGCATCGGGCGCGGCCATTCCCGCGCTCGCGGCCCGTGACACGGTGAAGCGCGTCGATCCCGATCGGGGCACTGTGACCGCGACGCTGCCGCGCGAAGAAATCTGGCTGGCTCAGACGCCGCAGGGATTTCGGCGGGACGTGCTGATCGCCGCCGTTGCGCTCGGCGAGGCGGGCGTTGAGGGCACGGACGAAGCCATGCTGGCCGAACGCGCGGGACACACGGTGAGCGTCGTGCCGGGCGACGCACGCAACGTCAAGATCACGACCGCCGACGATCTCGCAGCCGCACGCGCCACGTTCACCTCTGGTCCCCGCGTCGGCACGGGATTCGATCTCCACCGGCTCGTCGAAGGCCGTCCGCTCGTTCTGGCCGGCGTGACGCTGCCGTCCGATCGCGGGCCGCTCGGTCATTCGGACGGCGACGTGTTGTGTCATTCGCTCATCGACGCGATGCTCGGCGCGGCGGGCCAGGGCGACATCGGGCGGCATTTCCCCAACACCGATCCGCGGTGGAATGGCGCACCGGGCCTGGATCTGCTCGCTCGCGCCTGCGGGATTCTTCACACGGCCGGTTTTGCGGTCGCCAACGTGGACGTCACGGTGGTGCTCGAGAAGCCGAAACTCGTGCCGCACCTCGACGACATTCGCTCGGCGCTGGCCGGCGTCCTGGGCCTCGCCGTCGATCGCGTCAGCGTCAAGGCGAAGACGAACGAAGGCGTTGACGCCGTCGGCCGCGGCGAGGCGATCGCGGCGCACGCGACGGCACTCGTGTGGCCGGAGGATCGGCGCTGATGGATCTGCGCGTCCGGTTCGCCCCGAGTCCCACCGGCAACCTGCACGTCGGTAACGCGAGGACCGCGCTGTTCAACTGGCTGCTCGCCCGCGGTGCGAAGGGCGTGTTCGTCCTCCGCGTCGAGGACACCGACGCGGAGCGATCGACGATCGAATCGGAGCACTCGATTCTCGAAGACCTGCGGTGGCTGGGACTCGACTGGGACGAAGGGCCCGATGCCGGCGGCGCGTTTGGCCCGTACCGGCAGTCGGAGCGACTCGACCTGTATCGCTCCACAGCCGGGTCGTTCATCGAACGCGGACTCGCGTATTACTGTTTCTGCTCGCCGGAGCAGCTAGACGTGGAGCGTCAGGCGGCGCTCGCCGCGGGCCACGCGCCCAAGTACAGCGGCCGGTGCCGCGCGCTCGACCGTACCGAATCGCGCCGACGGGTGGAGGCGGGCGAGCCGGCCGCGATTCGCTTCACCGTGCCGCCGAACCGCGACGTCACGTTCCACGACCTCGTCCGCGGCGACGTGACGTTCACCACCGACGTCATCGGCGATCCGGTGATCGTGCGCTCGGACGGGCGACCGGCCTACAACTTCGCGGTCGTGATTGACGATGCCCGGATGCGGATCACGCACGTGATCCGCGGGGAAGATCACATTTCGAATACGCCGCGTCAGGTGCTCGTCTACGAAGCGCTGGGCCAGACGCCGCCGGCGTTTGCGCATCTCTCGCTCGTGCTGGGACCCGATCACGCCCCGCTCTCGAAGCGGCATGGCGCGACGAGCGTCGCGGAATTCAGGGAGCGCGGGTTTCTGCCCGAGGCGCTCGTGAACTACCTGGCGTTGCTCGGATGGTCTCCCGGCGAAGGCCAGGAGATGCTGCCGACTGCCGAGATGGCCCGCCGGTTCGACCTGACGAAGGTCGGGCACAGCGCGTCGGTCTTCGACGTCGGCAAGCTCTCTTGGATGAATCGGCACTACATGAAGGAAGCTCCGGCGTCACGGATCGCGCGCGACGCGCTGAAGTACTTCGTGCGGGTCGGGTACGTCACGCACGGCACCGATGCCTCGCTCGGCTATCTCGAGTCGATCCTCGGGATGGCCGTCGGTTCCGTGGATCGGCTGGAGGAGATCCCGGAGCGCGTCTCGTTCATCTTCGACTGGACCCCGTCGCGGGCCGCGGCCCTGGTTGCTGCCGAGCCCGATGGCGCGCGGGCGGTCGGCGCCTTCGCCGACGAGGTGGCGGGTCTTGGCCCGCTCGAGCGCGACACGTTTCGCGCAGCGGCCACGCGCGCGCGCGAAAAGACGGGACTGAAGGGCCGGGCACTGTTCCATCCGATCCGGGTCGCCCTGACGGCGGCCGAATCCGGGCCGGAGCTCGATTTGGCGGTTCCAGCCATCGATCGTGGCGCGGCGGTCCCGGCGGGGGCCGGGCTCTCGTCGATCGTCCCCTGCAAAGACCGCGCGAGGTTGGCGATCTCGGTATCAGGGCAATAAACCATGTCAGTGATTTATGGCATCAACCCCGTGTCCGAGGCGCTCAAGGCGCGACGCGTGTCGAGGCTCGTCCATGAGCGTGGCGCCGGCTCGCGCGTCGATGCGCTCGTGTCCCGCGCACAAGAGCTCCGGATCCCCATCGACACGGTCGATCGCCGCGCGCTCGACAGGCTCACGCGCGGCGGGGTCCATCAGGGCGTGGCCGCCGATCTGAATCCTTTGCCGGCGTACACCATCCAAGAGTTGGTGGCCGAAGCGTCTGGTCCGCCGCTTCTCGTCGTGCTCGACAGCGTCGAAGATCCGCAGAACGTCGGGGCCATCATCAGGTCGGCTGACGCGGCCGGCGCGCACGGCGTGATCCGCCAGGCGCGTCATGCCGCGCCGCTCGACGGCGCCACAGCCAAAGCATCGGCCGGTGCCGTGACCCACGTACGCATCGCGACCGTCGTGAACATCGCGCGGGCTATCGACGACCTGAAGGCGTTGAACGTCTGGACCATCGGGCTCGACGCCGGGGCCGCCGACGCGTACGATGCAGTGGACTACCGCCTGCCGACGGCGTTCGTGGTGGGGGCTGAAAGCACAGGCCTGCGCCGGCTCGTGCGGGAAACCTGCGATCGGCTCGTGTCGATTCCAATGGCGGGGGACGTCTCGAGCCTGAACGTCTCGGTTTCCGCCGGTGTGGCGCTATTCGAGGCGGCCCGGCAGCGCCGCCTTGGGGCGCGCGCCGCGGAGAGCCCGGAGAACCCATACCGGAATCGTGGAAATGCCAAGGGAAAGCGCGATTGAGGCCGTTGCCCACCTGGCACGGAGCGTGCTATCATTTCCGTTTTGTTCCGGCTGGCGTAGCTCAGCCTGGTAGAGCAGCTGATTTGTAATCAGCCGGTCGGGGGTTCAAATCCCTTCGCCAGCTCCAATATCCGGGCCGCGCCCCACTCGCGCACGTCGCAGGAACCCAAAACGTTCCAAGCAGATGGCGGATTCGGTTGCGCTCCTTGCACGGAAAGCTGGACTGGGGAGCCGAATGGGGGAGCGTCGTTCGGCGTTGGAGACTGGCGAGGTAGCGAAGCGGTCAAACGCAGCAGACTGTAAATCTGTCGCCCTAGCGGCTTCGGAGGTTCGAATCCTCCCCTCGCCACCAGCCTTCGCTCGCCTCGCGAGCTTCGGCTGGGCAAGCCAAGCCTTCGCTGAGCGCTCGCTGCGCTCGCAGGTTCGGCTGGGCAAGCCAAGCCTTCGCTGAGCGCTCGCTGCGCTCGCAGGTTCGGCTGGGCAAGCCAAGCCTTCGCTGAGCGCTCGCTGCGCTCGCAGGTTCGGCTGGGCAAGCCAACGACGGGCCGTCGATGCAGATGGTGCGAGCGTCCACCTTCGCGCTTCGCGCTGCGGTGGACAAGACGCGAGCGGGTTAGAGATGAGCGGGCTTGCCCCGCCGAAGCGCGGCGGTGGCGCCGCGGGCGAGACGACATAGAAGCGGGCTTGCCCCGCCGAAGCGCGGCAGTGGCGCAGCGGGGCGGCGCGAAGGCGGGAGTAACTCAGTGGTAGAGTCACAGCCTTCCAAGCTGTTGGTCGCGGGTTCGATCCCCGTCTCCCGCTCCATCCGCCTCCGCTCGCATGCAATCCAGGCGAGCTTCGGCGTGATGTCTCGCCGTAGCGCCGAAAGCGCGAAGGCGGACAGACTTCGCCAGGCGTTCGCTGCGCTCACGGCCAGGTCTCGGCAGGCTCGTGTCCGGGAGACGCGCAGGGTTCGTGTGATGTGTCTACGGCTTGCTGGAACCGGACTCGCGAAGCGAGCGCTATAGGACGGGAGCCTGCCTCGCCGTAGCTGCCCGCGAAGCGAGCGCTAGAGGACGGGGAGCCTGCCTCGCCGAAGCTGCTCGCGAACCGAGGGGCATAGGAGGGGGAGCCTGCCTCGCCGAAGCTGCTCGCGAAGCGAGCGCCTAGCGAAGGCGGGCCGATGTAGCTCAGTTGGCAGAGCGCGTCCTTGGTAAGGACGAGGTCACCGGTTCGATCCCGGTCATCGGCTCCAGTAATAGATGGTCCGGGCGAGGAGAGCGAGTCTGCGAGCGCCGCAGCCCGGGCGAGCGGGGGTGGGGCCCCGCGAGCAACGACGAGAAGACCAACTCAGGGAAGCCTTTCTCACGAGGGACAGACAGCAATGGCGAAGGAGAAGTTCGATCGTTCAAAGCCGCACGTGAATGTCGGCACCATCGGCCACATCGACCATGGCAAGACCACGTTGACGGCGGCGCTGACCAAAGTTGCCGCCGACAAGGGCTGGGCCAAGTTCGTGCCGTACGACGAGGTCGCCAAGGCGTCCGAGTCGCAGGGCCGCCGCGACGACACCAAGATCCTCACGATCGCGACGAGTCATGTCGAGTACAGCACATCGAACCGGCATTACGCGCACGTGGACTGCCCCGGTCACGCCGACTACATCAAGAACATGATCACGGGCGCGGCGCAGATGGACGGCGCCATCCTCGTCGTGAGCGCGGTCGACGGCCCGATGCCGCAGACGCGTGAGCACGTGCTGCTCGCCAAACAGGTCAACGTGCCCTTCATCGTGGTCGCCCTGAACAAGGTGGACGCGGTCGATGATCCCGAGCTGCTCGATCTGGTCGAGCTCGAAGTGCGCGACCTGCTCAAGAGCTACGGGTTCCCTGGCGACGACCTGCCAGTGGTCCGTGTCTCGGCGCTCAAGGCGCTGCAGGGCGAGCAATCCGGCGTCGACGGCGTGCTCAAGCTGATGGAGGCGGTCGACACCTACATCCCGCTGCCGCTGCGCGAGGTGGACAAGCCGTTCCTCATGCCGATCGAGGATGTGTTCTCAATCTCCGGCCGCGGCACCGTCGTCACGGGCCGCGTCGAGCGCGGCAAGGTGAAGGTCAGCGAGGAAATCGAGATCGTCGGGTTCAAGGCCACCGAGAAGAAGGTCGTCACCGGCGTCGAGATGTTCCGCAAGCTGCTCGACGAGGGCGTGGCCGGCGACAACATCGGCGTGCTGCTCCGCGGCGTCGAGAAAGACGACGTCGAGCGCGGCCAGGTGCTCGCCAAGCCGGGCTCCATCACGCCGCACACGAAGTTCAAGGCCGAGGTGTACATCCTCTCGAAGGAAGAGGGGGGCCGCCACACGCCGTTCTTCAACGGCTATCGTCCGCAGTTCTACATCCGGACGACGGACGTGACGGGCTCGCTCCATCTGCCCGAGGGCGTCGAGATGGTGATGCCCGGCGACAACACCGCGATTTCGGCCGAGCTCCAGGTGCCGGTCGCGATTGAAAAGGGCAGCCGGTTCGCGATTCGCGAAGGCGGCCGGACCGTCGGCGCGGGCACGATCTCAGACATCGTGGAGTGACACGGCCATGCGCGAAATCGTGACCCTGGCGTGTACCGAGTGCAAGCGGCGGAACTACAGCACGACGAAGAACCGGCGGAAGAGCTCCGAGCGGCTCGAGTTCAGCAAGTTCTGCCGGTACTGCCGCAAGCACACGGCGCACAAGGAAAGTAAATGAGAATCCAGTGACACAGGCCAGTAGCTCAACTGGCAGAGCATCGGTCTCCAAAACCGAGGGCTGGGGGTTCGAGTCCCTCCTGGCCTGCCAACTAAGAAATAAGAAAGACGTGGGGCCCCGCGCGCGAGTAAAAAAAGATGAAGGCAGCGATGTTGGACAACCTCAAGGAGTCGCCCGAGCAGGTGGCCGGCTGGTTCAACCGGGCGCGGCGGTTCCTCAGCGACGTGCGCAGCGAGCTGGGACGCGTGACCTGGCCGACCCGGCGTGAGGTCTGGGCGACGACCGTGGTCGTCATCCTGACGTCGCTCCTGTTCGGCGTTTACCTCTACGGCGTGGACATTGCGCTGACGAGGCTGGTCGAGTGGATCTATGCGCGAGTCGGAGCCTGAGCGTGTCGACGATGACCGACGACCGCACGAAGCACTGGTACATCATCCACACCTACTCGGGGTTCGAGAACAAGGTGAAGGAGTCGCTCGAGCAGCGCGTGCAGGCGTACGGCCTCGTGGACGAGATCGGGGAAATCCTGATCCCGACCGAGGACATCGTCGAGAAGCGCGGCGGGCGGGAAGTGAAGAGTTCGCGGCGGTTCTTCCCGGGCTACATCCTGGTCGAGATGCACATGTCCGACCACGCGTGGCACGTCGTGAAGAACACGCCGAAGGTGACGGGGTTCGTCGGCGCGGGCCCGAAGCCCTCGCCGCTCTCGCGCGAAGAAGTCGATCAGATCCTGCACCAGGTGACGGTCGCCGCCGAGAAGCCGAAGCCGAAGTACACGTTCGAGCGCGGCGATCAGGTCCGGATCAACGAGGGCCCGTTCGCCAGCTTCAACGGCGTCGTCGACGACGTGAACCCGGATCGCAACACGCTGAAGGTCATGGTCACGATTTTCGGCCGCGCGACGCCGGTGGAATTGGATTTCCTGCAGGTGGAGAAGCTCTGAGCCTGCAGGGCCTTGGGCCGACTGAGACACGAACTCGAATGGCGAAAAAGATCAATGCGCAAGTGAAGCTGCAGATTGCCGCGGGGAAGGCCACGCCGGCCCCGCCCGTCGGGACCGCGCTCGGCCCGCACGGCCTGAACATCATGGACTTCTGCAAGAACTTCAACGCGAAGACCGCGAAAGACGACGGGCTGATCATCCCGGTCGTCGTGACGGTCTATTCGGACCGGTCGTACTCGTTCATCACGAAGACGCCGCCAGCCGCGGTGCTGCTCAAGCGCGCCGCCAACATCGCGAAGGGCTCGGGCGAGCCGAACAAGACGAAGGTCGGCACCGTCACGGCCAAGCAGGTGGCCGAGATCGCCAAGCTGAAGCTGCCCGATCTGAACACCGATTCGCTCGACTCGGCGATGCAGTCGGTGCGCGGCACGGCGCGGTCGATGGGACTGGATGTGATTGAGTGAGATGCGCGGAGAGAAGGGGACAGGGGTCGCCCTGTAGCCCTGTCCCCGCAACGGTGAGGTCAGATAGCGGCCGGGAGAGAGGGACAGCGGAGTAGCGATGAAAACCCGAGGAAAGAAATACGAGGCGGCGCGCCAGCAGGTCCCGGCAAAGATGCACTCGATCGAAGAGGCCGTGCCGCTGGTGCAGAAGGTCAAGTACACGAAGTTCGACGAGACGGTTGAGTTGGCCGTCCGCCTCGGCGTCGATCCGAAACATTCGGATCAGATGGTTCGCGGCACCGTCGTGCTGCCGCACGGGCTCGGCAAGTCCAAAAAGGTGCTCGTCATCGCCAACGCCGAAAAGCAGCGTGAAGCGAAAGAGGCCGGCGCCGACGAGACGGGCGGCGAGGAGCTCGTCGACCGCATCATGGGCGGCTGGATGGATTTCGACGCGGTCGTCGCGACGCCCGACATGATGCGCGCGGTCGGCAAGCTCGGGAAGGTGCTCGGCCCGCGCGGCCTGATGCCCAACCCGAAGACCGGCACCGTGACGCTCGAGGTCACGAAGGCGGTTCAGGAGATCAAGGCCGGCAAGGTCGAGTTCCGCGTCGACAAGGCGGGCATCGTGCACGCGCCGATCGGCAAAATCTCGTTCGACAAGGAGCGCCTGATCGCCAACGCGCACGCGCTCATGGAGAACATCGTCAAGGCGAAGCCGTCCACGGCCAAAGGCAAGTACCTGAAGAGCGTCACGATGTCGTCGACGATGGGCCCGGGCGTGGACATCGACACGTCGCACGTGGACGAGCTGGTGAAGCATTAAAGGGGTCTGTCCCCGATTGGCGTAAGCCGGGACTAACCCCGTAGACAAGCAGAAACATATGGCTGTATCGAGAGCGGAAAAAGAAACCGAGCTGAACGACCTCACCGCGGCGTTCCGGGACGCCGAGACCGCGGTGCTGGTCGACTACCGGGGCGTCACGGTGCCGCAGGTGACGGAGCTGCGCCGGCAGATCCGCGCCGCGGGCGCATCCTACAAGGTCGTCAAGAACACGCTCGCCAAACGGGCCGCGACCGGCACGTCCTTTGAGCCGTTCACGGCGCACTTCGAAGGGACGACCGCCGTCGTCTACACGGGCCAGGATCCGGTCGCGATGGTGAAGGCGCTGACGACCTTCGTGAAGGCGACGCCGAAGATGAGCATCAAGGCGGCCATCGTGCAGGGCCGCGAGGTGACGCCGGCGGCCGTGAACGATTTGGCGAGCCTGCCAGGCAAGCCCGAGCTCTACGCGAAGCTGCTCTTCGTGCTCCAGGCGCCGATGCAGCAGCTCGTGACGGTGTTGTCCGCCGTGCCGCGGGATCTGATGAACGTGCTGGCGGCGGCGGAGAGGAAGAAGTCTGAAGCGGAGACAACTTAGAACTGAGAACTCAGAACTGAGAACGGCGGTGGCGCGCTTCGCGCGCGTCGTTCAATCAATGAGGAAGATGGCCAGTATCTGAGTTCCAGTGTTCTGAGTTCTGAAGTTCTAAGTTCTAAGTTCGAAGTTAGAGAGTCTTTCAGGAGAGAACCATGGCCGACGTGACGCAGCAGCAGGTGGTGGATTACATCAAGGGAATTTCGGTCCTCGAGCTGTCTCAGCTCGTCAAGGCCCTCGAATCCGAGCTCGGCGTGTCGGCCGCGGCCGCGATGCCGATGGCGATGCCCGGCATGATGGCCGGCGGCGGCGGTCCGGCCGCGGCGGCCGAGGAGAAGACCGAGTTCACCGTGACGCTGACCGACATCGGCAGCAACAAGATCAACGTCATCAAGGCCGTCCGCGAGGTCACCAGCCTTGGCCTCAAGGAAGCCAAAGACCTGGTCGAGTCGGCGCCCAAGCCGATCAAAGAAGGCGTGACGAAGGACGAAGCGGCCGCGATCAAGAAGAAGTTCGAAGAGGCCGGCGCCAAGGTCGAGGTCAAGTAACCTCGGCCCCGCGGCGCTCCGGCGCCGTTCGTGTCCATGACGCGCCGCCATGGCGGCGCGCCAGTCAGTCTGGCGGGTGCGCCGCGACGTGGCGGCGTGAGGCAGTTAACTTCGAACGTCGACCTTTGAACTTCGAACGGAGGAACGCGCTGACTCAGGTCATCTTTTTCTTGAATGAAAAAACAGATGGCCAGCGCCAGTGTGTTCCTGTGTTCGAAGTTCAAAGGTCGACGTTCGAAGTTGGCATGCGTTTTTCAGAGGTTTCTTAATGTACAGCCTGCCCAAAAACGTCTACCGCGAACGCATCGATTTCTCGAAGATCAAGACGACGATCCCGATCCCGAACCTGATCGAGATCCAGAAAAAATCATACGAGCGATTCCTGCAGATGAACCGGCTGCCCTCCGAGCGCGAGGACGTCGGGCTGCAGTCGGTGTTCAAATCGGTCTTTCCGATCAGCGACTTCCGCGAGAACTCGTCGCTCGAGTTCATCGAGTATTCGATCGGCAACTGGGAGTGCAAGTGCGGCCGGCTGACCGGCCTCGAGCACCTGCGCAAGAAGTGCGAGAGCTGCGGCACCACGCTCGTCGCCGATCCGTACGGCGAGGGCGCGGTGATCTGTCCGTCGTGCGGCCGGGCCAACGAAGCGCGCGGCGACGTGTGCGATCTCTGCGGCACGACCGTCTCGATGAAGCTCAAGTACGACGTCGAGGAGTGCCAGGAGCGCGGCATGACGTTCGCCGTGCCGCTCAAGGTCACGATCCGGCTCGTCGTCTGGAACAAGGATCCCGAGACCGGGGTGAAGACGATCCGCGACATCAAGGAGCAGGAGGTCTACTTCGGCGACATCCCGCTCATGGGTGACCACGGCACCTTCATCATCAACGGCACCGAGCGGGTCATCGTCAGCCAGCTGCACCGGTCGCCGGGCGCGTTCTTCCACACGGAAGACAAGACGCTCTACGTGGCGCAGATCATTCCGTACCGCGGCTCGTGGGTGGAGTTCGAGTACGACACGAAGAACCTGCTGTACGTGCGGATCGACCGGAAGCGCAAGTTTCTGGCGAGCGTGTTCCTGCGGGCGCTCGGGCTGCGCGGCGCGCACGAGATCCTGCGCACGTTCTACACGATCGACGAGCTGTCGCTGAAGAGCGGCCGCGTCGCCTGGAAGGTGGCCGACTCGCTGATCGGACGCCGTTCTTCGGCCGAGTTCCCGATTCCCGGCTCGGAGCTGGCGCTCCACGCGGGCAAGAAGATCCGGCGCGATCAGGTCGAGGCGCTGAAGAAGGCCGGCGTCGAGTCGATCGAGCTCGTCGACAACGAGCGTGAGGGCGCGTTCGCGGCGTCGGACGTCATCGATCCGTCCACGGGCGAAGTCATCCTCGAGGCCAATGAGGAGCTCTCCGAGCGCGTCATCGCCATGGCGCAGGAGAAGAACGTCGAGGGCATCGAGATCTTCTTCCCCGAAAAGGATGAGGTCGGTCCGGTGCTGTCGCAGACGCTCAAGAAGGATCCGATCCAGAAGCACGAAGAGGCGCTGATCGAGATCTACCGCCGTTTGCGGCCGGGCGATCCGCCGACGCTCGACAGCTCGCGGACGCTCTTCGAGAACATGTTCTTCAACCCGCAGAAGTACGACTTCTCGCGCGTCGGCCGGCTGAAGCTCAACACCAAGCTGAAGCTCAACACGCCGCTCGACGAGAAGGTGCTGCATCCGGCCGACTTCTACGAGGTCATCCGGTACCTGCTGAAGCTGCGGAAGAACCCGACGCTCATCGACGACATCGACCACCTCGGCAACCGCCGCGTCCGGTCGGTCGGCGAGCTCCTCGAGAACCAGTTCCGCATCGGGCTGGTCCGGATGGAGCGCGCGATCAAGGAAAAGATGTCGGTCTACCAGGAAATGGCGACGGCCATGCCCCACGACCTGATCAACGCGAAGCCGGTCATGGCCGCGATTCGCGAGTTCTTCGGGTCGTCGCAGCTCTCGCAGTTCATGGACCAGACGAACCCGCTCTCCGAGGTCACGCACAAGCGGCGGCTCTCGGCGCTCGGGCCCGGCGGTCTCTCGCGCGAGCGCGCGGGGTTCGAAGTCCGCGACGTGCACCCGACGCACTACGGACGGATCTGCCCGATTGAGACGCCGGAAGGCCCGAACATCGGGCTCATCTCGTCGCTCTCGTCCTACGCGCGGATCAACGACTTCGGCTTCATCGAGTCGCCGTACCGCAAGGTCAAGGACGGGCATGTCGAGGACTTCGTCCTCATCACGAACGCCGGCGGAAATCCGAAGTACAAGGCGGGCGACGTCGTGGACGCCGACGAGATCATCGGCGCGGATGGCCGATCGAAGAAGAAGGGCGTGGAGTTCGAGCCCTACTGCTTCTATCTGTCCGCGTGGGAGGAAGACCAGTACATCATCGCGCAGGCCAACGTCGAGATCGACGAGGACGGCTACCTGACGGGCGAGCGCGTCAACGCGCGGCAGGCGGGCGACTTCATCCTGTCGCCGCGTGAGAAGGTCGATTACATCGACGTCTCGCCGAAGCAGCTCGTCTCCGTCGCCGCGTCGCTCATCCCGTTCCTCGAGAACGACGACGCGAACCGCGCGCTGATGGGATCGAACATGCAGCGCCAGGCCGTCCCGCTGCTCCAGGCCCGGTCACCGTTCATCGGCACCGGCATGGAGTACATCACCGCGCGCGACTCGGGCGCGGTGGTCGTCGCGCGGCGGTCGGGCACGGTCGACTACGTGGACAGCAAGCGTCTGGTCGTGCGCGTCGAGGGCAGCGATACCGAAGGGCTCTCGCGCGAAATGGGCGCCGACATCTACAGCCTGACGAAGTTCAAGCGCTCGAACCAGAACACGTGCATCAACCAGCGGCCGATCGTGCGCGTCGGCCAGCGCGTCACGAAGGGGCAGGTGCTCGGCGACGGGCCGTGCACGGAGCTGGGCGAGCTCGCGCTCGGTCGGAACGTGCTGGTCGCGTTCATGCCGTGGCGCGGCTACAACTTCGAGGATGCGATCCTCGTGAGCGAGCGGCTCGTGAAGGACGACTACTACACGTCGATCCACATCGAGGAGTTCGAGATCGAGGCGCGCGACACGAAGCTCGGGCCGGAAGAGATCACCCGCGATATCCCGAACGTCTCGGAGACCTACCTCCGCGACCTCGACGAAAGCGGCATCATCAGGATCGGGGCCTACGTCAAGCCGGGCGACATCCTCGTGGGCAAGGTGACGCCGAAAGGCGAAACCCAGCTCACGCCGGAAGAGAAGCTGCTCCGCGCGATCTTCGGGGAGAAGGCCGGCGACGTGAAAGACGCGTCGCTCACCTGTCCGCCGGGCATCGAGGGGATCGTCGTCGGCGTCCGCATCTTCTCCCGCAAGGGGATCGAGAAGGACGACCGCGCCAAGCAGATCGAGCAGGACGAGCTCGAGCTGATGGAAAAGAACCTGCAGGACGAGATCCGGATTCTCCACGAGGAGACCAAGAAGCGGCTCGTCCAGCTGCTCAACGGGCGCACGCTGCGGACCGATCTGTTCGACGCCGACGGCCGCGAGCGCGTGATCCGCAAGGGCAGCGTGCTCACCGACGAGGCCATGGCGGAAGTCCCGTTCACGACCCTCGTGCGCGCGCGGATCGAGACCGACGACCTCGGCTTCGAAGACGAGCTGCGCACCATGGAGGATCGGACGGCGCAGCGCGTCGATGTCATCCAGCGCGAGTTCGAGGAGAAGAAAGAGAAGATCCGACGCGGCGACGAGCTGCCTCCGGGCGTCATCAAGCTCGTCAAGGTGTACGTCGCGATGAAGCGGAAGCTCTCGGTCGGCGACAAGATGGCCGGCCGGCACGGCAACAAGGGCGTCATCGCGCGCATCCTGCCCGAAGAGGACATGCCGTATCTGCCGGACGGGACGCCGGTCGAGATCGTGCTGAACCCGCTCGGCGTGCCGTCGCGGATGAACGTCGGCCAGATCCTCGAGACCCATCTCGGCTGGGCCGCGCACGCGCTCGGTCTCTACTTCGCGACGCCCGTGTTCGACGGCGCCACCGAGGCGGAGATCAAGAAGTGGCTCGAGGAAGCCGGGCTGCCGAAAGGCGGGAAGACCCAGCTCTACGACGGGATGTCGGGCGACAAGTTCGAGCAGGACGTGACGGTCGGCTACATCTACATGCTGAAGCTGTCGCACCTGGTCGACGACAAGATCCACGCGCGCTCGATCGGCCCGTACTCGCTCATCACCCAGCAGCCGCTCGGCGGCAAGGCGCAGTTCGGCGGCCAGCGATTCGGCGAGATGGAGGTCTGGGCGCTCGAGGCGTACGGCGCGGCGCACATCCTCCAGGAGCTGCTGACGGCCAAGTCCGACGACGTCACGGGCCGGGCGAAGATCTACGAAGCGATCGTCAAGGGCGACGCCTCGTTCCAGCCCGGTTTGCCGGAGTCGTTCAACGTGCTCATTCGCGAGCTTCAGGCGCTGTGTCTTGACGTCGAGTTGATGAAGACCAAGGCGCGGCCGCCGGCCGAGACGCCGCCCGTGGAAGAAGCGGTGACGGTCCCGTCGACGCTGGAAGGAGTAAAGGTCTAATGCGACCAAACTTGCACGACAAAGGTCAGCTCACGGCCGACTTCGACGCGATTCGCATCAGTCTCGCGTCGCCCGAGCGCATCCTTCAGTGGTCGCACGGGGAAGTCACCAAGCCGGAGACGATCAACTACCGGACGTTCAAGCCGGAGCGTGACGGCCTCTTCTGCGCGAAGATCTTCGGGCCGGTCACCGACTGGGAGTGCCTCTGCGGCAAGTACAAGCGCATGAAGCACCGGGGCGTGATCTGCGACAAGTGCGGCGTCGAGGTCACGCAGGCCAAGGTCCGCCGCGAGCGGCTGGGCCACATCGCGCTGGCGACGCCGGTGAGCCACGTGTGGTTCTTCAAGGGGCTGCCGAGCCGCATCGGCCATCTGCTCGACTTGTCGCTCCGCGACCTCGAACGGATCCTGTACTTCGAGGCGTACGTCGTGATCGATCCGGGCGACTCGGATCTGAAGGAAAAGCAGCTCCTCACCGAGGAGCAGTTCCGCCAGGAGCGCGAGCGGTGGGGTGTGCGGTTCAAGGCGCAGATGGGCGCCGAGGCCATCAAGGAAATGCTGCGGCGCGTGCACGTCGAGCGGCTCGCCGAAGAGCTGCGCGAGAAGATGCGCAACGAGACGTCGGCCCAGAAGAAGCTCAAGTTCGCGAAGCGCCTGAAGGTCGTCGATGCGTTCCGCCGGTCGAACAACAAGCCGGAGTGGATGATCCTGGATGTCGTCCCGGTCATTCCGCCTGAGCTGCGTCCGCTGGTGCCGCTCGACGGCGGCCGGTTCGCGACGTCGGACCTGAACGATCTGTACCGCCGCGTCATCAACCGCAACAACCGGTTGAAGAAGCTCATCGAGCTGAAGGCGCCGGACGTCATCATCCGCAACGAGAAGCGCATGCTTCAGGAAGCGGTGGACGCGCTCTTCGACAACGGGCGGCGCGGCCGCGTGCTGCGCGGCGCCAACAACCGGCCGCTGAAGTCGCTGTCGGACACGCTCAAAGGCAAACAGGGCCGGTTCCGCCAGAACCTGCTCGGCAAGCGCGTGGACTACTCCGGCCGCTCGGTCATCGTCGTCGGACCCGAGCTGAAGCTGCACCAGTGCGGGCTGCCGAAGAAGATGGCGCTCGAGCTGTTCAAGCCGTTCATCTACAACAAGCTCGAAGAGCGCGGGCTCGTGTCGACCATCAAGCAGGCCAAGGAGATGGTCGAGCAGCAGCGCGGCGAGGTGTGGGACATCCTCGAGGAGGTCATCCGCGAGCATCCGGTGCTGCTCAACCGCGCGCCGACGCTCCACCGCCTGGGCATCCAGGCGTTCGAGCCGGTGCTCGTCGAGGGCAAGGCGATCCGGATTCATCCGCTCGTCTGCACGGCGTTCAACGCGGACTTCGACGGCGACCAGATGGCGGTGCACATTCCGCTCTCGCCGGAGGCGCAGATCGAGGCGTCCGTGCTGATGATGTCGTCGAACAACATCCTCTCGCCGGCGTCGGGCCAGCCCATCGCGATTCCGTCGCAGGACATCGTGCTCGGCTGTTACTACCTGACCAAGTCGAAGACCGGGGCCAAGGGCGAAGGCCGCGCGTTCGCGTCGATCGACGACGTGCTGCTCGCGCTGGAGGCGGGCGAAGTCGAGACGCTGTCGCCGATCCGGCTGCGGTACACGGGCCGCCTGATGGATCTCGCGGCGTCACGCGACTCGCAGGACATCGGCGAAGCCGTCGAACAGCAGGTCGAGAGCCGCATCATCAACACCACCGTCGGCCGCGTGATCTTCAACAACGCGCTGCCGAAGGAAATGCCGTTTCTGAACGGCCTGTTGAAGAAGAAGGGCCTGCAGCAGGCCGTCCGCTACTGCTACCTGCGGCACGGGCTGGAACGTACGGTCGAGATGCTGGACAGCCTGAAGCACCTCGGCTTCACGTACGCGACGCGGTCGGGACTCTCGATCGGCATCGACGACCTGATCATTCCGGAGAAGAAAGTCGAGTTCGTCCAGCAGGCGCGCGACGAAGTGATCAAGGTCGAAGGGCAGTACCAGGACGGCGCCATCACCAACGGCGAGCGCTACAACAAGGTCATCGCCATCTGGTCGGAGGTCACCGAAAAGATCGCCGACGAGATGTTCGGCGAGATGGAGGGCCTCGACAAGTCGGGCCGGAGCTTCAATCCGGTCTACATCATGGCCGACTCCGGCGCGCGCGGCAGCAAGCAGCAGATCCGCCAGCTGGCGGGCATGCGTGGCCTGATGGCCAAGCCGTCGGGCGAAATCATTGAAACGCCGATCACGTCCAACTTCCGCGAAGGCCTCACCGTGCTGCAGTACTTCATCTCCACGCACGGTGCCCGCAAGGGTCTGGCCGACACGGCGCTCAAGACGGCCGACTCGGGCTACCTCACGCGCCGTCTCGTGGACGTCGCGCAGGACGTCATCATCTCGGAGATCGACTGCGGCACGCTCGACGGCATCGAAGCGCGCGCCATCGTCGACTCCGGCGGTGAGATCGTCGAGCGTCTGAGCGACCGCATCATCGGACGGGTCGCGCTCGAGGACATCAACGACCCGGCGTCGGGCGACCCGATCGTCGCGGCGGCCGGCGAGATCGACGAAGTGCTGGCCGACGCGGTCGAGGACGCCGGCATCGAGCGGGTGAAGATCCGGTCGGTGCTCACGTGCGCCTCGCGCCGCGGCGTGTGCGCGAAGTGCTACGGCCGCGACCTCGCGACCGGGCGGCTGGTCGAGCTTGGGCTGGCCGTGGGCGTCATCGCCGCGCAGTCGATCGGCGAGCCCGGCACGCAGCTCACGATGCGGACGTTCCACATCGGCGGCACGGCGTCGCGCGTGTCCGAGCAGTCCACGCTCGAGACGCGTCACAAGGGCAAGGTCCGGTACGAAGGCCTGGTGGCCGTCGAAGGCCGCGAAGGCAAGGGAGGCGCTGGCGGCGGCGGCAAGTCGCTCATCGTCATGAACCGAACGGGCTCGATCAACATCCTCGACGAGAAGGGTGTCGTGCGCGAGCGCTACGCCGTCGTCTACGGCGCGCACCTCAAGGTGCGTGACGGCCAGCAGGTCGAGAAGGGTCAGGTCCTGGTCGAATGGGATCCCTACACGTTCTCGATTCTCACCGAGGCGACCGGATCGGTCCGTTTCAAGGACATCATCGACAAGGTGACGGTCCACGAAGACGTGGACGAGGTGACGGGCCTCTCGCGGCTCATCATCGTCGACTCGCCGGATGAGAAGAAGCAGCCGGCGATCGAGATCGTGGGGGCCGACGGCAAGATCCTGCACAAGTACCACATGCCGTCCAACGCCCACTTGATGGTCGGGAACAGCGAACAGGTGGTCTCGGGCGACGTGCTCGCGAAGATCCCGCGCGAGACGACCAAGACCAAGGACATCACGGGCGGTCTGCCGCGCGTGGTCGAGCTGTTCGAGGCGCGCAAGCCGCGGGAGACGGCGGTCATCTCGGAGATCGACGGCACGGTCCGCCACCTCGGCATCGTCAAGGGCATGCGCAAGATCGAGGTCGTGCCCGACGAGAGCACGGCGGCGCGTGAGTACTCGCTGCCGCGCGGCGTCCACGTCAACGTCCAGGACGGCGACCGCGTGCGTGCTGGCGAGCCGCTCATGGACGGTCCGCGCAACCCGCACGACATCCTGGCGGTCCTCGGCGAGAAGGAGCTGCACGCCTATCTCGTGAACGAGATCCAGGAGGTCTACCGGCTGCAGGGCGTCGGCATCAACGACAAGCACATCGAGGTCATCGTCCGGCAGATGATGCGGTGGGTGAAGGTCGAGGAGGTGGGCGACACCGAGTTCCTGATCGAGGAGCAGGTGGACAAGTTCCGCTTCCAGGAAGAGAACGAGCGTGTGCTGCAGGGCGGCCAGCTGCCGGCGAAGGGCCGGCCGCTGCTGCTCGGCATCACGAAAGCGTCGCTCTCGACCGACTCATTCATCTCGGCCGCGTCGTTCCAGGAGACGACGCGCGTGCTCACCGAGGCATCGATTTCGGGCAAGGTGGACTACCTGCGGGGCCTCAAGGAGAACGTCACGATGGGCCGGCTGATTCCGGCCGGGACGGGCTTCGAATGGTACAAACACGTCACGATTCCGCCCGACGAGCCGCCGCCACCGCCGCCGCCGTCTCCGGAGGAGCTGGAGGCGCAGCGGGAGATGGACGACCTCACGGATGCGGACTTCATGTATCGCGACGACGGGGAATAGAAGAGCAACGTCGAACTTCGAACTCGGAACTTCGACCTTCGGAATGACGGGCGCGCTCACGATCGTGGGCGCGCCCGTTTTCCTTGTACGGTGCACGATGCCGAGTTCGCCAGTACCGTTGAACCTCGTGCAGGACAGGACAGTGAACGGCCGGGTTGATGGGTGACAGATCAGTCCGGGGACATGGGTAACACTTTCTTTCGGGCGAAGCGCCCCTCGTGATCTTCGATCTGCAACCGGCGCTCGTCCATCCGGCCCAGCTTGAGCGGTCCAAAGTAGCCGTCCCACAACCCGTCGTCAACTTCTTCGAGCCCGACGTACTCGCCCGCGAGGGTGTGCGTCACGCAGACCCAGTGGTGGTTCCAGCGAATGCCGCTGTGGCGGCTGACGAGTCGGACTTCAAAGTGCCCGGTGTATTCGATCGCGGGCAATCGACGCGGCAGGGACCGCGCCGACGCGACGTAGTGCGACGCGGGCGTGTCGTGGTGCACCGCCTCGTGCGGGCGCTCGTCGGTGTACTCGTGCTGGAAGTGAGTGAAGCGGACTTGCTGGGCCTGCAGATTGCCTGAGGGCGGCCGCGTGGGCTCCGCTTTCAACGTGCGGTGCATGCGCTCGTGGCGCCCGTTCTGTTGCGGGTGCGCGGGCTCAATGAGCTCCGGCACAATGCCCAGTCGAATCCACCAGACCGACAGCGGGGAGAGCCGGCCGAGCGCGGTGGTCGCAAACGGGACGCCGTTGTCGGTGCGAATGCGCTGCGGCAGACCGTACTCCTGAAAGAGGCGCAGGAACACGGGCTTGGCCAGGGCGATTTCGGTGGAGCGCAGCGCCTGGCAGGCGAGCACGTAGCGACTGAAGCCGTCGACAATCGTCAGCGGATAGCAGGAGATCCCGTTGCGGGTGCGAAACTGGCCTTTGAAGTCTGCGGTCCAGATCGCGTGCGGTGCCGTCATCGGCGTCAGGGGTCGTCCGGGGTGTGTGAGCGCGCGTCGGCGGCGGGATGTCCGAACCAACCCCTGCCGACGCAGCAGCTCGGCCGTGGTGCTGCGCGCCGGCCACGGCCAGCGTGGAGGGCGCTTCGTAAGAATGCGCAGCAGTTTCTTGGGCCCCCAGGTGGGATGCCGACGGCGCACCTCGACGATCGCCGCGACGAGATCGGCGGCCGTCTGGTGCGGACAGCTCTTCGGTCGTTGCGAGCGATTGATCAATCCGGCCGGCCCGCTGTCCGGGTACCGATCGAGCCACTTGTAGGCCGTCGTGCGGCTGATGCCGAAGCGGTCCGCCAGCTCAGCGACCGAGAACACGTCGCGCTGGTCATCCGCGATGAATTGCACGCGTTGGTCCATGAGCAACCTCTCCTGCCATGGCATCGAGCACCTCGGCTCGAGTCTGGTCTGATGTGTTACCCATGTACCCGGACTGATCTGTTACCTTCTCCCCGGACCGTACCCAGCGGGTGCGTAACAAGCGCATGCAGCCGACTGCGGCCGCCCGCTGACCTCTGCGGCCGCGGGTGATGCGCGGACGTGAGGCCACACAACGTGAACGCTTCTGGCAATTATCAGTGGCTGCGCGCAGTGATACCGTTCGGCATGGTGTACCTCGTCGTGGGCGTGGCATTCCCCAATCCGTCTGCCTCGAACGAGCTGCAATTCATGTGGCGGCTGGCCGCGTGGTTGACGTGCGCCGTTGCGTTTGCGATTCACATTGGGCTCGAACACTTTCGACTTCGGAACTCGCCTCGCAGAACAGCACTTCACGCCGCTGTGTCTGTTGCACTTGGGGCGTTTGCTCTGGCTGCCGCGGCGAACATCCACGCACAACGGCAGGAACCGGCAACCGGCGCTTGCTCGCCTTGGCGCTCATGATCTGGCCGATCATGACAGGGGTGCCAGCGTTTGTGGTCGCGTTGGCTGCCGCGACTGGGCTTGCCCGAGTGCGACCGAATGACAATCCAAGCAGTACTTGATTGTGTGGCCTGACATCGCGCTCGCCCATGAACCACGACCACACCTTGCGGGCCGTCCTGTTTGTAGTCTTTCTTGTGGTCCTTCCCATCGGCATCTACCACAGGCTCAAGTCACAAGCAACGCGCGAGACACTCGATCGACGGCAGGAGGGTCTGTTCATTCTGGCGACGTTACGGCCTCTGGGCGCTGTGTTCTGGATCGGGCTGATCGCGTGGATGGTCGATCCAGGTTGGATGGAGTGGTCCTCAGTGTCCCTTCCCGTCTGGCTGCGATGGACAGGAGTCGGCGTAATCGCGATTGCGTGCGGGCTGCTGGTGTGGACCTTTCGCAGCCTCGGGACGAACCTGACGGATACCGTTGTCACTCGGCAACAACACACGCTCGTGGTACAGGGCCCCTATGCCTGGATCCGGCATCCGTTATACGACTCGGCCGCGCTGCTCACGGTGGCCGTGTCTCTGATCGCGGCGAACTGGTTCCTCTTCGTGACCGGTGTTGTGATTTGTTGGCTGCTCATGATCCGAACGCGGACCGAAGAGGAGAACCTGGTCGTTCGCTTTGGAGACAGCTATCGAACGTACATGGAACGGACCGGGCGCTTCTTGCCGAGAATTGGCGCTAACCGGCGTGGCGCCTAACGTGCCGCGGCTGAGCGGCAAGTCGTTAGACCGGAGAGATCTCCCATGACTGCAGACGAGCGATTGGTCTCTGAGCGGTTCCCTCGCTCGTCGAAGTACCATCCCGAATGGGTCATCGCCAGCGCCAGCGGCGGAGCCAACGCGCTGTGGCTCACCGAGTGGCTCACTGATGCCCTCGACTTGCGGTCCGACATGCGAGTGTTGGACCTCGGCTGCGGGCTGGCGATGTCGTCGATCTTTCTCCACCGCGAATTCGGGGTGCAGGTGTGGGCCACCGACTTATGGTTTAGTGCCTCGCACAACCTTCAGCGCGTACGGGATGCCAACGTAGCCGATGGCGTGTTTCCGATCCACGCGGATGCGCGGTCGCTGCCGTTCGCGACGGAATTCTTCGACGCCGTCGTGTGCATCGATTCGTTCGTCTACTACGGAACGGATGACCTGTATCTGAACTATCTGGCTCGCTTCCTGAAGCCGGGAGGCTTGCTCGGTGTCGCAGGGGCCGGCTTGATGCAGGAGATCGAAGGCTCCGTTCCGGACCATCTCCAACGGTGGTGGGAGCCGAGCATGGGCTGCCTGCATTCGGCGGGGTGGTGGCGGCGGCACTGGCAACGGACCGGCATCCTGGACATCGACCTGGCCGACACGCTTCCGGATGGCTGGCAATTGTGGAGGGACTGGCAGACGGTGGTCGCGCCCGACAACGCCGCGGAGATCCAGGCCCTGGAAGCGGACCGGGGCAGCTATCTCGGTTACGTGCGCCTCGTCGGCCGCCGCCGGGCCGATGCGCGTCTGGACGAACCGATCGTGTCCATTCCCAGTGAGTACGCCAAGAAGCCCTTGCTCCGCAGCTCCGCGTAGTGTGTACGGATGAGGGGACACTCGTCGCCGAAGGGACAACACGTGATGTCGAAACGAGTGACCCTCTGGCAATGCCCAACATGCCGGCATCGATTTGCGAGTCGCAACCTCTGGCACTCATGCGGCAACTACCGGCTGGCCGACCATTTCAAGAACCGGTCCCTTGTTGTGCGGCAGCTCTTCAATCAGTGGCGGGCACTGGCGCGCGCATGCGGGCCTGTGACCGTGTACGCACAGAAGACCCGGATCGTGTTCCAGGCACGGGTCCGATTTGCAGGCGCAGTCGTGCACAACGATTGGCTGGATGCCGCGCTCTGGCTGAAGCGCAGGGTCGAGCACCGATGTCTGCATCGGGTCGAGTCGTTCGGCCGGCTCGGGTACGGCATTCACTTTCGATTGACCAAATCGACGGACGTGGACAAGGATCTCGAACGCTTGATGCGGGAGGCGTACACCGAGAACGCCCCTGCTCGAAACAGAACGCAGCGGGTGCCTACCAAGCGCAGGCACCCGACGGCCGCCGCCCGCTGACGCTCTGCGGCCGCAGGTGATGCGCGGACGTGAGGCCACACAAACGTGAACGCTTCTGGCAATTATCAGTGGCTGCGCGCAGTGATACCGTTCGGCATGGTGTACCTTGCGGTGGGCGTGGCATTCCCCAATCCGTCTGCCTCGAACGAGATGCAATTCATATGGCGGCTGGCCGCGTGGTTGATCTGCGCCGTCGCGTTTGCGATTCACATTGGGCTCGAACACTTTCGACTTCGGAACTCGCCTCGCAGAACAGCACTTCACGCCTCTCTGTCTGTTGCGCTTGGGGCATTTGCTCTGGCTGCCGCGGCGAACATCCACGCACGAACGGCAGGAACCGGCAATCGGCGCTTGCTCGCCTTGGCGCTCATGATCTGGCCGATCATGACAGGGGTGCCAGCGTTTGTGGTGGCGTTGGCTGCAGCGACTGGGCTTGCCCGAGTGCGACCGAATGCCAAGCCAAGCAGTACTTGATTGTGTGGCCTAAACATCGCGTTGGAGCCGACGGCGCGGTCATCATCTTCCTAGAGGGCTCTGAGGAACGAACGCGGCGGCTCAACGCGGGCGTTCGGCGGCCTACCGGGAGGACGAAGCGGTCAAGCCCGGCGCGGAGTCGGCCTTCGACGGCCCTGGCAGGCCATTGAGCGTTGGAGGAATCCATATTGACGAAGGACCTCGGCGGCGCACTCGCGGTCGCTCTGATCATGGTGATCGGCCCGGCACTGGGGCAAGGCACTCGCGTCGCGCTCACATTCACACCCGAAAGCAAGACGCCAGCGTTCGAAGCGGCGGCGGCCGAGTACCGAGCGATCTGGGAGGCTGAAGGCGTTCGAGTCATTGAGGCGATGGAACGCCTCACCATGCTGAGGTTCCCGCAGAAGAACATCAAGATCCAGGTCTTCGAGGGACCGAGCAACGCAAGCCTGCTCTTCAACCGTGCCGGTGTCCCCGTGGGCTCTCGGGATCCGATGCGATTGCGGGCGAGCTACTCGGCCGACAACAAGAAGGGCACGCTCGTTCATGAGCTTGGCCACAGGATGAACCTGAACCTGCGCACACGTCCGCAGGACCTCGATGAGCACCGGCTTCTGTTCTTGTATCTCTACGATCTCTACGTCGACCTGTATGGCAAGGAGTTCGCCGATGGGCAAGTCGCGTTCGGGCGGACGTTGAAAGGTCTGTACGACTACGACACCGCGTGGACTTGGACACTCGCCATGACCCGCGAAGAGCGCGCATCTCGATTTGGCGGCGTACTCAAGGCCAACGGGAAGTAGCGATGGCCAGGACGCACGAGATCAGCACGGCCGGCCTGTGAGCTCCGGAGGGGACGAGTGACTCTAGAATGAGCGACGTGCCGATGCCCGACGTCGCCATCCGGCCAGCAGCGCTCGCGGACGCCGAGCCGATCGCCCAGCTCGTGACCGAGCTCGGCTACGCCACGTCGACCGGCCAGATGGACGCGCGGCTCGACGCGATTCTGCGCGACGACGACTACGAGACCCTGGTGGCGTGCGACGACGGGACCGTCGTGGGCTTCCTCGGTCTCCGGTGCGGCCTGCTATACGAAAGCGACGATCGGTGCGCGCAGATCATGGCGATGGTCGTGGCGGAGAGCCATCGGCAGCGCGGCGTTGGGGGGCAGTTGATTCACGCCGCGGAAGCGATCCTCGCCGAGCGGGGCGTGCGGATCCTGGTCGTGACGACCGGGAATCAGCGCGATCGGGCCCACAGGTTCTACGAGCGCAACGGCTATACCTTCACCGGGCGGCGATACATGAAACGTCTTTCGCCTTAGAGACATTGCCGGCTCGCACGGACGGTCCTTGGAACTGCAAACTTCGAACTGCTGGGGCGTTTTCCAGATCCACGTCGCATGTTCCTGCGCCCGACCTTTGCGAGCGCCGCGAGGCAGGCCCCATCATGCTGCCTTGCGGCAAGCGGCGAGCGGGAGGGCGCAGGAACGTGCGACGTGGATCTGGAAAACGGGGGCGCGCTACTGACGGATTCCGATGTTGTTCACCAAGCGCCTTCGCGAGGGCATCAGACAAGGCAGAATCCGATGCACGATTCGCATCTGGATGCAGCCCCATGTCAAGGTGGGTGGTCGGTACCGGATGGACGACGGGCATGTCGTCGTGGATTCAATTGAGCCGATAGCCGTCGGTCGCGTCACGCACGACCTCGCGCGTGAGTCCGGGTTCAAGACCGTGGCTGAATTGCTGGCCATCGCGAAACATGGCCGCGGTGACCAGGCGTACTTGATTCGATTCCACTACCTGCCTCCAGGCGCGTGGGACACGCCAGGGTTGAAACCGGGCCGGAAACCAGGATCGTCGCGCTAACGTCACTCGTAGCCTCCCGTTTCGTTTGAAGTGGGGCGAGCGGACTACAGCGTTTTCCAGATCGGTGGAGCGTGTTCCGGAGCCCGACCCTTGCGAGCGCTACTTCTCTCGTGTACGCGCCCGCTGGGCACTAGGCAGGCCCCTTGGCTCGCCGTAGCTTCAGCGGAGGCGGCGATCACACTGCCTTGGGGCAAGCGGCGAGCTGGAGGGCGCCGGAACACGCGACACCGATCTGGAAACGGACTAGCCGATTCGCTTGCGGCTCGCTCGCCGGGGCTTCGGCTTGCTCTTGCCCTTGAGATTGAGCGCCACTGCAGCGCGGATGAGATCCTTCAAGGCCGCCTCATCGACCTTGTCGCGTTCGTGGATGTCGATGGCGCGCCTGACATTCCCGTCGAGGCTGGAGTTGAAGAGACCTGACGGGTCCTTCAACGTAGCTCCCTTGGAGAATGTCATCTTGACGACGTCCTTGTACGTCTCTCCCGTGCAGACGAGGCCGCCGTGAGACCACACCGGAGTCCCCGGGGAAGACTCCTTCCTCCACTTCCACTCTTCGACGATCTCAGGGTCTGCCTGGCGGATGAGTTCGCGCACTTTCGCGAGCGTCTTCCCGCGCCAGTCCCCAAGTTCCTTGATCTTCTTGTCGATGAGTGCAGAGGCAGATTGCACCGGGACGGGCCTTTTCATGTGCAGCTCCAATTCTCGCACCCATTCAGCTGCGCTCAGGCGCTCGCGGCCGTGGACTGCAGGCGGCGCCAGAAGAAGTATGAGAGCCCCCAAAGCACACCAGTGGCGGCCGCCCAGCCCCACGCCTCCGGGCCATCGCCCACCGAGAGGTGGGCGACAAGCGCCGAGGCGAGGGTGATGGCGAAGCCGGCATAGGCCCACTCCTTGAGCCGAGCCGGTACCGGCGCAAGCAGCAGCACCACGCCGAGGAACTTGGCCCATGAGAGCTCTACCCGGAAGTAGTCCGGGAAGCCGAGTTGCGTGAACGCCTCCGCCACCTGCGGCAGAAGCAGTTGCGCGTAGGCAGTGAAGCCTATCTGCAGGCAGAAGAGCGCGGTGACGATCCAATAGACGATGGTCTTGGCTTGAGCGGTGGTCTTCGCGGCGACGAAGACCGGATTCTGCAGGGTCGATTCCATGGTTTCTTCCTCCTTCAACGCTTCGGGGCGTCGGGCGACCAACCGGGGGTTTCAATGCCGAACTGCTTTGCGTACTCGGCGGTCAATCGCTGCCAGCCATCGAACTTCAAGGCGTCGCCGCCGACGATGCGTCCAATCGGGTCGCCCGCGAGGAGCCGCTCGAGGACGTCGAAGCAGATGTGCCAGCCCGCGGCGCCCCACGAGATGAAGCGGCGATCGATGTTGTGCCAGAGCATGAGGCGCGTGCCGCTGCCGACCGGTTCGAGCTCCCACCGGACGTCATTGCCACCCCAGCTGTACTCGAGCAGCCTCGGCGCCTCGGCCCGCTTCACGGTGGACTCAGCGACCTGCGGCGTCGGCGCTCCAACCGTCGTGAGCGTTGCGGTCCCGACGGTCCCGAGGTTCCGGTCAGCATCGAACGGAGCCCATTCGCGGAGATGCTCGGGGTCCGTGATCGCCTGCCACACTTTGGCAGGAGAGTGGCGGAGGTCGCGGACGAGAACGAGCGTCCAGTTGTCCCCGTCTTTTCGGACCTCAGCGCCAGAAGCGGCACCTGGTGCGTACTGCTCGCGGCTGCTCATGTCTTCTTTCCTTTCCTCGATGGCACCTTGTCCATTCGGTCCAAGTGTTTCTCCAAGGCATCGACGTGCTTCGACCAGAAGCGCCGGAAGGGAACGAGCCAGGCGTCCAGCTCCATGAGCGGCTCCGGCCTCAGTCGATAGAGGCGCCGCTGCGCGTCAGTTCGTGATTCCACGAACCCAGCCTCGCGCAGCACACGCAGGTGCTTTGACACGGTCGGCTGCGGCACACGAAGTTGACGCTCGATATCGCCGACAGACCGCTCCGACGATGCCAGCAGGCTCAAGATCGCCCGGCGGTTTGGCTCCGCAATGATTTCGAACGCCGTTTCCATGGTTTTGAATATACCTTGTATGGCATATACGTGTCAAGGCATGTACTGGAACGCCTTATCTCAGCGCTCATGTTGATGTTTATGCCGCAAAACGCGGTTGCGCGACTGAAGGCTCGTCGGTGTTTGTGGGCGGAGGACGTCGAGCCGGCGAGGTTACACTGAATCATGACCCGCGCCGCGGCGCCAATGCTCGCCGGAGTTCTGGCGACGATCCTCGCGGGCCACTCCCTTTCCGCAGCGGATGTGTATCAGCCGTCACCCGACCAGGAATTCGTCGGCACCACGCTTTGCGGCCGGGAGGTGCGAGAGTTCATCGGCGGGTTACCATCCGACGCGCGGTGCCATGCGATTACGTGGCGCCTGACGCTGAGGCCCGCTCCCGCACCAACGTGGAAGCTGGCCGCGACGTACGGCGTGCCTGCCAAAACCAATCCCAACGCGATGGTGGACGGTCCGAGTGTCGCCCTGCAGGGGACGTGGCGGACCGTGACGGCCGCGCGATCCGCGCCTGGCGCCACGCGCCATCAGCTCACGCGGGAGGGCGTGCGGCGATCGCTGTCTTTCGCCGAAATTCACGGTGATCTGCTTCATCTGCTTGCCGACGACGGCGGCCTGATGGTCGGCACTGGCGGCTGGAGCTACACGTTGAACCGCGCCGGGCGTGCGGAGAAACCAGGCGAGGTGTCTCGCGCGGCCGACATGTCCTACACGATTTCGCCGCATGCCACAGGCTCGACGGTGTCTGGCGTGTTCGAAGGCCGGACCCCGTGCCGTGGAATCTCTCACCAGATGAAGCTTCCCGAGATGGACGGCTGCCTCAAGGTGAAATGGCGCGTGACGCTCTATCAGGATCCGGCCACCGCGGCGGCGACCTCGTACAAGGTCGAGAGCACGTTGCATCGGCAGCGTGCCCGCGAAGGGACCTGGAGGATTCTCCGGCAACCGTTCGCCGGATCGGAGTCGGTCCTCTATCAGCTCGACGCGACGCCGACCGAAGGCGCGATCCGGCTTCTGAAGGGCGACGACAACGTCTTCTTTTTCGTCGATGAGCAATTCAGACCGCTGATCGGGACAGCGGAATTCAGCTACACGCTGAATCGAGTGCCGAGCCAGGTGGTCCGGTGACCATTCGCAGAGATGACGTGCTCGAGTACTTGAAGGGCATCATCGCTCGACTCAAGTCTGGAGCCCCTGGCGCACCACCGATGAGTCCACCCGATCCTCCGGATGCCGGTATCCGACAGCCGAGATCCGGACGACGGCCAGGCGGCAGCACGGCGGCCGCCGTCGCGGAGCCGGACGAGGAGCGCTCAGCGATCGCAGCCATTGGCCGGACTCGGTGAGGCCGGCACCGCCTTCGATGACATCCTCGGTGCTGCCTGCCAGAATGGCTGTCGAACACTCCATGGGACGGCGACAACGTTTGTTGCCAGTTCGCCGGATCGGCCGAACCGCCGCGATCATCAGCTCCGCGCTCGCGGGTATCGTGCTCTCCGCTGGCGCCGCCCAGACTCCTCAGCAGCGACCCGTCTTTCGGGCCGGCGCCGTCTTCGTCAACGTCGATGCCTATCCGCGTCGCGACGACAGGGTGGTCGAAGGCCTCACCCAGGCGGACTTCGAAGTGTTCGAAGACGGCAAGCCGCAGACGGTCGAACACTTCGAGTTCGTCCGCGTCGAGCCGAACACCCCGGACAACGAGCGCCGCGATCCCAACACCGCGGAGGACAGCAACCGGCAGGCTGCCGATCCACACAATCGTGTCTTCGTCGTCTATCTCGACATCTTTCACACGACGGTGGCGGGCTCCCATTCCACGCGGCAGCCGGTCGTCACGTTTCTGTCCCGCACGATCGGCCCGACCGATCTGTTTGGCGTCATGACACCAGAGGTCCCGGTGGGCGCGCTCACATTCGGGCGTCGAACGGAAACGCTCGAGTCCTCTCTGGCGAAGTACTGGGACTGGGGCGAACGCGACCGGCTGTCTGTCTTTCCCCGCAACCCGACGGAGAGCAAGCTGATGCTGTGCCCTGGCGGGGAGGCGCTCGTCGTCGCGTACCGCGAAGACCTCACCGCCACCAGTCTCGAGTCGCTGATGGCGCGGCTCGGAGATCTGCGCGACGAGCGGAAGAACATCCTGTTCATCTCCGAAGGATGGAGCCCGCGACCCGCGAGACCGGGAGCTGGCGGCGGGAGGACGCCACAGATTCCGACCATCGGCGTCGGGCCAACGGGACAGCTTGGCATCGGTGCCAACAGGTCGGGGGATACCGATGCCGCCTGGTGTGACGGTGAGTCGATGCGTCTGGCCAGCATCGACTATGAGCAGCGCTTCATGAACCTGCTCACCACGGCTAATCGGGCCAATGTCTCGTTTTACCCCGTGGACGTCGGCGGTCTCAGGACAGACCAGGTGCCGGCAAGTCGCGCGCCGCGACTCGGAGAGAATCCCGTGGCGGTTGCTGAGGCCTATCGCGCGAATTCTGCGAGGCGTCTGGAGGTGCTGCGGGAGTTGGCCATCAACACCGACGGCAGGGCCGTCGTCAACACGAACGACCTGACCGGCGCCGTGCGGAAGATCTCAGACGATCTCGCTGCGTATTACCTGCTTGGGTACTACACGAGCAACACCGCCGCAGACGGGAAGTACCGGCGCATCGAGGTCAAGGTCAAGGCGCCTGGCGTGAACGTGAGCGCGCGCCGCGGCTACCTGGCGCCGACCGAAGACATGCGCAAGGCCGCAGCCCGGCCAGTCAGGGAGTCCACGCCTGTTGACGCCGAGCTGGCGCGACTTTCGAGGATCCGCACCGATGCCAGGGTCTACTCCACGGCGGTCGCGGCTTCGACCGGACTGGACGTCATCGTGGAGATCGCCAGCTCGGAGTTCGGACGTGGCGACTGGAAGGATGGCGCCGCCGTCAAAGTCGAGGTCATGTCCAGCGAAGAGGGTGCGAAGCCGGTTTCAGCGGAGGGCCGCATTGAACCGGGCTCGCGTTCCGGGATCGTGAAGGTGCCGCTGGCAACGCCAGGTGCTGCGGGCTGGCGTGTACGCGTGCGCGTTCAGGCCGGTAGTGCCGGGCTCGATGACGACATCACTGTCCCGTCGCCGACACCAGGTTTCGTCGGGGAACCGGCGGTGTTTCGCGCGGGAGCGGGGGCGCGATCACCGCTGCGCCCGGTCGCCGACTACACGTTCCGCCGGACCGAGCGGATTCACATCGAGTGGGCTCTTGCCAAATCACCAGGCGAGCGGACGGCGCGGCTGCTGAGCCGCCGTGGCGATGCGCTGCCAGTGCCCGTCGCGCTCACGGAGCGCGCCGATGGTGACCGCATCATGCTGGTCGCCGATCTCGTGCTCGGCCCGCTGGCCGACGGCGACTACGTCATCGAACTGACGGCCGCTGCCGGGGTAGACAAGATGCAGCGTCTGCTGGCGTTTCGCGTCGTTCGCTAGAGCGGCAGTGAACGCGGCTGCACGCCGGAGAGACGCCGCGAAGATCCCGCGAGACGACCAAGACCAAAGACGTCACGAACACGGCTGCGAACGACAGCGCTGACGATGACGCGACTGAAAGACTTCGTCGCCCTTCTGACCCTCATCACGGCTTTGGCCGCCCGTGGAGGCTCTGCGCACGCACAGTCGGGGCAGGCAGAGACCGCCCGGCAACGTGTGGAGCAATCCCGAACTGACATGTCAGCACGTTGACCCCCAGGCGTCCCTCTCGCCACAGCAACGCATCGTCCTGGAGGTGAAGCTGTTGGTCGTTCGCGGGTCGCTGGACGACGCTCTTCGCGAGGTGATCCGCCAACGTGGCTCATTGAAGCGTGAGAACGCTACGACCCATGACGGATGGCGATTGAACTAGATGAGAAACGTTCTCGTTCTGACGGCGGCGCTTCTCGCACCGGGGCTTCAGACGCCGTCGCTCGTCGGGCTCTGGGACTCGGCGACCACCTCGAACGGCGGCATCGGCAGCACGCTGGAGTTTCGCGCAGACGGCACGTTCGTGGAAGCGACCACGGTCATCGTCAATGCTTTCTATCGCGCCACCGGCGGTCGGCTCGTGATCGCCGAGAAGCCATTCGCTGCCGAAGCGCCAGCCGACATGTCCGTGCGTATCGAGGTCGAAGGTGACGTTCTTCGCTGGACCGGTCCGGACGGGTCAACCGTTCGCAAGGAACGTCTGGGCCGGGCCGAGGCGGGCATGCCGGGGATCGTCGGCGCGTGGCGGTACCGTCACGACACGGGAACCACCGCATTCGAGCGATACACCGACGACGGCAGGATGTTCTTTCGGCTGCCGATGAAGTCCTGGGTCGGGCGGTACGTCGTGAAGGGGAGTCAGCTGGTTCTGACGCGGCCGAATCAAGCCGACGTCGTGATGCAGATCGTCCACGGGAACGACGACCTCACGTTGTCCTCCGGCGGCAAGACGACGACGTATCGTCGTGACCACGCCGGTCCCTGGTACGACCGCGAGCGCATTGTCAGGTAGCCGTTCGTCGCGCTGGAGGCCGCGTCGCGTTCGACCGACAAGATCCACGGACCGACAACATGAGGATTCCTGCGGTCGGGTCGATGTGAAAGGCTCGATCGTGAAGACTGCTTCACTTCTCTGCGCGCTTCTGGCCGTCGGCTGCGGGAACGACGCCTCGGTGGTGCAGCGTTCGGGCCAGCCTGCCGTCGTTGCGTTCGACGATCGCGATGGGGAGATGGCCGCGGCGATTCGCGACGCCCGCGACTCGGTTCGGGGTTTCATCGCCGAGCTGCCTGCCCTGCGCGGCCGGGGCGACTACATCGCGATCAAGGCGGCGATCCTGGGAGGTCCCGGGACCGAACACGTCTGGGTCGCCTCACCTGCCTTCAGCGATGGCGCGTTTCACGGGATCATCGATAACGTTCCGCTCGGTGGGCGTCTGAAACTCGGCGACAGCGTCACAGTAAAGGTCTCCGAGATTTCAGATTGGATGGCCGTCCGCCAGGGCGAACTCTACGGCGGCTTCACGGTGATCCTCGCCCGGGCGCGCATGTCCCCGGCCGAGCGCGCCAAATTCGACGCAGGCGCGCCATTCCGTGTGCCGGTCACCGCGCGACGGTTCTAATTTCGTTCAGCTGGGTCGATAATTCGTAGCACCGTGAAGTTCCGGATCCGTTCAGTCGACCACGAGCCGGACGATCTGGCCGCCCAACTTCTGCTGCGCGGACGACTGCTTCGCAGAATCGCGGGCTTCCGATTGGTAGCGGCGGTCTTCAGCTGCAGCGCGGCGATTACGTGGCTCGCCTGTTCGGGACCCCGCTCGTCGTCGACAACAGGCGCCCCGAGACAATCAGCTGACGACTTTCCGCGTGACTCCTGGGAGACGGCGGTGTCCGTCGAAGCGCTCGGCTGGTCCGCCGAACGGATCGCGGCGCTCGAGACGAACGTCGAATCGGCCGGATCGGCGGCCTTCATGATCGTCACGCGCGGCAGGGTCGTCGCGTCGTGGGGCGACACCGCACGAACGTTCTGGACCCACTCGGTTCGCAAGAGCTTCATGAGCGCGCTCATCGGCATGGCCGTCGCCGAAGGAAAGATCGACACCGCGCGAACGTTGGGCGAGCTGGGCATCAACGAGCAGGCGACTCCGCTCACCGAGGCGGAGCGGAAAGCCCGTGTGATCGATCTCCTGCAGGCGCGTTCGGGTGTGTACATCCCCGCGGCGGGCGAGATCGACGCGATGCGCGACGCGCGTCCGAAGCGCGGCAGCCACGCGCCCGGCACGGTCTGGTACTACAACAACTGGGATTTCAACGTCCTGGGCACGGTGTTCCGCCGGGCCACCAGCGAGGACATCTTCGAAGCGCTCGATCGTCGGATCGCGCGACCGATCGGCATGCAGGACTACCGTGCCGCGGATGGCGTGTACGGCGTCGAAGGGGAGTCCGAACATCCCGTGTACGCCTTCCGCATCTCCGCCCGCGATCTCGCCCGGTTCGGGCTGCTCTATCTCCACCGCGGCCGCTGGCGGGACACGCAGCTGCTCCCGGCATCGTGGGTCGACGCGAGCGTTCGCAGCTACTCGACAACCGGCGACCAGGGCTCGCTGGCGACGAAGAGCGGCTACGGGTACATGTGGTGGATTCAAACGAACGCCCAGGCCCGTCCTGAGTTCGGAATTCCCGACGGAACCTTCACCGCAAGCGGCAACGGCGGGCAGCGGCTGACCGTCATTCCTCAGCTCGAGACCATCATCGTCAATCTCATGAACACCGACGAGCCGGGCCCGCGCATCGACAGCAGCCAGTGGGACACGCTCGTGGCTGAGGTCTTGAAAGCAAGAAGAGATCGATTCTGAAAAGCACACGTCGGTACGGCGGCTTCTGAAGAGCACATGTCGGTACGACGGGTACGGCAGGTACGACGGGTCCCTGGAGCGTTCTGGCGCTCGTCATCTTTCTTAAAGAAGATGACAAGCGTCAGGTCGTTCCGCGGACCCGCCGTACCCGTCGTACCGACGAGCGCTCTTCAGAATCCCCGTACCGACGAGAGCTCTTCAGAATCCGCTCTTCATCAGCGCCTGCACGTTCGCGCGATGCGTACGACCGGTGCGGATCTCGACGCCGCTCTTCAGGACGATGAGATAGTCCCCTTTGAACAACGGCTGAATCTCCTGAATGCAATCGACATTGACGATCGCTGAACGATGCACGCGCGTGAACGGCGGCGTCGCCAGCCTGGCTTCGATGTCCGCCATCGTCGTCCGAAGCACGTGGCGGGCCCGCGCGGTGTGGATGTTCACGAGATCGCCGTCCGCCTCGACCCAGTGGATGTCCGCGGCCGGAATCAGCGTCACGCCGCGCTCGGTCCTGATCGCGACCCGTCCGTCGCGGCGTGACCGATCCACCCGCGCCAGCAGCCGGGCCATCGCATCGGCCAGGTCCCCGCGCCGCTGTTCATGAAACCGTGAAACGGCTCGCCGCACGGCCGCAAGAAGACGCTCCTCGACGAGCGGCTTGAGCACGTAGTCCACGGCCTGTACGTCGAACGCCTGGATGGCGTGCTCGTCGTGCGCCGTGATGAACACGACCACCGGCTGATGGGTGTCGGCGATCTCCCTCAGGACCTCGAACCCGTCCTTGCCCGGCATCTGGATGTCGAGCAAGACGAGATCGGGCCGTTTCTGGACGATCGCCTGAACAGCCGCGGTTCCGTTCGCGGCCTCTCCGACGATTTCGAGATCGGGTTGGTCCGCCAACATCGTCCGGAGCCTTCGGCGGGCGAGAGGCTCGTCGTCGACGATCAGCGTACGCACTCTGGCCGCGCCGGTCTTCATGGCGCGGTCGTGCGGTAGGGGACCTCGATATTGACGATCGTGCCCTTCGGCAAGCCTGGTACAAGGTCGAAACGGTGGCCGTCGCCGTAGAGATGCGCAAGCCGCGCCCGGACGCTCTGAAGGCCGATGCCGGCACCCCCAGAGATGCGGCTGCCGTTCACGCCGACCCCATCGTCGCGAATCGTGACGCGCAGCATGCCGTTCTGTTTGGCCGCCGCGACCGCGATGGAGCCGCCGGCCTCGAGCGGCGCGATGCCGTGCCGGACCGCGTTTTCGACGAGCGGCTGCAGCAGCAGGTAGGGCACGAGCGCACGACGCGCCTCGGGCGACGCATCGATCGTGAAACGCAGGCGATCCTGAAAGCGAACGCCTTCGAGGTCCAGATACTTTTGCGTGAACGCCAACTCCTCGTCCAGCCGGACTTCCTTCGACGGCTCGCCCGAAAGCGACGCCCTCAGCAGATCGCTCAGCTGTCCGATCATCCGTTCCGCGAGGCGTGGATCTTCGCGCACGAGCGCCGCAATGGCGTTCAGGGTATTGAACAGAAAGTGGGGTCTCAGGCAGGCTTCGACGTTCGAGAGCTTCGCGCGCGCGAGATCCATCTCGAGGCGCGCCGTGCGCAGGTCACGCTCGCGCACGGCGTCGTGGTACACGACCGCCTGGTAGCACACGAAGACGGCGCAGTAGCGGAGGCAGTTGCTCGCAAACCCGAATGACAGGCTGTTGCCGAGCACCACGCCCAAGTCGGACGAGATCGAGATTCCGAACGCCCAGCGCAGCGTCCCCCCTAAGACGCTGTGCGCGACGACGAATACCCCGCCTTCGAGCACGGTTCGGAACACCCAGCCGGCCGTGAGCCGGCCTTCGAGCGGATGCGAACCGGCGACCCGGAACACGAGCGGCAGCAAAAGAAGCCACACGCCCCACGTGATGCCCTGCAACAGCAGCGAGGTCCCGAGTTCCAGATCCTGACGCGTCGGAGGCTGAGCGAGCCACTGCTGGATGCCGAAGAGCACCGTCAGCAGCGCGGCGGCGCCACCGGCGATTCGCCAATTCAGGCGACGAGTTCCGGACATCGAGGCCATGGCGTGAGGTCTTTACGGCTCGTGAACGTGACCGCCTTTGATCATCCCGTCGATAGCCTTCGTGATGCGAGCCTTGACGTCCGGATCGAGCACGGACTTGAGGTACGCCTCGCGCATTGTCTCCCAATGTTCGCCGAGCGTGTCGATGAGGGCCTCCCAGCGCGTCCCGTCGGCGGCCTGCCGGGCGGCCTCGATTTGCGGAACCAGCTGACGAATGGCGGCGCGTCTCTCCTCGAGAACGGGTCGCACCGCTGGACGACGCGCGAGCACGGGGAACAACCCCGCCTGATCGACGATTTCGGCCAGGGCGAGCGCGCCCTTGCGCACGCGCGACGCCATGACAGGATCGCGCATGCGTTCCACGGCGGGTGGCGTCACGCCGGCAGCCCAATACGGAAGAAAGGGATTGAGTTCGGCGAACGGGCCGTCGGGAGACGGCACGAACCACGCGTGCAGCATCAGGAGATTCGTGCCGGGCGGCGACAAGTCCGGATGGTCGTGCCAGGGCGGCGTGCCGTCGAACAACGCGGGCGGCGTCGACGCGTCCTTCACCGGCGCGTAATACGCGTAGGCCACTCCAACGAGCGTTTCCTTGCCGTTCATGGGGCTGAACATCAGCTGTGACGGTTCGGCCAGCGTGACCGCCGGCCGGCCCTGAAGCATTCTCGGGCCGTGGACCCAGTGGGTTCCCATCATCGGAACCCATCCGAGCGCCGGTTCATAACCTGCCGCCCGGGCGCCTTCCGGTGTCGCCAGCGCGGCGGCGCCTTTCTCGACGTCGCGAACCTGCTGCAGCGCGACGGCCGACGTCGATGGCATCTGATGCTGGTGAGACTGCGCGCTGACAATGCTCGCGGCAGTGAGCAGGGCGGCAACGAGTGTGGTCCATCGCATGAGTGTTCTCCGATCTCCAGTCGAGTGGGTGTTGCAACCTGCCGCGACTGTAACCATCGGATCAGTCCCCGTCCAACACTCGTGCGACGAACGACAGCTTTTCGCCGTCGAACGACAGGGAGGCCGTCGTCGCGCGGACGATGGCAGCAGCTGCGATCTCATGCTCGACGCGATGCGCGAACCAGAACAACCTGCGGCTGGCCATCGCGGATTTCATCGAGGAACAGCGCGAAGCCGAGCGGGCAGCCAAGTAGCGGCGCCTATCCGCGGATCGACGCGAGCTCGCCCGACCCGCCGAGCAGTTCGCTTGCGAAAAATCTGCTCGAGACCAGTCTGCACGTCGACGCGCGAGGTCAGTGGAAACTGTCGCGACGCCGTGACCAGTCCCTCGAGCGGCGCACCGCCGAAGTGCCGTCGCAGGGTTTTTCGAAGGGCCGAGCGGCCTGCGAAGGTCTGTAGGAAGTAGCCGATCATATGGTCTGAAGGGTCTCTCCTTCAGACGCATCGTAGTTGCGGCTGATGATCGCGCTCAAGTCGAAGTTCGCCGACGCGGCACTGGTTGCGGTGCGGTTCTTGGTGTAGATTCGACCCGCGGAGTACACGCATGAAAAGGCGAGAATTCTTCGCGGGTTCGCTCGCCGCAGCGGCCGGCGCCGCGTTCGCACGTCGTTCGCCGGCACAACCGGCCAGACCGTTTCCCAGCGCGCCCGGCCTCACCACGTATGTCTCCAGCTTCATCATCAAAACGACGTATGACGACATTCCTCAGGAGGTCCTGGCGCTCGGCCGCAAGTCGATCCTCGACGGCTTCGGTTTGGCCCTCGCTGGATCGGTTTCGGACATGGGCCCGCTCGTCCGCAAGTACGTGGCGTCTCTTGGCGGCGCAGACGTGCGGGCGAGCGTCATCGGCAGCACGCTGAAGGTGCCCGTTCGCTATGCCGCCCTGGCGAACGGCATTTACATCCATGCGGACGATTACGACGACACTCAGTTGTCTGTCGCCTCGGACCGCATTTACGGACTCCTGACCCATCCCACCGTGCCGGTGCTGCCGCCGACGTTTGCGCTCGCCGAAGCGCGGCGCTTCTCCGGCCGAGAGCTTACGCTCGCCTACCACGTGGGCGTCGAGGTCGAATGCAAGATCGCTGAAGCGATTTCACCTCGCCACTACGGCGAAGGCTTCCACACCACGGGAACGATCGGAGCGTTCGGCAGCGCCGCCGCGTGCGCGAAGCTTCTGCAGCTGAGCGAACGACAGACCGCCTACGCGCTGGCGCTCGCGGCCGCGCAGGCCGGAGGGATCCGGAACAACTTTGGATCGATGACCAAGCCGTTCCACGCCGGACGCGCCGCCGAGAGCGGGGTCGTCGCGGCCGATTTGGCCGCGCTCGGCTGGACGGCCTCGACCGAGATCCTCGAGGCGACCAACGGATTCTTCAGCGCCGCGGGCGGCGGGTTCGACCCCGCCGCGATCATGAACAAGCTCGGAAAGCCTTGGACGTTCGCCGATCCCGGCGTGTCGATCAAACCCTTCCCGTCCGGGTCGCTGACGCACCCGGCGATGGGCGAGATGCTGCGTCTCGTGCGGGAGCACGACGTCAAGGCCGCCGATGTCGACCGCGTCGACATGGGCGGCAACAGCGGCATGATGGGGGCGCTGCTCCACCACCGTCCGACGACAGCGCTGCAAGCGAAGTTCAGCATGGAGTTCTGCATGGCCATTCTGATCCTCGAGCGCAAGGCCGGCCTGAACGAACTCACCGACCACGTCGTGATGCGGCCCGAGGTTCAGGATCTCTTGAAGCGTGTGAATTTCTACGTCGACCCGGACGCCGAGAAGGCTGGGCTGAACAAGATGACCAGCATCCTCAGGATCCACCTGAAGAACGGCAAGGTCATCAGCGGCCGCGCGGACTCTGCGAAGGGACACCCGTCCAATCCGATGAGCTATGACGAGGCCGCCGAGAAGTTCCGCGGCTGCGCGGAGTTCGCGAAATGGCCGCCGGCCAAGGCGGACGCCGTGATCCAGGCAGTGAGAAACCTCGATAGCGCACCGAACGTCGCGACGCTCACCCAAGCCTTGACATAGGACCCGCCATGAGACCGCACCTGACGTGTGCGATCGTCCTGCTGGCCATCACGGCATCCACTCGCGCGCCAAATGCGCAGCAGACCGCCGCCCCGTACGACGCGGTGCGCTTCGCCAGAGACGTCATGGTGCCCATGCGGGACGGCACGACGCTCGCGATCGATATCTATCGCCCGGGGCGCGGTGGTGTTCCAATCTCTGACCCGTTGCCCGTTCTGCTGCAGCGGACGCCGTACAACAAAGACAGTCTGTCGGTGATCGCGATGTACTTCGCGCAGCATGGCTACGTCGTCGTCACAGAAGACATGCGCGGGCGGTACAAGTCCGGCGGCTCCTTCGGCAAGTACGACGACTCGAGCGCGACCGACGGGTACGACACGATCGAATGGCTCGCAAAACTTCCCTATTCGGACGGCAAGGTCGGCATGTGGGGCACGTCCTACGGAGCCCACACGCAGGCTGACGCCTCCAAGCTGAATCCGCCGAGCCTCAAGGCGCTGCTCCTCAACTTCGGGGGCCTCTCGAACGGGTGGAAGGTCAAGATTCGCAATCACGGGGCGTTCGAACTTGGACAGCAGCTCGGATGGGCATTTGACGAAGCCGGCGCCAACGACCCGCCGGTGCGGGCCGCACTCGAGATCGAGCCGGTCGAGAAATGGTTCGCCGCCATGCCCCTTCGAAAGGGGCTCAATCCGCTGTCGGTGTCGCCGGAATTCGAGACCTATCTCCTGGAACAAATGACGCACGGCGACTACGACCAGTTCTGGAAGGGTCTCGGCAACAACTGGAGCGAGTACTACGGCCGAACAGCCGACATTCCCATGCTTCATGTTGGAGGCTGGTACGACACCTACGCCGCCAGCACGATCGAGAACTACGTCGGTCTCTCCAAGACCAAGAAAGCGCCGATGCGGCTGCTCGTCGGGCCGTGGATCCACGGCGGCAACTCACGGACGAACGCCGGCGACGTGGAATTCGGACCGGACAGCGCGATCCCGGCGTTTTCGCGCGAGTTTCATCTGGTGTGGTTCGATCATTATTTGAAGGGCAAGCCCACGAGCGTCGAGACCTGGCCGCCTGTCCGGCTGTTCGTCATGGGCACCGGCGACGGTCACAAGAACGCGAACGGCAGGCTCTACCACGGCGGGTACTGGCGCGACGCCGCCCAGTGGCCATTGCCGGGAACGAAATTCGTGAGCTACTTCTTTCATGCGGACGGACGCCTTGCCACGACCGTGCCGGCGGCGGGCATTCGGCCGACCACGTATCGATATGATCCGGAGAATCCTGTTCCAACCATTGGCGGCGCGTTCTCGGGCGCGCTGAAGCGCGGGCCGTTCGATCAGCGCGAGCGTGAATTCAGGAGCCTGAGGGGCGGCTCGGAGAACGGCTTCTATGGATCGAAGCCGCCGTTCCTGCCGCTCAAAAGCCGCTCCGACATTGTCGTCTTCCAGACCGAACCGCTGAAGGAGGACGTGGAGGTCGTCGGGCCTATCACGATCACGCTGTTCGCGTCGTCAACAGCGGTGGATACCGACTTCACCGCCAAGCTGGTCGACGTCTATCCACCGAGCAGAGACTTCCCCGTCGGCTTCGACATGAACATCACCGACGGCATCATCCGCGCTCGATATCGCCAGTCGCCGGAGAGGCAGGAGCTGATGAAGCCGGGCGAGGTGTATGAGTTCGTGATCGAGCCGTTCCCCACTGCGAATGTCTTCAAGAAGGGGCATCGCATTCGTCTCGACATCTCGAGCAGCAACTTCCCGCGCTTCGACGTGAATCCGAACACCGGTGAGCCGCTCGGCCAGCACCGCCGCATGAGTGCGGCCGATAATTCCATCTACCACGATGCGATTCGCCGGTCGCATGTGGTGTTGCCACTGGTCCCGTCCGGAACGCCACGTCCGCCCAGGTGAGCTGTCTGTGCCCTCGTCAACGGGCAGCGTCCAGCCCGTCGCATCGAGCACGGCGACCAATTACTCAATTACTCAATTACCCAATTACCCAATTACCCGATGTCCCATCTTCCCCTTGTCGGCGCCGAACTCGAGTGGACTCGGCCGCACCTCCTGAGCCCGGAGTACGAGCTCTGCCACGACAGCGACGTCGTCGGATCCCTCAAATTCCGGAGCGCCTTCGGATCGTTCGCCACCGCGACGGTCGACCTGGGCTGCTGGACGTTCAAGCGCACGGGGTTCATCAAGACGCGCGTCACGGTCAAAGCCTGCGACAGCGAACGAGAGATCGGTGTCTTCCACAACAACACGTGGACGGGCGGCGGCACGCTCGAGCTTCCGGGCGGGCGAGCGATTCAGGCGAACACCAACTTCTGGCACTCGAAATACGAATTCACGAAAGATCGCGAGACACTGGTCACGTACAGCACCCGCCAGCGCCTGACGCTGACCGGGCGGATGGCGATTCTCGCACCTGCTCAGGACATGCCTGAACTGCCGTGGCTGATGATGCTCGGCTGGTATCTGGCCGTCATGATGCACCGGGACGACTCGGCCGCCTGCGTCGTGGTGCCGTCCTAACAAAGGTACCCGCGATGCCCGGAATTCCAGGCGTGATCGTGGTCGCGGCCCTTGTGGCGGGCTCCGCTGCACCTGTTTCCTTTCAGCAGGGAGCGGTTGGGTCGCCTCCGCGCGATGTCCGCGGGACGGGCCGCGTGTCAGGCGTCGTCGCTGGCCCTGACGGCGTGCCCATCGAAGGCGCCACGCTGACGCTCATGAGCTCCGCGTGGCAGAAGGCGACCGTCGGCAGCGATGCCGGCGGTCGATTTGCGTTCCCGGCGCTTCCGGCCGAGCTTTATGACCTTCGCGCAGAGAAGGCCGGCTTTCTCGCGACCTACTACGGCGCGCTTCGGCCAGGTGGCGACGGCACGCCGATCGCGCTTGCGGCCGGCCAGCGGGTGGACGGCCTGACCATCACGCTGACTCGGCTGGCCGCGATCACCGGCACGGTCCGGCGGGATGATCTGACACCGGCCTCGGGCATCACGGTGCAGGTGACGCCGAAGGACGGCAGGGGGATCACCGCCGTGGGGCACACCGACGATCGAGGTTTCTATCGCATCGCCGGTCTGCACGCCGGTGAATACAAGATCCAGGCGATGCCTGCCAGCGAGGCTGCCGGCATCCCCGTCTTCCATCCCGGAACGACGTCGCCCAGTCAAGGCGCGACCGTGCGCATCGAGCTCGGCGAGGAACGGGACCGCATCGACATCTCTCTCGTGGATGAACAGCCCATCGCATTGACCGGCGTGCTCCTGGACCTGGTCGGGTTGCCTGCACCTGACGTCCAGGTGTCAGCGATTCCGATCGGGTGGGGAGGCGGCCGCGGCCGATTGGTCCGGCCGACCGGACCGAGCGGCGAGTTCACGTTCGAGGCTATCTTTCCCGGCCGCTACGCGCTGCGTGCCTTCCTCCCGCCGGCGCCCGACGCGCCGCCGTCGGATCCCGCGACGCTCTGGGCTGCCGAGACCGTTGACGTGCCGCTCCCCGCCGGGCCGCCGCTCACGCTGCGGCTCCAGGCACCCCTCGTCTTTTCGGGCCGGGTCCGGTTCGTCGGACAGACGCGCCCGCCATCCGACCTCACGACGATCCGGGTTGATTTGGAGCAGGACGGCTGGAAACCGTCGTCAACGGACGTGCGCGCCGATGGCACATTTGCGCGAAGCGTCGTGCCGGGCTCGTACGACATCGGCGCGTTCGTATCCGGCACGCCGCTCCGTTGGCAATTGCGCTCGGCCGTCAAGGATGGACGCGATCTGCTCGACACGCTGGTCGAGTTCAACATCGCGACCGGCGGCCTGACCGACGTCGAGCTTACGTTCGCCGATCAGCAAACGACGCTCTCGGGCAGCGTGACGAGCGCAAGCGGGACACCGCTGCCGGCCTGTTACGTCATCGTGTTTCCGGCGGATCGTGGGCTCTGGGCGACGGGCTCACTGCAATCGATCTATCAACGGCGGGTGGCTCAGCGCCGGCCGGCCACGGACGGACGGTTCGTGTTCGAAGGTCTTCCTCCCGGCGACTATCTGCTTGCGGCCGTGGCACATCTCGACCCGGCGGGCTGGCGGACCGCCGAATTCCTCGAATCACTGGTCGCGCGCGCGGCACGCGTCTCGCTCGCCGAAGGCCAGCGCAGGACCCATGACATTCGTGTCAATGGCGGCTAGCGCCGGGTTCGAAGTTTTGAGTTCGAAGTTCGAAGTTCGAAGTTTCCTACGCTACACTGGTCGCAGCCAGCACCTGCGAAGAGGTTTTTAGTGCGACGTCTTGCAACGCTTGTCGTATCCGCGGTCGTGTGCGCCGTCCTCGCCGGCCGCGCGCAGCAGAATCCGCCTGCCCAGCCTCCACCCACGCAGATGCCTCCCTCTGCGCAGACACCGCCGCCCGCGCAGCCGCCGACGTCGCCGCAGCAGCCGGTGTTCCGCGGCGAAGTGGACGTGATCCGGCTCGATGTCTCGGTGCTCGACAAGAACCGGCGGCCGGTGCGTGGTCTGACGGGCGAAGATTTCACGGTCATCGAAGACGGTAAGCCGCAACGGATCGTCGCGATCTCCGAGGTCGACATGGCCGAACAGGACCCGATGCCGAGTGCCTGGATGCGTCATGTCCCGCGCGACGTCGCCGCCAACGATCTGTCGGACCAGGTGGGCGATGGCCGGATCGTGGCCATCGTGATGGACGACTGGAACATCCCGTTCGACGATCTGGACATCGTCATCGGTGCGCGAACCGTGGGGCGGTACGTGATCGATCAACTGGGTCCTTCGGATGTCGCGGCCGTGATCTTCCCGCAGCAGGCTGGCAAGACGCAGGACTTCACGGACGATCGCAATAAGCTCATCGAAGCCGTCGACAAGTTCGATCCGCCGGAATTCAAGTGGGTGCAGCCGACGCCGATGGGGCCCGGACCGGGCGGCGGCGACATCTCGCAGCGGTTCAGTCCGGCGCTGATGCGGAGTCAGTGTCAACGCAATCAGCCCACCATTCCGGTTCTCGACACCCTGGCGGCGCGGCTCGCGTCCATTCAGAATCGGCGGAAGACGATTTTTCTCGTGAGCGTCGGCGTCCCGATCGACTTCGTCAACACGCGCGGTTGTCCCGGCGAGCTGAACGCGCTGATGATGGATGTCTTCCGGCGGTCCCAACGCGCCAACATCAATATTTACGGCATCGACCCCGCGGGCTACCGCGGCTACGAGAACTACCTGACCAATCCGATCCGGCGCGGCGGCCGGCCGGCCGCGCGGACCATGAACATCGGCGCCGCGCAGCGAGCCGCGCGCACGCTGCGCGAGTTTCATCAGATCACGGCCGAGTACACCGGCGCGCGCGCCATCGTCAATACCGATGCGCTCGAGGCGGAAGTCGATCAGGTGTTCTCGGAGGCGAGCTCCTACTACCTGGTCGGCTACCAGACCTCGAACGGAAAACCCGACGGGAGATTCCGGAGGGTCGAGGTCAAGGTGAACCGGCCCGACATCACGGTCCGCAGCCGGTCCGGGTACCACGCTCCGCGTGAGGGCTCGCTGATCACGCCCGAGCAGCGCGCAACGCCGACGACGAACGATCTCGGGTTGAGCGGGATGTTCAGCCCAGCCGGTCTGGCGCTCCGAGCCGTCGCCACGCCAATCGCGCGATCGGCCGCAACCGGCACGAAGAACGCCGACGTCGCGGTCGTGCTGACCGTGCGGCTGCCGGCGATCCGCGGCGCGCTGCCCGAGACGTTGACGGTCGTCCGGACCCTCTACGACGCCGAAGGCCGGGCCGGTCCGCCGACGCAGGAAAAACTGAAGCTCACACTGCAGTCGACGACGGGCGACGAGCTTCGCTATGACGTATACCAGCGGCTCACGCTGGCGCCCGGCCGGTACACCGTGCGGCTGAACGCCACCAGCACGGCACTCGACCGGAGCGGCACCGTCTATGCGGACGTCGAGGTGCCGGACTTCACCCGCCCGGTCGTGACCGCGTCGAACATCATGCTGGGAACCCGCACGGATCCCCCGTCGCCCCGAACCGACGTGCTCCAGTCGATGGTGCCGGTGGCGCCAGTCAGCGGGCGCGACTTCTCGCCGAACGAGAACGTCATCGCATTTCTGCGCGTGTTCCAGGGAGGCACGAACCCGGTCGCGCCGGTCACGGTGACGGCCAAGGTGTTCGACATCGCCGACACACCGCTCGTCGAGACGTCGAGCACGCTCGCGCCCGAGGCCTTCGACGCAACCCGCGGCGCGCCGTTCGAGGTTCCCCTGCCGCTGGCGAAACTCTCCCACGGTCCTCACCTGCTCAGCATCACTGTCGCGACACCAGGGAGTTCGGCCGTCCGGCGGGATCTGGTGTTCAAAGTCAGGTGAGCCGCGGCGCGTGAAGGATGCGAAGGGCGATCTTCACGTCTTGCTTTCGGCCCTCGATCAGGCCTACGACCGGCAATCCTGGCACGGCACGAACCTGAAAGGGTCGCTGCGAGGCGTCTCCGCCGCGCGGGCTTCGAGACGCCCGGCGCCGGGCCGCCACAACATCTGGGAACTCGCCATTCACACGGCGTACTGGAAATACGCGGTCTGGCGCCGGCTCACGGGCGCCCGGCGAGGATCGTTTCCGCTCGACGGATCCAACTGGTTCGAGCGCCCGGCCGCCGGCCAGTCAGATCAGGCGGCGTGGCGGCAGGACTTGAAGCTGCTCGACGACACGCACCGCCAGCTTCGCGCAGCCGTCGCGGCACTCACGCCGCGCGACCTCGTCCGCCGCGCACCGGGCAGCAAGTTCACGAACGCGGATCTCGTCTCCGGCATCATCGCGCACGACGTGTATCACGCGGGGCAGGTGCAGCTCCTCAAAAAGCTCACATGAAGGACATGTTTCCTTGGCTCTTGGGTGAAGCCGGCGTTGGCCGTAGGGCTCACGGCGTTCTGGCTCTGGGCAACAGCCGTGGGCGCCCGTCCTGCTGAGCGATCGTCCAGCTCATCTGGTGGACGAGCCGCAGGATCTTCTCCATCTTCACGTAGTTGATCCGATCCGGATCGTCGTTGACCGTGTGGTAGTCGGGATGCAGGCCGGTGAAGATCCAGATTCCGGGCACGCCGTTCTGGATGAACGGCCACTGATCGCTGCGGCGCATGAGCTGCGAGACGTTGTTGTCGTAGCGATACCTGACGTCGAGCCGGCCGGCCTTGTTCGCGGCTTCGTTGGCGGCCTCGACCTGGGCTTTCAGATCGGGGCTGCGGACCGAGCCGATGATGTTCAGGGCGTTGTTGTTGGAGTCGGCCGTCTGCGGGTCGAGGCCGTTGAAGCGGCCCCCGCCGCGGCCGCCCGGCGTGGCCGTATCGGGCACGGGCACTTCCTCGTTCCGTCCGATCATGTCCATGTTCAGCACGGCCACGGTCTTGTCGAGCGGCGCAATAGGCTGCAGCGTGTACGCCCAGGCGCCGAGGAGGCCGCGCTCCTCGGAGTTGAACGCCGCGAACAGAATCGAGCGGCGGGGACGCTGGCCGGCCTTTGCGGCCAGCGCATACGCTTCGGCGATTTCGATCAGTCCCACCGTGCCCGACCCGTCGTCGTCGGCGCCGTTCATGATCTGCGCGCCGTTGGCGCCGTCGTGATCGAAGTGTGCCGAGATCACGACCCACTCGTCTTTGAGCCGGGGGTCGGAACCCTCAATCTTCGCGAGCACGTTCCGGTCCGGCAGTCGCTGTCGGTTGACCGCTGTGGTCAAACGAACCTCGACGCCCGGCAGCGGAACCGCGGCTGCGCCACGCGGGGTATCCGCCGACTTCGACAGGTCTTCGAGCGTCTTTCCGGTGCCTTTGATCAGCCGGCTGGCCAGGTCCACCGTGATCTGGGCAGCCGGAATGCGGATGCGCTCCATCCATCCGGCCAGCGAGTAGGTGCCGAGCCGCGACGGCTGCTGCGGCCAGAAGTTGCCGCCCGCGTTTCCGGCGGCGCCCGGATGATTGTGCACATCCGACACGTACAGCATGCCGGCGGCGCCTTTCGCCTGCGCCGCTTGCGCCTTCCGGATCGCGCCCCCGGCATCCGACGTCACGACGCCGTCGAACGGACTGTTCGGATCCCGCTCGCCGGGCTCGTGATCGACGATGAGCACGATCGATCCTTTGATGAGGTCCGCCGCGCGATAGTCATCGTGATCGAGATCCGGAGCCGTGATGCCGTACCCGGCGAAGACGACCGGTCCGCGCGCCTCGCCGGTCGCGCTGAACCGTTGCGTCGTGAACCCCTCGCCATGAGTCACGGGCGACGCCGCGCCGCCCTCGACGATTTCGAGCGCGTTCCCCTGTCCCAGGGTGACGGTCATCAGGTCGTAGTTCTGGAAGTACCCCGGCACCGCCGGCGCGAGCCCCATCCGTTCGAATCGCGACTTGACCCACTCGGACGCAATCAGGTTCTCGGGCGTGTTGGTCAGCCGCCCGCGCATCGCGTCCGATCCGAGAAAGTACAGGTCGGCTTTCAGATCGTCCTGACGAATGGAGTCGATCTGCGGCGCCGTGCTCTGCGCCTGGATGGACAGGGAGGTCATTGCAAGAACGAGAACCGCGAGTCGTAGCTTCATGAGTTGCCTCCGGGGACTTCGATGATAGAGGGAAGTGCGGAGGCGGGGAAGATCGGGACTGGGAAAGCCTGAACCTCGTGGACCCGCCGAAACCTGGATTCTCTGACGTAGTCCGGAACGAACCGCGGAACGTCGGAACCGACACGTGTTTGTTGGTTGTTATACGATCCGCCCCTTATGACGACCACGCCCGATCCCGACACCTCCAGGCAGTATCTGCCAGTCTTGATCCTGCTGTTCATCGGCAGCGGATGCGCGGCCCTCATCTATGAGGTCGTCTGGCTGCAGTTGCTCCAGCTCGTGATCGGCTCGTCGGCCGTCTCGCTGGGGGTGTTGCTGGGCACGTTCATGGGCGGTATGTGTCTCGGCAGCTTCCTGCTGCCGCGCTACATCGACCCTAAGCATCATCCACTCAAGGTGTATGCGTACCTGGAGCTCGGCATCGGCGCGATGGGACTGCTTCTCCTGTGGGGCATGCCGCTCATCGGCTCGGCCTACACGTCGTGGGCCGGGGGCTCGGTCATCATCCGCTCGATCGTCGCCGCGATCTGCCTCCTGCCGCCGACGCTCATGATGGGGGCGACGCTGCCCGCCGTGGCGCGCTGGGTGCAGACCACGCCTGCGGGCGTGTCCTGGCTCGGGTTTTTCTATGGCGGCAACATCGGCGGCGCCGTGGTCGGCAGCCTTCTCGCCGGCTTCTATCTGCTTCGCATCCACGACATGGCGTTCGCGACGTACACGGCGGTCGCACTCAACGTCATTGTCGCGGCCCTCGGTTTGACTATCGCGAGAGTGACGACACACCAGCCGGTCGCCGAAGACAGCGCGGCCGTCGCGCGCGCGCCGGGTGCGGCCGCGGTCTACATGACGATCGCGCTCTCGGGGTTCACGGCGCTCTCGGCGGAGGTCCTGTGGACGCGCCTGCTGTCGCTCCTCTTCGGCGCGACCGTTTACACGTTTTCGTTGATCCTGGCCGTCTTCCTGTTCGGACTTGGCATCGGCAGCACGATCGGTGCGTCGATTGCGCGAAGCACTCGTAACCCGCGAGCGGCGCTGGGCTGGTGTCAGATGGCGATCTGCGGCGCACTCGCCTGGGCCGGGTACATGCTGACGAACTCGTTGCCGTACTGGCCGATCAACCCGTCGATCAGCCAGGTGCTGCCCGGAGCCGCGTTCTACAACTTCCAGCTCGACATGGTCCGGTGCATGTGGGTGGTGTTGCCCGGCGCGATTCTCTGGGGCGCGAGTTTTCCGCTGGCGCTCGCCGCGGTCGCCTCGCCCGGTCAGGATCCTGGGCGGCTCGTGGGCGGTGTGTACGCCGCGAACACGGTTGGCGCCATCGTCGGCTCGCTTGGAACCGGTCTCGCGCTCGTGATCTGGACGGGTACTCAGACGGCGGAGCAGGTCCTGATCGTCGTCTCCGCGATCTCGGCGCTGATCATGCTCGCGCCGATTGCCGCGGGCGAAGGCAGTCCGGCTGAACCCACGTCCGCGTCCCGGCGTCTTGCCTGGGCAGGAACCGTCGTGTTGATCGCCGCCACGGCCGGGGCCGGCCTGCTGGCGCGGTCGGTGCCGCCGGTTCCTGGACTGCTCGTCGCGTACGGCCGGTACGCCGCGACCTGGATCAACCAGAGCAACGTCATTTACGTCGGCGAAGGTCTGAACGCGTTCGTCGCCGTGTCGCAGTTGTCGACCGGCGTGCGCAATTATCACAACGCCGGCAAAGTTCAGGCGTCGAGCGAGCCGCAGGACATGCGCCTGCAGCGCATGCTCGGCCACCTGACGCACCTGATCCCGAATGCGCCGAAGAAGACGCTGGTCATCGGCTGCGGCGCGGGCGTCACGGCCGGCGCCGTCAGCATCGGTCCCAACGTCGAACACGTGACGATCGCGGAGATCGAGCCGCTCGTGCCCCAGGTCGTGTCGACGTATTTCGCCGAGCACAACTACGACGTCGTCAACAGCAAGAAGGTGAGGATTCACCTCGACGACGCGCGGCACTATCTCCTGACGACTGACGAGAAGTTCGATGCGATCACGTCCGACCCGCTCGATCCGTGGGTGAAAGGCGCGGCGAACCTCTACACGCAGGAGTTTTTCGAAGAAGTGAAGCGCCACCTCAATCCCGGCGGCGTGGTCACGCTCTTCGTCCAGCTCTACGAGAGCAACACGGCAGCCGTGAAGAGCGAGATCGGGACCTTCTTCAAGGCGTTTCCGAATGGCGTCGTCTGGGGCAACACCAACAACGGCCAGGGCTACGACCTCGTCATCATGGGTCAGGCCGAGCCGATCAAGATCAACCTCGATCAGATGGAAGCGAAGCTGCAAAGCCCGGCGTACGTCCAGGTGACCCAGTCACTCCGTGAGATCGGCTTCAGCTCCGCCGTGGATCTGTTCTCGACCTACGCAGGCACCGCGCAGGATCTGGAGCCCTGGCTGAAGGATGCCTCGATCAACCGCGACCGGAACCTGCGGCTGCAGTACCTGGCCGGCATGGGATTGAACCTGTATCAGAGCGGGCCGATTTACGCCGACATGATTTCGTATGCGGGCCGGTTCCCCGACAACATCTTCACCGGTTCAGAACCGCTGATGGCGGCCCTGCGGGACGGCATTCAGCGGGCGCAAGGGCGTTAAGAAATCGGAAACACAAAGGCAAGCCGAGCAACCAATAGAAAGACCGCCCGAGGAGAGCGAGTCTGCGAGCGCCGCAGGGCGGGCGAGCGGGGGTGGGGCCCCGCGAGCAACCAAAGGAGACGACGGAGCGCTCATGTTAGGATCGGCCGGCTCCGTCTCATGACGAAACGTCGATTCCTCGTTGGCGTCGCAATCTTCGTCCTCGGCCTCGGGCTCTCGTCCTCGCCGCGCGCGTTCGTCGTCTCGACCGACACGCTCCCGGCGCGTCTCACCGACGACGAATTCTGGAAGATCATCGAAGACTTCTCTGAACCGAACGGCTACTTCCAGTCCGACAACCTGGTCTCGAACGAGGTCTGGTTCCAGTACGTCATTCCGGAACTCATCGGGCGGACGAAGCCCGGCGGCGTCTACCTGGGTGTCGGACCGGAGCAGAACTACACGTACATCGCGGCAACCAGGCCGAAGATCGTCTTCATCACCGACATCCGCCGGGGCAACCTGTGGATGCACCTGATGTACAAGGCGCTCTTCGAGCTTTCGGCGGACCGCGCCGACTTCATGTCCCGGCTCTTCACGAAGAAGCGGCCGAACGGGCTTACCGCGAAGTCGTCGGCCGCCGAGCTGCAGAACGCGTTCTGGGACGTGCCCACGAGCCCGCGGACGGCGTACGAAGAAAACCTCAAGGCCATCGACGACGTGCTCCTGAAAAAGCACAAGCTGCCGCTGTCTTCGCAGGACATTCAGGGGATCCACGACGGGGCGTACTACAACTTCTACTGGTTCGGCCCGCGCATGACGTACAACTCGTCGAGCGGGCGGGGCGAGGGCAACTACATCAACTACGCCGAGCTGATGATGTCCACCGACAGCAACGGCGTGGCGCGGAGCTACCTGGCGAGCGAGGAGAACTTCCGCGTCCTCAAGGATCTGCACGAGCGCAACATGATCGTGCCGCTGGTCGGAGACTTCGCGGGCGCGAAAGCGCTTCGCGCCGTTGGGCGGTATCTGAAGGACAAAGGCGCGACCGTCACGGCGTTCTATCTCTCGAACGTCGAGCAGTACCTGCAGCGCAACGGCGTCTGGCAGCATTTCTGCGGCAACGTCGCAAGCCTCCCGCTCGACGCGTCGAGCACGTTCATCAGATCCGCCGGCGGCGGCGGCGGTGGTCCCGGCGGCGGACTCGTCAACCATCTCGGGTTCATGCACGCGGAGACCCGCGGCTGCGGTGAAAGCCAGCGATTGCCGGTCGGCGTCAGAAGAGTGCCATGAAATCCCGCCCCTCGACGCTCGCGGGACTGATCGCCGTTCTCGCGATGGTGGCCTGGTCGTCCGGACCGGCCGCCGGGCGCCGCGGCGACGTGCCGGAACGGTTGAGCGACCAGGAATTCTGGAGGCTCACCGAGGATCTCTCCGAGCCGAACGGCTACTTCCGATCGGACAATCTCGTGTCGAACGAACAGGTGTTCGGCCGGGTCGTGCCCGATCTGGTCGCCCGCACCAAACCGGGTGGGGTGTACCTCGGCGTCGGACCCGAGCAGAACTTCACGTACATCGCCGCGATGAAGGCGAAGATGGCGTTCATCATCGACATCCGGCGCGGGAACCTGCACCTGCACCTGATGTACAAGGCGCTCTTCGACCTGTCCGCGGATCGCGCCGATTTTCTCGCCCGCCTCTTCGCGAAGCCACGCCCCGAAGGCCTGACCGCGCAATCGACCGCCAGCGATCTCTTCGCCGCCTTCGAAGCCGCGCCGACGGGACCGGACGAGGCGTATCGGGCGAACCTCAAGGCGATCGAGGACGTGCTCGTCAAGAAATACAAGCTGCCGCTTGGCGGCGAGGATCTGAACGGTATCGGGTTCGTCTACCGGGCGTTCTACACGCACGGGCCGTCGATCACGTGGTCCACCAACCTGAGCGGTGGCAACCGGGGCGGCCGCGGCGTGACGTATTCCTTGCTGATGATGCAGTCGGACCTGCAGGGCCAGGGCCTGAGCTACCTGGCCTCTGAAGCGAACTATCTCCTGCTGAAAGATCTCGAGGCGCGCAATCTGATCGTGCCGGTGGTCGGCGACTTCGGCGGTTCGAAGGCGATACGGGCCGTGGGGAGTTACCTCAAGGATCGTGGGGCGACGGTCAGCGCCTTCTATCTCTCCAACGTCGAGCAGTACCTCCGTCAGGACGGCAAATGGCCGGCGTTCTGCCGCAATTCGGCCGCCCTGCCGCTCGACGAGACGAGCGTGTTCATCCGGCCGAGCGGCGGGGCCGTGATGTTCGTCAGATCGCCGCCGATGGTCGGCCAGCCTGGCACCAACATCAGCACCGTGCTGACCGAGGCGTCACGGCGGTCGCCCCTGTTCTCGATTGCCGAAGAAACCGCCAATTGCGGCGTATCAGACACGTCCCTTCGCTAACGCATGACTCGCCGGCGCAACCTGCTCTCCCCACTGACGGTGACGCTTGCGGCCGTGGTCTGTCTCGCGCCGTACGCGGCCGGGCTCGCGCGCGACACCCAGACCGGCAACCGCCTGCCGTCGCGGCTCACGGACAAGGAATTCTGGCGGCTCGTCGTGGAGTTCTCCGAGCCGGGCGGCTATTTTCAGTCCGATAACCTGGTCTCGAACGAGCGCCCGTTCCAGAACGTCGTGCCCGCGCTCAGGCAGTTTCCGCGCGGCGGCGTCTATCTTGGCGTGGCGCCCGAGCAGAACTTCACCTACATCGCGGCGCTCGAGCCGCGCCTGGCGTTCATCATCGACATCCGGCGGGGCAACCTGGTCGCGCACCTGCTGTACAAGGCGCTGCTCGAGCTGTCGCCCGATCGCGCCGACTTCCTGTCGCGGCTGTTCTCGCGCCGGCGTCCGCCGGGCCTGTCGAAGTCGTCGACTGTCCACGAGCTGTTTGCCGCGTACGGCGACGCCGACGTGGAGCCCGACGCCGCGTTCTACAAGGAGAACCTCCGTGCCATCACGGACCAGCTGACGAAGACGCACGGCTTCGATCTGCACACCGAGGATCGGCTGCAGCTCGACGCGGTCTTCGGGATGTTTTTCCAGTACGGTCCCGGTCTCACCTATGCCTCGAGCCAGGGCCGGGGCGGCCGCAACATGCCGAGTTACGCCGAGTTGCAGATGGGCATGGACCTCGACGGCCAGCCGCGCGCGTTTCTGGCCTCGGAGGAGCACTACACCGTCCTCCGCGCGATGGCGCAGAAAAACCTGATCGTGCCGATCGTGGGGGATTTCGCCGGCCCGAAAGCGCTCAAGGCGATCGGCCGATACGTCGCTGAACAGGGCGCGACGGTGACGGCCTATTACACGTCCAATGTCGAACAGTATCTGTTCCAGAACGGTGTCTGGCAGGCGTTTTACGCCAATGTCGCGACGCTGCCGGTCGACGAGCGCAGCACGTTCATCCGGTCGGCCCGCGGACAGAACGTCCTCGACCCGATCCAGCTGCTCCTCAAGGACGTCGCCGAGGGTAAAATTCAGACATACGCGAGCATCACGAGCCGCGGCAGCGTGCGGTGACTCTTTTCACTCGTCGGGTAGTCGTGCCCGTGCTGGTGCTGGCCGCCAGCTTCGCGGGGCTCTCGGTCGCGCCGGATCAGCAGAAAGGCGTGGCGCCGCTGCCCGCGCGCCTCACCGACCAGGAGTTCTGGCGCCTCTCCGCTGAGCTGTCCGAGCCGAACGGCTTCTTCCGATCCGAGAACCTCGTTTCGAACGAACACACGTTCCAGTACGTGATTCCCGCGCTCAAGCGCGCCGTGCGGCCCGGCGGCGTGTACGTCGGGGTCGCCCCGGATCAGAACTTCACGTACATCAACGCCATCCGGCCGAGGATGGCGTTCATCGTGGACATCCGGCGCGGCAACCTGCTGTCGCACTTGATGTACAAAGCCCTGTTCGAGCTCTCGGCCGATCGCGCCGAGTTCCTCTCACGGCTGTTCTCCAAGCCGCGTCCGGCGAACCTGACCGCCCGCTCCACGGTGACCGATCTGTTCAACGCCTTCGATCGAACCGAGACGAGCAAGGAGCTCTACGCGGAGAACCTCGCCGCCCTCGAGCACCTTCTCCTCAGGAAGCACAACTTCACGATGTCGGCCGCCGATATCGAGCAGCTCGAGAACATCTACTGGGCGTTCTTCTGGGAAGGGCCCGGTCTGCGCTATTCGACGTCTCCTGGCGGCCTCGGCGGCCGGGGTTACGGCGGCAACTTCCCGACGTACGAAGAGCTGATGCTCCAGACCGACTGGGAAGGGGAGCCTCACGGCTATCTCGCGTCCGAGGAGAACTTCAAATTCCTGAAGAGCCTGCAGGAGCGCAACCTCATCGTGCCCGTCGTTGGCAATTTCGCGGGTCCGAAGGCGCTCCGGGCGGTGGGCCGCTGGATTCGCGAGCGCGGCGGCACCGTCACGGCGTTCTACGTGTCGAACGTCGAGCAGTACCTCTTCCAGGACAATCTGTTCGACCACTTCGCGCGCAACGTCGCCACGCTGCCCATCGACGACACGAGTACGTTCATCCGCTCCGTCTCGAGCCGGTTCGGCTACATGGGTCCGTTCCAGTGGACCGACGGCCGGGCGAGCGCCCTCGATCGGATCCGGCCCTTCGTCCGCGACTTCGAAGCCGGGAAAATCCGAAGCTACTACGACGTAAACGTAAGATCTCGATAGAAAAGCACTTGTCGGTACGACGGGTACGGCGGGTCCCACGAACCTGCTGACGCTTGTCATCTTCTCATGTTCGCCCTTGGTGCCGGCTTGGGCATGAGTCCCGGCAACCGCTTTTCATTGCCGCTACAATGTCCAACGGGAAAGGGTGGAACTGATGAAGCGGTTATGGATGGCTCGCACCGGCGTCGCGGCCGTGCTCGCATGCGCGCTCGGCCTGCCGGCCATGCGCGCAGCGGCCTCCGCGGATCTGCCGGCGCAGCTCGGCGACAAGGACTACTGGAAGCTGGTCTCTGATTTTTCCGAAGCGAACGGCTACTTTCGATCCGACAACCTGCTCTCGAACGAAATCTGGTTTCAGTACATCGTCCCGGAGCTGGTCGGCTATCTGAAACCCGGTGGCGTCTATCTGGGCGTGGGACCGGAGCAGAATTTCACGTACATCGCGGCGCTGAAGCCCCGGATGGTGTTCATCATCGACATCCGCCGCGGCAACATGCACACGCAGCTGATGTACAAGGCGCTCTTCGAGCTTTCCGCCGATCGCGCCGACTTCGTGTCGATGCTGTTCTCGCGCACGCGTCCCGAAGGCCTTACAGCCTCGTCCACCGTGCAGGAGATCTTCTCGGCCGTCTCCGCCGCCCCGCGCACCGACGAGATCTTCAAGGAGAACGTCAAGAAGATCGTCGACCACCTGACGAAGAAGCGGAACCTCCCGCTCCCGAAAGAAGACGTCGACGGCATCGAATACGTCTACTCGAATTTCTACACACACGGGCCATCCATCACCTACAACTCGAGCTCGGGCGGTGGCGGCCGCGGCAGCATGAGCACCTACGCAACGCTCATGACGACGACGGATGGCGCGGGGCAGTCGCGCAGCTATTTGGCCAACGAAGCGCTGTTTGGCGTGATGAAAGAGCTCGAGTCGAAGAACCTCCTCGTGCCGCTCGTGGGTGACTTCGCGGGCCCGAAGGCCATTCGATCCGTCGGGAAATATCTCAAGGACCATGGCGCAACGGTCAGCGCGTTCTATCTCTCCAATGTAGAGCAATACCTCAACCAGAACAGCGTCTGGCAGAGCTTCTGCAACAACGTCGCGAGCCTGCCGCTCACCGACCTGAGCACCTTCATCTACAGCGCGAACAACGCCGGCGGTGGAGGAGGCGGCGGCGGTCTGAGTTCCTGGTACCGGCCCATGCTGGCCGACGTCAAGACGTATAGCTGCACGGCCGGTCAGACGACGGCCATGAGGTGACAGACGTGAACGCAGTCCACATTCCGCGGGGCGATCTGCGGTCCCGAGGGCGGGCCATGGCGCGCGTTGCCGCCTGCGCGCTGGCGCTGTTCGTTCTCGCGCCGGCACTCCCCGGCACAGCGCGTCAGGCGCCGGCCGGAGCGCGCGAGATTCCGGCGAAGCTGACCGATCAGGAGTTCTGGAAGCTCTCGGAGGAGCTCTCCGAACCTGGCGGATCGTTCCGATCTGACAATCTGCTGTCCAACGAGCTCGGCTATCCGCCCGTGATCGTCGATCTGGTCGCGCGCACCAAGCCGGGCGGCGTGTACATGGGTGTTGGACCGGAGCAGAACTTCCACTACATCGCCGCGATCAGGCCGAAGATGGTGTTCATCACCGACATCCGCCGCGGGAACCTGCACCTGCAGCTGATGTACAAGGCGCTCTTCGAGCTCTCGGCTGATCGGTCGGAGTTCGTCTCGCGCCTGTTCGTCAAGCCGAAACAGAGTGGTTTCGACGCGAAATCGCCCATTCGGGATCTGATGACGGCCTACCTGGAGGTCGCATCGAGCGACGAAGCGGCGTTCAAGTCCCACCTGCAGGCGATCTTCGACCAGCTCGAGAAGAAGCATGGATTCCCGCTTTCGGCGGACGACCGTGCGGGCATCGAGTACGTCTACCGCAATTTCTACACGTATGGTCCCGCCATCACATACTCGTCGAGCATGTCGGGACAGCCCGGGGGCCGGACCGCGTATCACACCCTGATGAGCGCCCCGGACGCGAGCGGCGTGCCGCGCAGCTATCTGGCGACCGAGGAAAGCTTTCTGTTCCTGAAGGACCTCGAATCGAAGAATCTGCTCGTGCCGGTGGTTGGCAACTTCGGCGGGCCGAAAGCGATCCGGGCGGTCGGTAAGTACATCCGCGATCGCGGCGCCACGGTAACGGCGTTCTATCTGTCGAACGTCGAGCAATACCTCACGCAAGACGGTATCTGGGGGACGTTCTGCGCCAACGTCGCGACGCTGCCGCTCGACGACTCCAGCACCTTCATCCGGTCGCGCGGAGGCATGTGGCTCGGACCGATGGCGAGCGAGGTCAAAGATTGCGGCTGATCGTCGCGGTCTGGCTGATCGCCGGGGCGCTCACCCCCGCGATTACGGGCCATGGAACGCGTGAGTTTCAGGCGCGCCTCACCGATCAGGAGTTCTGGGCGCTCGTCACCGAGTCGTCCGAGCCCGACGGCTACTTTCGATCCGACAACCTGACGTCGAACGAGCTCGGGTTCCAGGTCGTGATCCCGGAGCTATTGATCCGGACCAAGCCTGGCCGGGCGTATCTCGGGGTCGGGCCCGAGCAGAACTTCACGTACATGGCGGCGGTCCGGCCCGCCATCGCCATCATCTTCGACATCCGCCGCGGCAACATGCTGGTTCAGCTCATGTACAAGGCGCTCTTCGAGCTGGCGCGCGACCGCGCGGAGTTCATGTCGATGCTGTTTTCGAGGCCGCGGCCCGCGGGCCTGGGCCCCGACGCGTCAGCCAGCGAGCTGTTTTCGGCTTACGCGGCGGTGCCCGCGAGCGACGCGCTCTACAAGAAGACTCTGGAGGCGATCCGGTCGCATCTGACGGTGACGCGCAGGTTCCCGATCTCGGCCCAGGACCTGACTGGCATCGAATACGTGCTGTCGACGTTCTTTTCGAGGGGGTACGCGATCCGGGCTTCACCCACGTATGCCGATCTGATGACCGCGACGGATAGCCGCGGCACGGGCCGGAGCTATCTGGCCGCCGAGGCGAGCTTCGCTTTTCTCAAGGGTCTGCAGAGCCGGAACCTCGTGGTTCCGGTCGTCGGGGACTTCGGTGGTCCGAAGGCGATCCGGGCGATCGGCAGGTTCCTCAAGGGCCATGGGGTCGCCGTGAGCGTCTTTTACCTCTCGAACGTCGAGCAGTATCTCTACGGAGACGGGAAATGGCCGGCATTCTGCAGCAATGTGGCGGCCCTGCCCCTCGACGAGGCCAGCACGTTCATCCGATCGACGTCCTCCCGCGGATTCATCTCCAGCCTTGGGGCAATGACCGACGAGGTGAGGGGATGCCAATAAACATTGGGTAATTGGGTAATCGGGGAATTGAGTAATTGAAGAACGTGCAATTGCCCAATGGCCCGATTACTCAATTTGCCAATGCCCTAAGGGGCATGGTAAATTCGCAAGGTTATCCGGGCTTAGGACACCCTATCTAGGCCCGCGTCCAGTCGAAGCGCTCGCTTCCTGGCTGATTCCGCGCGATCGACGCGGTGCGCATATGCCGCCGCCCCCCGGTCGCCATGGCTGAAGAAACAGCAATAGGGGATTGTTTCGGGTGCCGAGCTCCGGCTCTCAGGCCCGGGACGCAGACACTTGGCGTGTGTGCCGGGGCGATCTGACGGCTGATCCGCAGATTGCCCGGCGTCCGCGCCAGATTCGGGTGGAGTCTTCATGCCGACGATCAGTCAGCTCGTACGCTACGGCCGGGAGAAGGTACTCAGCAAGACGAAGAGCCCGGCGCTGCAGAGCAGCCCACAGAAGCGGGGCGTCTGTGTCCGCGTGTTCACGCAGACACCCAAGAAACCGAACTCGGCGCTTCGCAAGGTCGCTCGCGTCCGGCTGACGAACGGCATCGAGGTGACGACGTACATTCCGGGCGTCGGCCACAACCTGCAGGAACACTCGCTCGTGCTCATCCGGGGCGGCCGCGTGAAAGACCTCCCGGGTGTTCGGTACCACGTCGTTCGCGGCACGCTCGACGCGGTCGGCGTCGCGGGCCGCATGCAGGGGCGATCGAAATATGGGGCCAAGCGCCCGAAGAAAGCCTAAGCAAGTAAGAAGCAGACACAGAGTTCATCCATGCCACGACGCAGAGAGATTCCGAAGCGTGAGATTCCGGCGGACCCGATTTACAACAGTTCGCTCGTGACGAAGTTCATCAGCACGATCATGCGCGGCGGCAAGCGATCGACGGCCGAGCGGATCATGTACAAGGCGCTCGACATCGTCAAAGACAAGGCGGCCGACGATCCGCTCAAGGTCTTCAAGAAGGCGATCGACAACGTCAAGCCGAGCCTCGAGGTGAAGTCACGCCGCGTCGGCGGCTCCAACTACCAGGTGCCGGTCGAGGTGAACCCGAACCGCCGGCTGTCGCTGGCGATTCGCTGGGTGGCCAGCTACGCGCGCGACCGCGGCGACGGCAAGACGATGCAGGAAAAGCTGGCGAACGAGTTTCTCGACGCCGCCAACCTCCGCGGGGGTGCCGTGAAGAAGCGTGAGGACACGCACCGCATGGCGGAGGCGAACAAGGCGTTCGCGCACTACCGGTGGTGATCATCAGGCCCAGGGCTAAAGGCCCTAGGCCCTAGCAAAGAGCGCTTGACTCGTAAACAAGTGGTTTCTTGGGCCTTTCGCCTGGGGCCTGACAGCAGGACGAACGTTCAGTAGAGACCGATCTCAATGCCCCGTACCGTCAACCTCGATCGTTGTCGCAACATCGGCATCATGGCCCACATCGATGCCGGCAAGACGACCACGACCGAACGCATCCTGTTCTATACCGGCATCACCTACAAGATCGGTGAGGTGCATGAAGGTACGGCCGTGATGGACTGGATGGAGCAGGAGCAGGAGCGCGGCATCACCATCACGTCGGCCGCGACCACGTGTCTCTGGCGCGACCATCGCATCAACATCATCGACACGCCCGGCCACGTCGATTTCACGGCCGAGGTCGAACGGTCGCTTCGCGTGCTCGACGGCGCGGTGGCGGTGTTCGACTCGGTCGCCGGCGTCGAGCCGCAGTCCGAGACGGTGTGGCGCCAGGCCGACAAGTATCGCGTCCCGCGCATCTGTTTCGTCAACAAGATGGACCGCATCGGGGCCGACTTCACCCGCACCTTCGAGCAAATCCGCACCAAGCTGCAAGCCAATCCGGTCGCCATTCAAATCCCCATCGGCAGCGAAGACAAGTTCACCGGCGTCATCGACATCGTTGGGATGAAAGCGATCCGGTGGAACGACGAGACGCTCGGGGCCGACTACGTCGTCGACGAGATCCCGGAAGACATGAGCGTCGAGGCTCACGCCTATCGTGAGCAGCTCATCGAGAAGGTCAGCGAGGTCGACGACCAGATTCTGGAGAAATACCTCCACGGGCAGCCCATTCCCGAGGAGCAGATCAAGGCCGCGCTGCGCAAGCGGGTGATCGAGTCCGTCCGCAAGGAAGGCGCGCCGTTCGTCGTCGTGATTTGCGGGTCCGCGTTCAAGAACAAGGGCGTCCAGCCGCTGCTCGATGCCGTCGTGGACTACCTGCCGTCCCCGGTCGACATCCCGTCGGTGGTCGGTATCGATCCGAAGGGCGGCGAGGGTGCGACGGTCGAGCGGCCCGCCAAGGACGACGCGCCGCTTTCGGGGCTCGCGTTCAAGATCATGACCGACCCGTTCGTCGGCCAGCTCACGTTCATCCGCGTGTACTCCGGCGTCATGACGTCGGGCATGTCCGTCTTCAATGCGGGCAAGCAGAAGACCGAGCGGATCGGCCGCCTCCTGAAGATGCACGCCAACAAGCGCGAGGAGATCAAGGAAGTCTACGCGGGCGACATCGCCGCCGCCGTCGGCCTCAAGTCTGTCTCGACGGGCGACACGATTTGCGACGAGAAGAAGCCGGTCATCCTCGAGGCGATGGATTTCCCGGAGCCGGTCATCTCGCTCGCCATCGAGCCGAAGACCAAGGCCGACCAGGAAAAGCTCGGCATGGGCCTCGGCAAGCTGATGGCCGAGGATCCGACGTTCCGGGTGAAGACGGATACGGAGACCGGCCAGGTCGTCATCGCCGGCATGGGCGAGCTGCACCTCGAGATCATCGTCGACCGGTTGAAGCGCGAGTTCAACGTCGAGGCGTCCGTCGGCAAGCCGCAGGTGGCCTACAAGGAAACGATTACGAAGGCGTCCGAAGGCGAGGGCCGGTACATCAAGCAGACCGGCGGCCGCGGCCAGTACGGCCACGCGCGCATCCGCCTGATTCCCAGGAAGCCGGGCGAGGGCTACGAGTTCGAGAACGAGATCGTCGGCGGCACGATTCCGAAGGAATACATCAAGCCGATCGACCAGGGCATTCGCGAGGCGATGACGACCGGCGTCCTGGCGGGGTACCCGATGGACGACGTCAAGGTCGAGCTCTACGACGGGTCGTACCACGACGTCGATTCGAGCGAGATGGCGTTCAAGATCGCCGGCTCGATGGCGTTCAAGGACGCGGCCAGGAGGGGCTACCCGGTCCTGCTCGAGCCGGTCATGCGCGTCGAGGTCGTCGTCCCCGAGGAGTACATGGGCGACATCATCGGCGACCTGACCAGCCGCCGGGGGCACATCCAGTCGATGGAGGCGCGCGGCGGATCGCAGGTGATCAACTCGCGCGTGCCGCTGTCGGAGATGTTCGGGTACGCGACGGACATGCGGTCGCGCACGCAGGGTCGGGGCTCGTACTCGATGCACTTCGATCGGTACGAGCCGGCGCCGGCGTCGGTGAGCGATGAGGTCGTGGCGAGGGTTCAGGGGAGATGACGGGATCTAATTGAGGTACTAATGGCCACCACATTTTCGGAAAAAATTCGCATCCGCCTGAAGGCGTATGACTACCGCGTGCTCGACCAGTCGACGACCGAGATCGTCGACACGGCCAAGCGCACGGGCGCACGCCTGGCCGGGCCGGTGCCGCTGCCGACCGAGAAGAACAAGTGGACGGTGCTCAGGTCGCCGCACGTCGACAAGAAGTCGCGCGAGCAGTTCGAGATCCGGACCCACAAGCGCCTGATCGACATCTTCGAGCCGACGCCGCAGACCGTCGACGCCCTGATGAAGCTCGATCTACCGGCGGGCGTGGACGTCGAGATCAAGGCGTTTGGGAAGGATCGGAAGTAGGCCGGGCCGCAGCTTCACATGGTGAACTGGAATCATCGGACGAAAACTCGGGATGACGCAGCTGTTCGACACGGACGGCACCGTGATCCCCGCGACCGTCATCAAAGCCGGTCCGTGTGTCGTCGTGCAGCGGAAGAGCGCGCAGACAGACGGGTACGAGTCGGTCCAGCTCGGGCTCGTCGACGACACGCCGGCCAGGGCCAACAAGCCCACGACGGGGCATTTCAAACACGCGAACGCGCCGCCCACGCGCGTGCGCCGCGAAGTCAAGATCGCGCCCGGGGCCGAAGCGCCCAAGACCGGCGAGCAGGTGCTCGTGGACATTTTCGCCAAAGGCGACCGCGTGGACGTCATCGCGACGAGCCGGGGAAAAGGGTTTCAGGGCGTCATGAAGCGTCACAACTTCCGCGGCGGCGCCGCCACCCATGGATCGATGTTCCACCGGGCGCCCGGATCGATTGGCGCCTCGTCGTTTCCGTCACGCGTCATCAAAGGGATGCGGGCGGCGGGCCGGATGGGCGGCGATCGGGTCACCACCCGGAATCTCAAGGTCGTGAGCATCGATACCGGCAATCACCTGCTCGTGCTGCGCGGCGCGGTGCCGGGGGCGCCGGGCGGCGTCGTGATCGTGCGACGCGCGGTGGCGAGAAAGCCGGACCCGCAGCCGCAGGTCGAAAAGAAAAAGGGCAAGAAGTAGCGCGCGGCGTTGCCGCGCGAACGTAGAACTTCGAACTCTGAACTTCGAACTGAGAACAGTATGACTCTGGACGTTGTGAACAGTGACAACAAGAAGGTCGGCTCGGTCGATCTCAGCGACGCGGTCTTCTCGGGTCCGGCCAAGCTGGATCTCGTGTGGGAGTCGGTCGTGCGGCAGAACGCGTCCGAGCGCCGCGGCACGCACATGACGAAGAACCGTGCGCTCGTGAGCGGGGGCGGCAAGAAACCGTACAAGCAGAAGGGCACGGGGCGCGCGCAGGTCGGGTCGAGCCGGACACCGCTCTGGCGCCACGGCGGCACGGTCTTCGGTCCGCAGCCCCGCAGCTACGACTACGCGGTGCCGAAGAAGGTCGAGCGGGGCGCCCTTCGCGCGGCGCTCGTCGCCAAGTTCCGGGACGGCGCGGTGACGGTCGTCGACGAGCTCCGGGCCGAGGCGAAGAAGACAAAGCCGGCGGCTGAGCTCCTGAAGCGGCTTGGCGCCGCGGGCCGGACGCTCGTGGTGGACGTGAAGCTCGACGAGAACTTCCATGCCTCCGCCCGCAATATCGCCGGCGTCCACATGGTCGCGAGCGGCCGGCTCACGGCGCGCGACGTCATGAACACGTCGCGGGTCATCGCCACGCGCGCCGCGGTCGAGCGGCTGCAGGAGGTGCTGGGATGAAGACGACCGACGTGATCCGGCGCCCGCTCATCACCGAAAAGACGACGGTCGCGCGCGAGCGCAGCCTGGTCGTCGTGTTTGAGGTGGCGCGGGACGCGACGAAGATCGACATCAAGCGCGCCGTCGAGAAGCTGCTCGGCTCGAAGGTCGCCGCGGTGCGCACGCAACTGATGCACGGCAAGTTCAAGCGTCAGGGCAAATTCGAAGGGCAGCGGCCGGACTGGAAGAAGGCCTGGGTCAGGCTGCGCGAGGGAGAGAAAGTGCCGGAGTTTCTGGAAGGCGCCTAGAGATCGGGCCATGTCGGGATCGCGCTCTCGCGCTCGGTGAAATCGCTCGATGAAGGAGCCTTTCAGATAGCTCGATGACTCGATAGCCCGATAGCTCGATGCGAGGTATCACAATGCCCATTCGCAACTACAAGCCGACGTCAGCTGGTCGCCGCTTCCAGAGCGTGCAGACCTTTGACGAGATCACGACCAATCGGCCGTACAAGCCGCTCACCGAGGCGCTGGACCGGTCGGGCGGGCGGAACAACAAGGGTCAGCTCACGTCGTGGTGGCGCGGCGGCGGGCACAAGCGCAACTACCGGGTGATCGATTTCAAGCGCGACAAGTTCAACATTCCCGGCAAGGTCTCGACGGTCGAATACGACCCGAACCGCTCCGCGCGGATCGCGCTCGTGACCTACGCCGACGGCGAGAAGCGGTACATCCTGCACCCGCTCGGCCTCAAGCCCGGCGATCCGGTGATCTCGGGGGAGAACGTCGACATCCTGCCGGGCAACTGCCTGCCGCTCAAGAACATTCCGCTCGGCACGATGATTCACAACGTCGAGCTGAAGAAGGGCAAGGGCGGCCAGATCGCGCGCTCAGCCGGGTCGGCCGTGCAGCTCGTCGCCAAAGAAGGGTTCTTCGCGTCGGTGAAGATGCCGTCGAGCGAGATTCGGCTGATCAACATCGAATGCCTGGCGACGGTTGGTCAGGTCGGCAACCTCGACCACGAGAACGTGTCGATCGGCAAGGCGGGGCGTAACCGATGGCTCGGCCGGCGTCCGCACGTTCGCGGCGTCGCGATGAACCCGGTGGACCATCCGCTCGGCGGCGGCGAAGGCAAGAGCTCGGGCGGACGGCACCCGGTGTCACCGTGGGGCCAGCCGACAAAAGGATTCAAGACGCGCCGTCGGAAGAGCACCAGCAAGTTCATCGTGCAACGGCGGAAGAAGTGAAAGGCACATGGAACTTGGAACTCTGAACTCAGAACTGAGTTCCGGGTTCAAGTTCCAAGTTCAACGTTCTGAGTTCTACGTTTCACGAGACAGATTACTTATGGGTCGATCACTCAAAAAGGGGCCGTTCATCGATCTCCACCTGCTCGAGAAGGTCGAGGCGATGAACCGCGAGAAGGACAAGAAGGTCATCAAGACCTGGTCACGGCGATCGACCGTGGTGCCCGAGATGGTGGGGCACACGATCGCGGTGCACAACGGGAAGAAGTTCATCCCGGTGTACATCACCGAGAACATGGTCGGCCAGAAGCTCGGTGAGTTTGCGCCGACGCGGTTTTTCAAGGGCCACACGACCAAGGCGGAGAAAGCGGCGCAGATGGCCGCGGTCGCACAGACCGCTGGTCCGGGTCCGGGCGGCGGCGCCGGCGGCGGCGCCGGGGCCGGTGGTGGCGGCGGGGCGGCGCCGGCCGGCGGCGGCGCGCCAGCTAAAGGTGGCCCGTCATGAGCGCCGGCCACGCCACCTCGCACTACATCCGCACGTCGGCTCAGAAGGCCGGGCTCGTGATGGATCAGATCCGCGGCCGCGACGTCACGCTTGCACTCGCCACGCTCAAGTACTCGCGCAAGAGCGTCGCGCGGGACATTGAAAAGGTGTTGCGGTCGGCGGTCGCCAACGCGCAGCAGAAGGAAGGCTTCGGCGGCGACGTCGATCGGCTGTTCGTCGAGCGGTGCTGGGCGAACCAGGGACCGAGCATGAAACGCGTCCGGCCCGCGCCGATGGGCCGCGCGTTCCGGGTCGTGAAGCGGATGGCGCACCTCACGGTTGAGGTCGCCGAGCGGCCGGTGAAGAAAGCTACGCTGCCGGCCGCCTCGCGCGGCGGGGCAAAGGTGAAGGCGAAGCCGAAGGGGAGAAAAGCGCAACCGGCGGCAACGTAGAACTTAGAACTCAGAACTTGGAATTGGTGTTCTGGGATTCAGGTTCGGAGTGCGACGGTCTCAGTTCTGAGTTCGAGTTTCATAAGAGGCATCCTCAGATGGGTCAAAAAGTTCATCCGTACGGATTCCGGCTCGGCTTCAACAAGACCTGGCGTTCGCGCTGGTTCGCCGACAAGGACTACGCGAAGCTCCTGCACGAAGATCTCAAGCTCCGCGGTGATCTCAAAGAGCGCTTCGCGCACGCCGGCGTGGCACGCATCGACATCGAGCGGGCGGCCAACAAGCTGAAGATCGACATCCACACGTCGAGGCCGGGCATCATCATCGGCCGCAAGGGCACCGAGGTGGACAAGCTGCGGCAGGAGCTGCAGAAGGGCACCGGACGCGAGGTCTTCATCAACATCCTGGAGATCCAGAAGCCCGAGCTCGACGCGCAGCTCATCGCCGAATCGGTCGCGATGCAGCTCGAAAAGCGCGTGGCGTTCCGCCGCGCGATGCGGAAGGCGGTCGAGTCGGCGCTGCGCTTCGGCGCGCGCGGGATCAAGGTGCGGGTGAGCGGGCGTCTGAACGGCGCCGAAATCGCGCGGTCCGAGTGGTATCTGCACGGCCAGCTGCCGCTGCAGACGCTCCGCGCGGACATCGACTACGGATTCGCGGAGGCGTTCACCACCTACGGCGCCATTGGCGTGAAGGTCTGGCTCTACAAGGGTGAGCGGCTGACGCCTCGCGTCGGGCGCGAAGAGGAGTACCGGCAGCCTCGGGGGTCGGGCCGGCAGGAGCGAGGCTTCCCAGGGCCCCGGGGCTAGGGTCGAAGGTCGGGGAGATGCGGGGCCACGACGAAGCCGGGGTTGAGACTTCGGCCTATGGCCTGCGGCCTTCGGCCTGACACGAGACAGCGTTTTTGACGGGATGCATTTATGTTGATGCCGAAGAAGGTCAAATATCGAAAGCAGCAGCGCGGACGCATGCGCGGGCTGGCCTGGCGCGGATCGACGGTGTCGTTCGGCGACTACGGGCTCATGTCGCTCGAGCCGTGCTGGCTGACGGATCGCCAGATCGAGGCCGCCCGTGTCGCGCTCACGCGCGGGATCAAGCGCGGCGGCAAGGTCTGGATTCGCGTCTTTCCCGACAAGCCGATCACGAAGAAGCCGCAGGAAACCCGCATGGGCAAGGGCAAAGGCGCACCCGAGGGCTGGGTGGCCGTGATCAAGCCGGGACGCATCCTCTTCGAGATGGAAGGGGTGTCGGCCGCGGAAGCGAAGGCCGCGATGCGCCTGGCCTCCGCCAAGCTGCCGATGAAGACGCGCTTCGCGGCGCGCTTCGGCCAGGAGCGGGTGTTATGAAGGTCGGTGAGCTGCTGACGGAGTTGCGCGGACTGTCGGTCGAGGACCTCCAGCAGCGCGCGAGCGATCTGGACGAGCAGGTGTTCCGGCTCCGCCTCCAGAAGTCGATGGGACAGGCCGAATCGGCCAACAAGCTGCGCCCGCTGCGCAAAGAGCGCGCGCGCGTGAAGACGATCCTCCGCGAAAAGGGCGTCAAGGACTGAGGGACAGACCGATGGCGAAGGTGGAGATCTACGGCCGAGTCGTCAGCAACAAGATGGACAAGAGCGTCGTCGTCGCGGTGGAGCGCCAGGTGCGCGACGGCCTCTACGGCAAGCAGCTGCGCCTGACGTCGCGCTTCATGGCCCACGACGAGAAGAACGAAGCCGGCGTGGGCGACCGGGTGGCGCTCGTCTCGTCGCGGCCGATCAGCCGCCGCAAGCGCTGGGTCGTGACGCGGATTCTTGAAAAAGCCAGGGTCGTATGAAGCCACAGGTCAGGCGGCAACGCGCCGGAGCCCCGGGTCTCCACTTGGGCCTTTGGCCTCGGGCCTGGGGCTTTGACAGGAGCACTTCATGATCCAGATGCGCTCGATTCTCGACGTCGCCGACAACTCCGGCGCGCGCAAGATCGCCGTCATCAATCCGATCGGCGGATCGACCGGCCGGTATGCCGGGATTGGCGACATCGTGACGGCGTCGGTGAAGGAAGCCACCCCGGACGCGACGGTCAAGAAAGGCCAGGTCGTCAAGGCGGTGATCGTGCGGACGCGGAAGGAGCTGCGGCGGAAGGACGGCAGCTACATCCGTTTCGACCGGAACGCCGCCGTACTGATCAGCAACGAAGGGGAGCCGATCGGGACCCGCGTTTTCGGTCCGGTCGCACGCGAGCTGCGCGAGCGCCGGTTCATGAAGATCATCTCGCTCGCACCGGAGGTTCTGTAGTGGCGGGTCGTAGGGGAGTCCGCGGGGGCGAAGCCCCCCGGAGAAAAGCATGAGCACGATTCGAAAGAACGACAACGTTATCGTCGTGACGGGGCGGGATCGCGGCAAACGGGGCCGCGTCTTGCGCGTCGTCCCGGCGAAGAACCGCGTGATCGTCGAGGGCGTGAACTTCATCAAGCGGCACACCAAGCCGAACCCGCAGCGGAACGTGAAGGGCGGGATCGTCGAGCGCGAGGCGGGGCTCGACGCCTCGAACGTCCAGCTCCTCTGTCCCGAGTGCGGCAAGCAGACGCGCGTCGGCCGCAGGCGCCAGGACGACGGAAAACGCGTCAGGATTTGCGTGAAGTGCGAGGGAGTGGTGGACAAATGAGCCGGCTGAAAGATCGCTACGTCGCCGAGGTCGTCCCCGCGCTCCGCAAGGAGTTCGGCTACGCGAACGTCATGGCCGTGCCCAAGGTCGCGAAGGTCGTGGTGAACATGGGCCTCGGCGAAGGCACGCAGAACGCGAAGATCGTCGACACGGGCGCCGAGGAGCTTGGCAAGATCACCGGCCAGAAAGCCGCCATCACCCGATCGAAGAAGTCGATTTCGCAGTTCAAGCTGCGCAAGAACATGGCGATCGGCGCGATGGTCACGCTCCGCGGACCGCGGATGTACGAGTTCCTCGACCGCCTGATCGCGATCGCGCTGCCGCGCGTGCGTGACTTTCGCGGCGTGTCGCCGAAAGGGTTCGACGGCCGCGGCAATTTCACGATGGGGTTGCGCGACCAGTTGATCTTCCCGGAGATCGACTACCTCAAGGTGGACAAGGCCCGGGGCATGAACATCTCGGTCGTGACGACGGCCAAGACGGACGAGGAAGCGCGGCGGCTGCTTCAACTGATGGGCATGCCGTTCAGGCAGAACTAGGTCAGGCCGAAGGCCAAAGGCCGCTGGCCGAAGCCGAAAGGGTCTCGAGGGCCCAAGGTCGCTACGAAGCCGGGTTTTCTTTGGCCTATGGCCTGAGCACTGAGAAATAGAGGACTGTATGGCGACGACCGCGAAGTGTGTGAAGGACCAGAAACGGCCGAAGTTCGGGATCCGGCGCCGCAACCGGTGCCGCAAGTGCGGCCGGCCGCGGGCATACATGCGGAAGTTCGCGCTCTGCCGCCTCTGCTTCCGCGAGCTGGCGCTGCGCGGCGAAGTGGCCGGCGTCATCAAGAGCAGCTGGTGACGAACGCACGGGAGTAAAGGTGATTTGGCACGCAGGCCCGCGATCTCGCGGGCCGCGCGGGAGCGGAGCGGGGCGCTAGGGGCCCCCGCGAGCGACCGCGTAAAGGGGGTCCGCGGGGGCGGAGCCCCCCGGGGTAAATATGACTGATCCGATTGCTGACATGCTCACGCGACTTCGCAACGCGGTTCACGCGCGGCATCAGCGCGTGGACGTCCCGGCCTCGCGGTTCAAGGCCGAGATCGCCCGCATCCTCGAGGAAGAGGGGTACATCCAGGGCTTCAGGCTCGTCGACGGCGCCGCCGCCGCGGACCGGCGTCCGGCGGGCGACAGCCCGGCCGCGCCCGCCGACGACGCCCAGTCGCGGGTGATCCGCATCTTCCTGAAGTACGGACCGCGCGGCGAAAACGTGATCTCCGGTCTGCAGCGCGTCAGCCGGCCGGGCCGGCGCGTCTACCTGGGCCGCGAAGACGTGCCGAAGGTCATGGCCGGCCTCGGCACCAGCATCCTCACGACGTCACGAGGCGTCATGACGGGCCAGGACGCGGTGAAAGCCGGCGTCGGTGGAGAAGTGCTTTGCAACATCTGGTGAGCGCGGCCTCGCTCCCGGACGTTGCGTGTTGGTGAGGATCGAAACCATGTCCCGTATCGGCAAGAAACCCATTTCCGTGCCCAAGGGCGTGACGGTGTCGGTGCATGCCGACGCCGTCGAGGTCAAAGGGCCGAAGGGCACGTTGAAGCAGCGCGTGCCACCTGGGATCGCGTTCGAAGTGGACGGCGCCGAGCTGAAAGCGAAGCTCCAGCGTGAAGACCCCGAGCTCAACAAGTTCCACGGCCTGGCGCGCAGTCTCGTGGCCAACGCCGTGTTGGGCGTGACCGAAGGGTTCAAGAAAGAGCTCGACATCGTGGGCGTCGGCTACCGCGCGGAGCTGAAGGGCAAGCAGGTCCACTTCGCGCTCGGATATTCGCACCCGATCGTGTTCGACATCCCGACGGGCATCGACGTGACCGTGGAGAAACAGACCCACATCACGGTGACGGGCGCCGATCGGCAGCTTGTCGGCCAGGTGGCGGCCAACATCCGCCGGATGCGCAAGCCGGATCCGTACAAGCAGAAGGGTGTGCGGTACACGGGCGAAGTCCTGAAGAAGAAGGTCGGAAAGACGGGGGCGTAACCCAATGAAGATTCGGACCAAGAAAGATCGACGCGAACGGATTCAGCTCCGGCAGCGCAAACGCATCACGGGCACGTCCGAGCGGCCGCGGCTGGCGGTGTTCCGGTCGGGGTCCCACATCTACGTGCAGGTGATCGACGACCTGTCGGGCCGCACCGTGGTGTCGGCAGGCAGCATCGAGCCTTCGCTCAAGACGGTCTTCAGCGGCACCGTGCGCGGCGGCAACCGCGCCGGCGCCGAGGCGCTCGGCAAGGTCATCGCCGATCGGCTGAAGGAAAAAGGCATTACGCGCGTCGTGTTCGACCGCGGCGGGAATCTCTATCACGGCCGGATTCGCGCGGTGGCCGATGCCGCCCGCAAAGCCGGACTGGAGTTCTGACATGGCAGTTTCGCGCGAGAAGATCGACCCGTCGGACCTGGAGCTCAAAGACACCGTCGTGAACATCAGCCGCGTGACGAAGGTCGTCAAGGGCGGCAAGAATCTGAGCTTCAGCGCGCTCGTGGTCGTGGGCGATGGGCATGGGGTCGTCGGCTTCGGCATCGGCAAGGCCAAGGAAGTGCCGTCGGCCATCAAAAAGGCGATCGAGTCGGCGAAGAAGTCGCTCGTGCGGGTGCCGATGAACGGATCGACGATTCCGCACCCGGTGCTCGGGCGGTTCGGCGCCGGGTCGGTGCTGCTCAAGCCGGCGCCGGACGGAACGGGCATCATCGCCGGCGGCGCGGTGCGCGCCGTCGTGGAGTCGGCCGGCATCAACAACGTGCTGACCAAGTCGCTCGGCTCCGCCAATCCGCACAACGTGGTCCGGGCATCGTTCGCGGCGCTGGGGCTCTTGAAGGATCCGGCGATGGTCGCGCGGCTGCGCGGCAAGGAGCTCGAGGACCTGATCTGGGCCCCGCAGAGGAGCGGCAACAGTGGCAACTAGGCGCGGTCAGGCGAAACCGGGCCGCCTTCGCGCCGAACGCGCTTCGGCGAGCCAGGCATCGGCCAAGCGGCTGAAGGTGACCCAGATTCGCAGCGGGATCGGGTTCGACAAGAAACAGACCCTCGCGCTTCGGGGCCTCGGACTGAGACGGTTGAACCACACCGTGGACGTCGTGGACACGCCGTCCACGCGCGGGCTGATACTGAAGGTGAGACACCTGGTGACGGTGGCCGAGGGAAACTGATGATTTGGTGAGGCAGCTCTCCCAAATCTCACATAGCAGGAGTCAGGGTTCATGTCGCTCAACAACCTCCGTCCTCCGCGTGGAGCCAGGCGCGATCGGAAGCGCGTCGGCCGCGGGCCGGGTTCGGGTCACGGGAAAACGGCGACGCGCGGCAGCAAGGGCGCGAAGTCGCGATCGGGATTCCGCTTCAAGCGCGGGTTCGAGGGCGGGCAGATGCCGCTCCACCGGCGCGTGCCGAAGCGCGGCTTCCACAATCCGTTCCGCGTCGAGTACGCGGTGGTGAATCTCGACACGCTGGCCGAGGTGTTCGAGGCCGGGTCGTCGGTGACGCCCGAGCTGCTGCGGGAACGCGGCCTCGTGCGTCAGGCGCACGCGCCGGTCAAGGTGCTCGGACGCGGCGAGATCTCGAAGCAGCTCACCGTGCACGCGCACAAGTTCAGCGGCTCGGCGGCGGAGAAGATCGCGGCGGCCGGCGGCGCGGCGGAGCTCATCGAGACCGCGCGCGACAAGGAAACGCGGCTCAAGAAAGCGCAGGTCGATGCGCGGAGGGCGGCAGAGGCGCAACGCGCGAAGGCCGCAAAGGAGGCCGCAAAGGAGGCTGCGGCCGCTGCGGCCAGCGAAGCCGCGCCCGAAGCCGCGAAGGCCCAGAAGCCCAAAGGCGAGAAAGCTCAAAAGCCGAAGGGAGAAAAGGGCGAGAAGCCGCGAAAACAGGGGAAGGCTGAGGGCCAGGAGAGCTGAGGCGGTCAGGTCCGGCCCAGAGGCGACAGCGCGTTGACCAACGACACGACAAGGAGGTAGCTACAGAGCAAACATATGGACAGTCTCAAGAACATCTTCGCCATCCCGGAACTGCGCAAGCGGGTGCTGTTCACCTTCGGCTTGCTGGCAGTGTATCGGGTGGGCAGCCACGTCCCGACGCCCGGCATCAACAAGGATGCGTTGACGGAGCTGACCCGGCAGGCCGCGAGCAATTTGTTCGGCCTCTACGACATGTTCTCCGGACAGAACCTGTCGCAGATGACGATCTTTGCGCTCGGCGTCATGCCGTACATCAGCGCGTCGATCATCCTGCAGTTGCTGACGGTCGTCTGGCCGTACCTCGAGCGGCTCTCGAAAGAGGGCGAGCTGGGGCGGCGCCGCATCACTCAGTACACGCGCTACGGCACGATTTTGATCAGCATCGTCCAGGCCCTTGGCATTGCGTTCTTCCTGGAGAACCTGACCCAGAGTACGGGCGGGCTGCCGATCGTCCAGAACCCCGGCTGGGGCTTCCGTCTCATGACGGTCCTGACGCTGACGACCGGCTCGGTGCTGGTGATGTGGCTTGGTGAGCAGATCACCGAGCGCGGCATCGGCAACGGCATGTCGCTGCTCATCTACGCGGGCATCGTCGTCGGCATTCCCGAGGCGGCGCTCACGACGTTCCGGCAGCTGCAGACGGGCCAGATGGGGCTCCTGACGCTGGCGGCGCTGCTGCTCGTCATGGTGGCGGTCATCGGCGCGGTCGTATTCGTCGAACGGGGCCACCGTCGGGTGACCGTCCAGTATGCGAGGCGGATGGTCGGACGGCGGATGTACGGCGGCGCCAGCACGCACATTCCGCTCAAGGTCAACACGGGCGGCGTCATGCCGGTCATCTTCGCGTCGTCGATCCTGGCCTTCCCGCAGACGATCCAGCCGATGCTGCCGGCGGGCAGTTTCTTCGACAAGGTCGTGACGCAGCTCAGCATCGGATATCCCCTCTACAACCTGTTGTACGTGGGGCTCATCATCTTCTTCGCGTACTTCTACACGGCGATCATCTTCAATCCGGATGACGTCGCGGAGAACATGCGGAAGTACGGCGGGTTCGTCCCTGGCATTCGGCCGGGCAAGCGCACGGCGGAACACATCGACGGCATCCTGGCGCGGGTGACGCTGGCCGGGTCGGTGTACCTGGCGTTGATCGCGCTCTTGCCGAATTTCCTGTTGAGCGGGTTCAAGGTCGAGCCGATTCCCTGGATCGGACCGCGGCTCGACGCGATGCTGCCGGCGCAGATCACGGAGGGCATGAACGTCACGTTCTACTTCGGCGGCACGTCGCTTCTGATTCTGGTCGGTGTCGCGATGGACACGGTGCAGCAGGTGGAATCGCAGCTCATCATGCGCCACTACGACGGATTCATGAAGAAGACGCGAATCCGCGGACGGCGTGGGTAGCTGAACGAAAGGCGCGAACGTCGAGCGAGTCATGGCTGTTCGTCTGGTGATGATGGGAGCGCCCGGGGCGGGCAAAGGGACGCAGGCCGAACGGGTCGCGCGCGAGCACGGCGAGCCGCGCGTGTCGACCGGCGACATCCTGCGCGAAGCGGTGCAGGCCGGATCCCCGCTGGGGAAGGCCGCCAAGGCCGTGATGGCGTCGGGCGCGCTCGTGAGCGACGACATCGTGATCGGCATCGTGCGGGACCGGCTCGCACGGCCGGATGCGGCGAAGGGCTTCGTCCTGGACGGCTTCCCGCGCACGGTCGCGCAAGCCGAGGCGCTCGATGAATCGCTCGACCACGCGGCGCCGCTCGTCGTCGTGGACATCGAGGTGCCGACCGAAGTGCTCGTCTCGCGGCTGAGCTCACGACGCATCTGCGCGTCGTGCGGGTGGCTCGCGACTCCGGGCGCGACGGTGTGCGAGAAGTGCGGCGGGAAGCTCGTCCAGCGTCCGGACGACACCGCCGACGTGGTCCGCGAGCGGCTGCGCGTCTACGAGCGCGACACGCAGCCGCTCGTGGAGTTCTACCGCCGCCGGGAGACGTTCCGGGCGGTGGACGGCGATCAGACGCCCGAGGGCGTGGCGCGCGACATCGCGGCGGCCATCGCGTCGGTGCTGGGAGCGAAGCGGTGATTGTGTGCCGGTCGGCATCGGAGATCGAGCGGCTGCGTGCGGCCAATCAGTTCGTGGCCGGCGTGCTGGCGGAGCTCGAGGCTGCGGTGGCGCCCGGCGTGACGACAGCCGATCTCGATCGGCTGGCCGAGGAGCTCGTGCGGGCGGGCGGCGCGGAGCCGGCGTTCAAGGGCTATCGCGGGTACCCCGCGACCCTGTGCGCGTCGATCAACGACGAGGTGGTGCACGGGATTCCGTCGGCCTCGCGCGCGCTGGGCGACGGCGACATCATCTCGCTCGACGTGGGCGTCAAGATGGACGGGTACTTCGGCGACTCGGCGGTGACCGTGCCGGTCGGGACGATTCCGGAGCGCACGGCGGCGCTGCTTCAGGTCACGAGCGAAGCGCTCGACCGGGCGATTGCGCAGGTGCGCGTGGGCGGGCGGCTGTCGGACATCGGACACGCCGTGCAGGAGTGGGTCGAGATGCACGGGTTTTCCGTCGTGCGCGAGTTCGTGGGGCACGGCATCGGCGAGCGGCTGCACGAAGAGCCGCAGATTCCGAATTACGGGCAGCCGGGCCGCGGCCCGAAGCTGGTCGAAGGCATGGTGCTGGCGATCGAGCCGATGGTCGCGATGGGCCGGCCCGAGACGCGCGTGCTGGGCGACGGTTGGACGGCCGTGACGCGGGACGGCAGCCTCGCGGCGCACTTCGAGCACACGGTCGCCGTGACGGCGACCGGTCCGCTGGTGCTCACGGCGAGAAACGGCGCACGTCGCGCGACGCCATGAAACAGGTCGCGGGGACGGTGATGGCGATCCTCCCCCGCGCGTTGTATCGAGTGACGATCGACGGCGGGTACGACGTCACTGCACATGCCGCGGTCGGACTGGGACGCAATTTCGTGCGGCTGGTCGTGGGCGATCGGGTGACGGTCGAGTTGAGTCCGCGGGACCAGGGCCGCGGACGGATTACGCGGAAGGGACCATGAAAGTCCGAGCATCGGTGAAGCGAATTTGTGACAAGTGCAAGATCGTGCGCCGCCGTGGCGTGGTGCGCGTGATCTGTTCGAATCAGAAGCACAAGCAGCGCCAGGGTTGAGCGCGGGCAGTTTGTGACGTGGCAGCACGTCACCGATTCAGGGAGAAGAAGGTTCATGGCACGCATCGCAGGGGTTGATCTTCCGCGCACCAAGCGCGTCGAGATCGGCCTGACGTACATCTACGGCATCGGCCGGAACCGGTCGAACGGCATTCTCTCGGCCGCCGGCGTGAGTGCCGACATCCGGGTGAAGGATCTCTCGGAAGACGACGTGCGCAAGATCAGCCGCGTCATCGAGGAGCAGGGCCGCGTCGAAGGCGACCTCCGCAAGGAGGTCTCGATGAACATCAAGCGGCTGGTCGAGATCGGCAGCTATCGCGGCAGCCGGCACCGGCGCAATCTCCCCGTCCGTGGCCAGCGCACGCGCACGAATTCGCGGACGCGCAAAGGCCCGCGCAAGGGCGCCATTGCGAAGAAGAAGGTTGAATGAGGGGTTCGGGGAGCGAAGCTCCCCGAGTCAATAGAAGACCGCGAAGCCCGCGACGTAGGAGCGGCTGAGCGGGCGACCCTTCGGGAAGCTCAGGGTCGACCTGAGCCGGGTCGAAGGTCGAGTGGGGGTGGGGCCCCACGAGCAACTAATTGAAGAGCACATATGGCGAAAAAGGACCAGACCGAAGGCGCGGCAACACCTGAGACCGGGAAAGCCCCGGCCAAGAAGAAGAAGACGTTCAAGAAGCGCGGCGAGAAGCGCGTGGTGCACCACGGCTACGCGCACATCCAGGCGTCGTTCAACAACACGATCATCACGATCACGGATACCGACGGACACGTGATCGCCTGGTCGAGCGCCGGCGGCATCGGGTTCAAAGGATCGCGGAAAGGCACGCCGTTCGCGGCGACGCAGGCGGCGATGGCGGCCGGCAACGCCGCCAAGACCTACGGCATGCGCTCGCTCGAGGTGCGCGTCAAAGGTCCGGGCGCCGGGCGCGAGTCGGCGATTCGGGCGCTCCAGACGGTCGGGCTCGACGTCAAGTCAATCCGCGACGTGACGCCGATCCCGCACAACGGCTGCCGGCCACCGAAGCGCCGCCGGGTCTAGAGCGGTGGGCGGCGCTTCGAACGTCGAACTTCGAACTCTGAACTTCGAACTTCGGAGGACGACGCGGCCAGAGTGGACTAAGAGAATCAGATGACGAGTATCAGGTTCCTTTGTTCTAAGTTCGAAGTTCTACGTTCGAAGTTAACCAGCGACTGAGGTTTAGATGGCTAGATACATTGGTCCCGTGTGCCGGTTGTGCCGGCGAGAGGGCATGAAGCTCTTTCTCAAGGGCGAGCGCTGCTACTCGGAGAAGTGTGCGATTGAGAAGCGCAACGTGCCGCCGGGACAGCACGGCCGCTCCCGGAAAGCCAAGATGGTGGGCTACGGCGTGCAGCTCCGCGAGAAGCAGAAGGTCAAGCGCACGTACGGCGTGCTCGAGAACCAGTTCCGGCGGTATTTCGAAGCCGCCGATCGCCAGAAGGGCATCACGGGCGAGCTGCTCCTCCAGAGCCTCGAGCGCCGGCTCGACAACGTCGTCTATCGCCTCGGCTTTGCGACGTCCCGACCGCAGGCGCGCCAGCTCGTGCGCCACGGGCACTTCACGGTGAACGGGAAGAAGGTCGATATTCCGTCGTACCCCGTGCGGTCCGGCGACACGGTCGCGGTGCGTTCAGACAGCGTCCAGAATCCGACCATTCAGCACGCGATGGAGGAAGTGAAGGGCCGCGGCATTCCGGAGTGGCTCTCGATCGACGCGGGCACGCTCTCGGGCAGGGTGTCGCAGCTGCCGACGCGCATGCAGATCAACCTGCCGGTGCAGGAGCAGCTGATAGTCGAGTTGTATTCGAAGTAAGAGTTCTGAGTTCAAAGTTCTAAGTTCTGAGTTGTAATCGATAGTGGCAATGACGCCAGTCGCCGGCCCGCAGCTTTCAGACCTGCAGCGGGAGGCCGGCGACTTAGGACAGCAGGTCTGCTCCGCCGAAGCCCCGAAGGGGCGAAGGCCGAGGGGCGAAAGGACACCGACGATGTTGTGGAAGGGTTTTCAGCGGCCGAAGCGGCTGGAGTTCGAGCGGGAGACGTTGACGGATCGGTTCGGGCGCTTCTACGCGCAGCCGTTCGAGCGGGGTTTCGGGACGACCGTCGGCAACGCGCTGCGGCGCGTGCTGCTGTCGTCGATTGAAGGCGCGGCGGTGACGGCGGTGAAGATCGAGGGCGTCCTGCACGAGTTTTCGCCGATCCAGGGCGTGGTCGAGGACGCGACCGACATCATCCTCAACCTCAAGCAGATCCCGATCAAGGTCCATTCGGATCACGCGCAGACGCTCACGCTGCGGGCGACCAGGGCGGGCGAGGTGCGCGCGCGCGACATCCAGGCCGACGCCGACGTCGAGATCCTCGAGCCGGAGGCCCACATCGCCACCGTGAGCGACGGCGGCAAGCTCGAGATGGAGCTCCGCATCAAGCGGGGGCGCGGGTACGTCGCGGCCGACAAGAACTTCGACGAGGACCTGGGCATCGGCTGGATTCCGATCGACTCGGTGCACTCGCCGGTCAAGAAGGTCAACTACGTCGTCGACGCCGCGCGCATCGGCCAGACGACCGACTACGACAAGCTGACGCTCGAGATCTGGACCAACGGCGCGGTGACGCCGCGCGACGCCGTGTCGCTGGCGGCCAAGCTCATCCGCGATCACTTCACGATCTTCGTCGGGCTCGACGAGGCCGGCGATCAGCCGCTCGAGGGCTCAGGCAGCGAGCCGGCCGCCTCGGTGAACGAGCATCTCGACAAGAGCGTCGAAGAGCTCGAGCTCTCCGTGCGGTCCTACAACTGCCTCAAGAATGCGAACATCCGCACGCTTCGCGAGCTCGTCCAGAAGACCGAGGGCGAGATGCTGAAAACGAAGAACTTCGGCCGCAAGTCGCTGAACGAGATCAAGGAAATCCTGGCGACGATGGGGCTGAGCCTCGGCATGCGGGTCGATCAGGCGGCGGCACAGGAATAGCGCACGCGCAGGCCGAAGGCCCGCCTTCGCTCTGCCGAGCTTCGGCGGGGCAAGCCGGAAGGAAAACAGTGACACAAGGGGTCTGACCCCGATTGGCGTCAGCCGGGTCAGACCCCTTAGACAATCGACAGTGCCAGACAGGATCCAGACACATGCGTCACAGAGTTGCATACCGCAAGCTCGGGAGGGTCACGGAGCATCGGATCTCGATGCTCCGGAACCAGGCTGTCGCGCTGCTTCGGAACGAGCGCATTCAGACGACCGTGCCGCGGGCCAAAGAGCTGCGGCCATTCGTCGAGCGCATCATCACCATCGCGAAGCGCAGCCTGAACGCGCCCGAGGGCAGCACCCACGGCGTCACGGCCAGACGGGCGGTGTCGCGTGACATCGCCGATCGTGCGGTCGTCACGAAGCTGTTCGACGACATCGCGCCGCGCTACGTCGAGCGGCCCGGCGGCTACACGCGCCTGCTCCGGCTCGGTCACCGCCGGGGCGACAGCGCCGAAGTCGCCGAAATCGAGCTCCTCGGGAGCGAATACGACCCGAACGCGGCGGCGAAGGCCGAAAAGGGTGCCGCCGAAGGCGCCGACAAGCCCAAGAAGAAGACCTTGGGTGGCCGGATCCGCGAAGCGATGGGCGGCCGCAAGAAAGCCGACCAGGACCAGACCGGCGGCAAGGCCAAGGTCGACAAGGCCGCCAAAGGCGCCGGGAAGAAGATCACGACGCCGCGGAAGGCCGGCGGGTCTTGAGAAACGTCGAACTCTGAACTTCGAACTGAAGACCCGGAGCTTCGGACATCCGGGATTGAAATTCACGGTTTCGAAGCCAGAATTCGGTACCCGGAGGATGCGCCTTTTCTGTCTCTCCCTCCTCGCGTTCGTGGCGCAGACGGTGACGGCGCCGCGCTTCGAGCCGATGCAGCGCGAGCTGCTGGCCCTCGGCGGATCGTTCGTCAACGCGTGGGCCGATCCCGATGGCGACGGCGATCCGGACCTCTTCGTCGGGTTCAACGGCACGCCGAATCGCCTGTACCGCAATGATGCCGGGGTCCTGACGGACGTGGCGGCGGCCGCCGGCGTCGCCGACGGGCGCGCGACCCGGGCGGCGGCGTGGGGCGACTACGACGCCGACGGCGATCCTGATCTGCTCGTCGGCTTCGCGCCGGGTGCGGGTTCCGTCCTGCGGCTGTATCGCAACGACGGGAACGCCGGCGCGCGCGGATCCGCGGTCGCCGCGGGCCCTGCGGTTGTCCGGTTCACGGACGTCACCGAGGCCGCTGGTCTCGGCGTGCCCACGGGCGCGGTCCGACAGCCCGCCTGGATTGATCTCGACGCTGACGGCGACCTCGATCTGTTCGTGGCGTTTCGCGATCGCGCGAACGCGTTCTACCTCAATGAGTCCGGCAAGTTCAGGGACGACGCCCCGGCGATGGGACTGGCCGATGCGCGGAGAAGCGTCGGCGCCGTCTGGTTCGACGTCGACGAGGACGGGGATCTCGATCTCTACCTGGCGAACATGGACGGCGACCAGAACGCCCTCTATCGCAACGACGCCGGAAAGTTCACCGACGTCGCGGGAGCGGCGGGGGTCGACTGGGGCGGCCGCACGCCGAACGAGGCGGCCAACGGCACCGTGCGGCCGTGCGCGGCCGACGTGGACGGCGACGGGCGGTTCGATCTCTTCACGGCCAATTACGGACCGAATGGCTTGTTCCTGAACCGCGGCGGTCGCCTGCAGTTCGAGGACGCGTCACGCGCATGGGGCGTCGCGATCGACGCACGCTATGACGCGTGCGTCTTCGCCGATTTCGACAACGACGGCCGGCTCGACCTCTACGTCAACGGCACCGTCACGGGCGGCACGAGCTACCGCGACTATCTCTTCCGCAACGCCGGCGGCAGATTCGACGATGTGACCCCCGAGAACATCGCGGTCATCCAGGCCGATCATGGCGCCGCCTGGGCGGACGTCGACGCGGACGGCGACCTGGATCTCGCGCTCACGGGCTCCCGCCCGGACGGCATGCACTGGGTGATGCGGAACCTCCTCCCGCCGCCAGCCACCGGGCGATCGATCAGCGTCCGCGTGCTGGACAGCCGCGGCCGCGCGACGCGTGCGGGCGCCGAGGTGCGCGTCTTTGCGGCAGGTACCCGAAAACTGGTGAGTACGGGACTCGTCGATTCCGGATCCGGCTACGACGCGCAGAACGACCTTCCGGTGCACGTCGGCCTGGCCAGCGTGTCGCGCGTCGACGTCGAGGTGACGTTCCCGGCGGGGGGCAAGCGGGTGGTCGCGCGCGCCGCGAACGTGGACCCGCGGACGGCGAAAGGCCGGGCGATCACGGTCCGCGTCGGCGGTTCGTAGGAGAGGTCAATGCCAACGGTTGCGCCGTCCCTGCAGGAGTTCGAAGCCGCGCGCGCCCGGATGGCGCCGCACGTCTATCACACCCCGCTCGTGACCTCGCGCATACTCAGCGAGCGCACGGGCTTCGACGTCCGTCTCAAGGCCGAGCTCTTCCAGCGCACGGGCTCGTACAAGATCCGTGGTCCGCTCAACAAGTTCACGTTCCTCTCCGATGAACAGAAGCGGCGCGGCGTGATCTGCTCTTCCGCCGGCAACCATGCCCAGGGCGTCGCGCTCGCCGCGAAAATCCACGGCATCCATGCTGTCGTCTGCATGGCGGCCAACGCCACGCCTTCGAAGGTGGCCGCGACGCGCGGCTATGGCGCCGAGGTCGTCCTCCACGGCAGCATCTGGGACGACGCGAACGAGCGCGCGAAGGAGCTGGTCGCCGAGCGCGGCTACACCTACATCCATCCGTTCGACGACGAGCAGCTCATCATGGGGCAGGGGACGGTGGGCCTCGAGATCCTCCGCGACTGGCCCGACGTCGACGTCATCGTCGTGCCGATCGGCGGCGGCGGGCTCATCTCGGGCATTTCCATGGCGGCCAAAGCGGCCAACCCGAAGATCCGCGTGATTGGCGTCGAGTCGTCGGGCGCGCCCGGCATGAAGCGCAGCGTGGACGAGGGCCTACTGGTCACGCTCGATCGCGTCGATTGCATCATCGACGGTTTGCGTGTGAAGCGCGTCGGCGAAAAGACGTTCGAGATCGTGCGGCAGTTCGTGGACGAGATCGTGACGCTCCCCGACGAGCAGATCTTCGACGCCGTGGTCTGGACGATGCACCACGCCAAGCTCGTGCCCGAAGGCGCCGCGGCGGCGCCCGTCGGCGCGCTCCTGCACGAACTGGTCAAGGCACCGGCCGGGTCGAAGGTCGTCTGTGTGCTGAGTGGTGGCAACGTGAATCTCGACCAGCTTCGCGGGTTGAAGTGGAACTGACAGCGATCACCTGGCGATCCGGTCCGCCAACATTCCTACGACGACCGCATACGAGTTGGAGCAGTTGTAGTCGAGGAGCGCGTCGTAGTTGTCGTAGACGAGGAAATGGCGGCGGCGTCCCCGCACGAGGGAGGCGTCGATCTTCGCCACCGGAAGCGGCGCGCCGGAGGCGAGTTGCACGCCGAGTTTTTTCCATTCGGCGAGCGGCCGGGCGACGGTCATCTCGCGACGGGCGCGGCAACCGCTGGTCCGCATGGGGACGCGCTCGTCGATGTGTGCCATGGCGGCGCGGGAGACCCGCACCTCGCGGCCCCAGCGTCCGCCCTTGTCCCAGCCCGCCGCGCGCAGGTAGTTCGCCATCGAACCGAACACGTCGGCTTCAGTCGTCCAGATGTCGATACGGCCGTCGGCATCGAAGTCGATGGCGTGCCGGAGGAAGCTCGACGGCATGAACTGCGGCTGGCCCATCGCGCCGGCCCACGAGCCTTTGAGGCTGTCGGGCGGGACGAGGCCGCGATCGAGGATGGTGAGCGCGTCGAAGAGCTCGTTGCGAAAGAGCGTCGCTCGGCGTGGATCGTAGGCGAGCGTCGCCAGGGCCGCGATCGTCGGACGGATGCCGGTGAACGTGCCGAAGTTCGACTCGATGCCCCAGATCGCGACCATGACCGCCGCCGGGATCCCGAAGGCTTTCTCGACCTTTGCGAGCAGCGCGCGGTGGGTCACCGCCGCGTCTCTCGCCCGCCTGATCGTCCGGGCCCTCAGGTGCTGAGTCAGATACGCGTCGAGGCTTTGCGTGAGCTCCGGCTGCGTCCGGTCGCGCGAGACCACGAGAGGCTCCGGGACGATGTTCGCCAGCGCGAGATCGACGGTCGCCTGGCTGATGCCGCGTGTGAGTGCCTCCTGCCGGAGAGCGGCGAGCCATGGCTCATCAAAAACGGGTGGCGGGGCAGGTGGAGGCTCCTGGGCACTGGCAATGACCAGCGCAGACAACAGGCATGACGCGCAGAAGGCAAGCCAGAAGGATGTGGGCCGGTCCTTCAGGGCCGGCGCGTCGTCGGGGCTGCCCGACTCCGCTCTTCGAGCTTCGTCGAGGTCTCGCCGAAGCGCTGCGCGCGAAGGCGGAAAGCCCCGACCTACACCTGTGCCCCCTGCGCTCCGATTCACTCCTCTTCTTCCTTCGCTTCCCCTCGGTCGGCCTTCGATTGCGCAATGATCTTCGCGTGCAGGTGGCTCGGGACCTCGTCGTAGTGGGAGAACTCCATGTGGTACGAGCCTCGGCCGCCGGTGTTCGACGTGAGCGTCTGCTCGTAGGTCAACATCTCGGCCATCGGCACGATCGCCTTGATGACCGTCGCCGGCCCGCGCGTGTCCATGCCCGAAATGCGGCCGCGCCGGCTGTTGAGGTCACCCATCAGGTCGCCGGCGAAATCCGACGGCGTGTACACCTCGACGTTCATGATGGGCTCGAGGATCGTCGGCTTCGCGCGTGACATCGCGTCCCGGAACGCGAGGCGTCCGGCCAGCTTGAACGCCATTTCGCTCGAGTCAACCTGGTGGTACGACCCGTCCGTCACCGTCACGCGAAAGTCGACCACCGGATAGGTCGTCAGGTAGCCGCGCAGCCGCGTCTCCTGGATGCCCTTCTCGACGGCCGGGACGAACTGCCGCGGGATGGCGCCGCCGAAGATGTCGTTGATGAACTCGAAGTCAGCGCCGCGCGGGAGCGGCTCCATCGTGATGTGGCAGTCGCCGAACTGTCCGTGACCGCCGGTCTGCTTTTTGTGGCGGCCGTGCGCCTCGACCTTGGCGGTGATCGTCTCGCGGTAGGGTATCCGCGGCGGTTTCAGGTTGACCTCGACGCCGAACCGCCGCCGCAGCTTGGCGACCGTCACCTCGATGTGCAGCTGTCCCTGGCCCGAGAGCAGCAGCTCGTGGGTCTGCGGATCGCGATCGTACCGGATCGACGGGTCTTCCTCACGGAGCCGCTGCATCGCCGTGCCAATCTTGTCTTCGTCGCCGCGGCTCTTCGGCTCGATGGCGTACGCGAGAACCGCCTCGGGGAACTTCATCGGCGGCACGATGAACCCGGCGTTCCGGTCGCCGAGCGTCTCGCCCGTGTGGGTCTCCTTCAACTTGGCGACGGCGCCGAGGTCGCCGGCGTGCAGCTCCGGCACATGCGTCTGCGTCTTGCCCTGCAGCACGAGCACATGCCCGAACCGCTCGGGCTGATCGCGTGTCACGTTGTGCACGGTCGCGTCGGACTTGAGCACGCCGGACAGGACACGAAAGAGCGTGATCCGGCCGGCGAACGGATCCGCCATCGTCTTCCAGACCCACAACACGACCGGACCATTCTCGGTGGCCGTCCGCGTCGCCGCCGTGCCTGCCGGGTCGGTGCCCGCGAACGGCCGGTCGGCCGGCGACGGGACGTAGGTCACGATCGCGTCGGCGAGCGGTTGAATCCCGATGTTGTGGAGCGACGAGGTGCACACGACGGGGAAGAGCTTCGCGGCGCGGAACGCGCGGGTGAGACCGGCCGTGAGCTCTTCCTGCGTGAGCGTGCCCGCTTCGAAGAATTTCTCCATCAGCGTGTCGTCGGCTTCCGCGACCATTTCGATGAGCTCGTCGCGTGCGGCCTGGGCGTCGGCGGCGAGCGCGTCCGGAATCGGGCCTTCGGTCATCTTTCCTGAGCCGTCGGCGGCGAAGGTCAGCGCCTTCATCGCGACCAGATCCACGACGCCCTTGAAATCTTTTTCCTGGCCAATCGGCAGCTGGACGGGCACGCAATTGCGGCCCAGCGTCTCGCGCATCGACGCGAGCGTGCGGTCGAGGCTGGCACGCTCCCGATCGAGCCGGTTCAGGACGATCAGCCGCGGCAGCTGCTCCTCTTCGGCGTGCGCCCAGACCTTTTCGGTCGAGACCTGCACGCCGCCGACGGCATCGACGACCACGACCGCCGCTTCGGCCACCCGCAAGGCGGCGCGCGCGTCGGACAGGAAGTTGCCCATGCCCGGCGTGTCGATGAGATTGACTTTGTGCTTGTTCCACTCGAAGTGGGCGAGCGACGCCGAGAGCGTGTGTTTCCTCGCAATGGCCTCGTCGTCGTAGTCGGTGACCGTGGTGCCTTCGTCGACCTTGCCAAACCGGTTCACGGCTCCGGCATTGAACAGGAGCGCCGACGCCAGCTGGGTCTTGCCCGACCCGCTGTGTCCCACGAGCGCCACGTTCCGGATGCCCGCCGCGTCAAAAACCCTCATAAAGAACTGCCTCCGTTCAGCCGAATAATACTTCGCCACGGAGGCAGGCGGGCAAACTGGAATCTGACATCTGGCATCTGGAATCGGCTCCCAACTGGAATCGCCACGATTTCAGATTCGCGATTGCCGGATCCCCGATAGATTTCTGATTCCCCGATAGATTTCAGATGGCCAGATTGCCGGATGACCCGATCAGATTACAGATCCCCAGATTGAAGATTTCAGATTGACGCGCGCGCTTCACTCGTACCTGAGCGCCTCTATCGGATCCAGCCGTGACGCGCGCACCGCCGGTACCATGCCGAAGAACACGCCGACACTAGCGGAGAAGCCGATGCCGATGGCGAACGACCACCAGGGGAGGGAGATGGGGAAGCCGGTCAGGACGTTGACGAGGAACCCGATGGTGGCGCCGAAAATGATGCCGAGCACGCCGCCCGTGGACGTCACGAAGATGGCCTCGAGGAGGAACTGCCAGAGAATTTCGATCCGACGCGCGCCGAGGGCCTTGCGGACGCCGATCTCGCGCGTCCGCTCGGTGACACTGATCGTCATGATGCTCATGACGCCGATGCCGCCGACCATGAGCGCGATCGACGACAGCACGACGAGCGCAAGGAACGTGGCCTGACTGATGGAATCCCACAGCTCGAGGATCGCGTCCTGCGTGACGATGTCGAAGTCGTTCGGCTCGTCGAGACGCAGACCGTGCCGGATGCGCATGATCTCCTCGACTTCGCGCATGGCCTGCTCGCGCGGCACGCCCTCGCGCGGCACGAGCGCGAGCTGCACGCTGCGGAGCTCGCCCCGGCCGAGCGTATTGGCCCGAACGCCGTAGAGCTTCTGATAGTTCGTGTGCGGGATGATCACGTAGTCGTCGGCGCCGATGTCGAACCCGCCGGGGCTGGGTCGCTTGGCCATCGCCCCGATGACGGTGTACTGGTTGAGTCCGAGGCGCACGGTCTTGCCAATCGGATCGCGGGCGGGGAAGAGCGCCTGGACGGCGGTCTTGCCCAGAACGATCACGTCCGACCGGCGCTGGACTTCGCCGGCCGTGAAAAACCGCCCGGACTCAACGGCGAGCTGAACCGCGTATGGCCATTGCTCCGACGTGCCGAAGATGAACAGGGGTTTGGTGCGCTGGTTCTCGAAGTACACGCGATCCTGCCGGGAGTTCGGGCCGCCTGCACCCATCGTGACATCGACGATGGCAATCGATTCGGCCTCGCGTTCGATCGCCTTGGCATCGTCGGGCGTGACGTTAGGGCGCTTCATGAGGGTGTCGAAGTCGGCGCCGGCGGCCATGCTCACACCCGAGAACTTCTGGACGAAGATCGTGTCGGGCCCGATTTGACGGATCAGATCGCGAAACGACTGATCGAGCCCGCGAATGAGTGATGTCACACCGACGATCGACGTGATGCCGATCACGATCCCCACGACCGTCAGCGCGGACCGCATCTTGTTGGACCACAGCGTGTCCCACGCCATCGTCACGATCTCGTTGAAGAGGGCCCACCGCATGGTCTACTCGCGTCTCAGGGCTTCAATCGGATCGAGCGATGCAGCGCGCATTGCCGGATACAGGCCGAAGAACAGCCCGACGGCGGCGGTCATGGTCGTTCCGAGGGCCACCGACCAGGCTTCGACCGCGGCCGGGAGCGGGGTGAGCAGGCTGATGACGTAGGCCACCACGAAGCCGAGCGCCGTGCCGACCACACCGCCAAAGGTCGACAGGGTGATCGACTCGGTCAGGATCTGCCAGAGGATGTCGCGCCGCCGCGCGCCCAGAGACTTGCGCAGGCCGATTTCGCGCGTTCGCTCACTGACCGTCATCAGCATGATGTTCATGATGACGATGCCCCCCACGACGAGCGAGAGGCCGACGACGCCGATCAGCACGGCGAAGATCATCGAGGTGGCCGAGCTCCAGATGTTGAGGAACGTGTCGGCCGAGATGAGCCCGAAATTGTCGCGCTCTTTCGGCCGCAGCCGCCGCTCGATCCGGAGCGCGACCGTCGTCTCGTCCATCGCCGTCCGGACGAGCGAGGGGTCGCGCGGCTTGACGGTGAGCTCCAGCGATCGCCGCGACCCGTAAACGCGCTGAAACGCGCCGAGCGGGATGACGGCAAACTCGTCCTGCGACTGGCCGAAGAGCGCGCCTTTCCTGGCGGCGACGCCGACGATGCGAAAGTGCACGCCGGAAATCGTGATGACTTTGTCGATCGGATCGATCGCCCCGAAGAGCCGATCCGCGGTGTCGAACCCGGCGATGGCGACGTTCCGGCCGGCGTCGAACTCGCCCGGCGTGATCGGCCGGCCGCGTTCGATCGTCGTCGTCGTCATGTTCAGGAATTCTTTCGTGACGCCCCGAACTGAAATGCTGTCGAGCGTTTCGTCGCGATACTTCGCGTCGGCGCCTGACCTCGACTCGGCCATGACGAACGCGACGCTCGGCGCCGAAGCCCGAATCGCGGCTGCGTCGACCAGTGTGACTCGCGGATTGCTCTGGACGCGCAGCATGTCCTCGTCGGTGAAGCTCGGCGGTGTCCGCATGACGGCAAACGTGTCGGCCGCAAACCGCGACTCGATCAACCCTGCCACGGAGGCGTTCAGGCCCTGCACGAGCGACACCACCGCGATGATCGACGTCACGGCCACGATGTTGCCCAGGACCGTGAGCAGCGACCGCAGCTTGTTCGCCCAAATCGCCTGAAGGGCGAGCCCGACGGCCTCGAGGAATTGCTGCATGAGTGGTTGCCCGTAGGGGCCGACTTCAGCCGGACTGACAGGGCGGGCTCAAGCCCGCCCCTACGTTCGAGGCCGCGCGGCGGGACTCCCTTCGACTTTCACCTCATCGCCGTCCTTCATGCCGCGCACCGACTGGAACGGGCCGATGATCACCTGGTCGCCTTCCTTCAATCCCTCGAGGACCTCGAAATATTTTTCGCCCGCGATGCCGGTCTTGACCGGAACAAAGAGGGCGCGGTTGTCCTGCACCGTGAACACGCCCTCGAGCTCCTTGCGTGTCTGACCTTCCTTGACCTCCGGCGGGCCGGGTGGCGGCCGCCGCTCGCCAGGTTTCGGCATCGGCGGCCGGACGATGTGCCCTTCCTCATCCACGGTGACTTCCCGCAGCGTCATCGCCTGAATCGGGACCGCCATCGCCTTCTGGCGGGTGGACGTCGTGATGACCGCCGTGCAGGTGAAGCCCGGCCGCACGCCGGGCACCTCGCCGTCGATCGTGACGACGACCTTGAAGTTCGTCGCGCGCTGCGCCGCGCCGGGGGCGCCGGCCGCCTGGATCGGGCTGTTGCCGACCTCGGTGACCTTGCCCGGGAAGGTCTTGTCCGGAATCGCGTCGATCGTGATCTTCGCGGGCTGACCGATTTTGATCTCGGGAATCTCGGTTTCGTCCACCTCGATTTCGGTCTCGAGGACCGAGAGATCCGCGATCGTCAGGAGCACGGTCCCGGCGTTGTTCATCGTGCCGACGACCGCCGTCTCGCCTTCTTCGATATTCCGGCGCGTCACGAGGCCGTCGATCGGGGAGACGATGCGGACCTTGTTCAGATCGTACCTGGCGCTGTCGAGGTTCGCCTCTTCCTGCTTGATGCGCTGTTCCTGCGTGCGGATCGACTGCTCATTGACCCTGAGGTCGGTCTCCCGCATCTTGACGTCGTTCTGCGCCCGCTCCAGCTGCTCCCGCGGGATGAGGCCCTGCTTCGCGAGACCCTCCGCCCGCTGCTGCGCATCCTGGGCCTGCCGCAGCGCAATCCTGAGATTTTCGGTCTGCGCCTTCATCTGATCGTGCTGCGAGCGCTGGGTCGCCAGGCTGGCATCGCGGTTCTGGACCGCCATCTCGAGATTGCGCGGGTCGATCTGTAGCAGCAACTGGCCCTTCTTGACGGCATCGCCCTCGTTCACCTCGAGGTTGACGACCTTCCCCGGCGTCTCCGCGCTGATGTTGACCGAGCGCTTGGGCTGGACCTTGCCGCTCGCCGAGACGATCGACTCGAGGTCGCGCCGTTCGATCTTTTCGACGTTCACCGTCGTCGCGGTCGTGCGCTTGAACGCCAGGTTGGCGGCCGCGATGCCGCCGAGCACCACGACGAGCAGGATCGCGATGATGATCTTTTTCTTGCGGCTCATGCCGTTACCCGCCCATGAAACGGCCGAAGGCCGCGATGACGACGCCAGAAATCAAACAGAACACGGCGATCAGGGCGATCGCGATGTTCAAAGTCTTCCGGTGGTAGAGCACGGCGAGGCCCATCGCCAGGACAATCAGTCCCCAAATCGTGAATACGTTCACGAATCCGAGGAACCGTGCCAGAAAGCTGCCCTCCTCGAGCATCGGGAGGAGGACACCCAGATTGAATGGCCCGCCCATGCTCATCGTGCCCTGCATGAACTGAATGGGGGCGCCGATCAGAATCCCCAGCGCGCCGATGACCTGGGAATGGGTCACGACGGCCAGCACCTGCTTGAACGTGGCCATGCCTCCCAGCAGGGCGTTGAAAATCGCCCACAGGATGGCCGTCTGAATCAGCGACCAGATCGTCATGAAGATGAAGACGAAAACGATGCCGAAGTAGGCGCCGATGCGCCCCTGCTGCTCGAACGCCCGGTACATCTCGTCGGTGACCGTCTGGCCGGTCATTCGTTCGTAGTTCTGCACCTGCATGTCGAGCGCCGCCTGCCGGCCCCGCTCGGTGAACTGCGGAACGCCCTGTGCGATTCCGATAACCAGACAGCAGAGGAAGAGGATGCCGAACGGCCTGGGAATGCGGACGACGTCTTCAAACGTCGCCTTGGGCGACGTGATGATGCCAATCGCGCGGGCAATCAGACCCCTCGCCGGAGCCGGGGGTGGGACAGGCTGGTTCATGGGACGCACCTTCTGGTGGGTAGGATCGGAATCGGGCAATCCTGCTAATTGTACCGCCCGCGAACAATCTACGATCCGCCGTCAAACTGTGTTCCGGACCGCCTCTGAGCGGTGGTTCCGGCGGGTGTTGAGACGATCCTGCCCTGATACTCTGACAACAATGCGCCGTCTCGCGTTCCCCCTGCTCCTGGTCGTGCTCCTGGGCTGGCTGCCCGCCGTTGCCGCCGCCCAGGGCGTCGCCGCTGCCCAGCAGAGCTACGAAGTCGTGGGCACGAGGGCCCTGGGCATGGGTGGCGCCTTTGTGGCGGTCGCAGACGACGGCTCGGCGGTCTATTGGAACCCGGCAGGGTTGGCCACTGGCGGTCCCGCGGGAGGAGTGATCGACTGGGGTCGATTTCAATTTGGTAATCGGGACAGCATCCCAGTTCCTGGTCCTTATGAGGGTTCGGCCAACCTGAATAGCTTCGGAGCGTGGCCCGTCGGTCTGTCGTACGCCAAATTCAGCTCCACGGTCCTGATTGACGATCGGGATGGGCTGGATCGGCCGACGGCGTTCAACGTCCGGACGACGCACTTCGGACTGACCTTGGTCCAAACGCTGATCGAGAACATCGTCGTCGGATCGACGTTGAAGTACGTGCGGGGCCGGACTGAGCGGGCGCTCGCGGTCGGCGCGACGGTCGACGATGCGCTCGAAAACGGCTCGGACCTCGAAGGGGACGTCCGACACGCCTTCGACCTCGACATCGGGGTGATGGCCAACCTGCAGCAACTTCGCGTCGGGCTCACCGTGCGGAATGTGACAGAGCCGACGTTCGGCACGATTGCACAAAATGAGATCACGTTGAAGCGACTCGCGAGATTGGGCGTCGCCGTGCTCCCCACGACTGGCGTCATCCTTGCCATGGATTTCGATCTGGACACGGCCGACCTCGATAGCGGCCCCAGTCAAATCCTCGCGATCGGCGGCGAAGCGCGGCTCGGGCTGAAGCTCGCGGTCCGAGCCGGCGTGCGGTGGAGCGTCGAAGGCGATCGTCGCCTCGTCAAAGCTACGGGGGTGAGCTACATGATCCGTCCCCGGTTCTGGCTCGACGGACACTTCTCGCAGGGCGACGGCTCGGACGGCCATCGCGCCTTTGGGATCGCGATGCGCGCCGGCATGTAGCGACGGCAAGCCAAGCGAGGTCGCCGCCGTGTCCCCTGAAGGGGGTCATGGCTGTTCGTTTCAGTGAGCTGCTGCTCCGCGAGGGGCGCATCACCCAGGCACAACTCGACGTCGCGCTGAACCATCAGCGCGCGAGCGGCGGCCGCCTCGGCGCGACGCTCGTCCGCCTCGGCATGCTCGGCGATGAAGATGTCGCGCTCGCCCTGAGCCGGCAGCACGGCGTGCCGTCCATCCAGCTGGGAGAGCTCGATCTCGATCCGGAGGTCATCCGGCTCGTTCCGGTGGAGGCGGCGCTCAGGCACCAGGTCGTTCCGGTCGCGCGACTTGGTTCGACGCTGACGCTGGCGATGACGGATCCAGCCAACGTCGAGGCGCGCGATGACATTGCGTTCATCACCGGTCTGCACGTGGAGCCGGTCGTCTCATCCGATGCGGCGCTTCAGCAGGCGATCGGGAAGTACTACCGGCATCCACTGCCCGGAGTGGTCCGGATGCGACCGTCGATGCCGATCCGTGCGTTCGAGTCTGGTCTGACCGATCAGAACGCGGTCGAGCTCGAGATCCTGGATGAGACCGGGCAGCCGGAGGCGGCAGGTGCCGAGGAGGCTGGCGGCGAGCAGACGGTCGTACGGTTCGTCGAGGCGTTGATGCGCCGCGCGATCGAGCAGGGTGCGAGCGATATCCACATCGAGCCGTACGAAAAGGCGCTTCGCGTCCGGGTTCGCGTGGATGGCATGTTGCAGTCAGCCTCCCCGCCGCCCGTGAAGTACCGCGACGCAATCACCTCCCGCATCAAGATTCTGGCGCAGCTGGACATTGCCGAGAAGCGGCTGCCGCAGGATGGCCGGATCAAGACTCGGTTCGCTGATCGCGGCCGGCTTCGCGAAGTGGACTTTCGCGTCTCGTGTCTGCCGACGTTGTTCGGCGAAACGGTCGTCCTTCGGCTCCTCGATCCTGCCGCGCTGAGGCTGGATCTGACAGGCCTCGGCTTCGAGGCGCCCGCGTTGGAGCGGTTCCGGCGGGCGATCCGCAGGCCGTGGGGCCTCGTGCTCGTGACTGGTCCGACCGGCAGCGGCAAGACGAGCACGCTCTACTCGGCGCTCGCCGAAATCAGTACGCCGGGGGTGAACGTCCTCACCGTCGAAGATCCCGTCGAATTCAACATCGCGGGCATCAACCAGGTGCAGGTCCGCGACGCCATCGGCCTCACGTTCGCCTCGGCCCTGCGCGCATTTCTTCGTCAGGATCCGAACGTCATTCTGGTCGGGGAGATTCGCGATGCCGAGACCGCTGCGATTGCCGTCAAGGCCGCGCTGACGGGTCATCTCGTCTTGTCCACGCTGCACACGAACGACGCGGCCACTACCGTGAATCGTCTCGTCAACATGGGTGTCGAGCCGTACCTCGTCGCCAGTTCGGTCAACGTTCTGTGCGCCCAGCGGCTGGTCCGGCGCGTCTGTGAGCGCTGCAGGTCGCCCGCTGACGTTCTCCCGGACACTCTCGTCCAGGTGGGTTTTTCCGAACGGGAGATCGGTTCGTGGCGCCCGCTGCAGGGCCGGGGCTGTTCTCACTGTTCCGGCACCGGCTACCGCGGACGGGTGGGGGTATTCGAGGTGATGGAAATGACCGAGCCGCTTCGCGATCTCGTGCGGTCGAACGCGCCGGTTCCCGAGCTTCGGCGCCTGGCTGCCGTCGAAGGCATGCAGTCGCTGCGGGAAAGCGGCCTGCAGAAGGTTCGTTCGGGTGAGACCACCATCGAGGAACTGGTGAAAGAGACGATATGACGCTTCACGAACTGCTCAGGGCCACGCACGATCTCGGCGGTTCCGACCTACACCTTTCGGTCGGCGCCCCGCCCGCTGTGCGCGTGGATGGCGATCTCCATCGTCTCGATCTCCCAGCGCTGACGTCGGAAGACACGCAGCGTCTTGCTGACAGCGCGTTAGACGACGGCGAGCGATGGATGTTCGACGATGGGGACGAGGTCGATCGGGCTCTCGCCGTCGATGGCATTGGCCGCTGCCGCTGCAACGTGTTCCGCCAACGGGGCGTCGTCAGCGCGGTCTTCCGCTTGATTCCACAGTCGATCCGGTCGCTCGAGGAACTCGGCCTTCCGGCTGCGATTGGCTGGCTTGCCGATCGGCCGCGCGGTCTGGTGCTCGTCACCGGTCCCACAGGCTCCGGCAAGTCGACGACGATGGCGGCGATGGTGGATAGGGTGAACGGATCGCGGCCGGCCCACATTCTGACGATCGAGGACCCCATCGAGTACGTCCACACGCACCGAACGGGTCTCGTCAACCAGCGAGAGCTGCGGTCCGATACCCGGAGCTTTCCCAAAGCCCTTCGTGCCGCCCTTCGAGCGGACCCTGACGTGGTCCTCATCGGCGAGCTGCGCGACCTCGAAACCATGGAAGCTGCCTTGACGATGGCGGAGACGGGGCATCTGACGCTGGCGACGCTGCACACGAACTCGGCGGCGCAGACGATCACCCGGCTGGTCGACGCGTTTCCTGCGCGCCAGCAGGCGCAGGTCCGCACGCAGCTCTCGCTCGTCCTCGAAGGCATCGTGTGTCAGACGTTGCTGAAATCGGCGGCGGGCGGCCGCGTCGCCGCGCTCGAGGTTCTCGTAGCGACCCCGGCCATCCGGCACCTGATCCGAGACGACAAAGTGCATCAGATCTACGGCGCGATGCAGACCGGCCAGGACCGCGGCGGCATGCAGACGATGAACCAGGCGCTTGCACACCTGGTGGAGCGCCGGCTGGTCAGACGAGATGCGGCGTTGAGCGTGTCGGCCAACCGGGATGAGCTTGCGCTGCTCCTCGATCGGTCCGCCCGGGAGCGGCGCTACTCGCCGCCGGCGGAACGTGGGGCGGAATCCCGAGGTCTCAGGTGAGCGCGCGCACGCAGGTGTCCTGGCGAGCGAGCCGCGTCTCGTCGAGGAGTCTCGCCATCTTCACACGCCAGTTGTCCGTGATGATCGACGCCGGGCTCCCGCTCCTGCAGTGTCTCGATCTGCTCGGGAAAGACGAGCCGGACCCGCGGCTCGCGGCGGCCGTGAAAATCGTGCGGCAGGACGTCGAAGCCGGCGCGTCACTTGCGGACGCGATGCGGCGATGCCCGCGTGTCTTCGACGCTCTCTATACCAACATGGTCGCTGCGGGAGAGGCGGGCGGCATTCTCGACACAATCCTGAAAAGGCTCTCGACGTTCATCGAAAAACAGGCCCGCCTCAGGGCTCGCGTGAGATCGGCGATGGTCTATCCGGCATCTGTCCTGTGTATTGCCGCGATCGTGGTCATCGTGATTCTTGTGAAGGTGATCCCGACGTTCGCCACGCTCTTCGACGGGCTTGGCGCCTCGCTTCCGCTCGCGACCCGGGTCGTCATCTGGACCAGTGAGAAGACGCTGCTGGCGTTGCCGGTGCTGGCGGCCGGAATTGGCGCGGCCTGCTACGCCGCCCGGCGCTACTACCGCTCGTCGTCTGGCAGCTTTACAGTGGATGGCTGGCTCCTGCGTGCTCCGCTCGTGGGCTCGATCGCCCGCAAGGTGGCCGTCGCGCGCTTCTGCCGGACGCTCGGCACGCTCCTCGGTTCCGGCGTGCCGATCCTTGATGGCCTCGAGATCACGGGACGGACGACCGGCAATGCCGTCATGGAACGGGCGGTGCGGCAGGCCCGGCTGCGCATCGAGCGCGGCGAGACGATCGCCGCACCGCTCCGTGCGAGCGGCGCATTTCCGCCCATGGTTGCCCAGATGATCGGAGCGGGCGAGAGCACCGGCGCGCTCGACACGATGCTCGGCAAGATCGCCGACGTCTACGAAGAGGAGGTTGACGTCGCGGTCGCCTCGCTTCTCTCCCTCCTCGAACCCGCTCTCATCGTCATACTGGGCCTACTGGTAGGGGGCATCGTCATCTCTATGTATCTGCCGCTCTTCGAGCTCGTGAACCAGTTGTCATAAACGCCGGATTTCGTCGTCAAAACTGTCGGGGCGGCAACAATTCGGATCCATCGGGTCGGGCACGGACCAAAGGGGAGGGGGAACCTAAGACCGTATTTTGAAACGACTTAAGCAGTTTTGCGGCTCCTCGGCGCACTGGTATCAAGGTTGCTCGAAACTTGCGCTGAGACCCCTCTGCCAGGCAATGGGGCCTGCGGGAGGACATCGGGCCGCAGCGTCGCTCATTCGAGAGCATAAGAGGAGTCAAACGAGAATGACACGCAAGACGGATTACGGCTTCACGCTCATCGAGCTTCTCATCGTGGTCGCGATCATCAGCATCATCGCGGCAATCGCGGTGCCGGGGCTTCTGCGCGCACGCATGACCGCGAACGAGACGTCTGCGCTCACCGCGCTCAAGGTCACGACGGCGTCGCAGGTTGGGTATTCCGCGTCGTGCGGTAACGGCGCCTACGCCGCCACGTACCTCGTGCTGGGCACGGCGCCGGCGGGCAGCACTGACGGGTTCATCTCGGCCGATCTCGGGTCGTCCGCGACGCCGCAGAAGAGCGGCTACACCTACACACTCGGTCCCGGCGCCGGATCCACGGCCGGGCCCAATGACTGCAATGGCACGGCGACAATCACGGCTTATTACGCGACGGGCGTCCCGCTGACGTTTGGCACCTCGGGCACGCGATCGTTCGCCGTCAATCAAGGCAACGTGGTCTGGCAAATCGGCGCGGCAACGCCACCGACTGAGCCATTCGGTCCGCCCGCGGTTCCGGCTGGTCAGTAGACCGGTCCGCAGCCGGAAGTCCCTTTCATCCGGGACGTCGTCCAAAGACTTCGAGTGTCTTTTCAGGCAAAAACACAGGCAAAAAGACACCCGAGGTCCGCGGCGCGTCCTGTGGTAAAACGTCCTCGATGAATTCCCGCGCTCGGCTCCTGATTCTTGGGTTCGCCCTGGCCGGCCTGGCATTTGCCGGAAGTTCCGCGTGGGTTCACTACCAGCTGATCACCCAGCCGGCGTATGTGAGTCCCTGCGACATCAACGCCACGTTCAACTGCTCGCAGGTCTACCTGAGCCAGTACGGAGCGGTGCGCGGTGTCCCGGTCGCGGTGGGCGGCGTCATCTGGTTCGCGCTCGTGGCGCTCCTGGCGGCGTTCGCGCGGCCGAACGAGAAGAAGTCCGAGGCGATAGGCGCCTACATCTTCGCGCTCGCCACGATCGGTCTCGGCGTGATTATCTACCTGGCCTATGCCTCGTTCTTCGTGCTGAAGACGGGCTGCGTGCTGTGCATCGGGACATACGTCGCCGTCCTCGGAATCTTCATCGTTTCGAGCGCCTTGGCCTCGATGTCGATGATCCAGCTGCCGGGCCACCTGGTGCGTGATCTCCGAACGGTGATTTCGCAGCCAATGACGATGCTGGTGGCGATCTTGTTTTTGGCGGGAGCGGCCTCGGCGATTGCGTTCTTCCCCAAAGAAGGCAGCATCAAGCCGGCGGAAACCGCGCAGCAATCGCCGGACATGGACAAGGCGTTCGCCGATGCCTGGTTTCAGCAGAACCGGCAGGACCTCGGCGTGCCGGCCGACGGTGCCAAGGTATTGATCGTCAAGTTCATCGACTGGCAGTGCCCGTCGTGCAAGGCGGCGCATTTCGCCTACAAGCCGATCCTGGAGGAGTTCGAGAAGACGCATCCAGGCGCGGTCAAGCAGGTGATCAAGGATTACCCGCTGAACAGCCGGTGCAATTACGGCGTGTCGACAGAGATGCACGCCGCCGCGTGCGAAGAGGCGGCCGCCGTGCGGCTGGCCCGCGAAAAAGGCAAAGAGCAGGAGCTCGTGGACTGGATGTTCGGGATGCCGGGCGAAGTGCAGGTCCGCCGGACGCCCGATATGGTGAAAGCTCAGGTCGCGCAACTTCTGGGCGTCAAGGACTTCGATCGCGAATATGCCGCGCGGCTGCCCGACATCAAGCGCGACGTTGCCGATGGGGGCGCGCTTCGCGTGAGTCAGACGCCGACGTACTTCATCAACGGCATTCGGGCGCAGACCGCAGAGGGCTGGCTGCCGCCGCACTATTTCGCGTTGGCCATCAAGCTGGAGCTGGAAAAAACCTCAGGTAAGAGTCCCCAACCATGACCGTCCGAGTGGATGATGGCGGCCATCGTCCGCACTGAACACCTCACCAAAGATTTTTCGGCCGGGTTCTGGCGATCGCGCTCGCAGCGGGCGCTCGACGACGTCTCGATAGAGGTGCCGGCCGGCGGCGTGTTCGGCCTACTCGGACCGAACGGTGCCGGCAAGAGCACGACGCTGAAGGTGCTGGTCGGCCTGCTCAAACCGACGAAGGGCCGCGCCGAGATTTTTGGTCGGCCGCCGCGAGAGGTTTCGGCGCGGGCGCGGCTGGGCTTCCTGCCCGAAAATCCGTCCTTCTACGATGAGCTGTCGGCCGAAGAGCTGCTCAGCTACTTCGCGGGCCTTTGTGGCTACCCGGCGTCCGAGCGGCGCGCGCGCGCGACGCGTGCGCTCGATCTCGTCGGCCTTGGTGACGACCGCCGGCGCCGGTTGCGGCAGTACCTCGAAGGGAATGGTCCAGCGCGTCGGCATCGCGCAGGCACTCGTCAACGATCCGGAGCTCGTGATCCTCGACGAGCCGATGTCGGGGCTCGATCCCGTGGGCCGGCATGACGTGCGGCAGATCATCGTTCGCCTTCGGGACGAAGGCCGGACGGTCGTCTTCAGCTCTCACATCCTGCCGGACGCCGAGCTGCTGTGCACGCGGGTCGGCATTTTGGCGAAAGGGCGCGTCGTCGCATTCGGCGGCCTGTCGGAACTGACCGCCAGCGCCTCCCGCGGCTGGGAAGTCGTCTTCGATGGCCTGACGGAAGATACGGCGTCGCGGCTGGGAGGCCGCGTTCGCCGGGTTACGCGCATTACCGCCAGCCGGTACAGCCTGGAGCTCGAAGCGGCCGAGCGGCCCGAAACGCTCGTTGCCGACCTTTCGGCAGCCGGCGCCTCGCTCGTGTCCGTCACGCCGCTGCGGGCGACGCTGGAGGAGTTCTTCCTGCAGGTCTCGAAATGACCGCCCGTCGAATCGGCCTGGTCGCGTGGCACGTGCTCAAGCAGAACGTGCGCGATCGGGTGCTGTACAGCATCGCCGCGTTTGCCCTTTTGCTCGTCGCCGCCGCGCTCGTCATCGATCAGATGACGGCCGGACAGGATCTGAAGATCATCAAGGACCTCGGCCTGGCCGCCATCGAGCTGGCCGGCGTTCTGATGAGCGTGTTCGTCGGCGTCAGCCTCGTGGCGCACGAGATCGACCGCCGCAGCATTTTCAACGTCCTCTCCAAACCGCTCCCGCGCTGGGAATTCATCGTGGGCAAGTACTCCGGCCTCGTGATGACGCTGGCGATGAACGTGGCCGCCCTGACCGGCGTGCTGTATCTGACCTTGTTCTGGATGGGCTCGACGTCGCCCGACAACATCCGGATGTCGTGGGAGGCCCCCGCGACCGATCCGCGGCTCCTGGTTTCGGTGGGGCTCATCACCGCGGAGCTGGCGCTTCTGACCGCGATCGCGCTGTTCTTTTCGACGTTCTCCTCGAGCGCGATGTTGTCCGCGGTGTTGACGGTCGGATTGTTCATCGCCGGGCTCGAGAGCGACGCGCTGCGGCAGTTCAGCCTGACCGTGGACGCGCCCGTGGCGGGACGACTCGTGACGACCGTCGGTTGGCTCGTGCCGGCCTTCTCGCTTTTCGACGTCAAGACGGAGGTCGTACACGGATTGCCGATCAACCCTGGACGGATCTGGTTCTCGCTGGCGTACGCAGCCGTTTACTCCTTCGTCGCGATTACCGCGGCCGTACTCGTTTTCTCACGCCGTGAATTCCGATGAGCCCGCGAATCTCCACCTTCCTCGGCGTCATCGCGATCATCGTCGGCCTGGGGCTCGCGGCGACGATGCTGCATGCCAGTGAGACGCGAGGGCAGCCGCCCCCGGCAGTCGAACGCCGGCTGTTCCTGAAAGCGCCCCGAGCCGCCCAACGTCTGTCGCTCGGATTCGACGCGGTCGCCGCCGACCTCTACTGGATTCGCGCCATTCAGCACTTCGGAACCGATCGCCGGTCATCGCGCGCGACCGGGCGCTTCGAGCTGCTGCAGCCGCTGCTCGATCTGACGACGACACTCGATCCGCATTTCAATGTCGCGTATCGCTACGGCGCAATCCTCCTGGCGCTTCGACCACCGGACGGTCCCGGCCGGGCGGACCAGGCCATCGCGCTTCTCGAAAAAGGGCTGTCACACAACCCCGATCGCTGGCAATTCGCCTACGACATCGGGTTCATTCACTACTTCTACACCGGCGACTATGCCGCCGCCGGGCGATGGTTTCAGCGCGCCGGCCTCATGCCGCGCGCGCCGGCGTGGATCCTGCCGCTTGCCGCGACCACGATCGCGCGCGGCGGTGACCGCGAGAGCGCCCGGGCGATGCTGCTCAAGCTGCATGACTCGAGCGAGCCCTACATCCAACGAGCGGCCGAGCGCGGTCTGCTGCAGCTGCGGGCGCTCGACGAAATCGATCAGCTGCAGTTTCTCGTCGATCGACACGCAATCGAGCGCGCGGTCCATCCGGAGAGCTGGATCGATCTGCTCGACGCCGGGCTGCTGCCGGCGGTTCCGGTCGACCCGCTGCGAGTGCCGTACGCGTACGATCCAGCCACGCACCGCGTGAGCCTCTCGCCGAAGTCGCCGCTCGGTCCGCTGCCTGTCGGCCTGGTCCGCCAGTGACGACGACGGAGCTGGTGTTGCTGGGCGTGTTCGGGCTGATGATCGGCAGCTTCCTGAACGTCTGCATTTCCCGGCTGCCGGCGGGAGAGTCGGTCGTGACGCCGCGCTCACACTGTCGATCGTGCGGCGCCCCGATCCGCGCGTGGGACAACCTGCCGGTCGTGAGTTACCTGGTGCTCGGCGGCCGATGCCGGGCGTGCCGGGCACCGATCAGCTGGAGGTACCCGCTGGTTGAGTTGGGAACAGCGGTCGCGTTTGTGCTGCAAGGCCTGGCGCATGGCGACGACCTGTTGCTGCTCGGCTCGCGGCTGGTCCTGACGGCGCTCCTCGTCGCGCTTTTCGGGACCGATCTCGAAACGCAGCGCCTGCCGAACGTGTTGACCTTGCCCGGTGCGCTGGTCGGGCTCCTGTTCAGCGTCTGGGTACCGCCCGGCCCTCTCGGGGGTCTGGCGGGCATGGCGCTCGGCGCAGGGCTTCTGTTTTTCATCCGGTGGGCCTGGTTCCGTGCCACCGGCGTGGAAGGCATGGGACTCGGCGACGTGAAGATGGCGGGCCTGATCGGCGCGTTCCTCGGCGCGCGCCAGGTCTGGCTGGTCTTGATGCTCGCGAGCATCGGCGGTGCCATCGTCGGTGTCGCGTTCACGTTGTTACGTCGCCGCGCGTTGGACAGCCGCCTCGCTTTTGGGACGTTTCTGGCCCTCGCCGCGCTCGTCGCGTCTCTGTACGGCGACGCGATCGTGTCCTGGTATCTCGACTTGTATCGCTAAGAGGTCCGTTTCAGAAAGTTCAACGCACGTTCGCCCCGGGTACGAGCTATCTGCGATCGTCCCCTCGTGTTTTCTCAGCAAATCTGTCGGCGCACGTGGATCGTTCGTTGCACTAAAGCGTTTTCGAGAAGCATGTAGCACGCTGCAGGCCGAATTTGCCGCAGCGCGCCTGATGGTCTGCTCAGCGGAAGGCGCGCGAGCGTGCGGCTGAGGCCAGCAGCGTGCTACATGCTTCTCGAAACGCTCTGACAACGGCCACAAGCGATGTCCACCTCGTTCCGATCGCACCAGCCGGACAGCGGCTTCACGCTCATCGAAGTGCTCGTCGCCCTCGCTCTTCTCGGTGTCATTGCGGCGGGAGTGTCCGTGCTGTTCGTCGTCTCGATCCGCGATGCCCGTGCCGCGAGGGACCAGACGATGGCGGTGGCGTTGGCGGGGCAGAGGATGGAGGAGCTGCGGGGGCTGTCCTGGGGGATGGAGGCCGCAACAGGCACTCCGGTGACGGATCTCACGACGGACCTTGGCCGCAGCCCACCGGACGGCAGCGGGAACGGTCTCGGTCCGTCGCCGGCCAATTCGCTCGCGGTGAACACGCCAGGTTACGTCGACTACCTCGACGGCCGCGGGCAGTGGGTCGGCACGGCCGCGACGCCGCCCGCGATTGCGACGTATATCCGCCGATGGCATGTCGAGCCGATGCCGGGTGATCCCGACACGCTGCTGTTGCGGGTGCTCGTCACGACCAAGGTCCGGGACTCGTCACCTCCGCCTGCGGGGCAGCCCAGGACCAGACGCGCCGAGGAGGCGTTGCTCGTGACCGTCAGAACGAGGAAGGCCGGATGAATCGAGCACAACCGATCGACCGTGGGTTCTCGCTTGTCGAGTCCCTCGTCGCGCTCGTGCTGCTGCTGGTGGTCATGGGCGCGGTGTTTGGCCTGGTGAATCCGTCAGCGATCGCTTCGCGCGCCCAACCGGAGGCGATTGACGTGCAGCAGCGGGCGCGAGTTGCCGCGGACGCGCTCCAGCGGGATCTGTCGATGGCGGGAGCAGGTCCGCGATCCGGGCCGGCGGCAGGTTCGCTTATCAATCACTTCGCCGCGGTTGTCCCAAGGCGCATGGGTCTCCAGGGCAGCGATGCGTACAACGTCGCGCGGTCCGACGCGATCACGATCTACCGGGTCGCCGCGGGGGAACTGCAGACGACCCTTCTCGATCCGCTGCCCGCCGGCTCCCTCAATCTGACGATGAATGAGCCCTCGAACTGTCCAGCGCGAAACGGCGTGTGCGGTCTCGCCCCGGGGATGTCCGTGGTGGTCTTCGACGACCGCGCGATGTTCGACCGGTTCAGCGTCGCACAAATCGTCAACCCGGCGGCCCTCCTTCAACCACACCAGAGTTCGTCGGCTGGATACGCGGCAGGTGCGATCGTCGCCGAAGCCGAGTCGGACATCTATTGGCACAACGGGCCCGCGAAGCAGTTGCGCCACTACGACGGGTATCTCACCGACGTGCCGGTCGTCGACAACGTCGTTGGCCTCGGCTTTGCGTACTTTGGCGACGCGGCGCCTCCCGTCCGCCCGAAGCCACCGCTGGGCACGATGAACTGTTTGTATGACGCGGGGGGCAATCTCACACCGGGCCTGGTCACGCTGACGCCGCAAGGCGGGTCGCTCGCCGAATTACCGCTGTCGATGCTCAATGACGGTCCGTGGTGCGGCGCGGGAGACAATCGGTTCGACGCCGACCTGCTGCGCGTGAGGCGAGTGCGCGTCAGCATCCGTATCCAGGCCACGCAGGCGGCATACCGCGGAGCTGGCGCCGATTACGCCAACGCGGGTTTCGGACGGAATGCGCTCGCCGCAGTCCCCGACTACTCGATCACGTTCGACATCGCTCCGCGCAACCTGAACCCAGGCCGATGAGGGACCCGGCGAAAGATTCTGGCTCGGCGCTGCTGCTCGTGATGATTGCCGCGGGGCTGCTCTCAGCACTTGGGGCGGGTCTGGTGCTGCTCGGGAGCACCGAGGCCGCGATCGCGACCAACTTCCGGACGAGCGCCGAGGCGCTCTATGCGGCGGAGGCCGCCGCGGAACGCGCGCTGCAGGATCTGCTGGTCGCGGCGAATTGGACCGACGTCCTCTCCGGCGCCTCGTCATCATCATTCATCGACTCGACGGTCAATCCGACGCTGGCATCGAATCAACAGCTTGATCTCACCGCTCTGACCTTTCTGCTTCAGCAGCATTCCGACTCGTCGTCATCCTGGGCGGCGAACAACCCGCGATGGCGGGTGTACTCGTATGGGCCGTTGGCCGGGATCACGGGTGGTGGGGCCGTGCAGAGCCCCGCGTATCTGGTGGCGTGGATCGCAGACGACCCGGGTGAAACCGATAACGATCCGTTCGTCGACAGCAACGGGCGAATCACGCTTCTGGCGCGCGCGTTCGGGTTGTTCGGATCCAGGCGCGGGATCGAGGTCACGCTGGCGAGAACCGGGCCAGGCCGGGCGAATGCACGAATCCTGTCGTGGCGGGAGGCTGAATGACCACACTCTGGCAGGCACCAGCCATCGTCATCGTTATCACCTGGCTGAGCGCTCCTCCAGGTACCCTCGGCAACGCGGCGCGGCAGGAGGCATTGCGGCGGAGCCTGATGCCGCGGTCCGTCATCGCGCTGAGCCTCTACGACTGGCCTCCGGTCGTCGTCGGATCCGAATCAGCCGGGTCAAGGCCGCCAGCGGCCCGCAGCGCGGCTGACCCTGCCGCTGCGGCTGTACTGCCGGCGAGCCCATTGCCAGCCGGTGCGATCCCGCCCGCCGCGTCCCGCGAACCAGGTCGCGACGAGTCCTGGTGGCGCGCGCGAATCGCGACAGCCCGCGCCTCACTTGCGAGGGATCAGACCATGGCGGAGGCGATGCAATCGCACGTCCATGCGTTGCAGAACGACGTCGTCAACCGGGACGACCCAGCCCAGCAGGCGTTGCTCAGGCAACGGCTGGCGACCGCACTCGCGGAGCTCGAACGGCTGAAAGACCAGATTGCCGCCGATCGCAAAACACTCCTCGACATCCAGGACGAAGCCCGTCGTCTGGGCGTGCCAGCGGAGTGGATTCGCGACGCTGCGCCTATTTCTTCAGGCCGATCGCCTTGAGTGCCGTCCTGAGCTCCGTGGTGGCCACATCGGAAACGATCGTCGTGGCGCCGATGCCCTGAGCGAGCACGAAGTGCAGCCGGCCGTCGATGACCTTCTTGTCGTGGCTCAGCGCGTCGAGGACTTCAGAAATTCGGAGGTCACTTACGACAGGGAGCGGGCCCATGCGCACGATGAGATCCTTGAGCCGCGCCTCGTCATCGCCGGAAAGTGCGCCGCGCATGGCGGAGATCCGGGCGGCGGCCAGCATGCCGTAGGCGATCGCTTCGCCGTGGCGGAACCGCCTGTACTTGGTGACGGCCTCGATCGCATGGCCGATCGTGTGTCCGAAGTTCAACGTCCGCCGCGGCCCGGCTTCGCGCTCGTCGGCGGCGACGACCTCCGCCTTGATGCGGCAGCAGTCCGCGACGAGCGGCGCCAGCACCGACTGATCGTGCGCGAAGAGCGGCGGCAGGCTCGATGATACGAGATCGAAGAGCGGTTTCGAGGCGATGACGCCGTATTTCACGACTTCGTACAGGCCCGCGCGGAATTCGCGCCGGGGGAGGGTGGAGAGGACCGCCGCGTCGCAGACCACGAGTGACGGCGGATGAAAGGCGCCGACGAGATTCTTGCCCGACGGGAGGTTCACGCCGACCTTGCCCCCAATCGCGCTGTCGACCTGGGCGAGCAGGGTCGTCGGCAGTTGAACGATGCGAAGGCCGCGCAGGAACGACGCCGCCGCGAAGCCGGCCACGTCGCCGACAACGCCGCCCCCGAACGCGACGACGGTCGAGGATCGGTCGAGACGACGACGGACGAACGCGTCGTAGATGCGCGCGACGGTCTGCAGCGTCTTGGCACGTTCGCCGTCGGGAATGAGCGTCAGGACGTTGGCGCCCCCCGCAATGGCCCGCAGCCTTTTGCCCTGGAGCCGCCACACGGGCGGGCAGCTGACGACAATCAGGTCGCGATCGAGGTTGTGGCCGCGCAGAAGTTCCGGCAATCGGTCGAGGAGGCCGCTGCCGACGAGGACGGGATAGATGCTCCGCTCGCTGCGGATTTCGAGCCGGATCGGGTTCGCCAAGAGACGCTAGCATAGCAGTCGATCGTGGCCCCGCCAGGTTCGGCCGACTTCGTCATCATTGGATCCGGTATTGCCGGATTGCGCGCCGCGATTGCGTGTGCCCCGGCCGGCCGCGTGGTCATTCTTACGAAGTCGGAGCCCGGCGCCGGCAGTACCGGCTACGCGCAGGGCGGGATTGCGGCCGCGGTGGGTGCCGATGATTCACCCGAGCGCCATGCGGCCGACACGATCGCCGCCGGTGACGGACTCGCGGACGAGCGCGCCGTACGCGTGCTCGTCGAAGAAGGCCCTCGGTACGTCCGGGAGCTGATCGACTGGGGCGCGGCGTTCGACCGGGCAGATGCCGGCTCGCCCGACCTGGCGCGCGAGGGCGCACACGCCGTGCGGCGCGTGCTGCACGCGAAGGACGCGACTGGTCGCGAGATCGCCCGTGCGCTTGCCGGCAGGCTCTCCAGCCAGCCCGCTGTCACCGTGATCGATCACGCCCTGGCCCTCCAGCTCATCGTTTCGGACGGTCGCGCGGTGGGTGTGCGGTTTCTCGATGCCGAGGGGCGGCTGTCCGAGGTTCGTGCTCGCGCGACGCTCATTGCGACGGGCGGGGCCGGCCAGGTGTATCGCGAAACGACGAATCCCAGGGTGGCGACAGGGGACGGGATCACGCTGGCGTACCTGGCGGGTGCGCGCGTGTGCGACCTCGAGTTCGTGCAGTTTCATCCGACCGCCCTGGCGGTTCCGGATGCCCCGCGGTATCTGCTCTCGGAAGCGCTGCGGGGCGAAGGCGCCCGCTTGATCAACGATGCCGGCGAGTTCTTCATGCCGCGGTACGACCCGGCTGGGGATCTGGCGCCGCGGGATCGCGTGGCGCGCGCGATCGTGACCGAAGCCGAGCGGACAGGCGCGCCGGTCTACCTGACGCTCTCGCATCTGCCCGCCGAGACGACGAGAGCGCGGTTTCCACTGATTACCGCGCTTTGCGCACGCGCCGGTCTGGATCTCGCCACGGATCGGCTGCCGATCGGCCCCGCGGCGCACTACTTCATGGGGGGCGTCGAGACCGATCTCGACGGCCGCACGATGCTCCCGGGTCTCTACGCCGCCGGGGAGGTCGCGAGTACGGGTGTGCACGGCGCGAATCGTCTCGCGAGCAACTCGCTGCTCGAGGGGCTCGTGTTCGGCGGCCGTGCAGGCGCCGCGATGGCCGGCGACGCCGCCGAGGCGCGGGCGCCCGCAGGCACGCAGCCCGCCACGGTCCCGCCCGATCCGCCCCCGGCCGGATCGCCAATCGAGATTCCGATCGCCGAGCCCGCTCTCCGTGAGCTCATGTGGAAGCGCGCGGGCGTTTTTCGGGATCGGAGGGGGCTCGAGACGGCGTTGAACGTGCTCGATCCGGCCTGGCTCGTGCTCGAAGCGCAGCTTCGGGAGGGGCGATCGTTCACGCCCGTCACGTGGCGTCTCGCCAGCCTCCTCGTCGTGGCGCGACTCGTGGCGAAGGCGGCGCTCAGGCGGGAGGAGAGCCGCGGCGCCCACGCGCGATCGGACTTTCCGGGAAGGGACGATCTACACTGGAAGCGGCACGTGTCCGAAGAGCGCTGGTCCGGCCGGTAGTGATAAGCCCAAAGTCGAAGGTCGCGAACGCTTGCCGCAGCAGGAAGCGCCCGGCAGGCTGCGTGTAGAGGTGCCCTTGTCCGATCAGAAAAAAGAGTCGTTCGTCACCGAGATTACGCCCCGCTCGGAAGACTTTTCCCGCTGGTATCTCGACGTCGTCCGCCGCGCCGAGCTGGCCGACTACTCGCCCGTCAAGGGCTGTATGGTCATCCGGCCGTACGGCTACGCGATCTGGGAAAACATCCAGCGGCTGCTCGACGCGCGGCTGCGCGCGACCGGGCACGTCAACGCGTACTTCCCGCTCTTCATCCCGGAAAGCCTCCTCATGAAGGAGAAGGAGCACGTCGAAGGGTTTGCGCCGCAGGTGGCGTGGGTCACGCGCGGCGGCGACGAAGAGCTCGAAGAGAGGCTCATCATCCGGCCGACCTCGGAAGTGATCATCGGCACGATGTACGCGAAGTGGGTGAAGTCGTGGCGCGATCTGCCCGTCCTCATCAACCAGTGGTGCAACGTCGTGCGGTGGGAGAAGGTCACGCGTCCGTTCCTGCGGACGACCGAGTTCCTCTGGCAGGAGGGCCACACGGCGCACGAGACCGACGCCGAAGCCGAGGAAGAGACGCTCCGGATTCTCGGGATCTACAAGGCGCTGGCCGAAGAGGACCTGGCGATGCCGGTGATCGACGGCCTCAAGAGCGACAGCGAGAAGTTCGCCGGCGCGTCGCGGACATATTCGATCGAAGCGCTGATGGGTGACGGCCGCGCGCTGCAGGCCGGCACGTCGCACCACCTCGGGCAGAACTTCGCCAAGGCGTTCGAGATCCAGTTCCAGGGGCGCGACAAATCGTTGCAACACGCCTGGACGACGTCATGGGGTGTGTCCACGCGGCTGGTGGGCGCCGTGATCATGACGCATGGCGACGACAGCGGGCTGGTGCTGCCGCCGCACGTCGCGCCGTATCAGGTCGTGATCGTGCCGATTCCCCGGGGCAACTGGAAGGAGACGGTGCTGCCCAAGGCCGAGGCGATCCGCAAGGATCTCGAAGCCGCCGGGCGTGCGTGTGAAGCTCGACGCGGACGAAGAGAACTCGCCCGGCTGGAAGTTCGCCGAGTACGAGCTCCGGGGGGTGCCGCTCCGCCTCGAAATCGGTCCGAAGGACATCGAGAAGGCGCAGGTCTTCTCCGCCCGGCGCGATACCCGTGAGAAGGCGGCGATCCCGGTCGCCGATCTCGCCACGCGTGTGCCCGCGCTCCTCGAGGAAATCCAGACGAACCTCCTGGCGCGCGCCCGCGCGTTCCGAGACGAGCGCACAACCGAAGTCTCGACGTGGGACGAATTCAGGGCCGCCATGGAAGGCCGGCCCGGGTTCGTCATCGCGAGCTGGTGCGGGACAGCCGAGTGCGAAGCCGCGATCAAGGCGGAGACGCAGGCGACGCTCAGGAACATTCCGCTGGGATCACCGCGCCAGGACGGTCATTGCGTCAAGTGCAACAGCCCCTCGCGCGTGAAGGCGTGGTTCGCGAAGGCGTACTGAGATAACCTCCGAGGTCATTTTTCACGACGCCGCAAAAATGACCTCGGAGGTTACTTCAACCCGTCGATTTTGATCTTCTGCCCGGCGGCCACCTTGTGGGCCTTGGCGAATCCCGCCTGCACTTCGACGACATATTTCGACTTCGTCCCGGTGCGCGGCGGGTATTGGGGGCAGTCGTTCGACGCGCAGGGCGGATCGCACCCCGGCATCCGGCAGGGCGGAACGCTCTCGGCGATCGAGACAATCGTGGACGCGTCGTCCACCCAGATGATGTCGAGCGGGATCAGGCAGTTCTGCATCCAGAACGGTCTGAAGTCGGACGTGTCGAACACGAACAGCATGCCTTCGCGCTCGGCGAGGGATTTCCGGAACATCAGGCCGCGTTGTTGGGCCGCCGGAGTCGTGGCGAGCTCAACCGTAACTGCGGTGCCGTCGCTGAACGTGACCTTCGCGCGTGGGGTGGCAAACTGCGGCGCGGCGTGGGGCACGGCGAGAGGCAGAAAACCGTCGGCAGAGAGGAAAAGGCAAAGGGCGCAAGTCTGAAGCAGCTTCATACTTTCGCCCCGTGCCTTCGCGTGCCAGTTCCCAGTTCTGCCTTCTTATCTGTCGAACAGCTGTTCGAACTCCTGCGCGCCGGTCAGGCTGACAGTTAGCGCGGCGCGTCGGTTCAGCCGTCGCGTTTCTTCACGCGAGTTGTCGTACCGCGGCCGTTCCTCGCCGTAGCTGACGGTCCGGACGCGGTCTGCGCTGATCCCGCGGCTGGTCAGGTAGTCGCGCACCGCATTCGCGCGGCGCTCGCCGAGCGCCAGGTTGTACTCGGCCGTGCCGATGTTGCAGGTGTGGCCTTCGACCACGAGCCGCAGCGTCGAGTCCTTCTGCATCGCGGCGACCGCCTCGTCGAGAATCTTCAGCGCGTCCGGACGCAGCGTGTAGCGGTCGAAGTCGAAGTGCACATCCTCGAACTGGTAGGCCACCTTGGCCGGCGCGATGACGGTGATGTTCACCGTGTCGCTGGCCGTGCCGCCGCGCCCGTCGTTCACGGTCACGGTGACCGGCACGACGCCGGTCTGCTGCGGCGCCGTCCATGGCGTCTGGCGGGCGGTGGCGTTCGTGAGCGAACCGGCCTTCGTCGTCCAGAAGTAGGTGAGCGGATCGCCGTCCGGATCCTGCGCGTCGGCCGTCACGGTTGACGTGCGTCCGACCTCGACCGTGCAGGGATCGCACGCGGCCTTCACGGTCGGCGGCCGGTTCGTCGGCGCCGCGGGCTTCGGTGTCGGTGGTGGCACCGGCGGCGGCAGCGGCGGGGGCGCCTCGACCCGGCGCCCGCCGGGATGGAAGCCAACCCTGAACTGAATGCCCGCGCTGTCACCGGACTCGTCCTCGAACGTGTTGAACACCGGCGTGCAGGCGACGCCACCCGGACACCCTGGTGTCGCTTCACTGCGGCTGGCCATCGTCAGATTCCAGCTCAGGCCGCCGCCAATGAAGAATCCGTTCGACGCCTGGAACGTTACTCCCAGGGCGAAATGGACGGGACTCTTGACGTTGCTGGTCAATGGAATGAACGACCCGTCCTCGCCGACGCCGCCCGGACCTGTGATGACGCTGTCGAAATAACTTTCGCCAAACAGCTCCGCCGTGACCCGGACGGCTTTCTGCGGAAGCCCTACGCCGAATCCCCACCGGAAGCCGTCAGTCAGATCGTGCCCGTCGGGATCACCGCGGAGGATAAAGCCGCCGTAGCCGGAGAACTCGGCGAGGCCCGTCCGTCCGGACACAATGCCGTCGATGATGAAATCCGCCTGGCCGGTCGACGCGCCATCTCCGTCGTCGCCCACGGGCAGCTTGATCATTCCGCGGACCGCGACCGCGGGACTCCCCGCGACCAGGTTCAGCTTGCCGCCGAGCCAGATGTCGCCGAGATCGTTGCCGGTCCACTGCGTGCGCACTTTCGGATGCGTGACGGTGATCCCGCCGCCCGTTCCGGTGTCGGCCTCTCCGTCGGTGCTGTGGAAGAACAACGGACGCGTGTCGCGATCGATACGTGACACGAGCACCCAGTTCCCGAAGAACTCAGCCCGGCCACCGAGCCCCACCGCAAAGGTCACCGGCCAGAGCGAGATGTCGGTAAACCCCTGTCCGTCGTCGTAGTTCACCCGGTAGAGGCTCGCCGACCACTGCTTGTGGCGGAGCACATCGCCGGTCGGGGCGAACCAGAGACCGGTGTCGCCCGCGGTTGTCGTCGTCACGGGCCTGTTCTCGTCCGTGCTCACCTGGCTCCCCGATGGCGGGGGCGCCGGTGGTGGCTGGGTGGGCGGTGGCTGGGTCGTCTGAGCCACGCTGGCCGAAGCAACGCTGAGGACCGCGCAGAATGCCGAAACTGTGAACAGTCGTCTCATGAGGTCGTCCTGTTCCTGCTCTTTCTCTTTCCTAAGTTTGGGATGGCGGGGCAGCTTTCGACCCTTATGGCCGCCAACCGGGATTCTGCTGGGGAGCAACATGCAATGGTAGTACCCGATCCGGCCGTAAGTCAACGTAGACAAATCGGTTGCGGGGGCCTGCCCGGGCCTGTAAGGCCACGGCAGGCCGTGACGGACACGCTATACTGGCTAGGTAACCGCGGTTCCAGGAGCACGTTATGGGTCCCATAGGATTTCCCGAACTGGCCATTATCCTCATCGTGGCGCTCATCGTGTTCGGCCCGCGGAAGCTGCCCGAGCTGGGCCGGTCGCTCGGCAAGAGCTTGTCGGAGTTCAAGCGGGCGTCGAACGAGTTGAAGCACACGCTGGACGAAGAAATCAGGCTCGAGGAGCGGCGCGCCACGCCGCCGGTCCCGGCGCCCGACGTCAACCCCTCACCCGAGAATCGGCCGGCAAGCGCCGATACGATAGCCCGCGGCGATCATGGCACGCCGGAAGTGCTCGCGCGGGGAGAGCAGGGCTCCTAGGCACCACGGTCGATGGCCGACACCTCCGACGCCGGACACACCATTTCGCAGGGCTTTACCGGCGAGGCCGAGGAGGCAGGCGACGCCGATCGCTCGAGGATGAGCTTCCTCGAGCACCTGGACGAGCTGCGCCGCCGCATCCTCTATTCGATTTACGCGCTCTCCGGCTGTTTCGCGATCGCCTTCTGGTTCTGGAACGACATGTATGCGTTCCTGGTGCAGTACTTCGCCTTGAACGCCGCCGGCACGCGGCTCATCTACAGCCAGCCCATGGCCGGCTTCATGTTCAGCCTGAAGATCACGGCGCTCGCTGCCCTGATCGCGGCCTCGCCGTTCATCTTTTCGCAGATCTGGCTCTTCGTCGCGCCGGGCTTGTATGCGCGCGAGAAGAAAGTCGCGATCCCCTTCGTGGTCTGTTCCAGCCTGCTCTTCATGGGCGGCGCAGCGTTCGCGCATTTCGTCGCGTTCCCGATGATGTGGCGGTTCTTCGCGAGCTATCAGCTGTACGGCGTGGAGTTCATGCCGACGCTCGACCTGACGCTCTCGCTCTACATCAAGGTCGTCGTCGCGCTCGGCGTGATCTTCCAGATGCCGGTGCTCGTCTTCTTCCTCGCGCGGTTCGGCGTGGTCACCGCGGGCTTCCTGGTGCGGAAGATCAAGTACGCGATTCTGATCATCGTGATCGTGGCCGCGATCGCGACGCCGAGCGCGGACATCATGACTCTGCTGGTGTTCGCGGGGCCGATGTTCGTGCTCTATCTCGTCAGCATTGTCGTCGCCTGGATTTTCGGCAAGAAAAGGGACAAGGCGGAAGCTACATGAGACCCATGCGTAGAGCTCTTCCTGCGGCAGCGGTAGTGGTCGTGCTGTCGGCGGTCGCCGGCGGGATGTTCGGATCGAAGGTCGCCGCACGCCAGGATCGCGCGAACGAGCGGTACCGGATGTACCGCGCGGCGCTCGACGCGATCCAGAACGAATACGTCGAGTCCATCGAGGAGTCCACGCTCGTCTACGGCTCCATCGACGGCATGCTGCGGACGCTCGATCCGCACTCGGCGTTCCTCGACCCGCGATCGTTCCAGCAGATGCGCGAACGGCAGGTCGGGACCTACTTCGGCATCGGCATCAGCATCCTCTCGATCGACGGCGAGATCACGGTCACGTCGCTCTTCGAAGGTTCGCCGGCCTACAAGTCCGGCATCCGCCGGAACGACGTCATCGCCCGCGTCGGCAAGGAAGAGACGAAGCCCTGGGGCCCGGATCCGCGCCGGCAGACCGAGGAGGTCGTCAAGCGCATCAAAGGGCCGAAGGGGACGACCGTCGACATCTCGATTCGGCGTCCCGGCGTCGATCAGCTCATCGACCTCACGGTCGAGCGCGACGAGATCCATATCGTCACCGTGCGCACGTCGTTCATGATGACGCCTGGCGTGGGCTACATCCGCCTGCAGGACTTCTCCGAGACGAGCAACGCGGAAGTCACGCAGGCCCTCACGAAGCTCAAGGCCGCCGGCATGGAAAAACTGGTGCTCGACCTTCGGGACAACCCGGGCGGTCCGCTCGACCAGGCGATTGCCGTGTCGAACCAGTTCCTGAAGAAAGGTCAGATGATCGTCTACACCAAGGGACGGGTCACGACCGAAGACGAATATGTCGCGCTCGAGCAGGGCAGCTACACCTCGCAGCCGCTCATCGTGCTCGTCAACCGCAATAGCGCCAGCGCGTCGGAAATCGTCTCCGGCGCCATGCAGGACCACGACCGCGCCATCGTCGTCGGCGAGTCCACCTTCGGCAAGGCGCTCGTCCAGTCGGTGTACAGCATTCACAACAACGCCGGTCTCGCCTTGACGACCGGGCGGTACTACACGCCGAGCGGCCGGATGATTCAGCGCCCGTGGGACGGCAGCTTCGACGAGTACCTGACGTACGGCCTGCGCGACCAGAACCAGAAGCGCGAACACTCGCCGGCGGACCTGAAGTACACCGACAGCGGCCGCAAGGTGTACAGCGGCGGCGGCATCGAGCCGGATCACTTCCTCGCGGGGTCGCTCGAAGGCTTCAACCCGACCCGTTTCTCGCGTCTGCTCCACAGCCGCGGCGCGTTCATCGGGTTTGCCGAGAAATTCAGCCGGGAAGGGGACACGCGAACGGCCGCGCGCTCAGCCGCCAAACACAGAGTGGCCCCGGGCTGGCCCGTCACCGATGCCATCGTCGAGGAATTCAAGCAGTACATGACGACGCAGCGCGTCCGGATCGATGAGACCGCCTTCAAGACGGATCTCGCGTTCATCAAGGCGATGATCCACTTCGAAGTGGACATGGACCTCTTCAGCTTCGAAGAGGCGCGGAAGAACCTGGTGAAGGTCGATCCGCAGGCGCAGGCAGCACTCGCGCATCTCGACGAAGCCCGGCAGCTTCTGATGGCGAGAAAGACGCAGTAGAGACCAGAGGCTCAGGACTCGAGGCCCAGAGGCCACGCGAAAACAGGAGCCACGAGGCAAACGTTTTGCTACACTGCAGCCGCCCCCGGGGCACCGCGCACGCGCGCGGGTGGGGCGGGAGGGGAAACTTAGAACTTAGAACTCTGAACTGAGAACTTCGGACAGACCGAGGAGACCGAGTTCTAAGTTCTGAGTTCTCAGTTCAAAGTTGCGTTCGTAGTTTATTGGCGTTCCCAGCCGCCGCTTGGCTGACGTATTCGTCGGCCGGGGCGGCTGCTTTTGTGTACCTATGCGTTTGTCGAAGCTGCACATCAACGGGTTCAAGAGTTTTCCTGATCGCGCCGAGCTCGGGTTCGACGATGGCGTCACGGCCATCGTCGGGCCCAACGGCTGCGGCAAGAGCAACGTCGTGGACGCGATTACGTGGGTGCTTGGCGAGCAGAGCGCCAAGAGCCTGCGCGGCGAGCGCATGGAAGACGTGATCTTCAACGGCAGCGACGCGCGCAAGCCGACCGCCGCCGCCGAAGTCCGCCTGAAGCTCACCGAGGTCGCCCAGGCCGCCATGGTCGCGGCGACCATCGTCGAGGACCTCGACAGGCTGATCGGCGATCAGCCGCTTGTGACGCGGGACGTCGAGATCGGCCGCCGGCTGTACCGATCCGGCGAAAGCGAGTACCTCATCGACGGCGAGGTCTGCCGGCTCAGGGACATCCACGATCTCCTGATGGACTCGGGCCTCGGCATCAAGGCGTACGCCGTCATCGAGCAGGGCAAAATCGGACAGATTCTCTCGTCGCGGCCGGCCGAGCGCCGGGCGCTGATCGAAGAGGCGGCCGGGCGTGACCAAGTACAAGTCGCGCCGGCGGGCGGCTGAGCTCAAGCTCGAAGCCGCGCAACACAACCTGACGCGCATCGACGACATCATCTTCGAGGTCGAAAAGCAGCGCGGCGCGCTCAAGCGGCAGGCGGCACGCGCGCGGCGGTACCGCCGGCTCCGCGAAGAGCTGCGCCGGTGGGAGCAGGTCCAGTTCGCGCACCGCTACGAGACGCTGGCCGCCGACAGCGAGGCCGCCGAAAAGCGGCTGCAGGACGCTCGGGCGCGCGAGGCCGGCGCCGCGGCGCACGTCGCCGAGCTCGAGACCGCGCTCGAACGCGTGAGGCTGGGTCTCACCGAGGCCGAGGCCGGCGCGACGACGACGCGCGAACAGGCGCACGCGCGCGAGCTCGAGATCGGCCGGCGCCAGCAGCAGATTCAGTTCGACAAGCAGCAGATCGAGGAGCTGGCGCGGCAGGCCGAGGCGTTTGCCGTGGAGTCGCGCGAGCTCGAGGGCCGGCGCGATCCCGCGCACGCCGCGATCGACGCGCAACGCGAAGCTGCCGCCCGCGTCAAGGACGCGCTCGGCCAGGCCGGGTCACGCGTGAGCGCGTGCGAGGCCGACTACTCGGCCGCGCAGTCGGCCGTGCAGGTCGTCGAACAGGAATCGGATACCACCCGCGCCGCGGTCCTCGCGGCGACGACGACCCTTGGCGCGCTGCGCCAGGCCCGGGACAACGCGGCACAGGTGCGCGATCGGGTGGCGGCCGAACGGGAGCGCCTGGATCTCGAGGCGCGCGAGCTCGGCGCTGAAGCCGAACGTGTCCGCGCGGAACATGACGCGGCCCGGCGCAACCTCGACGAGGCGCGCGCGGCGCTCGAGATCGCCGTCAGCCAACGTGCCGCCGCCGAAGCGGCATTGACGAGCCAGCGGGCGGACCGGGAACGCATCGGTCAGGCGATCGCCCTGAGCGGCCGCGAACTGGCCGGCAAGGAAGCGCGCCTGCGATCGCTCGAGGAGCTCGACGCCAGCCGCGCCACTTTCGGCGACGCCGCGCGCTTCATCCTGGGCGACAGCGGCAAAGACGTCCGGTCGCACGGCGCCGTCGCCGATCACCTGCAGGTCGATCGATCGTTCGAGCGCGCCGTGGACGCCCTGATGGGCGATCTGCTCCAGCACGTGATCGTCGATCGGGCGGCGGATGTGACCACAGCCTTCAGCCTGCTGGCCGAGCACAACGCCGGCCGGTGCGGCTTCGTCGTGCTCGACGACGCCAAAGCCTCGTTGCCGGCCGAAGGGCCCGTCGTCGTCCCACAAGGGACGCAGGCACTCTCCAGCGTCGTCCGGGCCATCGGCCCGCACGCGAGCGTCCTGTCGCGGCTCATCGGCCGCGCGCTCGTCGCCGATTCGTTCGACGCGGCCCGCGAGCTGGCGCAGACGGTTTCGGTTCCCGTCGCGGCCAAGACGGGCGAAGTCTTTCGAGGCGTCTGGCTCGTGCAGGGAGGATCGCGGCAGGACGTCCGCGGCATCCTCGAAAGCCGCGCCGAGATGCTGTCGCTCCGCGACGATGTCCAGGCGATGGGCGCCGAGATTCAAACGTTGACCGTGGAGCTCGCGGCGCTCGACACGGCATTGCCGGCCGCCGAGGCGTCGCTCGCCACCATCGTCACCGAGCACCACGGCCAGGAGAAAACCATCGTCGGTCTCGAGGCGCAGGTCTCGCGCGGATCCGCGGACCTCGCCCGGCTGGAACGCCGGCTGGAGGTCGTCGCGACCGAGCGCAGCCGCGCGGAAGGTGAGGAACGGACGGCCGAGCAGCGCCGCGAGGAGTCGGCGGCCGCCATCGCGCTCCAGGAGAGCCAGCAGCGGGATGCCGAAGGCCGCCTCGGCGGCGTGCAGTCCAGGCTGCAGTCCGCGCGCGACTACGCCGAGGGCAAGATGCGGCTCGTCACCGAAGCGCGGACGGAGCAGGCCGCGCTCATCGAACGGTCCGCGGCGCTCGATACCGAAGTGGCGAGGCTCGAGGACGGCGCGCGCGAGCTCGAGGAACGGATCACGGGCCGCCGCGCCGACATCGCGCGGACGGAAGTGCGGCGCGAAGAGCTCCGGACGTCCATCCGCGAGACCGAACACGCGCTCGACGAAGACATCCGCGCGCTCGACGACCTGAAAGTGACGATGCGCGGGCTCGACGAACGCGTGATCGCGCTGCGCGACGAGTTCGGCGCGGGTGACCACGAGATCCGCGTCGCGCGTCACGCGCTCGAGGGTATCCGCTCGGCGGTCATGCAGTCGGAGGTCGCGAAGGCCAAAGCCGCCTCCGACCTCGAGCACCTCGCCTCGGCCTGCCTCGAGGCGGTCGGCGCGACGCTCGACGATGTCGTGGCCGCGGTCGCGCGGATGGATCAGGCGGGAGAGCTCGTGGCGCCCGCGCGGCGGATCGCGAGCGTCGCGGCGCCCGACGAGGACGAGGACCTCGGCGCCGAACCGGGCGACGGGCCAGCCGCTGACGAGGCGGCGCAGGTGGCCGCCGAGTCCGAGATCGACGACTCGCGGCCGCTCACCCCCGAGGAAGTGATCGCGGATCTCAAGCGCAAGATCGAGCGGCTGGGCCCCGTGAACATGATGGCGATCGAGCAGTTCGACGAGCTCGAGTCGCGCCACACGTTCCTCACGACGCAGCGCAAGGACCTGCTCGACTCCATCGCGCAGACCGGCGAGGCGATCCGGAAGATCGACAAGACCACGCGCGAGCGGTTCGAAGCGGCATTCCTGATGATCAACCAGCACTTCCAGGTGACGTTCACGACGCTCTTCGGCGGCGGGCGCGCCGGGCTCGTGCTGATCGATCAGGAGAACGATCCCGAAAGCGGCATCGACATCATCGCGCAGCCGCCGGGCAAGCGGCTCCAGAACGTGCAGCTGCTCTCGGGCGGCGAAAAGGCGCTCACGGCAATGGCGCTCATGTTCGCGATCTTCAAGTACCGCCCGAGCCCGTTCTGCCTCCTCGACGAGATCGACGCGCCGCTCGACGACGCGAACATCGGCCGCTTCGTCGAGATGCTCATGGGCATGCAGACCAACACGCAGTTCATCCTCATCACGCACAACCGCAAGACGATGGAGATCGCCAACCGTCTGTACGGCGTGACGATGGAGGAGCCCGGCGTGTCGAAGTTGATCTCGCTGCAGTTGAACTGACGATGGTCGGAGAGAGGCCGAAGGCCAAAGGCCGAAGGCCGAAGCGGGCGATCAGGCCCAAGGCCCTGGGCCCAAGGCCCAAGCTGGGCAAGATCAGGGCAAACTTCAGATTCGCTCCAGATTCAGCGTCTTCACCCCCGAGCTCGATGCTGTCGGGTTTTCACCCTTGGGCCTTGGGCCTGGGGCCTTGGGCCTGTTGCCGGGCCTGACGATGAACGAATCCAAAGCGGCCCGCTACCAACGCTACCGCCGCCGCGCAGAGACCGCCGGAGTGGTGTCGGGTGCCGCGATGCTCGCGCTCGTGGCCCTCACGCCGCTCGCGCGATGGCTGGCGACCGGCGCGCTGGGATTCGGTGCCGGGCTTCCGGAGGTGCCGCGCGCGGCGCTCGCGCTCGTCATCTTCCTCGTCCTGCTCGTCGTCGCCTGGGAGCTGGCTGCGCTGCCGGCCTCCCTGTATCTCGGGCTCCGGGTGGATCGGCGGTTCGCGAACCCGTCGATCGCGGTCGAGGACGTGCTCGCGGCGCAGGCGCACGCGACGCTCGTCGCGCTGCCGGCCGCGCTCGTCGCGGGCGCGGCGCTGATGTTCTCGGCCTGGATCGCCGGAGCCTGGTGGTGGGCGGTGGCGGGCGCGCTGCTCGCGGGCGCGCTGGTGGCGGCGCTCCACGGCGCGCCGCGGCTTCTCGCGCGGCTGGCCGACGTCCGGCCACTCGCCCGCGCCGACCTCGCGGCGCGGCTGAACGCGCTGGCCGTCCGGGCGCGGGTGCCGGTCGCCGGCGTCGAGGAGATGCAGCTCGACGAATCCGAGCGGACCACGGCGATGGTCGCCGGCGCCGGACGCTCACGCCGCATTTTCCTGTCGTCCGAGCTGCTGCACGACTGGACCGACGACGAGATCGCGGTCGTGGTGGCGCACGAGCTGGGGCACCACGCGCATCGCGATCTCTGGCGCACGCTCGCGATCGACGCGTCCGTCCTCGCGATCGCGCTCTTCGCCGCGGATCGGGCGCTCGCGGAGCTCGCGCCCGCGCTCGGCCTCGGCGGTCCACGCGACGTGGCCGCCCTGCCGTTTCTCACGCTCGTCGCCGGTTCGGTCTGGCTGATGCTGACGCCGCTCCGGCACGCGCACTCACGGCTGCAGGAACGTCGTGCCGACGAGTTCGCGCTTTCGCTCACCGGCGGCGCCGACGCCTTCAGCAGCGTGATTCGCCGGCTCGGCGCGCGCCGCCTCGTCGAGGACCGGCCGTCGTTCTTGACGCGCTGGCTGTACCACCGACATCCGACGCTCGAGCAGCGGCTCGCGGTCGCGGCGGCATATCGGGAGAGGAAATGACCCTGACCTTTTGAGCGCAGTCACGCGGGCTGACCACCTCCAGCCCCGATCGATGTCACAGCCGTGAGTCCTGTCTCGTCTCTGTTTTTGAGAGGAGGCGGCCAAGGTGAAATGGCTCATGAGACGCGGGATCCGGGCGTTCGAGCGGAAGTGGGACTACGACGCCGGCTATCTGCACGAGATGATCGAGGCCAGCCCACGCGCCGGGTGGCTTTTCGCGCGCGCCGCAGGAATCGGACGGTACCGGCGTGACATTCCGATCGAAGCCTGGTCGGTCGCGGGAATCACCGCCGTCCGCCAGGAGGACTGCGGGCCCTGCACTCAGCTCGGGGTGTCTATGGCCGAACGGGCGGGCGTCAGCCCGGACGTCCTGCGCGCCGTGCTGCGGGACGATCCCGACGCGATGCCGCCCGACGTCGCCCTGGTGTGGCAATTTACGCGCGCGACCCTCGCGCATGACGTCGCCGCCGACCAGTACCGCGATGCCATCATCGAACGCTGGGGTCCACGGGCCGTCGTGAGCCTTGCGCTGGCGATGACCGCCGCGCGACTCTATCCGACGGTGAAGTACGCCATGGGGCACGGCAAGGCCTGCACCCGCATCGTCGTCGGCGGGGCACCCGTTGCCGTCAACCGCGACCTGGCGGTGGACCTGACCCCGTCTCATCCCAGGCCCTGAGTCTGCCATGAGTGATTCAGCGAGGAGCTTCGAGCCCCATCGCCGTCGGCTGCTCGGACTGGCGTACCGGATGCTCGGATCGATCGCCGAAGCCGAGGACGCCGTTCAGGAAACGTTTCTGCGGTGGCACGCCCGCCTCCGCAAAGGCTCCGGCGAGGCTCGCCGAAGCGCCCTCGGCGCGAAGGCGGCGGCCGATCGCGCGAGTGTCTCCGACCCGAGGGCATTCCTGATCACGACGACCACGCGGATCTGCCTCGACGTCCTCCGGTCGGCGTGTATGCGGCGTGAGACGTACGTGGGGCCGTGGCTGCCCGAGCCGGTCATCGACACAGGAGCGCTCGCACCCGACGCGCATACCGAGTTGGCCGAAGATCTGTCCATCGCGCTGCTGTTGACGCTCGATCGATTGTCGCCGCTCGAGCGCGCGGCCTTTCTGCTCCACGACGTGTTCGATTGCTCGTTCACAGAGGTGGCCGCGGTGCTGGGCCGGAGCGAGAGCGCCTGCCGCCAGCTCGCGACGCGTGCCCGGGCGCATGTGCGGGAGGCGCGGCCTCGAGTAGGCGTTTCGACCGAGGATGCGTCGAACAGGACGAGCGCGACGCACGCGCAGCTCGTCTCGGCGTTTCTGCACGCCACGACGTCAGGCGATCTCGACGGGTTGAGGCGGCTGCTGGCACGCGATGTTCGTGTCATCACCGACGGCGGCGGCAAGGTGGCGGCAGCCCTGAATGTGATCGAAGGCGCCGAACCGGCGGCCCGGTTCATCGTCGGCGCCACGCGAAAGGGTCTGTCTGGTCACGAGACGGTGCGCCCGGCTCCGGTGAACGGGCTGCCCGGCCTGATCATCGAGGAGGCCGGCCGTCTCATCCAGACCGTTGCCTTTGAGATTGAAGGCGGCGTCATCCGCGCGATCTACGTCGTGCGCAACCCCGACAAGCTGAGGCACCTGTCGGCCGCGGGATGAACATGATTTATTTCGCGTCGACGACGAGCCGGCCCTTCATCTTCTGCGCACACTGATCGTCGATCGTGAGGTTGCAGTAGATCTCGAATGTCCCGACCCTGTCGGCGCGGAACTCGAACGAAGCGGGTTTGCCCGGCTCGGCGCGCTTGCTGATGCGATACGCGTCGATCGTGAAGCTGTGCGGAATGTCTTCCACCGAAAATGTGATGCGGACGAGGTCGTCCTTCTGGACGCGGATCTCGTCCCCGCCGTAGTTGTACTTGCGCGCCGTAACAGAAATGTCGCGGCGGTTCTGCGCGACCAGGACAATCGCGCCTTCAACGGCGAACGTCAGCCCCAGGCCGATGACGAAAATCGGGCTGAACACGCGGCGGCGAGGAGGACGAGTCGACATGCAGACCTCCACCAGTTAGACGTGTTTGCCAGGATATCGGACGGGAAGGGCAATATCGGGTAATTGGGTAATCGCGTAATTGAGCAATTGGTAATTGAGCAATTGGAAAAACGCTCTTCAATTACCCAATTACCAATTACCCAATTACCTGATTCTTCAGTGTCTGCGCGGCCGCCTGTCCCTGTCCCCCCGGCCGCGGTCCCGACCGCCGCCCCCGCCGCCCTGGTCGCGGCGGTGATATTCGCCGGCGTCGACGGGGCCGTCTGGGACTGGGCGCGGCTCGCGCGGCGCGGTGCCTTCGTCGGGCGCGAGCAGGGCCTTCCGGCTGAGCCGGACCTTGCCCGAGGGGTCGATGTTGATCACCTTGACCATCACCTGCTCGCCCTCTTTGAGCTCGTCCCGCACGTCCTTCACGCGGTAGTTGGCGATCTCCGAGACGTGGAGCAGGCCGTCCACGCCCGGCATGATTTCGACGAACGCGCCGAAGTCGGTGATGCGCTCGACGCGGCCCTGGTAGGTCTTGTTGAGCTCGGGCGTCGCCGTGAGCTCCTGAATCATGGCGATCGCCTTTTGCGCCGCCGACTCATCGGCCGACGCCACGTTCACGCGGCCGTCGTCCTCGACGTCGATCTTCACGCCCGTCTTCTCGATGATGCTCCGGATGGTCTTGCCGCCGGGGCCGATGACGTCGCGAATCTTTTCGGTCGGGATGCGGATGGTGACGATGCGGGGCGCGTACGCGGAGATGTTGGAGCGGGGCGACGGGATGGCGCTCGCCATCTTGTCGAGGATCTCGAGGCGGCCCTGGTGCGCCTGCTCGAGCGCCTTGCGCATGATGTCGAGCGTGATGCCGCCGACCTTGATGTCCATCTGCAGCGCGGTAATGCCCGTTCTGGTGCCGGCGACCTTGAAGTCCATGTCGCCGTAGTGATCCTCGGCGCCGGCGATATCGCTGAGCACCGCCCACTTGCCGGACTTCTCGTCCATGACCAGGCCCATCGCGACGCCCGCGACAGGCGACTTGAGCGGCACGCCCGCGTCCATCAGCGCGAGCGTTCCGCCGCACACCGACGCCATCGACGACGATCCGTTCGATTCGAGGATGTCGGAGACGACGCGCAAGGTGTAGGGGAATTCGTCTTCGGACGGGAGAAGCGGGACCAGGGAACGCTCGGCGAGGGCGCCATGGCCGATTTCGCGGCGGCCGGGCCCGCGCAGAAACTGCACTTCGCCCACCGAGAAGGGCGGGAAGTTGTAGTGCAGCATGAAGCGCTTGTACATCTCGCCGTCGACCTTCTCGATCTTCTGGGCGTCGTCTTCGGTGCCGAGCGTCGCGCTGACGAGCGCCTGCGTTTCGCCGCGGGTGAAGACCGCCGAGCCGTGGACGCGCGGCAGCACGCCGATCTCGATCCAGATCGGGCGGATCTCGTCGAACCGGCGGCCGTCGAGCCGTTTGCCGCGCTCGAGGATCTCGTCGCGCATGACCTTTTCTTTCAGGTCCTTGAAGATCTTCTTCGCGCCGGAGCGCCGCTCGATCTCGCCTTCGGGAATGCTGGCGACGAGGTCGGCGAGCACCTGATCCACCGAGCCATAGTTCTGGAGCTTGTCCTTGATCCGCATCGCTTCGGCGAGCGGTAGGTAGGCCTTCTCCTCGACCTCGCGGTAGAAGTCGTGGCCGATCTCTTTCGGCGCGACTTTCTTCTTCGGCTTGCCGCACTCGCGCTTGAGGTCGTCGATGATGGCAATGACCTGCTTGATCGCCTCGTGGGCGGCGCCGAGCGCGGCAACCATCTCTTCCTCGGTCGCTTCCCTGGCGCCCGCCTCGACCATGACGATGGCGTCCTGCGTGCCGGCGACGATCAGGTCGATCTTGCTCGTCTTGCGCTCGGTGTACGTCGGGTTGATGACGTAGGCGCCGTCGATCAGTCCGACGCGCACGCCGGCCGTCGTTTTCTGGAAGGGGATCGACGAGAGGGCCAGGGCCGCCGATGCGCCGGTGATCGCGAGGACGTCCGAGTCGTTCTCGGAGTCGGCCGAGATCAAGAGCGCGACGATCTGCGTCTCGAAGTGCCAGCCGGCCGGGAAAATCGGCCGGATGGGCCGATCGATCAGGCGGCTCGTCAGGATCTCTTTTTCCGCGGGTTTGCCTTCGCGCTTGAAGAACCCGCCCGGGATCCGGCCCGAGGCGTAGGTATATTCGCGGTAATCAACGGTCAACGGCAGGAAATCGATGCCTTCGCGCGGCGTCGCGGCGTGGCAGGCGGTGACAATCACCATCGTGTCGCCCAAGCGCACGACGACGCTTCCATCCGCTTGTTTCGCCAGCTTGCCGGTTTCGATCGACAGCGTTTGGCTGCCTAGAGTGACTTCTCGTGTGGGCATTGGGGACGGGTCTCGATAGTGGAAAACTCCGGGGGCATCAGCGCGGCAGGGTCTCGGGAGTTTTCCACAATCGAGACCCGTCCCCTTTTACTTTCTGATTCCCAGCCTGCGGATCAGCTCGGCGTAGCGATCGGAATCCTTGCGCTTGAGGTAGTCCAGCAGCCGGCGCCGCTGGCCGACGAGCTTCAGGAGCCCGCGCCGCGAGTGATGGTCCTTGACGTGCGTCTTGAAGTGCTCCGTCAGGTAGTTGATGCGCTCGCTGAGAAGCGCCACTTGAACTTCCGGGGATCCGGTATCGGCGTCGTGCGTTTTGTACGTACCGATGACTTCAGTCTTGCGCTCGTTGGTCAGCACTGGGGCCCTCCACGAACGATCCAGAGCGCGCCGGGGTGCGGGACCGGATCGCCGTTGCACTGCGGGGCCGTTCGCGACCACCGCAACGATCAATGTTATCCGAGGACCACGGCCGGATGCAAAGATCCGCCGCGTGAATGCGCGAGCGCGACGAGCTGTCCATCGGGGCTCAGCACCCGGACCGGGCCGCCCTTGCTGTGGGGTGGCACGAACCGCCCCTCGAGGTGTTCCGGCCCGAGCGCGTTGCCGTGGAGGGCCCGTTTGAGGCCGACAGGGGTCACCTGGACCGCGGGCAGGTGGGGGAGGGCGGCGGCCGGCAAGATGACATGGGCCGCCACGTCGCGCCCGAGCCGTTCGGCCTGCGCCAGGGGAAGGGCGTCGGCGACGTCGAAGGCCCCGCTTCGCATCCGGCGAAGCCCGAGCAGGTGGGCGCCGCACCCGAGTTTCTCGCCCAGGTCGCGCGCGAGCGCGCGCACGTAGAACCCGGCGCTCGCGGTGACCCGCAGGTGAAGATCGTTGCCCTGGCGTCCGGTGATCTCGAGCGCCTTGACGGTCACCGGCACCGCGCGCAGGGCGACGGGCGCATCACTGCGCGCCAGATCGTACGCCTTGTGTCCGCCGAGCCGCTTCGCGGAATGCGTCGGCGGCATCTGATCGAACGTCCCGCGAAACGCCGACGTGGCGTCCTCGACGCCGGGGTCGGTCGGCGTCACGTTCGACGGTGGACCGATCGGCTCCCCGTCGGCATCGTCCGTGTCGGTGGCCCACCCGAAGCGGATCGTGGCTTCGTAGACTTTGTCTTCGCCCGAGAGCAGCGACGCCAGCCGCGTCGCCCGGCCGCAGACGAGCGGCAGAAGACCCGTCGCGCGGGGGTCGAGCGTCCCGGTGTGCCCGATGCTTCGTTCCCGGCTCGTGCCCCGCAGCCGCGCGACGACGTCGTGCGAGGTCGGGCCGGCCGGCTTGTCGATGAGAAGAACACCGTCCATCAAACCAACGACTTCAGTCTGGCACCGATCTCGTCGACGAAGGCCTTCTTCAACGCGTCGTAGCTGCCCTTGACCGCGCAGCCGGCGGCGTTCTTGTGCCCGCCGCCCGAAAACCTGGCGGCGACCGCGCGGACGTCGATGTCGCCCTTCGACCGCAGGCTCACGCGGTAGACCCCGTCGGCCTGGCGCTTGAACAGCGCGACGGCCACGACCTCGCGAGCGCCGAGCGGCAGATTGACGAGACCTTCCGTATCGTCGATCGTCGCGCCGCTCGCCGCGAGCAGCGCGTCGTCGACGTGCAGGACGGCGAACCGGTTGTCGTGAAACAGCTCCATCGCGCTGAGGAGCGCGCCCATGATCCGGACGCGGCCGATGCTGTAGCTGTCGAAGATGAGCCGTGAGAGCGCGGCGGTGTCCACACCGGTCTCCGCGATGCGCCGGCACTTCTCGAACGTCTTCGGCGTGATCGAGCCGTAGCGGAAGCTGCCCGTGTCGGTCGAGATCGCGAGATACAGGTTGGCGGCGATCTCGCGCGTCCAGCTGACCTCCAGCGCGTCAACGATGTCGGCCACCATTTCGCCGCAGGCGGCCGCCGTCGCGTCGAACCAGTTGATCGATCCGTACATCTCGTTGCCGAGATGATGATCGACGTTGATGATGAAGTACTTCTCGAGACCTGCGACCTCCGGACGCGAGAGCTCGCTGCACTCGAGCAGCACCACGGCGTCGGCCTGTCCGGTGGCCTCTGCGGAAAGCTCGATTCGATCCGTTCCCGGAAACGCGCGGTAGGGACCCGGCACCGGGTCGCGATCGATCAGCCGCACCGACTTCCCGAGCCGATCGAGTGCGAACGCCAGCGCCAGCTGCGACCCGATCGCATCGCCATCCGGACGGGCGTGAGACGTGAGAATGAACGACTGCCGCTCGCGCAGAGCGGCGGCGACGACGGCGGCGGAGCTCATGCGGGTGGGTGCTTCACGTCAGTGGTCCTCTCAGACCTCGGGTTTCGTTTTTGGAAAACCAGAGCGAAAACGAAACCCGAAGTCTTCACGACCCCGACTCCTCGGGGGTGTCTTTCTTCGAAGTGGCCCCGTCCCCGCCCGCATCAGCGTCGATGCCCCGCTGGTCGCGTTCGGCCTGAAGCTCCAGCAGGATCCGCTCGATCCGTTCCTGATTCTCGACACTCGTGTCGAATTCGAAGCGAAGCTCCGGCACGCGCCGCAGCTGGATGCGCTGGCCGAGCTGGCGGCGGAGGAATGGTGTTGCGCGCTCGAGCGCGCGCCGCGTCTCGGCGCGCGCCTTCTCGTCGCCCATCTGCGTGTAGTACACGCGCACGAGCTGCAGGTCGGGCGACACCTTCACCCGGGTGAGCGTCACGAGGCCGATGCCAGGATCGTGCACTTCGCTCAGGAGCAGCTGGCTGACCTCCTGGCGAACCTGCTCGGCGACGCGATCCGGACGGGATCCCTGCGGCATTTCAGCGGAGGTACTCCACCTGGCTTTGGGTGACGAGGTCTGGTTCGAGCCGCTCGATCTCGTGCATCACCGACGAGAGCGTCTGCTCGGCAACGGTGTCCGAGGAGGCCACAGTCACCACCGACAGCCCCGCGCGCTGCCAGACTTCCTGGTGCGCCACTTCGGCGACCGCGACGTTGAACGCGCCCAGACGATCCTTCAATCGCCGAAGCACCATGCGCTTGTCCTTCAAAGACTGTGACGAGGGGAGGTAGAGCTCCAGGGACAGCAGCGCAACGGTCATGGCCAACAGGTCGTCGGATCCGTCATGTGAGCTATCCCGCACGTCAACCCATCGCGCGACTCGAAGGACCGCAGCGGCTGCTAAACCGTCTGTGCAACCCGCTCGACGCTGAACACCTCGATGATGTCGCCGACCTTGACGTCGTTGAAGCGCTCGAGGGCGATACCGCATTCGAGGCCCGCCTTGACTTCCGACACGTCGTCCTTGAACCGCCGGAGCCCCGAGAGCCGGCCCGACCACACGACGACGTTGTCGCGCAGGAGCCGCGCCTGGGCTTCGCCGCTCCTGGTGATGCGCCCATCCATGACGAGACAGCCGGCGATCGTGCCGATCTTCGGCGCCTTGAACGTCTGCCGGACTTCCGCCGTCCCGACGCGCGTTTCCTTGAGCGTCGGCTCGAGGAGGCCCGCCATCGCCTTCTTGATCTCGTCCGTGACGTTGTAGATGACCGAGTGCTGGCGGATGTCCACCTTCTCGCGCTCGGCCACGTCCGACGCGTTGCGATCGGGTCTCACGTTGAACCCGATGATGATCGCGTTCGACGCCGTCGCCAGCAGGACGTCCGATTCGTTGATGGCGCCGACGCCGGCGTGGATGATGCGGATCTTCACGCGCTCGTCGCTGAGCTTCGTGAGCGTGTCGGCGAGCACCTCGGCCGACCCCTGCACGTCGGCTTTGATGATGATCGAGAGCTCCTTCATGCCGCCCTCGGCCATCTGCTGCTGCAGCGACTCGAGTGTCAGACGGCCGCCCTTGACGCCAAGCGCCTTTTCCTTGGCCTGCGCCTGCCGGTAGGCGACGACCTGACGCGCCTTGATCGGATCGTCGATCACCTGGAACGTGTCGCCGGGCTGGGGCAGTGACGACAGGCCGAGCACTTCGACCGGCGTGGCCGGGCCGGCCTTCTTGACCTTGCGTCCGAAATGGTCGAATAGCGCGCGGACCTTGCCATCCACCGTGCCGGCGATGAACAGGTCGCCTTCGCTGATCGTGCCGTCCTGGACGAGCACGCTCGCCACCGGACCCCGGCCGCGATCGAGCTTGGCTTCGAGCACCGTGCCCTGGGCGCGGCGCTTCGGGTTCGCCTTGAGATCCGCGAGGTCCGCCACGAGCAGCAGCATCTCGAGCAGCTGATCCAGGTTCTTGCGCTGGCGCGCCGAGACCTCGACCGTGACCGTCGTGCCGCCCCATTCCTCCGGCATCAACCCGAGGTCGGAGAGCTCGCGCTTCACGCGTTCGGGATTGGCGTCGGCCTTGTCGATCTTGTTGATGGCGACGACGATCGGCACGTTGGCCGCTTTCGCGTGGTCGATCGCCTCCCTCGTCTGCGGCATGACGCCATCGTCGGCCGCGACGACAAGGACGACGATGTCGGTGACGCGGGCGCCGCGCGCGCGCATCATCGTGAACGCTTCATGGCCAGGCGTGTCGAGGAACACGACCCGCCGGGCGCCATGCACTTCGACCGAGTAGGCGCCGATGTGCTGCGTAATGCCGCCGGCTTCGCGCTCGGCGACCTTCGTCTCGCGGATCGCGTCGAGCAGGGTCGTCTTGCCGTGGTCGACGTGGCCCATGACGGTGACCACCGGCGCTCGCACGCAGAGATCCTCGGGCTTCGACGTTTCCGTTTCGACCTCGGTCAGCTCTTCCTCGAAGCTACGGATCAACACCTCGGCGCCAAAATCGCGCGCGACCATCTGAGCGGTTTCGGCGTCGAGCGTCGCGTTGATGGTCATCATCATCCGGCGATCGAGCAGCTTCTTCAGGACGTCCTTCGCCTTCACCTCGAGCTTGTCGGCGAGATCTTTTACCGACATCCCTTCGGCCAGGGTGATGAGCTTGGTAATCGGCGGCGCCTCGGTCATCACCGGCATGGTGGGCCGATCGTCGCGGCGAACCGTTCTCGGCCGCGGACCCATCGGGCGTGGCGGTGGCCGCTGACCCAGGCCCGGCGGGCGCGGTCCACCGGGCGCCGACGGCCGGATCGGCTGCGACGGCAGGGGACGAGGGCCTCCGAGCGGGGCCCGGGCCGACGGCGACGTCGCCGGTCTCGGCGTGGCCGGCCGCGCGGTCATCCCGGGCGGCGGCACCGTCCGAGCTGGCATCGGGGGCGGCACTGGAGGCCGGATAACGGGTCTTGGCGGCAACGGCCGAGCGGCCGGCGCCTCGCCGGTCAGCGGATCTTCGATGCGAAGCCTGCGCGTGGGCGGTACGAGCCTGCCGGCTGGCTTCGGCACCGGTGCCAGAGGTGTCACAGCCGGCGGCGGTTGAGGAGCCGGCGCAGATGAGTGGACGACGTCCGGCACTTCCGCGACGGCAATGGCGGGTTCAGCCGTTGCGGGCGAAGCGGCCTCGTGAATCGCGGCGACATCCGGCTCGGCGACCATCGGTACTTCGGCGGGCGCCGGAACGTCGAGCACGGCCGCGGGAGGACCTGCTGGCGGCGACGCGACGTCGCCCGGCGCCAGCGCGTCCGTGCCGGCGGCTGGCGCGGCGGGCGGACGGATGCTCTTGATGAGCCTGGGCAGCCGCGGCGCGACCGTCGGCTTGGGCGGCTCGAGTGCGGCTTTGCCGGGCTTGGACGGTTTCTTCGACGACGACGTCTCCGCGAAGAGCGGTCCGCCCGGCAGCACGATCTGGCGCTTCTTCGCGTGCCGCTCGACGAACTGGCGCGCGACGATCTCCTCGATCGAGCTCGACGCGCTTTTCACGTCGATGCCCGTTTCCTGCTTGAGGAGAGTCATCGCGTCCTGGCTCGAGAGACCCAGCAGCTCGGCGACTTTGTAAATCCGGACTGTAGCCAAAAGCGCTCCCTAGAGATGACCTCCGAGGTCATTTTTCATAATTCGTAAAATGACCTCGGAGGTCATTTCTCCTCCGACTCCGGTGCCTGCTCCGGCTCGGCCGGCGATTCGGTTTCTACTTCTACATCTGCCGCGGTCTCGTCGCCTTGCCCGGCGGCGTCAGCTGCCTGTTGCGCCCGCGCCGCAGCGAGCACGGCCTCGACTGTCTCGGCGTCGAATCCCGGCAACCCGGCCAGCTCGTCGGGAGCGGCCGCGAGCACCTTCTCGACGGTGTCGTAGCCGCCCGAGCGGAGCGCCGCGACGACTTCGACGTGAATATCCGGCAGCTCCAGTGGACGTACGGCTTCGCCGGCGCCACCGAACTCGATCCCCGCGAGCTGCGCCTCGACCTCCTTGCGCTTCTCTTCGTCGCTCTTGATGTCAATCTTCCAGCCGCTGAGCTTCGCCGCCAGCCGGACATTCTGCCCCTTCTTGCCGATGGCGAGCGACAGCTGACGATCTTCGACGACGACTTCCATCACCTTCTGCTCGTCGTCGACGATGCTCACGCGCTGCACGCGGGCCGGGCTCAGCGCCTTGGTCACGAACTGCACCGGATCGTCGGACCACTCGACGATGTCGATCTTTTCGCCGCGGAGCTCGCGGATGATGGCCTGCACACGCGTGCCGCGCATGCCCACGCACGCGCCCACCGGATCGACGTCGCGCTCGCGTGAAAAGACCGCGACCTTGGCCCGGTCGCCCGCCTCGCGGACGGCGCCGCGAATCATGACGGTGCCGTCGTAGATCTCGGGCACTTCCTGCTCGAAGAGCTTCACGAGCAGCGCCGGATCCGTGCGCGAGAGGATCACCTGCGGACCCTTGGCGTTCTTCGTGACGGCCTTGATGACGCTGCGCACGCGGTCGCCAATCGCGTAGTTTTCCGCTCGCGACTGTTCCTTGCGCGGGACCTGGGCCTCGACGCGTCCGATCTCCGCGATGATGTCGCCGCTCTCGAACCGCTTCACGGTCGCGTTGACGACTTCGCCAATCCGCTGGCTGAACTCGGCGTGGATCTTTTCTCGTTCCGCTTCGCGGACGCGCTGCGCGATGACCTGCTTGGCGGTCTGCGCCGCGATGCGGCCGAGCTTCTCCGTCTCCTTCGGGAACTCGATCTCCATCCCGACTTCGGCTTCTTCGCCGTAGAGCTGCTGGGCCTCCTCGAGCGAGATCTCCTTGCCGGGATTGGCGACCTCGGCGACGATGAGCCGAACGGCGTAGAGCTCGACTTGTCCGGTTTCCAGGTTGAAGCGGGTGCGCAGGTCTTCGTCGGCCTTGAAGACCTTGCGCGAGGCCGCCAGGTACGCGTCTTCGATCGCGGTGATGACGATGGTCGGGTCGATGCCCTTGTCCTTCGCCACGACGTCGATCATTTGCTGCAATTCAGTGGGCATAAGTCACGTCTTGCGCTCTCGTGTGTCCAGAGGGGTCTGACCGCCTCACGGCACGCGGGGTCAGACCCCGAATTCCACTTCCAAATGCGCCCGCCTGATCAGCCCGAGCGGCACGCGATGGATACGTCGGCCTTCCGTCAGGAGCACGACGTCTCCATCCAACCCCGACAACCGGCCGGAAAAGTGCGACTGACCGTCAACCGGCTCGCGGGTCACGATCTTGGCCAGCCGGCCGGCAAACCGTTCATAGTCGTCCGCCCCGCGCAGCGGACGGTCGAGACCGGGCGACGACACCTCGAGCGTGAAGCTCCGGTCCGGATCGCCAATCAGATCCGGTTCGACGTCGAGCAACGTGCTGAGATCCTCGCTCACGCGACGGCAGTCGTCGATCGTGACGGGATCTTCGACCGGCGCTCCGTCCGGCGAATCCTGCCGGCGCGGCTGACGATCGAGGATGACCCGCACGACCCAGCCAATCGACTCGCGCCGGAACTGCAGATCGAAGAGCTCGAGCCCGTAGCCGGCCGCGATCCGCGCCACGGCCGCGCGCAGCCGGTCGTCCATTCCGGAAAATAAGGGCCTGTAAAAAACAAAGAGTGGGCACGGGCCCACTACCAAAGCCTTTCCCGCTAAGACCACCCTAAAGTATATCAACTGGGCGGCTGGGCCGGCAACGAGGCCGTCAGGTCTTCACCGTGGCAACCAGGTCATATCCCCGCGCGCCGGTGACCTGCGCGGCGACGAGGTCTCCGGGGCTGAGCGTCGACGGGTCAACTTCGTCGAAATAAACGATCGAGTCGATGTCGGGGGCCTGGCCTTCGAGCCGTCCGGTCATCACGAGCTCGGATTCCGGAGACGGGCCATCGACCATGACACGGCAGCTTTCACCGACACGCGCCCTCTGGCGGGCCGCGACGATGCGCTTCTGAAGCTGAAGAAGCTGGTCTTTCCGTGCCTGTTTGACGGATGGCGGGACGTCGTCTTCCATCGTGTGCGCGCGCGTGCCTTCCTCGTGTGAATAGGTGAAGACGCCGACATGATCGAATTCGATTTCGCGGACGAAGGCGCAAAGCTCGGCGAAGGCCTGTTCGGTTTCACCGGGAAACCCGACGATGAAGGTCGTCCTCAGCGTGACGGCGGGAATGCGCGCGCGGATCCTGGCGAGGAGGCGGCGGTACGCATCGCCGTTTCCAGGACGGCGCATGCGACGCAAGACGTCGGCCGACGCGTGCTGCAGCGGAAGGTCGATGTAGTTGCACACCTTCTCGCACTCGGCCATCGCGTCGAGCACGTCGTCGGTAATCGTCGTGGGATAGAGATAGAGCAGGCGGATCCATCTCAGATCCGGCACGTCGTTCAGCCGTCGAAGCAGTCTGGCGAGCCCGCCGCGCTCGCCCCGGTCAATCCCGAAAAAGGTCGTGTCCTGCGAGATGAGGAGGAGTTCGCGAACGCCTCGCGCCGCGAGCGCTCGCGCTTCTTCGACAATCGACGACTCGTCGCGGCTGCGGTACTGGCCGCGCAGGGTGGGGATGATGCAAAAGGCGCACGTGTAGTCACAACCCTCGGCGACTTTCACGTACGCGTAGTGGGCGGGAGTCGTGAGCATCCGGGGAGTCGTCGAGTCGTACAGATACGTGGGGCCGGGGATCGCGGAGGGCGCGTTCCCAGCGTCCGGGGTTCCGGGGTATCGGGTCCCGGCGTCCGGACGTCCACCGGCGAGGGCGTTGAAGGAGCGAAACAGCGTCAGGGGCGCGGGGACCGGAGCCGTGCCGTCAATCGCTCGCGTGATGTCGGGCACTTCGCCGGTTCCCAGCACGACGTCGATTTCCGGAATCTCCGCGCGCAGTTGCTCGCGGTACCGCTCGGCCAGACAGCCGGTCACGACCAGCCTCTTGCACGATCCCGCACGCTTGCGTCCGGCCATCTCGAGAATGGCCTCGATCGACTCTTCCTTGGCCGTGTCGATGAACGCGCAGGTGTTGACGACGATCACGTCCGCCGAGGCGGCGTCCGCGGTGATCTCATGTCCGGCCTCGCGCGCGAGGCCCAGCATGACCTCGCCGTCGACGAGGTTCTTCGGGCAGCCAAGGGAAACGAAACCGAGTTTCATAAAACGTATGCCGGGATCATCGCGCTATCGAGCAATCTCCAATCGAGCCATGTCGATTCGCTTGTCTTTTCACATCTCAGCGGCTACCGCGACCTCGCGATGCTCTTCGATCGCGCGATGACCCATAGCGCGATCTCACGGGTAGAGACGGTACAGCATCCTCGGGTAAGGGATCGCTTCCCTCAGGTGGTCGAGGCCGCAAATCCACGCGACCACGCGCTCGATGCCCATGCCGAATCCTGAATGGGGTACCGTGCCGAAGCGGCGCAGGTCGAGATACCACTCGAACGCCTCGCGCGGAAGTTTGTGCTCATCGATCCGCTTCACCAGCAGATCGTAGTCGTCGAGTCGTTGGCCGCCGCCGATGATTTCGCCGTAGCCCTCGGGCGCGAGGAAATCGACCGACAGCGAGACCTCGGGCCGATCGGGGTGCGGCTTCATATAGAACGCCTTGATGGCCGAGGGGTAGCCGGTCACCGCGACCGGGCGATCGAAGGCGTCCGAGAGCGCGGTCTCGTCGGGGCTTCCGAAGTCACCGCCCCATTCGAACGGCAGCCCTTTTTCCTTGAGCAGCTTCGCAGCCTCGTCGTACGTGATCCGCGGAAAGGGACGCTGCACCGTTTCGAGCTTCGCCGTGTTGCGCTCGAGGGCGTTCAGCTCACGCTGGCGTTTGTCCAGCACGCGGGCGATGACCTCGACGACGAGCCCTTCGCCGAGCTCGATGATGTCGTCGAGCGAGGCGTAGGCCACCTCGGGCTCGACCATCCAGAACTCCGTCAGGTGCCGCCGAGTCTTCGACTTTTCGGCCCGGAACGTCGGCCCGAAACAGTACACGCGGCCGAGCGCCATCGCGTTGGCTTCGTTGTAGAGCTGGCCGCTCTGCGTCAGGAACGCCATGCGGTCGTCGAAGTACTGCACGGGAAACAGCGTGGACGTGCCCTCGCACGCCGACGGCGTGAAGATGGGCGTGTCGGCCAGTACGAACCCGCGGCTGTTGAAGTAATTTCGCACCGCGTCGATCACCTCGTGGCGGATGCGCAGGATGGCCTGCTGACGGGCCGATCGGATCCACAGGTGACGCCGGTCCATCAGGTAGTCGACGCCGTGTTCCTTCGGCGTAATGGGATAGTCCTGCGCCGCGCTCACCACGTCGAGGCCGGTCGCGTCGATCTCGTAGCCGCCGGGCGCGCGCGTGTCGGTGCGCACGTTCCCGTGGACGACGATCGCGCTCTCCTGTGACAGATGGTCCGCGCGCTGGAACGTCTCGTCGCCGACGGCCGCCTTCGACATCACGGCCTGGATGAAGCCGGATCCGTCGCGCACCTGCAAAAAGTGGATCTTGCCGCTCGAGCGGCGATTGGCCAGCCAGCCCTTGATCGAGACGGACTGGCCTTCATGTTTTGGAATGTCTTCGATGTACACGTGCATGGGGCGGATTAGTTTTCCACAAAACTGTGGAGATCCAATCCGTCCCCGATTATCGCCTGAAGGCGGCGGCGGGCGCCAACGGTGCGGGTCAGCACGCCGGCCGCGTCGCCGTGGTCGGCGACCTCGAAGACCAGCGGGCCCGTGTAGCCCACCTTCTGGATCGCCATCAGCGTGGTGGTCCAGTTGATGGTGCCGGAAAAGGGCACCAGGTGGTCGTCGCTGCGGCCATTGTTGTCGTGGAGGTGGGTCGTCAGGAGGTGGCCGGCCAGCGTCTCGACGGCATCTTCGGCTCCCGTCATCATGTGGGCGTGCCCGAAGTCGAGACAGATGCCGGCGTCGCCGAGCTCGAGGTCGTCGTTCAGGAGATCGGCGAGCGCGGCGGGTGTGGACAACTCGTTCGGAATCACCTCGAGCGCCAATGTCACGCCTGACGCGGCGGCCGCCTCCGCGATGGCCTCGAGACTCCTCTGGACGGCGCCCGGATCGTTGTCGCCGGGCGGAATCGTCTGGCCGCGTGGAAGACCGAGGTGCAGCACCGCGAAGCTGGCCCCGAGCTCACGCGCGGCGTCGAGCGCCGCCCGGGTCTCGTCAATCGCTTCCTGCCGATGGCCGGTCTGGCTCGAGGCGTTCGAAAAGGCGCGTCCCCATTGGCCGTGGCGAAAGCCGTCGCAGATCGGCGCGTGGATGCTGTGCACGGACATCCCGAGATCGCGCATCCAGGTGGCGAGCTCCGCCACCCGCGCGCGATCGCGATAGTCGACATGCGTGCGTGTCGCGAAAACCTCGATGAGGTCGAAGCCGTGCGCCTTGAGCGTTTCGAGATGCCGCCGATCGAGCCGCTCACCGTGAAAGAGATGCGTCGAAATCCCGAACGTCATCGCAGCTCGTCCACGTGACGTCCCAGGATCTCGGCCAGCCGCTTGAAGCGCGGGTACTTGTGCAGCGTCTCGCGCACGTACTTCAGCGTGCGCGGAATGTACTGGATGTAGACCGGATTGCGCCGCCCAGTCGTCTGATACCCGAATGTGCCGAGCGCCTTGAGATTGCGCTGCAGCGCCATCAGATCGAACCGTCGCCGGAACGCCAGGTCTTCGGCCGACCGGCCCTGGAGCGCGAGGAAGTACGCGATCAGCTCGTCGACCGTCTGCTCGGGCAGGTCGACGTACGAATCACGCAGGAGCGACGCGAGGTCGTACGTGTCCGGACCCAGTCGCGCGTCCTGAAAATCGATGATGCACAGCCGCTCGTCCCGCAACATGAGGTTGCGGCTGTGGAAATCGCGGTGGCAGAGGACCCGCGGCTCGGCGGCCAGCTCGTCGACGAGCTCGGCCAGCTCGGCGCGCAGCGCGTCCCGCTCCCGCGCCGCGAAGACGATCCCGCGGTAGCCCTCGAGGAAATGTTTGATGAAGAAATCCATCTCCCAGGTGAGCTTCGGGACGTCGAACGCGATGCCATACGGCAGGTACTTCGGATCCGACAACTCCTGGCCGCGCCGCTGAAAGACATCCACGAACGCGACGGCCTGCCGATACAGCGCCGCGTGCCGGGCGGCTGGCGCCGAGCCGAGATGCGCCTGCAGCGTCACGTCGCCGAGATCCTCGAGCGCCAGAACGCCCAGATCCTCCGCATGGCCCAGGATTCGCGGCACCGGGACCGGCATCGCCGCAAACAACTCGGCGATGTTGACGAAGGGCAGTGAGCTGAAGTCGAAGGACGAGCCGTACGCCGCCAATACGAACGCGTCGGCGCCGCGCGGAAGAATGCGGAAGTAGCGCCGGTCGGAAGCGTCGCCTGTGAGCGGCACGACGCGCGCGTCCGCCACGTTAAGGCGATCGAGATAACCGGCGACCGGTCCGGGAATCGACAAATCAGGCACGGGAACAGTGTACGCCGGGGACGGCGGGGTCTGAAAAGCGCGGGTCGGTACGACGGGAGTGAAAGGCACGGGTCGGTACGACGGTAGTGAAAGGCACGGGTCGGTACGACGGGTACGGCGGGTCCGTGGAACGTTTCTGACGCTGGCCATCTTTTTTTACTAAAAAAGAAGATGACAAGAATCAGGTTCCTCGGACCCGCCGTACCCGTCGTACCGACATGCGCTTTCGCTCTTGTCGTACCGACCCGCGCGTTTCACCCCTGCCGTACCGACGCCGCTCTCCCGGGTGCTTTATGTTCGGAACGGAAAGACCCCTATCCCGTTCCTGATTTCCGCGGCGTCTCCGGACCTGACGACGGATTCGGGCACCAGGACCGCGCCCCGCGCTTCGAACGTGGGAGGTACGACAACGTCGCCCGCGACGATGCAGTCTTCGAGGACCGCGCCGTCGCCAACCGCCGCGCCGGGCCAGACGATCGTCCGGGAAACGTGGGCCTTGGGCCATTGGGTTCTGTGCCTGTCACCGTCCACTGACAGCGCTGCCTGCAGGTAATCCCGCGAGGTGCCGACGTCCAGAAACGACGTGGTGGGACGGAACCCGCGAAGGCGTCCCGGCTGCGCCAGGAGTGGCTGATAGACGCCGGACACGGATTCGGCCGGGACGCCATCCTCGAGTCCGGCAAAGATGCTGGCGCGCGCGACCTGGACGCCGATGAAGTGCCAACTGGCGCGAGCGCGTCCCTTCGGCACCCATCCGGTGACGCGGTCCTGCTCGTCCAGGACGATGCCGTTGTAGTGATCGGGCGCCGGATTTGGCACGAGCGCGAGCGTGACGTCAGCGTTCGTCTCGTGATGCGCCGCCAGCATCGACCTGAGCGGGAAGTCGCAGAGCGTGTCGCCGTTGATGATGAAGAAGGTATCGGCGTCGAGCAGCGGCAAAGCCCGCCGCGGCCCGCCCGCCGAGCCCAGCACCGGCTGCTCCCAGGAGTACCGCATTCGGAGTCCCAGATGCGCGCCGTCGCCGACCGTCCGCGTGATGGTGTGGGGCAGATGGTGAAGATTGAGGACGACATCGCGAATCCCCTCCCGACGGAGCCAGTCGAGCACGCGCTCGACGAGCGTGGCGCCGCCGAGGGGCACGGCGGCCTTGGCGACGAGGCGGGTGAGGGGATCAAGCCGGGTCCCGAGACCGGCTGTGAGTACGAGCGCGGGCAGCACGGCGCGGATTGTAGAGCAGTGGCGTTTTCCAGATCGGCGTCGCGTGTTCTGGCGCCCTCCCGCTCGAGCCGTTCTCACTTCCTCGCAGAGCAAAACCGGCAAGGATCGCCAGACATGCGGCCGAATTCCGGCAACCAGCTCGCTCCAGGAAAGTGAGACCGGCTCTCGCCGCAAGCGCAAGGGAGGGTGATTGGCAGGGTGAAAAAAGGGCCGGGACCCGAAGGTCCCGGCCAGGTGAATCTGGCCGGCGGCTTGTCCGGCGCAGGGCTGTTACGCCGCTACCGTTTGCGCACGAGCGCGAGCGTCTCGCGCCCGCCGCGCCACACGACGAGCCGCGCCGTGCCACCCGTCTGAATTTTGGCAAGCGCGGAGGTCACGTCGGAGACGCTCTTCACGTCGTTGCCCTGCACGGTGAGGATGACGTCGCCCTGCTGCAGGCCAGCCAGCGCGGCCGGGCCGGTCCGATCGACCGACGACACGACGGCGCCGGCGCGCCCAGTCGGAAGCTGCAGCTCGCGCGCGGCCGTCGCGGTGATCGGGTCGAGACTCATGCCAAAGCCCGTATCGACGCTCTCGGCCGGCTCGCGCGTCCGGCGGACCGACTGGCCGCCGCCCTGCTCCTGCTCGAGATTCAGCTCTTCGACCTTCACGTTCAGCGTCATGACCTTCTTGTCGCGGACGATTTTCATCGGCACGGTCGTCCCGGGCGGTGTGCGCGTGACGAGCGAGACCACCTCGTTATTGTTCAGGACGGGTTTTCCGTTGAACTCGATGATGACGTCGTCGACCTTGAGGCCCGCCGCCCGCGCCGGTCCGTCTTCGTCGACGGACGACACGACCGCACCGCCCTTGGTCGGCAGCCCATAGTTGTCGATCAGGTCCTTGGTCCAGTTGGTGCCCTGGACGAGGATGCCGATTCGGCCGCGGACGACTTTGCCGGTCCGCAGCTGCGGCAGGAGATCGCGCACTTTGTTGATCGGGACCGCGAAGCCGACCCCGAGGAAGCTCCCGCTCTGATCGCTGTAAATCGCCGAGTTGATGCCCACCACCTCACCGCGGACGTTGAGCAGCGGACCACCCGAGTTGCCGCGATTGATCGCCGCGTCGGTCTGGATCATCTCTTCGACGCGCGTGCCGCCGGCGACCGATCGCGACGCGACCTGCTGCCGGCCCATCGCGCTCACGACGCCGACGGTCACCGTGTTCTCGAGCGAGAAGGGATTGCCGATGGCCATGACCCAGTCGCCTGACGCAATCTGAGCCGAGTCGCCGAACTTGACCTCGGTCAAGGGCGTGCTGGGGAGTTCTGTCAGCTGGATCAGCGCGATGTCGGTGAGCTCGTCGCGACCGATGAGCTTCGCCTGAAGCAGGTCCTCACCGTCGCGCATGTTCGAAAGCTGCACCTCGATCTTGGTGGCGTCCTCGACCACGTGGTTGTTGGTGAGGATGTAGCCGGCCTTGTCGATGATGAAGCCGCTGCCTGCGCCTTGTACTTCCTCTTCCTGCGGCGGCCCGCCCCGACGCTGGCCGCGCGGAACCTCGAACGGGAAGATGTCGGCGAAGCCGCGCATCTGCCGGGTGCTCGTCGTCGTAATGCTGACGACTGCCGGACCGGCCTGCTGGGCGATCGTGCGGAACGTGCTGGCGTCGAGCGGACCCGTCAGCGGGGCGCTGTTGGTCGCCGGGACGCTGACGGTTGTCGCCAACGAGTGCGGGACCAGGTCCAGCCGTGAAGCGATGACCATGCCGACGGCGAGGGATAGAACCGCGATCAGGAAACCATAGAAGAAACTGGATTTGCGAATCGACATAATGAACTCCGCCTTGCGCTCCTTTGACTCAATATCTGCGACTTGATAACTCGTAGCGGCCGGCCTCCGACTTCGCCAAGGCTACGTCGGCCAGGTGAGCCTGACAAGGGCGGGCTGAAGCCCGCCCTACTGACAGACGTCGGAGCCGGGTTTAGGCGGCCCCGTCCCAATCTCTACCTGTAAGACGATCACTGGCCGGGGATCAGTTTCACCGCGTGGCAATCCTGACCAGCGTCTCCTGACAAGGGCCCGTCACCTCGGCCGACTTCTGGCCCACCACCATGTTAATTTCGGTCCGAACCCCAAATTCTTTCGTGTAGATCCCAGGCTCTATCGTAAACCCGGTGCCCGGCACGAGAAGCCGGTCGTCGTGCGTCTCGTAGTCGTCCATGTGGACCCCGTTGCCGTGGACCTCTTCGCCCAGGCTGTGGCCCGTGCGGTGGATGAACAGGTCGCCGAACCCGGCCGCTGTAATGACGTCGCGGGTGGCTCGATCGACTTCCCACCCGTGCACCGCCTGCCCGGCGGCCACGGCGGACTTCACTTTCGCGACCGCCGCGTTCCGGCCGGCGACCGCCACTCCAAAGGCCCTGGCAATCGGCTCGGGCGGCGTCCCGGCGAACCCGGTCCAGGTGATGTCGGCGTAGACGGCGCCGGGCTCGTCCAGTTTGCCCCACAAATCGAGGAGCAAAAGCTCATTGGGACGAATCGTGCGGGACTTGTCGCGAGAAGGGGCGTAGTGGGGATTGCCGGCGTTTTCCTGCGCGCCCACGATCGGCGCGCTGTCGGCGATGAGCCCCTCTTCGCGGAACCAATCGACCATCTTCTGCTGCACTTCGTATTCGGTGGGGGTCTCGCCGGCCGAGAGCTTGGCTCCCACGAATTCGAACGTTCGATCCTTGATCCGGTAGAGCTTGTCGGATGCCGTGCGGTGCGTCGCGATCGCGGCATCGTCCCACGCGGCTTCGAAGCGCTGCACGAGGTCGCCCGAGGAGACGACGCGCAGACCGAGCCGCCGGATGAAATCCACCGTGCCGGCGTCCACGCGCGAGAGGTACGGAATCGCGCACTCCGGCGAGTACTCCATCGCCACGACTTTCGATCCGCGCAGGATCTCCGCGACGCCCTGTTCCAGCTCCCGCCGTCCGGAGTACGACGTCTTGGTTCCAGGGACCTTGTCGAGCACGAACGGCTCGATCGCGTGCACGAGCTTCTTCGGCGTGCCGGACGCCGGGATGAAGTAGTACCACCGGCGCGTCGTGTGCGCGCCCGTCAGGCCCGCCAGCTTCACCGCGACCGGATTCGATCCATGGAAGTCGTAGAGCAGCCAGCCGTCCACGTGATCGACGGCCAGGGTCTTCTGAACGGCTGGAATGTCGAGCGCCATCAAAGCAGTATAAGTACCTCGGGTTTCGTTGACGCTTTGCCTTCCAGAAAGCACTTAGGTCCGTACCGACACTCCCGTACAATCTAGCGTAGTTCACTGTGTTTATGAACCGCATTTCCTTTCTGACCGGCGTTTTCGCTCTGGGCGCGTCGCTCCTGCCGGGGGCCTACCAGTCACCACCGGCTGCCGGACAACAGCCGACCGGACCGCAACTCACATTCCGCGTCGAGACGAACTACATCGAGGTGGATGCGATTGTCACGGACGGACGCGGCAACTTCGTACGCGATCTCAAACGTGAAGACTTCACGCTGTTCGAGGACGGCAAACCGCAGGCCGTGGACGCATTCGCGTTCATCGACATCCCGTTCGAGCGCGCCGATCCGCTGCTCCATCGCGACGATGAGGTCGATCCCGACGTGTTCACCAATGAGCGGGACTTCGAGGGGCGCATCTACCTCATCGTGCTCGACAGCTACCACGTCGCGGCGGTCCGGACGCAGCAGACGCGCAAGGTGGTTCGCGACTTCATTCTCAACAACGTGGCGGCCAACGACTCGGCTGCCGTCGTGCACGTCGGACGCACCGACATCAGTCAGGAGTTCACTTCCAACAAACGACTGCTCCTGAGGTCGGTGGACAAGTTCATGGGGCAGAAGCTGCAATCGAAGGTCCTCAACAAGTTCGAGAACGTCCAGATCGCGGCGTCGTCTGACCTCGAGCCGCAGGACTTCGACTGGAACGAGCGCATCGGGAACGCCCGGGCCACGGTGGCGTCGCTTGGCAAGCTCTCGGGCTACATGACGGGCATTCAGGGCCGACGGAAATCCGTGATCTTCGTCAGCGAGTCGTTCGACTTCGACACCGACGACCTCGTCGGGAGTCCAGGATCGCCACGTCGATCCGGAGCATTGGCGTCGAATTCGCCGACGGAAGCGGCCGAAATTGGCGATGTCGTGCGCGACATGCAGGCGACGCTCGAAGCTGCGACGCGCGGCAATATCGCGGTGTATTCCGTCGATCCCCGCGGACTCGTGGACGCCTCTGAAGATACGATCGGCATCGCGGGCAAGGTTCCGACTCGGGCCATTGCGGAAGAAATCCGCCGCTCCCAGGGCAGGCTGCGGACGCTGTCGACGGACACCGGGGGAACGCCGATCGTCGCGACGAACAACTTCGCCGCTGGCTTCGACCGCATCGTCCAGGACAACAGCACGTACTACATGCTCGGCTATCGCGCGCAGCCGAAGCACGACGGCAAGTTTCACGACATCACCGTCAAAGTGACGCGGCCAGGCGTGCAGATCCGCGCGCGCAAGGGGTATTACGCGGTGAAGACCGACCTGACGAAACTCCCCGCCGCCCCGCCGCCGGATCCGCTTCGCGACATGCTGCTCAGTCCGATGGCGCTGCGCGGCTTGACGATGCGCGCGACGGCCGATGTGGTGAAAGGCCCGGCCCAGCAATCGATCGTGCAGATCGCCGTGGAAATCGACGGCAACAACCTCGGCTTCGACGAGAAGAACGGCACGTTCGTCAACAAGGTCGAGTGGTCGTACATGGTGCTCGACGGCGCCGGCGCGGCGAAGACGAACGGCAAGCGCACGGCCGATTTCGCCCTGACGCCCAAGAACAAGGAGGCGGTGGCCGAGCACGGCCTTCGCTTCGCGACCGAATTCGAGCTGCCGCCGGGACGCTACCAGTTCCGCGTGGCGGGCAAAGAAGGCATCGGCGGACGCACCGGCTCGGTCTTCTGGGACGTGGACGTCCCCGACTTCAGCAAAGGATCCGTTCAGCATGAGCGACATCGTGCTGACGTCATCGCGTGCCGGCGCCGCGCCGACGATTACCGACACGAAGACGCTCCGGACGGTTCTGCCCGGTCCTCCGACCGCGCACCGCACGTTCACGCTCGAGGACACGGTCGCGGTCTATGCCGAGATTTACGACAGCCAGGCCGCGACGCCTCACTCGGTCGATCTGAGCGTCACGGTGCGCACCGACGATGGCACTCAGGTCTTCAAGTCGGAGGAGACGCGGGAGAGCAAGGACATTGCCGGCGCGCGAGGAGGGTTCGGCTACCTCGTGCGGATTCCGATGCAGGATCTCGTCCCGGGTCGGTTCGTGCTGGCGGTCGAGGCACGATCACGGCTGGGTGGGGATCCGATCAAGAAGGAGACGGAGTTTCGCGTGAAGTGAGAGCTTGCGCGGCCGGAACCTGCGGAGATCCTTACATCTCGCCATTCCAATCCTCCGGATCGGCGGAGGTCGCTCTGAACACTTCCAGATGCCATTTGCCGCCGCCCCACGGCTCAATGACGTCGGCGGCCACGACGTCGACCAGGATCTCGGCGAACGTCCGGTGCTCGGGATCGTTTTCGAGGTGATACGCCTCATCGTCCCAGACGAAGGACGGATAGAGCAGCAGCGTCAGGAAGAGATCGTAGCCGTCGTCGAGCACGAGCAGGTGCCCGACCGGACGTTTCTGCGTCGAGTGATAGACGAGGTATTTCTCCGCGCTGTGCGCGCGGATGTAGCGCTTGAGCGTGAACTCGCGCGCGACGATGTCCTCGACCGCGATCTTCTTGTCCCAGCAGTCGCGGCAGTAGCGCGCGTCCCCCCGCGGCTCGGAGACGTCTTTCGTCCCGCACAGCGCGCAGCGAACGGTCTCGGCGGATTTACGGGCCATCGGATCGGATCTCGATTGCGGAGAACTCCAAGCCCTCTATCCTAAACCAGCGCGGAAAGACCTCGGGTTTCTTTTTTGGTCTTTACACCAACGCGCCCCGGCACGCCGGCGCATACGCGCGGTCGACGTAGTCCTTCAGCATCCGGCGCGACGAGAATCGCGGTATCACGGTGTAAATCGCCTGCTTGACCATCGCGACCCACCGGCGCGGGATGCCGCGGCCGTCGCGCTCGTAATACGCGGGCACCACTTCGTTTTCGAGCAGCTGATAGAGGGCGTCCGCGTCGGCCGCATCGATCGCCTCGACCTCTCCCGAGGCGGGGGTGCCGTCGATGAGCCAGCCGTTGGTTCCCGTGTACCCCTCGGCCCACCACCCGTCGCCGATGCTCAGATGCAGCACGCCGTTCATCGACGCCTTCATCCCGCTCGTGCCGCTCGCCTCGAGGGGCTTGCGCGGCGTGTTGAGCCAGACGTCGCAGCCCTGCACGAGGATGTGCGCGACGTGCAGATCGTAGTCGTCCACGAAGGCGATGCGGCCGCCGAACCTGGGATCGAGCGTCTGCGCGAAGACGCGGTGGAGCTGTTGCTTGCCGGATTCGTCGGCCGGATGCGCCTTGCCGGCGAAGACGAACTGGACGGGCCGGCCGGCGCGGCTGACGATCCGCGCGAGGCGATCGCTGTCGCGGAACAGCAGGTCGGGCCGCTTGTAGCCGGTGAACCGGCGCGCGAACCCGATGGTCAGCGCCTGCGGGTCGAGCATCGCCCCGAACGAAATCACACGTCCGACCGCCGACGCGTCGTCCGTCCAGCGCTGCCGCGCGCGTTCGCGGATGAACTGGAACAGCGCCGCCCGCAGCGACTCGCGCGCCGCCCAGAGATCGTCGTCGGGAATCTCGAGGATGCGCGACCAGAACGCCGGATCTTCGTACTGATCGCGCCACGCGGGACTCAGATGGCGTTCGAACAGGCGCGCCAGAGCGCCCGAGACCCACGTCGGCGCGTGGACGCCGTTCGTGATCGTGTCGACGTGACGGTGCTCGTCCGGCGTCTCGCGCCAGAGCGGCGCGAACATTTCCTGCGTCACCTTGCCGTGGAGCTGGCTCACCGCGTTGATGACGCCTGACGACCGCATGGCGAGCGCCGTCATGTTGAAGCGCGGACCGGCGCCCGAGTCGTACTGCCCGAGCTGCCGGAAGCGGTCGCCATGGCCGTTCATCGATCCCCAGGTGCCCGCCAGATGCTGTTCGACCAGGTCGAACGGGAAGGCGTCGTGCCCGGCCGGCACGGGGGTGTGCGTCGTAAAAACCGTCGTGCGCCGCACTTCAGCGAGCGCGTCGTCCCAGGCCGTACCCGACGCCAGCTGATCGCGGAGGCGCTGAAGGACGACGAAGGCCGCGTGCCCTTCGTTCAGGTGCCACACCGCGGGAGCGAGCCCAAGCGCACGCAGCGTCAGCACGCCGCCCAGGCCCAGCACGATTTCCTGCTGCAGCCGGATGTCCTGGCCGCCGCCATACAGCCGGGCCGAGAGCGCGCGGTCCTCGGCCGTGTTCTGCTCGAGATTCGTGTCGAGCAGCAGCAGCCGGACGCGCGCCAGCCGGACTTCCCAGACCTGAACGAGAATCGACCGCGTCCCCATCGGCACGAGCACGACGCACGGCTTGTCGTCGAGCGTCCGCGCGTGCGCGATGGGCGCATCGGCCCAGTTCAGCTGTTCGTAGACCTCCTGCTGCCAGCCGTCGTTCGAGATGCGCTGACGGAAGTAGCCCTGCGGATACATGAAGCCAACGCCGATGAGCGGCACGCCGAGGTCGCAGGCCTCTTTGCAGTGATCGCCCGCGAGGACGCCGAGACCGCCGGCGTAAATCGGCAGCGACTGGTGCAGCGCGAACTCCGCGCAGAAGTACGCGATCACCTGCTGGGGATCCGCACCCGAGTGCGTGTGCCACCAGCTCGTGGCTGCCGGGCGCGCGGGCCGCGTCGAGCGCTTTGAGCGCGGCGTCGTACATGGCGAGAAACCCGGGATCGGCCGCCGCGCGGGCGAGAACGTCCGGATCGATGCGGTTCAGCATCATCACGGGGTTGTGGGCGCTCTGGCGCCACAACCCGTAATCGAGACGCCGAAACACGTCGCGCGCCGGATTCCAGGCCCACCAGAGATCGCATGCGAGCTCACGCAGACGAGAGAGGCGAGGGGGGAGAGGAGCAGCAACCGGATTGTTCATTAATGAGTCACATCTCCAAATGCAAGAATCAGACGCACGCTCCCGTGAGCGAGGCGAACCGCGAAAGATCGATGTTGCCGCCGGAGACGACGACGGCGATGCGTTTGTGCCCGGCCTCGCGCACCTGCGGTGAGCTCGCCGCGGCGATCGCGCAGGCGGCCGCGCCTTCGGCGATCACGTGGCACCGTTCGGCGGCGAGCGTCATCGCGCGGGCGGCCTCCTCGAGCGACACGACGATGGACGCGTCGACCCATTGGGAGAGCAGCGGCCACATCGACGGCAGGACGGATTTCCCGCCGGCGCCGTCCACGAACGACGCGGTCCAGCCTTCGAAGCGCATGGGCTTGCCGGCGGCGAACGACGCCGAGAGCGGCGCGGCGGTTGCCGGCTCGGCGGCATAGACCTTTGCAGCCGGGCGCAGCGCGCGAATGGCGCACCCGATGCCGGCCAGCAGGCCGCCGCCGCCGATGGGCGCGATCACCGCGTCCACGTCCGGCAGATCCTCGAGGATCTCGAGCCCGATCGTGCCGTTTCCGCTGATGAACCCGTCGTCGTCGAACGGATGCACGAACTGGCCGGTCATCCGGTCGGAGGCGTGTTCCTCGACGGCTTTCCACGCTTCCTCGTAGGAGGTCTTGACGATCGTGGCGCCGAGCCGTTCGATCGATTTGAGCTTGGTGGCCGGCGCCGTGCCCATGACCAGCACGGACGCGCGGGCGCCGGCTTCGCGCGCCGCGAGCGCGACGCCCTGGGCGGCATTGCCAGCCGAGACGGTCCAGACGCCGTTCGACAGCGCCGAGGCCGGCAGCTGCGAGACGGCGTTCATCGCGCCTCGAATCTTGAACGATCCAACGGGTTGGAAGATTTCGAGTTTCAGAAAGACTTCTGGCGCCGTGCGATCGATCGGGTCGAGCCTGATGAGCGGCGTTCTGACGCAAACCGGAAAGATCCGAGACGCCGCGGCGCGAATCGTCTCGATAGAAATGTTCCGCGGCATGCAGCGGGCGAAGATCCTATCATCTTTGATTCGGGGGGCTTCGCCCCCGCGAACCCCCCAACGCGCACACTCGCGGGGCCCCTGATTCCCCGCTCCGTTCGCGCGGCTCACTCGCTGGCGCTCGTTCGCACGCGTCGTCAACCTCGGAGTTCTGCCCGCGCCCCCCAAGGCACTCACTCCACCGCCAATGGCAGTAGACTAGCGGCGAAAATCCCGGACTGGAGCGTTCCCATGGCGACACGAATCAACCGGCGAGATTTCATGGCCACCACAGCAGCGGCAAGCCTCGCGGCGGCGGCGCGTTCGCTCGCGGCGAGCGGTCCCACCGTCATCCGTCAAAGCAGCAGCCGGCCCGTCGTCGTGTCGTCGGGCAACGGCAACACCCACAAGAACGGCGGCACCAAGACGTGCGTGCAGACGGCGTTCGAATTGATGACGACCGGCAAGGACGGCAAGCCGGTGGACGTCCTCGATGCCCTCATCGCCGGCGTCAACATCGTCGAGCTCGATCCGGCCGACACGAGCGTCGGGTACGGCGGCTTGCCGAACGCCGACGGCGTCGTGCAGCTCGACGCGTGCTGCATGCACGGACCTCGCAAGAAGGCGGGCGGCGTCGGCGCGCTCGAAGGCGTCAAGACGCCCTCGCTCGTAGCCAAGTCCGTCATGGAGCGGACCGACCATCATTTGATTGTCGGCAAGGACGCGCAGATCTTCGCCCGGAACATGGGCTTCGAGATCCTGCCGGACCTGAACACGCCCCGGTCGCGGGCGGCCTGGCTGGAATGGAAGCAGCGCACCGATCCGATCCACTACATTCGCGATCCGCGCGAGCGCGAAGAGGCCGAGCGTCAGGTGATTCTCGACATGGTCGCCGAAGGCTACATCGACGAGAACCACATCTACGGGACGATCAACTGCGACGGCGTGAACGCCGGCGGTGACGTGTGCGGCGTCACGACGACGAGCGGTCTGGCGTGGAAGATTCCCGGACGCCTGGGTGACTCCCCGATTCTCGGCGCCGGGTTGTACGTGGACAACGGCGTCGGCGCCGCGGGATCGACCGGCCGGGGGGAGGCGAATCTCTACAACCTGTGTTCGTTCCTCGTTGTCGAAGAGATGCGCCGCGGCGCCAGCCCGAAAGATGCCGGCATGGCGGCTCTCAAGCGGATCAAGGAAAACACGATCGAAAAGCGCCTCCTGAACGAGCGCGGGCTGCCGAACTTCAACATCAACTTCTACATTCTGAACAAGCGCGGGGACCATGCGGGCGTCGCGATGTACAACGAAAAGGGCGGCGGGACGTACGCGGTCTGCGACGAAAAGGGACCGCGGCACGAAAAGCTCGAGCCGGCGTTGGAGGGAGGGGCAGGATAGCGGCGGCTCGGCTCGGTGGTTCCGGGGTTCCGGTGCGGGGTTCCGGGGGTTCCGTTGCGTTCCGGAGTTCAACGGGATTCCGAGGTTCCGGGGTGCCTGGGTTCCGAGGTTCGGAGCCGTTGGTGTGCGGTGCGATCGATGGGATCGGTGCTGAGGAGCGGGCCACCGACGGACAAGCTCTCACCTGAAAGCGCCGCCGAGTTCATCCGGACGCGATTTCGCTCTGCGACACCCGGAGCGTAGGTGAATGTGACGTGCCAGCCGGCGACTAAAGCGTTTTCGAGAAGCGTGTAGCAGGCTGCAGGCCGAATTTGCCGCAGCGCGCCTGACGGTCTGCTCCGCGGAAGGCGCGCGAGCGTGCGGCTGAGGCCAGCAGCGTGCTACACGCTTCTCGAAAACGTTCTGGGAGTGGCCCGACAGCGACAGTACGAAATCGCGCCGGAAGGAGCGAGGCGTTTCGCGCGCGACTTGCGAAGGCGTGCCACGCGGTTTTGGCACGGGACAAGGCCGGGTAGCACTCGCGCGAAGAGCGGCAGTCCGAAACGCCCGCGAGTGGAGGCAGCGATTTCTCAGGCCAGCTCCCCGGAGCCGCTGGCACGTCACGCCCACCGACACTCCGCACGGGCGACCCGGCGCCACTCACCGTCCGTACTTTTTCATGACGGCTCGAAGCTCGTCGATCGGAAGCGCGCGGACAGTCCGGCCGTTGGCCGTCGTGTCGATCGCCTTCAGCATCGAGTTGTAGACCGCTTCCTCGGTCGCCTCGAGCGCCGCTTCAAAGAGACTCGACACCGCATCGGTCGGGAGGATCGTTCTCGGCTGTGGTCCCGTCGTCGCGGTGATCCGCAGGGACGGATGGGTCGAGAAGGCGATGGCGAAATCGCCGCTTCCGTGTGCGTAAGATGATCCCGTTCGAGCCAGTCCGAAAATCGCGCGTGCGGCCAGACGTTTCAAATCACGGGCATCGAGCGGCGCATCGGTCGCGACGATGATCATGCAGGACCCGTCCGCCTCCGCATCGCTGTCGCGATGCTTCGGCGAGACAAGTCCGCCCGAGGCAGGGCCTGCATTGTTATCGTCGCCACGGCCCGCGCCGGGCCGCAGCTCTCTCCATACCGGCACACCGTCGATCGTGAGCCGTCCCCCATAGTTCGACTGGACGAGCACGCCCACGGTCCATTCGTCGTTCTGCTGACGGATGCGGCGTGACGACGTGCCAATGCCCCCTTTCCAGCCGAACGCGGACGTGCCGGTGCCGGCCCCGACCGCGCCTTCTTCCACAGCTCCGCCTTTCGCCGCAGCGATCGCCGTGGAGACGTGATCGCGGGTGATGTGAAAGCCGCGGATGTCGTTCAACCCGCCGTCGTTCGTCTCCCCGACCAGGCCGTTCACCGATCGCACGTTTTCGTTGCCAGGCTGCGCAACTGTCCAGCGCACGAGCGCATCGAGCGCCGAGCCGACCGAGAGCGTGTTCGTCAGGACGATCGGGGACTCGATGGTGCCGAGCTCGTCCACCTGCGTCGAGCCGGCGAGCTTGCCGAAGGCGTTCCCGACGAAGACGGCGCCGGGCACTTTCTCGCGAAACACGTTGCCACTGTGGGGGAGTACCACGGTGACCCCTGTCCGGACCGTGTCGCCCGAGACGAGCGTCGTGTGGCCGACCGTGACACCCGCGACGTCCGTAATCGCGTTCAACGGGCCGGGCGAGCCGGCCCCTGGCGCGATGCCGATGTCACGCGCACGGGGACGTGACGGATTCGGCTGCGCGGCAGCCAGGATGACAACCATCAGCACTGCAATGAGCCGCATGGGGAGGAAAGGACTCCGGGAGTCGTTTTTGGGGACGGGTCTTGCTCGCGCAAGCGAGACCCGTCCCCAAACTCAATCCGGAGTCTTTATAATACCCGCCACTCTTCCCCAGAAGGCCTGGAGGCCCACATGCGTCACCAGCGGCGGATTTTGTTCCTTCTTTGCGGCGCTCTGCTCGTCAGTACTCAATGGGGGCAATGGGCGCTGACCGCGCAAACGCCGGCGAAGCGCCCGCTCACCTACGACGTCGTCGAATCCTGGCGATCGATTCAAGGCACGCGGTTGTCGGACGATGGACAGTGGCTCGCGTATGCCTTGACGGCCCAGGGCGAAGACGGAGAGCTCATCGTCAAGAACCTGCGAAGCGGGCAGGAATTGAAACACCCGCGCGGGACGTCGCCCATCATCACGCCCGACAGCACGTACGTCATCTTCACGATCGTCCCGACCAAGGCCGACGACGAGCGCGAGCGCAACGAGAGCGGCGGCGGCAATCAGGCCGCCGGACGGGGCGCCGGGCGTGGCCAGGGCGGCGAAGAAGGCGCCGGCAACAACAACCAGTCCCGCAACTCGATGGGCATCATGACGCTGCCCGATGGCAAGGTGACGACGGTTGAGCAGGTGAGCACGTTCCGGATCCCCGAAGAGTCGTCCACGTGGCTCGCGTATCACAAGGGCCGCGCGGGAGCGGGCGGTGGACGCGGGGGGCGTGGCGGCCGCGGCGGAGCAGGCGGACGCGGCGGCGGCGGTGGACGAGGCGGCGCGCCGGCGGCGGCGCAGCCCGAGCCTGCCGCGCAGGAGCCGGCAGCCACCGGTCAGAGCGGGCAGACCACGCCCGCCGAGAAGCGCAAGGATCCGGGATCGGATCTCATCGTCCGCAATCTGACGAGCGGTCAGGAAACGACGATCGCCGAAGTCACCGAATATGCGTGGGACAAGGCCGGAACGTGGATCGCCTACACCGTCTCGTCCAACGACGCGACGAAAGACGGCGCGTTCGTCCGGAAGCCGGGGGACGCGAACGGCCGCGCGCTGCACTCGGGCAAGGGGCATTACAAGAGCCTGATGTTCGATGAGAAGGCGCAGCAGCTCGCGTTCCTGAGCGACCAGGCCGAGTACGACAAACCGGTCTCGCCGTACCGCCTCTATCACTGGAAGACCGGTGATGCCGGCACCGCCGTCGAGCTCGTCTCCGCGGCCACGCGCGGCATACCCCAGGGCATGGTCGTCGCCGACAGCGCGCCGCGGTTTTCGGAAGACGGCGCGCGACTCATCCTCGCCACGGGGGCGCCACCCACTCCGCCAGCCGATCCGAACGATCGCCGGCCCTCGCCGATCCGCGTCGATCTCTGGAGCTACAAGGATCCGATCATCCAGCCGATGCAGCAGGTGCGCGCCAACCAGGATCGCAACCGCAACTACACCGCGGTCGTGCACCTCTCGGACAAACGCTACGTGCAGCTCGCGACGCCGGATCTGCCGAACGTGAACGTCGGCCAGGATGCCGCGCGTGCCGTCGGCACATCGGGTCTGCCGTACCAGCAGGAGATCTCCTGGGACACGACGTACAACGACGTGTATCTCGTCGACCTGAAGAGCGGGCAGCGCCGGAAGATCCTCGAGCACATGAGCGGCGGCGGCGCCTCCATGTCTCCCGGCGGCAACTACCTGCTGTACTTCGACCAGCCGTCCGGTGACTGGTTCACGTACCACATTTCGAGCGGAACGAAGACCAACCTGACCGAGCGGCTGGCAGTGAAGTTCTTCGACGAAACCCACGACACGCCAAGCCTGCCGCCCTCGCTCGGATCGGCGGGCTGGACGGACGGCGATCGCACGGTGGTCCTGAACGATCGGTACGACCTCTGGGAAATCCGGCCCGACGGCAGCAACGCGCGCATGATCACCAACGGCGAAGGCCGCAAGCAGAAGCTCGTCTTCCGCTATCGGACGCTCGACCCCGACGCGCGGACGATCTCCGGCGCCAAGCCGCTCCTGCTCTCGACGGTCAACGACGAGACGAAAGCCACCGGCTACTACCGCGTCAACCTGACCGGCACGGCCGCGCCCGAGAAGATCGTGATGATGGACAAGCAGATGGGTGCGCCGACGAAGGCGAAAAATGCCGACGTGCTGGTGTTCACGCAGTCGCGCTTCGACGAGTTCGCGGATCTCTGGGTGAGCGACCTGAACTTCGCGAACGCCAAGAAGATCTCGAACGCGAATCCTCAGCAGTCCGAGTTCGTGTGGGGCAAGGCGGAGAACATCAAGTACATCAACGCCGACGGCAAGGTCCTGACGGCGATGCTGATCAAGCCGGATAACTTCGACCCGACGAAGAAGTATCCGATGATGGTCTACATCTACGAGGAGCTGTCACAGGGCCTGCACGGCTACCGCGCGCCCAACGTCGGCACGAGCGTCAACCTCTCGCGCTACGTCAGCAACGGCTACGTCGTCCTGCAGCCGGACATTGTCTATGACATCGGCTACCCGGGTCCGAGCGCGATGAAGTGCGTCATCCCGGCGGTGAACACGGTCGTCGCGCAGGGCTACATCGATCCGAAGCGCATCGGCATCCAGGGCCATTCGTGGGGCGGGTACCAGATCACGTACATGATCACCCAGACGAATCTCTTCGCCGCGGTGCAGGCCGGCGCGTCCGTGTCGAACATGATCAGCGCGTACAACGGCATCCGCTGGGGCAGCGGCATGGTGCGCGAGATGCAGTACGAGAAGGGGCAGAGCCGCATCGGCGCGCCGCCCTGGGACAAGACGCTCGAGTTCATCGAGAACTCGCCCATCTTCTGGGTCGAGCGCATCAACACGCCGTACCTGAGCATTCACAACGACGGCGACGACGCGGTGCCCTGGTACCAGGGAATCGAGTTCAACATGGCGCTGCGCCGCCTGGGCAAAGAAGCCTACATGTTCAACTACAACGGCGAGCCGCACGGGCTGCGCAACCGCGACAACATGAAGCACTGGACCGTCCACATGGACGAGTTCTTCGATCACTACCTGCTCGGCAAGCCGCGTCCGGCATGGATGGACAAGGGCGTGTCGTACCTCGATCGCGGCACGAGAGACGTGCTGCCAATGTTCAAGAAGCCGGTCGTCCCGCCGTCGGGAGGCGGGAGATAAGAAGCTTCAGAGCCTTCCGAAAAGCACGCGTCGGTACGACGGGTACGGCAGGTCCGCGGAACGAGCTGACGCTGGTCTTCTTTCTTGAGTTAAAGAACGAAGACGGGTATCAGGTTCCTTGGACCCGCCGTACCCGTCGTACCGACGCGTGCTGTTCAGGAGCGTTGACAAGCGCTTTTCACCGCCATGCCCAGTCTCTCCGTTCGGATCCTCCGACTCGATAGTGGCCTCCCGTTGCCGTCGTACGAGACGTCCGGTGCCGCCGGGTTCGATCTGGCGTCGAGCGTCGAGATGACCATCGAGCCGGGCCAGGTGACGCTCGTCCCTACCGGGCTCGTCATCGAAGTTCCCGCCGGTCATCTGCTCGGCGTCTTCGCGCGTAGCAGCACGCCGATCAAGCGCGGGCTGATGGTCGCCAACGGCGTCGGCGTGGTCGATGCCGACTACTGCGGACCCGCGGACGAAATCAAGATCGAGGTCCTGAATTTCACGTCGCGTCCCGTCACGGTGCGCCGGGGCGATCGGCTCGCGCAGGGCGTGATTTTGCCCTTCGTGAGGGCTGACTGGCAGGAAGTCGACGCGATCGATCGTCCAACCCGCGGAGGGTTCGGCGCCACGGGCGACTGAAGAAGAGCGTTCTGGCCTAGCGAGAGTTTTTGACGACAATGAACCCGAGGCCGCCGCGCGTCGGCACAGGGGCGATCGTCCAGGCGCGTTGGCGGTGTCCTGACGTGACCGCCTGACCCACGATGAGGCCGATCGTCGCACCGGCGCCGAGATCGGACAGCCAGTGCTGGTCCTCGCGCAGGCGCGTCCACCCGACGTATGCGGCCAGCGAGTAGGCCGGCAGTGCCATCTTCCATCCGAAGTGTCCGTGCAGCACGGAGGCCGACGCGAACACCGCCGCCGTGTGGCCCGAAGGGAACGAGTGCCCGCCGCCGTCGGGACGATCGCGATCGACGGCGAGCTTGAGGCTTTTCGTCAGAATGCCGTTCAGGATCTGCGCCCGGACCAGATCGCTGCCCATGTGCGTGACCTTGGGGCTGTCGTGCAGCCGGCCGACGCCATAGGTGAACAGCGCGGCCGCGCCCTGCACCCAGCCGTCGCCGAGCACCTCGCCGATGTCCGCCCATTGCGACGCCGGCTGCTGCCGCATCCAGTCCGCCACTTCGTTGTCACGTGACGACAGCGCCAGCGAGGTGGCGGTGCCTCCAACGGCCAGCCAGAGCGTCGTCTCCGACGGCAATGCCCGAAAGTCCTTGCCGAGGTTTGGGATGAGACGAATGATTGGCCGATCGTCCGGCCACGCCTGGTTGGCGGGATCGAAACCGGTGGAGCCGGTCTGCTGCTGCAGGGCGATCGCGAGCGCGATCGCCCAGGTCGTGCCGCACACGGGGCGGAAGAATATCAGCGGGAGAGACGGAACGCGAGCCCTATTGCGAGATGGTGCGTGAGGGCGGTCGTCCGTCCCGTGCCGCCGGCGATGTCGATCTCGGGGCGCGCGAACGTGAACTTGTAGTCGACCGCGGCGGCGATCTTTCGGTTGACGCGGATCTCGACTCCGGCGGCCGCGTGCACGCCGAAGCCGCCGTAGTCGTACTGCTCGAGTGCCTCGCCTGCAAACGTCGACTCGCCGTGCGGCAGCGACGGTCCCGCACCGCCGCGTAACACCGCCGCGACGGGACCTTGCTGGATCGGGGCGCGCCACGCGACGTTCCCGAACAGCAAATTCAGGCCGTGCGACATCGCGTAGCGGGAGACGAGCGCGTTCATCAGCGCGGGAGGCTGAATCCGGTCGGCATACGGGCCGGGATCGCCCGCGACTTCATACCGACGATCGGTCACCCCATAGGCCTTGGCGTGGATCCATTCGATCTCGACACCAACGTGCCGCCGCCGACCGAACCACCGGCCAAACCGGAGTCCGTAATACAACGGCGGTTTGAGCGATCGCTCCTCGAACTCCACGTCCTTGAACTCGAGCGAGACGCCCTCCGACGGCCGATCGATGGTGATGGTCGCGGGCCGCGTGTGACTGACGCCGAGATACGCGTCCGCATGCCATTGCGCCTGAACGTCCGTGGAGGTGATGAGGGCGAGTGCGGCCGCACAAGCGCAGCCGACGAGCCGCCGGCAGGAGAGCATCGCCGCAATGGTAGTGTGAATGATCATGACTTCGCGAATCGTCGCGTCGCACAAGGGGCTGCTCGAGAAGCTCGGCATCAAGGACGTCAACGCCGGCGCCAGCCATGGCCCACACGGCTGGATCGGCGGGGAAGACGGCGGGCGGATTGTCTCCACGAACCCGGCGACGGGCGACCCGCTGGGGGCCGTGACGCTCACGACAGACGCCGGCTACGAACAGGTCGTCACCGCCGCCACCCGGGCGTTCACGTCGTGGCGCGAGCGGCCGGCGCCGAAGCGCGGCGATCTCGTGCGTGATCTGGGAAGCGCCCTGCGGGATCTGAAGGAACCACTCGGCGACCTCGTGACGCTCGAGATGGGAAAGATCCGCGCTGAAGGCCACGGCGAGGTGCAGGAGATGATCGACATCTGCGACTTCGCGGTCGGCCTGTCGCGGCAGCTGTACGGCCTCACGCTCGCCTCCGAGCGTCCCGGCCACCGGATGATGGAGCAATGGCATCCGCTCGGACCGGTCGGCGTCATCACCGCGTTCAACTTTCCCGTGGCGGTCTGGTCGTGGAACGCGGCGATCGCCGCGGTCTGCGGCGATCCCGTCGTCTGGAAACCCGCGGAGCCGACGCCACTCACCTCCGTGGCCGTGCAGCACATCGCCAATCGCGTCATGGCCGACCACGGTGTCGACGGCGTGTTCTCGCTGGTGGTCGGCCGGGGATCGGTGATCGGCGAACGGATGCTGAACGATCGCCGGCTGCCGCTCATGTCCTTCACCGGCTCGACCACGGTCGGCCGCCGCGTGGCGCAGACCGTCGCCGCCCGGTTCGGACGCACGATTCTCGAGCTCGGCGGCAACAACGCGATCGTCGTCGCCGAGGATGCGCGGCTCGATCTCGCGGTGCGCGCGATCCTGTTCGGGGCCGTAGGCACCGCGGGCCAGCGCTGCACGTCGACGCGGCGCGTCATCGTCCACCGATCGATCGCGGACGCCTTGACGACGCGCCTCGTCGATGCCTATCGGCAGGTGCCGATCGGCGATCCGCTCGACGCCGGGACGCTCATGGGACCGCTGGTCACGACCCAGGCCGTCGACGAGATGTTCGCGGCGATCGATCAGGCCAGGGCCGACGGCGGCGTCGTCGTGACCGGTGGCCGGCGCCGGCCGGATCTCGGCGCCCAGTTCGTCGAGCCCGCGATCGTCCGCATGCCCGCCCAGACCGACGTCGTCAAGCGCGAGACGTTCGCGCCGATTCTCTACCTGCTCGAGTACGACCGCTTCGACGAGGCCGTCGAGCTCCATAACGACGTGCCGCAGGGTCTCTCGAGCGCGATCTTCACCGAGAGCATGCGGCGCGCCGAGGAGTTCCTGTCCGTTCGCGGCTCGGACTGCGGAATCGCGAACGTGAACATCGGCACGTCGGGAGCCGAGATCGGCGGGGCGTTCGGCGGCGAAAAAGAGACCGGTGGCGGACGCGAATCGGGATCAGACGCCTGGAAAGCCTACATGCGGCGGCAGACGAACACGGTCAACTGGTCGGACGCATTGCCGCTGGCGCAGGGGATTGAGTTTGGAAAGCTCAAGACTCCAGATTCCCAGATTTCAGATTGACACTATTCATTCACTTCTCAACGCCACCAACGGGTCCACGCTGGACGCGCGCCGGGCGGGAATCACGCTCGCAATCGTTGCCACCCCGGCCAGGACCGCGGCCGTCCAGACGAACGTCGCGACGTCGCGCGGCGACACGTCGTAGAGCAAAGTGCCCACCACCGATGCAAGCGCGGCGGCGGCCGCCAGGCCGACCGCGAGACCGGTCGCGGTGAGAAGCAGTCCCTGCGACACGATCTGCGTGACGATGTCCCGGCCGCGGGCGCCGAGGGCAACGCGAACGCCAATCTCGCGCGTCCGCTGCGAGACGACATATGCGAGCACACCGTAGACGCCGACCGCGGCGAGCAGGAGAGCGAGCCCCGCGAAGCTGCTGACGAGCATCGCGCTCAGCCGTGGCTGCTCGGTCGCCTGAGAGACCAGCGTGCGCATCGGCTGGACGCCGTACACCGGGATGGTTGGATCGATCGCCGCGACGCCGCGGCGAATCGTCGCGACCATCGCGTCCGGATCCGCGGCCGTGCGGACCAGGAGCCCCATCGCGGGCCGGCGATTCAGCATCCAAAAGGGCAACTGCTCGAACGGCGCGTAGATTTGCCCGAACGGCGGCTCGCCGATGATGCCGTAGTGTTTGACGTGACGCACGACGCCGACGACCTCGCGCCAGATGGGCTGCATCGTCGCCGGATCGTGCCCCCTGAATTCGAATGCGACACGGCGACCGACGGGATTCTCCTTGCCGAACAGCTTTGCCGCCAGGCTCTCGTCGACGACGGCGACCGGCTGCCTCCCGCTGTGGTCGCGGGAGTCGAACACGCGGCCGCTCATCAGCTGAATCCCCATGGCCTTGAAATAGTCACCGCCGGTCGTCTGGAACAGACAGACCGCCAGGGGCCGTCCCGGCGCGGGCGGTGGGTCGCCTTCCTTCATGACGCCGGATTCGGAGCCGCCGCCCTCGAGCGGCACGGCGCTGTTGATCGCGATGACATCGGCGCCCGGCGTGCCCGACAGGCGGTCGAGCAGCGCGCGGTGGAATCCGATCCACGCGTCGGGTGTCGCATAGCGCGCGTCCGGGAGCGACAGACGCATCGTCAGCACCCGGGCAGGATCGAACCCGAGCTCGATCGACGTGAGCTTGGCCAGGCTTTTTGCGAACAGCCCGGCGCCGACGAGGAGGACGGCCGCGACCGCGATCTGACCGCCGACGAGCAGGCGGCGCACATGAACCGACCTGCGCGTCGTGCCTGACCGGGTCGCTCGCAGGGCAAACTGAAGATCGGGCCGCGAGACCCGCAACGCCGGCAGGAGTCCGAAGAGCACGACCGTCAACATCGAGATCGCCAGGGCGAACGTGACCACGCGCCAGTCGACGCCGAGCAGATCGACCCGCGGCACGGTCGACGGCTGCGACTGCACGAACGCCCGCACGCCGAGGGCGGCGAGCCCGATGCCAACGAGCCCGCCGACGCCGGCGAGGAGGGTCGACTCCATCAGCACCTGCCGCACGAGCCGCACGCGACTCGCCCCGAGCGCCGACCGCACGGCCAGTTCACGGTGCCGGCTTTCGGCCCTGGCCAGCATGAGACTCGTCAGGTTCGAGCACGCAATGAGAAGCAGCAGGCCCACCGCGCCGAGCAGCATGCCCAACACGGGACGGATGTCACGCACGATGGCCTCGTAATACGCGTTGACGGCGATGCTGTTGCCGCGATTGGAAACCGGATACTGCTCGGAGAGCCGCGTCGCGACCGCGGCCATCGACGCGCGCGCGCTCTCGACGTCCACCCCCGGCTTGAGGCGCGCGACGCCCATCAATCCCGGGTGCGCGCCGCGCTCGCGGGGAAACGTGTCGACGTACAAGCCGAGCGGCAACCAGACGTCCGTGAGGCGCGACGGGAATCGCATGCCTGCCGGCATCACGCCGGCGATCGTGAACGGCTGGCTGTTGAGCGTGACCGGAAGCCCGACGATGTCGTCGCGGGCGCCGAACCGGTTACGCCAGAGCCGCTCGCTGATGATCGCCACTCTTGCCGCGCCAGGGGCATCGTCCTGTTCGTTGAACGCGCGGCCCGCGAGGGGCGCGATGCCCATCGACGTGAAGACCGACGCCGAGACGAGGCTGCCGTTCAGCCGCTCCGGCGTCTCGCCGCCGACAAGCGACACCGCGATCCCGCGGTAGATGCCGATCTCCTCGAAGACCTCGTTCTGCGCTCGCCAGTCTTCGAAGTTCGGCCACGAGATCGACATCGTCTGGCCGGTCGAGTTGATCTCGTGCAGGAGCGCGAGCCGATCCATGTGCGGGTACGCAAACGGGCGCAGAAGCACGCCGTCCGCCACCGCGTAGACCGCGGTCGTCGCGCCGATGCCCAGCGCGAGCGTGACAACGGCGACGGCACTGAACGCCGGCGTGCGGCGGAGCGTGCGGATCGAGTAACGAAGATCGCTGAGCAGTCGGTCCATGAGTGGAGCCCTCGAGTGCTGAAGGTCGGTCGTGTTGACGAGTGTGTCGCCCGCCCTCGCGACCTGCCGCAGGGGTTTCGCCGACAGGGCCAGTGACGCCGAGCCCAGGTGGACGCGCACGAGATCGGCAGCGGCGATCGCCACGACGCCCGCCAGTCCGCGCCATCGGCGCTCGTCCCAGGCGTCGACGACGGCATCGTCGAGGAACACCGCGGCGTCACGGGCGGAGCAGTCGCCGGCGCGTGGATAGAGCGCGGCGATCCGGCTGCAAAGACCGCGGACGACTCGGAGAGGAAATCGATTGATCACGTTCATGGGATTGCCGGCTCGAAGACCCGCTGACGCATCACCGGCTGTCTACGCCTGGCGCGGCCGGCGCTTCGCGATCAGCGCCTTGTCCCGCGCCATGTCCACGAGCTCGAGGAGCCGGCTCGCCTCGGCCCGGGCCACCGCGCGGCCGAGCAGGGTGATCCGGTAATAGCGGCGGCGATCGTCGCCACCCCGATCGGCGCCGGCCGCAGTCTGGCGTTCCTCGACGAGCCCCGCCTCGCGCATGCGGTTGAGCGTGCCGTAAATCGTGCCCGGACCCAGTCGCACCCGGCCGCCTGTGCGGTCGGCCACCTCCTTCGCGATGCCGTATCCGTGGCGGTCGGCGTCCGAAAGCGCAAGCAGCAGGTGGAAAACGGCCGGTGTGAGCGGCAGGAACGAGGTTGGCTGGTTCACGTTGGCGGTCAACAGGCTCTCCCTATCCGCGAATGATACATCCGTAACGGATATAGACGTCACTCGGGGCTAAAAGTTGGCTCGCGGGGGCGAGAGCACGCTTGACGGGGACGGCCGAGGCCCGTAGGGTATGTCCACTACAGTCCAGTAACAGCCAGACCGAGTTGAGCTCAGCAATTTGGTGAGCGACTTCCCAGGAGTCGTGTCATGAATCGCATTCTGCTCAGAGTCGTTGCAACCCTCGTCTGCCTCGCCGCCGCGGCACCCGCGCTGGCGCAGGGTAGTGCGACCACGTCGCTTTCGGGCACGGTGGTCGATTCGGGCGGTGGCGTCATCCCTGGCGCCAACGTCGAAGTGAAAAACGCCGCCGGCGTCACGTTCACGACCACCACCAACAGCAGCGGCACGTTCTCCGTGCCGGCGCTCGACCCGGGCACCTACACCGTGACCATCCGGCTCCAGGGGTTCAAGCAGTACATCGCGACCGACGTCCGGCTGGCCGTCGGAGCCCCGGGCAGCATTAAAGCCGTCCTCGAGATCGGCGGTGTCGAGCAGACCGTCGAGGTCGTCGCGACCACGCAGCTCGTCAACACGCAGACGGCGACCATCGCGTCGACGCTGAACGCGGATCAGATCAACAAGATGCCGATGCCGACCCGCAATGCGGTCAACGCGGTGACCTTCCTGCCCGGTGTCAACACCGCCGGAACCAACCGCGATTCGAACTTCAACGGGTTGCCGGATTCGTTCGTCGCGATCACGCTCGACGGCGTGAACAACAACGAGAACTTCAACAAGTCGACCGAGGGACTCTTCGCGATGGTCACGCCGAGGCAGGACGCCGTTGAAGCCGTGACCGTGACCACGGCCACCGCGGGCGCAGACGTCGGAGGCCACGGCGCGGTCCAGGTGGCGTTTGTCACGCGGTCGGGGAGCAACCGCTTTACGGGCAGCGGCTATCACTACCATCGCAACCCGGACTTGAATACCAACTACTGGTTCAACGAGAACGCGAGCCTGCCGAAGAACGACATCAAGCTCAACCAGTTCGGCTTCCGCCAGGGCGGTCCGATCGTCATTCCGAAGGTGTACGACGGCCGCGGCAAGGCCTTCTTCTTCTTCAACTACGAAGAGCTGCGCCTGCCGAACAATTTCACGCGCGACCGGACCATCATGACGCCGGACGCTCAATCGGGCATCTACAAGTGGGATGTGACCGTAAACGATCAGCGGGTCATCCGTCAGCAGAACCTGTTCTCGCTGGTGGGCGGCGCGGGCCACCCGATCGCTCTCGACTCGACGACGAACGATCTGCTCAACAGGATTCGCGCGGCGAGCGGAACGACGGGGCTGGTGACGCAGAACACGAACCCGAACACGATGAACTTCAAGTGGCAGAGCCCGGGCTATCAGTACGAGAAACAGCCCGTGCTCCGCATCGATTACAACCTGACGTCCAATCACCGCCTGAGCGGCACGTACAACTGGCAGGTCGTGTCACGGGATCCGGATCAGCTGAACGGCGGCGACGTCAGGTTCCCCGGCGCGCCGAACTACAGCCACTACATCTCCTACCGGCCGCTGGCGTCGGTGACGTTGCGTTCCACGCTGACGCCCAACGTCGTCAACGAACTGCGGGGCGGTGGACGATGGGGGCCGGGATACTTCGGACAGTTGGAGAGCAACGGGCCACAGACGTTCGAGGACCAGGGCGGCTATGCGCTCGGGCTCGGTCTGGGCACGAGCTGGCACGTACAGAACGGCCCGAGCTGGCGCAGCGCGTGGAGCTACGAGTTCAGCGACACCATGAGCTGGCAGAAGGGCAGTCACAGCCTCAGCTTCGGCGGCGCGCTGTACTACGGGAACGTGTGGGTGCGCAACCAGCAGATGGTGCCGTCGGTGACCTTCGGCGTCGCGCAGCGTGACCCGGCGCGGTCATTGTTCAGCACGACAAACTTCCCGGGGGCCAGTACCGACGAGCTTGCTGAGGCGCGATCGTTGTTTGGCGTACTGACGGGTCGGGTGACGAGTCTGGGCGGCAACATCGTCCTGGACGAGAACACGAACCAGTACGTCTATCTCGGCCAGCGCCGGCAGGCCGGCAAGCAGAACGAGTACTCGGCGTTCTTCCAGGACTCCTGGCGCATGACGCCGACGCTCACGATCAACGCCGGCGCGCGGTGGGACATCCAGAGGCCGTTCGAGCCGGTCAACGACATTCTGTCGATGTCCACGCTGGCCGATGCGTGCGGCATGTCCGGACAACACCCGGACGGGTCGTGCCGCTTCTTCGATCCGACGGCGTCCGGCGGAAAGTCACCGACGTTCGTCCAGTACGACCGGAACAACCCCGGTTGGAACCTCGACTACGACAACATCGCGCCGAACATCAGTGCGGCCTGGCAGCCGAACGTCGAGACCGGCTGGCTGCGCCAGATCCTCGGCGATCCCGCGCAGGCCACGCTTCGCGGCGGCTTCTCGCTCAACTATGCGCGCGAAGGCATGGCCGTCTACACGGGCACGTACGGCGCGAATCCCGGCAGCCAGGTCTCGGCGACCCGCAACGAGAACAATGGCCTGCTCGTGCCGCCCGACTCCGGCCAGACCTGGCCGGTGTTCTACAAGGACCGCGCCACCAGGCTCGGGCCTCCGCCGTTCTCGGCGATTCCCGCGGTCACCTGCGACGCCAGCGGCGGGTGTTCGCCGGCGTACCCGATCAGCCTCCGGCCGAACCGCCAGGACGACATCAACATCTTCCACCCGGACATCCAGGTGGCGTATGCGAAGTCGTACACGGTGAGCTTCCAGCGCGCGATCAGCCGCGACATGGCGATTGACATCCGGTACGTCGGCACGCGCGGCGTCAACCAGTGGACCGACGAGGAGTACAACGAGCGGAACCTCATCGAGAACGGGTTCTACGACGAGTTCCTCAAGGCCAAAGGCAACTTCGAGGCGAACCGGGCCGCCGGTCGGGGCAACACGTTCGCGTATACCGGAATCCCGGGGACGTCGCCGCTGCCGATCTACCTCGCGTACTTCAACGGGTCGCGAAACTTCAACGACCCGGCGGCCTACACGGGCGGGAACTGGACGGAGAGCGACTTCTACGGGCGGTTCACGCGGCACAACCCGAGCCCCTCGGGTTCGGCGACCGACCTTGACGATGATGACGAATTCCGGGACAACGCGATCGCTGCCGGTCTTCCCGCGAACTTCTTCATGCTCAATCCGGCAGCCGACGGAGTCGCCGTCACCACCTCTGACGCCTTCAGCAGCTACAACGCGCTCCAGATCGAGTTGCGCCGGCGGATGTCGCGCGGCCTGCAGGTCGGCGGCAGCTACCAGTACGCCCTCGAATACGGCTCCGCGTTCCTGGGCCGGCATTACGGGCGCGTGTCGAACCCGACAGCCAACGTGCGGCATGCGTTCAAGATGCAGTGGAACTACAGCGTGCCGGTCGGACGTGGACGGCGATTCGGGACCGACATGAATTCGGTCATGAATGCCGTTCTCGGCGGCTGGGAGTTCGACGGCGCCGGGCGCGTGCAGGCTCGCGTGCTGAACTTCGGCAACGTTCGCCTGATCAACATGACGGTTGAGGAGTTGACCGACATGTACTTCTTCCGCATCGCCCCCGATCCGGACAATCCGGGGCGCAACCTCGTCAAGATGCTGCCCGACGACGTGATTCTCAACACGCGGCGGGCGTTCAGCACGAGCGCGACCTCGGCGACCGGCTACTCGGACCTCGGCGTGCCGGAAGGGCGGTACATCGCACCGGCCAACAGCAGCAGCTGTATTCAGTTGAAGCAGGGTGACTGCGCCCCGCGGACGACGCTGGTGCGGGCGCCGTGGTTCACGCGCTTCGACATCGGCCTCGCCAAGCGGTTCGAGACGGGAAGCCGCGTGAGCTTCGAGCTGCGGTTCGACGTCCTGAACGTGTTCGACAACATCAACTTCAACCCGACCGCCAATCCTGGCAGCGGCGCGACCATCTTCCAGGTCGGGTCCGCCTATCAGGACACCAGCAACACGTTCGATCCGGGAGGGCGACTCGGTCAGATCGTCTGGCGCGTGAACTGGTAAGCGCGGCCGATCGCGCAGCACGGCAACGCAGGGTCGAGCATCCATCGCTCGTCCCTGCGTTGGTCCCTTCGTTGGTCACGTCGTTGATCCCTTCGTTCGTCCCGCCATCCAAGCGCGTGAATTGCTTTCCGGATTTCTGATTCCCGAATCCGCGAACGCGATCGAACACCGCTGTCCGCACGCGCAAGAATGCGCCGCGTCTCGAACACGTGCGATGGCGCTGCGCTTGCTCTCTCCACACCAGACCTGACGTCGTGTTCGTCTTCGACCGCAGGTCCGGAGGGACCAACGACATGAAACGTGGGCTTAGCGGTCTGCTTGCCTCGGCAGTTTTGATGCTCCTGACGGCTGCCGCCGCGCCGGTCTTCGCTCAGGGCGGCGCGACGTCGTCGATCTCGGGAACGGTGGTCGATTCGGGCGGAGGCGTCATCCCCGGCGCCACCGTCGTCGTGAAGAACAACGCCAGCGGCACGACGTTCAACGCCGTGACGAACAGCGCCGGAACCTTTTCGGTGCCCGCGCTCGACGCCGGCACCTATACCGTCACGGTCTCGCTGTCCGGATTCAAGACAGCCGTCATCAAGGACGTGCAGCTCGCGATCGGTACTCCCGGGAGCGTCAAGGCCGTGCTCGAGGTGGGCGGTATCGAACAGACGGTCGAGGTCGTGGCGACGACGCAGCTCATCAACACGCAGACGCCGACGATCTCGTCGACGCTGACGTCCGAGCAGATCAACAAGCTGCCGGTGGCGACGCGCAATCTCATCAATGCGGTCACGTTCCTGCCGGGCGTCAATACAGCCGGCGTCAACCGCGATTCGAACTTCAACGGCCTGCCCGATTCGTTCGTCGCGATCACGCTCGACGGCGTCAACAACAACGAGAACTTCAACAAGTCAACCGAGGGGCTGTTCGCGATGGTCACGCCGCGGCCGGACGCGGTCGAGGCGGTCACGGTGACGACGGCGGGTGCCGGCGCGGACGTCGGCGGCCACGGCGCGGTGCAGGTCGCCTTTCAGACCCGGTCGGGTACGAACCGGTTCACCGGCAGCGCGTATCACTACCACCGCAGCCCGAGCCTCAACTCGAACTACTTCTTCAACGAGATCAACGGCCTCGCGAAGAACGACGTGGTCCTGAACCAGTACGGGTTCCGTCAGGGCGGACCGATCGTCATTCCGAAGCTGTACGACGGGCGGGGCAAGGCATTCTTCTTCTTCAATTACGAAGAGCTGCGTCTGCCGAACGACTTCACCCGCACCCGCACGGTGCTGCGGCCCGACGCCCAGGCCGGCATCTTCTCGTGGGACGCAACGGAAAATGGCCAGACGGTCATCCGGACCCGCGACGTGCTCGCGCTCGCGGCGGCCAACAGCCACATCAGCTCGTACGACCCGACCGTGTTGAGGCTGCTGAATGACATCCGGGCCGCGACCGAATCGCAGGGCGTCGTGAACGAGACGACGAACCTCATCACGCGGTCGTATCTCTGGCTGAGCCCGGGCAACCAGCACGAAAAGCAGCCGGTCGTGAAGATCGACTACAACCTGACCTCGCAGCACCGGATCAGCGGCACGTACAACTGGCAGGTCGTCGTGCGCGATCCCGATCAGCTGAACGACGACGACGTGCGCTTCCCGGGGTTCTCGAACTACCGCCAGTACACGTCGTACCGGCCGCTCAGCTCTGGGACGCTGCGCTCGACGCTGTCGCCCAACGTGGTCAACGAGCTCCGCGGCGGCATCAAGTGGGGGCCGTCGTACTTCGGGGACGACGCGAGCACCGGTCCGCAGACCTTCGATGCGCAGGACGGGTACAACGTCGGCTTCCCGCTGAGCCTGACGAACGCGGGCAACCAGAACACCATCACCGCGCGAAGCGCCTGGAGCTGGAACATCGACAACACGTTGAACTGGCAGCGCGGCAGCCACAGCCTGAGCTTCGGCACGTCGTTCTTCTTCGGCAACGTGTGGGCCGACAACCAGCAGATGGTGCCCAGCATCGCGTTCGGCGTGGACACGAACGACCCGGCGTTCAGCATATTCTCGACGACGAACTTCCCCGGCGCGTCGAACGACGAGCTGGCCAACGCCCGCTCTCTCTATGCGCTGCTCGTGGGCCGCGTGAACAGCATCGGCAGCAACCTGGTGCTGGATGAGGCGACCAACCAGTACGCCTACCTTGGCCGACGCCGGCAGGCCGGGCGCATGAACGAGTATTCCCTCTTCGCGCAGGACTCCTGGCGCATGACGCCGCGGCTGACGCTCAACGCGGGCCTGCGATGGGATGTCCAGATGCCGTTCCAGCCCGTCAATGACGTCACGTCGAGAGCGACATTTGCCGACGCATGTGGCGTGTCCGGTATCGGGCCCGACGGGGAATGCCGGTTCTTCCAGCCGAGCGCTTCCGGCGGCGTCTACCCGCAGTTCATTCAGTACACCAGCGGTGATCCGGGGTGGAACACCGACTGGAACAATGTCGCGCCGAACATCGGTGTCGCGTGGCTGCCGAACGTGCAGACCGGCTTCCTGCGCACGCTGCTGGGCGATCCGGAACAGGCGACGCTCCGTGCTGGCTACTCCGTGAACTATGCGCGTGAGGGCATGGCCCGATTCACGGGCGTCTTCGGCGCCAATCCGGGCAGTCAGGTCAGCGTCACCCGCAACGCCAATAGCGGCCTGCTGATCCCGCCGGGGCAGTCGTACCCGGTGTTGTTCCGTGAAAAAGATAGCCTGGGGCCGCCGGCGTTCGGTCAGGTGCCGGCCGTCTCCTGCGACGCATCGGGCGCCTGCGTGCCGGCGTATCCGATTCTCGCCCGCGCCAACCGGCAGGATGGCATGAACCTCTTCCATCCGGACCTCCAGGTGGCATTCGCCCGGTCGTACACGGTGAGCTTCCAGCGTGCGCTGTCGCGCGACATGGCGGTCGACATCCGCTACGTGGGGACCCGCGGCGTGAATCAGTGGACCGATGAGAACTACAACGAGATCAACATCATCGAGAACGGGTTCTACACCGAGTTCCAGCTGGCGATGGCCAATCTCCAGGCCAACCAGGCCGCCGGGCGCGGCAATACGTTCGCGTACTTCGGACCGAACTCGGGGACCGCGCCGCTGCCGACGTACCTCGCGTACTTCAATGGTTCGCGAGACGTCAACAATCCAAGCGTGTATTCCGGCAACAACTGGACGAACAGCACGTTCGTCGGCCGGTTGGCGCGGACGCGGCCGCAGCCGTACGACGCGGCCAACGATCTCGACGGCAACGCCACCCGGCGCGGCCTCGCGGCGCAGGCCGGTATCTCGAAGAACTTCTTCGTCGTGAATCCGGACGTCTCGACCGATGGGGACAACTTCAACCTCTGGACGAGCGACGCGTTCAGCAGCTACGACGCGCTGCAAATCGAACTGCGGCGGCGCCTCTCGAAGGGGTTCCAGATCAGCGGCAGCTACCAGTACGCGCTCGAGTACGGATCGGCCAACCTCGGCAAGCACTGGGGCCGCGTGTCGGATCCGACCGCGAACGTACGGCATGCGATCAAGATGCAGTGGGACTGGAATGTGCCGGTCGGCCGCGGACGGCACTTCGGCACCGACATGCACCCGGCGCTCGACCTGCTGGTTGGCGGCTGGGGCTTCAACGGCGCCGGGCGCGTGCAAGCGCGGACCATCAACTTCGGCAACGTGCGGCTCGTCGGGATGGAGCTCGAGGAACTGACCCGCGAGTACCGTCACCGCTACGATCCGGCCACGAAGATCGTGACCATGCTCCCGGATGACATCATCCTGAACACGCGCCGCGCGTTCAGCCCGGATGCCACGTCGGCGACCGGCTACGGATCGCTCGGCGTGCCGGAAGGCCGGTACATCGCGCCGGACAACAGCGAGAATTGCGTTGAAATCCGGAACGGCGACTGCACGCCACGCACGCTCCTCGTCAGGGCGCCGTGGTTCACGCGGTTCGACGTCAGCCTGTCGAAGCGGTTCGAGACCGGCAGCCGCGTGAACTTCGAGTTGCGGTTCGACGTCCTGAACGTCTTCGACAACGTCAACTTCAACCTCGCGAACAACCCCGGCAGCGGAGCGACGATCTTCCAGGTCGACAGCGCCTATCGCGATCCGAGCAACTCATTCGATCCCGGCGGGCGGCTCGGTCAGATCGTCTGGCGAGTGAACTGGTAGAGGAAAGTCGGCCCAAGGCCTAGGCCCAAGGCCAAAGGCCGAAGGCCGAAGCGATCGGTCAGGCCCGGGATCCCGGGAAGCAGCCAGCGTTTGCCTGGCATCTCGAGCCTGAGGATACCGGGACCTCGCGCAACTCACCCCACGTCCGTCCATCTCATCCCTCCAACTGTTTGGATTCAGACACCGTCTTTCCGTTCCCGCGCACGTGTTCCGGGAATGGACAGTATGATTCCGCAGGCGAACGCAGCTTCGGGGTTGGGACGGACATGGCCCTGCGATTGCTAAATGCCTAGGCACGCGGTCTCTGTCCCGGTGACTTGTCGTTTCGCCAGGCGGAGACGTTCGTTCGGCACGCCAGGAGGAACAACCTAATGAGACGGACGCTTTGCGCTCTGCTAGCAGCGGCGACGGTCGTGGCGTTGACGGTACCCGCCACGCCGGTCTTCGCACAGAGCGGTGCAACTGCATCGATTTCGGGGACGGTCGTCGACTCCGGCGGAGGCGTCATTCCAGGCGCCACTGTCGTCGTGAAGAACAACGCCAGCGGCACGGTCTTCAACGCCGTGACGAACAGTGCCGGAACCTTCTCGGTGCCCGCGCTCGACGCCGGCACCTACACCGTGACGGTCTCGCTCTCCGGGTTCAAGACGGCCGTCGTGAAAGACGTCGTGCTGGCCATCGGGACGCCGGGTAGTATCAAGGCGGTCCTCGAGGTCGGCGGCATCGAACAGACGGTCGAGGTCGTGGCGACGACCCAGCTCATCAACACGCAGACGCCGACGATCGCCTCGACGCTGACGTCCGAGCAGATCAACAAGCTGCCGGTCGCGACGCGCAACCTCGTGAACGCGGTCACGTTCCTGCCGGGCGTCAACACGGCGGGGGTGAACCGCGACTCGAACTTCAATGGGCTGCCGGACTCGTTCGTCGCGATCAGCCTGGACGGCGTCAACAACAACGAGAACTTCAACAAGTCGACCGAAGGGTTGTTCGCGATGGTCACCCCGCGGCCGGACGCGGTCGAGGCCGTGACGGTCACGACGGCGGGCGCCGGCGCGGACGTCGGCGGCCACGGCGCGGTGCAGATCGCGTTCCAGACGCGGTCGGGCACGAACCGGTTCACCGGCAGCGCGTATCACTACCACCGCAGCCCCGGGATGAACACGAACTTCTTCTTCAACGAGATCAACGACCTGCCGAAGAACGACGTCGTGCTGAATCAGTTCGGCTTCCGCCAGGGCGGACCGATCGTCATCCCGAAGCTGTACGACGGGCGCGGCAAGGCGTTCTTTTTCTTCAACTACGAGGAGCTGCGGCTGCCGAACGACTTCACGCGGACGCGCACGGTGATCCAGCCGCAGGCGCAGGCCGGCATCTTTTCGTGGGACGCGACGGAAAACGGCCAGACGGTCATCCGGACGCGCGACGTGCTCGCGCTCGCGGGCGCCAACGGTCACATCAACTCCTACGACCCGGACGTGCTCCAGGTGTTGAACGACATCCGCGCCGCGACGGCGTCTACGGGAGTCATCACTCCGACCAACGACCTCAACACGACGTCGTACCTCTGGCTCAGCCCGGGGAATCAGCACGAGAAGCAGCCGGTCGTCAAACTCGACTACAACCTGACCTCGCAGCACCGGATCAGCGGCACGTACAACTGGCAGGTCGTCGTGCGCGATCCGGATCATCTGAACAATGCCGACGCGCGGTTTCCGGGCTTCGTGAACTACCGCAAGTACACGTCATACCGGCCGCTCAGCTCCGGCACGCTGCGCTCGACGCTGTCGCCCAACGTGGTCAACGAGCTGCGCGGCGGGATCAAGTGGGGGCCGTCGTATTTCGGGGAAGACGCCAGCAACGGGCCGCACACGTTCGACCAGCAGGGCGGCTACAACCTCGCCTTCCCGCTTGGCCTCACAACTGCCGGCAACCAGAACACGCCGACGGCGCGGAGCGCCTGGAGCTGGAACATCGACAACACGCTGAACTGGCAGCGCGGCACGCACAGCCTCAGCTTCGGCATGTCGCTGTTCTTCGGCAACGTGTGGGCGGACAACCAGCAGATGGTGCCCAACATCGGGTTCGGCGCGGACACGAACGACCCGGCGTCCACCATCTTCTCGACGGCGAACTTCCCGGGCGCATCGGACGCCGAGCTGACCAACGCGCGCAATCTCTACGCGATGCTCGTGGGCCGCGTGAACAGCATCGGCGGCAACCTCGTGCTGGACGAAGCCACCAACCAGTACGTGTATCTCGGCAAGCGCCGGCAGGCCGGACGCATGAACGAGTATTCGCTCTTCGCGCAGGACTCCTGGCGCCTGACGCCGCGGCTGACGCTCAATGCCGGCGCTCGCTGGGACATCCAGATGCCGTTCCAGGCGGTCAACGACGTCATGTCGAGAGCGACGTTTGCCGACGCGTGTGGCGTGTCCGGTATCGGGCCTGACGGGCAATGCCGGTTCTTCCAGCCGGGCGCTTCCGGCGGCGTCTACCCGCAGTTCATCGAGTACGGGAGTGGCGACCAGGGCTGGAAGACCGACTGGAACAACGTCGCGCCCAACATCGGCGTCGCGTGGCTGCCGAACGTGCAGACCGGCTTCCTGCGCACACTGCTGGGCGATCCGGAACAGGCGACGCTGCGCGCCGGCTACTCCGTGAACTATGCGCGTGAGGGCATGGCCCGCTTCACGGGCGTCTTCGGCGCCAACCCGGGCAGTCAGGTCAACGTGACCCGCAATGCCAACAGCGGTCTGCTGATCCCGCCGGGGGAGTCGTACCCGGTGTTGTACCGAGAAAAAGGCCGCCTGGGGCCGCCGACGTTCGGTCAAGTGCCGGCGATCACCTGTGACGCGTCGGGTAACTGCGTCCCGGCCTATCCGATTCTCGCCCGCGCCAACCGGCAGGATGGCATGAACATCTTCCATCCGGACATTCAGGTGGCGTTCGCGCGGTCGTACACGCTCAGTTTCCAGCGCGCGCTGTCGCGCGACATGGCGGTCGACATCCGCTACGTCGGGACCCGCGGCGTGAACCAGTGGACCGATGAGAACTACAACGAGATCAACATCATCGAGAACGGGTTCTACGACGAGTTCAACCGGGCGATGGCCAACCTGCAGGCCAACCAGGCCGCCGGGCGCGGGAACACGTTCGCGTTCACCGGCGTCCCCGGCACGTCACCGCTGCCGACGTACCTCGCGTACTTCAACGGATCGCGGGACGTCAACAACCCGGGTGCGTACTCCGGCAACAACTGGACGAACAGCACGTTCGTCGGCCGGTTGGCCCGGACGCGGCCGCAGCCGTACGACGCCGCGGGGGATCTTGACGGCAACGCGACGCGGCGGGGCCTCGCGGCGCAGGCCGGTATCTCGCCGAACTTCTTCGTCGTGAACCCGGACGTCTCGACCAGCGCAGACGACAACAACATCTGGACGAGCGACGCCTTCAGCAGCTACAACGCGCTGCAGATCGAGCTCCGGCGTCGGCTCTCGAAAGGGTTCCAGATCAGCGGCAGCTACCAGTACGCGCTCGAGTACGGATCGACCAACCTCGGCAAGCACTGGGGCCGCGTCTCCGATCCAACCGGCAACGTCCGTCACGCGTTCAAGATGCAGTGGGACTGGATGGTGCCGGTCGGCCGCGGACGCCACTTCGGCACCGACATGCACCCCGCGCTCGACCTGCTGGTCGGCGGCTGGGGCTTCAACGGTGCGGGCCGGGTCCAGTCCAACACCGTGAACTTCGGCGGCGTTCGGCTGGTGGGGATGACGGTCGACGAACTGACGCGCGAATACCGTCACCGCTACGACCCAGCCACGAAGATCGTGACCATGCTGCCGGATGACATCATCCTGAACACGCGCCGCGCGTACAGCCCGGATGCCACGTCGGCGACCGGCTACGGCTCGCTTGGCCCGCCGGAGGGCCGCTACATCGCGCCGGACAACAGCGAGAATTGCGTTGAAGTCCGGAACGGCGACTGCGCGCCACGCACGCTCCTCATCCGGGCGCCGTGGTTCACGCGGTTCGACGTCAGTCTGTCGAAGCGGTTCGAGACCGGCAGCCGCGTGAACTTCGAGTTGCGCTTCGACGTCCTGAACGTCTTCGACAACATCAACTTCGACAACGCGGACAACCCGGGCGGCGGCGCGACGATCTTCCAGGTGGACGACGCCTACCGCGATCCGAGCAACACGTTCGATCCGGGAGGGAGACTCGGACAGATCGTGTGGAGAATCAACTGGTAATCGGGTAATCGGTAATTGAGTAATTGGGGCCGGCTGGATTATTGGCCGGCCCCTTCCTTGTACGCCGCCAGCGCCGCTTCGGCCTTCTTCAACAGCTCCGCGACTGCCGCTTCCTGGGCCCCCGTCGGCCGCGCGTCCGCCCGCTGGATGGACTCGAAGAGCGTCACGAGGGGAGCGCCCGCCTGCTGGAGTGCGGTGAGCGTGGCCTGAAGCCGCGCCGCGGGCGCTCCGCTCGATCCTCCGAGCGTCTTGCCGACCTCGGCCTTTGCCTGGGCGAGCTGCCGCATCATGTCGTCGAGCGACTTCGACAGCTTGAACTGCAACGTGAGGTCGGCTGACGAGGTCCGCACTCGAGGATCCATTCTCACCACCACGGCCTGTCGGAGCGTCTTTCCGCCCGCCGTCAGGCGCACCTGATACGTTCCCGGCGCAACCCACATCCCGCGCGGCACCTTGGGCGTGTTCCCGGCGATGGCCGCGATCGGGTACGTCACCCGCTCGACCGGCGGTGCCGCGTACCGGACGTCCCACGCGAAGCGGTGCAGCCCCGGAGTTGTCGCGAGCCGCGGCACCGGGCGGATCCAGTAGTCCGGCATGTTTCGGTTGGGGACAGGTTGATCCGCCGGATCGTCGCTCGAGTAGCGGCGGATGACTTCGCCGGTGACGCTTTCGATGATCTCGAGCGTGACCGACCCTCGCGCTCCTGGTCCGAGCAGGTAACTGATCGTCACGCCGTCCGGGGGATTCGGCGCCGCGGGCTCATCGGGCGGCAGCGGCGTATCGGTGTTCTGGTTCCAGCGGAACCGCCAGGCGGTCGACGGACGGAAGAGGAACGCGTCCACCTTGGCGATGTCCGGCGTGATCTGACGGAGCGGGCTGATGTCGTCGAGGATCCAGAAGCCCCGCCCGTGAGTCCCGACGACGATGTCCGCGTCCTTGATGACGAGATCGCGGATTGAGGTCGCAGGCATGTTGTTCCGAAGCGGCTGCCAGCTTTCGCCGTCGTCGAACGACACGTAGACCGCCTGCTCGGTGCCCGCGAAGAGCAGGCCGCGCCGCTGCGGGTCCTCGCGGACGACGTTCACGATGCCGCCGGACGGCAGCCCTTTGACGATCTCGGCCCACGTCTGCCCGCCGTCCTTCGTGCGGTAGATGTGCGGGCGCAGGTCGTCGAGTCGCAGCGTATTGATTGCGGCGTACGCGATGGCCGCGTTGAAGTACGACGGCTCGATGAGCGACACCTTCGCCCAGGGCCCCAGCGCGGGGGGCGTGACGTTGATCCACTCCTTGCCGCCGTTCCGGGTGACGTGGATCAACCCGTCGTCGGTGCCCGCCCAGATGACGGCCGCGTCGATCGGCGAGGGCGCGACGGTATAGATGACGCCGCGCCGTGTCGGCTGCGCCGCGGGCGAGTCGCGATACACGCCGACGTTGGCGGGCGGCGTCCACGTCTCGCGCGACAGGTCGGGGCTGACCTCGATCCACTGCTGGCCGCCATTCACGGTCTTCCAGAGCGTGTTCGACGCGAAGAACAGCGCGCGCGTGTTGAACGCGCCGCCGACCGGCCGCGGGTCGATGATCGGCGCGAAGAGCACCGGCGCCGTCCGGAGCACGCGGAAGTTCGGCCCGCGCGGCGGCCCGACATCCTGCACCTGGCGCGTCCGCCGGTCGAACCGCGTGACCTTGCCGCCATAGACGACGTCGGGATCGGCCGGATCGGCGGCGACGTAGCCGTACTCCTCGACGCCGACCGGATGCCAGTCGCGCATCGTGATCTGTCCGTAGTCGCCGCGGCTCGCGACGCAGGCGGATCCGCTCTCCTGCTGACCGCCGCAGACGCGATACGGAAACGCGCTGTCCGTGCTCACGTGGTAGAACTGCGCCGTCGGCTGGTTGTACCAGGAGCTCCACGTCTTTCCGCCGTTCACGGTGACAATCGCTCCCTGATCCGACGCGGCGAGGATGATGTCCGGGTTGAGCGGGTTGATCCACAGGCGGTGGTAGTCGTCGCCGCCGGGCGCGCCACGCCAGGCGGTGAACGTCTTGCCGCCGTCAATCGACTTCCACGCGACGATGCTGCCCGTGTAGACGATGTCGGGGTTGGCGGGATCGACCTTGACCTCCGCGAAATCCGACCCGCGCATCGTCACGCGCGGGTCGTCGTTCACGCGTGAAAACGTTTCGCCGGCGTCGTCCGAGCGATACAGGCCGCCGCGCGCGCGCGCCTCGACGGTGGCGAAGACCCGCTGGGCGCGGCTGGGCGCGACGGCAATGCCGATGCGCCCGAGTCCGTCCTCCGCGAACGTCGGAAGGCCTTTCCCGATCGGCCGCCATGTGACGCCACCGTCGGTCGATTTGAAGAGTCCGCTCCCCGGGCCGGTGAACACTCCGTTTTCCCAGGGCGCCTGGCGCGATTCCCAGAGCACCGCGTAGACGGTGCTGGCGTTGGCTGGATCGAACGCGAGATCGACGGCGCCGGTGTTCTCATCCTTATAGAGCACGCGCTCGAACGTCTTCGCGCCGTCGGTCGATCTGAAAATCCCTCGCTCCGTGTTCGGACCGTACGGATGGCCGAGCACCGCCACGAACAGGCGATTGGGGTCCTTCGGATCGACGATGATCTGAGGAATCTGCTGACCGTCGCGAAGGCCGAGGTGCGTCCACGTCCGTCCGGCGTCGGTCGATTTGTACATTCCGTCGCCCGTCGACAAGTCGGGTCGCTGCAGGCCCTCTCCGCTGCCGACGTAGATGACGTTCGGATCCGACGGCGCCACCGCGATCGCCCCGATAGATCCCGTCGGCTGGTCATCGAAGATCGGCGTCCACATACGTCCGGCATCGGTCGTTTTCCACACGCCGCCGTTCACGGCTCCGACATAGAACACGTGGGGCTGGGTTGGAATGCCTGCGGCGGCCTTCGTCCGGCCGCCTCTGAAGGGTCCGATGTTCCGCCAGGTCAGGTCACGAAAAAGCATCGGATCAAAGCCCGTCGACGGTTGATCGGCGACGGTGAGGGTGGCGAGCGTCATCGCCACAAGAATGGTGCGCAGATTCATCGGGTTCATTGTGACATCCGGAACCCTGGCACCCTGTACGCCGCCCCTGTATTGCGGATTCACCGGCGGCGGTGGGAGAATGCCCCGGCAAACTGAGCCCCTGGAGACCAACTCAATGAGACGAACGGTATTTGTTGCGTCGATGGCACTTGTCGTGCTGGCCGCCGTCGTGCGCGCCGGTCAGACCCCGTCCGGAGCCGACCGCCTGACGGCGGAGCGCTTCGAACGGATGGCGATCCGGAACATCGGACCAGCACTCGTGACCGGACGCGTCGTCGACATCGAGATCGATCCGAAGAATCCGAGCACCTGGTACATCGCCACGGCCTTCGGGGGACTTTGGAAAACGGTCAATCGCGGGATCACGTTCGAGGAGATCTTTCCGCGCATCGGCCAGCTCGAAGCATTCTCCCTTTGCTGCGTCGTCGTCGATCCGAAGGACTCGAACGTGATCTGGCTCGGCACCGGTGAAAACGCCAGCCAGCGCAGCGCGCACTTCGGCACCGGCGTCTACAAGTCCACGGATGCGGGGAAGACCTGGAAGATGGTCGGCCTCGAGAAATCAGAGCACATCGGCAAGATCCTGATCGATCCGCGCAACTCGAACGTCGTCTGGATCGCGTCGCAGGGACCGCTCTTCTCCGAGGGCGGCGAACGCGGCCTCTACAAGACGACGGACGGCGGAGCGACGTGGAACCGTGTCCTCCACATCAACGAGGACACGGGCGTCAGCGACATCGCCTTCAATCCCAAGAACCCGGACATCGTGTATGCCGGCACCTATCAGCGCCGCCGGCACGTCGGGCAGATGATCGGAGGCGGTCCGGATGGCGGCGTCTTCGTGACGGTGAACGGGGGCAAGACCTTTGCGAAACGGACCAAGGGGCTGCCGCCGGCGGAAGTCGGCCGAATCGCGCTCGCCGTCGATCCTCGCCGGCCCGGACGCGTCTACGCGCTCATCGATGGCAAGTGCGCCGTTCCTGAGTGCAATGCAGGCGGCCGTGGGGGTGGTGGCGGAGGTGGCGGTGGTGGCGCAGCCGGTCGAGGCCGCGGTGAAGCCGCCGCGCCGGCGACGCCCGAGCCGGCTCCCGCGCCTGCTGCCTCTTTGGCAAGTCCGACGCCGGATGACAGCCGCGGATTCTACGTGTCCGATGACAACGGCGAGAGCTTCACGCGCGTCGCCAGGTACCGCGGCGGCGGCCCCGCGTACTACTCGGAGATCTTTGTCGATCCCCGCAACCCCGACACCATCTGGTCGGTGAATACGAATTTCGATTGGAGCAAGGACGGCGGCAAGACATGGGGCGCGATCGGCGTCGAGCAGAGCACATCCCGGCTCGGACAGGGCCAGGGCTCGTTCAACGTGCATGTCGACCACCACGACGTGACGTTCGATCCGAGCGACCCGAACCACATTCTGATCGGCAACGACGGCGGCGTCTACGAGACGTACGACGACGGCAAGACCTGGCGGTTCTTCGCGAATCTGCCCATCACGCAGTACTACCGGGTCGGCATCGGCAACGAAGAGCCGTTCTACACCGTCTGCGGCGGCACGCAGGACAACTTCTCGATGTGCGGTCCGTCGCGGACGTCGCACGCGCTCGGCATTCGCACGAGCGACTGGTATCTGATCCGCGGAGGCGACGGGTTCCAGTCATGGCCCGATCCCCGGGATCCGAACATCGTGTACGCGACGTCACAAAGCGGCGGTCTGGCCCGTTTCGACCGACGCACCGGCCGCGCTACGGGCCTCAATCCCACGGGCGGGCGCGGCGGGGGTGGCGGTGGATTCGACATCGAAGGCGCGCCGCAGCAGCCGCCTCAGCCGCCACAACAACAGCAACAACAACAGGCCGGCGGCGCACAGGGCGGGGCCCAGGGCGCCGGAGCGCAGGGCGGAGCCGGACGAGGCGGTGCAGGCGGCGGCGGGCGGGGCGGTGGTGGCGGCGGGGATCGCGTCAACTGGGACGCGCCGTACATCATCAGCCCGCATTCGCACACGCGTCTCTACTGGGCGAGCAACTTCGTCTACCGAAGCGACGACCGTGGCGACACGTGGACGCGGATCAGTCCCGATCTGTCCCGCAATCTGGATCGTTCGCAGATTGCGTTCATGGGCAAGGTGTGGCCGCCCGGATCAATCGCGCTCCACGAATCGACGACGCCGCTTTCGAACATCGTGTCGATCGACGAATCGCCGCTCATGGAGGGCCTGCTGTACGTCGGCACTGACGACGGCCTGTTCCAGGCAACCGAAGACGGCGGCAAGACGTGGCGCAAGGTCGAGGATTTTCCCGGTGTGGCGAAGTGGGCGTACGTCGCGGATGTCTTTGCGTCACCGCGTGACTCGAACGTCGTCTTCGCGGCGCTGAACAACTGGCAGCGTGGCGACTACAAGCCGTACGTCGTCCGGAGCACCGATCGCGGACGCACCTGGACGAACATCAGCGGCAATCTTCCGGACAAACATGACGTCTGGGCGATCGCTCAGGATCACGTCAATGGAGATCTGCTGTTTGCCGGGACCGAATTCGGCCTGTTCTTCACCGTCGACGGCGGCAAGCAGTGGACCCAGCTTCGCGGCAACATGCCGCCGACGCAGGTGCGCGATCTCCACCTTCAGAAACGCGAGAACGACGTCGTCATGGCGACGTTCGGCAACGGCTTCTGGGTCCTCGACGACTACAGTGCGCTGCGCGAGGTGAACGCGACGACGCTCGCCGAGGAAGCGCGGCTGCTGCCGCTGCGCCGCGCGTATCAGTACCAGGCCTGGGGCATCACCGATGCCGGGTCAGCGGGTCTTGCGTCGCTCGGCGGTAACTACACAACGCCGAATCCAGCGTACGGCGCGACGTTCACATATCACGTCGGCCAGGAGATGCCGGCCGACACGCGTCTGGTTATCTCGATCACGGATTCCGAAGGCCGGCAGGTACGGCGGCTCGACAACCTGGTCAGGACCCCGGGCATTCACCGGACGACATGGAACTTGACGCTCGATCCGCCTACGCCCACGCCAGCGCCTGGTGCGGCGGCCCCGGCTGGCGGGCAGGCCGGGCGCGGAGCCGGTGCGGGGGCCGGCGCCCAGCCCACCGTGCCTCCCGGGGCCGGCCGCGGTGGTCGCGGCGCCGGAGGCCCGGTGGCCGAGCCTGGACGATATCGCGCCGTGATCGGCAAGCAGGTTGGCGAGGCGTTTACGCCCATCGGCCCGGCGCAGACGTTCCAGATCGTGCCGCTGCCGGAGAAGAACTATCAGCTGTACAGGTAGGCCGGACCTGAAGGTGCGTCCGGACCGTGCAGCGTTTGACAGATCTCGGTAGCGTGTTCCGCAGCCCGACCTTTGCGAGCGCCGCGAGCCAGGCCCTTGGCCCGCCGTAGCTTCAGCGAAGGCGGCCCATCAAGCTGCCTTGCGGCAAGCGGCGAGCGGGAGGGCGAGGAACATGCTGCCGAGATCTGCCAAACGCCTCAGGTCCGGACGATGTGCTTGTCGATGCGACGGAGTTACAAACCATGAAACGTGTCCAAGGTGTCATCGCTCTCGCCGTCCTTGTCCTGACCGTCACCACCGGTGCGTGGCAGACACCCTCCGCCGCCGACCGGCTGACGGCGGAGGTGTTCGAGGGCTTCGAGCTTCGAAGCATCGGTCCGTCGGTCGTCACCGGCCGCGTCGCGGACTTCGACGTCGACCCGAAGAACCCGAGCGTCTACTGGGTTGCGACAGCGGCGGGCGGCCTGTGGAAAAGCGTGAACAAGGGCGTCACGTTCACGCCGGTCTTCGATCGCGGCGGATCGTTCAACCTCTGCTGCGTCAAGGTCGATCCGAAGAACTCGAACGTCATCTGGCTCGGCACCGGCGAGAACTCGAATCCGCGGAGCTCGATGTTCGGCGACGGCATCTACAAGTCGACGGACGGCGGCGAGACCTGGGCGCGATCGGGCCTGGCGAGCTCCGAGCACCTCGGCAACATCCAGATCGACCCGCGCGACTCGAACGTCGTCTACGTCACGTCGCAGGGACCGCTCTGGTCCTCGGGCGGCGACCGCGGCGTCTACAAGACGACCGACGGCGGCAAGACGTGGTCGGCGATCCTCACGGTGGGTCCTGACACCGGCGCGAACGAGCTCGTGATCGATCCCCACAACCCGGACATCCTGTACGCCTCGATGTGGCAGCGACGCCGGGCCACCGGCCAGTTCGTCGGCGGCGGTCCGGAAAGCGGAATCTTCAAGTCGACCAACGCCGGCAAAACGTGGACGAAGCTGACGACCGGACTTCCCAAGGGCGACATGGGCCGGATCAATCTCGCGGCCGACGGCAAGGTGAAGCCGACGCGCGTCTACGCGATGATCGAGGCCCTCGCTCCCGAGCGAGGGTTCTATCGGTCGGACGACGCGGGCGCGACGTGGGCCCGGGTCGGCAAGCGCGCGCCCGGCACGGGCCGCGGCGGTGGCGCAGCCGAGCCTGAGGAAATCGATCAGGAACCGGCGCCGCAGGAGGCCGGACAGGAAGCCCCCAGCGACTGGTTCATGAACGCCGATCCGGGCTACTACAACGAGTTCTTCGTGGATCCCATCCGTCCCGACACCGTGTGGGCGATGAGCACGAACCTCGAATGGAGCCAGGACGGCGGCAAGACCTGGCGTACGTTCCCGCTGCAGGGGGTGCACGTCGATCACCACGTCATCTGGCCGAACCCCAGCGACCGCAACCACATCGTGCTCGGCAACGACGGCGGGCTCTACGAGTCGTGGGACGAAGGCAAGACGTGGCGGCACTTCACGAGCCTGCCCGTCACGCAGTTCTACCGCGTCTCGGTCGACAACATGCTGCCGTTCTACAACGTCTGCGGCGGGTCGCAGGACAACGGCTCCGTGTGCGGCCCGCATCGCACGCAGCACAGCGTCGGCATCCGTACGAGCGACTGGTACCGGAGCGGCGGCGGCGACGGCTTCACGACCCGTAGCGATCCCTCGGATCCGGACATCACGTACGCGACGTCACAGAACGGCAACGTGCAGCGCCTCGACCTGCGAACCGGACAGTCCGTCGGCATCCGTCCGAGAGCCGGCGGTCCCGGCGGAGGCGGCGACGCGCCCGCGGGCGGCCGCGGCCGTGCCGGCGGCGAGCGCGCCAACTGGGACGCGCCATACATCGTGAGCCCGCACAGTCCGACGCGGCTCTACTGGGGATCGAACTTCCTCTATCGCACCGACGATCGCGGCGATTCGTGGAATCGCGTCAGCACCGATCTCTCGCGAAATCTCGACCCGGTCGAGGTCCCGATCATGGGGAAGAACTGGGATCCCAAGACGACCGTCTCCTGGAACCGCGCGACGACGGCGCTCAGCAACATCGTGTCGATCGACGAGTCGCCGCTCCTCGAGGGGCTCCTCTACGTCGGCACGGACGACGGTCTGCTGCAGGTGAGCGAGGACGCCGGCAAGACGTGGCGCCGCGTCGAGAGTTTCCCGGGCGTGCCGCCCGGCTCCTACGTCACGGACGTGGCGGCGTCGCCGCGTGATTCGAACGTCGTGTTCGTTGCGCTCAACAACTGGCAGCGGGGCGACTACAAGCCATATCTCCTGCGCAGCAACGACCGCGGCCGGACGTTCACGTCGATCGCCGGCAATCTTCCGGCACGGCACCCGGTGTGGGCGGTGAATCCGGACCACGTCAACGGCGACCTGATCTTTGCCGGTACGGAGTTCGCGCTGTTCTTCACTGTCGATGGCGGGCAGCGATGGGTGCAGCTCCGCGGCGGCCTGCCGGTCGCGCAGATCCGCGACATGGACATCCAGCGGCGGGAAACCGACCTCGTGCTCGGCACCTTCGGACGGAGCTTCTACGTGCTCGACGACTACAGCGCGCTGCGTGAAGTCAGCGCGCAGACACTCGGCGAGGAAGCGCGGCTGTTCCCGCTTCGTCACGTGTACCAGTACCCGGTGCTCGGCCAGCAGCGCGCGGTCGAGAGCAACTGGACGACCGATAACCCGCCTTACGGCGCGACGTTCACGTATCACGTGCGTCAGGATCTCCCGGCCGATGCGCGGCTGGTCATCCGGATCAACGACTCGAATGGACGGCGAGTGCGGCAGATGGAGATCAACAAGGCGGCGGGCGTCCGGCGCGTCGCGTGGAACCTCACCGAGGATCCCGCGCCGCCGCCTCCGCCGGCAGCTGGTGCCGAGCCGCCCGGACGCGGCGCAGGTGCCGGCCGGGGCGGCGGCGGTGGCCGAGGCGGCCGCGGCGGCCCGCAAGGACCGCCCGTGACTCCGGGCCGTTACACGGCTACGCTCGGCAAGCTCGTCGGCGAGGCGTTCACGCCTGTTGGACCGACACAGTCGTTTGCGGTGGTGCCGCTGCCCGGGAAGTAGCAGCGGGCTTCAGCCCGCCTGACAGGCTCAAAGGCTCGCAACGACCATTAGACCGATGTCACTCCTGCGGTTCGTCGCGTTCGGCCTCAGTCTGCTCTGGCTCGTGCCCGTCCCTCGGGTCGAACAGACAGCGCTCTACGAGGTCTACGCCGTCCGGTTCGCGACACTTCCCGCCTTTCGTGTGTCGTCGCTCGTCGCCGACGCGGATCCCGCGCGCCGGCTCGACATCGCGATGATGGTCTGGGTCCTGCGATCGCCCGAGCGCATCATCCTCGTCGATGCGGGGTTCTATCGCGACAAGTTCATGCCGCAGTGGAAGCCGGTCGACTACGTGCGGCCCAGCGACGCCCTGAAGGCCGGGCTCGGGATCGAGGCCGATCAGGTCACCGACATCATCGTCACTCACGTCCACTGGGATCATCTGGACGGCGCGGATTTGTTCCCGCGCGCGAAGCTCTGGTTGCAGCGTGAGGAGTACGACTACCACGTGGGTCCAGGCGGCGAAGTCCGGAACCGCGCGATCGATCCGGAGGATGCCGCGATGGTCGCGCGGATTGCCGCCGACGGCCGGCTCATGCTCGCTGATGGCGACGATCGGGAAATCCTGCCCAGGTATTCGCGTGTACACCGGCGGACGGCACACGTTCGCGTCGCAGTACGTCGGCGCGCGCACGCGATCGGGGACGGTCATCCTTGCCTCGGACAACGCGTATCTCTTCGAAAACCTCGAGCGCGGCGTCGCGATTGCCGCGACGATCGACCGCGCCGCCAACGTCGCCGCGCAAGCTCGGATGCTGAAGCTCGCCGCGAACCCGAAGTTCGTGGTGCCCGGACACGACCCGGCAGTCTTCGATCGGTTCCCCATGGTGAAGCCTGGCGTGGCCAGGATCGACTGAGGCCAGGCCCAGGGCCGAAGGCCACAGGTCTAAGGCCAGAGGCCGAAGGCCGAAGGCCATAGGCCGTAGATCGAAGGGGCGAAGGCCATAGGTCCGCGCTCGCGTTCCGGGTGGCGTACAGCGTGCTCCGGCATCGGCAGGATGCCGAGGACGTCGCGCAGGAGGCGTTCGCGAAGGCGTATCGAAGCTTCCGGCAGCTCCGGGATCGTGACCGGTTCCGTGCGTGGCTGGTGCGGATGACCTGGCGGATGTCGCTCGATCGCCGCCGATCGGATCGACGACGGGTGTTCACCACCGACGCCGATACCCGCGCTCCGCTGAAGCTCGCCGATCCCATGGCCTTCCGTTCGTTCACGTTTTCGAATCAGCAGATGATGCGCGACGGTCAGACGACGCAGTGGGCGAGCGCGCCGGACAAGTTCACGGGGGAAGTGTTGAGGGTGGATACGACGCTGACGGTCCTGAAGTGACGAGAAATCGCGCTATCGGGTCATCGAGCGATCTCCCTCACTTGTTTCCCGTCCCCGGCAGCGGCACGGTTGAATTGGACATGTCGACCGCCAGCTTCCAGCTGCCGTCTGCCTGCTTCTTCCAGACGGACGCGTACTTGCCGTCGTCCATGACCATCTTCCCGTCCGGGGCGGTGAACATGACGTGATACGTGCCGATCAGGTACCCGATGTCGCCGCTTCGGGAGACTTCGACTTTGGTGGGCACCGCCGAGAGACTGAAATCCGCTGGTGTCAGCATGGCCGCCAGGAACGCCTTCACGTTCTCGCGGCCCGTCACGATCGGGGCGTTCGGGGGCATGAGCGTCACGTCGTCGGTGTAAAACGACGCGACCTTCCCGGCATCCCGGGCGTTGGCGGCCGCTCCGACAGCCGCGTCCGCCGCCTTGATTGCCGCCTCGTCCTGGGCCCGGGTATCAGGCGGGGCTGGTGGCGGAGCGGGCGCGCAGCTGCTCGACAGCCAAACCGCGACTAGAACACCGGCCAATCGACGTGGTTCTCGCATCGGATCCTCCGCCAGACGGGGCATTCTATGCGCGCGCGCTGAAGACCGCATCAGGCGGGAATCGTCGGAGCCACAGAACGCCGGGACCCCGCAAGCAATCCGGTTTTGATAGGCTTCCGTCGCCAGCGCGGAGGTTTCGTGCCATTCGAGGGTGTCTTTTCAGTGTTACCGACTCCCTTTCGGGGAGGCGGGGAAGTCGACGTCGAGAGTCTGAAGCGGGTCGTGGACCTCATCGTCGCCGCCGGGGTCAATGGTGTGACGGCGCTCGGGGTGACCGGAGAAGCGGCGAGGCTCAGCGAGCGGGAACGCGGCGTCGTCGTCGACACGGTGGTGCGCCAGGTGGCCGGACGCGTCCAGAGTGATCGTCGGCACTTCGGCCGACGGCGTGCGAACCTGCATCGATTTCAGTCGTGAGGCGCGCTCGCTCGGCGGATCGGCCGTGATGGTGAGCCCGCCGCGCATGCCGAAGCTCAACTCCGAATCGGTGGTCAACCACTACAAGGCGCTTGCCGAGGCGGTCGATCTGCCGATCGTCGTCCAGGACTACCCGCCAATCTCGGGGTTTTCGATGGAGGCGGGACTGCTCGCGCGGATCGCGCGCGAAGTGCCGGCCGCGCGCACCATCAAGCTCGAAGACCCGCCGACGCCGTTCAAGACGGCCCGCATCCTGGCGGCGGCCGGCGAGACGAAGGTCGCGATCCTCGGCGGACTTGGCGGAGTCTTCCTGCTCGAAGAGCTCCTTGCGGGTGCGGCCGGCGTCATGACCGGCTTCGCCTACCCTGAGGTGCTGGTGAAAGTCGTGTCGCTCTATCGGTCCGGCGAGATGGATCAGGCGGCCGATCTCTTCTACCGGTTCGTCCCGCTGATGCGCTTCGAATTCCAGGAAGGCATCGGCATGGCGATTCGCAAGGAAGTGTTCAAACGGCGCGGCGTGCTGGCGGACGCCTCGACGCGGGCACCCGGTGCGGTGCTCGACGAAGGGACGCGGACGGCGCTCGATCGCGTGCTCGCATGGACCGCCCGACAGGAAGGCGCATCATGGATCTTGGGCTGAAGGGGAAGGTGGCCATGGTCGCTGGCGCGAGCCGCGGTCTCGGCTACGCGGTCGCGCGCGCGCTCGCCGCCGAAGGCGTACACGTGTCGATGAGCTCGCGAAACGCGCAAGCCATTGCCGACGCCGGCAAGCGCGTCTCGGCCGAGACCTACATGGAGACGCTGGCGGTGCCGGTGGACGTCCGCTCGGCCGACTCGATCGCGTCCTGGCATCGTCAGACCATCGAGACGTTTGGCGGCCTCGATCTCCTGTTCGCCAATTCGGGCGGACCGCCGGCGGGAACGGCGCTGTCGTTCGACGACGACACATGGAAGAACGCGTTCGAGCTCCTCGTGCTGAGTGCGGTGCGGATGGTCCGGCTGGCCGTGCCGTCCATGAAAGCGCGCGGCGGCGGCGCGATCGTCGTGTCCACTTCTTCGGCCGTCAAAGAGCCCGTTCCCAATCTGGCATTGTCGAACATCGTGCGGACGTCGACGGGCGCGCTGTCGAAGACACTCGCCAACGAGCTGGCGGCAGACAGGATCCGGGTGAATCATCTCCTGCCGGGCCGGATCGACACCGACCGCGTCCGCGAGCTCGACACGATTCGCGGCACTGCGCTCGGCAAGTCAGCCGACGATGTCCGGGAAGGGTGGGCGAAGACGATTCCGCTCGGCCGGTACGGCGAGCCTGCCGAATACGCCAACGCCGCGGTGTTCCTCTTTTCGGACGCCGCGCGCTACATCACGGGAGCCACGCTTCAGGTCGACGGCGGCCTGATTCGGAGCGCCACCTGATCCACCCGGCGCACAAGGTCACCAGGCCGTTTTGGCTGGAATAACCGGCCATGCGCGGTATTCAGTGGACGCGGGCCCGCGCCGATAGTACCTTTGTGACTCTTAAATCTTTAGGAGGACGGACGCCGATTGCCTGTACCCAGTGCCGCGGCATAAATCGCCGCAGCTCACCGACGCCGAGCTGCGACTGATGCAAGTGTTGTGGACAGTCCCGCAGGCCACCGTGCGGACAGTCCGATCCGCACTCCCTGGTCGTCCGCGGATTGCTTACAACACGGTCCTGACCACCCTCCGGATCCTCGAGCACAAGGGCTATGTCGCGCATCGGCAGGCAGGCCGGGCGTTCATCTTCCGCGCGCGCGTCACGCTCGACGCGACGCGGCGCCGCGCCATCCGGCATCTGATCGCCAGGCTGTTCGAGAACTCGCCGGCGTTGTTCGTCCAGCGCCTGATCGGCGATGCGTGTCTGACCCGCGCGGCAGTGGAGCAGACCATGCGGCAGCTCGCCGTCCAGAGAGTCGGGTGACTGGGTTCAACACGGAAGGCAGTTTGAAGCGACTTCCGGGATTCGTTCCGAGGTGGGCATGCGGGTCTTCCTAGTCAATCCGAGCGACGTTTCGTTTGGTGTCGCCGTCATCACTCCGCGATGGCTGTTCGTGCTGGCCGCGGCGACGCCCGCGCGGTTCGGCGTGCCGAATCTCGAGGATGAGACGCTCGACGTATTCGACTGCGGCCGTCTCGAGCGGGGGGACGTCGTCGGTATCGGCATTCATACCGGGAACGCGCTGCGCGGCTACGAAGTCGGACGAAAGGCTCGCGCGGCCGGTGCCGTCGTCGTCTTCGGCGGCATCCACGCGACGCTGTTCCCGGACGAAGCGCGCGCCCAGGGGGGAGCGCACGCGGTCGTGCGAGGCGACGGGGATCTCGTCTGGCCGCAGGTGCTCGCCGATTGCGCGGCGGGGACGCTGAAGCCGCAATACGAAGGCGGCCGCGTCGACGGCGGGTCGTTCGTCCCGGCGCGGTGGGATCTGATCCAGCGCGGCCGGTACATGTGGGCCTCCGTCCAGACCGTGCGCGGGTGCCCGAAGCATTGCTCGTTCTGCTCGGTCTGGCGCACCGACGGCCAGGAGCCGCGCGTCCGGACCGTGGATGCGGTCGTCGGCGAGATCGTCGAGCTCCGGCGGCGCGGGTTCCGCTTCATCGCGCTCGCCGACGACAACTTCTATCCGGTGGCGCTGAAGGACCTCGAGCAGGCCGCGCGGCGCGAGGACAAGAGCCGCCTCAATGAGTTGAAGGCGATGCGCGACGAGCGCTTCGAGCTGATGGCCCGGCTAGCGAAGTTGCCCGGCGACACCGTGTTCTTCACCCAGATCACGATGGAGGCCGCCGAGGATCCCGAGTTCCTCGACGCGATGCGCCGCGCGCACATCAAGGGCGCGCTCGTGGGCGTCGAGTCCGTCACGCCCGACGGCCTCAAGGCGATCTTCAAGGACTTCAACCTGGCGGGCGACGCGCTCGCGACGAGGCTGAGGACGTTCCGGGAGCACGGCGTGCACGTCCTCGGGTCGTTCATCTTCGGGTTGCCGACCGACCGCGCGGAAACCTTTACGGCCACCTCCGATCTCGCCGAGCGCGCGGGCATCACGTTCGCGCAGTTCGTGATGCTGACGCCGTTCCCGGGGACGATCGACTTCGACAAGTGGGAAAAGAGCCACGGCGAAAACCCGCCGATCATCGACGGTCACCCGTTGACCCGCCACTGGCTGATTCCCGCGTCGCGACGGCCCAAGTACTACATGGCGCATCCCACGATGTCGCACGACGAGGTCAGGGCGCGGACGCAGAAGGTCTGGGACCGTTTCTACAGCCTCCCGATGGTCTGGCAGCGGAGCCGTTGCGTCACCTCGCTCAAGGCTCGCCTGGCGTTCGTCCTGATCTCAAAGCTCTACCGGCAGATGTATGCCAACTCCGGCATCTCCACCGACAGCGCCCGGCAATCCAACGCCCGTCGATGGGCTCGCATGATTGCCAAGCCCTGCCATCGTCTGTTCACGGGCCGGCCGATGCCGGATCTGCAGGTCCCGACGGCCTGAACAGCAACGCCGCGCTATCATGCGGCGATGAAAAAGCTGCTTGTCGCCGTCTCGGTGAGTTTGGCCGTGCCGGCAATCATGGCCCAGGACGGCAGCGACCTCGTCCTCGATCAGCCCCCGTTTGCGGTTCACAGCAGCTTCTGGCCGAACCTCAACAACGTCCTCTGGGCCGAGGCCTGGGCGCGGCGCCCGGCATCCGCCGAGCCCTCGCCGTCGGGTGTGCTGCCCGAGCCGCTGAAGGCGAATCTCACCGCGGACGAGCGCGCGGCCTGGGACGGGGCCGTGAAGTACTACGACGACGAAGTCGCCGATCTCCATCCGTTGTTCGAGATGGGAGCGATTCGAAAGGCCATGCTCGCGGCCCGGGCGGAATTGCCTGCCGCCGGCCTCGCGCCCAACCACCGGCGCGTGCTCGCGGCGCGCTGCCGCGGTCTATCGCAAGCACTACTGGGCGGGCCACGACTTCGCCAACCGCGCGTGGGTCGCCGATCCGCTGTCGAAGGTCGCCTCGCTGTCGCCGGCCGTTCCCGATCGGCTGGCGAAGCTGTACGGGACGCCCTGGTTCACGCAGCCGGTCCGCGTCGACGTCGTCCGCGTGACCAGCCGCGAGGGCGCGTTCACGTCGATCGATCCGCCGCCGGCTTACATCACGATCGCCAGCGGCAACCCCAACATGACCGGCTGGATGGCCGCCGAAGTTCTCTTGCACGAAGCGTCGCACGCGCTCGTGATGCCGCTCATCCAGGCGTTCAGCGTGGAGCTCAAGGCCCAGGGGAAGGCCTCGCGCGATCTCTGGCACGTCGCGCTGTTCTACCTGACCGGCGAGGTTGTCCGGCAGGCGCTCGAGGCCCGCAACATCCGGTACGAGCCCTATCTCTACAAAACCGGGCTGTTCGATCGCGCCTGGCCTCAATACAAGGTGGCGATCGAGACGCATTGGAAGCCGTATGTCGATGGGAAGGCGTCACGAACCGACGCCATCAAGAACGTCGTGACCGCGATCAAGTGAACCGCCATGCCGGCGCCGGGGTCCTACCGCTTCGGTCCCTACCGCCTCGACCGGGCCGCGTACCGGCTCGTTGACGGCGACCGTTCGATCGAGCTGTCTCCGAAAGCGCTCGACCTGCTCCTGCTGCTCGTCGAGCACGCCGGATCGCTCGTCACCAAGGACGAGATCCTGAAGGCCGTCTGGCCGGACGTCGCCGTCACGGACAACGCGCTGACCCAGGTCGTGTCGGACCTCAGGCACGCGCTCGGCGACAGCAGCAGCGCCCCTCGGTACCTCGAGACGGTTCCGCGGCGGGGCTATCGATTCATCGCGCCGGTCGAAACCGTGACGGCCGGGCCGGCGCCGGGCACGCCGGCGAGTGCCGCCGGCGCGCTCAAGAGCATCGCGGTGCTCGATTTCACGAACGTCACCGGCGAGGCCGAAGTGGCGTGGCTTGCGGCCGGCATCGCGGAGACCGTCACGAACGATCTCCGGGTGATCCGCGATCTTCGCGTGATCGATCGGTCGCTCGTCGCGCAGGTCAAACCCGATGCCGCGGCCGAGCACTTGCGATCGGCCGGTCTGGACTTCGTCGTCATCGGCAGCTTCCAGCGATCGGGTGATCACCTCAGGATCACGGCGCGGCTGACCGATGTCGCGACGCGCGAGGCGCTGGCCAACGCGAAAGCGGACGGTCCACTCGCGGACGTCTTCGCCTTGCAGGACGCGATCGTGATGCAGCTCTCGACGGGACTGCAGGTGCGCATCAGCCCGGCCGAGCGGGCGCGCATGAGCGCGCGCGAGACGTCGAGCCTCGAGGCGTACCGCGCGCTCACGGAAGGGCGCCTCAAGCTCGAAGCGCTCGATCCGGTTGAGATTCCGGGTGCGATCGCCCACTTCGAGCGCGCGCTCTCGCTCGATCCGGACTACGCGCTGGCCCACGTCGGCCTGGCCCACGCGCGGTTCTGGCAGTTTCAGGCCTCTCGCGCGCGGAATGCGCAGGAGACCGGCCACATTCAGGCAGCCGTCACGCACGCACGGCGCGCCATCGAGCTGGATCCGGACCTGGCCGAGGCGCACTCCACGCTGGGCTTCGTGCTGGCGAGCACCGATCACGGCAGCCAGGCGATCGTGGCTGCGCGACGCGCGCTTGCGCTCGAGCCGGGCAACTGGCGGCATCTCTTCCGCCTCGGCATGGCCGCCTGGGGCGAGGAACGGATCGGCTGCCTCCAGGCTGTCGTCGCGCAATACCCGGCGCTGCCGTACGCCTACCTGGGCCTCGCGATGGTCCGAATTGCCAGGCGGGATCTCCAGGCCGCCGATCGGCTGCTGCAAACGGGCGTCGCGTCGCACGGACGCGCCGGCGGCGGCGACTCGAGGTTCCCCGCGAGCGGATTGCACGGACTTCGAGGGCTGATCCGTCTGGCCGCCGGCGACACGGCGAAGGCCAGATCCGCGTTCGAGCGCGAGCTCGAGTCGAAGAGCAGTCATCTGTTCGCCGACGAATCAGCCCGCGACGCGTTCGACGGTCAAGGGCACGTCTTGTTATCGGAAGGCGATGCTGCCGGCGCGGCGAAGATGTTCGACGCGGCGCTCGCCCGGTATCCCGACCACGCACGGTCACTCATCGGTCTGGCCGGGGCCTGCCGCGCGATGGGCGCGCAGGATCGGGCGGGTCAGGCAATGGCGCACGCGTCCAAAGCCGTCGACGATCTGCGAGCACACGGCCGCGCGACGGAGGCCGCGCTCGCGGGCGCCGCCTGGCAGGCCGCGTCCGGCCGGCCTGCCGACGCCATCTCGACGCTCACGGGGTTTCTGGAGGCCGCTCCGTCCGGGTCGGCCGGCTGGATCCTGCCGGTCGATCCCTTCCTGTCCGGCCTGCGCAAGCAGCCGGCGTTCGACAGCGTGCTGGCGCTGCTGGCCGACCGGGCGCGATAGATGGGCAGTCGCGACGAAAAACGCTGTCAGCAGTGACATTCGTAGGGGCGGGCTTCAGCCCGCCTGACAGTCAGGCCGGCCCCCCTTGAGCAAAATGGCCAGCGCTGTTTTCGGACATCAGACTTCCTCCGGGATTCTTCACCTTCCGCTCACGACTTCCGTAGCTCCGCGCATCTAGGCTGGCGTCCCAGGAGGTAGGGATGCCTGCCGTGACGAAGGTGGTGGCTCTTTCGCTCATCGCTGTGACCCTGACTGGCTGCGCAGCGACGATGCGGGTCGTTCCAGGTCCGACTCGTCCGGCGCAACGTCTGGTCGACGTGCAGCTCGCCTCGGGATCCAGATGCCGCATCACGCTCTCGACGGGCGAGACGTTCCAGGGGCGCATCGAGTCGGTCAGTGCCGATGCGCTGCGTGTCACCGTGACCGCTCGGGATGGCACCCGGGAGACTCGAGTCATCGGGGAAGCCGGGCTCGTTCGTGTTCTTCGCTTCGTCGATTACCCGCCCGCGGCGAAGGGATGGTTCGGCGCCGGCGTTGGCGCTGCGCTCAGCATTCCGATCGCGTACGGACTCAATCTCATCCTGGGCTGGTCGATGCGCTGGCCGGACCTGCTCGCCCCAGGGGCGATAGCCGGCGCCATTACGGGCGCGACCAGGCCACAGAAGGCGGAGCTTGTGTTCGAACGAGGGACAATCTGAAATTGAGACGCGGCGATGAAGCTCTTCAATGGATCGATAGAGCGATAGATCGATAGATCGATCTGATCTATTGTGGGTCACCCGTTGTTGGCGAGGTGTCCCATGTCTCGACCCCTTCGAGCATCCATTGTTGCAGGAATCGTTGCGGTTGCCGTCTGGCTTGCGCCGCGGCCGGCGGCGCAGGCGCCGTACGACATCCGCGCCAACTACACGAAGGCCGAGCACCTGGTGCCCATGCGCGACGGCGTGAAGCTCTTCACGATCGTCTATACCCCGAAGGACCAGTCGAAAACGTATCCGTTCATGCTGCACCGCACGCCGTACGGATCGCCGCCGTACGGCCCGGACACGTATCGAGGGTCGCTCGGGCCGTCGGCGACGTTCGCGAAGGAAGGGTTCATCTTCGTCTACCAGGACGTGCGCGGGAAGTTTCGATCGGACGGGGAGTTCGTCGTCATGCGGCCGATCAAGCCGGCGCCGCGCAAGCCGACCGACACGGACGAGAGCACGGACACCTACGACACCGTCGAGTGGCTCGTGAAGAACGTCGCGAACAACAACGGCCGCGCGGGTCAGTGGGGGATTTCCTATCCGGGAAGTCAAACGGTCTGGGGGATGATCGACGCCCACCCGGCGCTCAAAGCGTCGTCGCCGCAGGCGCCGGCGATCGACATGTTCCTCGGCGACGACTTCCACCACAACGGCGCGTTCCGGCTGATGTACACGTTCAGCTGGCTCGCGGGCAACGCGCGACCGCGCGCGGGCGCCACCGAAACACGCGGCCCCGGGTTCGACTACGGCACTCCGGACGGGTATCGCTTTTTCCTCGAGGCTGGTCCCGTCGCGAGCATCAACGAGAAGTACTTCAACTACAGTGTGCCGACGTGGAACGAATACATGGCGCATCCTGACTACGACGCGTACTGGCAGGATCAGAATCCGCTGCGGCACCTGAAAAACACGACGCACGCGGTGCTGAACGTTGCCGGCTGGTTCGACGCCGAGGATTTCTACGGTCCGATGGAAACCTATCGAACCATCGAGAAGGCGACGCCGAAAAACCTCAGCACGCTGGTCGTCGGCCCGTGGCTCCACGGCGGCTGGGCCTCGATGCCGGGCGACGTGCTGGGCGAGATCCAGTTCGGATCGCGGACCGGCGAGCACTTCCGCGACAATGTCGAGCTGCCGTTTTTCGTCGCACACCTCAAGGGTCAGGGGAAACCCGATCTGGCTGAGGCCGTCGTCTTCGAAACCGGCGCCAATCAGTGGAAGAGCTACGCGTCGTGGCCGCCGCCGGGAGGCGGGTCGCGGACCCTCTATCTCCACCCGAACGGCGGCCTGTCGTTCGCGGCGCCTCCAGCGGCTGCTGCGGACGCTTCCGACAGCTTCGTGAGCGACCCGGCGAAGCCGGTGCCCTGGAGCGCGGAAACGCGGACGACGCAGGGGCATTTGTGGATGGTGGAGGACCAGCGCTTCGCCTCCACCCGGCCGGACGTGCTCGTGTATCAGACGGAACCGCTCACCGAAGACGTCCTGATCGCCGGCCCCATCATGGCCTCGCTCACGGTTTCGACCACCGGCACGGACGCGGACTGGATCGTCAAGCTCATCGATGTCTATCCCGGTAACGCGCCCGACAATCAGCCGAACCCGCGCGGCGTCCGGATGGGGCACTTCCAGATGCTGCTCGCCGGCGAAGTCTTCCGCAGCCGCTACCGGAATTCGTTCTCGAAGCCCGTCGCCATGGTGCCGAACCAGCCGACGAAGATCGAATTCGATCTCAGGGATCGCTACCACCGGTTCCTGAAAGGTCACCGCATCATGGTGCAGATCCAGAGCACCTGGTTCCCGGTGATCGACCGCAACCCGCAGACGTTCGTCAATATCTACACCGCGAAGCCGGCTGATTTCCGCTCCGCGACGCACCGCGTGTTTCGATCCGCTACAAGACCGTCCGGCGTGAAAGTCAACGTCCTTCGCTGAGACAACGGGTGCTGGGTGCAGACTGGCGCTATCGCTTGTACTTTGGTTCGGACTTTGGTACGTTCTGCTCCGCCAAACCGGTGAACTGCCGGAGCCATGCTGCTCGGCGATCAGTTCTCGCATCGTCTTCTCGCCTGGATCCGGCTCGTCGGCCTGAATTGAAGCATTGACCGGGAGGAGCCGATGCCGCAGGTACGCCGCCAGGCGGCGGTGATTGCCTATCGCATTCGCAAGGAACGGGTCGAAGTGGTACTGGTCACGAGGTCCAGCGGCAAAGGCTGGATCGTGCCGAAGGGATCAATTGACGAGGGCGAACGGCCGCGCGATGCGGCGATCCGCGAAGCCGAAGAAGAAGCGGGCCTGCGCGGTGTCGTCGCGCGCAAGCCGGTCGGCCGCTACCGGCACGGGACCGGCGGCGGGAGATACCGGGTGGACGTGTATCTGATGCGCGTCACCAAGGTGCGCGAGCGCTGGCTGGAGGACAAGCGTCGCCGGCGCCGCTGGATGGAGGTCGACGAAGCCGCAGCCCGCCTGCGGAGAGAACTGCGTCCATACCTCAGCGGGCTCGAAGCCGAAGCCTGGGTGGACCAGTGAGCGTCGCCAGCCACGTGAACAGCGATCCGCCGATCCGCGAATCGGTGTACGTCGTCCAGGGGGACACCCCTCCGGATGCCATCGCGAGGAGCCTGCAGGCGCTTGTGCCGGCGCGGCATCGACCGATCGCGCGGCAACGAGTCGCCCTGTTGGATACGGTCGACGGCCGCGTACGGCGAGCCGGAGGGCGTCTCACGCGCGCCGGAGCCATCGGGGCTTCGGACGTGACGTGGCAGCCCCGCGGGCGCCGGGAGGTGGCTGCGCGGTTGAGCCGGCCGCCAAGTTTCGCGTGGGACCTCCCGGACGGTCCGCTGCGGCAGACGCTCGCGCCCGTGATCGGCGCCCGGCGTCTGCTCGCGCAGGCCGATGCCGAGAAGCACGGCTCGCTGCTCGAGGTCCTGGATGATCGCGGCAAGATCGTCGCTCGCGTACGGATCGAGTCTGGCCGCGTCCGATCGTCGGCGGCGCGCAGCGCCTGGCAACCGCTGCCCACCATCGTGACGCTGACGTCGCTGCGGGGCTACGACGATGTCTACGCGCGGCTCGTGCCCGTGATCGAGAGTCGCCCGGGAGTCACGTCATGCCCCGAGGGGTTTCACGGCTTCGTTCTGCGTCACGCAGGCGCGCCGGAGCCCGGGGTGCTGTCGTTGCCGCAGCTGGACCTGCCGCCCACCGTCCGTGCGGATGTCGGCGCCTGTCAGATCCATCGCGCGTTGCTCGGCCTCCTGCAGGCGAACGAGCCGGGCCTGCGCGCGAACGTGGACACGGAGTTCCTCCACGATTTCCGCGTGGCGGTCCGCCGCACCCGCTCTCTGCTCGGCCAGCTCAAGGGCGTGTTCCCGGCCGAAGCGGTCGAGCGCTTCTCGGCCGAGTTCTCGTGGCTCGGGCGTCTCACCAATGCGGCGCGCGATTTGGACGTGCTGGTCCTCGCGCTGAGAGAGCACGAGCCGGACCTCTCCGTCGACGACAGAAACGCCCTCATGGCTTTTCTGGCCACGGCGCAGGAGCGGGAGCATCACACGCTCATCGACGCGCTGGAGTGCGGCCGCTACCGCCGGCTGATTGCCGACTGGCAGCTGTTCCTCGAACAACCCGCAGAGGCCGGGCCCGACGCCCCGAACGGTGGACGACCGCTTACGGCGGTGATCTCGCGGCGGGCGTGGCGTCTGAGCAAACGGATCGCGGCGATCACGGACACCGTCGACGAGCACACGCCGGTGCCTGACCTACATGCCGTGCGTGTCGACGCGAAGAAACTCAGGTACCTCATCGACGTGGCGCCGGGATTCTACGACGCCGCGGATCTCGACCGGATTCTTGACGCGCTCAAGAAGCTGCAACGGGCGCTCGGCGATTTCAACGACGCCGACGTCCAGGAAGCGCGGCTGCTCGACGCTGGCCGCGCCTGGGCTGCCGATGGCGCGCCCGCCGGCGCGCTGCTGACGCTCGGGCGGTTGGCCGAGCGATGCCGCGCCCGCCGGGAGAGCCTGCGCGGAGTCGTTGTCAAGAGACTGAGACGATTCGGCTCACGGGCCACGCGCGCCGCGTGCCGGCGTGCCTTCCGGGACGCGGCCCTGGCGGATCAGGCCCCATGAAAGTTGTTGCTGTCTACAACCTGAAGGGCGGCGTCGGAAAGACCACGACGACAATCAATCTGTCGTATCTCGCCGCGGCCGGTAGCCACCGGACGCTGGTGTGGGATCTCGACCCCCAAGCCGCCTCGAGCTTTGCCTTTCGCATCCGGCCAGAGGTCGAAGGCTTCGGCAGGAAGACGCTCGAGGGCGGCCAGATGCTCGGTGGCGCCATCAAGGAGACGGACTACCGCAACCTGGATCTACTGCCTGCCGACTTCGCCTACCGCAAGTTCGATCGGCTACTCGATCGGTCTGGCAGCCCCGGACGCGTTGTGGCCGGGCTTCTCGAAACGCTCGGCCGCGATTATGACGTGGTCTTTCTCGATTGCCCGGGCGGCATGTCTCTGCTGACCGAGGGGGTCCTGGCCGCAGCTGACGCCGTTCTCGTCCCGACCATTCCGACCGTACTCTCGCTGCGGACGCTTGCACAGGTGATCGAATGGGCCGAGCGCTCCAATTCGTCGTTCGTGCTGGCGGCGTTCTTCAACATGGTCGATCGCCGCAAGAACCTGCACCGGCGAGCGTGCGAGTGGGCGGCGGGCCGTCCCGACGTGTTGTTGCCTGAACAAATTCCGTATACCAGCGTCGTCGAGCAGATGGCGATTCGGCGCATGCCCCTGCCCGCATTCGCCGCGCGGGACACAGCAACCGCTGCGTTCGCGGCGATCTGGACGGAGCTCCAGACGCGAATGCGGCAGGGAGCAGAACGGCGCGCGGGGCCGACGCGAGAATGGACGTACCGCCTGCGGGCAGTCGAGTCGCTGATGGCTCAGCTGGAATCGGAGGGCGGGCCGTCGGCTTCCTCGGAGCCGCCGCGGACTGCCCGCCGCGACGAACGGCCTCCAAGGTTCCGCTGGGTCAATGGCGCGCGGGTCCTGACGGCATCACCCGCTTCCGGCGACAGGCCTGGCTTCGAAGCCGGGTCTCTCGAAGGGAGCGACGACCTGGTCCATGGGTTCGACACGGACAATCGAGACCTGCAGCGTCGCGGCCACGCGCTCGAGCTCCGCGAACACCAGGGGACCTTCGTCATCGTGGCGACGCGGTCCGAGAGTGCTGGTCGACCTTCCCCACGCAGACGAGCGCAGGTTCAGATCGACGCCTCGTGGGCCGTCGACATCCTGTCCGGGGTCATGTCGCCGCTTGCGGCGTTCGCGCGAAGGCTGGGACGACCGGGGCCGGATGCCGTCGAAAGTATCCGCGCGATCGTCGGCGACCGGGAGCTCCACCGCATCGGTTCACAGGTGGCGAGCCGGCCAGAGCCGTCTGGCGACGTCGCGAACGGCTGAAGGACGGCGGAGAAGATGCGACCGCGACGGCGCCCTGCGATCGTCACGCTGTTCTGCACGTCTGCGACGCTCGGAATCGCCCACGCGATCTCGCCGACGTCATGTTTGCGCAACTGTTGTCACGGCAAGGTCGGGCCGGCGATCGGACGGCCCTGAGTCGTGAGATTGGTCGTCAGGCTATCGCTCGCCGTCCGATCGGACGAAAATCAGGGCACCGATGGCGCGGAACCGATTCGACGGGATTGAACTGGCCTGCGTCAGCGCGCTCCTTCTCACCCTCGGCTTCGGCGCCGGCCGCCACTTCGTCCTCAACTACCACGATACGTTCGTCTCCCCTCGAGACACCCAGTGGCTGCGCGATCGGTATGGGTCGCTCAAGTACTCCGAAAACGCCGAAGAATGGATCGTTCGTGATTTCTTTCAGGATGCGCGCAGGGGACGTTCGTCGATATCGGTTCTGCCGACGCGCGCGTGGGCAGCAACACCTATTTCCTCGAGTCCCACCTCGGCTGGTCGGGCATTGCCGTCGATGCACTCGCTGAGTACGCGCCGTCGTACGCGAAGCTCCGGCCGCGAACCAAGTTCTTCAGTTTGTTCGTGAGCGATCATTCCGATGCGACAGCGACGATGTACGTGTCACGCCGCTACGAGCAGTACTCATCCGCAACGCGCGACTTCACATCCCAGTACAGGCCCGCGGATCTCGTGGCACGTGAGGTCCCGACCGTCACCCTCGACGATCTCCTGCCTCGCGCTGGCGGCACGAAGATCGACTTCCTGTCGATGGACATCGAACTGTCGGAACCGAAGGCGCTTGCCGCATTCGATCTGCGCCGCTACGCTCCGCGTCTCGTGTGCATCGAGGCGCACCCAGAGACCAGGCAGTTCATCCTCGACTACTTCACTGCGCGTGGCTACACGGTGGTCGGGAAGTACCTCCGGCTCGATACCATTAATCTCTGGTTTGCGCCGCTGTCGGCATCGTAACGGCAGTCCTTCCTCGCCGCAGCTCTATCAAATCGCAGGCCGGCAGGTCGCTCAACTCGACCTCGGAGGCCGGGACTTGTGGCCAGTCATTCGTATCGATCCGCCGGATCCAGTGACGAATGTCAGTTCGATCCTGGGCTGGCGGGCACCGTGCTGAAGAAGATGCCACTGACCAGCGCGTGGGCGCCCCCGGTCTTGGTCACCCTTACCCGAACGTTCCCGCTGAACCGCCAGACGGTGTAGACACCGTTGCGGAACGCGTTGAGGGTGTGCGTCGCGAGCAGCGTGCTGGTGGCCGCGTCGAAGACGTCGAACCGCTGTGCGCGACGGAGGTGTCCCAGTCCAACGAGTAGAACGCCACGTCGTGCGCCTGTCCGTCGGTCACGTTCACCGTGATGTCAAAGAATGTGGCGCTGTACCAGGTCGAGGCGATCCGGCCTGTGCCGCTGGCCCGCTGAAGCGCGCGGACGTCGGTCGTGGAGGCCGCCCACGTAATGGCGGACGTGCCGCTCGGTATCACCTGCGCGTAGGCAGGAATGCTTGCACTTTCGTTGATGATGCGGTACCCGTCGGTTCCGTAGACGCCGATCCAGTTGCCCTGCGTGGTCGTATCGGTCGTGATGAACTGCGCGATCGGTCCGCTGCCGCCGGCCGTCGCGGTGATCTGCACCGGAACGGCGGTCGCAGTCAGACCCAGGGTGTCGGTCACCGTCGCGGTCAGCGTGTACGAGCCAGGCGCCGCGTTGGTCCAGTTGACGTAGTACGGGCTGGTCGTATCCGTGCCGATGGGTTCGTCGTTGGCGAAGAACTGCACGTGCGCGACCCCGACGTCATCTGCGGCGGCTACGCCCACCGGGATGGACGCCGCCACGCCGATGCTGGCGCCGTCCAACGGGCTCGTGAATGACGCCGTCGGCTGCTGATTGTTGGCCGCCGGACCCCCGAAGAAGATACCGCTCAGGACGGCACCGGCGCCGGCCACCGTCGTGACCCTGATCCGGACGCTGCCGCTCAGTCGCCAGATGATGTAGTGCCCGCCGTGGAACCCACCCAGGGTGTGCGTGGCCAGCAACTGGCCAGTGACGGCGTCAGTGATTTCGAACCGTTGGACTCGGTCCGAGGTGTCCCAATCGAGCGCGTAGAACGCGACATCATGCGCCTGGCCGTCCGTGAAGTTGATCGCGAATCCGATCGTGCCGCCGGTCCATGCGGCTGCGAATCGTCCCGGCGGGCTCGCACGCCGCAACGCCCGGACGTCAGTTGTCGACGAGGCCCACGTCACACTGCTGGCGCCGGTTACAGAGAACTGGGCATAAGGCGGGATGCTGACGCCGTCGGCGTGGATGGCATAGCCATCGAGGCCGTACGAGAGGAACCAGTTGCCTTGTGTCGTCGTATCGGTCCCGACGAGCGTTGCCCCCGGGATCGTCGAGCCGGCCAGCTCGGATGCGGCCCGATAGACGTTCAGACGGCCGCCGGACACGACCGCCCCCTGCCACTGCGGAAGCACGTCGACACTCTCCATCAAGAGCGTCTTCAGCGAATCAACTGTGAGTGTCGGGTCGAGCGCGGTGAGCAGCGCCGCCGCGCCGGCGACGTGCGAGGCCGCCATGCTCGTGCCGGACGACGTGGCGTAACCTCCGCCGACGTACGTGCTGACAATTCCCGAGCCGGGCGCGGCGAGATCCACCATCGTCGCGCCGACGTTGCTGTAGCTCGCACGGTTGTCGCTCCCGTCAGAGGCCGCCACGGCGATGATGCTCGGCGACGAAAGATTTGACGGGTAGAACGGCGTGGCGTCGTTGTTGGTCTCGCCGTTGCCGGCCGCGAAGACGTTCAGGATCCCGGCTTCGCCCGTCACGTCGATCGCCGACTGCAAGACAGGAGCCGGGCCGTCGCACGAGCCCCAGCTGTTGTTGCTCACCCGGATGTTCACGCCCCGGCGCTTGAGCGCGACGATGTAGTCGAAGCAGCCGATGGCATCGGCATCGGTGCCTTCGCCGTTGCTGCCGATGAACTTGCACGCCAGGATCTTCGAGTTCCAAGTGACGCCCGCGACGCCCGCGCCGTTGTTGCCGACGCCGGCAATCGTGCCGGCCACATGCGTCCCGTGCCCCTGGTCATCCATCGGATCCTCGGGACCGCCGGGAGTTTCGTTCGCGTTGATCACGTCGATGCCGAACACGTCGTCCACGTAGCCGTTGTTGTCGTCGTCGGCGCGGTTGCCGGGGATTTCGCCCGGGTTGCGCCACATGTTCGACGCCAGGTCGGCGTGCGTGTAGTCCACACCCGTGTCGATGTTGGCGATGACGACCGACGGATCGCCGATGCTCAGCCGGTCCCAGACCGCATTGGCCCGAATCTTCTCGAGCCCCCAGAGCTGGCCGCCCGTCCAGAACGGATCGTTTGGCGAGGCAATCACCCGACGGATGTAGTTCGGCTGCACCGCCAGAACCTCTGGCAGGGACCGAAAGTGCGTCATGGCCCATTCGGTGCTCTGCCCTGGAGGAACCCGCAGGTGATAGACGTCGACCGCACTGTAGTAACGGATCAGGCGTGTCGCGCTGGAGCCGAGGACGCCGTTGATACGGGCCTGCCCGGCGGACGGGCTGAATCGAAGGATGATCTCGCCCGCCACCAACTGGGCGGTCTTCGACTTCTGCTGAGCCTGAACACTGGCGAGCGCCAGGCCAACGACTACGAAGACGAGCGCGAGGTTCGGTCTTCTCACCGGAGCCCTCCTGAGTAAAGGCCCCATAGTCTAACCCACCCCACTAAAGTGCAGTTTTGTAACGGCGCCTGTCGAAAACATGGCGCATTTTGAGAGGTCTTGATTCGCGCCACTTCAGAAGTCTGCGTGAAGGGTGACACAGGGTAGCCTGCGAGAGACCTTCCTGCGAGGGCCGACACGGGCGGTACTTGACATTTGGCCGACAGATCCACGGCCCTGGGTCAGGAGCCTGGCAACCGAGCCGTGAGGTAGCGAGCGATTCTCGAACGGTCAGCCGCTTTGCCTGGGCCTGCCAACGCGAAGCGGGCGTGTCTCGCGAGCCGTTCGCAAAGGTCAGCATCTTTTGCCAGGGCCTGCCAACCCCGAAGCGCCGAGCGTAGCGAGCGGTTCGCGAAGGTCAGCAGCTTTTGCCAGGGCCTGCCAACCGAAGCGGCGAGCGTAGCGAGCGTTTCGCGAAGGTCAGCAGCTTTTTGCCAGGGCCTGCCAACCGAAGCGGCGAGCGTAGCGAGCGGTTCGCGAAGGTCAGCAGCTTTTGCCAGGGCCTGCCAACCGAAGCGGCGAGCGTAGCGAGCGTTTCGCGAAGGTTGGTGACTTTCGTCAGCGAGAGCTTTCCGCGGAGCCTCAGCGTACCGAGCCAGCGAAGGGTGGAACAAGCCCCCGTTCACCTCGTTGACGGAACGGCTCGTGCAGAAGGGCAGCGACAATCATCGTGGAGCGCTCATACAGTTCTTGGATCGGCACTCTGTCATCTGAACGCCGCCGGGCCGCGTGGGTCGCCGAACGCTCGCCAACTGGATCGAACCGCGCTATGCTGCGCGTGCGGTCTCCGTCTCGGGAAAAAGCCTGCTCTAAATCAAGACGTCGACGTCGCTCGCTGCGTTAGGATGGCCACCGTCGAATGGTTTCAGGGTAAGGGGTGTCATGTTCAGACTCTTTATGTTGACCGTTCCATTCTTGAGCCTGGCAGGTCTTCCTTCCGACGCACGGGCGCAAGACAAGCCGACGGTGCCCGTGTGCGACGTCGTGGCCCCCAGCGAAGAGTGCTGGAAGGAATTCGAGAAGTGGCAAAAGAAGTACGTTGCCTGGCGCGATAGGAAAAATCAGGTCGGGAACCGGGCTACGGATGAGCGCGGCCGCGGGATCGATCAGCCCGTGAGTCCGGCGCCTCCACTGTGGGTGTGGCAGTGTTATGACCTGAAGCAAGCCGGCAGTCCGGTCGCCAGTCCGGTGTGTAATGCACTGCAGGAATACCTCGAGTATGACTGGACGCAACACGTCACGGGGTTCCACGGTGCAATCCTCCACCAAATCAGCATGCCGAAAACCAACGTCGGTGAGGACAGGGGGCTCAAGGCGTTCCTTTTGAAGAACGTGCACTTCGACGGGGCGTGGACCAACGCCAACAATAACCGACGTACTTACGGGTTCTTCGGCAGCCACGTGACCGTCGCGTTCCATGGCCGGATCTACTTCTGGGCTGGGCCCGGGATTATGCTGGTCCGAGATCCGTTCGGCCAGCTCAAGATGAGGTACACGTACGGGCTCGACGTCTACCTCGGTCGTGTGAACTTGTGGATGTTCGGTGAGAGGCCGGTCTATTTCACGCTGGCCAAAGCCTTTGCCAAACAGCAAGGCATGGACCTCATCAACGACCCATCGTCAGGCGAGACGATGATGGGCGTCTCGATTACGCTCAAAAAGTGAATTATTCCGTTTTCGAGATCGGCGTAGCGTGTTCCGGCGCCCTCCCGCTCGCTGCTTGCCGCAAGGCAGCGTGATTGGGCCTGCCTCGCGGCGCTCGCAAAGGTCGGGCTCCGGACACGCTACGCCAATCTCGAAAACGCTGTCGGGCTGGGTTTCTGTTAGAAGGCGCCTCCGCGCGAGTTGCGGCTTAGCGGCGCGTACTGGGTTTCCGCGCGGGTCGCTGACGAGGAGCCAGCAGGAACGTCACGCCGGTACCGACGCTCATGCCAGCGCCGTTTTCATCGGTCGTAGCAATCGTGTGCCCGAGCGACCCGTACACGGCGATTTGTGGCTTGACGAAGTAAAAGACGCCGCCTGAGATCTCGGCGCGATTGCGATGCACGCCTTCGACATCGGTCTTCGCCCATGACCGGGTGACCGACACCGACGCGCCCATCCGTGGGGTCAACTGGAACCCGGCGCCGCCGCCTGCGAACCAGGCGCCGCGCGAGAACAGTCCTGCGGACGCAAACATCCGTACCGATCCTCGAGCGACCTCGACGCTGACTGGCAGTCCGACCTGATAGCGGCTTTCTCCTTCCGCCAGCGATTGAACGGCGCCTTCGCCGAGAACCTCGAGGAGCGGCGACACGGCCAACTTGACACCTGAATCATCTGACTCATCGAGGAGTGCGACTTTGCCGGAAAAGTACGACGTGCCCCAGCCCCCGACCGGTCCGGTTCCGTCGGCGCTGCCGACGACGTGCGGGATGGTGGCGCTCAGTTGAACACGCTTCGTCAGGCCAAACGCCGCGTCGACAATCGGCGCGGAAACCTCGCTCAGATCGGTACCCGACCAGCGCATCACCGAGACGGTGAACGCCGCCGAGCCCGGCGGGAGCAGGCTCGCGTCATCGATCCATGAGAGCGGCGACGCGCTGGATGCGCCGATGGTCAGTGCGGGCAGCGAGCTGCTGCTCGGCGGGGTACTTTTCTTGTCGTTGTTCTTGCCCGGCGCGCTGCCGCTCTTGCCTTGCGCCGCCGCGGGCAATGCAACGGCAAGCGCCACGATGACGCTCGCCGTTGCCAGCCCGAGTCGCCGGACGGCGATCATTACTGACCTCCGCCGCCCTTGGTCTTGGGCTTGTTCTTCGGCAGCGTCGATCCGGAGGTGGTCGAGGTCGGTGTCAAACCGGCGCTCTGGAGATCGGCCGCCGCCTGTGTCTCCGCCCTTTCGACTTCGGTCGTCACATTGATTGTTTTCTTCGAGGTCTGGATCGCCTGGCCGAGACTTCCCGTCTGCGTCGCCGTCGACGGCTGACCGGCCACGCCCGGGGTCACCGTCACTATATGACTCTTCAGCTCGGCGAACGGGATGCCGAGGTTTTGCGACACGTGCAGCGCAGCGATGAACTGACCCTGATTCTTGAAGCCGAGCGATGCCTTGTCGAGCGTCATCCTCACGCCAGTCACGGGATCGAACGGCAGCATTCCGGTGAGCTTCGTGCTCAGGTTCGGCTTCGACGCAATCTTCGCGGCGATCGGATTCAGCGGCGTCGCACTCGATCCCGACACTGTGGTGGTCGATGACGACCCGGCATGTTTGGAGGTGGACGAGGAACCTGACGTGGTCACCTTGCCTGTCGTCGCGGTCGGTTTGCCGGATGATTTCGCCTTGGTGGTGGTGGGCTTACCCGTGCTGCGCGTCGTTGTCGCGACGGGCTTGCCGGTGGTGGTTGGCTTACCCGTCGTGCGTGTCTGCGTCGACGCGGCGGGTTTGCCGTTGGTCATCGGCTTTCCGCTGGTGGTCGGCTTGCCCGTGCTGCGAGTCGTCGTCGACGTGACCGGTTTGCCGCTGGTCGCCGGTTTGACTGATGCAGGCGGCTTGCCCGATCCGTTGCCACGCCCTTGGGCGAATGCTGGCGATAGCGCGAAGGACGCAGCGGCCATGAACCGAGAATCGTCGCTGAGACTCGCATACGGATACCTCCGCGGCGGAGAATCGCAAGCGCGATGCCACGGCGACCGGTATGCAATTCTGCTGAAATCCAACTTCTTGGGTGAGCTGGTCGAACAATTCTGAGTCGTTCTGACAAGGTCGTCCCAAGACAGGGGAGAGAAGAGGCAGCTGTATTTCCACTATTTGATGGCGGCATCGCCGGCGCGAGCGCCATTGCTCTCGCTACTCCGCTCGCGGAGCGAAGACGGCGGTGTGAGAGCACTCCAGCCATAAGCCATTTTGCCTTTCGAGACTTGACCGAGCCGATCGATCACGCCCTTCGGAACCGGTCGGCCCCCGAGCCTTTCAAAAAACCTTTTCGCCGGATTGTTGGCCAGGGCCCAGAGGAACATCGGCGTCAAGCCGCGCCGGGAGAGAGCGGAGGCGACGGATTCGAAGAGCAGCGCTCCGAGACCCTGACGTTGGTACTTCGGCAATACGTAGATTGCGTAGAGCTCACCGGCATAGCCGGCGAGCGGCGCGCGCGCCGGCCCGCCGGCCGTGAAGCCCCGCAGTTCACCACCGGCCTCGGCCACCCGCACCTCGACGCGGCGATCGGCGTCACGCAGGATCGACATGCCAGCAGTGCAACTGCGCCGCGAACCTGAGATGCCTGATCGCCTGGCCTGACAGCAGCGCGCCGGTAGGTCGACGCGAGAAGTATCGACGTGCGCCCGCGTAATGCCGAACGCATCGTTGAGGCGCGCGGCACGAATGATGACGCGCGCGGCGGTGTCACACGACGGCCTCGTCTAACCCCACGAGGGCATGGGCTGCGTCACGCACACGTGTCTCTGGGATCACGGCAAGCCTTTCTGCGCGCCAGGTCGCCATCTGCAGATTATGGTATCGATAGCTCCGCCCGCATCGACTGGCGACTCGCTTGCAGGCTTGCTCGAGGCACCCGGTCGTCCTCGGATTATCATCCGCTGGACCTCGGCGCAGCCGATCGACGCCCGACGATGCCTCCTGTCTCACCGACACAACCGCGCATTCCGATGCGCGTGGTCCTGTCATCGACCGCGCTGCTGTCGTTCATGTCGGTGCGCAAGGCGGCCGCGCTGGCGATCGCGCAGCTGGGGATCGCCGTGTTCTTCCTCGCGGGCACCGCGGTACCGACCCTTGGCCCGTCAGCTGTCTGGTTCGCTGCCGGCGCGCTGGTCCTTGCGGCGCTCGTCCGTGCGGTCGACATTGAAAGCTGGGCGTTGTTCATTCCTGGCGGCCTGGTTGGCCGCGTCCGCCTTGCCTTCGGCCCCCGGGCAGCCACCCTCGCCGCGACCGCCAGCCTGACCGAACGCCTGCTCCTCGTGGCGCTCGCCTCCATCCTTGTCGGGCACTACGCCTCTGGGGCGACGCTCACGGCCATTGCCGGGCTGCGGCTCACGGGACACGCCAGACCCGAAGACGTCGCGACGGTGGTAGCCGCTCTCCTGATTGGATTCGTCTGGATCCGCGCTCGTCAGGGGCTTGATTTCGCGTCGGACACGGTCGCTCGCGGCTGTCTGGATTGGCGTGGCCATTGTGGGCGCCGTGATCGGGTTGGCGGCCTTTGCCAGTGTGCGCGGAAACGTTCCGCCGCTGGAGTGGGCCTCGCGACCACCGCTGACCAACGTCACAGGCTGGTTCTGGGTCAACGCCGTGCTGACATTTTTTCTTGGCCTGGCGCTCGTTCTGCCAGCCATTGGAGGCGGCGACGCGTTGGCGCGTGCCGCCCACGACCTTCCTCCGCCTCGAATCCAGGCGTTGCGGCGGACGAGCCTCCTGATTCAGCTGTTCACGCTGTTGGGCACGACGCTCAGCGTGTACCTGTTCGCCCGGCTCGTGCCGGCCGGGGAGCTGAGCCTCTGGACTCAGGCACCGCTCGCCGGACTGGCGCAACATCTGGCCGGCCCGGCATGGCTGAGAGACTTCCTGGCGCTCGCGCTCATTGCCTCGGCCGCGTTGCTGCTCGTCCCCGCGGCACGAGCGGCCCTGGATGACGCCGGACTCCTGCTTCAGCGGTTGTCGGCCGAGGGCGCGCTGTCCGACCGTCTGGCCGTGCTGCACGCGAGATTCGGCACGCCCTCGCGCGCCATCAATGCCGCGGCCGCCGCGGCCATCCTCGTCATGGTCGTGAGCGGCGGGCGTGTCGAATGGGTCGCGCGCGCATACGCGATGGGTATCGTCGTAACGGTCGCTCTCAAGATTGCGGCCCTGGTACGTCTTCGGACCCTCCGACCGGGACCCCGTGCATTTAGGGTGCCGCTCACGCTGACGGTCGGCGCACGGAACATCCCGGTCGGACTTCTGGTCCCCGGTCTGCTTCTTGTCGCGTGCGCGCTGGCGATGGTCCTCGCCGGCAATGTGCCGTCCCTCACCACGCTGGCCATTCTCGGCAGCAGCGCCCTGCTCTTCATCGGAATGGCTTCGCCGTCGGCCCCACGCACCGAGGAGCGCGACGCGTTCGATTTCCTGCCGGCCGCCGAGCTCTCACTCGGCCACATCGACGCGCGGCCCGGCAATTTGCTGGTCCCGGTCCGCAATCCCCACCTCCTGACGCACGTCGCGGGAGCCCTCAAGAGTTCTCACGATCGAGACATCGTGGTCATGACCGTCCGTCTGCTCGGCATCGACGTGAGCGAGGACGCCTTCAGCGACGCGACGCCCACGAGCGCGGAACGGCGACTGCTTTCGGAGGTCGTGGCGCTCGCCGAGCGGTACGAGCGGCCGGTGCGGCTGCTCGTGGTGCCGGCCCGCAACGTCTTCGACGCGATCGTGACGACGATCCTGCGCCTGGGATCGTCAGAGGTGCACGTCGGCGAATCCGAGACGTTGTCCTCGGACGAACAGGCGCGGCTGATGGGGAGCGCGTGGGAGCGCGCCTCGAAGCCGGACCGGCTCGACGTCCGCCTGGTCGTGCATCACCGCAGCGGACGTACGGATACCTACCATCTCGGCGCGCACCCTCCGTCCCTTGCGCCCGCCGACGTCGATCTCATTCATCGCCTGTGGCTTGACGCCACCACTTCGATCGGCCCGCACGTGCACCACCACGACGTGGTCAGGGCTGCCCTCACCCAAATGGAACAACAACTGAACGGACCCGAGCGCGACGACGGCCTCGCCGCCATTCGTCAGGTGGCCCGGCTCTCTGACGAGCTGGCGGAAGCCTTGCGCGCGCGCGACTACGCACGCCTGCGCGACATGATGCGCAATCGCGATCCGGGGGATCTGGCTGCGCGCCTCGCCGAGCTCCCGGTCGAAGACCAGGTCGTGGTCTTCCGCGTGCTGCCTCGAAGAGATGCCGCCGCGGTCTTCGAGTACCTGTCACAGGACGCCAAGGAAGCGCTGCTGAAGGCGATGGCGCAGGAAGACGTCGCCGCGCTGCTCAACAGCATGGCGCCGGACGAACGCACGATGTTCCTCGAAGAGCTGCCGGCGTCGGCCACGCGTCAGCTCCTGAATCTGCTGACACCCAAGGAGCGCGCCGTCGCGCTGACGCTCCTGGGCTATCCCGAGCGGTCGATCGGCCGGCTGATGACGCCGCACTACGTGGCTGTCCAGGAGGACTGGACCGTGCAGGAGGTGCTCGATCACATTCGTGCGCACGGACAGGACAGCGAGACGCTCGACGTCATCTACGTCGTGGACCGGAACGGACTGCTGGTGGACGACATCCGGATCCGCGAGTTCCTGCTCGCCCCGACGGACCATCGCGTGGCCGATCTGATGAATCGGCAATTCATCGCGCTGAAAGCGACCGACGATCAGGAGGCCGCAGTCGCCGTGTTTCGCCAATACGACCGCACGGCTCTTCCGGTCACCGACACGGCCGGCGCGCTGATCGGCATCGTCACGATCGACGACGTGCTGGATGTGGCCGAGGCCGCGGCCACGCGGGAAATTCAGCGGATCGGAGGATCGGAGGCGCTCGACGAACCGTACATGAAGATTGCGTTCGGCCGCATGATTCAGAAGCGGGCCGGGTGGCTGACCGCCTTGTTCCTCGGCGAGATGCTGACCGCTACCGCGATGGGATTCTTCGAGGAGGAGATCGCCAAGGCCGTGGTCCTCGCCCTGTTCGTGCCGCTCATCATCTCGAGCGGCGGCAACTCCGGCTCGCAGGCGGCGACGCTCGTCATTCGCGCGCTGGCGCTTGGCGAAGTTGGTCTCGCCGATTGGTGGCGAGTGATGCGGCGGGAGATTCTGGCGGGACTGTCTCTCGGCGCCATCCTGGGGAGCATCGGTTTTCTGCGAATCACTTTATGGTCGGCCTTTGGCGACATGTACGGACCACACTGGGTGTTGATCGCCATGACGGTCGGCCTGTCGCTCATCGGCGTGGTGCTGTGGGGAACGTTGACCGGTTCGTTGTTGCCGTTCCTCATGCGTCGTCTTGGGTTCGACCCGGCGGTATCGTCTGCGCCCTTCGTCGCAACGCTCGTGGACGTGACGGGACTGGTCATCTATTTCAGTGTCGGCATCGTGGTGCTGCGAGGGACGGTGCTTCCGTAATCGAGTCCCAGCGATGCCGGTGTGTTTTGTGACGGCCGTGCGAAAGCGGTCTGGCACCCTGGCCGGACGGGACCGCCCGGCTAAGAATTTCGCGGGGCGGGCACACGCAGCCGTGGCCAAGCATCGTATGATCGGAACGATACGCCGCGTTCGCATACCGAGATATCCGTGATGTCCAAGCTGAGCGTCGCGCTGTGCGTCCTCCTGGCGATCGAAGCGAACGGCGCTGCCCGTCGGCAAGTGCAATCACCGTCTTCGCCCGCATTTCGTGGCGGCGTCGAAATGGTTGTCCTGCAGGTGACGGTGACGGACCAGAGCCGCCGCTACGTGCCTGACCTTCGAGCCGAGGACTTCACCGTGTTCGAGGACGGCAGACCCCAGGCGCTGACGTTTTTTTCGAGGATGCAGACGCCTGTCGCGTTGTCGCTGCTGCTCGACACGAGCGGCAGCATGGACACGATGATCGGCCTGGCTCAGAATGCGGCCGTCGGATTTGCCAGGCGTTTGGGCCCGGAGGATGTGGCGCAGGTCATCGCCTTCAACAGCCGCGTCGCCGTGCTGCAGCCGTTCACCGGGTCGCTGCCGCAACTCGAGAGCGCGATCCGTCGAACACAGGCGGGCGGCTCCACGTCGTTGTACACCGCGGTGTACGTGGCCTTGAACGAATTGCGGGCTTTGCGAGCCAGCCATGCCGGCGCGATCCGGCGTCACGCGATTGTCCTGCTGTCGGACGGCGAGGACACCTCGAGCCTCGTTGCATTCGATCAGGTCCTGGAACTCGCACAGCGTCTCGACGTCGCCATCTATTCGATCGGTCTCCGTGTGTCTGCTGACGATCGCGCCGGCGGGCGGTTCGATGAGGGCAGATACGCTCTCCGTCAACTCGCGCAGGTGACAGGCGGCCGCGTGTTCTCTGCCGAGCGGCCGGAGGATCTGAGTCAAGTCTACGGCCAGATCGCCGAGGAACTGTCGAACCAATACACCCTGGCGTACGTTCCGACCCGCGTCGGCCGTGACGGTCAATGGCGCAGCGTCGTGGTCCGCGTCGTGCGGCCGGAATGCGTAGCGGCCACCCGGCCAGGCTACTTTCCCTCCCGTTGAAGGCGTCCTCCCGGAGAACTGACGGGACGGCTGAGCCGGACCGATAACGAAGAACGCCCGGTGAAAGCGCAATGCGTTTGACATTCGTGACGACGGTGGCAGCCGCAGGCATCTGGCTGACGACAGGAATCGTAGGGGCAGGACAAGAATCCCGACCCACGTTTCGCGCCGGCGTCAGTCGTGTCTCATTGAACGTGGTCGTGAGGGATAGCCACGGGCGGGCGATTCGGAATCTTGTCGGCTCGGATTTTCAGGTCTTCGACCACGGCCGTGCCGTTCAGATCACGGACTTTCGCGCCGGCGAAGAACCCGTCAGCCTGGCGATTCTCGTCGACACCAGCGGGAGCATGGGTCTCGGCGCGCGGCTGGCCACCGCGAAGCAGGCGTTCGATCTGCTTCTCGCACAATTCCACGCTGGTGACGAGGGAGCATTGTTCACGTTCGACCGGACGCTGTCCGAAATCGTGCCGTTCTCGTCGGACGCCGCCGACCTGCGGAAAGGATTCGAACGTGTCCATCCCTTTGGGTCGACATCCCTGCACGACGCGGTTGCCGCCGCCGCGCGACGCTTAGGCGTGCGGCCCTCGTCGCGTCGCGCGGTGGTGGCGATTACCGACGGGTTCGACAACAGCAGCCAGCTGAGCGCGGCAGCCGCGTCAGGCGTCGCCAGCTCGAGTGACGTCCCTGTATATGTGCTGGCCGTTGCAAATGCCGCGCTGCCAATCGATGCCAGCGCACTCGCGCTCGAACCGGTGGAGGGCGGCGGAGTCGCCCGACTCGATGAACTGACCGCGCGCACCGGCGGGGCGTCGTTCGCCGCAGAAACGCCCGCCGAGACCAGCCTGTCCGTCCGCCAGATCCTGAGCGACCTGCGCGCCGGCTATCTGTTGGCCTTTACGCCGCATGATGTCCCCGGTTGGCATCAACTGACGGTGCGCGTGTCACGCAAGGACGCTCGGGTGCGAACGCGTGCCGGATTCTGGATGAGCGTGCCAGAGTCGTCCCTGCGCTAATCTGAGCGCGTAACATGGGCGCCATGGACACGCCCCCCCGCGGTATACGCTCCTTCGTCGACATCCGGAAGCGGGAATTCGAGCCCGCGCTCCTCTTCTTCTTTTTCTGGTTCCTCGTCATCGTCGTGTTCCAGGCGTTGCGTCCGCTCAAGAAGGGCCTGTTCGTCGAGCACCTTGGCGCAGATGTCGAGCTCTACGCCAAGCTGGCGAACATCCCGGTGGCAATCGTGGCGGTCGTCGTTTTCACCGCGCTCTACAACCGGTTTGGCAGCCGACGGCTGATTCCGACCCTTTGTGCCGGGTTCATGGCCGCGCTCCTGGCCTTTGCCGGCGCGCTCGGTGGAGGCGGCGCCCCTGGGCCGTCGCTCAACTGGTCGTTCTATCTGTTCGGTGACGCCTGGTCGACTGTCTGGGTCACGACCTTCTGGGCCTACCTGACGGAACTCACCCGCACCGAGCAGTCGAAGCGGCTCTACGGTCTGATTGGAGCCGGCGGGGTGATTGGCGGGTTGATCGCGAACTTCACCGTCTGGCAGTACATCGAAGATCGCGGGATCGGTATCCTGCTCGTTGGCGCCGCCGTCGTGACAGTCGGGATCGGCCTCATCGTGGTTCGCCTCGAGAGGGTTGCCGGCCGGTCCGAGGCGCCGATCGGCCGGCGGGACACCGGCGTGCCTGCCAGCGGGGAGGGCAAGGGTGCGCCGCCGCCGCAGAACGCGGCTTTCGAGGGGGCTCGGCTCGTGACCGCATCCAGGTACTTGCTGGCGATCGCGATGATCATGTTCCTCTACGAGATCAACTCGCAGATCCTCGACTATCAATATTCGACCGCGGCGGAGGCGGTCGAAGGGGCGGCCGGAACGCAGGCTTTCTTCAGTCGGATCGGGACGATCGTGGCAGCCGTCAGCGTCATCACTCAGCTGTTCCTCGTGTCCTTCATTATCCGGCGGTTCGGCATCACGACGGCGCTCCTGGTGCTTCCGGCGGCGATGGCGACGGCGAGCGGGATCTACTTCATCACGCCGATGCTGACGACGGCCGCGCTGCTGACCATCTCGGATAACGCGTTCAACTATTCGATCAACCAGACGGCGCGTGAAACGCTCTTCGTTCCCACATCGGAAGATGTCAAGTACAAGGCACGCGCGTTCATCAACATGCTCGTGCAACGGCTCGGCAAGGGCGCGGCGATCCTGATGGCGCTCGGCTTTGCCGCGATGGCGGATCTTCCGATCCGCTACCTCTCGCTGCTGGCGCTGGTCGTCATCGCGATCTGGGTCGGCTTTGCGTGGTATGCGGGGCGGCGGTTCGACGCGTTGACGGCCGAAGAGACCGAGTCGCCGAAGCTGGTGACGGCTCGAAAATGACAGCCGCTTGCCGTCCACCTTCGCGGCACAACTCCCGAGCGGGCCGCCGCTTCGGTGGACAACCTTCGCCTGGCTTGCCAGCCGTAGCGGCGAGCGTAGCGAGCGATTCGCGAAGGTGAGCGTGGGGAGTGGTCCACCTTCGCGCCTTCGGCGCTACGGTGGACAACCTTCGTATGCGCTCGCCTGACGCGGCTTGCCAACCCACCTTCGCGCTTCGGTGGGCAAGCCGAAGCCGCGAGCGAAGCGAGCGATTGGCGAAGGTTGGTGCGGAAGGGGGGACTCGAACCCCCACTGGATTGCTCCAACAAGCTCCTGAGGCTTGCGCGTCTGCCAATTCCGCCACTTCCGCGCGGCAAGAATCTTCAAGTATAGCAGCCGGTTTCGTCTATTTCGCCACGTGCACCTGATCGAGTTCGCTCAATTCGACGCCGAGCTGCCAGGAGTTTTTGTCGGGATACTCTTCGGCGCCTTGGGCCCTCGGCCTGCGGCGTAGGGGGGCTTGGGTGCCTTCGCTCTTCTCAGCTGCCCTTCTTGGTCTGCGCCTCGCTCTTCATGCCTTCGGTGACGATCCCCACGCGCAGACCGACGCCGATCGCCGCATCGATGATCTGGACCACTTCACCGTAGCGTAGCCCGCCGTCGGCGTTCACGAAGATGGTCTTGTCCGTCCGCCTTTCGAAGATGGTCCGCAGCGCCTCGGTCAACCCCTGGAGCGTCGTCGGCTGCTTGTTGATCGACAACTGGTGGTCGGCCGTGTACTCGACGACGACCTGCGTGTCGTCCGGCGGGGGTTTGTTCAGCGTGTTCACCTCGGGCGGCAGGTTGACGTCCTGGCCGCGCTGGGTGAGCGGCAGCGCCGCCATGAAGATCACGAGCAGCACGAGCAGCACGTCGATGAGCGGCGTGACGTTCATGTCCGACGACGGCGGCTGCAGCGTCCGGCTGACCCTGAAGTCGGTCTCGTCACTCTCGTCGTGGTGCTTGTGTTTTTCCTTCAACATGAGCCCGGATAAGGATAACTCGCCCAATGAGGCAATGGGGCAGCGCTGAAGAATGAGGCAATCGGGCAATCTTTCACCCCATTTCAGAGTTTCTTCATGACCTCTACAGGACATTCAGTCTCCATGACCGTAAGTTACGGACATGGCAGCGGGCGCGGACTTTTCGCGAAACAGGATGGTCGGGTGGTCGAGCCTGGCGACCGGTGTCGGAGTCGGGCTCATCATGGGGCTCTGGTCATTTGACGGCCCTATCCAGCCGCCAGCCTGGATTGGCGACTACACCGACACCTCGCGGCGCCTCATCCGGCTCGGTCATATCGCCTTCATCGGCCTCGGTCTGATCGACATCCTCATGGAGCGAGAGCTCACACGATCCGCGCTCGGCCAGGCTGGGCGCGCGGTCGCGTCCTGGTCGATGGTCGTCGGGAACGTCCTGTTGCCGATGGCCTTGTTCGCCGCAGCGATCTACCGCCCGCTCAAGTACGGCATGGCGCTTCCCGCGTCAGCGGTGTTTCTGGCGCTCATTTTGACCGCTTATGGAAGTGGCGTTTCGGAGGTCCGTCGATGATCCCCAGACTGACGACGCTGTCCGACATCATTCGGCTCGGCGCCGAGCGATTCGAAGATCGAATCGCGCTGCAGCCGGTCAGCCAGGGCGCGAGGCACCTGGACGTTCATCCCGAAGCGCGCGCCTTCACCTATCGGGAGCTCTGGAATCGCGCGCGGCGCGGAGCCAGTGCGCTTCGCGGCCGGGGCCTCCAGCCGGGCGATCGAGTGCTGCTCGCCGCGCCATCCTCGCCTGACTGGCTCGTCGCGTTCTTCAGCATTGTCGAAGCCGAGCTGGTAGCCGTGCCGATCCCGGATGCCATCGGCGCGCCGTTGGTCGCCTCCGTCGCTCATCACACAGGGGCGCGCGTGTGTATCGCCGGTTCGAATCAGCGGGGGCTCACTGGCGCGCTCGGACACGTGGCCTGCGTCACCATGACGGAGCTCCTGGCCGAAGGCTCTTCCCTGGGCAGACCTGTCGCCGGGCTCGAAGAGCGATCCCATTCGCCGTCACACGCGGCTGATCGGCTTGCGCTGCTCGCGTTCACCTCCGGAAGCACGTCCCGACCCCGGGCGGTGGAGCATACGCACGCCACCATCATCGCCAACCTTCGCGCGCTGTTGGCGGCCCGGCAGAGTCCCGCACCGGAAACGATGTTGTCCATGTTGCCGCCGGCGCATCTCTTCGAGCTCGTCGTGGGTCAGCTCGCCCCGCTCGTCGTCGGCGGCCGCATTGTCTATGCGGACGCGCTCCTGCCGAACCGGCTCGTCGAGGCGATGCGCGACCACGACGTCACCCGCATCCTCGTCGTGCCGGCGCTCCTCGAGGCCATCTGTCGCGACGTCCTGGGCAGCGTGATCGACCGAGGCATCGTCAGGCCGATGTGCCAGCACGCGAGCGCGGTGAGCATCGCCATGAAGCTGAGGCAGTACACCGCGAGTGAGCGAGATCGGGTCACGCGCGCCGTCCGGACCTGCATCGGGGAAAGCTTGCTCGCCGTTGGACTCGGTGGTGCGGCGGTCAGCCCAGGCTGGTCCGAAACGCTCGCCCTGCTCGGGATCAGCATGGACGTTGGATACGGGTTGACCGAAGCGGGGCCGCTCGTCAGCCTCGGCTGGGCGTCCGATTGTCCGTCCGGTTCCGTTGGCCGGCCTCTTCCGGGCGTCGAGGTGCGTATTGACGCGGGCGGAGAAGTCCTCGTGCACAGCGCAGGCATTATGCGCGGCTACTTCGGGGATGTGGCGGCCACGTCAGCCGCCGTCGGCACCGGCTGGCTGCGAACCGGCGACCGCGGCCGGGTCGATGCAAGCGGCTACCTGTTCATCGCGGGCCGAATCAAGGAAGTGATGGTGACAACGGCTGGCGACACACTTCACCCAGAGGAAGTCGAGCCGTACTACGCGAGCAAGGCGTTCGCCGATCACTGCATCGTCCCGTTGCCCGGCCCCGACGGGAATGACACACCCGCGCTCGTTGTCGTGCCGCGCGATCCTGATCTCAGCGACGAGCTGCTCGATCGCGAGTTCAGCGATCTCCGCGCGGCCGCCCCCACCCGATACCGCGTGATGGTCATCGTTCGTCGGAACGAAGCGCTGCCGAGAACGTTGCTCGGGAAGCTCAAGCGCCGCGAGCTTGGAGCATCGGTCGCTGCCGGTTTACTGAAGAACCGGCCGTCCCCGGTCGGACTCACACGAGCGTAGTCATGACTGCCGTCGAAGCCACCGTTCGCGACGTCATCAGCCGCGTTTCGCGGCAGGACGTCTCGGCCCTCGGATCCGACGACGATCTCGTCGAGCATCTGGGGATGGACAGCCTGCAGGGTCTGCAGATCCTCGCGGGCGTCGAGAAACGCTGCGAGGTCCGGCTCCCGGACGAGTTGCTGATCACGCTTCGCACGATTGGGAGGATTGAGCGCGCGGTCGAAAACGTTCGACGTTCGAACTTCGACGTTCGAAGTTCGTGAGGATCCCCATGCGTATCGGTCTCATCGCCATGAGCGGCGTGCGCGTTCGCAACGAGGAGCTGGCCCGTCTCGGGCTGACGCTGCCGCAGTTTGTGAGCCGCGGGAAAGTCATCGCTTCCTTACCGAGTCTCGGTCTTCTGACGGTCGCGGGACTGACGCCGCCAGAACATGAGGTGGCGTATCGCGAAATCGCCGACCTCAAGGCCGACCACGCCCTCGAGCCTTTCGATCTCGTCGGCATCTCGTCGTTTACGGCGCAGATCGACGAGGCCTACGCCCTCGCAGACCGGTACCGCGCCGCTGGCGTGACCGTCGTCCTGGGAGGTCTTCACGTGTCGCTGATGCCGGACGAGGCTGCGCGGCACGCCGACAGCGTGGTGTTGTATGGCGCCGAAGGCATCTGGCCGCAGGTCGTTGAGGACGCGCACGCCGGCCGGCTGAAGCCTCGCTATGAGGGCCTGCGGGCCGGGGTGTTCGACGTTCGCTATTACGCCCGCCCGCGGTTCGATCTCCTGGCGGGCCGCCCGTACAACCGCATCACGGTGCAGACGTCGCGGGGCTGTCCGCTCAACTGCGAGTTCTGCGCCGCGAGCCTGCGCATTACCTCGAGCTACCAGCAGAAGCCGATCGACAACGTGGTGTGCGAGATCCGTGCGGCGCGCGAGACGACACGCCAGCCATTCTTCGAGCTGGCCGACGACAACACGTTCGTCAACAAGAAGTGGGGGAAGGCGCTTGTGCGCGCCATCGCACCGCTCGACATCCGATGGTTCACGGAAACCGACATCTCGATCGCCGACGATGAGGAGCTTCTGGACCTGCTCGCGGCGAGCGGCTGCCGCCAGCTGTTGATCGGGCTCGAGAGCCCGGACGCCGGCTCGCTCGACGGCATGGACCCGCGCAACTGGAAGAAGACGCGCGCGCCACGTTATCTCGAGGCGATCGACCGTATTCAATCGCGTGGCGTTACCGTGAACGGCTGCTTCATCCTCGGCCTCGACAATCACACACCCGATGTGTTCGAGACCGTCCGCGATTTCGTGCGGGCCTCCGGCCTTCTCGAAGTCCAGATCACCGTCCAGACGCCCTTTCCGGGCACGCCGCTCTACCACCGCCTCGCCCGCGAAGGCCGGCTCCTCCAGGAACGCTTCTGGGACCGCTGCACGTTGTTCGACGTCAACTACCGGCCGAAACAGATGTCTGTCGCTGAGCTCGAACAGGGGATGAGGTTTCTGTTCGCGGAGATCTACAACGAATCGGAATTCCTGCGACGAAAGAGGAAATACATGGAGATTGTCAAGAGCGCTGTCGCTGAAGTACGGGGCTGACGCTGGAGGTACTGGAACTGCCGCTCAAGTACTGGAACTGACGCTGAAGTACCGAGCGCCCTGCCACTTCTGCGGGACGCCCCGTAATCCGATAAATTGAAAGCATCGTCATGTCCTCGATGGCCTCGGCCGAGACTCAGGCGCGGACGGACCGCGGAAAGACCGTCTTGGGGCTCCGTGAGGCCCTCCTGCGGCTTCGGAACGCCGATGGCGGCTGGGGCTATTACCCGGGTAAATCGAGCCGCCTCGAGCCGACCTGCTGGGCGCTCCTGGCGCTGGCGCGGGAGGCGCGCGCCCCGCTCGATATCAGTCCGCTTCAGAAGTGGCCTCGCGACGCGGGCTGGCTCGTGGACGCCACCGGTGCGCCCATCAACTACGCGTTCAACGCGTTCGCCGCGTTGACGCTGCTGCAGCATCCCGACGGCCTCTCGCTCGCGGCGCCCGTCGCCGCACAGCTCCTGCGCGCGAGGGGCGTGCGACTGGAGCAGGCGACCCAGCTCCGGCAGGACAACAGCCTGCAGGCCTGGCCGTGGATCGATCAGACGTTCAGTTGGGTCGAGCCGACGTCCTGGTGTCTGCTGCTGCTGAAGAAGCTCAGGCAGGTTCAGCCGTCCGCATCCAACCCTGAGGCGAACGAGCGCATTGAGGTCGGCGAGCGGATGCTGGTCGATCGCGCGTGCAAGACCGGCGGCTGGAACTACGGCGGGTCGAACGTCTACGGCCAGGAGCTCTGGGCGTACGTCCCGACGACGGCGCTCGGCTTGCTCGCGATGCAGGATCGACGTGACGATCCGGTCGTCACCAGGAGTCTCCACTTTCTCCAGAAGGACATCGGGACCGAGCGCTCCGCGCCGGCGCTCGCGCTTGCTCTGGTGTGCCTGCGCGTCTTCGGCGTGAACGCCGAGTCCTTCGAACAGGATCTTCTCACCAGGCTCGATCTCTCGCGGGCGCTGGGCAGCACGGTCGCGCTTTCCAGCAGCCTGTACGCGCTGGCGGGAACTCGTCATGGAATGGCCGCGTTCACACTCTGAGCCGGCTCCGACGGGGGAGCGGGACGCCCGGGCGCTGCGGTCCGGCGACCGCGGTCCGACGCGGCGCGGGTTTCTTGCGGCTGTCGGCGCCGCGGTCGTTGCCGGGGCCTGCCGCCGCGAGCCGCCGCCGTTCGACGAGGCCGCGTTCCGCCTTCCGTCCCGTTCAGTCGTCGGGTTGTTCGCCGCGACCAGCTATTCGATCGAATTGGCAGACGTGATCTTCCGCGGCTTCAAGGAGCTCGGCGTCAACGTCGCCGGGCGCCGCGTATTCCTGAAGCCGAACATGGTCGAATACGAGCCCGGGACGGCCATCAACACGCACCCGCACGTGGTCGCCGGGACGGCGATCGCCTGCCGGCGCGCGGGGGCCGCCGAGGTGGTCGTCGGCGAGGGTCCGGGGCACCGGCGCGACATCGAGTACCTGCTCGCGACCACCGGGCTGTACGACCAGCTGAAAGATCACAAGCTGAAGTTCATCGATCTGAACCACGACGACGTCAGTCTGGTGCCGCTCAAGAGCTGGTTCACGGGTCTTCGGGAGCTGGCGCTCCCGGTCGAGCTGCTCAAATCGGATTTCATCATCTCCCTGCCGAAGCTCAAGACGCATCACTGGGCCGGGATGACGTGCAGTATGAAGAATCTGTTCGGCGTGGTCCCCGGCGCGGTGTACGGCTGGCCGAAGAACATTCTGCACATGCGCGGCATTCCGTCGTCGATCCTGGATCTGACGGCGACGGTCCGGCCTCACCTGACCGTCGTGGACGCCATCACGGCGATGGAGGGCGACGGTCCGATCATGGGCAAGCCGCGCGCGCTGGGCTTCGTGGCCATGGGCTCCGACCTGCCGGCGGTCGATGCGACGTGCGCGCGCATCATCGGGCTCGATCCCGAGAAGGTGCCGTACCTCGGACCCGCCGGCCATTTCCTCGGCAACATCGCGGAGCGCCGAATCGAACAGCGCGGCGAACAGCCGGGCCGTTACGCGACCCGGTTCGACGTCGTTCCGAGCCTCCTGCATCTGCGATTGTCACAGTGAGCGAGGGACAGCTCGGCGTTTTTCACAGGGTGAGGCCCGTCCCGATCCTCGTCATTCTCACGATTCTCGTGTTCGCACCGGTCTGGTGGCACGACTTCGTGAACTTCGACGATCCCCTGTACGTCTTGGACAATCCGATCGTCGCTGACGGTCTCACGTGGTCGGGCGTGGTACGCGCCTTCACGATGATCCAGGCGGGGTATTGGCACCCGCTGACATGGCTGTCGCACATGGTCGACATCGAGCTGTTCGGGCTGAAGCCGGGCCCGCACCTCCTCGTCAACGTTCTGATGCACACCTTGAGCACGCTCCTGCTCTTCGGGGTCGTGACGCGCATGACGGGCCTCGGCGGACGCGCATTCTTTGTCGCAGCGATCTTTGCGATCCATCCACTACGAGTCGAGTCGGTGGCGTGGGTGGCCGAACGCAAAGACGTGCTCAGCACGCTCTGCTGGATGCTCGCCCTCTGGCTCTACGTCGATTACGTGAAGAAGCCGAGCCGCGGGTCATACCTGGCCGTCGTGGTCGTGTTCGCGCTGGGTCTGCTGGCCAAGCCGATGGTGCTGACGCTGCCGCTCGTCCTGTGCCTGCTCGATGTCTGGCCGCTGCGCAGGCTGACGTTCGACACGTTCACGCGGCGGCGACTGGCGTCGCTGCTGCTCGAAAAAGCCCCGTTCCTCATCCTGTCAATCCTGGCCGCGGTCGTGACGGTCTGGGCGCAGGATGCCGGCGGCGCCGTGAAGAGCCTCGACCTGTTTCCGCTCAGTCAGCGCATCGGCAACGCGCTCGTGTCGTACGTGGCCTACCTCGGCATGCTGATATGGCCTGTGAACCTCGCCGTGTTCTACCCGAGCGTGCCGGTCCGCGCCTGGCAGGTGATCGGCGCCGTCGGCGTGCTTGCGGCGATCAGCTGGGCCGTTCTCAGGGGCGCCCGGCGATCTCCGTATCTGGCGGTCGGATGGCTCTGGTATCTCATCACGGTGTTTCCGGTCATCGGGCTCGTGCAAGCCGGCATGCAGTCACGGGCAGACCGCTTCGTGTACGTGCCGCACATCGGGCTCTCGCTGGTCGTGGCGTGGGGCATTCCCGCTCTCGCGCGATCCCCGCGCGTTCGGACCTCGGTGCTGCCAATCGCGGCCGCCGCCGTTGTCGTTGTTTACGCTTGGATGGCTCACGCGTACGTCCGGACCTGGCGAGACAGCGAAACGATGTGGCGCCGGGCGCTGGCGGTCACGACCGGAAACTACATGGCGCACCACAACCTGGGCGTCGTGCTCTCGGCGCAGGGCCGAACGGACGAGGCGCTCGCCGAGCTGGAGGAGACGCTTCGACTCTTTCCGGAATTCCCCGAGGCGCACAATACGATCGGCAACCTTGTTGCGAAACGCGGGGACGACGCATCGGCCGTGTCGCACTATCGGACGGCGTTGCGGCTCGCGCCGGGGTTCGTCGCGGCTCACAACAACCTGGGTCTCGCGCTGTGGCGCCATGGCGCGACTGAAGAGGCCGCCGGCCACTACCGCGAGGCGCTGCGCCTCGAGCCGACATTCGCCCCCGCGCATCACAATCTTGGCCGTGCACTCATGCAGCAGGGCCGCAGCCTCGACGCGGAAGCGCATTTGCGTGAGGCGATCCGTCTGAAGCCGCGCTACACGGACGCCCACGTCAGCCTGGGAGAGTTGCTAGCAGGGACCGGCCGGGCCGAACAGGCGGCGCGGTGTTTCCGCGAAGCGCTCCGCCTCGATCCAGCCCACGCGAAGGCGCAGTCCGCGCTCGCCGCGCTGACGCCTCGCAGACATCCATGATCTCGAATCAGGCCTTGCTTGCCGTACTGCGGTCACCGCGCCGAGTCGCGCTCGCGGGCGACGTCATTCGGGCCGGTGTCAGCGTCGCGGTTGTCACCGGCCTGTGTCTGACGCTTGTCTACTACAGCTCCCTCGGCCGCGTCATGTACACACACCTCCACATGAACGACTTTGGCAAGTTCTACTACTCGGCCCAGTTGTTCCTGCAGGGGAAGGACATGTATGGCCCGAGCCCGGCCACGGAGATTCCAGTCACCAGGTACGAGTCGCGGCAGTTTCTGAACATGAATCCGCCGCATTTCCACCTCCTGGTTCTCCCGCTTGCGCTGCTGCCGCCGGTGTGGGCAATCTCGATTTGGTGTTTTGCTAACCTTCTCGCGCTGCTTTTCGCCGCGCGCGCAATCGCTCGTGAACTCGACTGGCACTGGACGGCGGCACGTGTGGTCTGGGTGGTGTTCGCGGTCGTGATCTGCTCGGCCACTGCAACGAATGTGGTCACCGGCCAGTTGACCTTCTTGTTGATGCTGCCAATTACGTTGGCCTGGATTGCCGCACGGAACGGCAACTGGACCAGAGTTGGTTGGCTCCTCGGCGTCGCCGCCAGTATCAAGCCCTTCCTGGGCGTGTTCTGGGTGTATCTCCTGGTGACCAGAAAGCTGAGGCCATGGTCGGTGATGACCCTCGCGGGTGGTGTGTGCGCACTGGCTGGGCTTCTGGTGTTTGGCCCTGGCGCGTACGCGAGTTGGCTCGGCGCACTGTCCGCCGTTGAGTGGTGGTGGCCGCCAATGAACGGATCGATAACCGGTTTCCTGGGCAGGAGTTTCAGCGCGAGTCCGCTGTTCACTCCGGTCGCAGATTGGCCCGCCTTCGTCAGGCCGTCAGCATTGGTGCTCTCGGCCGCGGCCGTACTCGGGTTGCTGCTCTCCCTGGCGCGTGACACGTCGATCGATCGAGCCTTTGCCGCCCTGCTGCTGACCGCACAGCTCATCTCGCCCCTTGGTTGGGTCTACTACCTCTGGTTCGCAGCGGGTCCGCTGCTCGGGCTGTGGCGGTCACATCGGCATCGAGCCAGGCCCTCCAGCAAACTGTTCGTTGCGCTCGCGCTGCCTGGTCTCGTTTGCCCGCTCGCATATACGATCATGTGGAAAACAAGCGCGCTCGCGACGCTAACGATCGGATCGATCTATTGGTGGTCGACTGTCTCTCTCTGGGCGTTCGTCCTCGTTGGTTTCGGGAGACTCAGTACGCCCCCCGCCCGCTGAGCACGGCGGCGACCGTTCGGCTCAGGACATACAGATCAAGCCAAACCGACCAGTTGCGAATGTAGTAACTGTCGTAGGCCCGCTGCTCCTCGATGCCGCCTTCGCTTCGAACCATGATCTGCCACAGACCGGTGATGCCGGGCCGGACGCGCTCGCGAAGCTCACGAAACTCTGGTGTGAATCGCTCGAGGTGATAATCGGGGAAAGGCCGCGGGCCGACGAGACTCATGTCCCCAACCACCACGGCCCAGAGCTGAGGCAACTCGTCGATGCTGAATCGCCGGAACAGCCGGCCGGCGATCGGAAGCAGCCGGGGGTCGCGCCTGAGCTTGTAGCGCTCGTGCCACTCCTGACGCAGCCCTGGATTCGCACTCAGGTATTCCTCGAGGCGCCGCTCGGCGTCGAGTCTCATCGTTCTGATCTTCGGCACCTCGACACGGTGCCCGTCGAGTCCAATCCGATCCTGGAAAAAGAATGCCGGTCCGCGGTCGATCAGCTTGACGATGAGCGCCGCAAGAAAAATGACAGGCGTCGCGACGAGGAGCGCGAGACAGGCGAGCAGCAGATCGAGCGCTCGCTTGACGACGCGGTTGCCGTGCAGCAGCAGGTTGTTCGTGTATTCGATGCCCACCACCGTGCCCAGGTTGCGGATCTGAAGGCCCTCGACCGGAAGGTCCTCGTATTCGCGGAGCAGGACGACATGGCGAAAATGGCGCTGCAGCCGATCCACCACCGCCCGGTCCTGGACGTGGTCCGTTTCGAGAAACGCCACACGAATCCCTTGCGCGGCCACGGCCGGAGTGCGGTCGAGGCCTCCCAGCACGGGCACACCGGCGGTCTCGCCGCTCATCCCCTCTGGACGCACCGCGAGAACCGCGACCGCTCGATAGCCGAGGTGATCGGCCTGCTGAATGCTGCGGATGGCTCGAGCCGCGCGCGGGCCCGTTCCAATCACGACGACCGGCTCACTCCACCATGACCATCGGCGCGCAACGTGGAGGATCAGGACGCGGCTGAGCGGCACGATCAAAAGACTTGACGCGAATGCGATGGTGAAGGTGACACGCGAGTACAGCGCAGGAACCTTCAATGCAAACGAGAAGGCCGCGAGCAGGAGAAAGCCGAATGCCGTGACGTACGACACGCGCCGCAGCGTTTCCACCGGACCCAGGCCGAAACCCGGATAGAGCCCGGCTTGCGCGTAACCCAGGACAAACAGCAAGACGAGGGGAGCGAGCTGGAGATACAGACCCGGCGATTGTTCTCTCATCGGGAGCGCCCAGAGCAGATAGGCGAGCGACGCTGAGAGGAACAACGCCGCGACGTCGGCGGCCGCAAGCAGGAACCAGCGCGCGACGCGGCTGATCCACCGGGTACCGGCGCCGCTCCGGACCATCGGTTGAGGAGGCACGATGGGATTCGGTAACAACATGGCCGGCGTCACTGACGATATCGTCGCCAACGGCACGAAGGGTTAGCAGACGTGACGCCTCGATGACGCAATCGTGATACGGATTTGTACTTCGCCTGCCCGCGAAAATGTCAGTGAACTTCCCGCAAAGGTGGGCTGCAACCAGCGTAAACTACGCGTCCCACTAAACGGGGGGTTGGAACATGAGGGGACGGCTGTGTGGCGCGGTACTCGTGTGTCTCGCCCTGTCGTTGGTGACGACGCAGGGGAAGCAGGCAAGATCCGCCAGCGGTCAGTTCGTCGACGGCGAAATCATCGTGAAGTTCCGGCCGAACACGACGGCCACGCAGCGCAGCGCCATCATCGCCGCCCGCGCCGCAGGGCTGATTCGCCGGTTCGACGCGGTGGGCCTGCACCGCGTCCGGCTCCGCGGCGGTCAGGGTGTTGACGCTGCGCTCGCCTCGTTCCGCGCGATGCCCGAAGTCGCGCTGGCGCAACCCAACTACATCCGCCGCGCCCTGATCGCGCCGCCGAACGATCCGTTCTGGAGCATCGGCTTTCAGTGGGGACCTGTGAAGATCCAGGCGCCGGAAGTCTGGGAGACCTATACCACTGGCGATCCCGGCGTGGTCGTGGCCAGCATCGATACGGGCGTGGACTACACGCACCCCGATCTCGCGGCCAACATGTGGCACAACCCAGGCGAGATCGCCGACAACGGCGTCGACGACGACAACAACGGATACGTGGACGACGTCTACGGGATCGACGCGGTGAACGGCGACACCGATCCGATGGACGATCAGGGTCACGGCACGCAGACCGCGGGCATCATGTCCGCAGTCGGGAACAACAGCACCGGCGGCGTGGGCGTGAGCTGGAACACGAAGATCCTGACCTGCAAGTTCGTCGACAACACCGGCAGCGGCACGGACGCCGACGCGATCGAGTGCTTCAATTACATCGTCGCGCTCAAACAGCGTGGCGTCAACATTCGCGTCAGCAACAACAGCTGGGGCAGCCCACGGGAGGATCCGCCGGCGCTGGCCTTGAAGGATGCGATCGACGCGGCCGGGTCCGCGGGGATTCTGAACGTGTTCGCGGCCGGCAACGACGGCACGGACAACGACGTCCTGCCGTTCGACCCGGCCTGCTTCGCGTCGCCGAGCATCATTTCGGTGGCCGCGTCGGATCAGTCGGACAACCGGGCGGGCTTCAGCAACTATGGAGCGACCTCGGTCCACCTGGCCGCACCGGGCGTGTTCATCTTCACCACCGTTCCAGGTTCGTACGGATTCGCGGATGGCACGAGCATGGCCGCGCCCATGGTGGCCGGAGCGGCGGCCCTCCTGGTCGCCAACGACTCGAGCCTGTCGGTCGACCAATTGAAGGCCCGTCTGATGACGAGCGTCGACGTACTGGCGCAGTGGGGCAGTTCGGTGTCATCCGGTGGCCGGTTGAATCTTCTCAACGCGATTGCCCTCGGCGGCAACGCGCCCCCGAGCGTCGCGCTGACGAGTCCGGCAGCGGGCACGCCCTTCGTGGCCCCCGCAAGCGTCGCGCTCGCCGCGACGGCGACCGACAGCGACGGTACAATCGCCAAGGTGGACTTTTACGCCAACGGTCTGCTGGTGGGCACCGACACGACCGGGCCCGGCCCGTACACGGCCGTGTGGCCGGGTGTCGCGACCGGGAGCTACTCGCTGACCGCAGTGGCGACCGACAACGCCGGAGCATCCCGGACCTCGAGTGCCGTGACGATCGGGGTGACGCCCCCGCCCGGCCGGATTAACGTGGCGCTCGCCGCCAACGGGGCCGTGGCGACGGTGTCATCGGTCTATAACGCCAGCTACGGAGCGAACGGGACCATCAACGGCGATCGCAACGGACAGGGCTGGGGCAACGACGGCGGCTGGAACGATGGGACGGCGGGCGCGTGGCCCGACTGGCTGGAGGTGCAGTTCAACGGCACTCAGACGATCGACGAGATCGACGTCTTCTCAGTGCAGGACAATTACCAGGCGCCCAGCGACCCGACGCCGGTGATGACGTTCAAGCTGTACGGCGTGCGTGATTTTACGGTGCAGTATTGGACTGGCGCGGCATGGCAGACAGTGCCGGGCGGGGCGGTGACGGCCAACACCCTGGTCTGGCGCCAGTTCAGCTTCGCCCCGGTAACAACGAGCCGGATTCGCGTTCACATCACCAACGCCCTCGGCTCGCACAGCCGACTCACTGAGGTCGAAGCCTACGCTGTCACTCCGAGCGGCGCCAGCCCGCCTGCCGTGACCTTGACGAGTCCAGCCGATGGCGCCTCGTTTGCGGCGCTGGCCACTGTCTCGTTCGAGGCCACGGCCACTGACTCGGACGGGATCGCCAAGGTGGATTTCTACGCCGATGGCGCGCTGGTCGGAACCGACACGACGGGCCCGAATCCCTACACGTTCGCCTGGACGAATGTCCCGACTGGCAGCTATCTGCTGACGGCCGTGGCGACCGACACCGTGGGCGCGACGAAGCTGTCCAATTCGGTGACGATTGCTGTGACACCACCACCCGGACGGGTGAATCTCGCCCTTGCCACCAACGGGGCCGTCGCGACGTCTTCGTCCGTCTACAGCGCCAGCTACGGTGCGAGCGGCACCATCAACGGCGACCGGAAAGGCCAGGGCTGGGGAAGCAATGGCGGGTGGAACGACGGCACGGCGAACGGTTGGCCCGATTGGCTGGAGGTGCAGTTCAACGGCACGCAGACGATTGACGAGATCGACGTCTTCACGGTGCAGGACAACTACCAGGCGCCGACCGACCCCACGCCAACGATGGCGTTCACGCTGTATGGAGTACGCGACTTCACGGTGCAGCATTGGACCGGCACGTCCTGGCAGACCGTTCCGGGCGGAGTCGTCACGGGCAACACGCTGGTCTGGCGTCGGTTCACCTTCAGCCCCCTGACGACCTCCAGGATCCGGGTTCACGTCACTCAGGGACAGGGCGCGCACAGCCGCCTGGCGGAAGTCGAAGCGTATGGCGTTCCGTCCGGCAACGCACTACCGAGCGTCGCCTTGACGAGCCCAGCGCAGGGCGCCACATTTGTCGCGCCGGCGAGCATCACGCTGGAGGCGACGGCTGCGGACAGCGACGGCACGATCGCCAAGGTCGACTTCTACGCCAACGGCACGCTGGTCGGAACCGATACGACGGGCCCGGCGCCGTACACGTTCGCATGGACGAATGTCGCGGCGGGCACGTACGCGTTGACCGCGGTTGCCACCGACGACGACGGCGCAACCCAAACGTCGAGCGCTGTCTCGATCACCGTGGCGCCCCCGGCGGCGCGCGTGAACGTCGCCGCCTCCGCCAACGGCGGCGTGGCGACGGCGTCCTCGTCCTACAACGCGAACTACGGCCCGAGTGGAACGATCAACGGCGACAGGAAGGGTCAGGGCTGGGGCACTAACGGCGGCTGGAACGACGGCACCGCGAACGCCTGGCCGGACTGGGTGGAAGTGCAGTTCAGCAGCGTCCAGACGATCGACGAGATCGACGTCTTCACCGTGCAGAACAACTACCAGGCGCCGATCGAGCCGACGCCGACGATGACGTTCAGCTTGTACGGCGTCCGCGACTTTACCGTGCAGTACTGGACCGGTTCGGCCTGGCAGACGGTCCCCGGTGGAACCGTGACCGGCAACACCCTGGTCTGGCGCAAGTTCGTCTTCGCTCCGGTGACGACGTCGAAGATCCGGGTCCATATCACGAGCGGTTCGAGCTCTCATAGCCGCCTGACCGAAATCGAGGCGTATGCCATTTCGGCACCCAGTCCGCTGGTCAGCCTCTCGACGCCGCCAGCCGATGGGCTCATGCGGCGCCAGCCGGCGCGGCGAGCCGTCCTGCTCGATTAGGAAGCCTGCTTCGGCGGCCTGACGGACGCCGTCAGGCCGGACGCGAATACAGCTTCCGGGTTGGCGGTTCGATAATCGGACGATGAGTCCGCTTCCCCGGGTCGACATCCTGGGCGTTCGCATCAGCGCGATCAACCCGGCACAGGCGGTCGGCGAGATCGAAAGCTGGATCGGGCGCCGGGAGCGGCAGTACGTGAACGTGTGCAATGTGCACACGATCATGGAATGCCAGCAGCACGCCCGGCTGAAACAGGTCGTCAACAACAGCGGGCTCTCGACCCCAGACGGCATGCCGCTCGTCTGGCTGAGCCGGCTGCATGGCTTCCGGAGCGTGGCCCGCGTCTATGGGCCGGACCTGATGCTGGCGCTCTGCGAGCGCAGCGAAGCGACCGGCCATCGTCATTTCTTTTACGGCGGCGCGCCCGGGATCGCGAAACGCCTGGCCGAGCAGCTTCAGCGCCGCTTTCCCGCCCTTCAGATCGCCGGCATCCACTCCCCGCCGTTTCGAAAGGTTGGAGCGATAGAGGACCGTGCGGTGCTCGACACCATCGATGCCGCCAATCCGGACGTCGTGTGGATTGGCCTGGGCACGCCCAAGCAGGATCTCTGGGTAGCCGATCACCGTCCGCTTCTCGAGGCGCCGGTGCTCATCGCCATCGGCGCCGCGTTCGACTTCCACGCCGGCGTCCTGCGTCAGGCACCGCGTTGGATGCAGCGGAGCGGACTCGAATGGTCGTTCAGGCTGGCGCAGGAGCCCCGGCGACTCGCGTACCGGTATCTCGTCTTGAATCCGCTGTTCGTTCTCAACGCGTTCTTGCAGGCGACGAAACTCCGGCGGTTTGAGAGCGATACCACTCGATAGTCTCTTTCAAACCCTCTTCGAACGACGTGCGCGCCTTGAAGCCGAACACCTGGTAGGCCCGAGATGTGTCCAGCATGCGCCGCGGCTGGCCATCCGGCTTCGTGGCGTCCCACCGAATCTCACCACGGAAACCCATCTCACGCGTAATGGTTTCCACGAGGTTCCTGATCGTGATTTCCCGTCCGGCTCCGATGTTGACGGGTTCCGGGGCGTCGTAACGTTCCGTGCCGAGAACGATCGCATCAGCGGCGTCCTTCACGTAGAGGAACTCCCTCGACGCGCTGCCGGTTCCCCAGACGTCGATGTGGCCGTGGCCTTCGTCCATGGCATCCGCCACTTTCTTGATGAGCGCGGGAATCACGTGCGACCGGTCGGGTTCGAAATGGTCCCGGGGGCCATACAGGTTCACCGGCACGAGATGAATCACGTTGAACCCGTACTGCTGGCGGTATGCCTGGCCCTGGACCAGCAGCATCTTCTTGGCGATCCCGTACGGCGCGTTCGTTTCTTCGGGGTAGCCGTTCCAGAGGTCGGACTCCTTGAACGGCACCGGCGTGTGTTTGGGGTACGCGCAAACGGTGCCAATCGCCACGAGCTTCTCGACTCCGGCGCGGCGGGCCGCCTCGAGCAGCTGCGCGCCCATCACGACGTTGTCGTAGAACATTTGGCCGGGGATCATCTGGTTGAAGCCGATGCCGCCGACGACCGCCGCCAGATGGATCACGACGTTCGCGTCGGCGACCAGTTTCGCGGCCTGATCCATCTGCCGCAGGTCGCACACATCAGATCGGGGCACCACGATCTGGTCCGCCGGCACCCCGCGCCGCTGGAGGGCCTCGACGACGAACGAGCCCAGGAAACCAGCCCCACCGGTGACGACGATTCGCTTGCGCGCGAGATCCATGACGTCAGATTCCTCTCGAGGGCCGCACAACGGCCTGTCTGTGTTGTCGGACCTATCCCGCTGCTACCTTAGTCTTCATCGCCGACTCGATGACGCCCAGAAGAGCGCGCGCCGACTGGTCCCAGCTGAAGCTCCGCGCCCGCTCGCGGCCGGCCGCCGCCAGCCGCGCACGGGCCTGACCGTCATTCTTCAGACGTCTGATGGCATCGGCCCAGGCCCCGGCATCGTTACAGGGCACGAACAGGGCCGCGTCGCCGAGCACTTCGCGGTGGACCGGAATGTCGGACGCGATGACCGGGCATCCGGCATTCATGGCGTCCAGCGGCGGCAGGTGGAACCCCTCGTAAATCGACGGGAACACCGCCGCGATGGCGCCGCGATAGAGCGACGCCAGCTCCGCATCGGGGACGTAGCCGCGCAACGACACGGCCGGAACGGACTGGACACGATCGATCCAGGCAGCCATGCCCCAGCCGACAGAGCCGCAGTGCACGAAGTCGACATCTTGCAGTTGTCCGACCGCGTTGACCAGGATTTCAAGATTCTTGCGTGGCTCGAGCGTATCGACGTTCAACACGTACGGCCGCGCGTCCGGCGACGGCACGCCGGCGGCAGGGGTGTGGCTGGCGGCGAGATGAACGACGTCGGCTTTGGCCGCGAGCTCCGGCCAGTGGTTCGCAAGCCGACCGCGAGTGAACGCCGAGATGCACGCAATCCGGTCCGCCTGGTGGAGTCCCCGCTCGTGCCACGCCGAGACGTACCGGTTCCGCGGGCTCATGGTTTCCGGATGGTCGCGCCACACGACATCGAGGAGAGTCACGATCTTGGGAAGGTCCGCTGGCAGGCCGTACGGCAGGACGTGGGTCGCGCTCCAGATGGCGTCCGGTCGTACGCCGGCGATGTCCCGGGCGATTCCGCGGAACGAGCGCCACGCCTCGCCCGCGAGCCCCGAACCCGTCGCGGGCCTCCACGAGACTCCGTTCCACCCAGGGTCTTCGCCCGAGAACAAATGAATCTCGACGTCTGGACGCACCCGTCGCAGGGCCTGAACCATCTCGCGCGCAAGCATCCCACGGCCGGTCGGCTTCGTCCGCAACGCGCGGGCATACACGGCGATGCTCACGGTGCGCGCCGGGCCCTCGAAAAGAAGTCGATCTCTGCCGCGCGCGCCGCGTCCATCACGTCGCGGTCGTCGTCATGGAAGACGGCGATGTCGCAATACACCTTGCTCTGCCGGCCGGCAAAGTACTGATGCACATCTTCCAGCAGCCGCCGGTCGCTGAGATCGCAGGCCAGCAGATAGTCGCCGCGGTTGTCCCAGATCAGCGCGGTGCTGTATCCGGCCCGGCAGAGGCTAGCGAAGATCTCGAACCCGCTCGGGTCATAGCGCGCATAGGCGGATGGGTCGTACTCGAAGTAGATCACCGGTCGCGCACCCGCGAGCCAATCCAGTGCCGCCTTCAGAATCGCGCAATCGAGCCCGTCAGTGTCGATCTTGAGGAAGCGGGCTTCAGGAAGCGCGGATGGGCACGCAGAATCTCGATGAGCGGCTTCGGTACAATCACCTGCCCGGGGGACGCCGAGGAGACGAAAGCTCGCGGTGCCGTGATCGGCTCGTAGCGTGCCCGACAACGCGGCGACGCCATAGCCGACGAAACTCTGGTCGAGCTCGACATCGCGGAGCGCGCCGACGTTGGCCTGCAGCAGCTCGTAAAAAGTCGCGTTCCCCTCGATGCCCAGCAGCGGCATGGACGCCGCCCTCCGGATCGCGATGATGGTGTCGCCGACGTTGGCGCCGATATCGACACCAGCTGCATCCGGGTACTTGACAGCGACCTGTTGCGCCACCCGCGTGACGTTGGTCATGTATTGCGGATGCTGCTGTCGAATCAGCGGCAGGTCGTGCGAAAATGGAAGCCGTAGCGATTGGCCTTCGAACGAATAGACGACCGTCGGATCGCCGAGATCTGCAGCAGCAAGCGCCGCAGACCCGCGCCAGCCCAGCAGCTTCAGTTTGCCGGCAGAGGTCTTGGCATCGATGTGGCCAAGGCCGTTCAGCAACGTCTGGGCGGGGATCCGGAAGCCGTCAGCCATGGCCTGCTCAGGACCGCTGGTTCGCCGACAACAGACGAAGAATTCGGGGAACGGCCACCAGATACGGCACAGCCACGACGGCACCGTAGACGATCACGGTCGCCCAGGCGATGCCGGGCAGACCCCATCTCCGGGCAAGCGCGATCTTCGCGGCAAGACCGACGAGCGCCAGCAGCGAGGCGCAGATGACCTGCAAACGGACAACACTTGCCCCGTTCAGGAACATGGCGACGGCGTTTCCTGCCGCCTGTAGAACCGCCCAGATCCCGAGTCCCAGCAAGAGGAAGAACGAAGGCGTGATCGAACTTCCTGCCCACCATTGAACGATCGGCTGCCCCAGCATGACCAGCACCGCCGACGGAAGGCCCGCCACGACGACGGCGAGAAGCAGCGATCGTTTCAGGGTTTGTGCGACCCAGTTCAAGTCACCCCGAGTCACCGCCTCGCCGTACGCGGGCCACAGCGGCATGAACAGCGTCCCCAGAATCAGAGCCGGGAGGCTGAACAGCTGCATCGTGACCGAGTACTCGGCGACCAATTCCGCTCCGAGCACGTGCGCCGCGACCAGGTTGTCGGATGCAAACGCGAGTGCGGCCGCCACCTGAAGAACGAAGAACAGGCCGCCGAGCTTGAAGATTCTCGCCGCGGCCGAGATCGAGAACGACCGCCAGCTCGGCCGAAGCTCACGATGACGCCAGCCGAAGAGCACGCCTGCCTGCAGCGCGGCCGCCACGAGGGGAAGGCCGGCGACCGCGAAGACCATCCACGGCAGGCTCATCCCGAGCCCAACGCCAATCAGGAGTCCGGCCAGTCCAAACAGGCTGCCCGCTGCCTGCCAGAGACTATTGTCGAAGCCGCGCTGGTAGCCCGCCTGCACCCGCTGCGCCACGCTGAGCGGCGCGGCGACGAGCAGACAGACGACGAACACCGCCGTCGCCGGCCCGGCTTCGCGGGCAGCAGCGGGCGTGATGACGTTGAAGACCTTCGGCCACGGGACGAAACTCTGCACGACCAGGAAGACAAGCCCGAACGACAGAGAGATCCCCGTCAGCAGAAAGAACGCGCTCGAGATGTACCGCTGAGCCAGTGCGGGCTCGTCGCGGCCATGGGCCTCGGTGATGGCGTTGATCAGTCCGTTCCCCAGTCCCAGATCGACGAGGCTGAGCCCGAGCGTGAGCGACGTGATCATCACCCAGACGCCATACCGTTCTTCGCCAAGGTGGGCGAGGGCCACTGGTACGGTGATGAACAACGTCAGGACGCTGACGCCGCGCGCGAACCCGGATGCGAGCGCGGAAAGAGGACCCGACGTTGCCGATCATGAGCGCGACCAGCGGGGGTCGAGAGGTCCACCGATTTCAACGTGGTTTCTCGAACAGCAAACCCGCGACGCCGACTCCAGGCATGGCCTGCCAGGAGTCAAAGTGCTGATAGTGATCGGCGATTTCTCGAGGACTATCAACCGTGGCGGCAATCCCTTCCCGCATCCATTGCGCGATATAGGCATGAAAGCGTCCCGGGGTCTTCTCCCCGAACCAGCGCGTCAGGACTGGCGCATGACCGATCGATTCGATCAGCCGGCCGCATAGCGCTCGTTCATCGTAGAACCGCTGAAAGAAGTAATTGCCGTCCTGCATGGGGGCCTGTGTTCCGTAGTTGTCGATCTCCCGATACTCGATCCAATACCGGCGATCCACCGGGACCGTCAGGATCAGGTGTCCGCCGGGCTTCAGCGCGTCGAACATCCACCGGACCACTTCGCGATCCTCATAGGCCCCAGCGATGTGTTCGACGACCGACAGCGACCAGAGGGCGTCGTATTCGCCCAGATGCGATCTCAGCGCCGAGGCCTCGTTGAGCTGAGCGTGAATATTGGTCAGGCCCAGCCGTCTGACGGCGGCCCGCGTCTCCTCCAGGTCCTCCCGACTCGGGTTCAGCAATGTAATGTGTGCCGAGGGATGGTTCGCGGCCACGTACAGACTGAACAGGCGCGGCGAGCTCACGTCGAGGCAGCGGCCGGGACCTGAAGGCAGGCAGCTGCCCGCAAACTCGAACTCGAAGTGGCGCAGAATGTCGACGGGCGTCAGCAGATACCGGGAGCCCAGTCGCGGCGCGCGCCCGATCATTCGCCAGCCGAGGCGCCGCCCAAAGTTGGCGAACTGCAGCCCGGGCACGTGTTCCCGGTTCGCGTAACGCATCGCGGCTGTTGCCCGCCCGAACAACCGGAGCCAGTAGATGGGGTTGCGTGAGCCCATTGTCTCTCCAGCCGTCGTCAACATGCTTCCGGCCAGACGACCACGGTCCGGGGATGGGTCGTGGTCATCGAAGCTCCACGAGTCGCAGGCCCTGATTCGTGACCGGCGTCACTTGCAGCCCGGCGGTCACGTGAGCCAACACGGACGCAGGGATACCGTCTTCAAGCACTTGCACCCGGCGCCCTCGTGCCAGCAGCTCGCGAATCAGCCGCGGGGCGTCTTTGCCTTCGTCTGCCCACGCATCCAGAATCACCACGTCGCGATCGAGCAGCAACGCCGCAGCAGGATCCCTGTGTCCCCACCAGGCGACGAGCACCGATCGATCCGTCACGACACCGGCTAGCGCCTGCGTACGGCCCAGGCTGTACCGACGCGCGCGGTGCGACGCGAAGACATCGTCGGCCAGGTGGAGCGCCAAACCCCAACCGAGGCAGAGTCCCACGACGACGGCGACGAGCGTCCTGACCCGATAACCGATCCTGGCCAGAATCCAGCAGACGACGAGCAAGGCCGCAAGAAGAAGCGGCGCTTTCAGAATCACCGCAATGCGCATCGTCCAGCCCGGCACGTCGGGTGCACCGGCGGCGGGCGCGCTCATCAGGACCAGGATCAGCGCAGGCATCGCGATCGCCGCGCCGGCCAGGAGCGGACGAGCCCTGAGCCGAAGTCCATCGAGCGCCCAGGCGAGACCGATCGCCGACAGCGGCAGCAGTTCGAGCAGGTACCGCTGGTTGAAGGCGAGACCGTCGTGGCGCCGAACGCCGGCCAGCGCGAATGTCGCGACGATTCCCCCCATCGTGAGCGACAGGAGCCGCATCTGGCGCCGCTGCGCCTCCGGCGCCTCGACTCGCGACGTCCAGACGAGTGCGGCCATGAGGAACGCCAGCGCTGCCCACGGCGCGGACTGCAGAAAGGCCTTCTTCACGGTTGTGTTCAACAACAGATGCGCGCCGGTGGTGGCATCGTATCGAACCCAGCTCTCGAACTCAGGTCCGATCAGCGGCGGTCGCACCGAGAAGTCAATCATCTGCGCCCAGGCCATGACGAGAGGGTCCAGCACGGAACTCTCCGGGCTCTGCAAGAGCGGCACGTTCAGGTAGCCTTTGCCCTTGCTGATCGGGTTCCACGAGTCGAGCCGGGCGTGATTGATCGCCGAGCTGGTCCCAAGCGGAATCGCGGCGGCCAGCACGAAGGCCAGCAGCGCGTGCCATCGACGGTTCGCCCAGAGACCGATGCCCACGGCAACGGCGGCCAGCACGACCGTATTCTGGTACCGAATGCCTGTCGCGGTAGCCAGCAGGAAGCCGGCGACCGATCCAAACCACAGGCGCCCGCCATCGAGCAGACGGCCCGCGGCGACAATCCCTCCCGTACAGAGCGCGAAGCTCAGCGCCTGTGGCCAGAGGCCCTGGGCGTACTCAATGGCATAGCCACCAAGGGCGAACGCCGCAGCGGCCAGCCATGGCGTCGACGGCTCGCTCGAGTATCGACGCGCGTAGAGAAAGACGAGCGCGGTCGTGGCCAGGTAGCTGACCACGTTGATCGCCACCAGTCCGGGCCAGCCGAACCAGGAAAACGGAAGAGCGATCGGCCCATAGAGAGGTGGCGCGGTCGAAACGACCGGTGTCGAGTCCACGACGCGGGTCGGTGGCCAGGGATCGAAGAAGACGAGCTCGCGGCTGGGCGTCAGGCCATCAGTGTTGGCGACGCTGACCCCTCCGTTGCGCAGGGCCAGCACGTTGACCAGATAGTTGATTTCGTCGACGATGAAAACGCCCGGGACGACCTTCGCCGAAACGACGACGCCCAGAACCACCAGGGCGACCACGAACGACGGAGGCAACAAGGCGCGCACTCGCAGGTTTCGGGCGTAGTCTACTTCACGCCCGCGCGGTATCCGGCGGCCATCAGACAGCTCGAGTGGCGGCGCGAGATCGGAAGTCGCTACTTGTTCGGGGCGAAGTACCCGCCGCGGCTCTCGACGACGATGCCGTCGCGCAGCGACTTGATCTCCACTTTCCGCCAGGCGCCGTCGCGGTCGTCGTTCGTCGACGTGTAGCTGATCACGTACCGCCGGCGCAGATTCTCGAGAATCCGCCGATAGTTGGCGTCGAGTTCCGTCACGTCGGCCGGGAAATAGGCCTCGCCCATCGAGAGCTCGCCCATGCGCTCCAGATACGCGCGATCGAGGTTGTTGCCCAAGCCGATAGGGAAGACCATGGCGTCCACGCCCCGGATCGCGTTCAGAACGTCTGTAAACGTATGCACGCTGCCGGGGCCGGTGCCGGGGTTGTTCTCGTCGCGGCCGTCGGTGAGCACGACGACGGCGCGCCGGCCCTCCACGCGCGTCAGCCGCTGCAGACTCTCGACGACCGCGTCGTACAGCGCCGTGCCGCCTTTGACCGAATACCGCTTGATCGCGTCCATCGCCCAGACGCGAATGGTCGTCAGGTCGTGGATCATGTCCGTCTTGTCCGAGAACAACATGACCGCGAGCTTGTCCTTCTCGGGCAGCGACTCCACGAACTTCCGCGCCGATTCCATGACCATCGGCGCCGCGCGCTTCATGCTGCCGCTCTCGTCGAGCACGAGGATGATCGACACCGGCGCGACCGCCTCCTGGAACACCTCGACCTTCTGCTCGATGCCGTCCTCGAGGACGACGAGGTCTTCGGCGGCGACGTCCACCAGCTGCCGGTTGCTGTCGCGGATCGTGAGCTCGATCGACGGCTTGATCGGCGGCGGCAGGGGAGCCGTGTAGCCCTTCCGCGCCTTGATCACGTGCGTCGGGTCGCTCGTCTCGACCGTGATCGCCCGCCACTTGCCGTCGAGTTTCTGGTTCTTCGGCGTGTAGGTCACCACGTACCGGATCTGCACGTCCGCGGCGATTTGCGCGTGCACGTCCGGTAGCTGTTCCTCCCGGAACGGGAAAAACGCGCGCCCGCCGCTTTCGACCGCGATGTGCCGCAGCAGATCTTCGCCCTCGAGCGAGATGCCGGCCACGCCGGCGACCCCGATCACGTACACTGTAATACCCGCGGCCTTCACCGACGAGAGTGCGCGCTCGAACTTCATCGCGCTGTGCTCGTCGTAGCCGTCGGTGATGACGACGATCGCGTGCCGGCCCTCCGACGTGTCGAGCTGTTCGACGACCGTCGAGAGGCAGTCGAGAATCGCGGTACCGCCCGTCGGCTTGATCTCCTCGATCGCGCCCGCGATCGTCGCGGCGTCGCGCGTCGGACCCGTGATCGCGCCGAGCGTCTTCGAAAACGGCGCCACGACAACGGTGTCGATCGGGCGGAGCAGCTTCGGTAGTCTGCCGGCCGCTTCGCGGACGAATTCGATCCGCCGGCGCATGCTGCCGCTCGTATCGATGAGCAGCGTGTAGGTCGCGGGCATCGCGTCCGGCTTGGCGACGTCCAGCTCCTGCAGCACACCGTCCTCGAGCACCCGGAAGTTCTCCGGCTTGAGGCCGTTCACCGGCCGGCCCTTGGCGTCGAGCACCTGCGGCTCGAGGAGCACGCTCTGGACCGACGTGGACTGGCTGACGTCGATCGGCTTCAGCAGAATCTTGTCGCGCGCAATGTTGCCGTGCCCGTCCTGGACCTGCACCGAGATCTCGGCCACCTCGAACGGGTTTTTGTCGGTCCATTCGATGGCATACGGCGCCGTCTTATCCTCGCCGACCAATTGGCCGTCAACGAAGAACTGCACCCCGATGAGCACGGCGTCATCGTCCTTGGTCATCACGCGGGCGACGATGCGGAGGGCGCCCGCCATGCCGGTCCGGCCGAGCGGGGAGGTGATCTGGATGGCAAGCGGCGGCGGGGCTGGCGCGGCCGCTTGAGCCGGGTCCTGCGCCGCAGTCGGACGAGGCGGATCCTGCGCGCCCTGAGCGAAGTCGAAGGGGCGCGCACCCGTCGGCACCGCCGACCAGATGGCCGCCGCCAGGAGAACGCCGAGAACCGCGAGAGCCTTGCGTTGCACGGACAGGTGTCCGGTCCCGATCAGTGCTGCTGCGCCGAGACGCCCGCGGTTTCGTCCACGAAGTAGCTGGCGCACGCGGCCTCCAGCAGATCCACGGTCAGCCGGGCAGGCTCGCCCAGATACAGCGCCAGCGACAACGCCTGATCGATCAGATCGCGCGGATGACATCCCCGGATTTCAATGCCTCTCGCCGGATACACGCGCTCGAGCAGATGCCTGACGTGTGCGGGATCGAACTCCAGATCGCGCTCCCGGCAGGCGTTCTGGAAAATCTGCGTGAAGTCGTCCGTCGTCGGGCTCTCCGCGAAGACCTTGTAGTGAATACGTCGGAGGAACGCCTCGTCAACCAGCTCCGCCGGCTTGATGTTCGTCGCGAAGATGACGAGCACCATGAACGGCAGATCCACTTTCTGGCCGGATTGGAGCGTGAGGAAGTCCACGCGGCTTTCGAGCGGCGTGATCCACCGGTTGAGGAGCGCGTGCGGCGAGCACTTCTGCCGGCCGAAGTCGTCGATGACGAGCGCGCCGCCGTTGGCGACGAGCTGAATCGGCGCGCGGTAGAACTTGGCGACCGAACTGTAGGCCAGATCGAGCGAGTCGAGCGTGAGCTCGCCGCCGACGGTGACCAGCGGGCGGCGGCAGCAGATCCAGCGCTTGTCGTGTGTTTCCTGCGACTCGAGGCTCATGTTGTCCTCGGGCGGCGGGAGCGGCTCATGGTTGACCGGGTCGAACATCTGGATGATGTGGCCGTCCACGTCCAGGGCGTGCGGGATCCAGATCTCGCCGTAGAGCAGGTTGCCGATCGCCTGCGAGACGACGGTCTTGCCGTTTCCAGGCGGGCCGTACACGAAGAGCGAGTGACGCGCGTTGACCGCCGGGCCGAGCTGATCGAGCACGCGCTGGCTCAGGACCAGGTGCGAAAACGCTTCCCTGACCTGGTCGCGTGACACGAGCCCGGGGTTGTTGGCCTGGAACGCCATCATGTACCGGCGATATTGCGTGACGGGTACGGGCGCGACGCCCGTGTACATGCTCATCTCGAGAAAGGTGTGCGCGCGCTCGCGGCCGAGATGGGTGATGCGGTACCGGTACGACGGCGCACCGAGCGTGCTGCCGCCGACGATTTCACAGAGGTGCTGCGTCTTGAGCGCGTCGATGGCCGGCTCGATGACCGAAAACGGCAGCCCGAGCCGATCCGCGATGTGCACGCCCGACAGCTCGCCGGCGAAGTGCAGCGCCTTGATGACGAGCTGAATGACGAGATCCAGGCGAAGCCCGGATTCCTCCAGCGTTCGGGGCGCCGGGAGTGCGGTGGCGTCGTATGTCTCGTCTGCGGTCTCGTCGGTGATGAACATGACGTCAGTTCCTTATCGAATCGGGGCCCAGCGGCCGCGCCAAGGTGCGAGCCTCACGCGCCCGCACGTTCGCCTCCCAGAGCGAGGGTCTTTCCTTGAATGCCGTTTCGAACGCCGCGACGGCACGGGAATACTCCCGCCGCGCCAGGTGCACGATCCCGAGGTTGTAGAACCCGATGCCGCGGCTGCCCGCCGTCAGGAACTCGCGTTCGCTGAGATCGATCCGGCCGGCGGCGGCGTGGACGAGCGCGAGGTTGTTCCGCGCCGCGACCAGCGTCGGCTGCCGGTTCAGCGCCTCGGTGCACTCGGCGACCGCTCGCGCGTCGTCTCCCTCGGTAAACGACAAGTAGCACAAATTGTTGAGCGCATACGCCGCGCTCGCGTCGAGCGCGATCGCCCGCTCGAACCGCCGTCGCGCCTCGACGCCGTTGCCGAGCACATAGTGCATGGTGCCCAGCGTGTTCTGCGCCGCGGCCCAATCCGGCGCCAGGTGCACGGCCATGTAGGCGTGCGACAGACCCTGCCGGGGCAGTCCCCAGTCGCGCCAGGTCCGGGCCAGTCCGTCGAACGCCGCGGCGTTCTTCGGCTCGAGCTTGATGGCCCCCGTGAAATACTCGTGCGCCTTGTCGTAGACCTTCAGGCGCCGGTATTCGATGGCGACGCGGCGATACGCATCGGGCGTCGGCGCGTCGTCGAGCGCTTTCAGCGCCCGCGCGAGCGTCAGGTCGCTGAGCTCGATCCGGTCCGGCATGAGAAACAGCGGCGTCGGAGCCTTGTTCACCTCGGCCGCCGGGGTGCCGGACGAGTGCCAGCGCGGCGGCTTGTGCCGCCGCGTCCGGGACGTTCTGCCCGGCGCTCTCTGCGGATTGACGCGCCGCGCAGCCGGTCAGCAAACAGACCAGCACCGCGACGGCGCTGCCCCTGACGGCCGCAGACACCCGACACGATCCACCCTTCTCCCTCAGTTGCTGGCCGGCGGCCACGGTTGCACCTCGTTGTCCGGGGCCCCCGGAAAGGGGTGCCCGGGCATGGCTATTCCTCGCGGTTCAACCGGCCGCGCCGGCGCATGAGGTACAGCACGAGGAACGCGCCCGCCACCACGAACAAGATGATCGTCGACGTCTGCATGTACGTTCTCCATTCTCCCTGCGGGACCACACCTTCACCGGGGTCCCTCGCGGTCGATCAAGACTGAACGGTCGATTCGTTATCCAACTCCGACTTCGCCCCACAGGACGCGAACGAACCGAACCACTGCGGGTCCCAGCGTCACAGTGAAGAAGGCCGGGAAGAGGAGGAACACCAGCGGGAAAACCAACTTGACGCCGATCTTGGCGGCCCGCTCCTCAGCCCGCTGCCGCCGCTTCGTTCGCGACACTTCGGCGTGCGTTCTGAGCGCTTGCGATACGCTCGTCCCGAATCTATCGGTCTGAACGAGCATCGAGACCAGTGCCCGGACATCGTCGACGCCCGTGCGTGACGCCAGATTCTTGAACGCTTCGAGGCGCGGTTTGCCGGCGCGCGTTTCCGTAATCAACATACGAAATTCTTCCGCGAGCGGCGGGTACGCGAGCTCGAGCTCGTCGGTCGCCTTGACGATCGCCTGGTCGAGCGAGGATCCCGCTTCGAGACAGACGATGAGCAGGTCGAGCAGATCGGGCAGACCGTTGGTGATGACCTTCTGCCGCTTGGTCGTGATCCGCGAGAGGATGAAGCCCGGGATCAGGTAGCCCAGCAAGGCCGAGATGATCATGATCATCCAGGACTGCGACATCGGCAGGAACACGAGAGGCACGAAGGCGAAAATCGCGGGCAGCACGAGCTGGCCGAGCGAGTAGATCGCGATCGGCGTGTCCGAGTGGTAGCCCGCGCGCACGAACTTGCGCCGCAGTTTGCCCATTTCCTTGGGCGATCGCGGCACGATCCCGCTGAGCTGCTTGACGATCTTGCTCTGCTCCGGATCGAGCGACTTGTTCTCGATGAGGACGCCGGTGGTGGCCGCGAGCTTGGCCTGATGCAGCTTGCGTCGTTCCACGTTCGTCTGCGTCATCACGAACTGCATCAGTCCGCCGACGCCAAGCGCGACGGCGCCGAACACCGCGAAGATGGTGACCAGGAATCCTATGGACATGGCTCGGTACTCGATGTCGACGATCTTGCGGATGATCAGCGTGCCCAGCACCTGCATCACGGCGGCCGCCATGATCATGTTGACGCCGAGCGGGTCGCCCAGCAGGGTCTGCATGTGGACGGGGCTGATGATGAACGACGCCACGGCCACCGACGGCGGCAGGCCCGCGAGGACCCAGCCCGTGATGCGCCCGTGCGCGGAGATGACCCGGACCTGGCGCTTGACCTTGAATCGCGCGCGGATGACCTCCGCCAGGTTGTCCAGCACTTCGGCGAGGTTGCCGCCCGCCTCGCGCTGCGTCAGCACGGCGGTCACGAAGAACCGCGCGTCGAGCACGGGTATGCGCATCGCGAAATTGCGGAGCGCTTCCGGCAGCGTCAAGCCGTAGTTCTGCTCTTCGTAGAGCGTGCGGAACTCCGTGCCTACCGGCGCGACCAGTTCCTCGGCCACCATGCTGAGGCCTGTCGGCAGCGAGTGTCCGGCGCGCAGCGCCCGCGCGACCAGGTCGATCGCCTCGGGGAACTGTTCCTCGAACTTGTAGAGCCGCTGGGTGCGGGCGCGCTTCACGTAGAGATAGGGCAGCAGGCCGCCGAGCACGGCGCCCAGCAACGAGAACCAGATGTTGAACGTGAACCGGAACGTGACGAGGAAGCCGAGCGCGGCGACACACGCGATCGCCAGCAGGAAAGTCCCGACCGTGAACTTGACACCCGACTGCTCGACGAAGATCCGCACGGGTGACGTGTACTTGTCGGATCGCCGCAGCACCTTGTCGAACGCGTCGACGCTGCTGAGCTTGTCCTCGGCCTTGACGACGCCGAGCTTGCCGGTCCGCTTGTTGGCGTTGGCCGGCGCGAGCCGATCGAGGAGCTTCCTCTCGTCCCGGACGACGAGGAGAAAGTACGCCCCCAGGATGATGAGCATGACGACGCTGAAGACTCCGAGGGCGATGAGCATAGCGTTCTATCCTGATTTGTCCGTCCTAGTGCCGTTCCAACTTAATCCACCGATGCGCACGATCCTTCACTCCAGCTGCAATAGCCATTCCAGGCGCGTTGCCTCTTGGCGGAACAAGTTGGAACGGCACTAGTTGATGTTTTCCACGTGCTCGAAGAGCTCCATCGGGAGCTTGATGCCCGAGGCCGCGAGCCGTTCGCTGGCCTTCGGCCGGATCCCCGTCGCGCGAAAGCGGCCCGTGACCTTGCCCTTGTCGTTGATGCCGGTCCGCTCGAAGACGAAGATGTCCTGCATCGTGATGACGTCACCTTCCATCCCGGTGATCTCGGAGATGCTCGTGACTTTGCGGGTGCCGTCCGCCATACGCGAGACCTGGCAGATCAGGTTGATGGCCGACGCGACCTGCTGACGGATCGCCTTGTCGGGCAGGTTCAGGCTCGCCATGGCGACCATCGTGTCGAGACGATACAGGGCGTCGCGCGGCGTGTTCGCGTGGATCGTGGTCAAGCTCCCGTCGTGGCCCGTGTTCATGGCCTGGAGCATGTCCACCGCTTCTTCGCCTCGAACCTCGCCGACCACGATGCGATCGGGCCGCATACGGAGGGAGTTGATCACGAGCTGGCGCTGCCGGATGGCGCCCTTGCCTTCGATGTTGGCCGGCCGCGTCTCGAGCCGGATCACATGGCGCTGCCGCAGCATGAGCTCGGCCGCGTCCTCGATCGTAATCACGCGCTCGGTATCGTGAATGAAGCTTGACAGCACGTTCAGGAGCGTCGTCTTGCCCGCGCCCGTTCCACCCGAGATGACGACGTTCAGCCGGCAGCCGACGCCCGCTTTGAGGAACGTCAGCATCGGTTCGGTGAGCGACTTGGTGTTCACCAGGTCCTGAGCGCCGAGCTTGTCGGTGCGGAACCGCCGGATGGACAGGTACGGGGCCGTCGATCGCGAGCGGCGGAATGATGGCGTTGACACGCGATCCGTCGAGGAGGCGCGCGTCGACCATCGGGCTCGACTCGTCGATGCGGCGGCCGACCGTGCTCACGATGCGCTCGATGATGCGCATCAGGTGGCGGTCGTCCTTGAACACCGCGTCGATGGGTTCGAGCTTGCCGTGTTTCTCGACGTAGATCTGATCGTAGCGATTGACCAGGATATCGGAGACGTCCGGGTCGACCAGAATCGCCTCGAGCGGTCCGAGTCCGAACAGCTCGTTCAGGACGTCGCCGACGAGGCTGTCGCGCTCGAGCAGGCTGAGCGGCGTCGTGACCGTTTCCTTCTCGAGCAGCGACGCGATGACGCCCCGTAGCTCGGGCTCGGCGTCTTCGCGCTTGATCTGACCGAGCCTTTCCAGGTTCAGCCGGTTCAGCAACGCCGTGTGGATCCGCGCCTTGACCTCCTGATAGTAGGAGTGTCGGATGTCGAGACCTGACGCATTCATCTGGTGCACGGTCGTGTCCATCGTTTCCTTTATACGCAGGGGCGGGCTTCAGCCCGCCTGACCGGCCGGCTGAAGCCGGCCCCTACGCGTCCCCTCTCTCAGAACAACCCCGTCAAGCGGGTCGCGAACTTCGCCGGCGCCGCCGGGCGGGCCGGTTGGCCGTCGCCGCTCTCGGCCCCGCTCAGACGCCGGGCGAGCTGCCGGACGGAATTGGCCAGACGGCTTCGGTTTTCCGAGATCAGCGGCTTGCCCTGATTCGCGGCCGACAGCGCGAGGCGGTAGTCGCTCGGCAGCACACCCCATACCGGGAGGCCGACGACGCGTTCGATATCGTCCTGGCCGATCTCGGCGCGCGAGTCGTACCGGCTCACCACCGTCGCGACGCAATCCTTGCCGAGACGCTGGCGGAGCAGGCCCGCGAGCTGCGCGGCGCGGCGGACGGTGGGCAGCTCCTGGTTGACCACGAGCATGACCGCCGTCACCGATTCGAGCGCGTCGAAGAGTCCGAAGTCCGACCGTGGCACGTCGAGCACGACCGATGGGTAGTGCGTCGCGAGCCGCTCGATCAGCGTGCGGACGTGCCGGCTGTCCGGCTGCTTGGTCGACGGCCAATCCGGCGACGCCAGGACGTCCACACCCGGTTTGGCGCGGACCACGAGTCCGCGCAGGAACGCTTCGTCGAGCCGGTGCGCGTTCTCGAGCGCGTCGACGATCGAGAAGCGCGGCTCAACGCCGAAGAGCAGGGCCGCATCGCCGTGACCCGTGACGTGGAGGTCGGCCATGAGGACCTGCGCGCTCCGCTCGGACGCGAGCGCGGCGGCCACGTTCACCGCGAGCGTGGTCGTGCCGACGCCGCCCTTGGCGCCGAGGAACGCGAGAATCTGTCCGGGCGCCGTCGGCGCCGAGTGCTGGCCGACGACGCGATCGATGGCCGCCTTGAGGTCGGGCGCGGCGACCGGATCGCTGACGAATTCGCTGACGCCCGCGCGCATCGCCTCGAGCATCATCGCCGGGTCCATCTGGGACGCGACGATCACGACGCCCATGCGCGGGTGGCGGCGCTTGAGGTTCGCGAGGTCCGACGGCAGCGTCGTGCGCCCGCGCAGATCCACTAACAGCACGTCGGGCGGTTTGCCCTGACGGTCGATGCCGGCGAGCTCGCCGATCGGCACGCTCCCCGCGACGATGAGTCCAGCTCCACGGGCCAGCATCGTCAACTGCCGGTCCGTCGATTCCACTACGGTGATACTTACCGCCACAACGCCCTCTTTTTCTGTCCCGGCTCAGTCACTCACGCTCACGCCGTCCCGTCAGCGAATCAACATGATTTGCTTGAGGAACGACGCCTGGCCGGCTACTCCGCCATGACCCGACCTGTAGAGCTCCTTCTTGTTGATCAGATAGCCCGTCACGGTGCCATGGTCGAACCGATCGATGAAGAACCCGAGGATGTTCACGATCCTGACGTCGCCCGTCGCCCGGCCCACCGGTCGTCATGTACAACTCGAGGTCGAAGATCGGAATGGCCACGACACGCGGGCTGATCGTGTAGCCAGGCGTCGAACAAGTATACGGGGGGCCGACGCAGCTGTTGATGATCCGTTTGTTCGTCGGATCCCAGTCCGCACTGAGATCCTGGTTGACCAGAATCTCGGTGCCGTGGTTGGTCGGGCCGACCTTGTTGCCGGTTTCTTTCGGTACCATGTCGCCGATATGCCAGGTGCCGCCCGCGCAGCTGTAAATGGCTTCCTCGTAGCAGTTGCCTCCCGTGCTGGTGCACGTGGAATCTGGCGCCCCACTCAGATCGACCGGCTGGAACCAACTGGGATGGAGGGTGTCGCCCGGGTTGCCCACCTTGATCTGGATTTCCGTCCCGTAGTCGTTCGGAATGGCCGGCGGCACTTGAAAACCGGTGCCCGGATGGTGCGGCCCCAGTTCCCCCTGATAGTGATAGTAATCTCCCGCCGCGGGATCGAATGTGTCGGTCGGGTCCCACGTGCCATCCGCCTCTGCCCATTTGTCGGCGACTGCCCAGGGCTTGAGACATTCACTCGAGTTGGCCGCGAACACGAGCGCGGTGGCGGTTGCTCTGATGTTCTGTGTGCTGAGGCCGAGCAGATGGCCGAACAGCATCGGGAGCGCGTTGGAGTTTGTTGAATCGCGAAACACTTCAACCCGCACGCAATTGCTGTTCCCGTCACCGTCCGGATCGCAGTCGGCGGCAGGAAGCACTGGAAATGTGATGTGGTTCGTGATGTTGACGAACGGCGACTGGCCCCAGACGACGTTCGTCTGCGTCGCGTTGTACGCACTCAGCTTGGCCATCCCCGTATCGGCATAGTTGCCGGGGTCATCGAAGGCAAACGCGGTGGCGCCGGCGAGCGCGCCCGCGTCCGCCGAGTTCTGCGCCTGCCGCCGCGAGGTCCACATCAACCCGTAGTCGGCGACGAAGGTGGTGAACGCCGCCAGTGCCAGCACACCGAGCGCCACGTGGATCAACACGGCTCCCCGATCGTCGCCCGCCGTTCTCCATCTCCGGGTCATATGTCCTCCATATGCTGGGGCTGGGGAGTCGACTTGGAACTACCGGCGGCCCGGTCTGACCGGACCTGGATCGCTCGGGCCGTCGATCAGGCCCGCGCCACCCTTGATGCTGCTGGACGTGTCACCCTTGCCGCCTTCTTTCTTGATGATGGTCGGCAGCGGGGGCACCTCATCCGGGTTCAACGGACGGACGAGGCGCGGCGTGATGAGCACCATGAGCTCGGTGCGCTCCTCACGGTTCGCCTTGCTCTTGAAGATGTTGCCGATGATCGGGAGCCGGCTGAGGATCGGAATCGCGGCCTTGTCTTCCTGGCCGATGTTGTTCAGCAGGCCTGCGATCGCGAACGACTGGCCGTCACGGAGCTCGACCTCGGTCTGCGCCCAGCGCGAGGTCAGCGCGGGGATCCGGAAACCGGAGACGGTGACGCCGTTGTTGAAGTCGAGCGCGCTCACTTCGGGACGCACTTTCAACCGGATCACGTCGCCCGCGATCGTCGGCGTGAAGGCCAGCCGTACGCCGAACTGCTTGAACGTGACGTTGACGGCGCCGGTGCCGGTGACGACCGGAACCGGGAACTCGCCGCCCGCCAGAAATTCGGCCGCCTGCCCGTTGTAGGCGATCAGGTTCGGCTCCGCGAGGCTCTCGAACCAGCCTTTCTGCTCGAGCGCCTTGACGACGGCGCCGATGCCCTGTTCACGCTGGAAGAAGAACAGGTTGAGGTAGTCGGTGAAGACGAGGCCCTGGATCTGATCGCGGCTCGCGTCGCCCGTGTCGTCGAAGATCGGCGCCGGGAACTGCTGCGTCGTCGAGCGCGCGGTGAACGTGCTGCGCGTGGCGAACGGCGTCACGCCGAGCTCGGTGAACGCGCGCCGGTTCACTTCCGCGAACCGGACCTGCAGGAGGACCTGCTGGCTGCCGCCGCCGCCAGGCAGCTGCAGCATGTTGATGATGGTGAGCTTCGGCGCGCTGGCCTGCGCGACTTCCGCCGCGCGCAGGTGCACGGCGTTGCTCGACACGCGGCCGGACAGAATCACCGAGCCTTCGGTGTAGGTCACGCGGATGTCTTCGCCGGGGAACAGCCCGAGCAGCGTCTGCTCGAGCGGCGTCACGGCGTTCACGATCGCGATTTCGTGATGGATGCGCGTCGTGTCGCCCCAGATGATCATGCTGATCGTCCCGGGCTTCTTGCCGTTGAGCAGGAGCTCGCGCGGTCCCTTGACGATGAGATCGGCGACCTCGGGATCGTTGATCGAGTAGCCCTTGACGTCGAACTCGGTCGACAGCGGCAGCGACCGGCCCGCGAGCAGGACGATCCGATCGGCCATCGTCCGATCCGGAACCGCGCCCTGAACAGTCGGCGCCGGCGTCTGCGGCGGCGCGACGGTCTGGGTTTGCGGCGTCGCCTGCGGATCAGCCTGCTGATCGGCGGAGACCGACGGCCCGAGCGCAATCGCGACGAGCGCGACGAATCCCACGCCCGCCCAGCCGAGCGGACCCTGACGACGATGACTCAAAAACATTACTGACCCCCTCCATCCTTCTTGATGGTCTCTTCGCTTCGCTTGCCACCGCGGATCGCGTCGATGGTGTACTTCGGTGCGACGGGTGGCGGCGCCGGGGGAGTGACGACGCGCGGACGACCTTGCACAGCTTTGACGACGGGCGCCGGCGCCGGAGCGCCGAGCAGGCTCGACATGCGCTGGCCATTTGTCACCACGGCTTCGACGTCCATGGGGTTGCGCAGCGCCAGCACGATCTGTCCCTCGGTCTGCGCCAGCGCGAGCTTCTCCGCGTCGGGCGGCGTGACGAGCAAGGTGACGACCGCGGTCTTGATCGGCTGGCCGTTCTTCGACTGCTCCTGATCGTACTTCGTGCCGGCGGCGAGCACCTGGATGTTGCTCAGCACGGCGCGCGAGAAGCTGTTGTCGCGATCCTTGATCGTGACGACGACGTCGACGCGCGTGCCCGGCACCGTGAAGCCGGCGACGCCGATGACGTCGTTGACCTTGACCGACATCGCGCGCATGCCCGCCGGAATCGTCGGCGGCAACCCGCCGCCCGCTTCCTTGGGCGCGAGCTTGCGATCGATGATCGGCTCGTTGGCGACGATCTGCGCCGTGGCGCCGCGGCCGAGGACGTCCTCGATCTTCGCGAAGCTGCCCTCGACGGTGGTGTCCTGAGGCCAGCCCGCGAGCCGCACGTGCTGCGCCTCGAGGATCGTGCCGACCGGCACGTCCTGCTTGGCGACCACCAGGTAGTGCGCCGGAATGTATTTCGTGCGCTCCGGAATGTTCTGGATCGCGCGATAGACGCCGAAGCTGGCGACACCGGCCATCGCGACCGCGACTCCGACGACGATCATGGTGCGGGTTCTACGATTCATCGCTGTTCCTCATCACAAGAATCGGGTTCACGATCACGAACCCGTTGCAGGCGTCTCCAGCCGCATGGTCGATCGACCCCTGAGCGTGACGCTCGTCCAGCCGCTGCCGCCCACCAGTGCAGCGATCGGACCCAAGTTCGTGAACTGACTGTGGTAGAAAATCGTGACGGTTACGGTGTCAATCGTGCCGGTGCCCACAGTCGCAGTCCCAAATGTAACTATCGGTGTGGGGTGCGTGTCCGTTAGCCCGCTCGTGGTGAGGTAGTCCTCCACACGATTCTGTATGTCGGTTTGTGAATAACCGGGCAACGTGCCCATGCGCGCGCCTTCGCGCGCCGCATTCGTCACCACTTCGTACCGCTGGAACATGAACCCGAAGTCGATGATCCCCGCGAAGATCATCAGGAGGATCGGCAGCACGAGCGCCATCTCGATCAGCTCCGCGCCCTTGTCGCTCGCGTACCGCGCCAGACGCCGACGGATCACCGTAGCCATAGTGTCATCACCAGCCCTGCCGCAATCGGCAGCGCATAGGGCACCTTCGGAGTGCCGTTCGCGTCCAGGGTCATTCCCGGATGCGGTTTCATGCCCATCACCTTCCAATACCCGAGCAGGCCCCAGACGTTCGTGAAGGCCTGCTTCGTATAGCCATGCGCCATCGCGATGCCAAGCGCGAAGACGCCGCCCGGCGATCGCCGAAAACGCGGCGAGCCACACGGTCTGACCTGGCCCCAGCCACGCGCCCAGCGCCGCCACCAACTTCACGTCACCCGCGCCGAGTCCGCGCAGCGCGAACAGCGGGAAAAAAAATGCCGCGCCGACCAACCAGCCGGCTGCGGACCAACCGAGCCCTGACACGCCGTCGTTGGCCAGATGAAATCCCAACGCTCCGGCCGCCGCCCCGAACGTCAGCACGTTCGGAATGCGACGCGTTCTCAAGTCCGTGATGCACCCGGCAACAGCCACGGCCAGCGCGGCCAGGTACGGAAACGCCATCACCATCCACGCCTACGAGCCGGCGCCAGGATCCGGCGTGTTCCACAGGTCGTTGACCTGCGTGTCCCAGAGCCCATACGTGTTGCCGATCGCGTTCATGACCAGCTGAAACCCCGCAGCGCCTGCGAGCCCGATAAAGCTGCAGAGCAACGCGTACTCAATGAGATCTTGAGCGTTCTCCTCGACGACGAGTCGGTGCAGCAGGGTCAGCATGGGTCTAATGGGCTAAAAAACTATGCGGTCGGGCGGACCTGGGGAAAGTCCGACCCGACCGGCATTAGCTCTGTTCGCTCGACGCGACTAGCTGGCCGCCGAACCAGCCGCCGTGTTGACCGTGTCCTCGACCGCGTCGTACCAGTTGTTCAGCGCGGTGCCGAGCAGCGTCGCGCCAGCGATGGCCACGAGGCTGACGAACGTCGCGAGCAACGCGTACTCGATGAGGTCCTGGCCCTGTTCGTCCTGAACGAAGCGCGCGACGAGCGTTCTCAGATTGTCCATTGTCCTGTCTCCTCTATCCTCTAATTGAATGACGTAACGATGTAGACGACGCACCCACTAAGCAATTCACATTCCCGCCGACCCTCGGCAGGTTCCGACTGCTCTCGACTTCGGTCTTACCTCCTGAGCGGTGTGAAACTCAGGTCGGTGTGCTCCGTTGTCGCCTGGCGAGAACCACATTCACTCACCAAGGTGGGATAGCATACACGGCCGAAAACAAAATGCAAAGTAAATTGTTGATAACAAATGTGTTAGACCTCAAACAACATTGGCGAATACTCAATTTGGCCTTGATATACGTCAATAACAGGCTTGTCGTACCTACCACTTAAGTTATGTATCAGGCCTAAACCAGTCTGTTTGCCTGAATCTTGACGCTTCTCGAAGGTTATCGGCCTGGAAGCAGACAAATCCATAACTGGGACAGGATGGTCGACCTCCGCGGCGGCTTCACGACCCTGGCCGGCCAAACAATTCTGTTACTACGCAGACTTTTTTCTTCAATCGGGGAAGCAGGTCGGCCCTTGGGGGGAGTTTTCCCTCGCCCCGGTCAGAACAGGCAGATCCTGCCTGACGGCGACGAAGGACCGGGGGGTCTCTTTCTCCAGGCGGTACCCGTTGGCGAGAAGCCAGGCCCTGGTCGCCGAACTGCGGGCCGGCAACCAGACTGTACTCGGCGTTCCAGCCCGCGAGCGTGGAGAACGCGAGATCGGTCCCACGCACGATCGCATCGTGTTCGAGGAGGCGCGTGTCCGTGTACACGGTCTCTCGGCGCCCGTCCATCGACACGCGAAGCCGTGGCCCGAAATGCCACAGCGCGTACTCGCCCCAATTGAAGAAGGTGACGAGCCGGCCCGGCGGCGCGTGCTCGAGCACGCTCGCGGCCTCCGCGTCCGGAATCCACGTGCCTTCCGTTCGTACACAGGTGAGCGACTTCGATCCGACGAAGACCGCGGCGGCGAGTGCCGCAACGAAGAGGACTGCGGCGGCGATTCGCTGATCCCCACCTTCGCGCCTGTCGGCGCTACGGTGGGCAAGCCCGGCGCGCCTGTCGGCGCTACGGTGGGCAAGCCCGGCGCGCCTGTCGGCGCTACGGTGGGCAAGCCCGGCGCGCCTGTCGGCGCTACGGTGGGCAAGCCCGGCGCGCCTGTCGGCGCTACGGCGGGCAAGCGTCCTGCGCGGGTGGGAAATCTTGCTCTGAACCACGGCGACAGCAGCACCGTGGCGCACGCGACGAAGAGCGGCGCGATCCGCATCACCCGGGCCGACGAGAAGGTGAGCATCGCGAGCACGCCAGCGACGTGCAGCCGGTATCGGTGTGGCCGTCTCAGGAACCACCCGGCGGCCGCGACGGCGATGATCCAAGGCACCCAGTCCGGCGGCGGTTGCCGCCAGAGCGGCCGCCACTCCGTGATGTCACGCCCCATCCGTACCGTTTCGAGAAGAAACTCCCAGAGCTCCCAGCCGTAGGGAGTGGCGAGCGTCGCGAGTCCAGAGAGCGCGGCGACTGCGACTGCCGCAAGATGGTGATGGTGATACGGCGGAATCACCACGGCGCCAGGTCACCAAATCACAAATCGTCCAAACCACCAGGATTCCGAACCCCACGATCCAGCCGCCGTGCAGGTTGGCCCAGATCGCGAGCAGCACCGGGATAACCCAGCGCAATCGCTGACGGTCTTCGATCAGGATGCGGCACAGCATGACGAGCAGCATCAGCGACCACGCCTGGGGACGCAGGGTGCGCGTCACGGGAACCGTGCACATCGCCGCGACCGCGAAGATGACGATGCGCGGCGCGACGTCGACGCCGCGGAGCGCGCCCCACATCAACACGAGCGCGATGAAGGTCAGTGTCCCTTTGAGCAGCGCGAGGCCGGTCGGTCCAGCGGCGGCGTACGCGAGGCCCATCTGCAGCTCGCTCAGCCACTCGTGATTCACCCACGGCTTGTCCTGCGTGAACGAATACGGGTCGTCCGACGGCAGCTCGTGGTCGCGAAGAATGTCGAGACCAAACCGGGTATGGCCCCACAGATCGGTATCCGTCCACGTGAGCGTGCTCAGGGCGAACACCAGAATCAGGGCACCCGCGGCGGGCAGCCGGAAAATCCTGTCGGAGGCCATCGGCTCCATATCTATCGGCCGGATCTATCGGCCGGGAGGCCGGTTTCCCGCGATCGGGACCGGACCCTATACTCTCGGCGTGTCGAAGCGCCCCCATTTCCTGCAGCCTTTGCTCGGTCGTGACACCGGTTCGCTCGACGAGTGGGGACTCTTTGCCGAAGGGCGCGAGACGCCGGTCGCCAGCCGGCTCGAGGGAGCGTTCGAATCCAAGACTCGCAATCGCGGTCTGCTCGGCCGCTCGGAGTTACCGCCGGGAACCGCGCTGATCATCGCCCCGAGCAATGCGGTCCATACCTTCGCGATGCGGTTCCCCATCGACATCGTCTTCGCCAGCCGCGACGGCGCCGTCGTGAAAACTCGCGCCGCCGTGCCCAGGTCGCGTATCGCGTTTGCCCTCGGTGGGTTCGCCGTCATCGAGCTCGGGGCCGGTGAGATCGCCAGGTCGGGTGTCCGCGTGGGCGATCGGCTGGTGGTTCGAAAGAGATGACCTCCGAGGTCATTTTGAATGATTCAGCGAAATGACCTCGGAGGTCATATCATCCGACATGACCTCGGAGGTCTTTGGAGGATGAGATGCGCCGCACGACCCTTCTGTCCACGCCGCTCCTGATTGCGCTCGGCTTTGCGCAGCTTCAAGCGCAATCCGCGCCCGCCAGATCCACGCCGTCTCAGCCCGTGCGGTCGGGCGCACAGACGGCCGAGGCCCGGCAGCCCCGCCAGACAATGATGCCCGGCGTCAATCCGGCCTTTCTGAATGGTTTGAAATACCGGCTGGTTGGACCGTCGCGCGGCGGCCGCGTCACCGCGGTCACGGGCGTGCCATCACAGCCACGCACGTTTTATATGGGGGTTGCCAGCGGCGGACTGTTCCGCACCACGGACGGCGGTGCGACATGGGTCCCGATCACGGACGGCAAGGTGCCCGTCGGGTCGATGGGCGCGATCGCCGTCGCGGACTCCAACCCCGACATCATCTATTTAGGGACGGGATCCGACGGCGTGCGGAGCAACGTCTCGACCGGCCGTGGGGTGTACAAGACGACCGACGCCGGCAAGACCTGGCAGTTCATCGGCCTTTACGATGCCGGGCAGATCGGGGCGGTCCGCGTTCATCCGTCCAACCCCGACATCGTATGGGTGGCCGCCGTCGGCGACATCTTCAAGGCGAACACCGAGCGCGGGATCTTCAAGACGATCGACGGTGGCAAGACCTGGAAGAAAACGCTGTTCCTGACCGACACGATCGGCGCGATGGACGTCGAGCTCCAGCCCGGCAATCCAAATACCGTCTATGCGTGGATGTCACGCCTGGAGCGGAAGCCCTGGACCATCATCAGTGGCGCGAAAGAAGGCGGCTTCTACAAGAGCACGGACGGCGGCGAGACCTTTGTGAAGATCGCAAACGGTCTCCCATCGGAATTGATCGGCAAGGGCAACATGGCGGTCACCGCGGCGAATGCCAATCGCATTTACGCTCTCGTCGAGGCCGCGCCGGGCGGCGGCATGTACCGATCGGACGACGCCGGGCAGACCTGGAACGCGTTGCCGTCGCCGGCACAGATGATCTGGCGGCCGTTCTACTACACGACGATCGGCGCTGATTCGACGAATGCGGACGTCGTCTACGGCGGCGCTGAAGGCTTCTGGAAGTCAACGGACGGCGGCAAGTCCTGGCAGTCGCTGCGCACGCCGCACGGCGACAACCACGACATCTGGATCAACCCCAAAGACGGAAACACGCTGATTCAGGCCAACGACGGCGGCGCGAACGTGTCGTTCGACGGCGGCAAGACCTGGACGCTCGGCGCGCAGGCGCAGATGAACCAGCCGACCTCCGAGATCTATGGCGTGTGGCTCGACAATCAGTTCCCCTACAGGATTTACGGCGCGCAGCAGGACAACAGCACGCTCATCATCTCGAGCCAGGCCGATCCGTCCAACGCCGATGACTTCCGCGATGGGCCCGGCTGCGAGACGGGCCCGATCATGCCGCATCCCTCCGATCCGGACATCGTCTACGGATCGTGCAAGGGGCAATACGAGTGGATGAACCTCAAGACCGGCCAGGCGAAGCGGTACTGGGTGGGCGGGCAGTCGCTCTACGGCAATCCCGCGCGCGATCTGATCCTGCGCTTCCAGCGCGTCTCGCCGATGGCGACTTCGCCGCACGATCCCGAAATCCTCTATTACGGCTCGCAGCACGTTCATCGGACACGCGACAAGGGCGTCACGTGGGAACGCATTTCTCCCGATCTCACGGCGAACGCGGCATGCTGCCAGGGCATCAGCGGGGAGCCGATCACGCGCGACATCACCGGCGAGGAGTTCTACAGCACGCTCTATGCGATCACCGAATCACCGCTCGAGCGCGGCGTGATCTGGACCGGCGCCAACGACGGCCCCTTCCACGTGACGCGCGACAACGGCAAGACCTGGACGAACATCACGCCAAAGGATCTGCCCCCCGGCGGCCGCGTGCAGTGGGTTGAAGCGTCGCCCCACCGCAAAGGGTCGGCGTACTACGCGACGTACCGCTATCTTCTGGGCGACTACCAGCCCTACCTCTATGTGACGAACGACTACGGCAAAACCTGGACGCGTCTCACCGACGGCAAGAACGGCATCCCGACCGACTGGCCGGCGCGCGTCGTGCGCGAGGATCCGGACCGGGAAGGGCTGCTCTACGCCGGGACCGAGTTCGGGATGTTCATCTCGTTCGACAACGGCGCCCACTGGCAGTCGTTCCAGCTGAACCTGCCGAACGTGCCCATTACCGACATCAAGATTCATCGGAAAGATCTCGTCGTCTCGACGCAGGGCCGCGCAATCTGGATCCTCGACAACCTGAGCTCGCTGCACCAGGTCAATGCGCAAGTCACGACGGCGAAGCCGTACATGTACCGGCCGCGCGACGGATATCGCACGCGTGTGAACCCGAACGTGCTTGGCCCGATGTTCGAATACTTCCTCCCAGCCGAGCCGGCCGGGCCGGTGACGATCGAGATCCTGGATGCGACCGGGGCCGTCGTGAACACCTACAGCACGAACGCCGCACCGCCCGCCGCCGGCGGCGGGCGCGGGGGACGTGGCGGCGGGGGTGGTGCCGGTGGTGGTGGCGGCGATCCCGAGGATGCCGACATGATGGCCGGGCGTACCGGCCGCGGCGGCGGCGGCGCGCCGCCGGCGCGCGTGACGAAGACCATGGGCGTGAACCGGTTCGTCTGGAACGCGCAGCACCGCTCGGGTCTGCCGGCGCCGCCCGCCGGCTACCAGGTCCGGTTGACGGTGGACGGACGAGACGTTCACGCAGCCGTTCACGCTGCTCATCGACCCCCGGCTGGCCGCGGAAGGCCTCACTGCCGCCGATCTCAAAGAGCAGTTCGAGCACAACACGCGGATGCGCGAGCTTCAAGCCGCGGTGACGCAAGTCATCGGACGCGTGCGCGAGGCGCAGAACAAGCTCAAAGGCAGCGATCCGGCGGGCGCACAGCTGAAGCAGCTCGACGTCATCGCCGGGAAGCTCCTGACCGAACCCGTCCGGTACGGCAAACCCGGGCTTCAGCAGCACATCAATTACCTCGCGGGCATGACGGGCGCGGCCGATCAGAAGGTCGGGCGCGATGCGCTCGATCGGTACGCCGTGTTGAAGAAGGAACTCGACGCGATTCGCGCCGAGTTGGACAAGCTCTTGAAATGACCTCCGAGGTCATTTTCCGGTGACGTTGGAGGAAAATGACCTCGGAGGTCTTTTCTGCGTAGCACGCTGGTTGCCATTCTTCTCCTGGGAATAGGCTGCGTGGCTCAGGCGCCGACTGAACCATCCGAGAGCTTCAAGACGCAGCTGGCCGAGGACTGGAAATACTGGATGACCCAGTATCCCGAGACCGCGACGAGTCTCGGGTTCCCGGGGCAGGACGCGCGCTGGACCGACTATTCGCGGCCGGCCATCGACGCGAGGAACCAGTATCTCCGTGCCAGCGTCGATCGCGCACGCGCCATCGATCGGGCCCGCCTCACGCTCGCCGATCAGCTCACGTACGATCTCTATCTCGATCTTCTCGAGACCGCCGTCCAGGGTCTCGAGTTCGACAACGACGCGATGCCGATGCGGAGCGTGATTCCGCACAACCTGGCGATGCCCGTCAACCAGATGGAGGGCGTCCAGCAGGACATCCCGCGGATCATCTCACTCAGCCCCGCGGCGACGCCGACCGACTACGAGAACCGTCTCAAACGTCTCGAGGGTGTGCCGGCGCTCGTCGACCAGACCCTGGCCCTGATGCGGAACGGCATGGCGCGTGGGCTCACGCCGCCCCGCGTCGCGGTTCGCGACGTGCCCGCGCAGGTGAAGGCGCAGTTGGTCGACGACGCGATGACCAGCCCTATGCTGGCCGCGTTTTCGGAATGGCCCGCCAGCATCGGCGCGGCCGATCGGGAGCGCCTGGCCAAGCGGGCCGCGGCGGCCTTCGAGCATCACGTCAAGCCCGCGTTCTCGAAGCTCCACGATTTCCTGGCCGACACGTACCTCCCCGCGTGTCGCGAAACCACGGGCGCCGACGCCTTGCCCAACGGCGCCGCGATGTACGCCTATAACGTCCGGTGGCATACGACGACGGCTCTCTCGCCGAAGGAGATTCACGAGGTCGGCCTCGCCGAAGTGAAGCGCATCCGGGCGCTCATGGACGAGGTGATCGCGCAGGTGAAGTTTACGGGCGGGTTCGAGGCGTTCAAGAAACACCTGCGGACCGCTCCCGAGTTCTTCTACAAGGACCCGGCGGCGCTCATGACCGGCTATCGAGACATCGCCAAGCGCGCCGATCCCGAGCTGGCGCACCTCTTCGGGACCCTGCCGCGCCTGCCGTACGGCGTCGAGCGCGTGCCCGATGCCGTCGCGCCCTCGCAGACCACCGCGTATTATGAGCCCGGCGCGCCGGCGGCCGGCCGGCCGGGCAACATGTATGCGAACACCTACAAACTCGAGGCCCGCCCGAAGTGGGAAATGGAAGCGCTGACGCTGCATGAGGCCGTGCCCGGCCATCATCTGCAGATCGCCCTCGCGCAGGAGATTGCCGACCTGCCGGAGCTTCGCAAGAACTCGAGCTACACGTCGTTCGTCGAGGGGTGGGCTTTGTACGCCGAAAGCCTCGGCGACGAGATGGGCTTCTACACCGATTCGTATTCTCGGTTCGGCATGCTCACCTATGAAATGTGGCGGGCCGTGCGGCTCGTGGTCGATACGGGTCTGCACTCGATGGGCTGGACCCGGCAACAGGCAATCGATTTCTTCGCCGTCAACGCAGCCAAGACCGCGCAGGACATCGGCGTCGAAGTCGATCGCTACATCGTCTGGCCCGGGCAGGCGCTGGGCTACAAGATCGGTCAGCTCAAGATTCGTGACCTTCGAGCGAAGGCCACCGAACAGCTCGGCGCGAAGTTCGACCTCCGCGCGTTCCACGATCTGATTCTCGGCCAGGGCGCCGTGCCGCTCGACGTCCTCGAGCGGCGCGTGCAGGATTGGATTGGGAAAAGCAAGAACATGAAGGGAGGAATGAGGTAGGGGCGGGCTTCAGCCCGCCTGATGGGTGGCCGGCTGAAGCCGGCCGCTACGATTCAGATGGAGGAAAGTCATGACGAAAACAAATCGCGGCGATGGCGAGTCTGGCGATGATCGCGGGTGTAGTGGTCCTTTCGAGCCCGGCGTCGAACGTCAGCGCGCAGACCCAGCCCGCGGCGGCGGGTGCGAATCCAATCACGGTCGCACTTCGCGACAACTGGAACGGCGCGAAGCGCAATATTACGGAGTCGGCTGACCTGATGCCCGAGGCCAACTACAGCTTCAAGCCCGTGGATGCGGTGCGCACGTTCGGTCAGATTCTCGCGCACCTGGCCGGCGCCAACTATGTGATCTGCTCCGCAGCGAAAGGCGAAAAATCTCCGCACGCCGAAGATGCGTTCGAGAAGACCGCCACGACGCGCGCGCAGATCATCAAGGCCGTCGCCGACTCGCACACGTACTGTGACGGGGTGTTCAACTGGGCGGACGACGCGAAACTGGGAGAGATGATCGAGATGCCGTTCGGGATGGGGAAGGGTGCGCGTACGAAGGCCCTCGTCATGAACATCGGCCACGCCAACGAGCACTACGGCAACCTCGTGACCTATTTCCGGCTGAAGAACATCGTCCCGCCCTCGTCGCGCAGGTAACGACAATGCTTGGCACGGGAAGATAGTTGTCAAACGCCCAGAGGACCAATATCTTCCTATAGGATGACTTAATTAGCGTTTACCCCCGTAAAGTGGGGCCACAAGTGGGCAAGCCTCTTGCCTATTTGGTCCGCATGACGAAGCGGACCTTTGCGGGTGATGATCGCGGCGCAGTTCTCATTCATGTGGCTCTTGGCGTGCTTGCCATGAGCGCCTTCCTGACGATCGTGGCTGACTTCGGGCTCATGTGGACTGCCCGCCGTCAGGCGCAGAACTCGGCCGACTCCGGCGCCCTCGCGGGGGCCGTCGGCCTCGGTTTTGACGATCCGAGCGACTTCAGCAACACCGGCGCCGCCAAGCAGAACGCCTACCTGGCGACGCAGACCAACTTCGTCTGGGGCGTCTCGCCGTACGTCGACATCACGAGCCACATCACATTCCCGCTCGTTCCGGCCGCCAGCTGCGATCCGGATGGCGACGGCCTCAGCAATTGCGTTCGCGTGGAGGTCTTCCGCAACAGCGATCAGCTGAACGCGTTGCCAATGCTCTTTGGGCACATCCTCGGCCGGAGCAACCAGAACACACGGGCGAGTGCGGTCGCGATGGTCGCGGCGGCGAACACCAGCGACTGCCTCAAGCCCTGGGGTGTCGCCGACAAATGGGCCGAGCCGGACGGCTCCTGGGATCCGACCGATACGTTCGATCCCAGCTCGGGCGATGACTATCGATATCAGGGCGAGCTGGGCCCGAATGATCCCGGCACCGGATTCAAAGCGCCGCCCGCCACACCGAACGACTACGGCACGGAATTGATTCTGAAGGTCGGCAGTCCGCACGACACGATCAATCCGGGGTGGTTCCAGGCGCTCGACCTGGGTGTCTGCGGTCACGGGGCGGCCTGCTACCGAGAGGAAATCAGAACCTGCGTCGGGCCGAGTCCGTACGGCATCGGCGACGACGTTCCCAAGAAGAACGGCAACATGGTCGGGCCGACAGGGCAGGGGGTTGAGGACCTGATCGCCCTCGATCCGACCGCCGATTGGGATCCAGGGACCAAGTCGATCATCAACAGCTGCGTGGGCCCGCCCTACACCTGTTCGCTGCCGGGTTACACCCAGAGCCCGCGCGTCGTGGCGGTGCCGGTCTTCGACCTCGAGCTGTATCTGCAGACGGGCGGACCCGGCAATGGGACCGTGCGGATGGTCAACATCCTCGGGTTCTTTGTCGACCGCATGGACGGCGTCCACAACAACGACGTGGTCGGCTATCTGATCAACAAGAAGGAAGTCTTCGACCCATCAAAAGGCGGTATTGTAAACGGCTCTTCGTTCATCAAGGCCGTTGTCCTGATTCGCTGACGACCCAACCCACCCACAGGCCTCGGGTGTCATGGTCGACACCCGAGGTCATTTAGGCGCGCGGTCGGGTGTCTTCATCCGGGGTGGAGATGAATCTCCGCCGCACGGGTGACTTTTTTTCAGATACTGCGGCCAAGTTTTGGCCTAGACTGGGTTTCCCCCAGCTATGGCCAAAACACAAACTCTCAAAACTTTTGGACGCGACGATCGCGGCGCCGTACTCATTCACGCTGCCCTCGGTGTGCTCGCACTTGCTGCGTTCCTGACGATCGTCGCGGACTTCGGGCTCATGTGGACGGCCCGGCGCCAGTCGCAGAATTCCGCTGATGCGGGCGCCATCGCAGGCGCTACCGGACTCGGGTACGACGACCCCAGCGACTTCACCAACTCAGGTGCCGCTAAGCAGAACGCATATCTGGCGACCCAGACCAACGCGGTGTGGGGGCAGGCGCCGTTCGTCGACATCACGACCAACATCACGTTCCCGCTCGTTCCGACGGCTTGGTGTGACCCTGATGGCGACGGCTTGAGTCAATGCGTTCGCGTGGAAGTGTTTCGCAGTTCGGCTTCGCTCAACCCGCTGCCGATGCTGTTCGGGCACATCGTCGGGAAGAGTGCTCAGAACACAAAGGCCAGTGCCGTGGCGATGGTTGCTGCAGCCAACTCGAGTGACTGCCTGAAGCCGTGGGGAGTGGCCGACAAATGGGCGGAAGCCGACGGCACCTGGGATCCGACCGACACGTTCGATCCCCCGGCTGATGACTATCGGTATCCCGGCGAGCTGGGCCTGAGCGATCCGGGGACCGGTTACAAAGCACCTCCGGCGACACCGAACGATTACGGCACGGAGGTGAGACTCAAAGTCGGGGATCCCCACGACACCATCAACCCCGGATGGTTCCAGCCCCTGGACCTCGGCGTATGCGGCCACGGGGCAAATTGTTACCGAGACGAGATCGCCACGTGCGTCGGCGGGACTCCGTACGGGATCGGCGACGACATTCCGAAGAAGACCGGGAACATGATCGGCCCGACCCGTCAAGGCGTCGAGGACCTGATGGCGCTCGATTTGAACGCCGATTGGGATCCGGGCACCAAGTCAATCATCAACAGCTGCGTCGGCCCTCCGTACACCTGTCTCCAGCAGGGATATCTCCAGAGTCCCCGTGTGGTGGCCGTGCCGGTGTTCGACCTCGAGATGTACATGCAGACTGGCGGGCCCGGGAACGGGACCGTGCGCATGGTCAACATTCTTGGGTTTTTCGTCGATCGCATGGACGGGGATGACGTGGTCGGCTATCTAATCAACAAGAAGGAACTCTTCGATCCATGCGAAAGGCGGCGTTCCTCCCGGCGCATCGTTCGTGAAGTCGGTGTTCCTGATTCGCTGACCCTCGCAAAGCATTTCGGCTGACGACGCCCATGGCGACCTCGGGTGCGGGGACACCCGTGGTCGTTTCGGTCCAGGTCCAGACATGCTATGAAGAGGCATGTCCTTCCGCCGACTGTTCCTCGCCGCCGCTGCGACGGCTGTCCTGGTCGCAGGCTGTGAATCTTCATCGCCATCTCCGCCGCCGCCTTCGACATCTTCGGCGCCTGCGAATGCCTGGCCGTCCGGTGCGCTGGTCGATCTCTCGCACGCCTATGACGAACGCACGGTCTTCTGGCCGACTGCCGAGCGGTTCGAGCTGACGAAGGTCGCCGACGGCGTGACGCCGCAGGGCTATTACTACGCGGCGAACACGTTCCGGACGTCCGAACACGGCGGCACGCACATCGACGCGCCCGTCCACTTCGCGAAAACCGGATGGACGGTCGATCAGATTCCGCTCGACCGTCTCATCGCTCCGGCCGTCGTCATCGACGTGACGCAGGCGAGCGGCGCGAACGCCGACTATCAGATCTCGAAAGCCGATTTCGATGCGTGGGAACGCGCGCACGGCCGGATTCCGGACGGGGTCATCGTGCTGCTGCGCACTGGCTACGGCGCGCGCTGGCCGGACGCCGCGCGCTATCTCGGCACCGCCGAGCGCGGAGACGCCGCCGTCGCGAAGCTGCACTTTCCCGGGCTTCACCCTGACGCGGCCCGGTGGCTGGTCGCCGAACGATCGATCAAGGCGATCGGTCTCGACACGGCGAGCATCGACTTCGGGCAGTCGAAGTTGTACGAGAGCCACCGCGTCCTGTTCGAGAAAAACATCCCGGCGCTCGAGAACCTGACGAATCTCGACCGGCTGCCGCCGACCGGCGCGCGCCTGGTCGCGCTGCCGATGAAGATCGGCGGCGGCAGCGGCGGCCCGCTTCGGGCGGTCGCGATTCTCCAATGACCTCGGGGGTAACTACTCGCCGGTACCCCCGGAGCCGATGAAACGGCCGGAACAGGCTCGGTGATCAATGTTCGAGAGCCGTTCTCATTTGCCTGGAGCGATCTGGTTGCAGGAAGGGGTCCGAATGTCCCGCGATACTTGCGGTTTTGCTCTACGAGGAAATGAGAACGGCTCGAGCCGTCCGGGGACGGAGCTGAACGCATGAAGGCAACCGCGATCCTCGCCGCCGTGCTCGCGACGGTTTCCCTCGGCTGCGCCACGACGTCGGGCACGCGAACGCCCGCGACCGGCCTGCCGACGGCCATCCGGAACCAGATGGCCAGTCACGATGCCGTGGCCTGGTCGGCGACCCGCCGCCTGGCGTGGACCGACTTTCAAGGCATCGCGCCGACGCGCGGGGAAGAAAGCGCGTTGACCGCCTACAGCCTGTTTCACGGCGCGACGTGTACGGGACGCGCGTTCGAATTCAAGGTGATGGCGGGTTTTTTGCCGCGGCAGTCGTGGGTCAGGCCGGCGGTCCTCGCCAACGCCACGACGAGCTCACGCACGCTTCGCCACGAACAGACGCATTTCGACCTGAGCGAGGTGCACGCCCGCCGCATGCGGCGCTACTTCGCCGAACTGTTCGAGCCGTGCACGAAGACGCCCGAAGAGCTCGACGCCCTCGCGCAGCGCTTCGTGCGCGAGGAAGGCGCCGCCCAACGGAAATACGACGAAGAAACCAGTCACGGACGCGTGCCGAAAAAACAGGCCGACTGGGAGGCCGAGGTGGGACGCCAGTTGGCGAGTCTGGGGAAATTCCAGGAGAAATGAAAAGCGGCGCGATTGCGCGATAGCCCGATCTCACGTGCCTTTCAGAAACTCCAAAATCGCCTCAATCAGCGTTTTCCCCGCCAGCATCTCCAGGTCGTTATGGTCCGCGCCAGGAATGGTGACCAGCCGCTTGGGTCCCGCGGCGGCTTCATAGACCTGCTGTGTCTGGTTCACGGGCACGATGGTGTCGTCGGCGCTCGTGACGACGAGCGTCGGACGGGTGATGCGCCGCATGCTGGCCAGCGTGTCGTGTTGTTCTTTGAGGAGCCATCGCACGGGCAGAAACGGGTAATGATGCCCGGCGACGGCGGCAAGCGACGCGAAAGGCGATCGCAGGATCAGCGCGCGGGGCGCCCGGTCCACCGCCAGGCGCGCGGCCACCGAACCGCCGAGCGATTCGCCGAAGTAGACGATGCGATCCGGGTCGAGCTCTTTGCGGCTGAGCACGTAGTCGAGCGCCGCGCGCGCGTCGAGCGCGAGCCCCGCTTCGGTGGGTGACCCCGGATTGCCGCCGTAGCCGCGATAATCGAAGAGCAGTGTCGTGATGCCGTGGCGAGCCAGCGCCGCCGCGAGCGGCGCACGATAGGCGCGATTGCCGCCATTGCCGTTGAAGACGATCGCCGTGAATCCGGAGGACGAATCGACCGCCGGAATCAGCCAGCCCGCAAGCGCCACCCCATCCGTGGTTCGGAACGACACCGGTTCGGCCTGTCCCAGCCCGACCACCGCCGGCGCCGGAACGTCGTGCGACGGCAGGTAGATGAGATGCCGCTGGAACAGCCAGGCCGCGGTGACGAGCGCGAGATACGGCACGACCACGACCGCGAGGAGGGTTGCCATCGTCCTATAGAGCGTGTCGCTGGACATCTGCAATCTGCAATCTGGGCATCTGCAATCTAATCTGCAATCCGGGAATCTGGAAATCTGGAATCTATCGAGAATCAGAATCCCCGGATTCCCCGATTCCGCGATAGATTCCCCGATTTCCCGATAGATTCCCAGATTGCAGATAGCAGATGTCAGATAAAAGATCGCAGATTCAAGATTCCAGATTTCAGATGGGTTCTCTGACGCTCATTATCATGGCCGCTGGTGCCGGCTCGCGGTTTGGCGGTCCGAAGCAGATCGAGCCGCTGGGCCCGCATGGCGAGCGGCTGTTCGACTATGCGGTCTTCGACGCCGCGCGGGCCGGCTTCACGCGGGTGGTGTTCGTCGTCCGTGACGATCGGGAACGCGAGTTTCGCGCGATCGGTGATGACCTTGCCCGTCGGGCGAACGTCGATACGCGCGTGGCTGTTCAACGGCTGGACGATCTGCCGGACGGCCGCCCTCCCGCCGCGCGCGACAAACCGTGGGGCACCGGCCACGCCGTGCTCGCCGCGTGTGCCGCGATCGCCGGCCCCTTCGCGGTGATCAACGCGGATGACTTTTACGGTCCCGAAGCCTATCGGATCGCCGCCGCCGCAAGCGAACGCGCCGTGGCCGACGGCACGACGACGGTGGTCGCCATGCGACTGGCGGACACGCTCTCGCCACACGGCTCGGTGACGCGGGGAGTCTGCGCGCTTGATGGCGCCCGGGTCGTGGCACTCGACGAAGTTCACGACATCACGCGTGCGGGGCCGGGCCTCATCGGCACCGGTGTTGGTCGTCGCCGTGTGCTGACCGGGGACGAGCTCGTCTCGATGAATTTCTGGGTGTGTCCGCCCTCCATGTGTCGCGATCTTCGGATCGAGTTCGAGACCTTTCTGGACGCGAAAGGCGACGATCCCGGCGAAGAATTCCGGCTCCCGGAAGCGATCAGCGCGCTGGCGGCGCGCCACGCGGCGCACGTCGAAGCCGGTACAGGCGCCGGGTCCCTGGTTCGGCCTGACGCACGCTAGCGACCGGGACATCGCGGTGCGCGGGCTTCGCCGGTTGGCAGAGCAGGGACGGTATCCGGCGCCGCTCTGGAGCGGTTGACCCTCGTTCGAAGTTCAGGCCGCGCTTTCGGTGGCCTGCTAGAATCCGTTCGCTCCAGCCCGACTTCGCCAAGGCTGCGTCGGGGCAAGCCCGACTTCGCCAAGGCTTCGTCGGGGCAAGCTTCGGAGGTGGTCCGTGCTCAAGCGTTCAGGTGCCGTGCGGTTGCTGCACGTCGCCGCGGTCGTCTGGCTCCTGGCTCCGGCGCCCGTGGCGCAGATCCACCAGGGCCCGTTCACCGAGGATTTCCCGCCCGAAGAGTTCGCGGCGCGCCGCACGCGGGTGATGGAGCGGATTGGCGATGGCGTCGCAATCCTTCAAGGCACGACGGAGCGCCCCGGCGAACAGCCGTTCCGCCAGAGCAATCAGTTCTATTACGTCTCGGGCGTCGAAGTTCCACGCGCGCTGATCGTCATCGACGGAAAAGCCAGACGTTCCACGCTGTATCTGCCCCCGCGCAGCGAGCGGCGCGAGCGGGCGCAGGGGCCGGAGATCTTCGTCGGTCCCGAGGCGGTCACGCAGACGGGCATTGAGTCGGTCGCGACGCGCGACGATTTCGCCAAGGCAGTCGAAGGGTTCGGCGCCGACGCGCGGGTCATCTACACACCGCACCGGCCTGAGGTGCTGGGCAACGCGTCGGCGGGCGACGGGCGGTCGGCCGCCGAGGCGACGCGCACCGATCCGTGGGACGGCCGCCCGACGCGCGAGCAGGTGTTCCTCGAGAAACTCAAGGCCGCCGCCCCCCGGTCGGAGGTCCGCGATCTGGATCCGATCCTCGACAGCCTGCGGTACGTCAAGAGCTCGCGTGAAATCGCCGTCGTGCGCGACGCCACCCGGATCGCGGGGCTGGCCATCATGGAGGCGATGCGCGAAGCCGAGATAGGCATGTACGAATATGAGCTCCAGTCGGTCGCCGAATACGTGTTCAAGAAACACGGATCGCAGGGCGCCGCGTACTTCGCCCTGGTGGCGACGGGACCGAACACGGTGTACTCGCACTACCATCGCGGGACGCAAAGGCTCGCGAAAGGCGATTTGGTCCAGTTCGACTACGCGCCCGACTATCGCTATTACGTGTCCGACGTCACCCGCGTGTTTCCGGCCGACGGCACGTTCACCCCGCTCCAACGCGAGTTCTACACGATCTATCTCCGGATGTATCAGGCGCTCATGTCGGTGATCAAACCTGGCGTGCCGGTGCCGGATCTCCTGCAGGAGGCCGGGCGGAAGATGGAGGCCATCGTCGCCGGCTTCGACTTCACCAGTCCGCACGTCAAGGCGGCCGCGCAGCAGTTCGCGGACCGCTACAAGGCGAGCCGGGGCAACAGCTTCGGCCACGCGATCGGCATGGAGGTCCACGACGTCGGCCGCGGCGGATTGCAGGCCGTCGGCCTCGTCCCCGGGCAGATGTTCACGATCGAGCCGGCGTTCCGCGTGCCCCAGGAAAATCTGGCGATGCGCCTCGAGGATGCGTTGCTCGTGACCGACAAAGGCTATGAGAACCTGTCGGCGTTCGTGCCGCTCGAGGTCGCCGACATCGAGAAGCTGATGAAAGAACCAGGAATCAGCCAGCTGATCAAGAAGCGTTGATGTCCCCGGACGAGATCGTCGTCACGGTCGCGGCGGTCGTCTTTGGACCGGGGGCCTGGGTGCTGTGGTTCGTGCGCACGTCCGGATCCGCGCTGCCCGGGCGCGGGAGCGATGGGCTGGGCGTGCTCGGCGCCACGCTCGTCGCCTGCTCGACCTTGCTGATGTTCGTGCTCGTCACCGCCGCGTCGCACGACGTCCGCGCGGTCATCGAATATCTCTTCATGTATTCCGTGCTGGGCCTCGCGTGGCTGCGGATCGCCGAGCCGCTCTTCGCCTATGCCGGTGTCAGCGCGCGCGACGACGTCGTCGAGCGCGGGAACAACGCGGCGACGATCGCGTTGTCGGGCGCGCTGGTCGCGGTGATGTTGTGCTTCGCCGGCGGGAACATCGGCGACGGCCCGGGCTGGTGGGTGGTCGTCTTCTCGGCCGCGCTCGCGACGGCGGGCTTGCTGATCGCGTGGCAGATCTACTCGTCGGTCACGACCGGAACCGACGCGGTCACGATCGATCGGGACCCGGCGGCGGGCATGCGCCTCGGCTTGTTCCTCGTCGCCTGTGGATTGATCCTTGGGCGCAGCGTGGCGGGCGACTGGCAGTCTGCCGACGCGACGGTCCGCGACTTCGTCAGCATGCTGCCGTTCGTCGCCATCCTGATCGTGCTGGCGGTGCTCCTCGAGCGAATCGGCCGGCCGACGCCGCAGCAGCCGCATCTCCCCTTCGCAAGTCACGGGCTGGGCCTCGGCGCGCTGTATCTGCTCTTTGCCGGTATCACTCTGATCTTCGTCGGGTGGCCCGCATGATGAGCCCGTGGGTGGCGGTCGAGCCACTGACCGACGCGCAGTTCGTCCAGTTCCGGCGACGCGCGATCTTCGAGTGCGACAAGTGGGATCCGCAGGTGGGGGACGTCTGCGTCATCGCGCGGCACCCCCTCGTGCTGACGAAAGACGCGTGGACGGAAGTCGTCGCCCTCGCCGAGGCTCTGGCGCGCGAAACCCGTGCGGCCGAGGCGGAGCTCATCGGCCGGCCGGAGCTCCACCGTCGGCTCGGGTTGCCTCGCGCGGTTCGCCGGGCGCTGGCGCGCGCGAGTCGCCAGGCCCCGGCGGGCGCCGCCAGGATCATCCGCTTCGACTTCCATTTCACGACCGACGGCTGGCGGATTTCGGAAGGCAACATCGACGTGCCCGGCGGCCTGAACGAAGCGTCCGGGTATCCCGCCATCATCGGCACGCACTACCCGTGGGCGGAATCGGTCGGCGATCCGGCCGGCGCGTACGTGGACGCGCTGGCTGCCGCGGCGCCCGCCGGCGCAGTGGTCGCGCTCGTCCACGCCACGGCGTACAGCGACGATCAGCAGATGATGACCTTCGTCGCGAAGCGTCTCGAGGCGCGTGGTCTCCACGCCCATCTGGCGAGCCCGAGCCATCTGCGGTGGCGCGAGGGACGGGCGTGGCTCGAGTCGGCATGGTGGTGCGGTCCGCTCGATCTCATCGTGCGGTTCTTTCCCGCGGAGTGGCTCGGAGATCTGCCCCGGAACTCGGGGTGGCCGCACCTCTGCGCCGGCAGCCTGACGCCGATCAGCAACCCGGCGACGGCATTGCTGACCCAGTCAAAGCGGTTTCCGCTCGTCTGGGATGAACTGTCCACCTCGCTCGCCACGTGGCGCGCGTTGCTGCCCGAAACACGCGACCCCCGTTCCACGCCATGGCGAACGTCGCCTGACTGGATTCTCAAACCGGCGCTCGGCCGCGTCGGCGAGGGCATCGCGATCACCGGTCTCACAGACGGGGTCGAATGGCGGAAGATCGTGCGCAACGCGACGTGGTGGCCCGGCCACTGGATCGCGCAACGCCGCTTCGAGGTCGTGCCGATTGTCATCGGCGGCACGGCCCGCTATCCCTGTCTCGGCGTGTATACCGTTGATGATCGCGTGGCGGGAGCCTACGGTCGGTTGGCCTCGCGTCCGTTGATCGATTCGCTCGCCGAGGACGCCGCGGTGCTGGCGGCATGAAAGCATCGGGTAATTTTGCAATTGGCAATTGGGTAATTGATTTTCAATTGCAAATTACCCGATTGCTGAATTGCCGGATACAGAATGACTAACCTGGACTGTTTCGCCATCTGGGCGCCGGAGAACGCGTTGTGGACCGAGTGGGCGAAACCCGTCGCGTTTGCCGGCGCGATGATGCCTGGCGGAGGCGAATCCCCACTCGAGCCGTTTCGCCTGACCATTCCGGGCATGCCCGAGTCGTGGACGCAATCGGCCATCGTCGTCGATTTGCCGGGCGAGGAGGCCATTACGATCGGGATCGCGCTCGCCCAGCGGGGGTTCCGCCCCGTGCCGCTGTTCAACGGCACGGCCGGTCCGAACGCGGTCATCGACGTCCGGCCGATCACGCGCGCCCTCGGCCTGGGCGCCGAATCGCTGAGCCTGCTCACGCTTCCGCCGGATGCGCGTCCGGCATTTCTCATCGATTCCCGAAGAGGCGACGCGACGGGCGCCCAGGAGCCTGGCTGGTACGACAATCGCTGGGTCGTGCTCCCTCAGGACTTTCCATCGGCCGCGTTTCTCGGCAGCAAAGCCATCAATGAAGTCGTCCTCATCCAGCGGCGCGCGCATGCGCCTGCACAGGATCTGTCACACGTGTTGTATCGATGGCAGGAGGCTGGCATCCGGCTGAGGATGATCGATCTCGAGACGGGGCAGCTCACCGACGACTGGAAGGTGGACCGTCCGTCGAAGTTCCGGATGGCCTGGTACGTGGCGCTCGCCCTGGCCGGTTTGCGCCGCAGCAACGTCGGCGGCTTCGGATCGACGGTGCCTGAACAATCGGCGAGAAGCGGATTCGGGTAAGACCTCGGGTGTCATTTCCTGCCGCGGTTCTCAGCGGAAATGACACCCGAGGTCCTTCCCCTCTCACTCTTGCGCGGAACCTGATTAGTCGCGCTGATGACCCGATAATGGAGCTCCCGGCGTTTTCTGTAAGACGGCCTCGGCGGTGTGTTCCCTCTTACAATACGGATTGAGCCTATGAGCGCCACAAAAACTGGGCCGGAGTACGCCTCTCGCATACCCCGCCGCCGGATCGTTCTGGCGGCCTGCCTTCTGGCCGGTGCGATCACCTGGCGCGCCGGCGGCAGCGAGCCGGCCGCCGCCTACGCCAAGGCTTCGGCGCCCAAGGCGTTCGCACGCGTGCCGTCGCCGCACGACGAGCTCGCGAAGCAGGCGTATCAAGTTCTGAAGACGCATTGCTTCGAGTGTCACGGCGCGCCCAAGCGGTCCGGCCTCGACATGCGCACGCACGAGACGATCACGGCCGGCGGCGCGAACGGCAAGGTCATCGTGCCGCACGAGCCCGCCAAGAGCCGGCTGTATCTCTACGCGACGCACGAGCACGACAAGAAGATGCCGCCGACGTACAAGATCCCGGAGACGGATCTCGAGACGCTCCGCCAATGGATCGAAGCTGGCGGATCGCTCCTCGGCGTCGAAGAGGCCGCGGGCGCCGCGAAGAATGCGGCCGAGCTGGCGAAGGCGGAAGAGCGGCCCATCCGTCCGGCCGAGCGCGAGTACTGGGCGTTCAAGCCGGCGGTTCGCGCCGCCGTGCCGAAGCCGAAGACGCCGGGCTGGGACACGAACGCGATCGACGCGTTCCTCGCGTCGGCGATGGAGGCGAAAGGCGCGAAGCCGTCGCCGGTGGCCGATCGGCGCACGCTGATCCGCCGCGTCTACCTCGACATGCTCGGCCTGCCGCCGTCGCCGGAAGAGGTCGAGGCCTTCGTCGACGACAAGTCGCCCGAGGCGTGGACGAAGGTCGTCGACGCCGTGCTCGCGTCGCCGGCGTACGGCGAACGGTGGGCGCGGCACTGGATGGATCTGGTCCGCTACGCGGACTCGGAAGGGTTCGAGTTCGACGTCGATCGCCAGAACATGTATCGGTATCGCGACTACCTGATGGAGGCGTTCAACAAGGACAAGCCGTACGACCAGTTCATCAAGGAGCAGCTCGCCGGCGACGAGTACACGCCCGTGGCCGACGAAGCGATGATTGCGACCGGCTTCCTGCGGCTCGGCCCGTCGGGGGGCGGCACGCGGCAGGACGCGCTCGACGATCTCGTGGCCGCCTCGACGCAGACGTTCATCGGGATGACCGTGAACTGCGCGCGGTGCCACAACCACAAGTTCGACCCGATCCCGCAGAAGGACTACTACCGCATCCAGTCGATCTTCGCGCCGACGCACGGAAGTTGCGCATCCGCTGGCGCCGGCGGCGGAGGCCGACGCCAACCGCAAGGAGACGCAGCGCATCGACGGCCTGCAGCGGCCGCTTCGCCAGGAGAAGACGAAGATCGAAGCGCCGTACCTCCAGATGATCGTCGACCGCGAGATCGCGAAGCTGCCCGAGTACATGCAGCTCGCGTGGAAGACGCCGCCCGACCAGCGCACGCCGGGGCAGAAGCTGACCGTCACGCAGATCGAGCGGACCGTGACGCCGGCCGACACGACGCGCAAGCTCGTGAACGAGAACGACATCGTCGTGCTGATGCCGCCGGACGTGAAAGTGAAGCACGACGAGGTCAAGGCGCAGATTGCGGCGCTCGACAAGCAGAAGCCGCGGCCGCTGCCGACGGCGCTGTCGATCGGCGAGCGCGGCCGCGTGCCGCAGCCGACGTATTTCCTGCACCGCGGCAGCCCGGACACTCCGGGATCGCAGATGACGCCGGGCGTCCTCTCGGTCGCGAGCGAAGCCGAATGGGCGTTCCCGGAACCGCCGCCCGACGCGAAGTCGAGCTATCGGCGGCGCGGGTTCGCCGAGTGGCTGACGTCGAAGGACAACCCGCTGACCGCGCGGGTGATGGTCAACCGTCTCTGGCAGCACCACTTCGGCGAGGGCATCGTCAGGACGCCGAGCAACTTCGGGAAGATGGGCGAGCGGCCCTCGCATCCCGAGCTGCTCGACTGGCTCGCGCTCGAGCTCGTCGATCGCGGCTGGAGCCTGAAGCAGATGCACAAGCTGATGTTGACGTCGCGCGCCTACCAGATGGCGAGCGGAGACATTCCGGCCAACGTCACCATCGATCCCGAGAACCGCCTGTTCTGGCGCGCGCCGCGCGTCCGCCTCGAGGCCGAAGCCATTCGCGACGAGATTATGGCCGTCAGCGGCGCCCTCGATCGCACTCTCGGGGGCCCGTCGATCTTCCCGTACATCGATCCGGATCTGTTCGAGGAGAGCTCGCGGCGCACGTGGCGTGGCAAGCCCGACGACGACGCCGACGACGTGGCGGCGCAGCATCTATGTGTTCTTGAAGCGCAGCATCCGCTACCCGATGTTCGAGACGTTCGATCAGCCCAACCTGGTCAACCCGGTCGATCGCCGGAACCGGACGACGATCGCGCCCCAGGCGCTGATTCTGATGAACAACGGCATGGTCCTGACGCAGGCGAAGGTCTTTGCGGAGCGCCTGAAGAAGGACGCGGGCGACGACCCGGCCAAGCAGATCGATCGCGCGTTCCGGCTCGCGCTGTCGCGGCCGCCGGACGCGTTCGAGCGCAAGCAGTCGCTCGCCTTCGTGCAGAAGGCGGGCCTGACGGACTTCTGCCACGCGCTGCTGAATCTCAACGAGTTCGTGTACCGGTTTTAGTTTATGAACGCACGAGCTCGCGGCAGCGAGCGAGTCGGCGGAGCGGAGCGGGGCGTCGGGGTCCCGCGAGCGACGCCGTAGGGGTGCCCGCAGGGGCGAAGCCCCTCGGAGTCAACGCATGAGCGAGAATCGTCACATCCACGGCACCGAGTGCGGCCACTTCGAGAAGCTGTTTTACTCGAGGCGCGATCTGCTCGGCAAGCTCGGCGGCGGCATTGCCGGCCTCGCGTTCGCGGATCTCCTCGGGCAGAACGGCTTGCTCGCCCAGACGCCGCAGTCGCAAGTCCTCCGGCCCGGCGTGAATCCGCTGGCGCCCAAGCCGCCGATGCGCGAGGACGCGAAGGCCAAGGCGGTCATCTCGATCTTCTGCTACGGCGGCGTCAGCCAGATCGACACGTTCGACCCGAAGCCGGACCTCGTCAAGTGGCAGGGCGAGCCGATGCAGGGCGTCGGCCAGGTCCGGACGATCATGGGCAACCCGGGCGGTCTGATGCCGTCCCCGTTCAGCTTCAAGAAGTACGGCCAGTCGGGGATGGACGTCTCGGAGTTGTTCCCGCACGTCGCGCAGCACGTCGACGACATCGCGTTCATCCGCTCGATGTACGGCGTCAGCCCGGCGCACGGGCCGGCGCTGTTCCAGATGAATACCGGCAGCATTCTGGCCGGGCATCCGAGCGTCGGCAGCTGGGTGACCTACGGCCTCGGCAGCGTCAACGAGAACCTCCCCGGATTCGTCGTCTTCACCGACTACCGAGGCGGTCCGATCAACGGGCCGCCGAACTGGAGCAACGGGTTCCTGCCGGCTGCCTACCAGGGCATGCAGATCCGCGACACGGGGTCGCCGATCGTCGATCTCAAACCGCCGGTCGATCGCACGCCGGACCAGCAGCGCGAGTGGCTGAAGTTCCTGCACGACCTGAACGAGAAGCACATCGATCAGAACCCGTTCGACACGGATCTCTCCGCGCGGGTCCACTCCTACGAGCTGGCGTTCCGCATGCAGTCGCATGCGCCGGACGCGATCGACATCGGCAAGGAAACCGAGGCCACGAAGAAACTGTACGGCGTGGGGGAGAAGCCCACCGACTACTTCGGCCGGCAGCTCCTGATGGCGCGGCGGCTCGTCGAACGCGGCGTCCGCTACGTCCAGATCTTCTCGGGCGGCGGCAACTTCGATCCGAGCTGGGACGCGCACTGGAATCTCAAGGAAAACCATGGGCTGCACTGCGCGGAAACCGACGCGCCGATGGCCGGCCTGATCAAGGACCTGAAGAGCCGCGGGCTGTTCGACTCGACGCTGATCGTCTGGCACGGCGAGTTCGGACGGCTGCCGATCAGCGAGCGCATGTCGGGCCGCGACCACAACAACAAGGGCTTCACGGTGTGGCTCGCCGGCGGCGGCGTGAAAGGCGGGACCTGCGTCGGGTCAACGGATCAGTACGGCTATGCCGCGGCCGAGAACCCGAAGTCGATCTACGAGCTCCACGCGACGGTCCTGCATCTGCTCGGGCTCGAGTACGAAAACCTCACCTACCGGTTCAACGGCCGGGACATGAGGCTCACTGATGTTCACGGGAAAGTGATCAGAGAAATAATTGCGTAGGGGAAGTACGGAGCTGACGCTGGAAGTACGGCGCTCGCGGTCAAGTACTTGAGCTGACGCACAAGTACGGCAGCTATCGAGCGAGTACAAAATCGCTCCCGGGGTGCGCCAGCGCGCGAGTCCCGAGGGAGCGAGGTTTTCAGGATCTCCACCGGGGAGTGGTTTTGTACTCCTTCGGCAGCTGCCGTACTTCTGCGGCAGTTCCAGCTACTTGGGCGCCAGTGCTGTACTTCCAGCGTTAGCGCCGTACCTCCAGCGACACGCGCGTCAGCGGGGGAGCGCCTTCACTCCTGCCAGGGCGCACTGGGCATCTTGTGCGCCGGAGACCCCGCTGACGCCTACCGCCCCGATGACCTGACCTTCTGAGATCAGTGGTATCCCGCCTTCGAGCGGCATGAAGTCGGCGATCGGCAGGAGCGCCGTGCGTCCGCCTTTCGTGACTTCCTCTTCGAGGCCCTTGGTTTCCTGCTGAAAGAAGACGGCGGTGCGGGCCTTCCGCATCGCGATGTCGATCGCGACGAGCTTGGCGCCGTCCAGCCGGTGGAACAGGATCAGCTGTCCGCCGTCGTCGACGACGGCGATCGCGACGTTCCAGTTGTTCTTGCGTGCCTCGGCTTCCGCGGCGGCCGCCACCTTGCGGGCGGCGTCGAGCGTGAGCGTGCGTTTCGTCGGCAGCTGGCCGCCGGCCTGCACGGCCGTTACGGCGAAGCACAAGAGGCCCAGGGCGATCGTCGCGCTCGCGGTCATGGCTTTCACTCCGGAGCGGGATGGTAATACCATCCGTCGCGTGGCCGCAACGACACCGAAGAGATCGCGCGAGATCGAGAAAGTCCGGTGGGGCATTCTCGGCGTCGCGAAGATCGCGACCGCGCAGGTGATTCCAGCGATGCAGCAGGGCGAATGGGCGGCCATTACGGCGATCGCCTCGCGCGAGGCCGGCAAGGCCGAAGCGTGCGCCTCAGCGCTCGGCATTCCCAGGGCTCACGGATCGTACGAGGCGCTGATCGCCGATCCCGACATCGAGGCCATCTACAACCCCCTGCCGAACCACCTGCACGTGCCGTGGTCGATTCGCGCGCTCGAGGCGGGAAAACACGTGCTTTGCGAAAAGCCGATCGGCCTCAGCGTCGCCGAAGCGGTGGACCTGCGGGCGGCGCGGGATCGCACGGGCCGGAACGCTCAGGAGGCGTTCATGGTCCGCTCGCATCCGCAGTGGCTGCTCGCGCGTGATCTCGTCCGCCAGGGCCGCATCGGCACGCTGCGCAGCCTGCTGGGGTATTTCAGCTACTTCAACCGCGACGCCGGCAACATCCGGAACCAGGCCGACATCGGCGGCGGCGCGCTGATGGACATCGGGTGCTACCTGATCCACACCTCGCGGATGATCTTCGAGGCCGAGCCGCAACGCGTGCTGGGCCTGATCGGCCGCGATCCCGACATGACAGTCGACCGGCTGACCTCGATCGTGCTCGACTTCGAGCGTGGCCACTCCGTGGGCACCTGCAGCACCCAGGCGGTCGCGTATCAGCGAATGCACCTGGTCGGCACGGCCGGCCGCATCGAACTCGAAATCCCGTTCAACGCGCCGTCCGATCGACCCTGCCGGATCTTCGTGGACGACGGATCCGATCTGTCGGGCCGCGGTGTCGAGACGATCGAGGTTCCGCAGTGCAACCAGTACACGATCCAGGGCGATCTCTTCTCGCGCGCCATCCGCGAAGGCGCCCCCGCGCCCTATCCGCTCGAGGACACCATCGCCAACATGAAAGCCATTGACGCGGTCTTCCAGTCCGCGGACAACGGAACCTGGGTCGCGCCGTAGGCCGCGTCGCCAGCCGAACGGGATAGGACCTCCCGAGTATGCGGCGTACTTCCAGCGAATGCGTCCTATTTCCGCGAAGCTCCGATGGCCGGTCCCGTTGTAAAGAAAAGATAAGATGAAGAAGTATCTACCGGTCGAGGATGGGAAGAATGATTCGTACGTTTCTGGGTCTGGTCGTGGTCGCTGTCTGGCTTGTCACGCTGCGTGTGGCGGCTTCGCCCCAGAGTCCGGGCGCGGACGGGTGGAAGATTCCGGCCACCGCCGCGGCCGAAAAGAATCCGTTCCCGGCAAACGAGGCCGTGCTTGCCGCCGGCAAAAAAGTGTTCGCCGTCCGGTGCGCCCGCTGCCACGGACCGACGGCCAAGGGCGACGGCCCCGACGCCGATCAGGATCACAAGGAAATGATGGACCTCACGCAGCCTGGCCGTGCCGCCGCGAACCCCGACGGCGTCGTCTTCTACAGGGTCTGGCACGGCCGGGAGTCACCGCGGATGCCGGCGTTCGAAGATCAGATCTCCAAGGAACAAGCCTGGGCGGTAGTGACGTACGTCCAAACGCTCCGTAAAAAGAGCTGAGGAGCTGAGGAAGTACGGAACTGACGCTGGAAGTACGGCGCTGGCGCCAAAGTAATTGAACTGACGAACAAGTACGGCAGCTATCGATCGAGTACAAAATCACTCCCGGGTGCAGCAACAGGGTTTTCGAGGTTTCCGGCCGCAACGACCGGAGTGATTCTGTACTCTTGCGGCAGCTGCCGTACTTCAGCGCCAGTGCAGGTACTTGGGCGTCAGCGCCGTACTTCCAGCGCCAGCGCCGTACTTCACCGAGCTCTATGGCCATATTCCTTGGATTCGACTCCAGCACGCAGGGTCTGACGGCCATCGCCATCGAGGTGGACGAAGGCGTCCGCCGCGTGGTCTGGCAGCACGTGCTGCCGTACGACCAGACCTTCCCGCAGTACGGCACCCGACACGGCGTCCTCCCGTCCGACGACCCGTCGGTTGCGCATTCGTCGCCAGCCATGTGGGCCGAGGCGCTCGATCGGATGATGGAAATCGCGGCGAAGAACGCGAGCTTCGATCTCGCCGACGTCGTCGCCGTCAGCGGATCGGCCCAGCAGCACGGTAGCGTCTATCTGAACGCCACTGCCACGGAAACCCTCGCCACCCTCGATCCTTCGCGCCCGCTCTGCGCTCAGATTGACGGCATCTGGGCCCGGCCGACGTCTCCAATCTGGATGGACACGAGCACCTCCGGAGAATGCGCGGCCATCACGCGGGCCGTGGGCGGCGCCGGGGTGCTCGCCAGGCTCACCGGGTCCCGCGCGTTTGAGCGCTTCACCGGTCCGCAGATTCGAAAGTTCGCCCGGGAAGAGCCCGATGCGTACACACGCACGGACCGGATCCACCTCGTCAGCTCGTTCCTGGCCTCGCTGCTCATCGGCGACCATGCGCCGCTCGAACCAGGGGATGCCTCAGGCATGAACCTGTTGAACCTCGCGGACCGGCGGTGGGCGCCCGTCGCGCTCGAGGCGACTGCGGCGCATCTCGCCTCAAAGCTGCCGGGCATCGTGCCGTCGTGGACCGTCGTGGGCCGGCTGTCGCCGGTACTGGACGGGCCGCTACGGGCTGCCGCCGGCCAACGTGATCGCCTGGACCGGCGACAACCCGTCGAGCCTCGTCGGCACCGGACTCGTGCGCGAAGGCCACGTCGCCGTCTCGCTCGGCACGAGCGATACCGTATTTGGCGTGATGAACGAGCTCCGGGTGGATCCATCGGGCTCGGCACACGTCTTCGGCGCCCCCACCGGCGGGTACATGGCGATCACCGTCTTCAGAAACGGATCGCTTGCGCGCGAGCGCGTTCGCGACGAATGCCGGCTCGACTGGGCCGGCTTTTCGCAGGCGCTTCGCCAGTCCCATCCCAGGGCTGACGGAGGCCTGATGCTTCCCTGGTTCGAGCCTGAAATCACGCCCGCGGTGCATACGACCGGTGCGAGACGGAAGGACCTCGCCGCGAGCGATTCCACGGCTACCGTCCGTGCCGTCATCGAAGGACAGATGATGGCGATGTCGATCCACTCGCGGTGGATGGAGGTCTCCATCGACACGATCTCCGCCACGGGCGGCGCATCGGCCAATCGCGAGATCCTTCAGGTCATGGCGGACGTCTTCGACGCGCCCGTCTCCCAGCTCGTCGTCGGGAACTCAGCGTGCCTCGGGGCGGCGTTGCGCGCGTATCACGGCGCCGTCACGGCGGGCGGAAGCGTGATTCCGTGGGAGGACGTGATCGCCGGATTCGTCGCACCGCAGGCGGGGGGACCGATTCGTCCCGTGCCGGAGCACGTCGCCGCGTACACGACGCTGAAACAGCGCTATGAAGAGTTCGAGAGGAACGAGATCATCGGGTAATTGGGCCATTGGTAATTGCGCAATTGGACGTTCTCTCAATTACCCAATTATCAATTACCCAATTATCAATTACTCGACCCCGCCCCTACGATCGCACGCCAAGCAAAAGGTCCACCACCAGTTGATCGAGCTTCTCGCAGGGCAGCGGCCGCGTCGCGAGCCGCTGCAGATCGAACTTGTGGCTGAGGAGCGCCGTCGCCGCTTCACGCGAATACGGCCGCAGGCGCTCGCCGTCGCCACGGATTTCCTTCAGCACCGCCTGGATCTCCGCGTCCTGTCTGAACTGCCGCGCCTTTTCCTTGAGCACCAGATACGTGCGCATGCACCCGCGCGCGAACGCCCAGACACCCTCGTCGTCTTCGGTCCGGTAGGCGTGCGCGTCGAAATGCCGCGGTCCGTCGTAGCCGGACTCCTCGAGCAGCTTCACGACGAAGAACAGCGTCTTGATCGACTCGGATCCGAAACGCAAATCCTGATCGTAGCGGTTGAACTTCTGGTCGTTCAGGTCGATGTGGAAGAGCTTGCCGGCCTCGATCGCCTGCGCGACGACGTGGTAGAAGTTCAGGCCGATCATGTGTTCGTGCGCGACCTCCGGGTTCACGCCGACCATGTCGGGATGATCGAGCGTCGAGATGAACGCGAGATACGACGACGTCGTGGGGAAGTACAAATCGCCCCGGGGTTCGTTCGGCTTGGCCTCGAGCGCGAACCTCAGGTCGTACTTCTGCTCCCGCGCGTACGCGCAGAGGAAGTTGAGCGCCTCCCGGAATCGCTTGATCGCGTCGACCGGATCCTTCGCCGCGTCCACTTCGGCGCCTTCGCGGCCGCCCCAGAACACGTAGGTCGAGGCGCCCAGCTCGACGCCGAGGTCCATCGCGCGCATCGTCTTCTGCAGCGCATACGCGCGGACCCCCGCGCTGTGCGATGTGAACCCACCGTCCTTGAACACCGGATCCGAGAAGAGGTTCGTCGTGGCCATCGGGACTTTCAGGCCTTCCGAGTCCAGGACGTCACGAAAATTCTTGACGATGTGATCACGCTCGGCCGTCGGACGCGTCGGCGGGCACCAGATCGTTGTCGTGAAAGTTCACGCCCCAGGCGCCGATCTCCGCGAGCCGTTTGACCGCCGTCACCGGATCCAGGGTGGGCCGGACGAATTCGCCGAACGGATCGCGGCCGCGATTCCCCACCGTCCAGAGCCCGAATGTGAACTTGTCGGCGGGTGTCGGGCGGAAGTTGTTGGGGGACGGCATCAGGACAGACGAATCGTGAGTGGTTGACCCGTGAACGTCACCGGCCGGCCGTCCGACGTTCCGGCCAGGCGAACGGTGAACACCCGCGGCGCCGGCGGCAGCAACTGCGAACCTTGTGCCAGGCGGAGGGCGAGCGTCCGCGCCCCGTCCTGCCACGTCAGATCGATGCGCATCCAGGCGCCCTTCCGGTACGCGAAGGTCCGACCGTCATCCTCGTAAAGGGTAGAGACACCGTTGACACCTGGATAGACGACCAGGGTGGTCGGTTCATCGACGACCTGATCGACGTACTGCCGGACAGGTCCCATGGGCAGAACCGCGCCCGCGCGCACGTAGAGCGGCATCGTCTCGAGGTCGACCGAGCGATCGATTTCACGGCCGCCCTCGATGCGCTCGTTGGTCCAGAAGTCGAACCAGGTCCCGCGCGGCAAGTAGACCCGTCGCGACGTCGCGCCCTGCTGCACGACAGGGGCGACCAGGATGTCGCGGCCCCAGAGAAACTCGTCCCCGCGCGCCACGGCCGTCGCATCGTCCGGATGGTGCAGCCACAGCGCGCGCATGATCGGGAGCCCCGTGTCGTAGCACTCACGGACGGCGGTGTGGAGGTACGGCATCAACCGGTACCGCAACTCCAGATACTTGCGGCAGATCGGCTCGACGCGCGTGTTCGTCAGCTCCTCGGGTGGCACCTTGAAGTTGTTGGTTTCGGGCGGACCGCCGTCGCCGCCGTCCCATCCCCACGGCAGCTTCAGGTGCCAGTTGCGTCCATGCGCGCGGAAGCTGGGACAGAATGCGCCGAATTGAAACCAACGCGCGTGCAGCTCGCCGGTGTACTCGGTCGTCGGCACGAACCCGCCGATGTCCGTGCCCCAGTAGGGCAGACCTGAAAGCCCGGAGTTGATCGCGACGCCCACGTGCGTCGCCAGCGTCTCCCACCGCGATTGCACATCGCCCGACCAGATGAAGCCGCCGTACCGCTGGATGCCTGCGGATGCGTTGCGATGGAGTGCGAACGGCCGCTCGTTCGGGCGGAACAGCTGCGTGCCTTCCCAGTACATGCGATGACGCGCGAGGCGGGACGGACCGTCGAACCCGTCGCCCTGATCGGGCCACCAGCCGTCGACGCCGGTCTCCATGAGGTTCTTGTGCACCGGCCAGTAGCAGGACACCTGACGCTCGGGCGGCCAGCGGTTGTCTTCGGTGCGGCCCGGCGGCAGCGCCGGCGCCGTGCACGGATCGTTCACGCCACCGATGAAGCGGCGGCCTTCGACGACGACGTGCACGACGACGCGGAAATGGTCGGCGTGCAGCTGGTCGAGCATCTTTTTCGGGTCTGGAAAGTTTGTCGCGTGCCACGTGAACTCGCCGTTGCGCGTGTTCCACCCGCTAGGCGCGAACTCGGTGCCGAGGTAGATGAGCGTGTCGCAGGGCAGCTTCTTCTCTCGGAACGTTCGCGCCACGCCGAGGATCTCGTCTGGGCCTCCCAGCGTACGGTGCGACTGCATGTAGCCGAACGCCCAGAGCGGCGGCATCTCGGCCTGACCGGTGATGCGCCGGTATTCGCTCATCACGACCAGCGGATCGCGGGAGCTCACGATGAAGACGTCGAGCGGGAGCGGCGAGTCCGCCGGCGGAAGGAACCGGCCGTCGGGGCCCTTGAAGTCGAACGCGCCGTATGGCTGATGGATGAACATCGCCCATCCGTCTGTCGCGCCGATCAGCCATTGAATCGGTGCGCGCGTGCCGTGAATCGCCAGCCGGTAGCCATCGGGCTGCGACGTGACCTGCCCGTTGCGCATCTGATCGGTCGAGCCCTTCTTGTCGAATTGCACGCCGCCTTCGCCCAGACCGAGCAGCGGTCCCTGCGGCAGGCGAAACGTCAGCCCGGGACCGGCCGCGTCGAGCGTCAAGGTCTGGACCACCGCACCGCCGGCAGTTTCAACATGCAGCGTGGGCGGACTGCCGGTGACCCGTACGACCAGATCCCCGGCACGAACGCGAGCGGTGCCTGTCAGTGGCTGCTGGCGCGCCGTGGACGCCGTGGTCTCCTGGGCGAGCGCCCCGGTCACATTGAGTGCCGCCGGCCGGCTGTTCTCGAGAGGCCGGACGGTCAATCGCACCGTCATCGCGCTTTCCGACATCACGGCGATCTGCACCGGTTGTCCGGCGACCATGATGTCCGCGCCCTGGCCCCGGATGATGCCGCCGCCGACTAGAAGGCCCGCACTTCCGACCCCAATCGTCTTCAACGCTTCGCGGCGGGAAGGTACGTGCTTCATGACGGGGCAAACGTATCGCAAGGGGGGTGTGTCCTCAAGTTGTTACCGCTCCAGGTTCCGGGGTTCCGGTGCGGGGTTCCGCGGTTCCGCGGTTCCGTCGTTCGACGGGATTCCGAGGTTCCGCGGTGCCTGGGTTCCGAGGTTTCGAGGTTTCGGTATTCTCAGCAGTCCCACTTATGACCTCAAAAGCCGTCGAAACCTCGAGGCCCTGTAGAATCACCGCACACATCCGAGAGGAACGCGACCATGAAGCTCAAGCATGTGATTTGGGTCATTGCGGCGATCGCCGGCGTGTCGCAGCTCGCATCGAGGACCACTGCGCAGGGACAGGACGTCAAGGCGGCGTACGACCGGGCCGAGAGCCTGGGCCGTCGCACGGAAGGGCTCGCGCTGAACGTCCCCGATACTCCCACCTGGATCGAGAACAGCACCAGGTTCTGGTACCGCAAGACGAAAGGTGAAGCGTGTCGCGACGGATGGAGTTCGTGCTCGTCGACGCCGCGACGAAGACCAAGGCGCCGGCGTTCGATCACGCGAAGCTGGCCACGGCGCTTAGCGCAGCGACCAGCCAGACGTACACCGCCGCTGACGCTGCCGTTCACGACATTCAGGCTTCGTGGACAAGGAGCAGGCGATCGAGTTCGCCGTCGTGCCGCCTGGCGGCGGACGTGCCGGCGGCGGCGGAGGTGGTGGCGGCGGACGCCAGGGCGGCGGCGCACCGGGTGCCGGCCAGCCGGGGTATCGCTGCTCGATCGTCGAATATACCTGCGCGCGCGCGACCCTGAACGCCGCAAGGACAGGACGCGGCGGGTGCCGGGCAGGGCGGTCAGGGCCGCGGCGGCGGCGGAGGCGGTCGCGCGGGCGGAGGTCCGAACCAGGAACCGCAAATTCGCGTGTCGCCCGACAAGAAGTCTGAAGTTCTGATCCAGAACTACAACATCTACGTTCGCCCGGCCGGTCAGACACGCGGCGGCTTCATGCTGAGCACCGACGGGTCCGAGGGCAACGCGTACACGTTCAACTCGATCCGGTGGTCGCCCGACTCGAAGAAGATCGCGGCGTTCAGACGACGGCCGGGACACGAGCGGCTCGTCCATTACGTCCAGTCGTCGCCAACCGACCAGGTGCAGCCGAAGCACTCGACGAACTTCTACCGCAAGCCCGGCGACGTCGTCGACTTCGATCACCCCGTCGTCTTCAACGTCGAGACGAAGCAGCAGTATCAAGGTGACCTCAACCTCTTCGCGAATCCCTACGCCAACTCGCGGCTCGAGTGGCGTGAGGACAGCCGCGCGGTGACGTTCGAGTTCAACCAGCGCGGCCACCAGCTCTACCGGGTGATCGAGATCGACGCGGCGTCCGGACGCACCCGGACGGTCATCGAAGAGAGCAGCAAGACGTTCGTCGAGTATTCGGGCAAGCGGTATCGCTTCGACGTCGCCGACGGCAAGGAGATCATCTGGGCGTCCGAGCGCGACGGCTGGAACCACCTGTATCTCTACGACGGCGCCACGGGCCAGGTGAAGAACCAGATTACGAAGGGGCAGTGGGTCGTGCGCGGCGTCGATCACGTGGACGTCGCGGCCCGGCAGATCTGGTTCCGCGCGAGCGGCATGCACGCCGGGAAGGACCCGTATTACATGCACTACTTCCGGATCAACTTCGACGGTAGCGGGTTGACCCCGTTTACGAGCGAAGACGGCGTGCACAGCGTCTCGTTCTCGACCGACCGGAAGTTCTACGTCGACACCTGGTCACGCGTGGATTCGCCGGCCGGTGTCGGTGTTGAAACAGACGAGCGATCAGGCGACCGTCCTGGAGCTCGAGAAGGCGGACATCACGGCGCTGCGCGCCACCGGCTGGCAGCCACCTGAAGTGTTCATGACGAAGGGGCGCGACGGCACGACGGACATCTGGGGCATCATCATCCGCCCGACCAACTTCGATCCGAGCCGGAAGTATCCGGTGATCGAGAACATCTACGCCGGCCCGCAAGGCTCATTCGTGCCGAAGCCGTGGAGCACGCAGACCGGCATGATGTCCATCGCCGAGCTGGGGTTCATCGTTGTCCAGATCGACGGGATGGGGACGTCGAACCGATCGAAGGCGTTCCATGACATGGCGTGGCGCAATCTCGGCGACGCCGGGTTCCCGGATCGGATCCTCTGGCACAAAGCCGTTGCCGCGAAGTATCCGTTCTACGACATCACCCGCGTGGGGATCTACGGCACGTCGGCGGGTGGCCAGAACGCCGCGGGCGGCATCCTGCTGCACTCGGATTTCTATGACGTCGCGTACGCCAACTCGGGATGCCATGACAACCGGATGGACAAGATCTGGTGGAACGAACAGTGGATGGGATGGCCCATCGCCGACCACTACCGGGACTCGTCGAACGTCTACCACGCGCCCAAGCTGAAGGGCCAGCTCATGCTGCTCGTGCCCGAGATGGACACGAACGTGGATCCGGCGTCGACGATGCAGGTGGCCGACGCGCTGATTCGTGCGGGCAAGACGTTCGAGCTGGTGGTCGTCCCGGGCGCGAACCACGGGGCCGGCGGCCCGTTCAGCACGCGGAAGCGCAACGACTGGTTCGTCAAACATCTGCTCGGCCTGAATCCGCCGAACTGGAACATCACCGATCCGGCGCCCGCGGGGAACGGGTTCCCGGATGAGGAAATCGACTACTTCGAGCTCGAGCGCGCGCCGTTCGTGAAGGATCAGGGCTGACATGACCTCCGAGGTCATTTTGCGGGTCACTTCTCCAAAAAATGACCTCGGAGGTCTTTACCCATGCACTACCGCCCTCTCGGCCGGACCGGCATGAACGTGTCGGTCATCAGCTTCGGCGCCTGGGCCATCGGCGGATTCTGGGGAGCGGTGGACGATCTGGAGTCGATGCGGGCGCTCCACGCCGCCATCGACGCCGGAGTCAACTTCATCGATACCGCCGACGTGTACGGCGACGGCCGGAGCGAACGGCTGGTCGCGCAATTGAAGCGAGAGCGTCCGGGCGAGACGATTTGGGTCGCGACCAAGGCCGGCCGCCGGCTCGAGCGTCAAACCGTCGAGGGCTACTCGCGCGAGAATCTCACGGCCTGGATCGATCGAAGCCTGGTCAACCTCGAAACCGACGCGATCGACTTGCTCCAGCTGCACTGCCCGCCGCGGGCCGTCTACGATCGACCCGACGTGTTCGGCGTGCTCGACGACCTGGTCTCGCGCGGCAAACTGCGCCACTACGGCGTCAGCGTCGAGACCGTGGACGAAGGGCTCGCCGCGCTCGCGTACCCGCGCGTTCAGAGCGTCCAGATCATCTTCAACATGTTCCGTCTGAAGCCGGCGGAGCAGTTCCTCGGCGCAGCGGCCCGCCGCGGGGTGGGCATCATCGCGCGCGTGCCGCTCGCGAGTGGTCTGCTCACCGGCAGGATCACGCGCGAGACGACGTTCGCCGAGGACGACCACCGCACGTTCAACCGTCACGGGGAGATGTTCGACGTCGGCGAGACCTTCTCGGGCGTACCGCTCGAGGCGGCCTTCACGGCGGTGGATGACCTGCGGCCGCTCGTGCCCGCCGGCGCGTCGCTGGCGCAGTTTGCGCTGCGGTGGACGCTGATGTGGGACGCGGTCAGCTGCGCGATTCCGGGCGCACGGACCGTCGCGCAGGCTGTGGAGAACGCGAGGGCCGCGGACCTGCCGGCGATCTCGCCGGAGACGCTGACGGCTGTGGAGCGCGTGTATGACGCTCACGTGCGCCGGCACGTCCATGCGAAGTGGTGAGAGCATTGAGTAATTGGGCAATTTGTAATTGAGCAATTGATCGATCAATTACTCAATTTCAAATTACTCAATTACCCAATTCCCCGTAGCACTTCCACGATCGCCGAGAAGTCCTTGTCGCCCAAACCCTGCGCGATGGCCGTCGAGTAGAGCTCGCGCGCGGTCTCGGCCGTGCGCAGCGGCACGCCGGCGCGCTCGGCCTCGGCGATGGAGTACGTCAGGTCCTTGTGCATCAGGGCGAGCCCGAAATAGACCGTGCCGTCCGGCGTCGTCATCCGAGGCCCGACGGCATTGACGAGTGGACTGCCGGGCGCGCCTTTCGCGAGCACGGAAAGGGCCGTGGCGCGATCGAGACCCACGCGTTCGATGAGCGCGACGGCTTCCGCGAGCGCCGCGGCCTGGATGCCGCAGACGAAGTTGTTGATGAGCTTCATCCGCGCGCCCGCGCCTGTCGGCCCGAGGTGCAGAATCTCCTTCCCCATCGCCGAGAGGATCGGACGCGCGCGCTCGAGCGCATCTACCGACCCGCCGACGAGAAACCGCAGCTCGCCGCTGGCCGCCTGGGCCTTGCCGCCGGTCACCGGCGCGTCGAGGAGCTGACACTCCTTCGCTGCGGCCGTGCGGGCAAGCTCCTCGCACCAGACCGGTGACAGCGTGCTGGATTCAATCAGCATGGTTCCCGGCGCCGCGCCAGCGAGCGCGCCGTCGGGTCCGAGCCAGACGGCCCGCGACGCGGGATCGTCGGCCACCATCGAGATGATCGCCTCGACGCCGGTGGCCGCCTCCCGTGGCGACGCCGCCAGCCGCGCGCCTTTCGCGACGAGCGGCTCAGCGCGCTCTTTTCGCCGATTCCACACGACAACCTGATGGCCGGCGGTGAGCAGCCGCGCGGCCATGCCACTGCCCATCGCGCCTAATCCGCAAAAGCCAACTGCGGTCGTCATTGCCTCATTTCCTCATTAGCCAGCTATTTGAAGCCCAAAGATGGTATTACATGCCGTCCCGAGCCGATGCACCGCTGGCGCATTGCGTTCCTCGTCTTCGTCGCCATCGCGATCAGCTACCTCGATCGCCAGTCGCTGCCCGTTGCCGTCGCGGCGATCCAGAAGGACATTCCGCTCACCAACTTCGAGTACGGCGCGCTCGCGTCGACGTTCCTCCTGGCGTACGCCCTGATGTATGCCGGCGGCGGCGCGTTGATCGATCGGCTGGGCACGCGGCGCGGCTTCTTCGTGATCATGGTCTTCTGGTCGCTCGCGTGCGCGAGCCACAGCCTGGCGACCGGCTTCTGGATGCTCGCGGCGAGCCGGTTTCTGCTCGGCGCGGGGGAGGGCGGGGGATTCCCGGCGGCGACGAAGGTCATCGCGGAGCGGTTCGCCGTGGCCGAGCGGTCCACCGCGATGGGCCTGGTGAACGCCGGGACCGCCGTCGGCGCGGTGATCGCCCCGCCGGCCATCGCCGCGATCCTGACGTACGGCTCGTGGCGCTGGGTGTTCGTCGCCTGTGGGCTCGTCGGGTTGCTCTGGGCCGTCTGGTGGATGCGGGAATATCGGGTCTTGCCCGAACCGATGGCCGCCGCGAGCGCGCAAGCGGTCACGGGCGCGGCGATGTCGTGGTCGACGCTGCTGACGTTCCGGCAGGTCTGGGGGCTGGTCGGCGCGAAGTTCCTGACCGACGCGGCCTGGTTCTTCTACATCGCCTGGCTGCCCAAATACCTCTATGACGCGCGCGGCTTCGACGTGAAGCAGGTCGGTTACTACGCGTGGGTGCCGTTTGCCGCGTCGGGCATCGGCAGCCTGCTCGGCGGCTGGTTTTCGAGCCGGCTCCTCGCCAGCGGCCGGTCCGTGGACTTTTCGCGCAAGCTCGCCCTCGGGCTGAGCGCGTCGATGATGCCCGTCATCGTGCTCGTCACGCGCGTACCGGTCGAGTGGGCCATCGTCTTGTTCAGCATTGCCTTCTTCGGACAGCAGTCGTGGTCCACGCTCGTGATGATCGTGCCCACCGATCTCTTCGAGCGCCGGATCGTCGCATCCGTGGCCGGCCTCGTCGGATTCGGCGGGGCCATGGGTGGCCTCACGATGAACCTGCTCGCCGGGAAGCTGCTCGACGCCGGCTTCGGCTATCAGACCGTGTTCTCGATCGTCGGCACGCTGCACGTCACCGCCTTCGTCGTGATCCTGCTGACGATTCGGCGCATTGAACCGATTGGACACCGATGAAAATCACCGACATCCGCACGCGCGTCGTCGAATGGCACGGCCCGACCGTCGCCCCGCAGCCCCACTTCTGCACCAACCCGATGGACCTGCTCGCGCTCCCGGCTGATGCGATGGCGGGCTTCCGCTTCCACGGCTGGCTCATCGTCGAAGTGATGACCGACGCGGGGCACGTCGGAATTGGCAACGCCGCGCTCTCGCCGCGCCTCACCAAGCAGACGATCGATCTCTATCTGAAGCCGCTGCTCATCGGCGCCAATCCGTTCGACGTCGAGTTCCTGTGGCAGCACATGTATCGAAAGACGATGGCGTTCGGCCGCAAAGGGGTCGGGATGACCGCGATCAGCGCCGTTGACATCGCGCTGTGGGACATCCTCGGCAAGGCGGCCCGCCAGCCGGTGTTCCGGCTGCTCGGCGGCCGGACCAAAGGTACGATTCCGGTCTATGCGAGCCGGCTCTACAGCCAGCCGCTCGACGAGCTTGCGGCCGAGGCCCGGAAGTATCTCAACGAGGGCTATCGCGCGATGAAGCTGCGATTCGGATGGGGACCCGTCGACGGCGCAGCTGGAATGCAGAAGAACGTCGATCTCGTACGCACGGTGCGCGAAGTGGTGGGCGACGGCGTCGACATCATGGCCGACGCGTACATGGGCTGGAACCTCGACTACGCGCGCCGCATGGTGCCGCTGCTCGAGCCGTTCAATCTGCGCTGGCTCGAGGAGCCGGTGATTCCGGACGATCTTCAGGGGTACGTGGCGCTGAAAGCCATGGGCCGCATTCCGATCGCGGGCGGCGAGCACGGGTTCACGCAGTACGAGTTCCGCGATCTTCTCGAAGCGCGAGCCGTCGACTACATTCAGTTCGACACCAATCGTGTGGGCGGGATCACCCAGGCGCGGAAGATCTCCGCTATGGCCGAATCGTTCGCCGTGCCGGTCGTGCCGCACGCCGGACAGATGCACAACTACCACATCGTCATGGCCAGCCTGAACTCGCCGATGGCGGAGTACTTTCCTCCCGTGGACGTCGAGGTCGGCAACGAACTGTTCTGGTACATCTTCAACGGCGAGCCGGTGGCGAAAAACGGCGCCATCGATTTGAGGGACGACCTTCCGGGACTTGGGCTGACGGTCAACGAGGCGGCGCTTTCGAAGTTCACGATCCTGGAGTAGGGT
>CAWAEG010000003.1:0-352992 GCA_963780895.1 uncultured Acidobacteriota bacterium
GAAGTCGACGGGACAGGACGACGTGCCGACTACTTGGCTTGTCGCTCATCGGTGATGGGCTTCCCATTTACCTGACCGCGAACTTTGGGCCCTTGGCCTTCCTTACTTCCAGGTCACCTCCATCCCAAAAAAGTGGAGGAACACCTCGCGGCTCGGCCGGTTCTTCGGGTTCTGTTGCGGGCTGCGAATGTAGAAGTCGACCTGCTGCGTGGCCGGATTCACCTCGCCGGCTGGCTGCTTCTTGTCGGCCATCGGATAGTTGACGCGCAGCGTCTTCCGGTCGCGAATGCCCTGCGTGACCATGAAATGCATTTCATAGTTCTGGTACAACGGCTTGCCGTTCAGTGTCGCGTGACCGAATCCCCAGCCCGCCAGGTACACGAAGGTCTTCGGCCAGTTGTTGTCGCCGCATCCGGAGTCGGTGCCATGCTCGTGCAGGAACCCGACGATACCGCCGTTCTGACACGAGCTGAATTCATTGAACTTCTCGATCGCGAGTACAGGTCGCCCTCAGGAATCTTGAGCCGCGCCTCGAATCGGCCGGTGTTGGTGAGATCGTTGACGTCGATGTCGACCGTTCCAGACACCGGCTTGACGGTCCTGGCCTCGTTGTCGATGTGGTCCCAGCCGGCCGGGTCATTGAGCCCGCCGACCATGTAGATGCGGTTCGCGGAAAGGACATAGTGACCGTCATACAAATCGTGCTGCTCCGGCGCGAACATCGTGATCAGTCCGCCCGGCTGTCGACGTGGATCGGGTTGCTGGTCCGACGTTGCCGCTGTACTGAAGACGAGAACGACAGCCAGAAGGCGGGTCCGCATACGCAGGTTCCACGAAAGACCGGCAGGCACGATTTACTCCTATTGAGTAATTGGGCAATTGGTAATTGGGTAATTGAAAAACGCTCAATTACCAAATTACAAATTACCCAATTACCCGATTACCAATGCTAGCCGTCCACCAGCTCACCCCGCATGACCGTGACGGCCTGACCCGCCATGCGCACCCGGTCGCCGTCGAGCGTGACCCGCATCGTCCCGCCGCGCGCCGACACCTGACGCGCGACGAGCGTCGTCTTCCCCAGCTTCGCGCTCCAGAACGGCGTCAAGCAGCAGTGTGCCGAGCCCGTGACCGGATCTTCGTCCACTCCGGCGGCGGGCGCGAAGAAGCGCGACACGAAATCCCAGCCCGAAGTGGTCGCCACGCTGGTGACGATCACGCCGCGAACCGGCAGACGCCGAATCGCGCCGAAGTCGGGACGCAGGTCCCGCACGTCCCCCTCGCTCGCGACTTCGACGAGGTAGTCGAACCGGCTTCGCCCGACGAATTTCGGTTGAACGCCGAGCGCTTCGGCGAGCCCGTCGGGCGCAGGGGCCGGCGTTGGCGGCGTCGCCGGAAAGTTCAATTCGATCCAGTCATCGATCTTGCGCGCGGTAAGCAACCCGCTCTTGGTCTGAAACCGCGCCGTTTCATCCTTTGCGAGGTGTCCGCCCTCCCAGAGCGCGTGCGCGCTCGCGAGCGTCGCATGGCCGCAGAGCTCGACCTCCGTGGCCGGCGTAAACCATCGCAGGTCGAAGGCGGATTCACCGCGCACGAGAAACGCCGTCTCGGACAGGTTCATTTCGCGCGCGACGTTCTGCATCCACTCTGTATCGCGTGCGGCCGGCAGGACACAGACGGCGGCCGGATTGCCTTCGAACGGACGGGACGTGAAGGCGTCGACCTGAACGATTGGAAGGGGCATGGGTCAGCTCCGAAGCGACATGATCGCCACGTGGATTTCGGCGGATGACGTCACCCGGACGGACGCCGCGGAGGGATCTTCGCCGGTGTTGTCGCGGTCAACCCAGATCCGGGGCACGTCGAGCTCGCGGGCGGGCGTAATGTCGTGGAACCAGCTTCGCGCGACGTGGACCCAGTTCTCCCGGGTGGCGCCCGTCGTCCGCGTGAAGAACCGGAAGTGCGAGATCGACGGTTTGTAGTCGCGCACGCGCTCCGCGGTGACGACCTGGTCGAATGGCAGCAGGAAGGATCGCTGCGTCTCGGCAAAGAGATCGTCGTCGCAGTTCGTGAGGACACCGAGGCGGTAGCCTTCAGCGCGCAAGCCCGCGAGCATGGGCTCGACGTCGGCGAACACGGGCAGGGTGCTCCACTTCTCCGGCAGCGCGCGCGCCTGTGCGTCCGAGAGGTCGATGCCGATCTCGTCCGCGGCGGCTCTCAGGCCCGTCGTCAGCACGTCGCGGTAATTCCGGTGCGGGCTCTCGGCCTCGAGCACGCGTTCTGCGTGGTGATAGGCCGCGATGAGGTCCGGGGTTCTGTCGGCGGCGATGGGCCGAAGGATGGCGTCGAAGCCGGTGTTCCAGTCGACGAGCGTGCCGAAGCAGTCGAACGTGATCCAGCGCATGAATCTATTTGTCAACCCGGTCCAATTACCAGATTACTCAATTACCCAATTGCTCAATGTTCTCGCGCGACCCGAATCCCGGGCCCGTGCAGCTCCCACCATTCGCGGGCCCGCTCCTGCGTCCACGGCCGATCGAAGACGACCTCCGAGAGAGCGGCTTCGAGATCGAGCGCCGACGCCGGGCGATCGTCGGGACTCTTCGCCAGGCACCTGATGACGATCTCGTCGATCGCCCGAGGGATGGGCAGCTCGGACATCCGCGACGGCGGCGCAGGCGTGGTCCGCGCGTGGTGCAGCAGCATCTGCTCCGGCGTCTTCGCAGCGAACACGAGCTGACCGGTGAGCGCCCAGTACGCGACGCACGCGAGTGAGTACAAATCGGCCCGGCCGTCGACCTCGGTCTCGCCAGCCGCAATCTCCGGCGCCATGAATGCCGGCGTGCCGGGGACCATCCCCTGCGCCGTGAGCAGCATCGCTTCCGGTCCGGGCCGATCCTTGACGATGCCGAAGTCGAGCACCTTGAGGTAGTCGTACTCCGGTCCCAGGCACGCGACGAACAGGTTCGCGGGCTTGATATCGCGGTGGACGAGCCCGAGATCGTGCGCCTCGGCCAGCGACCGGCACGCCTGGGCCAGGAGCATCGCGACGCGTTCGGGCGGCTGCGGACCGAAGCGCGTCACGATCTGGTTGAGATCGAGCCCGTCGAGCAACTCCATCACGTAGTAGAAGCTGCCGCTGTCGTTCACGCCGAAGTCGTAGAGCTGCACGGTGTGCGGAGAGCGCAGCTCCGCGGTCACCTGCGCCTCGCGCTGGAACCGGCGGACGAGTTGATCGCGCCCGCTGCCCGGCCGCGGATCGTGCCGGATCAGTTTCACGGCCGCCGGACGGGCGAGCAGGCGATGGCGGCCCAGCCAGACCTCTCCCATGCCGCCGGAGCCGAGGCGCGACACCAGCCGGTAGCTTCCGACCGCGAGCCGCTCGTCGAGCAGCTCCTCGTCGATGTCGAGCCGCGTGCTGCGCGAGACCAGCACGGCGCGCTCGAGCACCGAGCGCAGCTCGCGGATGTTGCCCGGCCAGGCATATGCCGCCAGGCGCTCCATCGATTCCGGCGAGACGCCGTCGATGGTCTTGCCGAACTGGCGCGCCAGCCGGGGCACGAAGTAGCCGACGAGCGCCGGCAGGTCCTCGCGCCGATCGGCCAGCGACGGGACCCGGATGTGATGCGCGGCCAGGCGCCGGAGCAGCGCATCGGCCGGGCTTTCGGTCGGCGGCGCGCCGCCGCGACGCGCCGGCACGCCCTGAAGCGCGCCGATCTCGATCGTGGTGGAGGCGATGATCCGCACGTTGGGCGAGACGCGCTCATCGGTCGCCGCTCGCCGCTCGTGATCGTCGAGCCGCTGGATGATCGCCTGGTGGAATTCCGACGGCAGCTCGTGGACGGACTCGAGGAATAACGTGCCGCCCGCCGCCAGCTCCAGTTTTCCGGCGAGAACCGTCTCGCCGGCGAGCGGCACCGTCGGCGATTCGGCGGCCGCTGTCGCCCGGAGCTCAGGACAGCTGACGAAGATGAACGCGCCCGGCCGTCGCGAAGCGGTGTGAAGCTCGTGCGCGACGGCCTCCTTGCCGGATCCGGGCGGGCCGACGAGGAGGAGCGGATCCGACCGGGCGGCTTCGCGGGCCACGGCGTCCCTCAACGCCCGGACGGCGGCGCTGTCGCCGAGAAGCGGGCCTTCGACGCGGCTGCGGGCGTCGTTCAGGAGTGCCTGAGCGACGCGCAGCTCGCGCTCGAGCTCGGCGGTCCGTTCCGCGACGCGCGCCTCGAGCGATTCATTGGCGGCCTTGAGCTCCTCGGCGGCGCGGCGGCGCTCCTCGTACAGCTGGGCGTTGCGGATCGCGCTGGCGATCTGGTTCGCGACAATGAGGACGAGCCCGCGGTCGTGCGCGTCGAACGTCTGCGGCACGGCGCTCTCGATCGAGAACACGCCGATCAGCTCGTCTCCGATCAGCAGCGGGATCGCGATCTGGCTCTCGGCATTGGGAAGCCCGGGGACGGGCACGGCGTCGCCGAGCTCGGCGCCGCGGCCGGCCTTGACCATCTGCCGGCGCTGCGCCGCCGCATACGACCGCTGCTGTCCCAGGTTGTTGACGTGCAGCAGACGGCGCTTCTCGGCGACCATGCCGATGACGCCGGTGCCGATCCGCACGCGACCGCCAACCGCCTGGTTCTCGTACCCGCGGCTCGCGACCACGCGCAGCATCTCGCCGCCCGGCTCGACGAGCAGGATGATCGCATGGTGGAACTCGAACAGCTCGTCCATCGTCCGCAGCGCGATGTCGCAGATCTCGTCCAGCTCGAGCGTCGAGTTGATGGCGGACGAGACGCGCTGCAGGACCTCGAGCTCCGCGGCCTTCCGCTCGATCGCCCGTGCCAGATCGTCCCGGCCGGCAGGCAGCGAGGCCATGGGATCAGGCGCGGAGTCGCGCGGCGTACGGGAACTGCTCGGCCGAGATCACGCGGTAGATGTCGGCGGCGCGCAGTTTGAAGATGCCCGACATGCCCGTCGCCGACGCGATCGCTTCGATCTGCATGTCCATGGCGTCGAAGACCGGCCCGGACGTCTCCGAACGCTGGAACTCGAGCTCGAGCGCCCAGTCGGCGGCGCCGGCGTAATCGGACAGGCCGACGAACGCGCGCGGGTTCTCGCGCACGTTCCGGATCGTCTTGCTGAAGAACTGGAACGACAGCGCCGCGTGGTGCCGATCCACGTAGTAAACCTGCGAGATGATCGTCACGTTCGGCACGCCGTCGGCCGAGCACGTCACCATGAGCGCCGGCCGGCCGTTCTCGAGGGTGGACCGGATTTCGTCCGGCAGATGCGGCGTCTTCATGGTGCGGGTACCCCGACCGCAGGGCGCTCACCGGGCTCTGGCGGCGGATAGAGACGCCCGCCGGCGCCGGGCCCGGGCGTCTGCAGGTAGACCTCGCGAATATCCACGTCGACGGCAACCGCCGGGTCGGGGACGGCGAACCCACCCACGATCGCTTCGGGCACGCCTGGTGGAATCTCGGATCGGATCGAGCGCACCAGGCGCTCCCGGAAGCGGGCGACCAGCGACAAGTCGTCCGCCTCCACGGCCCGATGACTCACGTACTTGCCCTTCAATTGATAGGTCTCGTGCGTCGGATGCTCTTGGACGGTGACCGCGAGCTGGCCGTTCTCCTCGAGCGACGCGATCACGCGCTCCACGAGCGGCTCGGGAATGAACAGCGTCATGGTGTGCCCGTCCGGATGGACGCGCCACGCCGAGACGCGGCACCCGAACGGCACGAGGTCGCGGTCGCGCGTGCCCGCAAAACCCATATTGGCGTGCTGCTCCAGAAAGCGAACGATCTTTCCAGGAATCATAGTGGGGGGCCGACACGAAGCATGAGATCCGTCTCAGCGGTAAGCATACCGCCCCGGATGCGTGCGATCGAACTCCGCATGCCCTGCCACCCGCGTGCCCGACGGGAGGCCGATCAGCGCGGTCGCAGGTCCTGGGTCTTTTTTTCACCCTCACCCAGTGATACCGATGTCGCCTGGGCAACAAGCTGTGCGAGAAACTCGACGTCGTGCTGCTCGCCCGGCTCGGGATCGGCGAGTGCCAACCGGTAATCACCCGGCGGGAGCCCCCGTACCACGTAACGGCCCTCGCTCGAAATCTTCGCGACGTGGATTCGCCGGGACTGCGGCACCCACAGCCGGCGATCCTCCGGAAACACCACCACGGCCGCGTTGACCACCGGTTGTCCCGCGGCATTTGCCACCGCGCCGGCGAGCTCGGCCGTTCGGGACGTGAACCTGAGCACGCCGCCCGTCAGATTCCGTCCGGGTTCCATATCGATCAGCAAGTCGGCGGCGTCCCTGTCTCCAAACATCGCAGAGGCCAGCGACCAGCCGGCCGGCAGACCCTCGATCTGAAACCGGTACAGTCCCGGCAGGAGACCGCGCAACGTGAACCGCCCCGTTGCGGGATCGACGCCAACACGCTCGGCGCCTCGCTCGGCATCGGCAACCATCGACACCGGCTGGAGGACGATGCGCAACCGCGCCAGCGGGATCGCGGCGCCTTCGTGGAGGACGCTGCCCGACAGCGACATGCCGCGCTGCAACTTCAGGTCGACGTCATTGACGCGTTGGGCATCGGCGTGAACCTCGGCGATGGCGAACCAGTCGCTGCCGGCCGACGACGTGCTGACCCGCGCCAGGTACGCGCCGGGCGGAACGCCGTAGAAGGTGAATTTCGCGCCCGGCGACAGGCCCGTCCACCACGATCCCAGCGTCGGCATCGGCATCGTCGGATCGACGAGTTGAATCCGGGCGCCGGCCGGAACAGCACCCTCGGCCCACGTCACCGTGCCGGTGACCGTCGCGGTGTGTACGACCTGGAGACGGATGTCGATGCCCGATGCTTCGCCGCCGGCTTCGACGCGCACCGGCGCCGCGGCCGACGCGAGCACCGTGCCGGGATAGTGGACCGGCACGTAGCCGCGCGGATCCGGCGGCCCGAGGTTGTCGAGCGCATCCCGCCTCATATTCACCGGCCAGTCGTTCCCAGCAGCCTTCGACTGGACCACTGCTTGCGTCAGTCGATCGCGGAGCATCGCATTGCGGGCGCCGACTTCCGCAACTCCCTCGCGCGGTACCGCACTGACGATGTACCTCGCCCGGCGGGAGACCGGCAATGCGATAGGCCCCACGGTCGTCCGTGAACACCGACTGCCCGACCGGCGTGGCGTAGCGTTCGCCATTGTTGAAGACGTAGCGCATGACGCGGACGGCGGTGTTGAACGCCGGATCGCCGTACTCGTCGATGATGCTCCCGCTGATCACACCGGCGCGGGGTAGCCGCAGCTCCAGATTCTCGATCTTCTGTCCGGCCGCGAGGCGCAACGGCGTGCCCGCGGCGGTCAACCCGGATTTTCGCGCGCCGAACACCATGTCGAGGTACAGAGGCTTCGTCGCCGACACGGTGTAGTCACCAGCGGCGACGTTCGCGAACATGAATCGCCCGTCGCCATCCGTCGTGGACGCGCGCGCCGTCGTTGATGTGGTGCCGACGAGACGAATCTGCGCCCGTCGCAACGGCTGACCGGTGTCGGTCGCGGTCACACGCCCGCCGACGACACCGGTCGCGGCCGGAGGCGGGCCACCGGTTCGCTGCGCGGACAGCGTCTCGGCCATCACGATGATGACGAGCCCAACCACCAGCAGACGGATCTGCTGCATTCAACCCTCCCGCTTTGGCGACTCACGTTCCAACCTGCGCGGGGGAACTACGGGTATTTTGTGCCTGCTTCTCACCAGCAGCGAGTTGATTCTCGATGACGAGCCGAGGGAAGTGGCTTCCGCCGACGCGAACGGAGCGGGGATCGCAGCGTGTAGAGGGCGAAACCCCCGGATCAGAATGCCTTGAGCGAACGAGCGAAGCGAAGTGAGCCCGAGCGAACGGAGTGAGGCTTGCCTCAGCGCCTTCCAGAGGAGGCGAGCCGAGAGAGTGAGCTCGTAGGGGGGTTCGCGGGGGCGAAGCCCGCCGAACTAATTTTGGTTGGCGCCCTGCCCGCCTTCGCCAAAGGCTTCGGCGAGGCAGAAGCACCCCGCGCCATTTCGCCGTGGCCCGCGCCCGCTACTCCCGCGGGCGAGAGGCGAAATGGCGCGCCCTGCAGGACTCGAACCTGCGACCTCCTGGTTCGTAGCCAGGCGCTCTATCCATCTGGGCTAAGGGCGCGCAAACGATCATTATATTTCACCGCACGATGCCCCACCCGGCTTCAGCCATGCCGGGCAGCGCGATCGGCAGCCGGCCGGTGATCGGCGCCTCGCCCGTCAGCGCGCGCAGCGCGGACCCTTCGGCGAGATCGTAGAAATCGTACGTCAGCAGAATCGCCGGCAGACCGGTCACGCCCGCGGGCACGTAGGGATTCCCGAAAAAGACCGTGATGAACGGCCTGGGCGAGTTGGCCGTCGCACGCGCGAGATCGCTCAGCAGCCGGACGAGCGAGGGCGCCAAATCCATGCGGCCGCTGCCGGACGCCGCTCGCACGAACACCGACGCGACGATCGCGTCATACCGCGGCGCCGAGGCGCGGACGAGGTCGATCTCCGACGTCGTCGAGCGGTCCGAGAGCTCGATGGCGGTCGTCGCCGGCCACCGCTGGCGGATGCCGGGCAGGATCGTCCGCGACGGCGCGGCGATGCGCCAGTTGGAGGCGTAATCGAGGATCGACAGGTACAGCACCGACGCTTCTCGCGGCACCCGCAGCGGCACCTGGTTGCGATCGTCCTTGACGAGCGTGATGGATCGCTTGCTCAGCTCCTGCGCGACGCTGCCGTGTGCGCGGCCGCCGACGATCTTCGGCACGTCGTCCAGGGACACGAGCCGGATCTTGTGCAGGCCGAGCCGCGCCTTCGCGGCCAGGACGCGCCGGACCGATGCGTCGAGCTGGGCCTGCGAAATCTCGCCCTTCTCCACGGCCGCCTTGATGCCCGCGACCGCCGCGGCGTCGTCCGGCGAGTGCAGCACGATGTCGTTGCCGGCTTTGATCGCGCGGGCCGCCGCTTCGCCCGGCGGCATCCGGCGGGCGACCGCGTCCATGCCCATCGAGTCGGTGTAGATGAGTCCGTCGAATTTCAACTGACCTCGTAACAGGCCTGTCACGATCGGCTGGCTGAGCGTGGCCGGGCTGAACTCCGACGGGTCGAGCGCCGGCAGCTGAATGTGCGCCGTCATGACGGCGTCAGCGCCCGAGGCAAGGCCAGCTCGAAACGGCGCGAGCTCGACCTGCTCGAGCCGTTCCCGCGGGTGGTTGATGATGGGCAACCCGAGGTGCGAGTCGACGTCGGTGTCGCCGTGGCCGGGGAAGTGCTTCAGCGTCGCGAGCACGCCGCCGGCGTGCAGGCCGCGGACGTACGCGCTCGCCAGCCGGCCCACCGCGTCGGGCTGCTCGCCGAAGGCGCGCGTGTTGATGACGGGATTGCGCGCGTTGTTGTTCACGTCCGCGATCGGCGCAAAGTTCACGTGTACGCCCATCGCGCGCGCTTCGAGCGCGGTGATGCGCGCGGATTCGAACGCGAGCTTCTCGTCGCCGGCCGCGCCCACTGCCATCGCGCGCGGGAAGACCGTGGCGCCCTGAATCCGGAACCCCGCGCCCGCTTCGAAGTCCGCGGTGTTCAGGAGCGGAATCGACGAGAGCGATTGAAGGCGGTTGAGCAGCGACGCCGCCGCGAGCGGTTGGCCAAGCACGACATTTCCATAGTTGTTGTTCAGCAGGACGTTCGGAATCGGCTCCGTGCCGCCAAAGACATGGAACCCGCCAACGCGAAGCTTGCTCACCTTTTGGGTGAGGGCCTCGTAGATCTCCGTGTCACTAGAAAGGTATGTCGAGTTGAGCGACGACACCACGAGCTGGCCAACTTTGTCATCGAGCGACATTTTCTTGAATGTCGCCTCCACCCACTGAACGGCAGTTTTGTCGAGCGTCTCCGGAAGCGGCGCCTGCGCCTGCGAGATCGAAAACCACCCGAGCATGACGAAAAGGCCGGCGGTGACGGCTCGTAACATAGGCAATAATCCTCTCATGTCCGTCGAGCAGCATCGCGCGCAGGCGCTCGAGAAGGTGAACTGCTTCGTGCTCACCGTCAGCGACACGCGGACGCTTGCCACGGAGACGAGCGGCCGGGCGATCGCCGGCTTGCTCGAGGACGCCGGACACGCGGTGCTCGGCCGTCATGTCGTGCGCGACGAGCCGCAGGACGTCGCCGCGGCCATCCGCGAGGAGATCGGGCGCGGGCGCGTGCACGTCATCATCACGACCGGCGGCACGGGCATCGCCCGCCGCGATTCCACCTACGAGGCTGTCACGGCGCTCTTCGACAAGCGGATCGATGGCTTCGGCGAGCTGTTCCGCATGTTGAGCTACCGCGAAATCGGCGCCGCGGCCATGCTCACGCGCGCGACAGCCGGGATCACCGCCGGCTGCGCGGTCTTCATGCTGCCAGGCTCCGAAGCAGCCGTCCGGCTCGCGATGCAGCGGCTCATCCTGCCGGAAATCGGGCACGTCGTACATGAACTGATGAAGTGACAGAGACGCCGCCTCAAGAAAGATCCCGCGGCGCGTGTCGGTACGGCGGGATTGAAGAGCACGAGTCGGTACGGCGGGTACGTGGAACCTGATCCTGGTCATCTTCTTCAGTTCGATCGCGCCCGGACGATTCGCACCCCGTGGGGGGTTGTTATTGAAGAAGATGGGAAGCGACAGTTTGTTCCGCGTACCCGCCGTACCTGTCGTACCGAAATGGGCAGTTCAGGCCCCGTCGTACCGAACGGGCTTCTTGATTTTTGTCGATGCGCCCCATAACTGAAACTCTTCTCTTCGACGACGCGCTCGACATGGTGATGCGCGAAGCATCACCGATCGACACGAACCGAAGTTCTCCCGCTGGCAGCCGCTGACGGCCGGGTCGCCGCACGCGACGTCACGGCCGCCGTCGACGTGCCGCCCTTCGACCGGGCGGCGATGGACGGGTACGCGGTGGTGGCCGAGGACACGTTCGGCGCGAGCACCCACGCGCCGAAGGTGCTGACGTGCGTCGGAAGCGTCTTCACGGGCCAGGCCCCGACGCGCGGAATCGCGGCGGGCGAGTGCATCGAGATTGCGACCGGCGCGCCGATGCCTCCGGGCGCCGACGCCGTCGTGATGGTCGAGGAGACCGAGCGCGCGAGCGGCGGCACGGCCGTCCGCGTGCTCACGCCGGTCTATCCGCGCCAGCATGTCGGGCGTCGCGGCGCCGACATCACGACCGGTCAGACCGTGATCGCGCGCGAGCAGGTGCTCAATCCGAGCCGCATTGGAGCACTCGCGGCGACAGGCGTGACCACGGTCGAGGTGTTCGCGAAGCCGTCGGTTGCGCTGCTCTCGACCGGCAACGAGATCGTCGAGCCCGGTCAGCCGCTGCGGCCCGGGCAGATCTACGACATCAACCGGTTTACGCTCGAGGCGATCATCGGCCGGCACGGCGCCACCTCGACCGCGTTGCCGATCGCCGCCGACTCGATCGAGGAGCTCTCGAGCGCGCTGGCCGCCGCGCGCGGGCACGACGTCGTCGTCTTCTCCGGCGGCAGTTCCGTCGGCGAGCGCGATCTGATTCTCGACGTGCTGCGAAAAGAAGGCGAGGTCCTGTTCCACGGCGTGGCGGTGAAGCCTGGCAAACCCACGGTCTTCGGACGCATCGGCCGGACACCGGTCTTCGGGATGCCCGGCTATCCCACCTCATGCCTCTCGAACGCGTACATGATGCTCGTGCCGTTCCTGCGGCAGGTGGCCCGGCTCCCGCGGTGGGATCCGCCGGCGATCGACCTGCCGCTCGCGCGCCGCGTCGTCTCGACGACCGGCCGCCATCAGTTTTATACGGTGCGAATCGTGGACGGCCGCGCGGAACCGGCTTTCAAGGCCTCGGGCGACATCACCAGCATGGCCCACGCCGACGGGTACATCGAAATCTCTGCACAGACCGATGTCGTTGAAGCGGGTACGGTAGTGAGAGTGAAGCTTTTCTGAAGAATTTGGTAATCGGGTAATTGGTAATTGGGTAATTGAACTTTCAATTACTCAATTACCAATTGCTCAATTACCCGATTCTCAGCGCAGCCTCTTGTTCACTTCCTCCCAGTTGACCGTGTTCCACCACGCCGAGAGGTAGTCCGGACGCCGATTCTGATATTTCAGGTAGTACGCGTGTTCCCAGACGTCGATGCCCATGATGGCGCGTTTGCCCTCCATCATCGGATTGTCCTGGTTGGCGGTGCTTTCGACCGAGAGCTTGCCGCCCGAATCGACGAGCCAGACCCAGCCGCTGCCGAAACGCCCGACCCCGCCCTTGTTCATCAGATCCTTGAACGCGTCGAAGCTGCCGAAGGCGCCGTTGATGGCGTCGGCGATCGCGCCGGTCGGGGCGCCGCCTTTGCCGGGTCCCATGATCTGCCAGAACATCGTGTGGTTGACGTGCCCGCCGCCGTTGTTGCGCACGGCCGTCCGGACGTCCTCGGGCACCGTTGACAGATCCTTGATGAGCTCTTCGGCCGACTTGCTCTGCAGCGCCGCGTGCTTCTCGAGCGCGGCGTTCAGGTTGTTGACGTAGGCCGCGTGATGCTTCCCGTGATGGATTTGCATCGTTTGCGCATCGATGTGCGGCTCGAGCGCGGCGGCGTCATACGGAAGAGCTGGCAACTGGTGGGGCATGGGAGATGACCTCTGAGGTCATTTTACAGAAATCACCAAAATGACCTCAGAGGTCATATCAGTTCCAACATTCTGTCGAGCGCGACCTTGGCCCAGTGTCTGGCGGGTTCGGGGACGACGATGCGGTTGTGGACTTCTCCGTCGACGAGGCCGTCGAGCACCCACAACAGGTGGTTGGGAGAAACGCGGAACATCGTCGAGCACAGGCAGCCGAGGGTATCGAGCGTGACGACGGTTCGGGCCGGCGCGACCTCGCGCGCGAGCCGGCTGACGAGGTGGATTTCCGTGCCGACGGCCCAGACGGAGCCTTCCGGACTGCTCTTGACGGCGCGGATGATGGCCTCCGTGGATCCGGTTGCGTCGGCGGCCTGCACCACATCGAACGTGCACTCGGGATGGACGATCACGCGGCCATTCGGGTGCGCCTGCCGGAACTGATCGATCTGCCGCACCGTGAATCGCGTGTGGACGCCGCAGTGGCCCTTCCACAACACGAGCCGCGCGCGCGCGAACGCGTCGCGATCGACGCCGCCGTACGGCTGATCGGGATCCCAGAGCACCATCTGGTCGAGCGGCACGCCCATCCGAAACGCGGTGTTCCGGCCCAGGTGCTGGTCCGGGAGCATGATGAGCTTCTGTCCGCGATCCCACGCCCACGCCATCACGCGCGCGGCGTTGCTCGACGTGCAGACGACGCCGCCGTGCTCGCCACAGAACGCTTTGATGGCGGCCGTCGAGTTGATGTACGTGACGGGCACCACGTCGCGCGCGCCGAGCGCCCGCATCTCTTCCCACGCGACCTCCAGCTGATCGATCGCGGCCATGTCGGCCATCGAGCAGCCGGCGGCCAGGTCAGGCAGGATCACCTGCTGGTGCGGCGCGCCGAGGATGTTGGCGCTCTCCGCCATGAAGTGGACGCCGCAGAAGACGACGAAGTCCGCGGTGTGCTGGCGGGCGGCGAACTGCGCGAGCTTGAGGGAGTCGCCGGTCTCGTCGGCGAACTTGATGACCTCGTCGCGCTGGTAGTGGTGGCCGAGGATGACGAGGCGGTCGCCGAGCGCGGCCTTGGCGGCGGCGATGCGGACGTCCATTTCGGCGTCCGGGCGACGAAGATAGGCCTCCGGAAGCGGCTGGCGGTCGCCGAGACGCGTCTTTTCGTAGTCGGTCAGGAGGTCGATGTGCATCGTCGCCGCTCGAGCTTGTGAAATTTTTCTCAATCTCCAACGATGAAAAATGCCAAATCCCGTTCGGACCCTCGCGGCCCCCGGCTATTGCCGGCTCGGGACTTGACTTGAGATCCAGTTTACAGAGGAAGCCGGCAGGTTTCCAGAGGTCGGCGGCGGAGTGTCAGGCCCAAGGCCCAAGGCCCAAGGCCCGAGGGAAACCCGACGCGTGATCTGACGGCTAAAGGCGACGGCTTGGGCTCAGGGTCAATCGTCGATGGCCGAGGCAAGCAAGCGGCATCACTTGTCGGGCCTTCCTTGGGCCTCTGGCCTTGGGCCTTGCTTCCCTCACGCCCCGAGCGCGCTCGCCTCGACGCGGTTGTACAACGTGTCCCGCTCGACCGGCTCCCGCCCCGCCGCCCGAATCAGTCGCCGGATATCGGCCGTCGACAGCGCCTCCGGCGTCCGCGAGCCGGCCATGTGGTAAATCCGCTCTTCCTGAACGGTCCCGTCGAGGTCGTCGGCGCCGTACCACTGCGCCAGCTGCGCGACGTCGACGCCGGACGCAATCCAGAACGCCTTGATGTGCGGCACGTTGTCGAGCATGAGACGCGCGACCGCGTGCACGCGCAGCGTGTCGCTCGCCGGGGGCGCGGGCAGCTTGCGCATCTGGTTGTTGTCGGGATGAAACGCCAGCGGGATGAACGCCTGGAGTCCGCCGGTCTCGTCCTGGAGCGCGCGGGTCCGAAGCATGTGATCGACGCGCTCTTCGGTCGTCTCGATGTGGCCGTACAGCATCGTCACGTTCGACCGCAGGCCGAGCGCGTGGGCCGTTCGATGAACCGACAGATACCGATCGGCATCCGCTTTGTCGTGGCAGATCTTCCGTCGCACGCGCTCGGCGAAGATCTCGGCGCCGCCGCCCGGCAGCGAATCGAGTCCCGCACGCATGAGCGAATCGAGCACCTGCCCGTCCGTCATCCCGTACGTGTCCGCGAAGAACGCAATCTCCACCGCGGTGAAGCATTTGAGGTGGATGGCGGGACGCAGCCGTTTGATGCCGCGCAGCAGATCCAGGTAGTACTCGAACGGCAAGTCGGGATGCAGGCCGTTGACGATGTGGATTTCGGTCAGCGGCTGGCTCACGCGCTCGCGGACTTTGTCGAGCACCTGCTCGACCGACATCGTGTACGCGCCGGCGTCGCCGGGGCGCAGCCGGGCGAACGAACAGAAGAGACAGCTGGCCGCGCAGACGTTCGTCGCTTCAAGCCGCAGGTTGTAGTTGTAGTACGTGACGTCGCCATGACGCCGCTCGCGTTCCCGGTTCGCGAGCCAGCCCACCGCATGCAGGTCCGGACACTGAAACAGCCGGACGCCGTCGTCCAGCGTCAGCCGTTGCGACGACTGAAGCCGGTCTGCGATGTCGGCGAGGCCAAGTGCCTCCAGGCGGGAAGTCAACACAGGGAGTCCCGTCCAATTACTCAATTAATCAATTACCATTACTCAATTGCTCAATTACCCAATTGCTCAATTACCCGATTCCCATCGCCATCAGCCGCAGCGTCCGCGTGCGAGGACCGTCGAGCTCGGCGAGGAGGAGCCGCTGCCACTGCCCCAGGACCACTTCCCCGCCGCTGACCTGCACGCTGAGGCTGTGCCCGAGCAGCATGGCGCGCAGGTGCGAATCCGCGTTCATGCGATCGCAGTCGGAGTGCGCCGGATCGTTATGGCGCCAGGCGACGTCGCGGGCGACCACGGTCTCGAGGAACGTCCTGATGTCGGACAGGAGCGCGTTCTGGAACTCGTTGATGAAAACCGTGCACGTCGTGTGCATCGAGAAGAGATTGACGACGCCTTCTTTGATGCCCAGGCCACGCACGATCGCCATCACCCGTTCGGTGAGATCGATCATCTGAAAACGTTCGGCGGTTTCGATCGTGAGCGTCTCGGAGTGCACTCTCAGCGCGCCGGTCACCGATGTCACGTCCGCGACCGGTTGTTCCCGGACCGTCACCGATGAACGTCTGCTCATGCGAGGACCTCGGAAGGGGACGGGTGTCAGTTGTGGAAAACTCCAGTGAGAGTGTCGAGGTGGCCTTGTTGGAGTTTTCCACAACTGAGACCCGTCCCCTAACGACACCCGAGGACCTGATTTTGACATGCTATACTCCGGCCAGACAACCGACGAGCGCCCGGCGGCAAGGGAAGTGGGTGTGAATCCCACACGGTGCCGCCACTGTCAGCGAGGAGTCGGCGTCCAACTGCCGGCGATGTTCGATCCGCCGGCCGTCACTGTGCGTGTGGAACGATCCACACACGGGAAGACGCGGATGCCGGCGTCGATTCGCGAGTCAGGATACCTGGTCACCGGGCCGTCCTTCACCGACGCTCCATCGCGAGCGTCGAATCGGCGCGCAGACACGCCGAGGAGGTTCCGATGCCCCGTACACCGGGCCATGCCGGCCTGCTTTCCCGTCTTCTTCTTCGATTCGTACTGACCATCACGTTGATGACCTCGGGTGTCGCGTCCGGGGCCGCTCTGGGAAACGAGACCGGTGGCCAAGCCTCGGCCAAACCGGTTCGAGGCCGTGTGCTCGATCCCGACGCGCGGCCCGTGCCGGGCGCGCAGGTGCTCATCCTGCGCGGCACGCAGGTGATCGCGACCGAACAGACCCGGGCCGACGGCCAGTTCGGTCCCATCGCGGTGGCCGCCGGCGAATACGAGATCGCCGCCTCCGCGCCGGGGCTTCGAAGCAAACAGGTACCGCTTGCGGTGAAGCCGGGCTCGGACGCGTCGATCGATCTGACGATGGACGTGAGCGCGGTGCGCGAGTCGATCGTCGTGTCGGCGTCGCAGGTGGAACGCCCGCTCACCCGGGTGACCGATAGCGTAACCGTCATCACGCGCGCGGAGATCGACGCGCGCCAGATCGAGTCGGTTGCCGATGCGCTGCGCCTCGTGCCGGGGCTGGCGGTGCTCGCGTCCGGGGGACGCGGCGCGCTGACGTCGGTCTTCCCGCGCGGCGGCGAATCGGACTACACGCTCGTGCTCGTCGACGGCGTCCCGCAGAACGCCTTCGGCGGCTTCGTCGACTTCGCGCACTTCGGTACAGGCGAGATCGAGCGCATCGAGGTGGTCCGCGGGCCGCAGGGCGCGCTTTATGGCGGTGGCGCGATCGGCGCGATCGTCCACATCATCACCCAGCACGGCGGACCACTGCGGGCTGCCGGCTCGTTCGAGAGCGGCGGAAATGCGACGCACCGGGGTACGGCCGCCTTTGCCGGCAGCCGGCAGGCGTGGCGGTGGGGTCTGTCGTTCGACGGCCTCACGACGGAGGGCGATACGCGCCTGCTCGCGAACGGAACCCGCGTCGCCAACGACGACTACGAACGCGCGACAACCGCGGGCAGCCTCGGATGGTCGGACGATCGCGGACGGCACGTTCGCGTGGACGCGCGATCGGGTCGCACCGAGCGCGGATTTCCAGGTCCGTTCGGGTCGGACCCGGCGGGCCGCTACGATGGGGTCGATCTGATCTCACGCGGCGTCACGCATTTCACGTCCGTCGCCGGCTCGGGATCCTTTCGGACCGCGCGCCTCATCCACCGCGCGCGCGTGACGTGGAGCGACGCGGAAAGCGACTCCGAGAGCCCGTTCGGTCCGTTCGAGGATCAAACAGACCGCGTCACGGGCCGTTATCAGGCGGATACCACGCTCGGGCGCCTCGATCTGTCGGCGGGGTGGGAGTTCGTGAAGGAGAGTGCTGAAAGCACGTTCGTAACCGGCGAGGACGGACAGGGAATTCCCGTCAAGCGATCGCTCTCCGGCTGGTTCGTCGAAGGCCGGCCCTCGCTCGGCCCGCGGGCGTTCGTCAACCTCGGCGTCCGCGTCGAACGCATCGCGCGCAACGCACTCGAAGGCGATCCGTTCGCCTTCACGCCGCGGCCGGCGCTCGACGACGACGTCGTCTGGTCGGTGAATCCCAAAGTCTCCGCAGCGTGGTTCCTGAACCTGCCGGACGGTCCAACCTGGACCAAGATCCGGGCCGGCGCCGGAACCGGTATCAAACCGCCGACGGCGTTCGACATCGCGTTCACCGACAACCCCGGGCTCAAGCCTGAGCGCAGCCGAAGCTTCGAGCTTGGCGTCGAGCATGCCTTCGCGGCATCAACGCTCGTGGCCGACGCGACGTTCTTCGCCAATCGGTACGACGACCTCATCGTCGCCGTCGGCCGCGACCTGGCAGGCGCCAGCCGCTATCGCACGGACAACATCGCCAACGCACGCGCGCGGGGCCTCGAGGTGGGCGCGCGGTGGCAACCCGTCGGCGCCGTGGCCTTCCGGGCCGCCTGGACCTGGCTCGACACGGAAATCCTTGGCGTCGACGGCGTCGAGTCGGCGGCGCCACCGCCGTATCAGGTAGGCGACGAGCTCATCCGCCGGCCGCGTCATCAGCTGTCGTTCGACGTGAGCTGGACCCACACTCGCGCCTCGGCGTTCGCGACCGTGAACGGACGCAGCAAGACGCGCGATCTCGAGCCGTCCTTTGCGTCCGAGGTGTTCGAGAATCCGGGCTTCGGGACCATGAACATCGGCGGGGCCGTACGGCTCACCCGCCATCTCGAGCTCTTCGGCCGCGTGACGAACCTGTTCGACCGGCAGTACGAAGAGGTCTTTGGCTTCCCTGCTATGGGACGGATGGGGCTGGCAGGAGTTCGTGTTACTGGAAGTCGCTGATCTCTCGTTCGCGTATCCCGGCGGACCGCGGATTCTGGACGGCGTGTCGTTTGGGATTGCCGCGGGCTCGCTCGTCGGCGTCCTCGGACCGAATGGATCGGGGAAGACGACACTGCTGCGCCTGATCGCGCGAGGGCTGCACCCATCGTGCGGCCGGATCCGCCTCGGAGGCCGTGATGTCGCAGCGCTGCCAAGGCGCGAACTTGCGAGACGGTTGGCCGTCGTGCCGCAGGAAACGGTGCTCGCGTTCGATTACAGCGTGATCGAAATCGTGCTGATGGGCCGGTATCCGCATCTCGGTGCATTCGAGGTCGAGGGTCCCGCGGATCTCGCGGCGGCTCGGACGGCGCTTCGGGCGACCGGCGCGTCCGAGCTGGCGGACCGGCCCTTCCGCACCCTCAGTGGCGGCGAGAAGCAGCGCGTCATGATCGCGTCGGCGCTCGCGCAGCTGGACGACGATCCGCGTGACGCAGGGGCGGGCAGCCATGCTCCGGTCCTCCTGCTCGACGAGCCGACGGCATCGCTCGATCTCCGGTATCAGCTCGAAGTCATGGCGCTGCTGCGGCGGCTTCACGACCAGCGGCACGTGACGATCGTCCTCACGACGCACGACCTCCGGTTTGCCGCCTCGGTCTGCACGCGTGTGATTCTGCTGTCGAAGGGGCGCGTGATCTCGGAAGGGCCGCCCTCGGAGGTGTTGACGGCATCGCGCATCGGCGAGCTTTATGAAATCGATCCTGAAATGACGTCGGGAGTCATTTCCGCTGAAATCCGCGGCTGGCCGCCTTCGCAAGGCTTCGGCGAGCCTCGCCGTAGCTCGAAGAGCGGAGGAGGGAAATGACACCCGAGGTCTTCTCTCCGCTCCGTCGCGGGCTGCCGGTCGTCGCCGCGTGTTTCGTGGCGATGATCGTCGCGGTGCTGGTGGCCCCGTTCATCGGCGCGACGCCGATTCGCGCAGCAGCAGTCTTCAGCCCGACCGTGCCGTTCGCGGACAACGTGGACGCCCAGATCTTTTTCATCGCCCGGCTGCCACGGGCGCTGGCGGCGGCGCTGGTCGGCGGGACGCTCGCCGCGGCTGGTGTCGTGTTTCAGGGTTTGCTCCGTAACCCGCTTGCGACCCCCTACACCCTCGGCGTCTCGTCCGGCGCGGCGCTCGGGGCGATGCTGGCCATCACGTTCGGCGCGCGGTTGCCGTTTGCCAGCGTCGAGCTCGCGAGCCTGGTCGGCGCGCTTGCCGCGGTGTTCGTCGTGTATCTCCTGGCCAGTGCCCAGCAGCAGGGGCTGTCCTCCACGGTTCTCCTGCTCGCAGGCGTGACGTTGAACGCGTTCTTTTCGGCGCTCATTCTGTTCGTTCAGTACATCAGCGATTTCGCGCAGATCTTTCGCGCGCTGCGGTGGCTCATGGGCGACCTCGACGTGGTGAGCTACCGGCCGATCCTCTCGGCCCTGCCGCTCGTCGCGATCGCTTTCATCGGATTCGCCCGCCTGGCGCGGCCGCTGAATCTCCTGAGCCTCGGCGCAGATGCCGCCGGCACGCGCGGCGTGGACGTCGAGCGCGCCCAACGCCTGGCTTTTTTCGGCGGGTCACTGGCCACCGGCGCGGCGGTCTCGGTCGGCGGACCCATCGGGTTCGTCGGCATCATCGTGCCGCACCTCGTCCGCCTCGTCGTCGGCGCCGATCACCGGCTGGTGCTTCCGGCGTCGACATTCTTCGGCGCCGCGTTTCTCGTGGTGTGCGACATGATGGCGCGTACGGTCATCGCGCCAATCGAGCTGCCGGTGGGAGTGGTGACCGCGGTGATCGGTGGGCCATTCTTTCTGTGGTTGTTGCTGGGGAAACGCCAGTGAGACTCGCATCCGTGGTTGTGCTGGTGATCGCTTGCGCAACCGCATTTCCCAACCGCTTCCAGGCTTCTCAACGTTCAGGCTCGCAGGCTCCCCCCCACCGGATCATTTCTCTCATTCCGGCCGTCACCGAGATGCTCTTCGCCATGAATGCTGGCGATCGGGTCGTCGGCGTGTCGAGCTTCGACAGATATCCGCCCGAGGTCGCGAAGCGGGAGCGAGTGGGCGCGCTGCTCGATCCGGACGTGGAGCGCATTCTCTCGTTGAAACCGGATCTCGTCGTCGTCTACGGGACGCAAAAGGAGTTGATCACCCGCCTGGATCGTGCGGGCGTGGCGCGGTTCGATTATCAGCACGCGGGGCTGGCGGACATCACCGTGACCATCCGGCGGCTCGGTCAGCGCATCGGCCGCGCGGACGAGGCCGATCGGCTGGCGGCCGGGATCGAACGCGACATCGGCGCGATTCGCACGCAGGTCGCCGGCCGGCCACGCCCGAAGACGGCGTTGCTCTTCGATCGGGAGCCGGGCAGCCTCCGGGGGATGTACGCGAGCGCCGGGATCGGATTCATGCACGACATGCTCGAGGTGGCCGGCGGTGCCGATGCGTTCGGCGATCTCCAGCGCCAGAGCCTGCAACTTTCGGCCGAAACACTGCTCGCGCGCGCGCCCGAGGTGATCATCGAGCTCCAGAGGACCGAAGGCTGGCCGGCGGATCGCATCGCGCGCGAACTGGCGGTCTGGAAGGCCCTGCCTGCCGTGCCCGCCGTCAGGACCGGCCGCGTGCACATCATCGCCGACGATCGCCTGTCGATCCCGGGGCCGCGGGTGGCGGAAGGCGCCCGGATCCTCGCGCGCGTCCTGCACCCGGCAACGAGGGTAGATCGCGGAGCGTCGAAAGCACGTCGGTACGGGTACAACAGGTACGTCGGTACGTCAGGTCCGAGGAACGAACTGACGCTGGCCATCTTCTTCGACTTGAAAGAAAAAGAAGATGACAAGATTCACGTTCCTGGGACCCGACGTACCCGACGTACCTGATGTACCCGACGTACCGGAGAGCGCTTTCCATCCCCTGCCGACGAGCGCTTTCCACTCGTGAAGATCCTGCTCTCGTGGTCTTCGGGCAAGGACTCGGCATGGGCTCTGCACGTCCTTCGCCAGAACCCTGCCGTCCACGTCGCGGCGCTCCTGACGACCTTCAACGAGAGGTTCGATCGCGTCGCCATGCATGCCGTGCGCCGGACTCTCGTCGAAGCCCAGGCGGAATCGGCTGGCGTTCCGCTCTGGCCGGTGTGGATTCCATCGCCCTGTCCGAACGAGGTGTACGAAGAACGGATGCGTGCAGCCATGTCGCGCGCGCAAGCGGAAGGGTTCACGCACGTCGCGTTCGGCGATCTCTTTCTCGAGGATGTCAGACGTTATCGGGAAGAACGATTGTCGGGGACGGGGATCGATCCGGTGTTTCCGCTCTGGAACCAACCGACCGGGCCGCTCTCGCAGGAAATGCTTTCAGCCGGCCTCGGCGCAGTGCTGACGTCGGTCGATCCCAAGCAGCTCGACCGGCGTTTTGCAGGCCGAACCTATGACACCACGCTGTTGTCGGAGTTGCCGCCATCCGTCGATCCGTGCGGCGAGCGAGGCGAGTTCCACACGTTCTGTTTCGCGGGTCCGATGTTTCGAAGACCCATCCCGATCGAGACCGGAGAAGTCGTCGATCGTGATGGGTTTGTCTTTGCCGATCTCGTTCAGCGGCAACCCAGCCGCTGGTGACCGTTTTCCAGATCGGTGTAGTGTGTTCCGGCGCCCTCCCGCTCGCCGCTTGCCGCAAGGCAGCGCGATTGGGCCTGCCTCGCGGCGCTCGCAAAGGTCGGGCCCCGAAACACACTACACCGATCTTGGAAAACGCTGTAGCTTGTTCGCTCTGAGCCTTTTCGCCTTTTTCGCCTTTGAGCCTTTGAGCCCTGAGCCTCCTGAGCCTTATTTCACGCTGAACGCCCACGCTGTTCCGAACAGCCGGCCCTCGCCCGACTGCGAAAGCACTGTCGCACCCGGCAGCTTCTTGCGCTCGAGCAGGCGGAGCACGATCGCGTATTCACCGGGCGGCAGATCGGCCAGGGGCTGGATTTTGGCGGCGCCGCGGCCGACCGTTTCGACGACCGACCGTACGACGTCCTGTTTCCACTCGCGGGTGAGGTCCCACTCCGCGCCGGGCCGGGCGGCTTCGTCCGCGCGGCCCCTGGTGGCGCCCACGAACCGTCCGTTGGACGCGGTCGGCGCGAGCCGGACGATGACCGGAATCAGGTCATCCGGGCTGACCCCCGGGATGTCCTTGAACTGAACGGCGAACGTCGGCCGGCGTGCCTCGACAGGCCAGTCGCTCCCCGCATCGATGGTCCAGACGTACGTGATGGGCGTCGATCCGCTGGCGGCGGCTCCAGAGCCCTCGTCGGCCACGGTCCTGGCGAACTCCGGCACCGAATCGATCCGTTCGAGCATCCGGCTCACCCTGGCCGTCGAGGCTCCAAGGAACGTCACGCCGTTGTCGGACTGGAGGGCGACCGAGACGCCGTCGCGGCTGACCGGCGCGATGGCGGGCGGGGCCGGGACGGCAATCGTTCGGGCGAACAGCTCCGTCACAGGCAGAGGCGGCGGCAGGGCCACCGGCTCCGACGACACCGCGGGGGCGGCAGGCGTGGGCGCGGCGATCGGCGCGGGCGCGGCCGGCGCCACGGTGTTTCCGGTCAATCGCGAAACCTTCTTGGAGATGAACGCGTTGGGCCGCGCGGCCCGGGCGGCGCCGCCGGGCAGCTGCACGCGATACCAGTCACCCTGGACCGACCGCAATTGGAAGACCGTACCCGCGGGTACCCGAGCGACGATGGCGCTCTTCTCATTGGGCGCGGACCGGACGTTCGCGCGGGCGGCCGTGACTCGAACGGTACCCTGCGCGTAGGCGGTGCCGGCGGTGAGCAGAACGGCGATGAGAGAGATGGTGAGGTGTTTCATGGCTCTCTTATCGGTACGACGTACGACACAAGTAGGCCCGGCGAGGGTGGTCGAGCGACGTCTGGCCGGGTGAGCTCGAGCACCGCTGCTTCCTCGGGCCTCGGGCCTCTGGCCTTGGGCCCTTGGAAGCGGTTTTTCAGACAAAATCCGCGGAGACTCGGTGCGGAATCAGGCCCTTGTCGAAGGCGTCCGCGAAGAATCGGTCGAGCGCCGCCCGGCCGCGCTGGCCGTAGTCGAGCGTGAGCTGGTTGACGTACATCCCGACGAATCGATCCGTCTCGGTCGCGTCGAGCCCGCGGCCGAACTGCTTCGCGTATTCGACGGCCTCCGCGCGGTGCGCAAGCGCGTGCGCGATGCTGTCGTGCAGAATCCGCGACACGGTGCGGGTCGTCGAGGCTCCAAGGTCGCGCCGGATGACGTTGCCGCCGAGCGGCAACGGCAGGCCACCCGTGCGCTCGAACCACCATTCGCCCAGGTCGACGACTTTTCGCAGGCCGTCGGCCGCGTACGTCAGCTGCCCTTCATGGATCAGCAGACCGGCGTCCACCCGATCCTCGAGTACGGCCTGTTGAATCTGGTCGAACGGCATCACCTCGAAGTCGAACGACGGATCGTAGAGTTTCAGGGCCAGGAACGCGGAGGTCAGCCGGCCCGGCACGCCGATCTTGAGACCGGCGAGCGATCCGGTCGGATCGATCGCGCGTTTCGCCACGAGGATCGGCCCATACCGATCGCCCATGCTCGCGCCGTGCGGCAGCAGCGCATATTTGTCGGCCAGATGCGCGTAGGCGTGGAACGAGACGGCGCTCACCTCGTATCGCCCCTCGAACGCCGCCTTGTTCAGCGTTTCGATGTCGGCCAGGACCTGATCGATCTCGATGCCCTCGGTCTCCACGGCGCCGCTCGCCAGCCCGAAGAACATGAACGCGTCATCGGAGTCAGGGCTGTGTGCGACGGTGATCTTCATAGGTGCAGGATATCGCAGGCCCAAAAACAAGACATGAGGCGGGGTACTACAGCTGTGCCCCGCGCCTCAGCTCCGCCAGCCGCGCGAAGAACCGTCCCACCGACGGCGGTCCGGCGAGTCGCCAGTCAATCAAGTGCGTGTGCGGGCGCGCGCCAACGCCGATGACGACGTCGTCGTCGGCCAGGGCGGTGAAGGCGTCTTCGTCGGTCCGGTCGTCGCCGAGATAGACGATGGACACCGGCGCCTCGACACGCGGAACGACGCGCGCGCGGATCCATTCGGCTGCGCGCCCTTTGTGCCAGTCGACCGCGGGCAGGAGCTCGAGGGCCTTGGAGCCTGTGAGCAGTTTGAGCACGCGGGCTTCGAGCTGGGGCTCGGCGAGCGCCTCGAATTCCTCGAGCGCGCGATCGGCGAGCGCCGGCGGCGCCTGCCGGACGTGACAGGTGAGCGCGTACGTCTTGTCTTCGAGCAGCACCCCGGGACACCACTGCAGCTCGCGCGCCGCGTCGCGCGCGAGCTTCGCGATCACGGCTTCGACGGAGTCCAGCGCGTAGTGATGAAACGCCGACTCAGGGCCGATGATCTCGAGCCCGTGCAGCCCCGCGGCGTATTCGGCCGCCGGTCCCACGCGATCGAGGACGTCATCGAGCCGGCGTCCGCTGACGACACCGACGGTGACGTCGTCGAACTCGGACAGCCCGGTCAGCTCGAGCTGCACCGCATCGGAGAGCGTCGCTTCGACCGGCGTCGGCGCGATGTCGGCGAGCGTGCCGTCGTAGTCGGTGAGAAGCAACAGATGCCGCCCGGCCAGGCGCTCGTGGACGTCGACGGCGACGACGTCCGACGCGTCGTAGAGAGCGCCGCGGACCGCATCGTGTCTACCCAGCGAGGAACCCTGAACCTTTCCGCCGTTCGAGCCGATCGAGAATGTCCGACGCCCAGGCGAGGACGTCGCGCCCGGCGACCCGGCGGCGCAGCGCCTGCATGCGCCGCCGCCGCTCCCAGCCGGGCATATCGAGCGCGCGCGCGATGGCCTCCGTGAAGCCGCGCTCGTCGTACGGGTTGATGATCAGCGCCTCGGAGAGCTCCTGCGCGGCGCCGGCCAGCTCGCTCAGAATGAGCACGCCCTCGAGGTCATCGCGCGCGGCGACGAACTCTTTGGCGACGAGATTCATGCCGTCGTGCAGCGACGAGACGATGCAGAATCGCGCGAGGCGGTAGAGCGCCACGAGCTCCGGCAGCTGGAACGCCTGCTTCACGTACCGCACCGGACCGTTGTCGGCTCCGTCACCGTAGGTCGCGTTGATCCGCGCCACCTGCTCGTCGATCTCCGCGGTGATGTCGGCATAGGCGGGCACGTCCGACCGCGACGGCACGCCGATCTGGACGAACACGAATCGGCGGGCCATTTCGGGACGGTCGGCGAGCATGCGTTCGATCGCGGCCATCCGCTCGGGAATGCCCTTGGTGTAGTCGAGCCGATCGACGCCGACGCCGACCACCTTGTCCTCGATCTTCAAATCACGCGCCAGCCGCCGCATTTCAGCGGACAGGTCGGGGTCGGCGAGGATGGTCGTGATGCGATCGAAATCGGCGCCGATGGGAATCGCGAGCACCCGGACGGGGCGGTCGCCGAAGTACACCGTCTCGCCTGAAACGGACGCGCCCAGCTCGTCGCCGACCGACGTCAGGAAATTGCGCTGGTCCCGGGGCAGCTGAAACGCGAGCAGGTCGTTGTTCAACAAACCCTCGAGAATCTCCTTCCGCCACGGACAGATCCTCAGTCGGTCCGCGTCCGGCCAGGGAATGTGCCAGAACAGCGCGGACCTGAGGAGTGGCCGCCGCTCGCGCATGTATTTCGCGACCAGCGACAGATGGTAGTCGTTGAGGAAGACCGACGAGTCGGGCGGCGCCTCGAGCGCGACGGCTTCGGCGAACAGGCGGTTCACCGACTTGTAGGCCTCCCAGTCCTCGGCCTTGAACACCGGCCGCACGTGCGCCTGGTGACAGAGCGGCCAGAGCGCGCTGTTCGAGAAGCCGGCGTAGTACCGCTCTTCTTCCTCGGGCGACAGCCAGAGCCGCCGCAGGCGGTACGACGGGGAGTCCGGCGGCACGGCGATCGAGCTGCGTTCGTCGACGACCTCGCGGTCGGCGCTGCCCGCGCCGTGCGCGATCCAGACGCCGCCGCGCTCGCGCATGAGCGCATCGAGCGCGACGGAAACGCCTCCGGGCGTGGGCCGCGCGCGGATCGATCCGTCGGCCGCGTAATCGTGCACCCACGGCTCCCGGTTCGAGACGACCACGAGACTGGCGCCGGTCCCGCCGATTTCGCGCAGCTGCGCGAGTGACGCGCGGAACGCGATCGGACCGACGAGCTGGTGCATCGCGACGATCGCAATCATGAGCATCTCGAGCTGGCCGGCCCAGGCTGGATGCTCGCTCACGACGAGCGCCGTGAGGCTGAGCGTCATCTCCGACGTCGAAATGAACGCGCGCCACAGGAAGGGCGATTCGGGCGTATCGAGTCCGGCCGCCCGCGCGCCGAATCGCGCGCCGGTCCGGAGGAGGACCGCGCGGAGCATCGACACCGCCAGCGCGGTGGTGCCAAGCGCCGCGATCGCGTCGACCTGCATCGATGCGCCCACCGCGGCGAAAAACAGCACGAACACCGGCATCGCCCCGCGAGCGATCGAGTCGCGCAGGACGTCGCCGGCCTGGCCCATGACGTTCTGCACCACGAGACCGGCCGCGAGCCCCGAGAGCAGCGGGTCGAATTGAAGCCGGGCGCCGAGTCCCGTGAACAGCGCGAACAGCGCCAGCAGGACAACGGTCGTTTCCCGGCCGACGTACCGGAGATACAGGCAGAACAGCGATCCGAGCAGGCCGCCGAAGGCGATCGATCCAAAGATCACCCAGACCATCGAGAGCGCGACCGCCAGCTCGGAGCCCTGCTGCGTGGGGAACGCCGCGCGGGCCGCCTCCATCGCGATCGCGAAGCACAGGATCACGATCAGCTCGACACAGACGACCACCGCCGTGGCGATCGTCGCGAGCGGTCCGCGTGCGCGACTTTCGGCAATGACGGCCGTCGTGAGAATGGGTGAGACGCCGATGAGCAGCGTGCCGACGAGCACCGACGCCGCGACCCGCTGGAGTCCGGTGAGCTCGGCGCCGAACGGCAGCCAGCGCCACAAGACGAAGACCACCGCGGCCATCCCCACGAGCGCGACCGCGACCGTCGTCAGACTCAACCGGACGATCGCGCCGAGTCTGTGCCCGAGGCTCATCACGTTCAGCTGCAACCCGGCGATGAACGCGATGATGCCGATCGCGAACCCGCTGACCACGCGAAGGTCGCGCGCCATCGGCTCGGTGATGAGGTTCGCGACCGCGGGTCCGCAGAGCAGACCGAAGATCAGATAGCCGGTGATGCGAGGCAGCCGGAGGAACTCGAACAGCCAGCCGACGATGAAGGCGGCGACGAGCGCCACGCCCAGCCCGAGCGCGGTCCCGCTTCCGGATCCGTCCCCCAACCGGACAAGCACGAGCCAGGCGAGCCAGATCGTGATGCCAAGCGCGAGGAGACGCCGCATTACTTAGACCGGGGGACTTTCGTCCCCCGGACCCCGCTCTGCGCGCCTGTGGCGCGCCTGACCATGCTCCGGCGCTGAATGATCGAACCAGCCCTTTCGCTCCGCACTGCATGGCCGCCTACGCGGGCCTCCGCGTCCAGTGAGGAACGACCGCCAGGGCGAACAGATCGAACGCCGCCGTGCCGATCACCACGGTGGAGAGCAGCGTGTCGCCGGCGTCGGCCGGCAGCAGCTGGCGGAAGTTGAGCGCAAACGCCACGGCGAGCACGCCAGGCGGCACGAGAAACGCAGCCAGGTCACCGGCGCTGACGTCGACGATCCGCGACGAGACCCACGCGCCGGCGACCTTGCCGGCCAGCCGGAACAGCAGGTACGGCGCGAGCAGCCAGAGACCGACCACCGACGGCGTCCAGAGCGCGCCGGCCGTGACGAGCAGCAGCACGACGAGCGGGTGCTGAAACTTTGCCAGATCGTCCTGAACGATCCGATCGGCCCGTCCCGGGGCGACCGTCCAGAACAGTCCGGCGACGAGACCGACCGCGAGCGGCGAGACGCGCAACGCCGCCGCGGCGCCGCCCGCCAGCGCCAGGGCGCCGAGCAGAAAGACCGCGCGTTCGGCGCCCGACTCGGCGCGCTCGAAGAGCAGCCAGCCGACGGCGCCGACGGCGAGACCGGCCACCACCGGCGCCAGCGCCAGAAGCAAGGTGTCCCTGACCGGTACCGGGGCGAGAAAACCGAAGCCAATCGTCGCCACGACAATCGGCACGACGTCGTCCAGATCGGCCACCCGGGTGGCGACTTCGGCCGACGGCTCGGAATCCGGATCGGCGGACGTCGCGGAAGACGCCGAAGCACAGAGCCCGAGCGCGAGGCCAAATGCCGCGACAGGCGCTTCGAGCGGGAGACCAGTCGCGCGAGCGAAGTAGATGGTGGCGCCGGTGACCGCGGCGATGGTGACCAGGCTTTCGAGGCTCGCGGCGATGAACAGACGCGTCGCCGTGCGGATTTCGCGTCCGAGCGCGATGCCCACCAGGACACCCAGCACCGCGAGCGCGATCGTGACGGCCAGGTCGAGCCGGCTCAGCAGCGTCGGCGACAGCACATTGAGCATGCGCGGACCGAGCACGAATCCGACTGGAAGAAAGATGACCGCGGGCGTGAGCGAGGGCGCGAGGCCGAGCGCCGATCGCGTGAAGAAGAGCGTGCGCAGCCACGTGAGCGGCGTCTGGGGCGGAATGCCAAGCCGCAGGTCGAGGGGATCGGGTCCCCCGAGCTCGCGGCGCCGGATGTCTCGAAATGGAGAGGTCATTCGCCGCCCGCGCCGCCGACACCGCCCGCACCGGCGCCGCCGCCGAGCTCGGTGACGACGCTGTTGAGCGCGGACGGCGGAACGAGCGCGAGCGAACCGAATTGCGGCAGCACCATGCCGATGAGCCGGCCGTCCACCGCGAAGAGCAACGAGCCGGCCGGCGCCTGCGGAGAGCCGCCGATGAGCAGCGGCGACGGCTGCCAGCGATCGTCGACCGACGGATCGAGCCGCCCGATGAACACCGGCCGCGCGGTGGGCCCGCCCATCGCCGCTTCCACGACGGCGACGTAGCTGAATCCCGGGAAGAGATCGATGACGCTGGGGACGCCGGTCGCCGACTCAGGCAGCGACGGCACCCTCACGAGCGCAATCTCGCGTTTCAAATCCGTCGCGAAGACCGACGTTGGCCCGCCGAAGGTCTGCGCGGAGCTGACACGCATGCCGGCGGGGATATGCACCAGCGCGAGGTCGGGACGGAGCCGGACGCCGGGCAGAAGCCGCGTGGCCGGAGGCGCAGGTGCCGGGGATTGAACGGTCTTCTCCTTTGAATTCTTCTCCTTGTCTTCCACCGGCGCCGCTTCGACCTGGACGACGACGACCGACGATTCCACCCGCTGGACGACGGCCGCGATGGCTGAGGCGAGATCGTCGTACGTCGCGCGCGCGGCCAGCCGATCGAGGGGCCCCGGACTGGGTGGCCCTGCGACGAGCCCGGTGGCCGGGAACTGGAACCGCGCGAGCAGGAACAGCACCGCCACTGACACCACGATGACGAGCACGAGCAGACGCGTTTCGCGTGCTGGACGTTCCTCGGGCCCGTTCATGAGCGAGCCGCGGGCGCGACGCCGCGCAGGTGGCGGACGACCGTCGTGAATTTCTCGATGGCGTAGTCGATCTCGTCCTCGGTCGTGAAGCGGCCGAGTCCGAACCGAATTGCCGCGGGCGGCACGTTGTCGCCGAGGATCGCCCGAAGGACGTGCGACGGGGTCGCCGACGCGGAGCTGCACGCCGACCCGGACGAGACCGCGATGTCGCCGATCCCGATGAGCAGCGACTCGCCGTCAACGCCGGCGAAGCTCACGTGCAGGTTGTTCGGCAGCCGGCGCTCGAGCGATCCGTTGACGATGACGCCGTCGAGTTGCGACCGCAGGCCGTCGAGCAGCCGGTCGCGGAGCCGCCCGAGCCGGACGGATTCCTCCGCGACCTCACGCTGACAGATCGCGCACGCCGCGCCGAGGCCGACGATCCCGGGAACGTTCAACGTGCCGGACCGGAGCCCGCGTTCCTGTCCGCCGCCGATGATGAGCGGCGCAAGCTCCGTCCGCTTTCGCACGAACAGCGCTCCGCACCCCTTCGGCCCGTACATCTTGTGGCCCGTGAGGGACAGCAGATCGATGTGCATCGCGTGGACGTCGATCGGAATCTTTCCGGCGCCCTGCGCCGCATCGACGTGGAGCAGCGCGCCCCGGGCGTGCGCGGCCGCGCCGATGGCCGCGAGCGGCTGGATGACGCCGATTTCGTTGTTCGCGGCCATGACGCTCACGAGCGCGGTGTCGCCGGTGAGCGCGCGATCGAGCGACGCCGGATCCACCAGACCATCGCGGCTCACCGGCAGCTCGGTCACCCGCCAGCCGGCGCTCTCCAGCCTGTGCGCCGCTTCGAGCACCGACTTGTGCTCGATCGCCGAGACGATGACGTGGCGCTTGCCGGCGGGAGCGTCCGTGGCGATGCCCTGGATCGCGAGGTTGTTCGATTCGGTCGCGCCGCTCGTGAACACGATCTCGCGCGGCGTGGCGCCGATGAGCGTGGCCACGTCCCGACGGGCCTGCTCGACGGCCTCCTGGGCCTTCCAGCCCCACTGGTGCATCGATGACGCAGGGTTGCCGAAGCACTCGGTGAAGTACGGCAACATCGCCTCGACCACGCGGCGATCGACGGGCGTCGTCGCGTGGTAGTCGAGGTACACGGGCGCGTGAGGCATCGGCTCGATTGTAGTCCCAGATTTGAAGGGCAAATCTTCTCCTATAAGCTAATGACCATGATCCGACACCTGTGGCGTACCACCCGCCTCTCGGCGGCCATTCTTGCCGCTCTCTGCAGCGTGCCACTGGGACTCCGGGCGCAATCGCGGCCGTCGGTGGATGCCGAAGGTCTGCGCAAGGGGTACGAGACGTATCAAACGATGCGCCAGGCGTCGCCGTTCCGATCGAACACATGGATGTACGTGGGCCCCACCAACGTGAGCGGCCGCGCGACCGACATCGCCGTGGCCGACCGGGCCGGCCAGCGTCGCATCTATGTCGGTTATGCAACGAGCGGCGTCTGGAAGACCGACGACAACGGCACGACCTGGCAGGCGATCTTCGACGACATGCCGTCCACGAGCATCGGTGACCTGGCTGTCGCGCCGTCAAACCCCGACATCGTCTGGGTCGGCACGGGCGAAGCGAACATCTTCCGGGCGTCCATGCCGGGCGTCGGCCTCTACAAGTCCACCGACGCCGGCAAGACGTTCACGCACATGGGCCTCACCGATTCGCAGACGATCGCGCGGATCCTCGTCCACCCGGCGAATCCGGACATCGTCTACGTCGCGGCGACCGGCCACGAGTGGACCGACAACGAGATGCGCGGCGTATTCAAGACGACCGACGGCGGCACGACGTGGTCGAAGGTCCTCTCCCGGAGCCCGCGCACCGGCGCGATCGACCTCGTGATGGATCCCCGCGATCCCAACACGCTGTACGCGGCGCTGTGGCAGCGCGTCCGGCGCAAATGGTCGGACCCGCGCGTCGAGCCCGGGTACAAAGAAGGCGGTATCGTCAAGACGACCGACGGCGGCAAGTCCTGGACGGACGTCAGCCAGGGGCTGCCGGCCCCGGAATTCCGCGGGCGCATCGGCATCGACATCTCGCGATCGAACCCGAACACCCTTTACGCGCTCGTCGACAACTACGAGATCGGTGTGGTGCCGAAGCCCGGCGCCCGCGACGCGTACGGCCGACCGATGCCCGAGGGCAAAGGCTTCATCAAGGGCGCCGACGTGTATCGCACGGACGACGCGGGCAGGACATGGAAGCAGACGAGCCGGTACGACCAGGCGACGTCGGAATATCTCGCGAACCATTCAGGCACATACGGATGGGTCTTCGGGCAGATCCGCGTCGATCCGGCGAACGAGAATCGCATCTTCATCATGGGCGTGCCGCTCAGCGTCTCGACCGACGGCGGCAAGACGTTTACGCGGTTCGGCGGGCAGTCCACGAGCAACGTGGACGGGCGCGCGACCGGCGGCGTCCATGGCGACCATCACGGGATGTGGATCGATCCGGCCGATTCCAACATCATCTATAACGCGAACGACGGCGGGTTCTACTGGACGACCGATGGCGGCAAGACGTTCACGTTCGCCGAGTCGGCCGCCGGCGCGCAGTTCTACAACGTCACGCTCGACACGAGCTCGCCGGTCTGGGCGTATGGATCGATCCAGGACCACGGCAGCCGGCGCGGACGCGTGGACATCAGCAAGGGGCGCGGCGGCATCACCCCCGTGCAGTTCGAGAACGCGCCGGGGGGTGAAGGCACCAACCATGCGATCGATCCCGGCAATCCAAACATCGTCTACTCGCACGGGTTCTACGGCAACTTCAGCCGGACGGATCTCGGCGCACCGCCGCCGGAAACCGGACGCGGCCGTGGCCGCGGCGGCGCCAGCACGGCTATCCAGCCGAAGGATCCGGACGAAGAACTGCGCGCGCAGTGGATGGCGCCGATCATCGTCTCGCCGCACGACGGCAGCATCATCTTCGCGGGCTTCCAGTCGGTGTTCCGGTCGCCGAATCGTGGCGACAGCTGGGAAAAGATCAGCCGCGACCTGACCGATAACAACAAGACGCAGATGGGCGAGAACCCGACGGCCATTCCGTACCAGACGATCGTCGCGCTCGCCGAATCGCCTGTCCGAAAAGGACTTTTGTACGTCGGCAGCGACGATGGCCGCCTGCACGTGACGCTCGATACGGGCAAGGAGTGGACGGAGCTCACGTCGAAGCTTCCCGTCCGCCGCTGGATCTCCCGCCTCGTCCCGTCGCAGCACGCGGAAGGCACCATCTACATCACGCAGCGGGGCCGGGAAGACGACGATTTCGGGGCGTACATCTACAAGTCGACCGACCACGGCCGAACGATCCGGAGCATTTCCGGGAACATTCCCGTCGGACCTGTGAACGTCATCCGGGAGGATCCGCGCAACCCGAACATCCTCTACGCCGGCACCGACTTCGGCGTATACGTCTCGACGAACGGCGGCGAGAAGTGGGACGCGCTCGGCGGCAACCTGCCGTCGAATCAGGTCTCGGACCTGCAGTTCCACCCGCGCGATCAGATCATCGTGATCTCGACGTACGGACGCGGGATCTGGGCGTTCGACGCGAGTTCGATCAAATAAAGGAAGGGGACGGGTCTCGATTGTGGAAAACTCGGGGGCCGGTGAAAAGAATCCTCCCGAGTTTTCCACAATCGAGACCCGTCTCCGTCCCCCTTCGCTCTGGTACAAAGACGCCGTCATCTACCAGGTCCACGTCCGTGGATTCTTCGACAGCGACGACGACGGCGTCGGGGACTTCCAGGGCCTGACGCGCAAGCTCGACTACATTCAGTCGCTGGGCGTCTCGAGCATCTGGCTGCAGCCGTTCTACCCGTCTCCGCTTCGCGACGACGGCTACGACATCGCGCACTACGAAGGCGTCCACAAGTCGTACGGCACGCTGAAGGACTTCCGGAAGTTTCTGGACGAAGCGCACGCGCGGGGGCTGCGCGTCATCACCGAGCTCGTCATCAACCACACCTCCGACCAGCATCCCTGGTTTCAGGCCGCCCGCAAGGCGCCGGCCGGCTCGCGCAAGCGCGACTACTACGTCTGGAGCGACACCGATCAGAAGTACGCGGGGGTCCGCACCATCTTCAGCGACACGGAGCGCTCGAACTGGGCCTGGGACCCGGTGGCGGGCGCCTATTACTGGCACCGGTTCTTCCACCACCAGCCCGATCTGAACTTCGACAATCCGCAGGTGCGGAAGGCCGTCACCCGCGTGATGCGGTTCTGGCTCGATCAGGGTGTGGACGGCATGCGGCTCGACGCGGTGCCGTACCTCATCGAGCGCGAAGGCACGAGCTGCGCGAACCTGCCCGAGACGCACGACGTGCTCCGGGAGCTTCGGCGCGAAATGGACGCGCGGCACCGCGACCGCATGCTGCTCGCCGAGGCGAACCTGTGGCCCTCGGACGTCGCCGCGTATTTCGGCGACGGCGACGAATGTCACATGGCGTTTCACTTCCCGCTCATGCCGCGCCTCTACATGGCGCTGCGTCAGGAAGACCGTCATCCGATCAGCGAAATCCTCTACCAGACGCCGGAGATTCCGGACAGCTGCCAGTGGGCGATCTTCCTGCGCAACCACGACGAGCTCACGCTCGAGATGGTCACCGACGAAGAGCGCGACTACATGTACCAGGCGTATGCCGCCGACCCGCAGATGCGGGTCAACGCCGGGATCCGCCGCCGGCTCGCGCCGCTGATGGAAAACAGCCGCGCGCGCATCGAGCTCCTGAACGGGCTGCTCCTCTCCCTGCCCGGCACGCCGGTCATCTACTTCGGCGACGAGCTCGGCATGGGCGACAACGTGTACCTTGGGGACCGGAACTCGGTGCGCACGCCGATGCAGTGGACCGCGGACCGCAACGCCGGCTTCTCGCGCGCCGATCCGGCGCGTTTGTACGCGCCGGTGATCATGGACTCCGTCTACGGGTACCAGTCCGTCAACGTGGAAGCGCAGGAGCGCGCGCCGCACTCCCGGCTCAACTGGATGCGCCGGCTCATCGCGCTCCGCCAGCGCAATCAAGCCTTCGGCCGCGGATCGCTCGAGCTGCTGCGCCCCGAGAACCGCCGGATCTTCGCGTTCGTCCGCCGGCTGGGAGGCGAAGATCCGATCCTGGTCGTGGCCAACATGTCGCGCACGATGCAGCCGGTCTCGCTCGACCTGTCGAAGTTCGCCGGGCTCGTGCCGATCGAGATGTCGGGCGGCACGGACCTGCCGCGCATCGGCGAGACGCCGTATTTCCTCACGCTCGCGGCGCACGGATTCTACTGGCTCGATCTCAAGCGTCAAACCCCGGCACCCGTCACGGTGCGGCCGATCGCACACACGCCCACCGAGCTCGAGCAGATGCCCGTGCTCCTCGGCGAAGACTGGTCGCGCACGCTCGGCAGCACCAAGTCGCTCCTCGAGCGGCGGTACCTGGCGTCATTCCTGCGGCGGCAGCGGTGGTTCCAGAAGCGCGCGCACTCGATGACCGACGCGCGCCTCGCGGACTGGACGACCATCCGCAGCGGCAAGGAACCCGTGATGGTTACGCTCGTGACCGCGAAGTTCGACGACGGTTGGGAGGCGACCTACGTCATGCCGCTGGCGATGGCGTCGAGCGCGCGAGCCGACGGGATCCTCCAGCGTTCGACGGATGGCGTGCTCGCGCGTATCGCCGGCGCGACCAGAGGCGTCCTGCACGGGTTGCTCGATCCGGAGGTCGCAGGCGAGCTGTTCGAGGCGATCGCCGGGAACCGCACGTTCGACCTGCGGCACGGGCAGCTCGTCGCGTCGCGGACCGCGGCGTTCGACGATATCCGCACGCAGGCGCCGGACGCGGATCTGGCGCCCGTCACCCCGAGTATCGAGCGGGCGAATTCGACGATCCGGTTCGGCGAGCGGTACGTCCTCAAACTGATCCGGCGCGTCTGGCCCGGTCCCAGCCACGAAGTCGAGATGGACCGTTTCCTGACGGAACGGGCCCACTTCAGCCGCGCGCCGCGTCTGGCAGGGACCATCGAGATCGGGTCCGGCCCGGGCGACCGGGCGGTCGCCGCCGTGCTGCACGCGTTCGTGCCGCACCAGATGGACGGCTGGCGGCAGGCGCTCGGCGAGCTCGAGCGCTATTTCGAGATCGCCGTCGCCTGGGACGCCGCACAGGCGCGCCTGGACCAGCCCCTCGAGATCGCCAACGCCGAGATTCCCGAAGCCGCGCGCACAACCGTCGGCGGCGCGCTCGAATCGGCCTCGACCCTCGGGCGCCGGACCGCCGAGCTGCACCTCGCGCTGGCCGGTGAGCTGGCCGCCGCGGAATTCGGGACTGCCTTGGCCGACGCCGGGTGGATCGACGCGCTCGCCGCCCGCGCGAACCGTCAGGCCGAGGCGACGCTGGCAGCCGTGTCAGCCGCGCCGCCCGGCGTCACGCCGCTCATCGACGCGCTGACCGCCTCGCGCGATCGGCTGATGACGGCCATCGACGAGCTCGCCCGGCGTCTACCAGCGGGCCTTCAGCTCACGCGCATTCACGGCGCGTACGACCTCGGGCAGGTCCTCCTGAGCGAGGGAGACTTCGTCATCATCGACTTCGAGGGCGACCCCGCGTTGCCCATGGAAGAACGCCGCCGGCTCAACACGCCGCTGAGGGACGTCGCCAACATGATCCGGTCGTTCCAGTACGCCGCCGGCGCCGCCTTGTCGACGCAACTGACGATCGCTCCGCAGGATGCGGAGCGCATGACGGCCTGGGCACGCTGGTGGCACACGTGGACGACCGCGAGCTTCCTCGGAGCGTATCGATCGACCGCGGCCGGCGCGGCGTTTCTCCCGCCGAACACGCGCGGCCTGGAAGCGCTGCTGAGGCTGCTGCTCCTCGAACAGTCGCTGACGGAGATTCGAAGGGAGCTGACGCATCGGCCGGAGTACGCGTGGATACCGCTGCAGACGGTGCTGGATGTGATTTGAAACGGAGGCTTAAAGGCTCAGAGACGAAAAGGCTAAAAGGCTGAGCAGCTGTTAGGCGCGTGGCAGACTTGATGCGGCCGCAAACTGCTTTCGGCGGCTTCGCCGGAACTGCCAGTAGAACCCAGCGACAAATCCAATCAGCGCGTAGTACGGAGAATACGTATCCCACGAGACAGCGCCGAGACCGCCTGTACCAGTTATCTCTCCAGTGATCGCTCTCAACGCAAATGCCAGTTCGATGAACGTACCCAGAACGGCGGCGAGCATCGCCAAGATGATTCCGACCAGCAAGCTCTTGAACGTACACATGGAATCCGCTGGTTGTGATCGACGATTGATCGTCTCTGAGCCTTTGCGCCTCTGCGCCTTTGGGCCTTTGGGCCTTTGGGCCCTGCGCCTCTGAGCCTTTTGGCCTTTGAGCCTTTAGGAGCTTTTCACTCCGTCTTCACCATCTGATGGGAATCGGAGAGCGCCGCTTTCAGGGTGTGCCACGCGAGGCTCGCGCACTTCACGCGTACAGGGAACTCGCGCACGCCGGCGAACGCGGCCAGCTTGCCGAGCCCCTCCTCGTCGATCGGCTTGTCGAACGGGCTCGTGATCATCTTGTGGAAGCGATCGAAGAGCAGGCCGGCCTCGGCGAGGCTTCGCCCCTTGAGCGCGTCGGTCATCAGTGACGCGGATGCCTTCGAGATCGCGCAGCCGGACCCTTCGAACGAGAGACCGGCAATCCGATCCCCATCGAGCTGTACATAGAGTGTCAGGCGGTCGCCGCAGAGCGGATTGTGGCCCTGCGCGGTGCGGCTGGCGCCGGGCAGCGGACCGTAGTTTCGCGGCCGTCGGTTGTGGTCGAGGATGACTTCCTGGTACAGGTCGGACAGTTCGGACATCAGAAGAATCCCAACGACAGCTTCGCCGCTTCGGACATCCGGTCCTTGTCCCAAGGTGGCTCCCAGACGATCTCGACCCACGCGTCGGTCACGCCAGGGACAGCCTTGACCTTATAGCGGACCTCGCTCGGAATCTGCTGCGCCGACGGGCACGCGGGGCTCGTGAGCGTCATCTTCACGAGCACGCGCCGCTCGGCGTCGACGATGATCTCGTAGATCAACCCGAGCTCGTAGATGTCCACCGGGATTTCGGGATCGTAAACGGTCTTGATGACATCGACGATCGGTCCCTGCAGCGCGGCGGTCTGGGCCGGATCCATGGGACCGACCTGCGGCTTGTCGGCGGCGCTGCTCTCGGGGAGCGGTGCCGTCAAGGCGGACATGTCCAGACCGACCGCCGATGGCGGCGGCAGCACGTCGGCGGGCGTCGATGGACTGTCCGGCCCGGCGCCCGGACGAGAATCGGACTCCGGCGCGCCGCTGCCCGGGTCGTCCTTGTCGCGTGTGAGAAACGAGAAGATACCCACGGTTACCCCAGAAGCGCCCGCGCGCGGCCGAGCGCGGCGACCAGCGCGTCCACCTCGTCCATCGTGTTGTACATCGCGAACGAGGCCCGCGCGGTGGCCGGAATGCCGAAGCGATCCATCACGGGCTGCGCGCAGTGGTGGCCGGTGCGGATGGCGACGCCTTCGCGATCGACGATGGTGCCGATGTCGTGCGGATGGATGCCGTCCATGACGAACGACACGACGCTCGCCTTGCGCCGCGCGGTGCCGATGATCCGCACGCCTGTCACGGTGCCGAGCGCGGCCGTGGCATGCGCGACGAGCGCGGTTTCGTGCGTCTCGAGCGCGTCGAATCCGACGCCGCGCACGTAGTCGATCGCGGCGCCGAGCCCGACGGCGCCCGCAATGTTCGGCGTGCCGGCTTCGAATTTGTATGGGAGATCGTTCCAGGTGCTGCCCTGGAATGTGACGGTGCGGATCATGTCGCCGCCGCCGAGGAACGGCGGCATCGCGTCGAGGACGGCCTCGCGCCCGTGCAGCACGCCGATGCCCGTCGGGCCGTAGAGTTTGTGGCCGGTAAAGACGTAGAAATCGGCGCCGAGCGCGGCCACGTCCGTGGCCATGTGATACGCCGCCTGCGAGCCGTCGATCAGGACGGCGGCGCCCGCGCGCCGGGCCAGTGCGACGATCTCCGCGACGGGATTGACCGTGCCGAGCGCGTTCGAGAGGTGCACGGCCGCGACGATCTTCGTCTTCGGCGTGATGAGCCGCGCCAGGTCGTCCATCAGCAGGTCGCCGCGATCGTCGATCGGCGCGACCTTCAGCGTTGCGCCCGTCCGCTGGCAGAGCAGCTGCCACGGCACGATGTTCGAGTGGTGCTCCATCGCCGTGATCAGCACTTCGTCGCCGCCGCGGACGTTGGCGTCTCCCCACGCGCGCGCAACCAGGTTGATGCTTTCGGTGGCGTTTCGCGTGAAGACGATTTCGCGCACCGAGCCGGCGTTGATGAACGCGCGGACTTTCTCCCGCGCGCCCTCGTACGCCTCGGTCGCGCGCTCGCTCATCATGTGCACCCCCCGGTGCACGTTGGCGTTGTCGCGTTCGTAGTATTGCCGGATGGCGTCAATGACCTGCCGCGGCTTCTGCGTCGTCGCCGCGTTGTCGAGGTAGACGAGCGGCCGCCCGTGCGCCAGCTGCTGAAGCGCGGGAAAGTCGGCCCGGATGGCCGCTACATCGAATGCCGTCAACGCCCGAGACATGTGTTTTGCCCTGTCTCCTTTTCTCAGTGCTCGCGGGGCCCCACCCCCGCTCGCTCGCGCTCCGGCGCTCGCCGACTCGCTATCCTCTCTTCGGGTCGCTGGGGCCCCACCCCCAGCGGCTGAGCTGAAGGCTCCGCGCGGGCCGCGGGCGCTAAGCCTCCGGCAGCCTCAGTTTCTCTTCCAGCCAGTGCATCACCCGGTCGCGGACGCCTTCGATCTTCATGCCCGTCAGCACGTCGTTCGCGAACGCATGAATCAGGAGATTTCGCGCGTCGAGTTCGGGAATGCCGCGCGTGCGCAGGTAGAACATCTGGTCGTCGTCGAGCTGGCCGATGGCCGCGCCGTGCGTGCACTTCACGTCGTCGGCGAAAATCTCGAGCTGCGGCTTGGTATTGATCTGCGCGTCATCGGTGAGGAGCAGCGCCTTGTTCGTCTGCTTCGCGTCCGTCTTCTGCGCGTCGGGCCGGACGATGATCTTGCCGTTGAAGACGGCGCGCGATCGGCCGTCCAGAATGCCCTTGTAGAGCTCATGGCTCGGACAATGCGGCTTGGCGTGGTCGATCGTGGTGTGCGTGTCGATGAGCGTGTCCCCGTCGGCGACGTACAGCCCGTTCAGCACGCACTCGGCGCCCTCGCCGTCGAGCACCACGACGATGTCGTTGCGCGCAATGCGGCCACCAAGCGAGATGGCGTGCGAGACGAGGTTCGCGGATCGGCCCAGCCGCGCCAGCATGTGTGCGACGTGAAACGCCGTGGCCAGCTCGCGCTGAATCTTCACGTGATTGACGATGGCGCCCGCGTCGATACGGAACTCCGTCACGGCGTTCGCCAGCGTGACACCCTCTCCCACGCCGACGTAGCTTTCGATGATCGATATCTGCGACTGCTCGCCGGCCTCGAGGAGCAGCCGCGGCGACGCCATCGCGGGCGCGGCGCCCGCTACCGACACGAAGAGCACGTGGATCGGTGACGGGACGATCGTCTTCGGGTCGACGTGGATGACGATCGCGTCCTCGAAGAACGCGAGATTGAGGTCCGTGAATGCCGTCGCGGTCGTCACGCGCGGGCCGGCGTGATCGCTCGCGGCCTCACCGGCCGAACGCTCGACACGCAGCGCAGGCCAGCTTTCGCGCGCGCTCCGGACGGTCACGCCGCGCGGCAGCGCTTGGAGCGACGACAACGTCTGTGAGACGCGGCCGTTCACCACCACGATCTCGGCGGCGGCATCCTCGTCGAACGAGACCGGCGCCAGGACGTCACGCGAGAGGGCGAGGGATGCCGCGGGCTCGAACGTGGTGTCCGCGATCGGTTTGACGTTCGTGTGGCGCCATTCCTCGTCCCGGGTCGTGGGAAAGCCGTGTTCCAGAAACCGTCCGAAGGCGGCTTCGCGAGCTTCGCGCAGCCAGTCGGGTCCGGCGTCGGCCGACCCGCGCAGGGCCTCGAAGGCCGTGACGTACGTGCTCTGCCGCTCGGCGACCGGCATCAGCGGGCCCCCGCGGTGGCCGCAGCCGTCTCAATCCAGCCGTAGCCCTTGTCCTCGAGCTCGAGCGCGAGCTCCTTGCCGCCCGATCGGACGATCCGGCCATCGTTCAGCACGTGGACGAAGTCGGGCACGATGTAGTTGAGCAACCGCTGATAGTGCGTGACGACGACGATCGCGCGCGAGGGAGTGCGCAGCGCGTTGACGCCGTTCGAGACGATCTTCAGCGCGTCGATGTCGAGACCCGAGTCCGTCTCGTCGAGGATCGCGAGGCGCGGCTCGAGCACGGCCATCTGAAAGATCTCGTTGCGCTTCTTCTCGCCGCCCGAGAACCCCTCGTTGACCGAGCGGCTGAGCATCGCCTGGTCCATGTCGAGCGCCTTCGCCGTGCCGCGGACGAGCTGCATGAACTCGACGGCGTCGAGCTCTTGCTCGCCTCGGTGCTTCCGGATGGAGTTGAGCGCGGCCTTGAGGAAATACGTGTTGTTGATGCCCGCGATCTCGACTGGGTACTGGAAGGCCATGAAGACGCCTTCGTGGGCGCGCTCTTCGGGCTGCAGCGCCAGCAGATCCTTGCCGTCGTAGGTCACCGTGCCGCTGATGACCTCGTAGCCGGGATGGCCGGCCAGCACCCGCGCGAGCGTGCTCTTGCCGGACCCGTTCGGGCCCATGATGGCGTGGACCTGGCCCGCGTCCACCGACAGCGACAGACCCTTCAGAATCTCCTTGTCCTCCGCCCGGACGCGAAGATCGTTGATTTCCAGCAGCATTAACCGTTCCTTCTTCGTAGGGGCGGGCTTCAGCCCGCCCGAAGTCTGTGTCTTCTTCTTTAAGTTCGCCTGGGGCCCCACCCCCAGGCGCGTGTCACGCTTCGGCGCTCGCTACGCTCGCTGCCTCGCGGTGTCCGCGAGGCCCCACCCCCACGCGGCTGTCACGTCGCTCCCTCGGGGTCCTCCTATCCGACAGAACCCTCGAGGCTGATCGACAAGAGCTTCTGCGCTTCGACAGCGAACTCCATCGGCAGCTCGCGGAAGACTTCCTTGCAGAACCCGCTCACGATCATGTTCACGGCGTCTTCGGTCGCAATCCCGCGCTGGCGGCAGTAGAAGATCTGGTCCTCGCCGATCTTCGACGTCGACGCCTCGTGCTCGACGCGCGCGGTCGTGTTCTTGATCTCGAGGTACGGGAACGTGTGCGCGCCGCACTTGTCGCCGATGAGGAGCGAGTCGCACTGCGAGTAGTTGCGCGCGCCCGCGGCGTTCTTGCCGATGCGCACGGCGCCGCGATATGTGTTCTGGCCGTGTCCCGCCGAAATCCCCTTCGAGACGATCGTGCTCCGTGTGTTCCGGCCGAGGTGAATCATCTTCGTGCCGGTGTCGGCCTGCTGCCAGTTGTTCGTCGTCGCGACCGAGTAGAACTCGCCGACGGAATTGTCGCCCTGCAGGATGCAGCTCGGGTACTTCCACGTGATCGCCGATCCGGTCTCGACCTGCGTCCACGTGATCTTCGCGTTGCGCATGGCCTTCCCGCGCTTCGTCACGAAGTTGTAGATGCCGCCCTTCCCGTCCTTGTCGCCGGGATACCAGTTCTGAATCGTCGAGTACTTGATCGTCGCGCCGTCGAGCGCGACCAGCTCGACGACGGCCGCGTGGAGCTGGTGCTCGTCGCGCATCGGCGCCGTGCACCCTTCGAGGTAACTCACGTATGAGCCTTCATCGGCCACGATGAGCGTCCGCTCGAACTGCCCCGTGTTTTTGGCGTTGATGCGGAAGTAGGTCGAGAGCTCCATTGGGCATCGCAGGCCCTTCGGCACGTACACGAACGAGCCGTCGCTGAAGACCGCCGAGTTCAGCGTCGCGTAGAAGTTGTCGGTGTACGGCACGACCGAGCCGATGTACTTCTTGACGAGATCCGGATGGTGCTTCACCGCCTCGGAGAACGAGCAGAAGATGATCCCGAGCTCGGCGAGCTTCTCGCGGAAGGTCGTCGCCACCGAGACGCTGTCGAACACGGCGTCCACCGCGACGCCGGCGAGCAGCTTCTGCTCATCGAGCGGAATGCCGAGCTTCTCGAACGTCCGCCGGACCTCGGGATCGACCTCGTCGAGGCTCTTGAGCTCAGGCTTCTTCTTCGGCGCCGAGTAGTAGCTGATGGCCTGGTAGTCGGTCGGCTGAATCTTGAGGTTGTGCCACGTGGGCTCGCGCATCTCGAGCCACGCGCGGTACGCCTTCAGCCGGAACTCCAGCAGCCACTCGGGCTCCTGCTTGATGGCCGAGAGCCGCGCGACGACCGACTCGTCGAGACCCGGAGGGAACGTTTCCGTTTCGACCTCGGTCTCGAAGCCGTACTTGTACTCGCGTGTCGCGAGTTGTTCGATGGTGTCAGTGGATGTAGACATGCTCTTCCTTCGGTCAACGGCCTGTGGCCTTTGGCCTGATCAGTCACGACACCGAAAACGACGTCCCGCATCCGCACGTGCTCTTGGCGTGCGGGTTCTCGAACATGAATCCCCGGCTCAGCAGGCTCGTGTCGTAGTCGAGCGTCGTGCCGTCGAGCAGCCGGTGGCTGCGCGGATCGATCCAGACCCGCACGCCGTTCGGCGCCTGGAAGACGATGTCGTCCTGCTTCGGCTCCGCTTCCCAGGCGAACACGTATTCGAATCCCGAGCAGCCCCCGGCCTTGACGCCCACACGCAGACCGCGCGCGTCAACGTGCTGCTTCTCGAGCAGTCTCTGGATCTGGGTGGCCGCGCTGTCAGTGACAGTAATCATGTCTTCTTCTTTTCAGTGCTCGCGGGGCCCCACCCCCGCTCGACCCTCGACTTCGCTCGGGTCGACCCTGAGCAACGTCGAAGGGTCGCCCGCCCTGCGGCGCTCGCCAAGCCTCGCTCTCCTCGGGCGGTCGATCTATTACTGCTACTTCCTCACTACCGCGACCGGCATCACATTCGGCGCCGTCACCGGCATGTCAGCCGCGAGTTCGGCGACCGAGGTCGACGACAGCGCCGAGACGATCCGATCCTTGAGGCGCCAGAGCGGATCACGGACGTTGCACTTCGAGAACTGGTCGCAGCTGTGGTCGTCTTCGGAGCAGGCCGTCACCATCAGGGGGCCGTCGATGACCTGGATGACTTCAGCCACCGACATGGCCCCGGCCGGCCGGCCGAGGACGTACCCGCCACGCGTGCCCTGATGCGACTCCAGCAGCCGCGCATGGACGAGCTTCTGGAGGACCTTCGCCAGGAGCTCCCCAGGAATGTCGTAAGTCTCCGCGAGCTCCCGAGCCGAGACGGCGCTTCGATCGGCATTCGCCGCCAAGTGCCTCAGCGCGATGAGCGCGTAATCCGCCTTCTTTGAGAGTCTCAGCATCGAAATCTATATCCGACCTAAGCAGTCCATTTTAGTCGGTTGGACGACATCGCGCAAGGCAGGTATCCCCGAGCGCATCGGCGAAGCCGAACCAGTAAACTATTTGTTTTAAGTTACTTACAGGTCAGCCTGGAACACCGGTACTGCACTTCCCAGCCCGTCCGGCCTGGGCCTGGTGCCAGTTAACCCTGACTGCCGCGCCAGGCCCGGATTCCGCCCAGCAGGTTATGGGCATCGAACCCGTGGCGCCGAAGGAGCTCGGAGGCCCGCGCGCTCCGGCCCCCGGACTGGCAATGCACCACCACGGGCCGATGCTTTGGGATCTCGCCGAGACGCTCCTCGAGCGTACCCAGTGGAATCAGAATCGCTCCCTCGATCCGCGACTGCGCGTGCTCCACGGGTTCGCGAACGTCCAGGAGCGTGTGGGCGGTGCCTGAGGCGCGCCACTGCCGGAGCTGATCCACCGAGAGATCACCCGGAGAACTCTCCGGACCACAAGCGCTGTCGTAGGCGACGAGATCGTGAATCGAGGGGTGATCGCCGCAGACGGGACAATCCAAAGCGCGCGGAAGCGTGATCTGGCGAAATCGCATGCGAAGCGCGTCGTAGAGGAGCAGCCGTCCCACGAGCGGTTCGCCGATTCCGGTCAACAGCTTGATCGCCTCTGTTGCCTGCACCGTGCCAATGATGCCTGGCAACACGCCGAGCACCCCGGCTTCGGCACAGTTGGAAATCAGTCCCGCAGGCGGCGGGTCCGGATGCAGGCAGCGATAGCAGGGTCCGTCACCTGCCGCGAACACCGACGCCTGTCCTTCGAAGCGATGAATGCTGCCATAGACGTTCGGCGTCTTCGTCATCACGCACGCGTCGTTGACGAGGTAACGCGTCGCGAAGTTGTCGGTGCCGTCGATGATGACGGTGTAACGCTCGACCAGACGGCGGGCGTTGCTGGCTTCGAACGGCTTCTCGTGCAGCTCGAGCTGGACGTGCGGATTGATCGATCGCAGCCGCTCGGCGGCCGCGGCAAGCTTGGGCCGTCCAACGTCCGGCGTGCCGTAAATCACCTGACGGTGCAGGTTCGTCTCGTCAACGGCATCGAAATCGACGAGCCCCAGCGTCCCCACCCCGGCCGCGGCCAGATACATGGCCGCGGGCGATCCCAGTCCGCCCAGACCGACAATCAAAACGCTGCCCGCCGCCAGCCGCGCCTGTCCCCGCTCCCCAAACTCGGGCAGCGCGACCTGACGAGCGTATCGGACGGGGACGGGACTTTTTTCCACAGATTTGGGGTGCAGGGGGACGGGACTTTTTTCCACAGATTTGGGGTGCAGGGGGACAGACGTCGCGGTCGACGTCTGTCCCCCAGACGCGCAAATCTGTGGAAAAAAGTCCCGTCCCCTACAGCAACCGCCACAGTGACGTCATCGGGCGGCTCGCCTTGAAGCGAGCATACCAGCGGCAGGCGGGATACAGGATGACGAGCGCCGCGGCCCAGATGAGATACATCACGCCAAACGACGCGCCTGTCCGGAACAACCAGCTGAGTGCGCCGAAGACGTACAAGTGCAGGAGATAGAAAAACAGCGGCACCTGACCGAACACCTGCAGCGGACGCGTGAGCCACTCCGGCATCGGACGCGTGAAGAGGGCGAGCAAGATCAGATCGACGCCGAGCGTCACCAGCAGGAAATCCAGACTCGGCGGGTATTTCGTGAGACTCAGAAAACCGATCAGGCCTGGCGGGGCATCGTGATATTCGCCGAGTCCGGCAGTGCGCAACACGATGAAGGTGGCAACCAGCAGAGCCCCGACAGCGGCGGCGCGGGTCTCGACGAACGACGGCTTCCGAGCGATGGCGCGCGCGAGCAGGATCCCGAAGCCGGCCGGCGCCAGCCACGGAACCGGCGGATACATCACGCTCGCGAATCCGGTCTGTCCCGGAATGAAGAGCAAACCCGTCAGCATCGAGAACGACTCGCGCGCCTGAGCGGGTTCTGGCGTGACCACCATGCTCGCGACAATCGCCGCCACGCTGACGACGAGCACAACCGCCGATGGCGCCTCGATGAGGAAGCCCCACACGATCATCGATACGCCCAGAGCGGTAATCACCGCGAACGAGAGATAGACATCGCCCTGCTCGCCGGGGAACGGAACGGGCGCAGGCGTGTCGGCGCTTGCCGAGAGAATTCCGAGCAGCCAGGCGGGATTTTCGACGAAGTGCTGCACGACGAGCAGCACCGCGCCGCGCGTGACCAGGAACCGCGTCACCCGCGGCCCGGCTCCACCCGGCCGCACGCCGCGACGCCGCGAACATCGCCATACCCGCGCCCATCAGCAGGAAGAACCCGGGCGCACAGAGATGCGTGACCCAGCGAGTGACGAACGCGATCGTCGTCGCGTAGTACGGAGGACCGGACGCCCAGGTCTCGGCGGGATGGATGCGAGCGATAAAAAAGCTCGCGTGATCGATCGCCATCAGGACCATAATCAGTCCCCGGAGACGATCGAAGGCGGCGACACGACGGGGTGTGACCGCCCCTGTCACGCCGCCATCATAGAACCTCCGGATGCTCGCTTCATCGCTCGTTGCTCTCCTCGCGCTTTTCGCCGGCGCCGCGGCCGTTGGGCTGCTGTGGCTGCGCGATCGCCAGTCGCTCGTCCGCGACGCGGCGCGACTCGAGGCCGAACGCGACGCGGCCGAGCGCTCGGTCGAGGAACAGCGCGAGGCGCTCGCCGCGAGCCACGTGCAACTCCGCGACGCGTTCGAGGCGCTGTCGCGCTCGGCGCTCCGCGAAAACCGCCAGGACTTTCTGCACGACGCCGGCCAGCTGCTCCAGCCGTTCCGCGAAACGCTGACCAGGGTGCAGACGCAGCTCGCCGAAGTGGACAAGGCGCGCGAAGGGTCCTATCGCGAAGTCACCTCGCAGCTCACGTCGCTCGCGCAGGCACAGGAGCAGCTGCGCGGCGCCGCCGAAGGCCTCACACGCTCGCTGCGATCGCCGAACGTGCGAGGCAAATGGGGCGAAGTTCAGCTGCGGCGCATCGTCGAGCTGGCCGGCATGCTCGGCCAGTGCGATTTCGTGGAAAAAGAATCCAGCACGAACGGCGACGGCATCCGCCAGACGCCGGACCTCATCGTCAAGCTGCCGGGCGCGACGAACATCGTCATCGATTCGAAGGTGCCGATCGAGGCGTATCTCGCCTCGACGAACGCGCGGAGCGAGGCGGAACGGCAGGATCTCCTCGCCGCGCACGCGCGGCAGGTGCGCGATCACGTGCGAACGCTGGGCGCCAAGGAATACTGGAAGCAGTTCGAACCGGCGCCAGAGTTCGTCGTGATGTTCCTGCCGCTCGAGCCGCTTCTCCCGGCCGCGTTCGAACAGGACGGCACGCTGCTCGATCAGGCGGCCGCGGCGCGCGTGATTCCGGCGACGCCGATGACGCTGCTCGCGCTGCTGAAAGCGATCGCTTACGGGTGGAAACAGCGACAGCTGGCCGACAACGCCGAGGAGATCCGACAGATCGGCCGGGAGCTCTACGATCGCCTCGCGACGATGGTCGATCACCTCGGAGGCGTCGGACGCAACATCAAGCAGGCGGCCGAAAGCTACGACAGATTCGTCGGCTCGCTCGAAACGAAGGTCCTGCCGGGCGCGCGGCGGTTCAAGGATCTCGGCGTGAGCTCAACCAAGGAGCTCGAAGTGCCGGAGCCGCTGCGAGTTCAGCTGCGCCGGGTCGAGAAACCCGAGCTCACGCTGTTCAGTGAGAAACCGGAAGAGAAAGAACGTCCCGCCTGATTACTTGCCGGCAATCGCGACGGTCAGCGTCACGCTCACCTGAATCTCGATCTCACCCGGGCTGATTGGCGTGGGCGGTGGCGCCGCGGCGGCTTCGGCGCGCATGGTCGTCATGTAGTCGATGCGGCGCGGAGGCTCGCTGCCCTGCTCGTCGATGCGCAGGATTGGTCCCAGCGTCGCGCCCGCACCCGCGGCGATCGCCCTGGCACGCGCCATCGCGTCCTGCACCGCCAGACCAAGCGCTTCGCGCTCGACGGCCACCCGGTCCTTGAGATCGAACCGCAAACCAGCCATCGACGTCGCGCCGGACGATCCGGCGGCGTCGATTACGGCGCCGATATGATCGAGCGCGTCCACGCGAACTTCGATCTGGTTCCGCGCGATGTAGCCGCGCACACGCGACCGTCCGCCCGACCAGTCGATGTCCGGCAGCAGAGAATAGCCCGACGTCTTCATCGCGTCGGCGGCGATGCCGGCCTTCTTGAGCGTGGCCTGCACGGACGTCATCGCTTCGGCGGCAAGACGCTGCGCTTCGGCGGGTGTCTGCGCGCGGGTCTCGGCCGCAATCTGAACCCACGCCTGGTCCGGAACGCGTTTCAGCATCGCCTGGCCCCGCGTGACGATCGAGGGAGGAGCCGGCGCCCCCTGCGCGACGGCAGCCGAGGGAATCGCAAGGACGAGCAACATGAGAATCAAGCGACGCATCAGCGGGCCTCTCACGAAAGGAGTTAGCACCTGGACCGGTCAGTGCCTTGGGCCTTGAGCCCTGGGCCTTGGAGCCTCGTTCTACTTGATCGACGCGGTCAGCACGACGACGGCTCGGATCTCGATTTCGCCGGGAGTGATCGGCGTGGCGTCCTGCTGTCCGCCGCGGCCGCCGCCGGCGCCCCCCATCGTGACGCGATACGGGGTGCTCGACATGCGCTGTTCCTGGATGCGGACGATCGGACCCAGCGACCGGCCGGCGCCCGCCGCGATCGCCTGAGCGCGCTCCGTCGCATCCTGCACGGCGCTGCGAAGCGCCTCGCGCTCGTGCTGCGCCCGCGCCTTCACGTCGAAGCGCAAACCCGTGATCGACGTCGCGCCCGTCGCAATCGCCGCGTCCATCACCTTGGACAACAGCTCGAGATTGTCGACCCGCGCCTCGACCTGATTCCGCGCCAGATAGCCTTTCAGCCGCGACCCGGACGTCGTGTAGTCCATTTCCGGTGTCACCGACAGACCAGACGTCCGGAGATTCGGCGCAGGCACGACCGGCTTGAGCGCGGCGAGCACGCTCGTCATGCTGTCGGCCGCGCGCTGGCGGGCTTCTTCCGGTTTCGCGCCGCGAGCCTCCACCGCGACCTGGACCCACGCGACGTCCGGCGGGTGCCGCACGATCGCTTCTCCCTGCGCCACAATGACCGGCGCCTCCTGCTGGGAAGAAGACGGCGTCGTCTGAGCGGACGCCGCCGTCGCCGCGAATAGCATGGAAAGCAGTGCCAGCCGGAATCGGAGCATGCCCATCCCCTCAGCTACACTTTACGCCCGCACTCATGAAACTTGCGCTGCTCCTCGTGGGATTTGGGAACGTCGCGCGGCGCTTCGTGGAGCTGCTCGACGAGTCCCGCGATGCGATGCGTGACTTGGGGATTGAACCGGTCGTGGTGGGCATCGTCACGCGGCGACACGGCGCGGTGTTCGATGAAGCGGGCCTCGACGCAATTCGAGCCGCGAAAACCCGAGCCAAAGGCGGCGCGTTTGGGCCGGCGTCCGTGCCTTCGGCGCTGGAGTGGATCTCGCGACTACGCTCCCAGGGCGTCGAGGCCCGCGTAATAGTTGAGACGACCACCCTGGACATCCGGTCTGGAGAACCGGCGACGGCCCATGTCCGGGCCGGATTTGCGGCCGGCGCCCATGTCATTACCGCCAACAAAGGGCCTGTGGCATTTGCGTATCGGGCGCTCAGGGACGAGGCGGCCTCCGCCGGTCTCGCGTTCCGGTTCGAGGGCGCCGTGATGGACGGGCTGCCGATCTTCAATCTCATGCAGGAGACGCTGCCGGCGGTGTCGATTCGCGGCTTTCGCGGCGTCTTGAACAGCACCACGAATTTCATTCTGAGCGCGCTCGAGCGCGGCGAGCCGTTCGGACCGGCGCTCGATCGCATGCAGAAGGCCGGCGTGGCCGAGGCCGATCCGTCGCTCGACCTCGACGGCTGGGACGCGGCGGCCAAGGCGTCGGCGCTCGCCAACGTGATGCTCGACGCGGACCTCACGCCGCACCTCGTCGCGCGCGACGGCATCATCGTCGAAACGGCCGAACGCGCGCGACGCGCGCTCGCGTCGGGCCGGCGGTTGAAACTCGTCGCGACAGGCTCCGGGCGCGGCGACCGCGCGAGCGCGAAGGTCAGGCTCGAAGAGCTCGACGCGAACGATCCGCTCGCGATCCTCGATGGCCAGGCCAATGCCCTCGAGATCGACACGTGGCCGCTCGGCCGCATCGTCATCACCCAGCGTGATGGCGGACTGGAAAAAACAGCGTATGCCCTTGTGAGCGATCTGGTCGCGATCGCACGAGACGTCCGGAGCGGGCGGCTGCCGTCGTCGCGCGCCGCGCTTCACCGGGACACGCGCTAGCGTGACCACAACGGGCAGCCGGCGGGATCAGTGGTTGGAGAGACCCAGTGCCTCTTTCAGCGCGGCTTCATCGAATCCACGGATGGCTCGTCCGGGCTCCTCACCGATAATTGTCACGGGCACGGAGCGGAAGCCTCGCGCAATCAGATCGCGGTACGCGTCGAGATCGGTTTCGACGTTCCGTGCTTCGAACAGCACGCCGGCGCGTGAAAGAAACTCCTTCACCTGTTCGCACGGCCGTCACGTGTCGCCCGTGAAGACGGTCACCTTCAGCGCCATCACGCTCAGATTATGACGGAAGCGCCCCTCGCCGGACTCACCATCGTCGATCTCTCGCGCGTCCTGTCTGGTCCCTACTGCACGATGCTCGCGGCCGACATGGGCGCGCGCGTCATCAAGATCGAACATGTCCAGCGCGGTGACGACACGCGCGCGTGGGGGCCGCCGTTCCAGGGCGGCGAGAGCGCCTACTACCTCAGCATCAACCGCAACAAGGAGAGCGTCGCGCTCGACTTCCGGCGGCCCGAAGGCGCGACGATTCTCGACCGGCTGATCGCGAACGCGGATGTCCTTGTCGAGAACTTCCGGCCAGGCACGCTCGACGCGTCCGGCCTCGGCTATGCGTCACTCAGCGCGAAGCATCCGCGCCTCATCTATGTGTCGATCTCCGGCTTCGGCCAGACCGGGCCGCGCCGGACGGAGCCGGGATACGACGCGGTCGCACAGGCCGAGGGCGGGCTGATGAGCATCACCGGCACGGCTGAGGGTCCGGCGGTCCGGCTGGGCGTGGCGATCGCGGACATCGCCTCCGGCATGTTCGCGTTCCAGGGATTGCTGCTCGCTTTGATCGCGCGAGCGCGGACCGGGCGTGGGCAGTGGGTGGACGTCGAGCCTGCTCGACTCGGTCGCTGCGCTTCTCACCTATCAGGCGAGCCGTCACTTCGCCACCGGGGAAATCCCTGCGCGCGCCGGCAACCGCCATCTCACCATCGCGCCGTACGACGCGTTCGAGACCGCCGACGGCGTGCTCGTACTCGCCGTCGGCAACGACACGTTGTGGCAGAGATTCTGCCGGGTCGTCGCCCGGGACGATCTCGGCCGGCGACGAACGCTTTGCGACGAACGCCGGCCGCGTCACGAACTACCACGTGCTGCAGCCGCTGCTCGCCACGTTGTTCGCCGGGCGGCGGCTCGACGACTGGATCGCCGTGCTGCGCGGCGCCGACGTGCCGAGCGGCGGGGTTCGATCGGTCGCCGACGTGCTGAGCGATCCGCAAATCCTGGCGCGGGACATGGTGGCGACCGTCGGGCATCCTTCGCTCGGCCCGATCCGGACGCTCGGCGTGCCGGTCAAGCTCTCCGACACACCCGGAGCGGTGCGGACACCCCCGCCGCGGCTGGGCGAACACACGCGCCAGATCCTTCGTCACGATCTCGCGATGAATGACCGGGAGATTCAGACGCTCGTCGAACGGGGTGTGATTCGGGTGATCTAGAGTTTCCGAAACCGGTCACGGCCGCAGGATCAGCCTTCGGGATCTCTGTCACCAGAAACTTCGCGACATCGTCTTCCGTGAGATCGGCGATGCGCTTTCCGTCTCCGATCGGACGCTCTTCGACGACCCGGCCCTGTCTGCCGTGCTCGAGACTCACGCGGCCGATGACCTGAGGTGTCTCACTGGCCGGATCGAACGCGAACTCGAGAAACGTATTCGGCGAGGCTTCCGACACCAACCGCACGCCGTCGGCGGGCGTGTTCAGGTTGAAGTTGTGTTTCTCGGCCCGCAGCACTTGCGCGGCCTGCTTGAGCAGCGGCACGCCGAGCGTCTCGAGGAACGTGGCGTACGCCTGCGTGGCCTCGTCGAGCACCGTTCGGCGGAACGACGCATCCTTCCGCGCGTCGTCCAGCGCACGAAGAATCCGTTTTCTGAGATCGGAGACGTCCACGGAAATGACCTCCGAGGTCATTTTACGTTTTTCGTAAAATGACCTCGGAGGTCATTTCTTCGCCACATGGATCGCCATCAGTCCGCCCAGCACGCGGATGTGTCGCACGTCGGCGAATCCCGCGGCCCGCATGAGGTCGCACACGCCGCGCGCGCCCGGATACCGCCGGATCGACGCCGGAATGTAGCGGTACGTATCGGGATCGCCGTGCAGCACGAAACCCAGGCTCGATCCGAAGATCGTGAGGAATGCGAGGTAGGCGCCGCGCACGGGCGCGCTCTCCGGGCGATCGAAATCGAGCGCGCAGAGCCGGCCGCCAGGACGCAGGACGCGATGAATGTCCGCGAGCGCGCCGGTCAAATCCGACGTGTTGCGCAAGCCGTACCCGGTCGTCACCAGGTCGAACGATCCGCTCGCAACAGGCAGCGCCGCCATGTCGCCGACGAGCCAGGCCAGCCCCGCCGCGCCCGGCTTCGCGCGCGCCAGATCGATCATGCCCGGCGTGATGTCGAGTCCGACCGCGGACGCGCCGCGCCGGGCGCCCTCGAACGCGAGATCGCCCGTGCCGCACGCCAGATCCAGGAGTCGCGTTCCCGGCCGCACATCCGCGAGCTCGATCAGCCTGGTCTTCCACCCGCGGTCGAGCCCGAACGAGAGCACGCGGGTGATCAGATCGTAACGGGGCGCGATCGTCGCAAAGAGACGGCGCACGTAGCGCTGCTTGGTGCCGGGCGAGTCGAACGCGCGCTCGAGAGATGCGCCTTTCACGGCTTTTGACGCATGATAGTCGCGATGCTGCCGTCGCAAACCGTCGAGAACTACCTCAAGACGATTTACCTCGCGCAGGCCAACATGACGTCGGATCACGAGCTGGTGCCGATGGGCCAGCTCGCCTCGGCGCTCGGGGTCGTGCCGGGGACCGCGACGACGATGGTGAAGGCGCTCGCGGAGTCAGGACTCGTCCACTACGAGCCTTACATGGGCGTGCGGTTGACCGCCGCCGGCGAACGGCTCGCGAGTCTCGTCTCGCGGCGGCACCGGCTCATCGAGCTCTTTCTCGTGAAGGTGCTCGGCATGAGCTGGGCGGAAGTGCACGACGAAGCCGAACAGCTCGAGCATGCGGTGTCCGAACGGCTGATCGATCGCATCGACGAGATGCTCGGCCGGCCCGAGGTCGATCCGCACGGCGATCCGATCCCGTCGCCTGAGGGCCGCATCCCGCGCACGGAAGACTTCGATCTGCTCACCGCGCCCGTCCAGACCAGTCTGCAGGTGAGCCGGGTCATCGATCAGGATCCCGTGTTCTTGCGTTTCGTCGAGCAGCAGGAGCTCGTCCCGGGCCGGAACGTGACCATCGAGTCGCGCGACGAGGCGTCCGACGCCGTCCGGCTCACCCTCGATACGGGCCGGCCCATCACGATTGGGAGCCGCGCGGCCGCGAAGGTCCTTGTCAGGACACCGTCGAAATCCTCCAGAAAATAGGCCAGATTCAGGCCGGAATTGACAGACTGGACCACTCACGGCATAATTTTGAGTCATCAAAATTACGTTTTCTGTTGAATCAAATTATGTCCGCCACCGCCGCTCGCCGATCCTCCGCCGAAACTCAGCCGGCACCGTGCAGCTCGCGTGTGTTTCGCGATCAGGCGAGAGCCACCCCATGAAGTGGCGGCTCTGGCGAACCGCGGCCAATTCGCGCGCACAGACTCCACTCGAAGGACCCCCGGCGTCGCCGGCGCAACTGGGCTGGCGTCTGCCGCCTGGATCGGTGAGCCTGCCGGAGGTCCACGGATCCATTCCGATCCCCGCGACCTTCTGGCGGAAGCTGTTCGCGTTCGCCGGACCCGGCTACCTGGTTGCGGTCGGGTATATGGATCCCGGCAACTGGGCGACGGACCTCGCGGGCGGCGCGCGCTACGGCTACACGCTGCTCAGCGTGATCATGCTTTCGAACCTGATGGCGATCCTGCTGCAGGCGCTCGCGCTGCGGCTCGGCATCGCCACTGGCCGTGACCTGGCGCAGGCCTGCCGCGATCATTTCTCTCGGCCCACGACGTGGGTCTTGTGGTTCCTGTGCGAGATCGCCATCGCGGCGTGCGACCTCGCCGAAGTCATCGGTGCGGCGATCGCGCTGAACCTGCTGTTCGGGCTGCCGCTCATCTGGGGCGTGACGCTCACCGCCCTCGACGTGCTGATCGTCCTGTACCTGCAGAACCGCGGGTTCCGCTACGTCGAGGCGCTCGTCGTCGGCCTGATTCTCCTGATTGCCGGCTCGTTTGCCGTCGAGCTCTGGCTCGCGAAGCCGGACGTGGGGAGCATCGTGCGGCGGCTTCATGCCGACGACGGAGATTCTCCGGAACCCGGAGATGCTCTACATCGCCATCGGCATCCTCGGCGCGACCGTGATGCCGCACAACCTGTATCTGCACTCGTCGATCGTGCAGACCCGCAAGTACAGCGACACGTTCGAGAGCAAGCGTGAAGCCATCCGGTTCGCCACGATCGACTCGACGTTCGCGCTGATGTCCGCGCTTTTCATCAACGCGGCGATCCTCATCATGGCCGCGGCGACGTTCCACGGCACCGGCCACGAGGACGTCGCCGACATCTCGGACGCCTACAAGCTGCTCTCGCCGCTGCTCGGAACGACCATGGCGAGCACGCTTTTCGCGATCGCGCTGCTTGTGCTCGGGACAGAACGCCACGCTCACGGGCACGCTGGCGGGCCAGATCGTGATGGAGGGCTTCATCAACCTGCGGCTGCGGCCGTGGCTGCGCCGCCTGATCACGCGCCTCATCGCCATCATTCCGGCCGTCATCGTCGTCTATCTCTACGGCGAGCGCGGCAGCGGGCGCGCTGCTCGTGCTGAGCCAGGTCATCCTGAGCATGCAGCTGCCGTTTGCGGTCTTCCCGCTCGTGATGTTCACGAGCGACCGCGTGAAAATGGGCCGGTTCGTGAGCCCGATGTGGGTGCGAATGCTGGCCTGGTTTATCGCGATCGTCATTGCCGCCCTGAACGTCTGGCTGCTCTACCAGACGTTCGCGGGTCTATAAGATCGGGCCATGTACCGCCGAATCCTGATCGCCGTCGAAAACTCGACCGCAGACCGGACCATCCTCGAGCATGTGGAGGAACTGGCGCGGCTCACGGGCGCGGCGCTGCTGCTGGTGCACGTCGCCGACGGCTGGGTGGCCCGCAACTTCGATCAACTGCAGCTTCGCGAGTCGGAGGAAATGAAGGCCGACCGCGCCTACCTGGCGGACCTGCAGCGCGAGCTGACCGGCAAAGGCTTTTCGGTCGAGACGCGCCTTGCCGCCGGCGATCCAGCCGACGAGCTAATCCGGGTCGCGGGTAACGAGAAGGTGGACATGATCGCGATGACGACGCACGGCCACCGGTTTTTATCCGACCTGATCCATGGCACGACAGCCGACAAGGTGCGACACCTCGTCAAAGTCCCGGTTTTGCTATTAAGGGCAAAGGAATAACTTCAAGCGCTGTACGCGGCGAACGACGTCGGCGTCTCCCACACGCGCACCGCGACGACGTCGAGCCCTTGATCGCGGGTCATGTCGAAGATCAGCTTGGCGATCCGCTCGACCGTCGGATTGCTCTCCAGCTTGAACACCGGCTCTCCCAGGGCCTCGAGAGGCGCCACCAGCGGGTCGTCTTCGCGGAGAATCATCTTGTGATCGAGCTCGCGGTCGATCCACCCCTTGACGAGCCGCTTGATATCCGAAAAATCGGCGACCATGTTCCGCGAGTCGAGCCGGTCGGTCCGCACGTCCACCTCGACGACGGCGTTGTGGCCGTGCGGGTGCTTGCAGATGCCGTCGTAGTCGAGCAGGCGGTGGCCGTAGCAGAAGTCGATGCGTTTGGTGACGAGATACATGGGATATCGGGTAATCGGGTAATTGGGTAATTGATAATTGAGTAATTGAGCAGGTGATCGGTCCAACAATCATATGTCGGGATCTTGTGTGCTGTTCTCCGGTGGACTGGACAGCGCCGTGCTGCTCGCGCTGGAGCGCGAGTCGTTCGCGCCGGTGTGGCCCATTCACGTGCGGGCCGGCCTGGCCTGGGAAGCGGCCGAGGCCGCCGCGATCGATCGGCTGCTCGCCGCGCCGCCGTTTGCCGGGAGGATTGAGCCGCTGATCACGCTGTCGGTGGACATGCGCGATGTCTATCGGCCGACTCACTGGGCCATCGAAGGACGTCCGCCCGCGTACGACACGCCGGACGAAGACGTCTATCTCGAAGGGCGCAACATCGTGCTCGTCGCGAAAGCCGGCGTGAAGTGCGCGAGCCTGGGGGTTGAACGCCTGGCGCTCGGGCCGCTCGCCGGCAATCCCTTTCCGGACGCGACACCGGAGTTCTTCGCGGCGATGTCGCGCGCGATGTCACTCGGGCTCGGCACCCCGCTCACCATTGCCACGCCGCTCTCGGCGATGCACAAGAAAGAAGTCGTGAAACTGGGCCGGACGCTCGGCGTGCCGCTCGAGCTCACGCTCTCGTGCATGAATCCGTCGCCGGACGGACGTCCGTGCGGCCGGTGCAGCAAGTGTCGAGAGCGCGACGACGCGTTCAAGCAGGCGGGTGGCTGAAGAACAGCCACCTGCCTGAACTTCGAACTTCAAACTTCGAACTTCAAACTTCGGATTCGGACCCGACATCTGGAAGCGTTGCACTGAGCTCACCGGGGGATCCGTGAGCGACCGTCATCCCCAGCGCTTGTCGGGCTTTCAGTTCGAAGTTCAAAGTTTGAAGTTCGAAGTTGGAGCGGTTTCCGTCAGGCTGTCGTGGAGACGTGCACGGAAAGGGGGACGGGTCTCGCTTGCGCGAGCAAGACCCGTCCCCCTTCTCCGCACGTCTCCACGACAGCCTGACGGAAACCGCTCAGTAATTGGTCAGCTTGATCGTGCCGTCGCCCGTGCGGAGCAGCAGGCGATGTCCGCCCTGCCCGAGCCGCCCGCGCAGCACCCGCTCGTTGCGCGTGCCGCCGGAGACGTTGACGAGCGTCAGGTCGCTCCGAGCGCGGCCGTCGGACCCGGGATCGGCTTCGATGTCGGCGTTGAAACCGTCGGGCAGCTCGACCGAGACCGAACCATCTTCGGTCGTCACCAGCCAGTCCTCCGACATGACGGCTCCCCGGCGGATCCGCAGCACGACGGAGCCGTCGCCGGAACGGGCCCGAAGCGACGCGGGCGTGCCGGTGACACGGAGGCTGCCGTCGTTGGTCCGCGCCTCGATGCGACCGCCCACCTCGTCGAGCTGAATCGTTCCGTCGCCGCTCTCCGCGAGAAGTTCGCCGGCGGTCTCGAGCGCGCGGATGCTGCCGTCCGACGTGCGCAGCTCGAGACGGCCGGTGACGCGCTCCACCAGAATCGGCCCGTCGCCGGTGCGCACGACGAGGTTGATCTTCTTCGGCACGCTGACGATGAAGCGGGCGCTGGGGGACGTGAACCGGCCGATGGCAAACGACCGCTTGCCGGGGTGACGGGCCTCGATTTGAATCCGGTCGCCCGCGCGGTCGGCGAGGATCTGAATCTTCGAGATGGCCTCCTGATCCTGGCCGCGTTTCTCGATCTCCACCAGGACTTCAGAACGATCCCACGCCCGAACCTCGACGCCGCCATCGAACGTGTACAGGTGCAAATCGACGAGGGTCTCGGCGGGAAACCGCTTCTCCTCGCGAGCGATATAGCCTTCCTGATCGATGTTGATCGCGCAGGAAGGGGTGAGAAGGACCGTCGCGATGAGTGCGATTGGGGGGAGCCGGTTCATGCTTAGCAAGACGCGTACCGTGACGGTGGGGTTCCGAGGTTCCGAGCTTGTGAGGTTCCGGGGTTCCGGTTCGGGGTTCCGGGGTTCCGATGCGTTCCGTCGTTCGACGGGATTCCGGGGTTCCGGGGTGCCTGGGTTCCGAGGTTCTGCGGCGGTCCTTGGGCTGTTCCGGCCTTCGGCCGACTCCCTCGCCCTTAACCCTTCGGCCGCTCTTCGCCACCCTTCCCCCAAACTCTCGCGCCGCCAATCCACGTCTGCACCACCTGCAGGCGCGAATCGAGGACGGTCAAATCCGCAATCGCGCCGCTGGCGATCACGCCGTGGCCGATGAGGCCGAGCTCGCGGGCGGGGGTCGTCGCGCACATCTCGGCCGCCTGGACCAGATCGAAGCCGCAGCGGGTGACGAGGCCCGCGAACGCGCGATCCATCGTCAGGACGCTGCCGGCCATCGTGCCGTCCGAAAGTCGGGCCACGTCCGAGACGGTGATCGGCTGGCCGCCGAGATTGGCTTTCGCGCCCGGCGCCAGGCCCGATCCGGCCGTGCCGTCGGTGATGGCGATCGTGCGCGAGGGGCCTTTGGCCGCGATGGCGAGCCGCATGACGGCCGGGTGCACGTGATGGCCGTCGCAGATGAGCTCGACGGCGACTTCGTCGCTCGCAAGCGCGGCGCCGACGAGGCCGGGGTCGCGATGCGACATGGGACGCATGCGGTTGAAGAGGTGCGTCGCCTGCCGCGCGCCGGCGCCGATGGCTTCCTGCGCCTCCTCGAACGTCGCGGCGGAGTGCCCGAGCGAGACGCGAAGGCCGCTGGCGACGAGCGTTCGCGTGAGGTCGAGACCGCCGGCGAGCTCGGGCGCGAGCGTGACGATCGCGATATCGGCCCGGCGACGTTTCATGACCTCGAGAATGTCGCGCGTCGTGAAGTCCCGCCGCGACGAACCGGTCGCGGGTGAAAAGGCGTGCGTTGGCCTCCCCGACAGGTCGGCAGGCACGCGGAGACACGCCAACGGCTGCGCGCCACGGAATTCCGGGTTGACGAAGTTGCTTTCGATGTGGGCAGGCAGCACGCGGGCCCGGCGGTCCGGCTTCGCCTCGCGCACACGAGCCACCTCGCCGAGAAACCGATCGAGGACCTCGGGCGGGCACGCGACCGACGTCGGACAGAACGCCGTGACGCCCCAGCGCGGGAGCCGCTCGGCCACCGTCGCGACTGCCGCTTCGTCTTCGAGCACGTCCGTCCCCGCGACGCCGTGGACGTGGATGTCGATGAAGCCGGGCACGATGAAGTGGCCGTCGAGGTTGACCCGGACCTCGCGCGGTCCGGTCTCGCGCGGACCACTGATGAAGTCGACAATCCGATGGTCCTCGAGCACGAGCGTCTGGCCCGACACCACGCGGTCGGGCAGCACGAGGCTGGCGCCGGACAGGAAACTGCGTTGCGATTCGGAGCTGGCCATCAGCCGGCAGACGGACGCGTCATTCGGCGAACACGCCCGGCGTGAGCTCGATTTTCCGGCCCCGGAGCGGCAGTCCCGGAGAGGCCGGCGGCCGGAGCAGCAATCGATCCGCGTGCCGCAGCAGCCGCATCAGCGCCGGCTCGTCGGGCGCGGAGCAGACGATGACGCCAGGACTGGAGGCCATGGGAAACCGTTTTTCATCCCAGAAGTCGTAGTCGAGCGTGATGAGCGTACGGCCGAGCTCGAGCGCGAGCCTGAAGTGCTCTTCGTCCGGCGCCCGCCGCAGCCGATCGTCCTCGAGGACGAAGAGCACGTCCCACCCAAGCTCATGACGCATGAACGTCACGACGCCGGCGGGCAGATTCGCGTCGGCGTACACGCGCGGCGCCGACGCCAGGTCGGTCGCGATCGGACGCAGCTGTTCGGCCAAAGTACCCATGGGAATCTGAAATCTAGGCTTTTCGCTTCCTGGCGCGTTTGGCCGCCGCCGTCTTCCCCTGACGCCGCAGCTCGCCGACGAGCGCCTCCCGCTGGCGATACAGCTCTTTGCGTTTGCGTTTCCCATACCGGCTGCCGACCGCGTACTCGCAGAACAGCGGAAATCCGATGGTGGAATCGCAATACGCGACGACCGTATCCGGCAGCACGCCCGGGTTGACCTTGCCCCAGCTCACCGCTTCGGACGGCGTCGCGCCCGAGAGTCCGCCCCAGACCACCTGATCGGTCGTGATCTGGATGAAGTAGTCGTTGCCGCCCTTGGGAATGCCGTAGACCTCCCAGAGCGTCGGCTGCCCCTGCAGATAGAAATTCTTGGGCGACCCGCCGCCGAGGATGACGCAGCCATTCTTCTTTCCGCCCAGGATGATCGCGCAGACCTCGTTCACGTCGAGGTTCGGGTCGATCATGAGCGTGCTGCCGTTCATTAGCTCGTGCCAGGCGATGTTCATTCCGATGGAGCTGTCGCCGGGCGACGAGGTGTAAATCGGCACGCCCAGTTTGGCCGCGCGGGCCACCACCGAGTAGTCCTCGCAGCCCGGCCGCTTCTTCATCAGGTCCTGGCCAAGCCGGTAGTGGAACTCGGACGTCGACACCGGTCCTTCCATGCCAGACCGCACGAGGAAATCGCGGATGTAGGCGTCGGTCTCGAGGAGCACCGTCGCCGGAAACAGCACGTCGTAGATGCGGATCACGCCCGCCGCGTAGAGCTCGCGATCGTCGAGGAACGGCGATCCACGCGTCAGGGTGAAATTGAGCGCGTAGTGCAGGTCGTGGTAGAGATTCGCGCCGGTGCTGATCACGAAATCGACCAGCCCGCGCTCCATCATCTCGTTGACACACCCGCCCAGACCGGCCGGCGTCATCGCGCCCGCAATCGTGAGCCCGATCGTGGTGTCGTTTTTCGGGTCCAGCATCTTGTCGGCGAAGATGTGGCACGCTTCCGACAGCCGGCCCGAGTTGAACGCCTGAAATCCGTTCTCGATCAGGTTCCGGATGGCGGGATGTCCGGTGGGCCTGAAATACGTGATCGGTCGGCCGGTGAGGTACTGCCGGGGGCCGCGGGCGGGCGACCCTGGAGCGCGATGCGGCACGTCGAGATCCTGACCCCGATTAGCTTACCATTCCCGGTTATGCAGACCGGTCAACCGCTACCGCCAACCGACGCGTCGAATCCCTGGCTGCTCGTGCTGCTGGTGCTGGTCGGCTTCCTGCTGGTGCTCGGACTCTGGATCTGGAGCCGCAACCGGCGCATGCCCGGCGAGCACGTCTTCCGCGCGAGCCGGCTGAGCAAAGGCAACCGCCTGTTTCCCGCTCAGGTCCAGATCTCGTCGACGAGCGTCACGCTCTTCCACCCCCAATGGGTTGGCAAACGCGAAGAGTCGATCCACATGGCGCACGTCGCCTCGATCAAAATCGATACGAACATGATCTTTTCCGACGTCCTGATCGAGACGACAGGAGGACACCATCCGATCGTCTGCCATGGTCACATGAAGGGCGACGCGACCGAGATGAAGAAGCTGATCGAGCGGTACCAGACGGACTATTACAAGGGCGCGCCGAAAACCTAACTTCGAACTTCGAACAGCGGAGGTCGCCTTCGGCGACATCTTCGTCTATTTTTTCTGGTTTGGAATGCGCACGGGCATATGCACCGTGCCGACGCGCCCAAGCATCTTGCTCGACACGCCGACTCTCACGACCGCGGGGCCGGGCGGCAAGTCGACGACCTCACGAATGACGTAGCGGGTCTCCGCACCCGTGCTCGCGACGTTCACCTGCAGCGTGCGACCTCGGGTGGCGAGCACGTGAGCGTCGTAGTCGATCGCCAGCATGCCGAATTCCAGCTCGTCCGTGACGCGCGCCGCCCCGGGCTCGGCCGGGTAGATGACTTCCAGGGTGAGATCGGTCGCGACGCGGCCGCTAGTCGTCGGTGTCCCTGGGATGACGGATGCCCGCAGGTGCAGGCCGTCCAACGGCAACGGCTCGGCCAGCGCGGTCGAGAGCATGATGGCGGCCGGATCGGCCGACGGATCCGCGACGTACCCTTTGCGCGCGCGCACGCGAAGATCCGGCTTTGTCGGGCGTACGTCGATCGAGGGCTCGCTGTCACGGGGAGCCGATGGATCGCGGTAGTAGGTCATTACGTAGAAGTCGGCGTTGTCGGCCAGGACCTGCCGGACGACGCTGCGGTAATCGGACCAGCGGCCAAAACCTCGTCCGCCCGATTCACGCGCGAACGATTCCTGCATATCGGCGGCGGCTCCCCCGACGTCGAATGCATCGAGCCCTAACGGATTGATGGCATAGACGGCGACGTTCGCCCGCCGGGCCGACTCCAGCGTCCGGCTGAACCCGTCGCGCAGCATCTTCAGGGTGCCTCGTGTATCAACCCACGTCAGCTCAAACGGCGTCGCGGGACTGATGTAGACGACGACGCGGCGAACGTGCCGGGACCGTGCGAGCGATTCGGTGACGTTTTCCAGGATGTCGAAATTCACGTCCTGACCGGGCCGCGCGGTAAAGCCCCATGGCGTTCCGACGCTCTGTCCGAGTTGTGCGACGGCCCGCGCCTGAAGCACCGGATCCGCGGTCAGATCGATGCTTGCTTCCGACGGTCCCGTCGTGACCAAGGCGACCTGGTCACTGGGCGACAGGCCCTGCAGCAACCCGCTGACCAACTGTCGCGCTCTCGTCATGTTCGCCGGCCGAATATGCAGAGTGTCCACGACCAGCACGAACAGCCGGCGGTTCAACGGCTCGTCGTTCGTCACGAACGCCGAGGGCAACGCCGTGGGGTCGAGCGTCCGCGTCGCAGGCGAAATCGACACGGGCCGGAAAAAGGCGATCGTCTGCTGGCGTCCGTTCTCGAAAATGGAGAAATCGGCCTCGGTGAGTCCACTGACCGGCCGATCGCGGCGATCGGTGACCACGGCGTCGATCTGGACGAGCTCGACGCCGGCGCGAAACACCGGCTGTCGTTGTTGAGCTGTGAGGAGGGCCGCGGCGCCACACGCCGCAGCTACGCCCGCGAGAAGTCGCACGCCTTGGAACGACATCGCAAACTCCCGGGGCGCTGGCGGCACCAGTCTACCAGGCCGCTGAAAAACGCGGCCCGAACTTCGAACCCGCCTAGGTTCTTTTCAGGCCCTCAGACCCCCATCGCATGAAATCCCGCGTCGACCATCAGCACCTCGGCGGTGACGCCGCGACCGGCCGGACTCAGGAGAAAAATCGCCGCGTCGGCCACGTCGCTGCCTTCCACCGTGCGCCGGAGCGGCGCGCGATCGCGATAGGTCTGCAGGATGCCTGAGAATCCCGAGATGCCCGACGCGGCCAGCGTTTTCACCGGACCGGCGGAGATGGCATTGACGCGGATGTTGCGCGGGCCAAGCTCGGACGCAAGGTAACGGACGGTGGCCTCGAGCGCGGCCTTCGCGACTCCCATGACGTTGTAGTTGGTGAACACGCGCTGGCTGCCCAGGTACGTGAGCGTGAGGATGCTCCCGCCGCCGTTCTTTTCCATCAGCGGCGCGGACCGCCGTGCGAGTGCGATGAGCGAGTACGCGCTGACGTCCAGCGCCTTGCGAAAGCCTTCGCGCGACGTTTCCGAAAAGGGACGCGAGAGATCGTCCCGCTCGGCGAACGCCGCGCCGTGCACGACGAAATCGAGACGGCCGAACTGGCGCTCGATCCCGGCGAATACCGCATCGATCTGTTCATCGCTCGTGACGTCGCAGGGCAGGATGAGCGGATCGGTCAGCGCGGCTGTCAGTTCGCGCACGTTTTCTTCGAGGCGCTCACCCTGGTAGGTCACGGCCAGGCGCGCGCCTTCGGCCGCTGCGGCCTCTGCGATCGCCCACGCGAGCGAGCGCTTGTTGGCCACACCAACGATCAACCCGACCTTGCCGGAAAGGGCCGGAGACTGCATGACGATGGGACGTCAGCGCGAGCGCTTGTTCTTGGGGCCGGGCCGCCGGCCGGAGCGTCCGCCGGATTCGTGTCGATTCTGGTTGGGGCCGTTGCCGTGGCCCTGTCCCTGCCCGTGGTCCGGACGGCCGTGACGGAAGCCATTGTTCTGTCGCTGATTCCCGTTGGCCTGCCAGCCCTGGCGGAACGCGTGCGCGCCACGGGTGCGGCGCTGGTGCATCGTGAACTCGGGAATGGGGCGCGGCGCGGGCGGTTCGCCCTCGGTGCGTGGCAGCGTCGCGCGGATCAGCGGGCGATGGGCGGCCCAGACGTCGTCTGGAGGGTCTGGAGGGTCTGGCGGGTCTGGCCGGTCGTCCGGTTGCGCCGGCTCCGGTTCGGGATCCGACCCGTTGCGCTGGCCCGCCCGGCCGTCGTCGCCGGAATGGTGGCTCACGGCCTGATCATCGGATCGATTGCGAACGGCCGCCAGCACCGGCGGGAGACTGACGTTTTCGTCGGTCTTCGCGGATGGCGGAACCAGCTGCGCTGGCGCGGCCTCGGCCAGAACCTGGTCGTAGAGCGCGGCCGGCGCGTCGGATTTCTTCCGGCGCGGCATCTTGGCCCCTTTGTAAATGTGGTCGGCGTCGCAGGTGGTGCATCGGGTCTGCCGGATGGCTTCGCGGACCAGCGCGACAATGGCGTGATTGGTGATACGTCGCTCTCGGGGACAGTAGTCGTCCACAATGTCGCCGAGACGCAGCGGGCGCTGCTCCATTCAGTACTCCCGACGGGACTTCATTTCCGGTTCGCTCTCTGCGCCCGTTTCGGCTGATCTCAGCCGGATTACAGTTTCGGGCGCGGCCAGTTCCTGGGTCAGATGCGCTCTTCTGACGCGGGTGGAATTGCGGACGTGCAGGTCACTGGAGGATAGCAACAAGGGCGGCCGGAGGGCAAGAGGGGCCTTGTCCATCCAGGCCAGCGCGGCGTCGAGCGTCGCGTCGCGGCCCGCCGACAGCCCGGCGATCGACAGCGGCACGATTTCGTCCGGAATCACGCCCTGGCCTTCGAGCCGCTGCCCGGTGGACGTCACGAAGTCACCGAGGACGTACATCAACACGTCGCCGCTGGGCAGACGCCGTGTCATGGCCGGGAGAGCCTGCCCCATCGTCTGCCGGCCGAACACACGCACCCGCCCGAGGCTCTGCAGCCCGCCGGCGAAACATTCGGTGGTGCTCGCCGAAAGCTCGTCGACCAGGATGGCGACCGGTCCGGCAAACGGCTGCACGCTCCGGCCGTCGGCCGTGGCCAGCCTCGGATTCACGTTGAAGACAAGCGGCATGTCGCGGGTTTGCATCGTGCCAAGGAGCTTCTTCTCCTTGATCAGATGACCGGCAACCCCGATCATCATCCCCGCGAGTCCGCCCGCGTTACCGCGCAGGTCGATTACCAGACCGTCGGCCGTCCTGAACTTGTCCACGGCCTGCGCGAACGGCGCGTCCACCGCGGGCATCCAGATGTTGAACCCGATGAGACCCACTCTGCGTTTGCGCGGCGTCATCAGCTCCGTGGATTCCACCCGAACCTGCAGCGGCGGCAAATTGCCGAAGGCGACCGTCTGACCGGCCTCCTCCGACCGGGTGACCCGGACTTCGCGCTCACGTCCGTCGTGGCTGCGCACGCGCACCACGGCGGTCGACCCCGTCGCGCCGTGAAGGTCGCGGTACGCACGCCGCCAGATCTCGAACGCCCGGCCGCGCGCGTCTGGCGGCGGGGCGGCTCCGGTCTTCACCCACTCCGCAGCCGTGTGGCCGTCAACGGCCAGCAGGACGTCGCCTGCCCGAAGGCCCGCCCGCTCGGCCGGAGACTTCGGCGTGACCTGGGTGATGACGACATCGGGCTCGGCGACGCGAAGATCGACGGCGACCGCGGCCGGCCCGGGCAGCGTGTCTTCGGTCGATGTCGCGCTCATCAGCACGAAATGCGACTGCTTCAGGCGGCCGAGCATCTCCCGGATGAGCTGCCGGATCTCGTCTGCGGACGTCGCGGCCTCGGCCTTCGGACGAAGCTCGGCGCGGACCACTTTCCAGTCGAGCCCGCCAAACTTCGGGTCGTAGTAGGTGTCGTTGATCGTCTGCCAGGCTTCGTCGAAGCTGGCGAGCGAGGCAGCCAGCGCCGGCGACGAGGCGCGCCCCTGGCCGGGCGCGAGCATCGCCGGAGCGAGCAGCCCCAGCAGTAGAACGAATCCGGCAATCACTTGATCAGGGCTTTGATCGCGGGCGGCAGATCGAACGCGTCGGCAGGGACGTTGTCGAACTCGTACGTGTTGACGTTGACGATCTGCTCGATGCCCATCAGTTTCTGGGTCAGGCTCGCGGGCAGCATCAGCGCGCCATATTTCCGGTAGTCGCGCAGGACGCTGATCACCGGCACCGGCCCCTGCGGGGTCGCGCGCGTCGATTCGCTCCCGATCTGAAACCCCGTATTGACGTCGAAGTACTCGATGCGCTCGTTCTTGGACTTGAGCACCAGCTTCACTTTGTAGGCCTGCTGCCCTTCGAATGTGACCCGGCCGACCGTCGTCGCTTCGGCAATAAAGTCCGAGCCGTACAGCGCGCCGTCGAACCAGGCGTCGTCGGCGGTTTCGGACAGCTCTTTGTCCGTGAGCACTGCGGGGCCCTGCATGGGATCCGTGCGCCAGCCGACTTTGCCGTCGTACCCGGATTCGATCTCGCCGATGGCGCCCACCGAGACCTTCGTGCGTTGCTTGTTCGGCCGCGCGGCCATCATCACGAAGTCCCCGGAAATCTGCTGCGCCGGCATCTCGAAGCGTCCGCTCGCGCGGATGGACTTCACGGCCTTGTAGGGCGCCTCGCCGCCGATGGCTTTCACGTGTTTCGCCAGGATCTCGCGTCCGGACGGCAGTGGAGGATCCTGTGTCGCGGGCAGCGAGGCTGTCTGTGCAAAAACGAGCAGGGCGACCGCCGCCGGAACGATTCGAACCAAACCGAGGTCAGAACGTCTGAACATCTGGCAACTCCTCACACCGATAATAGTTCCAGTCACCGCCTCGTCGCGCAAGCGTGCGCACCGGGACGCCGGGACGGAGGGTTCATGCGCGCACGGTTGTTCGGCGGTTCGTGGGTGGCGGGCTTCACATTCGTCTTGCTCGCCTCGTCGGGTCGCGGCATCCAGGCGGACCCGCCGGGCGGCAACTGGCCTCAGTGGCGGGGGCCCCAACGGGACGGTGTGTCGGCCGAAACGGGCCTGCTCGCGAGCTGGCCGGCCGGCGGACCCCAAAAGCTGTATTCGGCTTCCGGCCTCGGCCGCGGCTTCTCGAGCGTCGGGGTCACCGGCGGCCGCATCTTCACGATGGGCGATCGAGCGGACGGCCAATACGTCATCGCGCTCGACGAGGAGACCGGCAAGCAGGTCTGGGCCGCGCGCATTGGCGGTGTCCATGACGATCCGGACGGCTACGGCGGACCGCGCGGCACGCCCACCGTCGACGGCGCCTCGCTCTATGCGGTCGGCACCGACGGCATCCTGGTGTGCCTCGATTCGGCGACCGGGAAGGAACGATGGCGCAAGAATCTCGAACGTGATTTCGCCGGCCGGATGATGAGCCAATGGCGCTGGGCCGAGTCGCCGCTCGTCGACCTTGACCGCGTCGTCGTCACACCCGGCGGCGCGCGTGCAGGCATGGTGGCGCTCGAGAAAGCGACCGGCAAGGAGATCTGGCGCGCAACGATTCCACGGATTGGACCGCAGGGCGCGGATGGCGCGGGCTACTCGTCGATCGTCATTTCGAACGGCGGCGGCGTGAAGCAGTACGTCCAGCTCATGGGCCGGGGCATCGTCGGCGTCCGCGCGGCGGACGGAGCGTATCTCTGGGGCCACAACGCGGTCGCGAACGACATCGCGAACATCTCGACGCCGGTCGTCAGGGACAACTTCGTCTTTGCCTCCACGGGCTATGGCACCGGCTCCGTGATGCTCGAGCTCTCGCCCGCCGGCGGCGGGCGCGTGACGGCGACGCAGAAGTACTTCCTCGACAGCGGCGTGTTCCAGAGTCACCACGGCGGCTTCGTCCTCGTCGGCAACCACATCTACGGCGGGCACGGACACAATGCCGGCGTGCCGACCTGTCTCGAGCTCACGACCGGCAAGTCGGTCTGGGCGCGAGCGCGCAATTCAGGCTCCGGCTCGGCGGCCGTCATCTTCGCCGATGGTCACCTCTATTTCCGTTACCAGAATGGCATCGTGCTGCTCGTAGAGGCGACGCCGGCGGGTTACCGCGAAAAGGGGTCGCTCCAGATACCGAACCCCTACACGGTGAGCTGGCCGCACCCGGTGGTCGCGGCGGGCCGGCTCTATCTTCGGGAGCAGGATGCCCTGCACGTGTACGACGTCCGGAGGTAAGCTAGGACCTTGCTCAAGGGCACGCGCCAGGCGGTCGTCCAAAAGGTTCAACCGATCTCGATCCACGGTCAGATGTCGCTCGACGTGTTCTATTTCGACCCCGAAGATCCCGAACAGGAGCTGCGGCACGCGCGCGTCGGCGCCGAATCGGCTCCGCGCACCCTCGAGAAGGGCGACACGGTCACCATGCATTTCGTGATGGGGATGGTGTCCGAGATTACAAAGAGCTAAGAGCAGGCCTGAAGTGCGCGTGTCGGTACGCCGCGCGTCGGTTCGGCGGGTCCCTGGAACCTGATTCCCGCCATCTTCTTGTCGTTACTCTCTACCGACTTTCGGCGGCTAGCGATACAGCGTTTTCGAGTAGCGTGTAGCAGGCTGCAGGCCGAATTTGCCGCAGCGCGCCTGACGGGCTGCTCAGCGGAAGGCGCGCGAGCGTGCGGCTGAGGCCAGCAGCGTGCTACACGCTACTCGAAAACGTTCTAGCGCCGCCGGACGTCTTTGGCCGAGTCACTGCTTTCTGAAAACCGCATCCAGTCCGAACGCCGGATCGGCCGGGGTGCGCGCGGCGAGCCACGCCTGCAGTTCTGCCTGCGTGGCGGCGAGCAGGATCTGATCGCGTTCGCCCCTCGTCGGCTTGAGCGACGCCGGCAGCGTCTTGTCGGCGAGCGCGCGCACGAACCAGTCGAACGAGAGCGGCGTGACGGTCACGTCGCGCGGATCGGCGCCGACGGTCACACGGACGAGCGTGTGCGCCGGGACGACGAACGAGCCGAAGTCTTTCCCGCGAATCGGCGCCAGATCGAGATACGTGACGTTCCCCTGTTTGAACAGATATCCCGTGAGCAATCCCGTTTCGGTCGGGTGGACGTACTGGATGCGATACGACCGCCAGTCGCTTTTCTCGACCGTGACCGTCACGTTGTCGTCGGCGTCGCGCCAGCTGCCGAGCAGGCGTTCGTCGAAGGCGATCGACGGCTCGTCGTAGAACCGATCCAGTCCGAGGACGAGGCATCCTGGCGCGGCCAGGACGACGGCGAGCAGCACGAGCCCGAGTGTGAACGTCCGTCTCACGTGATATCCCTGCCTTTGGTCTCCGGAATCGCGATCCAGAATACCGCCGCGAGCGCATACGCGGCTGCCGCGATCGACAGCGCCGCCCAATACCCGCTCGTCTCGGTCAGACCGCCGACCACGAAGGGCGCCGCGGCGCTGGCGACCCGTCCGATGTTGTACGTGAACCCCTGGGCGGTGGCGCGAACGTCGGTCGGATAGAGCTCTGCGGTCACCGCGCCGAAGCCGCTGAAGAATCCCGTTGCGAAAAACGCGGTCACCGGGCCCAGCGCGAACAACGCGATCGGATTGGTGGTTGACGCGTACAGCAACACGAAAATCGCGGCGAGGACGAGGTACGTCACATACGTCCGCTTACGGCCCACACGATCCGCTACGAATCCGAACGTCACGTATCCGAACCACATGCCTGCCTGCATCGCGACGATGAAGCCGTTCATCCAGGCACCGGAGAGCCCGACCCCGCCGGCGCTCGGGGCCAGCCGCAGGTACGACGGCACCCAGGTATTGAAGCCCCACCACGCGAACATCGTGCACGCGTTCATGAGCGTGATGGCCACCGTCACCCCCAGCATCGGTCCGGCGAGCGCGGTGCGAAGCGGGACGCGAACCGGTTTCGACCTCGCCGCCCGCCAGAGCGCCGGCTCTTCGACTCCGCGCCGGACCCAGTAGGCGTACAGCGCCGGGAGCACGCCGACAAAGAACACGGCCCGCCAGCCGAACCCGAGCGCGTCCTGGACGATGAGGTTGACGATGGCCGCGAGCGCGTACCCGATCGCCCACGAGCTCTGCATCAGGCCGAGCGCCTTGCCGCGATGTTTGCTGCTCCAGGTTTCGGACACGAGCGCGGCGCCGCTCGCCCACTCGCCGCCCATGCCGAGACCGAGGAAGATCCGGAACACCGCCAGCTGCGCGGCGGTCTGCGCCAGCCCGCAAGCCGCCGTGAACACCGAATAGAGCAGTACGCTCAGCATCAGCGCGCGCACGCGGCCATGCCGATCCGCGTAGATGCCGAACAGCAACCCGCCCGCGGCCGATGCCAGCAACGTGAGCGACTGCAGTCCGCCCGCCGTCCGCGCGTCGATGCCAAGATCGGCGCGGAGCGACGTGAGCACCAGCGCGTACAGCATCACGTCGAATGCGTCGAGCATCCACCCGAGCGACGCCGCAATCAGCGCCCGCCGGGCCGTGGGATCCGCTTCGCGCCAGAACAGAAACATCAGGTGATCGGGTAATTGGTAATTGTGTAATTGGGTAATTGTTCTTCAATTTCTCAATTACCAATTACTCAATTACCCGATTTCCCATATCCTCCCCCGCCGGGCGTTTCGATCCGCAGCCGATCGCCACGCTGAAGCTGAAGTTGGATCTTTCCAGGGAGCGTCTGCTCGTGGCCATCACGGATGAGCGTGTTGCGTCCGCTCGCGCCGGGCTCTCCGCCCTCTGCCCCATAGGGCGCGCCGCGGCGGCGCTCGGAGATGACCGTGACGGACGCGTTGGTCAGGAGCTCGTATTCCCGGACGATCCCCTCGCCGCCTTGCGAGGCGCCATCGCCGCCGCTGCCACGTCGCAGACGATACTGCCGTATCCGCACGGGGAGATAGTGCTCGATGGCTTCCACCGGCGTGTTCCGCGTGTTGCTCATGTGCGTGTGGACACCCGAGAGCCCGGGAAGGCCGCGGCGCGCGCCCATGCCGCCGCCAATCGTTTCGTAATACGCAAACGGCCGGCCGGTCCGCGGGTGGGTGCCGCCGAGCGTGACATTGTTCATCGTGCCCTGGCTCGCCGCGGGCATGCGGTCCGGTATCGCGCATGCCAGCGCGCCAAGGACGACGTCGGTAATCCGTTGTGACGTCTCGACGTTGCCTCCAGCGACGGCCGCGGGCCGCCGCGCGTTGACGACGGTGCCCTCGGGGGCGATGACGGTGAGGGGCCGGGCGACACCGGCGTTGTACAGGACGTCGTCCTGCACCAGACAGCGGAACGTGTAGAGGCAGGCCGACAACGTCATCGCGTAGTTCGCGTTCACGCTGCCTTCCACTTGTGGATCGGTTCCAGTGAAGTCGATCGTCGCGCGATCGCGCCGGATCGTGATGGCCGCGCGGATCCTGACCGGCGTGTCGCCGAACCCATCGTCGTCGAGCGCATCTGCGAACTCATAGCGGCCGTCCGGAATCTCGCGGATGGCGGCTCGGAGCACGCGCTCCGTGTAGTCCTGGAGCGCCGCAGCGTACGCGAGCGCGGTGCGGCGTCCGTACCGTGCGACGGTCTGGCGCAGTCTGGCGTCGGCGACGCGGTTGGCCGCAATCTGCGCCGTGAGATCGCCTTCGCGCTCGTCAGGCGTTCGGACATTCGCCAGCAGCAGCGCGAGCACGTCTTCGACGATCCGGCCGCGACGCGCCAGCCGGACCGGCGGCAGGATCAATCCTTCCTGATACAGCTCGCGCGCCAGGGGCATCGAGCCCGGGCTCATGCCACCGACGTCGGAATGATGCGCGCGATTCGCCACGAAGAAGGCCGGCTGCCGTGCGCGCCCGAGAAACACCGGCGAGACGAGCGTGATGTCCGGCAGATGCGTTCCGCCCCGGAACGGATCGTTCAGCATCACGACGTCACCCGGCTCCATGACGAAGGCGTCGATGGCCGCCCGAACCGACAGCGGCATGGCGCCGAGGTGAACGGGCATGTGATCGCCCTGGGCGATCGTCTCGCCTCGTGCGTCATACACCGCGCACGAATAATCGAGCCGCTCCTTGATGTTCGGCGAGAAGCCCGTCCGGCACAACGTCACGCCCATCTCTTCGGCGATCGAGAGATAGAGGTTCTTGAAGACTTCGAAGTCGACGGGATGGATTGTCATGGCCTTCGGCCTTCGGCCTTGACGATCACGTTACCGAAGCCGTCGACGCTGAAGCCAAACGCCGGCGGCACCACGACGGTGGCCTCCGCGCCGGTGATGATGGCGGGCCCGCGAGCGGCGGAACCTGGAGGAAGCGCCGGCCATCGGTAGTGGGCCGTCTTCACGCCGCGACCGCCGAACGTCGCCGCGCGCACCGAGTCCGGTCTCGGCGTCGACCGGCGTGGCCGGACGAACGGCAGGCGCGGCTTGGACGTAATTCCGGATCCGCGTACTCGAACCGCGACGACTTCAGTGGCCCGTTCGGGATTCGAGTAACCGTAGAGCTGTCCGTGCTGCCGATCGAACCCGGTCCGGTAATCGCGCGCGAACGGCACGGTGATCTCGTACGATTGCCCGACATACCGCACGTCCACGAGCCGCTCGATGACCTGACGGGCGCGTGCATAACCTTCTTTGGCGAGCTCGGCCCGGGCCGTGCGGACGAGCGGCTCGGCGCGTTTTTCGAGTGACGGGAGATCGATCTCGGTGCTCGGCCGCAGGACGCTCACCGAATAGTCACGGGTGACATCGGCCACGAGCATGCCGAGCGCGGAAAGGACACCCGCGTGCCTCGGAACGATCACGGTGCCGATCTCGAGCCGCTCGGCGATTTCACACGCGTGCATACCGCCGGCGCCGCCAAAGGCGAGGAGCCCGAACCGGCGCGGATCGTGACCGCGTTCGACCGACACGACGCGGATGGCCCGTTCCATGTTGGCATTGGCAACGCGGACGACGCCTTCCGCGAGCTCGAGGACGGTCAACTTCAGCCGCGCGGCCAGGTCCCGGGCGACCGCGGCCGTTCGGTCCGCATCGAGCGACATCCTGCCGCCCAGGAAGAAATCCGGATCGAGCCGCCCGAGCAGGAGGTTTGCGTCGGTCACGGTCAGTTCGGTGCCCGTGCCATAGCAGACGGGACCGGGTACCGATCCCGCGCTCCGCGGACCCACTCTGAGCGCGCCGCCGCTGTCGACGTACGCAATCGACCCGCCGCCCGCGCCGACGGTGTGAATGTCGATCACCGGCAGGCGGACCGGAAAGTCTCCAATCCGCGAGTCGGTCGACATCGCCACGGCATCGTCGATCAGGCTCACGTCGGTGGAGGTGCCGCCCATGTCGAACGAAATCACCCGGCGGAAACCGGCGTCGCGCGCTGCGGCTCTCGCGCCGACCACGCCGGCCGCCGGTCCCGAGAGCACGGTTCGGACGGCGGTGGCGCGGGCGGCCGCGGCGGATATCGATCCGCCGTTCGACTGCATGATGGCCAGGCGCGATCCTTCGAAATGCCGCTCGAGCGCGGACAGATACCGATCGATGAGCGGCGTCACGTAGGCGTTGACGACCGTGGTGCTCCAGCGCTCGAACTCGCGGTACTCGGGCAGCACCTCATGCGAGACCGACACATCCCATCCCGATTCGCGCAAGCGGCCCGCAATCTGCCGCTCGTGCGCCGGGTTCACATACGAGTGCAGAAGGCACAGCGCGATGATGTCGGCGCCCTGATCTTTCGCGTGCTGTGCGAGCCGATCGATCTCGGCTTCATCGGGCGCCTGGAGGACCTCGCCGCCCGCGCTGACGCGTTCCTCGACGCCGAACGTGAGCTGTTCGTCGACGATCGGCCTCGGAAGCGGCACGAACAGGTTGTAGAGCTCGGGCCGCGTCTGTCGGCCGATGCGAAGCACGTCTTCGAATCCGCCCGTCGCGAAGAGCGCGACCCTGGCGCCCTTGCGTTCCAGAACGGCGTTGGTGGCGACCGTCGATCCGTGCACCACGCGGTAGTCCTTCGCCACTCCGGACAGTTCCGCGACCCCGGCAAGGATCGCCCGGGACGGATCGTCGGGCGTCGTCCGCAGTTTGTGCACGACGAGGCCATCCGGCCCAACACGCACGAAGTCGGTGAATGTCCCGCCGGTGTCGATTCCGAACCGAAACACGGGACGGATTGTACTGTCAGGACGACGTAGACTTGCCGCCGAATGGCCGCGGGCAGGAACGTCAGCATCGTCATTCCAACCTGGAACGGCCGGCATCTCCTCGAACGTTTTCTGCCGTCGGCGGTCGGCGCCGCGGCGTCGTACGCGCGGACAACCGGCGCGTCCGTCGAGATCGTCGTCGTCGACGACGGCAGCACGGACGATTCAGTCGCGTGGATGACCGGGCGATCTCGATCGTGGGAGGTCCCGGTTCGCGTTGTGGCGCTCGAGGCGAATGTTGGCTTCGCCGCGGCGTGCAACCGCGGCGTATCGGCAGCGGAACATCCGCTCGTCCTGCTTCTCAACAACGACGTCGCGCTCGACCCGTCCGCGATTGCGCCGCTGGCCGGCCGATTCGCACAGGTGGATCCGTCGGGCCTGCTCTTCGCGGTCCACTGCCGCGTGCTCGACTTCGACACCGGCGCGGAAGCCGGAACCGGTCAGCTTGGCGGATTCCGGCGCGGGTTCATTCGCGTGCACGACGCGTACGTGACTCAAGGCCCAGGTGAGCGCGTCTGGCCTTCGATGTTCGCCAGCGGCGGATCCTCGATGGTCGATCGAACCCGCTTTCTCGAGCTCGGCGGCTTCGACACGCTGTTTGCGCCGTTCTACCTGGAGGATGTCGAGCTGAGCTATCGCGCGTGGAAGCGAGGACTCACCGTCGGCTACGAGCCGGAATCTCTGGCGCGGCATCGATTCTCATCGACGATTCGCGACAAATCGTCGGAGGCCGAGATTCGCCGGATCAGCCAGCGGAACCGCCTGTTTCTGCACTGGATCCATCTCCACGATCGATCCTGGTTCCTTCAACACGTCTTCTGGGTGGTGGTGCTCTTCGTTACGGCGCCGCTGACGCTCCGGATCGACTTTGCCCGGGCGGTCATCGAGGCGCTGGGACGGCTGGCGGAAATCAGGGCCAGGCGGTGGAAGGAGCGTGACCTGGCGCGGCGGGGCGACCGGGAGGTGATTGGGGTGTTCGGAAGGCTGAGAGATCGAAAAAAAAAGGCCCGCTGACGCGGGCCTTTACGGGCAACCTGGCTCCCCAGCTCTTTACGGCACTTGCCGCAAATTCAGGCTACCCGGGCCACATCCTTACGCAAGGGGCATGCCGCGGCGTGCGCTTAAGTTCTTGCGGAAATGTGCAATCTTGTCGAACGGAAGGGCATGTAGAACTTCCCGTTTTGGTGCCCGTGCTTACAAACTTGCAAGATCGTATTCGCGAACGGACTTCTTGGACTGCCCGAGTCGCTCTGCGCGGCGCCTAAACCATCGCACCTTCCGGGTACTGCAGCGCCAGCCGGAGCTCCTTGGCGAGCTGATCGACGGTCGTTCCCGAACGCTTCCAGGCACCTTCGGTCTCGAATCGTAGATCGCCGATCCGGCGGCCCCAAGGCGCGATGACCCGGCCGATGGCGCGGAAGTCGGCCCGGTCGGCATGCTGCTGGTCGAGCTGCCGCACGATGTCGGGCGCGACCCGGATGAAAGCCCGCAGCGCCGGCGCGGTCTTGATGCTGTACTTCCGGCCGTTCCACGCGGCGCCAAACACCACCGCCACCTGCCTGAAGTAGTTGATGAAGAACTTATTGCCGTCTTCGCGGAAGTCATCCGCCTTCTTGCCGGTCCCGAAGGCGTCGGAGGCGAAGAGCTTCTTGAGCTCCTGCGCGAGTGGCGCCTGCGCGACCCGGCCGCGGCCGACGCCAAGGAGCTTGATTTCGCCGTGGAGGGGCGAGTCGTCCCGCTCGCTCAGCGCGCGAACGATATCGTGCGCGGCTGCGAGGTTGTCGTCGCGATACAGCTGGCGGCCCGAGAGCGACACGAGATGCGACGCGTTCAGCCGCGTGTGCTTCGCGTTGATCGTGACGAACATCTGCACGACGTGGTCTTCGGGAAGCCGATCGAAGATCACGGCCGGAACCGTAAAGGTCTCGTCGCCCAGCTCGTTGATGGCCGCATGCAGCGCGAGCAGGCGGTGCTGGCCGTCGATTGCGCGCAAGATGCCTTCGCGCTCGGGCACTTTCAGGATCCCGAGAGACGGATCGCCCGATGAGGCCTCGAATTTCAGCGGCTCGTCGCAGGAGATGATGACGGCGCCGGCGATTGACGGCAGATCGCGCGCCTGCCGGCACTGTTCGTAGTAGGCGACGAGCTCGTCGATCTTCTTGCGGATAATCTGCCGCTGGTAGGCCTTGTCGCTCGAGGCGATGCGCCGTTCGAGCAGATCCCACCGCACCTTGGACTGCCGGGCGGCACCACGGACACCCGTCTGCTGGGTTTCGCCATAGTTGAGGACTTCGAATCTGACCAGCTTGTCGATGTCTTTGGCAGTGAGTGAAGCCTGATAGAATTGCACGCCAAACTGCTGCATTCGAAGCGCGGCGACGCTGATCATAGGTTGGCGGGACCTTTCGCGCCTCGAGGGGACGCCCCGGGCAAAAAGAGAGTGTCGATCGCGATTCTATGTGCCACTCGTGCACAATCTCAAGCCTCTCCGCTCGCAGCCGGCGCCGGTTTCCGCCACAGGCTCCCGTCTTCCATCGCGCTAAGTAACAGAACGTCAAGGAGTTGAAGTGATGAACGCGATTGGCTCCGTGCTTCGCCGTCTTCGCCCCACCCTGCTCGCCCTGGGTGTACTCGTCATCGCGTCCATCGGGCTGCCCGCGCAGCAGTGGGTCACGGAGACGCGGGACCCGAAGCAGGCCCAGGACGAAGATTTTGCGAAAGCCTACAAGGATTGGACGGGAGAGCCGCGCTACGGCAGTCCGCTCGTCGATCACCTGCCGCGGGTTCAGGGCGTTCCGATGCCGAAGGACGTGCTCGGGTACCACATCGGCGCGCCGCGCACGCTCACCTACTACGAAAACATCCTGAAGTACTACCGCGCGCTCGCCGCCGCGACGCCGCGCGTGACAGTCGAGACGATCGGCAAGTCCGACGAGAACCGGGAACTGGTCGTCGTCTGGGTGTCGTCCGACGACAACATGAAGAACCTGCAGCAGAATCGCGACAACCTCGCACGCCTCGCCGATCCGCGCGGCGTGCCGGACACCTCGATCAAGCAGCTCATCGCGACGACCAGGCCGCACTATCACTTCATCGGCGGCCTCCACAGCGGCGAATCCGGACCGCCCGAGATGCTGATGGAGCTCGTGTACCGGCTGGCGACGGAAACGTCGCCGTTCATCACGGCGATTCGCGAGAACGTGATCGTGTCAGTCACGCCGGTGGCCGATGCCGACGGCCGCGACCGCAACGTCGATCTGTTCTATTGCAATCAGGATTCGAACGCCGCTCCTGGTGGTGGTGCTGGCGCGGGCGCCGCAGCGGCACCAGCCGGCGGACGCGGCGGCGGCGGTGGCGCGTGCAGCCTGCCGTACTGGGGCAAGTACGTCTATCACGACAACAACCGCGACATTAACCTCTCACAGATGCAGATGCGCGCGCTCGCCGACTGGTACTTCACCGCGCATCCGCCGATCATGCACGACCTGCACGAGGCGCAGCCGCTGCTCTACACCTACAGCGGCGGACCGCCGCAGAACCCGAATCTCGATCCGATTCTGTTCGCCGAGCTGCCGTTCTTCTCGAACTGGGAGCTCACGCAGATGACGAAGTGGGGCATGCCCGGCGTGTACACGCACGCGTTCATGGACGGCTGGTCGCCCGGCTATCTCGGATCGATCGCCTACAACCACAACGGCATGATGCGGATGTACGAGACGCAGTCGGGCCGCGACGGCGGACCAGGACCTGCCGCAGCGGGTGGCGGGGGCGCCGGCGCGGCACCTGGCGCGACGGCTCCGCCGGCTGCCGGCGCACGTGGCGGTGCTGGCGGCGGCGGTGGACGAGGCGGCCGCGGTGGCGCGGGTGGCGGCGGACGGGCAGGTGGCGGAGCTACGGCCGGGGCGTCGCAAACCGGAGCGGCTGGCGCAGGCGCGGCTGCTGGAGCCCAGGCAGGCGAAGGTGCGCGAGGCGCCGGCGCCGGCGGGGAGCAAGCGGGGGCCGAAGGACGTGGCGCCGGTGCAGCCGGCGCACAGGCCGCCGCCGGCGGCGGCGGTGCCGGACGCGCCGGCGGAGGCCGCGGCGGCGTGCCGACGGGTCGCGGCGGTGGTCAGGAGCGCGAATGGTACCGCGGCATCCCGATTCCGCCGGGCGCGCAGGCGAACTTCACGCGGCGCAACAACACGAACTACATGCAGACCGGCGTGCTGTCAGGCCTCCAGCTGACGGCGATGTTTCCCAACCTGATCCTCGAGAACTTCTACACGAAGACGCGAAACTCCATAGAGCAGGGGCGCACGACGGCGCCATTCGCCTACGTGATTCCTGCTCAGCGCGACATGACCCGGCCAACCGAGCTCGTCCGGATCCTGCGGGTCCAGGGCATCGAAGTCGGACAGACGACCGCGCCGGTGAAGATCGGCGACGCGACGTACGCCGCGGGGTCATTCGTCATCAAAGGCGGTCAGCCGTACTGGCGGCTGGCGAAGAACCTCCTCGAGCGGCAGGACTACCCGGATCCCGCGCTTCGCACCTACGACGACAGCGGCTGGTCGATGGGCCATGCGTTCAATGTCGAGGTGAAGGAGATTCGAGACAAAGCCATCCTCGACGTCGCGGCACCGCTCATCAAGGTGCCTGAGCTCAAGGGCCGCGTCGCCGGCACGGGCACTGCCGGGCTCGCGGTCGCGCACTTCGGCTCGAACAACATGATCACGTTCCGCTACAAGCTGCGCAACGTGCCGATGAAGGTCGCCGAGAAGAGTTTCCAGGTCGGCGGCACCGACTTCCCCGCCGGCTCCTTCATCGTCAGTGCGCCCGCGGATCTCGCGGCCGTACGCGCCGCTGTCGAGCAGCTCGGCCTGACGGCGGCCGCGTTCGACACCGCGCCCACCGTCGCGACGCATGACGGCGACGTGCCCCGCATCGCGATCTACTCGCAGTGGAGCGGCACGCAGGAGCTCGGCTGGTACCGTCACGCCTTCGATCAGTTCGGCATCCCGTTCGATCTCATCTACAAGGAACGGGTGAAGAAGGGCAACCTCAAGAACGACTACGACGTGATTCTGATGGCCGCGCAGACCATCAGCCGCACCGACGTGCTGTCGTCGCCGGCCTCCCGGCCCAGCGCCTACGTGAAGAGCGACAAGTTCAAGTTCCTGGGGATGTACGGCGACACGACGGACACGACAGGCGGCTTCGGTCAGGACGGCGTCGATGCATTCGAGACGTTCCTCGAGGCGGGCGGCACGATCGTCGCCGCCGAACGGGCCGTGCGATTCCCGATCGAGTTCGGATTCGCCCGCAGCATCTACATCGAGAGCATTCAGGGCGTCAACGCGCAGAAGCCGCTCGTGCAAGCGGAGATCGTCAAAACCGATCACCCCGTCTTTTACGGCTACGCCGACAAGATTTTTCCGATCAAATACGCGACCCAGCAGTCATTCTTCCATGTCGGCGTCGCCGATGAGGAACACGTCCTCGCGCGCTTCGTCGGTGGCGACGCCGCGGTGCTGAGCGGACTGATGGTCGGCGGCGACGCCATCCGCGGCCGCGCGTTCGCCGTGGACGTCCCGAACGCGCACAACGGCAAAGGGCGGGTCATCATGTTCTCGAACAACCCGATCTACCGCTGGCAGAACCACGGGGAGTTCAACATGATCTTCAACTCGATCATCAACTGGAACGACTCGGTGAAGTGATGGACGGCGGCGTTCTCAAAAACACGGGCGCCGCCGGGTGTCGGTACGACGGGGCTGAAGTGCACATGTCGGTACGGCCGGTCTGAAGTGCCCGTGTCGGTACGACGGGTACGAGGAACCTGCAACCTGTCATCTTTCTTGACGTCTTCGAACCCGGCCTCGTTGAGCGATCAAAGAAGATGGCGAGCGCCAGTTCGTTCATTGTACCCGCCGTACCGACATGCGCTTTTCAGGTCCGCCGTACCGACACGCGCTTGTCAGACCTGCCGTACCGACGCCGGCCGTCAAAATCACTTCACTGCGGCCCGACGAGCAGGATCGGCATCGTCGGCGTCGCCGATCCGCTCGGTTTCGGCTCGCTCGTGACGGCGATCGCGTCGATTGTCGTCACGCCCGGCGGCAGCGGCACGGTGGTTGACGCCGAGCCATCGGGCGTGACCTCGAACGTCCCCACGCCGATCGGCGTTTTGTCGGCGATGATCCACAACTGATAGATCCGGTCGGGAGGCAGCGCGGGCATCTGCGACGCGCTGAACGAGAGCCCGCGGGACGCGCTCAGATACGCCCGGCCGGATGCCGTCGCGGCCGGGCCCTGACCCTTCAGCACGACTTGCCGCGCATCCGGCGCGGTCATCACCTGGATCGTGCGGATCAAATTCGCTGAATCGCGCCGCAGCGACACAAGCTCGTCGCGCAGGCGGTCGGCCTGGTGCGACGTGACGGCCACCATCTGCTCGAGCGATTCGACCCTCGATCGCAGCGACCACGCGTACGTCCCGCTGGCAACCACGACGAAGACAGCCGCCGCCGCGACGAGCCACGGCACGGAGGACGGGCGTGCCACGGTCTGCGACGGCGGAGAGATCGTCGTGGACGACGGGCGCGGCTCGAATCGCAGCGTCGCCTCAGGTCGTCCCGTGGCACGGGCGATCGTCCGCGCCTTGAGCGGCGCCGGCGGCGCGACCGGCTCACCGGTCATGCCGATGCCGGCGACGACGCGCCGCAGATCCGCGAGCTCGGCCTGACAACGGGCACACGACGCCAGATGCGCCTCGAACGCCCGGACCTCGGACGGATCGAGCGCGTCAATAGCGTACGACGCGACGGCCTCTTCGAATTCCTCGTGCGCCGTGTTCACGTGAGCGCTCCCCTTAGCGTCATCATCGCGGATCGGATGCGCGTCTTGACGGTGCCGAGCGGGACGCCCGTCCGGGCCGCGATTTCCGAGTGCGTCAAGCCTTCGTAATACGCGAGATCGACGAGTAAGCGCTGCTCGTCGGGAAGTGTCTCGAGGGCGGCGCGCACGTGCTGCGCGTCCTCGGACGACATGGCGACCTGCTCAGGACTTCGGCCACCAGCCGTGAGCGGCAGCACGGCGACGGGATCCACCGCGCGATCCTGATCGGGGCGGGCGCGACGGGCACGCAACCGATCGATGGCCCGTGTTCGTGTCAGGAGCACGATCCAGCCGGCCACGCTCGCGCGCGCCGCGTCGTAGCGGCCGGCCTCGCGCCAGACCTGCGAGAAGACGTCCTGGACGACCTCCTCGGCCAGGTCCTGCTGGGCGAGGATCCGTCGGGCGAGACCGTAGGCCGTCGCGGCGTACCGATCGTAGAGCCGTTCCAAAGCGTCCGCCGATCCGCCGGCGACCGCCGCCAGAATCTGACGGTCGGCCTCGACAGCATCCATTCGCAGAGAGTCCGACACGGTCAAGCCGTCAAGACAGTACTACGGGTCTGGAGAGCAGGGGGATTGGGTAATTGGGTAATTGGGTAATTGGGTAATTGGGTAATTGAGTAATTGAGCAATTGCCAGCGATTCAATTACCCAATTACCAATTGCCCGATTACCCAATTCAATCCGTTTCACCTAGCCCGCCCGTAGAACTGACTGCTGCCGACGTGCAGCAGGAGATGCCACGATGAAACTCAAGTACTTCCTTTTCATGGCCCCGGTGCTGTCAGCCGTGGTCGTTCTCGCTGCCCAGGAACAGACCGTGATGGTCGGCGGCGAATCCATGTTCCCGTCGAAGAACATCATCGCGAACGCGATGAACTCGAAAGACCACACGACGCTCGTCGCGGCCGTCAAGGCGGCGGGCCTCGTGGACACGCTGCAGGGCGCCGGGCCATTCACGGTCTTCGCCCCCACGAACGCGGCGTTCGCGAAGCTGCCGGCCGGCACCGTTGACATGCTGCTGAAGCCGGATAGCAAGCCGGCGCTGACGAAGGTGCTCACCTACCACGTCGTCCCGGGCAAGCTCGACGCAGAGGCGCTCATGTCGAAAGTGCGCGCCGGCAAGGGTTCGGCCGAGCTCACGACCGTCTCCGGCAACACGCTGTGGGTCGTCGCGAACGGTCCGAAGAACCTGCTGCTCAAAGACGAGAAAGGCATGACGTCCGAGATCTCGACATACGACGTGCTGCAGTCGAACGGAGTCATCCACGTCATCACCAGCGTCTTGATGCCGAAGGTAAGAGCGCGGGTCGGTACGACGCCGTCTGAAAAGCGCGGGTCGGTACCTCGGGTACGTCGGGTACGTCGGGTCCATCGAACGTACTAACGCTCGTCAGCTTCTTTAGAAAAAGAATGCTGGCGCGCGTCAGTACGTTCCTCGGACCCGACGTACCTGTCGTACCTGATGTACCCGTCGTACCGACAAGCGGGAGAAAGGCGCCGTCGTTCGTATTACGCTTTCTGTAAAACGAACGAGAGCGGCTTTCTCCCGCTCCACCAGATCGCCACTCCCAGCATCAGCAGCGTAAGCGTCCCGAACGCGACGAGCGCCCAGCCGAACGGCAGTGCTCGATGAAGCGGCGCGCTGAAGGCGCCGTACGCCAGCGCGACATGGACCCAGTACACGAACAGCGACGTCCGCCCGAAGAGCACCAGGAGACTCCACCGGTCGCTCGTCGGCCGCTCCATCCAGGCCCACGCGGCGGCAAGCGCAAGCGTCATGACGCCCAGACGAACCAGAAAGAACGACAGCGACGTCGTCCAGAACTCGGATGGCGCGAAGGGCGGAGGAAGATATGAGCCCGTCCAGCCGGCAATGGCAACGGCGAGGCCCGCGCCTGCGAGCTTCAGATGAAACGCCGGCTCTTCGTCGCCCGGTCGGGGTGTGGAAATGAGGTGCCCGACGAACGTGCCGATGAAGACAAACGCAATCCACGGAAAAAGTGTGAAGACGCCGAGGTTCCCGACCGGACGGATGTACGCCTCGAGTCTCGGATAGAGAAGCGTCGGCCAGAACCACACGCGCGACCACGGCGTGAGCAGCACGATGATTACGGCGGGAACCACGAGAAGGAACACGGCGCGGCGGGGCGTCGTCGCTCGTCCCCAGCAGAACGCCGCGGCGACCAGACCGAGCCCGAGAATGTTGAGGATGTCGGGCTTGAACAGCGACGACCAGGGCGCCGACAGATCGAACAGAAAGGACTGAAACCGGAAGAGATGCGCGAGGGCGAACACCTGCCAGCCGCGCACCTGGACCGCACGCGCGGCCGCCCGGCGATCCATGCCGCTTTTTCGCATGTTCGAGAGGCCGGCGAAAGGAATCGCGACGCCCGCAAGAAAGAGAAACAAGGGTGCGGCCCAGCCACCCACAAGGGCCGCGACCCTGAACGCCTCGCTGCCGCGCGAGTCGGCCGCCGTCCAGGCGTCCAACGCGTGCCACTCCATCATGATCAGCACCGCGAGGCCGCGGAGCCAGTCGATGTACGGCCGCCTCATCTGGGATGACCTCCGAGGTCATTTCCGGCCCGCTTACACGGGAAATGACCTCGGAGGTCTTTTCCGGTCACTCCTCGACCTTGAACGTCGTCGACAGCTCCACGTCGGTCCGGAGAGAGTTCCAGACTGAGCAGTAGGTGGTGCGGGACAGCTCGACGGCTCGGGCGACCACCTGCTGGTCCACACGTCCGGTAAGCGCGAAGTGGAGTCGCATCGTCAGGAAGCGCCGCGGATGCTCCTCGGCCCGATCGCCGTCGAAGGTAATCGTCATCGTACGCAGATCTTGCCTGGCTTTCTGAAGAATGTGGACGACATCCATGGCCATGCAGGCCATGACGGCGTACGCAAGCGCCTGGGGCGGCGAGGTCACGCCCTGGACGGAGCTGTCGAGCTCGATGCGTGGATGGCCGGCGCTGTTGACGAAGCGCAACCCGCCGCTCCAGTCGAGCGACAGCGACACCTTGGGCATCCGTACACGATATCCGACGAGGGCCGTTCTCACGGCTGCAGCATAAAGCCCGTTTCGTAAGCGGCCGACAATTTTGATCGAGGACGACATGGTCAATGAACGCCGGCAATATCCGCGCTGCGAAGTCTCGATCGACGGCCGCTGGCTGGGTGAGTCTGGCGGAACGACCTGCCAGGTCGCGAACATCAGCCTCGGAGGCTGTTTTGTGCGGACGTCGGCTGCCTCTGTCGAAGGCCTGGGAGTCCTGCGGTTGATCTTCGGACAGACCCCACTCACGCTCGCGGGCCGCATCGTCCACGCCGAGCGCGGCCGCGGGTTCGGTGTGAAGTTTCTGGACGTCTCGGCGGACGTTCGTGCCGAGCTGAAGGGACGTCTCGAAGAGCTGCAAGCAGCACTCGTCGCCTAAAGGTAAAAAAGGGGGCCTCGACCGGAACAAAGTTCATCCTGCGTCGGTCATTTTCGATCGGCACCCCAGCCGAGGTGCGCGCGTCAGCGGTACGTAAATTGCGCGGAGGGATTATGAGTCCTCGCGTGTTAGTCGAACGCAGAAAACATCCTCGCGTGCGCGTGGCGCTCGACGGGCATTGGAAGGCTGAGTCGAGGCCAGGCTTCTATCAGGTTGCCGATCTCAGCCTCGGCGGGTGCTTCATCCACGCCCACAACACACCTGCGCTCGGCCAATCCGGGACGCTGACCATCTACTTCAAACACGACGGACCGATGGTGATCGACGGAGAGGTGATCTCAGTGTCGCGTGAGGGCGGCTTCGCCCTCCGGTTTCCGCATCTGACCTCCTCGGACGAATTCCAGCTCGGCATGCAGCTCGAGACGCTGAAGTTCGACGAGTACGTCGATCATTTCCCGGTCAGCGCGTACGTCTGGAAGACGCCGAAGCCCCCAGCCGCCGCCGAGCCGCCTGCAACGAAAGAAAAGCGCTCGGATGTCCCAGGAAAAGCGAAAATACCCGTGGTTAAAGGGTCCGATTGACGGTCAGTGGCGAGAGCTCAAAGTCCAGCCTGGCCAGCACCTCGAGGCGCTGAAGGCTGGGAACTACTGATCAACGGGGCTCGCCACTCGCGCGCGGGTGGGCCAGGTTTCGGTCGGCGCTGGAAGATCGTCGAGATGAGCAGCCATCCAATCGGCAGAATGACCAGTAGGTACGTCAGGTACTGACCGTACATGCCGTCCGGTCCGTACGGCTCAGTGGCCCAGTGCAGGGCTTCCGAGTTCGGGATCCCGATGTTGGCTTCGGTCAGCTCGTGAAAGCCGTAGATCAGCAACTGAATCACGAAGACGAAGAGGAACACCGCGGTGACTTGGAAGAACCGCGCCAGGTTCACGCGGTGTCCGTACCGTGACCAGAGCCACGCGACGCCGGCAGCCGCGATCGTTCCCGCGACGGCGCCGGCGAGGAGCGCCGCGCTCGACACCTGGAACAACAGCGTGTTCATGAGCAGCACCGTCTCCATGCCCTCGCGCGTGATCATCAGAATCGTGAATCCGAGGACGCCGAGAAACGCGGCGCGGCCCGCGCGGCGCGCCGACGACTCGAGGCGGCCTTCGATGTTCGCTTTGATCCGCCGCCCCGTCTTCCACATGTGCACGATGAGCGTGGCCACGGACACCGCGGCGACGATCGCCAGCACACCCTCCCACAGCGGCTGATTGCGCGCCTGCTGGAGCGCCAGTCCGGCGGCGATGCTCAGCGCAATCGAGATCGCGATTCCCCACTTGACGGCGGAGATGAGATCCACGCGTCCCGTTTTCCTGAGATACGCGAGGCTGATGGCGACGATGAGAAAGGCTTCGAGACCTTCCCGGAGGGTGATGACGAACGACTGGAGAGCCATAAACGTGAGACCGGGTGCGTTGAGTTTCGTTAAATGAGACGAGTCTCGTTTTCGAAGGGCCAGCATAAGTCAGGAAATCCGACCGGTCAAGTCTGATTTAGCAGGGCTATTTAGACTACAATGCAGGCCTTATGACGACCGGTCCCGCATACATCGGTGAGCTGGAACAACTCGTCCTGCTCGCAATCCTCCAATGCGGTGACGACGCGTATACGGTCTCGATCCGCCAGGTTCTCGCAGACCGCAGCCACCGCCGGCTCGCCCGCGGCGCGCTCTATACGTCTCTCGAACGCCTCGAGGCGAAGCGGCTCGTCACTTCGCGCCTCGGCGAGCCGCTCGCCGTCCGGGGCGGCCGGGCCCGCCGATATTTCACCGTCACGGCCGCCGGACTCGAGTCCCTGCGCAAGGTTCGCCAGGCCATCGACAACCTCTCGCGAGGTCTCGAAGGCCTCCTGGAAAAACCGTGACGACGCCGCCACGACTCGCGGTGCGCATCGTCGGCTGGGCCGCGGCGCGGCTCAGCTGGGGCGAGACGGCCTGCGGCGATCTGGCTGAGGAGCACGCGCTGCTCACCGCGCGCCGCGGCAGAACCTGGTCCGCCGCCTGGTATTGGGGACAGGCCGCTTTGCTCGTCGCGACGGTGGTTGGGCAGTTCGTCATCCACGCCGCGTCGGCCGCCCGCACCGTTCTGTTCATCGGAGATCGTCCCATGACCACACTCGTGAAGGAAATCCGTGTCGCAGCCCGCACGCTTCGTCGCTATCCCCTGATCACCGCGGCGATCGTGCTCACGCTCGCGCTCGGTCTCGGCGTCAACGCCGCGGCGTTTTCGATGCTCGACGCGCTCGTCCTCCGTCCGTTCAGTCTGCCCGAGGTCGATCGGCTCGCGGTCGTTTCCGAATGGAGCGAAGACAACTCCTCGCCGCACGATCCGGAGGAGTCCGTCTCGCCGGCCAACTTCACGGACTGGCGGCAGCAGTCGCGTGTGTTCGAGGCGCTCGCCGCCTTCGGCTGGTGGCAGGTCAATTTCTCGGGCGGCGACCAGCCGGAACGCGTGCTCGGCTTCCGCGTCTCCGCGGAGTTCTTCCGGATGTTGAAGCTCGCGCCGCGTCTGGGCCGCTTCATCGATGAGACGGACACGACCAACGGTCCGCACAAGGTCGTCGTGATCGGCTTCGGGCTGTGGCAGCGACGATTCGCGGCACGGCCCGACATCGTCGGTCAGCACGTGAAGATCGATGGCGAGTTCTACGACGTCATCGGCGTCGCGCCGGAAGGGTTCGATTTTCCGTCGGGCTCCGCGGTCTGGGGACCGCTCGACGCCGGGCCGGCGGCCCTCCGCGATCGGAACAATCGCTATCTCACGGTCATCGGGCGACTCGCCGATGGGCGATCGCGGGCCGACGCGAGCGCGGAACTGAACGTGATCGGCGATCGTCTGCGCCGGGAACATCCCCAAGACAACGAGCGGCACTCGCCCCTCGTGCAGTCGTTCACGGCGGGCATGATCGACCCTGGCATGGACCAGATACTCGGCATGATCCAGGTCGGCGCGATCCTGGTGCTCGTCATCGGCGGCGCGAACATCGCGAATCTGCTTCTGGCGCGCGGGTGGGATCGCCGGCGCGAAATCGCGCTGCGTCTCGCGATCGGCGCAGGCCGCGCGCGGCTGCTGCGCCAGCTCCTCATCGAAAGCGCGGTGCTGGCGGCGATCGCGGTGCCGGTGTCGCTCGCGTTCGCCTGGGGGTCCCTCCGCGTTCTGAAGAGCGCGATGCCCGCGCGCATCCTGCCGTTCGTCCCGGGCTGGGCGGACATGGACATCGACGGGCGCCTTCTACTCGTGATCTCGGCGACGGCCCTGCTGGCGTCGGTACTGATCAGCATTTTCCCGGCACTCCAGGCGTCGAGGCCGAACGTCGTCAACACTCTTCGCGAAGGTGGGCGCAGCGTCGCCGGTACCAGAATCCGGGCGCGTCGTTCGGAGCGCACTGGTCGTGGGCCAGATGGCCGTGGCCGTCCCGCTCCTCGTCGCAACCGGGTTCACCGGCTCCGCCGCGCGCCAGTTCGCGCTCGGACCGCAAGGCTACGACCCCGAGGGCATCATCACGATGCGCACGGTGCTCGTCGAAGCGACACACCCGGACGCCGACGCCCGATGGCGATTCGCCGAGAAGCTCATCGACGGCGCGGCACGGCTGCCTGGGGTGGAGTCGGCGGCGACGACGACGTTCGTGCCGTCAGACGGTTCGAATGCGACGCGCGAGCTGGTCGTGGACGGCCGTCCGGATGACGGACAAGGCCGCCGGCCGACGGCCGCGTACCGCGCCGTGTCGAGCAGGTATTTCGACACCATGCGTCTCCCGCTCCTCGAAGGCCGCGCCTTCGGCACGGGAGACAGCGCGGAGTCGATGCCCGTCGCGATCGTGAGCCAGACGCTGGCGAACCGGCTCTGGCCCGGCGAATCGGCGCTGGGCCGGCGGCTCCAGCTCCCGACGACGGACGACAGCCGCTGGATCACGATCGTCGGTGTCGCGGGCAATATCATCGACGACTGGTTCTCGCGACGGAACGGCCCGATGTTGTATGTCCCCATGCCCCAGCGGCCGTCGTACCTCGTCAACCTCATGGTGCGAGCCGGCGGCGATCCCACGACGCTCTCGGGCGACGTGCGATCGCTGCTCACGTCGATCGATCCGTCGCAGCCGCCGATCTACATCATGACGATGAAGGGCATGCTGCACGAGCGGACGGTGGGCCTGCAGATGATTGGCGCGATGATGGGCGTGCTCGGTGCGCTCGCGGTCGTCCTTTCGGCGATCGGACTGTACAGCCTGATGGCGTATCACGTCTCGCAACGCCGGCATGAGATCGGCGTGCGTATGGCGCTCGGCGCGTCGCAAGGCACGGTCATCCGCCATACGGTCCGGCGCGCCTGGTGGCTCGCCTCGGTCGGTATCGTCATCGGCCTCGTCCCGGCGTATCTGCTCACCGGCGTGCTCCGAGGCGTCCTGTTCAACGTCGTGCCGGTCCATCCCGGACACTTCGGCGCCATCGCGCTCGGGCTCGTCGGCATCGCGATTGTCGCGAGCCTCATTCCCGCGCGGCAGGCGTCGAGAGTGGATCCAGCCATCGCGTTGAGGAGTGAGTAACGCGGGTAGAGGCTCAAGGCGGGCTGAAGCCCGCCGCTTGGTCCGACCTTGCCGACATGCGCTATCGTCATGCCCATGCGGCTCTCTCTCTTCGCACTGACTGTCTTCATTTTTCCCCTCGTCGTGTTCTCGCAACAGCCGTCCGATCCGCTTCTCGATCGTGCGCGGCGGCTCCTGCGTGACACACCCGTGTTCGACGGGCACAACGACTATCCGTGGGAAGTGAGACAACGTGCCCAGGGCGACATCACGAAGCTCGACTTGCGCGTGGCGCAGCCCGCGATCATGACGGACTTCGCGCGGCTGAAGGCCGGCGGCGTGGGTGCGCAGTTCTGGTCGGTGTACGTCCCGTCGCCGCCGGCGGGAACGGATCCGGCGGTTTCGGTCACCCAGACGCTCGAACAGATCGACATCGTTCACCGGATGGTCGCGCGGTATCCCGAATCGCTGACATTGGCGCTCACCGCCGATGACGTGGAACGGGCCATCCGGCAGGGGCGCATTGCCTCGCTCATCGGCATGGAAGGCGGCCACTCGATCAACTCGTCGCTGGCACTGCTGCGGATGATGTACCGGCTGGGCGCTCGCTATATGACCATCACGCACAGCCTGAACACGCCGTGGGCCGACGCGGCGACCGACACGCCGAAGCACGACGGTCTCACGCCATTCGGCGAACAAGTCATCCAGGAAATGAACCGGCTTGGCATGCTGGTCGATCTCAGCCACGTCTCGCCGGCAACGATGAGCGACGCCATCAGGATTGCGACGGCGCCGGTGATCTTTTCGCACTCGTCCGCGCGCGCGCTGACCGACGTGCCGCGTAACGTGCCGGACGACATCCTCCGCGAGCTGCCGCGCAACGGCGGCGTCGTCATGGTCACGTTCGTGCCCGGGTTCGTCTCGCAGGAGGTGGCCGACTGGGGCAAGCGGGAGACGGCCGAGCGGACCCGGCTCACGGGCACGCTCGGGAACAACCAGGAGGCGATCACGAAAGCGCTCGACGAGTGGCGGCGCGCGAACCCCGCGCCGAAGGCGTCACTCATCCAGGTGGCCGATCACCTCGATCACCTCCGGAAGGTGGCCGGCATCGATCACATCGGGCTCGGCAGTGACTTCGACGGCATCACCAGCGTCCCGGTGGGCCTGGAGGACGTCTCGACATTCCCGCTGCTCTTGGCCGAACTTCTGCGCCGCGGGTATACGGATGAGGACATCAGGAAAATCGCATCGCGGAATATCCTGCGCGTCATGCGGGCCGCGGAAGCGACGGCGGCGAAGATCAAGGCGGCCGGCGCGGGCACCGGGTCAGCTGATGGCCCGAGACCTGTCGCCACTCCGGCCACTTCCATGGATAACAGACACGACTCCCTCATCGTCGCCCTCGGCGACTCGACGACGGCCGGCACGCCCCTCTTCAAATCGCCGATCGAGGCGCCGCCGGCCGGCAGCGGAGACGAGCGGAGCCAGTTCGCGTATTGGCTGGTGCGGCAACAACCGAAATGGTCGGTGCTGAATCGCGGCGTGAACGGGGAACGGTCGGATCAGATTGCCGCGCGTTTCGACCGCGACGTCCTCGCGCACGGGCCCGCCGCGGTCATCATCATCGCGGGCGTGAACGACGTCTATCAGGGCCGGAGCGTGGACCACGTCGTCACGCACCTGCAGGCGATGTACGACCGCGCGCGCGCGGCGGGCATCCCGGTCGTCGCCGGCTCGATCGTTCCCTACAACACCGCGACCGCCGAACAGAATCAGAAGATGCGCGAGATCAATGCCTGGATCTCCGCGCAGCCGGCGCGCGACGGAAACGTCATCGCCGTCGATACCCGCGCGGCTGTTTCGGCGCCAGGCGATGCGGATCGGCTGGCCGGGTCCCCCGACGGGCTGCATCCTGACGTGGACGGCTACCGCGCGATGGCGGATGCGCTCGCGCCAGCGGTCAGGCGAGCGATCGGGCGATAGGGGTATTCCCGCGTCAGCGCCGTACTTCCTCGATAGCTCTTTCTGTTTATTTGTCGCTCGGCGCGACGTAGTTCTTCCGGGCGCGCGGTCTCAGATCGCGCCCGGGCATCTTGACTTCGATCTTGTGCCGCTTCCCGTCGCGCGCGGGCGGCGCGAATCCGAGCAGGTACTGACTGTGGAGCTCTTCGACGACGCGGGCGAACGCCGCGCCGAGGTCGTCGCGCGGTCGGATTTCAAAGTAACCGCCGCCCGTCTCGAGCGCGGTGGTGCCGAGCGACGGATCGGGAAGATCGTCGACCAGCATGGCACGCATGTCGCCTCCCATCGGGACCGCGCCGCGGCTTCGCAGCCCGATGCCATAGATCATCACTTCCTCGCGCTGGGCGCGCTCGACGATCTCGAGCTGGCCGACGAACTTCTCCCCGAACTTCCGGAAACCCGGCGCGTCCTTGCCGTCGCTCAGCACGAGCACGACGCGGCGGCCTTCGGTTCCGTTGAACGCGTCCATCGCCCGGTCCATGCCGCGCCAGAGGGGCGTCGGCGCCCCGGGGTCGATGTCGGTCGGCAGCGCGCCGCGAAGCTCCTGCACGTCGGCGGTGAACTGCTGGCTGATGATGATTTCGGCGCCGAACGTCCCGACACGCGCGAGATCGCCCGGCTGGAGACGCTTGAAGAGCTGTTCGCATCCCGCCCGGAGCAGCGGCAGGTTGCCCCGCATGCTGCCGCTCACGTCGAGCAGGACGACGATGCGGACCGGCTGCGGTGTGTTGTCGAAGACGGTGATTGGCTGGGCGCGTCCGTTGTCGAAGACTTGAAAGTCGTCGCGGGCGAGGCCGGGCACCAGCCGGTTGTCTTTGTCAGTGACCGTCACGAAGACCGGCACGCTCTCGCCGATCCCTCGAAAGACGGGCGCCTGCTGGCCGCCGCCCTGCGAGGCCAGCACGCCGGCACCCAACGCCAGAAACATCACGAACCGAGTCATGAGCGCTTCCCCAAGCCGACCGCACGGGCATCGCAAACTCACAAATAGCACAACCTGTACGAGGAACGGAAGCTCCGTACTCGCGCCGTCAGCGGCCTGCACGTCAGCGTCAGGGCCGTACTTCCAGCGCCAGCGCCGTACTTCACGCTTTTTATTCAGCGTTTTCTCCCTCTTTCCTCACGACTTCCCCGGCTCCCCTTGCATACCGTGGTCGGCGGAGAGGGATGTCATGAGCAATCACGCCCGCGGAACGATTCTGATGATTGCGGTGGTGTGCACGTTCGTGCTCGCGGGCCCGGCCCCCGTCGCGGCGCAGACGTCCGGGATCCAGGCCGGGCTGACCTTTGAACCCGACGCAGGCCATGGCGAATCCGGGCTCGGGTTCGTCACGGGCTGGTATGCGTCGAGCAACAACGCGTCCCGGCGCGCACCGGCCGACGTCCAGGCCGAGCTCCTGGTAGGCGCCCGGAACTTCCAGTCGCCGGCGTTCTTCGGGCGCGGCGCCCTTCTGCTGCGCGTGAGGGCCAATCCCGAAGATGACGGGGCCCAGCCCTCGGCCAGGCGCGTCCACTTCCTGATCGGCCCGCAGGTGGAGTGGCGGCGAGGAACCGGCTCGGTCGTCGCGAGCACAGGCGCGCGGCCCGACCTGAAGCTGGTCCTCGGCGGCGACATCGAAGTCCGCAGTGCGTTCATCGAAGTGCGCTACACCGCCGACGTCGCCACCGAGACGCGCATCACGCCTCCAACCGTCGAAGTCACGCGGACCGGGCCGCGGGTCGTGCCCTCGAGCTCACGCAAGGCACTGGATCTGCGAAACGGGGCCGTGATGGTCACGGTGGGAATGAGAATGAGGTAGAGCCATCGCGCTATCTGACATCGCGTCTCACATAGCCCGATCGCGCGATCACGCGATAGCCCGATGTCTCAGCTTTTCTCCAGAAGCCTTTCGATTGCCTTACTCACCTCTTCAGGATGGCTGACCCTGCATTCTCCGGGTCTCAGGGTGAACGACTCCGGCAGTTTGCCGAACCCGAAGTCCACCAGGCACAGATGGACGCCGGCGCGCCGGGCGGTTTCCGCGTCAATCGCCGAGTCGCCGACAAAGAGTGTGTTTGCGGCCGTCGACCCGCTCTGCGTCATCAGGAACGCGAGGCTGGCGGGATCGGGTTTGCGTTCGAAGCCGGAGTCGCCGCCGATCACCCAGGAGAAATGCCCGGCCAGATCGAAGGCGTCGAGCAACCGGCGCGTCGGCGCCTCCGGCTTGTTGCTCAGGAGCGCCAATGGGAATCGATGTTTCGCGGCCGAAAGCACTTCCCTCATCCCGGTGTACGGCTGCGTGGTGTCCAGGAGCCGTCGCTCGTAGATCTCGCGGTATCGATCGAGGGCCTCCGGCTCGAACGGATCGAGACCGGCCGAGGCGAGCGCGCGCTCGACCAGTTTTTTCGCGCCGTCGCCGATCATGCCGGCGATCGCGTCGATCGGCTGCGGCGGCGCGCCGTAGGTCGCGAGCATTTCATTGGTGCTGTCCGCCAGGTCGCGGCGAGAATCGATGATCGTGCCGTCGAAATCGAAAACGATGAGGGGCATGACGTTACGAGGCCGCAGGCAACCGGACGCTGAATGACGCTCCTCTGCCGGGTCCGGCGCTCGAAACGTCCACCGTGCCGCCGTGCGCCTCGGCGAGCGTGCGCACGATGGCGAGCCCCAGGCCGAGACCGCCCTGGCCGGTGAGATCGCCCTGCCAGAACGGATCGAAGACCCGCGAGACGCCGGTCGCGTCCAGTCCACGCCCGGTGTCGCTCACGCGCACGATGACCTGTCCGTTCGCCTGCTGCATGACGACGTCCACGTTGCCGCCATCCGGCGTGAACTTGACGGCGTTCGAGAGCAGGTTCCAGACGACCTGCTGAAGCCGCTGCGCGTCACCGGTGATGAACGCCGGGCCGCCGAGGTGCACATCGACCGTGATGTTCTTCGCCAGCGCGGCGACGCTCACCGATTCGACGGCCGCGGTCACCACCGAGCCGAGCTCCACGCGTTTCGCGTCGAGCCGCAGTGTGCCGGCCCGGAATTCCGAGACGTTCAGCAGATCCTCGATCAGCCGCACCTGCACGAGCGCGTTGCGTTCGATCGCCTGCGTCGCGCGGTCGATCTTCGACGGTTCGACCAGCCCGCGCGAGAGCATCTGCGCCCAGCCCAGCACGGCGTTCAGCGGCGTCCGGAGCTCGTGCGACACCAGCGCGAGGAACTCGTCCTTCATGCGATTGGCTTCTTCGGCCTGCCGGCGCGCGATCTGTTCCCGCTCGAGCTGGGCGTGCTCCTCGGCGGCGCGTTTCTGATCGGAGATGTCCTGCCCCGTTCCGACCAGCCGGATGACGCGGCCATTGGCGCCGGTGAGCGGACGGCCGCGCGCGCTCAGAGTACGCACGCCGCCATCGGCGCGGACGATTCGATACTCGAACGCAACCGGTTGTCCGTCGGCGACCGCGGCCGCAACGATCTGCTGCACACGTTCCCGGTCGTCGGGGTGGAGCCGGTCGACGATACTCTCGACGCCGAGCCGGGTGCCGGGCCTGACGCCATAGATCCGGCACAGCTCGTCCGACCACCACAACTCGTTTCGCTCGATGTCCCAGTCCCAGCTCCCCAGGTGCGCGAGCGATTGCGCTTCGAGCAGCCGATCTTCGAGACCCGCCGTCACGCGCTCCTGCTCCCGCATCAACGCGCCGACGACCAGACCGCAGACGGCGAGCACGCCCATGAACCCCTGCAGAATCAGCAGGCCTTCGTGGTCGCCGGACGCGAAGAGACCGATTCCGGCAACCGTGCTGCGGACCGCGAGGATCGACAACACGACCGTGCAGATGGCGGCGGCGAGCTGGCCGAACCGGAAGGCGGCCCAGAGGATGACCGGCAGACAGAGAAACGAGACGGGACGCCCCTGCGCCCATCCGCTGAACACGATTTGCGACACGATGACCAGGGCGCCGGCCAGGAGCACGGCTTCCGCCACGCGTGCCACGGTCCAGCGGGAGGGCTTGGGATCGCCGACCAGCAACAACAGCGGTGCGAAGAGCAGCGCGCCGACGCCGTCCCCCAGCCACCAGGTCAGCCAGACGTCCCAGAAGGGCGCGCGCCCGAGCAGACCGGCCCCCGCGAGCGTCAGCGAACCGATGGTTGCGGCGATCGTGGGCGCCGCGAGTCCGGCAAGCGCGCTGAACAGCAAGACCCGCCGCGCCTGCTGCAGGGCCTGCACGCCGCCGGCCCATCGCCGAATGAAATATTCGGCGGCCACGGCTTCGAGCGTGTTGCCGGCCGCGATGAGCAGCGAGGCGACGACGGCGACCGCCGGCGTCGCCGCCGCGATCGTCGTGACGTTGGCGATGAATGCGCCGATGAATACGCCCGGCCACATGCCACGGCCGAAGAGGAGCAGCGCCGCGATTGCAATCCCGGTCGGCGGCCAGACGGACGTCGCGCTGGCGTGGATGAGGGCGAGCGTCAGACCGGCCCACGCCGCCATGGCGTAGAGCACCGCGAAACCGCCGATGAATGCGGCCGACCGCGCCTGAATCATGAGGCCACCCGGCCGAGGATCGCTTCGACGGCGATCACGAGGTCGGCGGGCAGAACGGGCTTCACGAGCACTTGCGCGCATCCGGCGGCTTTCGCGGCCTCCGCGTATCGAGCGACCGCGTAGCCGGTGAGCGCGATGAGATGAATGTCACGGGTCCGATCGTCGGCCTTCAGCCGGCGGGCGGCCTCGACTCCATCCATCACGGGCATGGCGAGATCGAGAAGCACGACGTCGGGCTTGACCTCGAGAGCGCGCTCGACGGCTTCCAGCCCGTTGCGCGCTTCGGCAGTCCGGTAGCCGGCTTGTTCGAGGCACGCGCAATACAATTCCCGGGCGTCGTCGAAGTCATCGACGACCAAAACCAGCGACCGAGTCATAGCCACGGCTCGAATTCCGGTAAGACCACCCGTGTCTACCTGAGATGATCCTGGCGCCCGAAGCGGTAGGCGCGCCGCATCCAGCGCGCGACGTCGCGCTCCACGTCGTCTTTGGACCGCCGATCATACGTTACTCGCCATCGAGGACGGAAAACTCGTCGTCGGCGATGGCCCGGTTCCGTATCGATCGAGGGCAGGCGTGATGCTGCAGCAAGCCGGATCGGCGTTGTCAACGTTCCGGATGGCCCAGGTACTGAACTTCCTGTTCCGGAAGCCGTCCGGCGGGTCCGTCCGTGCCGCGCCAGAAAGCGTGGCCGACCTGCGGCCGGTCGTGGCGAAGATCATCGAAACGTTGCGCGACCTGCACGCCCGACAGCACACGACGCTCGTGCTGGCGTTTCTTCCGGTGCGGACCGACTTCGCCGACGAGCGATCGGCGCCGTGGCGTCAGGCGGTGCGTGAGATCGCCGGCGGCGAGATTCCGTTCGTTGACGTCGTCGCGGACCTGCGGACGCTGCCCGTCGAGGAGGTGGACCCGATGTTCATTGGTCGAGGCGCCTCTGAATACGGCATTTTCACCACGGGCTGCGGGGTCTGATAGATTACGTGCCTCGCTGACCACTTCCGTGGTCATCCCCGGTGACGTCGGGCGAGGAACAAAGTCAGGAACTGGCGGGACTTCCGCCGTCAGCTCTCGGCATCCGGCGGGCCCTTTTCTTGCAACGGGACCGTGCAAAAGGGCGTAGTCAGGGAAGGATCCCCGGTACGACCTGTTCATGAAACGACTCGCAGCTCTCTCCATTCTCGTCGTTCTTTCGGCAACGGCTGTGGTGCTTGCGCAGCAGGCGCCGGCGTTCCGCGCCGGCGTCCAGACGGTGCCCATCTACGCGTCGGCGATCGACGCCTCGGGCCGCCTCGTGCCGAATCTCGAGCGCGAGCACTTCGAAGTGCTCGACAACGGCGTGCTCCAGCAGTTGACGAACTTCGAGAGCGACGTCCAGCCGATCAGAGTCGTGGTGATGCTCGACACGAGCGGCAGCATGACGTTCCACTTGAAATTGCTGAAGCTGGCGGCCGAACAGTTCGTCCTGCGGTTGCTGCCGGAAGACCGCGCGCGCATCGGGAGCTTTTCCGACAAAATCATCATGAGTCCGACGTTCACGGGCGATCGCGACGACCTCATCCGGTTCATCCACAACGAGATTCAGTTCGGCAACCCGACGCACCTCTGGGACGCCATCGATGCCAGCATGACGGCGCTCTCGCGCGAACAGGGCCGGCGCGTCGTGCTCATCTTCACGGACGGCGCGGACATGTACAGCCGGAAGACCTCCTTTGACGAGGTCCTGGCGCGCGCGCAGAAGGACGAGTTCATGATCTACGCGATCGGCCTGCACGGCTTCGTGCCGGGGCAGGGATCGACGCGGCCGGACCGCGGACTGCGGCGGCTCTCCGAAGAGACCGGCGGCGGCTACTTTGAGCTCAAGAACACCGCCGACCTCGGTCCGACGTTCACGCGCGTGGCCGACGAGCTGCACCGGCAATACGTGCTCGGATTCACGCCGGCCAATCTCGACGGCAAAGTGCACAAGATCGACGTGCGGATCAAAGTGCCGGGCATTACAGCCCGCGCGCGGAAGTCGTACATCGCGGCCAAGCCGGCCCCGGGAACGTTCTAGCCGTCTGAGGCCAGGCATCGTGCTTCGACACGCACTCGTCGCCGCGGCGCTCGCAGGACTGGCGGTGACGACCGCGGCCCAGCAGCCGGTCTTCCGGAGCGGCATCGACACGGTCGCCATCTACGCCAGCGTCTTCGATCGCTATGGCGAGATCATCACGGATCTTGCCAGGCCCGACTTCAAGGTCTTCGACGAAGGCCAGCGGCAGGACCTCACGCTCTTCAGCAGCGACCACCAGCCCATCACCGCCGTCGTGCTCATCGACACGAGCGCGAGCATGACGCCGCTGCTCCATCTGGCGCGGGCGGCGGCCGAACAGTTCGTCATCCGGCTGCAGCCGGGCGACAAGGCGCGCGTCGGCAGCTTCAACGATCGCATCGACCTCAGCCCGGAGTTCACGGGCGATCGCGACAGGCTCCTCCGCACGATCCGTGAGGATCTCCGGATCGGCCACACGACACACCTCTGGGACGCGGTCGACGAAACGATGACCTCCCTCAAGCCCCTGGGCGGACGACGGGTCATCCTGCTGCTCACCGACGGGCTCGACACGCAGAGCCGCACGCGGTCGGATGATCTGCTGGCCCGCGCGCAGGCCGAAGAGCTGCTCGTCTATGCCGTGCAGTTCCGGCCGAGGCTCCGCCAGCCGGACATCGAGCTGCCGCTGTCGCAGGGTCTCCGCGCGATGCTGGCGAACGACCTCAAACGGGAGCGGTATCCCACAGAAACGCTGCGGCGGCTCGCGATGCAGACCGGGGGCGGGCATTTCGTGCTCACGGAGCGCGACGACGTCAACAGCACGTTCACGCGCGTCGCCAACGAGCTGCATCACCAGTACGTGCTCGGTTTCTCGCTTCAGAAATTCGACGGCAAGCCACACGGGCTCGACGTCGTGGTCTCACGCCCCGGCATGATGGTGCGTGCGCGAAAGAGCTATCTGGCCCCGATCCGGACGGGCCGGCCGGTCCCCTGATGACTGGCGACTGAAATGATCAACCGTTTCCTTCTCGTGCCGGTGCTGGGGTTCGCCTCGCTGGGCATCCTCGACGCGCAGAGCCAGCCGTCGTTCCGGGCGGGCACATCCCTCGTGCCGATCTACGTCACCGTCACGGATGAACAGGGCCGGCTCGTGCCGGACCTCACGGCCGAGGATTTCGAGGTCCGCGACAACGGCCGCCGCAAACCGCTCTCCTTCTTCACGAGCGACATCCAGCCCTTCTCGACCGTCGTGATGCTCGACCGCAGCGGAAGCATGGCGGACAACTTCGGCCTCATCCGAGACGCCGCCAGCGAGTTCGTCGGTCAGATGCTGCCGGACGATCGCGCGCGCATCGGCAGCTTCGCCGACGAGATCCGGATCGAGCCGCAGGACTTTACCGGCGATCGGACGGAGCTCTTCAACATCCTTCACGATCGGCTTCAGGAACCCGGCCCTTCGCCCGTGTGGACCGCGGTCGATCGCAGCATCACGGCGCTCCTGCCGCGCGAAGGCCGGCGGGTCGTGCTCGTCTTCACCGACGGCTACGACGACCCGGGACATCGCCAGGTCAAGACAACGCTCGACGATGTCCGGCGGCGCGTGAGAGTCAACGGGATCATGATCTACGCGATTGGCTTCGCGGTCACGACCTCCCGCTCATCGTCGTGGATGATGCCGCGCGTGCCGATCGGCGGCGGAGGCGGCCAGGTGCCGTACTCGCAAGGTGGATCGAAACGGCGGGTGCAGAAGCCTCACGGGGGGCTCAAGACACTCGCCGAGGAGAGCGGCGGCGGCTACTTCGAGCTGGACGAAACCGAAGATCTCAAGGGCACCTTCATCCGCGTCGCCGAGGAACTGCACCGGCAGTACCTGCTCGCCATCGCGACGGATCAACTCGACGGCACGACGCACGAGCTCGAGGTGAAGGTCAAGCGCCGTGGCATGGAAGCGCGTGCGCGCAAGACGTACGTCGCCAATGACATTCGTAGGCCATAGGCCATAGGTCAGAAGCTACAGGCCCAAAGCCCTAGGCGAAAGGCCCAAGGCCCTTCTCTTCAGAAGAACGCCACGATGACGGCGCCGAGCAAGAGGATGCCCGTTGCCGCCTCAGCCGTGCTGGAGAAATTCCAATCGAATCGTCCTGTCCGCCACATTGCTCCGCTCCTTACCTCGTTCCTCTCCCCGAGCTCACTTGTTGGCTTAGACGGAAACGCGATCGCCGAAGTTGTGTGTCCGGAATGGCTGGAAATGCACACTTGTGCCCGCGCCCTGGACCTTCGGCCTTCGGCCGAGCCCGCGCCGCCGCCCGAGCCCTGCGGCCCTATATGATCGACGTTCGCTGCCCGAGCGCCTGGATGGCTCTTTTTCGCATTACGCCTGTGTGCCGGTTTCGGCTCCTCGCCGCCGTGGTGTCGGGCGCCGTGTCCCTGTCGGCCTGCGGGGCGATCAAGGGCATGGCGATCAACAGCGTCGCCGATACGCTGGCCAAAGGCACGGGGGACACGTTCACGCGGGACAACGACGTGGAGCTCATCCGCGACGCCTCGGCGTTTGCGCTCAAGCTCTACGAATCGCTGCTCGAGTCCGTTCCGAAGAACAAAGACCTGCTGATCGCGACGTGCGGCGGGTTCACGCAGTATGCGTACGCCTTCATCGATACGGACGCGATCGTGCTCGGCGAGGCCCATCACGACGAGGTCGTCAAGCTCAACGAGCGCACGCTCAACATGTACGTCCGCGCGAGGGACTATTGCCTCCGCGCGATGGATCTGCGGTTTCCCGGCATTCGCGCCGAGCTCGCGAAAGATCCGGTCTCGGCGGTGAGGCGCGCGAAGCCGGCCGACGTCGAGCTGCTGTACTGGACGGCGGCATCGTGGGGATCGGCGATCGCGCTGGGCGTCGACAAGCCGGAGCTCGTGATCGACCTGCCGACCGTCCGCGCGCTGGCCGAGCGGGCGCTGGCCTTGGACCCGGCTTGGAGCAACGGCGCGATCTACGAGATGATGATCTCGCTCGACAGCCTGCCCGAAGCCATCGGCGGATCGCCCGATCGCGCGCGGGAGCACTTCAAGCGGGCCGTCGAGATTCAGAAAGGCCGCACGCCGGGACCCTACGTGGCTCTGGCGCTCGGCGTCTCGGTGCCGACCCAGAATGTCGAGGAGTTCAAGAAGCTCCTGGGCGCGGCGCTCGAGATCGACCCAAAGGCGAATCCGTCCAGCATGCTCGTGACACTCATCACGCAGCGGCGGGCGCGGGCGCTCCTCGAACAGATCGATCTGCTGTTCGTGAAAAAGCCCTGGCCGTGATCGTGACGGGCAAGAAGATCATGAAGGGCATGAAGATCGTGAAGAACATGAAGATCCGGACGCTCGTAACGCGAGTGAACTGGGAGGAACGAGTCATGTCAGGCCCCAAACCGCTGGTCACCGCCGCGCTTCTGGCCCTTGCGACGACCACGTTCGCCGCGGCCGATGTCGCGATCAAGCTCGGCACGCAGGCGCCGACCAATTCGATGTGGCACAAGGCGCTGCTCGAGATGGGCTCCGCGTGGGCCAAGGCCACGGAGAAACGCGTGACCCTGCAGGTCTATCCGGACGGCCGCGCGGGCGACGAAGCGACGACCATCCGCAAGATGCGCCCCGCCGTCGACTCGCTGCAGGCGGGTCTGCTCACCATCGGCGGTCTGGCCGAGATCGACGACGCGTTCAACGCGCTCGGCATGCCGTTTTTCGTCGAGTCGGACGACGAAGAGCTCGCGGTGCAGAAGAAACTCGAGCCGCGTCTCGAGCAGGCGCTGCAGGCGAAAGGGTTCCACCTGGTGGCGTGGGGCACGGGCGGCTGGGTGCAGCTGTTTTCGAAGAAGCCGCTCCGCTCGCTGGCCGATGTCAAGGCCGCGAAGCTCTTTGCGAGCAAGACCGACGACCGGATGGTCCAGTGGTACACGCGCAACGGCTTCAACCCTGTTCCGCTTCTCATCGCCGACATCGCGCCGCAGCTGAAGCTGCCGACGGGGATGATCGATACGGCGCCAAACACCGCGTACCTCGCGCTCACGACCCAGATTTACGGCGACGCGAAATACATGCTCGACCTCCACATCGCGCCGCTCGTGGGCGCGATGATCGTCTCCACTGCGACGTGGAACAAGATTTCGCCCGCCGATCAGAAAGTCGTGACGGATGCGGCGCGGGCGATGGAAACCCGCATCCGCACCGAGGCGCCGAAACAGGACGCCGACTCGATCTCGGCGATGACCGCGAAGGGACTTCAGGTCATCAAGCTGGATCAGAAAGCGAACGCAGAGTTCCGTGCAGCCGCCACCGATCTCATCAAGACGATGCGGGGCACCATGGTCCCGGCCGATGTCTTCGACATGGCCCTGGCGGAGCGTGACGCGTACCGTAAGTCCAGGGGCCGCTAGTCGTCGGGCCAGCCCCTGCGTGCAGGCGGCTTCGGGACCAGTGCATGAACCACGAAGCTCACGAAGGACACAAAGGGAAACCCGACAGGTGCGCGAGAGATCGGAAGACGCCCGCTGACCTGGCGAGCCCGGCTTCGCCGGGCTGCGATGTGGGGGAGACCGCGACCGACAAGACGTCTGAAACAGGTTTCGCTCTTGGGGGACGGGTCTCGAAGGGGACGGGTCTTGCTCGCGCAAGCGAGACCCGTCCCCCAAGACCCGTCCCCCAACACTCGAAACCTTATCTCGACGTCTTGTCGGTCGCGGTCTCCCCCACATCGCCTCGCCGCCGCAGGCGGCCACCAGGTCAGCGCTGCCTTCGTGTCCTTCGTGAGCTTCGTGGTTCACGCTCTTGGCAAGCGCTTTTGTCGCCAGCGAACACGCCTCCCCGCGATCGGAACGCTGAATGAAGGCGATCGCCCTCCGCGCCGAGGGCCTCGTCGCGTCGCTCGCCCTCGGCGGCATCATGGTGCTGCCACTCGCCGAGATCTTTTCCCGCCGGTTCCTGGGCGGCGGCATTCCCGGATCGGGGCCGATTGCCCAGAACCTGACCCTCTGGGTCGGATTGTTCGGCGCCGCGATCGCCGCGCGTGAAGGCAAGCTCCTGACGCTCGCCACCGGCGAGTTTCTCCCCAAAGGCCGGATCGGGGACTTGGCGCACATCGTCGCCGCGACGATCGGCGCGGCGGTGTCGACGATGTTCGTGCTCGGCGGCATTGCGCTGGTCAGGAGCGATCGCGGAGCCGGCGACATCATTGCCGTCGGCATTCCCACCTGGGTGGCGGATCTCGCGCTCCCGATCGGCTTCGCGCTGATTGCGATCCGCCTCGTCTGGCGCGCGTCGCCGCACGGGATCGGCCGCGCGATCGCGGCCCTGGGCATCGTCGCGGGCATCGTCATGCACGAACGCGCGGCCGCGTTCGAAGGCCAGGCGATGTGGCCCTGGCTCACCATGGTCGTCGCCGCCGCGGTCCTCGGCGCGCCGATCTTCGTGCTGCTCGGCGGCATCGCGGTGTTCGCCTCGCTCGCGCAGGGCAACACGCCCGTCGTGCTGATGATCCGTGCGTACGAGCAGCTCACGACCTCGACCGGCCTCGCGGCGATTCCGCTCTTCACGTTCGCCGGATTCATGCTCGCGGAAGGGAAATCGTCCGAGCGGCTCCTGCGCGTTCTGCGCGCCTGGTTCGGCTGGGCACCTGGCGGCACCGCGGGGGCGGCGGCGACGCTCTGCGCGTTTTTCACGCTGTTCACGGGCGGATCGGGCGTGACCATTCTCGTCCTCGGCGGCCTCCTTTTGCCGACGCTCATCGCCGACGGCTACCGCGAGCGGTTTTCCATCGGGCTGCTGACGGCGTCCGGATCGCTCGGCCTGCTCTTTCCGTTGTCGCTGCCGTTGATGCTGTACGGCATCGTCTCGCAGAAGGCGGCGATCGAGGACCTGTTCATCGGCGGCATCCTGCCAGGGTTCGTGATGTTGGGCCTGGTGGGCGCGCTCGGCGTTCGCGAAAGCGTCCGCCAGAAGACCCGGCGCACGCCGTTCGAGGCGCGCGAAGCGATGGCCGCGCTCTGGGCGGCCAAGTGGGAACTGCTGCTGCCGGTGTTCATCCTGGTGACGTTCTTCGCCGGAGTCGCGACGCTCGTCGAGTCGGCGCCGATGGCGGCTCTCTACACGCTGATCGTGCAGCGGTTCATCCACCGCGACCTGCCGACGATGCAGGATGTCCTTCGGGTCATGAGCGACTGCGTCGCCCTGGTCGGCGGCGTCCTGCTGATCCTCGGCGTCGCCGCGGGGCTGACCGACTACTTCATGGACGCCGACGTCACGACGCGGCTGATCGAGTGGACCCAGGCGCACGTCGATTCACGCATCGTCTTCCTGCTCGCGCTCAACGTCTTCCTGCTGCTCGTCGGCACGGTGATGGACATCTTCTCGGCAATTGTCGTCGTCGTGCCCCTGATCCTGCCGCTTGCCGACGTGTATCAGATCAACGCGGTACACCTCGGCATCATCTTCATCGCGAACCTCGAGCTGGGCTTCCTGCACCCGCCGCTCGGTCTGAATCTCCTCCTCGCGTCGATCCGGTTCAAGAAGCCGGTGCTCGAAGTCACATGGGCGACACTGCCGATGCTGGGCATTCTGGCGATCGGCGTACTGCTCATCACCTATGTGCCGTGGCTCACGACGGGGCTGCTGGAACTGATGGGGCGGATGTGAGATCTTGCGGCACATCCTTGGAGAGAAGCGACGCCGCAAGTAAGATAGCCGCATGGCCCTGCAGTTGACCGCAGTCTTCCGAAAGGTCCCAGAAGGCTATATCGGTTTCGTCGAAGAACTCCCGGGGGCCAATACCCAGGGAGCTACGCTCGATGAAGCGCGTGAGAACCTGCAAGAGGCCATTGCCCTGGTGCTCCAAGCGAACCGCGAGCTCATCGAGAAAGCTGCCGGCGGCGCCGACGTCATCCGCGAGCCCATCAAGATCGGCGTATGAAGCGGCGGGCTTTGGTCCGCCACCTCGAGGACCATGGCTGCGAGTTGCTCCGCGAAGGCGGACGACATTCGATCTATGTGAACCGCACAACTAGGCAGACCTCAGCGGTACCGCGACACACTGAAATCAACGACGACCTCGCGCGGAAGATTTGTCGCGATCTCGGAATCTCGGAACCTTGAGGACCCGAAATGGCCCGAGACTTCGTTAGAATCCCCGGCATGACGAAACCGATTGCGATTCTCGGCTTGGCTGTCACGCTCGCGGCGCCGTTTGCGGCGCTGCGCGCGCAGCAACCGCCCGCGCCGGACGACGTCTTGAACGCGCTGACGTTCCGGAACATCGGACCGTTCCGCACGTCGGCCTGGATCACTGAAATCGCGGTCCCCGAAACGCCCGCGCGCGATCACCTCTACACGATCTACGCCGCGTCACGGAGCGGCGGGCTGTGGAAGACGTCGAACAACGGCGTCACGTGGGACGTGATCTCCGACAGCGTCGAAGTCGCGCCGGTCGGCGCCGTCGCCGTCGCGCCCTCCAACTCGCAGATCGTCTGGATGGGGACCGGCGCCAACGACCTCGCGCGATCGTCGTACTCAGGGAAAGGCCTGTACAAGTCGACAGACGCCGGCAAGACGTGGCAGTTCATGGGCCTGCCCGATTCTCACCACATCGCGCGGATCGTCATTCACCCGAAGAACCCGGACGTCGTGTACGTCGCCGCGATCGGCCACCTCTTCTCAAAGAACGCGGAGCGCGGCGTGTTCCGCACGACCGACGGCGGCAAGACGTGGCAGAAAGTGCTGTACGTGAACGACGGGGTCGGGGCGATCGACCTGGTCATCGACCGGCGGACGCCGACGGTGCTCTACGCGGCGATGTACGAGTGGGACCGCAACCCGTGGCGGCTCGTCCTCGGCGGGAACGGCTCGGACCTGTACCGCTCGAGCGACGGCGGCTCGAAATGGGAACGGCTGACCGGCGGCCTGCCGGACGGCACCATCGGGCGGATCGGCATCGACATCTATCAGAAGAACCCGAACATCCTGTACGCGGTCGTGGAGAATCTGAACGCGCGTCCGGACGGCGTGCCGCGCGCCATCGACGCGTGCACAGCCGCGCAGACGCAGGGCCGGGCGGGCGGCGCGGCCGGCGCCGCAGCCGGCGGCGGACGGGGCGGGCAGGGCCGCGGCGGCGCGACCGGCGGACCGATCGGCAACGAGATCTACCGCACCGACGACGGCGGCAAGACGTGGCGCAAGGTTAACAGCGACAGCGTCGACGTCGCCGGCGGCAAGGCGCCGTACTCCTTCAACCAGATCAAGATCAACCCGAACAATCCCGACCACGTGATCGTGACGAGCGACACGATGTACTCCTCGACCGACGGCGGCAAGACCTGGAGCTGCTCGAATACGAACGGCTTCTTCCGCGGCGTCTTCGGCGACTTCCGCACGATGTGGTGGGACCCGGAGGACTCGAACCGCATCATGATCGGCAGCGATGGCGGCGTGAACGTGTCGTACGACGGCGGCCGCACCGCCGACTACTTTCTCAACTTGCGCATCGGCGAGATGTACGCGATCGGCGTGGACATGGACGACCCGTACAACGTCTACGGCGGCATGCAGGACCACGACTCGTGGAAGGGACCGTCGAACTCGATCAGCGGCCGCATCACCCTCGAGCACTGGACGACCGTCGGACCCGGCGACGGCATGTACAACCAGGTCGACCCGACTGATTCGCGCTGGGTCTACAACACGCGCGAGATGGGCAACCACGGCCGGTTCGATCAGCAAACCGGACAGCGAACGGTGATCGCGCCGCCGGCGCCCCCCGGCGGTCCGCCGCTGCGCTACATCTGGCAGACGCCGATCGTGCTCTCGCCGCACAACCCGCAGATCGTCTACGCGGGATCGCAGTTCCTGTTCCGGTCGCTCAACCGCGGCAACGCCTGGGAAGCGATCAGCGGCGATTTGACGACGAACGACCCGGCGAAGTGCGGCCGCGGATCCGGCAATGTCCCCTACTGCGCGATAACGACGATCTCGGAGTCACCGCGCCGCGCCGGTGTCATCTGGATCGGCACCGACGACGGCAAGGTGCACGTGACGCAGAACCACGGCGCGGCGTGGACCGACGTCACGGCGCTCATCGCCGCGACGGGCGGTCCTGCAGACCGCTATGTCAGCCGCGTCTTCGCCTCGCCGCACGATGCGTCCACGGCGTTCGTCGTGAAGACCGGCTTCCGTCACGACGATTTCACCCCGTACCTGTACCGCACCACCGATCTCGGCAAGACGTGGACGTCGATCGGCGCGGGCCTGCCGCCTTCCCCCATCAACGTCGTCGTGCAGGATCGGAAAAACGCGGACCTGCTCGTCGTCGGCAACGACATGGGCGTCTGGGTGTCGATCGACGCGGGCAAAGGCTGGGCACGGCTGAAGTCGAACCTGCCGACGGTCGCGGTGCACGACCTCACGATCCATCCGCGCGAAGGCGATCTCGTGCTCGGCACCTACGGGCGCGCGATCTGGGTCGGCGATATCACGCCGCTGCAGGAGCTGACGCCGGAGGTGCTCGCCAAGCCGGCGCACCTGTTCGACATCGAGCCACGCGCGCGGTACGGCTTCGCCGCGATCGGCAACTACAACCTGTACGGCGATAAGTACATCGAGGTCCCGAACGAGCCCGAGGCGCTGAGCGTGAATTACTATCTGCGCGCGGACGGCACGGGACCGGCGCGCGTCACCGTGACCGACGGGACGGGCCGCACGGTGCGGCAGCTCGAAGGCCCCGCAACGCGCGGCCTGAACCGCGCCCTCGTCAACCTCGGCGGAGGCGGCGGCCGCGGCGGGCCGCCCGGAGGCGGCGCCGGTGGTGGCGTGCTGGCGACCGGTGACTACGTCATCACCGTCGAGGTCGCCGGCGAGAAACTGACCAAGCCGGGCCGGGTTCGAGATCGGATCCGGTAACAGGTGGCTGGCCAGCCGCTGATTACGAAAATCGATCATCCGAGCTGGACTCGCCGCGTTGACTGCTGCGAGGCCGCTCAGGAGCCGAAAACAGTGATGGCATGGTACGGTCTTCCGTCCTTCGTGAGGACCGTCGGCGCGCTCGCGGCCAGACGTCCCGGCCGGATCGCGATCGACGCGTCAAAGCCCGCGTGACTTGGCCGATCGAGAGCCCGCAGGCGTCGCGCACGCCGCCGACACACGCCGGCGGCGTGGTTGTCCGCCGCGACGGTCCGGCCCTCCGTTACCTCGTCGTTACGTCGAACACCGAATCGCGGTCGTGGGTGCTGCCCAAGGGACGCATCGAGCCCGGTGAAGCGCCCGTCGAGGCCGCGTACCGCGAAGTGCTCGAAGAGAGCGGCGTCCGCGCCTCGGTGCGCGAGTCGCTCGACACGATCGAGTTCGAAGGCCGGAAGGGGCACGTGCGCGCGGAGTACTTCCTGATGGAGTTCATCAGCGACAGCGATCCATCCGAAGACCGCGAGAAGAAGTGGCTCGAGCTCGCGGACGCCCTCGACGCGTTGCCCTTCGCCGGCGCGCAGGAGCTGATTCTCAAGGCCGACGCGCTGGCCAAGAGGTAGCGCGAGGAGTAATTGGTAATTGGGGAATTGGGGAATTGAGTAATTGGACCAATTGCTCAATTATCAATTACTCAATTATCAATTGCTCAATTGCCCGATCTCCTGTATTCCTGCGGAGTTCCCCATGCGAATCCCACAGGCGTTTGCGAGCCTCGTTCTGATAGCGGGCATCGGCTGCGGCGGCGGCCAATCCACGGCATCGACCTCGTCTTCGGGCAACCAGGCCGCGCCCGCGAGCAGCACGGCTCCGCAGGCCACGCCTGGTGCTGCGCAGGGGCTGTCGCAGGTGGCGCAAAGCCAGGCGAAGCCGGTGGACTTCGAGCTCCTGAAAGGCCTGCTGCCGGAGATGAGCGGCTGGACCAGGACGCGGCCGCGCGGCGAGCAGATGACCATGCCCTTCGCCATCTCGAACGCCAAAGCGCACTACACGATGGGCGCAAGCACGATGGACATCGAGATCACCGACAGCGCGCTCAACCAGATGATCTTCGCCCCGTTCGCGATGTTCATGGCGTCCGGTTACGAGGAGCGCTCCGACGACGGCTACAAGAAGGCGGGAACGATCGCGGGCTCACCCGGATTCGAGTCGTGGGAAAAGGACGCGAACCGCGGAGAGGTTACGGTGATCGTGGCGAACAGGTTCGTCGTCCAGGCAACCGGGCGCCGCGTCGCGAACATCAATCCCGTCAAGAAGGCTGTCGAAACCATCGACCTCGTGAAACTGGCGACGCTTAAGTAAAAGATACACGTTCGGGATCTCGGAGTCGTGGCTCCGAGGTGCCGGAACCACAATCTCCTACACTGTGAAGAAAGGATGCCCCTTCTTCTCACGGAACGTGATGTCCGCGCCGTTCTCCCAATGGCCGATTTGATCGAGGCCATGGAGAGCGCTCTCGCCGAGTATTCGGCTCGCCGCGTCACCCAACCGGTCCGTACCGTCCTCGAGGTGGGTTCGCAGGGCGGGCTGTTCGCGGTCATGCCGGCGGCGCTCGACGACCCTCCGGTCATGGGCGCGAAGCTCGTGACCGTCTATCACGGCAATCATGAACGCGGCCTCCCATCGCACCTGGCGTCGATCGTTGTCCTCGATCACGACACCGGCGCGCTGGTCGCACTCATGGACGGCCGCTACATAACCGAAGCGCGGACTGCAGCCGTCTCCGCGGTCTCGGTCAAGCACCTTGCCAGGCCGGACGCCGCATCGCTCGCGATCATCGGAAGCGGCGTCCAGGCGCGCAGCCACCTCGAGGCTATCCGTCACGTCAGGACTCTCTCCGACGTACGCGTGTGGAGCCCGACCGCCCGCAACCGGGACACCTTCGCCGATGAGATGAGCCACGCGACCGGCCTTTCCATTCGCGCGATGGGGTCGGCACGGGAGGCGTTGCGCGGCGCCGATCTCGTCGTGCTCGCGACGGCGTCGGCCTCGCCCGTGATTGAGGATGACGCCGTCGCCGGCGGAGCGCACATCTGCGGCGTCGGCGCCTGCCGGCCGGATCAGCGCGAAATGCCGACCGCCGTCGTGAAGCGCTCGCGAGTCTTCGTCGACTCGCGGGCGGGCGCCCTGAAGGAAGCGGGCGATATCCTGCTGCCAATCCGCGAGCGCGCGATCGACGAACAGCACATCGCGGGCGAACTCGGTGAGCTGGTGCTGGGCAGGGTCGCGGGACGACAGTCGGACGCCGATCTCACCATCTTCAAGTCGCTGGGCATGGCGGTCGAAGACGTCGTCACCGCACGGCTCGTCGTCGAGCGCGCCAGGGCCGCCGGACTGGGACAGACGTTCGAGCTCACATGAAAGTACTGGTGAGCGTGTGCCTGCTGGTCGTCGTGGCGACCACGACGGCGTTGCGCGGCTCCACGAACCTGATCGGCACGCCGGCACGCCGGCAGCCGGCTCCAGCCATGAGCGCCGCGATCGAGCAGGCGTTTCGCGCTGCCTACAGTCTCGATCACGACGACGCGCTGGCGCACGCGCGACGGGCGGTCGCGCTCGGACCGAACGAATCGCAGTCGCATCGAACGCTCGCCGCCATTCTCTGGCTCCACATCCTGTTCCGCCGCGGCGCGGTGTCCATCGACTACTACATGGGCAGTCTGGCGAGGCAGCGCGCGTCGTCGCCCAAGGCCGATCCGGCGCTCGTGGCGGAGTTTCAGACCGTGCTGGCCCGCGCGATCGAGCTGGCTGAAGCGCGGCTCAAGCAGAATCCGGGCGATCTGCAGGCGCGGTTCGACCTCGGCTCCGTGTACGCGCTGCAGGCGTCCTACATCGCCTCCGTCGAAGGGAGCATGACGTCGGCCTTCCGGTCCGCGCGGCGTGCGTACGACGCCCAGGAAGAAGTGCTGACCAAAGACCCGACGCGCGTCGGTGCGGGGCTGGTCGTCGGACTGTACCGCTATCTCATCTCGGCGCTCGCGTTGCCCACGCGGGTTGTCGCGTACGTGGCCGGTTTCGGCGGCGGCAAGGAGAAAGGCATCCAGATGCTCGAGGCGGCGATGCGCGACCCGCAAACTCGTATCGACGCCAAGACCGCCCTGATGCTGGTCTACAGCCGCGAGGGCCGTCACGCCGACGTGGTCACGCTGGCGCGCGAGCTGCGAACCGAGTTCCCGCGAAATCGTCTCTTCCTTCTAGAGGAAGGCGCAGCGGCCATCCGCGCCGGCCGGCCCGCGGACGCCGAGGCCGTCCTGACGCAGGGCATCAACCAGCTCGACAACGACGCCCGGCCGAGGGTCCCGGGCGAACGCGCATATTGGCTGTATAAACGCGGCTTGGCCCGCGTCATCCTCCGGAATCTGGACGGCGCGCGATCGGATCTGCATACCGCCCAGCAGTCGCTGCCGGCGGGCTGGGTCAACGGCCGTATTCACCTGGAGCTGGGAAAAATCGCCGATCTCTCCGGCCGACGTCCGGACGCGGTTGCGGCGTACGAAACGGCGAAAACGGTCTGCGACACGAACAGCGACACGGTCTGTTCGGCAGAAGCCGCGCGTCTGCAGCGGCGTGCGTACGGCAAATGAGGCGGGGCACTGCGCAAAAAGTGGATCTGGATCAATGAGGCGGGACGGCCCCTCGAATTAGACTGGCTTTCGAATGGCACTGCGCAAAAAGTGGATCTGGATCGTCGTCATCTTCCTCGGCGTGTGCGTCGTCGGACTGATGGCGGTCGCCGGCGCCGGCGTCTATTTCGTGGCCAGGCACATCGAGATGGAGACGTCCACGACCACGGACGCGGGCCGTGCGTTCGATGCGGTGCGGGCGACGTTCAAGGATCAGAAACCGCTGTTCGAGATCGATTCGTACGAACGGGCCAAGGCGGCTCGCCCGCTCGACGAACTGCCGACCTCCAAGGTGAAGCCCCTGCACCTCTGGATTCAGGCGTGGGATCCGGACGAGGAACGGCTCGTGAAAATCTCGGTGCCGTTCTGGCTGCTGAAGCTCGGCAAACGTAAAGTCGATTTCGCCCACGGCGGCGGCGGGTTTGATCTCGATCGGCTCAACATCGACGTGCGCGAGCTCGAACGCGTCGGCCCGGTCATCGTGATCGACTTCCGCTCACCACGCGGAGAGCGTGTCCTCCTCTGGACGCAGTGACTTATTAAGACCTCGGGTTTCGTTCTTCTGCTGAGCAAAAACAGAGAAAAACAAAACCCGAGGTCCTGGCAGACCTCTTGCACTAACCCCCCGCGGGAGGTCTTCATGATTGTTCGTACCGTTGCTCTGGTGTCCGTGCTCGCGCTCGCGGCGCCCGAGATGCTCGAGGCACGAGAGCAGTGGGGCTCCTACGGCACCCAGCAGGCCTACAACGAGGGCTATCAGCGCGGCGCGCGGTCCGGTGAAGACGATGGCCGCCGCAGCGCGTCGTTCAACTACGCGGACGAGTCAGACTATCGCCGCGCCAACGCCGGCTATCGCCGGGAGTACGGCAACCAGGAGTTGTATCGCACCGAGTTCCGTCGCGGCTTCGAGCAGGGCTACCGCACGGGCTACGAGCGTTACGTCTATCGCAACGGGCGGCCTGGACCGAACGGGCGCGGCAATGGTCCATGGGCGAATGGACGCGGCAACGGTCCGTGGGCGAATGGGCGCGCCAATGGTCCGTTCGGAAACGGGAATAACGGCAATTACGGCGTCTACCGGAACGATCTCGCGTTTCAGACCGGGTTCAACGACGGCTACGAGCGCGGGCTCGACGACGGGGGCGATCGGCGCCGCAACGATCCGTTTGCGGAGAGCCGGTATCGCGACGGGGACCACGGCTACGATCGGCGTTACGGCACGCGCGAGGCTTACAAGAACATGTATCGCGATGCATTCCGGCAGGGCTACGAGCGTGGGTACGTGGACGGGCGGCGCAACACCACCGATAACCGTCCGTGGTGGCCGTTCTGAGACCGTTTTCGAGAAGCGCGTAGCACGCTGCTGGCCTCAGCCGCACGCTCGCGCGCCTTCCGCTGAGGCAGACCGTCAGGCGCGCTGCGGCAAATTCGGCCTGCAGCCTGCTACACGCTTCTCGAAAACGCTTTATTGGCGATTGAAGTAGGGCGGGGCTTCGGCGGACCATCGAAGCCTTGGCGGAGGTGGTCAGCCCCGCCCGAGCCGGCTCGAGCCGGCCTACGTCGGTTCGAGCCCGAAGAAGCGTCGCATTCTCTGACTCAGCGTGGCTGCCGGCGTCGCGTGAGCGGGGCCGGCGGCCGCTCGGCTTTCGTCAAGCGCGCGCCGCCGGGCGACCGCGGCCTCAGCGAGCCGATCGATGACCTCCGGACGGCTCTTCACGTACGCCCCGAATGCCTCCGCGCCAATTTCGAGCACGGTGCAATCGCCGCGCGCGACGACGGTCGCGGTCCGCGACTCGCCGGTCATGAGCGACAGTTCGCCGAAGTAGCCGCCCGCCTCTGTGACCGCGACCTCGCGCCGGTCGGGACCGAGTGTGACCGCGACCTTGCCGCGGCAGACAAGGAACATCGATCCGCCGGGTTCCCCTTCGCGCACGATGACCTCGCCGTCCGCGAACACCCGTTCGTCTGCCGCCATGGCGAGCGCCCGATGCCCGTCGTCGGGCAGCGAGGCGAACACCGGCGTCGCGGCAATCGACTGCTTGAATCGTTCGCGGCGTTCCGGCGAATCGACGGGCGGTTCCTCGCGTGCGTATTCGATCTGAATCGGCCAGGGAATCTCGATCTTCCGGCGCTTCAGCTCGTAATAGATCAGCTTTCTCAGCTCGGCCCGGGCTTCCTCCTCGAGGCTGAAGTCGTCAGTCCAGAACCTGACGCGGTACGTAATCGCCGATCCGGCGAAGTCTGCGACCAGCACGTCGGGCGCGGGAACCGTTCGCGCCGACCCGGACTGCGCAATCGCGGCGAGCAACGCCTGCCGAACCTCGTTCGGCGCCACGTCGTACGTCGCGCCCACCTCGACCTGCAGGCGCGTCGGCGTTGTGGGCTGCGAATAATTGTTAATCGGCTCCCGCGCGACGATGTTGTTAGGGACGATGACCATGTTGCCGGTCTTGGTCCGGATCCTGGTGGCGCGCCAGGTAACCTCCGACACCACGCCCTCGAAGCCGCCGACCGAGATCCAGTGCCCCACCCGGAACGGCTTGTCGATCTGAATCGCGATGCCCGCAAAGGCGTTGCCGAGGGTTTCCTGCAGCGCGAAGCCGACGATGGCCGCGACGATCGCCGAGCCAGCCAGGAAGTCGAGGCTGGACACCTGGAACGCAAACCCCGCCGCGACGCTGACGAGGGCGACGACGACCGCATCCTGGACGATGGCCGGCGTGCGATCCGAGAGTCGATCGTCGGACCACGGGTTGAACAGGAGGCTGACGAACGCGCTGAAGACCGCGAACGCGGCTATCAGCGCCTCGAGCTTCCATCCCTGCGTCTGGAGAAAGACGCTGCCGGGGAACCAGACGATGGCGGCGTGCAGCGCCATCGCGCTGCCGAGGAGGGCGGCCGCAAACAGCAGCCGGCGGCGAATCAGCCGGTTGCGGACGACGGCCATGAGCCCGGCCGACACCGCCGCGAGCGCAAGCGTCCAGAAGAAGTGCGTCGCCGCGTGTGCGTCAGGCACTAGTGCCGTTCCAACTTGTCGTCCCGAAGGCCTCCGAGGTACTCGGCCAGCCGGTTTCGCAGGAAGCGCTTACCTTTGCCTGTCTTGAGGAACCGTTCTCGTCGAAATGCATCCGCACGGTCAATGCATGCTTCGTAGTAGATGAGATGGCACGGCTGCCGGCTGGCCGTCGACCGCACACGGCCTTCGGCGTGCAACCGAAGCCTCATTCGGAGATCGCCGGTCGAACCGGTATACCACTTGCCATCTACTTCGCTTCTCAGCACGTATGTGAATGTCAACAGCCTCTCCCATTGACATAACAAGTTGGAACGGCACTAGTGCCGTTCCAACTGTGTCCCGAAGGCCTCCGAGGTACTCGGCCAGCACTAGCCTGTGATGCCTTTTCGGAACTCCGCGATCTCAGCCGGGCTGACCGTGACGATCACGGCGGACTTGTTCGGTCCACCCTTCGCGTCGCGATCCGGATTGACCCCGCGGGAGCCGGCCGACGCGATCGTCTGCGAACCGGATTTCTCGCGGCCGAGCGGATTGAGGCCGCCCAGGCCGAACTTTCCGGAGCCGCTCGGTTTCTCCTCGGGCTTGGCCGCCGGAGCCGACGGCGTCGGCGGCGCGACCTGCGCGATCTGATCCACGGGCACCAGCGTGAAATCGATCGACTGCGTATAGCGCGCGGCGACGGTTGCGGTGGATGTGAGCTTCTGGGACGAGATGTACTTCGACAGGTCGTCCAGCCTGGCCTTCATCTCGGGATGCGAGGCGAACATCCCGCTTCGTTCCTTGAGGCCCTTATTTCGCTCGGACAACCTGGCCAGGAACGCGGCCATGCCTGCAGGCGAGTAGCCGGCTTTGCTCGCCAGGACCAGTCCCACCCTGTCGGCGCCAGTCTCGTCTCCGCGATCCCAGGCGTTTTCAACGGTCATCTCGTAGGCCTTGTTCGCGAGATTCTTCAGAAACTCCTGACGGCTCGACCCTGCGATGGCGTCAACGCCCTTGCTCTTGGTGATGGCGTCAATCGTGTGCTTTTCAGTCACGTGGCCGATCTCGTGGCCGAGCACGTCGGCCAGTTCGGCCTCGTTCTGAATCAGCGCCAGCGCGCCGCGCGTGATGTGGATGTACCCGCCGGGCGTCGCAAACGCATTCACGCCATCTGTGTCGAGCACGATGAAGGTCCACTGCAATGCCGGCCGGCTGCTCGACGACGCCAGCACCGATCCAACCAGCGTGACGTACTTGTGCACGTTTCTGTCCTGCACGACCCCGTACTTCTCGCGCAACTGTGCGCTGATGTCGGCGCCGAGCTGACGCTCTTCCGAGTCGGTAAAGTGCATGTCGGCCACTTTGTCAGCGGCCTTCCGCAGCTTGTCGAGCTGGCCGAGCTGTTCGGTAACCGGCGTCGCCAGCAGCAGCGCGGCCACGAGCATCGTCTTCGTCATGGGTTCTTCACCTCGTAAATCACCACGCTCTTGTCGCGTCCCTTCACTTTCACCTCCCCGATCAAGCGCGTCTCGATCGAGGTCGTGAGCCGGTCCTTCGTGGCCTGGCTGATGAGGATACGCGTGCCGTACTCCTTGTTGAGCGACTCGATTCTGGACCCGAGATTCACGGCATCGCCGATGACCGTGTAGCTCATGATCGTGCTCGCCCCGATGTTGCCGGCAATCATCTCACCGGAGTTGATGCCGATCCCGATGTCCATCGTGGGCCGGCCCTCGCCCCGCCATCTGGCGTTCAAACGCTCGAGGACCGCCGTCATGTCCCGGGCCGCGGCCACCGCGTGGTCGGCGTGCCGGGGGTCTTCCACGGGGGCCCCGAAGAGGCCCATGACCATGTCGCCGACGAATTTATCGAGCGTTCCGTGGTGCCGGAACAGCACCTCCACCATCTCGTTGAAATACTCGTTCAGCTGCAAAACGACGGCCTCCGGCGTGCCTTTCTCCGACGCCGCCGTGAAGCCCCGGATGTCCGAGAACAATACCGTCATCTCGCGCCGTCGTCCCCCGAGCTGCGCCATCGCCGGGTCGTCGAGCAGCTGCTTGAAGACGTCCTTCGAGACGTAACGTCCGAAGAGCGCCTTGACCCGCCGCTTCTCGGCACCCTCGACGAAGTACTGCCACGCGACGCCGCCGAAGAGCGAGAGACCGGCCGCCGACAGCGGCTCCACGAGTCCCATCCAGGTGCCGTTTGCGACCTGCTGCGTGAGCCACGCCGAGATCGCGACTGCGACGAGGACGACGGCGGCCGTAGCCCAGGCGACGGGCACGAGCACGGCGAGCAGGGCGGCGACCAGTCCCGTCGCGAGCGCCACCGCGAGATCGACGCGACCTGATGCGCGAGTCATGAACTGGTTGCTGAGAATGTTGTCGGCGAGCGTCGCGTGCATATGCAAGCCGGGCGTCGAGGCGTTGAACGCCGTCTTGTGGACGTCGTACGCGCCGGCCGCGCGCGTGCCGACGACCACGATCTTGTCGCGGAACACCGACGGATCGATGGGCGGCTTCCGGCCGCCCGTCACTTCCTCTTCCGAAAGCAGCACGTCGAAAAACGAATAGATCGGATACGTCGACGCGTCGCCCTCCGCGTAGGGTCCGCGATACCGGAGCACCGCTCGACGCGAGACGAGCGCCGGTTGGCCGGCCGCGGCGGGCACCGCGACGCGAACGAGCGGCATCCGGACGCCGCCGATGCGGAGCGCATCCGGCTCGAGACGCACCGCGTCGGCCGGCTGACGCTCGGCGATGAGGGCGGCCGCCGTGCCCAGCGACGGCACCGGCACGCCCCCCACATCGATGAACGGCGACATCGCGCGCGTCACGCCGTCGGCGTCTTTCGGCGCGATGTTGTGACCGATGGTCGCGGCGACGCCGGACAGCTCGGGGAATGACGTGCGCAGCGACGGCCGCGGTTCGAAGCCGGCGCCGGGTTGATAGATCGTGCCGGGCAACGCCGCCGGCGGCCCGAGCTGGCTTTCCGTGGTCGCGTCGCCGAGCAGCACGACGTTCCCCGCCCGCCGCACCGCGGCAACGAGCTCCGCATCCGACTCTGCGCCGGTGATCGTGCGATCGCCGACGCGGTACCGGCCGAGCACATCCCGCTCCTGAAACAGGATGTCATAGACGATCACGCGCGCCGGTCCGCGCGAGAGAAAGGAGATGACGCCGGCGTGCGGAAAGCGCGGCCACGGCCACCGGCCCAGCAGTGGCTCGAGCGCGCGCAACGATTGATCGTCGATCTCGACGATCGCGATGTCGCGCCGCGCCTCCTGTGGCCGCGCGGTCCAGGCCAGACGGCGATCGTAGGTCTGCGCTTCGAACGACTGGACGATCGGCACCATCGCGGCGAAATGCGCGAGGACGCCCGCCGCGAGGCCAATTGCAAGGCCGGCGAGGACCGGCGGCGGGCGCCGCCGGAACATCGAACTTTGAACGCCGACCTTCAAAATGTCCGTCCCAAGACCGACCCGCTCCTTTGCCTGTTATCGGCAGAGCGAGGGTAGCAGCTGACCTGACGCCTAGGTTAGAGTGCGTTTCAAAACACCTTGAGGCGCGGGTCCTGTCGCCGGACAGCCCCACTTGGTGCTCGGCGCAACGCGCTCAGGCCGCGCATTTCAGCGGCCTGCATGTTCACTTCTGCGCTCGTACACCTATCAGGAGCACGACTCCGACCAGACCGGGCACGAGCCCCAACAGATAAACGGGCTTGCCAGGCTCGAGGAAATACAAGGCCGTCCCCAGCCCGATTCCGACCGCGAGCACCACAAATCCCCCGAAGCGCTTGTCCGCAATCTCGGCCGCCTGGCGACGCTCGGCATCTCTTTCGAGCAGCGCTCGCACCTCCTCGGCGACCGGCCCCGGATGCTCCACCATTCGCTGATACAGTTCGTAGCGATACTTCATCTCGCGCTGGTCGCGCTGGCTCGATACCCACACGCTCACCGCCAGAAACGCAAACAACCCCAGCATCGCTGCAGCTTGCGCGTCCATGAATGCCCTCCTCTAATCCCGGAAAGCACTTGACTTGACGTGGTATCGTCGGCGCGCGCCTCGTGAAAACCTTGATTGGCGCGCAGCCTACCACGTCAAGTCAAGTGACTTTCCGTGTATTCGATGTGACATACCGGCCGCATTATTGGTTGCACTTTCCGATGATCGAGATTGCCGCAACCAGCTCGGCTCACCATCTGTCTCATGCTGAAAGGATGGCGGCCCCAGACGATCCCGACCGCGCCGACGTTCGTCGCGTCCTCGCGGGCGACGCCGAGGCGTTCTCGGGGATCGTCGAGCGCTGGCAGCGGCCTCTGGTCACCCTGGCCTACAGGTTCTGCAGGCATCGCGGCCAGGCGGAAGACATGGCGCAGGAGGCGTTCCTACGCGCGTTCACACGTCTTCATCAGTGGCGCGGTGATGCCAGGTTCTCCACCTGGCTGTACGCGGTGGCGCTGAACGTCTTCAGGTCCGCAACGCGCAGCGAGGCGATGCAGGAACTGCCGCTTGAGAAGGATGCTGGTCCAGTCGTTTCGAACGATCCGCTCGAGGACCTCGAGGCTCGACAGCGGGAAGCGCTGGTCCGACGGATGGTGCGCGCCCTTCCCCGCCGATATCGGGAGGCGGTGATTCTGTTCTACTTCCTTGACCAGAACGTGGCGGATGCGGCGAGCGTGCTCGGGGTTCCCGCTGGTACAGTCAAGGCGCGCCTGCATCGGGGACGTGCGCTGCTGAAGAGGCGGTTGTCGCGGCTGAACATGCCGTGCGACGGGGAGACACCCACGTGAATCCATCCGAGATTGACGACGCGCTGCGCAACGAGCGCCCAATCGATCCATCCGGCGAGTTTCGCGCGCGGGTCATGCGCGCCGTTCACACGCGCGGCGCGATTGGTCGCCCACACGACCGGGTGTGGCGCGCCGTCTGGCCCGTCGTCGCCGTCGGATCGGTTGTCGTTGCGCTGCTGATCGCGGTAATGCTGCTCGAGCGTTCCGAAGCACAACCTGGAGAGGCGATCCAAGTCGTCCAGTGGCTGTCAGTCACGCTGACGGCAACCATCGCGATAGCGTGGCGAAGGCCACGACGGATCGCATGACGACACCATCAGTGTTCGGCCCACCTTCGCGCGCTTGATCAGGCCGAGCTACGGTGGACAACCTTCGCGCGCGCGCGCGTGACGCGGCCTGCCAATCCGCCTGCGCGCCTTCGGCGCTACGGTGGACAAGCCGAAGCCGCGAGCGGAGCGAGCGATTGGCGAAGGTTGGTAGCGGTACGGGGTTATGACAAAGCGTGTTCCATTGAGAACGTGGAATTTGTCGGCATCGCGGCGTGATCCTGAGGTTCGGGGTCTGAACCTTCTCTGTTTCTCCCGCTTGCGGCGCGAGGCAAGATCATAGCGCTCACCAGGCCGGAGGATGACGACATCTGACGAGCCGCGCCCTAGGGCGTTGTACAAGCTGACAGTGCCAAGACCGACGGCCTCGACACGATCGCCCTTGACGATGAGCGCGGTCTGGTTGTCGATGCCGATGGCAAGTTGGTCTGGGTGCGCCGCAGTCTCCTTTTTCGCCGCGTCGGGTCCGCGCGCGTCGAAGTGTGGAAACACAGCGGCGCGATTTAGCAGCCCGAATCCACCGCCTCCGGCATGAGCTTGCATGACCGCGCGGATCTTCGGTGTGAACTCACTATCCGTGCTGTCGAGCCATGACCCCTGGATCATCGCCCCGGCCGACTCGCCACCAACCACACCGCCGCGATCGAGCAGTCCGCGAATGGCCAGCTCAGTCTTCGTGCTCAGGTAGGAGTGGACGAGGCGCTCAGGAAAGCCACCCATCATCCATACGCCAGTCGCATGGCGAAGCGGTTCAGTGAAGCTGTCACTGTCGGATCGGGCACGATCGTGGGTGTGCAGGACAGTGACGGCGCTCACGCCGAAGCGCTCCTTCATCCGGCGCTGGAGGAAAACCATCACCTCCGGCAGCATCTCAGTCGGCATCGTGTCCGGCAGGCTGGCCGTCGGAATGAGGACGATGTGCGATTCAGACCCACCAGCCAGAGTGACGAAGGCCGCGTCGATCGCAGCGTTCGGTTCGACGCCGCCTGCAAGCAGAAGACTGCCGCGGGATGGTCCGCGAGAAGAGGACTGGGCTGCTGCGAAGAGGCTCGCGTAGGCGATCACGACAACCCATCCGCTTCGGAGACCAAGTTTCATCGACGAGATCTTGAGCTTATAAGACGGCGTCGACAGCCTTTCGGTCTGTGTGCGCGAAGCCCCCGGAATCAGATCGCGAGCGAGCCGCGCGAACCGCCGCCTTCGCGCGAAGCGCCTCGGCGAGCCTCGCCTTCGCCAAGGCTCTCGGCAGGTTATCGCAGATGGCGTTGGGCGAACGCGACGCCTGACCCGGACTTTAGATAGCGCTCGAAAGCAACTGCGCGTCGCTCATGAGCGAATTCGATGACCACGTCGACGGACCACGGGCCGTACTGCGCAGTGTGGGCGCAGCTGCCCTGATTGTGCTCGGCGAGCCGTCTCGGCATGTCGGAGGTCAGGCCGGTGTAGTACCTCGGCGGCCTCTCGTGATTCTTGAGGACGTAAACGTAGAGCTTGGGCATGCGTTTTGTTACCGCAATCATCCTGCCGAAGTAACGTGCGGGGAATCATCAACGCACGATGCAGACCGAAAGCAGGAATGACAACCGTGGTTGACCGATCGCCATCGCCCTGACAACTGCGGTTGACGTGTGCCGACCCACCTTCGCTCGCCCGACAAGGGCGAACTACGGTGGGCCATCCTTCGCGTGGCTTGCTAGGACCGTGGCTCGCTAGGCTGGCCTTCTCCGCCCACCCTCGCTCACTTGGATCGGGAGAGCTTCGGTGGGCATCCTTCAAGTGAGATATGGGCGAAGGATGGCTTGCCATCCGTAGCTCGCGGTGTGTTCTGGGCAAACGCGAGCGAAGGATGGTAGCGGTACGGGGATTCGAACCCCGGTCCCGTGGCTGAGAACCACGTGTCCTGACCCCTAGACGATACCGCCATGACCGCCGGCTGACGCCGGCGGAACTTCGAACTGAAAACTTCAAACTGCAAACCCGACAAAACCGACCATTTCCGGGGTTCGAAGTTCGAAGTTTGAAGTTCGAAGTTCAGGTTGCCGCGGAGCGGCAACCTGGCTAGTACGTGTAGCATCCTGGCGCGAAGACGGTCAAGTCGGACATAATGAGCAACGAGAACGTCTTTCCGCGCCCGGTTGTCCAGGACGCATTCACCTTCAAGTCGATGATGTCTTTCTTTCGCCTGTCTGTCGCCTCCGGTCTGGTGCTCGCCGCCGCCTGTAGTTCACCGGCACCCCCACCGCCACCGTCCGGCGGCGGCAAAACCGTGGATGCGGCCACCGCCGGATCGATCACCGGTCACGTGAAGTTCGAGGGCACGCCGCCTCCGGCTGAAGTCCTGCGGATGGCCACGGATCAGAAATGCGTGCAGGGCGCCGGACCGAATCCGCAGAGCGACGCCGTGCTGGTCTCGGGCGACGGCAGCCTCAAGAACGTGTTCGTTCATGTGAAGGACGGTCTCGACCCCGCGTACTCCTTCACGGTCCCCTCGGAAGCGGTCGTGCTCGATCAAAAAGGGTGCATTTATACGCCGCGGGTCATCGGCGTACGCGCGGGGCAAACGCTCGAGATCGTCAACAGCGACGCGACGCTCCACAACGTGCACGCCGTGCCGCTGCAGAACCAGGAGTTCAACAAGGGCCAGCCGTTCCAGGGCATGCGCGAGCGGCAGGTGTTCACCGTGCCGGAAGTCATGGTCCGCTTCATGTGCAACGTCCACGGCTGGATGGCCGCCCACGTCGGCGTCGTCGCCCATCCGTTCTTTGCCGTGACGAACGATACGGGCAAGTTCGAGCTGAAGGGGATCCCGCCCGGGACCTACACGATCGAGGCGTGGCACGAGAAGTTCGGCCGGCAGACGGAGCGCGTCACGATCGCCGACCGAGGATCCCAGGCGGTGGCGTTCACGTTCAAAGCAGGCCAGTAGATGGCAGGCGTCCGGTCAATCGGCGCGGACGGCGCGCAGCCTGCTGCGGACGCGGCCAGTCCGGCGCGGACCCGGCACATCGCCGCAGGGGGAAACACCACCCCCTGGCTCACCCGCTATGCGCGCCTGCTCGTCGTCGCGACGCTGTTTCTCGTCGCGGCGGGCGGCATGGTGACGAGCACCGGATCCGGCCTGGCTGTGCCGGACTGGCCGACGACCTACGGTTACTCGATGTTTTCGTTCCCGCTCGGCAAGATGGTCGGCGGGATCTTCTACGAGCACGGCCATCGGCTGATCGCGACGACCGTCGGCATGCTGACGATCGGGCTCGTGATCTGGCTCTGGCGCGTCGAGCCGCGCCGCTGGGTCCGTCGTCTCGGCTTGGCAGCGCTCGGCGTCGTCGTTCTTCAGGGACTCCTGGGCGGCATTACGGTGCTCCTGTTCCTGCCGGATGCGATCTCGATCAGCCACGCGGGACTGGCGCAGGTTTTCTTCTGCTTGACGATCGCCATTGCGGTCGTCGTCTCGCCAACGTGGCGGGTTCCCGCGGGTCCGCTGGCCGACGATCGCCGGCTTCAACGGCGCGTCGTGCATCTGGCCGGCCTCGTCTATCTGCAGATCCTCATCGGCGCGACGATGAGGCATACGGGCGCGGGGTTGGCGATTCCTGACTTTCCGCTGGCATTTGGCGGGCTGCTGCCGCCGGCCTGGACGGGCCCGATCGCCGTGCATTTCGCGCATCGCGTCGGCGCACTTGTCGTGACCGTGGCGGTGCTCATGGCCGCGGCCTACATCCATCGCGTGCACGGCGAACGTCCGGAGCTGGTCCGTCCGGCCTGGCTGCTCGTCCTCTTGGTTTCGATCCAGGTCTCACTTGGCGCGCTCGTGATCCTCACGGGCCGGCAGCCGGTGATCAACACGCTGCACGTCGCGGTTGGCGCGTCGGTCCTGGGCACCATCATGGTGCTTGCGCTGCGCGCCTTCAGAATCCGGTTCAATGATCCGGTGGCTGTTCCACGTACTCAGTTCGAAGTTTCCCGATGAGACAGGAGACCATCGCCCTCTCGACGCCGCGGTCGCGCCTGACGGATCTGCTGGTCCTGGCCAAGGTCCGCGTCAACGCGCTCGTCGTCGCGACCACCGCCGGCGGCTATTACCTGGGCGCCAGGGGCAACATCGACCTCGTCTCGCTTGCCGTGACGTGCCTCGGCACGGCGCTCGTCGCCAGCGGCGCCGCGGCCATCAACCAGGTCGACGAACGGGACACCGATCGGCTGATGGCCCGCACGCGTCAGCGTCCCGTCGCCGAAGGCCGCATCGGCTCCGGCGAAGGCCGCGCGATCGCGGTCGCCTTGTCCATCACCGGTCTTGTGATCCTCTGGGCTGCCGCGAACCTCACCGCGATGCTGGTCGCGTTCGCCACGCTGGTGTCATACGCGTTCATCTACACGCCGCTGAAACGGCGCACGTCACTCGCCACCGTCGTGGGCGCAGTGCCGGGCGCGTTGCCGCCACTCATCGGCTGGGCGGCTGCCCGCGGCACGGTCGCGGAGCCCGCGCCCTGGGCGCTCTTCCTGCTGATGTTCCTCTGGCAACTGCCGCACTTCCTGGCGATCGCGTGGATCTATCGGGAGGACTACGCGCGCGCCGGTCTGCCCATGCTTTCGGTGGTCGATCGCGATGGTGTCCTGACCGGACGCCAGGCGATGCTCTGGGCGGCCACGCTCGTTCCCTTCAGCGTCCTGCCCTACCTCATCGGTCTCACCGGTCCCGCCTACGGCGCGGGCGCGATCCTGCTCGGTGTGGTCCAGCTCGGCCTGGCCGCGAACTTCGCCGTCAGACGCACCGACCGCAGCGCGAGAAGCCTGTTTTATGGGTCGATCACGTATCTGCCAATGTTGTGGTTGTTGATGGTCATAGGGAAGAAGAGCTGAGAGATCGCGCCATCGGATGATCGCGCAATCGCGCTATCTAGAAAGTTCCGGATTGTGACGCATGCTCTTTACATGACCCGATTACGCGAATCGCCCGATTGCCGATGACGCGATAGCCCGATAGCGCGATGTCTCTCTCTGATCTTCCCACTTTGAACGCCGCGCTGAACGCGACGTCGACCGTTCTCCTCGTCACCGCCTGGTATTTCATCAAGAACCGCCGCATCGAGGCGCATCGGCGCTGCATGTTGTTGGCGTTCGGCACGTCGGCGCTGTTCTTGATTTCGTACGTGGTCTATCACGCGCAGGTCGGGTCCAGGCCGTTTCCCGGCACCGGGGCCGTTCGCCTCGTCTATTTCGCGATTCTCATTCCGCACGTCATTCTCGCCGCCGCGGTTCTGCCGCTCGCCATCATCACGCTCCGCCGGGGGCTACGACGCGACGACGATCGCCACAGGCGGCTCGCCAAAGTGACGTTGCCAATCTGGCTTTTCGTCTCGGTGACTGGGGTGATCGTCTACGTGATGCTCTACCAGGCGTATTGAGCGGCACTGTCGAGGACCCTCGCGGCGCTGGGATGCCCCTGCTGTTCTTTCTCTGCGTGTGGGGCGTGATCAGAACTCTCTGATCGCCTTTGCCTGATCGGCGCCGACGCGGCCGATCGAAATCTCGGCGCGATGGTAGTTCTCGCCCTTGACTGGTCCACCGGCGAGGCGCCGCAGCATCGCGATCTGCCCGACGTGCGTGAGCGCATCTGCGATCGGGCCCTGAAAGAGCTTCTCGGCCGGGGATCCGAGCGGCGCCTCTGAGCTCAGATACTCGTCAAGGGTCGCCAGCCCTTCGTGAAAGCGCTTCACATCCGCCGCCCACTCCTGGGGCGCGCGTGGTTCCCACTTCTGCTCACCTCTGGCCAGCGACACAGCCCAGTCCAGGAGGTCGCCGAGATGCGCGAGGATTTCGCCCGCCGTCCGGGATCCCGGTCCGGCGCGAAACGAACTGAAGTCAGGCGGCACGTCACGGACGGCTTTACCGCCGCGGTACGCCACGGTCGCAAGGGTATGGCGAAGAAAAGCTCTCGACAAGAACACGCTCCTCAAAAGCACTTGTCGGTACGACGGCGGCCACGAACGAACCCCGATCTCAGTACAGCAGATACTTGCTTCGAAGCAGCCGCCATCTCGCTTCGGCGGACGCCCAGCTCCCCGCAATCGCCGCCGGGTCGTCTCCCGCTTTCAGTCTCGCCAGTCCGGCCGTCGAGCCGAACAGCCTCGCGGCCGCGTCGATTTCGAGCTTGCCGGGGAACAGCTTGAGCAGAGCCGAGGCGAGCTCGACGCCGACCCGCACCGGGCGGAGCGAAGCCCGGTCGGTGATGACCATGAAGACGCCTCCGCACTCCTCGTTGGCGAACTTGCTGGAGACCGGCGTGAAGCGCACCGGATAGAAACGCACGCCTGGAATCTGGCGCGCGTTCAACGCCTCCGCCAGCCGTACGCCGTCGATCCAGGGCGCGCCGACGTGCTCGAACGGCGTGTCGGTGCCCCGCCCCACGGAGATGTTCGTGGACTCGAAGGCACCGATCCCCGGATAGAGCGTGGCCTGGTGGAGGTTGCGCATGTTTGGCGACGGGCCGATCCAGGTCAGGCCGGTTTCGTCGAACCACGCGTCGCGGCGCCAGTTCTTCATGACCACGACGGTCAGGTCGGCATTGATCTTCTTCTCCGCGTTGAAGAGCCGCGCGAGCTCGCCCATCGTCATCCCGTGCCTGATCGGCATCGCGGGCAGGTAGCCGGTGAACCCGACCGCGGACTCGTCGAGCGACGGTCCTTCGATCTGCACACCACCGATCGGGTTCGGGCGATCCAGCACGACTACGGCGATTTTGCGCGCGGCGGCCTCTTCCAGGACGTACGCCATTGACGTCATGTAGGTGTAGAAGCGCGTGCCGATGTCCTGGAGATCGACGACGATCGCCTCGACACCGGTCAGCATCTCGGCCGTCGGACGTCGGGTCGCACCATAGAGCGAGTGGATCGGCAGCCGCGTCTTTTCGTCGGTCGTCGACGGGACGGACGCGTCGAGCAGGCCTCGGATCCCGTGCTCCGGGCTGAACAGCGAGATGAGCTTCACGTTCGTCGCGTTGGCGAGCATATCGATCGTCGCCGTGCCGTCCCGGTCGCGCCCCGTGTGATTGGTGAGCAGGGCCACACGCTTGCCGGCGAGCGCCTTGAACCCCTCTGCGCGAAGTACGTCGATGCCCGCGAGGACGGGTGGAGCGGGTGGCGCCGGCACCGCAGGAGTCTGCGAAGCGAAGGACTGCCGGGTCCAGGCGGTCTGGGCAAGTGTCTCGGCAGCGACGTCGGTCAACGACGAGGCGACAACTGTCGCCACTCGCGCGCGAAGCGGCGTGACGTCGCCCGATCCGTCCGGATGGAGCCGGTTCGAGAGAAAGATCACGAACACGCGGCTTGCCGGGTCGATCCAGATCGAGGTCCCCGTGAATCCCGTGTGGCCGAACGATCCGAGCGGCAGGAATTCGCCGCGGTTCACCGAATAGGACGAATCGATGTCCCAGCCGAAGCCGCGGACATTCGGCTCGCCGGCCGGCGTCGCCGCAGACGTCATCCGGCTGACGGTCAGCGGCGCCAGGATGCGCGAGCCGTTGACCGCGCCGCTGCCAAGCAGCATGCGGCTGTAGAGCGCGAGGTCCGCCGCGGTGCTGAAGAGCCCCGCGTGCCCGGCGACGCCTCCCATCCGCCGCGCGGTCGGATCGTGCACGATGCCGCGCAGCATCTTCATCTCGGGCCCCCGTTCGACTCCGCTCACGGCAGGCTGGCACGGATATCCGAACGGCGTGCACGGCTCGGTCGGCGCGATGCGCGCGATCATCGACGCCGGCGGGTTGAACGTGGTCTCCTTCATCCCGAGCGGCAGAAACACGCGCTGGCGGACGAACTCCTCGAACGGCTGCTTGCTCACGCGGCGGACGATCTCGGCAAGCAGGAAATAGTTGATGTCGCTGTAGACGAAGCGGCGGCCCGGCGGCGCGGTCAGCACTTCTTCCGTGGCGAGGCGAATCGCTTCGTCGTAGCCGCGCCAGTCGAAGCTGACATCCACGTCCGGTCTGAGGCCCGACATGTGCGTCAGAAGGTCGCGCACCGTGACACGATCCTTCCCGTACTTCGCGAAATCCGGAATGAACGCGGCGACCGGGTCGGTGAGCCGCACCTTCCCTTCCTCCACCAGCATCATCACCGCCGGCGTCGTCGCGACGACTTTCGTGAGCGACGCGACGTCGAAGATCGTGTCGAGTGTCATCGGCTCGCGAGCGGGCACGACCGCGCGATCGCCGTAGGCCTTACGCAACACGATCGTGTCGCCCCGGCCGACGACGATAACCGCGCCGGGGAGCTTGCGGTCCTTGATGGCCTCGGCGATGACGTCATCGAGGCGGGCCAGGCGGGATTGATCGAAACCAGTCGATTGAGATGGGCGGAGGGGCGCCTGCGGCCCGCGTGGAGCCTGGAAGCCAGAACGCTGGGGGGGACAGTGTCAGAGAAGAGGATGACGAGTCCGCCGTAGCGCTGGAGCGCAAGGAGTGGGAGTGGGGTCCCCGCGAGCGCTGAAGACAGAAGACGAATCGGAGCACGCACACGCCCCCGAGCCCGATCGCGCACGCGGCCGCTGCGAACCTCCCGCCGAACGTTGGCATTTCTGCCTGGATTATACTGGCCGTGTCCGCACTGTTCGCGCGCCTGAATGGCCAGACCGCCGCGCACCTCCCACGCCAGATCGCGTGCACGAACGCCCGTCTCGCCACGGCGGGGCCGGCGCACACTGTGGTCGGGTCTCGCCCTGCTCGTTGTCGGGCTGGCGGGCGGGCTCTGGTGGTGGACGCGCGGCGGAAGTCCAGCCGGGCCCTTCATCCTGATCTCGATTGACACGCTTCGCGCGGATCGATTGCCGGTGTACGGGTACACCAAGGGCCGGACGCCGTCGCTCGACGCGTTCGCGAAGGACGCGATCGTCTTCGATCGCGCCTACGCGCATGCGCCTCAGACGCTGCCGTCGCACGCATCGATGTTCACCGGCCTGCTGCCCTTCGAGCACAAGGTCCGCGACAACCTCGGCTTCACGCTGCCGGCCGGAAGCACAACGCTCGCGTCGGTCTTCCGGTCAGCCGGCTACCGGACTGCGGGATTCGCGTCGGCGTTCGTGCTGAGGCCGGAAACTGGTGTGGCGCAAGGGTTTGAGGTCTATGATGCGACCCTGCCACAGGCCGGGGCCGAGCAGGCACCCGCCGAGATCCTGCGGCCGGGCCCGGCGACGCTGGCGGTCGCCACCAAGTGGCTCAACACGCTGGCCGACGGTCGGTTCCTCCTGTTTTTCCACATCTACGAGCCGCATGCGCCCTACACGGCGCCGGCAAAGTTCGCCATGTCTGACGCCTACGACGGCGAGGTCGCCTACGCGGACGAGATTGTCGGCCAACTGCTTGGCGTGATTCGTCAACGACAGTGGTACGACAGTGCGACGATAGTCTTCACGGCCGATCACGGCGAGGGACTCGACGATCACGGTGAGAAAGAACACGGGCTGTTCGTCTACGAGGAGACGATCCGCGTTCCGCTGGCAATCAAGCTCCCGAATCAGCGGCGTGGCGGGAGCCGCACCGCCAGCCTCGTCCAGCACATCGACCTCCTGCCGACGCTCGCCGGGCTGGCAGGACTCGCGCCGCCTGCAGGCCTGCGGGGTCGCAGCCTGCAGCCGCTCCTCACGGGCCGCGGCGAGATCGCCGCACAAGGCATCTACGCCGAAGCGCTCTACCCGCGTTATCACTTTGGCTGGAGCGAGCTCACGACGCTCGTCGACGGCCGCTACAAGTTCATCAAGGCGCCGAGACCCGAGCTGTACGACCTCGAGCGCGACCCGCGAGAGCGCGAGAACCTCATAGACGCGCGAGCCCAGCCGGCCGCGGCCTTGCGATCAGGACTCGACGCGATGGTCGTCGGCCGTCCGGTGGACGCGCCGGGTTCCGTGTCAGCTGAAGACCGGGAGCGGCTGGCGGCGCTGGGCTACGTCGGCACGCGCGCGCCCGTACCGGCCGGCACCTCGGGCGACGCCCTTCCCGACCCGAAGGACAAGGTCGGGACGCTCGTGATGTACCGCGAGGCCGTCGATCTCATCAACGCCCGGAAGTACGACGAGGGTGTTCGGGTTCTGAAGAAAGTGCTCGCCGACAATCCGGACATGGTCGACGCGTGGATTCACTATGCGGCGACGAACATCCGTCTGGGCCGCGCCACGGAGGCGTATGCGGCCTATCGCGAAGCCATCCGCCGAAAGCCGGACGACGCAGGTGCGCTGCTCGGCGCCTCGTCCTTGCTCCTGTCGATGAACCGGCTGGACGAGGCATGGAAGCACGCGGAACTGGCGCTCACGAGCTCGCCCGCCGGCGCCCGCCAGGCGCTCGCCAACATCGCAATCATGCGCGGCGAGTTCGACGAAGCCCTTCGCCAGGCTGACCTGGCGGCGGAGGCCGATCCGTCGCTGCCCTTCCCACTATTTGTTCGAGGGATGATCGCGTACAACCAGAAGCGATACGCCGAAGCCCTGCCGCTCCTCTCGCAGGCGCGCGAGGGTTACGCACGCCGGACCACGCAGCCGAGCGATTTGCATTTCTTCATCGGCGACTCGTTGGCGCGACTGAACCGTTACGAGGAAGCCCAACCGTACTTCATCCAGGAGCTGCGTCTCTACCCGCAGAACACGCGGGCTCGCGCCGGTCTGGCGATGCTGTTTCAAGCGATGAATCGGCCGGACGATGCCGGGCGGGTCATCGAGGACATGCTGCGCGTCTCGCCGAATCCGGCCGCGTACGAGCGCGCGGAGTCGCTCTGGACCATGTTCGGCCGGCCCGATCGTGCCGCCGCCGTCCGGGCCGAGGCGCGCAAGAGGTTCGGGGGATGACGGCCCGTGGGTGGGCGACCCGAACGGGCGGGCTGGCGTACGCCGCGGCACTGCTGGCGGTCGCGGCGGCCGGCCTCCTGGCGTGGTGGTGGCTCCGCACCCCGGCGTTCGCCGTGGCTGTCCGCGCGGACCGCAACCTGCTCGTCATCACCATCGACACGCTGCGGGGCGATGCGCTCGGATCGTCCGGTGGGCGCGCCGCGACGCCCCATCTCGACGGCCTTGCGGCGCACGGCGCGCGGTTCGGGTTTGCGCATGCTCACGCGGTGCTCACGCTGCCGTCGCATGCGTCGATTCTCACGGGCCGCTATCCGTACGAGCACGGCATCCGTGACAACAGCGGCTTCCGGGTGCGTTCCGGTGAGACGACGCTTGCCTCCCGTCTGAAGGCACTCGATTTCGCGACCGGCGCGTTCGTGAGCGCCTATCCCCTCGACCAGCGGTACGGGCTCAACGCGGGATTCGGCACGTACGACGATCGCGTCAGCGAAGTCGGCAAGACCACGGAGCTCGTCGTGCCCGAGCGGCGCGCCGATGAAACGGTTGCGTCGGCACTCGACTGGATCGGCCGCCAGAACGGCAAGTGGTTCGCCTGGGTGCACGTCTTCGATCCGCACGCTCCTTACAAGGCCCCACCGGACTGGCAGGCGAAGTATCCGTCCGACGCGTATGCGGCCGAGGTCGCGTGGACCGACTTCGCTCTGAGTCCGCTCCTTGATCGGCTCCCTCAACTGTCCCGTCCAACGCTCGTGGTTGTGACGGCCGACCACGGCGAAGGCCTCGGCGAACATGGCGAGATGACGCACGGCATCTTCGCCTACGAGTCGACGCTGCACGTGCCGCTGGTGATCGCGGAAATTGGGCCGGGACTACCGGAACGCCGCGGCGTCACCATCACGAGCCCGGCCCGGCATGTCGACATCGTGCCGACGGTGCTCGACGCGGTCGGCGCGCCCACAGCCGGCGACCTGCCCGGCGCGTCGCTCGTCGATGTCATCGCGCGCGGCGACGGGAACGATCGTCCCTCGTACTTCGAGTCGATGATGCCGGTGCTCGCGCGGGGGTGGGCGCCGCTGCGCGGCGTCCTCGTCGCCCGCGAGAAATACATCGACCTGCCGATTCCCGAGCTCTACGACCTCGCTGCCGACAAGGGCGAGCTGCAGAACGTCGCAGCTGTGCGCGCCGACCGTTCACCGGTGCTCCAGCGTGTCCTCCACGGGTTCAACGTGGCGCCGCCCAACCGGCCCGCCGAGGAAACAGCCGGCACGCGCGAGCGGCTGCGGGCGCTTGGCTATACAGGAGGCAGCCCTGCACCAGCACGCGACAAGTACACAGAACAGGACGATCCGAAACGGCTGATCGACCTCGACCAGATGCTCCATCGCGCGCGCGAGCGGTTCCAGGCGGGCCATCCTGCCGACGCCGTCACCCTCTTCCAGCAGGTCATCGCGCGCCGGCCGGACACGGCCGACGCCTACCGCAACATGGCGTTCGTGTTATGGCAGGCTGGCCGACCCGGGCAGGCGATCGCGACGCTCGAAGCGGCGCTCAAGAACGGCGTGACGCAGCGCGACATCCAGGTCAAGCTGGGCACCTATCTCGCGGAGGTCGGCGCGGCCGCGAAGGCCGTCCCGCTGCTCGAAACTCTCCCGCAGGACGACACCGAGGTCCTGAACGCCCTTGGCATCGCGTACGCGCACTCGGGCCGCCCGGCCGATGCGATGCGTCTCTTCCGTCGCGCCCTCGAGTTCGATGCGACCAGCGGATTGGCCCATCAGAACATCGGCACGCTCCACCTGCGGGCGGGCGATGTCAAGGCGGCCGAAACCTCGTTGCGCGAGGCGCTTCGCATCGACCCGACCCTGTCGGGCGCGCTGACGACGCTCGGCGTGGTGCTGGTCAAGACGGGGCGCGGGCCGGAGGCGGTGGAGGCGTGGACGCGCGCCGTCCAGCTCGAGCCCACCGAGTTCGACGCGCTCTACAACCTCACCATCGAGCTTCTGGCCGAGGGACGGATCGACGAGGCCCGACAGTTCGGCGATCGGTACCTGGCGAGCGCGCCTCCAGCCCTGTACGCGAACGATCTGGCCCACGTGCGAAAGCTGCTCGGACGATAAGCCGGCACCGGCTCTATTCCGTTTTCGAGATGGCGTAGCGTGTTCCGAGACGCCCATCCCGCTCGCCGCTTGCCGGCAAGGCAGGGCATGCATTCGGCCGCCTGCGCGTGAAGCGACGGCGAGGCACAAGGGCCTGCCTCGCGGCGCTCGCAAAGGTCGGGCGACGGAACACGCTACGCCATCTCGAAAACGCCCGATCTCGAATCCGCTGCTTGTCTGCGGCGGGGACAGGGGCTGCGCTCGGCCGCCGGCTCGGTGGCCGATCGCATCCCTCCCGTGCCCCTGGCGCAAACGTCCCCATGGGGGCCGGATCAGCCGTGCGGCGGCCGGGAAGGCCTTCCGGCGATCGATGCGATTACGTCGATCGAGATGCGAACCGGCGCTAAAATGAGGGCGTAGCCCTTCAACATGAACGTCCGAGTCCTTGTGGTGCTCGCCGTCACGAGCGTCCTCGTCGCGTCGGTCCAGGCGCAGCAGGCGCAGCCATCCGATCGGCCGGTGTTCCGCTCCGGCGTACGGCTGGTTCGGCTCGATGTTCGCGTGGTGGACGGATCGGGCGTGCCGATCACCAATTTGCGGCCTGATGAGATCGAGCTGACCGAGGGCGGCGTCGAGCGCCCGATCGTCCTGTTCCAGCGGGTGGGAAGCTCGACCGAGTCCTACGTCGAGTCGGCGCAGCGAACGATCGTGTCCGAGGTCTCGACGAATCAGGGCGCCCCGCAGGGCCAGCTCTTCGTGCTCATCTTCGATCAGGACCACATCCGGTCCGGCGCAGAACAGCCGGTCCGCCAGGCTGCCGCGGCGTTTCTGCGCGAGCACGTCCGCCTCCACGACCGGGTCGCGATCTACGGCCTGCCTGGACCCGGTCCGACGCAGCCCTTTACCAACAACTTCCTGGTCGCGCGTCAGCAGCTCGGTCTCGTGCGTGGCGGCCTCGAACGCCGCGCGAGCGGTGCGGTCACCGACATGACGGTTGCCGAAGCCTACGAGATCACTCGCGGAAACGAGCAGGTGCTTGCGAAATTCACGACTGTCAATACCGCCGACGCGAATCCGACGGGCGGCGCGTCCGGCAGTGACCGGGTCCAGCGATTCGCCGAAGATCAGGCGGTTCTCCGCCGGCTGATTCAGGAAAACGCCCAATCGATCGTCACCCGCGCGGATGCGGACGCCCGGCGGTTCCTGCTGATGATGAGCGACGTGTTGCGCGGCCTTCGCGGCATCGACGGACGGAAAACGGTCCTGCTCTTCTCGGAGGGCTTTTACGGCGCCAACGTCGCGCGCGAGCTCGAAGACGTCGCGGCGGCCGCCGCCGAGACCTACTCCGGCATCTACGCGTTCGATCTCAACCGGCGCATCGATCTGGCAGCGGCTGAGAGCTCCGCCGCCGCAGACAGCGCCGAAATCCAGAACCGCATCGAGCCGCTCGGCAGCCTCGCGGCCGAAACGAGCGGGGCGCTGATCAAGGACGCCGGCACCAGGCTCGACTCGGCGTTCGCGACACTTTTGCCTGACGACGCCAGCTACTACCTGATCGGCTTCGAGCCTGCGTCTCCCGACGTCGGTGACAGTCCCTATCGGCGAGTGAAAATGCGGATCGCCCGCCCCGGCGCGCGGGCGATCTCGCGTACGGGCTATGCGGTCGGTGCCGCCGCGAGGCCCGCGGATCGACGTCGTGCCATCGACGCCGCCCTCTTCGCACCGTTCACTCAGCAGGGACTGAAAGTGGACTACACGACGTATGTCGGCCAGTCGACGACGGCTGGACTCCAGCGCGTGGCCGTCAGCCTCGTCGCCGAACTGCCGGTTTCGCCCGCAGGTTCCGGTGCCGGGTCGACCGGTGACGACAGTGCGGACGTCGTGTTTCTGGTGCGCGAGAGCCGCACGGGCCGCGACGTCGCCAGCGGCAGCGAGCGCATCGCGCTGCCGGCTCGAGCCGAAGGCGGGTTTTCAACGGGCGCGTCACACTGGCGTGTCGCATTCGACCTCCCGGCAGGCGACTACATGATGCGGTGCGTCGTCCGGGAGCCCGGTGGGGTCATCGGCAGCGCCGATCGCCGATTCACGGTGCGAGCGCTTTCGGGCTTCGATGTCGCCGTGAGCGACCTGGTGCTGCCGTCGCCGGGCGAGCCATTCCCCGTACGCACGCGCGCGTACACCGAAATCCCGTTGACCGGCACGGCACGGGTGTATGCCCGGACCGCGGACAAGCTGCAGCAGGTCACCGGGCGCCTGGAACTGTTACCGATCGCCGCTGGCGAAAATGGCCCCACAACGGCGCGCGGGACGGCCACCGTCGTCGGTCCAGTCATCGAGACGTTGAGCGGTGCCCGTCGAGACGTGCTCGTATCGCTGCCGCTCGATGGACTGGCTCCGGGCGCGTACATCGCCCGCCTGGTCATTCGTTCCGGCGCTGAGGTTGTGGCGACGCTGCAGCGGCCGGTGGACGTCGTGCTTGGTTCTGCGCCGGAGACCGAGACCGCTTCGCCACGGCTCGAACAGCGTCCCAGCGAGGTGGTCTTCGGCCAGATCGGCCGCCGACTCGTCCAACGACTGGCGGCGAGCCAGCGAACCGAAGTGCGTCAGGCCGCCGCGCATATCGACCGGCGTAACTGGGGGGCCGCCCTGGACGCGGCGTCAGCCGCGCCAGCCGCCGATTTCGAGGCCGCCTGCGCGCGGGGCCTCGCCGACCTCGGCCGCGAGCAGTATGCCGCGGCGGCGACCACGCTTGGCGCGCAGTTCGACGCGCATCGAGACGATGCGGCGCTGGCCTTCGTGCTCGGTTGGGCCAGACGGGCGAGTGGAGACGGCCCCGGCGCCATCAGCGCGTTTCGAAGTGCCGCGCACGTCGAACCCGGGATGGTCCCGGCCTACCTCGCGCTCGCCTCAACCTACCGGGACCTCGGCCAAAGCGCGCTTGCCGTGCAGGCGCTCGAGTGGGGGCTGCGAGAATTGCCGGCCTCGCCGGAATTGCAGGCGATGCTGGCCGAAGTGAAGAAATAGATTTAGGAGCTTGACGATGTTCCTGACGTTGCTGTTGGTGGTGCTCGGCCCGCTTCAATATCAATCTCAATCCATGCCGTCGGTGGACGCCATTCGTCTCACGCCCTCGGTCACGCACCAGTTCGAGCTTGGGAAAAACGGGGTGAAGGGCTCGAAGCTGGAAAGACTCGCGTGGTCGCCGGATCGGAATGAGCTGTACCTGATGACGTACGAGCCGACCCCTGACGCCAAGATCAAGCAGGCGTTTCACTACGTCATGCAGGTCGCAACGGGAGCCATGAAGTCCGTCGAGGCCGCACCGCCATGGGTCGAGACCTACTGGACCTGGAAATCCGATCGCTCGGCGCCGGGCGAGCCGACGCTGTCGATCACCGTCTCTCAAGACCGCAAGCGCGCCGAAACAGGCGTCGCCACTCCGATGGGCGGCGATCTCGCACGCGGCGGCACATCGGACACCACGGGTCTCGCGAGCGGCGCCGCGGTCAACGCGTCGCGCGGGATGCAGTTCCACGACGTCTACACGTTCACGCTCAAGGGCGAGACGATCGGCGAGTGGATCGATCACCGGATTCAGCCCGGTCTGACGTTCAGCTGGGGCCCGAAGAGCAGCGGCCTGATCGCCTTCGCGGAGAAGGGCGGCGGCAAGCTGGTGATCATGGACCGCGAGGGCAAGAAGCAGCAGATCGAAAGCACGAAGGGCGTCGTCCTGCCTGCGTGGACCGAAGACGGAGCCCGAATGGCGTATCTGGAGACGCGCGGCAAGAACAAGTACGCGATGATCATCGCTGAGGTAAAGTAAGAAACTCATGAAGGAAATAAAGGCTGTGAAGTGCATGAAGAAAAGCGCGTGAGGTGGCATCGTGAAGCTTTTCTTCATGGTCTTCACGTCCTTCACGCTCTTCATGTTTTCCGCGCAGCCAGCGCAACAGCAAACCCCATTTCGCACCGCGGTCGATCTCGTCGAGGTTGACGTCACCGTCATAGACAGGAACGGCAAACCGGTGACCGACCTCACCGCGGCTGATTTCGACATTCGCGAGCGCGGTCAGACGCAGCGAATCGACACGATCTTCCTCGTCACGGCCGATCCGGCGCTGCTCAAAACCCCAGGCGCCGCTTCGGGCCCTCCGGCTTCCACCGATCCGGCGGTCGGGGACGCGGTTCCGCGCCGGCCGTTGCAGCCGCGTGTCTTCATCTTCATCTTCGACATGGCGCATCTCTCGGCTGCCGGCTTGGACCGGACGCGCTCCGCGGTCCGCAGCTTTCTCGCCGACGGCTTGCGGCCGATCGATCTCGCCGGCCTGGTCGTGAACGGCACCATGCTCGGCAACCGGATCGAAAGCGACAAGAAGACGCTCCTCGATCAACTGGACGGCATCGGGCCGCCGAACCTCTCTCGCTACAGCGAGATGCGCATCTGGCCGCGCATCCTGACCGAAGAGGAAGCGGCGCGCATCGCGCGGAACGAAGAGAAGATTCGGGACGCGGCCGTCGAACGCGCCTGCGCCGAGCGGCCCGGCGATTGCGCCGGGAATGGGCGCTTCGCCGTCGAGTCGGAGGTCGAGCAGAAAGGCCGTCAAATCGCCTCCGAGTCGGCCCGGGACGCACAGATTGCGCTCGACACGATGCTGACGCTCGCGCGGGGATTGGGAAAGTTTCCCGGGCCCAAGCAGGTGGTGCTCTTCTCGGAAGGGTTCTACACCGGCGATTTCCAGGACCGGGTCAAGGACATCGCCGGCCAGTCCGCGCGACATCGCGTGCGCATTTCCACGCTCGACGCCAGAGGCCTCGGCAGCGACCTTCGGCAGCAGGGCCTGCTCAGCGAGGCGCCGGTCGTCGGCACGACTGACTTCGGCGCGAACCTCGGCTTCGATGAAAACGCGGATGTGCTGACAACGTTGGCCCTCGACACCGGCGGCATGCGCGTTCGCGGCCGGAACGACCTGCGGCCGGCCCTGGATGCGATCGGGGCCGAGGCAGGGACGTACTACCTGCTGGGCTACTCGCCGCAGGAGCCGTTCGACGACTCGTACAGGACGATCGACGTGCGGGTGCGGAGACCCGGTGTGACGGTCCGCGCGCGCCGGGGATATCTGGCGGCGAAGGTCTCGCCGCCTGCGACGGCGCCGTCCAGTCCCGCGCTGGCGCCAACAGGCGGGGCCGCACCACCGTCGCGACCATCAGAGGTGCCGGCCTCTCCGCCGCCAACCACGCTGCCTTCAGCGGCAGGCGGCGCCGGGACCGTCCCGGCGGCTGCTGCCACAACAAGTGCCGAGGCCCGCCTCAGGCTGCGGCCCGATGGTCCCGCGCATGTCGCGGCCCTCACGGAAAGCGCCACAACGGCGAGCCCGTCGGCCTCGGATGCTGCCGCGCGGCTGGCCCGGGAGGGCTGGGACCTGTATGCAGCCGGCAAGGTCGAGGCCGCGCGGGAACGTCTTTCCCAGGCCGCCGGCGCAGGCGCCGGCGTCTGGGTGGACTACGCGCTCGGCCTCGCCGAATTCGCGCTCGATCACTTCGACGCGTCGGTGGCCGCGTGGGAACGCGTTCGGCGCGCGAGACCCGAGTTCGAACCCGTATATTTCGATCTGGCCGACGCGTTCCGGCGGCTCGAACGCTCGGACGACTCGCTTGCCGTCCTCCGGGAGGCCGCGCGCCGCTGGCCCGACGACGCCGAAACCCACAATGCGGTTGGCGTCACCCTCGTGGGCCGTGGGGCCTACGACGACGCGCTCGAGGCGTTCAACAAGGCAACCGCGGTTGCGCCGGGCGACGCGGTTGGGTACTACAACCTCGGCCGGACCTACGAACTCCGGTATCTGCGCATGCTGAAAGCCGCCGGCCAGGATCCCGTCGCGGCCCGAAGCCTGGCCGATCGCGATCGGAGAAACGCCATTGCAGCGTTCACGAAATGCGTGGAGATGGGCGGGCCGTACGCGGACAAGGCGAAAGCGGCGATTTCGGTCTTGAACTGGCGCCAATAAAAAAAGGGGCGTCGCCTTTCGGCGACGCCCCTTTCGTGTGTGTTCAGGCGCCTTAGAAGTTGAAGCGGGCACCCAGCCGGAAGATGCGCGGGTTCATGATCTCCCGGGCCTGATTGAATCCGGTCCCGGACGTGTTGAGCTGCCGGCCAAGCACCGTGCTGTTGTTGAACATGTTGAAGATATCGAGGTCGAAGTTCACGCCGTAGCGACCCTTATATCTCCACGCCCAGCCGAGACGGCCGTCCAGCGAATGCACGTTCGGCAACCGGTAGTCGTCGACATCCGGCACGAGCAGAACGCTCTTGCCCTGCCCCGCGAGGTCATCGACCGTGGCGGGCACGGTGCCCTGGTAGTACGGAAGCGCGTACCCCTGCCGGAAGATGTAGTTCATCCCGACCGTGATGTTCCACTTCGCCTGGTAGGCCGCGTTCATGATGTACTGGTACTTCGGCGCGGCCAGGTAGATGTTTCCCTTGCCGCTGCCGGAGGTCGGCAGCACGACCAGGCCGCCGTCCTTGTTCGGACCATTCAGCGGCAGCGACGCGGACGGCAGAGTCGGCGTTGGATCGGCCATCGCATCGATGCTGTCGAAGTACTCCTGGTGCCGGTTGGTGGAATACCCGATGCGCATCATCCAGTTGTTGGACATGCGCTTGGTCGCCGCCAGCTCAAATCCAAGGTATCGCTGGCTGTACCCGTCGCGGACCTCATGGATGCGGCCGAAGTCGTCAGGCACCGCCGCAGGATCGACCTTGTAAATCGGCACGTCGAACGGACCGATCGGCACCTGATTGCCGGTCAGCCTGCTGGTCAGGAGGTAGTCGGAGCCGGTCACGCCAGCATACTGCGTCCAGTTGAAGTCCGTGTACTTGCGCCACGTCATGTTTGCGCTTATTCCGAAATTCGGCCGGAGCTCGTGCTCCATACCCAGAACGACTTCGTGCGTCTTCGGCGTCTTGTAGTCGCCAACACGGTCCGGGTTTCCGCCGAGCGGGTTGTCCGGATCGAAGCCGACCACGCCGTCGAACGCGCCGAACTCGTTCGGATCGCTGATGCGGTTGCCGTTCAGGTCGCGTGAGAGGTAGTACACGTAGCCGGATCCAACGCCCGTCGCAGGAATCTGCGACACGACCGTCCCGCGCGTCGAGTTGAGCTGCGACGCGAATATGGCGTAGCTGGCACGCGCGATCGTCTTGCGCGACTCGTTGAGGGCATACGTCACGCCAAGACGCGGGGTGAACGAGTTGTATGTGACGACTGAATCCTGCGCCGAGGCCGTCAGCGCCGGCAGCAGCGGCGAGAGATCATTGGCGGGCACCGAGGACCCTTCCAGGTTGGCAATCTGCCGATCCCACCGCACGACCGAGGTTGAACGTCCATCGGTCGCTGCTGATCTGGTCGCCGAGGAAAGCGCTCCAGTACACCGTGTTGGACTTGATCAGTGTATCTCGCGTGACCTGACTGAGCATGTCGGGGTAGCCAGTCGTGAATCGTGAGCACCCCACCCGGCCATCCGCTCTCGGACGCGACCGACGTCTTGCGGTAGCCGAACCCGAACTTGAACTCGTGCGAGCCGCGGAAGTAGTTGCCATCCATCGTCACGTTGTGCTGCGGGCGATCGGTCAGGTAGAACAGATAACTGTTCTGCCAGATGCCGTCGTCGTCGAGGACCGTCTGTGCGCTGCGGCCGCCGACCGGCTCCAACGAAAACCCGCCGCCCGTGAAGGCGTACCGGCCCGTCACGAACGTCGAACTCGACACGGTGTAGCTCAGCTCACCCTTGAACATGTCCGTCGGCCCATCCTGGTTCCAGGTGGTGGGCGCCGGATGGGTCGCGGACGCGCCGCGGCCGAACTTCTGCTTGTTCCCGCGGAAGTACGTGAACGATCCGCGCGTGTTCTCGGTGAACTTGCCGTTGATCTTGGTCGAGTAGTTCTCGAGTTTCGTGCAGTCGCGCGCGGTGATCGCATACGTGCGCACGGGCGCCGGATGCTGCTGGGCCGCGCCCTTGCAGCCCGGATCCGACCGGAACACGTTCAGCGCAGCAGCGTCGGTCGCGCGGTACGTGTAGATCTCGAGCGCCGGATTCGTAAACCCGTACGCGCCCCAGGCCCAGAGGCGATCCGCGATGATCGGTCCGCCGCCTTCCACGCCGTAATCCTTGTAGTACTCGATGCGGTTGTAGCTCTGCAGCGTGCCGGCGAGCGCCGACGACACGTTGTCGGACTGCAGGTCGTTGTTCTCGTAGTAGTACCGGCCGGAGGCGCGCCACCGGTTGGTGCCGCTGCGGAGCACGAAGTTGAGCTGCACGCCCGGCGTCGGGTTCGCGGGATCCGCGCCACCCGTCGTGACCTGCATCTCCTGGAACATGTCGAAGTCGTAGTACGTCGGCGATGAGCCGATCGCGGCCATGTCCGTGATCGCGATGCCGTCGATGTTCCACGTGTTGTCGTCGTCGCTCGCGCCCTTGGCCGTGTAGACCGACTGCTGACCGGATTCGGCGCCGCCCACGTTCACGCGATCGACGATGATGCCCGGCACGCTCTGGAGGACCACCCAGGGATCGCGCGAGGACGGGATGTTCTGCAGCTCGTCCAGGCTCACGTTCGTCGAGATCGTCTGACGTTTGGCTTCGATGACCGGCGTCTGCGCCGTGACGTCCACCTTCTCCGTGACGCCGCCGACGGTGAGCGTCACCGGAAGCGACACAATCGAGCCCGCGCCAACGGGCACGTTGTCGTTCTTGTAGTCGTTGAAGCCGGACAGCTTGGCGGCCACCGCGTATCGACCGGGTGCCAGGTTGAGGAAATGCACCTCACCTCGCGTGTCGGTCACGGCATTGGCGGTCTGCATGCCCGTGAGCTCCACGGTGACCCCGGGGAGAATCGCGCCCGTGCCGTCTTTCACGGTGACGTCGACACGTCCCGTAAAGACCTGCGCGGACGAAGGCACGGCCAAGGCCGTCAGGCACAGGGCCACGAGGGCCACGTGCACTATTCGTCTCGTCATTTAGCTCCCTCCATTCCCACGCCCTGCCGAGAACCCGCTCCCGCGCGGACTCCGGCCGACAGGGACTTTCGCGTTTGTGATGCAAATGTCGCGCACCCCTCCGGGGCCTGTCAAGTGGCCGTAAGTTATTGATAGGACGGGTGTGGGACGAATTGTACCCCGGAGAACCGAAGTACCGGATTCAAGGGTTTGGATGGTGGGGATGGGCCCAACACAGTTCTGCACACGACTGACCCCTTCCACTGCCGCCTTGGGCCCCGTTTTGACCGGTAGCGGGATGCGCTCGCGTTCCACTTGGCCTTGGGCCCCGATGGCCTTCGGCGTTTGGCCCCTCCCGCCAGGCACTCTGTTAAGCTGTCCGTCTGGAGCTTCCATTTTCCATGCGAATCGCAGGTGCGGTCGCGGTAGCGGGCCTCGCTATCGCGGCGAACGTCTCGACGCCGGCGGCTCAGACCGGCGCGCAGTCACAGACCTCTCCACCGGCGCCGCAAGCCACGTTCCGCGCCGCGACGAACCTCGTTGAAGTCGACGTCGTCGTGCTCGACAAAGAGGGACGATTCGTGCCCGGCCTGACCGTTGAAGACCTCGAGGTGTTCGAGGACGGCAAGCGGCAGTCCGTTCAGCAGTTCTATCTCGTCACGCACGCGCGAGGCGGCGCGACGTCGCCCGACGCGTCGGCGCCGGTATTGACCGCGGCAGATGCCCGCGGCCGGCGCATCTTCGTGTTCCTGTTCGACGAAAACCATCTCTCGAACGAGTCGCTCGCCCGCGTAAAAGCCGGCGCGGAACGCTTTCTCGCCACGCAGTTCGGAGATGGCGACGTCGGCGGCGTGTACGTCGGCGGCGCGATGTATCGCGGACGTCTCACCACGAGCAAGGTCGAGCTGCTCGCGGGCATCCGCACGGCGACGCCCGCCTTCGACAGGCGCGCCGATCTGCTCGTGGCGTTCCGTGAGTTTCCCGCGATTCCAAGCGAGGCCGACGCCGTCAGAATCGACTACGGCGATCGCCGGCTGATCGACGACCTGACCGCAAAGGCGTGCACGAACAGCCCGGCCGAATGCCAGCGCGAGGGCGGCACGCAGCAGGTGCACAACAGAATCGAGGACAAGGCGAAGGAGTACGTCCGGTTCGCGCGCGTGTTGACGTCGCAGACCATTCAGAAACTGAACGTCGTCGCAGCGAACCTCGGCTCGGTGCCCGGGCGCAAGACGGTGATCTTGCTCTCGGATGGGTTCTTCACGGACGAGGTGCGCGCCGAGATCCGGCAGATCGCCGCCATCGCGGCGCGCGGCGGCGCGACGTTCTACACGATCTTCGGCCGGGGCTCGGACGGGGTCGGCGGCCGCACGACCGACGTCGTCACCGCGGAGCCCGGCACCGTGACCACGCATGACACGGCTGAAGACGGCGCGGAGATCCTCGCTGCCGGTACGGGCGGATTCGTGGTGCGAAATCTGAACGACGTCTCACGCGCTCTGGGCCTCGTGGCCAGAGACACCAGCAACTACTACGTCATGGGCTACCAGCCGGACAACACCGTGATGGACGGAAAAGTACGGCGGATTGAAGTGCGGCCGAGGACCACTGAGCTCCGGGTTCGCGCCAGAAAAGGGTACGTGGCGTCGCCGTTGCCGCAGATGCAGAACATCAAGATCGGCGGGGGCTAAAGGGCATTGGGTAATTGAGTAATTGGTAATTTGAGTAATTGGACCGATTCTTCAATTACCCAATTGTCAATTTCTCAATTACCCGATTGCCCGCCTGGGCCTATTTCGCGAATCTGTCAAAGATGTCCACCAGCTCGCTGAGCTGCTTGCGCCGCTCGGCCTCGCCCTGGGCCGCGCCGTCCGACACGCAATTGTCCACGTGATACTTGAAGATCGCGAGGCTGATGCGGTTCAGCGCCGCCTCGGCGGCGGCCAGCTGCTGCAGGATCTCGACGCAGAGCCGGGGCTCCTGCACCATGCGCCGGATCCCGCGAATCTGCCCTTCAATCCTGTTGAGGCGCGTGATGAGCGCCTGCTGTTCTGCTGCTCCCAACATCGGCTGTTCTGCGGCTCCCAACATTGGTGTCTTCCCGGCCGGATCTCCTAGCGATAGTCGTAGCTCGGTCGGCTGCGGGCTCCTTTCCTCAATACGACGGTTGCCTCAACCCGTTGCACACGAAAAGACCCAGGTTTTATGGGGCTGAACGTGGGGATCGGACGGTCACCCGATTCGGCGCCGCGCCTCGGCGAGCATCGAGGACACAGATCCGTCTGCCGGGGTCCTGGCCAGAACCCATTCGAGCTCGCGAATCGCCGCTCGATAATCGCCGGTAGCGAACAGATGCTGACCGAGCGAACGGCGGATCGGGACGTCATAAGGAAGGATCGTGGCGGCCCGCCGCACGTGATCGAGGGCTTCGTGGAGGCGCCCGAGACGGCCCTCCACGAAGGCCAGGCGCAGATGCGCGTCGGCGAACTGCGGGTCGATCGCCAGCGCACGCCGGTGCGCGTCGCGCGCTTCCTCGAGCCGGTTCGCGTTGTACAGGACGACGCCGAGCCCTTTCCAGGCGAGCGCGCTTCGATCGTCCAGCGCGATCGCCCGGCGATAGGCCGCTTCGGCCTCGCTCAGTCGCCGCGCCGAGTTCAGCGCGGACCCCGTCATCGCCCACTCTTCGCTCAACGCGTGACTTGGCGCATGCCGCCAGAGGTGCGACGCGATCGCCGCCGCGACCACGACACCGCCAAGCTGAAGGAGCACGCGCCGGGGCTGGACTGAACCCGGTGCTCGCGACGTGGACGAGACGAGCGCGCGCACCGCGTCCACGAGCGCGATCGCGCCAAGTCCGCCGAGGATCGCCGCCGGCGGCACGAGCGGAAGGCGGTACCGCAGGCCAACGACGAGAAGCACGACGCTGGCCCAGGCGGCAACCGTCCACCAGGCCAGTTCCAGGGGCGCGTGACGGCGCTGGAGCAACACGAGCGTTCCCGCGGCCGCAAGCGAGAGAAGCAACCCGAATCCCGGAAGCCATCGCAGGAGCGGGACTGACTCCGCGAAGAAATGAACGCTCAAGCTGTCCCTGATCTCGTCGGCCTGAACGGACCACATCGCTTTCGAGCCAAGCACCCGGACAAGACCCCACGGATCCCCGGCGATCTCGCCAAATGTCTTTCGAACGTAGTAGCGATCCTGCGACGCGGGACTGATCAAGCCGGCTCGTGAGGCCTCACCCCAGAGATTTTCCCAACCCGCACCAAGCCGCACGGTCGCCGTGCCCGACCCCGCCGGGGAATTGCCGATGTAGAAATTCAGTCCCGCGAATCCCTGGAGCTGGAAACTCCCGGACGGGTCGCTGGCGTTCCTGGCGGCGACGAAGACGACGAGACACGCGGTGCCGGCGGCGAGCGCGGCGACGCGACGCCACCGCAGGCGCCACGATGTCGCATCGACGGCGAGGATGCCGACGTAGACCGGCAACAGCACGAGTGCGGTCGCGCGGACAATCGCCGCCGCACCCAGGACCACGCCCGCGGCGACGACCCCCGACGTGGTCGCACGCCTCGTCGTGAAGACGTACATCGACAACAGCATGAAGAAGATGAGCAGGCCTTCGCAGTAGAGCGACGTCTCGACGAACGCAAGCGGTCCCTGCACGGCCTGGAGGAGCCCCGCGGCAAGACCCGCCCTCCTTCCAAACCACCGCGATGCGAGCGCGGCCGTGATGACGCACGAGAGGGCGCCCAGCGCGCCCTGCCACGCGGCGACCGCGACGAGCGAACCGCCGGTGAGCCACATCAGCGCGGCGAGGAAATACGGATAGGCGGGTCCCTGGATCGTCGGCTGTGGCCAGGCGTGATTGCCGTCAGCGATCCACCCGGCCCACGCGAGGTACTGGCTCGAGTCGAGCTCCGGCATCCGCGCGAGCGGCAGGTCCGACAGCCCTATCGCGACCGCGAGCCGAACGGCGAACGCGACGAGAAACACCGCGCCGTAGACCGGAAGCGCGCCAGGGCTCGCGGGCGTGCGAGCGGCGGATTGCGCGGGCGCGCGCGTCTTCGCGCGGCGGCGCCGGCTCATGATGGGAAAAAAGCCCGGCGGCTGAAAGCCGGCGGGCTCGGGTGCGTGACAGGCATCGCAGAAGTCGGGGGCCGGCCAGCGAGCCGGCGAGCGGCCGGGGCGTCAGCCCCGGCCCGGGCGGGCTAAAGCCCGCCCCTACCCCCCGCATTCTGCAACGTGGGTCCTAGAACTGCAAACGCGCGAACACCCGCAACACGCGCGGCGGCACAATCTGCGAGACGCGCGTGAACGTCGAGTTGCTCAGGTTGTTGCTCGAGTACCCGCGGATCGTGTTCACGTTGAACAGGTTGAACAACGTGGTCTCGACCGAGACCGATCGGCCCCGCGCGAGCCGGAACTGCTTGCTCAGCGAAAGGTCCGTCATCGCCAGCGCAGGGAGGTGCGTTTCGCCCGTCGGCTCGACGCGCAGGCCGACCGTCGGGTTCGTCGCTCCGTCGAGGCACGGAGCCGTCGCGCCCGTCGTCGTGACGCCACCCGATCGGCAGATCGGCGCGTTGAACGTGACCACCCGGTTGTTGCCTTCCTGGATGTTCGTGTTCTGCGCGAGCGTGAACCCGCCCGGCAGCTGCACGGCGCCGCTGAACTTCACCAGGTATCGGATCTGGGGATTGAAGCCCTCGACGAAGTTGGCGTTGGTGAGGTCGAAGTCCGGCTGGTTGTTGGCGACGCCGCTGCCCGTGACGTTGTAGAGGCGCCGATCGTTCCAGGTGAACGACGCGTTCATCTGCCAGCGGTTGCTCATGCGCTTCCGCGCCGAGATCTCCCAGCCGCGATAGACGGCGTATTCATCCGACCGCTGCGTGTGCGTGACGTTCGCAGGCCGCACCACGCCCGGAGCGATCTCATAGTAATAGAACGGGATTGGTCCGACACCGGCCGGCAGCGCGTCGGCCTGCGCCGGCGTCGGGATCCACTCGCGGCGTACCCACATGTCCGCGGTTTCGCCGATCCGGTGCACGAACGTGTCGTGATCGTCCTTGCGGTAGATGTAGGACAGGTCCAGGCCGAAGTTCGCGAACAGCTCGTGGCTGATCGTCCCGATGATCTCCGTCGTCCGGCCGTTCCACACGTTGGCATCGACGATGTTCGGGCTGGTCACGTTGCGCGGCTGGCCGGTGGACAAATCGAAGTTGCCGGACTGCAGCGTCAGTCGCGTGAAGTCGACTTCCTCGGGCTGCACGAACGTGTCGCCGTTCGCGTCGTTCCACGGAGCCCGCAGCTCGACCTCGCCGGCCGGGTTCCCGCCGAGGTTCGTGATGAGCTCGCCCTGATCGAAGAACAGCGCATACGACCCCTTGAGCACGGTCCTGCCGGTCCCGAAGAGGTCATAGGTCGCCGCCAGCCGCGGAGCCCAGTCCTTGAAGGGTGACGTGGCATCCGCGCCATTCCAGCAGAACGGCGGAAGGATGTCGGGCGCGAACGTCGACGCCGGCACGCACGTGCCGAGCGTCTTGCCGTCCTGGAAGTCGTACCGCAGGCCCATGTTGAGGCGCAGGCGGCCGCGGCTGTAGTTGTCCTGGATGTACGCGCCGTAGGTCCACGACTTGCTCAGGGTGTTGCCGTCGCGGAAGATGCGCACCAGCTCGGGGCTCAAGCTGTTGCCGTAGCAGTTCGTCGTGCGGTTCGCGGTCGTGCACGAGGTGCTGCTTTCGCCGTCGAGATCGTCGAACTGCGCGACCGCGTCGCCGCCATTCTGATCCCCGCTGCCCGTCTTCCACATCTTGTACCTGGCGCCGAATTTCACCTGATGGTCTCCACCCAGGAGGTTCGACCAGAAGTAGCTGCTGTCGGTCTTCAGCTCGGTGGTCGGGCGTGGTCCCTCGATCTGGCGATCGAACGACCGGCTCCACCCGTCGGTGACGTCGTTGAACAGCGGCTGGAGGTTCTCCTGACGCGCGGGATCCGGAAAGTCCAGCATGAAGCCGCCGTTGGTGTGGTTGAACCCGTTGTCGAAGACGAGCCTGTCGTTCAGCACCCACGTGTGCTTCAGGTTGTAGGTCGGCACGCCCATGAACGACTGATTGGAGGACTGGACGTAGACCGTCTCGGGCGGCCGCGTCGCGCTGGCGCCGCGCGCGTTCCGCACCTTGTCCGCGAAGTTGACCAGGAACTGGAACCGGTTCGCCGAGTTGAGCTGATAGTTGACCTTCCCGCTCAGGTTGTTGAGCTCGGTCCAGTCCGGGTGCATGCAGCGCAGCGTCTCCTTGATCTGCTCGAACGTATTCGGGACGGGCGTGCACTCCGGCGTCGACTGGAAGAAGCCGACGACGCGGTTGTTGATGCGCTGGCGGCGCGCGGCGCCGTAATACCAGAGCCGGTTGCGCATGATCGGGCCGCCGGCATCCGCGCCGTATTCGTAGTTCTTGAGCATGGGCGTACCGGTCAGCGGCGACGCGGCGTTGCCGCCGCCGTAGAACAGGTCGCGCGTGATGTTGGTCCACTGCATGTTGTCATCCTGATACGCGCCGCTCGCGGTGCCCTTGAACACGTTGCTGCCGCTCTTGCTGATCAGGTTGATGTTCAGGCCGCCCGACTGCACCGAGGCGTCGGATCCGCCGGTCGTGACCTGGATCTCCTGGAAGGAGTCGAAGTCGTAGTACACCGTCGAGGCGCCGAGCGCCGACATGTCGGTGATCGACGCGCCCTCGATGTTCCACATGTTCTGGTTGTCGCCCACGCCGCGCGTCGTCACGGTGAGCTGCTGACCCGAGGCCGAGCCGCCGACGTTGACGCCGCTCAGCATGACACCCGGCACCATGTTCAGCGCGACCCACGGGTCGCGCGCGGTCGGAATGACGTCGAGCGTTTCGCGGTTGATGACCGCGCCGGTGGTGGTGTTCTTCGTGTCGACGACCGGGGACGCCGCCGTGACGTTGATCACCTCTTCACGCGTCGAGACTTCGAGCTTCGTGTTCACTTCCGCGGTGAAGCCCGTCTCGATGATGACCCCCGCGCGCTTGACCGTCTTGAAGCCGGAGAGCTGGAACGTGATCGTGTACGTGCCGATGGGCACCTGCACGAACTGATACCCGCCCGACACCTGCGTCACGGTCGTCATGGGTTGCTGGATCGCCGGGCTCTCGAGCGTCACCACGACGCCGGGAACACCCGCATTCGTTTGATCGGTGACCTTGCCGATGATTTCTCCGTTGGTCACCTGCGCGATCGCCGACCCTGACATCAGTGCGACCACTGAGCAGACCAGCAGCGACCGAGCGCCTGCGGCTCGCGCGAGGATAGCGAGTCTGCGAGCGCCGGAGCGCGCGTTCGCGGGGGTGGGGCCCCGCGAACACTGAAAAAAGACACGAACCATGTCTGCGCCTCCTTCAGCGAACGATCGGTGACGGAACCGAACGACTGGCACCACTCGGACAGGGGGGTCCTGGGACGCGATGCTAGGAGGGCGCTTCGGGCGGGACAACGATCTTGGGACCAACGCCGCCGGTCACGGCGTCCGGAATCGAACTGCGTCAGCGGGATCGCCGCGAATCATCCGGCCGATTTCACCGGACACCGCGGGCGTTTGGTATCGAACAGGGCTGGGACGAGAGCCGTTCTCACTTCCGCCTCGCAAAGCGGCTCGAATCGCGGACAGATAGCTGAATTCTGCCCGTCGGGCAGCGACAGGAGAGTGAGAACGGCTCGAGCGGAAAACGAAAAAGCCCGGCGGCCAGTGGCCGCCGGGCTCGAGTGAAACGCCGGACTTCGCTTAGAACTGCAGGCGCGCGAAGACGCGGACGACGCGCGGCGGCACGATGCTCGACACGCGGGTGAACGTCGCCTGGCTCAGGTTGCTGCTCGTGTAGCCGCGGATCGTGTTCACGTTGAAGAGGTTGAACATCGTCACGTCGAACGTGATCGCCCGGCCGCGCGCGAAGCGGAACTGCTTGCTGAGCGCGAGGTCGGTGAGCATCGTCGCCGGCAGGTGCGTCGTACCGCTGGGCTCTGCGCGGAACCCGATCGTCGGGTTGTTTCCGGTTTCAAGGCAACCCGCCGACGCTCCGGTCGTCAGAAGACCGGCGGAGCGGCACACGGGAGCAGTGAAGGTGATCGCCCGGCTGTTGCCTTCCTGGATGATGGTGTTCTGCGACAACGTGAAGCCCTTCGGGAGCTGCACGGCGCCGTTGAACTTCACCACGTAGCGGACCTGATTGTTGAAGTCGTTGATCATGTTCTGATTGGTCAAATCGAACACGTCTTCGTCGTCCGGTCCATTGCCGAGCGCGTTGTAGGGGCGCCGATCGTTCCACGTGAACGACGCATTCATCATCCACCGATTGCTCATACGCTTGCGGGCCGCAACCTCCCAGCCGCTGTACACGGCGTATTCGTTGCTGCGCTGCGTATGGCCGGCGTCGGCTGGCCGGACGACGCCCGGGGCGATCTCGTAGTAGATCCATCCCGAGGTCGGCAATCCAGCCGGGATCCCGGTGATCTGCGCCGGCGTGGTGCTGGCGTTGGGCCACTCGCGCCGCACCCACATGTCGGCGGTTTCACCGATCCGGGGGGTGAAGTTCTCGTGGTCGTCCTTCCGGTAGATGTAGCTCACGTCGACGCCGAAGTTGTCCATCAGCTCGTGGCTCACCGTGCCGATGATCTCGCGCGTCCGGCCATTCACCACGTTCGCATCCACGATGTTCGGGCTGGTGATGTTCCGCGGCAGACCCGTCGTCAGGTCGAAGTTGCCGGCCGCCACTCTGAGCTGCGACATATCGACTTCGTTGAGCTGCACGAACCGGTCGCCGTTCGCGTCGTTCCAGGGGGCCTGGAGCTCGACGGCCCCGGCGGGGTTGCCGCCGAGGTTCGTGATCAGGTTGCCCTGGTCGAAGAACATCGCGTAGGTGCCCTTGAGGACGGTCTTGCCGGTGCCGAACAGGTCGTAGGTCGCCGACAGACGCGGCGCCCAGTCCTTGAAGGATCCGGTGGCGTCGGTGCCATCCCAGCAGAACGGCGGCAACTGTTCCGGCGCGAACATCGACGCCGGGACGCACGTTCCCATCGTCTTGCCGTCCTGGAAGTCATAGCGGACGCCGAGGTTCAACCGCAGCTTGCCGCGGCTGTAGTTGTCCTGCAGATAGCCGCCGTAGGTCCAGGACCGGCTGAGCGTGTTCGAATCGCGGAACATGCGCACCAACTCTGGGCTGAGGCTGTTGCCGTAGCAGTTCGTCGGGCGCGTCTCGCTGCAGGCCGTCCCGGTGACTTCGCCGTCGAGATCGTCGTACTGCGCGATGGCGTTCCCGCCCCAGTGCTGGCCGCCGCCGGTCTCCCAATACTTGTAGCGGACGCCGAATTTGAGCTGGTGATCGCCGCCGAGCAGGTTCGACCAGAAATAGCTGCTGTCGGTCTTGATTTCCGTGTTCGGCCGCGGGCCCTGCACGCTGCGCTGGTACGCGCGCGTCCAGATGTTCGTCACGTCGTCGAAAAACGGCTGAATCGTCCACTGCCGCTCGGGGTCCTGGAAGTCCAGATAGAAACCGCCGCCGGTGTGGTTGAAGCCGTTGTCGAACACGAGCTTGTCGGTCAACACCCACGTGTGCTTGAAGTTGTAGGTGGGTGTGCCGTAGCTGTACCACGCGGACTGGGCGTATGCCGTCTCGGGAGGACGAGTCGTGCTCGCGTCGCGCGCGTTGCGAATCTTGTCCCCGAACTGCATCAGGAACTGGAAGCGGTTGGCGGAGTTGAGCTGGTAGTTGATCTTCGTGTTGTAGTTGACCAGCTCGGTCCAGTCCGGACTCATACAGCGGATCGTTTCCTTGATCTGGTCGTAGGTGTTCGGCACCGGCGTGCACTCCGGTGTCGGCTTGAAGAAGCCGACAACCGTGTTGTTGATCAGGTTCTTGCGCGCCGCGCCCCAGTACCACAGCCGGTTGCGGATGATCGGGCCGCCGGCGTCGCCGCCGTACTCGTAGTTCTTGATCATCGGCGTGCCAGTGAGCGGAGACGTCAGTGTGCCGCCGCCGTAGAACTGCTCGCGGCTCACGTTCTTCCACTGCATGTTGTCGTCTTCGTAGGCGCCGCTGAAGAAGCCCTTGAACACGTTGCTGCCGCTCTTGCTGATCAGGTTGATGTTCAAGCCGCCCGTCTGGATCGAGGCGTCGGAACCGCCCGTCGTCACCTGGATTTCGGCGAATGAATCGAAATCGTAGTACACGGCCGAGGCGCCCGTCGCCGCCATGTCGGTCGTCGACGCGCCTTCCATGTTCCACATGTTGTTGCTGCTGCCGCTTCCGCGGACGGTCGGCGTCAGCTGCTGGCCCGAGGCCGAGCCGCCGACGTTCACACCGCTCAGCATGACGCCCGGCACCATGTTCAACACGACCCACGGATCGCGCGCCGTCGGAACGACGTCGAGCGTTTCACGGTTGAACACCGCGCCCGTGGTCGTGTTCTTCGTGTCGACGACCGGCGAGGCCGCGGTGACGTTGACGACTTCTTCGCGAGTGGAGACTTCGAGCTTCGTGTTGATTTCAGCGCTGAACCCGGTCTCGACGACGACGCCGGCGCGCTTGACGGTTTTGAAGCCAGGAAGGGAGAACGTAATCGTGTACGTGCCGATCGGCACCTGCACGAATCGGAATGCACCCGACTCCTGGGTCACGGTTACCATGGGTTGCTGAATCGCCGGGCTCTCGAGTGTCACGGTGACACCGGGCACCGCCGCGTTGGTTTGATCGGTGACCTTGCCGATGACTTCTCCGTTGGTCACCTGCGCGATCGCTGTGCCTGACATCAGTGCGATCACTGAGCAGATCAGTAGCGACCACCGAAAGACACGAACCATGTATGCTCCTCCTTCAACCACTAACTGGCGGAACCGGACTCAAACATCCACTCGGACAGGGGGGTCCTGGAGTGCGATTCTAGGGTCGGACCCTCAAATAATGCAAATTCGAAACGCTGACGGATCCGTCAGGCCCTGAAATCCGCCCATTTGACACAAAATCGTTCCATGCCGGTCGCCCCGGACACCTTCATCACCGCCGCTCACCCCATCCTCTAGTAATGCGTCCGATTCGGTCCACCGCCGTGCTCGGCGCCGGCGCCATGGGGGCGCAGATCGCGGCCCACTTCGCCAACGCCGGCCTGCCGGTTCTTCTGCTCGATGTCACCCCGAAGGCGGCGGCGGACGGCCGTGATCGTTTGCGGACACTGAAACCGGATCCGTTGTTCACTCCGGACACCATCGGTCTGATCCGGACAGCAGGCTTCGAGGCGCTGAACGCGGCTGCCGCCGCCGACTGGATCGTCGAAGCGGTCGTCGAAGACCTCTCGATCAAGCAGGAGTTGCTCGCGAAGCTCGAGCCGCACCTGAGCGCCGACACGATCGTCTCGTCGAACACGTCAGGGATCCCGCTCGCGTCCATCGCCGAGGGGCGAAGCGACGCGTTCAGACGCCGCTGGCTCGGCACGCACTTCTTCAACCCGCCGCGCTACCTGCGGTTGGTGGAAGTCATTCCGACGAGTGAGACCGATCCGGACGTCGCCGTTCGACTCGTCGAGTTCCTCGATCATCGGCTCGGCAAAGGCATCGTCGTCGCCAGGGACACGCCCGGCTTCATCGCCAACCGGATCGGCATCTTCGGCGCACTCCGGCTCATCGAGGCGGTCGCGTCCGGTGAGTACACGATCGAAGAGGTCGACGCGATCACGGGACCACTCCTCGGACGGCCGAAGAGCGCCACGTTCCGGACGCTCGACATCGCAGGCCTCGACGTCTTCGCGCGCGTGTGCGACGACCTGGCCAGGCGTCTGGCTTCAGACGAGGAGCGCCGCCGGTTCGCGACACCGGACCTGGTGCGACGGATGATTGCGGCCGGCCTCCTGGGCGCGAAGACCAACGCGGGCTTCTACAAACGCGCCGCCTCCGCCAACGCTTCGTCGCCCAAGGTGACGCCCGACGGCAAGTCGGAAATCCTGACGCTCGATGTGGCGAGGATGATGTCTGCGGACCTGTCCGCCGTGACTTCAGCGAGCGCGGACCTGTCCACCGTAGCTTCAGCGAAGGTGGACTTGTACGTCGCGGCACGACCGTCGAAGCTCCCTGGTGTGGAAACAGCGGGCTCGATCGCCGATCTCGAAAAGCGGCTGCGGACGATCTTCGTCGCGAAGGATCGCATGGGCGCGCTCGTCCGCCGTGTCCTGGGCGAGACGTTGCTGTACGCGGCGCGCGTCGCGCCGGACGTGGCCCATTCGATCGACGACGTCGACCGCGCGATGCGCTGGGGCTTCGGGTGGGAGCTGGGGCCGTTCCAGACCTGGGACGCAATCGGCATCAAGATCATTCTTGAAACCTGCGGCGTCTCCGAGCCCCCGCCCATCGTCCGCGACCTGCTCGCCGCGGGTCGGACCCGATTCCGGGACGAGCCGCTGCCACCGCAACCGGGTCTGGTAATCCTTCGATCGGTCAAGGAGCGAACGACGGTCGTGAAGACGAACGCCGGCGCGAGCCTGGTCGACCTTGGCGACGGCGTCCTCTGCGTCGAGTTCCACTCGAAGATGAACGCGCTCGGTGGCGATGCGATCGAGATGCTGCAGTCCGGCGTGCGCGAAGCGGCCGCGAACTCCACCGCCCTCGTGGTCGGCAACGACGCCGAACACTTTTCGGCCGGCGCCAACCTGATGCTGCTGCTCCTCGAAGCCCAGGAGGGGAACTGGGACGAGGTCGATGTGATGGTCCGCTCATTCCAGAGCGCGACGATGGCGCTCAAGACGTCCGCCGTGCCGGTCGTGGCGGCGCCGGCCGGGCTGGCGCTGGGCGGCGGCTGCGAAGTGTGCCTGCACACCGATCGCGTGCAGGCGGCCGCGGAAACGTACATCGGGCTGGTCGAAGTCGGGGTCGGACTCGTCCCGGCCGGCGGCGGCACGAAAGAAATGTTGTTGAGAGCAGTGGACCAGGCCGGCGCGGCCGACTCCGGCGAGGCCGTGCAATCGGCATTCATGACAATAGCCTTCGCGCGCGTCTCGACGAGCGGCGCCGACGCCCGTGGTCTCGGCTACCTGCGCGCCGTGGACGGCGTGACGATGAACCGCGACCGCGTGCTGGCGGACGCAAAGAGCGTCGCCCTGCGTCGTGCGCGCGAGGGATATCAACCGCCGGTACCGCGGCCGGCCGTGCCCGTGGGCGGCGCCGATCGTTTCGCCGTACTCGCCCTGGGCGTCCACCTCGCCCACCGCGCGGGGCGGATCAGCGATCACGACGCGCTCATCGGCCGCAAGCTGGCCTGGATTCTGGCCGGCGGCGACATCCCGCATCGGACGACCGTCAGCGAGACGCACCTGCTGGACCTCGAACGCGAGGTGTTCTTGAGCCTCTGCGGCGAACAGAAGACACTCGAGCGAATTGGGTACACACTGAAGACTGGAAAGACGCTGCGGAACTAGGCGGTCGGGGCGCTGCGCAGGCCCAAGGCCCAAGGCATGGCTAAGCGCCAACAACCCAGCCGTTCTTACTTGGGCCTTTCGCCTAGGGCCTAGGCCTCGGGCCCGACGATGATCGACACTGGCACCGGTCCTCCCGTCGTCCTCATCCCGGGCCTTCAGGGCCGGCTCGAATGGATGTCTCCGACGATAGACGCCCTGTCCCGGCGCCATCGCGTCCTCAGCTTCTCGCTGGGCGACACGAATGGGACGGATCCATTTCCGGAATGGCTCGAGACGGTTGACCGGTTGATCGATCGGTCGGGCGAGTCCCGCGTGACGCTCATGGGCGTCTCGTACGGAGGACTGATTGCCGTCCGCTATGCGGCACGGCATTCCGATCGGGTCGGCGCGCTGATTCTGGTCGCCTCGCCGTCGCCGCTGTTCGAGCTCGACCGCATCTCGGCGGCATGCGCGAAATATCCGCGGATCGCACTGCCGGTCTTCGCGCTTCGCGGATGTCTGCGCGTCGCGCCGGAGATCCTTGCGGCACGTGACGGCTGGACCTCACGGATGAAACTCGCCGTCGAATACGCGAGCCGCGCGCTGCGGTATCCGCTGTCGCCGACGCAGATGGCCTGCTGGGTGCGCGCCTGGATGCGCACGAACATCGCAGCCGAGTGCGCGCGGGTGACGACGCCGACCCTCCTCGTCACGGGCGAGCCGGCGCTCGACCGCGTCGTGCCAGTCCGCAGTACGCTGGAATACCAGACGCTGCTGCCGCAAACGCGCCATGAAGTGCTGGCTCGCACGGGGCACATCGGCTGGGTCTCGAAGCCCGACGAGCTCTGTGCCATCGTGGATCGCTTCCTCGACACGCTACAGTCCGACCCGTCGCCGGCCGCCAATTCGAATGCCATCCACTCGCATCGTGAATCTTGAGTTTCCGGGTCCGGCCGGGAAGCTCGAAGGCCTGCTCGACGAATCGTCGGCGACGCCTCGCGCCGCCGTGGTCTTCGCGCATCCGCTGCCCAGCCAGGGCGGCACGATGCACACGAAGGCCGTGTTCCAGGGCGCAAAAGGCCTCGCGCGCATCGGCTGCACGGTCCTGCGCTTCAATTTTCGCGGCGTAGGGCTCAGCGCAGGTACGTTCGACCAAAGTCCCGGCGAATTGGAGGACTACAAGGTCGCGCTCGACTTCATGGCCGCGCGCTATCCCGGCGTCCCGCTCTGGGCGGCGGGATTCTCCTTCGGCGCCTGGGTGGCGCTCGAAACCGGCGCGGCCGATCCGCGCGTGACGGTGCTGATTGGCGTCGCACCACCGGTCAATCGCGAGAGCTACACCTTCACGAACACCCTCGACAGCACGAAGCCCAAGTTCCTGATTCAAGGAAGTCTCGACGAGCTTTGCCCGATGAAAGAGATGTGGGCGTTCTACGCGAAGCTGAAAGAGCCGAAGGAGCTGGTCGTCATCGACGGCGCCAGCCATCTCTTCGAAGGCAGGGCTGAGGAGGTCGGGGACGCGCTGGCAGAGTTGCTGGGAGATTTCGAGTGAAAAGCGCATGAGAGGCTCAAAGCCCCAAAGGCTCAAAGGCTGGGAGGCCCCGAGGCGAGCGGGGCCGCAACTAATAGAAACTAAACAAAGATGGCCAGCGTGAGGGGCGTTCCTCGGACCCGCCGTACCGACAAGTGCTTTTCAGATCCGTCGTACCGACAAGTGCTTTTCACCTGTTTCGTACCGACGCTGATTTCTTGACCCATGCCATCTGCAGTCATCGTCTCCGCCGTCCGCACCCCCGTCGGCAAGGCCCCGAACGGATCGCTTCGCACGACCCGTCCCGACGAGCTCGCGGCGATCGTGCTTCGTGAGGCGTTGGCGCGCGCGCCGGGCGTGACTCCGGCCGAGGTGGAGGACGTCATCATCGGCTGCGCGATGCCGGAGGCGGAACAGGGATTGAACGTCGCGCGCATCGCGAGCCTGCGCGCGGGCCTGCCTGTCACGGCGTCGGCCGCCACCGTGAACCGATTCTGCGCGTCGGGTCTCGAGGCGATCGCGATCGCGGCCGAGCGCATCGCGGCCGGCGCGGCGGACGTCGTCCTCGCCGGCGGCACGGAATCGATGAGCCTCGTGCCGATGGGAGGCCACAAGGTCTCGCCCAACCCGCGGCTCGTCGCGGATTACCCGGATACGTATCTCAGCACGGGCCTCGTGGCGGAAAACCACGCGCGCGCGAGCGGCATCACGCGTGACGAGCAGGACGCCTTTGCGCTCCGAAGCCATCAGCGAGCCGTCGCCGCGATCGATGCCGGGCGCTTCGCGGACGAAACGATTCCGGTGGCGATCGAGATCGTCGAGCCTTCGACGAACGGGAAGCCGACGACGAAGACGGTCACGTTCGATCGCGACGACGGCCCGCGGCGGGATACGTCGGCCGAAGCGCTTGCCAAACTGCGTCCGGCGTTTCACGCGTCCGGAACCGTCACCGCCGGCAACTCATCGCAGACGAGCGACGGCGCCGCGGCGGTCCTTCTGATGTCCGAAGAACGTGCGCGCGCCCTCGGCCTCACGCCGTTGGCGCGGTTCCGTGGCTACGCGACCGCCGGCGTGCCGCCGGAGCTCTTCGGCATTGGTCCGGTTCCGGCGATCACAAAGGTCCTCGCGCGCACGGGCGTGAGACTCGACGACGTCGACCTCATCGAGCTGAACGAGGCGTTCGCGGCCCAGGTTCTCGCCTGTCTCAAGGAACTGCCGCTCGACACGGGCCGTCTGAACGTCAACGGTGGCGCCATCGCTCTGGGCCACCCGCTGGGCTGCACCGGCGCCCGCCTGACGACGACACTTCTCTATGAGATGAAGCGGCGTCAGGCGAGGCTTGGACTGGTCACGCTCTGCGTCGGCGGCGGGATGGGAGCAGCGGCAATCTTTGAAAGGGTCTGAAAAGCGCTCGTCGGTACGACGGGCCTGAAAAGCGCTTGTCGGTACGGCGGGCCTGGAAAGCGCTCGTCGGTACGGCGGGTCCAAGGAACGAACTGCAACTGGTCATCTTTTTTATGCCTTCGAAACCGGCTTCGAAAGGCATAAAAAAAGATGACAAGCGTTGCAGCGTTCCTTGGACCCGCCGTACCGACATGCGCCTTTCAGACCCGTCGTACCGACACGCGCCTTTCAGACCCGTCGTACCGACGAGCGCTTTTCAGACCCATCGTACCGACCACCAACGCCGATCGCCGTTTAGTATTTACACTCAGTCATGCCTTTGACTGTCGCTCCCGCCGGGGCTTCCTGGCTTGTCGCCGACTCGGCCGCCGAGGTCCTGACGCCCGAAAAGCTCGATGACGAGCACCGGCTGGTGGGCCGCACAGCGGCGGAGTTCGTCGAGCAGGAAGTCGTCCCGGCGCTCGACGAGCTCGAGCGCAAGAACTGGGATGTCTCCCGCACGCTACTCCGGCGCTCGGGCGAGCTCGGACTTGTCGGCACCGACGTGCCCGAGAGCGTCGGCGGCGTCGGCCTCGACAAGGCCGCGTCGGTGATCGTTGGTGAGGCGATCGGCGCCTCGCCCGGATTTGCGACCGCGTTCGGCGCCCAGACGGGCCTCGCGATTATTCCGATCTTCTGCTTTGGGACCCCGGCGCAGCACCGCCAATATCTGCCGCGCATCGTGAGCGGCGAGCTCGTCGGCGCGTACTGCCTGAGTGAATCCGGATCGGGATCGGACGCGCTCAGCGTGCGGGCGCGCGCGGTGAAACAGGCCGACGGATCCTGGGTGCTGAACGGCGAGAAGATGTGGATCACGAACGGCGGGTTCGCCGACGTGTTCATCGTCTTCGCCAAGGTGGACGGCGAACACTTCTCCGCCTTCATCGTCGAGCGCGGCTTCCCGGGCGTGAGCACGGGCAAGGAAGAGCACAAGATGGGCCTCCACGGCTCGTCGACCGTGCCGGTGATCCTGCAGGACGCGCGGGTCCCGGCGGAGAACCTGCTCGGCGACGTCGGCAAGGGCCACAAGATCGCGTTCAACGTCCTCAACTACGGCCGGTTCAAGCTGGCGGCGATGTGCAGCGGCGGCGCCAAGGCGGCGATCGGGGAAGCGGCCGCGTATGCGATCAGCCGCCGGCAGTTCGGTCAGCCGATCGCGTCGTTCGGCGCCGTTCGCCACAAGCTGGCCGCGATGACGATCTGGACCTTCGCGGTCGAGAGCATGCTCTACCGCACGGCCGGTCTGATCGACAGCGCGATTGGAGACGACGGCCATGAACCAAAAACCGTCGCCGCGGCGCTCGAGGAGTACGCGATCGAATGTTCGCTGCTCAAGGTCGCCGGCAGCGAGATGCTCGACTTCGTGATCGACGAAGAGGTGCAGATCTTCGGGGGCAACGGTTTCGTCCGCGACTACCCCGCCGAGCGCCGCTACCGCGACGCGCGGGTGAACCGGATTTTCGAAGGGACGAGCGAAATCAACCGGCTGCTCGTGCCGACCATGCTCCTGCGCCGGGCGATGAAGAGCGGGCTGCCGCTGATGCAGGCGGCGAAAGCCGTGCAGGACGAGCTCGTCTCGGTCACGCCGCCGGCCGCGCCGTCCGGCGACGAACCACTCGGCAACGAGCGCCGGACGGTCACGGCGATGCGGAAGACGGCGCTCGCCGCCCTCGGCCTCGCCGCCACCACGTACGGCGACGCGCTGCAGCACGAGCAGGAAGTCCTGATGCTGGTCTCGGACATCGTCATGGAGATGTTCGCCGCCGAGAGCACGACGCTGCGCGCCGCCCACGCCGCTGCGGCCGGCCATCCCGCCGCGAGCCTTCAGGCGGACGCCGCGGCCGTCTTCACGCACGACGCCGCGCTGCGCGTGGAGACGCACGCGCGGACGCTGTTCGCGGGCATGTTGACCGGCGACGCGCTGCGCACCGCGCTCGCCGGCCTTCGCCGCATCCTGAAAATCGCGCCGTTGAACACCATCCTGCCGCGCCGCCGAATCGCCGAAGCCGTGGTCCAGCGGAAAGGGTACGTGTTCGAATGACGCGCCGTCGGCTCGCCTTCGTGTTGGCGGCCGCGATCGCAGCCGGGTGCACCTCCGGTCCGCCGCCGCCGACCACCGAGGACCGGCCGTACGAACAACAGGTGCAGGCGGCGCGGGCGGAGAAGGACGCCGCGTTCCGCACCCGGGACAATTCGCCGATCCCGATCGCGTCGCGGGCCGCGTTCCCCGGGCTGAGCTACTTTGCGGTCGATCCGGCCTACCGTGTCCCGGCTCTGCTGACCGAAGATCCCAGCCAGCGCGGCGTCGTCATGGAGCTCCCGACGTCGTCCACGGAGCTGCGGCGGATGCGAAAAGTGGGGGCGCTCGGCTTCACGGTGGCCGGCGCGTCGTACACGCTCACGGCGTTCGTCGACGCCACGGCGCCCGACGTCCGCCGGCTGTTCGTTCCGTTCGGCGATCTGACCAACGGCGCCGAGACCTACAAGGGCGGCCGGTATCTCGACCTCGATCGCACACCCACCGGCCTGTACGACCTGGACTTCAACCGCGCCTATCATCCGTTCTGTGTCTACGACGCTTCGTACGTCTGCCCCGTGCCGCCGCGCGAGAACCGCCTGACGGTCGCCATCAAGGCGGGCGAACGGCTCGGGCCGTTCCAACTTCCTGACGTCAGAAACCGTCCCGACGCGCAGGGCCTCCTTCGAGGCGTGAAAGTTGGAACGGCCCGCGCCAACTGAGACGTGCCATGCGTGCGCCGTTTTTTCTCGTCCCGGAGCTCCAGGCCCAGGTTGCGACCGAGCCGATCGATCTGGCGCGGTCGGCGCTGGTCATCGCGAAGCTCGAGTACCCGCGCCTCGAACCCGGCCCGTCGCTCGACGTCCTCGAACGGCTCGGCGACCGCGCGAAGACCCGCATCATGCAGCTCGGCCGCGCGCCGGTCCGGGCGCAGGTCGCGGCGCTGAACGACCTCCTCTACGGCGAGGAGCGATTCACCGGCAACCGCGCCCATTACGACGACTTCCGCAACAGCCTGCTGAACCTGGTGCTCGAACGGCGGACGGGCATCCCGATCTCGCTCGCGCTGGTCTACATCGAGGTCGCCCGCCGCGCCGGGCTCGACGCGTCGGGCGTCGCGTTCCCCGGCCACTTCCTGCTGCGGGTGGTCGCGGGTACCGAGGCGGTGATCATCGACCCGTTCGACGCGGGCGCCGAGGTGGACGACGCGGGCTGCCGCGCGCTGCTCGCGCGCCACGCCGGCGAAGACGTCGCGCTCGACCCGTCGATGCTCCAGCCGTGCACCCCACGGCAGTTCCTCGCGCGCATGCTCAACAACCTGAAGCGGACGTACGTCGAGTGGCGCTCGTTTCCGCACGCGCGCTGGACCACCGAGCTTCTGCTCACCACCGATCCGACGCTCCTCCCCGAGCTCCGCGATCGCGGCCTGCTCGCCTATCACCTGGACGACTTCCCGGCCGCGCTCCGCGATCTCGAAGATTACCTGCGGCTGAACAGCTGGTCGGAGACCGCCGACCCCGATGAGCGGGAACAGATCTGGGAACACGTGAAAAATTTACGGAGACGCGTCGCGGGTCTGAACTGAAGGGACGCGGGGGCATTGGGATATCGGGTAATCGGGTAATTGGGTAATTGGGTAATCGCGCTATCGAGCAATCTAAGGATGGCTCCTACATAGCGCGATCGCGCAATGACTCGCGAGCCGTTCCGTTCCAGACCCGCGGCTCGTTCGCCACAACATCCTGGTTCATTGACCATACTCTGTTGTCCATCATATAGTTGTCCTTCATGTTCAAGCGGCGGTCCATTGACGAGGCGAAGAAGGGCAGCGCGGAGATCCTGATCCTGGCGCTCATCGAGGAGCGCAGCCTGCACGGCTACGAGATCGCGCGCCAGATCGAAGAGCGATCGGATGGCACGCTGCGGTTCACGCTGGCGTCGCTCTACGCGACGTTGTACCGGCTCGAAGACCGCGGGTGGATTCGCGGGCGCTGGATCGAGAAGGCCGGACAGCGCCGGCGGTGCCACTATCGGATCACGGAGGGCGGACGCCGCGTGCTGGCCGCGCAGCGCCAGGACTGGGCACGGTTCGTCGCCGCGCTCGGCAAAGTCGCCGGCGTGCCGTACGCCTGATCGGCCATGGCCCACCCGCACTGGCCGGATCTCGTCAGGCGCCACGCCGAGGCGACCGGAGCCGCGCGCGTGCCTCTGCACGTCGTCGACGAGCTGTCGGCGCATCTCGAAGATTTGTATCAGGCCGCCCGCGCGCAGGGCGCGAGCGAAACCGACGCGGTCGAGCGCGCGCTGGCCGCGCTCCGGGAATCGCCGATCGATTCGCTGCTGGGCCCGCGCCGCAGGGCCCGTCATCCGGCGGAATCTCGCGCCGGACGTCCAACTGTTTCGCCGCTTCGGAGCCTTTCCATGCGACACGCGCTTCGTCTCGCCGTCCGGCAGTTCACGCGCCATCCGGCCTTTGCGCTCGTCACCGTCCTGGTGCTCGGGCTCGCGACCGGCGCCAGCGTCGCCGTCTACACCGTCGTAGACGCCGTCCTGCTGAGGCCGCTGCCCTACACCACGCCGCAGCAGCTGCTCACCATCTGGGACACGAACCAGGCCCGCGGGCTGACGCACGAGCCGATGTCGCCCGTGACGTTGATGGACTACCGCCGGCTCGACGCGTTCGCCGACGTCGCCGGCTGGTGGCGGCCAGATGTCAACCTGACGGATCCGGGCATGGATCCCATACGCGTCAACGCGATCCAGACGAGCGCGAACCTCTTTTCCTTGCTCGGCGTGTCGGCGCAGGTCGGGCCCGGATTTCCGGCGGACGGACCGTTCTTCGATCCAACGCGGATCGCCGTGATCAGCGATCGGCTGTGGCGGGCGCGTTATCAGGCGGATCCCGCGCTCATCGGCAAGCAGCTCTCGCTGAGCGGGGTGCCGCACACCATCGTCGGCATCATGCCGCCGCGCTTCCACTTTCCGGACGACGTGGACGTGTGGCAGCGGCTGAGTTGGGACTTTCATCAGCACAGCCGCCAGGCGCATTTCGTCGAGTCGGTCGCGCGGCTGAAGCCCGGCGTGGACGTCGAACAGGCGCGCACGCAGGCGGCGACGCTCGGCGAACGGCTGGCCAAGGAGTTCGCCGCGAGCAACGGCGCATGGCGGGTCCGGCTCGTGCCGCTCGTCGAAGAACAGCTCGGGTACTACCGTCCGGCGCTGATCGTGCTCTTCGGCGCGGTCGGCTTGCTGATGGTCATCGGCTGCCTGAACGTGGCGTCGCTCCTCCTCACGCGTGCGCTGTCGCGCGAGCGCGAGGTCGCCGTCCGGACGGCCCTCGGCGCATCGCCGCGTCATCTCATCGCGCAACTGCTGGCCGAGGCGACCGTGCTCTCGATCGCCGGGGCCATCGTCGGCGTGATCGCGACCGCTATCGCGATCCCGGTCATCGTCGCCGCGTCGCCGGTGGACATCCCGCGGCTCGAGGAAGCCGCGGTCAACCTGCGGGTCCTCGGATTCGCCGTCGCGATCGCAACCGGTACCACGCTCCTCTTCGGCCTCGTTCCGGCCCTCGTGCTGATTCGGCGGGGACTGACGAGCGACCTCAAAGTGTCCGAGCGTGGCTCGTCGCGGGTGAGCCGCACGCTCTATCAGGTGCTGGTGGCGGGCGAGGTCGCGCTCGCGTGCGCGCTCCTGATCAGCTCCGGACTTCTCGTGCGAACGGTCGGCCGGATGACGAGCGTGCCCACGGGCGTGCACACGCCTCAGGCCGTGACCTCCCGAATCCAGCTCTCCGGCAGCGGCTACACCGACTGGGACACGGTCGCGAACGTACACGCCGCGGTGCTCGACGCCGTGCGCCAGCGGCCGGGCGTGCGCGCCGCGGGCGCGTCGAACTTCATGCCGTTCGAGGTCTCCTGGCGAATGCAGTATTCGATTGAAGGCGTCGCGCCGGGGACCGCCGGCGAGCAGATCCAGGCGCAGGGGCAGACCGTGAGCGACGGATACTTCGAGGCCCTCGGCGCGCCGCGGCTCGCGGGCCGGTTCTTCACGCCGCAGGACGGCGTTGGATCCGCGCCGGTCGTCATCGTCAACGAAACGTTCGCGCGCCGGTACCCGGGATCGATCGTCGGCCGGTACCTCCTCACGACGACCAGAGCGATCGGCCCGCTCGGGTGGAACCTCATGAATCCGCCACCGCCGCAGCCGCCGCCGGGCGCACCGCCCGGGCCTCCGGTCCCGCCAACGCCCATGCGATACGAGATCGTCGGCGTGGTAGCCGACGTCAGGAACGTACCCGTTGCGCAGCCCATCGAGCCCGCGTTCTACTTTTCGTCCAGGCAGTTTCCGTTCCGCGCGATGTTCCTGACCGTGCTCGGGCCCGATCTGCCGAGCTCGGTTGCCGCGATGCAGGCCGGGCTGCGCCAGGCCGCGCCGGGTATTCCGCTCGGCGACATCTCGACGCTCGAGAGCCGCTTTCGGGGGGTCGCCGCCGAGCCGCGGCTCCTCATGACGCTGCTCGTCTTTTTTGCGCTGCTCGCCGGGTTCCTCGCCGCCCTCGGCGTCTACGGTCTCTTCTCGTGGTCGGTGGCGCTGAAGCGACGCGAGCTCGCGATCCGCCTCACGCTCGGCGCACGTCCGGCACACGTCGGCGCCGTGGTCCTGCGGCAGGGCGCCCTGTTGATCTGTCTCGGTCTCGTCGCCGGCTGGGGCCTGGTCCGGCTCGCCGAAAGCGCGCTCGCCCGCGTCCTGTTCGGCGTGTCGCCCGGCGACGCCGCCTCGACGGCGCTCGCGGCGGGTCTCCTCCTCGCGGCCTCGGTGATCGCCTGCGTGCCGCCCGCGCTGCGGGCGATGAGGGTCGACCCTGTTGAGGGACTGAGGGTCGAATAGAAATGTGTCAATCTGGAATCTGGAATCTGGCAATCACACGAAAGATTTCAGATTGCAGATTCCCAGATTCCAGATGACCACGCGTCGGGAATGATCCAACCGACGCCACCCGGTGTCTAACTCTTGCAGCCGGACGACAGTTCACGCGCGGCGTTTGCAGCCAGCCTGCTACTCGGGCCTGCTGCCACAGGCCCAGTCCGCCCGCCGAGCGATGCGACTGCGTCCGGCACCGGAACCACCGATCGCGCGATACGTGTTACTTGATGAACAACATCTCTCGGTACGTTGGCAACGGCCACAATTCGTGTGGCGCCAGCAGCTCGATGTGGTCGCCGGTCTCGCGAAGCGCGTTCATGGCGGGGACGATGGTGTCCCGCATGTACTTCGCGTGTTTCTCGGCCGACGGGGCGTGCTCGTCGAGCGCGTTGGCCAACCGATCCGTGCGCTGTCTCAGCTCGTCGACGAGGCTGCTGAGCCGATCGAGCATCCGCTTCGCTTCCTTGACCGACCCGCCCACATTTCTCACGGCGGCCACTGATTCGGCGACGTCCTTCTGATACTTCAACGCCGCCGGCAGGATGTAGCGGTTGGCCATCAGCACCATCAACTGCGCCTCGACGTTCACGGTCTTGACGTAGGTCTCGACGGCGACGTCGTACCGGGCGTGGAGCTCGCGGGCGTTCAGGACCTTGTACTTCTCGAAGATCCTGACGACCTCGGGTTTCGTCAGCTCGGGCAGCGCGTCCACGGTGTTCGTGTGGTTCAGGAGGCCCCGCTTGGAGGCGTCCTTGCGCCACGCGTCCGCATAGTTGTTGCCGTTGAAGATGATTCGCTTGTTCTCGTTGATCATCTTCGGCAGCAGGTCTTTCACGGCCTGGTCGAGGGTCTTCTTCGACTTGACGGCCTTTTCGAGCTCCGTGGCGAGGTAGTCGAGGGCCTCGGTCATCGCCACGTTCATCGCGATGTTGGGGAACGCGATGCTCTGATTGGCCGACACGGCGCGGAACTCGAACTTGTTCCCGGTGAACGCGAGCGGGCTCGTGCGGTTGCGGTCGCCGGCATCGCGCGGGAGCTTCGGCAGCACCGACACGCCTGTATCGAGGATGCCGCCGCTCTTCGTGCGCTTGGCACCGCCCTTTTCGATCTGCTCGAAGATGTCGGTCAGCATGTCGCCGAGGAACACCGAGATGATTGCCGGTGGCGCTTCGTTCGCACCGAGCCGATGGTCGTTGCCGGCGCTGGCGATCGACATGCGCAGGAGCCCCTGCCATTTGTTGACCGCGCGGAGCATGGCCGTGCAGAAGACGAGGAATTGAATGTTCTCGTGCGGCGTGTCGCCCGGGCTGAACAGGTTGTTGCCCAGGTCGTCGGACATGCTCCAGTTCAGATGCTTGCCGCTGCCGTTGACGCCCGCGAACGGCTTCTCGTGCATCAGGCACGCCAGGCCGTATTTCGGCGCGATGCGCTTCATCGTCTCCATCGTCATCATCTGATGGTCGGTGGCGACGTTGGCGTTTTCGAAGATCGGCGCGAGCTCGTACTGGCTCGGCGCGACTTCGTTGTGGCGCGTCTTGACCGGGACGCCGACCTTGTAGAGCTCCGTCTCGACGTCGTGCATGAAGGCGAGCACGCGATCCGGAATCGCGCCGAAGTACTGATCTTCGAGCTCCTGGCCTTTCGGCGGCCGCGCGCCGAAGAGCGTGCGGCCGGCGTTGATGAGGTCGGGACGCGCGAAGTAGAAGTTGCGATCGATCAGGAAGTACTCCTGTTCGGGCCCGCAGGTGGTCCCGACGCGCTCGGCGCGCGAGCCGAACAGCCGCAGGATGCGGATCGCCTGCTTCGACAGCGCCTCGATGGAGCGCAGCAGCGGGGTTTTCTTGTCGAGCGCCTCGCCCGTCCAGCTCAGAAACGCGGTCGGAATGACGAGCGTCGTGCCGTTCTGGGACGTCAGGAGCCACGGCGGGCTCGTCGGATCCCAGGCCGTGTACCCGCGCGCTTCGAAGGTGGAGCGCATGCCGCCCGACGGGAAGCTCGACGCGTCCGGCTCGCCCTTGATCAATTCCTTGCCGCTGAACTCGGCGACCGCGCGGCCGCCGTCAGTCGACGGCACGATGAACGAATCGTGCTTTTCGGCGGTGATGCCCGTCATCGGCTGGAACCAGTGCGTGTAGTGCGTCGCACCGTGCTCGAACGCCCAGTCCTTCATGGCCGACGCGATGATGTCGGCCGCCGAGGCGTCGAGCGGCTCGCCATGCGACATCGTGCGTCGCAGCGCCTTGTAGACATCACGCGGCAGGCGGCGTCGCTGGACCTCGTCGTTGAACGTGAGCGAGCCGAAAATGTCGGTGGCTTTGGGCCGCGGGGAGGCCGGTTTCTGAGCGGCTTTTCCCCATTCGATGATGTCTTTCGTGGCGTCCTGGAGCGCTGACGAAGCCATGGCGGGAGCGTCCTTCCTAGGAAAGAGATTCACAACAGTTTGCCGGGTTTGAAAAAAGTCCCGGAAGCGAAATGCAGGCGGGACTTCTTATTGTCTACAGAATTCGAAAAAAAACAAGTCACGGACGGTGGTGTCCGAGAAGTACGGCGACTGGCGCAGAAATACGGCGCTGACGCAGAAGTACGGTGCTGGCGCAGGAAGTACAACGCTGACGCAGAAGTACAGGCGACTGGCGCCGAAGTACGGCAGCTGACGAATGAGTACTTCGCTCCCCAAGAGCGGGGCTCGTGTGCGTTCTGGGATTGCACAAACAACAATGGCGGAGATCGCGGTCGATTGCTGGTTCTGCAAGCTTCCTCCGCCTTTTTGCGAAAAACCGCGGGATCTGAACGGCAGAGCATTTGCGCTGGGTCGTGGCGTGCCGGTCAGCCGCGTCGAAGACTTCGCCGCGTACGATTTCGCGGTGCGCTTCAAGCTCGAGGTCTATCGACTGATAAGAGAGTCGCCGGGCGCGTTGAAGAACTTGAAGTATCGCGAGCAAGCTGGAAGATGCGGCGAGTGGCATCGAGGGCGCGATGTCGGAAGGCTTCGGACGCGGGCGTCCCAAAGAGTTCGCGCTGTACCTGCGATACAGCCTCGGTTCCCTCAACGAGGCGAAGACCCGACTTCAGGACGGCATCGACCGCGGCTACTTCCGTCGGGACGCGTGCGAGCAGGCATTCACATGGGCCGAGCGCTGCCGAGTCACGACACGGGCTTTGTGGCGGAGCCAGGAACGGAAGGCGGCGGAAGAAAAACAACGAAGCACTGGGGACAAGAACCGGGAAGTACGGTGTCAAAGGCCGAGAAGTACCGAATTCAAGAACGCCGAAGTACGGCAGACGGAACCTGGCGAGTACAAGGGAAATCCCAGGAATCAGGAACCGGAAACGTCATGACTGGCGAGCGTGTCAGGAATTTTGTGTGTGGGGCATAGGATGAGGAGTCCCTATGCCACGCAGACTGAAGAGTGAGAAGCGCGCCGCGGAGGTTCTCGCGCCGATTTCGGCAGACCTTCTGAATCAGATCGCGCCTGACGGCCCGATGACCCCGGCCGACGTGGACACCGTGATGCGGCGCTTTAAGAAGGCCATTATCGAACGGGCCCTGGGCGCCGAGCTCACGCACCACTTGGGCTATCCCCCCGGCGCAGCGAAACCCGACGCGACCACGAATCACCGCAACGGCGCGAGCGGCAAGACCGTGCTCACCGACGACGGCCCGGTGCCGATTGAGGTGCCCCGCGATCGCCAGGGCACGTTCGAGCCGCAGCTGATCGGCAAGCATGAACGCCGGTTCACCGGCCTGGACGACAAGATCATCGCGCTCTACGCCCGCGGCCTGCCGGTGCGCGAGATTCAGGCCTTTCTGGCCGAGATGTATGCCGTCGACGTCTCGCCCGAGCTGATCAGCTCGGTGACCGACGCGGTCGTGGCCGAGGTCACGGCCTGGCAGACGCGGCCGCTCGAGGCGCTGTATCCGGTGGTGTTCTTCGACGCGCTGCGGGTGAAGATTCGCGATGAGGCGGTCGTGCGCAGCAAAGCCGTCTATTTGGCGCTGGCGGTCCTGCCTGACGGCACGCGCGACATCCTGGGGATCTGGATCGAGCAGACGGAGGGGGCCAAGTTCTGGCTGAAGGTTTTCACCGACCTGAAAACGCGCGGGTGCTCCGACATTTTGATCGCGGTCACCGACGGCCTGAAGGGCATGAGCGAGGCCCTTGAGGCCGCCTATCCGGCGACCACGCTCCAGACCTGTCTCGTCCATCTGATTCGGAACAGCCTGGATCTGGTGGGGTGGAAAGAGCGCAAAGCCCTGGCGGCGGCATTGCGGGCGATCTATACCGCGACCAATGCCGAGACCGCGCTCGCCGCGCTCGATGCCTTTGCCGCCGGCCCTTGGGGGCGACGGTTTCCAACCGTGGTCGGCGCCTGGCGGCGCGCTTGGACTCACGTGATCCCGTTCTTTGCCTTCCCGCCGGAGGTGCGGCGCGTGATTTACACCACCAACGCGCTCGAGAGCGTGCACGCGCGCATCCGGAAGATCATCAAAACGCGCGGGCATTTCCCCACCGATGAGGCGGCCACGAAGCTGATCTGGCTGGCGCTGCGCAACATCACCGCGGACTGGAATCGACCCGTCCATCACTGGAAAGCCGCCATGAACCAATTCGCCATCCTCTACGAGGATCGCTTCCTCAAAGCGAGCGTGTGAAAATGCACTCTGCTGTCGCGGCTGCGGCGGCCGGCACAGATCAGCCCGCCGCCACAGCCGCAAAGATCAAAACCGCCTCACACACAGAATTTCTGACACTCCCTGACTGGCGGGTTTATGGGGCAAAGGTTTCCTACTCGCAGCCCTTCTCCAGCCGTACTTGAGCGCTCTTCTCCACCCGTACTTCATCTCTCTTGTCCAGCGTACTTCCCGGTCCTTTTCCAGCGTACTTCTTCGCTCTTGACTCAACGCTTTCCAGCCCAGTTGATTGCCCCCCTCATCTGCGCCTGAAACCGCGCATCCTCCCACGTCTCATCAAAATGTCCCAACGCCGTGTAGAACGCACGGCCCGATCCGAAGGTGTCCGTCCAGGCGAGGGGAAAGTCGCCGCTCGCGCCGACCGACGCGGCATCGAGTGACATGAGGACGTGCACGTTCGGACGGGGGTTTTCCTGGAAGGTGTAGTACTCCTCGTTCAGGCGGAAGCTCGCGCCGAGGCTCCGTGTCGCAGGATGGTCGCGATCCTCCACAACGACCGTCGCTTCGCGTGTCCAGGGGTGTTCCTTGAAGTACGCGCCGACGAGGCGGCCGTAGTCGGGCCAGGTGTAGAGCGTGTCGGTCGCGCTGTGCGCGCCGACGAACCCGCCGCCGTTTTCGACGAAGCTCACGATCGCCGCCTTCTGGCTGTCCGTGAACGGCAGCTCGCCCGTCGTGAGGATGAACATCAGGACGTCGACGTTGGCCAGACGGGCGGCCGTAATCTCGGAGACGTTTTCCGTCGCCGTCACCGTGAACTCGCCGGTGCTGGTCCCGAGCGTCGTCAGCACCCGCCGCGCCGCGTCGATCGATCCGTGCCGGAACCCGGTCGTCGCGGTCAACATCAGCACGCGCAGCGGCGCCACGCCGGGATTGCCCGGCGGGTTGAACGGATTCGTCGGCCCGCCTGGCGACGACGGCTCTCCGCCGTCGCATCCAATGGCCATCAGCGCGACGAGCAGGATCCTGGGAACGGCGTTCATGAGTCCCCCACCCCATAGTGCTACATCTCGGCACCTGACGTAGAATCCCTCCACCGGAGTCAACCTATGAGATCTGTCCGCATCGCCATCGTCCTTTTGGCGGCGCTGGTGCTGGCCGAAAGTTTCGAGCCGCGCGTCGCCGCGCAGAAGTCGGGCACCATCGAGCAGTACCTGCGACCCGCCTATCCGTTCGAGCTCGCAACGGCGAGAAGCGCCGAGCGGCTGGCCTGGCTGGCGTATGACGAGGGCAAGCGCAACGTCTACACGGCGCTCGCGCCGGCCTTCCGGCCGGTGCGGGTCACCTCTTTTCTCAAGGACGATGGCACGGATCTCACCAGCATCCGGATCTCGGATGACGGCTCGACGGTTGTCTTCGTGCGCGGCCACACGGAGAATCGGGACGGCTGGGTGGCCAATCCGGCGAGCAATCCTGCCGGCGCCGAGCGCGCAATCTGGGCCGCGCGCACGGCAACGCCGGGCGTGACCTGGCGCGTCGCGGAAGGATCGGCGCCCGAGCTTTCGCCCGACGGCCGCGCCGTGCTCTTCGTCCGCGACGGGCAGATTTATCGCGCGCTGACGTCGCAGACGCGTCCGGTTTCGCCGATGGACCGCGCCGAGGAGCCGTTCATCAAGGCGTGGGGCGCGAACAGCGGCCCGCGCTGGTCGCCTGACGGCACGCGGATCGCGTTCGTCAGCACGAGGACTGATCACAGTTTCATCGGCGTCTACGACGTGAAGACGCGGACGATGAAGTACATGGCGCCTGACGTGGATCGCGACACGAGTCCGACCTGGTCGCACGACGGCACGCGGATCGCGTTCATCCGCCGGCCGGGTCTCCCGTTCGGTCAACAGTCACAGCAAGGCGGCGGTGGAATCGGCGTGCCGCCGGGCCCGGCCGCCCAGCCAGCCACCACGCAGGCCGGACGGGCCGGCGCGCAGGGCCGCCAGGGCGGCGGTCGTCAGGGCGGCGGCCGCGGCGGCGGGCGCGGTAATCCGGACGTCCCGCCCGATCAACCGGATCCACGGCCCGGCCTGACGCGCGCGACGTTCAGAGGCGGCTACACGATGTCGCTCTGGGTCGGCGATGCGGCGACGGGCGAGGCTCGAGAGTTCTGGCACACCACGCCGGACGAACGCGTGTTCACCGGCATCAACAACATCCAGTGGGCGGGCGACCACGTCATCTTCTCGGTCCAGGTGCCCAACGATGAGTGGGATCGCTGGTTCTCGGTGCCCCTTGCGGGCCCGCCGACCGCCAAGCCGACGCTGCTCACGACGACCGACTGGCATCATCGAGGACGCGACGTCGTCGTCGCTCTCGAAGGACGGCAAGACGTTCTATTACACGACGAACACCGGCGACATCGACCGGCGCCACGTGTGGGCGGTGCCGACCGAGGGTGGCACGCCGAAGCAAATCTCGACGGGCAAAGGCATCGAGACATTCCCGATGGCGTTCGCCTCCGGCACGCGACTCGCCGCGCTCACGGCCGACGCACGCCGCCCGCAGTCTGTCGGCATCGTCACAGTCGGCACCGGCGATCAGCGCGTGATCTACCCGACGCTCTCGACGGACTTTCCGCTCGAGGCCCACGTCGAGCCGGAGGCGATCACGCTCAAGGCCGCCGATGGCTTCGAGTTCTACAACCAGCTGTTCGTGCCGAAAGACATCCGCGCTGGTGAACGGCGGCCGGCGATGATCTTCGTGCACGGTGGTCCGTCCCGGCAGATGCTGCTCGGCTACCACTACCGGCACTTCTACCACATGGCGTACGCCGTCGATCAGTGGCTCGCGAGCCAGGGCTACATCGTCATGTCGGTGAACTATCGCAGCGGCGTGGGGTACGGACGATCGTTCCGCACGGCGGCGAACACCGGCGGCCGCGGCAATTCGGAATATGGCGACGTGCTCGCCGCGGGCAAGTTTCTGCAGGGGCGGCCGGACGTCGATCCGAAACGCATCGGGATCTGGGGCCTCTCGTACGGCGGCGTGCTCACGGCACAGGCGCTCGCGCGCAATTCAGACATCTTCGTGGCGGGCGTGGACCTGGCCGGCGTGCACCTCTGGGGCAGCTCGCTCGAGCCGAACGACGTCTCGTATCAATCGTCGGCCATCGGCGCGATCGACGGCTGGAAGTCGCCGGTCCTGCTCGTCCACGGCGACGACGACCGAAACGTCGCCTTCCAGCAGACCACCGGCCTCGTGCAGCTCCTCCGCGCGCGCAACGTCCACTACGAATTGATCGTGTTTCCGGACGACGTGCACGACTCGCTGCTGCACTCGAGGTGGATTTACACCTTCAAGCGCATGGACGAATTTCTGAAGAAATTCGTCATCGGCAATTAAAGAGTCTGAGTTGGGAAGTACTGGCACTATCGCCTGCCACGCCGAAGCGAGAAGCGCGAAGGCGGGTGAAGTACGGAGCTGACGCTGAAGTACTGGCGCTGACGCTCAAGTACGGCCACTGACGCTTCAGTACCTGCTTGTCGGCCGGGCCTGCGGGCCCGGCCGCTATCACGCCGCACGAAAGCCGGATCGCCTGAATCCCGCCGGGTTTGTGCTCTTGTACTCGTGGTCCTTCTCCAGCCGTACTTCTCAGCTTTTCTCCCAAGTTACTTCTCGTCTTTTGTCCACCGTACTTCCCGGTTCCTGTCCTCCGTACTTCGCGACTCACGGTGTTTAGTGTCAATTTGACACTACTGTCGATTTGACAGTATTTTTCCCGTATGCCGGACGAACCGCGCGACTTTCTGCCTTTGAAGCCGGTGGTATTTCAGGTCTTATTGGCACTCAGTGACAGCGACCGCCATGGTTGGAGCCTCGTCCGCGAGATGCAGCAGCGGACGGGCGGCGACCGGGTCCTGCCCGCGAATTTCTACCGGACGCTCCGCGCCATGCTGGCGGAAGGCCTGATCGAGGAAACCGGACGCAAGGACGATCGCCGCTATTTCCGCGCGACCACGCTCGGGCGCGACGCCGCGCGGCTCGAGGCGCGCCGGTTGCAGGAGCTGCTCGGCGACGCGCGGACGCGCCGGCTGCTCAGGAAAACGTAGTGCCGTTCCAACTTGATCCACCAATGAGCCCCAGTCGTCACGCCAACCGACACGACCACGCCAAGGGCGGTGGCTCTTGGCGGAACAAGTTGGAACGGCACGAGCTGTCGGAACGGCTGTACCGCCTGCTGCTCCTCACCCTGCCGGCCGATCTCCGGCGCGATTTCGGCGACGACATGGCGCAGCTCTTCCGGGATTACCGGCGGGAGTCTGCCGGGCGCCCGGTGCGGCTGATGTCGCTTTGGCTGAGCGCGGCGTCTGACGTCGCCGTTGAGGCGTTCGTCGCACGGACGCCAGGACGTGTGTCGCGGGCGCGGTGGAACGAACACGAGGACACCGATGCCGGATGGACGCTCAGTCGCCGGACGGGAGGAATGGTGATGCGTACCGTGATCGGAGACTTTCGTCATGGCCTCCGCTTGCTCCGGAAGTACCCGGCCTCGTCACTGCTCGCGCTGGCCACGCTTGCGATCGGCATCGGCGCCAACACGGCCATCTTCTCGGTCGTCGATCGCGTCCTCCTGCGCGCGCTTCCCTATCCGGAGCCCGATCGCATCGTGATGATTTGGGAAACACGGCCGCGCGAAGGCGTGATGAAGAACGTCGTCTCGCCGGCCGACTATCGCGACTGGCGGGCTCGTAACACCGTGTTCGAGAACATGGCGGCGTACGCCGGGACGTCGGTCAGCCTCACCGGCGACGGCGAGCCGGTCGTGGTGCCAGGCGCGGCCGTCGGCTGGTCATTCTTCGACATCTTGAAGGTGCGGCCCGAGCTCGGCCGGATGTTCCAGCCCGACGATGAGGTGGTTGGCAAACATCGGATCGTCGTGATGGGTCACGAGCTCTGGCAGACCCGGTACGGCGGCCAGCGCGACATCATCGGACGCCGCGTGTGGCTGAACGGCAACGCGTGGGAGGTCGTCGGCGTGTTGCCGGCCTCGTTCCAGTTCGTGACGGACATCGATCTCTGGGTGCCGTTGGTGTACGGCCAGGACGTTTCGCGCGTGAGCCACGAGCTCGACGTGTACGCGCGGGTCAAGCCAGGCGTGTCGTTCGCGCAGGCGCTCGACGGGATGGATCGGCTCGGCCAGCAGCTCGAAGCGGAGTATCCGCAGGAGAACCGCGGGCACGGCGCGCATGTGACCCTGATGCGCGATGTGTACGTGAAGCCGCTGCGCGCGACCCTGCTCGTGCTGTTCGCCTCCGTCGGTCTCGTGCAGTTGATTGCCTGCGTGAACATCGCCAATCTCCTGCTCGCCCGGGCGGCCTCGCGACGGCGGGAGATGTCGGTGCGATCGGCGCTCGGCGCATCCCGCGGACGGCTCGTCACGCAAACGCTCGTCGAAAGCGTCAGCCTGTCCGTCGTCGGCGGCATCGCCGGATTCGCGATCGGATGGGTCCTGCTTCAAGCGCTGCCGGCCGTGATGCCGGAGCGCATGTCAGTGGTCGGTGTCGAGCAGCTGCGACTCGACCTGCGCGTTCTGGTGTTCTCGTTTGGGCTCGCGCTGCTCACGGGCGTACTGTTCGGTCTGCTACCCGCGCTCCAGGCCTCGAAGCCGGACATGACCGATACGCTGAAGCAAGGTGGACGCGGATCGGCCGGCGTCAGACGCCGCGCCCGAATGGCGCTCGTGATCGGAGAAGTCACGCTCGCGGCGCTGACGCTCGTCGGTGCCGGGCTCGTCGTCCGCAGCTTTTCTCAAACGATGGCACAGCCGCTGGGATTCGATGCGTCCCAGCGACTGACGTTTACGCTCTCGATTCCGCAGGCGCGATACAAGACGCCCGAGGAACGGCGTGGCGTCCTGCACGATCTGGAAGGGCGTTTCCGATCGATCCCCGGCGTCCGCAGCGTCGGGGCGGTGCGTTTCCTGCCGCTCGGCGGTGGCGACGCGCGGACAGGCATCGGGATCGAGAACCGCGAGAGGAAGCCGGACGATCCCCCGACCCGAATGCACCCACGCATCGTCACGCCATCCTACTTCTCGACGATGCGTATCCCGATCAAACAGGGACGCGGGTTCGAGGCGACTGACGACGATCGGGCGCTCGCGGTGGTCATCGTGAGCGAGACCAGCGCGCGCCGATTCTGGCCCAACGAGAATCCTGTCGGCCAGCGCGTCCGGTTCGGCGGAGACGAGATCTGGCGCACCATCGTCGGCGTCGCCGGAGACGTCCGGCATTGGGGACTGCGGCGTGACATCGCTCCGATGACTCTACTGGCCGCAAGCGCAGGCGTCAGCGTCGTTCCTGACGTTCGTGCTCCACAGCGACGTCGATCCCGAATCGCTCACGGGAGCGGTCCGGGCCACGGTGGCGGCCGTCGATCCGAACCTGCCGCTCGCGAGCGTGCAGACGCTCGATGACGTCGTCAGTGAGTCCGTGCGATCCGAGCGAGCGCAGACGTTGTTGCTGGGCGCGTTCGGGGTGCTCGCGCTGGTCCTCGCGGTGATTGGCGTCTACGGCGTGATGGCCCAGCTCGTTGTCACGCGCGTCAACGAAATCGGCGTGCGGATGACGCTCGGCGCGCGCCCGTTCGACATCCTCCGCCAGTTGATGACGGAGGGGTTCTGGCAGGCGCTGGTGGGCCTCGCAATCGGCCTCGTCGCCGGGTCGTCCATCATGCGGCTCGGCGGGCTGCCCGAAGAAATGCTGTTCCACGTGCAGCCGTGGGACCCGATCACACTCACCGCGGTCGGTGTGATTCTGATGACCGCGACGCTCGCCGCGTGCCTCATCCCGGCCCGGCGCGCGATGCGCGTCGATCCGGTAGATGCGTTGAGGAATTCGTGAGACGAGCGCTTCTCACTGTCTCCAGTCGCACTCCCTGAACCACCAGCTCAGGTAGTCCATCGGCCGGTCGCCGATCGGCGCGCCGGGCGGCGCGGCCGGTGCCGCGTAGTCGCGTGCGGCGACGGCGGGCCGCTCGAGAAAACGCTTGATGTCGTCGGCGACCAGCGCGAGATGCGCGGATTGGGCCATTTCGGTTGCCGGTGCCGTGCGGCTCTGAATGGCCTTCAGGTGGCGCGTGGCGATCGCGCGGACCTGCGCCATCGGCGCGGTGTCGGCGAGATCGATCAGCCGGTCGACCACGACGCGCTCGACCGCCCGTTTGATCTCCGCCTCATATGACGTCGCGGCGGTGGCGCCAAACGTCGCACCAATCACGCGGGTAATGACGTCGTTCAAGCCGGGCAGCGCCGGGTTCACGGCGGACTGGGCGATCAGTCGCGCCGCGCGATCGTTCGTCAGGAGGAAGCCGACGGTCATGTCGGCAGCGACGGTGGCCGGCGTGATCGGATCGAACGCGCCGCCCGTGTACCGCGGGAACAGCTCACGCGTGCGCCCGTAGCCCGACGGACGCGGCGGCACTTTCGAGAGCACGGCCGTCGAGAGCGTCAGCTCGGACGGTTTCAGTGTCGCGAGCAGCGCGTCGAGCGCGGCGCGCTGGGCCGCCGCCGGGACCCACTCGACGGGCACGCGGCCGTCACCGCGAAACGCATAGATGTAGTTCTGCCCGGCGACCGTGGACGCCGCCGCTTCCACCGCGTACCGGTGGTGCAGGTACAGCGGCACGAGCACCTCTTCGATCATGGCCATCGGCCAGTCCTTCTGGATGGCCGTTTCGCCGAACCGCTCGAGGCCCGCGCGGCGGATTCCCATCATCCGGGTGAGCTCCGACCCCATGTCGGTGCCGTTGTGCCACTGATCGACGCGCGGATGCAGGTCGCTGTCCTGGTTGGTCATGTACTTGATGTCTTTGTCCCAGGCGCCATCGAGCACCTTCTTCAGCTCGGCGGCTTCGGTCGCCTCCGGGAAGACGCCGTAGCCGTAGCGAATCGCGACCTTGTCCCATTCGCCGATGCTGTTCGTGTACACGTCCGAGAAATCCATCGTCCCGTCGGTCTTCAGCGTCACGAGCGGGTGCGGATAGTCCATGACCGAGATCCGGCCCGCCGTGCTGTCGTAGTAGTTGTGGCCGAGCCCCAGTGTGTGTCCGACCTCGTGCGCCGAGAGCTGGCGCAGCCGCGCGAGCACCATGTCGGTGAGGACCTGCGGCTTCTCGGTGCCGGTCACGTACGGCGAGAGCAGGCCTTCGCCGATCAGGTAGTCCTGCTGCGCGCGGAGCGACCCGAGGGAGACGTGGCCCTTGAGGATCTCACCCGTACGCGGATCGGTGATCGACGAACCGTAGCTCCAGCCGCGCGTGGATCGGTGCACCCACGTAATCGTGTTGTAGCGGACGTCCATCGGGTCGGCGCCTTCGGGCAGGAGCTCGACGCGGAAGCCGTTCCTGAATCCCGCGGCTTCGAACGCCTGGTTCCACCAGCGCGCGCCTTCGACGAGGGCCGTGCGGATGGGCTCGGGCGCGCCCGGATCGACGTAGTAGATGATCGGCTCGACCGGCTCGCTCATCGCGGCGTTCGGATCCCGCTTCTCGAGACGATGGCGCCGGATGAACCGCGCGCGGTTATCGGTCCCGAAGGGCGCCGAGAAATCCATGTAGGTCATGCCGCCGTAGCCCGAACGCGCGTCGAACTTTCGCGTCTTGTGATTCGCGTCCGGCAATTCGATGAACGAGTGATGCTGGCGGATCGTGACCGCTTCGGGCGACGGCACGACGTCGCCGACGGTGCCGCCGATCTGCGCGCCTCCGCCGCCGCCACGGCCTCCGCCGCCGCCGCGTCCGCCACCGCCGTCGGTCACGAACGTCGAGATGATTTCGATCTCGGTGTTCTTCGGGAAGGCTTTCGTGTTCGGCACGTAGACCGCGCTCCTGGTCCGGTCGAACCGGTAGGCCGCGGGCGCCAGGCGTGAGGCGATGTTGGTCGTGTCACGCATCACGAAGTCGCCGAGATCGACGAGCACGCGGCCGCTCGTCTCGGCGATCGCGGTGAAGCCCCACAGGACCGATTTCGCGAAGGCTTCTTCCACGGCCTTTCGCTCCAGCGCGTTCGTGCTGATCGCGCGATAGTCGTAGTTGGGCTCGACCATCAGGATCTTCGTGCCGACGCGCTGGAAGCTCACGAGATGCGTGCCGCCGAGCTGCGCGCGGTCGATGCCGATGTCGTTCGAGCCCATGCCCGCGCCGACACCGGTCACCCACAGCACTTCGGTATCGAGCTTTGGAATCTCGAGGAAGAGCGCGCCGGTCCCTTCGTCCCAGTACAGCGGGAAAAAACCGTCCAGCCTGCGCAGCCCGTCCATCCGCTCGGCGATCGCCGGCAGCCGGCCGCCGCGCGCCTGGCCCTGCTGACCGCCGCCCGCCCCGCCGCTCCCGCCGCCTCCCTGTTCGCCGCCTGATGCCGCCACGCCGACGCCGAACGAAACGGCGATTACGGAAGCCAGAAACCCGATGACCACACGACGCATGGAGCCTCCTCTGGACGCCTACCCCGAATTGCGTGCCTTGGGGATGCATCTTAATCCCGGCAAACGAAGGTGTCCGAAGGCGTTGTCCAAGAGCCGCTAGCCCAGGCCAAAGGTTGGACCACGAAGCTCACGAAGGGCACGAAGGGAAACCCGACAGGTGACGAGGGTTTTGAGACACCGGCTGACCTGGCGAGCCCGGCTTCGCCGGGCTGCGGTGTGAGAGAGACGTGCGACCCGACAAGACGGGTTCAGGACTGCCCACGCAGCTCCGAAGCGCCCGACGGCGAATCCGAAGGTGACGAATTCGGACGCCGCTGTCCCGGCGAGACACAGATCGCCGTGCCAGCGCTGTGGACGCCACCGAGCGATCCGGCCAGGAACGCAGCCTCGGGTTTCGTTTTCGCTTTGATTTCCAAGAACGAAACCCGAGGTCTTACGTCTTGTCGGTCGCCGTCTCCCTCGCACCGCGTGGCCCGGGCGGACGCAAAGGTCAGCGAGTCTCATGTCCTTCGTGAGCTTCGAGGGTCCATAGGTAGGCGGGTCACAAGATACGGCTGGAAGTGTCCATCGGCGAAGGTCCATCTCAGACAGGGCATCGCGCGTCTCCCTCACACCGCGTGGCCGCCGCAGGCGGCCGCCAGGTCAGCGCCGTCTTCGTGCCCTTCGTGAGCTTCGTGGTCCATGCTCTTGGCGGGTCACCAGACACGGACTGGAACTGTCCATCGCCGAAGGTCCGTCTAAAACAGGGCATGCGTCAGCGGCCGGCCTTCTGCGCCAGCGGGCGGTTATGTTATTCTACGTATCGGTTACGTTAATTGACGTAATGCCGGCTGAGAACCCCTTCGTCTACGGCGAGATCGTCAGCGCCTCCGCCTTCGCGGACCGGGCCCTCGAGCTCGACCGGCTCGAACGCGATCTGCGCGCGGGACAGAAAATCTTTCTCATCTCGCCGAGACGGTACGGCAAGTCTTCGCTGATCCGGTACGCGCTCCGCCGTCTGGCGCGGCAGGGAGTGCTGACCGTCGAGGTGACGGTGTCGAGCTCCAGCTCGTACGCCGCGTTCCTCGAGGCGTACGCGCGCGCGCTGCTGACCGCCGAGACGCCGGTCGGCCGGCTCAGACAGTGGGCAACCGAGATGTTCCGCGCGGTCCGTCCGGAAGTGCGCGTGGAGACGGCGCCGTCGGGCAGCGCGCGGGTGTCGCTCGCCTTCCCCGCCGTTCAGACGCAGCGGGACGTCGCGCGTCTCGCGGCCGAGGTGTTCACGTTGCCCGACCGGATCGCCGACGCGCGCCGCCGGCGGGTGGCCGTGGCGCTCGACGAATTCCAGGCCATTACCGGTTTCAACGGCGGAACCGTCGAGCACGCGCTCCGCGCAGCTGTTCAGGATCAAAGACGAGTCGGCTACGTCTTCGCGGGATCGGAACCGTCGCTCATGGAACGCATGCTGGGCCCGCGGCGGCCGTTCTACAAGGCCGGTCCGGTCGTGCGGCTCGAGAAGATCCCCGCCGACGAGTTCGCCGCATTTCTCGAAACCCGATTCACGAGCACCGGCATCAAACCCGAAGCCGGGCTCGGCCTCGCGATCGTCGATCTCGCCGGAAACGTCCCCTACGACGTGCAACGCCTGGCCCACGAGTCCTGGGACGACCTCCGCGTAGCCGGCCGAAAAACCGCGGGCCTCGAGGACCTGCACGCCACGCTGACCCGGCTGCTCCGCGAGCAGGACACCATGTTCGAGGAGGCCTGGCAGCGTCTCACCCTCGCGCAGCGCGGCGTCCTCCGCGCTCTCGTCCTCGAGCACGGCCGCGAGCTGCTCTCCGCCGATGTCCGGACGCGGTACCGCCTCGCCGGCGCCTCGAGCGTCCAGTCGGCCCTGGCCGCACTCGTGCGTGACGACGTGATCACGAAGCAGGCAACGACGTACGCGGTCGTCGATTCGCTCTTCAGGGAGTGGGTAGCAAGGAAAACCTTCTGACGCTCCCTATTGAATTGGGTAATTGGGTAATTGGTAATTGGGCAATTGAAGAACCCTCCAATTACCCAATTGCCCGATTACCCAATTACCCGATTCACGTCACTTGACAATCGGATACCCCTGCTGCCGCTGCCAGTCCTCGAACGATCCCACGTAGACGCGCGCGGGAAGGCCGGCGTGCTTCGCGGCGAAGTACATCAGGCTGGCGCGCATGCCGATGGCGCAGTAGGTGACGACCTGATCGGTTGCGCCGACGCCGGCTTTCGTCAGAAGCGCGCGGATTTCGTCGCGCGACTTGAAGATCGCCTGGTCCGGGTTTTTGAACAGATCGCGCCAGATCACGAGCGTCGAGCCGGGCAGGTGCCCGTTCGCGCGCTCACGCTCGCTGCGCACGTCCAGAATTTTCACGCCCGGGGTCTGGAGCCGCTCGCGGACCCAGGGCGCGGTCACGATCACGTCCGGAGCCGGCCGCACGGTCAGGGTCCCGGTGGCCGCGGGCGGGACGTCGGTCGCCAGCGGTTTTCCGCTGGAGCGCCACGCGTCGGCATTTCCGTCGAGCATCGAGACGTGGTCGCCGTGGCCCACCGACGCGAGCGCCATGAAGAGCCAGCCGGTCGCCATCGGACTCTCGCCGTAGAGCACGATTCGGACGTCGTCGGTCGCGCCCGCTTTGGCCAGCGCGGCCGCGAGGGCCGCCGGAGCCAGCAGGCCGTGGTTTTCGTGGTTGATCGTGTCTTCGTGCGACACGAAGCGCGCGCCTGGAATGTGGCCTCGATCGTACTGCGCGCGTTCGCCGGTCGTGATCACGCGAACTCGCGGGTCGTTCAGGCGTTGGCTCAACCATTCGAGCGAAACGACCATGCCTGGCGGCGCCGGGTCCTGCGCCGCGCCATCAGGGGTCGGCGAATGTGACAGGACAAGACCCGGCACCGCAATCAGAATCGCCGCGCAGATCGACTTCATTCGGACCTCAGCGCCATCAGCGGATCGATCGTCGTGGCGCGCCGGGCGGGGCCCAGCGTCGCCATGATCGCCGTGACGAAAAAGAGCGCCGCCACCGCCACGTAGGCGGACACGTCTGTCGGCGTCGTGCCGAACAGGTAATTCTCGAGGAGCCGTGTGAATGCGATCGCTCCCATCGCGCCGAGCACCAGGCCGGCGATGACGAGGACGACGCCCTGGCGCATCACCAGCGCGAGCACGGACGCGCGGGTGCTGCCGAGCGCCATGCGCAGGCCGAACTCGCGCGTGCGCTGGCTCACGGACGTGGCAATCACGCCCGTGATGCCGGCGAGGGTGACCAGCAGCGCGACGCCGGCGAAAATCGAGAGCAGGATCGCGGTCAGTCCCGGAACGGAGAGCCGTCTTTGTTTGAGATCCTCGAGCGTGCGCAGATCCTCCACCGGGATCTGCGGATTCACACGGTGGATGGCGCTCGTGATGGTCTTCGCGAGCTCGGCCGGTGGGCCGTTCGTCCGAATGACGAGACCGCCGCCGCCGAATCCCGACTGCTCCATGGCCTGAAAGAACTGGGGCTGCACGTCGCGTTCGGGCCCGAACGGATGACTATCGTTCACGACTCCGATGACCGTCAGTGTCTGCGGCGGGTTCGCCTCGAGGACGAACCGGGATCCCACGGGGTCGGCGCCTCGCCAGAAACGCGCCATCGACGCGTTGATGACGGCGACACGCGTCGAATCGGCGGTGTCCCGTCCATCGAAGGTGCGTCCCGCGAGCGTCGTCACGCCGAGCGTTTCGAAGTAGCCTTCGGTCGCCACGCCCGGATCGGCTTCGAGCGTCCCCGGCGATGACGCGGTGTCCGCACCCAGAATGCGGACCTGCGCGCGGAACGGTTGGATGTCGGTCAACGGCACCCGGCTCGTCGCCGCGACCGAGACGATCCCTGGCGTCGCTTTGAGCTGATCGACCACGCGCCGGTGAAGATCGACCGAGGCCTCCGGTGTCGGAAACAGCGAGAAGTTGCCTCCGATGTCGGCGGTCACCACGCGATCCAGCTCGAAACCAAGCGGAACTGAAGCGAGTCGATAGAGGCTCTGCAGCAACAGCGCCGCACCCACGAGGAGCACGAACGACACCGCGACCTGCGCCACGACCAGGCCGGCGCGGAGGCGCTGGCGACCCGTACTCTCGCCGGCCTGCCCGCTGCCGTCGCGAATCGATTGCGCGGTGTTCCGCCGCGTGGACAACGCGGGCGCCGCGCCGAATGCGAGGCCGGTGACGATCGAGACGGCCATCATGAAGACGAGCACGGTGCCGTCGATCGCAATCTGTCCGGTCCGTGTCGTGAACCGTTCGACGAACGTCGACAACATGCCCACGGTCAGCCAGGCGAGTCCGAGCCCGAGGACACCGCCGGCGACCGACACCAGCACGCTTTCCGTCAACAACTGCCGGAGCAGCCGGCCGCGCCCCGCGCCAAGCGCCGACCGAAGGGCGAGCTCCCGTTTGCGCCGGACGGTCCTGGCGAGCGCGAGGTTGGCGACGTTGGCGCAGGCGAGAAGCAGCACGAGCCCCGTCGCGCCCGCGAGTGCGTACAGCATGGGCCGCGCGCCGGTGACGAGCGCGTCCTGCAGCACGCGCGCGTTGCCCTTGATCTCTTTGAGGTTCACGTAGTCTTTCGGAAACGAGTCGTCGAAGGCCGCGGCAACCGTCGCGATCTCCGTCGTGGCCTGTTGTTCCGACACGCCCGGCGAGATCCGGCCGAACACCTGCAGCGCGCCGAACGACCGGTGATTCTGGGTCACTCGCCGCTCGCCCTGCGCCCGGAACGGGCATGCCGACGTCGGCATGTAGACGTCGTTCTCACGCGGGTACTGCGGATAGGCCGGCAGCACGCCGACAATCGTGTGCATCCGGTCGTTCATCTCCACGATCTTTCCGACAACAGCCTTGTCGCCCGCGAACTTCTCCTGCCAGTAGGCGTGGCTCAGCACCAGCACCGCCTCGGACCCCAGGTCATCGTCCGTGTCGATGAACGTCCGGCCGTGCAGCGGCTTCATGCCCAACACATCGAAGAAGTTTGCGGACACGACTCCGGTGTCGACGCGATCGGGATCTCCCTGGTTGAGAAGAGTGAACGACATCGAGTGGTACTCGACCAGGTCGCGAATGGCTTTGAGGCGCTGCCGATAGTCGTACAGCTCCGGAATCGACACGCCAACGGCGGGCCGATTCGTCTGCGGAGACGATTGCTGCACGAGCACGAGCTCGTGCCCATCGCGGAACGGCAGCGGCTTGAGCAGCACGCCGTCGACGACCGAGAACATCGCGGTGTTCGCGCCGATCCCGAGCGCCAGGATCAGCACCGCGGCGAGGGTGTAGGCCGGCGAGCGGCGCAGCGTCCGGACGCCGAACTTGACGTCCTGCACGAGCGCATCCCAGAACGTCATTCCACGGGTATCCCGTACTTCTTCCTTCACGCGCGTCACCTCTCCGAAATCGCGCAACGCCGACCGCCGCGCGTCCCGGGCGGCCACGCCCGCGCGCGCGCGCTGGTCGGACTCCATCGCGATGTGAAAGTCCAGCTCGCGCTGGATGTCTCGATCGAGCCGGCGCCAGAACACCAGTGCACGAAGGCCGCGGAGTAATTTGCGCATCACGAAGTCCACCTGCAGGTTGTACGCCTCGTCGCCTCTCCAGGAGCCGGCCTACGCAGGCGGTCTTGGCGGGTCCCCGCCGATGACCTCGCGTACCCGGCCGCTCGCGAGGTCGTGGACGAACACGGCACTCCGATCGCCGACGAGCCGCGTGTACGTCACCTGGCGTCCATCGGAGGCCACGCTCGGCTGAATCCCGGTCGCGTCCATGACACGGCGCACGTCTGACCCGTCGGCGCTCATCGAAAACAGCTCCTGCGATCCGCCGCGGCTCGACGTGAAGAAGATGCGCTGGCTGGCCGACGCCCAGCTCGCGTTGCCATCAAGAACATCGTTCTGCGTCAGATTCTCGAGCGCGGTTCCGTCGATGTTGACCGCCATGACTTCAGACGAGGCACGGCGTTTCGTGTGATCTTCCGGCGTCAGCTTGAGCCAGTTGGTTCCCGGCGGAACATCGCGTGTGAAGACGACGCGCGTGTTCGAGATGAAGATCGGCGACTGGTCGTTCCCCGGCCCGTTCGTGACCAGCCGGGCGCCGCAGGCCGTCGGCCGAGACAATCCGTGTCGCGCCAGTTCACGCGAGTCTCGGTGGTCGCGGCCCACGCCGAGCGACCGTCCGGCGCGAAGGAGGGCGGCGTCCTCGGTTTCACGCCCTCGAGCTCTGCGCTGGGGCCCACGCAGAGCGTGTACCACATGAACTCCGAGCAGGCTGCCGGGGCTACGACTCCGCACTCAACACACGCCCGACCGCCGCGGACATCCGGCCCCACTGCTCCGTCTCGCGCTGAAGCTGCCGGAGACCCGTTCGCGTCAGCCGGTAGAACTTCGCTTCTCGGTTGTTGTCGGACACACCCCACGTCGAATCGATCCAGCCTTGCTCCTCGAGCCGGTGGAGGGCTGGGTAGAGACGACCCCTGATTGACCCGCAGAACGTCTTCCGAAATCTGGAGGATGCGCTGCGAGATGCCCCAGCCGTGCTGCGGGCCGAGCGCGAGCGTTTTCAGAATCAGCAGATCCAGGGTCCCCTGGAGCAGGTCCGTGCGGTTCGTAGGCGGCATGGGCGAAGGAGACTCCTCTTGTAGACGTTCGACAAGACAAATAAGTTTCTTTGTCGACTGTCTACAAGAGAAAACGTCTGTCCGAGACCGGACAGGTACGGAGCTGACGCAGAATGCGAGTGTCGCAGAAGTACTGAGCTGACGCGGAAGTAGCACTGCGTCTCGAAGCTCGTTCTCGGCTCTTCAATTTCGTCGTTGTCTGTTTTACTTGGGCTGTGGATCTGTCGGACCTGGGCGGGGTCGAGGCATTTCTCCGCCAGCGGCTCACGCAAACACTCCCGGGCGCCCCGGTGCAGTGGCGATTCGCGCCTCGGCCGGCGCGCAAGGGCTGGGAGCCCGATCATCAGCCGCCCGGAGCCCGTCAGGCGGCCGCCCTCATCCTTTTATATGAGGGTCACGCAGGACCCGTCCTGCCGCTGACCGTCAGGAGGGACGATCTCCCGCACCATCCGGGCCAGGTCAGCCTGCCCGGCGGAGCGATCGATCCGGGCGAGCCGCCAGATCGAGCCGCGCTGCGGGAAGCGCACGAGGAAATCGGCATCACGCCGGCCGACGTGCGCATTGTCGGCTCCCTCTCCACGCTCAACGTCATCGTCAGCAACTTCGTCGTGCAACCGTTTGTGGGCGTCGTGAACGGACGTCCGGAGTTCCGGCTGGCGCCCCATGAAGTGGCGTCGCTGGTCGAGGTCCCCCTCGAGGAACTTCGCGATGCCGGACGGCTGGGCTGGTCCCGCCAGGTGCGCGAAGGCCTCATCGTGGAATATCCCCATTTCGACCTGGCCGGCCACCAGGTCTGGGGTGCGACGGCGATGATCCTCGGGGAATTCGCCTCGCTTTTCGACCCGGAATTCGGCCCGCCGCCATTCGAGTAAAACCGGTGTCTTACGGATCAAGGCGGACCTGCCGACGTACAGATCGACGTAGTCTCGCCGTCGCTTCAGCGACGGCGGACACCGAGCGACTGACGTAGGACGGGCGGGCAGAGACTCGCCGCTACGGTTGATCGCAATCGGTTCGCGCCGCAGGGCGCGTGACGGGAGCATCTATGCGTTCGGTCGCTCGTGGTGTCGTCTGTCTCTTCCTGATCGCCGGAACGGCCTCGACGATCGCATCCAGCCAATCATCGCCGCTGACCATCGTCAGCGCCGGACCCACCGGCGAGATCGGCCGGCTTCAGGATGCGAACGAGATCCGCGTCATCTTCTCCGAGCCGATGGTCGCGCTCGGACGCATTCCATCCAACCCGACTCCACCGTGGATCCAGATCGCGCCGGCGATGAAAGGCGCGTATCGCTGGTCGGGAACGACGATTCTGATCTTCACCCCTGATCCGGCGTCACCGCTTCCCAACGCGACGACGTACACGGTCACGGTAGACGCGAGCGCGGCCGCGGTGTCGGGGCGGACACTCGCATCGCCGTACCGGTTCACGTTCACGACGCCGACCGTGCGGATGACGTCGGCGCGCTGGGCGCGTCGATCCGATCGATTCGACGCACCGGTGACGCTCGCGCTGACCTTCAATCAGCGCGTACGTCCCGCCGATGTCATCGCGCACCTTCAGGTGCGGCATGAGCCGCACGACGTCGACCTCCCGTCATTCACCCAGCCTGAGCGCGCGCGGCTCGCGGCGTCGGACCCCGACGGCTTGCGCCGGTTCGACGCCAGGATCGCCGCGGCAAAAACCGCGGCCAGCCGCAGCGATTCGCTCGCGGTCCAGCCGGCGACGACGTGGGACCAGAAGCGGTTTCCGCCGTCGCCGACCCTGATCGTCCTCGAGACGACGACGGTACCGGCGCCTGGCACCAGGCTGCGGCTCACTCTGGACGCGCGGATGCCGAGCGCGGAAGGGCCCGCGCTGCCGCCCGAACCGCAATCGAGCGTCGCCGAGCTGCCGCCCATGTTCTTCATCACCGGTCCGAACTGCCGCACGTCCTGCGATCCGTCGAACTACAACCCCATCAATTTCACGGAGCAGGTCGACGCGGCGAGGTTCGCGGCGGCCATGACGGCGCGCGACATCACCGATCCGGCGCGCGAACAGGTCATTCGCCCGGCGGCGCCGAAGCCGGCCTCGGGACCCGACACCTGGTTCTCGCACGGCATCGAAGACGCCGGCTTCGATCGCCAGCCTCCCGCGCGGACGTGGCTGCTGGGACTCGCCGCAAACCTTCAGGCCTATGACGGCCAGACGCTCGGCTACCCGTGGATCGGCATCGTCGAGAACTGGCACGAGCGCGCGTTCACGAATTTCGGCGACGGCCATGGCGTGTGGGAGCCGGCTGGGGGCACGCAGCTGCCCTTCTACGCGCGGAACCTGCAAACGGTCACGCAGCACGCCATCGCGCTGCAGCCGGACAACCTCATGCCCCGCATTCTCGCCCTCGAGAAAAGCGGCTTTCGTGAAATGCCGCCGGGTCCCGGCACGCTTCGGAAGCTGAACCTCCGTCCGGACGAGATCCAATCGCATGGGTTCGATCTGAAATCGCTTCTGACGCCTCAGGGCTTCGGTCTCATCTGGGCCGCCATGGAGCCCGGCACGGTCCTGCCGCGCGCGAGCAATATCAGCCGCCCGTATTCGACGATCGTCCAGGTCACGAACCTCGGGATCACCGTCAAGGACAGCCCGCAGTCCACGCTCGTGTTCGTCACGCGGCTGGACAACGGCCAGCCCGTGTCCGACGCACGCGTGACGATCGTGAACACCCGGAACGAACAGGTCTGGCGCGGCGCCACTGGCCGGGACGGCCTCGTTCTGGCGCCCGCGCTGCCGATGCGGCAGCCCGACAACTGGTACGACCTCTCGTTCATCGTCACGGCCGAGAAGGACGGCGACTTCGGCTACGTCGCGTCGGACTGGAACGAAGGGGTCATGCCTTGGGAATTCGGCGTGCCGTTTCAGCTGTGGGAATCGACCGACATCCTGCGCGGCTCGGTCTTCACGGATCGCGGCGTCTACAAACCGGGTGAGCCGATCCACGTCAAGGCGATCGTGCGATCCGACACGCCGAACGGCATCCGTCTGCTGCCGGCGGGATCGACGCTCGACGTTCGCGTCCACGACAGCCGCAACAAGGAAGTCGATCGGCGGACGATCACGATCAATCGCTGGAGCAGCGCCGAGTGGGAGTGGACCGTGCCGGCCGAGGCGACGCTCGGCAACTACCGCATTCAAGCCCTGGTGCCTGGCTCCGAAGCACCGGAGGGCAACGACGTCACCACGCGCCGCCGGACCGGCGAGTGGCTGAAGCGCGTCCACGGATCGTTCCTCGTCGCCGCGTACCGCAAACCGGACTTCCGCGTGGACACGACGCTCGACGCCAAACCGGCGGTCGCGGGCGCCACGCTCAACGCCACGGCGAGCGCGCGCTACCTCTTCGGCAACGCGATGGCACGCCGGCCTGTGAAATGGACGCTCACCCGCGAGCCGGACATGACGATACCGTCGTCGATTCTCGAACGGTATCCGGACGACCAGTACGTCTTCGGCTACTACCCGCAACGAGAGAACCGTGGCGAAGCACGCGTCGCCGGAGAGACGGCGGCGCTCACGGCGGCTGGCACATTCGCGATCGATCTGCCGACAGAGCGCTCGGTCGACTTCGCCTATCGCTACAGGTTCGAAGCGGACGTCGAGGACATCTCCCGCCAGCACATCGCGAATCAGTCGAGCGTCGTCGTGCATCCTGCGCCCTGGCACATCGGCCTGCGGCGCCCGGGGTCGTTCGCCGACACGAAGACCGGCACGGCCGTGGACGTCGTAGCGGTCGATCCGGCCGGGAATCCGGTGGCAGGAATCCCTGTCGTCGTGTCGGTCGTTCGCGTTCAGTGGAACGCCGTCCGCCGCGCCGAAGGCAGCGGGTTCTACACGTGGGACACCGAACGCCTCGAGGTTTCCGCCGGTGAGTGGAAGGTGACGACGACGACGACAGTTCCGCTGACGGTGAAGATTCCGGTGGCGGCTGGCGGCTTCTACATGATCCGGGCGGTCGGCCGCGATACAGCCGGCCACCAGACGCGAACCGACACGTCCTTCTACGCGATCGGCCCTGGCTACACGGCCTGGCAGCGGTTCGATCACAACCGCATCACGCTGGAGCCCGAGAAGAAGACGTGGAGGCCCGGCGAGACCGCGCGCATCATGGTCCAGTCGCCGTGGGAAAGCGCGACGGCGCTCCTCACCGTCGAGCGTGAGGGCATCCGGAAGTACGAGCGCTTCACGCTGACGTCCACCCAGCAGACAGTCCAGGTCCCGATCACCGAAGCCGACATCCCGAACATCTACGTGTCGGTGCTTCTGATTCGCGGGCGGACGTCATCGGACCCCGGACAGGACGGCAGCGACCCCGGCAAGCCGGCGTTCAAGCTCGGCTATACGCAGCTCGTCGTCAACGACGACTCGAAGCAACTCGGCGTCACGGTCACCGCCGATCGCGCCGAATACCGGCCGGCGAATACCGCCAAGGTCTCCGTCGTCGTTCACGACGCGGCCGACAAGCCGGCCGTGAGTGAAGTCACGCTCTGGGCCGTGGACCATGGCGTGCTGTCGCTCACCGACTACCGGGCACCTGACGTCGTGAGCGCGGTGTACCAACACAAGGCCCTGCAGGTCCTCACGGAAGACAACCGGCAACGGATCGTCAGCCGTCGCGTGCTCACGCCGAAGGGCGGAGGTGAGGGTGGCGGCGGCGGAAAGGACAACGCGTTCAGACAGGATTTCCGGCCACTGGCCTTCTGGCTGGGATCGGTCGAGACCGATCGGAACGGCCGGGCGACAAAAGACGTCACGCTCCCCGATTCCCTGACGACGTACCGGATCATGGCGGTCGCGGGCGACGCGGCGTCGCGGTTTGGATCCGCCAACTCGGAGATTCGGGTCAGCAAGCCGATCACGATGCTGGCCACCTTCCCCAGATTCCTGGCGCTCGGCGACCGCGCGTCCTTCGGCGCCGTCGTGAACAATACGTTGCCGACCGGGGGGACGGCGTCTGTCACCATTCGCAGTCTCGATCCCGCGGTGCTCGAGTTCCCGAACGGTCGACGGAGCGTGTCGATCGACGGCGGATCGAATGCGGAGGTCCGATTCGATGCAGTCGCGCGGGGCGTCGGCCGCGCGCGTGTGCAGATGACGGTGCGGCTCGGCAGCAACACCGATGCGTTCGAGATGGCGCTGCCGGTGATCGCACCGGCGCGGCTCGAGACAAGCGCGGCATTTGGCGAAACAACCGGCCGCGCCGCGGAGCGGCTGACGCTGCCGGCCGGCGTCCTCCCCGGACTTGGCGGCCTCAACGTCGAGCTGGCGTCGTCGGCGCTCGTGGGGCTCGGCGAAGGCGCCCGTTATCTTGCCGACTATCCGTATCAGTGCGCTGAGCAGAAGGCGTCGGCTGCGTTGGCGCTCACGCTCGCGGCGGATCTCGGGCAGGCGTTCGAGATGGGCCGGATCGCGCCACCCGAATACCGGAAACGAGCGGCCGAGCTGCTGAGCGATCTGCCCAGGTATCAGTGCATGGATGGCGGCTTCGGCTACTGGCCTGGCACCTGCCTTCACGGCCACTTCTATCTGACGAGTTACGTGCTTCATGTGATGCACGTCGCCAGCGGGCTTGGCATCCAGTCGGACAAGACGGTCGTCGGCCGCGCGCTCGATTTTCTCGACCGCGAGATGAAGCGGCCCGCGCCGACCCAGGTGCAGTGGCTCCCCGTCTGGGGCGCGTCGGCGGCGTTTGCGACCAAGGTGCTCGCCGAACACGGTCGCAGCCAGGACTCGAACATCACACGCCTGCTCGCGGCGATCGATCGGATGCCGGTCTTCGCGTTGTCGTATCTGGCCGATGCGATGGCCGCTTCGCCGGCGCGTGGCCCGCGCTACGGCGACGTCGTCCGCCGGCTGACGAATGCGCTGAACGTGGAGGGCGACCGCGCGCACGTCGAGGAAGTCGACTCCGACATGCTCGCCTGGATCTGGAACTCCAACATCCGCGCGACCGCGATCGTCCTGACCGGACTCGTTCAGCGCGGCGACGAGCCGCAACACGTGCCCGGCCTCGTACGGTGGCTGCTGCTGGCTCGCAAGAACGGCCGGTGGCAGAACACGCAGGAGAACGGGACGGCGCTCGAAGCGCTCGTCGCGTACTACCGGAAGTTCGAGTCGGAGGTACCGGACATGACCGCGACGGTGGCCCTCGGCGAACGCGCGATCGGTACGGCGCCGTTCCGGGGGCGGTCGAGCGCCGCCAAGCAGGTCCGCCTGGCGATGCCGGACCTGATTCGACAGGTGGCCGCGGGCACCGAGGCCGAGTTGAACATCTCGCGCGGGGGCACCGGCCGGCTCTACTACGCTGCGCGGCTGCAGTACGCGCCCGCCGAACCGCCGCCGATGAACGAACAGGGCATCCACATCGAACGCCGGTACGAGCCGTACGTCGAAAACGGCGACAGCCCGGCGTCCACCTCGTTCGCGGCGGGCGATCTCATCCGGGTCACCCTGATGCTCACGTTGCCGAAGGAACGTCGCTACGTGGCGGTCACCGACAGTCTGCCCGCCGGCGTCGAAGCGGTTGACGGCTGGTTCCGGACGACCGCCACCGACCTCGCCCGCGATTCGTCGGTCCAGACCGCCGACCAGTCGTGGGAAGAGCGCTGGCGGCGCGGCGGGTTCGATCACATCGAAAAGTACGACGAGCGGATCGCGCTCTTCGCGACGCGTCTGAGCGAAGGCCGTCACGTGTTTTCCTACCTGGTCCGGGCGACGACCGCCGGCACCTTCCGGGTCAGCGGCGCCTGGGCGGAAGAGATGTACGCGCCCGACGTGAACGGCCGGACGGCGCCCGCAACGGTCGTGATCAAGTAGCGGCGTGTCAACCACCAGAGCGGCACCATGAAGCGATTGCACATCGGTCTGACAAGACGTCGCATCTGGTCGAGGCTCCGCGCGTCGCGATGCGTCCGCGTGTGCCTTCCGGCCACGTGTGTGCTCCTCGCCACGCTCGCGTGGCTCCGGTGCGGTCCGCTCCCCGCCGGGCTGCTCGATGACGACGAGGACGTCTCGACGGAGGTGTTCGATCGTCACGGCGAGCGGCTCTACGAAGCGCGGTCCGGTCTGGGAACGAGGAGTGAGCGGCTCCGGGCGGACGTACTACCGCGCACGCTGGCCATGGCCACGCTGGCGGCCGAAGACGTGCGGTTCCACCGTCACGTTGGTATCGATCCAATCGCCGTCGCCCGCGCCGCCTGGCGCAACATGGTCTCCGGACGGGTTGTGCAAGGCGGATCCACGATCACACAGCAGGTCGCCAAGCTGCTCGTCCGGCGCCGGGCCGGCGACGCCAGCGGGCGCGGCTGGAATGCCAAGGTCCACGAGGCGGTGATTGCGTTTCGATTGGAGCACCGGTTGTCGAAAGACGACATCCTCGCGCTCTACCTCAGTCTTGCGCCATACGGCAATCAGATCGAGGGCGCCGAACGGGCCGCGCGTGCGTATTTCGGCCGGCCGAGCGCTCAGTTGACCGCGGCCGAAGCGGCGTTTCTCGCCGCACTGCCCCAGCAACCGACGACCTTCAACCCGTGGCGGGAGCCGGCGCGGGCGCGACAGCGACAGCGGCGCGTGCTCGGCGCGATGGCGGCACACGGCTGGCTCTCACGAGCGGACTTCGAACTGGCGATCCACGAACGCCTCACCCTCGCGCGCGACCGGTCGTCGCAGGTGGCGCCGCATTTCGTCGCGCGAGTTCTCGCGGAACGATCGCGGCCGTTCCCCCGCCGCATCGAGACGACGATCGATGCGACACTGCAGCGCACGGTGCAGGGCATCATCGAGGCACGCCGGCGCGATCTCGACCGTCACCGCGCGTCGAACGTCGCCGTCGCGGTGCTCGACAACCACACCGGCGAATGGCTGGCCTGGGAAGGCTCGGGCAACTACGCGTCGGGCGGAGCGGGCGGAGCGATCGACGGCGTCACGACGCCGCGCCAGCCCGGCTCGGCATTGAAGCCGTTCACGTACGCCGCAGCGTTCGAGCGGGGCATCAATCCCGCGCGCGTGCTCGCCGACGTGCCGTCACAGTTTCCGACCGCAAAAGCGGGCGTGCTGTACAGCCCGCAGAACTACGACGGACAGTTCCGGGGTCCGTTGCTCATCCGGGCGGCCCTGGCCGGCTCGGAGAACGTCCCGGCCGTCGCGCTCGCGTCAGAAATCGGCGTGCCGGCCGTCGCGCGGCTGCTGCGACGCGCCGGGCTGACCACGCTCGACCACAATCCGTCGCACTACGGTCTCGGCCTCACGCTGGGGAACGCCGAGGTCCGACTCGACGAGCTGGTGGCGGCGTATGCGATGTTCGCGCGCGGCGGCGAGTCTGTCGCGACGCGGTCGGTGCGATCGGCCGACGACAGCGTACCGGCGCGGCAGCCGTCCGAACGGCTGGTGTCCGAACGGACGGCGTTCTGGATTGCCGACATCCTGGCCGACGGCGAAGCGCGCGCGTACATCTTCGGACGCGGCGGCAGCCTCGAGTTTCCGTTCACCGTCGCGGCGAAGACCGGCACGTCGCAGTCGTACCACGACAACTGGGCGCTCGGATTCACACGCGACGTGACGGTCGGCGTCTGGGTCGGCAACTTCGATCGCACGCCGCTCAGGAACTCGACCGGCGTCAGCGGCGCGGGACCGATCTTTCATGACGTCATGCTCGCCGCGATCGAACGCACGCGCGGGTCGCTCCCGATTGGCGACACCGCGGCGATCGTCGCGGTGCCGCCGGATGTGCGCCAGGTCGAGCTCTGTGCGCACTCCGGCATGGCGCCTCACGCGGCGTGTCCGTCGCGCACCATCGAATGGATGCCGGTCCACGCGTCGATCGATCGCTGCACCTGGCATCACGCGAGCGACCAGGGCGTGGTCACCGTCTGGCCCGCGCCATACCAGCGCTGGGCCGGGACGTCGGGAGTCTTGACGACGACTCAAAAGGGCCTCCGACGTGATTCCAGGCCGGCCGCGCCTGTTTCTCCGAGCCGTCAAACGGACGCCGGCCGCACGTTGACCATCGTCAGGCCCCTCAGTGGCGCCGTGTATCTCATCGATCCGACGCTTCGCCGCGAATTCCAGACGCTGCCCCTCGCCGCGGAGGGCGCATCTCCGGACGGTGTCGAGTGGTTCGTCAACGACACCTCCGTGGGCCGCGCGGCGCCCGACGGCCATCTCCGGTGGCCGCTGGCAGTGGGAACTCATACGATTACGGCGAGGGACGCCACCGGCCGAACCGCGACGACGACGATTACGGTCCGCTGACGGTACTATTCCAAGGGATGCAACTCCGTTTGCCGTGGGAGTCCGCCGTCCGATCCGCCCCGGCGCGTCAACTCGTCGTCGACGGCGAGCCTCTGGCGGTGGCGATCGTCCGCCACCGGCGCGCGCGGCGGTACGTTGTGCGCGTGACTGGCGATGGCGTGCGGCTGACCGTGCCGCGCGGCGCGTCGATCGCCGCCGGGCTGGCGTTCGCCGAGCGCCAGTCGGCGTGGCTCGAGCGCGAGTGGCGCCGCCAGCGCGAGCGCCTCGCGCCCTGGTCCGTGGGCAAGACGCTCTGGTTTCGCGGCGAGCGCAGCCCTCTCGCACTCACCAATGGACACGTGGTCATCGGATCGGAACGAGTCGACGCGCCGGTCGCCGAGCGCAATCTGCGGACGACGGTGGAACCGTGGATGCGGGCGCAAGCCGGACGTGAGTTGCCGCCACGGTGCCTGGACCTTGCGGCGACATGCGGGCTGGCCGTCTCACGCGTCGCCGTTCGCAACCAGCGATCGCGCTGGGGCGCCTGCTCCGCACGACGCGTGATCACGCTCAACTGGCGGTTGATCCAGATGCCGCCGGACGTCTCCGACTACATCATTTTTCACGAGCTCATGCACCTGAAGCAGCCGAACCACTCGCGCCGCTTCTGGCGCGAAGTCGACAAGGTATGTACATGGTGGCGATCGGCTGAGCGTTGGCTTCGCACCCACGGCCGCGAGATTCTCTGAGCAGCTAGGGTTCAGCGAGACCGAGTGGACGACTCGAAATGCCGTCGACCATCGGTTCCCAGTCAGGTGCGCTCAATCCCTCAATATCCGAGATGCTTGCAAATAGACTCGTCAGTCCGCAGTCTTTACAGACAACGACTCGAAACCGGCCCGGAGATAATTTCGGCAACAGGTTTGGACCGAGGACGCCATTCGCGGGAGTATTTTGAGCGCTACGGTAGAGGCGAGATCCGCCACAACATGCGCATTTTGTGAACGCCACGCCAAGCCTCCTGACTGACCTCGGAGCATAGCAGTCAGGTCTCAAATGCGCGGTTCCAATCTTTCTCAGTCAGCAACTGGGTGCCGCGAACGTCCCATCTGGAGTTTTTAGACAAGCGGTAGTCCGTAGCTCTCGGGAGCGTACGAGAAGCGCCCTTCACCCCGTACTCGCGTGCTTTCCACTTTCGTACTTCGCGTGCTTTTCACTCCGTACTTCGAGCGCTCTTCACTCCGTACTTCCCTATCCCAGCTTCAGTGCCATGGTCGTGGCGTCGTCGAAGAGCTCGCGGGACCCGCGGAAGGCCGTGACGGCGCTCTCGACACGCGCGAGGACGGCGTCGGTGCCGCCGGTCGCGGACGAGAGCAGGAGCGCCTCGAGTCGGTCGGCGCCGAACATGTCGCCGGCTTCGTTTTCGGCCTCGACGCACCCGTCGGTGTAGAAGAACAACAGATCGCCGGCGGCCAGTTGAATCTGCTGCTCCCGGAAGCCGTGGCCGGCGTAGAGGCCGACGGGAAGACCCGTTGACGTCATCCGTTCGAGTCCGCCCTGCGGGTGCAGGACGTACTGCGGATGATGGCCGGCGTTCACGTAACGAAGCTGGCGCGTGGCCGGATCCAGAATGCCGACGAAGAGCGTCGCGTACACGGGGCCCGGTGAGTTCGCTTCGATGTCGTAATCGATCTCGCGCGCGAGCGCCGAGAGATCCTGCCCGAGCGCCAGGCGGGTGCGAAGCGAGGCCTGGATGTTCGCCATGAGCAGGGCCGCGCCGACGCCCTTGCCAGAGACGTCGCCAACGAGGAGCGCGATCTGCCCGCTGGGCGTCTCGAAGTAGTTGAAGAAGTCGCCGCCGACCTCACGCGCTGGAACCGAGACGCCCTTGATTTCGGTCAGCCCGAGTTTCAGCGCTGCGTGCGGGAGCATGTCGTGCTGAATCTGCCGCCCGAGCTCCAGTTCGCGCTTGATGCGCTCCTGTCCGAGCGCAGCGCGTTGGTGTTTCTCGACGTCTTCGGCCATCTGGTTGAAGGCCTGCGCCAGCTCACCCACCTCATCCTTCGAGCGGACGGGCACGCGAGCCGAGTAGTCCCCTTTCGCGATACGGCGAACGCCATCGCCGAGCGCGGAGAGATTGCGCGTCAGGCGCGTGGACAACGGCACCATGCCCGCGAGCGCGATGACAATGAACAGCGCACCCAGTCCGGCATTCCTCGCCGCCGTCTTGCGGAGACTGTCGAGGGAGTCGCCAACCGGTCTCGCGATGCCGAGGCGCAATCCCGACCCCGTCGGGTCGTCGGTCGTGACCACGATCCAGTCGTCGAGCCGCGCGGTCGCCGGCCCGCCCGGTTTCGCGACGCTGCCCAGCAGTTCCACCCGCCGGCGATCGTCGTCCGACCGCGTGTAGATCTGCCCGTCGCGCGCGACGGCGAACGGCACTTCTCCACGATCCCGGCGTGTCGTCGAGAAGACCGTCGCAAGCACGTTTGCCAGGTTGAGCTCGGCGTTGACCTCCTGAACGACCTTGCCTTCGTGTTCGTACTTCACGTCCAGACGATTGCCGGAAAGCGACGTGCTTTTTTTCATCATCGCCGGCTTCGGTGAATCCTTGATGGGCGCGGCAGGCGCCGGCGTCGGACCGGGCGGCACGCTGGTGGTAGACGGACTGCGTGACTGTGCGGCCTGCGCGGCCTTCGCGGCGTCTGTCTGCCGCCTGGCATCCGCTTCCGCTTCGCGCTGCGCCGCCTCCGCCTGCTTCTTCAGTTCGGCGGCGCCGAGCTGAAGACCGGCAACGACGCCGAGCATGCGCTGGGCCATCTCGCGTCCGAGGCGTTCGCGCTCTTCGGGGGTGAGATTCCCGGGCTGCTTGCCCGGCGGCAGGAATTCGCGCATCAGTTCCCGCCGAATCGGCGCCATGTCGATCTTGATGCGATCTTTGGCGTCGATTGTGGTGATCGCCCGCGAACCTTCTGGAGCCTTTGGTGAGACCGGCGGCGCCGGAGCGCCGGGTGGCGGCGGCGGCGCCTGACCCGCCGGCGTCGGACCCGTGTTTCGATCTTGACGGCCCATAGGGGGACGATTTCCACGAGAAACGCCGCCCCCGCGTGTCGATGTCGATCGCGACTCGCTCGAAGACGCTGATGTTCCCGATGACGACCTGATCGCGCCGGATCCAGACGCCGTGCTCGTCCCTGCGCTCTGGTCCGGTCCCGGCGGAGGACGGCCCTGCCTTCCGCTCGCCCACTGCGGCAGTCCCTGGAGCTCCACGTTGTTGAGTAGCATCGCGGCCTCACCGAGGGCGTTGGCCACCGACGTGCCGATGATCTCCGTGAGCACGCGTGCGGGCTCGGGCGCGGCCGGCCGGGCGGCAGTCGCCGTCGCGCGCTCGACCGCCGACTGAAGCTCGGCGACGTCCATCAGGTGCTCGACGCGCTCGCTGAGCTGCGCCGTGACGAGCTGCATCCGCTGGCCGAGCTCGCCCGCGAGCAGATCCGCTTCGTGTTCAGCCGCTTGTCGAAGCGCGCGCACGTTGCTGGTGTACGCGTAGAACGTGACCGCCGCGAGCGGCACGACCGAGAGCGTGAAGAACGCGACGATGAGGCGGGTTCGGAGGCTCATGTCAGGTCAATGGGCAGCGCCTGCGGCCCGCGCGGAGCCGTCAGCCAAAGCGCTGGGGGTGGGGCCCCAGCGCACAAAGAAAGGATAGCGAGTCTGCGAGCGCCGCAGCGCGAGCGAGCGGGGGTGGGGCCCCGCGAGCACTGAACAAAGAGGCAATGGGGCAATGGGATCAATTATTAAATGTAAAGACCTGCGGCGCGTGATCGCTGGTCCCGAACTCGCGGCGTGAGGCCGAGGCGGCGGCGCGGCCGGCCAGCCCGCTCGTCGCGAGCAGATAATCGATGCGCCAGCCGATGTTGCGCTGTCGCAAGTTCCGCCACGGCGCCCACCAGGTGAACAGCTCATCGTTGCCCGGATCGAGCGCGCGGCCGACGTCGACGAAGCCGGTGTCGAGCAGCTGCGTGAGCTGCGCGCGCTCCTCCGGCCGCGTGCCGATCTGGTTCGGCTTCCGCTCTTTCGGGTGCACGTCCCGCTCTTCACGCGCCACGTTCAGATCTCCACAGATGACTAGCGCCCTGCCGGCGGCGTTTGTTTCAGCCGCCCACCCGGCCAGCCCTTCGAGGAAGCGCATCTTGGCCGGAAAGTCTTTGCCGCCGTTCGGAACGTAGACGGAAGAAACCAGCATACTGCCGAGATCGGCGACCACGATGCGGCCCTCGTGGTCGAAGGCCGGATGCGTGAACGCCGGCTGCGCTTCTGTGAAATCGCACCGGATGAGCAGCGCGACGCCTGAATACCCTCCCGCACCGTGCCAGTAGCACCAGTAGCCTTCTGGCGCGAGGAGCAAACCCGGGATCTGGTCCGGCGCCGCCTTGATCTCCTGGAGACACAGAATGTCCGGATGTTCGGCGGCGAGCAGGTCCTGCAGTTCGCCCTGCCGCTTCCGGATGCCGTTCACGTTCCAGGTGACGATTTTCATGCGAGAGCGAGGGGTGACCCTGCTCTCTATTCTTTCTTAGACCTGTCCCGTGGGCGAGGGTTAGCGAGGGGGATCCGCAACGAAGGCGAGTTTCAACGGCTCCTTGGGGCTTACGGTGAGGCGCGTGATGCGGCCAAGCCCCGCGCTCGAAAGGTCCGCCAGCTCCTGCCAGGTGCCTCTGCCGGCCACCCAGCTGAACAGTTTGGTGCCGCTCGCCATGATCAATGCGCCGCCGGGCTGCCACGCGCAGTCTTCGCTCATGTTGTTATCAACGGTCTCCGTAAGCGTTTGCACGGCGCGAGTCCGAGGGTCGAGCTCCTTGATGATCCAGCGTCCGCCTGCCGGCTTGCTCACGAAGCTCACCGTCTCCTTGCCGGGACGAATGAGCAACGAGCGGCCGATGCCCGATTCGATGATCTGTGCCTGACCGGTCTTGGTGTCCGCCAGTTGCAGCGTGTTCGGCTGTCCTTGCCCGCCGAGCACGAACAGCGCCAGGTGTGTCTCGTCGATCCAGACGTGATAGCCGACCGGCTTCACGCTTTCGAGCACCAGCCGCGGATTCGATCCGTCGAGATCGAATCGCCAGAGTCGCTGCGCGCCATCGGCCTCGACGCGGATCACGGAAAACGATTTGCGATCAGGCGTGACGATCGGCGAGTACTCGCTCTCGGGTGTCCTCGTGAGTTGCGTCAGCGCCTTGGTCGCAAGGTCGCACAGGTAGATGTCGGTCTGCTTGCCGTCGCGATTCGACGTGAACAGCAACCCGGATCCGTCCGGCAAGAAACTGGGCTGGTTGTCGTATCCGCTGTTGCTGCTGATGTTCGTCGGTGAGCCGACGTGAGGAATCATGTCGGTGTTCAGATCCGCGAGATAGACCTCCGTCGCCGGCTGTTGGGGGACGGGACTTTTTCCACAGTTTTGGCCGGTGAGGTGCCAGACGTCCAGACGAGACCTGGCACCGAAAGGGCCAAAACTGTGGAAAAAAGTCCCGTCCCCTTACACACGTGTCACCTGCCGCCGGCTCCGATGCGCATCGAGCACGAAGGGGCCGAGCCGCTTGGAGAGATAGACCTTCGATTCGAGCGGATCGGGCGCGGGCTCGAGCTTGATCACGTTGAACTGCAGGCTGTCGAGCGTGCCGCGCATCCCGTAATAACGGTTCTTCGTCTTGACGACCACTTCGTCATACCCCTGCGCGACGGCCCAGACTTCCTGCTCTTCGGTCAGCGCGCGGAAATGGCCCTGGCTGCGCCAGTCGAGCCGTGTCGCGCCCAGCCAGTTGTAGAGAATGCGTCGGTTCTCGAATTCAATCGTGCCGGCGAGCCGCGCGACCAGGTCCGCGAGCTTGCGGTCGGTCTCGTGCTTCCGCAGCTCGTGCGACACCTTGTAGGACACCGGCACCACCGCCGAGCCATCGTCGGGCAGCGGCGCTTCGGCCATCAGGATCTGGAACTCGCGGCCGTCCAGCCGCTGCATGATCTCCGCCGCGCTCTTGCGCGTCGGAAACTCGTTGAAGAATTCCTCGATATAGGCGATTTCGAGCGCGCCCTGCTGCAACGGATACTCGCGAATCACGTACTCCACCGTGTCCTCGGCCGCGGCATTGTACCAGCGGACGCGTCCTACACCCGTCCCGTCCGCGCGGCCAGCGCGCGGCAGAATGCCGCACGCTCGACCGCCTCGGGAACCGTGTCGAGCCGATCGACCGCCCACGGCAGCCGCCAGGTCCAGTTCTCTTCGCTGATGCTGGCCGGCGTGTTGATCCGATCGCGCCACCCGAAGAGGTCCTGGAACGGCATGAACAACTCCCGGGACGCGGTGCGATACGCCAGCTCGAGCAGGCCGTCACGCAACACGGCGTTCCAAGGCTGATCCGGATTGCCCGTGCCCCGGCGATCGAAATCGTCCTGCGCGAGCAGAAGCCGAACCGTCTGGATTCGTTCGTCGCGCGCGGCGTGCTCCCACCAGACCGCGAGCGGCTCGGTGTCGTGGGTACCGGTCAGCGCCGCGGAGACGGGCGGATAGGCCATCGGATCGATCAACGGCTGGCCGGGCTCGTGCCACGCACGCTCCCATCGCAGGACCTTGCTGCCGGCAATGCCGAGCCGCGCGAGCGACGCCCGCACGAAATCCGGAATCGTTCCAAGGTCTTCGGCGATGACCGCCGCGCCGCTCTCGAGCATGATTTGCAGAATCTCTTCGCCCTGCCGAAGCTGATCGGGCTCGCGCGAAGGCCAGAAGACGGGCTCGCCGGCGGCGGGCTTGCCATACGTACGGTAGAAGCCGACGACGTGATCGATCCGGATGCCGTCGAAGAGCGTGGCCATGCGACGCGCCCGCTGCCGCAGCCAGGCGTATCCCGTCTCGACGATCACGTCCCATCGATACATCGGCAGGTTCCAGTCCTGCCCGCTGGCGCTGAACGCGTCCGGAGGCGCGCCGGTCGAGATGTCGAGGGCAAATTCGGATTGGCGCGTCCAGACGTCCACGCTGTCGGCTTCGACCGTGAACGTGAAGTCGCCGAACAGCGAGACACCGGCCTCGCGCGCGGCCGCTCGAGCGGCCTGCCACTCGGTTTCCGCGATCCACTGCAGGTACTGCTGCCGGAGGATCTCGCGCGCGAGCTGCTGTCTCGCGTCGTCGAGCGCCCGCGCGTCGCGATCGCGCAGCCGATCGGGCCAGAGTCTCCAGGACGACGTCCGGAGGTTCTCGACGAGCGCCACATAGAGCGCGTAGTCGTCGAGCCACGCCCGCTCGCGGTCGATGTAGGCGGCGAACACGGCCGCCCGCGAAGAGCGCGCATTCCACTCGTCGGCGACGAATCGTTCGAATGACAGGCGGAGAGCTTCGTCTTTCGCGCGCCGGACGGCCTCGTAGGCCACCGACTCCCGCGCGCGTGCTGCCTCGAGGTTCATGCGGCCTTCCAGACCCAGCGCCGACGTACCGCCTGATTTCTCGAAATCGGCGAGCCGCGAAAGGCCGACGTAGACGGGATCGATGGCCATCGCCGACATCGCGGAATACGGCGACGATTGCTGCCGGGCCGTCGCGTTCAGCGGCAGCAGCATGAGCCGGTCGAACCCGGCCGACGACAGCCACTTCGCGAGGGGCACGACGTCGCCGAGCTCGCCGATGCCCCAGCTGGTCGATGAGGCCGCCGAGAACAGCGGCATCAAGACGCCGACGTGCCGGTCCTTCATCGCGCGCCCGCCGCGACCGGCAACAGTCGATCGATCGCCGTATCGAATTCGTCGGGCGGTGGAAGGAGGCTCACCACGAGAAACGCCTCGGCGGCAAAATCGAAAAAGTAGCCCGGATGCACGATCACGCTCGCTTCGTCGACGAGTCGAAGCACCAGCTCCTCTTCGCTCGCCCTCCGCGGTACCCGAAGCACGGCTGACCATCCGCCCTCCGGTTGGAGCAGCGCGACTCCGGGAAATCCTCGAAGTCGATCGTCGAGGCTGTGAAGATTTCGCCCGATCCGGGCGCGGATCGCCGCGCGGATCGTACGGCCGGATTCGATCAGACGTCGGGCCGCGACCTGAACAGGCGTCGAAACTGACAGGTACGTGTCGGAGATCACTGCGAGCCGCTCGATCGCCGCCGCGGCGAGATCGTCAGGTCCGCTGACGATGATCCAGCCGAGCTTGACTTGCGGAAGGCCCGCGGATTTCGAGAGACCGCCCAGAGAAAACGTCAAGGCGCGGCGGTCCCCCGCCAGCCGGCACGCATCCGGCCGAGGCATCAGCGGATAGTCGGCGAACACCTCGTCGGCGATGATGGCCGTACCCGACCGCGCGCAGAGTGCGGTCAGCCATTCAGAATCTGCCGCGCGCATCATCGATCCCGTCGGATTGTTGGGACTGACGGCCAGGACCGCGCGCGTCCGGCCCGTCATCGCACGTTCGAGGCTGGCCCGATCGATCGACCAGGCGCCATGGTGCTCGAGGCGATACGCCACCGGCTCGATGCCTTCGAGACGTGTCAGCATCTCGAAGAGCGGATAGCTCGGCTGCGGCACGAGCACCTCGTCGCCGGGGTTGCAGAGCAGCTTGAACAGGAGCGCATAGGCTTCGCTCGTGCTCGCGGTGAGCACAATCTGAGAGGCGGTGACCGGGATTCCGGTAGCGCGAGCCTCGTCGGCGACGGCCGAACGGGCCTCAGCCAGGCCCAGGGGATCCGGGGCGTAGACGGCCGCCTGCTGATTGGAGAGTGACGAAAGCACGTCGGACGGGTACGAAATGCCGACCGCGGTCGGATTGGTTTGCGTCAAATCCAGGAGCGTCGCGCCGGACGCGCGGCGCCTGTCAATGGCCCGGCTGACCGCATTGGCCTCGAGCATTGCGGGCAGCCGCGACGAGAACATCGCACTAGACTAACTGTGATCGGCGCTTTACGCGCCCAGTCGCTGGAGTGGTCCATGTCACGAAGCATCGCGTTGAGCGTCGTCCTCATCGCCGCCGCGCTGTCGGGTGTCGCGCCGCTCTCGGCGCAGCAGGCGGCGCCCGCCCGCATCAGCGTTCCGTACACGATGTTCACGCTGCCGAACGGGCTGACCGTCATCCTTCACGAAGATCACAGCGTGCCGATTGTCAGCGTGAACGTCTGGTATCACGCCGGATCGGCCAACGAGAAACCGGGCCGAACCGGCTTCGCGCACCTCTTCGAGCACCTGATGTTCGAAGGGTCGAAAAACGTCAAGGAAGGCGACTTCGACACCTTTCTCGAAGCGGCCGGGGGCGGCAACAACGCGTCGACCTCCGAAGATCGCACCAACTATTACATCGACGTCCCGTCGAACGCGCTCGACCTGGCGCTGTTCCTCGAGTCCGATCGCATGGGCTATCTGCTCGACATCGTGTCCGAGAACCTGGTCAACGGCCAGCGCGACGTCGTGAAGAACGAGCGGCGCCAGGGCGTCGAGAACGCGCCGTACGGCATGGCCGGCGTCCGTATTCCGGAGCTGCTGTTTCCGAAGAACCATCCGTATCACTGGCCGGTCATCGGGTACATGGAGGATCTGACCGCCGCGTCGGCCGAAGACGTGCGCGAGTTCTTCCGGAAGTACTACGCACCCCAGAACGCGAGCCTCGTCATCGCCGGAGACATCAATCCGGTCGAGGCCCGGAAGAGAATCGAATACTGGTTCGGCGACGTGAAGCCCGGCAAGAAGGCGGACCCCATCGAGGTGCCGCCGGCTGTCCTGACAGACGTCATCAAGGAGACGCTGACCGACCGCGTCCAGCTGCCACGGCTGTACCTCTCCTGGATCACGCCGCCCCTCTACTCGCCCGGCGACGCCGAGCTCGACGTCGTCGCGAGCGTGCTGGCCGGCGGCAAGAACTCGCGGCTCTACAAGCGGCTCGTGTACGACCTGCAGATCGCGCAGGACGTCTCTTCGTTCCAGGCCTCGAAGATGCTCGGATCGATCTTCCAGATTATCGTCACCGCGCGGCCATCGTCCGCACCGCCGGACCAGACGCTGGATAAACTGAAGACGATCGTCGACGAAGAGATCCAGAAGCTTCGCGACGCTCCGCCGGAAGAACGCGAAGTGCAGCGCGTGATCAACCAGACCGAGTCATCGTTCTTCAGTCGCATGGAGAACGTCGGCGGCTTCGGGGGCAAAGCCGATCAGCTGAACGGCTACCTGGTGTCCACGGGCAATCCGGACTACTTCAACGAGGATCTCGCGCGGTACCGGGCGATCCAGCCCAACGACGTCCAGGCCGCCGTTCGCCGATGGCTGCCGACCGACAGGAGAGTCGAGCTGACCGTCGTGCCGGCCTCGAAAGAAGGTGGCCGGTGAGTCGAACGACGTCGGTTCCGGCGTTCCGGAGGTCAGCCGCGATCGGCGTGCTTGGCGCGGTCGCGCTCGCCGCGACCGTGGCCGCGGCGCAGCAGGCGCCCGATCGATCCAAGCCGCCGGTCATCGGCCCGCCGCCGGCGCTCAAGCTGCCGCCGATTCAGAAGCGCGCGCTCGCCAACGGCCTGCCCGTCTGGATCGTGGAGATGCACGAAGTCCCGGTCGCCCACATCAGCGTCATCGTGAAAGCGGGCGCGGGCGCCGATCCGGCCGGCAAGTTCGGGCTCGCGAATTTCACGGCCGCAATGCTGGACGAAGGCGCGGGATCCCGCGATGCGCTGGCGCTGGCCGACGCGGTCGACTTCATCGGCGCCTCGCTCACCACGGGCAGCACGTTCGACGTCTCATCCGTCCGGCTGCAGACGCCCGTGGCGAAGATCGACGATGCGCTGCAGATTCTGGCGGACGTGGTGCTGCGCCCCACGTTTCCCCAATCCGAGCTCGACCGGCTGCGCAAGGAACGGCTGACGCGCATCCTGCAAACCCGCGATCAGCCCTCGGCGCTCGCGTCGGCGGCGTTCGCGCGGCTCGTCTACGGTCCACGGCACAGGTACGGGACGCCAAACCTCGGCAACGAAGCGTCGAACAGCGAAATGACGGCGGCCGATTTGAAGGCGTTCTACGCGTCCTTCTATCAGCCCCAGCACGCGCACGTGCTCGTGGTGGGCGACGTCACCGCCGACACGGTCATGCCCAAGCTCGAGCGCGCGCTCGGGAGCTGGAAGAACACGGGGGCCCTGCAAAAACCGTCAGTGACCGACGCCTCCCAGCATCCGGCCCGGCAGATCTATCTGCTGGACAAGCCGGGCGCGGCGCAGTCGGAGATCCGCATCGGCGGCGTCGGCGTCGCCCGGAACACCCCGGACTTCTTCGTGCTCGACGTGCTCAACACGGTGCTCGGCGGATCGTTCACGTCGCGCCTGAACACCAACCTGCGCGAGCAGCACGGGTATGCATATGGCGCCGGATCGACGTTCGACATGCGCATCGCGACGGGCCCGTTCATCGCGTCGGCGGCGGTGCAAACCGACAAGACCGTCGAGTCGCTGCAGGAGTTCTTCAAGGAGCTCGACGGCATGCAGAAGCCGGTGCCCGGCGACGAGCTCAGAAAAGCGAAGAACCTCGAGACGCTCGGCTTCCCGGCCGGCTTCGAGACGACCGGCGGCATGGCGGGGAACCTGTCCGAGCTCGTGATCTATGGCCTGCCCGATTCGTTTTTTTCCGACTACATTCCGAAGATTCAGGCGGTGACGGCCGCCGACGTCGAGCGCGCCGCGAAGCAATACCTCGTCACGGACAAGTTCGCGGTGGTCGTCGTCGGCGATCTCGCGAAGATCGAGAAGCCGATCAGGGACGCGAATCTTGGGCCGGTGAGGATCGTGAAACTGGATGAAGTGCTGAAGTAAGTCCTAAAGGCTCAAAGGCTCAAAGGCCCAAAGGCTCCAAGACGAAAAGGCTGAAAGACGGGAAACGGTCCAGTTTGCTGCGGTGTAGCCCACTACCGACCGGCACCGATACTCGTGACTACCTTGGTGCCTGGAGTACCATGCGCAGGCAACCCGTGAGAACGCCTTTGAGCCTTCTGGCCCTGAGCCTTTGAGCCTTGTCCTATGCCCCTGACCCGACGCGACTTCATCACGACTTCCGTTCTTGGCACCGCCGCCAGCGCGCTGGGCGGACCGGCAATCGTTCGCGCCTGGCAACAGCCCGCGCCCACGATCACCCCTGTCTTCACGCCGATCCGAGGCGACGTGGGATTCTTCACGGGCCGTGGCGGCACGATCGGCTACCTGGTCAACGCCGGCGGCGTGGCGGTCGTCGACACGCAGTACCGCGATGCCGCGAAGCTGCTCCTCGACGGTCTGAATGAACGATCGAAGAACCGGCCAATCGATCGGGTCATCAACACGCATCATCACGCCGATCACACGGACGGCAACGTCGTCTTCACAGGGCTCGCCAAACAGGTCGTCGCACACCAGCGCGCCGCTGAACACATGAAGGCGCCGCCCGGGCGTCCGGCGCCTACGACGGAGCAGCTCTATCCGGACGCGACCTTCACGGACGTCTGGCGTGAACAGATCGGCAACGAGTGGATTCGCGCGCGGTTCCATGGCGTCGCCCACACGAGCGGCGACGCGGTCGTGACGTTCGAGCGCGCCAACGTCGCGCACATGGGCGATCTGATGTTCAAGGGCCGGCACCCAATCATCGACCGCGCCGCCGGCGGGTCCATCAAGAGCTGGATCGGTGTCCTGGAGAAATCGGCGGCGGATCACTCGAACGACACGGTGTATATCTTCGGCCACACGGGCATGAACCAGCCGGTCACGGGCCCGCGCGCCGATCTGATGCGGCTGCGCGATTACTTCACCGCGCTCCTCGCGTTCGTCGGCACGGAAATGAAAGCCGGCAAGACCAAGGAACAAATCCTCGCCATCCGGGATCCGCTGAAGGGCTTCGAGGACTTCGGGCCGTTCGTGAACCAGGACGCGCGAGCGCCTCTGACGGTGGCGTACGAGGAAATCGAGAGCGGGAAAAACGAGTACTTCGCCTTCTGAAAAGATCAATGCTTCGCGCGTCGGTACGACGGGTCTGGACAGCACTCGTCGGTGCGACGGGTACTGGACAGCGCTTGTCGGTACGGCGGGTACGAGGAACGCGCTGACGCTGGCCATCCTTTTTTCTAAAATGAAAGATGACACGCGCCAGAACCTTCCACGTACCCGCCGTACCGACCAGCGCTTTTCACTCCCGCCGTACCGACCAGGGTTTTTCATTCCCATCGTACCGACGAGTGCTTTTCACTTCGCAATTGTCCATACCCCCGCTTCTCCCGGGTCCAGTTCGAACGTCCACCTCGGTCCCGTTGGCCGGCTGAGCATCGACATGCCCGATCCGTCGAGCAGGCTCGTCCAGAGCGCGGGCGCGATCGGCTTCGGGAGTTCCGCGATCGCCGTGACGCGCGTGTGTGAGGTGTTCGTCGACACGAGCACCCACGCGCGCGGCGCTTCGAGCAGGACGACGTCCACGCCCGCCGGGACCGGCGCCTGAAGCGAGACCGGCGGACCGGCGGTCACGGCCGCGAACAACCTGCCGTTGAACGTGAGCTGGCGCGCGAGCGCGGCCGCGGGCGCGACCCAGGCGAGCGGGCGGCCGCTCTTGTCGGTCAACCCGCTTCCGCTCCCCGGCGGGCTGCCGGGATCGAACGCAATGTCGCGGGCGCCGTGCGCGACGGCGCGCCAGACGAGCGCCGGGATCTCGGCGGCGCCGAGACGGGAAATGACGATGTCCACGTGAGCCGGTGGCCGCACGGCGTCCGGGGCCGTCAGGTGGACGGGCGCGTCGTGCACGGCGACCCGCAATCCGACCTCACGCGCCAGCCGCTGCAGCTCCGGAAGCCCGGCCGACTGCGCCGAGGGCCACGTGATGCCGCTGAAGCCCTGCGCACGAATCGCGGCCAGATCGTCTTCGCGAGCAACGCCCGGGGGCGTGCCTCGATACCAGACCGACACGACGGGATCGGCGGCTGGGGCCTGGACCAGCGTCCCCGCAGCCAGCAGCCAGCACGCGCTAAGAACACATGACGCCATCACGACTTTTCTCTATCATCGTGCGGACGGAGGATCCCCATGCGCAAGATCTGGCTGCTCACGGTCCCGGGCGTGGCACTCGCCTGTCTGGTCGCCGCCTCGCTCTCGGCGCAGGCGCCGGCGAGCGGGTATCTGACGCCCCCGAAGGTCATCGCCGACATCATGGACGCGGAACCGCTGCCGACGGTGTCGCTCTCGCCGGACCGCACCATCATGCTACTCGCTCACCGGCGCAGCATGCCGACGATCGCGGAAGTCGCCGCGCCGTTCCTCGGGCTCGCGGGCGCGCGCGTGAACCCGCGCACGAACGGCCCGCGCGTGCTCGGCGGCACGATCGCGCTGACGCTCAAGGACGTCGCGACCGGCACCGAGCGCAAGCTCACGCTGCCGGCGACCGGCACGTTCGCGGCGTCGTTCTCGCGCGACAGCAAGACGATTGCGATCACGCACACGACCGACGCCAGCATCCGGCTGCTGGTCGCGGATGTCGCGACCGCCGCCGTGCGGCCATTGCTCGACGGCGGCGTCAACGGCCTCGCGGGCGGCTGCTCGTGGCTCGACGACTCGAACGGGCTGCTCTGCCGGCTGATTCCAGATGGACGCGGCGCGCCGCCGCCCGACCTGAGCGTGCCGACGGGCCCGAACATCCAGGAGAACATGGGCCGTGCCGCGCCCGGACGGACGTATCAGGACCTGCTCACGAGCGCGCACGAAGAAAAGCTGTACGACCACTACTACACCAGCCAGCCGGCGTTCGTCGGCCTCGACGGCAGAAAGACGGTCGTCGGCAAGCCCGCCGTCTACGCGTCGTTGTCGCTGTCGACCGATGGTCAGTGGCTGGTCGTGACGCGCGTGAAGCAGCCGTATTCCTATGTCGTGCCGGCTGATCTCTTCCCGCGCGACGTCGAGCTCTGGGACCGCACAGGCCGCGTCGTGCGGCAGCTCGCGGACGTCCCGATGGGGGACACGATTCCGACGAACGGCGTGTTCGCCGGACCGCGCAGCTTCACCTGGCACGCGCTCGAGCCCGCCACGCTCTATTGGGCGGAGGCGCTCGACAAAGGCGACATCCGCAACAAGGTGCCGCACCGCGATCGGCTGATGGTGCTGAAGGCGCCGTTCTCCGGCGAGCCGTCCGAGCTCCTCAAGACCGAATGGCGGTACGGCGGGATCCAGTTCACCGAAAAGAGCGCGGTGCTGCTGAGCGAAAGCGACCGCGCCACGCGGATGCGGCGCACGTGGGTCTATGACAACGAGGCGCCACGCAAGGCCTGGGAGCTGCTGCAGGAAGATCGCTACAAGGATCCCGGATTCCCGGTGTTCCGTCCGGGGACGTCGCTCGTGATGCACATCGGTGATTCGATCTACCTGACCGGCGCCGGCGCTTCACCGAAGGGCGACCGGCCGTTCCTCGATCGATTCAACCTCAAGACGCTCAAGGCGGATCGCGTCTGGCAGTGCGACGAACAGAGCTACGAGTCGGTCGTCGCGATTCTCGACGACAACGCGACGCGCGTCATCACGTCGCGCGAGACGAAGGACCTGCCGGCCAACTACGTCGCGCGCGATCTGCCCGCCCGCACGTCACGCAACCTGACGACGTTCAAGGATCCGCAGCCGCAGCTCTCGGACGTGCAGCGCGAGTTCGTCACCTACAAGCGCAAGGACGGCATCACGCTCTCGGGCACGATCTACCTGCCCCCGAGCTACAAGCCGGGCACGCGGCTGCCGATGTTCGTCTGGGCGTATCCGCAGGAGTTCACGAACGCGGATGCCGCCAGCCAGGTCGTCGGCTCGCCGAACCGGTTCACGCGCGCTGGCGGCGCGTCGCACCTGCTCCTCCTCACGCAGGGCTACGCCATCTTCGACGGCCCGACCATGCCGATCGTCGGCCCGGGCGAGACAGCCAACGACACCTACATCGAGCAGCTGGTCTCGAGCGCCGAAGCGGCGGTCGACTTCGCGGTGCAGCGTGGCATCGCCGATCGCGACCGGATTGGCGTCGGCGGGCACAGCTACGGCGGCTTCATGACGGCGAACCTGCTCGCGCACTCGGATCTCTTCCGCGCCGGCGTCGCGCGCAGCGGCGCCTACAACCGCTCGCTCACGCCGTTCGGCTTCCAGAACGAGAGCCGCACGTTCTGGGAAAAGCCCGACGTCTACGCACGGATGTCGCCCTTCTGGCACGCGCACAAAGTGAACGAGCCGATTCTGCTCATCCACGGCGAGATGGACGACAACTCCGGCACGTTCCCGATCCAGTCCGAACGGTTCTACATGGCGCTCAAAGGACACGGCGCCACCGTCCGGTATGTCACACTGCCGTACGAAGCGCACGGCTACGCGGCGCGCGAGTCGAACATGCACGTGATCACCGAGACGCTGACCTGGCTCGACAAGTACGTGAAGAACGCGAAGCCGAGGCAGTGAAGAGCGCTCGAAGAGGCTAAAAGGCTCAGAAGCTAAAAGGCTATAAGCTTAAAAGCCTGTCAGAACGAGCAGCGCGAGGCGCGAAAACAGGCCCGCGTCTGTTCTTTTTGACAGGCTTTCGCTTTCAGCCTTTGGGGCTTTTGGCCTTCCGGTGCTTTCCCCCAGAGGTCACTCTGTCCTTTTCGGCCTGCCCGGCATCGTGGGGCGTCGCGGTTGCCGGCAGATGCAGGCGGCACGGGCGTTTGGTACTACGCTTGCAGATTCAGCCAAGTCGGTCCCTGTGAACCGGAGCTCACCATGTTCAAGACGTTGACGCGAGGCGGCCTCACAGCCGGCCTCGTCTTCACGATCGCAATGACCCTCGGTCTGCCCACGAAGGCGGACGCGCAGTACTTCGGACGGAACAAGGTCCAGTACGACAAATTCAAATTCCAGATCCTCACCACCGAGCACTTCGACATTTATTACTACCCGGAAGAGGCCGACGCCGCAAAGCAGGTCGGGCGAATGGCCGAGCGATGGTACGTCCGGCTCAGCCGGGTCCTCGGGCACTCGCTCGTCGGCCGCCAGCCGGTGGTCCTGTACGCGAGTCACCCCCACTTCGAGCAGACCAACATCATCGAGGGTCAGCTCGGCGAAGGCACGGGGGGCGTCACCGAGGGCGCCAAACGCCGGGTGATCATGCCGATGGCGGCCAGCCTGGCTGACACCGACCACGTTCTCGGCCACGAGCTGGTGCACGCGTTTCAGTACGACATCCTTGGACCGAACGCCGCCGGCGGACTGCCCCTGTGGTTCATCGAAGGCATGGCCGAGTACTTCTCGATCGGCGGCCGCGATGCGCAGACGGCGATGTGGCTGCGCGACGCGGCGATCGAAGACCGGTTGCCTAACGTCAAGGACCTGGACAACCCGCGCTATTTTCCGTATCGCTTCGGTCACGCGTTCTGGGCGTACATCGGCGGCCGGTACGGCGATGCGACGGTGGTGAAGATCCTCCAGGACTTCGCGCCCCTCGGCGAGGAGGGCCCGGGCCGCGGCATTACGGCCGGCTTCGACGCCATCGAAGCCATCGAGAGCGCGGTGGGCATGAGCGCCGACGAGCTCTCGGCAGCCTGGCATGCGTCGGTGCGTGAGACGTACGGGCTCACCGCGGTCCGGCCGCGCGATGTGGCGGAACGTGCCGGCGAGAAACCCGCACCCGCACCGGGTGGGCCGCTCGTCATCGGGCGCGGGACGGGCGCTGGCTACATGAACGTCGGCCCGGCGTTGAGCCCGGATGGCACGCGCATCGCGTTCCTCTCCGAGCGCGACCAGCTGTCGATCGACCTCTATCTGGCGGATGCGACCACGGGCCGCATCATCAAGCGCCTGATCGAGACGGCGTCGGACCCGCACTTCGACAGCCTCCAGTTTCTCGCCTCGGCCGGCGCGTGGGATCCGCAGGGCACGCGCCTCGCGATCGCGACGATCCGCGGCGGCAAGCCGGCCATCGCGATCATCGACGGCCGCGACGGCGACGTGATGCAGGAAGTGAAGTTCGACGACCTCGGCGAGATCTTCCAGCCGACCTGGTCGCCCGACGGCACGTCGATCGCGTTTTCGGGGCAGACCGGCGGATACACCGACCTGTTCATCCACGACCTCTCGGCCGCAAAGACGAGGCGGTTGACGAACGACGCGTTCGCCGACCTGCAGCCAGCCTGGTCACCCGATGGCACGCGCATCGCGTTCGTGACCGATCGATTCACGTCCGATCTGAAGGTGCTGTCGTTCGGGTCACCGCGGATGGGACAGGTCACCGTGGCGAGCGGTCAACTTCTGCCGATCGACACCGGCCTCCAGGGCAGCGCGGTGAACCCGCAGTGGTCTGGCGACGGCCGGTCGATCTTTTTCATCTCCGATACCGGCGGTCGATTCAACGCCTGGCGGCTCGATCTCGAGGCGCAGCAATCGACGCCGGTGACGAACGAAATCACCGGAGTCGCCGGCATCACGCCGTCGAGCCCGGCGCTGTCGGTCGCCGCGCGCGCGCCGAAAGCGGCGGTGAGCATCTTCCGCGGCGGCGGTCACGAGATCCATCTCATCGACACCACGACGGCAGCACCCCCGCCGCCGGTGGCGACCCTCGTCGACGCGGCGATCCTGCCGCCGCTCAAGCGGCCGGTCGGCCCGGTCACCGAGCAGTTGCAGCAGCCGGCGGTCGGGTTGCCCGAGACGTCGGACTTCCCGGTCAAGGATTACTCGCCGAAGCTCGAGCTCGTGGGCATCGGCCAGCAGATCGGCATGTCGACGGGCGGCCTCTTCGGCAACTACGTGTCCGGCGGCATCGCGATGATGTTCAGCGACATGCTCGGCGAGCACCTGCTCGGCGTGAGCTTCGGCGTCGACGGCGGCGTCCAGGACATCTCGACCGGCGTGAGCTACGTCAACCGCAGGTCGCGCTGGAATTGGGGCGTCTTCGGCGAACGGCTGCCGTACCGGTTCGGCACGGTGCAGGGCACGATCGTGAACGACCTGTTCGTCGAGCAGGCCCAAATCGTCCGTCAGACGTACACGCAGGGCGGCGTGATGGTGGCGTATCCGATCAGCCGGGTCACCCGCGTGGAGTTCAGCGCGGCCGTGCGGCATATCGGCTTCGACGGCGAGGTCCAGACGCGGGTGTTCGATCGGTTCACGGGAGAGTTCCTGGGCGAGGAGACCACCGACTTCGATGCGGGCGAATCGCTGTCCATGGTCGACGGAACCGTCGCGCTCGTGCGCGATACGTCCGTCTTCGGCGCGACCAGCCCTATCAAAGGCCACCGGATGCGGCTCGACTACTCGCCCACGGGCGGGGACCTCGTGCTGAACAACGTGACGCTCGACTACCGGCACTACTTCATGCCCGTGCGGCCGATTACGTTCGCCGCCCGCGGCATGCACATCGGCCGGTATGGCAGCAGCAGCGAGGACGAGCGCCTGATGCCGCTCTTCCTGGGATACCCGACGGTCATCCGCGGGTATGACGTCAACAGCTTCGACGCGAGTGACTGCACGTTCCAGCCCGACGGCAGCTGTCCGGAGTACGACCGTCTCCTGGGCAGCCGCATGCTGGTGTTCAACGCGGAGGTCCGCGCCCCGCTGGCCGGCCTCTTCAACCGCCGGCTCGACTACGGCCCCATTCCGGTGGAGCTGTTCGCCTTCTTCGACTCGGGCGTCGCGTGGACGCGTGACGTCAAGCCGACCTTCGCCGACGGCACGCGGCCCTTTGTCTCGAGCGCGGGCTTCGGCGCCCGCGTGAACCTCTTCGGCTTCGCGATCGGCGAGTTCAACATGGCGCGGCCGCTCGATCGCCAGGGACGCGGGTGGATGTTCGTGTTCAACCTGCGGCCGGGGTTCTGAGAAGCACGGGTAAGGCCAAAAGGCCAAAAGGCGTTCCCAAAACACAAGCGCGGAGGTTCATCGAACCTCCGCGCTTCATCCTGCTGTCAAAAAGCTCACCTGAAGGATATGAAGAGATCTTCATTTCCTTCACGATCTTCACGAGTGCTTTCTTCCCCTCTTACGCCGCGATCTTGGGCGCTTCCGGGATGTGAGTTTCCACGAATTCCCTCCCGCCGAAGAGCTGCGAATCAACTGAGTACGCGCCCGCGCCCGCCGCGGTCACCGCGAGGCTCGCGAGCAGGAGCGTCAGCGTGAACTCGTAGCCGTTCGGCAGGAAAAAGCCGTTCGGCAGGTGCACGGTGATCGTCGCGACCGCCATCGCGAATGCGAGCAGCGCGCCGGCGATGCGCGCGAAGGCGCCCGCGAGCAGCGCGAGGCCACCCCCGAGCTCCGTCGCAATCAGAATCGCGGCGTTGACGCCCGGAAACGGAATGCCGAGCGACGCGAGCGATCCGCTGAGCCCCGACACGCCGAACTCCGTTGCCTTCTGCCAGCCGTGCAGCACGAAGACGATGCCGAGCGCGAGGCGCAGGAGCAGCAACCCGGCGTCTACGTTGCGCGCGAAGAGGGTGCTGAGTGTTCTCGTTTGTCTGGCCTTCATGGCCTCCATCCTTTCTGTTGCGTGCGTTCGATGCGGTGTCCCTGTTAAACGTTTCACCAACCAGAGTTCTGACGATTGTCGTTAAAACAAATATGTGGCCTGAACGCCGGCTCACGCGCCCCGCGCGCCCGCCTCCACCAGGAGCGCTTTGAGCTCCCCGAGCCGCCGTTCGCTCAGATGTCCGAGCTGCCGATCGTGAAGATCGTCGACGGGCGCGTCCAGGCGCTCGAGCAGCTCCAGTCCGGCGCCGGTAATCCGCGTCCGAACGATCCGGCGATCCTGCTGTTCACGAGCGCGCGCGATGAGCCCCCGCTTTTCGAGCCGATCCATCAGCCGCGTCACGTCCGGATCGTGCCGGACGAGCCGTCCCCCCACCTGACCGCACGCCAGGCCGGCGTCGCCGGCGCCGCGCAGGATCCGCAGAATGTTGTACTGCGACGGCGAGAGGCCAGCGCCTTTCAGCAGCTCGACGACCTCGCGTTCGAATCGTTCCGCGGTGGTGATGAGCGCCAGATACGCGTCCACCTGCGCCACCGTCCGGGCGCTCCGGTTGTGCCGAGCGGCCGGTTTCTTCGTCTGGGTCGCCACGAGCTGATAATACTTGTTTTAACGAATATCGTCAAGAGACGGGCTAAACGGCGATTTCCTGAGGTTTTTTGCCTTTTGACAGGCCGCGCTTCGCCTTTGAGCCTTTTGCGCCTCCTAAAGCGTTCTCGAGAAGCATGTAACACGCTGCAGGCCGAATTTACCGCAGCGCGCCTGACGGTCTGCTCAGCGAAAGGCGCGCGAGCGTGCGGCTGAGGTCGGCAGCGTGCTACATGCTTCTCGAAAACGCTCTAGCCTTTGGGCCTTTCAGCCTTGCCTTTGGCTTCCGACCGAAGCACCACGCCAGGCCGCTCCGCCGTCGGCTCGCCGTCGCGGACGACAAACAGGCCGTTGACGAGGACGTGCAGGATGCCGTCGGGTGCCGCGTGCGGAGAGGCGTACGTTGCGCGGTCGCGCACGCGCGCGGGATCGAACACGACGAGATCCGCGGCGGCGCCTTCACGAACCTCGCCCCGATCACGGAGCCCGAAGTGGCGCGCGGGAAGGGACGTCATCTTCCGCACGGCCTCTTCGAGGGTAATGACCTTGCGTTCCCTGACGTACTCTCCAAGGACGCGCACCGTGTTGCCGTTGCCTCGCGGGTGCGGGACGCCCGCGCCGGGTTGCAGCACGCCCGAGTCGGAGGCGACCGCGACCTCCGGGTGCTTCATGATGCGCTCGATGTCGTCCTCGCTCATGAAGTGATAGACCATCGACGCGCCGCCGCCGATCATCAGCTTCCGCGCCGCTTCGAGCTGCGCGTCGGCCGTCGTCGAGCCTTCGAGCTTCTGCGCGACGTCCTTCATCGACAAGCCGTTCAGCGACGGATCCGGCCGGTAGCTCGCCACCGCGGCCCACGACAGGTCCTTGAATCCCCGCTCCTCGTAAAGGCCGATCATTTCCTTCTTGATCCGAACCCAGGTCGAGGCGTCGTTCAGGCGCTCGCGCACACGGTCGTCGCCGCCCTCGAGCGCCCACGACGGAAACCGGATCGAAAGAGACGACGCCCCGGCGGTGTACGCGTATTGATCGGCGCGCACATCCACTCCCTGCGCCCGCGCATCGTCAATCAAGCGCAACGCGGCGGCGCTGGCGCCCCAGCGGCTCGGACTGTCGACCTTCAGGTGGGAAATCTGAAGACGCATGCCGAGCGCCCGCGCCACGTCGATCGACTCGCGCACGGCGTCCTGGAGCGCGGTGCCTTCGTTGCGCATGTGCGTGGCATAGAGTCCGCCGGCCGCGGCACGCGCGAGCTCGAGGATTTCGGCGCTTTTCGCGTAGGTGCCCGGCACGTACTGGAGGCCGGTCGAAAAGCCAACGGCGCCGTCGGCCATCGCTTTTGCAATGGACGCCTTCATCCGTTCGAGCTCGTCGGCGGTCGGCTCGCGCTCGCTCGAACCCATCACGGCGCTCCGCACGGTGTTGTGCCCGATGAGCGTCGCGAAGTTCACCGTCGGACCGGCCACGGCGATGCGATCGAGCGCCTCCCTCACGTCGAGCGCCGACGACCCGCAATTGCCAGCCACGATGGTCGTCACGCCCATCCGCACGAAGTTCGGTGCGAGCGGAGAACCGGCGAGATTGTCCGCGTGCGTGTGGACGTCGATGAAGCCGGGTGAGACGACCTGGCCGCCCGCGTCGATTCGCGCGCGCGCCTGCGCGCCCGCGAGGTCACCGATGCGGGCAATCCTGCCCGACGCGATCCCGATGTCGGCACGTCGCGCCGGCGCTCCGGTGCCGTCGATCAGCAGCGCGTTGATGATGATGAGGTCGAGCGTCGGCTGCTGAGAGTCCACCGCAGCAGCGCCGCTCAGAATCAGCGTGCCAGAAAGAGCCAGGACGAGACCGCGAGTCCTCACCAGCATCAGCATACAGAATCAAATCGCCCCCACAAGAATAGACATGAAGAACGGCCTTCATGTGCTTCTTTTTGGGCCCACCAACGAAGGCGAGGTCTTATATTGACTGCATGCGCGTGCGGACGATTCTCTTCTTCGTGACGCTGACGGGCGCTGCCGGCTGTGCGGCCACGACGACCACCCAGGCTCCGTCCGGTGCGGCACGCTACGACGTGATCATCCGTCGCGGGGTCGTCTATGACGGCACCGGCGCGGCCGGCGTTCGGGCGGATGTCGCGATTCGAGGCGATCGGATTGCGACGATCGGCGACCTCTCCGGCGCCGCCGCGGCTCTCGAGATCAACGCCGACGGCCTGGCGGTCGCACCTGGCTTCATCAACATGCTTTCGTGGGCGACCGAGTCGCTGATCGCCGACGGCCGTTCGGTTGGCGAGATCCGTCAGGGCGTCACGACCGAGGTCTTTGGAGAAGGCACGTCGATGGGCCCGCTCACCGACGAGATGAAGCGCCGGTGGAAGTCCGAACAGGGCAACATCAAGTTCGAGTACGAGTGGACGACCCTGGCCGATTACCTGAGGTATCTGGAAAAGAAGGGCGTGGCGCCGAACGTCGCGTCGTTCATCGGCGCCGGGACGATCCGCGAGCATGTGATCGGTCACGACAATCGCAAGCCCACGCCGGCCGAGCTCGACCGCATGCGCGCGCTGGTCCGCCAGGAGATGGAAGCGGGCGCGCTCGGGATCGGGTCGTCATTGATTTATGCGCCCGATAACTTCGCGTCCACCGAAGAGCTGATCGAGCTCTGTAAGGTCGCCGCGGCGCACGGCGGCCGCTATATCTCGCACATGCGCAGCGAGGGCAACCGTCTCGTCGAAGCCGTGCAGGAGCTGATCCGCATCAGCCGGGAAGCGAAGATCCCGGCCGAGATCTACCACCTCAAGGCCGCCGGACAGGCCAACTGGGGAAAGATGGACCGCGTCCTCGAGCTCGTCGAAGAGGCGCGCGCATCCGGGCTTCAGATCACCGCGGACATGTACTTGTATCCGGCAGGCTCCACAGGCCTGAACGCGGCGATTCCGCCGTCAGCGCTCGAGGGTGGATACCAGGCGCTGTTCAAGCGGCTCCGTACTCCAGCGGAACGGGCGCGGATCCGGAAAGAGATGGCGACGCCCACCGACGAGTGGGAAAACCTGCACCTGGCCGCCGGATCGGCCGACCGCGTGCTGCTCGTGGACTTCAAGTCGGAGAAGCTCAAGCCGCTCACGGGCAAGACGCTGGCGGACGTCGCGAAGCAGCGCGGGAAGGATCCGTTCGACACGATCCTCGACCTCATGCTCGAGGACGAATCGCGCGTCGGCGCCGTCTACTTTCTGATGTCGGAAGACAACATCAGCAAGCAGCTGCGGCGGCCGTGGGTCTCTCTCGGATCAGACGCGGGGTCCATGGCACCCGAAGGCGTCTTCCTGAAGTCATCGACCCATCCGCGCGCGTATGGCAACTTCGCGCGCCTGTTCGCCAAATACGTCCGCCAGGACCGGCTGTTGACGCTCGAGGAGGCGATCCGGCGTGTGACCAGCCTTCCTGCGGCGAACCTCGGTCTCGTCGATCGGGGCAAACTCCAGACTGGATTCTTCGCCGACGTCGTCATCTTCAGTCCCGCGACGATGCAGGATCACGCGACGTTCGAAGAGCCGCATCAGCTCGCGGACGGCGTGCCGCACGTGTTCGTGAACGGCATCCAGGTGCTGAAGGACGGCACGCCTACGGGAAAACCCGGTGGTCGGGCGCTGAAGGGCGGCGGGCCGACCAGCGGCGGATCCAATTAGAGCGTTAACCCGGGCTCACCTGTCCCCATCCTGTTGAAATCTGTGGAAAACTAACCCGTCCCGGTGTTCTCCACCGACCACAAAGTCATCGGCCTGCAATACACGCTCACCAGTCTCACGTTCCTGCTGATCGGGTTCGTGCTGATTCTGATCGTGCGCTGGCAGCTCGCCTGGCCGGGCGCGCCCGTCCCGCTCATCGGCGGCCTCCTCGGCGAGACCAACGCGGTTGAAGGACGGATCCTTCCCGAGTTCTACAACCAGCTCGGCGCGATGCACGGCACGATCATGGTGTTTCTCGCCATCGTCCCGCTGGCCGTCGGCGGCTTCGGCAACTACCTGATCCCGCTGATGATCGGCGCGCCGGACATGGCGTTCCCGCGCCTCAACATGTGGAGCTACTGGGTCTACCTGGCTGGCGGGATCGTCATGATCCTGGGCTTCTTCCTCCCGGGCGGCGCGGCCAATTCCGGCTGGACGTCGTACCCGCCGCTCGCCGTCATCGCCACGGCCGGACAGACGGCGTGGCTGTTCGGGATGCTGCTGCTCGTCCTCTCCTCGCTCGTCGGCTCGGTCAACATCATCGTCACGATCCTGCAGTTGCGTGCGCCGGGCCTCACGATGATGCGGCTGCCGTTTTTCATCTGGGCGCAGCTCGTCACGTCCTTCCTGCTGCTCCTCGCGTTTCCGCCGCTCCAGGCCGCGGCGATCCTGCAGCTCATGGATCGGCTCGCGGCCACGAGCTTCTTCCTGCCGAGCGGACTCGTCGTCTCGGGGCAGGCCCTGCAGGTGAGCGGCGGCGGCAGTCCGATTCTCTGGCAGCACCTCTTCTGGTTTTTGGCGCACCCCGAGGTCTACGTCCTGATCCTGCCCGCCCTCGGCATCGTCGCGGAGGTCATCGCGAACGCGACGCGCAAACCGCTGTGGGGCTATCGCGGGATGGTGGGATCGGCGCTCTTCATGGGCTTCATGTCGTTCCTCGTCTGGGCCCATCACATGTTCCTGACGGGCATGGGCCCGGTCATGAGCTCGTTTTTTCAGGTGACGACGATGATCATCTCGATTCCGTCGGTGGTGATCGTCTCGGCGCTGCTGCTTTCGCTGTACGGCGGATCGATCCGCTTCACGGTGCCCGGGCTCTTCGCGCTCGCATTTCTGCCGATGTTCGGCATCGGCGGATTGACGGGGTTGCCGCTCGGCCTCGCGGCGACCGACATCCCCCTTCACGACACCTATTACGTGATCGGTCACTTCCACTACATCGTGGCGCCCGGGACGCTCTTCGCGCTGTTCGCGGGCATCTATTACTGGTTTCCGAAAGTCACGGGCAGACGGATGAGCGACGTGCTCGGGCGCGTGCACTTCTGGTTGTCGCTCGTCGCGATGAACGGGATCTTTCTGCCGATGTTCACGCAGGGGTTGGCGGGCGTGAACCGGAGGCTGTACGACGGCGGCCGCACCTATGCGTACTTCACCGGCATGGAAGGTTCATTCGTGCTGCAGGCCTGGTCGGCTGGCCTGCTTGGCGTCGCGCAGGTGTTCTTCATCGTGAACCTGATTCGGAGTCTCAGGCGGGGCAAGACCGCAACCGACAATCCGTGGGAGGCGACGACGCTCGAGTGGTCCACGACGTCGCCGCCGCCGCACGACAACTTCCCGGCCACGCCGACGGTCCATCGAGGACCGTACGACTACAGTCCGCGCGGATCCGCTGGTTTCGTGCCGCAGGGTCAGCCGTGATTCCGTACACGACCTCTCCACGCGCCGATACGGGCGTGTCGAACGTCACGCTCGGGATCTGGCTCTTCCTGGCGTCCGAGGTGATGCTGTTCGGTGCACTGTTTTCGTCCTACGCCCTTCTCCGGGTGGCCGCCCCATCCTGGCCATCCGGAAGCGAGGTGCTCAGCCTGGCGCTGGGTGTCACGAACACCGTGGTGCTGATGCTCATGACCGGGGCCGCGTGGCGGGCACGGTCGGCAACATGGCCATCGGCACACCGGTTGCTGGTTGTCTGTTCCGTGCTGGCGGTCGTGTTCCTGGGGGTCAAGAGCATCGAGTACGCAGGTGAGATCCGCCAGGGTCTCGTACCGTCGGTCAATACGTTCCTCGCGACGTACTTCACGCTGACGGGACTGCACGCGCTCCACGTCATCGCCGGTCTCGTGGCAAATGTCTGGGCGCTGACCGGTGTCAGACGAGTCGGCATGGACATGACGACCGGGCGCATCCGTGCGCTGGCGCTCTACTGGGCGTTCGTGGACGCCGTCTGGGTCATCATCTTCATCCTGTTCTATCTGTCATGACGATCGTCACGATCCGGCTGATGGCCACCCTCGTGATTTGGGCGTCGCTCGGCGTCAGCGCGTGGGCGTGTCCGGTGTGTTTCCGGATGGAAGAAGGGCCGGTCACCGACGGCGTGCGGCTGGCGGTCCTCGTGCTGATGGGCGTGACGACCATGGTTCTCACCGGCTTTGGCGTGTTCATCCGCGGCTTCATTCGCCGCGCTCGAGCGGTCGAGCCGCAGGACTGATCGGTGCCGTACCTTCCCCCCGCCGCGTCGAGCCATGCCGCCGCCATCGATGGCGTCATGACGCTCGTGCACCTTCTGATGCTCGTGCTGTTCGTCGGATGGGGCACGTACTTCGTGTTCGTGCTCATCCGATTCCGCCGGAGGCGCAACCCACACGCGAACCCGGATGGCGCGCGCGGGAAGTACGCACTGGCGACCGAGATCGGCGTGGTCGTCGCGGAGGCGATTCTGCTCGTGATCTTCGCGCTGCCGCTCTGGTTCGATCGGACGGCGGCTCAGCCAAATCCCGACAGCGCGGTCGTCATCCGCGTCGTCGCCGAGCAGTTCGCCTGGAACGTGCACTACCCGGGCGCCGACGGACGGTTCGGCGAGACGAAGATCGCACTGGTCACGCCGACAAACCCGCTCGGTCTGGATAGAGCTTCACCGTTCGGCAAGGACGACATCGTCGTGCTGAGCCAGATGCATTTGCCGATCAACCGGCCGGTGATCATCCAGCTCTCGAGCAAGGACGTGATTCACAGCTTCGGCGTGCCGGCCATGCGCGTGAAGCAGGACGCCACGCCCGGCCTGGTCACGCCGGTCTGGTTCACGCCGACGATGGCCGGGCAGTTCGAGATCGCGTGTTCACAACTTTGCGGCCTCGGACACTACCGGATGCTGGGCGTGATCACGGTCGAGTCGGAGGAGGCGTTTCGTCGTTTCCTCTCGGAAGAGGCGGCGGCGGTGCGGTGAAGAGCGAGCCTGGAAGCTGGGACACTCGGAAGCTTGGAAGCCAGGAGGCTCAAGGGAAGAGCTCCATTTCAACGCGGTGCATGCCGGGTCCCCAGCCGTCAGGAATCCTGGATCGTTCACGCGCACCGAACTTTGCAAAGAATGGCGCCGACTTGTGGCTGGCACTGATGCGGACCGTAACGCCTGCGGACCTGCGGAGCTCGGCGACGATCCGCGTCACCATCGCGGAGCCAAGTCCACGACCCTGCGCCTGGGGGGCCACGAGGATCCACCGTAATGCCAGACGGTTGGGACCATCGGGATACAAGCCGTACGCGCCGACGACACGATCGTCCACGAGGCAGAGTTCGTACAGGCCAACCGCGTCGTCCAGAAACTGTTCGTAGTCGCTTCGTTCGTTGGAAGCAAAGAACGCCGGACAGTTCAGATCGAACAGCTCGAGGCAGGTCTCGCGGTCGTTGTTCCGATACCGTCGAAACCGAATACCGGCCCGGTCCTCGTTCTTACGCGGCGTCGTCAGATCCATCGAGTCGATGCCGGCTGCGCGGATCGATGACGAGCCACTGCGCTGGACGAGGCATCGACATCGCGGCCGCGTATGGCGGACCATCGCCGCCGCTCAGTCGATAGTGCGCGTCCGCTTTCTCCTGCAGTCGTCGAGCCCGCGCGGTGTGGCCGAGCCGGCGATGGCAGTCTGCCAGTCGTGTGTAGCGATCAGAGAAATAGAGGTGCGATTCCGGAGTCAAATCGGCGTCCCGGCCGACGCGTGCGAGCCAGACCAGGACGTTCGCTGTAGCAAGGTCGAATCTAAGGCTCGCGAGTGAATCCTTTCGCGTGGTCACTGGGGACGCCTGCTCTTCACGAGGTCATCAAGGATTCGAACCGTTGCAGCCGCCAAAGGGATGGGCGCGGTCAGGTGGCACTTGCGGGCCACCATCGCTCCGTCCGTTGCCTTCTCTGCGAACGGCCCTCACACACGAACATCGCTCCACGCGCGACGGCGATGCACTGAATCACAGCCCCAGCACGCTAAGCCCGAGAGCGTTCAATGGCGTCACGTTCCACCCCTTATGGATGAATGCAGATTACCACCCGATCGGCACCTGCATGCCGACGCTCCATCCGTCGCCTTGGTTCCTTCGGTGCCTGCGATTCGGTGCGCGACACACACTCAATCTGACGCTCATTAGCCTGCCGCGTTCAATGAGTTCGGACTAGCCTCCGCCCTTTTCGATCGCACCTCCGGTCGCGACCCACTCCGGATAGCCGCCAATCAGCACGCTGACGTTCGTGAGTCCGCTCTTCCAGAGCGCCACGGCAGCGGTGAGCGCGGTCTGTTCGCTTGGACACGAGCAGTAGGTCACGACGAGCCGCTGCTGCGCCCGCCCGCGCAGATCTGGCGCGTGCTTCTCGATATCAGCGAGGGGCACGCTGATCGCGCCCGGAATGTGGCCAGCCCTGAAGACGAACTCGTCTCGAACGTCCACGACGAGCACCGATCCCGAGGCCTTCCGGCTCCGGAAATCCTCGAGCTTCAGCCGTGGAATCGCGTCCGGTTGAGCCGGCGTCGCTTGCTGCGACGCGATCGAGGCCGAGAGTCCCAGTACGATGCCGAAAAACACCAACAACGAACGCTGCGTGCGCATTTCTCCTCCAGAAGACGGAACGCCGGGTCTCGCCGAAGCGCTGCGACCCCGGCCTACACCTATGCCCGGCCGAGGACGGAAGCTGAGGTCGCCGGCGTGAGTGACTGCGGCCGCGCAGAGCCTCTCGCTCCGGCACACGCAGTCGTCCGTGGCTGGCGGGTCACCCGACCCCGGCAGCGTGTCCTCGACCAGGCGACGCTCTCCAATTCATGAAGCGGGCCATCGTCACCGCTGCACTCACGCCGCTTTTCGCGCGGCCGGGTTGCAGAAACTGCCAATTGCTCGAGTGGGAGGTACGCAGCGGTTGCTTGGCCCGTCGTAGCTTCAGCGGAGGTGGCGAGCGGCGGGTGTCAGCGTCTTGCAGAACTGCGTCGCGTGTTCCGGAGCCCTCCCTTTGCGAGCGCCGCGAGGCAGGCTCAATCACGCTGCCTTGCGGCAAGCGGCGAGCGGGAGGGCGCAGGAACACGCGACGCAGTTCTGCAAGACGCTCAGGCGAGCGGGAGCGCGGCGCGACGCTACAGGCTTCTGGAAAAACGCTCTGCTGACGGGACCGTGAGGACCCGTGAAGTGGTCCTGTACAATCCGCCCATGCTCTCTCTGCTTCGGCGCTGGCCCGCGATGCGGCAGCTCATGGACGGCGGCGACGGAACCGGTCCCGAGGCGATGACCGCGCGCACGCGGTCGCTCGCGCCGCGCACGGACGGCGCGTCGGTCGCGAGGTCGGTGTGCCCGTACTGCGCGGTCGGGTGCGGGCAGCTCGTCTTCCATCGCGACGGCAAGCTGGTTTCCATCGAAGGCGATCCTGAATCGCCGATCTCCGAAGGGCACCTGTGCCCGAAGGGCGCGGCCAGCTACGAGCTCCTCACGCACGACGCGCGCGAGACGACCGTCAAATACCGGCCGCCGTTCGCGACAGACTGGCAGGAGCTTTCACTCGAGACGGCGCTCGACATGGTCGCCGATCGCGTGTGGGAGACACGCGCCCGCGGCTTCACCGTGTCGCGCGACGGGTTGCCGCTGATGCAGTGCGCCAACATCGCGCACCTCGGCGGCGCGACGCTCGACAACGAAGAGAACTACCTGATCAAGAAGCTGTTCACCGGCGGACTGGGCATGGTCGCGATCAGCAACCAGGCCCGGATATGACATAGCTCCACGGTGCCCGGTCTGGGCACCTCGTTCGGGCGCGGCGGCGCGACGACGGCGCAGCAGGATCTGGTGAATGCGGACGCGATCCTGATCATCGGATCGTCGATGGCCGAGGCGCATCCCGTCGGCTTCCGGTGGGTCATCAAGGCGCGCGAGCGCGGCACCCTGGTCATCCACGTCGATCCGCGTTTCTCGCGCACGTCGGCGATGTCGGACCTCTGGCTGCCGATCCGCGCCGGATCGGACATCGTCTTTCTGGGCGCGCTCGTGAACTACGTCCTGGAAAACGACCAGGACTTTCGCGAGTACGTCGTCGCCTACACGAACGCCTCGCTGCTCGTGCGCGAGGATTTCCGCGGGCCCAACGACTTGCAGGGCCTGTTCTCGGGCTGGCAGCCCGATCTCCAGTCGTATGACACGACGACCTGGCAGTTCGAGGTGGACGAGCGCGGGCGCGCGCGGCGCGATCCGACGCTCGGCCATCCGCGCTGCGTCTATCAGCACCTGAAACGTCACTTCGCGCCCTACACGGCAGCCATGGTCGAAGCCGTCTGCGGAATCCCGCTGGAGCGGTTTCTCGACGTCGCTACCCGGTACACGTCATGTTCCGGACCGGATCGGACGGCGACGATCTGTTACGCGGTGGGCCTGACGCAGCATTCGGTGGGTGTGCAGATCATCCGCGCCGCCGCCATCCTCCAGCTCCTCCTTGGCAACGTCGGCCGGCCGGGCGGCGGCGTGCTGGCTCTCCGCGGACACGCGTCCATTCAAGGCTCGACCGACATCCCGACGCTCTACGACATGCTGCCGGGTTACCTGCCGATGCCGGGCTTCGGCCCCGATTCTTCCACTCTCGGCCGGTACGCCGTGAGAACCCGAATGCCAACCGGCCTCTGGTCGAACTTCGACGCGTACATCGTCAGCCTGCTGAAAGCGTGGTACGGCGACGCCGCGACGCGGGAAAACGAGTTCGGGTTCGGCTGGCTGCCGCGGATTTCGGGTGACCACTCGCATCAGGGCTACTGGCTGGCCATGGCCGACGGCTGGATGGACGGCTTGTTCGTCATGGGCCAGAACCCGGCTGTCGGCGGGCCCAATGCGGCGCTCGAGCGTCGCGCGATGGCCCGGCTGAAGTGGCTCGTGGTGCGCGACATGGTCCAAGTCGAGACCGCGACGTTCTGGAAGGACTCGCCCGAAGTACGATCCGGCGAGATCACACCCGAGCAGGTCGCAACCGAAGTCTTTTTCTTTCCGGCAGCCGGTCACGCCGAGAAAGCGGGCTGTTACACCAACACGCAGCGCCTGCTGCAGTGGCACGACCAGGCTGTGGAGGCGCCCGGCGATTGCCGGAGCGATGCCTGGTTTCTGTTCCACCTGGGCCGGCGTCTCAAGATGAAGGCGGCCGCTGACACGTCACCGACGAACGCGGGCCTGCGGGCGCTGACGTGGGACTATCCCGTCGCCGGGCCACATGACGAGCCGGATCTCGAAGCCGTGCTGCGCGAGATCAACGGACGCTACGCCGGCAGCGGCCTGCAGTTGCCCGGATTCCACGAGCTCGCCGCAGATGGATCCACGGCGTGCGGATGCTGGATCTACTCAGGCGTGTTCCCTGCGGCGAACCAGAATCGTGCGCGAGACCGACAGGCCAGCGGCCTGTACGGCCACGGGTGGGGATTCGCCTGGCCGGCCGATCGACGCATTCTCTACAACCGAGCCTCCGCGCGACCTGACGGGCGTCCCTGGAGCGAACGCAAGCGGCTCGTCTGGTGGGATGACGCGGCGGCCGAATGGACCGGATACGACACACCCGATTTTCCGCGCACGCGCCCACCGTCGGTCGGCACACACGACTCACCGGCATCGATCGGATCCGGCCTGCCCGCCGGAGCCTTGGCGGAGGCGGGCGCCGGCGATCTCTTCGGCGGTGACACCGGTGGGCCGTTCATCATGCACGCGGACGGATTGGGATGGCTGTGGGTCGCCAACGGATTGCGCGACGGGCCGCTCCCCGCGCATTACGAGCCGCTGGAATCACCGACGGTCAACGCGCTCTACCCGCAACAGTCGAATCCGGTTGCCGATCGACGCGCGCGCCCGGACAACCCCTGGGCGGCGACGGCTGACCCGGCCTTCCCGCACGTGCTGACGACCTACCGGCTGACGGAGCATCACACGGCGGGCGGCATGTCGCGGACGCTTTCGCGGCTCGCGGAGCTGCAGCCGGCGCTCTTCTGCGAGCTCTCACTCGAGCTGGCACGGGAAATCGGCATCGACAACGGCGATCGTGTCCGCCTCGTCACGGCTCGCGGCCACATCGAGGCGCGCGCGCTGGTGACCGGACGCATCAGCCCGCTCGTGATCGGCGGCCGCACGATTCATCAAATCGCGCTCCCGTGGCATTTCGGCCAGCGCGGGCTCGTGACCGGCGACATCGCCAACGATCTGATCGCGATGTCCGAGGAGCCGAACGTGCGCATCATGGAATCGAAGGCGCTGATCTGCCGGATTGAGAGAGTCTGAGGCACTCCGCTGAAATACACTGTCAGCACAGTTGATCCCCAATGCCTACTACTGGCTTCTTCACCGACTCCACCGTCTGCATCGGCTGCAAAGCGTGCGAGGTCGCGTGCAAAGAGTGGAACGACGTCCCGCACGACGGCTTCGAATGGACGGGACAGTCATACGACAACACCGGGGGCCTGGGGCACTCCACCTGGCGGCACGTCAAGTTCGTCGAGCGCGTCCGCGACGGCGCCACCGCCTGGGACTTCTCGTCCGACGTCTGCAAGCACTGCGAGCACGCCGGCTGTCTCGAGGCGTGCCCGACCGGATCGATCGTCCGCACGGAGTTCGGCGGCGTGTTCATCCAGCCCGACATCTGCAACGGGTGCGGCTACTGCATCGTCACCTGCCCGTTCGGTGTGGTCGATCGCCGGCCCGATGACGGGCGGGCGTTCAAGTGCACGTTCTGCTACGACCGGCAGAAGGCCGGTCTGGAGCCGGCGTGCGCCAAGGTGTGTCCGACACAATCGATCCAGTTTGGCGACCTCGAGGCCCTGCGCGTGAAGGCGGCCGAGCGGCTGACCGTGCTGGAAGCGCGCGGCGTCACCGATGCGGTGGTCTACGATCCGCTCCACACGAGCGTCGGCGGCACGCATGCGATCTTCCTCGTACGCGGCGACGTCACCGAGTACAACCTGCCCCCGAATCCCGAGGTGCCCACGACGGTGCTTGGCGCGGCGTGGCGGGCGGCAGGACTGGCCTCGGCCGCCCTCTTCGGCGTCATCCTGCTCGCCTTTCTGACCGGCGGCCGATCGGCGCTCGCCCCTTGAGCCGCAATGGATGAGGTGACCGATCAGCAACAGGCGGACCGGGAGGCACGACTCGATCGACTTCGTGACGACGCAGCCCGACTCGGTCCGCTGACCCAGCCCATCGCGGGCTATTACGGACGGCCAGTCCTGAAGCCTGCGATCTGGACCTGGGAAGTACCCGCGTATCTCTTCATTGGCGGCGCGGCGGGGATTTGCGCCGTGATCGCGTGGGCCGCCGCGTTGTTCGACAACCCGGCGCTTGCACGTGACGCGCGGCACGTCGCGGCCACGGGCGCCGCGCTCTCACCTCTTCTCCTGATTTCCGATCTTGGACGTCCGGGACGCTTCCTCAACATGCTGCGCGTGTTCAAACCGCAGAGTCCGATGTCGGTGGGTGCCTGGCTGGTCGCGGTGTTCTGCACGGCCGAGTTCGGCTCGATGGTTGGACATCTGACGGGGACCGTCGCCGGAAGCGCGGTGGCCCGTCTGTGCGATCTCGTTGCGGCGTTGGCCGGACTGTTGCTCGCGACGTACCCCGGCGTGCTGATGGGGGCCACCGCCATTCCGGTCTGGAACCGGTTTGCGCGAGTCCTGCCGTGGCACTTTGCGGCATCGTCGCTCGGTGCGGCCGCGTCGATTCTCGAGCTCGTCGGACACCGCGTGCTGGCGTTGAACGTGATCGGACTCACTGCGGCGGTTGGCGTCACGGCTCTGGCCGTGCTGACCGACTTCCGCAGGGATGAGGTCTCGAAGCCGCTGGTCTCCGGGCGAAGTGGGACGATGTCGCTCCTGGGCGACGCGTTCAGTGGTCCCCTGCCGCTCATGCTCCGGCTCGCTGCCAGCATCTGGCCCGCGGCACGACTGTTCGCCGCGGCCTTCGCGGTTGCCGGATCACTCCTCACGCGGTTCGCGTGGGTGGCCGCGGGCCGGCAATCGGCCCAGGACCCGGACCTCGTCCTGGGCGTAGGATCGAGGTGATGCACGCGCGCGGTCTCATCGGGTCGGCGCTGGCCCTCACGCTGACGGTTGCCTGCGGCATGAAGCAGCCTTCGGCGACGCTGCGGCTGATGTCCCCGCCTCCGATCTCACGACCATCACCTGAGATCGCACAGGCGAAAGTGGACACCTCGACCCGCGCCGTCGTCGCCGCCGCCACGAAGTATGTCGACGAGTACCAGACCAGGTTCAAGTTTCTGATCGCCGAAGAGGCTTACACGCAGACCACGTTCGACCACGAGCGACGGGAAACGGGCCGGCGATTGATCACGGGTGAGCTGTTCCTGACCTTCATTCCCGCCGACGGCCAGTGGGTAGCCGTGCACGATTTCTTCGAGGTGGACGGCACACCCGTGCCCGACCGCGAGGATCTCCGGGCGCTTCTGCAGAAAGGCGAAACGCTCTCGGTCGTGAGGAAGGTCGTCAGCCGGAACGCGCAGTACAACCTCGGCAATGTCGAGCGCAACTTCAACGAGCCGACGCTCGCGCTTCTGATTCTCGAGGCGCGTCGCGTCAACCGGTTCTCGTTCGATCGTGAGGACGTCGTCCGCGACGCAGGTCGCGCGACGGTCCGGTTGTCGTTCAGGGAGCGCGAGCGCCCGACCCTCGTCCAGGCTGCCGACGGACGTCCGGTGTACGCCAGGGGTGAATTCACGATTGACGCCGCGACCGGCCGCGTCGAGCGCACGGTCATCGAATTCACCGACGGCAACATACTCGCCCGGTTGACCACGACGTACGCGCTGGACGAGAAGATGGAGATGTGGGTGCCGGTGACCTTCGAGGAACGGTACCAGCGCACGGGACGTCGCGAGGAGACCGAGGTCACGCTCTGCGAAGCCACCTACACGAACTATCGGCGGTTCGAGGTCACGGCCAGGATCAAGTAAGCCGCGCGCGCGTTACGAGTGCGTGAGCAGCCGCCAGATCGATCGCGCGGAAAACACCCGATTGGGCAGATCGCGTTCGTTGATGATGCCGGTCAGCCGATCGTGTACCCACGTGCTCCTGTTGGCGCGCCGCGCGACGTAATCGGCCACGAGGGGCCGCGCGACCCACCGTTCGGCGGTCGTGTACGCGGCAAATCTCGCGAGGTACCGCTGGACCATCAGCCGCGCGTAGTCCGGTCCCACCGACGGCAGGTCGTTGCCGGAAGCTTCGGCGAGATCGGCGATCAGCATCGCGCTTTCCATCGCCTTGCCGATGCCTTCCCCGGTCACCGCATAGGTGGTCCCGCCCGCTTCGCCCGCGACCGCCAATCCAGGTGATCCGAGCCGCGCTCCCATGAGGCCAGTCCGGAGCGGCGCGCCCTGGTGCCGCTCGACCGCGCGCAGCGGACCCAGCAGCGTGCCCAGCCGGCCCTGTCCCGCAAGCAGCGCGTCGAGGCGCGTGCGGAGATTGATGCCTTGCGATCGCAGGCTGACGCCGGAGAGGGCGCCGACGCCCACGTTCACGAGCCCGTCGGGCGCCGGGAACGCCCACGCGTAACCGGGGAGCAGATCGCGTTCGAGCGAGATCACGAGATCGGTCAGATCGCCGCCGTTGACCCGTTGCGCGTACGTCCGTACCGCGAGGCCCGACGGGGCCACACGCGCATGTTCGTCGAACATCCTGAGCACACGGCCTTCCGCGCCGGTGGCGAGCACGGTCAACGGTGCGCGCAGCTCGATGGTCTCGTCCGACGCCAGCCGGTGCGCCCGTATGCCGACCACGCGCTCGCCTTCGCGGATGGGCCCATCGACGATGAGCTGCTGAAAGGCGGCGCCAGCCGAGACGGCGCGCTCGAAGAGCAGATGATCGAACCGCCGACGCGGGAGGACGAGGAACGTCGACTGAAACCGGACCTCCACGCCACCCGGCGAAATCGTCAGCAGACGGGTCGTCCGGTACGACGCCTCTCTCACGACGTCGTCGAGGCCGATCGTCCGCAGCACCGCCAGGGCATCGGCGATCAAGCCGTCGCCGCACGTCTTGTCGCGCGGAAACGCGGCGCGATCGCACAGCAGCACGCGGCGGCCGGCCTCCGCCAGGCGAAGCGCGGCCACGGAACCGGCCGGGCCGGCGCCGGCGACAATAACGTCAAAGGACGAAGACGAAGACGAAGAAGAAGACATCAGCGTAAAGCGCTTGTCGGTACGACAGGTACGGCGGGTCCATGGAACGAACTGACGATGGTCTTCTTTCTTAAAAAAGAGGACATGAATCAGGTTCCTCGTACCCGTTGTACCCGCCGTACCCGTCGTACCGACATGCGCTTTTCACTCAGGCTCTTATCCATCTCAGCAGTTCCGGCAGATTCGGCGCTTTCCCCTGCATGAGGATCCCGATCCGGAAGATTCTCGCACCCGCCCAGACGACCGCGACGGTCGTCGCGAGCATCAACACGATGGCGAGCAGCAGCTGCCAGACCGGCGGAGCTGGCGTCAGCGACATCCGCAGCATCATCGTGAACGGCGTCATCGTCGGGATGAACGACATCACGAGCGCCAGAGTCGAATCGGGCGCGCGCATCACGACGAACGACCCGATGTAGGCGAGCACGACGAGGATCATCGCGGGCTGCAGCAGGCTCTGCGCGTCCCTGAGATCGGAGCACGCGGACCCGAGGGCGAGGAACATCGCGCCGTAGGTGAGCGTCGCGCAGATGAGAAACAACACGAACCATGCGAGCAGGGGCAGATTGATCAGATCGCCGCGGCCGTACTGGAGCGCGAGGTAGATCCCGCCGACGAAATAGATGAACGCAAGCACGAGGGCGACGGCGCCGACGCCGAACAGTTTTCCCATGAGCAGCTGAAACGGCGTCAGCGAGCCGAGCAGCACCTCGTTGATCTTGCTCATCTTCTCTTCGATGATGGCGTTCAGCAGGTGCTGCGCGCTCGTCATGACGGCGAGGAACATGAGCGTCAGCAGGAAGACCGGCACACCGAAGCGCTTCAGGTCGTCGCTCTCGGCCGCGGCCACGACTTTCCCCGCCGCGGTTCGTTCGACAAGGCCGAACGTCTCGATCTCGGCGGGACGGGTGAGCGTCGAGACAACCGCCTGGTCGATGCCGGCCGACGCGAACCGGCGTTTCGTGATCTCCTCGTTCAAGGTCGCGCCAATCCAGTCCGGCAGACGATCGTAGTTCGTGTTCTGCGAGAAGTACTTGATGATCGCGGTGCCCGAAGGGTCGAGGATCCCGGAAGGAATCTCGACGACGGCAAACAACTCTTTCTGCCGCATCCTGTTCGACAGGGCGATCTTCACGTCGTCCGGCGACTCGCCGTTCAGATCGAGCCGGCTCGGCAGGAAATGAGGGCCCGTTCGCGCGTCGCCGTCCCCAGCCTCGCGGTTGAACGCCTCAGCCTCCCGGGCGAGCACGTCGTACAGAACGCCGGTGCCGTCGATGACCACGAATCGCCGGTCCTCGCGATCGGCGTGACGCTGCGCGTACTCCATGAACATGAAGAACACGAACATCAGCGCGGGCATCATGAAGATGCCGATGATGAACGCCTTGGACCGGATGAGGGTCAGGAATTCAGACTCGGCGACGGTGAGGATGCGGGACAAGGCGGGGACGGGTTAGTTTTCCACAGATTCGGTGACTGGAGGGACAGGTGAGACCAGGTCCAACGGCCGTACACCTGGATCAAACCTGGTCTCACCTGTCCCCGAAAACTCCGAATCTGTGGAAAACTAACCCGTCCCCGAAATCCTCACGAAGATGTCGTGCAGGGACGGCTTCGCGATCTCGAAGTGGTGGACCTCGGTCCGCTGAACGAGTTTCCGCAGGAACACCTGGGGATCGCCGCTGACCCGCACATCCTGATAGTTGCCGTGGTCGTCCACCGATTCTATTTCGGGCAGCCCGGCGAGCGCCGACGTGTTGCTCCCCAGCCGGAGCCGGATCGTGTCATGCCCGTATCGCGCCTGGATGTCGTCCAGCGTCCCGTCGAGCACCTTGTGGCCCCTGAAAATCATGAAGATCCGGTCGCAAAGCCGCTCGGCAGTCGACATGTCGTGGGTGGAGAACACAATGGTCGTTCCCTGGCGGCGGAGCTCGAGGACGGCATCACGGAGGGCGCGGGCGTTGACCGGGTCGAGGCCGGAAAAGGGCTCGTCCAGGATGAGAAGACGTGGCTCCGAGACGATGGCCCCGATGAACTGGACCTTCTGGGCCATCCCCTTGGACAGCTGGTCGATCCGCTTGTCGGCCCAGTCCGCGAGCTGGAGCCGTTCCAGCCATCTCGTGACAACGGGGTCGACCTGGTCGAGGCGCCGACCTTTGAGGCGCCCGTAGTATCTGAGGAGCCGCCGGACGGACATCTTTTTATAGAGTCCCCTTTCTTCTGGTAAATACCCTATTTCATCCCGCGCCAAGGCCGCATTGGGGCGGCCCAGCACGGCGATTTCTCCGTCGTCCGGCAGGATGATGTTCATGATCATCCTGATGGTGGTGGTTTTCCCCGAACCGTTGGGTCCGATGAAGCCGTAGATCGACCCTTGCGGCACCTCGAGTGTCAGGTCGTTGACCGCGACGACCGCCCCGAACTGCTTCGTGACGTGCCGAATCTCAATCGCATTCATATGAGAAGGAGCAGCGGTCGAAGACCATAGCGATTGAGGTGTGCCTTCGATAAGATGCGCCGCGCGCGGAGGAATTCGACGTCCCCGATGCGCCCGGAACGGTGATTGACAGGATTGTGAAAGATTTCACATTATATAGGCGCCCGAGGCGACGCGCCGGGCCAGTCGCCCACCTGGCGCGCGTCCGCGAGACCCCGAGTCTGGGAACTCCTCACCACGACTCGTCGGGTCCTTCCCTTGTAGGCTAAGGGCGCTCCGCCTCGACGTATGAGCCAGATTTTCCCTCGCAGTGCCAACGCACTCGCCCGCGCGAGTCTCGCGGGTGTTCTCAGCCTCGTCGTGGTCGGCGGCTGGGTCGTGTTCGTCCTGATGCGATCGAGCTGGCTCACGAAACAGCACGAGTTCGTCGAGCAGCCGATCCAGTTCAGCCACGCCCATCACGTCGGCGGCGTCGGCCTCGACTGCCGGTACTGCCACACCTCGGTCGAAAAATCGTCCTTCGCCGGCATTCCGCCGACCAAGACGTGCATGAACTGCCATTCGCAGATCTGGACGAACGCGCCGATCCTCGAGCCGGTGCGGGCGAGCTTCCGCGAGGACACGCCCATCAGCTGGACGCGCGTCCACGACCTGCCCGATTTCGTGTACTTCAACCATCAGATTCACGTCCGGCAAGGCGTCGGTTGCGTGACGTGCCACGGCGACGTGGACAAGATGCCGCTCATGTATCAGGCGATGCCGCTCCTGATGGAGTGGTGCCTCGACTGCCACCGGCAGCCGGAGAAATTCCTGCGGCCGCGCGAGCGGGTGTTCGACATGTCGTATCGCGCCCCGTCCGGCTACACCCCCGTGGACTACGCGGGCGAACGCTACACGGACCAGCTGTCGCTCGGGCTGCGGCTGAAGAAGGAATACAACATCTCCGGTCGGGATCACATGACGAGCTGCTCGGTGTGCCACCGGTGAACAGGGCATCTGCGGATTTGATCACCAGGTACAGGGTTTTTGACACTCATGACACTCGCTGAGATACGGACGCGACTGGCTGGCCTCGAAGGGCGCGCGTACTGGCGCAGCCTCGAGGAGCTGTCGGAGACCCCGGAATTCCGTGACTATCTGCACCGGGAGTTCCCGGTCCAGGCCTCGGAATTTACCGATCCGGCCGGACGCCGGCAGTTTCTCAAGTTGATGGGGGCGTCGCTCGCCCTGGCTGGCGTAAGCGGGTGCACGCGGCAGCCGGACGAGAAAATCATTCCGTACGTGCGGCAGCCGGAAGAGATCATCCCCGGGCGACCGCTCTTCTACGCGACAGCGATGCCGCTCGGCGGCTTCGGTTTTCCGCTCCTGGCCGAGAACCACATGGGTCGCCCGACGAAACTCGAGGGGAACCCGGAACATCCGGCGAGCCGGGGAGGCACGGACCTCTTCGGACAGACGTCGATCCTGACGCTCTACGACCCAGACCGATCGCGGACGGTCGTCGGCAACGGCGAAGTCCGGACGTGGTCAGCGTTCGCTACGGCCCTGCAGGCGGCCGCCGTGTCCCGGCGCGCGCTCAAGGGGCAGGGACTTCGACTCCTCACCGGGCCGGTCACCTCGCCGTCGCTCATCGACCAGATCGAGAAGCTTCTCGCGGGAATGCCGGAAGCGAAATGGCATCAGTGGGACGCGGTGTTCGGCGCACGCCAAGGTGGGGCTCCATCGGCAACCGCGGTCTATCGATTCGACAAGGCGGATGTCGTCGTCGCGCTCGACGCGGATTTTCTGGGTACCGGTCCAGGGATGGTCCGCTACAGCAAGGATTTCACGTCGCGCCGACGCCTGACGACGCCTGAAACGGAGCTCAACCGGCTGTACGTGGTCGAACCGGTCACGACCATCACCGGCGCGAAAGCGGATCACCGGCTCGCGATGAAATCACGCGACGTGCACGCGTTCGCCGGGGCGCTCGCCTCCGTCGTCGGCGCGTCGGGGGCGCCGGCCGCCACGGCTCCGGCAGCGGCGGCGCAGTGGGTCACCGCGGTCGGCACCGATCTCACCAATCACCGTGGACGCTCGGCCGTGATTGCGGGCGATACCCAGCCGGCTGCCGTACACGCGCTCGCGCGCGCGATGAACGAAGCGCTCGGCAATGTCGGCACGACGGTGACGTATCACGCGCCCGTCGCCTCGTCGCCCGCCGATGGGACCGCGTCGCTCGCCGAGCTCGTGGCCGACATGCAGGCCGGCCGCGTGGAGGTGCTCGTCATCGTCGGCGGCAATCCCGTGTTCACGGCGCCGTCCGATCTCAACTTCGCCGACGCGCTCACGAAAGTCACCGTGCGCGTCCACATGGACCTCTATCACGACGAAACGGCCGATCTGTGCCAGTGGCACGTGCCCGAGGCGCACTTCCTGGAGTCGTGGGGAGACGTCCGCTCGTTTGACGGCACCGTCTCGCTGATCCAGCCGCTGGTTTCGCCGATTTACGACGGACGCACGGCCCTCGAGCTGCTGGCCGTGATGAACGGCACGCCCGCGAGCGCGATGGATCTGGTCAAGGATTACTGGACGCGTGCATACGCCGGCCAGACCACGCCGGCCTGGACGCTGCGCCAGGCGAACGGCGCGGCGTACGCAACTGCGGACGCGTTCTGGCGCCACGCCCTGCACGACGGGTTCATCGCCAGTACCAGCATGCTGGCGACGTCTGGTCAGACGGCTTCGGCAGGCAGCGCGCCGGCCGCGGCTTCGGGGCAATCCGGATCGCCGGCCGCCCGTCCGGCTGCCGCGCCCGCATCCGGCGCTGCCGGCCGCGCCACGGGCGCCGCCCCCGCCGCCGGTCGTCAGAGCGGTACGGCTCCTGTTGCGATTCCTCCGCCGCCCGCTCCTGCGAGCGGCATGGAGATCGTCTTCCGGCCCGATCCGCACATTCTCGACGGCCGCTTCGCCAACAACGGCTGGCTGCAGGAGCTGCCGAAGCCGCTCTCGAAAGTCACCTGGGACAACGTCGCGTACATCAGCCCGAAAACGGCCGAGTTCCACAGCATTCCGATCGCCCGCGTCGGCAACACCGGGAACGAGGTCATCGAGATCAACTATCAAGGCCGCCGGCTGACGATGCCGGTCTGGGTTCTGCCCGGCACGGCCGACGACGTGGTCGTCGTGCATTTCGGGTACGGCCGGCGCCGGGCCGGCCGTGTCGGCTCGGGCCTCGGCGTCGATGCGTTCGGGCTCCGCACGTCGAAGGCGCCCTGGTTCGACAGCGGCGCAGAAATCAGACGCACGGGCGACACCTATTTCATCGCGTCCACGCAGAACCATTTCCTGATGGAAGGACGCCACCCGGTCCGCGCGGTCACCAGCGCCGAGTACCGCAAGAATCCGAAATCGGTCGCGGCGCTTGGACACGAGCCACCCGCGGAGACGATGTCGCTCTATCCCCCGTTCAAGTACCAGGGGCACAAGTGGGGGATGTCGATCGATCTCAACTCGTGCACGGGGTGCGGCGTGTGCGTGGCAGCGTGCGTCGCCGAGAACAACATTGCGGTGGTCGGCAAGGAGCAGGTCGGGCGGAGCCGCGAGATGCACTGGCTGCGCGTGGACACGTACTACGAGGGCGACCCGGCAGCGCCGAGCACCTACCATCAGCCCGTACCGTGCCAGCAGTGCGAGCAGGCGCCGTGCGAACCGGTCTGCCCGGTGGCGGCGACCGTGCACAACGACGAAGGCCTGAACGACATGGTCTACAACCGTTGTGTCGGCACGCGGTACTGTTCGAACAACTGCCCGTACAAGGTGCGGCGGTTCAACTTCCTGCTCTACTCGGACTTCAACACGCCCGAGCTGATGGCGCAGCGCAATCCGGACGTGACGATCCGGAGCCGCGGCGTCATGGAGAAGTGCACGTACTGCGTGCAGCGCATCAACCAGGCGCGGATCGACTCCAAGACCTCGGGCGAGCCCATCAAGGACGGCGAGATCAAGACCGCGTGCGAGCAGGCGTGCCCGGCCGACGCGATCGTCTTCGGCAATCTCAACGACCCGTCGAGCCGGGTCGTGAAGCTGAAGCAGCAGGAACGCAATTACGGACTGTTCGAAGATCTGAACACGCGGCCGCGGACGTCGTATCTCGCGGTCGTCACGAATCCGAACGCGGAAGTGAAGTGATGATGAACCAGGTCCTCAGATCTCACGGTTCACTGAGGTAGACGTGCACGATTCCCAGTTTCCACCCGGAGACTTTCGAGCGCCGCTGCCGGTCATCGCGCCGGGCCACAGCTTCCGATCGATCAACGACAAGCTGACGTCGATCGTTCTGACCCGGAACACGCCGCTCGTGTGGTTCATCGTCACGGGCATCGCGTTCATGTTCATGATGGGCCTCACGGTCGCGATCGCGTACCTGCTGGCCAAGGGCATCGGGATCTGGGGCAACAACATCCCGGTCGGCTGGGCGTTCGACATCATCAACTTCGTCTGGTGGATCGGCATCGGCCACGCCGGCACGCTGATCTCGGCGATCCTGCTGCTCTTCAAGCAGGACTGGCGCACGTCGATCAACCGGTTCGCGGAAGCGATGACGCTCTTCGCGGTCCTCTGCGCGGCGCTGTTTCCGCTGATCCACACCGGCCGTCCGTGGCTGGCGATCTACTGGCTGTTCCCGTACCCGAACGCGATGACGCTCTGGCCGAACTTCCGGAGTCCGCTCATCTGGGACGTCTTCGCGGTCTCGACCTACGGCACGGTGTCGTTGCTCTTCTGGTCGGTGGGCCTGATTCCCGACCTCGCGGCGTTCCGCGACAAGGCGGTGAATCCGAAGGTCAAGAAACTCTTCGGGATCCTGTCGATGGGCTGGCGCGGATCGGCGCGGCACTGGGCACGGTACGAAAAAGCGTACCTGCTGCTCGCCGGCATCTCGACGCCACTCGTGCTGTCGGTGCACACGGTCGTGAGCTTCGACTTCGCGGTCTCGGTGCTCCCGGGCTGGCACGCGACGATCTTCCCGCCCTACTTCGTCGCGGGCGCCATCTACGCCGGCTTCGCGATGGTGCTCACGCTCGCCATTCCGATCCGGGTCATGTTCGGCGTCCAGGACTTCATCACGATGCGGCACATCGAGAACATGGCCAAGATCACGCTCGTGACCGGGCTGGTCGTGACGTACGGCTACATGAGCGAGCTCTTCTACGGCTGGTACAGCGCGAACGAATACGAGCACTTCATGCTCAAGAACCGCACCTGGTTCGGGCCCTACGCCTGGACCTACTGGCTGCTGATCCTCTGCAACTTCATCGTGCCGCAGATGCTCTGGTCGAAGCGGCTCCGCCGGAACATCCCCATCATCTTCACGGTGTGCATGTTCGTGAACGTCGGCATGTGGCTCGAGCGGTTCGTTATCATCGTGACGAGCCTGCACCGCGACTTCGTGCCGTCGGCGTGGGAGATGTATTACCCGACGATCTGGGACTTCATGACGCTCTTCGGCACGATCGGCCTGTTCACGACGCTGATGTTCGTGTTCGTGCGGCTGCTCCCGATGATCGCGATATTCGAGATGCACACCCTCCTGCCGCAGTCGCGGGCCCGGCAGCCCGGAGAGGATGCGGCATCCTGATGGCGCACGAACCCCAAACCGGCGTGGCGGGCGTTTCTCTCTATGGGCTCATGGCCGAGTTCGACACGCCCGGCCAGCTGCTCAAGGCGGCCCACAAGGTTCGCGAGGCGGGCTACACGCGGACCGACGCGTATTCGCCGTTTCCGATCCACGGCCTGGCGGAAGCGATCGGGTTTCGCGAGCGCGCGGTCGCGCCGATCGTGCTGGCGGGAGGCATCACGGGCCTCGTCGCCGGCTACGGCCTCGAGTACTGGACGCAGGTCATCCAGTACCCCCTCAACATCGGCGGACGGCCGTATCACGCCTGGGTCAACTTCATTCCGCCGGCGTTCGAGACGACGATTCTCTTCGCGGCGTTCGCGGCGGTGTTCGGCATGCTCGCGCTGAACGGTCTGCCGCAGCCGTATCACCCGGTGTTTGCCGCCAAGCGGTTCGCGCTCGCGACGTCCGAGAAGTTCTTTCTCGCGATCGAGGCGACCGACCCGAAGTTCGACGCCAAGGCCACGCGCGATTTTCTGGCGAGTCTCAGCTCACGAGAGGTGGTGGAGCTTGAGAACTGACAAAAAGGCAAAAGGCAGAAGGCAGAAGGCAGAAACGAGGGCTGTCATACGCCGCCGGACGTTTTTGCCTTATGCCTTGTGCCTTTTGACTTCGGCCGCGACAGCGGCCGGCTGCCGTCAGGACATGCACGACGCGCCGCGGTATGACCCGCTCGAAGAGAGCGCGTTCCTGCCGAAGGGCAGCTCGGCGCAGCCGCTCGTGCCAGGAACCGTCGCGCGCGGACAGCTCGCAGAGGACGAACTGCTGCACACCGGGCGGGTGGCCGGCACGGTCGCCGATGCGTACCCGTTCGCGATCACACGGGCGGATCTCGACCGCGGCGAGGAGCGCTTCAATATTTATTGCGCGCCCTGCCACGGCCGGACGGGCGAGGGAAACGGCATGGTCGTCCAGCGCGGCCACAAGCAGGCGGCCTCGTACCACATCGATCGCCTGCGCCAGGCGCCGGCCGGCTACTTCTTCGACGTGATGACGAACGGGTTCGGCGCCATGCCGGACTACCGCGCGCAGATCACGCCCGACGATCGGTGGAGGATCATCGCGCACGTGCGTGTGCTGCAGCTCACCCACAACGCGTTGATCGGCGATCTCTCACCCGCCGATCTGGAACGGATAAAGGCGGCGGCCGCGGGCACGCCGGCGAAACCGGCAGCCGGGCACGGCGGACAGGATTGAAACGGAGGGGCGGGCTCGAGCCCGCCCACGGTCAGGCCGGCTGAAGCCGGCCCTGCGAGCGACTGGCAACGATGACGACTTTGAACGAAGCAACCTTGCTGGCCCGCCCGACGGCCGAGATCGGCCGGATGGGCACGCGTGCGATCGCGGTCGGCGCGGTCGGCGTGGCGCTTGGCCTGATTGGCTTCCTCTCAGACGAGAGCGCCCGCCACGTCTTCCTGCAGTCGTACCTGATTGCCTACATCTTCTGGCTCGGGATCACGATCGGCTCGCTCGGGATCCTCATGGTGCACCACCTGTCGGGCGGCGCGTGGGGCCTGGTCGCCCGGCGCGTGCTCGAGGCGGCAACCCGCAACCTGCCGCTGATGCTCGTGCTGTTCGTGCCGATCGCGCTTTCGGTGCCGGAGCTCTACGCGTGGGCGCGTCCCGGCGCGGATGCCGATCCCATCATCCACCTCAAGAAGCCGTACCTGAACCTGACGTTCTTCTACATCCGCGCGCTCCTCTACTTCGTCATCTGGGGCGCGCTGATCTTCTTCCTCAACAAGTGGTCGCGGGAACAGGACCAGCAGCCGGCGCTGCCGCCCGGCCCGCAGGACCGTCGGTTCCGCATGCTGTCGGGACCCGGCCTGGTGCTGTGGGTGATCGTCATCACGTTCATGAGCACGGACTGGATCATGTCGCTCGACCCGCACTGGTACTCGACGATCTTCGGCATCCTCAACCTCGGCGAGATGGGCCTCTCGACGATGGCGTTCATCATCATCATCCTGGCGCGGCTGGTGCGCTTCAAGCCGATGTCGGAGGTGGCTGCGGCCGATCACTTCCACGATCTGAGCAAGCTGATGTTCGCCTTTGTGCTGCTCTGGGCGTACTTCAGCGTCTCCCAGCTCATCATCGTCTGGTCGGGCAACCTCCCCGAGGAGATCCCGTTCTACCTCGAGCGCTTCCACGGGCCGTGGAAGCCGGTGAGCCTCGCGGTGCTCATCGGCCACTTCGTGGTGCCGTTCGCGCTGCTGCTCTCGGCGCCGCTCAAGCGCACGCCGAGCCGCGTGGCCGTGGTCGCGCTGTTCATCCTGGTCATGCGCGTCGTCGAGACCGCGTGGATGATCGGACCGATGGTGCGCCACGAGGGCGGCTCGGGGCTGCACTGGCTCGACTTCGCGGTGACCCTGGGGATGGGCGGTGTCTGGCTGTTCGTGTTCTTCCGGAATCTGGCCGGCCGCGCGCTCGTTCCGGCGCGCGATCCGTATCTCAAGGACGCACTGGCTCATGGCGGACACTAAACTCGCGCACGCGCAAGCCCAGACGCCGCCCACCGAGGGCGACGGCGTCAGCTACAGCGGCATCGTCTGGTTCGTGGTGATCCTCACCGCGACGACGGTCGCGTGCTCGCTACTGATGTGGGGGCTGTTCGTCCTGCTCGACGCCAACCGTCAGCCGGCCGTCGAACGCGCCCCGCTCGCGGCGCCGATCGGCGAGCCGCGGATCGACGGCGGCCGGATCGTCTCCGATCGCGAGCTGCCGCAGCCGTCGATGCTCGTGAACGAACCGACCGCGCTCGCCGAGTTCCGGAAGCACGAAGACGCGATCCTCCACGGCTACGGCTGGTCGGATGAGGCCGGCGGAACCGCGCGCATCCCGGTCGAGCGCGCGAAAGAACTCCTGTTGAAGAAAGGGTTCCCGGTGCGTCAGGCGACGGCCCCGGCGGCCCCTGAAGGTAAGAAATGAAGACCCGCACCGTTTCCATCGCATTCGGGATCGCGCTGCTCCTCGCGACACCGGCCCTTGCGCAGCCGCAGCGGCCGAAGTCCGTGCCGCCGCCGGGCAAGGCCGCGACTGAACAGATTCCGATCCTCAGGGAAGTCGGGATCGATCAGAAGCTCGGCGACCGGGTGCCGCTCGACCTCGTGTTCGTGGACGAAAGCGGCCGCGACGTTAGGCTCGGCGACCTGTTCCGCGATCGACCGGTCGTGCTCGCGCTCGTTTACTACGAGTGCCCGATGTTGTGCACGCAGGTGCTGAGCGGGCTCGACGGATCGCTCACGGCGCTCTCGTTCAGCGCGGGCAAGGAGTTCGACCTCGTCGTCGTGAGCTTCGACCCGGGCGAGACGCCGGCGATTGCCGCCGACCGCAGGAAGAACTTCATCAACCGCTACCGCCGCGTCGGGTCCGAAGGCGGCATCCGGTTTCTCACCGGCCGGCAAGAGTCGATCGCGAAGCTCGCCGACGCGGTCGGTTTCCGGTACGCCTACGACGAGGCGAGCGATCAGTACGCCCATCCGGCGGCGATCACCCTGCTGACGGGCGACGGCCGGGTGTCGCGCTATCTCTACGGCATCGAGTTCGCGCCCAAGGACCTGCGCCTCGGGCTCGTGGAGGCGTCCGAGGGACGCGTCGGCACGGCTGTCGATACGCTGCTGCTCTTCTGCTACCACTACGACCCCGAGAGCGGGAAGTACGGCATGGCGATCATGAACCTCATCCGCCTGGCGGGCGTGCTGACGGTCGTCGGTCTGGGTACGTTCATCGTTGTCTCGCTGCGGCGTGAACGCCGGGTCGTCGAGGCGCGAGGCGCCCAATAGATGTCGAGCTCCTTTCCCCTGTTTCCGCCCAACGCATCCTCGGTGGCGACCGAGATGGACCTGCTCTACCTGTTCATCGCGTCCGTCTGCGCGTTCTTCACGGTCCTCGTCACCGCGCTGGTGGTCGTGTTCACGGTCAAGTACCGGCGGCGACACCCGGACGAGGTGGGCCACGACATCCACGGCTCGCTCGCGCTCGAGCTGACCTGGACGATCATCCCGCTCATTCTCTCGATGGTGATGTTCGGGTGGGGCGCCGACCTGTTCTACCGGCTGGCGAAGCCGCCCCGCGACTCGATGGAGATCTTCGTCGTCGGCAAGCAGTGGATGTGGAAGGTTCAGCACCCCGAAGGTGTCCGCGAGATCAACGAGCTCCACGTGCCGATCGAGCGCAACATCCGGCTGACGATGGGCTCGGAGGACGTGCTGCACGACTTCTCGATCCCCGCGTTCCGGGTGAAGATGGACGTCGTCCCCGGCAAGCTCACGACGATGTGGTTCCGGGCGACGAAACCGGGCACGTACCACCTGTTCTGTGCCGAATATTGCGGGACGAAGCACTCGGGGATGATCGGCCAGGTCATCGCGATGACGCCGCAGGACTACGAAGCCTGGCTCGCCGGTGGGAGCGCCATGGGCAGCCCCGCGCAGAACGGCGAGCGGCTGTTCACCGAACATGCCTGCGTCACCTGCCACAAGCAGGATTCGACGGGACGCGGACCGACGCTCTACGGCCTCTACGGCAGCAAGGTCACGCTGGCCGACGGCCGTACGGTGAGTGCCGACGAGAACTACCTGCGTGAGTCGATCATGAATTCGCAGGCGAAGGTGGTGCAGGGCCATCAGCCGATCATGCCGGCGTTCCAGGGGATGTTGAGCGAAGAGAACCTGATGCAGCTGATCGCGTACATCAAGACGTTGAAGCCGGTTGCGCCGGCGGCGGGGAAGTAAGGCTGAAAGGCTCAAAGGCCAAAAGGCTGAAAGGCGCGGAGACGAGAAGGCGCGGCGACCCGGACGAGAGTTAAAAAGGCCAAGAGCCTGAGGGCGAAAGGCAGGGAGAGAGAGCGCCTGCGGCCCCGCGCGAGGATAGCGAGTCTGCGAGCGCCGGAGCGCGAGCGAGCGGGGGTGGGGCCCCGCGAGCACTGAGAGCGCCTGCGGCCCCGCGCGAGGATAGCGAGTCTGCGAGCGCCGGAGCGCGAGCGAGCGGGGGTGGGGCCCCGCGAGCACTGAGAGCGCCTGCGGCCCCGCGCGAGGATAGCGAGTCTGCGAGCGCCGGAGCGCGAGCGAGCGGGGGTGGGGCCCCGCGAGCACTGAGAGCGCCTGCGGCCCCGCGCGAGGATAGCGAGTCTGCGAGCGCCGGAGCGCGAGCGAGCGGGGGTGGGGCCCCGCGAGCACTGAGAGCGCCTGCGGCCCCGCGCGAGGATAGCGAGTCTGCGAGCGCCGGAGCGCGAGCGAGCGGGGGTGGGGCCCCGCGAGCACTGAGGAAGAGGACATATGCACGACACAGCCATCAACCAACGCCAGAGCTACCTCGACGCGCCGTACGGGCTCGCCGCGTGGCTGCTCACCCGCGACCACAAGCGGATCGCGATGCTGTACCTGATCTCGATCACGGTCATGTTCGCGCTGGGCGGGCTGTTCGCGACCATGGTGCGCATCGAGCTGCTCACGCCGCGCGGCGACGTGCTCTCCTCGGACCTCTACAACAAGGCGTTCTCGCTGCACGGCGTCATCATGGTGTTCTTCTTCCTGGTGCCGTCGGTGCCGGCGACGCTCGGGAACTTCCTGATGCCGATCATGTGCGGCGCGAAGGACCTCGCGTTTCCGCGCATCAACCTGATCAGCTGGTACCTCTACGTCATCGGCGCCCTCATCGCGCTCGGCGTCATCGCGAGCGGCGGGCTCGACACGGGCTGGACGTTCTACACGCCCTACAGCACCGCCGGATCGCAGACGGCGGTCACGGCGGCGGTGCTCGGCGTGTTCATTGCCGGATTTTCGTCCATCCTCACCGGCTTCAACTTCATCGTCACGGTGCACCGGATGCGCGCGCCGGGCCTGACCTGGTTCCGGCTGCCGCTGTTCGTGTGGGCGAACTACGCGACCAGCCTCGTCATGATCCTCGGCACGCCGGTCGTCGCCATTACGGTCCTGCTGGTCGGCTTCGAGCGCACGCTAGGTCTGGGCGTGTTCGATCCGCGGCTCGGCGGGGATCCGGTGCTCTTCCAGCACCTGTTCTGGTTCTATTCGCACCCGGCGGTCTACATCATGATCCTGCCGGGGATGGGCGTCATCAGCGAGCTGGTGGCGGGCGTCTCGCGCAAGCAGGTCTTCGGCTACAGCTTCGTCGCGTTCTCGAGCCTCGCGATCGCGATCCTCGGCTTCCTCGTCTGGGGCCACCACCTCTTCGTCAGCAGCCAGTCGATCTACGCGGGAATGGTCTTCTCGATCATCACGATGCTCGTTGCCGTGCCCTCGGCCGTGAAGACGTTCAACTGGACGGTGACGATGTACAAGGGCTCCGTCACATGGCAGTCGCCGACATACTGGGTCATCGGGTTCGTCGGGCTTTTCCTGATCGGCGGCTTGACGGGTCTCTTTCTTGCGACGCTTGGCCTTGACATACACCTCACCGACACGTACTTCGTGGTCGCGCACTTCCACTACATCATGGTGGGCGGCATGGTCGTGGCGTTTCTGGGCGGCCTGCACTTCTGGTGGCCGAAGATGACCGGCCGGCTCTACCCGGAAGGCTTAGGCAAGGCGTCCGCCATCCTCGTCTTCGCGGGCTTCAACCTGACGTTCGGCCCGCAGTTCATCCTCGGCTACATGGGGATGCCGCGGCGGTACCACTCGTATCCGGACGAGTGGCAGGTGCTGAACGTGCTCTCGACGGCGGGCGCGTCGATCCTCGGGCTGGGCTACCTGCTGACGTTCTGCTACCTGACCTGGTCGCTGTTCAAAGGCGAGCGCGCGTCGGACAATCCGTGGGGCGTGACGGGACTCGAGTGGCAGACGACGTCACCGCCGCCGACGTTCAATTTCCATACGGACCCGATCGTCACGGAGCCGCCGTATCACTACAAGCCAGTCCCCGAACGGGAGGCAACGACCATTGGCTGAGCCCTCGACTTCGCTCGGGCCAGGCCCCTCGACTTCACCCGGAGGGCCTCGATCGAAGACGCCGCTGCCGGCCGAACCGCATGGCGTCGCCGTCGCGGAGCACGCCCACCATCCCCGGCTGCAACACCACTTCTATTCGATGGAGCAGCAGCTCGAGGCCTCGATCCTCGGGATGTGGATCTTCCTCGTCACCGAGATCATGTTCTTCGGCGGGCTGTTCATGGCGTACCTCGTCTACCGGACGATGTACCCGCAGGCATGGCTCGACGGGAGCGCGGCGCTCGACGTGCCGCTCGGCGCCTTGAACACCGCCGTTCTCATCTGCAGCAGCCTGACCATGGTGCTGTCCGTCCGCGCGGCGCAGGTCGGCTCGCGGCGGGGGCAGATCGTGAATCTGATCCTCACGATTCTGTTCGGCACGACGTTCCTCGTCGTCAAGTACTTCGAGTACGCAGCCAAGTTCGAGCATCACCTGATTCCCGGGCCGCACTTCAGCGTCCATTACCTCGAGGAGCTCGGGCGCACGGGCGCCGATCCGTTCAGCACGCAGCTCTTCTTTTCGCTGTACTTCATCATGACCGGCATCCATGCCGCCCACATGGTCGTCGGCATCGGCCTGATGGCCGTCATTCTCTTCATGGCGTGGCGCGGCCGGTTCACGCCGGACTACTACGGGCCGATCGAAGTCTCGGGTCTGTACTGGCATTTCGTCGATATCGTCTGGATCTTTCTTTTCCCGCTGCTGTACCTGCTCGGTCTGCACGGCGGGCACGGAGCCTGAACGCGCATGTCCCACACGGCCCATCCCGTCGTTTCCGTCCGCCTGTTCGTGACGATTTGGGTGCTCCTCATGGCCTTCACGGGCCTCACCGTCCTCGCCGGTTACCAGGACTTCGGCTTCATGAACACCATCATCGCGCTCTCGATCGCGGTCACGAAGGCGTCGCTCGTCGTCCTGTTCTTCATGGGCGTCCGGCACAACACGCCGCTCACGAAGACCGTCGTGATTGCCGGATTCTGCTGGCTCTTCATCCTGTTCGGCCTCGGCATGAGCGATTACCTGACCCGGCCCTGGATCGGGGTACCGGGGAGATGACCTCTGAGGTAATTTTGCGTTCTTTGTAAAATTACCTCAGAGGTCATTTCTACTCGCCGGGGTTCACCCGCCGTTGGCCGATTGCAGTCCCCCGGCTGCCGGGCGGTTTCGTCAGAATCGTTGAACGTAATCATGCCCGACCTCAAAGACGACCTCGCCGCGTTGCGCATCGATCGGGCGCCCGAACGCGGTTCCAGGCGGTGGCTGACGTGGCTCGTCATGGTGTTGCTGCTGGCCGGCGCCGGCGGCGGCGCGTGGATGTGGGCGACGCGCGAGCGGCCCATCCAGGTCGAGGCCGCGCCGGTGACCCAGCGGGCCGCCGGCTCGCAGGCGTCGGTGCTGAACGCGTCAGGCTACGTCACGGCGAGGCGCCGGGCGACCGTGTCGTCGAAGATCACGGGCAAGGTCGTGGAGTTGAACGTCGAGGAGGGGCAGGCGGTGCGTCAGGGGCAGGTTCTCGCGCGGCTCGACGACTCGACCGTGCGCGCGGCGCTGGCGCTCGCGAAGGCGCAACACTCGGCGAGCATCCGCGCGGTGAAGGAGAACGAGGTCCGGCTGGCCGAGGCCAAGTTAACGCTCGGACGCATGCAGACGCTCCTCAAGGACGGCGTCGTCACGCAGGCCGAGCTCGACCGTGCCAAAGCCGAGTACGACTCCATCGACGCGCGCATCGCCGCGCTGCGCGAGCACGTGAACGTCGCCGAGCAGCAGGTCGCGCTCCAGCAGACGAACATCGACGACACGGTCATCCGCGCGCCCTTCAGCGGCGTCGCGGTCACGAAGGACGCGCAGCCGGGCGAGATGGTTTCGCCGGTTTCGGCCGGCGGCGGTTTCACGCGCACCGGCATCTGCACGATCGTGGACATGCGCTCGCTCGAAATCGAAGTGGACGTGAACGAGAGCTACATCAACCGCGTGAAGTCGGGTCAGGCCGTCACGGCCCTGCTGGACGCCTATCCGGACTGGCAGATCCCGGCGGAGGTGATCACGCTCGTGCCGACGGCCGACCGCCAGAAGGCGACCGTGATGGTGCGGATCGGGTTCAAGGCGCTCGATCCGCGCATCCTGCCCGACATGGGCGTGAAGGTGACGTTCCTGCGCGAAGCCGGCGATACCGGCACGCCCGCGGCCGCGCCGACGACGCTCGTGCCGAAAGCGGCGGTCCGGGGCGAGGGCACCGCGCAACACGTGTTCGTCATCCGCGGCGACGTCGTCGAACGGCGCGCGATCAAGGTCGGTGGCACTGACGGCGACCGGCTCGAAGTGCTCGGAGGACTGACCGCCAGCGACCGGGTGGTCATCTCGCCTCCGGCCGAGCTCAGGGATGGCGTCAAGGTAACGGTGAAATGATCAACGTCGGTAAGACCGGATCTGGAAAGCACTCGTCGGTACGACGGGTACGGCGGGTCCCTGGAACGTACTGGCGCGTGTCTTCTTCTTTAGAAAAGATGGCGGGCGTCAGGCACGTTCCTCGGACCCGCCGTACCCGTCGTACCGACAGCGAAGCGGAGCGTATTTGATGACTGACTCATCCCCTCTCGTCCGAATTCGCGACGTCCACAAGCACTTCACTCGCGGCAGCGAGCGGATCGACGTGCTCCAGGGCGTGAATGTCGATATTCCCCGCGGCGATTTCCTCGCGCTGATGGGCCCGTCCGGATCGGGCAAGACGACGCTGCTCAATCTCATCGGCGGGCTCGATCGGCCGACGGCCGGGTCGATCGACGTGGCGGGCCAGCGGCTGAACGACCTGGGCGGCGCGGCGCTGTCACGGTGGCGGTCGCGAAACATCGGGTTCGTCTTCCAGCTCTACAATCTCCTGCCGGTGCTCACCGCCGAACGGAACGTCGAGCTGCCACTCCTGCTCACGAACCTGTCGAAGGCCGATCGACGGGGCCGCGTCGGCATCGCGCTGAAAGTGGTCGGGCTCACCGACCGCGCGCGCCACTACCCGCGCCAGCTCTCGGGCGGACAGGAACAGCGGGTCGGCATCGCGCGGGCCATCGTCACCGACCCGACCCTGCTGCTGTGCGACGAGCCCACGGGCGACCTGGACCGCAAGTCGGGCGACGAAATCCTCAACCTGCTGCAGGCGCTGAACCGCGATCACGGCAAGACGATCGTGATGGTCACGCACGACCCGCACGCAGCCGAGCGGGCCCGGCGGACGCTGCATCTCGAGAAAGGCGCGCTGATGGAAGAGGTGGCGACGGCCACCTCCGCTGAAGCTACGGTGGCCAAGCTATGAAGTATCTGCCGCTCATCTGGAAGAACGTCTGGCGCCGGAAATTCCGGACGATTTGCACGCTGCTCGTGATGTTGGTGGCGTTCTTTCTGTTCGGTATCCTGATGACGATTCGCCAGGCGTTCACGTTCGGCGTGGACATCGCCGGCGCCGACCGCCTCGTGCTGATTCACAAGGTCAGCCTGATCATGCCGCTGCCGATCTCGTATCTTCCGCGACTGCAGAGCACGCCGGGTGTCGAGATCGCGACGCACAACACCTGGTTCGGCGGCGTCTACCAGGATCCGTCGAACTTCTTCGCGCAGATCGTCGTGGACCCCGAGCCCTTCATGACGATCTACAAAGAGTACGTCCTGCCGCCGGAGCAGATGAAGGCGTGGCTCGCGGATCGGCAGGGCGCGATCGTCGGGAGGGACCTGGCCGAGCGTTTCGACTGGAAGATCGGCCAGCGCATCCCAATCACCGGGACGATCTGGCAGCCGAAAGAAGGTGGCCAGACCTGGGAATTCAACATCGCCGGCATCTACGATGGCGCCAAGGGCGTGGACAGGACGCAATTCTTCTTCAGATACGACTATCTCGACGAGAACCGTGCGCGCGGTGAGGGGGCGGTTGGGTGGTTCATCGTGAAGATCGCCGACGCGTCGCAGGCGACCAGCCTCGGGGCGAAGTTCGACGAGATGTTCGCCAACTCGTCGTCCGAAACCAAGACGACCACCGAAAAGGGATTCGTCGAGGGATTCGCCAAGCAGATGGGCGACATCGGACTCATCATGGTCGCGATCGTCACGGCCGTGATGTTCACGACCGCGCTCGTCGCAGTGGTGGTCATGGCCTGGTCGGTGCGGGAGCGTACGAGCGAGCTGGCCGTGCTGAAGACACTCGGGTTTCCAGACCCGATGATCCTGTGGCTCGTGCTCGCCGAGTCGGTCTTCATCGCGGCCGTCGGCGGCGGACTGGGTCTGTTGGCCGCATGGGCGTTCGTCCAGGGCGGGGATCCGACGGGCGGGATGCTGCCGATCTTCGTGCTGCCGCCGCGCGACCTCGTGCTTGGCGCGGTGCTGATCCTGCTGCTCGGCCTCCTGGCAGGCGCGATGCCCGCCATTGGCGCCATGCGTCTGCGCATCACGGATGCGTTGAGGAGGGCGTGACGTGTTCAGATGGCTCGCGCAAACCGCGGCGGTCACCGCGCTCAATCTCCGGACGATTCCGAACCGGCTGAGCTCCTCGGCGGTAGCGATCGTCGGCATCGCCGGCGTGGTCATCGTCCTCGTGTCGGTGCTGTCGATCGCGGCCGGGTTCAATGCCGCGATGCGTCAGTCCGGATCGCCGCAACGGGCGCTCGTCATGCGCAGCGGCGCCGACAGCGAGATGACGAGCGGCCTGGGCGGACCCGATGTGGACATCATCAAACAGGCGCCGGGCATCCGGCGCGACGGGCAGACGGCGCTGGCGTCGGCCGAGCTGTACGTGATCATCGACCAGCCGAAAAAGGCGACGCCGGACTCGCCCGCCAACGTCCCGATGCGCGGCATCGAGCCCACCGGGCTGACGTTGCGCGACGAGGTGTCGCTCGTCGCAGGGCGCATGATGCAATTCGGCACGAACGAGGTCATCGTCGGCCGCGGCGCACACGCGCAGTTCGTCGGACTAAACGTCGGAAGCGACGTCAGGTCGGGCCAGAACATCTGGCGGGTCGTCGGCATCTTCGAGGCCGACGGCGGCGTGGCGGAAACCGAGATCTGGGCGGACGCGAAAACGCTCCAGGGCGTCTATCGGCGCGGCAATTCGTACCAGTCGCTCCTCGCGCGGCTCGACTCGAGCGAGTCGCTCAAGACGTTCACGGACTGGTTGACCACGAACCCCCAGCTCGACGTCCAGGTTCGGCGCGAGAGCGACTACTATGCCGGGCAGTCTCAGGCTCTCACCACGCTGATCGAAACGATCGGCTATAGCATCGCCGTGCTCATGGGCCTGGGCGCCGTCTTCGGCGCGATCCTGACGATGTACACGGCGGTCGCCACCAGGTCGCGTGAAATCGCGACCTTGCGCGCGCTCGGCTTCAACACGTTTTCCGTGGTCGTGTCCGTGCTCACCGAAGCGATGGCGCTTGGCGCGATCGGAGGGATCATCGGCGGCCTCGCCGCGTACGCCGCGTTCAACGGGTACCAGACGTCCACGATGAACTTCCAGACGTTCAGCCAGGTGGCGTTCGCGTTTCGCGTGACGCCGCAATTGCTCATGTGGGGCCTGATCTATGCCCTGCTCATGGGGCTTGTCGGCGGCCTGCTGCCCGCGGTCCGCGCCGCTCGTCTGCCGATCCCTTCCGCGCTGCGGGAGTTGTAAGATCCACGCGCCCCTGCCAAAGAACGCCCCATGAAGCCTGGAGCCAGTTGACGTGCAACGGCCCCGCGTTCGTGAAGGTGCCCGACACGGGCGCCGATCCCGATCTCGTGGACGGCATCGTGGCTGGCAACCCGGCTCTCATCGGGACACCGTTCGCCGACGTCACGCACGCCGGATGGCTGCCGGCGGCCTTCTTCAACGCGCTAGCTCCCAACGGGGGCACGTCCATCATCGCGGCCACGTTCACGTTCATCTTCGTGGATGACGACGGGAACCCGACGGACGTCGATCGCAACGGCCGGGCGGATGTCGCCTTCCGCGAGATCTACTACAACCGTGCGTTCGCGTGGGGCACCGGGGGGAACCCCATCAACGTGGACATCCAAACCGCCGCGATTCACGAATTCGGACACGGCCTCGGCCTGGCGCACTTCGGCAAGCTGTTCTTCAAGAACAACGGCACGCTCCAGTTCGCGCCGATTGCGAGGATGAACGGCGGCTACACCGGCGAGGATCGCGAGTTGTACGGGCCCGACAACGCGGCGTTCTGCCACATCTGGGCAACAGGCACTGAGCACGACCACCGGGTTCGTGTCCCTTGTTCAGACTTGCGGACACGAAAACTCGAGGTCCCCGTGGGCCTGGAAGAGTATGATGGCCGTTCCATTCCATTCGTCCATCGATCGTGCAACCGCAACGCCGCTTTACCGCCCGATCTCACCGCCAGGCCGTCGAGCGCCCTCGCGACTGGCCGGCGGTGTTCCGCGCCCTGCTCGACCGCACGAGCGATAGCATCTACCTCATCGATCCGGAAACCGGCCGGTTTCTCGACGTGAATGAAACCGCGTGCCGTGCCCTCGGGTACGCGCGCGCGGAACTGCTGGACATGAGCCTGTTCGACGTCGATCCGGGCCTCGACGGGACCGGCTACCGCCGTGCTCAGGAGTCGCTCCGCAGCCAGACGTCGGTCGTCCTCCAGCGGAGCCACCGGCGCAACAACGGCTCGAGCTTCCCCGTCGAGATCGAGCTGGGCTGGGTCGACATCGACCGGCCGTATCTCACGGCGGTCGTGCGCGATGTGACGGAGCGGCAGCGCGCCGACGACACGCGGCAGCGGCTCGAGGACCAGCTGCGCCAGGCCCAGAAGATGGAGGCCGTCGGGCAGCTGTCGGGCGGCATCGCCCACGACTTCAACAACATCCTGACCGTGATTCTCGGGAACACCGCGCTCATCGAATCATCGCCGGGACTGCCGGCCGAGCTGCTGGACGCCGTCCGTGAAGTCGGGCACAGCGCCGAGCGGGCGTCGAGCCTGACACGGCAGCTGACGAGGCTCAGCCGGCAGCAGCCGATGCAGGCACGCGCCCTCGACCTCAACGACGTGGTGCGCACGATGGCCCGCCTGCTCGAGCGCATCCTCGGCGAGGACGTGCGTCTACGCTTCAACCTCGCGCCGGAGCCGCTGCGCGTGCACGCCGATGCCGGCAGGATCGACCAGGTCCTGCTGAACCTCGCCGTCAACGCGAGGGACGCCATGCCATCGGGCGGACAGCTCGCGATCGAGACGTTCGCGGTGGAGTGGCCGGAAACGAGGCGCGAGGGCGCGTTCGCCGGCGTTCGCGTGATCGACACCGGCGGCGGCATCGCGCCCGATGTCGTCCCGCACGTGTTCGAGCCGTTCTTCACGACCAAAGACGTCGGCAAGGGCACCGGGTTCGGTCTCGCGACCGTCTACAGCATCATCCAGCAGCACAACGGCTGGATCAACGTGGAGAGCAGGCCCGGCACCGGCACGGTGTTCACGTTCTTTCTCCCGCGACTGGGGATGGACGCGCGTCCGGGCGCGCGGCCTCCGGAGACGCAGGTCGTTCCCGGCGGGCGCGAGACGATCCTCGTCGTGGAGGACGAACGGCCACTCCGCTCGCTCGTCACGAACGTGCTCATGCAGAGCGGGTACACCGTTCTGGAAGCGCCCTCGGGCATTGCGGCCCTCGAGGTCTGGGCGCGCCACCGCCACGAGATCCAGCTCCTGCTCACCGACGTCGTGATGCCGGACGGGATGAGCGGCCTGGAGCTGGCCCAGCGTCTGCGCCGCGACCGGCCCGACCTGCGCGTCATCTACACGAGTGGGTACAGCGCCGAGATCGCCGCGCGCGAGATCCCGCTGCAGGAAGGGTTCAATTTCCTCTCGAAGCCGTACCGGGCGCCGGAGCTGTTGCGCACGGTCAGGGCCAACCTCGACGCGAAGTAGCCTCCGCGAGCTTGGCCTATCTGCCGATGGCCTTTTCGATCCGGCGATCCGGAATCAGCCACAGCAACGCGACCAGAACATAGATCGCGATCGCGACCGGGACGCTCACGAAGGCGAGGCCGATGGCGACGGCGTACATGACCGCCGACAGCTTGCCTTTCACGTCGCGTCCAACGGCCTCGCGGAGCCGCGACGAGCGGCCCTGGGCCGAAATGATCGTGCGTTGAAGAATCAGCCAGGCCACGCCGGCGAGCAGAAAGACTCCCCCATAGATGGCCGTCGGCAGCGCGGCGAAATGCTGTGACTCGAGCCAGTGCGTCGTGAACGGCACGAGCGAGAGCCAGAACAGCAGATGGAGGTTCGCCCACAGCATGGGGCCCGTCACCCGATCGCCCATGTGGAGCAGGTGATGGTGGTTCGACCAGTAGATGCCCAGAAACACGAAGCTCAGGACGTACGACAAGAAGACAGGCGTCAGCCGCCGCAGATCTTCGAGCGGTCCGCTGTCTCCGGGCGGCACCTTCAACTCGAGCACCATGATCGTGATCAAGATCGCAATCACGCCGTCGCTGAACGCCTCGAGCCTGGCTTTACCCATGTGATGACTCCACGGACTTCGTCCCGCCCCGCATACGTCCTGAATCCCCAACCGGATGTACACTGCCCCGCTGTGGAGACACCCATGACCCGGTCTCGCCGACGCATTGTACGAATCGCGCTGCTCCTGGGTATCCTGACCGCGCCGGGCTGGATGCTCGCTCAGCAGCGCGGGAACAACCCGTTTCCGGGGGGAACCAATCCCGACGGCTCCCTTCGACCCTCGGCGCCGGTGACGCGCCTCTTCACGCAGGACGCGTACACGGAATACGCCCTGCTCGAGCCGGGGAGCGAACAGTTCCGGATCAAGTTCCTGCCAGAGAACTCGAGGGCCGGCGCGACCGAAATCGAGAACGCCACGCGAGGCGGCAGCGAAGGGTCCGGGATCGAGGTCTACGATCCGCGCACCGGCAAGCCCGTGGAGTTCAAGTATGAGGCGCGCGATCCGGAAACGCACGTCATCGTCGCGAAACTCCCGATCCCGGTGCCGCAAGGCGGGATCGGCCGGGTGCTCATCTACAAGACCTACAAGGACCCGCGGACGTACATGATGAACGGCGACGACATCGTCTGGGTGCGCAGCCTGAGCGGATACCGGCTGGGCGTGCTGCTTCCGAAAGGCTTCGCGTTCATCTCGTCCAACGTCGCCGCGCAGATGAGCACGACGGCCGACGGCCGGTTAAAGCTCGCGTTCGCCAACCCGAGCGGCCAGTCCAACCCGGTAACGATTCACGCGCGCAAGACATCCGCGACGTTCACGCCGGCACCGGACACGGACATGTTTTTCGACGACATCAAGACGCTCTACGACCTCGACGCGCCGGAGACGGGGCGGATCACGGTCGAACAGATCTACAGCGACTATCGGAAGGGCGCCAAGGCGAAGCTCAGCATGCTCGCCTACATGCCGCTGACGGATCTCGCCGTGGTCGATCTCGACACGGCCAAGACGCTGACGCCCGCGAAAGACGGCCCCGTGATGAGCGTCACGCTCGACGTGCCGATCGTGGACGACCAACAGAGCGCTCACCTGAAGGTGACCGGTACGCTGACGAACGCCGGGTATCGACTCGTGAACAACGAGCTCATCTTCGAACGCACGCTTCACGGGCTGCGGAACACGATCTTGCTCCCGGCCGGCTGGGATGTGTCTGCGGTGTCGCAGTCCGGGACGGTCGGGCTGTACCAGGGTCGCGCGTTCGTGTCGCTCATCAATTTGAACAACGAGAACAACTACAACGTCACGATTCGCGCGCGCAAGGGGCGATAGAGCGGCCGGAATCGCCGGAGGTTTTCTCGTGAAAACGCTTGGGATCGCTCTCACTGCGCTCGCCGCCGGGCTGGCCGACTTCGTCACGGTTCCGGCGCCACTGCGGGCCGCAAGTCCCGTATTCGGTACCGCCACGGTCAATGAAGTGGTGCGAAAAGACCTCGGGTCACAGCAGCGCGGCCAGCAGCCCATCGTGCCGCCTGTGATCACGGTGCCGCCCGGAGCCGATGCCGTCGAACAGAAAGCCCAAGGCACCAAACCGGCGGCGGTGCTGGCCGAAAGCTTCGACGGTCTCGGATTTGGTTTCACGGGGCCGCAAGGCACGGGCCGGCAGAACAACCCCTCCGACAACAGCCTCGCCGTCGGGCCCGATCACGTCGTCCAGACCGTGAACTCGCGGATGGCCATCTTCACGAAAAAGGGCCGGAAGTTCGACGTGACCGGCAAGGTGCTGTACGGCCCGGTGAATACCAACAACGTCTTCAAGGACTTCGGCGGCACGTGCGAAGCGCGCAACAACGGCGACGCCGTCGTGCGGTACGACCAGCTGGCCGACCGCTGGCTCATCGTGATGCCGATTTTCGGCCGCGCCGCGGAGCGGGCCGATCAACCAGGTCCCTGGAAAGGCGGCGATCCCACGCGGCTCAGCCCGCCGGGTGTCCAGGGCCAGCCAGGCCGGGCAACGATGTTGTTCCAGCCGCCGCCGCCTCCCCCGCCGCCACCGGACGCGGCCGGCCAGCCTGCGCAGCCGCCGCGCGGCCAGGGGCCCGGGCGCGGCCAGCCTCAGTCCCAGGGTCCGTACTCGATGTGCTACGCGCTGAGCGTGGGCCCCGACCCGTTCGGTCCGTACTACCGCTACGAGTTCCTGCGGCCGCTCTTCCCCGACTATCCGCGGCCGGCGATCTGGATCGACGGCTACTACAACCCGACGAGCACCGGCGACAACCGCATTTCGGAAACGGTCGCGACGGAGAAACATGCCTGTGTCGTGGACCGCGCGCGCATGCTCAAAGGCGAGCCGGCCACCGAGCAATGTATCGTCGTCAATAACGTGAACTTCCTGAACAACGCAGACATCGACGGCAAAGCGTTGCCGCCCGACGGCGCGCCCAACATCATGATCGCTGCCGGCGGTACGCAGCTCGACAAGAAGGTCGAAGACGACGTGGTGGACGTGTGGCAGTTCAAGGTCGATTGGAAAGACCCGTCCAGGACGACGCTGGCCGGACCGTCGAAAATCAAGGTCGCGCCGTATCGCTACTTGTGCGACGGCCAGTTGACCAACTGCGTCCCGCAGCCGGGCACCGATCGCCGGCTCGACGCGCAGGGCGACAAAATCATGGCCCGGCTCGTCTACCGCCGGATCGGCAACCGCGAGATGCTGGTCGCGGTGCACTCGGTCAACACGTCGGCCGGCGCGGGCGGCGTGCGCTGGTACGAGTTCGCGGTGGATCGAAACCGCGCCGTGACGCTGCGTCAGCAGGGCACGTACGCGCCCGACAACTTCTTTCGCTGGATGGCCAGTCCCGCCGTCGACCGCAACGGCAACATCGGCATCGGGTATTCGTTCGGCGGCACGCCGAACTACGCCGGCCAGCGGCTCGCGGCGCGGCTCGCCAACGATCCGTTGGGCGCCCTCACCTTGCGCGAGACCATCCTCGTCGAGGGCGAAGCGTCGCAGACGGGCACGCTCCGCTGGGAGGACTACACCCAGACGGCAATCGATCCTTCGGATGACTGCACGATCTGGTACGTCGGTGACTATCTAAAAAAGGATGCGACGACCTACTCCACGAAGATTGGGGCGTTCAAGCTGCCTGGCTGCAGGTGATCTGGAAAAGCTGACGGCCGTGAAGAAGCGAGTTCTTCACGGCCTTCAGGATCGATCGACAGATCGATCGATTCTCAGTTCAATCTTCCCGGAAAGATCGCGGGCACGTAGCGCGACGGATCGACGAACCCGTTGTCGTCGTAGCCCGGTCCATTCGCGCCGCCGTCGCCGACGTCCGTGATGACCTTGTAGATATGACCATCCGGGAAGCAGATCCGCCCGATCGCGAACCAGCGGCCCTCCCAGAAGATGATGTTCTCGCCGGAGTCCTTGATCAGGAGTCCGCCGCCTTCATGTCGCAGCAGCCAGGCGACGCGTTTCGTGACTTCGAAGGCACGGGTAGACGACGCCCCCGGCTGGACCGCGTCGTGGACGCAATTGACGAGCTCTTCGCGGTCATGAACCTCTGACGCACATAGCTCCCACGCCTCCGGAGCAGGCGGCGGCGGATCGGGCGGTGGAGGTGGAGGTGGCGGCGGTGGGGGCGGCGGTGGGGGGGGCGGCGGCGGCGGTGGAGTCGGCCGTCTCAACGTCGTGGTCCCCGAGAACGAACCGGCACAGGAGCTGCTGCCGGAGAACGGGACGCGGAGGGCGTTGCCGTTGTCCTCGACCGTGCCCTGGCCCTGAAGCGTGAAGGTGCAGCCCGGCCCGCCCGGCAGGTTCGCCGTGCCCGAAGCCTGGACCGTGACCGTCGTCGGCGTGGTCAGCACGCCGCTGGCCGTGCCGCTGATCGGAACGTTCACCATGCAGACGGCCGTAAACGTTCCCGACATCGTCGTGGAACTCTGCGACGAGACCTGCCACTTGAAGAAGTTGCACGTCTTCGGATCGAGGAACGGGATTTCTTCGGGCGACGCCCACGTGCCCATCATCGAGGGACCGGCCGCTCCGCCTCCACCACCCGATGAGGGCGTGGGCGCGTTCGGATTCGCATCGAGACTGGATTTCCGTTCGAACGAACAGGCACTGCCCGCGATGACGATGATGAAGACGAGGAGCGTTGCACGTACGTATTTCATGAGGAGCTTGTTCCTTGTTACGGAATCGTTGTCGACGTTATCGGAATCTCGTTCCTGGTACTTCAGTCCGGCCCCCGATGGGGAGCCAATCCCATGCCGAGCGTTGACGTGGCCAAAAGAGCACGACGTGCCCGCTCGTGGGGACTGAATTGAAACACGAGTTTCACGTTTGCTTGCAAAAACCCACGCGGCTGCGCAAGATCCGGCTGTCGTGCCGCTCACAACCGTAACCGGCTCATGATGAGTCCTTTACGAGCGATCACGCTCGCCACGCTGACCGTTGGTGTGCTCGACGGGCCGACGCGATAATCTTCTTTGGGCCTCGGCCCGGCGACAAGGGATGACCTAATGGAGGAGCTGCAGCGGCTCACCGGCTGGTTCGACAGCCTGCCCGAAACGACGAAGCTCGTGCTCATCGTCGTCGCCGTCGTGGCCGCCGTCGCTCTTGCCGTGATCACGGGCCGATGGAATGCACGCTGGAAGCTCGAGCACTGGGCCAAGCAAGAAGGCTTCCGCTTGATCGAATTCCGCGGTGTTCCGTTCTGGCGGAGCCCTCGCGGCTGGAGCCGCAACGAGAACCAGGAAGACTACGAAGTGGTCGTGATCGATCGCCAGGGCGAGCGCCGCGAAGGGCTCGTGATGTACAGCGGCCCCTGGCACGGCTTCGGGCCGCAGGACGTCGACGTGCGATGGGACGAAACCTAATAGATAGTCCGCGCAGCGCCTGCGGCCCGCGCGCCGAGCGAGTCGGCGAGCCGAGGCGCGCGTCTGCGCTGGGGGTGGGGCCCCAGCGCTTTGAAGAATGTTGACCCCGAGCCCATGCCGCTGACCTCCGGAACTCGACTCGGCTCGTACGAAGTGATCAGCGCACTCGGTGCGGGCGGCATGGGCGAGGTCTACCGGGCGCGCGACACGAAGCTCGGCCGATCGGTCGCGGTGAAGATCGTTCGCGAAGGCCTCGCCGCCGATCCGGATCGCGTGGCCCGGTTCGAGCGCGAGGCCAAAGTGCTCGCGTCGCTCAACCATCCGCACATCGCGGCGCTCTACGGCATGGAGGTGGCCGACGGCCGGCACTTCCTCGTCATGGAGCTCGTGGAAGGCGAGACGCTGGCCGATCGCCTGCGCCGCGGAGCGATGCCCGTTGAGGAGACGCTGAAGATCGTCCTTCAGATCGCCGACGCGCTCGAGGCCGCACACGAAAAAAGCATTGTTCATCGCGATTTGAAGCCGGCCAACGTCAAGATCACGCCGGACGAGAAAGTCAAAGTCCTCGATTTCGGACTCGCCAAAGCGGTGGAGACGGACCGGCCCGGCGCGAGCACGGCGGATTCGCCGACGCTCAGCATGATGGCGTCGCAGGCCGGCATCATCCTCGGCACCGCCGCGTACATGTCGCCGGAACAGGCGAAAGGCTTCCCCGCCGATCACCGCAGCGATGTGTTCTCGTTCGGCGTCGTGCTCTACGAGATGCTGACCGGGCGTCAACCCTTCCAGGGCGAGACAGCGCCCGACGTACTCGCGTCGGTGCTCGTGCGGGATCCCGAACTCACGAAGCTGCCGCCGGACCTCAATCCACGCCTGCCAGAGATCGTGAAGCGATGCCTCGAGAAGAGTCCGAAGCGGCGCTGGCAGGCGATGGGCGACCTGCGTACGGAGATCGAGGCGGTTGCCACGGCTCCGCGTTTGCTGCCCGCCGCACCGGTAGCCGACCAACGGCCGCTGTGGCGGCGCGCCATGCCGATCGCGGTGACGGCGATCGTGTCGGCCGCCGTCGCGGGCGCGGCCGTCTGGGTACTGCGTGCTGGTCCACCTCTTCCTCCACCTCCTCCACCCCAACCAGTGACGCGGTTCTCGTTTCCACTCACGCTGGATGCTTCGCTCACCGGCTCGGGCCGACACTCGATCGCCCTCTCAGCTGACGGCCGGCAACTGGCCTTCGTCGCAAACTCGCGGATTTACCTTCGATCCCTCTCGGCGCTGGACGTAAAGCCCATTCCGGGCACCGAGGGGTTCCAGAACGTCACCACGCCGACGTTCTCGCCCGACGGACACTCGCTGGCGTTTTACGCGCAGTCGGATCAGACATTGAAGCGGGTCTCCACGACCGGCGGCGCGGCCGTGACCATCTGCCCTGCCGCCGAGAATCCGTTCGGCATGAGCTGGGATGGCGACACCATCGTGTTTGGCCAGGGCCGCCGCGGGATCATGCGCGTCGCGGCGGCCAGCGGGAAGCCCCAGGTGATCGTCGCCCCCAAGGACGGTGAGTGGATGCACGGTCCGCAGATCCTTCCCGGCGGCACCCACGTGCTGTTCACGTATGCGACGGGCACGGCGGCCGATCGATGGGAAAAAGCGCAGATCGTCGTGCAGACGATTGCGACGGGCGAGCGCAAGACCGTGATCGAAAGCGGCACCGACGGTCGCTATCTTCCGACGGGACATCTGGTCTTTGCGTTGAGCGGATCCGTCTACGCGATCGAGTTCGATGCCGTCCGGCTTCAAACCCGCGGCGGTCCCGTGCCGGTCATCGAGGGCGTGAGGCGCGCGCCGGGCATGTTGACCGGCGCGGCGCATTTCGCGACGTCCGGCACGGGAACGCTGGCCTATTTCCCCGGACCGGTCTCCGGGACAGGGACCTCACAACTCGAGATCATCGCGACCGATCGGGAGGGGAAGGTTGAAAAACTCAAGGTCCCGCCGGACAACTACTCGACGGTGCGTGTCTCACCGAACGGTCAGGAGATCGCGCTCGTCATCAACGATGGACGGGAAGAGCACATCGCCGTCTATCACCTGTCTGGAGCGAGTCAACTGCGCCGGTTGACGTACGGCGGGAACAGCCGCAACCCTGTCTGGTCGCCGGACGGAAACCACATCGCGTTTCAGTCGGACCGCGAAGGCGACTGGTCCCTGTTTCGACAGCGCGCCGATGGCACTGGGGGCGTCGACCAATTGATGAAGCCAGCACCTGGTACGACCTTGTCGGTGACGGACTGGCATCCAACCGCCAACCTGCTGCTTCTCCAGACGTCGAGCGGCGGCACAGTCACGATGTGGACGTTGAACCTGTCAGACAAGAAGATGGAGCCGTTTGGCAGCGTCAAGTCGACGTTCCCGATGGGGCCCGCCTTCTCGCCCGATGGCAAATTGGTGGCATATTCGAGCAACGAAACGAACGCGAACCGAGTATACGTGCAGCCTTTCCCGGCTACAGGCACCAGAATTCAGCTCTACGCCAAGGAAGAAGATGGAGGCCATCACGTCCTCTGGTCACTCGACAGCAAGGAACTGTTCTACAGCCCTCGTTCTTTTGCGCTCGAAGTCGTCCCGGTGCGGACGCAGCCAACCCTTGGGTTTGGCAACCCGGTCTCCGTGCCGAGGCCGTTTGACTCTGGCCCACCGCAGGTACGAAGAACGTTCGACATCGCACGAGCCGGCAAATTCGTCGGAAGGTTCGTGGCAATCGCCCGGCCCGGCCAGGAGGCCGTGGCGCCGGGCAACACACCGGAGGTGTATGTAGTCCTGAACTGGTTCGAAGAGTTGAAGCAGCGCGTACCGGTGAAGTGACCCTTCGCACCCTCGCCAAGTGATTCGTCCCGCCGCCGGGCAGCGTTTACCGCTCCTGTCGTAGGATCGTGACCATGATCATGTTCAGCCGCGCTCTTGCCGTGGTGCTCGCGACGTTCGCCGCCGGGCACAATCTCTCCTCCACTGGCCCCCCTGTGAGCGCGCCCGAAGACGTTCGTTTGATCGGCGTGGACGGCGAAGGCGCGAAATACTGGCCGCGCTGGCGCGGGCCCTCGGGACAGGGCCACGTGAGCGGCACGAATTACGTCGACACGTGGTCCGACACCCAGAACATCAAATGGCGCGTGCCGGTGCCCGGTCTCGGCCACTCGTCGCCCATCGTCTGGCGCGACCACCTGTTCCTGACGACCTCGACCGACGACGGCGCGACGATGTCGATGCTGGCGTTCAGCCGCTCGACCGGCAAGCCGCTCTGGAGCACGAAGGTGCCCGCGAGCGGTGTCGAGCACAAGTACCCGAAGAACAGCCACGCGTCGGCGACCGCGACGACCGACGGCCAGCGCGTGTTCGCGTCGTTCGGCACGCACGGTCTTGCGGCGTTCGACTTCAACGGCAAGATCCTCTGGCACACGAAGCTCGGCGACGTCAGCAACTATCACGGCAGCGCGGGCTCGCCCGTGCTCTACAAGGACCGCCTGTTCCTCTATCAGGATCACGACGGCACGGCGACGCTTCGTTCGTTTGTCGCCGCGTTCGATGCCGTGACGGGCAAGGTGATCTGGAAACGCGATCGACAGGAGACTGTCGGCTGGGGTACACCGATCGTCCTCACGACCGGCACGCGTGACGAGTTGGTCGTGAGCAGCCAGCGGCGCGTCGCGGCCTACGATCCGCAGACCGGGCAGGACCTCTGGAGCGTCCGCGGCATGACGTTCGAGGTCATCCCGACGCCGGTCGTCGGACACGGTCTCGTGTTCTGCTCGTCGGGCAGGCAGGGGCCGACGCTCGCGATCAAGCCGGGCGGCTCAGGCGACGTGACGGCCACGCACGTCGCGTGGTCATCGCCAAAGGGATCGCCGTTCGTCCCGTCGGGCCTGATTCACGGGCCGTATCTCTACCTCGTGAACGACATCCAGAGCATCCTCACGGTGTACGAAGCCGCGAGCGGGAAGGTCATGTATCAGGATCGTCTGGGTGACCCGCTGAAGGAAGGTTTCTCCGCGTCACCGGTGGCCGTCGGCGAGAAGATCTTCTTCACGAACGACAACGGTGAGACGTTCGTCGTGCAGGCCGGGCCGGTGTTCAAGCTGCTTCACGTCAACCGGCTGAAGGCGCGGATTCTCGCCTCTCCCGCGCTCGTCGACGGCGTGTGGTATTGGAGGACGGACAAAGAGCTCATTGCTATTGGTAATTGAGTAACCCAATTCCCCAATTACTCAATTCTTCCTGTCCAGGATCGCGCGGTCGTACAGGACGGCTGCGACGACCCCCCCAGCAATCGGCGCGACCCAGTAGGCCCAGTGCCACTGCCAGAAGCCCTGGACGAGCGCGGGACCAAACGACCTCGCCGGGTTCATTGACGCGCCCGTGACCGGCCCGCCCGCGAGGATATCGAACGTGACCGTCAACCCGATCGCGAACGCGCCGATCTTCACGGCCTGGCCGCGTGTGTCGACAGCCGCACCGAAGATGGCGAGGACGAGCAGGAACGTGAGCACGAACTCGACGATGAGCACGGTCCCGGTGGTGGCCCAGCTGGCCGGCAAGGGGATACCGAGGTTCGCCTGCGCGACGGCGGCCTCCGGAAACACGCCCTGACAGATCAGCGCAGCGGTGGTCGCGCCCGCGAGCTGCGCGAGCACGTAGACTCCGGCGTTCGGCGCGGCAATGCGTCCGGTGGCGAGCATCGCCATCGTCACCGCCGGGTTGAAATGCGCGCCGGACACGCCGCCGAACGTCGCGACGCCGATCGACAGCGCCAGTCCGTGCGCCAGCGCGATGCCGACAAGACCGATGTCGCTGCCGACAGCGGCCGTGCCGCCGAGAATGGCGGCGATGCCCGCAAAGCAGAGGAAGAAGGTGCCGAGGAACTCAGCCAGCGCCGCACTCATTTTGGACATGGGGGTATTATGGGAAAGGGGACGGGTCTGAAATATGGAAAACTTTGGGGGCCGAGTCGCCTAGTGGACGATGGAGTTCCCGCATTTGAGACCCGTCCGTTTCTCACATTTTAGAGCCGTCACCCTGGTTGCGACGGCCACCGCTCTTTCCGTTGCGGCGCTGCCGCAGCAGCCGATCACGACGCCGTTTTCCGGGCCCGTCACGGTCTTGACATCACCGGCGCCCGACGGATCCGCGCAACCGAACCTCACGACGGACCGGAACGGGCGCGTCTGGTTGAGCTGGCTCGAGACGCGCTCCGGCGGCGGACACCGGTTTCAACTTTCCAGTCTCCAGGGCGCGACGTTCGGCGCACCGCTCACGATCGCGGAAGGGCCTGACTTTCTTGCCAACTGGGCGGACTTCCCCTCCGTCTTTGTGACGTCAACGGGCACGCTGGCGGCGCACTGGCTCCAGCGCGGCGTCGGCAAGCCGTACGGCATTCAGTTGCGCACATCGACCGACGGCGGCACGACCTGGACGGCGCCCAGGACTCCGCATCACGACAGCGCCGCGGGTGAGTTCGGGTTCGTGTCGTTCTTCGAGGATCCGGGCGCGGGCCTCGGGATGATCTGGCTCGACGGCCGCGCGATGGGAAACCCGACGGCATCGGGCCAGGCCGGCCACACGGGCGCCCACGGCATGGCGATTCGTGCGGCGACGGTCAGAAACGGCGCGCCTGGCCAACAGGCCGTGGTCGATCCGCAGGTCTGCGAATGCTGTCAGACCTCGGCCGCGAGGACGTCCGACGGCGTCGTCATCGTCTACCGCGACAAGAGCGACGCGAACATAAGGGACATCTCCATTGCGCGGTTCGCCAACGGCCAATGGTCGCCACCGGCGACGGTCCACCCCGACAACTGGGAGATCAACGGCTGTCCGGTGAACGGACCGGTCGTCACCGCGATCGGCGATGCCGTGGCGGTCGCGTGGTTCACGATCGCGGGCGGCACGCCGCACGTAAGAGTCGCGTTCTCGACCGACGGGGGGCGGAAGTTCGGCGCGCCAATACAGGTCGATTCGAAAACGACATTCGGGCGGCTCGGCATGGCGATGCCCTCGGCCGATCGCGTGATCGTCTCGTCCATCGAGCGGGGCGAAGACGGCGTCGAGCTGATCGTCCGCGAAGTCGCGCGCGACGGCCGCGCCGGTACGCCGGTCGTCATCGCGCCGTCGAGCTCCGACCGGTCGAGCGGGTTCGCCCGCGTCGCGATCTCGGGCCGCCGCCTGGTGCTCGCGTGGACGGATAACAGCCGGGGCGCGCCGCCGCGCGTAAGAGTGGCGACCGCGCCGCTCCGCTGAGCACCGGGACCAGGTTCTCATGCGACTCAGACTGCCCGGAATCCTGCTGATTCTCGCCAGCCTGCTGTTCGTGGTGCCGTCGGCCGCCGGTTTCTACACGGACTGGCTTTGGTTCCGCGAGCTCGGCTACGAAGGCATTTTCCTGCGCACGATCAACGCCCAGTTCGCGGTGTTCGCGGCGACGTTCGCGGCGGTTTTCAGCTTTCTGTATCTCAACATCCGGCTGGCGAGCCGGCCGCTGAAACGTCCGCACATCGTGCTCGGGACCAGCATCGACGGCAGCCCGATCACGGTCGACGGCCGGCGGCTTGGGCGGCTTGCGTTCTGGCTCTCGCTCACCATCGCGATCGCGCTCGCGTTGTCCGGCGCGACGAACTGGCTGGCCTGGCTCAGCGCATTCAACGCGGTGCCGTTTGGCCAGCGCGATCCGCTGTTCAACCGCGATGTGGCGTTCTACGTCTTCAAGCTGCCGGTGCTCCAGATCATCCGGCAGCAGGCGATGGTCACGGCCGTGCTCACGCTCATCGGCTGCGGCCTTTACTACGTGCTGTCCGGGAACTTCGTCATCGAGTCGCGGCACGGCGTCGCGTTCTGGCCGCGCGTCCGGCTGATCCCGGCGGCGCGCCGCCACCTCGGCATCCTGGGCGCGGTCATCTTCAGCCTGATGGCGTGGGGCGCCTGGCTCGAGCTGCCGCGGACTCTCCTGTCGTCGGTCGATTCGGCCGTGACGTTCGGCGCGTCCTACACGGACGTCCACGCCACGTTCCCGTTCCTGTGGGCGACGCTCGTCGTGCTCGCCGCCGGCGCGGGACTGTCGCTCTGGTACGGCTTCAGCCGGCACGCCTGGCCGCTCGGCGCCGCGGTCGGGCTCTACTTCGCGGTGACGATGGCGGGCGGGTTGTATGGAGCCGTGCTCCAGCGGCTGATCGTCACGCCGAACGAACAGGACAAGGAACAGCCGTTCATCGTCCACAACATCGAGGCGACGCGGCGCGCCTACGCGCTCGACCGTGTCGAGGAGCGCGAGCTCTCGGGCGACGCCGAGCTGACGCCGCAGGACATTATCAGCAACGCCGGGACGATTGAAAACGTCCGGCTCTGGGACCATCAGCCGCTGCTGCAGACGTTCGCACAAATTCAGGAAATCCGGACCTACTACGACTTCATCAACGTTGACAACGACCGGTACACGCTTGACGGCAAGTACCGTCAGGTGATGCTATCGGCCCGCGAGCTGAATCCCGAGAGCATCCAGAACCGATCGTGGGTCAACGAGCGACTCTATTTCACGCACGGCTATGGATTGACGCTCGGGCCCGTCAACCAGGTGGCGACCGGGGGACTCCCGGTGCTGTACATCCGCGACCTGCCGCCGGTCTCGACGGTCGACCTGCGTCTCGATCAGCCGAGCATCTACTTCGGCGAGCTCTCGAACAGCTACGTCCTCGTCCGCACGAAGCAGGCAGAGTTCCACTATCCGCGCGGGGAGGACAACGAAACGACGTTCTACGAAGGCACGGGCGGCGTGCCGATTGGCGGGCTCCTGCGGCGCCTGCTTTTCGCGATCAAGTTCGCGAACACCGATATCCTGGTGACGAACCAGTTGCTGCCGGAGAGCCGCATCCTGTTCCACCGGCGGATCGGCGATCGCGTGCGGCTGCTCGCGCCGTTTCTCACATTCGATTCCGATCCATATCCGGTCGTGAGCAACGGCCAGATCTTCTGGATCCAGGACGCGTACACGAGCACCACGAACTATCCCTACTCGACACCATCGACCTGTCCGGGCGGCCCGTGCAACTACATCCGCAACTCGGTGAAGATCGTCGTGGACGCCTTCGACGGCACGACGACCCTGTATCTGGCCGAGCCGACGGATCCGCTGGCGCTGACGATGGCCAAGATCTTTCCAGGCGTACTGCACCCGCTGTCGGAGATGCCGGCCGACCTGCGGCAGCACGTGCGCTATCCGGAGGACATCTTCGACATCCAGTCGCGTGTGTTCGCGACGTATCACATGACCAGCCCGCTGGTCTTCTACAACAAGGAGGACCAGTGGCAGGTGCCGACGCTCGAAGGCGAGCGGAACGCGACTCCGATGCGGCCGTACTACGCGGTCATGCGGCTCCCGGGCGAGAAGCAGCCCGAGTTCATTCAGATGCTGCCGTTCACCCCGCGCCTCAAGGACAACCTCTCGGCCTGGATGGTGGCCAGAAGCGACGGTGCGAACTATGGCCGGCTGGCAGTGTTTCAGTTTCCGAAACAGAAGATCGTGTACGGCCCCAAACAGATCGTCGGCCTGATCAGTCAGGACCAGAAGATCTCGCCGGAAATCACGCTGTGGAACCAGCAGGGCTCCCAGGTCATCTGGGGCACGCTGCTCGTGATCCCCATCAACGAGTCGCTGCTTTACGTCCGGCCGCTCTATCTGCGCGCGTCCGAAGGCCGCATCCCCGAACTGAAACGCGTCGTCGTCGCCTACCACAGCCGCATCGTGATGGCCGAAACGATGAACCAGGCGCTCGGTCAGATCTTCGGACCTTTGGTCACCGCGGGCCTGGCGCCCGACCGGCTGGAGAGTACCGCGACGTCGGTGATCAGGACCGTCGCGGAAGAGCCCACGACGACGACGGCGCCGGCGCCCACCACGCCTGAGGCGACGATGACGCAGCTCGTCGAGGAGGCGATCGCGCACCGCGATCGGGCCGAGAAGGCGCTGCGCGATGGCAATCTGGGGTTGTACGCCGAGGAAATGAGGAGAGTGGGGGATCTTCTCGAAAAGATGCGGACGATTAAGAAGTAGTGGTTCCGGGGAACCCTCTAAGAGCCTTTCACGACTTTGCCGCCTTTCATGACGAATGTGACCTTCCGAAGTTCGGAGATGTCAGTCAACGGATTACCCGCGACCGCGATGACGTCGGCGAAGCGGCCGAGTTGAAGCGATCCGACGCGATCCGCGGCGCCGAGAAGGTCGGCCGCGTTGCGCGTGGCTGCGAGAATCGCTTCGGCGGCGGGCATGCCCGCTTCGACCATGTAGCCGAACTCGCGCGCGTTCTCGCCGTGGTTCGACACACCGGAGTCGGTGCCGAATGCGATCTTCACCCCGGCGGCATAGGCCTGCTTGAACATGTCCTGAATCAGCGGACCAATCCTGGCCGCCTTGGCCTGGACCGTCGGATGGAAGTGTCCGGGAATCGTGGCCATCTCGGCGACCGTCTTACCTGCGAGGATCGTGGGAACGAGGTACGTCCCGCGCTCCTTGTAGAGCTTGAAGCTCTCCGCATCGCCGTAGGTGCCATGTTCGATCGAGTCCACGCCGGCGCGGATCGCGGCGTGGATCCCCGCTTTGCCGTGGGCGTGTGCGGCGACCTTCATGCCCAGGAGGTGCGCCGCCTCGACGATCGCCCGCATTTCCTCGTCCGTGAACTGCTGCGCGTCGCCGGAGGCGCCGATCGAAAGCACGCCGCCGGTCGCGGTGATCTTGATCAGATCGGCGCCGTACTTGTGCTGGTACCGCACGGCCTTTCGCGCCTCGTCGGCGCTGTCGATGATGCCGTCCATCCAGGTCGGCGCGACCCAGAGGTCGGGCCGCAGTCCGCCCTGATCGCCGTGGCCGCCGGTGATGCTGAGCACCGTGCGTGCCGTCCAGATACGCGGGCCCGCGACGAGCCCGCTTTCGATCGCGCGCTTCAAGGCGACGTCCGCGCCGCCGTCGGCGCCGACGTTCCGAATCGTCGTGAACCCGGCCTCGAGCGTGCGCCTGGCGTAGACGGTTGACCGCACGGCGTCGTCGAGCGGCGTCTCGGTCACCGCTCGGACGATGGCATTGCCGGTGCCCTCGCCCGTGATGTGCGTGTGGCTGTCGATGAACCCCGGCATCACGGTCGACGTCCGGAGGTCGATCACGTTCGCGCCGGCCGGCGTCGCCCAGCCGTCCTGAACCGAGGCAATCCGGTCCCCGGCAATCAGGACGCTGGCCTTCTCGCGCGGCGACGTGCCGACGCCGTCCAGCAAGCGGCCCGCATGAATGACGACGTCGACTTTCGGGGTGGATTGTTCGGTCCCACTGATGAGGGGCAGGACCGCGATCAGCGCCGCCAGTACGCGTGGTTTCATGCCGGGAGTTTAGCAGCCGTCCGATCACATAATGAATGCGTGCCTTGGGCCTGGGGGCCTCGGGCTCCCCGGCGTCGGTTCGTTATGTCAGAGCAGCAGCCCGGTTCCGTCGTCAAGGAACGCGTCAAGACCGAGAAAAAAGAGCCGACCCTGTTCAAGGTCGTGCTCCTGAACGACGACTACTCGACGATGGAGTTCGTGGTGGAAATCCTCGAGAGCGTCTTCCAGAAAACGCCAGCCGAGGCGTACCAGATCATGATGCACGTCCACGTGAACGGGCGCGGGATCGCCGGCGTCTATCCGTGGGAGGTCGCCGAGACCAAGGTCGATACCGTCATTTCGCTCGCGCGCGGCGCGGGATTCCCACTACGGGCGATTACCGAAGAGGCATAAAGACAAACCCCCAAAGCCACTCTTCCGGCCCCTCGGGCCGGCGGGTCGATACGACGGGTACGGCAGGTCCAATGAACGAACTGACGCGTCTTCTTTCTTTGAACTAAAGAAAGATGGCGGGCGTCAGGCGCGTTCAAGGGACCCGCCGTACCCGTCGTACCGACACGTCATCAGACTTCTGTCTTTTTTATTTCCCTACTGCGTACAACTCGTTGTCGCCCCGAAGAAAGATCCGGCCGCGTGAGATGGCCGGCGACGCGACGAAGTGCGCGTCGAGTTTGTTGCGCGACAGCACCTCGAACGTCCGGCCGGCCCTGAGCACGACCGTCTCGCCGGTCTCGGACACCAGGTAGATGCGACCGTCGGCCGCGACCGGCGACGCGGTGAACACGCCGCCGACGCGCTCCTGCCACACCCGCTCGCCCGTTTTCGCCTCGAGACAGGTCACGACGCCGAGCTCGCCAGCCGTGTAGATGAGACCGTCGTAATGGACGAGGGACGAGATGTAGGGCGCGCCGGTTGGAATGCGCCAGGTGACGTGACTCGAGGACACGTCGCCCTGCCCGCCGGGACGGATCGCAAAGTACGGACCGGATCGATACCCGCGCGTCGTGTAGACGATGCCGTCGGCGAGCGTCGGCACCGGAATCGGAAACCGGTTTTCGTCGACCACGCGCCAGCGATCGTCACCGGTGTCCAGGGCGATCGCCTCGATTCCGGTGCTCGTGTTGATCACGATCTCCGCGCCTCGCGGGCCGTCGAGAATCAGCGGCGTGCTGTACGAGAGCAGCGGCGCCGGCCGATCGACTTTCCACCTGACGGCGCCCGAGCGCTTGTCGAGCGCCAGCACGTATGCCGATGCGCCGTGGTAGCACACGAGGATGACGAGATCCTTCACGAGCACCGGCGAGCTCGAGTGGCCCCATTGAAGATCGAACGGCGCGTACTCCTTGCCGAGATGTTTCGCCCACAGCCGCTTGCCGGCATGATCGAGCGCGACGATCTGCCCCGTCCCGAACCAGCCAATCACGACGTCGGCATCCGTGGCCGGACTGGGCGACGCGAGATTGTGTTTGTCATGGACCGCCGGCAACGGCCCCTCGGCCGCGACCGTGTGTTCCCAGGCACGCTTGCCGTCCGACCACCGGTACGCCGCCAGTGAAAACCCGACGGCGGCGGCCGTCGTCGCACCCGTCAAGTTCCGTTCACCGGCGTCGGCGCCCTGAACCAGCGTCGGATGGTTGCCCGCGCGCCGGAGGCCCGCACCGGTCTGGCTCGTGACGTAGATCTGATCCCGCCAGATGACGGGCGTCGAGACGCCCGCGCCGCTGAGCGGCGTTCGCCACGCGACGCCGGCCGCCGGTCCCCATGTCACCGGCAATCCGGTCTCCGTGCTGACGCCGCTTCCCGTCGGACCGCGCCAGTGCGGCCAGTCGTCGGCCGAGACCGCGACGCCGAGCTGCGTGCACCAGATGGCCATCAACGCCGAAATCACTCGTCGCATATGCAACCTCACCCAGATCGGCATTCTATAATCGGCCGGGCCCATTCCCGGCCACGAGACACATGTTCGAGGCGGCCGAGCTCGAGAGTGCGATCACGAAGGCGCAATACAAGGCGCGGGCACCGCGCCTCCGGACCGATCTGCTCGAGGCGCAGCGCCGTCTCCGCGAACACGGGCGCTTCCCCGTCATCATCGTCTTTGCCGGCGTGGATGGCGCGGGCAAGAGCGAGACCGTCAAGCTGCTGAACGAGTGGATGGACCCGCGGTGGCTCGTCACGACGGCGTTCGGCGACCCGTCCGATGAAGAATCCGAGCGGCCGCTATTCTGGCGGTACTGGCGCGCGTTGCCGCCGCGCGGCCGGGTGGGCCTGTATCTGAGCACCTGGTACTCGCCGCCGCTGCTGAACCGGGTCTATCGCCGGATCAAGATCGCCGAGTTCGACGAGGCGTTGAGCCGGATCGTCCAGTTCGAGCAGGCGCTGGCCGACGATGGCGCGCTGATCCTCAAGTTCTGGATGCATCTCGGGCGCGACGCGCACAAGAAACGCTTGAAGAAACTGCAGCGCAACAAGCTCACCCGCTGGCGCGTCAGCAAGCTGCAGTGGCGTCACTGGAAGATGGGCGACAAGTTCGTGGCCGCGGGCGAGCGCATTATTGAGCGGACGAGCACTGGACAGGCGCCGTGGACGATCGTGGAGGGATTCGACGAGCGGTACCGGACGATCACCATCGCGACGGCGATTCGAGACGCGATAGAGAGGCGCCTTCGCGCCGCCGGCGCTTCGGCGAGTCAGGCGACGGCCGGCCCCGCGCCGGCGAAGACGTCGTCAGAGACATCGCCAGTGGAAAAAACCGTTCGCCGCCCACCCGACGCGCGGATGATCCTCGAGCACCTCGACATGACGCAGAAGATCGACAAGCAGGAGTTCTCGCGCAAGCTCGAGGAACGCCAGGGCCGGCTCAACCGGCTGCATCGCAGGTCGGTCACCCGCGGGCTCTCGACGATCCTCGTGTTCGAAGGCTGGGACGCCGCCGGAAAAGGCGGCGCGATCCGCCGCGTCACCGCCGCGCTCGACGCGCGCGCGTCACGGGTGGTGCCCATCGCCGCCCCGAACGACGAAGAGCGCGCCCATCACTACCTCTGGCGCTTCTGGCGGCACCTGCCGCGCGCGGGCGTGGTCACGGTTTTCGACCGGAGCTGGTACGGCCGCGTGCTGGTCGAGCGCGTCGAGGGATTCGCGGCGCCGGCGGACTGGCAGCGCGCCTACCACGAGATCAACGCGTTCGAGGAGCAGCTCGCCGATCACGGCATCGTGCTCGTGAAGTTCTGGATGCACGTCACGCCCGATGAACAGCTGCGCCGCTTCAAGGATCGTGAGCGAGCGGCGTTCAAGCGCTGGAAGCTCACCGAGGAGGACTGGCGCAACCGCGAACGCTGGAACGACTACGCGCGCGCGGTGAACGAGATGGTCGAACGGACGAGCACGCACCTCGCACCCTGGACGCTCGTCGAAGCGAACGACAAATGCTTCGCCAGAATCAAGGTGCTCGATACCGTGAACAAGAGCCTGGAGAAGGCGCTGGATTGAGAGGCTGGTGACCGGCCGCTGGACCGTTTTCCAGATCGGTGTCGCGTGTTCCGGCCGTCGCCGCTTGCCGCAAGGCAGCGTGATCGGGCCTGCCTCGCGGCGCTCGCAAAGGTCGGGCGCCGGAACACGCGACACCGATCTGGAAAACGCTGTAGTGTCCCGAGGTCCGCCTTCGCGCGAAGCGCTGCGACGAGACTCGCCGTAGCCTTGGCGGGGCCGGTTATTCTCCCCGCTCCACGCCCACGAGCTTCCATGCCTGTCCTGTCCGCGTGAAAAATACCCGCACCGGGATCTTCCATGACGCCTGCGCGCCCCCGGTGGCGGCAATTTCGACCTTGATGAAGGTGTTAGGCGCCGACGGCAGCCCGGCCGGCGCTCGAAGACGCGGACCGGCGCCCGACGTCTCGCCGATCGGCTGCGTCGCACGGGTCTGGTTGTCGAAGCTCGACCACACGGCGCGGTACCCGCCGGGATCCACCCCGGCTCCGGCATCGACCGCCGCGTTGGCGAACGTCAGGTCGCCGCCATCGCTCAGGGCAAAGTCCACCAACGGATTCACGCCGGCCAGCCAGGTCTTCACGACTTTGTCGCGCCGCTTGATGAGGGTCGCCGTGATGTATTCGGCGGCGCGCGGATCCGAGTACTTCACTTTATCGACCACCGCGCGAATCGTCTCGTTGGTGAACCGCGAGACGATCCGCGCCGCCCAGAACGCATCGTCGGGCCGCATGTTCCGGAACGCCGAGTTGGGGTATTCCGGTTTCCACTTCTCGGGGTCGAAGAAGTCCCCTTCGAAGCGTCCGACGGATGCCGGCACGTCCGGATACGTGTAGTGCAGCCAGTCCCGCGTGTACAGGCCGAGCGTCGCCAAAGTCAGCCAGCCCGGCCGCGACTCGAAGATGTACTCATTGCCGGGCCGGTGCCGCTGGGAGTACACGGTGCCGCTGCCCATGATCGACCCGAAGTCGAACATGTAGTGCTTGACGTAGTTGCGGGCACCTTCGGTCGTGAGGAAGTCGAGGCTGTTCACGCCGCGGGAGTCGTCGTGGTTGAGCCACGCGCCGAACACGCGCGCACCGCGCAGTTCTCGCCGATGCTCGTGCGGGACGATGTCGTTCGGATCGTCCGGCCGGGTGCCGTAGTATCGGAAGTTGCCGAGCGGCTTGCCCGCCGCGAACCGGCTGGCCAGCACGCGGAACCTGCCGTTCGGCAGCCGCGCGGACCGCCCATAGACCTTCTCCAGATCGAGCTTCGTCAAGGCGCGCCGCTCGCCAATCAGTGGATCGAAGACCCTGGCCTTCGGGTCGATCACGACCTTCTCCGGATCGAACTCGGTGATGTACACCTCGACCACGTGATAGCCGAGGGCGTGATAGAAGGCCGTGCCGATCATCTCGACGCCAGTCGCCAGCTCCGGATTCGACGGCGGATCGAACTCGATCTGATATGTCCAGCCCGCCTTGTCCTTCATCCGGAATCCGGGCTGGACCCCGGTGGACTTACCGCCCGATACGATCCAGCCCTCGAGCGAGACGCCGGGCAGCGAATCGGGCCCTCGGACGATCTCTTCCACGGACATCTGCCGGCGTCCGATTCGATTCGTGAACCAGCTCGAGTCCGGGACTTCGTCAACCGTATTCACGTTCATGGCGCGTACGTCGCGCGTCTCGCCGAGATCGGCGAACGTGTTGGCCACGAAGTCGTAGAGGTTCGAGTCCTCGATCACGCCGGTCTTCGACGCGTCCAGCACCTTGTCGTCGTCGACCCAGATCGGATCGTCGGGATAGAAGCGCGGTGGGGCCGACGCTGACAGCGCGGCCGCGCCGGCGAGAGCGGGAATCAGCAGGGCCCGCAGCGCGCGTTTAGAAAATGCCGCCGAAGACGATGTGAAGGTGTTTGCCATCTTTGCTGCCAAAGGCCGCATCGACGCGCACGACGATGCCGTTGTCCGTGTTGAATCGAAACCCAATGCCATAGTCGTGCTCGAGCGACTTGAAGTTCAAGTCCTCCCGGCGCATCGCGACTTTCCCGGCATCGTAGAAGATCGCCCCGTCGAACGCGGACCAGATCTCCCAGCGGTACTCGCCCTGCAGAAGAATGGAATGCAGGCCGCGAAATCGGTACGCGCGGAATCCGCGGAGCGTGGTGTTGCCGCCGAGCGTTGGCAGGAGGAAGAACGGCACGCGCTCGTTTTCGTCGAGATCTGTCGTCGCCAGCCGGATGCGTCCCGCGAGCACGCGGCGCTCGGCGAGGAAGCTGACGAACTGGCCCAGCTCGAGATCGACCCGGGTGAAATCCAGGCCGAAGTCGCGGCGATTGTCGTAGCGGCTGACGTCGAACCGGTAATAGCCGCCCTTTCGCGCGTTGAGCGGTTGACGGTAGTCGAACGTGACGTGTCCCAGGGTCCGCACGAACTCATGCTCGGCCTGGAGTCCAGGCGCGTTGAAGTCGTCGAAGATCTCTTCTATCGACGGCACTCTGGGGTTGCTGCCGCGGCCGACGGTCGGCCACAGGTACTCCACGCCGCCGCCAAACGTCAGCGGGCGGACGGGCTGCACGACCAGTTGTCCACCGACGTACTCTCCGTCAACGCCGAACGACACACGGTTGCTCCGGAGCGAGTCTGGTCCGAGACCGAAGAAGTCCTCCTGCGGATAGTCGTACTTGCGCACGTAGCCTTCGGCCATCACACGATCCCTGGGCGCAAGCGGGTACCGGGCTTTCGCCTCGAGGGCCCAGTATCTTTTCAGCGAGCCGGCAGCCCAGAGATCGATGCTGCCACGGCCTTTCACGAGCGAGCGATCGCGGTATCCGCCACCGTACGCAAAGCCGCTGCCGGTCGTGAGACTGCCGAACCTCGCGTAGATCCCGTCGCGCTGAAGCAGCGGCACGATGCGCAGCTCCGCCAGGTCCATCGCGCGCTCGAGCCCGTTGTCTTCGTACGGCTTGCTGTTGCGCTGCTTCTCTTCGCGCTGGCGCTGGAGCTCCTCAGCGCGGGTCGGTGGGCTCGGTGGTGGTTTGGGCGCCCGCCGCCGAGCCGAGAGCGAACAGCACGCAGACGAACGCTGAAACGACAAGTCGCGTCATCGACCAATCCGGCATTGTATCGGGATTCGGCGCGCTGTCACGACGGAGCGACGGCAACACGGATAGTATGATGCCACCCTGGGGACGGGAGCCGACGCCCGTTTCCGTGGAGGTCTATGGCGAATCCTCCGAGCTCCCCCTCCGACCCGCGCACGGTCAGTAGCCATCCAGAGCTGGAGTCGCACCATTCGTTCCCGGCGTTCAGGACCGTCGGCGAGCCGTCGAAGAGCGGGCTCGAGCGGTTCCTCTCGCTCTTCTCGGACGTTCGGGGGGGCGAAGGCGGCAGCGCGCTGTTGCTGGCCTTCAACGTCTTCCTGATCCTGGCCGCGTCGTATCTCATCCGTAACGCGCGCGCAGTCCTCATTCTGACGGAAGGACAACCGCTCGGCCTGACAGGTTCCCAGGCGCAGGCCGTGCTCTCCGGATTCATGGCCATCCTGCTGATCGGGGTGATTCCGCTGTATGGATGGGTCGCGTCTCGCGTGCGGCGCGTGCTGTTGATCAGCATCACGACGACGTTCTTCGCTCTGGATCTGGTCGTGTTCGCGGCGCTTGGCGCTGCCGGCACGCCGCTCTCTGCCGTGTTCTTCATCTGGGCCGGAATCTTCAACGTCTTCATGCTCGCGATGTTCTGGGGATTCGCCAACGACATCTATACGGAAGCTCAGGGCCGGCGCCTCTTTCCGATGATTGGCGTTGGCGCGTCGGTCGGCGCGTTGGTCGGAGCGGAAAGCATCCGGCCGCTCGTCAGGTACCTGGAGTTCACCCCCTACACCGTGATGGTGACGGCGGCCGCCGTCATCATGGTCGCGCTCGGGGTCACCTACCTGGTGAATCAGCGGGAGACCGCCCGCGCCGACGGGCACGCAGCCAAGTCCAATCTGGAACCGCTCAGCCGTGAGGGCGGCTTCACGCTGGTCGTCAAGGACCGCTATCTCACGTGGATCTTTCTGCTGATGATCGTCGTGAACATCGTGAACTCGACCGGCAATTACCTGCTGTACACGCTGGTCGAAACCTACTCCGACACGATTCCCGACCTGAAGGCGCGACAGGACTACGTCTCGCTGTTTCAGGGATCCTTCGACGCGCTGGTGTCGCGAGTGACGTTGGTCCTGCAGTTGTTCGCGACGTCCCGCCTGATCCGGTGGTTCGGCGTACGAGGGTCACTCTTCATTCTGCCGCTGATTGCGCTGGGCAACTACTCGATCATCGCGGTGGCGCCGATCCTCGCCATCATCCGGATCGGGAAGGTGCTCGAGAACAGCGGAGACTATTCGATTCAGAACACGGTTCGCCAGGCGTTGTTTTTGCCGACGTCGCGAGAGGCCAAGTACAAAGCCAAAGCCGCGATCGATACCTTCGGCCAGCGAACCGGCGATGTCCTCGCGGCCGTTGTCGTCATTACCGGAGGCTTCCTCGGATTCGCGCTCATGACCTTCGCGCTCATCAACGTCGCACTCACGGCCGCGTGGCTCTGGATTGCGAGGCAGATTGCGCGGGAGCACAAGAAGAAGACGGGCTGAGAAGATCAGCCTCCGAGCCTATTTCCTGAGCTTTTCAGGATCGATCGCAGGCATTTCCGTCGAGAGCCGCAGTTGCTCGAGCGCCTTCTCGGGCGACGTGCGCTCGGACGGCGTGCGCGGAGGCACGTCGACGACCTGCCAGAGCCTCGCGAGAATCGGCGGTGGAAGAACGCTTTCGAGATATTCGAGCGCGAGGCCGCGAAGGCCGGGGTTCGACGAGCGGATGCCGAAGAGTGCGACCTCCAGGGGTTCGCGCGGCAGGACCGCCGCGAGCAGCGCAAAGACGTGCTCGAGGTTGCGGTGGCTGAGGTCGGTCGGATCGGGATCTTCGTCCCGGTCCGGCTGATCGATCAGGCGGTGGCCCTGCCAGACCTGCAGCGGGACGGACAGCTCGCGTTCGACGTGCTCGAACGCGACGCGGGGGTCCACGCTGAGCGAACTGTCCCTTGCCAGCATGCGATCCATCGCGCGCCCGCATTGATAGCGCACTTCGAAGCGCGCGTCGTCGAGGCCAAGCAGGAGGCCGTCGAGCGCCCGGCGTGACGTGAGCGTCCCGAGAATTCTCGGGATCCGGCGCCGGACGGCGAAGTCCGTCGCCGGATCGACCAGCACGTCCACCAGCAGCCCGACGTGCGAGCCGGCCACCCGCTCCAGCACGAGGCGCGCCTTCGCCACGAGGTCGTCCCAGGCCAGGAGATCGATCACCTGAGAAACCTGCGACCGGTCGGGTTTCGTCAGCCGGTCGAGCGCGGCTTCGACGCGCGCGCGATCGCCCGACCGCAGCTCACCGAGCAGGCGGAGCCGCGGATCCTCCTTTCGCGGCGCGGTCATCACGACCGTCTTGTGCGACCTGGTTTCGGCAACCGGCGGCGCCACTGGGAGATTGATGATCGTCCAGGCCGTGTCGGTTCCGAGGATGACCGGCGTGTGCTCGGCGTGTCTGACGAGTTGCTGTTCGACGACGCCGAGGTAGAGGCGGTCGAGCCGGCGGCCCAACCAGAGCGCGGCGGCCGTCAGCAGGACCACCGCGCCCAGCAGCTCGCGAGCGAGGAACACCACGCTCGTCAACAGCAGCACCTGCACGATGAGCGCGCCCAGCGTCTCGCCGGCGCGGTCGCAGGTGACGTCGATGAACGTCTTGATCCGCCGGCGTTCGGCGGCGTCCATGGGCACGAAGAACAGCTCGTACCCGCTTCGGAAGAGCGAGTTTCTGAAGACGGCATCGATGCCGCGCACAAGGACGATGAGCTGCCAGACCGGGAACAGGAGCACGATCGCGCTCGCCAGTCCGACGCTCGCGGGAAGCGTGGACATCGTCTGGCCGATGCCGACCCGCTGGAGAATCCGGCCGGAGGCCGCCTGTGCCCCGAACGATGCCAGCTGGACCGCTCCGTAGAACACCGCGAAGAAGCCCAGCAGCCCCGCGCCGGTCTGCATCTTATCCGCCGCCATCCACTTGAGAAGGTAGTCGAGAACGCCCGCCCCGGCGGTGACCAGCACCATCATCAGCGCGATCGTCCGGAGGTGCGGCGATTCGCGCAGCGCCTGGAACGCGAACACACGATCCGACGGCGCTTGATCGGTCCCCGGCAGCAGCACCGGCGCCTGCCCCAGCCACAACACGCCGACCGCGCAGAGAATGTGAAGCGCGGCGAGAAGCAGCAAGACCGAATCGACCGGGAGCGCCATGGCGATCCATGCCGCCGCACCGCCGCCGAGCACACCGCCCACCGTGCCTGTCGCCGCGATGCGCCCGAAACTCTGCCGCGCGCTCCGTGGATCGAACCGCTCGCTGACGATCGACCAGAATCCCGAGAGCAGCAGCGCCCCGAGTCCGGCCACATGTAAATAAATGACCACCGCCACCCACTGCTGCTGGCTCGAGAGCTGCCACTCGACAACGTGCGCGGACGCGCTGAGCAGAAAGCCGGCGGGCACCACGATGCGCGGACCGTAGCGCTCGAGGAGCCGCGCGAACACCGGCACGACGGCGACGACGGGCACAGAGGCCGCCACCACCATCAGCGGCAGGGCCGTCGTCGGCCAGACCGCGAGGAATGCGGCGTCGCGCAAGGCCTTCGACGCGACCTGGTGCGCCAGCATCACGGCCGCCGTGGCCATGGCCACCCGGGTGACGTCCTTCGTAGTCACACGTGGATCACATCAGATTTTCTGGACGACCGGGGGCGTGTGGATCGGCGGCAGGGCGGAGGTGCGGAGGGTGGACGTCGGCGGCAGGTGTCGCTCCCACCAGGCGGCGGCGTCCTCGGCTGTCCAGGGCGGCAGCGCGCAGGCCGCCAGCAGATCGGCCACCTCTCGTGCCGTCGCCGGCCGTTCGGCGGGGCTCTTGGCGAGACATCGCAGCACGACCTGTTCCAGATCCGGAGCGATCGGCACCTCCGTCCGGCTGGACGGCGGATCCGGCGTCTCCTGCACCTGCTTCAGCGCCATGCTCATCGGGTTCTCGTCGGGGAACACCACGGTCCCGGTCAGCAGAAAGTATGCGACGCAACCGAGCGCGTAGATGTCGGCGCGCGGATCCACGTCCGGGCGTCCCAACGCGATCTCGGGCGCCATGTAGGCGGGCGTTCCGGCCGCGATGCCTTCCAGCGTGAGCTGCGTCGCGTCGACGGGTCCCACGAACTTCGCCAGACCGAAGTCGAGCACTTTGACGAAGTCGTAGCGGAGCGCGAGTTTGCACGCCATGATGTTCGACGGCTTGAGGTCCCGGTGCACCAATCCCTGCTGATGCGCCTCCTCCAGCGACTCGCACGCCTGCCGCAACACGAAGACGACGCGCGATCCCGGCACGGGTCCGAAATGCGTCACGAGGTCCTGGAGGCTGACGCCGTCGAGCAGCTCCATGACGTAATACCAGCGACCGTCGCGCGATGTCCCGAAGTCGTAGAGATACACCGTGTGCGGCGACTGCAGGCCGGCGATGGCTTCCGCTTCGCGCCGGAACCGGCGGAGTGAGACATCCGCCTGCCGCGCCGTCGGTCCCGCCAGCGCCTCGGCCTTGATCAGCTTGATGGCGGCCGCGCGCGCGAGCATCCGGTGCGACGCCCGCCAGACCTCGCCCATGCCGCCTGTCCCGATCGGCGCGACGAGCCGGTAGCTCCCGAGCTCGATCGCCGATTGCGCGGCGAGCGTCGTGCCGTAGATCCGCCGGCCGATGAGATACGCGAGGACGGCGAGAAGATAGTTGATGGCCGGCCACGCGGCCAGCGTGCCCCACGGCGGCAGCGTGAAGCCGAAGCGCTGGTAGTTGATCGCGTACGCGATGGGCCACATCGTCGCCGCGGCGAGCGCGGTCACGAGCGTCCAGATCGGCCGGTTGGGAATGATCACGCCGACCGCGACGATCCAGGGGCCGAGCGACGAGAGCCCCAGGACCGGCTGGTCGGGGTCCATCGGATAGGACGTCTCGACCATCGCGATCGAAAACGCCACCACGATCTCGAAGATCATGCCGATGCCGAGCAGCGTGGACGCCGTGACGAGCTTGTTGCGCTCGAGCACGAACATGGCGACGCCCATGAGCACCGCTGCGAGCGAGAGGAGCCGGTTCACCGGGTCCTGGAGAACAGGCGCGAGCTTCGGCTGGGCGATCTGCTGAAACGTCTCGACGAGCACGATCAGCACGGCGATGAACACCGAGAGCCAGGCGAGCCGCCTGGCCGCGTCGCCGAGCAGGCCGGCCGGCAGCCGGAAGACGCCGGTCAGGGTCGGACCGGATTCGGTCCCGGGGAGCGCCGCGAGCCGGGTGCTGACGTCAGGGCTGGCGATGGGCGTCATCGGCTTCAGAGGCGTGCCGTGCCTCCGGGTCTCACCAGCAGCGGTCTGCCAAACGCGCGCTCGAATCTTCGCCTGAGGTCGTTCGCCCCCCAGGCGCGCAGCAGAGGCACGGAGACCCGGACGTCCCGTCCAACGCGGCACGAGATCGCGATCCGGCGGCCGCGCGGGCACCGGCGTTCGATCTCGTCGGCCAGCGCGAGGATGATCGCGCCGCGATCGAGCGGCTCGCGATCGGCTTCGTCCACCAGCGGATTCATGGCGCGTGGATCGGCATGCCGATCGCCTGCGCCGCGGACCAGCGCCGACACGAAGGCGAGCTCCTCGTGCGTGAACCCGTTGAGCTCGGTCGCGAGCAGGATGTCGGCGACGTGCTGGTGGCGCTCGAAGAAGTCGAGGCTGCGGCCGAGGTCCAGCAGCCGGGCTCCGTGATCGAGCGCTTCGACGACCGACGGGCTGGCGCGCGGATCGATCGCGCGCACGAGTACGCCGGCCAGGGCGCGGCGGCGTCTGGCGGCTTCCGCGTTCCAGCCGTCGAAGCGCGAGACGAGCGAGGCGAGCGAGGCCTCCTTGACGGCGGCGGGCGACGTCACGCGCATCTTCAGCAGGTCGAGCGCGATGCCCTCGCGAACGCCCTGCCCGGAGACCAGAATCTCGCGCGCGCGGACGAACTCCATGAGCGTCTCGATCGCGATCGCCCCGCCGAGAATCGAGTCGGCGCGATCCGCGCTCAAGCCCGAGATGTCGTCCCGGTTCTTCTGACGTGTCGTCGACAACTCCCCGACGACGTCGTGGAGGCGATCGAGCGTGAGGACGTAGCCGTGCACACGCGTAATCGGATACCGGTGGGCGTTGCGATCGACCTTGGCGAGATTCCGCAGCGTGCCGCCGGTGCCCACGAGGTACTCGCGACGGCGGAGCCGGGCGACGTGCGCGCGCTTGAGGTGCTTCCACACGTGGTCGCGCAAGCGCCGGACTTCGCGAGGGCGCGGCGGATCCGATTCGAGGAACGCCTCGCTCAGCCGCAGCGCGCCGAGCGGCAGGCTCGCGGCTTTGCCCAGCCGCCGATCGCGGAAATGGGAGATCTGCATGCTGCCGCCGCCCAGGTCGAACAGCAGGCCGCTCGCGACCGGCAGGCCGCGCACCGCGCCGGCGAACCCCAGCCGCGCCTCCGCGTTCCCGTCGATGATGTTCACGCGAATGCCGATCTCGCGCCGGATTCGTTCCATGAACGCGCGGCCGTTGCGGGCGTCGCGGATGGCGGCGGTCGCGACGGCGACGATCTGTTTCGCACCGGCGCCGGATGCAATGGCGTGGAAGTCGCGCACCGCGTCGAGCGTCCGTGACATCGACTCCGGGCTCAGCCGCCGGCGCTCGTCCACGTCGTGGACGAGCCTGAGCGCCGCGCGCGATCCCGTCAGCAATCGCAGGTGGCCCGCGCCGTCGAGCTCGAGGACGACGACACGGCCGGAGTTGGAGCCGATGTCGATGACCGCCACGGGACATGGACGGCTGGGCGGGCGGCCTGAGGGCATGGACGCGCCACTATACTAACGGGAATGGACAAGCCGGAGCCGTTCAGCGGGACACGCATCCCGCCGGACGAGGCGACCCGCCTGCACCACGCACCGGCGAGAGTCGAGCGGAAGCCGCCTCCGCCCTTCTCGCGACTCTTCCTGCCGATCGCGGCGCTCGTTCTGGTCGTCATCGCGTTCCAGCAGATCGCGCAGCCGGATCTCGGCCGGGTGTACGCCGATCCGGTCATCCGGCTCGTCACGCTCGCCGTCGCGCTGGCGACCGCCGGACTCGTCGCGGCGTTCCGGTACGAGCTGGTTCTGCCCTCCACGCTGGCCATGCTCGGCCTGGCGTTCGAGGTGCTCGTCGCGTTCGCGATCGCGCTCGTCGAGACGTCGGTGCCGCTCGCGGCCGATCGCCCCGTGCTCGGCATCTCGGCGGTCGGGCCTTGGATCCTCTTCGTCGGCTTGATGATGCCCGAACGGCCGCGATGGACGCTCATCGCGGGCGTCGTGGCGGCGACGATGTGGCCGCTGGCGTACGCGATCAACGCGGCTCGACTGGGATTCGTGCCGCCCCACTGGACGCGGCTCATTGTCTGGCCCGGCATCAACTATGCGATGGCGATCCTCGCCTGGCTCATCGGACAGCGCCTGTTCGGCCCGCCGCACGAGACCGCCGAGGCGGCCGACGAGATGGGCAAATACCGACTGCTCGCGCCCATCGGCGCGGGCGGGATGGGCGAGGTGTGGAAAGCCAGCCACGAAATGCTGGCGCGTCAGGCCGCGATCAAGCTCGTGCGGCCGCTGACGAAGAGCCACGACGTCACGCCAGATGGATCTCTGGGTGAAGCGCTTCCGCCGCGAAGCCAATGTCATCGCCGGCCTGCAGTCTCCGCACACGATCTATCTCTACGACTTCGGCGTCTCCCGCGACGGGCAGTTCTACTACGTGATGGAGCTGCTGGACGGGATCAGCCTGCAGACGCTGATCGCGACGTTCGGCCCGCAGCCGGCGTCGCGCGTGCGGGCGATCCTGCGGCAGATCTGCGCGTCGCTCGAAGAGGCGCACCAGCAGAGCCTGGTCCACCGCGATCTGAAGCCGTCGAACGTGATGCTGTGCAAGCTCGCGCTCCAGCACGACTTCGTCAAAGTGCTGGACTTCGGCCTGGCGAAGTGCGCCGCGTGCGAAGACGCCACCCAGCTCACGATGGAGGGCGTCACCGCGGGCACGCCCGGCTACATCGCGCCCGAGGTGGCGCTCGGCGAACCCATGGTCGACGGACGGGCCGACCTGTATGCGCTCGGCTGCGTCGCCTATTACCTGCTCACGGGCACGCTCGTCTTTTCCGATTCCAACCCGATGACGGTCGCGCTCAAACACGTTCAGGCGATGCCGGAGCCGCCGTCCACCCGAACGGAGCTGCCGATCCCGCACGAGCTCGAACAGATCGTGATGAAGTGCCTCGAAAAGAAGCCCTCCGATCGGCCCTCGAGCGCCCGCGAAATTGCGGCGATGCTCGACGCCCTCGACCTGCCGCCGTGGACCGAGGAGGACGCCGCGCTGTGGTGGGAGCGGAATCTGCCGGCCACGTCCACACTCCGGATGTTACCCGCCACGATCACCGACCCGCGGACCTTGGAGAGGGTGTAGGCGAAGTGCGGTTGCTGAACTAGACGTGATCGGCCGCATGAACGCTGTAGCCGTTCTGACATTTGGGGTTCTTCTCGCGTCTGGGTTTGACTTGGATGCCGGAAGGCCGATCACCGATATTACCGATATTCTTGACGGTTACGACCGCGGTGGATACGACGCCGCCATTCAGTCTGCCGTTGGTTTGGGCGCTGTGGACACCGTTCGCCAGGCAATCGAGCGCTTGGCCGGGGGCTGGATTGAAAAGGAAGGTCCGGTGAGTGCGCCGCTGCGGCGCATCGTCGTCGCCTCCTTCGTCATCGATTTCGCGCGTGCGAGATACTCGGCAATTCAACTGAAAGCGGGCATCGGGCTGTTTCAGAACCCGAGGAGCCACGGGCACGAGGGCACGGTCGAGCGCGAATGGCGCGAGCTTCGCCCTCTCGTCGAGTGGACGTGCGACCTGTTAAGGCGGCAGCCCGCCGCGGTTCCGCTCGAGCGGGTATGGTTTGCGGCATCCCTGCAGTTGCTGCGGGACTTTGGCGACGCCGATGTCCGGCCGGTTCCCGGAAGCGGGTTGCCGAATGAATATGGACAGGCCCCAGGACATCTGGGTCACGCGCTCGGGCGCTTTTCGAATGAACCCTGGATTCGTATCGTGGTCGCGGAGCGCCAGACGAACCAGTTGGCTGCCAGTATCCGGGTGCGCAGAGAGCTCGCCGAGCGTGACTACGCCAAGATCGAAGGGCTTCGATTGATCCAGGACGCACCGCGCTCAGCAGCCAGAGATGCGAGCGTGCGGTACGCGTATCTGGCTGATCTGCGTCGCGCCCGTCAGGACATTCTGCTCCTGGCTGCTGACCCGTCCGTTCGCGCGAGGGCGCACTTGAACCTGGGAGGCATCGCGCTTGCCTTCGCCGAACGAGATAAGGCCCGACGATATTTCGATGACATCGCCCCTTGGACGTCGAATCCCTGCCTACTCTATCTCGGCTGCCTTCCTTCGTGGACGCGTGGATGACTTGGAGAACCGTTCCGTCGACGCAGAGCGTGCTTACCGCGCCGCTCTGACGACGGTGCCACGAGCGCAATCCGGCGCAATTGCTCTAGCCGAGTTTTTGTGGCGCCAGAATCGTCCGGGAGAGGCCTCGGTAGCTTGCGGAGGGCGCGTTCGCTGGACCGCAGCTAGCAGACGATCCCTGGACAGCCTGGCAGAATGGCGGCCACTGCACCGAGTGGCATCGGTTCATCAATGGTCTCCGCCAGGATTTACGACGATGATCGGGCGCCCAGCGATCTCACTTTTCGCGGTCAGGCCAGGCCATGACGATGCGATGCAGTCGCAGGACGCTCCGCAAGTCCCGACGTTCCGCACGCAGGCCAATCTCGTCGTGGTCGACGTGACCGTGCTGACTTCCGGCAAGCCGGTCACCGGACTCCAGCCCCAGGATTTTCAGGTCTTGGACGATGGCGTTCCTCAGCGCGTGGAGTTCATTGCGCCCACTGCGGTCCCGTTGGACGTCTCCCTTCTGGTCGAAACAAACCTATGGCCTGCCGTCGAGTCCCTTCGGTTCTGGGACGATGTGGAAGCGGTAGGAAAGCGCCTTCGGCCGGGCGACGGGCTAGGCCTGACCACGTTCGCGACAATGGTTTACGAGGAGTTTCCGTTGCAAACGGTTCCAGTGACGATTCCTGCGCGGCCCGAGCAAAGTCGCAGGTTCGTCGAGACTCTATGACGCTCTCGTCCAGGTAATGGTCCGACCGACAGCGATCGGACGGCGCCACCTCATCATGGGCTTGACGAGAGGTGTAGACATCATGAGCGTAACCAGTCCGGCGCAGGCAATCGGGATCGCAAAGCGCTGCGACGCTGTCGTTTACCTTGTCCTGCAGGGTTCCAGGATCGGTGTTAGTCCACTGCTTGATGAAGTGGCGTATGCCACCGGCGGCGACGTGGTGAACGAGAGCGGCATCGCGCGCGCCTTCGACAAGGTGCTGGCATCGCTCAACGCCGGTTATCTTCTCAGCTATGTCCCTGCGGGTGTCGCCCGCGATGGCTGGCACGACATCACCGTCACGGTAACCAAGCCGGGGAACCTTACGGTCCGGGCCCGGCGGGGCTACTTCGCGGGCTAACGTCAATGACGCTACCTGCGCGATCCAGTTGGAGCGAGCCATCACGCGAGAAGGGAGCGACGTTCGCGCTCTCTCTAGACGCCCTGTACGAAACCGTGGGTCGCGTCTGCGTCTTTCAGCTCTTGCCGAGCGCGGCAAGCATGTCGTTGATGTCGGCCCGGTCGTAGACGGTCCGGTACGGATTCATCGGACGCCCCAGCCGAACACGTTGCGCACAACACTCCATCGCGGTACGCGGGGCGCGAGCGCCCGGCCGTTGACCCAGGTACTCATAGGCTTCGTCGAGCTCGCCGCTCGCGCGCCGCGTTTCGATCCACAGATCGACGAGATTTCTCAATTCCAACTCGCCCTCTGGCATGGCGTACACGGTGATGACCGCGATGTTGAGATCGTCGGGCCGGCGGGCGGTGAATTCGGGGTGGACACGACTCCAATAGTGCGCCCGCTCGACGGGCATCAGGATGGCGTCAACGCTCTGGTCCCGAATCTGATCCTCAATCGCGTCGAAGTCCTTCGTCGTCGCGTCAGGCAGCAGCGTCGCCGTCAGATCGCGGGCCTCCTTCACACGCGGTATGTCCGATCACCAATCCCGCTCCCCCGGCCAACGTCTCGAGCGTGGCAAAGCGGTTGCGCCGATAGTCTCGCACCAGAAATCCCACGCGCTCCGTACTGTAGGGATGCGACAACTCCATGCGCTGAGCGCGAGAGACGGAGCCGATCAAGCCGGCCATCAGGATGTCGATCCGCCCCGACGACAGCTCGTCCGGCAGCGACGACCTCGTCGCACGGACAAATTCCAGCGTGACGCCCAGCTGGGCTGCGAGCCGGTGTGCCGCCTCGACGTCGTACCCGACGAGCGTACCGGAAGCGTTCAGGAACGACCACGGCACGGAATCCGGAAAATACCCGACGCGGAGGACGCCGCGCGCCTGGAGGGTCTTCAGCCGTGCGCCCGGCTGCGAAGCCGTCGCGGCGACGTCTGTGTTCACCTCAGTTGCCGCCACCAATGGCGGCCGGAGCTCAAAGGCCGAAAGCGTTTCCATCCCCGATGGCACCGGAGGGAGCAGCCATGTATACAACGCCCGCGTCCCGCCGAGAAGAACAGCGACCAGAACCACACTCACGACGGCGAATCGCACCAGGCGATGCAGCGAGACCTGCAGCCGCCCGAGCATGGCCGCCGCCACCATGACCGAGAGCGCCGCGGTATGCATCGCGGCGGTCATGGCGCCTATGTGCCTGTTCACCACGCCGGAGACGGTAAAGAGCTCGAACAGGTCTGAAGGCAGTCGCAACAAATCCAAGAGGAACGGCACCGCGGCATTGATGCTGCCGAACACGCTGAGCAGGCCGGCAGACGCAAGCGCGAAGAGCTGCTGCAAACCGAGCGACCCGCCCGAGAACCAGGCCGCAAACGAAAGAAAGGCCAGGCTGAGCACTTTGCCGGCGTGCGGGAAGTTGTAGAGGAGCGGTACGGACACGCTCACGGCCCGGTCCGCTTCCGCCGGCGTGGTGTTCCCTTCGCTGAGCAGCTCCTTGCCTGCCTCGGTAATCAGCGGCAGCACCACCAGCGCGTCACCGGCGGCTGCGGCGGTAATCACCGCATTGCGGACCGACTGAAGGAATCGGCCGTACGGGACCGGCGTCAGCCGTGCGACGAGACCGGGCAGGAGCCAGAACGACAACAGCAGCGAGCCGCCGAGGTAGAAGTGCAGCCAGATCTGCAGCCGGAGCAGGTCCTGAACGTGCACCTGCCCTGCCGTCACGGCGGCGATGGCAAACAGGCCGATAGGAGTCAGGCGCAGGATCATGCGGCTCACCCGCGCCATCGCTTCGTTGAAGCCGCCGAGCGCATTCAGCAGAACCTGCTTGCGATCGCTCGCCATCTGTCCGAGCGCAAGCCCCGCCAGGATCCCGAACAGCACGACGGAGGGAATGAGGTTGTTCGACAGCGCGTGAAAGAGGTTCGAGGGGATGTAGAGGTCCAGCCAGTCGATCGTTTCGGGCACGTCGTTCTGACCGACGACGACGGCACCGCTGAAGCGTGGCCAGGCGAGCGGAGACAGCAGCACCAGCGACAGGGCAAGTGCCCAGACGAGGAGCAGCAGGCTGATGCCGTACCGGGCGATGACCTTCATTTCGGCCGGTCCGCGGCTGCCCAGACTCGCGACCAGCGAGCCCAACAGGTACGGGAGGACGTTCACCTGCAGCAGACGCACGAAACCGTTCGCGACGAACTCCAGAGGCCGGACCAGTTCGCCCAGGAAGATGCCGGCGACCGCGCCAAGCCCAAGGGCGATCAGGATGCGACCGAACAGTCGATCCCTGGGCGCACGGCCGGCGGCGGGCATCGGTCAAGCATACGTCGCGCGTTGACGCTCGACAGGACCCCGGATTAGGCTGACACCGGTCTCTCTGCGATGACAGTCACCATGGACACGGTGCGGTTACTTGTGTCCGCACAACTGCTCGTCACCGTCTTTCTGGCTGTTCTGCTGTGGTCGCTCCACGCACGACTCCGCCGGCAGGAATTCAACCGGTGGTGGGTAGGCGCGTGGACGCTGTCCGCCCTGTTTCTGGGCCTCGGGCGGCTGGCACTGGCGTTTCCACCGGGATGGACCCTGACCAAGGGCATCGTGGTCCTTCTCACGACGCTTCTGGGATTCTCCGTCGCTCCCCTGTTGGTCTTCGGAGCCGTGAGCCTCCGGTCGCCGGGCACGATCACCCGACGGGTGGCGCTCGCGTGGCTCGGGGCCGCCATGGTGCTCGGGGCCCTCAGTTTTGCGGGGTCGCTTCTGTGGTCGGCTCAGCCATTCACGAGCTTCGCGGTCCGGCACGGATTTCGTACGCTCACGCTCGCGGCTGCGCTGTTCTTCTGTTCGTGGGTGTTCTTCCAGCGCATGCGTGCGAACAGGTCGTGGGCAGCCCTGCTCACGGGCGTCTCGTGCTGTGGCTACGCCATCAGTCAGTTTCTGTACACGGGCGCTCTGGTCCAGGTGTTCGCCGCGACGTCAGGCGCGCCGGAGATCTCAGGCCGCCTGGCGATGATGGCCGGGGCGAGATTGCTCCCGTTCGATGTCGTGCTGACGTGCGGAATCTGCCTGGGGATGGTCTTGCTGCTCGTGGAGGAGTACCAACGATCGGCGCGCGCACTCCAGGAGAGCGTCAGCCACGAACGCCTGGTGGCCGAAGAGAACACGGCCCTGCAATTGGAGATTCGCAGCCGGCAGGAGATCGAGCGGCAGCTCCGCGCAAGCGAGGACCGGTATCGAGATCTGGTCGAGCACAGCGAGGATCTGGTGTGCACCCACGATCTGGAAGGTCGGATCCTCTCGTGCAACCCGGCGCCTGCACGGATTCTCGACTACAGCGTCGACGAACTTCTGGCGATGTCGATTCGCGATTTGCTGGCTCCGGATGTCCGGCACGAGTTCGACGAGTACATGAGGACCGTTCAACGGGACGGCGTCGCCAACGGCATCATGAAGGTCGTGACCCGGCGGGGCGAACAGCGTCAGTGGGTGTTTCGCAACACGCTGCGCACCGACGGCGTGGCAGCTCCGATCGTTCGGGGCATGGCTCGCGACGTGACCGAGCAGCAGAAGGCCGAGCAAGCCCTGCGCCTCTCCGAGCAGAAACTCGCCGTCGCCTTTCATTCGAGTCCGTGCGCGATGGCGATCATGTCGGTCACCGACGGCCGCTTCCTCGACGTGAACGAGACGTTCGAGTCGCAGAGCGGGTACACGCGTGCAGAGCTTCTGAATCACACGTCACTCGAGATGGGCATGTGGTTGGATCCCGCCGATCGGGCCACGCTGCGCGACGCGCTGGCGAAACACGGCCGGCTGCCGGCCTGCGAAATGCGCCTACGCCGCAAGAACGGGAGTGCCGCGACGGTCGTGTTTTCGGCTGAGGTCGTCCAGGTCGGAGACGAGCGCTGCGTGTTGTTGGCCGGCCTGGATGTCACGGCACGCCAAGACGCCGAAGCCAGGCATCAGGCCATCCTCAAGGCCCTCCCCGACTGGGTGTTCCTGACGACCAACGACGGCGTCTTCCTGGAGTGCCACGCCAAAGACCCGCGCTATTTGCTGATGCCTCCTGCCGAGTTCATCGGCCGGAACGTCGTGGACGTGCTGCCTGCCGACCTCGCGGGACGGCTCGTCAACTGCTTCGAGGAGGCGCGCCGATCGGAACAGCCTGCGACACTGGAGTACTCGCTGAGGCTAGGCGACGAGGAACGGTTCTACGAGGTCCGGTCTGTCGCCGTGGACAAGAGTCACGTGCTCAGCCTCGTGCGCGATGTCACCGATCAAAAGCGCGCCGAACATCGTGCCCGCGAGCTGCAGAATGAATTGGCGCACGCCAGCCGCGTGATGGCGCTCGGCGCGTTGACCGGCTCCCTCGCGCACGAGATCAATCAGCCGCTGACGGCCATCTCCATCAACGCGTATGTCGCGTTGAACCTGCTCGAGGCCGAGACCCCTGATGTCGTTGGCATCGGCAGCGCGCTTCGCGACATCGTGAGCGGGAATCAGCGCATTGACGACGTGCTTCGCCGGTTGCGCGGGTTGCTCAGCAAGGAGCGGCGCGAATACGCACCCGTCGACATCAACGCCATCGTCACTGATGTCCTGAAGCTCCTGCACAGCAATCTCATCGAGCGGCGGATCGCGACCGAGGTCGTGCTCGGATCGAGCCTGCCCGGCGTCTTCGGAGACCGAATTCAGCTCCAACAGGTCGTGCTCAATATCCTGATGAACGCAGCCGAAGCCGTCAGTGCGACCCAGAACGCCGACGACCGGTACATCGCCGTAACGACGGCCGAGACCGGCGGACAGGTCAGCGTGTCGGTTGCCGACCGCGGCGTCAGCGTTTCCGACGCCGAGTTCGATCAGATGTTCGATCCGTTCTTCACGACCAAGCGCGACGGCATGGGACTCGGGCTGTCGATTAGCCGAACGATCATTGACGCTCACGGCGGCCAGATATCGGCCCGGCGCAACGGGGATCGCGGTCTGACCTGCTCGTTCGTCCTGAACGCGGCCGTCTCATCCACGAGCCCTGTCCCGACGCACGTCAGCGGCCCGGTGGCGCTGGAGAGGCTGACAGGATGACCGATCGATCCGGCACCACCGCCCCAACGGTCTTCGTCGTCGACGACGATTCCTCCATTCGAACCGCGCTGTCACGGCTGTTGCGAATCGCGGGATGGACCGTACGGACCTTCGCGTCTGCGGAGGAGTTCCTTCAGGAGGACCTCCCGCGCGAGGGCGGCTGTCTGATCGCCGACGTGCATCTGGGCAGGATGAGCGGACTCGAACTGCAGGGCACGCTCGCCAATCGCGCCCATCCGATGCCCGTCATCATCACGAGCGGCGTCAACGATCTCGACATGGAGCGCGAAGCGTGCAGGCTGGGGGCGATCGCGTTCTTCCGGAAACCATTCGACGTGAACGCTCTGCTGGACTCGGTCAAACAGGGCTTGACGCACCGGCCACTGACGTCCTGAAGGCCAGGTCTCCGCTTCCAGGTTGTGCTTACCCCGCCGCCCGGACTGCCGCCAGCATGTCGTCGATGTCGGCGCGATCGTAGACGCTTTGCATGCGGTTCACGAAGACGAGCTTGCCGGCGCGGTCGACGACGAAGTCGCCACCCAGTTGCCTGTGGTGCGGGGGCGCGCTGCCCAACGATTCCGGCCGTTTGAGCATCAGCTTGAGTATCGCCCAGGCGAGCCCAGGTCTCAGCAGGGCTTTCAGGGTGCCGGTCTGAAGACCCCATCGCGCGTACGCTTCCCGCGCGCGGTCCAGGAGCAGCACGAACGACAGGTCGAGGTCGCGCAGCATCTTGGACATCATCAGTTCAGGATCGTGAAACGCGACGAAGATGACCTCGGCGCCAGACGTCTGGATGCGGTCCTTGGCCGAGACCATCTTGAGGATATGGCCGCGGCAGAAATTGCAATTGGCCGGGCCAAGGAAGGAAATGATGACCGGACGGCCGCGGAATTCCTCGAGCGACCGCCGTTCACCCCCCGCGGCCGGCAGTTCGAGCGGCGGCGCGGGCACACCAAGATTGCCTGGCGTCAATCGTGAGCTCATGTTGACACCGTGGCCACGGCCGCGAGCATGTCCTGGACGTGCGCACGGTCGTGCAAGCTCCGCATCCGGTTGACGAAGGCGAGCTTGCCCGCGCGATCGACGACGAAGTCGCCACCCATCTGAATGGGCTCCAGTGTGGGTGCCATCAGGGCATGCCGCTTGAATATCACTTTGAACAACCCCGAATAGAGTCCCGGCGCGAGCAGCGCCTTCAAGTGGAAGGGGCCCAAACCCCAGCGCACATAGGACTCACGACTGCGATCCAGCAGCAGCAGGAACGGCACATTCACGTCGCGCATCATCTTCGACATCAGCAGCTCAGGATCGCTGAACGCGACGAGAATGACGCCGACGTCCGCTTTGGCGATGTCGTCTTGGGCCTGGATCATCTTGATCACGTGCGCCCGGCAGATGGGGCAGTACGCCGGGCCGAGAAACGAGACGATGACCGGGCGGCCGTGGAATTCGGCGAGCGAGCGGCGCTCGCCGCCCGCAGCCGGGAGCTCCAGGGAGGGGGCCGGTGTGCCAATGGTACCAGCACTCATGGCTGCGTCATCACATCGTCCTACGTACATTCTACGAAAGAGGCGGGCCGGGCGGTTTCATGTGGCGCGCGCCGCCGGAATCGCATTCTATAATCGGAACAGGAACCTGAGGTGTTTTCCGCATCGATCGAAATCGTCCTGACGATCGCCTACCGCGAGGCCGTATCGCGGCGGCATGCGTACCTCACGCTCGAGCACCTGCTGTACGCGCTCGCCCATGACACGGAAGGCGAGCGGATTCTGACGGGCGCGGGCGCCGACCTGGTGCGCCTCAGGCGAGAGCTCAATCAGTATCTCGAAAGCTCGGTGGAAGAGCTGCGCCGCGGCCAGGAGCGCGAGCCTGAACAGACGGCTGCGTTCCGGCGCGTGCTGCAGACGGCGGTGCTGCACGTTCAGAGCGCGCAGCGCCCCGAGGTGAATGCCGGCGACGTGCTGGCGGCGATCCTGCAGCAGCCCAAAGCGTATGCGGCGCGGCTGCTCGAGGCGCAGGGCATCACCCGGCTCGACATCCTCGACTTCATCTCGCACGGCGTCTCCAAGCTCCTGCCGCCCCCCGAAGAGACGAAAGGCGAGGAAGCGCCGGCAGGCGTCGGTGAGGAAGGCACCGCCTCATCGCGCGACCCGCTGGCGGCGTACTGTCTCAACCTCACGGAGCGCGCCCGGCGCGGTCTGCTCGATCCGCTCATCGGACGTGCCGACGAGCTGCAGCGGACGATCGAAGTGCTCAGCCGCAGGCGCAAGAACAACCCGGTGTTCGTCGGAGAAGCGGGCGTCGGCAAGACGGCGATGGCCGAGGGGCTCGCGTCACGTCTTCTCGCCGAAGACGTGCCCGAGCAGCTGCAGGGCGCCGAAGTCTACTCGCTCGATACGGGGGCGCTGCTCGCCGGCACACGTTTTCGCGGCGACTTCGAGGAGCGATTCAAGGCGGTCATCAAGGCGCTCAGCCATCGGCCCCACGCGATCCTCTTCATCGACGAAATCCACTCGACCGTCGGCGCCGGCGCCACGACGGGCGGCACGATGGACCTCGCGACACTCATCAAGCCGATTCTCACCGGCGGCGAGCTGCGCGTGATCGGATCGACGACGTTCGAAGAGTTCAAGCACATCGAGAAAGACCGTGCGCTCGCGAGACGCCTCCAGAAGATCGCGATCGAAGAGCCGTCGATCGAAGAGACGGTCAGGATCCTGAGTGGTCTGCGCGCGCGGTACGAAGAGCATCACGGCGTCAAGTTCACGAACGCCGCGCTCGAGAGCGCCGCACGCCTGGCGGCGCGGCACCTGCGCGACTACAAGCTGCCCGACAGCGCCATCGACGTCATCGACGAGGCCGGCGCGGTGACCAAGCTCAAGGCGGCGGCACAGAAGGCGGCCGACGAGAAGGCCGAAGGGGAAGAGCAGGCCCAAGGCCCAGGGCCCAAGGCCCAAGGGGAACCCGAGAAGCAACCAAATCGCGATGACGGAGCCAGCGCCCGCGGCCCGCGCGAGGATAGCGAGTCTGCGAGCGCCGGAGCGCGAGCGAGCGGGGGTGGGGCCCCGCGAGCACTAATTAATGAAGACAGCGTTGCCAGTTCCGGGACCAAGGCCCAGACAAACACGCCAGAGCTCACCGTCGACGGCCCGGAGATCGAGGCGGTGGTCGCGCGGATGGCACGGATTCCCGCGCGGCAGGCGTCGTCGTCCGATCGCGAACGGCTGCGCACACTCGAGGAATCGCTGGAACGGGTCGTGTTCGGACAAGCCGAGGCCGTGCACCTGGTGGCCCAGTCGATCAAGCGGTCGCGCGCGGGATTGGGCATGCCCGAGCGGCCGGCCGGATCGTTTCTGTTCACGGGCCCGACCGGCGTCGGCAAGACCGAGCTCGCCAAGCAGCTCGCGATCCAGCTCGGCAACGAGTTCATTCGCTTCGACATGAGCGAATACATGGAGAAGCACGCGGTCGCGCGACTCATCGGCGCCCCGCCCGGCTACGTCGGATTCGAACAGGGCGGCCTGCTCGTGGACGCCGTGCGCACACACCCCTACAGCGTCGTGCTGCTGGACGAGATCGAAAAGGCGCATCCGGACATCTACAACATCCTGCTGCAGGTGATGGACCACGCCACGCTCACGGACAACACCGGACGCAAGGCCGATTTCCGGAACGTCGTGCTGATCCTCACCTCGAACGCCGGCTCCCGCGAGATGAGCGCGAAGACCATCGGGTTCTCCGAAGGCACGAGCGACGAGGAGCGGGACGAAGCGAGACGCCGCGTCGCCGCCGGCAAGTCGATGGCCGCCATCGAGCGGGTCTTCAGTCCGGAGTTCCGCAACCGCCTCGATGCCATCGTCACGTTCAAGAACCTCACGCCGCACGTGATGGAGACAATCGTCGAGAAGTTCGTGCTGCAGCTCGAGGCGCAGCTCGCCGAGCGGCACGTCGCGATCACGCTCGCCCCCGAAGCCCGCGCGTGGCTGGCGAGACGAGGGTACGACCCCATCTACGGCGCGCGCCCGCTCGGACGCGTCGTGCAGAAGGAAGTGCGGGATCCGCTGACCGACGAGATTCTCTTCGGCAAGCTCGAGCAGGGCGGCACCGTGACGATTGGCGAACAGGACGACCAGCTGACGTTTTCATACGAAGGGCGTGAGCCGAGCAAGGCTGCGCCGAGCGAGGAGAAAGCAGAGATGTGAAGGAAGGCCAAAAGCCTACCTTCTTCCCATGCCCGAAGAACTCAAAGTCACCGATCGACGCTGGTGGGCGCGTGGCGACGACCAGGTGTCTGCCGCCGAAGAGCCGAAGCTCAAGCCAACGTACGTCGAAGAGCTCGAGGCGCGGCTGGCCGCGAAGGACGCCGAGCTTCAGCAGATCATCTCGAAGTATCGCGGCGCCTCGGACGAGTTCGATCAGGCGCGCGCCCGGATCCGAAAAGAAGTGTCCAAGGACGTCGAGCGCGGTCGCCGCTCGCTCATCGTCTCGTTTCTGGATGTGCTCGACAATCTCGACCGCGCCCTCGAGGCGGCCGCGGGCCGTCAGGATGACTCGGTGGTGCAGGGCGTGTCCCTCGTGCGTCAGCAGTTTCTGAACACGCTCGAAGGCCTGGGCGTGAAACGGATCGACCCCACGGGACAGCCGTTCGATCCCTCTCTCCACGAGGCCGTGGCGACCGTCCCGCCGACGAACGGCGCCGAAAGCGGCCAGCGTGGTGGGCATCGTCCGGCCGGGGTATCTGATCGGCGATGACGTGCTTCGCCCCGCGCAGGTGGCGGTAGCGGACGGGTAAGACCTCCGCCTTGCGCAGCGGGTCGCTCGCCGCGTAGGCTGTAGCGACCCCAGAGCCAGGAATGAGCCGCCGTCTCCCCAGACTGCTCATCGCGCTCGTGTCGCTGGCCCTGACTCACGGGGTCGCCGCGGCGCAGACCGGCGGAGCCACCGCGCCGCTCTCAGGCGTGGTCATCGATCAGAACGACGCCGTCGTTCCCGGCGTCACCGTGGTCGTCAGGAACAACGCCACCGGCGTCAGCCTCGCCCCGGTGGCGACCAATCGGGCCGGCCTCTTCTCGGTCGCCGCGCTCGATCCGGGAACGTACACCGTCACCTTCTCGCTCGCGGGATTCAAGACGGCCGTGGTGAACGACGTGCGGATCGTCACGGCGACGCCGGCGGATCTGAAAGTCACGCTCGAGGCCGGACCGGTCACCGAAACGATCACCGTCCAGGCACGATCGGGCGTCATCCAGCCGCAGTCGACGACCATCTCGTCGACGCTGTTTTCAGATCAGATCCGGAACCTGCCGCTCAACACCAAGGACGCGCTGAACTTCGTCACGCTGCTGCCGGGCGTGGACACGGGTCTGAACCATGTGCAGCGGAACGCGACCCAGATTACCGGGCTGCCGCTCTCGGCGATCCTCATCAGCATCGACGGCATTCAGACGCAGAGTCCGCTCGGCCAAGTCGGGGGATGGGTTCTGGTCGTACATCTCGCCGAACGTCGACGCGGTCGAGGAGGTGACGGTCTCGACCGGGACGCCGGGCGCGGACGCGTCCGGGCAGGGCGCCATCCAGATCAAGTTCACGACCAGGTCAGGGACGGAGAAGTACGCCGGCAGCTTCTTCGAGACGTGGCGGCATCCCGTCCTGTATGCGAACACGTTTTTCAACAAGGTCAACCGATTGCCGGTGAACCACATCATCCTCAACGACTACGGCGGCAACGTCGGGGGGCCGTTGCCGGGGTTCGGTGGCGGCAGGAAGGCGTTCTTCTTCACCAACTTTGACGAGCTCCGCCAGGCGTCCGAGATCACGCGGCGCCGGACACTCCTCAGTCCATCGGCACGGACGGGCATGTTCAGCTACACGAGCGGCGACGTTATGCGGCAGACCAACGTCCTGACGCTGGCCGCGACCAACGGGGAGTTGGCCGCCATCGATCCGACGATCGGCAGACTCCTCGCCGAGCTGGCGGCGGCCACCACCACGACAGGATCGACGACGCCGAATGCCGACGGCAACACGAGTGCGTATACCTGGAGCAGTCCCGATGACCTGTTGCGGCGGCATTGGACGAGCCGCGTCGACGTCGCGCTCGACCCGGCGCATCGGGTCAGCGCGATCTACAACTTCAACAAGTACGCGCGGGTTCCAGACACGCTGACGTCGCGCGATCCGAGGCTCCCGGGACTGCCGAACTTCGGCTCCAACACCGCGTATCGCAACTCGGCGACCAGCACGCTCCGATCGACACTTTCGGCGAGCCTGGTGAACGAGGCCACGTTCGGCGTCTTGTGGCTCACGAACGACGGTGCCCCGGAGAATACGCCGGCGCGGTTCGCCAACCAGGGGGGCTATAGTCTGACGCTCTTCGGGGGGAGCAGCGCGTTCGCGAGCCTCACGCCGGCAACCGCCGGTCCGACGCTCGACGCCAACGGGAACGGCAACCACTCCGCATCGCAGCCGAACCAGCTCTGGAGCCTGGCCGACAAGGTGAGCTGGCAGCGCGGGAGGCATGGGCTGCAGATCGGCGGAGAGCTGGCGGTCTTCAGGGGCCGGCGACATGACCAGCAGGCGGTGCCGGCCCTCAGCTTCGGCGTCGCGCCGAACGATCCGGCCGACGTGTTGTTCACGACAGCGAATTTCACCGGCGCCTCGAACGCGGACCTGGCGGATGCGCGGTTTCTCTATGCCCTGCTGACGGGTCGTGTCGTCTCGGTGACCACAGAGCTGGGGCTCGACCCGGCGACGAACCAGTACGTGATCAACGGCAGGACGGATCGGCGGCCGCAACAGCAGGAGATCGGGCTCTTCGTGCAGGACGCCTTTCGCGCCGCGGCGAATCTGACGCTCAACGTCGGACTGCGCTACGAGCTGCAATTGCCGCTCCAGGTGGGCAACAACGTGTGGTCGGCGAACACGATCGCGCATGCCTGCGGCCTCTCCGGCACCGGTTCCGGCCCTGGCGGCCGGCCGTGCAACTTCTTCATGCCGGGGACGCTGACCGGCGTCACGCCGGTCTACGAGCAATTCCAAGCCGGGACCACGCGCTACCAGACCGATCGGAACAACCTGGCGCCGAGCGTCGGCGTCGCCTGGCTTCCAGGTGTCAGGACCGGGCCGTTGCGCACCCTCCTCGGGGACCCCGATCAGGCGACGATTCGCGCCGGCTACGCCCGCGCGTTCATTCGCGAGGGGTTGAACAGGTTCGGCGCGCCGCACGACGGCATTCCTGGCGCTCCTGGCAATCCTGGCCCGAGCTTCGATGCGGTGCGCAACGTGGCCAACGGCAATCTCGTGCTGCCCGGCGAAACGTGGCCGCTCCTGCTCAGAGAGACCAGTCGTCTCGGTCCCGGGCCGTTCCCGCCAACCCCGACCTATCCGTTACCGATCGACCGGGCAGCGGGCGTCAATCTGTTCGATCTCGACTGGGAAGTCGGCCTGGTGGATTCGTTCACCGCCGGAATCCAGCGGGCCATCGGTCGCGACATGGCCGTCGAAGTCCGGTACCTCGGTACGCGCGGCCGGAACCTCCTCGAGATCGAAAACTGGAACGAAGTCAATCTCGTCGAGAACGGCTTCCTCGACGAGTTCAAGCTCGCGCAGGCGAACCTGGCATCGCACATCGCCGCCGGCTGCGGCCAGGCCGGCAACCCGGCTTGCTCGTTCGCGTATCGCGGGCCGGAGACGGGGACGTCGCCGCTGCCGACGTATCTCGCGTATTTCACAGGATCCCAAGCCGCCAACAATTCGTCGGCCTACACGGGTCCGCGGTGGAGCAACGCAACGATTGTCGGACGCTTCGCGCCGTTGAACCCGAATCCCGGCGGGTCTGCGGGCGACCTGCACAACGACGCCACCCTGCGCGCCAACGCCCTCGCCGCCCGTGTCCCGGCGAACTTCTTCGTGTTGAATCCCGACGTCGGCGCCGTGAACGTCCACGTGAGCAAGGGCTCGACGCGGTACGACGCCGTGCAGGTGGAGCTGCGCCGGCGGCTGTCGCGCGGGCTCGCCATGACGACGAGCTACACGTATGCGAAAACCTGGACCTCCCGACTCGATTCGCTCCGCGTCGATCGCGCGCTCGTGCCGGCGCTCGGTGCCGTGCCACACTCGTTGAAGCTGACCGCCAGCTACGACGTGCCCTTCGGCCGCGGCCGGCGGTTTGGCGAAAGCGCTAGCCCGTGGCTCGAAGGCCTCGCCGGAGGCTGGTCCGTGAACGTGACCGGCAAGGTCACGAGCGGCCGCATGCTCAGCTTCGGCAACGTGCGGCTCTACGGCATGACGCTCGACGAGCTGCACCGGTCGATCAAGTACCGGATCGTGCCGGCCAGCGTGAATGCCGACGGCACGACGACGCCGGTGCGCGTCTACAACCTGCCGCAGGACATCATCGACAACACGATCAAGGCGTTCAGCGTGAACGTGCTTGGCTACACCGCCGGCGTGCCCACGGGCCGCTACCTGGCGCCGGCCAACGGACCTGACTGCATTCAGGTGATCCCGGGCGACTGCGCGCCGAGGGACGTGCAGGTCGGGGCGCCACCCTTTTCGCGGTTCGATTTCGGCGCGCGGAAACGCATCGGGCTGGGCCGGAGGATGAACTTCATCCTGGAAGTGGACGTGCTGAACCTCTTCAACGCGATCAACTTCAACCCGGTGGCGCTCCCGGGGAACCCCGCCAATCGGGACGGGTACCAGGTAACCAGCTCTTATGAGGACGTCAACAACCTGGCCGATCCGGGCAGTCGCATGGGACAGCTCGTGCTTCGGTTCAACTGGTAAGCGGACCTGCCCGCGCCGGATCAACGCAGTCGGATTGTGAACAGATTGCGCCGGATCTCGGTCTTCAAGAAGACGTACCTCGTGGGGTTGGGCCCGGGGCTCGCTGTCTGCTCGATCACGCGCCCACCGGGCAGTGCGAGCGCGTCGGCCAGCGAGGAAATTCCCGACGCGGGCAGATCCGGCAACGCCCGGCCCGGCGGCACCGGAATCACCATCGTCCGGCCCCGACCCGCTGCGGCGTAGACGAATCTCCCGTCGGTCGACCAGCTCCAGTTCGGCAGGCAGTTGAACCCACAGATCCTTCTCGGAGCGCCGCCACGAAGCGGGATCGCGACCGTTTCGAGGTCCCCGCCGGGCCTCTGCGACGTGTCCGCTGCTGTCATTGTCTTGTTTACGACCACCCACTCACCGTCGGGCGAAACGCCGGTCTTGTTCAGAATCGGTGCGGTCAGAACCCTCTCACGGCCGCTGCCATCCCTGTTGATTCGGTACAAGTAATTCGCCTGCTTGTCCATCTGCCGGAAAATCAATGACCCGTTGGGGCCGAACGACGGCTGATCCCCTCCGCGGGTGACCTCACGCGGCGGCGATCGTCGATCGAGCGACGCCAGCCAGATCTCCAACTCTCCGGTTCTTCCGCGGCTTGTGAAGGCCACTTCGGTCGCGTCGGGGGACACCTCGTATCCACTCATCGACCACCCTGGCAGTAGAGCCTCAGAGTGTCCAGAGGCGAGATCGACCCGCCGGAGTTCAGATGTGGGCAATGTGTCGCCTTGGAGGTAGAACACGTGCCGGCCGTCCGGAGACAGTCGGGGAAGGCGTGCGGACCCTTCCGATGTGATCTGACGATCGCCGGCCTCGTCATGGATCCACACCGCGCTGCGTTGCTGTCCGACCGATGTCAGGAGGGAGCTCCCGTCCGGCGCGACCGTGATGCCTTCCTCCTCCGTGGGGTCGAAGGTGATCTGTTCCGCCGTGCCGTTCGGGAACGCCTGGCGCCAGAGGTGCGAACGGTCATCGACCACCGCGCCGAAGTACATCCACCGTCCGTCCGGCGACCAGGCCGCCGAGCGGCAAGCACCCTGGGGTCCCACCAGACGGCCCGTGGAGCTGCCATCCAACGGTACGACCCGGCACGGCTGAGTAAACCCTCCGCTGGGACCCATCTCGACGATGAGGACCCACTTGCGGTCCGGCGATGCGTACGAGTAATGCGCCATGGCGCGCTCGTGCTCCGGAAAGTAAATCTCACGCGAGTCTGCGCGGACTTCGGTGGCGGTCACGATCCCCATGTGCAGGCCGGAGCCGGGTTTGATCTCGGAAAACAGGACGCGTCCGTCGGTCATCCAGGTGAGGCCGGACGCGTTCGGCAAGATCCGCTTGGGTTGGCCCCCCAACACCGGAACGGTCCACGTGTCCCAGGATCCTTCATCAATCACCGAGTAGGCGATGCGAGAGCCATCCGGCGTGAAGACGGGGCCGAACTTGGGCCTGGGGTCGTTCGTGAGACGAACCGCTTCACCGTTCGGCAGCACCTTCACGTAGATCTCACCGCGGCTCTGGAAGTAGGTTCCGCCGCGGATGAACGTCACCATCCGCCCGTCAGGCGAGAGGCTGGCGGCCGTGGCGGAATCCGAGAAGTCGGTGATCTGCGTGAACTGCAAGGGTCCGATCGCACGCGATCTCGTGAAGTACACGACCGTGGCAGCGACCGCCAGCAGCAGTGTCACGAGCACCCACACGACCCGCCGAGAGAAGAGACTCACGAGCCGAGAGCGCGGTGACGATGCCGTGACTTCGCCGGGTCTCTTGTCGAGCGCCTCGATCTCGAATTCGCGCCTCGCCGATGTCGCGCAGACGACGCTTCGGGTCCTTCTCGAGGCACCGCTGGAGCAGCGTGCGAACGCCGGACGGCGTCGCGGCCGGCAGCCCATTCCAGTCCGGCTCCGTGGTGAGGATCGCCACGATCGTGTCCGATGCGGTCTCGCCGATGAACGCGCGACGACCTGACAGCATCTCGTACAGCACGCAGCCGAACGCCCAGATGTCAGATCGCTTGTCGACGATCTTGCCGCGAGCCTGCTCCGGGCTCATATATGGGAGGGTGCCCAGGATGACCCCTGGGTTGGTCAGCCCGTCGGGGCTTGTCACCGTCGGGGAGTCCATCGCGTCCTCGCCCGAGACCGCCTCGGGACCGGACGCCCTGGCGAGGCCGAAGTCCAGCACCTTCACCATGCCGTCAGGGCGGACCTTGATGTTCGCGGGCTTGAGATCGCGATGGACGACGCCCTGTTCGTGAGCGGCCTCGAGCGCCGCCGCAATCTGGAGCGCGATGCCAAGGGCTTCGTCGGTCGGGAGGCCGGACCCGCTCGCCGTGCCGCCCGCGGGCGCGCACGTAATCCGGTCGGCGAGCGTGGGGCCCTCGACGAGCTCGAGCACCAGCGCATGCGACGGACCGGCCCGCGCCGGATCGGCGGCAGGGATGTCTTCGAGGCCATAGACGTGACCGATGTTCTGGTGATTGAGCGACGCGAGCACCTGCGCCTCGCGCCGGAACCGGGCAAGCCGGTCAGGATCGGTTGCCCATGCGTCAGGCAGGACTTTCAGCGCGACGTCGCGATTGAGTTTCGTGTCCCTGGCGCGGTAGACCTCACCCATGCCGCCCGCGCCGAGGGGGGCGACGACTTCGTAAGGACCAAGCCGGGTTCCTGGGCCAAGCGCCATGGCAATGAGCTATGGAACGCTGGCATCATAGCGCGGAGCCATCCCTGCCGTGTGGTTCACGCCGCCGGCCACACCGAGGCGTAACGCTTCGCGGAGAGTTCCGGAACTGCGATTTCTGGCCCGAAGGAAATGCTGGGGTCTCGCGCACCTCACGGCTCTGCCTGGGGCGCAGAGTCACCAGCTGAAATCTCGGCGCCCGGTCACAGGTGGCAAAGAGCTTCGGACGGATCCTGTTCCCGCCCTCAGCCGATGAGTCGGGCGGTGACCTCTGCAGGGAGTTGCTGTCGGAGGTCCGGGTACGCTTCGACCAGCCGCGCGATGTCCGCGAAATCCTTCTGCCGCTTGCTCGGCCGCCGGGTTTCGTCCATCGCGGCCCAGACCTTGCCTTGAAGGACGTCCTCAGGGCTCGCAACGGGCAGGATCAGGCCGAGCACCTGTCGCGGGGCCGAACGATCGACGAACGCCGCGTAGCGCGGGTCGAGCTGAATCTGAACGCGAAGATCGGATCCGGCTTTGGAAAGATTGAGACTGTGCGGGAACCGCTCAATCCGAAGATCTTCGCCGGCCAGCCGTTCGATCTCCTCCAGCTGGTCGGCGGCAACAGCCAGATCGAGATCGAGGCTGACGAGCGGTTCGACGTACGCGTTCACCGCCTGACCGCCGACGACACAGTACTGGATTCCCCGATCCCGGAGCAGCGAGACGAACTGCTCGAGGAATCCCGCTTCGTCAGCCACGACCGTCTTCCAGAACGCGAGGGCCTGCATCTCGTAACGCTTTCGTGAAGGAAACAGCGTCCATCAGGACAACGCGATTATACCTGCCGGCATCTGGACGCCTGTCTCAGAGCCTCAAGCTTTGGGCGTTTGCCACCGTCCTGTGAGTCGCTGAGCCCTGAGCCGCTGAGCCTTGCCCTTCTCACTCCGCCCGTAACGCCGACAGCGGATCGACTCGCATTCCACGGCGTGCGGGAATGGCGCTCGCGCACAACGCGACCGCCAGAATCGTCGCGACGACCACGGCGAAGGTGATGGGATCGACCGGCTGAACGCCAAATAGCAGCGTCGACAGCGTCGGGGCGACCATCAGGCTGACGGCGACCCCGACGCCGACACCGAGCAGCGTGAGCCGGAACCCGTCCCTCAGGATCAGAGCAAACACCTCCCGACGCCCCGCGCCCAGCGCCAGCCGTACGCCAATCTCAGCCGTGCGCTGGGACACCGCGTACGAAAGGACACCGTAGATTCCTATCGCCGCGAGCAGGAGCGCCAGACCCGCAAAGAGGCCGACCAGGAGCGCGAGGAACCGAGGCTCCTCGATGGACGTCGCCACCAGGCTCGTCATCGTCGAGACGTTCGACACCGGCATGTCCGGATCGATCTCGCGGATGGCGTGACGCAGCGGAGCCGCCAGGAGCTCAGGCTGCCCATGGGTCCTGATGGCGACGCCGACGCCCGGCTCGGCAAGGTGCCAGTACGGAATGTACGTCTGGCCGCGAAGCTCGGCGCGCGCGCCTTGCTGCTTCACGTCGCCGACGATCCCGACGATCCGGAACCAGGGGCCGTCGTCGCCGAACCGGATGCGCCTGCCGATCGCGTCCTGCCCCGGCCAGTGGCGGCGCGCCATGGTCTCGTTGATCATCACGACCGGTTCGGCTTCGTGCGGCACGAAGGTGCGCCCGCTTCGCAGCGGAATGCCGAGCGCGTCGAGGTAGCTCGCGCTGACGAGCCGGTACCAGGTCGCCGGGTTCTCGTCCGGCGTCCGCGGAGGCGGCGCGCCTTCAACGGTGAAACTCATGTCGGAATCGCCACCGCCAGCGAGCGGAATGATCGACGAGATCGCGGCGGTCTTGACACCGGGAAGCGCCGCCGCGCGCTCGAGGACCTGGTCGTAGAACACAATCCGGTCGGCGGGTGTCCGGTACTTCGCCGGCGGAGGCAGGACGGCGCCGACGAGCACGTTCGACGGATCGAATCCGAGATCCACCCGCTGTAGCGACGTGAACGTCCGCAGCAGCAACCCGCCGCCGATGAGCAGCACGAGCGCGACGGCGACTTCGGCGACGATGAGCACGCGCCGGGTTTGCCGGCCGACCGGGCCGGCGGTTCCGCGGCCGCTCGACTTGAGCGCAACACCCAAATGGGTGCGCGCCATGTGAAGCGCGGGCGCGAGCCCGAAAAGCACGCCGGCGAGCCCCGTCACTGCGGCGGCAAACGCGAGCACGGCGAAATCGAGGCCGACCTCCGTGAGACGCGGCGAGCCGGCGGGCGCGATCGCCACGAGGCCTCTGACACCCCAATAGCTGAGGACGGTACCCAGCACACCGCCGATCCCGGCGAGCACGACGCTTTCGGTCAGCAGCTGGCGCATGACGCGTCCGCGGCCGGCGCCCAGCGCGGTCCTCACGGCAATCTCGCGGCTGCGGCTCGACGCGCGCGCAAGCAGCAGGTTCGCGATGTTGACGCAGCCGATGAGAAGGACGACGACCACCGCCGCGAGCAGTACCAGCACGCCGGCACGCGCCTCGCCGACCACCTGCTCCTGCAGCGGAACCACGTTGAGGGTCGTGCCCTTGTTGCTTTCCGGGAAGCGCGTTTCGAGTCGTTGTCCGAGCGTGCGCGCACCAGCCTCCAGCCGAGCGAAACTCACCCCTGGCGCCATGCGCGCGACGACCCGCAGCACGACCGCGCCGCGGGAAGGATTCGCGAGGTTCAGGCGATCGGGGCGCCACACCTCGGCGTCGGTCACGATTGCCGGACGGAACCCGGTCGGCATCACGCCGATGATTTCGTGGGGCTCGCCGCCGAGCGTCACGCGGCGTCCCAGGACGCTGCGGTCGCCGCCGAAGCGCCGCTGCCAGAACGCGTGGCCGAGGATGACGACGCGCGGACCCGTGGGCAGCATCTCGATCGATGTGAACGTGCGTCCGATGGCCGGCGCGACGCCCAGCACCGCGAAGTACTGCTCCGTCACGAGCTCCCCGAAGAGCGGCTCCGGCTCGCCCATGCCGGTCAGCGTGGGTCGCCATCCGCGGATGGCCGCCAGCGACGAAAACAGAGACGTCTCCGCTTTCCAGTCCACGAAGTTGCCGGGCGTCGCCCACTCGGTCGCCGGACCGCCGCGCGCGCGCATGTCCTGCCAGACCATCACGAGCCGATCGGCGGCTGGATACGGCAGGGGCTTCACGAGCAGCCCGTACACCACGGAAAACACCGTCGTGGTCGCGCCGACGCCAAGGGCGACCGTCAGCACCGAAGCCGCCGTGAACGCCGGCGCTCGCCGAAGCATCCGGAAGGTGTACCGAATGTCTCGACCGAGGGCCTCGAGGCTGAAGCGGCGAAGATTGGGCACCTGTTCGCCAGGCTGCTGTCCTCGCGCCCGCATCGTCACGAGCGAGGCGAGACCCGAGAGCGCCTGACGCCGGTACCAGGCGCGCGCACGCCGAGGGCCATCCTGTGCGGCCCGCGACATGAACATCTCGTCGAGATCGTCGAGCAGCGTCTCCCGCACCTCGCGGGGCGCGAGCCAGCCGAGAACCAGGCGTGAGAATCGTGGCGGCGTCATCGACGGCGCTCCCCCGGCTCGAGCACGAGACCGCGCCACAGCTTCATCGTCATCTCACGCTGCTGCCGGACCAGGTCACGCCCGGCGGCGGTGAGATCGTAGTGACGCCTCGCGCGTCCGCCCCGTTCGGGTCGCGGTTCCGAACGCCACGGACGGACCAGGCCGCGGCGCTCCAGACGATCGACGGCGCTGTACACCCCGGCCATCGACACGTCGGACCCGGCGATCCGCTGGATCTCGTCGTAGATGGTGACGCCGTACGCCTTCTCGCCCAGCCTCAGGATCGCGAGCAGCGTCAGGAGTTCGATTCGGTTCAGGGCCATGTGCGCTCCCGGTTCATTTCTTCTAATCGTAAGAATAATATACGAAGAAATGACCTCCGAGGTCATTTTCCGGGGATGCGCGAGAAAATGACCTCGGAGGTCTTCTCAGCGCCTGAACTCGAACCGCGGCGGGGGCGCCGGCCGAGGGAACCTGGGGCCGTCGAACCGGTCGACGATCGTTTCGGTTGGGCCGCGGCTGGATGAGGGCCGGGTCAGGTCGTAGAAATGCGTGACGACCGCGCCCTGATAGACGAAGACTGGGACGTCGAGCTGCGCGACACGGGCCTGGCCCGCGAACCGGCGCTTGAAGTCCTTCACCTCCCAGTCGTCGAGCAACGCGTACGACGGCACACCCTGCGCCGACAGCCAGTCCACGCTCCGGTCGAGCCACGCCGGATCGAGCAGGTCGTAGCGGAGCGTCATGCGCCCCGCGTAGTAGCGCGCGCTTCCGCTGTGCTGCATTGCGAACAGGATGCTGCCGCGCTCGCTGCGGGCGCGCGCCGCCTCGCCCGCCGCGGAGTACTTACGCTCGCTGCGCACGTCGAGGCCCGCCTGGTACACGACATTCGCGCCGTAGGCAGCCAACGCGAGACCCACCAGCGCGCCGCGCCAGCCGGGCCGGGCGAAGAACAGCACGACCACCGCCGTTCCACACGCGAGAAAGGGCAATGCTGGTAGAAAAAATCGGAGGGCCCCGTGCACCGGGTCGTAGAACAGGTGCGGCGCGATCAGGCTGGCCACGAAAATGGCAACGAGCGCGAGGGGACTTCGCTCGCGAACGGAAGGCCAGAGCGCTCGAACCGGGATCAACACCGCGGCAAGACCCACGGGGGCGAGCCAGGCGTGCGCGTCAACGAAGCGTGCCGGGTATTGCTGGAGGTTCAGGGGCAGGTGGCGCCACTGGTAGATCTCGCTGAGGCCGCCGTAACCGGAAACGAAGGGCGACCCATGCAAGCGCCAGTTCGACCAGGCCGGAATCAACACGCCCGGTGCGGCCGCCAGGGCGAATGCGAGGACGTCGTTCATCCGCACGCGCCAGTGAGATCGACCATCAGGCCCTCGAGCCAGGAGCAGCCAGATACCGAGTACGGCCGCGGCCGTGGCGAGATTGGGTCGAACCGGCAGGGCGATCGTGACGGCGAGACCGGCCAGCAGAACGGACAGCCGCGACCTGCGCAGGAGGAGAAGGCAGGCGGCTGAGAGAGCCGCGGCGGCGAGCAGATCCGAAGTGGGCACTGTGAGATCGCCGAGGAGCGCGGGGCTCGTCGCCGTCAGCCAGGCGGCGACGAGTCCAGCCTGAGGCGACGCGAGGCGGCGGCCGGCCCCGTACGCGACGAGCACGAGCGCGGCGCCGGCAAGCGGCGCGATCCAGAACATGGCCGCATGCCCGAACACTGTTTTCACGCCGGCCATCACCAGCGGCAGCCCGACCGAATACGTGGGCACGATCGCGCCGCCACCGTCAGCCACCTGATAGCCGAGCGGCGTGAACGTCCAGTCGCCGTTCGGCCACGGCACCTGCGCGGCAAACGGCTGCGGCAGGATCGGGACACCCTGCCGCCAGAGCTCCGCCTGGCTGACGTAGCCGTACGAGTCCGCACCGCCGACGACCCCGGAGTTCCGCGCCACGCCGATGACGGCAATGACGATCGCGATCAGCATGGCCATCCAGGAGGCGAGGCGATCCGGAACCCGCAGACGAGCCAGGCTGCGATCGATGCCGCGAGCCCGCGCGGTCAGAGCGGCCGCGACGGTCCCGGGCCCCCTCGCCACGAGGTAGACGACGGCCGCCAGGGTTCCGAGCGCCGCGGGGCGCGTTACGTCATGTGCCGTAATGACTACCCCGACTAACGTAACGTCGAATCCGCCGGTGGCCAGCAGCACGAGCGACCATACGGCCGCGAGCAACGCGATGGCCAGGGCGATCGTCGCGATCCGCGATCTCGACACCGCGGGGAGTCTAGCAGGCCGCGAACCGCGGCCTGAACTTCAAACTTGGAACTTCGAACTTCGAACTGGAAGCCCGACACAGGGGCCGTGTTCACTGAAAAGGAGTCTCTGGCGGCTTCGTAATAGAACCTGCGAGGAGAACATCCACATGCGTATCGTCCATTTCGAGCTTCCCGCCGACGACCCGGCGCGGTGTATGCGGTTCTACGAGCGCGCGTTCGGGTGGCGCTTCGACAAATGGGACGGCCCGATGGAGTACTGGATGGTCAAGACGGGCGACGGCCCCGGCATCGACGGCGGGCTCGCGCGACGCGAACATCCCGGCCAGCCGTGCACCAACGTCGTCAGCGTCCCGAACGTCGACGAGTCGACGAAAGCGATCGTGGCGGCCGGCGGTACCGCCACCGTCCCGAAGATGGCCGTCCCGGGCGTCGGCTGGGCCGCGTACTTCACTGATACCGAAGGCACCGCGTTCGGCATCATCCAGTTCGATCCTGCGGCTGCTTAGAGTTTCTTTTGCCTTGAGCCTTGGGCCCTGGGCCTTGGGCCTTGGGCTGACGGTGATCCATGCCATCCATCGCTTACCCTTGCAGGGTGATTCCGTTCCCGGCGACGCGACGATCGGTCCTGGAGCGCATTCAGAGCGGCGATCCGGACGTGCGGCGGACGGCGTTTGGCGATCTGTCGGAAGGCTACTGGCGGCCGAGCTATCACTATCTCCGGCTGCACTGGCGGCTCCCGGCGGAAACCGCCGAAGACGTCGTGCAGGCGTTCTTCACGGCCGCGTTCGAGAAGCACTATGTCGAGCGGTACGACCCGGCCAAAGCCAAGTTCCGCACGTTTCTCCGACTCTGCCTCGACCGGTTCGTCCAGAACCATCAGAAGGCGGAGCGCGCCGAAAAACGGGGCGGAGGGCAGACTCACCTGCCCCTCGACTTCCCCGCCGCCGAACAGGAGCTGGCCGCGATTGCGGTCCACGATCGCCGCGATCTCGATCAGTTCTTTCACGACGAGACAGTCCGGGCGCTCTTCGCGCGGACGATCGACGCGATGCGCAGCGCGTACGACGCCGACGGCAAGGACGTCATTTTCAGGGTCTTCGAACGCCACGACCTGCGCCCGTCTCCCGACGTGAGTTATGCGTCGGTGGCGCGGGAATTCGACCTGACCGCCGCCCAGGTCACGAATTATCTGCACGCGGCGCGGCGCCGTTTCCGCGAGCAGGCGCTCGTCAACCTTCGCGCGCTCGTCGGCACCGAGCAGGAATTCCGGGACGAGGCCCGCGAGCTCTTCGGCCTCGAAATCGCATGACGACCTGGCTGCCAGATGCCGTCGTCGATCACCTTCGCGTGGTTGCGACGTGGCCCGAGTTGCCCGGCGATCGCTACCTGATCGATCGGCCGATCGGCCGCGGCGGCATGGGCACTGTGTACGTGGCGCGCGACACGCTGCTCGATCGGGACGTCGCGCTGAAAGTCTCGAACGCGCCCGTGGCCGGGGCAGGACTCGACGAACGGCTGCGCCAGGAAGCGCAGGTGCTCGCGCGGCTGGAGCACCCGGGCATCGTTCCCGTGCACGACGCGGGACTGCTCGCCGACGGCCGGCTGTTTTATGTAATGAAGCTCGTGCGCGGCGAGACGCTCACGACGCACGTCGCGCGGCTGCAGGGTGAAGCCGCCGTGCTCGGCGTCTTCGAGCGCGTGGCGGAGACGATGGCGTTCGCGCACGAAGCCGGCGTGGTGCATCGCGATCTCAAGCCGTCGAACGTGATGGTCGGCCGGTTCGGCGAGGTCCTCGTCCTCGATTGGGGCGTCGCCAAAGTCCTGGAAGCCGACGCGCTCGCCGGTACGCGGGTCGGCACGCCCGGCTTCATGTCTCCCGAGCAGTCGCGCGCGGAAAGCGCGACCGGCACCGCGTCGGACGTCTTCGCGCTCGGTGCGCTGCTCTTCTGGATGCTGACCGGCGAGACGCCCGGCGTCCGGCCGCAGGATGGGCTCCGCAGAATCCGCGCCGCGCGGCGGTTGACCGCCATCGCGGTCAAGTGCCTCGCATCAGACGCGGCGCAGCGCTACGTCCGCGCCGGCGATCTGGCGGCCGATCTTGCGCGGTATCGGGCCGGCCAGCCGGTCAGCGCACATCGCGAAACCGCGCTCGAGCGGTTCGGACACTGGTTCATCAAGTATCGAACGTTCATCCTGCTGGTCGCGGCCTACCTGGTGATGCGCGCGATGTTCGCGTTCTTCCGGTAGTGACTACACGGAAAGCACGTGACTTGACGTCCAAAAAAGGAGGGCCCATGAACAAACCCCTGCTCGGCGCCGTCGTCGGCGGCATTCTCGGGATCTTCGACGGATTGAGCGCGTTCGTGTCGTCGCCGGAGGTGGCACGCGAACAGTATCTCAGCATCATCATCGGCTCGACCTTCAAGGGACTTATCGTCGGCGTCCTCGTGGGGTGGTACGCCTCGCGCGTGCAGTCGCTCGCGAAAGGCATGATCGTCGGCCTCGTCGTCGCCGCCTTCTTCGCCTACCTCGTGGCCGCGATGCCCCAACCCGACGGCTCGCATTACTACTGGGAAATCATGGTCCCTGGATCGATCGTCGGGCTGATCGTCGGTTATGCGACACAAACATTCGGGAGAAACAGGCCCTCGAGAGCCTCAGAAGTACGGAGATAAGAGTCGCGAAGTACTCTCGAAGAGAGCCTCAGAAGTACGGCCAAGAAGAGCCGAGAGTACAAGAGCCTCGTTTATCGTCACACCGTACTTCGATACAACCCGCGAGGGCACTCTTGCGCCGCCTGCCGCTCTTCAGAGCCAGCGCAACTGCTTCAGCGATGCTCGTTGCAGAATTACGTAGGGGCGGGCTTTAGCCCGCCCAGTAGGGGCGCCGTAGTTCCGGCGGTAACTGCGGTTTTCTACTCATGCGCCGGCGGCCGTACTTCAGCGGCAGATGCCGGTACTTCAGCGAAAGCGCCGTACTTCCAGCGATAGGTCCGTACCTCCAGCGGCCGCCATTCCTGGCTGTCGGCGCGATAATCTCCGCAGGGCCGATGACGTTGCGGTCGTTCTGCCTCTTTATCCTTCTGGCTCTTGCGGCCGACCCCAGCCTTCCTGCGCAGCGTGGAAGAACGCCGGCCGCACCCGTACGTCCGAGCCAGCCAGTCGCGCGGGAGATGGCGGTCGAATACAGACAGTTGATCGACCGCTTTCTGGACGGCGAAGCGGAATCGGCGGTCAACGTCGTCAAGAACTGGCAAGCCACGAGCGTGCAGGCCGTCCAGGGCGTCCAGGCCTGGGACCGGATGACACTCCGTGCCGCAGCGCTGCTCGAAACGGACGCAGCCTTCGCGCGATCGCAGGAGCTCGGCAGGCCGTTCGGGAGGCCCACCGCGAGAAACCGGCCGACGCTCGAGATCGGTTCGCGGCTGATGCTGGCGTTGGGCTGGCTGGATCTCGCCGACAAGATCAGGCCACAGGACAAGAGTCCGTTCCGGCGGCAGTGGCAGGTCGCCGTCGGGAGGGCACTACTCCGAGACGATTTTCTCGGTCTCGCCGACATGATCCTTGGCGATGCCAGTCTGGTCTTCCCGAACGATCCGGACGTCCTGCTGGCGTACGGGACGGTCAGGGAGACGGCGGCATTACGGTTCACGGCAGACGTCGCGCGATCGATCAAGAGTTCGTCCGGGCCCATGTTTCTTCGGCACGACCAGGTCGTGCTCATCGGTGATGCGCGAAGAGCGTTTGGGCGTGCGCTGAGGGCTTCGCCGGACTTACACGAAGTGAGGCTCCGCCTGGCGAACCTGCGGCTGCTGCAGCGCGACGCCGACGCTGCCGCCGCACTCCTCGACGAACTGCAAGCCACGGGTTCCCCTCCGGATATGGCATTCCTGGCGGCGCTGCTACGCGGTCGCCTCGCCGAGCGCAGAAATGATCTGCCGGCGGCTGCAAGGTTCTATCAGGCAGCACGTCAGATCTTTCCGAATGCCCAGAGCGGATTCATCGCGCACGCCCAGGCGTTGCGCGCGGCTGGACAGACGCGCGAGTCCGTGGACGTGATTCGCCAGATGCTCGCGCGCGAGACGCTCGGGCAAGATCCCTGGGCTCGTTATCCGTTCGGGCTCGACGGAGAACGAGCGAGCCTCGACGCACTCCGCGATCAGGTCAAACAGCAGCGGCCGGCCGCCCCTTCGGGGGTGCAGGCCGGTTCGGTCACCGCGTTCGATGCCGGCGCGACGTTCGAGGCGCCGGGGCCAAACGACCGGAGCGGCCGTGTCGTGCTCGACGTGCTCGTCACACGGGAGCACCGGCCGGTCACCGGACTCGCGGCGACCGACTTCGACGTCCGGTACGGCGACGCCCGCCAACAGGTCGAACTGAGCGATCCGCAAGCGCTCCCGTTCGATGTACGGATGGCGATCGACACCGGGGACGGCCTCGACAGCAACTCGATGCGACAGATCGTTGAAGGGATGCGCAGCTTCGCGTCGCGGCTGCGAGTGGACGATCACACCGAGCTCATCACGTTCGCTGATGAGATCCGGCTCGCGGCCGGACTGACGGCGGATCGTGAGCGCCTCCACGCGGCGCTGGGCCGTCTGGAGAAGACAAAGGGCACAGCGCTCTTCGACGCAACATTTACCGCAGTGGCCTTGCCCACACGGCCCGACCGCCGCACGCTGCTGCTGGTCTTCACCGCCGGCCTGGACACAGGAAGCTGGCTGCCGCCCACTGCGCCGATCGACGCGGCGGCCGCCTCACCCGTGATCGTCTACGCCGTCATCGCGCCCGACCCCGATTTGCCGCTTCGACAGACTCAACTGGATGTCGACCGGCTGCGCACATGGCTCTTCAGCGAACCCATGCTCCTTCGGGAAGCCTTCCTGCCGGTGCTGGCGGATGAGACCGGCGGCGAGGTGCTACATCCCGCGACCAAAGATGACCTTGCGGCCACGTTCGCCGACGTGCTGTCACGGTTTCAACAACGGTATCGTTTGTCGTTCACGCCGACAGGCATCCGCAAACCTGGCCCGCAGGCAATAGACGTGCGGATGAAGGACCGGACGTTGACCGTCTACGCTCGGCGACGGCACACCGGCAAGTAGGATGCCCGACGTGGCCAAGTTTGCTGGTGAGTCTCGTGCCGTCCGCGGTTCGCTCTCTGAGCTGAGCTCAGTCGCTGGGCGCCGGCGGGTTGCCGCTGGCTGGCGTGTCGTCAGGCGGGCCCTCCCGCCGCTCTGCAACGCGCGGCTATCGTTTCGCGTTGCCCCCGGCCCTCCGCGACGCGGAAAAACGTCGCTCCAGGGGACTTGTCTTGGCAAACGCGCGTGGGGACCCCCAGCCCCACGCGGTGTCGCTCCCTTCCGCGACGTTTTTCAGACTCTCGCTGTCGCGTCGCTTCGAGTCGGGCCGCCCGACGACACGCAAGCCAACGGCAAGGAGCCGGCTCTTCGTCGGGGCTTCAGCGTGGGCGGCGCGGCGGTACGACCACGCGCTACATCGTCGGTGCCGCCGCATTTCCTAATGGGCGGGCACAAGAACTAGAAACGGTGAACATTCTGCTCCGGTTGATCGCGGTTCTCGGCGCTGCTTGGATCGCCCAGACAACCTATTGGTTCGTGGTTCTCTGGTACGCCAGTTCAGGAAGGCACCTTGAAACCGTTATCCGTCTATTTGGGGGCTTCGGTCTCTGGGCCGTCGTGTCATGGCTTTCGATACTCGTTATCGGGCCCGTCGCGGTCGTGTTGCTTTGGAAGCTACGACTGTCGGGCATCCTAATCGGAGCGTTGCTGTTAGCCAACGCCGTCGCGGTGGGGATAGTCGATTTCGTCCGTTCCGGCAAGGAAATCGAGTACATGGACCTGATACTCCAGACAATCGCGCTTCTCGTCCTTCTTGGCATTGCGATATTACGACTCGCCGGGTCGCATCGTGGAGCCTCAGACATGAGAGAAGGCGATTAAGGTCTCGGCGGAGCAGTGGATTCTGCCGCCGCGATCCCGTCTGCTAGTCCGAACAATGGCGCGAACACACTCGCCACCACGGAGCGAACAGATAGGAAGAGATAGCTGCCGGACTGCAATCCTACCGGAGGACTCGGGTCGAACGAGATCGTGTGAATAATCGTTCGGGTTACCAAGACGAAAAGCCGGCTCCGTTGCCGCTGGCTGGCGTGTCGTCGGGCGGCCCGACTCGGAGCGACGCGACAGCGGAAGTCTGAAAAACGTCGCGGAAGGGAGCGACATCGCGTGGGGCTGGGGGTCCCCACGCGCGTTTGCCAAGACGAATCCCCCGGAGCGACGTTTTTCCGCGTCGCGGAGGGCCGGGGGCAACGCAGAGCGGCAGCGGCGCGTTGCAGAGCGGCGGGAGGGCCCGCCTGACGATACGCCAGCCAGCGGCAACCCGCCGGCGCCCAGCGACATGAAGCTTATGTGGGGATCCGACCGACGCGAGGAGCGAGCGCGTGCTATGGGGCGATCACTGGCGGCCGGAGAGGTCAGCGCCCATACACCCTGATCTCCGCAATCGACCACGAAAACGTCGGATGCTCCTCGAGGAGTGAAAGCAGGATCTCCTGGCCAACCGTGCCGGGTGGCAGGTCGATCGTGATCGGCATGGCATGCCGATCCTTCAGCGCTCCGAGGAGCGCCAGGCCCGCCGTCCTGCCTTCCCAGACGGGTGTGACCGACGCGCGATCGCGGCCCACGCTGACACGGAGCCGGCGCGGGTATTCGAGTCCGTAGATGCCAAGGTCGAGCTCGACGCGCGTGAGTGTGGCCGGCGCCGCGAGCGTGAGCCGCACCTGATCGTTCCGCTCCTGGTCGGCGACGGCTTCCCAGCGCGTCGAGAAATCGCCGTCCTCCAACAACGAGGGTTTCGGGTCCGGACCTGAAAGCGCGATCGCGGCGATTCGCAGAAGCTGATCCGAGATTCGATCGACCGCTTCCTTTCGCTCGGGGAGCTGGTAGAGCGACCCCCCCGGCCACCGCGCGGTTCGCTTCGCATCGGCCAGCCGATCCATGAGCTCCAGGGCTGGCCGATCGTCTCCACGGTCCGGCGTGACGAGCACGGCCACCGGTCCCATCGTTTGGTACGCGGCCAACACACTGTCGTCGAGCTCGCGCAGCCCGAACTCGAAGATGCCCTGGTGCGGTGGACCGTAGCCGCTGTATCCGTTGGCGATCGGGTGACGGTGGTGCATCTGCCGCAGGAGCGCGGCCGTCGCGGTGTATTCGTTCACGACCGGAAGCTCGATGACGATTGCACGTGGATCGACACTGCGGAGATCGGCCGGAGACGGCACCACCGCGGTCTGCATTCTCAGCACCCAGCCCTCGGCGAGAATGACCGCGGCCAGTGCGGCGACCATGCCGCGGCGCGCGCCGCCGGGTGTCAACCGGTTGAATCCGATCGCTGCGGCCTGTCCGAGGCAGAGCACGAACAGCATCGCGAAGCGCGCCGGCACGCGGAGCGCGCCCCCGATCGGCAGTTCCATCAGCCAGTAGTACGGCAGCGCGTACAGCACGTCCACGCCGAAGGCGCGGCCGAACGGACCGAGCGCAAACACGAACATCACCACTGCCGCCGCCGTGTAGAACAGAAATGCCGAGCGGCGCCGCCACGCATCGACGAGACGCCTGTCGATCGCGATCGCGAAAAACAGCAGCCAGGCGGCTGTGGTGAAGACTTTGAACGGCCGCGTGAAGGACACCGTCAGGCCCGCGATCTGGAACTGCTGACCGCCGGTCAGCAGAGAGACGATCGCCAGCGTGCCCGCGAGCCCGGACGCGACAAAGAGAACGGGCCGCAGCCGCGACTGGCGAACGGGCGGCGTCAGTCGCCAGGCCCCGACAACCGCGATGACGACGAGCGCCAGCACGGCCAGACCCGGGTACAGCTCGCCTTCGGGTCCTGGTTTGAGCGTCCACAACCGCGAGAACGTCGTGAAGGGCGACACGGCCCAGATCGCCGAGAGATCCGCGCTGAAGAGCTGAATCTCCGCGATGCCGCGCGTGGCCCCGATGGCGTCCTGGAACCGGCGATACCCGGCGAGCAGCGGCACGAGCGGCAGCGACGCGATCGCCAGCGTCGTCCCAATCGAGACAAGGTCGCGGATCGATCGCACGAACCACGCGATCCAGAGCGCCACCAGCACCGAGAAGAACACCAGGAGATATCCGGATGTCAGCGCGTTCAGCAACCAGCAGACGCCCAGCAGCGCGAGATACCGGACGCGCCGCGTGTCGAGGTACCGGTGCAGCGCGAGGAGTCCGAGCGGCATCCAGCACGCAACGAGCATCTGGATGTGCGGCATCTGCGCCGCGCGATAAGGACTGAAGCCGAATGCGAGCCCGGCGAGCAGCCCCGCGTCGTGCCGGCCCGTCAGGCGATACGCGAGCGCGTGCGCGGCCAGCGCCGCCGCGGGAATCGAGAGAAGAAAGACGACGTTGTAGGCCACGACGGGACTGAAGCCGGCGAGAAGCAGCGGCACGGTCAGCGGCGCCACGCCGAGCAGCGTCTCGGAGAACGCAAACGCGCCTTCGGCGGGAAAGAACATCGGCGCGTTCCACCACCGCGCGGTGAGCGGCATGGCCTGCGAGTTCCACCAGAGGATCCACGTGTTCAGGCCGGGATCGCCCGTATCCGACGGAAGGTGGCTGCCAAACGACAGCAGGAGCGGCCAGCAGTACAGGAGCGCGCATACCGCATAGAGCGCGGCGGCGGGCCGTATGGCCGTCCAGCTCGTCCGGGTGGCGCGAATGTCCTGCGTCACGCGCCGCAATACTAGAGCGTTTTGGAGATCTGCAAAACGCCGTAATCCACATCCATAATGCCCAGCGATGCGAAGGCTCGTGGCCTGGGGATTCGGCGTCGCGGCGGTATTGGCGCTGGCCTGGGGCGTTGCCGTCTGGCTTACCGGCGGTCTCAACTTCACGGTCGCCGGATTCCACGTCCGATCCACCAACTACTGGCGTCCGATCGGGGTGGGCCTGGTGGCCGCGGTTCTCGCGGCGGTCGTGAACGGCTGGCGAAAATCGCGCGACGACCTGTCCCGAATCGGGACGAGCATCACGCCTGGCCGGGCCGCTGCGGCGCTTGCCCTGGCCACCACAATCCTCAGCCTCACCGCGAGCTCGTGGACCGCGAGCGGCCCAGACTCGTTCGCGTACGTCAGTCAAGCCGGCATGTGGCGCGACGGCAGAATGAGCGTGCCCATCGAACTCGCCGCCGACGCGCCCTGGCCCGCGGCACCGGCGACGTTCGCGCCTTTCGGGTACCGGGCCGTGCCGGGGAACGTGCCCGCCCTCGTACCGGTGACGGCGCCTGGCCTTCCACTGACGATGGCTGCGCTTCAGACGATTGGGGGGCATTGCGCCGCGTTTCTCGTCACGCCGATCGCGGGCGGCGCGCTCGTGCTGCTCACGTTTGCCGTCGGCCGTCGCCTCGTGTCACCCGTGGCCGGCCTGATCGCCGCCTGGCTCGTCGCCACGAGTCCCGCGCTGCTGTTCATGTTGATGTGGCCGATGTCCGATGTTCCGGCCGCGGCCTGGGCCACGGCAATGGTCGCGCTGTTGATGGCGCGCTCGCCCGGGGCGGCACTCGGCGCCGGCTTTGCGGCGTCGGCCGCGATCCTGACCCGTACGACGCTCGCGACTGTCGTCGTCGCGGCAGGTCTCTGGCTGTTGATCCCATCAAGAAAGTTACCGACCAGCGCGAGAACAGGTCTTTGGCGCCTCGCGCTCTTTGTTTTTGGCCTTCTGCCTGGCGCCATCGCCGCCGCGTGGCTCAACACGCAGTGGTACGGGTCGGCGCTCGCGTCGGGATACGGTTCGGCGGACGAGCTCTTCTCGGCCTCGCGCGCGGGCAGGAACGCAATGAACTACGTGGGCTGGCTCGCGGAGACGTCCCCGATCGCGTTGCTGGGCCTTGCTGGACTCGCGTGGCCTGCGCGCCGGCTGTGGCCGGCGAGCCAGTCGTCGCGAGACGTCCTTCTCCTCGGTCTGGTCGCCGCCGCGGCGATCGGCCCATACCTCTATTACCTGTCATACGAATACTGGTGGTACTTGCGGTTTCTGCTCCCAGCGTGGCCGGCGCTCTTCATTGGCGCCGCGGCGGTGTTGGAATCAGTGCGGCGGCGTGGCCGGTTCGCGTCCGCGGCGGTCGCACTCGTGGTGACGGCCTCGGGCCTGTTCGGCATCCAGACCGCGCACGCGCGAGGCGTGTTCGAAATCGGAGCCGAGGAGCGACGCTACGTCAGCGTCGCCCGGCTGGTCGAGACCACCACCGAGCCCGATGCCGTCATCCTGACCGGGCTGCATGCCGGTACGCTGCGCTACTACGCGGGTCGTGACACAATCCGATTCGACGTGCTCGATCCGGCCTGGCTGGATCGCGCCGTGACCTGGCTCGACTCGCGCGGCCGCCATCCGTACATCCTTGTGGAAGATTGGGAGCACCCGCTGTTCAACGCGCGATACGGCCGGGCCAACGCGCTGGGCCATCTCGCGTTTACGCCCGCGCTCGCCTGGCAGTCCACGCGGGTACGCGGCTGGGTGTTCCTGTACGATCCGCTCCGCCGCGATCGGCCCACGCTCAGGCCGGGACCTGAGCTCGAGCACGGTCAGCGCGTGTGCGCGGCGCCCGCCGATCGGACCGGGCCAAGGTAGGAACGATTGAGGTCATCGACGACCGAACTTCGAGCCCGCCGGAACCTGGCGCATGTTCCAGTCTTCGGGCTCTATCTCGTCTTCGCGATCGCGCTCACGTATCCACTGGCGCTCAGGCTCGGGAGTGTGGTGCCGAACGACCGCGGCGACCCGGTGCTCAATACCTGGATTTTGTGGTGGAACGCGACGAACGTCCCGTTCACGTCGAGCTGGTGGAACGCGCCGGCATTTTTCCCGGCGCAAAACGCGCTGACCTTCTCGGAGCATCTGGCCGGGGTGTCGCCGTTGTCATCGCCGGTCTACTGGATCACGGGCAACGCGCTTTCGAGCTACAACGTCGTTTTTCTGCTCTCGTTCCCGCTGTCCGCGTTGGCCGGCTATCTCCTCTGCCTCCATCTCACGGGCCGGCGTGACGCGGCGTTTTTGGGCGGACTGGCGTTCGGCTTTGCGCCGTACCGTATTGCCCAGTTTCCGCATCTTCAAGTCCTGTTGTCGTTCTGGATGCCGGTCGCGCTGCTCGGTCTCCACAGATACGTCCGCGGCGACGGGACCCGCTGGCTGGTGCTGTTCGCGGCCGCGTGGCTGCTGCAGGCGCTCTGCAACGGCTACTACCTCGCGTTCTTTTCGGTGCTCGTGGCGATCTGGATCGCGTGGTTCGTGCCGTGGCGCAACTGGCGTCTGCTCGCCGCGATTGGCGGCGCCTGGGCCGCGGCGATCGTGGCGCTGCTGCCGCTGCTGCTTCGCTATCGGCACGCGCACGAAGCCTTCGGCTTCCGACGCCGGCTCGACGAGATCGTGGGCTACAGCGCCGATGTCATGTCGATTTTCGACGCATCGCCGCAGTTGGCGTACTGGGGCTCTCTGCAGACGATGCGGCGCCCGGAGGGCGAGCTGTTCCCGGGACTCACGGTCGTCATCCTCATCGTCGCCGGTCTCTCGATGGCATGGCGAACCCGAGCGGAGCCGCCGAGCTCGCCGCGCAGGAAGTGGCTTCGCCTCGGACTGCTGATCGGCCTCCTGGTGTTCAGCGGCGCGGTGATCGCTGCCGTGAAATCGCCTGGCGAGCTCTCACTGGCCGGTCTCCGAATCTCCGCGAACAACCCGACCAAGCCCCTCATCTTGGCGCTGGTCTGTTTCGGGCTGCTCGTCGCGACAAGCCGGCCGACGGTCGCCGCGTTCGGGCGGCGATCGCTGCTTGCGTTCTACGTCAGCGCCGCGTGCGTCATGTGGGTGTTGTGCCTTGGACCTTCTCCAACGCTCCTCGACGTCCGGCTGGTCGAATCGGGTCCATACGACTGGCTCCTGTTGATCCCCGGCTTCGACGCGCTGCGTGTGCCCGCGCGGTTCATGATGGTGATGACGCTGTGTCTCTCGACGGCGGCGGCGCTCGCGTTCGCCCGTCTCGCGCCAGCGCTGTCCAGGCGTTCGCAGGTCATCGCGGCCGCGGCGCTCGCGGCCGGCATCCTCGCGGACGGATGGGTGCGGACGATGCCACTCGAGTCACCGCCGTCGCCCTGGCCGAGGGGCACGACGCGAACGGTCGGCCCCGTTCTTTCACTCCCGTTGGGCGATTTTGGCGATGACCTCGTCGCGATGTACCGCGGCATGTGGCATGGCAAACCCATCGTCAACGGCTACAGCGGCAATTTCCCCGCGTGGTACACGGGGTTGCGGCTCAGCCTCGCGAGCCACGATCCACGCACGCTGGATGAATTGGTAGCGCTCGGCGTGACCGAGGTCGTGCTCGACACCGAGCTCGATCCTGATGGCGCGTGGGACCGGTACGTGCGAACGCGGGCGACGCGTCTGGATAACCCGGGAACCGGGCAATTTGCGGCCTATCGCCTCACGTCGTCGCGTCGGCCCGCGACCGGTGCGCTTTCGACGGGACCGGATCTCCAGATCCACGGAATCGACGTCAGCGTAAACTCCGGATCCGCTCCGGCGATGATCGACGGCGATCTGCAGACGCGCTGGGAAAGCGGTCCTCAGACCGGCAAGGAAGAAGTGATCGTGGACCTTGGTACCGCTCGGGCGGTGAACGCGATCGTGCTTTCGCTGGGTCCCTACACCTCGGACTTCCCGCGGGATCTCCTGGTCGAGGTTTCGCCAGACGGGCAGACATGGAGCGAGGCGTGGCGCGGATCGGGCGCGTACCTCACGTTTACATCCGGTATTCGAGATCCGAAATCGCTGCGGCTGACCATCGGTCTCGAGTCCCGTACTGCCCGCTTCATCCGTTTGCGGCAGCTTGGCATCGACTCGACGTTCTTCTGGACGATCGCCGAGCTCGCGGTTCGCTAAGGGCGTAGGGCTTCGTGAGGACGTCACGGGCGCTTCATTTGTCCATCCGGACTTCGTAGAGTCTACCGGCGTCGTTTCGATCGCGGCCATGCTCGATGAGCGTGGCGCCCCGGCGAGTGAGCGATCGTTCGATCCAATCGGGTCCGAACGAGTACATCCAGAATCGCCGAGTTGAGGCCACGAACTCATCGATCGGCACGACTGGGAGCGGTGTCCATCGCGCGAGCGCGCTGTATCCCCGTGACACCGAGTCGGCACGATTCTCGCGCCATTCGCCGGCCGGATCGTCAAGGAACAGAGCGCGCGGTTTGGCTGTCGGAGGCGTGTAGTACCAGATCTCGACATAATCCACACCGCCCGTGATGACGATCGGATCGGGAGAACGGACCAGCCGGTCCATCAGCAGCGGGCGCCTCTCGAGCTGGTTCAGGTGCTGTTCGTGATCCGTGAAGACGCGCGTGCCGACGTTGACGCTGGCGATGATGATGCCGACGACGGCGGCAATCTCCGCCAGCCCGTTCGGCGGCGCAAGCCACCACAGAACCAGAACGAGCGCCAGCACGCCGCCGACAATCGTGAAGAGCACATAACGCTCAGTAAAGATGCCAACCGACTCAGCCAGCAACAGACCCGCCACCGGCAAGAGCAAACACGTCCCCAGCGCCGCCAGTTCGTGTCCCGCCAGACGTCTCGGCCATGTGCGCCGGACCAGGCGCCTGGCCAGCTCGACCGCGACGATCGCTGCAACGACCCACGCGGCGTTTCCAAGCACCTGCTGTTCCGGTGTGTCGGTGAAGTAGCGGTAGAGGTCTTGTGTGCGCGCCAGGAGCGGGCTGTCCTCTGGCTTGGCCCAGAAGGTCGCGCGTTGCGCCGACGAGGCCCGAACGAGCGGCCAGAGTGGCAGCGCCATCACGCCTGCGACCATGATGGCCGCCCACGGTCGAAGATCGACTCGACGCTGCGCCGCCTGTCGAACGGCCTCGCCAATCACAATCGGCATGAAAGCCAGGACGAAGTAATAGTGTGTCCAAAGGCCGGCAGCGAGTGCGAGGGCCAGAATCGCGAGGTTGACGTTGACCCGCCGTCCGGCCGCCGCTTCGAACCAGCCGTAGAGTGCCGCGGCAAAGCAGGCCATGCTCAACGCGTACCCGCGGGCTTCGTAGGCATATGTCCAGGACTTCATCGTCACCGGCAGCAGGGCGGCAGCGAGCGCGGCGAGCGTGCCGGCGCGACGCCTGACGATCACGAACATCAGGCCGGAGGCCACGAGGAAGCTGGCAATCGGCGTAATGCGCGTCGTCACCGGACCGACGCCGACGACGTTATGCGCAACGCGCGTGAGTGCGGTGTTCAGCGGTGGCGCGAGATCAATGGCATCGGCGGCCGCACGATACATCGTTGTGAACGGCAGCTGTGAAATCAGAACGGTAAACGCTTCGTCGTGCCAGAACGACTTTTCGCGCGCCGCCGTCACCGCGAGCACGGCAAGACAGGCAACTGAGACGGCGATCGTCTCGATCCAGTATCGATCCACGACGCGCGGGACCTCGATGATCAGCCGATTCACTCGTCGAAGCACCCCTGTCAACGCGGTCACGTAACCGCTCGCGATATCGAAGGCGCGCCGGCGACCGGCGATCGCAATGGCCACGACGAGGCTGGCCACAGCCAGGCCCGCGGCGCGTAGCGGATGATGTGCTGACACGCGCATCCCCATCAGCGACAGTCCAAAGCCGCCGCTCGCCACAATCGCCACGGCGAGTAAGGCTGCAAGGAAAGCGACGAACACAGCGATGCGCGACAGGAATTCCCGATGTCTTCCGATGACGGGTCTGACGTCGAATGTCAAGCGGTGAGCGCCCCTCGACAGTCTATTGCAGCGAGCGCCGTCAGAGCTCGACCAAGTCATGGCGAGGCAGGCCTGACGATGCCTACCAGCGACGAGCGGGACGGAGTTGAAGACAGCCGTCCAGTCTGCTGGCGCCAGGACTCGGTCCCGCGGCAGCCGGAGGGCGTAAGTCGACGACCAGCCCGCGGCCCCGCGCGAAATCGCGAGACGCGACGATCGTGCCGATTTCGCGAAGCCGGAGCAGCAGCAGATCATCGAGGCCGACGTACCGATCGTCAATCCATCCCAGGTAGACGAGCACACGTCGCTGTCCACTGAGCCTCGTCGCGATGCTGCGCTGGTCGCACGGCGCATCCACCTGAGAGAGCTCGAATATCGGGCCGCCATCGGGATGAACCTTTGGCACGCGGATCGGGATCGATCCGTACCACCAGACGGCCGGCAACCCGTTGCGCGTTGAGACGAGCGCGTCTCCCGTCTCCCGTTGCGCCATGAGCCACTGCACGGCTGACCGATCGTCGAGACCATGATTGGCCGCCTCGCGTCCCCGCATCAGGACCCCGCGGCCGTTCGCGATTTCAAGGAGCGCCATCACGCCGACGAGTCCGGTGACTCCGGCCGCAACGATCGACGCACCAGTGCGGCGCGGGCCACTGGACCACACTCGCACGGCGCCGTCGATTGCCAACGCGATGCCGACATACAAAGCCGGGACCATCCAGAGCGACACCCGGTCGCCGAGCGGCACGAGTCGAAACAACGTCCAGACCACCGCCGACAGCGGCACCAGACTGACAAACAGCGCCAGTCTGCTCTGCCGCCAGGCGATGACGACGCCGCCAAGCGCTGCCAGCCAGAAGATCATTTGACCGTCGGCGCCGCCAGGCTTGTCAGCGAGCGGACCCAGCCGGCTCATGATCCAGCGGAGCGAGTCGACCACACCGGCCGACCCGGGTGGCATGAACGGAGCCCAGTAGTCCTGGAGATATCTGCTTTCGGCTGCCGCGCGGAGCGCCAGCCAGTAATGAATGCCGACACCGGCGAGCCATGCGGCACCGGGCAGCGCGGCCTGGAGCGCCCACCTTCCGCCGTCGCGGCGCCAGACAATCGCGAGGATCGCGAGAGCGCTTGCAGGCGTGACGAGGATGGCGCCGACCGCGAAGAACTGGCCAATCGTCGCGAGCGTCCACCAGGTCGTCACGCGGCGAAGTCGCGGCTGCGGCGGCGCGTTAATCGGCTCGACGGCCGCGGCCGCCAGGACTGGAATCAGCAGTCCCCAGAACGCGTCCGCCGAATACTGCTTGAGCTCGAGAAAATGATACGCAACCCAGTAGCCGCTCGCGCAGAGGAACGTGAGCGCCGCTCCGCCAATCGCGGTCATCCATCGCCGGCCGATCCAGACCGTCGCCGCCAGCGTCGCCAATCCGAAGAGCACGGGGACGAAACGCAGGGCTATTTCGCTCGTGCCGAACGCGAGCAACATGCCGCGCTGCAGGAACAGCCATCCGAGCGGCGCCGTCTGCCCCAGCCAGAGCTGGCCGACCAGATCCGCAAATCCACGATCGCGCACGTTGGCAGCGATCATTTCCTCGTCGAGCCAGAGCGTCCGTGCGCCAGTCCAGTGGTAGACCAGTAACCCGGATGCGACGGCGGCAATCGCCGCGCCGAGACGGTTCATTTGAACGGGATTCTGAGCCGGTTGGCCGGCCGCACGCACCGCGGCCCTTCGAAGGTCTGGACGATGGTTTCAACATAGTTCTCGAGCGGGGATCGATTGAGGTCGAAGATGTAGAGCACGGCGTCGCCATTGCGATAGACAACGACAGGACTGACAGCCAGCGCGCCGCGCCGCTGGCCGGCGAAACGGGTCCGGAAGGGCTTGATCTCCCAGTCCTCGAGCAAAGCGTAGGTCGCGATGCCGCGGTCCGCCAGCCACTCGGCCGCCCGATCGAGCCACGTTTCATCCAGGTAGTCGAACCGGATGGTCAATCGGCCGCCATAGTGCCGAAGCGATCCGCTATGCTGCATCGTCACGACGACGCTGTTCGGCGGCACGACCCGTTCGGCGATCTTTGCGACATGTGCGAATTTCGTGTCGGAAATGGCAACGCGAAAGACAAACTGCCGTTCGGCAAGGATCACGCCGCGCACCCCGAGCGCGAGCACGGCGACAGCTACCGCGAGACGCCAGGCCTTTGGCCACGGCACGCGGAGCTCTCCGAACGTCGCCAGCCCGATCATGATGAACGGATAGAACACCAGCAGAAAGCGAAGGTAGCCTGCGTCACCGAACACAAAGTACGCAAGGTATTGCGCCCACACGCCGAACGAAAACAGCGCGAAGACGACAATGATGGAACGATCCTTCACATAGTGCCAGAGCGGCCGCACAGGCAGGAACAGCGCCGCGGCGCCGAACAGACCGGCGATCGTCTGGGTCTCGATCAACCACGACGTATAGTTGCGCAGGTTCGCCGGAACGGTGTTCCACGAGTACAGATTCCGAAACGAGCCATAGCCAGACTTCAGCGGAGACCCGTACCAGAAGTCGTTGAGCATCGCGGCCACAAGCGGCCCCGGCGCCGCACCCGCGAGGAAAGCCGCCAGCTGCATCAGACGCCGGCGCCGATCCGGCCCGGGAGCCCACGCGGTTCGATACGCGAGCCAGACGATCGGCAGCAGCACCATGGGCGCAAGATTCGTGCGCGTGAGAACCGCAAACGACACGACCAGCCCCGCGACCAGCGCCTGCCATGCCGTGTCGCCCAGCAACAGCCAGAACCCAACGGCCCAGAGCGCCGCGACCGGCACGTCGGACATCGGCAACATCGTGAGGCCGATCACGGTGCAGTTCGTGGCGACCAGCCAGGCCGCCATCAGCCCGACGCGGCTCGAACCCAGCCGTCGGCCGATGCCGTAGGTCGCCATGACGAGTACGCCGGCGAAAAACGGCGGCACCCAATACACGGCGCAGTGACCGCCGAGAAGCTTGAAGCCAGCCATCGAGAGAGGCAGGCCCGGCGAATACGTCGGCACGATCGAACCATCCCCACGCGGCTGGTAGCCCAGCGGTGAAAAAGTGTCGGCTGCCCCGGGCCATGGCACCCCGGCGGTCCAGGGTTGTGGGATCGTCAGCCGCCCGCTCAGCCAGAGGTCCGCTTGACTGACGTAGCCGTAGGCGTCCGAGCCGCCTGCCGTGGACACGCCGTACCGCACGCCGGCGGCGGCCAGCGCCACCGCCAGCACGGCCGCGATGACGGCAGGGTCGATGCGGGCGAGGGAAACCAGGACCCGCGGTGGCCTGTTCCACGAGCCGGACACCGCTCGAACGGCGAACGACATCGCAGCGCGCGCCGACGGGCCGAGCGACGCCCGTACCCTCAGGTGGCCGCCGGCGAGAATGTAGACCGTGAGCAGCAGGGACGTGTAGAGCAGTGTGCGGCGAGCATCGTTCGACGTCACGGAGATGCCGAACAGATCCAGGTCAATGCCGCCGAACACGATGAGCCATGAGCTCCAGGCCGCTCCGATGAGTGCGAGCGGCAGGACGATGGCTCTTAGAGTCCGCCGGGCGATTCCATCCTTGGGCGAATCGGCAGACACTACGGTCAACGCGCGAGGAAGCGATCCGCGAGCGACGGATCGCCGTCGTTCGGCGCAGGTTTGAGCCCGAGCACCCGGCACATCAGTTCATAGATGTGGATGTTCTCGAACGCGGGAACGACCGCAGCCCGGCGGAACGCCGGCCCGCTTGCGATGAACAGGCCGAACATCGATCGGTAATACGGATCGTAGCCATGTTCGCCGCCGCGCGCGCCGCCCTGCCTCAGCGTCACGCGCGACCGGAGCGTAATCGTCCACCCATCGTCGGCCAGCCCCACGACCGGTGGAATGCGGGCGTGGGATCGATAGCGGAGGTACACCGGCATCTCCTCGCGACGGTACACCGAGAGCGCGTTGTGTTTGCCCTTGAGCGCGCGATAGATGTCGTCGGCCGAGCCCGAGCGCGGCAGGATTTGGAGCATGGGCGACATCTCGACGACTTCGACGGTGGCCGGGTCGAGGTAGTCGTCGAGAAAAATCGATCGATCGGCCGAGACCTGAGACATCCCGTGGTCCGAGACCACGACGTAGCTGGTCCGTTTGGTCAGGCCGAGCCGATCGACGCCCGCGACGAGCGTGCCGATGAGCGCGTCCAGGCGATCGGCGGCAGCGAGCACGGCCGGGGAATCCGGGCCGGAGCTATGGCCCACCGAGTCCACGTCGCTGAAGTAAAGCGTGGCGAACGACGGCCGCTCCGCTTCGGGACGGGCCAGCCAGGACAACACCCGATCGACGCGTTCCTTGTTCGGAAACGCATCGCTGTACGGCGCCCAGTCGTCCGGGCGGACGCCGCCGATCGGCGCCTCGGAACCGGGCCAGAACAGGACCGATGCGCGCCGGCCCTGTCGAATGGCGGTCACCCAGAGCGGCTCTCCGCCCCACCAGCGCGCGTCTTTCGCGGTCGTCGACGCCATGGTGAAGCGCTCGGGCCCGATCGTCCGGTCCACCATCGTGTTCGAGACGATGCCGTGGTGCTCGGGGGAAAGGCCCGTGACGATGGTGTAGTGGTTCGGAAACGTCTTCGACGGAAATGCCGAAATCAGCCCCTCGGCACGCACCCCGGTGGCCGCGAGCTTGCGCAGGTTCGGGGCCTTGGCGCGTTCGAGGTAGTCCCATCGCCAGCCGTCGAGCGAGATCAGGATGAGGATCGGCTGGTCGGCCTGCCGCCCGGCGCCCGCGAGCAGCAGCACGGCCGCGACGATGAGCGTCAGCGTGACGGGGACGCGTGGAATGCGCGGCGTCATCGGATGCCCCAAGAGCATGAACCACGAAGGGCACGAAGGGCACGAAGAAAAACCCGACAGGTATGAAGAAGAATTGAGACACCCGCTGACCTGGCGGGCCCGGCTTCGCCGGGCTGGGGTGTGCGGGCGAAGCGCGACCGACAAGACAGAGAAAAGACACGCGAGGTCTTGTCGGTCGCGCGTCCCTGCACACCCGCAAGGCCGCCGCAGGCGGCCTGCCAGGTCAGCGCCGTCTTCGTGTCCTTCGTGACCTTCGTGGTTAATTGCCCTTGGCAAGCGAAATACTCGCCCGTGTCCAGGTGCTCGATCTACCCGGACGCAGTATCAGCGCTCCGACGGATCCTCCAGGTACGTGTACCCATGGAGCCCGTCCTCGTAGAACCGCAGCAACCGGCCCGACTCTTCGAAATCCATCTTACCGTCGCGCACGGCGGCTTCGACGGAGTCGCGAAGCTTCCGGACGAGCATGTCGGCATCGAACTCGACGTAGTCGAGCACCTCGCGCACCGTGTCGCCTTTGATGACCGATTCCAGCTTGACGTTGCCGGACTGATCGAGGCTCACGTGGACCGCGTGAGTGTCGCCGAACAGGTTATGGAGGTCACCCAGGATCTCCTGGTAGGCGCCCACGAGGAACACCCCCAGATAGTACGGATCCCCGTTGAACGGGTGCAGCGCGAGCGTGCGTTTGACGTCCCGCCGGTCGATGAACTGATCGATCTTGCCGTCGGAGTCACACGTGATGTCGCCGAGCACCGCTTCCCGCGTGGGCGTCTCGTTCAGCCGGTGAATCGGCATGATCGGAAACAGCTGCTTGATCGCCCAGGAGTCCGGAATCGACTGGAAGAGCGAGAAGTTGCAGAAGTACGTGTCGGCCAGCGTGTCGTCGAGGTCCTGCAGATCTTCGGGGACCTCGTCCATCTGCTGGACGAGCTTCCGAAGCTTCGCCGAAATCGCCCAGTAGAACGTCTCGGCCAGGCTTCGCTGTCCGAGCGAGAGATAGCCGCTATTGAAGAGGTTCAGTGCCGCGTCGAGGGCTTCCTGGGCGTCGTGGTAGCTTTCGAGCGCGTTCCGGGCCGTCAGGTTCTGATACGTATCTCTCAGATCGATGAGCGGTTGCTCGAGGTCGTCGCCCTGCCCGTTCTGCGGCATCTCCTCTTCACCAAAGCCCGCCACGCCGAGGACGTTGAAGATGAGCACGCTGTGATAGGCGACGATGGCCCGACCGCTTTCCGAAATGATCGTCGGATGCTTCACGTTGGCGTCGTCGCACACCGTCTGGATGTGAAAGACGACGTCGTTGGCGTATTCCTCGAGCGTGTAGTTGACGCTCGACTCGAAGTTGGTCTGGGAACCGTCGTAGTCCACGCCCAGCCCGCCGCCGACGTCGAGGTACTCGAGCCCGGCGCCTTCCTTGACGAGCTCCGTGTAGATGCGCGCTGCTTCGTTCAGCGCGCCCTTGACGATGCGGATATTGGGAATCTGGGAGCCGAGGTGGAAGTGCAGGAGCTTGAAGCAGTCCTGCATGCCGAACGACTTGAGCTCCTCGAGGCCCTGCCGGACTTCGGCGACGGTGAGGCCGAACTTCGATCGATAGCCGCCCGACGACTGCCAGCGGCCGCCGCCGCGCGCGGCCAGCTTGACCCGCATGCCGATCTGCGGCCGGACGCCGACCTTTCGCGAATACTCGAGGACCAGGCCGAGCTCCGTGTATTTCTCGACGACCGGAATGATGCGCCGCCCCATCTTCTGGGCGAGCATCGCCATCTCGATGTACTCGGCGTCCTTGAACCCGTTGCAGATGATCGGCGTCTCGTTCGTCGTCATGGCCACGACGGCCAGCAGCTCCGGCTTCGACCCGGCTTCCAGCCCGAACTCGTACGGCCGGCCGAAGTCGAGGACTTCTTCGATGACCTGCCGCTGCTGATTGACCTTGATCGGGTAGACGCAGAAATATCGGCCTTCGTACTGGTGCTGGGCGATGGCCGCCTGGAACGCCGAGTGAATGTCGGCAACCCGCTGGCGCAGGATGTCGCGAAACCGGATCAGAATCGGCAACCCGATGCCGCGGAGCTGGAGGTGATCGACGAGCTGCTTCAGATCGATCCAGCGCTCGGGATCTTTGGTGGCGTGGACACGGACGTGTCCGTTGGGGCCGATCGAGAAGTAGCTCTTGCCCCAGCGGTCGATTTCGTAGAGCTCGGCCGCATCGGTAACCGTCCAGGGGTCGCCGTGACGCCACGTGCGTGTTACACGACTCGTCGCACTCACAGCCGCAAATAATAAGAGAAAAGAGACCTCGACAGTTGGTTTTTCCGCGGTGGCGGCAGGATGCCGGTCCGGACGGCGGCGAGCGCCGTCGAGGAGGCGCGCGACGGATCGCCGCGCGCGTGCGATCGTGCCGGCTGCGGTCGTGGCCGCCGGCAGCAGGGCACGCCTCGGCGCCAGCGCGCGATCGCCGGTCGGCCAGCCGCGGTGGCGAGGGACTCGTCTTCCACGCGCTTCGCGATCACACCGTTGTGACCCGGGAGGATGACGCGTGCAGGCGGCGACCCGGTGCTCTCGCTTCGCGTGGTGAGAAGACCCGATCGTGATCACCGGCGGCCGCGCCTCGTCGCAGAGACCCGCAGCACCCGAAGCAACACGCGCCGCCCGTCAACTCAGGAGCGACGAGCGTCTGGTGCCACTCCGATCGCTCGTCCGTTCGCCGGAAGACGAACGGCTGTTCCCCAATGCGTTGACTGTTCGGAACTGGCACCGTGCGGATGCTCTTTTGTCCCCGGCAGGAGACAGACCGGTCCCTTCGTCCCCGGATTCGTCCCACCTCCATTGACAGCAGCGGGGCGGGCCCCAATAGTGACGAAATGCAGCGGCGGATCCGCATCGCCCTGATCGTGCTGATGGCGGCCACGGTGGCCGCGGCATTCTCGGCGACACTCTCGTACCAGGTCGAGCAGACGTACCAGGCCGGCCGGCAGCCGCCCGTCTGGCCCGCCATCGCGCTCAATGCCTCGTTCTGGTACGGGTGGGCAATCCTCTCGCTCCCCCTCACGATGCTCGCGAGCCACTTCCGGATCGACCGCCGGCCCCGGCTCGCCGTCCCGATCCACATCGGGGCCATCCTCGCGGCCGGGTTTTCGCACATCGCCCTCCAGGCCTCGACCCGATCGCTCGTTCAGCTGCAGTTCCTGGCGACCCAGAAGCCCGAGGTCTACGCCGTCACGACGTTTGCGGCGACGTGGAAGCGAAACTTCCCTTATCAGCTGGCATCGCTCATCGATTGGGAGCTGATCACCGGCGCGGCCATCATCGGCTTCGCGCACGCCTACTTCTATTACACGGAGACGCAGCAGCGCGCGGTGCGGGAAGCTCAGCTCGAGACCCGGCTCGTCGAGGCGCAACTCCAGACGCTGCAGCGCCAGCTGCATCCGCACTTCCTCTTCAATACGCTGCACGCGATCTCGGCCCTGATGCACCGTGACGTAGCGGCCGCCGATCGCACGCTCGCGCAGCTCAGCGACCTGCTGCGGCTCACGCTCGACTCGGTCAAGCGTCCCGAGATCCAGTTCACTGAGGAGCTCGAGTTCCTCGAGAAGTACGTCCAGATTGAACAGGTCCGGCTCGGCGATCGTCTGGTGGTCAGGTTCGATGTCGATCCCGAGACGTTCGACGCGATGGTGCCCGCGCTCATCCTGCAGCCGCTCGTCGAAAACGCGATCAAGCACGGGATCGCGCCGCTCGGCCGGCCGGGACGCGTGTCGGTCAGCGCGCGGCGCGAAGCGGACATGCTGGTGATGACCGTGACCGATACCGGGCCGGGACCGTCCGAGCGCGCGATGGTCGCGCTGTCGACCGGCATCGGCGTCGCGAATACCCGCGCCCGGCTCGCGCACCAGTTCGGCGCGCGTTTCCGGTTCGAGTTCCAGCGCCACGACCTCGGCTTCACCGTGCTCGTGGCGATTCCATTCCGTCGCGAAGTGGCGGAAGCGATCGTGGCGTAGGAACAAGACTCAAAGGCTCAGGGCTCAAAGGCTCAGAGGCACAACAAGGAGGCACGACAACCGGATGAGAGGTGTGGAGGTGCGTAGGACTGGCGGACCTGGAGGACCCGTCGGAACCGAAGGCCTCGAGAAAGGTGCGTATGAAGAAGATCCGTGCGTTGATCGTCGACGACGAGCCGCTGGCGCGCGAACGGATGCGCTCGCTGCTCGGCGCCGAACCCGACATGGATATCGTCGGCGAGGCCCGTGACGGCATCGAAGCCGTCGAGGCCATTCTGGCCCAATCACCCGATCTGGTGTTCCTCGATGTGCACATGCCGAAGCTGGACGGCTTCGAGGTCATTCAGACGGTCGGCAGCGATCGCATGCCGCCCGTGGTCTTCGTCACCGCGTACGATCAACACGCGCTGCGCGCCTTCGAGGTCCAGGCGCTCGACTATCTTCTGAAACCGTTCGACGCCGATCGCTTCCAGAGCGCGCTCAAACGCGTGCGGCGTCAGATCGACAGCCAGGAGACCGGCGATCTCGGCCGCCGGCTGCTGGCGCTCGTCCGCGATCTGAAATCCGAACGTCCGCCCCGCAGCGACCGGCTGGTCGTCAAATCGGGCGGCCGTCTCTTCTTCCTGCGCGCCGACGAAATCGACTGGATCGAGGCGGCCGGCAACTACGTCCGCCTGCACGTCGGCGCCGAAGGCCACCTCCTGCGCGAGACGATGAACTCGATCGAAGCCCGGCTCAACCCGGAGATCTTTTTCCGGATCCACCGCTCTCATATCGTCAACATCGAACGCATCAAGGAACTGCAGCCCTGGTTCAACGGCGAGTACGTGGTGATTCTCCGGAATGGCGCGCGCCTGACCCTCTCGCGCGGGTACCGCGAAAAGCTGCAGGAGAGGCTGGGGAAACCGCTCTAGAAGGGCGAGGCTCAAAGGCTCAGGGCTCTGAGGCTCGGAGGCGGCCTTGAGCTCGAGCCTTGGGCCTTTGAGCCTTTGGGGCCTTCGGGCGCTCTATCTCTCCAGAGGCGCCCGCGGCATCCTGAAGATGCTGTCGTCGATCTTCACGTTGAACTCGACCTTCTCGACGACGATCTGTCCCTGCGGGACGCCGTTGGCGAGCGTACGGATCGCAAAGGGAATCTTGATCCCCTCGACGTCACGGTAGTCGGACAACTCCTGCTCGAACGCCTGGCCAATCTCGTTCTGGCTGACCAGCTTGGCCTCCAGGCCCGTCTCGGCGTCGAGGTAGACGTGTTGCACCTGGCGGTTCTTGTCGGTGAGCTTGAGGTGGTGGACCTTCCGATCGCCGAGCGTTTCGACGCCGACGAGCTCCAGGAGATAACCTCTTTCCTTGTAGTCGATCAACGGTCCGTCGAAGCTCGACTGCTCCCGGATCATGTCCGCCGGCGGACCGCTCATCGCGATGGGCGCCACGGCGCCCAGGTGCGGGTTGATCATCCAGGGCGTGCGGCCGTCGAACGCCATGATCACCAGCTGGCCGCTCATATTGAGCTCCTGCCTGAGCAGGTTGGGCCGCTTGGCGTAGACGACCTGCTTCGCCTCGAAACCCTGCATGGTGACGCGTCCCGTCTGCTTGACGGTCTGGACCGACCGGAGCTTCTCCATCCCCCCCTTGGCCGTGACGTTTTTGGCCACCAGCTCGTCGACGGTCTGGGCGCCCGCGAAGGGCGACGCAAGACCGAGCGCGACGATCGCACCGACGACAATCGGAACGGGCCGGAACATAGAGCCTCCCCGAGGCAATAGCAGGCAGATCGATTCTGACGCTGTCTCTCTGAAATCTGCAATCTCGGAATCTTTGATCTTCAACACCTTGATTCCCCGTGACATTGACGAATAACTTCGTCAATATGCCACCAATATGCCCCGCTCCACCTTCGACGACCTGTCGCGTGACGTCGCGCTGGCTCTCCGGCTGCTCCTTCGGCGCCCGGGATTCACCGCCGTCGCGCTCGTCACGCTCGCCCTGGGCATCGGCGCGCCCACCGCGATCTTCTCCGTCGTGCAGGCCGTCCTCCTGCGGCCGCTGCCGTACCCGGACGCCGATCGCATCGTCCGATTCCGGATTGAATCGCAAGGTCCGGGCGGATCGGTTGCCTTCGACGCGCTGCCGACGACGACCGCGCTCACGTGGGGCGCCCAGGCATCGACGCTCTCCGCGATGGCGGTCTACAACGACCGCGCGCTGACGCTCTCGACACGCGAAGGTCCCTTCCGGCTGACCGGCGTCGCGGCCACGCCAAACCTGTTCGAGCTGCTCGGCGTCGCGCCAGTCGCCGGCTCGACCTTCGACGCGGCGGCCGTCGACGCTCGTCAGATCGTGTTGAGCCACGCGACGTGGCAACGCTTTTTCCCCGCCGATCGATCCTCGATTGGCTCGACGGCGACCTTCGACGGCGTGCCGTACCGCGTGGTGGGCGTGATGCCCGAGGCATTCGCATTCCCGACGCCCGAAGCCGCGTTCTGGGTGCCACTCCTGATCGAGCCGGGAGGCACGCGGGGCATGATGCTGCCGGCGATCGGCCGGATGCGCGCGGGCGCGACGATGGACGCGGTGGTGCGGGAAGGGCGCGACCAGCTCGGCGAGGCGGGCGACGCGCGGTTCACGCAGCGGCTCAGCGCCAGGTCGCTGCAGGACCAGATGGTCGGCGGCGTCCGCCGCCTGTTATGGGTGCTGCTCGGCGCGGTCGGGTTCGTGCTCGTGATCGCCACCGTCAACATCGCGCTGCTGCTGCTCACGCGCGGCGCGAGCCGGGAGCGGGAGTTCGCGGTCCGGCTGGCGCTCGGCGCCGGCCGATCGCGGCTCGTCCGTCAGCTCTTCACCGAAGGTCTGCTCCTCGGTTTGCTCGGCAGCGCCGCCGGACTGGCGCTCGCGTGGCTTGGCCTGGCCGTCCTGCTCAATCTCGCGCCGGCCGATGTCCCGCGGCTCCGCGAAGCGACGCTCGACGCACAGGTCCTCGCGTTCGCGCTCGCCCTCACGCTCGCCACGAGCCTCGTCTTCGGCGTGCTGTCGGCCGGCAAGACGCTGGCGATCGATCCCGTCCGCGCGCTCGTCGGTGCGGGCGAAACGCGGTTGTCTGGCCTCGCCGCGCCGTCACGCCGCCGCCTGAACGCGCTGGCCGCGGCGGGTCTCGCGCTCACGATGGTCCTGCTCGTGGGCGCGGCGCTGCTGCTGCGATCGTTCATCGGCCTGGCGCAGGTCGATCAGGGCTACGACCCGCACGGCGCCATCGCGCTTCAGGTGTCGCTGCCCCAGTCGCGGTATCCGGGCCCGGCGGCCCGGCTGGCGTTCCACGACCGGCTCCTCGAACGGCTCACGCACACCACCGAAGTCACCGCGGCGGGCCTCGCGACCACGCTGCCCGGCCGGCAGCCATCGGGCCGCTTCGATTTCCGCGCGGGCGGCCTTCCGGTGGATCGCGATCCGTTTTCGATGCGCGTCGTGGACGTCCACATGGTCACTGAAGGCTTCATCGAAGCGATGGGGATGCGAGTGATCGCTGGCCGCACGTTCCGCGCGAACGACAGCGCCGGCGCCGAAGACGTGATGGTCATCACGCAAAGCCTGGCGCGTCAGGAGTTCGCCGGACGCAGCGCGGTCGGCGAACTGCTCTACTCTGGAACCGGCAACCGCCGCGTCATCGGTGTCGTCGCCGACGTGCGGCCCACCGCTCCGGGCGCGGAGATCAAACCAGCGGCCTTCCTGGCGCTGCGGCAGAACCCGGACATCCTCGAGTGGTTCGGCAGCGCGACCGTCGTCGCGCGCGGTCAGAACCCGGACGGTCTCGCGTCAGGCATGCGGGCGCTGGTGCTTTCGCTCGATCCCGAAATGCCGCCCTTCAATCAGCGCCGGCTCGAACAGGACGTCTCGAGGCTCGTCGCCGGCCCTCGCTTCAGCGCGGTCATCCTTTCGGTGTTCGCCGTGGTGGGATGCGTCATGGCGGGCATCGGCGTGTATGGGGTCATGGCGTACTCGACGGGCCTGCGGGTTCGTGAGATCGGCGTGCGGCTGGCGCTCGGCGCCACACGCGCGCAGGTGGGCCGGCTCCTTCTGACGGACGGCGCCGTTGTCGTCGGCGCCGGTCTGGTCATGGGCCTCGTGGCCGCCATCTGGCTGGCGCAATCACTCACAGGTCTTTTGCACGAGGTAACGCCGGCGGATCCCGGTGTGCTGGCTGTCGTAGCCGTCGTGCTGGCATCGGCCGGACTCGTCGCGGCGATGCTGCCGGTACGACGGGCAACCCGCGTGAGCGCGCTCGACGCCCTTCGTCAGGACTGATCTGGGAAACGGGCTGGGGCGTTTTCCGGATCGGTGTCGCGTGTTCCGGAGCCCGACCTTTGCGAGCGCGACTTCTCTGGTACACGCGCCGCCGGGCGCGTGGCAGGCCCCTTGGCTCGCCGTAGCTTCAGCGGAGGCGGCGATCACGCTGCCTTGCGGCAAGCGGCGAGCGGGAGGGCGACGGAATACGCGACACCGATCCGGAAAACGCTCCGTCCGCCGCGCGCGCGCTACCGGGCTGGGGCCGGACGTTTGCGCGGCAGCAAGTCTCTTTCCGGACCCTGCGGAACGACGCCGGTGGGTGCCGGTGAACGCATCCGGAGCTTGACGTCGAGCGGAAGCGACGGCGGCACGGCGGCGGCGAACCCGAGGATGAGGGCGGCGATGATCGCACTCGCGACGAGCGCGATCGAGCCGCGCAGCGGTGTCAACGTCGGCCGAGGTACGCCGGCGATCCGCTGAATGCGATCCAGCAGCGTGCCCGACGCGGCCGCGACGGCGAGCCGGGACTCCGTGCGCGATTCTTCCAGGGCGGCCAACGCACGCGCGTACATATTCGGATCCCGCGCGACCGCCATCGCCTCATCGTCGCAGCAATACTCCCGCTCGACGCGGATTCGCCGCGACAGCCAGCGAGCGGCCGGATGATGAAAGAGCAGCGCGTCGGCGGCGATTTGAAAGAGGTTCGTCACGTAGTCGCGCCGCCGGACGTGCGCGAGCTCGTGCGCGAGCACGGCGCGGAGCTGGTCGACCGTCAGCTGGTCGGTCGTACGAGCCGGCAACAGGATGATGGGGCGTCGCCAGCCCAGCACCATGGGCACGCCTGCACGAGCGGATGCGAAGACGTCGACCGCATTCGGGACACGCACGCGCACGCGGAGATCGGCCATTGTCGTGTCGACATCCCCGGGCGGCGTCGCGAGGCCCTCGCGCCGCAACCGGCGCGCGTATCGGACCTGTCTGCCGATGCTCCAGGCGCAGAACGAGAGCCCGGCGAGCCAGGCGGCCGCAGCCGCGGGCACGAGGATGGCGCGCCAGCTCACGACAGCCGGAAGCCCAATCGTTCGCTCGATCACCGCCACAGCCTGGTGCCGTGTCTGCGCGTCGAGCACATTGGCACGCGCCAGGGCCGTGGCCGCCGGCGCGATCAGCATCAGCGCCAGACCCACGCAAGCGATTCGATACCGGTGACGTGCGTGCCGGTCGCGAAGCAGGCTCAACGCCATCGCCGCGAGACCCGCAATCAGCGTGCATTGCCAGAGCGAGTGGACAACGGCCCACCCAAGACCGGTGATGATCGTCATTTGGGCGCCCTGCCGGAGCTCGATGTGCGCGAACCTTTGCCGTCGAGCGTGTCCAGCAGCTCGCGGATCTGCCGGCGTTCGTCCGGCGTCGCCTTCTGGTCCGCAAGGGCCTGCATGACGAGGCTCGCGGACGATCCGCCGAATACCCGTGCGATCAGATCGCGCACGAGGAACCGCTGGGTGTCGCGCCGGGGACGGGCGGCCCGGTAGACCTGCGGCCGAACGGACTCGTCGCGGAGCAGCGTGCCTTTCTCCGTCATGATCTGCATGAATTTCAGGACCGTCGAGTAGCCGACCTCACGGTCCACCGCGAGCGTGCGGTACACCTCACGCACGGTGCTCGGCCCGCGCTGCCAGATCACGCGGAGGATTTCGAGCTCGCTGGTGGTTGGAAGGACCGATGGGGGCCGCGGCATCCGGCAGGAGTATAACGAAGGAATTCGTCATCAAAAGCGCTTCCCAAGAGAGCCCCGCGCCACCGGGGGCGCCGGTGCCCACACCGGTTGCCGTGGCGCCAGTCATCTTCGCGTCGGGCATGCCGGGGCCACCAGTCTAACAGCCGGTCAAAGCCGGGCTGAACTCGCCGTGCTGATCACCCTCAGTTCTGTTACGGGCCATTCCCGTCCGTTGGCGGCCAAACCAGGTTCGCCGTCGCAATTCGCTGATTCCTCGCCGGTCTCGCCCGTCGCTCCTGGTACCGCCATTGCTCAATCCGGGGACTTCCCTTCGTCCTCGGCCCGGCCCCGCCGGTGGAGGCAGCCATGCAGCGGATGCTCGAAGATCTGCGGTACGCGGTTCGACAGGTGCGACGCGCGCCGGGATTTTCGGTCACCGTCGTCGCGACATTGGCGCTCGGCATCGGCGTGGCCAGCGCGGCGATCAGCCTGCTCCACGCCCTCGTGCTGCGGCCGCTCGACGTGAGCGATCCGGAAGGGCTCGTCGCCATCTCTCTCGTCGATCGGCGCGGGCGTGCAAGTCAGATCCCGCTCCCCACCTCGCTCGAGATCGCGCGGCGCGAATCATTCGAGTCCGTGAGCGCCTACACCGGTGGCGGACTCATCCAGACGGAAATCGACGGCCGGGGCGTGGTCATGCGGACGATCGAAGTGGTGACGCCGCGGATGTACGAGATGCTGGGCGTGAAGCCCATCCTCGGCCGGTTGTTTTCGAGCGAAGACATCGCCATTGCCGCGGCCGCGCCGGTGACCGTCATCAGCCACGCGGTCTGGCAGCGGGAGTTCAACGGCCGCACGGAGGCGATTGGGCGAACGATCCTGGTCCAGGGTCAGCCGCTCACGATCATCGGCGTCACCCCTCCGAACTTCGCCGGCCTGCGCGTCGAAATCGCGCCGGAGCTGGCCGTGACGACGCCCATGCTCCGGCGTCTTCTGCCGCCGGCCGATCCCCGGGCGCCCGTGCGATCCGCGTACGTCATCGCCAGGCTGAATCCCGGCGTGACGCTCGCCCAGGCCGAGGCCGACCTGCGCGCGATGTGGGCGTCGCTCCCCCGAGCGACCGCCTCGGCAAATCCGGGACTGACCGACCTCCAGCCGGCGGGGATCGTGATCGAATCGATCGCGCGCGGGTTCTCCTCGCTGCGGCCGCGGTACTCGACGCCCCTCCGGGTGCTCGTTGGCCTGACGATCCTGCTGCTGGCGATTGGCTGTCTCAATCTGAGCAGCATGCTCGTCACCATCGTGGCCTCGCGACACCGTGAGCTCTCGATCTATCTGGCGCTCGGCGCGGGACCATGGCGGCTGGCGCGGCAGCTCCTGTTCCAGAATCTGCTGCTCTCGCTCGCCGGCGGCCTCGCAGCGATCCCGGTCGTCTGGTGGGCGGCGCGTATGCTGGCCGCGCAGATCTGGACCGGACTGGTCCCGATGACACTCCACGTGACCCCGGACGGACGCGTTCTGGTTGCCATGGGCGTCATCGCGGTCGCCGCGGCCGTCGTGATCACGAGCGTGCCGGCGTTCATCATCACGCGTCGCATCGGGTTCCACGCACAACTGCGCGAGCGCCGCGCTCACAATCGAGCCCTGGGCAACATTGGACGGGTGCTGATCGCCGCGCAGGTGACGCTCTCGGTCGCGCTGTTGTTCACCAACGTCCTGCTGGTCAGAACGCTCGTCAACGTTCGGGCCGTCGATTTCGGGTTCCAGACCAGTGGCGTCGTGCTCGCCAAACTGGCCGCCCGATTCGACGGCTATCAGAACTTCGACGAGACGACGTATTACCCGGAGCTCGTCGGACGTCTGGTCGAATCGGCCGGCGTCAGTTCGGTGGCCCTCGCGCGCGGTTTCGGGGCGTCGGCCACCGACCCGCGTCCGGTGGCACGCTCCGAGAGTGCGGGCGAGGCGGCAGAAGTCGCGAGCGTGATGGACGCGGTGTCGCCGGGATTCTTCCAGACGCTCCAGATCCCGCTGATTCAGGGCCGGGATTTCATGTGGCACGATGACGTGACGATCGGCCCGGTCGCGATCATCAATCGCAGCCTGCAGGAGCGGCTTTTCCCCGACGGCAACGCGATCGGCCAGCGCATCAGGATTGGCACCGAGCCAGGCCGGCGGTGGCTGGAGGTCATCGGCGTCGTCGGCGACGTCCGGCACGGCACGTACCGGGTTCCTGCCGGTCCCGCGATTTACCGGCCATGGCTCCAGGAGCGGCCCGCACGATCGCCAATGGTGCTCGTGCGCGGTGACGCCGGCGCCGCGCAGCTCACGGATCACCTGCATCGCGTGGTGGGCGAGCTCGGCCGGGAACATTTCATGAAGGCGCTCACCCTCGATGAGCACATCGCCCAGGCATTCGCGCAGGAGCGCGTGATCGCGCGGCTCTCGGCCGCGCTCTCGGCGCTCACGGTGCTGCTCGCCTTCATCGGCGTCTACGGTCTGCAGAGCTACGGAGTGGCGAGACGGACGCGCGAAATCGGCCTGCGCATGGCGCTCGGCGCATCGCGCGCCGGCGTGATCCGAATGGTGTTCCACGAGTGTTTCGTCGTGACGGCGATCGGCGTCGGTGCCGGCGTCCCCGTCGCGCTCTGGTCGGCGTACGCCGGACGAGCGCTGCTGTTCGGACTTTCGCCATTCGACGGCGCGGCGCTGGCGTTCACGGTCGCGTCGCTGCTCGTCGTGGGCTCGCTCGCAGGCGTGCGTCCCGCCTACCGCGCGTCACTGGCCGATCCGATGACGGCATTGAGAATTGAGTAATTGGGTAATTGGTAATTGGGTAATTGACAAATTCAATTACCCAATTACCAATTACTCAATTACCCGATGAGATGATTGGCCATGCATGGCCTCGATCTGATCCTGACACTCACCGCCGGTCTCGTCGCGGCGTTGATTGGCGGGTTCATCACGCAGCGGCTCGGCCTCTCGCCGATCGTCGGCTACCTGCTGGCCGGCGATCGTCGTCGGGCCCGTACACGCCCGGCTTCGTCGCCGACCGCGCGCTGGCCGAACAGCTGGCCGAGATCGGCGTCATCCTGCTGATGTTCGGCGTCGGCCTGCACTTCCACCTCGAGGACCTGCTGGCGGTCCGGCGCGTCGCCATCCCGGGCGCCATCGTGCAGAGCGCTGTCGGCCACGCGCGCTGGGCGCGCTGGTCGCGCGCCGCGTTCGGCTGGCCGCTGGTCGGCCGGCGCTCGTGTTCGGCATCGCCCTGTCGGTCGCGAGCACGGTCGTGCTCATCCGCGTCCTCGCGGACACCGGCGAGCTGCACACGCCGGCCGGGCACATCGCCGTCGGATGGCTCGTCGTCGAGGACATCTTCACGGTCGCTCGTCGCTGGTGCTGATGCCGGCGCTGTTCGGCGCGGACGCGCGGACGACGGCGCTCGGCGATGGCGCTCGGCGCTGGCGGTCGCTGAAGGTCGCCGTCCTGGTCGGTCTTCACGGTCGTCGTGGGCGGCCGCGTCATTCCGTGGCTGCTCGACGCAGGTGGCCGCGCACGCACTCCCGCGAGCTGTTCACGCTCGACGGTGCTGGTCGTCGCGCTCGGCATCGCGGTCGGCGTCGGCGATGCTGTTCGGCGTGTCGATGGCCCTCGGCGCGTTCCTGGCCGGCATGGTGGTCGGCCGCTCGGACTTCAGCCTGCGCGCGGCGTCCGACGCGCTGCCGATGCGCGACGCGTTCGCGGTGCTGTTTTTCGTGTCCGTCGGCATGCTGCTTCGATCCGGCCGCGCTCCTCGCACGCGCCCGGCCTGCTTGCCGGCGCGCTCGCCGTCATCCTGATCGGCAAGCCGCTCGCGGCGCTCGTCATCGTGCTGCTCTTGCGGTATCCGCTCGCAAACGGCGCTGACGGTGGCGGTCGCGCTCGCCCAGATCGGCGAGTTCTCCTTCATCGTCGCCACGCTGGCGAACCAGTTGGGCGTCCTCACCGATCGACGGCACGAACATGCTGGTGGCCGCGTCGATCGTCTCCATCACGCTCAATCCGCTGCTGTTCCGCGCGATTGGCCCGGTCGATCGCTGGCTGGCCCGGCGGCAGCGGCGGCCGGTCATGCCGGTCGAACCGGCGATGGAACGATCGCCGGCCACCCATCGGGCGGTTGTCGTCGGGTATGGTCCCGTGGGGCGAACGGTGGCGCGTCTTCTGCGTGAGAACGACATCGCGCCGACGATCATCGAGATGAACGCCGACACCGTGAAGGCGTTGCGGTCCGAAGGCGTGGATGCGATCCACGGCGATGCCACGAACCCGGACGTCCTGGCCGCCGCCGGCAGCGACACGGCCCGGAGCTTTATCGTGAGCGTCGCGGACCTCCCGGGCCTCGAAGAAGCAGTTCGTATCGCGCGACGCCACAATCCGTCGGTGCAGACCCTCGCGCGCGCGACGACGCTCCGCGAGGTGCCGGCGCTTCGCGCGGCAGGGGCCGACACGGTGATGTCAGGCGAAGGCGAAGTCGCGCTCGCCTTCACGGCCGCGATCCTGCGGCGGCTCGGCGCGACGCCGGAGCAAGTCGACAAAGAGCGGGCAAGGGTGCGGGAGGAATTGGGTAATTTGGTAATCGGGTAATCGGGTAATCGGGTAATTGAGAAATTGATGTACCGCCCTGCTCTCCTATTGACATCCGATACGAGTACTTCCTACACTCCTGCAGAACGTCTATATGAATCGGAGCCGCCGATGATTCCACGGCGCCTGTCCGGTCTCCTGCGCAATCTTCTGCAGCAGCCCCGCAGAAGATCGCGAGCTCGACGACGAGCTCCGCGGAGTACGTCGATCAGCTGACATCGGACTACGTGGCGGCCGGCCGGAGCCGGGCCGACGCGCGCCGCGCCGCGCTGTTGCAGCTCGGTGGTGCCGAACAGGTGAAGGAACAGGTTCGCGCCGTCCGCGCCGGGCTCGTTCATTGCTCAGGGTCTGCAGGACGTGCGGTACGGACTCCGGCAGATGCAGCGCGCGCCCGGGTTTACCGCCGTGGCCGTCTCGACACTTGGCGTCGGCATCGGCGTGAGCGCGGCCATCTTCAGCCTGGTGGACACGGTGCTGGTGCGGCCGCTCCCCTATCAGGAACCCGGCCGGCTGGTCTCCATTTACGAAGGCGGGAGCGGGCGGGGCGTCCTCGCCTGGAGCGAATACCTCGCGTTCGCCGAACAGGCGCGGACGCTCGAGAGCGTCGCCGCGATCCAGCCGGTGTCGGCGACCGTCCTGGGCGGGGCGCAAACCGAACAAGTCTCGGGAGCGCTCGTCTCGGCATCGCTGTTCCCGCTGCTCGGCATCCAGCCGCTGACTGGACGGAACTTCTCGCCCGAGGAAGACCGCGCCGGTGCCGGACAGAGCGTGCTCATCAGCGAGGGGCTCTGGAGGCGCGCGTTCGGATCGGATCCGCTGATCGCCGGCAAACCCGTCACGCTCGACGTGACCGAGTCGTGGGGTCGTCCGGTCCGGCAATCGAAGGCCTACACCGTCGCCGGCGTGATGCCCGCGACATTCCAGACCCTTCTGCCGGGAACCCGAGGCGATGTCTGGCTGCCGCTCGCGGCGACGCCGGCCGAGAGCCACAATCTCTTCATCGTCGGGCGCATGAAGCCGGGCGTTGGACCGACTCAGGTGAAGACGGAGCTCGAAACAATTGCCGCGCCGCTGCGGACGACGGTTCACTCCGACGGTCGCGCGATGCAGTTCGCGATCGTCACGGTGCTCGACGACCTGCTGGGCGACTGGCAGCGGGGCCTGCTCGTGCTCATGGGCGCAGTCGGCCTCGTGCTGCTCATCGCCTGCGTCAACGTCGCCAACCTGATCCTCGCGCGAGGATGGGCGCGCAGCCGCGAGCTCGCCGTGCGCGCGGGCCTGGGCGCCACCCGCGGCCGCCTGCGTCGGCAGCTTCTCATCGAAACGCTGCTCCTCGCTGTCGTCGGCGGCGGGCTCGCGCTGGGCGTCGCGCAGGCTCAGCATCGGCGTGCTCGTCAATCTGGCGCCCACGAGCGTCCCCCGCCTGAATCAGGCGCAGCTCGATCCACGAGTCCTGCTCTTCATGGGAGCGATCGTCGTCTTCGCCGTCGTCATCGCAGGCCTGCTGCCGGCGTGGCGGCTGTCGCGGATCGAGCCCGCATCAGATTCTCCAGGAAGCCGGCCGCGGCATGGACGAAGGCCGCGGAAGCCGCCGGCTTCGAGGTGCGCTCGTAGTGGTGGAAGTGGCCGTGGCGATCGTGCTGCTCATTGGCAGCGGCCTGATGACCAGGACGCTGATGGGACTCGTGAACGTCGATCCAGGCTTCCAGACGCGCAACGTGCTGAGCTTCCGGGTGTCGCTGCCGCGGGAAACGTACAAGACGCTGCGAACAACGGGCCGACTTCTACGGACGGCTCTTCCCGCGGCTAAAAGCGCTTCCCGGTGTCCGCGCGGTCGGCATCAACCACGCCCTGCCGTTCGGCGGCGTCATGACGGGCACACGGGTTGAACGCGCAAGACTCGACTGAATCGCTCACGGCGAGCTGGCAGGCCGTGAGCCCGGACTACTACCGGGCGATGACGAATCCCGGTGCTTCAGGGACGGCACGTTCGACGAGACGGAGCTGATCGGGACGATGCGGAGCGCCGTGATCAATCGACTGCTCGCCGAGCGGCTGTGGGGCGATCAGGATCCGGTAGGACGCCGCCTTCTGCTGAGCGGCAATCCGGAACCGCTCGCCGTCGTCGGGGTCGTCGGCGCCACGCGTGACGGCGGCCTCGACCAGTCGGGATCGCCGGCCGTCTACCTGCCGGTGCTGCCGAGAGGCGGAACGATCGTGTTGCTGGCCGATTCGAATCCGCCCCGCTCGTCCCAGCTATTCGAAGCGCGCTCGCGAACGTCGACCCGGTCGTCGCGCCATCGGACATCAGGCTGATGGATGAACGGATTGCCCGCTCGTACGCGGTGCAGCGGTTCACCGCGTTACTGCTCGGCGTCTTCGCCGCGGTCGCAGCGTTTCTCGGTGCCGTCGGGCTCTACGGCGTGGTCTCATTCGCGGTCGGCCGGCGAACGCGGGAGATTGGCATCCGGCGCGCGCTCGGGGCCCAGCGAATCGAAATCGCGGGCCTCGTCCTGAGGCCAGGGTTTCGGACTGGTGGCGGCGGGGACGGTCATCGGACTCGCCGGCGCCTTCGGACTGACGCGCCTGCTCGCGGGTCTTCTGTTTCAAGTGACCGCCAACCGACGCCGTAACGTTCGTCTTCGTTTCAATCGGAATGATGGATCGTGGCGGTCGTGGCCTGCCTCGTGCCCGCGAGACGTGCCGTCAGGCTGGATCCCGTCGCGGCATTACGCGACGAGTGACGTGCCCGGCGAAGATCGCGCGGGCTGGGACGTTTTCGAGAAGCGTGTAGCACGCTGCTGGCCTCAGCCGCACGCTCGCGCACCTTCCGCTGAACAGACCGTCAGGCGCGCTGCGGCAAATTCGGCCTGCAGCGTGCTACACGCTTCTCGAAAACGCTTGACAGCCCGCTCCTTTCGTACGGACTGGCTACTTGCGGAGACGATCCTGCGCTGGCCACGGCGACCGCCAGCCCCGGCTGCTCGTCAACGACCTGCGCGTTGCGGCGATGCGTGGGGTGGGGACACGCCTTCCCGCGCACGTCGATCAACGTGACGATCTTGCCGTCGTACAGGTTCGTAGGTTCCGACGGAACAGCTGCAATCGAGCGTCCTGCCGCCAAGGCCCCGAAGCACGCGCATGCGCATGGTGGGACTATCGGCGGAGGCGGATTTTGATGAGTTTTTGCTCTAAGCAGTTCAAGCCTTGCAGGTCCAGACGCGGGCCACCCGCCTAGAACGTCAGTCCACCCCCGAAATTCACTCTCGTATCCGCGCCGCGTCCGTGCGCCACCGACAGGCCCATGCGAAAAGCCGCGGCCGTGAACCAGACACTTCCGCCGATCCCCGTCCGGAGCGTCTGGTCGCGAAAACGCTGCCCCTTTTCGTACGCGGTCCCGGTATCAGCGAAGACGCTGACGCCGAGCTTGCCGACAGAAAGCGGAGTGGTCAGTGGAATACGCAGCTCGATCGAGCCGGTGACCATCGTGTCGCCGATGAACGACCCGGCCTTGAATCCGCGGAGGCTCGACCAGCCGCCGAGCAGCGACTTCAAGTACGGCGGCTGCGTGCGGTTCGCGTCTTCCCTGACCGCGCGAACGACGACGACGTTCTGACGGTAGACGCCCACGTAGCCGCGCGCGTCGAGCCGCGTGCGGTGAATCCCGTCGCCGGACTCGAAGCCGACACGTTCCCAGGACGCGGACGCGAAGACGGCATTTCGGGGCAGCACGGGATCGAGCCTCGTGTCGAACGCCACGTCCGCGCCAATCGTCGTCAGGTCGTCCTCGAGCGCGGCGAACGACACGCGCTGCCAGCCGGCGGTCGCGCCTGCGCGAAATGGTCCGGCGGCCCGTTCGCCGCGCAGCCAGAACCGTTTCCGATCGTCGTCTTCCTCGAACGCCGGGTTCTCACGCCGCTGGATGGCGGCGCCGATTTCAACCCGGCTGAACGGCCCGCTGACGAACCGCCGATCGAGCTCGATGCCGGCGCGCTTGAGGCCGCCCCACGTCAGCGGAAACGACAACCGGCTCCGTTCGCCGAAGAGGCCCGGATACGCGACGCGTGCGCCGTACGTCAGGCCGTAGCCGTCTTCCGCATCGAGAATCGGCAAGTACATCAGGTTGCCGGGACCCCGACGCTTGACGACGCGCGCGGGCAGGTCCGGCGTCTTGGGCACCTCGATCCGCACCGGACCTTCGTTCACGACGATGACGACGACGATGCGGGACGGATCGTCGATCGAACCGAGCCGCTTCATGACGTTGATGTCATCGAAGAGGTTCGCAGCCTTGAGCCGCGAAGTGATATCGGCAATGGTCGTGGCGCCGAACGGCGCGCCGACCGTGATGCCGGCGAGCTTGATGATCTCCGCATCCGACGTCACGTGATTGCCGTGCACAAGGATCTCGGTGATGACTTCGCCGGTGGGCGCCTGGGCTTGACGGACGGCCCAAGGCCCAGGGCCCGAGGCCCAAGCCGTGCCCTGCCGGAAGCGCCATCATCGCGACCAGCAGAGCTCCGATGACGGGCGTCATCGGTCCTCCCCGCCCTTGATTCGTCCGCTCGTCGTCGCCTGCCGGTAGTCGTGATACTCGAGGTGATACCGCACGTCGAACGCGCCGATCGCGAGCATCGCCGAGAAATACCAGTCGATGTCGCGCGGGAGCCAGAGGTCCTTCACGTCCTTCACCGGCTGGCTCATCGTCATCGACGCCTTCAGATCGTTCACGCGCACCAGCCACGCGGCCGGGAGGAAGTCGAAGTTCACGTTGTCGAACGTGTATTTGACGATCTGGTGAGCTCTTGGGCTCGACCCAGATCGTGACGAGCGAGACCTTGTTCATCAGGCGCTGCATGGTCTCTTCGAACCGCTTGTCGTCCGGCTTCTCGGGCTGGCCCTCTTTCTTCGCTTCGGCCCGGCGCCGTTCCTCACGTTCGTTCGAGAAGAGCCGCGCCGGGTAGTACTCGATGCGGAGCACGTCCTGCCCATCGAGGGTCTCGCGGCCGACGAGCGCGTATTTGCCCTGCTCGAACTTGAACTTCAGGAAATACGCCGAGTCGATGAACTGCGGCTGACGGGTCTGTGCAAGAAATGCGTCGAGGCTGGCGGGCGGCTCTTCCGGCACGCGTTCGGCCTGAACCTCTTTGCCATCGGCTTTGCCCTCGGCACTCTTGATCCGCTCCAGCTCTCGCTTGTCGCGCCCCTTCGCCCGGCGAAGATAGTTCTCTTCGTACTTGCGCCGATCGCGTTCCGAGATCGTGACGCCGTTGGCCTTGAGCGGGCTGCGGACGAAATACCCCTCTTTGATGAACCAGGTGTACTCGCGCTTGTCGCCCCAGATCGGCAGCTGGGAGGGCCCGCGCACCTGCACCAGCTCGCGTCTCATCAAGGACGTACTGCTGCAGCTTTTTCCAGTTTTCGTCGCGCCGGGCGACGACCTTCTGCATGAACCCGTCGAGGTCGCTCTGGCCGGCGACGACCGGCGCGGATGACACCGGGACCGAGAGCGTCGCTGCACCCGCGACCAGGACCGCGAGCGCGGAAAGAACAGGCTTGGTCAAGGGTCGGACCCTCCGGGGCAGGCGCAGGGATCGAATGTATCAGACGAGGGGCCCGCGCAGTTAGTTGCGCCTGCGCGGGGCATCCTATTCCTCCCGGAGGGTTTTCGAATAGCTCGATAGCGCGATCGATCAATAGATCGATATCCTTTCCTTCCCCATGCCCCACGTCCCGCTTCTTGTGAGCATCGGCGTCGTGCTGGCCTACGCGCTTGCGGGCGGGTTGCTCGCCCGGCGAGTCGGGTTGCCGACGATCGTGGGTTATCTCGTCGCGGGTGTCGCCCTCGGCCCCTTCACGCCCGGCTTCCGCGGGGACGCAGACGCGATTGGCCAGCTCGCCGAGCTGGGCGTCATCATGCTCATGTTCGGCGTCGGACTTCACTTCACGCTCGAGGACCTCTGGGAAGTCCGCCAAATCGCCATTCCCGGTGCGCTGCTTCAGATGATCGTCGTCACAGTGGGCGGCTACGGACTCGGCCGGTTCTGGGGCTGGTCGATCGGCGGATCGTGGCTCCTCGGCATCGCGCTTTCGGTGGCCAGCACAATCGTGCTGCTTCGCACGCTTGCGGATTATGGCTGGCTGGAAACGCCTTACGGAAAAGTCGCCGTCGGGTGGCTGGTCTTCGAGGACCTGGTGACGGTGGCGATCCTCGTTCTGCTGCCCGTGGTCGCGGCGCCGGCGGCCGGGTCCACGTGGGTGGGTCCCGCGTGGGCGATTGGCAGGGTGATCGTCTTCGTGATTCTGATGGTGATCGTCGGCGGCCGAGTCATGCCGGCGCTGCTCGGCCGCGTCGTGAAGATGGAATCGCGCGAGCTCTTCGTGCTCGTCGTGCTGACGATGGCTGTCGGCACGGCGCTGGCGTCAACGGCGGTGTTCGGCGTCTCGCTTGCACTGGGCGCGTTCGTCGCCGGGGTCGTCGTGAGCGAATCGCCGTTCAGCAAGCAGATCGGCGCCGACCTCGTGCCGTTTCAGGAAGCGTTCGCGGTGATCTTCTTCGTGTCGGTCGGCATGCTCGTGAACCCGCGCTACCTGCTCGACCACTGGGATCAGGTCGCGATCGTCACGCTCTTCATCGTCGTCGGCAAAGGGATCGTCTCGGCACTCGTGACGGTGCTGCTGGCCAAGCCAGTACGTGCCGCGCTCATCATCGGCGCCGGCAGAAGCCAGATCGGGGAGTTCTCGTTCATCATCGGTCAGACCGGGATGACGCTCGGGCTCATCGACTCCGCGCAGTACTCGCTCATCCTCGCCGGCGCGATGGTGTCGATCACCCTGAACCCGCTCGTCCTGAAGCTGGTGCCCGCATTCGAGCGCGTCGATTCAGCGGTACCCCAGGCTGTGGGAGGCCCTCGATCGATACGGCAGCAAGGTCCCGCCTCCAGCGGAGGGGATGACCGGTCATGTCGTCATCATCGGGGTCGGACGTGTGGGACGGCACATCGCCGAGGCCCTCGGCAGGCTCAAGATTCCCCGGCTGGTCGTCGAGGTCGAACCGGATCGGCTCGACAAGCTTCAGGAGCTGGGCGTCCCGGTGCTGTACGGCGACGCCGCCAATTCCGAAGTCCTGAAGCACGCAAACCTCGAGCAGGCACGTGCGCTCGTGATCACCTTGCCCGACGACGCGGCGGCGCTCGCGGTCGTCGCCACCGCCAAGCGCCACTCGTCGAACCTGCGGATGGTGGCACGCGCGTCGACCTGGGAAGGGGCCCGCCGGCTCAGGGCGGAAGGCGTGCATGAGGTCGTACGGCCCGAGCTGGAAGGCGGGCTCGAGATTGTCCGCCGAACGCTGCTCGACCTTGACCTTCCCGTCGGAGAAGTCCAGCGGTACACCGATCTCGTTCGCCAGGAGGGACTCGAGGAGGGAGAGCGCCCGAGTCCCGAACGCGCGCGGATGCTCGACGATCTCGTCAGCGCCGCGCGCGACCTCGAAGTGCACTGGCTCGTCATCACGCCCGAGAACCCGTTCGCGAACCGGACGATCGGCGAATCGCAGCTGCGATCGACCGTCGGTGTCGCCGTGGTCGCGATTCGGCGCGGCGAGGTGCTCCTCAGCAACC
>CAWAEG010000004.1:0-108803 GCA_963780895.1 uncultured Acidobacteriota bacterium
CTGAACTCTAAGTCCGCCAGGGGCCGGCGGATTTGGAGATCAATCCGCCCTACGGAGCTACCAGACGAGCTTGACGAGAGAGACGCCCTGCCGCGGCAGCGTGAACGCCACGACCACTCGGCCGTCCTTGACATCCACCCGCGGCGGCGTGAGCGCCACGACCACTTGGCCGCCCTTGAAAGCAACTCGCCGCGCCGGGTCCAGCATGTGCAGTTGGCCCGCCTGTTCGAGCTCGCGATGCTGCGCCGCCGTCGGCGGCTGCGGCGATCCCATGCGCTTCCAGAGCGTGTACGCGTTGCTGTGATCGCCGTCGACACGGTAGTGGGTCAGCATCGGGCGCACCGACGGCAGACCTCCAATCGTCAGCGTCACGTCCGTCGCGGAAGCCAGGAGGTCGTCGTCGTGGTAGTTCCACACGAGGACCGCGGCGGACCGGTCGCTGCGGGTGGCCAGCGCCGAGATGTCGGCCCGTTCGCGCACGCCGCGATCGCGGACGTCCTCGAGCGTCAGCCCGCCAGAGCTCTCGACCTTGACACGATTGCCGGTCATCTGCCCGAGCATGCGAAACACGTTCAGCACCGGCTTGTCGATGCCGTTGGTCGCCAGATCCCGGAAGCCGTCGAAGTACGGCTGGTCCTCGAACAGGAACGCCCACGTGACGCTCCCGATGAGATTGACGCGGTGCAGATCCGCGAGCTCGTAGGTTCGGGCGATCTGCTCGGCCGTGTAGCTCGAGTACATCGTCCCGTTGCGATAGGCATTCGACGGATTCGTCCGCACCGGGCACGCGGCGCAGCCCTCCGGATCGGATTCGCCGATGATGATGGGCGTGTTCTTCAGCTCGGGAAACGAGGCCACGATGCTCGCGCCGTTGGCGATCGCGCGCAGCTGATTGCTGACGCTCATCCGCACGTGGCCCTCCGGCATCACCCGCGGGGCGCCTTTCGCGTGGAACCCGACGTAGTCGAGCGGCGAGCCCGTCCTGCCCGTCGCGTAGTTCGTGCCGCGGAGGCAGTGCTCGATGAAATCGCGCAGGATCTGCTGGGTGCGCGCGCCGTTCGGGCCGGTGACGTGCGGGCCTCCGATTCGCGCGGTCGGCAGCGCGCGCTTGAGCCCGTCGGCGGCGTAGTCGTAGAGCTTCAGATACTCATCGGGTGTGCCATGCCAGTAGCCGATGTCGGGCTCGTTCCACACCTCCCACCACCAGCTCTCCACCTCCCGCTGGCCGTACTTCGCGACCGAGTGGCGCACCCACTGATAGATGAGCTCGCGCCATTTGCCGTAGTCCTTCGGCGGGTACGACCAGCCGGTGTAGATGTCGTTGTAGTTGTCACCCGGCTTCCAGAAGTGCCGATAGGGTTCGGGGTTCGTCGAGAGCGCCTGTGGCATGAACCCGATCTCGACGAGCGGCTTCATCCGGCGTTCGAGATACGTGTCGATGATGCGATCGACGATCGTCCAGTCATACACCGGCCGGCCGTTCGCGTCCTCGGTGTACGCGTTGGTCGAGCCCCACTTCAAAGCCGCCTTGCCATCGCCCGTCGTCAGCAGGTTGTGCGTTCGAACGTACACCGGGACAGGACTCGCGGCGGCAATCTCCGAGAGCAGCTTCCTGCCATTCGGCGCGTACGTGTAGTTCGGCTCGTCGTGGCCGAACCAGGCCCAGAGGGGAGTCATCGGGCCGAGCGTCACGGCGGTATCTGCGTGAATCGTCACCCCGTCGAATTGACGCGTGGCCGGGCCCGCGAGCGAGAGGCCAAGCGCCGCGGCGAGCACGACGCCTCGGGTCCGCGTAGGCATGGAAGTGAGTCAATCCTACGCCGCCGCGATTTCGCACGCGCGGAACGACGCAACTACGCGAATAATACCCAATAGTATCGACGCCGTGAGAATCCCCGCCGCTTTCCGCGTGATCAGCCGGGAACCGTGGTCGAGTGCGGCCATCGTCCTGACGCTCGCTCTCGGCATCGCGGCGACGACGACTGTTTACGCCGTATTCAACCATCTCGTGTTCCGGCCGACGCCGGGTGTGCGCGCGCCGGAGGAGCTCGTGTCGGTCGCGTTTCAGCCCGAAGGTGGATCCAGAATGTGGGCGTCCGGTCCTTTCGAGGCGATGGCGCTTTTCTCGTCCGCGGACACCGGGTTGCGCTCAGTTGGTGTGTGGCGCGGCGGAAGGCCGTCTCCTGTCGTCGTGCGATCCGGCGAAGATCCTCGGCTGCTCGGAATGGAGTATGTCGCGCCGCAGTACCTCGAGACGCTTGGCGTCCGCGCGCGGCTGGGGAGGCTGCTCACGAATCGGGAAACGAGTGAGGCCGGACACGCCGTCGCGCTCATCAGCGAGGTGCTCTGGCGCCGTGAATTCGGCGGCACGAGGGATGTCCTTGGACGAGCGATCGGCGTGAACGGCACTCCGTTCAGCATCGTTGGCGTCGTCGATGACTACCGCGGGTGGGGCAAGAGCGCCGACAACACCGTCGACGTCTGGCTTCCGCAGACCGAACCGGCCGGGCCTGTAGCGCTATTCGTCGGCCGTGCAGAGCCAGACAGGTCAACGACAGCCATCGAGTCCCGGCTGCGCGAGGTGTACGCGCCGCTGCGGCCGACACTCGACGCCAGACGCTCTGAAATGGTGCCGTGGGTCTATGCGGGTCTTCGGCGGGGGCCGATCGCGCCGCTCAGGCTTGATGTGTCCTTTTCATTTGTCCTCGGGATCGCCAGCCTGCTGACGTTGCTGGCATGTGCGAATGCTGGAAATCTTCTCCTCGCTCGTACCGCGCGGCGACGGCAGGATCTGGTCCTCCGCGCCGCGATCGGCGCGTCACGCGGCCGCCTGATGCGATTGCTCCTCGCGGAAGCCGTCACGCTGGCTTGCTTAGCGGTCGGCACCGGCCTGGTCGTCACCGCGGTCGTTGCGCGGATGCTCGAGGGGGTTCAACTATTCGAGTCGACAGGCGCGCTGAGTGAGGTCAGCCTTGACTGGCGGGTCGTCCTTTTCGCCAGCGCGAGCGGCGCGATCACTGTGATCGTTTTTGCGCTGGCGCCCATCGTTTCGGCCACGCGGGTCGATCTGCGAACGGTCTTGCAACAAGCCTCCCGACTCGCGACCGGATCGCAACGCCTGCGTCGTGCGTTGGTTGCGCTACAAGTCGCGCTGTCTCTCGTGCTGATGGCTACTGCCGGCGTGCTCGTGCAGTCGCTCTGGAATCTCCGGGCAATCGATCTCGGCATGACCCCCGAGCGCGTGTTCAGCTTCACATTCCACCCCGGACTCATCAACCTGCGCGGAACTGAGGCCACGACGGTGTTGACGCGAGTCGTCGAACGGCTTCAGAACACCGCTGAAGTTGGCGCCGTGGGAACAGCGAACCCGTCGCCGTTTTTTCAGAGCGGCCGCAATGAGGGACGGGTGAGCCTCGGGATTGGGCTTCCTCAGGTCCCCGTGCGCGTCGAGAGAATCACTGTGTCGTCGGACTATTTCAAGGCGCTCGGCATTCCGCTGCTCGCCGGCCGAACGTTCGACGAATCCGAAACGAGGGCGCCGGCTACCGCGCCCGGCAGGTCGGTCATCCTCAATAACTCGCTGGCTCGGGTGCTTTTCGGTGACCAGCGGGCCGTTGGCCGCCAAATAGCCGTAGGCGTCCGGGAAGTGACAGTTGTCGGCGTCGCGGGCGATACCAGGACGACGTTCACGTTGCGAAAGCCTGACCCGGCAATGGTGGTCTACGAACCCACGGACGGGCCGTTCGTGTTTTCGAGGATTTTCGTCCGGGCTTCCTCGGCACTCAGTGTTGTGCAGGCCCGCGTCTATCAGGCGATGCATGAGGTCGAGCCGCGTCTGCCGCTCGTAGACGCTGGCACGCTGACTGATGAGGTCGAGCGTCTGATTCCGGAAGACCGTGCGTTGACTCAACTGCTCGCCACCGTCGCGATTGCCGCGACCCTGCTCGGCTTCAGCGGTGTGTACGCGATGACTGCGTACAGCGTGAGCGAACGTACGCGTGAGTTCGGTGTGCGGCTCGCAATGGGTGCCTCACCGTGGGCCGTGATTCGCAACGCAGGTTCCGGAGTAGCCACGACGGCCGTCGGGGGGAGTCTCGTTGGTCTTGCCGGTTACTGGATGGTTGCACGGCTGCTTGCGTCCCGCCTGTTCCGGGTCGCGCCGCTCGACCCCACGGCAGTCGGAGGCGCGGTAATCCTCCTCGCCATACTTGTCTTTGTGGCTGCGGGGCTGGCTGCACGACGGGCGACCAAGGTCGATCCCGTAACTGCCTTGAGGGCGGAGTAAGACGAGGTCACGTCATGAAAACCATGAGCCTTGCCTTGGCCGCCGTCGCCGCCGCGGGCATCGCGGCACCTGCCGGAACCGCCTTGTGGGCCGACACGTATCCGCGCCAGACGGGCGTCGACGCACTGCACTACGTCTTCCGGCTCGGCTTGATGACGGATGCGAGCCCGGAGATTCGCGGTGAGGCGACCGTCCGCCTCAAATTCGTGACCGCGAACGTGCGCGAAGCCTGGCTCGATTTCGCGAGTCCCACCGCGGACGGCAAGGGGATGACGGTAAAAGCCGTGACGCGCGGCGGTCAACCGGCGCCATTTACGCATCAGGGCAACCGATTGACTTTCACGCTGGCGCAGCCGCCGGCCACCGGCGAGGAAGTGTCCTTCGACGTGCAGTACCAGGGCGTGCCGGCCAACGGACTTCGCCTCATCAAGAACATCCACGGCGAGCCGACGGCCTTCAGTGAGAACTGGTCGAATCAGGCGCGGCAATGGCTCCCGATGATCGACCATCCGTACGACAAGGCGACGGGCGAGTTCATCGTGACGACCTCCTCGACGTATCAAGTCGTGGCCAACGGCGCACTCGTTGAGCAGCTGGATTTGCCGAACGGGCTGCGCCGGACGCACTGGCGTCAGTCCGTGCCGATCGCGTCCTGGCTGTACGCGCTGGGCGTCGCGCGGTTCGCGGTCAAGCACGCGGGCATGTTCCAGGGCGTGCCGATGCAGTATTGGGTGTTCCCGCAGGACGTCGAGCGCGGGTATGCGCTCTTCGATCGGGACGCCCGGGCGTGCTTCGAGTTCTTCGTTCGGAACGTCGGTCCGTACGCCTACGAGAAACTCGCGCACGTCCAGGCCGCCGGCCTCGGCGGCGGCACCGAGCACGCGTCGAATATCTTCTACGGCGAGAAAGGCGTCACCGGCGGCAACGGTCCCGTCGTCCACGAGACCGCGCACCAGTGGTTCGGCGACGCCGTCACCGAAAAAGACTGGGACGACGTCTGGCTGAGCGAGGGCTTTGCGACGTACTTCACGCTGCTGTTCACGGAATACTCGCGCGGACGTGAGGCGTTTGTGCAAGGCGTGCAGGCCAGCCGAAGGACCGTCCTGCGGCTCGAGCAGTCGTCGCCAAACACGCCCGTCGTCCATCGCAATCTCGATGAGAAGACCCAGCGCGTCCTGAACAACTTCGTCTATCAGAAGGGCGGCTGGACGCTCCACATGCTCCGAGGCCTCATCGGCACGGAGACCTTCTGGACGGGCATCCGTAACTACTACCGCCGGTACATGAACGCGAACGCGTCCACTGACGACTTCCGGCAGGTGATGGAGCAGGCCTCCGGGCAGGATCTGCGCTGGTTTTTCACGCAGTGGCTGAATCGCAGCGGCGTGCCAAAAATCGAGGGCTCATGGCGCTACAACGCCGAGCGGAAGCAGATTGAAATCACGCTGGCGCAGACGCAGGCCGGCGAGCCGTTCCGCCTGCCGATGGAAATCGAGCTGGTCACGCCGGCCGGCGTGCCGCCGCGAGCCATCGAGAAGGTGACACTCACCGACCGCACCGCGACGTTTACCATTGCTGCCGACCAGGCTCCGGTGAACGTCGTGCTCGATCCGAATGTCTGGCTACTGGCGGAGTTCGGAGATTTGCAAAAGCGCTGAGAGAAGCGCATGTCGGTTCGCGGAACTGAAAAGCGCGACATGTGCTTACCAGACCCGGTTTTTGCTCTTCAGTGCGTGACGATCCCCACTTTCTTGATGTAGTCCAGCCTCGGAAACTCTTTCAGCAGCCACGCGTTGCCGCCCTCGAAGAACGGATCCTGCTTGCCGGCCCGGATGCCGCCGGGCCCCTCGCGATACTCCGCGTTGAAGCTGTCGACGATGTCCATGCCGGTGATCACGCGGCCGAACGGCACGAACACATCCTTGCTCGGCGGATCGTGCGTCGGTCGGTTGTCCCCCAGGTTGAAGAAGATCTGCGTCGTCCGCCCGTTGGGCACGGCAAAGGCAAACGCGACAGTGCCGCGGACGTTCGATTCTTTGAACGGATCGTCCGGAAACGTCCTGTTGCGCCAGGCCTTGGCGATCGCCGGATCGCCGTTGACGCCGAACTGGGTCCACCGTCCAGGGTTCACGCGGAAAAAACGGTTCTCGTCGTAATATCCGTCCCGGGCGAGGTTGTAGAACCGATCGGCGCCTCGCGGGCCCCAGTCGCGGATGACCTCGATGATGACGGTGCCGCGGCTGGTGTCGAGCGCCAGGTGCGAAACGGCCGGAGCCGGCGCGTGAAACTCGGGGGCATCCGGATTCAGGAGCAGCGCGCGATTGACCTGTGCGGACCCGCCCCCAAGAGCCATGATGCACGCGAGCGCACACGAGAGACGTCGCATAGGTATCGCCGCGATCCTAACACTCGCGGCGGCGACGAGCCCGATCGCGGGTCCGTCGAGATTTGGATTCTCCGATCGCGTCGAGCGTCATCTGTTTCCTGAAGTCACCACCGGTCCGTCGGAGCCGTCGTGGAGTCCGGACGGGAAATGGATCGCGTTTTCGATGCAAGGCGACATCTGGAAAGTTCCGGCCGAGGGCGGTGAGGCCATCGCGCTGACGCAGGGGCCGTGGTACCACTTCGAACCGGACTGGAGTCCCGACGGCCGGTCGATCGCGATGACGATCGACACCGGCGGCAACCTCGACATCGGCGTCGTCCCGGCCGAAGGCGGGACGGTCACGCGGCTCACGACGGCGCCGGAGGTGGAGCTTCAGCCGGTTTGGAGCCGCGACGGTCAGGACCTGTACTTCGTTGGCCGCGGGCGCGGGTTCGACATCTTCAGGCTTCGGATCGCGGACAAGTCCATCACGCCGGCGATCGCGGCCAACGGCGATCAGATCCAGCCGGCGGTCTCGCCTGACGGCCGCACGCTCGCCTACGTGAGCCCGGTCGGTGGCAAGCTCGGCACCGGCGGGATCTGGACGAGGCCGACGGCTTCGCTCTCGGCGCCCGCGCCGGCGGCGGCTGAATCAGCGGCAGAGCCCGCGCAGGCGGGAACGCTCGTGCACTACGAAGAATCCGAGTACCGGATGCGGCCGAAGTGGACGCCGGACGGCCGGTCGTTTCTCTTTGGATCGGACGAGATGGGCTCGAACGACGTCGCCCTCGTCGCGTCTGACGGCGGGAATCCGGTCGTGGTGACGAACGACGGCATGGGGGAGTTTTCACCCGCGCCCTCGCCCGACGGATCGTCGTTCGCGTTCATCTCGAACCGCGCGGGTCCGATGGCCCTCTACGTCGCTCCCGCCGGTGGGGGGCCGGTGTCGTCCTGGCGTCGCGTGACGATCGCGTCGCGCCGCGCTCGCCTGCCGACCGGCCGTGTCCGCGGCCGTGTTCTCGACCCTGATGGCCGGCCCACTCCCGCTCGCGTGCAACTCGTTGCGGCCGACGGTCGCTCGTATGCGCCCGACGACGGGTTCGCGCGCGTGATCGCGGTCAGTGAGACGCATTACTTCCACACGACCGGACAGTTCGAGGTCGAGGTCCCGGCCGGCCGGCTGGAGATCGAGGTGCTGCGGGGATTCGAGTTCAGGCCGGCAACGGTGGTCGTCGACGTGCGACCCGCCGCCACCGCACCGGTCGACGTCACCGCCAACCTCAAGCGCCTGGTCGACCTGCCATCGCTCGGCTGGTATTCAGGCGATACGCATGCGCACGATCTGCACCAGGGCCGCTTCGGGCTGACGCACCGAACGCTCTTCGACCAGTCGCTCGGCGAAGACCTGCACGTCTCGAACGTCCTGATTCACATGGACGGCACGCGGTTGATGGGGCGCTGGGCGGACCTGACCGGCGAGCCGCATCCGCTTTCGACGGCGACGCACATCATGCAGTTCGCCGAGGAGTTCCGCGGATCGCTCGGCCACATCGGCATGCTCGGCGTCAGCCGGTTCATCCTGCCGCTGACCGGCGGCGCCAACAACACGCCCTACGAGCAAGTCGCGAGCGACATGCCGTACCTCGACGGCGCGCGGGCGCAGGGCGGCATCGCGGGATTCATGCACCCGTACACAAACGCGTCGCCGAATCCGAATGGCTGGGCGGGCTCGCTGATTCCGCTAGATGTCGCGCTCGGCAAAGGCGACTTCTACGATGTCGTCAGCCTGTACTCCGACGAGCGGGCGTCGGCGGAGATGTACTACAAGTTGCTCAACTGCGGCTTCCGGATTGCCGCGACGGGCGGCACGGACAACTTTCCGGACGTCTGGCGCGATCCCCCGCCCGGGACCGACCGCACGTACGCGAAAGTTGACGGACGGCTGACGGTCGCGTCCTGGGTGGCGGCGGTCAAGGCCGGACGGACGTTCGGCACGACCGGACCGCTCGTGGTGTTCAGCGTGGAGGGACGCGATCCGGGCAGCGAGATCCGCTTGCCGGCCGGCGCCGACGCGCGCGTGCGCGTGCAGGCGACGGTACACTCGATCGCACCGATCGAGGGGCTCGAGATCCTCGTCAACGGCAAGGTGTTGGCCACACGCGCTCCGAGCATCCGGTCGGCCGTTCCAAACGCAATCGACTTCGACGAGGTCCTGCCGATGCCGGACGGCGGCTGGATCGCGGCGCGCGTCGTCGGTCCGGCCTCGAAATACATTGCCGATAGCTACGCCTTCGCGCACACCACGCCCGTCTACGTCGTGCGCGGCGGCACGCCGTGGGTCTCGAAAGACGACGCAAAGTTTCTTGCCGGCGTGGTCGACGCGATCTGGGCGCGCATCGCCAAGTCGAACTGGCGATCGGACGCGGAACGCGACGCGTTCAAGAAGGAGATCGATCAGGCGCGGGCGGTGTACGCAAAGCTGGCCGGGATGTGACCAGCCCCGCTACTTCCCTCGATAGAACAACAAACCGCCGCTCGCGGTTCCCGAAATCAAATCAGGAACGCCGTCGCCATTGAGATCCGCCATCGCGGGCGCCGCCCCGGGTGGAAGTGCAACCACGATGTCCTTGACCTCGGTAAATGCAACCGTCGCACCCGAGCCCGTGTTTCGATAGATCGACACGACACCTGCCTCGCGGCCGACGATGAGATCGAGACGCCCGTCGCGGTCGATGTCCGCAAGCGCCGGCACGCTGCGCCGTCCGCCGCGCAGGCTGTCGAGCTTGTCGGTCGCCAGCTCGAACCGCGCCGCTTTCGGCGTGCCGGTGTTCCGGTAGAACAGCACGCTGCCGTTGGCCTGACCGACGAACAGATCGAGATCGCGGTCGCCGTCGATGTCGCCGAGCGCCGGCGTCGAATGACTCGCGCGCGGCGGCCGGATGGTGGCCCCTTCGTCAGCCACCCACCGCCCAGGCCCTGAGGCGCCGCTGTTCCGGAAACACAGCACGTCGTGATTCCACGTGCCGAGCAGCAGGTCCACGTCGCCGTCGCCATCCAGGTCGCCGAACGCCGGCGCGAGGTGATACACGTCGCCGAGCTTGATTGATTCCACCTGGCGGAAGGCGGGCGCCGTCTTGGTGCCGGTATTCGTGAAGATCGTGAGCCGCCCGGAATCGCCCGCCGCCGCGTCCACCTTGCCTCCCGCCGCGAGATCGAGATCCCCGTCGCCGTCGATGTCCGCGAGCGCGGGGATCGTGTCGCTGCCGAGATCGATCGTGTCGAGGAAACGTGTGGTCCGCAGCTCGAAGCGATCCGGCGCGGTCCGCTCCCAGTGGTAGAAGTTGTCGGCCGCCGTCGTGACCGGGTTGAACGCCCCGCCGAGCACGCCCATCAGGAAATCGAGATCGCCGTCGAAATCGAGGTCGAGGGCCGACGGTGCGTTGTAGCCGCTCGTGCGCAGGGAGGATGCGTACGGCAGCGGCACGGGATCGACCTGGAAGGACGGCGTGCTGCACGTGCGGCCGATGTTCTCGATGAGGAGCATGCCCGGCTCGAAGAAATCGCCCCAGAACAGGTCCTGATCCTGGTCGCCGTCGAAGTCGGCAAAGGCGAGCGCGTTGGCGCCGTGCCTCATTGACGGCCGGTCATTTCCGATCCGTCCAATGATCTCGATGCCCTCGAACTGCTCCTGGATGAACGCGAAGCGGTTGCCGCCCGGCGCCTCGGCTTCGTACCGGGCGACCGTGCCCTCGACACGGCCGACGAACATGTCCAGTCGCTTGTCGCAGTCGAGGTCCACGAACGCGGGGATGTTCTGTCGATCGAGAAAAATGTTCTGATCGTCGGTGTCCTTGAGCGGACCGACGTACTCGAATCGTGGCTCGGTCCGGCTGCCCGCGTTGCGGTAGTGGCGCACGTGGCTGAACGGCAGCTCCGAAAGCAGATCGACGTCGCCATCCGCGTCGAGATCGACGAAGCGGTACCACTCACCGATTTCGAGATTCTGATACCGATCAGCACGCCATTCGTACTTGGGAGCCTTGGCGGTGCCGGTGTTCTCGAAGTATTGGACGGCGTTCGAGTACTCCTGCACGAAGAGGTCGTGGTCGCCGTCGCCGTCGATATCGACGAACTGTGGCCGCGGCACGTCGTAGCCGCCGAGGAAGGGCAGCGCGTACGGTTGGCCGTTGTCCTTCTCGACGACGAACGGTGCGACGGATCGCTCGAACGAGACAAAGGCCGGTGTCTGAATCACCGCCGAAGTCGAGATCGAGCTCAGGAACGCCAGCGCCAAAGCACTTGTCAAAAACGCTCGCCAAGAGCAGGAACCACGAAGATCACGAAGGACACGAAGAGGTTTTGGGGAAGATCTTTCTATCACGCTGTCCTCACGAAGCTCTTGGCAAGCGCTCGTCGATGAACTGCCTTCGTGCACTTCGTGTCCTTCGTGGTTAATTCTCCCGGGCCCGGGTGCCCATCCCGGTGAGATTCTTCCCGAGCGGGATCGCTTGCTCGATCCGGCGGGTCTTGACGTCGATCACGACGAGCGACGCCGTGCCGTCGCCGGGGGCGGGATCGGCGTGGGCGGCATGCGCCGGATCGGCCATGTGGTCCATCTTGTTGTTGTTGGTCACGAATGCCGTCGCGCCGTCCGCGGAAAACACGACCTGGTGTGGCTGCTTGAACGGCTCGCCCGTGATTCGCGCGACCTCTTTCCAGCTGCCCGCGTCGATCACGACCACCTCGTTCGAGCCCTTGACCGGTACCCAGACGAACCTCCCGTCAGGTGTGTAGACGGGGTCGAATGCCATCTTGCCGACGTCGATCGATTTCACCAGTGCCGGTTTTGCCGGTTGTGCCAGGCTGAACACGAGGAGCTGGCCCGAGACGTCCGTCGATCCGACGAGCGTCGTCCGGTCCGGTGAAATCGTGAACTGCACCAGCGAGTGCGAAGGCCCCGCAATCGGCATCACGTCGACTTTGTCTTCGGCGAGCTGGATGCTGGCGATCTGGTTCACGCCGAGACTGCCGGTGTAGGCATACCCGTTGGCCGCAGCCACCGGGTGGGGCCGGGCGAACAGGACGTCCAGTTCGTCGCCCTGCATCGTCGTGCGCCGCAGCACCGCGATCCGTTTGGGCGGATTCACGGCGCTCATCGACCGCGTCACGACCAGGCGCTCCTCGTCGCCGAACGCGAGCATGCCTGGCGTCTCCATCTCGAACTGGGCGGCGACCATGCCCTGACGATCGAACTTGACCACCCGGTTCGCGCCGATCAGCGAGACGTACCAGTGCGATCCGTCGGGCTCGACGACGACGTAGTGCGGCTTGGCGGTGGCAGGGAAGCCCAGCGTCGTGAGGTCAATCGTCCGCAGGATCGCCTTCGTCGCCATGTCCACGATCGCAATCTTCGCGTCGTCCTGAATGCAGACGTAGAGAAGATCGGCGGATTGTTCTCGGTCAGGCCGGCTGAAGCCGGCCCCTGCGACCGCGACCGTCCCTCCGACGACTGCGGCAAAGGCTAGAACTGCGATAAAGCGTTCCAGCAGTTTCGGACTCATCTATCTGCCGTCCTGATCATGAACAGCCCCTGTTCGACGCTGCTCACGATGATCGTACCGCTCTTGAAGAACGGATACACGTTCCACGCGCCGTTGAAGCCGGGCGTGTTCGGACGGAACGGATCGGTGTCGAAAAACGCGACTTCCTTCGGGTTGAGCGGGTCTTTGATGCTGAGAATCCGCACGCCCGACCGGTAGTTCGCCTGGTACAGGAGATCGCCTTTGACGTACTGGTTGTGGTCGGACGACGACTCGACGCCCATGTGTTCCTTGACCAGCCTGGGGTTTTCGAGGTCGATGAAGTCGAAGATCAGCGTCCGCGTCTTCTCGACCATATTGCCCGTCTCGTCCGTCTCGTCGTCCAGGTAGAAGTAGCGATGGTCCTCGGTCAGCCAGCCCTGGTGCGTGTAACCCACTTTCGGATACGTCGCGCGGGAGATGACCCTCGGTTTGCTCTTGTCCGTGACGTCCTGAATGCTGATCGCGATCTCGTTCGATCCGATGCAGATCTCGTGACCCTTGTAGCGCTTGTCCGGGCCCTTGTAGTTCACGCACTGCGCATCGTGGATGTAGCCGGTCCGCTGCCGGCCCGTTTCCGTGTCGGCGAAGCAGCCGACGAACGTCGGGTTCTTCGGATCCTTGATGTCCACCATGTGGAGACCGCCGCCGCAGGTCGTGCCGCCGCCGCTCGAGCCCACCGGATACGCAAACCCGCTCTCTTCGTTGATGACGATGTCGTGGACGCTGTTGACGTTGCGGTAGATGAAATCCGCCTCGACCTTCTGTGGCAGACCGTTCGGCTGCGGTTTCATCGTCCGCAGACGGGTGAGGTCGAAGATCTGCATGCCGTGCGGGCCGGCGCCGTCCGACACGATGAACGCGTGGTCCTTGTAGACCTTCATCTCGCGCCAGGAACTGGCGCGCGCGCCTTCGGTCATCAGCAGATCGGCGACCGGGATGGGACGCATCGGGTTCGTGATGTCGACGAACGTCGATCCATCCCGCCGCCCCAGCAGCGCCCATTCCTGTTTGGTCTGGGTGTCCGTCCACCCCCACAGGCTGCTCATCGGGATGTAGTGGCCATCGTGCGTCAGCCTCGACGGCGGCAGGAACGACAGCAGGTCCGCGGCGCCGCAGTCGAACATCTCGACTTTGCCGGCGCCGCTGCAGCGGCGTTCGCCGCCGGTAATGGCCGGCAGCTCATCGAGGGTCGGCGTGGTGATCATCGGCTGTTCGCGCCAGACGCCGAACGTGTCGCGCTCGTAGATCAGCACGCCGCCCGCGTTGCGGTTCACGCCGGTCGCGCCAACGGCCGCGACGTTCCCACGTACGGACACCGCGACGCCGGCCGCCACGGCTTCCGTCCAGGTCGGTCCGAGAATTTTGAATCCGTCGATCTGGAAGCCACTCGCGTTGCCCGGAAACACGAAGACGCGCCCCGGTCCGCCGGCGCGTGGCGCGCCGACCCACACTTCGCTCTCCGAGCTCGCGATGGCCGCCGCGAACTGATCGGTGCGCGAGCTGGTCGGCGCGGCGAGGCGCGAGAGCTCGACCCAGGTGAAGTTTCCCACGGGCGCCGAGGGTTGTCCCGCCGCGGGCGTGGCCGGCGCTCCCGCCGGTACGTTCGCGCCTGCGGCAGGCGCGGCCGCACCCGCGCCGCGGCCTCGACCGGTTTGTGCGACGCGACGGAAGACGTACGCCGCGCCGTAGCCCCCAGCATCGCCCGGCGCGGTGACGACCGCCTGTTCGCCGGCGATGGAGACGCTCGATCCAAACTGTTCGCCGCCCTGGATGCCGAGCGGTGCGAAGGACCGCTGCGGCTTCCACGCTCCGTCCGCGTCGAGGCCGAACTCATGCACGACGCCCGCGCGGTTCGCCTGTCCGCTCGCGCCAATCAGAAGAAGACCGCCGGCAGTGGAGAGCGAGACGCCGAAGTTGTCGCCAGCGCTCATCGCTTCCCCGGAAACCAGCGTCGAGTGGTGCGCGTATTGCCCCGCGGCATCGCGCTTGAAGACATACACCGCGCCTGAGGGCGCCGCCGCCGGCGGGTCGCCCCCTCGGCCGCCGCCGCCGCCACCACCACCCGCCCCGCGTCCACGTCCGCCACCTGCCGCTTCGCGCCCGACGAACAGCCAGTCGCCGCTCGCCGAGAGACCACGGCCGAACCGGACGTCCTGGCCGGGCACCGCGGTGGCCGCGATCGACCCCGAGGCCGTCCACGCGGAACCCTGTTTGCTGAACACGTGCACGGCGGTCGCGCCGCTCCCGACGAAGAGCCGGTTGCCATCGAGGGCCAGTGACGTCCCGAACTGATCGCCGACCACGGCGGTTGGCGCGGTCAGCGTGCCCGCGTCCCGCCAGCCGCTCCCGCCGCGCCGGTAGACGTACACCGTCCCCGGCCGGAACTGGTTGGCGGCTTCGCCAACGAAGACTTCGTCGTCGCCGACCAGTACGGCGCCGCCAAACCCGACGAACGTCGAGACGGGCACGCCGAAGAATGCGATCGCGAACACCGCGCCGCAGATGAGCGATCGTTGGAGGGAACGCATCAGGGGACTCCTCGGAATCGACGGAATTCCGCGAAGTCTAACACGTGCATTCGTACGCTCTTGACGGAACTCGGAACCCTTACGTTTTCAGTTCTCAGTTCTGAGTTCTCAGTTCTGAGTTCTAAGTTGCAGGCTTTCTACAGTACCCTACCCGCGCGTGAGCGCGCTTCTCGATCAGTGGCCTCTCTGGGTGTCGAGGCTCGTCTGGACACTCATCACCATCGGCCTCGCGTTTGTCGTTGGCACCGCGATTCGGGTGTTCCTGGCGTCGCGGCTCGTCCGGCTGGCCACCAAGACGCGGCGCGACTGGGACGACGTCCTCGCGGTCGAGCTCAAGCGGCGAATCCCGTTCTGGAGCCTGCTCGTCGGTCTCTGGCTGTCGCTCGACTATTGGCCGATCCAGCCGCGCTGGGCGACGCTCATCTCGCGAACGATTTCGACGCTCGCGATCGCGTCGGTGACGCTGCTGGTCGCTGCGGTGGCGACCCGCTTCGTCGCGACGTACGGCCCTCGGGTGTCGCCGTCGGTACCGGTCTCCGGCCTCACGCAGAATCTCGTCCGCTTTCTGGTCGTCACCATCGGTCTCCTCGCGATCCTGAATGGGCTCAACGTCGACGTCCGGCCGGCGCTGGCCGCTCTCGGGGTCGGCGGCCTCGCGGTGGCGCTGGCGCTTCAGGAGCCGCTCTCGAATCTCTTCGCCGGGATCTTCGTCACGATCGCCGGTCAACTGCGAATCGGCGACTACGTGAGGCTCGAATCGGGACCGGAGGGTTTCATCCGCGACTTCAATTGGCGTTCGGCGCGGCTTCAGACCATGGCGGGCCATTACGTCATCATTCCCAACAGCAAGCTCGCGCAGGCCATCGTCATCAACTTCAGTCTGCCGACCCGGGACGCGCTGGTCGCCCTGGACGTGGGCGTGGACTACGGGAGCGACCTCGAGCTGGTCGAGCGCGTTGCCATGGAGGTCGCGAGCGACGTCATCAAGGACGTGACCGGCAGCGTCCCGGACAGTCCACCCGTCGTCCGCTATCACACGTTTTCAGATCTCAGCGTGAAGTTCAGCGTGAACGTTCGCGCGCGCGAGTTCGCCGATCAATTCCTCATCAAGCACGAGCTGATGAAGCGGCTTCACGCCCGGCTGGCGCAGGAAGGCGTGGTGTTGCGGCCGCCGGCGCCGCCGCCGGCCCCGAAGACGGAGTAGAGGGGGCTTCACTCCGCTCGTCGGGCTATTCCGTTTTCCAGATCGGCGTGGCGTGTTCCGGCGCCCTCCCGCTCGCCGCTTGCCGCAAGGCAGCGGGATTGGCCGCCTCCGCTGAGGCTACGGCGGGCCAAGGGCCTGCCTCGCGGCGCTCGCAAAGGTCGGGCTCCGGAACACGCCACGCCGATCTGGAAAACGCTCCAGGGCCTACGGCCTATGGCCCGTCACTTCGCGACGCCGAAGACGAATACCGTCTTCGATCGATATTCCTCGCCCGGCCGCAACGACGTCGGCGGAAACGACGGCTGGTTCGGCGAATCGGGATAGTGCTGGGGCTCCAGGCAGAAGCCCGAGCGATGCGCGTAGACTCGGCCGCCTTTGCCCGTGATTTTCCCGTCGAGAAAGTTGCCGGAATAGAACTGAATGGCAGGCTCGGTGGTCGAGATGTCCATCGTCCGGCCGGTTACCGGCTCGACGACCCGCGCGGCGAGCGCGAGGTCGGCGCCCTGCCGGTTCAGGACGAAGTTGTGGTCGTAGCCGAGGCCGCGCTTCAGCTGTTCATTGGCGTCGTTGATGCGCGCGCCGATTTTCGTCGGCGTGCGGAAATCGAACGGTGTTCCCTCCACGGGCGCGAGCTGGCCCGTGGGAATCAGCGTCGCGTCCACCGGCGTGTACCGGTCGGCCGGGATGCTGAGCTCGTGTCCGAGGATGTCAGGTGTCTTCGCGCCCCCCAGGTTGAAGTAGCTGTGATGCGTCAGGTTCACGATCGTCGGCTTGTCGGTGGTCGCCTGATAATCGACGACCAGCTCGTTCTTGTCGGTGAGCATGTACGTGACATTCGCCGTGACCGTGCCCGGGTAGCCTTCCTCGCCGTCCTTGCTCACGTACGTCAGCTTGACGCCGACGCCGTTGGCGTTCTGGATCTCGGCCGGCGTCCAGACGACCTTGTCCCATCCCTTTTTGCCGCCGTGAAGATGATTGGGCGGGTTGTTGGTCGCGAGCGTATACGTCTTGCCATCGAGCGTGAACTTGCCCTTCGCGATGCGGTTGCAATAGCGGCCGATGAGGCAGCCGAAGTACGGCGATTGGTCGAAGTACGGCTCCAGCGTATCGAAGCCCAGGACGATGTCGTCCATGGCGCCGGCGCGATCGGGTGTCTTCAGCGACAGGATCGTGCCGCCATAGGTGACGATCCGGACCTCGATCCCGGCTGAATTGCGCAAGGTGATGAGCTGGACGGGTTGCCCGTCGGGGCTCGTGCCGAGCGGGCCTGTGGTCAGGAGCGGCCGCGGCTGCTGCTTGTGCACGATGGGCGATGATTCCTCACCCCCGCACGCGCCCGCAAGCGCGGCTATCACCACGACGAACCCACACGTGCGGAGTCCCTGACCCGTCATCCTGACCTCGCTTCCGTAATCCGGGAAGTGGTTCTCCGGCCGCGGCCGAACGCCCGGAGCGTTTCGAGATCGCGTAGCATGTTCCTGCGGCCTCCCGCTCGCCGCTTGCCGCAAGGCAGCATGATCAAGCCTGCCTCGCGGCGCTCGCAAAGGTCGGCCTTCGGAACACGCTACGCAGATCTGGAAAACGCTCCAGCATATGATATCGGCCCGTGCGGCGTCTTGCAGATCGGGTGGCCCTCGTCACGGGCGGATCGCGCGGCATCGGGCGCGCGATCGTCGAGAAGTGTCTGGTGGAAGGCGCGAGCGTCGCGTTCTTCGACGTCGACGCGGCCGAAGCGGCGCGGACCGTTCGCGACCTCGCCGCAGCCGGTCCCGTCGAGTTCGTCGCCGCCGATGTGACGATTGAAGCGGACGTCGTCCGCGGCGTCGAGCACGTGCTCGGCAAATACGGACGAATCGACGTGCTCGTCAACAACGCCGGCGTCAACGCCTACTTCGATCCGATCCAGATGACCGAGGCGCAGTGGGAGTCGGTGTTCGCCGTCGATCTCAAGGGCGCCTGGCTCTGCGCCAAACACGTGCTGCCCGGCATGAAAGCTCGGGGACGGGGCTCGATCGTGAACATCGCCTCGATCCACGCCTCGCTCACCATCGCCGGGATGTTTCCGTACGCCGCTGCCAAGTCCGGTGTCGTCGGGCTGACGAGAAGCCTGGCACTTGACTATGCCGCCTCGGGGATTCGCGTGAACGCCGTTTCACCCGGATGGACGCGCACGCACCTCGTCGAGGAATGGTTCGCGCTGCAGCCGGACCCGGCCGCCGCCGAGGCCAGCGTGATGAAGACGCATCCCATGCGGCGCATTGCCACGCCGGCGGAGATTGCCAACGTCGTCGTGTTCGTGGCGTCCGATGAGGCGTCGGCGATGACGGGCGCTTCGATCGCGGTCGACTGTGGGTTGGGTATTCAGTTTTCGACATGAACACATGAACAAGACACCGGCTTTTGACACTTGCCAGCGGCCATGACCACTGCGACCTCAATTCTCCGATCGCTCAATTTGCCGGTAAGGGACGCGTACGATCTTCCCACGTCCTCGAAACGATTCCCGGACGGCGCCGCGTATCGGGTCGAGATTCCCTCGTGCGAAGGCCCGAAGGCCCTCCGCGCGGTCATCGACGAAGCGGCCGCGCGCAAGGTTCGTGTCCATCGTGTCAGTCAGGGCAGCGGCATCATGCTGCAGACCGACGAGGAAATCCGCGAGATGCTCGCGCTTGGCGCCGAGCATGGGATCGAGGTGTGCCTGTTCGTCGGTCCGCGCGCGAACTGGGACACGGGGAGTCAGGCATCGTCCACCGCGGGCCGCGTGATCGGGTCCTCCCTTCGCGGCGCCGACCAGCTCGTCTACGGCATCGAGGATGTCCTGCACGGCGTTGAGCTCGGTCTGAAATCGATTCTGGTGGCGGATCTGGGTCAGCTGCAGATCCTGGGCGAGATGAAGCGGTCGGGCGACCTGCCCGCAGATTTCGTGCTCAAGATCTCCGTCACGCTGGCGGCCGCCAACCCGGCCACCGCACGGCTGATGGAAGATCTCGGCGCGACGTCGATCAATCTTCCGGTCGATCTTTCGCTCCCGCAGATCGCCGCGATCCGACAGGCAGTGGACGCCGCGATCGACTTCTACATGGAGAGCCCCGACGACTTCGGCGGCGCCGTGCGCCACTACGAGACCTCCGAGGTCGTCCGCGTCGCCGCGCCGGTCTACTTGAAATACGGCCTCCGCAACTCCCCACCGCTTTACCCGAGCGGCGCACATCTCGAATCGACGGTGATCGCGCTGTCGAAGGAACGAGTCCGGAGGGCGGAGATCGGGTTAGCGCTTATGAGGCGAAGGGGTGGGAGTGAATAGCACACAGTTCTTGATATGAAGATCTCTTCCGCTCGTACTCTCGTTGTCGGCACGCCCTGGCGGGAGCTCGTGTTCCTCGAGCTCGAGACCGATTCGGGTCTCGTCGGCACCAGTGAAGTCCGGATGGTGAGCCGGACGGACACGCTCCTCGGGTGCCTGGACGAACTTGCTCCCCGGCATGTCATCGGGACCGATCCCTTCGACGTCGAGCGGCTGGCGTGGAACATCCAGCGGGCCGAATATGACCGGCCGGGCGAAGTGTCCCAGTCGGCGCTCGCGTCGTTCGACGTGGCGTGCTGGGACCTCATCGGCCAGTCGCTCGGCGTGCCGATCTGGAAGCTCCTCGGCGGCAAGTTTCGGGACCGCGTACCCGCGTACGCGAACGGCTGGTACCAGGTTGAACGCGACCCGGCGGCGATCGGCGCGCTGGCCCGAAAGGTCGTCGCGGCCGGATATCGTGCGATCAAGCTCGACCCGTTCGGCCACGCCAGCGCGGAGCTGCCCGCCTCCGAGCGCCGGCGGGCCATCGCCCTCGTCGCAGCCGTGCGCGAGGCGGTCGGACCCGACGTCGAAATCATGGTCGAGATGCACGGCCGGTTCACGCCCTCGACCGCGGCGGCCGTGGCGCGGCTGCTCGAGCCGTACGATCCGGCCTGGATCGAAGAACCGACGCCGCCGGAAAACCCCGCCGCCTATCGAACCGTGCGAGCCGCGACGCACCTTCCGATCGCCACCGGCGAGCGCGCGCACACGATGGAAGACATCCGCGGGTTCATCGAAGGCGGTCTCGTCGACATCGTCCAGGTCGATTTGACGCATTTCGGCGGGTTCCTGGCGATGAAACGGCTCGCCGGGTGGGCCGACGCCTATTCACTCCTCCTCGCGCCGCACAACGTGTGCGGTCCGGTGGGCACGATGGCCAATCTGCATTTCGCCGTGGCCACGCCGAACTACAAGGTGCTCGAGCACTTCAACGATTTCGCCGACGCGTGGGTACACGAGCTGGTCGATAAGTCGCCGAGGATCGATGTCGACGGCTGCTTCGTCGCGCCCGATCGCCCCGGGCTGGGCCTCAAGTTGAATCACGACGCGTGTGCAAAGCATCCGCGGACCGGCGGGCGAATCAAGCTCTTCGAGAAGGGATGGGAGAGACGGACGTGACGCGGCCACCCCGACTTGACGACGACTGTTGTCGATGATCCCCGAACTTGTCCTCAACGCCCAGGCTCAGCTCGGTGAAGGGCCGCTCTGGGACGACCGGCGCCAGCGGCTGCTATTCGTGGACATCATGCGCGGTCACGTTCACGAGTTCGACCCGGCGACGGAATCCGACCGCATACACATGACCGGCCAGCCCGTTGGCGCCGTGGCGCTGACCACACGAGGCGATTGGGTGCTCGCGACCAAGAGCGGATTCTCGAGGCTCGATCCGGAGATAGGCGACGTCTCGCCGGTGGCAACGGTCGAGGCAGACCAGCCCAAGAACCGCATGAACGACGGAAACGTGGACAGCCGCGGGCGATTCTGGGCCGGGACGATGGGCATGGGCGGGTTGCGCGACCGCGGCGCGCTTTATCGGCTCGATCCTGACGGCTCGGTGACTCGCATCCTCACGAGCGTATCGACATCGAACGGCATCGACTGGAGTCCCGACGATCGCCTCATGTATTACGTCGACACGCCGACCGGCCGCGTCGATTGTTTCGACTTCGACGTCGAGGCTGGAACGGTTCGCAACCGGCGCCCGTTCGTCACGATCCCGCCAGACCAGGGCGCGCCGGACGGGCTCGTGGTCGATGCCGACGGACACGTCTGGGTGGCCCTGTGGAAGGGCGGGGCCGTGCACCGGTATGCGCCGGACGGCCGGCTCGATCAGGTCGTGCGCTTTCCGGTGACGCTGACAACCAAGCCGGCCTTCGGCGGATCGGACCTCGGGGATCTGTACGTCACGAGCGCGTGGATCGAGCTCAAGGACGTCGCGCGCGCGCGACAACCGATGGCGGGGGGCGTTTTTCGCCTGCGCCCGGGTGTGAAGGGACAGCGCCCGCGGCGATTCGCGGGCTGATCCCGATGGCGCTTCTCGAGTTCCATGACGTGCACAAGTCGTTTGGCGCGGTCCGCGCCCTGCGCGGCGTGAGCTTCGCTGTGGAGGCCGGCGCGGCGCATGCCTGCATCGGCGAAAACGGCGCCGGGAAGTCGACGCTCCTCAAGATCCTGGCGGGCATCGTCAGGCCCGATCGCGGCGAGGTCCATCTCGCAGGCGAGCCGCTGCACTTCAGCGGGCCTCGCGAGGCGCTCGCCCGCGGCATCGGCATGGTCTTCCAGGAACGGCTGGCGTTTCCGAACCTGACTGTGGCCGCCAACATCTTTGCCGGGCGTGAAGTCACGCGTCCGTGGGGTCGCCTGGACGAGGCCGGGATGCATGCGCGAACGCGGGCGTTGCTCGACGACCTGCACTTGTCGATTCCGACGGACGTGCGGATGGAGCACATCTCGGCCGCGCATGCACAGCTCGTGCAGGTCGCGCGCGCGCTGGCGTTCGACTGCCGGGTGCTCGTGCTCGACGAGCCAACGACCTCGCTGACCGATGCCGAAGTCGACCACCTGTTCCGTGTCCTCACGGCCCTCAGGGCCCGCGGCGTGACGCTCCTGTTCGTGTCGCACAGGCTGCCTGAAGTGTTCCGGTTGTGCGATCGCATCACCGTACTTCGCGACGGCGCGTTTGTCGGCACGTTCTCACGCCAGGACACGACCCCGGACGAGATGGTGCGCGCCATGGTCGGCCGCGAGCCGCCCGAACGCGTCGCCCGTGAAGGCGCCGCGCGGGGGAGCCACCCGGCGCTCGCGATTCGCGGCCTTTCGCGCAAGCCGTGCTTTGAAAACGTGTCACTCGACGTGCGGCCGGGTGAAATCGTCGGCCTCTTCGGGCTCGTCGGTTCGGGCCGTACCGAGCTGCTGGAGACCGTTTTCGGGCTCGCACACGCTGACGCTGGCAGCGTCGCGGTTCGTGGCAGTCCCGCCTCGTTCCGTTCGGCGCGCGAGGCGGCGCGCGCCGGTGTCGCGCTGGTGCCAGAGGATCGTCAGCGGCTCGGCCTCTTCTTCAACCTGAACCTGCGCCACAACCTGGCGATGCCGCGCACCGTGAAGGAGGGAGCCCTGCGCCTCGACGAGCGCAGGGAAGTCGCGCTCGCGCAGGCGCAGGTCGAGAGACTGTCGATCCGGGCGTCGTCGCTGAGCCAGGCGCCGGACGCTTTGAGCGGCGGCAACCAGCAGAAGGTTGTCGTAGGGAAGTGGCTGGCGACCGAGCCGGCCGTGCTCCTGCTCGACGAGCCGACGAAGGGCGTGGACGTCGGCGCGAAGTTCGAGATTCACAACATCATCCGCGGCAACGCCGCCCGGGGCATGGCGTGCCTGATCGTGTCGAGCGATCTGCCGGAAGTGCTCGCGCTGGCCGATCGGATCGTCGTGATGCGCCAGGGCCGCGTGCGCGGCGAACTGGCCGGTTCGGAGGCGACGGAGGAGGCGGTCATGAGCCTCGCCGCGCACACACCTTCATGAAACGTCTCTGGCACGCGCGCGAGTTCAGCACGGTCGCGATCCTGCTGGCAGAGGTGCTGTTCTTCACCTGGTATCTCTGGCCCGAGGCCGGCCGCGATCACTCGTTCTTCACCAGAGAGAACTTCCTGCTGATCTTCAAGTACTCATCGATCTACGGCATCGCCGCGATCGGCGCCGCCATCGTTATCATCTCCGGCGGCGTGGATCTCTCGCCGGGTGCCGTCATCGCGCTCACGACCGTCGTGACCGGCTACTGCTTCGTCGAGGCGGGCTGGCCGCTCTGGGCGAGCGCGGCCGCCGGTCTCCTGGTCGGCGCGCTGGCAGGTCTCGTGTCCTCCTGGCTCATCGTCCGGGTTGGTCTGCCCGCGTTCATCGCGACGCTCGGCGTGATGGGCATCTGGCGCGGCACCGCGTTCATCGTCACGCAGGCGCGCTTTTTCGATCTCTCTGCCAAGCTGCCTTCCAACTGGCACGTGGCGGGCCTCTCGATCGACTGGCTGGGCCCGATCGTGATGATCGTTCTGGCGGTGCTGTTCCAGATGCTGACCACGCAGTACCAGTGGGGACGAGGGGTGTTCGCCGTGGGCGGCAACGAAACGGCCGCGCTCTTTTCTGGCATTCCCGTGAGCCGCGTCAAGACATCCGCCTATGTGCTTTCCGGTCTTCTCGCTGCCGTTTCCGGCGTCGTCCTCGCCATCGTTCAGGGCCAGGGCAAGGCCGATCTGGCGACCGGATACGAGTTGGATATCATCGCCTCGGCCGTGGTGGGCGGCGCGAGCCTGGCGGGCGGCCGCGGGTCCGTGGCCGGGGCGGTTCTAGGCGCGTTGATTTTCGGTGTCCTGCGCAACGCGCTGGTGCAGATTCCGGGAGCCACGTTCTACGATCGGTTAATTGTCGGCGTGGTGGTCATTGTGATTGTGGTGATGGACCAGGTGCTGTCGCGAAGGCACCGGTGACCAATGAATCTGGGGACGTGACGATCTCGACGTTCCCCAGATTGGGAGATGCTTCTTATGAGACGTGCGTTCATCCTGCTGCTTGCCATCGCCACCTGGGCCTGTGGAGGCGGCGGTCAGACGACTCCAGCCGCTCAGAAGACCCTTCGATTCGCGCTCATCCCGAAGGCGCTCGACATTCCGGTCTTTGGCTATGCGAACGTCGGTGCGCAGCGGAAAGCCAAAGAATTGGGGAATGTCGAGGTCATTTACCACGGCCCCGAGCGCGCGGATGAGCTCAAGCAGAAGGAGATTCTCGAGTCGTTCATCGCGCAGAGGGTCGATGGCATCGCTATCTCGGTGCTGAACGCCGACTTCCTGACCAGCACGATCGACCGCGCGATCGCTGCCGGCATTCCGGTCGTCACCTGGGACTCGGACGCGCCCAAGTCGAAGCGGATCGCGTTCTACGGCGTCGACGACTACAAGTCCGGCCAGATCATGGGGGAAGAAGCCGCGCGGCTCCTGAACGGCAAGGGCACGATTGCTTTTCTCACGAGCGCGGGCGCCAACAACCTGCAGCGACGGCTCGACGGCGCGAAGGACGCGCTGGCGAAGTTCCCCGGCATCAAGATCGTCGACACCTTCGACATCCAGGAAGACAGCGTCAAGTGCGCGCAGTTCATCGCGACCGGGACGAACCGATATCCGAACCTGGGCGCCTGGATCTCCGTCGGCGGCTGGCCGGTGTTCACGGCGAACGCGCTCACGCCTGTCGATCCGAAGAAGACGAAGTTCATCTCCTTCGACACGAATCCGCCGGCGCCGGACCTGCTCAAAGCCGGCAAGGTCCAGGTCCTGCTTGGCCAGAAATACTTCGGTTGGGGAGGCGAGTCGGTACGGCTGCTCCATGAGATCGTGAACGGCAAGCGCCCCGCCAATCCCATCATCGATTCCGGTGTCGACGTCGTGAGGGCGGACAACGTCGAGGCTTACCTGCAGATGTGGAAGGCGATGGAAGAAGGACGCTAGAAGGCGGGAGACTCTCCAAAGAACCTGTCGGTACGTCAGGTACATCGGGTACGACGGGTACGTCGGGTCCGCGGAACCGACGTACTCGGGTTTTTCTCGCTATACTGCGAACAGGAGCGTCATTTTGTCCGCCCGACGTGGAATCCTGGTCGTCGTCATTCTGCTGTTCATCGCCGTGTCGGTCTCGATCGGCGCCATGGTGGTGCTGACGATGGCCGGCAACGCGCCGCGGCCCGTGCCGTCGAACGCGGCCCTCTATCTCAAGGTCGAAGCGCCGTTGCGCGAGATCGAGCGCTCGGATCTTTTCACGCAATTCGTCCAACCCCCGCCGACGCTCCGCGAGACGATCGAGTCGATTCGCAAGGCCTCCGTCGACAGCCGCGTGAAGACGCTCGTTGTCATGCCGCAGGCGTCAGGCGCACTCTGGGGACAGCTTCAGGAGTTGAAAGGCGCGCTCGACGGTTTCCGCGCGTCGGGCAAGCCCATCACGGCGTTTCTGGAGTACGGCGGCGCTCAGGAGTACTACCTCGCGTCGGCGGCGGACCGCATCGTCATGATGCCGGGCGGCCAGCTCGACCTCGCGGGTCTGGCGACCTACGAGGTCTTCTTGCGCGGCACGTTCGACAAGATCGGCGTCTATCCCGACCTGCTGCACATCGGCGAGTACAAGACGGCGTCGAACACGTTCACCGAGAAAGGGTTCACACCAGCGCACCGGGAGATGTCGCAGTCGCTCAACCGCGACTGGTACGAGGAGCTCGTGCGCGCGATCGCCGCCGGCCGCAAGCGCTCCGCGGAGGACATCCGCCGCGTCATCGATTCAGGCCCGTTCACCGCCGACGCCGCCAAGCGCGCCGGTCTGGTGGACGAGCTGGGATACGAAGACCAGCTCGACGACCGCGATCCGGTGCGCGGTACGCGCCGGCTCGAAGCCGAGCACTACCAGGGCGCCTCCGTTCGCGCCGCCTCGCAGTCGCCAGCCGTGCGCATGGCGCTCCTGTACGCCATCGGGGCGATCGCGAGCGGCAAGAGCACCTTCGACACGCCCGGCGGATCGGTCGTGGGGTCCGAGACATTCGTGCAGTGGGTGCGCAAGGTGCGGGTCGACCCCGGCATCCGCGCCATCATCGTGCGCATCGACAGCCCCGGCGGATCCGCCATCGCGTCCGAAGCCATCTGGCGGGAGCTGATGCTCGCGCGCGACGTGAAGCCGGTGATCGTCTCGATGGGAGACGTCGCCGCGTCCGGGGGGTACTACATCGCCCTGCCCGCGCACGCCATCGTCGCGCAGCCCGGCACCATCACGGGGTCGATCGGCGTGGTGACCGGCAAATTCGTCCTCAAGGGCACGTTCGACAAGCTTGGCATGGGCGCGGATTCGGTGAGCGACGGCCGGTTCGCCGAGATCTACTCCCCGCTCCGTCCGTTCACCCCTGACGAGCGCCCGAAGGTCGAGGAGCAGATGCAGGCGACCTACGAGCTGTTCCTGTCGCGCGTCGCCGAAGGCCGGAAGTCCACGGCGGCGCGGATCGATCCGTTCGCGCAAGGCCGCGTCTGGACCGGCCGTCAGGCCCATGAACGCGGGCTCGTGGACGAGCTGGGCGGCCTCGACGTCGCGGTCAAGCTCGCGCGGCAGCACGCCAAGCTCGACGCCAACCGCGACGTCCGTTTCGAGGTCTATCCTCAACGCCGCTCGATCTATGAGGTGGTCGCGAATCCATTCGGCAGCTCGATGGCGGCCGGTCTGCAGGTTCTGGCGGGCCGTTCCGACCTTCGCGCGATGGAGTTCCTGACGCTCGGCCGGTTCAGGCGAGGCGAGCCGTTGACGCTGATGCCCAACGTCTTCTTACGATAGCAATCTGCAATCTATCGGGGAATCCAGGCGTCAGAAACCAGCGCCCAGGAGTGTCTTTATCGCCTCCGGCTGGAACTCGATCTGCATCTTCGACTTGGCCTTGGTCATATAGGCCGCGAAGAACTGACCGCGACGCGCCTGGAGAAGCTCCCCGCGGATCCCTTCGCGAGCGTTCTGCAGCTCGGTTGGATCGAAGTCCTGGCGCTCGGCGACACGCGCGACGACCACCGCGTTGTCGGTGGAAATGGGAGCAGAGATCTCTCCGGCCTTCAGCGCGAACACCGCGTCCTCGACGGCGCTCGACACACCGATTTCGGGCAGCGCCGAGCCGCGCGTGATGAGGTCGGTGGTCTTGACCTCGACGCCCGCGGCCTTGGCGGCCGCCGCGAAATTGCCCTTGGCCTGCGCCATCGCCGCGGCGCGGGTCTTCGCGACCTCGACGGCTTTGAGCTTCACGACGTCTTCGCGGACCTTGTCCTTCACTTCCGCAATCTGGGGCGCGTAGGCCGGTTTGATTTCGGCCAGCGCGATGAACGCAAGACCCTGGCTCGTCCGCAGCAAGCCGCTCACTTTGCCCTGCGCCATGCTGAACGCTTCAGATGTCACGGCCGGTGCGAACCCGAGACCGGCCAGCGGTTCCTCGCGGCTGAAGAGGCCGGAGTCGCCAACCATGAGCCCGCGCGCTTTCGCGACCGTGTCGAGATCGCCCGGATCATCGATCTCCTTGGCGATCTCGTCGCCGATCCGCTGCGCCTCGGCTTGCGCCTTCTCCCAGCGGATTTGATCTTCGAGCTGGCTGCGGACTTCGGCGAGCGTCTTGGTGGTTGCCGCTTTTTTGTCCGTCAGCTTGATGATGTGCAGGCCGAACGGCGACTTGACGATCTCGCTCGTCTTGCCCACCTCGAGCGCCCACGCCGCGTCTTCGAATTCCTGGGTCATCGCGCCGCGGCCGAAGAAGTCGAGGTCGCCGCCGGACGCCTTGCTCTGGTCGTCCTCGGAGAACTGCTTCGCCAGCGCGGCGAAGTCGGCGCCGCCCTTGACCTTGGCCAGGACCGCCTCGGCCTGCTTCCTCACCGCCGCCTCGTCCTTGCCCTCCAGCTTGAACAGGATGTGGCTTGCCCGAAGTTGCTCCGGGGTGGAGTAGGCCTGGCTGTTCTGGTTGTACCGGGCCTCGATTTCCTGCGGCGTGACCGTCATCCGGGGCCGGAGCGCCTCCGACGAGAGGGCGAGATACCGGACCCGGCGCTTTTCGGGGATCCGGTAGGTATCGGGATGGGCCTTGAACTGCGCCTCGAGCTCCGCGTCGGTCGGCGTGATGCCGGCCCGGAACTGATTGGCCGTGAAAACCGCCAGATCCAGCTTCACCTTTTCGTTGCGGCGGCGGTACTCCTCGTCAACCTCGGCATCGGTGACCCGGACCCATGCCGCCACCGCGCCCTGCAGCTTCTCGATCGTCAGCATCTTGCGAAGGTCTTCCTCGAACTCGGCCGGCGTCCGCGGCGGACGCTGCATCCGCAGCACGGCGCGGTATCGCGCTTCGCCGACGAATTGTCCGTTCTCCTGGAAATCGGGCAGCCGCAGCAGCCGTTCCCGCAGTTCCGCGTTGCTCACCGAGATCCCGATCCGCCGCGCCTCGGAGAGCACGGCTTCCTCGTCGACTAATTGCTGGACGACTCGTTGACCGATGCCGAGCTGACGAAGCATCTGCTCGTTCACCGACGCGCCGTAGGCGGATCGCAGCGCCTGCACCTGCGTCTGATACGCCCGCCGGTACGCGTCGACGGTGATCTTGCGGCCGTCCACGGTCGCAATCGCGTCGCCAGGCGCCGCGCCGGTGGCCGTCGGGCTCAGGAACGACGGGATGTACAGCAGGATGAAGGTTGCGACCACCGCGACAAGGCTGAACTTCAGCCAGTTCTTGTGGCGGCGCATCCGATCGAGCATCGTCACGTCTGAAATCTCCTAACAGGCGTAAAAGTACAATTATGCCACGATGATCGGATCGAACCCGTTGCCGGGCTGACTTTGTACACCCTCCGCGGATCCAAAGCGGTAGACGGTTTCAGAAACGTTTCGCCTGATCGCGAAAAACGCCGAATTCACGGCCCGAAATGGCGATCGCGCCATGTTATAGTCTGTCCGTTCGGTCGGACCCATCGCTGACTACCGGGACATGCCGGGAGCACAAGAGCCGAAGTCCGCCACCCCAGCCACGACTCCGACTACGCCCGTGCTTCGGCTTGCTGTCTTTCATCGAAGCGAGGACGTACAGGAGCACCTGGCGCCCTTGCGCCAGGTTCCTGGCGTCGAGCTCGTACTGGTGTGGCAAGCCACGTCGCTGACGATGCCCCGCGACGTCGCGGGCATGTTGTGGGAGCTCGCGCCTCAAGACGCGGCCGACACACGCATTGCCACGCTCATCGGCAATCTGCCTGCCGCGTCGTACACCAGCGGGATGGCTCCCGCGCTGATCGAGCTCTCCCGTACGCTCGGCTTCCGCAAACATCTCTCGGTGCCCGTTCGTCTCGCCGATGTCGAGCGCGCGCTCGCGTTGCCGGCCGTGGTCGATCTCGCCGATCGTTTCGACGCGGCGGCGCCTCGGCTGACCAAACTCTCGCGGCGCACCGAAGCCGTGAGCGAGCTCATGCGCGCCGTCAACGTGTCGACCGATCCGGTCGGCGTCGCCAATGCCGTCGTCTCGCGCGTCAGCGACTGGCTGCCGCTCACCGAGTGGTCGATCATGGCCGTCGAAGCCGACGGCCTCGTCCGGCGCATCGACGAAGGGGACCCCGGCGTCGATCCTGCGCTCAAGGAGGCCGCTGCCCAGATGGGCGACGTCGTGGTCCGGAGCGGGAAGGCCGCCGTCCGGTCAACCACCTACGTCACGGATCGAATGACTGCGACTCCCCGTCAGGCGGGGCAGGTCGAGGCCACCGTCATCGGCTGGCCGCTCGTAGTCGGGGGTACGGTCGTGGCCGTCCTGGTGGGGGTCGACCACGGCAGGCCCCGCCGGATGCCGGCGCTTCCCCCCGAGCTGGTGGACGCCCTGACCCTCCTGGTCGAGCCGGCCGCCTACGCCCTGGCCCACGCCCTCAGGGTGGCCCGGGTCGAAGCCCTGTCGGTCACCGACGACCTGACCCAGCTCTATAACTCGAGATTCCTGAACGAGGCCCTCCGGCGGGAAACGAAGCGCGCCATCCGGAACGGCTCCCCCCTGTCGTTGCTTTTTATTGACCTGGACGGCTTCAAGCGTATCAACGACGTCCACGGGCACCTTCTGGGCAGCCGAGCGCTGATCGAAGCCGCCTCGATCATCCGCGGCAGCGCCCGGGAGACCGACCTCGTGGCGCGCTTCGGAGGTGACGAGTTCGCCATCCTGTTGCCGGAGACCGGTTTAGACGGAGCCCAGTTCGTGGCCCGGCGCCTGCGCGAGCGGATTCAGCGGTATAGTTTTCTCGCCGACCGGGGTGCCGTGAACCGAATTACCGCTTCCATCGGGGTAGCGACCTTACCCGATGTTGCCGATACAGCAGAGGGATTACTCCAGGCCGCCGATGCGGCCATGTACCGGGTGAAGGTGACCGGCAAGAACGGCATCCACATCGCGGGAACGGAGAGTGACGGGACGGCGGTCCCGCATGAGGAACAGGAGTTGCGTTGAAGCTTCGGTCGCTGCTGTCGGTTTTTTCGAGCGATTTGGCGATCGATCTTGGCACGGCTAACACCTGCGTTTACGCTCGCGGCCGCGGCATCGTGGTCAATGAGCCGTCCATCGTCGCCATCAACAAAGTCACCGGACGCATCGAGGCGGTCGGCAAGGAAGCGAAGGAGATGCTCGGGCGGACGCCCGGCAACATCGTCGCCATCAAGCCGATGAAGGACGGCGTCATCGCCGACTTCGAAGTCACCGAAAAAATGCTCGCGCACTTCATCAAGAAGGCGCATAACCGCACGATGTGGATCGCGCCGCGCATTGTCATCGGCGTGCCGTCCGAGATCACGCAGGTCGAAAAGCGCGCCGTGAAAGACAGCGCGTACCGCGCGAAAGCGAGCGAGGTCTATCTCGTCGAAGAAGCGATGGCCGCGGCCATCGGCGCGGGAATGCCGATCGAAGAAGCGTCGGGCAACATGGTCGTCGACATCGGCGGCGGCACGACCGACATCGCCGTCATCTCGCTGGCGGGCATCGTCTACAGCAAGGCGATTCGCGTCGCTGGCAACGAGATGGACGACGCGATCATTCAGTACATCAAGAAGACGTACAACCTGCTGATCGGCGAACGGACGGCCGAGGCGATCAAGATGGAGCTCGGCTCCGCGTTCCCGCTCGACGATCGGCTGACGATGGAGATCAAGGGGCGGCACCTGATCGAGGGCGTGCCCAAGACCATCACGATCACGGACGAGGAGATTCGCGAGTCGCTCGCCGAGACCGTCAACGTCATCGTTGACGCTGTCCGTGTGGCGCTCGAACGCACCCCGCCGGAGCTTTCCGCCGACATCGTGGACCGGGGCATCGTCCTCACGGGTGGCGGGTCCCTTCTCAAGAACCTCGATAAGCGGCTCCGGGAGGAGACCGGCCTGCCGGTCGCCATGGCCGAGGACCCGCTTTCAACCGTCGTGCTCGGTGCCGGCAAGATGCTGGCGAATTTCGAGTTATTGCGAAAGATTTCGCTGGATTAGGGGACGGGACTTTTTTCCACAGGTTTCCACAGGGAGGGGACAGACCTCGCCTTCGAGGTCTGTCCCCTCCCTGTGGAAACCTGTGGAAAAAAGTCCCGTCCCCTCCCGTCCGATATCCTTGTCAGTGACGGGGCCCTGACCCCCGGTAAACACAGGTTCCGCCCCCCATGCTCCGCCGAGGCTCCTTCCCCCTCCTCCTCCTCATTTCGCTCGGGCATGTCCTGGTGATTTCCGCCCAGGTGCAGTCCAAGAGCGGGATTCCGTTGATCGAGGCGGCGGCGTTCGGCGTGTTCGCGCGGTTTCAGCAGACCACGACGGGGGTGACCGACGGGGTGAAATCCGGCTGGAATCAGTACTTCGCGTTGCGTGGCGTCGAGCGCGACAACGAACAATTACGTAAGCGGGTGATCGAGCTCGAGGCTCAGCTCCAGCAGGAACAGGCGCAGGCGGCCAGGGCGCGCTCGCTCGAGGAGGCGCTGAACTTGCAGCGCACCATCGCCGCCCCGACGCTCGCGGCGCGCGTCATCGCCGGCAATCCGCAGCCGGGTTCGCTCCAAGTGATGATCGATCGCGGTTCTGCCGACGGCGTCGAACCGAACATGGCGGTGGTGGGTTCCCGCGGCATCGTCGGCCGCGTGATCGGGCCGCTCGCGCCCCATGCCGCGCGCGTGCAGCTCATCGTGGGACGGGACGCCGCGGCCGGCGCGGTGCTCGAGAAGAGCGGCGTGGGCGGGGTCGTCATCGGCGGCGAGAAGGATCCGCCGCTCCGGCTCGAGTACATCCCGAACCTGGTTGATGTGCAGCCCGGCGAGCGCGTGCTGACGTCCGGGCTGGACGAGATCTATCCCTCGGGTTTCGTCATCGGCGTCGTGGAGAAAGTCGAGAAGTCCGAACAGGGCGACTCCGCCCAGCGGACCATCACGGTCCGTCCGGCCGTGGACGTCAGCCACCTCGAAGTCGTGCTGGTCATCCTGCGGCCCGCGAAGACGGTCGAGAAGCCCGGGGGCAAGAAGTCGTGAAACCAACCGCGGTGATCGCGACCGTCCTCGTAGCGGTGCTGCTGCAGTTGATGTTCGCGCGCTACATGATCGGCGGGCGCGTCGTGTTCGACCTGGTGCTGGTCGGCGTCGTGTTCGCCGCGCTGCAGTGGGGACCGGTGGCCGGCATGCTCGCGGGGACCATGGGCGGCCTGCTGCAGGACGCGCTCGCCGGCGGCATCGTCGGCGTCGGCGGGCTGGCGAAGACGCTCGTCGGCTACGTGACGGGGCAGATCGGCGTCCAGTTCGTGCTGACGCGTCCGCGCGCACGGATTCTGCCGCTCGCGGTCGCGACCGTCGTGCACCGGCTGCTGATGCTCACGTTTTACGGCCTGATCGACCAGCGCTGGCCCCAGGTCTGGTGGACGGCTATGCTGTGGGAGACGGGTGTGAACGCCGCCTGCGGCCTGATGTTGTTTCTTGCCGCCGAAGCCGTCCCCAGCGCACTGTCGCGCGGCCGCATGAGCCGCCGATCGACATTCAGCCGACGGCAGTGGTAACGCCATGCTGACGCCCAGCGCCTTCGAAGATCGTCGCAGCATGTTGACGCGGCTGGCCGTGCTCCGCGCGTCCACGATCATCTGCATGATGCTGCTCGCCATCGGCTTCTGGGTCCTGCAGGTGGTCCAGAACGCGAAATACGACGAGATGGCGACCAACAACCGGATGCGGACGATTCCGCTGCCGGCGCCGCGCGGCATCCTCTTCGATCGGCACGGCCATCCGCTCGTCGTCAACCGGCCCGCGCTGTCGATTCAGATCGTCCGGGAACGCACCCGGAATCTGAATCAGACCATCAAGCTGCTCGCCGAAGTCACGCACGAAGACGAAGCGAAATTCCGCGAGATCATGGATCGCCACCGGCGCGATCCGATTTTCAGGCCCATCACGGTCATCGACGACGCGTCCCCGGCGCAGATCGCCGCGGTCCACGCCCGCAAGCTCGAGCTACCGGAAGTCATTCTGCAGCCGACGCCAACTCGGAAGTACGAACACATGGCGGCGCATCTGTTCGGGTACGTCAGCGAGATCCAGGAGTCTCAGATCGATCGGCCGGAGTTCGCCGGTCTTGAAGCGGGCGCGATCATCGGGCAGGCCGGTGTCGAAAAGGTCTACAACGCCCAACTGATGGGGAAGGACGGCGACAAGTTCGTCGTCGTCACGAGCACCGGGCGCGAAATCGAAACACTGGACATCCAGAAGCCGACCGACGGCCGCCGATTGCAGCTGACGATTGACGCCGACGTCCAAGCCGCGCTGGAGCAAGGGTTCAGAGAAAACAAGTTCGCCGGCGCCGCCGTGCTGATGGATCCCAACACCGGCGAAGTGCTCGCGATGACGAGCCTGCCGGCCTACGATCCGAACGACTTTGCCGCCGGCATCGAAGGCCCCAAGTGGGCCGAGCTCAACCGGGACCCGCTGAAGCCGCTCGACAACCGCCTGATTCGCGGCCGCTATTCGCCCGGATCGACGTTCAAGATTCTCATGGCCGTCGCGGCGCTCAGCGAGCGCGTGATCACGCCGAACTTCACCGTGTTCTGCCCTGGCAGCAAGTCGTTCTATGGCCGATCGTTCCAATGCTGGAAGAAGGGAGGGCACGGCACCGTCGATCTCCGCCACGCGATCGAGCAGTCGTGCAACGTGTACTTCTACACCGTGGGCGACATGATGAAGATCGATACGATCCACGAGTACGCCGTCAAGCTCGGCCTCGTCGGAAAGACGGGGATCGATCTTCCGGGCGAGATCGACAGCCTCGTGCCCTCGACCGAATGGAGCCAGCGCGAGCGCAAGCAGCCGTGGTATCCGGGTGAGACGGTGTCGGTGTCGATCGGACAGGGCGCCGTCTCCATCACGCCGCTCGCGCTCGCGACGATGATGGCAACCGTCGCGAACGGCGGCACGCTCATCACGCCGCATGTGGTTCGTGCCGTCGACGAGAACGGCACGTGGAAGCGCGTGCCGACGCCGGCACCCAAAGCGAAGATCGACATCAAGCCCCAGGTCCTCCAGGCCGTTCGCGACGGGCTCTGGATGGTCGTGAACGAGCATGGCACCGGGGGCCGCGCGAAGATCGAGGGCCGGGACGTCTCGGGCAAGACGGGCACGGCGCAGGTGATTTCTTTGAGCGGCGGCCGCGCCGCCGCTGGCCGCACGACGAGAGACCTGCGCGACCACGGCTGGTTCGTCTTCTTCGCGCCGCGCGACAACCCGAAGGTTGCAGGGGTGGTCTTCGCCGAACACGCCGAGCACGGATCGTCGGCCGCGCCGATTGCGAAGTTCGCGATGGAGACGTTCTTCGCCAAGCAGGACGGGCTGCCGCTGCCTGAGTGGCCGAGACCGATTCCGACGTCCATCGGCCAGCCCGTTCCGGAAGAGCCTCGAAACCCCGGTCCGGAAGCGGGCCCGCCGACCGGCGGTCGCGGGGAGGGCGCTGCCACACCACGTCCGGCGACCGGGAGAGGAGCCGGCCCGGGCGGCTCAAGCCCGGCAGAGACCGGGGCGCCGGCAGTGCCAGGAACAGGAAGAAGGGGCGGGCGATGATTGTCGAGCGCCGCCTGACCGCCCACATCGACTGGCCGTTGATCATCGCCGTGGTCGCGCTGTCGCTCGTCGGCCTCGGGACCATCTATTCGGTCACGTACGACTTCCGCAACGAACAGCCGAGTGCGCAGTTCTGGGCCCAGGTCTACGCGCTCCCGGTCGCGATCGTCGCGATGCTCGCGTTCATGCTCGTCGACTACGGCACGCTCACCAGGCGATCGATCTTCATCTACGCCGCGTTGATCCTGGGACTCTTCGCCGTGCTGTCGTTTGGCGTCACGCGCGGCGGCGCCAAACGCTGGATCTCGTTCGGAAGCTTTTCTCTCCAGCCATCCGAGTTCGCGCGGCTCGTCGTCGCGCTCACGCTCGCCGGCTTTTACGGGGCCATCAACCGCAGTCCGAAGCGGCTCACCGGGCTCGTCGCGGGAGCCGCCATTCTCGGGCTGCCGGCCTTGCTCATCTACAAACAGCCGGACCTCGGTACGGCCGTCACGTTGATTCCGGTGTTTCTCGGCATCGTGTATATGGCGGGCATCCGCATGCGGTGGCTGGTGATCGCCTCCGTCGTCGCGCTGCTGCTCTCGCCGGTCGTCTGGATGTACGGACTCAGGGATTATCAGAAAGAACGCATCGAAACGTTTCTGGATCCGTCGAAGGATCCTCGCGGGGACGGGTACCAGCAGATACAGGCGCGCGTGACCGTCGGGTCAGGCGGGTTGACGGGGAAGGGCTTCGGGAAAGGGACCCAGGGTGGCTACGGGTTCCTTCCCGTCGCGCACAACGACTTCGTCTATTCCGTGCTGGCCGAAGAGCACGGCTTCCTGGGCGTGCTGTTCACGCTCGGGTTGTACCTGTTCGTCATCGTGCGCAGCCTCGACGCGGCCGAGCTGGCCAAGGACCGCGTCGGCGCGTTTCTGGTCGTCGGAATCATCTCGGGTTTCGCGTTCCAGGTGTTGTACAACATCACCATGTCGGCAGGGCTGGCCCCCGTGAAAGGGCTGACGTTGCCGCTCATGAGCTATGGCGGGTCGTCGCTGGTCGCGACGATGGCCGGATTTGGCCTCATTCTCAACGTGAGAATGCGGCGGTTTACCAATTGATTGGATTTTGAGCCGGGCATGAGCGTGTTCTCGACTGGTCTGCTCCTGACGTGGCTGGTGCTGCTGTGCGGATGGCTTCGCACGCGCGCCGGATTCGTCCGGGGTGTGCCGCACGACGGACCGCGGCCGGCTCGCTGGAGTCAGGCGAATGAACAAGGAGATGGTCATCTCCTCGACGAGCCACGAAACACGAGTGGCCATTCTCGAGGACGATCAGGTAGTCGAGATCTTCATCGAGCGCGAGCACTCGCGCGGAGTGGTCGGGAATATCTACAAAGGCCGCGTGTCCAAGGTCTTGCCGGGCATGCAGTCGGCGTTCGTTGACCTCGACCTCGAGCGCGACGCATTTCTGTACGTCTCGGATGTCATCAGTCCCACCGAAGACGCCCTCGAGAAAGAGGACGACGAGCCCGGCATCGCCGCGGGTCTGCCCGAGCCGATCGGCGCCAATGGCGACGAGCCGGACACGAACGGCGGCGCGCAAGTCGAAGAGCCTGCGCCCGCGCAGGCCGTCGCCGCCGCGCAGACCGCCGGGGCGAGCGGTCAGGCAGCTGGCGTCCGCCGCGGGCGGGATCGCGATCGCGACCGTTCCGAACGCCAGGAACGTCAGGCGCCCGCCGGCAAGATCGAAGACCTTCTGAAAGAAGGCCAGGAAATCGTCGTCCAGGTGGTGAAGGAACCCCTGGGCACGAAAGGCGCGCGCATCACGTCGCACCTCAGCCTGCCGGGACGGTTCCTCGTCTACATGCCGACGGTCGATCACATCGGCGTCTCACGCAAGATCGACTCGCGCGACGAGCGCCGGCGGCTCCGCGCTATCGTGCAGCGCTTCCGGGAGCAGTCGGGGCTGCCGGGCGGCGTCATCATCCGGACCGCGGCCTCCAATCGTCCCGAGGCCGACATCACCGCGGACCTCACGTACTTCCAGCAGGTCTGGACCGAGATCCAGCGGCGGCGTGAAAGCGAACGCACGCCCGCGGTGCTGTTCCGGGAAGAGAGCCTCGTCACGAAGCTGCTGCGCGACCTGCTGACCGAGCAGTACACCGCGATCCGGCTCGATGACGATACCGAATTCCGCCGGGTGACCTCGCTCGTCAGCCGCATCATGCCGACGATGGCCGGGCGGGTGAAGCACTACGCGAAGGACTACCCGATCTTCGACGAATACGGCGTCCAGGGCGAGATCGACAAGGCGCTCCGCAGCAAGGTCTGGCTCAAATCGGGCGGCTACATCGTCATCAACCAGACCGAAGCGCTCGTGGCGATCGACGTCAACACCGGCCGCTACGTCGGCAAGAAATCGGCCGGCCGGCTCGAGGACACCATCGTCAAGACGAACCTCGAGGCGGTGCGCGAGATCATCCGGCAAATCCGGCTCCGCGACCTCGGCGGGATCATCGTGCTCGACTTCATCGACATGGAGGAGAAGAAGAACCGCCAGAAAGTGGCCCAGGCGGTGGAGCAGGAGCTGCGCAAGGACCGCGCGCCGTCGAAGGCCGTCCAGGTCTCGGACTTCGGCCTCATCATCATCACCCGCAAGCGCGTGAAGAGCAGCCTCGAGCGCCAGCTGACGGAGCCCTGCCCGTATTGCTCGGGCACCGGCACGATCAAGACGAGCGCGACGATCTGCTACGACATCCTGACCGAGGTCAAAAAGGTGCGCTCCGACCTCGACGGCTACAGCCTCGTGCTCCGCGTGAATCCCGAAATCGCGCGCGCGCTCAAGGACGAAAGCCGGAGCGTGTTCCGCGAGCTCGAGCAGTCCGTCGGCCGGCCGGTGACGATCCGGTCGGACGAGCAGCTGCACCATGAGCAGTTCGATTTGATGGCGATCTGACGGGAAGACCGAAAGGTCCAAAGGCTAACGGCCAGGAGGCTGAAAGCCTGACAGGGCAAAAGTGCTCGTCGCTTCGCGAAAAGGCAGTGTCAGAAGGCCAGCCGATGAGTCAAAAAGTACCTCGCCGGCCGGCACCCCGGGAAAGCCTCCTGGCCTTTTTAGCCTTTTGGCCTTGAGCCTTTCTTGGTACATTTGTAGCAAGAGTTCCTCTACCGGCTTCGAAGGAGGCTTCAGATGACACGCATTGGGTTCTCCGGTCTGTCCGCGGCGGCAGTCGCGCTGATGCTGACGGTGGCCGTCGGTGCACAGACTACCAAGCCCACGACACCTGCCGATCGCCAGCCCAAACCGCAACCCGCTACGGGCACCGCTCAGCCGGCCAAGCAGGCGGCCGCGGCCAGCCTGGGGACGGTGAAGATTCCCAAAGGCGTGTCCGCCAACGGCCAGCCGCTGCCCGCGGGCACCTACACCGTCCGGCTCGCGAGCGAAGGTGTCCCCGGCAAAGTGGGACAGACGGCGGATCTCTCGCGCTGGTGCGAGTTCGTGCAGGGCAACGAAGTGAAGGGCAAGGAGCTGTGCACTGTCCTGAGCTCGAGCGAGATCGGCGCGGTCGTGAAAGATTCTCCGCCAGCGTCCGGGTCGGCCAAGGTTGAACTGCTCAAGGGCAACGACTACGTGCGTGTCTGGATCAACCGGGGCGGCACGCACTACCTGATGCATCTTCCGGCGTCGGCGACATAGAGAAACTTTGAACTTGGAACTCTGAACTCAGAACTGAAAAATCCGGTGCGTGAAGAGCCACCGGGTTCGGTGAGTTCGAGATTCCAAAGTTCTGAGTTCTGAGTTCTGAGTTCGTCTCGCGGCGCTAGGCGCGGTCTCGAGCAGGCTGTCGGTGACGTGCACCCAAGGGGGACGGGTCTCGCTTGCGCGAGCAAGACCCGTCCCCCTTCTCTTTGCACGTGTGAGGGACAGCCTGGACGAGACCGCGCTAGCGCCGCGAGACGATGACGTTTCCGCTGAAGGTGGTCGCGACGACGACCGCGCTGCCGTCGCCCACCGTGCCACGCAAGGACCGCCGCGTGTTCGTGGAGTTCTTGAGATCGATGCCCGCATCGGACTGAATCCGTCCCGAAAACGTCTCCGCGCGCAGATCGAACCCGACATTTCCCGTAATCACGAGACGGACGTCGCCGCTGTGGGCCTGGAGATCGTACCGGCCGCTGCGGGTGAGCGGGCCCGAGTACTCGACCGACCCGGACATGCTCCTGAGCTCGACGCCGTCGGCGGTGACGTCGGTGGCCACGACGTCGCCGCTGATCACGTTGACCGCCAGCCGGCGGACCTTGACGCGTTGCAGCGTGAGATCGCCGCTGACGGAACCGACGGTGAGGACGGCATCGTTCTGAACGTCGGCGAGAAGCGTGTCGCCGGAGATGCTCTTCACGTTCATCACGCGCGTGGAATTGATGACCTGGATGTCGCCGCTCACGACGTCCAGGGACAGATCGCCCGTCATGCCCTTCACCGTGACGTCACCCGAGATATTGGTGATGTTCATGCGCGTGCCGGCGGGAGCGGAGATGACGTAGGCGACTGAAACGCTGTAGGGCAGCCGCTGCCGGCCCTGCTGTTCGGGATACCGGGTCTCGACATTCGCACGATCGCCCCGGTGATCGATTTCCACCTTGACCTGTTCGAGCCCCAGTTTCGCGTCCGCGTCCGTCCGGCCGCGCGACCGCCGGGTGATGTCCATCGTGACCTCGCGGCCATTGCCGGCCGTCACGATGATGTCGCCCGAGATGTTCTTCAGCTCGAGGGAGCCGTTCGCGCCGAGTGCGATCTTGTTGGTCTGCTTGTCGATCTGCTCGACGCGGAACTCGCGATCCTGGTTGCGGCCCTCGTTGCGATCGGCGCCGCGCTGCTGCCAGGACTCGCGTCCGAATTCGCGTTCGACCTCGCGGCTGATGTCGCGCCCGACTTCACGGCCAATCGAGGAGACCTCGGCGATCACCTCGCGCACGACGTGGCGGAGTTCCGTGCGGACCTGCGGGCCGACCGTCGTTTCGACGATGCGCTGCACCTGGCGAATCACTTCGACGGGCACCACCACCTGGACGTCGTTCACCTGGATGCGCACGTCCTGGGCCTGTGCCGCGCGGCCGGCTCCAAAGACCAGTGCAAGGGCCGCGATCGCCGTCGTTGTCTGTTTCGTCCGTCTCACCACAGAATCACCTCGATGTTTGGTCGGGGGACTTCGTCCCGCCCGCCTTCGCCAAGGCTTCGGCGGGGCCAGCCGTGTCCCGCTTACGACGACTTCCGTCCCAGCCCCGCCGCGGACTCGGCCGCGCCGGTGGGGTTGCCCTGACGCATCTGATTCATGAGCGTCACGGTGGCCTGCAGCACGCCGACCTTGCGCCGCAGCGCTTCGAAGAGACTTTCGCGCGCGGGCTCGCTTTCGGGATTGTTCGTGAGCGCCACGCGGCTTTCCGCGATCGCCTGATCGACCACGGCGAGATTCTTCTGCAGCGTCGCGGCGATCACCGAATCGATCGCGCCGTCGTTCGCTTTGGTGAGCGCTTCGAGCTGCGTGATCGCGTTTTCGTAGTGCTGCATCGCCAGCTTCAACTCGTCCGCGACTGCTTTGACGGCGGCGTCCTGACCGGCGTTGCCCGGTTCGGGCACGCACGCGCGGCACCACGAAGTAGACGGCCATCGTCACGATCACGAGCATCGCGGCGAGGCCGACCCACTGCCAGAGTGCCGGCCGTCGCGCCGGCGCGGGGGCCGGCGGCGCCACCGGACCGCCGACCGCGCGGACCTGCCCGGCGATCTCGAGCCAGATGTGATCGGGTGGCTGGATCGGGCCGAGCTCGTTCGCGGTGCTCCGCAACCGCTCCAGATCGCGCGCCAGGCCGCGGCACGCGGCGCACTGATCGAGGTGCCGCGCGACGTCAGCGCGTTCGCTCGCGGGCAGCGCCCCGTCGATGAACGCGCTCAGCCGCGGCTGAATCTCAACACACGCAGACATGTGCCACTGTCCGGGGACGTCGGTCCACCGGCTCCTTCATGACTTCCTCGCGCCCACCGCGCCCGCCGCACTGGCCAGCGCCGCTCGCAGGCGCATGCGGGCCTTGTGCAACTGCGACTTCGACGTGCCGTCCGAGATGCCAAGCAGCTCCCCAATCTCGCGGTGCTCGCACCCTTCGACGTCGTGGAGCACGAACACCGTTCGGCAGCCGGCCGGCAGCGACGCGAGCGCCCGCTCGAGGTCGAGCCGATCCACTACGCCGAGAATCGCGCCGGCGGCGCCGCCCGTGGCCGCAACGTCCGCGTCGTCGAACGCGTCGGTCAGCTGGGCGAAGCGCGCGTTCCGGCTGCGAAGATGATCGAGGCACAGATTCGTCGCCAGCCGGAACAGCCACGTGCCAATCGACGACTCGCCCTTGAACAGCGCCAGCTTCCGGTGCGCGGTCAGGAAGATCTCCTGTAAAAGATCCTCCGCCTCCGCGCGCCCCACGAGCCGGCACGCCACGCCGAACAGGCGCGGCGCGTGAGCCCGGTACAACTCCTCGAAGGCGCCCGGCGCGTTCGCGCGGCACCGTTCGGCGAGGTCCATGTCCGGATGGGCCATCCGTGGGCTCAAAACGGGCCCTTTTGACGGGCTCAGCGCTGGCCCCTCCACGGCTCGCTTCAAAGGGTTAGACGGCATGATGGGCAGCCAGCGTTGCCGGGGACAGAGTGGCCATAGGCCATAGGCCGAAGGCCAAAGACCGCAGGCCGAAGGCGATAGGCGGAAGGCGCAAGGCGAAAGGCCCAAGGCCCAAGGCTGGCCAATATCGCCCGGAGCAGGGGAGCAGTAGGGCTAGCCACCGGGATAAAACAGCGGGGGTTTGCGGGACGGACAGCTCATCGCGTTCTTGACTTAATGAGAACGTTGCCCCGTCCCGTTAGGTTCCTCGGTCCATCTTCGATCGTCACCGAGAATTTGCCTTACTTGAGCCTTGGGCCTTTCGCCTTGGGCCTTTTACCTTTTACCTCTTGCCTTGAGCCTTCCTTCCTCCGACTTCGGCCTGCGGCCCTTGGCCTTCGGCCTGACGTCTGCCGATTTCTCTGCCGTCCACCTCACCCGCCGGAACTCCAGGATCCGTCCGCGGCGCACGACAATCCCCTCCGCGCCGAGCAGCGCCGCCTTGAGCTGAGGATTCGCTCCGTAGCCGCCAAGCCGGCCGTTCGCGGCGATCACCCGGTGGTACGGCAGGCCGGGCATTTCAGCGGCGCGCATGAGATTGCCGACGGCGCGCGATGCCCGCGGCTTTCCCGCGATGCGCGCGACGTCACCGTACGTGGCCACGCGGCCGGGCGGAATCCGGCTGACGATTAGCAGGGCTCGTTTGGAGAATTCCGTCATGCGTTTGTCAGCGGCTTGGCCCGCCGAAGCGCGTCAGCGCGAAGGCGGCACGATGGCTTCGGCGAGCACGCGGCCGTTGGTCTGGCTGAGCGCGATACCCGTGAGCGACGCGAGCGTTGGCGCGATGTCGGCGGGACTGGCGGCCTGATCGGTACTGACCCGAACGGATCCGCGATCCGAACAGCACCACAGGGACGCGCACGTCATAGGAATATGGCGATCCGTGCGTGGTGCCGGTCGCGCGCATGAGGTAGTTCTCCCGCGGCGACACGACGAAATCCCCGGCGCGTCCCGCGTAGTAGCTCAGCCGCCACGCGCGCAGCATCGGGTCGTCGGTGGGCGTGGTGCCTGCGAGATCGTCTGCGGAGAACACGGGCCCGACGCCGTCGACGGCCGCGATCGCTTTTTTCACGCTCTCGACGCCGCCAGGTCTTGCGCGCAGCCGGTCGTAGGCGCCAGGCGCGAGGGACAGGTGCGATTCGACCAGCGTCGCGACGTGCGTGCCGGGTCCGAGCGCCGCCTGCACGGCCGTCTCCGCGGCCAGGCGTATCGAGTTACTCGTCAGGCGGCCGCCTTTTCCTTCGAGCTGCTCCGGCAGCGTCGCCACGCCGTGATCGGCCGACAACGCCAGCACGTAATTGGTGCCGACGGCGCGCTCGATCGCCGCGAGCAGGCGGCCGATCGTGACATCGAGCCGCGCCAGCACGTCCTGCACCTCGTGGCTCCGCGGCCCGTACTCGTGGCCGGTGCCGTCGAGCGCCGAAAAACTCACGGCGAGCATGTCGGTGCCGGCCTGGCTGCCCATGGCGAGCTTCTCGACCAGCTCGATCGCGAGGTCGGCGAGGTAGTTGTCGCTCCAGGGTGACCGCTCCCACGCGCTCACGAACAGGTTGTCCGGCTTGCCCGCCGGACTGTCGAGGTTGTGGGGAAACGTGCGATCCCAGGGAATCGGCGTGCTCTCTTCAGGCGCGTCGTCTGTATAGAGATACGCCGATTCAGGCAGGAGTCGCGACCAGGTCTGGCCGTACGCGTTTGCGATCGGATTCGCGGCGACGAACCGATCCACTTCCGGCCAGGCCGTTTTGGTGTACCGATCGGACGTGGACCACGTGCCGTTGTCCTCTTCCCAGATGACCATCGTGCCGGGTCCGCCGTGACCGCCGAGCCCGATCGAGGAGCGCGGCTTGAGCGAGAGCGAGACGATCTTCGGCTGCCGCTTCGCTTGCCGGCGGAGCTCGTCGGAGAACGTCGGCACCATGAGCGACATCGGTCCGTGGCGCTCGACGCCGCGGCCGCCGCCAAACGTGACCGCCGTCGCCTGCGGATCGCTCGAGCAGAGCGCGGTGCGACGAGCCGACCGGTCGTACCAGTTGTTGCTGATCATGCCGTGCACGAACGGCAGCGTCCCCGTCCCGATGGTCGAATGTCCGGGACACGTCACCGACCCGGCGTACGGGTAGGCCGCCCGGCGGAAGACCGCGCCGCGATCGAAGATCCGTCGCAGGCCGTGTTTCCACTGGTGGCCGTACGTCTCGGAGTAGTCCGCGCGGAATTGATCGACGACGAGAAGGACGACCAGGCGGGGAGGGTCGGGCCGCGTCTGCGAGTCGGCCGTGACGAGCGGCGCGCCAGTCGCGGCGGCGAGCGCACACGCGAGGACGGCCAACCCGGAGGCACCCCGGCGGACTCGTGGAGAGCCATGCATCATCGGCGTTGCCCCCAATAGCATATGGCGGCGACGAGCACGTCGTAGACGGCGCAGCTCACGAAAAACCAGCGCGGACCGAGCGCGGGCGAGAGCAGTCCCGGACGATGGGCGAGATCCGCCAGCGCGTGGGCAATGAACGCGAGCGCGGCAATGAGCAGCCCCTGCCGCGGATCGCGCTGCAGAACGAGACCAGCCAGCACCACGAAGATCACGCCCAGCGCGGCGTCGAGATGCGCGAGCTGCACGTCCGGAGCCGCGGCGATCGCCAGTCCGACCGGGAGCGCACCGGTGGCGGCGAGCAGCATCGCGGCCACCTGCGAGAGGCGAAGCTGGCCGATCAGCCGCGCCGGCGCATGCGGGTCCGTCTTCGTCACCTGCCAGGCCAGGATCGCCAGTGCGCCTGCGGACAGCACGGCAGCGGTGAGCAGGACGCGGGCGGTGTCGGTCATCATGGATTGGCTAAAGCCGGCCCTACGGGCGGCAGCTTCCGCTGGCTCGATCGGAAGCCAACTATACTTTCCCCCGCATGCGGGCCGTTGACCTCATCCGCCAGAAGCGGGACGGCCACGCGCTTTCCGCTGACGCGATCCGCGCGTTCGTCGCCGGCGTGACCGACGGCAGCTGGGCCGACTACCAGACGACGGCGCTCCTGATGGCGATCGTGCTCCGCGGCATGACCATCGAGGAAGCGACGGTCCTCACCGACGCGATGGTTCGGTCCGGCGAGAAGATCGATCTGTCCGAGTTCGGCGGCATACCGGTCGACAAACACTCGACGGGCGGCGTCGGCGACAAGACGTCGCTCGTGGTCGCGCCGCTTGCCGCCTCCTGCGGCGCGATCGTTCCGATGATGTCCGGCCGAGGTCTGGGCCACACGGGCGGCACGCTCGACAAGCTCGAGGCCATCCCGGGATTCCGCACGCAGCTCACGCTCGAGGAGATGCGCGAGGCGTTGCGGCGCACCGGCTGCGCGCTCATCGGACAGACCGATGAGATCGCGCCGGCCGATCGGCGGCTGTACGCGCTGCGCGACGTCACCGGGACGGTGGAAAGCATTCCGCTGATTTGCGGCTCGATCCTGAGCAAGAAGATCGCCGAGGGCATCGGCGCGCTCGTCCTCGACGTGAAGGTCGGCCGCGGCGCCTTCATGAAAACGGAGGCTGATGCCCGCCAGCTGGCGACCTGGCTCGTGGGGATCGCCGAGCGCAACGGCGTCCGGACCGAAGCGCTGCTGACCGCCATGGACGCGCCGCTCGGCCGCGCGATCGGCAACGCCAACGAAGTGATCGAGTCCATTGAGACCCTGAAAGGGCGAGGTCCGCAGGACGTCGAGGATCTGTCCGTGCGGCTCGCGTCGCGCATGCTCGTGCTCGCCGGACGCGCCTCCGATGAACCCATTGCCGAGGCGCAGGTGAGGAAGGCCCTTTCGAGCGGCGCCGGCCTCGAGAAGTTCCGCGACATCATCGCGGCGCAGGGCGGTGACCCGAACGTGATTGATGATTACGGCCGGCTCCCGGCCGCCGCGCACCGTGAGGAATGGCGGGCGCCGCGCGCCGGCGTCGTCTCGAGACTTGACGCGGAACTGCTGGGTCGAGCCGCCGTCGCCCTTGGCGCCGGACGGGATCGCGCGGATGCAGGCGTCGATCCGTCGGCCGGCATCGACGTCATGGCGCCACCCGGGACGCGGGTTCGGGCAGGCGATCCGGTGCTGCTCCTCGCCTGCCACGATCGAGCACGGGTGGGCGCCGCACGAACGCTCATCGACCAGGCGGTCGAGATCGGCGACGCGGCGCCGGCCGAGTCGCGGCTCGTCATCGATCGCATCGGCTCGGGGGCCGCGACATGACCCGCCGTGTGCGCGCCCTCAGCGTCTCTCAGCCCCGGTAGCCTCACAGGAGCATCAATGGCGCGTTTGCAGCCCATCATCGGTCTGATCCTCATCGGGCTCATCGCCTACACGTTGTCCTCGAACCGGAAGGCGATTCGCGTCCGGACGGTCGCGTGGGGCTTCGGGCTGCAGTTCCTGTTCGCGCTGATCGTCCTCAAGACCGCCATCGGCCAGCGCACGTTCGAAATCCTCGGCGACAAGATCCGGCAGCTCCTCGATTTCGCGTCCGTCGGCTCGTCGTTCGTCTTCGGTCCGATCGGCGACCGGCCGGTCTGGGCGCGCATCATGAACGAGGTCCTCGGGCCCGAGGGCGCGCGCTACGGCCTGATCTTCGCGTTCCAGATCGCGCCGACGATCATCTTCATCGCGGCGCTGTTCGCCATCCTCTATTACTTCGGCATCATGCAGCTCGTCGTCCGGCTGTTCGCGGTCGTGATGAACCGCGTGATGAAGGCGAGCGGCGCCGAGTCGCTGAACGTGGCGGCCAGCATCTTCATGGGACAGACCGAGGCGCCGCTCACCATCCGGCCGTACCTCCCGAAGATGACCGAGTCGGAGCTGATGACGGTGATGACGTCGGGCATGGCGCACATCTCGGGCGGCATCATGGCGGCCTACGTGGCGTTCGGCATCGAGCCCAAACATCTCCTCACGGCGGTCATCATGACGGCGCCCGGCACGTTGATGATGTCGAAGGTGTTCGTGCCCGAGACGGGGAAGCCGGAGACGCTCGGCACCGTCAAGCTGGACATGAAGCAGACGGACGTCAACGTGATCGACGCCGCCGGGCGCGGCACGGGCGAGGGCCTGCACCTCGCGATGAACGTGGTCGCGATGCTCATCTCGTTCGTCGCGCTCATTGCGTTGGCGAACGCGGTGATGGGCTGGCTCGGCGGATGGATTGGCATGCCCGATCTCAGCCTGCAGAGAGTCTTCGGCTGGGTGTTCGCGCCCGTCGCCTGGAGCCTCGGCGTCGCCTGGCGGGACGCGGGCGTCATCGGCAACCTGCTCGGCACGCGGATGGTCCTGAACGAGTTCATCGCCTTCGCGCAGCTCGGCCCGCTCAAGGACTCGCTCGATCCGCGGTCGTTCACGGTCGCCACGTTCGCGCTGTGCGGGTTCGCCAACTTCGCGTCCATCGGGATCCAGATCGGAGGCATCGGCGCGCTGGTGCCCGAGCGCCGGCACGATCTCGCGCGCCTCGGATTCCGGGCGATGCTGGCGGGCACGTTGGCGAATTTCGTGTCGGCCTGCATTGCGGCGATGCTGTTGTGAAAAGTGTGGAGCGAAGAAAGTGACCAGTCAGTCGGCGCACTTCGACCGGGTCGAGGAGGCCGCGGCGTTCCTCCGGACGCAATTCGGCGATCCGCCGCAGATCGCGATCGTCCTCGGCTCAGGGCTCGGCGCGTTCGCGGAGAGCCTCGACACGCCGACCACGGTGCCGTACGGTGGGATACCGCACTGGCCGGCCTCGCGTGTGGTAGGCCATGCCGGAAGGCTCGTCGCGGGGACCGCTGCCGGGAAACGGGTTCTCGCGCTGTCGGGGCGCGTGCACTTCTACGAAGGGCACGACATGGCCACGGCGACGTTCGCGACGCGCGTCCTCGGCCGGCTCGGCGTGCAGACCCTCATCCTCACCAATGCCGCCGGCGGCATCAACCTGCGGTTCGGGCAGGGCGCGCTGATGGTGATCGACGATCACATCAATTTCCTGGGCACGAATCCGCTGATTGGTCCGAACGATGACCGATTCGGGCTCCGGTTCCCGGACATGTCGGACACCTATTCGAAACGTCTGCGCGGCGTGGCCGACGACGCCGCGCGCGCGTCGGGTGTGGCCGTCGAGCACGGCGTCTACATCGCGGTCACCGGGCCGAGCTACGAAACGCCCGCCGAGATCCGCGCCTTTCGAACGCTGGGCGCCGACGCCGTCGGCATGTCGACGATCCCGGAAGCCATCGTCGCGCGTCACATGGGGATCGAGGTGCTCGGCATCTCGTGCATCTCGAACATGGCCGCCGGCATTCTGCCGCAGCCGGTGACGGCCGAAGAGGTCATCGAGACGACGAGCCGCGTCCGCGACCAGTTCATCGCGCTCCTGGAGGCGATCATTGGGCGACTCTGATCAGCTTGTCGACGCCGCGCGGCGGGCGCGCGAACATGCCGTCGCGCCGTTTTCGGGCTTCAAGGTGGGCGCGGCGCTCCTCACCGCCGACGGCCGCGTCTACGGCGGCTGCAACGTCGAGAACGCGTCGTACGGCCTGACCGTCTGCGCCGAACGCGTCGCGCTTCTCAAAGCCCTCTCGGAGGGCGAGCGGGCCTTCACGATGATTGCGGTCGTCGCCGACACGACCGATCCGACACCGCCGTGCGGCCCGTGCCGCCAGCTCCTCTGGGAGTACTGCGGCGACATTCCGGTCGTGCTGGCGAATCTGCGCGAAACGAAGGGCAGCCATCAGATGCGAGATCTGCTGCCGCTGCCGTTCGACGCGAGATTCTTGTGAGCGATATGATCTTTTCCAATGCTCCCAACCGTTGCGTTCGAGAACAACGAAGTCGTCATGGTCGATCAGCGGAAGCTGCCCGGCCAGGAGGTCTACGTTCGCTGCAAGACCGCGCCTGAAGTCGCGCGCGCCATCAAGACGATGGTGATTCGCGGCGCGCCGGCGATTGGGGTGTCGGCCGCGATGGGCATCGCGCTCGGCATGCGCCGGAGCAAGGCGAGCGGCACGCGTCAGTTTGCCGTCGAGTTCAACAAGACGTGCGATCTGATGGCCGGCACGCGCCCGACCGCCGTGAACCTCTTCTGGGCCATCGATCGCATGAAACGGGTGTTTGCCGCCGGCGTGCAGGCCGGCCAGTCCGTCGACGAGCTCAAAGATCGGCTGGAGCAGGAATCGCGCGCGATTCACGACGAGGACATCGAAAGCTGCCGCGCGATGGGCCGGCACGGCGCCGACGTCGTGCCGGATGGCGCACGCATTCTCACGCACTGCAACGCCGGGGCGCTCGCCACGGCCGGATACGGCACCGCGCTCGGCGTGATTCGAGCCGCGGCGGAGCGAGGCAAGGTGCGGCAGGTCTTCGCGGATGAAACGCGGCCGTTCCTCCAGGGCGCGCGGCTGACGGCGTGGGAGCTCGTGCGCGATCAAGTGCCGACGACGGTGATCACGGAAGGTATGGCGGGTCCGCTCATGCAGCGCGGTGACATCGACTTCGTCGTCGTCGGCGCGGACCGCATCGCGGCCAACGGCGACGTCGCCAACAAGATCGGCACCTATACGGTCGCGATGATGGCCAACGCGCATCAGATTCCGTTCTACGTCGCCGCGCCGCTGTCCACGATCGATCTGGCGACGGCAAGCGGCGTCGATATTCCGATCGAGCAGCGCAGCGCGCGCGAGCTCACGCACCTCGGCGCGACGCGCCTGACCCCCGAGGGCGCCTCGGTCTGGAACCCGGCGTTCGACGTCACGCCGGCGCGGCTCATCGCTGGCATCATCACGGAACGAGGCATCGTGCGGCCGCCGTACGACACGAGTCTCAAGAAACTTTTCGAAACGTGATGGCCAGGTCCCTTGTCTCCCGGGTCCGCTTCGGCCTTCGGCCCCTGGCCTTCGGACGTGCATCATGAACGTCCTCGGCATCGAGACCTCCTGCGATGAGACAGCCGCCGCCGTCGTCTCCTCGACCGGCGACGACAGCCGGCCGTGGGTGACGAAGTCGAACGTCATCGCCTCGCAGGTTCAGATTCACCGCGAGTGGGGTGGCGTCGTGCCGGAGATCGCGTCCCGTCAGCACGTCCGTGACATCTGCGGCGTCGTAGAGAAGGCGCTCGGCGATGCGGGTTCCAGCTGGGATTCGATCGATGCGATTGCGGTGACACAGGGCCCCGGTCTGGTGGGATCACTCCTCGTGGGCGTCGCGTTCGCGAAAGCCGCGGCCGCGAGGCTTGGCAAGCCGATCGTGGCCGTTCACCATCTGGCCGGCCACATCGAGTCGATTTTTCTGGAGCACGGCGCGATCCCGCTGCCCGCGGCCATTCTCGTCGTGTCCGGCGGCCATACGAGTCTCTATTTCGTTCCGCAGCCCGGCGTGTACCGGCTGGTCGGCCGCACCCGCGACGATGCGGCAGGCGAGGCGTACGACAAGGTCGCAAAGCTGCTCGGTCTGGGCTACCCCGGCGGACCGCCGATCGATCGGCTCGCGCGGGAAGGCAACGATCAGGCGGTCGATCTACCCAAGCCACGCTTCACGCATGCGGACCGGAATGCGCCGCCGCCTGATCTGATGTCGCGGCCGTTCCCACCCGCGTATGCGCACCTGGCCGAGTTCAGCTTCTCGGGACTCAAGACGGCCGTCGTGCGGCATCTGCAGGGACGGCAGGTCTCTGTGGCGTCCGGCCTCACGGTGCCGACCGACGCCGGCCCGCTGAACCGTCAGGAAGTGGCCGACTTCTGCGCGAGCTTCCAGCGCGTGGTCGTCAGTTCCCTGGTCGACAAGACGTTCGACGCCGCGCGTTGGCTCGGCGCTCGCAGCGTGGGCATGGCCGGCGGCGTCTCGGCCAACAGCCGGCTGCGCCAGGACGCGCTCGCGCGGGGCAATCGCGAGGGGCTTCCGGTCTTCGTGCCGTCGCTCACGCTCTCGACGGACAACGCGGCGATGATCGCCGCCGCCGGCCTGCGGAAACTCGAGCGCGGCGAGACGTCTTCGCTCGACTTCAACGCGTACGCGACGCTGCCGATTGAGGGGCGCAGATAGACAATGATCGCCTTCACCCACTACCTGTGGTTCAACACGAAGAAACGTCAGGAGTTCATCCGCATCACGGATGACGTCGCGAAGGTCGTTCAGGAAAGCAAGGTGCAGGAAGGCATGGTGCTCGTCTCGGCCATGCACATCACCGCCGGCGTGTACGTGAACGACTGGGAAGACGGCCTCATCGACGATTTCCAGAAATGGCTCGAGAAGCTCGCGCCGGCGGGCCTGCCGTATCGGCATCATCAGACCGGTGAAGACAACGCCGACGCGCACCTGAAACGCACGATCATGGGCCACCAGGTCATCGTCCCCATCACCGCGGGCAAACTCGATCTCGGGCCCTGGGAGCAGATCTTCTACGCGGAGTTCGACGGCCAGCGGCGGAAGAGGGTGGTGGTGAAGGTGATGGGGGAGTGAGGAGCACCAATTACCCGATTCCCCAGATTACCCGATTGCCCGATGTCTCTCTCGATCCCCTCGATCTCGTCCGCGAGTTCTTTCAGGCGCTCAATCGCGCCGACCTCGATCGCGTGGCTACGCTCTATCACCCCGAGTGCATCGTCGAGCACGTCTTCACGAGGGACGGCGATGTCTATCAGGGACGCGACGTCGTGGTTCGAAAGTGGGCGGACGAGTTCGCGCGGTACGTCGGAGCGCTCCAGAATGGCAGGCGGGTGGAGGTCGTGCGAGTGGCTGGGATAGAGACCGGGTGGGGCTGGGTGCGCGCGGATTGGTCGAGCGCCATCGCCGACCCGGCCGCGGACGGATCGCGCGTGGAGACGACGGGCTATTCGTATTTCTGGCTCGAAGACGGGCTGATACGGCGGCATCGCAACGTCGGCGTGGAAACCGCGCAGGCTCCGGTTCGGTCCGTCGACAAACCTCACGCGACGCGACAGTACCCGACGAAGCCGGTGGTCGGCGTTGGCGCGGTCGTGATCGACGAGCGCAGGCGAATCGTGCTCGTGAAGCGCCGCTTCGAGCCGCTCGCGGGTCAATGGAGCTTGCCGGGCGGCGCGCTCGAGCTCGGCGAGACGCTCGAGGCGGGCGTCGCGCGGGAGATTCTCGAAGAGACCGGGCTCGTCGTCGACGTCGGCCCGATGGTGGAAGCGTTCGATCGCATCCTGGTGGATGAGGCGGGCAAGGTCCGCTATCACTTCGTGCTCGTCGACTACCTGTGTAGGATCGTTGGCGGCGCCATGCAGGCAGGGTCCGACGTCGTCGATGTTCAATTCGCCGATCCGGGTGACCTCGGTTCGCTGCACGTCGCGGCGAAGGCGAGGGACGTCATCGCGCGCGCTTTGGCCATGAGCGAAAGACAGACGTCATGAGCCACGCCGCGCGGGTGTTCGCCGTTGCGTTGGTGCTCCTTGCGCCGGGGCGGCTTCAGACGTCGCCGGCGCTCAAGTTCACGCTGCACATCGACCTCATCCAATCGGAAGGCTCGGCTCCCAACGACCTGGCGAAGCTCGTTGCCCAGCTCGCCAGCCAGGCCGTGCCGCCAGGCGGCGTCGATCAGACGGTCATCGTCAGCGAGACCGCGACGCGAATGGAGCAGCATCAGGCGTTCGTCGGCATGCCGGCCGGCATCGTGACGCTGTTCCGCGACGATGGCGAATACGGCTTCGATCCATCCGCGAGGACATTCTGGAAGGAACCCGCGCGGCTCTCGGCTGAGGAGATCTCGGGCATGCTCGCGGCCAAACCCGAGATCAAGGTGGACAAGACGGGAACGTTCGAGACGATCGACGGCCGGCGCGCCGAACGCATCACGACAACCCTGGCCGTTCCGGCGGACGTCGTCTCGGCTCCGGTTCCGGGACTGCCTCCAAACCTCGTCGTCACGATCGACGCGTGGGTGACCGACGCAGTGAAGGTTCCTGGCAACCGCGGCGTTCCGGTGATCGATCAGAAGATCCTGGCGCAGCTCGGCCTCGGACACCTGAAGCAATTCACCGATGACCGCTTTCTCGTCAAGGCCGCCGTGCGCCTGAACTTCGTGAGTGGGATCGAGATGGTCATGACCGTCAAAGACGTCGCGCAGGTGCAGACGCCGGCCAGCACGTTCGAAATTCCAGCAGGGTACAAGGAAGTGCGGGCGCCGTCCGGCCGGTGAGCGCGAATGAGCGTGCCAGCGTTTTGCAGATCTGTGTCGCGTGTTCCGGCGCCCGACCTTTGCGAGCGCCGCGAGGCACGCCCTTGGCCCGCCGTAGCTTCAGCGGAGGCGGCCAATCACACTGCCTTGCGGCAAGCGGCGAGCGGGAGGGCGCCGGAACACGCGATACAGATCTGCAAAACGATCTGTGAGTGAGCGTGTGGGGGCCCGCCTTCGCCAAAGGCTACGGCGGGGCAGGCCGCGGGGCGACGCCGCCGGACAAGAAACAAGGAGGGTCATCGTGGTCGATCCGTTGCTCGCGCGCGACCGAGCGTGGGCGCTCGTCACCGAACATGTGCAGAGCGAGAGCCTGCGTAAACATCTCATGGCCGTGGAAGCCTCGGTCCGCGGCTATGCGCGGCAGTGGGGCGAGGACGAAGACGCCTGGGGTTTCGTCGCCCTTATCCACGACTTCGATTACGAGAAATATCCCGACCGCGAGAACCATCCGTTCCGGGGCGTCGAGATTCTCAAGAACCTCGGGTATCCGGAGTGGGTCACGCGCGCCGTGCTCTCGCACGCCGATTACAGCGGCGTCACGCGCGAAAGCCGCCTCGAAAAAACGCTGTTCGCCTGCGACGAGATGGCTGGCTTCGTCATGGCCGCCTCGTTCGTCCGACCTTCGAAGAGTGTGCTCGACCTCGAGCCCGCGTCCGTGATCAAGCGCATGAAGGACAAGGCCTTCGCCCGCGGCGTGCCGCGGGACGATCTCAAGAAAGGCGCCGAGGAGCTCGGCCTGCCGCTCGACGAGCACATCGGCAACGTCATCCGCTTCCTGCGGGAGCGCGCCGACGAGCTGGGGCTGAGGGGGAACCTGTGAATGGGGAATTGGGTAGAACCCGCCAACTGCGCTTCTCGTATATCGTTTGACAGTTCGAAACCGGACAGCCACTTACCCAATTACTCAATGTCCACGTCTTCCACCTCCGTTGTCCTTGACCGCGTCAGCGTCGCGTACGGCAAGAACACGGCCCTCAAAGACGTGAGCGCGGCGTTTCCGACGGGCGCGGTCGGGCTGCTCGGGCCGAACGGCGCGGGTAAGAGCACGATGCTCAAGTCGCTCCTGGGCTTCCTGGTGCCGACGAGCGGCAAGCTGCAGGTCCTCGGGCTCGACGTCGCGGAGCGTCCGCTCGAGGTTCGCGCGCGGCTTGGCTACATGCCGGAGACCGACGGCCACATTCCGGGCATGAACGCCGTGACGTTCGTCGCGTACTGCGGCCAGCTGGCGGGGCTGCCGAAGGCGGACGCGATGCAGCGGGCGCACGAGGTGCTCTACTACGTCGGTCTCGGCGAAGCGCGATACCGCAACCTCGAGACGTATTCGACGGGCATGAAGCAGCGGATCAAGCTGGCCCAGTCGATCGTCCACGATCCCGATCTGCTCTTCCTCGACGAACCCACCAACGGGATGGATCCCAAAGGGCGCGACGAGATGCTCGAGCTCATCCGCGACCTCGCGCACAACAAAGGCGTGAACCTGATTCTGTCGTCGCACCTGCTGCCCGATGTCGAGTACACGTGCGACCACGTGGTCGTGCTCGACAAAGGTCTCGTCGCGGCGTCGGGACCGATCGAACAGCTCAAGGGACCGGCCGGCCGCGTGTACGAAGTGCGGGTCAAGGGGCCGCTTGGGCCGTTCCTCGAGATGCTCCGCGACGCCGGGATGGAGTGCCACGAGACCGACGAAGACGTGATGCGCGTCTTCGTCCCGGGCGGCGCGGCGACGGCGGGCGACGACCAGCGCCGGATCTGCGAGATCGCCAGGCAGTGCCAGGTGCAAGTGCGCCACCTGCGGCCGAGCGTGCCGACGCTCGAGGACGTCTTCGCACGCGCGGTTGGTGAGAAATGAGTCCCATCCACGATCAGAGCTATCGCCGCTACGCAGGCTCGCGCCAGCCGCCGGGCCGCGGCTGGACCGTCATTCTGTCGTCGGGCCTGCGCGCGATGTTGAACAAGAAGCTGTTCCTGGGCCTGCTCGTCGTGGCCTGGATTCCGTTCATCGTCCGGACGATCCAGATCTACGTGGTCGTGATGTACCCGGTCGCGTCCCAGCTGCCCTTCGCGGCTGTCAATCCGAAGATGTTCATGGACTTCCTCGAGCAGCAGAGCGTGTTCGTGTTCTTCATCACGATTTACGCGGGCGCGGGGCTGATCGCGAACGACCGGCGCGCCAACGCGCTGCAGATCTACCTGTCGAAGCCGCTGCTGCGGATGGAGTACATCGGCGGCAAGCTCGCCGTGTTGATCATCTATCTGTTGTTCGTGACGCTCGTGCCGGCGCTGCTACTGCTCCTGATGCAGATTGCGTTTTCGGGGAGCCTGGCCTTCGTTCGAGCCAATCCGTTCATCGTGCCGGCCATCGTCCTTGCCTCGCTGGTCCGGGTCTTCGTCGCGGCGTTCACGATGCTGGCACTCTCGTCGCTGTCGAAGAGCACGCGGTATGTCGCGGTGCTCTACACGGGCACGATTTTCTTCACCGAGGCGATGTACGGCGTGCTCACGCTGGTCACCGGATCGACGCGCGTGGCGTGGGTGTCGATCACCGGCAACCTCGCGCGCATCACGGACCTGGTCTTCCGCGAGCCGCCGCGGTACGAGACGCCGGCGATCGTCTCCGCGCTCGTGCTGCTCGGGCTCCTCGTCGTGTCGATCTCGGTCCTCGAGCGCCGGGTCCGTGGCGTGGAGATCGTCTCGTGACCCCGCCTTCGCCACGTGACACGTCGGGCGTGGCTTCGGCGAGGCAGGCGCCACCTGAGACGACCGGTGTGGCATCGGCGAGGCAGGCTGAGGCCGCTGTCGAGGCCGTCAATCGCCCGGTAGAGACCGCGGCCGTCCCCGCGGGGAAGAACAGCATCCTTACCGCCGATCACCTCTCCAAGTGGTACGGCCAGGTGATTGGCCTCAACGACGTCACCGTCAGCGTGCCGCCGGGCATCACGGGGCTGCTCGGCCCGAACGGCGCCGGCAAGAGCACGTTCATGAAGCTGATCACAGGGCAGCTCAAGCCGAGCAAGGGGACGGTGAAGGTCCTCGGCGAGCCGATCTGGGGCAATCCCGCGATCTTTCACCGCATCGGTTTCTGTCCCGAGCAGGACGCGTTCTACGACCGGATGACCGGCCTCGACTGGGTGACGGCGCTCGTCCGGCTGAACGGGCTGGACGAGAAGGCCGCGCGCGAGGCCGCCGTCCGCGCGATGACCACCGTCGATCTCATGGACGCGGCCGGCAAGAAGATCGGCGCCTACAGCAAAGGCATGCGCCAGCGCGTCAAGCTCGCGCAGGCCCTCGTTCACGATCCCGAGCTGCTCATCCTCGACGAGCCCCTCTCGGGCATGGATCCGATCAGCCGGCGCCGGACCATTCGCCAGATCCGTGAATGGGCGCGGCAAGGCAAGAGTGTCCTCGTCTCGAGTCACATCCTGCACGAGATCGAGTCGATGACGGCGAACATCCTGCTCATCAACAACGGCCGGATTCTCGCCGAAGGCAACGTCCATCAGATCCGCGATCTCATCGACGAACATCCGCACACCGTCTACATCAAGGCGACCGATCCGCGCGGCCTGGCCCGGCGGTTCCTGACGAGAGACGACGTGATCAGCCTGCGGTTCGAATCGGACGCCGTCATCGTCGAAACGGCGAAGCCGGACGACTTCTACGGCCGCCTCACGGAGCTCGTCGCGGCGGGCGAGTGCGGGTCGGTCGAGGAAGTCACGTCGCCCGACGACAATCTGCAAGCCGTCTTCAAGTACCTGGTGAAACAGTGACGGTCCAACGCCGCGCGCCCAGCGCTCTCTTTGCCGCCCTGCGGGTCTTCGATCTCTCGCTGGGCGAGATGCTCTGGTCGCGCCGGACCGTCTTCATGGGACTCGTCGTCGGTCTTCCGGTGCTCCTCGCCGCGGTCGTCCGGCTGCTGCACGAGCTCGGCGCGCCGGGGATGCGCATCAACAACGCGGCCGTGAACGGTCCCGTGATCTTCGGGCTGATGATCTGGGTGTTCTTCGTGCGCTTCAGCGTGCCGGTGCTCGGCGTGTTCTACGGCACGTCGCTCATCGCCGACGAAGTGGACGACAAGACGATCACGTATCTGTTCACCCGTCCGATCCCGCGCGGCAGCGTGCTGCTCGGCAAGTACCTCGCGTTCCTGGCCTGCACGATCTTCGTCGTCCTGCCGTCGGTGGTGATCGTCTGGCTCCTGATCGTCCCGATCGGCGGGTCGCTCGGCGCGAGCTTCCTCGATCTCGTCAAGGACCTCGGGCTGCTGGCCCTGGGGTTGGCCATCTACGGCGCGGTCTTCGCCCTGATCGGCGCCGGGCTCAAGCGGCCGCTTCTCGTGGGGCTGGCGCTCGTGTTCGTCTGGGAACCGCTGGTCATGGCGTTGCCGGGGTACCTGAAGCTCTACACCGTCGCGTACTACCTGCAGGGGCTGGTGCCGCACGCCATGCCGAGCGATTCGACGATGAGCCTGATCCAGTCGATTTTTCAGGAAGCGCCGAGCTTCGCCCGCTCGATGGTCACTCTGACGCTGGTTGAGGTTGGCTGTCTGTGGCTGGCGATGCGGGCGATTGAGCGGAAGGAATACGTGCTGGAGCAGTAAATAAGCGCTCCGGGAGGCTCAAAGGCTCGGGGCTCGGAGGCTCAGGGCCAAAAAGGCCCAAAAGCCCCGAAAACCTGACCCACCGGGAACCAAGCCTCCAAAAAGCCGTATATTGTTTATAAGGAACAGGTTATGTCCCAGCGAACCCGCTATTTCCTGATTGGCTCGGCTGTCGTGGTCATCCTCGGTCTCGGCGTGGGTGCGGTTGCCTATTACAACGGCAATCTGCCGCTGAAATCGCGCATGGGGCCGGAGGAGTTTTCCTATCTGCCGGCTGACGTGAACGCGGTCGCATTCGCCAACGTGGGCGCGATCATGAGCTCGCCGTTCACGCAGAAGCTCCGCCAGGTGCTGCCGACCGGGGAGGAGAAGGCCAAGATTCAGGAAGCGCTGGGTCTCGACATCGAGCGCGACATCGACAGCGTCGTCGCCGGCGGAAACGGAGCTGGGCCTGCCGAGAAGGGCATCGTGCTGGTCCGCGGCCGCTTCAACACCGGCCATCTCGAAGCGCTGGCGCTGCAGCACGGCGGACGGGCGCAGGAGTACAAGGGCAAGAAACTCATCGTGTTCGGTGACGAAAACCGTGACCCGATTCCCGGCAGCCACCCGTTTGCGGCGCTCGCGTTTCTCGAACCGAACCTGCTCGCGTTCGGCGAACGCTCAGCCATTGAGGCCGCCATCGACACGAAGACGACCGGTCAGGACGTGACCAAGAACGCGGACCTGATGAAACTCGTCGGCGAGGTGCAGGCGGGAAGCGACTCGTGGGTTGTGGGCAACTTCGCGGCGATCCGGCAGGGCGCGAACGTGCCGGCCGAGGTCCAGAAGCACATCCCGGCCGTGCAGTGGTTTGCGCTCAGCGCCAATCTCAACGGCGGCGTGAACGGTGTCATCCGCGCCGAAGCCGTCGACGAGAAGTCCGGCGAAGAGCTGCGCGCCGTCGTGAACGGCGTGCTCGCGGCCGGCCGGCTCGTCAGCGGTCAGGACAAGCGGATCGAGGCGATGCTGAATGCGATGCAGGTCAGCGGCACCGGCAAGACGGCCTCGGTCGCGTTCACGATTCCGCCCGAGATTCTCGACATCATCAACGGCGTGGCGGCGATGAAGCACCTCAACGAAGACCACCGCCGCGTGAAGTAAGAAGGCGCCGGACGGGCCCTCCAGGGCCGGCATCCGAGGGCTGAAGCCTCGGCTCTGCACAGGATTCAGAAAGGACGGGTGGCAGGTTTCCTGCCGCCCGTTTCTGCGTACAGGGTTCCTGCTGATTCGCCGGGCGCGATTCATCGAGCAGCGATAGACTGGGGCCACCGAAAACACTTCGTGTTCGGGTCACATGCGGTTTGAGGGTCCCTTGGCTATTCGTGGCGCGATCGCGTGCGCTCTCACGGCGCTCGGCGTGGCTGTTGTCACCGCCCAGACGCCTCCGCCGTCTCCCGCGCCTCCACAGCAGGCGACTCCGACCTTCCGCACCGGCGTCGACCTCGTGGCCGTCGACGTGAGCGTCGTCGATCGACTCAGCCGGCCTGTTGACGACCTTCGACCGGCGGATTTCACGTTGAAGGTCGATGGCCAGCAGCGCCCGATTGTGTCTGCGGAGTTCGTGTCATTTCGTCACGGTGACGAAGCGCCCCCCGCGGACCAGCCGTTCAGCACCAGCCTGGGACGCCGAGCCGGCCGGCTCATCATGATCGTCATCGATGAGGCCAACATCCGGCGTGGCTCCATCAACGCCGTTATCAAAGCCGCCTCGACGTTCGTCGACACGCTGGGGCGGGCGGATCGAGTGGCCGTGCAGATTCTCCCGGGTGCGGGCCCCGTCGTGAACTTCACCGACGACCATGCGCTCGTCCAGCGCGTGCTACGCACGGCGGTCGGCACGGCCGTCGAGGCCGAGCGCACGGACCGCGTCGGCGTGGCGGAGGCCATTGCGGTCCTCGAGCAGCCGTTGTCGGGGTCTGGCGCTCCGGCGCAAAGCGCGCTGGCCGACGTGTTGGAGCGCGAGTGTCCCGGCGAGCACGATCAGGCCTCGCTCGAGCGGTGCCTGCGCGGGCTCCAGACGCTGGCACGGACGGTTTACGCGACCGCGCGTTCCCGCGCCGCGTCAACCATGTTGGCCCTTCGCGAGATCGTGGATCGACTGGCGCTTTCCTCGGACCCGAAGACCCTGGTGCTGATCACGGAAGGCGTGCTCGTCGGGCGCAACTTCGCCGATACCGCCTGGGTGCCGGAGCGCACGGCCGCGGCCGCGGTCAGCCTGTACGGGCTCCGCGTGGACAACGAACAATTCGATGCCGCCATGCCTCGGATTTCGCCTACGCGGCGCGCCGATCGCGAGTTGCTCCTCGAAGGGCTCGACCACCTCGTCGGCCTGGCGCGCGGCACGGTGTTTCCGCTCGGGGCGAATCCCCAAGCGACCTTTGCGAGACTGAACCTCGAGCTGTCGGGCTACTACCTGCTCTCGTTCCAGCCCCAGGCCAGCGATCGCGACGGCAAGGCGCACCAGATTTCGATTGGCGTGTCCCGGCCGGGTGTCACGCTTCGCGCGCGGCGTGAGTTCTCTGTCGATGCCGGTCCGACCAACAAGCCGATCGACGCGCGTCTGATGGACGTGCTCAAGTCGCCGCTGCTGCTCTCCGATTTCGGGTTGCACGTCACGACGTTCACGTACCGCGATCCGGACAGCGCGAAGCTCAAGGTCCTGGTCGCGGCTCAAATGGAGCGGGCGCCAGGTTCACCGGAGAATCTCGCGTTGTCGTACTACGTGACGGACGAGAAGAACAACGTCGTGTCGACGCATGTCGAGCCGACGCTCGACGCGCCCAAGTCCGCCGAGCCCGCAGCGCAGCGACACTTCACAGGCTCGTTTCTGGTCGATCCCGGCCGGTACCTCGTGAAGCTGGCGGTCATCGACGGTGACGGCCGAGCCGCCTCGATCGAGCACACGTTTGAGGCCGGTCTGACGGCGATTGGCCAGCTTCGCCTGGGGGAGTTGATGGTTGCCGCCGCGCCGCGGCCGGGCGCCGGCGTTCGTCCCGCCGTCGACGGACGTGTGGTCACCGAGACGCTGGTTGGATACACGGAGCTGTACTCCGAGGCCGAGCCACAGCTCTCCACGGCTGAAGTGGCGTTCGAGATCGCCGGCAGCAGCGACGGTCGGCCCATGGCTTCCACGTCGATGCGCGTGGGAGTCGCGCCTGGCCGTGGCAGGCGGACGCTCGAGGGTTCGTTACCGCTGGCGCTCCTCTCACCGGGCAGTTACGTCGCGCGCGCCGTGATCTCCGTCAACGGCAAGCCGGTCGGCCGCGTGACGAGGTCCTTCACGCTGGTTCGCGGCGCCGCCGCCTCACCGGCCGCCACGAGCGACCTGGCTGCGCCCGCGGCTGCGGCAACCGCCAAACCAACGGTGCCGTTCACGTCCCGGATCGACGCCTTCGATCGATCGGCCGTGCTCACCCGGCCCGTGGTCGGGTTCTTCCTCAATCAGATCGCCCGACCGGGGCTGCCGGCGCCGCCCGACGACCTGACGAGCGCGATCGGTCTCACGCGAAGCGGCCGGTTCGACGATGCCGGGAAAGTGGTTGAGGCCGTGGGCTCCAGCCATTTCGCGGCGCCGTTCATCGCCGGCCTCGCACATCTCGCGCAAGGCGATCTGCAGCGGGCGGCCGTCAGTTTTGGCGCCTCGCTTCAATCGGCTCCAGACTTCTTCCCGGCGGCGTTCTATATCGGCGCCTGCTACGCCGCCGACGGACGCGATCGCGAGGCGTTGGTCGCCTGGCGCGCGGGCCTCGTCGTCGAGCCGGAGGCGCCGTTCATGCACACGGTGGTCGCCGATGCGCTGCTGCGGCTGCGCGACACCACGCAGGCGGTCGTCGTCCTGCGACAAGCGGCCGCCGTCTGGCCGGACCATGACGAGATTCAAGTGCGCCTTGGGACGGCGCTCGCCACGGCAGGATCGGAGCTGGACGCGATTCGCACCCTCGACGGGTATCTGACGAGGCACCCCGACGACCACGAGCGCCTTTTGCTGGCGATGCGGTTGATTTACGAGGCGCGGGCCGCCGGCCGGGTCATCGAGTCGGCTGACGCCGATCGCGCGCGCTTCCTGAGGTTCTTCGACGCGTACGGAAAATCTGAAGGACGCGAGCGGGCGCTGGTTGAAGGCTGGAAACGCGCGATCGAGCGATAAGGAAAAAGACCTCGGGCCGTTCTCACGTTCCTCTGGCGGCCAACCGGCTGAATCTTGGCCGGAATGTCCGTCGATCCGCGTCGGGTTTGCGTTTGGCGGACGTGAGAACGGCCCTCGGGTGTCTGTGACGACACCCGAGGTCCTGTCTTTCTCAGAACAGCAATTTCATCATCAGCCGCGCGGTGCGGGCGCTCTGGAATGCATTCGGCTGGTTGTACGTCTTGTTCGGACGGGCCCCCCCGGTCCGCGCCGCCATCGCCGTCGCCAGATCGAAGCCGTTGAAGAACACGTCGTCACACGCGACGACATCGGTCGCCGATCGGCAGACCCTGGGCAGCGTGAGCGCATCGCGATACGGCGTCGTCGCCAGGGTCGTCCAGGTCATCTGATCGAACAGATTGTCGATGTTCAACTGAATGTCGGCTCGCAGCCTCTTCGGCAGACGGAAGCGGTGCGTGAAGTTCAGGTCGGTCTGGTTGTACGTCGGTGACCGGCCCAAGTCTCCTCGCCCGACATAAAAGACCGGCACGCTCTTGTAGGTGACCGTGGAGGAGTTGACGTAGCCGCTCGCCGCAAAGAAGTTGACGCCGGCCTGCGTGCCCCACGGCATCACGTACCCGGCCTGGATCTTGAACTGGAACGGCCGGTCGTTCTGCAGCCGGCCGTAGACCGTGTTCCCCTTCGAGTCGAAGGACATGTACAGCCCATCGAAGAACCGGTTCACGTTCGGACTGTTGCGGCTGCCCTCGTCGGTGCTCGTGAGACCGGAGTAGTTGCCCCACAGCCGGCTGACGAGGACGCTGGTCGTCAGGAACCAGTTGTTCGACAGCCGGCGGCGGAACGTGAAGTCGACGCCGTCGTACACGCGCTTCGGGAACGGCGTCCGCGGGTATTCCTCGCCCAGCGGGTACGCCCCAAGGCCGTAGCCGGGATTGGCGATGTAGAAGATCTCCCCGACGTTCGGAACCTGCACGCCCGTGTCCTCGATCGTGCGGATGAACCACTTGTGCACGTACCGCACGCCGATCGACATGACGCGGGTCAGTTCCTTGTCGAGACCGAGCGTGAACTCCCGCGTCTGGACGGGCTTCAGGTCGGGATCGATCAGGTTGTTGTTCGGATCGTTGGCCGGGTGGCGCGAGTCGACCTGCTCGATGTAGGTGCCGGGACAGCCGCTTGTCTGCGGCCCTTCGCAGTTGATGGCCGGCCAGTCGTACGAGTCGAGCGTGTAGTAGTAGGTGAGGATGTGGTCCGCGCCCCAGAGGCCGCGCGGCATCTCGAGCTTCGGCGTGTCGTAGAAGACGCCCCACGATCCGTACGCCTTCAGTCTGCCGTCACCGTGGATGTCGTACGCGAACCCGACACGCGGCGCGATCTGCTGGCTCCACCCGAACGTCAGGTCCACGAACCCCGGCGTGAACGAGGGGATGAACGTCCGCTCAGCCCGGACGCCATAGTTCACCGTCAGGCGGCTGTTCGGCGTCCACTGGTCCTGCACGAACACGCCGAAGTTGTTGGCCGTGACGTCGCCGATCGTGTAGGACCGGACGATGGAGTAGTAGCCGTAGGTGCCGCGCACGTTGCGTTGATCGAGTGTGCTACGCGAGGAGTTCCACTGCAGCGTGACGTTCGGGAACTGCGCGCCCGTGTCGACCTGATTGGCGAGGCGCTCGAGCTGCGTGCCGAACTTGATCGCGTGCTGCCCCTTCCAGTCCTTGAACACCGTCATATCGGCGTTCACGAAGAACCGGCTGTAGTCATCATAGAAATTGAAGGTGTTGACCGGGTTGTCGGCGAACCCGCTGAGCTGCTGGAGCTCGGTCGGGACGTCGAGGAAGTTGATGTTCGACGTGCCAAACGTGCGCCGGATGCCGTGGAAATAGTCCCCGCCACGGGTCCCGGATCCGTCGAAGTAGTAGCCGCTGGTGAAATTGATGTAGCTGCGGTCGCCCAGCGTCCAGTCGAGCGTCCCTGCGTACGTGTTCTCGTAGGCGTACGAATACGTGGTCGGACGCGGGTTGAACAGCACGGGGTTGGTGCTGCTGAACCGGTTGCCGTTGGCGTCGAGCAGCACCGGCTGGCCGGTGACGGGGTCGCGCTGGCCGTTGTCGATGGCCGGCAGGCCGAGTCCGCCGTCGCGCCGGAAGTTGCTGCCCGAAAAACGAACGCGCATCGAGCTGTTCAGCTGCATGGCGGCGTTGTACTGGAACGACTTGTCGCGCGGCCGCTGGTCGAACGTCTGCGTCTGCCCGAGGTAGTTGACCGTGCGATCCGTCCCCGTTGCCGTCCAGGTCACCGCTCGAATCGTGTCTTCCTTGATGAGGTTGACGCCGAGGAAAAACCAGGCGCGGCTCTTCAGGATCGGACCGCCAATCGATCCTACCCAGTCCCATTTGGTCGTCTCGTCGACGCGCGGCGGCGTGAAGTACTCGGCCTTGGTCTGGTCGGCGGGATTGAGCCGGAGCTGGGGCCGCGGATCGCCGAGCAGCCCGGAAATGCCGCCGCCCTCGTAGTACGAGCCGATGTCGCCGTGGAAGACGTTGCTGCCGCTCTTCGTGATCGCGCTGACCACGCCGCCGGTCGCCGCACGGTACTCCGCGTTGTAGCCCGACTGCTTCACCTGGATCTGCTCGAGGAAGTCCACGACGACGTCGCGCGCCGAGACGCCGGTCCGCAGGTTCGTCGTGTCGAGGCCGTCGACGACGTACCGGTGTTCAGCCGCCGCCGCGCCGTCGATGGTCAGACCGCCACGCGTCTCGGTGCCCGTGCCGGCGACCCCGCTGATCGCTGACAGGAAGTTCCGGCCCTTCGGGATGAGGTCGATGACGTCCGACGTGATCGTCGCCGTCACGGCGTTCTGCTTGACGTCGATGATTGGCGTGTCGCCCCTGACCTCAAGCGTTTCCGCCAGCCCGGCGATCGTCAGGACGATGTCCACCTTCAGCAGTTGCCCCAGCAGGAGTTGTCCGCTCAGCTTCGCCGGCACGAAGCCGGAGAGCGAAGCGCTGACTTCGTACGAGCCCGGCTGAAGCGCCGGGAACCGGTAGACGCCGTTGGCGTCCGTGACCGCCGAATGCATGGCGTTCGTGGTCACGTTCCTCGCTTGCACGGTCACGCCGGGGAGCACGCCGCCCGAGTTGTCGCGGACGGCGCCTTCAATCGAACCCCGTTGCTCCTGAGCTGACGCGGGCATTGCCCACACCACCGCAGCCAAGACTGCGGCAGCGCGGAGCAGTGCTGACTTCCGCATATGAAGCCTCCTTCATCCAGTGGGACCAGCGTCGATTTCGCAGGGACGAACCGCTGGCTGACGGGGATGTTACACCCGAACAAGAGCCCCCGGAGCCGTTTCGTGCGACATCCGTCCCAGGAAGGGCCAGGACGTCGGGAGTCGTTTCAGCGTAGAACTAGAAACGCGCCAGGAGACGACTTCCGAGGCCTTGTCGATATGATTCCGGGATGTCCTCTGTCGTGATCCTGGGCGCGGCCCGGACCCCCATTGGTCGCTTTGGGGGCACGCTCCGAGCCACGCATCCCGCGGAACTCGGCGCCCGGGCCGCCAGCGCGGCGCTCGGCCGAGCCGGCATCCCGCCAGCGGACGTCGACGAAGTGCTGGTGGGACACGGCCGGCAGGCCGGCTCCGGACCGAACCCGGCGAGGCAGGTCGGCCGGCGCGCGGGGCTGCCGGACAGCGTTCCGGCCCAGACGATCAATCAGGCCTGTGCCTCGGGACTACAGGCCGTGGCGCTGGGCGCGCAGGCCATCCAGCTCGGACAGTCGAAGGTCGTGCTCGCAGGCGGCATCGAGTCGATGAGCCGCATGCCGCACCTCATCGACAGCGAAGACGCGCGGTGGGGCCACAAGATGGGCAACATGCCGCTCGTCGACGCGATGTACCGCGATGGGTTCTTCTGCCCGCTGTCACAGCTCCTGATGGGCCAGACGGCTGAAGTGCTGGCTCGGCAGTACGGCATCACGCGAGACGAGTCGGACGCCTATGCGCTCGAGAGTCAGCACCGCGCCGAACAGGCGATTGCGGCCGGACGCTTCACGGCCGAAATCACGCCAGCGCCTGGACGCGACGCGAAAGGACGACCGGTCGAGCTCGAGGTCGACGAGCATCCGCGTCCCGGGACGACGATGGAAGCGCTGCGAAAACTGCCGCTGGTATTCGATCCGGTCGACGGACATCCGGGCATCATCACGGCCGGTTCGTCGTCTGGCATTACTGATGGCGGGGCGGCAGTCGTGCTCGCCAGCAGCGAAGAAGCCGAGCGCCGCGGCGTGTCGCCGATGGCCCGGGTTCTCGGATGGGCGACGACGGGCGTTGACCCGCGGATCATGGGGATCGGTCCCGTGCCCGCGGTCCGGAAGCTGTTGGGACGGCTCAACCTCACGATCGCGGACTTCGATCTCGTCGAGTTGAACGAAGCGTTCGCGCCGCAAGTGCTGGCGGTCCTGCGTGATGTGCCGATCGATCGCGCGCGGCTCAACGTCAACGGCGGAGCGATCGCGCTGGGGCATCCGATCGGCTGCACCGGCACGCGCATCCTCGTAACGCTGCTGCACGAGATGGCGCGGCGCGGCGTGCGGCGCGGCCTTGCGACGCTCTGCGTCAGCGGCGGGCTGGGGATGGCGTTAGCGATCGAGCGTGGCTAAACAGAGGGCACAGGGCAAAGGGCAGAAGGCAAAGGAAGGGCAGAAGGAAGAAGTAAAAGGAGGTTCTGCCCGACCCTGGGTTGCCGCTGCGGCGATCGTCGCGGCCGGTCTCTGCGCGTACGCCAACAGCTTCCCGGGCGCGTTCGTGTTCGACGACACACCGGCAATCGTCGAGAACCCGCACATCAAGACGCTGCGGCCCCTGACGCGCTCGATGTCCGCGCCGCCGGAAGTGACGGTGTCCGGCCGGCCGATCGCGGCGTTCACGCTGGCGATCAACTACGCCCTCGCCCCGATCGACGTGCGGGACGTCATGACGCCTCGCGGTCCCGGGGCGCCGGTCGGAACCGGCCGGCGATATCTGAGAAACGTCTGGGGCTATCACGCGTTCAACCTGGCCATTCACCTGGCGGCGGCACTCACGTTGTTTGGCGTGATCCGGCGGACGCTACGCTCGCCCGGGATGCGCGACCGCTTCGGCCAGGCCGCGATACCGCTCGCGTTCGCCGTGGCGTTGCTCTGGGTGGTACATCCACTGCAGACCGAGTCGGTGACCTACATCGTCCAGCGCGTCGAATCGTTGATGGGCCTGTTCTATCTCCTCACGCTCTACTGCGCGATCCGTGCGTGGGATGCGAGCGAGGCGTCGAGCCGCCTGTGGGCCTTCGCGGCGATCGTCGCGTGCGCCCTCGGAATGGGAAGCAAGGAAGTCATGGTCTCGGCGCCGGTGATCGTGATTCTCTGGGACGCCATGTTCGCAACGAGCCCTGGGGCCTCGGGCCTGGGGCCTTGGGCCTCTTTCCGCCGTCGTGGGCCTCTCTATGCTGGTCTTGCGTCCACCTGGCTGATTCTGGCACTGCTTGTCTACTTCGAACGCCGCGGACAGTCGGTCGGATTCGACCTCGGGGGCTGGACGCCGGGGACGTACTTGTTGACGCAGAGCGAGGTGATCGTCCACTACCTCTCGATCGCGGTTGCACCGCTCTCGCTCGTCATCGACTACGGATGGCCGAAGGTGACGACATTCGGTGCTGTCTGGCCGGAGTTCGTCGGGCTGTCGCTTGCGCTTGCGGCCACGATCGTCGCGGTCGCGCGACGGCACCCGCTGGGATTTGCTGGCGCCGTCTTCTTTCTGACGCTTGCGCCGTCGTCGAGCGTCTTGCCGATCGTGACGGAGATCGCTGCCGAGCATCGGATGTATCTTCCGCTCGCCGCGATCCTGGCAACCATCGTTATCGGTCTGTACGCCATTGCGAGTCGCGCTGTTGGTTCATCCTCTCGGGCGGCGCGGCAGGCGCTCTGGTCCGCGGCAGTCGTCAGCGTCGCGGCGGCGGCGATCGCGCTGGTCCTCATGACCCGGCATCGGAATCTGGACTATGTCAGCCAGGAAACGCTCTGGCGCGACGCGGTCGAGAAGCGCCCATCAAATGTGCGCGCCCGGGTGACGTACGGGCTGGAGCTCTTCAGCCAGGGCCGGCACACCGAGGCCGAGGCTCAGCTGCGGACCGCGGTCCGGCTCGACGAGACGAACGGCCCCGCGCAGCTCAACCTCGGCGTCGTGCTCTGCTCGGCCGGGAAATTCGACGAAGGCATCGCCCGGCTCGAGCGCGCGCTGTCGCTGAACCCGGCGAACACGCAGATGTACGGCAATCTCGGCGAGGCATATGCGGCACAGGGACGATTTGTCCCCGCTCTCAAATATTTCCTGCTGGCGCTCGAAACGCGACCCGACGATCTGTTCCTGCTCAACCGCGCCGGCTGGCTGCTGGCGACGTCGACCGATCCGGAGATCCGCAATGGACCGCATGCGATTGACCTCGCTTCCCGCGCGACGCGCCTGACGAACGGGCAGGATGTGGTGTCCCTCGACACCCTGGCGGCCGCCTACGCCGAAGTGGGACGGTTTCAGGAGGCCGTTACGACGGCTGCCGAAGCGATTCGATTCGCCCGCATGCAACGACGCGCTGACATCATTCCGGAGATCGAAGCGCGCCTGCGGCTGTATCAGTCCGGGCAACGATTTCGCCAGTAAGGACCTCTCTCATATGATTGACGGTTGGACGACGTGGTGAAGGAGCGCACGTGCGGATTGCGGTAATCCCCGGCGACGGGATCGGCAAGGAAGTGACGGCCGAAGCGGTGAAGGTGCTCGAAGCTGCCGCGGCGGTCTGTGGAGACCAGTTCGATCTGCAGACCTTGCCCTGGAGCGCCGATCACTATCTGTCGACCGGCGTCGCCATGCCGCCGAACGGAATCGCGATGCTCCGCGACGACTTTCAGGCCGTGCTTCTGGGCGCCTTGGGCGACCCGCGCGTGCCCGACAACGCGCATATCCGCCCCATCCTGCTCGGCATCCGCTTCGAGCTCGATCTGTACGTCAATTACCGGCCGGTACGGCTGCTCGACGATCGACTCTGCCCGCTCAAGAATCGCAGCACGGCCGATGTGAATTTCGTTGTCTTTCGCGAGAACACCGAGGGCGCGTACGTGGGCGTCGGCGGGCGGTTCAAGGCCGGGACGACGGACGAGATTGCGGTTCAGGAAGAGATCAATACGTTCAAGGGCGTCAACCGCATCATCCGTCACGCGTTCGAATACGCACGCGCCCGCGGGCTGCGCAAAGTCTGCATGGCGGACAAGAGCAACGCGATGGTGCAGGGCCACGCGCTCTGGCTGCGCGTATTTCGCGAGGTGGCGGCCGAATACCCGGAGATCGAACCGACGCACATGTACGTGGACGCGCTCGCGATGTTCATGGTGAAGGACCCCGGTCTGTTCCAGGTGATCGTCACCAACAACATGTTCGGCGACATCCTCACGGACATCGGAGGCGCGCTGCAGGGCGGCCTGGGTATGGCGGCCTCAGGGAACATCCATCCCGGCCGGACGTCGCTCTTCGAGCCCGTGCACGGGTCGGCGCCGCCGCTGGCCGGGAAAAACGTCGCCAATCCGATGGGCGCGATGCTCTCGGCGTCGTTGCTGCTCGAAACCCTGGGCAAGCCCGACGCATCACAACTGATCGAACGCGCCGTCGAAGCGGCCGTGAAAGCGAACCAGACGACGCCCGACATCGGCGGCACGCTGGGGACGAAGGAAGTCGGCGACTGGGTGGCGGGACAGATAAGACGGTCGTAGGGGACGAATCACCCCGTGAGAGACACACCATGACTGACGTTTTCATTCTCGGCGGCGCGCGCACGCCCATGACGGAATACACCGGCGCGCTCAAGGACGTCTCCGCGCTCGACCTGGGCGCGAAGGCGGCGAAAGCGACCTTGGACCGCACCGGCGTCAAGCCGGAGTGGGTCGATCACGTGGTCGTCGGCAACGTGCTGCAGACGAGCAGCGACGCCATCTACGGCGCGCGGCACGTCGCGCTCAAGGCCGGCGTGCCGGTCGAGGTGCCGGCGCTCACGGTGAACCGGCTCTGCGGATCAGGCATCCAGGCGGCCGTGAGCGGCGCGCAGCTCATCCAGCTCGGCGAAGCCGGGATCGTGCTGACCGGTGGGATCGAGAACATGAGCCAGGCGCCCCACGTCATGCGCGGGCTGCGGACGGGGCTCCGCCTCGGCCAGGGCAAGCTCGAGGATTACCTCTATGAGGCGCTCCTCGATCCGTACTGCGGCCTGTTCATGGCCCAGACGGCCGAGAAATGCGCGGCGAAGTACAACATCTCGCGCGAGGAGCAGGACGCGTACGCGTTGCGCAGCCAGCAGGCGGCCGCCGCGGCGTGGGCCGCGTGCCGGTTCAAGGACGAGGTGGTCCCCGTCGAGTTGAAATCGCGAAAAGGCGTAACCGTCGTCGACAAGGACGATCACCTCCGTCCGGACACGACGCTCGAAGGGCTCGCGAAGCTCGCGCCGGCGTTCTCGAAAGACGGCACCGTCACAGCCGGCAACGCCAGCGGCATCGTCGATGGCGGCGCGGCGCTGATGTTGGCCTCAGGGCAGGCGGTGAAAGAGAAATCGCTCACCCCGCTCGCGCGAATCGTCTCGTGGGCCGCGGTCGGCGTCGATCCGTCCTACATGGGCATGGGTCCGGCGCCGGCCACGCGAAAGGCGCTCGAGCGCGCCGGCCTCACGCTCGATCAAATCGATCTCATCGAGGTCAATGAAGCGTTCGCCGGCCAGTATCTGGCGGTCGAAAAGGAGCTCGGCCTCGATCGCGACAAGACGAACGTCAACGGCGGCGCGATTGCGCTCGGCCATCCGCTCGGCATGACCGGCACGCGCCTCCTGCTCACCCTCACGCTCGAGCTGGGCCGCCGCGGGAAGAAATACGGTCTGGCGACCGCCTGCATCGGCGGCGGGCAGGGAATTGCCGCCATCCTGGAAAGACTCTGAGGGTGGTCATCTGAAATCTGAAATCTTTGCTTAACCGATTTCAGATAGATTCCCAGATTCCCAGATTCTGGATAGATTCCAGATTCCCGGATAGATTCCAGATTCCCAGATTTCAGATTCGCGGATGAAGATTACAGATTCACAGATCTCAGATTGCAGATGACCACCAGAGGTGCTATGTCCGTCAAGACAGTAGGTGTTCTGGGTTGCGGGTTGATGGGCGCTGGAATCGCCCAGGTCTCGGCCGCGGCCGGGTTCAAGACCATCGTCCGTGAAGTGAATCAGGGACTGCTCGACAAGGGTCTCGGTCGCATCCGCAAGTTCCTGGACGATGGCGTGACGAAGGGGAAGGTCACGGCGGAGCAGCGCGACGGCACGCTGGGGCATCTATCGGGCGTGACGGACTTCGGCGCGATGCGCGAGTGCGACCTCGTCATCGAGGCCATCATCGAGAACATCGACGACAAGGCCGCGGCCTACTCCGCGCTCGAGAGCGTGATTGGCCCGGAGGCCCTGCTCGCGTCGAACACGTCGTCGCTCTGCATCACCGAGCTTGCGGCGCGGACGAAGCGGCCGGACAGGTTCGGCGGGCTCCACTTCTTCAATCCGGTGCCGCTCATGAAGCTCGTGGAGGTCGTGCGCGGTCTTTCGACCAGCGACACCACCTATCAGGCGTTGATGGAGTTCTCGCGATCGATCGGCAAGGATCCCGTTACGGCGCCCGACAAGCCCGGGTTCATCGTCAATCGTCTGCTCGTGCCGTACCTGCTGGACGCGATCCGGTGTTACGAGAGGGGTCTCGGGACGATCGAAGACATCGACAAGAGCATGAAGCTGGGCTGCGGGTATCCGATGGGGCCGCTGACGCTCCTCGACTTCGTCGGTCTCGACACGACGTACTACATCGCCAACATCATGTTCGATGAGTACAAAGACCCGATGTTCGCCGCGCCGCCGCTGCTCAAGCGCATGGTGCTCGCGGGTAAGGTGGGACGGAAAGCGGGCGAAGGCTTTTATAAGTACTAATCGGCCGCTCGGACTAATGAGCTGCTGGCCGTTCCGAGGTGCCGGTTCGGGGTTCCGAACCGGCACCTCGGAACCACAGAGATCACTTCAGAGTCTTAAACTTCGCTGCGGCCTTCTGTTTGAAATCGCGATCCTCCGGCTCCCAATCGGGATGCGCGGTCACGTCGAGGACCTGCTGGAACATCGCTCGCGCCTCTGGCTTTCGGCCGTCTTCGAGCAGCACTTCCGCCAGGAAGTAGAGCGTCGCGGTGCTCTGAGGGTTGTACGTCAGCGCGCGGCGCAGATGTTCTTCGGCCTTTTTCTCGCTCCCGCCAAAGAGGCCCGGCACCATGTGATACCACCAGCCGAGCGCGCGATCCGCCGAGCCCTGCTGCCACCCCTGATCGATCGCCAGCACGCGCTGGAGCGCGTCCCGGATGCGGCCGCGGTATTTGATGCCTTGCCCCAAGCCGAACGACTCGGCGAGGGCGCCCATGTTCGCGGCCATCCAGAAGTGCCCTTCGGGCGCATCGGGTTTCAGTTTGGCGGTCTGCTCTCCGGCCGCGACGCCGCGCTCGAGTGCCGGGCGGCGCAGCAATTCCGTGTCGTGCGTGCCGATCCAGTAGCAGGCGCGCGCCAGCTTCCACGCCGCCTCGAAGTCCTGGCCAGCCGAGGCGCGTGCGGCCCAGATGTCCGCCGCCTGCCGTGCCACCGCCATGTTCTCGCGCTGACGGTAGAGCTCGTCGGGATTGGGCGCGGCTTGCGCGATGTCCAACGGCGCGCCGGACAACGCCATCGAACCCAGGAGGTAAAATGCGGCCATGCAGGACACGATTCGACAACTGCTGGCCGACATCGGCGAGGATCCCGATCGCGAGGGCCTGCGCGGCACGCCCCGGCGCGTGGAGCACGCGCTGCGATTTCTGACGAGCGGATACGACACGGACATCGACAAGCTCACCAACGAGGCGCTGTTCACGGTCGAGTATAACGAGATGGTCATCGTCCGGGACATCGACTTCTACAGCCTGTGCGAGCATCACCTGCTGCCATTCTTCGGCAAGTGCCACCTCGCGTACATACCTGACGGCCGCGTGATCGGCCTGAGCAAGATCCCGCGTATCGTCGACGCGTTCGCGAGACGCCTGCAGGTCCAGGAACGGCTGACCTCGCAGGTCGCGAACACGATCAGTTCACAGATCCGCCCCCTCGGCGTCGCCTGCGTCATGGAAGCGACGCACCTCTGCATGGCGATGCGCGGCGTTGAAAAACAGAACTCCGTGACGGTCACGAGCGCGATGCTCGGCGTGTTCCATCAGGACGCGCGAACGCGGTCGGAATTCCTCGAGCTCATTCGATACCGGGGCGCGACCCAGATGCGCGAGCCGTTCTCCGTTGGCGTCGGATGTGTGCCGGAGTGAGGTGCGCTCGCTGACGCTCATCGGTACGACGTTCACTGACGCTTGTCGGTACGGCAGGTCCGAGGAACGTTCTGTCGATTGTCATCTTTCTTTTGGGAAAGGCTCGTATCCCTTAATTCTAAAGAAGACGGCCAGCGTCAGTTCCTTCCTGGGACCCGCTGTACCCGTCGTACCGACGGCACTCACAACCCGGATTCGGTCCCACGTCAACGCTCCGTCGCTATCCCCGCAACGCCGCAGAGAATCTCATGGATCTGGCGCACCCCTTCGGTCAAAGACGCCGGGCCCGGCTGCAGGATGTACGTCGATTTGATCTCGTAGACGTGGCCGTTGCGGACGGCCGGCACGTCGCTCCAGCCCGGCCGGGCCGCGATGCGGGATTTGTTCACTTTCTTACCGCACCAGGACGCCACGATGACATCGGGCGCCGCATCCCGGACGGCCTCCGGAGAGACGATGCGATCTTTCGCCAGCGCGCCGCGCCGCTCGGGAAACAGGGTGTCGCCGCCCGCGATCTCGATCAGCTCGTCCACCCATTGGATGCCCGAGATCAGCGGGTCGTCCCATTCCTCGAAAAACACCCGCGGACGCCGCGCAAACCGCCGGGCTGACGCGCGCACGAGGTCCAAGTCGCCGTCCAACCTGCGCGCGAGGGCGTCTGCTTCGACCGCCAGCCCGACGAGCCCGCCGAGCATCCTGATCATCCGCAGGATCTCGGCGACGCTTCGCTGGTTGAACGTCACGACGGTGTAGCCGCGCCGAATCAGCTCGGCGGCGATGTCGGCCTGCAGATCCGAAAACGCGAGCACGAGGTCCGGTTCGAGCGCGGCGATCTTGTCGAACCGCGCGTTGATGAACGCCGAGACCTTCGGCTTCTCGCGCGCCTCAGGCGGCCGGACCGTATATCCCGACACCCCGACGACGCGATCGCCGGCGCCCAACAGGTACAGCGTCTCGGTGGTTTCTTCGGTGAGGCAGACGATACGGCGTGGGTAGGGCATGGAGATCGGGTAATTGGTAATTGTGTAATTGGGTAATTGGTCTTTCAATTACTCAATTACCCAATTACTCAATTATCAATGGTCTCGATATACTCGCCGGGAATGCTTTCGCACCGGCTGATTGTCGTCGTCTCAGCGATGATGACCTCGACGCTGCTTGCCGCGGAGCAGCGCTCCGGCTCCCGGCGGACGACGAACGAGGTGAAGTGCGCCGCCGATCTCGGCGTCGGGGTGAAAACGAAACGCCAGTACTGCGACGTCGTCATCGCGTCCTCCGGCGACGCCAGCGTGTCGATGGTGATCCCGCCGCACACGGGCACGGCGACACTGCTGTTCGATCTGCACAATCGGTTTCTGGTCCCGATTGTCGCCCTCGATCCCAGCCTGGCGTTCACGCGGCATCTCGCCGTCGTCGCCGTCATCGGCCCGACCGGCGAGGCGATCGAGCAGGCGGCGGTCATGCGCGAATTCCGGACGACCGAGGATCTCTTCGATTCCATCGGCGGCGGCGGCCGGCCGGGCGGCATCAAAGCGGTGGCGCCAAGCGATCCGGAAGCCGTTCGTGTCACGATCCCCGCAGGCGTGAACGCCATCGGCATCGTCGGCGTCCGCCTCGACGTCACGACGCGCACGACCGCCAAGGACTCGTTCGACACTCCGGGGCGCGCGATCGCCATCGTGAGCAACCTGCGAATTCAGTACACGGCGCGGTAATAAAAAAATCAATTACCCAATTACTCAATTACCCGATGCTTCTAGATGTTCTGATCGTCGGCGCCGGCCCGTCCGGTCTCGCGGCGGCCATTGCCGCCAAACAGCACGGGCTGCGTTACCTGGTCCTCGAGAAGGGCGCGCTCGTCAATTCCCTCCTGCACTATCCGAGGGACATGGTGTTTTTCACGACGCCGGAGCTGCTCGAGATTGGCGGCCTGCCGTTCGTGAGTCCCTACGAGAAACCGACGCGCCAGGAATCGCTCCGCTACTATCGCCGCGTCACCGATACGTTCGGACTGGAGGTCGCGCAGTACGAGCCGGTCATCGGCCTCCGGGTCGAGCCAGGCGGTTTCCACGTCCGGTCGCAGCGGGCGCACGCGCCGCACCGCGACTGGATCGCCTCGACCGTCGTCATCGCGACCGGCGCGTACGACGTGCCGAACGAGCTGGGGATTCCCGGCGAACATCTGCCGCACGTCTCGCACTACTACCACGAGCCGCACCCCTACTACCGCCAGCGCGTTGTCATTGTCGGCGGCAAGAACTCGGCCGCGGAAGCCGCGCTCGATCTCTACCGGGCCGGTGCGTCGGTCATGCTCGTGCACCGGCGCCCGGCGCTCGGCGAGTCCATCAAGTACTGGGTGAAGCCGGACATCGAGAACCGCATCAAGGACGGCGCGGTCGAGGCGCGGTTTTCGACGCGGGTGATCGAGATCCGGGACCACGAGGTCGTGCTGGCGCCGGCCGACGCCGATCCATTACCGGACGTCGCCGTGCAGACGTCGTGCCCGCCGACGCCGTGTTCCTGCTGACCGGCTACCGTTCGGATACGACGCTGCTCCGGATGGCCGGCGCCGAGATCGACGAGGCGCAGGGCGCGCCGGTGCACAATCCCGAGACGTTCGAGACAACGGTGCCGAACCTGTTCCTGGCCGGCGCCGTCGTCGCGGGCAAACAGAGCGGACGCATCTTCATCGAGAACGGCCGGTTCCACGGCCGGGTCGTCATCGAACACATCGCGAAACGGTTGCAGACGGTTTCTCGCTGAGTGCGCGAGGGGCGTGTGCGACCCCTTCCTCAAAGACAAAGGGCCAGCCCATCGGGCCGGCCCTTCGCATCTTGCTCACGAACTGGCGCTTACTGGAACCAGTACGTGATGTTGAAGCGGATGATGCGCGGTCCGAGGATGCCGGTCGGCGAGAGGAACGTCTGGATGCCGGTCTGCGGCTGTGCCGGATCGTTGGCAAAACGGACGTTCGTGCGACCGGTGCCGGTCCGGACGTCGTAGGTCGTGTTCGCATTCCACAGGTTGTAGACGTCCATGGTTGCCTCGACCCGGTTCTTCCCGAAATTGAAGAACCGTCCGGCGCGCACGTCGATGCTCCCGAGCGCCGGCAGCAGTTCCGAGCCTCGCGGTTCCGCGTTGACCGACAGACCTTGGTTCGTGCAGTTGGTTGTCACCGCGGCCGTGCACTGCTGGACGTTCAGCGACCGCGTGATCGGCAGGCCCGACTGGACCCGGTACTCGACGCCCGACACGATCTGCCACGGCAGCGTGTAGGAGCCGTTGATCTTCAGCTGGTGGCGGCGGCCGCCGCTCTCGCCCTCCGCATTGACGAACACGTTATTGGGATTGTTCAGACCCGCCAGATCCTGCCGGGTCCGCGAGTACGTGTAGCCGCCGAGCACCGTCCAGCCACGGCTGAACCGCTTCTCGAGCGTCGCCTCGATGCCGTCGAAGAACACGGCCAGCCGGTCGTCGTTGACCGTCAGCGGAGACGTATTGACGCCGGTGTTCAGGCTGTAGACCGTGAGCTGTCTGTTGTCTCCGGTCGGATTGACCACCGAGAGGCAGGACCCCGAGGTCTCGGTGCCGAAGCAGCCGTCTCGGCCGGAATCGTTGACCAGGACCTGCGTGTATTGCGACGGCCAGAGGTCCATGCTCTGGTCGACCTGGCCCTGCACGTCACGCGAGCGCCGGTGGATGTAGGTGAGGCCGCCGCGGATGTTCGGGAACAGCTCGCGGTCGATGCCGATCGTCGTCTCCTCGCGGTACGGCCGGCGCAGCGACCGATCGAACGTGTTCACGGCCAGATTGCTCGTGTTCGTCAGGTTGCCGAACTCGCCCCCCACGTACCGCGTGCCGTTCCAGAAGGCGTTGCCGCGGTCGAAGTTCAAGTCGCCGTCGAGGTCGTTCCAGACGTACGTCTGATTGATGCCCGCATTGGGATTCGGCGGCGTGCCGGTGTTGATCTGGTCGAGGTACTTGCCCCACGACGCCTTGATCACGGTCCGGCCGTTCCCGAACAGATCGTACGTCCCGCTGAACCGGGGCGCCCAGTTGTACCAGAGCGGGTTGTTGCGCACCTCCGGGAACGACTTCCGGACCGTGTAGTCCTGGATGACGCCGTTGATGGTGGCGCCCACGAAGACGTGCCCTTCGGGGAAGTACTCGCTGGCCCCGGTCAGCTGAGCGGGGAGGTAGCCCTCGATGCGTTCCCACCGGATGCCGCCGATGACCGTGAGCCGGCCGATGGCATACGAATCCTGCGCGTAGAGAGCGGTCGTCATGACGGCGGATTCGGTGTGCAGCGGCGAGTTGAAGATCTGCACGCTGACCGGTCCGGCCGGATTGGTGCCCACCGGAGCACTGCGATAGGTCAGGTTCACATTATCCACGCGGTAGGTATCGACGTCCGCCGGCGTGTAGCCGTTGTCGAAGCCCATCTTGAACTCGTGCCGTCCCCCGAGGAGCTCGGGCACGTAGTACTGGAGGTTCGACACGAACTGCAGACGCCGGCGGTACATGATGGCCGTACTCTGCCGGTTGCGGAGCAGCGTGTTGTTCTGCGCCGCGTCGGTAATCGGCTGCAGCTGCGTCTTCTGCGACAACGGGAACTTCGTGTTGTTGTAGCTGAGCTTCGTGTCCACGAACATGCGATCGGTCAGCACGCTGTTCCACGCGACCTGCGCGACGTTGAAGAAGTCGAACTCCTTCGAGTTCGAGTCCTGGGTCGTCGTCGCGTTGGCGCCGCGGTTCGGCTTGTCGTACTGCTGCCGTTCGAGGTAGCCCTCGAGCCGGTTGCTCGTGTTCGCCTGGTAGGTGAACTTGGTTGCGACCGCGCCGATGGCGGTCGTGTCCTGCTGACTCGTGTTCCCGAGCAGGACTGGAAGGGCGCTGACGGCCGGGAACCCGGGCACGTTGACGCGCGTGTCCTGATAGTTCACCGACGCGAAATAAAACAGCCGGTTGCGGCTTAGCGGCCCGCCGATCTGCCCGTTCGTGTTCGTGATGAAGTCCACGGCCGCCGCTTCCGGCCGGAATCCCTGGGCCAGCAGCGTCCCGTCGATGTTGTCCCACTGCGTTTCCTGGCCCTGATACGTCTGCAGCGCCATGGCCGACGTGCGGTTGGTGCCGCTCTTGGTCACCATGTTGATGAAGACGCCGCCCGTGCCGACCGAAATGTCCTGCGCGCCGCTCGAGACCTGGATGTTCTCGAACGTGCTCGGCGTGTAGTAGATCATCGAGAAGCCCTGCGCCGACGGATCGTTCACGTTGACGCCGTTCAGCATCTGCGTGTTCTGGTTGTTCGGCGTGCCGCGCGACGTCAAGCCGCGCTGCAGTCCGCCCTGGTTGCCGCCGACGTCAGGCACGTCGAAGATCACGCCGGGCGCCTTGTATTCGAGAATGCTCCAGATGTCCTTGCCGCCCGGCGTCGTGTCGAGCAGCGCCTTGTCGAGGTTCACGTTGACGTTGGCGCTCTTGGTGTCCACCACCGGGGTCTCGCCCTTGACGGTCACTTCTTCGGACACCGTGCTGACTTTGAGCGCGAAGTCCACGGTGGACGTCTGGCCCTGAAGCACGACGATGCCTTCGCGGGTGATGGTCTGGAAGCCGGCAAGAGCCAACCTCACGGAATAGCTGCCGACGCCGAGCGACGGGAACCGATAGGAGCCCGTCGAGTCCGTCACCCCGGTCAATGCCTGCGGGAGGATCGGACTGGTCAACGTCACGTTCGCACCTGGCACCGACGCCCCTTGTTCGTCGGTGGCTTTCACGAAGATGCTGCCGGTCTGGACCTGCGCCCACGCGGGCGTGCCCAGGACTGCCGACAACACGAGCAGGATCCCAATGAGACCCAGCTTTCGGGACATGATGCACTTCCTCCTGAGCGTCGCCACGCTCATGAAACGCAAACACAGGCCGGCCGGGCCGCTCGCCTGTTGCTGCTGTGGCCGAGCATACGGGGACTAGGCCCGCGGGGCAAGTGTCTGGGGACGGACGGGCAGGAGGCTGAAAGGCCCGGAGGCTATGAGGCTCGGAGGCACGGAGGGGAGTTTTTGCTCCTGGCCTCTAGCCTTGAGCCTCATGGCCTGATTGCCTTCTTTAATGCACCGTCCTCGTCTTATTGGACAGGAAGTCCATGAGCACGTACTGGCCCAGGGTGTAGGGGGTGGTGAAGTACGCCTTGCCCCGGCAGATGCGCGCGACGCGGCGGACGAAGGCGACCAGGTCGTAGTCGCGGGCGAGCATGAAGGTGTTGATCATGATGCCGGAGCGGCGGCAGGCGGCGACCTCGGCGAACGTCTCCCGGAGCACGAACGGATCGAGGCCGAAGGCGTTGCGGTAGATCCGGCCGTCGGGCCGCGTGACCGCCGACGGCTTGCCGTCGGTGATCATGATGATCTGCCGCATGTCCTTGCGCTGGCGGTCGAGCACGCGGCGCGCGAGGCGCAGACCCTCGCGCGTGTTCGTGTAATAGGGACCCACGCGGACCCGGCCGAGCCGGCTGATCGGCACCTCTTCCGCGGAGTCGTGAAAGAGCACGGCCGAGAGCGCGTCGCCTGGATACTGATGGCGGATCAGGTTCGCCAGCGCCATCGCCACGCGTTTGGCCGGCGTGAACCGATCCTCGCCATACAGCACCATGCTGTGGCTGCAGTCGAGCAGCAGACACGTCGCGCACGAGCTCTGATAGTCGCCCTGCGCGATCATGAGGTCTTCGTAGGTGAGTGAGACAAGACCTCGGGAGTCGTTTCCGTCCCTGGTGCTGTCGGATTTCCTGTCTTCTTTATTCAGTGCTCGCGGGGCCCGGGCCTCCGCCGAGGCTTCGGCCGCGCTCGCCGAAGCTTGCCTCTGCACGGCGCTCAGCACCGTCGCCGCCGCGTCCAGGTTCAGGGTGTCGCCGAACAGGTATTGCCTGGGCGGTCCGCCCGCCTCGATGCCGCTGTCGAGCTCACGCGTGTCGTGCCGGCCGGCGCTGCTGCGCCCGGCCGATCCGAGCAGATCCCGCAAGGCGCGATAGCCGAGGAAGTCGAGCGCCTTGTCGGTGACCTCGAAGCGTGAATTCGATTCGTCCTGGCCGTTCGGGTCGTCGAACCGCTGCCGCGCCGGCTGGCCGGCCATCGTGATGTAGCCCTGCTCGGTGAGCCGCTCGATGATCTGCTGCACCAGCTCTTCGAGCTGATCCCGCCCGCGCTGGCGGCCGGTCGGATCGCGCTCGTCGGCTTCGTTCGGCTGCCCGTCCATCAGCCGCTCGAGCATCTCGTCCGACAACATGCCGCCGTTCAGCAGCGCGTCGAGAATCGCATCGTGCAGCGCCTGCATCGTGCGGTCGTCATCACTTTGGGGATCCCACGGCGTGTTGAACCCGCTCGCGAGCAAGAGATCCGACAGGCGCGAGACCAGCGACTCGAGGTCGATCTCGCTCGACAGATCAGCGATGAAACGGGAGTAGCGGTACTTCATGCGTCAGTTGTAGTACTTCTTCTTCCCCTTGACCGGCGTTTCGTCCTCGTCCATCAATGACTGAATCGTGCGCTCCTCGGTGCGCTCGCGCGGCCCGGTGGGACCCGGCGTCGCGTGCAGCTGGCCCCCTTCCGTGCGGCTGATCTTCTTCAGCGCGCACAGGCCCTCGAGGATGAAGTCGGCGACCGCCGCGCGAACGCCGTCGAGATCGCGATCGTTGGTGCCGAGCGATCGGGCTACCTGATCGAAGCCGTCGATCCGTTCGACGGTCGCGAGCATGTGCGCCGACGCCGACGTGTCGGACAGGTCGATCGTCCCGCCGCGCTCGAACCAGCTGATCACCGGACGGGTGTCGGTCTGGACGGCGCGGCCGTCGAACACCGTGGCGATCGCGGCGCGGACGATCTCGCGCGCGACGTGTTCGGCGCCCCGCAGCTCGCCTTCGTATTCGAGCTCGACCTTCCCCGTGAGTGACGGCAACGACGCGTAGATGTCGCTCACGCGCGCGACGGCGCCCGGTTCGCCGGCGTCGAGCGCCCGTCGCTCGGCGTTCGACACGACGTTTTCGAGCGCGGTAATCGGCAGCCGCTGGCTGACGCCCGATCGCTTGTCCACTTTCTGATCGGCGCGCGCCTGGAACGCGACCTCCTCCACGATCTCGCGGACGAAGTCGGGCACCTGCACGGGGAGGGGAGTGCGGCCGGTATCGCGGCCGTTCACCCACGCTTCCTGCGCGGTGATCGTCATCGCTTCGCCGCGCGTGCGCGGGTAGTGCGTGCGGATTTCGGACCCGATGCGGTCTTTGAGCGGCGTGATGATCTTGCCCCGCGCGGTGTAATCCTCCGGGTTCGCCGTGAAGACGAGCGCCACGTCCAGACGGAGCCGGACGGGATAGCCCTTAATCTGCACGTCCCCTTCCTGAAGGATGTTGAACAAGCCGACCTGCACCTTGCTCGCCAGGTCCGGCAGCTCGTTGATGGCGAAGAGGCCGCGATTGGCGCGCGGCAGGAGCCCGAAGTGCATGGTCAGCTCGTCGCCGAGCTGCAGGCCGGCCTGCACCGCCTTGATCGGATCGATGTCGCCGATCATGTCGGCAATCGTCACGTCCGGCGTCGCGAGTTTCTCCACATATCGCCGTTCACGCGGAAGCCAGGAGATCGGGAGGTCGTTGCCTTCGGTCGCCACCCGCGCGCGGCACGCCGCGCAGAGCGGAGCGACGGGCGTGTCGTGAATCTCACAGCCCGGGATAACCGGAATCTCGTCGTCCAGCAGCTCGACGAGCGCGCGCAGCAGCCGCGTCTTCGCCTGGCCCCGCAGGCCCAGCAGGATGAAATTGTGACGGGAGAGCACCGCGTTGACGACCTGCGGAATGACGGTGTCGTCGAAGCCGATGATGCCGGGAAAGAGCGGCCGTTTGTCCCGGAGGCGCGCGATGAGATTGGCGCGCATTTCGTCCTTCACCGATCGGACGGGCGTGCGTCCCGACGCGATCGATTCGCGCAAGGCGCCAAGTGATGACGGTAGTGCCATATGGCCCATAGTAATCTTCAATCTGGAATCTGCGATCTGTAATCTGCCCATCTGCGATCGGGGAATCTCGGAATCGGCGAATCTATCGGGAGAATTTGGCATCTATCGGGGAATCACGCTATCGATTGATCTGGGATCTGAGCCGGCGATTGCAGATTGCCGGATAGATTCCCAAGATTTCGCGATTCCAGATAGATTCCCTGATTCCCAGATAGATTCCCCGATTCCCCGATTCCCGGATTCCAGATCGCAGATTCCAGATTGCCAGATTCCAGATTCCAGATGTTGAGTTCCCTTCTGTCTCTCGACCACCTCAACGTGATCGCCCACCGGGGCGGATCGAAACTGCGGCCGGAGAACACGCTGGCCGCGTTCGATCACGCCCTCACGCTTGGCGTGGATGCGATCGAGTGCGATGTCCAGCTCTCGCGCGACGGGGAAGTCGTCGTCATTCACGACACGACGCTCGACAGGACGACCGACGCGCGCGGACCGGTGTCGAATCTCTCGGCCGCCGAGCTCGGCCGCGTCGACGCGGGGTTTCATTTCGGCGCCGCGCAAGGCCATCCCTGTCGGGGCAAAGGCGTGTACGTGCCGCGCCTGGCGGAAGTTCTCGATCGCCATCCCGCGATCCCCATGGTGGTCGAGATCAAAGGGAATCAGCCCGAAGTGGCCGACACGGTCCTCGGTGTCATCGGCGACGCCGACGCCCTCGATCGCGTCATCGTCGGCGGTTTCTCACAGGCCGTGCTCGAGCGCGCGCGGAAAGTGAACAAGGATGCGGTCACCAGCGCGTCGAAGGAAGAAGCGCGCTGGGCGCTGTACCGGTCTTACTTCCGATTGGCCCCTACTGACCCGCAGTACTGGCTGTTCCAGGTGCCATTCCGATTCCGCGGACGCCGCAGGTTCCGTCGCACGTTCGTCGAAACCGTCGGCCGGATCAACCTGCCGGTGCAGGAGTGGGTGGTCGACGATCCCGATGACATGCGGCGTCTCATCGATTGGGGCGCCAACGGCATCATCAGCGACCGTCCGGATCTTGCGAAGACGATCGTCAAGCTCGAGGGCGGGCCGGTCCAGAGTCGCGTGATGCGCTTCTGAGGTACACTCCCCCGAACTCCGGAGGACAACGTCATGCGAGTGAAGCTCATCCTCAGCGCCGTGAGTAGTGTCACCGTGCTTGCCGTGACGCTGGTCGCACAGCAGGCGGGTCAGCCGCCGGCCCAGGGCCAGCCTGCGGCGGCGCAGGAACCACCGCCGGACGACGTGCGAACGATGGTCGCGCGTCTCGAGCTCGAAAAATTCAAGGCCACGCTCAAGGGCCTCACGCAGTTCGGCGATCGCCGGGAAGGCACTCAGCGCAATCGCGACGCCGTCAACTGGATCGAGGCGCAGCTCAAGAGCTTTGGCTGTCCCACCGGTCGATTGACTTACGAGCCACCCGCCCCGCGTGGTGGCGGTGGGGGTGGCGGTGGACAGGCCGCGGGTGCGGCCGGGGCAGCCGGACAGACCGGTCAGCGGGGCGGCGGTCAGCAGGCCGGCGCCGGTCAAGCCGCTCAGGCCGGCCAGGCCCAGGCCGGGCAACGCGGCGGTGGACAGGGTGCGGCACAGGGCCAGCCAGTTGCCGGCGGCCAGCGCGCCGGTGGCGGCGGTGCCGGACGGGGTCAGACCCTTGGCCCGCTGAAAGAGCCCGTGCGCAACAGCTCAGGTGGATCGACGCTCTACGGCAATCGCGGGCGGACAGGCGTGAACAACAACGCCGAAGCGCAGCCGAACGAGAAGCTTCGCGCGCTCAACGCCGGACCCGTGCTTCCAGAACCGATTCCTGTCGTGTACTGCACGAAGGTCGGGACGACGCGTCCGAACGAGATGTACATCATCGGCGCGCACATGGACGGCATCGGCTGGGGCGAAGCCGCGAATGACGATGGCTCGGGCACCGCTCTGGTGATGGAAATGGCGCGCGTGTTCAGCTCCCCCGACATCACGACCGACGTTTCGATCCGGTTCGCGCTCTGGAATGGCGAGGAGGGCGGCCTCCGCGGCGCCCGCGCGTACGTCGCGCAGCGTGAAAAGCTCCAGGGCATCGAAGATCCACCCGGGTCCGGACGCTATCCCGAACCGAAATGGCTCGGCATGATCCAGCACGACATGATGATGTTCGACCACGGTATGCCGCGCGCCGACGGTACGCTCAGTCCCGAGCAGCGCCCCGAAGCCGATTTCAACATCGAGTGGCAGAGCAACTCGAAGATGGCCGAGGCCGCGATGAAGCTCGCGCTCGTCGTCAAGCTCGCGGCCGACAAGTACACGACCGACTACCCGGGTACGCTCGGGCCGCACATGACGAACACCGACTCCGGGCCATTCATGGACATCGTGGCGGCGATCAGCCTGCGTGAAAACGAGCGGGGCATGAACACCGGCGCGGGCTGGAATCCGCACTGGCACCAGCCGACGGACCTCTTCGCGACGTTCTCCGACAAGGATTTCACGCTCGGGCTCAACGCGGGGCAAGCGACGCTGTCGGCGATTGCGCAGCTCACCGGCGCGAAGATAAAGAAATAATCGCGCCGGGTGTCGGTACGGCGGGAGCGGGCGTCCTGGAGGGCGCCCGTGCCCGCGCGTCGGTACGACGGGACCGGGCGTTTTGGAAAGCGCCCGCGCCCGCCCGTCGGTACGACGGGACCGGGCGTTTGAAAAGCGCCCGTGCCCGCGCGTCGGTACGGCGGGTACGCGGAACCTCCAGACGCTCGTCAACTTCTTTGACGGTGGCGTCAAGGTTTCTGCGACGTCATCAACACGGCTGTACGAACATTCTGCAACCCTCGCTGAAGAATCACGGCGATTTGAACGCCCTCGACGGCACGTGCTGTGCACTGCCATGTTCCATGGCGGGCGTTCGGAAGGCAGAGGATTTCGCGGCCTGGCAGTTGGCGGAGGCGTTCAAATCAGAAGTGTTCACGCTGCTTCGAGGGAGTCCGGAGGCGATGCGCGACTTTCGCTTCCGATATCAGCTCAAGGACTCGGCGTCTGGGATCAGCAAACACATCACCGAAGGGTTCGTTCGCTTCGGTCCCCTGGATTTCTGCAGGTTTCTGGATTACGCAGTTGGCTCACTTCGAGAGGCCGAGCGCTGGATTCATGACGGCGTCGAAAGCGGCTACTTCCGGGAAGAGAAATGCCGGCGCGCGTTCTGGTTCGCGAAGAGGTGTTATAGGGCGACCCTGCGCCTGAAGCACAGCCAGGAGCGCTACGCCGCAAAGCTGAAACTCACTCGGCGGCCGCGATCGAAAACTAAAAGAGATGACAAGAATCAGGTTCCAGGTACCCGCCGTACCGACTGACGCCAGCAGTGTTTTTCCGAGCTGGCGCACCCGTCGTACCGACTCACGCCAGCAGTGTTTCTCCGAGCTGGCGCACCCGCCGTACCGACGGACGCCAGCGGGCTCTGTCGGAGCTGGCGCACCCGTCGTACCGACTACCGGCCGAGTAACCCCCTAGCCGATACGAAGTTCGGTTCGATATCCACCGGAACGTCCTTCAACCGATCGAGAATTTTTTGCACTTCCGGCCGGATGACGACCATCTCCTTGAGCAGTCCCTGCGCCGCGGTGTAGTTGCCTTCGGCCTGGATCGTCATCAGCTGCTTCGTCAGCGCCTCGATCCCACCCCGAATCTTGCCCTCCACGACCGCGAACGTCCCGTCCGGATTGACGACGAATCCGCCGTTGTCGAGCAGGTAGTTCAGCTGCAGCGCGATGCCTTTGCCGTGTGCTTCGTTGATCCCGAAGCGGATCGACCGGAAGACGGACGCGAGAAACGTCGTGTACATCGACCGGGCGATGTCGGCGGAGACGACGCCGTTGTCGGCCAGCTTCTGGAGCGCCCAGAGCCCTGAGATGTCCGCTTTCGCTTCTTCGATTGCCGCGTACGTGTCCTTGAGCGCGTGGCGCACGGCCTGGCCATCGGCGACCTGGTGCGGTCCGAGCCCGTGCATGAGCTCGTGCATCAGGATGTGTGTGAAGAATGCGTCGAAGGAGACCTTCGAGCGATCGCCGGCAGGGAGCGCGACGGCCGCGATGGGCGTCAGCACGTTCGCGAACTTTGCTTCCTGCACGTTCTTCAGCATCACGCGCTTGGAGCCCTTCTCCTTGATGACCCGGTCGTCGTTCGGCAAGTTGAAGGCGGCGGTCTGGACGCCGCGATTGCCGTCGCCGGCGCCCAACACCACGTTGACGACCCGAATGGGTGCAAAGGCGCCCAGCTTCGGGTTGCGGTACTTGGCGTCGATTGGTAGCGCGTCCTCGAGCCCCTGAAGCTCGGAGCTGAACACGCCGAGCTTCTTCGTCTCGGCGTCGTCTCGCAGCGTGATGAACGCTTCGAACGCGGCCTTGTAGCCGAACCACTCGTCTTCGTACGTCTCGTACGGTCCGATCGTCGGCTCGATCGACGCGTCGAGCTCCATCCAGGCTATGTCGCTCGCGTAGTAGTCGTTCGAAAGAAACGCGTCGGCGCGCAGCTCGAGATACTTCTTCAGCGTCGGCTGCGTCGTCAGGTTCGCCGCCTCGCGGAGGTAGCCGGCTGCGGCGACGAGCGCGTTCTGGTACTCAATGGAGTACGGCACCGCGATGAGCCTCTTGTCCGCTCCGCGCCGGATGGCCGTGAAGAAGCCAACGGCGGCGGCGTGGGCGTCACCTTTTAGCGTGCCGAACCATTTCTCGACTTCCTCCTTCGTCGCGTCCGCCGGGTAGAAATTCGCCTGCGGCGGTTTGGGCGGCGTCGCGAGCCGCAGGAACGGCTCGTTGTGATCGAGCCGCGACCACGGGCCCTTGTTGATCAGGAAGTAATGGAGCTCCGCCTGGCCCTCGGGCGTCCGATCCGCGGCCAGGTGCGTGAGCAGGCCTGGATTGCCGGCCCAGACCTGTTCGAGGAAGAGGCCGTCCATCAACATCGCGGCCTTCACGAGCTGGGCGAGCGCCTCCCGCTCGTTCCGGGGGAGTGGTTCGACGGACGGCGCGATCTCGACGGGCGCGAAGCGCCGGATTCTGGCGTCGAGCGCAGTCGTTGCCGGCGCGGGCGCCGCGGGCGCGGGCGGAGGTGGTGGACTGCAGGCAGCCATGATCAGACTGAGTATGACAAACAGATGACGAAGCGTTGTCGGTTCCCGCATGTGCCCTATTCTGCACGGATTTTCGGGATGAGATGCCGCCGGGCGGGAAGAGTCCTAAAATGGATTGGATCATTGACCAGATATTCCCGGGATCAGACAAAGGACTCATGTCATGAAGAACATCGCACCCGCAGACGCGGTGGCGCTCGAGACCATCGAAACCCGCGAGTGGCTCGAGTCGCTCGACTACGTCCTGCGACAGGGCGACAAAGGGCGCGCGATCCGGCTGCTCGAAGCGCTGCGTGCGCGCGCGCGCCTGGCCGGCCTCCGCCTTCCGTACGTGGCGACGACGCCGTACATCAACACGATTGCGCCCCAGGAACAGGTGCCGTATCCGGGCGATCGCGATATCGAGCGCCGAATCAAAAGTCTAGTTCGCTGGAACGCGCTCGCGATGGTCGTCCGCGCCAACCGCGAGTCAGACGGCATCGGCGGCCACATTTCGACGTACGCCTCGTCGGCGACGCTGTACGAGGTGGCGTTCAATCACTTCTTCCGCGGCAAGGATGCCGGCCGCGACGCCGACATCATCTATTTCCAGGGCCATGCGTCCCCTGGAATCTACGCCCGGGGCTTCCTCGAAGGCCGCATTTCGGAAGAGCAGCTGCGGAATTTCCGCCATGAGCTGCGGCCGACCGGCGGACTGTCGTCCTATCCACATCCGTGGCTGATGCCCGACTACTGGGAGTTCCCGACGGTCTCGATGGGGCTCGGCCCGCTGATGGCGATCTACCAGGCACGCTACGCGCGATACCTCTCGAATCGCGGCCTGATCGAGCCCGCCAATCAGAAGGTCTGGGCGTTCCTCGGCGACGGCGAGACGGACGAGCCGGAAGCGCTCGGGTCGATCTCACTGGCCGCGCGCGAAAAGCTCGACAACCTGATCTTCGTCATCAACTGCAATCTGCAGCGGCTCGATGGACCCGTGCGCGGCAACGGCCAAATCATCCAGGAGCTCGAAGCCAATTTCCGCGGCGCCGGCTGGAACGTCATCAAGGTGCTGTGGGGATCGGATTGGGATGAGCTCCTCGCACGCGACACCGATGGTCTGCTCGTCAAGCGCATGGCTGAGGTCGTCGACGGCGAGTACCAGCGCTATGCGGTCGAGGACGGCGCGTACCTGCGCAAGCATTTCTGGGGTGTCGATCCGCGTCTGCTCGACATGGTGCGCCACCTCTCGGATGACGACCTGAAGGGGCTGCGGGTGGGCGGCCACGATCCGCTGAAGGTCTACAACGCATACCGCGCCGCGGTCACGCACGCCGGCGGGCCAACCGTGATTCTTGCGCGCACGATCAAAGGTTACGGACTCGGCGAGGCGGGTGAAGGCAAGAACATCACCCATCAGCAGAAGAAGATGAACGAGACCGACCTGAAGACCTTCCGCGACCGGTTCGGCGTGCCGATCCCCGACGACCGCATCGCCGACGCGCCGTTCTATCGACCGGCCGAGGGCAGTAGCGAGTCGCAGTACCTGCTGGAGCGCCGCCACGCACTCGGCGGCTTCGTCCCGCGGCGCGTGGTCACCGCGCCCGCCCTGAAGCCGGCGCTCGGCGACGTCTTCGACGAGTTCCGAAAGGGCACCGAGAACCGGAAGGCCTCGACGACGATGGTCTTCGTCAAGATGCTGGCGAAGATGCTTCGCAACGAGGAGATCGGCAAGCTCGTCGTGCCGATCGTGCCCGACGAAGCGCGCACGTTCGGCATGGAATCCCTGTTCCGGGCGGTCGGCATCTACTCGAGCATCGGCCAGGTCTACGAGCCGGTCGACATGGCGACGCTCCTGTACTACAAGGAAGCGAAGGACGGACAGATCCTGGAAGAGGGCATCACCGAGGCGGGATCGATTTCATCGTTCATCGCCGCCGGCAGCGCGTACTCGACGTACGGCGTGAACACGATCCCGTTCTTCATCTTCTATTCGATGTTCGGCTTTCAGCGTGTCGGCGACTTCATCTGGGCCGCCGCGGACGCACGCGTCCGCGGATTCCTGCTCGGCGGCACGGCTGGCCGCACGACGCTGGCGGGCGAAGGGCTGCAGCACCAGGACGGCAACAGCCACACCCTCGCGCTTTCCGTGCCGACGTGCCGGGCTTACGATCCCGCCTACGCCTACGAACTGGCCGTGATCATCGAAGACGGCATCCGGCGGATGTATGGCGAGAACGAGCAGGCGTTCTACTACATCACCGTGATGAACGAGCAGTACGAGATGCCGGCGATGCCCGAGGGCGCGCGCGACGGCATCATCAAGGGTCTGTACCAGTTCAAGCCCGCCGCGTCAAAGACGGGGAAACGGGCGCAACTCATCGGCAGCGGAGCGATCCTGAACGAGGTCGTCAAGGCGCAGACCCTGCTCATCAAGTACGGCGTCTCGGCCGACGTCTGGAGCGCGACGAGCTACAACGAGCTCTATCGCGACGCGCACCGGGTCGAGCGCTGGAACCTGCTGCATCCGACCGAAAAGCCGCGCGTGCCGTACGTGACCGAGTGCCTCGGCTCGGCGCCAGGCGTGGTCGTCGCCGCGTCGGACTACCTGAAGAGTCAGCCGGACATGCTCGCGCGCTGGATCGGCAAGCCCATGGTCACGCTCGGGACGGACGGATTCGGTCGGAGCGAAGACCGCGGCGCTCTGCGCAACTTCTTCGAAGTGAACGATCGGTACATCGCGGCCGCCACGATCGCGACGCTGCACCGCGAGGGCCAGCTTGGCGCCGATGTCGTCGGTCAGGCGTTCAAGGAGCTCGAAATCGATCCGGAGAAAGTGAACCCGGCGCACGCATAAGGGGACGGGTCTCGATTTGTGGAAAACTCCGGCAAGGTCCAGCGGAGTTTTCCACAATCGAAACCCGTCCCCCCTGGAGATTCGCGATGCCTGTTGAATTCACCCTGCCCGAGCTCGGCGAGAACGTCGAAAAGGGAGACGTCATTCGCGTCCTCGTCAAGCCCGGCGACGTCGTCAAGGCGGACCAGGCGGTGCTGGAACTCGAGACGGACAAGGCGACGATTGAAGTGCCCACCAGCGTCGCCGGCACGGTCTCCGAGGTCAAAGTGAAGCCGGGGGAGAAGGTCTCGGTCGGGCAGGTCGTGCTCGTGATCGACGGCGCGAAGGGCGCGGCTCAAAGTGGCAACGACACGAAGGCGCAGGGCGTGGAGAGCACGGAAGGCTCACAGGCTCAGAGGCCTAAAGCCTCGGAGGCGGGGACGGAGGGCGGCGAGACCAGGAGCACGGAGTCTCAGGACGCCCCCATACCCGGTCGCACCGAGCCGGTGCCGGAGGTACGTCCTCCTGCACAGACCAAGCCCGCCTCGGTCGTGGATATCGCGGCTGCCCGTCAGACACCGGCGCCAGGCCGCATGGACATCGGCGCGTCGCATCGCGAGGCAGCCGGTGCGGGCCGCGAAGGGTCGCCTGCGGCCGTCGCCCGCGCGACGGAGGCCGGCTCGGCGATTGCGGCGGCGCCATCGGTGCGGCGGTACGCGCGCGAGCTCGGCGTGAATATCGCCGAGGTGTCCGGCACCGGTCCGGGCGGACGCATCGGACAGGACGACGTGATGCAGTTCGTGAAGGCGTCGATGACGTCGGCCGGCGCGAGCGGCGGCGCGGCGCGGGCGAAGGCGCTGCCCGACTTTTCGAAGTGGGGCGAGGTCGAAGTCCGGCCGATGTCGAATATCCGGCGGAAGACGGCCGAGCACCTGAGCGTCGCCTGGCAGGCGCCGCACGTCACGCAGCACGACCATGCGGACGTCACCCAGCTCGAGGAGTTCCGGAAGGCGTACGGACCGCGCGTCGAGAAAGCCGGCGGCAAGCTCACGGTAACGGCGATCGTGATCAAGGTCCTGGGACAGGCGATCGCGAAATACCCGCAGTTTGCTTCGTCCGTGGACATGGCGAACGAGGCGATCGTCGTCAAGAAATACACGCACATCGGCGTGGCCGTCGACACACCGAACGGGTTGCTCGTACCGGTGATCCGGGACGTCGATTGGAAGACGATCACCGAGATCGCGGTAGAGCTGGCAGCGGTCTCGCAGAAGGCGCGCGACAGAAAGCTGTCGCTCGACGAGATGGCGGGTGGTGTCTTTTCGGTCACGAATCTCGGCGGCATCGGCGGCACGTCGTTTACGCCGATCATCAATTACCCGGAGGTGGCGATCCTCGGCCTGTCGCGGACGTCCACGGCGCCGCTCTGGAAGAACGGTCAGTTCGTGCCGCGCCAGATGTTGCCGCTGTCGCTTTCGTACGACCATCGCGTCATCGACGGCGCCGACGCGGCCCGGTTCCTGCGGTTCGTCGCCGAGGCGCTGGAACAGCCGCTGACGATGCATCTCTAGAGACCGGGGGCTTCGCCCCGCCCGCCTCCGCCAAGGCTGCGGCGAGGCTCGCCGAAGCGCCTGCGGCGCGAAGGCGGCCGGACCCCCCATCGCGCCTGTGGCGCGCCGGATTTGAACCTGGAATTCAGAACTCGACATCGATCAATTATTCTTGTTGAGTGATCAGTCCTCACGTCTCACTTCTCAGTCCTGAGTTCGACGGCTCCTGACACGCACATGTCTTCATATCAGCTGGTCGTGATTGGCGCGGGTCCTGGCGGATACGCCGCCGCGTTTTACGCCGCGGACCTCGGCATGCAGGTCGCGCTCATCGACACGGAGCCGAATCCCGGCGGCGTGTGTCTCTATCGCGGCTGTATTCCGTCGAAAGCGCTGCTCCATGTCGCCAAAGTCATCGGCGAGGCGCGTCACGCGTCGGCATGGGGGATCTCCTATGGCGAGCCGAAGATCGACCTCGACAAGCTGCGCGCGTTCAAGGAAAACGTCGTCTCGAAGCTCACCGGTGGTCTCGGACAGGTGTCCAAGATGCGCAAGGTGTCGTACATCCGGGGCAGAGCGTCCTTTGCCGGTCCGACCTCGCTCGACGTCGAGCTCGTGAGCGGCGGGAAGGAGAAAATCGACTTCACGCACGCGATCATCGCGACTGGTTCGCGGCCAGCGGCCGTACCGGGTCTTTCGATCGAGAGCGATCGCGTGATGGACTCGACCGGCGGGCTCGATCTGCCCGAGATCCCGAAGACGCTCCTGGTCGTCGGCGGCGGTTACATCGGTCTCGAGCTTGGCTCGGTCTACGCGGCGCTTGGAACGAAGGTCACGGTCGTTGAAATGACACCGGGACTGCTGCCGGGCGCCGATCGCGATCTCGTTACGATCCTCGGCCGGCGGATGGAACAGACGGTCGACAAGATCCTCGTGAACGCCCGCGTGACCGAGATGAAGCCCGCCCAGGCCGGCATCGCGGTCCGCATCGAAACAGTCGCCGACCAGACGGCCGCCGCGTCCGGAAACCCGGCGGCGCCGGCAGGCGGGTCGTCGACGAGCTCGGCCGAGCACATGTTCGATCGGGTGCTCGTGTCGGTCGGCCGCAAGCCGAACTCGGCGATCGGCGGCCTGGACAAGACCGCCGTGAAAGTCGGCGATCGCGGGTTCATTCAGGTGGACGCCGCGATGCGCACGGCCGAGCCGAGCCTCTTCGCGATCGGCGACGTGGTCGGTGAGCCGATGCTCGCGCACAAAGCGTCGCACGAAGCGCGCGTCGCGGTGGAAGCCGCCCTCGGCCACCGCGTGGCGTTCGAGCCGCAGGCGATTCCCGCCGTCGTCTTCACGGATCCGGAAGTGGCCTGGTGCGGGTTGACCGAAACGGAAGCGAAGAAGCAGAACCGCAAGGTCGAGATCGCCAAGTTTCCCTGGGCCGCGCTCGGACGCGCGCTTGCCATCGACCGTCCGGACGGGATGACGAAGCTCGTGATCGATCCCGACACGGAACGCGTGCTCGGCGTCGGCATCGTCGGCACCGGCGCCGGCGACTTGATTTCGGAAGGCGTGCTGGCCGTCGAGATGGGCGCACTGGCGACAGACATCAAGCTCTCGATCCACCCGCATCCGACTCTGTCCGAGACGATTATGGAAGCGGCGGAAGTGTTCTTCGGCCAATCGACGCACGTGTACCGGCCGAAGAAGAAGAACTAGCAGCCCGGCAGCTGTGGGTTCCGGGGTTGCCGCTTCGCACGGGCCTGCCAGCCGTCGTCGGAACCGCGGAACCCCGCACCGGAACCTCGGAACCACTTTCCGAAGCTCCCCCATCCGGGTGATGTGCTCGCTCGCGCGGCCCTGTCAGGATCGCTCGCATGAGCGAATCCTTTCTCACAGCGTTTTCCAATCAGATTGCCGACGCCATTGCGGCCGTGGCGCCGTCCGTCGTCCAGGTCCGCGGCCGCCGCCGGCCGGCGAGCGGCCTCGCGTATGCGCCCGACGTCGTCGTCACCACCGTCCGCGCGGTCGGCCGTGAAGACGGGGTGCAGGTCACGGCTCCGGACGGCCGCGTCCTCGACGCCGAGCTGGCCGGATGGGATCTCACGACCCACGTCGCCGTGCTCAAGGTGCCCGACCTCGGCGCGCCGGCAGCAGCTCCATCCTCAGCGCCGGTTCGCGTGGGCCACGTGGCCCTCGCCGTCGCGCGGTCGTGGAGCAACGCGCTGACCGCGAGTGCGGGCATCGTCGCGGTGATTGGTGGTCCCCTGGCGACCGGCCGCCGCCGCGCGATCGATCAGGTCATTCGCATCACGGCGCCCATGCACGACGGTTTCTCCGGTGGTGCCTGTCTCGAGGCTGGCGGCGGCGTCACCGGCCTCATCACGGCCGCGCGCATCCGCGGATTCCGCGTCGTCATCCCTGCCACGATCGCCTGGAAAGCGGCGCAGGACGTGCTGGAGCACGGCCGTCCGCGGCGTGGCTACCTCGGCGTGGCCGGACAGGCCGTCCAGTTCGGTTCTGAACAACAGCCGGCCCCCGATCGCGGCACCGCCGTCCTCATCGTCGGGGTGACACCCGGCAGCCCCGCCGCTACCGCCGGACTCATCGTCGGCGACGTGCTGACCGACTTCGACGGCCAGCCGATAGAATCGCCCGAGGACCTGCTCGACGTGCTCGTCGGCGACCGCGTCGGACGCCAGGTGGAATTGCGCGTGCTGCGCGGCGGGAAGGAGCACAAGGTGTCGGTGACCGTTGGGGAGAAGTGATTGCGTGTCGTGCTGGTAGGGTCGGCGTTGGATCGCAATCGTCTGCGCGATGACCTTCAAGGATCCGGAATCGAAGTCGCGGGCGAGGCGGCAACGATCAGCGAGGCGCGTGCGGGCGAGTACGACGCGGATGCATTTCTGATTGCGCACGGCAATGGCGGTCGTGACGCCTCGATCGTTCTCGACCCTGACGATATCCAGCCGGAGCCACTGACACCACGGGAGCTCGAAGTGCTGGCGCTTCTCGCCGAAGGTCTGCCGAACAAGTCGATTGCCCGGCGGCTCAACATTTCCGACCAGACCGTGAAGTTCCACGTGGCCGCCATTTATGGGAAGCTCGGGGCCGTGAATCGAACGGACGCCGTGCGGCGCGCGGTCCGGCGGGGACTTGTGGTCCTCTGACCAATGAAGCCTCCGCTCTCCCGGGCCGCATTCGATCGCCAGCGCCAGCTGGTCAAGGAGGTCTCGAAGCGCGAAGGCCGCGTGCTCGTGCCCGTCTCGGTCGGTCTTGGCGTCGCCCAGCTCGTGTTCCTTCGGTGGGCGGAAGGCCGCTTCGAGCGCCACACCGTCACGACGATCGCGGGGATCGCTTTTCTGGTCTATATGGGCCTCGTACTGTGGCTCATCTGGCGGATGGATCGGCGGGTTCGCGCGGTTCGGCCGGACTGCCCGCAGTGCGGGAAACGTCTGCACGGTCTCTCGGAGCGTATTGCCGCAGCGACCGGTCGCTGCGACACGTGTGGCGGTCAGGTCATTCAATGAAAAGTCCGCGCGAGGAGAGCGAGTCCGGCCAAGACCTCGGGTTTCGTTTTTGGAAGATCAACGCGAAAACGAAACCCGAGGCCGCTATGCCCGCTTGGTGATCTCCGCCGGCACAACCGTCAGCTCCCGTCGCTCCGGACCCGCGACGGCGACGATGGTCGAAGCGACGCCGATGCGATCCTCGGTCAGCAGACGGTGCAAGTCGTCCACACCGGTGACGGGCTGTCCGTCGAACGCGACGATGATGTCGTGTTCGCGCAGGCCGGCTGTGGCCGCCGGACTGCCTGGTTCGATTGACATCACGCGGATGCCTGACGACGCCGGCAGGTGGTGGTGCAGCACCAGGCGGCGAGGCAGCGGCGCGCGCTGACCGGCCACGCCGATGTAGCTTCTGCGAATGCGGCCGTCCCGGAGGAGCCGCGAGACGACGAACCGGACCGTATTGCTCGCGATGGCGAAGCAGAGGCCCTGCGCGGGCAGAATCATCGCCGTGTTCACGCCGATGACCTCGCCGCGGGTCGTGACGAGCGGTCCGCCCGAGTTCCCCGGGTTCAGCGCGGCGTCGGTCTGGATGATGTCGTCCATCAGGCGCCCGCTCCGGGCGCGGAGCGATCGACCGCGCGCGCTCACCACGCCGCTCGTGACCGAACACTCGAAGCCGTACGGATTCCCGATGGCGATCGCGACCTGGCCGACCTTGACGCCGTTCGAATCGCCGAGCGAGACGAAGGGCAGATGGCCGCCGTTCTGCGTGACGCGCAGGAGCGCCAGGTCCGTGTCGGGATCGTCGCCCACCACGTCCGCCCGGTGCTGTTGACCGTCTGATCCGGTGACGCGCAGCTCGGCCGCGCCGCCGACGACGTGACTGTTGGTGACGACGAACCCGTCGGGCGTCAGCACGAAGCCGGATCCCGAACCGCCGGGCGCGTCGTTCTCGGCGCTCCGGGCCCGGCCCGACGTGCGGACGCCGTCGATGCGAACGACGGCGGGACTGACGAGCTCGACCGCGTGAATGACCGCTTGTGAATAGGCATCGATCAGGACGCTGTCGTCGGCAAAGGCAGGAAGGCCCATGAATCCATCCTACGTGCCGTGTGGCGGAAGGCGCGCTACCCGAATGGGCGGGTATGATCGACTGCGACCCTCGAGCCGCGCGATGTCTCTCCGTCTCGCCGCCTTCGTCGCGCTAGTCTCTGCGGCAGGTCTTTCGGCCCAGTCGGCTCCCGGTCGCAGCTCGTCGTCGTCCGTGGTCGAAGGAGTTGTTCTCGACGCCGCGACCGAGCGGCCCGTCGCGGGCGCGGCCGTGACGATCAATTCAGGTGACCGCGGAAGTCGCGGCGCGCTCACTGACGCTCAAGGGCGATTCAGGATTGGTGACCTTCGGCCCGGCATCTACCGCTTCTATGCGCGGAAATCTGGCTATCTGGAGGGCGCGTTCGGCCGGGCCATGTCGCGCGGGTTCGAGGAGTCGGTCTCGATCGGTCCGGACATGAGCCTCGAAGGCTTCACGATCTGGATGTGGCAGCCGGCCATCATTACCGGCCGCGTGACCGACGAACGCGATCAGCCCATCGGCGGCGTGCTGGTCAACGCCTTCCCGGGAGTGTACGAACCGGCGCTCACGGACGACCGCGGTCAGTACGAGCTGAGATTACCGCCGGGAGAATACGTGGTCGGCGTTCCGTTTGGCGCGCATCCAGCAGCTCAGCCTCCGCCGTCGGGGCGCGACGGTTCGCCAAGAATCTACGTCACGACGTTCCATCCGTCGGCTCGATCGCGCGAGTCCGCCGTTTCCATCGAGTTGCGCTCTGGCGACCAGCGCGAAGACGTCGATATCCAGCTCACGCCAGCCGAGCCGCGACGTCTCTCGGGAACGGTGCAGCCCGCGCCATCACCGCCGGAAGAGATCCGGATCGAGCTGAAATGCCTTTCCGGAACGTGCGGGTCCGGAACCTGGACGACGTCGGCGAGAGCCGATGGCGCGTTCGACTTTCCGAGGCTCCCGGCAGGGAACTACGTGCTCGTGGCGTTCCCCCAAACGGTGCGCGGCGATTCGAGCAGTCAAGCGATCGATTCGGATTTCGCGATGGTTCCGCTCTCGCTGACCGACACCGACGTTTCAGGTCTCACTGTGGCGATCCGTCAGGGCCCCAGTGTCAGCGGCCGAATGGTCTTCGACGGGCCGCCGCCGGCATTTGCCGTCAATGTCTCGCTCTTTCCGCTCGACCACGACGCGAGCGCGCGGGGCAATGCCGATACGCTCGACACGGGCGCCTTCACGATGCGCTCGGTGCGTCCCGGCCGCTACCACTTCCACGCGCGCACCAACGAATCGCTGATGAGCTCGTTTCCCGCTCCATCCTCGTCCGGCCGGCGGGTCCGATCCGCGACTGCGCAGGGGCACGACATCGTCTGCCAGCCGCTCGAGGTCGGAACCACGGACATCACCGATGTCGAGGTCACGATGACCAACGCTCCAGCCACCATTGCGGGCACGGTTCAGGGTGTGGTGGGCCATGGCCGCGCGGTCGTCGTGCTCTTTCCGGTGGACGAAGCGCGCCGGGAAACGAAGTTCCGTGGCTGGTCGCCGTGCGTGCAGCGCGAGACGCTTGGGCCATCCGGGCGTTTCCAGGTTCCGGGCGTCCCTGATGGCGACTATTTCATCGCCGCCCTCGACATTCGGAGGATGCACGACTGGCCGAGCCTCGAATTCCTGGACGCGATCAGTGCGAAGGCTCAACGTGTCTCGATCGTCGCCGGCGGCACCGCCGTTGTCGATCTTCGCATCTCACGGTGACGTGATGCGCGGGTGGATACGCGTTCGGAGCCTGGGCGCGCTGCTGCTCGTGGTGATCGTCACTATTCGGCTGCTGGCCGCCGATCAAGAGCGGTCGGCGTCCGTCTCCGGAATCGTCATCGATGAAAGCGGACGACGGGTTCCTCGCGCGACGATCATCGTCCGGCTTCCGGGCGTGGAGACCGAACCGGTCGGCCGCGTCACAGCCGACGATCGCGGCGGATTCACGATTGCCGGCCTCCCCGCCGGAGAGTTCGCCGTGCTCGCCACGAAGCCGGGATACGTTGACGCGCGTTCATACGTGAGACAACCGGTACCGAACGTCACGCTGTCGGTAGGGGGTCGTGCGACCGTCACCCTGCGGCTTCAAGCGGGCGGCGTCATTTCAGGAACGGTCATCGATCGGGATGGCGCACCCGCCCATGGTGTGCTGGTCGCGGTTGAGGGCCGCGTCAATCAGTTCGGCCGGATCGTACCGTTGTCTTCTTCGCTCGGCACCACGACGAACAGCCGCGGCGAGTACCGGCTGTTCGGGCTTGCCGCAGGCAGCTACGTGGTCGATGCGATTCATCCGCTTGCGTTCCAGGGCCCGTTGGTCACCGCCGACGGGGCCGGCGCCCAGTCGTACGTCTCGCTCTTCCATCCGGATTCCCTCAGCGCGAAGTCCGCGGTCCCGATTACGATCGCCGCCGGCGAGGAACGGTCAGGCGTCGATTTCAGGTTGAGGACGATCGCGGTCAGCCGCGTCGAGGTGGATCTCACGACGGCGCAAGGCAGCCCGATCACCTGGGGACGTGGTTTCTGCCACCCAAGCAGCGCAAGCGGCCACAACAATCCGTTGGCGGCCGACGATGTGGCTGTGACAGGAGACGCAGCAGTCCTGACATGCCCAGCCGTGATGTCCGGTCCCCACACGATCCTTGTCACAGCGACGCCGAAACAGGGTGGGGAGACGGGCCAGGAGCCAGCAGCGGTGTGGGGTACGGCAGAAGTGGTGGCGGCAGGGAAGCCGCTCGCGTTGAGCATGACCCTCTATCCCGGCCAACGAGTGACGGGACGCGCCACGATTGACGGACTGGCCGACACGCGGCCTGACTTTTCGGCGATTTTCATCAAGCTCGAACTGATCGACGGGCCATTCAGTCCGCTCGTCGGCGATGACCTGCCGGGCACCATGGCTCCTGACACGGCAGAATTCGCGTTCCAAAGCGTCCCCCCCGGCCAGTACCGCATCGCGCTCAAGGGAGGGGCCGGCTGGACGCTGTCGGGCGCCGTCCTTGATGGCCGTGATGTCCTCGATCTGCCGTTCGACGTCGGCCCAGTCTGGGCTTCGGATCTGCGGGTGACCTTTTCCCGAACGATTGCGAGGCTCTCGGGACGCGTTCAGGGACCCGACGGAACCGGCCGGGGAGGGCAGACGGTCATCGCCTTTGCCGCCGACGATCGGTACTGGCTGCCCGGTTCGCGACGAGTCCAGTCGATCCGGTCCGACTTGACCGGCCGCTTCGAGTTTCGAGGATTGCCTCCTGGCCAGTACTGGCTTGCCACCGACGCGCGCGAGGTGTTCGACGAGGCGTGGGACTCGGCCGTCCTCCTGCAGCTTTCACGTTCGGCGCGTCGTATTGTGCTTGGGCCCGGGCAGGCCCTGTTTCAGGACTTGACGGTCCGGTGAGACGAGGCGCCGCGCCGGGCGTCAAAAGTCTGCGAGATGAGAGCCAGCCCGCCCATCACGCGGGTCGTCCCTCGCCGGGCGACATTGGGCCGTACATCGGATATCGTTAATGCACCCTAAATCGGTCGCTTGTGAGCACACCCCAGCTTCCTGACGCCCGCGTGCGCGCCGCTGTTTCGCGCGCCGATCGCCAGCGCCGCTCGCGCCTGGCGATGCAGGCACTCGCGCGGCTGACGCCGATCGCCGCCGCAGCCGCCGTGGTGCTGGCCCTGGCCGCGCGGCTGGCGGGCTGGCCGATGCTCGTGCCGATTCTTGGGTTGGCCGGGTCTGCCGTAGGGCTGGTCATTTATTCAATCTACCGGCGTCGTACGCGTGAGATTTCGGATCGGATTGCGCTCTCGATCGACTCCGAAGCGAACCTCGGTGGGGAGCTCCGCAGCGCACATTGGTTCGCGACGAACGGCGGCGGCGACGAATGGTCCGCGTATCACGTGGCACAGGCCGCGGACCGGGTCGGGCAGGTCGACTGGCCGTCGCTCTATCCACCGGTTCGAGCGATGAAGTCATGGGCGGCCTCGGCGGTGCTCGCCATTGCCGCCGTTGCGCTGTCGGTCGACATTCCGGGCGTCGGTCCGAAGTTCCAGGGCGCAGCGGCCGGACCCGAAGGCGTGGCGGCAAAGCTTGCCGCTGAGGAGATTCCTGAAGAGCTGCGCAAGAAGATCGAAGAAATGCTGGCCGCCATGTCGGCCGATCAGATGACCGCCCGGGAACTCGACTCGAAGCTGGCCAACCTCAAGGAGCTGATGGATCAGCTCGATCCGGCGATGCAGAAGAAGCTCGCCGAGCTTTTGAAGAAGCAGCCGCTCGGCGAAGACGCCCAGACGAAGCGGCGTGACCTCGACGAGGAAGATAAGGCCGAACGCGCGGAGCGTGGCGAGAACAGCCAGGCCGGGCTGCCCGAAGACGTCCGTTGGGGCCTGGAAGATCTGGCCGCGCGGCTCGCGAGCGCCAACCTCGATCGCAAGACGGCTGAGAACAACCCCTCCGCCTCGTCCGAGACCGGCGAGATGGGCAAGGGCTCCCAGCAGGCCGAGATGCAGGCGGGCGGTCAGCAGCAGATGCAACTGATGCGCGAAGCCGCGAAGGACGCGGGCGCCGCGCAGATGATGGCCGGCGGCGCGGGCATGATGGGCGGCGATTCCCAGGCCGGCGCCGGCGGGAATTCCGGTCAGAAGACCGGGCAGGCTGACGTCAAATCGATCGCCGAAGCGCTCCGCCGCGAGCTCGTCGAGGCGGCCGCTGACGCGCGGGGTGAAAACGTCCCCATCGAAGACATTCGTCGCAAAACGGAGCAGGGCCGCTCGTCGCTCGGCTTCAGCAAGGTCGCCCCGTTGGTGACATTCGACCGCAGCCGATCGGCCGCGCCGCCGGCGGTGCCCGTGGCCCGCCATCAGCTCCTCTACAACTACTTCACCCGTAAAAAATGACGACAGCTACGGTTGCCCAGCATATCGACGTTTTTCGTGAACGCTTCGTCCGGATCACGAAGGAAGTTGGCAAGCGCATCGTCGGCCACGAGGACATCGTGGCGAACACCGTCACGAGCCTGCTCGCCGGTGGGCACGTGCTGCTCGAGGGGATTCCGGGCGTAGGCAAGACGAGCCTGGTGCACACCCTTGCCGACGTGCTGCATCTGAAGTTCTCGCGGATCCAGTTCACGCCCGACCTGATGCCGGCCGACATCGTCGGCACCAACATCGTGCAGGAGCACGCGCACGGCGGCGGCACGTTCTTCGAGTTCCAGCAGGGGCCGGTGTTCGCCAACGTCGTCCTCGCCGACGAGATCAACCGCGCGACGCCCAAGACGCAGTCGGCGCTGCTCGAAGCGATGCAGGACGTGAGCGTCACGGTCGGCCGGACGACCTATCAGCTCGAGCAGCCATTCCTTGTGCTCGCGACGCAGAACCCGCTCGAGATGGAGGGCACGTATCCGCTGCCCGAAGCCCAGCTCGACCGCTTCTTCTTCAAGTTGAAGGTGATGTACCCGCCCGAAGAGGCGATGCACCACATCATTGACCGGACGACGCAGACCTTCGACACGACGGTGAACCGCGTGGCCGACGGTCCGGAAATCCTCGAGATGCGCCAGGTCGCGCGATCGGTGCCGATTGCCAGGCCCGTGCAGTCGTACGCGATTCGGCTCGCGCTCGGCTCGCACCCCGAATCGCCTTACGCGACGCCGCTCGTGAAGCGGTACGTCCGCTACGGCGCGAGTCCGCGCGCCGCGCAGGCGCTCGTGCTCGCGGGCAAGATTCACGCGCTGACGCGCGGCCAGGCGTTCGTCTCCATCGAGGACATCCGCGCGTTCGCCATGCCGGCTCTGCGTCATCGGGTCCTGCTGAACTTCGAAGGCGAGGCCGAACAGGTCAACCCGGACACGATCGTCGGAGAGCTTCTCGCCGGCCTGCCGGCGGACAAGTGAAGTAAGGTTTTTTCTTGTGGCTCTCCGCTTCGAAGACGACTTCCTCAAGAAGCTCGAGTATCTGCACGTCATCTCCAAGAAGGCGTTCGCGGGGCAGAATCGGGCGGATCGACTGGCGCGCAAGCGCGGCCGCGGGCTGGAGTTCGCCGATCATCGGCAATACAGTCCGGGCGACGACTTCCGGCACATCGACTGGAAGGCGTACAAGCGCCTGAACCGGTTGCTGCTCCGGCTGTTCGACGAGGAACAGGACCTGCCGATCTATCTGTTCATCGACGCGTCGCGCTCCATGTCCGAACCAGCGAAATTCGATCAGGCGCGGCGGATTGCGGCGGCGCTCTGCTACATCGGCCTCGCGCACCTCGATCGGGTGACGATCCTCACCTTTGGCGGCACGCTCGCCGACGAATCGGTGCCGGGCCGCGGGAAGGGACGCATTTTCCGCGTCTTCGACCAGCTCGAGCGGATGGAAACCAGCGGGACGACCGACTTGCGCGAGACGTTCAAGCAGTTCGCCTCGCGCAGCCGGCAGCAGGGCCTGGCCGTCGTCATCTCGGATTTTCTCGACCCGCAGGGGTTTGAAAACGGCCTGAAGATCCTGGCGTCGATGGGGCACGACGTCTTCGTCGTTCACATCGCGTCCATGTTGGACAGGAATCCGGGCGCGCTCGGGGAAGTGCGGTTCGTCGACCACGAGACGGGCGAGCTCCGCGATGTGGAAGTGACTCCGGCGCTCGCGCGCGCCTACAACGACGTCTGGGAGCAGCACGCCGCGGAGCTCGAGCTCTTCTGCGGCCGGTACAACCTGGGCTACGTGCGCGCGGACGCCGAGCGCGCGTTCGAGCAGATCATCCTGCACACGTTCCGCAAAGGACGGTTCCTCGCATGAGCTTTGGCGCCATGGCCGGCTGGCAGGCGTTGCTGCTCATCGCGGCGGCGGGCGCCGTCGCGGCGTGGCTGTTCCTCATCAAAATCCGGCCGCCGCGCATCAACGTGCCGTCGCTGCTGTTCTGGCGGCGCGTGCTCGATCAGAAGCGCGACGAAACCTGGTGGGAGCGTATCCGGCGCGCGGTGTCGCTGGCGGCAACCGTACTCATCGCGGTCGCGCTGGCGATGGCGATCGCTCGGCCCGGGCCTCGCGCCGCATCGACCTCACGCGGCAAGATGCTCATCGTGCTCGACTCGTCGTGGTCGATGCTCGCGTCAACCGGCAGCGGCACGCGATGGGACCGCGCCGTTCGTGAGGCGCGGGCGCTGGCGGCCTCGGCGAGCGGCGACGACGTGGCGCTCGCCACCACGGCCGACGGGCTGGTCGAGGGGCCGACGAGCGATCTCGCGTTGATCGAGACCGCTCTCGAGCGGCTCGCGCCAACTGGCGGCACCTCGGCGCCCTGGCCGCGGGTCGGCGGCGCCGACACGGTCCACTTTCTGACGGACGGCGCGCATTTCCGCAGCCTCGACCGTTCCGTCATCGTGCATTCGGTGTACGAGGCGGCGGCGAACGCCGCCATCACCGCGTTCGACGCGCGTCCGGTGCCTTCCGGGGGCACGGCCGCCGCCCAGGCGTATCTGGAGATCGCCAATTACTCGCCACGCGAGCAGCAGGTCCGCGTCTCGATCACGCGCGGCACCGCGGTGGTGTTCGATCAACCCGTGACGCTTGCCGCGGGCGAAGCGGTTCGACAGGTCGCGCCGCTCACCGCGGCCGGCGGTCCGCGGCTGCTTGCCAGGATCAGCGCCCCGTCGGATGCGCTGTCGATCGACGACGAGGCCGTGGCGTGGATCCAGGGCGCCGAGCCGCTCACCGTCGTCGTCGTGAGCGAAAAGGGCAGTGCGGTCGCCCAGCTGCTCAAGCGGGATCCGTCCGTTCGCGTGATCGAGATGGCGCCGGGTACGTATCAGCCGGGCAAGGAAGACGTGGTCGTCTTCGACCGATGGGTTCCACCCGCGGCGCCGACGCGGCCCTCGCTTCTGGTCTCCCCGCCGCTGGCCTCCTGGATTCGGCGCTCGGGGCAGGACGAAAAGAACCCCCGATGGTCGGCCTCCGCAACGCATCCCGTGCTGACCGGCGTCGATCCGCTGACCGTGGATATCAAGTATGCGAGCGGGAACTGGTATTCGGCCGGGAACGACGATCCGGGCGCGATGGTCCTGGCGCGGTCGGAACGCGGCACGACGCTCGTGTCGGTGGTCGATCTGCCGGATCGACGGGCAGTGGTGCTCAGCTTTGCGGTGACCGACTCGAACCTCGCGTTCGCCCCGGCGTTCCCCGTCATCGTCGGCAACGCGCTCGAGTGGCTCGCGCGGCCGACGTTCGAGGTTACGCATCAGTCGGGTCCGATGACACTGCCCTCGAGCGTCACCCGCGTCGTCGCGCCGGACGGCACGGTCGTACCGCTCCTGCAAGCGGGCGATCAGCAGGTCGTGAATCTGCGGCGGCCGGGTCTCTATCGTGTCGAGGCCGGCGGCGCGCGTGGCGTGGTGGCCGTCAACGTCGGCGATCCCGAAACGTCGAATCTGGGGCGCACGACGCTTGCGGGCGGCGAACGACCAGTCCGTGCGGCCGGCATCGCGTCGGGCCAGCCGTGGTGGATGTACGGCGTGCTCGTCGCCTTCATCCTCGTCGCGGTGGAATGGTGGACGTGGCAGCGGCGGATCACGGTGTGACATGTCGCTGACCTTGAGCGCACCATCGGCGCTGTGGCTCCTGCTCGTGATCCCCCTCATCTGGATCGCGGGACGATGGGGGCGGACGAACTTCAACCGCCGGCAGCAGGTGCTGCAGGGGGCGGTGCGATCGCTGCTTCTCGCGGCGCTGGCGTTCGCGCTCGCGCGGCCCGTCATCTCGATGGGGTCGTCGCGGATGTCGGTCGTCTATCTGGTCGATCTCTCGCACAGCATTTCGAGCAGGTCGATCGCGGACGCGGCCGACCGGATCGACGCGTTCAATACCGGCGTGCGTCCGTCGCACTCGCGCATTGTCGCCTTCGGCGCCGACGTCATTTCGGTCGAGAACACCACGGCGCTGCGGCAGCTGGCGCAGCCGGACGCGACCGGGAACGAAGCGGGCGTGTCGGGTAACGGCACCGATCTCGAGCGCGCACTCGGCGAGGCGCGGGCCTCGCTGGCGCCTGGGCATGTGCCGAAGATCGTCCTGTTCTCCGACGGCCGGCAGACCAGCGGAGACGTCCGTCAAGCCATCACGCGGCTCGCGGCGCAGGGGATTCCGGTCTCGGTCGAGCCGCTGGGCGTGCGCGACATCGGCGACGCGTGGGTGGATGCGGTGGCCATGCCGGAACGTCTGACGGCCGGAACGACGGCAAGCCTGGCCGTGGCGCTGGGCGCGCAGCGGGTCTCCACTGGACTGATCGAAGTCCGTGAGGCCGGCCGAGTACTCGCAAGCCAAACCGTCTCCGTACCGCCCGGTGTGACGACGATTCCGGTCGATCTGACGTTCGACGTCGCCGGGGCGCACGCGATCGACGTTCAGTTCACGGTGCCGTCGGATCCGCTCGCGGTCAACAACACGCTCTCGAAGGAAGCGTACGTCCGCCCGCGCGCGCAGGTCTTGTATCTCGAGGGCGCGCCGGCCAGCGCCAAATACCTGCAGAGTGCGCTCGTGCAGTCCGGCTTCGACGTCACGGTCCGGCCGACCACGTCGGTGCCGACGACCCAGGCGCAGCTGGACCCGTGGGACGTCGTGATCCTGAGCGACGTCGGCCGCGCGTCGATTCCCGAGTCCGCCATGAACGCGCTCGCCGACTGGGTCGAGCACGACGGGGGCGGCGTCCTCATCGCGGGTGGCGAATCCGTGTTCGGCGAGGACAGCTCAGGCGGCGCGGGCGGATACCGTCATACCGAGCTCGAGCGGCTGATGCCGGTGACGTTCGAGCGTAAGGACGAGCCCGAGGTCGCGCTCATCATCGTGCTCGACAAGTCGTGGAGCATGGCCGGGCAGGTGATGGAGCTCTGCAAGGCCGCCGCGCAGGCCGCCATCGACGTGCTGGCCGACGAGCATTCCGTCGGCGTCGTGACGTTCAACGACGGCCTGAACTGGGACGTGACGCTTCGCAATGTCGGCAAGAATCGCGAGGCGATCAAGAAGGCGGTCGCCGCGATCGAGCCGTCGGGTCACACGCTCATCTATCCCGCGGTCGAGCAGGCCTTCATCGCACTCAAGGACGCGCGCGCCCGCGCGAAGCACGTCGTCCTTCTGTCCGACGGCCGGTCGTATCCCGACGACTACGAGGGCCTGGTGACGAAGATGGTCGACGCCAAGATGACCGTCTCGTCGATTGCCGTCGGTCCCGCCGCGGACGTCGAGCTCCTGACGAACATCGCCAAATGGGGCAAGGGCCGCAGCTATGCGGTTGAGGACGCCAAGGAAGTGCCGCAGATCTTCGTCAAGGAAGCGAAGAACGCCACGACGCCGGGGTTCGACGAAAAGTTGCTCAAGCCGGTCCTGAAGACGCGCGCGTTTCTCGAGGGCGTGGACTTCGCCCAGGCGCCGCGGCTTCGCGGCCGCACCGCGACCGTGCTCAAGGACACCGCGCTCGAGCTGCTCGCCACCGAAGACGGCGATCCACTCCTCGCGTTCTGGCCGATTGGTCTGGGCCGCACCGCCGTGTTCGCCTCGGACGTCAAGGATCGGTGGGCGAGCGACTGGGTTCGGTGGCGCGGATACGGTCCGTTCTTCAGCGCCGTCGTGCACGCGCTCGAGCGCCAGCGGCCGCCCGCCCTCGAGATCACGCTCGACGAGGACGTCGTGCGCGGGACGGCCAGACCGATTACGGTGAACGTCGAAGCGCGCGACCCGAAAGGGCGCTTCCGCGACCTGCTGACGCTGCCCGTCGAGGTCCGATCCGCCGACGGCGCCACGGCGAAGCTTGCCGCGAGACAAGTGGCGCCCGGGAAATACAAGGCGCAGGTGACGGCCGACGCGCGTCAGCCGCTCACCATCAGCGTGCAGGCGGCTGATGCCGGCGGAAAGCCTGTGGCGGGTGTGGCGGCGCCGTTCCGGCTGGTCCTGCCTGACACGAACGCCGAATACCGATTCCATCCGCCTGACGTGGAGGTGCTGCAATCGATCGCGAGCGCCACCGGCGGCGCGTGGCGGCCGACCCCCGACACGCTCCGAAAGTCCGCGGGGTTGAACCAGACCGTCCGGCGCGCGCTCTGGCCCTGGCTCGTCGTGTTCGCGCTCGTGGCGTGGCTCGTGGACGTGCTGCTGCGTCGCGTGCGGCTCTTCGAGCGCGGCGAAGTGCCCGCCTAGTCAGACCGTTTTCCAGTTCGGCGTAGCGTGTTCCTGCGCCCTCCCGCTCGCTGCTTGCCGCAAGGCAGCGTGATTGGGCCTGCCTCGCGGCGCTCGCAAAGGTCGGGCGCAGGAACACGCTACGCCGAACTGGAAAACGCTGTAGGTGCCGCCTCGCGAACTTCGAAGTTCGACCTGTCAATGCTCTGTTCCTGGTTTAAGTTCGAAGTTCCAAGTTCGAAGTTCAAAGTTCAGGCTGCGTCTTTCAGCACCCTGCTACCCACCCATCCGGATGTCCTGAACCTTCTTCTCGCCTTCCGCGAGCGTGATTTTGAACGCCCCGGTTGTCAATTGTTCGAGGAACGACGCGTCCGAGAGGTCGGTGTACTCGAACTCGGTGACGGCAGCCATGTAGTACTCGCCGGGCGGCACCCCCACGAGCTTGAACTTGCCGTCGCTCGCGGGCACCGCCGGTCTGATGTGCCGGGATCCCTGAGTCCACAGCTCGCGGCGCGAGGGGAACATGATGATGGACAAGCCGGAGCTCGGCCGGCCCGCGGCATCGAACAGAGTGCCCGCCACCTCGGTAATGCGATCGGTGAACGTGATGACGAGGTCCGGTGGTTCGTCTCGTGGCCTGATCTCCAATGGCAGATCGGTGATGTCGTGGCCGTTTGCCGTCACGGACTTCAGCATCCAGGCTGGGCCCTGATCGGGACGGACGACGCCGCCGAATCCGGAAACACGGTACGCTCCCGGCACCACACTCGCGAACTGGAACCTGCCCTCGGCGTCGGCCGTCGCGGACGGTACGGTGATCGATACGGAGGGACCGGTCCCCGATCGCCACGCGCCCAGGCTCGCGCGATAGTTGTTGACGTTTGCCGGTGGCTGACCCGCAGCGCTCTCGAAGGCGAACCGGCCTGAGATTGGTATCCCCGGCTCGAGGCGCATTTCGATCCCGGTGAAGTCCTTGCCCGCGACAACGATTTCCGTCATCGCCCACAAAGAGCTCGGCGGTGCGCCGCCCCGCCCGCCAGCCGGAGCGCCGCCCGGGGCGGCGCCGCGCCCGCGCGCGGTGACCACGTACGTGCCAGGAGAGATGCCGGAGGCCACGAAACGTCCATCGACGACCGTGGCGCGGGGCAGCATCAAGAACACGTCCCCGACGACGGATTTCGGAAGGATGGTCAATTGCGCCGCGCTTACGCGGCGGCCGTCCGGATCGACGACCGTGCCCTCCATTCGCGCCGTCGGCACCATCTGAAGCGAGAAGTTGATCCCCGTGCGTTCCTCGCCCGCGCTCAAACCGACGACAGAGGCCGTCGAGGGGTCGACCGTGCCGGGGTAGTACACAGACGAGTAGCCGACCGTTTGGGCCGCGGCCGGCGGAACGGCGGCTGCGGGCATGCCCGGGGCCGCTGCGGGCGGCTGTGTGATCTGCTGCGCCCACTGAACGTCAGCGGGCGTGGTCGGGCGCAGGTCTCCGGGCGTCGCGCGGACGGAGGCTGAGACGATGTAGTCGCCGGGCGGCAGTCCGAAAACCCGATATACCCCGCGGTCATCGGTGTTCAGCCCGAGTGGCGAAATGCCGCTGACGAAGCGTGCCGATTGCAGGA
>CAWAEG010000005.1:0-375577 GCA_963780895.1 uncultured Acidobacteriota bacterium
ATCCGGTGCATGAGCGCCGCCAGCGAGCTCTCGCCGCCATGGCTCGACTGTGCGGCGGCCGATGAGCATGTCCGAGAGAATCAATCCGAAGGCATAAATGTCCGCGCGGTGATCGACCGTCTGACCCCGCGCCTGCTCCGGCGCCATGTAGTCGAGCGTGCCGACGACCGTGCCGACGACCAGTCCACGGCGGTCCCTTCGGTGGATCGCGCAATGCCGAAGTCCGTAATCAGCGCGTGATCGTTGTCATCGAGCAGGATGTTGGCGGGCTTGAGATCCCGATGGACGACGCCGGCGTCGTGCGCGGCGACCAGACCGCTCGCAATCTGCCTGGCGATGGATAGCGCCCGCGAGAGCGGCAGCTTGTGCTCACTTTTCAGGATGCTGCCCAGTCCGAGATCCATGGACGTAGGGCATCGTGATGTACTTGACGCCCTCGACTTCGCCCATATCGTGAATGCGGACGACGTTCTTGTGCGTGACGTTGCGCGCGAGCAGGAGCTCGCGCTTGAAGCGACGCTCAAGCTCGCGCGCCGCTTCCGGATCCTGCATCGCCTCGGGCCGGATCACTTTGATCGCGACGACGACGCCGAGTTCCTGGTCCCACGCCTGGTCCACGCGCCCATCCCGCCCGTGCCGAGCAGCCGCACAAGGTGGTAGCGCGGTCCGAACGGCTGACCGCCCATCTGCCCCTGGAACGCCTCGTGCCACCGACGGTCTTCACCGGACCGCCGGGTCCGGGCGTGCCGGGGCGCGGCGTGGTTGGCATCGGAAGTGGTGACCGTCCTCCGTGATGCGCCCCCATTCCCGGCGAGGCCGCGACGGTCATGTCCGAATCGGTCGGCACGCCGAGTCGTGTCACGTCGACTGGCGGGGTCCCGGAATCCGACGGGTGGCGACACGCCGGTCGCGACTCCAGGGTCGGAATCCCCCGCCGAGCCCCGGAGGCGTGCCCAGGACAGTCGCGTCTTCGGCTTCCGGGTCGCGAGGCTTCGCACCAGGCAGGTCCGTCTTGACGACGCTATCCGGGGTCGCCGGAGGCAGAAGGCGATCGCAGATCTGTACAGCGACCGTCAGGCGCGGGCGTCTCACGCCGCAATAGGGACAGGTCATCACGCGTCTTGGTGGGCCAAAACGGAGGTCTCATTATTACGTCAACCTGTTGACATGACAATACGTTTCCATGATGCCGGCGCCTGCCCGCACGGAAGGGGCTATCGGCCGTCCAACCTCACGTCACCATCGCCAGTTGACCAGGCACCGGAGCGCCGAACCGCCCGGATATACTCACCGGCTGCCGCGGCGCATCCTTGAAGTTCTTACCGAGCCAACTCGCCTATCTCACCACCGATCGTGAAGCGCGCGCCAACCTCCGCGCGCTGGCCAGTACCTGTCGTTTCTGGCCGCGCTGGTCACGATCTACGCGGTGTTGTTCCACGTCATCAAGGTCAACGTCGAGGACGAGCAGCATTCGTGGATCACCGGCTTCTACTGGACGCTCGTCGTCATGACGACGCTCGGATTCGGCGACATCACATTCACGAGCGATGTCGGCCGGCTCTTCAGCATCGTCGTCCTGCTGTCGGGGGTGGTGTTCCTGCTGGTCATGCTGCCGTTTCTGTTCATCCGTCTGTTCTACGCTCCCTGGCTCGAAGCGCGGGTGCGCCTGCGGGCGCCGCGCGAAGTCCCGGATGGCATGCGTGGTCACGTAATCATCGTCGGAATACGACGCCATCGCCGCCGGGCTCATCGAGCGGCTGCGCACGAGGAGATCCCGTATTTCGTGATCGAGCCCGATCCGGCGCGGCCGGCCCGCTGGTCGGCGACGATGTCCGCTGGCCGGGGAAAACGACAGCCGGCAGACCTACGAGCGCGCTGCGGCGCCGATGCGCGCGCTGGTGTTCGCCAATTGCGAGGACACGACCAACACGAACATCACGCTCACCGTGCGCGAGGTCGCGCCCACGTGCCGATTGTCGCCATCGTCGAAGAAGAGGAGTCCATTGAGATGCTGCAGTTGAGCGGCGCCACGGCGGTGCTGCCGCTGAAGTCGCAGCTTGGCGAGTATCTGGCCAATCGCGTCGAGGTCGGCCGGCCGAAGCGCACGTCATCGGGGAGTTCCGGGGAGCTCCATATGGCGGAGCTACCCGCCCGCGACACGCCGTTTGTCGGGCATCACCGTGCGCGACACCCAGCTGCGGCAGCGGACCGGACTCAGCGTCGTGGGCTTCTGGGAGCGCGGCAAGCTGCGCCCGGCCTTTCCCGCACACGGTGATTCGACGCTGACAGCGTGCTGGTCGTCGCCGGGACGCGACCAGATCCTCGCCCTGAACGATCAGCTGCCCTGACACCGAAGAACTCCTCGCTCGGTGGTCATCATCGGCGCCGGCAAGGTCGGCCAGGCCGCCGCCCCGGCGCTGCGGCGCAAGGGTCTCACGGTTCATGCCATCGATCGGGACGAGTCGGCGCTGAAGACGCTGGCCGAGAATGGACGACATTTTCACCGGCGACGCCGCGGACCGGGAACTCCTGGATCGTGCGGGAATCATGAGGCGGCTCGGTGCTGCTCACGACCAACAACGACGCGATGAACATTTATCTGGCCGTGTATTGTCGACGGCTGAATCCTCACCTGCGCATCGTGAGCCGCATCACGCACGAGCGCAACTCGAGGCGATCCATCGAGCCGGCGCCGATTTCGTGTTGAGCTATACGACGCTGGGGATCGAGGCGATCATGTCGCTGCTGCACGGCCACGAGCCGGTGCTCCTGGGCGAGGGCGTGGAGCTGTTCACGATTCCAATGCCGGGCACCCTGGCGGGCAGGCCGCTTCGCGACTCGGGGATAGGATCGCGAACCGGGCTCAGCGTGTTGGCGCTGCGGCAGGGAGACGAGCTACCGCGCCGCTCACCGCCGAAACATGCTCGCCAGCGGCGCCGAGCTCGTCATGCTGGGCAGCCACGAACAGCGGGCGGCATTCACGGAGGCGTTCGGGAAAGTGTGAGCGGCGGCTAGTCTTCCAGCCCTCGTAGGTGCTACATCGGCGCCAGCATTTCGCGCTGGAAAAGCCGGAAGAACGGGGATAGGTTCTCACGATGTCCGTCTACCAGTAATCGGGTAATCGGGTAATTGAGTAATTGGGTAATTGGAAGTTTGATTGCCCAATTCCGTGACCGACGGATCGAAGCGATCGAAAGAGGAAGACATGCGCCTACCCGTCGCCCTGGCGTGCGCCCTGCTTATGCCGGCCGTCGCGCGGGCGCAGACCGTAGCGACCGCAGAATCTCCCCCGGCTTCAGCGGAACCAGTACCGAACAGGAGCATCGTCCCCGTCCGCCGACGCGCCTGTACCTCGGCATGTGGACGGCACACCTCAAGCACGATGTGATCGCGCTCGACAACAACTGGGCGGTCGGTCTGTCCTGGCGCGGTTTTTTCGGCGCGACGTTCTCAACTCCTACGGCCGGCGCGCCTACACTGGCGGGATCCAGCGGACGATCCTGTCGGCCGACCCTCGCCCGATCGGCGCGTCGCTCGGCTACCGGCTCGGATTCATCACGGGTTACGACGGACGGCTCATGCGGCTGGCGCGCGAGACCCCGTACTGCCTTTGGTGCAACCCTTCGCGTCGATCGACGTCCAGCATGTGAGCTTCGAGGTGTCCTACACGTTCGTCGTCGTGTCGCTCGCGGTGTCGTACCGGTTCTACAGGCCGCGCCTAAGAATCGACCGCTCGGTGCGGACACGCTCGAGCCGCTTCACCCCACCTGAAGCCGTTTCACCCCGAATTGCGGCACGCGGTCCGACGGCTGTGGCACGCTCGGGCCGGAGGAAGCATGCGTCTCCTGATCGCGTCGGCTACCATCTTCACACTCGCCTTCGCCAGCGCCGGGTTTCGCGCGCGGACCAGCTGCCGCAGAAGTTCACGAATCTCAAGATCCTGCCGACGGACATCGCGCCCCGCGATTCGTCTCGATCATGAAAGAGTTCTGCTCCGACCTGAACGTCCGGTGCGAGCACTGTCATGTCGGCGAGGGCAACGACCTCAGCAAGTTCGACTTCGCGTCCGATGCGCGGCCGACGAAAGCCTCCGCGCGCGTCATGCTGAAGATGGTCTCGGCGATCAACGGCGAACATTTGAAAACCCTCCCTCAGCCGGCGACGCAGCCGGTGACCTGTTTCACGTGTCACCGTGGGGCCGCGAGGCCGGCGACGCGAACCGGGGGCGAGCAGGCGTTACGCGGCTAACTTCGAACTTCGAACTGAGAACTTCAAACTTAAGCTTGTCGAGCAGACCGGCTGACAGCGTTTTCCAGTTCGGCGTAGCGTGTTCCTGCGCCCGACGTTTGCGAGCGCGACTTCTCTGGTCCACGCGCCGCCGGGCGCGTGGCAGGCCCCTTGGCTCGCCGTAGCTTCAGCGGACGCAGCCCTGGCCCGCCGTAGCTTCAGCGAAGGCGGCTGCCTTGCGGCAAGCAGCGAGCGGGAGGGCGCAGGAACACGCTACGCCGAACTGGAAAACGGAGTGATATAAGGCCTCCATGCGCGGCCGGCTGCGGACGGCATTGCTCATCTGGTCCGCCTGGACCGCGCTCGCCGTCTTCTTCGCGCTCACGTCGTCGCTCACCTACGTCTCCCAGGGCCGGCCGGCGATTTGGGGGCTCTCGCTTGCGTACTCGCTGGGGCAGTGGTGGATCTGGGCGCTCCTGACGCCACTCGTCTTCTGGCTCGCGGCACGGTACCCGCTCACGCCGACGCGTCTTGCCACGCGTCTTCCGCTCCACCTTTTGATGGGCCTCGGAGTCGCGTTGATCAAAGTGCGTGCGGAGGGTTTCGTCCGGCAGTGGCTGTTCGGCGTCAGTCCGTACCTTCTCATCAGCAACCTCGCGTTGCAGATGCTGATTTACTGGGCGCTGGTCGGCGTCGCACACGCGCTCGACGCCTATGGCCGGAGCCGGCAGCAGGCCGCGGAGGTGCAGGCGCGGCTGGGCCGCGCTCAGCTCGAATTGCTGCGAACCCAGCTCCAGCCGCACTTTTTGTTCAACGCGTTGAACGTCATCGCCGAACTGGTGCACGAGGATCCGGAGCGAGCCGACCGGATGATCGGCCGGCTCAGCAACCTGCTGCGATCGACGCTCGACGCGGGGGACCGGCCCTTCGTGACGCTCGACGAGGAAGTTGGCCTGGTGCAGTCCTACGTGCAGATTCAGGAAGCGCGATTCGGCGAACGGCTGTCGGTGGGAATCGACGTGGCTCCGGACTGCCGGACCGCGCTCGTGCCTCATCTGCTGCTGCAGCCCCTCGTCGAAAACGCGATCCAGCACGGGGTCGCGCCAAGGGCCGACGGCGGGACCATCAGGATCCGTGCGAGCCGCGACGGCAACGGCCTGAGTATTCGGATCGAAGACGACGGGTCCGGCGTGAGAGGGGAGTCGAAAGCCGGCATTGGCCTCTCGAACACGCGCGCGCGTCTGGAATCGCTGTACGGTGACGACGCGTCGTTCGATCTGGTCTCACGTGCCGGCGGGGGAGCGGCGGCCACAATCCGGATCCCGTTCGACGACGACATCAGGGGTGAGCGATCCCGATGAAGATGCGCATCGTCATCGTCGACGACGAGCCGCTGGCGCGCCGGCGATTGAAACGGCTGTTGGCCGGGTCGGGTGGCGTGACGATCGCGGGCGAAGCGGGTGACGGTCTCAGCGCGGTCACCTGCATCAACAATCTCCGTCCGGACGTCGTCCTCCTCGACGTCCAGATGCCGGAGCTCGACGGATTCGGCGTCGTCGCCCGGCTCGTCCGGCCCGCACCGCTCATCATCTTTCTGACCGCCTTCGACCGGTATGCGATCCAGGCCTTCGAAGTGCACGCGATTGACTATCTCCTGAAGCCGGTGTCGCGCGATCGGCTGGCCGACGCGCTCACCCACGCCCGGGATCGATTGACATCGCGGGATGGCCATCCGGACACGAACCTGACGGCCCTGATGGAGTCGCTCGCGAGACGCCGCAGCGCCGCGACCCGGCTGCCCGTGCGATCGGATGGCCGCGTGGAGCTCGTGGACGTCACGACAATCGACTGGATCGAAGCCGCCGACAACTACGTCGTGCTCCACGCCGGCAGGCGGACGCATGTCCTGCGCGAAACCCTCTCGCGGCTGGAAGAGCGCCTCGACCCCGAGCAGTTCGTCCGGATCCACCGATCGGCCATCGTGCGGCTCGATCGCGTGGTGCGGCTCGAGTCTGCCTCGCGCGGCGACTACGACGTCACTCTTCGCGACGGCACGCGGCTCACCCTGAGCCGGACGTGCCGTTCGCGACTCGAAAAAGCCGTGCGGACGGAAATCTGGAAGTAGCGGTGAGGTCGATAGCGCCATAGGCCGAAGCGCGACAGGCCGCAGGGCAGTGCCCGAGCCGAAAGGCCCAAGGCCCAAGGCGAAGGGCTCGAGAGCAGATCAGAACTGGTGGACTGCTCATCCGCCCAACCTTGCGGTCCGAGACGCTCGTCGAGCGCCGCATAGCTCTCCGTCTGAGCCCCTGTTCCATGCCCGACTTCAGCATGCCGTCGCGCTCTTCGCGCGTGTATTCGACATGCACCGATGTCAACTGCTCTTGGCAAATGCCTGTCTCTGGCGAGCGCCTGTGCCCTTGGCAATTGTTCGCATCAGCGCGAACATCATGGGAGAAGCGAAGGTGAACATGTACGACGCGATCATCGTCGGCGCCCGTTGCGCGGGCGCGCCAACCGCGATGCTGCTGGCCCGCAAGGGCCACCGGGTCCTGCTCGTGGACAAGGCGACGTTTCCAAGCGACACGGTGTCCACGCACGTCATCTGGCCGCACGGCGCCGAGGTCCTCGACCGGTGGGGGCTGCTCACGAGGCTCGCCGCCACCGGCTGCCCGCCAGTCGGCCTGAAGATGACGTTCGACGTCGGGCCCTTCGCGCTCAAAGGCGGCGTGTTCGACGCCAACCAGGGACGCGGCGGGTTCTGTCCCCGCCGGACGATCCTCGACAAGCTGCTGGTCGATGCCGCGGTCGAAAGCGGCGTCGAGCTGCGTGAGGGGTTCAGCGTCGACGAGCTCCTCTGGGACGAGGGGCGAGTCGCAGGCATCACGGGGCATGGGCGCAGCGGCACGGCGATGGTGGAGCACGCCAGGATCGTCATCGGCGCCGACGGCGTGCACTCGATGGTGGCGAAAGCCGTCGCGGCGCCGGAGTACGACACGATTCCGCCGCTCGCCACGTTCTATTACAGTTACTACAGCGGTTTCGAGATCGAGGACATCGAGCAGCACATCCGGGACTACGACGGCGCGGCATGTTTTCCGACTCATGGCGGCTTGACCGCGATCGTCACCGTCTGGTCGAGCTCGAAGTTCAAGGAAGTCCGCGCCGACATCGAAGGCAGCGTCCGGCAGGTGCACGCGTCCATGCCATCGGTCGCCGACAGGCTGAGCCGCGCCCGCCGGGAAGAGAAATGGGTGGGCACGGCCGGCATCCCGAACTACTTCCGTCAGCCGTACGGACCGGGCTGGGCGCTGGTCGGCGATGCCGGCTACATCAAGGACCCGATTACGGCGCAGGGCATCAGCGACGCGTTCATCGACGCGGAACACCTGTCGAACGCGTTGCACGACGGGTTTTCAGGCGCGCGCCCGCTTGGACGAGGCGCTGGCCGGGTACCAAACGGAGCGCGATCAACGCGTGAAGCCGCTCTACGACTTCACGTGCGCGCTCGCGAAGATGGAGCCGCCGCCACCGAAGATGCAGGCGCTGTTCGGCGCCCTGCATCGAAATCCGCAGGCCACGAACCAGTTCTTCTCGGCGATCACCGGCGCGTTCCCGCTGCCCAAGTTCTTCGATCCGGAGAATATGGGCCGGATCATGAGCTGACGGGTCCACGGTCATCAGGGACCGGTCTGGCACGACGCCGCGCGATCGAGAAGCAGCTGGCGCTCGCGGACGTTGCGGGTCAGCGCCGCGGCCCGCTCGAACTCCGGCCGCGCGTCAGCCGGACGCCCAAGCCTGACGAGCAGATCGGCGCGCACAGCCGGGAGCAGGTGATAGTCCTTGAGCGACGGCTCCGATCGGAGCCCGTCGACGAGCGCGAGGCCAGCCGCGGGTCCCCGAGCCATCGCCACGGCGACCGCCCGGTTCAGCTCCACGACGGGCGAGGGCATCATCGCCAGGAGCAGATCGTAAAGGCCGACGATCGTCGACCAGTCCGTCTCTTCCGGCGTCAGCGCAATCGCGTGGCAGGCCGCGATCGCCGCCTGCAGAGCGTACGGACCGCGGGCGCCGCCGAGCGAGTCTGCCCGGCGAAGCGCCGCCAGGCCTCGGCCGATCAGCAGTCGATCCCAGAGCGCGCGGTTCTGATCGAGAAGCAGGACGGGCGCGCCGGAAGGTCCGACGCGCGCCTTCGACCGCGAAGCCTGAATCTCCATGAGCGCGACCAGGCCGTGAACTTCGGGTTCGTTCGGCGCCAGCTCGGCCAGGATGCGCCCGAGCCGCAGCGCGTCCTCGCAGAGCGCCGGGCGCATCCAGTCGTCACCCGCGGTCGCCGAGTAGCCCTCGTTGAAGATCAGGTAGACGACTTCGAGCACCGACGACAGCCGCGCGGCCAGCTCCGCGCCGCGCGGAACCTCGAATGGGACCTGCTTGTCGGCCAGCGTGCGCTTGGCGCGGACGATTCGCTGGGCGATCGTCGGCTCGGCGACGAGGAAGGCACGGGCAATCTCGTCGGTCGTGAGGCCGCCGAGGAGACGCAACGTGAGCGCGACGCGGGCCTCGGTCGAGAGCACGGGATGGCAGGCGATGAAGACGAGGCGGAGCAGGTCGTCTCCGACGTGGTCGTCCAGCGCGTCGTCGATCGCCAGGACGTTGCGGAACTGCTCCTCCTCGAGGGTGTGACCAAGCTCTTCGTGCTTCCGCTCGAGGAGTTTGCCGCGCCGGAAGTGATCGATTGCGCGATGCTTGGCGGTGGCCATGAGCCAGGCGCCGGGGTTGCGCGGGACGCCCGACTCCGGCCACTGCTGCAGCGCCGCCACGAGCGCATCCTGCGCGAGATCTTCGGCCAGCCCGACGTCGCGCACGACGCGCGTCAACGCCGCGATCAACTTCGGCGCTTCGATCCTCCAGACCGCCTCGGTTGCGCTCCTGGTCTCGGTGCTGGCCACCGAGACCGATCAGAGCACACGCCGCGTCAAGCCTTCAACTGTTCGCGGATCCTCGTGTGGTGGTCGATGGCGGCGCCGGCCCCGAAATCCTCGAGCTCGAAGACCTGCCGCACCTCGACCTCGCCGTCGTCGAAGGGCACACGCCGCGCCCACTCGAGCGCCTCTTCCATGGATTTGGCCTGGATCAACCAGAAACCGGCGATGAGCTCCTTGGCTTCCGCGAACGGCCCGTCGATGACGGTACGCTTGGCCCCGGAATAGCGGACCCGGGCGCCTTTCGAGCTGGCCTGCAACCCTTCTCCCGCGAGCAGAACTCCGGCCTTCAGAAGCTCCTCGTTGAATTTCGCCATGTCGGCGAGTTCCTTTTCGGTAGGCAGCACGCCCGCTTCGGATTCCTTGCTGGCCTTGACGATCATCATGAATCTCATGGCAGTGTTTCTCCTCTATCGACACGTCGAATGGGGATGTGCCGGATCGACACGGGCAGGGACGGGTCTCGCTGCGCGAGCAAGCCCGTCCCCACTCAACGGGATACAAGCGTGAACGTCGCGCCCACGATGGCGGCGCCGTTCCACTGGCATTGATACGTGAAGGGCTGCGGCTGGCCGGGGTTCGACGCATCCTCGCCCGCACCCCGCACGAACAGCACGGAGTCAGTAGGCATCATGCCGGCGGTTTCGAAGCTGACCGGTCCGCCTCGCCGGTCGCGCTTCAACGCCGATATGACAGCTACGTGACAGGCTTTGACGGCGTCGTTCGAAAAATCAGTGTCAGCCGACGCGCGTCTTGGACGGCCGTCGAAGTAGGCGAATGTCGCGCCGCCTCCCGTGCACGTGTACTTCAGGCGTCGGCCGTCGTCGAGCATATCGGTCGCCGTGCCGCGCACGGTGGACGCGCTGATTTCGGGCGCGTCGAACCGCACCTGAACGTGGCGCGGCGGATTCGATCGCAGCTGCTCGACGACGTTGGCCTGGCAGTCGAGAATCTGCGTCCACTCGGGTGTGAGAGCGGGACGTGTGGCGGGTGGCACGCTGACCGTGGCGTCTCGTGCGGTCGGAAATGGCGCCGGACGGGGTGGCGGTCTCGCCGGTTCCGGCACTCTCGCCGGTTCCGGCACACGCGGCGGCTCAGCGGCCGATCCAGTCGGGAGGACTGGGACGGGCGGCGGCGGTGGCACGGCAACGGACGTCGCGGGGGGCGCGGTGGCCGGCGTCGGGTTCGGGGCCGTCATCCCCGGCTTCGCGCCGGGCCGTTCCGGGACTGCGGGCGACGGCGTGCCGGGCTTCGTCGCCGCAGTACCCGAGAGCGCGCGATCCTGCGCGACCTGTTTTCTGAAGCTGTCCGACGTGACGAGCTTCAACATCGCCGGCACGTATTGCTTCGTCTGGACCTGCGGCAAATACGTCTTGGTTTCCGCGGCGGTCGGTGCGCGGTCGAGCATGCCCCGGAAGATCTGATTGAGCACCTCCCCAGCGGCCAATCCGCCGACGCGGCCGGTGAACTCGGATGTCTGGACGATGACGGCCAGCTGCTGGGGCAGCCGGCCGCGCTGGAGCTCCGCGACCGATTCGTCGTGTTCCTGCGCGCTGGGCTCCCGATCGAGCAACGCGTCGTAAATGCGGCGCGTGACGTTCTCCGCGTCCGCGCGGAGAAAGATCAAGCTGACCATGCGTCCGTCAGCCCCGACCACCGTGGTGGTGGGTTCCTGAGGTGGCTGCTGCTGTGAAGGCGGGGCGGCGGCGGCGGCGTTTGAGCCGCAGACGGCGACGAGGCGCCAAAGGCGCGATCAGGCAGGCGAGGCCGGCGCGGATCGAGAGCATGACCTGATCTTTACAGCGTTTTCCAGTTCGGCGTAGCGTGTTCCTGCGCCCGACCTTTGCGAGCGCTACTTCTCTCGTGTACGCGCCCGCAGGGCGCTAGGGCAGGCCCTTGGCCCGCCGTAGCTTCAGCGGAGGCGGCCGATCACGCTGCCTTGCGGCAAGCGGCGAGCGGGAGGGCGCAGGAACACGCTACGCCGAACTGGAAAACGGTTTAGCAAAGACTAGACCAACGGGTGTCGTGATTGTTGCGCCGGCGGGAGTGCCGCGCGGGGGATGGATAGTTGAACGGAGGAGCAACCGTCAGCTACTCTCCTCCGGTCGGGCGAAGAGTGCCCCGTTCGCCTGGAGGGAATATGACAACAGGTTGGAAGACTTCGGCAAAACTGGGCGCGTTGCTGCTGGTGGCCGCTGGCTTCGTGATCGGGCCACCGGCACTGGCCGAGCGCCCGTCACCACAGGCACCCGCGCAGAATCCGAACGTCACGGTCGATCCCGCGCTGCTCAGCGGCGTTTCGTTCCGGAACCTCAACGTATTCAGCCGCGGCGGACGCGTCACGGCGGTCACCGGCGTGCCGGCCAATCAGCAGCTCTATTACATGGGCAGCACCGGCGGCGGCGTGTGGCGCACCGACGGACGCCGGCGCGACCTGGACGAACATCTCCGACGGCTTCTTCGAGGCCGCGTCCATCGGCGCGATTGACGTCGCCGACTCCAACCCGAACGTGATCTACGCCGGCACCGGCTCCGCCTGTCCACGCGGCAACGTCTCACCGGGCATTGGCCTGTACAAGACGACCGATGCGGGCAAGACCTGGCAGCACGTCGGCCTGCGCGAGGCCGGAACCATCGGCCGCATCGTCATCCACCCGACCAACCCGGATCTGGTCTACGTGGCGGTGCTCGGCAACCTGTTCGCGCCCAACAAGGAGCGCGGGGTCTATCGCTCGAGCGACGGCGGCAAGACCTGGCAGAACGTCCACTTCCTGAGCGATCGCACGGGCGCGGTCGATCTCACGATGGACCCGAAGAACCCGAACATCCTGATCGCCGCGATGTGGACGACCGAGCGCAAGCCCTGGACGATCAACTCCGGCGGACCGGAGAGCGGGATGTACCGCACGACCGATGGCGGCAACAAGTGGGAGCGGCTCACGAACGGGCTGCCAAAGGGCCGCATGGGCCGCGTCGGCGTGTCGATTTCCGGCGCAGACTCGAAGCGCGTCTACGCGCAGGTCGAAGGGGAGTTCGATCAGGGCGGCAATCTACCGATCGGATGACGGCGGAACGACGTGGACGCGGACGTTCGCCGGCCGCGCGCTCCAGCAGCGCGCCTGGTACTACACGCACATCATCGCGGATCCGGTCGAGGTCGACACCGTGTACGCGCTGAACGTCGGCGCCTTCAAGTCGACCGACGGCGGCAAGACATTCCAGCCCAACGCGATTCAGTCGCACAGCGATCATCACGACCTCTGGATCAACCCGCAGAACAACAAGGCGATGATCGGCGGCAACGACGGCGGCGCGACCGTCACCGTGAACGGCTCGACCTGGACGCCGCAGAACAACCAGCCGACGTCCGAGCTCTACCGGTTGACCGTGGACACGCGCTGGCCCTACTGGGTGTACGGCGCGCAGCAGGACAACTCGACCATCGCGGTCCCGAGCTCGAATCAGGGCGAGACGTATGCCGTGGGCGGCGGCGAGAGCGGTCACATCGCCGTCGATCCGCGCGACTTCAACATCGTCTACGCCGGCAACTACGGCGGCACGATGAGCCGCAGCGACCGGCGGTTCGGCGTGAGCGAAAACGTCCGCGTCTACGCCGACAGTCAGACGGGACAGCGCGCGGCGGACATGAAGTACCGGCAGCAGTGGAACGCGCCGATCAAGATCTCTCCGCACAACCCGGACGTCGTCTACACGACCTCGCAGTTCGTCCATCGCACGACGAACGCAGGGCTGGACTGGGCGGTCGTGAGCCCCGATCTCACGCGCAACGACAAGCGGCGCCAGGACTACTCGGGCGGCGAAGGCATCACGCGCGACAACACCGGCGTCGAGGTCTACAGCACGATCTTCGCGTTCGAAGAGTCCACGACGACGCCGGGGTTGCTCTGGGCTGGCAGCGACGACGGGTTGATCCACATCTCGCGCGACAACGGCAAGACGTGGACGAACGTCACGCCGAAGGACTGGCCGGAAGGGTGCATCAACTCGATCGATCCGTCCGTCCACGATCCCGGCCGCGCGACCGTCGCGATGTACCGCTATCGTCAGGGCGACTTCACGCCCTATCTCTTCCAGACCAACGACTACGGCAAGACGTGGCGGCGAATCGCGGACGGCAAGAACGGCATCCCGAACTGGCACTACACGCGCGTCGTGCGCGAGGATCCGGCGCGTCGCGGCGTGCTCTACGCCGGAACGGAGTTCGGGCTGTACGTCTCGTTCGACGACGGCGCGCACTGGCAGTCGCTGCAGCTCAACCTGCCGATCACCCCGGTGACGGACATGATGATCTACCGCGACGACCTCATCGTCACGACCCAGGGGCGTGGCTTCTGGATCCTCAGCAACATGGCGCCGCTGCGCACGGTGAAGCCCAACATGCAGGCGCCGGCCGCGATTCTCTTCAAGCCGGAGGACGGGTACCGGATCGGCGCGGCGGCTGGCACGCTGCCTCCGGCGCCGTCGTTCTACTACTGGCTCCGCGACGCGCCGACCGCGCCGGTCACGGTCGAGATCCTGGACGCAAAAGGCACGTCGGTCGCCACGTGGACCGCGCAGCCGGGAGCCGCGCCGATTCCTGATCCCGGCACGGTCACCAGCCCGGCGGACCCCGGCGGCGCCGGTGCAGCCGCAGCGCCCGCGGCGGCGGCGGCGGCTGCGCGGCCGCGGCGGCGGTGGCGGAGCGGCCGCGGCAGGTGGCGCAGGCGCCGGACGCGGTGGTGGTCGCGGTGGCGGTGGCGGCGGCGGCGGGGAACAACCTCCTGAAGGCGGAGGCGGGCAAGGCCGCGGCGGACGAGGCGGCGGCCCCGCCGGACCGCCGGGAACGGCCAGCGCCGTTCAGGGCATGAATCGGGCGGTCTGGACCAACATGCGGTATCCAGCGATGTACACGCAGCCTCAGGGCATCGTCATGTGGGGCGGCGGCGGAGCGCAGGGACCCAAGATGGCGCCGGGTGTCTACACCGTGAAGGTCACGTCGGGCTCATGGTCCGAAAGTCAGACCTTCCGCCTGAAGGCGGATCCGCGGCTGCTGCCGGTCATGACGGACGCGGAGGGAGCGGAGCAGCTTCGTCTCGCGCGCGAAATCGGCGAACAAATCAACGAGCTCTACACGAACCTCCTGAAGATCCGCGACGTGAAGCGGCAAGCGGCCGAGATGGCGAAGACCTCGGGCGCCGGCTCTCCCGTGGAAGCTGCGACGAAGACGCTGACCGATCGGCTGACGGCCGTCGAGAGTGAGATGACGCAGATTCAGGGAGAGGGAGGGCAGGACGCGCTGAACTTCCCCGGACGGCTCGACAATCAGCTCGTGGTGCTCTACGGGAACATCGCCAACAGCGAGCGGAGGATGGGCACGCCGATCACCGAACGTGTGAAGGACCTCCGGCCGATCACCGACAAGATCCTGGGAGCTGCGCGGACGGCCTTGAAGACGGACGTCGACACGTTCAATGGGGTTGCGACGAAGGCAGGAATGACGGCGATGGTCGTGAAGTAGACGCTGTCGGTTCCGGAGTTCCGGTTCGGGGTTCCCCGCACCGGAACCCCGGAACCACAAGGGTTTTATACTGAAGGGATGCTTCAAGCGCGCCGCTTTCTCGTAAGCGGCCGAGTGCAGGGAGTGGGATTCCGTTTCCACGTGCTCGAGGCCGCGCGCGTCGAGAACGTGCAGGGTTGGGTCCGCAATCTGCCCGATGGCAGCGTCGAGGCGCTGGTCGAGGGAGATCGTGAAGCGGTCACACGAATGGAGCGCAGGATTCGAAGGGGGCCGCCGGCCGCGAGAGTGGAGAACGTCGAGATCTTCGACGATGTCCCGACCGGGCGGTTCGATGGATTCAGCGTGCGATAGCCGCGTGGCGACAGGGATGGATGGGGCGTCGATGCAGCAGGCGTTGAAAGAGCGGATCCGGCACGTGCCGGATTTTCCGAAACCTGGCATCCTGTTCTACGACGTCACGACCCTCTTGAAGGACCGCGAAGGATTCCGGATGGCGGTCGAGGCGATGGCCGATCCGCACCGGGACGCACGGGTGGATCTCGTCGTGGGCATCGAGAGCCGGGGATTCATTTTTGGCTCGGCGATCGCCGACCGTCTGAAGGCCGGCTTCGCGCCCGTTCGGAAGCTCGGCAAGCTGCCGTCACGCACGCGTCGCGCGTCGTACGCGCTCGAGTACGGATCGGATTCGCTGGAGATTCACGAGGACGCCGCGAGCAAGGGCCATCGCGTCCTGGTCGTCGATGACCTCCTGGCCACGGGCGGCACGGCGGCCGCGACAGTCGGGCTCGTCCGCGGCCTGGGCGCGGACGTCGTCGGCGTGCAGTTCCTGATCGAGCTGCTCGCCCTCAACGGCCGGGACAAGCTGCCGGGCGAGAACGTCGGAGCGGTCCTCGCGTACTGAAGCCAGTCCGATTCCACGAGTCCCGGGTTTTCAGTTTTAAGTTCGAAGTTCAGAGTTCGAAGTTTCTTTCAGCGTCCCGGGTTTTCAGTTCGAAGTTCGAAGTTCTACGTTCGAAGTTTCGTTCAAAGCGCCCGTAGCTCAGATGGATAGAGCACCGCCCTCCTAAGGCGGGGGCCGGCCGTTCGAATCGGCCCGGGCGCGCCAGTCCTCGTCAGTGGAGAGAAGTGATTATGAAAGCGCAGCAACGGCACCATCTGAAGCAGAACGAGATCGCGCAGACCACTGCGCGCATCGTCGACACGTTTACCAGCAACCGCGATCGGATCCTGACGATCTCCGTGATCGTCCTGCTCATCGTCGTGGTGGGCGGCGGATATTTCTACTGGCGCCACCGGACGAACGAGAAGGCGGGCGCGATGTTCGGCGTGGCGATGGCCGTCGGTCAGAGCCAGATTGTTCCCGCGCCAACCGTTCCGGGCGCGACGCAGGCCGCGAACACCTATCCGACCGAGCGCGCGCGTCAGGAAGCCGCCCTCAAGGCGTACCAGGAAGTCGCGGCGACGTATTCGTCGACCGACGCGGGCATCGCCGCGCAGTATCACGCCGCCGGTACCTTGCTCGCGCTGGGCCGGCTTCCCGAAGCGGAGAACGCGTTCGCCGATGCCGCAGCCCGGGCCGGATCGTCGGTGTACGGCGCGATGGCCAAACTCGGCCGCGCCGAGGCGATGATCGGGCAGACGAAGTATGACGACGCGATCAAGGCGCTGACGGATCTTTCGGCCGATCGAGACGGCGCGCTGCCCGTCGACGGCGTGTTGATGGAGCTGGCGCGCGCGTGCGTGAAGGCCGGCAAGAAGCAAGAGGCGCGCGCCGCCTTCAAGCGCGTGGTCGACGAGTTTCCCGAGTCGCCCTACGGCCAGGCCGCTCGTCAGCAGTTGACGATGCTGAATTAAGACCTCGGGTTTCTTTGTCGCTTTGCTCTTCCAAAAAGAAACCCGAGGTCTTTCCCCTTATGCCTCGCATCCTTCTCCTCGCGCTCGTCGCAGCGACTGCAGTGGGCCTCTCGGCCCAGGCGCCACGGCCCGCGCCCGACGACTCCGGACCCGGCGGATCTCGTCCTCCTGAACGGCCGCATCTACACGCTCGACGCGGCCCGGCCGTGGGCTGAGGCGCTTGCCGTCAAGCGCGGCCGCATCGCGGCTGTGGGAACGAGCGCCGAGATCAAGCCGCTCGTGGGGCCAAAGACGACCAGCCTCGATCTGGCGGGCGCGTTTGCAACCGCGGGCTTCAACGACGGGCACGTCCACATCGAATCGACCGGCGCGCTGCTGACGGGCGCCAACCTTCTGGACGTCCACGAACCCAAGGCCTTCCGTCAGCGGATCGCGGAGGCCGCGAAGCGGCTGCCACCCGGCAGCTGGATTCAGCGTGGCGACTGGGGCGCGTACGAACAGTGGAACCAGGGGTCGGCCGGTGCCGCAGCCTCCGCGGCGGCGTCAGGCCCGTTCATGCCCGACCGGCAACTGATCGACGACGTCACGCCGAACCATCCGGTCCTCGTCAACCGGTTCGATTCGTCCGTGTTTCTGGCCAACTCGCGCGCGCTGACGCTCGCCGGGATCACCGACACGACGCCGAACCCGGAGGGCGGGGAGTTCGTCCGCGACGCGAGCGGACGACTGACCGGCCTGCTCAAGGGATCGGCCGTCGCCGTGGTGCGCAAGGCGGTGACGCCAATCTCGTTCGAGCAGCGTCTCGTCCAGGTCCGCGCCGTGCTGCAGGAAGCGCGCGAAGGCGGCGTGACGACCATGCAGGACCTGACGTCGGCCGATCAGCTGCGCGCCTACCAGGCGATCGAGAGCGCCGGGGAGCTGACGTCGCGAATCATGCTGCGGCCGACGCTCGACAACGCCGACCGTGTCGCCGGTCTCGGCCTCACGCGCGGCTTCGGCAACGACTGGCTGAAGTTCATCGGTTACAAGGCGTGGGTCGACGGCATCATGGGCAACAGCTCGGCGATGTTCTTCGAGCCGTACTCGAACAACGCCGCGAACAAGGGCACGCTGCGTCCGATCATGCGACCCCGAAGGGCGCGACGGCTTCGCGGCTGCCATGACCGTAAACCAGCACTACACGGACGCGCCGCCCGGCAACGTCGAGCAGCTGCTGCGCGTCGCGGCCCGTACCGGCCTCACGCCGCACATTCACGCGATCGGCGACAAGGCCGTGCGCATCATCCTCGACATCTTCGAGCGCGTGTTGCGCGAGGAGAAGCTGCTCGGCACCGACCACCGGTGGAGGGTGATTCACGCCCAGGTCGTCCATCCGGAGGATTTCCCGCGCTTCGGCAAGCTCGGTCTCGTCGCGGAGATCAACCCGTATCACGTGTCGGACGACATGCGCTGGATGGAAGAGCGCATCGGACGCGAGCGGTCGCAGGGCGCGTACGCGTTTCGGACGCTGAAGAAATCCGGCGCCGTGCTGGTGTTCGGCAGCGACAGCCCGGGCACCAACGCCGCGCGGTACTACCTGAATCCCGTCTACGGCCTCTATGCGGCCGTGTCCCGGCAGACGCTCGGCGGTGAGCCGAAAGCCGGATGGTTCCCGGCCGAGCGGTTGACGATCGAGGAAGCGATCGAAGCGGCGACCAGGAATCCCGCCTGGGCGTCGTTCGAAGAGTCGATCAAGGGAACGCTCACGCCGGGCAAGCTCGCCGACATCGCGGTGTTCGACACCAACCTGGTCGAGGTGGGGAAGTCGGACCCGTCGCGCCTCTTGAAAGCCAAGGTCCGGTACACGATCGTCGACGGACGAGTCGTGTACTCCGCAAAAACCCCGTAACTCAGAACTGAGAACTAAGAACGAAGAACTTAAGAGCTTGGGTTCCCGGACTCATGCGATTCACGCAACGCTCCTGAGCCCGAACCGATAACTGAGCAACTTGTACACGAGTCGCGCGGCGATGAAATTCGGCGACGCGAGGCCGGGTACCGGACAGAGCTCGACGACATCGGCCGCGACCACGTGCTTGCGCTCGAACGTCCGCCGCAGGAGCGTCGTCAGCTCCCGCCACGAAAGGCCACCCGGCTCCGGCGTGCCGACCGCCGGCATGACGCCGGGATCCAGACCGTCCAGATCGATCGTGATGTACACGGTGTCCGAGAGCGACCCGACCGCGCGATCGATCCAGTCGGGATCTTCGCGCATGTTCCAGTCGTAGAAGATCGTCGTGCCGGAGCGAGGGCAGCGCCTGGACTTCCTCCTCCGAGATGTTGCGGATGCCGACCTGCACCAGCTGCGCGTAGTCCAGCGTCCGGCGCATCGCGCACGCGTGCGAGTGTTTCTGCGAGAGATAGGAGTCGCGCAGGTCCGCGTGCGCGTCGATCTGCAGAACGCTGAGTCCCGTGTGACGCGACGCCGCCGCCGAGACGATGGGCGACGTGATCGAGTGCTCGCCGCCGATGCGTGACGAGGAACTTGCCACGGTCGAGAATCTCGCCCGTCACGCGCTGGAGCGTCGCCATCGCCACTTCGAGCGTGGCCGATGACAAGTCCATCTCGGGCAGCGTGACGATGCCTCGCGTGTGCACGTCTGCGCCGACCTCCTCGTCCCAGAGCTCGACCTGGGCCGACGCGAGCAGCAGCTCTCGAGGACCGTGCCTCGTCCCGGAGACGTACGACGTCGTGCGATCGAACGGCACCGGCAGGATGACCGCGGCCGCGTCGTCGAAGCCGCGCGGCGACGGCAGCACGCCGCCGAACTGGTACGGATCGAGGCGGTCGTAGTCGATCGGCATGCGGCTCACGGCTCCTGATAGCGGTTGTCGGCGAGCGGCTGGCCGTTCATGACCAGCAGGCGTCCGGAGGGGTCGAACTCCGGCCGCTTGCGCTTGTCCGCGGCCTCGCGCGACGTGCTCTCGAGCGCAGAGACGAGGATCGGCAGCGCGATGGTGACGTCGGCCTGGACGGTGACCTTTTCGGATTCGACCGAGAGCTTGCCCCAGCTCTGCGCCTCCTCGAGGCTCGAGCCGCTGGCACCGCCGAAGTGCGGCACGTCGGTCACGACCTGGATGGCGTATTTGTGGCCGCCGACGCGGTCGTCGTAGAACTCGGCCTGGACGCTCGCCTGATTGATGAAGTTCTTCGGCGTGCCGCCGCCGAGCACGATGGTCGCGGTCGACGGCTTGCGGATCACGATGTTGGCCGACTCGATGATGTCGCCGATGACGTCCACCATGCCGGCGGTCTGGTCCCGGTGCCGCGCCTGCGAGAGTCCCATCCCGATCGACGAATCGGCGATCGCGGGGCAGAAAATGGGCACCTTCGCGTGGTACGCCGCCGTGAGGATGCCGCGGTTGCCCGTTTCGTTCCAGAGGTGCTCGCCGAGCTTGTACAGCACCTCGCGGCTCGTGTACGGCCGACGCTCGAGCTTCATCGCGAACGCCGCGATCCACTCGTCGTTCTTGGCGAATTCGTCTTCGCTCGCGAGCGTGTCGTACACGCGATCGATCCGCTCGGCCGCGAGCGCCGCGTCGTCTATCTGAGGCGAGCCGATGAAGTGGCGGCGGCCGCGAGTCTCGTGCAGATCGTGATAGAGGTTGGCGCCCGTCGAGACGAGGCAGTCGATGTACCGGTGCTCGATGAGATGGGCGATGACGAGCCGCAGGCCACCGGCCGAGAGCGCGCCCGCCGTGCCGAGGAAAATCGTGGCGTCGCTCGACAGCATCTTCTCCCAGATGCGCCGGGCGGTCGCGAGGTTGCGGCCCTGGAACGAGATGCGCTCCATGCGCGCGAGCGCTTCGTCGACGGTCAGACCGCCGGTGACGGCAAACGGCTCGACGGGCTTACGCAGGAAGCGCGATTTACGGCGTGCCATCGCGACATTATTCCCGGAATCGTCCTGGCAGCGTCATCGGGCCACTGCGGCGACAGGGGCCGCCCACCTCACGTGTCCGCCTCGCGTTTGAGCTTTGCCAGCAGGTTGAGCGCGTCGATCGGCGTCAGCCGCTCGACGTCCAGCTCGCGAAGTTGATCGATCACCGGATGCGGGTCCGCGACCGCCTGAAACAACCCCAGTTGCCGTATATCGGTTGCCGGCGTGCCGCTGAGCGTTGGCCGGCCGCCGCGTCGAAGCTCGTCCTGCTCCAGCTCGGTCAGGATTTCGGCTGCGCGGCGCACGACCGCCGGCGGCAGCCCGGCCAGCCGCGCGACCTGGATGCCGTAGCTCCGGTCCGATCGCCCCGCGACGATCTTGTGCAGGAAGACGATCTCGTCGCGATATTCGCGCGCGGTCACGTGGAAGTTCATGACGCCCGGCAGCGCGTCGGCCAGATCTGTGAGCTCGTGGTAGTGCGTCGCGAAAATCGTTTTCGGCCGCGCACGATCGTTCGACGCGAGATGCTCGGCCACGGCCCAGGCCAGGCTCAACCCGTCGAACGTCGAGGTGCCGCGCCCGATTTCGTCGAGGATGACCAGGCTCCGGTTCGACGCCGCGTGGAGGATGGTCGCCGTCTCCTGCATCTCGACCATGAAGGTGGACTGCCCGCGCGCGATGTTGTCCGACGCGCCGACGCGGGCGAAGATGCGATCGACCACTGACAGCTTGGCGCGGCGGGCCGGGACGAACGAGCCGGCCTGCGCGAGGACCGCGAGCAGCGCGACCTGCCGCAGGTAGGTCGATTTGCCGCCCATGTTGGGCCCGGTGAGGATGACCAGCTGCCGCGCGCCGCCATCGAGCTGCACGTCGTTCGGCACGAAGGCTGCGGTCACGTGCCGCTCGACGACGGGATGCCGCGCATCGGTCGCCTGAAACTCGTCGCCGTCGTGCATCTGCGGCTTGGTGAAGTTGTGGGCGGCGGCGGTGTCCGCGAACGCCGCCAGGACGTCGAGCGCGGCAATGGCTCGCGCCGTGTCGAGCACGCGCGGCGCATCGGCCGCCACGCGTGTCCGGAGCGCTTCGAAGAGCTCCAGCTCGCGCGTGTTGATGCGCTCGTCGGCGCCCAGAACCTTGTCTTCGTATTCCTTCAACGCCGGGGTGATGAAGCGCTCACCTCCGGCAATCGTCTGCTTCCGGACGTAGTCGAGCGGCACGGCGCCCAGGTTCGACTTCGAGATCTCGATGTAGTACCCGAAGACCCGATTGAACCGGATCTTGAGCGACGCGATGCCGGTGCGCGCGCGCTCCGCGTCTTCCATGGCCGCGATCGAAGCCTTTCCGCCGCGGCTGATGTGCCGCAGGCCGTCGAGCTCGTCGTCAACGCCGTCCCGGATCACGCCACCCTCGCGGGCGGTCGCGGGCGGATCGGCCACGACCGAGGACTCGATCGCGGTGCGGACGTCGGTGCAATCGTCGACTTCAGCGGTGAGGCTCCGGACGAGGGGCGCCTGGAGCTCGCCCGCCAGCAGCCGCAGGCGGGGAATCGCGGCGAGCGACTGCCCGAGCGACACGAGATCGCGCGGGCCGGCCGTGCCGAGCGAGATGCGCGCCACCAGCCGCTCGATGTCGTGAATGCTCTTGAGGACCTCGCGGATCTTGGCGCGCTCGGTCGTGCGGAACGCGAAGTCCTCGACCGCGTCGAGCCGATCCTGGATGCGCGCGAGGGCGACGAGCGGCCGCATCAGCCACTGCCGCAGCATCCGACCGCCCATGGCCGTGATCGTCCGGTCGACGACCTCGATCAGCGCGCCGGCGCGTCCACCCTGCACGCCTTCGACGACGTTGAGGTGGCGGAGCGTGACGGGATCGATCAGCAGCGCGTCGGCCGCGACCCGCAGCGAGATGTCCCGAACGTGGCTGAGCGAGCCGCGCTGGGTGTCTCGCAGATACGACACAATCGCGCCGGCCGCGGCGACGGCGGCGGGTGCGCCGTCGAGGCCGTGGCCCGCGAGTGACGCCGTCCGCAGCTGTTCGCAGAGCGACGCCGTCGCGTGCGAGAGCTCGAACGTCCAGGCCTCGACGCGCGTGAGGCGCGGCGGCTCGGCGCTCCACCCGGTCAACAGTGGCGACATGTCGAAGCCGTCGGCGACCAGGATCTCGCGGGGCCGGAGGAGGCCGATCTCCGCGCCGAGCGACGTCAGCGCCCCCGCGCCGTGGAACTCGGCGGCGATGAACTGACCGGTGGAAACGTCCGCGACCGCGAGCCCGAACGCGGATCCGTTCGTGCCGCCCGATACCGCCGCCAGCCAGGCGGTCTCTCGCGCGTCGAGGTACGCCCAGTCCGTGAACGTCCCCGGCGAGACGACTCGCGTGACCTCGCGCTTGACGATCCCCTTCGCCTTGCGCGGATCTTCGACTTGATCGCAGATCGCGACGCGGTACCCCTGGCGGATGAGGCGCGTGAGGTAGGTCTCCAGTGCGTGGTGCGGCACGCCGCACATCGGGATCGCTTCGCCCGCCGTGTCCTTCGCTCGCGAGGTGAGGGTGAGCTCGAGCGCGCGCGCGGCCGTCAGCGCGTCCTCATAGAACATCTCGAAGAAATCGCCCATCCGGAAGAACACGATCGCGTCGCGGTGCTGCCGCTTGACGTCGAGGTATTGCCGCATCGCCGGTGTCGCGGACTGCAGCGCGGCGGAGGCCTGAGATTCGGAGGGCGTGGTCGTCACTGAAACGGGTTGCGATGGAACTGGCAGCGTGCCGAGGGCCGAACAACGCCGGAGTATAACATTGCGCCGATGGTCATTCTCGCGCTCGAAACGGCGACGTCGAGCGGCAGCGTGGCGTTGTGCGTGGACGACCAGTGCGTCGGACGCGAGGGCGACGGAACGCGGACGCACGGCGAGCGTCTGCCGCGCGAGCTGCTCGACTGGCTCGGCGAACACGGCCGCCGGCTCGACGAGGTCGACGCCTTTGCCGTCGTCACCGGACCCGGCTCGTTCACGGGCATTCGGGTCGGTGTCGCGGCCATTCAGGGTCTCGCGCTCGCCGGACACCGGTGCGTCGTGCCGGTGCCGACGCTCGAAGCGATGGCGGCCGCGCGGCTGACGGCCGGGACGGCCGTTCCGCGCCTCATCGTGCCGTGTCTCGACGGCCAGCGCGGCGACGTGTTCGCCGCAGCCGTCGACACGACAGGCGCGGCGGCCATCGACGACTGCCGGGTCGTCATCGAACCGCGTGCCGGGCGTCCGGAGGAGATCGCGGCCGTGCTCGCCTCGGTCGCGCCAGCCCCCGACATCGTGCTCGTCGGCAGCGGCGGCCGCCGGTACGCCGGCGTCTTCGATCGTGTCCTGCCCGGTGTCCGCCTGGAGGACGTTCCCGAACCGATCGCGCTCGCGGCCGCGCGGCTGGCGGCGCGGCGCATCGAGTCCGCCGTGAGTCCACACGCGCTCCGTCCAATCTATCTGCGACGCCCGGATGCCGAGCTCGCGCGCGACCGCGCCACGCGCCAACGTGACGCGGCGCTTCCGGCCGACGACTGGGTGATCGGCGTCGCGACCTCCTCCGATCTCGCGGCGGTCGAAGCGCTGCAGCGGCGGGCGTTCACGAACCCGTGGGGAGCGGAAGCGATCAAATGGGAGCTCGAGAACACGGACGTCGCACGGTTGTACGTCATGCGCCACCGGTCCGGCACGGTCGTTGCCTATTGCGCGTGCTGGAAGGTGTTCGACGAGCTGCACATCAACAGCCTCGCCGTGGAAGAGTCGCTCAGGCGGCGCGGACTCGCGCGCCAGCTGCTCCAGCACGTGATCGCCGACGCGCGCGCGTCCGGCGCACGGAGCGCCACGCTCGAAGTCCGGCAGTCGAATGAAGCGGCGCGAGTGCTGTACGAGGGACTGGGCTTTCGCGTCGAAGGTGTCCGGCGCGATTACTATCAAGATCCGCGCGAAGACGCGCTCATCCTGTGGCATAGGGATCTCACGAGATTTTCCGGATAGTGGTTCCGGGGTTCCGGAACCCCGAAGCGCATTTCCGAATGTCAATCCTTGTCGTGATTCCCCCTCTATGGTAGGGTGCGCGGACGGAACACGATCCAGCGAAGGAGGGCGGAAGCATGACCGACGCGCAGCTCCCCGTAAAAAATCCTGTGAAAGACGCCTTGCTCCAGACCGACGATAGCTTCAGGCAGTTGGTCCAGGAGCACCAGGCGCTCGACGAACGGATCCGCAAGCTCTCCAGCCTCATTTACCTCACCGACCAGCAACGTTACGAAGAGATATCATTAAAAAAGAAGAAACTGGCCTTGAAGGACCGCATCGAAGCGATCCTGCGCGGGCACCTGTCGACCCAGGCGCCGCCGCTGACGCAGCAGTAGTTCGTCGTCGGCACGCGCGCGCCTTGTGGCGGACGCGCGACGAGACGGCGCGCCAGTTGAGGTCGCCCCCGCCTGTGCGCATCGACTCGGCCGGCTTCCCGTTTGTCGCGCTCGCCGCGTTGCCGGCGATCGTCGCGTGGTTTTTCGCGCCGCCGATCGTCGCGATGGCGTTGCTCGTGTTGCCAGTCGCGGTCGCGCTCTTCTTTCGGGATCCCGAACGGACCAGTCCGAAAGATCCGAATGTCGTCCTGGCGCCAGCCGACGGCCGCGTGCTCTATGCCGGCAAGGGCCGCCCGGACGAAGCGCCGGCAGGCGAATGGCTCCAGGTCACGATCTTCCTCTCCCTGTTCGACGTCCACATCAATCGAACGCCGGTTCCGGGTCGCGTGACGCGCGTCGAATACGTACCGGGCCGGGCGTTGCCGGCTTACAGAACTGACGCCCACGGGAATGAACACTCGGAAATCTGGCTGGACCATGATGGCCGGGTGGTCGTCACCCGACAGGTTGTAGGGGTCCTGGCCCGGCGAGTCGTGTGCCGCGTCACCGCGGGGCAACAACTCCAGGCCGGGGACCGTATCGGACTGATGAAATTCGGCTCACGTATGGACGTGTTCCTGCCCATTACCGCGACGCTCATGGTCTCGCGGGGGCTGCAGGTTCGCGCCGGCGAGACGATCATCGCTAGACTGGCGCCGGGACCCAGATGACCGCCGATCCCTTCCACGTCCGCGGCCCGGGCGTCGTACCGCGGCGTTATCGTCGCGGCATCTATCTGCTGCCGAGCCTCTTCACGGTCGGCAACATGTTCTGCGGGTACGCGTGCATCGTCTATGCGATGCGCGGCGAGTTCGAGATGGCCGCGCCCTTCATCGGGATTGCCTTCATCCTCGACTCGCTCGACGGCCGCATCGCCCGCATGACGAACACGACGAGCGCGTTTGGCGTGGAGCTGGACTCGCTGGCCGATGTGATTTCCTTCGGATTGGCACCCGCGCTGCTGACATTCGCCTGGGGCCTGTCGGAGCTGGGCAAAGTCGGGTGGGCCGCCGGATTCGTGTACGTGAGCGCCGCCGCCATGCGGCTGGCGCGTTTCAATATTCAGTCGGCCGCACAGCTCGACAAGCGCTTCTGGGTCGGGATGCCGTCGCCGGCCGCGGCAGGTGTGCTGGCGTCAACCGTGTACGCGTGGCCGTATCCGTTGTCGTATCAGCAGGGGATTGGGGCGCTCGCGGTCGTGCTCATCCCGGCGGTGTTGATGGTCAGCACCGTGCGGTTTCGCAGCTTCAAGACGATCAACTTCGGATGGACTCCCTCGTGGCGGGGCCCGTTCATGTTCGTGCTCGTCATCGTCTTCATCGCCGTCCAGCCCCGCATCACCCTGGCGATCCTGGCCTACGCCTATTTGATCTCACCGTTGGTCGAGGCCGCGATCAACCGCGGGCGGGCGTCCCGGCCGGAGGTCCCGCCGGCAGGGTCACTCTGACGGTCGTCCCAGCGCGCGGCTGGCTGATCAGGGTGATCGTCCCGCCGTTGAGCTCGATATTCCGTTTCGCGTTCGCGAGTCCGAGCCCCGACCCGGCGGTCTTGGTCGAGAAATACGGCTCGAACGCGCGCTCGACGGCGTCAGCCTCCATGCCGACGCCCGTGTCGCTGATCGTGATCGCGACGTGCGCAGACTCGGCCGCGGCCTGAACCGTCAGCCGGCCGCCCTCCGGCATCGCCTGCACCGCGTTTTCGACCAGGTTCGTGAGCGCGCGGGCGATCAGGGTTCGATCCCCCCACACGGCCGGCACGGGTTCGGCGACGTCGATGTCCACGGCAATGCGATCGCCCAGTCCGAGCTGATAGGGCGACACGACCGCCGTGAGCAGTTCCTTCACCGGCACCGCCGCCGGACGGGGCACCGGCTGACCGGCGAAGGTCGAGAACTCCGACGCAATCTGACGAAGGAGCCTGACCTGACGGAGGATGGTCGACACGCACTGATCGAGCGCCTGGCCCAGCGGCCGTCCACGATCGTCGTGGACGCGCTGGAGATGTTCGGCGGCCAGTTGGATTGGCGTCAGCGGGTTCTTGATCTCGTGCGCGACCTGCCGCGCCATCTCTGCCCACGCCTTGAGCTGGTTCGTGCGGGCGAGCTCGCCTCGCTGCGCGACGAGGGTGGCGGCCATGCTGTTGAAGTCCTCGACCAGCCGGCCCAGCTCGTCGATGGTGTCCGTCGGCAATCGAACGTCCAGCCGGCCGGCAGCAATCTGACGGGTCGCGCGCGTGAGCCGGGCGACCGGATCGGACACGCGGCCGGCGACGGACGTTCCGAGCGCCGCGGCGAAGAGCACGACGATCACCGCGCCGACGAGAACACCGCGGTTCAGCTCGTCGATCTGGTGATCGATCTCGCGCTGCCGGTTAGCCAGCGGCACGCTGATGACCTTGTCGCGGCCCAGGGCTGGGACCGGAGCGGCGGCCACCAGATACTGAAACGCGCCCAGCTGGTCCTCCGTGACGAACGTCGGCAGGCGATCGAGCGCGATCGCGCGATAGACGGCGGCGGGGGTGCGCTTGGGCAGCAGCCCGGATTCGAAGAGATCGCGTTGACTCGTCGCGACGAGCCGCGACCCGTCGAAGAGGTTCACGTCCTGGTCGATGAGCTGACGAATCCAGACCAGGACATCGTCGGTGGGCGTCGCCGCCTGATCGGGGCTGCGGCCGCCGGCTGCCAGCGCTTCGAGCGCTCGACCGGCGACCGTCACGACGCCGGCTGACTCCGATTCGATGTCGGCGCGAAGCCGGGCCGTCATGTAGGCGCCGAACGCCAGCGCGAACAGCAGCACCGGCACGATCGCGGCCAGGACGAAGAACAGGAACAGCTTCCGGTAGAAGCTCATCCGGATCTCGTCGAACAGGAGCTTCAACGGCGCGTCACGCCGGCGCGCGAACGGGGTATAGATCGCGGCACCCATGAGCAAGAGCACGAAGACGACCGACAGGACGGCCGTGACCTCGGCCAGCCGCATCACGTGCTGAAGCAGGGTGGGCGCTGGAAAGCCGAGCGCGTAGACGCCGGCGCGGTTATTGCTGAAGTGAACCCGGTACGTCCGGCCGCGCGAGTCCACCTCGATCCAGAACGGGTCGCGCGAGCGGTAGAGCCGTTCGTCGATCTCGCGCGAGATCGGCAACGGCCCGCGGCCGTGGGTGAACACCGACTGCAGGCTCCAGCCGTACACCACGACCTGCAGGTCGTACAGCCGCGATCCCGTGCGCGCCCTGGGCTGGGACTCCGCGACGACGTCGTAATAGGGATTCGCGGATGGCACGAACGGCAGCGACTGAAAATCCGGCGCGACGTGCAGGACGATGGCGCCGCGGATGTGGCCATCGTCATCGCACACGCCGCGTTCCGCCGTAAAAATAGGCCGGTCCTTGGTGGCGAATCTGGTCACCTCGCCGAGCACGTTCCACGTGCAGCTCGCGCCCGGCCACGATCGGCCTCCGACGTCGTACGGGTACTCGGGCAGGTTCAGCGCGAAGCGGCTCACGATCAACCTGTCCGCGCCGAAGAGCTCGACCTCGGAAGTCACCCGCGCGCGTGCGAGGCTCGTCCGGCTCCAGATCTGGAACGCCGCCTGGCTCGGCACGATCTCCGTCGCCGGCGGCCCCGACACCCATGCGAGGAGATTGGGGATGCGGTCGATTTCGACGCGAGCCTGTTCCAGCTGGCGGAGCAAGTGCTGGGAATGCTGGGCGGTCGCCGGCGCGTATTCGCGCTCGATGAGCGTCCGTGAGGCGCGATCGGACAGCACCGCTGCCATCGGGTAGGCGGCGAACGTCGGGAGCAGCAGCGCCGCGAAGACCAGGATCAACCGCACGGCCTGCGTCGTCCGCCGGTACGAACGCCGGATCGACTCCGCAAGGACCCCGAACAGCGCAACCCCGGCCGCGTAGCCGACAAGCGCCTGGATGGGCAACGGCTGCCAGTCGGCGGGCAGGACCGCAAGCGCCAGCGCGGGCGCAATCCACAAGACCATCGCGAGCAGTCCGGTGCCCGGCCGTCGCCAGGTGATGCGCCATCGCAGCGCGGCCACCGCCACGACGGCGGCCGCGGTCCAGCACAATGCGAGCTGAACGACGAGCATGCTGCTCAGATACAGGAGCGCCTGCGGGTCGATTGGGAACAGCGGAAACAGCCAGCGGTCGATCGCTTCGGCCGTCACACGTCCGCGCAGAAGGCGGATGAGCACGAACAGCGCGGCGGCGGCGAAGACGCCCGCGAGCAGCTGCTCGGCGGCGAACCGGGCCGGCTCCTGGTTCGGCACACGGCGGCCCCACGAGCGGCCCCAGGCGGCAACGGGCAGCAGCGCCGCCAGCCCGAGCGCACCGAAGCCGACGATCGAGCTCGGCACAGCATCCGGCGCGCCGACCATGCGTGCCAGGCCGACGAGCGCCGCGCAGCCCGCGACGACCAGCGCGGCCGCCACGAACGACCAGCCGAGCCAGTCGACGAGGCTCCGAGCGCGGCCGCGACGCTCGATGACGGACCCGCTGAGTAACAGGATCGAGATGATCAACGGCAGGAGCGCGACCGCGATCGCGCGCCGGCGAAACTGGTATCGGCGCTCGGCGAGATCGCTCGGCGAGTACCCGAACCTCGAGCAGGGCGGCGCCCGTCGCCGGCGCGATCACGAACCGGTTTGCGTGATCGGGTCCCTCGCCGGCGCCGACGTACTCGACGACGACAGGCCCGAACGTCGTCTGGAGGCGGTGGGTTCCGGCCTCGGCGCCGAGGTGCGTGATGGGGGAGAGCACGGCTTCGGCGGCGGCGACGCCCATGCGCCGCCCGCTTTTTTCGATGGGCTGAACGAACACCAGGCGCAGGCCGACCGTGCCCCGCTCGACGAACAAGCTGGGCGTCGCGGCGAGCCGATCGGGCGTCAGGTCTTCCGGCCGGCCATCGCTCCAGGCGAGCACGCGGTACGCGCCCGCGGGGCCAGCCGGGACGTACACGGTGGTGGAGACGGCGAGCGTGTTGGCCGCGCCGCCGATTTCCTTCAGCCGGTTGAAGAGCGCCGAAGACGGTCGCGATTGTCGGCCGCCTCGGCGATGAGCGCTTCTTCACGCGCGACGCGCGTGGCGAGCAATTCGACCTGACGGGCGAGATTCCAGAAACGTCCTCGAACTTCACGTTCGAGCCGCGCGGCGGTGGCCTCATTGCTCAACCCGAAGCGCGTCGCCTCGAGGGTGAAGCCGATCCCCGCGAGCGCGATCGAGAGTGTCAGCGCGGCTGCAACAAGACGAGTCGGGGAGGAAGGCAAGGGTCGTCTGATCGGCGGCGCATCGGGTTGAGGATACCAAAAGCGCGGATGCTATACTGCGGACTCGGGCCGTTCCGCCGCCATTTTTCCACATGACTTCCGCGCTTTCGTTGCGCGCCGCCCTCAAGCGCGGCGCGCTGGTCACCGCCGCAAACTGGCCCGTGGTGTTCGTCGATTTCATCATCGAGTCGGTGTTCAAGTTCGCGCTCGCGATTCCCGTCATCGGCGGCGCGCTGATGGTCGCGGTCCTGCTGGGCAGCGACCTGCGCACGCTCTTCGCGGAAGGCGTGCTCGCCACGGCCGAGCTCGTCTTCGGCTCGCTCGCGAGCGCGCCGGTCGCGCTCGGCGCGTTCCTCGTCGCGATCACGCTCGTCGCGTTCGGCGGCGGCGTGATCATGGCGGTCATCAAGGCCGGAACGCTGGCGGTGCTGGTGACCGGGGAGCACGCCGCCGGCGATCTGCATCGACCACCGCTGCGCTTCGAGGCGTTTCAGCGCGCATCGGCGTACTCGCTCGCCGCGGTCCTGCACGGCATGCGCCAGTTCCGGCGGCGGGCGATCGCGCTCGCGACCTGGCTCGGCATCGGCTACCTCCTGGCCGGTCTCGCGTACGTCGCGTCGCTCACGGTCGGGTTCCGGCTCGTGAGCACGTCCAGCTGGTCGGCCGCCTGGCCTCTCGTCGTCCTCATTGTGACGAGCACTGGCGTGGTCACCATCACCGTGCTCAACCTGATGTACGACCTGATGCGGGTGGTCATGACGACCGACGATTGCGGCGTCGGCGCCGCCCTCGCGAAACTGCGGGCGTTCGTCGTGCAGGACGCGCGACAGGTGCTTGGGATTTTCGGTGTCATGAGCGTCGTCCTGGCGCTGGTCACGGCCGTGTCGGTCTTCGCGACGGCGGGCCTCACGCTCATCGCCTGGGTGCCCTTCGCCGGTCTGATTCTCTTGCCGATGCAAGCGGCCGCGTGGCTGATCCGAGGTCTCGTGTTCCAGTACCTCGGGCTGCTGACCCTGAGCGCCTACCAGACGCAGTACCGCCGCCTGGCCGGAGCGGCGGACCTTTCGCTCGAGCGGCCCGTCCGGCTCAACGCATGACGGATCATCAGAAGTTCTTTTCGCAGGCCGCCGGCTTCATGCGCGAGTCCGCCATCCGCCAGATGGGCGCCGTGCTGGCTGGCGCGAGGGACATGGTCTCGTTCGCGCCCGGCTACCCGGCCGAAGACGTCTTCCCCTGGCAAGCCTTCGGCGAGATCGCCCAGGGACTGCTCGGAGGCAGCGACGGGTCCGTCCTGCAGTACGGACCCACGCGCGGCTACTCGCCCCTGCGCGACGCCGTCGTGGAGCTGATGCGCGGCCGATCGATCACCTCTCGACCCGAGCGGGTCGTCGTGACGACGGGATCGCAGCAGGGACTGGATCTCGTCGCGCGCGTGCTGCTCGATCCCGGAGACGTCGCGCTCCTGGAACTGCCGTCGTACACGGGCGCCATCAGCGCGTTCCGGAACGTCGGCGCTTCGCTCGTGGGTATCCGGCAGGAAAAGGATGGCGTCGATCTCGACCATCTCGACGACACGGTTGCGCGGCTTCGGCGTGAGCAGCGACGCGTGAAGTTTCTGTACCTGGTCCCGAATTTTCAGAATCCGTCAGGACTGCTCATCGGCCTCGAGAAGCGCCGACAGGTCCTCGAGTGGGCCGATCGGAAAGACGTGCTCATCGTCGAGGACGACCCGTATGGCGATTTGTACTTCCCGGACGTATCCACACCGGAGGAAACACGGCCCGTCGCCGCCGACGACGTCACCGATCGCGTCATCTACCTCAGCAGCTTTTCGAAGACGCTGGCGCCCGGCTGGCGCGTCGGGTGGATTTCTGCGCCGGCCGCCATCGCGGCCAAATTCGAACTGGCGAAGCAGGCCGAAGATCTCTGCAGCGGCGGCTTCGATCAGCGGGTCGTTTATGAAGCCTGGAAGCGCGGAGTGCTTGCGGGTCACCTGCCCGCGCTCCGCGCACACTACCAGCGCAAGCGCGACGCGATGAGCCACGCGCTGGAACGGACGCTCGCCGGGCAAGTCACCTGGGAACCGCCGCGAGGCGGATTCTTTCTCTGGGTCCGCCTCAACGACGGGCTCGACGCCGATCAGTTGCTGCCGGTCGCGCGCGCCCGCGGCGTGATCTACGTGGTCGGCAACGCGTTTTTCGTCGATGGATCAGGCCGCCAGTACATGCGGCTTTCGTTCTCCGCGCCGCCGCCGGATCGGATCGAAGAGGGCGTGGCACGGCTGGCGGCGGCCGTCGTGGAGTACGCTGCGAATGCGGTAAAGCACTCGTAAGCTCGCGCAGCGCTGGTCGGGAAGGTCAGCGACAAGCGCTTGCCAAGAGCAAAAGCGCTCGCCAAGAGCGTGAACCACGAAGGACACGAAGAACACGAAGGCGAACCCGACAAGTGTGTGAAGGGTTTGGAGACGCCCGCTGACCTGGCGGGCCCGGCTTCGCCGGGCCGCGGTGTGAGGGAGAGGCGCGACCCGACAAGACGCCCCCAACTCCCGAAACCCCATCTTCAGGCGGCTTGTCGGTCGCTGCGTCTCACCATCACACCCGGCGAAGCTCGCTCGCCGTCAGGCGGATGCCACGAATCCACCTGAGCTGTCGGGTTTCCTTCGTGCCCTTCGTGAGCTTCGTGGTGATCGCTCTTGGGTAGGCTTCAGACACGGCAAGCGCTTTTGGGAAGCGCTTTCGGCGGTCCTACTTGCGGCGCCGGGCGGTCAGCACGCGCCGCTGGTCACCACCCACGGACACGATGTAGATGGATGTCCCATCCGGTGACGCGGAGATGGCCTGCAGCGTTGCCGCCGACGGCTGCGCCGCGACGGTGGGCCGCCTGACCGGTTTGCCGTCCCTCGCCTCGATCACGACCAGATCGCTGGTCGTGAGGGGAATCACCAGCTGCCCACCAGAGAGCATCGGTCCGGACGCAGGCCGGCCAGTCAGGGCCCGCGCGGACCAACAGGACGTGCCGGACCCACGCCGGAATGCGCGGACGGAGTTGTCCATGAACGCCGCGTACACGCATCGATCGTCCACGACCGGCGCGCCAACGATGCTGACGTGGATGGGGAAGACCCAGAACGGGTCTTCGCTGCCGGCGCGGTAGGCGTACACCGCTCCGTCGTCGGCGCCGAAATACACACGGTCTTCCGAGCCCGCCAGGTCACCCGGCTTCGCGGGGAGCAGCATGCGCTTTCGGATGGCGCCGGTCGGTAGATCCAGGACGACCAGCGCCCGGTTCGCCAGCGCGGCGATGACGCGGCCGTCCGAGACGACGATAGGCAGCTCGACCTCGGCGCCCACGAGCTGCCGCCAGATCTCGCTCCCATCCGCACTGCGGCATGCAACGATCTCGAGGCCATTCGAGAACACGACCAGCCCCTTCGACCAGGCCGGCCCTGTCGTCGGCCCCGGGAGCGAGACGCTCCAGCGCTCGTCGCCGGTCGTATCGAGCAAGGCGTGGAGCTTTTCGCCCGACGCGATGAACAACATCCCGTCGCCGGTCGCCAGACGTGCGTCGGATGACAGTTCTCTCGTCCACGCGTCGGCGCCGTCGGCGGCCGCGATCGCCGTGAGCCGGGCCTTGGCGCCCGTCACGAACACGTGCGCATCGCCAGTGACCATCTGCAGCGCGGCATCCGATTCGATCGTCCGCTGCCACGCGGGCTCGTACGTGACGGAGGGCGGCGGGGGTTTTTCGGCTGGCGGCGCTGCGGGCGTCGTCGCGGGAACGGGAGGTACAGACCTGTCCAGCCGTCGGCGGCGTTTGGGGTAGCAAAAGACTCACGCCGATTGCGACACCACAACATATCGTGGTCGCGGCACTGGCCACGTCTTATAATAGCGAGATTCCAACGGGGCCTCGGGCCTCGCAGTTGCTTCCGTACCGGCTCTGCAGTGACACATCAAACGATCGTCGTCCTCGATTTCGGCTCGCAGTACACCCAGCTGATTGCGCGCCGCCTGCGCGAGCTGTCGGTCTACTCGGAAATCCTTCCGCCGCACACGCCCGTGGCGGAGATCTCGAAGCGCGCGCCGGTCGGCATCATCCTGTCGGGAGGACCGCGCAGCGTGTCCGAGCCCGGCGCGCCGAAACCCGATCCCGCCGTGCTGTCGCTCGGCACGCCGACGCTCGGCATCTGCTACGGCATGCAGCTCATGACCGACGCGCTCGGCGGTCGCGTCGCGCACGCGCCCAGCCGGGAATATGGCCATGCGGTCGTGCACTTGATCGACGGCGCGCCGCTCTTCGACGACGTCCCCGACTCGCTCAAGGTATGGGCCAGTCACGGCGACTTCGTGGCCGCGCCGCCGGCCGGGTTCGACGTCATCGCGACGTCCGCCAACGCGCCGGTCGCCGCGATGGCTGACGCCACCCGACGGCTCTACGGCTTGCTCTTCCATCCGGAAGTCGCGCACACGGAGCGCGGCGAGCAGATTCTTCGCAACTTCGCGTTCGAGATTTGCGGCTGCCGGGGCGACTGGACGATGGCGTCGTTCGTCGACGAGACCGTCGCGCGGATTCGCGACGCCGTCGGCGACGGCCGCGTGGTCTGCGGTCTTTCCGGCGGCGTGGATTCCACGGTGGCCGCGCTCCTGCTGCACAAGGCGCTTGGCGACCGGCTGACCTGCATCTTGGTGGACAACGGACTGCTGCGGCTCGATGAGGCGAAGCAGGTCCGGACCCGGTTCGAGCGGCTGAAGCTGCCGCTCGAGTTCGTGGACGCGACCGACCTGTTTCTCGATCGGCTGCGCGATGTCGTCGACCCCGAACAGAAGCGCAAAATCATCGGCGCGACCTTCATCGATGTCTTCGAGAAGCGGGCGCAGGAGCTCGGGAACTTCGATTTCCTCGCTCAGGGCACACTCTATCCGGACGTCATCGAAAGCGTGTCGGTCGTCGGGCCATCGGCCGCGATCAAGAGCCATCACAACGTCGGGGGACTTCCTGAACGGATGCGGTTCAAGCTGATCGAACCGCTGCGAGCGCTGTTCAAGGACGAAGTCCGCGCAGTCGGCACGACGCTCGGGCTCGACGACGAGTTCGTCTGGCGTCAGCCGTTCCCGGGCCCTGGCCTGGCGGTGCGCGTCCTGGGTCCGGTCACGCGCGACCGACTCGACCTCGCGCGGCGCGCCGATGCGATCGTCGCCGACGAAATCCGGAAGGCCGGCTGGTACCGGCGGCTGTGGCAGTCGTTCGCGGTCCTGCTGCCGGTACAGAGCGTGGGCGTGATGGGGGACGAACGGACGTACGAACATACCGTCGCCATCCGCGCCGTCGAAAGCCGGGACGGCATGACGGCCGACTGGGCGCGTCTGCCGCCCGACTTGCTGGCCGCGATCTCCTCACGGATCGTGAATGAGGTCCGCGGGATCAATCGCGTCGTCTACGACATCAGTTCCAAACCCCCCGCGACGATCGAGTGGGAATGATTCATGAGCGAGTTCGTCCATCTGCATCTCCACACGGAGTTCTCACTCCTCGACGGCGCCTGCCGCATCGGAGAGCTTCTCGATCGAGTATCCGAGCTGGGGATGCCGGCCGTCGCGGTCACCGAACACGGGAACCTGTTCTCGGCGGTCGCGTTTCACGACCAGGCGCGTAAACGAGGGGTCAAGCCCATCCTCGGCTGCGAGGTGTACGTCGCGCCGGGCAGCCGGACCGATCGATCGGGCCAACCGGGCGAAACGGCCAATCATCTGGTCCTGCTCTCGGAAACCGACGAGGGCTTTCACAACCTGATCCGGCTGGTGTCGTCGGGTTACACGGACGGGTTCTATTACAAGCCGCGCATCGACAAGGACCTGCTCGCCCGGCACGCACGCGGGTTGATCGGCCTGAGCAGCTGTCTCAAAGGCGAGGTCGCGACCGGGATCCGGACCGATCAGACGCGCAAGGCCCGCGAGGCCGCCGCCACGTACCGCGACATCCTCGGTGCCGGCAATTTCTTTCTCGAGATGCAGGACCAGGGGATCGACGAACAGCGCGTCGTGAATACGGGACTGTTGCCCATCGCGCGCGATCTCGGCCTGCCGCTCGTGTGCACGAACGACGTGCATTATCTGCGGCAGACCGACCAGCATCCGCACGACGTGCTCCTCTGCATCGGCACCGGTAAGAACGTCAGCGACGAAAAGCGGCTTCGGTATCATGGCGACCAGTTCTTCCTGAAAACTGCCGACGAGATGCGCCAGGTGTTCGGCGACTATCCGGACGCGCTGTCGAACACCCTGCTCATCGCCGAACGCTGCAACGTCATGCTGCCGAAGGGCCAGGCGCACCTGCCGGACTTCCAGGTGCCCGAAGGCTTCACGCTCGAGTCCTATTTCGACAAGGTCGTAGCCGAAGGATTCGAGGAGCGGATGGTGCGCCTCCGGGCGCTCGAGGCCGCCGGCGAGCTGCGCCGGCCGCTGGCCGAATACCACACACGCCTCGCGTACGAGATCGGCCTCATCAAACAGATGAAGTACCCCGGGTACTTCCTGATCGTCTGGGACTTCATCCGGTATGCGCGGGAGCGCGGGATCCCGGTGGGGCCGGGGCGCGGATCGTCGGCCGGCAGCCTGGTAGCGTATTCGCTCAAGATTACCGACGTCGACCCGCTGCACTTCGACCTCTACTTCGAGCGGTTCCTGAACCCCGAGCGGGTCACGCTGCCCGACATCGACGTGGACTTCTGCGAGCGGCGGCGCGGCGAGGTCATCAGCTACGTCTCCGAAAAATACGGACGCGACAATGTCGCGCAGATCATCACGTTCGGCACCATGAAGGCCCGCGCGGTCGTCCGCGACGTCGGCCGCGTCATGGAGATGCCGATCAGCGACGTCGACCGCGTCGCCAAGCTGATCCCCAACCAGTTGGAGATGACGCTCGACAAGGCAGTGGAGGAGAACCCCGCCCTCGCCGAGCTCGACAAGCGCGACGAGCGCGTCCACGAGCTGCTCCAGGTCGCGCGCCGTCTCGAAGGCATCACGCGCCACGCCTCAGTTCACGCCGCGGGCGTCGTCATCGCGCCCAGACCGCTCACCGAGTTCGTCCCGCTCTACCGCAGCCAGAAGGACGAGGGCGAAGTCACGACGCAGTGGGCGATGAAGGAAATCGAGCGGATCGGGCTGCTCAAGATGGACTTCCTCGGCCTGAGCACGCTCACGCTGCTCGACGATGCGGTCAAGCACATCAAGGAGACGACCGGCGACGTCATCAATCTCGACCGGCTGACGCTGGACGATCCGAAGACGTATCAGATCTTTCAGACCGGCCAGACGCACGGCGTGTTCCAGTTCGAAAGCTCGGGCATGCGTGACACGCTTCGAAAGGCGAAGCCGCAGTGCCTCGAAGACCTCATCGCGCTGAACGCGCTCTACCGGCCCGGGCCGCTCCGGGGCGGGGTCGTCGACGACTACATCGCCCGCAAACACGGCCGGGTCGAGGTGAAGTACGAGCTCCCGCAGATGGAGCCCGTGGTCAAAGAGACCTACGGGGTCATCGCCTACCAGGAGCAGGTCATGCGCCTGGCGAGCGAGCTGGCGGGATTCACGCTCGGCCAGGCCGACGAGCTCCGGCGCGCGATGGGCAAGAAAGACGCCGCCAAGATGCAGGCGCAGCGATCCACGTTCATCGCGGGCTGCCGCGAGCGGGGGATTTCCGAGAGAAAGGCGTCGAAGATCTTCGAGTACATCGAGTACTTCGCCGGGTACGGGTTCCCCAAATCGCACTCGACGACGTACGCGTTGCTCGCGTACCACACGGCGTATCTCAAGGCCAACTACCCGCGGCACTTCATGGCAGCGCTCCTCACGATCGAGTCGCAGAACTCGGAGAAGGTGGCGCTGTACCTGGCCGAAGCGCGCGAGCTCGGCGTGCCGGTCCTGCCGCCCGACATCAACCTGAGCGAACTGGCGTTCGTCGTGCAGCCTGACGGCGTCCGGTTCGGGCTGGGCGCCGTCAAAGGCGCGGGCGAAGGCGCGATTCGATCGATTCTCGAGACCCGCAAGGCGCTCGGCGGCACGATCACGTCGCTGTTCTCGCTCGCCGAGCACGTCGATCTCCGGCTCATGAACAAGAAGGTTCTCGAGTGTCTGATCAAGGCCGGCGCTTTCGACACGGTCGCGCCCGAGGGGCGCGACGGGTACCGCAGCTGGCGCCCGAGGCTGCTCGCCGGGCTCGACCGGATTCTCGACCACGGCAGCCGTCATCAGAAGGACCTCGAGCAGGGCCAGTCCCAGCTCTTCGGTGTGGCCGACAGCCCATCGGACCGGCAACACGATGTGGACGCGCTCGCGCCCGTCCGCGCGTGGTCGGAGACCGAAGCGCTGGCGTTCGAGAAAGAGGCGCTGGGTCTCTACATCACCGGTCACCCGCTTCAGCGCTACGCCGAGGCGCTCCGGGCCGCCGGCGCCAGGCGCCTGGCCGATCTGACGCAGCCGGAAGCCGACTGCGCGATCGGCGGAGTCGCCACCGGCGTGCGACATCTCAAAACGAAGCGGGGCGACCGCATGGCGGTCTTCAACCTCGAAGACGAGGTAGCAAAAGTGGAGGCGGTCGTCTTCCCGGAGGCCTTCGGCCGTCACGGCTCACTCATCGCCGACGAGGCGATGCTCCTCGTTCGAGGGAAATACGAGCGCGACGAGGAAACCAGCCGTCTCATCGTCTCCGAAATCACACCGCTCGACGTCGTGCGCGATCGCGCGATTCGCGAGGTACAGATTCGTTTGCCCGGACGCGGGCTCGGCCGTGACGCCATGCGCGAGCTGGCCGACGTCCTCGAACGGCATGCAGGCGACCGCCGGGTGTCGTTCGTCGTCGAAGTCAACGGCGGGGAAGAGCACCTGCGCGTCCGCGCCGCGACCGCTCGCCGGATCCGGCCGAGCGACCTGTTCGTCAGGGACGTCGAGGCGCTTTGCGGCTCCGGATCGGTCATGCTGATGGCGTGACACGCGTATGTGTAGGCCGGGGCTTTGGCCCCGGCGCCTTGCCGGCCCGCCGTAACTTTAGCGAAGGCGGAAGGGCCGGCCTACATGAGGCCAGTCGATGCCGAATGACCTGTTGGATTTCGAAGAACCCGTCGCGGGGCTCCTCAAGGAGATCGAGGCACTGAACCTCATGCCGCCGACGCCCGACCGCGTCGCGTCGATTGCGAGGCTCGAGGCGCGGGTCCGCGAGCTGCGCGCCGAAATCTTCGCGGGGCTGGGTCCATGGCAGCGGCTGCAGGTCGCGCGGCACCCCAACCGGCCGTGCACGCTCGACTACGTGGAACGCCTGTTCCCGGAGTTCACCGAGCTTCATGGCGATCGCCGGTTCGCCGACGACAAAGCCATCATCGCGGGCCTCGCGTATTACCACGATCGGCCCGTGGCCGTGATCGGTCACCAGAAGGGCCGCGAGACGAAACAGAAGATCTACCGGAACTTCGGCTACGCGAAGCCGGAAGGCTACCGGAAGGCGTTGCGCGTGATGAAGATGGCGGAGAAATTCCGCCTGCCGGTCATCGTGTTCGTCGATACGCCGGCGGCCTATCCGGGCGTCGAATCAGAAGAACGTGGCGTCGCGGAAGCGATCGCGCTGAACCTGCGCGAGATGGCGCTCCTCGACGCGCCGATCGTGATCACGGTCTGCGGCGAAGGCGGCAGCGGCGGCGCGCTCGGCATCGCCATCGGCGACCGCGTGCTCATGCAGGAGTTCAGCGTCTACAGCGTGATCCCGCCCGAAGGCTGCGCCGCGATTCTCTGGCGCGATTCGAAGCGCAAGATCGACGCCGCGAAAGCGCTCAAGATCACGGCGTCCGACCTGCTGGCGCTCGAGCTCATCGACGAGATCGTCAAAGAGCCGGTCGGCGGCGCCCACAACGACTACGCGGAGGCGTCCAGGCTCGTGGACGAGGCCCTCACTCGTCATCTGACGGAACTCGAACGCCTCGAGCCGGCGGCCCGCCTCGACGCGCGGTATCAGAAGTTCCGGGCGATGGGCCGGCTGGGCCAGTCCTTCGACGACGAGAGCCAGGCGGCGTCCGAACCGGTGACTCGAGTCGCCTCGGCTGGACGTTCACGGTCGTCGGGATCGAGCCGGCGTTGATGCAGCCACGCATCTGGGAGGACGTTCCGGTCGACGAAGCGCACGTCCGGGAAACGGCGGCGGCTCTTCAGATGCCGCCGGTCATCGCGCGGCTGCTGTGTCAGCGCGGTCTCCGCGATCCCGATGCGGCCCGGCGCTTCCTCCAGCCCGAGCTCGCTCAGCTCCACGATCCGTTTCTGCTGACCGGCATGCGCGAGGCCGTGGACCGGCTGCTGGCCGCCATCGCCAACGCGGAACCGATCGCGATTCACGGCGACTACGACGTGGATGGCGTAACGTCCACGGTCATCCTGCGACGCGCGATCGAGCTGCTCGGTGGCAACGTCGCCCATTTCGTGCCCGACCGGATTCGGGACGGCTACGGCCTCCAGCCAGCCACGATCGAACGTCTCTGCGCCGCCGGCGCCCGCCTCGTGATCTCGGTGGACTGCGGGATTCGGGCGACGGAGGCGGCCGAGCGCGCGCGGGCGCTCGGCGTGGATCTGATCATCACCGACCACCACGAGCCCGAAACGCACCTGCCGCCGGCGCTCGCCGTCATCAATCCCAAGCGTGCCGACTGCCGATACCCTGACAAAGGCCTGGCGGGCGTGGGCGTGGCGCTGAAGCTCGTCCAGGCGCTCCTCGCGGCGAGCGGGCGCGGCCCGGAGCTGCTCCCGCATTTCGTCAAGGTCGCCGCGATTGGCACCCTGGCCGATGTCGTCCCGCTCGTCGGCGAAAACCGGGTCATCGCGCACTATGGGCTGAATATGTTGTCGCGAGGTCCGCATGCGGCGGGCATCGAGGCGCTGCTCGAGGAGAGCGGTCTGCTGGGGAGAGTGGTGGACAGTTTTCATGTGAGCTTCATCCTCGCGCCCCGACTGAACGCCGCGGGCCGGATGGGCTCGGCGGATCTCGCGCTGGATCTGCTGCTGCTGCGCGGCCGCGACGGGGCCGTCCGAACGCGCGCGCGCGATCTCGCGCGCCAGCTCTCGGAGGAGAACACGCGCCGGCAGGAGCAGGAAGCCGCCATCCTCGCGGACGCGCGCCGCATCGTCGAGAAGGATCCGGAGACCGGCGCGCACAACGCGCTCGTGGTGGCCGGCGAAGGCTGGCACCGCGGCGTCATCGGCATCGTCGCGTCCAAACTCGTTGATCTGTATTGCAAGCCCACGATCGTGCTCGCCGTCGACGGCCCGATCGCGTACGGCTCCGGCCGGAGCATTCCGGCGTTCGATTTGCTCGGCGCGCTCGACTCGTGCCACGACGTCTTGCTGCGCTACGGCGGCCATCGCCAGGCCGCCGGCGTCACGCTCGAAGCCGCACGCGTCCCCGAGCTGCGCCGTCGCCTGGCCGCCATCGCCAACGCCCGCCTGAGTCCGGAAGATCTCGTACCGCGGCTCCGTATCGACGCGCCGCTCGGTCTTCGCGAGATTTCGGGAGAAGTGATCGAAGGCCTGCTGCGCCTGGGCCCTTTCGGCGCATCGAACCCCAAGCCTGTGTTCCGGACGTCGCCGGTGGACCTCATGGACGCGCCTCGGCGCCTCAAGGAACGTCACCTGTCACTGCTGTTCAAGCAGAACGGCCGTTCGCTGCGCGGGATCGCCTGGCGGGCCGCCGAGCGCGAAGAGTACCTGTCGACGCATCGCCACGGCCTGGAGCTGGCGTATTCGCTCGAACAGGGGGAATATCAGGGTGAGCGAACAACCGAGCTCACCGTGGCCGACGTGCGTGTCCCGGTGAAGCCCCTGATCGCCGAGGCGCCCGTATGACATGGCAGCGCCGGGCAAGATTTGCCGTCGCCGCGATCGGCCTCGGTTGCGCCGCCTCCCTGTACTTCCTGGCGCGCCCCCGTACGCCTCAGGTTCAGGAAGCGCTTCAGCCCCTGCGCGATGCGAACGTCAAACAGCAGAGCGGCGCCGGAAAATTCATTCATCACAACAAGGAAGGCAAACGGATCCTCGAGCTGAGCTACGGCCAGTCCTTCGACTATCCCGACGGCTACAGCCGCTACGAGAAGGTCCACGCCAAATTCGAGGAAGGTCACGAGATCTTTGCCGACCTCGTCGAAGTGAAGGGTACGGCCTCGGATGGCGAAGGCCCTCGGAACTTCGACTTCAAGGGCAACGTGAAAGTCGTCGACAAGGGTGGAGCCAGCGTCATGACCGCCGACGCGGCCTACGACGACGCCACCGGCATCGTGACCATGCCTGGAGCAGTCACGTTCACGCGCGGACGGCTTTCGGGACGCGGTGTCGGCGCCACCTATCACCGCGACCAGGATTTTCTTCAGATCCTCGACCAGGCCAGCCTCAACGTGAAGCCGGACGACAAATCGACGGACACCGTCGAGGCGACTGCCAAGACAATGAGCTTCGCGCGCACGCAGAAGTCCCTGCGGATGGAGCAGGCGGTGCGGATTATCCGCCCCAGCGAGACGCTCGAAGGGGATTCGGCCGCGTTCGGGCTGACCGACGACGAGCAGGCGATTCGTTTTCTCGAGCTCCGTGGCAACGCGCGGGTCACGCCAGCCGCCGTGCCAAACCCGCCGCCCCGTATGAGTGCGCACGACATCACGCTCGGGTTCCAGCCGGACGGCCGGACGCTCGAGCACGCGACGTTGACCGGCGACGCGAACGTTGGGCTCGCGGTCGAGCAGGGCACACGATCCATTGCGGCATCGTGGATCGACATGTTCCTGGCGTCGGACGGCCGGACGCTGAAGAGCCTTCAGGCGAGAGATCGCGTGGTCGTCGAGCTTCCGGCGACGAAAGACAGCCCGGCGCGCGTCATCAAGTCATCCACGCTCGACGGGCAGGGCGACGACAACGGGCTGCGCCTGGCGACCTTTGAGAAGGGTGTCACGTTCGAGGAGACGCCGGCGGCCACCGCGCAGAACAAGCCGCCGCCGCGGACCGCCACATCCCGCACGCTCGTGCTGCACCTTGGCGGACAGTTCGAGAACATCGAACAGGCCGAGTTCCGGCAGAACGTCGTGTTCGTCGATGGGAACGTCAAGGGCGACGGCGATCTGGGCACCTATGATGCGCGCGGCAAGGGCAAGCTCACCCTGAAGCGCGGCGACGGGGCTTCGGCGAAAAACCCCCGGGTGACCGACGCCAGCTTCAACGTCGAAGCGCAGACCATCGACGTGGCGCTCGACACCCACGACCTGATCGCCAAAGGCGCGGTACAGACAGTCGCCAATCCCTCGAAGCCGAAGCCGGACGAAAAGAAAACGACGGGCCTCTTCGAGCAGGGCGAGCCCGTCAGGGGATTCTCGACAGAACTGGTGTACACGAGTGAAACCGGCAAGGCGATCTACACCGGCTCGGCCAAGGAACGGGCGGAGCTCCGTCAGAAATCAGGCTACATCTTCGCCGAGCGGATTACCGTCGACGACTCCACTCGGAACCTCGAGGCGAAAGGGAACGTCGAACAGGAATTCCGGACCGAGCCCGGGGCTGCCGATCGTGGCGCTCAGAAAAAGCCGACCAGACAAAACGTGAAGGCGAACTCACTCGTGTACGATGACGCGGCGCGGACGGCGACGTACGTCGGCGGTGTCACGATGAAGAACGAGGACGGCCTCACCGAAGGCGACAAGATCACGGTCTACCTGGCCAAGGAGGACAAGTCCATCCAGCGCCTCGAGGTGGAAGGGTCTGGCGACAACGTCTTCGCTCAGGTGCCGGGTGGCAACGAAGTGCGCGGCGATCGCCTGAATTACGACGCCGCAACGGACATCTATCACGTGGTCGGGAAACCCGTCCTCGTCAAATCGCCCGCCAAGGACCGATCCGGCTGCGTCATCTCGCGAGGTCCCGAAGTCAGGCTCAACCGGAAGCTGAACACCGTCGAGTGGCCACCCGGCCGCGCCGACGCCGTGGGTTCGGATGAGCTGGTCAAGTGCGACGTGTCGATTCGCAAGTCGGCGGGGCGTTGAGCCCGGCGACCGGAGTCCGCATGGCCACCCTGCGCACCGAAGGCCTGACCAAGTCGTACAACGGCCGGACCGTGGTCCGCGACGTGGACGTCACGGTCGCCTCGGGCGAGATCGTCGGCCTGCTCGGCCCGAACGGTGCGGGAAAGACGACGACGTTCGGCATGGTCGTCGGGCTGATCGGGGCCGACCGCGGTCGCGTGCTCCTGGACGATCAGGACGTCACAGCCGACGCGATGTACGTCCGCGCGCGAAAAGGGATCGGCTACCTGCCGCAGGAGCCGTCGATCTTTCGTGGTTTGTCAGTCGAGAAGAATCTGCTTTCGATTCTCGAGACGCTGCCGATCGACGCGGAAGAGCGGCGCACGCGTCTCGCGCAGTTGCTGTCGGAGCTGAACCTCACGCCGCTCGCGCGCGCCAAGGCGTACACGCTGTCGGGCGGCGAGCGACGCCGGGTGGAAATCACCCGGGCGCTGGTCAATCGCCCGAAGTTCATGCTCCTGGACGAGCCGTTCGCCGGGATCGATCCCATCGCCGTCACCGATATCCAGAAAATCATCGCGCACCTGCGCACCCGGGGCATCGGCGTCCTGGTCACCGATCACAACGTGCGCGAGACGCTCCGAATCACGGATCGGGCCTATATCGTCCACGATGGCGTGATTTTCCGCAGCGGAACCCCCGAGACCCTGGCCGCCGACGAAGAGGTCAAGCGGATTTACCTTGGCGCCGATTTCAGACTGGACTAAGTCCCGGAAATCACTTGACTTGACGCGCAGGTTTCGCGTCCCCCGTCACCGGCGCGGACGTGCCCCGACGATACCAGGGTCAGGCGAAGGGACTTTCCGCATAAGATTGAACGGTAATCGACGCGACCCCTGATGGCCATTCAGCAGAAACTCCACGCCCGTCTCGTTCAGAAGCTCATCCTGACGCCCTCGCTGCAGCAGGCGATCAAACTGCTGCCGATGACGACGCTCGAGCTGGCCGAGCTGCTCAATCAGGAGATGGTCGAGAATCCAATGCTCGAAGAGGTGCCGACCGAGCCCGAGACGCCAGAAACGCCCGAGACGCCCGAACAGGCCGCGACGACCGAACAGGCCGAAGAGAAGAAAAAAGACGAGACCTGGGACGACGCCGACTACGAATATTTCTTCGGTGAGTATCTCGACGAGGGCTATCGCCCCCGGCAGCCGCAGGAGGTCAAGGAGCTGCCGCCGATCGAGAATACGCTCTCATCGAAGAGCTCGCTGGCCGATCATCTCGCGTGGCAGCTCAACCTGCAGACGAACGACGAGTTGCTCCGCGACATCGGCGCCACGATCATCGGCAACATCGACGAGGACGGGTACCTGGTCGCGTCGGTCAACGAAATCGGCGCCCAGGGGAGCTGGGACATCAGCCTGGTCGAGAAAGCCCTGGAGCACGTCCAGACGTTCGATCCGATTGGCGTGGGAGCGCGCGACCTGCAGGAATGCCTGCTCCTGCAGATTCGCCAACAGGGGCTCTGCGGGACGCCGACGGAAGTCCTGGTCCGCGACCACCTGCGCCTGCTGCAGAACCACCGGATCCCGGATCTGGCGCGGCAGCTCGGCCTCGAACCCGAGGACATCAAGCAGCACATCGAGTTCATCAAGCAGCTCGATCCGAAACCGGGCGCGCGCTACAGCCCGGCCGAATCGCAATACGTCATTCCGGACGTCTACATCGTGAAGACCGAGGACGGGTACCGGGCGCTGCTGAACGAAGACGGCCTGCCGCAGCTCCGGATCAGTCCGGTCTACCGCCGGTTGCTCGACAAGGGCGGCGAGACGTCGGACGAGACCCGCGCCTACGTCAAGGACAAGTTCCGATCGGCCCTCTGGCTGCTGAAGTCGGTGGACCAGCGGCAGAAGACGATCCTCAAGGTAGCGACGAGCATCATCAACTTCCAGCGCGGGTTTCTCGATTCCGGCATCGAGCACCTGCGGCCGCTCGTGCTGCGCGACGTCGCGAGCGACATCGGCATGCACGAGTCCACCGTGTCGCGCGTCGTGAACAACAAGTACATGCACACACCGCAGGGCGTGTACGAAATGAAATTCTTCTTCCACAGCGGCATCAGCAGCTCGTTCGGCGAGAGCGTCTCGTCGGTCACGATCAAGCAGCGTATCCGCAAGATCATCGAGGGGGAAGACCAGCGGCGGCCGCTCAGCGACTCGAAGATCATGAGCATCCTGCAGAAGGAAGGCCTCGTCCTGGCGCGGCGGACCATCGCGAAGTACCGCGAAGAACTCAAGATTCCGACGTCCAACCAGCGCAAGGTGTTGTATTGAAGCTGACCGTCACCGGGCGGCGCGTGGCCGTCTCCGACGCCGCCCGTGAAGCCATCGTCAGGAAAGTACGCCGGCTCGATCGCGTGCTGAACGACAGCGCCCTGTCGGCCCAATGCGTCATCGCGCAGGAGCGGCAGCAGTTCGTCTGTGAGCTCACCGTCCATGCCCGCGGCGATCACACGCTCCATGCCGTCGCGCGTCACGACCGGATGCCCTCGGCCGTCCTCGCGGCGGTGGAGAAGGTGAGTCAACAGGCTCACCGGCTGAGCGACCGCTGGAAGACCCGCCGGCGCCCCCGGCGCCAGGCACGCGCCGCCGCGCTCGGCGTCGAACCACGGGCAGGGCTCCTCGACGCTCAGGACCGGTCCTTCGATGCCGGTCAGAACAGGCCGCGGGTCGTGCGGACCCGCAATCGGGCCGTGAAGCCGATGTCGCTCGACGATGCGCTGCTGACCCTGTCGGACGGCAGTCAAAATTTTCTCGTCTTTCGGAACGCCGATTCCGACGGCGTAGCCATCCTCTATCGGCGCCCGGACGGCGATTTCGGTCTGATCGAACCCGAGGGGTAACGTGACCGCCGGCGTCAGCGTCGCGACGTTGCTGGGCGCGCGCGGGGCAGCGATTGGACTGAACCTCGACCTGCTGGCCGGCGCCGCGGGCCTCGAACGCCGCATCACGCTTCCCTACGTTCAGAAAACCGGGCTCGCGCTCTCAGGATTCGACGAATACCTGCGCACCGGCCGCGTCCTCATCTTCGGCGAGAGCGAAATCCGCTTCCTCGAGCGCATGGCCTCCGAAGACCGCGCCATGGCGCTGCGCCGGCTTTTCACGCGCGACTTCCCGTGCGTGATGATCACCATGGGGCTCGACGGTCCGGCGGAGCTTCCGGCCGAGTCCGAACGCGCGGGCGTCCCCCTCCTGCGCACCGCCCTCACAACGCCCGTGGCCATCGCCCGGCTGACGACGCTCCTCGAGGATCGACTGGCGCCGCGGGAGACACACCACGGCGTGCTCATGGACATCCTGGGACTGGGCGTGTTCCTGACGGGCGAGAGCGGGATCGGCAAGAGCGAATGCGCGCTCGATCTCGTGGTCCGGGGCCACCGGCTCGTCGCCGACGATACCGTGGAGGTTCGCTGCCGCGGCGAAGCGGTGCTCATCGGGACCTGCCCCGAGCTCACTCGCAACCACGTCGAGATCCGCGGCCTCGGGCTGGTCAACGTCACCGACCTGTTCGGCGTCTCCGCCACCCGATCGTCCAAGCGTCTCGAGCTCGTCGTGCACCTCGAACGCTGGGAGCCCGGGCGGGAATATGAGCGCCTGGGACTCGATCCGACGATGACCGAGATCCTCGGCGTCTCGATTCCACTCGTGACGATGCCCGTGGCGCCTGGGCGGAACGTCGCGATGCTCGTCGAGGTGGCCGCGCGCAACCAGCTCCTGCGGTCACGGGGCCGGCATGCCGCGCAGCTCCTCGCCGCACGGCTCGAGCGCCGGCTCGAACAGCTCGCCGATCGCGAGATCGACGACCTGGAGATGGACGAGCTGTGAGGCAAGGCCGGAAGCCGCGCGCCAACCGTCTCGGCGCCAAGGCCGCGCCGTTCATCGTGGTGACGGGCCTCTCCGGAGCGGGGAAGTCCCACGCGCTCCGGGCGCTCGAAGACCTCGGCTACTTCTGCGTCGACAACCTGCCGATCGCCCTGATTCCGACGTTTGCCGATCTGATACTCGGCACGCGCGGACCGAAGCGCCGCCGGGCGGCGGTCGTCGTGGACGTCCGGGAAGGTCGAACGCTCACGCGGTTTCCGACGGTCTACCGGCGTCTGAAAGAGCGCGTCGGCCGCCGGATCCGCCTGGTCTTTCTCGAGGCGAACGACATCGCGATTCTCCGGCGCTTCAGCGAGACGCGACGCCCGCACCCGCTGGGCGTCGACCAGTCGATCGCGGAAGGGATCGGGGAAGAGCGCCGGCTGCTGCTGCCGATCCGGCGGCTGGCGGACCAGGTCGTCGATACCAGCTCGCTCACGGTGCACGAGCTCCGGCGCCGGATCCTCGAATCGGCCGGCGGCGCCGAAAGCGTCACGCCGCTCGTCGTGACGCTGGTGAGCTTCGGCTTCCGCCGCGGCGTGCCGGCCGACGCCGACCTGGTCTTCGACGTGCGCTTCCTGCCGAATCCGAATTTCGTCCCGTCGCTCAAACGCTGGACGGGACGGCAGGCTCGCGTCGCCCGCTATGTCATGCGCAGCCCGGCGGCCGTCCGCTTTCTGAATCTCACGACGGGGCTTCTGAAATTCCTGCTGCCGCAGTACATCGCGGAAGGCAAGACGTACCTGACGATCGCGGTCGGCTGCACCGGCGGGCGGCATCGTTCGGTGGCGATTGCCGAGGCGCTCGCGCGCAAGCTGAAGTCCGTCAAAGGGATCGAGCTCCGTGTCCGGCACCGGGACGTGCTCGAGGAGCATCAACCGTGACGGACAAGCCGCGCGCGGTGGGCGTCGTCGTCGTGACGCACGGCCAGCTGGCGACGGAGCTGCTGAACGCCGCGGAGATGATCGTGGGCAGCCTGCCGCGGTTCGCGGCCGTGTCGATCGGCTGGCACGACGACGTGAGCGTCGCGCGCGTGGAAATCGAGCGCGCGATCGCGAAGGTGACCGCGGGCGGCGGCGTGCTGCTCCTGACCGACATGTTCGGCGGAACGCCGTCCAACCTGGGCCTGTCGCTGCTCGAGGTCGGCCGCGTCGAGGTCGTGACCGGCGTGAATCTGCCCATGCTCATCAAGCTGGCCAAGGCGTCCGACCAATCCGATCTGCTGGCGCTCGCGCGCGAGCTCCGGGAACACGGCCGCGCGGCCATTCGGGTCGCGTCTGACCTGCTGCGCGGCGATCACGAAGGACGAGAGGGTTAGCGGCCCGTGGTCTCCCGTCCGGTGACGGTCGTCAACGCGCTCGGCCTGCATGCACGCGCCGCCGCGCGGTTCGTCAAGGTGGCCAGCCGGTTTCGGAGTCAGATTCGGGTGACGCGCGGACAGCACACGATGGACGGCAAGAGCATTCTGGGGCTGCTGCTCCTGGCGGCCTCGCGCGGCAGCGAGCTGACGATCGCGGCCGACGGCCCCGACGAGGCCGACGCCGTCGAGGCGCTCGGCGCGCTGGTCGAGCGGGGGTTCGAAGAGACATGACGATGCTCACCGGACGCGGCGTGTCCCCCGGAGTCGCCGTCGGGCGGGCGGTCGTCGCCGTGCGCGACGCGCGGCACGTGCGCTACCGGCTCGCGTCGAGCGGCGTCGATCGCGAGCGTCAACGGCTGCGCGCCGCCCGGGAACGTACGCGGGTGGAGCTCGAGGAAATCTCGTCGCGCGTCTCGCGAACCGTCGGTCCGGCGCAGGCGGCCATCTTCGCGGCGCAGCTCCTGATGCTGGACGACCCGCTGTTCGTGCGGCGGGCGGACGAGCTGATCCGGTCCGAGCGCATCAATGGCGACTGGGCGGTCGAGCGCGCGATCGCGGAGCTCCACCAGGTGTTCGCGCGTGAAGGCGACGCATGGCTGCGCGAGCGCGTGGGCGACCTGGCCGACGTCGCCGGACGGCTGCAGCGCAACCTGCGGCCGGGCCGGGATCCGCTCGTCGATCTGGTGCACGAGCTCGACCCGCCGCTGATTCTCGTCGCCGACGAGCTCCCGCCCTCGATCGCCGCGCAGCTCGACTGGACCCGCGTGCGCGGGCTCGTGTGCGACGTCGGCAGCCCCACGCATCACACCGTGATTCTCGTGCGGTCGCTCGGCATCCCGACGGTCGTCGGCCTGGGCGGCGCGACCGAGATGCTCGGGCCCGGACAGACCCTCGCGCTCGACGGCACCACCGGCGAGGTCGTCGTCGAGCCGTCGAGCGAGGCGCTGGCGCGCTGGCACGAGCGCGCCGAGGTCGCCGTCGCGCGCCGGCGTGCGCTCGAAGAGCTGCGTGCGCGTCCGGCGGCGACCGCCGACGGCCTGCGCATCCGCCTCGAAGCGAACCTCGGCATCATCGACGAGGTGACGCGCGCGCGTGACGCCGGCGCCGAAGGCATCGGTCTGTTTCGATCGGAGTTCCTCATCGACCCGGCGCATCCGGCCGCGTCGAGCGAAGAGGCGCAATTCGAAACGTACCGGTTCCTGCTCGAAAAGATGCACCCGCTGCCCGTGACCATCCGGACGTTCGACGCCGGGGATGAGCGGCGGTCCACGGCCCGTCCCGGCGGCCATCGCGAGCGGTTCGGCCTGCGCGGCATTCGCGCGGCGCTCCAGCACGACGAGCGCTTCCGCGCGCAGATGCGCGCGCTGCTCCGCGCCGCGCCCGCGGGCACGCTGCGCGTGCTGCTGCCGTTCGTGACCTCGAGCGACGAGCTGCGCGCCGCGCGCGCGCTCATCGACGACATCCGCCGCGAGGCGGGCGTGACCACGACCGTGCCGATCGGCGCGATGATCGAGGTGCCGGCGGCCGCGCTCACCGTCGATCACCTCGCCCGGCACGCCGATTTCCTGAGCGTCGGCACGAACGACCTGATCCAGTACACTCTGGCGATCGATCGCACCGACGAGCGCCTCGCGGGCCACTACGAGCCGACGGCGCCGGCGGTGCTGCGGCTCCTGCGGATCGATCTCGCGCGCGGGCCGGCGCGCCCGGTGCGATCTGGCCGTGTGCGGAGAGGTGGCGGCCGATCCGCTGCTGGTCGCGCTCCTCGTGGGCCTCGGCTTCCGGACGTTCAGCATGACGCCGTCGGCGATTCCGGTCGTCAAGCGCAGCCTGACGACATTCACCAGCCGTCAGGCGCGCGAGCTGGCGGGCCGGGCGCTGACCGCCGCGTCGGCCGGCGAGGTGCACGCGCTGCTCGAGCCGCTCGCCGAGGCGATGCACCACGCGGCGGTGGCCGCGCCGCCGGAGACCACGGGACGGGATTCAAGTGACGCGACGCTGAAGGGCCCGCCGGCGTCGTGACGGAGCGTGTATGAGCGACATCAGGCGCGTGGAGAAGCCCTGGGGCTACGAATTGCACTGGGCGCACACCGACAAGTACGTGGGCAAGCTCATTCACGTGAACCAAGGGCACGCCTTGAGCCTGCAGTACCACAACGTCAAGGACGAAACAATTTTCCTGTTTACGGGAAAGCTTCTGTTCGAGATCGATGTCAACGGGACGCTGACGAAGCGTGAAATGCTGCCCGGTCGAGGCGGTGCACGTCACTCCGAAAACCGTGCACCGGATGACGGCGATCGAGGACTCCGACATCTTCGAGGTCTCCACGCCGGAGCTGCTCGACGTCGTCAGGATCGAAGACCGCTACGGCCGATCGTCTGCCGATTGAGAAAAAATACACTGGAGAAGAACCGGGAAGTACGGCGGAGAAGAACTGAGAAGTACGGTCGAGAAGAACTGAGAAGTGCTGGCGGACAAGAGCCACGAAGTACGGCAGTCAAGAACCGCGAGTACAAGAGCGTGCTCGCCGCGTCACGTCGTACTTCGACGCCTCGATCTTTCGGACACAGGCGTCAGGTACTTCAGCGCCAACGCTGGTGCTTCAGCGTCAGCACCCGTACTTCAAAAAGCTCTTGTACCTCACTCGGCAGTTGCCGTACTTCAGCGTCAGCTCCAGTACTTCAGCGTTAGCTCCGTACTTGGGCGATAGCTCCGTACTTCGGCGACAGCGCGGTAAGTCCCTCAAAATGGTATGTCGTCGTCGTGCGGCGCGTCGACGCCGCCCGCAGTCGCTTCGACCGGCTGCTCTGCGTCGAAGCGCTCACGCGACCGCGCGGCCCGGGCCTCGCCGCCGCCACCGCCGCCGCCGCCGAGCAGGACGATCCGATCCGCCCGGATTTCGGTGGTTCTCTGTTGCTTTCCTTCCTTATCCGTCCAGTCGCGCGTCTGGATGCGTCCCTCGACGTAGATCTGCTTGCCCTTGGTGAGGTACTCGTGCAGGGACTCCGCCGTCTTGCCCCAGATGACGATGCGGTGCCATTGCGTGTCTTCGCGCTTCTGGCCGTCCCGATCGGTGAACCGCTCGGTGGTCGCGATGCTGACGGTCGCGACCGGCGTGCCGCCGGCCGTGAACCGCATTTCCGCGTCGCGGCCGAGGTTGCCCACCAGGATGGCCTTGTTCACGCTGCCCATTCGTGTGTCCTTCCGTTGAAAATCGAAGTTGGTCGCGACGCCGGGGACGGAAAGAGGACGAGAAGGGGAGTCCGTCGCGCGGCCGTGCGAGATCGCTCTGAGCCTATCTGAAGTGTCCGCGGGAGGCTAGAGGCAACCGGAGTTGGCAGCGCGCGTCAACCGCAGCTGCGGGGAAACCAGACGTACTTCAGCGTTCCTGACGGCGCGTACTTCACGGCTCCTGAGGAAGTGCTTTCACCCGCGCGATGCCCTGTTTGGCCAGCAGCGCGGCGTCGCTCTTCGGGAACTGCTTGATGATCAACTCGTAGTTCTTGAGCGCGTTGGATTTCTGCCCCAGCCGTTCGTACGCCAGGCCCTGGCCGAAGTACGCGTCCGGCACGGCGTCCGCATCCTTGTATTTCGCGATGACGACGTTGAAGGCCTGGATGGCTTCCTTGTCGCGCTTGAGCTGATAGTAGGCGTTGCCGATGTTGAGCTGTGCGTTCGGCGCGTCGGGCCAGTCGGGGAATTTCTGCAGCGCTTCTTGGTACGCCTGGATGGCCAGGTCGAACTTGTTCGCGGTGTAGTAACCCCACGCCTCGTTGTAGTGCGCGGCGGGTGACGCCGGCATGGCGGCGGAACCCCCGGCCGGCGGCGTCTCGGTGCCGGTGCCGCCGCCCGGCGGGGGAGCCGGCGGCTGCAGCAGTCCGAGGATCTGGTTCAGCAGCGTCGACTGCATCGCGATCGCGGACCGGATCGAGCTCATCTCCTGCGTGAGCTTCAGGACGTTGACGCTGCTGTCGGCCAGCTTCTCGTTCAGCACGGCGACGGTCGAGGCGATGTCCTTGACCTGCACCATCTGCTCGGCGTGCAGTTTCTGCGCGAAGTTGCGGTTCGCATCCACCTGCGCGGTGGTCGCCCTGAGCTGTTCCATCAGGACGTTGACGGTGAGCTGCAGCTTCTGGACCGTCTCCTGCAGCATGCGCATGTCGGCGACCATCTGCATTTCGGTGCGGTTCTGCGCGTGCGCCGGCGCGGCGAATGCGGCCAGCAGCGCAAGGGTGGCAATCGATCGTGTGAGGCTCATCGGCATGCGTCGGGCCTGGCGGCCCGGACTCCTTACTTCGTGGTGGTCACCATGAACTGCGCCCGGCGGTTCTGAATCCAGGCGGGTTCGTCATGGCCGGGGTTGAACGGGAATTCCTTGCCGTAGCTGACCGTCTTCAGGCGATCGGCGTTGATGCCAAGCGTCTGCAAATAGTTCTTCGCGGCCAGCGCGCGGCGATCCCCTAACGACAGATTGTATTCCGGCGTGCCGCGCTCGTCGCAGTGGCCCTCCACGGTAAGCACCCACGTGCGGTAATCCTTGAGGATCTGCGCGTTAACCTCGAGCGTCTTGCGCGCCGCCTCATCGATCTCGTCGCTGTCGTAGGCGAAGAACACCGGCTTGAGGATCGACTGCTTGTTGATGTCATCCGGCGCCAGGTTGTCGTACGGCCTCGTCGTCGGATTGACTTCCGGCGGCACCGGCAGCGGATCGGGCGGGGGCGGCGGCGGTGGGGGCGTCGTGTTTGCGGGCGGTGCCGGCGGGAATGGCGCCGGACCGTTCGGGTTGGTGGTCGGCGGCTTCTTGCCGCCGCAGGCGGCGGTGATGGCCAGGACGACCGCGGCGATCGTCAGACGCGAAACAGTTTGTCTCATTGTGGAACCCTCGTCGTCGTTTTGGTGGCTGGCGAGCCGCCCGGCACGGGCGACCAGTCCGGGTACGTGTTGTTGCCGGCGTCGGTGACGCGGCGGATCGTCTTGCCGCCGGTCGGATAGTCGATGATGGCGATCTGCTCCCGCCCCCAGCGCGTCGTCACGAACGCGATATGACGCGCGTTGGGCGCAACCGTCGGCTGCTTGTTGGAGCCGAGCCCGTCGGTGAGCACGCGCACCTCTCGCTTCGACAGATCGATGACCGCGATGTCGTGGCCCGGTCCGCCGCCGAGCGTGTAGGCGATGTAGTTGAGCGACGACCAGGTCGGTGCGTCGGCATGCGTGTCGGCGGTCAGGCGCGTCGGCGGGCCCAGTCCGTCGGCGCTCACCACCCAGATCTGCGGATTGCCGGTCCGATCGGACGTGAACGCGATCTGGCTGCCGGTCGGCGACCAGGTCGGCGCGCCTTCGTCCGAGTTCGGTGTGTTGGGCGTGAGGTTCCGGATGTTGCTGCCGTCGCGATTGACGACGTACACGTCATAGCGGCCCGCGCGGCCCGAGGCGAACGCGATGCGCGTGCCGTCGGGCGAGACCGCGGGCAGCGTGTTCTGGATCACGTCCGTCCCGCCGGCTGGACGCGTGGGCGGCCGGCCGTCGAAGAGGCTGACGTAGATATCGGGAAACTTGGAGACGTAGGACGCGTACGCGAGGCCGCGCGCGTCGGGCAGCCACGTCGGGTTGATGTTGAGGGATCGGTTCGCGGTCGCAGGACGCTGGTTCGCGCCGTCGTAGTCCGAGATGTAGATCTCCTTGCCGACCGATCCCGGGTCGAACCGCCCGCCCTGCCGCGTGCCGTCGCGATCGGAGGCGAACGCGATCTTCGTCCGCGCGACGCCGAGCACCTGGCGGATCTTCATGTGCATGTCGTCGGCGATGAAGTGCGCGCAGTAGCGCGGGTTCGCCATCGTGCACTTCGAGTACTCGGAGCCGAAGCGCTGCTGGCCGGGCGTGGTGCCGCGCGTGAGCAGCAGTTTCAGATCGATCGTGAACTCCGCGCCGCTGCGGCGCATCGTCGCGTAGATGACGAAGTCAGCGCCGATCTGCCGCCATTGCTCGTAGTCGATCGCCTCGGGCGTCGCGGCGGCCGGAATCGCCGCCGACGCCTTCCGATCGACGACGAGGAACTCACGTTCGAAGTCCAGGTCGGCCGCGAGCACATCGGCGAGCATCTTCGCGGCCGCCTGAAGTTCGGCGTCGCCGCCGATCGCGATGAAATCAGGAATCCCGACGCGCGGCTGATAACTGGGATTGTCGAGCGCGAGCACCAGCTCGGATTGCTGCTGCGGCTGGGGCCTGGGCGGATCCTGCCGCGCGACGATGTCCGGCGCTTCCGCTGCGGGCGTGGAGATGCCGTACGTGGCCGCGAGTCCGATTCCAAGCATGAGGAGCGTCTTTTTCAGCATCATCGAGCCTGATAGGGAAACTTGAGATGAATCACGAGGCGCTCCTCCGGAAATTGCTTCGGCAGCGGCTGCGCCAGCTTGGGGGGCAACGCATCGAGCGACACGCGATCCAGGATGCCGCTGCCGCTCGACTTCTCTACTTCAATCTCGGTGATTGTGCCGTCGCGCAATACCGTGTACTTCAGAATCGTCTCACCCCGGTCGCTCTGGTTGTTCCGCCACTTTGCGCGAATCTCGCGGAGCATCTCCTGCGCCCACTCCATGCAACAGAAATCAACGGCATCGATCGTCGCCGAGGCCGCTGTCCCGCCGCCCATGGCCAACCCGGTACCTTGCGTCTTCGATCCGGTCTCGGCCTGCGACGTCCCCTGGCGGACCTGGAGGCCAGTCGTCGGCGGACGAGCGATCGGGACGGGCGGCTTGGCCGATGTCGTGGGCTTCGGCGGTGTCTTCGTCGGCACCGCCATGACGTCTGACTTCGGCGCCGCCGGCCGGATCGGTTCCGGACGCTTGGGTGTCGGCGCTTCCTGTTCTATCGGCCGCGGCGGCGCGGGGTTCATCCCTCCCGTCTTGTCGCCTTCCGGCGCGTCGAGGCTGATCGACATCAGGATCGGATTCGGCTTCTGCTTCGTGAGCCAGTCCCGCGGCACGACGAACAGCGCCACGAGGGCGAGCAGATGCGCGCCGAACGAAATACTCAGCATGCGGCTGAGCCCACGCGGGTCCGGTCCTCGCAATGCGATGACGTCGTCGACGGCCACTCTCACGGCGCGCGCCCCACCGGCGGCTGCGATTTCAGACCGACGTGCCGCACGCCGCCTTCCTTCAAGCGATCGATGACGGTCACGAGTTCCTGGTAGGTGATGCTGCCGTCGCCGGCCAGCGTGACGTCAGGATTCAGCTGCCCGACGAGCGCTTGTCTGACCCGTTCGTGCAGGAACTCCAGCGGCACGGGATCTTTACCAATGTAGACCTTCTTGTCCTTTCGGAACTGAGCCGGGATCGTGATCTCGACCGGCTGGCTGTCGAGTGCCTGGGCCTTGCGCGCTTCCGGCAACTGAATCGGCAGCCCCTGCGTCATCATCGGCGCCGCGACCATGAAGATCACGAGCAGGACGAGCATGACGTCGACGAGCGGCACCACGTTGATCTCGGCAAGCGAGCTCGAGACGCGCATCGCCCGCGCGCGGCGGCCACTTCCACGGCCTGGCGCGTTCGGAATCGGCTCCAGCTTCGGCATTAGGTGAAGTTCCGTTCCGCGATGGTGAGGAACTCCATCGAGAAGTCCTCCATCTCGTTCGAAAACGCCTTCACGTGGCTCGTGAGGTCGTTGTAGAAGTAGACGGCTGGAATCGCCGCGAAGAGCCCGGCCGCCGTCGCGACGAGCGCTTCGGCGATGCCCGGCGCGACGACGCCGAGGCTCGTCGAGCCCGCGGACGCGATCTCCTGGAACGACGACATGATGCCCCAGACCGTGCCGAAGAGCCCGATGTACGGCGTGATCGACGCCGTCGTCGCGAGGAACGGCACGCGGTGCTCGAGCTTTGCCACCTCCGTCGTCGACGCTCTCAGCAGGGCACGGTCCACGGCCTCCAGACTCCTGAGAGTTGGACGCGGCGCGGGGTTGCCCGGCTTGTCAGCGGCCGTGCGCAATTGCGCGTTGAGCTCCGCATACCCGGATTGAAAGAGTCCGACCAGCGGACTCGCCGGCAGGCTCGCGCACACGGAGTGCACTTCCGAAAAACGGCTGCTCTTGCGAAAGACGTCGAGGAACGTCGCCGTCTGTTTCGACGCACGACGCAATTGTCGTTGTTTGTAGAGAATGATTCCCCACGACCAGACGGAGAAGAGCGCCAGCGTCAACAAAACCGCCTTGACGACTGGATCGGCGGTGAGGATCAGGGAGACGATATCGGTACGGCGGGACGCCGCTTCCGCTGAGCCTGCGGCCAAGCCCTGATCCTGGAACGCCAGGATCAGTGTTCCAAGCGCGCGCAACAAGACCTCCACTCAACAAGTGGTGAGCGCCGCTGGGAAACAGCGCGAACGTCACGTAGCGTAGCATGCGACCTGATCGCTGTCAAAGGTTTGATACGATGGGAGTTCCGGTTTCGTCATGTTTCGTTTTCTCGCCGTGCGTCATCTGGCGGTCATCGACCGCCTCGAGGTCGAGTTCGAACCCGGCTTGAACGTTCTCACCGGCGAAACTGGCGCCGGCAAATCCGTCATCGTTCAGGCGATCGACCTCCTGGTCGGCGGGCGGGCGAGCGCCGACCTCGTCCGGACCGGCGAGGAGGTCGCCACCATCCAGGCGATCTTCGAGCGGGCCGACGGCCGCGAAGTCATCGTGCGGCGCGAGGTCTCCGCGCAGGGCCGCAGCCGCGCGTTCATCGACGACGCGCTCGCGACGACTGGCGCGCTGCGCGAGCTCGGCGCGACACTGATCGATCTGCACGGTCAGCACGAGCACCAGACGCTTCTCGACCCGGCCGAACATGTCGTCGTCCTCGACACGTTTGCCGGACACGACGATCGCGCCGCCGAGATCGCGTCGCGATACGACGAGTGGCGCGCGGCGGAAGCGGCGCTGGCGAGGACGCAGCTCGACGACCGGGAAAAGCGCGCGCGTATCGAGATCGCGTCGTTCCAGCTCCAGGAAATCGATCACGTCGCCCCCCGGACCGGTGAAGACGGAGCGCTCGAAGCGGAGCGCGCGGTCCTCGCCAACGCCGATCGGCTCTCCCGCCTGTCGTCCGAGGCGTACACGAGCCTGTACGAAGGCGAAGATGCCGCGCTGTCGGCGCTGTCCGTAGTGTGGAAACGCGTGCACGAACTGGCGGCGCTCGACCCGCGATTCGAGCCGTACGTCGATCAGCGCGACGAGATCAAATCGAAGCTCGAAGATCTCGCGTTCTTTTTGCGCTCGTACGCGGCGGGCCTCGACGCCCCGGAGCGCCTGCAGACCGTCGAGGATCGGCTCGCGGCCCTCGAACGGCTGAAGAAGAAATATGGCCCGGCGCTCGAACAAGTGCTCGAACGCCAAGGCACGTTGCGGGACGAGCTGGCCGAGCTCGGCGCCGGGGAAGAGCGTGCGGCCGAGCTCGGAGCCCGCGCGCGGGAATCGCAGACCAGGTTTTCGACCACGGCGCGCGAGCTTTCCGCGGCGAGAACAGCTGCCGCGCGCCGGCTTGGCAAGGCGCTCGAGGCGGACCTCTCGGAGCTCGCGATGCCGCAGGCACGCGTCGACGTCCGCGTCACCCAGGTCTCTGCGTCCGATCGGTGGACCAGCCGTGGCCTCGACGACGTCGAGTTCTTTTTCTCGCCCAACCCCGGCGAAGATGTCCGGCCGCTCGCCCGGATCGCCTCCGGTGGCGAATTGTCGCGCGTCATGCTCGCCCTCCGGACGCTCGCGAAACACGACGAACCCGGCCGGACGCTGGTCTTCGACGAAGTGGACGCGGGCATCGGCGGGGCGGCGGCCGATGCGGTCGGCGCGCGGCTCCAGGCGCTCGGCCGCCGGCATCAGGTACTCTGCATCACACATCTCGCGCAAATCGCCGCGCGAGCGGGCGTACACTTCCAGACGACGAAGCACGTGCGGGCGGGGCGAACGCTCACCGCACTCGCGCGGCTCGACGATTCGGGCAGGGAAGGGGAGCTCGCGCGCATGATCGCGGGGGCTGCCGTCACGCCGCAGGTCCTCGCGTCCGCCCGTGAACTGCTGGCGATTCGCCGGGACAGCGAATCGCCCGCAGCGATTCGCGGGGACAGCGAAATAAAGGCAAAAGGCGAAACCACCAGAGCGAAAGCGAAAGGTCGTCGGAGTGGCGCGTAAGTACTTCATCGAGACGTTCGGATGTCAGATGAACTTCCATGACTCCGAACGAGTCTCCGGACTGCTCGAGCAGGACGGATACGAGCGCACGGACCACGAGGCGGGCGCCGATCTCGTCATCATCAACACGTGCAGCGTGCGCGAGCGCGCGGCCGAGAAGCTCTACACGCGGCTCGGCGAGGTCCGCGAAGCGTGGGCAGAAGCACAGCAGGCCAGCCCTGAGCGCAGTCGAAGGGTCGTCGCCGTGATGGGGTGCGTGGCGCAGCAGGAAGGCGCGGCGCTGCTGCGCCGCGACCGGTCGATCGACGTCGTCGTCGGCACCCAACGGCTCAAGCAGCTTCCGCAGATCGTCGACGACGCGATGCGCTCGGGCCGGCAGGTCGTGGACATCAATCCGCACGACGACGTCACGTTTCCGCTCGGCGTCGCCCGGCACGCCGATCCCGTCCGCGCGCGCGTCACGATCATCGAAGGGTGCAACGAGTTCTGCGCCTTCTGCGTCGTGCCGTACACGCGCGGGCACGAGCGGATGCGGCCGGCCGCCGACATCGTCGCCGAAGCCCGAGAGGCGGCGCGCACGGGTCATCGGGAAGTTCAGCTGCTGGGTCAGATCGTCAATCACTACCAGGCGCCCGACGACCCGGCGTGCGACTTCGCCGCGCTCCTGGAGCGGGTGAGCGGGATTCCCGGCATCGATCGGATCCGGTTCGCGAGCCCGCATCCGCGGCACGTCTCCGACCGGCTGATCGCCGCCATTCGCGACCTGCCGAAGGTCTGCAAGCACCTGCACCTGCCGGTGCAATCCGGATCGAACGCGATGCTGCGCGCGATGCGGCGCCGATACACCCGTGACGACTACTTCGCGCTGGTCGACCGGTTGCGCGGCTGCAGTGCCCGACATCGCGATCTCGACCGACATGATCGTCGGATTCCCGGGCGAGACGGATGCGGACTTCGAACAGACGCTCGACCTGGTCCGGCGCGTGCGGTATCACTCGATGTTCTCGTTCAAGTATTCGCCGCGGCCGAACACGCTCGCGATCAAGCGGATGCCCGACGATGTCCCGGAAGTCGAGAAGACGCGACGAATCGTCGCGCTGCAGCGGCTGCAGGCGCGAGATTCAGCTCGAGTGGCACGAGCGAGCGGTGGGCCGGGTTTACGATGTGCTCGTCGATTCCGCATCTCGGCGGCGAAGCGACGAGCTCGCTGGCCGGACATCGGGCAACACGGTCGTGAATTTTCCGGGACTCCCCGAGTGGCTCAACACGATTCAACCGGTTCGCATCACGCAGGCCGCGCCGAACAGCCTTCGCGGCGAACCGCTTTTGGCGCACGCCGGCGCAGCCAGGTGACCCATGCTCGTTGAAATGTCGGTCAAGGGCCTCATGGTCGATCCGGTCACGAACATGCCGATCGTGATCCTGCGCGACGCGGAGAACCAGCGCGTGCTGCCGATCTGGGTCGGACCGGTCGAGGCGAACGCGATCGCGCTCCAGATCGAGAACATCGCGCCGCCTCGGCCGATGACGCACGACCTGCTCCGCAACCTGCTTGCCGAGCTCGGGGCGACGCTCACGCGCGTGATCATCGCGGACCTCCGGGAGAACACGTTCTACGCCTACCTCGAGCTTCATCGCGGCGGGGAAGTCCAGTTGCTTGATGCCCGGCCGAGCGACGCCATCGCGCTCGCGATCCGCACCAGGGCGCCGGTCTTCGTGGACACGAAGGTCCTCGATCAGGCCCGGTCGGTGGACGTCTCGAGCGAGCAGGCCGATCAAGAACGTCTGCAGCGGTGGCTCGAAAGCTTGGATCCGGACGATCTCGGCTACAAGATGTAGCGCACTTTTCTTGACAGGCCCCAAGCCGGCTCCTAGAATGGGGGCCGGCTCAATGATTATCGCAATCGCCAACCAGAAAGGCGGCGTTGGCAAAACGACCACGGCGATCAACCTCGCCGCCGCCCTCGCCATCAGGAACAAGAAGACGCTCCTCATCGATCTCGATCCTCAGGCCAACAGCACGATGTCGTTCCTGGACATCACGGGCGTCGAACGGTCGGTCTATGACGTCTTCGTCGATGGATCGCTCGCGCTTGGTGACGTCATCCAGCAGTCGACGCAGCCGAATCTCTGGGTCGCGCCGTCGCGCATCGCGCTGGCGAAGCTCGAGGGCCGCATGATTGGGGAGCTGGACTCGCATTTCCGGCTCAAGGATCGGCTGAGCGCGGTCCTCGATCAGTATCGAGTCCGTGGTGATCGACTGCCCGCCGGCGCTCGGTCTCCTGACGGTGAACGCCCTGGTGGCGGCGACGCACCTGCTCATTCCGATTCAGTCGTCGTATTTCGCGCTCGAGGGCACCGACGACTTGCTCGAGACGATCGAGAAGGTCCGCGCGCGCGCCAATCCCACGCTGCGGATTCTGGGCGTCGTCATCACGATGCACGACAAGCGGACGGCGCTGGCGCGCGACATCCGCACGCAGATCGACAAGGTATTCGGCAAGAAGGTATTCCGGACGGTCATCACGAAGAGCGTGCGGCTCGAGGAGAGTCCGGCCTACAAGGAATCGATTTTCCGGTTCGCGCCGGACTCGTCGGGCGCGACGGAGTATTACCGGCTCTGCGAGGAGGTCATGGATCGTGCCTAAGCGGGGGCTCCCACTCACACTCAAGATGCGGCACGACTCGCACTACGTCGAGGAGTTGGCCAACTCGGCGGGCAGCCCCATCGGCCGCCTGGTGCCCATCGACCGCGTCGATCCGAACCCCGATCAGCCGCGCCAGGTCATGGGCGATCTGTCCGAGCTGATGGCGTCGATCGCCGAGAAGGGCGTCATCGAGCCGCTGGTCGTCCGGCAGCGCGGCAATCGCTACCAGATCATCGCCGGCGAGCGGCGGTATCAGGCCGCCGTTCAGCTGGGCCTGCGCGAACTGCCGGTGGTCATCCGCGAGGTCGACGACACCGAGATCATCGAGATCGCGCTCGTCGAGAACATCCAGCGCAAGGATCTGGGCCCGTTCGAAGAGGCCGAAGCCATGGCGAGCCTCTCGGACCGCTGCGGGTATACGCACGAGGACCTCGCCAAGCGGCTGGGGAAGTCACGGACGTCGATTACCGAGTCCCTTTCGCTCGCGGAAATGCCCGTCAGACATCCGGAATCTTTGTCGGCTGGCCGACATTTCCTCTAAATCATTGCTTTTACAGGTAGTTAGGCAGCAGACGCCTCAGAAAATGGCCGCGCTGGTGGAACAACTCACGCGCCAGACCCAGGATGGCGGCACCATCACGCGCGAGCAGATGCGCAAGGTCGTCGCCAAACCAAAGTTTGGCCGGCCCAAGAACTACGTGTTCCAGTACCGCGCCCCCACCAAGACCTTCAACCTGCGCCTGCAGTTCAAGAAGAGCGACGTCGACCGGACCGAGGTGATTGCCGCCCTCGAGGGCATCATCGCGGAGCTGCGGAAGTCGGTACTGACGCTCAAAGGCTCAAAGGCAAGGCTACACGACTGGTTCAGGGGTGATCTCCCTTTGGACATTCGGAATCTTTGTCGGCCGGCCGACATTTCCTCTAAATCATTGCGTTTACAGGTAGTTAGGCAGCAGACGCCTCAAAACATGGCCGCTAGTGGTGCAGCTCACGCGCCAGACCCAGGATGTCGGCATCATCACGCGCGAGCGGGATGCGCAGAGGTCGTCGCCAAACCGAAGTTGGCCGGGCAGGAACTTCGTGTTTAGGTTCCGCAGGCTCAAAGGCTACACGACGGTTCAGGGAGATTGTCCCGAAGTTTCGCCCGTCCCGCTCAGGGGTATACCGATCTCCAGCGTCCACCGCCGTCCGTTGCTGCCACAAGCCAGCCACGCCAACCGACTGGGCCTGACGCACGATCTGAGAGCCGGCGGTCAGGGGTATACCAACACGGCTCGGCCTAAAAGGGCTGATAAAACGCCCGATCTGAGAGTTGGCAGTCAGGGGTATACGGCAGGGTTCGCTTCAGGCGGATTTGGGCCTGCATAGTTATCCATTCTTCATGCACTGAGACCGGCGCTAGGCTCACGGAAGATCACCGCCGACACGTGGGTGGCTCCGGACGCTCGACGAGGCCGACGCGTCAGGCTCTGTCTAGACCAGGCTGGCCAGGAAGGCAGGCCGCACCTCAGAACAAGGCATCGAGTCTGAACACCCACCAGCGTGTTTCAGATCCGCGTAGCGTGTTCCAGAGCCCGACCCTTTGCGAGCGCCGCGAGGCCAGGCCCCTTGTCGTAAAAGACAGCGGTCGACCAGCGGGGGTGGCTCGAGCCGAAAGGCCTTCCCCCAAGCCCAGGCGGACATTTAAGTCGACATAACATCTCTTATCAGACGTTGCAGATCGGGCCCGAAAAACGGGCTGTGGATGGATTGTGGACGCCCGAACCCCCCAATTCCCGGCCCCGAGTGGCGTGTTATCGTCAGTTTCAAACCGTGGGCACCCTCGACCGCTACGTGATGCGGCAAATCCTGCCGCCGTTCCTCCTGGCGCTATCCGTGTGCACGTTCGTGCTGCTCATGGGGCCGATGCTGGAACAGGCCGAGTTGCTGCTCGCCAAGGGCGTGCCGATTCCGACCGTCGGATTCCTCCTCCTGACCCTGGTGCCGCAGGGCCTGGGCGTCGCCATCCCGATCGCCATCCTGGCTGGCATCCTGATTGGGCTGGGCCGAATGTCGGCCGACCGCGAGACCGTCGCCCTGCAGGCGTGCGGCGTGAGCCCCCACCGGATCCTGCGCCCGGTTCTGCTGCTGTGCGCGGCCGTGGCCGCCGTCGACCTGTTCGTCATGACGTCGCTCATCGCGGACGCCAACCAGGCCTTCCGCGAAATCACGTTCAGGCTGATGGGCGAAAAGACCGAGGCGGACATCAAGCCCAGGGTGTTCTACGAGGGCCTGCCCGGCAAAGTGCTGTTCGTCTGGGACACCGTGCCTGGCGGCGGCTGGTCGGGTGTGTTCATGGCCGACACCAGCGACCGGACGCGCAAGCCCATGGTCGTCACGGCCGATCGGGCGCGGCTGGTGCTCAACCATGCCCGGCGCGAAGTGGACCTGCATTTCCCGAACGCGCGGCAATACGTGCCGGGCAGCAACCAGCGCGTGTACGACATCGCGAGCCGGAGCGACCTCCGCATCTCCGTCCAGGCCGAATCGGTGTTCGGCAGCGGCGAGGCCGTGCTGTCGAGGGGCCTGGCCGAAAAGCACATCCCCCAGCTCCAGGCCGACATCGCCGACAAGCGCAAGCGGGGCGAGTCGCCGCACAACGAGATCATGTTCATCCACCAGATGTTCGCGTTTCCGGTGGCGTGTCTCACGTTCGGGCTGCTGGGGCTCTCACTCGGACTGCACACGCGCCGCGAAGGCAAGCTGGCGGGATTGACCCTCGGCCTGGCGGTGGTCTTCCTGTATTACGGGCTGCACATGCTCGGCGAAGCCGGCGCCAAGGGCAAAGTGTTCCCGGCCGAGCTCGCGCGGTGGCTGCCGAACCTGCTGCTGTTCCCGGTCGGCATCCTGCTCGTTCGCTGGCGCAGCCGCAGCGGCGGCTTCGGTCTGCGACTACCCCTCTGGCTGTCGAAGATGATCTCGCGCCGGCCCGCCGATCCGGCCACCGGCCAGCCACCCGAACGGGTCGTCGTCGTGATCCGCTTCCCGCACCTGGGACTGCCCCGGCCGCGCCTGCTCGATCTCTACGTCGGCGGCCGGTATCTGCGGATGGTGGCGCTCGCGTTCACGGCGCTCCTCGGGCTGTATTACATCGGCACCTGCATCGAGCTTGCCGAGAAGCTGTTCAAGGGACAGGCCGACGGGCGGATGCTCGCGCTCTATCTCTGGTATTCGACGCCGCGCATCATCGGTGATATCGCGCCGATTGCGACGCTGGTCGCCGTGCTCGGCACCATCGGCGCGCTCACGCGCTCGAGCGAGCTCACGGTGATGCGCGCCTGCGGCGTCAGCCTCTACCGCACGGCGCTGCCGCTGATCATGCTGGCGCTCGTCGGCAGTGGCCTGCTGTTCGCGCTGGAAGAACGGGTGCTCGCGCACGCCAACCGCAAGGCCGAGGCGCTGGAAGACGTGATTCGGGGCCGCCCGCCCCGGACGTTCGACGTCCGGAACAAAAACTGGACCGCAGATGACAAAGGGTTCATCTATTACTACCTGTACTTCGATCCGCAGCGACAGACACTGGCCGGGCTGTCCGCGTTCGAGCTCGCGCCGAATCCCTACCGCGTGATCGGCCACATCTCCGCTGCCCGCGCGGTCTCGCGGAACAACGTGTGGGAAGGCCAGGATGGGTGGGTCCAGCGCTTCCCCGCCGCAGCCGAGTCTGCGCGCGAGAGCTTCACGACCCGGCGGCTCGCGCTGCCGGCTCTCTCGTATTTCATGGACATTCAGCAGGGGGAATCGCGCCTGACGACGGTGACGGACCTCTGGGACTACATCTCGCGGATGAGCTCGAGCGGCGTCAACCTCGCCGAGCAGCGGGTCAACCTGCACCGCAAGATCGCGTTTCCGCTCGTCACGCTCGTGATGACGTTCCTCGCCGTCCCGTTTGGCGTGACGACGGGCAAGAAGGGCACGCTCTACGGCATCGGCCTCGCGATCGCGCTCGCGTTCAGCTATTTCTTTTTGACGGCGTTCTTCCTGGCGGTCGGATCCACGGCCGTGCTCCCGGCGGCGCTCGCGGCGTGGGCGCCGAACATTCTCTTCATGGCCGGGGCGGTCTACTTGATGCTGACAGTGCGGACGTAGGAGAGATTGGGTAATTGATAATTGGGTAATTGCGTAATTGACAGATCAATTGCTCAATTACCAATTACCCGATTACCCGATGCTTTTCACTGCCCTCCCACCCCTACCTTCGCATCGAAGATCCAGAACGACCCTGAGCTTCCGGGCATCGCGTTCAACGTGTCCACCACGAAGAGTACCGTTTGCACGCGCGCGACATTGGGACGAAGGGTCGTCTGCCGGTCGACCGATTCGAGGTCTCGAAGCCGGACGACGTAATGCCTTGGCGTCTGGTCGAGATAGACCGAGCGCCGCCAGCGCTGGCCGCCGCGTCCGCCGCCGGGCAGCCGGATCTGCACCGAGAGGCGGACGGGCTGCGTCGCGTGGGCGACGAACTCGATGCGGTCGATGCCGATGTTACCGGTGAGCGACGTGACGAGCGCGGCGTACTGCCCCGCGGGCGCGCCGCCGCCGAGCGTGTAGTCGAACTTGATCGCGTGCTGATCGAGCGACCAGGCACCTTTCGATGCCGCGTCGCGCTCGACTTCCCACCCCTGCCCGGGCTGCGGCACGTTGCTCGTCGGCGTCGTCAGCGCCGGTTCCGGAATGACCGCCGACGTCGTCTGCCCGGCATAGATCGCGTTCGAGACCAGCCACGGCACTCGTGCGCCGCGATCGAACACTTCCACCCGGTAGCCGCCTTCGGTCACCACGCCCGAATAGGTCGCGCTTCCCTTTCCGGTCGCGAGCGGTTTGCCGTTGTGCAGGATTTCGACGCGCGCCTCGGGCGCCTGCGGCACGGCGGCGCGAACGATCGCCGCCGCACCGACGGCGAGCGTCCGGGCGCCCATGGGAATGTCGACATCGTTTTGCCGTGCGGTGAACTCGAGGACGGCCGGCGTCGCGAGCCCTCGCACGATCGAAAACGACCGGCCGGCCGAGAGCGCCCCCATCACGCGCGGCGCGTCCGCCGCCGCGTTCCCTGAGAGCGGTTGGTCGAGGACGACGGCCTGGCCCAGCGCGCGGAAGAGATGTTCGTAGTTCGGCCGCGTGATGAACGTCCGGCGGCCGGCGGCCTCTTCGCTGTCGCTCCAGCCGATCAGCCCGTGGGCGTGCGCGTCCAGCGCGGCGAGCGCCACCACGGGTCGCGAGACGATGGCCGAATCCCATCGCATCAGCGTCCGCGCCGGCCGGTCGAAAAGCGATACGACCGCTTCGGACGGCCGCACGAACGATCGCAGAGCCGTGCCGAGCAGATCCGACGCGCCGTGGTCGCGCCACTCGGTATCGACGTTCAGCCATTCGATGCCGTCGTAAGGCGCGTTGCCGGCCGTCCAGCGCAGCGTGGGCTTCGGAGAATCCGGATGCGCGGCAACCGCCCAGCCGCCAAGCCGATGGATGTCCTCGATGACGTCGGCGGTTTCGCCGGCCAGCGGATAGGGCGACGCGGTCCGGACGTTCATCGCGACGACGTGGCCGCCGAAGGTGCTCACCTCGACGGCGTCGAGACAGAGCACGCCGTGCCGGTACGCCGGCGGATCGGGCGCGCGCGTGCCGTCGCCGTGATCGGTGAAGACGACGAACTTCAGGCCGGCGCGCGCGGCGGCGGCCGCGATTTCGTCCACCGTGCCCGAGCCGTCGGATCGGTTGCTGTGGACGTGGTATCCGCCCAGCACGACGGTGGGCGGAGGATCGGGCTGAAGGGTTCGCGCGGCGGGCGGCAGCGTGACGCCGACGTACAACGCAACGGCGGCCACGAAGGCCGCCGCTGCGACGAATATCGCTTGCAGGACTCGCCGCACCGCCCGCGGTTTACCGGCGGGTAACGCCTTCGGGCTGTTCTTCGACACGGGCGGCTTTGCCCGCGTCCGAGGCGAGCGCCGCGGCCTTGTCCGTACGCTCCCACGTGAACTCGGGCTCGCTGCGGCCGAAGTGTCCGAAGGCCGCCGTCTTCCGGTAGATCGGCCGGCGGAGCTGCAGCGCGTCGATGATCCCGCGCGGCGTGAGGACGAAGTGCGCCCGGACGAGGTCGACGATCTGGTCGTCGGCGACTTTACCGGTGCCTTCCGTGTCCACGAGCACGGAGACCGGATCGGCCACGCCAATCGCGTAGGCCAGCTGCACCATCGCGCGGTCCGCGAGACCCGCTGCGACGACGTTCTTCGCGATGTAACGCGCCATGTAGCAGGCGGACCGATCGACTTTCGTCGGATCTTTGCCTGAGAACGCGCCGCCGCCATGCGGAGCCGCGCCGCCGTACGTGTCCACGATGATCTTCCGGCCGGTCACACCGGAATCGCCGTGCGGTCCGCCGATCACGAAGCGGCCCGTCGGGTTCACATAGATTTTCGTGTTCTTGTCCATCATCTCGGCGGGCACGTGCCGCTTGATGATGCGCTCGGTCAGATCGCGCGTGATGGTGTCGTGCGAGACCTTGTCGCTGTGCTGCGTCGAGAGCACGACGGCGTCGATGCGCACGGGCCGGGCGCCGTTGTATTCGACGGTCACCTGCGACTTGCCGTCGGGCCGGAGGTAGTCGAGCTCGCCCTTCCGGCGCGTCTCCGACAGGCCGCGCACCAGCTTGTGCGCCAGCATGATCGGCAGCGGCATGAGCTCCGTGGTCTCGCGGCACGCGTAGCCGAACATCAGCCCCTGGTCTCCGGCGCCGCCGGTGTCCACGCCCTGGCCGATATCGCGCGACTGCTCGTGGATCGCCGAGAGCACCGAACACGTCTCGGCGTCGAAGCCGAACTTCGCGCGGGTGTAGCCGACGTCGGCGATGACGTCGCGGACGACCCTCTGATAGTCGATGTTGCAATTCGTCGTGATCTCGCCGGCGATGACCGCCAGGCCGGTCGTGACGAGCGTCTCGCACGCCACGCGGGCGACGGGATCCTTCGCGATGATCGCGTCGAGGACGCCGTCGGAGATCTGATCAGCAATCTTGTCTGGATGGCCTTCGGTAACGGACTCTGACGTGAACAAGTGACGGCCAGTGCGGCCCATGGGAAAACTCCTCTACTTTCGAACAGCTAACCCTATCAACAATGAGGCAGGGGGGCAATTGAGTAATCGGGTAATTGAGTAATTGGGTAATTGTGTAATTGGAAGACGCGGAACCGAACACCGCGCGGGCGACTTTAGTCACCTCCGCACGGCCCCAAACGCTCTCCTCGCGTGGGCCGCGGGCGCTGCAGCATCACCTCACACCCTCGGGTGAAACTGGTCGTACACCTGCCGCAGACGCGCCTCCAATACGTGCGTGTAGATCTGCGTCGTCGACAGATCGGCGTGGCCGAGCATGGCCTGGATGGCGCGCAGGTCCGCGCCGCGCTCGAGCAGGTGCGTCGCGAACGAATGCCGCAGCACGTGCGGACTGAGATGCGTCCGCAGGCCGGCTTCGCGTCCGTACGTCTTCAGCAGCTTCCAGAACCCGCTCCGTGACAGCCGGCCGCCGCCGCGTGCATTGACGAACAGCCACGCCGTCTGGCGTCCGCGCGTGAGCTCCGGCCGCCCGTTGGCGACGTACCGTCGGACCCAGTCGGCGGCGGTGTCGCCGAGCGGCACGATGCGCTGCTTGCGGCCCTTGCCGAGGCACTGCACGTACCCCTGATCGACGCGCACGTCGGTCACGCGAAGACCGACGAGCTCGGAGACGCGCAGGCCCGTCGCGTACAGCACCTCGATCAGCGTGCGATCGCGCACGCCGCGCGGCGTCGAGGTATCGGGCGCCGCGAGCAGCGCGTCGACGTCGTCGAGCGACAGAAAGCGCGGCAACGACGGCGAACGCGCGCGGCGCCTGCAGATCCTCCGCCGGGTTCGCCGCCACCGCGCCGATGAGCCGGAGGAACCGGAAGAAGCCGCGCGTCGAGGCGACCAGGCGGGCCGTGGACGCCGCGGAAAGACCCGACGCCATCAGCTCCCGCACGAACTCCTCGAGATGGCTCCTGGTGAGGTCGATAAGCGGCCGCCGCTGGGCCGCCGCGAACGCGGCGAGCTTGTCGAGATCGCGCCGGTACGCGGCGAGGGTGTTGGGCGCCATGCGCCGCTCGACTTCGAGATGACGCAGGTAGCTTTCAGGCGTAGGCGCAGACATGCCGGCCGCGAGTATGCGTAACGTCGTGCCGTTGTGCTTCGACGACGGCGACGGACCTATAGTACGCTAAAGGCGTTTGCTCATCGGCCGCGTCGTGGGCAGCCCTGACGCGTTCGGCCGCATGCGCCATGCCGTATCACTCGAAGTGGCAGGACCTGCCAACTGAAGCGATCAATCCAGCGACGCTGGCGATCGACCGGATGCCGGTGCTCGAGATCATCGATCTCATCAGCGCCGAGGATCGCCGCGTCGTCGCCGCGGTGCAGAAGGAACGCGAGCGCATCGCGCACGGCGTCGAGATCATCGTCGGCGCGCTGAAGCGCGGCGGGCGGCTGTTTCTCGTCGGCGCCGGCACGAGCGGACGGCTCGGGGTCGTCGAAGCGGCCGAGATGCCGCCGACGTTCGGCACGACGCCCAAGCTCGTGCAGGCCATCATGGCGGGCGGCCAGGACGCGGTCTTCCGCGCGCGCGAAGGCGTCGAAGACAACTTCGAGGAAGGCGCGCGGAGCGTCGCACGGCTGCGCGTCTCCAAGCGCGACGTCGTCATCGGCGTCTCGGCGAGCGGCATCACGCAGTTCGTCCGCGGGGCGCTGACCGGCGCGCGCAAGAAGGGCGCGCGCATCATCTTCGTCACGTGCTGGCCGGGCACCGAGCTGCAGAATTACGTGGATCTGATCGTCGCGCCAGCGGTCGGACCCGAGGTCGTCGCGGGATCGACGCGGCTCAAGGCCGGCACGGCCACGAAAATGGTCCTCAACATGCTGACCACGATCTCGATGGTGCGCGTCGGCAAGACCTACGGCAACCTCATGGTCGACGTGCAGGTCGGCTCGGAAAAGCTGAAGGACCGCGCGCGACGGATCGTCGCGATGGTGACGGGAACCGATCAGGACGAAGCCGGCGAACTGCTCAAGCAGGCCAAGTGGAACACCAAGGCCGCGATCGTCATGAAGAACGCGAACGTGTCCTACGCACAGGCGGTGCGGCGGCTCCGAAAAGCGCACGACTCGGTGCGTGAGGCGATCGGTGAAGATCTCGAGCCGCACCTGCGCCGGCTGCTGAAGAAAAAGCTATCGATTAATCCGCGCGCCGAGTCCCGCGCGCGGATCCCTCGCGCGAGTGGATCGCGCGCGCGTCAGGCTTCTCGCTGCGTCCCGGTCCAGCACGACGACGACATTGCGGATGCAGTTGAAGCAGCGACGCCGGCACCAGCGTCGTAATCGGCCCCGTCAGGGCGCGCCGGACGACGGCCGCCTTGTGACCTCCGAACGCCAGCAGGATGACGCCACGCGCGTTGAGGATCGTCCCGATCCCCATCGAGAGCGCGTGCGCCGGGACGTCCCGCCAGCGGCCGGCAAACGCGCCGGCGTTGGCGCGGCGGGTTTCAGGAAGAAGCCGCACCCGGTGCGTCCGTGCGGGAAGCCGGCTGGCAGGTTCGTTGAAGCCGACGTGACCGTTGCGTCCGATGCCGACGATCGCGAGGTCGAGGCCGCCCGCGCGGCCGATTTCCAGCTCGTAGGCAGCTGCTGCTTTCTTCCAGTCCTTTGCCGTGCCGTTCAGACCGTGAATCCGGCCGGGCGCGACGTTGACGTGGTCGAGCAGATGACGCCGCAGGAACGCCCGAAAGCTCCGCGGATCGGACGGTGGCAGGCCGACGAACTCGTCGAGCGCGAAGACGGTCGCCTGACTGAAATCCGCGGCACCTGATCGATGACAGTCGACCAGCGCGCCGTACAACGCAATCGGCGTGCGGCCCGTGGGCAGCGCGAGCACGAGGTCCGGCGTCGCCGCGAGCATTCTCGCCACGAAACCCGCGACGGCCGCGGACGCCGCCCGTTCGGTGTCGAGAATGACGACGCGCGGCATCAGACGGCGTTCACGTAGGTGGGAATGGCCGGCCGGCCCGCGGCGAGCGACAGCGCGAGCCGGACCGCGCCCAGCGCCGGCTCGACATCGAGCACTCTGGCTTCGGCGTGCGGAAGCGCGCGCGAAAGATTGGACAGCACGCGCTCCCGAAGCGGCGCCACGCCGCGGAGGATACCGCCGGCCAGCACGACGGGACACCGCTCGAGGGACAGCCGACGCGCGACCGACGCCGCCGCGCCGGCCAGCTCCACCGCGCCCGCGTTGATGATGTCCTCGGCGAGCGTGTCGCCCTCCATCGCCGCCGCGCCGACCTCGGCGGCCAGAGACGCGATCGCGATGGGCTTCAGGCCGCTGCCGTAGATCTCCCAGACCAGATCCTGCGGCCGATCGACGTGGTAGTGCGCGAGCACGCGGGCCGTGAGCGCGGTCGTTCGTCCGCGTCCGTCGGCCGCGCGGACCACCGCGCGCAGCGCGTGGCGGCCCAGCCAGTAGCCGCTGCCCTCGTCGCCGAGGACGTATCCCCAGCCGCCGGCTCGCGCCGCGCGCCCCTGCGCATCCCGGCCGTACGCGATCGATCCCGTGCCGGCGAGGATGACCACGCCGGCGCCGCCGGGGAGTCCGGCTTCGAGCGCGATCAATGCGTCGTTCACGACGTACGGCTGTGCGCGATGGCCGATGCGGAGCAGGATGCCGCGCACGACGTCCGCGTCGCGCGGCCGATCGACGCCCGCCATCCCGAGACAGATCGCCGCGGGCCTCGCACTCGCGTTCACGAGCGCCCGATCGATCACCTGATGCAGAACCTTCTCGACCTCGAGCTCGCCGGACGCCTGAAGATTTGCGCCGCCTCCGCGCGATTCGGCCAGGATGTTCGCCTGATCGTCGGCGAGCTGGCAGACCGTCTTCGTGCCGCCCACGTCGATGCCCAGCACCAGCATGGGGAGAGCGTACTGTGAAAAGCGCTCGAAGGCTCAGAGGCGCAGGGCTCTGAGGCTCGGAGCTCACAGACAGAAGCAAGGCTGAAAGGCCGAACGCCTCACGAAATACGATTACGCGACAGCTGATGCCTGACTTCCCTTCTGCTCGACGCGTCATTCAGTCCGGGCTCGACGCCCGTGCATTTCCCGCGGCATCGATCGACGTCGGGCGACAGTCGGGATCGCTCTGGCAGGAATCGTTCGGCCGGTTGACGTACGACGCGGACGCGCCGGCGTGCGGATCCGCGACGATCTTCGATCTCGCATCGCTGACGAAAGTCATCGCGACGACGTCGATCGCGATGAGGCTCGTGGTGGAGGGCCGCCTCGAGCTCGACGAGGCCGTGCGGCGGTACGTGCCGGCGTTCACGGAAGGCGCTCGCCCGGCGATCACCATCCGTCACCTGCTCACGCACGCGTCGGGCCTGCCGGCACACGCTCGTCTGTGGGAGACCGCCTCAGGCCGCGCCGCGTTCGAGGAGGCGATCGTTCGACTCCCGCTCGAGCGCACGCCTGGCGCGCAGTCGGTCTACTCGGATCCGGGATTCATGCTGCTGGGCTTCGCGCTCGAGGCCGCGGGAGGCGCAGGACTCGACGAGCAGTTTCGGCCGATCGGCGCCGCGGCCGGCGAGGTCATGTTCCGGCCCGGAGCCGATCTGATCGATCGGATCGCGCCGACCGAACAGGATCCCTGGCGCGGCCGGTTGCTGCGTGGCGAGGTGCACGACGAAAACGCCGCGGCGCTCGGTGGCGTCGCGCCGCAGGCCGGCCTGTTCGGCACGGCGCGCGCCGTCGGCGCATTCGCGCGGGTGGTCCTGCGCACGTTTCGCGAGCCGACGCCCCTGGGCACACCCGCGTCGATGCATCTCTTCGCCGCGCGGTCGAACGTCCCGGGCAGCTCCCGCGCGCTGGGCTGGGACACGATGGTGCCGACCTCATCATGCGGCACGCGGCTCTCGCCCACGGCCATCGGCCACACCGGATTTACGGGAACGTCACTCTGGATTGATGCGGAGCACGATCTCTACGTGGTCTTTCTCACCAATCGCGTGCACCCGACGCGTGAGAACAACGCGCTCGCGGCACTGAGACCGAAGATGCACGACGCGGTGGTGGAGGACCTGGGGGAATATAAAGCGTTTTCGAGAAGCGTGTAGCAGGCTGCGGGCCGAATTTGCCGCAGCGCGCCTGACGGTCTGCTCAGCGGAAGGCGCGCGAGCGTGCGGCTGAGGCCAGCAGTCTGCTACACGCTTCTCGAAGACGCTTCAACCCGTCAGCTTCCGGCTCCTCGTCCGGGGCCGCCTCCGGGTGGCGGTGGACCTCCGCGGACGGGACCACCATCGGGGCCAGGACCTCGACCAGGACCCGCTCCGCCAGGAGGACCGCCCGGTCGTGTGCCAGGTCCGCCTGGTCGTGCGCCCGGACCGCCGCGCCCGTCTCCCCTGCCCTGCCCGGGCGCAGCCTGGTTCCGTCCCATTCGCGCCATCAACATCGCGGCGTCGAACTGCCACAGGTTGTGCTGCTGCTGACCGTTGTAGACGCGAATCGACGTGGCCTGGCTCACGCTGCGGACACCGGTGACGCCGCCGATGAGCGGCTGGCCCCCGAGCGACGGCTGCGCGGGACCACGGCCCGGGGCGCCGCCGGGAACCTGAGCCATCCCGCCGGGCCCGACCGGCGTGCCGCCGCGTGAAGCGGACCCGGGCGACCCACCGGGCACACCAGAGCGGTTCGGCGTGCCGCCCTGGCCGCTGGTGAGACCGACGAGCTGAAAGTCCTCCCCTGTGACCGGGTCCTTCCACTTCTTGCGGAGGTATCGCTGCGACACCAGGACGTCGATATCGAGGGGGTAGGAGTTGTTCTTGATCTGGTACAGGGCGATCGCGCGCGCGTACTGCTCGCCCCGGAAGATCAAATCGAGCTCTCTTTCGCGCATCGACTGCTGCCGCCAGGCCGGCAGCGCCGCGCTCATCCAGACGGCGGCGACGGCCATGGAGACGAGCAGCACGACCAGGATGTAGCCACGATCGTCCAACTCTCGTCGTACGGGCGGCGCCGCGCCGCCTTGACCGGAGATTTTCATGACCGTACTATCCATTTCACTTCATATGATGCGCGATCGCGTTGCTCGACCCGCTTCCATCCGCCGAACCGTCGTGACGGCCACGCTCGTCGGCTGCGCCGCGCTCGCGGGTGCGTGCGACAAGGATTCGATCCTCGCGCCGAACGGCTCCGAGCTCACGCTCGTGGCGACGTCGAGCACCCTGCCGGCGAACGGCTCGATCGACGTCACGGCTCACCTGTTCCGCGGCGGCTTCGCCACGGGCGGCGAGACCGGCGCCACCGCGATCGTCCCCGGTGTCGGCCCTCCGGTGCGCGACGATACCATCGTCACGTTCGTGAGCACCCTCGGCCGCCTCGAACCGACCCAAGCCAAAACCTTCGACGGCAAGGTGACGGTCAAGCTCTTCGGCGACGGCCGGGCCGGCACCGCAAAACTCACCGCGTTTTCCGGACCCGCGACGAGCACGATCGACATCACGATCGCCGCGGTGACCGAAACCGGCCGGCAGTAGCAGGCGGGCTTCAGCCGCCTGTCAGGCCGTGTTTACGCGGCCTGTGAGCTCACCAGTCCGCGTACCGGCTGCCGTCAGTCGCGCTCAAATCAGACCCGCTCTTCACGTCGTAGATCCCCGTCTGGCTCGACAGCTGGCCCGGCTGCGGATCGGCCGTGGTCGTCGTCCATGTATCCGACGACTTCGTGAACGGGTCGCTGGGAATCGACCGGAGATAGCTCTCGGACACGAGCGTCTGCAGCGATTCCGGATACTTGCCCTTGTCGGCGTAGTACTGGTCGATCGCGTCGCGCATCAGGAACAGGTCCGATTTCAGCGCGGCTTCCCTGGCGTAGAGAATCGAGTTCCGGTACTGCGTCAGCGCCAGCGCCGCCAGGATCATGATGATCGAGATGACGATCAGCAGCTCGATGATCGTCCAGCCGGACTGACCTCGACCTCTTTTCCTACCAATATCCATGGCCGTCACCAGTCGCGATACTTGGTCCCGTCGAGCGCGATCCCTTCCGACTTCGAGTAGACGTCGTAGACGCTCTGGCCACCCCAGATCTTGGAATCGGGATTGTCCTGGTAGGACCGCATGCCCCACTCGGCGCGCCCGGTCATCGGATCGATCGGAATGCGGCGCAGGAACTTGAGCTTCCGGCCGGTCGTGTCGTTGGCCACCGCCACACCCTCGACGAGCACGTCGAGCGACGCCGGGTAGTTCTCGCTGCCGAACTGCAACTCGTACGCCGCGATTCGCTGCGTATCCGCGTAGTCCTTGAACTTGTCGATGGCCGTGCGCATCTCGCGCAGGGTGTACCGCAAGTCCTTCTCGCGTTGACGCTTCATCGACACCCGCGCGATCGGCAGCGCCGCCGACGCGAGAATCATCATCACCGCCGTCGCGACGACCAGCTCGACGAACGTGAAGCCGCGCGAGCCCCGACGGAAGAAGCGCAAAACTGACATTGGCACACCACTCACAACTGCAACATGCTCTTCACTTCACGGTTACGGTCGACGAGACCATCTGCACCGGAATCGAGACGCCTGTGGTGGTCGTGAGCACGCCCTGAATCGTGATCGGCGACGCGCCTGACCGCACGGCCTCGAACGCGATGGCGCCGAGCACGCCGTTGCCGGTTGCGCCCGGCCGATCGAACGGCCGTGCGATGGCGATGTCCACGCGCCCGGTCGCCGCGTCGATTTTCGGCGCGAACGTCGTCGTGACGCCGCCCTGCTGCATGTGCGTGCCCTGCACCACGTTGACGGCGCGAAGCACCGTCGGGTCGTACGTGACCGTCAGCGAGAGCACGCCCAGCGGCTGACTGACGTTCTCGACCGAGATCGGCACCGTGTACGGCGCTCCAACGGTAAGCGGCGCCGTCGGCGCGGTCACGACCACACGTCCTTGAGACGGCGGGCCGGCCGGTTCGGTCGCCGGCGTGACGGGCTGGATCGGCACGACCCCGGGCGCACGGGCTGGCGTGCCCGTCGTCATCGTCGGTGTCGTCGGCTGACCGGCCGTCGGCGTACCCGGCTGTCCGGGCACCGGCGGCGTCCCGGGTGGCACGACCGCGGGAGGCGGCAGCGCGTCGGGGGAAATCAATTGCGGCACGCCACCCGACCCGAAGTTCTGCCCGACGCCGACGAACTTCGGCTTGAGGTCGTCGACCGACAGCTCGTGCGATCGAATGATGCGCGGCGTGATGATCATCACGAGGTCCGTCTGATCGATCTCGTCCCGGGTGTTGCCGAAGATGTTGCGCAGAATCGGCAGACCGGTGATGCCCGGGAAGCCCGTGCTCGTCTTCCGCGAATCGTCGCTAATCAGCCCGGCGAGGAGATTCGATTCGCCGTCGCGCAACCGAAGCGTCGTCTGAGCGTTGCGGGTCACGAACGTCGGGAACGTCTGGCCGCCGACGTCGAGATTCGGCCCGAGGCCGCTCTTTTCGAGCTGCAGGTTCTCGAGGATGATCTCGTCCTGATAGGTCACGCGGGGCGTGAAGATCAGGTTCACGCCGACGCGCCGGTACTGGACTTGTGTCGTGGGCACGTTGGCGATGCCGCCGGCGGCCGCCGACTGGAACACAGTCTGGGGCTGCGGCACGTCGTCGCCGAGGCCGAGGTTGACCGTCATGCCTTCGCGCCCGCGGACCTGCGGCCGCGCCAGCACTTTGGTCCGCGCGTCGGACTCGAGGAACTGAACCAGTCCGGTCGGCACGGTGACATAGAAATCGCTGACCCCCACGCCTTGACGAGGCGTGTTCAGGTTGATCGGCGGCGGCGAGACCGGCGGGAACTGTGCGCCGCCCGTCGGCGCGAGCTCGGGCGAATACGTGAACCCGAGGGCCCACTGGTTGAGATCCAGGCCGACCTGCCGCAGGAATTTGCGATTCACCTCGAGGATCTCGACTTCGATCATCACCTCGGCGCGGGGCTTGTCCACCGTCCGGATGATGCTGTCGATCGCCTGCAGCACCGGCATCGTGCCCTTGATGATGAGCATGTTGCCGTTCTTGTTGACCTGAATCTGCGGGCGGCTCCCGGTCGCGCCCTGCGACAGCAGCTGGTTGAGGATGCCCGAGACCTCCGACGCATCCGCATGCGACAACATGAACGGCTGGACGTACTGGTCCTCGTAGAGCTGCCGGAGCTGCGGCGTGTCCGCGTACACGAAGATCGTGTTCGGCCCGATGACTTTGTAGGTCAGCCGGTTGGCCGACATGATCTGCGCGAGCGCTTCCTCGGCCGACACGTTCCGGATCTCGAACGGGAACGGACGATCGACCTGCCCCTGCGTCGTCGACTCGTAGGTCACGCCGATGCCGGTCATGTCGGAAATCAATCGCAACAGGTCACGGATCGATCCCTGGTGCCGGATCGACGTAATCGGCGTTCGCGGATCGAGCTTGGGCAGCCCCTGCGCGAGCGCGGCCTGCTGGCGAAGCTGGTCGATGCGCGGCTGCGGGCGGGAGGCCTCGAGCTGGACGCGAATCTTCCGCTCGAGTTCCGAGGCCTTCGTGGAAGCCATCGTGTTCCCGGGATCGAGCGACGAGGCCAGCCGGTACTCGGCGATGGCGCCCGGCAGCTGGTCCTGCGCTTCGAGCTCCCGCGCGCGCTTCATGTGTTCAGCCGACGCGTTCCGCATGGCGCGCTCGAGCCTGACCTTGATGTCGACCCGGTCCGGGTCGTTGTCGAGCGCCTCGCGGTAGAACGCGACCGCTGAGTCCCAGTCACCCTTCAACGCCGCCGTGTTTGCGTTGCTGATCGCGCGGCCTGTCGCGCAGCCTGCGGCCACCATGAGCGCCAGCCCAAAGACGACCACCGGGACTCTTGAGTTCACTAAAGGCTCCTTAAGACCTCGGGTTTCTTTTTGACGATCAAAAGACGCGCAAAAAGAAACCCGAGGTCGTCAACCGCCAAGCGTCAACGTCCTCTGCCCGCTGCCGTCCACGTACGACACCACGACCGACTGCTGAGCCACCTTCACGACCTTGTATCGACCGTCCACGATCGAGCCTTCTACCGCAACGAACGTGGTGTTGCTCGCCGGGTCCTTCAGGTTCGCCTGCCGGCGTCCATCGGGCCCGTCCACGATCGTCACGAGCTTCAGCGCGATCGGCGGCGGCCACGCCGGCTGAGGAGGCGGTGCCGGCGGCGTATAGATGGTTGGCGGCGCCGGTGGCGCGGGCGGCGCTGGCCGTACCCCGAACATGAACGGATTACGGCCGACCTTCGGCTCGTCGGGTACCGGCTCGAGCGACGCGAGCTTCAACGGCTCGGGTAACGACGACGCCGCCGCCGCGCTTGCGGCCCCGTTGGTGTGCCGTGCCTGGGGATTGGACGTTCGAACCGCCGCCGCAGCCGGTTCACCGCTGCCCATTTCCGGCAGCACGAACTGCCAGACGACGACGCTGAGCGTCACGAGCAACAGCGCGAGCAGCACGAGCTGGCGGTTCCGCTGCGGCCCCGAGGGCGGAAGAAGCTTCACTTCGGGAACACTCCGGCTTGCGATCGCGGCAGGAAGTACGTCGCCAGACTCAACTCGAGCTCGAGCAGGTCGCCCCCGCGCGTCGCTTCGATTTGTGACAGCCCGACTTCCTCGATGATGACGAACTCTTCCGCGGTTTCGACGGCGTAGAGGAACTTGCGGACGTTGGCGTAGTCGCCGACGAGCTTGGCCTTCGCGGTCCAGCGCTTCAGCCGGCTCTCCCGGATCTCGTCTTCCTTGAACGTGCTGCGCGAGAACTCGACGCCCGACTCTTTGGCGACGCTATCGAGCCAGACATACGTGAGCTCGCTCGCCTCCTGCACCGATCCCGGGAGGACTTCGCCGTAGAACTTTCTCAGTTCGGTCTCCGCCCGGTCCTTGCCGAGCTGCGCGGCCTTGGCGGACGCTTCGACCTTGAGCGCCTGCCCGCGCGCGGCGAGGGCATCGACTTCGCCCTCCTGGAGCCCGGCCACGCTCCGCTCGAGCGGGAACACACCCAACGCGAGCACGCCGACATTGGCCAGGAGAAACACCATCAGCGGCAGCACGACCGCCCGGCGTTCGGTGAAGACGCGCCGCACGAGGTTCATGGCCGCTCTCCGCGTCGCGTCGGCGCCGTTCCGCCCTTGCGTCCTGGCGCCGCGGTTGGCGGCCCGGAGCTCGACGGCGGCAGGTATCCGGCCAGCAGCGTCAGCGTATCCGTGTCGTCATCGTTGCGCTGGGTCTCCAGGGGAACGACGTCGTAGAACGCCCCTGTTCCGGCCAGGCCGTCGGTGAACGCCTTGAGGTCGTCGGCGGTGCGCGCCATGACGCGCATCGCGATCTTGAACTCGCCCTTCTCCACTCTCGGGGACACGCCGATGAGCCGCACGTCCCTCGGCATCGTCTTCTCGATGAGACCGAAGAACTCCGTCCACGAGAACGTGCGCTGATCGATCAGGCTGTTGGCTTCGCGCGTCGATCCGGCCAGCAGCTGCAATCGCGGCTGGTCGACCGTGCGCTTGATCGCGTCGGCCTGCCCCGTGATGCGCGCGGCTTCGCCGCGGTCACGCGCGATGTGCGCGTTCAGCACGCGGCGCTGCCGCGTGAGCGAAATGAGCTGCACCGTGTTGAAGACGGTCAGGGCAATGGCGACCAGCGCGACGAGCCCCAGCGCCAGAGACACCACTTTCTCGTTGTAGAAGGGACGGGTCGAGAGGTTGCCCTTGAGCATCTGAATCTACGCCACTTTCCGATCTCGCAGCAGCGCCCCGACCGGCGCGGCGAGAATGTCGAGCACGTCGAGCGAGGCGTGCATCCGGTCGCGCAGCTCGGCGCCCGGCCGGATGTCGACGACCTCGGCCTGGACGTTCAGCCGCTCGCTGATCTCGTCGCGCGCCACCTCGGCGTTGGTGCCGACGAGTGTGCCGCCGCAGAGCCACACCCGCGCGAACTGCTTCCCGCCGAGTCGGTCTTCGTGGTACATCGCCGTCTGGTGCACCAGGGTGCTGAGCGGCTCTTCGTCCACCGTCAACCGGTGCCGGTAGAACATGAGGTTCTGGCCTCGCATGATCGCCAGCGTCGTCGCCTCGGGCGCGAGCGAGACCAGCAGCCAGTCGCCGGCCGGCGCCGACCCTGAGGCCAGCACCGCATTGATGACGTTGAAGCTCGACAGGTCCACCAGGCCCGCGTGGATCGACAACGCGTCCGTGACCGCTTCGTACTGGGCGATCACGTCACGCCGGGCCACGACGCCGGCCAGGGCTGTACTCGGGCCGTCCTTGTGGGCGACGAACGACCCCACCTGGGCCTCGTCGATCGGGAACGGCGTCGCCTTCCGGAGCTGCCACCGGAGCAGCTGGTCGAGGTCGCTCCCTCTGGCGGGAATCTGATCGAAGTTCAGCATGGTCACCCGCGCCACGCTGTCCGGCACGAGCAGCGCCGCCCGGCGCCGCGAGAGCAATCCGGCGCGCGCCAGCGCGACCCGGAGCGCACCGGACACCATCCCCGTGCTGGGGATATTCGTGCCCGTCAGCCCGGGGACGACCGCCCCCTCGGGCAGCGGTTCGGTTGCAAAGGCGAGCACCGCGGGCACGCCACTCGATCGCCCGATTTCGGCGACGGTGACACGCCGGCTGGCGATCTCGATCGCGGTAGTGGGCGGGGCCGACGACAGCCAGGAGGATGCCAACTGCGCCCTCATTCGACGAACGTCACCTTGTTAATCTCGCGAAGGGTCGTCACGCCGTTGAGCACACGGCCGACCGCGCACTGCCGCAGGAACGTCATGCCTTCGTCCTTCGCCGCGCGCTTGATCTCCGATGTTGCCCGACGATCGAGAATCATGTCACGGATGGAATCCGTGAGATCCATGAGCTCGCAGATCGCCGTGCGGCCCTTGAACCCCGTGCCGCTGCACTCGATGCAGCCGGCGCCTTCATAGAACGTCGCGGTCGTCGCGAGCGTCGGATCCATCGCCGATTCGATCAGCTGATCGACGGACACCGGCACCGGCCGCTTGCAGTGGTCGCAGATGCGGCGCACCAGCCGCTGCGCGAGCACGCAGTTGAGCGCCGAGACGAACTGATACGCCTCGACACCCATGTTCAGAAACCGGCCGAGGACGTCGATGACGTTGTTGGCGTGCACGGTCGTGAACACGAGGTGTCCCGTGAGCGCCGACTGGATGGCGATCTGCGCCGTTTCCGGGTCGCGGATTTCGCCGACCATGATCTTGTCGGGATCGTGCCGGAGAATCGACCGCAGGCCGCGCGCGAACGTCAGGCCCTTTTTCTCGTTGATCGGAATCTGGGTGATGCCGCGAAGCTGATACTCGACCGGGTCTTCGATCGTGATGATCTTGTCCTCGATCGTCTTGATCTCGGAGAGCGCCGCGTAGAGCGTGGTCGTCTTGCCCGAGCCCGTCGGCCCGGTGACGAGCACCATCCCGTACGGCTCGCGGATGTATTTCCGGAAGCGCCGCATCTCCTCTTCGGGAAAGCCGAGAATGTCGAGGCGCAGCTCCGTGAACTGCTCGCTGATCGATTCCTTGTCGAGGATGCGGATGACGGCATCCTCGCCGTGCACGCTCGGCATGATCGACACGCGGAAGTCGATCGCCTTGCCGCGGACGCGCAGCTTGAAGCGGCCGTCCTGCGGGATGCGCTTCTCGGCGATGTCGAGCTCCGCCATGACCTTCACGCGCGAGATGATCGTGCTGTGGAAGCGCTTGTCGATCGGCCGCATCGCCTGCTGCAGCACGCCGTCGATCCGGTATTTCACGTGCACCGAGTCGTCCTGGGTCTCGATGTGGATGTCGGACGCGCGCCGCTGCAGCGCGGTGAAGATCATCGAGTCGACCAGCCGGATCACCGGACTGGCGTCCGACGTGAGCTTGTCGACCGTCAGATTCTCCTCGCCGCTTTCGTCCTCGCGAAGAATCTGAATCTGGAAGCCTTCGGTCGCCTCCTCGAGGACGCGCTGCGAGCTCTCGCTCTTCTTGAGGATGGACTGGATCGCCGACGGCGTCCCGACGCACACGCGGACCGGCGTATTCAGCTGCACGGCCACTTCGTCGATCGTCTGCAGGTCGCTCGGGTCGGAAACGACGATGAGCAGCGTCGGCCCTTCCCGGCGGTAGGGCACGAAGCCGTAGCGGAGCATCAGGTCGGCCGGGATGCTCCGGAAGAGTGCGTGATCGACGCGGAAGTGGAGGAGATCGACGAACTCGAGCTCGTACCGGTCCGCGATCTTGCGCGCGCGGGTTTCTTCCGCGGCCTGATCGACCGGGGCCGCCTGCGGCTGCTCGATGTAAAGGGTGTCGGCTGAGGGAAGTGATTCAGCCATCTCAGCCTCGAATGGACGACAACTGGAACAGCGGCATGTACAACGACAGGAGCAGCCCCGCGATGATGACGCCCATGACGATGAGCAGGATGGGCTGGATCAGGTTCGAGAACCGGGTCAGGCTGGTCTCGTTTTCCTCGTCGTAGAAGTCCGCCACGCTGTTCAACATATCGGCCAGTGCCCCCGTGGACTCGCCAACTTCCACCATCTCGACCGAGACGTTCGGGAAGATGCCCCGCCGCTCGGCCAGGGACCCGGCGAGGCTGCCGCCCTCCCGTACCTGCTTCGCAACGATCGCCAGATGCCCGGCAATGTGCCTGTTCCCCACCGATTTCGCGGCAATATCCAGGGCATTCACGAGCGGAATACCACCTGAGAGGAGTGTCGCGAGGGTCCTGGAAACCTGAGCAGTCGCGAATTTACGGGCGAGCGGCCCAAAATAGGGCAACTTCAGGATCCAGGCGTGCAGCCGCGCTCGCTGGGAGGGTTGCCGGGACCCCAGAACCGCCACCGTCACCGCGGCGACGATGCCCGCAACAATCCACACACCATTCGAGACGGCCGTTGTCGAGATCGCGACGACTATCCGGGTGGAGAGCGGCAGTTGGGCGCCACTCCCCTCCTGGCCGTAGAAGAGCGCGAACTCCGGCACGACCTTGAAGACGATGAGCGCGACCACGGCCATGGAAAGGAGAATCAGGACGACCGGGTAAATCAGGGCCGAAACGACTTTGCCGCGGACGGCCGCCATGACTTTGACGTGCTGCACGTAACGGCGGATCACCTGCTCGAGACTGCCGCTTTTTTCGCCAGCCATGAGCGAGGCCGTGTACACCCCGCTGAAGAGCTTCTGAGCCTCGAACGCCTCCGAAAGAGCGCTGCCGGAACGCACGCGCTCGTAGACATCGTCCAGTGTCGCCTTGAAATAAGGATTCGGGACGCGTTTCCGCAGGATGTCGAGCGACTGGACCAGCGGGAGCCCAGCCTTGAGCAGGGTCGCGAGCTCCTGATTGAAGATGATGAACTCCGACGAGGGGATCTTCCGCCGCCGCGGCAGCCGCAGCTGAACGCCCCCGACCTTGAGGCCGCCTTTCCCCTGAACAGACAGGAGATACAGGCCTTTCTCCTCGAGCTCGAGGCGAAGACGGGCCTCGCTTTCGGCGACGTAGGTCGCCTCCATCACCTGACCGGTTGCCGTAGCTATCCGACAGCGATATTCCATCTATTACCCGGGGGACTTCGTCCCGCCGGACCCCCTATCGCCGTCGCTCGCGGGGACCCCTAAATCCCCGCTCCGCTCCGGCGGGCTCACTCGCTTCGCTCGTTCGCTCCTTACACCCGGGGATTTCGCCCCCGCGGCTTACCCCGCCGTAGCCTTGGCGAAGGCGGGACCCCCTTACGCGCTCACTCGCGGGGGCCCTTCGCCCCGCTCCGTTCGCGTCAACCGCGAGTTTCGTGTTGTTGGACGAGGCACCGGCCCCGTCAGACTGCCGACCTTGGTGGGGTCAGTCCAGTCTTCACGGCTCGTTGTAATAACCCACGACCCGCGCCGGACGTGTCAGTTATCGCCATTTAGACCACATTCGGGTAGAAACGGCTGATCCTGAACACGCCCGGGGACAGGTGTTGTATTAGCGTACCGAGATCACCAGGAAATTCCGTCTGCCTGATCGCACGCTAATACAAGACTGTCCCCGTTTTGTAAAACGCTCGTTAATCCTTATCGAGTCTCGATGAAAACGTTGTAGACACGAAGGCCAAGCTCGCGAACGTCGCGGCCGCCGGCGGGGAGCTTGGCGGGGATGAAGGTGCGGTCGACTTCGATGCGGATCTCGGCCATCTCGTTCTTGCCGAGCTGGGTGGCGGCAATCGGAATCTTCTTCAACGCCGGCGCGCTGTTGCCGGCCGGAAACGTCTCGACCATCTGGTCCCCCGAATAAATCGTCACCTGCTGCGGGCGATCGGGGAACACGTCGGTGCGGGCGTCGAATTCAAGGTAGAAAGAGACGTCTTTCTGCGGGTTCTTGAGCGTCAGCGTCGCAACCTTCTGCGTCCACTCCCACTCGAGCGACGGGTTCTCGGCCGCGAACTCGGTGGGATGCCAGCCGTTCTTCTTGAAGATGAAGATGTTCTCCGACGTCGGGAGCAGGTGGAGCGTTCCCACCTTGTACTCCCGCGTCGTCGATTCCCGGTCCGCGGGATCGAGGCCTTGAAGCGGCAGCCGCACCGAATCGCGGTGCAGGCCGACGGTGACCTTGGCTTCGCCGAGGAACGGAACGACCGGCAGGAACCGCGTGCGCGTGTACTGAATGGTCTGTCCCGGCCGCCACTGCGACGTCGGCGGCGAGGGATCGTGATCGTCGTTCCACAACACGCCGCCGTCGGCGTCGACGAAGTGCACGAACACGCGATAGTCGCCGTCGAACTTCGCGTCGGGCGCGACGTTGAATCGATAGGTCAACTCGACCGGACTGCCCAGCGGTACGCGCGCCTTGTTCGTGGAAAACGTCACGGTCGCCACCGGCGGTGACGTGTCTCCCGGTGAACAGGCTACGGAAAGAGCGAGCGGAGCGGCGGCGGCGAGCGAAAGAAATCGGCGACGTCGAAAACTCGTCACGAGCCGTGCATGGTACCGTATTGCTGCATGGTGTTCAATATGTTAGCCTTGCGGCGATTTCGTCCTCGGCGAAGAGTTCGCCGCGCCCGCCACGTTCCTGGCTGACTTCATGACTGCAGACGCGCTCGGCATGATCGAAACTCGCGGCCTCATCGGCGCCATCGAGGCCGCCGATGCGATGGTCAAAGCCGCGAACGTCGTGCTCATCGGCAAGGAATACATCGGCGCCGGTTATGTGACGGTACTGGCGCGCGGGGATGTCGGCGCGATCAAGGCGGCGACCGACGCCGGCGCCGCGGCCGCGCGACGCGTCGGCGAGTTGGTGTCGGTGCACGTCATTCCGCGGCCGCACAGCGAAGTGGAACGGGTGCTGCCGAAAGCGCCGGTCAAGGCGTAGGCCGAAGGCCAAAGGCCGATGGCCACCGCAGCGCCAACCGATCGCGACCTGAAATCCATCCAGGAAGCTCGCAATCTGGCGCAGCGCGCGAAGCAGGCGGCACCCGCGCTTGCCGAAATGAGCCAGGCGCAAATCGACAAGATCATCGATGCCGCCGCCGGGGCCGCGACGCAGCGCGCGGAAGAATTCGCCCGGATCGCCGTCGAAGAGACGACGTACGGCGTCGTCGCGGACAAGGTCGAAAAGAACCTGTTCTCGTCCGAGCAGGTGTACCGGTTCATCCGGCCGATGAAAACGGTTGGCGTCGTCGCCCGCGACGACGCGCGGAAGATCGTCGAGATCGCGGAACCCTTCGGTGTCGTCGCGGCGATCGTCCCTTCGACGAATCCCACGTCCACGGCGATCTACAAGATTCTGATTTCGCTCAAGGCGCGCTGCCCGATCGTCATGAGCCCGCATCCCTCAGCCGCCCGCTGCATCACGCGTGTCGCCGAGGTGATGGCCGACGCCGCGGCGAGCGCCGGCGCGCCCGCGGGCGCCGTCAACTGGATGCAGACCGTGACCATCGAAGGCACGCAGGAGTTGATGAAACATCGCGACGTCGCCGTCATCCTCGCGACGGGCGGGATGGGGCTCGTGCGCGCGGCCTACTCGGCCGGCAAGCCGGCGTACGGCGTCGGGCCCGGCAACGCGCCGTGCTACATCGAGAAGTCGGCCGACCTCGTCAAAGCCGCGAGCGACATCCTGGTTGGAAAGTGTTTCGACAACGGCGTGCTCTGCTCGTCGCCGAACTCGGTGGTCGTCGACGCGTCCGTCCATGACGAAGTGAAACGCCAGTTCATCAGCCAGGGCGCGTACTTCATGTCGCCCGCCGAGGCCGACAAGCTCGCGGCCGTGCTCGTGTCGCCGCAACGACTGCCAAATCCAAAGCTCGTCGGCAAGACCGCGAAGTTCATCGCCGAACAGGCCGGGTTCAGCATTCCGCCGAAGACGCGCGCGCTCATCGCCGAGCTCAAAGGCGTGGGCCGCGACTATCCGCTTTCAATCGAGAAGCTCTGCCCCGTCCTTTCGTATTACGTCGTCGCCGACTGGCGCGAGGGCTGCGAGCGCTGCATCCAGATTCTTCGCTATGGCGGCATGGGGCACACGATGTCGATCCACTCGCGGAACGAGGAGGTCATCCTCGAATTCGGCCTGAAGAAGCCCGCGTTCCGGATCGTCGTCAACACGCCGACGACTCATGGATCGATCGGGCTGACGACGGGACTCGACCCCGCGATGACGCTCGGGTGTGGAGGGTTCGGCGGCAACATCACGTCGGACAACATCTCGCCGCGTCACCTGCTCAACATCAAGCGGCTCGCCTACGAGCTACGGCCCGCGGTGATTCGCGTCGAGGGCCACGCCGCTCCGCCACGACCTGATGCGAAGGAGGTGCCCGACGACACGCGGTTGCCGAAGGTGGCCGCGCCGCCGGCATCGGCGGGGATTGATGCGCCTTCGATGCGCCGCCAGATGGACGCGTTCCTCGGAGGCAGCGCGCCGGCCCCACCCGCCAGTCCGGACACGCCGGTTGCCGTGGACTTCGTGTGCGAAGAAGACGTGAAGCAGGCGATCAAGGCGGGCCGCAAGATTGTCATCGCGGATCGCACGATTGTCACGCCGGCCGCGCGCGATCTCGCGCAGGCGCACCGGGTGTTCGTCTCGGCCGCCTGGCCGAACAGTTGATTGCGCGCAAGGCCGAACAAAAATCGCGATTTGTCGATTGACCCGATCGGGGTCGAGTGCTAGCCTACGGCACCGCAATTGCACCCATGAGCACGCGCCCTTAAAGACCGCATGTCACTTGCTACCCGACTGCTCGTCGTTACTGCTGCAGGCTTGCTCGTCGGGTGCGGTGCCCGCAATCGGCCTGTACCACCCCCTCCGGCTCCATCGCCTACGGCCCCGACGCCTTTTACAGGTCCGGCCGGCCCGGAAATTCCGCTGGTCGCCGATCCGGTGGCGGAGCTCATCGCAAAAGTCGAGCAGGAGTTCGCCGCTGGCCGCGAAGAATGGGACCGCGACCGGCTCGTGGCCGCGCGTGAGCGTTTCGACAAAGCCGTCGACATGTTGCTCGCCGTGCCGAACGGCGCCCGGAGCGAGCCGCGTCTCAAAGCCGAGCTCGAACATCTGCTCGATCGCATCAGCGCGCTCGACGTCATGGCGCTGCGCGAAGGCGACGGCTTTACCGAGTCGAGATCCGAACCGGCCGCCATCGACGAACTGCTGAGCGCCGCGACATTCGAGCCGCCGTCGCCGCTCGCGACGACCGAGGAAACGGTGGCGCTGGATCTCGAGCGGTTGCCGCGTGATGTGCCGATTCCGCTCAATCAGAAGGTGCTCTCGTACGTCGAGCTCTTCCAGGGACGGCTGCACGACTTCATGCAGGCGGCGCTCGACCGGGGACAGCGCTACCTGCCGATGATCCAGACCGTGTTCAAGAGCCAGGGTCTGCCGGTCGATCTTTCGTATGTGCCGCTGGTCGAAAGCGCGTTCAAGCTGAATGCGCTCTCGCGGGTGAGCGCGAAGGGCATGTGGCAGTTCATGGCGCCGACCGGCACCGAATACGGTCTCAAACAGAACTGGTTCATCGACGAGCGATCGGATCCGGAAAAGTCGACGCTCGCGGCCGCACAATATCTGAAAGCGCTCCACCAGATGTTCGACGGCGACTGGCACTTCGCGCTGGCCAGCTACAACGCCGGCCAGGGCCGGCTGATGCGTGCCGCCCGGCAGTCAAAGAAAACAGACTTCTGGGAAATCACCGCGACGTCGCGATACCTGCCGCGAGAGACACGCGAGTACGTGCCGATGATTCTCGCTGCCGTCATCATCGGGAAGAATCCGACGCTCTACGGCTTCGACATCACGACCCCGCCACCGCACGCCTACGAGACGGTGGCGGTACCGAACGCGCTCGATCTGAAGTTCATTGCCGAGTGGGCGGACGTCCCGATCGAACAGATCCAGGAGTTGAATCCGGTGCTCCGCCGGACGACGACGCCGATCGGCGGCCACGAGCTGAAGGTGCCGATGGGCACCGCGGCGCCCATCCTCGAGCGGCTGGACTCGGCCGAGCCTCTCTACCGCACGTTCAAGTTCCACGAAGTGAAGTCCCGCGAGACGCTGACGAGCGTCGCGCGGCGCTACGGCGTCACGGTCGCCGAGCTTCGCACGGCGAACGAGCTGAGCAGCAAGGCCAGAATCCGTCGCGGCCAGGTGCTCAGCATCCCGCAGCGCACCGCCACCGCCCTGCCCTCCGCGCGTGGGGCACGACCTGCTTCGGTCAACGCGAGCAATGGCGCCACGCCAGTCACCTACCGCGTGCGTCCGGGCGACACGCTCTCGAGCATCGCCCGCCAGTTCGCCACGAGTGTCGACACCCTCAAACGCCTCAACCGGCTCTCTAACGATCGAATCTCGATAGGGCTCCGCCTGACCGTCCGCCGGTAGGTTCCGAGGTTCCGGTTCGGGGTTCCGCGGTTCCGGAGTTCCGAATTGTTCGACGGGATTCCGAGGTTCCGCGGTGCCTGGGTTCCGAGGTTTCCGGGTTTTCGACCACGCCGGCGTGCGTACCCAACTCGTCCGAACCCTCGGAACCCAGGCACCACGGAACCCCGGAATCCCGTTGAACGACGGAACGCCGCGGAACGTCGGAACCCCGCACCGGCACCTCGGAACCTGCAGCGCCAGTACGCATTTCTTCCAACCCTTCCCTCCCCTCCCTTCGCAGAAATCGCCACGTCCTTGCGGCAACCTGAACGAATACGGCGCTTCACACTGGTCTGCCGCTTGCTCGGTCCCAAAGCCTTTCATGCTCGCGCGAGTGTCCGCGGCTGCGGTCTTCGGCGTCGATGCGATTCCCGTCTCGGTCGAAGTGGATGTGTCGCCCGGGCTCCCGATCGTGACAATGGTCGGTCTGCCCGATGCGACGGTCCGCGAAAGCCGCGATCGCGTGAGAACCGCCATCCGCAATTCGGGCTTTCCGTTTCCCTCCGCGCGCGTGACGGTGAGCCTGGGGCCGGCCGACCTTCGGAAGGTTGGCGCGGCGTTCGATTTGCCAATTGCGCTTGGCATTCTGGCGGCGTCTGGCGTGCTGCCGCATCGCGAAGAGCGGAGCTTGACGATCGTTGGCGGCCTGTCGCTCGACGGCCGTATTCCGCCGATGCGCGGGCTGCTGCCGATCGCGGTGACCGCGCGGCAGAGCTCGAGCGCGCTGCTCTTCCCCGCGGCCAATCTTCAGGAAGCCGGCGTCGTCGAGGGCCTCCCGTTGTTCCCGGTGTCGACCCTCATCGACGCGGCGCGCGTGATCACGTCCGCCGACCCGACGCCGGCGGCCGCGCTGGTGGCGACCGATGCCGCCGAAGCCCCACCGTCAGACGATCTGGCGGACGTGCGTGGCCAGCTCGTCGGCCGGCGCGCGCTCGAGATCGCGGCGGCCGGCGCGCATCACTTGCTCTTCAGCGGTCCACCCGGCGCCGGAAAGACGATGCTGGCCCGACGGCTGCCCGGCCTGCTCCCGCCGCTGTCGTTCGACGAGGCGCTGACCGTCACGACGATTCATTCGGTCGCGGGGTTGTTGCCGCCGGGTGGCGGCCTGCTCCGCTCGCGGCCGTTTCGCGCGCCGCATCACACGTGCTCGGACGTGGCGCTGGTTGGCGGCGGAAGCATTCCGCGGCCCGGCGAGCTCAGCCTGGCGCACGGCGGCGTGCTGTTCCTGGACGAGCTGCCCGAATTCAGCCGACGCGTGCTGGAAACGCTTCGCCAACCGCTGGAGCAAGGTGTCGTGCATATCGCGCGCGCGGCCCGATCGACGTCGTTCCCCGCGGAGATCATGCTCGTCGCGGCGATGAATCCGTGTCCGTGCGGCTTCGCGACGGACCGTACGCGCGCGTGTCGCTGCTCGCCGGGCGCGGTCGAGCGGTACCACCGGCGGCTCTCGGGCCCCCTCCGCGATCGATTCGACCTCACCGTGGAAGTGCAGGCCGTGCCGTGGCGGGACGTTCGCGGGACGCTGCCTGTCGAATCGACGCGCGACGTGCGTCAGCGGGTGGTCGGGGCGCGATCCACGCAACGGGCCAGGCAGGGCCGGCTCAATGCCCGCCTCGAAGGCCGGGAGGTGCACCGTTTGTGCGGTCCGGCCGATAAGACGGGTGAGGCATTGCTCGGCCGGGGTGTCAGTCGGCTTGGGCTAAGCGTGCGCGGCGTGACCCGCGTATTACGAATTGGGCGCACGATCGCCGACCTCGCCGGCAGTCCTGTCGTCGAGGCTCCGCATCTGGCCGAAGCGCTCGAGTTCCGGCTGCCCGAGCTGGTGTCCTGATATCGCACACGCGTCGATTTCTGGTTGGCGGGTCTGACCAGGGTGTGGTAGGGTGCCTTGGTTTGGCCGGACCCGCTGAGACTTGGCAGGGGCTCAGGCGAATTATCTGAATGCGGTCGACACGCTATTCGATCCTGATCGCGAACCGGAAGACGGGAGCCGTCCGGCGCTTCACCATGAGCCGCCGTGTCGGCGTGCTCGGTCTCATCAGCGCGGTCGGAGTCTTCGTCACCCCGCTTCTGATGGGCCTCGGCGCGAGGGCGGCGAGCGAAGCCGAACTGGCCGGGCTCAGGCTCACCAACGACATCCTGCGCCTCGAAAACGAGAGCTATCGCGAAGCCACCGGCGAGCTCACGGGACAGGTCGCGTCGCTGCAATCGGTCCTGACGCAGCTCAGCGAGGTGGCACAGCTCGATCCGACGACGAAGGCGGCGCTCGAAAAACTGCCGACGGTGCTCCGGTCGCGCGCCATGGGCGGCGGCGCCAGTCGCGTCGATCCGGCGCTCACGCGCGCCATCAACGGCTCACCCGAGAGCACGTTCGGCATCCTGAGCGATTTGCTCGGCGTCATCGAAGATCGGCTCGCATCGGTGAGGACGAAGATCGAAGGCCACCAGGCGCTCGCGCGCGCGACGCCGTCGATCTGGCCGCTCATCCCGCGCTGGCTCACGTCGGGCTTCGGCATGCGCCCGGATCCATTCACGGGACGCCCCGATTTCCATTCCGGCCTCGACATCTCCGCTGACCACGGCACGCCGGTGAAAGCGACCGCCGACGGCAAGGTCGAGATGGCGGAGTACTTCGGCAACTACGGCAACGCCGTGGTCATCACGCACGGCTTCGGCATCGCGACGCGGTTCGGTCACCTGTCGCGGTTCGCCGTCCGCGCCGGCCAGCAAATCAAGCGCGGCGACGTCATCGGGTTCGTCGGATCGACCGGTCGGGCCACCAATACTCACCTGCACTACGAGATCCTGCTGAACGGCCAGCCCATCAACCCACTCAGGCTGCTCGCAAGGCCGTAAGACCATCCCCAAGCGGATAGAAACCTCACCAAAAAACGAAACCCGAGGTCTTTGATACAATCGCTGGATTACCTACGGCGCAGTTGAGCCGACAGTAGGGATCCACTCTGCCCTGCGTGTCGGCGGCTAAACGCGCCGGCCGCCGGCATGATCAACACCCTCCTGGCCAAGGTCATCGGCACGCAGAACGAGCGCGAGCTGAAACGACTACGGCCAATCGTCGCCCGCATCAACGAGCTCGAACCCACCACGACGCCGCTCTCCGACGCGCAGCTGCGCGGACGGACGGCTGAGCTCAAGGAGCGCGCGGGCCGGGGTGAATCGATCGACGACCTCCTGCCCGAAGCGTTTGCCGTCGTGCGCGAAGCCGGACGGCGGATGCTGAACATGCGGCACTTCGACGTCCAGCTCATCGGCGGCTGCGTCCTGCACGCCGGGCGCATCGCCGAGATGAAGACGGGTGAAGGTAAGACACTCGTCGCGACGCTGCCGGCGTATCTCAACGCGCTCGGGGGCAAGGGCGTCCATGTCGTCACGGTGAACGACTACCTGGCCCGGCGCGACTCGGAGTGGATGGGCCGGATTTACCGGTTCCTCGGCATGTCGGTCGGTGTCATCCAGCACGAGCTGAACGACCAGGAGCGTCAGGTCGCGTACGGGTCGGACATCACGTACGGCACGAACAACGAGTTCGGCTTCGACTACCTCCGCGACAACATGAAGTTCGACCTGGCGCACTTCGTCCAGCGCGGACATCAGTTCGCGATCGTCGACGAGGTGGATAGCATCCTGATCGACGAGGCGCGAACGCCACTCATCATTTCAGGCCCGGCCGAGGAATCGACGGACCTCTACTACGAAGTCGACCGGATCATCCCCAAGCTCTCGCCCGGTGCGGTCACTCAGGGCAATGTGAAGGCCGAGGATCGGGAGGCGCTCGAGACAACCGGCGACTACATCGTCGACGAGAAGCACAAGACGGTGCAGCTCACCGAGACCGGCATGGCGAAGGCCGAGAAGATGCTCGCGCACCGGCTCGTCGCCGGATCGGCGGGTCTGTACGATCCGTCGAACATGCCCCTGCTCCATCACATCCACCAGGGGCTGCGGGCGCACACGCTGTTCAAGCTCGACGTCGAATACATGGTCAAGGAAGGCCAGGTCGTCATCGTCGACGAGTTCACCGGCCGCCTGATGCCGGGACGGCGGTGGAGCGACGGTCTGCACCAGGCGGTCGAGGCGAAGGAGAAGGTCAAGATCGAGCGCGAGAACCAGACGCTCGCGACCATCACCTTCCAGAATTACTTCCGCAAGTACCAGAAGCTCTCCGGCATGACCGGCACGGCCGAAACGGAAGCCGAAGAGTTCAACAAGATCTACAAACTGGACGTCATCGTCGCCCCACCGAACCGTCCGCTGCTCCGCAAGGAAGAGCCGGACAGCGTGTACCGCACGGAAAAAGAGAAATACGACGCGATCCTGGACGACATCGTCGCCCAGCAGGAATCGGGACGGCCGACCCTCGTCGGCACCGTGTCGATCGAGAAGTCCGAGCGGCTGTCGGGCATGCTCAAGCGGCGTGGCATCAAGCACGTCGTACTGAACGCGAAGTACCACGCGCAGGAAGCCGAGATCGTCGCGCAGGCCGGCCGCAAGGACAACGTGACGATCGCGACCAACATGGCCGGCCGCGGTACGGACATCCTGCTGGGCGGCAACCCGGAATTCATGGCGCGGCAGCAGAGCCTCGCGGCGCAGATCGCCGAGCGGCTGCCAAAAGGCGAAGAGAAGTTCATCGACGACGATGACTTCGTCTACTTCTACCATCTCGAAAGCTTCTACCGGGTTCCGCGCAAGGAATACGAGCGGCTCTTCCAGGAATTCAAGCAGCAGACCGACGCCGAGCACGACGTCGTCGTCGGCGTCGGCGGCCTTCATATCATCGGCACCGAGCGGCACGAGGCGCGACGCATCGACAACCAGTTGCGCGGCCGCGCGGGACGCCAGGGCGACCCTGGTTCATCGCGGTTCTACCTCTCGCTCGAAGACGACCTGATGCGGATTTTCGGATCGGGCCGCATTTCCGGGCTCATGCAGCGGCTCGGCATGGAAGAAGGCGTGCCCATCGAGCACGGCATGGTGACCAAGGCGATCGAACGGGCGCAAAAACAGGTGGAAGCCCAGAACTTCGCCACCCGTAAACATCTCCTCGAGTACGACGATGTGATGAACAAGCAGCGCGAGCAGGTGTACTCGCTGCGACGCGAGCTGCTCGAGGGCAAGATCACGCTTGGCGAAGGAGAGGACGAGCCGCTCGACACGCGCGCGTACCTCATGACGATCGCCGAAGAGCTCGTGGCGAATCTCGTCGAAACGCACGCCAACAAGGCACAGGATCCCGAACAATGGGACCTCGGCGCTCTCGGCCGCGCCGTCAGCGACCTGTTCGCCATCGAGCCCGCGGCCGTCGAGGCGCTTGGCCTCGAGAACGTTCCAGTCGATGAGATGGCGGATCGGATTTTCGAGCTGGCCGTTTCACGCTACGAAGACAAGGAAAAGCTGCTCGCGATCGACCCGTCGATTCTGCGCCGGGTCGAACGCGACATCATGCTGCAGATCGTCGACGCGCAGTGGAAGGATCACCTCTACAGCCTCGACCACCTGAAGGAGGGGATCGGCCTGCGCGGCTACGGCCAGCGCGATCCGCTCGTCGAGTACAAGCGCGAGAGTTTCACGCTGTTCCAGGCGATGAGGGACCGGATCGACGACGACATGGTTCGGTACCTGTGGCGCGTACGGCCGGTGACAGAAGGCGGCGGCGCGGCAGGCGCTGCGCCAGCGCCGGTGCGGCAGCCCCCGCGCCGGCCGTCACCGATGTCGTTCAGCTCGGGCTCGTCGTCGACGGCGGGACAGCAGACCCAGCGGACAGGCCCCACCGGCGGCGGGCCCCCGAGACCGGCCCGGACCGGCGGCGACGACGCGCCGGTGAAGACGGTGCGCCGGGATGAGCCGAAAGTCGGACGCAACGATCCCTGCTGGTGCGGAAGCGGTAAAAAATACAAGAAGTGTCATGGAGCGTAAGCGTGCCCAAAGAATCCGCGCTGATTGAGCAAGAACGACTGGCGGCGGCGAAACAGATAGCGACCGGCCTGACCGAGGCCCTCACCTTCGACGACATCCTGCTCGTCCCGCGGCACTCCCGCGTGCTGCCCAGCCAGGTGGACGTCAGCTCGCGCCTCACCCGGCGTATTCGCCTGAACGTGCCGCTCTTGAGCGCGGCCATGGACACGGTTACCGAGAACCGCCTCGCCATCGCCATGGCGCAACAGGGCGGCATGGGCGTGGTTCACAAGAACCTGAGCATCGAGGAGCAGGCATCGGAGATCGATCGCGTGAAGCGGTCGGAGAGCGGAATGATCGTCAACCCGATCACGCTTTCGCCGCGACACAAGATCTACGAGGCGCTCGAGCTGATGAAGCGCTACCGCATCAGCGGCGTGCCCATCACCGAAGACGGCAGCAAGGAGGGCCGCCTCGTCGGCATCCTGACGAACCGCGACCTGCGGTTCGAAAGCCAGGTGGATCGGCCGATCGTGGAAATCATGACGCGCGAGCAGCTCGTGACCGTGCCGGTCGGCACCACGCTCGATCAGGCGCGCGAGATGTTCCACCTCCACAAGGTGGAAAAACTGCTCGTCGTCGACGCCGATTTCCGGTTGAAGGGCCTCATCACCGTCAAGGACATCCAGAAGCTCATCAAGTATCCGAACGCGTGCAAGGACTCGCTGGGGCGGCTCCGCGTGGGTGCCGCGGTCGGCGTCAGCGCCGATACGTTCGATCGCGCCGAAGCGCTGATCCACGCGCACGTGGACGTCCTCGTCGTGGACACGGCACACGGCCACTCGCAGGGCGTGCTCGACACGGTCGAGCGGCTGCGCCAACGCTTTCCGGACGTCGACCTCGTCGCGGGAAACGTGGCCACCGCGGACGCCACGCGCGCGCTGATCGATCGCGGCGTGGATGCCGTCAAGGTCGGCATCGGCGCCGGCTCGATCTGCACGACCCGCGTCGTCGCCGGCATCGGCGTGCCGATGATCACGGCGATCGCCGAGTGCGCACAGGCCGCCGCTGAACACGACATCCCGATCATCGCCGACGGCGGGATTCGGTATTCCGGCGATATCACCAAGGCGGTTGCGGTTGGCGCGAGCGCGGCCATGATCGGGAGCCTCTTTGCGGGGACCGACGAAAGTCCGGGCGAGATCATCCTGTATCAGGGCCGGAGCTTCAAAGAGTACCGGGGGATGGGCTCGATCGGCGCGATGCGGCGCGGCAGCCGCGATCGGTACTTCCAGGATGAATTCGACCTCGACGCCAGCAACCCCGAGACGTCGAACAAGCTCGTGCCAGAGGGCATCGAAGGGCGCGTCGCCCACAAAGGCAGCGTCGCCGCGATGATTCACCAGCTCGTCGGCGGGCTCCGCGCCGGCATGGGCTACTGCGGCTGTCCCAACGTCGCGACCCTCCAGCGCGAGGCGCAGCTGCGCCGCGTGACCGCCGCGGGCGTCCGCGAGGGCCACGTGCACGACGTCATCATCACGAAGGAGGCCCCGAACTACCGCGTCGAGTAGGCCGGCGAGCCATCGGTTAACGGTCTCGGTTCCCCTCGCGTCTCTCTGACAACTTGTCTCTCGAGGATCTTCCCGCCGTGGTGGCGGCCGCCGCGCGCGGGGATCGCGACGCCTTCGGCCTGCTGTACCGACGCTTCAGCCGCGCCGTCCATGGTGTGCTCGTCGCGCGCTTGACACGAGAGGACGCTGAGGATCTCGTGCAGGACGTCTTCATGCACGCGTTCACACGGTTGAAGGATCTGCGACAGCCGGCGGCGTTTGGCGGCTGGATTTGCGCGATCGCACGGAGGCAGGCTACCGATCATTACCGCCGAAACAGGCCAACGGAGCCTTTGGCGGACACCGTCGCGGCGTCCGACCGGCCTGACCTCGTCATCGAGGCGCACCGAGCGCTCGCCGCGATTCGGGCGCTGCCCGAGGCCTACCGCGAGACCCTCGTGCTGCGGCTGGTCGAAGGGCTATCGGGGCCGGAAATCGCGGCGGTCACTGGCCTCACGCCGGATTCGGTGCGCGTGAATCTGCATCGCGGCTTTCGCCTGCTGCGCGTGCGCCTGGGAGCCACCATATGACGACGGCACCGCACGACGACCTCGACGACGCCTATCTCTGGGATCCCGCGACACCGCCGTCGTCCGAGGTCCGGACCGTCGAACGGAGGCTCGAGCCGTTGAGGTTCGAGCCGGAGGCCACGCCGCTCGACTGGACGCGGGCTGGGGCGTTTGTGGTGCAGCGCCGACGCCGCACGTGGGTGTATGCACTCGCGGCGGCGGCCGTGCTCATCATGGCCGGCGGGTCGCTGGCGGCGTGGCGATGGTCCTGGCCGGCCGGCCGCCCGTGGCCCATCGACGTCGCGCCCACCGGCGCGTCGCGATCGCTCGCCGTGGGCGCGGCGCTCGATCTGCCAGCCTCGGATCGCATGCACCTGCGCGTCGCCAGGATTGGCACGATGCAGATCGACGGCGACACACGCCTCACCCTGCGATCCACGCAAGGGACCAGACACCGCCTCACGCTCGATCGCGGCACGGTGCACGTACGAGTCTGGGCGCCGCCCGGCAGCCTGTCGTTCCGGACGCCCGCGGGCGAGGTCATCGATCTCGGTTGCGAGTTCGATCTCACCGCGGACGCCGTCCGGAGCGTCGTCCGCGTTCGATCCGGATGGGTACAGCTCGACAATGGCCTTGACGAATCGCTGGTGCCGGCGGGCGCGATGAGCGAGATGCGCGCCGATCGGGTTCCGGGCGTGGCGGTTTTCGAGGACGCGGCGCCGGACTTCATGGCCGCCGTGCGCGCGCTCGAGGCGGGCGCGGCCGACGCCGACGTCCTCCGCCGCATCATCGTCGCGGCACGACCGCGTGATGTGTACACGTTGCTCATGCTCGTCGAGCGTGGCGAGTTCGGCAGCGACCAGCTCGCAAGCCGCGCCGCGGATCTCTGGCCGCCCCCGCCTGGTGTGACCGTCGGCGCCATTCTTCGCGGCAATCGAGATGCGCTCTGGCAATGGCGCGACACGCTCCCGTTGCCGCCGCCGAAAAGTTGGCTCCGAAACTGGCGCGATGCGCTGCCCAGCTGGCTCGCGGACCGGCGTTAACGATCTCGCCCGGCGCAGCGTCCCTTAGCCATGAGGAAACGCATGCGTCGCACATTCATCCTGCTCACGCTGATCGTCGGTGTCGGGTCGCCGGTTCTACCGGGCCGAGCCGAGTCGTTCGCGGCCGACGTGCCAGCCGGGACCTGGCAGATCGACCCGGCGAGGAGCGAGGTTCGGTTCACCGTCCGGAAGCTCGGGTTCGAGGACGTCACGGGCGTGTTCCGCGACTCCGAGGGCGAGATTCGATACGACCCGGCGCAGCCGGGGGCAAGCGCGATTCGCTGGCGCGTCCGCGTCGCGTCGGTTCTGACGGACGCCTCGAACCGCGATCGGACGCTGCAGGCGCAAGAGTATTTCGACGCCGACAGGCATCCATACCTGTCCTTTACAAGCCGCGCGGTTCGCGCGCGTGGCGACGGGGCGTTCGACGTGTCGGGTGACATCACCATCCGCGGTGTCACCCGACCGTTCACCGTCGTCGTCCGCCCCCGCTCCGCGACGACCGGCCCTTCGTTCGAAACCGACTTCGAGGTCGATCGCTACGACTTTGGCGTCGTGGGCGGCTCGTTCTTTGGGCGCCTCATCAGCCGGCAGGTGCGCGTGCACATTGTGGTGGCGACGGTGCCGCTCGGTCCGTCACCGTCGAGTCGGATGCCATGACCAGCACGGAGGGAGTGATGAAAAGACGAACATTTCTGGCGGCGCTTCCCGCGATTGCAGCGGCGCTGAAGGCACGGCTCGCGGACGCGGCCCCCCTTCAGGATGTTGAGTTCATTCGCGCGTGGGAGCGCGCGCAAGAATTGCGCCCTCGCACGCTCACGTCACACGCGCGCATGACCCCGTCCAACGAGCCGGGCATCCCGATGGTCATTCAGGGCCGGCTGGTGCAACGCGACGGTCGCTCGCCGGCGCCGGGCATCATCGTGTTCGCGTACCACACCGACCATCGCGGCTACTACGATGAGGCGTCGAAAGGCCCTCACTCCTGGCGTCTCAGAGGATGGGCGCTCACGAACCCTGACGGTCGTTTCGAATTCGAGACGATTCGGCCCGCGCCGTACCCGAACCGCAAGACGGCGGCACACGTCCACGTCAGCATCGAGGGCCCGGGGCTGCAGCGGCGTTGGGTGCAGGGCCTCCTCTTCGAGGGTGATCCGCTCATTACTGCCGAAGAACGCGCAACGTCGGCGCGAGCCGGTCAATTCGGATCGATACGGCCAGTGGTCGTGCGCAACGACGTGCAGTATGTCGATCTCAACATCAGGATTGCGGACGAGGGCTTGTTCTGAAATGACGGTCTTGGTCAGCCGGGATGTTCAGCAGCCGGCTCGCGCACCTCGATGTTGCGTCGATCGCCGCCGAGAGGCTCGATCTTCACGACGACGGCATCGGCTGGCGGCTCTCGCCAGCGATCGGGCCACTCGACGGCCGTGACTGCGCCTTCCATCAGATCTTCGAGCGCCAGGTCGTCCACTTCCGCGGGACCGAGACGGTACAAGTCCACGTGCTGGAGTGTGACGCGGCCGCGGTACTCCTGGACGATCGTGAACGTCGGACTCGAGACGTCCTCGCCGTCGCAGCCGAGTCCTTCGGCGAGGCCCCGCACGAACGCCGTCTTGCCCGCACCGAGCGGTCCTTCGAGCAGGACCACCGCGCCGGGCGAGAGCCGTCGACCCAACGTGCGGCCGGCGTCGATCGTGGCGGCTTCCGAGTGGGTAATGGTCGAGGTCACGGCTTTCGGGTTGGGTCTCGACCGTCACCGGCGACCACACGCGCGGCACGTCCCAGGCGCGCGACGACGTCACCCGCGATCATGCCGGTCTGCCCTTCGTCGGCGGCCGCCAGATCGCCGGCCAGACCATGCAGGTACACGGCAAGCGTCGTCGCCGTCACGACATCGCCAAGCTGCGCGATCCAGGCGGCGATTGCCCCCGCGAGCACGTCGCCGGTGCCGCCAGTCGCCATCCCTGGATTCCCGGTCGGGTTGACGAACACGTCGCCCGCCGGGGTCGCAATCAACGTGCGATGGCCCTTCAACACGAGGTGCACGTCGTGCGAGACGGCGAAGTCGCGCGCAACGGCGAGCCGCGCGGCCTGGACGTCGCCGGTCGATTGGCCCGTCAGCCTCGCCATCTCTCCTGGATGCGGCGTCAGCACCAGCGGCGCCCGCCGGGGACCCTTCAACGGTCCGGCGTCGCCGGCGAACGCGTTCAATCCGTCCGCATCGAGAACGACCGGGCTGCGCGCCTGCTCCACAACGGCTCGCACCGAGGCGGCCACGCCCGCTGACTGGCCGAGCCCCGGACCCATCGCGATGACGTCCGTCTGCAGCCCGAGAATCCGATCGGCGGCGCCCGCGGCCAGCATGCCTGCCGCGTCTTCGGCGAGCGGTTCGGTCATGTATTCGGCGCCCATGGCCGCGACGATCGGCAGGCAGGAGGCCGGCGTCGCGACCGTGACGAGTCCCGCACCGGATCGCAGCGCCGCCATCGCGGCGAGATGCGCGGCGCCGGTCTTCCCGCGCGAGCCGGCCACGACGAGCACGCGGCCGTAGTCGCCCTTGTGGGAATCGGCCGCGCGCGGCGTCATGTGGGCGCGCATCGCGTCCGACGTGAGGAGGGCGATCGTCGGGCCGTCGATCGCGTCAATTATCGCGCGCGCGATGCCGATGTCCGCGATAACGAGCGTTCCCGTCAGCGCGTCAGCTGGCGGCAGCACCAGCGGCAGTTTCGGCGCGCCGAGCGTCACGGTCAGCGCCGCTCGAATCGCGGGTCCGATCGGTTCTGGCCGGTCGGCCGAGAGACCGCTCGGGAGATCGATCGACACCACGGGTTTGCCCGACGCATTCACGTCTTCGACGACCGTTGCCAGCAGGCCGGCGAGCGGCGTCGAGAGCCCGGTCCCGAACAGCGCGTCCACGATCAGATCGGATTCGAGAATCTGCGGGCGGGACCGCATCCAGGCGCCGTCATCGTCGATCTCGGCGACCTCGACGCCGAGCGCACGCAGACGGTCGAGGTTGGCGCGCGCGTCGTTCCTCACGTCGGCCGCGCGGCCGACGAGCCAGGCGCGGACCGGTACGCCACGCTCGCGCAGCAGCCGCGCGACGACGAACCCGTCCCCGCCGTTGTTGCCTTTGCCGCAGAGGACCGCGACGCGCCTGGCCGCGAGGTCCGGGAACCCGGACGCCATCGCGGCGGCCACTTCACGGCCGGCACGTTCCATCAGGTCGAGCGACGGCACGCCGCCGTCGATCGTGCGGCGATCGGCCTCGCGCATCTGGCCGCTGTTCAGGACGCGCATGACGAGGCCGGAGCGTACCAAGTGTCCGGGGCGGGCGCAATCGGCGGGGCGCATAGAATAACGTCGCCCTATGAGCGCAGTCGTCTACGTCAACGGGAAGATCGCCGACGCGGCCCACGCGACGGTGCCGGTGTTCGACCACGGGTTCCTCTACGGCGAGGGTATCTACGAGACGCTGCGCACGTACCGCCGGCAGCCGTTTCTGTTCGATCGGCACATGCGCCGGCTGCGACAGTCGGCCGCGCTGATGGCGCTCGACGTGCCGTTTTCGGACGACGAGCTCAGGGCGAGGTGCGACGAGACGGTCGCGGCGCACCCCGCGCTGAAGGACGACGAGGCGTACATCCGCATCCTGCTGACCCGCGGCGTGGGCGAGCTGACGTACAACCCGGCGGCGACACCAACGCCATCGCTCGTCATCATCGTGAAACCGTTTCCCACGCCGCCGGACCGGACGTTCAACGACGGCATCCGCCTCGCGCTCGTGAGCGTGCGCCGCAACCACCCCCAGGCGCTCAATCCGATGATCAAGTCGAACAACCTGATCAACAACGCGCTGGCAATGCAGGAAGCGCTGCGTCAGGGCGCCGAGGAGGCGCTCATGCAGAACCAGGCCGGCGAGCTGGTCGAGTGCTCGCAGTCGAACTTCTTCGTCGTCCGTGACGGCGCGGTGCTCACGGCTCCGCTCGCGGCGGGCCTGTTGCCGGGCATCACGCGCGAGTTCGTTCTCGAGCTGGCCGCCGAGCTCGGCATTCCCGGCCGCGAGGCGACGCTCACGCCGGGCGATCTCTCGAAGGTGCAGGAAGCATTCATCACGGGCACGACACGCGAAGTGACGCCGGTCATCGCCGTCAGCGACACGACGATCGGAGACGGGAAACCGGGACCGATTACGAAGCGGCTGTTGAAGGCGTTCAGGGACAGGACCTGAATTACCCAATTACCAATTACTCAATTACCCGATTCCACCGTCTGCTCCTCGGGCGCGTACGCCTCGATTGGCGGGCACGCGCACATGAGGTTGCGGTCGCCGTAAGGATTGTCGATGCGCGAGACCGGCGGCCAGAACTTGCGGTGGCGCAGCGCGGGTACCGGATATGCGGCCTGCTCGCGCGAGTAGACGTGCGGCCAGTCGTCGGCCGACACGTCTTCGGCGGTGTGCGGCGCGTGCTTCAGGACGTTGTCGGCCGGATCGGCCTTCCCCGTCGCGACGGCCTCGATCTCTGCCCGAATCGCGATCATCGCGTCGCAGAAACGATCGAGCTCCTCGATGGGCTCGCTTTCCGTCGGCTCGACCATCAACGTGCCCGGGACGGGAAACGAGACCGTCGGCGCGTGAAACCCGTAGTCGATCAGGCGTTTGGCGACGTCCGTCTCGTCGACGCCCGTCCGCTGCTTGAACGGACGCAGGTCGAAGATCAGCTCGTGCGCCACGCGCCCATGCGCGCCGGCGTAGAGCACCGGGAAGTGCGGCTCGAGACGTGCCTTGAGGTAGTTCGCGTTCAGCATCGCGATCCGGGTGGCCTCGGTGGCGCCCCGCGCTCCGAGCATCCGCAGGTATCCGTACGAAATGAGCAGGATGCTCGCGCTGCCCCAGGGCGCGGCAGAGACGGCCGGAATCGCCTTGTCGCCGCCCGTCCGAACCAGCGAGTGCCCGGGCAGGAACGGCGCGAGGTGCGCGGCGACCGCAATCGGCCCCATCCCGGGGCCGCCGCCGCCGTGCGGAATCGCAAACGTCTTGTGCAGGTTGAGGTGGCAGACGTCGGCGCCGATTGCCGCCGGGCTCGTGAGCCCGACCTGCGCGTTGAGGTTCGCGCCGTCCATGTAGACCTGGCCGCCGTGCTCGTGGACGATCGCGCAGACCTCGCGAATCCGCCCCTCGAAGACGCCGTGCGTGCTCGGGTACGTGACCATCAGGCACGACAGCCGATCCCGATGGGCGGCGGCTTTCGCGCGCAAGTCGTCCACGTCGATGTTGCCGGTGCTGTCGGTGGCGACAATCACGACCTGCATCCCGGCCATCGACGCGCTGGCTGGATTGGTCCCGTGCGCCGACTGAGGAATCAGCGCCACGTTGCGCTGCGACTGGCCCTGCGCGGCGTGATACGCGTGAATCACGAGCAGGCCCGCGAACTCTCCCTGCGCGCCGGAATTCGGCTGCAGCGACACGGCCGAGAGACCGGTCAGCTCGGCCAGACCGGCCTCGAGCTCGCGAAACACGCGCTGATAGCCGGCTGTCTGGTCGAGCGGCGCGAACGGGTGCTGACGCGAGAACTCCGGCCAGGTCACCGGCATCATCTCGGCGGCCGCGTTCAGCTTCATCGTGCAGGAGCCGAGCGGGATCATGGCCGTGTCGAGGCCGATGTCCTTGTGTTCGAGGCTCCGGATGTAGCGCATCATCTCGGTTTCGGAGTGATGCGCGTTGAAGACCGGGTGGGTGAGGTACTCCGAGCGGCGCCTCAACCCGTCCGGCAGCGAGCTCGCATCACCGGCCGCGGCGAGCGCGACGGTCTTCGCGGTGCCGGTTTCGGCGAACACCGAAATGATCTCGAGCAGGTCCGTCTCTGAAACCGTCTCGTTGAGCGAAATCTGCACGACCCCGGGTTCCGGATAGCGGAAGTTGATCCCGCGCGCTTCAGCGGCGGCTCGCAGGGCATCGACCTGCTTCGCGTCACCCGCCGGCTGCAGCCGGATCGTGTCGAAGAATGACGCGTTCGTCTGCTTCCACCCGATCGACCCCAGGGTCTTGGCCAGCCTCGTCGCCTGATCGTGTACGCGCGTCGCGATGGCCCTGATGCCGGCCGGGCCGTGATAGACGGCGTAGAACGCCGCGATGTTGGCCAGCAGCGCCTGCGCCGTGCAGATGTTCGACGTCGCCTTTTCGCGCCGGATGTGCTGTTCCCGCGTCTGGAGCGCCATCCGGTACGCGCGGCGGCCGCGCGTGTCGACCGAGACGCCGATGATGCGGCCGGGTGCCTGCCGGACGAACGTGTCGCGCGTGGCGAAAAACGCCGCGTGCGGCCCGCCGTAGCCCAGCGGCACGCCGAAGCGCTGCGAGTTCCCGACCACGACGTCCGCGCCGGCTTCGCCCGGAGGCGTGATGAGCGCGAGCGCCAGGAGATCGGCGCCGACCGCGACCAGGACGCCCGCGTCGTGCGCGCGTTCGATGAGCCCGCGCAAATCGCTCACCTCGCCATGATCGTCGGGCGACTGGACGTAGACGCCGAACACGTCCGGTCCGAACGCTGCCGAGCCGGGGTCTTCTACCCGGACTCTGATCCCGATCGGTTCGGCCCGCGCGCGGATGACATCGAGCACCTGCGGAAAGACGCGCGGCGAGACCACGAACGTCGTGGCGGACGACCGCTTCGAGACGCGCTTGAGCAGGGCCATCGCCTCTGCCGCAGCCGTCGCCTCGTCGAGGAGCGACGCATTCGCCACCGCCATCCCCGTCAAATCGCCCACCATCGTCTGGAAATTGAGCAGCGATTCGAGGCGACCCTGCGCGATTTCAGCCTGATACGGCGTGTAGGGGGTGTACCAGCCCGGGTTCTCGAACACGTTGCGCTGGATGACCGCCGGAATGATGGTGTCGTGATACCCGAGGCCGATGTAGCTCCGGAACACGCGGTTCGTCGCGGCGATTTCGCGAAGCCGCTGGTGATAGCGGAACTCGGTCTCGGGCTCCGGCAGGGCGAGCGGCTTCGCGAGGCGGATGTCGGACGGGATGATCTCGTCGATCAGGGCATCGAGGGAGCGTGCGCCGACGACGCGGAGCATCCGCTCGATGTCCTCGTCACGAGGACCGAGGTGGCGTTCCTGAAAAGTGTCGGACACGTCTATTTGATGAGGTTGTTGTACGCCGAGGCGTCGAGCAGCGCGTCGGCTTCGGCGGCCGTGCTCGGCCGCAGCTTGATCATCCAGGTCTCGTGCGGTTTGGCGTTGACCGCCTCCGGATGGTTGGCCAGGTCGGCGTTGACCGCTGTCACTTCACCGGAGACCGGCGAAAACAGCTCGGAAACCGCTTTCACGGACTCGATCGTCCCGAACGCCTCGCCCTGCTTCAGCGTGCGGCCGACTTCGGGCAACTCGACGAACACCACGTCGCCCAGCTGGCGCTGCGCGAAGTCCGTGATGCCGACGGCGGCATCGCCGTCCTGCAGCCGGACCCATTCGTGGTCCTTGGTGTACTTCAAATCGCTTGGATACATGCGGGTTCCTGCCTGCGTGCCTTCCCGGTCCCGGGACAATCTTCCATTTTACCGGACCGCCGGTTTCTTTGGACGCTTGTAGAACGGCTCGGCGACCACTCTGCCGCGTTCCTTCCGCCCACGGATCTCGATGTCGAGCGGCGTCCCGACGTCGGTCTGCGCCGCCGGCACCATCGCAAACCCTATCGCTTTCTTCAGGAACGGGGTGTGGGTCCCGCTCGTGACGACGCCCACAGGACCGTCGGCGCCGATGACAGGATAGCCGTGCCGGGCGATCGCGCGACCTTCCATCTCGAAGGCCACGAGCTTCCGCTCCAGGCCATTCGCCTTCTGCTCGCGCAGCCGTTCGGCGCCGAGAAAGTCTGGCTTCTGCCAGCCGACGATCCAGCCCAGACCAGCCTCGAGGACGGTTGTCTGGTCATCCATGTCATTCCCGTATAGCCGCATGGCGGCTTCGAGCCGGAGCGTGTCGCGCGCGCCGAGTCCGCAGGGGCGCAGGTCCACCGATCGCCCGGCGTCGATCAAAGCTCCCCAGACGCGTTCGGCCTGCGCGGGCGGTACGAAGATCTCGAAACCGTCCTCGCCCGTGTACCCGGTTCGCGAGACCGTGGCCCGGACACCGGCAACTTCCCCGTGCGCGAACCAGTAGTACCGAATCGCCGACAGATCGATGGCTGTGAGGTTCTGCAGCACGGCCTGCGCTTCCGGGCCCTGGAGCGCCATGAGCGCATATCGTGAGCTCGCGTTCACGACGGCGGCGTCGCCACCCCTCTTCCGGCCTTCGCCGGCGATCCACTCGTAGTCCTTCACGATGTTGCCGGCGTTGACGACCAGGAGGTAATGATCGTCGGCGAGTCGATAGACGAGCACGTCATCGACGAACGTCCCGGCGGGCGTCATGAGCGCGGAGTACTGCGCCTGCCCAACCGACAGCCGGGATGCATCGTTGCTCGTGAGCCCTTGGACGAGCGCAAGGGCGTCCCTGCCTGCGATCTCGATTTCGCCCATGTGGCTGACGTCGAACAAGCCAGCCCTGGTCCGCACCGCCAGGTGCTCGTCGGAGATGCCGGAGTACTCGACCGGCATGTCCCAGCCGGCGAATTCCACCATGCGACCGCCGCTGGCTCGATGCCGGGCATTGAGCGGTGTTTTTTTGAGGGCAGCAGCGCTCGACGACATGGATGGGGCGCGCCGTGTAACGACTGTGTCACGCAGGCGAGCGCTACAACGTACTATCGCGTTCGGCGGACGGTCAAGGATCGTATCTGTGCACTGTTCTCGAAGGCACCGAGCTCACGCAGCGCGGCTGGCTGTGCCCGAGCGCCGCGCCGCCCGGAAGACTGAGGGGTATCATTCCTAGATGACCCGGGCCGCACTGACTCCGCCACTTCCCGCGGCCACGCTCGGCGGCAGGGTTGTCGTCCCGCGATGGGTGCGTGTCCGCGACCTGATCCGGGAGCTGGTCGCCCGCGACATGAAGTTACGGTACCGCGGTTCGCTCCTTGGCATCGCCTGGACGTTGTTGAATCCGCTCACCGAGCTCGTGGTCCTGCTCGTGGTGTTCGGCATGGTGCTCCGCGTCAACATTCCCAACTATGCGGCCTATCTGTTCACGGGGCTGCTGGTGTACGGATGGTTTCAGTCGTCCCTGAATTATGCGACCGGCGCCATCGTCAACAATCGGGAACTGATCCGCCGCCCGGGCGTGCCGTCGGGCATCCTGCCGATCGTCACCGTCGCGAGCAACCTCGTTCATTTCCTGTTGTCGCTGCCGATCCTCTTCGTGCTGTTGCTCGCCAGTCACGTCCAAATCACGATGGCCATTCTGGCGCTTCCGATCCTGATTGCCGTCGAGTTCCTCCTGATCCTCGGCTTTGCGTATCCGATCGCCACGATGCACGTCTGGTTCCGTGACACTCAGCACGTTCTGCGACTCGGCCTGCAACTGCTCTTCTACCTCACGCCCGTTTTTTATGATGTCAGCATGGTCCCGGAGCGTCTTCGGCCCGTGTATTACCTCAATCCGATGGTGCACATGGTCGACGCCTACCGTGCCGTCCTCCTTCGCGGGGAGTTTCCCGACCCGGTCACGCTCGTCCTGCTGACGCTCGGGTCGGCGGTCGTGCTCATCGCCGGAGTGGCGGGGTTTCGACGAACCAGCCACCGGTTCGCGGACGAGGTGTGATGACGTCAGCAGTCGAGGTCACGAACCTCACCAAGAAGTTTCGTTGGCTCAATCCGGATCGACCGTCGACGATCCAGGAGGCTGTGGCCAGGGGCTTGCGGTGGACGAGATCAGTCGAGCATATCTGGGCGCTCCGCGACCTGAGCTTCCGGGTTGGCGCGGGGCAGACCATGGGGATCATTGGCTCGAACGGGTCCGGCAAGTCCACGCTGCTTCGATTGATCGGCGGTGTCGGACGGCCCGACACCGGCCGCATCGACGTGCACGGCAGGATCGGCGCGCTGCTCGACCTCGGGGCAGGGTTTCATCCCGACTTGACCGGCCGTGAAAATGCGATCCTCGGCGGGCTGTTGAACGGGCTGACACGCCGGGAGGTCCTCGATCGCTTCGACGCCATCGTTGCATTCGCAGAGGTGGAGAAGGTCATCGACAGCCCGGTCAGAACCTACAGCACCGGCATGCTGATGCGCCTGGCCTTCGCGACCGCCGTACATACGGAGCCAGAGATCCTGCTCATCGATGAAGTCCTGTCGGTCGGCGACCTTGCGTTTCAGCACAAGTGTCTCGACCGCATTGCCGAGATCAGAAACGCGGGCTGTTCCATTCTCCTCGTGTCCCACGAGTCATCCGTGATCCAGGACATGTGTGACGAGGCGATCTGGATCAACAAGGGTCGCCTCATGGCCCAGGGGGCCACCGCAGGTGTCGTTCGGCAGTACGTCGAATACATGGAGGACGGCCGGGCGCGGTTCGTGACCCACGACGACGCGCCAGTCGTGACAATTTCTGCCCCGCCCACCGTCCGTACCGAAGAGGGTGCCGAGGTGTTGCTCGACCAGCACCGCTTCGGAACGTCTGAAGTCGAGCTGACGGCGGTGCGCGTGCTCACCCGAAACGGCGATGTCGCAACCGAGCTTCGAGCCTCCCAACCGCTTCGGGTTGAGATCGAGTACCGGGTGGCGCTGCGGGTCGTGGCGCCGATCTTCTGCGTGCGCATCGTGCGCGAAGACGGCGTCGCGTGCTACGTCCTCACGACCGAGCGATCGAACTTGAGCCTGTCGGCGCTCGAAGGCACAGGCCAGGTGGTGGTCGAGTTGGAGCGCCTCGACCTGAACAGCGGGCGCTACCTGGTGGACGCCGGTTGCTACGCGCAGAACTGGATCTATGCGTACGACTACCAGAGCCGCGTGGCGTCGTTCGTCATTCGAGGCGATAACATGCAGGATGCAGTCCTGAACTCGCCGTTCAGATGGGAGATTCAGAGCGGCAACCCGGCGATGGCCGTCGCGCAGACCGACCCCACGGCGTAGGCACGCAGGCTGCGCCGGGCCGGGCGCTGGAGGTCGCGCCGTCCTCGCGGACAGAGGCTGGTCGAAAGCTGAAGGTGATTTCATGCAATCCGTCGATCCGTGGATTGAAGCGGTCGTCAAGGGGAAGTCGTTCATCGATGTCGGCGGTTTGTGGGGCACCGTCAACGAGAAAGTCACGGTCGCGGCGCTGGCGGGCGCCAGCCAGGTGACGATGCTGGACATTTCCCCACCTGGCAATGCCCTGTGGGGCGCGTTGGCAGCCCGCTGCGCCGAGAAAGGCGTGACCGGCTACCACTGTCTGACGGGAAACCTCGACGACGCCAGCGTGCCGGAGACTACCGGCGTAGTCGACGTGGTGCATTGCAGCGGCGTGCTCTATCACTGCCAGAACCCGGTGCACTCGATACGGCAACTGGCCCGGATGTGCGGCGAGACAATGATCGTCACCACCACCATCGTCCCTGACCACCTTTGCAATGCCCGCGGCGAACTGGCGCTGCCCGCAGGCAGCCTGCTCTTTGTCCCCGCTCTGACCGACCAGGAGCGTGAGGTTGTCTCTGAGTATTGGAATGAAGTGGGAGCCCAGGCCATGGGCCTGAACGTGCCAGTACCTGGCGGCTGGCGACTTGATGACAACTATGGACCCTGGTGGTGGCTCTTTACGGGAGACGTCGTCCCGGCGCTTTTGCGCGTGGCCGGCTTCACCGTGGTCGAACGAGGACTGACCTGGAACGACCACGTTGGAGTGTACCTGGCACGTCGCTCGGCCGGGCTTGGCACGCAGGAGACACGCGTATGAGCGCAACGCGCCCTCGAGTTTCTCCGCTGACCACGCCGGCGCCCCCACTCCTTCGCGACCCGGCGGACGGTCACGAGCGGGATTGAATGGACGGGCCGCGAAGTACCGGCGGGCGGCTTCGGGGTCGCTGAGTCGGTAAATGCCGCGACGACGCAGGTCGTACGCCAGCAAACCGTCTCGGAACGGATAGTGTTGACCGCACCCCGAGTCTCAGTCGTTGTGCCGGCCTACGATGCGGAGACGACGCTGCCGGAGGCTCTGGAGTCGCTTCAGGCGCAAACGTACAGCGCCTGGGAAGCGATCATCGTCGACGATGGATCGACGGACCGCACGGCGGAGATCGCGGCAACGTTCGCCGCGAGAGATGGACGATTGCGCGTCGCTCGGCAGCCGAACGCCGGGGAAAGCGCGGCGCGCAACGCCGGGGCCGCCGTCGCGAAGAGCGACTGGCTGGTCTTTCTCGATGCCGACGATTGGCTGGTCCCGACGTACCTGGAGCGGATGACGGGCGCCGTCTCTGCGGATCCGGATGCAGCCGTGATTCATTGCGGCTGGGTGCGCGTTGCGCGCGACGGGGAACAAAGCCCGGGCTGGTTCGCCCGGCCCGTGCAGGACTTGTTCCCGGAACTGACCCGGCACAATTGTTTCGCCGTTCACGCGTGCATGGTGCGGCGATCGCTCGCGGAGTCGATCGGACCTTTCGACGTCACGCTGAGGACCTGTCCCGACTGGGATTTCTGGCAACGCATCGCCCGGACCGCCCCGCGGTTCGCGTCAGTGCCCGAGATACTCGCCTGCTATCGGCTGCGTCCCAATTCGGCAGGCACTCACGCGCGACAGGTGATCCGAGATGCCCTCACCGTCATTTCACGCGGCCACCAATCCGACCCGCGTGTGGGATCGCCCGCTGCCCGCTATGCGCAGGGGATGCCTGCCGATCAGGCAGGCGAAGCCAAGCTGGAGTTCGTTTGTTGGGCTGCAGGTCTGGCCATCGGTCAGGGGCAGCCCACGGAGCCGCTGCTGGACCTGGTGGCCGGCGAGCGGGCCGCCGTGTCACCCGAGCGTGTCGCTGAATTGCTCTTTCTCGCCGTCCCGATGCCGACCGGCCATCTCGCCGGCGCATGGGGACACGTATGGCCAGGCGCGGAGACAGGCGTCGACGCCTTCCTCGCTGCGCTCGAAGCTCACGTGCAGGTGCCTGGACTGGCCGCGGATGCCAGGCTGCGGTTGATGCGCAAGATCGTGACCCGAATGCTCCCGGCCTTTCTCAGCAGGCAGCGATCGGACCCGCGTTCGGTCAAGACGGAAACGGGTCTCGAATCGCATCCGCCGAATTGGGCGCGGCTCGCTGCCGAGCGCGCAGACAAGATCGAGGAGCTGCGGGGCTGGATTGGCGAGTTGGAAGCAGCCAAGGAGTGGCATGACGAGCAACGCCAGGTGTGGCATCGTCGGGCGGAGGCCGCTGAACGGCAGTCAGGCGCCGGCGGCGATCGAGCCGGATTCCGGATCGGTCTGACCCGGATCCTGCGCACGCTGAGGCGACCGCCCGCGCCGGCCGAGGAACGTTCCCCGGCCGCCCCTGCGCCCGGGCCGCCCGCCTCTGATCCGCGCCAGAAGCCCGGCCCGTTCGCAGACCCGCGCACGTTCGAGCCTGTCAGCCGCGAATGGGGCTTCGACCGCGGCCTTCCGGTCGACCGCTACTACATCGAGCGGTTCCTGGCGCGCCATGAACAGGATGTCAACGGTCGGGTACTCGAGATTGGTGACAACAGCTACACGCGCCGATTCGGCGCCGATCGCGTGACGACGAGCGATGTCCTGCACGTGGTGCCGGGGAACGAGAACGCCACATTCGTCGGTGACCTCGTGCAGGCTGACCACATCCCGAGTGATGCGTTCGACTGCATCATTCTGACGCAGACGCTGCAACTCATCTACGACGTGCCTTCGGCCCTGCGCACCGTGTATCGCGTGCTGAAACCCGGCGGCGTGCTGCTCGCGACCTTCCCGGGGCTCACGCGGACCAGCCAGACGGAGTGGCCGGGCTCCTGGTTCTGGCGTCTGACGCCCGCGTCGGCACAGCGCATTTTCGAAGCCGTGTTTCCGCGGCAGAGCCTGGAGCTGGCCAGCCATGGCAACGTGTTGGCGGCCAGCGCGTTCCTGTATGGCCTGGCCGTGGAGGACTTGACCGCGTCGGAACTGGATCATGAAGACCCCGACTATGACGTGATCATCACCGTGCGAGCCGTCAAGCCTGCGTCGCTCACGGAAAACGACTCCCGTGTCGAGGTCGAGCGCCAAAAGGCCGTGCAGGCGCCCTCGGGGACGGCAAGGGCCCTGGTTCTCCTCTACCACCGCGTTGCGGCCGGTACTCCGGATCCGTGGCAACTGTCGGTTTCGCCAGACCGATTCGACGAACAGATGACCGTCCTCGAGCGGGAAAGTACGGTCGTCAGGCTGCCGCACATGCTGCAGGAAGTTGCCAAGGGCAGCATGGCTCAAACAATGGGTCGGTCACTCGTCGCGATTACGTTTGACGATGGCTATGCCGACAACCTGTACGACGCCCTTCCGCTCCTCGAGAAGCACGGTTTACCGGCGACTGTGTTCGTGTGCACGGGGCCGATCGCGCAAGGAGCGGAGTTCTGGTGGGACACACTCGAACGGCTCCTGCTGTGGCCGACGGATCTTCCGCTCAGCCTCGACGTCGACATTCAGGGGCAGGCCTGCCGCTGGGATCTGAGCGACTCGGCCGACTTTCCCGAGCGGGCCTCGGGAGCATACTCCGATTGGCGTGCCTGGGAGCCGCCACCGACGTCGCGCCATGCGTTGTATGTGGCGTTGTGGCAGCGTCTGCACCCGCTCGACGCTGATGACCGCGCGCGTGTGTTGGCTGCCCTGCAGGTGTGGGCAGGACGAGCCGCGACCTCCCAACCGCGCCATCGGGCGCTCGGGCCGGCTGAGCTGGCAGCGCTGGCGAAAAGCTCCCTGGTCGACATTGGTGCTCACACGATCAATCACCCGGCCTTGAGTGGGCTGCCGGCGGAACGTCAGCGGGCGGAAATCACCGGAAGCCGGGCGTGGCTCGAGGCCGTGCTGCGACGACCGGTCGCAAGCTTCTCGTACCCATTTGGCAGACCCGTCGACTACACGCCGGAGACGGTCACAGCCGTGCGCCAGGCGGGGTTTTCGTGCGCGTGTTCGAACATCGCGGGAACGGTGCCATCCGGCGCCGATCCGTTTCAGTTACCGCGTTTCCAAGTGAAGAACTGGGATGGCAAGGAGTTCGAGCGGCAACTACGGCAGTGGCTGGCGGGTTAGCGCGCTCCGCGGCCGGAATAGCAAGTACAGACACAGGTGAAGAATGGCCTGCGTACCGCGCGTCGAAGCGGCTCAGCCAGCTATCGTGCGCCTCGAAGCAACACTCCCTTGATTCTCTCTGCGAGTGTGAAATACCAGGCCCCGCCGCGCGCCATCCCCCGCCTGTAGAGCGGGCCGTACAACCATCGACACACCGCATAAAGACGCTGACGCCAACCCGCCCCGTCGGCGCGTCCACTTGCAGGAAGCAGACCCTGTCGGCTTTCCCAGAGGGTCGTGGTCAACTGCTCGACACGAACGTATTCCACGGCCTGCGACGCACACGCCCGTCCGAGCCTCAGACTGGAAACCGGACGCGGCTGAACGCCGTGCAGCGCGATCGCGAGGTCAAACTCGTCGACCATGGTCTGCCCCATCTGATCCAGCCGAAAACCGGCGGAGATGCGCGCGCGGCCGGCGACGCCCATCTTCTTGAGCTCGGCCGGATTGCCGAACAACCCGGCGAGAACGTGGGCGTATGTGTCCACCTCTTCGTGCGTTTTGCCCCGCGCGATCAGCATCCCGCACTCGGGCGTCACCAGCTCGCGTTGGCCGCCCACGTCTGCGCCCACCACGGCCACCCCGGAAGCCATGGCCTCATAGATGGATAAGGCGATCCCTTCCCATTCAGAGGGCAGGAAGAGCACGTCAGCAGTCTTCATCAGCTCGTTGACGCGTTGGTTCGAGACCGCCGAGAGAAAGCGAACGTTGCGTTCGAGGCCGTGTTGCGAGATGTACCGACGCAGCCATCCGAGATCGGGGCCGTCGCCGGCCACGACCGCCGCAAAGGGAATCCGCTCGCGGTGGAGGCGAAGCATCGTCGCGCCGAATACCCGCGGCTGCTTTTGCGCGCAGATCCGGCAGGCGTAGAGGATGAGCGGAAGCTGCTCATCAACGCCCAACTGGCGGCGCACCGTCGCCCGCTCTGTTTCGTCCGGCCGCCACAGGTCCGGATCGACGCCGGTGTAGCACACGTGGATCCGGTCTGGTTCGGCCCCGCGGGCGATCATCCACTGCTTCAGATGTTCCGACGACACGACGTTCAGATCGAGCTGTTCCTGATACTCGACCGCCATCCGTGGATACCCGCCGTTCTTCCACTGTTCTTCGATGTGGCAGAAGTCGACGAAGGTCACGTGGGGAAAGTGTGCACGCAGGTACGGCAACAACAGATAGCCGAGCTCGCTGTGGGAGATGAACACCACATCGGCCTGCCTCGACTGGATGAGATAGCGCAGGAACCGCGGGTAGTCGACGAGCCGCAGGAAGCGGTGCAGCAGAAAAATGTCGGGCGTGTGGCGGCCGAACTCGGCGTGCCACGGATCAGTACCGCCCAGCGTCGTCGCAACGGTGACTTCCCAGTCTCGCGCCCGGAGCTGTTGGACCAACTCCAGCGTGAACTTGTCGGCGCCCCCGACGACGAGCCACGGGACGATCATGACGACGCGCCGCGTCTTCTTGACGAGCAGGTTTTCGCACGGCAACTCGTCGGGCACGGTCTCGCGGGCGATGTGCTCGCGGAATCGGATGTGAGGGAATCCTCCATCCCCAAGCCGAGCGAAGCGCCGGCGCAGTTCTGCGCCAAATCGGCGCTCCTTCTCTGCGCCGTCCCAGTTCTTCCACCGATCAGCGTGGGAGCGACGGCGGCGGTACCAGTCGAGGAACTCGGGAACCGTGCCGCCCCAGAAGCCGGCGCTCGCGCAGCGAAGCCAGAACTCCCAATCCTCGAACCCTTCGCGGATGGACTCGTCGAAGCCTCCTGCCGCTCGATGCACGTCCAGGCGGATCATGCTGGTCATGTCGACGCGGTTCCGGACGAGGAACGCGGAGGCGTCGTGGAATCCCTCGGTGGTCAGATACGTTTCGGCGCCGAATCCAACGGTGAATCCCTTGACGAACCCGCATTCCCGGTGAGATTCCAGGTACCACAACCACTTCTCAATGGCGGTCGGTTCGAGCAGGTTGTCGCTGTCGAGATGGACGACGTAACTCGCGGCGGCGAGTCGAAAGGCAGCATTGCGCGCGGCGCTCGGCCCCTGGTTCACCGGCTGGTCGACCACTCGCACGCGAGGGTCTTTGAGGCGATACCGGTTCAGAATCTCGAGAGCGGTCGCGTCGCTGGACGCGTCGTTGACGATGATCCACTCCCACTGCTGGAACGACTGGCGAAAGACCGACTCGGCGGTCTCATGAAAGACGGGACCTTCGTTGTAAAACGGCGTGACAATCGTGACGTGTGGCACGGCCCGTGGGTTGGCGGGCGCATAGAGGAAGGCAGGACGTCCGGACGAGGCGGGCGTGTTCCCGTAGTCCGGCTTACTCGGATCGATCATGCTGGCTCCGGCTGAACTTCGCCAACCAGCGCGAGACACGGCGTGTCAGACGCCTCCGCTCGAGCGTCAGGAGCTGCCGCTTCAACTCCGCAATCCGCGCCTGCTGCGTGAGGATGGTCTGCCCACGCGTCGCGAGCTCGCGCTCCAACTCTGCAGCCGGCGTCTGCGGCGAGCGACCCGTCCGATCCGCGCACGCCGCAAGTTCCTGCATGGCCTGCGCCTGACGCTGCCAGTTGCCTGCCTGCCGCTCCCACCAGGTGGCCGCCGCACGGCACTCAGCCGCCCAGCCCCGCACTTCTGCGAACTGAACGCCCAGTCTACCGATGACGTCAGGCATGTGCTCGCGGTACGAAGCGGGATGACGCGATACGAGCCCGCGCACGAGCTGCCCCCACGTTCCAGCCTGATTCATCGTCGTCGACATCTGATCGGCATGTATGCGGTAGTCCCAGACGATGTCGGGGATCACTTCCGCCCGATATCCGCCTTCCAGGATGCTGAGCCAGAGATCCCAATCCTCGATCCCACTGGAACTGAATCCGGCGTAATAGCCTCCGGCTTCATCCCAGGCCCGTCGTCTGAACATCGCCGGCTGGACGATGGGGTTCTGCGCTAGCAGATCGCGAAGTCCGCACGCATCGCGTCGAATGACGTGCTCCCGCTCGTCGAACTCGGCGACAGAGCCCGAGACCAGACCAACGTCATCCTGGCCGTCCAGAATGGCGACGGCTTTGGCAAAGAAACCTGGACGCAGCCGGTCGTCGGGGTCGAGACAACAAATGTAACGGCCGGTGCCGGCCCGAATGCCGTTGTTCCGCGCGGTGGCCACCCCCTGGTTGGATTGCCGGATGAGCGTTGTCTTCGGGCGATCGAAATGGTCCAGCAGCCGGCGCGTATATTCGTCCGTCGAGCCGTCATCGACGACGATCATCTCGAAGTCCGAACGGTCCTGCGCCAGCACGGACTCGACGGCTTCGTGCAGATAGCGGCCCAGGTTGTAGCAGGGCACGACAACAGTCACGGCAGGTGGGATGGCAACGTTCGCGCGGGCGTCGTCCCGGTAAGCGGTCGGACGTATCCACAGCGGCAGGACGTGCCGCTCGTGATCGGTCAACGTCTTCCGGGACGCGTGATAGCCCAATCCGGGCCACGGCTGAAAGCGCCACTGCTCCGCTGCCGGAAACGTATCCGGATACATGTGCTCGATGATCGTGAGCGTGAGCACACGGATCCAGAGCGTCAACAGGTCGCCGGAAGGGCCCGCGACAAACACCGGGTGGAAAAGCAGCTGACTCTCGTACGCGGGACTGGGTGTATCTGGGAAACTACCGTCCTCGCGTTGCGCGGCGACGATGGCAGAGTGGCTGCGGACCAGCGCCTCCTTCACGTCGGCGCTGCGGTACGTCGACTGGCGACGCACCAGGCCGAGCAGATTGATCGCCGGCAGGGCGTCGCGGGCGCTGCCTCTCGAGCGGGCCAGCGCGTCGTCGGTCTCCTGCAGACTCAAGATCGTGTCGACGATATTGGCGACATTCTGAATGGGCCTGTGAACGTAGGTGTAGAACGGCACCAGACGCTCGGTCGCCACGATCGAATGGAGAGGAAAGTTGTCGGGCGTGACGCCGATCAGTCCGGTCTTCGAATCCTGAAGACCATCACACCAATCAAGAATGCTGTGGTACAGCGCGAGCGCAGACGGTTTCTGTTCATGCTCCGCTCGATGGATCAGGAACAGCAGGACGCACATCATCTGTTCCGCCTGGAGCGCGACATTCGACCGGTCCAATCCTTCCAGCCATGCGTCAACCGCACGTCGATCGGCAAGTACTTCCATGAATTGAAGGCCGTTCGCCGGGGTCGTGCCGAGAACTTTCAACACCTGCAGAACGAAACAGGTCACGAGACGGGTCAGCCCATCGTCGTCGCCCGTGGCACCGACACCTCCGGCGGCCCCGGGAAAGCCGACACGAGGATCGACAAAGAAACCGGTGTCGACGTTCTGGCACGCTTTCAGGTACTCGCCCCAGGCCATCCGGTCTTGCTCGGAAACCTCCCGGACCGTCTGCAGATGCAGGCGGAGGGAGATCGCCAGGCTTGCGCTCAACAAGCCCTGCCCGTGCTCACGATGGCCGCGGCTGACCGGCATCGCCATGTTGACGATCGACCCAATCGAGCGCCCGCCGGTAGACACGCTGGTGGTCGATGCGCTCCGCGCCTGGCGCTCCGTCTTCCCTGGACGGCACGGTCGGCTGCCGGTCGTTCATCATCGATGGTGAGTGCTCTGGTCGCTCAGCTTCCGGATCCAGATGCTGCAGCCCCAGAAAGGTGCCACGTCCTTGTAGAGCGCTTTGATCTCCTCACTGCGATGGTGGCAGACGTGCGAGTTGCAGATCTCGACCTGTATCGCGGGTTGTTCATGAGAAACGCCTGCAGGACGTATTGTTCGTTCCACGTCTGGCCGCGGTCGAAGATCCAGGGCTCCGGATACTCCTTCGGAAAGAAAATGTCGTGCAGGTGGATGAGCACGCCGGCTCTGAGACGCGGCAGCACGCGAAAGAAGAACCAATTCACGTCGCTGGCCACCTTGGCGCAGTGGGACCCGTCGTAGAACAGGAAGTCGCCATCGTCCAGCGCGTCGAAGACCTCCAGCGGTGCTCGTTGGAGGATGCACTCGTGCAGCTTCCAGTGGCCCGGCAGCCTGGCCATGATTCCCCGGCGCGGATACGGCTCGATTTGCGTGACTTCCGTCCGGTGCGACGCTTCGACTTCGTTGGTCTTCGCCGCACGGGCCAGCATCAGACTCGAGTATCCACAGCCGATCTCGATCACCTGACGTGGCTTGCGCGCCCGGATCAAGCCGTATTGAACGAGCGCGTCGGCGTTGTTCCAGAAGCCGTTCTGCCAGTGGTAAACGGTCGGGTCGTCGGAGTGGGCCGGGACATCACGGAGCTCTTCCACATAGCGCGAGACTTCACGTGCGACGGCCAGCTGGCGGTCGAGGTCGAGGTCGAGGTCGATGTCAGCGGGCTCCTGTGATTCCCACAGGTCGCGGTTCTCGCGGAGGAATGCGACGTCATTGAGCGGCGAGTAGAAGTCGCACCGCTGAAAGTGCCAGCCCAGGGTCTGGAGCCTGGTGAATCCGGCTTGCCGGAGCGATGCGATGGCCGCGTCAATAGTCGCCACGATGAACGTCCACGGAACAAGAAAACGATAGCCTGCATTCCGCCAAGATTAGAGATCCTTCGGGATACCTAGGTGGTGCGGCAAGAGGCGAGCGTTGTGAAAGCAAACTGGTCCAAGCGTGTCACTATACATCTGTCGTCGTAATCGCGGACGTATCATGTCTCCCCGTCTACCCAAGTGGCAGGCCCGGGCAAGCAACCGGCGCGCCAGCCACGGCCGCCGATCGGGCCCTTCACGCGCGCTCGGGCCAATTCTGTCGCTCGTCCTCCTCGCGCCGGCCTGCCGGACTCCCCCGCCATCGCCGGCAGAGGCCATTCGCCAAGGTGACGAACTTGCCGCGACGAAGGATTACCGGCGGGCCATCGAGGCGTATCGGATCGCCGTCGAAGGCAATCCGACGGATGGTGACACGCGACTCAAACTGGCAAACGCGTACCTCGCCGCGGGGCAATGGACCGCCGCGGCTCCAGAGGCGATCCGCGCTGCCGACCTTCTGCCGAATGACAGGCACGCGCAAAGGCTCGCGATCTCGATGCTGCTGGCGCGTCAGCAATTCCTGGATGCCGCCAATCGTGCCGTTCTGGGGCTCGAACGGGATCCCGGGGACACCGACCTGCTGGTGCTGTTCGGCAACGCGAAGGCCCGCCTTCCAAACTCGTGGTTCGCCTTGGCGCAGCTCGAGGAGGCGTTGCGCGAGGGCCGCAATTATGACGGGGTACCGAGCAATCTCCGGCCGCTCACCCCCTCCTCCGACAACGCGGAGGCTGCCAAGGCCTTTCGGCGGGCTCTCGAGATCAATCCCGATTCGATCGGGGCGTTGCAGGCGTATGCCAATTTCTGCTGGGTGGTTGGGCGGCCGGAAGAAAGCGAGGAATCGCTGAGGCGCGCCGCAGGTCGTCACGACATCCTGGCGAACCGGACCCTGGCACAGTACCTCGTGAAAACGCACCGGTACGCCGAGGCCGAGAAGTACCTGAAAGTCGGGGCGTCATTAGGCGATCGCGACACGCGGCTGGCGCTGGCAGACCTCTATGTGCGGACGAAACGCGATCAGGAGGCCTTGCAGGTCCTCCGGCCGTTGACCGCAGACGAGGACGCCACTCATCGCGCGTCGCTTCGCGCCGCTGAGATCGAACTCCGCCTTGGGAACGGAGACCAGGCGCGACCGCGAATCGACGGCATCCTGAACGCGCAGCCGCGACACCCCAAGGCGTTGATCTTGAAAGCCCGTTACCTTTTCTCGACAGGAAACGTCGACCAGGCGATTGACGCCGCGCGATCGGCTATCGACGCGGACCCGACGTCGGCCGACGCTCGCCTGATTCTTGCGCGCGCGTTGTCAGCCAAAGGAGACTCAGAGGCCGCCTTCGAGCACTTCGTCCAGGAGCTACGGCTCAATCCCGGCTCCACCGAGACCCCGAAGGAACTGCTGCGTCTCGCCTTGTTGCTCGGCCGCAATGCGGAAGCGCTCGACTACGGCCGTCGGGCCGTACGGCTGGACCCGAACGACGAAACGACGGCGTTTGGCCTCGTGAAGGCCCTCCTCAGATCCGGAGACATCTCCGGCGCCGACCAGGTGCTCAGACCTCTTCTCGCGAAGCATCCGTCGTCGCCTGAGGCCCTCGTCGCCCTTGGCACGATCCAGGCGGCGCGCGGTCAGCAGGGAGCCGCAGTCGCGAGCTACCAGCGTGCGCTGCAAGCCGACGGCGATTCCTTCGATGCCGTCGCGGGAATTGTCAACCTGGACCTGGAGAACAAGCGCCTGCCCGCCGCGCGAGAACGGGCCGACCAGGCGCGCGCAGCGCACCCCGATCACCCCGGCTACGTGTTGCTTGCCGCCAGGGTGGCGATAGCCGCGGGCGATGCCCGCGGTGCCGAGTCCGCTTTACAACGCGTGCGCCAGCTCGAGCCGGATAACCTGACGGCGACCCTCCTCCTCGCCGAGGTGCTGACGGCGCAGAACCGAGGAAGCGAGGCAGAACGGCTGCTGGCGCAGTGGGTCGAACGCCGGCCCTCATCTATCGAGGCCGCGCTCGCCCTGGCCAGGATGCTGGAAACGAACGGACGGCTCAAAGAGGCGCGCGACCGGTACGAAGATATCGTCGAGAAGAATCCACGAGCGGCGGTCGCCGCGGCAAGGCTGGCGGCACTCTATGTCCAGGCCGGCGACAGATCCAGTCTCGCGTTGACGCTTGCGTCCAGGGCCAAAGCTCAATTGCCGAATGACCCCGAGGTCAGCGACGTCCTGGGGTGGGTCTTCGTGCAGAACGCTCAGCCAAAGCCGGGCATTCCACATCTCGAGAACGCCGTGCGCGCGGAACCGGCAAACCCCGTGTATCGGTACCACCTCGGCATCGCCTACTACCGTGCTGAGATGTGGTCAAAGGCACGAGAGGAACTGGCCAAGGCCCTTGGCCTCGCGCAGAACTTTCCCGGGGCGAAGGACGCGGAACGGACCCTGGAACTGCTGCGTCAGCGCTGAAAGATGGGCGATCGAGGGTTTCCTCAGGGCGGAGGAATCCTCCAGCCCGCCCGGAGGGCGGCGCAAACCGGATCGCGTATCTCGTCAACGAGTCGGTTCCCCAGCTCGGAGACAATCGCGTCGCCCAGACGTCTTCGGCTGATGGGGTGACCGCCAGAGATAATCGTTACGATGCCCACGGGCCGTCTGCCGTGCTCTACCGCAATACGGACGCAGTCACTGTCGTCCGGCCCTGGCACGACGACGGGCAGCGGCTCTGCAAGGTCGACGTGAACCGTTCGCACGGGCCTCAAAGAGGGTTCCGGGACTCGCGGCTGTTTGGGCGACGAAGGGGTGATGGTCTGGCCGTACGTGGCGGCGATCTCGCGCGCACGCTGCTCGGACGCTCTGTACCGGCGGAAGCCGGCGAGCGCGCCGCGCCACTCCGCAAGCGCGAGCTCGAGCCGGAGCGATGAGCTGACGAGCGACGTCACGACGCGGCGCGGATGGTACAGCAGTAAGAGACGAGCGCTGAGGCCGGCCAATCCCAGCCGTGTCTCCGGACAGGCTCGCATGGTCCTGCCGAGATACGCGTGCATCCCCAGTCCCCAACCGGTCAGCTGATCGCGCAGTCCGGTTTGGTCGAGTCGGTGCCGGTGCCGCGCCATCGCGGCCGGCTCGTACACGAGCGTCCCTCCAGCCCTCAATACCCGGAAATACATGTCGAGGTCCTCGCCTCCTTTAGCGACCGTTCCGCCGCCCAGGGCGGGATCGAACGGTCCGACGTCACTGAAGATCGCTCTGCGAAACGCCATGTTGGCCCCGGTGCCGAACGTACCGGTGTTGGCAAGCGTCGCAGCGGACTCGCCCTGCTGATACCGCAGCCATCGGCGCTCGAATCCGCGGCCGAAGCCTCCGTGGTCCTCGAACCACTGCTGCGCAGGGGTTTCGATCTCATACGGTCCAACGAATCCGGTCACTGCCATCACGTCAGCGTTCTCAGCGAAGAGGCGCACGACTGCGCGCGCCCATGCGGCGTCAACGACGACATCGTCATCGATGTAGGCGAGCAGCTCGCTCGTGCTCTCACGAACCGCCCGGTTCCGAGCCCAGCTGGTTCCCGGTGTCCGATCCCTGATGTACCGCACGCGCGGATGGCGTCCTCGGACGAGCTCCTGCGTCTGGTTGTCCGTGGGCGCATTGTCGACGACAAGGACATCGAGCCGGGGGTAGTCGACACGTTCGAGCGAGGCCAGGCACCTCGCGAGATCGCTCGCGCGATCACGGGTGCACACGGCAACCGTGAGTGAGAGTCTCGAGGCTGCATCGGCCGACGTGCAGGCGGGCGAGGAGTCCAGGAGGGGGCGCCGGTGCGCGAACGTGCCATCGAGAAGGGCGTCCAGGAGGAGGTGCCGGACGATGGCCTCCTCGTGCTGATGCGCTGTGATCGCGGTGAGCGTGGCACCGGAGCAGCGACCGTGGACAATGGGGGCGTCGATATAGCCGAGGGGAGCACCGTGCAGCTTGACGATTCCACGCAGGGCGACGTAGTCGCCGAGGCCCTCGAGAGTGTCGAGCGGCCGACCAGTCTCGAGATTCAGTTCGACGACGCGCTTGGGAGCGAAGGGCGTCCGCCGAAGCGGCTTCGGAGCGCGCACGTACGAGCTATTTTGGCCTGAATGGGTTGAAGGCCGATTTCTCGCGAGATGACCGGTCAGATGTGACGCGGTCGGCAGGATCGATTCGCGTCGCCGGCGCGGCGGTCGGCTGGCGCCGTATTCGCGATCGCCACGCCTGCCTCACCCGCTCGGCGAAGTATCCGGTGCCGTAGGCGAACTGCGACACGCACATCAGGCCGCACAGAGGGACGGCTCTCCACCCCAGGCCGCGTGTGAGCGGGAACCGGACGAGGTTGACGTAGAAGCTTGCGGGCTCGAGCTTCGAGAGCTGCGCGTTGACGGCATGCCGCGCCCGGCTCCGGTGAAGGAAATCCGCTCCGCGCCCGTAGTTGAAATGCTGCCGCACAAAACTCCGGAAGTCGAGGCGATGCGAGTGGTACACGCGTACGTCTTCTGCGAACAGGATCTGGCGGCCACTGCGCTGCCATCGCTCACAGAATTCGCGATCCTCACCGCCGGCAAACGGAAAGCTCTCGTCGAAGCCCTCCAATTCCCGGAAGCCTCGCGCCGGAACCGCGAAGTTGTTCGTGGTGAAGAACCGCCTCCCGGTTCGTGCCACCTGGTAATACTCGTACAGGTAATCGACGAGAAACTGACTCGCCGCCGAGTACGGCACCGCGGCCAGCGCGTTGATCGTCAGCCCGCCAATCGCCGACTCTGGCGACGTGTCGAAGTAGCGCTCGAGCCGTTTCAACCAGTCCGGCGCGGGTGCGCAATCATCGTCGGTGAAGACGAGATAGGTTCCGGTTGCGAAGCTGGCGCCGGTGTTCCGCGCCGTCGCCGGGCCACCACCGGGCTGATTCACAAAAACAACAGCGTCCGCCGACAAGCCGCGCGCGCTGGGGCCGGAGTCGCGAGCCGGCTCGCCGTCGTGGACAACGATGATCTCGTACGCGTCGCGCGGATAGTCCAGAGCCGCGAGCGCTTGCAGGCAGTGCGCCAACTGTGCCGGCCGGCGTCGTGTGGGGACGATTACCGAAAAGTGGAAACGGCGGGAATCGGAGCTAAGTACAGACTTCATCTCGATCTTGGAACTGCACGCGCGTGCTGTGATGGCGACGCAAAACGCATACCTTGGAGTCCAGAGGAGCAGGACACGAATTGCCCGCCCTAATCGCAATCGTGGGCTGCGAGATTCACCAGGCCCACCGCCGGCCGTGGCCGGCCGGGCGGGTCGATGATCAGCACACTGGTATCCAGTAACGGCATCGTAACAGCACTCGCAGTGGACGGCGTCGTGTTCCGGGCTGCAACATCATTGCGGGACGCGTGGCCGCATCAGGTCGCGCATGGGAACGGTAATCGAGCGACCGATGAGCGGGAGGTCGAGGTCGAGCGACGCCGATTCATCGGCGCGCGTGTGCGCGGCAAATTCGTAGATGCCCAGACTCGCGTTCTCCAGGCGGGTCCATCCGGATTGCAGAGGGATGCGCTGGACCAGCGAATAGCCTTCCGTTTGCAGATCCTCCTGAAGCCACCTCAGAGGACCGGGGGGATAGATCGCATCCTCGATCACGACATACCTCACGCCATAGAGGCGCAGCAGAGTCCGGATCTGCTCAGGGCGACCAATGCGGTCCTTGACGTTCGGAATCTCCATCCGCGACGTCGTCAACAGCTTGTCGGCCCGCAGGACGACGAGTCGGCGATCGACGTCGTGCTTGCGGACGAAGAACACGAAGTACGCCGTGTCCGTCGCTCCAGAGAACAACACGGCGTCGCCGGGCGCCCGATCCAACACAAACCGGGCGGCCTCTTCATACCCTCGCGCACCGAGCGGGACGATGCGAGCGGCCACAGTCGTCTGGTACACCACCCCGGCGACCACGAGCCCGATGGTAACAACTCGAAGCGCACGGTTGCCGCCGCGAGCGAGCGTCGCGGCGAGCAGGCAGATTGGGGGAATCGTGTAGATGGCCAGCCTGGGGATGACGTACGCCAGCGCGCTCAGCTCGACGAGAAGCAGGATGATCCAGACAAGCGGGAGCAGCACAGAGGCATCCTTCCGTCCAATTCCCGCCGCCGTCGCCATCCCGGCGAGCACGACCAGTGGAAGCGTCATCTGGGCGCCGAGGCGCCGCAGGTATCTGCCGAAACTGTCGATGAACCCTGTCGGCGTAGGCTCGGCAACGAACTGCGGCACGGGCACCGGCACAGGATCGACCGATGCGCCTGGCGCCTGCGCCGTGGATACGTTGCTCGAACTTGCGGCAGGCGGGGCGCCCTTCGTGATCACTGAAAGGTTGTAGGGCGAAAGCCAGAGCGTGAGAGGAAGCAACGGCGAGACCAGGAGAACGACTGCGGCCGCCACTACGAGCATCCGCTTCGAGAACAGCTCTCGCAGCCCGAGCGACCAGACAACATAGACGGCATACACGGGAATCATGAGGACCGCGATCTGCTTCGCATACAGGCTGAACACGACGCAACAGGCAAACCCGGTGAGGTCGAATCGCGTCTGCCGCCGGCAGAACCGTTCCAGAAAAAAGAGCGCGCCGACAATCAGGGCGAGGGTGGGAATCTCCGAGAGCACGGCCTGCGACAGCGTCACGATTGCCGGGGTCGTGATCAGAAGCAGCGAGGACAGGAGCGCCGTCACGTTATCGAACCTCGCCGCAACGAGCTTGAACCAGAACGCTACGCCTGCGAGCAGGAACAGGATGATGGTGAGACGGCCGGAAAAGACGGAGATGCCGGCCACCGCGAAGAGCGGCGCCTCGGCGAGGGGTAGCAGCAGCGGATGATGCCCGAGCGACAGCGCCGGATATCGAGCGTAGTACCGCCGTGTGTAGCCGATGACGTCGTCGACGGGCGCGTCACGCACGAGATCATGGACGTACGCCCCGTTCATCAAGTATTGCGGCATGTCGCCGTGAACGGAAACCGCTCCTTCGTCGCGAATGCCCCGCCCCGACAGCATCATGGCTGCCAGGCACACGCCGACGATCGTCAGTGAAGGCCCACGTGAGGCGAGCCTGGTTGCGGTGACGTCTGTGACGCGCAGGGCCATGGATACAGCAGATGAGATGGCGAGCGTCGTTCGGTTGCGTGGGCGATACCCAGGAGCGAGACTACCACGGGCGCTCCAAGGCGCAGTAACGCGCGGTTCGTGTACTGGTTGCCGGCAACGCTCAATCGTCCGGCTGCCGGCTGGCGGCCGCGCGCCGCCAGCCGGGACTCATTTCCGTCCTCCGAATCGTGACCAGACGACCCACAGCGTCGCGAACACCACGATCGCGATGCCGCAGACCAGCGTCACGCCGATAGTCTCGTCTTGCGCGGCCGGCACGGTGACCAACAGGAACGGCATGATCGTCGCCGTGGCCAGGAAGGTGATCAGCACCATCAGCACGATCTTGCCTACCGACATCGGTTACCTCCTGGGTAAATTCGCCTTCGCGCGTTCATGCCTTCGGTGGCAGGCCGCTGATTGGCCCGATCGAGCCGGCCGGGGCGCGAGCCGTTACGAGCGGAATCCGACGCAGGTCACCCACCACGAAAACGCGCCAATCGCGCGCATGTCGTAGATGAAGGCGCATCCGATCATGTCGAGCAGTTCGTACCAGTACAGCTGGTTCATGCAGTCTTCGTATTCGATGTACGCGGCGATCGCTTCCGCCGCGTAGAGGTACCAGCACGTGCCAGGCCCCTGCTCGTCGTTCGACGTCTTGACGATCCGCTCGGCGCGGGCGGGACCCGCGGCCTTCAGCAGTTCACGGGCGACGGCCGTGTCGCCGGCAGCCGACACAAGCATGAGCCGCGTCGCCCTGGCGGTGTGTCGCAGCGCCGGATCGGGTGCGTCCGCGAGCCGGGCGAGCAGCCTGGTGGCGCGGCGAACCGCTTGCGATTCCGCAACCAGACCACGGGCGTGTTCTGACAGGTCCCGCTGGCCCCGACGTACTTCGACTCGTTCCTGTCCGCTCGTGACCGTCAAGCCGGTACGATCGACGGCGAAGGAAATCCGCTCGTCGCCCGAGACGATGGTGGTGAGTGACGAGAGGTTGGTGAGCTCCTTCCGAATCAGGACCGACGGATCCTCGATCTCGACTCGAAGGTCCCTGGCGGTCGCGCCCGAAAACACGCGGACGTGCGCGCCCGTCGACGGATCGATCCGTTGCTGCAGCGGCTTTTGACCGGCGAACGCGGCGCCCGGTCCCGCGCCGTGCGTCGCGGCCACGACGATCACCGCCGCGGCCATTACGTGCCAATGCTGTTTCATGTGGTGCTTCTCCCAGTCCGGGGTGTCCGGACCCTGCCCGAATCGAGCGCCTGAATTCGATCAGGTCTACCCGATTCGTCCTTCCTGCCAGAACGTCTGGCGCCCGGCTGTCCGGCCGTCGGCGACTTCACGTTGGTGTTCGCGCGAATGCGCGTGCGCTCACAGCGTTTGCTCGCACGCCTGTGTCATCCCAGTCGGGTCTTCCTGTTCGGTCGTGACCGGCTGCGGCTTCGAGCCTCCCAGAGGCGACCCGAATTCGAGGTGCGCTTGGAGCGTGTGATAGCTGATGTCAAGGACCTGGCACGCCCGCCGCTTGTTGCCATCGCACCGTTCGAGAACCAGCCGCACGTAGCGGCTGCTCCAGGCGCGCAACGAATCGTCGCGGGCCGGCACTTCGCGGAGCAGGTCCCGATACTCGCGCGAGATCTCGCCAGGCAGGTCCGTCACGGTGACCGCCGGCCCCGGCGCGAGCGCGACGGCTCGCTCGAGCGCGCGCGCCAGCTGACGGACGTTGCCCGGCCAGTCGTACGCGATGAGCGCTTCGAGCGCGGGCGCGGTCAGCGAGAGCGACCGGATTCGCCGGTACCGCGCCGCGAAGTGGCTCACGAGCAGCGGAATGTCGTCCCGACGCGCGCGGAGCGGCGGCACGTAGATCTCGACGCCCGCCAGACGGTAGTAGAGATCCGTGCGAAACCGGCCCGCGTCCACCATGCTCCGCAGGCTCCGGTTCGTCGCGGCGACCACCCGCACGTCGACCTTGAGGGCACACTGGCCGCCGACCCGTTCGACCGAGAGGTCCTGCAGAACGCGAAGCAGCTTCGCCTGTGCCGTCGGTGACAGGTCGCCAACCTCGTCCAGGAACAGCGTGCCCTTGTCGGCGAGCTCGAATTTCCCTCGCCGGCCCTTGACGCCGGTCGCGGTGCGATCTTCGATGCCGAACAGCTCCGCCTCGAGCAGCGTCTCGACGAGCGCCGCGCAGTTGACCGCGACGAATGGTCCGTGGTGCCGATGGCTGCCCGCGTGGATTTCGCGTGCGACGAGCTCTTTGCCCGCACCGCTCTCTCCCTCCACCAGCACCGTGAAGTTCGTGTCCGCGATGCGCGCCAGCCTGGCGCGCAACTCCTTCATCAACAGACTCTGGCCAACGAGCATTGCCTTCCCCCCAAGCGCGAAGGACCTATCAACTGTGATGCCAATCGTCCGAGGCGGACGGGTTCAGCATCGGCTGTTCGACCCTGACCCTGCGGGGTAGCGACTTCCCCTCGCGACTGAGCCAGACGGGCACCCGGCCGGAAGTTGCCCCTCACTACCCGCTTCACGATTGTTCCGGTCCTGTCTTCTTCTCACGACATTCGCTACATCTCGTCCCAAGTCCCGGCGGACGCGTTGTACCGGAGCACCCGTGTCCGCGCGGTCACGCCGGCCACGCGCACCGCGTACTGCACGCCGTGTGACGATCGGAGGAATAGCGAACCCGCCGTGCAGCTTCCCGATGACGAGAAGCTCGCGATGTCGCTTGCACCGAAGCGAACGGCATCGGGTGAGGGCGGCTCGCCAGATGGCCCGTCCAGCGAACTATCGACAGCCACCCTGACGCCCGGGAACATCGTTTCGAGATCGTACGGACCTTCGAGACATCGATCGACTCCCGATCCGATGTCCGCGCGCCTCACCCCGTTGTTGTTGCCGTCGGCACACACGCGGACCGACCATCGGCCGTTCACCATGTCGAAGACCAGTCCGACCGTCGTCGTGCGCGCTACCGCCTGTTGCCGGGCCAGGCGCAGCCGAGTCGCGACGAAGGTCGCAGCCTGCCGCGCCTTACCCGCGTCGGTTGAGGCGCTGGTGAGAGGCAGGGCGAGCGAGGCGAGCGTGGTTGCGGCGGCGAGGACCAGCAGGAGCTCGATCAGCGAGTAGCCGGAGGTCCCGCCGGGTCTCATCGCCCCTCGGTTTTCGGAGGTGTCACGGTCACGAGCGATTTGAGCTTGAGGAACGTCTTCTCGCCGATGCCCTTGACGTTCATGAGCTCTTCGATCTTCTTGAAGCCGCCGTTCTTCTGGCGGTGCTCGACAATCCGCGCGGCCACGGCCGGGCCGATGCCTGGCAGCTTGGCCAGCTCCGTCACCGTCGCGGTGTTCAGATTGAGCGGCGCGGCGGCGGGCGGCTGAGCCGGAGACGCCGATTGAGAGGACTGGGACTGACCCGAGCTCTGAGCGAGCGGATTGACGGACGGCCCGGTCAGCACGAACACGAGCGCGATGGCGCTCGCCACACACAGCCTGCGCATGATGGTCTCCTCTTCTCCGGCAGGCTTCCGCCTGCCGTCGTTAGTGATTGGTCACGAATCCACCGACGCTACGCGCGTCGATGATGAGGGGCAGGACCGAACGAGCGCGACGGCAGTGGTGAAGTCGGCACTGACCCCGGCCGCCGGCCTGTCCCGGCGGCTTCAGAGGCAAACGGCCGGCCAGGTTTGGGTGGAGGCGGGCGAAAGGCGCAAGTCGCGACGGGAAAGGCAGTTACGGCGGGCCGGCGCAGTCCCGGCGAGAGCCGATCGATTGGGACGAGCTCGATGTGACGACTCGGGTTGGCGAAGAGACCGGGGGGCCGGGCTGTGGGGCAACTGGAGGCGACGCGACGTGAGCGACGTTACGAGCGGGCGCGCGACGCCGCGGCGGAAGTCTGGTACCACTCCACGGTCTGCCGCAGTCCGTCTTCGAGCGGCATCCGGGGCTCGTAGCCGAGCATTTGCCGGGCCTTGTGGATGTCGGCCTGCGAATCGCGGACGTCGCCTTCGCGCGTCGGACCGAAGGTCGGGTCGATCGGCTTCCGAAGGATGTTCTGCAGCGTCCGCAGCACTTCGAGCAGCGAGATCCGGCCACCGCCGGCGACGTTGATGACTTCGCCGGCCGCGGTTGGCGCCTCACACGCGCGCAGGACGCCGTCCACGACGTCTGCAACGAAGGTGAAGTCGCGCGTCTGTCTGCCGTCGCCGTGAATCGTCGGCGGCTTCCCTTCCGACAGCGCTTCGATGAAGAGCGAGATCACGCCTGAATATGGCGAACCGGGCTGCTGGCGCGGCCCGAACACGTTGAAATACCTGGTCGTCACGGTCTCGAAGCCATAGAGCTTCGTGAACATCTGGCAGTACTGCTCAGCGATGAGCTTCTGCAGCGCGTACGGCGACAGAGGCGCCGGGCGCATGTCCTCGCGTTTCGGCAGGGTTGCGGCGTTACCGTAAACCGAAGATGACCCCGCGAAGACCAGGCGTTTGGCGCCGGCCTGACGCGCGGCTTCCAGGACCTGCACCGTCGCGTCCACGTTGGCCCGATGCGACCCGACCGGATCCTTCACGGACCTGGGAACCGACGGAATCGCCGCCTGGTGAATCACGAACCGGCAGCCCTCGACGGCGCGCCGGGCGACCTCGGCGTCGGCCAGATCCCCCTCGACGACTTCCACCTTCCCGCCTGGAATGTTTTCTCGAAGACCGGTCGAGAAGTTGTCGGCGACGCGGACGGACTCACCGCGCCGCAGCAGCTCTGCGACGATGTGAGACCCGATGAAACCGGCCCCGCCGGTGACTGAGATACGTGGGCATCTAGCGCGGCCAGCCAGTCTGCGGCAGGCCGGGCGTGATCTTGAGCGCGTTCTGGTAGTAGATCTTCTTCAGCACGGCATCCGGGAGCTCGACGCCGTACATCTTCCAGAACGCGTGGTAGTCGCGGTAGTAGGGGAAATACTCGTCTCTCGTTTCGAGGACGCGCCAGTAGGTCGGGTATTCGGTCGGCTCGAACGCGTCCTTGCCGAAGAGCACGCGGTCCTGGTACTTCATCAGGAAGTCGTGCGCGCCGCGCGGCTGCCGGCCGATGTCGTAGAGAATCGCGCCCATCTCGGTGTAGACGTTCGGCATCGCGTCGAGCATCTTGCCCAGGCGCGCAAGGTCGTTGGCGTGCCAGCCGAAATGCGCCGCGACGAACCGCGTCTTCGGATGCTTCTTGAACAGCCGATCCCGCTGCGCCATCAGCTCCTCGAAGCGCGGGAACTGATCGGCCGGATAGCGGCGGTCGTTGTGGAGCGCGAGCTCGAGCCAGCGCTCGTTCTTGAAGTCGATTGGCTCGAAGAACTCCTGCGGCTCGGCCGTATGGATGAAGACCGGAATGTTGAGGCGCGCGCACGCCTCCCAGACCGGGTCGAGCTCCGGATCGTCGACTTTGAGCAGCGAGCCGTCCGGCTTTCGCGTGCGAAGCCCGAAGCTCTTGGAGATCTCGCCGACGCCGACCGCGCCCGCCTTGACGTCGGCTTCGAGCTGCGCGACCGCTTTCTCCGCCCAGCCGGGCCCGACGTTGCTGAAGTTGATCGTCGTGAACGGCCGCACGCGATCCTTGTGCGGCGAGGCCGCGAGCGCCTTCATCACGCGTTCGAGGTTGGCGCCCGAGATGCCGTCGGCCGCGACGAACAGCTTGACGTTCAGCTCGTCGAGCGCCGCCATCAGGCCGTTGAGTCCCTCGGGCGTGCCCAAACGCCCGCCGGCATGCCCGTGATAGTCGATGACGGGAAACTTTGCTTTCTGAGTTGGATTCGCGGGCGTGACGAGCGTGTTGCGCGGACGGTAGTCGAGAATGCTCGGTGCCGGAAACTCCGGCGCCTGACACGTCCCCGGCCGCGTCATCGTCATGCCGGGCGGACATTCCTGGCCCGCCGGGACCTGGACGCCGCGCCCACGCCCGCCGCGGCCGGTCGGCTGTTGCCCGCCCGCTGTCTGGCCGCCTTGCTGTTGCTGCTGGCCCTGCTGTTGTTGCTGCTGTTGTTGCGCAACGAGCACGGCGGCGCCGATCGCGACGACGCCCGCGATCGTACCAGGCCTGAAAGAGTCTGCTCCGCATGATGGGCGATCTGACTTCGAACCCTCGGAACCGGCGATTGAGGCCGTCGAGGCCTGCCCAAGATCTCAAAGCCGATGCGCTGTACTGCCGGTGTGTAGCTCGCTCAGCACAGCCAGGTATTTCTGCACCATGCGCTCGGCGGAGAAATCCTCTATCCGAATTCGGGCCCGTTCGGCCAAGGACCGCATCCGGTTGGGGCTCGCGAGCGCCTCATTGACCTTCGCACGCATCCCGGCCATGTCCTGAACAGGGAAGAGCAACGCGTGGGATCCGTCAACCAGGACCTCCGGGATGCCGCCGGCGTCGGAGGAGACGATCGGAATCTTGTGCACCATCGCTTCACGAATGGAAGACGAGCATCCGCCCTCGAAATGAGTCGGAAAGAGGAAGAGGTCCGAAGCATCGAGCAAGCGCTCGATATCGGTGCGATACCCGAGCAGACGGACATGCTCCTGGAGGTTGTGCTGATGGATTTCTGATTCGAGTCTCTGACGCTCCGACCCGTCTCCGGCCCACACAAAGCGGACTTCGGGAAATCTGCGGATGACCTCAGGCACGATCTTGAGCAGATCCGAATGGCCTTTTTGCTGATCGAGACGGCTGGTCGTCAGCAACAGCTTGGCGTCGTCAGGCACCCCGAGCTCGCTGCGAACGTCGCGGCGCAGAAACTCCCTTTCTGGTCGGTCGCGGTGGCCGGGCCGTATGTCGATGCCGTTGTGCAGAACGCCAATCTCCTCCTGGTGCGTGGCGAATGTCTGCTGGAGGTGAAGCAAGTTATGTTGCGATACGGCCATCCAGCGCTGCCGACGGCTGCGGGCCCAGGCAAGCCGCTTGAGACAGGATTGCGGCAGGGCGATAGGCTCAGGAGCGAGCTGGAATATGGCGAGCATGGGAACACCCTCGAGAGCACATCCCAAGGCGGGCTCGATGGCCTGGGTTGGCCATCCGGCCGTAATCTGCACAACGTCGGGCCGTACTTCCTTCAAAAGCCCGCGCACCTGACGGCAGCGGGAGGCAACGGTCCTGGAATCGCAGTCAAAGGGTCTGTAGGGCACGCCAGCCGCCCGGCAATCTGCCGCCATCGAGGCGGTGCCCTCGGCTTTAGGAAATGCTGCATGAACTTCAATGCCATACATCAAGAGGCCGAAGGCGACGCCCAGCATGTGGTTTTCCGAGCCGTATCGTCCCAGGCAGTGAGTGCGGATTGTCAAAAACTTCATGGAGCCGTCACTGAAAGGACACGCGTCCAGGCCTTCATCGCCGGGACGGCAACATCGAGATAGCGGCGCAGGATCGCGCCGGAGTTCTCCCGCTCGCGGTCAAATATTTCTGCGAGATGCGCTGTCATCGTCAGATAGCCGGAAGGTGTGATTTCATCGCGCGCCTTGTCGAGAATCGACAGGAACTCGTCGTTAACCAGATGGCAGATGTGCTCCTGCCAGATATTTCGCTGATAGGAACCTTCCTTGAGGTGCCGGATCATCGGGCCGCCGGCCGCCATCCGGTCGCCCCTGAGGTCCATCAGGGTCTTGAGGATGAATCCGCCCCAGATATCTCCATATCTGTCGATCACCCATCCTGGCATGACCTCCACATGCATCGGCAGCTGGTAGACCGCCGGGATGACCTCGCGGCGGAATTGCATATTCATCGAACAGACGGATATCAGCGAGGCGTTGGGTACGATGACTGAATCGTGCTGCAATTCCGCGTCCGGGTAGCAGAATTGCGGTCCTTGAAGTTTGTCGATGGCGTTCACATCGAAATATTCGCGCCAGAGGCCGAGATTGAAGACCACGGTTCCCTTCGAGGCGCCATCGAATGACCATTCACGGTAATGGGCTCGCTGCGAATAGGGAAAACCCCTCGGAAAGACGTTCTTCTCGATGTCACGATAGCAGTCGAGAATATTGAAATGCTGGCCTTCTCCCGCGGCGACCGGTCGCGGGGCGTCGCTCAGGACAGCCTGCACGGATTGGCCGAAACCCGGCTCTTCGACCTTGCAGTCATCGTCCAGCGCAATGACAATCTCGTCAACCGCGGATTCGCGCCAGGCAATGTAAAACCCAAAGTCGCGGCACGCGCCATTGCGGCGGGGTATCGCGATGACGTCCTTCCCAAGCATCCGAGCCTGGTCTTGCCAGGTGAAGACGCTGAACTGTGGGTGATCGACCCTGACTTTTCCCTCACTGTCATCGACGATGATGAAGCGCGCGCCAAAGTCGATGAGGGGTTCGAGATATTCCAACGAGACAGCACGGGATGTTGGAATGACCACTAGCATGCTGGGAACCGCCCTCGCAATCCGTGATGGAAATCGGCGATCACTTCCTGTTCGAAGATGGGGACTCTAGGGCGAGCGCCCTTAACTGTCAACTTTACGGCGCGTTGCGTCAAGTCCCGTTTCTTCGGGTCGATGGTGCATGGTGCCCTGTTCACGAGCGAAGCGGGGCATCGGGCCGGGGAGCGAGCAGAGGGATCCGGGGAGCACGCTCCCCGGTAAGAAAAGGATCCGCCACAGCGAGCCGTAAGCCGAATTCTGTTCGCCGCCGCGGCCTTGCGGCCGCGTCGGCGTAACGATCATTCCTCTAGGCCCGTCATTGCTGACGGGCTCGAGCAGCCTACCCGGAGGCATCGGACGGGCCGTCCTGTAGCGCCTCCCTATTTGGCCTTGCTCCGTGCGGGGTTTTGCCTGCCATCTGCCTCACGGCAGACGCGGTGCGCTCTTACCGCACCTTTTCACCCTTACCCACCTTCGCCCTCCGCGCTTCGCGCTCCGGGCTACGGTGGGCAAGCCCGCGGTCCTGATGAACAGCGAGTGCTGACCAGGTCCGAGCGGGCTTGCCCACCGTAGCTCGAGGCTCGAAGAGCCGAGAGCGAAGGTGGGCGGTATGTTTTCTGTGCCACTGTCCTTCGGGTTGCCCCGACCGGGAGTTACCCGGCGCACTGCCCTGCGGAGTTCGGACTTTCCTCCCCGCCTTCACTCTCGGCCTTTCGGCCTCGAGCTCCGGCGCGGCGATCGTCTGTCCCGCTGTGGCGGAATGATCCGATCATAGCATCTGGGGATCTCGGAACCTGAGGCCCCGGATTGCAGGCGATTTACGCGTCCGTTTCCTGCTTGATGCCGTACTGCTCGAGCTTCTTGTAGAGGTTGCTCCGGGGCGTGTCGATCATCTCGGCCGTCTTCGAGATGTTCCAGCCGAATTCGCGGAGCTTGTCGACGAGAAATGCCCGCTCCGACCAGTCCTTGAACTCGCGCAGCGTCGCCGGCCTGGCGGTGCTGGCGTTGGTCGGCGCGGCGCTCGCGGCCGGCCGTGCATCGGCCCTGACGACGTTCCGCACGTCGTCGGCCTCGATCGTGTCCCGGTCCCCCATGATGAGCAGGCGCTCGACGACGTTGCGAAGCTCGCGGATGTTGCCGCGCCAGCGGGCCTGGCGGAGCACGTCGAGCGCCGACGGCGAAAAGCGCGCGGGCCGCCGGTTGTTCTCGCGGCTGAACTGCGCGCTGAAGTGCTGGACGAGCGCGGGGATGTCTTCGAGCCGCTCGCGCAGCGGCGGCACCGAGATCGGAATGACGCTGAGGCGGAAATACAGATCCTCGCGGAACCGGCCGGCCGAGATCTCTTCCTCGAGGTCCTTGTTCGTCGCGGCAATCACCCGGACGTCCACCTTGATCGTCCGCGACGACCCGAGCCGCTCGACCTCGCCTTCCTGGAGCACGCGCAGCACCTTCGCCTGCGTCTTGGCGCTCATGTCGCCGACTTCGTCGAGGAAGATGGTCCCGCGGTCGGCCATCTCGAACTTGCCGACCTGCTTTTCCGTCGCCCCGGTGAACGCGCCGCGCTCGTGGCCGAAGAGCTCGGATTCGATCAGCTCTTCCGGAATGGCCGCGCAATTCACCTGCACGAACCGTTCTTTGGCCCTGAGGCTGTTGCGGTGGATCGCGCGCGCGATGAGCTCCTTGCCCACGCCGCTCTCGCCCAGAATCAGCACCGTCGCGTTCGTCGGCGACGCGCGGCGGACCTGGTCCATGATCTGTTTGAGTGCGACGCCCTCGCCGATGAGCTGGTGCCGCGTCTCGAGCGCGGATCGCAGCGTGCGGTTCTCGCGCCTGAGCGTCCCGAGCTCGAGTCCTTCGCGCACGGCGTCGAGGACGTAGTCCTTCGACAACGGCTTCTCGATGAACCGGAACGCGCCGAGGCGGCCGGCCTCGAGCGCGGTCGTCGCGGTGCCGTGCGCCGAGACCATCACGACCGGCAAGGCTTCGTTCATCCCGCGCAGGCGGCTCAGCACCTCGAGGCCGTCGAGGCCCGGCATCTTGATGTCGAGGAAGACCAGATCGGGGTTCTCACGCTCGGCGAGCGTCAACCCTTCCTGGCCAGACCCGGCCGTCAGACATTCATGGCCGTCGTATTCCAGCGTCATCCGCATCGTCTCTCGGATGGCGGGCTCGTCATCGATGACGAGGATCCGGGCTTTCATGGGAGCGAATCGGGATTGATGGTCGCAATGAGGCGCGCGTCGGCCAACTGGTCGTAGATCATCACGGCCACCGTCGCGCCCGGCGTCAGGGACGCGACGACGGCCTGGAACTCGGCGACGCTGCCCACGCGGCGCCGGTTGATCTCGAGCAACACGTGCCCGGCGCGGAGACGCGCGAGGCGCGCCGGGCCGGCCGAGTCGACGTCCACGATGAGCACGCCCTGCAGATTCGACGGAATCCCCGTCCGCGCCATCGTCGCCGCGTCGAGCTCCTTGACGCTGAGTCCAAGGGGGCCCATTTCCTGTCCGGCGGCGGGACGCACCTGCGCCAGGCTTTGAGGGCGGCCGCGCGTGGACGACGGCGGCGGCCGCTCGGTGAGCTTCACCGAGATCTGCCGCGCGCTGCCGTCGCGCCAGATCTCGAGCATGGCCTGGGAACCCGGCTGCCGGCCGGCGATGTACCGGATCGAGATCCTCGTCGGAGCGGATCGGCCGGTGGTCGGCGCCGATGATGACGTCGTACGGGCGCAGACCCGCGCGCTCGGCCGACGTCTCCGGCATGACGTCCTGAACGAGCGCGCCGCGCTCCGGCTCGAGGCCCAGCGCGCGGTGCAGCCCGGGCGTCAGGTCCGTGAGGCCCACGCCGATATAGCCGCGCGCCACGCGTCCGTTCTCGCGAAGCTGCGGAAGCACGGCCACGACCTGGGCGATCGGAATCGCAAAGCCGATGTTCGACGCCTGCGCGCTGATCGCGGTCGTCATCCCGACGACCTGCCCGCGGCTGTTGATCAGCGGCCCGCCGCTGTTGCCGAAACTGATGGCCGCGTCGGTCTGGATGAACGCGTCGAGGCTCGGATCGAACAGCTTCCGTCCCAGAAAGCTGACGACACCGACCGTGACCGAATGCACGTACCCGAGCGGGTTGCCGATGGCGCAGACCCACTCGCCCACGCGCAGCGTGTCGGAATCGCCAAGCGGCGCCACGGGCACCGAGCCGGTCACCGGGATTCGCAGCAACGCGACGTCGATGGCCGGGTCGATGCCGACGAGCTCGGCCTTGAACACACGGCCGTCGCCAAGGGTCACCGTGATCCGGTCGGCGCCTTCGACGACGTGATAGTTGGTCAGGATGTCGCCGGCCGCGTCGATGATGAAGCCGCTGCCGGAACCTTCGTGCGGTGCGCCCGGGTCGTCGCCCAGATCGCGCCGCCACCTCGGCGCCGATCGCCCGCGCGTGTCGGTGCCGCGCGACGCGGCGTCGACGTTGACGACCGCCGCATTCATTTTCGCGGCGACGGCCGCGAAATCAATCGACGAGCTGCCCGATCCCTCGGCGGGCGCCGCCGCGTCTGACGAAACCGTGATCGGCTTGGTTGCTTCCGCGCCCGGGCGCAACGGGAGCACGTCTGTCGGACGGCCGGGGCGCGTGCCGGTCGCGACGACGCCCAGCAGAAAGCTCACGACGGCCGTGAGCGCGACGTAGCCGACGGTTTGGCGCGTCATTTGGGAAGGCCCAAGGCTAAAGGCCGAAGGCCCAAGAAGATCACAAGCATCAAGTCTCTTTCCTCATTATAAGAGCCAGGAATGCGGCCTCATCGAGCTCGCGGATTCCAAGCGATCGGGCTTTGTCGAGCTTGCTGCCGGCGTCGCGGCCGACGATGATCCCACTGGTTTTTCGGCTGATGGACCCGCTCACTTTGCCCCCGAGGCGGACGATCGCCTGTTCGGCGTCGTCGCGGCTCATCGTGTCGAGCGTGCCGGTGATCACGAACGTCTGACCGGCGAGCGGTGTCTCGCCGATCGCAGGTTCAGGGCCGGGCTCGTCTTCCATCCGCACGCCGGCGGCCGCGAGCCGATCGATGAGCGCGGCGTTCGTCGGCTCGTCGAGAAACGTTCTGACCGCCTTTGCCACCACCGGTCCGATGTCGGAGACGACCTGCAGGGCTTCGACTGACGCGGCCCGCAGCGCCGCCATCGATCGAAACGCGCGCGCCAGCGCCCGCGCGCCGCCTTCGCCGACGTGCCGGATCCCGATCGCGTGCAGCAGTCGCGCGAGCTCGCGGTTGCGGCTGGCGTCGATTTGCGCGATCAGGTTCGCCGCTGATTTCTTTCCCATGCGGTCGAGCGCGGCGACGCGGTCCACCGTCAACGCGTACACATCGGCGTAGTCGCGCGACGAGGCCCGTCGTCACGAGCTGGTCCACGAGCGACTCGCCAAGGCCCTCGATGTCCATCGCACGTCTGGACGCGAAGTGTTCGAGCCCGCGCCGGATTCGCGCCGGGCACGACGCGTTTTCGCAGCGCCAGACGACTTCCTCCTCCGGCTTCACGAGCGTGCTGCCGCAGAAGGGACAGGCCGCGGGCATCCGCCACTTCGGCGGGTCGCCTTCGCGCTTCTCGAGCACCGGTCCGAGCACTTTCGGAATGATGTCGCCGCCTTTTTCGATCCGGACGTAGTCGCCCTCCCGGATGTCGCGCCGCGCCACCTCCTGCTCGTTGTGGAGCGTCGCCATCTGCACCATGGTCCCGCTGAGGCGCACGGGCTCGAGCACCGCGTACGGCGTGACGGCACCGGTCCGGCCGACGTTCGTCTTGATCTCCTTCAGCCTGGTGACGGCCTGTTCGGCGGGAAACTTGAAGGCGACGGCCCATCGCGGGAACTTGGCGGTCGTTCCGAGCTGCCGCCGAAGCGCCAGATCGTCGAGCTTGATCACGACGCCGTCGGTTTCGAATTCGAGCACGCGGCGCTCGTCGCGCCAGCGCCGGCAGAACTCCACAAGGGCATCGAGCCCCTCGCAGGTCCTCCAGTTCGGCTCCACCGGGCATCCCCAGGCCTGCAGCTGGCGAAGCGCCTCGCTGTGCGTCGCGACCGGAGAGTCCATTCCGGAGGGCATGAGGATCTGGTACGTGTACGCGCTCAGGCCGCGCCTGGCCACCGCGCGGGAATCGAGCGTTCGAAGCGCGCCGGCCGCCGCGTTCCGCGGGTTCGCGAAGAGCGGCAGCCCGGCCTGCTCGCGTTCGTCGTTCATCTTCAGGAACACCGACCGGGGAAGATAAATCTCGCCGCGAATCTCGACCCGGTCCGGCGCCGGACCCGGGAGCGACGCCGGAATCGCTTTGATCACGCGCACGTTGGAGGTGACGTTTTCGCCACGAATCCCGTCACCGCGCGTGACGCCGCGGACGAGCCGGCCGCGTTCGTAGGTCAGCGCCAGGCTGACGCCATCGATTTTGAGCTCGGCGACGTACACGAGCGGCGCGTCGACCGGCCGGTCCAGCGACCGGCAGATCCGCGCGTGAAACTCGCGCAGCTCGTCTTCGTTGTAGGCGTTTTCGAGGCTGAGCATCGGCGCGAGATGCTCGACGGTCTCGAACCCCTCCGCGACCCGCCCGCCGACGCGCCGGGTCGGCGAATCGGGGTCGACGAGCTCGGGATGCGCCGCCTCGAGCCCCGCCAGCTCGCGCATGAGCGCGTCGAACTCGGCGTCGGAAATCTCCGGGTTGTCTTGAACGTAGTAGCGCTCTTCGTGGTAGCGGATGAGCGCGCGGAGCTCGGCGATGCGTTCTGGGGCGGACACGCCTTCGGGCCTTTGAGCCTTGCGAGCTCTCCTGTCCAAGCCCTCAGCGGTCTCTGCTGAGCACGTAGTCCGTGAGCGCGAGGAGACCGTCGCGCTCGGTCGATGGCGGAAACGCCGACGTGAGGTGCTCCTTGGCGCGCTCGGCGTAGCCGACGGCGCGTTCGAACGCGGTCTCGACGGCGCCGTGGCGCGCGAGCAGGTCCTTGATGGTCCGCCAGGTGTCCGGCGAGATGACCCCATTGGCCACCACGTCCTGGATCATGGCGGCGACGTCGGGACCGGTGCGCTGGAGCAGCAGGATGACCGGCAAGGTGACCTTGCCCTCGCGCAGGTCTCCGCCGATCGGTTTGCCGAGCCTCGACTCCTCCGCCGTGTAGTCCAGCACGTCGTCGACGATCTGAAAGGCGATGCCCAGGTTGAAGCCGTATTCCCGCAGCGCGGTGCGCTGATCGGCCGTGCACTCGCCGAGCAGCCCGCCGATTTCCGCGCAGCCCGAAAACAGGAAGGCCGTCTTGCGGCGGATGATCTCGAGGTGCTCGTCCTCGGTAATGGCCGCGTCGCCGGTCTTGGTGAGCTGGTACAGCTCGCCTTCGATCATCCGCAGGGTGACATCGCACAGCAGCCGGACGACCTCGAGGGTGTCCTGCGTCAGGGCCATCGCCATGGACCGGATGTAGAGGTAGTCGCCCAGCAGCACGGTGAGGTCGCTGCCCCATCGCGAATGCGCGGTCAGCCGGCCGCGCCGCGTGTGCGCGCCGTCGATGATGTCGTCGTGCACGAGCGTCGCCGTGTGGATGAACTCCACGACGGCCGCGTTCAGGACGGCTCGCTCACCGGTGTACCCGCAGAGGCGCGCGGCCATGAGCAGGACGGCCGGGCGCACGCGCTTGCCGCCGCTCATCTGGACGTATTTGCCCATCTGCGGAATCAGCTCGACACGCGATTCGAGATGGCGGGCGAACTCGCGCTCGACACGGGCCAGCGCGTCGCGCACGGGCTCGAAGATCTCGGCGAGACCCGGAACGGATGCCGCGGAGGTATTCACGGGAATTGGTCTCGCCTGAAGGCTCACGCGACAAAACCTGCGGGCATCAGACCATAGGTTTCGCTGGAGTGTCAACGCGCGGACCGATGAACGCGTCGAAATTCGCGGCCACGCATGCGCGCATTTGCTCGAACGCTTGCGATCGCAAAGTCGCCAGTTGCCTGACGGTCTCGGCCACCCACGCCGGCTCGTTTCGCTTGCCGCGGTGCGGCACCGGCGCCAGGAACGGCGCGTCGGTTTCGACCAGCAGACGATCGTCAGGCACGAACGCGGCGACCTCCCGAAGGGCGCCGGCTTTCGGAAAGGTCAGCATGCCCGCCAGGGAGATGTAGAAGCCGATCTCCAGCGCGCGGCGGGCATCCTCAATCGATCCGCTGAAACAGTGCATGACGCCGCGGACCTGGCCCCGGCCGGCCTCGCGTAGAACGGCGAAGGTGTCGTCGGTGGCCTCCCGGGTGTGGATGACAACCGGCTTATCCAGTTCAAGGGCGAGCGAAATCTGGGCGGCGAACACGTCGCGCTGCACGGCCCGCGGTGAGAAATCGTAGTGATAGTCGAGGCCAATCTCGCCGACGGCGACGGCGTGCGTGGTCAGCACCGCCGACCGCGTCTCGGCGGCCGCGTCGAATGCCCGCCCGGCGTACGCAGCGGTCCGGTGGGGATGCACGGCCGCGGAGAACACGGCGGCCGGCCACGCACGCTTGACGTCCTCGGCGCGCGCGACTTCCTCGGGCTCGTCCGCCGACAGAATGCACATCGCCGCGGAGACGCCAGCCGCCTGCGCGCGCGCGACGACGGCGTCGAGGTCGGGCGTGAATGCTTCGTCGGCGAGATGGCAATGAGAGTCGATCAAAAAACACTCCTGAAAAGCAACGTCGGTACGACGGGTACGGCGGGTCCGCGGAACCGACTGGCGCTTGTCATCTTTTTTTGGTTAAGAAAGATGGCCAGCGTCAGTTCGCTCCAGGTACCCGTCGTACCCGCCGTACCGACGAGCGCTCAGACCCCGCCGTACCGACACCGCTCTCTTTTCACCGCACTCTTGTATTCGGCTCCGGCGGCGTGTCGAACGAGACGAGGATCGGCTTGCCCCCTTCGGGGCTCGCCGCGAGGACCATCCCGTTCGATTCGATGCCCATCAGCTTCGCCGGCTTGAGGTTCGCCACGACGGCGACGTGACGGCCGACGAGCGCGTCGGCTTCGTACGCTTCGGCGATGCCGGCCACGAGCGTACGCTGCTCGGTGCCGAGATCGATGCTCAGCTTGATGAGCTTCTTCGAATTCGGCACACGTTCGGCCGCGGTCACGCGGGCCACCCGCAGGTCGATCTTCATGAACTCGTCGATCGTGATGCGATTGTCGGCAGCGGGCGCCGCGGCGGGCGCGGAAACGGGTGCTGCCGGCGAGGATGCGGCGGGTGGCGCGCCGGCGTCCGCCTTCGGTTGATCGGTCACTCTGGGCTCCTTGATGGAAACAGCGGTCGAGTCGTCTTCGGCTTCGAGGCGAGGCCACATGGCCTCCTTGCGTTGCAACATGCGTTCACCGGTCGTCGTCAGCGACGCGTCGCGATCGAGGCGGCGCTCCGCCCCCGAGGCCGGCGCACCGACGCGCGTCTGAATCTCCTCCGACGAGCCGGGCATCGCGGGCCCCAGCAACACGGCCGCGACCCGGAGCGCCTCGGCTGACGTCCAGAGCACCTCGTCGAGCGCGCGCTGCCCGTCATCCCGTTTGGCGAGCGACCACGGCTCGCTGGCGGCGATGTATTCGTTCACCGTGTCCACGAGCCGGAACGCGTGCCGGAACGCGACGTCGAGCGCGACGCGATCCATGGCCTCGCGATAGTCCTTCACGCAACCGGCCGCGAGGGTCGTCACGGCTTCGTTCGTCGACGTTCCCGCGAGGCGGCCGCTTCGGTACCGCTCCGCCATGGCCGTGACCCGATTGACGAGATTGCCGAGGTTGTTCGCCAGATCGACGTTGTATTTCTCCTCGAACCGCTCCCAGCTGAAATCGCCATCCGACCCGAACACGATCTCTTTCACCAGATACAGCCGCAGCGGATCGGGTCCGAACCTGTCGGCGGCGTCCAGGGGGTCGAGCACATTGCCCAGCGACTTGCTGAGCTTCTGCCCCTTCGTCAGCACCCAGCCATGGCCGAACACCTGACGCGGCGGCTCGAGGCCCGCGCTCATCAGCATGGCGGGCCAGACGACGCAGTGGAACCGGGTGATGTCTTTGCCCACGAGATGGAGATCGGCCGGCCACCACGTATCGAAGAGCGCCTGGTCGCAGCCATATCCGACCGCCGCCGCGTAGTTGATCAGGGCGTCGTACCAGACGTAGACGACACTCGACGGATCGAAGGGGACGGGAATGCCCCACGCCTGCCCGGCACGGCTGACCGAAATGTCCTCGAGTCCGCTCTCGAGCAGCCGGAGCATCTCGTTCCGTCGTGTGTCGGGCACGACGAATTCGGGATGCGCCTCGTAGAGCTTCCGGAGCCGATCGCCGTACGCCGACAGGCGGAAGAAATGGTTGCGCTCCTTGATCCACTCGGGTTTCCGCTGATGGATCGGGCACAGGCCATCGACGAGATCCTTCTCCTGCTTGAACGCTTCGCACGAAACGCAGTACCAGCCTTCGTACACGCCCTCGTAGATGTCGCCTGCGTCCCGCGACCGTTCGAGCAGTGTCTGCACCGCGCGCACGTGGCGGCGCTCGGTCGTCCGGATGAAGTCGTCGAAGGAAATGTGCAGGCGTGCCCAGACGGCACGGAACTCCACCTCCATCCGGTCGCAGTAGGCGAGCGGGTCGAGGTTCAGCTCACGCGCTTTGCGGAAGACGTTCTGCGAGTGCTCGTCATTGCCCATCACGAAGCGGACATCGAACCCCGCCAGCCGCTTGTAGCGGGCGATGACGTCGGCGGCGATCTTCTCGTACGCGGTCCCGAGATGCGGCCGGTTGTTGACGTAGTCGATGGCGGTCGTGAGGTAGAAGCGCAGAAATGACCTCCGAGGTCATTTTATGGTGGCTGGGAAAATGACCTCGGAGGTCATTTCCCCCACGCCCGCAGGGCCTCTGCTTGCACCACCTTCACGGGCCGGCCGGTCGCGGCCGCGACGCGCAGGCAGTCCTCGAACTCCGGCGAGGCGTTGACCACCTCGCCCCGCCGGCTGGCGACTTTGATCCGGACCGTGCCGCCCCTCACCTGGACGTCGACCCACTTCCGATCGAGCGCCTCGCGCCACATCTCCTGAAACCGCACGCCCAGCGTCGTCGTCTCGCGGAACACGACGTCGCAGATCGTGCCGCGCTTGTCGGGCGGCGCGAGGACCGTGAGCAGCGTGCCGGGCCGGCCCTTCTTCATCTGGGCCGGCGTCATGAAGACATCGAGCGCGCCGGCCGCGAACAGCTGATCGGAGACCGGGCCGAACAGCTGCGGGCTCATGTCGTCGATCTCGCATTCGAGCTGGACGATTTTTTCGGCCGCGTCGGCGCCGGCTGGCGCCTCTGCTGCCGCCGCCCGCTCGCCGATCACCACGCGGAGCACGTTCGGGACCTTGCCGAGCTCCCGCGTTCCCGCGCCGTAGCCGATTCGATCCACCGCCATCGCCGGGATCGGCCCGTACGATTTCGCGTAGGACGAAATCAGGAGCGCCCCGGTGGGCGTGACCAGCTCGGACTGAATGCCGGTGCTGTACACCGGCACGCCCTGCAGGAGCCGCAGCGTGGCCGGCGCAGGCACGGGAAAAACGCCGTGCGCCATCTCCACCATGCCCGCACCCAGGTTCAACGGCGACGCGACGACATCGTCGATGCCGAACCACTCGAACCCGAACACCGCGCCGACGATGTCGACGATCGAGTCGACGGCCCCGACCTCGTGCAGGTGGACCTCGTCGATCGACATCTGGTGGATTGCGGCCTCGGCTTCGCCGATCCGGCGAAAGAGATCGACCGCCCGCTCCTTGCCAGAGGCCGACAACGCCGACTGGCCGATGAGCTTCGAGATGTCGGCCAGCGAGCGGTGCCCATGACTGTGCGGCTGATCGTGCCCGGCGTGGCGATGATCGTGCTGGTGGGGTTCGTGGTGGTGCGGATGCCCGTGGGGATGATGATGCGTGTCGTGCCCATGGTCGTGTTTCGCGCCCGGAGGCGCGTGCTGATGATCGGCGTCGTGGCCGGTGCCCGCCACCAGCTCGATGTGCGTCGCGCTGATGTCCGCGCGGAGCACTTTTCTGGCCTTCAGCTCATGTCCGACCCCGAGGCTGCCCAGCGCCTGCTGCAAAGCGTCGAGCGGCAGCCCGGCATCGAGAAACGCGCCGAGCACCATGTCGCCCGCCGCGCCCGCAAAACAATCGAAGTACATCACCCGCGCCATGAGAGCCACCCCGACTCCTTCATCGAACAGTAGTGCGTATCCGCAAGGATGACATGATCGACCACGTCGATGCCGAGCACCTGCCCGGCGGCGACGAGCCTTCGCGTGAGTTCCAGATCGTCTTCGCTCGGTCTCGGATCGCCGGACGGGTGATTGTGGAACAGCACGACGGCCGCCGCGCCGCCGATCGTGGCTTCCCGGAACACCTCACGTGGATGTGCGAGGCTGGCATCGGCGGTCCCGACCGAAATCAGCAGCGTGCGGATGAGGCGGTGGCGGGTGTCGAGCATCAACACGCCGAAGCGTTCGACCGGATGCGCGCCGAATTGCGGCAGGAGGAACGCCGCCGCGTCGCGCGGTGTCACGAAGCGCGGTCTCGCGCGCGGGGAGAGCAGCAGCGTCCGTCTGCCGAGCTCGACGGCCGCCTGGACGCGGCTCGCCAGCACGGGGCCGACGCCCGGCACCTTCGTCAGGTGGTCCGTCGACAGGCGCGTCAGCCCATGCGTTCCGCCCGACGCGGCGAGGAGACGGTTGGCGATCGCCAGCGCACTCGCGCCCCGCATGCCATGGCCGAGGACGATCGACAGCAGCTCGTTGTCGCCAAGCGCGATGACGCCGCCACGCTCCAGTTTTTCGCGCGGGCGATCCCGCGGCGCCACCTCGTCCATCATCTCCGTCCTGGTCCGCGGCCTCGTCGCGCCGGACCGCCACGCTATACTGCGGCTCTTGAGGATTCGTCCCCTTCCCTCGAGGCCGCCGTCGCCCGTCCCGCGCTTCGGCGAGCCAGGCTGGTCAGGTCTCGTCCGCGCCGGGCTCGTACTGATCGTGCTGGCCGGCGCGTGCGCCGAGCCTCCGACGAAGGAACGCCACCAGGCCGACGGCGCGCTCGCCGCGGCGCGGGCCGCCGAGGCCGCGACGTACGCTCCGGCTCCGTTTCAGGCTGCCGAGGAAGCGCTGCAGCACTACGACGAGGCCGTCGCCCGAGGCGACTACCGCCTCGCCCTGAACTACGCCATCGACGCGCGCGATCGCGCCTTCGAAGCCGCCAAACAGGCGAGCAACGGGAAGGCCGCGGCACGCAGCCAGGCCGAACGCCTCGCCACGGAGCTCGAGGTTCTGCTCAAACGGGCCGAAGCCAGGCTCGCCGGAAGCGCAGGTCCACGTCCGTCCGCACCATCAGCGGAGCGGCTCCGGGCCGTCACCAAGTCCGGACCCGGTCTCTTGCAAGAAGCGCGCACACGGCTGGGCAAGCAGGACTATCGCGGGACGATCACGCTGCTGACGCCGCCTGTTGAGACGCTCCGCCGCGAGCTCGCGTCGCCACCAGCGGCTCCAACTCGGCGAGGCCGCTAGTAGGTTGCTGAGCCGAAGGCCACAGGTCCAAGGCCCAAGGCCCAGGCCCAAGGGTTGCTGTTAGACGGACCTGGCTCGATTGGGAACGTCGACACGATCCGCGAAGACGCTGCGACTAAGTTCTACGATCGTCTGGAATCTCGTCGCGTCACCGCGGACTCGACTGCGTTCCGGATCGGTGAGCGTGTTCCGGAGCCCGACGTTTGCGAGCGCGACTTCTCGTACACGCGCCGCCTGGCGCGTGGCAGGCCCCTTGGCACGCCGTAGCTTCAGCGGAGGCGGCCAATCACGCTGCCTTGCGGCAAGCGGCGAGCGGGAGGGCGACGGAACACGCTACACCGATCTGGAAAACGGTCTCGCCTCTGAGCCTTCGCTCCCGTTCAGACAACCAGCCAGCTCAACCCCAGCACGGCCGACACGATGATGAAGTAGCCGACGATGTCGAGCACGATGCCGTTGCGCATCATCGTGCCGAGCGGAATGTAGCCGCTGCTGTAGACGATGGCGTTCGGCGGCGTGGAAATCGGCATCATGAACCCCATGCTGGCGCCGAGCGTGGCGCCGAGCGCGGGCTCGAGGGGCGACACGCCGGCCGCCCTGGCGACCGCGATGGCCGTCGGCACGACGATGTTCGCGGCGGCGGTGTTCGAGGCGGTTTCCGACATCACCACCGCAAGGGCGGTGAAGAGAATCGTCAGGCCGGCGCTCCCCATCCCGGGAAAACGATCGGCGACCCAGTGCCCCATGGCCGCGGACAGACCGGTCGACTCGGCCAGCTTCCCCATCGCGAGCCCGCCGCCGAACAGGAGCACGACACCCCAGTCGATCCGCGACGCTTCCTCCCAGGTCATCGTGAACCTGCGCGCGCGCCAGCTGATCGGCATCAGGAACAGAAGCAGCGCCCCGAGGATCGCGGCAATCGATTCCGGAAAGATGCGGTTGTATTGCCGGGTCACGGCGTGCGTCTCGCCGAACCAGAGGCTCAGGATTCCCGGCAGCACCCACAAGAACACCGTGAGCGAAAACGCGATGATCACGTTGCGCTCGCCGATCGTGATCCGGCCCAGACGTTGGAGCTCGTTTGAGACCGCGCGGACGGACTCGGGGCTCAACCGGATGTGCCGCGCGCGCGGCAGCAGGAGCCAGGCGATGACGAACAGCATCATCACGACCATGACGGGCACGCCGATCGACATCCAGCCGGCGAACGTGATCGGGATGCCGGCGGTCTCGCGCAGGTGCGCGACGCCAATCAGGTTCGGCGGCGTGCCGACGGGTGTGCCCATGCCGCCGATGGACGCCGCGAAGGAGGTCGCGAGCATCATCGCCATCGCGTATTGTTGAAACGCTCGGTCGTTCTTGCGCTCGCGCCCGAGCTCCGAGAGCACGGCGAGTCCGAGCGGGAACATCATCGCGGTGGTGGCCGTGTTGCTCATCCACATCGAGAGGACGCAGGTGACGCTTGCGTACACGGCGACGAGCCGAAATCCGCTGGCGCCCACGCGTTTGGAAGCCAGGGCGGTGAACGCCAGCCGCCGGTCGAGCCGATGGACGAACATCGCCTCGGCCAGGATGAAGCTCCCGATGAAGAGAAAAATGATCGGGTCGGCGAACGGCGCGAAGACGGTCGCGGCCGTGCCGACGCCGAGCACCACGGCGAGGGCCGGTCCCACGAGCGCGGTGACGGCGAGCGGCAGCGCCTCGGTCATCCAGAGGACGATCATCAGGACGAGCACGGCGGCAAGCCGGTGCGCGGGCACGCTCAGTCCCGGCGCCGGGATCAACAGGATGGCCAGAAACAGCAGAGGCCCGGCGATCAGGCCGACGGTCTGGCGCCGCCGATTGAACTGCTCTTCGGCGGGTGAAAAGGTCTCGACCGCTTCGGCGGCTTCGTGCGTCCGCCGCATTACGGCCACCACTCGACCTGGGCCACGACTTCGGCCCATCCGGTGAGCCAGAGACCGTCACTGCCCCAGGTGACGCGTTGGGAGCCGCCCGGTGAGACCACCTCGACCGATCGATTCGCGCCGCCATAGGAGGCCGCGGCAATCGCCGCCGCGCACGCACCCGTCCCCGACGCCATCGTCGGGCCGACGCCCCGCTCCCAGATGAGGATGCGAAGCCGATCGGGATCTTCGACCTCGACGAGCTCGACGTTGGTGCCTTCCGGGAAAAACGGATGAACGGAGAGCCCCGCCGCGATCGTCTGCAGTCGCTCCTCGGTCGCCGGCCCAATCACGACACATTGCGGATTCCCGACGCGCATCACCGCGGCCGTCACCGTCTGCCCGCTCACTTCGATCTGTGCCTCGCGCAGATCCGCGACCGCTCCCATCGCCGCGCGGAACGTGTAGCGCTTGCCCGCGCGCTCGAGCAGCGTCAGCTCCTTCGACCCGGCATCCGTGCCGATCACGGTCGTCCGCTGCATCTTGTGCTTGCGCGAGTCGGCGATCCAGGCGGCGGCGCACCGCACGCCGTTGCCGGAGAGCTCCGAGAAGCTGCCGTCCGCGTTGAAGAGCCGCGTTCGCGCACCCTCGCCGTTTTCGGCGAGCACCATGAATCCGTCGGCCCCGACGCCGGTGTGCCGATCGCAGGCACGCCGGGCCAATGCGGGCAGATCCATCACGCCGCTGACGGCAGCTGCCGAGACGAGGAGGAAATCGTTACCGTAGGCGTGGGCCTTGATGAGGGTGATTGAGTCACGCACAGGAGTTCCCATCACTTTATGCAGAACGCGAGCAGGTGCCATCCGAATCGGCGGACCCAGGCGCGCGGGAGCGCGTTGAACGTGCTGACGAACGCGGCGTTGTAGAGCGCGCCTTTCCAGCCTTTGTGCAGACGGCTCCTGACCGGAAAGCGCTCCGGCACGATCTCGACCGACGTGAACTCGCCGCACAGCGCGCGGAACTCCGCGATCGAATACCGCCGCAGGACGGGCGCGTCTTCGTGTTCGAGCGGCACCTTCATGATTTTGGAGAGCAAGTGCAGCCACGACACGCGGTTGTAGACCTGGAACATCGCCAGGCCGCCGGGCCGCAGCACCCGGCGGCATTCGGCGACGACGCGGCGGTCGTCGGCCGCGTACTGGACGACGCCATGCGCATAGACGAAATCGAACCGGTTATCGGGAAACGGCAGCGCCTGGCCATCGCCTGTCAGCACGCCGGCGGGGACTCCCTGCTGGTGCAAGTTCTGGCGCGCGAGGGCCGCCGCGCTGTCCGCCAGATCGAGGCCCACCACCTGGGCGCCTCCCCTGGCGAACCGGACCACCTCAACCCCGGCGCCGCACCCCACGTCTAATACGGCGCGGTCCCTCCAAGCGGTGAAATCGACGAGCCGGAGCAGGTGGTGCAGTTTCTCGAAATGATAGACATCCAAATCGCTGAAGAACCCGGGACTGCCCGGCGGGTGCCGGCTGATCTCGAGGTCGTGGATGTGCGTGTTCCAGTACTTCCGGACTGCCCCCGACGTCGCCACGGCCGAATACTATAGGTGACCCAGCCCATGCCGAGAGACTTCGACGCGCTCATTCGAGCGAAGTACGACGTGCTCGTGATTGGCGGCGGGATCCATGGACTCTTCGCGGCGTACGACGCCGCCACGCGAGGGCTCTCGGTCGCCCTCGTCGATCGGTCGGACTTCGGGAGCGGACTCTCGTTCAACCATCAGCGGACACTCCATGGCGGCCTGCGCGCGATGCAGACCGTCAGCCTCCGGAAGGTGCGCCAACAGATCGCCGAGCGCCGTACGTGGGCGCGGATCGCGCCGCACCTGCTGCGGCCGTTGCCGTTCCTCGTTGCCACGTCCGGCTGGACGAAGCGATCGCGGACCGCCGTGCGTCTGGGGTTCGCGCTCTATGACATCGTCGGCCGCAAGCGCAACGCCGGCGTCTCGCCGGAGTTGCACCTGCCGAGGGCGAAGCTGGAGTCCGCGGCGGCGACGAAGAGACTGTTTCTCGGCGTGAACGAGCGCGGCCTGTCGGGCGGCGCGGTCTGGTACGACTATCAGATCCTCCATCCGGATCGGCTGACCTGGACCGTCGCGCTCGCCGCGCGCGAGGCGGGCGCCCGGCTCATGAACTACGTGGAGGCGCTGGGCCCAGGTGACTCCGGCGGCGTCCGCGTGCGCGATCTCGTCACCGGAAACGACGCCATCCTCGATGCGAAAGCGATCATCGTCGCCACCGGGAGCAACGTGGGAGCCGTCCTTGCGTCGTTCGGCGTGCAGAGCGCGCCGCCGCTCCTCCGGGCGATGAACATGCTGCTCGATCGGCCCGCACGCGACATCGCGACGGCGGCGCCCGATTCGTCGGGACGCATGCTCACGGCGGTTCCGTCGCAGGGCTACGTGCTGGTCGGCACGCACCAGTCCCAGGAGCCCGTGAACGGCCACGAGGACCGACCGCCCGAGCATGCGATCGACGCGTTTCTCGCCGACGCAAACACGGCATTCCCACGGCTCAGCGCGAAGCGGCAGGACATCCGGTTGCTCCACTACGGGCTCGTGCCGGCGGTGACCCGTGGACGGACCGCTGACCTGCTTTCGGAGCCGGCCATCTCGCGGCACGAGGCCGGAGGGTTGAAGCTCGTTTCGCTCGTCGGCGTGAAATACACGACCGCGCGATGGGCGGCCGAGCGCGCGGTCACGCTCGCCTGCCAGATGCTGGGCGGGCATCATCGACGGTCGCGAACCGCCGCCGAACCGCTGCCACACGCGGGGATCGCCGACGTCGAGGGCCGCCTCGTCGAGACGTTGCGGAGCCTTGGCGTGGAGCTCGACCGCGACGTCATCGACCATCTCACCGGGTGGTACGGGACCGAGGCGTCGGACGTGGTGCGGTACGCGGCCGACCGCAATCGTCTGAATCGGATCACGCCTCAGTCACCAGTACTCACGGGTGAGATCGCGTACGCCGCCGAGCGAGCCGACGCCCTCCGATTGGCGGACGCGGTGCTCCGGCGGACGCCGCTCGGCGCCGGCGGTCATCCCGGGCAGGACGCACTCGAGCACGCGGCCGAGGTGATGTCGCAAACACTCGGCTGGTCCCACGCGGAACGGACGGAGGAAGTGGCCAATACCTCCGGGGTCTTCTTACGTAGTTCGTAAAATGACCTCGGAGGTCATTTCACCAGGAATCCGATCTCCCGAGTGACCTCGGTGGATCCGGCTACCGCCGCGACGCGAAGCCGATAAGCACCCGGGCGCAGATCGTTCAACGGCATCGGCACATCCACGAGCCCTGGTGTCATCGGTGGCACCTGGCGGTGGATCGATCGCATCACCGTGCCTCGATCGTCGAGGATTTCGATGCCGGTCACCGCCGCGTGGCCCAGGCTCGGGCGCCAGACGCCGTAGCAGATCCGAAGCACATCGCGCTCGGTAAAGACGCGTTCGAGCACAGGCTCGAACGGCAGCACCGCGCGTTCGACGCTCGTCATCGATACGGCCGGCCGCTTGGCATCCGCATATCCGACCACCAGCCCCGTCAACGCCACCGGTGCCTTCGAGAAGTCAGGCACATCGACCATCAGGTAGACGCTGCCACCCTGGTTCATCTTCGCGCTGTGGGCCGACGTCCGCAGTTGATACCGGCCGGGCGGCAGGTCCCACTCCGACGCGATCTGATACGTGATCTCAGGGTCCTCCCGGGAACCCGGCTTCGGCTTCAACATCACCCGCCGCTCGCGCGCGATCGCCTTGGCGACTTTGCGCTTGACGGGATCGACGGCGAGCGACGTGATCTTCAACACGTCTCGCAGCGTCCCGTCGCTCTGGACCATCGGTCGACGCTGCACGCGAACCTGGAGCGTGACGGCCACGCGCGGGGTTCGGCTGCGCGACGGCAGCACCGTCGCGAACATCTTCAGCGGCAAATCGGTTTTCGGCAGGACGCTGGACGAGAAGCCCACCATGGGGTCCCTGTTCTTCGGCGGTTTGGTCGCCGCGCCGAGCTGATAGCCGCGCCTGAACCGCAGCGTCACGCCGGGACGATTGACGAGGACCTGCAGCTCCCGCCACTTCCTGCCAGCCTCGTCGGGGTAGAACCCGAGCATGTAGTAGTGATCGAGGTCGTCCGCCAGCCGGGCGAGTCCTTCGCTGAAACGCGCGCGGTCGAGAACCGCGAAGCCGCCGGATCCGCGCGCGATTTCGGACAGGAAAATCTCGGCCCGGTTGGTCGGGTGATCCCAACGGAGCCCGGCAGTCAGGGTTCCCGGCTCGCGTTCCGGGCGACCGGGCATCGTCACCAGATCGTCAGTCAGCCGGCCAGAGTCGATCGGCACGGCCGCCGCCCGCGTGCTGATCGCGTACGTCGCGACGTTGGCGCGGCGCATGGCCTCCATCATGTCGAGCAGCGCGGCGTCGTCGAACGCCTGCCTGATCGGCTCAGGCGCCGTTTCGTCGCGCACCAGAGCCGGAGGCGCTGGTCGCATCTGCATCGTGTCGAACATGTCGCCGACGTCGATCGGGAGCCCTGGAGAAATCAGAATGAACGCCTTTCGCCGGTCCGCCTCCACGCCGAGCATCCTCGCGACGTCGGCCAGCGTCTTGAACAGCGCGTGGTCGTCCCAGAAGCCGGCATCGCCGACGCCTCCGCCGCCCATCCGCGGATCGCGGCGCTGTCCCTCGAACTTTTCGACCGCCTGGAAGATCTCGGCGCGATCGTCGGTCACTTCCTGACCCGCGTAACCGCTCGTGAAGACAAGGCCCAGCGACGCCTTCGGGCCGATCTCGGCAATCACCTGGCGGACGAGCGCGCGCACCATGGTCGACTGCCCCGGCGAGATGTGCAGATCGTCCACGGCGATGACGACGATCCGGCTGGCCTGGGCGAGGGAGTTATCGGCGACGTCGAGCCGCAGGTCGAGTGGAAAGACGGGCTCGTCGGCCGGGTGTTCGTGATGCGCTTCGTAGAACGTGGCGACGCGCTGCGGCCGTTTCTGATCGAGGATCGTGAAATCGTCGCGCGTCAGGCCGCGGACCGGACGCCCGGCCTCGTCGAGCGCGACGACGTCCACCTGCACGAGCTCGACGCCGCCCCGGAAGACCGGCTGCTGAGGAGCCCGGGCCTCCGGCCACGCCGCGAGAGACACGGCCAGCCCGCCGAACAGGACAGACCGAACGGCACGCACTGGATTGGACTCCTTCGCGCTGGGCCCGTTGATTATAGCGTTCGTAACGCTGCGAGCGGATCGAGACGGCTCGCACGAACGGCCGGCACGAGGGCCGCGACGAGCGTGACCAGCACGAGCAGGAGCGCCACACCGCCGAACGTCGCGGGGTCTGTCGCGCTGATCCCATACAGGAGCGCGTCGAGAAACCGTGTCAGCAGGAACGCCAGCGTCATCCCGATGACCGCTCCGGCGCCAGTCCAGATCATCGCCTGACGCACGACCATCAAGGTCACCGCGCCCGGTGTCGCTCCGAGTGCGACACGAAGACCGATCTCGCGCGTGCGCGTGCGCACGACGAACGACAGTACGCCGTAAATCCCGAGCGCGGCGAGTGCGAGGGCCAGGATTCCGAGCGCGGCGAGCAAGTCGCCAGCGATCCGCGCCGGCAGCAGAGAGATTGACGTGGCGTCCACGAGCGACGACACGTTGAAGACGGCCAGGCCGGGGTCCAGCGCGCGAACTTCCTGTGTGATTGCGGGCAGCACGGAAGCGGGCATGCCGGCGGACCGCACGAGCATCGTGGGCCGCGGTGTGTACGCCTGCGCGAACGGGCGATAGAGGAACGGCCTCTCGGCTTCGCCGACCGTCACATATTTGCTGTCGGCAACGACGCCGACGATCTCGATGAGCTCGCGGGCGTTCGCGCCGGCCCCGAATGGGCGCAGGCGCTGGCCCAGACCACTCTTTCCAGGCCAGAAACGCCGGGCGAGCGTTTCGTTGACGATCGCAACGCGCGGCGCGGCTACGTCATCGCGCTCAGTGAAGTCGCGGCCGGCGACCATGGCAATTCCCAGCGTTCTGAAGTGCCCCGGCCCGACCGCGTTCGTATAAATCTGTGGTGTCGGCGGGGGTTGTCCCGGCGCAGGGTCGACATCGCCATCGCGGAGCAAGTCGGTCGTCCTGTTCGAAAGCGTGACCGGCACGATGTCGACGACGTTCGCCGATACGACGCCGGGTACGCCGTCCAGACGTTCGGCAAGCGCGCGGACGAATTCGCGACCGCGCGCCGCCGAATAGCCGCGGGTCTCGAGATCGATCGACGCGACCAGAACCTGCGCAGCATCGAAACCGGGATCGACGGACCGCACGTTGTCATTGCTGCGAACGAACAGTCCCGCGGCCACGAGCAGCAGCACCGACATCGAGACCTGCGCGACCAGGAATACCGAGCGCAGGCGGCCGTGGCGCGGCCCATTTCCGCCGACGCCCTTGACCGCGCGCACCAGATCGATTCTCGACGCGCTCAACGCCGGCATCAGACCAAACGCAAGGGTCGCCGCCACGGCCGCGATCGACGTGAACGCCAGCACGCGCACGTCGAGCGACAGGTCGAGCGCAAGCGGGAACGGCGTCGGAAGCTGCACCGCCATCAAGAGCTGCGTGCTCCAGAACGCGATAGCGAGCCCACCGGCGGCACCGGCAAGCGACACCAACAAGTTCTCGGTGAGCAATTGACGAATCAGCCGTTTTCGGCCGGCGCCAAGCGATTGCCGGATCGCCAGTTCTGCTTCCCGACCGGCAGCCCGCGCCAGGACGAGATTCGCCACGTTGACGCAGACGATGAGCAGCACGAGCACGACGAGCGTCATCAGCACGGAGAGGAAAACCATGACCGCTGGCGCGATCTCGGGATGCAGCACCGCGCTGCCATGGACCGTGACCGCCTGACCCTGACCGGGTTGGCCGGCAGATGCCCGGAGCTGCCGGCCAATCGTGTCGAGGTCGGCCTGCGCGTGGTGTCGATCGACGGTCGGTTTCAGGCGCCCCACCATGTGGAGGCTGAGCGTGTCGAGCCGCGTGGCCGCATCGAGCGCCGGTCGCAGCCGGACGTCTGCAGCCAGCGGGACCCAGAGATCGACGGCGAGCGGCGTCATCAACCCCGTGAACCCCTCGGCCCCGACGCCGACGATCGTGAACGGCTGGTCGTTGAGCGCAATCGTCCGGCCGATGACGTCCGGTGACGCCGTGAAACGCCGCTTCCAGAAGCCATGCGACAGGACGGCAGCAGGAGGGGCGTCAGTGCGATCGTCGGATGGCGCCAGCAGACGTCCGCGTGCGGGCGCGACGCCCAGGACCGGGAAATAGTCACCGCTCACGATCTGTCCGAATATCGCCTCCGTCTCGGCGTCGATCCGGATCCCAAATGATTGGATCTGAAAGGCTGCCAACCCCGCGAGGGTCGAATTCCGTTCCCGGTCCTCGAGATAGGAGCGATACGGGGTATTCGAGTGCTGGTTGGAGTACACCCGGACGATGGTTTCCGGGTCCGACACCGGCAACGGCCGCAGGAAGAACGCGTTCGCAAGGCTGAAGACCGTGGCCGTGACGCCAATGCCCAGCGCGAGCACGGTGACAGCCGTCAGCGTAAAACCCGGCGTCCGGAGGAGCGTCCGAACGCCGTAACGAATGTCCTGCAGAAGAATCCGCATGACTCCGTTACGTAGAGAAATGACCTCGGGTTTCGTTTTACGAAAACCGTAAAACGAAACCCGAGGTCATTGCACCGTAAACGCCTTGAACACCCAGGTGATCCCGCCCGTGAAGCCCCAGGTCGGGTCGCGCTCGGTGACGCCGATGATAAGCGCGCCGTCGCCGCGGACCGGGCCGTGTGTGAAGCGCGCGCCAACGCGCATCAGGGCTCGGCTGTCCGTGCCGGGGGGCGGCGTTCCCTCTCGAGTGCTCCAACGGCCGTTGATCTCGCCCACGATCTCGACACCTGACCCAACGGCGCGCGCCACCGACCCGCCGTAGGTGAGCACGTCATTCTGGCGATCGCCGCGCGTCGGGTCGCCCAGAATCCCGATTCCGAAGTTGCCGACGACGCGGACGGACTGAACCGTCTTCGCAATCGAGAGACCGAAGTTGAAGTCGGTCGTGTCGAGGCCAAGACCGCTTTCGTTCGAGGCGGTCGGGAGCCGCGTCGCGAACCGCACCGCCATCGCCGGCCGCTGAAAGGTCTCGGACATGAAACGCACCTTCGTTCCGACGGTGAAGTCAACGAAGTCGCTCGTGGTATCGCCGGTGAAGTCGAGCATGCCGGCCAGCGGCGCGAACCGGTCGAAGGTCTCGACGATGAGCCGGTTCCGGAGCCCGCCGTCGATCTGGACTTCGGCAATTGAACCCACACCAATGCTCAAGCCGAACGTCCCGATTTTCCAAAGCCGGCCGGTCAAACCCGATACCGGAAAATAGGCGTCGTCCAGGAAGTCGAGGCCCGCCTCGAACAGAATGTTGCCAGCCGGGACCGTTTCCGGGTCCTCGGTGACGAGCGGACGCGACTGCGCCCACGCGGGCGTGCCCGCGCCGAGCACGGTCAGCGACGCGACGATGCCAATCACGAGTCTCTTCACGTAGATCTCCTTCCGTCTAAAACAGGCGCCGGCTGTCGAGCAGGATGGTGACCGGACCGTCGTTCACGAGATCGATGTGCATGTGCGCCTGAAAGACGCCGGTCTCGACGTGCAGACCGGATCCGCGCAGGCGGGCGACCACATCTTCGTACGCCGACTTCGCGATCTCGGGCGCGGCCGCGCCGTCGAAGCCCGGCCGGCGGCCCCTGCGCACGTCGGCGAGCAGCGTGAATTGCGAAATCACCAGCACGCCGCCGCCCACCTCCACGACCGATCGATTCATGCGTCCCTGGTCATCGGCGAAGATGCGCAACTCCCGGATCTTGGACGCCGTGTAGTCGATATCGGCCGCTTCATCGCCGCTCGCCACCCCGACGAACACGAGCAGACCGCCTCCGATTTGCCCGACGACGCGTCCGTCGACCGAGACGGACGCGCGCGACACGCGTTGGATGACGGAGCGCATGGGGGTCTGAGGACCTGCAACCTAGAACTCAGAACGTAGACCTTAGAACTCCGAACTGGAAATTCGGACCAGTAACCTGGTCACGCCCGAGGTTCCACGTTCTCAGGTCTCAGTTCCAAGTTCCAAGTTTCCTCCGCCACCGGGTTGAGCCGGGTGTCGAGCAAGTGACTGGGGACGACGTGGCCGAGCGCTTTGATCATCGAGTGCTTGATGTCCGGATGTTCGACCTCGAACTCCGCGATGAGCCGCTTGATACGCTGCCGCTTGAGGCTGAGATCGCCGCACGCCGGACAGCAGCACCCGATCACCGGCAGGCCCGACTCCTGCGCGTAGGCGCGGGCTTCGGCTTCCGTCACGTACACCAGCGGCCGGATGACGATGTGCCGCTTGTTGTCCGAGACGAGGCGGGCCGGCATCGCTTTGAGCGACCCCTGGAAAAACAGGTTCAGCAGGACGGTCTCGATGAAATCGTCCAGGTGATGGCCGAGCGCGATCTTCGTCGCGCCCACCTCTGTGGCCAGCCGGTACAGCACGCCGCGCCTGAGCCGCGCGCACAACGAACACGGCGTGTCCCCGTCGTCGAGGATGTCGTCCATCACGGCGCCAATCGTCGTGTGCTCGACCCGGCATTCCCATTGCCGTTCGGCGCAGGCACTCGTCACGAGGTCGTGCCGGAACGCGGTGTAGCCGGAGTTGACGTTGACGGCGACGATCGAGAAGTCGATGGGCGCGCGCCGGCGGAGGACGTCCAGGATCTGGATGAGCGCCCAGCTGTCCTTGCCGCCCGACAAGCCCACCATCACGCGGTCGCCGTGCTCAATCAGCCCGAATTCGGTGATGGCACGCGTGACCTTCTTCGCGAGGCGGGTTTCGAGCGGGGAACGGTACGACATCGGGGACGGGTTAGTTTTCCACAGATTGGCTGGGATCGGGGACAGGTGAGACCGGGTTAGCGTCCGCGGCGGAGGTAGCGCTAACCTGGTCTCACCTGTCCCCGATCCCAGCCAATCTGTGGAAAACTAACCCGTCCCCAGAAACCTGTCCCGTATCTCCTTCGTCGGAACCATGCAGGTATCGCGCTTGCCGAACCACCCGTACCGATAACGCGCGATCACGTCGTAGACCCAGTCACGGAGAGGCCGCGGGACGGCCATGAACACCCAGAGAATCGGCCAGGGAAATCGCAAGCGTCGCGCGATGCGCAGGGCCGCCGTCGACCGCACGTAGAGGCGCCCATCGTCCACGAGGACGATGCTGTCCGGCATCGCGAGTGGGCCCGCAGTTCCCCCGATCAGCGTCGTCGCGGTCTCGGACTGCAGAGGGGCGAACTGAAAGTGCTTGCGCGGATCACGCTCGATGACGAACCTCACCGAACCGTTGCAGAGGTTGCAGACGCCGTCGAAGAGGACGACCGGCACGTCAGGTCATCACCAGCTTGTTGACGACGCCCGCCCACGAAAGGGGCGCGATGTCCCGTCGTCCCTGCATCCCGAGCCGCTCGGCGAAGCTCTGGCTCTCGGTCAGTTCCGCGCACGCTCGCGCGAGCGCCGCTGGCTCCGGCGTGCAGATCAGTCCGTTCTCGCCGGGCCGGACGAATTCCAGCGGACCGCCGCTGTCGGTGCACGTGATGACCGGCTTCGACGAGGCGAAGGCCTCGACCGTGACGAAACCATAATCTTCGCCCTGCGGCACGAACACGACAGCCCGGCACGCGGCGAGGTGATCGATCAGGGCCGACTCCGTCAGGTGACCTGTGAACGAGACCCGCCCGTTCAGCCCGAGCTCACGGGCGAGCTGCTCGAGCCGCGGCCGCTCTTCCCCATCGCCGCCGATCACGAGACGCGCGCCGCGAGCCTCCGGCTGCGCCAGGGCTCGCACCACCAGCTCCGGACGTTTGAGCGGCGAGAGCCGGGACGTGAAGAACAGATAGTCGCCGTAGCCGTCGCAGCGATAGTCCCGCTGCGGCGGCGGCGGGTGCAGCACCTCGCCGGCCACACCATTCCATCGCGCCAGCCGATCGCTCACGGCCCGAGAGATCGTGAACAGCTTCTTCACGTGGTGCTTGAAGAAGTAGGTGTCGGCCGTGCGGATGAACGTCCGGCGGACGGTCTCCTTGATCCGGCCCTGCGGCGAGATGCTCGACGAAAACCGCTCCCAGAGATCGTAGTACTCGCGCATCGTGTGCACCAGCCAGCAGACGTGCGCCGGATGCCGGACCGCATAACTGGGAAAGCGTAGCGAGATGACCTGGTCGACGCGCTCGCCGGAGCCCGTCATGCCGACGTCGGTCAGCCAGTTCGCGAGATACGCGGGACCCTGACGGCCAAACCGGTTCGACGGCGTCGTGACGATCCCGGCCCGGTGCCCTGCTTCGAGAAGCGCGCGCTCGAGCGATCGTGCGAGGACGAGGTGGCCGCCCTCGGTCAGGGGCGGCGCGGACGTGACGATGGTGATGACCGCCATTCAGAAAGGCCGAAGGCCAAAGGCCGAAGGCCGAAGGGAAAGACCGAAGACACATGGCCGAGGACAGGACGCCGGGCGAGCCGCAACGGCTGCCGCTGACGAGGACGCTGGGCCAGAGCTCAAGGCTCGGGTGCTCGCACGATGAGTCGCGCGGGAATCCCGACGGCCGTCGCGCCCGCTGGCACGGGTTCGCGGACGACGGCGCCCGCGCCGACGATGGCGCGGTCGCCGATCGTGACGCCATCCAGGATCTTCGCGCCCGCGCCCAGCCAGACGCCGACGCCGACGTCGATCCCCGCCGACCGGCGCGGCTGGTGCAGCACTGGCTGCCCGTGATCGGCGAAGTCGTGATCGCCGCCGACCAGGTACGCGTACGCGGCGATGAGCGTGTCGGAACCGACCCGCACGCGGCTGGCGGAAAACAGCTCGCAATTGAACCCGATGTTCGCGCCGTGCTCGATCTCGATGTCGCCGTTCTTGCAGGACAGGATCGTGTTACGGCCGATGAAGACGCCGGACCCGATCTGGATGCCGCGGTTGGTCGTGCCCTTGGCGTCGAGCAGGCAGTTGTCGTCGACGACCACGTTGTCGCCGATGTGGATTTTGTGCGGATGCCGAAGGACGACGTTCTGGCCGAAGACAACGTTGCGTCCGCAGCTGCCGAGCAGCATCGGGTAACAGGACTTGCGGAGCGCCAACCCGAGCGCGCCCGGCACGCCCTGCGTGAACAGCACGACGAGCTCGTACTTGACGAGCGCCGCCAGGCCGGGCTGGCCGACGATCAGGGCGCTGTATTTAGCGCGCGCCCCGCCGCTCCCGCGAAAGAGCTGATCCTGGGCGCGTGGAATATCGCGCGCGGGCGCTATGTCAGATCCATCCCTGCTCACGGTACCACTCCAGCGTGCGTCCGATGCCCTCGCGCAGTGTCACCTTGGGCTCGAAGCCAAGCTCCCGCCGGGCGCGACTGATATCGAACGCGCGGCTCTTGCGGAAGAAGTCTACACGCCGGCGGTACAACGGTGGCGACATCCCGAGCGGCGTAAAAATCGCCTCGCAGGCGGCTCCCGCCAGCCAGACGGGCCAGACGGGCAGCCGCCGCGACGGGGGCGGCACGCGCGCGACCTCCGCCGTGACCCGCACCAACTCCGCGAGCGTCGTGACCTCGCTACCCGCCAGGATGTACGTCCGGCCCGCGGCACCCGGCACCGTCGCGCACAGCCGAAATCCCTCACAGAGGTCGTCGATGTAGGTGACGTGGTAGAAATGCCGGCCGCGGCCGAGCATCAGGAACCGGCGCTGCGCCACCGCGCCGAACACTTTGAACAGCCGCCGATCCGCCGGACCGTAGATGCCGCTCGGACGGACGATCACGAACTCCATGCCGGCGCGCCTGGCGGCTTCGGTGCCGGCGTGCTCGCCTTCGAGCTTGGTCTCCTGGTAGACGTCGCCCGGACGCACTGGCGCGTCCTCATCCGCAGGCGGATGCTCGACGTCGCCGTGCACGCCGACCGTGCTGCAGTGCACGACGCGGCGAACGCCCGCCCGTTTCGCGAGCGTCACGATCTCGCCCACGGCTGTCGCGTTGACCGCGCGATAGGCGGCCGCGGAGAGACCGGCTTCGCGATAGAGCGCGGCGATGTTGTAGACGACCTCGACGCCGGCCATGGCGCGCTCGAGACTCGCGCGATCCGTGAGGTCGCCCTGGACGATCTCGATCGACCCAGTGGCGAGCGAGCCGGCTTTGGCGCGATCGCGCACGAGCCCCCGGACGTCGTCGCCACGCTCGGCGAGAAACCGCGCCAGACGTCCGCCGGTGAAGCCTGTGGCTCCCGTGACGAGCGCCTTCACCGCTCGGCTACCAGCGTGACCGGCGATCCGGCGATTCGGGAGAGCCCGACGGCCGTGAGCCCGCGCTCGATCGACCGGGTGAACCCGAGCCGGCCGATCGCTTTGTGAAACGCAATCGGCAGGACGAACTGCCGCCGGACGATGACCGGATGGAAGCCGTGCGCCTGAAACGCGGCGAGCACGTCACGCTCGGCGATCACGCGGTAGGCCTCGACGTTCCGGCCGAGCGACTTCGCGATCCGCCGGGCGCCGCTTTCGAGCGCCGCCGCACTCGAGCTCGACGGGAAATCGACCACGACGCGCCAGCGCGCGACGCGGCAGAGCTCGGCGACACAGGTCCGCCAGTCGATCGCGTGCATGAGCACCCGCAGACACACCACGGCGTCCACGCTGCCCGTGGCGAACGGCAGCGCATGGGCGTCGGCCAGCCCGACGCGTACGACGACCGACGCGTCGGCGGCCTTCGCGCGCGCCACGCGAAGCATTTCGGGCGAGGCATCCACGCCGATGACCGCCGCGCCCGACTGGGCGAGGCCGATCGCCGCGCGACCGGTGCCCGTGCCGACGTCCAGGACGGTCCGGCCGCGCACCGGAGACAGCGCGTCGCGCAGGAGCGACTGCTGACATTCGAGCAGGTATTGGCCGATGGGTCCGCCAAACCGCAGCGCGTCGAAGCCCTCGGCGACGTCCCGGCTGGCGTAATGAGAGTAGCTGTAATGGTCCCGAGGAGCACCCGTATCTGGCTCGATCGTCGAGCTCACGCGACGCCTCCGGCCGTCTCGGGCCGGGATCGATCGACGAGCGCGCCGACGGCCTGCTGCGTGCGGGCAATGAACGCCTCGTCGCTGTATTTCGTGTCGGCGAGCGCGCGCGCACGCGCGCCGGTTTCGGCGGCCCGGTCGGGCCGGGTCAGCACCTCGAGAATCGCGGCCGCAAACGCGTCGGGAGTCGGATCGGCAAGAAACGCGGTGTCATCGGAGAGAACCTGCGTGTGGGTGCGCAGCCTCGTCGCGACGATGGGACGGCCGGACCGGAGGTACTGGTAAATCTTGAGCGGCGTGTTCGTGCCGGTCGATCGCGGCGAGACGAGCACCGTTGCGCCGTCGAGGTACGCCGGAATGTCTTCGGCCGGCCGCTGACCGGCAAGGGTGACCGCCTGCCCGAGGCCGAGAGCTTGCACGCGGGCGCGCGCGGCCTCGACCTGCTCGACGTCGCCGCCCACGAGCACCAGCTTCGCGTCGGGCCGCTGGGCGAGCACGCGCGACATCGCCTCGTACAGCAGCTCGAGTCCCTGGTACGCCTCGAACGTACCGGTGTACATGATGATCGGCACGTCCGGCCCCAGGCCGAGCCCCTGGCGGACCGCGTCGCCCGTGCCCGGCGTCGGCCGGTCTCCCGAACCCGGCGCGTTTTCGATGAGCACCGTCGGGACGTCCGGGTCGACCGCCTTCACGGTGTCCTCGAGCTCCGGACAGATCACGATGACGACCCGCGAGCGGCGGATCATCTGGCGTTCGAGGCCGGCCAGCAGGCGCGACAGCCACGCGCGGTTCGAGTATCCGAAGTTCGCGATCTGCTGCGGCAGGCTCGAGTGCATGTCGTACAAGTGCGGCACGCGCAGGAGCCACGCGATCAGGATGCCGAGCGCGCCGCCTTCCTCGTGCGAGTGCACGGCATCGTAGCGGCGCGTCATCGCCAGCCGCATGGCCGTGCAGAAGAGCGACAGATCGAGCGGGACTTTCGGCCAGGACGGTCCAATCTTCACGCGCCGGATGAACGGCGGACGGACACAGCGCGCGATCCGGAGACCCGGCATCTCGACGTCCCGGCCGAACGGATACGTCACCAGGTCCACCGTGTGTCCCAGCGTCGTCAGTGCACGGATGCGATGGAATTCCGAGAACGGCGTGCCGCGGGGCTCGAAAAACGGCTCCGGGGCAATCATCAGGATGTGCATGCGCGTCGGCCCGGCCGCGCGGGCGGATCCACGACGCCTACATGCTACACTACGCCGCTCGCATCCTCGTCCGGTGCCGCTGCGCGACGTGGCTGAATTCACGCACGTGAAATGAACGAACAGCCTTCGGGCGGGCCCCAGCCGCGCGGCGGGCGTCACGCCCTTCTCTGGACCCTCAAGATTCTCGTGAGCGGCGGACTCCTCGCCGTGCTGCTTGCGCGCGTGGACCTGGCGCGGCTCTGGCATCTCTCGCGGACAGCGTCGATCGGGTGGCTGGCGGCCGCGCTGTTCGTCTACTTCATCGGCATCGTCGTCAGCACCTGGCGCTGGGGGCTGCTGCTCGACGCGCAGCACGTCACAGTCCGATTCGCGACACGGCTCAAGTCTTTTCTCGTCGCGACGTTCTTCAACAACTTTCTGCCGTCGAACATCGGCGGCGACGTCATCCGAATTCGCGACACCGCCGGACCCGCCGGCTCGAAGACGCTCGCGACGACGGTGGTGCTCGTCGACCGCGGGCTCGGGCTGCTCGGGCTCGTCTTCGTCGCGGCGTCGGGCGCGACGCTCGCCGCGCGAATGAGCGCCGCGATCGGGCCGATGGCTCCCGGTCTGCTCTGGGGCGCGCTCGCGGCCGCGATCGCGCTCGCCGCGCCCGTCGTGCTGCTGCCGCACGGCATCGCGAAGCTGTTGCGGCCTCTGCGTGCGATTCACCAGGAGTGGGTCGAGGAGCGGCTTGAGCGCCTCACGTCCGCGCTCGCGCGGTTTCGCGATGAACCCAAAGTACTGGCGGCCTGCTTCGCCGGCGCCATCGTCGTCCAGGCGCTGATCGTCGGCTTCTACTGGGCGATCGCGGTGGCGCTCAACCTCCACGTGCCGTTGGCCCATCTGGCGATCGTGGTCCCGATGTCGCTGGTCGTCCAGATGCTCCCGATGTCGGTCAACGGGTTCGGTGTTCGCGAAGCGACCTTCGGGTTCTACTTCACGCAGCTCGGACAGCCCCTCGAGTCCGCCCTCGCGCTCTCCTTCATCGGGGCGGCGCTGATCATGGTCTTCTCCACTTCGGGCGTCCCGTTTCTGCTTCGCAGGAGGCGGCGCGCGAACGCCGCGTGAAGGTTGTGTAGGCGGGCTATTCCGTTTTCGAGATCGGCGTAGCATGTTCCGGCGCCCTCCCGCTCGCCGCTTGCCGCAAGGCAGCGCGACTGGGCCTGCCTCGCGGCGCTCGCAAAGGTCGGGCACCGGAACACGCTACGCCGATCTCGAAAACGCTCCAGCCCATCCCTGGATCCACTCTGCACGTGTTCTCAGGCTCCGATCCTCACTCCGGAAACCTGACGATTTCATACAGCAACGTATCCGCATCCCGCACGATGAGCCGCAGGTTCTCCTGATAGGCCGGGAATCGCGCAAGAAGAATCGCCCGCTTCTCAGCGTCACCGTACGTGTCGAGATGTATGACGACGTATTTGGCCTGATGCGCGCGAAGGATGCGGAAGGACTCCGCGTCCGGGAATCCGTTGATCGGGATCGCCATGTCGCGGAAGTCCTGCGGGATGTAGTCGCTGTAACCGTTGATCAACGGCTGCCAGTGCCAGATCGAGTCGAACATATAGCGCGTGTGCCGGAAGAGCTCGGTCGATCGATACGGGAAGTGGAATTCGACGACACCGCCGCGCGGAAGATTCGCGAGACGACGGTACGCCTCGGGCAGCGGATCGGGTTCGTGGAGATCCCACGGCACCGCGGCCACTTCGATCGCGACGGCGGCGGTGAGCGCAGCCGCGAGCCACTGGCGACGGTCGGCCAGCATGCGCACCAGCCCGAAGCCGGCGAGCACGGCGACGGCAAAGCCGACGACGGCGCCGAACCGGGCCGGCGCGCGCAAGAAGGACATGAACGGCGTCGTGTGCGCGAGGACGCTGTAGAGACCCGCCGCGGGCCCCAGCGATGCCCACAGTGACAACACCCCGAGTGCGACGTAGAACGACGCGACTCGCCGCGGGCTCGTCGGATTCTTCCAGTCGCGCGCAGCCGTCGAGCGCGTCGTCGCCCAGGTGCCCAGGACGGCAAAGATCGTGAGGAGGAGCCCTGGAAACAGTCCCTCCTTCGCCGGCCCGAGACCGGTCAACACGCGATCGCCCACCCACTCGTGCATGCGCGACGGCGAGGAGAGATAGGCGCGCAGATTCGCGGAGTGGTCGCCTGCTTCGTCGAGATTGACGGCCCGCCGGGCGCCCGCCTGGCTGCGAAGCTCGAGGTACGGGCGCAGGACGGGCGCGACCAGGGCGCCCGAGACCACGACGGCCAGCGCGAGTCCGGTCCAGTAGCGTCGCTGGTGCGGGTGGCCGAACGCAAACCAGAGCGCGGCGAAACCGATGGCGAGCCCCGCGAAGATGCCGTAGTACCCGCACGAGAGTGCCGCCAGCACCAGTGACAGGCCGAGCCCCATACCCCGCCACAGGCCCGGCGCCTCCACCAACCGATGAAAGGCCAGGAACACGAGCGGGAACACCCACACCATCAGCAGCTGCACGTGCGCCGTCTTCGCGGCGACATATGGCGCGAAGGCGAACCCCGTCGCGGCGACGATCGCGCCGCTCCAGGAGCCAGTCAGACGGCGCACGAGCGCCCACATCGACACGAACGCCAGGATCAGAATCAGAAAGACCGCGACGTTGTGAGCCGCGAGCGGATTTCGCGTGACGGCGTAGACCGGCGCCGCCAGCGCGCCGGCGACGAGGTTCGCTTCGGAATAGGCGAGCGTGCCGGTGCGCGGGTAGAAGATATTGGCGTTGAAGACATTCCGCGGGTCGTCCACCAGCGCATGCGCGACCCACGCGACGTTCCACACGCTGAACTTTCCGTCATCCGTATCCACACGGGCGACCGAGCCGGGCCGGGCGATGGTCGGATAGCTCAGGACCGCGGCGAGCGCGGCGCCGGCGGTGAGGGCGATGACAAACTGGCGCCCCGCCGGACTCGACATCACTCGAAGACCATCGGTTTCACCAGCACGCCGAGAAACCGGATGTCGTTGGCGGGATTAGGCGGCGGCGTGAAGCCGCTGCTGCTCGAGATCGAGATCACCCACACGCGCGCGGGAGCCGAACGGTCCTTCTTGTACGGGAACCCGTTGGGCAGGTTGAACGCGAGTTGTTGAGGCACGCCCGGCTCGAGCTGGACCGTTTGCGACCGCCCCGTCAACGACGCGAAGAGCCCGCCAGACGTCGACACCGTCACCGTCGTCGTCGTCGGCACGGGTCCAGTCTGAAGGACGACTTGAAAACGGCGACAGGGGCGATCGGTCTTGATCAGGAACTCGGCGCGCGACGCGCCCCGTGTCCAGAACGTCATCCGATCAGCTTCTCTCAAGTGCGAGTTGTCGTCGAGGTAGTACACCTGGAACATCTTGATATCGCCGGCGCCCGTGTTGCCATACTCGAGGCGCACGCGCGAATGTTCGGTGTTGATGGGCAGATCATTCACGTTGGTCAGCTCGACCGGCAACGATCGTTGAAGGCCCGTCATCGAATACCGTCCGGGCCTCGCCGACGTGTAGAGAGGGTCCACGATCATCTTCGCCGTGAAGAGTCCGCCGACCACGGCTGGGATCAGCGACAGGACTCCCGATCGAATCGGCGGAAGCAGGAAGACGCCTGCGCCATAGGCCCCCATGAAGTAACGGTTCGCGACGGAGCCGCCGCCGCCGAAGTAGGTGTACGGCCAGAGAATCAGCTGGACCCCGATGTGCGCCAGCACGCCTCCGAGCACGCACCACTGCCACGGGGCGCGACGGCCACGGGCCAGCAGAAACGCAACCGCTGCAAAGACGAGCGGGAAGTAGTACGGCAGCAGGCCGGAATTCCGTCCGACCACAAAGTAGACGATGTTCGCGCGAAGGTTCGTCCAGAACACTTCCGGATCGAACAGGATGTTCGCTTGCGCCTCGTTGCGGCCGCGCTCGTCACAGATCTCCAGGCCCACGTTGGGCTGCTGGAATGGATATTTCTCGTAGCAGGTGCGCCGCTCTCCGCCCTGGTAGTTCCATTCCCCACTGATCGCGACGTTGATCGCAAACAGTCCGACGGTCACCGTCGCGAGGACGGCAGCGACGGCCACGGCACGTCGCCAGTCGCGCCGCCAGATCAGCCATGCGACCATGGGCGCGGCCATCACGACGTTCGTCGGTTTCGAGAACGTCATGAGCCCGAACAGCATGGCGGCGACGACGTCGGTCGCGGGCCGGCGGAGCCAGGCGGCGCGACCGGCCGACGCCGGCGAGACTTCCTTGAACAGCCAGAAGAAATATGCGCCCATGCCGATGGTCATGTTGAAGAGCTCCGGCATCATCCACACGACGTACACGGGCACGGCCGTGGCGAACACGAAGGCGAACGCCAGCACGAGGCTGACGACCGTGCTCGAGCGAGCGGCAAGAAACTGGTAGGCGCACGCAAACGCAAGCGCGAGCAGGACCACGTTGACCACGAGGAAGCCGCTCGTCCCGAGCACGCGCACGAATGGCCAGGCGAACAGCGGATAGATGAACGACTTGCCGTAGAAGAGCCGGGCCCCGTCCGGATCGGCGCCCCCGTCGATCGTCTTGCCTTTCTTCAGGAAGACGCCGCGCGGCCCGGATCGAAACTCGCGCAGCATCCGCAGAAGATCTTCCTGCCGGTACGCGAGGTCGCCATCCGAGGCGAGCGAGTGCGCCATGAGGTAATAGGTCGCCTCGTCGCTGAAAATCTCGGCGTCAGGCCGGCCGAACTCGACGCCGCCGATGACCGCGCCGTACGTGACCGCCAGGAGGACGGCCGCGATCCAACCGACGCGTACGGAGCCGCGGGCCCCCTCGGCCCTCGCAAAGTTCACGTCGCGGCTTTCTCGGTCAGGAACGAAAGGTCCGCGGCCCTGGCGATGTCGCGCCGCGTGGCGCGCGAATGCCGGTGCAGGATGCCGTACAGCCGTTCCATCTTCTTCACGAACGCGTCGATGTCGTAATGGCGGGCTGTCTCCCGCGCCCGGAGGGCCAGCTCATGCCGCCGGTCCGGCGCGTCGATCAACTCGACGATTCGTTCCGCCAGCGCCTGGCTGTCGCGCTTCGGCACGATCAGCGCGTCGCGGCCGTCGGTGAGGACGTCCATCAGACCGTCGGCATCGGTCGCGACGATGGGGCGCGCGGCCGCCAGCGCTTCGAAGAGCGTCAGCGGCGTCCCTTCCCACAGCGACGGAAACACGCTGATATCGAACGCGCCCAGCACGCGCGCCACGTCCCGCACGAAGCCGCCGAACACGAACCGGTCCCCGAGTCCAAGTGACGCCGCTTCGGCCTCGAGCGCGGGCCGGAGAGGGCCCTCCCCGAAAAGAAAGAAGCGGGTGTTCGGCCGGGTATCGACGACCTGGCGGGCCGCCCGGACCAGATACTCGTTGCCCTTGGAGTCGTGCAGGCGCGTGACGCTCCCGATCGCCGTCTCTCCAGGCTGAATCCCCAGCTCGTGCCGAATTTCATCGATTTCGCTCGCGGACCTCACCTGGCTGAACTCGTCCACCGGGGCTCCGAGGTACACCACGCGGACCCGCTCGGGCCGGACCAGCCGCGCCCCGATGACGAACTCGGCCGTGCTTTGGGAAACCGCAATCGCCAGATCGGTATACCGTTCCAGCAACCGGTCCGCAATCTTCTGGAACCATGGGGTCGACGTGAGGTTGGCGTGCTCGTGGAGGACAACCGGCAGCCCACGCCGGGCCGCCGCCAGCCGGCCAAACGTCGTGGCTCCGTACCCATGCAGGTGCAGGACATCGATCTGCTTCCGGTCGATCACCCTGAGGAGCGCGGGCAACGTGGACGCAGCGAACTTCGATTTTTCGAGGTAGGTGATGTCGATCCCGAGGGCGTCCAGCGTCTCCTCGGACAGGTCCCGCTTCCGGAGGCTCACCAGCGATACCTGAAAGCGCGACCGGTCGAAGCGCGGGATCATCCAGGCGAACAGCCTTTTCACACCGTGCATCCGGGAGCCTTCCCACCCCAGGTGGTCGCAGATCTGGAGCACCCGGATGGGTCGATCTGAGCCTTCAGGCGGCATCTTGCGTCATTCTCCCCCGTTCCGGCACAATAGCCGCCCCCAGCATCGACTAGCGCCAGATTCTAAAGTCTGGCGGTGTTCGATTCGATAGCCGTTTCAGCCATTGCTGTCTCTTCAGGACTCGAAAGCATGAAGACCTCGAACCTCCCCGCCTGTGGACGTGCGGCTGCTCTGCTCATCCTGCCCACGCTCGTCGGCTTCGCCGCCTGCGAGCGGACCAAGACATCGAATCCGTTGAGTCCGCAGGTGGCGGGCCCGATGGAAGGCGTCACGATCACGGCGCCACTCGTCTCCGAGCCGCGCGTCGGGCAGAAGGTCAAGGACCCCGAACAGCCGATCACGCTCGTGATGTTCAACCCTGTGAGCAACATCGCGCGGCCGATCAAGCTCACCGTGCAGATTGCCGCCGAGGCGAGCTTCCTCGGGCAGACCTACGCTCAGACCGATATCGCGCTGTCGCCGACGGGTCTCACGCGCGTGCCGCTGCCCGCGAAGCTGCCGGGCGGCCGAACGTATTACTGGCGCGCGAAAGCCGACGACGGCGCGAACACGAGCGGCTGGTCCACGACCTGGACGTTCGAGGCGCTCGCTCCCGTCGTGTTCGGTGCGCCCGAACCCAAAGAGCCGACCGCCAACACGCGTGTCGCGTCGAATGCCCCCGAGCTGGCGATCGCCAACGCACCAGCGTCCGGTCCGTTCGGCAGTCTCTGGTACCACTTCCAGATCTCGGAGCGGTCGGATTTCCAGACGATCCTCACCAACGCCGAGATCGACGCGGGCCCCGGCGGCGAGACGCGCTACACGATGCCGCCGCTGCCGGCCTGGGACCGTGTCTTCTTCTGGCGCGTGCGGCTGATGGACGTCGAGAACACCGGTCCCTGGTCGCGCATCGAGCAGTTCCGCTCGCCGCTCGCTCCCGTCATCATCGTTCCGCCGCCACCTGCCGGTGGAGGCGTGGTCGGTAACTGGGAACAGTGCGGCTCGCTCGCCGCGAACAAACAGGCGCTGGTCTCCTGCGTCCACGGCGCCGTCAACCCCGAGCGCACGGAACACGGCGCGTTCGAAGTCACCAAACGCGTCGCGTGGCTCCTCCGCGGCGAAGGCGCGGGCCTGCTCATCAAGAACGGCGGCGAGAACATCGTTCCGTGGATGGGCTACTCGTTTTCGGCAGGCCGGATCTGCTACCCGGATGGCCACATCTACAAAGTGCTCTCAGACATTCCGTCGACGAACGGACCGTCCTGGCAGGACAACGACTTCGTCGATCGATCGCTCTACGTGCCGGCGATCAATCCGGGCGGGTAAAGACCTCGGGTTTCGTTTTCGGTTGAATGGTCACTCGGGCCGACGCCGGCACCGAAAACGAAACCCGGGGGCCTAGAACTTAATCCTGACGCCCGCGCCGCCCTGGAAGCCGCCGAGGTCCAGGTTGACGTCATCGGAGAGGTCGCCGCTCGCGCCGCTGTAGCGAAGGAACGCGCCCGCGCCGATGTTTTTCGTGAACATGTAGCGACCGTCGATCCCGATCTGGATGCCCCAGAACGACTTGTGGATGGTCTCGCGGGTAACGGTCACGACGGGCCCGGAACCGGTCTCTGAGACGGTGGCCTCGGAGACGATCTCATGGCTGACGGCGGCGCGGACCGGGCCCGCCAACACCATGAGGTCTGTGTTTTCCATGAACGCGATGTACTTCGGCAGGTTCGTCAACCTTGGCAGCGTGTACCCACCGAGGAAGGCGAACCAGGACTCGCTGTGTTTCATGTCGGGAATCGTGCCGGAAACGGCCCGAAACTGGTCAGCATGGATGGTGTCCGGGATGGTCGCGTCGAATCGCGCGTCGGAGTTGCCGCCACTCCGGCTGAAACTGATGCCGGCGGACCAATTCTCGATGACCGTGGCGCCGGCCGTGAAATCAAAGAGCCCGCCGCCCCCGGCGCGACGAGTGGTGTGGACCGTCGCATCCTCGAGGAGATAGGTGAACGTGAACTGCTGGTTCACGTCACTGGCGCCGCCCGTGCCACCCCCACTGACGTTGACGAAGATTTTGTTCTGCCACGCAAAACCCTGCGCCGAGGCGCTTGCGCTTCCGCACACCAGCACTCCGCAGGCCATGGCCGCGATCGTCTTCAGCATTCGTACCTCTCTTTACATGAAAAGCTGTGCGGGCTATCGACCGATAAGCCCAATGGCATTACAGAAATTGAAACCATTCCGGGTTACCCGGTTGGTGCGGTGCGTTATTATACGACGCGGTCCTGGAACACCATGGCTCGTCGTAAGGCAAGAACCATCAACTTGAACGAGGTTTGACCTGAAATGCCCAAGAAGCTTCTCGTCGCACTGTGCGTCGCCGCCGTCGGTCTGGTCGTCGCGTGTGGAGAATCCAAGTCCCCGGTGTCACCAAGCCCGGGAGCCTCCGGGACGGGCGCCCTTCCGGACGGATCGACCCTCAAGATCAACGCTCCAACGATCGTGTTCCCGACGAACAATGTCCAGCTGTCGCGCTCCCAGCCGTTCGTTGTGACGCTGAACAACGTCAGCGGCCTCTTTGCGACTTTTCCCGTGACCTACGAGCTCGAGATTCGCAACGCGAACACGAACCAGGTGGTGGGCACCAATCGCAAGTTTCCGGCCGCATCAGGGCAGCAGACGTCGTTTACGGTCAACGATGAGCTGGCCTTCGAGACCACTCACGCGGTTCGGGCCCGCGCGACCTACCTGAACTCGGTCGGCCCATGGTCGGCAGTCGGCACCTTCAGAACCGCTCAGCGCGCGTTCCTCAACACGCAGACCGGCGAGGTGTTCGACCCGCTGACCGAAGGCTTCAGCGTCGGGAAGGTGCGCGGCGGCGAGTTCATTCTGGGCCAGGGCTGGAAAACGACGTCGCGTGGCGACGGCATCGACTACGACATACCCACGTGTGCGAACTGCGTTGTCGAGTTCGACATGACCGGGATCGGGGACGGCCTGGGGCAGCCGCACGACGACAAGTGGCTCAGCATGGGCGACAGCGCGTTTTTCGACGGCTTCGACGACTTCCGCAATCAGGACTGGAAGATGACGCTCGAGCAGCGCGCTGACGGCGACGGAACTGGCATGAAGCTCATCTGGCGCAACGGCGACGCCGGAGACGACGACCCCGGAGACCATACCGGAAAGTACGACCCTGGTCCGGACTGGCAGGAAAACGTCCTCTATCACTTCAAGTTCGACTGGGATCCAGGCGGCTTCCGGATCTTCATCAACAACGAGCTGTATTTCCAGGATGGCTTCGCGGAGCCGTATGCACCGCCGAACCATCGCATCTCGATTGGCTGCTATCCACGCGGGGAGACGCGGCGCGACGCGATCTACAGCAACTTCACCGTCACGCCGCGGCGCTAGATCAGAACTGTCACACAAAAGGGCGCCCGGGCCAGAGCCCGGGCGCCCTTTTCTACGTACGGGTAGTCGTAGCTCTTAGCGGCGACTCGGAGCGGCCGTGGAACGGATCACGCGCACCGTGAACCAGCCACTGTTGTCCTCGAACCGGTCGTCGTTGATGCCCAGACGCAGCAGGCCGTCGGCCGGCATGACGACCTCACCTCTCGACCCGATCGCGAACGGGGTACTGTTGCCGACGCGGCCGATGAGCGCGCCGGCCGCAGCCGAGCGGACCGGGTAGCTCAGTCGCTTGGCGAGGTCGGGATTGCCGTCGGGACCGGCGCCGACGTTCGGCCCGATCCTGATGTCACCGTTCACCTCGAACCGGATCCGCTCGCCGCGCGAGACATTGATCCCCGCGGACGTAAACGGACGATTCGCCTCCACGCGGATTTCGCCGCCCCCGGCGCCAGGCTGCGTGACGGGTTGTGCGTCGAAGTTGTAGACCCGCCGGGCGCTCGCCGGGTTGAAATACAGCCGCGCGAGCTCGCTCAGGTCGTGCTTCCGGCGGCCGCCCTGCTGCGCGTCGAAGTCGAACCAGTTGTCGACGATGTCATGCAGCTTGCCCCGCATGATGTTGCCATTCCGAAAGACGAACACATGACGCTCGAGCTCGTTCGGGTTGTTGTCGACGTTGGGAAGTTGTCCGAGTTCGTCCCTGGAGGGATCGCCCCCGGTGAACTGAATGAGCGCAATGTCGTCGGACGGATATGTCCGCTCACGACCGTTCTGGACGACGCTGAAGTCCGTCGTGTGCCGGTACACCAGCGTTCCCGACACCCGATCGCCGTTCTTGAGCACGAACGTGACGTCCGCTGCAGAGGCGCTCACGAGCACCGCGCCGAGAACGGCTGCTGCAGTCACGAACGCAAGCTTTCGAATCATGGCGAACCCTCCTGAATCTGTCTCGTAGAACCAGTGCAACTCCCATACCAGCGGCCTGAACGGGCTTGGACGTGCCGTTAACAGGAATGTGGAAGCGTGCGAGGACAGTTCGACATGGGGTTGCCCATGGCGCCGGCCTCTGCTCGCGTCGTTCCGGGCGCCGGTACCTGGTCCCGAAAACCGTATCAGGCGCCCCTGCGACGTGAATCCGGCACCGCATACAGCGACACCTCGCCCGAGCGCATCAGCAACGTCAGACGCTCGAGCACGGCCGGGTGCACACGATTGCCTTCCCTTCGAACCAGCACGTGCGTGACATTGTACCGCCGAAGGATCTCGAACGCCGCCTCGGCTTCGCCATCGGCCGACGCGTAGAAGAAGTTCACGTCATTCAACCGATCTTCCCCGCCGACCGCCGAATACCGGACATCCCAGCCAAGCACGATCCGCCGCTCCGAAATCACCGTCATGAGCGACGGGTTGAGCGGCCGATCGTGCAGGAGGACGGTCTGTTCCGGATCCGTGGTCTTCAGGTACTGCGCCACGGCCAGCTCGCCATGGCTGATGCTCGCGCGCGGCGGGCGCGTGGCGTCGTTCCACTTGCGCACCCAGAAATGCACCGAGGACGGCAACACGGCGAGAACGGCCAGCACCGCCGCCACGCGGCCGAGGGTGCCGTGGCGCTGCGCGAACCGGACGAGCGCGGCGGCCGTGAAGATCCACATCACGTACAAGCCCGTGAGGTAGAAGTTGATCGTGTCCACGTACGGCTGCGTCGTGAGCACGAAGGGAATGCCGAGGCCCGCGACGACACACCAGGCGAGCAGGCGCCACGCAGGCACGTCCGCGTCCACGCCTGCCCCGCCCCTGATCGCGCGCCAGACGCCGGGCGCGCCGAACCAGCGGATGCCGGTGCCGATCACAAGAAAGATGACCGTCGCGACCGTCAGAATCAGTGGGGTGCGAAGCGCCTCGATCGGCATGACCCGCGCAGCCAGGGCATCGAACGTCTCCACCAGACCGAGCTTGATCAGCATCCGTTTCGGCAGCAGAAAGAAATCGATGACGAGCTGCGACCGGCGGTCCGAGGGATCGAGCGCCAGGATGTCGAGGATCAGCGGCAGCGTGAAGACGAGCGTCACGCCGACCGTCGCGGCAAACCACCGTCGTGCGGCCCAGTCGCCGCTGAACATCGCCGAGGCCGCGAGCGCGGCCATCACGACGATGTAGGCGAAGGGCTTGAATTCGAAGAGCACCGCGATCAGAAACGCGCTCAACACCAGCCAGCCGCGCGATCGCGTCTGGAGTCCGCGCACGGCGGCGAACAGCCCCGCGAGGAACACCGGCATGCTCGGCCCCCACGTGTTGAAGTGCAGCACGTGCATCGTCGGCGACAGGAAGTTCGTCGGCCAGAGGACGAAGTCCCAGTCGACGTTCTCGTGCGGAAGCAGCCATGCCGCGAGATACGAGACATCGCTGGCGGTGACCACCAGCGCCATGGAGAGGAGCGCGACCGTCCACGGCGCGAGCAGGCGAACCATCACGTAGCCGACGAGCGCGCCGAGCGCGAGGAACGCCGGCCAGGCGTAGTGGAAATAGATCGGCATGATCGGCACACCGGCGAACCGATGGATCATCGCCAGCACGAGGTGCGGGTAATAGGCGGCGTTGAGCTTGTGTCCGGAGTAGTAAGACGCGGTCGGCGGAACGGTGTGCGTCGCCTCGGACGCCTCGGCCGCGTAGTAGGCCAGGTCGGCCGAGTCGTAGTCCCCGTAGAGCATGAGGCCGGCCGGTGTCGTCGCGAACCGGTTGCCGAAGACGAGCACGCCGCACACCACGCACAGCGCGACGAGCGCGGCGCACGCGACGACATCCCTCGTCGGGACCAGGTTCGCGGCGGGCCGTCGCCACCAGAGCGCCAGCCCGGCGCCGGAGCAGGCCGCCGCGAGATACGGAAACAGCTCGACGCGGCCCGCGTAGCCGAGCAGGTCGACGAGGACCGGTGTCGCGGCGCTGCCGGCGCCGAGCGCGATGAGCGCACCGGTCAACCGGTCGAGATCGCGCGTGAGGCGCGAGACGAGCACGATGCCGGGGCCAAACGTGAACAGGAGCCACGCGAGCGCGAACCCCACGAGCTCGGGAACGACAGGGAGCACGACGCGGAGCGCCAGCCACGAAAACGCGCCGATGACCGCGCCAATCGTCACCGACAGGGCGGCCGGGGGAACGCGAAGACCCATTCGCGCCGTGTACAATAGCGGTTACGGCATGTCGAAGGACAGCTTCACGCTCCGCTACCTTGCCCGGTCGGCGGTTGGCGTCCCGCGCGACCTCGCCAACTCGCTGGTGTTTTCCAAGCTCAAGGCGATTCGGCCCACGGTGCTCATCTACAACTGCACCTGGGTCTGCGACGCCCGCTGCGAGATGTGCAGCAACTGGAAGTGGGGCAACCGCAAGGAGGACATGACGCTCGAGCAGCTCGAGGGCGTCATGACGGGCGACTTCTGGCACGCGGTCGAGAACCTGAACATCTCGGGCGGCGAACCGACCACCCGCAACGATCTCCCCGAGATGGTCGAGCTGTTCCACCGCCGGCTGCCGCGGATGCGCAAGATCGGGATCAACACGACGGGTCTGACGCCGGCGCGCGCGATCCCGATGCTGACGCGCATCGTGACCTTCTGCGCCGAGCAGCGGCTGCCGCTCAGCATCCGCGTCTCGGTCGACGGCGTCGGCGACGTTCACGATCAGGTCCGGCACGTGAAGCGCGGCTTCGAGAAGGCGTCTGCCACCATCGAGGCGCTCCAGAAGCTGTCCGACCAGCACGCCCATTTCCAGTTCGGGCTCGCGTCGACCATTTTCGCGGCGAACCTCGACGACGCCGACAACATCCTGAAGTGGGCGCGATCGAAGGGCCTCGACGTCGTCTTCAACATGCTGCGCTTCACCGACGGCATGCTGCACAACCGCGAGCTCGAGGAGAAGATCAAGTTCCGCGACCGCGAGGAAGAGTTCATGCGGAAGTTCTTCCTGGATCGCGTGGCGGAAGAATCGGTGCTGAGCGGTCAGGCCTTTCTCTATCTGCACTACGCCGACATGATCGCGAACGGATACCACCGCACGATGCCCTGTCCGTTCCAGCGCCAGGGCCTGCTGCTCAACCCGAACGGCGACCTGCTCTACTGCGAGAACTCCAGGAAGATCGGCAACGTGCTGGAGATTCCGGCCGGCGATCTGTACTTCGCCGCGGAGAACCTCGCGCATCGCGAGGCGCTCAAGCGCGACACGTGCCCCACCTGCCTCAGCCCGTGCCAGGTCAACGTCGCCGCCATGAAGCAGGTCGTGCCCTACGTGAAGTTCCTGCGCCGCGCCTATCAGGTCAAGCACGACCCCGACCGGCATCTCGAGACGCTGCCGGAACCCGTGCGGTAGGTGGGTCTCTCCACAGCCTTTCGACTGCTCGTCGCCATCGGCCTCACCTGCTGGGCGCTCTGGGCCGCGGATCCGCGTCAGGTCGGCGAAGCGTTTTCGAAGACGGCCTGGCCGTGGGTGCTGCTGGCCTGCCTGCTGGTCCTCGTCGACCGTGCGCTGATGGCGCACCGGTGGCTGTCGTTGTGTGCCCCCATCGCGCACAAGCCGTCCCGCGCTGCTCTCCTGCGGATTTTTTTCGTCAGCACGTTCCTGGGCACGTTCCTGGTGCAGAGCGTCGGCAGCGACGCAGTGCGCACCTGGAGCCTCGCGCGCACGGGCGCCCCGGCGTCCCAGGCGCTCGCCTCCGTGCTGCTCGACCGTCTGCTCGGCGTCGTTTCGATCCTCGTGACCGCGGTCGTGGGCGCCGCGCTGGCCCCGCACGTGCTGCGCGAGCCGGCCATAGCCTGGGCGTTTGCCGCGGCAGCGGCCGGGAGCCTGTTCGCGCTGCTGTTCGTCTTCAGCACGCGCGTCGATGAATCGGTGCGCCACGCTGTCTCGCGGCTGCCCGCCGGCCGGGTGCGCGATCAGACTGGCAAGCTGCTGGACGCCTTGCAGGCGTATGGGACAGCGCACCGCCTGCTGGCCGCCGTGCTCGCCTCCTCGGTCGCCGTGCAGGTCCTCCGCATCCTCCAGGCATGGCTCCTCGGCCGGAGCCTGGGGCTCGACGTGCCGCTGACGAGCTATTTCGCGTTCATTCCGATCATTCTGCTCGTCATGCTCCTGCCGATAACCGTCAATGGATTCGGGGTCAGCCAGTGGGCGTTCGTCTGGACGTTCACGCGGGTCGGGGTTTCGGAAGCCAACGCGTTCGCGCTGTCGGTGCTCTTCGTCGCGCTCGGTCTCGTGGGCAATCTTCCCGGCGGCCTGATATATGCCTTGGGGCCTCGGGAGCCGGCCGCGCCGGCGGTGACGTCCTGATCCCGGTCCCATGACCCACGCCCCCGGTGAACGAACGCTGTCGGTCATCATCCCGGCCTACAACGAGGCCGAGAACATCATGGCGACCCTCGAAAACATCACGACTGCGTTCGAGCCGCTCGCGCTTCCGCACGAGATCCTCGTGATCGACGACGGCAGCCGGGACCAGACGGCGGCGATCGTCCTGTCGGCACGGCGGCGGTATCCGGCGGTGCGTCTCCTCACGAACGAGCGCAACATGGGGTTCGGCTGGTCGTATCGCCGCGGCGTCGAGGCGGCCTCGCTCGCGCACATCGTGATGGTGCACGGCGACAACGCGTGGGGCTGGGCGACCTTGCGGGAGTTCTTCGGTCACACCGGCGAGGCCGATGTTATTATTGGCTACACGCGCGACATGCTGAAGTCGCGCACGTGGGCCCGGACGGGCATCTCGAAGACCTTCACCCTGCTCGTCAACCTGATCACGTGGCGGCACTTGCGGTACTACAACGGGCTGCAGATTCACCAAGCGCCGATCCTCAAGAGCCTGCAGATTGAATCCCGGGGCTACGGCTTTCAAGCCGAGGTGCTCGTCAAGGCGCTGCGGCTCACTGGCACGTACATCGAGGTGCCGATGGATCTCATCGAACGCGAGAAGGGCGAGAGCAAGGCGTTCCGCATGAAAAACGTCGTGGACGTCCTGAGCACGCTGAAGCGGCTGGCCGCCCTCGAATGGGGGCGTCATGAGTAAGCCCGACCGGCGCACGCGTGGCGCGTCGCCGCTGACCGGACCCTTCGGCGGCCGGCGGCGAAAGATCGTGCCCGTCGCCGAGTTGGCCAGCGTGCGCGAGCAGTTCCGCGATCGCACCATCGTGCTCTGCCACGGCGCGTTCGACCTGGTGCACATGGGCCACCTCATCCACTTCGACGAGGCGCGCGCGCTCGGCGACATGCTCGTCGTGACGATCACGGCCGATCGGCACATCAAGAAAAAGCGGTCCGTCTCGTTCAACGAGGACTATCGCGCGCGGCACGTCGCGTCGCTCGAGATCGTCGACTACGTCGCGATCGTCGACGAGCCGTCGGCGATCGCCGCGATCGAGGCGCTGCGGCCGGACATCTACGTCAAGGGGCCCGAATACGCGAACCTCCTGCTCGACAAGACGTCGAACATCTCACACGAAAAGGCGCTCATCGAGAGTCACGGCGGGCGGATCTATTTCACGTCGGGCGAGACGTTCTCCTCGACGAAGCTCTCCCACTTCCTGCTGTCCTCCTCCGAGGCGGTCCAGGAGAATCCCCTTCTCCGCAACGACCGCGTGCTGTTTCGCGACGTCGCGGCATTCGGATTCACGCTCGAGGACGTCAAGGCCTTTCTGGCGGACGCCGCGGGCCTGCGCGTTTGCCTGCTGGGCGAGACGATCATCGACGAGTGGGTCGACGTCGAAGTCACCAACATCTCGCAGAAGTCGCGCTGCGTCGCCGGCCTGGAGACCGCACGCATCCGCCAGATCGGCGGGACGGGCATCATCGCCCTGCACCTGGCGAGCTTCGTCAAGAGCCTGCACTGCTTCACGAACGGCCTGACACAGGCGGAGGTTCCGGCCAACGTCACGGTGAGTCCGCTGGCCGACAGCCCGCTCGTGAAGACGCGGTTCGTCGACAAGGACACCGGGTATTCGCTGTTCGAGGCCAAACAGCTGACGCTGGCCAACGTGCGGCACGGATCGCTGCCCGACTTCGACGACTACGATCTCGTGCTCGTCGCCGATTTCGGTCACGGGCTGCTCGAAGCGGCCGCCATCAACCGCCAGATCGCGCGGCACCAGCGCGCGTTCGTCTCCGCGATGGCGCAGGTCAACTCGAGCAACTACGGCTACAACCTGCCGACCAAATACGTCGGCGCCGATTACTACAGCCTCAATCGCACGGAAGCCGAGCTCTGCCTGCACGAACAGGGCCGCGCGCTGCCGGATCTGGTCGATCGCATGGCGGCGCTGCTCGGCAGTGACGGGCTGTCGGTGACCGACGGCGCGAACGGCGCCATGGTGCGGGTCAGGGACGAGCGCTTCGCCCTCCCGACGCTCAGCATCAGCGCCGTGGACACCATCGGCTGCGGCGACGCCTATTTCGCGCTGAGCAGCCTGGCCTCCTGCCTGCGACGGCCCGCGCGGATGGTCGCGCTCGCCGGCAGCATCGGCGCCGCGGCCATGGCGCAGCAGCGCTGCAACGAGCGGCCGATTACCGAGCAGGAATTCCTGACCATCGCCAAGATCGTCATATGAGGCCCGAGGCCGCCGCCCGATGAAATCAGAGAGCTGGGACGAGTACGTCGACACGATCGCCACGGGCCTGCGCGGGCTCGAGGCGACAGACCGATCGGGCGCGAGCCTGCCCGCGCGCGAGGCCGTGACCCAATGGGTCACCCTCACGCGCGAGGTGCACGATCGCGACGGGCAGCTGTTCCTGTTCGGCAATGGCGGCAGCGCGGCCATGGCCGCGCACATGGCGACCGACGCCTGCAAGAACGGCAACCTGCGCGCGCTCGCGTTCAGCGACTCCGCGATGCTCACCGCCACCAGCAACGACCTGTCGTTCGATCAGACATTTTCGCTGCCGCTCGAGCGGCTGGCGCGCAAGGGCGACCTCGCGATCGCGATCAGCAGTTCGGGCAACTCGCCCAACGTCGTCCGTGCGCTCGAAGCGGCCGACCGGCTGGGCGTGACCACGGTGACGCTCACCGCGAAGGCCGTCGGCAATCGCGCGCGCACGCTCGGGCGGCTCAACTTCTACGTCCCCCTCCGGCGCTACGGCTGGGCCGAATCGGCCCACCAGATCCTGCTCCACTACTGGTTCGACGAGTACCTCAACCGGTACGGCAACGGAGCGATGTGAGAAACAGAGGCTCAAAGGCCCAAAGGCTCAAGGTGCAGAGGCTTGGAGGCGCGGAGGCGAGCGGGCCGTAGCCCGCCAGCGATCAAGAGATAGTCCGGACGAGGAGAGCGAGCGCCGCAGCCCGGGCGAGCGGGGGTGGGGCCCCGCGAGCAACTGAGAAAAGAAGACACGGACACGCAGGGGCGGACACACGGATGAAACTCCTGGTCACCGGCGGCTGCGGATACGTCGGCACCAAGCTGACCGCAGCGCTGCTCGGGCGCACGCCGCACGACGTCACCGTGCTCGACGTCATGTGGTTCGGCAACCGGCTGGCGGCGCATCCGCGGCTGACGGTCCAGTCGCTGGACGTCCGGCAGATCGACGAGATCGATCTTGCGCCGTACGACACCATCTTTCACCTGGCGAACATCGCCAACGATCCGTCGGTCGAGCTGAACCCGTACGCCTCCTGGGAGGTCAACGTCCTCGCGGGCATGCGCCTCATCGATCGCGCCGCGCGGCAGGGCGTCCGGCAGTTCATCTACGCGTCGTCGGCCAGCGTCTACGGGCTGAAATCGGAGCCGAAGGTCACGGAAGATCTCGAGCTCTTCCCATTGTCCGAATACAACAAGACGAAGATGGTCGCCGAGCGCGTGGTTCAGAGCTACGCGGACCAGATGATCACGACCATCATCCGGCCCGCGACGGTGTGCGGCTGGTCGCCGCGCATGCGGCTGGACGTCGTCGTCAACATGCTCACGATGCAGGCGCTCACGCGCGGATCGGTCACGGTGCTCGGGGGCGATCAGACGCGGCCGAACATCCACATCGACGATCTGGTGGATTTGTATCTCTTCGCGTTCGAGAAACGGCTGGCTGGCGTGTTCAACGCCGGGTTCGAGAATCTGAAGGTGATGGACATCGCGCGCATGATCACGAAGGACGTCCCCGCGTCGATCGACGTCAAACCCTCGAATGATCCCCGGTCCTATTCGGTCTGTTCGGACAGGCTGCTCGCCGCGGGCTTCACGCCAACGCGAAACGTCTCCGCAGCCGTTGCGGAAATGGCCGCGGCGTATCGCGAGGGCCGATTGAGCGACGATCCCGTTTGTTACAATGTCCGCTGGATGCGGGAGCACAATTTCGCATGAAACAAGAGGGCGAATGTCCCCTGCGTCTACTCTCCAGGCGCGCCGCGGGCGCGCCCCGCCGGAGCGGAGCGGGGCATCAGGGGTCCCCGCGAGCGAACGGCGATAGGGGGTCCGGGGGACGAATGTCCCCCGGTCTAAGTTGATCCGGTTGGCGGTGCCGCTGGCCGCGGTCGGCGTGTTTTTTCTTCTCTCGTGGGCGACGGTCCGGTTCGTGCGGCCGCGCGAGCCTCGGCGATTTTTTCTCATCTACGCGCTTCTGCTGCTGCTGGCGACGACGCTCGTCTATCGGCAGTTCTGGCCGCTCGTGCAGATCGAAGACGTTCTTGGACTCACCGCCTCGCTCCTCCTCCAGTTGCTGGCGTGTCTGACGATGTGGAATACGTTTTACAGCCTGCTGTGGGGCTTCTCGGGGAGCCTGATGTACGACCTCTTCAACGACGCGGCGCTTCGCGATCGCGAGCGGCTCATTCGATCCTACGAGGGCGACGGCGAGATCGACCGCATCATGGCGCGGCGTCTGCCGAACCTCGTGCGTGGCGGCTGGCTGGACGCGCAGGGCGATACCCTCCGGCTTCGTCCCAAGGGACGGCTGCTGGCGCTGGGCACGTTGCTCTCCTTCAAGGTGTTTTCTCTCGGCATGGGCGGGGGCATCAAGTAAGTCGATGCTCATGAGCGTGGCCGTCGCCGCCGTGGCGCTCCTGCTGTGCCAGACGCTGATCGTCATGGCGCTCGCCGCGTTGCGCCCCAGGAGCAACATCTACGTCACGATCGTGCTCGTCGCGATCGTGACGGCGCCGGTCGTCTTTTTTGCCGACCAGCTGCTGTTCGGCCAGCCGCTGACGACCGAGGGCCGGATGTTCCTGGCGCTCGTGCACCTGGCGCTCGGCGGATTCCTGTTCCACTTCATTACGCTTCCGGACCGGTCCGTCACCCTCCGGATGTTCGTCGAGCTCCAGCGGGCGCCTGGTCACGCCTTGTCGCTCAAGGACCTGTCCGATCGATACAGCGTGCGAGCGATGATTGGATCGCGGCTCGACCAGCTGGCCGAGGGACACTTCCTCGACATCCGGCCGGACGGCGCGTTGGCGCTGGAGCCGCGCGGAGAGGCCTTTGGCCGCTTCGTGACCGGCGGCCGGCGGCTGTTCCGGATCACCAGTGCGAACTGATGCCCAATAACAGGATCCTGATTCTCGGCGGCGGAGTGGCGGGATCCGCCATGACGTATTTCCTGACGGAAAAGGGATACGACGTCACCGTCATCGAGCGGCATCGCCAGGTCGGCGGTCTCGCGCGCACCTGCACCTACAGCGGCCATCCGTACGAGTTCGGTCCGCACATCTGGTTCTGGCCGGGCGGCAAGGACGATCCCGTCAACGCGACGATCGTCAAGCTCACGAACGACGAGCTCTTCTACATCGATCGGCGGCTGTTCACGTTCGTCGAAGCCGATCAGCGGAAGTACCGGTATCCGGTGCACTACCAGGACATCGCAGAGATGCCCGACAAGGACACGATCTACCGCGAGGTCCAGGCGAACCGCGACGAGAAGCTGAAGCTCATCGAAAGCCAGCTGCCCGAGTTGGGCAAGTGCAAGTTCGGCGACTACTTCACGGCGGCCATTGGCGCGACGCTCTACCAGAAGTTCATGGCGAACTACACGTGGAAGATGTGGAACATCCCGGGCGACGAGCTGGAGACGTCGATGGTCTGGGCAGATCGGTTCCACCACGCGTATACGAAACAGTCACCGCAGGCGTCGAGAGGACTCGGCGGTTACGACCCGCTCAAGTTCGAAGATCACACGCTCGGAAAAGGCATCCGGTTCCAGGTCTATCCCAAACACGGATGGAACGCGGTCTGGGGCGCGATGGTCGCGCGCGCCACCGTCATCCAGGACCGCATCGTCGGCATCGGCGACGAGCAGACGCAGGCCCACGTCAAGCTCGCGAGCGGTGAGCGACAGTACTTCGCCGACTACCACACCGTATTCGCGACGATCGACCTCGACGAGCTGTGGGGCGAGGACACGCTGCCCTACACGGGCCGCATGATGATTCCCTTGCTGATTCCGGGCCTGGCGAACGCGTTTCCGGAGGGCGCCGAATCGCTGCACTACTCGTCATGCGAGTTTCAGACACGCGTGACCGAAATGAAGGTCATCACCCGGCACGAGAGTCCGGACACGCTCATCCTGATCGAGGTCCCGGTGTTGCCGGGCGCGGCGAAGCACTTCCCGCGCAATACCGTGGAGTACGCGCTCGAGCACAACCTGTTGGCCGAGAAGGCCTATCCGCAGCAGTCGGAGCAGGCGTTCGCGACGTACTATTCGTACGTCGAGCGCGGGAAGAAAATCCCGAACCTGCGCTACGTCGGACGCCACTCGGAGTTCAAGTACTGGGGCATGCCCGAAACCGTGCATTCGGCGTACCAGAAATCGCTGGAGTTCCCGCCGGTCTGATGCCACCGTTTTCCCGATCGGTCGGTCCGTCCGAGGCCCCGCTGCGTCCCCGCGTCTTCGCCTCGACCACGTCCCACAAGCGCGAGCCGCTCCTCCCAACCCTCGCCGTGTTCGCGAAGCTCGGCATGAAGGATCTCGACGTGAACCTGCATCCGTTCATCGAGGACGGCATGACGGCTGGACAGGCGGTCGAGGGCCTCGCCGCCCATGGACACCGCGTGTGGGCGGTCTCAGGCGGCTGGTGCGACTTCTTCCAGGGCCCGCCCGACATCGAGAAGACCTTCGAGTCAGTGACCAGGCAGCTGGAAGTGGCGGACCGGCTCGGTGCACCGCAGCTGCGCCTTTTCTTTGGCCGGCGAACGTTCTTCGAGTACACGCGCGCCGCGCACGACATGGTGTGCCGCAACCTCACGCGACTCTCGACCGCGTACCCGGACACCCGGTTCGTCTTCGAGAACCACGACGGCGCGTCGCTCCATCCCGAAGTGTGCCGCGAGATTCTCGAGCACGTCGGTCGGCCGAACATCTGGATGATGTTCGATCCGATCAATTTCGCGAAGGTCCACGTCGAGCCTATAGGCGCGCTCAAGGTCCTCCAGCCCTTCGTCGCGCACGTGCACCTGAAAGGACTGGATCGGGGTCAGTTTTGCGAGTTCGGGAGCGGCGAGGTCGACCTGACGCCCGTCGTGCAGTCACTCGTCAACGACGGCTACCCGGGATCGTTCAGCGTCGAGTACGAGGGGCCGGACGATGCGACGGTTCGGTTGTTCGAAGGCTACACGCGGGCGAAATCGCTGTTGTCCAGACTGATGTCCTGAAGAGGAAGATCAAGAGCTGGAGTGAAAAGCGCTTGTCGGTACGACGGGTACGACAGGCCCAAGGAACGAACTGACGCTGGTCTTCTTTTTCAAAGGAAGCTGACATGAATCAGGTTCCTTGGACCCGCCGTACCCGTCGTACCGACAAGCGCTCTTCCTGACAAGCGCTCTTCAGGTCCGCACTGGCACCGGAGTCTTCTGCGCCACTGATGTCGTCGCCTTGAACAGGTTCCCGAGAATCGTCGGATACGCCTCACACGGCGTCCAGCAGTGCGAACATCGCTCGCCGACGACCTCCTCGCGCAGCTCGCGGCGGCGGTGGCCATCCCACATCGCCTGGAGATCGAATCCGGCCTCGCGGAGGTTGCCGATCTTCTCGTCCCAGATGGAGCACGGGTAGAGGTTCCAGTAGGCGTCGACGAAGCACGACGATGACAACGCCGTGCACGGCAGCGGCGACTTCCCGGTTTCGTAGTACTTCGCGATGAGCGCCTGGTAGCGATCCTCGAGGAACTTGACCGGGTGCAGGCTCGTGCCGTTTTCGCGGCGATGGCGCTCGACGGCGGCGAGGATCTCCGTGTGATGGCTCGACAGGCCGCGGCCGAGGTTCGCGAAGTAATGGCCCGACTCGTGCCCGATGTTCAGGTGGAGCTCGGTGCGTTTGAAGTCGGGCACGACCTGGCGGATCGCCGCGATGGTCGCGTCGACGTGCGCGGCGTTCTTCTCCATCAGCGTCATGCCGACGACCACCTGGAAGTTCGACCGCGTCATGCCGCGGAGCCGGCGGAACGTCTCGATGCCGCGGTCCCAGCTGCCCGGCAGCCCGCGCAGCTCCTCGTGCATCGCCTTCGGGCCGTCGATGCTGATGGTCGTCATCAGGCGGCCGACGCCGCGCTTGAGCACGTTCTCGACGAGCGCGACGGTCTTGTCGCCGAACCAGCCGGTGGTCGGAAAATTCAGCAGGAACAGCGACGTGCAGCTCGTCTGGATCGCGGCGACGAGCTCGTCGAGATCGCGCCGCATGAAGAGCTCGCCGCCCGTCATGTGGACCCAGCGGAATTGCGGCCAGCGGGTGAAGAACTGGGCCACCTCCGACGGCGTCATCTCGTTCACGCTCTTCTTTTCCCAGATGCTGCACATCTGGCACCGGAAGTTGCAGTGATACGTCGCGACAAAGGTGACTTTGTACGGCAGCGACGGAGACCGGAGATTCGCGCCGAGAATCGCCGTGCCGAGGCCGATTTGGCTTCCGCTGATCATGCTGAGCGATCGTGTCGGCGGCGCGCCGGTCCGTCGATACCCGTGCCAGAACCGGACCGCCGATCCGTTAAAGCGTACCAGACGGTCCCGATCCGGTCAATGCGAACGGGCCATAAACCGTTGATCGTAGAGGACTAATTCGCCTATCCTGACTTCGGCTTCCGGCCAGCGTCCGGAACACGCTTTGATCCTGTCGCCTTTGCCCTCCCCTGTGCCCTCTGCCCTTTGCCCTCTGCGCTGAAAACTGTCACTGTCGTCATCCCCACGCGGGACGAGGAAGGCCTGATCGGGGAGATCGTGGACGCGGTCAGGCCCCACGCGGACCACGTGCTCGTCGTCGACGGCCACTCGCGCGACCGCACGCGCGAGATTGCCGCGGCGCACGGCGCGAACGTCATTCTCGACAACCGGAAGGGCAAGGGCGAGGCGCTCCGCCTCTCGATCAAGGAAGCGACCGGGGACATCGTCGTCTTCATCGACGCGGACGGATCGCACGACGCGCGCGACATTCCGGCGCTGGTCGATCCGATCAAGGCGGGCAACGCGGACATGGTGATCGCCTCGCGCGGCCGCGGCGGCAGCGACGAGCTGCACGGGACCCTCGAGCAGTTCACCCGGTACGTCGGCTCGCAGCTCATCATGCTGGCGATCAACTACCGCTGGAACGTGCGGCTCACCGACAGCCAGAACGGGTTCCGCGCGATCCGGCGTGACGTCGGCCAGCAGCTCGGACTCACGTCGAACCTCACGACGATCGAACAGGAAATGCTGATGAAGGCGCTCAAGAAGGGGTTTCGCGTGTCGGAGATCGCGAGCCACGAGTACGAGCGCAAGTGGGGCACGTCGAAGGTCGTCGTCTGGCGTCTCTGGTTCGCGTATGTCTGGTCGTTCATGAGGAATATCTTCTGACCCGATTTCGCGCGCTCACCGCGCTTGCCGTCATCACCGCGATCGGCGGCCTGTTCAGGTTCTACAACCTCGGCTGGGGCGCGCCGTACTATCACTTCCACATCGACGAGCACTTCGTCTTTCAGGGCGCCGACCTGCTGCGCGAGAGCATGCAGAAGGCCGCCGAGTCCCCGAAGTACTTCATGTACGGCCCGCTGCCGGGCTACGTGCTCAATCTTCTGCGGTGGATCTACGAGACGTTCGCGCACACGCTCGATCTCAACGTCCCGCGCGATCAGGTCACGTACATGGTGCTCGGACGCGGCATCTCGGCCGCGTTCGGGACGGCGACGATTCCGCTCGTCTACGCGGTCGGCGCGCGTCTGGCCGGGCGCCTCGCGGGGCTCGTCGCCGCCACGCTCCTCGCGTGCGCCGTCATCCACCTGCGCGAATCGCATTTCTTCAGCGTGGACGTCAGCATGACGTTCTTCACGGTGGCCGCCTGGCTCTTCGCGCTCCGGCTGGCCGAGCGCGGCCTGATGCGTGACGCCGTCGCGGCGGGCCTCGCCTTCGGCGGGGCCATTCTCTGCAAGTACTCGGGCGGGTTCATCGTGGTGGTCATCGCGGCGGCGTACGTGCTCGCGCGGCGGCGGCCCGCGCGCGGTCAGCCAGCCTTTGCGTGGATCACATGGGCCGCCTGGGGTCTCGTGCCCTTCGCCGCCGGCGTGGCGGTGTTCCTGGCGCTCGACCCGATGATGTGGATGTACTTCGACAAGTTCAAAGACGATCTGCGCACGATCGTCGTCGAGCCGCTGACCGGGGCGAGCCGGCCGATCTGGACGGGGCAGTTCGCCGATCTCAGGTCCCCCACGCTCTACTGGGTCACGAACATCCTCTGGTTCAGCCTGGGCCCGGCATTCGAGTTCGCCGGGCTTGCCGGCGTCATCTGGCTCCTGTCTCGGCGCACGAAGCTGACGTTTCTCGCGGCGCTATTCCCGATAGCCTACTTTCTCCTCGCCGGGCGCACGATTGCGCCCTTCATCCGGTACGCGGTGCCGCTCGCGCCCGCGCTGGCGGTCGCGGCCGCCGTGCTCTGCGTCGATCTCATCAATCGTCCGCGTCTCCGTCGCGCCGGCCTGGCCCTGACGACGGTGGTCGTCGCCACCACGGCGCTGTATGCGGCGGCGTACCTGAACGTGTTCCGGCAGAAAGACAGCCGTCTGGCGGCGTCCGAATATCTGCGTGTGAGAGTGCCCGCGGGCGCGAACGTCCTCATCGAGCCCTCCCACAACACGCCGCCGATCGGGTCCTATTTCACGGCACCGAGCTTCTACAAGGACCACGTGTTGTGGAGAGGCGGGCAGCGGGACGACTACTTCCACCTGGTTGGGCTGGACCCGTACGAGTTCCTCTACCGGCCGCGGCCCGACAGCGAGAAGCGGCAGCACATCGCGGAACGGCTCGCCGCGGTGGACTGGATCGTCATCGACGACACGTACATCGAGTTCTACGAGCACCTTCCCGAAGCCCAACATGGCGTCGTCAAGCAGTACTACCAGGACCTGCTCGGGGGCAGGCTCGGATTCAACCTGCAGCGGACGTTCAAGGTCTATCCGTCGCTCTTTGGACTCGACATCGTCGACGACCGCGCGGAGCTGACGTTCCGGCTGTTCGATCATCCGCGCATCTACATCTTCCGACGTGCCGCGCCTCCGCGTCAGCCCTAGCGCAAGCATGGCCGGCGTGCTGCTCGTCGCGACCGGCGCGGCGGCGACGGCCAGCATTCTCGCCGGCCCGGCCGGGCTCACCGGGTCGGTGTTCGTCGCGGCCGGACCTCGGGGATCGGCGGTCCACGCCGAGCTCGATCGGGGCCCGTCGCCGGAATCCGTCGAACGTCTTGGCGCGTTCACGGGTGGAAACGCGCCGCGAATCACCTGGGACGGGTTCCTGTACTGCGAGACGAGCCGTGAATACGAGGTCGGGCTGTTCACGAACGGTCCGGCACGCGTCTTCCTGGACGGGCGAGTGGTGCTGGAGAGTCCACAAGGGATCGACCTCAGCCCGGAGAAGATCCCGATCGAACGCGGTCAGCATCTGTTCTCGCTCGAATACGAACAGCGCAGCCGCCGGCCCGCGCTGGGCCTCAGGTGGGACGTCGACAGCCCGTACACGCTGCACGACATCCCCGCCGCCGCCTACTCCCCCGTGTCGCTGCCCGAATGGCGCTGGCGACTGCGCGGGTACGCGGCAACGCTCGTGGGGATCGCCGCGTCGCTCTGGAGTGCGCTGTTCGTGTGGCTTGGATGGCGCGCCGTTCGGCGTGTCCTGCCGGATCGCGGCGCGTTGCCCGAATCGGCCCCGGTGACGCTCGTGCTCACGATCTTCGCCGTGCTGTTTGGCATCGGCATCGGATGGGGCTGGCCGGCCACCTGGGCGCCCGACGAGCTCGACCCGCCGGCGATCCTGAACGCGATTGGCCATCGATTTTCGAACGGCTGGTTCGACAAGTACCCGCCACTCCACTACTACCTGCTCGGCGTTGTCTATTCGCCGGTGCTCATGGCCGGGGAGCTCGGCTGGCTGCACGTCGACTCCGAGCCCGTCCGCGGACTCCTCTACCTGCAGGGACGGGTCCTGACGCTCGCCATGGCCATCGGGACGCTCGCAGGAGTCGCCCTGCTCGCGACGCGAACGCTCGGATCCCGACATGCCTGGCCCGCGGCGTTGTGCGCCGGTGCGTTCCTGCCGTTCGTGTTCTACGCCAAGACGATGAACGTGGACGTGCCCTACGTGTTCTGGTTCGTCATGTCGTGCCTGTTCCTCGTCGAAGCGCTGCGCGACGGCCGCGCGCGCGACTGTATCGGGTTCGGGATCGCGGCCGCGGCCGCAGTCGGCACGAAGGATCAAGCGTACGCGCTCTATGTCCTGCCGGCGCTGTACCTGGCGTGGCGGCTCGGCCGATCGCGGCAGGGCGTTGCGGCGCTCGCCGCCGGCAGCGTGGCCGGCCTCGTCACGCTGATTTTGATCTTCAACCTGCCGTTCAACTACGAAGGCTTCCGCGCGCACGTGGATCTCGTCCTCGGTCCCGCCAGCGAGGGCTATCGGATGTTCCCGCCGACTGCGGCGGGCCAGTGGGTCCTCGCAAAGGTGACTGCGGGACAGTTGCTCTGGACGCTCGGCGTGCCAGGAACGATTCTGCTGATCGCCGGCGTGTTTCGTTTTCCAGATCCTCATCGCGTGTTCCGGCGCCCTCCCGCTCGCCGCTTGCCGCAAGGCAGCGTGATTGGGCTGCGGCGCGAACGCCCGGCCGGCGAGCCGGCCGTTCCGGTCTGGGTGTTTCTCGTCGCGGTGTCGTACTACGTCACGCTCGTCGCGGTGATCGGGTACGTCTACGACCGGTTCCTGCTGCCCGTGACGACGGTGCTGGCGCTCGGCGCGGCCATCGGACTGAGGGAGCTGTTGGACGGCGGGAAGACCTCGGGTTTCGTTTCGCTGGGTCTGAGACGACACGAAACCCGAGGTCTCGTCGCCGCAGTGCTCATCGCCTGGCTGCTTTGGCGTGTCGCGTCGGTGGACGCGCTCCTCGTGCGTGACAGCCGATACGCCGCCGAAGCGTGGCTGCGCGCGAACGTGACGCGGCATGCGTGGGTCGTCACGGTGGATGAGTTCGGGTACCTGCCCCGGCTGGACCGGTTCCGTCACAAACAAATCCAGGCGACCATCGAAGACACGCTCGCGAACAACCCGGAGTTCATCGTGGTCAACACCGAATTCCTGGCGCGGTCACCCGCCGGGTCGCCGGAGCGACAGTGGCTGGACTGGCTCCAGGGCGGCGCGGGACCGTACGCGGTCGCGTCGCGGCACAAGTCGCCGCTCGGGTGGTCTGCGTTCGCGTGGCAGACACGATTCACGGACCGGCGCGAGGACGACTTCACGAACATCGACAAGGCCAACCCGGAAATCCTGATCTTCAGGCGCCGCCCCGAAAAGGCCGGCCGATCCACGCCCGGGGACGCCGCGTTCGGCTTGGAGTAAACTATCGGGTCGGGCCTGGCGCCAAAGGGTCCGCCGACCGACGACCGAAGACCCACTGTGAAGATCACAACCGGCGTTCGACTCGTGACGACGTACGCGTGCCTGGGCGTGGCCGGATGGCTTGGCGCGGCCGGCTGCGCGAAAAACCCCGCTCAGCCGACGACGCCGCCGCCCGCCGGCTTCGGACCACCGGAAATCTCCTGTCCCTCGAACCTCACGCTGGCGGTGACCGGAAGCGTCAAGCCGGTGCCGTACCCGACGCCGGTCCTGACCGGCGGGATGCCGCCTGTCCTGGTTTCGTGCTCCCCGCAGTCTGGCGGGTCCTTTCCCCTGGGCAACACGACGGTCAACTGCACGGCGACGGACGCCGCGCGCCAGCAGGCCACGTGCTCGTTCCAGGTCACGCTGCGATCGATTCTTTCGCGCGCGTCCACGTTCGTCGCGTTCGGCGACAGCGTGACCGAAGGCGAAAACGGTCTCGCGGGTCCAGGCTTTCACGTGCAGTTCCTGGATCTCGCCCACGCGTACCCGACGATCCTGCAGTCGCTCCTGCGCGGCGATTTTCCGACCCAGGACATCCGCGTGATCAACGAGGGCCTCGGCGGCGAGCGCGCCAGTGGGGGCGCATCGCGGCTTCCGACGGTGCTGAACCGTCACCGGCCGGATTCGCTGCTTGTGCTCGAGGGGTACAACGATTTGATCTTCGACGGCGCGGCGGCGGCCGGCCCGATTGCCGACGCGATCCGCCAGGACATCCGGATCGCGCGTGATCACGGCGTCCAGTTCATCTTCGTCAGCACGATCACGCCGCCAGGACCGGGGCGCCGCATGCTCTCGCGGGCGGCCATCGAACAGACGAACCAGCGGATCGCACAGGTCGTCGCCGACGAGCGGGCCGTGCTCGTCGATCCGTACGAATCGTTTGTTGGCCAGGAAGCGCGGCTGGTGTCCGATGGGCTGCACCTCAGCCCCGATGGCAATCAGGTGCTGGCCGAGAAGTTCTTCTCCGTGATTCGAGCCACCGTCGCCAGTGAGCCCATCCCGGCGTCGACGGGTCAGCCGTCCCGTTCTGCGCTGATCAGGCGTTTTCCATTTGTCTGAGCAGGTGGAAACTTCTAGCGGTTTCCGTTAGCTCATGGAGACGTCAGAGAAGGGGGACGGGTCTTCTCGCGAAGCGAACCCGTCCCCCGCCGTCACTCACGCACCTCGGAAGCTGAAAAAATCCCGCATCGAGACCCGTTCACGAAACTGCTGCTGCAGAGCCACCAGCGGTTACGTTCGTAGACCGCTGTGAGGAAACAATCTCCGCTCGAGGTGCCTTCGTGGCCGTTCGCGATCTCGCGATCGCGGAAGACGCAGGGCGCGATGACGTCGGCCGACATCCGGTCCGCGCTGATCGACACGCTCGCCACCGTCGCCTGGGCCGAGAGGATGACAAACGTCGCTCGGTTGTGCTCGATATCCCGGAGCTCGTCCTGCTTGCCGCGGCAGCTGTCCGAGAAATCGACGAGGCACGCCGACGGGCTGATGGTCGAGTTGCCGAAGAGATAGACCAGGAACTCGATGCTGATTCTTCTCAGCTCGGCATCGGAGTCGTGCGCCCGGAACGGCGACGCCGCGCTCGTCACGCGATTCTCGCGCGTGACGACGACCGAGTTGACGACCTCCGTGTAGCGCTCGATGACGGTCAGGGTAATCGTGACGTCTACGGGAGTCGGCGTCGTGCCCTTGGGCAGCCGCCAGCGCACGGTCCGCCCGGATCCGGTGAACGTGCCGGCCGTCGCCGACCATTCGTAGGTCAGCTGATCCGGATTGGTCTCGGTGTTCTCGACCTCGGCCGTGACGTCCACGTCCTGCTCGACTTCGACGCGCGAAAGGGCGACGGCGATGGACCTGATCACCGGCGCGTTGTTGACCACTGGAGGCGGAGGGGGCGGAGGCGTCGGGCCGGTTGGCGAACCGCCGCAGGCCGTCACTCCGGCGACCGCACCGGCGACCAGGACTGCTCTCAGGAGGCGGCGCACAACCCATTATTCTCGGACGGCGAAGCCGGGAAAATCAACCCTCGGCATAGCGAAGCTCTGCCGATGCACCCGGCTAGCGCACGAGACGTTCGCGCTCGATTGGCGCGACGTCGCCCGTGACATTGCTCGATTCGAGAACTTCACGGATGACGTAGACCGGCTTGTCCTGCGACTCGTGATAGGTGCGCGCCTGAAGCTCGGCGAGCAGGCCGAGCGTGAAGAGCTGCACGCCCGTGAAGAAGAGCAGGATCCCGAGCAGGAGCGACGGCCGGTCGCCCACGCGCGCGGCGGCGGCCACGTCGCCGAAGAGCTTCACGTACGCGAGGTACGCGCAGATCACCGAGCCGGCGAAGCCCATCGCCAGGCCGAGCAGCCCGAAGATCTGCAGCGGCCGCGTCGAATAGCTCAACAGGAACTTGACGGTCATCAGATCGAGCAGCACGCGAATCGTGCGCCCCAGGCCGTACTTCGACTGCCCGTGCACGCGCGCCCGGTGATTGACGGGCAGCTCCGCGATCCGGACGCCCTGTTCGCTCGCCAGCGCGGGCAGGAAGCGATGGAGCTCGCCGTACAGCCGCAGCGGCTTGACGACCTCCGCGCGAAAGACCTTGAGCGAGCAGCCGTAGTCGTTGAGCCGCACGCCCGTCGCCCACGAGATCACTTTGTTCGCGATCATCGACGGCAGCCGGCGCGTGAGAAAGCTGTCCTTCCGATCCTTGCGCCACCCGCAGGCGATGTCGAAGCCCTGCTCGATGCGCGCGACGAGCGCCGGCAGGTCCTTCGGGTCGTTCTGCAGGTCGCCGTCGGACGTCGCGATCAGCCGCCCACGGGCGAGCGCGAAGCCCGCCGCAAACGCCGCCGTCTGGCCGAAGTTGCGGCGCAGGCGGATGACCCGCACGCGGCGATCCGCCTGCTGGACCCGCTTCAGAATCCCGACCGAATCGTCCGTGGACCCGTCATCGACGAACAGCAGCTCGTACGGCCGCCCCCACCGCTCGAGCGCGTCGGTGCACTCGCGGTAGAGCTCCTCGAGGTTGGGCGCCTCGTTGTAGACGGGAATGACGAGCGAGAGCTCGGGGCTCACGGGCATTGGCGCCCCATTTTACGCCGCGCGCCGCCGGCGCCACACGATGTAGACGATGGCCAGGACGGCAATCGTCCCGCCGAGCCAGAGCGACACGACCGGCAGGTTCTGCTGGATGAACCGCGTCGCCTGCTCCCCGTACCAGTACGCCAGCAGCGCCTCACTGCCGTACCGGAAGCCGCGTCCGATGATGGCGGCCAGAATGAACGTCACGGGACGGACGCGGGCGACGCCCGCCAGCAGCACGAAAATCTTGAACGGCATCGGCGGCGGCAGGATCGCCGGCACGACGACGGCCAACAGCCCGTACCGCCGGAAGATCTCCAGACCGCGTTCGACGTTCTGCGCCTTGAAGCGTCGCCGGAGCACGACCTCCCCGCCTTTGCGGCCGACCAGGTAGAGCGCATAGCAGCCCGCGACCGATCCGAGCGTCGCGAAGAGCGCGTGCCACATCCAGAACTCCGGCCGCTTGATCACGAGCACGACGACGAGGATGTCCGTGACTTCGGGCAGCGAGAGAAACGACGAGTCGAGGAACGCGACGAGCACGAGACCCGGCGCGCCGAGTCCCGCGGCGAACGCGCCGATGCTCTCCACGACACGCTGCATTTAGAATGAGAGGCCCGTCACCGTGAAATGCCGCAGGACAACTCGGCAAGTATAACGCTTCGGTCCCGGCAGGACCTTCGGCCTCGCTCGGGTGAAGCTCTTCGACGGCGCTCGTGGCAGGCGCGTGACGTCTTCTGGATCGTCATGGCCACGGCGATCGTCGCGGGCACCATCGCCGCGATCGTGTACGCACGTCTGGATCTCACACTCAGTCACTACGACGCGCGCGCGCACCTCGTCGTCGCGCGGCGCGTCATCGACAGTCTGACGCCAGGCTGGCGCCAGCTCGGCGCGCTGTGGCTGCCGCTGCCTCACCTCGTCAATCTCGTGCCGGTGCAATGGGACCTCGCGTATCGAACGGGCTTCGTCGGCGTGGGGATCTCGATTGTCTCGCTCGCGTGGGGCCTGGCCGCGCTCGCGCGGTACCTGCGCCGCAGCGGAGCGACGTTCTGGACGTCTGTCATCGTGCCGCTCGGCATTCTCGCGAATCCCAACGTGCTGTATCTCCAAAGCACGCCGATGACCGAGCCGCTGCTCATCGGCATCGCGCTGATGGCGCTCGACGCCGTCGGCAGGTTCATCGATACCGAAGATCGGCGCGACGGCCGGCGCGCGGCCTGGTGGCTGGCCGCGCTGGTCTTGACCCGGTACGAAGGCTGGCTCGTCGCGGCGGGACTTCTGGCGATGACCGCCCTCGCGGCCGGCCGGCGGGACGGTCGAGCCGTCGTGCGGCTCGCCGCCTATCCGGCGCTGGCCGTCTTCGCATTTCTGTGCCTGAGCCGGGCATCGACAGGATCGTGGTTCGTGAGCGGCGGGTTTTTCGTCCCGGAGAATCCCGCGCTGCGGGAACCGCTGACGGCGCTCGATCAGATCGTGACGGGTCTCCAGGAACTTGCCGGCTCAGCCGTCGTCATCGCCGGCGCGATAGGAGGCCTCGCGTGCCTGGCTCTGCCTGGACGTCGTGCGGCGATTGCGGTCCCGCTCGTCCTCGTCCTCCCGGCGCTGCTCCCGCTTTCGGCGTTCACCGCCGGCCATCCGTTCCGGATTCGCTACATGGTGCCGCTCGTCGCCGCCGTGTGGGCCCTCGCCGGCGCCGGCCTGGGCCGGCTGCCGAACCGCTGGCAATTGCCGGGCGCGGCGATCCTTCTGATCCTCGGGCTGATCCAGACACCGCCGTTCGAGGGCCGCAACCCGATGATGATCGAAGCGCAACGAGAACGGCCGCTGCAGCGGGCGCGCGAAACGGTCACGCGCTACCTGGCCGCCGAACACGACGGCTCGCCAATTCTCGCGAGCATGGGATCGCTCGGGCACTACATGCAGGAAACCGCGTCGATCGGCCTCAGCCTTCGCCAGTTCGTGCACGAAGGGAACGGCGACCTCTGGGCCGGCGCGCTCGAGCAACCGCGATCACATGTGCGATGGATCCTGATTGAGGAGATGGCCGAAGGCGGCGACGTCGCTCGCAGCGCGGGCGAAAGGCGACAGCCAATTCCTCGCTGGCTTTCAACGGGTGGCAGAAGGCGGAGGCGTGGCACTCTATCGACGATCCAGATAATCCCGTCGCCCCTCACCCGAGTGCTGAATTCAGAACCGGATGAGGAATCCGAAGTTGAGCGATCCGCCGCCGAGATCGATCTTGTCGCCGAGGAATTCGTTGGCGGCGCCGCCCGTGTCGCCGCTGCCCCACTGGTATCGCCCTTCGACGGTCAGCGCGTACACGTCGCCGCCGAGCGGCATGCGGAGGCCACCGAGGAGAATCAGTCCTGCGGCCGTCCCGGTCTTCGTGAAGCTCCCTGGAAAGATCTCGAGCGTCTCGGGATCGACGAACTCACCGACCTCGCTGTACCTGAAGCTCAGCAAGCCGATGCCCGCGCCGACGTAGGGCTGAAAGTCGCTCGGCCCGCCGAATGGCAGGAACCGCACCACCGCGGTCAACGGCAGCACGCGCAATCCGATTTCCTGTTCGATGTCCGGGCTCGCCGGGCGCTCGCCGTGTTCGAGATCGCGGTAGCGGCTGTCGACTTTCTTCGAGTAATACGACGCGCCGATGCCGAGCTCGAGGCGATCGCCGAATCCGAGGTTCCACTCCCCGAACAGCGACCAGCCGCGAAACTGTTCGATCGCGTCGCTCAATCCGTCGCCGGATGGTCCGCCGTGCCCATCGAACTCGAGCGACGCCGTGATGCCCGGAAAGCCGAACACATCTGGCTGCGTGAGGTTCGCCACCAGCACGTCGCTGGTAACGCGGCTGTCGTGCCCGCGCGGGAAGAACAAACCGGCGCCGAAGTTGACCGACTGGACGATTTGCGCCGACGCGGTAGAGGCGATGAGCAGCGTGGACACGGAAAAGAGGACCGTTCGAACCGATGTGCGGATCATGGACGTCTCCCGGATGCGGTCTCAGGAACTCCGCACTTGCACGACGGAGCAGAATCGATGCCAAGCGACGAACCGGCTACCAGTGCTCACCGTTGCGCGCGAACCCGCCCTGCTGTCACCCGCCGAGTGCAGCGCCGGCCGCCCGCCTACGCGCGCTGCGCGTCCCGTATCACCTCCAGCATCGCGCCGTGCACGACGCCGTTCGACGCGACGATGTGGCCGCCGAACAGATCGAGCGGACCGTCGTCATAACCCGTGACGCGGCCGCCAGCTTCCTCCACGATCAACGCGCCGGCCGCGATGTCCCAGGCGTTCAACTGCTCTTCCCAGAACCCGTCGAACCGCCCCGCCGCGACGTAGCAGAGATCGAGCGCCGCCGATCCCAGACGCCGAACGGCGCGGGACCGGCCGAGGAAGCCGGCGAACACGTCCACCTGGCGCCGCTGGCGCTCGCGAATGCTGTAGGGGAACCCGGTGCACAGGAGCGCGTCGATGAGCTCGCCGCGCGTGGACACGCGCATCGGCGCGCCGTTCAGACGCGCGCCCTGGCCGCGCTCGGCGCTGAAGAGCTCGCAGGCGACCGGATCGTAAACAGCCGCGAGCTCGAGACGTCCGTCGACTTCGAGCGCGATCGACACGCAGAACAGCGCGAGCCCGTGCGCGAAGTTCGTCGTCCCGTCGAGCGGGTCGATGATCCATCGACATCGGGCCCCGGCCGTATTCGCCCGGCCGGCGCCGGCTTCTTCACCGAGCACGGCGTGCGACGGAAATCGTGCCGCGATCAGTTGCCGAAACGCCTGCTCGGCGGCGACGTCGGCCGCCGTCACCAGATCGATGGGGCCTTTTTTCCGGACCTGCGGATCCTGTCGAAAGTACTCGAGGTGGGTTCGCCCGGCAGACAGGGCCGCTTCGACCGCCGTGGCGAGGTAGATCGGATCGAGGGCCAATCAGCGGGATCGGTCGAGACGGCTCACGCGAGCTTCTTGCTCATGCGGACCACCATGCCGCCTTCGGGCCGCCTCGCAATCGAGACGTCGTCCATGAAGCTGCGCATGAAGAAAATACCGCGGCCGCTCGATTTGAGGACGTTTTCGGGGTCGAGCGGGTTGGCCACCCCTTCCGGATCGAAGCCTTCGCCTTCGTCCAGCACCTGCACGGAGAACTCCTCCGGCCGGCTGCTGGGGGTGAGCCGGAACTCGACGGTGACGTGTTTGGACCGATCTTCGCGATTCCCGTGCTTAATCGCGTTGATGACCGATTCGCGGACCGCCACGCTCACCCAATGAATGGCGTCCTCGTCCAGCCCGGCGAGCGTCGACAGACGATCGCTCAGGAGCTGCACGAGGTCGAGAACGTCGAAGGAGCTCGGCACTTCGAGCCGAATCAGGTGCCCGTCTAAAGCCATAGGCGCGGAGTAAGTAACATATAACCTCAGCGCGGTTCAAGGATTGACCTTGACCGCCGCGTTCGCCGTGACCGTCGCCCTACGCCGTTCGCTCTCGCTCACTCCCGCCAGCGCCGTGCGTGGGACGCTCACTGTGCCGGGGGATAAGTCTATTTCGCATCGCTACGTGATGCTCGGCGGCGCCGCGTCGGGCACGACCGCCATCACGAATCTCGCACCGGGCGCCGACGTCGCGTCCACGGTCGCGTGCCTGGCCGCCCTTGGCGCCCGAATCGACCCGCAAGGGCTGAACGCCCTTGCAATCGCAGGCCTCGGCGCGGCTGGTTTCCGCCAGCCGGGCGCCCCGCTCGACGCCGGCAATTCCGGGACGACGCTGCGGCTGCTCTCGGGGCTCGTCGCGAGCCAGCCGATTCGCGTGTCGCTCGTGGGCGACGAATCACTCAGCCGCCGGCCCATGCAGCGCATCATCGACCCGTTGAGCGCGATGGGCGCGCGCATCACGTCCGCCAACGGCTGCTCCCCGCTCGTCATCGAGGGCGGCGCCCTTCAGGCCATTGACTGGCTCGTGCCCGTGGCCAGCGCCCAGGTCAAGAGCGCCATTCTGCTGGCCGGTCTCGGCGCGCGCGGCACCACGATCGTGCGCGAACCGCTGCTCACACGGGATCATACGGAACGCGCTTTTCCGGCGTTCGGTCTCCGCGTCAGGACGGAAGGCACCATTTCGTTCGTCGACGGCGGCCAGACGCCCGTCGCGCCCGCCGGTACGCTCGCCGTTCCGGGCGATCCCTCCTCGGCGGCGGTCTGGGCGGCCGCGGCGGCGGCTTTGCCCGGCTCACGCGTGCGGATCGAAGGCGTCCTGCTCAATCCGCATCGGCTGGGCTTCCTGCGCGCGCTCGAACGCATGGGTGCGCGGATCAATAGTGAAATCACCGGCGAAACCGGCGGCGAGCCCATCGGCAGCCTCGACATCGTGCACGACGACCATCTGCCGACCGTGATTGAGGCCGAGGAAGTGCCGAGCCTCATCGACGAGCTGCCGGTCCTCGCGGCGCGGGCCGCGCTCGGCGGCGCACTCGAGGTGTCGGGCGCCGGCGAGCTTCGCGTGAAAGAGAGTGACCGCATTACCGCGCTCGTGACAGGCTTGCGCCAAATGGGCGTCCCGGCCGATGAACGGCCCGACGGGTTCGTGGTGGATGGACGGGTGCGGCCGACCGGCGGCGAAGTGGACGCGGCCGGCGACCATCGTCTCGTGATGGCGTTCGCGCTCGTCGCGCTCGGCGCCACCGGACCGACGACGATCACGGGCGCTCACGCGGTCGGCGTGTCCTACCCCTCCTTCGAGCAGGATCTCGCCAGGCTGGTGCCGTGATGACCGACAAGATCTACCTCGTCGGCTTCATGGCGACCGGCAAGAGCACGATCGCCCGGGCGCTCGCGTCGCGCCTCCGCTGGCGCGCCGAGGACGTGGACGAGCTGATCGAGCGCCGCGAGCGGGCGACGGTCGCGCAGGTCTTCGCGACGCATGGCGAGCCGTATTTCCGATCGGTCGAGCGCGAGATCCTCAAGGTCCTCCAGCCGCTGCGCCACGTCGTCGTCGCGACGGGTGGCGGAACGTTCGCCGATCCCGACAACCGCGCGGCGATCAACCTCGACGGCGTATCGGTCTGGATCGACGTCCCGCTCGCCGACCTCATCCCGCGCATCCCGCTCGACGGCCGGCGTCCGCTGGCGGCGAACCGCGCCGAGCTCGAGCGGCTGTACGTCGCGCGGGTGGACGCGTACCGCATGGCGCACATCCGCATCACCGCATCCCGCACCAGCGCGGCGGCCGTGGCCGAACGGATTCTCGACACGCTCCACCAGCTGCCGCCCTTCTTCGAACGCTCCGTCACGACCGACTGACGCCGGTGCGCTACCTCGTGCTGACGGATCTGCACGCCAACCTGCACGCGCTCGACGCCGTGCTCGCCGACGCGCGATCGATCGGCTACGACCAGGTGCTCGTGCTCGGCGATCTCGTGGGGTACGGCGGCGATCCCGGCCCGGTCATCGATCGGACGCTCGAGCTGAAGCCCGTCGCGCTCATCCGCGGGAACCACGACAAGGTCGCGGCGGGACTCGAGCCCGCGACCCTCTTCAACGAGGTGGCCCGGCGGTCGATTGAATGGACCGCCAGCGTGCTCACGGCCGGGCAGGTGAAGACGCTCGTCGACCTGCCCAAGGGCCCGATGCGCGTCACGAACGATCTCGAGATCTGCCACGGGACGCCGTTCGACGAGGACCACTACGTCTTCGACGGCGAAGACGCGGCACAGGCGATGGACGCTGCCTCCGGACGCATTTGTCTCTTCGGCCACACGCATCTGCCCGCCGTCTACACGACGTCGGACGATCAGGCGTCGACCGGCGCCGACCTCGCCGACGATGAGCTGCTGCTGCCGAAGAGCGGCCCCGCGCTCATCAACGTCGGGTCGGTCGGTCAGCCGCGCGACGGGGACGCGCGCGCTGCGTACGGGTTGCTCGACGTCGACAGGAACACGATCCGGATGCGCCGGGTGACCTACGACATCGCCGGCGCGCAGCGGCGGATTCTGGAATCCGGGCTGCCGACGTGGCTGGCGATCCGGCTCGAGCGCGGCCAATGACGCTGAGTCCGCTGCTGGCCAAGATCAAGAGCGTTCACCACGAAGCTCACGAAGGCCACGAAGGAAAACCCGACAACCCGAGGGAACCAGTGACGCCCGCTGACCTGGCGGGCCCGGCTTCGCCGGGCCGCGATCAGTGAGAGGCAGCGACCCGACAAGACGATGAGATCAATGGGCGTCCGTCTTGTCGGTCGCTGCCTCTCACTGATCGCCTCGCCGCCGCAGGCGGCCGCCAGGTCAGCGTTTGTCGCGCTGATCCCACGCTCAGTTGTCGGGTTTTCCTTCGTGGCCTTCGTGTTCTTCGTGGTTCAAACGCTCTGATGCTGGTCAGCAGGCATCACTGACGCGTGGCGGCTGAAGCGTTCTTGCGGGCCTGGCGCTCTTCTCGCCGTTTCAACTCTGCGGCGTACGCATCGGTCGCCGCTCTCGATCCCAGGATCCAGCCGATCACCACGCCGACCAGCAGCACGGCCGGAATGAAGATGAAATGACTGGCGGGCATATCCACTAGCTGCGGCCACTCTCCCGGAGCCTGGCGTTCACTTCCGCAAGTTCCCGCTCGACGCGCCCGAGCTTTCTCCAGAGAAACAAGACATAGACGAGGAGCATCGTCCAGATCACGCCGTACGCGATGAAGACGAGCGGCGTCGCCGGCAGGGTTTCCTGGCCGGGTGCGCCCGGCTTCACCGGGACGAATCCGCTGTCCTGAAATGCGATCGCGGCGGTGCCGCTCAACACGCGCGCGAACACCGCAAGAAGCAGCGTCCAACGCACTGACCGCCATCGGTTGCCCGGCATCTCCCCTCTCTATCCTTTCTTGCTCGCGGGGCCCCACCCCCGCTCGCCCGCCCTGCGGTGCTCGCCAAGCCTCGCTCTCCTCGGGCGGTCAGTCTTTACTTGCTCGCGGGGCCCCACCCCCGCTCGCCCGCCCTGCGGCGCTCGCCAAGCCTCGCTCTCCTCGGGCGGTCAGTCTTCTAGTGCCAGAAACGCTTCGTCCAGCCTCGCGCGGCTCGACTCGAGCCGCGTGCGCAGCAGCAGGAGCGCCGCGTACAGGACGAAGAACGAATAAATGCACCAGATGAGGACGCTGCGCATCTCGGGCGGCAGTGTCCGGATCACGTCGGGCGTCGGGTGGATGGTGCGCCAGTAGTTCACCGACCAGTAGACGAACGGGACGAGAACCATCCCGAAGATGCCCGCGGCCGCGGCGAGCACTTCGGACCCCGGTCCGCCGAACTTCCGCAACAGCAGGTACGCGACGAAGACCATCCACATCACAAGGGTCATGACGAGCCTCGCGTCGCCCCACGTCCACCAGACACCCCAGGCTTTGCGCGCCCAGAGCGGACCCGTCACGAGCACCATCGCCCCGAAGAGCACCGCCAGCTCCGCCGCGGCGATCGCGACGTGGTCGGCCCGGCGGGTGCGGCGGATCAGGAAGATCGCGCTCGCGATGCCGCAGACGAACACCGACAGGAACGCCGTGAAGGCGGCCGGCACGTGGAAGTAGAAAATCTTCTGCACGAGGCCCATCGTCGATTCGTACGGCGCGGCGTCGATCATGAACGGCGCGCGGATGAACATCAGCGCGGCGATGACGAGCAGGAGCGGGACGAGAGGGGTCATGGCAGCAGGCTCATTCGCCCATGACCGGTCCGAACAGCCAGAGCGCGAGCGTCACGAAAACTGCATCAAAGAATACCAGCATCGTGAGCCACGCCTCCGCGACGTCCAGGTTCGGCTCCACGGCGAAGATGGCAGCGGTGCCGCGAACACCCGCGATGATGACCGGGACAGCGATCGGATACAGCAGCACCGGCAGCAGCACGTCGCGCGACTGCGCGCGCACCAGCATGGCGGCAAACAGCGTCCCCACCGCCGCGAAGCCGATCGTCCCCGTCGCGATGAGGCCCGCGAGCAGCCAGGGCGCGCGGCCGAGCGGCGCGGCGAACAGCAGGCCGATGACCGGAACGATGACGAGCTCGACGCCGATCATGAGGATCAGCAGCGCCATCAGCTTGCCGAGGTAGACGGCCGCGCGCTCCACCGGCGCGAGCAGCAGCGCGCGCAACGTCTCGGACTGGCGTTCGCGTTCGAACGCCCGGCCGAGCGCCAGTGTTCCGGAGAACGCCACGGCCACCCACAGGATGCCGGCCGACGCGTCGGCGATCGGACGGCCCTCCACCACGAACGCGAAGGCGAAGACGAGCACGCACGCCATGGCGAAGAACAGCGTCGTATAGGCGATTTCCCGGTTGCGCGCTTCGACCCGAAGGTCCTTGCGCGCGATGAGCCAGGCGGCGCGCAGGACGCCGCTCATGTCCATGACTCCTGCAGCGACCGCCGGTACCGCTCGCGAATAGGTCCGCCGCCGTCGGGGATTTCTCTGGCGCGGCCGTCCCTGAGGCAGATCGCCCGATCGACCACGGCGTCGGCGCTCTCGAAGTCGTGCGTCGCCATCACGACGATCGCGCCGGACTCGCGGAGCTGCCGGAGCCGCGCCGTCAGCGCCGCGGCCGAATCGTCGTCGAGGCCCGTGAACGGCTCGTCCAGCAGGACGAGCCGCGGCCGATGCAGGAGCGCGCGCTCGAGCGCGAGCCGCTGACGCAATCCGCGTGAAAACGACGAGGCGCGATCGTGAGCGCGCGCGGCCAGACCCGCCGCCGAGAGCGCCGCGGCGACCGCCGCCGACAGCGTCGACGACGGCAGACCATACAGCCGGCCGAAGAACTCGAGGTTCTCGGACGCGGTGAGGTCCCCATAGAGAAACAGGTCGTGACCGAGCACGCCGATGCGCCGTCGAAGCGTATCGCCGAGCGCGGCCGGCGATCGTTCGCCGAAGCGAATCTCCCCGGCCGACGGCTGCAGCAGCGTGGAAAACAGCGAGAGGAGCGTCGACTTGCCGGCGCCGTTCGGACCGAACAGGCCGACGATCTCGCCGGACTGACAGCGCACGTTCACGCGCGACAGCGCGCGCCGGCGTCCGAAATGGCGGGAGACCTCGCGCGCTTCGACCGATTCGAAGTCCACGCCGGAAGGCACGCCCAAGCTTATGCCGCTCTGCGGCGGGGTGTGGGGGTGGCGGCTGCCCAGATGCCGGCGCCGATGAGGACCGAGGCCAGGCTCAAGGCGATGTAGCGCGGCCAGACGGGATGGTGCGGCAGACCCGAGATTTCAAGCTCCAGCGCTTGTCCCGCCGGAATCGCCGGCCCGCTCGCGACGATGAGCTGCTGACCCTGATCGGTGACCTCGCGCTTCTGCGCAATCCGCGCCGAGCGCACCTCGAGGCCGCCGATCTGGAGGACGATGATGTTCAGGTTCTGCAGGTTGGCCGGCCACGTCTGCACGATGTGCGCGGTATCCCGGGTGTAGGGCTGGTCGTACGCGGCGTGCACCATCGTCGGACCGGGCGCGAACGGACCGGTGACGATGACCCGGTGCCCCTTCACGGTCGCCTGTTTGGACGATTCCTGGAGCAGCGTCAGTCCACGCGCATCGCGCGGCAAATCGAAGATCACCGGGCCGCCGGGATCGACCGGCGTCCGCGCGGTGTTGAGGATCTGGAGCACGTAGAAGACGTTCAGCTTGTCGTCGGCCATTTCCACGATCAGACGCGTCTCCGGGCCGAAGACGACGATGCCGGGCACGGCGGCCGACGTCGCAAGCCGGCGATCGTCCTCGGCGCGCTTCTCGAGCTCCGGGTCTGCCGCGACGAGGACGAACCGGACGCCCGAATCACCGACCACGACCTCCTGCGACTCCAGGCGGACGCCGTCGATGACGGTCGCGGCCCGGACCTTCGCGCCGCGAGCCAGGCCCGCGACCTGCGCGCGGCCGGACGCGTCCGTTTTCGCCGTCCGGGCTTTGCCATCGACCAGGAACTGGACGGTCGCGTCGGGAATGTTCTTCTCGAAACCGCCGCGGATCACACGAACCGAGATCGTGCCTGACGGGAGATCATCGGCGGGAAGAGGAACGCCCGCGATTTGCTTCGGATCCGGCATTTGAATCTGCGCCCCAACGACCGCCGGAAGACCGATCAGGACCGCGATCCCGAACGCACACAGACGTCTCATCGTCGTCGGCTCTCCAACTTGTGGCCGCACTGTTTGCAGAACCTGGCGTCGGTGTCGTTAGCCGTTCCACATTCGGGGCACGTGCCCGCGGACGGACCAGCCGGTACATCAGCCACCGGCTCAGCAGGCCCCTCGATGACGGCGCGATCGAGGTCCTGCATCAGCGTCATCGCCTGCGCGCGCAGCCGCCCGCCGATGTCGTTGAAATCCGCTTCGCTCACCTTCCCCATCTGATGGTCGAATTCGAGCTCCTTGATCGACCGCAGTACCAGCGCCTTCTCGCGTTCGAGCTGCGCGCGGGCCCGGTCGGTGCGCGCGGCCGGCGGCCCGACCTGGCCGAACAGGCCGGCGAGCGCGTGATGAAACGCGACGCCGACGAGACCGGCGCAGACCACCGCGGCGCTGAGCAGCAGAAGCGCGACCGGATGCGTGTTCCGCGAAAGGATGACGGCGCCGGTGGCGCCGAGCATCGCCAACAGGATGTAGAACTGCCAGGGCTGGAACGCGGCGCGAGCCTTCGCGGCGGGCCGTTCAGTCGAGGTCTCGGAGCTCGTCGTCAAGCCGGTTCTCGAGGTCGGTCGCAGGAGTGGCCGGCGCCGGGGATTCGCCCGCGGCTGCGCCATCGTGACGCCGGGACCATCGCCAGGCGATGCTGCCGATCACGACGAACCCGATGCCGCCGACCGCGTACGGCAGGAACCAGGCCAGGCGGTTGAACCCGCGATCGATCGGGCGCGCGAGCACTTCCTGGCTTCCGTACTTGGCCACGAAGTGCGCCAGCACCTGATCCTGCGTCTTGCCCTCGCCCACCAGGCGCGCCACCTCTTCACGCATCTGGGCGGCCAGACTGCACGTGCACTCGCCGATGCGCTTCCGTCCGCACGTACCGCACATGCAGACGATTTCACTCTGCAGATTGCGCTCGGTCGGCGACCGCGGCACCACCACGACCGTCTGCGGCAGCTCGACGTGCTGCGCGTGCAGCCGCGCCATGCCGCCCGCGAACACCATGAGGAAAATGAGCGACGTCGTGACCGCGCCCTGCGGAACGCGACTCGTCGCAAACGCGAACGTGCGCTCGGGCAGGAGACAAATGCCGGTGCCGAGAATCATCACGCCGATGCCGAACCAGATCCAGTTGATGAGCGGGTTCACCGTCACCTGCAGGATCGCCTTCATCGACTGCAGCTCGTAGCCCGCGAGGTTCACGTACAGGTCGTCGGCGAAGCTGCGCCGGATCGCGACCTCCGTCGTCGGCTCTTCTTCGCGGCCGCGGAAGAACCACCGCGCCGGGTACATCTGCCCGACCGGCTTGCCGTCACGTGAGGCTTCGACGTGCGCGGTTATCATCTGCTTCCGTCCGTCGTCGGTCACGCTGATGGTCTTGAACTGGACGACGTAGGGCGAAACCGCGACCTGTTGTCCCGGCTTCAGTTCCACCTGCTCTTCCCGCTTGAACCCGTTGCCGGCGAAGCCGAGGAAGATGAGGACGATGCCGAGGTGGACGACGTAGCCCCCGTACCGCCGGCGTGAACGCGCGAACAGACCGACCAGCGACGTGAAGAGATCGCTGCCGGTCGCACGGCGCCGCACCATCGCGCCGCGCACGAACTCCTGGAGAACCGTGACGGTCACGAACGCGCAGAGCGCGAAGCACAGGCCCGAAGCCCAGAAGTGCACGCCGAGCGCCGCGAGGGCCACGCCGGTGAGCACGCCCACGGTCACCGGCCACATGAACTGCTGGTAGAGATTCGCGACCGTCGAGCGCCGCCACGCGAGCAGTGGTCCCACGCCGGCGAGGAACAGCAGGATCAACCCGATCGGCGTCATCCACTGGTTGAAGAACGGCGCCGCGACCGTCAGCCGCTCGCCGCGGATGGCCTCGCTCAGCGTCGGGAACATCGTCGCGAAGACGACGAAGAACGCGCAGAACAGGAGAATCCAGTTGTTCACCAGGAACGCCGCTTCGCGCGAAATCCACGAGTCGAGCTCGTTCCGGGCGCGCAGGAGCGGCAGCCGGTAGATCACCAGTCCGAAGCTCACCGTCAGGAGGAAAATCATGAAGACGGTGAACATCCAGGCGAGCTCGGGATCCTCGCCGAACGCGTGGACGGACGACACGACGCCCGACCGCGTCAGGAACGTGCCGAAGATCGTGAGGAAGAACGTCACGATGACGAGCGTCACGTTCCAGACCTTCAGCATGCCGCGCCGCTCCTGCACCATCACGGAGTGCAGGAACGCCGTCGCCGTGAACCAGGGCAGCAGGGCGGCATTTTCGACCGGATCCCAGACCCAGTACCCACCCCAGCCGAGCTCTTCGTACGCCCAGAGCCCCCCGAGCGCGAGGCCCACCGTGAGCAGCAGCCACGCCGTCATCGTCCACGTCCGCACGGCGCGCAGCCACGAGTCGTCGAGCTGGCCGCTCGCGAGCGCGGCGATGCCGAACGCGAACGGGATGGTCATGCCGACGAAGCCGAGATACAGCAACGGCGGATGGATGGCCATGTAGAAGTTCTGGAGCAGCGGACTGAGGCCGTCGCCCGCCGCGGGCGCCGCCATCAAAAATGTCTCGAACGGATTGTTGTGAATGACGAGCAGGAACAGGAAGAACATCTGGACGACGGAGATGCACGCGACGACCCACGGCATCAGCAGCCGGTACCGCTCGCGATTCACGTAGACCGCGATGCTCCCGAACACGGCGAGCAGCGTCGCCCAGAAGAGCAGCGACCCGTCGAGTCCTCCCCAGTACGACGTCAGCTTGTAGAACAGCGGCTGTTCCGCGTTCGAGGTGTTCTGGACGTACTTGATGCGGAAGTCGCCGATGACGAAGGCGTGCACCAGGATGGCCGACGCGACCAGGAGCATCGCCGTCACCGTGTGGAACAGGCCGGTGCCGCCTTCGATGAGCGATGGCCGCTGCCGCCGCGCGCCCGCGATCGAGGCCGCGAACGCACCGCTGGCCAGGACGAACGCGGCGAGGATCAGAAACGTGCCGAGTGAAGACATGAAGAATCTGGAATCTGAAATCTAGAATCTGAAATCGCTCGAACGGCAATCCGGCAATCTGGGAATCTGAAATCTATCGAGAATCGGCAATCTATCGGGAATCCGGGATCGCTGATCTATTCGGCGATCGCCAATCTATCGGTAATCGTCTAGCGTTTGCCTTCTTCGTACTTCGACGGGCACTTGGCCATGATCTCGTCGGCCTGGAACCCCTGCGCCGAGAGCCGGCCGGTCAGGACCACTTCCGATCCGTCCTTGAACGTGTCGGGCACGATGCCCGTGTACGTAGCCACAACGGCGAAGTCGTCCTTCGTCACCTGGAACTTGTAGTCGAGGCTGTCGGTGCGCTTCTGCAGGTTCGTGACGTAGCCGTGCAGCTTGAGCGGCTTTCCGTACCACTGGTCGGGGCTGACCATCACCTCGTCGACATGTTTGTAGAACGCGGCGCTCTCGCGAACGGACATCGCGAGCAGGGCGGTCAGGGCACCGCCGATGACGACCACCGAAAGCAGAGCACGGACGGCGCGGGTCGACATGATCTGCTTCAGAATACGACCCCTCAGGGGCCGAATCAACCAGGCCGGCCCTTGACCCGGGCCGAAAACCCGGCCTTTTCGAGGAACTCGACCAGCACCGTGACCGGCAGCCCCACAACGTTCGAGTAGGAGCCTTCAATCCGCGGGATGAAGCGGGACGCCCGGCCCTGGATGGCGTACGCCCCTGCTTTGTCCATCGGCTCGCCGCTCGCGAGATACCAGGCGAGATCGGCATCGGAGAGCGGGGCGAACCAGACGGTCGTTCGTTCGACGCCCGACATCACCTGGCCACGCGAGGTGAGCGCCACGCCCGTTAACACCTCATGCGCGCGTCCCGCGAGCAGTCGGAGCATCCGCGCGGCATCCGCTTCGTCGATCGGTTTGCCGAGAACTTCCCCATCGACCACCACGATGGTGTCGGCGCCAATCACGGCGCACTCGGGATCGTGCCCCGCCGACGCCTCCGCTTTGCTCCGTGCGAGGCGTTCGACATACGCCGCCGGCGCCTCGCCCTCCTGTCGCGTCTCGTCCACGCTGACCGGATCGACGGCGAACTCGAACCCGGCGGCCGAGAGCAGCTCTCGACGCCGGGGGGAGTTGGAGGCGAGCACGAGCCGCATGACGTCGATGGTTATCCTATTTCAGCGGCCTGCTAGTGGCTGGAGGTCGAGAACGAGGTACGATGTTGAGTTGATCGGTCGGCCGTCGGCCCGTGTGATGCAACCACTTCGATCTGCGTCGACTCGTGCGCTTCAGTCCCTGCTGAACGATCAGCCGGTCACGGCTGCGAAGGTCGGGTTCGCCTGGCAGATCGCCGCCGGACCACAGATGGCGCGTGCGACGACGCCGGTGTGGTCGAGCGAGGGCGTGCTGCGTATTCGCGCGCGGGATGCGGCGTGGCGTCGCGAGGTCGCGCACGCCAGGCCGATGATCGCACAGCGGCTCGAGCAACTGCTGGGCGCGGGCGTGGTCCGGAAGATCGTGATTGAGAAATGACCTCGGAGGTCTTGTCATCATGCGTGAATCCGTCATCGTCAGCGCCGTCCGCACGCCCACCGGGAAGTTTCTCGGCGGCCTGAAGGATCTGAAAGCGCCGGAGCTCGGCGCCATCGCGGTGCGTGAAGTCGTCCGGCGCGCCGGCATCGATCCGGCCACCGTCAACGAGTGCATTCTCGGCAACGTCGTCAGCGCCGGTCTCGGCCAGGCACCGGCACGGCAGGCCGCGCTCAAGGGCGGGCTCGACAACAGCGTCGCGGCGCTCACGATCAACAAGGTGTGCGGCTCGGGCCTCAAGGCCGTGATGCTCGCGTCGCAGGGCATCGCCACCGGCGACATCGACATCGCCGTGGCTGGCGGCATGGAATCCCTGAGCAACTGCCCCTATCTCCTGAATCGCGTGCGCGAGGGGCTCCGCATGGGCGACGCGACGATCGTGGACTCGATGATTCACGACGGCCTGTGGGACAGCTTTCACAACATTCACATGGGCCTCACCGGCGAGCTCGTGTCGGACAAGTACCGCGTCACGCGCGAGCAGCAGGACTGCTACGCCGTCGAGAGTCACCGGAAGGCAGCCGCGGCGACCAAGGCTGGATGGTTCAAGGACGAGATCGTGCCGGTCTCCCTCCCGCAAAAGAAGGGCGACCCCATCGTCATCGATCGCGACGAGTCGATTCGCGAGGACACGTCGCTCGAGTCGCTCGGCAAGCTCAAGCCCGCGTTCAAGAAAGACGGGACCGTGACCGCGGGCAACGCGCCTGGCGTGAACGACGGCGCCGCCGCGCTGGTCGTCATGGGCGCGGACGTCGCGTCGAAGCTCAACCTCACGCCGATCGCGCGGGTCGTCGGGCAGGCCACGTCGGGCCTCGAGCCGCAGTTGGTGATGATGACGCCGGTCGAAGCGGTCAAGAAGCTGCTGCCGAAGGTTGGCTGGAAGATCGACGATGTGGATCTCGTCGAGCTGAACGAGGCGTTTTCCGTTCAGGCGGTCGCCGTGATCCGCGAGCTCGGCCTCGATCCGTCGCGCGTGAACGTCCAGGGCGGCGCGGTTGCCCTCGGCCATCCCATTGGCGCCAGCGGCGCGCGCGTCCTGACGACGCTGCTCTACGCGCTGCGGCGGCTCGGCAAGAAGCGCGGCATCGCGACCCTCTGCCTGGGCGGCGGGAACGGCGTCGCGCTCGCGGTGGAGCTACTGTAGTCCGGCCCTGGGCCGGCTCCTGTCGCGGCGGCTGCAGAATTGGCAGCGGCGCGGGTCCTGCCCGCACACAGCCCCACGTGGTGCTCGCCGCAAAGCGCTTGTCACGGGAGTCGGCTCCGCGCCACGCGGGGCGGCCCCGTGTGCGGTCACCCACGCCGCCGCCAATTCTGCAACCGCCGCCAGTCCTTTTGGATCTGCTAGTACTACCTGCTCGAGTTCGGAGGACCCGTTGACGATTCGTACTGTCGGAGTAGTCGGCGCGGGCACGATGGGCAACGGCATCGCCCAGGTGTTTGCGCAGTCGGGGTTCACGGTCAAGCTGCACGACGCGGCGCCGGGCGCGGTTGATCGGGCCCGCAAGACGATCGACAAGAGCCTCACGAAATTCGTCGAGAAGGGCAAGCTCACGGCGGCCGACAAGGACGCCACGAGCGCTCGGTTGCATCCGGCCTCCACCATCGACGATCTCGCAGACGTCGACTTCGTCGTCGAGGCGATCATCGAGAGTCTGGATCACAAACGCGAATTGCTCGGCCGGCTCGATGCCATCACCGAGCCGGACGTAATTCTCGGATCGAACACCTCGTCGATCTCGATCACGGTTCTTGGCGCCGCGACGAAGCGGCCAGACAAGGTGCTCGGGATGCACTTCATGAATCCGGTGCCGCTCATGGGCCTGGTCGAGCTGGTGCGCGGGCAGGCGACGTCCCCAGAGGCGATGCAAGTCGCGACCGATCTCTGCAAGGCGCTCGGCAAGACGCCGGTCGAGGCCGCGGACTTTCCCGGCTTCATCGCGAACCGGATCCTGATGCCGATGATCAACGAGGCCGTCTACGCGGTCATGGAAGGCGTCGGCACGCCGGAGGCGATCGACACGGTCATGAAGCTCGGCATGAATCATCCGATGGGCCCGCTCGCGCTCGCGGATCTGATCGGACTCGACGTCTGTCTCGCGATTCTGGAAGTGCTGCAGGACGGACTGGGCGATCCGAAGTACCGGCCCTGCCCGCTGCTCAAGCGAATGGTCGCGGCAGGCCAGCTCGGGCGAAAGACGGGACGCGGGTTTTATACGTACGGCACGTGCCAGGCCTGAGTTCAGTCATCGACCTTCGTCTTCTCGAGTCAGCTCTGCGGCAGCGATTCGCGGCGTTCCTACCAACATCAGTCACGCGACCGGCGCAAGGATCAGCGAGTTCGCAGGCTCGCCGCGAGCGATCGGTTGTGCGTCGAAGAACCCGGGCAGCCACCATCGGCGATAGATCGAATCGAAGACGCACGATGCCCGAGTGGTAGTGCGCCGAGCTGAATGGCCACCACACCATGATGCCGACGGGTACGGAGCTGTCGGCCGTGAAGGCGTCGAGCAGCGGATGCGTCATCCAGGCGAGAAACACCGCGAGCCAGATTCGCGCCGCGGTCTGGGCGACCGGCACACGCGCAACCGCGGCGACTGACGCGACGATGGCCGCGGCGCCGATGCTGTGCGTCTCCGCGCTGTGCCGACCGATCAGGAGATCGAGATCCGGCATAACGCCGATGGCGGCGAGCGTGGCTGATTGAATGATTGCGGCTCTACGTGACGACGGAGGTCTCGCGACGAGCCACCCGGCTGCGACTGCGGCGAGACCATGTCCGACCGGTGACGACATCGCTTCACAGCTTATCGATGATGGAGGGCCGAGTTCGATAATCGGCAGCCAGTGGTGTTGTCGTGCGGCCGACTAGGACTGACGCGATGAGCCGAAGCGACGAACCCGCGCCGGAGGGAGCGAGGGATTGCCGCGCCATCTCCGCAGCTTGCGGAGTGGCGCGTGAGCGTCAGCTCGCAATCCGCGCGCACGAAGGCCGCTTGGTTCGCAGCTTCACGTCCCGGAGGCCGCAAGACAACACCACGGGCTGCCGATACAAGTCGAACTCGGGACAGCGGTCCACGTCCCGACCCGTCTGTCCTGCCCTGTCACAGCGCACATCGCAGAATCTCCAATAGCGAGGCGGTCGAGGTACGCAAATACTGCGACGCCAGGAATCGAGGCGAAAGTCGCCTGTCGTCGTAAGCTATTGGTCCATATGAGGATATCGTGACATGTTGAATCATTTTCGCTTGACACACGCCTGGCACGACCCTAGAATCGCCTACGGTCCGGCGCGCGTCGCGCCCTTCGGCGGATCCGCGCAAAGGAGTCCCATGGCCACAGCATCTGAACGCATCGAAAAGATCGACAGAATCGACAAAGTGGAACGCATCGACCGCGACAGTTACGCGGCGCTCGACAAGGAACGCGTGAAGGCCGTCGAAATGGCCGTCGGCCAGATCGAAAAACAGTTCGGCAAGGGATCGATCATGCGCCTCGGCGGCAAGGACGCCATCGCGCCGATTCCCGCGATCTCGACCGGCTCCATCAGCCTCGACTGGGCGCTCGGCGTGGGCGGGCTGCCCCGCGGACGCGTCATCGAAATCTTCGGACCGGAGTCGTCCGGCAAGACGACGCTCGCGCTGCAGACCATCGCGCAGGCGCAGAAGCTCGGCGGCGTCGCGGCGTTCATCGACGCGGAGCACGCGCTCGACGCGCAGTACGCGCAGAAGCTCGGCGTCGACCTCGACAACCTGCTCGTCTCGCAGCCCGACAACGGCGAGCAGGCGCTCGAGATCACCGAAGTCCTCGTCCGCTCCAACGGCGTCGACGTCGTCGTCATCGACTCGGTGGCCGCGCTCGTGCCGCGCGCCGAAATCGAAGGCGAGATGGGCGACGCGCAGATGGGCCTGCAGGCGCGGCTCATGTCGCAGGCGCTGCGCAAGCTCACCGGCGTCGTGTCGAAGTCGAAGACCTGCCTCATCTTCATCAACCAGCTCCGCGAGAAGATCGGCGTCATGTTCGGCAACCCCGAAACGACGACCGGCGGCCGCGCGCTGAAGTTCTACTCGTCGGTGCGCGTGGACATCCGCCGCATCGGCGCCATCAAGGACGGCGACACGATGGTCGGCGGCCGCACGCGCGTGAAGATCGTGAAGAACAAGGTCGCGCCGCCGTTCCGCGAAGCCGAGTTCGACGTGATGTACGGCGAAGGCATCTCGCGCGAGGGCGACCTGGTCGATCAGGGCGTCGAGCGCAACATCATCGAGAAGAGCGGCACGTGGTTCTCGTACGGCGGCGAGCGGCTCGGCCAGGGCCGCGAGAACGCCAAGGCGTTCCTCAAGCAGAACCCCGAGATGGCGGCCGGCATCGAAGCGAAGCTGCGCAAGGCGATGGGACTGCCGGAGTAGAGCCGCGAACTGACGTTCGTCGGTACGACGGGTAGGTCGGCCGCATCTGAAAAGCGCGCGTCGGTACGAGCGCCCTGAAAGGCGCTGGTCGGTACGGCGGGTACGAGGAACGTTCTGGCGCGTGTCTTCTTCTTAGAATTCAAAGGAAGATGGCCAGCGTCAGAACGTTCCAGGTACCCGCCGTACCCGTCGTACCGACCAGCGCTTTTCAGGAGTGTCGTACCGACCAGCGCTTTTTAGTGCGGTCGTCGAGCGCTTTTCAGATGCGACATTCAGACCAGTTGGGGCGGGTCCCGTAACGCTCTTCAGTTGTCACGCATGATCGTGAGCGGACTGACAGCCAGCGCGCGGCGCGCTGGCAGCACGCTCGCGATGCAGACCGCGGTGAGAAGCACGACCGGCGCCGCTAGCCAGACCCATGCGGCGGCCGCGTCGGCTCCAGGCGAAATGCGGGTGAGACCGCGTGCCGCAAGGAGTGCGCCGAGCAGTCCAGCCAGCGTACCAACGCCAGCCAGCCGGATGCCTTCCACCACCACCTGACGCACCACCCGCCAGCTCTGCGCACCGAGCGCAATACGCAAAGCAATTTCGCGTCGCCGCTGGCGAGCCGAATCGGCGAGCGCGCCGTACATCCCCAGACCGCCGAGCAGAAGCCCGAGCAGCGCCGAGGCGCTCACCAGGAGCGTCGCGATCCGCTGCGGCGCCAGCGCGGTGCGGCTGAGGTGGGCGTCGAGTGTCATGACGGCGGGCAGGACGGCCCCGCCGGGCACTCCGATGAGGGCCCGGCGCACCGCCGCCACCAGCGTGTCGCTTGCGTTCGTGGCATTCAGGACGAGCGTCATCCGCGGCTGATAGTCCTGCCCCATCGGCAGATACAGGGTTGGCTCCGGGTGCCGCTGTGACGTGCCGAGCAGCGCCGAGCGAACGACGCCGACGATCTCCGTCCGGCGTCCGGCGCTGTCGATAATCGCGCCGCCCACGGCGTGACCGCCGAAGTAGAGCTCGGCGGCTTCGTGATTGAGGACGCCGATGCGGCAGTCCGATCGCGGCGTCTCGGACAGCACGGCACCCGCGACCGCAGGCAATCCCATGATCGAAAAATATTCCGTGGCGACACGATCGTCGTGTCGAGCACACCGGTCGGCGTCGGCGTTGGCGGCACGGTCAGCCGGAACGTCTGCGGACCCGTGCGGCCCTGGGGCGGCGCCGTCTGCTCGGCGTAGTAGAAGATCGTCGGTCGAGATGCTGAGGCGTCCTGACGTGTGCGCATGGCCACGACGCCGACGATCTCGACGCGCTGCCGCTCGGGATCTTCGATGGACCGGCCGACCGCGTCGCCATCGAACAATGCGTTCGCCGCCGCTTCGTTGACGATGGCCACGCGGCAGCTTCCCGGCGTATCGCGGCCGCCGAACATCCGGCCCGCCACCTGCGGCAACACAATGGTCGCCACGGTTCGAGGGGTGAACGCGGCGACGTCGATCACGACGTCGCGAGACGCGAGACCGGGCGGCTCGACGCGCACCGGCTGCCACAGGGGCCGGCTGCCCGGCAGGCTTCCGACCCACGCCGCGCTCGTCACACCGCGCACCGACAACGCCGCCGCTTCGACCTTTCGAAGGTACTCGAGCCCTTCGGCCGGACGGACGTCCAGATCGAGCCTGGACCGTCGCAAGCATCGGCTCGCCGAGACGCTGACCGGCCCCCGTACGGAGAGCGGCGCGAAAGCCTTCGAGCAGCATGCCGGTCGTGATCACGAGCACACAGCAGCATGCCATTTGCGCCACGACGAGTCCGGTCCGCAGCCGTCGCATCGCCATCGACGGACCCGCGCTCTCCCGCCGCAAGACCGCCACCGGGTCATCGTCGCTTGAAGCTCGAACAGCGGGACGAGGCCGCAGGCGACCGTAATCGCGAGACAGATCGCGGACACCTGCACGATGCCGATCACATCCGGCGCAGAGACGAGATGCTCTGCGTCCTGTTCGAACAGGAGCGCGGGAATGATGCCGGCCGTCCACGAGGCCAGGAGCGCGCCGGCCGCCGCGCCGGCCGCGGAAATCACCAGGCTGTCGGCGAGCAGCTGACGGCCGAGCTGGCGGCGGCTGGCGCCGATCGCCACTCGAACGGCCGTCTCGTGCGAACGCGCGGACGCGCGCGAGAGGAGGAACGCCGCGACGTTGGCGCACGCGATGAAGAACACGCCGCCTGCCGCCAGCGGCAGCAGCCGCTCGAGGCGAGAAAACCCGCTGATCACGTCCGGCGTGACGCCTGTGTACGGATGCACGGCCATCGTTCGATCGCCGGTCCGGTTCGCGTTGAGCGACGTCTGTGCGCTGCCGGCCGAGGTGCCCGCGCGAAGTCGACCGAGGACCCAGAACGTCCGGCTGGTGCGCTCCGAGCCGCGCAACGACTCGGGCCGAAGAGGCACCCAGACGTCGACGGCGCGGCCGATGTAGAGACCGTCGAGCCACTCGGGCGCGACCCCGGCGATTCGGCGGTCCACTCCGTCCATCGTGATCTGCGCCTCGCGGATGCCGGCGCTCGCGCCGAACTCGTCGCGCCACACGCGATGACTGATGACGATGCCGTCCTGCGTTGGCAGGGTCAGCAGCGCAGCGAGCCCGTCCGTGACGGATGCGACGGACAGAACGGCCAGGCGGCCGGCTATGGTGACGGTGCTCTGTGATTCGCGAACCGCGCCCAGCGACTCGAAGGACTCCGAGTGCTTCTGAAGGGCCAGGACCTCCTCGAACGAAACGGGGCCGAACGCGTCCTGGGCGTCGCGCGCGAAAATCGAGACGATTGATTCGATGCCCGGCAGCGGCGGCTCCCGCGCAACCAGCCCACGAATGAACCCGAGCACAGTGGCGTTGCTGCCGATCCCGAGAGCGATGGTGAGGAGCAGGGCGGACGTCAAGGCGGGCGCCCGGCGGAACGTCCTCAGGGACGAGATCAGATCCGCCAGCAGCGCCACTGTGTGCCCAAACTGCTAGAAATGTGCCAGCCGGAGCCCGCGCGAACCTTCTTCAAACCATGCGGGCGCGGCGAGTCCTCGGCCAATCTTCCGAAAAGCGCGACGCTCCAGTCGTCGTCGCGCAACCGGAGAGGCACCGGCAAACGGCTCCGAGCCGCGCTAAGATCCGCCCTTCTTGAACGCCTCCTGAACCTGCTTGCGGATGTCCTTCCAGTTCTTCGAGAGGATCTCTTCCTCTTCCTTCGTCACGATGCGAAACGGCACGCGTACGAGGCTCTCCTGGAACTGGACGTTCAGGAAGTGCTGGCCGTACTTGAGCCCGCCGGGAATCTTGAAATAGAGCCGGCCGAGGCAGCCGCGCGTCGAGCTGAGCTCGACCTCGTCGTAGGCCAGCGTGCGGCTCGACATCTCCGAGAAGAAGCCGAGGCGGCACGCGTCGCGCACGCTCGGCGGAAAGTAGTTGATCGAGTCGCGGATGACCGTCGACTGGCGCTCGATCCCGCGCAGGTCGACTTGCTTGTACTCGCCGTCGGTCGGCAACGGCACGCGGCTCTCGTCAGGCAGCGAGAGGGAAATCGCTGACCGCTTCAGCGTGTAGTTCCGTTTCCCTTCGCGCATCGTCGCCCCAACCTCGATGAACATCCACTCCTGGCCGACCAGGGTGTTCGCGAGACGGTATCCGAGCGAGACGTAGCCTTCGTTGTTGTACGCCACACGGACAAAGGCGTCTTCGAGCGTCATGATCTCGGCGACGCCCGGATTGGGAATCTGGACCTTGGGCGCCTGGGTGCTCTGGGGAGTCTCTGAACTCGCACCGACCAGCGTAGACAGCGCCAGACCGATCACGAGTGGGGACAGCAAATGCCGGCGTGCCATGTGAACCTCCTGGGCGTGAGCGTTCGGATCCTGCCACGAGATATCAAAGACTGTACCCAGCGCGTAGAGGCGACGATATGCGGTTTGTGAGCGCGCGGCCCACGCCGGGACGCGGATGGCGGGTCGTCCGCGGATCGCCACCTGCCCCAGCCGGCTTCCGGGCTTTTCACCGCCGCGCTAAGATCGCGCGGCGTGTCCGATCCCATCACCGTCGCCGACTTCGAAAAGCTCGCCCGCGAGCGCATGGAACCGTCCGCGTACGACTACTACGCGGGCGGCGCCAACGATGAGCGCACCGTCGCCGACAACCTCCGCGCCTTCGGACGCTGGGTGATCCGTCCTCGGATGCTCGCGGGCGTGCGCGAAGTGGACACCAGGACGACGCTGCTCGGGTTGCCGCTGGCGTTGCCTGTCGCCCTCGCGCCGACCGCCTTCAACCGGCTCGGTCATCCCGACGGCGAGGTCGCGGCCGCGCGCGCCGCCGGCGCCGCCGGGACGCTGATGTGCTGCAGCACGATCGCCTCGAGCTCGCTCGAGGAGATCGCCACGGCGGCGACCGGGCCGCTCTGGTTTCAGCTGTACGTGTATCGCGACCGCGAGGTCACGCGCGATCTCGTCCGGCGCGCGGAGGCGGCCGGGTATCGGGCACTCGTGTTGACGGTCGATACACCCCGGCTCGGCCGGCGTGAACGGGACGTGCGCAACCGGTTCGCCCTGCCGTCGAATGTCAGCATCCGGAATCTGGAGCGCTACGGCACACCGGATGCGTTGCGCTGGGCGGCCTCGTCGAGCTTCACCGAATACGTGCACCACCTGCTCGACGACTCGCTCACGTGGGAATCGGTCGCCTGGCTCAGGACCCTTACCAGCCTGCCGATCCTGATCAAAGGCGTGCTCACGGCCGAGGACGCCGAGCTCTGCGTCCAGCACGGCAGTTCCGGGATCGTCGTCTCGAACCACGGCGGCCGGCAGCTCGACGGCGCGATCGCGACCATGGACGCGCTGCCGGAGGTCGTCCGTCAGGTGGACAAGCGGGTACCGGTGCTGCTCGACGGCGGCGTGCGTCGCGGCACGGACGTGTTCAAGGCGCTGGCCGTTGGCGCTTCGGCCGTGCTGATCGGACGCGCGTACTTGTGGGGACTCTCGGACGGCGAGGCCGGCGTGCGAAAGGTGCTCGAGATCTTCCGGACCGAGCTCGAGCTGGCAATGGCGCTGGCCGGGTGCGCGTCGATCGACACGATCACGCGGTCGCACGTGGCGATGAAGGCCCGGGATTCAGAATGACGTCGAGGAGGCCGCATGGACGAAAAATCGCTCTTCATGGACTTTTGGACGAACGAGTCGAAGACCACCCTCAAGGTATTGGGGAGAATCCCTGAGGGCTCAACCTATCGTCCGGACCCCAAGTCGCGCACCGCGCACGAGATCGCGTGGCAGATCGTCTGCGAGGAAAAGATGATCATCGAGGCGCTCGAAACGGGCAAGGCCGCATGGGAGCCGCCGCCGATGCCGGCGACGATGAAAGAGGTCGTCGACGCGTATGAGAAGCAGAGCGCCGGGATCACCCAGCGCTGGAAGGCGCTGCCGGCCGCGCGCTGGGACGGCACCCTCGACTTCTTCGGCACCCAGCGCCCGGCGTCGCCGATGGCCTGGAGTTTCCTGTTCGACGTCGTGCACCACCGCGGTCAGATCACGACGTACCTGCGCCCGATGGGATCGACGGTGCCGCAGATCTACGGACCGAGCGGCGACGAGCCGTAGACTCGATCTGCCGGCACCTGTCGCGTCGCGAATCAAGGGCAGCGCACGGTCAGATCCCGTCCGCCAGCGCGCGGAAGGCTTCGATGATCTTCGGAATGCGGTCGAGGTTCAGCAGGATGATCGTCACGACCAGCGCGATCTGCGCCGCGCCGATGACATGCCGGCCTTCGCCCAGGATCTTCGGGCGGTGAGCGTCGGCGCGGGCTCCCGGCCCAATGCCTTGAGCCCGAGGATCATCGCGAGGATCGATTTCTCGAAGCCGAGGAAGTTGACGAAGCTCAAGAGTCCCACGACGAGCGCCACCGTAGCGTAGGCGTAGCGTTGCGCGAGCACGACGTCCGGATCAGTCTTGTTCATGACGCACCCTTCTCTAGCAGTTGATGGGAAGACACGCGAATCGCAAACGGATCGCCGGTGAGCCGCCACAGCACCACGACGACGAGCGCGAGCGGCACAATCGAGTTGACGACCGGCGCGGGCCAGTCGAGCAGCAGCTGCGCGAGACGCCAGGCGGCGAGCGCCCCCGTGAGCGCAACGATCGCCCGGACATCGCGGGCCGGCAGGGCGGCGCGGATGCGGCGAGCCGGGGGCGGAGCCCGCGCCAGAGATCGACGTCGAGCTGTTCGTAGTCCACCCGCCCCAGGTCGCGATGAAGATCCGCGAGCCTGACGAGCTCGGCCCGGCACGGCTCGCAACCCATCGCATGCGCCTCGATCTCGCTGGGCGCGAGGTCGGCTGCCTCGCCGTCGAGCTGCGCCAGCGCGGCCATCCGGATTTCGTCGCAGGACCGTCGTGAACTCGTGGTCATCCTCCCCCTCCTGCCCCGCCCGACATCAACGACTGGAGCCGCTGCCGGGCGTAATAGAGCCGGCTCATCACCGTGCCGCGCGGAATGCCGATGCGCGCGGCCAGCTCGTCGTACGTCCAGCCGTCCAGATGCTTCAGCACGATGAGCTCGCGGTCGCCGGCGTCCAGCCGGTCGAGCGCCCGGCGCAGGTCCTGGAGCGCCTCGCGCGATCCGCCCGGCTCCGGGGCGGCGGCGTCGATCAAAGCGACGGCGACGCTGCCTCTCCGGAGCGCGCGCACGGTGCTTGAAGCACCGATTGCGCAGCAGGACGTAAAACCACGGGTAGAACTCGCGCGTGACGTCGAAGCGGTCGAGGTGGCGGAACGCGTCGAGAAAGGCGTCCTGCGCCGCGTCCGCGGCATCGGCATCGTTGCCGGTCAGGACCCGGGCATGCGCCAGCGCGCGTCGCTGATACCGCTGCACGACGTGGTGGAAGGCGTCGGTATCGCCCTCCCGGCAGCGTCGGATCGCGTTGGCATCGTCCATGGCCTTTCCCCTACTATCCGGCGGCGGGCCAAAGTCTTCACCGAGGGTCAACAATTGCGAGCCGGGCTCCACGGAAGGATCGGCGCTTTGCTGTTATTCTCCCCATCCGCGTGCGGGACATGGCGGGCGCTTGCCCTCTTGACTCGTCTGGAAAGGAGCCACGCATGGATCTCGGCACGTTCTCGATCAGCCTCACGGTCAAGGACCTGGCGGCTTCAAAGGCCTTCTACGAGAAGTCCGGCTTCATTGTCAGTCGCCGGACGGAGTCCTCTTCGATCAGCACGTGTGAGCGGGAGCGAGCATGCCGATAACGCGTGTGATCCTGATCCTCGTGGCCGTGTTCCTGATCCTCACCGTCATCCGGATGGTGTTGAGTTCCCGCCGGCGCTGACGATGTGACTCGCCCGCACGCGATCCGGTGGTCATGAATGGTTGCCCTTGTCTTACTTCTCCTGGTCGTGGCGCTGGCGTTCGGGCTCTATCGCCACCTGCGGACCACGCGCGATTCACGGACCCTCTGGCTCTCGAGCATCGCAATCGGATCATCGCTCGGCATCACGCGCGCGGTGCTCGGGTGCGTCGGCTGGTACATCGTGGAACACACGGGGAGTGCGATTCAGGTTCCCGCGTTCGCATTGGCCATGCTGACGTGGCCCGAGGCGATGGTATTCGGCCAGCATCGCGGGCGGGCCCCGTTGCAGTTCTATGTTCAGCTGGGTTCTTTACTCGTCATGACGTCGCTGATGATGGTGTGCGGCGTGGCCCTGCTGGTCCACGTCTCTCGTCGCCAGCCGGGCGAACGCTAAACTCTGGAGGCCTATGAAGCGGTCGACGCGCCGGAACTGGCGCCATCTGAGAATCCTGACGGGTGTTCTTGCCGCGGCCGTCACGTTGGGGGGCCGGGTGGACGCGCAGCATTCTCCCGATTGGACGGAACCTTTTCCGCCGTTCCGCATCGCGGGCAATCTCTATTACGTCGGCAGCAAAGGCCTCGCAAGCTACCTGATCACCACATCGCAAGGACACATTCTCATCAACAGCGCGCTCGAGGCGAACGTTCCGCTCATCCGGTCCAGCGTCGAGCAGCTCGGCTTCAACTTCGCGGACATCAGGATCCTCCTGATCAGTCACGCCCACTGGGACCACAACGCCGGCAGCGCGGCCATCAAGGCCCTGACGGGCGCGACGTACATGGTCATGGACGGGGACGTCCCGGTCGTCGAATCGGGCGGCACGACCGATTTTCATTATGGCAACGTGCCCTCGTCGCACTTTCCGCAGACGAAGGTCGAACGCGTACTTACGCGATGGCGATGAGGTGAAGTTGGGCGGCGCGGTGCTGGTCGCGCGGCTCACACCCGGTCACACGAAGGGCTGCACCACGTGGACCATGAAGGTCGAACAAGCTGGCAGGACCTACGACGTCGTGATCGTCGGCAGCCCCAACGTGAACCCTGGCTATCGGCTCGTGGCCAACGCGGCGTATCCGCAGATTGCCGACGACTACGATCGGACGTTCCGCGTCCTGAAAGGGCTCCCCTGCGACATTTTCCTCGGCGCGCACGGCAGCTACTTCGATTTGGAAACGAAGTTCGGCCGGTCGAAGGGTCAGGGGCCAGGGCCGTTCGTCGATCCAGGCGGCTACCGGAAATATGTTGCCGACCGGGAACGCGCCTTCAGAACCGAGCTTGCGAAACAGAAAAAGGGCTCCGCCGCACCCATCAATTGATCTTTCTCCACGAGCGCCCGCCGCTGTGCAGGAACGTGATGGCGCCGGACGCGTCGGCGACGAACACATACCGCGTACCGGCGGCGAACTCGAGATCGCCGAGCTTCACCATCGGCACCTCGCGCTCACCCTGCTGGAGGAGGAGCTTGCCGTCCTTCGACACGACCGTGATTTGCCGTGATCCCTGGGAGTAGGTTCCGGCGAATCGCGTGAGATCGGCAGCGGTCATCGGGACCCCCGTGGGGCCGGGCGTGGCCGGCGCTGGTGGAAGCTTCAACGCCGCCTCGATCGCCGCGTCGGCCGTCCTGGTCAGGGACACACCGGTCCGGTTCGCGAGCACGACTACCCCGCAGCGGCGCGACGGCACCATGCGGATGAACGACCCGTAGCCGCTTCGCGATCCGCCGTGGCTGACCGACTGCAGACCGCGCCACTCGCCCACGTTCACGCCGTAGCCATACCGACTACTGGAGCCGGGAATGGCGGCGTGCGGCGTGGCGAGCGTCGAGAAGACCCCCGCCGGCAGCACCTGCTCCCCGTCCACCAATCCGCCCGAGACGAAGGCCGTGATCCAACGCGACACGTCGAGCACGTTCGTGAAGATTGAGCCCGCCGGCCACGACGCCGCGTTGTTCGCGCTCGGCCGGATGACGGCCGGCTTCCCGTTCACGACGTCATGGCCCTGCGCGAGCGGATAGGTCATCGCTATCGTGGGCCGGAACGTCGAGCGCGTCATGCCCAGCGGCGCGAAGATCGTCGTCGCGACCTGATCGGCAAACGGCTTGCCGCCAACCTGCTCGGCGACGAGACCCGCCAGCCAGTATCCCGGGTTCGAGTACCAGTAGATCTGTCCGGGCTCAGCGAAGAAGCGCGCATCGGTCCACGACGTCGCCTCCCGCTTGAGCGCGTCGTCGTCCTGGCTGCCGAACATGGGGGCCTCATCCAGCATGCCCGACTGATGCGACAACAGCTGATGCGCGGTGAGCGCGGCAAGCTTCGGCGAGAGACCCTGGACGTGTTTGCCGATCGGCGCGTTCAGATCCAGCTTGCCCTGCTCCGCCAACAGGACGACCGCCGCCGCCGTGAACATCTTCGTGGTGGAACCCAGCCGGAAGAGCATCTCCGGCCGGGTCGCCTCTCCCGTCTCGACATTGGCGACGCCGAACGCGCGCGTATACACCACGCGGCCGTCCAGGACGATCGCGAGCGCGGCACCTGGCGCCTGGGCCTGTGCCATCTCCTTTTGCGCGATGCCGTCAATGGCCGCGAACTCGGCCTGCGCGTCGAGCCCGGAGGGGAACGATGACAGCGCGACGACCGCAGCCAGCGCCGCAATCAGGAGATGTCTCTTGGAGGGCATGCGCGGCATTCTGCACCTCCGCCGACCGGTGCGCAAGGAGACCGGCAGGCTGCCGCGATTGCAGCCGTCAGTGGCCGGTGCCATGATCACAGCGCGCGCGCACAGGATCTTCACGCACCGGAACGCCATGTCGTTTGCGGCATTTCGATCTGAGGCCAGGGTGCGTCAGCCGCGATGGACACGACTCCGCCGATTGACGTTGCAACGAGCCCGGACACGGTCCAGCGCGGGGTGCTGGAGATCGTCGCCGCGCTCGTCAAAGAGCTTCGTGGGGCCGCATCCCCCGTAGCCGTCGCGGCGCACAGCTCGCTCGAGCGCGACCTCGGGATCAGCAGCCTCGAGCGCGTCGAACTGCTGCTGCGCATCGAGCGCAGGTTCGGCGTCCGTCTTCCGGATGCCACAGTCGCAACCGCGGAGACCCCGGCTGAGCTCGTCGCGGCGCTGAGCCTGGCTGCACCGGCGGTGCGGGACCGCCCTCCGGACGCGCGGCCGGCAGTCGGCGCTGCGGGCGCCGCGCCCACCACGGCGGCCACGCTGCTCGAGGCTCTCGAGTGGCATGTCCGGGCCACACCGGATCGCACGCACATCTTCCTCAACGAAGACTCCAACCAGGAGCGCGCGATCACGTATCGCGCTCTCTGGGATGGCGCGAGGGAGGTTGCGGCAGCGCTCGCGGAGCGCGGCGTCGCCCCTGGAGACACCGTCGCGCTCATGCTCAGGACCGAGGAGGCATTCTTCCGCACGTTCGCCGGTGTCCTGCTCGCCGGAGCGGTTCCGGTTCCCATGTATCCGCCGGTTCGCGCGGACCGCATCGCCGAATACGCGCACCGGCAGGCGGGCATCCTTCGCAACGCCGGCGCGCGACTTCTCGTCACCTTTGCCGAGGCGGAGCGCGTCGGATCGATCCTCCGTGGCGGCGTCGAGTCGTTACGCGACGTCGTGGCCGCCGACGAGCTCCGCTCGGGTGGCCTGGGACGGGACCCGATCGTCCAGACAACTCCCGACTCGCCCGCGCTGATTCAGTACACGTCCGGCAGCACCGGCGATCCGAAGGGCGTTCTGCTCTCTCACGGCAACATCCTGGCGAACATCCGCGCGATTGGCCAGGCGATCGACGTCGGCCCCGACGACGTCGCCGTGAGCTGGCTGCCCCTCTACCACGACATGGGGCTCATCGGGGCGTGGCTGGGCTCGATGTACTTCGGCTTGCCCGTCTCGGTGATGTCGCCGCTGACGTTTCTGTCGCGCCCATCGCGGTGGCTCTGGTCGATTCACGCGCACCGCGCCACGATCTCGCCCGCGCCGAACTTCGCTTTCGATCTGTGCGTGAGCAAGATCGCCGACGACGAGATGGAGGGGCTGGACCTCAGCTCGTGGCGCCTGGCCCTGAATGGCTCCGAGGCCGTCAGCGCGGACACGATCGCCCGATTCACGGATCGTTTCGCCCGCTACGGCTTCCGCCCGGAAGCGATGTTGCCGGTCTACGGGTTGGCAGAGGCGTCGGTCGGTTTGACGATGCCGCCGCTCGCGCGGCGGCCGCGGATCGACACGATCGCGCGCGAGCCGTTCCAGCGCGCACGCGAGATTCGGTCTGCCGATCCGGCTGATCCTCAGCCGCTGAAGTTCGTGTCGTGCGGCCATCCGATTCCGGGACACGACGTTCGCGTGGTCGACGAGTCTGGCCAGACGCTTGGCCCGCGGGCGTTCGGACGCATCCAGTTCCGCGGCCCATCCGTGACGAAGGGTTACTACCGGAATCCGGAGGCCACCCGAGCCGCGTTCGCCGGGGACTGGCTCGACTCCGGCGACTACGGATACTGGGCCGACAGCGAGCTGTTCGCCACGGGCCGTGCGAAGGACCTCATCATTCGAGGTGGACGCAACATCACGCCGCAGGAAGCGGAGGAAATCGCGGGCACGGTCGCCGGCGTACGCAAAGGTTGCGTGGCCGCGTTCGGCGTCCACGATCCGGCCATCGGCACCGAACGGTTCGTGCTGGTCGCCGAAACACGGCTCACCGACGAGCCGGCCCGGGAGGCCCTGCGCCGCGACGTCGCGGCCCGCGTCACCGAGGCGCTCGGCGTTCCACCGGATCAGGTCGTCATCGCGCCGGCGGGAACCGTCCTCAAGACGCCGAGCGGGAAGATCCGCAGGGCCGCGACGCGTGACGCGTACGAACGGGGTGAACTGCTCTCCGCGCACCGGTCCACGGCGGTCCAATGGGCTGGCCTCCTCGCCCAGGACTTGCGTGGACGGATCAGACGCGCGCTCCGCCTGGCATCACGCGTCGTCTTCACCAGTTACATCGTCGTTCTCGTCGCGATCACGTTGCCGGTGCTCTGGGGCCTCGTGCTCGTTCTGCCCCCAGGCCGTCGCGTCGATCGCGCAATGAAGCGGTGGTCCCGGCTGATGCTCACCCTGACGGGACTGTTTCCACGCGTGTCGGGGCTCGAACATCTGCACGCCTCGGGGCCCGCGATGATTGTCGCCAATCATGCGAGCTACATCGACGTCATCGTGCTGATGGGCGTGCTGCCGGGCGACGTGCGGTTCATCGCGAAGGGCGCGCTCGTGAAGCTGCCGATTGTCGGCGCGGTCATTCGGCGCGCCGAACACATCCCGATCGAGAAGAGCGATTTCTCACAACGCCTTGCCGGCGCCGATCAGATCGTCCGCGCGCTCGCTCGCGGGAGCTCGGTCGTCGTCTTTCCTGAAGGCACGTTCGTTCGCGCGGCCGGGTTGCTGCCGTTCCGGCTCGGCGCCTTTCGCGCGGCCGTCGAGGCGGAGCGCGCCGTCGTCCCCGTCGCGATCCGCGGCACCCGCGCAGTGTTCCCTGATGGCACCTGGCTCTTCCGACGATCACCGCTGGCCGTCGTCGTTGGCGAGCCGTTACAGCCGGCGGCGGTCGGATGGACGGAGTTCGTGCGGTTGCGCGATCTCGCGCACGCACACATCGCGCGCCATGCGGGCGAGCCGACGACGGGCCCGGTCTGACCGGACTGTTGACGATTGGGGCCGTGTTATTCTTTGATGTTCGTGCGCTTGTTTTGCGTCCAGCCGTGCCGAGGTAGCTCAGTTGGTAGAGCACGTGACTGAAAATCACGGTGTCGGCAGTTCAATTCTGCCCCTCGGCACCAATCAAATCAGTCACTTGTAGGCAGTCTCAAATCCAGCGAAAGCCTCATGGTAAGCCAGTGGTAAGCACGCGACAGCAGTCGGGTTAAAAACGGCAGAACCATCGCAAAGGGACTGTGAGCATCACTGGACTGACCCGTTACGAGTGGCGCGGCGTGCCGATCGAACTCGGCGACGTTTGGACCCTTGAGAAGTCCGGACGCCGGCTCGTTTGTCGCCTGCTGAGCCATCCCGTCGGCTGGGAACTTCGGCTGGAGATCAACCGTGAATTGTGGCGATCGCAAGCCTGAAAGGTCGAGAACGACGTGTCCAGCACAGCGCAGGACTGCCGCGAGCAGGCTGAATCCAACGGCTGGACGCCGGCCTGACGGTCAACTGTGGCGCAGGTATGACTTCCTATACACGCTGCGCCACCGCGTCGTCTTCTGCGCCACTCGGGATGTCACGTCCACCTGAAGCGTGCCGTCGCCATTCAGACTGATCACGCGTCGGCCTTCCAGGCGCGGGGTCTCACCGGTCCTCAGCGTCGTGATGGCGATCGTGTTCTTCTCCCAGACCGCTTTCGTCACGATCACGACTTCGAGTGTCGTTCGCCGCTTCTCGGTGCCGTCGAGGAGGTAGCTCTCAGAGAACGGTGTCCCGTTCACGGTCCAGGCGATCGTCAGGCTCGTCGCATCCTGCGTCGCGGTGAACTCGCTCAGGGCCGGCGCCATCCCGCCCGGTGAGGGCGACGGATCCGGCGTACTTCGATCGGGTACGAAAATCCATGTGCCGGAGAAATCCGGCTTCTGCGGCTGCGCAGGCTCCACCGGCGCCAGTACGGCGACGCAGACGGCGAGGCCACACACGCGGAGCATGCTCTCAGTCTAGAGCTTCAATCGTGGCGGCGGCCATCGTTTCGATGGCGACGAGATGATCGTCTTTGAAGGACCACAGCCGCTCGACCATCGGCGCCCGGCGGCTCCGCGCTGTCGGGTTCCGTGATCTCGCCGCCACGCGCACGACAGCGTTTCCCGGCGTCTATCGAAATCCAAGTCCAACACGCATCCAGGTGATCGAGTCGTAAGGCAGCCGCGTAAGCGCGATTTCGAACCGCACCGCCTTGTCTCGGCGAACCCAGTAATCGACGCCAAAGCTCGTCGTCGCGCTGACGCCCCCTGCATCTGTGTCGAATCTGCGGGCCAGCACGAGACCGCCGGTCAGGAATGGCCGGGCTGATTTCCGGCGGTCCGACAGGTGGATCACGCCATACGGCGTGAAGTACCAGCAAAACGGCGCTAACAGGCCCGCTTCGGCGCCGACCCCGACGACGGGCAAGAGATGGACGTCCCCTCCGGCGGCGAAGCCGAAGAGTGCCTGCCCGATAGGTAGAACGCCTTGAACGAACCCGTCGCCTCGTGTTTGCGCGCGCGCGGGCCGCTCGGCGAACGCGAGCAGGACCAGCGCGAGAATCACCAGTCGGACGAACCGAATGAACATGTCCCACCCCGGCTAGAAATGCGCGAAACGTCCGCCGGACGGCTCTCTGGCTAGGATTGCTGCTGCCAGTCTCGGGGGGTCACAGTCTTTCGATGCGCGGCCCCTGGCGATCTCGATCTCGGAAGCTCCAAATCTCAATGCTCGCGTTTGATGGCCGCGGTATGAGTTGCAACTGCTCACGCTCGGCCGCGCTCGCGTACCGGTTGCGATAGTGTCTGCACGTGCGACGTCTCGTCCTTCTCAGCCTCGGCGTCGTACCGCTCTTCGGGCTGGCGCGACAAGCGCCGCCGGCCTCGGCCACCGTGCCGCTCGACGCGAGCACGAACTGCGCGATCGTTCAGCTCGGCTTCGTGAAACCGGATGGCGCCGTGCGAATGGCGCGGTTCCTCGTGGATACGGGAGGAGGCGGGTTCATTCTCACGGAATCTCTGGCGAACGAGCTCGGTTTGCGGCGCACCGGGCCGGCGATGACCGAGGGTGAAGGGACGTTCGCGCCTCTGAAACCACCGACGGTCCGGCTCGGCACGATGCCGATCGATCTCGCCGGCGTCAGCCCGTTCGTCTCAGTGGGCACCAAACGCTTCGGGACGCGGGACGATGCGGAAGGACTCGTGCCCGGCCGTCTGCTGCGGAAGTACCACGTCATCTTCGACTACCCGGCGGGACACGGTTGGATTGACCCTGCAGGCGAATGCAGATGGCGTCGTGACGATTGACGCGGTGTCGCCAGCGGCCGCTCCGAGCGTCATCGACGCGCTGCGTGCCGGCGATCGGCTTCGCCAAATCGACGGCCGCGACGCCGACGGGCTGACACTCTCGGCGCTGCAGCGCGCGCTCGCAGGGAAGCCGGGCGACACGAAAACGCTCGTGATCGAGCGCGCCGGGCAACGGTTGACCGTCAAGGCCGTTGTCGCGCGAATCCTTTAGCGAGCACCGGTAACCCACGCCGCCGACCGCTTCAGATCGTACAATCGGCCGGTCCCCATGGCAGACGCCCGCGACCTGGATCTGACGCGGACCGTCGAAAGCGGGTCCGCAGACACTCCTCCCGTGGCCCATGCGGGGGCCTGGGGCGATCTTCGCCTGCTGAGCGAACTCGGTCACGGCGGGTTCGGGCGGGTGTATCGCGCCTGGGACGAGTCGCTTGCCCGCGAAGTTGCGCTCAAAGTCGTCAAGCCGCGCGACGCCTCCCAACGGGCGTCCGTGCTCATCGAAGGCCAGATGCTCGCCCGCGTGAAGCACAACAACGTCGTGACGGTTCATCGCGCGCAGCAGATCGACGATGAAGTTGGCTTGACGATGGAGTTGATCAAGGGGCGGCCGCTCGCACACATCGTCGAGCAGACCGGCCCGATGGGCGCCGAAGAGGCGTCAGTCATCGGGATCAGCCTGTGTCAGGCGCTGGCGGCCGTTCATGGAGCGGGACTGCTGCACCGCGACATCAAGGCGCACAACGTGATGCGCGAGTCGGGGGGACGCATCGTCCTCATGGATTTCGGTGCAGGCCGGCACGTGAAGGAGTCGAACGTCTCCGATCTGTCCGGCACACCGCTCTACCTCGCGCCGGAACTCTTCACGGGACAAGCGGCGTCGCCGGCGTCCGACCTGTACAGCCTCGGCGTGCTGCTGTTCTATCTCGTGACGGGCAAACACCCGGTCGAGGGGCGAACGCTGACCGAAATCATGCTGGTGCACACCAAGGGCAACCGGACATTGCTCTCAGACCTGCGGCCCGACCTGCCTGGCCGGTTCGTGCAGGTCGTCGAGCGCGCGCTCGCGTCCGCTCCGGACCAGCGTTTCCGCACGGCCGGAGAAATGCAGCATGAGCTGATCGACGCGATGCCCGGCGCCGGCCGGTCACGCCATGGCGCAGTGTCGATCTCGAGTCAAGAGAACGTGCCGGTGATCGGCTCCGATGGCCTGGCGCGTCAGGATCGCGCGGACCTGCCGACGGTTCGCCGGATCCCTCTCGCCGTTCGAGGCCTCCTCGCATTGGCTGGTGGGTTCGCGATCATGCTGGTCCTGGGCTATCTGACGACCAAGCATTACGATCGCGCAATCGGTCGGACCCCTGAATTCTCGGTAGAGGGATTCACGGATTGGCTGAAATACGGATTTGGATTGCTACTGCCGATGGCGGTGTGGATGACGCTGCTCATGGTCATCCTTCGGCTGGTTGAGGCCCTCTGGCATTTCGTTCAGCGCCTCGCGCCGCCCGTTCGTCGCCTTGCGAATCATGCACGCACCAGCATCTCGGGCACGTTCGGCCGGATTGCGGGCTGGGACGGGGCGTCAATCGCGCAGGCACTGCTCATTGCCCAGACGGTGGCGGTTGCCGTCGTGCTCTGGCGCTATCGCGAATTAATCGTGTTGCTGCCGAAGACGGTGAATGACGTCGATCCCGCGAGCCTGGCAGTGCTCGCTCCAGTCGAAAGCAACGGAACTCTGTACCTGTACACGCCGGTGATGTCCGGTCTGCTCGCGATGAGCCTGATCGCTTGGGTCTGGCTGCGCCGGCAGCCACTGCTGTGGGTCACGGTGCCGACGGCCAGCGTCGTCGCCGCCACAGCGCTGTCGACGCTCGTGGTGCTCCTGATCGCCGTTCCCGATCGACTGTTTTTCAAGAGCGAGGCGCGGGAAGTGACATACGCCGGAACCCGGTGTTTCGTCACCGGGTCTCGCGGCGACGAGCAGCTATTGTACTGCCCCGACGGGCCGACCCGGACGCCGATCGTCAGGTCGGACGAGGTCAGCGACCGGGGAAGTCTGCCGGGCAGGATTTTCGACCTGCCACCAAAGCCAGAGACCGACAAGAAGTAGCACGACAAACAGAGAAGGGAGTGCATATGCGCCGGGCATTCGCGGTTGTACTGATGGGGATCGCGCTCACACTGCTCTCACCCCGGCCAGCTTCCGCGCAATGGGGATGGTTCAAGTGGATTCAGGAGTTGAGCGGACCCGGCGATTTCGTACTCAACGGCACGACGGTGACGTTCGGATGCGTCAAGGATGGTGGCGAGCGCGCGGCGGTGGGCGCGCCGTACATGCACCTGTTCTGTGACAAGGGAACCGATTGGAGAGACGTGAAGCGGTTCATGGGCGTGACGTTCGCGCTCGGCAACGGAACGAATCCTCTGGAGTATCCGTCGACGGTGGAAAAACTCGAGCGCGTCAAAGGCGAGCTGTACCTCGCGACGGGCGGCTTTCGACTGAACTCGTTCATCGACGTCGGTGGGTCCGGCGGGTTCATGCGCTTCGCAGGAGCGCGCGAAGACAGAGACGATCTCTGGGTCACCAGGTTTCTGGTGGAGCCGTACATCGCCGTGCGCCCCCTCGCTTTTTTGGGAGAAGACGATTCAGCGCTCGATCGCGTGGCGCGTGCGGTGGAATTCAATGCCGCGCTGACCATCTTCCCGCAAGGGTTCAGATTGAGCGACTTCGGCGCGATTGGAGGACCGGAGTGGAGCGGCGACCCGGAAATGATCGTGCGGTACGGGTTCCGCGCGACGTTCGTGTTCTGATGCGCCGGGACTCAATCGACCTGTAAGAGCCCTTCGTTGTTTCCTCCTGGCGAGCGCTCCTGAGCGGGCGCTCGCCAGCCCTCCGATTCCAATTCGGCCTCGCGGCGAGAGAAGATACGCGTCGAGCTGTCTGTCCATGCATATCAGCGCCGGCGACCGCTTTCAGCACTACCGCGTGGTCGATCGAATCGGCGAAGGCGGCATGGGCGTGGTGTACCGGGCGCATGACGACCGTCTCGGCCGCGACGTCGCCTTGAAGTTCATGACCCAGGCCCCGCGCCTCGGCACCGAACACGGGGATCGGCTGCGTCGTGAGGCGCGAGCGCTGGCCGCGCTGAACCACCCCAATATTCTGACAATCCACGATATCGGCGAGGCCGACGGACTGCCGTTTCTCGTCTTCGAATGGGTCGACGGCGGCGCGTTGAGCGACGAGCCCTGGCGGCGCGCGCTTTCGCTTCATGAGTTTCGTCAGCTTGCCCTGCCGGTTGCGGAGGCGCTTGCCGCCGCTCATGAGCACGGGATCGTCCATCGGGACATCAAGCCGGCCAACGTGCTGCTGACGCGGGACGGCCGCGTCAAGCTCGCGGATTTTGGCCTGGCGAAGTTCAGCGATCGTCACCAGGACCTCACGCGCACCGGCGCGGCGGTCGGCACCGTGGCGTACATGTCTCCCGAGCAGGCCGCCGGCGGCGACGTCGGCATGACGTCTGACATCTACTCGTTCGGAGTGCTCGCGTACGAATTACTCACGGGCGAGCGGCCCTTCAAGGGCGACTCACCGGGCGCCGTCATCGGTGCTTTGCTCGCCGGCCGCCACGTCCCGGTCGGTGACCGGCGAAAGGGACTCCCGGCCGACCTGGCCGCTGTCGTCGAGCGTTGCCTGTCCTACGACCCACGCGGCCGCTTCGGGTCAGGCCAGGAGCTGCTCGACGCGCTGAGACTCGCACTGCCCGAAGCCGTGGATCGCGACGGTTCTGCAATCTCGGACCGGACCGACGTTCAGTCGCGCGGGGTTCCACGATCCGGCGAGCAGGACATCCGGTTCTGCACGACGTCCGATGGCGTGTCGCTCGCGTACTCGGCCGTCGGATCAGGTCCGTGCATCGTCCGCGTCCTTGGCTACTTCACGCATCTCGAGATGGAGTGGGAGCTGCCTGACCTCAGGCGGTTCTGGGAACGGCTGGCGGAGCATCACACGGTCGTGCGTTACGACGGCCGCGGGATGGGTCTCTCGGATCGATTTGCAGGCGACTTTACCGAAGAGACTCGCCAGCTCGATCTGGACGCCGTGCTGACGGCCGCCGGCGTCGAGCGCGCGGCGCTCCTGGGCATCTCCGAGGGAGGATGGACCGCGGCGACGTACGCGCTGCAGCATCCGGGACGCATCAGCCATCTGGTCCTGTACGGCGGCTACAGCCGTGGCGCACAGGCGCGGCCGGGCTACGATCCGGAAGAAGACCGCGCGCTCGTGACGCTCATCCGCAAAGGCTGGGGCCGGGATACGCCCGCGTTCCGGCAGGTGTTCACCAGTCAGTTCTTCCGTCCCGACGCCGACCGGAAACTCATCGCGCATTTCAACGAGCTGCAACGCGTCTCGGCTGATCCGGAGACGGCGGCGCGCTACCACGAATCTCTCCACCGGCGCGGCGACGGGCGCGATCTGTTCCGGCAGCTTCGGGTTCCGACGCTGGTCGTCCATAGCCGCGACGACCTCGCCGTGAGCTCCGACGAGGGACGCCTGCTCGCGTCGATCATTCCCGGCGCGCAGCTCGTGTTGCTTCCAAGTGGCACGCACTACTTTCCGACGGACAGCGAGGTCGCGACAAGAGCCGCCGCAGCGATCGCGCGGTTCCTGCAGACATCCAGCGGTTGACTCCGCTGACCGCGATCAAAACTCGATCAGAAGTCCCGCGGACGGCACGCGCGGGATCATCGTCTGGAAGAGCTCGAAGGCTTCACCTGTCCGGAGGTTGATGCCCGGACCACCCATTCGCACGTTCTCCCGCCCAAGGAGATTCAGGACTTCGACGAAGAGGGTCAGCCTGCGGCTTCCCAGCTGAAAGGTTCGATTGGCCCGCACGTCGAGCCGCGAGTAGACGGGCACGCGCACCGTATTGCGCGTGGCGCTGACAAAAAACCGATCGCCCTGTTGTTCCCAATATCCGCGCGCCGGAATGTTGCTGCCGGCGCGCCACTTCGCGGCCACGCTGACACGATTGGTCACACGGAACACGCCGTAGGCGTTCACGGTGTGGCGCTGATCGAAATCGCCGTCGAACGTCTCGCCCGTCCGGCGGTCGGTGTAGCGATTGACACCGTACGCGTACGACACCCATCCCGTCAGTCCGCCCGTGCTTCGGCGCTGGACGAACAGTTCCACGCCGCGCGCGTAGCCGTCGAGCGCGTTGTGCCAGCGCGGTGGCTCCGACCCCGGCCGGGTGACAGGCCGCAGCGGATCGCCCGTCAGCTCGAACTCGGCGTGGTCGCGCCGCAGCACGTCGCGCTCTTCACGGTCGTACAGCGTGAGCTGCCATCGCGTATTGCCAAATGTCTGCTCGATCCCGACGTCGGCGTGGTACGCGCGCTCCGGCCGCAGATCGGGATTGGCGCTCGCCGGAGGGCCTGTGACGGCATCGATTCCCGGAAACTGAACGTACACGCCGGTTCCACCGCGAAGCACCAGCGTCTGCGACAGCCTGAGGCTCGCCTGGAGCCACGGAGAGCCGGCTGTGTCGGATGTCAGCGACCACCGGTCGATCCGGACGCCAGGGGTCATCGTCAGCCGCGGCGTCGGCGACCAGACCACCTGGCCATACGCCGAGCCGTGGATCGTCGTGCCATCACCGACGGGCCGCATCACGGCTCCCGGTCCGGCCACGTTCTCCTCGCGAGATTGCCGCTGCACCTGCCCGCCCGCCTCGATCGTCAGTTCCGGTGAACGCACGGCCACGCCATCAGCGCGCCACGTGAGATCGTGTCCCCGGCCGTCGCCAAGTCGTTCTTGCTGATTCGCGTTGCTGAAGGTGTTCGTGGAGACCGCCAGGCGCTGCGTGAAGGACACCGTGGTCGACGGAGTAAAGCGCCAGCCGAAGTTCAGGAACGTCGCGCGGTTGCGCCCATCCGTCAGCTCATCCGGATCGGCAGGCTCCGGTGCCTGATCGAGGCGCGACCACCCGGCGACCATCGTCAGCTCCAACCGATGTCGCGTCGTGACGTCTTTCACCAGCTTGGCCTGGATATCCGAAAAGCCGAACCCGAAATCATCACCCTCCTCAGCGATCTTGTTGAGGATGTACTCGAGATAGCTCTTGCGCAGCGAGATCAGCCACGAGCCCGACTTCCCCGATCCCATCGGCCCTTCCGCAACAAAAGACGCGTCCGTGCCGCTCAAGCCGGCGCGCGCCTGCCGGCGGTCCCGCGAGCCCTCGCGGATCTGGAACTCCAGCTGCGCGCCGAGGCGATTGCCGAACCGCTGCGGATAGGCGCCGTTCATCAACGCAATGCTGTCGAGGATGTCGCCGTTGACCATGGCGATCGATCCGCCATCCTGGACCTGCTGGACGGTGTGCAGGAGGAACGGCGCGGGAACCCCGTCGACCGTAAAACCGATCTGGCTGAACGGGCTGGCCCTCACCGCGAACTCGCTGCGGAAGTCATCGCCCGTGCTGACGCCGGGCAACACGTGCACCGTCCGCATCGGATCGTTCGTGACGAGGCTGCGAAGGTTCTGAATATCGGCGCCGCCGAGCACCAGCTGAGCCGGCACGGCGCGCTCCCGTTCCGGAAACCGGCCGGCGGTCACCACGACGTTTTCGCTGTAGGTGCCGGTGCCTTCGCTCAAGACGACGGTGAGCTCCACGGCTTGCCCGCTCTCGACCTGGACCGTGCGCCTGACGAGGATGAAGCCGACCATGGAGACGACGACCGTGCGGGTCCCTGGTGAGACATCGCGCAGCTCGAACCGCCCCGCCGCGTCGGTCGTGACGGCCTGCGCCGCGTCCTGAATCCGGACGGAAACATCCGCGATGGGCGTGCCGCCCGCGCGATCGAGCACCGTGCCGCGAATCGTGCCAGAGGGTGCCGTGGGCGCGGCGGCCTGCGCGAACGCCCACCCTGTCATCGCAAGATACGTCGCGACGAGTACCGATGACCTGAGCCGATCTGTTCACTGCCGAACGCCTGTCGGGCGGAGAGTCATACCTCGTAGCACGTCGAGTGCCAATCCGTGCATCGCAGTGTAGCCGGACCCGGCGCGCAAAAGCGCACGCGGATCCCGACCGATAGGGGACGGTGGCAGTATTAGAAAGACGACATGATCCTCGTGTGCCCGCTCTCACAAGTAGAAGTGATGGTCGAGCGCCACAAGCCGGCGCGCGTGGTCAGTCTTCTCGATCCGCACTACACGTTTCCTGAGCTTGGACCGGATTACGAGGGCAGACATCTGCGGCTCCGGTTTCACGACGTTCATGTCGCCGGTTACGACGAGATCGCGCCGTCGGCCGAGCATGTCGATCAACTGCTCGAATTCCTCAGCGAGCTGGATCCTGAAGACGACCTCCTGATCCACTGCCGGGCCGGTATCAGTCGATCGACCGCGGCCGCATTCATCGCGGCGTGTTTTCTGAACCCCGACGTGCCGGAACGCGAGTTGGCTCTGTCGTTGCGCCGGGCGTCTCCAGCCGCCCGGCCAAATCAGGTGATGGTCGCGCTGGCCGATGCGGCAATGGGCCGGGACGGCAGGATGACGGAGGCAATCTCGACCACGGGACGGGACCTTCCGTGGCTGCTCATCGACGAGAGCGAGGCGTTCGAGATGCCCTGCCGGGACTGACCGGCCGCTGAAATACGCGGCCAACCGGCTAACGCGGTCAGCCGATAGTGACTTTCTTCACGCCGCGCTTCGCGAGAATCGCGGGAAGCCGCTTCCGATGATCGCCCTGCAACACGAGCGAGCGGCCTTCGACGCTGCCTCCACAGCCGAGCGCCGCCTTGAGCGCTTTCAACCAGACGTCGCGGGCCGGCGCCGCCAAATCGAGATGTTCGACGACGGTGACCTCTTTACCGCCGCGGCCGCTTCGTTCGATTCGCACCACCGCGCGAGGAATCGGTCTCGCACCTGGTGTCGACGGAACTGGCGCCTCCCGAGTCTCGTTCGGATCGGATTGGCTCGGCTGCACGCCGGTCAGATCCGCGAGCCGCTCGAACGGGTTATGAAAGGGCTTCGACACGCGCGTGTTTTATCTTACGCTCGGGCAATGTGAGGTCACGCGTATGAAGCGACGACACGCACGAGCCACTGCACAGCGAAACCGCTCCGACGCCGGTCAGCGACGTGGCAGGACCCCTCGCCGGTCCAGACCAGGCCGCGACAACGCCCGGTCATCTGGCAGCCGTGCGCCGGCCGTCATCCCGATGTTGTCGTACGAGGACGGGATCGCGGCCCTCGACTGGCTTGCACGGGCCTTCGGCTTCCGCGAGGTCACGAGAATGATGGCGCCGGACGGCCGGCTCTCGCACGGCGAGATGACAGCAGGCGACGGGCTCATCATGCTCGCGACGCCGAGCCCGGACTACCAGAGCCCGAAGCGGCATCGGGAGCATTGCGCCGCCGCGCGTCAGTGGTCGACGGTCCCGTACATCATCGACGGCGTGCTCGTCTCGGTGGGCGATCTCGACCGGCACTTCGCGCGCGCGAAGAGCGCCGGCGCGACCATCCTCTCGGAGATCGAGGAGGGGCCGCCGGGCCGGCGATATCGCGCCGAGGACCTCGAAGGCCATCGGTGGTTCTTCTTCGAGAAGTGAAGTCGAGATCTGCCCAATCAGGGCAACCGCCTTCCGCACCTGACCGTTCGTTCGCGCTGCTGACGTGACGACTGGTGCGGTCTTTGCTCTCTTATCGCGTGGGCAGCCCTGGGCCAAGGAGGGTTGCGCTAACGCTGGCCGAGGGATCGTGGCTTCCATCCATCGCGAGGTTCTGATCGACGCTAAGCCGGACGCGGCGTGGGATGCGCTGCGGGACATCGGTGCGCTGCACCGGCGTCTCGCGCCCGGCTTCGTGACCGACGTCCAGCTCGAAGATGGCGCGCGCGTCGTCACGTTCGGCAACGGGCTCGTCGCGCGCGAGATCATCGTGGATCTCGACGACAAGACACGCCGGCTCGCCTGGTCAGTGGTCGGCGGGCAGATGACCCATCACAACGCGTCGGCGCAGGTCTTCGCCGACGGCGACGGCCGGACCCGGTTCGTCTGGATCGCGGATCTCCTGCCGCATCATCTCGCTCCGACGATCGCCGCGATGATGGATCAGGGGCTCGCGGTCATCAAACGCACACTCGAAGACGCGGCGCGCGGCTGAGCCATTCCCCCCTTCGCGCGTTCTCCGCTTCACCTTCCAGGTGATCTCCTGGAAGATAGACGCCATGGAAGCCTTCGCGAGCGCACGGGCCGCGATCGAGGAACTGGTGCACCGCGAGACCCGTGCCTGGGACACGCAGAACGTCGATCTCCTGTTGTCGCTGTTTCACCCGGACATGGTCTGGCCCTGGCCGCCCCACGCGCATGCGCACGATCCGCTCGAGTGGGTCATCGTCTGGGGCCGTTTCGATCGCGAACGCTGGGGCCGCGGCTGGCAGGCGCTCTTCGACAGCCACGAGCTGGTGCGTGATCGGCGCCGCTCGGCGAATCGACGTCAGCGCTGACGCCGATGGTGGGTTGTCGTCGTGGACGTGGAGTCGCTCTGGTGAGCCTGTCGTCGCTTCGACAGCCACGAGCTGGTCCATAATCGGCGCCGCCTTCGGCGCATCGACGTCAGCGCCGAAGCCGACGGCGGCTTTGCCGTCGTGGACGTGGACACGCTCTGGCGGCACCGGTCGGACGGCCGCGACCAGCACTGGCTCGGGCGAGCGTGCAAGCTCTACACTCGTCTGGGCGGTGGCGAATGGAAGATGATCGCGCACACCGGATTACTCAAATATGAGTAACGCGAGCACAGTAAGACCTCGGGTTTCGTTTTTGGAAGATCAAAGCGAAACGAAACCCGAGGTCGATGTGACGGGCGAAGCACGCAATTGATCTAAAACGCGGTTTTCGCGGGTTTCTTTGTTCCCGTGAGCGTCCCGCGATCGGCTTCGCTGCCGTCCGCCCGCGCGCGGACGACGTACTCGCCTTTGATCGTCGAACCCTCGATCGTCGCCTCGAGCGTGATCTCCACTTCGCCCGGCGGATCGATACACTTCATCGTCGCCTTGCCATCCGCAAACTGGATTGACGTGAATTGCATGGTGTACGGATCGCCCGCGTCGGGTTTCGGGGAGACGCTGCCGGCCAGCTTCCCTTCGGCGTCTTTGGTGAAGGTCATTTCAAACGCCCCGGTGCTGCCCCCGGCATACTTCCCTGTCCACGTCCCTATCAGGTCTTTTTCGGTAGCCTTCTGCGGCGCCTGCCCGGCCGCCGCTGCGCAGAACACGATGAGCCCGAATATGGTGAGTGCGGTCTTGCGCATAAGTCCTCCGACTCGTCGTAGATGTCGTCGATGTCGATCTCTTGTCCAGTCTGACGATCGAGCATACGCCAGGTGTCCGCGAATCGGCCCCGGAGATCCTCCGCAATAGCGGAGGCGCCGCGACCACCACCCCGCGCCATGCCGCGGCATGGTCTGTTCGCTCAACGACTTATGGCGCGAACCTCCAACGGCGCGTGCATTGCATTGGTCTGCTCCAAAGCTTGCCCATGACGTCATTCAATCAAGAAGCAGGAGCACGAGAGAATACGAAACCCCTTGGTTCCGGCCTGGCGGCGGCCCTTGTGCTCGGGGTGTTTTCCGTGGCTCCAGTCGCCGCCCAGGACGCACAGCAGGCCCCGTCCTCTTCTCCAGGCGCCGCACAAACTCAGGCGGCGTCGGTGACGTGCACATCCAAACCGGGTGAACGGACGCAGTGCAAGGCGGATACGTCGGCAGGTGTCCTTCTGCTGCGATCGTTTGGGGACGCGCCGTGTCTGCTCGGAAGGACCTGGGGCTACGACCAGAACAGCATCTGGGTGTCGGACGGCTGCAGCGCCGAGTTCGGCACCGGCTCCGTCGTCCAAGCGCAGACGACGAAGCCCAAGCCCCTCTCGCACATTCCGAACGTCGGCTTTCTGCTCTTCGACGGCGACAAGGGCCAGATCTATTTCCGGCTTTTCAGCTACGGCCGGTATCTGAATCAGCGGAATCTGGACGACTCCTACGTCGACGCCTTCGGCAACACGAAGGACGTTACGCGACGCCAGGACATCCAGTTGCAGAAGTTCTTCGCGCCGTTCTCGGGGTGGTTCCTCACGCCGAAGATGCGCTACTACCTCTACGTCTGGTCGTCGAACGCCTCGCAGGGCGATCCGGCGCAGGTCGTCGGCGCGGGCAACCTGACCTGGAGCTTCAACCGGTTCGTGAGCGTGGGCGTCGGCATCACGTCGCTGCCTGCCGTGCGAAGCACGGAGGGTCAGTTCCCGTTCTGGCTCGGCGTGGACGACCGCCTGATTGCCGATGAGTTCTTCCGAGGGTCGTACACCTCCGGCGTCTGGCTCAAAGGCGAGTTCCATACCAAGCTCAAGTACATGGCGATGTTCGCCAACAACCTGAGCACGCTCGGCGTGAGCGCGGCCCAGCTCGACAACAGGCTCGATACGCAGTCCTACGCGGTGCAATGGATGCCGACGACCGGCGAGTTCGGCCTGTGGAACACGTTCGGCGACTACGACGATCACGAGAACGTCGCGACGCGGATCGGCGTGCACTACACCCACAGCCTCGAGGAGAGGCAAAGCCAGCCGGGAACCGAAGGCATCGAGAACAGCCAGATCCGGCTGACGGACGGGAGCATCATCTTCACGCCGGATCTGTTTGGACCTGGCATCACCGTCAACGAAGTGGACTACCGGATGACGAGCGTCGATGCGGGCGTCAAGTACCAGGGCCTGTCGCTCGAGGGCGAGTACTACTGGCGCTGGTTGAGCAGCTTCACCGGCGTCAACACGAGCAGCATCGCCAACATCAACGACCATGGCTATCAGCTGCAGGCATCGGGGATGGCGGTTCCCAAGGTTCTTCAGCTCTACTTCGGCGCCTCGCAGATCTTCGGCCAGCACGGCAACCAGTGGGAAGTGCGAGCCGGCGAGAACTGGTACGTGATGAAGGAGCGCGGCATTCGCCTCAACGGGGAGTGGATGTACGTGGACCGATCACCTGTGGGATACACGGCCTATCCCTACCCGGTCGGCGCCAGGGGCCATGTGTTCCACATCAACCTCGAGATGAACTTCTGATCGACGAGGGCCAATGCGGGCACGCCGATCCTTGGCGAGCCCATCCCCCTCGTCGGCATCGTGGAATACGCGGCGCTTCCCGGTCGCGTTATCGTGCCGGCTTCGTCCCCTTGAACGTGAACTTCTGCGCGCGGAAGCCCGCCTCGACGTCTGCGCCCGCGGCGTTTTTCACCGTCGGCCCTGCCGCTTCGGCGACGAAGATGTTCCCGGACGGATCGACCGAGAGGTTGTGCGGCCGGCCGAGCTGACCCGGGCCCACGCCTGGTCCGCCAAACTCGCTCACGACTTCAAGGTCCGAACGTCTCAACACGGTAATGAAGTGCGAGCCGCCGTCGGCCACGTAGAGATACGTTTGTGGACCGTCGTGCGAGAAGCCGACCGAAAACGCGGCTTCGTTCCCGCACGGTCGCTTCGGCGTCCAGGTGGCCTGCTCCTGCGGGCCGCACCGTGCGCGAAGGATTCTTTCGGCGACGTATTCGCCGTTCTGCCGAAACACCTGAATGCGGTTGTTCGCGCGATCCGCGACGTAGATGAGTCCGTCGCGCGAGCCGGTGATCCCGTGCGGCACGCTCAGCTGCGGCGGCGGTGCCGCCGGTGGCGGCCCCTGCTGTGCCTGTCCCCCACCTCCACGTCCACCGGCTTCGCCGCGGGCGCCGCCGGCAGCCGCCCCTCCTGCCGCCGCACCACCGGCCGCTGCGCCGCCGCCTGCGGCAACTCCACCCGCAGCCGCGGCACCACCCGCCGCGCCCCCGGCGGCCGCGCCGCCTCCGCCGCCACCACCTCGACGCGGCGGATCCTCAGGCTTCTTCCCGTACGCGCCCCAGTGGCGCAGGTATTTGCCCGTCGCGCCGTCGAACACGATGACGCGGCGGTTGCCGTAGCCGTCGGCGACGAATACTTCGTTGTCGGCCGGATCGACCCAGATCTCCGCTGGCCGTCCCATGAGCGACGTGTCGTTGCTGCCGCCCGTCTCGTTGAACTTCCCAATGACGAGCGAGACCTGACCCGTGCGGGTGAACTTCACCGTCAGGTTGCTCTCGCGGGCGTTCGTCCAGACGAACCCGTTGTGATCGACGAACATGCCGTGGATGGTGCTCCAGTTGCCGTCAGGTCCGCGGGCGTCCCACGACTGGACGAGCTTGCCCTGCGGATCCCACTCGGTGATCCGGCTGCGGCTCGACGTCCACACATGGCCGCGCGAGTCGGCGAAGATGCCAATCACCTGGCCCCACGACCAGTCAGGCGGAAGGATCGGCCACTTGGGATCGGGCTCGAACACCGGCACGCCCGGCAGCGCGGCACTGGGCTGCGCGGCTCTTCCCTGTTGCGCGTTTGCACCTGTCGTGAGCGCGCAGAGGCACGTCATCGCCGCCGCGCCCAGATAGAGCCTGTTGCGTCTCTTCGTCATCGGGAACTCCTGGGACGTGGGCGTGACGCCCGTCGGGACAGTAGTGTAATGCTGGCGAGAAGAGCTCGAGAGGCCAAAAGCCTAAAAGGCAGCCTCGCCCACAATCTTCGTTCCCCGCTCGTTACGAACCTGTGAACCATTCTTGAAATCGTCAATTTCCGGCGCAATCCGTGCGAGGTCCGGGCGGGCTCGGGACTTGCACCAGTGGCCAGGCTACGAGCGAGAGGAGATAGATACCCATGCGCACTCGATTCGTTGTCTTGCTGATCGGATCGTTTGTGGTTGCCGGAACAGAAGTCCAGGCGCAGACCTGCCGCGGAAGCGTGTCGATTGCACAGCGAGCGCACGGCCTCGTCGATGTCGGCGCCGCGTTCTCGAAACACGTGAACAGCTACGGCGCGAGCGTCGGCGGCGGATCGGATGCATGGTTCGCCGGCGGCGGCGTTCAGGGATTGCACTACTCGGATCTGGACGCGCGGACGTGGGCGCTCACGGGCGTCGGCGGCGCGCAGATCGCCACCGACCCGGGTCGATACCTCATGGTCTGTCCGATGGCCGCAGTGAGTTTCGAACGAGCCAACGCGATCTTCGGCGAAGACATGTCGGCCTCGACGCTGACGACGAACATGGGTGCCGCGGTCGGTGTGAACGCGTTTCAGAGCACCGTCGTGTCGCTCGTCCCGACGGCGGGTCTGTTCCTGACGAACGCACGGACGCGGTTCGGACCCGCGACCGAGCGCGTCACGGTCAGCGACACCTTCACCACACTCCACGCAGGCGTGGGCGTGCTGATCGGCGAGCGCTCCAGCATCACGCCGCTGTTCATGATCCCGATTGGCCTCGAAGGTGGCGAGACGGCGTTTTCGCTTACCTACGCCTTCAGCTTCGGACGCCGCTAGGCGTCGCACCCTGGAGCGGCCGGGTTCCGCACGGACCCGGCCGCATCCGGCACGTCGGCTCGATCCCGTTTGAGGGCCATATTCTCGCCGAAGGCACGCTGATGGGCCGGTATCAACGGCGGCGTCAACCGCCGGCGTAAAGCCTTCGCCACATCATGTCGATGACTTGGACATGATGTTCAGTACCGCCTCCCTGGCTGTGGTCGGTCTGACGGTCGTCGGGACCGTGCTCAATCTTTACTTCCTGCGCAAGCGCGCGCGCGTCCGGCAACGGGCCGGCTGACGCGCCACGTCACTTGATCGATCCGATGACGCGGCCATCCTGATCGCGGATTTCGCCGGTCTTCGCATCGAAACGCGCGGACAGGAAGCCGCCGCTCGCGCCGCGGATCTGCGGACGCGCGTCCTGCGCGCCCGGCGGACCCGATCGCGGATACGCCGTCGTGTTGACCTTCGGCTTCTGAGCGCCGACGGCTTTGGTGATCTCCGCCACGAGCGTCTTCATGATGTCTGGCTGGCCAGGCGGCTTCTCGAAAATGACATCGAGCGAGACGAGCGTCGCGTGCGGCGGGACCGGGGGCTTGTGGGTCCTGGTCTGGACCGTGACGCCGGGGCTTGTCACGTCCGGCTTCGACAGGGTGGCCGCGCGATGGCTCCACGTCGTGATCGTGCCGCTCGTCGGCTCGTACGTCAGATTGGCTGAGCCGTCTGGAAGCGGCAACGGACCTTCTTTGTTGAACCACGCCGTCGCCAGCATGTCGTAATCCACGCGAATCGTTCTCGCGGTGACGTTGATGCAGTTCTGCAGAACAGCCTGCGCTTCCGCGGAGGTCGGCCGGCGTCCGGTAAATGTCACGTACAGACTGTCGGAGGGACTTCTGGCCTCGCCCGGGGTGAACCGGACGGTGTATTCGAACCCCTTCGTCGGACAGTCGATCCGCCGCTCCGATCCGGGCCTGCTCAGACCCCCACCCACGGGACCACAGGAAGTGGCCAGGGCCGCCAGCAGCACGGTCAACGCTCGGGTAGGTCGCAGCACGATGACAAATCTTGCGCGTCTCGAATTAGCCTATTGTCCGGTATTTCGGATGTAAAGGCGCTCGCCAAGAGTCCGGGCGCTCTCCAATGGTCTACACCGGCTCCGCGAGCGCGCGTTGCGCGGCGAAGTATCCACACAGGCCGTGCACGCTGACGCCGGGAGGCGTCGAGGCCGAGCAGAGGTACACGCCGCGGATGGGCGTCGCGTAGCGAAGCCAGAGACTGCGTGCGACCAGGTGGCCGAGATCGTTGACGCCGGCGCCGATGTCGCCGCCGACGAGATTCGCGTTGCGCCGCTCGAGATCGGCCGGCCCGCTCACCGCGCGAGCCAGAATTCGCTCACGGAACCCGGGAGCGAACCGCTCGATTTGATCTTCGATGCGCGAGAGCATGTCCGCGCTCGACGCGTGCGGCACGTGACAGTACGCCCAGACGATGTGCCGGCCCCCGGGCGCGCGCGATCGATCGAAGAGCGTGGGTTGCGCAAGGAGCACGAATGGCCGTGCCGTGGGCGTGCCGTGCCACGCGTCGTGCTCCGATTGGGCGATCTCACCCATCGTGGCGCCCAGATGCACCGTCCCGGCGAGGCCACATTCGGCGGCCCGCCACGGAATCGGTCCGTCGAGCGCCCAATCGACTTTGAACGTGCCCATGCCGTAGCGATAGCGCTGGAGGCGGCGGCGATAGCTTTCGGGCAGGCGGTGACCGGCAAGCGCCAGAAACGGCCTGGGCGTGAGGTCGCACAACACGGCGCGCGCTGGCGGCAGCTCGTCGAGGGAGTGAATCCGCGTGCCGGTCACCACCTGGCCTCCGAGCGCGCACAGGTGGGCGGCCAGCGCATCGGCCAGCGACTGCGCGCCTCCACGCGGCAGCAACCAGCCGACGACGTGCGCCAACGCGCCCAGGACGAGGCCGAAGGCCGCCGATGGCGATCGATCGAGCGGAAGCATGCCGTGCGCCGCGATGCCGGCAAACAGCGCACGTGTGCGTTCGTCGGTGAACGCGGATCGTGCAACTGCCTCTGCCGACCTCAACGCATGTGCGCCGAATCGGGCGATCACGAAAGGATGGCGAGGCCACGACGGAGGGGCGAGGACCGATCGCTCGAGCCGCGACCATTCGCCCGCCACGAATCCCAGGAGCGATCGATACGCCCGGCCGTCGCGGCCCAAAGCTGACACCGTTCGATCGAGCGATCGAAACAGGACGGCCGCGCTGCCATCGTCGAACGGATGCGCCAGCATCACGTCGGGCTCGATCCACTCGAGGCCGTGCGACGCCAGCGGGAGGGTACGGAAAAACGGCGACGCCGCGGCCATCGGATAGACCGCGGAACACACATCGTGGAGAAATCCCGGCAGGGTGAGGGGCGCCGACCGCACGCCGCCGCCGATCGTGTCTTCGGCCTCGAACACCGTGACGCGCCGTCCCGCCTGCGCAAGCACGATCGCGGCCGACAGCCCGTTCGGTCCGGATCCAATCACGATGGCGTCGCCGCTCGGGGCCACCCTACAATGAGCATAGTCGTTCGATGTGCGCGCGATGACGAGCGACGCCTCCACCTACTGGTACTCGCGGTTCGTCTTCGAGCGGGGCCTCGCCCTCATGTACCTCGTCGGATTCGCCGCCGCCGCGAACCAGTTCGTGCCGCTCCTCGGCGAACGCGGATTACTGCCGGTCGCGCGGTTCACGCAGGCGGTGCCGTTCCGGGCGTCCCCCAGCCTCTTCTTCTTCTTGCAGTCGGATACGGCCTTCCGGATCGCGGCCTGGTCGGGCATGGTGCTCGCGTTGCTCGTGCTTCTGGATATTCCGCAGCGGCGCGGGACGGTGACCGTGGCGATCGTCTGGGCCCTGCTGTGGGTGCTCTATCTCTCGTTCGTGAACGTCGGCCAGACCTTCTACGGATTTGGCTGGGAGTCGCTGCTGCTCGAAGCCGGCTTTCTGGCGATTTTTCTCGGCGGACGCACCACGCCGCCGTCCGTCTGGCTGACGTGGCTCTGGGCGTGGCTGCTGTTCCGCGTCATGTTCGGCGCGGGTCTGATCAAGCTGCGCGGCGACTCGTGCTGGCGCGATCTCACCTGCCTCGACTACTACTTCGAAACTCAGCCGATGCCCAACCCGCTGAGCTGGCACTTCCACTGGATGCCCGCGGCGATCCATCGCGCGGGCGTCGCGTTCAACCACGTCGTCGAGCTCGTCGTGCCGTTCTTCTATTTCACGCCCGCACCGCTCTCGTCCCTCGCGGCGCTCATCACGATCGTGTTCCAGCTCGTGCTCATCGTGAGCGGCAATCTGTCGTGGTTGAACTGGCTCACGGTCGTGCTGTGCCTGCCGCTCATCGACGACCGCTGGTGGTCGTGGATTCCCGTCACGCCGCCGGCGCTCGACGCGCCGACGGCGGCCTATCGGCTCGTGGTGTATGGGCTCGTCGCGTCGGTCGCGGTGCTCAGCATCCGGCCCGCGCGCAATCTGTTCTCGCCGGCGCAGATGATGAATTTCTCCTTCAATCCGCTGCACCTCGTGAACACATATGGCGCGTTCGGCAGCATCACGCGTACGCGCTACGAAATCGTGCTCGAGGGAACCGACGCCGCCGTCATCACGAGCGACACGCACTGGCAGGCGTACGAGTTCAAGGGCAAGCCGGGCGATCCGGCGCGCCGGCCGCCGCAGGTGGCGCCGTACCACCTGCGGCTCGACTGGCTGATGTGGTTTGCCGCGATGTCGCCGGCGCCGCGCGATCGCTGGATGTTCACGCTCGTCACCCGGCTCCTCGAAGGCGACCGGAGCGTGGCGGGACTTTTCCGGACGATGCCGTTTCGCGATCACCCGCCGAAGTTCGTCCGCGCGCGGTACTACCGCTACCGGTTCACGACACCCGAAGAACGCCGCCGGACGGGCGACTGGTGGAAACGCGATCTGGCCGGCGAGTTTCTCCCGGCCGTCTCGCTCGAGTCGATGAGATGAGGACGGTCGTTTTGTCCCAGCGGCCTGCGCGGGCGCAGGCGCTCCGAACCACGGTGGTACCATGCGAAATCGAGCAGATGGGATCGAGACGATGAGATCACGATGGGTGGCGCGCCTCGCGCTCGCCACCGCGACGAGCGGGCTGCTCCTGCTGGCGGGCTGCGGCAGGAACGGCAATAGTCCAACCGGTCCCGGTTCGGAGCTCTACGCCCTGACTGGCGCACCCGCGCGCGCGGTGTGGGTGCAGGGTGACGGTACCGATCCGAGAGCGGCGGGCGACCAGCTCATCCTGATGGGCCTGGACACGCAGGACGGCCGTGGCGAACGGACGATTCTGCCGGAGCGCCGGAGCTACGTAAAACCGATGATCACGCCGCGCGGCAACCGGGTCATCTTCTCGAGCCGCGTCGAGCCCGGTCCGCCGGAGACGTTCATCGTCAACTTCGACGGCTCGGGCTTGCGAAAGCTCGCGCCAGGGTTTGCGCTCGCGGTCTGGGAGAACCCGGTCGACGAGAGCGAATGGGTCTACATCGGGACGGACAACATCAAGCACGACTTCAAGACCGTCACGCGGTTCCCGATCGACGCGCCGGATAAACGCGAGGCGGTCTGGAACGCCTCACTCGTGAGCATGGACACGTTTCAGGTCTCGGCCGACGGCCGCTTCGCCGGCGGATTGTTTCCGTGGCCGCACGCGGGCATCGCCGATCTCAAGAAAGGCACGATCACGCGCCTGGGCGACGGCTGCTGGCCCGGCCTCACGCGCGCGCGAGGACCGCTGTTCTGGTACTTCGACGGCGCGCACCGCAACCTGACGATGGTCGACGTCGCCGCGGAGTCGCGCTGGATGGTGAACATCAATTCGGCGCCCGGCTTCGACGGCGCCGAGGTCTACCATCCGCGATGGACGAACCACCCGCGCTTCATGACGATCTCGGGTCCCTACAACCAGGGCGGACCCAACCAGGCGCGGACCGGCGGGCCGCAGGTCGAGGTCTACCTGGGCCGTTTCAGCCAGGACTTCGCGCGCATCGAAGCGTGGGCGCGCGTGACGAACAATTCCGGTGGCGACACCTACCCGGATGTCTGGCTCGACGCCGACCGCAGCCCGCATGCGAAAGTGAGCGGGCCGATCGGTCCGGTTCGCGCCGCGGCCACCCGCACGTCTGCCACGGATCCACCGCCTGACGCAACGCGGCTCGTGGTCAGTGTCCGCCTGGCGCAGCCGGGACCGGTTCCCAGCCCGGAGTCCATCCTGCCCTACCGCAACGCGCTGGTCGTCAACGACTACGAAGTCGTGGAGGTCGTCGCGGGCACATATCCAGACAAGACGATGAAGATCGCGCAATGGGCGATCCGGGACGGACGCACCCTCCCTGACGCGCGCAAGATCGCCGGCGCCGCGTTCACGCTGACCGTGGAACGGTACGACGCCCACCGCGAGCTCGAAGGCGAGCGCCTGATCTCGAGCGGGTCGCCGTCCTCGTCGCCGCTCTACTACGATATCGGGCGATAAGACCTCGGGTTTCTTTTTTGGAAGAGCAGAGCGAAAAAGAAACCCGAGGTCGGCTTCCCAGATGGTCTTCAGCTCGTACCTCTTCCTCTTCTACTTCCTCCCGGTCGCGCTCCTCTTCTATTACGTGTCGCCGCCGCGGGCGCGGCATCTGACGCTGACGATCTTCAGCTACGTCTTCTACGGCTGGGCCAACCCCCTCTTCGTATTCCTGCTGCTCTTCTCGACGGCGGTCGATTACATCGCGGGACTCGTTATTGCGGCTGAACGGTCCGGCCCGGCGGCAGCGAGTTCGTCCCCGCGAACCCGGCGCGCAAGACTCGCGCTCGTCCTGTCGCTCGGGAGCAACCTGGCGCTGCTCGGATTCTTCAAGTACTACAACTTCGGCGCGGACACGTTCGCGGCCGTCGCCGAGCGGATGGGACTCGAAGGCACCGGCATCGATTCCGCGCTTCGGGTCACGCTGCCGCTCGGCATCAGCTTCTACACCTTCCAGTCGATGAGCTACACCATCGACGTCTATCGGGGCCACGCCACCGCGATCCGGAGCTTCATCGACTTCGCCTGTTTCGTCTCGATGTTCCCGCAGCTGGTCGCCGGTCCGATCATCCGGTTCTCGGAGGTTGCCGACCAGCTGCGATCGCGGACGCATACGGCCGTGAAGTTCGCACGCGGCGTGTCCTTCTTCGCGCTCGGCATGGCGAAGAAAGTCCTCATCGCCAACCCTTGCGGCAAAGTCGCCGACCTGACGTTCGACGCAGGCTCCCTCTCGCCTCTGGAAGCCTGGTACGGCGTCACCGCCTACGCCTTCCAGATCTACTTCGACTTCAGCGGCTACTCCGACATGGCTATCGGCCTCGGGCTGATGCTCGGGTTCGTGTTCGCGAAGAACTTCGATTCGCCGTACACGTCGCAGTCGATGACCGAGTTCTGGCGACGCTGGCACATCTCGCTCTCGAGCTGGCTGCGCGACTACCTGTACGTGCCGCTCGGCGGTAATCGTCGCGGTCCCGCCCGGACCTACGTCAACCTCCTCGTGGTCATGGTGCTCGGCGGGCTCTGGCACGGCGCGGCGTGGACGTTCGTGGTCTGGGGCGCCCTCCACGGCCTGCTGCTCGCCTTCGAGCGGCTGCGCGGAAAGTCCGCGCTCTACGCGCGGCTCCCCGGGTCTGCGCGCGTCGTCATCACATTCGTCGCCGTGCTCATTACCTGGGTGTTCTTCCGCGCGAACGACCTTCCACACGCGATGAGATTCCTGGGCGACATGTTCGCGATGGGTCAGACGTTTCCCGCTGCGAGCCTGCTCAGCGGTGTCATTTATCAGCCGTACTACCTCGGGACCTTCCTGCTGGCAGGCGTCATCGTCTGGGCCGCGCCGCAGACCTGGGACTGGACGCGCGTGCTGACGATGCCGAAGGCGGCGACGGCGCTGGCGATGCTCGTGCTCTCGGTGATGGCCCTCACGACGCAGGCGTTCAATCCCTTCATCTACTTCATCTTCTGATGACAACCCTGCTCCGGGACGAATCGCTGCCGGCCGGCGGACCCAGCCGAGAGGAAATCGCGCACCGCGAGATTGGCGTGACGGCGATCTCGCCGGCGACGACGTTCACGCTCGTGGTCGTGTTTCTGCTTCTCATTTTCACAATCCCCGTCATCGAGATCGTCGACGGCCGCGCGCGGCACGCCGACGGTCTCTCGACGACCTGGTCGCATTTGACCGGAATCCCTTCGGCGGTCCGGATGCGAGTCGGTGAAGCGTCGTCCGGTCCCGATGCGACGGCCTGGCGGCTGACGGTGGCCGTCAATCGCGCGGTGCTGGCGGGACTGCAGGAATTCGAGCGCGGCCTGGAGCAGGAGTCGCGTCTCGGCCAGATGCTCCGGCCGCAGACGCAACTCGTGCTGACACGGTGGCTCGGCGGCGGGAACGAACGCGTCTATCCCGGCCGCGAGGGCTGGCTCTTCTATCGGCAGGACGTCGAATACGTCACCAGTCCTGGCTTTCTGGAGCCACGGCAGATCGCCCGGCGGATCGCGGCCACGCCCGAGTGGACCGAGCCGCCGCAGCCGGATCCACGACCGGCGCTGAGGCTGTTCAAGCGGGATCTGGACGCGCGGGGCATCACGCTCGTCGTGATGCCGACGCCGGTCAAGCCCACCACCCACCCAGAGATGCTCGCCTGGCGCAGTCCAGGCGCGGCTCCGGTCCAGAACGCGTCGTATGCGTCATTCGTGGCCGAGCTCGATCGGGCGGGCGTGATTGTGTTCGATGCCGCCAGCGCGCTCGCGACAAATTCCAGATCCAGTCCCCAATACGTGGCGACCGATACCCATTGGCGACCGGAAGCGATGGAAGCGGTGGCTGAGCAGCTCGCAAGTTTCGTCATCGCTCGCGTGCGGCTGCCCCCGGTATCGGAACCAGGTTATCGCCTCGAGCGGACCGAGGTCCGGTTCCCAGGCGACCTCGCGCGCATGCTCGACCTTCCGCGTGGGGCCCTGCTGTTTCCACCGAATCATGTCTGGCCGACGCGCGTGCTCCACCGGGATGGATCCGCCTGGAGGCCGTCGAGGGACGCTGACGTGCTGGTGCTCGGCGACAGCTTCAGCAACATTTATTCGGCGGAGTCCTTCGGAGCGGGCACTTCCGCTGGACTCGTCGAGCATCTGAGTTACATCCTGCAACGGCCCATCGATCGCCTCGTCCAGAACGGGGACGGCGCGTTCGCGACGCGGACGCTGCTGCAGCAGGATCCTTCGCGCCTCGCCCGCAAACGCGTCGTCGTGTACCAGTTCGCGACGCGCGAGTTGACGATCGGCGACTGGCGGCTGCTTCCGCTTCCGCCGCGATAGGACTCTTTGGTTAGGCTCAGGCAAAGTCGCCGCGAGCGAAGTCTTTAGTCTACTGAAGCGAAGCTGCGTCGTCTTTTCTCGCGGGAGAGCCACGCCGCAGTGCGGTCGCAACGACATGATCGTCGTTCTTTTGCGGCGAGTCGGGCACCGGTCAAGAGGCGTTCTCGTCCAACCATTGGCCTCGGAATTGCTGAAGCAATGGCGCATTGCGCCGCGTCGGCGATCCGCCTGAATCGCAGTTCAAGATGCGGACGAAGGTGGTGACCGGCAGAGCGCAAGTGTCGGACCAGGCGGACCCCTATGGTCAGACGCGAAATCGGCGGATTCCCGGTAATTTCGTTCGGCGGTGTGCCGCAAGTTGTCCGGGTGCTCGGCCTGTGTGCGGCCGTGATCACGGCCGCCATGTGCGCAACGTCATCCCGGACGAGCACGGGACCGACGCCGCTCAAATGCCAACCTTCTGTTGCGCTTTCCACACAGTCCATCGGGGCGGCGGGTGGAAATGCCACGCTTTCGGTCACGACGCAGCAGGAGTGCACGTGGTCGGTAACCTCCGAGGCTGGATGGATTTCCGGCCTCACGCCCTCATCCGGTCAAGGAAGCGCTCAGGTCGCGTTCTCGGTCGCAACGAACCCCGAGGCGTTCGTCCGGCAAGGCAATCTGGTCCTGAACGACCAGCGTATCCAGCTGCGGCAGGAGGCTGCGCCTTGCAGATACGAGATTGCTCCGACGAGCCACGCGCTCGACGCCGGAGGAGACGAGTGGCAGGTCCAGGTCACCGCCGTGACGGGGTGCACCTGGCGGGCGACGAGCAACGTTTCCTGGGTATCGGTCAAGGCGGGTGACAGCGGCACTCGTGACGGCATGGTCGTTCTCGAGGCTGCTCCCAATGGCGGGCAGGATCCTCGAACCGGATCGCTCACGATCGCGGGGGAGAGCTTCGCAGTGGCTCAATCCGGCACCGCGGTTGCCCCGCCAAGCCCGCCGACAACGCCGTTGCCAACACCTCCGCCACCAGCGCCCCAACCGGGGGCCTGTTCGTATTCCTTGTCGCCAGCGACTCACGCAGCTCCGGCAGCCGGTGGTTCGGGTTCGGCGTCCGTGCAGGCGACCCATTCGGCCTGTGTCTGGACCGTGTCCACCGACGCGGGGTGGCTGACGCCGTCAACGAATGTCGGAGTCGGCACGCAGGCGGTGGGTTTCCAGGTCGCAGCCAATACCGGCGCGGCGCGCATCGGCCGCCTCACGCTGGCTGGCCAGGTCCTCACGGTGACGCAGGCAGCACCTGGGCAGACCTGCACCTATTCGATCAATCCCACCAGCCTGGCGCCGGCGGCGACGGGCGCCACGGCCAGCACGGTCACGGTTACGGCAGGAGCAGGCTGTGCCTGGACCGCGACGACCGCCACTTCATGGATCACGATCACGGCTGGAGCCAGCGGTTCTGGCCCGGGCGCGGTCGTGTTCAACGTCGCCGCGAACACGGGCGCGGCGCGCACCGGCTCCATGACGATCGCCGGGCAGACGTTCACGGTCACGCAAGCGGCTGCCTCGGCGCCACCGCCGCAGTGCAACTATTCGATCAATCCCACGAGCCAGTCCATCGGCGCGGCTGGAGGGAGCGGCACGATCGCCGTGACCGCCGGCGCGGGGTGCGGGTGGTCGGCGACGAGCGCGGCAAGCTGGATCGTCATCGCGACGGGCGCCAGTGGCACCGGCAATGGCTCGACGACCCTCACGATTGCGCCAAACACCGGCGCGGCGCGTTCCGGCACGGTCACGATCGCGGGGCAGCACCTACACGGTCAATCAGGCGGCACCTTGCACGTATTCAATCAGCCCGACGAGTCAGTCCGTGTCGGCCGGCGGCGCCAACAATCGGGAAATCGACGTCGACACGTCGTCCAGTTGCTCCTGGACCGCCGTCAGCAACGTGGCCTGGATCGACGATCGACAGCGGTTCGTCCGATCAGGGTGACGGTAAAGTCCGGTACGACGTCGCGAGCAATCCGGGACAGGCCCGACAGGGAACGATCACCGTGGCCGGGCACACGTTCACCGTGAACCAGGCCGGGCAGCCGTGCAGCTATTCGATCAGTCCGAACAGCCAGTCGTTCACGGCTATCGGCGGTGCGGGATCGGTTTCGGTGTCAACGCAGAGCGGGTGCGCGTGGACGGCAGTCAGCAACGCGTCCTGGATCATCGTCACGCAGGGCGGAAGCGGCACCGGCAACGGCGGCGTCCTGTATGCGGTCTTGCCGAATCCTGGCGGATCGCGAAACGGCACGATCACGATCGCGGGCCGGACGTTCACGGTCTCGCAAAACTAGCGGCGGTGACGACCATGAAAGTCCCGGCGAACGCCACCCGCGCTCTGCTCGTCGCGATCGCATTCGTGACGGCCGTGCTCCGGCCAGCTGCCGCCGAGGCGCAGTTGTCGGTGAACGAAGTGCTGTCGTTTCTCCTGACCAACCGATCGATCCCGACCGACGACTTCGTGCAGGACGAACGTGCGGCGGCCGCAACCGCCGAGACGTTCTCCGCGTTCCTGCTGGCCGAGCTCGGCACGCTGCCGGTCGGATCGTCGGCGACCGGATTCAGCTACCGGCTGAACCGTACGCTCGGCGCCACCGTCCGGTCGAGCGACAGCTTCGGTCCGATCTTCGTCCAACGATCGCTGACCGCCGGCGCCGGCCGCGCGTCGTTAGCGGTGAGCTTCCAGAGCATTCCGTTCGACAGCATCGACGGCCGGAAGCTGCGTGACGGGACATTCGTCTCGGTCGCGAGCCGCCTCGACGGGGATCCGGAGCTATTCGACGTCGAGACCGTGACGCTGCGCCTCCGGACCGACAGCGTGCTGGTCACGGCGGGGTACGGCGTCACCGATCGGCTCGACCTGAGCGCGACCGTGCCGATGATCCGGCTGACGCTCGACGGCCAGCGCGTGGACACGTACCGCGGCCAGGAAATCGTGCAGGCGACGGCGTCGGCCACGGCGTCGGGTCTGGGCGACGCGCTCCTGCGCGCCAAGTACAACTTCATCCGAAACGGGGCCAGCGGCCTTTCCGTCGGCGGCGAGCTGAGGCTCCCGACCGGACAGGAAAAGAACCTGCTGGGCACCGGCCAGACCACGCTCAAGCCCCGCATCGCCGGATCGCTCGAGCGCGAGCGCGTCGCCGTTCACGGAGACTTCGGCTACACCTTCGGCGGCATTTCGGGCGAGCTCGACTACGGCGGCGCGGTGACCATCGTGGCGACGCCTCGCCTGACGGTGATCGGCGAACTGGCGGCGCAACGACTGGGATCGATCGGACGGCTGGCGGAAACCACGCAACCGCATCCGACCCTCGCAGGCATCGAGACGATCCGGCTGACGGCCGCACCCGAAACGACGCACCGCGCCATCGTGGTCTTCGGGCTCAAGTGGAATATCGCGGGTGAGGGCATTCTCGGCGGGCACGTGATGCGGCCTGTCACGAGCGCCGGCCTGACGTCCCGCTGGATTGTGGCTCTGACGTTCGACTACTCGTTCGAGTACTGACGGCCATGGCTCGACGATCGCCCAAGAACGAGACGAAGGACGCGTTCAGCGAGTTTCTCGCCGAACAGCCCGGACTCTGGCCGCCGCCGAATCCTCACGGGGATGCCGGGGATCACTTCAGCGAGTTCGAGACTGAAGTCGAACCCGGCGACGACCGCTGGCTGACCGTGGCCCGCGGTCACAAGAAGACGCGCGTTCACAAGAAGGCGCGCGGCCACTGGAGGAGGATTCCCAGGTTGCACGACTACCGGCACCTGCTCGCGGTGGCGTCGGTGGTCCTGAGCGTGTTCACACCGGCGGGCGTGATCAGCTCCTTCATCGTGGACCGTGCCCTCTCTGTCTCGGCGCTGCGGCCCTTGCCGCCTCTTCCGGAAGGCGTGTTGCAAAAGTCGGTCGACCAGCTCATCGGCATGCCGAACGTGACCTTGCCATCGCCGCCGGCCCTGCCGGCCGAATCCAGATTGACCGAGCCGCCGCCACTGCCGCCGCGCCCACCGCAGCTCGTCGCAGCCGCATCCGCACCCATCAGCGCCGCACCCGCACCCGTCTACGCCGCAGCCGCACCCGTCAGCGCCGAGGCTGCCGTCTTGGCCGTGCTGCCGCTCACGACGGCGTTGCTGTCGTCGCCTGGCTCTGACGTCAAACTCACGAGCGCACCGCCTCCGGTGAGATCGAATCCTCCGACCGCCGCGTCGGTCGCACCCGTACCGCCGCCCGAAGCCGCATCTGCGGCGGGCCGACCAGCGGTGCCGAATCCGGCGACCGAGGCGGCGGGGGTCCGCGTCGCCCTCGATCGGTATCGGGACGCCTTCAGCTCGCTCGACGCCAGCAGCGCGAAGTCGGTGTGGCCCGCTGTCGACGAGCGGATGCTCGAGCGAGCGTTCAACCAGATGACGACGCAGCGGTTCACCTTCGACAGCTGCAGCATCGACGTCACCGGCGTGCGTGCGACCGCGTCCTGCCGCGGCCGTGCCCAGTTCGTGCCCAAGGTGGGCAGCCGGACCCCGCGCGTCGAGACGCGGCAGTGGACGTTCACCCTGCGGCGCGCCGAACGCGACTGGGCAATCGAGTCGGTGGACTCACGGTAAGTTGTCTCGGCCAAAGGCCGAAGCCCCGGACGCCGTGGGCCTTGCCCGCGTTTTCGGCTATCCTCGGCAGGCGCATGGCGGGAGAGCAGAAGCAGAATTTCACCGGCCGACACCTCGTCAATCTCCGACTCACCGGACCTGGATCCGAAAAGGACACGCGCCACCACGAGATCGCCATCGACGGTCAGCCGGCGACCTATCAGCCGGGCGACGCGCTCGGCATCCATCCCCGAAACAACCCGGCGCTCGTCGACCGCGTGCTCGCCGCCGTTGGCGCGCGCGGTGACGAGCCGGTCACGGCCGCCGACGGGACGAGCGTCCCGATCGGACAGGCGCTCATCGAGACGTACAACCTGAGCACACCGGGCCGGAAGCTGTTCGAGAACCTGATGGCCAAGGGCGCGACCGACCTGGCGCCGCTCGTGGACAAAGCCAACGCCGAGCAGTTCAAACACTTCGTGAACGGCTGGAACGAGGCGCACGACGTCCTCGATCTGCTCGACGCCTACCCCGCGTGCCGCCTCACGCCGGTTGAGCTCGTCGAGTCGCTCCGCAAGAGCATCCCGCGGCTGTACTCCATCGCGTCGAGCCAGAGCGCGCACCCCGGCGAGGTACACCTGCTCGTGGTGTCGGTGCGATATCCGATCCGCGGACGCGAGCGCGAGGGCGTGGCCTCCACGTGGCTCGCCGACCGGTGGCCGCTCGACGCCACCGCGCCGATGTATCTCCAGAACCAGCAGAAACATTTCTCGATGCCGTCCGATCTCACGCGGGATCTCATCATGGTCGGTCCCGGCACGGGCCTCGCGCCGTTTCGCGCGTTCGTCGAAGAGCGGCGCATCATGGGCGCCACCGGCAGGAACTGGCTGTTCTTCGGCGAACAGCGGCGCGGCACGGACTTTTTCTATGAGAACGAATTGACCGGCTACGCGCGCGACGGTCTGTTGAGACTCGACACCGCGTTCTCTCGCGATCAGGCGCACAAGGTTTACGTTCAGCACCGGATGCGCGAGCAGGCGCGCGACCTCTGGGCGTGGCTGCAGAACGGCGCCGACTTCTTCGTGTGCGGCGACAAGGAACGGATGGCCGCAGACGTGGATCGCGAGCTCCACACCATTGCCGAGACCGTTGGCGGCCTGACGCCGGACCAGGCGAAGGCGTACGTTGAAGAGCTCAAGAAGACGAAACGCTACAAGAGGGACGTCTACTGAGGGCCGGATCGTGAATACCACCGGCCTGCAGCGGAGAACCACAATCCCGCAAGTATGAGACTTGCTGGAACGGCCTGCGTCCAGGGACCGAGCGGACGCAAGATCGCGTACGCCACCGCCGCAGACGCCAGCCCGAGGACGATCACCACGAGACCGGCCATGCGAAGGCCTCGAGCGACGTCGGGGCGCGGGACGATTTCAGCGTCGCGCGGCCTGTGGAAGTACTGCAAACGGATGGCGTACAGGATGCCCGCCGCCGTAACCAGGATGAAGAGCGCGGCGGCGATGAAGGACGGCGTGAGCTGATGGCCGAGCAGCGCTCGCGTCTGCCAGCGGGGCTCGAGCATCGGCACGGCGTCGAGCGCGAACTCCACAGATAGCGTGGCCGGTTCGGCGCGAGCCACGTTGGGTTTCAGGCCCGCCAGCCACGTCAGGGTGGTCGTCCAGTGCCATCCCGGCGACTCGACAGCAGGCTCCTGCAGCAGGCGCGTTCCCTGCGGCAGCTTCACACTGACCGTCGCGGCGCCAACGTCGTACGCCCGTCCCGCTGGCAGGATGGGCCAACGGAACGTTCCGCGCATGCCCTCGATCTCGACGACGCCGAGCGCTCGATATCGCGCCTCGAGGATCCGCGTCGCGGCGGCGTCCGACGGGAGCCGCCACAGAATCGAGAGATTGTCCCCTGACGTCATGGAGGTGCCGGCCTGGCCGTCAATCGATGCCGAGGCCTCCTCGAATCCGTCGGTGCGGCCACCCGCGATGCGGTGTCCGAAGGACCCGGCCGATCGAACGGCGAACGTCTCGCGTACGCGCGCGGAGCCGTCAGGAGCTATCTCGATCTCGAGGTCGAACCAATCGACCGTGCCGGGGCTGGCGGGATCCTGCCGGCATCCGGCGAGCAGGAAGAGGAAGACCAGCAACCACACCTATACAGTTTCCCATCTCCTCGCGAACATGCGCGCCGCGGCGAGAAATACGACCGTCAGGCCGGTCAGCACGAGCACCTGCGGCCAGAGGTCGAGCAGGGGGCTGTCGCGCCAGAACACTTTCAGATAGCCGTCGAGCGCCCAGGCGTTGAACGTCACGAGCCCGAACGTCTGCATCGTTTCGCTCATCAGGAAGCGGGGGAACATGCTCCCGCCGAGCGCCGACATCGTCAGAATGACGATCGTGGAGAGGCCCGAGAGCTGCGCCCTCGTGCGGCTCAACGTCGCGAGCACGAGGCCGAACGCAGCGGCCGCGGCCGCGGTGAACGCGGACATGACGAGAAACCCGGGAATGTGCGGCAGCAGCGGCAGACCGAAGACCAGCGCCCCCCAGGTGAACATGACCGCGAGCTGCAACATCCCCATCATCGCGATGAAGAGCCATTTGCCGGCGAGGACCCCCGACATGCCGGCCCGCGAGCTGATCAGGCGGCCCAGCGTTCCACTCTCCTCCTCCTCGAGCAGCGTGCCGCCAGCTCCGGCGCACGAGAACAGCAGGAACATCACGCCAATGCCGGCGGCGTAAAACGAGATCGTTGCCGTGTCGCCGGTGCCTGGTTGCATCACGTTGACGAGATCGATTGGCAACCCGAACGCCGGCGCGGCGTTCGATCCGGAACGGCCCGCCGCGCCGTTCCTGCGCATCGACGAGACCCACTGATCGACCGAGGCGCGCTGTTCCCGAGTGAGGGGTCCGCTGTACTTTTCGAACATCGCGAGACCTTCGCTCGCCATCGTTTCGGGTGCCGCCGTGAAGCTCACCTTCTGAAGCAGACCCTGGACGACCTGCGGCGCGATCGGATCGGACACGTCGGCGAGGAGCTGCACGCGGGGCGCCGCGGTGCCAGGGTCGCCCCAGAACTTTCTCGTCTCGCCGAGGCCCTTTGGCAGGACCACCGCCACCGGGAAGTCCCCGTCACGGACGAGAGCCTCGGCGCCGGCCTGGTCGAGCGGGCCTCCACGCCCTTCGCTCTCACGCGTCGTCCGCACCCGCAGCGCGCCTTCAGCTTCGAGCGCAGCGACCAGGGCCTTCGAGTACTCCGAGCCGTCCTGGTCGACGACCGCCACTGGTATGCGGCGGGTCGCCGAACCGCGCTGATTCCCGAACACTCCGGCGAAGATCGAAAAGAAGATCACCGGCAGGACGAACGTCAGCGAGAGCGCGACGCGATCCCGCCGGAAGTTGATCCACGCAACGCGAAGCAGCGTGCCAAACATTGAATCGACCTACTCCCTGAGCTCGCGCCCGGTAAGAGCAATGAAGACGTCCTGGAGCGTCGAGCCCGCGATCGCCACGTCGACGACCTCCCCGTGCGCGCCATTCACGGCGGCCAGGAACCGGCCGACGTCCGCGCCGACGTCGTGGATCTGCGACGTCAGGAGACGACGGCTCTCGTCGATGACGGCGCCGGCCGGCACAACCGCGTCAACCGGCAGCGGCTGCCCCAGTGTCAAGGTGAGCGTCCGAGCCGCGCCGAGCGTCGAGTTGACGAGCTCGTTGAGCGCGCCGGACGCGACGATCGCTCCGTGATCGATGATCACGATGCGCTCACATCGCCGCTCGGCTTCCTCCAGATGATGCGTCGTGAGGACGATCGATACACCCGCACCGCGTAGCGCGGCGAGCATCTCGTAGATGCGCTCGCGGCTCTGCGGATCGACCCCAACGGTGGGCTCGTCGAGCAGAACCACCGACGGCTTGTGAACGAGTCCGCAGGCGATGTTCAGCCGGCGTTTCATGCCGCCGGAAAAACGTTTCGTGATCTCGCGGGCACGGTCTTTGAGATCGGACCACTCGAGCGCCCAGTCCACCCGCGTGTTGAGATCGGCCCCCGTCACGCCGTAGAGCCGCCCGAAGGCCGCGAGGTTCTCTCTCGCGGTCAGCAACGGGTAAATCGCCAGCTCCTGCGGCACGACCCCCAGCTCCGGGCGTTTGTCGCCGCGGGCGAGCGTCCGGCCAAACAGCCGAACGGCACCGGCGTCGAGTCGCACGCGGCCCGCAATCGCGTTGATCATCGTCGTCTTGCCGGCGCCGTTCGGACCGAGGAGTCCGACGAGCTCGCCCGCGTGCAGCGCGAACGACGGCGCCCGCGAGCGCCTGGGTGGCGCCATATCGCTTCACGGCACCCTCGACGACGAGCGGTGGTTCCGGAGAAGTGGCTGACTGACTCATTGCTGAACTACAACGCGGGCGGGAATGGAACGTTCAAACGAATCGGTGAACGGTAGCAAATCGTCGGTGGCCGGCAGGGGCAAACGAGGAGAGGCCGCGTATTTCACCGGCCGGCTACCGCCCTCGTTGTTTTTGAAAAGCCTTGATGGCTTTGCTGCCGAGTCTGCCCTTACGCTTGGCCTCAATGCCGGCCCGCTCGTCACGGCTCTTTTCGAAGGCCGCTTGTTCCCGCTGGAGCTTGAGGTAGCTCTCGTAGCGGCCGGCGTCGAGTGTGCCGGCATCGACCGCGGCTTTGACCGCGCATCCGGGCTCCCGGTCGTGCCGGCAGTCCCGAAAACGGCACGCGTCGCCGAGAGACGCGACATCGGAGAACGTGTCGCCAAATGACTCGCCGGCATCCCAGAGCTGCAGCTCGCGCAGACCGGGGGTGTCGATGATGAGTCCCCCGGCCTCACGCACCACAATCTGGCGATGCACGCTCGTATGCCGCCCGCGAGCATCCCATTCCCGGACCTCGCCGGTCGGCAGCGCCTCGCGCTCGACGAGCACGTTCACGATCGACGACTTCCCGGCGCCCGAGGGCCCGAGCAACGCGACAGTCCGGCCCAGGGCTAGAAACGGCACCAGCGGCGAGACACCCGGCGCGCCGCGAGTGCTGACCGCATGAACCGGCACGTCGCCTGCGACGACGGTGGCCTCGGCAACGCTCTCGCCGAAGTCCTCTGCCAAATCGGCCTTGTTGAGGACGATCACCGGTGCGGCACCGCTCCGGCTCGCGACGACAAGGTACCGCTCGATGGCCCGCGTGTTGACCGGCTTGTCCAGACCGAAGACGATGAGGACCGTGTCGACGTTCGCGGCCAGGACCTGCTCGATGGTCTCCCGGCCGGCGGCCCGTCGCGAGAACACGCTCCGCCGCGGCAGGATCGCACGGATGACGCTCCGGCCTCCTTTCTGGTCCAGCCTGACGGCCACCCAGTCGCCGACCGCCGGCAGCTCATGGCGTCCACTTGCCTGGTATTTGATCCGTCCGGCGGCCTCGGCCAGCCGCTCGCCTTCGCCCGTGAGCACGCGGTAGACGTGGTTGTGTTCGAGGCTCACGCGGCCCGGGACGACATCGGCCTCGGCGATCGCGGCGAACTCGCGGTCGCGATCGGCAGTCCAGCCCAGAGCAACGAGGTCAGCGTGAGCCATTTCAGCTCGTCAGCGTCGCGCCACCGTTACACCATTCGTGGTGCATTGCCCGCGAATAAACCAGCGATGCCCCAAACTCGTCAAATGCCATGTCGCATGAACCTCGGCCGGGTTGGTGCGTCTAACGGCGCGGGACCGCCTGTCCCCCGGGCGGGATTGAACAATCCCGAAACCGCGCCGGAAGGGCTCCCTGACGAGCATCCGGCCGACTGATAAGGCCTTACTGGCCAGCATTTTACGGTAGGGATCCACAACTGGCACGGGGTTTTGCATGATCTCCAATTACTTATGGGCATGGACGTCAAGCGAGACCCCAAAATTCTGCGCCGGAAGAAGATCCGGAACAGCATCATCATCGGCCTTTTGGCCGTCGCGGCTACGGCTGCGACCTTCTTCGTGTCACGGCTCAAACCGGCCGCGCCGACCGTCGCACGGAGCACCGTCTGGACGGGCGTCGTGAAGCGAGGCGCCTTCGTCCGGGAAGTCCGCGGAGCCGGCACGCTCGTGCCTGAAGACATCCGCTGGATTCCGGCGACGACGACGGGACGCATCGAGGAAATCGTCCTCCGCCCGGGCGCAGTCGTGAAACCGGGAACGGTCATCCTCAGACTGAGCAACCCCGACCTGCAGCAGCAGGCCAACGACGCCGAGCTCGGATGGAAGGCCGCGGTCGCCCAGCTCGAGAACCAGAAAGCGACCATGCAGACGACGCTGCTGCAGCAGCAGAACGCAGTGGCAGACGCCAAGTCGGCGTGGAACGTCGCGCAAAAGGATCTCGACGCGAACCTCGAGTTGCAGAAGCAGGGCATCGTCTCCGCGTTCGTCGCGCAGCAGAAACAGGCGGCGGTCGATTCAGCCAAAGGCCGTGTGCACCTCGCTGAAAAGCAGTTGGCGACGACGGAGAATACGGCCGAGTCGCAGTTGGCGCCGCAGCAGGCGGCGGTCAACCAGGCGAAGTCACTCTATGACCAGTTCGTCCGGCAGCTCGGCGACCTCGAAGTGAAATCGAGGATGACGGGTCAGCTCCAGGAGCTCCACGCCGACGTCCAGATCGGGCGGCAGATTGGCGCTGGCGCGAACCTCGTCCGCGTGTCCGACCCCTCGCATCTGAAGGCCGAAATCCGGATCTCGGAGACCCTGACGCGCGACCTGGCCATCGGCCAGGTGGCCAAGATCGATACGCGGCTGGGCATCGTCTCTGGCCATGTGACGCGCATCGACCCGGCGGCGACCAACGGCACGGTCGGCGTGGACGTCTCGCTCGACGAGTCGCTGCCCGCCGGCGCCCGGCCCGACCAGAGCGTCGACGGCGTCATCGAGCTCCAGCGGCTGAACGACGTGGTGTACGTCGAGAGCCCGGCGTTCGGTCAGGAAGACCAGGCCATTCAGCTTTTCAAGCTCCAGCCGAACGGCGAAGCGGTGCGCACCGTCGTCAAACTCGGCAAACGTTCGGTGCAGTTCGTGCAGATCGTGGACGGCCTGAAGGTGGGCGACGAGGTCGTTCTCTCGGACATGTCGCCGTACGACGCGTTCGATCGGGTGCGGATCAATTGATGGTGTGTGAAGCCGTGCTAAAGGGGGATGCATGAGTTCGACAGGTCAGCCGCTCATTCAGCTCGATGGGGTCACGAAGATCTTCTATACGGATGAAGTCGAGACGCACGCACTCGCGGGCATTCACCTGGAGATCGCCCGCGGGGAGTACATCTCGATCGCCGGTCCGTCGGGCTGCGGCAAGTCCACGCTGCTCTCGATCCTGGGCCTGCTCGACACGCCGACCGAGGGCAGCTACGTGCTGAACAGCCGGTCGGTCGCCGATTTGCCGCTCTCGGAGCGCGCCCGCGTCCGCAACCGCGAGATCGGGTTCATCTTCCAGAGCTTCAACCTCATCGGCGATCTCACGGTGTACGAAAACGTCGAGCTGCCGCTCACCTATCGCGGCATGAAGTCAGCCGAACGGAAAGAGCGCGTGATGGCGGCGCTCGAGAAGGTCGGTATGTCGCATCGCGCCAAGCACCTCCCGAGCCAGCTCTCGGGCGGTCAGCAGCAGCGCGTCGCGGTCGCCCGCGCGGTGTGCGGCTCGCCGTCAATCCTCCTCGCCGACGAGCCGACCGGAAACCTCGACTCGAAGAACGGCGAGGCCGTGATGCAGCTGCTCCAGGAGCTGCACCGCGAAGGGGCGACGATCTGCATGGTCACCCACGATCCGCGCTACGCGAAACACGCGGAGCGGTCCATCCACCTGTTCGACGGCCGGGTGGTCGAAGAGGACGCGACCCGCAGCGGCCAGAAGGACCTCGAAGAAAGCGGGTTTACTCTGGGCAGCTAGGACATGCGCACGATACACCGCCTGGGCGGGGCCGCGGCCCCGCCCAGGCGCAACAGTCCGAAGACGGAAGGCAGAACGCAGAATCACGCAGAACGACGGGAATCATTCGCTATGACGCCACTTGACGCTGTGCTCGAACGGCCCGCATCCGCGAACACTCCGCTGCGCCCCTCCCCCGGGACAGCCCAGTTCCGCGTGCTGGTCGCCGACGACGAGCGGGACATCATCGAAGCCGTGCGCTTGCTCTTCGCCGCGCACGACATCTCGGTGCTCGCCGCCAACTCTCCGGCCGAAGCCGTTGCCGCCGCCCGCGTGCAGCCGCTCGACGCCGCGCTCATCGACCTGAACTACGAGAAAGGCCGGACCAACGGCGACCAGGGTCTCGATCTGATCTCCGCGATCCGGCGGGCGCTGCCGGCGCTGCCGATCGTCGTCATGACGGCGTGGAGCTCGATCGAGCTCGCGCTCGAGGCGATGCGGCGAGGCGCGCGCGACTTCATCGAGAAGCCGTGGGACGACTCCCGTCTGGTCAAGGTGATGCGATCACATGCGGAGCTCGGCCGGGCGCTTCGGCGCGTCGGCGAGCTCGAGTCGGAAGTGCGTCAGCTGCGCGCCGGGACGGACGGCGGTTCGAACGGCACGCTGCCGAGCATGCGGTTGCTCGACGTCGAAGGCCATCTGGTGCGTCAGGCGATGGAAAAACACCACGGCAACGTCAGCCGCGCCGCGCGGACGCTGGGCCTCAGCCGGTCGGCGCTGTACCGTCGGCTGGAGCGGCACAAGATTTAGAGGACCTCCGAGGTTATTTTACGTTTCTCGTAAATCGATCGAGCGCGCTCAGGAACTCGATTTACGAGAAACGTAAAATGACCTCGGAGGTCTTAGTACCCAACCGGCCCCGACGTCACCGTCTGGCCGCGTGACTCCTGAACAATCTTCACGCCGGCGCTCGCGCCCACGCGCGACGCGCCGGCGGCTACCATCGCCGTCAGCCCTTCCAGATCGCGCACGCCGCCGGCGGCCTTGACGCCCATGTCCTGCCCGACGACGCGGCGCATGAGCGCGACGTCGGCGACCGTCGCCCCGCTCGGACCGAACCCGGTGGACGTCTTCACGAACGTCGCGCCCGCGGCCTTTGCCAGCGCGCAGGCCGTCACTTTCTCTTCGTCGGTGAGATACGCAGCCTCGATGATGACCTTGCTCGCCGCGCCGCAGTCGAGGCACGGGCCGGTGACCGCCTCGATGTCGCGTTCGACCGTACGAAGGTCGTTCGACTTCAGCGCGCCGATGTTGATGACCATGTCCACTTCGCGCGCGCCGTCGAAGAGTACCCGCCGCGTTTCGAAGTGCTTCACGTCTGCGGTCGTCGCGCCCAGCGGGAATCCCACGACGGCGCAGACGCCGACCGGGGTGCCACGCAGGAGCGAGGCGCACAACGCAACCCAGGTCGGGTTCACGCACACCGTGGCGAAGTGGTTGTCCGCCGCTTCGCGGCAGAGCCGTTCGATGTCCTGCCGGGTCGCGTCGGGTCTGAGGAGCGTGTGATCGATGAGGCCCGCGACGCCGGCCGGCGCGCCGCCCGCGGCATGAACCCCCAGCCGGTCAGCCCCGGCGTCGATGACGCCCTGCAGACGCGTCGGGACAGCAGTCTTCGAGCACGGCATGGCACGCGCACCGCGACGGGGGCCGCCGGCTCGCGGCCATCACTTCTTCCGCGACGATCGCGATGAGGCGCGCGAGATCGACCGACCGCGTATCCATCAGAACCGGTCCTCGAGCGCGCGGATTTTCAGCAGCCGGCGCAGGTATCGCGCTTCGCGTGTGGGCGTCGAAAGCCAGACGTCCACGATTTCGCGAGCCTCGGCCGGCGACACGAGCGTCGCGCCCAGCGCGATGACGTTCGCGCCATTGTGCTCACGCGCGTACCGCGCGAGCGTCGGCGTGGAGCACATCGCGGCCCGGATGCCGCGGATCTTGTTGGCGGCGATCGCCGATCCCAACCCTGCGCCGTCGATCACGATGCCGGCGTCCGCTTCGCGGCGCGCCACGGCGCGCGCGACCGTCGACGCGATGTCCGGATAGTCAACCGGATCGGGCGTCGACGTTCCATGGTCCGTGACGGTCTTCCCTTCTCGCCTGAGATGCTCGACGAGCGCGGCTTTGAGCGCGAGACCAGTGTGATCCGCGCCGATGGCCACCCGCGCGACCGGCGTTATGGGCGCCAGGTCGTCGGGCAGGGCCGGATCGACGGTACCGGCCGGGACGACGGTGACCCGCCGTGCGCGCAGCGTGTCCCAGGCGAGCGGCGTGACGTGGCCGCCGCGCTCGAGCTCGACGGTCGATCCCGGCTCGAGCAGGCGCGCGTCGGATTCGGTGATGATCGGAAAACGCGACGCGGCCACCGTCAGGCCTTTCCTTCCAGTACGGCGATGTCGGGCAGGTTGCGGTACTTCTCGTCGAAATCGAGGCCGTAGCCCACGACGAACCGGTCCTCGATCGTAAAGCCGATGTATTCGACCTTGACGTCGTTCTTCCGGCGCGACGGCTTGCTGAGAAGACACGCGGTCTTGAGCGCCCTCGGACCGCGGGCGCGCAGGATCTCCTGCAGGTACGACAGGGTCAGGCCCGTGTCCACGATGTCTTCGACGATCACGACGTTCAGCCCCTCGAGGCTTTCGTCAAGGTCCTTGGTCAGGCGCACCTCACCCGAGGACTTCGTGCCCGACCCGTAACTCGAGACGGCGATGAAATCGCACGTCACCGGTCCCTCGATGGCGCGGATCAGCTCGGACAGGAACATGAACGCGCCTTTGAGGACGGCGACGAAGTGGATCGGGGTGCCGGCGCCGAAGTCGCTCCGGATGGTGCGCGCCATCTCGGTGATCCGCGCCTGAATCTCCTGCCGGGTGATCAGCACCTCCATCGCCACGCTATTTCCCTTTCGCCTCGGGGCTGGACGGCGGCGGCACCGCGACGCGCACGCGCTCGGCCATCGCCCTGGCGTCGCGGAGCACTTCAACCGGCTTGAGCGACAGCACCTGCCGGTCCCGCATCAGCACCCGCCCACCCACGATGGTCGTCCGGACGTCGGCGCCTCGCGTCACGTAGACGAGATGTGAAATAGGGTTGAACATCGGTGTCTCACGGGCGCCGTCCATGGCGACGGTGATCAGATCCGCCTGCTTGCCTGGCTCGAGGCTGCCGATGCGATCGCCCTGACCGATCGCGTCGGCCCCGCGCCGCGTGGCGAGCTCCAGAACCTGCCGCGCCGGGAGAACCTCCGGATCGCCGGTCGCCGATTTGTGCAGGAGCGCGGCAAACCGCATGGCCTCGAACATGTCGAGGTCGTTGTTGCTGGCGGCGCCGTCGGTACCGAGCCCGGCGCGCATGCCGCTCGTCAACCATTTCGGCAGGGCGGCGACGCCGCTGGCGAGCTTCATGTTGCTTTCGGGATTGTGCGCCACGCCGACACCGGCCTTCGCCAGGACGTCCATGTCGGCGTCGTCCAGGAACACGGCGTGGGCGGCGATCGAACGCCCCGACCAGACACCCAGCGAATCCAGGAAGCGGGTCGGCGACACTCGATGCGCGTCCTGCATCATCTTCATCTCGTCACGGGTCTCGGCGAGGTGAATCAGGAGCGGCACGCCGTGCCGGTTCGCCAGCTCCCGCGCCGCGGTCAACGTGGCCGGCTCGAGCGTGTATGCGGAGTGCGGAGCCACGGCCGGCGTGATGAGAGCGTCGGCTTTCCATTTCGTGATGAACGCGTCCGCGCGGGCCAGGGCCGCTTCGGGCGTGGGCGCATCGGCCACCGGGAACTTGATGACGGACTGACCGAGCACGGCGCGGAGCCCGGCCTCGCGCGTCACGTCGGCGATGTCGTCCTCGAAGTAATACATGTCGACGAACGTGGTGGTTCCCGACTCGATCATCTCGAGTGCGGCCAGCCGGGTTCCCACCCGCACGAAGTCCGGCGACACGGTCGCCTTCTCGACCGGGAAAATGTACTTCGTCAGCCAGTCCATCAACGCCAGGTCGTCGGCAAGGCCGCGGTACAGCACCATTGGCGCGTGCGTGTGCGTGTTGACGAGGCCGGGCAGGATCACCTGGCCGCGGACGTTGATGCTTTCGGCGGCTTCGTAGCTCGCGCGGATCTCGTCCACGGTGCCGACCGCGACAATTTTCTGTCCGTCGATCGCCACCGCGCCGTCGGGTATCACCCGGCCGTTGACGTCCATCGTGACGACCGTTCCGCCCCAGACGAGCAGGCCGACGGGGGTTCCGGACTGTCCACGCGTGGACAAGACGAGGAGGGCCGTGACGGCGGTGAATCCGAGCGCGATGCCGACGAAGGGTGCCGATCGCATTGGTTGGAATCTTATCGCTTCCAGTGTCGGGGGTTCCGGGGTGCCCCACTTCCGCTTTTGGTATTCCGTATATAGTTCGACCGTGCCCGTCCATCTCGTCCACCATCCCATCGCGCAGGACGCTCTGTTGGCCCTCCGCGATCGGACGACCCGTACCGGCCATTTCCGCCGGCTCGCGCACCGGATGAGTCTCCTGCTCGCCATCGAAGCGACGCGTGATCTGCGCTCGTCGCCGAAACGGGTGGACACGCCGCTCGAGCCGGCCGACGGACAGGCCCTCGAGGCCGATATCGTCGTCGTGCCCGTCCTGCGCGCGGGGCTCGGCATGGTCGAAGCGGTGCTCGAGCTCATTCCGCACGCCCGGGTGGGCCACATCGGCCTGCAGCGCGACGAGCACACGGCGGTGGCCTCGCAGTACTACGCGAAGCTGCCGCGCGACCTCTCGCATAGCACCGCGCTCGTGGTCGATCCGATGCTCGCCACGGGCGGCAGCGCGGTGTCAGCGGTCACCGCGCTCCAGTGCGCCGGCGCGCACGACATCCGTCTGCTCTGCATCGTGGCCGCACCGGAAGGGATCGCCGCGGTCGAATTGGCGCACCCCTCCGTGCACATCTACACCCCGGTCGTCGATCGCGGGTTGAACGCCCAGAAGTTCATCCTGCCCGGGCTGGGGGATTTCGGAGATCGACTTTATGGCACGCTCTAAACCGGCGGCGTCGGCGGCGGCTCCTGGGACGCGTACACGCTGGTCCACGGGCCTCACGTACATCGAGCCAAACCGCATCCTCGTGCGCGGGTACAGGCTCGACGAGCTGATGGGGCGCGTCAATTTCGGCGAGGCGCTATATCTGCTGCTCACCGGCGAGCTGCCGACGCCGTCCATCGGCCGGCTCGTCGATGCGATGCTCGTGTCGTTCATCGATCACGGCGCGACGCCGCCGTCGACGCTCGCGGCCCGCAACGCCGCGACGACGGGCGCGTCGCTGCGCGGCTCGGTGGCCGCCGGCGTCCTCGGGTTCGGTCCCCACTACGGCGGGGACGTCCTCGCGTGCAGCCAGTTGCTGGAGGACGGCCTGGCGCTCGCCCGAACGGGAACGTCGATCGCGGCCGCCGCGACCGTGCTCGTCGAGCGGATGGTCAACGACGAGGAGCTCCCGCCGCCGGGATTCGGCCACCGGTACCACACGATCGATCCCCGCGCGACGAGGCTGCTGCAGATCGCCCACGAGCTGGAAGTGGACCAGGAGCACACGCAGCTGATCCGGGCGATCGAACACGCGCTCTCGCGCCACCCCGGGCTGCAGGATCGCTCGTTGCCGATCAACGTGGACGGCGCCATCGCGGCCGTCTGCGGCGACATCGGCCTGCCGTCGCAGGTGGCCGACGCGCTGCTCATCATCTCGCGCGTGCCGGGCCTGGCCGCGCACGCGCTCGAGGAACAGGGTCGCGAGGCCCCGATGCGGGTGATCGATCCGATCTCGTACGAATACGACGGCCCGAGCGACCGCCGGCTGCCGGACCGGCGGAAGTAGCCGCGCTGCCGTTGTCCAGATCGACGTCGCGTGTTCCTGCGCCCTCCCGCTCGCCGCTTGCCGCAAGGCAGCGCGATCCGGCCTGCCTCGCGGCGCTCGCGAAGGTCGGGCTCCGGAACACGCGACGTCGATCTGGAAAACGCGCCCCCCCCAAAAAAGCCGCCTGAACAGGCGGCTCTTCTGTGTGCGAGTTCCCCGGCGTCCGTCGTCTTCGTCGCTACGTCCGATCGGCCGGTTTCTTCGGCGTCTGCCAGGGATCGTCCTCAGCCGCCATCGCCGCGGATCGCGCCGCGTCACTGAACTCACCCAGGCGCCCCGCCCGCCGTTCACTCAGCGACTCCGCGAGCACGTCCATGGCCACGCCCATGGCGCGGCCGCTCGTGCCGTACGTGAGCGCGCTGCCTGGTTGAATGCCAATCTTCGACGCGCTCGCGATCGCGTCCTGGTTGGTGCCCACGAAGATGAACTCCCACTTGTACGCGTCGCGCTGGTGGCCGATCATCTCGTTGACCTGGGGGTAGGTGAACTCGCGGCTCGAATTCTCCTCGCCGTCGGTGATGATGACGACGATCACCTTGCCGGGACGGTCGGCCGCTGGCATCGCCGCCAGCCGCTGGCCGGTCGCGTGGATCGTCCTGGCCATCGCATCGAGCAGCGCGGTGCCGCCGGACGGCGTGTAGGTCTCCATCGTGAGCGCCGGCACGTCGACAGGCGCCTTCGCGGTGAAGGAGACCTGATAGCTCGTGTCGAACTGCACGAGCGAGAGCGCGGCCGAGCCGGGCTGAACTTTCTGATCGTCGACGAGCGCGTTGAATCCACCAATGGCGTCGGTGCGGCGGGCTTCCATCGATCCCGATCTGTCGAGAATGACCGTGATGTCAGTCTTCATTCGTGTCCTCTTGACGAAGCAGTCGAAGACGCGCGATCGCCTGTTCGAACTGGTCGAGCATGGTGGGAGACAACTCCCGATGGCCGCGCTCGAGGTCCGAGACGTAGGGCGCCGAGTACCCCACCGCGCGCGCCATCGCGCGCAGCGACACGCCCGCCTGTTCGCGGGCCTGACGGAGATAGGCAGGATTGCCCTTGGTTTTGGTGATCGTTTCGGTAATCAGCCGCTTCGGCTTCGCCATGTCAGCTATAGTAGCTTACATCAGCTTACGTGGCAAGTGGTTCCGGAGTTCCGGTGCGGGGTTCCCGAGGGCCGCCCGACAACGTTACCGCAGGTGTCGTTGCGCAAAGACGACGCCCGAGCCACTCTCTAGGTATCGCTCGAATCTGATTGCTCGGGCCTCGTCCGCGAACTCGATCACCACGTCAACTTCCCACGGTCGTCCGGATGCGGTATGTCGGCAGTTTCCTGCATTGTGACTCGTGAGCCGCGATGGAACATGGCACGTGAGACCTGTGTAATATCGCGTCGGGTCAGCCTTGCTTCGCAGCACGTACACACACGTCTTGGGCGTTGTCATCTCGAACCGCAATTGCAAGACTGGCGCCCGTGATGGAAGAGCCGCTAATTCAGGAACAGGATGAAGTTTGGTCTGGGACGTCGCAGGAATTCCCAGGTACAGGACGCTAGCGACGTTACGGATTCTGCGACGTTCTGCGCAGTTGGTTCGCTCTTGGGCCGCTGCCGTCCACCTTCGCCAAACGCTCGCTGCGCTCGCGGCTACGGTGGACAACCTCCGCCGAGCGCTCGCCTGACGCGGCCTGCCAACCGTAGCCGCGAGCGTAGCGAGCGTTCGGCGGAGGTTGGTGGGCGCTAGTGGATTCGAACCACTGACCCCCGCCGTGTGAAGGCGATGCTCTAGCCAACTGAGCCAAGCGCCCAACCGACGCCGCTGAGGCGTACTGTCTGAGATTAGCGTAATGGCGCCGGTGGCGCCAGCGGTCCGCTCATCTTCTTCACTTCCTCGATGAGGACGCCGAGCACCCGCGCGTACCGCTCTTCGGCCGCGTTGAACTTCTTGTGGTAGTCCTCGTGCGAAATCTTCTTCGAATTTCGCTGGTCCGGCTTGGCGAAATCGCCGTCGAAGATCTGCTTCTCCTTCCCGAGCAGCGCCGCGTCGCGCGCGAGGCTCTTCCCCGGCACCGCGATCAGCCCGTCACAGAGCGCGTCCTCGATGAACGTCTTGTCGCTCGAGTGCACGGACGTGTTGAGATCGACGTACGCGCCCATGAAGTCCTTGTAGTACAGGCGCGAATCGAGCTCACCCGGCATCGAGTACGCGGCCGAGACCACGAGGAGCTGCACGCTCGGAATGTGGAGCGCGGCAACGAAGCGTCCGGACCCGGCGGGAATCTTTCGCCGCGACGGCTTCGAGCTTCTTCGCTTGCATCAACGCGATGAGCTCTTTGACCTTGGCCGCCGACCCGGAGACCGGAGCCGGAGTGGACGGCGCTTGCGCGGACACCGGCGGCCCGAGCGCGAACAACAGGCCGATTGCCGAGACGAGTAGGGAGCGGCTCGCCAGCTGGGAGGGGTTCATGGCGCCATTTTCTACCACCGTGGCCGGTAGTGGTCAATCATCTGATCACCCTACGAACAGCGCTTCCTCCTCGTCGCGGCCGTGGTGGCGGGGCTCGGACGACCGGCGGAACACCGACAGGGCCGACCGGACGGCCGCCAGGACCGCCGCACCCTGCCGGACGGGTTCGACGAGCGCCCCCTGGACGACGTTCAGCGTCTGATCCACGCGCTGGGTGGCGGTCAGGAGGGCCTTGTCCACGCGCTCGACCTGGGTCACCGCGAGCGCGGCGGCCCGGGCGGCGTCGTCCGCGATCCGATTGACCTTTTCCGCCAGGGGGCGGATTTCCTGGCGCACCTGCTGGACCGTCTCCCCGAGCTGCCGGGCCGACCGCGCCAGGGTCAGCAGCACGGCGATCTGCACGACCGACATGACCGTCACCGCGATCGCGATGACGGCCAGCCACACCAGTTGCCAGTCGATCACAGCTGCTCCCTCCGAGCCTGATCGAAGGCTTCGCGGCCCTTCTCGACGGCGGCGGTCACCGTCTCGCGCTGCCGGTCGATGAACTCGCGGCCCTGCCGGGCGAGCGCTTCGGCCTTTTCCCGGCCCTCCCGCGCCTTCTCGGCCAGCTTGCGACGGGTTTCCTCACCGGCCGTCGGCGCGTAGAGCAGCGCGATCGCCGCGCCGGCAACGGCGCCCAGGGCAAACGCGACGAGTACCGTGCCCGCAGTATTGTTGTTGTCCGACATGACACTCCTCCCGACTTTGTCAGAAGATGCTGACGCTCACACGCAGGAATTTCTTCGGATCTTTTCGAATGTCTGCTAAAAGGGCCCGCAACTCGGCGGCGGCCCGGTTCATGTTCTCATAAAGCTCCCGATCCCGCAGCAGCTGTCCGGCCGTGCCCTGGCCGGCGTTGAGGTTGGCGACGATGTCGTCGACGCGCTTGGTCATGCTGTTCAACCGGTCGTAGAGCTCGCGGTCCGTCAGCAGCCGGCCCGCCGTCCCCTCCCCGCTTTTGAGCTTCGCCGTGATCTGATCGAGGTTCGCTGTCGTGTTCGTGAGCGATTTGGCCATGGACTCGTCGTTCAGGAGACGGCCGAGCGAGCCCTGGCCGCTGTTGATGCGCGCGGTCATGGCCTGGAGATTCTCGAGCGACGTCTTGAGCGCCTGATACGCGGCCGGATCCTTCGTCAGGGCGCCCAGCGTTCCCTTTCCCTGATTCAGGTCTCGCGTGACCGCCGCGGCCGACGCCACGAACTGCTGCAGTTCCTCGTAGACCGCGTCGTCCGTGAGGAGCTTCCCCATCGTGCCGCGGCCGGCGCGAAGGTCGCCGATCAGCCGATCCACGTTGTCCAGGCTCGACGACACCTTGGACTGCAGGTCTCCAAGGCCCGACCCCGTGCCCGCTTGAATGTACTCCCAGTCGGCCAGCGGTTTCCCGGTCGTGGCCGCGCGGATCTCGACCATCGACTCGCCCAACAGGCTGAGCGATCCGATCGTGGCGACCGAGTCCGTCGTGATGAGATTCCGGACCTCCTTGCGGACCTCGAGGGCCACGTCGAGCTCGGCGCCGGAGAACTCGACGCTCTTCACGGTTCCGACTTCCTTGCCGCTCAGCCGGACGACGGCGCCGTCCTTCAGGCCGCCCGCGTCCCGGAACCGTGTCTTGAGCGGGTATCGCTGCCATGAAAACCCGCTGTCGCCGCCGAGCGCCAGGATGATCATCACCACCAGCACAAGCGCCACAACGCCGATAATGCCGAGCTTCAGCTCGGCCCAGGCAATGGAACGTGTTCGCGGCATGCGTCTCTCCCGCTACGAGAGGAACGACCTGATGTAGGGATCGTCCGACCCGCGCAGCTCATCGGCCTGTCCTTCGAAATGAATGTGGCCGTCTTTCAGCATGACGAATTCGATCTCGGCAGCCTTGGCCGGCGAGGCGGGCACGTACTCGATCTCGCCGCCCTGCCTGGCCGCTTCGTGCGTCGCGATGTAGAACGCGTCACGCAGCTGGTGCGTAACGATGATCGAGCTCACGTCTTCCAGATCCCGGAGCTTGATGATCTGGTCGTCGATCGTGAGCGCGGTGATCGGATCGAGCCCGGTCGTGGGCTCGTCGTAGAGCAGGATTTCCGGCTTCGAGGGGAGTGCGCGCGCAATCGCGACCCGCCGCCGCTGGCCGCCCGAGAGCTCCGACGGCATCCGGTCGCGGTATTCGGAAAGCCCGACGTAGCCCAGCACTTCGTCGACGCGGCGGTCCACCGTCTCGAGCGGAAGGTCCGTCTCTTCGTAGAGGCGGTACCCGACGTTTTCGCGCACCGTGAGCGAGTCGAAGAGCGCGCCTTCCTGAAAGACCATCCCGAGGCGCGCGCGGACTTCCATCAGATCGCTCTCTTTCATCGCGTGCACCTCGTGTCCGTGCACGATGATGCGGCCGCCGTCCGGCTTCAGCAGTCCGAGGATCAGCTTCAGGATCGTCGACTTCCCGGCGCCGCTGGCGCCCACAATGATCTTCATGTGCCCCGGCAGGAGCTCGAAGCTGATGCGGTCGAGAATGACCTTGTCGTCGAACGCGAGCGAGACCTCCTCGAACACGATGACGGGTGAGGTGTCGTCGTGCCGGTCTGGCGGGCGCGCCGGGCCTTCGATCGGTGAGGTGATGGCCATCGTTGTCAGTACATCAGCGTGATCAACACCTTCGTCAAGAGGAAGTCGATCGCCAGAACCGCGACCGAGGCGCTGACTACCGCGTTCGTCGTCGCCCGCCCCACGCCCTGTGTGCCGCCCTTGGCGCGCAGCCCCACGTGGCACCCGATGCTGACGAGCGTGAACCCCAGCACCACCGGCTTGATGAAGCCCATCCAGAGGTCTTCGACCACCAGGCCCGCGACGACGTTGTTCCAGTACACGCTGTAGGCGACGCCGAGCTGAAACCTCGAGATGACGGCGCCGCCCAGCATGCCCAGCGCATCGGCGATGATCGTCAGGACCGGCACCATGACGGTTCCAGCGACGACGCGGGGCACGACGAGCTTGCGGATCGGATCCGTGCCGAGCGCGCGCAAGGCCCCGATCTGATCGGTGACCATCATCGATCCGAGCTCGGCGGCGATGCCCGACCCGACGCGCCCGGTGACCATCAGGGCGGTCAGCACCGGACCGAGCTCCTTCACCATGGACGCGCTGACGAGCCGGCCGACGACCGACCTCGCCCCGAACTGATCGAGCGTCATGCCGGACTGCAGCGCCAGCACCATGCCCGTGAACGTGCCCGTGAGCAACACCACGGTGAGCGACCCGATGCCGATCGCGTCGAGCTGCTCGATGATGTCCCGGCCGTACACGGGTCTCGTGACGAGCCCGCGTCCGACGCTGCCGACGAGCCTCATGTAGTCCTGAAGCTCGAGGACCGCCCGTTTCAGCCACTCGGAGACGAAGCGGAGCACTAGGGCCGCTCCGCCGGTGCCAGCGCCAGGTCGGGATTCCGCAGCCGGCGCAGCCGGTCGCGGATGGCCGCCGCCCGCTCGAACTCGAGATTGGCCGCCGCCTCGCGCATCTCGCGCTCCAGGCCGGCGATGAACGCGTCGAGCTCGGCCTGCGTCCGGAACTGGTCTCGCTCGTCCCGCGCTTTCGGGATCGTGACGTAGTCGCGTTCGTACACGCTCGACAGCACGTCGTCGATATTCTTCACGATCGACGCGGGCGTGATGCCGTGGTCGACGTTGTACGTCTCCTGCACGCGCCGGCGGCGTTCGGTTTCTTCAATCGCGCGCCGCATCGAGTCCGTCTGCACGTCCGCGTACAGGATCGCCCGGCCGTTGACGTTGCGCGCCGCGCGGCCCATGGTCTGGATCAGCGCGCCCGACGAGCGCAGGAATCCCTCCTTGTCGGCGTCGAGAATGGCGACCAGGGAGACCTCCGGCAAGTCGAGTCCCTCGCGAAGCAGGTTGATCCCGATGAGCACGTCGAACGTCCCGAGCCGCAGGTCCCGCAGGATCTGAACGCGCTCGAGCGTATCGATGTCGGAATGCAAGTACCGGACCCTGACACCAAGCTCCTGATAATAGGACGTCAAGTCCTCGGCCATCCGCTTGGTCAACGTGGTGACCAGCACACGCTCGCCCGCGGCAGCCACCGCGCGAATCTCGGCCAGCAGGTCGTCAATCTGCCCGGCGACGGGCCGGACGACGATCATCGGGTCGACCAGCCCGGTGGGGCGGATGATCTGCTCCACGATCACGCCGCCGGCCTGCCGCAGCTCGTACGGCCCGGGCGTCGCACTGACGAACACCAGCTGTCCGACCCGGCCTTCCCACTCTTCGAAGTTCAGCGGCCGGTTGTCGAGCGCCGACGGCAGGCGGAAGCCGTGCTCGACGAGCACTTCTTTCCGCGAGCGATCGCCGTGGTACATGCCGCGGACCTGCGGCACGGTCTGGTGGCTCTCGTCCACGATGATGAGCGCGTCGCCGGGCAGGTAGTCGAGGAGCGTCGGCGGCGGCTCACCCGCGAGCCGGCCCGAAAGATGCCGCGAGTAGTTCTCGATCCCGTGGCAGTAGCCGATTTCCTTGATCATCTCGAGGTCGAACATCGTGCGCTGGTGCAGCCGGTGCGCCTCGAGCACCCGGCCGGCGCCCTCGAGCTCGGCGAGCCGCTCCGTCAGCTCGGCCTTGATCGCGGTCATCGCGTACATCGTCCGGGCGCGCGGCGTCACGAAGTGGGACTTCGGATAGATGGAGATCCGATCGTGGCGCCGGACTTCGCGGCCGGTCAGCGGATCGAACGACACGATCTCGTCGATCTCGTCGCCGAACAGGCCCACGCGGAGGCCGACGTCGTCGTACGACGGGTAGATCTCGATGATGTCGCCGCGCACGCGGAACCCGCCGCGCGCGAACTCGTGGTCGTTGCGCTCGTACTGGATCTCGACGAGGTGGCGGAGGATCTGATCGCGATCCATCCGCTGCCCCTTTTCGAGCGAGACGACGAGACCGTAATACGCGTCGGGCGAGCCGAGGCCGTAGATGCACGACACGCTCGCGACGATCACGACGTCCCGCCGCTCGAAGAGCGACCGCGTCGCCGACAGACGCAGGCGGTCGATCTCCTCGTTCACGATCGCTTCCTTCTCGATGTACGAGTCGGTCGCCGGCATGTAGGCTTCCGGCTGGTAGTAGTCGTAGTAGCTGACGAAGAACTCGACGGCGTTGCGCGGGAAGAACCGCCGGAATTCCTGAAAGAGCTGCGCGGCCAGGGTCTTGTTGTGGACCATCACGAGCGCCGGGCGGTTCACGCGGGCCAGAACCTGCGCCATCGTGAACGTCTTGCCGGATCCGGTGACCCCGAGCAGCACCTGCGACTTGTCGCCACGCCGCAGACCTTCGGTGATCTGGTCGATCGCCTGGGGCTGATCGCCGCGGAGTTCGAAATCGGTCTCGAGCTGAAAGCGGTCAGTCATGGCCCGGATCGGGACGACGCGTCCAAACGATCCATGGTAGCTGATACGTGTTCGGGCGGGCTGAAGCCCCGCCCCTGCGCACGCGCACGACTCCGGAGACATCCGTAGCGGCCGGCTTCCGCCTTCGCGCGAAGCGCTTCGGCGAGACTCGCCGTAGCCTTGGCGGAGGCGGTCAGCCGGCCAGTCAGCGTTACCGGGGGCCTGCGGGGCTCATATAGCCGGAGCGGGTTCGGAGCTTGGCGTTCTTCAAGTCAGGGCGGAGGAGGCGGACCTGGACCTCGCGGAACTTCCCATCAGCTTTCTGGTTGCCGGAGACATAGCCGAGCGTGTAGCGGGACCCGAGCTCGTCCACGATCTTCGCGTAGACCTCGTGCAGTTCCTCGATCGAGGCCGGATAGAACGCTTCCCCACCCGTCTCGCGCGCGATCTGGTTCATCCGCATCTGCTGCGGCGCGCGGAGCGAGCTCATCTGGTTTTCGAGATAGCCGAGCACGTAGACCATGACGTTGCCGAGCCGCAGCAATCCCTGCAGCTGGCCGAAGGTCATTCGGCTCGTGCTGTCACCGCCGTCGGTGTAGAGAAGCAACACGTGCTGCCCCGGCCGCGAAAGCGCGCGCTCGAGGTAGGCGCCGATCGCATCGTAGAGCGCCGTCCACCCGTCGGCTTTCCGCGCCCGGATGCGCTCGAACAGGTGCGGGTAGCTGGCCGGCTTGAAGAACCCGATGTTGACGGAGGTGTCGAAGTCGACGAACGTGACGTCCTCGGCCTCCTCGAGCGCGCGGACGAACTGGACGACCGCCTCGCCGGCCTTGCGGAGATCGCGCTCCATGCTGGTGCTGCCATCGAGCGCGAGTCCCAGGTGCAGCGGTAGCGCATCGCCCGGCGCCCCCTCGGCGAAGTAGCTGACTTTCTGCGGCCGGCCGTCTTCGAGAACCTCGAAGGCTTCGACCGTCAGGCCGCGCACGAGCTCACCGTTCCTGGCCGTCACGATCACGGGCAGGTGGACGAGGTCGATGCCGGCCTTGAACGGCTGCTGCGCGATCACCGGCGCGACGAGCGCGGCGGCCGCGGCCACCGCCGTCAGCTCAACTCGGAACTTCGGCATTTCTTCGTATGGTAAGCGACGCCACACGTCTTGGAAAAGGTCGCCGAAAGCCCGCGAGTGAGCGCGTAAGGGGGGGCCGGCGGGGACGAAGTCCCCCCGGACTATTGGCTGATACAATGGCGGGTTGTGCGCGCGCTGGCCGTCTGTCAGGACGAGCTGGTCATCAGGACACTCCATCGTGTCCTCTCGGGCGCCTTCGACATCGAGTTCCTGGTCGAGAGCCGCCCGCTGGCTCGGCGTCTGGTTGACGACGGCATTCCAACGAATGTCGCCGATCCCAAGCGGGTCGATTCCTATCTCCGCGCGGACCTCACGCCGAACACCTGCGTCATCGTCGAGGACAACAACCGTCGCGGGCTGAAGCGCATCGTCACGGCGATCCGTGACGCCGGCGGCAGCCTCGTGTACATCCTGCACGTCGACGGCGTGCCGAACCGGCGCAGCCTGGACGAGCTGCGGGCCGTCGTGCCGGAGGTTACGCACCTGGACCTCTCGGAGCTGCTCTCGCTGTCGCTCACGACGGAGCTTGGACGGTCCCTCACACGCGCCCGGGTGCAGCAGTACCAACGATATTTCGCCGACGCCGACCGCGTGCTCATCCTCCTCCACAACGAACCTGATCCGGACGCGCTGGCGGCGGGCCTGGCGCTGCGCAACGTGCTGCGCCGGACGCGAACCACGGCCATCATCGGCGCGCTCCAAGGCATCACCCGGCCGGAAAACCTCCGGATGGCCGACCTCCTCGACATCCAGCTCGAGATCGTCAAACCGGACGAGTTCGCCGGCTTCGAACGCATCGCGACCGTCGACGTCCAGCCGCACTATTTCGGCGGTCTGCTGCCGCGGGTGGATCTGGTCGTCGATCACCACCCGGAACAGCCGAGCTACGCGGCGGTCTTCAAGGACATCCGGGCCGACTACGGGTCGACGTGTACCGATCCTGACCGAACATCTGCGAGCGGTTGACGTCAGCATCTCCGAGCGCACCGCAACGGCGATGCTCTACGCGATCAAGTCGGACACGCTCTTCTTCGCGCGCCAGACGAACCGGGTCGATCTCGAAGCGTTCACGTTCCTGTACCCGCTGGCCGATCCGGCACTGATTCGCAAGATGGAAGGCGCCGACATCACGGTCGAGCGGCTCGAGCACGTCTCGCGCGCGCTCGCCAGCAGCCGGCTGCAGAACCAGGTCTTCTCGGCGCATCTCGGGGAGACGACGCGCGAGGACTTCATTCCGTATACCGCCGACTTCCTGCTGCAGGTCGAGGACGTCAAATGGACGATCGTCTCGGGCGTCGTCGGCGGGCAGCTCATCGTGAGCGTCCGCAACCTCGGCTATTCGCGCAACGCCGGCGAATTCGTGAAGGCGACGTTCGGCGACATCGGCAGCGCGGGCGGGCACCGCGCGATGGCCAAAGCCGTGGTGCCCATGGAACGCTTCCGCACCAAGTTCGGTGATCTCAACAGCCTCGGCATCGCGACCCGGATCGGCGATCTGGCCGAGTCATTTCTGAGCGAAGCGGCCGACAAGAAGCCGCAGCACGAGAAGGCGACGCCGTAACCCTCCCCAAAAGCGTTGAACCACGAAGCTCACGAAGGACACGAAGACAAACCCGACAAGCGGGTAAGGATTTGAGACACCCGCTGACCTGGCGGGCCCGGCTTCGCCGGGTCGCGGTGTGAGGCAGACGCGCGACCCGTCACGACGCTGAGACGAGGTTTCGAAAGTTGGGGGACGGGTCTTGCTCGCGCAAGCGAGACCCGTCCCCCAAGTGCGAAACCTATTCAAACGTCCTGTCGGTCGCGCGTCTCCCTCACACCGCCTCGCCGCCGCAGGCGGCCGCCAGGTCAGCGCTGTCTTCGTGCCCTTCGTGAGCTTCGTGGTCCATGCACTGGGCACGCGTCAGATCAGGCGAGCGCGTGATCCAGGTCCGCGATCAGGTCGTCCGGATGTTCGAGCCCAATCGACAGCCGGACCATGCCGCGCGTGACGCCGGCGGCGGCCAGTTGTTCGTCGGACAGTCCGTACTGCGACGTCAGCACCGGGAGGCTGCAGAGGCTTTCCGTGCCGCCGAGGCTGGCCGCCCGTTTGATGACCTCGAGCCGATCGAAGAACCGGCAGGCCGCCTTGTAGCCGGCCGCGAGGTCGAAGCAGACCATGCCGCCAAAACCGCTCATCTGCCGTCGCGCGATCTTGTAATCCGGGTGGGACGTGAGGCCGGGGTAGAACACCCGCCCGACTCGCGCGTCGTGCTCGAGCCAGGACGCGACCGCCATCGCGTTCGTGTTGTGCCGCGCCATCCGGAGGGTGAGCGTCTTCAGCCCGCGAGCCAGGGCGTAGGCGGACGCGGGCTCGAGGACGCCGCCAAACAGTTTCCGCGCAGGGCCGAGCCGATCGATCATGGCGCGCGATCCGATGAGCGCGCCCGCCGTGACGTCGCTGTGTCCATTCAAGTATTTCGTCGCCGAATGCATGACGAGATCGACGCCCATGGCGATCGGCTGCTGATTGACCGGACTTGCGAACGTGTTGTCGATGACCGACGTCACGTTCCGCGCGCGGCACACCTCCACCACCTTGCGGATGTCCACGCACCGGAGCGTCGGATTGATCGGGCTCTCGAACCAGAGAATCTTGGTGTTCGGGCCGATGACGCACTCGGGCGTCGCCAGCTGCTCGAGAGACGCGAAGCGGGCGGCGACGCCGAAGCGCTCCAGAACGTCGACAATCAGGTGCAGCGTGCCGCCGTAGATCGCGGCGCTGCAGACGACCTCCTCGCCCGCCGACAGCAGCCCGCACAACGCCGTGGTTGTCGCCGCCATGCCCGACGACGTGACGAGCGCGGCCTCGCCGCCTTCGAGGACCGCGAGCTTCTCCTCCACGGCTTGCACACTCGGGTTTTCGTAGCGGGAGTAGATGTATTTCTGAGATCGGCCGTCCTGATAAATCTCGAGCTCCGCCGCGTTCGCGAAGACGAATGTGCTGGTGGCGTAGATGGGCGTCGTCAGCGGCGTCGCGCCCTCGCGGGCGCCTTCGCCCCGGTGCAGCACTTCGGTTTCGGGATGTTTCGCCATGCGCGCCCTCCCCCAGGGCCAGTCACAACTCCTCCAGCCGTTCGCCGGCGGCCACAACGGGCTCGATGAACTGCCGATACGCGTCGTCGTAGCCTTGCTGGATCAGCTCGCGCGTGGTCCGCTGGCGGTCGGATGCCTCATCGTACACGCCGCCGAAGTCGAACGGGCCGATCGGATTGTGGCCCGGCCGCACGACGAACACGCCCGAAAACCGGGCCGCCGCCGCGGCCGCGCAGTCGTGGAGCACGGCCGTTTCCATCGATCGGACCAGCTCGCCAATGCGGGCGCGAACGTCAACCGGGCGCGAGCGCATCCCATGCGGCTGCGCGGCCGGCGCGGCCGGACAGACGAGCACGACCTGCTCGACTCCGACGGCCGCGATCTCTTCCACGAGACGCAGCGGCAACTCCGGCCGGTCGCAGAGCCGGTGGGCTTCGCCGCGCCAATAGCTGTCCATCGGGAACTGCACCGGCTGCGGCGCGACGACGATCGGCGGCCGGAGCGCGCCGAGCAGGAAGTCGACGACGAGCTCACGCTGCGGGCCGGTGAAGTCGACCACTTCCGCCTCTCGCGGCCCGAAACCGTTGCGCCGGGCTTCGAACGCCTCGCGCGCCTGGGGCGGCAGGACGCTGCCGACGAGGTCGCGGCGGGCATCGAGATCATGGACGCCGACGAGCAGCTCGCGAAAGCCCGGCTGTCCGAAGTTGTCGGTCAGCACATCCACGTACCGCCGGCCGATTTCCGCCTGCGCGGGCCTCGGCTCGTTCGACGCGCCGCGCACGAGCCGCCAGAGCGCGTCGACCAGCGTGCCGCTCGGCTCGTCGGCGGCGAGGGGCGCGCCAATCAGCTGCCACCAGAAGGCGCCGCGCAGGCGGCGGCGTGCCCGTTCCTGCCGCGCAGCCCGGATCGCCGCGGTCACCAGCACACCGACCACGACCAGCAGCGCGAGCACGACGGCGCGCGGCACCGCCGTCGGCAGGACCGGCGGGTCGAACAGCCATTCGAGCGACTGCCGGTAGAGCTCGACGAACCACGCCGAGATCGTGGGAAAGTTCACGAGCGCCGAGACCACGCTCATGGCGTAGGCCGCCGCCGCGAAAACCAGCACGACCAGCGGCGACAACAGCACCAGCAGCGCGATCAGAAACCCGAGACCCGCCGTCCGCAGGGCGGGCCGCCAGCCGTAGGACTGCCGCAGGCGCGCGTTGGTCCACGGACCAGCCGGGTCCCACAACCCGGCGCCACCGTCGATCGCGCCGCAGAGGGCGGTCATGGCGCCCGCACCGTGGCCGGACAGGAGATCGATTTTGACGCCGGCTTCCGTGAGCGCGCGCAGAACGCCGGCATGGTATGCGCCCGCGGTTCCGGTCCCGCACAGCAACACGGCCGTGCGGAGCCGCGGCGAATACGAGGAATCGGACACGTCTACTCGGCGTCGTCGTGGATGGTGACGAGCTTGACGATCTCGAAATGGCGCGCGCCGGCGGGCGTGGGCGCCGTCACCGAGTCCCCCTCTTCCTTGCCGACCAGCGAGCGGCCGATCGGCGACGCCACCGAGATCAGCCCGCGATCGGGATCCGCGTCCTCGGGCATGACGAGCTCATAGACGAACACTCTGCCGTTTTCCTTGATCGTCAGCTTCGACCCGAATCCGGCGCGGTCTTTGGGCACCCGTTCCAGATTCATCAGATGGATTTCCGCGACGCGCTGACGCAGCATCGAGACCCGGGCTTCGACGAAGCGCTGGCGCTCCTTCGCGGCGTGATACTCCGCGTTTTCACGAAGGTCGCCAAGCTCCCGGGCCCGCTTGATTTCCTTCGGCAGCTCCTGCGTGAGCTCGCGGTCGAGCTGACTGATCTCGTCCTCGAATCGTTTGATCAGACGCGCTTTCATCGCTCGTCAGAATACCAGAGCGTCAAAGGGTCAATCTGAAATCTTGGATCTCAGATGGGATGATCGCCAGTACCCTACTATGGCGATGGTGCCGTCTCGCATCACCAGTCGTCAGCATCCGGTGGTGCAGCGGTTCAGGCGGCTGGCCGCGCGTCGTCGAGACGATCGCGGGCTGCTGCTCGACGGCGAGCACCTCGTCGGCGAGGCGCTCGACGCCGGGGTCGCGATCGATCTGCTGCTCTCCGACGGCCGAACGCCCGATCTGGCGGACCGGGCCCGCGCGTCCGGCGCCACGGTGTACCTCGCGTCCGCGCCGGTACTCGAAGCGGCCAGTCCCGTGCGCTCGCCAACGGGGACTGTCGCGATCGCGTCATGGATGCCGGCGGGTGTACGCGATCTCTTTACGCGGACACCCGCCCTCGTGATCGGACTGCTGGACGTGCAAGATCCTGGCAATGCCGGCAGCGTGGTGAGAAGCGCCGATGCGCTCGGGGCAACGGGCGTCGCGATGCTCGACCGGACAGCCGACCCGGCCGGGTGGCGGGCGCTGCGCGGCGCCATGGGCAGCACGTTCCGTCTGCCGATCGCGCGAGCCTCATCCTCTGACGTGTTCGCGGAAGCGCGTCGCGCCAAGGTTCGCGTGGCCGCGACCGTCGCCGATGACGGCCAGCCCGTCGAGACCTGTGATTTGACGTCGCCGGTCGTGGTGCTCCTCGGCAACGAAGGCGCCGGACTGCCGCCCGATATCGTCGCGCAAGCCGACTCGCGCATCACGATCCCCATGCGCTCCGGAGTGGACTCGCTGAACGTCGCCGTCACCGCGGCGCTGATCCTCTACGAGGCGCGCCGGCAGCGGCGGGTGGAGCCGACACGATGACCGGACCGCTCTTCGCCGACGACGACCAGCCGCTCCCCGGAACGCCGCTCGCGGATCGGATGCGGCCGCGTACGCTCGACGAATTCGTCGGTCAGTCGCACTTGATCGGCCCCGACAGGCCGCTGGGGCGCGCCATCGCGATCGGCACGCTCCACTCATTGATTCTGTGGGGACCGCCCGGCACCGGCAAGACGACGCTGGCGCGGCTGCTGGCGTCGGTGACGGGCGCGGACTTCATGGCGTTCAGCGCGGTCACGGCGGGCATCAAGGAGATCAAGCAGGTCATCGCGACAGCGGACCGAATGCGCGCGCACCATGGACGCCGGACGCTGCTCTTCGTGGACGAGATTCACCGCTTCAACAAGGCGCAGCAGGATGCCTTCCTGCCCCACGTGGAGGGCGGCACCGTGATGCTGGTCGGCGCCACCACCGAAAACCCGTCCTTCGAAGTCAACTCCGCTCTTCTCTCGCGCGTGAAAGTCTACGTGCTGCACCCGCTGACGGTGGCGGAGGTCGTGACCATCCTCCAGCGCGCACTGACCGACCCGGAGCGCGGTCTGGGCTCTCTGGGCGTCGCGGCGGACGAAGCCGCGCTGACCGCGATCGCGACGTACGCGAACGGCGATGCCCGTGTCGCCCTGAACCTGCTCGAGCAGGCCGTACTCGCGCTCAGCCGGTCGCGGGACGACACCCCGGACCCGACGACCCCGCGCGCGCTCGACGCCGCGGCACTCGCCGGCCTCATCGAGCGCCGCATCCTGCTCTACGACAAAGCCGGCGAGGAGCACTACAACCTCATCTCGGCGCTGCACAAGTCGCTGCGCAACAGCGACGCTGATGCGGGGGTCTACTGGCTGGCGCGGATGCTCGAAGCGGGCGAAGATCCGCTCTACGTCGCGCGGCGTCTGGTGCGGTTCGCCTCCGAAGACGTCGGCAACGCGGATCCGCGCGCGCTCGACGTCACGCTCGCGGCCAAGGACGCCGTGCACTTTCTCGGGATGCCCGAAGCGAACACGGCGCTCGCGCAGGCCGTCACGTACCTGGCGGCCGCGCCGAAGAGCAACAAGGTGTACGTCGCCTACACACGGGCGGCGGAGGACGCTACGCGCGACATCGCGTCTCCGGTGCCGCTCCACCTGCGAAACGCGCCGACCGGCTTGATGAAGCAGCTCGGCTACGGGCACGGCTACCGGTACGCGCACGACGAGGCCGAGGGCGTCTCGGAGATGTCGAGCCTGCCGGATCACCTGGCGAACCGGCGGTACTACGAGCCGACCGACCGGGGGGTGGAAGCGAGGATCAAAGAGGCACTCGAGCGGGCGAGAAAGATCCGAGAACAGGGTTGACCGCCAAGATCAGAAAACAAAGACATGGAGGCCATGGAGAGAATGAAGAACATGTCCTTCATCCCTTTCATGATCTTCAGATCCTCTCGAAGTTGCGTTCGATCTCCCGGCGCGTGAGGCGAAGCACGACCGGGCGGCCGTGCGGGCAGACGGAGGAATGCGACGTTCGCCGCAGCTCGTCGAGCAGGTACTGCATCTTCTCGCGCGTGAGCGGGTCGTTCGCCTTGACCGCCGCGTGGCAGGCCATCGTCGCCGCGATCCGCGCGAGCGCGTCGGCAAGGCCGGCGCCGGGCGTGAGGCCGTCGAGATCGTTGGCCACGGCGCGAAGAGCCTCTTCCGATCGCTGCCAGTCGAGAATCGCCGGCACGGCGAGCACGCGCAGGCTGGTCGCTCCGAAGTCCTCGACCTCGAATCCCATCCGCGCGAGCGCCTGGCTGTGCGAGAGCAGCGTCTGGTGCTGACCGGCGCCGACGTCGAGCACGATCGGCGTCAGCATGCGTTGTGACTCCAGCGTGCGCGTGGTGAGCCGCTCCGAGATCTGCTCGAACAGGATGCGCTCGTGGGCGACGTGCTGGTCGATGATCGCGAGCCCCTCGTCGTCGGCCGCGATGATGAACGTGTTGCGGAACTGGCCGAGCGGCGTCAACGGCCGGATGAGCGCCGCGACGGCCTCGCGACCGGGCATGGATCCCACGCGTGGGTCCCGGTTCCATGCGCCGGCGACGTTCTCGAGGCCTTGCGCGCCGACCGAATCCCCTGACAGCGTCGAATCCCCGGCCGGCCATCCCGTCCCGCCGAATCCGAGGGGCAGCGCGGCGGGGGCACCGCCGCCGGCCATGCCCACGGCGGGCGCCAGCACCAGTTCCGGCGCCGACGTCTGGCCGAGGGCGTCCACGATGGCGCGGCGCAGGATTTCGTGCACGAGTCCCTGATCGAGGAACCGCACTTCGGCCTTCGTCGGGTGCACGTTGACGTCCACGCGATCGGCAGGGAGCTCGATGAAGAGGTGGACCTCGGGGCTGCGTTCCTTGATCGTCGCGACGCTGTAGGCCTGCTGAATGGCGTGCGCAATCGTGCGGTCCCGCACCATCCGGCGATTGACGAAGACGTGCTGCGGTCCGCGCGCCGGACCCTGATCGGAAAGCGCGGCGACGTAGCCGTGCACGCGGATGCCGGCTGCGTCCTTCGCGACCGGCACGAGGTCCGGGCGGTCGCCGTAGATCTGGAAAAAACGCTCCTCCGGCGAGCGGGCGGGCGGCGCCTCCAGCAGCACGCGATCGGCGCTTCTCAGCGCCATTCCGACCTCCGGGTACCCGAGCGCCAGTTGCGTCACGAGCCGCGAAATCTGGGCCGCCTCGGCGGTGTCGGCTTTCAGGAACTTCCGTCGGGCCGGCAGATTGAAAAACAGATCCGCGACTTCGACGAGCGTGCCCTCGGGCGCCCCGATCTCGCGGACGTCGGACCCGCGCCCGCCCTCGATCCGGACCTCGGTGCCCGCCAGCGCGCCGCGCGCGCGCGTCCGCAGGCGGAACCGCGAGACGGACGCAATCGACGGCAGCGCCTCGCCGCGAAACCCGAGCGTGCGTATTGCCGCCAGATCCGACGCGTCCCGGATCTTGCTCGTCGCGTGCCGCTCGACGGCCAGCTGCGCGTCTTCACGATCCATCCCGATCCCGTCGTCTTCGACCGCGATGAGCCGTTTGCCGCCGAACGCGATCGTGATGGCGATGCGAGTCGCACCGGCGTCCACCGCGTTTTCGACGAGCTCCTTGATCACCGACGCGGGGCGCTCGATCACCTCCCCGGCGGCGATCTGGTTGGCGAGCGCGGCGGGCAGGCGCTGGATGCGGCTCACAACCACTCCAGACGGCGGAACATCCACAACATGGTCCCGGAGATCACCGCCATGATCCCGGTGATCCACCAGAACTGCGTTCCGTCGCCGCCCGGAAGGTGCGGCAGCGTGACGTTCATCCCGTACATCCCCGTCAGCACCGTGAGCGGCATGAAGATCGTCGCGATCACCGTCAGGACCTTCATGACCTGATTCAGCCGGTTCGAGGTGTTGGCGAGGTGCGCATCGAGGAGCCCGGTCACGCGATCCTGCAGGAAGATCGCTTCGTCGGTCAGCCGCACGAGGTGATCATAGACGTCGCGGAACTTGTAGCCGAGCGCATCGGAGATCTGCGGAAACTCCCGGCGAGCGAGGCGCGCCACGGCGTCGCGCTGCGGCAGCGCCACGCGGCGGAGCATCGCGACTTCTGCCTTGAGCTTTAGAACGTCCCGCAGCGGGTTCTTCTGCGGCCGCTCGAACACCACCCGCTCGAGCGATTCGATCCGCTCCTCGAGCCGATCGACCTCCGGCGAGTAGTGGTCGACCATCCGGTCCACGATGCGATGCAGCAGGTTGCCCGGCCCTTCGGCCAGGATGTGCTGGTGCCGCGCGCACACCTGGAGCTCCGCCTCGATCGACCGCGACGGCGCATGGTGAACCGTGACCAGGAAATTCCGGCCGAGGAAGAAGTCGACGTCGTGCGTGCCAATCCCCGCCTGCCGCTTGGCCGCCTCGATGCCGTGCAGGATCAGATACAGAAAGTTGTCGTAGGCCTCGATCTTCGGGTGGTGCACTTCGGCCATCGCGTCTTCGACGGCCAGCTCGTGAAAGTGGAACACCTCGAGCAGCAGCCGGTGCTCGACGTCGCCAGGAGCGAGCATGTCGACCCAGAGCGACTCGGGCGCGTCAGGCGCGAGCCACGCGGGGTCCACCGCCTCGGCCACGCGCGTGACGCCGTCGCGGTACACGAGGATGGTGGTCATGACGGGTCGAGGCCGAAGGCCATAGGCCGTAGGCCGCAGCAAATCCGCCGCGCATGACCGCTCGACGGCCGCCTTCGGCCTTTGGCCATTGGCCTTTAGCCTAGTCCTGCGCCTTTTCTTTCAGTGCGGCATGTGCCGCCGCGAGCCGCGCCACCGGGACGCGAAACGGTCCGCAGCTCACGTAATCGAGCCCCACCTCGTCGAAGAAGTGAATCGAGGGCGGGTCGCCGCCGTGTTCGCCGCAGACACCGACCTTGAGGTCCGGCCGCGAGGCCCGGCCTTTCTTCGTGCCCATCTCGACGAGGTGCCCGACGCCCTTGACGTCGAGCGACACGAACGGATCGCGCTCGAGGATCTTCCGCTCGCGGTACACCTCCAGCACCTTGCCGAAGTCATCGCGCGAAAACCCGTATGTCAGCTGCGTGAGGTCGTTCGTGCCGAACGAGAAGAACTCGGCTTCGCGCGCGATCTCGTCCGCCACGATCGCGCCGCGGGGCACTTCGATCATCGTCCCGACCAGGTACTTCACCTTGACGCCGCGCTCCTTCATCACCTCGGCGGCCACGCGGCGGACGATCTCGCTCTGATCGCGCAGCTCGAGCACGTCCCCGACGAGCGGGATCATGATCTCGGCGACCGTCTTGCCGCCCTCTTTCGTCACGTCGCAGGCGGCTTCGAGAATCGCGCGCGCCTGCATTTCGGTGATTTCGGGATACGTGATCCCCAGCCGGACGCCGCGGTGGCCGAGCATCGGGTTGAACTCGTGGAGCTGTTCGACGCGTTTCAGCAGCGCGCGCTTCTCTTCGAGATCCGGCCCGGTCTTGCCGGACGTCTCCATCCGCGCGATGTCGACCATCAGCTCTTCCCGTTTCGGGAGGAACTCGTGCAGCGGCGGGTCGATGGTCCGGATGGTCACCGGCCGCCCGCGCATCGCCTTGAAGACGCCGTAGAAATCCGCGCGCTGGAGCGGCAGCAGCTCGTTCAGCGCCGCGCGACGATCGGCCTCGTTGTCGGCCAGAATCATCCGCTGCACGATCGGGATGCGGCCTTCACCGAAGAACATGTGCTCGGTGCGGCACAGACCGATGCCGTTCGCCCCGAAGCCGTACGCGATCTCCGCCTGGTCCGGCTGATCGGCGTTCGCGCGCACGCCGAGCCGGCGGAACGAGTCCGCCCAGCTCAGGAGCTGGTTGAACCGCCGGAAGATGTCGGACTTCTGCGCCTTCATCTCGCCGAACGTGACCTGCAGGATTTCGCTCGGCCGCGTCGCGACCTGGCCAATCTTCACTTCGCCGGTCAGCCCGTCGAACGAGAGCCAGTCGCCCTCCTTGTGCACGTGTTTGCCGATCGTCACGGTCTTCGCGTGCTCGTTCGCCTCGAGCGCGCTGGCGCCGACGATCGACGGCTTGCCCATTTGTCGTCCGACGACGGCCGCGTGCGAGGTCATCCCGCCCGTCGCGGTGAGGATGCCCTGCGCGACGAACATGCCGTGGATGTCGTCCGGCACCGTCTCCTTGCGAACGAGGATCACCTTCTTGCCCTGCCGCGCCCACTCCACCGCATCGTCGGCCGTGAAGACGACCTGGCCGGACGCGGCACCCGGTGACGCCGGGAGGCCCTTGGTCGCGACCTGAATCGCGGCCCAGGCCTTGGGATCGAAAATCGGCGCCAGCAGCTGCGTGAGCGCCTCGGGATCGACCTGCAGCACGGCCTGTTTCGGCGTGATGAGCTTTTCGGCGACCATGTCGGTCGCGACCACGACGGCGGCATAGCCGGTGCGCTTGCCGTTGCGCGTCTGCAGCATGAACAGCTTGCCGTCCTCGATCGTGAACTCGAAGTCCTGGACGTCCTTGTAGTGCCGCTCGAGCCGCGCGGTGATCTGACGCAGCTCGCGGTAGGTGGCGGGCATCAGCTTCTCGAGCTCCGCGATCGGCTTCGGGGTGCGAATGCCGGCCACGACATCCTCGCCCTGCGCGTTGATCAGGAACTCGCCGTAGAACTCTTTCGCGCCGGTGGCCGGGTTGCGGGTAAAGCCGACGCCGGTACCCGACCGGTCGCCGGTATTCCCGAACACCATCGCCTGCACGTTCACCGCCGTCCCGATGTCGTCCGGAATCGCATAAATCCGCCGGTACTCCTTGGCCCGCGGGTTTTGCCACGACCGGAACACCGCGTCCCTCGCACGCTGCAGCTGCTCGAGCGGATCCTGCGGGAAGCCGCCCTTCGCGTGCGACTCCACGACGCGCTTGTAGCGCGAGACGACGTCACGAAGCGCCTTTTCGTCCAGATCCGGATCCTGTTTCACCCTTCTCGCGCGCTTCACCGCCTCGAGCTCGTGTTCGAATGCCGACTTGTTGATCTCGAGGACGACGTTGCCGAACATCTGGATGAAACGGCGGTAACTGTCGTACGCGAACCGGCCGTTCGAGGTCCGTTTCTTCAGCCCTTCGACCGTCGTGTCGTTCAGCCCGAGGTTCAGGATGGTGTCCATCATCCCGGGCATCGAAAACTTCGCGCCCGACCGCACGGACACGAGCAGCGGATTGGTCGCCGATCCGAACGTGAATCCGGTTGCGCGCTCGAGCTTCTTCAGGTTCGCCCGCATCTCCTGCTCGATGGCCGGCGGCAGCTTCCCGCGGTGTTCGTAATACATCGTGCAGACGGGCGTCGAGATCGTGAACCCGGGCGGCACCGGAAGCTTGGCATTGGTCATCTCGGCGAGACCCGCGCCCTTGCCTCCGAGCAGATCGCGCATCGTGCGGTTGCCTTCCGCGCGTCCGTTTCCGAAGAAGTAGGTGTCCTGGCGGGGCTTGCGTGGGGACGAGCTGCGTTTCTTGGGCATCAGTAATTAGGGCTCCGATCAGGGCTCCGCGACAATCTCAGAAATATCTCCGAGTTGTAAAATCAGCTGCTCCAGTTTCTTCATCAGCCGAAGTCGCGCCGCCCGGAGCGGCGCGTCGTCGGTCATGACGAACACCTCGTTGAAGAAGCGCGCCACGGCCGGCTCGAACTTCGACGCCTCGCTGTACGCCTGCTTGAAGTCGCGGCTCTCCCGGATCGCCTGTTCGATCAGCGGCTGCCGTCGCTCGAGCTCGTCGAGCAGCGCGATCTCCGCCGGCTCGCGCAACGACGTCCGCAGGTCTCCCGCCGCCGCGGCGTCATCGAGCTCGCGGGCGATGTTGCGTACGCGCTTGAACGCCGTCGCGAGCTGCTGGAATTGCTCGGAGGACGTGAACTCGGGAAGCGCGCGCACGTTGTCGAGCGACTCGACGACGGGCACGGCGCCGTTGTCGCTGCGCGCCGCGAGCACGGCCCGCACGTTGCGGCGATCGCCGCCCCGGCTTTCGAGGACGAACTGGAGGCGCTCCTGCAGGAACGCGCTCAGGTCGGCCCACATGGCGTCCGCCTTCGCGCCGTCGACATCCAGGCCGTCGTAGCTGGCCGCCGCCGTCCTCACGAGACTCGAGAGCGGGTGCCGGATGGCGCGCCCGACAAGCGACTCGCCATCGAGGAGGATGCGCAGAATGCCGTGTGCCTGACGACGCAGACCGAAGGGATCCCGCGAGCCGGTCGGCCGCTCGCCGGTGAGATACAACCCGACGAGCGTGTCGAGCTTGTCAGCGAGCGAGACGGCCGCCCACGTCACCCGCGCCTGGCCGAGCGATTCGGCCGACGGTGGGGCCGTCGGTTCAACCGCGATGGGCAGGTAGTGATGGTAAATCGCCTTCCAGACGGCTTCCGGCTCGCCGGCCTCACGAGCGTAGATGCCGCCCATCGTGCCTTGCAGCTCGGTGAATTCGCGCACCATCTCGGTCGCGAGGTCAGCCTTGGCGAGCCGTGCGGCGCGCGCGGCCGCGTCGGCCTGCTCCGGGTGGCTCAGCACGTCCGTCGCGATCCACCTGGCCAGCCGCTCGATCCGCTCCGCTTTCGCGCGATAGGAGCCGAGCTGCTTGTGGAACAGGACCGTATCCAGCCGGTCGAGCCGCGATTCGAGCCCGATTTTCCGGTCAGCGTCCCAGAAGAACCGCGCGTCCCGGAGCCGCGCGCTGACGACGCGCTCGCAGTTGGTGGCAATCAGGCGATCGTTCGTGGTCTGGGTGTTCGTGACCGCGAGGAACGCCGGCATCAGCGCCCCGCTCGCGGCAATCACCGGGAAGAAATGCTGGTGATGGATCAGGGTCGTCCGCAGCACCTCTTCGGGCAGCGTGAGGAACTCCGCGCTGAAGGCGCCGGACACCACCGCCGGATACTCGACGAGATCCGGCACCTCCTCGAGCAGCGCTTCCGCGTGGGGATGCTGCTGCAGGAGCGCGCGACCGCCGATGCGCCGTGCCTGCGACTCGAGCTCGCGGAGGATGCGGTCGCGCCGCTCGAGCCGGGAGAGGATGACGAAGTTCTCCGCCAGCTTCTTCCGGTATTCGTCGAACGTCCGCACCTTGATCGCGCGGCCCGCGCGGCCGCTCGTGGCCAGAAACCGGTGGCCGTACGTCACGGCGCCCGACGTGATGTCCTGGACCCGGAGGCTCGACGCGACCGCCAGGCGGGCGATCGTGAACGGCACGACGCGGCCGCCGTAGAGGAACAGCAGCCAGCGGATCGGCCGGCCGAAGAGGAACTCGCCCTTGTCGTCCTCGAGCTGGGCGTCCCAGTGCATCTGCTTCGGGAACGTGAGGTCGCGGAGCACTTTCGCGAGGACGTCCGGCAGCACGTCGACGGTCGCGCGGCCGCGCGTGCGCCGCTGGAACGTGAGGTATTTGCCGCGCGGCGTGTCCTGCTGCTGGAGCGCGTCGAAGTCCGCGCCCAGCTTGCGCGCGAAGCCGAGGCCCGCGTTCGTCGGATGGCCTTCGCTGTCGAACGCGGCGCTCACCGGCGGACCCATGACGGTCTCGTCCTTGTCCTCCTGGCGATCGACCAGTTCGGACAGGCACGCGGTGAGCCGGCGCGGCGTGGAGTGCGCTTCAACGCTCGCGCGCGGCGTGGCGAGTCCCTGCTCGGTGAGCCGCGCCTCGAGACGGGCCGCCAGTTGCGTGTTCAGGGACGGCAACCACGACGCCGGCATCTCTTCGACGCCGATTTCGAGCAGCAGCTCACGATCCATGTCGGTCCGCCTGTTCTGCCGCGGACGTGAGCCAGCCGTTCGCGATCGCGACGGCGAGCTGCCGCACACGCAGGATGTATGACGTCCGTTCGGTGACGCCGATGCTGCCGCTGGCGTCGAGCACGTTGAAGAGGTGCGAACACTTGAGGCAGTAGTCGAGCGCCGGCAGCACGAGCTGTTGGTCCACGAGCTTCCTGGCGAAGTCGTAGCAGCGGTTGAACATGTCGCGGTGGAATTCGGCGAACTCGTTGCTGGGCATGTCGAACCGCCCGAACGCGTACTTGGATTGCTGCACTTCGTCCTCGTAGCGCACGTCGCGATAACTCACGCCGGACGCCCACTGCAGGTCGTAGACGTTTTCGACCCCTTGCAGCGCCATCGCGAAGCGTTCGAGGCCGTACGTCAGCTCGACCGAAATCGGCGACAGGTCGATGCCGCCCGCCTGCTGGAAGTAGGTGAACTGCGTGATCTCCAGGCCGTCGTAGAGCACCTGCCAGCCGACGCCCCAGGCCCCCAGCGTCGGCGACTCCCAGTTGTCTTCCTCGAACCGGATGTCGTGCGCACGCAGATCGATGCCGCACGCCTCCAGGCTCTGCAGATACAGATCCTGCACGTCGTCGGGCGCCGGCTTGAGGATGACCTGGAACTGGTGATGCTTGAACAGACGGTTGGGGTTCTCGCCGAAACGGCCGTCGGCCGGCCGGCGCGAGGGCTGGACGTAGGCGACGTTCCAGGGTTGCGGTCCGAGCACGCGGAGGAACGTCTCCGGGTGCATCGTGCCGGCGCCGAGCTCGATGTCGAGCGGCTGCTGGATGAGGCAGCCCTGCGCGGCCCAGTAGTCCGACAGCTTCAGAATCAGATCTTGGAGCGTCACAGCTGTTTCACCACTCTCGTCGATCGCAATTCCTTTTCGAGGTGCATCGCGATCAGGCGATTGTGAGCCACTTCGATTTCCCGGAGCGCCTCCGGCGGCCCGCCGCAGGCCACCACGTCGGCGGGCGCGCGTCCCGCCGCGGTCCGCAGAAAGGTCATCGCGTCGCGCGACAGCCGCGGGCCGCCGTGCGCGCATTCGCCGCAGACGTAGGCCCGGTCGGCCAGCGCCAGCACGGCGCCATCCGGGAGCGCGCGGCGCCCGCAGCGCGGACAGACCTCGAGTGCCGGATAGACGCCCTCGAGCCGCATCAGCCAGTATTCGAAATAGCGCGCCAGCGCGTCGCCCGAGCCGACGCCATTCAACGCCTCAATCATGGCCGCCCCGAGGCGGTAAAGGCGCTCGTTGGGCGCGCTGTCGGGCGCCCACTCGTCAAGGAGCTCGGCGAAATACGTCACCTGTCCCAGCAGCCGCGCCGCGTCGTCGCCCGAGCGCCCAGGGACAGACGCGAGCGGCGTCAGCCGGGGCTCGATGCGATCGACACGCACCAGGTCGCGGTGCTCGCGTTCGACGTACGCCACGCGGCCCGACGTGAGCGGCTCGAGCGCCGCGCCGAACCGCCGCCGTGACGCCGACGCGTTCTTGGCGACACCCCGTTTCTTGCCGCGGTCCTCGGTCAGGAAGACAACGATGCGGTCGGCCTCGGCATAGCGATAGGTCCGCAGAACGAGCGCGTTGACGGAATAAGCTCGCATGAGGTTCGTCAGCCGGACATCGACGTTTCCGGCTGGCGCGTATCTTGCTGATGATATCAAGTGGGACGCGGCCCGTCCCCCCTACCGCAGATATGGCAGGAAAACTGTCGCCAGCCCCAGGAACGAGAAGAATCCGAACACGTCCGTGAGCGTCGTGATGAACACCGACGAGGCCAGCGCGGGGTCCACCTTCATCGCCCGCAGACCGAGCGGAATCAGGGTGCCCGCGATCGCGGCGATGAACATATTGATGATCATCGCCATCGCCAGGACCGCGCCCAGCACGGGACTGCCCTTCCAGGCCCAGGCCCCGATCGCGGCCACCAGACCCAGCGCGAGCCCGTTCCCGAGCCCGACCAGCCCCTCCTTGAAGACAGCCTGGCGGGCGTTGGTCCACGTGACCTCGCCGAGCGCAAGCCCACGGACGATCACGGCCAGTGTCTGTGTCGCAGCATTGCCGCCCATGCCCGCGACGATTGGCATGAGCGCCGCGAGGACGACCACCTGGTCGATCGTGTCGGAGAAGAGCCCGACGACCGATGCCGCCAGAAAGGCCGTGACCAGATTGACGCCGAGCCACGGCAAGCGGCGCCGGATCGACTCAGATGGCGGCGTCAGCACGCCGTCTTCCTTGGAGACGCCGGCGAGCCGGAAGACGTCCTCGGTCGCTTCGTCCTTGATGACGTCGATGACGTCGTCCACCGTGATGACGCCGACGAGCTTGTTCTCGGCGTCGACGGCGGGAATCGCGAGCAGGTTGTAGGACGCGACCATTCGCGCGACTTCCTCCTGACCGGTGTCCACCCGCGCGCTGTAGATGTCGGTCGTCATGATCCGCTTGAGCGGCGTATCGGGCGGCACCAGCAGCAGCCGGCGCAGCGAAACGACGCCGACCAGATGCCGGCGTTCGTCCACGACGTAGAGGTAGAACACCATCTCGACGTCGCGCGCGTTCTGGAGCTGGGTGATCGACTCGCCCGCGGTCAGGTCTTCGGGCAGGGCGAAGACGTTCGGGTTCATCAACCGGCCGGCGGTGCGTTCCTCGTACTCGAGGAGCTCGCCCACACCGCCGCCTGGCTTCGGCCGAATCAGCTCGAGGACGACCGTCGAGAGCTCTTCGGGCAGCTGATCGATCAGCGCGACTGCATCGTCGGATGCGATTTCCTGCGTCAGGCGCGCGATTTCTTCGGCCGATCGCAGAGCGAGGAGTTGGGCGCCCTTTTCGGGTCCGAGCTCGCTCAAGCCTTCCATCGCGAGCTTGCCGTTCTTCTCGACGAGGGTATTGAAGGCCGCGTGCCGTTCCTTCTCAGGCAGCTCCGCGAAGATCTGCGCGAGGTCGGCCGGGTGCTGCTTCTGGAGGAGATTGACGAGATTGGGCGTGGCGCCCATCCGTAACAGGCGCCGGACCGACTCGAGAATGAGCTCGATTCTGCGCTGCGGCGGCATGGGAAAAAGTGTGAACCCTCAGTTGCCGATTCCGGGACCGGCCGGATCTCCTCATTTTAGCTTCGGCTTCGGCCAGTGGCCATTGGCCTTTGGCCTCACTCCTACTTGATCGCCACAATCTGCACATCGCCCTCGCGCCGCAGCACCGTGATCCCCACGTCGTCGTGATGGCGTTCGAGCAGCAGATCGACGGTGACGTCGAGGACGCGCAGGTTGCGGATTCTCACCCATTCAAGGGATTCGGGCAGGCGGCCACGTGACAGGCGGACGGTGCGATCGGCGGCGCTGATGTGCAGTCCAAGGGTCGACTGCAGCAGAAGGAAGACCGATGCGGACGCCCACGCCTGGGGGTTGCAGGCGACCGGATAGTGCGTGGGCCCCTCGCCCGGGCGCCGGGGAAAGCCGCAGAACAGCTCGGGCAGCCGGTGCAGGTTCATGAAGATGCTGGCGTCGAAGAGGCCGCCCAGGACCCTGAGCGTCGCATCGGACAACGTGTGGCGGGCGAAGCCGGCGGCGATGAGCGCGTTGTCGTGCGGCCAGATCGACCCGTTGTGGTACGACATCGGGTTGTAGCGCGCTTCGGTGTCGGCGACGGTGCGGATGCCCCAGCCGGAAAAGCTTTCGGGCGCGGTCAGCGCACGGGCGACGAGCTTCGCGCGCGCGGGATCGGCGATATCGGTGAGGAGGACATGGCCCGCGTTCGAGGCCCGGACGACGCAGCGCCGTTTCTCGCCGTCGAGCGCGAGCGCGTAGGTCTCGATTTCGGGGCACCAGAAGTCGGTGTTGAACCGATCCCGCAACGCATCGGCCTTGGCCGAAAACGCCGGCGCGTGCTCCTCGAGTCCCAGAGCCACCGCAAGCCGCGCGGCCCCGCGCCACGCCGCGTAGACGTACGCCTGGATTTCGCACAGCGCGATTGGCGGTTGGGCGGTCCGCCCGTCGGCGTGAAAGACCGAGTCTTCCGAATCCTTCCATCCCTGATGCACGAGACCGGTTGGCGAACGCCGCTGGTATTCGACGAAGCCATCGCCGTCCAGATCGCCATCGCGCTCAATCCACCGAAGCGCGGCCTGAAGATTGGGCCAGATGGCCTCGATGAGCGCCCGGTCACCGGTCCGCTCGTAGTACGCGTCGGCAAGCATGACGAACAGCGGCGTCGCGTCGTGGCTGCCGTAGTACTGGCCGAACGGAATTTCGCCAAGCGCGGCCATCTCGCCGGTGCGGGTCTCGTGCAGGATCTTGCCGGGCTGCGCGTCCTTCTCCGGGATTGTTGCCGTCGCCTGCGTGGCCGCCAGATACCGCAGCACGCCGGCCGCCATGACCGGGTTCATCCACAGGCACGAGAGCGCGGTGATGATGCCGTCACGGCCGAACGGCGTGCTGAACCACGGCACGCCGGCATAGGGATACGGCCCTTCGGCCGTGTCGGTCGTCATCATCGAGAGGTCGGAGAGGCTCCGGTCCAGCCACTCGTTGAACTGCTCGTTCGAGGTCATGATCTCGCAGTTCTGCGAACGCCGGCGCGCCAGCGTCTCGGTGGCCGTGCCGAGCGCCGTGCCGAAGCCCGCCTGCGTCGATCGCCGGCCTTCCTGCTCGCAGCCGAACGTCACCAGGTAGGAGGCCTCGGCGCGCGGCGCCAGCACGACGTCGACGGTCGCTTCGGTTTCGGCAAGCGCGTGCGGCGCGGGCTGGATCCCGATCCGCGTGCGCCGGATGACTCCATCCAGCCCGCGGTATCCGAGGACGACCGCGTCCTTCCCCACCTCGGCGCGCAGCTTCTCGCCGCGGCGCGCGCGTTTGGTCCCGCGCACCTCGAAGATGTCGGAGAAGTCGGCGTCGAAGCCGACCACCAGCGGTGTCGCGATGTCCGTCAGCCCGTAGTTCCGGAACGTGAACCGCTGATAGAGCACGCCGCCCCAGACGACCATCACGCGGGAGAGATGGAGCGTTCCGCGCGGGATGATGACGTTGCCGTTCTCGGAGATATCCAGGTTGGTCAGGTCGACCGCGATGAGCGCGTTGTCCTGCTTGACCGCGGAGCTCAGCAGCAGCGGCTGCTGGTGGCCGAACCGCACCGACAGCTGCGAGAGATACCGCGTGCCTTCGTGGTAGAGCCCTTCTTCAGCCAGTCCGATCGGCCGGATATCCCCGCTCCGATCGAACACGCCGAACGTGTCGCCTTCCTTGAGAACGAGATCCTGATCGTCGGCCAGTGCCGACGTCGCCAGGATGTAGTACCGATCGGACTCGCCGCTGATCTCGCCCGGCAGGTCGGGGACCCTCGACGCCATCGTCAGGCGACCCGGACCGGCCGGCGCGTCTGTGGCGAGTCGCTCTCGTCCGAGCCCACCCGCTCGTACACGGCGACGTAATCGCGCGCCATCCGCGCCGCGGTGAACCGTTCGTCGAACACGTCGCGCACCCGCCGGCGGCTCAGATCGCCCACCGCCCGCGTGGCGTCGGCCGCGTCCTCGATCGTCTCGACGATGAATCCGGTCACGCCGTGTTCCATCACCTCCACGACCGAACCGCCCGGCCAGGCCACGATCGGGGTCCCGCACGCCATCGCTTCGATCATGACGAGCCCGAACGGCTCGTTCCAGTCGATCGGAAACAGGAGCGCGCGAGCGTTGCCGAGAAACGCCTGCTTCTCGGCCTCGCCGATCTCGCCGATGTATTCGACGAACGGCAGCGCGAACAGCGGCGCGATTTCCTCGTCGAAGTACGCGCGGTCGGCCTCGTCGATCTTGGCCGCGACCCGGAGCGGCAGCCCGGCGCGGCGCGCAATCTCGACCGCGCGGTCCACCCGTTTCTCCGGGGAAATTCGACCCAGAAACGCGAGGTACGGCCCCGGCGCCTCCTCGACCGTGAACAGGTCGGGCGGCAGCCCATGGTAGATCGTCGACACCCAGCGCGCATGCGGAAGCGGCTCACGCTGCGCGTTCGAGATCGAGACGAGCGGCATGTCGGGAAACTCGTGGTAGAGCGGGATGAGGTCCGAGATGTCGAGCCGGCCGTGAAGCGTCGTCACGTTGGGCCGGCCGGCCCGCCGGCTCAGCGGAAAATGCAGGTAGTCGATGTGAAAATGCAGCACGTCGAAGTCGTCCGCGGCCCGAAACACGTGCTCGAGCATCCTGACATGATGCGCAAGCGCGTCAACCGAGGTGGGATCGAGCCGGAGCGAACGCTCGCACATGGCCTCGAGCCGGGCCGTCGTCACCGAATCGCCGCTCGCGAACAGGGTGACGTCGTGCCCCTGGCGCACGAGCTCTTCGGTCAGGAAATGAACGACCCGCTCCGTGCCCCCGTAGTACTGGGGCGGCACGCTCTCATAGAGCGGTGAGATCTGGGCGATACGCACGAGGACCTTCCTCGAACACCTTTGGAAACAGAGAGGGAGCCCGCCGGTACGAGGTGGTGCTTCTGGATCTATTGTATCAATCAGCGCCGGGGACCAAGACCCAGCTCGTTCAACAGGCGCTCGTCATCGCGCCAGCGGGCTCGCACTTTCACGTGCAGTTCGAGATAGACGCGGCCATCGAGCATGGTTTCGAGATCGCGCCGGGCTTCGGTGCCGATCCGTTTGATCATCTCGCCCTGACGGCCGACCACGATCGGCTTCTGCGATTCCTGGTCCACGAGAATTGACGCGAAAATCCGCGTGGGTGCCTGATCGGTCGCCTCTTCGAAGCGATCGATCAGCACCGCCGTCGTGTACGGCAGTTCCTCGCGGGTGTGCGCGAGCACTTTCTCGCGAATCAGTTCTGCCGCCAGGCCGCGCTCGGTCTGGTCCGTCAGGTAATCGTCGGGATACAGCGCCTCGCTGTCGGGCAGGGCGGTCAGGATCTCGCGCTCGAGCGCCGCGACGCCGTCGCCGGTGAGCGCCGAAATCGGTACGATGGCCCGAAAATCGAACGCCTTCGCGTGGTGCTCCATCAGCGGCAACAGCTTCGGCTTGTGCACGTCGTCGATCTTGTTGAGCGCGAGGATGACGCCGGCAGGGGTCCGGCGCAGCAGGTCGACCACGAACCGGTCACCGCTCCCGGGCATGAGCGTCGCATCGACGACCAGCACGACGGCGTCCACTTCCCGGAGCGTGTTCACGGCCGCGTCCACCATCCGCCGGTTCATGCGATGCAGCGGCTTGTGAATCCCTGGCGTGTCGATGAAGACGATCTGCCCACCCGGGCTGTTCCGGACGCCGACGATCCGGTGGCGTGTGGTCTGCGGCTTGTCCGAGACGATCGCGACTTTCTGTCCGACGAACCGGTTGAGCAGCGTGGACTTGCCCGCGTTGGGACGGCCGACGAGCGAGACGAACCCGGCTTTCACATCGCGCCCTCGGCGGCCGGCGTCGGCAGCTTGCGCAGACGGACCTTGTGGATGCGCCGGCGCTCGGCCTCGAGAATCTCCACGTCGAGGCCGTCGATGGCGAACCGCTCGCCCACCGCCGGCACGCGGCCGACGCGCGTGAGCACGTAGCCACCCACGGTCTCGAATCCGCCGTCGTCGATCTGAAGCCCCAGCCGATCGACCATCTCGCCGATGGCGACCTTCCCGCTGAAGACGTAGCTGTCTTCCGTCTCGCGCACGACCGGCTCGGCTTCGAGGTCATATTCGTCGCGAATCTCGCCGACGAGCTCCTCGACGACGTCTTCGACCGTGACGAGGCCGGCCGTGCCTCCGTATTCGTCCACGACGATCGCGAGCTGGAACCGGCCGGTCTGGAACTCACGCAGCACGTCGGCCACCCGCTTCGTCTCCGGCACGAACGCGGCCGGACGCATGATGTCCGACACGAGCCGCCTGGCCGACGGCGGATCCGTCATCTGGATGAGGTCCTTCACGACGACGAGCCCGACGATGTTGTCGAGGTTGTCGGTGAACACCGGCAACCGGGAGTACTCCTGCTCCTGCACGAGCCGGCGGAGATCGTCGACGGTCGCGTCGGCGCGGATGGCGACGATGTCGGGGCGCGGCGTCATCACCTCGCGGACGAGCGTCTCGCCGAAGTCCACGACCGATCGCAGCAACCGGCTCTCATCGGCGCGTTGATGCGGCGCGTCGGATTCGACCGGCGCCGTTTCCTGCACCGGCTGACCGGGAGGCGCCTCGCCCGCCGGACGATCCGCCGGCCCGAGAAATCCGATCACGATCGCCGTCAGGGGTCCGATGGCGTTGGCGACCATCGTGAACGCCGGCAGCAGGAACTCGAGCACCCGCTCCGGCGCGCGGCGAACGATCCACGCGGGAAGGATCTGGCCGACGACGATCGCCAGGCCGAGACCGGCCGCAAAGATGACGATGCCCCCCGCCCACCCCTTCTCGAACGATTGCGCGAGCAGCACGATGACGAGCACCAGGAGCATGCCGCGCAGCATCCGCGCGGGGACGAAAAACTTGAGCGGGTCGTCGAGATACGAGGCGAGGCCGTCTCCCTCGCTCTCGCGCTCGGCTTCGAGCCGCTGCGGCAGACGCATCAGCAGCGCAAACGCCATTTCGACCAGCGCGACGCCCATCATCGCCAGGACGGACAGCACGATGACGATGGCGACGATCGGGTTCATCGGGAACCCGTCCGTCCGGCACGGCCGATCAGCCCAACGGGCAGACCCGCGCGCTGGCGCAAGCGCTCTTCCAGTCTCCTCATAGCTCCAAGGTCGGTCTCGTGATCGTAGCCCAACAGGTGCAGGAGGCCATGGAGAGCCAGAATACGCACTTCTTTTGTGGTCGAATGCCCTTCCTGGCGGGCCTGCCGGGCCGCCAGGCCCGTCGCGATGGCCAAATCGCCCAGAAATGCCCCGGCCCGGGGGTGATAGGCGGGCTCCGCAGGAAACGACAAGACGTCGGTGACCTTGTCCACGCCCCGGTAGCGCCGGTTCAACCGCCGCATGGTCCTGTCGCTCACGAGCGCGACGTTGACGACGCCTCGCGCCCGCGCGGGCCCCGCGCGCTCAAGCCACGCGGCAAGACCCTGTGCCGAGAGCGGCCGCCCACGCGCGTCGGTGACGATGACATGAAGATGCCGACGGCGGGCGTGGAATCTGGAATCTGAAATCTGGGAATCTGTAATCTTCATCCGTAAGCTGGAATCGGGGAATCTGAAATCTATCCGGGAATCGAGAGATCGGGCTATCCGGGAATCCCGATATGCTGCAGGCGCGGGATCACGATCCAGATTCTCGATAGATTTCAGATTCCCGATGGATCAGATTCCCCGATAGATTCCAGATTTCCGGATAGATTCCAGATTGCCCGATTCCAGCTTACGGATGAAGATTACAGATTCCAGATCTCAGATTCCAGATTGACACTAGCTTTTGGTCTGGTTCGAATAGCTCTCATAGGCCTTGACGATTTGCTGGACGAGCGAATGCCGCACGACGTCGCGGTCGTCGAAATAGATCGTCCCGATCCCGTCGATCCCGCCGACCACCTTCAGCGCCTCGATCAGGCCCGACACGCGCCCGGCCGGCAGGTCGATCTGGGTGATGTCGCCGGTCACGACTGCCTTCGACCCGAAGCCCAGGCGCGTCAGGAACATCTTCATCTGCTCCGATGTCGTGTTCTGGGCTTCGTCGAGGATCACGAAGGAGTCGTTCAGCGTCCGTCCGCGCATGAACGCGATCGGCGCGACCTCGATGACGCCGCGCTCGATGAGCCGTTCGACGCGCTCGGCGTCGAGCATGTCGTAGAGGGCGTCATAGAGCGGCCTGAGGTACGGATTGACCTTCTCTTGCAGATCGCCGGGCAGAAAGCCGAGCTTCTCACCCGCTTCGACCGCCGGACGAGCCAGGATGATCCGCGTCACCCGCTTCGAGAGCAGGTACGCGACCGCCTGCGCCATCGCGAGATACGTCTTGCCGGTGCCGGCTGGGCCGACGCCAAACACGACGTCGTATTGATCGATCGCTTCCAGGTAGCGTCGCTGCGTGACGCTCTTCGGCGTGACCTGCCGCCGGCCCGCGGAACGGGCCGTGCCGCGCTGGAAATACTCCTGCAGCTCCGTCTCCGGATTCTGCAGCAGGAGCTGCGTCGCGATCTTCACGTCGTCTTTCTCGAAGCGATATCCGTCGCGAAGGAGGCCTGCTAGCTGCTCGAGCAGACGCTCGGCCCGCGCGACATTTTCGGCGGCGCCTTCGACCACGAGGTCATGTCCGCTGGTCTTGACGCGGACGTTCAGCGCCGATTCGAGGCTCCGAAGGTTTTCGTCAAAGGATCCGAACAACGTTTCGATGCCCTGATCGGGCATGGAAATCCGGCGGGCCGAAGAAGCAGGCATCAGGTGTCTTCGAGGGTAGCACGGCCGCCTTCGCGCCGCAGGCGCTTCGGCGAGCCTGGCCGTAGCTATAGCGGAGGCCGGCTGGCCTCGCCGGAGCCTTGGCGGAGGCGGGCGGTCCACAGCCTGGCCGCCCCGCGCACGCCGCTGGCATCGCCCTGTTTCGCCGGCACGATGCGCGTGTCCACGCGATCCGCGAACACCCAGTCCCGCCAGAGCTCCGGCACATGTTCGTACAGCCGGCCGATGCGCGAGAGTCCCCCGCCCACGACGATCACGTCCGGGTCGAGGATGTTCATGACGCTCGCGAGAGACCTGCCGAGCCGCTGCATCCAGACCTCGAGTGTCGCCGTGGCGAGAGGATCCCCGGTATCGGCGCGCGCGACCACGTCTTCGCTGCGCACCGGCGGACCGCCGCGCCGCACGTAGTCGGCCGCCAGCCCCGGCCCCGAGAGGAATGTCTCGATGCAGCCGTGCTTGCCGCAATAACACGCCGGCCCGGGCCGCTCGTCGTCGGCCGGCCACGGCAGCGGGTTGTGGCCCCACTCGCCGGCGATCGCGTTCACACCGGTCACGACACGGCCGCCGATCACCAGGCCTCCGCCCACGCCGGTTCCGAGGATGACGGCGAAGACGACATCAGCGCCCGCCGCGGCGCCGTCGAACGCCTCCGAGACCGCCAGACAGTTCGCATCGTTGGCGAGTCGCACGGGCCTGCCGAGCCGCCGTTCGAGGTCCTGGTGGAACGGCCGGCCGATCAGCCAGGTCGAATTCGCGTTGCGCACGAGACCGGTCGCGGGCGAGAGCGCGCCGGGAATGCCGATGCCGATCGAACAGGAACGCCGGACGGCGTGTTCACCTTGCGCGACGAGATCGGCGATGGCTTCGATCGTACCGGTGTAGTCCTCTCGCGGCGTCGCCACGCGCGTTTCCCAAAGGACGCTGCCGTCGTCATCGAATACGACGGCCGCGATCTTGGTGCCGCCGAGATCGATGCCGAGGCTCAGGAGCTCGGAGCTGGGCATGGGATTGCCTGCTTCAGTGAACGATGCCCGGAGTCGGGGAACCCGAAAAGAAGACGTGAAGGACGTGAAGGGAATGAAGGACTGCCCTTCATGAATGCTTTTCTGAACCCTCGATCTTGATGTGCAGTTCTTTTAGTTGTCGCGCGTCCACGGTGGACGGTGCGCCGGCCATCAAGTCGACGGCCTGCGCCGTCTTTGGAAACGCGATGACCTCCCGAATCGACGACTCGGCGCACAGGAGCGCGACGATGCGATCGAGACCGAATGCGATGCCGCCGTGCGGCGGCGTGCCGTACTGAAGCGCGTCGAGGAAGAATCCGAACCTCGCCTTGGCTTCCTCGTCCGAAATACCGAGCAGCCGGAAAATCTGGCGCTGCACGTCGGCGCGATGGATCCGGATGCTCCCCCCGGCGATTTCCGAGCCGTTCATCGCGAGGTCGTACGCGCGCGCCCGCACGCGCGCCGGATCGGTCTCGAGGAGCGGCTCGTCCTCGTGCCGCGGCGCCGTGAACGGATGGTGCATCGGATCCCAGCGATGCTCGTCGGCCTTCCAGTCGAACAACGGGAACCCGGTGACCCAGAGCGGACGGAAGTCGTCCGGGCGCAACAGGTTCTCGCGCCGCGCGACCTGCAGCCGAAGCTGGCCGAGCACGCCGGAGACGGTCCCGGCCGGACCCGCGGCGGCGAGCAGCAGGTCACCCGACGTGCCGCCGGCGCTCTCGAATGCCGCGCGGAGCGGCGCTTCACCCGCCGCCTTGAGAGCCGAGCTTTGCAACGCGCCGTCGGCCAGCCGGACCCAGACGAGACCACTCGCCCCGACCTGACGCGCCTGCTCGGCCAGATCGTCCAGGACTTTGCGCGAGTATTTCGCGCCGCCGGTCACGACGAATCCGCGGACAACTCCGCCGGATCCGACGGCGTCCCGAAACACGCTGAACGGCGAATCCACGAAATGCCCGCCGAGATCGGCAATCACCATCCCGGGTCGCAGATCGGGTTTGTCCGAGCCGTACTTCGCGAGCGCGTCGTCGAAGGTGATGCGCGGGAAGGGCGTCGTCACCTCGCGTCCGACGGCCTCGAACATCGCGCGCATGGCGCCTTCGACGATGCCGTAGACCAGCTCCTCGTTCGCGAAGGAGATCTCGACGTCGATCTGCGTGAACTCGGGTTGGCGATCGGCGCGGAGATCCTCGTCGCGAAAGCAGCGCACGATCTGGACGTAGCGATCCATGCCCGCGATCATCAGGATCTGCTTGAAGATCTGCGGCGATTGCGGAAGCGCGAAGAACTCACCGGGATGCACCCGACTCGGCACCAGGTAATCGCGCGCGCCTTCGGGCGTCGATCGCGTCAGAATCGGCGTCTCGATTTCGAGAAAGCCCTGCTCGTCGAAATACCGGCGGGCCGCCATCGTGACCCGGTGCCGCGTCACGAGATTCTCCTGCAGTCCGGGCCGCCGCAGGTCCAGATAGCGGTAGCGCAGTCGCGTTTCTTCGGAAACGGGCGCGTCCTCGTTGATCGGAAACGGCGGCGTGCGCGCCTCGTTCAGAATTTCGAACGATTCCGCGACCACTTCGATCTCGCCCGTCGCGATCCTTGCATTGACCGCTTCGGACGCCCTGGGCTTCACCTGGCCCGTGACCGCGACGACGAACTCCGGCCGCAACTTCTCCCAGGTGAATTTCGGGTTGTTACGCTCGGGGATGACCACCTGCGTCAGCCCGTGGCGATCGCGGACATCGAAGAACAGGACGCCGCCCAAATCGCGAACGCGATGCACCCAGCCGAGCAACACGACGCGCTGACCGGCATTGGTGGGGCGAAGCTCGCCGCACGTATGGGTGCGATAGGTGAATGCTGGTGTCGTGGACATGACCGAATCACGAATCAAGCGAGAAGCGCCCGGGCCGCCTCGACGACGCCCGGGCGAGGCACGGCGCGCTGATCGCCGGTCCGCATGTCGCGCAGTGTGACTTCACCGCGCGCGAGCTCGTCGCCGCCGACGATGAGCGCGATGCGCGCCTGGAGCCGATCGGCGCGCTTCATCTGCGCCTTCATCCCGCGCGCCTCGAGCTCCATCTGCGCGGGCAGGCCCGCCTGCCGGAGCTCCCGCAACAATCGCAACGCCTCGGCGCGGCCGTCGTCGCCGATCGCGACGACGAACGCGCGTGCAGGCGCGGCCGCTGGTACTGCCTTCGGGCAGGGCCAGGACCAGCCGCTCGAGCCCCGCGGCAAAACCGATACCCGTGCGATCCGGTCCGCCAAGATCTTTGACCAGCCCGTCGTAGCGGCCGCCGCCAAGGATCGCGTTCTGGGCGCCGAGCGTTTCGCCGAGCACTTCGAACGTCGTGCGGGTGTAGTAGTCGAGCCCGCGCACGAGCCGGTGCGAGATCCGCCAGGGAATGCCCCATGCATCCAGCTGCGCCTTGACGCCCGCGAAGTGCGTCGCGCACGGCTCGCAGAGGTAATCGACCGAGTGCGGCAGGCGATCGATGATCGGCTGATCGGCCTCGACCTTGCAGTCGTAGATGCGCAGCGGATTCGTCTTCGCCCGGCGCTGACAGTCCTGGCACAGCCGCGGCAGGTCGTCGCCGAGCGCGGCCAACAGCGCCTCCTGGAACTTCGGGCGGCACGCCGCGCAGCCGACGGAATTGATGACGAGCTCCGCGCGCGCAATCCCCAGGTCCGCGACGAGGCTCCAGGCGAGATCGATGACCTCGGCGTCGATCGCCGGGTCGTTCTGCCCGAACACCTCGACGTTGAGCTGGTGAAACTGCCGGTAGCGCCCTTTCTGCGGCCGCTCGTGGCGGAACATCGGCCCCATGGTGAAGAGCTTGACGACCGGCAGCGCCTGCTCGAGCGCATGTTCGACGTAGGCGCGCACCATGCTCGGCGTCGCCTCGGGCCGGAGCGAGATCCGCTCGCCGCCCTTGTCGGTGAACGTGTACATCTCCTTCTGCACGATGTCCGTCGTTCCGCCGGTCCCTTTGACGAAGAGCTCCTCCCGCTCGATAACCGGGGTCCGGATCTCGACATAGCCGTAGCGCCCGCACAACTCGCGTGCGACGCGCTCGACGTATTGCCACTTCTCCACCTCACCCGGCAGGATGTCGTGGGTGCCCTTCACTGAAGAGATCATGTCAATCTGTAATCTGACATCTTGAATCTGGAATCTGATCTGAAATCGGGGAATCGGGGAATCTGAAATCTATCTGGGATCTGAAATCTATCTGAAATCTGAAATCTGAAAACTATCTGAAATCCGAAATCCCCCGATTTCCGGATTCCGGCTTCGCAGATAGATTCCCAGATCGCCGGATAGATTCCAGATTCTCCGATTCCAGATTGCGGATGAAGATCACCGATTCCCAGATTGCAGATTCCAGATGACAAGTATCACTCATAGTCCTTCTTGTAGCGGACGTAGTTCGCCGCGTACTCGAGAATCGAGGCCACGTCCTCGTCGGAGAGGGTCCGCCGCACCTTCGCGGGGCTGCCCATGACGAGCGACCGCGGAGGGATGACGGCGCCTTCGGTGACGAGCGATCCGGCGGCGACGATCGAGTCTTCGCCGACGACCGCGCCGTTCAGGATCGTCGCGCCCATGCCAATCAGGACCCGATTTCCGATCGTGCAGCCGTGCACCACCGCCGCGTGTCCGATCGTCACATCATCGCCGATGCGCGTCGGGTGCGTCTCGTGCATCACGTGCACGACAGTGCCGTCCTGGATGTTCGACCGATCGCCGATACGGATGGTGTTGACGTCGCCGCGGACGACGGCGTTCATCCAGACGCTGCTGTCGGCGCCGATGTCGACGTCGCCGATGACCTGCGCACTCGCGTCGACGTACGCGGTCGGATGCACTACGGGCAGGCGGCCACGATACGGACGGAGCATTCACAAGAATTATAGGCCGCGGAACGCTTCGCCGGCCCGCGGCCGGGACAGGCTCAGAGGCCCAAAGGCTCAAAGCCTCGGAGGCTTCCTCGCTTTCTGGCCTTTGAGCCTTCTCAAGTGCTTTTCACTTCCTCACCGTCGGGTACTGAATCCCCAGCTGCTCGAGCAGCGACTTGTAACGCGTCGGATCGAAATAGTACTTGCGCATCTGTTCGCGGTACTTCGCCATGATCTCGCGGTTGAGCTCGATGGCCGGCTGGTCCTGCGCGCGAATCAGCGGTTCGTACTTGACGGTTCGCGTCTGGACGTTGCGGAAGTAGTCCCACGACGCCTGAATCACTTCAGGCTTGAGCAGCAGATCGACGAGCGTCATCGCCTGGACTTTGGCACCGGCCGTCACGCCTTTGTGCGCGAGCGGCGTGGCCATGGCGATGGCATCGGCCCAGTTGTGGCCGGGCAGGCCCGGAATGTTCGACGGGTACGCGAGCCTGACCGTCGGAACGTTCCAGGAGATGTCGCCGATGTCGTCGGAGCCGCCGCCGGTGTTCGTGGCTTGATCGACCGGTCCTTCCAGCTGGCCGAGCCGTGTGCTCAGCCCCTGTTCGTTGACACTCAGCTCTTTCTGAACGGCGCGGGCGAAGATCTGGTCCGCCTCGCTCCACTCGGGCATCCCGACCGTCTCGATGTTCGCCCACGTCACTTCCGCGACCGCGCGATTGAAGTGCCGCGGCCAGGCCGCGCCGAGGACGCGCGGCGGCAGCAGCGTCGTATCGGTCATTTGGGCGGCGGCCTGGGCGATGCGGTCGCCTATCGCCCACAGATCCTTGACGCCCTGGTAGGTCACCTCACGGAAGTAGTACCAGACAGACGCCGTTGGCGGCACGACGTTCGGCTGGTCGCCGCCGTCTTTGATGACGTAATGGGATCGGTGCGAAAGCGGCAGGTGCTCGCGGCGGAAGTTCCAGCCGATGTTCATGAGCTCGACGGCGTCGAGCGCGCTTTTCCCGCGCCACGGCCCGCCGGCCGCGTGGGCGCTCTCCCCCTTGAAGTTGTACTGGACCGAGACGAGGCCGGTGCCGCCGCCGTCTCCCCAGGACACCGACAAGTTGCGGCCGACGTGCGTGAAGAGCGCGACGTCGACGTCCTTGAAGAGACCCGCACGGATGAAATACGCCTTGGTTCCGACCAGCTCCTCGGCGACGCCGGGCCAGATGCGGATCGTGCCGGGGATCTTCTCGCGCTCCATGATCTTCTTGAGAACGATGGCCGCGGTGATGTTCACAACCTGCCCGGAGTTGTGCCCTTCGCCGTGGCCCGGCGCGCCCTCGACGAGGGGATCCCGGTAGGCCACGCCCGGCTTCTGCGACGACTGCGGAATGCCGTCGATGTCCGACCCGAGCGCGATCACGGGTTTGCCGTTGCCCCACGACGCCATGAAGGCGGTCGGAATGCCGGCGACGCCCTCTTCGATCGTGAAGCCGTTCTTCTTGAGCAGCGCGATGAGATACCGCGACGTCTCGACTTCCTGGAACCCCAGCTCGCCGTAGCTGAAGATCTGATCGACCATCTGGGCCGAGAACTCTTTCAGCGTGTCCACTTCGGTCGCGACTTCGGCCTTGAGCTGCGTGATCCGCGGCGTGTCGGCCGGCAAGTTCAACGGTGGCGGCGGCTCGCCGCCCCGGCCACCGCGGCCGCCGCGCCCCTGGGCGACGAGCGCCACACTCGCGAGAAGCGACAACACTACGGTCACTCGGAAGATTCTCATCGTCATGCTCCTGCGTCAGGTGTAGGGGCGGGCTTCAGCCCGCCTGCGACAGGACGCAATTATAGTCAGGCTCAGTGATGCCATAATCGCGAGGGATGCCCGTCCTCGACACCCTCGGCCGGCCGCTCGGCAACCTGCGGATTTCGGTCACCGATCGCTGCAACCTCCGGTGCCACTACTGCATGCCGGAGGACGAGTACGTCTGGCTGCCGCGCGCGGACATGCTGACGTTCGAGGAGATCGGGCAACTCGGCGAACTCTTCGCGGAAACGGGTCTCGATCGCATCCGCCTCACCGGCGGCGAGCCGCTGCTCCGCCGGAACCTGCCGGAATTGGTCCGGCTGCTCGCCGACAAATCGTGGCTCCGTGACTTGAGCCTGACCACGAATGGCGTGTTGCTTGCGGACCATGCCGCAGATCTCAAGCGCGCCGGGCTCCACCGGATCACGGTGAGCCTCGACACCCTGCGCGGCGACCGGTTCCGCAAGCTCGCCCGCATCGACGCGCTGCCGGACGTGCTCGCCGGAATCGAAGCCGTGCGGACGGTCGGGTGGACCGGCTTGAAGATCGATACGGTCCTCACGCGCGGGGATAACGACGACGAGATCGTGGATCTGCTGGAGTACGGCCGCGGCGTCAATGCCGAGGTGCGGTTCATCGAGTACATGGACGTCGGCGGCGCCACGAACTGGCGGCCGGACGCCGTCGTGTCACGGCGCGAGATTCTCGAACGGCTGACCGCGCACTACGGTCCGGTCACAGGCATCGACGAGAACTCGTCGGCGCCCGCGGCCCGCTTCCGCCTGCCCGACGGTCTGACATTCGGCATCATCTCGTCGACGACGCAGCCGTTCTGCCGGACATGCGACCGCGCTCGCCTGACCGCCGACGGCGTCCTGCTGCTCTGCCTGTACGCGCAGCACGGGACGGATCTCCGGCGCCCCCTCCGGGCCGGCGCGTCACGCGAGACGATGCTGAATCTGATCGAAGCGGTCTGGAAGGGACGAGCCGATCGCGGCGCGGAGGAACGCATCGGCGTGCGCCAGCGCGGCGCGTACATCCCGGTCAGCGTCCTGAAAAAGGACGCTCATTTGGAAATGCACACGAGAGGCGGCTGACAAGGACGGTCCTGACCCTGCCTCCAAGTCTTTGAGCCCTGAGCCTTTGAGCCTCAGTTCTTGATCGCCTTGATGACGTTGTCGACAAACGCGGGCCCGCCTTGCAGCCATCGCGTCACAACGACCAAATCGTTGTTCCAATCGATGTGGATGACGTTCGGACCGTTGCCATCGAAGGTGACGCGATTGGGTCGGTTCGTATTGAAGCCCCAGTTCATGAACCCGTAGGTCGGCCTCACGCCTGGCGTCCGAGCCATCTCGATCCACTTCTCGGTAACAAGCTGCCGACTACCCCACTTGCCGTTATTGAGAAACAGGTAGCCGAAGCGCGCCATGTCCCAGGCGCTGATGAACATGCCGCCGCCGTGGTGGCCGCCGCCAGGGATCGACGGCATCTTCTTGCCGTCGATCGTGACGTACGCGTTTTCGTACGGCTCCCAGTGCCACGTGTTCGACGCGCCGATCGGGTCCATGATCTCGCGCTTGAGGACCTGCGGCAGGGGTTCCTTGAAGAGGTAGAGCGTCGCGAGCCCGAGAACATTGACGCGCGTGTCGTTGTATTTGTAGGCCGTGCCAGGCTCACGAAGCTCGCGCTTCTCCCATTGATCGGGCGTCTGGCCCTGCGGCGGCCGATCGGCCCAATCGGGCTTGCCCCACAGCGTCCCCGACCAGTCGCTCGTCTGCCGCAGCAGGTGATCCCACGTGATCTTCGCGTTGTGCTCGCTCGTGAAGAGATCGACGCCCTCCGGCATGTAGGGGCCGACCTTGTCGTTCAGATCCTTGATGAGCCCCTTCTCATAAGCCTCGCCGACAACGGTCGAAAGGAACGTCTTGGTGACGCTGAACGTCATGTCGGCCCGATCGATGTCCCCCGACGACGCGACGGCATAGCCCTTGTAGATGACCAGCAGATTGGCGCCGGCACGCTCCTGCGTCGGCCCGATCAGATTGTTGTATGGCGCCTCGTTGCGGAACGTGTTGGGTATGTCGACGGAGAGATCTTTCGTTCTGGTGTTCTCCGTCGCGAGCGCCGCCTTGACCGCCTCATCGAGCAGCGCCTTATCCAGGCCCATCGCCGCGGGATCACGTTGTTCCCATGCGCCCGCCGGCGGAAAGTGCCTCGCGGTCGCCTGCTCGCGCGCAGAAACGAGAACACCGGTCGCCACGATGGCGGTGAGAGCAATCGTCGTAAGCCGTCGAATACGTGTCGTCATGCTGGCCATCTCCGAGCCGGGCACGTCTCTGGTCTTTTCAGGCTTTCAGACTTTTTGGCCTCTGAGCCTTCGAGTCCTGAGTCTTTGGGCCTTGCTCCTGTCGGCGCTCCACGGTTTGTGCAGACGATACACCGGAACGGCCGTCGGCATCTGCCGTTCGATCGAGATGAGCTGCCGGCGCTCCAGACGGTCCGCCGCATCCTGAATCCAAGTGAGAAGGCGTCTGTCCCTGATTGCCGAAGGCGGGACGGACCCCTGGCTGGTTCGCTGCCACCCACTGAACGGGTTGAGTCCGGACCGTCACGGCAAGAGCATGGCGATACCGGCGGCCGTCACGACCACGATCAGCGCGAACAGGACGCGCGTGGGGAACGATGACCGTCCCCCGACGAGGAGCACCCAATAGACGATGGCCGTTGCTGCCCCGGCGATCGCCGATGCCGCGGCGAGGCCCGCGAACGCGGACCACCGCAAGGTACCGTGCCACGGCAACGGCGCGCCCCACTGGAGCACGGATCGAACGTATGACCAGTCGCCGTATGTGAACTGTCCGAGAATGCCGGCTGCCAGGACCGCAAGCGGTGACAGGAGCCCGGCAATTGCACCGAGCCCGGCGAAGTCCGCGAGCCGTGTCCGGCCGTGATCGAGCGCCCAGAAGAGCGCGGGAAATCCGAAGACGACGACAAAGAGCACGGTCAGCGCCGTGGCGGAGCTCGGCGTTTCGAGATAGTGCGGCCTGCCCCACCGCACCGTCGCCGCGACCATCGGCGCGATCACGAGGAGTGGAAGCATGCGCGTTGCGGTTGGAGCCATCGGCCGCGCCTCCGTTTCACTCGACGCTGGCTCGGGCACGTGCGACGTTGGCTGACTCACCGCCACGCGCGTGCGTGCCATGGCAGGCATCCTTCCGCGGCGGTTGACAGCATCGGCGAAACGATCGGACCGATCCGTTCGACCCGCACGTGCGTCTGAGTCCAGGACGCCGTGACTTCCACGATCTCGATCCGCACCGTCCCCGGCCGCTCCCGTTCGAGAAACGCCGAAAGCTCGGGCAGATAGATCGACGCGACGCAGCCAGTCCGGTTCGGCGCCCAGACACGCACTTCGCGGGTCTGCGCCGGATCAACGGCCGATCCGAACGTCCACGCTACCTCCAGATGGTGACGCCGTTCCCGGAACTTCGGCCAGGTGCGGTCGGGCCAGAACGCCGGAAGGCTGACGACCGCCCATCCAAGTGCTATGGCGAGACCGGATAACCCTGCGGAAGCGGCGGGAGACGGCGAATTGGGTGGTCCCAGGAACAGCAGCCAGTGCACGGCGCCGCTCGTGGCGCCGATGAGCACCGCCAGGGCCTCGAAGATCACGAACGCGAGTGTGGGCCTGAAACTGAGATCCCAGAAGCCAACGAACAATCCCCACACAAGCAGCGGGACTGCGCCGGCGATCGCGCCAAGAAACGTGACGCGGCCGAACGTCGTCCAGCCGCGCGACAGCGCAAATCCGAGCGCCGGCACGCCCACCAACGCAGCCGAGGGCAGGGCGACGATAGCGGCCATGATCGCGCCGAACCAGAGCAGCGGCATCGTGACGAAGAAGGCGACGACAGGTGTCACGAAGACGAGCGGAAGGATTCTCGCCAGGCCGGAACGCGCCGCCGGGGAAGCGGTCACAGCGCGATGATACTTCCGCAACTTGGAACTCTGAACTTAGAACTCCGAACTGGGAGCCTGGACTGTTGCCATGTGCACCCAGGTCGAACTTTGAAGTTCGACGTTCTAAGTTCAGGCGCTCGGCGGTGCGATCCGGTCGGGCGCACTGCCTCGCCACCGAGCTTAGACGCTGCACCTCGCCTCCAAGCGGTCGATACTAGGTGAGGAGGGAAACATTGAGAGCGGTTACCTGTCTGCTGGCCATGGCCATCCCGGCGACGTCGGGCGGGATTGAAGTGCCACAGACAGTCGAGTGCTCCTCCGAACTGCGCAGGGCCGCGGGAGTCGAGTTCGATCTGGCGCCACCGGGAAAGTACGTGGACGTCTGTCGCGAGGATACGGAACTCTGCAAGACGCTGACCGCCGGCTATCCGCCGAGTGTGACTACACTGGCGTACTTCGTGAGGCCACACGAATGGGCCGAGCTGCGGAAGACCCGGACCGGCTTCAGTGAGTACCTGATTGCGCAGCTCGCCGGGTCGATGCGGCCCGACGAACTTCCGGGGTTCAAAGAGTACGCTCGTTCACAGAATGGAGTTATTCCGGACAACACTCGGCTACCAGAGATTCTTGCCGATCGCGGACGCGTCTCACTCGGAATTGTCGAAGAGTCCCCGGATTCAATCTCGGTGGCGGTTGTGCTCAGAGTTCAAATCAGCGGGACTCCGACGAATCTGGCAAGCATCAACTCGGTGATGGTGGTCAAGGAACGGGTCCTTTCGCTGTACTCCTTTCAGAGCGTGACAAGTCTCGATCAGGTGAAACCGCTCGCGGCAGTTGCCAGTCGCTGGTTGGCGTGCTTGCGACAGCGAAATAAGCCGAAGTAGATTCCAATCAGGTACGAAACAGAATCGGTGCGCGCGCCAGACGTATGCCCCCGTTGGCAGGTTGGGAAGCGCCCGTGCGGCCGATGAACGACAAAAACGGGCCGGATGACTCGTCTCACCCGGCCCGTCTTGGAGTGTCTATCGAACTTCGAACTTCAAACGTCGAACTGAGAACCTCGGAACCCTGGCACCTCGGAATCCCGTCGAACTCCGGAACCGCGGAACCCCGGCCGCCTTCGCAAGGCTTCGGCGAGCCTCGCCGTAGCTCGAAGAGCGGAGGCGGGAACCCCGAACCGGAACCCCGGAACCCAGCTCTACTGCGCGACCGGCTCGGGCTCGTCCTCTTTCTTCTTGCCGCCGAGTCCCTGGATCTGCAGGCCCGTCGCGATCTCCGGCTTCGGCTCCTTGAGGACTTCCTGCCGGTAGAGCTCGGCCATTCTCTGATGTTCCTGCTGAGCCTTCCGCGCGCGGAGCTTCTCTTCACGCGCGGTCTTGGCGATGCCCTTCTCGTCGAGGTCGGTCTGCTTACCCTTGTTCACGGCCTCCTCGTCGAGCTTGAGGTTGTGCGCGGTCGTCTCGAGGGCGACTTTCTTGCCGCCGGCGAAGATCTCGTGCCGGCCGTGCTCGTCGTACCACTTGGTGAGCGTGGCCGTCATGTGCATCTTCTCGATGATGTTCCGCCAGCCGACGCCCGTGTTGTACGCGCAGAAGCTGATCTCCCCTTCCTGCGTCGCGTACGGAATGATGCAGCGCTCCGTCCGCCGGAAGTCGTAGTTGAAGAGATCCTGGAACCACATGCCCGCGATGAACAGGAAGTTCCAGCGGTCGCCGCGGCGCAGCGCGATGTCGGCGTCGGTGCGGTCCCCCGTCACCCGGCCGTACTCCTTGCCGGTCGCGCCGAACGTCTTGTCGAACTTCTTCAGGAGGTCGAGCATCTTGAAATGCGTCGGCGACTTGAAGGGATCGTAGTTCTTCATCAGCGCGAGCGCCATGCCGACGACCGACAGGAACTTGCCGCGCGCCGCGTCGTTGACCTTCGCGATGTCCTTCGCGAGCGGCTCGCCCTTGAGGAACGCCGTGACCGGCACGGCTTCCTTCGTTTCCTTGTCGATCATCACGGCCATGCCGACGCCGCAGTTCGGGTGGCAGCCGCACGAGAGCTGGCCCCATTCGGCCTGCGGGCCGTGCGTGAGATCCGCCCAGTCCCCGAAGGTGCCCATGAACGAGATCGGGAACCAGTCGCGGACCGGATCGCCCAGGCCCGTCTGATTCTTCACGTCGTGGGCCAGGTGCGACAGCGTGTAGCGCTGCGCGTGCCGGCGCTCGTCCGTGATTTCCTCGTCACGGCCGGTGAAGGACACCGGCTGGAACGACAGGAACGAGATCTTCTTCGGGTTGTCGAGCGCGAACTGGATGATGCGCCCCACCTGCTCGTTGTTCACGCCGTTGACGATCGTCGTGACCGGAACGATGTCGACGCCGGTGGTCCAGAGGTTCTCGATCGCGCGGAGCTTGACGTCGAACAGGTTGCCGACGAGCCGGTGCGCGTTGGCCGCGTTGCCGATGCCGTCGAACTGCAGGTAGACGTATCGCAGGCCGGCTTTCGCGGCCGCGCGGGCGAAGTCCGGGCTCTTCGCGAACTCGATGCCGTTGGTCGCCGCCTGCACCGAGTTGTAGCCGACCTCGCGCGAGTATCGGACCGCGTCGAGGAAGTAGGGCGAGAGCGTCGGCTCGCCGCCCGAGAACTGCACCGACATCTGCCGCTTCGGCTTGATCGTGATGGCGTTGTCGAGCAGCGTCTTGATCTCCTCCCACGCGAGCTCGTGGACGAACCCGACCTGGTTCGCGTCCATGAAGCACGGGTCGCACATCATGTTGCAGCGGTTCGTCAGATCGATCGTGAGCACCGATCCGCGGCCGTACTTGATCGTCGAGGAGCCGTGGTTGTGCAGCTTCTCGTCGTTGTGCGCGCGCATGTCGGAGCCGGGGAAGCTCTCCTCGAGGTGCTTGAAGAAGGCGGTGTCCATCGCCATGACGTCTTCGAAGTGGCCATGGATTGGACAATCCTTGACCATCAGGATCTTGCCATCACGCTCGATGATCTGCGCCTTGATCTCGCCGATCTTCTCGGTGAGCAGCACGCGGTAGTCGCGCTTGCCGTCGAGAATCTCCTGGCGCGCCTCGCGGACGCACACCGGGCACAGCGAGTCGGTCTCGCGCGGCCAGCCGAGCGGCGGCTTCACTTTCTGCCACGACTTCAGCAGCGGCTTGTCCGACCACTTCGGCACGAACCCCTCATTCGGCTGGATGCTGTTGAGCGCATCGAAAACGACCCACGCGCCACGCGCGGCATACGTCAGGCCCTTCTCGACGTACTTCACTGGCTTGTGCATAACCCTCCAAGAGCAGCCGGGTCCACACCCAGCCGTCCATCTGTCCGGATCGGGGACCAATCCGGCTCATGCGCAGCTTATCGTCCGGAAAACACGCGGGTAACAGAATTGTCCCTAGCGGGCCGATTCGGCCCTTCAGTTGGCCGAACGGACGGGTGAACGGGCAGCCAAAAACAGGCCAACCCACGCACGATCAAGCGGTTACGGGCAAGCGGGCACGCGAACGACGACGTTTCCGAATCGCAAAGAACAGCCGGATGAACAGCAGCACGGCCAGCCAGAGCGCCCAGTTGAGCGGGACGCTGATGTCCGACTTCTGTATCCAGATGAAATGCACGATCGCCGCGGCGGCGGCGACGTACACGAGCCGGTGGAGGCGCTGCCAGTTCTTGCGGAGCCGCCGCTGCCAGCCGGTGGTTGAGGTGATTGCGAGCAGCAGGAGGATGGCGAACGCCGTCTGGCCCGCGAAGATGAACCGCCGCTTGAGGATGTCTTCCCAGATCGCGTTGAACTGACACGTTTCCGCCGAATAGCAGAGCTGATCGAAGACCAGATACGTCGACAGGTGCAGCAGCGCGTAGCCGAACGACCAGACGCCGAGCATCCGGCGGATGGACTGGAGGCGGTTGAGCCCCAACAGCCGGCGGAGCGGTGTGATCGACAGCGTCGCGAGCAGAATGAAGAGCGCGGTCTCGCCGGTTGTGTGCAGCAGCTCCTTGGTCGGATCGACGCCGAGCGCGTCCGGGCTGCGGCCGGTCAGCACCAGCCACAACTTGACGGCGAGCACCACCCCGGGCACGAGGCAGGCGATGAACACCGCCGGTTTGAAGAACCGCCAGGTGACGATCGCGGTTAGCAGTCGCGTGAGGTGCTGCCAGAGCCGCGCGACCATCAGTAGAACTTCGTCAGATCCATTCCGGAGTAGAGAGAAGCGACCTGATCGGCGTACCCGTTGAACATCAGGGTCTGGCGGTTGGCGAACAGTGTCGGCAGCCGCTTTTCGCGCTTCTGACTCCAGCGCGGATGATCGACGTTGGGATTGACGTTCGCGTAGAAGCCGTATTCATGCGGCGTCTGCACGGCCCAGGTGTTATTGGGCTGGTTGGCCATCAGCCGGATGCGCACGATCGACTTGCCGCCCTTGAAGCCGTACTTCCACGGGCTGTGCACGCGCAGCGGCGCGCCGTTCTGGTTCGGCAGCACCTTGCCGTAGAGCCCGACGACCACGAGCGTCAGCGGATGCATGGCTTCGTCCATCCGCAGCCCTTCGACGTACGGCCACTCGAGGTTCGCGGAGCGAAGGCCGGGCATCTCGCTCGGCCGGACGAGCGTCGTGAACTCGACGAACTTGGCCGACGGCTGCGGCTGAACCTTGTTCAGCACCGAGGAGAGCGGCACGCCGATCCACGGAATGACCATCGACCACGCCTCGACGCAGCGAAGCCTGTAGACGCGCTCTTCGAGTTGTTTGAAGTCGACGAGATCCTCGACGCCGTAGTCGCCCGGCTTGTTGACCAGGCCTTCGACCTTCACGGTCCAGGGCTTGACGGTGAGCCGCCCGGCGTTCCGCATCGGATCGTCCTTGCGCGAGCCGAACTCGTAATAGTTGTTGTAGCTCGTCGCCTGCTCGAAGGTGTTGAGGGGATCGACGTTCGGATCGACGGTGAACGCCGACTTCTTCGCAGGCAGATCCTGTTGCGCCGCGTCGAGCCGGCCGGCGCCTCCGCCGATCAGACTCCCCGCCACGACGCCGACCGCGCCCGCGGCGGTCGTCTGCATGAACTCCCGCCGCGACCGGTAGACGTGCTCCGGTGTGATGTCCGAGGACGGCACGTCTGCCAGCGTCTTGATTTTGAGAATCATCGAGGTCTCCGGTTCAAGCAGGCCGGCTCATTGATCCAGATGCTCCGGAGCCGGGCCTGGTTACGCCTAGAATGCCATAATGGAGGGTGGCGCCCCTGCCTATCCTGGCTGCGGTCCGCGGCCGACATTCGAACTGGACGTCATGAGCTCGAACCCAACCACGCTTTCGGGTACCGCCGAGGCCCTGCAGCAAAAACTGAAAGCGCGGACCGCGCACGTCGGCATCGTCGGGCTCGGCTACGTCGGCCTGCCGCTGGCCGTCGAAATGGCCCGGGCCGGCTTCAAGACGACCGGGATCGATCTCGACCACCGGAAAATCGACGCGATCGGGCGCGGCGAGTCCTACATCCCCGACGTGGCGACCCGCGACGTCGCGGAGCTTCGGAAAGCCGAGCGCCTGTTCGCCACCACCGATCCGGCGGTCGTCTCCAGCCTCGACACGGTCAACATCTGCGTGCCGACGCCGCTCCGAAAAACGAAGGATCCGGACCTCTCGTACGTCGTCTCGGCGGTCGAGATGATTGCCGACCACCTCCATCCCGGTCAGCTCGTCATTCTCGAATCGACCACCTACCCGGGTACTACGGACGAAGTCGTCCGGCCGATTCTCGAGCGCGGCGGACTGGTGGCGGGGCGCGATTTCTTTCTGGCGTTTTCGCCGGAGCGCGTGGACCCTGGCAACGACAAGTGGACGACCCGCAACGTGCCGAAAGTCGTGGGCGGGCTCACGCCCACCTGTTCAATGCTGGCCCGCGAGCTCTATGCCGGATCGATCGAGCGTGTGGTCGACGTCAGCTCGCCGAAAGTTGCCGAAATGGTGAAGCTGCTCGAAAACACGTTCCGGGCGGTGAACATCGGCCTCGTCAACGAACTGGCGCTCATGTGCGACCGGCTCGGTATCAGCGTGTGGGAGGTCGTCGACGCCGCGGCGACCAAGCCGTTCGGCTTCATGCCGTTCTATCCAGGTCCGGGCCTCGGCGGCCATTGCATTCCGATCGATCCGTTCTATCTCTCCTGGAAGGTCAAGGAAGTCGGGTTCGAAGCGCGATTCATCGAGCTTGCGGGCCACGTGAACGGCGCCATGCCGCACCACGTCGTCGACAAGGTCACCGACGCGTTGAACAGCCAGTCGAAATCGATCCGCGGGGCGTCGATCCTCGTGCTGGGCATCGCCTACAAACGCGATATCGACGACGTGCGCGAGTCGCCGGCGCTCGACGTGATGGCCGTGCTGCACCAGAAGGGCGGCCGGGTCACGTATCACGACCCGTACGTCAAGTCGCTCCTCGCGCGGGATTGGCCGGGCGGGATGGATCTCACCTCGACGCCACTGACCCCCGCGATCCTGGCGTCGGCCGACTGCGTCGTGATCATCTCGGACCATCGCGCGTTCGACTACGAGGCGATCGCGCGGCAGGCGCGGCTCGTGGTCGACTCCCGCAACGCGATCAAGACGGCCCACCCGCACGTGTTCAAGCTGGGCGCGCCGACGCCGAGATGACCTCCGAGGTCATTTTACGAAAACCGTAAAATGACCTCGGAGGTCATCTCGGCGAACCGCTGAGCGATTCGCTCCGTCTAACCTTCCATCGACAGACGATGGGAGAACCTCCCCCGTCTTCTTCGAGGCGGAGCGTCGTATGTCCCTGTTTCGTCGTGTCCTGTACTGGCTCAGATTCCGGCGATTCGAGGCGGACCTTCAGGACGAGCTGCAGTTTCACCGCGACATGACCCGCGAACGGCTCGTGATGCGCGGCGCGTCAGCGGCCGATGCCGATCGGGCGAGCCGTCGCGCGCTCGGCAACACCGTCCTCGCAGTCGAGGACGCGCGGTCGGTCTGGGTGTCGAGGATGGCGGATGATCTCGGTCGCGACGCGCGTCACGCCTTCCGGTTGATTCGCCGCCAGCCCGGGTTCAGCGCGTTGACGATCGCGACGCTCGCCATCGGCATCGGCGCCGTGACGACGGTCGTGAGCATTCTGCAAGCTGAGGTCTGGCGCCCGCTTCCCTTCCCCGCCGCCGCTGAGCTGGTGACGGTGGCGGCTGCCACCACCGATCAGCCGGATAGCACCGCCAGCCTCCGCGCGATCGAATACGCCGCGATTCGGTCGCAGACGCGCCAGCTCGCGGGTCTCGCGGGATTCCGCTGGAACGAAAGCCGGGTCGTCACTGGCGAGCTCGGCGCCGAGCGGGTGTCCGTGGTGCCGGTCTCGACCAGTTTCTTTGACGTGCTGCGCGTGACGCCGGCGCTTGGCCGCGGGTTCAGGCCGGACGAGGAACGGCCGGGAGCCGGCGATGTCGCCGTGGTGAGCTTCGAGTTCTGGCAGCGCTACTTCCAGGGACGGTCCGACGTGCTCCAGCGGAGCGTGGCGATCGACAACCGGCCCTTCGCGATCGTCGGTGTCGCGCCAGCCGGCCTTCGCCTGGAGTTCACGAGCGATCCACATATCTTCGTGCCGGTCACCGACTTCTCCGCGGACGCCGCGGCGATCAACGCGATCGCGCGGCGCGGTCCGGGTGCAGGCGATCGGGAGATCGAAGCCGAGCTCGGCCCCATCTTCGACGCGACGCTCGACCAGGCCGCGCGGGCACGGGGCCGTCACGTGCGCGTGCGCGACCTCGACGAAAGCACGCGGGCCGCGACGTGGCGCACGTATGTCGTCTTCATGGCGGCGGCCGCGGTGCTGCTCTTCGCGGCGTGCGCGAACGTCGCCAACCTGCTGCTCGGGCGGGGCGTCGCGCGCCGGCCCGAGTTCGTGCTCCGGGCGGCGCTCGGCAGCAGCCGGAGCCGGCTCCTGCGGCAGCTGCTCGTCGAAAGCCTCATCGTCGCGAGCGCAGCGGCCGCGGCGGGCCTCGCGCTCGGGGCGTTCGGCATTCGCGCGTTCGTCGCGCTCGCGCCTGCCTCGTACGTCACGCCGGGCCGACCAATCGCGATCGACGTCGAGGTCGCGCTCTTCGCCATCGCGCTTGCAGCGCTCACGGCCGCCGTCTGCGGCGCGCTCCCAGCACGCCAGGCGCCGCACCGCGATTTGCGGGACGCGCTCGCGAGCGCGGGACGGCGTCTCGGCAGCGAGCCCGGTCAACGTCGGCTGCGAAGCGGACTGCTTGCCATCCAGGTCACGCTCGCGTTTCTGCTGCTCTCGAGCGCCGGCATTCTCACGAATAGCTTCTTCCGGCTGAATCAGGTGCCGCTCGGGTTCACGCCGGACAACGTCTGGACGTTCCGCGCGCTCTTCAGGGGCGATCGCTACCGCGGCGGCCAGGAACTGCTGAACGTGCACGGCGAGCTGGCGCGCCGTATCGCGGCCATCCCCGGCGTGACGACCGTTGCGTTGGCCAACGGAACACCGCTCGCGGGCGGCGCCTGGCGGGCGTTCGTACCGGCTGGCCAACCGGCGCCGGCCACCACCGAGCCGCCTCATGGATCGATCCATGTCGTCTCGCCCGAATATGCTGGTCTGCTTGGCATCCGCCGCCTCGCCGGGCGCGATCTCCAGGCGTCTGACGTCTCCACGGGCCCGCGCGTCGCCGTGATCAATCTCAACCTGGCACGCCGCTACTTCGAAGGGCGCGATCCCATCGGTCAGCGGTTGACGTTTCTCGAGGGCGGTACCGTCGCAGCGGTGCCGGATGGAGACGTCGAGATCGTCGGCGTCGTGGAGAACACGCGTGAGGTCGGGATCGACGAGGTGGCCTTCGATTGCATCTACCTGCCGCTGGCGCAGAACCCCGTGCCCGCTGTGACGGTGCTCGCCGCCGTCGTTCCGGGAACAAGCGGGTGGCTGGATGCATTCCGGCAGGCCGTGCGCGCGGTCGATCCGGACGTGCCGGTCTACGGCGCGACGACGATGCAGCAGCGCGTGACGGACGCGTATCGATCCGATCGCTTCAATTTCCTGCTCGTGTCCTGCGTCGCGTGGCTCGCGGTGTTGCTAGCGGCGATCGGCGTGTATGGCGCGACGGCCTACGACACGACCCGGCGAATCGCCGAGTTCGGTTTGCGGATCGCGCTCGGCGCGACGCCGCGGTCGATCCTTCGGCTCGCGGTTTCGCGATCGGTCGCGCTGACGGTGATCGGCGTCGGCGCCGGGCTCGCGATTGCACTCGTCGCCGCGCGGCTGATCGGCGATGCCGTCTACCTCGTGCGCGGCAAACATGTCGGCGTCATCTATCAGGTCAGCCTGAGCGATCCTCCGACGCTCGCGGCCGTCTGCGGGCTCTTCGTGGGACTGGCGGCATTTGCCGCGTGGATGCCGGCGAGAAGAGCGACGAGAATCGATCCTCTGGCCGCTCTCAGAGAATAAACGGCCGGCCGGGACTCAAACCGAAAAGCATCTCACAGGCGATCCAGATCTCGTCCATCGATTTCCCGAGCTGGTGCTCGTCGTCAACCATCCGGAGATCGACGTTCGGGCGCGTGCGAGCCCAGCGCTCGACCATGCGCGGATCGACCGACTCGTCCCGCGTGCCCTGGAAAACGAGGATGGGTATCTGGAGGTCCAGCCCGAAGGCGTCGTACCTGGCGGCATCTTCGTACAGTGCGAACTTGACGTCGCGATGTTCGTTCCACGCGTAGTGAAAGATGCCCAGCCGGCCGGTGCGCCGCCATTCGTCGACGTTCGCACCCTGGGGACCGTCGCCCAGGTCGAGCGCGGGCGCCAGCAGCACGAGCCGGTCCACGGCGCGATGCTGCGCGGCCGCGTGCACGGCCACGAACGCGCCAAGGCTCGAGCCGATGAGTGCGACAGGACCGCGTGGGGCCGCACCAACGGCATCACGCGTCTGATCCAGCATGCGGGTGACCGTGAGATCTTCGAACGACGGCTGGTTGAAATCCGGACACGCGAAGGAAACGTTGTGCCGCGCCAGTTCCCGCTCGAACCGGACGGCCTTCGACGAAGCCGGCGACGACGCGAAGCCGTGGAGATAGATGACGTGGCCGACGGCAGCCATGTACGGTTTGTGCCCTTTTGCCTTTTGCCTTTGGCCTCCGGCCCTTACGCGTAGTACCTGCTTGTACATCCCGCGCCTGAACAGCCACCCGCCGAGCGGACCCAGCCAGCCGAGCACGTAGTACATGTGCCCGAGGTCCATCAACTCGATCAGGTTGCCGTCCATGTCGCGCGCGAAGAAAAACGTGTGGCCGCGCGGCGATCGTTCCGGTTTGCTGACGCACTCGACGCCCTTGCTGACGAGGTAGTCGTACCAGCGCTGGGTGTTCCGCACGTTGAACGAGAAATGCGTCAGGCCGATCCGGTTCCACGGCACGGCGATCGACGGCTGCGCGGGCCGGAACTCGAAGATCTCGAGGACGCCGCCTCCGGGAACGCGAATCCAGCCGATCTTGCACGAAGGCGCCGGCGCGTCGACGCCGAAAAACGTCCGCACCCGCTCCGGCGGCGTGTCGGCGACGCCGACCAGCGGACAGCCGAACACTTCCCAGTAAAACTTCACGGTGCGGTTGAAATCCGAAACGGTGAGGCCGACGTGGCTGAACGATTTCATGGGGACGGGTTAGTTTTCCACAGATTCGTCGAAAACTAACCCGTCCCCGCAATGTGCTCCGCAACCCGCAGCGCCTGCGCGGCAATCGTCAGCCCGGGATTCACCGCCGCCGACGAGGGAAAGAACGACGCGTCCACGACGAACAGATTTTCGACGTCGTGCGACCGGCAGAACGGATCGAGCACCGACGTGCGTGGGTCGGTGCCGAACACCAGCGTGCCGCACTGGTGCGTCGTGTTGCGCACGCCGACCGAGTGCGCGAACACGCGGGGCGACCAGCAGCCGAGCCGCGCCAGGATTTGTCGAAGCTCCTCGACGAGCATCGTGTGCGCGCGCACGTTGTTCGGCCGATAGTCGAGGACGATCCGGCCGTCCGGCGCCAGCGTCACCCGGCTCTCCGTGTCGGGTAGATCCTCCGTCATCGCGAGCCAGTCGGTCGCGCGCGACACCCATTGCTCGTAGGCCCAGAGCGGGATGCGGCGCATCTCGATGCCTTTGTAGACCCACATGTCGCCCACCGCTTTGGCCATGACCGCGGCCGTGCGGCCCTGGGACTGGATCTGCCCCAGCGGGAACGGCGTGTACCGTCCGCGCAGGTAGAAGTCGTTGATGGCGAGCGTCTTCTGAAAGACGTCCGGGTTCTTCCCCCAATCGACGCCCTGCATCATCGTCGCCAGGTGCGCCATGTATCGACGGCCGACCAGCCCGGACGAATTCGCGAGCCCGTTCGGATGCCGGTCGGTCGCGGAACGCAGCAGCAGCGCGGCGGAGTTGACGGCGCCGCAGGAGATGATGCACAGCGGCGTCTCGACCTGACGGCGTTCGCCATCCCGCACGATCTCGACAGCCATGATGCGCGTGCCGGCCGGATTCGTCACCAGTCGCTCCGCGCGCGCGTTGGTCCACATCGTCACGTTCTCGCGCGAGAGCGCGGGAACGATGCCGCACGTCTCGGCATCGCTTCTCATCCGGATGCGGCACGGAAAAGAGTTGCACGTGCGGCACAACATGCACCCGCCGGGCTCGCCCGGCCGTAGCAATCCGAGCGGCAGCGGAGCGGGGTGCAGACCCTGACCGCGGAGCTCCTCGACCATTCGCGACATCCGTGGCTGATGGGCAATCGGCGGATGGGGAAATGGCCCTCGGGGCGGCTCCGTGGGATCGATGCCGTGCTGGCCGTGCACCTGATACATGCACTCGGCGCGGTCGTAGTACGGGGCGAGCGTGTCGTACGAAATCGGCCAGGCGGGCGAAACACCGTCGAGATGTTCGGTCGCCTCGAAGTCCTGGCGCCGGAACCGGTACAGCACGCCGCCCCAGAACTTCGTGTTGCCGCCGACCACGTAGTGCATGTACGGCCGGAAGTCGCGGCCGTCGCCGTCGAGCCAGTGTTCGGTGGTGCGATAGCGGAGCTGCTGCCAGACGGCCGACGGGTCCCAGTTCTCGTCTTCGCTGGGTACGACCTCGCCGCGTTCGACGACCAGGATGCGGGCGCCGGTATCCGCCAGCGCGTGGGCCATGGTTCCCCCACCGGCGCCGCTGCCGACGATGACGATGTCGAACCGTTCGTGCTGCATTACCACGTCAAATCAAGTGGCTTTCGGCTTGCCGAGCGTACACCTGATCCATCAGCCGCTGGTCCTCCATCGCGCGCTCGAGGGACATCTCCGGCGCGCGCCCGTCCCGGATTGCCGCGATGAAGTCACGATACATCGCGCGGTAGCCGCGGATGTCGCGGAGTCCCGGAACGATGATCCGCGGCAACCCCTGCCCGCGCACAAGGATCACGGCGCCGTTCGATTCGAACGAGATGACGCCTTTCCGCCCGTACAGCTTCGACAACCGCAGTCCTTTCAGGAGCGAGGGGATCTCGCGCGAGTAGTACAGCGCGCCGACCGCCCCGTTGTCATATCGGAACGCGACGAGCATGCTTTTAGCCCGGCGGTCGTGCGGGTCGTCGCTCGCGGCCGAAAGGGACGGGCGGTAGCCCTGGATCGTGGTGATCTTCGGCCCCAGGCTGCCGGCGATGTGGAGCCAGTGGATGCCCTCTTCGAAGAAGGCGTCGCCGCCCGCCATGTCTTCGTCGTTGCGCCAGTCGTTGGCGGTCTTGAGGCGGCGCACGATCGTCACGAAGTGCCCGAAGACCATCTCGCCGATGGCGCCGGCGGCGAGAAGCTGCCGCAGCTTCACGGCGAGCGGTTTGTAGTGATCGTTCTCGCCGACAATGACGACGCGCTTCGCACGGTCGCGCTCGACCCGGACCTGCTCGTAGTCGGCCATGCGCGGGAACGCCGGCTTCTCGACGAGCACGTGTTTGCCGGCGCGCAGGGCCTTCAGCGTCAGATCGAGATGGAATCGCGGCGGCACCGCGACGACGACGGCATCCACCTTTGGGTCGGCGATCGCGTCGTCATAGCTCGCGTAAATGCCTTCCCCGCCGTATCGCCGGCAGAATGTCTCCGCCCGGGCGCGATCGCGACTCGCATACCCGCGGACGATCGGGGGTGTGAACGATTTGAGGTGGCGGCTGTGCACTCCGGTGATGAAGCCGCAGCCGAGGAAGACGATCCGCACCGGGGGGGATCATAGACGGAGCCGGATGCCCCTGTTTGCACGCCGAAGCCCTGGCGAAGGCGGGAAATGCAGGAAGCCCGAAAGTCGGGAAGCTTGGGGAGGCCCCTTCAATCTGGCTTCGAGGCCGGCGGCGCAGGTGCGAGAAACGCCTTGCGAGCGAGCACGACCAATCCGGGTCGCTTCACCTTGATGTCGATCTTGTGCATCTTGCCGTCACGAACCGGCGGAGAGAAACCCACGACGTAGCCTTCGTGCAGCCAGCGGATGATCTTCTCGACGTGAGGTTCGGGATTCGCATATGGCCCTTCACCTGAATCGCGGAACAGGCCGCCGGTCTCGTCGACGAGTTTAAGCAGCACCGGCTCAGCCCGAATCTCCACATCCGCCCCTTGGTTCTGGGGAACGGTCAACACCCTCTTGCCCAGGGATGCGTAGACCACGCTGACGGACACGCCGGCTGCGATGGCACGCATGACAAGATCGTTGAATCCAACGGCATTGCCAGTCGACATACCGTCCGTCACCGCAATCACGCTTTGCCGAGCCAAAGCCTCGGCCCGGAGCGTACCTATGGCCTGGTCGACAGCGTCCCAGACTGGAGAGGGGCCTGACCGCTCTTCCAGTGGCCGGCGAAACGCCTCGTCGACCCACTTCTGGAGCACACGCCGGTCATCACTAAACACCGTACCCAATCGTAGCGGCCGAGCGATGCTGCCGACGACCACGCGGTCACCCGACTGCAGTGGAGACGACCAGGATTGCCCGAATCGATATGTTGTGTGCGTGAGGTACATGCTTCCGGTCACGTCGAGCAGGAGCACCAGAGCTACCGGCCGGCGAGCGGACGAGAAGGTTTCAACCGCGCGCGGCTGGCCGTCCACCAGAAGATCAAAGTCGGTTTGAATCAGACCAGCCACCGATTCGGCGTTGTTCCGCACGACACCGATGTCGATGTGAATGAGCTCGGCCTCGTCGATGCCGCTCTCGCGGGCGAAAGCCGCCGCAATTAGCAGCGCACCCAGGACCGCGGCCTTCATCGGACGCTCGGAGTGACGTACTGGCTTCGCGCGCGAACGGTGGCATCCGGTCGATTCAGCCGGACCTCAATCCGGTGTGTTTTGCCATCGAGGATCCGCGGGACGAATCCGATGAGATACTGATGACGTAGTTCCTCGGCGATACGGGCGAACGTGGCTGGAAGGTCGGCGTCGTCCGGTACTTCCATACGGCCGCCACCGGTCGCGTCGGTCAGGATGTTGAGCTCACCGCGAATCAGCCAGCCCTCGAGCGCGACCGCGTAAACCATCACACTTTCGGCAATCGCGCGTTCGAGAACCTGACCGAGGCTATGGCGCCATCCGGGGCTAAGATGACCGTCGGCCGGGCTCCAGTGTCTTCCCCGCGTCATGACGAGCACGACCCGCCGGCTGGTTTCGCCGTCGAGGCCGGTCATTCCGGCGTCGATGCCTTGCCACAATGGCGTGCTCTGGAGAGTTGGCCACATTTCCTCGCGCAGTACTCGACGCAAGACCGTCTTCTCGCTCGTTGGTTTGGGCGGACCGGTGGCCACTTCGAAGCCCACGAACGACCCGATCACGGCGCGATCCTCTGGCCGTAGCGCGTCGATAAAGCTCGCAGCTGCATCACGCAGCCGAACGACCCGCATTGCGCCGCCCGACACATCGAGCATTACGGCCACGCTGAATGGCTGAGGCTTGTTCGAAAACACAGTAATCTCAGTCGGCCGGCCATCGTCGAATACCTGAAAATCCCGCTGTTCCAAGTCAGGGACGAGGCGCCCGTCCCCGCCCCGGACCGTCGCGTAGATGCTCACGGTTTCCGTCCGCGCGCGGAATGCAGGCTGCTGGATGAACAGGACCAGAAGAAGCGTGGACAGCCCAACGAATATTGGCGGCACCATTTACCGTGGAATGCCCGCATTGTAGCTCCGGGAACGGGCAGCAGCTCCGGGCGTGTGGCGCCGGCACAGTGCCGTACTACCCCCCTTCCGTTCCGGAGGCATCACATCCACCGCAGGTTTCGGCCGCGTCTCGACTGATGGCGGTCGCGCTGTTCGTCGTCTCCGCCGCTGCGACCGAGCTGGCCGCGCCGATGAGCGCGAATGGTACGCCCCGTGATCGGCGACCTGGTCAACCAGCACCGGCGGGTCAGCCATCGTGGGCGCGCGAGGGCCTGCGACCGACGCGCCGGTGGTGCCGGATCAGCGCCCTGGCGTCGAGTGCCGAGAGCTGACGGGCCTCGCACAGCGCGGCGACGTCGGCGTCGCCGAGGTCGAGCGCCTGTTCCATTCGGGCTTCCGGCGTAAGATCAGCGGCGCGCCGCCGGCTCTCCGCTCGCAAATCGTCGGCGACCGATCGCATGGCGTAAGTCAGTATAGCGGCGGATGGCCGGCCGGACGGGAACCACGCCGACCGATTCGGTGGCCTCAGCCATGCTACCCTGCCACCGTTCCGGAGGAATCGCCATGCCTCGTCTGTCGCCGGATTTCGTTCGTCTCGCTGCCGCGGCGCTGCCGCTGGCGTTCGTTGCGGCGATCACCGTCCGCGCATCGATCGATCAACAGTCAGCTCCATCCTCCATCACCATCCGCGCCGCTCGCGTCCTCGACGGCCGCGGCAAGACCATCACGAACGGCGTCGTCGAAGTGCAGGGGTCGAAGATCGTGAAGGTCGATCAGCGGTCCGGCCCTGTGACGCACGACCTCGGCGACACGACGCTCCTGCCCGGCATGATCGACGTCCACACGCACGTCGACTGGCACTTCCAGCCGAATGGACTCTACGGTGTCCGTGAGGGCCAGCCGCGGGAAACGCCGGAGCAGACACAGGCCGCCATCGCCGCCAATCTCAAGGCGACGCTCGAAGCAGGTTTCACGACGGTCCAGAACGTCGGCAATGGCGGCGACAAGGCGCTCCGGGACGCGATCGCGGACGGCAAGCTGGTCGGGCCGCGCATCCTCACGTCGCTGGGTCAGATCCAGGCGGGCCCGCGCAACGCGCCGACGCTCCCCGAACAGCTTCGCGAGCGTGTGCGGCAGCTCAAAGCCAACGGCGCCGACGTGATCAAGATCTTCGCGTCCGAGAGCATCCGCACCGGCGGCGCGCCGACGATGTCGCAGGAGCAGCTCGACGCGGTCTGCGGCGAGGCGAAGGCGCAGGGGCTGCGGACGCTCGTGCACGCGCATGCCGCCGAAGCGATCATCCGGGTCGTGAAGGCCGGCTGCACGCAGGTCGAGCACGGCGCCTACGCGAGCGACGAAGCGCTCAAGATGATGAAGGACGCGGGAACGTATTTCGACCCCAACATCGGCCTCGTGCTCCAGAACTACATCGAGAACAAATCGAAGTTCCTCGGGTCGGGGAGTTACGACGAGGCGGGCTTCGCGTTCATGGAGAAATCGGTGGGCGTGAAGGGCGAGATGTTCAAACGCGCGCTCAAGTCCGGCGTGAAGATGCCGCTCGGCACGGACGCGGTCGCCGGCGCGCACGGCCAGAACGCGCGCGAAATCATCGCGAGGGTGCAGGAAGGACAGTCCACGATGGACGGCATCATCAGCGCGACCTCGCTCGCGGCCGAGTCGATGGGGCTCGAGAAACAGATCGGCACGCTCGCGCCCGGCTATGAGGCGGACGTTATGGCCGTGTCAGGAAATCCGCTGGGGGACATCACGAAGCTGCGGAGCGTCGTATTCGTCATGAAGGGCGGGACGATCTACAAGAAGTAGCGCTATCGCTGCAGGTTCCGGGGTTCCGGTTCGAGGTTCCGAGGTTCCGAAGCGTTCCGGCGTTCGACGGGATTCCGAGGTTCCGAGGTGCCTGGGTTCCGGTGGTTCGGACGGCCCTTTCGCCTTTTCGCCTTTGAGCCTTTGCGCCTCTTCGAGCGCTCAGAAGCCTCAGTGAAAATCGTGCGACTCGACGGCGGGCCCTGTGTGCTTGAGCCCCTCGACCCGATCTGCTTTTACTGACACCGCGCCGTCCTGATTCTGCAGTGTCCCCTCCACCAAGAGATATGGCTCGTCGACAATCACGCGCTTGTAGATCGCGAATACGTCGGGATTGACGATGATGTTGGCGATGCCGGTCTCATCTTCGAGTGACAGAAAGACAAAACCCTTCGCCGTTCCCGGCCGCTGACGCGTGATCACCGCACCAGCGACACGAACGCGCCGGCCGGGCCGTCCGCGCGGCAGATCCGACGCGCGCTGGACACCGCGCGTGGCGAGCGACGGACGCGCGAGCGCCATCGGATGCGGACCAATCGTGAGTCCCGTGCCGTCGTAATCGGCGCGGACACGATCGAGGAGGGACATCGAAGGCAAAGGGGACGGGTCTCCACCTGTGGAAAACTCCGATGACTTTGTCGATGAATGCGTGTGCATCGGGTCATCGGAGTTTCCCACAGGTGGAGACCCGTCCCCTTCCCCATCCAGCAGCGGCCCGGCCGGACGTCCCGCCCGCTCCGCCTGCCACAGCGCCGACCGCCGATCGCCGCCGAACGAGGCGAGGGCGCCGATCTCGGCAAGCGTCCGGGCTTCTTCCTGGCGAAGTGCGGTCCGGTGCACGAGGTCGTCGATGGAGGAGAAGCGTGCAAGGCCAAAGGCCGAGGGCCGAAGGCCGAAGGCCGAACGCTCGTCCGAAGTGTCGAAGTTCGACGTTCGACGTTCGAAGTTTCGCCTCAGCGATCCGTCTCCCAGCGTCTTCCCTCAACCCTCTCACATACATCAGACCCAACCGGACGCTCCCGTCGTCCTCGACGCGGCAGGTCCAGTCGGAGACCTGCACGTCGATCGGCGAGAAGCGCACGCCGTGGCGCTGCGCGTCCTTGACGAGCGTCGCGGGGTGGTAAAAGCCCATCGGCTGGTTGTTGAGGAGCGCGGTGTAGAACGCCGACGGGAAGTGCGCCTTGAGATACGCGCTCGCGTAGACGATGAGCGCGAAGCTCGCGGCGTGTGATTCGGGGAAGCCGTAGAGCGCGAAGGACGTGATCGATTGGACGATCTGATCCGCCGCGGCGCCGGTGATGCCGTTCGCTTCCATCCCGGCACGGAGACGCGTTTCGATCTGCTGCATACGCTTGACCGAGCGCTTGAACCCCATCGCACGCCGCAGCTCCTCGGCTTCCCCGCCGCTGAATCCGGCGACGACCATCGCCATGCGCAACAACTGCTCCTGGAACAGCGGCACGCCGAGCGTCCGCTTCAGCACCGGCTCGAGCAGCGGATGCGCGTAGGTGACCGGCTCGTCGCCGCGCCGACGGGCCAGGTACGGATGCACCATGTTGCCGACGATCGGCCCCGGCCGGATGATCGCGACCTCGACGACGAGATCGTAGAAGTGCTGCGGCTTGAGCCGCGGCAGCGTCGCCATCTGCGCGCGCGACTCGACTTGAAAGACGCCGATCGTGTCGGCCTGCTGCAGCATGCGATAGACGAGCGGGTCATCAGGCGGCAGATGCGCGAGATCGAGTTTGGGCCGAAGGGCAGGCCCAAGGCCCCCGCCTTCGCTCTGACGAGCTTCGGCGGGCAAGCGTCCAGGCCCAAGAAGATCGCTTGTCTCGGTTCGACTAATGTCGGATGTCGACCGGTCAGCGTCCGTAGTTTGAGGTTCGAAGTTCGAAGTTCGAAATTGCTCTTCCCTTGGGCCTAGGGCCTTGGGCCTTGGGCCTTCACTGTCATTGACAATCACCAGCGCCTCTTCCAGCACCGCCATCATCCCGAGCCCCAGCAGATCGACCTTCACGATCCCGAGATCCGCGCAGTCGTCCTTGTCCCACTGCACGACGACGCGCCCGGGCATCGCCGCGTTCTCGAGTGGGACCACTTCGTCCAGCCGGCCCTGGCAGACAACCATGCCGCCCGAGTGCTGGCCGAGATGGCGCGGCAGGTCCTGCATCTGGCACCAGAGCTTCGCGAAGCACCGATAGCGCTCGTTGTCGGGATCGATGCCGGTCTCGCGCATGTTCCGTGCGAGCGTCTCTTCGGGATCGACGAACTCGAACTGGCTCATCATGCGCGCCAGGGCGTCGATCTCCTTCTCCGCGAGGCCCAACACCTTGCCGACTTCGCGCGCGGCGCTCCGGCCGCGATACGTGATCACGTTGGCCGTCATGGCCGCGCCGAGCTTGCCGTAGCGCTCGTAGACGTACTGGATCACGCGCTCGCGGCGGTCACCGCTCGGCAGATCGAGATCGATGTCCGGCCATTCGCCGCGTTCCTCCGAGAGAAAGCGCTCGAAGAGCAGCTCCATGCCGACCGGATCGACCGCGGTGATCCCGAGCGCGTAGCAGACGGCGCTGTTGGCCGCCGACCCGCGGCCCTGCACGAGAATCCCCTGCTGCCGGCAGAAATTGACGATGTCCCAGACGATGAGGAAGTAGCCGGCCAGATCGAGCCGCTCGATCAGATCGAGCTCGCGCGCGATCTGCGCGCGGGCGCGATCGTGATACGGCCGGTAGCGATCGCGCGCGCCGACCTGCGCCAGGCGGCGCAGAAACGACGACTGCGACTCGCCCGCCGGCACCGGATATTCCGGAAAGCGGTAGCCGAGATTGGCGAGCGTGAACTCGAGCCGCTCCGCCAGCGCTTCGGTCCCCGCGAGCGCCTGCGGCACATCTGAAAACAGCCGCGCCATCGTTTCCGGCGGTTTGAGATACCGCTCGGCGTTCACCGACAGCCGCCGCCCCGCCGAGGCGAGCGTCGTCTTGTGCCGCAGGCAGGTGAAGACATCGTAGAGCGGCCGGTAGTCAGGCGTCGCGAACCGCACGCCGCCCGACGCCATGACCGGCACGCGAAACGCCGCGGCGAGATCGAGGAGCGACTGCAAATCCGACTGCTCGTCGCGGCGGAAGTGACGCTGCACTTCGATCCAGACCTGCTGCCGGCCGAAGATGCCGACGATCCGATCCACGAGTCCCCCGACGCCATGCCGCCCGGCGTGCAGGACCTGCCGGCCGGCGAGCGCGATGAGCCCCGCGGTCTGGCCGGCGAAATCCTCGAGCGTCATCGCCGACTCGCCCTTGGGCGCGCGCAGCTTCGCGCGCGTGATCACGCGGCAGAGATTCCGGTAGCCCTCGGCGCTGGCGACGAGGACAGGGAGGGTCCAGGGAGCAGGCCGAAGGCCAGAGGGCGAAGGCCGAAGTGCAGGCCCAAGGCCCAAGGCCCCAGGCCCAAGTTTGGATCGGCCGCCCGGCGCGTCGATAGTTTGAGGACGTGCTTGCCTCGCCGAAGCCTCGGCGAAGGCGGGGCCTGATAACGGCGCGCCGATCGTCAGCTCCGCGCCGACGATCGCCTTTATTCCGGCGGCCTTCGCGGCGCGATAGAACTGCGGCGCGCCGTAGACGCCGTCACGATCGAGCAGCGCCAGCGCGGGATAGCCAAGCTCTGCGGCGCGGTCGATGAGCGTGCCGGGCAGAGAGGCGCCATCCAGAAATGAAAATGCTGACGACGTATGCAGCTCGATATACGGCACGAATACTTACCGAGGGGCTTCGCCCCTCGGACTCCCCTGCTCGCTCACTCGCGGGGGCCCCGCTGCCCCGCTCCGTTCGCGAGGGGCGCGCCAGATGGCGCGCCACACTTCCACGCGATCAATCCATCTCTCCGTCAATCTCCCATCGTCCCGTGACCCGATCCCTCACGAGCCGGTAACACCCGCCCGACACGAGCTCGACGTCCCACTCGTCGCGATCCCATGTCCTGCTCGATCGCCGGCGCCCACCAGCCAGCCTGACGTCCGCCAGGGACCGGCGACGTTGACGACGTCACCACCCGGAATGCCACGAGCGGTGGACCTCACCGTCGCGGGCCGGCCCCGTTCGACTTCAACGGTGACCGCGAGTGGTAATCGGTAGCGGCGAAGACAAGGCACAAAAGCAGTTCCCTGAGCCTGGGTCGCTCCGTCTGCGGGCTTCGGCCTTCGGCCATTGGCCTTCGGCCTTCCGCCTCCCGCCAGGAACGCCGCCATCGTCGATTGCCGCTCGTCATGGGTATCGACGAGCGCGGGTGCGCCGACGCGCGTGTCGCCCATGAGCGCGCAGAGACGCGATGTGAGCGTCGCCAGGTCGTCGGGCGACGGCCGCGCGCGAGTGAGCAGCGTGCCCTGGACGATCAGCCCCGGCGCCACGTCGAGCTCGAGCGTGACGACGTCGATGGCGGCCGGCGGCGGATGCGACTCGAGATCGAGCAGCACCAGCGTTCGAAGCGTGCGCGGATCGCGGATGGGCGACGGCAGGTGCAACGTCCTCACATGTTCGGTTCGTGTCACCAGCCGAAGCCGGGTCGTGACGGCCACCGCGCCGCGATCGGCACGCTCGAGCACCGATCCGAGCGAATCGCATTGCCGGCGCGAGAACGAACGACAGCGGTTCGAGACCGTCGATTGGCCATTCGAGCTCGAGGCGGCTGACGAACGGCCGCGGCTCCTCCATGGGGACGAGCGGCGACGCGTCTTCGCCCATCGCGGCCTGGTGCAACCGCACGCCGAGCGGACCGAGCCGCGCATGCAGATCGGCTCGACGAAGCCGCGCGAGATCGCCCAGCGTCCGGAGGCCCCAACGCTCGAAGATGGCGAGGGCGTCTTGAAGATCAGGCCGAAGGCCGAAGGCCAATGGCCGAAGGGACGAACGCATTGGGGCATCGTCGGCAGCCGGGCCTGGTGCGATCCGGTAATTGCGCGCCCGCGCGACTCGCGAAGCACTAGCGGATGACTGAGGCCTCGTCGTCGATGTCTGCCCTTCAGTCCTCCCTTGGGCCTTGGGCCTTGGGCCTGCTTGCCCGCCGAAGCTCGCAGGAGCGAAGGCGGGGGCCTGCCCTTCGGCCTTCGGCCTTTGGCCTTCGGCCTGCTCTGTCAGCGCCCCCAACCACCCCAGCGGCAGCGGCGCGAGTACCGCGGCATCTTCGCCTGGCGCGACGATCGTGACGCCGGATCGAGCATGCGCCAGGAGCCAGGCCGTGGTCGTCGTCCCGGCCAGCGCCACGCGCACCACGATCCCATGCTCGGCCGCGACGCGGCTTACCTCGCGGGCAATCTCGGCCGGCGGACCGATCACCCGCGCGAGCCCGCGCGCGTCGAATGCGATGCCGGCGTTCCCGTGCCGGGCACTCCGTATCGTTGGAGCCGCGGCGAACACGCGCGTGCGACCGCTTCGAGCGCGCCGGGCACCATCGGACTCGAGGGATCGGAAACGAGGCAACAAAACATAAAAATCATCGGGTAATTGAGTAATTGGGTATTGATCGTTTCAATTGCTCAATTGCTCAATTACCCGATTACCCGATCCCTTTATTGCCCACCGATGAACCGATAGATCGATTTTGATCGTCCCACCCAGTTTGAAGCCGCTGAAGCGTCGGCTCTGCGGGCTCGTGCCGGTCCAGCGAGGCGAGGCGTCGAGCTCGAGGCAGGCGCCGCGCGCGCTCCGGCCGACGGCGATCTCGCCGAGCAGCAGGCCAGCCGTCTGCCGTCCTTCGTTCGCGTGCGCCAGCCGCATCCACGTGGTGAACGGCAGCGCCTGCAGCGCACGCGCCGGGGCGCCGGCCAGGTCGAGCACGGCGACGCCGAAGAGACCGGCACGGATGATCAGATCGAACGCGCGCACCGCCCGGTGAACCGCCTGCTGCAGGACCGCCGGGCGCGCGAGCTCGACGGTGAGCGTCGCGCCGCGGATCCAGAGCACCCGGTTGAGATCGACCCCGGCCGCCGCCGCGCTGACCGGATCGAACCGGTCCCAGGCGTCGACGAGCCCGACGATGTCGCCGCGCGCTGTCGCCGCGGCCAGCGTCTGGACGAGCACCGAGGTCCGGCCGGTCGCGCGCGCGCCGACAATCTCCGAGATTTCCCCCAGGCGCCATCCGCCGCCCAGCGCGGCATCGAGTCCCGGCAGGCCCGTGGAGACGCCCGGACGCCCGGCCTGATCGGGCAGGGACCGCGCGAGCGAGGCTCCGTGCTTGCTGGCCAGAAGCAGCGATTCCAGCCGATTTATGGCGACGGATTTCATATTTTCGCTTTTTATTCGCCTCCGTCGCCGAGTATAGCCAAGCCCGCGGGCGCGATCAATGGGCAGGCTTTAAGATCACCCTGCTTGTCCACGCAGCCGCCAGTCGGGCTTCCCACCGACCCCGAGGTCCCCCGCGGCTGGCATCTCCGCATGGTGGGCGCGCTCGCCCACCGGAACTTCCGCATCGTCTGGTTCGCGGCGCTCGGGTCCACGATCGGCACGTGGATGCAGCAGTACGCGCAGAGCTGGCTGGTGTACCAGCTGACGTCGTCGAATTTCTATCTCGGGATCGACTCGTTCCTCGGGCAGCTGCCGATTCTGCTGCTGATGCTGATTGGCGGGGTCATCGCCGATCGACACGATCGCCGGCGGCTGCTCACGACGTCGCAGTACATCCAGGCGGCCTCGGCGTTCGCGCTCGCGGTGCTCGTCTTCACCGACACGGTCACCGTCTGGTACATCTTCCTGCTCTCGTTCATCTCGGGCTGCGGCCAGGCATTCGGCGGTCCGGCATATCAGTCGCTCTTTCCGTCGCTCGTGCCGAGGCGCGACCTGCCGAGCGCGATCGGCTTGAACTCGACGCAGTTCAACCTCTCGCGCGCGCTCGGACCGGCGGCCGGCGGCGCCGTGCTCGCGACGATCGGGATGGCGTGGTGCTTCGTCCTCAACGGCCTTTCCTTCTTCATCGTCATCATCGCGCTCGTCTTGCTGCACCTGCCGAAGCACATGCCGGCGAAGACGCGGCAGTCGATTCGCAACGATCTGAAGACGGGTCTGCGGTACGTCCGGGATCACCGGCTGATGCTGACGCTCACGGTCCTCGGCTTCGTGGCGACGTTCCTCGCGATGCCGCTCATCACGCTGATGCCGAGCTTCGCGACGGACGTGCTCGGCGGCGTGGGCACTCCCGAGACGCGGCTCTCGATGCTCATGGCGTTCCAGGGATTCGGCGCGATCGCCGGCGCGCTAATCGTCGGCTCGCTCGGCCAGTTCAAGCGCATGGGCGCGGCGTTTCTCGGTGTGCAGATCGTGCTCGGACTTCTGCTCGCCTCGTTCGCGCTCTCGCGCACGTTCGAGCTCAGCCTGCTGCTCCTCTTCGTCTGCGGCATGTTCTACATGGCCGTCTTTTCCATCAGCTTTTCGCTGGTCCAGCTCACCGTCCCCGATGAGCTGCGCGGCCGCGTCATCAGCATCTACATGGTCGCGCTGCGATCGGGCGGCCCGATCGGCGCGCTCGTCGCGGGTGCGCTCGCCGACGCGTTTTCGGCGCCGACGGTCATGACGATCAACGGCCTCGCGCTCTCGCTCCTGGCCGTCACACTGTTGTCACTCGGGCGGGGCTCGAGTCTGACGAAGGTGTAACACCTGGCCTGAAAAGCTCATGTCGGTACGACGGGTACGGCGGGTCCGTGGAACGATCTGGCGCTGGTCTTCTTCTTTGTTAGTCAAGATGACACGCGTCAGTTCATTCCTTGGACCTGCCGTACCTGTCGTACCGACGTGAGCCTTCAGGCCCGGTTTTTGGAGCGCCCTGCCGCCATCCCGACGAGCGCTTTTCAGTAAGATGCTCCCGTGCCCCGTGTTCTCGTCGTCGAAGACAGCCAGGACATCGCCGATCTCATTCGCCGGTATTTCGAGCGTGCCGGTCATACCGTCGAGCACCTGTCGACCGGCCACGACGTCGTGGCCCATGCGCGGCGCATGCAGGCCGATCTCGTCGTGCTCGACGTGATGTTGCCGGGCATGGACGGCATGCTGGTCTGTCAGGCGCTTCGGGGCGACGCGGCCACTGCCGCCATTCCGATCATCATGCTCACCGCGCGCGGCGAGGAGGCCGACCGCGTGCGCGGCCTGGAGCTGGGCGCCGACGACTACGTGACCAAGCCGTTCAGTCCGAAGGAGCTCGTCGCGCGGGTGGCCGCGCTGCTGCGGCGGACGCAGCGGCCGGCCGGCGCGTCGAAGACGCTGCGGTACGGTCCCCTCAGCATCGACCTCGATCGCCATCAGGTCCTGCTCGAGGATCGCGAGGTTCGCCTCACGGCGAAGGAATTCCTGCTGCTGCAGTACTTCCTCGAACACTCGGGCCGTGTGCTGTCACGCGATCTCCTGCTCACGGATGTCTGGGGCTACCAGTACACGGGCGGCACGCGGACGGTGGACGTCCACGTGCGCCGGCTGCGGGAGAAGATCCCGCTCTTTACGACGGCGCTCACGACCGTCAAGCAGTTCGGGTACAAGCTCGAGGACGCGCCGCGGCCTTCTCCGTGACGTTTCGGACCCGCACGTTCCTCAGCGTCTTCGTCGCGGCGTCGCTCGCGCTCGTCGTCTCCACGCTGCTCGTCGAGCGCTCCCTGGGCGGTCGCATGTACGCCGACATCGAACGCGGTCTGCTCACCCAGACGCGGCTCGCCGCGGCCCTGCTCGCGAACCTCGATACGCTGCCCGACCCGGACGCCGAAGCCGATCGGCTGGGTCAGCTCGGCCGCGCGCGCGTGACCCTCCTCGCGGCCGACGGTCGGGTGATCGGCGATTCCGAAGTGGCGAGCGCCGACCTGCCGTCGGTTGAAAACCACGCGACACGCGAAGAGATCGCGCGCGCCCGGGCCTCGGGCGAAGGCACCGCGTCGCGGCGCAGCCAGACGACGGACGTCGGCACGCTGTACGCGGCGGTCAAGGTCGCGCGCGGACCGGTCGCCTTCGTGCGCATCGCGGTGCCGCTGACGGCGGTGGACGATCGGGTGGCCGCGGTTCGGCAACTGGCGGTCGTCGGCCTCATCGCCGGTCTTGGCGCCGCGTTGGTGCTGACGTGGATCGCGTCAGCGTTTCTCAACCGGCGGATCCGCATCGTGGCCGAGACCGCGCGGCGGTATCGCGGTGGCGACTTCAGCGAGCCTGCGCGCGACTACGGCGCCGACGAGATAGGCATGGTCGCGGGCGCGCTCGACAATACCGCGCGCGAGCTCGGCGTCCGGCTGGCCGACATGGCGCGCGAGCGCACGCACATGGACGCGATCCTGACGGGCATGGTCGAGGGCGTCGTGCTGCTGAACGCCTCGGGCCGGCTCGTGCTCACGAACCCGGCAGCGCGCGAGATGCTGCGGCTGCCGGACATCGCCGAAGGGCTCCACTATCTCGAGGTCGTCCGGCAGCCGGACATCTCGGGCCAGCTCGCCAGCGCGCTCGGCGGGGGCCTGCCGGCCACCGCCGAGATTCATCTCGATCGCGATCGTCGGCAGACGTTCGCCGCGCACGTCGTCCCGGTGGCGCGCGAGCGCGGCGGCGGCGCGGTGCTCGTTCTTCACGACATCACCGATCTGCGGCGCGCCGATCAGGTGCGCCGGGATTTCGTGGCCAACGTCTCGCACGAGCTACGGACGCCGCTCACCGCGATCCGTGGCTACATCGAGGCCCTCGCCGACGAGCCGCCGCCCGACGAAGCGCAGCACTTTCTCGGCATCATTTCGCGGCACACGCTGCGGATGGAGCGGCTGGTCCGCGATCTGCTGCGCCTCGCGCGGCTCGACGCCGGCCAGGAAACGCTCGAGCGCGCGGATTGCCATCCGGCCGCCATCGTCAACGCCGTGGCGCACGACATGCAGGATCAGATTGACGGGCGCCAGCAGCGTGTCGAGTCAGGCATCGACGCGGGGCTCACGGTGAGCGGTGATCCGGCGAAGCTCCACGATGTGCTTCGCAATCTCCTGGAAAACGCGAGCAACTACAGTCCGGAAGGCGGCGTGATCGACGTGAACGCCTCCAGGACGGACAGCTGGGTCGACATCGTCGTCGCCGACCGCGGACCGGGTATTCCCGAACCCGACCTGTCGCGCATCTTCGAACGCTTTTACCGGGTCGATCGCTCGCGCAGCCGGGACCCGGGCGGCACGGGACTCGGCCTCTCGATCGTCCGCCATCTCGTCGAGCTGCTCGGCGGCCGGGTCACGGCCGCCAACCGGCCGGGCGGCGGCGCCGTCTTCACGGTCCGTCTTCCGGCCGGCCGATCGGCGGCATGAGCGGCCTCGACCTGTCGCTCGTCCTGTCGTACGTCTCCATCACCTTCCTGCTCGTCATCACACCCGGCGCGACGACGGCGGTCGTGATCCGGAGCGCGCTCGCGGGCGGCACGCGAGACGGCATCGCCACCGCGGCCGGCGCGGCGGTCGCCAACTCCACGCACGCCGTGGCGGCGGGCCTCGGATTGAGCGTGCTGCTCCAACGGCTGCCGTCGGTCCTGGTCGCGATCCGGCTCGCCGGCGCAGGCTATCTCCTGTGGCTGGCGGTCGCGAGCTTCCGCCGCGCGTGGCATCCGGCCGCGAACGCGATGCCGGGTCTCGAGGTCACGCCCGCGCGCGACGGCTCGCCGTTTCGTCAGGGTGTGATGGTGAACCTGCTCAACCCGCCCATCATCACGTTCTATCTCGTCCTGCCGTCGTTCCTGCCGGCGTCGGCGGGCCTGAGTGCGTTTGGTGTCCTCGCCGCGATCCACGTCGGCATGGCGTTCATCGTTCACGTGGTGTGGGCGGTGTCGTTCGCGCGTCTGCGAGAGCTCTTCACGCAGCCGTCGGCGAGACGGGCGCTGGATGCCGGCGCCGGCGCCGCCCTGTTGCTGTTTGCCGGCTGGACGGTGTGGAAGGTGTAAGACCTCAGCGTCAGCGCACGAGATTCCGGACGAACTGCAGCAGAAGATACGTGCTGGCGCCAATCGTCGCCGAGGCAGGAATGGTGAGAATCCACGCCCAGACGATCTGTCGCGCAACGCCCCACCGCACCGCACTCAGTCGCCGCGTCGCGCCGACGCCGATGATGGCGCCCGTGATCGTGTGCGTCGTGCTGATGCCGACTCCCAGGTGGGTCGCCGTGAATATGGCGACGGCCGCGCCAGTTTCGGCCGCAAATCCGCCGGGCGGCTGAAGCTTCGTGATCTTCTGGCCCATCGTCTTGATGATGCGCCAGCCGCCGCTGAGCGTCCCGAGTCCTATCGCGGCGTGAGCGATCAGGATCACCCAGATGGGGACCTCGAACGTCGACAGATACCCCCCGGTGACCAGCGCGCCCGTGATGATGCCCATCGTCTTCTGGGCGTCGTTCGCGCCGTGCATCAGGCTGTAGGCGGCCGCCGAAAACAGCTGCATAGTGCGAAACCCGCGCGCGACTCGCGTCGGCGGCGTGTCCCGGAACAGCCAGAAAATCGAGGACATCAGGAGCAGTCCCACGAACAGGCCGATGAGCGGCGCGAGCACGATGAAGATGATCGTCTTGGTCCAGCCCGAGACGATGATGGCGCTGAACCCGGCCTTGGCGACCGCCGCGCCGCCGTACCCGCCGAAGAGCGCGTGCGACGAGCTCGTCGGCAGCCCGAAGTACCAGGTGATCAAGTTCCAGGTAATCGCGCCGATGAGTCCCGTCAGGATGACCGAATAGGTGACGACGTCCAGGTCCACCATGCCCGACCCGACGGTCTTGGCCACAGCGGTGCCGAAAAAAAACGCCGCGACGAAGTTGAAGAACGCGGCCCAGGCGACCGCCTGACCCGGCGAGAGCACACGGGTCGAGACGACGGTGGCGATCGAATTGGCGGCGTCGTGAAAGCCGTTGATGAAATCGAAAATCAGCGCGACGACGATGATGAGGAGGATCGTGCTGAACGCGGCATCCACGACGCGTTTATCCGTGCTTGACCACGACGCCTTCGATGACGTTCGCGACGTCCTCGCAGCAATCCGTGATCTGTTCCATCATGTCGAACAGCTCTTTCCACTTCATGATGACGATCGGATCCGACTCGGTCTCGAACAGCTCCTGCACCACTTTCTGATAGGCGCGGTCGGCTTCGTTCTCGAGCCGGTTGATCTCGACCGCGTGCGGATGGACCGGCCGTTTCGCGGCCAGCGCTTCGAGCGCCGTGTGGATGCGATCGGTCGAGGCCGTCACCGTCCGCACGAGCTCGTTCGTCCCCGGCCGGACGGAGGGAATCTTGTACATGCGCACGAGCGCGGCCACGTGATCGATCGCGTCCATCACGTCGTCGAGCGCGCTCGCCAGGGCGTAGAGATCTTCGCGATCGAACGGCGTGACGAACGTGCGGTTCAGCCGCTGGATCGTGTCGTGCGTCAGGGCGTCACAGCGATGTTCGGCGTCCTTGATGAGATCGGCCTTCGTGGCGTCGGGCGGGTCGGTCGCGAACATCTGCTCGAGCAGTCCCGCCGCCATGCGGATCTCGTCCGCCATCTTGTTGAAAAGATCGAAGAAGCCTTCGTCACGGGGGAAAAAGCTGATTTTCAGGATGGACTCCATCCCAGGGGCGACCCCTGGCGACGACAGTGTAACGACAATGTAACAGACTGCCGTAACCGACATTTAACGGCCATGTCACGAGAGGGAAACCCGGGATCCCTAGGCTTGGGCGTCAGTGCTGATGGCCACGCCACCCCGGATTCTCGTCGTCGAAGACGAAACAGACATCGCCCAGCTCATCAAGCACACGCTGGAGCGGGCCGGAGACGCGAGCGTGGACGTCGTCGCCAGCGGCGACGCGGCGCTCAAAGCTGTCGGTGAGGCGCCGCCCGACCTGCTCATCCTGGATTTGAACCTGCCAGTCGTGGACGGGACGGAGGTGTGCCGGCTGTTGCGGGCGCGGCCGGCGACCGCCTCGCTGCCGATCATCATGCTCACGGCCCGGACCGGCGAAACCGATCGCGTGTCGGGCCTCGACCTCGGCGCCGACGACTACGTGACCAAGCCGTTCAGCCTGCGGGAGCTGGCCGCGCGGGTCCGCGCGGTTCTTCGGCGAAAACCGGGCGCCCGCCCCTCCGGCATGGCGCTCTATCGGGGCAAGCACCTCATCGCGGACTTCGATGCCGTCGCCGTCACGGTCGACGGCGAGCCCATCCGGCTCACCCGCCGGGAATTCGAGCTGCTTCGCTGTCTCGTCGAGAATCGGAACCGGGTTCTGTCACGCGATCGCCTGCTCGAGCGCGTCTGGGGCTACGAGCAGTTCATCGAGACGCGATCGGTGGACGTCCACGTCGGCCGGTTGCGGTCGAAGCTTGGATCGGCGGGCCGGCAGATCGAAACCGTCGTCGGACTCGGCTACCGGTTCGTCGAGTAAGCCAAGACCTCGGAGGTCATTTCGGCGTAATGAACTCGGAGGTCTTCAGTTCGAACACCTGGATGGCGCGTTCGACGCGATGCCAATCGCTGTAGTTCACGCGTTTCACGACGGTGTCGTCCCGCTCTTCGCGTACGTCCCAGCCGGTGCGACCCTTGGTGAGCGTGAACCGGTTGACGTGCCCTTCCGACCTGTATTCGCGTGTGAGCATGGATGACCTCGCGCCGTGCGGGGGAGAAGTACTATCGCAGACTTGTCAGCCCGGTGTGTAAACTCTCTGTAACAGGGTCACAATTGCTCCGAAATCCCCCACCAAACGGGGGGTCTGACCCCGCTCGACTAGAATGGCCGGCGGGATGAATCGCGTGCTCACGATCGTGCTCGGCGGCGGCCGCGGCACCAGGCTTTTCCCACTCACCCATCACCGTTCCAAGCCGGCGGTACCGATCGGCGGCAAGTACCGGCTGATCGACATTCCGCTCAGCAACTGTCTGCACGCCGGTCTGCAGCGCATCTACGTACTGACGCAGTTCAACTCGGCGTCGCTCAACCGCCATGTCGCGCAGACGTACCGGATGGATCTGTTTTCCGGCGGGTTCGTCGAAGTGCTGGCCGCCGAGCAGACGCCTGAAGGCGAACAGTGGTTCCAGGGAACGGCCGACGCGGTCCGCCAGGCCGCGCGGCACTTCCGCGAGGTCGACGCGGACTATTACCTGATTCTCGCGGGCGATCACATCTACCGCATGGACTTCGCCGAGTTGATCGAGTCGCACATCGATCGCGACGCAGACATCACCATCGCCGCGCAACCGGTGTCGAAGGAAGACGCGCCCGGCATGGGCATCTTCCGGTTCGACTCGGAGGGTCAAATCGTCGGCTTCGAGGAGAAGCCGAAGCCGGAGCGGCTGGCCGAGATGGGCTCGAGCGCGCCGATCCCGTCGCCGGCCGGGCTGCTCGGCCTCGACAAGCCGTTCGTGGCCTCGATGGGCATCTACGTCTTCTCGCACGACGTGCTGCACGAGGTGCTCGCGCGCGATCGCGCCGTCGATTTCGGCCGGGAAATCATCCCGCACGCGCTCGGGTCGCACCGGGTGCAGCCCTATCTCTTTCGCGGCTTCTGGGCCGACGTCGGGACGGTCACGTCGTTCTACGACGTGAACCTGATGTTCGCGCGCCGGGGGACGCCGTTCAGCTTTTTCCATCCGACGCGGCCGATTTACACGCGCCCGCGCTTTCTGCCCGCGGCGCGCATCCACAACTGCCGCATCAACGAAGCGCTGGTGGCCGAAGGCGTCTACCTCGACAGCTGCGAGGTCGACGCGAGCGTGGTGGGCATTCGCACGACGATCCAGAGCGGCACGAAGGTCACCCGCTCCATCCTGCTCGGCGCCGACAACTACGAAGACGATGGCACGGATCTGCCGCTCGGCATCGGCCGAGACGCGCACCTCGACCGCGTGATCGTGGACAAGAACGCGCGCATCGGCGACGGCGCCCGCCTCATCAACGACCGCAACATCCAGGACGCCGATGGCGACGGGTACTACATCCGGAATGGCATCATCATCGTTCCGAAGGGCGGAGTGGTAAAGCCGGGGACGGTGGTCTGAGACGCAGTCGGTACGTCAGCTCATTTTGCGAGCGCGCGCAGCATTTTCGGCGACGCGAGCCAGATCACCCGTCCGTGGCGCGCGGGCGGAAGCGCGCTGACGTCGATCCGGCAGACGCCGCCCTTTTTCATGTCGAACGGCTCGCGGGCGCTGACGAGCCAGGCGGCCAGCTCGCCCAGGTCCGGTTCGTGACCGACCAGGGCGATCGAGCAGCGGCCTGAGTGTTTGGCGAGCATGGCCGCGATCTTGACGGGCGGCTCGCCGGGCGCGAGCGCGTCCGTCTGTTCGAGCGGGGGCTTCGACCGCGCGCCGGCGATGAGCAGTTCCGCGGTCTGCCGGGCACGGACGAGCGGGCTCGTCAGCACGAGATCGAATTCGACGCCGAGCTCGCGCAAGCCCATCACGATCTGACGCATCCGCGCCGCGCCCTTGTGCGTGAGCGGCCGCTTGGCGTCGTCGGGCCACTGTCGTCCGCGCTCGGCGGCGATCGCGTGCCGGACGAGATAGAGCGAACAGGCTTTGGCCCGCCCGCGGTCGGCGCGGCTCGCCATCAGCGGGTCTCCGCCGTCGCGGCCCGGTCTCGCGGTCCACGCGGGCCGGTCATCCTCGCCATCGGCTGTCGTGTCCGGTCGACGAGCTTGAGCGTGACGTCGCGGCTGATGCGATCCGCCAGACGCGAGAGCCGCGGCACCACGGCGAGGAACTTCGCGTGCAGCTCGCGGCACGTCCGTTCGATCGCGCTGTCGAAGGCTTCGAGGGACCGCACCGCCGTCCGGTCGATGCTCTCGCCGGCGATCGCGACCTGCGTCTGGTCCTGGACGATCTGAAAGTCGTGCAGGCGTCCGAGCAGCGTCTGCAGGGCCTCGAGCTGGCGAAGGTCCGCGCCGAGCGGCAGCCGCGCGGCATCCTGCGCGAGCTCGAGGGCGTACCGAAGCTTCTTCGCGGCGAGCCGCGTGGCGTGCAGCGGCAACGGCGCATATAGCGTGCCGGCCGCCGACAGCGCTTTCTGAAACTCGCGCGAACGTTTGCGGATGCGGGAGGCGAGATGGCCCGCGGGCCGCGACAGCCGCGCGCGGCTGTCGAGCGACTCGCGCAACTCGTCGACGGCTTCTTCCAGCTTCGAGAAATGGACCCGATCGAGCGCATCGATCAATTGCTTGCGTCGGCGTTCGCGCGTGGCTTCGCACTGACGGATGACTGCGGACACCGCCGGGCCGGGCCAGCTCTCGCCGCCGGCATTTTCCGTGAGGAGTTTCAATGCGACGTCCATCTCCCGCACGCCCCCGAGCGCCGTCGTGACGCGCCGCAGATCACGTCGGGCGGTCCGGACGTGGGCGCGGGAGCCGCCTTCGATGGCGGCGACGGCTTCACGGAGCCGGCGTGACGCCACGCGCGCGCGATGTACGCCTTTGGAATCGCCGCGATGCGCGCGCGGGAGCTCTTTCGAGAGAACCCGCAGACGGCGTTGCAAGACACGCGCCAAACCGGCTGGAATTGACGTGGTAGCATTGGCCATCGGTCTGCGGTCGGTCAAAGGACGCCAGCGTAACACATGCGAATCGCGGCTATCGACGTCGGCAGCAACTCCGTGCACATGATCGTCTGCCGCATCCGGCCCGATTTGTCTTTCGAGGTCATCGATCGCGAACGGGACATGATTCGCGTCGGCGCGGGTACCCTCGCCGAGCACCGCCTGCCACAAGCCAACATCGACGCGGCGCTGCAGACGCTCGCCAAATACCGGCGGCTCGCCGAGTCGCACGGCGTCGATGAAATCATGGCCGTCGCCACGAGCGCGGTTCGCGAAGCCGACAACGGCGCCGACTTCATCAGCGCGGCGCACCGCGAGGTGGGCCTGCACGTCCGCGTCATCTCCGGCACCGAGGAAGCGCGGCTCATTCACCTCGCGGCGGCGTATGCGATCGGCACCGGCCGGCGCGCCGCCGTCGTGATCGACATGGGCGGCGGCAGCACTGAAATCACGCTGGGCACGTCGGCGCGCGTGGAGCTGGGCCGCAGCTTCAAGCTGGGCGCCATCCGGCTGACCGAACGGTTCGCGAAAAGCGATCCGTTGAGCCCGTCCGACGAGCGGCGGCTCGTGCGGCACATCCGGCGGGAAACCCGGGCGTACCTGGCGACGATTGCCCCCCGGCGCGTACAGCTGGTCATCGGCACGTCGGGTACGATCCTCGCGCTCGGCACGCTCGCGGCCGGCGTGCGCGGCGGCACGGCCGATCTCCGCCGGCTTGCCGTGAGTGCCGACGACATTCAGCAGCTGCGCAAGCGCCTGGTCGCGATGAGCCTGGACGAGCGGCTCAGGCTGCCCGGGCTCGATCCGCGGCGCGCGGACATCGCGGCCGTCGGCGCCATCCTGCTCGATACGCTCCTCGAGGGACTGCGCGCCGAGTCGCTGACGCTCTGCGACTTCGCGCTGCGCGAGGGGCTCGTGCTCGACTACATCAAGCGCAACGCCGCTCACATCCGCACGGCCGAACGCTATCCCGACGTGCGGCGGCGGAGCGTCGTCGAGCTGGCCGAGCGCTGCCGCTATCAACCGGCGCACGCGCAACAGGTCGCGCGACTCGCCCTGCAGCTCTTCGATGCGACGCGCGACCGGCACGCGCTCGGCCCGCGCGAGCGCGCCTGGCTCGAGTTCGGCGCGCTCGTCCACGACATCGGCGCGCACATCAACTACGACAACCATCACAAACACTCGTATTACCTGGTCAAGCACGGTGAGCTCCGCGGCTTCGACCCGCACGAAATCGAGATCATCGGTCTCATCGCGCGGTACCATCGGCAGGCCACCCCGAAGAAATCACACGAAGGGTTCGGCGACCTCTCGCGCGAACACCGCGCGACCGTTCGCCTGCTGGGGGCGCTGGTCCGGCTCGCCGAAGGCCTCGATCGCAGCCACGCCCAGATCGTCAGCCGGCTTGCGGTCACCGAAGACGACACCGGACTGACCGTCACGCTGCAGACGAAGGGCGATGCGGAGCTGGAGCTCTGGGCGGCCCAGCGCCACGCCGAGCCGCTCAGCGAGGAGTTCGAGACTCCGATCCGATTTGCGGCGGCACCGGCCGAGATGGCTTCCACGGAGGACGCGACTACGCATGCTCAACACGCTCGCCACGGCACACACCTACCCCGGACGTCTGTTCGTCGTCGAAGGCATCGACGGGTCGGGCAAGACGACGCAGCTCGCGCTGCTGGCTAAGTGGCTGATGGCCAGCGGCCATCGCGTGTTCTTCACCGAGTGGAACTCGTCGGCGCTGGCCAAGGCCGCGATGAAGGCCGGCAAGAAAAAAACGACGCTGACGCCGATGACGTTCAGCCTGCTGCACGCGACGGACTTCGCGGACCGGCTGCTGTACAAAATCATCCCGCCGCTCAAAGCGGGCATGATCGTTCTGGCGGACCGGTACGCGTTCACCGCCTTCGCGCGTGACGCCGCCCGCGGCGTGGACCGCCAGTGGGTACGCGATCTCTACAGCTTCGCCGTTCGGCCCGACCTGACCGTCTATTTCCGGGTGACCATCGACGTCTCGCTCGACCGGCTGCTCGCCCGCCGCGTGAAGCTCAAGTTCTACGAGGCGGGTATGGACATGGGCTGGAGCACCAATCCGACCGAGAGCTTCCGTATCTTCCAGTCCAAGGTGCTGGAGGAGTACGATCGGATCGTGCCCGAGCACAGTTTGAGCGTCGTGGACGCGACCGGCAGCATCACGGAACAGCAGCGCCGGTTCCGGCTCCTGGTGTCGGAGAACATGGAGCGGCGGCAGGCGTCATGACCTCCCCCGACCAGGACCAGGGCGCACACGGCGGCGTCACATCCGGCCACTATTACGGCCACGGCCTGCCGTACCACAACATCGACAACTACCCCGGCAAGATCATCGCGCTCGAGGGCACCGATGGCGTGGGACGGTCCACGCAGATCCGTCTGTTGCGCGAATGGCTCGAGGTGCAGGGGTACGGGGTGATCGAAACCGGCTGGACGCGATCGCCGCTGATGCAGCCGACGATCACGCTCGCCAAGTCGAGCAACACGCTCAACAAGCTGACGTTCGTCCTGCTGTACGCCTGCGACTTCGCCGATAGACTCGAGAAGGAGATTATCCCGGCCCTCAAGGCCGGATTCATCGTGCTGGCCGATCGCTACATCTACACGGCGATCGCCCGCGCCACCGTACGCGACGTCGACAGCCAATGGATCCGGAAGCTCTACGGCTTTGCGATCGCGCCTCACCTCGTCTTCTATCTCAAGATCGAGGCGGACACGCTCGCGAAACGCGTGCTCGAGGCCGGCGGCATGGAGTACTGGGAGTCGGGCATGGACCTCAAGCTCGGCGACGACATCTACGACAACTTCCGGCACTATCAGCGGCAGTTGATCAAAGCTTACGGCGCCATGGCCGACGAATTCGGGTTCCGCATCATCGAGGGCCGGAAGTCGGTCAGCGCGATTCAGCAGGAACTGCGGCGGCAGATTGGCGAATTCCTCGAGGAGTCCGACGGGCCGCGGCGGCTGGCCGAGGACATCGAGACGGAATGAAGGGGACGGGTTTCCGGCTTGTGGAAAACTCCCGGGACGGATTGCGTTGTGCCGGAGTTTTCCACAGCCGAAACCCGTCCCCGTCCCCGTTACCCGGAATTTACCCGTCGGAAACTGGCCTGAAACCGGCGCTCCGTAGGGTCTAGAAGGGCAACGGGCAGAAGGTAAAGGGCAGAGGGCACATCGATTGGCGACCGAACGCCACCTCCGGCATTTTCAGGACGAGCTCGACCATCTCAAGGGACGTCTGCTCGAAATGGGCGGCCTCGCGGAGGACCGCGTGCGGATGGCCGTCCGCGGGCTCGTCGAGCGCGACCTGACACTCGTCGAGCGGGTTCTGGTCAGTGACGCCGCGATCAACCAGCTCCATATCGAAATCGACGACCGGTGCTTCAAGCTCCTCGCGTTGCACCAGCCGATGGCCGTCGATCTGCGCTCCATCGTCTCGGCGGTGAAAATCAACACCGACCTCGAGCGCGTCGGCGATCTCGCCGTGAACATCGCCGAGGCCGTCGGCCGCTACATGCAGCACCCGCCCGTGAAGGAGCTCATCGACATCCCGCAGATGGCCGTCGCCGCCCAGGACATGCTCCGCGACGCCCTGGACGCCTACGTCCGGCGCGACACGACCCTCGCCCAGGCCGTGCTCGACCGCGACGACGAGCTGGATACCCTCAAGACACTGGTGTTCCGGGAGCTGCTCACCCACATGCTCAGGGATCAGTCCACCATCGAGCCGTCGCTCGACCTGATCCTGATTTCCCGGCACCTGGAGCGCATCGGCGACCACGCGACCAACGTCGCCGAGGACGTGATCTTCATGGTTTCCGCCAAGGACGTGCGTCACCACCAGGAAGAGAGCGACCGCCCAATTCAGTAGAATGTCGTGATGCCCGATGCGCCGCTGTGCGTGCATTGTCGCCAGCGGCCGGCGGACCCGGCGTGGAGGCCGTTTTGCAGCGAGCGCTGCCGGACGATCGATCTGGGCCGCTGGCTGTCGGGTGAGTATCGCGTGGCTGCCGATCCGGCGGACGTGACGGTCGAAGGCACCGACGCGGAACCCGACAAGGACGAACGGTCCAAATAGCGCGATAACGATCGACCGACAGCGCGATTCCCTATGCCCGACACCCTGACGATCACCGACAACCGGACCGGCAAGCAGTACGACGTCTCCATCGAACAGGGCGCGATTCGCGCCATGGATTTGCGGCAGATCAAGGCCGGCCCCGACGACGTGGGTCTGATGACGTACGACCCGGCGTTCCAGAACAGCGCGGCGTGCCGCAGCCGGATCACCTACATCGACGGCGACAAGGGCATCCTGCTCTACCGCGGCTACCCCATCGAGCAACTGGCGGAGCAGAGCACGTTTCTCGAGACGGCGTATCTCATCCTGTTCGGCGAGCTGCCGCCCCCGTCGCAGCTCGACAACTGGGTGCGGGACATCACGCTCCATACGATGCTGCATGAGAACATCAAGAAGTTCATGGAGGGCTTCCAGTACGACGCCCATCCGATGGGCATCTTCCTTTCGACCGCGGGGCTGCTCTCGACGATCTATCCGGGCGCCAAGAAGGTGCTCGACGAGGACACGCGACGCCTGCAGATCCTTCGCCTGATCGCGAAAGTGCCGAGCATCGCCGCCTACGCGTACCGGCACAGCATCGGCCGGCCGTACATCTATCCCGACAACGAGCTGAGCTTCACCGGCAACTTCCTGAACATGCTGTTCAAGATGGCGGAGCTCAAGTACCGGCCGCACCCGGTGCTCGAGCGGGCCCTCGACGTGCTGTTCATCCTGCACGCGGATCACGAGCAGAACTGCAGCACCAGCGTCATGCGCGGGGTGGGCAGCTCGCAGGCCGATCCGTACGTCGCGCTCGCGGCCGCCGCCGCCGCGCTGTACGGCCCGCTCCACGGCGGCGCGAACGAAGCGGTCCTGCGGATGCTGAAAGAGATCGGCTCGGTGAAGCACGTGCCCGACTTCATCACGCGGGTGAAGGCCGGCGAAGGCCGGCTGATGGGCTTCGGCCACCGGATCTACAAGTCCTACGATCCGCGCGCGCGCATCATCAAGGAAACCGCCGACCTGGTCTTCGCGGTGACCGGACGGAACCCGTATCTCGACATCGCGCTCGAGCTCGAGCGCATCGCCCTCGAGGACGAATACTTCGTCAGCCGCAAGCTCTATCCGAACGTCGATTTCTATTCCGGACTGATTTATCAGGCAATGGGCTTTCCGGTCGACATGTTCCCGGTGCTCTTCGCGATTCCCCGGACGGCGGGCTGGCTCGCGCAGTGGGACGAGATGCTCCGGGACCCGGATCAGAAAATCGCGCGTCCGCGTCAGATCTACATCGGCCCCGACCGGCGCGATTACGTGCCGAAGGACAAACGGCTACACGTGAAGGACCTGAAGGGGTGAAGGACATGAAGGGGATACAGGACATGAAGGGCCTGAAGAAACACGTCCCGGTCGGTCAGCCGAGGACCAGGCGCGCGACGTTCGCGCTCCCCCTCTTCATGATCTTCACGGCCTTCATGTCCTTCATGTACTGCACGCGGGCGGCGGAGCTTCCCTCGTCATCGGCGTCGCCGGCTCCGGCCGGCGGTCAGGCCGCGAAACCGGCCGCGTTCGACAGCGCGCGCGCGTTCGAGCATCTGAAGCAGATGGTCGCGATCGGACCGCGCCCGGCCGGCTCGGCCGCGCTGCGGCAGACGCGCGCCTACATCACGCGTCAGTTGTCGGACCTCGGGCTGACCGTTCAGGAGCAGCCGTTTCAGGCCGAGACGCCGGTCGGCAGGGTCGAGATGGTCAACTTGATCGTCCGCCTGCCGGGCAAGCGGACCGACCGGATCCTCTTCACCGGCCACTACGACACGAAGCTCTTCAAGGAGTTCAAATTCATCGGCGCGAGCGACGGCGCCTCGAGCGGCGCGTTTCTGATCGAGCTCGCGCGCGTGCTGAAGGATTACCCGCGCGAATTCACGCACGAGATCGTCTGGTTCGACGGCGAAGAAGCGTTCTGCAAGACGTGGACGGAGTGCGGCAAGCCCGATTCACCGGACAACACGTACGGCAGCCGCTACTACGTCCAGGCCGCCGACAAGGCGAACGCCCTGACGTCCATCCGCGCGATGATGCTCTTCGACATGATCGGCGCGAAAGATCTCAAGATCGATCGCGAGACCGGCTACTCGGCCCCCTGGCTCACCGACATCGTCTGGGCGCAGGCCAACAAGCTCGGACACGGGAGCATCTTCCAGACCGCGGGTGGAGCCATCGAAGACGACCACGTCCCGTTCTCCAAGGCCGGAGTGCCCACCATCGACCTCATCGATCTCAACAACTATCCCCAGTGGCATACGCCGGACGACGACTTGAATCACGTCTCGGCGAGAAGCCTTCAGATCGTCGGCGATGTGGTGCTGGCATCGCTGCCGGAGATTGAGAAGCGGCTGACCAAGCAGTAGGACCTCGGGTCTTACTCCGAGCGGCCAGGACGTTCGCCAGCGGCCGCTCGCACCTCGGCCTCGGTCAGCACGCTCGACGACGACTTGGCTTTCGTGAAGATGCGATCGACGAGCTCGTCGGTCGCCTCCATGCCGCGGCTTTCGAGCCAGAAGACGACGTTGGATCGGCCCGACAGCGGTCCGATTTCGATCGCCTGCGCGCGGCCGACGAGGCTCGCGGGCACGCCGCTGTAGACCGCGTCGACGAGCGACACGTCGCGTTTTTTGATCGCCTTGATCACGGCCGCGGCGTGGACGCCGGTGGCGGTGCGGAACGCGTCCCGGCCCACGACCGGGTAGTTCGGCGGAATCGGCACGCCGCAGGCCTCTGACACGAGCGCGCAGTACTCCCCGAGACGCGTGAGATCGGTCTGGCGGTAGCCCATGAGCACCAGGTTCGTGAGCAGCGCATCGATCGGCGTGTTGCCGACGCGCTCGCCGATGCCGAGCGCGGCGCCGTGGAGGCGGGTCGCGCCGGCTTCCATCGCGGCCAGGCTGTTCTCCACCGCCAGATCGCGATCGCGGTGGCCGTGCCAGTCAATCCCGATGTGTCCGCCCGCCGCGTCGACGATGGACTGCACGAATCGCACGACCGCGCGCGCGCCGGCCGGCGTGGCGTGGCCGACCGTGTCGGCGATGCAGATACGCTTCGCGCCCGCGCGGATGGCGGCCGTGTAGAGGCGGCGCAGCGATTCCGGGTCCGCGCGCGTCGTGTCCTCCGTCACGTACAAGACCGGCAGACCCTCCTTCACCGCTGCCCCGACGGCCTCTTCGGTCAGGCGCTGCAGGTAATCGAGCGTCCAGTCCTCGGTGAACTGGCGGATCGGGCTGGAGCCGATGAACGTGCAGCACTCGATGGCGATCCCGGCGCGCTGCGAGATCTCGACCACCGGCGTGATGTCACTGAGCGTCGTCCGGGCCGCGCAGTTGGGACGGATGCGCAGCTTCGCGGCGACGATTTCCTTCGCGAGCCGCTCGACGTCGCGCACCACGTGCGGTCCGGCGCCCGGCAGTCCGATGTCCACCGAATCGATGTCGAGCGCCTCCATCAGGTGGAGGATGCGCAGCTTCTGATCGATCGTCGGGGTGCGGACGCTCGGCGATTGCAGGCCGTCGCGCAGCGTTTCGTCGTCGAGCATCACCGGCCGGGGCGGATCCGGCGGCGCGTCGACCGTGTTCCAGTCGTAAATCAGCGGGTGCACGTCACGTCCTTCACGCTTTCCTGACCCAGACGGTCGTCCAGCCCGCCGCGACGACGATCGAGGCCCAGACGCCGGACATCACCCAGCCGTCCCGGATCGACTGGGCCATGACCGCGTCCATGTGCGGTTCGGATCCGCCGCGCAGCTCGAACTCCGCGCGCTTCTGCAGGTACTCCCGCGCGCCGCGCGAAACGTAGAGATCGAAGAAGGCGTTGAAGACGACGAGCCCGGCGACGAGCCACAGGCCCGCGAGCGCGCGGCGCGACACCTACATCCCCGCGCCGAGGTAGCGAATCACCATGACCGTGATGTCGTCGCTCTGCGCGGCGCCCTTTGTGAACGTGCGGACTTCGGAGACGATGCGATCGACGATGGTCTGCGCGGTCGCCTGGCCGATTTGCTCGGCGATCGCCTGCAGGCGCGTATCGCCGAACTCCTCGCCGGCGCTGTTGAGCGCCTCGGACACGCCGTCGCTGAAGATGATGATCGTGTCGCCGGACTGGAGCCGCACGGTCTCCTGTCCGTAGGGCGCGAACTCGAGCAGGCCGACGACCGGACCGCCGGCTTCGAGATGACGCATGCCGCCCTTGCCGATGACGATCGGGGGGTTGTGGCCGGCATTGCAGTACGTCAGCTGGCCGTCGGCCCCGATGACGCCGAGCATCAGCGTGACGAACCGCGATTCGAGGCCCCGGCGGCAGAGCGCCTTGTTCATGTTGGCGACCGCCGCGGCGGGACCGTCCGACAACAGCATGTGCGACGCGAACATGCCCTGCATGAGGGCGCTCATGAGCGCGGCCGGCGGCCCCTTGCCCGCGACGTCGCCGAGCGTGAACCCGAACGTCGAACCGGGATCGTCGAGGTAGTCGAAGAAGTCGCCCCCGATCGATCGGCACGGGATACTGGCCGCGGCGGCCTCGACGAACCCCAGGCTGGCCCGCGGCTTCGGCAGCAGCGCCTGCTGGATCTCGGCGGCGATCCGCATTTCCTGATCCATGCGGCTCTTCTCGAGCTTCTCGCGGTACAGCCGGGCGTTTTCGATCGCCACGGACGCCTCGGCCGCGAGCGTCTCGAGGCCGGCCCGCGTGGCATCGGAGAGCAGCGTGCCCTTTTCGCGGCTATCGAGGTACAGCACGCCGATGCGGCGATCTTCGGTGCGGGCTTCGGCCGATTCGACGTAGTGCACGTAGTTCAACGGCACGCAGACGACATGACGGATGCCGAGCGCGACGGTGCCCATGTGCACGTCCGCGAACCCGCTGTCGAGCAGATCCGCGACGACCTTCGTCTTGCCGACGCGAAAGACCTCCTCGGGAATCTTGCGGCTCGTCGCGAACGTGCTGTCGGTGAGCGTCTGCTTGTCCTTGCCGCGGGCGAGCTTGAATTCGAGACCGGTCTCGGCCGACAGCATGATGAACGCGCGCTCGGCGCCGGAGATTTCTATCGCCGCGTCGAGGACGAGCGCGAGCACTTCCTGGAGCACGCGGCCGGATCCGAGCGCCCGGAAGCCCTCGAGCAGCGCCGTAATCTGGCGTAAATCGTCGCGCGCGCCCGTCGTCGATCGATTGGAGAGATTCTGCTCGTCGCCGGCGGCGAGGAAGACCAGATCCGCGCCGCCCCCGCGGCCCAGACGCACGCGGTCACCGGATCGGAGCTCGCATTCGGTGACCGGCTCGCCGTTGACGAACGTGCCGTAGCGCGACTCGCGATCGCGGAGCAGAAAGCGGCCGTTGTCGGCCACGATCTCCGCGTGCTCGCGCGAAACCTCGCTGCCGCCGAGCCGAAGATCGTTCGTCTCGCGGCGCCCGATCGTGAACGGCATGCGGTCGAGGATGACGATCCGCTCGCCGAGGACGTCGCGAACTTCCAGCCGTGGGTCGGGCATGCGTCAACCGCTCAGTTTACACGATGGCCGGATCACCTCCGGCGGCGAAGGAGCCACGCGGCCAGGCCCGCCGCCAGGACGAGCCCGGCCCAACCGATGTACTGCGGAAACGCGCCGTCCGCCAGCATCGGCGGCAGGAGCCAGAGGCCGAGCGCGATCGCGACGATCAGAACCAGCACGCCCACAGCTGGGCCACGCGGTCGAGGTCGAGCCCGCGGCCGGGCCGGCGGTCCCGGCATGTCCGTCGGCGTCCCGCAACGAAAACAGACGATCGCCTTCTCGGCGATCTCGGTCCCACAGGAGCGGCACTTCATGGCCGCTCGCCTCGCCGCAGCTCCTGGCACGATGTGCCGAGAGCGGAGGCCGGGACCTGTGATAGACACTCAGTGACGTGTGAAGAATCTGCTGCCCGTCGTTTCATGATCCCCGTTCGCGACGTCATCCCTTCCCGCACCACGCCGTGGGTGACCGTCACGCTCATCGCTGTCAACGTCCTGATCTTCGCGTACACGCTGCGGCTCGATTCTGACGCGCGGTTCGACGTGCTGTTCACGTTTGGCTTCGCGCCCGCCGAGGGCGCCTGGCCGGCGGTTCTGACGTCGCTCTTCCTGCACCACGGCTGGCTGCACCTCGTCGCAAACGTGATCGCGCTCTGGATTTTCGGCGAAAACGTCGAGGACCGCATGGGCCACGCGCGATTCCTCGGGTTCTACCTGCTCTGCGGCATTGCGGGCGGCTTCGCGGGCGCCTGGGCGGCGCCGGGCGTCGTCGTGCCGATCGTCGGACCCGGCGCGGCGATCGCCGGCGTCATCGGCGCGTATTTCGCACTGTTCCGCCGCTCGCGTGTGCTCGTGCTGCTGCCGTTCGTGGTGTTCACGGATGTGATCGAAGTACCGGCCCTGCTGCTCGCCGCTGTCTGGATGGTGCTGCCCATCGCCGGCCACGCCGGACGCATCGTCGCCTCGCCGGGCGACACCGCGTTCACGTTGTGGACGCACGCGGTTGGCTGTCTGACCGGACTGGCCGCTGTCTGGATCTTTCGCCGGCCCGAACGGCTGCGCGTGGACTGGTGGTCGGGAGGAATCTGAAATCTGAAATCTGGGAATCTGTGTCGTTTGCAGATTCCAGATTTTACGTTCTCAGATAGGGGCACAGATTGCAGATTCCCAGATTACAGATCTCAGATTGACACGGCATCACGGGATCAATCCCCCTCCCGTTTTTCGCCTGACATCCCGCGAGACGAGCGCGAGCTCGACGATGAGCTTCTCGAACTCGCGATCGAACTCTTCGGCCGGCATGGTCGGGCGCTTGCGGCGAAGCTCGTCCACCTGCTCGGTGAGCGCCTTCTGCCGGCCCAGCATGTCCTGGACGGCCGGATCGGACGACGTCGGCATCGCCAGCGTGTCGAGAAACGTCAGGCCGGCGATGGTGCCGTCGGGTCCGGTCGACGTCGCATCGCGGCCAACGCCGTCGCCCGTGTCATCGAACACGGCGCGCTCGGTGGCCAGGTGTCCGTTCTGCTCGTAGTGCTGAGCGACCAGGCGCGAGGCGTGCGTGAACGCTTCGAGCAGCGAGATGCGGCCGTTCTTGTCGACGTCGGCATCACTCGCTGTCAATGCCTTGAGGAACGCGTCGGGAAACACAGTGTGATACCGCTGCGCCGTGCTGTTCGTGGCCGTGATGACGATCCGCCCGGGCCCCTTGAGACCGCTCAGGTAAGGAAAGCTGGCGCTCGTGCTGTCGACGACGGCAATGCGTCCCTGGACAGGCTGAAGCAGTGCCGCCCACTCGGCAACGCTCAAGTCCGGCCCGATCAGATTGAACTTCGCATCTCCGCCCTGACCGCCACCATGACCGATCATCACCACGAACAGCAGGTCCCCGGCCTTGATCTGCTTCGCGAGACGGCCGAACACGATCTTGACGTTCTCCGCGGTTGCCTTTTCCTCGCCCGGCCGCGGCGCCTCGGTGAGGATGGAGACGCGCGCCTTGTCGATCTGGAAGCGATCGACGAGCACTTTCGTCAGGCCGTCGATCCATTCGCGGTGCAGCGTCGCGTACTGCTCTTCTCCGGACGCGCCCTGCACGAGCACGACGTACCGCTCGCCCTGGGCGTGCGCGGCCGCCGGCACGGCGGCAAGCCACGCGATGCTGAGAATGAATCTGACGACCCGCGACAGCACGTTCCGCACCTTTACCCTTGACCCTCTGCCCTTATTTTCCGATGGCCGCGAGCAGCAGATCCTGCGCGCGGGCAAAGGTGGGCGCTTCCTTCAACGCGAGGATGGCCGAGCGCTTGGCCTCGTCGCGGCGCCCGAGCTTGAGCCACGCTTCTGCGCTATCGGTATGCGCCTCCGCGAGATTCGCCGGACCGCCGGCGAGCGCCGCCTGGAATTCGATCAGCGCCGCAGCGTGGTCGCCTTTCTCGAGGAGACGGCGGCCGAGCTGCGTGTGCGCAGTCGCGTCGAACGGATCGAGGTCGGCGATGAGCCGCAGGGCGAAGTCGCGATCGTCGGTCGCGTCGGCGCCGCTCGCGAGCGCGGCGAGCCGCCGGGCGCCATTGACGTTGGAGTGGTCGTAGGTCAGGAGCTGCCGGAGCTCACGCCGCGCGCGGGCCGTATCTCCTTCCCGCTCGGCGATCGTCGCGAGCAGCGCGCGCGGACTGCCGTCGCCGCTCGCTTCGGGCGCGAGCTGCGCCGCCTTCTCGAGCGCGGCCTTGGCTGCGGCCGGCTGGTTCGCCTTGACCAGGGCCTGACCGAGCGTCAATTGGCTGAGAAAATTGCCCGGCGCCGCCGCGGCTCGCGTCGTCAGCCCCTGCAAATCATCCGGTTCGACCGGTTTTGGCGGATCGGCCATCGCGGCGCGCAGGTTGGAATAGCGCTTGTCGATGAACGCCTTGAACGACGCTTCGACCGTGTCCACGCTCTTGCCGAACGCCTTTGCGAACGCGTCGGCGTCGGTCGCGCCATCGGCATATGCGAGCAGCAACGTGCGCAACCCGGCGTCGCCGTTGAGCTCGACGAGATGTTCGACGACGAGCGACGCTTCGAAGTACGCGAGCGCGAGCGACTCGGGCCGCTTGAACGCATCGGGCAGGTTCTTCACGCCGAACGTCCGGCCGCGCGCGAGCTGACGGCCGAACTCGAGCGTGAGCTCGCGACCCCAGGCGGGCTGCCGCCGGTGCTCTTCGTACGTCGAGATGCCTTCCGTGAGCCAGCGCGGCACGCGGTATTTCGACAGCTGCAGCGTGAAGACGTGCGCCATCTCGTGCCAGAGCGTGGCCTGCCAGCTGAAATCGATCCCCTGTTTACGCGCGCGCGGCGAGTCCATCGTGATCACGCGGCCGAAGCAGGCACCGAGCGCGCCGACCAGGCCGGGAAGGCCGAGCGTACGGACCGCAAAGTCGTCGTGGTCTGGAAAGATTTCAATCAGGATGGGACCGGCCGGCTTGAACCCGTACCGCGTGGACATCGTCTTGTACGCCTCGGCCGCCAGCGCCAGGGCGTACGGCTTCAGAACCTCGGCCTCTTGCTGCGAGACCTTGAATACCAGCTCGCCGGCCGGGATCACCACGAACTTCTCGAGCGAGTCGAGCATCTTGAGGAGGTTGAAGGTCACGCGGTTACTCTTGTCGAGGCTCCACGCGAGATCGAGCGCGACTCGCGCTTCCTTCTCGTCGCCGGTTCGCAAGAGGTACAGCCCGAGCTCCACCTGCCCGTCCGGATCTTCGGAATCGATCAGCGTGGCCTTGCGGGCGAGCGTCGCGGCCTCCTCGAAGCGGTACTTGCTCGCCGCGCGCTGGCCGGCCAGCCGGTAGCTCAGCGCCGACCGCGGCGGCACCTCGCCGCTCGCAGCCACGGCCGGCTCGACCGCGGCCAGGCCATCTTCGTGGTACGCGATGGCGACGCGCATCGCGGCCTCTTCCGACGTCCCCGGCCGCGCCTTTCGCAGCTGGTCGAGGGCCGTCTTCGCGGCTGGAATCTCGTCGGTCTCGAGCGCCTGCTCCGCGGTCAGCAGCAGGACATCCGGATGGTTCGGCGCCTGCTTGCGCGCGGTTTCGAGCGCCGCCCGCGACAGCTCGGGTTCATCGTCGGCGTAGGCGCGGGAGAGCCCGAGATGGGCCGGGATCCAGGCGCGGTCGGCCTCGAGCGCTTTCCGGTAGTTGGTGACCGCGTCTCCCGGCTGATGGTACTGAAGGAACAGGTCTGCGTACGCGGTCTGGATGTCCGCGCGCGGAACGTTTTCAACCCGCTGATAGGCGTCGTTCGCCAGCTGGAATTCGCGCACGCCGCGGGCGGCTCGCGCGAGTCGAAAGTAGTCGTCGGTGCTGTTCAGGGCCCGGTTCTGCGACAGCGGCAGCAGCAGCTTGCGCCCGCGATCGCGGCGGCCTCGCGAGAGCTCGAGCAACCCCAACTCCAGCGCGGCGTCGCCGCCCGGGTTCGTCGAGGCGAGCGGCTCGAGCTTCGCGCGTGCCTGATCGAAGCGCCCTTCGAAGATGTCGAGGAGCGCGGCGGCCAGGTCACGTTGCGCCGCGGGCCCAGACGCGGCCTCGACCAGGCGTCTGGCTTCGTCAACCGATCCGCGCGCGAGAGCCGTGGTGACCTGCTGAGCCAGCGTTTGCGGGGCCGGGCGCGTGCCCTGCGCGCCGGCAGTCGCGGCCGCGAGGAGCAGCGCGCCGGTCAACGTCGAGAATCGTAGAAACGTCGTCCGTGGCGTTCGCATGAATATCCGTACCGCTCCAGCGTTTGGCCAATCGGTGCTACACCGATTGGCCAAACGGACTAATGACCGTCTGGGCTGACGCGGCGTTCGGCCGGCGGGCCGGACGCGAGCGCCCGCTCTTCGAATCGTACCCGCGCCCACAGCGCGACGCCAAACAGCGCGAGCATCACCGGCCCGGTGACGCGCGCTCCGACCATCATAGCCGCGCCCACGAGCTCTCCCACCACCGCGATGTAGTTGGGATGTCTGACGTACTGGTAGGGACCAGTGGCGACGAGCGGCACGCCGGGCAACACTAGTACGCGAAAGGACCACCGCTCGCCAAGCGTGCGAATGGCCCAGTACTTCAGCGCCTTGCTCGCGGCGAACAACAACAGGCCGGACACGAACCACGATGGGCCGGGCGAACCGGCGTTGCTCTCCACCTGGGCCGCGCGGTAGAAGCCTTCGCTCCCCATCAACAGGAAGGCTGCCGGATACAGCACGGCGAGCACCTGATGCACGTCACCCGGGGGTTCGATCGCGCCGCGGGCCCGGAGCACCCGCTCGTTGCGCCACGACACACGCGCTTCGGCCAGGAGCAGTCCAACGATCGCCGCCACCGCGAAGGCGACGGTGTTCACGCAGCGTCACCGGCGTAGCGCACGGCCCGCTCGACGAGTCCGGGCGCCACGGCCGCGCCCCAGCCGGCAATCTCGATCGCGATTGGCGAATCGACGAGCCGGCGCACCATCCGATTGAACCGGAGCTTCGACCGGAAGGCCTGGCGCCGCGATTCGTCGAGCCGTTTGACGGCGCCCGCGAAGTCGCCGGTTTCCAATGTGCGCAATGCCTCCAAGGCTGCGAGTTGCGCGCCTCGCATCGCCAGCGAAAGCCCGTCGCCCGTCATCGGGTCGACGAACCCCGCCGCATCGCCCGCAAGCAGCAAGCCCCCGACGCCCGCGGCTCGCGCGTTCACCGCCAGCGGGCCAAGGACCGTCACGCCGGTTTCGAATCGGGCGCGCGCGAACCGGTGACGCAGGTGCGTATCGGCATCGATCGCCCGATGGACGATCTCGATGGGCGACCTGCCGCCCGGACGCGGCCCCGTCACGACGCAGATGTTCGACAGACCGCCGGCCAACGGCGCGACGCCGTAGTAGTAGTTGGCGCGCACGTGCATTTCACCGAGATCCGTGATGCCCTCCACGCCGGTGGCGTAGACCCCGAACGCCCACCGCCGGGGCCGGTCCGGCGTGGCGGCAAGCCCCAGCGATCGCGCCAGGGTCGAGTGCCGGCCATCGGCGGCGATCGTCATGGTCGCGGGCATCCGGATGGACTCCCCCGTCGAGCCTCGGCGATCGAGCGAAAGACCTCGAACGAGCGGGCGCCCGCTCGACTCGTCGATGAGGGGCCTGCGGGCGATGAGTCCCGGCTCGAACCTGGCGCCGGCGGCGATCGCAGCGTCGAGAAGCCAGGCGTCGAGTTGCGTGCGCGTGAGCGCCAGACCGACCTGCTGGCCGGGATAGCGGGCTTCAACTCTGCGGCCGTGCAACCCGGTGATGATCATGCCGCGGAGCGGTTCGGCCGTCGCCAGAGGACCGCCACGCAACTTCAGTGAAGCCAGCAGACGGATCGCACCGGGGTTGAGGGTGTCACCGCAGAGCTTCGGACGCGGAAATGTCTCGCGATCGACGAGGAGCACGCGCGCGCCGGCGCGGGCGAGGACGAGGGCCGCGATCGACCCGGCCGGTCCGGCGCCCGCAATCAGCACGTCGAGCATGGTGGTGCAGCGAACAGAATCTCACTGTTTCGGACAGATGGGACGTCGCGTTTCTTCCGCTAGATTTGTTAGTCTGGACGACGCCACGGGCCTGCCTGACGAATTTGTGAGGAGCTGAGCGATGAGGCGTCTGATGTTCGCCGTCGCCGCAGGAGCAAGCCTCTGTCTACTTGGTGGCGTGGTCACGATGCCGCCAGTGGGGGCGACCCAGGCCTCCCAACAAACGGCCGACCCGTCCGCGCTGATCCTCCTGGACCAGTACGCGCGTGGCCAGCACAAGGAAGTCGTCCGCGCGATCACCGCGTTGGTCAAACAAGACGCTCCGGGAACTCAGCGACCCGACGAGCGCGTGAGCGCGCTCGGACGCGACTTCGACAGCGTCCTGACACGCTGGGTGGACGCTGGCGAAGCGACCGCCCGAGAATACCGTTGGCTGGTGGGTTCGAGCATGGCCCTCGAGGGCGCCGGAATCTGCCTGGCAATCCGGCCAGGCCAGCCTGCGTGCGTGGACTGGCTCAACGTCGGTTTACGCACGCGCGGCGCACCCGCTTCGTGACTTCGACCGGGCGTGGTATCTGGCGGCCATGTCGGTGGTGGATGGCACTCGCACTCCTGACGTGATCCAGCAGTTCGTCAGGCTCGCGAAAGAAACGTTATCCGACCAGCCCGAGATCGATCTCGAACTCGCATTCGCCGACGAACTCCGATGGCCGGACCGGCGCCTGTCGGTCGGGAGAAGTACGGCCCCGAAAGCGGTCAGGCCCGAAACACCGCTGTTGACGCGAGAGCTGCCGTATCGCGCGCCCGCATCGTTGCCGCGGTTCAGCGCCTCGAGCGAAGAAGCCGACTTGAACGTCGCCCGCCGGTCGTTCGAACGTGCGCGGAAGCATGAACCGGTTCGCGCGGAGTCCACGTTACGGCTGGGTCGGGTCCTGGCGCGGCTTCGGGAAAACGAAGCGGCGCTCGAACACCTCGGTCAGGTCACTCAGGCCACGACCGATCCGGAGCTGGTGCACTTGTCGCATCTCTTCCGCGCGGAAATTCACGAGCGGACCGGAAGGAGCGATGCTGCCATCGACGCCTATCGTGCCGCGCTTTCCGCAGTGCCTCGAGCCAGGACCGCGGCTATGAGCCTCGTGCCGCTGCTCCGCGACGCCGGCGCCGTCCAGGAGGCAGCCAGTCTCACGGCGGACCTGCGAATGATGAATGCGATCGACGATCCCTGGCTGCGGTACACGGCAGGCAGCCTGCGGCAGTGGCATGAACGGATCGCACGGGTCCGCGAGGCGCTGCGAAAGTACAAGGCACCCGACTCCAGCTATGATGGGCGCACAAACTGACTGAAGGCGAAGGGGAACCCATGCGTGCTCAGCTTGCGATTGCAGTTGGCCTCACCGTCCTCGGCGTATCCGTCGCCACTCAACAGAACCGGCATCTCAATCCCATGGTCGATCTGCTGAGCGCCAAAAAAGCGATTTACGGCCTCGCCGTCCCGACCGCCGGCCGCGGCGGCGGGAACCGCGGTGGCCAGGGCGCGCCGGCAGCCGGAGGGACGGGCGCGGTGGCCCCAACCACGGCACCGGCCACTCCGCCGCCGCCACCAAGGACGCCAGTCGAGCTCGCGAAAGATGCGCTGGCACATCCGGAAGCCGACTTCTTTTTCACCGCGATGATGGAGCGCAACATCGACGGCGGATCCGCGACGATGATTGCATTCCAGGACGCGCTGGCAGAGATCGGCAACGTCGCCAGGTCGCCGTATCCGCGAATGCTCGTGCCGATCAACTCCAAGGCGCCGAACATCTCGCGCGCGGACATGCCGGCCGATCCCGCGAACTACGTGACGAACATCAGTCGTCAGCTCAATGTCGGCGTGACGACCCTGTCGTTCGTCGAGGTGGACAACGCCGAAGAGCTTCGCCTGGGCATCCAGGCGATGCGCTTCACGTCGAAAGGCGGCACGCGACCTGAAGCTGTCGGCAACGCACCGAAGTACTGGGGTCTGAAGGAAGCGGACTACCGCCGCAAGGCGGACGTGTGGCCACTCAATCCCGAAGGCGAGCTCATCGTCTGGGCGATCGTCGAGACGAAAGAAGGTCTCGCCAACGTCCGTGAGATCGCACAGGTGCCCGGCCTGAGCGTCCTCGTCCCGGGCGCCGGCACGCTCGGAGGCGTGTTCTCGACGACCAACGCCGAGGGCCAGCGCGTTCGCGATAACGCAGCGTGGGAGGCGGCCATTCAGTCGGTGCTAGCGGCGTGCAAGGAGTTCAAGGTGCCATGCGGGTATCCGGTCTCGGAAACGGACATCGAGACACGCTTCCAGCAGGGGTTCACGGTCGGCATCCTGCAGTCGTTCAACGACGGCGCGTTCCGCGCGATCGCGAAGGGACGTCAGATCAGCGGAAGGGACAAGGATAGATAACAGGGTCCTATCCGCGGGTTGCCGTCCGCACGGCCGCGTGCCGTGTGACGGGCGATCATCAGCCGCACGAGAATCATGAGATTTCGCGCCTTCTCGATTCTCGTTATCGGCGTCCTGTGCGCGGTGATGGTCGCGCACACATCGTCGATGCGTCGCGCGACGTCGATTACGTTCGACGAGACGTTCTACCTCAGCTGCGCACTCCACACGATCTCGTCCGGCAGACTCGATCCGCGCCTGGCCGCGCACGGCGCGGCGCCGCTGGCGGTGCTGGCGACCTACGTTCCGCCGCTGCTCCACACCGGCGGGGAGCGAAGGCCCACGCCGTGGATGGGCCTCCCACAGGACGCTCGGCTGATCACCGGACCGCGGTTCTGGAACTCGCTCCTCTTCGGCGTTTCACTCGTAGTCGCGGTGTTCGTGTGGCTGTACCGGCGGCACGGCCTGCCGGCAGCGGCGTTGGGTGCAGGGCTGCTTGCGCTTTCGCCGAGCATCGTTGCGCACAGCTCACTGGCGACGCTCGATGCCGCGCTGACTTTTTTCTCCACGGTGGCGCTCCTCGTGCTGACCTCGTACCTGCGGCAGCCGTCCCGCCTCGGCTTGGTCACGCTGGCCGTGGCGATCGGCGCCGCGATGAGCGCGAAGTACTGGGTGTCTACCTGCTGGGGGTCGCGGGACTGGCGTTCGTGATGATCCGAGCCGGTGGCGATCGGATCATGCCGCCTCGGCCGGGCGCGGATGCGCGTAGCTTCAGCCGGCATCTGCGCCAGGCCGCGACGTCATGGCTGAGGCTGGCCGTGCTGGCCTGCGTTGCCTGGTGGGGCTTTCACCTCTTTGCCTTCAGCGGACCGTTGAAGACGCTGCCCCTGGATCAGACGCCCGACTCGTCTCCGTGGGTCCGTGTCTTCGGCCGCGGACCAATCGGCCAGTGGGTGATGCAAACCGCACACGAGCGGATTCAGATGCCGGCGCCCGTCGCGGGCCTGGACTTCCAGCAGGAGAGCAGCCGGCGCGGTTATTCCGCCTACTTCATGGGCGAGACCTCGCGAAGCGGCTGGCGGCTCTACTATCCCGCGGCGTTCGTCTTCAAGAGCACGCCCGCGGAGCTTGCGCTGACGCTCTGCCTGATCGCCGCGGCAGCCTGGTCGGTTCCTCGGCTGCGAACGAACTGGAGGCGGCTCGATGCCGCGGTTCAGGTATTGATCATCGGCGTACTGATCTATGCGCTCCTGATGCTGACGACGCGGATCAATGCCGGCCATCGGTATCTGCTGCCCCTCTACCCTCTGCTGGCGCTGCTCGGCGCGGATCGCATGGCCGCATGGCTGCCAGGACGCCACACGGTTCAACTGGGCGTCGCCGCCGCCCTGCTTGGCGTCCAGGCGGTCAGCAGTGGCGGCATCGGGCCGCACTACCTGGCCTACTTCAACCGCCTCTCGGGCGGCCCCGAACAGGGCTGGCGTCTGCTGTCGGATTCGAATATCGACTGGGGGCAGGACCTGCCCGCCCTCCGCGACCTGCTGGCGGCACGCGGCAATGAACGCGCGGCGCTCGGCTATTTCGGCACGGCCGATCCAGCGGCGTATGACATCGTGGCCGACCCATTGGACGCGCTCGATCGGGATCTCGGGACGTACACGTGGCTCGCGGTTTCAGTCACGGTTCTGCACGGCCAGAAATCGCAGGGCATCGATCCGTTTCGCGAAATGCGGTCGATCACGCCGCACGCGAGGGCCGGGTATTCGATCTTCGTCTACGATCTGCGGAATGCGGCCGCCCGGGAAGCCTTCGAAACTGCCGTGGCACGTCTCCGATCGTCCAATGGCCGTGCGGCACGACGCTGATCGATCGCAACAGCAGCGTGCTGAGATGCGCTGGCGGTCGCTGTGGGTCTGAGCGTTTTCGAGAAGCATGTAGCACGCTTCTCGAAAACGCTTTACCGGAGGGCCCGATCGAGAATCTCGACAATTCGATCGGCTGCGTGGCCGTCGCCGTACGGATTCACGCCGGTCGTCATTCGGGCGTATGCCTCAGCATCGCTCAGCAGCCTCGAACTCTCCTCCACGAGGCGTGTGCGTGAGGTACCGACGACACGTGCCAGCCCCAGCTCCACCGCTTCCGGCCGTTCGGTCGTTTGCCGGGTGACGAGGACCGGCTTGCGCAACGTCGGCGCTTCTTCCTGAATCCCGCCCGAATCAGTGACGATCAAGGTCGCCCGATCGAGCAGCCGGACGAACTGAAGGTACTCGAGCGGCGCGATCAGCAGGATCCGGTCGTGTCCGCCCAACAGCTCTCGGACCGGCCGCTGGACGTTGGGATTGAGGTGGACGGGATAGACGACGACGACATCCGCAAACCGCGTGACGACGTCTCGCAGGCCCGCGCAGAGCTCGCGCAGCGGTTCGCCGAAACTCTCACGCCGATGCCCGGTCACGACGATCAGCCGCCGGCCATCAAGGATCGCGTCGGGAAGGTCGGGAATCGCGGGTGGCTTCTCGCGGATGAGCCGGAGCGCGAGCTCGAGCGCGTCGACGACCGTGTTGCCGGTCAGAAAGATGTTCTCTTCCGGGATGCGCTCGGCCCGCAGGTTGCCGGCGGCGCGTTCGGTCGGGGCGAAACACCAGCGGCTGATGGGATCGGTCAGACGGCGGTTCATTTCTTCGGGCCACGGCGCGGCAAAGTCGTACGTGCGAAGCCCGGCCTCCACGTGTCCCACCGGAATGGACTCGTAGAATGCCGCCAACGCCGAGCACAAACAGGTCGTCGTGTCACCGTGAACGAGGACGGCATCAGGACGCGTGGTCGCCAGGGTCTTTTGGACGGCGATCGTCACGCGGGCCGTCACGTCGGCCAGCGTCTGATCGGGCCGCATCAGATCCAGATCGATCTCCGGCTCGATCCCAAACGCCGAGCAGACCTGATCGAGCATTTCCCGATGCTGGGCTGTGGCCACGAGGGTCGTCTGGAAGTCGGATCGCGATCGAAGCGCGAGCAGCACCGGGATGATCTTGATGAGCTCGGGCCGCGTGCCCGCGATGACCGTGATTCTCCGCTGGGACATTCGGCTACCGCGCTCTGAGCCGTTCCCGCATCAGCACGCGCAGGGTCCGGAAGACGGTCAGGCCGACCTTCATCTTCGAAGCCCCCTGTTTCTGGTCGTACCTGAGCACGAGCGGGACTTCGCCGAACACCGCATCGTGACGTTCGAGATGGAGCAGCATGCCGACCATGCACGCGAACCCGTCGGCCGCGAACAGCTGGTCGGGCCGCGCCGCGAGGGCTGATTTGAGCAGCTCGGCACGATAGGCCCGGTATCCGCAGGAATAGTCCCGAACGCCCTGGATGGGATAGATCAACCGAAACAGGATGGACATGGCGCGCGAGAGCACGCGGCGAATCCACGGAACGCCGCGGATGACCGCTCCGGGTTGGTACCGTGACGCGATCACGACGTCGCGCCCCTCCTGAATCTCCTGAACCATTCGCGGAATCTGACCCGGGATGTGGCTGTTGTCGGCGTCCATGCACACGACGATATCGCCAGGTGCCGTTCTGGCCGTCGCTTCCGTCATCCCGCGCATGAAGGTCTGGGCCAGGCCTCGATTGGGCTCGTGACGAATCACTTCGAGCGGCAGCGGGCCTGCCGCGGCCAGGGCCGCCGGACCGGTGTCGTCGGTGGAGCCGTCATCGACGACGATCACGCGGATGTCCAGCCGGAAGGTCTCCTCCGTGAGCTCGCGAAACCGGCGGATGACGACTGGCAGGTTGGCCGCTTCGTTGTACGCCGGAAGGACGATCCAGACCCGCATGGCGAGCCGATCAGGATCCGGCGAAAGGTGCGCGGTCATGCGCGTGCGGCGCATGCTGGCGGCGGTTCGGATCATCCGACCGGTCGTCTTCGGGAACCCTGTCCATTCCGCGAATAGGATAATGCGACTTCGGAGGGCGGACGGTCGCCGGGCCGGAACATCTGACTTCGCGATTTTTTTCCGGCGTCAGGCAGAATTCGGGCGCACTCGCTCAGCCGCCCAACGCTTCGACGTCACCGGCGTCTTTCGTCCGGCCGGTCGCGCGTTTGTTCCGGATGAAGTCTTCGCGCCCGATGACGTCCACCGTCAGCGGACCGAACCGGGCCTGCACCCGGCCGGGCCAGGCCTCCTGGAACGACAACCCGGACAGCGCGGTCAACACGTCGATGCGAACCGGCGGCAGACCCATTTGAAACACGATGCCAGGCCGGGCAAAATCGGCCGCACGGACCTGGCTGGTCGGCGCACCGAACGTCTCCAGCGCGCGCATGACATCGGCGGCATTCTCCGGAGTGGCCTCGACCCAGACATCCAGATCTCCGGTCGCCCTGGGTCGGCCATGGACGCCCAACGCATAGGCGCCCACGATCAGGAAGCGGACGTTATGGTCGATGAACGCGCGCAACAGATCGAGGAAGTCCTGATTCATCGGGGAATTCGCCGCGCAGGCGCCACTGAGCCTCGCTCAGCTTCCAGACCTGAAGGATTCGCTGCTCGACCGGGATCGCCGCCCAGAACTGGGGATCGGCCCGGTCGTGTTCGGACAGCGTGCGATACACACGAACGTCCATGTGCGTCCGCCGTCGATCGGCTGCACTCACGGGGCCATTATTGGCAAGCCACGGGAGGTTCGCAAGATCGCGCCGGATCAGGCCTACCGCCGCCGTTGGCGCGATCGTGCTCGCAAAGGCCGCCAGTCAGAGGTCGCGGCGAGGAATCCAGCACTCGGTACAAATGCCCTCCAGACCATCGCAGACCTGCGGTCGACAGAAGTCCGGATTGCAGTCGCCACAGTCCGACGGACAGAGAATGAGCAGTGCGGAGACCCTGTGCCATTCAGTCGGTGCTTGCGGCGTGCAAGCAGTTCAAGGTGACAAAGACAGATAAAGCGCGCGAAACTTTGAACTGAGAACTAAGAATCCGACGGATCGACGCGGCCG
>CAWAEG010000006.1:0-409503 GCA_963780895.1 uncultured Acidobacteriota bacterium
TGAGTCATTATCAGTGCACAGGTGCTGATTGAGCTTGCTGAGCAGCGCCGCCGGATCGAGCCCCCAGACGAGCGACGATCGGAAGAGCGTCAGCGTGACCGCCATGAACAATGACGCCGGTACACCCTTGCCGGCCACATCGCCAATCACGAAGTACAGCTCGTCGTCGCCGAACAAGAAGAAGTCGTAGAAGTCTCCCCCAACCTCTCGCGCCGGATGGATCAGGGCGTGCAGGTCGAACTCGGGCCGTTGCGGAAACGGCGGGAAGACCTTCGGCAGGATGTTCATCTGGATCTCGTGCGCCACACGCAGCTCACTCTCGATCCGTTCCTTTGCCGCCGTCGTGGACCTGAGACGCTCGATCGATTCGGCGAGCTGACCCGCCATGCGGTTGAAGGACGCGGCCAGGCGGCCGATCTCGTTGCTGCCTTCGACGTCGACTCGCCGACTGAGGTCGCCATCGGCGATGCGGGCAGTCGCCGCCGTGAGCTTCACGACCGGTCCGGCGATCGCGCGCGCGACCGACAGCGCCGCTAGCACCACGACGACGAGCGTTGCACCGGCCAAGCCGAAGGTCAGCCACTTCAGACGCGCGATGGGGCGGAACGCTTCCCGAGTGTCGATCTTGACGACCAGGCCGGCGCCGACGGCGGGCACATAGCGCCACACTGCGAGGACAGGCTCGCCGCGGTAATCCACGGCGAGTCCTTCACCGCGATAGCCGCGAGCGGCACGTTGAGACGGGACCGCCCGCGACCCGCCGACGGGCACCTTGAGCCGAAACGCCGCGTCGGGGTCGTGCCGCAGCGGCGTGATGAACATCACATCTTCGCCGGCGCTCCGCGTCAGCACCGTCTCGCCGGTCTCCCCCAGTCCGGTGTAGTCGTTGATCACGCGAAACAACTCGTCGTTATTCAAGTGGAGCGCAACGACGCCGACCAGCCGGTTGTCCTGCAGCACGGGGGCGGCCGCGAACGCCGCGATCTCTCCCGTGCCCGGATAGACGGCATAGTCGGAGAACTCCGTGACCAGCAGCGTGTTTGCACGCTCGAAGGCCTGGCCCAGACCAGTGGCACGATACGATCCGGTCTTCAGATTCGTCCCGAACTCGTCCCCTCTCCTGATGGAGAAGACCACATCTCCTGAGGATGCGATCAGTGCGAGGTCCACGTAGTTGAACGCTTCCACGTAGGACGTCAGAAACGGCCGGAACCGCCGATCGACGTCAGCGTAGACAGCAGACTCCGGACCGGCCTCGCGCAACGCCCGCTCCAGCGACCGGACCGCGTCGGCTGCAGCCGGCAAGCGCGAGAGCGCCGCGACATTTCGCTCGTGGGCACGCACCACCGCGCCGATTGCGTCCACCTGCCTGCGGGCGATCGCGAACAGGCCGTTGGTCACCTCGGCCCGCAAGGCGCGCTCCGCGCCTGCATAGGCGAGGTACGCCACGATGGCAAACGGCACCAGCGCAATCAGGATGAACCAGAGCAGAAGCTGATGGGAGAGTCGCCGCATCATCAATTCGTGCGCGATGTGTCCCCTCCGGGGTTGGCCCAGCCGCGCCAGCGTCCGTACAGGACCTGCAGGAACGCGTCCCACTCGGCGCGCGATCGGTACGGCGGATACGGTGCCGGTCGCACCGTTTTTCCGGATTCCCAGACGATGTCGAATTGGCCGTCCGATGTGATGCGGCCGACCCGCACCATCTTCCACGTGTGCTGTGTCTCGGGATCGACATACACCACGCCCTGCGGGGCCGGAAAGCTCTGATCGCCGAGCGCCCTCCGCACCGCTTCCGTTTCGATGGAATGGGCGTCCTTGACCGCGAGGGCCCACAGGTGCACGCCGACGTAGGCCGCTTCCATCGGGTCGGCGGCGACGCGCGATGTGCCGTACGCCTCGTGCAGGCGTGACAGGAACGCCCGGTTCTCCTCGCGGTTGATGCTCTGAAAATAGTTCCACGCCGCGTAGTGGCCTGCCACGTGTGCGCGGTTCATGTTGCTCAGTTCCGTCTCCGCGATGCTGAACGACATCACCGGCAGCTTGTCCGGCGTCAGGCCCGCACGGTGGAGATCCTCGAAGAAGGCGATGTTGCTGTCGCCGTTGATCGTGTTCAGGATGACGTCCGGCTGGGCCCCCTGAATCCGCTCGACGATCGGGCGGCTGTCGCGGCTGCCGAGCAGCAGGTAGTCCTCACCGACGACCGCGCCTCCGAGGATCTCGACGACGTGCCGGATGATCGCGTTCGCCGTGCGGGGAAACACATAGTCGGACCCCACCAGATAGAAGCGGCGGCCCAGGTGGTCGGCCGCCCATCTGACGCCCGGAATGATCTGCTGGTTCGGCGCCGCGCCGGTGTAGACGATGTACGGGGACTGCTCGAGGCCTTCGTACTGCAGTGGATAGAAGAGCAGGTGCCGCTGCCGCTCGACGATCGGCTTCACGTGCTTCCTGCTCGCCGATGTCCAGCACCCGAACGTGGCGGCGACGCGATCCTGAAGGATGAGACGCTCGGCCTCGCTGGCGAACGTGGACGAGTTCGAGGCTCCGTCGCGGACGACCGCCTCCACGGGCCGGCCCAGAACGCCGCCCGAGCGGTTCACTTCCTCGATCGCGAGCAGCGTGGCGTCCACCACGGCCCGTTCGCTGATCGCCATCGTGCCCGTCAGCGAGTGGAGCACGCCCACACGAATCGGATCGCGGGCTGCTCCCCGCCGAACCCACGTGAGCGTGAGCGCGCCCAGGGCCAGGACGAGAGCAAGGAGCGCCAGACGCGTCCGTCGTTTCATGCTCTAGGCGTACATGTGCCGGAGCATCTCGGCCGCCGTCTCGTCGATCTGCTCCGCCCGCCGGACCTCTTCGAAGCGCGCGAGCAGATCGTCGACGCGCAGGCGTCGCTTTTCGGCATCGCGGAAGTCGTGGATCACACGGCCACGGTGCATCATCAGGACCCGGTCGCCGAGGTGCGTCACCTGCGTCATCGAGTGGGTCACGGCAAGGGTCGTCAGCTTGTCGCGCGAGACGATCTCCTGGCTCAGGCGAATCACCTGATCAGCGCTCTTCGGATCGAGGGCGGCCGTGTGCTCGTCGAGCAGCAGGAGCTTCGGTTTCACCCAGGACGCCATCAGCAGCGTGAGTGCCTGACGCTGGCCTCCGGACAGGCTGCCGATCGGATTGTCGAGGCGATCCTCCAGACCCATATTGAGCCAGCGGACGCGATCGCGCAGCTCGCCACGCATCCGGCCTGTGAGCGCCCATCCGAGGCCGCGCCCTTGACCCCGCCGTGTCGCCAAAACGAGGTTCTCGGCGATCGTCATCGATGGCGCGGTGCCGCTGAACGGGTTCTGGAACACGCGTCCGACGAGGCTCGCCCGCCGGTGCTCGGGCCACGCCGTCACGTCCACGCCGCCGATCCGGATGGTCCCCGCATCCACCGGGAACGTCCCGGCGATCGCATTGAGCAACGTCGACTTGCCGGATCCGTTCGTACCCACGACGATGACGAACGACCCCTCGTCGACGGAAAGGTCGATGCCCTGGAGCGCGCGCAGCTCGTTTGCGGTCGCGGCGTTGAACGTTTTGAAAATCTGTCGGATGTCGAGCATGGTCCCGGAGTCAGGCCCGGGCGCCGACTGGCTTTCCACGCCGCGCCCCCGTGACCTTCGACACCACCGTCGGGAGGACGAGCGCGACGAAGACGAAGACCGCGGTGATCAGCTTGAGGTCGTTCGGGTTGAGACCGCCGCGCAGCGCGATCGCGACGAGCAGCCGGAAGAGCACCGATCCCATCACCGCGCCCGTGATGACGAACCCGAGTTGCCGTGTCCCCACCAGCGCCTCTCCGATGATGACGCTGGCGAGTCCCCAGACCACCATCCCAATGCCCATCTGCACGTCCGCGAAGCCCTGATACTGCGCGAGCAGCGCGCCGGCCAGCGCCACCATGGCATTCGACAGCGCCAGGCCAAGGACGATCATCGTGTTCACGTTGACGCCCAGCGCGCGGATCATCTGCGCATTGTCGCCGGCAGCCTGCATCGTTGTCCCCAGATGCGTACGGAAGAACACGAAGAGGATCACCGCGGCCAGCGTGGCCGCCAGTAGCGCGAGGACGAAGACCGAGAGGTCGCGCGTGCTGATCTCCCAACCAGCCAGGTTGAGGCGAGCGGCGCCAAGAGCGGTCGTCCCAGCACTTTCCGCCATCGTCGCGAGCGTCCGCTCCGAGAGCAGGGGCACGTTGCTCCGGCCCATGACGTGCAGGTTGACGGAATAGAGCGCCGTCATCACCAGGATGCCTGAGAGCAGCTTGTTGATGCCGAAGCGTGTGTGGATCACTCCCGTCGTGGCTCCGGCGACCGCCCCTGCGGCGCAGGCGATCGCCGTGGCGAGCACGGGGTGCACCTGTGCGACCAGGAGCGTCGCGGCCACCGCGGCGCCAAACGTAATGGAACCGTCCGCGGTGATGTCGGGGAACTCGAACACCCGGAAGCTCACGAACACGCCGAGAGCGAGGAGCGAGAGGATCGCTCCGATCGTGAACGCACCGATCAACAGGGACATGTCAGCTCATCTCCCAGACGCCGGCCGGACCGGTCCAGCACGCCCCCCGGATGAATTCGCTCTGCCCGATCCCCACCACCTCTCTGGTGTCATTGAGGAGGTGCAGGACGCCGAGCAGGCTCTCGGTCTCGAAGAGGTTCACGACGGTTTCCTTGAGATCGACGCGGCCACGCTTCAGCGGACCGAAGGAGAACGCCGCGGCATGAAAATGTCCGAAGAGACCGGGCGCTTTGCCGAGCGGCCGCAGTTGCGGCTGCTGGCTCCGCGACACGATGCCGACGGCGAGCGTGAGGCTCCGGGCGAACGCGCGCTCGGTCGTGAAGGTCAGTCGCGATCGGACCGCTGGGAACGCGAAGAGATCCGGCTCGCCCGGGTGGGCGGGCGATTGCCGCAGCGCGGCCCCCACCAGAGCCGCCGCTTCAGCAACGATCGCGACGGCCGCCGTGTCCGCCCCCGACATCTCGAGACAGCTCGCGGCGAGATCGCCGAGCGTGATGGCGCGCGACGATCCGGCGTCGAAGCGGACCAGTCGGGCGAAGGATCCGTCGCCGGCCAGGCAATACAGAACTTGCAGCTTCGACGCGTGATCGCCCGATCCGACCAGGTAGTCCGGAACGTTGGTCCCGTCGGCCGGCTGATACGCGGCGGCGTGTCCGACGGCGACGAATTCTCCGAAGCGGTCGCGGCAATCGGAAAAGCCTTCCCCGATGGCGCCGATCCCGAATGCGAACCCCGAGTCGCGCAGCGGAACGGCCGAGCAATGCTCTTCGCGAAAGGCGCTCGCGGCGAGCGGTGCGTCGGTGCCGATGACGCGGCAACGCACTTCGGCGCCCGGCGTCAGGTCGAAGATATGGAAGCCAACCCCCGCCCGCTCGAAACGGGTGCCGTCGACCGGACCGGCTTCGAGCTCAGGCGTTCCCTCGCCCGCCTCGACGAGCACGTCGGCCAGACCCGTGATCTCCAGCACCGTCCTCACCTGCGGCGACGGGCGGATGATGGCAAGCGAACCGTCGATGCGCTGGAGCTGCTTGTAACACTTCATCAGGACGGCAATGCCGGCCGAGCTCATGAAGTCGACGTCCGAGAGCTCCAGCCGAATGCGATCGTGCCCCTCGCGCATCGTCTCCTCGAGGCTGTTCTGCAGGTGACCCGCCCAATACCCATCGAGCCTTCCGCGGATCCGCAGCTCGAGGGCGCCGGACGTCTGGATTCGGGTGATTTCCATGTCGGAGTCGCCGGCGTCGTTTCCTGGGTCCGCGTCGGTCTCTAGCGTCGTTCGCCGGTCCGGCCGCCTTGCGGTCCGGCTTGTTCGCTGATCTGTCGTGGATTCCGGTCTCGTCGACCAGGATCGTCGCCATGTTGCGGGCTTCCTCCGGCACCCGCCACGGCTCCTTCAGTCCCTTCAACGCGAGCGTATTGATAATGATTCGCCTGGGCACTTCGTCCAGGACGTCGCGGATTGGGATCGTGGCCGGATCGGTCCCGCGCAACACGCTCGCGGCGAGGGCCCCGGCCAGACGTCCGACCTCGACGAAATCGAGGCCCACATCGAGGAACGTACCGCGATCGGGCTTCCCGGGCGTGATGGTAAACACCGGGATGCCGGCGTGCCGCGCCGTCTCCACCGTGGTCGGAACGGTGGACATCATGACGTTGTCGCCGGGAATCCAGAACGCCTGCGCCCCACGGGCGATGACGGAATTGACGGCCTCGACCACTGCGGACGTGTTGTCAACGTTCGCCTCGAGCAGCGTAATGCCCAACGTGCGGCACGTTTCGCGCGCCGCCATCAGGAACGCGCGCGAGTTCGCCTCCGCCGGATTCCAAGCCGTGCCCACGACCCTGAGGCCGGGCAGAGACTCCTTCACGAGCCGGAACACGTCGTTGACTGGCAGGAACGTGCTCTGGCCCACCATGTGCTTCGGGTGCTTCATGGGATCGGCGCGGTCGAGGCCGATCCCGGCGACGAAGGGATCCGCCACGATGCCGAAGACGTGTCGCACGCGCCCTTCCCGGTTGGCGTTGGCGACGGCCTGCATCGAGGGCGTGCTCGACGTGAGGACGAGGTCGTACTCGCCGTTCACGATCTCAGTGGCAATGGCGTTGCCGATCGCCATGTCCGCCTCGGCGTTGAAGCGCTGGATCGACACCGCGGCACCGTCTTCGAACCCGTGCTCGGCCAGTCCCTGGATCATGCCTGTGATGCCGTCATCGAGGACGGGACTGGACGCGTGCTGCAGGATGGCGATCTTGAGGACCGACCCGGGGCCCGAGGTCCGGCGGCCGAGGTCAGAAAAGAGCAGGACGGCGGACGTCAGGAGGATCAGCGTGATGCCGAGCGCAAGGCGCTTGAAGGCGAACCACATTTTTTTCGGCTCGGCCCGATTCTGATGCCCTCTATCAACGATGTCAATTTGCGCTGGAAGGACGGAACTCTCGAACGGCTGAGATCGAAGAATCGTACGGATTATCGAGACGCGGCCTGCACGATGTCGGGCGGGAACGTAATCCCGAGCGTCTTGGCGACCTCCTGGTTGATCACCAGTTTCTTGACCGCGACTTCCTCGAACGGGATGTTGCGCGGCTGCTCACCGCGCAGTACACGCGCGATCACCTTCGACGCCGCTCCGCAGCTTTCATACCAGCCGATGCCGACAGCGATCAGCGCGCCCCGCTGCACGAACTCGGGGTCGTTGATGATGAGGGGAAGCTTCGCGTCGCGCGCCGCTCGCACGATCGCGTCGAAGCCCTGAAACGCCGTATTGTCTCCAGTCACCCACAGGGCCTGGATGCCGCGCTGGGTCAGCACCTGCGCCGCCTGAAAAATCTCGCTTGTCCCGGTGATGGCAATCTCCTGCAGCTGGATGCCGCGCGCCTTGAAGATGCCGCGCGCGACGCTCACCACCTTGACCGAGTTGGCTTCGGAGCTGTTGTAGAGCGTTCCGACCGCGCGGACGCGGGGCACGAGCCGCTGGATCGTGTCGATCGTGTCCTCGACCGGCGGGAACGAACTGACACCGGTGACGTGCGGCAGATGATCCGTCCGGCTCTTGCCGACGCCGGCCGCCATCGGGTCGTACACGAAGGTGAACACGACCGGCTTGGACCGGGCCATGGACGCCGCGGCAGCAAGCACCGGCGTCGTCAAGGCGACGATCACGTCGACGTCGGAACTGTCGTAGTTCTGAATCAGCAGCGGGATGTTGGCGAACTCCCCCTGGGCGTGCGACCGGCGGACCTCCAGGTTGACCCGCTCCTCGATGCCCTGGTCCTTCAGGCGGTCGAAGAGGCCCTTCATGCACATGTCGGCGGATTCATCCGGCCCGAAGTAGACAAGGCCGATCTTGTGTTCCATCGCGGGGCCGCTCGAGGTGCCTCCGCACGCGGAGAGCGAGGCGGCCATCAGGAAAGCGACAGCACGATTCCGTGTCGCAGGCATGTTCATAGGACCATCCTAGACTTGTTCGGTCATCGTCGGGATCCGTTCAACTTTGGCCACCACTCTCAGAGCATCTGACTGGTCACGCGGTCGGTGATGGCGCACGATTCCGGCGCTCGGAGACCGGCCTGATGTGGGCGAACATGCTGCGGGCGTTCCAGGTTGGGAAGGCTCTGACCAGCGACGGGGAGCCGTCGAGTTGGACGCGGCCCTCGCGAGTGGCTTGAGCCCACGTGAGCTGGCCGGCGTGCCATTTGACGAAGGCTTCCGCTTCCGCCGTGATGTAGAGGTCCTCGTCGAGGCCGGGGTTCGTCTTGCAAATCTCGGTGTCCCCAAGCTCGATGAGTAACCAATAGCGCTCACGGTGCGGGCGGCCCGTCCCACCTTCGCGCTCCGCGCTCCGGCGGGCAAGGAAGTCGAAGCGGATGACGACGCGTCGATCCGGGAGCCGGTCTCGGCGGAGCGCGTTGCACATCGACCACAGGGCCACAAAAGGGTCGAGGTTTTCGGGGGCGATCTCGAGCCAACGCGCACCCCACTCGCCGAGCGACTGGCAGACCGTGAAGAGGTCGTGCCCCGCGGCCGTGAGCTCGTAGTGGTGCCCGCGCCCTCCGGGCTTGGGTGCTGACTTGACGACACCGAGCCGTTCGAGCTGCTTGAGCCGCTCTGAGAGCAGGGTACGGGAGAGTCCGGGCGCGCCCTCCAGGATCTCACTGAAGCTTCCGCAGCCAAGGTACAGGTTGCGGATGATCAGCGGTGTCCAGCGCTCGGCGAAGATCTCGGCGCCGCGGGCGATGGGGCAGTACTGGCCGTACGTCCTCACAACGCCAGTGTTGCGCACCTGCCTTCGGGTGTGAAGTCCAGATTCTTGACTTTACGGCCGCTCCGCGGGGTGATGCACCAGACGGCACTTATGTAGGCCGCCGCACGCTGCGTGCCGCGTAGTTTCAGGTGACCAGGAAGTCTGCCGTGTGCGATCCGTTCTGCTACTTTCCGCGAATCAGCGCCACTGCGCGATCGAGCACGTCGTCGCGTCCGGCCCTTAGCCCGGCGAGCGTTGGCGCGGCCGCGACATCCGGCTTGACGCCGACGAGATGAAAGGGCGCCCGGCCGTCATGCCGCGTGACGCGCATGCCTGTGAAAGCGATCGTGAACCCGCCAGGCACCGGAAAGCTGGCGACGTTGCCATTCGTTCCAGCCGTCGCGCTTCCGACAATCGTGCCCAGCTTTCGGTCACCGACGTACCCCATGACCGACTCGGCGTAACTGATCGCTCGTCCATCCGTGAGAAACACGATCTTCCCGGCGAGGCGCGGCGTCTTTGGTTTCAAATCCCAGCCGTAGCTCTGCCAGCCATCGGACTGGCCGAAGGGTCCGGTGATCTTCGCCACGTGCATCCAGCGGTCACTCTCCGGCGCATCGAGCAGGTGCGGGAGCACTGCCATCCCGGCATCGCTCGGATAGCCGCGGACGTCGAACACGATCCCCGCGGCCTGTGCGATTTTCTCAAGATCGGACGTGATTGCTGCGAACTTCGTGCGGGTCAAGTCGATATACCAGACACCTGGTGCCAGCTCGGACACCGCGTCCGGACGTGTTTCGACGGGCGGCGCCGGTGAGAGGCACTGCAGGCTCATTGGACGCGGGCCAGTGCCCGGGTCGACGGTGAGATTGACGGCTGCACCTTTCTCGCAGGCTGTGATCGCCTGGAGCGCGATCGCTTGCTTCCACTGCGTCGTACCGGAAATGAGGCGCATCGCGTCGGTGAAGCGCGCGATCGCCGGCGTCCCGTCGATCGTCGTCACCACCGCGCCGACCGGGACCTCTGCAGTCACACTCGTCGCGGTGACCGCAATCTGGTTCTCGATGAATCCGAGCCGAATCGGCAGAAAGGCTCGTTCTCCTCGACGCTGCGCGTCAACGACGGAACCGTGCCCGTCGCGCGCGTCTGCGACGAGCTGCCGTAGCGCGTTGCGATGACCTTCGCGTGTCGTGGCGGCGTACGCGAGTTCGACCTGAGGCCCGAGCCGTGCGTCCCAATCGACGCCTGATTCACTCCAGTACGGATAAAAATGCCGAAACACATTCCACGCAACGACAACGCCTGCCAGCCGCATGTCGAGGTCCGGTAACCCTGCCGCATCCGGGATGGCGGCGACCGCGGCGCGCAGCGGATCGAGCGCCGCCGCGTTTTTCTCGGAGGCGCTGGCTTCGTTCTCAGTGAGGGACAGCGGCACTCGGGCGTGCAGGCCGGAGCCGAGATCGACCGTGACGTGCGCCCCACGCAACGGGGCGGCATCGAACACTTCCGAGTCGGGAGATCCCTGGCCTCGCTGAGCCGCCTGGATAGGAGGTCGATGCGTTCGTTTACCGACGTACGGGCTGAATCCCGATGCCACGGTCATTCCGGGGCCTGTGTACCGCCATGCGATGAGCGAAGCGTCGGCAGGTCCGGCAGTGGAACGTGCCGGCAACCGGGTGCCAATCTCAATGCCGGGACCGAGTGGGCTGAAGAGGGCCTCGAGCGCAGCGGCGAGTGTCTTTGCGTCAGATGCAGCGCGCGTCTGCTTCACGCCGAGAACGGCGAAGCGATCCCAGTCAAGCGCGGCCGCAGCGTCACTCGGGTAGAAGTACCGGACGACGCCGTACAGCCGGGTGAAAGATGTGACGTTGGCAATTTCCTGTTGCCGCGTCTGTGTTGCCGAAGGCGCGTCGATCGCGATACCAGCGAGCAGGACAGCAATGAGTATCGGTCGCATGGCCGATCTTCCTCCAGGAATTTCTTGACTTTACGGCCGCGGTCCGGTGGTCCGATGTGGCCGTCGACTCACTTCAACTTCGGCAGGATCGCTTTCGCGAGCGCGACGGTGTTGGACTGGATCGACGCCGCGGTTTTGCCGGTTGGGACGTCCATCTGAATGGTGAGGACATGGGTGTCGGATCGGACGTACAGCTCGCCCCACTCGCCGCGATTATCGCGGAAGTACGCCGCGTCTCCCACTCCCGGGACGGCCGCCCACGCCGGCGTGCGTAGTTTCTCGATCGTCGCGAAGGGAAACGGATCGATCTGCATCGTGATGCCGCCGTACGAGCACGCAGAGCCCGATTGTCCGATCGGATCCTCGGTGGGTCGGACCCCGAGCACCCCCGCCAGCGTTTGCTTGTCATAGGGCGTGATTTGCGTCACCAGTTCTTTGGTGAGCAACGCACAGGCGCTCGGCCGTGCGGGCGTCCCGGCGCCGCGCGCAGTCTGACGCGCCATCAGCGCAGGCGTGAAAACTCCCATCACCAACAGCAATGCCACGGCTCGACGCACGGCGACCTCCTCGCGATGCGTCCAGTCTAGAGCCGTTCTCACTTCCGCGTAGACAAAACCTGACATCGATCGCGAGACATTCGGCCCAATTCCGGCGTGTCGCTCGCTACAGGAAAGTGAGAACGGCTCTAGCCCGGACGAGGGCCCTCACGACGCTGCCCTCATCGAACTAGACGTCGATCCCTTCACGGGCGGCGCGCGACCGCGCCCGAAGTCCAGATTCTTGACTTCACAGCTGCGGTCCGCCGTGGTCCGATGGAAGCCGTCGGCGGGACGAGCCCGACGATCAACCAGTTGGGGCAGTTTAGCTCGAGGAGGATCTCATGAGACGTCATGCAGTTGTTGCGACTCTACTCGTTGCCGGCGTTCTCGCGCAGGCGCTCGCAAAAGGAGGCTCGGTCGACTGGGCGATGAATGCGACGATTATCGATGGCTGCAGCTGCCGCGTGTTGTGTCCGTGTATCTTCGGATCGCCCGCCACAGTCGGCTCAGTTGCGACCCGCGAGCATGAGGGACACAGGTCCTGTTACTTCAACGCGGCGTTTCGGGTTAATAAGGGGCATCATGGCAAGGTCAGGCTGGATGGTCTGAAGTTCTGGTTCGCTGGAGACAAGGGCGACGCCAGGACCGTCGAACTGACCTTCGAGCCTTCCGCGACTAATGAGCAACGGCAGGGGATCCGAGAGTTCTTGTCCCATTTCCTGCCGGTAGAGTGGGAGTCTTTCACCGAGGGACCCGATGCGACGATCGAGTGGAAAGCCGAGCCGCTGCGCGCCGAGGCCAAGCTCGATGGCGGAAAGGCGGCTGAAGTGGTGTTGACTCGATATTCCGGCGCCACAGGTAAAGGTACGACTGTCATCAAGAATATGAGCTACTTCGCCGCCCCCCGAAATGACGGGTTCAATCTCCTGCCGGTCGAAATCACCGCCTATCGTCGCGGGCCCAAGCCAGCACCGTTCGAGTTTCGTGGGACCTCAGGATGGACCATCACCATCGACATGAACTCCAAGGATGTGATGGCGGCGCGATAGAGACCCTGGACCGGAAGCGTGAGCGGCGGCAGCAGCGTGGACGTGTGCTGTCGCCGCGCCGTGACCGAGTGGCTCACTCTCCACCGGGCGGCTCCTCGATCCGCATCAATGACGGCAGGAAATAGCCCGCGATCCCCATCGCCAGACAGACCGATCCGCCCGTCAGGTACCACGAGCGCACGCCGACCATCTCGGCGATGGGAGCTGCCAGGATCAGCCCGACCGGCGCCGTGGCGCCCGTGAGACTTCCCATGAGGCCGAGGACCCGGCCTTGGTAATCGGCGGCGACCGTGGCCTGGAGGATCGCCTGGATGGGCCCGTTGGCGAAGGGCACGATCAGCCCGAGCATCAGCATGGAAGCAGCCGCCGTCGCGAAGGACGGCGCCATGCCAAGCAGTGCGACCCCGACTCCGAGACCGATCAGCGCCGGGAGCACCGTCCGGATGCGGCGCCGGGTTCCTCCCCAGACCCCCAGGACGATCCCCCCGGTGATCGCCCCGACGCCGAAAACAGAGCTGATCCATCCGAGCTGAAGCGCGTCCCCGCCGAGCTCCCGGGAGACGAGGAGCGGAAGCAGAGAGAAGGCAGGCATCAGGCACATGTTGATCAGGGCGGCCATGACGATGAGGCTCATGAGCCCTCGCCGGTCGGCGAGATAACGCGCGCCGGCGATCATGTCGGTCCAGATCGAGCGTGCGGAATTGGCCGCCGCCACGGCCGCGCGCGCCGGACGCGGCACGCGGATGAAGACCAGCGGCACGATCGCGAACAGTGCCGTCACCACGTCGACCAGCATCACCCCCGCCATCGGGAGGAAGCCCAGGAGAAGCGCTCCAAGCGGCGCGGAGACGATGTTCATCCCTCCCTCGAGCATCTGGTTGAGCCCCTGGATGCGCGTGAGGTGCTCGCCGGGCACCATCAACGACGTCGACGCGAGCATCGCGGTGGAATGGAAGGCGCCGCCCAGCCCGCGAAGAAACAGGATCAGGAAGACGCTACCGGTAGTCGCGGCTCCGGTGAAGTAGAGGTACGCCAGCGCCAGTGAGGCCAGGGCGACCAGCCCGTCGGCCGCCAACATGACGTGTTTGCGATTCCACCGGTCCACCAGGACGCCGATCACCGGACCGAGCGCGACGGTCGGCAGGAGACCGAAGAGCGCCGCCGTCGCGAGAACGGCGGCCGATCCCGTCTCCCGGGTCAGCCACCAGATCAGGGCGAACTGAACGGCCATGCTCCCGAGGAGCGAGAGCGCCTGTCCGGTCCAGAGGACGAGAAACGAGGCCATGCGCTCGGGTCGTTCGTGGTTCGTGGTCATGGGCGATCCTTCCTGGAGGTGTTTCCCTAAAAATTGTCACGTCTTGTTTGATTATTCAATAAATATCTTATATTCAATAAAAGCATCCTAAACCGACCACTTGGAGCGCGCGCCACGCGGCGACGGTTCGCGGATAATGAACAGCACATGCCCCCACGGAAGACGAAGCGACCGGCCGCGGGCGGGAAGGCACGGAAAGGCGCGAGTCAGGCCCGCTCCCTCACCCTGTCCGATCTCGACCAGGTCAGAGTGCTGGCCGATCCCCTGCGGATCCGCATTCTGGAGGCGCTGGGCACCGCCGAGCGAACCACCAAGCAGGTGGCGGAGCGCCTCGGGGAGAAGCCGACCAAGCTCTATCACCACGTGGACGCGCTCGAGCGCGTGGGCCTGATTCGCCTCGCGCGGACGCGCCAGAACCGCGGCACGATGGAGAAGTACTACATGGCGGTCGCCCGTCAGTTCAGGGCGGACTCCCGCATCTTCTCGACCGCCGACGCCGGTTCAGAGACGAAGGGAGACGCCCTACAGGCCGTGATCTCGACCCTGTTCGACCGCACGGCCGACGAAATGCGTGGCCTGATCGCGCAGAACGACGGCCGGCAGGGGATCGAGGAACAGGGGGTTCTCTCCCACCTCGAGATCCTGGGCAGTGCCGCCCAAGGACGCCGGATCCAGACGCGGCTGATGAAGCTTCTCAAGTCCCTCGAGGACGATCAAAAAGGGGTGGGTAAACCCGGCGGGAGAAGGTACCGCCTCACCCTCGCGTTCTATCCTCTCGAGCCGGACTGACCCCAGAGATCGGCCTGATGTGAGCGAACATGCTCCGGGCATTCCACGTGGCGATCTCGAGCCAACGCGCGCCCCACTCGGCGAGCGACACGCAGACCTTGAACAGGTCATGACCGGCCGGTGTGAGCTCGTAGTGGTGCCCGCGCCCGTCGGGCTTGGGTGCCGACTCGACGACACCGAGCCGTTCGACACGGACGCGTAGCTACGGCGGGACAGGTCCGCCTTCGCTCCGCGTCCGCCTGATCGACACGGACGCGTAGCTACGGCGGGACAGGTCCGCCTTCGCTCCGCGTCCGCCTGATCGGCACGGACGCGTAGCTACGGCGAGACAGGTCCGCCCGGGATTGAGTGATGGTGTGCGACGGGCTGGAACCCACACGCGAGGGTTCGCCCGCTCGTAGACACGCGAGTCGGTCCGATTGAGAGTTGCTATCGACGCCGCTAACGCTTCCGGCGTTGCACCAGCCAGTTCTCGAGCTTCGCTTCGAATTGGGTTTCGTTCGCGAGTGCCTTTTCGAGAACCGGGGCCACGGCCGGAGGCACCGTGTCGGGAACACGCGCATGGAGAAACATGTTCTCCCCCCGTACGGCGCGGAGGATCAGGTCCGTGAACCCCTCGATCCACCATGCTTCGACAGCCCGACCGTGTGCCGACGTCGCCCTCGCAGGAGAAGAGAGATAGCCCTGCCAGCCGGGTGCAGTCGCTATTTCTCGCAACTCCTCTAGAGAGCGGCCCGCTCTGCTCGGGAGCGTTTTGTAATTGGCATGAACCAAATCGGGTCGGACAGCAAGCATGCCGGAGGTTTCGCTGACGCCGGCATGAACATCCAGACCGAAGGACGAGAGTTGTGCGGCCGAAAAGTACTTGGCGTTCATCTTCTCGCCGTTCGCTTGAATCGCCGCATCGGCCCGAAACAGGCCCGTGAGGTGCAACATCGTCACCTGGAACGTTTCGCTCACGAAGTCGCACGCTTCGTTGATGGCGATATTGTGGACGGGTGCGCCGTGACCGTTCACGACAAAAATCCATTTGAAGCCATTCTGGGCGATCTGTCCGCCGAGATCGGCCACGACTGATCGCAACGTCGACTGTCGAATGGCGTATGTGCCGGGGTGGACCAGCATGTTCCCCAGTTGGTTCGCTCCGCCCTGGCCGTAGTTGATCGGAGGCATCATGACGACGTTCCATTCCGCCAGCGCTCGGCTCACGCGTCTCGACGCACCGTCGGCCTCGTACATCACACCAAGCGTGTCGGCACCAACGGGCAGATGGGGGCCGTGTTGCTCGATCATTCCCACGGGCAGGATGAACAGCGTCCGCTGACGATTGAGCGCATCAATCTGCGGCCAGGTGAGCTCTTCGAGCTTGTAAACTTTCGAGCGAGTGGCCGCAGGGCTCTCACGTTGCGGCGCTGCCTGGTCTCGCGCCGACACGGCAGACCCGCTCATGACCCACACGATCAACGCGATGAGCGCTTGATTCATACGGCTCTCCTCTCGTCCAACGCCCTCAATTCAACCACCATTCGCGCGAGAGAATCCGCCGCTCCCGCGAATTGGCAGAACTGATGACTCTGCCGGGCCGTCACCTCCGAGAAGTCAGTCCGGAAGGAGTTCAGATGACTCGATACCTGATGGTGTGCCTGCTCTGCAGTCTGCTGAAAGCGACAGCACCGATCCAATCCCAAGAAGGGGGCAACCCGGCGATTCCGACGGTCTCGACGGTTCTGGAGACCTACGTCACCTCGATTGGCGGTGAATCCGCCATACGGCGACACACGACCAGATTGGCGGTCGGCGCGCTCGTCACGCCCGGTGGGAAGGCGCCGCTCGAGGTTCGAATGAAAGCGCCGGACAAGTTCCTGGTCCGGATGGAGCCGCCTTCGGGCCTGTCAGAGAATGGGTTCGACGGCGTCACGCCCTGGTCCCGGAACGCCGGCGTCGTACGGGATCGGAGTGGCCCAGACGTTGGCTTTGTCCGTCGCGAGAACATGATCCATCGAGCCATTGAGTGGACGCGGCTCTATCCAACCATCTCGGTGGCTCGGGCCGACCGGCTCGGCGATCGACGGGCCTGGGTTTTGACGGCGATGGCCGCCGATGGCCAGGCTGAAACGCAGTACTTCGACGCCGCGATCGGACGTCTCCTCGGCATCGACGTCACCATTGCGGGCACCTCCATGCAAGTGCGATATGAAGACTACCGTTTGGTCGACGACGTGTGGTTGCCCTTCGTGATTCACAGATCCAGACCCGACTTCACGTGGTCGGAGACCTATCGCGAGATGACCCACGACGTACCGCTCTCGGATAGCCTGTTCGCCAAGCCGGCAGGATAGAATCCAAGTCGTGTCAGACACCCGCGAGATCATCGCCTTTGTGATGCTCGCGGCTGGTGTCGTGATCTTCAGCGCGTTGGTCCGGACGAGTGTGCGTCAACGACGACTGGCGCGAGTTATCGCCGGCAGCGCCGCGCTTGCTCTCAATGCGACGTACCTCGCGGCGTTCCTCGTCACGCGCTTCCCGGATGCTCGGCAGATCGTTCCGATCGATGCTCCGGCCGTCCGCGTGTGGTTCGGCCTCTCGCCGTTGGTGCTGCTGCTTCTTCCAGCGGGCGCGAGCCAGCTCGTCCAGTCGAGGCCGCGCGCACGTCTGTCTCGCTGGCGGCACGACGCCGGGCTGGTCACGTTCGCCGCGATCGTGCTGACGTCCGTCACGCTTGTCGGCACTCGCGTGACTGGTGTCCTCGATACCATCGCCAATCCCGTGCTGCGCGCCCTTTTGACGCTTAGCTTCTGGGGCGGTGTCGCGTTCGCGGGCCGGGCGACACTCCGCCGCGTCGTGCCGACAGCGCCCGCCGCTCCTGTCGCACCCACGGGTCCACTCCCGCCGGTCACCAGCGTTCGCCTGCCGGTACAGGTTCAAGGCGCGGTGCGGTTCGTGCCGCTCGAGCGGGTTGCCGCGGTTGAACTGGATCACGGTCTGGTGCGGGCGATCACATTGGATGGCGTGTACTGGACGAAGTTTTCGACACTTGCCGGACTGCGGGCGGCGCTCGGACCGGATGCGCTCGCGAGAGTGCATCGCCAGGCGGCCGTGAACCTCGACCACGTCGTCGAAGTGGTGCGGCATGAGAACGACACCGCCACATTGCGCCTGACCGGGGGCGTCGAGATTCCTGTGAGTCGAGCGAACCTGCCGAAGCTGCGGCGAAGGCTGATGGGACGCCCGCCAAACGTCGCCTCGCGGGTCGATCCGTTGACGGCGTTGCGGAGAGACTGAACCGGCGCCTCGCGGGCACGTTGGCAGACGTAGGCCGGTCCTTCAGGCCTTCGCTAAAGCTACGGCGGACCACCGAAGCCTTGGCGGAGGTGGTCAGGGCCGGCGCGTTGGCGGGGCTGAGGCCCCGCCCGACAGGTGATCTCGCAAAGCGCTCTTACTACGATATAGAGTGGCGTAGGCCGGCCACTCTCATGAAGCACTGGCGTGAAACGACGGAGATCGTCGAGCGGGTTTTCGCGCTGGCCTCAGCCGGACGACGAGCGGCGCTCGCGACGGTCATTCGAATCGAAGGGTCTTCGTACCGCAGGCCCGGCGCCAAATTCCTCATCGAAGACGACGGGCGAACGCTGGGTGGCGTGAGCGGTGGATGTCTCGAAGCGGACGTTCGCGAGGTCGCGCTGCGCGTCATCGAGACCGGCACCCCGCAATTGCTCCACTACGACACGGGCGTCGACGATCAGACCGTGTGGGGTCTCGGCCTCGGCTGCAACGGCTCGGTCGACATCTTCGTCCAGTCCGCCTCGGATGCTCGCACACTCGAGGTGTTGCGCGAACTCGGCGTTCGTCTGAAGAGTGCCTCACCGGTCGCGGTCCGGACGATCGTCCACGGTCCTTCTGGTGTCGGTCACACGACGATCCTCGGCCCAGTGCGAGACGCGCGTACCGGTGTCACGACCGACGGCGCTCACACCGTCTTTACTGACATGCTCCAGCCGCCACCACCGCTGATCGTGTGCGGCGCCGGGGACGATGCGCGTCCGCTGGTCGCGTGCGCGTCCGAGGCCGGGTTTGCCGTGACCGTGGTGGATCATCGGCAGGCTTTTCTTGCCGCCGATCGCTTCCCATCGGCGCGGCGGCTCGTCCATCTGAGACCCGGCAGCGGCGTCGAGACACTCGGTGTCGACCCTCGCACGCTCGTCGTGATCAAGACGCATTCGCTCGCCCACGACCACGACTGGCTCAAGGCATTTCTCGAGAGCCAGGCCTCCTACATCGGCATCCTCGGCCCTCGCGCGCGCGCCGAAGACATGCTCGGAGAGCTCAACGCCACCACCGATGCTCGCGTCTTCGCACCGGTCGGTCTGAGCCTCGGCGCAGACGGCCCCGAACAAATTGCCATCAGCGTCGTCGCGGAGCTTCTGGCGGTTGTGTCGCGCGCCCAACCTGGACATCTGCGCGAGAAGGGACAGGCGATCCATGCCGTCTGAGCGGATGGGCTCCATTGCGGGCGTGGTGCTGGCGGCCGGCACGTCCTCGCGCATGGGCCAGAACAAGCTCTTCATGGAGCTCGACGGCGAGCCGCTCGTCCGCCGCGTGGTAGGCCGCGCGTCGGCAGCCGGCGTCGATCCGCTGATCGTCGTGCTCGGCCACGAAGCCGAGCGCGTGCAGCGCGCCCTCGAAGGCATCCAGTATCTGCCGGTGTTCAACGCCGAGTACGAGCGCGGCGTGAACAGCTCGCTCCGCGCCGGGATCCACGCCGTGGCCGGGACGCCGGCCCGAGCGGCCGTCGTGGTGCTCGCCGACATGCCGTTCGTCACGTCGGCGATGATCGCGACGCTGGTCGAGAAATACCGCCGGAGCGAGGCGCCACTGGTGATCTCGGACTACCAGGGCGTCAACGCGCCACCCATGCTGTACGACCGTTCGCTGTTCGAAGAGCTGGCGGTGCCGGAAGGACACGGCTGCGGCAAGCAGGTCGTGAAACGCCATCGTCACGAGGCCGAGTCGGCGTCGTGGCCGGTTGAGGCGCTCACCGATCTCGACGAGCCGGCCGACTACGAGCGGATCAAAGCGTCGGTGGAAGGCCGGCCCTGACATGCGCGCGGACATCCTGCAGCTTGCGGCGGACCGGACGCGAAAAGGCGAGCCGTTCGTCATGGCGGTCGTCGTCCGGCGCGAGCCGCCGAGCTCGGCGCAGGTGGGCAACACGGCGCTCATCACCGAAGAGGGCGACTGTCACGGCTGGCTGGGCGGCAGCTGCATTCAGGAGACGGTCGTGCGCGAGGCGGTGGCCGCACTGCGAAGCTCGTCGGCACGGCTGATCTCGCTGTCACCCAATCCCGAAGCCGATCGTCGCCCGGGCGTCTCAGCCTTTCCCATGACCTGCTACAGCGGAGGCACCGTGGACATTTATCTGGAACCGATGGTGCCCGCTCCGCGCCTTCTCATCTTCGGCGTCTCGCCGACGGCGCATGCGTTGGCGCGGCTCGGCAAGGTCCTGGGCTATGCGATCGACGTCGTCGATCCTGACGCCGATCGCGCCGATTTCCCCGACGCCGATCGGGTGGTGGCGACCTTGCGGCCGGAGGACTTCACCGGCTTGCCGCCCTCGCAACAGGCACGTCTGGTCGCGGTCGTGGCGACGCTCGGCCAGCACGACGAGGACTCGACGCTGGCGGCGCTTGGCATCGCGCCGTCGTATCTCGGCGTCGTCGCGAGCCGGAAGCGCTTTGCCCAGATTCGAGCGATGCTGGCTGAGCGCGGAGCGTCGGCGCAGGCGCTGGACTCGATTGCGAACCCGGCAGGGATCGACATCGGTGCCCGTACGCCGGAAGAAGTGGCGCTCAGCATCCTGGCCGAGATCGTCAAGGCCCGACGCGCTGCCGGCGAGCCGGCCGCGACAGAGCCACCGCCGGCAGCGCCCGTACTAAGGTTAGACGAGCGCGATCCGGTCTGCGGCATGGCCGTCGCAGTCGCGACGGCGCGCCATCGCGCCGAGCACGCGGGCCGCACGTACTACTTCTGCTGCGCCGGCTGCCGGGACCGTTTTCTGGCTGCTCCCGAACGCTACGCCGCCGCCGTCGTCCGGTAAACCGCCGTGAATCCCGACATTCAAGCCGTGCAGCGTGCGATGGAGAACCTTGGCTACGTGGCCGACGAGTCCATTGCGACCGCCGTGTTCCTCGCGCGAGAGATGCGCAAGCCGCTGCTCGTCGAGGGCGAAGCCGGCGGCGGAAAAACCGAGCTCGCGAAGGTGATGGCACAGTTGTTCGGCACGGATCTGATTCGCCTGCAATGCTACGAAGGGCTCGACGTCAACACGGCGGTCTACGAGTGGAACTATCCCCGCCAGATGCTGCATGCCCGGCTCGCCGAGCACGCCGGCGGCAAGGCCTCGGAGATCGAAGCCGCCATTTTCAGCCGTGAGTACCTCCTCGAGCGCCCGCTCCTTCGCGCGATTACCCGGAGCGGCAGCCCGGCCGTCCTGCTGATCGACGAGATCGATCGGGCCGACGACGGCTTCGAGGCGTTTCTGCTCGAGGTCCTGTCCGATTTCCAGGTGACGATTCCCGAGCTCGGCACGATCCGCGCCGAGCACGTGCCGTACGTGATCCTGACGTCCAATCGAAGCCGCGAGATCGGTGATGCCCTGCGCCGCCGATGTCTGTATCTCTTCGTCGAACATCCGACGCTCGAGAAGGAAGTGCGGATCCTCCGGCTCAAGGCGCCGGGCGCCAGCGAACAACTCGCCCATGAAATCGGGCGATTCATGCAGGCGATCCGCCGGCGCCGCCTGTCGAAAGCGCCGGGGGTTGCCGAAGCGATCGACTGGGCGCACGCGCTCGTCACGCTGCACCGATCACATCTCGACGCGGAAACTGTCGCTGAGACGCTCGGGTGTGTTCTGAAAGATCGTCACGACGTCGAAGACCTCGACCGCGCCAGTATCGAGTCGCTCGTCGCGGAGGCGCGAGCCGTTGAAGCGTAGTCATGCCGGCCGACGCCGACCTCATCGTTCACCTGGCGCGCTTTGCGGGTGTGCTCCGCGAGCACGGCATCCAGGTTGGCGTGGGCGACGAGATCGACGCGACGAAGGCGCTCACGCTGATCGACCTGTTCGACCGCGCGGAGGTTCAACGGGCGCTTCACATCGCGTTCAAGATTCGGCCGCTGGATCGCACGGCCTTCGACGCGCTGTTTCGGCAATTCTGGGCCCTGGCGCCGGTTGACGGCCCGCTCGTCGAAGTCGCAGACAGAACGGCCCGGAGCACGTTGCCACACGGTCGGGCGACCGGGGACACCGGCCCGCTGGCTGACCACGAACGTGAGCAGCAGCCCGTGACCGGAGGCAGCACGCCCGGTTACACTCGAGACGTCGTTCTCCGCCGCAAGCCGTTCGAGGAATGTTCGGCTCGCGATCTTGCGGACATGGAACGGCTTCTGGCCCGTCTCGTCCCCCGCTGGGCCGCTCGAAGAAGCCGCCGGCTGACGCCTGTTCGCGGCCCCGGTCTGCCCGATTTCCGGCGCAGCTTCCGGCGCGCCATCGGCACCGGCGGAGAGATGCTGTCGCTCGCGCGGCGGGCCCGCGCGATTGAGGAGCCGCGCGTCGTGGTGCTGTGCGATACGAGCGGGTCGATGGACCTCCACGTCAAGTTCCTGCTGGCATTCGTCCTGGCATTGAAGCGGGTCGCGCGGACGACGGAGGTCTTCGCCTTCAACACATCGCTGACCCGCCTCACGCCCTGGCTGATGCCCGGCAAGATCAGCCACACGATCGATCGCCTGGCGATCGACGTGCCCGGCTGGTCGGGTGGAACCCGCATCGGCGAGAGCCTCACGCAGTTTGTCGCGAAGTATCAGCAGCCGTTCGTCACCGGTCGATCGGTCGTCGTCATTTTCAGCGACGGCCTGGATCGCGGCGACACGACGATGGTCGCCGGCGCGATGCGGGCGCTCGCGGCGAAGGCGCGCAAGATCGTCTGGCTGAACCCGCTTTCGGGCGATCCTCGCTACGAGCCGACCGCGCGCGCCATGCAGGCAGCGCTGCCGTTCATCGATCGTCTCGCCCCGGCGCACAACCTCGAATCGCTCGAGCGGCTCGTGCCGGAGCTGGCAGGGTAGTCATGGCGATGGAGATCTCGAAATCCTTCGTCGTCAAGGCGTCGCCGGAGGCGGTGTGGAGGTTCCTGACGGATCCGGTGCGGGTCGCGCGGTGCCTGCCTGGCGCCGCGATCACGAATCAGGTGGACGAGCGCACGCATGCCGGCACGATCACGGTCAAGGTGGGACCGGTGGCGGCGACCTACAAGGGCACCATGCGGTTCGAACGGCTCGACCCGGCCACCCGAACGGCAGAAATTGTGGGAAACGGTCAGGACGTGCGCGGCAAAGGCGGCGCCGACATGCGCATGACCAGCACATTGGTCGAACGCGCGCCAGGCGAAACGGAAGTAACCATCACGTCACAGGTCAACGTGATGGGAATTCTCGCGCAGTTCGGGCGCGGAATGATCCAGGATGTCAGCGATCAGATGTTCGGCACGTTCGTGGCCGCGGCACGGGCCGAGCTCGAGAAGCCCGAGACGCCCGCAACCGCACCCACGAACAACCCCGCGAGCGTGGCCGCGAACAACCCCGCGCACGTGCCGGAGCCTGCGCCGCCCATCGAGGTCCTGTCGTTCGGATCTGCGGTTGTCGGACGGGCAGTTGCGCGTGTGGCGGTGCCGCTCATCGTCTGGGTCGCCATCGTGATCGTGCTCGGCGTCGTGTTCTGGTGGTTCTGGCTGAGATAAGACGGAAAGGATGGCTCCATGATTCCCGCGCCGTTCGATTACCACGCACCGACGACGTTGTCGGAGGCGATCACGCTCTTGCAGCGCTATGGCGATGAGGCCAAGGTGTTGTCGGGCGGTCAGAGCCTGTTGCCGCTGCTCAAGCTTCGGGTGGGAGCGGCCGGTCACCTGGTCGACATCGGCCGGATTCCCGGGCTCGAGTACATCAAGGAAGATGGCGGGTTTCTGAAGATCGGCGGTCGGACGCGGGAATCTGAGCTCGAGCGCTCCGAGATCGTCAAGTCGAAATATCCGATTCTCCACGACACCGCGTTCGTGATCGCGGATCCGCTCGTGCGGAACCGCGCGACGGTTGGCGGGAATCTCGCTCACGCCGATCCGGCCAACGACCACCCGGCGACGATGCTCGCGCTCGGCGCCGAAGTGACCGCAACGGGACCGAAGGGCACACGGACGATCCCGATCGACCGATTCTTCACCGGAATCTTCAGCACGGCCCTCGCCGCCGACGAAATCCTGACCGAGATCCGCGTGCCCATCCCGCCACCGAAGAGCGGCGGCGCATATGTGAAGCTCGAGCGCAAGGTCGGTGACTTCGCGACCGCGGCCGCGGCCGTGCAGGTGACGCTCGGCCCGGGCGGCGAGATCGAGCGCGCCGGCATCGGGTTGACTGCCGTCGGTCCGACGCCGATCAAAGCCACGGACGCCGAGCGGTTTCTGGTGAAGAAAAAACCCGATGCCGCCACGATTGCCGAAGCGGCGCGACTGGCCGCCGCCGCGACGGCGCCGACCGCCGACCGGCGAGGTGCGGTCCAGTACAAGCGGGAGATGGCGCGTGTGCTGACGGCGCGAGCCCTGACCAAGGCGATCGAACGAGCGGGAGGACGCTGATCATGGCGACGCACACGATCAAGGTTACGGTCAACGGCACGGTGCACGAGGCGACGGTCGAATCGCGTCTGCTGCTGGTCCATTTTCTGCGCGACGAACTTCGATTGACCGGCACCCATATCGGCTGCGACACGACGCATTGCGGCGCCTGCACGGTGCTCGTCGACGGCGAGCCCGTGAAATCGTGCACCGTCCTGACGGTGCAGGCCGACGGCAGCGAGATTCGCACCGTCGAAGGGCTGGAGCAGGAGGGCAAGCTGCACGCGATTCAGGAAGCGTTCTGGCAGGAGCACGGCTTGCAGTGCGGTTTCTGCACGCCGGGAATGATGATGACGAGCGTCGCGCTGCTCGGGCGCAACGCGAACCCGTCCGAACCCGAGATCCGGCATGCGATCTCGGGCAACCTCTGCCGCTGTACCGGATACGTGAACATCGTGAAGTCGATCCAGAACGCTGCCGCGCGGCTGCGTTGAGGGGGGAATCATGGCGCCGCGAACGACAGCCGAAGTCGGAGGCATGGGTCATTCCATCAAGCGCAAGGAGGATCCGCGCTTCATCCGTGGGCAGGGCCGCTACGTGGACGACATTCAGCTTCCGGGCATGCTCTACCTGGACATCGTCCGGAGCCCCTTCGCGCACGCGCGCATCAAGTCGATTAACAGCGATCGCGCGCTGAAAGTTCCCGGCGTACTCGCCGTCATCACGGGCGAGACGCTTGCGAAGTACAACCTGCACTGGATGCCGACGCTGATGTCGGATACCCAGATGGTGCTGCCCACGGAAAAGGTCATGTACCAGGCGCAGGAAGTGGCGGGCGTCATCGCCACGAGCCGGTACGCCGCCGCGGACGGCGTCGATGCCGTCGAGGTCGACTACGACCCGCTTCCGGTGGTCGTCGATCCGTTCAAGGCGCTCGAGCCCGGGGCGCCCGTCCTCCGAACCGACAAGAAGGACAAGAAAGACAACCGCATCTTTCACTGGGAAGTCGGCAACAAGGAGACGACCAACCAGGCGTTCGCGAGCGCCGACGTCACGGTGACGCAGGACATCTATCTGCCGCGCATCCACGTCGCGTCGATCGAGACGTGCGGCTGCGTCGCCGACTTCGACCGGGTGTCCGGCAAGCTCACCGTCTACATGACGACGCAGGCGCCGCACGCCATTCGAACGGTGGTCGCGCTCGTCGCGGGACACGTCGGGCTGTCGGAGGAAAAGATCCGGATCATCTCACCGGACATCGGCGGCGGATTCGGCGGCAAGGTGCCGGTGTATCCGGGGTACGTGATCGCGATCGCCGCGTCGGTCGTCGTCGGCAAGCCGATCAAGTGGATCGAAGACCGGATGGAGAACCTGCAGGCCGACTCGTTCGCGCGCGACTATCACATGAAAGGCGAGCTCGCCGCCAAGAAGGACGGCACGATCACGGCGCTTCGCATCAAGACGGTGGCCGATCACGGGTATGCGGACGCCGCGGCGAACCCGTCGAAGTTCCCGGCGGGCCTGTTCTCCATCTGCACCGGCTCGTACGACGTCAAGAACGCGTTCGCCGAGGTGGACGGCGTCTACACGAACAAGCCGCCAGGCGGCATCGCATACCGCTGCTCGTTCCGCGTGACCGAGGCCGTGCACGCGATCGAGCGGCTGGTCGATGTCCTCGCGCAGGAGCTGAAGATGGATCCGGCCGACCTGCGCTTCAAGAACTTCATCCCGGCGGACAAGTTCCCGTACAAGTCGGCGCTCGGCTGGGAGTACGACAGCGGCAACTACCCGGCGGCGTTGAAAAAAGCCATGGACAAGATCGGCTACGCCGATCTGCGGAAGGAACAGGCCGAGAAGCGCAAGCGCGGCGAGCTGATGGGCATCGGCATCTCGAGCTTCACCGAGGTCGTCGGCGCCGGGCCCTCGAAGCACTTCGACATCCTCGGGATCAAGATGTTCGACTCCGCCGAGATCCGCGTGCACCCGACGGGCAAGGCGACCGCGCGCTTCGGCACGAAGTCGCAGGGCCAGGGGCACGAGACCACCTACGCGCAGATCGTCGCCGAGGAGCTCGGCATTCCGGCCGCGCACGTCGAAGTCGAGGAGGGCGACACGGACACGGCGCCGTACGGCCTCGGCACGTACGCCAGCCGATCGACGCCGGTCGCCGGCGCCGCGGGCGCGATTGCCGCGCGCAAAATCCGCGACAAGGCGAAGAAGATCGCCGCCCATCTGCTCGAGGTGAGCGAGGAGGATCTCGTCTGGGAGCCCGGCAAGTTCTCGGTCAAGGGCGCGCCGCAGAAGGCGAAGACGATCCAGGAGATCGCGCTGGCGGCCTACACGAATCACCCGCCGGGCATGGAAGCGGGCCTCGAAGCCGTCAACTACTACGATCCGCCGAACCTCACCTATCCGTTCGGCTCCTACATCGCCGTGGTGGACATCGATCGGGGCACGGGCGCCGTCAAGCTCCGACGGTTCGTCGCCGTCGACGACTGCGGCAACATCATCAACCCGATGATTGTCGAAGGCCAGGTGCACGGCGGTTTGACGATGGGGATGGCGCCGGCACTGCTCGAGGAAATCAGCTACGACGAGGCGGGCAACATTCAGGGCGGCAGCTTCATGGACTACCTGGTGCCGACGGCGATGGAGACGCCGAGCTGGGAGACCGACAAGACCGTGACGCCGTCGCCGCATCATCCGCTCGGCGCCAAGGGCGTCGGCGAATCGGCCACGGTGGGCGCGCCGCCCGCCATCGCCAACGCTGTCGTGGACGCGCTCGCGCACCTCGGTGTCCGGCACATCGACATTCCGATTACGCCCGAGAAGGTGTGGAACATCCTGCGGGAGAAGGGCGTGGCGGAGTAGGCGGGACGAACTGGCGCCTCACGCCACAAGCGCGAGCGAGCGCAGCGAGACACCTGTCAAAGGAGAACGATCGATGCGACGACTGACCCATGCCACCGCGACAGCCGTGTTGTTCGGCTTGCTGGCCATCCCAATCTCCGCCCAGAGGACCACGGAGATTCATCCGGGCAAGGGCGGAAGCCCGCATGTCAAAACAGAGTGGCTGATCGACGGTGCGGCCATCTCGATTGAGTGCGGACGGCCGTTCCTCAAGGGTCGCTCGGAGTCCGAGCTCATGCCGCCCGGCAGCCCGTGGCGGGCCGGTGCGGACGAGGCGACCGTGATCGCGACAGACAAGCCGCTCAAGTTCGGATCACAATCACTCGCCCCGGGCTCGTACACGATCAACGTGCAGCCAGGCCCGACGTGGGAGCTCATCATCGGCAAGCTGGGAAAGCCAGGCCAGTCGGGGGTTCCCTACAACGCCTCGCTGGAGATGTGGCGCGTGCCGATGACTGCCGGCAAGACCACCGCGCCGGTCGAGCAGGTGACGTTTACGATTACCGATACGCCTGCCGGGGCGACCCTGCGCCTCGAATGGGGCACGACGAGCGTGTCGGTACCGTTCACCGTGGGGTAGCGTTCCCACACGTCGCTACGAACGGTGGTTTCGCCATTGACGGACTAAGTCATGTTAGCTAAGCTTATTCTGTAATGGCCAAGACCCATACGATTCATGCGGCCAAGACGCAGCTCTCCCGGCTGATTGCGCGTGTTTGCCGCGGCGAAACCATCGTTATCGCGCGCGGGTCGCAGCCCGTGGCGAAGCTGGTCGGGATCGCCGAGGAACAACCGAAGCGCCAGTTCGGCGCGATGCGAGGGCGCGCGCGCGTGACACGTGCCTTTTTCGACGCGCTGCCCGCCGACGAGCTGGCCGCCTGGGGCGAATGACCCGTGCGGCTGCTGCTCGACACACACACGCTGCTCTGGTGGCTCGACGGCGACCGGCGCCTCTCACGACGTGGACGCGCCGTGATCGGCGATGAAGATAACGAGGTCTGGGTCAGCGCCGCGTCAGCCTGGGAACTGGCGACCAAAGCTCGACTGGGGAAGCTGCCGGGTGCGGGCGATGTGGCCACCGACGTCGCCGGGTGCCTGGCCCGTCAAGGATTCCTGGAGCTTCCCATTACCGTCGTCCACGCGCAGCGGGCCGGGAGCCTGCGGATCGACCACCGCGATCCGTTCGATCGGATGCTGATCGCACAGGCGCAGATGGAGGACCTTCCCATCGTGACGAACGAAGAGCTCTTCGACGGGTTTGGCATCACGCGGATTTGGTAGGCCGCCGGGCGCGGCCGAACCTCAGCGACACGACGACGCCGCTCGTCACGACATGCGGCGACGGGCGGCGTCCTCGTGACCCTCGAGACGCCAGCGCGGTTTCTGGGACAGGATGCCCACGAGCAGGAGCGTCGCGACGATTTGTACAAAGACGACCGTGACGACAAGAAGCGGGCGGCCGGCCAGGTACTGTTCGGGTCCCGGAATCGAGGCGGAGAAGAATGACAGATTGGCGAGGTTGCCGAGGACGATGACGGTCAAGAGCGCGGCACGGCCGCGGTACACCCACCAGCAGACAACGCCATATATCATTTCGACCGCAAATCCTGCCATTGGCGCGCGGCTGTAAAGACCCAGCCCGAGCGCGGGCTCACGCAGACCCGGCCAGAGGACGATGTCGGGCGCGTGGGTGACGAGATCGAGGAGCAGGTGCGACACGATGCCGATGCCGACGGCGCGTCCCAACGCCCGCCGGCCGAATCCTCGGTCGATGATCTGCCACGCCATGACCGCGGTGATGGCTGCCGTGGCCACCGAGTGGGAAAACGGCATGTCAGCAAGCCGGATATCAGCGACGCTGCGCACGGTCGCCGCTGTCGTCGTGTGTTCCACGCCCAGGTAATTCAGGCCGACCCACGCAAGCTCCATGGCCTGAGCAGACAGCAGGAGTGGCGTGATGGGGACCGACGGGAAGCGACGCTTGACGAGGAGCGCCGTGGCGGCGTGGTCGACGGCAAACATGAAGTCCTCCGATCGACGATGACCAGGGCTGATCGTACCCCCTCGCGCTGAACGATGAGTTGCGTTAGCGCGGCGCCATTCAGATCCTTCAAGGGGCTGCCTACCAGGCGGCTGAGCCGACGGCTTCAGCGTTATCCTCGCGGTGAACATCAAGGGCCGCGGCTGAGCGGCGAGCTAGGCGCACGCAACGGGCAGCAACGACGCACGGAGGGCAGTTCAGTGGCCAATTCACCGCAGCGGTGTGCGAAGTGCGGGAGCGGAATGGAACAGGGCCTCGAGTTGTATGCGCGGCAGGAGTTCGCCGCGAAATAGGACAATCCCGCCGATCTCAAAGACATCATCCTGTGGCGCGACATGTATCGGTTGGAGATGGCTTGCCAGATCGTCCATGACTCCGCCACGTGGTGCACAAGATGAAAGTGTGCATCGTCGGGGCGTCGGGGAAGCTCGGGCAATACATGGTCCAGCACGCGCTGGATCGAGGCTATGAAGTGGTCGGCGTGTGCCGGCAGCGCAGCGTCGGAAAACTCGACGCGTTCAAAGGGCGCATCACCGTCATTGCCGGACAGACGAACGACCGCGAGGTTATCAAGAGGGCGGTCGCAGGGTGCGACGGCGTGCTCACCGTGCTGATCCCGTGGGGGGTGCAGCAGGTACCTCATCGGGAACGGCCCAGGCGGTACTCGACCACGCGCGCCCCGGAGCGCGCCTCGTGTTCTCGTGCGGGTGGCACATCACGCGCGACGGCCTGGATGTGTACTCGCGCACGTTCAGAGGGCTCGTACAGGGAGTCCGCTGGCTCGGGCGAGTCGTTCGCATGGTGGAACTCGACGACCAGGTGGAAGCGTGCCGGCGGGTGTTTGCCAGTGACACCCGCTGGACGGTCGTGCGGGGGAGCCGTCTCCAAGAGGGTGAGAGCCATGGCTTGCCGGTCTGGAGCAGGCACGTGGGCGACCCCAGACTCAAGAGCAACATCACCCGCCGCGTGGACTTTGCCCTGTTCATGGTCGCGGCCCTCACGAACGACGAGCTCGTCCACGAAGCCCCGGCGATTGTCGGCTGCAAGACGCCTTCGGCGCTCGCGCACTAGAATCCGAATGCGCCAATGAACCAACGTTCTGGCACCCGTCCACCGCTTTGGAGATGTTCCAAATGTTCGCGGCAGTTCGCAACCCCTAACCAGTCACATGCGTGTGGGCGGCATGAACTCGAGCCGCATTTCGCAAGGAAGCCGCCGGTGATCCGCGCGATTTTCGATCAGTTCGTCCTGGCGTTGTTGGAGAACGGACCGGTGACCGTGCTCCCAGAACGGACGCGAATCGCGTTCCAGGTACGCATGTCCTTTGGCAATTGACGGGCCTGCGAATCACTTCCGTTTCAGACCGAGTCAAACAGGCTCGACGAGTTCGGAAATCGCCTGCGGTATCGTTCGCACATCGTGCTCAACCACTCGGCGCAACCCGGCTCTAAGAAGCGAGGCTCCGTGGACGGGTTCTTCAATTTCGTGCGGGAAACGAGAATGGCCTGGGCATGATGCGATTTGACCTTCTCCCGGTTGCCGCGTTGTGTGTCGGCCTGACGTGTTGGGGTTCTATAGCGCAGAACCGGCCGCCACTGGCAAGGGGACGCAACGCCGTCACGAGCGCGACCGAGCCAATATCTGGGGTCGCGCTCGTGTCGTGGGTTAGTAAGCCAGGGTCGCCGGCTGAATTGGACTTGGCCGTTGTCTGGAGAGGCCGGCCTGGATGGTTTCTAGAGAACAAAGACCAGTACGGCGCATCTGGTGGCGGCAACGATGCGATCTTTACACAAACCGTAAAGTACGGTGGGGTGCACTTGAATTTTCGGTTTGTGAGATCGCCGCGTACGCTGACGATCTTGGATCGGATTCCGTTAGATCTTAACGACGCCAATGTCGTTCTCGTTGATCAGGTAGACGATCCTGAAAAAGCCTTGGTCGTGTCGAAAGTCGCTGTGCCGAGCAAATTAGAAAGCCCTGGAGCGCTAGCGATGCCTTTCGGGCGATCCAACGAGATTTTTGCGTTCCTTCGCTGCGACGTCGAGGTTCCCCAAGTGGGCGCCCGGTCCATGGTGGAATCACTGTGCCGCGACCTTCGCGCAGCGAACAAAGGGAAGCAGGCCATCTCCTTCAGCAACGTATCGAGCAGTTGAGCTGAACGCTGCGGCTCCGCATCAGTCGGCATTAACGGCGAGCATGTCGGCTCACGGTTTCAGCATGTCGGTGATAGCCTGGACCATTCCTGCCTGGCGCGCCTCGCGAATCGACGCGGGCCGCGCACTCGGGACGAAGGAGCCGGACAAACGACACCGGCTCTACGACGGCGGGCACCGCAATCTCGTGACGCGCCCGGATCTGATCGGCGAAGTGTTCGATTGGTTCGATCGTTATCTCGGTCCGACACAGACGCGTTAGGGCGTCGTGTCGCGCGTTTCCTCGCGGCAGCTTGGTGGGCCATGATCAGGCGTCGCCGAGCATCTTCATCGTGTCGCGATCGTCCGATCTCTCCGACCATCACTGGAATATTTCGACCGCTCACCTGGTTTACACGTTCGGGGACGACGACAGACCCGTCAGCGTCCTCGCGATTCACGAAACCTTGCGCGGCTGGAGATCACCGAGGAGACGCCTGGGATGAGACACCGTTCGTTTGCGTATCGCACAGGACACCAATGTGCGCTCTTGGGAATCGCCGTGATGCTGGTGGCGGCGGTGTCAGCTCGAGACGCCGCCGCGCAGGGCTCCGCCGTCGCGGATCCGGTCCTCCGAACCGGCGAGATCATCTGGGTCACGACGACCGGCGGCCAGGAGCTGAAAGGCTCCGTCGTCTCGTCTTCCCCGACGTCAGTGACGCTGAACAGGGGTGCCGACACGATTACGTTGCCGCTGATGGAGGTGCGCCGGATCGAGGGTCGAGATTCGCTGCTCAATGGCACGCTGATCGGTGCCCTCATCGGAGGAGGAATCAGCGCCTGGATCGGCGTCACGCTCGATCGCGACTGCGACGGGCCGTGCGGCAACTGGGGCGCTATCACGCGAGTCACGGCCCTGGGCGCCGGGGTCGGCGCGCTCGCCGGAATGGGCGTTGACGCGCTTCTCGGCGGCCGGCGCGAGATCTATCGATCGCCCGGGCCCTCGCGTTCGCTCACCATCCTGCCCACCCTCTCGGACACACACCTCGCGGTCCGGGTAACCGTCAGGTGGTAACTGACTCGACGCGCCTCGAGCCGTCGCGTCCTGCGAGGGCTACGCCGTGCGGCTGAGCGCGCTTTCGATGTCCTTCAGCAACGCATCGATCGAGGTCGTGCGCCCTGCCGCGTGCGCCCGGGACCACCGATCCGGGCCGAGGCGTGCGCGCACTTCGCGCTCCGCCTGTTCTCCAAGAACGTGCACCCATTTGTCGACGATCGTGGCACCTGTGCGTTCCGTCACGGCGTCCCGAGCGCCCAGAATCCGCGCCGCCCAGAGGTCGTCGCCCTTGAGTACCGCCGCGGCGGCGAGAGGGACCATGAGGTACACGATCGCGAACTTGTCATGGAGCTGCCGGAAGAGCGTGAGGCTTTCACGCACCAACGCGATCGCGTCATCGGGGTTCCCGCGCCGCACCGCCAGAAGGGCCCGACGATACGAAACCAGCGCCAGGAACCACGGACAGTGCCGAAGCACCGAGGTGGCCTCATCGAGCAGCCGTTCCGCCTCGGCGGCATCGCCGGCCTCCAAGGCGACCTTTGCCAGCCCGTTCAGCGAATTCCCAACCCCCCACGGGATCGCCAGCGCCCGGAACCCTTCAACACTGCGGGTGAATCGATCGCGAGCGGCGTTTGCGTCGCCGAGGGCATGCTCAACGTGCCCGAACATATGCTCAGCCTGCGCGACGCTATGCGGGTCGCCGGCATCGTGGGCGAGCGCGAGGGCGTGCGTCAGTGCGTTGCGTGCGGGCCCGAGATCTCCCAGCGAGTACCGCATCATCGCCGCTCCGACCAGCGCGTTCGACTCGAGAACGGGCGGAAGGGACGGCAGGTTCAGAATCTGTTCATACCACTGAAGGCCCTCGGCCGTGTGCCCACGGATCATCCAAAAATGCATCAACGCCCACGCGATGTTGGCCGCTTCGGCGGGACGGCCGCGATCGATGAGCCACGTCAGCGCGCCGCGGTAGCTCTCGAGGTCGTCCCGCACGCGATCCAGCCATTCGGATTGCGCAGGGCCGACGAGCCCCTCTGCCGCGAGGGAGGCCTGACCGGTGCAATACCGCGCCAGCCTCGCAAGTGCGTCGTCGCGTTCGCCCGTTGCGCTGAGCTCGAGCGCCGCGTACGCCCGCACCGTTTCGAGCATCTCGTACAGCGGACGCGTGGCCACCGAGGTCTCGGCTCGCAACAGGAGGCTCTTGTCGATCAAGCCGGCCACTGCGCGGAGCGCGTCGTCGCTCGTGGCCGACGAGACGTCACCCTCGGCAAGGACGGCCGCGGCTGCCTCGATCGGGAATCGACCAGGCAGCGCACCGAGACGACGGAACACGCGCTGCTCGTGCGGGGCGAGGAGCTGGTAACTCCACGCGACCGTCGCATTGATGGTCTGCTGGCGTTCGGGAAGATCGCGCGGGCCGCCAGTGGAGAGCAGAACATCGTGCGCGAGTCGGCGAAGCAGATCCTCAGCCGTCAGCACTTTCATCCACGGGGCCGCCAGCTCGAGCGCGAGCGGCAGGGCATCGAGCCGTCGACAAATCGCCGTCACGGTGGCGCCGTTCGCGGACGTCAGGCGAAAGCCAGGTTGCACGTCCCGCACACGTTCCACGAATAGTCGCACCGCGGGAGAGCGCGCCAGATCGGCAGGCGGCATCGCATCCACGCCCTCCTCGAGCGCTAGCGGTCCGACGGCGTACTCCCGCTCTCCTCGCACACGGAGCGGGGCGCGGCTGGTGATCAGCACTCGGAGCGCGCCGACCCCCGTGAGGAGATCCGCGACCAGCGGCGCCGCGGCCAATACCTGCTCGAAGTTGTCGAGGAGCAGCAGCGTGGGCGTACCGGCGCATGCGAGCCGCGCGCGCCTCGGCAAGTCGTGCGCCGTGGCGTCCAACACTCCGAGCGCCTCGGCAATCGCCTGCGCCACGAGCGCGGAGTTCCGAACCGCAGCCAACCCGACGAACAGCACACGGGATGTGCCTTCTGCCGCGACGCCACGTGCGATCTCCAGCGCCAGACGAGTCTTGCCGACTCCTCCTGGCCCCGTCAGTGTGATGAGGCGTGCGCCGGGATCAGCGAGCCAGAGGCGCAGCGTCTGGACCTCGGCATCGCGACCGAGAAGGGCCGTCAGAGCCAGTGGCAGCGAGACGCCGCTCAGTTCTTCGACGGCTGCAAGGTGAGCGGGAGCCCGCGAGCTCGCAACGAGCGCGTCACGGGTCGTACCGGTCAGGTCAAGGGCCGCAGACAGCGCGCGCACGGTCTCGGCATGGGGCTTCCGTCGTTCACCCCGCTCCAGCGCGCTCACGGCATGGACCGAAATGCCCGAAATGGTCGCGAGCTCCTCTTGCGTGAACCCTGCAGCCTCGCGGAGCGCTTTGAGCTGCGCGCCAAATGACCGCGTCGCGCCAGCTTTCATGGCCCGCTCATTCTACCGCTGCGGGTGTACGGGCGTTCGTACGGGCGTCGTACGGGCGCTGTGGGAGCACTGGGGGTGGTTCCCGAGCTCGCCCGCGCTCCACACTCGCGACATGGCAGGGGACGCAGGGCAATTTCGGCCGGCGACGGCATCCGCGACCGGTGAGAGTTTTGACGAAGTCGTCGTGCCCCATCTCGATGCCGCCTATCGGCTGGCGCGCTGGCTCATTCGGAATGACGACGACGCAGAGGATGTCGTGCAGGAGGCGGCCCTGCGGGCGTTTCGGTACTTCCGGACATTTGCCGGCGGAAACGGGCGGGCCTGGTTCCTCAGAATCGTTCGCAACACCTGTTCCGGCTGGCGCGGCCACGGCTTCCACGCACCAACCGACCCGTTCGATGAAGAGCAGCACAGCAGCGCTCGGCCACCGTCCGATCCTGAAACGCTCTTGCTTCAAACCGATGACGTCACGTCGATCGAGCGGGCGATGCGTAACTTGCCCGATCGGTTTCGTGAGCTGCTCGTGCTCCGCGAGCTGAAGGGTCTGTCGTACCGGGAGCTGGCTGAGGTGATGGACGTTCCGATGGGAACCGTCATGTCCAGCCTCTCGCGCGCCCGCCAGGCGTTGCGCGGTGCGCTGGACCACGAGCTGAAACACGCCGGCAGTCCACGGAGGACACATCTTCGAGAACAGGAGGCTGAGGCGGTACTGGTGTGAACCGCCTGAATCCGACGAACGGACGGCGCGTCGGCGCGGTCAGGGAATATCCAGGAGTGCCCGGAGGTTAGGTGTATCGGTGGAAGCGTCTGCGATTCCCGCAGCGCAACCGTCAAATCGCATTCTGAAAGGTCACGGTACAGAAGATTATGAAACAGGCAGCAATGATTCTATTCGCCATCAGCATGGCTGGTTACGTCAGCATTCCCGAGTCATTGGTCGAAGACGGCAAAGGTCCGCAGCTTCTCATCGGACAGGACGATGACAGGCAGGACAACGCGGCGATTCAGGCTGGCGCGGCCGCGAACCAGTCCCTCAATCGCACCGATGTCATCGAAGGTGGGCCGGGCAACGATGTGATGTTTGGTTTGAACGGCAACGATGTGATGGACGGTGGTCCCGGTCACGACATCATCCTGGGTGGGCCGGACGGCGGAGCGGCGCCTGGCGGTCCCCCGAACAGCGACATCATGTTCGGCGGACCCGGCAATGACGTGAATCTCTGGGCTCCCGGAGATGGAAGCGAGGCGTTTATCGGTGGGCCTGGGCGCGATGCGCTCATTTTCGGCACGACCGATCGCGAGGCGGTTGCTGATCCATCAACAGGTGTCCGGCTGCCGACCCTTCTGTTCGGTATTCCGGGGTTTCCGCAGGGCGTACCCACAGCGAACGTGAGTGGTCAAACAAATTTCTGCACGGTAGAGGACAGCCTCTTGCCGGCGTACCAACACCTGGTGCGGTTCCGGGGCGCGACCGGAAACATCATCGTCACGGTGCGGGTGAGTGAGGTTGAGCAGGTGTTCTGCAGCCAGAACGGTTCAATCACGTTTGCCGATCTCACGAATCTGTCGCCGACTTTCGTCGAAGTCTCGCTGCAGGAGGTTGGGATCCTGAACTCATTGGTCGGAGCGATTATCCGATAGTCGATTGCGTTAGCGGCGAGACGTTCGATTCTGCCGAGGAGCGGCATGCACATGAAGGAGGAAGGCAACCGCCTTCCTCCTTCAACGGCTTGGATGCGGCCCGCAAATCACTTCCGTTTCAGGCCGAGCGCGCGGAGGCGTTTGTGAAGGCTGGTGCGCTCGGTTCCAAGGAGTCGCGCGGCGCCCGACACGTTCCAGTCCGTCTGATCGAGCGCCTGCCGGATCCGCTCGCGTTCGGCGGCGTCGCGGATCTCGTGCAGTCCCGCCGCCGGGCGGGGCGTCTCGGGACGGCGGACCTCGAGCGGAATCGACTCGGGCGTAATGCGATCGCCGCGCGTGAGAATCCCCATCCGCTCGACGACGTTTCTGAGCTCCCGCACGTTGCCGGGCCAGGCGTAGCGCTCGAGGACGGGCACGACGTCCGGATCGATCTCGCGCGGCCGGAAGTTGTTGCGCGCGCAGAACTCGGCGAGAAAGTAGGCGACGAGATCGCTGATGTCCTGCCGGCGCTCGCGCAGAGCCGGCAAGCGGATCGGGACGACACGCAGCCGGTAGTAGAGGTCCTCGCGAAACCGACCCGACGCGACGAGATCGTCGAGAACGCGATTGGTGGCGGAGATGACGCGCACGCTGACGTGAATGGACTGCTCGCCTCCCACGCGCTGCAGCTCGCCGTCCTGCAGAATCCGCAGCAGCTTGGCCTGCGACGCTTCGTGCAGGTCGCCGACCTCGTCGAGAAAGATCGTGCCGCCGTCCGCCTGCTCGAACTTGCCGCGCCGCAGGGCTGCCGCGCCGGTGAACGCGCCCTTTTCGTGGCCGAACAGCTCGCTCTCGATCAATTCCGTCGGAATGGCGGCGCAGTTGACCTTCACGAACGGGCCCGGCGCAAACGGGCTCTCGCGATGGATGTGCGCGGCGAGCAGCTCCTTGCCCGTGCCCGACTCGCCCAGCAGGAGCACGCTGACGTCGGACCGCGCGACCTGTGTGGCCTCGTCGACGGCATGCCGGAAGGCCGGGCTCGATCCGATCATGCTGGGCGCGTCGCCGACCAGCTCGCGGAATCGCTGGTTCTCGCGCTGCAGATCGGATCGCTCGAGGGCGTGCTTCGTGACCAGCAGGACCCGGTCGCGCGCGAGCGGCTTCTCGAGAAAATCGAACGCGCCGCTTCGCGTCGCATCCACGGCATCGCGAATCGTGCCATGGCCCGAAATCATCACCACGGGGGTGGTCTCATCACTCTGTCGCACGGCACGTAACAGATCGATGCCGTTGCCGTCCGGCAAGCGGACGTCCAGCAGGTACAGGTCGGCACGTACCCGGCGCCGCTCGGCGTGAAACGTCGCCGCCGACTCGCACACCGTGATGCGGTAGCCTTCGTGTTCCAGAATCAACCGCAGCGACCGGCCGATATTCGGCTCGTCGTCCACGATGACGATGTGACGCGTGCGGGTCACGTCGAGACCGGCTCCGTCGCCGGTCGAGCCGGGACGAGGGGGAGCGTGACGCGGAAGGCGGCACCGCCGAGCTCGCCGCGGACGAGTGTGATGTCGCCGCCCGACAGCAGCGCATGGCTCTTCGCAATAGAGAGGCCGAGTCCCATGCCGTGTTTCTTGAACGTAATCGTCGGCTCGAAGAGGGTGCCGGACGCTTCGGTGCTCAGCCCCGGTCCGGAGTCGTGCACCTCGATCGCGACCTGGCCGTCGGACACCGGGTACGTCGTCGTGACGAGGACAGAGCCGCCGGGACCGGCCGCCTCGGCGGCATTCTGGAGAAGATTGGTCAGGATGCCTTTCACGAGATCCGCGCCCGCATGGACTCGTGGTGTCCGGTCATCGAGCCTGAGATGGTAGATCGTCTCAGGATGGACGGGCCGCAGGAGCGACACGCGCTCGGTGACGAGCGCGTTCACGTCCAGCACTTCGCGGTCGACCGGCGGCTCGCTGGAGAATTCCGAAAAGGCCCGGACGCGCCGTTCCAGTGACTCGATCTCGTTGACGACGATCTGCACCGCCTGATCCATGAAGGCGCGGTCGGCGGGCTGCCGGGCTTGCATCTCCTCGACGGTGAGGCGGATGGGCGTCAAGGAGTTCTTGAGCTCGTGCGCGGTCTTGCGCGCGAGCGATTGCCAGCTCGCCATGCGGGTGAGGTGCACGAGCCGCTCGCGGCTTTGCTGGAGCTGATCGGCCATCCGGTTGAAGGCCTCGACGGCCCGGGCGACTTCATCGCGCGCGGCGGGTATCGCACTTGAGGTCGACCTCGCCTGTGACACTCGAGATCGTCCGGTGTCGAGTCGCCGCGACCAGTCGCCCGCCGCGAAATCGGTGAGCGCCGCGGTGAGCTGCTGGATCGGCCGGCTGATGCGATGCGCAATCAGGACCAGCGGCGCGAGGCCGGCGATCCACGTCGCCGCGAGCAGGAGGAGGAGCGTCAGCGTAAACCCGCGACGCAGATCGCGACTCTCGATCGATTCGACGAGCTGCCGTGTCTGGCGGAGCTCGGCCGACAGTTGATCCATCCGGATGTCGCCGAGGTCGCGGCGGTACACAGCGACACCCGGCGCACTGCTGCTGCCGTCGCGGCGCCGCAGGTAGTCCACATGGTCGCCGCTGGATCCGGAGACGGCGAATCGTTCGACCTCGCCGCTGTCCCAGAAGGCGCGCACCGCGTTCGGCCAATTGGCGGTGTCGGACACGGCATATGACGTCGGCGCCGCCCGACCCGCGAGCGCGTCCTGCTTGAGCGCGTCACGCTCGCGTTGATAGAACTCCCTGACGGTGGCTTCGAGCGTGCGCGACAGCCGATCGAGCTCGCCGGTCGTCGCATAGCCGAGGCTGCGATCGAGAAGCGATGTCGTGATCCAGATCGTGGCCGCCAGTGGGAGCACCGTCGCGGCGAGAAAGGCGGCAATCAGGCGGTTGCGGAGACGATTCATGCGCGATCGGGACCCTTACGCGCCTCTATCATCACCGCTGCGACAGCCGAAAGGGTCCCGCCTCGACGACGTCGGTCAGCGGCTCGTTCCGACGACGACGGCTCAACGCGTCCACCAGCCCACGCAACGTGAACTCGCCGCCATTGTCGGCGGACGGGGCGTCGGGCTCCAGCACGCGGTAGCCCAGTCGAACCCAGAAGGGCTCGCTGGCCAGCCGACCGAGCGCGCTCACCGGGACGGTCAATTGCTCGAGGCACCAGGCTTCGGCGGCTGTCAGCGTCAGATACGCGACCGAGCGCGGACGCGATCCCGCCAGCGTGACGGCGAACCGTTCTTCCCACAAATCGTAGCTCAGGACGTACGTCTGCCGGGCCTGCGCCGCGGCCGGACCGCCGGGTCCGGGAAGCACCTCGAGCTCGAGATCGACGCGCACCGACCGGCCGTCCTTCAGTCGCGCGAGCGCCTCCGCTTTGATGAAGCCGAATCCTGGGGCGCGGACCGTGACGAGGTCACCGGCGCGAGCCACGTTCACCGATTGAGCGAGAGCTATCATGACTGGATACCCGAGCACTGTGAAAGCGACCAGCACCGCTCCTGCTGATGAGCCGCGGGCCTTCGGTCGCGAAACCTTGTCGATGATTCGCTTCACGTCAGTATTTTTTGATGCCGACCGACGCACCCGAGAACCGGAAGCCCATCGTGAACACCGCGCGGAACTCATCGGTGTTCACTGGGAAACCCAGCGTGAAGAACACGGGACCAGGGTTGAAGGTCACTCCTGTCGACACGCGGACGCGACGCTCCGCGCGTCGGTCCCACACGGAGCCGGTGTCGAGGAACATCCCCAGTCCTCCATACCGGTATTCCACCGTCGTATGGAACATCCGGTCGCCGCCGGCCGGCGCGATGTCCCACTTGTCCCAGCCGCGAAGCGTCCGCGAATCGCCGAGTGAAAACCGTTCGAAGAGCGGCGCGTCGCCGTCGATGCGGCCCGCCATGCCCGACACGCGCACCTCGTGCTTCGCCCGGCGGAACGAGTAATCGGCCTGCCCGACGTACCGCTCGTAGACGAGGTCACTCGACAGCGCCTCTGTTCCCGCGCGGACGGTGACGGCCGCCTCGACGGCGTGGCGCGGCCCGGAACCCGGTCTCGATCGCTGCGAGTAATTCACGAATCCGATGCCGGCGTTGGCCATCCGCGAGTCCTGCAATTCGTCCAACGGATCCAGCAACGGCTCCAGCAGCGGATCCAGCTCGGTGATGCGCACTCCGCCGCCGACGCTGAGCCGCTGTGTGATCGCGAACTTGACGAGCGGCATCACGCTCATCCGGTTGCGATACGGGGCCGCAACAACGCCCGGGCTCGTCGCGAGCGCGAAGAGCGTGGGGTCTCGCCAGTCCTGATCGAAGGTCGACCATTCGAAAAACACGCCGAGCCGTTCCGTGCCGACCTTCCGCGATTCGACGCGCAGGGCGAAGCCGGAGTATTCCTCGATCAAATCGTCGCCGACGTCGATGGCAATGGTCGGAGTGAACCGCACGTTGCTGCCGCCGATGCCGAGCGGCAGGTTCGCACCCCATCCCTGCTCGGAGTGGTAGATGGCGTTGGCGTCCACGGGCTCGAAACGCAGCCACTGCGCCCACGCGGCCTTGTTCGCGTCGAAGATCAGCTTGATCCGGCCGGACTGGCTCCCTTTCACGGTGCGTCGATTGACCTCGTAGTCGGGGAGGGCCTCCCGCATGCGGGTCTCCAGCCGATCGGCTTCATCGGAATCGAGTTGCCGGCCGGCCAGCGCCTGCAGCTCGGCCCACAGCTCCGAGCTGAGGTCGCTTTGACGGACGCCCCGGATTTCGACGTCCTCGACCACGTGGTGGCGGTTGATGTTCGGGTCTTGACCCTGATCCCGGATACGGGCGACGAGGAAGACGACCCGGGCCGCGCCATCTGCATCTGTGGTGGCGCGAACGGCAGCAAGGTAGCGGGGCTGTTCGGCTTCGATGCGCGCGGCCAGCGCTTTCAACTGTTGGCTGTTCAGCGGGCTGCCGGCGAGTTTGCCGATGTCGGCCTGGAGCCCGGGACTCAGCCGGTCGAGATCGAGCCCGGACACCTGTGCCGAGGCGATGCGTGTCCCGTCGGGCGGTTCGATTTCCTGCGCGAGCGCCGCCGCGGGCGTCAACGTCAGCAGCAGGACGAGCAGTCGGAGCATTCTCATGGCCGCTCTGAATAGCAAGGGTTGGGCCGTCAGCTAACTTGTTGATTCTTAATCAGATCGATGCCGCCTGGGTGTGTCGGGTCGTCACACCTGTGACGATCGGATACGGCAGGTGCGACGGGTCCCCGGCGTCTCATGACACCTAGGCCTTCGACACGTCTGACGATATGATACGTGTCGAAGGTTGAGGTATCATGGCGACCGAAAAATCCGACCTCCCGCAGGGCACGCTCGATCTGCTCATCCTCACGATCGTCGCCAGCGAGCCGCAGCACGGGTACGCCATCGCGCAGCGGCTGCGGCAGATGTCGCGTGAAGTCATCCAGGTCCGTCAGGGATCGCTCTATCCCGCGCTGCACCGTCTGGAGCACCGCGGCCTGCTTGCGCCCGAGTGGCGGCCGTCCGAGACCGGACGTGACGCCAAGTACTACCGTCTCACCAAGGCCGGCCGTGCGCAGCTCGAGACCGAGCGCGACAGCTGGCGCCGGCTGACCCGGGCGATCGGCGTCGTCTTGCGAAGCGCTGAGGGCGGTGCGTCATGATCCGGTGGACGTTCCGGCGGCGACGCTCGCATGAAGCTCAGCTGGACGACGAACTGCAGTATCACGTCGAGCGTCAGTACCGGGACTACCTACGGCAAGGTCTCTCGCCGGTGGAAGCACGTCGGCGCGTCGGCGTCGAATTTGGGCCGGTGGCACTTGCGAAAGACGAGTGTCGCGACGTGCGCCCGCTTCACTGGCTCGAAACGACGGCCCGCGACGTCCGGTTCGGCGTGCGCGCCCTCGCGCGCGAGCGCCTCTTCACGCTGTCGGTGACGCTGATCCTCACGATCGGCATCGGCGCCACGATCGCGATGTTCAGCGTGCTCAACGGCGTGGTTCTGCAGCCGCTGCCGTATTCGCGGCCGCACGAGATCGCGGTCCTCTCGACCCACCGCATGCTCCAGAACCAGTTCGACGGAACGTCGGGCGCGAACTTCGTCGACTGGCGGCGACAGAGCCAGTCGTTCGCCGATATGGCGTTGTACCGCCGCACCAGCGCCAGCCAGGTCGTGTTCGCAGGCGCCGACGCGCCGCAGCGAGCGCAGGAAGGTCTGGTCGGCGCCAACTTCTTCGACCTGCTCGGCGCGCCTCCCCTGATCGGCCGGACGTTCTCCGCGGAAGAGAGCGCGCGCGGCGAACCGGTCGTGGTTCTGAGCGAGGGACTCTGGCGCGAGCAGTTCGACGGATCGGACGACGCGCTGACGCGGACGCTATCGGTGGCCGGGACGCCGCACCGAATCGTCGGCGTCATGCCCAGGTCGTTTCAGCTGCCGACGCCGGAGACGCGCTTGTGGCGGCCGCTCGCGGGGATGCCGCAATGGCCAAACACGCTGTCCGTTCGTGACGGCGACAGCTTCGAAGTCCTCGGTCGGCTGCAGCGGGGCGTCCGAATCGACGACGCCCGTGCCGAGATGGCGGTGATCGCGCGGCGATTGCGGGAGGCGCATGACGTCAACCGAAACCTCGACGTCCGAGTCATCCCGCTCTTCGATCACGTCGTCGGCGCCGGCACCAGCCGGGGAATCTGGTTTGGTTTCGGTGCAGTGGTGTCGCTCCTGGCGATTGCCTGTGCCAACGCCGGAGGGCTGCTCGCCGCTCGCGCCACACGCCGGCGCGGTGAGCTGGCGGTGCGCGCCGCGCTCGGCGCCAGCCGGGGCCGACTGGTGCGTCAACTCCTGGCCGAGAACCTCACGCTCTGGCTCGCCGCGAGTATTGCCGGTCTCCTGGTGGCCGCCGCATTGCTGCAACTCCTGGCCGCGTCGGGGCCAACCGGGCTGCCACGGATCGAAGGCGTCGGCCTGGACATGACGGCGATTGCGATCGCTTTTCTCGGAGGCCTCCTGGTCGTCATGCTCTGCGGCAGCGTTCCCGCGCTGGTGGTGTCCCGCGTCAGCGCCGTGGATGCTTTTCGCACTCGCGAGGGATCGGCTCCGCCCCGGCTGCGGCTTCAACGCGTCCTCGTCGGCGGGCAAATTGCTGGTGCGACGACGCTCGCGATCACGGCCGGTACTCCTGGCGCAGAGTTTCCTTCGAGTGCGAGCAGAGGATCCCGGGTATCCCGCGGAGCATCTGCTCATCGCGCGCATCGATCGTCCGTCGTCGCCCCGGTTCTTCGTCGAAGCGCGCGAACGGCTCGGCGCGCTGCCGCGGTGTCGTCGCGGTCGGAGGCATTACTGACTTCTTCATCCGCCGGGCAGGCGATCAGCAGATCACCATCGACGGCCGTTCCTTTGCCGATGCCGATGGCCGGTTACCGAAGTTCGTGATGGATTCGGTCACGCCCGGCTATTTCGAGGCGATGGGCATCGAGGTGATCGAAGGACGCGACTTCGACGATCGCGATCTCGAGACCGGCGCGCCCCCAGTGGTAATCGTCAGTCGCGCCGTCGCTCGGCGCTTCTGGCCCGGCGAGAGCGCGGTCGGCAAACGGCTCGTCGGCGGCAGCTCGCCGCCGGCTGACGGCCGCTGGTCCACCGTCATCGGCGTCGTCGAGGACCTGCGGCGCGAGGGCCTCGACGTCGCGCCGGTTCTCGCCAGCTACATTCCGGCGATGCTGCGCCGCATGGACATGACGATTCGGGTGGCGACGCGGGCGGACGCGCTCATTCCCGAGGTCCGGCGCGAATTGCGCGCTCTCGATTCCGCGCTGCCGGTGCCGTCGATCATCACGGCCGAAGGACGGCTCTCGGAGCGGCTTGGCGCCCGACGATTCCAGGCGCAGGCGCTGGGTGCGTTCGCGGTCGTCGCGCTTGCCTTCGCTGGCGCGGGACTCTATGCCGCGTTGATGTACCAGGTCGCGCTGCGCCGGCGCGAAATCGGCATTCGCACCGCGCTGGGTGCGCCGCCGCGTGCCATCGTCCGTCTCTTTGTCCGCGATGGCGTTGCGCTCACCCTCGTCGGCGCGGCCATCGGCGTCGGGGGCGCCGTCCTGCTCGGGCGCGTGCTGCAGAGTCTCTTGTATCAAACTGCAGCGATTGACGTTCGGAGTTATCTCCTCGCGGCGTGCATGGTCGTTGGCGTCGCGATTCTGGCGGCGTGGTGGCCTGCGCGGTTGGCATCGCGCATCAATCCCTTGAGAGTGCTCCGGGACGGTTAGTCGTATTGAGTTCGTTTCGATTTAGACTCATGCTGGCACCATTTCAGAGGAGGCTGCGATGACTCGTAAAGCCATAGCCAGGTGGGTAGGTTTGCCGGGTTGCGTGGCGATTGGAATTGTCATCCTGGGCGCAGGCCTGATTGGTCGCGTGCCCGCGGTTCGGGTCGTGGACATGCTGGACCGGTGCGATCCGGATTCGTTCAACGCCATGTTCGGCCCGAACACCTGCGTGTTCAATCACCCCGGCGTCAGCGTCGACACGTTCCTGAACGTGCTGGGGAATTCGGGCCAAATTGGTTCCTGGCACTTCTCACCGCGTCAAGTCCGACTGAAGGAAGGACAGGCACTTCAGGCGCAGAACAGTGGCGGCGAGGTCCACACCTTCACAGAGGTCGTCGAGTTTGGCGGAGGGTTCATCCCGGAGTTGAACGATCTGACGGGCAACCCGGTACCTGCGCCCGAGTGTCTCGATTTCCCCAACATCGAGTTCATCCTCGCGGGCGCCTCGAACGCGCCTGAGGTCGACGATGTCGGTGAGCACAAATATATGTGCTGCATTCACCCGTGGATGCGTGCGACGGTGACAGTGCGGTAGAGCGCTGCTGAATGTAGCCTCTCGCGCCGACCGTTTTCCAGATCGGTGTCGCGTATTCCGGCGCCCTCCCGCTCGCCGCTTGCCGCAAGGCAGCTTGATCTGGCCTGCCTCGCGGCGCTCGCAAAGGTCGGGCTCCGGAATACGCGACACCGATCTGGAAAACGCTGTAGTCGGCCCGTTTCCTGGCCAGCCCAGGATCCAATCGCGCCGCGGCTGAAGCGCGGCGTCGGGCGGACAGCTTCCTGGAATTGAGAACCTCGATGATGACTCAGGATCAGGCCGCTCCTGGAACCCTAAAGTCCTTCGTCACGTCGCTGTTGATCAGCTCGACCTTGGTTGCGCCATTCATCGTCCTCCAATGGGTTAATCGCAGGGCATTTCATGAAGAGTTCCCGTTTGTGCTCTTCACCTTCATGTCGCTGCATTCGCTGTTCATCGTCCTTTTGGTGACGCCGGCTCTGCGACGCCTCCGATCGGAAAGAAACCTCAGCGCGTTGAAACTCGGTCACTGGGCCGGACTCGTACTTTCCGCATTCCTCATGTTTGTGTATGCCGATGTGGTTATCGATCAGCTCCCCTGCTTCCTCGGGGTGCCGAATTGCGACTAAGGCGGCTGAAGCCGGGCGTCAGCCTGCCAAAGAACGAGGCTTAATGTCTATGACCACGATGAAGGCGCGTGTGACGTCCTTCGCGCCACAGTTCCTCGTCGATGACCTTGATCGCTCGATCGCGTACTACCAGAAGCTCGGCTTCAGGTTCGGCGAACCGTGGGACGGCTTCTACGCCATTGGTCATCTTGACGGACTCGAAGTTCACTTGAAGGAAGCGCCCAAGAATCAAGCGGAGCGTCGGTGGCGGCGCGACAACGAGCATCTCGACGCCTCGGCCGGTGTCGATGGGATCGAAGCGTTCTATGAGCAGTGCGTCGCCAACGGCGTAACCATCATCAAGCCGCTTGCGGCCACGGCGTGGGGCACGAAGGACTTCTATATTGACGACCCCGACGGCTACATCATCTGCTTCGGTGGCCGTCCGGCCGCAGGCTGATACGCGGACGAGGAGGAATATGAAGCACGTCGCGAACTCCCGATTCGCCATCAAGAGCTGGGACGAGAAGCCGTACAGTGAGGGCCCGGACCTACCGAAGCTGACTCGGGCCGTGGTTACCAGGACGTTCACTGGCGATATCACGGGTGATGGGCATGTCGAGTACCTGATGATGTACCGCAGCGACGGCTCGGCCACGTTCGTCGGCCTCGAGCGGGTCGTCGGGCAGGTCGCAGGGAAAGCGGGCAGCTTCGTGCTCCACCGCACTGGAGTATTCGAGAACGGCGTGGCGAAGGAGTCCTATTTCGTCATCCCCGGCTCCGGCACAGGAGACCTTGCTGGCCTGCGCGGCGAGGGTACGTCGGCTGTTGGGCACGGGACTGAACATCCTCTCGCGCTGAACTATGAGTTCGGCTAGCCCGGCGCCATTCAGATCCTTCAAGGCGGCCGCGGCTGAGTCGCGAGCGTTGGACGGCTGAACCACCGATCCATGTCTGATTGGGCCGGCGAATACTTCGAGCGTGGCTACGCGCAACGCTGGGGCGTGCTGCCGGTGACCGACAACATCCGGCGCGAAACACGCGGCCTGTGGCGCCACCTTCAGCTGGGCTCGAGGGCCCGCATCCTCGATCTCGGTTGCGGACATGGGAGATACGCACTCGCATTCGCGGAGCGGGGTGCGGATGTCGTTGGGGTTGATTCCGCCGCTGCGCTCTTGCAGCAGGCGAGACGCCTTGGTGTGGAGCTTCGCCTTCCTGCCCAATGGGTTCGCGGTGACATCCGCAGCCTTCCGGTTCGGCCCCAGTCATGTGATGGAGTCGTGTTGATGGACGCCTTTGGATTCTTTGAAGCCGACGATGAAAACGAACGAGTCCTGGTCGAGGCTGCGCGTGTTCTGGCGCCAGGGGGTTGCCTGGCGGTGAAGGTCGTGAACGGAGAGCCAATTCTTGCCAGTTTTCGTGGCACCGACCGTGAAGAGCGAGACGGCGTTGTCGTGACGATTTCGCGCACGCTGACCGTGGAACCCGCTCGCATGATCGAGCGCGTGTCGATCAGCGGTTCACGCGGAGACGGTCAGTACGAGCGACGCCAGCGGCTGTATCGAGCCGACGAGTTGCTCACAAGCGCAACGCGCGCCGGTTTTGCTGTTGTCCACGTGTTCGCCGACGCCGATGGCGCGCTGTTCGAACCGGCAACATCGCCCCGTATGTGGGTTATCGCCCAGCGGGCGCACGCCGCCTAACACGGCTTGACGAACGATTGGCCGCTCCTCCCCCCCCCCTCCCCTCTCCCCCCCTTTCCCCTCCCCCCCCCCCCCCCCCTCCCCCCCCCTAAACCCCCCCATCCCTCTTCTTCCACCCTCCCCCTCCTCCTCCTCCAAACACGCTTTATGGCCCGGAAAGTGGCCGCGGAGACGATCGCGCAGGATGCGATCGGTCCGCGAGCAGGAAAAGACTCAGCAGCCCGATGAGCAATCCCGCGAGGAGGCGCAGCAGGCTGAGCACATTGATCAGTGCCATGCCCTCGACGCGGTCGCGCACCAGCGCGGTCTCGCCCAGGACGTTGATCAGGTGCCACAACGCCCACGCGAAGAGGAAGCCGCTCCCGATCCAGGCAGCGGTCACCACGGCCGCCCGGTACGGAATCCCGCGATCCCGGCCGGCCACCATCAGCAGGATTCCTGATGCCGCACCGATGCCCATCGCCGCATCGATCGCGTTCAACACATACGAAGAGAGCGTTCGTCCTGCGGCGAGGTCCGCCCGAAGCCCGATCGTCGCGCCGAATGCCCAGGCGAGGTGCACTGCGCTGCCCGCCACCGCCATCAGCGCCGCGATGATGGCCAAAGGCAGGTGGACCGCACGCACGGCGTCGAGGCGCACCGCCCGTTGTCCGGCTCCGAAGACGGCGCTCCAACGCGCGTGCGCGTACAGCGCAAACGCACACATGAGCCCGACGCCCATACCCATGAATCCGGAATAGACGACCGCGTACACCCAGGGCTCCACAGGTCCACCAGGCGGCACACGGATCGATCCCACCGCGAACGCCTGTGAGATCGTGACGATGGGCACCGCCACGACGAATCGGGCCAGGAGGCCGGACGCCACCCACATCGGTGGCAGCAGCAGCCAGCCTGGTATTCGGAGACCCCACTCGTGCGTGAATGCGAGCACGATCCCGATGTACACGACGTCCATGAGCGCGGTGACGATGTTCAGCGTCGCGAGGTCGCGCATGAGGGCCGGGTTGGCGACACCAAGCGGGCCGCCCGTGAGCCAGATGATTTTGAGCGCCAGGTAGGGGAGCGCACAGACGATCGCGCCGTAACCAATGACAAGGCGGGCCAGGCCCGACCGACTGGGACGTCCTGCCACTGAATCCGGAAGATCCGCTAAGGCGGTCGACATAGTCACGTCACGTGAGGGGCGGGCGGAATCATAGCGCCCGAGGGTCGGCGCGACCGTACCGACGTTTTGCTCACGACAGGCCGTGAGACCGACAGGCCCCTCGCTCGTGCGTCAGCCCGCTCGCATCTCAATTATCTGGAATAGACTGTGCACGGCTCACGCTCTGGCGGCGGACGTGTGCCGACAAAGGAGCGCATGTATGAAGCGAGTGCTGGTCGGGATGCTGTTCTCTCTGGCTGTGGCCGCGGCCCCTGCGGCCCAGATGAAGTATGGCGTCACGGCGACGGCCGACAAGAACGTCGACTTCACGAAATTCAAGTCGTACTCCTGGTCCGTCGGCCAGCCCAACCCCACCAAGAGCATCGATGCGCAGATCGTCGCCGCCGTCGATCGTGAGCTCAAGGCGCTCGGCCTGACCAAAGCCGAGCCCGGGCCCGGTGACGTCCTGGTGAGCTACTACGCCTTTCGCCGCACCGACGTGGGCACGAAGCCAAAGTCGGACACAGGCGCGCCCGCGCAGACCGCGGTCGGCACGTTGTCGGTCGTGATGCTCGACCCGAAGAGCAAGAAGGAGATGCTGCGGATGCGTCTGGACAAGCCGATCGATACGGATCCGGCGCAGGCCGAAGCGGTCATCAACACGGCGGTCGCCGAACTCTTCGAAAAGTACCCGACCCGAAAAAACTAGAGCACCTCGAGAAGGGCTAATAAGTACGCTGGACAAGAACGGCGAAGTACGGTTGGACAAGGGATCCGAAGTACAGGCGTACAAGAGCTCTCAAGTACGGCTGGAGAAGGACCGCGAGTACAAAACCACGCTCAAGTGCGGCTGGACAAGGCGTGGACAGCGGGTACTCAGCGTCAGTGCCGGTACTTCAGCGACAGCGCCGGTACTTCAGCGATAGCGCCAGTACTTCAGCGATAGCGCCAGTACTTCAGCGCCAGTACCCTTTTTACTGTTTGCGCCAAACCGAGACCGAGAGCACCGAGCCCTTCGGGTCCTTCGTGCGCAGTGTCAGCGTGTTGCCGTCGACCTCCCAGTAGCGGGGCAGGCCGATGTCCAGCGGATGCCTCACCGGCCGAACCACATCCTCACCCTCGAGAACGTACCTCAGCGTCCGCGTGGTCATGTCGACTTGCGTCTGACCCTTCGTGGTGTAGAGGCCGGCGGGCACCGGGATGCCGACCCGTTCGAACTGCTTTGCCGTTTCGGGCTCGATGCGGACCTGGACATCCATGTTCGCGAACTCGTCATAGATGATCGTTCCCGATCCGACCACCTTGATAGGGGCTTCGTTGGCCGGGAAGATCTCCATGGAGACGAACGTCCACCGTCCCTCCAGATACTTCCGCGCCGCGGCGATCGATCCGGCGCCTGTGTTCGGGTCGCCGAGCGGGAGGGGGCGATCGAGTGGCTTCGCCGCGCACCCGGCGCCGGCAGCCAACGCCAGGATCATCACCACACGGACACCAAAATCGCGTGACACAGTCATCCTCCTTGCAACCTCCGTTACTCGAACGCGTACCGGGACAGTAAGACGTAAGGCAGCCGCACGCTCCGTACCATGACTTGGCGTGACTGGGGTTTTGCGTTCCTCGGTGCCGGCGTCTACCGGGTCTGATGGCGAACGGCGCGCACGATGTACCGCTGCGGCGCCGACCCTACGAAATAGAACGGATAGCACGTCACGAGCGTGATCGACGGCGACTCCGTCGGGTCGAGCACCGACACATCCTCGGGGTCACGATCCAGATGCGCTCGACGCGATAGGTCTCGGTGGCGCGAGCCGTCTCGACCGTCATGAGATCGCCGGTCACGACATCCTTGAGCACCCGGAAAAAGCTGTCCCGGTGTCCGGCAATGCCGCTGTTCCCGGGAGATCCCGGCAGTGGCGTGCCCTCAATCACGCCCACGGCGCGATTGAGTGTCCAATCGTCAGTGCCCTGAAGGACCGGAACCTCGAGCCCGATGCGTTTGATACCGAGCACCGCAACCGGGAGGGGTGTCTCGCGCGTTCGCGCTTCCTCCCACTCCTTCACCCGCAAGGGCGACCAGAGCTTTTGATCGGGCGGGTCGCCAGGGAGTTTTCCTTCCGCGCGGAGCGCGGCGAACCGTGCGATTTCCTGAGCCGAGCTGATTTTCCTGTCAGCGGCGGCAACCAGCCAGAATCCGACACCAACGACACCGGCGCTCCAGGCGAGCCGCTCGAGCATCAACATCCGATGACACCTCGTACTACCGGGCGGCGCGTCTCCAACGGCTCGTCGTAAGGGCGAAGCCAGACCTGAGAGGCGAGACGCACCTGCCCAGCCACCAGATCTTACGCCAAGACTGCAAGAACGTGGCCTCTGCGCGAAGTCGATTCTTGCGCGGGTCGCGGATCGAAGGCGCACCGGTCCGTTGGGCCGGCCACGACGGCCGTGAGTTCTTCGAAGCTAGGTTCTTCGCGGCATGGCGCGTAGCCGCTGTCCGCGCTAACAACCATCCAGACTGCCATGGCGACTGTCGCTCTGGTTGGCACCACCATCATCGACGTTACGACCGGTGTAAGACAACGTGCAGTGATCAAAAACCGAAGAAGTAGAGCGCGCATTCTTCCCGACTGGTACGAGACCGCGTGTTCGATCGCGAGGCGCTCGACGAACTTCTTGGCGCGGTTGCTCGCAGCGTCGAAAAACGTTAGCGCGGCGCTTTTCCACTCGCTAAAGCCAGCGACAACTCGGCCCGACAACACGGACGCGCCCCATTTAGGCGCTATTACAGTTGTGTCTACGAAAATCGCGCTCGCTCATCGACAGCCGATGTTCCGCGAAGGGTTGCGGTTGTGCTGGCCTCCGAGAGACTTTCACGTCGTCGGTCAGGCGACGAATGGACACGACGCTCTCTCCCTTGTCCACGCGAGGAAACCGGACCTGCTCCTCCTGGACTTAGAGATTCAAGATCCCTCGCGATGGCCGTCCTTCGGCAGATGGAAGGATCCACACCGATGTACGACGGTTCTAGTAACAGAGACGCTGGCAGAACCAGAGATGCTAGAGGCGTTGGAACTTGGCGCACACGGAGTCATCGACGACTCGACCGCGGCGAATCTGGTAGTCAAGTGCATTCGCACCATCATGAAGGGGCAGTACTGGATCGGCCGCGAGTCGGTTTCAAGTTTGATGGATGGGTTGAAACGCGCGAGACGTGATCGTCAGAACCAACGTCTGAAGTTCGGACTGACTGACCGGCAGGCCGAGATTGTCGCCGCGATCGTCGAAGGGCTGAACAATCCTGAAATCGCCAAGCAACTCGGCATCAGTCAGGACACCGTCAAACGCATTTGACGGCCGTCTTCGACAATGTGGAGTGTCCACGCGTCTGGAGTTGGCGATGTTCGCGCGCGACACGAATTAGTAAGTAGAAGTAGTCCTCCCGTTGGTGAGAGTTACATCTCACCGTCTAGCTATTCCGCGCCCACATCGGTCCTTCATGATCGACGGCGTCGATACGCCGATTTCTTTCATGGAGGATTTTCAAATGCGATGCGGAACACTTGGCATGTCGGGCGACTCGATCCGGTTCCGGAGAACGAAGAATCGCACTTTCCGGAGCTGCGACGTTGTGCGCGCTTGTTCTCGCCGGTGCGTGTAGCGATCGCCGCTACGAAGTCGTGAGACCGAGTGCTGTGGTGCCAGAGCTCGACGCACACAGCTACGGCAACGTGACGCTGCCGAACGATCGTGACGACGGATGTCTCCACGTGCGAGCAGGAACGCTCAGCTGGACCAACGCGCCCGTGAGCGGTCACACAGCACAGCGGTGGCATCATACAGCTCGACGACTCGCCGCTGTTCGACGACGTGCTGTACAACAACGCGCAGCATACGTCGACGAGTTACGGGCCGATCACGCTGACCCGGGACCTACTGGTTCCGTGTGAAGGCGATGTCCACGGAGAGCTGTGTCCAGAACAGCGCGTTTGTCGTGATCCAGTTCACCGTGTTCGCCTGTTCCAGTGGGTGCACGCTGACCCAGGGTTTCTGGAAGATCATGCTGAGGACTGGCCGGTGAGAAGACTCACGCTCGGCGGCGTGGCGTACACGCAGGCTCAGCTACTGGCTGTCTTCGATACTCCTGTGGCGGGAAACGGATTGATCTCGCTCGCCCATCAGCTCATCGCCGCCAAACTGAACATCGCAAACGGCGCGACGGATAAGACGATCAACTCGACGATTGCTGCAGCGGATGCCCTCATCGGATCGCTCGTGGTTCCGCCGATCGGGACTGGTCATCTGGATCCGAGTGCGACGAGTGCGCTGGTCACAGCCTCACCAATTACAACGAGGGGATCACGGGTCCAGGGCACTGCGGCGGCTTGTGAGCACCCAGCGCCCCGGACGGTTCGACATTCCCCCCCGAACTGTCCGGTGAGGGCCTGGGTGGGGCCTCAAGCTGCAGTCACAACCCGGGTTCCAGCGACCCAATCGTAGGCCGTCCGGTGCGCGGGCGGAATGACCAGTCCAACCAGATAGAGTCCGACCAGCCCGTACGCGAGCGCCAGCCCGCACATGACCAGGGTGGATATGGGCCTGGGAGCCATTGGCCATCCGGGAATGTGGAACAGACAGGTATGCGCGATTTGCCACGGAAGGAACTTCAATCCAGACCGCATCAGACTTCGCCCGATGCTCAATCGATCACCGCGTGACGAGACGACGAGCAGACCAACACGACGTTTGCCCCAGGTTGCCTGAGCCGATGACGCCTCGCGCAGAGCGAAGTACAGAATGACCGGCAGCACGAGAGTCGTGAACGCTAATAAATCGTAGAGCCAAGGCGAGCTCGGAGCGTCTCCGGGAAGGCGACCGACCAGACCAAACCATGCGCTTGTGCTGACGAGGCCCAGCAGCACGACGTAACTGGCAATGAGAAGGTAATCCCAGGCGAACGCCGCGACTCGTTGCCGGGCGCTTGCGTGCTGAAGATGGTTCGTCACTCCCTCACCCTACTCGCGCAGGATCCTCACCGGATCGAGGCGGGCGATGCGCAGGCTCGGCCACAGACTCGAAGCCAGCGCGACGATGACGAGCAGGACCGAGACGCCGAGATAGGTCACCGGATCACGCGTGCTCAGGTTGGGAATGGACGCGGCGACGAGCGCAGAGGCCGGGAACGACAGGCCGACGCCAACCAGCGCGCCGACCGCGGCGAGCGCGACGCCGGACTGCGCGACCGCGCGCACAATCTGACCAGCCGGGGCGCCGAGCGCCAGGCGGATGCCGAACTCGCGCGTGCGCTCCGAGACGATGTGCGTGATCAATCCGTGCACACCGACCGCGGCCAGCAGCAGCGCAGCGATCGCGAGCGTGCCGACGAGCAGCATCAGCAAGCGCGGCTGTGCCATCGACTCGCCGATCACCTGGTCCATCGCGCGTACGGGTCCAAGGGGCAGACAGCGGATCGGCCGCGTGGATGGCGGCCGTGAATGCGCTGGCTGCCTCCGCAGCCGAACGTGCGCGCACCGTCCAGACGGGCGAAAACGCTGAGAGAAGGCCGCGCTCCGCCTGAGCGGCGGGCAGGTCGATCGTCGGGGCCGCGACAATGGGGCCACGCCGCATCTGCCGAAGCGAAAAGCCTCCGCCGAATTGCTGCACGTCGCGGCTGACTCCGACGATTTCAATCGTCAGGTCGGAGTATCGGAGTCGCTGTCCGATCGCGGGTTCACCTTTGAAATAGATCTGTCTGGAACGTCTCGTTCACGACGGCAACGGTCGGCATGTTGACGCGGTCCCGGTCGTCGATGGCGCGTCCGTCGATGATCGGCGATCCCGAACGTCTCGGAAAAACCCTGGCGTGATGTACGCGACGTTCGTGATCGGCGGCTGCGTGTCGTCGTCCGGCCGTCCCTCGATGCGGAACCCCACGTTCAGCAGGCGCTGATACGGCAGGCCCTGCGAGACGGCGGCCGCTTCGATACCTGGCGTCTGCCGCAGCCGTTCGACGGACGATGAGAACAGCTGATTGACGGCGGCCGCGTCGCGATACCGCGCGTCCTGGAGGGAGGTGCTCACGGAGCAGAGTGTGCTCGGGTGTGAAGCCGGGATCCAGCGACTGGAGAAACATGAACTGCCGAAGGAGCAATCCGCCCGCGACAAGCATGACGACGCCGAGCGCCACTTCGGCGCCGACGAGCAATCGCCGCAACACATGACTCGTCCCGCCGGCAATCGATCGCGAGCCTCCGCCGAGCAGGGCAGCCTGAACGTCGATGCGGCTCGTCTGCCAGGCCGGGAGCAGGCCGAACAGAACGCTGGTGAGACACGACAGTCCGAGGCTGACCGCAACCGTTCGGGCATCGAGCGTGACGCGTCCCCACTCGGAAAACGTCGTCCGGCCTATGGCTTTGAGCGCTTCGAGGCCGGCGTAGGCGATCAGCACGCCCGCCGCGCCGCCGATGACCGCGACGACGAGGCTCTCGATCATCAACTGACGGACCACCGCGAGGCGGCTACCCCCAACGCCATGCGCGTGGCCACCTCCTTGCCACGGCTGACGCGCGAGCGATCAACAGCGCCGCGATATTGACGCACGCGATGACGAGGACGGCGGCGACAGCCCAGCCGAGCATGACGATCGGCTGCCGGCGCCGGACACGAGTGCGTCCTGCAGGCGCGTCAACACCAGGCTTCGCTTTGACGGCGGCGTTCGGCCGCAGCATCGAGAATGGCGCGGCTCCGAGCGCGCTGAGCTCGGCCTCGGCCTGCTCGAACGTCACGCCATCTCGCAGGCGCGCCACCACCATGTAGTTGAGTCCCTGACCGACGCCTCTGAGCGGCATCCAGACCGCGGACTCGGTGAGGCCTTCGAAGCCATCGGGCATGACGCCGACAACGGTGTAGGGCTCGCCGCGGAGGAGGACCGGCTGCCCGATCGCGTCGGTACGGCCCTGAAAGACGCGCTGCCAGAAGCCAAACGACAGGATGACGACGGCCGGACCACCCGGCCGCGCTTCAGCGCTCGTGAACTCGCGTCCGACGAACGGCGTCAACGCCCAGACACTCGGAAATACCCATCGCCAATCGATTGGGCGCGTACGAACGAAGGCCCTCTGGCAGACACAAAGCTGATGTCCGGGGATCCCCAGACCGAGACGGCCGTATCGACCAACTTCGCGTGGTCTCTGACGGCAGCCCACATCGCGCCGTCGACGGACGGCCCGACGGACTCGCCGGTGGGCGACACGCGTTTGAAGCTGACGACCGCCAGACGATCGGGTTCCGGCAGAGGAAGGGGACGGAGCAGAATCGCGTCGGCGAGACTGAAGACCGCGCCCGTGGCCCCAATCACGAGGGCGAGCGTGACGATGACGGTCGCGTTGAACCCCGGGGCCTGGCGCAACCGCCGAACGGCCGTAGCGCAGATCGCGAGCCAGGACATCGAGGACGGGCAGCCGATTCATGTCATCCACCTTCTCCCGCCAGGCGCGTGGATTGCCGAAGCGCAGACGTGCCGTCCGGGTCGCTTCGGCCTCGCTCATGCCCTTCGCCATGTAGTAGTCAACCGCCTCGGCCAGATGTGCGGCGATTTCGTCGTCACGATCGCGGTCTCGAGCCGACCGCCTGATCCACTTCATGATGTTGGCTCCATGACGCGCGCGACCGCGTGTCGCGAGTTGCGCCCAGCGCTGAGGCCTTCGATGGCGAGCTGTTTGCGTCCCTTGGCGGTGAGCGTGTAGAACTTCGCGCGGCGGTTGTTGGCCGAGACGCCCCAGCGGGCGCTGATCCAGCCGCGTTTCTGGAGACGATGGAGGGCGGGATAGAGCGACCCCTCTTCGACGAGCAACACGTCATCGGACCGGTCGCGCGACGCTCTGGGCGATCGCGAACCCATGCGCCGGTTCCCGGGCAAGCGTCCGCAGGATCAGCATGTCCAGCGTGCCGCCGAGCAGATCCCCGTCCTGCGTGTTGGGCCGACGTCGCAACGGCTACTCCCCTTGAAGTTCTATGGGAGCTTGGACGAAAGGTCAAGGCCGATGGTTGGCTGACTGCGGGGACGAGAAGTGGCGACGAACGTCTCGGTGCGTTACAGGGACAGCCGGCGGCGCCGGCAGAGAAGGGGCGCAACGTTCCGCATGACGTTGCAGGTGCTGGTCCGGCCGCCGTCCTGACTACGACAGCGCGCGGGTGACCGCGTCGATGAGCGCATGCGCCTCGAACGGCTTGCGCAGGAACGCAATCGCCCCGCGCCGCAGTGCGATCTGTTCGATCCGATCGTCGTTCGAACCGCTCATCGCGATGACAGGCATGCGCCACTGCCGACTGGCTAACAGGGTCTGCAGATCCTGCCCGCTCATGCCCAGGAGCTGGATGTCAACAAGGAGGCAGCCGTTCGAGGTCTGGCCCACTTCGGCGAGAAATGCCTCGGCTGACGCGAACGTGTGGGAACGGATATCGACCGACGCCAGCAGTCGCGCGACCGACCCTCTGACGCTGCCGTCATCGTCGACGATGTAGACGGTGGGGATGGAGGTATCCGTGAACGCTTCGGTTGGGCTGATGTGCGTGTGCTGAGTGCAGATGGTCCGGAGCGGACCCGCATTCTCCTGCTCATCGAAGGTGTCGATTGAGTATCCGCACAACACGGCGACGCGATCCGCGGCCACACGATCGTTCCACAGTCCCTCGAGGCGGATGGCCGCCTCGTGGTTGCCCTCCCGGCAGAGCACGTCGACCATCTCGCCGTAGAACCAGATCGTCGCATCCTCCCTCCCTCGACGAACCTTTGCTATGAGACGCGACAAGCTTTGCTCGAAGCGCACGGGGTCCGGCGTGACGCCGTCCATGAACTCACGGAGTGCTGTTTCGGCCTCGACGAAGACAATGCGGCTCGCCGCATCGACAGGAGGAGCGTCGCTCCCGGAGGCCAGGTGTTCGGCGACACCTTCGAACGTGCGACGCCTGGCGACCATGACGATTGGGTCGCTGCTGCCCAGGGGCTCGGCAAAAAAACTGGCGATCGCGCGATGCAGAAACCGCTCGTCCTCATAGAACTGAACGGCGTGCACGCGCGGGGTTTCGGTCAACGTGAGCGTCGTCATTGCTGCTCCTGCTGCCGCGGGATCACACGAGCGCTCGTGGGCCTATCCTGCTCGACCGGCATCGCACTTGGAACGCTTGCCGAAAACGTCATTCTAGCCGCCCGAATTCTGCCTGTCGTCGCGCTTGCGCGTGGACGTCTCGGTCAGAAGGGGATGGCTTCGAGACATCTTGTCGTTACACCTGCAACTTGCGTGCCTAGCTGGGACCCGCTAAACGATCGTTGGCGTAGCCTCGCGGCATCGGGTGGCAGGCTACCGTCTCGTGCTGCTCCGGCTAAAATGCGGACACTGCCATGAAGCGCTGATCGGCGCTCTTGACGCTGCCCAAAAAGCCGCAGAGGAAAGATCCCCGGTCACCCATTGAAATAGTCGGTCGTGTCCGTCGGCGTCTAGCGCGGGGCGACCCGCGGGTCTATCAGCGGACTGCTCAGATAACCGGACCGCTGCTTCGTTCGTCAAAATCGCCCAGAGCATGAACGCACTCGGACAGGACCTGACGTATGCGCTGAGATCGCTGCTCAGAGTGCCCGGGTTCACGGCGATTGTCGTCCTCACACTGGCGCTCGGAATTGGACCGACCAGCGCGATCTTCAGCGTCGTGAACGCGGTGCTCCTCCGGCCGCTTCCGTTTCCCGATGCGGGCCAGGTCGTCAACGTCGCGTGGAGCGGGAGCGGTCACCTCCAGCGCCTGAGCGCCGTGAAGTTCCAGTACCTGGAAGGAACATACGCGGTCCTTCGACGCGATGGCGACATGGCGTCCAATGCTGGGCCCGGTTGAGATTGGCGGGGACGTGTCGGCCGTCTGGACGCTCGGCGTCGGTCCCGACTTCTTTCAGGCGGTTGGTTACGAGCCGACGCCCGGCCGCGGCTTCGCGCCCGCTGAGTACACGCAGAGCCGTCCCACGGTCGCCGTGATTTCACACGCGATGTGGCGGACTCGCTTCGGCGGCGCTGCGGATGTGCTGGAACGGACGATGCGCCTGAGCGGTGAGCCAGTGACGGTCGTCGGAGTGCTCCCCGAGTCGTTCGACTTTCCGTACGAGGACGAACCCGTTGAGGTGATCGTCCCGCTCCGGCTCACCGTGGATCCCGCCGACGTGGCCGAGGACTGGCCGGCGATTGCCCGGCTTCGGAAGGGCCTTACGCGGCAGCAGGCGCAATCGGACGTCGCATCGCTCACGGGGCCGTTCCGGGCCGCGTATCCGAACCAGGTGTCCGAGCAGGACCGCGGGATGAGGCTCGCGACGTTCAGCGAGCTCTACGTTGACGACCGCGTGCGATATGCGCTCTGGATCCTGATGGGCGCGGTCAGCCTGGTGCTGCTCATCGGCTGCGCCAATGTCGCGAACCTCTTCCTCGCCCGCGCGGCACGTCGCCGCGGTGAGATCGCGCTCCGAGCCGCCCTCGGTGCGACCCGGGCGCGCATCATCCGTCTGGTCCTCGCGGAGAGCGCGCTCGTGGCGCTTGCCGCCGGCGCTCTCGGCCTGTTGCTCGGCAGATGGGTTGCGAGCGTGCTGGTGGCGCTCACGCCGACGGAGGTGCCCCGGATGGGGGCCGTCGGCATCGACTGGCGTGTGTTGGTATTCACGTTCGCGGCTGCGCTCGCCACGAGTCTCCTGTTCGGTGGCGCCGCGGCGTGGCCCGCGTCCCGCGCGCGGCATTCGGACGTGCTGAAAGAGACCTCGCGCGGAAGCTCAGGCCGGCGTCGCGTCCGGCAGGGTCTTCTCGTGGCGCAGTCGGCGCTTTCGATGGTCCTGCTCGTCGGCGCGGGGCTCCTGGTCGTGACGATGATCGGCCTGATGCGGTCCGACCCCGGGTTCGACATCGATGGGCTCGTTGCCGTCCAGCTTCCCACGAAGCCGGCAGGGTATCGGTCGTCGCAAGACCTCTGGAGGTTCGAACAGCGAGTGATCGCAGCGGCTGGAAGGTTCGCCCGTCATCTCGTCGATCGCTGGCGCGAGCAGCCTGCCGCTCGAACGAGGCATCAACACCCCGATGTCGATCAGCGGCCGGCCTGACGTCGGCGGTACTGTCGAGTGGCGCGCCGTGACGCCGGGCTATTTCCGGACGCTGGGCATCCCGGTGCTGACGGGCCGAACGTTCGCGGATACCGACGCGGAGAATGGCCCGCCTGTCGCGATCGTCAACGACACGTTCGCGCGCAGGTACTTTCCTGGTGAGAGTCCGATCGGCCGGCGCATACAGGTCGGGCGTGTCCAGGGCAGACTCGCGGGCGTCGAGATCGTCGGGATCGTCGCGGACATACGCGAGATTTCCTTACGCGCCGAGCCGCGCCGCACGATCTACATGCCGCAGGCGCAAGCGCCGGCATTTCTGTCGAATATTCAGCGCACGATGCCCGTGTTCATCGCCGCGCGCCGGGTGGCAGGCGACGTCGTCGAACGCGCGCTCAGGGAAGCGCTTCGCGACGCCGATCCCGGACTCCCGAAGCCTCAGGTGTTCCCACTCGACGACGTCGTGGCGCGCTCGCTCGCGCGCGAGCGTTTCGGCGCGACGCTTGTGTCGCTGCTTGCGGCCCTCGCGCTCGGACTGACGGCGTTCGGCATCTACGGTGTGCTCGCGTACACGGTCCAGCAACGGCGCCGTGAAATTGGCATCCGGATGGCACTCGGCGCCGACGGCCGCCAGGTGACGCGCATGGTGATGGTGCAGGGAATCGCGCCTGTCCTCGCCGGCGCCCTGCTGGGTGTGGTGTGTTCCCTCGGTCTTTCCCGCATCGTCGCCGGTTTTCTGTGGGGCGTCACCCCGACCGACCCGCGGACGTTCGCGACGGTGGCAGCCACGCTTCTCGGCGTGGCTCTTGTCGCGAGCTGGATTCCCGCGCGCGAGGCGGCCCGCCTGGATCCGCTCACCTGGCTGAAGTGCGAATAGGCGCTCGGGGCTGAAGAGGACGCGCTGACCCACGACCGGACCCGGAGATGGCCTTGCGCGTCAACTTCAGGAAGTCCTCGAGGTACGCCGGCTCCTTTGCGTCTTTGAGGGTTACCGCACTCCATTGACGCCAAACCCCTGAACGCGTAATCCGCACCGCTCGTACGTCCCCTCTCGACAGCGCCGGTCTGATCGTCCATGTCGGCAGGACGCTGACACCGAGACCCGCCTTGACCATCTCGAGAATCGCCTCCGTCAGCTGTACGAAACGCACGTGCGCGGGACGCACGCCCGCCGGCTCGAGGATCTTTCGGACCGTGAAGCTGTCGGCCGGCGACGACGAGTAAAGGAGGAGCGTCGCGTGACCCAGCTGTTCGGGAGTGACGAACCGCTGCGTGGCCCACGGATGGTCCGGCGCGACGATCGCCGCGTGCTCGTCGGTCATGAGCGGTCGGACGCGAAACCGTCTGTCGCCGACGTCGTCGGTGACCAGCGCGAGATCGAGCGATCCATCCAGCAGCGCGTCAACCGGATGATTCGTGTGCTGCACGGCGACTTCCAGTTCCACGCCGGGGTACCGCGTCTGGAACGTTCGGAGCAGCGGAGGCAGCCAGTGGTAGCCGGTGTGGCACTGTGCGCAGACGCGCAGGGTGCCCGTGTGCCCATCGCGCAGCCGGAGCACGTCCTCCGCGGCCCGATCGAGCTCCGGCAGAATCGTCTCCGCGGCACGAAGAAGACGGGTGCCCGCGGGCGTCAGCATCAAGCGTTTGCCCACGCGAAAACAGACCGGACTGTTGAACCGCGTGTTGAGTTCCCGCAACTGGTGGCTCACCGCGGACTGCGTCACGCCTAATCGCGCGGCCGTGGCGGTCGCGCTTCCCGTGGCCTGCAGTTCCGACAGCAGACGAAGATGCCGAATCCCGAGCGCCGTCATGTGCATGAGCATAGCTCATCAATTTGATGAAACAAAATGAGATTGATTAATGTATGTGCGGCCGATACGCTCCGTCATGCTCACCGTCATCCGTGATGTCTCCGTCGCGGCCCGCAGATTTCGGCACAAGCCGGTCTTCCTTCTGGGCGCGTGTGCGCTGCTGGCCCTCGCCGTCGGCGGCAATACCGCGATGTTCACCGTCGTGAACGCCGTCATGCTTCGTCCGCTGCCGCTGGCACGACCCCACGAGGTCGTCGCGCTTCACGTCGTCCGCGACGGGACCGCTCGCGGCGCCGTCTCAGTACCGATGTTTCTGGATCTCGCCGCGACGTCGCGGACGCTCGACGGCGTGGCCGCCTATTTCCAGTGGAGCGTCAATCTGACGGACGGCGGTGACGCGGAGCGGCTTCAGGCCATGCGCGTCAGCGGGAACTACTGTCAGGTGCTCGGCGCCGACGTCGCGCTCGGACGGACGCTCACGGCGGCCGATGCCGGCCGGGAAGGCGGAACGGCGATTCTCATCAGCGACGGGTTGTGGAAGCGACGATTCGGCGGGTCGAACGACATCCTCGGGCGCGGCCTCCGGCTCAACGGCGAGGCGTTCACGGTCGTGGGCGTCCTGCGGTCCGACTTCCCGTTTCAGATTCGCGAGGCCGAGCTCATCGCGCCCTGGATTTCGGAACAGGATCCCAGACGCACGAACCCGGCCTTGCAGTTCCTCCGGCTGGTGGGCCGCCTCGCGCCCGGGTCGAGCGTGGCTCAGGCGCACGCCGAACTCGAGACGCGTCTCCAGGAATTCCGAAAGACGTATCCGGAGGCGGGTGCCGGAGATCGGTCGGGCCGGGTCGTCTTCCTTCGGGACGACCTCATCGGCAGCACCGATCGCCTGTTCAAGATGCTGTCGGCGGCCGTGGGGGTCGTTCTCCTCATTGCCGCCGCCAACCTCACCAATCTTCTGCTGGTGAACGGTGCGGGACGCCTTCAGGAGTTTGCGGCCCGGCGTGCGTTGGGTGCGTCCTCGAGTCGCCTTGTCAGGCAACTGCTGACGGAGGCGCTCGTCCTCGCTGCGGCGGGCGTGCTCCTCGGCCTTGTCGTGGCACGCCTGGCGGTGTCCGCGCTGCTTGCGGCCGGTGGCGCCGTCATCCCGCGAGCCGCCGAAGTGTCGCTGGATTTGCCCGCCGTGCTCTTCGCGCTCGTCCTCGGCGTGCTGATCTCGGCCGGCGCAGCGCTGTTACCGGCCGTGCAGCTTGTCTTCATCAAGTTGCGCGGCATCGCCGGTCAGAGATCGGTCACGCTCGGTGGACGAGCGATCCGTGCCTGGTTCGTCTGCGTCGAGGTGGCGCTGTCGGTCCTGCTCATCATCGGGGCGGGTCTGCTCGTTCGCAGTTTTGCGGCTGTGCAGCGGGTGGAACCCGGCTTCGAACCGTCCGGCGTCTTGAGCCTCCGGCTCTCGCTGCCTCGCCATCGATACAAGGCGACCGCAGACCTCGCGAGGTTCTACGACCAGCTCGCCGAGCGCATCCGTGGCGTCCCGGGTGTATCGGGCATTGCTGCTGCGAACGTGGTGCCCATGAACAACTACCTGGCGAGTGCCGTCATCCAGCCGCCTGGACTCGAGGCTCGACCCGCCAGCGATTGGCCGGAGGTGCACTATCGGATGATCAGCCCCGACTACTTCACCGTGATGGGCATTCCCGTGGTCGATGGCCGCCCGTTCACGGATGCTGATACCGCGTCCGGCATGCCGGTTGCCGTCGTGACCCGGGGGTTGGCGCGCGGGTACTGGCAACAGGGCAGTCCCGTCGGCACGCGAATTCGCGTGCGAGACGACACCAGCAAGTTCCGCGAGGTCGAAATCGTCGGCGTCGTCGGTGACGTGAAGCACCTTGGGCTCGAGGCAGAAACGCCGCGCGAGATCTACGTGCCCATCCCGCAGGTTCCGGACGGGACATCCGTGTGGCTGGCGAACAACATGTATTGGGTCGCGAAAACCAATGGGCCGCCGCTCTCGTACGCCACCGCCATTCGCCGGGAGATTACGGCCGTCGATCCCGACGTCGCGTCGTCCTTCGTGCGCAGCATGGACCAATGGCTCGCGCAGTCGGTCGACACGCGGCGCTTCAATCTTCGCGTGGTTGCCGTATTTGCCGTGACGGCATTGCTCCTGGCCGCGATTGGTGTCTACGGCGTTGCCGCGGAGGCCGTGGCGGTCCGTACGCGCGAGATCGGCGTTCGCGCCGCGCTGGGCGCGACCGATCGGCAGCTGACGACGGTGATCCTGAAAGGGGGTCTCGGCCCGGTCATCGGCGGCGCCGTGCTTGGAACTGGCGGCGGGCTCGTGTTGACGAATGCGCTGTCGTCGTTCGTGTACGGCGTGACGACCCACGATCCGATGACGTTTCTGGCCGTCTTCGCGCTCGTCGCGGCTGTCGGGGGGCTGGCGCTGTATGTGCCCGCGCGGCGCGTGACGCGGATCGATCCAGTTCTCGCATTGAGGACGGAATAGCGGCAGCAGGTCGCTGATCGCGACTTCGATCGTCTGTCGCCGTTCGTGAGAGGCTTTCATCAGGCAGCGCCCTGGCAGGGAATGCCGTAGGGGATACCCACTTCCGGCCTCGTGGTCCCACGTACTCCGACTGCGGACGAATGAGCCGGTTCGCGCGTTGCTGCTCCCGCGCGTGCCCAATCCAGCCCGCCACGCGGCTCACCGCAAATGTCGGCGTGAACAGCGTGACGTCGAACCCCAGGCCGTGCAGGAGGAGCGCCGTGTAGAACTCCACGTTCGTCTGGAGATGACGGCCGGGCTTCTGCTCCTCGAGCAGCCGGACGGCCACGTCTCGACGTCGCGGGCGAGGCGGTAGAGCTTCATGTCACCCGCGCGCGTGAACAGACGCTCCGCCGCGAGGCGAGGACATCGGCCCGCGGATCGCGAACTTTGTAGACGCGATGGCCGAAGCCCATGAGCCGCTCGCCGCGCGACAGTTTCTCCGCAGCACCTGCTCGGCCCGATCGGCCGTGCCAATCTCGAAGACCATGTCGAGCGCCGGGCCCGGCGCGCCGCCATGGAGCGGCCCCTTCAGAGCGCCCAGTCCGCCGACGATGGCCGAGACGAGGTCGGAACCGGTAGAGATGATGACGCGCACGGTGAAGGTGGACGCGTTCAGGCCGTGGTCGATGACGGTGTTGAGATAGGTCTCGAGCGCGCGGACGCGCTCCGGGTCGGGCATAGTCGCCGGTGAGCATGTAGAGAAAGTTGGCCGCGTGTCCGAGATCCCTCGCGGCGCCAGCGGCTCCTCGCCTCGCCGCAACCGCCAATACGCCGCCACCAGCGTCGGCATCGTGGCGACCAGACGGGTCGCGTCGGCTGAGACGAGCGACGATCGCGCCCGTCGCGATCCGCAGGGCGTCCATCGAGTCCAGACCGGCCACGGCCGACGCGCGCAGGAGGCTGGTGGCCGCATTCGGCAGTTCGCGGTTGGCCGCCAGCTCCGCGCGGAAGTGCTCGAGTTCCGGCGCCGTGGGTCGCGTTCCGTGCCAGAGCAGCCACACGGCCGCTTCGAATGTGGCGTGCGCGGCCAGCTCGCCGACGGGGAAGCCGGCAATCGTCAGCTCGCCGCGCTCGCCGTCCACCTCGCTCAACTGCGTCGTCGCGGCGACGACTCCTTCGAGGCCGGCGCTGGGCTTGTCGGGCGCCACACCTTGACCGTAAACTCAGCGGTAATATGTTGTCAACGTTGATTCAAGAATCAATATGAAGGCATCTCCTCTCTGGCTCGACGCGGCGGAGACGGCGTCGCGGCTCGGCGTCAGCCGGGCGACGCTCTATGCCTACGTCAGCCGCGGCCTGATCAGGTCTCAGCCGCAGACCGGGGTCGTCGCGGGCGCACGCCTACGCGCGGGAGGACATTGAGCGCCTCCGCCGGCGAGCCGAAGCTCGTCGCGACCCGGCGCAGGCGGCCGCCCACGCCCTCGAATGGGGGATCCCCGTCCTCGCGTCGTCCATTACATTCATCGACGGTCGGACCCTCTACTACCGAGGTCACGACGTCGTCGCGCTCGCGCGGTCGCGCAGCGTGCAGGACGTCGCGTCGCTCATCTGGACCGGCGCGTTCGGCGCGCGTTTCGCGGTGCCCCGCGCGACAGTTGTCCAGCCGCCGCTCCCGCGCGACGCGTCGTTCGTCGCGCGCGCACAGACTCTGCTCGCGGCCGCGGCGGCGCACGACCCGGCGGGCGCGGATTTCGCGCGACGAGTGTCGCCGGGTCCGGCTGGCGGATGCTGCATCTGCTGACGGACGCGGCCACCGCTGCGAGACCCCGCCGCCCGAAGGACGATTCGACGATCGATCAGCGTCTCGCGCGGGCCTGGCGCACAGGTCCGGGCGGCGCGGAGGTCATTCGCGCTGCGCTCATCCTCTGCGCCGATCACGAGCTGAACGTGTCGTCGTTTACGGCGCGATGTGTGGCCTCCGCCGGCTCGACGCCGTACGCCGTGCTCATCGCCGGGCTGTCGGCACTCGAAGGCTTTCGGCACGGCGGCGCCAGCGCCCGCGTCGAGTCGATGCTGGACGGCTTGCGCTCTGCGGCCGCGGGCCGGCGGCGAAGCGATCACGCGTGCTCGCTGCGGCGGGCGATAGCGGCGCGGCTTCGGCGGGGCGAGGCGGTCGGCGGGTTCGGCCACCCGCTCTATCCGGAGGGCGATCCTCGTGCCCGTGCGCTTCTGGATCTGCTGCGCGCGCACGACTCCGGCTCGGTAGAGCTGGCCTACGTCGACACGTTCGCACAGGCTGCGGCGTCGCTCGTTCGTGAGCCGCCGAACGTCGACTTCGCGCTGGCCGCTCTCGCGCGGGTCCTTCACCTGCCGACAGGCGCGCCGTTGATGCTGTTTGCGATCGGCCGGACGATTGGGTGGATCGGGCAGGCGATCGAGCAATACGCGACGGGGCAGTTGATTCGGCCACGGGCGCGGTACGTCGGGCCAACGCCGGCCCTGGCTGCAGGCGGTGGGTGAGGGCGGCCCCGCGCGCTACAAACAAGGGGGACGGGTCTCGCAGGTTGCGCGAGAAGACCCGTATTTAGCCCTGCTGCTTCGACGGAATCAGATCGGTTCGATCCCCGGACGCCCGAATGCCACGCGCCACGACGAGGCGGTCTGAACCTGCGCCCCCGGCTTCGTCACGAACGGCACGGTGCGATAGTGGGCGCGCGTTTCGGTGGGCGCGAGCTCGCAGACGACGTAGCCGCGCCGCGCGTTGTGCCACTTCGTGTCCGGATTCTCGGCGCGCGTCCTGTCGTTCCAGCTGCCGCTGGCGTCCTGTCCATCGCCGCCCGAACTGATGCTCGTGCCGACGAACTCGGCCGCCACGATCGGCGCATCGGGGCGCGCGTAGCCGCCGCGGATCTCGCGCACCCAGTTCGAGTGAATGTCGCCGGTGATGGCGATCGTGCGATTCGGCGCATGCGTCGCGATCGCACGCGACAGACGGTCGAGCGCCGCGGGATAGCCGCTCCATTGATCCATGCTGACGCGGCGATCGGCGCCCGGCGCGCTGTCGAACGGCGCCACGGGGATCTGATTCGCCAGCACCGTCCACCCGCGGTGCGGAGACGCAAGTCCCTCGAACAGCCACCGCTCCTGGTCCGCGCCGAGCAGCGTGCGCGCCGGATCGGCCCAGTCGCCGCATGGAACAAGCTGATTCCCGTCGCCGCAGGCCTGATCGCTGCGGTGCTGCCGTGTGTCGAGAATCCAGAGCCGGGCCAGCGCGCCCCAGTCCAGCCTGCGAGTGATGTTCAAGTCGGCCCAGCTCCGCGCGCGCGGCACCCGCACCGGCTGATGCTCCCACCAGGCCTGATACGCGGCGGCCCGTCGCAGGCGCATCTGCTCTTCCGACTCCATCCCGTTTTCGCCCATCAGGCCCGCATAGTTGTTGTCCACCTCGTGGTCGTCCCACGTGACGATCCAGGGCGCCGCCGCATGCGCCGCCTTCAACGCGGGATCCGCCTTCGTCTGTGCGTAGCGAATCCGGTAGTCGTCGAGCGAGCGGATTTCGCGGGTCGCGTACTTCCGCACGCGCTCGACGCCGGCGTACTCGTAGATGTAGTCACCCAGGTGCGCGACGAGCCCGACGTCCTCGCGGGCGAGATGTTCGTAGGCGGTGTACAGACCCTGCTCGAAGTGCTGGCAGCTCGCGAACGCGAGGCGCAGCGGCGTTGCGGCATCCGGCGGCGGCGCCGTCTGCAGCCGGCCGACGGGGCTCGGTCCGCCGGGCACGGTAAATCGATAGAAGTACGGGCGTCCCGGTTGCAGGCCGGTCACGTCCACGTGCACTGAGAATCCTAGCTCCGGTGCGGCGGTATAGCGGCCGTTGCGCGCCACCTTCGTGAACGCCTCATCGTCGGCCACTTCCCAGGTGACGACAGTCCGCTGGCCCGTCATCCCCCCGTCCGGATCGAGCGGACGCGGCGCAAGCCGGGTCCAGATGACGGCCGATGTGCTCGTGGGATCGCCCGACGCGACGCCCAGCGTGAATGGATCGTCGGCCACCTGCGCGCGCCACGCCACACGCCAGACGGTGGGCACGCCGGCGCACAACACCGACAGCCGCGCGAGATCGGTGAGGAAGTCACGCCGCCGCATGCGCGAATCCTATCGCGACGCGAGGCGAACTTCGGCATAAACAACACGTAACGTCGCGACGCTGACCACTCGCGCGAGCGCGCACGTGGGCGCGTGCTCGATCTGCAGGAAACTTCGTTCCTTCCCGGCCGTATCTTCCTGACATGATCGAGCGCATCGTCCAGGACATGCGGTTTGCGCTGCGCTGGCTGCGGAAGAGTCCGGGGTTCGCGGCCGTGGCCGTGCTCTCGCTCGGCCTGGGGATCGGCGCCAACGCGGCGATTTTCTCGGTCGTCGACGCGCTGCTGCTGCGTCCGCTCCCCGTATCGGACCCCGACCGCCTCGTCGATCTCTATACCGGCGGCAGCGACGGCGACCTGCACGCGACGTCCTCCGTTCCCGATCTCGAGGACCTCCGGACGCAGACCAGGGTGTTCGAGGACATGGCCGGCTATTCGATGATGTTCGCCGCGGTCGACCGCGACGGCCGGACGCGGCTGACGCTCGGCGAGATCGTCACCGGCAACTACTTCTCGATGCTCGGCGTGCCGGCGCGGATCGGCCGGACGCTGCAGCCTGCTGACGATGTACCGGGCGCTCCGCGCGCCGTCGTGCTGTCCTCCCGCTTCTGGCGGCGCGAGTTCGGCGCCGATCCTGGCGTCCTCCAACGGACGCTGACGATTCGCGCGGAACCGTACACGATCGTCGGCGTCCTGGGCGACGAGTTCACCGGCATGGTGCCGATGCTCGCCGCCGAAATCTGGATCCCCGTGCGCTACGTCGAAGACATCGAGCCGGCGGGCATCAACGACAACGTCCCATCGCCTACCGGCACGACCCGGCTCGATCGGCGCGGCATGCGGTGGCTGTTCGTCAAGGCGCGGCTCAAGGACGGCGTGACGTTCGACCAGGCGCGCGCCAACGTGGACGTCGTCGCCGCGCAGCTGCGCACCGCGTATCCGCAAACCAACAAGGACTCGCGCGTGACGCTGCGCCCGTCGCGCGAGACGCGCCTGCATCCGCGACGCCGACGCCCTGGTCGCGTGGATCGTCACCGGCGCGATGGGCGCGGTCGCCCTGGTGCTCGTCATCGCCTGCGCGAACGTCGCGGGCATGCTGCTCGCGCGGGCGACCGCGCGGCAGCGTGAGATCAGCATCCGGCTGGCGATCGGCGCCGGGCGCCGGCGGCTCGTGCAGCAGCTGCTCACCGAGAGCCTGCTGCTCGGCGGGCTCGGCGCGACCCTGGGCGTGCTGCTGGCCGCCTGGATCACGCGCCTGCTGAGCACGCTGAACCTGCCGATCCCGGTGCCGATCTCGCTCGACCTGCGGCTCGATGCCCGCGTCCTCGCCTTCACCGCGTTCGTCGCGGTGGTCACGGGCATCGTGGCGGGTCTGGCGCCGGCGCTGCGGGCCACGCGGCCGAACCTCGTCCGCGATCTTCGCGGCGACCCGCAGCGGGAACGCATCGGCGGCCGCCGCTGGTCCGCGCGCGATGCGCTGGTCATCGGTCAGATCGCCGTCACCGCGGTGCTCCTGGTGCTGGCCGGGCTGCTCCTCCGCAGCGTCTTCGAGGCTCAACGCGCCGACGTCGGGTTCCGTGCCGATGGCCTCGCACTCGTCTCTGCCGACACCGACATGCTCCGCTACACGCCCGAGCGCAGCCAGCAGTTCTGGAGCGAGGTCGAGCGCCGGGCGCGGGCGCTTCCGGGTGTCGAAGAGGTGGCGTTCGCCTCGCGCTACCCGTTTTCGCTCAACTTCAACCGCGAGACGATCGCGATTCCGGGTCATCAGAAGACGCCCGGCGAAACCGGCGCGCCGACGAACGCGGCGCGCGTCTCGCCCGAGTACTTCGCGACTCTCGGCATCCCGCTGATGCAGGGCCGCGGCTTCCAGCCCACGGATCTGCCCGACCGGCCCGGCGTCGTCATCGTGAACGAGACGATGGCGCGGCGGTACTGGCCGAACGACAGTGCGATCGGCAAGGTCGTCTTCCTGCGCACGCTGGACAGCGGCCGCCGCTACGACGTGGTCGGCGTCGTCGCCAACCATCGCATCATGACGGTCGGCGAGGCCGATCAGCCCGCGATCTTCTTCGCGACGACGCAGCGGCCGGACGCCTACCGCGTCCTGGCGGCACGCACGCGCGGTGACGCCACCGCGCTGGTCGGGGAGCTGCGCACGCTGCTCCAATCGATGGAGCCGCGTCTCCTTCTGCTCGATCAGCAGACGATGGAGGCGCAAATCGGCGCGACGCTGTTTCCGATTCGCATCGCCGCGCTGCTCGTGAGCGTGTTCGGCGGCCTCGCGTTGCTCCTGGCCGCGATCGGTCTCTATGGGGTGATCGCGTTCTCGGTCGCGCGGCGCACGCGCGAGATCGGGATCCGCCTGGCGATCGGCGCACGGCCGTCAACGGTCCTGCGGCTCGTGCTGCGCCAGGGTCTGGTGCTCGCGGTGATTGGCCTCGGCGTGGGCGGTCTGCTGGCGGCGCTCGCGACTACCGTGTTGTCGGGCGCGCTCTATGGCATCGGCGCCGCGGACGCGCTGGCCTGGGGCGGGGCGGTCGCGACGCTTCTCGCCATCGCGGTGGTTGCGAACCTCGCGCCCGCGTGGCGCGCGGCGAGGATCGATCCGGTGCAGGCGCTCAAGATCGACTGAAATATCCGTTCGGCTCGTGAGCCAGCCTGATTGTGTCGGCTGTAACCGGCTCGTCGTTCACTCCGTTCAAAGGGTTGGTATGCTCGCGAGAGTGCACATCAGATCGGTGGTGACGACGGCGGTCCTTGCGGCCGCACTCCAGGCTCAGTCTGCGCAGGTCGACGTGACGCGTCTTGGCCCGCAGGTTGGGGCGCGCGTCGCCGATTTTTCACTGCCGGACCAGAACGGACAGAAGCGTTCGCTCGAATCCGTCGCCGGACCGAAAGGCACGATGCTCGTGTTCTTTCGCTCGGCCGACTGGTGACCGTACTGCCGCACGCAGCTGGTCGAGCTGCAACGCAATCTCCCGCTCCTCCGTCGCGAAGGGTTCGGCCTTGTCGCCGTGAGTTATGACAGCGCAGCCACTCTGGCCGCGTTCGCTGACCGGCATGGGATTAGCTATCCGCTGCTGTCTGACGACGGATCAAAGATCATCGACGCCTGGGGACTGCGCAACGAGGGCGCGCGCGGCCGCGAAGCGGGCGTCCCGCATCCCGGAACGTTCGTCATCGGTCGCGACCTCCGGGTCGTCGAGCGCGCGTTCGAGCAGGCGTATCAGGAACGGAATACGGCCGCCGGCCTCCTCGCGCGAATCGGCGGAGCTGTGCCGCCGGCCGTCCCCACGGACGTAGCCGGCGGGCAGTTGACAGCCACCCTCGGCGTGAGCGACGCGACCGTCCCGCCCGGCGGCCGGGTGATCCTCATCGTCGACGCGAAACCCAAGCCAAAAATGCACGTCTACGCGCCCGGCCAGACGGGGTACATCCCGCTCTCGGTGACGCTGGATCCGTCTCCAGATTTCAAGATGCAACCGCCAAAATTCCCGCCGCCAGGCACCTATTACTTTGCTCCCCTCAAGGAGACCGTGAAAGTTTTCGACAAGGCGATTCGCGTGACCCAGGACGTGACGCTGGGCCTCTCTCAGGACCTGCGTCGCCGCGCCGCCGCGAAGGAGACGCTGGTCATCACGGGATCGCTCGCCTACCAGGCGTGCGATGACGCCGTGTGTTATCGGCCGGAGACGGTGCCGCTCTCCTGGTCGCTGACCCTGACTCCCTTCATCCGCTGACACGACAACGGCCACGACGGGTGGTGAGGGCCTTGGCAGGACCGGTGGGCAGGCGGTAACGTCCAATACCCAACCGGAGGCTCCACCATGAACGGATTGCTTCAGGACATCCGCTACGCCCTCCGTCAATTAGTCCGCCAGCGCGGCTCGTCGCTCGTGGCGGTCGCGACGCTGGCGCTGGGTATTGGCATCTCCACGGCGATCCTCTCCGTCATCGACGCCACGATGCTCCGGCCGTTGCCGTATCCCGATCCTGAGCAACTCGTCACCGTGAGTCCCGAAGAAACGATGCCTGACGGCCGGGTCTCCCGGGCGACGGCGTCGATGGAGGACATGCGCAGGTGGCAGAAGGCCGACGACATCTTCCTGAAGGTCGCCGGCACGGGCAGCGCCTTCCGTGGGCGCATTGTCGAAGGCGCCGAACCGGAACGGATCGCGGTCTCCCATTTCACGGAGGACTACCTGCCGATGCACGGCGTCACGCCGCTCATCGGCCGCAACTTCTCGCGCGACGAAACCGATCCCGGCGCGCCGCTCGTCGCCCTGCTGGGCTACGGCTACTGGCAGAGTCGCTACAACGGTCGCGAGGATGTGATCGGCCAGAGTGTCCGCTTCGATACCGAGGTGGGCACGATCATCGGCGTGCTCCCGTCCTGGTTCAATGCGACTACTCCGGTCGCGATTCCCCTGCGCATCCCGCTGGCGGAGTATTCACGCCGCGGGACAGGTTCTGTTTCGGTGTATGCGCGCTTGCGTCCTGACGTGACGATCGAGCAGGCGCGCGAGCGGCTCTCGTCCCGGATGCAGGTCCGGACACTGCCCGATGGAACGCAAACCAGTCAGCCACGCGTCGCGATCCGGTCGAGGCTCGACGGAGCTTTGGCGCAGTCGCGCACGACAATCAACGTGCTGACCGGCGCGGTCACGATGATTCTGCTCATCGCGTGCGTCAATGTGGCGGGCCTGCTGTTGGCGCGCGGTGCCGCCCGCCAATCCGAGCTCGCCGTGCGCGCATCAATCGGCGCTGGACGCGGCCGGCTGATCCGGCAGCTCCTCACCGAAAGCGTCGTGCTCGCGATCGCCGGCGGCGCGCTCGGCGTCCTTCTCGCCTGGCTCTTCCTGGATGCGCTCGTCGCCAATATCCCGCTGTCGATGCCATCGAACTCGCCCGTGACGCTCAATCTCCAGGTCCTGGGGGCAACGGTGGCCCTTCTCGTGCCCACGGCGCTGCTGTTCGGGTTGGTGCCGGCCATTCGGCTCTCACGGGTACGGCTGGGGTCGGCGCTGGCGCGCGGCGGCCGTCAGCGAGGGTCTGCACTCTCGCGGCGCGGCGGCCAGGTGCTCATCGCAGCGGAAGTGGCGCTCGCCGTCATCCTGGTGAGCGGCGCGGGGCTGATGATCCGCAGCTTTGTGCGTATCTCTGCCGTCGAACTCGGGTTCACACGCGAGGGCCTTGTCGTGATGGAAGTGCTGCCGCTCGACCGGAGTCCCGCGGTTCATCAGGAGTACTACACATCGCTCGTGCAGCAGATTCGCACCATTCCCGGGATGCAATCGGCGGGCATCGTGGACCAGTTCTCGCTGAGCGGCGGCACGACGTTCACGTCCATCTCGGTGGACGGCAAGCGTGGCGGGATCTCGGTCTTCGAGGTGACGCCAGGGTACTTCGAGGCGATCGGCGCCACGCTCAAGGCCGGGCGGCTGCCGACGGAGGCAGACTATCGATCGGGCTTCCGTGGCGCGGTGATCAGCGAGCTCGCGGCGCAGAAGCTTTTTGGCGGATTCGCCGTGGGCCAGGAGTTCACGCGCGTCGGGACTGACAAAACTCCGTGGAGCGTGCTTGGTGTCATCCAGAACCTGCGCCACGGTGGGCCGCTCTCAACCACGGACGAGCCGCAGATCTTCTTCCCGCTGCAGGTCACGGAGGACGACCTGAACAAGGCGATGGCAATCGTCATGCGGCCGTCTGAGCGCGTGACCGATCTGCCGGATCGGCTGCGCCGCGTCGCACAGGGCACCGGTCCGCGCGTGCTGGTCGAGCGGATCCGTACGGGCGAAGAGCTGTTTGGCGACCGCGTCGTGACACCTCGCCGCCGCATGGTGCTGCTGAGCCTGCTCGGAGGCCTCGGCCTCGTGCTGGCGCTGATTGGTGTCTTCGGTATGACGGCGTACTCGGTGACCCGGCGAACGGCAGAGGTTGGCGTGCGCATGGCGTTCGGCGCTCTCCCGGGGCAGGTGGTCCGGACGATGCTGCGAGACGCCGCCGTACCCATTGCGATCGGAACGGCCCTGGGCGTCGCCGGCGCGGTCGCTGCCACGCGGATTATCGAAAGCTTTCTGTTCGCGACACCGCCCACAGATCCGGTCACGCTTGCGACGGTCGCGGTGACGCTCGCCACCACCGGCTGCCTCGCGGCGCTCGTGCCATCGATGCGCGCCGCGAAAGTCGATCCCGCGTCGAGCCTTCGCGCCGAGTAACAACGGGAAGCGTTGACGAAGGCGACCGATGCGCTCAAGGCCATGGCCGGATGATCAGCTCCGCGGGAGAGCCGACTCTTGGACCGGTCGCCTTCATGCACCGGCCATCGGCGGCCGAGTCTAGTGCTCGCCCCGCTGAGGTCACCACACATTCGATTCGACGCACATCGACTTCGGTGTCGTCTCGGCGGCACTCGAACGCGGACGTTGGGTCTTTGAAGGGTCGGTTTACAACGGCCGTGAGCCTGATGAGGACCGCTGGGACTTCGACTTCGGTGCCTTCGACTGCGTCGACGGGCCGCGTCTGGTTCAGGCCGGCCAGCGAGATGGGAGATTCAGGTGTCGACCGGACACCTCAGCGACCCCGAGGAGCTCGTCGAAGGGCGACGCCACGCGCACGACGACGTCGGTGGCGTGGTTCCGCCCGGAGGACGATGGATTGATTCGCCGTGGCTGTCGGGCTACGGCGTCACGGCGGGACACGGCGAGCACCGTCAGGGACATCTTCGGCGAGGCCACCGTGGAACAGCAGGCGCAACTGTCGTTTTCGGGCAGGCTGGACATCCATGATGGATATTCCTGCCCCGTGAGGCGCTAATCTTGTTGTGCGCATCACAACAAACAGGTGCCCCATGAGACTCGCCGCCGCTTCGATCGTCGCCGCCCTCGCCATCGCGAGCCCGGCCGCTCAGTCGGACTCGTTCAAGCTTGGCCGGTTCGCCCAGGGCGGCCGGACGTTTCTCGGCGTCGTCGTGGACGACAAGACCGTGGCCGAGATTCCGTCGTCTGTCGCCAGCAGCCTGAAGGCCGTCATTGCCGACTACCCGAAACATCGCGCGGCGCTGCGGGATCTCGCGGCGAAAGCCCGCGTAGGAAAGGGCACCGGCATTCACGCGCTGGCTTCTCTCGACACGCTGGCGCCCATCCCCGATCCACTGTCGATGCTGAATGCTGCCGTCAACTACGTCGAGCACGGGAACGAAATGGCGCGGGCCGGCGGTGCCGCGTCCCCGGCGCCTCCGGCACCCGCGCCGATTCCCGGAATCTGGGAACGGAACGCCGGAGACACGCGCCAGAATCCGTATCTGTTCCCCAAGCTCCCCGCGGCCATCACGAGCGACGGCGATCCAATCCGCCTGCCCGCCGGACGCGATCGTGTCGATTGGGAATGTGAACTTGCGGTCGTCATCGGCCGCGCGGCCGACCACGTGACGCCCGAGCAGGCGAAAGACTCCGTCTTCGGTTACACGTTGATGAACGACGTGTCGGATCGCGGCGGCCGCGCCGATGCGCGCCACGGCTCGGACTGGCTGCTGGGCAAGAGCCATCCCACGTTCGCGCCGCTCGGGCCGTTCGTCGTCCCGCAGGAATTCGTCCCTGACCCGCACAAGATGCCGATCAAGTTCACGCTGAGCGGCAAGGTCATGCAGGATTCGAACACCGACCGGATGACGCACAACGTGTACGAATTGATCTCGTACGCATCGCACATCCTGACGCTGCAGCCGGGTGACATCATCGCCACCGGCAGCCCTGCGGGCGTCGGCACCGCGCGGGAGACACCGATCTATATGAAGGCAGGCGACGTCTCCGTCTGCACGATCGGCAACATCGGGACGCTCACGAACCCGGTCGTCGCCGCGTCGCGCGGATCGGAACGCAGGTGACGTCATGCAGCACGCGTCCCGGTCAGCGCGAGGCCGTTAACCTTTCCAGGCGAACCCTCGTATTAGCAACACGAGGCCGCCGCGGGACCGGTCCGGACCGGTCCCGCGACGGCGGTGTCTATCCGCACACGCATCGGAGCTGACATGCGCGAATGGCTGCAGGATCTGCGCTACGGCGCACGAATGATGGTCAAGCGTCCGGGCACGTCGGCGATCGCGATCATCGCTCTGGCGCTCGGCATCGGCCTCACGACGACGATGTTCTCGATCGTCGAAGGGGTGATCCTGCGCGGCCTGCCGTTCCCCGACAGCGATCGGATCATGATGATCGCGCGCGCCACGGTGAAGGAACCGACGCGGCGCGACGGCGCTCCGGCGCACGACTTCACCGACTGGCGCACGCAGCAGAAATCGTTCGAGTCGCTCGCCGGGTATTCCGGGCTGAACGTCACGCTTTCGACCGAAAACGGCTTCCCCGAGCGGCTCCGCGGTCTGCGGATGACGCCAAATACCCTGACGGTGCTCCGCGTGACGCCGATCCAGGGCCGTGACCTCACCGACGCGGATGCGCTTCCGGGCGCGGCGCCTGTCGCGCTGATCGCGCATCGCGTGTGGCAGACCCAATTCAAGAGCGATCCGAACGTCGCGGGAAGGACTGTTCGGATCAACGGCGCCCCCACGACGATCATCGGCGTCATGCCGCCGAAGTTTGGATTCCCGGAAGCCCACGACATCTGGATCCCGGCGGAAGTGAAGCTGCCGGTGAAACGAGGGGAGGGGCCGTCGTTCGTGACCATCGGCCGGCTGCGCGAAGGTGTCACGATCGAGCGCGCCCGGAGCGAGATCGCGGCCATCGCCCAGCAGCTCACGGCCACCTATCCGGAAAACAAGGACAGGATCGCGCGGGTCTCGCCGTTCATCGAAGAGTCGATCCCGAGCCGGATCCGCAACACCTTCTACGCAATGATGACGGCCGTCCTCGGCGTGATGCTCATTGCGTGCGTGAACGTCACGAACCTCCAGCTCGCGCGGGCGGCCGAGCGGGCGAAGGAGTTCGCGATCCGGACCGCGCTCGGGTCCGGACGCTGGCGCATCCTGCGTCAATCGCTCGCCGAGGGCCTCGTGCTGGCGACGATCGGCGCGCTCCTGGGGCTCGGCATCGCGCAGTACGGCGTCACGTACTTCATGGGCGCGATCGCCGACACCCAGCCGCCGTTCTGGATCGACGTGCGGCTCGATCCCACGGTTCTCGCGTTCGTCACCGCCATTACGGTCGCGGCAGCGCTGGTCTCGAGCGTGGCGCCGGGCCTGCGCGTGGCACGCACCGACGCTCACTCGGTGCTCAAGGACGACACGCGTGGGGCCACCAGCCTGCGCATGGGCCGGTTCGGCCGCTGGCTCGTGGTTGTCGAGGTGACCGTGTCCTGCGTGCTGCTCGTCGTGTCCGGGTTGATGATCCGCAGCATTCTGACGACCAGTCGCATCGACTACGCTTTTGCCACGGAGGACGTCTTCTTCGGGGTGACGTCATTCGAAGAGCGCACGCATGCCGACCTGCCAGCGGTCACCCGCGCGATTGAACAGTTCGAAGAACACCTGTCGCGCGCGCCGGGCATTCGCCGCGCCGCGCTCGCCACGGCCCCGCCAGGGGCGACGTTCAACCAGACGTTCAGCCTCGAAGGTCACACGTACGCCAACGCCGAGGAGCGCCCCCGGGCCGTGCCGATCGCCGCGACGCCCGGCTACTTCGACGCTCTTGGGGTCAAGGTCCGCGAAGGCCGGTTTTTCACGCCCGCGGACACCGCCGGCGCGGAACGCGTCGCCATCGTGGACGACGCCTTCGCGGCGCGCCACCTGGCTGGCGGACCCGTAATCGGACGGCGGCTGCGCTTCGACGAGAAGGATCCGTGGAGCACGATCGTCGGCGTCGTGCCGACGCTCGCGGTCCGGACGGAGTCCAGTCAGGTCATCGAAACGGTCTATCGACCCCTCGCGCAGGCTCCTCAGCGGTCGGTCACCATCCTGGCTCGAACCGGCAGCGACCCGGTCGCGGTGACGCCTGCGGTTCGCGCGGCACTCGCGACCGTAAGCCCCGAGACGCCCATCGCGAGACCCGGATCACTCGCCGCCGAGTTCTGGCGGCGCGGGTGGGCGTTCAGACTATTTGGCGGACTCTTCCTCACGTTCGGCGCGGCCGCGCTCGTGCTCGCCGCCGCGGGACTCTACGGCGTCATGTCGTTCACCGTTCGGCGCCGCACGCAGGAAATCGGCGTCCGCATGGCGCTCGGCGCCAGCCGCCAGCGCATGTTACGGATGGTCCTCTGGCAGGGCTTCTGGCGCGTCGCCGTGGGTGTCGCGCTCGGTGTCGTGCCTGGCTGGTATCTCGGCACGCAGATGCGGGAGTTGCTGTCGGGTATCTCGCCGTGGGATCCGCTCGTGCACGTAACGACGGCCCTCACGCTTCTCGCCGCAGGCACCCTGGCGAGCCTCGTCCCCGCCATGCGCGCATCGTCGGTCGATCCGCTGACGGCGCTGCGGAGGGACTAGCCGTTTTCCAGATCGGCGTCGCGTGTTCCGGCGCCCTCCCGCTCGCCGCTTGCCGCAAGGCAGCGTGATTGGCCGCCTCCGCTGAAGCTCGGCGGGCCAGGGGCCTGCCTCGCGGCGCTCGCAAAGGTCGGGCGCCGGAACACGCGACGCCGATCTGGAAAACGCTATAAAGAAAAAGGCGTGAGGGCAGCGAAACAGTCCTGTAAGGGATCGTCGCGAAGGGTCTGGACGGCCGCGTATTTCTCCTCGTCCGGGACGGGTCGGCGCGTGGCACGTGAGTTGGATTCGAGCTTGCTCCGTGTCCGTGAGTCCTCGCCCGCTGCGTTGGATTCCAACCATTTTTGTCATCGCCTCTTTGACCGCATCGGCGTGCGGATCGAAGTCGCCATCGTCGCCGACCGAGCTCACGATTTCCTCGCATCCTCAAAGTCAGACGGTCGCATCGGAAAGCACGGCGACGATGAACGTGTCGGGCACCGGCAAAGGCCCCATCAGCTACCAGTGGTTCGTCGGCACGCGCGGCAACACCTCGGCGCCGATCGACGGCGCATCCGGTGCGAGTTACACGACGCCGGCAATGACGGCGACCACGAACTACTGGGTCCGTCTCTCCGACGGCACGGCAACCGCCGACTCGAACACGGCGCTGATTGCGGTCGCACCGGCAGACGCGCCCGGCAGCCCGCCGCCCGCGGGCACGGCGCCATCGATCACGACGCAGCCGCAGAGCCAGACGATCAACTCGGGACAGACGGCCAGCTTGTCCGTGGGCGCTGAGGGCACAGGCCCGCTCAGCTTTCAGTGGTACCCGGGCGCGAGCGGTACCACGTCCGCGCCGGTCGGCGGCGCGACGGGCGCGACATTCACGACGCCGGCGCTCACGGCGACGACGAGCTTTTGGGTGCGTGTCTCGAACGCGTTCGGCACGTCCGATTCGCCGACGGCGACCGTGACGGTGAACGCGCCGCCCCCGGCCGGCGTCGCGCCATCCATCACGCTTCAGCCGCAGGACCAGACGATCAATTCGGGCCAGACCGCGACGCTCGTCTTCGCCGCGAGCGGCACCTCGCCGTTGAGCTATCAGTGGTACGCCGGTCCAAGCGGCGCGACGTCGTCGCCCATCGCCGGCGCGACATCGCCGAGCTTCACGACGCCGGCGCTCACGGCTACGACCAGCTACTGGGTGCGCGTCTCAAACCCGTTCGGCGGCGCGAGCTCGAACACGGCGACGGTGACCGTCATCGCCGACACGTCGAATCCGTCCGCCGAAGATCAGGTGCTGGTGCTCGTCAATCAGCGGCGCGCCGCGGGCGCCACCTGCGGCGGCACGGTCTATCCCCCGGCCGGTCCGCTCACGATGAACGCCAACCTCCAACTGGCCGCGCGCCTCCACAGCCAGGACATGGCGACGCAGAATTACTTTGCGCACACGAGCCTCGACGGCCGCACGTTCGATCAGCGCATCCGCAACGCTGGCTACTCCGGATCGTTTCCGCTCGGCGAAAACCTCGCCGCCGGCGTGCCGAATCCCCAGTCCCTGGTCGACGGCTGGTTGAACAGTTCCGGACACTGCGCGAACATCATGAACGGCGCCTACCGATCGACCGGCGTCGGCTACGCGTTCAGCTCCTCGTCGACCTACCGTCACTACTGGACCCAGACATTCGGCGGCAGCTAGCCGCCGCTTCGCGGCGGAACTTCGGAACCCAGGCACCTCGGAACCTCGGAATCCCGTCGAACTTCGGAACGCTACGGAACCTCGGAACCCCGAACCGGAACCCCGGAACCCCCCCGAATCGGAACTCCGGAACCCGATAGTCTCTCCAAATGTCTCGCGTTCCCTCCCCGATGCTCGCGACTCCAGCAGCCCGCCTGCCGTCCGGGCCGGAGTGGACCTATGAAGTGAAGTGGGACGGGTATCGAACGCTCGCGTTGAAGCAGTCTTCGTCCGTCCGCCTCCTTTCACGCAGCCTGAAAGACGCGACAAAGACCTATCCCTCCATCGCCCACTCGATCGCGACGATACCCACTCAGTCGGCGGTGCTCGACGGCGAAGTCGTCGCGCTCGATGAGCATGGGCAGCCATCCTTCCAGGCCCTCCATCACGGCTCGAAGCAGTCGCTGGTGTATTACGCCTTCGACCTGCTCGAGCTGAACGGCCAGGACTTGACGCGATGGCCTCTCGAGCGCCGTCGGGCTGAGCTGTCCACCCTCGTACGCGGCACGCGCGTGCTGCTCTCGGAGACCCTCCCTGGTACGCCCGAGCAGATCGAAGCCGCCATCCGCGGCCTTCGGCTGGAAGGCGTTGTCGCGAAACGAGCGAATTCCATCTACGAAGCTGGGCGCCGCAGCCCCTCGTGGGTCAAGGTCCGGTTCAACCGCCGGCAGGAATTCGTGATCGGCGGCTACAAGCCGAATCCGGTCAACTTCGAATCTGTGCTGGTCGGCTGCTACACCGGCCGATCGTTGCAGTTCGCCTCCAAGGTCCGGGCCGGATTCCGCGCGCACACGCGAGGAGATATTTTTTCGCTGATTCGGAATCAGGTCGTAGCGCGATGTCCGTTTGCCAACCTGCCGAACAGCGGCGGGAGCAGTCATTGGGGTGAAGGGATTACCGCCGAGGACATGACCAGGCTCGTCTGGGTGAAGCCGTCCGTGGTGATCGAGGTGGAATTCGTCGAATGGACGCGCGACGGGCTGCTGAGGCACCCGAGCTTCGTCGGCATTCGTGACGATATTCCGCCACGGCAGGTTCGGCGGGAAGAGGTAGGAGACTCCACGGAGTGAACCGGCGATTTGGGATGAGTGGTACGGTCCGTGGATAACCGTCTTCTATCAACATTGCGTCGGTACGAGCAAGGTTGGAACCTTTCATTCTCCGGCACGACCGCGTGATTTGCCGGCAAGTAGATTTCAATTATCGCCACTGGACGCAAGGCCCACCAGATGCAAAATACTGGCGACCTGAGCGCATCAGGCCCGCCAGCTGGCAGCCAGGGCACCCAAACAGACAGACACGAGCTTGGTGAGCAACGAGACGGCAACGAGAGCGCCGATTCTCAACGTCGGTCCTGATACCGCAAGAACGGCGACGTCAACGAAGGCGTAGACCAGCCAGACGAGAATGGCCGGCCGCATGCTCACCCACCAGCCAACCAGGAACATGAGTGGGATGCCCGCGACAATGCTGCAGTATGGCGCGGCGATCCTGACGTGGGCCTCGTAGTATGCCTTTTCGTGACCGGGGTCGATCGCGTAACTGTAAACGACCATGTAGAGGATGCTGACGGCGACGTTGACCGCCATCACACCGAGAGCCAGGCCTGTCAGCGCAGCCACGCGACCGAGTGTCATGTGACGAAGCATAATCATCGGCGCGAACGCGTTCTTGACGATTCTTGGGAAGGAAGCAATGCCTCCCCAGCAGTTTCACCACGGCCTGCTAGGCTTAGGCTAGCAGGCTGCTGAAATAGGCGGCCGACAGGAATGCTGCCGCTACGCGCGCCGGTTCGATAGACTGTCGCCCGATGGAGTTTTGCCTCGGGTCACGGATTCAACATTTCGAGGAGCCGTATGACAGGTGATGGGAGAGGGACAGGCACCCTTCTCTGCGTGGCGGTTGTCACGCTGTCGCTGGCGCTTCCGGCCATCGCAGACGCGCAGGACACGCGCGCCGAGGAAATCGCCGCCAAGCAAAGAGAAAAAGCGAAGCAGCTGGCACCCTATCAGCCCAATGGCTTCGAGCGCGCGATGACGCGGATCGAAGCCAACTTCGCCAGCCCGCCGAGCGGGTTCTTCCCCTCGTTCAACAGCATCTACTCCGGCGGTGGGTTCACGTTCGGCGGAGGCTATCGCCGGTTCTTCAAACGGCACGCGGTCTGGGACGTCGTCGGTCACTACTCGATCAAGAACTACAAATCCGTCGAGGTTGGCGCGCGGACTCCGTGGACCGGCACCGGGAAGTGGACACTCGGCGTGCGCGCGGGCTGGCTCGACGCGCCGCAAGTCGGCTATTTCGGCACGGGCGGAGATCTCGATCAACCCAGGACCAACTTCCGGCTGTCGCAAAGCCATGCCACACTCACGGCGACCGTCCGGCCGACGACCTGGACGCGTCTGGAGGGAGAGGTCGCGTACGAGGCGTACGAAACCGACGAGGGCCACGGCGCGCACCCGTCCATCGAAACGATCTACACGCCTGACACGGCGCCGGGCCTCTTCGCGAATCCGACGTTCATTCGTACGCAAGGGATGGCGGCGATCGACTGGCGGCCCGCGACGGGCTACGCGCGGCGAGGCGGATTCTACGGCGTGACGTTCGCGAACTTCGCCGACCCCGACGACACCTTTACGTTCCAGCGTCTCGACGGCGAGGTCGTCCAGCACCTTCCGATCCTGCGCGAAACCTGGGTCATCTCCCTGCGCGGGCGCGTGCAAACGACGCTCGACGCCGGCGACGTGGTGCCGTACTTCCTGCTTCCGCAACTCGGCAGCGGTCGAACCCTGCGCGGGTATTCGACCGGCCGGCTGCGCGACCGTCACAGCCTGCTGACGTCGGCCGAGTTCCGGTGGATCCCGAGCCGTCTCGCGCTCGACCTGGCGCTCTTCTATGACGCGGGCAAAGTGGCGAACCGCCGGGAAGACCTCGATTTCGAGAACCTCGTGACCAATTGGGGTATCGGCGTGCGTTTCCATGGGCCGACGACGACGGTGCTGCGGGTAGAAATGGCGCATGGCTCCGATGGCTGGAAGCTGGTGTTCGCCTCGAGCGCGGCGTTCTGAGAGGGCAGCCATGACGCATCACGAGACCAACCAACCGATTCGCTCCACGATGTTCCGCGCGCTGTTCTTCGTCCTGGTCGCAGCCGTGTGCCTCGTGCCGGGCGTCGCTGGACAGCAGCCGAAGTTCTTCCGCGATGATCCGCTCACCCGCGAGCCCGAGACGGAGGATGCCTCGAAGGTCCAGGAGTGGGACATCAATCTCTCCGCGGACATCCTGCTCAATCTCTTCAGCACGCCTGGCGATCCGGTCACGAATCAGCCCGCGCGAAACGTGAACACGATCGACGAGGTTCCTGATTCGAGCTGGTTCACGAACCGGATCTACACGCGCCCCGTGTCGATCGACGAGATCCGAAGAGGTCCCAACACGATTGATGGACCCGCCCCCGGACGCTGGACCGTGATCAGAGGCAAGAGCGCCGGCGTCGCGCCGGGCTTCACGGTTCGCGACGAGAAGGGCGAGGTCTGGTTTCTGACGTTCGACGCGCGCAGCAACCCGATTGCGCCGACCGCGGCGGTTGCAGTCGCGACGAAGCTGTTCTGGGCGATGGGATACAACCAGGTCGAGTCGTACCTCGCGAGCGTCCGGCCCGAAAACCTCGTGGTTGGCGAAGGCGTGACCGTTCGGGCTCACGGGAAACGGCGTCCATACACTCGCACGGACGTGGACGAGGTCCTCGACCGGTCGGCCAGGAGCGCGGACGGCTCGTATCGCACGATCGCCGGACGTGCCGTGCCGGGACGGACGCTCGGCGGATTCCGGTATTTCGGCACTCGTCCCGACGATCCGAACGACATCGTGCCGCACGAACATCGGCGCGAGCTTCGCGCGCTGCAGGTATTCGGCGGCTGGACGAACCTGGTGGATATGAAGGCGGGAAACACCCTCGACACGTTGATCACGGCGAACGGCCGCGGGATCGTCAGGCACTATCTGCAGGACGTCGGCTCGACGTTCGGCACCGGCGCGTTGGCGCCGCGCGACGGCGACGAAGGCTACGAATATCTGTACGAGGCCGGTCCGACGTGGCGGCGGCTCGTGACCCTCGGCTTATACCTCAGTCCGTGGCAGACGGTCGACTTCAGAGAGCATCCCGAAGTCGGCAGATTCGAAGGGCGCCAGTTCGAGCCCGAGAAGTGGAAGCCGCGCGTCCCCATCGCGGCTCTTCGTCACGTCCGCGCCGACGATGCATTCTGGGCCGCGTTGCGGGTGATGGCGTTTTCGGACGAACAGATTCGCGCCGCCGTGAGCACCGGCGGCTTCACGGATCCCGAGGCCGAAAAGCTGTTGGCAGAAGTGCTCATCGAACGGCGCAACAGGATCGGACAGACCTACTTCTCGAAGATCAATCCTCTCGTCGGATTCGCGCTGACGGGCGACGGCGTGCTCACGTTCGAGAACCCGTCCGTGCGCACGCAGTTCGCGAAGGCGCCCGCGAAAGGGTACGAGGCCACGTGTTATCGGTTCAACAACACCACGAGGCAGTCGGAGGCGATTGGCTCCGCGGTGACCTCGATGGAGGGCCGGATCAAATGTCCATCCGCGCTGCCAGACGCAGCCGGCGCCCTTGTACGGATTTCAGTCCGTGCCCTGGAACCGGCACACGAGGCGTGGTCGGTGCCGGTCGAGGTGTACTTCCGCCGGACTGGAGCCGGCTGGACGCTCGTGGGAGTGGAGCGACTGCCGAGATGACAGGCTCACCACCGCCGACGGAAACCTCTCTTTGATTCGCTGAAGACCGTCGGGTCCGAGGACGGTCGCGGCGGTCGCGAGCGCATCCGCTGTCGCGCCATCAGCGGCGATCACCCGCGCGACGACATCGTGCGTCAGTCCAAGCCCTCGTCGCGGATCGATCACATGTGAATAACGGACGCCGTCGATCTCGACGAACTGTGCGGTAGGTCCGGACGTCGCGATCGCCATGTTGCGCAGGCGGCCCGCTTGATCCGCGAACGCCTTGTCGCTCGCCTGCGCGTCGATGCGCCAGCCCTCACGCTCCGGTGGAGGGTCGCCGACGACGATGTCGCCGCCCGCCTCGAGGAGCGCGCGCGTCACACCCGCGGCGGCAGCGGCGTGGAGCGCCTCCTGAAGAATGTAGCCCTTGGCGATGCCGCCGAAGTCCAGGCGCATGCCCTCCGTCTTCAGCCGGATCGCCCGTCGGTGTTCGTCCAGGTCGATCAGTGGCCAGCCGACACGCGCCCGGGCTGATGCGATCGTCGCGGCTGGCGGCAGCGTGTTCGTGCGGCGCGCCTCGCGCCAGAGGGAGACGAGCGGCCCGACGGTCGGATCGAACGCGCCGTCGGTGAGGCGCGCGATCTCGATCGCGCGCCGCGTGAGCGCGAAGAGCTCGCCGCTCACCGGAACCCATTCCTGCGCGCGGGCGCTCAACCGGCTGACCTCGCTGCCGGCGCGATAGTCGCTGAAGATCTGTTCGAGCGCCTCGACGCGCGCGAACGCCGCCGTGGCGGCGCGCCGTGCCTCGGCTTCGGTATCCGCGTACAGGACCACGCGGACCGGCATGCCCATGTGGACCTGGGAGAACTCGGACGGCTCGCGCGATTGACCCGGGTGTGGGACGTGCCAGGCGACGAACGCGAGTAGGATCGGGAGCGGCCGGGAGCGTGACCTCAGAGACACGGCGTCACTCGTTCAGTCTCGTTCTGGCGGTGGCCCTTCTCGCCGCGGCGCCGGCGAGCGATTCTCAGGGCGCACAGCCGGAACGCTATCACGAGAAAATCGATGGCACCCTGGTCAGCTTCGAGATGCGACTCGTCCCGAGCGGCGCCGCGACGTTCACGGATGAAAGCGGCGAGCGGACGGTCGACGTCGCGACGTTCTACATCGGCGTGACCGAGGTCACCTGGGACATGTACGACGTCTTTGCGCTGCAGCTCGATCGCGGCGCGGACCGGGGAGCGGCCGATGCAATCGCGCGGCCCTCGCACCCGTACGGCGCGCCCGATTACGGGTGGGGACACGCCGGATTTCCGGCCATCAGCCTGACCCGGCAGGCGGCCGAGGCGTTTTGCGCCTGGCTGTCCTCGAAAACCGGGAAGGCGTATCGTCTGCCGACGGAGACCGAGTGGGCGAGGGCGGCAGGGCTCGCGACCGGTGCACAGCCGCTGGCCGCCGCGCGCCGTGACGCGCTCGCGTGGCACCGTGGCAATTCGTTGGCGCGGACGCACGCGGTGGGCACCAAAACCCCGGACGCACTGGGGCTGTTCGACCTGTTCGGCAATGCCGGCGAATGGGTCCTGCCTGCGGGCGGTGCGCTCGTTCTGCGCGGCGGCTCGTTCCGCGACGCCGCCGAGTCGATCGGCACTTCGTCGCGGGCCGTCCAGGACGCGAGCTGGAACGAAACCGACCCGCAGCTCCCGAAGAGCCGGTGGTGGCTGTCGGACGCGCCTTTTGCCGGCTTTCGGCTGGTGAGGGGGACGGGTTAGTTTTCCACAGATCTTGCGTCCTGGGGGACAGGTGTCGCCAGGTTTGCGGGTCTCATCCCCGGCCGAAACCTGCTCTCACCTGTCCCCACGGACGCCAGATCTGTGGAAAACTAACCCGTCCCGGAGGCCTTATGACCGATATTTCCCGGCGCGCATTCGTGCAATCCAGTGCGGCGGCCGCCGCGGCCTTCGCGTTTCCGTCAGGGGTGTTTGCGTTTGGCGCGGACACGATTCGGGTGGGCCTGATCGGATGCGGCGGCCGGGGCACGGGCGCCGCGCGCGACTGTCTGGTCGGGTCCGAGGGCGTGGAGCTCGTCGCGATGGGCGATCTGGTGCCCGATCGGCTCGAGCAGTCGCGCGCCGAGCTCGCGAAGGCCGCGGCGGCCGACAGCGCGCTCGCCGCGAAGCTCAAGATTACTCCCGAGCGCTGCTTTACGGGCTTCGACGCCTTCCAGAAGGTGCTCTCGGCCGGCATCGATCTCGTGATTCTCGCGACGCCGCCGGGGTTCCGGCCGCAGCATCTCGAAGCGGCGGTCACGGCCGGCAAACACATCTTCGCGGAAAAGCCGGTCGCGATCGATGCGGCCGGCGTCCGGTCGGTCCTCGCGACGTACGAGCGGGCCCGGCAGAAGAATCTCGGGATCGGTGTGGGCACGCAGCGGCGCCACCAGGCGGAGTACCTGGCGACGATCAAGCGCATCCACGACGGCGCCATCGGCGACATCCGGAGCGGCCAGGTGTACTGGAATCAGGGCGGCCTCTGGAGCCGCGAGAAGCAGGCCGGCTGGACCGACGGCGAGTGGCAGATCCGGAACTGGCTCTACTTCGTCTGGACGTCCGGCGATCACATCGTCGAGCAGCACGTGCACAACATCGACGTCGCCAACTGGGTGCTGCGCGCGCATCCGATTCGCGCGGTTGGCGTCGGCGGGCGTCAATTCCGCACCGAGGCCCGGTACGGGCACATCTACGATCACTTCGCCATCGACTTCGAGTACCCGGACGGCGTGCGCGTGCTGAGCATGTGCCGCCAGATTCCGGGCACGCGGAGCCGGATCGGCGAGCACTTCATCGGTTCGTCCGGCACGTCGAACGCGGCCGGCGAGATCTCCGGGCGCTCGGCGTGGAAGTTCGAGTCCGCCGAAAAGCCTGTGGCGCCGATGGTGCAGGAGCACACGGACCTCGTTGCCAGCATTCGGGCGGGCAAACCCATCAATGAGCTGAAGCAGATCGCGGAAAGCACGCTCACCGCCATCATGGGCCGTGAAGCCGCGTACACCGGTCAGGAACTCACGTGGGACGAAGTCCTGAACGCCGAGCAGAACCTGATGCCGCCACAAGTCGCCTTCGGACCACTAGACGTCCCGCCGGTCGCGATGCCCGGCAGGACCAAACTGGCCAGGACGTGGAACCAGTCGTGGTGAAGTCGATGACGCGCCGCGATTTCGTCCGCTCGAGCGCGCTGCTGGCCGGGACGGCCGTTGCCTGGGACTGGCCCCAGGCGTCAGGGGCTTCCGGGCAGGCCACGAACACGGCTCGCAAGTTCAAGCTGAACTATGCACCGCACTTCGGCATGTTCACGCAGCACGCCGGAAACGATCTGGTCGCGCAGCTCGAGTTCATGCGCGCGGAAGGATTCATCGGGCTCGAAGACAACGACCTGCGTACGCGTCAGCTGGACGTCCAGGACACCATCGGCAAGACGCTCGACCGGCTGGGCATGCGCATGGGCGTCTTCGTCGGCCACAACATCAACTGGAAGGAGCCGACGCTCACCAGCCGGGACGACGCCCGGCGGCAGGCGTTTCTCAAGGAGATCCAGGCGTCCGTTGACATCGCCAAGCGCGTGAACGCGAAGTGGATGACCGTCGTGCCGGGGCACGTGGACAGCCGGCCTCATCTCGACTACCAGACCGCGAACGTCGTGGAGACGCTCAAACGCGCGTGCGGCATCCTCGAGCCGCACGGCCTGATCATGGTGCTCGAGCCACTCAACACGCTGACGAACCATCCGGGCATGTTTCTGACGAGCACGCCGCAGGCCTTTCTCATCTGCAAGGCGGTCGCGAGCCCGTCGTGCAAGATCCTGTACGACATCTACCACCAGCAGATCACCGAAGGGAACCTGCTGCCGAACATCAACACGGCCTGGGACGAGATCGCGTACTTCCAGGTCGGCGACAATCCCGGCCGGAACGAGCCGGGCACCGGAGAGATCAACTACCGCAACGTCTTCAAGCACATCCACGGCAAGGGGTTTACCGGGGTGGTGGGCATGGAGCACGGCAACTCCATCCGCGGTACGCGCGAAGGCGAGCGCGCGGTGATCGACGCCTACATCGCCGCGGACACATTCTGAGAGATGTCCGTCGTCCGTACGTATCGCGCCGGCTCGGCCATCGAAGACTACTGTCGCGCGTGCAAGGCGGATCGCATGCACACGGTGATGGCGGCCGATGCCGACGGCCGCCCGATCCGAGTCGTCTGCGGCTACTGCCGCAGCGAGCACAACTATCGTGGCGGACCGCGGCTCGACACCGCGGAGCCGCCGTCCACGGCTCAGGCCCGCCCGATGGCCGACGCGCAGCGGGCGGAGCCGTCGCGCGCGCCGGACCCCCGCGCGCCGTTTCCGCTCGTGAGCGATCGTGAGCGCCGAGGTCCCGCCATCATGCTGCCGGAGGACTCCACCACCGATCTCGAACTGCTGCTCCGTCGGGTGATCCGTGAGGAGACGGGTCTCACCGAAGCGGTCCCTGCCGAGAAATGGCGCGGCGGCACGATCGTGCTGCGGCCGGGCACGCCGGGACTTCAAGAGAAGAGCTGGCCGATCGAGACCTTCTTTCACAAGATCGTGATGCTGCGCAACCGGCTGCGCACGCTCGAACAGCACGTGAACGCCTCCGACCTGCCCGCAGACGTGAAGCTGAAGCTGCAGTCGTACGTGAGCGGCTGCTATGGATCGCTCACGAGCTTCAACGTGCTCTTCGCCAACGAATCCGATCAGTTCAAGGGCACCGGCGGGGAGTAACAGGCTGCTGCGCAGCCGAACTTCGAACTCAGAACTTCGAACTTCAAACTTGAGCGTTTTCCAGATCTGCGTAGCGTGTTCCGAAGGCCGACCTTTGCGAGCGCGACTTCTCTCGTGTACGCGCCCGCAGGGCGCTAAGGCAGGCCCCTTGGCCCGCCGTAGCTTCAGCGGAGGCGGCGATCACGCTGCCTTGCGGCAAGCGGCGAGCGGGAGGCCGCAGGAACATGCTGCGCAGATCTCGAAAACGCTCCTGCGAACAAGCCAGCGGACATGATTATCGTGGCTGGCGCGGGCGCCGCCGGACTCGCGGCCGCGATCTTCGCCTCCCGATCCGGTGAGCCCGTCACGGTCATCGAAAGCACCAACGACGGCGGGCGCAAAATCCTGATCAGCGGCGGCGGACGCTGCAATGTGCTGCCGGAGGCGCTCGAGCCCGGGCGCTTCGTGACCGACTCGTCCCCCGCGCTCGTCCGGCGTTTTCTACGATCGTGGCCGATCCGGGCGCAACGAGAGTTCTTCGAACGCGAGGTCGGCATCCCGCTCACGCTCGAAACGGAAACGCGGAAATGGTTTCCCGTGTCCGATCGCGCGCGTGACGTCCGCGACGGACTCGTCGAGCTCGCGCGCCGGAACGGCGTCAGGTTCGAGTTCGGCACGGAGCTTCGGACGCTTCAGCCAGGTCCGGGTCACTGGTCGGTGAACACGAGCCGTGGCGACGTCGAGGCGAGGACGGTCATCCTGGCGACAGGCGGACTGTCGGTCCCGGCCACCGGAAGTACCGGTACCGGACTGACACTCGCGAAGACGCTTGGCCACGCCGTGCACGAGACGTATCCGGCGTTGACGCCGCTCGTCGCCGACCCCGCACGTCACGCGCACCTCTCGGGCGTGTCGCTGACCGTCAGTCTTCAGGCCCGATCCGATCGCGTCGGGGCCGATGCGGATGGCGGTTTTCTGTTTACGCACCGAGGCTACAGCGGCCCATCGGTGCTCGACGTCTCGCACGTCGCCGTCCCCCGCCTCGACAGCTCACGCGCGACGATTCGCGTACGCTGGACCGACTGGGACGAATCGGACTGGCGGCGCGAGCTGGCCGGTGCCAGCGGTTTGATCGTACAGGTCGTCGCCAGACGCTTGCCGAAGCGGCTCGCCGAGCATCTGATCCAGGAGTCCGGCATCCCCGGTGATCGCCGCGCCGCCGAATTGAGACGCGAGGAGCGCGCGACGCTCGTCGATCGGCTCGTCCGATACGAACTGCCCTGGACGGGCGACGAAGGCTACAAGAAAGCTGAAGTGACGGGTGGCGGCGTCGCGCTCGATCAGGTCAATCCGCGAACACTCGAGAGTCTTCGGCAGCCCGGGCTCTTCCTCTGCGGCGAGATGCTCGACGCGTTCGGCCCGATCGGTGGACACAACTTCGCGTGGGCCTGGGCGACAGGCCGGCTCGCCGGCCTGGGAGCTGGCTCGCGGTCACCAGATCAATCCTGACGTTGCCCTCTGCCCTGCGGTGCTCTCACGTCATACACCGTCAGAATGTTCTGGTTGCGAATGTAGAGTCGGCCGCCACTCACGACCGGGTGCGACCAGCTCGGCAATCCCTGATCGGCAATCTGGAAGCGGCCGGTTTCCCGATAGCCCTTCGGTGTGACCTCGGCCAGGCCGACGACGTTGTCCTCGCTGAGCATGTAGAGCCGTCCATCCGCGTAGGCGACCGACCCCTTCCCGACGCTTCGATTCTGCCAGAGCGTCTTGCCGGTCGCGAAATCCAATGCGGCGAGGATCGCGTTGCTGAATCCGTAAATCGTGCCGTTGACCAGCACGACGCCGCCGTGGTGATTCTGCATGCCGCGCGTGAAGTACGTCTCCTGCGCGACGAGTTCGCCGTTCTGCGCGCGCAGGCTCACGAGCCCGGCACCGGTTCCGTACCCTGACGTGTAGAACACTTGATTCCCGTGAACGACCGGTGTCGTGATGTTGGCGGTGCCGTTCGCGGCCTGCGGGTACCGCCACATCACCTTGCCGTCCGACGCACGCACGCCAACCGCCGCCGCCGACGTGAACGTCGTGTAGGCGCGGATGCCCTGGACCTCCACGGGGACGACCGAGGAGTACCCGGCGTCGTCATTCAATTCCTTCGCCGCCCAGATGGTCTTGCCCGTCATCTTGTCGAGCGCGACGAGTCCGGCCTGCCGGCCGCCGGGCGTGACGATGAGGCGATCGCCGTCGACGAGCGGCGATTCGCTCAACAGCCACGTGATATTCGAGCCGGAAAACTCGCGAAGGATGTTGCGCTGCCAGAGTTGGGTGCCGTCCTCGCGCAGGCAGAACAGCTCGCCCGTTTCGGTCAAGACATAGACGCGATCGCCGTCGAGCGTCGGCGTGCTGCGTGGACCCGATCCGCGATCGTTGCCGCCGCCGGAACCCAGGTTTTTCGACCACAGATATTTGCCGTCCCCGCGATCGAGGCTGTGAAGCATCGTCTGCCGGCCGCGGAGGCCCTGAACGAACACGCGTGTGCCTTTGACGGCAACCGTTCCGTAGCCCGCGCCGAGACCGCTCGCGGACCACGCCACGGCTGGTCCGGCGGAAGGCCACTCCTGGAGAAGGCCCGTTTCGCGGGACACGCCGGTGCGGTCGGGACCGCGCCACTGGGGCCAGTCGCCGGTCGTGGTCTGCGCGGGCAGAAACGTGGCCCACGCCACGCCCAAGGCGATCGCCGCTACCAGTCGTCGAGAGGCCATGGAGGACATTCTACGTGTCTGGACCGTTTTCCAGTTCGGCGTAGCGTGTTCCAGCGCCCTCCCGCTCGCTGCTTGCCGCAAGGCAGCGTGATTGCCGCCTCCGCTGAAGCTATGGCGGGCCAAGGGGCCCGCCTCACGGCGCTCGCAAAGGTCGGGCGCAGGAACACGCTACGCCGAACTGGAAAACGGTCCAGACACGTACATCTGTCAGATTCACCACTTCCCTCTACCGGATATAGAACGCCAGTCCGCCGGCGATGTAATGCCGCGCATCGTCATTCAATGCGATGCCGGCCTCGGCGACCAGATCCAGGCTATCCGTGATGCGGTACTCGATTCCCGGAACGAGATGAAAGGTCTTGAAGTCTGTGGCATCTCCGAGAACTTCGAAAGCGATATCGTCCTCCATAGAGCTCGAGAATGCCGAAGTCCTGGCCGTGCGCCGCGACGGGCAGAGCGAGAATGGCTGTCAGACAAACGAAGAGCCGGACTCCTCGCAGGAACATCGAATCACTTCCGCTGTTTTCAGGAGGGCCCCGAACCCAGCCTACCAACTTCTCCCGTCGAACTTCAAACCACGGCGATGACGACAATACGTCTCGGGTCATCTTTGTACGAATACTGTCACCTAGTTCCCCGGCTCCATCGGATCACCTCTTTAGTGGGACTGTCGGAACATGATTAGAGTCAATGCGGATTGCCGCGCGAAACACCGCGTGCCAGAATGGTCACCACATTGATTCACTTATCTGGGAGAAATACATGGCACAAACGTCCGCACTACACCGTGAATGGGCACGCCGCGGCGCAATGACACGCCTGCAGGAGATCGATCGCGAGAAGGCAGCGATTTTTTCGAGCTTCCCGGAGCTGCGTCGATCCACGGGACGAGGCGCGTCTACGTCGACCCGCGGCCCGAGAAAACGCCGAAAGATGTCAGCCGCCGCGCGCCGGCGGATGGCCGCAGGCATGCGACGGTACTGGGCCAAACGAAAAGCGGAAGGGAAATAGACCGGTAGCTCCGGCCGGATAGGCCCACATGGCCATCCGGCCGGGTTCACCGGTAGTCAACGTGAGGATCCCTTTACTGAGAGTGTCACACCCGGCTATCAGGCCTATCTGGCGCTCTATGTCGGGTTCATCGTCGCGCCGATCGTTGCGGGTGCGGACAAGTTCTTCGGTCTTCTGACGAACTGGGAACAGTACCTCGCTCCGGCGGTCGCGAATCTCGTTCCGGCGCACACCTTCATGCTCGTCGTGGGAGCGGTCGAAATTGCCGCCGGCCTGCTGGTCGCGGTGATGCCGCGCATCGGCGCGTATGTCGTCTGCATGGCTGCTCGGCATCATCTTGAATCTGCTGATGCTGGGCGCGTCCTACGACATCGCCTTGCGCGACCTCGGCCTGGCCATTGGCGCGTTTGCGCTCGGCCGGCTGAGCGAGGAGTACTCGAAGTAGCATTCCGGCGCTGCGAAGAGCATCAACCACGAAGGACACGAAGGACACGAAGTCGAACCCGGCAGGCGTCGAGTGATTTGAAGACACCCGCTGACCTGGCAAGCCCGGCTTCGCCGGGCTGCGATGTGTGTGAGACCGCGACGACAAGACGCGTGAGAGGTCTTTTCTCCGTCTTGTCGGTCGCGGTCTCTCACACATCGCCTCGCCGCCGCAGGCGGCTGCCAGGTCAGCGCTACCTTCGTGTCCTTCGCGAGCTTCGTGGTTCACGCTCTTGGCACGCGCTGTTCACCGTACCTGCCCTGTAACAATCACCCGCCTTCGGTTCATCACTACACGTAAACCAGCGCCGGGCGCATAATCACCCGTCCCAGCTCGACAGGAGTGTGCGATGGCTGATCGCCCCGGCGTCCGACGACTGCACCCCCGGCTGCGTGTCTTCAAGAACGGCGATCGCGTCGTCAACGCGGTGAGATCGGATGCGACGACGACGATGGCGTGTGCGCTGCCGGCGTTCGACACGGCTCGCGGCGTGCCGCCCGCGCCGGCGCTGGCCGCGTCGGCGCCCGACGTGGGCGCGCTCCGCAACGTGATCGAGGCGCCGAAGCGAAAGCTCGGCAGGCGCCCGAAGTTCGAAGAACAGCCCCGGGCAGACGCGTCATTCGTCAACGTGCTGGTCGAGCTCTACTCGGAACGGTCTGACGTACCGCCTGACGTGCAGTCGAAAGAACGGAAGCACCTCGATGCGATCCTCGATCGGGCGGTCGCCTCCGCGAAACGCGCGTCGCTCGCCGCCGCGAAGCTCCCGCGGAGAACCTTCATCAGCGCGACGGTTCCCGTGTCGATGCTCGAAGACCTGCAGGAGCATCCGGCCGTCTCGTTCGTGCACCCTTCGGATCCCCTCAAACTGGACGCACCCCCTGCCACCCACGCGAGCGTGCCGATCGACAAGGCGATCGGCGACGCGGCGACGTACGGACGCGGGCGGGGTGTCCTGATCGGCGTCATCGACGTCGGCGGATTCGATTTCGCGCATCCTGATTTCCTGGACGAAGACGGGGACACCCGGTTCGTGGCCATCTGGGACCAGCGAGCCGGAAGGCGGCCGCCGCCCAAGGCGCGCGGTTTCGACTACGGATCGGAGATCACCCAGGACCACATGAATGCGGCGATTGCTGCGGCAAGAAAGCCAGGCGTGCCGCCCGCCACGCTCCTCGAACCGCAGTCGCAAAAGTCGCCGGGCGCGCATGGCACCCATGTCGCGAGCATCGCGGCGGGCAGGACCGGCGTGTGTCCCGAAGCGCACATCGCCGGCGTGCTGATCGACGTCGTGCTTCCCGAGGATCCCATCCAGCGACGGCGCATGACGTTCAGCGATACCAGCCGGATCGTCCACGCGGTCGAGTATCTGCTCGCGATCGCCACCGAGATGGGCGTGCCGCTCGTCGTGAACATCAGCCTCGGCACGAACGGCGGCGCGCACGACGGATCGAGCGGCGTGTCGCGGTGGCTCGACGCGTACCTCGCGGCGCCGGGACGCGCCATCTGCATCGCGGCGGGCAACGCCGGGCAGGAGAAAGCGCAGACCGAAGGCGACCTCGGCTGGATCATGGGGCGGATTCACTCGCAGGGCCGCGTGCCGGCGCGCGGGCTCGAGGTGGAGCTCGAGTGGACGGTCGTCGGCGACGGCATCGAAGATCGCTCTGAAAACGAGCTCGAGATCTGGTACGGGTCGCAGGACCGCTTCGCCGTCGCCGTCAAACCGCCCGGTGACGCCGGCTGGATCGCCGTCAACCCTCGCGAGTTCGTGGAGAACTACCGGCTGCCGAGCGGCACGACGCTCTCGATCTACAACGAGCTGTACCACCCGACGAACGGCGCGAACTACGTCGCGGTCTATCTCTCGCCGAACCTCGACCCGGACGCGTTCCGCGGCATCGATGCCGGTGTCTGGAAGGTCAGGCTCGTGGGCGAGGAGGTTCGCGACGGGCGGTTCAACGCCTGGATCGAGCGCGACGATCCCGCCGAGCTGGAGCCGGGCGGCGGACGCCGGCTCTACCGGTTCCCGTCCTTCTTCACCGAGGCGACGCATACCGACTCACATTCGATCAGCTCGCTCGCCTGCGGGCATCGGATCATTGCCGTGTCGAACCTGGACGACGCCCGCCAGCGCATCAACGCGACGAGCAGCCAGGGCCCGACCCGCGACGGCCGGTACAAGCCGGAAATCGCGGCGCCCGGGACCGACGTCGTGGCGGCCAACGGCTTCGCGCACCCGGACCAGCCCTGGATTTCGATGAGCGGCACGAGCATGGCCAGTCCCTATGTGGCCGGTGTCGTCGGGCTGATGCTCGCCGCCAACCCGGGATTGTCGGCCGCGCAATGTGCCGGCATCCTGCTGCGCACCGCGAAGCCGCTGCCGGGGGCATCGTACGACTGGGGCAACGATGTCGGCTTCGGCCGGATCAATTCGGCGGCCGCCATCGACGAAGCCAAACGCGCCAACGACCGAACGGAAGTCCGTCCACGAGGCCGCCGGTGAAACTCCACATCTTTCAATCCGCGCACGGCGACTGTCTGCTGCTCGAAGGCAAGGACAGGAAACTGGTGCTGTGCGACGGCGGCATGGACTGGAGCATGCGGTCGCCCGTCCGTGGCGAGCTCGCCAAGCTGCGAACGGCGGGACGCGAGCTCGAGTACATCTACATCTCCCACATCGACAGCGATCACATTTCGGGCGTGCTGCAGCTCATCGAGGACGAGGTCGAGTGGCGGGTCCACGACTTCCAGATGACGACCAGTCATCCGCCCGCTGCGCCACCCGCGGTCCCAAGACCGCCGGTGATCAAGGGCCTGCTGCACAACGCGTTCAGCGATCAGATCGGCATCAACCAGACGATGGCCGTGGCCGATCTGCTGGCGGCCGCGGTGCCGTCGCTCTATGCCACGGCCGATCCAGCGCTCGTGGATGTGGGGCTGGAGCTCCAGGATCTCGCCGTCTCGATTCCGGAGGCGCTCAAGATCTCGCGGTTGAGCGCCAGCGACGCGTTGGATATTCCCGTGAATCGGCTGCCCGGAACCGCGGGACCCGGGAAGCTTCTGTTCTTCCGAAACGAGGTGCAGTCGTTCAAGGTCGGGTCGATGAAGTTCACGATCGTGGGCCCGACGGATCAGGAACTGACCGATCTGAAGAACGGATGGGTGACCTGGCTGCAGACGATGAAAGAGGACGTCCGGAGAATCCGCCGTGAGTTGCGCCGTCGCATCGAGGAGTTCAGCAACGGCGTCAGCGGAGACTCGCCGTTCGACTTGCGCGACTGGAACGGCATCCCCGACTACAAGGGTGTGACACCGCCCAACGTGGCGTCGCTGATGTTCATGGTCGAAGAGGGCACGGGCGCCAGCCTGAAGCGGCTGCTGCTCACCGGCGACTCACACCAGGACAAGATCCTGCGCGGTCTGCGCCAGACCGGCTTTCTGGCGGACCAGGGATTGCACCTCGACGTCCTCAAGGTCCAGCACCACGGCTCCGAGAACAATCTGGACGCGGACTTCGCGCAGCATGTGTCGGCGCGCAACTACGTCTTTTGCGGCGACGGCCTGCACGGCAATCCGGAGACGAAGGTGATCGACCTGATCTTCCAGTCACGCCTCGGGCCGGCGGCCGTCCGGGCGCTCGCGCCGGCGGCCGGCAACGAGGTGTTCCACTTCTGGTTCAGCACAACGTCGGGCAACCAGGACGACGGCACTGAACGGCAGGAGACGTTCCGGGAAATGGAAGATCACGTCGAGGGTCTCCGGCAGTCGGCGCAGGGAAAGCTCATCGTCCACTACAACGAAGCGGCGTCGATAGAGCTGGCGATCTGACGCAATTACCCGATTCTTCCTACTCGGCTCTCAGCGCGACGAGCGGATCCAGCCTTGCCGCCCGGCGCGCCGGAAGGAGACACGCCGCGACGGAGACCAGCAACATGACGGCGGCGGCCGAGCCAATCAGCAGGGCGTCCTGTGGAGAAACACCGAAGAGCAACGTGCCGATGAAACGCCCACCCGCCAGGGCCAGCGGAATGCCGAGCGAGATGCCGAGGACGGCAAGCCATCCCACCTGACGCAGGAACAGCCACAGCACCTGCCCCGGCTGCGAACCGAGTGCCACGCGGAGGCCGATTTCTCTCGTGCGGCGCGCGACTGAATAGGCCGTGATGCCGTAGAGACCGATGCTCGCCAGGAGCAGCGCGAACCCCCCGAAGACGCTCAGCACCTGCGTGAAGACTCGCTCGCGACCGGTCGTCTCGTCCATCTCGGCGGCTTGTGTGCGCAGGTCGAGGACCGGCAGTTGTCGATTGACGCTCGCGACTGTCCGCCGGATTTCGGGCTCGAGGGTCGCCAGGGCGCGCCGTCGGTCCCGGTTTCGTCGAGACGATGGGGATGCGGCTGCTGGGCGGGCGATCGATCGCCTTTTCGGATGTCGAGGGCGCGCGGTGCTGTTCGACTCGGCGTTTCAGCGGTCGGGCTACGGCGGGCACCACGTCGCGCTTCGCACGGCGGCCGGCACGACGTCGCGCCCGTCGAATCCGAGCTCGACGGCGGTCAGATTCGACATCGTCTTCAGGAACAGCGCCGCGCCCGCGATGAGCGGCATCGAGACCGCAATCTGCAGAGCGATGAGCACGCGGCCGGCGCCAAGCCGAGGCGAGTTGCCGACGGTGTGCTTGAGCTCGCCGATGACGCGTGTGCGCGTCAGAAGGAGCGCGGGGATCGCGGCGATGACAGCGGCCGTCACGCAGGCCACGCCCGCCGCGGCGAGGATCAGCCGAGCGTCGATCGTCATCTGCATCGGGATGCGGTTCAGCGCAGCTGTGCCGAACCCGGCCGTGAACAGCGCCGACAACCCCTCCCGGCTCCACGCCGCGACCAGCACGCCCGCCGCCGCCCCCCCGACCGCGAGCACGAGGCTTTCAGCGACCATCAGCCTGACGAGCTGTATCCGGCTGGCGCCGAGCGCGCGCCGGACGTTGAGCTCGCGGACTCGCGCGGCGCCGCGCGCCAGAATGAGGCTCGCGAGGTTCGCGCACGCGATGAGAAGCACCAGTGCGGCGAGCCCCGACAGCACCAGCAACATGCGGCGCGTATCCGCCCGGACGACCTCATGGCCACGACCGCCGGGCAGAAGGCCGATCGCCGGCGGGCTCGCGTCCTGCAGCGCCGACGGCGGCAGATGCTGGCGGAACAGTGGTGTCAGCGTGCGCTCCAGCGCCCGCCGATCGGTGCTCTTCGGGACGCGCGCCATCAGCCGCACCCAGAACACGTTTTCGGAAGATAAGAGGGAGTCGCGCTGAGCCAGGCGGCCGGACCACACGACGGAAAACGATCGCAGCGGAAGCGTGATGTCTGGCTGGTCGAAAAAGCCGCCTTTGGTGAGGCCGGTAAATCCTGGTGCCGAGACCCCGATGATCTCGGCTCGGGCGCCGTTGACGCTGACCGTCCGCCCGATGGCCGACGGATCGCCGCCGAAGGCACGTTGCCAGAATCGATGGCTGATGACCGCCACGAGCGGCGCACCCGATTGATCGTCCAGGGCCGAGATCGGGCGACCGAGTGCCATCGACACACGCAACACCGAGAAGTACCGCCCGTCGGCGACGGCGCCGCCGACGATGACCGCCGGCTGATCGTCGATCGAGACGACGACGTTCGGGACGAAATTGAATCCGAAGATCTCTGTGCCGGAATCCTTGAGACTCGTCAGCGTCAGGTACGCGGGATAGGAGTAGTTGCTCTGGTATGTCACCCCGGTGGCGCGATCTTCCTGACTGCCGCCGGCCAGTTCGGTGTAGCTCAGCGCCTTGGACTGGCTCGGCGATGACCAGTACACGAGGGCGAGCTCCTCGGGCTTCTCGACCGGCAAGGGGTCCAGCAGCAGCGAGCGGATGACGCTGAACACCGCGGTGTTGGCGCCGATGCCAATTGCCAGCGACCCGATGGCGATGGCCGCGAAGGCGGGGCTTTGTCGCAGGGTTCTCAGGACGTAGCGGACATCGCTCAGAAGACCAGACACGTCGCCTCCGGATCAGATCGGGGTGCCTTCCTCTCTTAGACGTAGCCAACACTTGACGCGCCGGTGACTTTGATGGTTCAATCTTGCCGTTTTGATTAATCAAAATTTTGCGTCCTGGCGGCCGTCGTCGGCCGCCGCGGCACTTATGGGCCTGCTTCTGCTGTTCTGGCCAGGTACCGTGGCCGCCCAGACAGCCGCACAGCCGCAGTCGCCGTCTTCGCCTACGGGCTTGTCCGGCTACATGGACTTCCACTACAACAAGCCGCAGTTCGGCGACGGCATCCTCGACTTCCATCGCTTCGTGCTGCTCGTCACACACCGGTTCAGCGACCGGCTGCGGTTCGTCGGGGAGCTCGAGCTCGAGCATGCGGTCGTCGAAGGCCTGGAAGAAGCGGGTGAGCTCGAGCTGGAACAGGCGTATGTCGACTTTCTGCTTACGCGCGCTTTCAACGTCCGCGCCGGAATGCTGTTGGCCCCGGTCGGGATCATCAACGAGCGTCACGAGCCGCCCGTGTTCTATGGGGTCGAGCGGCCGCTCGTGGACACCGTCATCATCCCGACCACGTGGTTCGATGCCGGCGCCGGCGTGCACGGCGAGGTCGGACGCGGCTGGCGTTACCGCGCTTACGTGATGGCGCCGCTCAACGCGGCCGAGTTCGATGCCGACGAGGGCATTCGCGGCGGCCGGCAGAAGGGGAGCAAAGCCAATGCCGGACGCGTGGCCCTCACCGGCCGGGTCGAATACGTCGGCCATCCTGGCCTGACCGCCGGTCTGAGCTTCTGGTCGGGCCGATCCGGATTCGAGTTCCGTCCCGCCTTCGACGTCCCGGTCCACGTCGTCGAAGCCGACGGCCGCTACTCGCGCGGCCGCGTCGAGCTCCGCGGGCAGTTCGCGCAGGTGTCGATCGACAACGCCGACCAGCTGAACGATCTCGGCCTGCTGCGAACGGGCGTCAGCCCGAACGTCGCCCGCAAGCTGCGCGGCTTCTACCTCGAAGGCGGCTACCGGATCGTTTCGGGCGCGCGGTTCGGCGAGCTCGGCGTGTTCACGCGCTACGAGAACGTGGACACGCAGTTCCGAATGCCCGCGGGCTACGTGCCGCTCAAGGAGTTCGATCGCGACGCCTGGGTGATGGGGATGACGCTCTGGCCGGATCCGGATGTGGCGATCAAGGTCGATTACACGATCCTCCGCAATCAGAGCCCGTTTGCCGCTCCGAACGTGTTCAGCGCCGGGCTCGGGTGGTGGTTCTGATGCACCGTTCACGTTTCCGGCTTTTGACGTTGCGAGCGGTCGTCATCTCGGGCGCCCTGGCGTCCTATCCGTCCGCCTCGCCACTCCAGACCGAACGCGTCGTCAACATGACCGCCGAGCGGTTCAGCTTCACGCCGTCGGAGGTCCGTCTCAAGGCCGGCGAGGCCATCGAGATCCGGCTGCGGAGCGAAGACACCGATCACGGCTTCCGGATTCTCGGCACGGACCTGGACGTGAGGATTCCCAAGCGAGGGCAGGGCACGGCGTCTGTGAAGTTCCGTCCTGAACGCGAGGGACGCTACACCTTCGAATGCTCGCACGTATGCGGCGCCGGGCATGGCTTCATGCGCGGCACCATCGTCGTTTCGAAATAATCCAGGGACGGAGCACGGTCATGAGCGACCTCCTTTCGCGTGAGCCGCGGCCGGTGTGGCGTGCGCTCGCGACGGTTTCCGCGACGATATACGCCGTCGCGTTTCTGGGCGCCCAGGCGCGCGCGCCTCGTCCCGGCGACCCGCTCGTCGGTGTCTCGACCAGACGAATTCGCCGAGTTCCGCCTCGGACTCGATGATTTCCTCGAAGTCGAAACCGCCGACGAGGGGCTCGGCCCGGCGTTCAACGGCACGAGCTGCGCGGTCTGTCACAACATTCCGGCGGTCGGGGGCTTTGGGACGATCGCCGAACTCCGCGCTGTCGGCCGCAACGAAGAAGGCGAGCTGACGCCCCTTTATGAGTCGGGCGAGACCCTCCACCAACTGTTTTCCGTGCCGACGCACGGCTGTCAGGTATCGATTCCGGCCGAGGCGGCCGTCATCGCGCGCCGCATCCCGATTCCGCTGTTCGGCGCCGGTCTCGTCGAAGCGATCCCCGACACCACGCTCGTTGCGCTGGAGGACCCGACCGACGGCAACGGCGACGGCGTGAGCGGGCGGGCGGCGCGGATCGTCGACGTCGAAACGGGGCAGGTTCGCATTGGACGGTTCGGCTGGAAAGCGCAGCACGCGACGCTGCTCACGTTTGGCGCGGACGCCTATCGCAACGAGATGGGCATCACGAACGATCTGTTTCCCGACGAGCTGGCATCGGGCGTCTCGGGGGACCGCATGCGGCTCTGCGATCCCATTCCCGATCCGGAAGACATCCGCGATCCCCGGACGAACCGCCGGGGCATCGACAATTTCGCGAGCTTCATGCGCTTCCTGGCGCCGCTCGCGCGCCTCACGCCGGACGCGGCCGCGCGGTCTGGTGAGCAGGTGTTCACGGCCATCGGCTGTGCATCGTGCCACGTTCCGGTACTGACGACCGGCCGCAACCCGAACCGGCTGTTCGACAATCAGGCTGTCGCGCTGTTTTCGGATCTGCTCCTGCACGACATCGGCACGGGCGACGGCATTGCACAGGGTGCGGCGCTTTCGACCGAAATCCGCACGCCGGCGCTCTGGGGTCTCAGGACCCGCCGGCCGTTCCTGCACGACGGGTCAGCGACGACGATCGAACAGGCGATCGGGCGCCACGCGGAGGAAGCCGCGCGCGCACGTGCCGCGTTCGCCCAGTTGACCGATCCCGACAAAGCGGCGCTGCTCGCGTTCCTGAAGACGCTGTGAGTCCGCGGCGACTCAGCCGTCCAGCGGATCGCTGAACAACGGAAATCGCAGCCGGCCTTCCGACGTCAGCCGCGTCCGGTCCGGACCGTTGTGCTGATAGCTCTGCATATCGACGGTATCGATACGCACGCGGTAGGCGATCGGCAGGTGGTCCAGCACGTTCGTCACGGCCTTCAGGATCGCTGGCGCGATGATGTTCTCGTCCTCGGCCGTCAGGGTAGAAGTGAGCGTAATCTCCACGACGTTGCCGGACTGAGCAAGCCTCATTCCGGGTTTCCCCGGCCCAAGAATGCCGGTTTTGTCGCGTCGTCGGGCGATCTATCGGTCGGAATGTTGACATTTCTCTGCAACGCTTCGATCCGCACACCTTCCCGGGCACATATGGCTTGACCGGCATGGCCGTCCCACCAACCGCGCCCCACGATGGCGGGCGTTGCGAGAGGTGCCATCGCGACAAGAGTCAACGTGACGGTGACATACTGGATTTCCGCGCGGTTCGCGCATGGAGAGAAGAGTGACGATGAGTGGAGTCCGTGTCCTGGTTGGGACCCGCAAGGGCGCCTTCGTGCTGACGGCCGACGGTCAACGGAAACGGTGGGACGTCAGCGGCCCGCACTTCGCAGGCTGGGAGATCTATCACCTGAAAGGCTCGCCGGCCGATCCGGACCGTCTCTATGCGTCGCAGTCGAGCGGATGGTTCGGGCAGGTCATCCAGCGATCCAACGATGGCGGCAAGACCTGGGAGGCGGCCGGGAACCGCTTCGTCTACGAGGGTACGCCCGGGTACTCACAAGTGGTACGACGGCACACCCCATCCGTGGGAATTCAAGCGCGTCTGGCATCTGGAGCCGGGACTTACAAATCCGGATTCGGTCTACGCGGGCGTCGAAGACGCGGCGCTTTTCCGGAGCGACGATGGCGGCGCGACCTGGGAGGAGCTGCCCGCGCTGCGCCAGCACGAATCGGGTTCGCACTGGCAGCCTGGAGCTGGCGGGTTGTGCCTGCACACAATCGTCGCTGATCCGAGCAACCCGGCGCGCATCTTCGTCGCCATCTCGGCGGCCGGCGCCTTTCGAACCGACGACGGCGGTCGCACGTGGCAGCCGATCAATCGGGGACTGAGGTCCGAGGGCATCCCGAATCCGACCGCCGAGGTGGGGCATTGCGTGCACCGCATCGCGATGCACCCGTCGCGTCCGAACGTGCTCTTCATGCAGAAGCACTGGGACGTCATGCGCAGCGACGACGCGGGCGACTCGTGGCGCGAGGTGAGCGGAGGTTTGCCGAGCGACTTCGGGTTCGCGATCGACGTGCACGCGCACGAGCCGGAGACGATTTACGTCGTCCCCATCAAGAGCGACTCGGAGCACTTTCCGCCCGACGGCAAGCTGCGCGTCTTCCGCAGCCGCACCGGCGGCACTGAAAATGACTGGGAGGCGCTCACCAACGGGCTTCCGCAGAAGGACTGCTACGTGAACGTCCTTCGCGACGCGATGGCGGTCGACCGGCTCGATCCGTGCGGCCTGTATTTCGGCACGACCGGAGGACAGGTGTACGGGTCGGCCGACGGCGGCGATTCCTGGGCGCCGATCGTCCGTGATCTCCCGGCGGTGCTGTCCGTGGAAGTGCAGACGTTGTCATGACGGTCCGGGTCGTGCTTCCCGCGCATCTGCGTACGCTCGCCGATGTCGGCGGCGAGGTCGACGTTGATGTTGCCGGACCGATTACGCAGCGTACGGTTCTCGACGCGGTCGAAGACCGGTATCCGGTGCTGCGCGGGACGATTCGCGACCATGTGACACTGGCTCGCCGCCCGCTCGTCCGCTTCTTCGCGTGTGAAGAGGACGTCTCGCACGAGCCGCCCGATGCGCTCCTGCCGGACGCGGTCGCAAAAGGGACCGAGCCGTTCCTGATCGTCGGAGCGATGGCCGGTGGATAGTCACTGCGCCCGAAGCTGTTCCTCGATTTCAGCGAGATCGGCCTCCGTCAGTCCCGGTGTGAAGTGTTTGAGGCGGCCGATGATCTCGGTCGTCTCGAGGTAGGGCCGCGCGCACCCGACGTGAATGAATCCTGACGGGACGAACCGCCCGTCCTCGTAGTACACGAGCGTAATCCGCCAGGCGTCTTTCTGCAGTGTTTGCTGACAGGACCGGCAGACCGCACGTCCCGTCGACGCGCGCTCGGCCGTGTTGACGCGGGACACCCGGCGATGCGCGATGCCGAGTCTCGCTTCCCGCTCGAGGGTTTCGCGGGTCTCAATCGTCTCGGCCGTCGTCGTCAGGGTCTCGAGAAACGACGCGGGGCGCTTGTACGACGCGCACGCGAGATGAAACCAGTGCGTCATCTCGCCGGCGTCTTCTTCAGCGTATGGGTTGGGGAGGCGTTCGCCGAATCGTAGCTCGCCGGCGGCGATGCGACTCTGGCAACCTCGGCACTTCGCCCGGCCCGTTGCGGCTCGTTCGATGACGTGTGGCACTAGATCTTGAATTTTCTGATGAACTGCCCGTTGTTTTCCCACCGCGTCTTTTTGTTCTTCAGATCCTCGTCCGTGGGCTGAACTTCGCCCCGAATGTCGGTGGCGCGCGACACGATCGTGTGCTCGCCTGGTGTCGAAGCGGCCGGCCATTCGTAGGTGAAGAGCTGCCACGAATAGCGGGTATTGCGTTTGTCGAGCGTCGCTGTCCGCCAAGGCCCGCCGTTGATGCTCACCTCCGCCACTTTGAGCGGGGTGCCGTCGGTCAGGGCGAACCCGGTGGCCTTGAGCATGCTGTCGAGGCGCGTCAGACGCCCAATCGCGGACTTGAGCCGCGTCCGGCCGACCGACGTCTCATTCCAGACCGTCGTGTCCCCGACGGACTGGCCGCGCAGGGTCACGTAGTCGCGGGCCATGAAGCGGCCCATGAAGCGACTGTCCTGCACGTGAATATGGTTCAGCCACTTGACGTTCGCGACGCCGTACCAGCCCGGCACGACGAGCCGGACGGGCGCGCCGTGTCCGTGCGGCATCGGCTCGCCGTTCATCGTGTCCGACAGCATGACCTCGGGCCGCATGGCATCGTCGACCGACAACGCGCGGCCAAAGTGCTGGTCGACTTTTTCGGCCGGGCCGCCGTGCGTAATTTCTTCCGTGGCCTTGTCGGCGCCGAAGAACACCACCTCCCGCGCCGACGCGAGGAGACCGGCGTCTTTCAACAGGCGTGCGAGGCTGGTGCCGGCCCAGCGGGCGTTTCCGATCAGCGGGTTGCCCCGGGCGTTGTTGTTGCCGGAGCACTCGAAGCCGACCACCTCTTCGGTGCGCGGCCGTTTCTTCAGGGCGTCGAGCGTCAGCTCCATCGGCCGCTCGACCAGGCCGGTGATGCGCAACTTGTAGGCGGCCGGGTCGATCGCGGGCGGAACCGGATAGTGCTGGACGGCGAAAAACAGGCTGTTGTCGGTGAAGTATTGCGTCAGGCTCGGGGGGACGCGGGCATTGGGGGCCGGCGCCGGGAGATCCGTGAACGGGATCACCTGTTCGCCCTGCGCGAGCGCGGGCCAGCCCGCGCCCATGACGATGCCCGCGGCCAGGAGATCGTGCAACACCTCGCGGCGGCTGACGGTGCCGGACATGACGCCCTCCAGTTAGGAACGGTGCGCTGCTGGGTTTGGAACGCCAACACTATAGAGCGTTTTTCAGATCGGTAGAGCTTTTTCAGATCGGCGTCGCATGTTCCTGCGCCCTCCCGCTTCCAAACACCGCGTCGCTCGTTGTGGACAACATCTTTGTATTGTAAAGTGAGCCGATGCCATCCGACCTCCGCTATGCCTTCCGCGTGCTCATGCGAACGCCGGCCCTGACCTTGCCCGCCGTCGCGTCGCTGGCCCTCGCCATTGCGATGAACACCACGATGTTCGGCGTACTCAACGCCGTGCTGCTGAGACCGATCGGCGGCGACGGCGAGGGCGATCTCGTGCGGATTGGCCGCTCGATGGGCGACGATCAATCGTTCCGCTCGGCGACACTCGAGGAATACGAATACCTGCGCGACCACGCCGCGTCGTTTTCCGGCGTGATGGGGTACCAGATTCGATCGATTGCCATGGCCGGTCCGGAAGGGGAGCAGCCAACCTCCGCCGAGTTCGTGACCGCCGGGTACTTCTCGCTGCTGGGCGTGCCGCCGCGGCTGGGCCGCAATTTCGGTCCGCTCGAGGATCGGCCCGACGCGGCCCCTGTCGTCATCGTGAGCGATCGGTTCTGGCGCCGTCACTTCGGCGCCAATCCGGCCGTCGTCGGTCGGACCCTGACCATCAACAACACGGCATTCGCGATCGTGGGGATCGCGCCGCGGGGGTTCGTCGGCGCGTTTCCCGGTGTCGATACCGATGTCTGGCTGCCGGCCCGGCTTGCTGGCGTCGGCGAGGCCGAGAGCGCCCGTGGCGACGCGGCGAGCGTCATGCTCGCCGGCAGACTGAAACCGGAGATCTCGCGGGATGCCGCGACGGCCGAGCTTCGACTCCTGGCGCGGCGAATGCTCGACCAGAATCCGAAGCGGGATCCGAATCGAAGTTTCGTGCTCGGCACCGCCCGCGGTGCCCATCCGCTCCTCGCGCGTCTCGTCGGGACGTTCATGCTCATGCAGATGGCGGTCGTGGCCGTCGTGCTGCTCGTCGCCTGCGCGAATATCGCGAGCCTCCTGCTCGCCCGCGCCGGCGCGCGGCAAAGCGAGCTCGCCACGCGTCTGGCCCTCGGGGCCGGCCGGCGCCGCATCGTCAGGCAGTTGCTCGTCGAGAGCGCGCTTCTCGCCGTTGCCGGCGGGAGCGTCGGGCTCGCACTGTCGTATGGCGCACTTGGTCTGCTGAACGGATTCTCTCCAGTCGCCGGGCCGACCGGCGGCCCGATTTTCCTGAACCTCGCGCTCGACCACCGGGTGCTCGGATTCACGGCGGCGATGACGGCCGTGACGACCATCGGGTTCGGGCTCGTGCCAGCGATCCAGGCGGCGCGTGTCGATCTGATGTCGCTGATCTCCGATGCGCGAGCGACATCCGGCCGAGGACGATCGCGGCTGCGTTCGACGCTGCTCGTCGTCCAGGTCGCGTTGTCGTGCGTGCTTCTCATTGCCGCGGGGCTGCTGGTCCGGAGTCTTCAGCGGGTCAGCGATATCGAGGTCGGTTTCGATCCGGACCGGGTGGTGATCGCGACGCTGAATCTGCAGCCGCTCGGTTACGACCCGCCGCGATCCACCGCTTTCTTCGACGAGATCCTGCGCCGGACTCGGGCACTCCCCGGGGTCGAGCGCGCCGCGCTCGCCGACTTCGTCCCGATGGGTCCGCGCGGGTCGGCTGTTTCCGTCGAGATCAACGATCCGGACCGCCGGGAACGGCTGCAGCTCCCGTACAACCGGATCTCCGACGGCTATTTCCAGGCGCTGGACCAGGTCCTCCGCCAGGGCCGGGACTTCGCGGTCACCGACACAGCGGCCGCGCCTCCGGTCGCGATCGTGAACGAGACGATGGCGCGTCGGTCCTGGCCTGCCGGGACGGCGATTGGCAGGAGGGTACGCGTGGAAAGCGAGCCTGCCGATCGGGAGATCGTCGGGGTGGCGGCGGATGCGAAGTACACGTCGTTCGTCGGCGACGTACCGCCGTTCATCTATCTGCCGTCGCGGCAGCGCTTCGGTCCGCAGCTGACCCTGCACGTCCGCACCACTGAATCTCCCGCGTCGGTGTTCGCCGGTGTCCGGCGGCTCACGACCGAGGTCGATCCCCGAGCGCGGTTGGAGAGCCCGCAGACCCTCCGGGAAGGGATGGGATTCAGTCTCGTGCCAGCACGCGTCGCGAGCGGCGTGTTCACGATTGCCGGCACCGTCGGCGTGCTGCTCGCTGCCGGCGGACTGTACGGCTTGGTGTGTTACACCCTCGCATTCCGGCTCAAAGAGATCGGCATTCGCATCGCCCTCGGCGCCACCCGCCGCAATGTCTTTCACCTCATTGTCGGCGGCGCCGTCCGGCTGACCCTGATTGGCGTCGTGCTGGGGGTTGCACTTGCCGCGGCGGCCGCGCGAGTCCTGTCCAGCTTTCTGTTCGGATTGAGCCCGACCGATCCGATCACGTTCGCCGGGATAGCCGTGCTCCTGATCTGCGTGACTCTCGTCGCAGGGTATGCCGCGGCACGAAAGGGGCTCGGGATCGATCCGGTCGTGGCGTTGAGACGAGAGTAGGCCCAAGGCCCAAGCCCAAGGCGAAAGGCCCAAGGCCCAAGGCGAAGGCCAAAGGCCGAAGGCCATACAGCGACAGGAGGTAGCGCCGGCTCACCGTGCGCGTGGGAGCGGGTCCAGCGTTCTTAGCACGTTGCTGACGAAAGCGGTCTGGTCCCACACGCGCTCGTGCCTCGTCTTGCCGAGGCGCACGATCACGACCTGACGCGACGGGATGATCGTGACGAACTGGCCTTCGTGGCCGGCGGCGTGAAACGTGTCGCCCGGCAGCGCCGTTCGCGACGTGCCGTACTCTTCAGGAATCTGCAGCCAGAAATGCGCGCCATACGCGCGGGTCGCATCCGCCGGTGCAGGTGTCCGCGAATACGCCACCCAACCCTCCGGAAGAATGCGCGTGCCCTTCCAGACGCCGCCCTGGACGTAGAGTTGACCCAGCCGCGCCCAGTCGCGCGCCGTCGCGTACAGGAATGACGACGCGGCGAACGTGCCGGCGGCATCGGTTTCGAGGACCGCGCTCGACATGCCGATCGGATCGAACAACGCCCGGCGAGGGAACGTGCGGTATTCGACGTCGCCGAGCACCTGTCGCATGATGCCAGAAATGATCAGCGTGGTTCCGCTCGAGGTACTGCCACCGCGTTCCGGGCGGCGCAACGAGTGGCATGTCGGCGGCAAACGCGGCCATGTCCGGAACACGAAAGAGCGCTGTCATGATGTCCGCCACTGTCGTCGTCATTTCTTCATCGAACCGCAGTCCGCTGCTCATGCGGAGCAGGTGATCGAGCGTGATGCGGCGCCGAGGATCGCCGGACGCGCCCCAGATCGGAACGCGGACCGGCGCGTCGATCGCCAGCCGGCCCTGGCCGACCAGAATGCCGGCGAGCGCGTTCACCACGCTCTTGGTCATCGACCAGCCGAGCATGGGTGTGTCCGCCGTGAAGCCAGCGGCGTAGCGCTCGGCCACGATCTGGCCGTTGGACAGCACCACAACCGCGCGAGTCTGGCGAGGGCGCGTCGGATCGGTCTCCGAAAAGGCGTCGTCCAGCACGGCTGTGAGCCGTGTCTTCGTTTCGCTGCGCTGAGACGATACGAGATCGGTTGCGGACGGTCCCGGCTCGTTTCGCGGTCGATCGGCGCCCACCGGCGTCGGCTGTCGATCGAATCTGAGAACACACCCGCCGCTCTCGCGGAAGCGCGCTTCACGTTTCATGATGCCGAGTGGCGCGCGGACCGTGGCCGTCCGGGTGTTGTAGTCGATCGAGGCCGGGATGAAACGAAGGGCTGTCAGATCCTGGGATTCGAGTTCGGCGAGCACGTCTGCGGGCGCACGGCCCGCGACGAAGACTTCGGAGCACAGCATCTTCGCCTTGTAAGCGGTGCCAATCTCCAGAATTGGGCGGCCGAGGAACACCGCCGCGATGGCGATGACCAGCGTGAGGGTCACGAGAATGCCGCCGGCTCCGATCTTCCAACGCCGGGTCATAACGACAGGGAATGGGTCAAATGCTGCACCCCAGCATACGCAGCGGCGCCCATCGCCAGGAGTACTACGTTGGGCGCCTCTGATGAGCGTATAGTTTCCCGAACCCGCGTCGTTTCTGGCCCGTGTTGGAGGATGTATGACCAAGCGCCTGTCGCCCTGTGTCGTTGTTGCTGCGGTGATTGCCAGTGTGGCGCCTGTTCTGCGGGCGCAGATCACTGCCGGAACCGGCGTGGCCGGGATGAACGTGGACACAGTCGTCGAGCTCGAGCTCCTGACGCAGACCGAGCTTGCCGACAAGATCAAGAACGGCTGGACCTCGGTCTTCCTGCCCACTGGCGGCACGGAGATTCGGGGACCCCACGCGACGATCGGCGTCCATAACGTGCTCGCCACGAAACGTGCCGTGGAAGCGGCGCGGCGGCTCGGCAAGACGATTGTGGCGCCGACGATTCCGTTCGCGGTCGCGGCGACCGGCGGATACAACGCCAACAGCTGGAAAGCGTTTGCCGAAGCGGACGGCCCGACGGCGCCCAATCCAGGCGCGATTCAAGTCGATGCCGTCACCTTCAAAGGCATCATCCAGGGCGGCGTCGAGAGCCTGATGTACATCGGTTTCAAAGACATTTTTCTGATGGGCGATCACGGCGGCGGACAGAACGAGATGCGCCAGGTCTCCGACGAGATGTCCACGAAGTTCGCGGCCAAGGGCATCCGCGTGCACTACGTCGGCGACTTCTATCAGAAGACGCACGACGACATCGACATGTACATGTATGAGCACAAGCTGCCGATCGCCGGCCACGGCGGCATGATGGAAACCGCCGAGATGATGTACTGGGAAACGAAGCCGTTCGAGTACATCCGGCCGATCTATAAGACGGTGCCATTCGACGGCACGCGTTACGAGGGCGAATCGCTCGAGGCTGATCTCAAAGCCTGGAAAGACCGCCGAGACGCGGCGGCGGCCAGGGCGGCGGCAGCCGCGGCTGGGGGCGGGGCGGCCGCGGGCGGCGGTGGTGGTGCGGCGGCCGGCGGTGGCGGTGCGGCGGCGGGCGGCGGCGGCGGGCGCGGCGGCGGCGGCCGCGCAGGTGGCGGCGGTGGCGGCGGTGCCGCGAACGCCACCCCGCGCCTGAACAACGGGCTCAGCGGCAATCCGCACTTTGCCACCAAGGAAATCGGCAAGGACCTCGCCGAGATCGGCATCAACAACACGGTCAATCAGGTGAAGCGGCTGCTGGCCGGCGGAAAATAGGCGACGAGTAACGCCGAGCAGGCTCAAAGGCTCAGGGCCCAAAGGCTCAGGACCTGTCGTGTTCGGAAAAGCAGAAGGCTAAGAGGCCGGCAAGAACAAAATGCTCTTGCTTCGTACCTCTTAGCCTTTTGGTCTTTTTGTCCTGCTCTTTTCTAGGCCTCTGGGTCTTTGAGCCTTTGGGCCTTTGAGCCTATTTGGGATCTCTCTTCACATCCTTATCCAAAAACGCGACCCCATCCGTCATCCACTTCGGGGCAGGTTCACCCTTCAGATAGTGATTGAAGAACTGGAAGAACCGGATCGTCAGGTCCTTGCGGTTCGCGATGCCGCGCAGGCCGTGTCCCTCGCCGGGGTAGGCGAGCAGGATCGCGTTCTTGTTGTTGTACCGCAGCGCGTTGTAGAAGTTCATCCCTTCGCTGAACGACACCGTCGGGTCAGCCGTGCCGTGCATGATGAGGAACGGCGCCGTCACCTGATGCGCGTGCGAGAGCGCCGACTCGAATCGGTAGAGCTCCGGATTGTCCCAGGGTGACACGCCCCAGCGGCCCTGGCCGAAGAGGTAGTAGTCGTTGCCGTTTGCGCCGCTGCCGCCGGTGACCTGATACGACCAGCCCCAGCTCTGGCTGAAGTCGCTGAAGAGATCCGTCACGCCCGCGCCCATGCCGATCGCGGCGAACATCTTCGATCGCGTGCCGATGAACGCCGCGCCCTCGCCGCCGTAGCTGTGGCCGTTGATGCCGATGCGCTTCGGATCGACGTACCCCAGTTCAATCACCCGCTTCACCGCGGCTTCGACGCACTCGAGCATGTCGCTGTGCGACGAGCCCGTGCGGAAGTGGATGTCGGGCATCATCGTCAGGTAGCCCTCGCTCACCGCCTGCATCGGCGACGAGCCCATGCCGGAGAGGTACGTCGGCGCGGAGTACCGGTGCATGTTCTGCGAGTTGTCCTCGTAGAACGTGACGATCATCGGCCGCTTCTCGCCGGGCTTGTAGTCGTCGGGCAGCGCGAGAATCCCCTGGAGTCGCACGCCGTCCCGGTTCTTGTAGTCGAACAGCACGCGGCGGCCCCACGTGTATTCCGCTTGCTGCGGGTTCGCGTCGCTGATCTTCTTCGCGTCCTTGAACCCGAGGCCCGAGACCCGCAGATCCGGGAACTCGCTGAACGTCTGCCGCGTGAACAGGAGCTTCTCGGCCTTCGCGGCCCGCGTTGGCGTGCTGAACGACGCGTCTTCCCAGACCAGTTCTCGCAGCTGCCCGGTGTTCAGCTCGAAGAACCCGGCCTTCTTCGTGTATTCGCCGTACGCCGAGAGCGTGATCGGCTTGGACACGTCGATGGTCTGTCGTGCGGGCGCCTCCGCCTCGTCCGCCGCCAGGAGCGCCTGGGCCCGGCGGCGCGTCCGGCGCGTCCGGCGCGTCAGGCGGCTCGGTGCGCACGTAGCGGAACCGGATCTCGCCCTTTGCGCCGGCGCCGTTGGTGAGGTTCGTCGGGGCCGAGCCGTCGAGCGGCAGCGCCCAGAGATCGTACCGGTGCTGGACGATCACGGTTTTTCCGTCCTTCGTGTAACCCGCGACGCCGTACGAGGGCTTCGGGCCAGGCCGGTCGAATTCCATGTCGACAAAGCTCACCGGCGTCGTACCACCCAGCGTGAGGCTCGTGCCGGCGTCGAGATCGTACGCGTTGAACTTCCGGTCCCTCCAATAGAGAAAGTACTTACCGTTCGGCGAGATGCCGAGGACGTGGCTGCCAATGAGCTGGTCCTTGAGGATGAGCGTCCGCTCGCCGGTGGACGTGTTCACGCGGTACAGGTCGGCTGCCGGCCGCTTGTAGTCGTGAATGTAGCCGCGCGTGTCGCGTCCCACCGCCCATTTGCCGTCGGGCCCGATGTCGAGATCCTTGAGCGTGTCATCCGAGAGTTTCACGAACTTCAACGCCGCGACGTCGAACGCCTGCCGGAACGTGAAGTTGCGGTCGGCCGCCGCGCGCACCATCTGCATGGACTGGATGCGCTCGTCGCGCGTGTTCCAGACGTCCACGTCAGCCGTCTCGTCGGTGTTGCGGCGCGCGTTGGCCGGCGGCGCCGGCAACCTGTGCCTTGATGCCGGCGAACACCCGCTTGTTGTCGTCGCTCCAGGAGAGCGCCGTCCGGTCGCTCAGAACCCATCCTTTTGGAAACGCGTCGAGCTTGGCCGGATCGAGCACCACTGACAACGGATCGGCCGCATCGTCGAGCGCCGCCTGCACGTTGGGATAGACGACCAGCACGTTTTCGCGCTCGCGCATCTTCTCGACGTCCGCACCCTTGAGCACGGCCAGCGCGGTGCCTGCATCGTTCCAGGTCAGGCGGTTGTAGACCTTCGCGTCGTTGTCGAGCGCAGTGAACGCGGCCGTTCTTGAGGTCGATGGCAAAGAGGCCGTTGCTGTCTTTCACCGTCGCGTCGACGGTGTAGGCCAGCAGCGTGCCCGCCTTGTTGAACGCGATGTCGCCGACACTGCCGAGCAGCTGGTCACGCCCGGTCGTGAGATTTCGCAGTGTCACGTCCACACCGCGCGGTCCAGTGGGCGCATCCGGGTTGGCCGCTGCGGGTGCCGCGCCGCCGCCCCCGCCTCCTCCGCCCTCCTCGGCGTTGGCGCCTCGACCCGCCTTGTCCGGTCGTGGGCGGACGCCTGCGAAGGAACAGGTGAGTTGCGCTGGGCGAGAACGTGAATGACTGGATGTCCTGCCAGGAGTGAACAGTACCCGTTGCCAGCTCGCGCAGCTCGACGCGCCGCGGCGGCGTGGCAGGTGTGGTCGCGCCCCGGCCCGTTTGTGTTCCGGACGGCGGGGTCGCTCCTTGCCCGCCGGCAGGCTGTGTCGCCGGTGTCGTCGCGGGTGCTGCGGGCGGATTCGCGCCGCCGGCCGGAGGGTCGGTGCCGCCTGGCGCCGTCGCGCCGGCCCCGCCGCCTCCGGCACGACCGCCGCGGCCGCCGCGACCCGCCCCCGGATCGATCGTGTAGGCGATCCACCGCGAGTCCGACGAAAAGCTTGGACCGGTGCCGTTCGTCACCGTGGCTTCGGCGCTCGTCTCCACGTTGACGATGTGGAGCACCGGCTTGGTGTCAGCCGTCGGCGTGTTCGTGAGCTGGAGCACATAGGCGACCCATTTGCCGTCGCCGGAGATCTCAGGCGAATTGATGCTTCGCCACTTCGTGTAGTCCTCGACGGTCAGCACTTTCTTCGCCGGCGCCTGGGCGGACAGTGCGAACGTCGCGCCGAAGACGGCGGTCAACGACAGGGCGAGCACGACGAGCGAGGCACGCCCGCGGAATCTCACGACGGCATGGGTCACGGCCGGTCTCCTTTATTAGTGCTCGCGGGGCCCCACCCCCGCTCGCTCGCGCTCCGGCGCTCGCGGACTCGCTATCCTCTTTCAATACGCTGGGGCCCCACCCCCAGCGAAAGGCTGAAGGCTCCGCGCGGGCCGCAGGCGCTTTGCCGCTCTATCAGACAGGCGCTGATTTTAGAGGGGAAGCCCAGGCTTTTCCAATGGGGCCAGCGGCGCCGCGTGCTGGGGCAAGCGGCGCGGGCCGGCGCGAAACTGATCCGCGTGAACTATGAAAAACTAGTCGAGTCCGGCGCTCGTCCCGATGCCTCGCCCTGCCCACGCCCCGGTCCATGACAGGTTCACCGCAGCGCTCGACAGCGTCATCGAGCGCGTCAAGGAGGACCGTTCCATCCTCGCCGCCATTCTGGGTGGCAGCCTGTCGCATGACACGGTGTGGGCGAAATCCGACATCGATCTCGTCCTCGTCACCATCGACGACAAGCAGGTGCAGTCGGGCGACGAAGGGCTGGCCCTTCATGCCGGCGATGTCAACATCCACGCGCTGTTGATGCCGCGCGCCGCGCTGCGGAAGACGATTCAAGGGTCGGTCCGCAACTCGTTCATGCACTCGTTTCTTGCCAAGGGCCGGTTGCTCTATACGCACGATCCGTCCATTGCCGATCTGTTCGCCAGCCTGCAAGACATTGGCGATCGCGACACCCAGGTGCAGTTGCTGCAGTCGGGCTGTGGCGCGGTCTATGTGCTGTACAAGGCCCACAAGTGGTTCGTCACGCGGGGTGATCTCGATTACACGGCGCTCTGGATTCTCTACGCCGCGACGTCGCTCGCCCGCATCGAGGTGCTCAGCCGCCGTCAACTGGCGGATCGTGAGGTCCTCCCGCAGGCGATGTCGATGAACCCGGCGTTCTTCAAGGTGGTTTACAGCGACCTCCTCAACACGAAGAAGACACGCAAGAACGTCCAGGCCGCGCTGGACGCCATCGACGAATATCTCCGCTCACGCGTTGAGCCGCTCTTCGGTCTGGTGATCGAGTACCTGCGCGACGTCGGTGAGGCGCGCTCGGCCACGGAAATCGAAACGCACTTCGAACGCAGCTTCGGCGCACGCGGCGTGACGATGGCGTGCGAGTACCTCGCCCATCAGGGCCTCATCGGTCAGGCGTCGACGCCCGTCCGGCTCACCAAGCGGAGCAACGTCGACGTGCAGGAGCTGGCCTTTTACTACAAGGAGCCGCGACGCTCATGACCCGCGCCACCGGGGCCGCCGCGTCCCGCCCCAAGGCCCCGACGACGCCAAAAACGGCCGCGCGAACGACCATCGCCGTCCAGGGCGCGCGGGTCCACAACCTCAAGGACATCTCGCTCGAAATCCCGCGCGACCGGCTCATCGTGGTGACCGGACTCTCCGGGTCAGGCAAGTCGAGCCTGGCCTTCGACACGATCTACGCGGAAGGGCAGCGGCGATACATGGAATCGCTGTCGAGCTACGCGAAGCGGTTCGTCGCGCAGGTCGCGAAGCCGGACGTGGACTTCGTGTTCGGGCTGTCGCCGGTCATCTCCATCGAGCAGAAGACGCTCACGAGCAACCCGCGGTCGACCGTCGGCACCATGACCGACATCGCGAGCTATCTCAATCTGCTGTTTGCGACGGTCGCCGAGCCGCATTGCCCGCGGACAGGGGAGCCGACACCCAGCCGCACGGCCAGCCAGATCCTCGACGCGATTCTCTCGCTGCCGGAGGGCACGGACATCGAGCTCCGCGCGCCCGTCTTCAAGGTCTACGGAGAAGAGCTCGACGTCGTCTTCACGGAGGTTCGGAAGAAAGGCTGCCGGCGTCTCATCGTGGACGGCAAACCGGTGGACCTCTCGGACGACGTGAAGATCGATGACGACGCGGTCGAGCACATGGACGCGGTCGTCGACCGTCTCGTCGTCGGCCGGAAGCACGAGAAAGCCATCAAGGCCGGCATCCTGAGCGCGCTGCTCGTCGGCGACGGTCTTCTCCAGGTCCACGTCGGCAAGGGCGCGAGCAAAGCGGACGCACAGCGCTTCTATTCTGGGCTATGCAGCCCGACCCATCACTTCGTGTACGGCGACATCGGGCCCAGCTACTTCGTGTTCAACGATCCGGAGAGCGCGTGTCGCACGTGCGGCGGCCTTGGCGTCGACAAGCTCACGCATCCTGAGCTTCTGATTCCCGACCCGCAGCGAAGCATCGTTGGCGGCTGTTTCATCCGCGAGGCGTACCGCTACAACCCCGACACGTGGGACGGCCGCGTGATGTACAGCCTGTCGAAGGACCTGAAGTTCAGCCTCGACACGCCCTGGAAGGACCTGCCCGAACGCGCGCGCCAGGCGATTCTGTACGGCATCGAGCCGCGGAAGGTTCCGATGCGCGTGCCGCCGGACGCCAAGGTCAAGCCGAACGAGATTGAAGGGCAGGAGGTCGGGTTTCACGGCATCGCACGGCGGATCGAGCGCTGGTATCGCAGGTACCGCCAGCGCGGCGAGACGAGCTCCCGGATGGAAGCGTGGCTCGACAAGGTCATGGTCGAGCACACGTGTCCGGACTGTCACGGCGCGCGGCTGCGTTCGACGCGGCTGCTCTTCACGGTGTCCGGCAAGACGATTCACGAGCTGGGGCAGCAGCACTTCGACGAGCTGCACGCGTTTCTCGCCACGGTGAAGCCGGCCGGCCGCGGCGCGGATGCCGGACGGCAGGTCGTGAAGGAGATCCGGACGCGGCTCGAGCTGCTGCTCGGCATCGGCCTCGACTACCTGAGCCTGAACCGCCGATCGGGCACGTTGTCGGGCGGTGAATCGCAGCGCATCCGGTTGTCCACGCAGATTGGATCGGGGTTGATGGGCATGTTGTACGTGCTCGACGAGCCGAGCATCGGGCTGCATCCGAAGGACAACGAGAAGATGATCGCGACGCTCGAGCGACTGCGGAACATCGGCAACACGGTGATCGTCGTCGAGCACGACGAAGCCACCATTCGCGCCGCCGATCACGTCGTCGAAATGGGGCCCGGGCCCGGCGTGCACGGGGGCACCGTCGTCGTGCAGGGGACGATCGACGATCTGCTCGCGTGCCGGACGTCGCCGACGGGGCAGTTTCTCTCGGGCAAACGGTCGATCGAGACGCCGGCCAGACGCCGCAACGGCAACGGCCGGGCGCTCGTGGTCCGCGGCGCCCGCGAGAACAATCTCAAGTCAATCGACGTCAGGTTTCCCCTCGGCAAGCTCATCGCGATCACCGGCGCGTCCGGATCCGGCAAGAGCACCCTGGTCAACGAGGTCCTGTACAAGGTGCTCTGGAAGCATCTGATCGACACGCGCACGTTGCCGGGGGATCACGACGCGCGTGGAGGGCGTCGAGCACGTCCGGCGGGTCGTCAACATCGACCAGACGCCCATCGGGCGGAACAGCCGGTCGAACCCGGCTACGTACATCGGCTTCTACGACACAATTCGCGATCTCTTCACGCAGGCGCCGCTCTCGAAGGATCGCGGCTACAAGGCGGGGCGATTCAGCTTCAACGTCAAAGGCGGGCGCTGCGAAGAATGCCAGGGCGAAGGCACGATCCGGACCCAGCTGTATTTCATGCCGGACGTCGAAGTCACCTGCGGTGCCTGCAAAGGCGCGAGGTTCAATGCCGAGACGCTCGAGGTGACGCTACGCGGGAAGACGATCGACGACGTGCTGAACATGTCGGTCGAGGAAGGCGTCACCTTTTTCGCGAACGAGCCCGTCGTCTCGCGAAAGATTCAGGTGCTCGACGAGCTCGGTCTCGGGTATCTGACGCTCGGTCAGTCAGCGACGACGCTCTCAGGCGGCGAAGCGCAGCGTGTCAAGATCGCCGCCGAGCTCAGCACGCTGCAGCGCTCGAAGCACACCGTCTACATTCTCGACGAGCCGACGACCGGCCTGCACCTGGCCGACATCGAACGGCTGCTCGTGTCGCTCAACCGGCTGGTGGACGCGGGCCATACGGTCCTGCTCATCGAGCATCATCTCGACGTGATCAAGACCGCGGACCACGTCATCGACCTCGGTCCCGAGGGCGGCCACGCCGGAGGGGAAGTAATCGTCACTGGTACACCGGAGGTCGTGGTGGCGTGTAAGAAGTCGTACACCGGGAAGTTCTTAAAGGCGCACCTCTAGGGCCGGACGGGGGCGTTGAAACGGGTCTGAAATGCACTCGTCGGTACGATGGGTCTGAAATGCGCTCGTCGGTACGACGGGTCGGACATGCACTGGTCGGTACGGCGGGTACCTGGAACGTACTCTCGCGGGTCTTCTTATTTGGTTAAATAAGTTGGCAAGCGTCAGGAGGTTCCTCGTACCCGACGTACCTGTCGTACCGACGAGCGCCTTTCAGACCCGTCGTACCGACAAGTGCTTTTCAGAACCGCTCTTACTCAGATCTCAACGCCACGATCGGGTCCACCTTCGTCGCCCGTCGTGCCGGCACGAGCGTCGCGACGAGGGAGACAACCGTGATGAGCGCGAGAACCGACCCGTAGATCGCCGGATCACGAGGGTTGACGCTGAAGAGCACGCTCTGAATGCCCGCGCCGCCGAGGGCGGCGATGAGCGACGCCAGCCCGAGTCCGACCGCCGCGCCGATCCCGATCTGCCACGCGCTCTGACGGATGACCATCGCCAGGATCCGTCGGCGGCCGGCGCCGAGCGCCATGCGCACGCCGAACTCCTGCGTGCGCTGGTTCACCGCGAACGACATGACGCCGTAGATGCCGACGGCCGCGAGCAGCACGGCCACGGCGCCGAACACCGTGAACATCGTCGCGATGATCCGGTTCTGGGCGACGAAGCCCTGGAGCTGGCTCTGCGGCGTGCCCACGAAGTAGAGCGGCAGGTTCGGATCGAGCTTCGCGATTTCACGGCGCAGCGCGTTGGCCACGGGCTCGATGGGACCGCCGCGCGGCCGCGCGATCACGGTCGCGAACTGGCTCGCGAGCGGCGTCGGTGGCGTGGGGCCGCCGGGCGACGCGAAAAATGGCATGTAATACCCGGAATCGTCCACGCCTGGATTGTTGAAGGGGCCGGACATGCGGACGGTGGAGACGACGCCGACGATGGTCCGCCAGGGCGTGCCCTGGTTCTGATTGCCGGCCGCGCGGAACCGCCGACCGATCGGGCTCGCGTTCTCGAAGTGCTTCCGCGCGAACGCGGCGTTCACGATGGCCACGGGCTGGCGGGTGTCCAGATCCTGATCGGTGAACGTGCGGCCATCGAGCAGTTTCTGACGGGTTACGTCGAAGAAGCCCCCGGTGACCAGTTCGAAGTTCGTGTTCGGCTTTTCTTGCTCCGTTGCGTACTTCACGCCCTCGATCTCGAGCGGGTTCGTGCCCGAGAACACCATCCGGAAGCGGTTGCTGAGCGCAACCGCCTCGAACTCCGGATGGGCCCGCATCTGTTCGAGGAGCCGGTCGTAGAACTGCTTGCGCGCCTCGGACGACGGGTAGTCGCCGTCCATCAGGCCCATCCGAGCCGACATGACGGCGGTCGTGTCGTAGCCGTAGTCGATGTTCTGCTGCCTGACGATCGATTGCAGCTGCAGCATGGCGCCGATGAGCAGAACGCAGGTGATGACGATCTGGAAGACCACGAGGCCGCGCGAGAGCAGGCTCACGCGATAGCTCGTATTCCCGCGCCCGCTGTCGCGGAGCACTTCCGCGCCGCGCATCCGGGAGGAGCCGACGGCCGGGAGCAACCCGGAGACGACCGCCGCGCCAATCGTCGCGATGACGGTCATCGCGAGGACAACCGGCGCGAGGTCGAACGTGATCCAGGACGGCGGCGGATTGTCGAGGTTGCGGACGGTCGCCGAGAGCCAGTCGGTCGCGCCATACGCCAGCGCGATGCCGAGCACCGCGCCGATGCTCGAGAGCAACAGGCTTTCGGTCAGCATCTGCCGGACGAGCCGGCCGCGGCTCGCGCCGAGCGACGATCGAATCGCGAGCTCACGCGCCCGCAGCGTGGCGCGCGCGAACTGCATGTTCATCACGTTCGCGCACGCGATGAGCAGCACGCCCACGCAGAAGCCGAGCATCGTGAGCAGCGTGCCGCGGAGCGGGCGCGGCGTGAACGTCTCGATCAGCGGCTCCACCCGGCCGGTGTTGAACTGTTTGTTGGTCTCCGGGTAGGCCTCGGCGAAGCGCCGGGCGAGGCTGGTGAATTCGAGCGTCGCCTGATCGACCGAGACGTTCTTCTTGATCAGCCCGAGCACCGACGGGCTGATCGCGGCCGGATCGTTGCGCGGGCGCGGCGGGAACTCGCTGTAGAGCGGGATCCACAACTCCTCGTTCGTCGGGAACGCGAAGCCGCGCGGCATGACGCCGATGATCGTCGCCGGCTTGCCGTTGATGCGCACGACGCGGCCGACGGCGTCGTCGGCGCCTCCGAAGTCGCGCTGCCAGATGCCGTATCCGATGAGCGCGACCTTCTCGGCGCCCGGCTGATTGTCGGCCGCTTCGAAATCACGTCCCTTGATCGGAGCGACGCCGAGAATCCTGAGGAAGTTCTCGGTCGTGTAGGCGCCCGTGTAGCGCTGCGGGCGGCCGTTGACCGTGATGTTGACCGTCGAGCCGTTCAGGTAGGCCGCCATCATCTCGAACGACTGCTGCATCGGCAGCAGCTCGTTGAAGTCCAGCGCGGTGATCTGCCCGTTCACGCCGAAGAATGTCGCCGTGGTCGGATCGACGAAATTCGCGCTCGCCAGACGGTCGGCGTTCGGGAACGAGAAGCCGCGCAGCATCACGCCGTTCACGACGCTGAACATCGTCGTCACGCCGCAGATGCCGAGCGCGAGCACGATCGTCGCCAGCGCGCAGAAGCCTTTTTCCTTCACGAGGACGCGAAGCCCGATGCGAAGATCCCGGAGGACGGTGTCACTCATCACAACGTTGGTCCCTCAAAAAGCGCGGTTACGTCGGATGATTAGACGCGAGGGTGACGACCTGGGTTCGACGCGGCAGACGCTTCCGCTATCATGGCAACTCCTTCCGGCCATGAGACTTCGCGATCGCCGCGTTCCCGCCGTTATCTTCGCTTTCGCAGCTATTGCCGGTCTGCCTGGCCAGGCGCCCGTCGACACCGGAACGGTGCTCGTTTCGCTCATCGAGCGGCCGATCGGTCGTGAGACGTACGAGCTGCGCGCAGACGGCCAGGGTTGGCTGTTTACGGGCGATCTGAACCTGCTCGAGCGGGGCGGAACGCTCCAGTTCAAGGCGTCGCTCCACCTCGACGCCGACCTTTCGGCGCGCCGCCTGACGACCGCGGGGCGCACCTACCGGTTCGTCAACTCGGACGTCAACGTCGAGATCGCAGGCCCGGCGGCGCAGGTCACGCAGTTTGGCCAGACGACGCGTGTCCCGCTTCCGCGCGCGTTTTTTGCGGGCCTGAGCTACGCGCCGCTGGCGTCGCGCGCGCTCTTGATTCGTTACTGGGAACGACACGGGCGACCCGCGAACGTGGCTCTCGTACCCGGCACTCCAACCCGGAACGTGCGCATCCAGTTCCGCGGGACCGACACGGTTCGCCTGGGTGCCCAGGACGTCCGGCTGAAGCGCTACACCGTTGACGGTGTGATCTGGGGACGCGAGACCGTCTGGCTGGACGAGCGCGACCGGTTCGCGGCCATCGTCTCGCGGATTCACATCCTGCCGCTCGAAGCGATCCGGGAGGATCTGAAGGACGCGTGGCCCGCTCTTCAGGCGGTCGCGGTTCAGGACGCGATGGCGGACCTGTCGGCGATGTCGAAGCAGGCCGCACCCGTTGCCGACGGCGCGTTCGCCATCACGGGCGCCACGGTGATCGATGGCACGGATCGCGCGGCCGTCGAAGACGCGACGCTCCTGGTGCGTGATGGTCGAATCGCCGAGGTTGGCCCATCCGCTCGCGTGACGATCCCGGCCGGCGTGCGGCGGATCGACGGGCGAGGCAAAACGATCGTGCCCGGTCTCTGGGACATGCACGCGCACGCCAGTCAGATCGAATGGGCACCGGCGTATCTGGCGGCCGGCGTGACGAGCATTCGCGACATGGGCGGCGAGCGCGGATTCCTGACGGCGTTTCGCGACGCGCTCGCGGCGAAGCGCGGGCCCGGGCCACGCGTGCTGCTCGCGGGGCTTGTGGACGGCGAAGCGCCGAACGCGTTCGGGCATTACACCGCGTCTACACCCGATGCCGGCCGCGCGCTGGTGGATCGCTATCACGCCGATCGGTTCGAGCAGATGAAGTTGTATTCGCTGCTCCAGCCGCCGGTGGTGGACGCGATCGTCGCGCGCGCACACGAGCTGGGGATGACCGTCACCGGGCACGTGCCGACGGCGCTCGGCATCCGCCGCGCGGTCGAAGCCGGCATGGATCACGTCGCGCACATGCCGGTCGGCGGCGATCTGCAGGCGCCCGCGACGCGCGAGACCATCGAGCTCCTGGCAAAGCGCCGGGTGGTGATCGATCCGACGCTGCCCTGGGGCGAGCTGCTCGGCCGCGCGCCGGAGACGCAGGTCGATGAAATCGAACCTGGACTGAAAGGCGGCCCGCCCGCGCTCGTCATGAACTACCGCAGCGTCACGAACCAGGGCGACGCTGCGGCCGCAAAGGCGCGCGTCGATCGTCAGCTGGCGACGCTCAAAGCACTTCAGGCGGCCGGCGTGCCCATCGTCGCCGGCACCGATGGCGCGGTGCCGGGGCATAGCCTGCTGCGCGCGCTGGAGCTCTCCGTGCAGGCGGGCTTGACGCCGATCCAAGCGATTCAGACGGCGACGATCATTCCTGCGAGATCCATGGGACTCGAGAAGGAGGTTGGGACTCTCGAACTCGGCAAACGCGCGGATTTCGTCATTCTCGACGCCAATCCGCTCGCCGACATCTCGAACATCCGCCGTATCCGGTGGGTTGTCGGCCAGGGCCGGATGTACGAGCCGGTGGGGTTGTGGATCGCGGCAGGGTGGGGACGGGTTAGTTTTCCACAGATTCCGGCGTCAGAGGGACAGGTGAGACCAGGTTTCGGCGGACGCTAGCGCGCGTAACCTGGTCTCACCTGTCCCTCTCGCCCCGGAATCTGTGGAAAACTAACCCGTCCCCTCCAGTTCCGCCGCCAGCGCCGGGAACGCGGGCGTCGGGCCATTCCACTTCAATTGATCGACGTCGTCGAACAGCGTGAGGTCCGTGCGGAGTGTGGCCAGCGCCCGGAAGAGCAGCGCATGGTCGCGCTCCTCGGCGAGAACTCGCGCGAGGGCGGCCGGATTGCTGACGTTGGCGTGCCAGTCGTGCCAGTCACCGGGAATGGCTTCGAGACGGCCGAACCGGGCAAGGATGGCGGCGGCTGATTTCGCTCCCCAGCCTCGCAGACCCGGATAGCCGTCGGCGGCGTCGCCGACGAGCGCCAGATAGTCGGGTATCGACGCCGGCCTTACGCCGAACTTCGCGATGATTCCTGCTTCGTCGCGCAGCTCGCGCGTGCGGCGATTGAGCTGGACGACGCGCGTGCCCCGGACGCACTGGGCGAGATCTTTGTCGGGCGTGCAGACGATCACGCGGTCCACACGCGTGTCCGCATCGAGTGCCGCCGCGGCCGCCGCCAGCGCGTCGTCAGCCTCGAATTCCACCATCGGCCAGACGGTGACGCCCATGACCGCGAGCGACTCCTCGAGAATGGGGAACTGCGACAGCAGATTCGCGGGTACGCCAGCGGACGTCTTGTAACCCCGCCAGAGTCCGTTGCGGAACGATTCGATCACGTGATCGGTCGCCACACCGATGTGCGTGGCGCCATCGTTGACCATGCCCAGAACGGATCGCAGGACGCCTCTCACGGCGGCGACTTCGCGTCCGCGGACATCGCGCGCGGGCGGCAGGGCGAAATAGTGCCGGAACAGCTCGTACGTGCCGTCCACCAGATACACGTCCAGCGCGTCCCTCCGGCCAAAGAGGGTATCAGGCGAAATCCGCTAGCGGTGTGTGCCAACGGACAACCCCCCGCTAGGATAGTGATCAGGATGAGCGACACGGCCGGCACCGCGAGCGCAGACAGCGCGCAGGCTGACGCCCAGCGCCAGCCGCCGCGTGCCCTGAAGGGACGGGCGCAACGGGTCCGGAAGAACCTCCGTCTCGGACTCGAGCTGGCCTGGTCCGCATCGCCGATCTCGCTCGTGCAGTACTCCCTGCTCGGCATGGTCAACTCGGCGATGCCGCCGATTGCCGTGTACCTGGGCGCCAGTCTGGTCAACCTCATCGCCGAAGCGCGCCTGAAGTCGCTGCGGTTCCGCGACATGGTGCCGGTGATTCTCGGGCTCTGGCTCGTCACCGGCATTCAGCGGGCGATCGGGGCCTACATGGGCTACGGCCGCAATCTGTTCGTCCGTCGCGTGCAGCTCGAAGCGGAGCGCCGGCTGCTGGCGCAGGCGTCGAAGGTGGACCTCGGACATTTCGACAACTCCAACTGGCACGACCGGCTGGCGAGAGCCAAACGCGACGTCTCGTGGCGGCCGGGCGATCTCACCTGGTCCGTGCTCGGGCTTTCCGGCAACATCGTCACGATCGTGCTGATGGCCTCGCTCCTGGCGAGCCTTCACTACGTTCTCGTCCTGCTCGCGATCGTCGCCGCGGTGCTGTCGCTGATTCTCGAGCGCCGCGTCACGGCGCAGCTCTACGAGTTCTTCTACAAGGAGACGCCCGAGGAGCGGGAGCGTGAATATCTCGGCGATCTGCTCGTCCAGGCGCGGACGACGAAGGAGATTCGGGCGTACGTGCTCTCGGACTACCTGCTCGGCCGCCACCAGAAGCTGTCTGAGGACCTCTTCAGGCAGCGAGCCCTGATGTACCGGTCTGGCACGCGGATTTCGTTCCTCACCGGTCTCGTGACCGGCACGGCGCTGGCGCTGGCGTACGTGTTCGTCGCGTATCAGGGGGCGGCCGGTTTGATCGACCCGGGCGGCGTCGTGCTCGTCATCGGCGCGTTCACGTCGGTCGCGCAGACGCTCGGGAACATCTCGAGCACCTTTGTCGCCGTGGACCAGCACACGACGTTTCTCGACGACTACTTTTCGTTTCTGGCGATCGATCCGCTCGTGCCTGTGCCCGCCAGACCACGCACGCTTCCACCGGGCGCCATCGAGTCCATCGAATTCGACGACGTGACCTTCGCGTATCCGGGCGGCACCGAGCCGGCGGTGGCGCACCTCTCGCTCACGATTCGCGGCGGGGAGCTCATCGCGCTCGTCGGCGAAAACGGCGCCGGCAAGAGCACGCTGGTCAAGCTCCTGCTGCGCTTTTACGACGCCGATCGCGGATCGGTGCGCGCCGGCGGCGTCGACGTCAGGGACATTGAACCCGAGTACCTTCGCAGCCGGATTGGCGTGTTGTTCCAGGACTACGCGACCTACGAGCTCTCCGTCCGCGAGAACGTCGTGATGGGCCGGCCGGGCGGCGCGGTCTCCGAAGAGCGCGTGCTCGAAGCGTTGCGCGACTCGCGAAGCGAATGGCTCGTGAAAAAGATGCCGAACGGTCTCGATTCGAAGGTCGGCCGGCTGTTCGAGGGCGGACACGATCTCTCGGGCGGCGAATGGCAGCGGCTCGCCCTCGCGCGCATCATGTATCGCGACGCCGACATCTGGATTCTCGACGAACCCACGTCGTCACTCGATCCCGAAGCCGAGGCCGCGATCTTCGCGGAGCTCAAGGACAACCTGCGCGGCCGCATCGGCATCGTCATCTCGCACCGGTTCTCGACGGTCCGCATCGCGGATCGGATCGCGGTGGTCGAGGACGGCCGTGTCGCCGAGCTCGGATCGCACGACGAGCTGCTCAGGCTCGGCGGACGCTATGCACAGCTCTTCGAGCTGCAGGCGGCTGGATACCGGTAAGACCTCGGGTTTCGTTTTTGAAAAACCAGACCAAAAAACGAAACCCGAGGTCCTACAGCGTTTTCCAGTTCGGCGCTACGCCGAACTGGAAAAACGGTTTAGATGCTGACCCTTGCCTCGGCTTTCCCCTTCTCCTCATCGACGAACGACAGCAAAATCGCGCCGACGACGAAGAACGCGGCGATGGCGAAGATCGCCGGACGCTGGCTGCCCGTCGCCTTCGTGATCGCGCCGAACAGCAGCGGCCCGAGGAACGCCATCGCCTTGCCGGCCACACCGAGGAAACCGTAGAACTCGGACGCGTTCTTCTGGGGCGTGAAGAGCGCCACCAGGCTGCGCGTCACCGATTGGGTGGAACCCATCCCGATGCCGACCAGCGCTGCGCCGATCCAGAACGTCGTCCGGCTGTGCGCGAGATACGCGAGCGTGACGGCGATGACCCAGATCGCCAGCGAGATGAGGATCGTGCGCTTCTGGCCGATGCGGTCCGCCAACCGGCCGAAACTGATGGCGCCGGCCGCCGCGACCACGTTCAACGTCACGAACATGATCATGATGTCGCCGCTCGTGAATCCGATCGTGTCGACGGCGTAAATGGCGGCGAATCCGATGACGGTCACGACACCGTCGTTGTAGACGAGAAACGCGACGAGCAGCTTCACCAGCTCGCGATAGCGCCGGATGTGCTGGAACGTGCGCCGGAGCTGCCGGAACCCGACAGAAACGTAGTGTTCACCCGGCGGGAGCGGCTGCGGGATACTGCGGTCCCGCAACAAGAGAAAGGTCGGGATGACCATGACCGAGTAGTACGCGGCGACGACGACCGGTATCAGCCGAGCCCGGTCGACCAGCTCCGGTGTCGGCGTGTCGATGCCTTGGGCGAAGAGCGAGGCGAGAATGACGGCGATGAGGCCGCTCAGGTAGCCGACGCCGTACTTGAGCCCGGACAGCCGCCCGGCGTTCGACTCGTTCGCAATGCCCGGCAGGAAGCTGTCGATGAAGACGTTCCCGCCCGCGAACCCGACGTTCGCGATGATGAAGAGGGCCATGGCGAGCCCCACCATGCCAGGTCTCGCGAAATACAGCGCGCCCGTAAAGATGATGATCGTCGCCGCGCACGCCGCCAGGAACTTCTTGCGGCTGCCCGAAAAGTCTGCGATGGCCCCGAGAATCGGCGCCAGGATCGCGACGACGATCTCCGATCCCGACAGCGCCCAACCCCACAGATACGCTCCTCGCACCGGGTCACCAACGATGACCTTGCTGAAGAACGGCGCGTAGAATGCCGTGATGATGACGGTGGTGAATGCCGAATCGGCTGCGTCGTAGAGGCACCAGCCGGCGATTTCTTTTCTGGTGACGGGCGGCTGGCGCGGGACCGTGGCGGTGGCGGATGCGCCCATCGGGGCCTAAACAGTAGCAGGCGGACGGCGAAAAGGCGAAGGACGGGACGACCAGAGATGCATCCCTGGCATGACACGTACATCGATGACGCCGTGGTCGGAACGGCATTCCCGGTCGTCATCGAGATTCCGAAGGGGAGCAAGAACAAGTACGAGCTCGACAAGGAGACCGGGCTGCTCCGGCTCGATCGAGTCCTTCACAGTGCGGTGTACTATCCGGCCGATTACGGGTTCATTCCGCGCACGTATTGCGACGACGGCGACCCGCTCGATGCACTGGTGCTCAGCCAGGAGGCGGTGTATCCGTTGACCATCGTCGAAGCCCGCGCCATTGGTGTCATGCGCATGCGCGACGAGAAAGGCGTCGACGACAAGATCGTCGCGGTTTCGGTGCGGGACCCGGCATTTTCCGACTATCGCGATCAGGCGGAGCTGCCGCCGCATGTCCTGCGCGAAGTACGGCGCTTCTTCGAGGACTACAAGGCGCTCGAACAGAAACAGGTGATCGTCGAAGACCTCCTTGGACCTGACAACGCGGTTCGCATAATTCGAGAGGCGCTCGACGGGTATCGGCGGCTGAGGCGAGGGAAGGGGTAAGGAGCAGGCTCAAAGGCGCAGGGCTCAGAGGCTCAAAGGCCGAAAGGCTAAAAGGCTGAAAGGCTCCCAAGACCTGGAGCAGGATGCCAAACGATTCGAAGGGGCACCGCCGCGCGTCAGCGCGGCGGTGACGTCGGCATCTTGTCCGTAATCGGCCGGCAGCTTGCCGGCGTGCGTCTTGTTGAAGGCCTCCACTTCCTGCATCAGCTTCTTGAAGTCGGCGTTGCCGAGCTCCAGCTCCTTCAGCCGATCCTGGAAGACGCGCTGCGCCGCGTTGGTCGGCCGGTAGCCGACGCCGCCCGCGACGTCGCCGCCGCTGCCGCCCACCTCGGCCAGCAGCCAGACTAGGTTCATGTACAGCTTGTATTTCTCGACGTACCACTTGTCGTCGCTGTGCATCTCCGTACGCGAGAGGAAGTGCAGCTCCGTGTCATACATCCGCTTGTAGAGGTTGGCGAGCGCCGTGTCGAGCTCCTTGTTGCCGGCCGTCTTCGCGCGCTGATCCTCGACCTGCATCCGCATGATCTCGAGGCTGTTGATTTTGTCGACGACGTCGTTCACCGCGCTCACGATGTTGCGCTGCAGGCCGGTGCCGGCGACGAGATCGGCATCGTTCGACGGCAACGTGACGTCGCGCCAGACTTCGAACGGCTGCGACTGCTGCTGACCGTTGAGCGTCATGCGGACGGTGTACTTGCCGGGCGCCGCGCGCGGCTGCCAGCCGGCCGCGCCGAGTCCCCAATGCGTGACCGGCCGCTCACGGCCCGGCCAGCGGCCCGCGTCCCAGATCTGCGGGTTGTCCGGTGGAATGGACCGGAGCACCGGGCGAGCCGGCGGGTTCAACAGCAGATCCCAAAACGCCTGGTTCAGGCCGGCGCGTCCCTGCACCTGCATCGTGTCGATCACGTTCCCGTCCATGCCGAGGATGTCCACGGTGATGGGAGACGTCGGCGCCGTTCGCAACGCGAACACGAATGTCGCGCTGCCGCCGTTCGCCGTGCGAAGGCCCGGCCGGGGCTTGTAGAGCTGGAGATCGGCCGACTGCGAGGAAGGCGCGGCGGCCTGCGGATGTTCGAGCTGCCACGTGTCGCGAAGGATCCACAACCCGCGCCCGTACGTCGCCACGGCGACTTCAGCCGCGTTCTTGGGCGCCTCGATCCACGTCACCGGCGCGGCCGGGAGCTTGTCCTTGAACTGCGTCCACGTCTTCCCATCGTCACGCGAGTAGAAGAACGCGTGACCGGTGCCGGCGTAGAGCATGCCGCGCTGTTGCGGGCTCTCGGCGATCGAGAGCGTGTAGTCGAGTGGATGGCCCTTGGGCAGTGCGCCGTCGAGCCGCGTCCACGTCTTGCCGAAGTCCGCGGTCTTGAAGAGATACGGGTCGCGCTGATCGACCAGGTGGTAGTCCACCGCCATGTACGCCGTGGCGGGATCGTGGTGGGACGCGTCGATCCGGCGCACGATGCCCCAGGGCGGCATGTTCACGTTCTTCGTCAGGTCGGTCCAGCCTTTGCCGGCGTCACGCGTGATCCAGACCTTGCCGTCGTTCGTGCCTGCCCAGATCGTGCCCTGCTGCAGCCGCGACGGCGCGATCGTCGATACGAGCGCGCCATAGAACTGGCCGAGGTTGTCGCCGACGACGCCGCCCGAGAAGACGACGCGGCTGGGATCGCGCGTCGAGAGGTCCGGACTGATCTCTTCCCAGGTCTGACCGCGATCGCGCGTCCGGAAGATCACCTGGCATCCGAAGTACACCGCGTTGTCGAACCAGTCAATCGCCAGCGGCGGCGACCAGTGACACCGGTACTTGAGGCCGACCGGATCGTGATCGAGCGTATGCATCCAGGGGCTGACCGAGCGGCGCAGCCCGCTCAGCTCGTCGAACGTCGCGACGTGCGCGCCGTAACAGGTGCCCCAGACGAAGCGATGGTTGTTGGGCTCGGGATAGGTGTATCCGGATTCGCAGGACGGCATCCCTTCCTGCGCGGGTCCGGCCGGGGCTCCGCCACCGCGTCCGCCGCCACGGCCGCCACCACCTCCGCCGCCGCCACCCTCAACTTCGACTTCCCCGCCACCGCCGCCTGCGCGTCCACCACCGGCGGCCCCGCCACCCGCGGCCCCACCACCTGCGGCCCCACCACCTGCGGCCGCGCCGCCACCACCCGCGCCACCGCGCCCGCCAGCCGCCGCGCCCGCGCCGCCGCCGCGCCCACCGCCACCGCGTCCTCCGCCGGCTGGCGCTGGTGCCGCCCCGGCCGACGGCGCGTAGCTCGGCACGTTCGCCGGCACGATCGGCCGGTTGCTCGCGATCCGCATGCTGCCGTCGTCCTGCCGGCTGCCATAGATCCAGTACGGGCTGCGCTGATCGACCGTGACGCGGTACATCTGGCCGATCGGCAGCGAGACGCTGGTGTTGCCGGTCGGATTGTTGGGCGAGCCGTAGATGCCCATGCCGCCATCGCCCGTGACGATGTAGTGGCCGGCCATGTTCGCGTAGGTGTCCCACCAGATATCGTGACAGTCGCCACAGCCGCCGCCGGCGCCGGTCCAGATCTTTCCGCCGTCGCGCGACCGCCAGAGCGTGCTGTTCGCGATCATCAGGTGGTCCGGATCGTCGGGCGAGACGCGAATGCGGATGTAGTAGCCGGCGCGGCCGATGAGCCGTCGATCCCAGCTCACGTTGCTCCAGTTCTTCCCGCCATCGTCCGATCGCCAGAGCGACCCTTGCGCCTCGGACTTGAGCCCTTTCACGCCGTCCGAGCCCGTCTGGATCAACGCGTACATCCGGTTGCCGTCGGCCGGCGCGATCGCGACGTCGGTCTTGCCGTACGGCGACCGCGGCAGCCCGGGCGACGTGATCTTCGTGAACGTCTTGCCCCCGTCGCGCGAGATGTGGATGCCGCTGCCGTTGCCGCCGCTGTAGAGATAGTGCGTCTGCAGCTCGATCTCCCACGTGCCGGCGAGGACCACATTCGGATCCTTCTGCGACATCTGCAGTCCGGAGCAGCCGGTGTTCTGATCCACGAACAGGACGTGCTGCCAGGTTTTGCCGCCGTCCTCGCTGCGGAAGACGCCGCGTTCTTTCTGGGGACCGGTCGCGCGACCGAGCGCGCAGACCAGCACGAGGTTCTCATTCGTCGGGTGGACGACGATCGTGCCGATGCGGCCCGTCTCGGCCAGGCCCATCTTCGTCCACGTCTCGCCGGCGTCGGTGGACTTGTAGATGCCGTCGCCCATCATGTCCATGTCGCGGATGGCCCACGCTTCGCCGGTGCCGGCCCACACGACGTTCGGGTTGCTCGGCGCGACCGCGAGCGCGCCGATCGCCTGCGCTGTCTCGTTGTCGAACGTCGGCTTCCAGGTGAGCCCGCCATCGGTGCTCTTCCAAACGCCGCCCGACGCCGCGCCCGCGTAGTACACCCCGGGTTTGCCGGCGACGGCAGCCGCTGCCGAGATGCGGCCCGCGCTCTGCGGCCCGACGTATTCGAATCGCGGCGCGCCGACCGATTGCGAAGGCTGCGGTCCCGCGGGACCACCGCCGCTGCCGCGTTGCGCCGACGCGGTGACCGAGAGCAAACCGACGGTGGTGAAAAGGGTAGTGCTCGCGCAGAAGCGAGCCCGGCGCCAGAATCGTGTGGACATTGTGTGCCTCAAGGGATCTTGACTTGGCGGCACTTGTACCACGCTGACTTGACACCTGCAACTATCGGCGGCCGTTGATACTGGGAAGGAGTGAAAGCGCTTGTCTGGGTCTGGAAAGCGCGTGTCGGTACGACGGGTACGGCGGGTCCGAGGAACGAGCTACCGCTCGCCATTTTTTTTCAGCGACTTGATTTGGGAATCGCAGTAACGACAGGGGCGCCGGCCGGGACTGACATCCGGGCCGGTCAAACACAAAAAAAGAGGACAAACGTCAGCAGCTTCCTTGGACCCGCCGTACCCGTCGTACCGACACGCGCACTTCAGGCCCCGTCGAACCGACAGAGTTCTTATCTGTAGATCCCCCCGTCCTGCGCGTGGAGTCTGAGCACGCTCTTCTTCGCACTCGCGAGGTCCGTGAGCGAATACTTCCAGAGTCCAAGCAGCGTCGGCGTCGCGACGAAGTTCGCGCCGACGCCCTGGATGATCCGGAGCGCATCGGGTGTGACCGAATCCTGCCGCGACGGCACGGGCGTCTCGCAGAACGCATTGGCTGCGAGGACCACGCGATCGTTCGCGCCGGCGTCTTCCTGCAGCGCATGGACGATCTGGCCGATGTGCGGCGACTTCCGCTGGATGCCTTCCTTGCAGCCGACGACGACGAGCAGCAGGCGTCGTCCGCTCTCGATCTGCACGGACACGTCGTAGCTCGCGCCTTCCTTGATCTCGGATTCGAACTGCATCGCGGCGAACAGATTGCGGACGGCCTGAATCAGCGGCTTGCCCGTCTGCCAGACCACGCCCGCGATGTCTTCGTACTTGCGCGCTTCCGCTTGAATCGCCGCGATCTTGTTCGCGAGCTCCGCGTACTGCGGCGGCAGCTCCGGCGTCACCCACGGCGGCTGACCCTGGTAGCTGATCGTCGAGGGCGGTTCGGCCGGCGGGGCCGGCGTCGGCGGAGTCGGCAGAGTCGGCGCCGCAGGGGCCCCCGGAGCCGCCGGAGTTTCCGAAACTTTCACACCAGGCAGTGGTTGACGCGCAAAGAGAGTCGTATGATCCACGTCGGCTCTATCGGCCTACCCTCACACCCTCATTAGAGAAGATTCGCGTCAAAGTGATTTCAATTTTGTGACGACAAACTCGTTAGATTCTTCGTCGTCGAACCTGGCAATTCCGTCGAGTCTGATTTCCATGGTGTACGGCTACTCGCTCTTGAGGATCAGCACGGGATCGGCCTTTGCCTGCGCGCCGCGCGGGAACCCAGCAGGCCACGAGCGCAACGGCCAGGAATCCGATGGACGTCGCGACGAGAGACGCGGGGTCGCGGGGCTTGACTCGAACAGCCGCGACTCGAGAAGCGTCGTCAACCACCAGGCGGCGGCGAGTCCACCAGCCAGTCCGACGACGACAGGCCGCAAGTCCCTGACGCGTGACGAGCGCTTTGATCTGCGCGGGCCGCGCGCCAAGCGCGAGCCTGATGCCCATTTCGCGACGGCGCAGACCGGCGACGTAGCTCATCACGCCGTAGATACCGATCGCCGCCAGCACACCTGCGAGCAGGCCGAAGAGCGAAAACAGCCACATCTCGAACCGCCGCCGCGCGACCGTCCGATCGATCGAGGCTTCCATTGTCCGCACCTGATCGACCGCGAGATTCGGATCGAGCTCTCGCACCTGCTGGCGGAGCAGATGTACCGAGTGAGGCGGGATCGCCGGCCGTGCGAACGGCCGTGACCATCATGGCGGTCGGCCATTGCGCGAGAGGTCGATAGATCTCGGGTTCGGGTGGGGCGTCGAGGGTGGTGTGACGCGTGTCGCCGACCACACCGACGATCGTCATCCACCCGGGCGACGGCGCCAGTTCGCTCGGGACGCCAATCGGCGTCGTCGTGCGCGCGCCGCCCGCCGCCCGCTCGGTGCGAAGTTGCTGGCCGATCGGACTGAGAGCCGGCAGGTGCATGCCGTGCGAAGGCTTCGTTGACGACGACGACCGGCTCGCTGCCCGCGACGTCGTGATCGGTCAGTGGACGGCCCTGCCGGATCGGCAGGCCGAGCGTGCTGAAGTAGCCTGGCGTGACGGTTCGGATGCTGGTGCCGTCGTTCTTGACGTCTTCCCGGCCGCGCACCTCGAACCACGTTTGCCACTCCCAGTTCGAAAACGGAAGCGCCGTCGATCCGCCAACGTCCAGCACACCAGGCATGGCGCGCAACCGTTCGAAGAGCGCCGTCCAGAACTGTTGCCGTGCGGCCGGTGAGCCGTAGGTGCGTTCGGGGAGGGTGATCGTCGCCGTGAGCAGCCGCTCCGGCGTGAACCCTGGCTGCTGACTCGTAATGCGCGCGAAACTGCGGATGAGGAGCACCGATCCGGCGACGAGGACGACCGTCAGTGCGACTTCGGCGGCCACGAGACCGAGGCGGAGCCACTGTTGGCCCGACATGCCCGTTCCCGCCACGCCGGTTGAACCGTCCTTCAGGGCGTACGCCGTCGCCGGTCGCGAGAACAGCAGCGCCGGCCCGATGCCGGCCACGAGGCCCGTGGCGAGGGACACTGTCATCGTGAATGCCAGCGCGGCCGGATCGATCCCGATGCGAAGATTCGCGGGCAGCGTGAATTCCGGTGCGTTCGCGACGAGAAGCGGCACGCCCCAGGCCGCGACGACGGCGCCGGCCGCGCCGCCGGCGATGGCGATGAACAGACTCTCGGTGACGAGCTGTCGGACGAGCCGGCCCCGTCCCGGCTCCGAGGGACGCGCGGATGTTGAGCTCGCGCCGTCGCCCGCTCGCCGATACGATGAGCAAATTCGCCACGTTGGCGCACGCGACGAGCAACACGACGCCGACAACGCCCTGCAGCACCCAGAGCGCGTCTTCGACGCGGTTCCCGAGGTCCTCCTGAAGGCCAATCACCCAGGCGCCGCGGTCCTTGCGACGCGCCGGGAACTGCGCGGCGAGCTGCGCCGTGATCGCGTCGATTTCGGCCTGAGCCTGGGTGATGGTCGCGTCCGTCCGCAGCCGGGCCACGACATCGAGAAACCATGAGCCTTGTTGGGCGCGAAGCCTGGGTGTGAGGACGTACGGGCGCCAGACCTCGCAGTTCTCCGGAAACGCGAATGACGCCGGCAACACGCCAACAACCGACACCGGGATGCCGTCGAGCGCAACGGTCCGGCCGATGACCTGCGGATCGCCTCCAAACCTGCGCAGCCATAAGCCGTGCGAGATGACGATCACGGGCCGCCCCTCGTCGGCGTCTGCGACGTCGAGGACGCGGCCAAGCGCGGCGGGCCGTCCGCGGTAGACGACATCGAAAAACGATCGGGTGACGCCGTATGTCCGGACGCGTTCGGCGTCGCCGGCGCCGGTCAGTGTCGCTGCCGCGCTCCTCATCGCGGCGAGGCCCTCGAACGTCCGCGTCAATCGTTCCCATGCGTCGAAGTTGAACGGGTTGGCGACGCCGCGGACACGGCTGTTCCCAAAGGTCTCGAAAATCCGGACGAGCCGGTCCGGGATCCGTGTACGGGCGGCTCGCGAAGCAGCACGGCGTGGACGACGCTGAAGATCGCCGTGTTCGCGCCGATGCCCAGCGCAAGTGTCGCGATGATGACGGCCGTAAAGCCCGGACGGCGGCGGAGCGTCCGGAGACCGAACCGGAGATCCTGGATGAACGATCGACCAGATCCTCGGCGCTGCCGGCAGTCGCGCGTACGGCGGGTCGTCGCGCGTCGGGGTCGATCTCGGGCTCGGAGCTTCAGCATGGGGATCGCTCCCGTGAGCAGCTGGTGCCAGTACCACCAGCGTTGGAAACACGCGGCCGCGATGGCCGGCTTCCTCCGCGAACGCGACGTCGAGCTCGCGCGCGAACTCGCCGCGCCTGTCCGACGGCGCGAGCCTGATCGAGCATGTTGCGCGCGATGGAGCGGCTGGGCATGGTCTTCAGCGGCCGGCGGTCGGCACGCCACGCCAGAGGGCCGTGGTGCGCGCGTGCTCGCGCTGAAGCCACGACAGGCCGGCAGGCGTGAGGTGGTAGTGGCGGCGCGCGCGACCGCCCGGCTCGGGGCGTGGATCGGTCAGCCAGCTTCGCGCCAGACGCAGCGACACGAGCCGATCGAGCGCGGCATACACGCCGGCGACTGACGCGCGACGGCCGCCGATCGTGGCGATATCCGCGCGCACGCTGCTGGCGTTGGCGTCGTCGCCGAGCCGGGCGAAGGCCAGGAGGGTCAGGAATTCGAGGTGGTTGAGGCGTGTCGGCACGGGCAATATTCCAGTGTACTGGAAGATTGATGAGCACGTCTCGCGGTCGCCGGTTAGCCGTGGCCAACACCGTCAGTCCTCTCCGTCGCTCGAGCGCGTCAAAGTTCCAGTGTGCGAGGGTCGCGGCTTGCCGGTATGTACTGTCGATGAAGTGGTGGAGCACGCGGTCGGGATCCGCCGCGGTGCGAACGGCGTCGTAGGGCAGAAGGAATTCGCCCAGCTCACGGTGGTAATACGCTTCGCCGGGGTGGACCCGCGCCTCTTTCAGGCCTGGCGGCTCTGGGACGGCGTACGCGTAGAAGACCGGTTCCGGCACCTGACTGTTCCCCGGCCAGAAGCCGTGACTGATGACCTCGTGCGAATACGCCTCGCGCATGAACGCCGGACCGTCGCGCGGTGGCGCGGGCCGGCCCGAAAAGCGCGACACGGCGAGGTCGAAGCCGCCCCAGAAGAAATGCACCGGGCTGACCTTCCCGTAGAACGCGCATCGGGCGGCGGTGAACACCCGTTCGACGTGGATCAGGATCCGCCACACCCGGCGCGCGTATTCGGGATCGTACGACCGGTGAACCGTGTCTTCGTCAAAGCGGATTGGCGAGGGGACCTCGACCGGTACCGGCCAGATCTTCACCGGCAGTTGCATCTGGTCGAGCGTGCGAACGACGTCCCGGTAGAAATCGGCGACGCTGCGCGGCGTGAGCGCGACCGACCGAGTGATGCCATCCGACACGCGGATCGCCAGCAGGTGATCGACGAAGTCGAATTCCATCGTGAACGCCCGGCGTCCCTGCGGCAACGTGCGTGTCGAGAGGCCGCGCGGGGTGACGTGCAGCGCGACGCCCCACGAATGGTTCAACGGCGGTGCGTGCGCGAGCGCGATCTTGCCGACAATCTGCGTCCACATGTGCAGCGTCGCGTACGTTTCCCGCCAGGCGTCGTACGGCAGTGCCGGCCAGGGCTCCTCGGCCATTCCGCCATGATACGCTGCGAAAATGCCCGACACGTGCGAGCATCTCGACGCGGTCAGCAGCGTCAAGCACGCGTCCCGGCGTGAATGCGCCGAATGCGTGAAGGCGGGCGCGCGGTGGGTCCACCTGCGGACGTGCCAGACCTGCGGCGTCACGCTGTGCTGCGACTCGTCACCCAACCGCCACGCGAGCCGGCACGCGCGCACCGACGGTCATCCCGTCATCGCGTCGGCCGAGCCGGGAGAGCGCTGGCTCTATTGCTTCGTCGACGACATCGGGACCGAATACTGACGCGTCTGAAAAAGCTCTTGTCGTAGCGTCTGAAAAGCGCGGGTCGGTACGACGGGTACGGCGGGTCCCTGGAACGTTCTGGCGTTTGCCATCTTCTTTTGTTCTTCTGGGTCAGGAATACAGTAAGACGACGGGGGTCAGCAGGTTCCTCGGACCCGCCGTACCCGTCGTACCGACCCGCGCTTTTCAGACCCGGCTCGCGCTTTTCAGAATCGATTCAAGGTTCTGCAACTCTCGTCGCAGCATCGCCCATTTCCACGCCGCGACCGCGCCGATCGCCGCGGTCACACCCCAGACGACCAGGTTGCTCGGCCGGGCCAGGTATGCCCACACGCCGATCGGCGTTTCTCGTGACGCGTCGAGGTAGTTCAGACCCAGGATGAACGCCAGGAAGATCACGTAGAGCACGGCGCCTGCCGAGATGCCGGCCAGGTGGCGCCGGCAGCTCAGGATGGAGAACTCGAGGAATGCGGCCGTCGTCGCGGCCGCCGGTTGTGACGCGCCGCGCGTGATCCGCAGCGACACGACCCAGGTCAGCGCGATGAAGACCCACACGCCAATCGCGAGCACGATGTCGTCCGGCTGGCGGGTGAGGAACGCGCGCACCGGTACCCCGACGCCAAAGAACACGGTCACCGCGATCGCCCCCCTCAGGCCGCGTTTCGCGTGACGGATCTCGCGCTCCACGCGGCGCTGCAGGTCCGCGGGCACGCTGGTGATGCGCCTGCCATTGGCGACGCCAGGTTTCGAGCTCGGTGTCCGGCTGCATGATGTCCTCTACAACAGGCGGCGCAGAATCTGCCTCGCGCGCGTGAGCCGCGCCCCCACGTTGCTCTCGGTGATCCCGAGCACCTCGGCGATCTCACGATAGTTGAGCCCTTCGAGCGTGAGCGTGACGACCTGCCGGTGACCGACCGGCAGCCGTTGCACCGCGTCGGCGAGTCGTTCGCCCTGCTGCCCGCTCGACAGCACTTCCTCTGGGTTCGGCATGGCGTCGGGCGGGTCGAGATCCTCGTCGAGGTCTGCGGTCGTGAGCCGCCGCTTGGAGAGGTACGCCAAGCCGCGGTTGTGCGCCACGCGGAAGATGAACGTGCGCTCGGAGCAGTCGCCGCGGAATCCCGGCAGCGCGCGCCAGATGGCCAGCGCGATCTCCTGGAAGAGGTCGTCGCGCTCACCGCGGTCGCGCGTGTAGCTGCCGGCGAGCCGCGAGAGCGACGGTCCGTGCGCCGCGAGCAAGGCGTTGAACCGGCGCTCGAGCTCAGCGGATGCCAGAGGCCCTCCGCCGGCCGTGCCACGCGGCAGACCGTTTTCCAGATCGCGGTCGCGTGTTCCTGCGCCCTCCCGCTCGCCGCTTGCCGCCAGGCAGCGTGATCGCCGCCTCCGCTGAAGCTTCGGCGGGCCAAGGGGCTGCCTCGCGGCGCTCGCAAAGGTCGGGCTCCGGAACACGCCACCGCGATCTGGAAAACGCTTTACCCCGCGAGCACATCATCTTTCTCCAGTGCACGCCGGCTCGCGATGAGCGCAGGCACCAACGCCGCGAGGGTCACGGCCGCCAGCACGAACGCCTGGAAGAGCGAGACGGGTTCACCGGCGAGCGTCCGCACGACGAGCGCCTGCTGGCCGAGAATCGGGGCGAGAAACCACCATCGGCCGATCCAGCCCGGGAAGAACACGAGGAGCATGCCCGCGAGCATCGGGACGAAGACCGCAATCGAGAGCCAGCCGTGGGCCTCCTGCGTCGTGCGGCTGTGCGCGGCCAGCCACAGGTGAATCGCCGCCGCCGAGAGCGCCAGCGGAATCAGGCCGAAGAGGACCCACACACCCAGTCGCGCCAGCATGATCCAGCCCACGGGTGCCTGCCAGAGGACGATGGCCAGAAAACCGCCGATAGTGATCGTGAGCGCCGTCAGGCCGAGGGCGCACACGGCGATCCATTTCCCGACCACCAGATTCAGCCGCGATACGGGCGTGAGCAGCAGCGGCACGAGCGATCGCCGCTCGCGCTCGCCGGCCATCGCGTCCATCGCGAGGTTCATGCCACCCGCCGCGGCCGACACGAGAGCAAAGACCGACGCCATGCTCAGAAGGAGCGCGGCGCGCCGGCTGCTGGTGCCCGCATTCGAGAACGAGACCAGCAGCACGACGCCGGGCCCCATCGACGCATAGAGCAGGTTCGACGCGAGCGATCGCGTGTCGCGCATGTGGTGGAGCAGCTCCCGGCGAGCAATCGTCAGAGCGGTGATCATACGAGCAGCTCCGTCCGGCCTGTCATCGTGAGGAAGGCGTCTTCGAGCGTGGAGGTGCCCGCAGCACGGCAGATCGCATCGATGTTGCCCTGCGCCGCCACACGTCCCTTCGACAGAATCACGATGTGATCGCAGAGCTCGCGCACTTCGGCCAGCACGTGGCTGGAGAACACCACGCAACGGCCCTCGGCGCGCATGCGGCGGAGCAGCGCGCGGAGCGCGCGGACGGTGGGCACGTCGAGGCCGTTCGTCGGCTCATCCAGCACCACGTTCCGGGGTCCGTGGACGATCGCCCGTGCGATGGCCACCCTGACGCGCTCGCCCTGCGAGAAGGTTCTTGCCTGCCTATCGGCGATGCGATTGAGGTCCAGCGCCGCGAGAACTTCTTCCACGCGCTGCTCGACCGCGGGCTGCCGTAACCCCTGGAGCTCGCCGAAGTAGCCGATGTTTTCGCGCGCGGTCAATCTCGGGTAAAGGCCGGTGTGATCGAGGAGCGCTCCGATCCGGCGCCGGTCCTCGCAGCCGCCGGCGATCGATCCGTCGACGACGACCGATCCCGAATCGGGCGCGAGCACTCCGCACATCATGCCGAGCGTGGTGGTCTTGCCGGCGCCGTTTTCGCCGAGGAGCCCCGTGATGGTCCCGTCGGCGGCGACGAACGACACGTCAGTCACGGCCGCGATCGCGCCGTATCGTTTGTGCAACTGTTGAATGTCGAACACACGCCCCTCCTGTGACAGGTAGTCCGGCGCGCCGACGAATCCTTACAGGTGGGTTTTTCAGGTACTGGGTCGTTGCCTGATTGACCAGCTCGAAGACGAACCGCGTTGCCTCGCCGCCGTTGGCAGCCGTGAACGCGAAGCCGGTCAGAAACGTCGTCCCGCCGTCCGGCCTGAATTCCGACTGGGAGTGGACGCTCTGCGCGGTCAGTTCCGGCCGGTCCAGGTGTTCGTCGTGCGCGGCCATCCGCAACTGGTGGACCACGCCGACGGGAAAGGGTTCAAGGCTCTCTACCAGGACGCCGCCGAGACTGATGTTCCGGATGGCTATCGGGACCGAAGCGGTCGTGAACGAGGCTGGCAACCGGCCGCGAACCCGGATCCGGGGGGCGCGGCGCCGCTCAGTGGTGCTCGGCGTGCCAAACGCGGGCGTTGGCGTGCGACTGTCTCCCAGCAGATGTGAGGGACGCACCGGGTCGGACGCCATTGGGGAGGCGCCAATCCTATACCGGAATACACTTGCCTTGACTACGTCAAATCAAAAGTTCTCCGGCATGAGGTAGCGCTCTTTGAGCTGCTTGCGATGGTGCAGCTCGTGGCCGGCGATGATCCACGGGAACGTCCGCACCGTGAACCGGTATCCGCTGGCAATCCCCGTTCGCGTCGAGCCCTCGTCGTCAATCGTCTCGAACAGCGTCAGGTTCGAGGCGCGCACGGTCCGCCATTCGTCGAACAGACTCTGGAGCGAGCGCTGGCCGACGTTCGCCTCGGTGACAAACGGATCCTGGTCGAACGAGGGCAGTTCGCCCGCGCCTTTGCGCGCGAACCAGAAGGCGCGGAACCCGAACGTCCGCTCGCTGTCCACGAGGTGATTGATCAGCTCGCTCACGGTCCACTTGCCAGGCGCATACCGATGCTGCGCGATCGACGACGGCTGCTTCGCCAGGGGCGACCACGTCCGGTCGATGCTCGATCGCAGGATGTTCAGGATGTCTCCGTCAGGCACCAGATCGATGTAGGTCGAGTAGTACTGATGATGTTCGGACTTGTCGGGACGATTCAAAAGGCGCTCCTTCGGTGCTCTCAGGAGTTTAGACCGGCCATTGCCCCCCGGCCTTCGCTAGAGAGCGTTTTCGAGATCTGCGTAGCATGTTCCTGCGGCCTCCCGCTCGCCGCTTGCCGCAAGGCAGCCTGATCGGGCCTGCCTCGCGGCGCTCGCAAAGGTCGGCCTTCGGAACACGCCACGCAGATCTGGAAAACGCTCCAAATGGCCTTCGGCCGTTCGCCTTTGGCCTTCGGCCTTGGCCTTGGCCTGATCTACTGCCGCCGCGCGTCCACCCGGTATCCGGCTTTTCTCGCCGTCAGGATGAACTCGGGCGCCGCCGGATCGCGCTCCAGTTTGCGGCGGAGCTCGGCGACGTGCGTATCGACGGTTCGGGTGAGCACGGCCGCGGAGTGGCCCCAGACTTCCTGGAGAAGATCCAGACGGGAAACGACCGTGCCGTTACGACGGAGCAGCGCGAGCAGGAGATCGAACTCCATCGGGGTCAGCGACACCGGCGTGCCTTCCCTCTGCACGGTCCGGCGCTCGGGATCCACTTCGATCGTTCCAAACCGGTAGAGGGCCACCGGCCGCGTGCGGCGGAGCAGCGCCTCGATCCGCGCGAGCAGCTCCAGGATGCCGAACGGCTTTGTCACGTAGTCGTCGGCGCCGAGGCGCAGACCGCGTACCTTGTCTGTCTCCTCAGACCGCGCGGTGAGCAGCAGCACGGGAACGGTCGAACCCGACGATCGAATCTCGTGCAGGACCCGGTAGCCATCCATCGCGGGAAGCATCAGATCGAGGACGACGAGGTCCGGATGCTGCGTCCTGAATTCCTCGAGACCCGACGCGCCGTTGTCGGACAGCGACACGTCGTACCCCTCTATCTCGAGATTGTTGCGGAGCCCCACGGCGAGGTCCGAGTTGTCTTCGACGATGAGGATCCGCGTCATACGGGCTGATCGACGTGCGCGGCGGTGGAGACCGACGCCGGCGAGGCCGGGGCGGCGAACGTCGCCACGAACCGCGCGCCACGTGGGTGCGCGGTGTCGACCCTCACGTGTCCGCCGTGCAGGCTCACGAGCTCGCGAACGATCGCGAGGCCGAGGCCGGTCCCACCTTCCGCCGACGCCGAAGCCCGCCAGAAGGGTTCCCAGATGTGATCCCGATCGCCGGCGGCGACGCCGTCGCCCTCATCGGCGACGGCGAGCGTCAATCCTTCCGAGGTCCCGTGCAGCTCGACCCGGATGCGCTGGCCCCGCGCGCCGTACTTCGCGGCGTTGTCGAGGAGGTTCAGCAACACCTGGCGCATCGCGTTGGGATCTGCGAGCACCCGTCCCGGAAGTTCGCGGACCTCGAGCTCCACCGTCATCTGTTTCGACGCCGCCTGCGGTTTGAATGCGCTCACGATGTCGGCAGCCAGCGCCGCGGCGTCGACGGGTTCCCGCCTGATCGTGCCGCGCTGTCGTCCCGTCCGCGAGAACAGCAGCACGTTGTCCACCATCTGGCCGAGCCGTCGCGATTCCTGGACGATGACTTCCGCGGCGCGGTGGGCCTCGTCCTGCGACCGGATGCGCCCGAGCAGCAGCGTTTCTCCGAAGAGGCGAATCTGCGCGAGCGGCGTCCGGAGCTCGTGAGAGACGCCCGAGATGAAGTCCGCGCGCTGACGGGCGAACCGGACCTCCCGCCGCAACTGAACGGCGGCGGCCGTGACGAGACCGGCGGCAAGCACCAGCAGGCCGACGACGACGGGCCAGCGATCGCCGGGCAGGCCGCCGATGATGAGCTCGGACGCGTGTGCGGGTTTAACGGCGGCCTCGACGTCAAGCCCCGTGATCAGCGGCGGAAATGCACCACGGCCCGACAGTGGAGACCAGTCGGCGTCGGTCCGGAACCGCTCGCGGCCGGCCTCGTCTCTCACACGCAGCGTGAACACCTGCCGCGTGCGTGTCGCGTCGACGAGCGTCGCCGGCAGGAGCGCGGCTTCAGAGATCACGCGGTTGAACACGCCGTCGAGGAGCGATGGACCGGCAATGAACCCGATGAGCAGCGGCGGCTTCGCCTGCCGCACCGAGCCAGTGACGAGCAGGCGGCCGTCATCCAACACGCGCGCGGATTGCCGCGGCGTCACGCGCGTCGGCAGTTCCGCCACGAGTGCGGACACCAGCGCCGGATCGAGCGGCGGGCCGTCGAAGACCTGAACGCCATGTTCGCTCACGGCGAACATCGTTTGCGTGGCGGCCGGTGGAGCGCAATCACAGTCGCGGATCCCGGCTCGCATCATCTCGCCTGTGTGTCCGGTGACGCGATGTCGCGCGGCGGCGAGGCCGGATTCCACGTGGGGCTGGAGCCGGGCTTGCGTCTCGCGTCCGAACTGAACCGCGGCGAACGACGCATAGTCGCGAAGTACGTCCTCCGCGGCCGCGCGCGCGCCTCGCGCGCTCCTGAACGCTTCCCACGACAAACCCGCGGTGACGAGCACTGCGAGTCCGAGCAGCGCGATCGCCAGAGCGGATCCCGAATCCCACGCGCGCGCACCCGGACGGGCCATGTCGGTACCGATGATAGGACGGCGCCCGGGGCCGAAAGGTCCCTCGCGCGTCAGCGGAATGTCAGGAAACGATGAACTTCATCGACTTCTGACGTAGTTCTTGCGCCGGAGCCACCGCAGCCGGGTCGCGACCTTCTAGGCTTCGTGACGTGCACGTCCACGAAGGAGGCCCACCGATGCGACCTGTTCGATTTCAGACTCTAGTGAGAACGGCTCTTGCCGGCCTGGCCGGACTGCTCGCGATCATGTCGAGCCCCGCCGTGACCGCCGGGTTCCAGACGCCGCGGGATCCCGCTTCGATTGCCGCCGTGGTCACCGACCGCATGCCCGCTGCGGAGCTGGCCGCACTCATCACACGCGACGAGGTCGTCATCGTCGATGTCCGCGAACCGGAGCTGTACCGCCGCGGCCATCTGCCAAACGCCTTGCTCGCGCCGCCGGAACGCTGGCGCGAGGTGGCCAGCGATCTCAAGTCACAGTCGAAGGCGGTGGTGACGTACTGCAGCTGCCCGCAGGAGGAAAGCAGCCTGCGGGCCGCGACCCGTTTCCGGGATCTCGGCGTGGCCAACGTCCGGGCGCTGACCGGCGGGTACGAGGGCTGGGCCGAGGCCGGCCGGCCCGTCATCAAGCCCGAGCCGGTTCGGGTTCAGTCCCCGCAAACGCCGGCCGCCGATGGGGGTCGCGACGCGTGGCAGCGCGTTCCGGATATCTTCGCCGCGCTCGGGATTGGCGCCGGATCGCGCGTGGCCGACGTCGGCGCGGGCGACGGGTTCTTCACGACGCGGCTCGCCACGGCTGTCGGCTCGGAAGGGCGCGTGTACGCGGTGGACATCTCGAAGAACGCCCTCGACAGATTGAGCAAACGCGTCGCGGATGCCGGTCTCACGCACGTGCAGCCGATCCTCGGCACGCCGTCCGATCCGAAACTGCCAGCGGCCACGCTCGACGCCGCGCTCATCGTGAACGCGTACCACGAGATGCGCGAACACCAGGCAATGCTGGCTGCGATCAAGCTCGCGCTGAAACCCGGCGGCCGGCTCGTCATCCTCGAATCGGTGGCGGTGGGGCAGAAGGACATTCCGCGCGAGTCGCAGGAGAGCCGGCACCAGCTCGCCGCGCACTTCCTGCAGCAGGACGCGATCGAAGCCGGGTTCGCCATTGCGCGTTTCGAAGATTCGTTCACGCGGCCGAACACGCGATCGCCCGAATACCTGCTGGTGCTGACGCCGATCGCGCCGACCGTCGAGGCGCCGGCCGAACCGCTGCACGATCACGCGGCGGACGACAGCTGGCGGAAGCCTGATGACGTCGTCACGGCGCTGCAGATCCGTGCGGGCATGACGGTCGTCGATCTCGGCGCTGGGTCAGGCGTATTCACGCGGCGGTTCGCGCGTGCCGTGGGCGCCTCGGGACGGGCGATCGGCCTCGACGTGAGCCCGGCCGCGGTCACCGCCCTCAGGAAAGACGCGGCGTCGACCGGGCTCGCCACCTACGAGGCGCGGCTCGTCAAGGCGGACGATCCCGCGATCCCCGCCTCGTCGGCCGACGTCGTGTTTCTCAGCAACACCTACCATCACATCGACGATCGGGTCGCCTATTTCACGCGCCTTCGGCCATCGCTCAAAGCCGATGGCCGTCTCGTGATCGTCGACTTCGCGCCGGGCCAGATGGGAGAGATGGATCATCCCGGCCGCGCGCAGGTGGAACGCGAGCTCACGGCGGCCGGCTACAAACTCGTGAAGGCACATGACTTTCTGACGAGGCAGTTCTTTCTGGAGTTCGTCGCGCGGTGAGAGAAGAGCAGGCCCAGAGGCTCAGGGCTTAAAGGCCAGAAGACCTGGCAAGAAAAAACAGCGGCGGGGGGGTTCCCCCGCCGCTGAATATAGTCGGCCGTCAGGCGCCTGCAGGCCGTGGAGCGTTTTCCTTTCCGGACCTTCTTGCTCTGATCGTTTGCTCTCGCCGGCCTCCAAGCCTTTGAGCCTTTCAGCCTCTGAGCCTGTTGCGCCTTCCAGGAGTGCCTTTCCTACTTCACCGACGTCGTCACGCGAACGTTGCTGGCGTGTTTGGCCGCGCCGACTTCGTGATAGCTGATCGTCACGGCGTCGCCGGCTTTCACGAAGTCGGTCAACTTCGTGCCCTTGCCTTCCCTCTTGAGCTCGAGCGTCTTCGTCGTCGCGCCTTTGGCGGTGACCGATGTCTCCTTGTCGATCGTGAAGGTCCACGTTTCGGTCTTGCCCTTGACGGTTATCGAGTCCGGGGCGACTTCGGTCACGGTCCCCATGGCGGTGAGCGTCTTGGGTTTCTCGGCCTGATCGGCCAACGTGATGGCGGGCAGCGCGAGTATTGCGAGGCTTGCGACGAACACGTTCAACACGCGTTTCATAACGACCTCCCCTCTGCTGGCCCTATTGTGTTCCAGGGCCCGCGGACGAGCATGTATTCTTTTGCTGTGACTGAAATGGTGGGCCGTCGCATCGCCGCTTTGGTGCTGGCCCTTGACGCCGCGTCCTGCGCGACCGCGGCCGTCCAACCAGGGCCCCGTGTCGTGCAGCCCGGGGCGCCGGGTGAGGCCAGCCGGGTCGTCCCGGCCGTCAAGCCAGACATTCCGAAATACACGGGGGCGGACGTCAAGTTCATGACCGGCATGATCGGGCACCACGCCCAGGCGCTCGAGATGACCGCGCTCCTTCCGTCGCGGACAGCCGGCGAGGACATGAAGCTGCTGGCCAGGCGGATCGACGTCTCGCAGGCGGACGAGATCAAGATGATGCAGCGGTGGCTCGAGGCGCGGGGGCTCGAGGTGCCGAGCGTCCACGCCCATCACGCCGCCGGCGCCACGCTGATGCCAGGCATGCTCACGCCGGAGGACATGGCTCGGCTGGCCGAGGCGAAGGGTGCCGCCTTCGATCGGCTGTTCCTCGACCTGATGATCAAGCACCACGAGGGCGCGCTCGTCATGGTGAAGACGCTCTTCTCGGAGCCGGGCGCCGCCCAGGACGCGGACATCTTCGCGTTCGCCTCCGACGTCGAGGCCGATCAAAGCATTGAAATCGCGCGGATGCGGTCCATGCTGGCCGCCTTGAAATGAGAGGTTCCGTCATGAGAGGGACACAGACCGCCGCAATGAGCCTGGGGAGGCTCGGACTGTGTGGGAGCGTGCTCGTCGCGTCGCTCTTCGCGGTCACCGAGGCTCAGCAGCCTCCCGCCGCGCCGCCGCAGCAGCCGGCCGCGCCTGAAGCGCCACCCGATCCGCGCGTCGGCCTGAAGCCCGGGATCGACGACGCAGGCGTCGCCGCGCTCAACCTGGAGCTCGTCGGCCATCTACCGAAGCCCGAGGCGTTCAGCGATCCGACCGGCGGGTTCAGTTTGAACTTCGCGAATTCCGATCTGGCGTTCAAAGGGACGCACCTCTATCTCGGCAACTTCCACGGTTTCAACTTCTACAACATCGAGGATCCGCGGAAGCCGGAACTGCGCGTCTCGGTGCCGTGTCCGGGCGGGCAGGGCGACCTGTCCGTCTACCGCAACCTGATGTTCATGTCCGTCGAGCAGACGCGCGGCCGGATTGACTGCGGCACCCAGGGCGTCGAGGCACCGGTCAGCGCCGAGCGGTTCCGCGGCGTCCGCATCTTCGACATCAGCAACCTCGAGAAGCCGCGCCAGATCGCCGCCGTCCAGACCTGCCGTGGATCGCACACCCACACGCTCCTGGTCGATCCGAAGGACAAGTCGAACGTCTACATCTACGGATCGGGCACGAGCTCGGTGCGTTCCGCGGACGAGCTGGCGGGTTGCTCCGGGCTCAGCCCCGCAGAAGATCCCAATACGGCCTACTTCAGCATTGACGTCATCCAGGTGCCGCTCGCCTCGCCCGAGCAGGCGCGTGTCGTGAATCGGCCACGGATCTTCGCCGATCCGAAGACCGGCGCGGTCGCAGGGCTCTGGCCCGGCGGCGATCACGGCCGCGGCACGCAGCGCTCGTCGGTCACCAATCAGTGCCACGACGTGACGGTGTTTCCGGAAATTGGTCTCGCCGCGGGCGCCTGTTCGGGCAACGGCATCCTGCTCGACATCTCCGACCCGGTGAACCCGGTGCGGCTCGATCACGTGTCCGACCCAAGCTTCGCGTACTGGCACTCCGCGACGTTCAACAACGACGGCACCAAGGTCGTGTTTACCGACGAGTGGGGCGGCGGGACGCAGCCGCGCTGTCGCGCGACCGACCTGCCGACGTGGGGCGCGAACGCGATCTTCGACATCGACAACCGCAAGCTCCGCTTCGGCGGGTACTACAAGCTGCCGGCGGCGCAGACCGAGCAGGAAAACTGCGTCGCCCACAACGGATCGATCATCCCGGTGCCCGGGCGCGACATCATGGTGCAGGGCTGGTATCAGGGCGGTGTGACCGTTTTCGACTTTACCGAGTCGTCCAAGCCGGTCGAGATCGCCTACTTCGATCGCGGGCCGATCGACGGCAGCAAACTCCTGGTCGCCGGATTCTGGTCGACGTACTGGTACAACGGCTTCATCTACGGTTCGGATCTCGGCCGCGGCCTCGACGTGCTGCGTCTGACGCCGGGCGCGCAGCTGTCGCAGAACGAAATCGACGCCGCCGCGCTCGTGAAGCTCGACGAGTTCAACGCGCAGCACCAGTCACGGCTGACGTGGCCGGCGAGCTTCGTGGTCGCACGCGCATACCTCGATCAGCTCGAGCGGAGCAAGGCGCTCACGGCCGACCGGGTGACGTCGCTTCGCGCCGCGATCGATCGCGCCGACAAGGCGCCGCAGAACGCTCCGGCCGAACGGCGGGCGGCGCTCGAACAGCTGGATCAGCTGACGGGACCACTCGAGGCGGAGGCAGCCAAGGCGCCGTGGAGAGATCAAGTGCGCGCGAAAGCGCTCGTCTCCACGATCAAGGCGGTACGAAGTCTGAGCTCTCAGTTCTGAGTTCTCAGTTCTGAGTTCTCAGTTTCTAGAGCCGTTTCCATTTGTCTGTAGCATATGGAAACGGCTCAGCGGTTTCCGTTAGGCTGTCATGGAGACGTGCAGAGAAGGGGGACGGGTCTTGCTCGCGCAAGCGAGACCCGTCCCCCTTTCCGTGCACGTCTCCCGACAACGCCGAATCGGAAACCGCTCTACGTCTTCTGCAGCTCCGCGCCTGACATCCGGTTGAGGAATTCCCGCAGCTCGGGCTCTTTCGGCAGCGCCGTCTGAGCCCCGAGCTTCGTCGTCGCGATCGCGGCCGCCGCGTTTGCCAACGTCGCCGCTTCAATCAGGCTCTTCTCGCGCGCGAGGCACGACGCCAGCGTGCCGGCGAATGCGTCACCGGCGCCGGTAACGTCCACGCTTTCCACCGGCACCCGCGGAAGCAAGTGCTCCCCGTCCTTCCACAGCAGCAGGTTGCCTTCGGATCCCGCCTGCATGACGACGGCGCCGACGCCGCGATCGAGAAGCGTCTGCGCGGCGCGACGGGCGGTCGCCCGATCGCGCACGGCGAGTCCGGTCAGGGCTTTGGCTTCGTCCATGTTGGGTTTGATGACGTCCACCAGGGCGAGCAGGCTGTTCTGCAGCGACATCGCCGGCGCCGGATCCAGGATCGTCTTCGCACCGATGGCACGCGCCCACGTGAACGCAGCCGCGACGGCTTCGGCCGGCACGTCCAGCTGCGCGAGCACGACGCGCGCACGGCCGATGTGTCCACACGCCCGCTCGACGTCCGAGGCGGTCAGCAGCCGGTTCGCGCCGGGTACCGAGAGCACCTGCTTCTCGCCAGATTTGTCAACGTGGATCACCGTCGCGCCGGTGTCGCCGCGCGGCTTTTCCAGAACGTAAGTCGTCCGCACACTTTCGCGATCGAGTTGCCCGACCAGCGTGCGGCCGCGGCGATCGTTGCCGACCGCCGAGACGAGAATGACGCGGCTGCCCAGCCGTGCGGCGGCGACCGCCTGGTTCGCGCCTTTCCCGCCCGGACCTTCCAGGAACATCTCGCCGGTCGACGATTCGCCCTGCCGCGGCAGCCGGCTCGCCCGCGCCACGAAATCGGTACTGACGGCGCCGACGACGACGAGATCGATGATGGGTGTACGTACGCGCACTTCGTTGATCATTTCTGCGTCCCCGGGGGATGCACGATGCATACCGGGAAGAGCAGGCGAAAAGCGTAAAGGCAAAAGGCTCGAGGCCTGACAGTTCCGAGAGTCTGACGAGTTTGTCGGACGGAATGAACGGCTGTCACAGAGTACGGAACTGACGATGGAGGTACGGAGCTATCGCTGAAGTACGGGCAGCTGGCGCTGAAGGACGGCAGCTGGCGCATCAGTAATCTGCTCGCCACGAGCGTTGCTCGTCCGTTCGGTACCTCTTGTGACTTGCGTCAGACCGATTTCTATTATTCAATAGTAAATATGCCGGCGCGCACAGGTCTCGGTGAACTCGAGCTCCTCGTACTCCTGGCTCTCGCTCGGCTCGACGATGGCGGGTATGGCGTCTCGATTCGGGACGAGATCCGTCGTCGGACCGGCCGATCCATTTCACCCGGCGCCATCTATCCAACGCTCGATCGGCTCGAACGCAAGGGCTTCGTCCGGTCGAAGATGGGGACGCCGGAGCCCGTGCCCGGCGGGCGCGCGAAGCGGCACTTCACCGTGTGTCCCGCGGGTGTGCGCGAAGCGAGGCGCGCCTGGAAGCAATATGCGACGCTGGCGCGTGGGATCGCGGCCCTGGAACCGGGACGTTCGTCATGAGCGGTCGCCACAGAGCGCCGATTGTCTACCTCCTTGGCTTGGCGATCGCCCAGGACTATCGCGATGAGATCCTGGCTGACCTGCTGGAGGATGAGCGGCAGCTCCGCGCCACGGGCGCGTCGACATGGCGCGCGCGCCTTGCGCTCTACGCGCAACTGATTCGGAGTGCCGTCGACAGCCGCAAGGCGTCGCGCGACGGCGATTCACCGTCGATTCGGGCGCGGAACCGGGCCCTGAGCGGGTTGGGGGCAGATTTCAAGATAGCCTGGCGGCTGCACCGCAGCCGACCCCTTCCAACGCTGCTGGCAGTTCTCACCCTCGCGCTCGCGAGCGGCGCGAATACGACGCTGTTCAGCGTGGCGAATGCCGTCCTCTGGCGGCCGCTGCCGTTCAACGCCCCCGGCACTCTCGTGTTCGTCTGGGACGTCGGCGCGGATGGAGCACGGCGGCCGCTTCCGCCCGCGCGCGGCCTCGACTTTCGCAACAGCCAGGCACTTTCGGCTCTCGCGCTCGTCGGTCATCGGTCCTTCGTCGTGAGTGACGCCGGTCCGCCGGAGGAGTGGCGCGGCGCAAGCGTGTCAGGCAACTTCTTCGACGTTCTTGGAACACCCGCGGCCCTCGGTCGCGCGTTTCACGCGCGCGAAAACTCGCGCGATGTCGTCGTCCTCAGCCATCGCCTCTGGCGCACCCGTTTTGCCGCGGACCCGTCGGTCGTGGGGCGGACGCTCACGATGAACGGCCGTCCGCGCGTGGTGCTGGGCGTCATGGGAGAGGATTTCTACTGGCCGGCGATCACAGCCGAGCCCGGCCCCGTCGACGCGCCATTGTGTTGGGCGATGGCGGACGGGACCGATGTGCCCGAGGGCGCGACACGCAGCGCGGCTGACGCGAGGCTCGATCGCAACACCAGTTACCTGCGGGCGGTAGCCCGCCTCGCACCGCACACCGACCTGTCGGCCGCCCAGGCTGAAATCGCCGCTCACGCGTCGCGGCTCGCGAGGGAGCACCCGCAAACTGACGGGAACCGCACGGCCACCGTGGTGCCAGCGATGGATCAGTTGTTCGGCAGTCTTCGACGGCCGATGTTGCTGCTGGTGGCGTCCACACTGCTCGTCGTGCTGATTGCCGGAGCGAACGTCGCGAACCTGTTGCTGATTCGGCTTTCAAGCCGCGGCCGGGAGTTAGCCGTACGGTTCGCGCTCGGCGCGACCGGTGCGCGAGTCACCCGCCAGATCGGTATTGAGGGCCTGACGCTGGCGGCGGCCGGCGCTGCGATCGGACTGGTCGTCGCAAAACTCAGTTTCGGGACCATCGCTGCGCTCGCGCCGGAAACCATCGGCCGGCTGGATCAGCTGACGCTCGATCCGCGTCCGCTCGCGATGGCGGTCGCCGTCGCAGGCGGCACGGGTCTGCTGGTCGGGATGATTCCCGGCCTCGCGCTCACGCGCCGAAAACGCCGGCTGACGGCGGGGTCCCGCGGCGACGTCTCGGCTGGAGGGGCGCGTCTCCGTCACGCGCTGGTGATTGCCGAGATCGCGCTGGCGCTGGTCCTCGTCATCGGCGCCACGCTGTTTTCCGAAAGCCTGCTGAGACTTCGGCGCGTCGATGTCGGTTTCGATCCGTCCCGGCTCCTGACATTCAACGTGATGACGTCAGGGCGGCGGCCCGACGGCAACCAGTCGGCGTACTTCGACGAGTTGCTGCACCGGATTCGACAGGTGCCAGGCGTTTCGGCCGCCGCTGGCGCCGTCACGTTGCCGATTGGAGGCGACGACTTCGGCACACGGCTCACGGTCGAAGGCCGGCCGTCGCCGCAGCCGGGTACCGAGCCCCGGATCGGGTACCAGATCGTCACGCCGGGGTGGTTCGAGACGCTGGGTCTTCGCCTGCGCGGACGTGATTTCAGACTGTCCGATGACGGCACGCACGGGCAGGTCGTGATCGTGAATGAGACGTTCGCGCGCACCGCGTGGCCCGGAACGGATCCGATCGGCCGCCGCATTCGCAAAGGGCGCAACCCGGCCAATCCCTGGATGACCGTCGTCGGCGTCGTGTCCGACGTCCGTCACTCTGGTCCGGGGAAGCCGCCTCGCCCGGAGGTCTTCGAGCCTTATTACCAGACGTCGATGTCGTTCGCGGCAATCGCGGTGAGAACTGGGGGCGATCCGCGGCAGTTCGTCGCGCCGATCCGATCGGCCATCGCCGACGTCGATTCGCGGCAGCCGATGTCGGACGTCGCCACGATGGAAGAGCATCTGGCGGACGCCTATGGCGACTTGCGCTTTCTCTCGGTGCTGACCCTGTCGTTCGGCGCGCTCGCGCTGCTCCTGGCGGCGATGGGCGTCTACGGCGTGGTCGGATGCGCAACCGCACAGAGGATGCGCGAGTTCGGGGTTCGCCTGGCGCTGGGCGCGACGCCTCGCGGACTGGCGAGGTTGGTGTTCACCGGAGGTCTCCGGACGGTCGTGATCGGACTGGCGCTCGGCGCCGCGCTGGCGCTCGGGTTCAGCGAGGCGATTCGCGGACTCCTGTTCGAGACTGCGCCGACCAATCCCTTTGTGTATGCGACCGCCGTGATCGTCCTGCTCGTCGCGGCGCTCCTGGCCCTGTGGGTGCCCGCGCGACGCGCCTCGCAGGCGGATCCGATCGACGTGCTTCGAGCCGACTGAAGGGCCCTTTGCCTTCTGCCCTCAGGTGGCGTTCCTCGCAGCCTGCACGACATGCCTGATCGCCTCGACCACGAGTGTCGCGTCGTCGAGGTGAACCCAGTGTCCGGTTTGGGGCGCGACGACGTGCTGGCCGCGCGTGGAGAGAGCCGCAAGGGCTTTGTGCTCCGCCTTGCAGGCGAGCGGCTGCGATTCGGCCGAGATCACGATCATCGGCAATTCGCCGAGCGGCCGGAGGCGGGTCGAGAGCTCGGCCGCGCTTTTCGTCAGCGACCCGAGATGTCCGGCCATCGAGGCGAAGCTCTTCGGCTGCGACCAGTGCGCGCGTACGGCCGGCCAGACCTCCGGCGGCAGCTTCTGGACCTCACCGACGAGCCGGTCGAGCGTCGCCGACGCCTCGGCGCCGAACAGTTTCGCGACGGTTCGCGGCAGGCCCGTCGATCCGCCAGCCAGCAACGAGAGACAGGCGCGTACGGCGCCCACCCGCGCGAGGACACCGCCCACGCGCGAAAGAAACACGCCGCCGCGAAGGCGGAAGCGTTGCTCCGAGCTCATCGTGAGCCATTCGGACGGGTAGATCGGATCGACGAGCACCAGGCCCGCGACCTGTTCCCGAAACTGGCTGGCAAACGCGAGCACCACGAAGCCGCCGAACGAATGACCGACGAGGACGTACTTCGGCGGCAGGGAGGCTGCGCCCAGAAGCGCGTGCAACTGTCCCGCCATGTGCGTCGCGGTGAGTGGCGGAGCCGATGGATCGCTCCACGCCAAGCCGCCGCGGTCGTAGCTGCAGACGCGCGTGAACTCGGCGACGCGGGGCTGAACGCGCGACCAGCTCAGCGACGAGGCCGCGATGCCGGCTTCGAGGACGACCGTCGGCCCACCCGACCCGCGACAATCGATGTGCAGCCGCCGGCCCGGCGCAATCGTGACGAGTTTGCCCGGCGGCGGAAACCTGGCGGCGTCGGCAGCACTCTGCGTGATCTGGTAGCTGGCGCCGACCGCGACCACGAAGACGAGAAGCGCAACGATGGCCCAGAACATCGCGTTCGCCGAATCAGCAACCGGGACGAGGCGGCACGAGTGCTCAGGCCGCGGCCGCCCGCGCCGCTGGCCACTCGCGAAAGACAGCCGGCAAGAGCCGCCGGGTCCGACGGATCAGGCCGACCGCTCGCCGGAACGACCGTTCGCGCTGAGCGTTCCAGCTGAAGCCGTATGCCTCGCGGATGTGCGGTGGGAGGAGGCCGAGCGTGATGAGCCGCGTGACCCGGAACAGCGGCGCGGCGGCCGGTCCGAGGGGCGGCGAGAGCAGTGCGCCGCCCAGAACCCGGGCTGCGTCACCGACCACGATGTCGCCGGATTCGTAGCGGGCGCGCACGTGGGCTTCGACCGCCGGATAGTCGTGCGGCAGCAGGTGCGGCTCCACGCCCAGCTCACAGGCCAGCCAGGTCGCGTCGAGCGCGTACCGGTTCTTTTCCTCCGACGTCAGCGGATCGACGAACAGCTCATAGGAGACGACCATCGATTCGATGAGCGTCGCGTGCACCCAGCAGAGAAGCTCGGGATCGCGCGCCGAATAGGGCGTGCCCGCAGGAAACCTGCCGACGGCGCGGTCGAGCCGGCCGTTGACCTGATCGTGAATCGTGTTGATGCGTCGCACGATCCGCCGGGCCTCCTCGGGCGTGCCGAACGACAGCTCGAGCATCGCGCCCACCGTGCTCCGGACGCGGCGCAGATAGCCGCGCGGACCGCGGCGGAACTTGCTGTAGTCGCTGACCGCCGCGGCCACGAGCGGGTTCGCCAGCTGGAGGAGGACTGCCCGCCCCCATCCGAGCAACACGACCGTTTCGCGGTTGATTTTCCGGGCGATTGCGCTCGAGACCGGCTCCATCCTTTACATTGTAAAGTAAGCCACGTTTTTGGCGGCGCCGCGACTTCCGCGCGCGCATTTTCGTATAGGTAAGCGACGACCCGGTCGCTCCCCGGTTTCCCCGAGAGGTGTTCCATGCCGGTCATTCAGATTGTTCTCGTGGGCCTGCTGACGCTGGCGCAGGCCGCTCCCGCGGCCAAACCCGATCCGCGTGAACAATTGCCAACCGCAGTCGCCGAAGCGATTCGGCTGCTCGAGGCCAAGCAGTACCTGCCATTCCTGGAGGCGTTCGTGAAGCCCGACGAGCTGAACGCGCGTGTGAGCGGCGGGGACCGTGCCCAGTTCGCTCAGAAGTTCGGCGAGTCACCGCGTGTGGCGCTGCTCCTCGCGGCGCTGAAGGAGGCTCAGCAAGTCAAGCCGATCATGGACAAAGGTGACGCGGTTGCGACGTTTCCAGTCTCGTCCAGGGACGGCGGGCCGACGACGATCCGGTTCGAAAAGATCGGCAAATACTGGTACATCGCCAATTAAGGCGCGACCGAATCGCCCAGCCGTTTGAGGATCACCGCCGCGCCCACGATACCGGCCGCCGTGACCGCCGTCCTGGCGACCGTGGCGGCCGACAGCCGGACGTCGAGTGCGCGCTTCGCTCCACCGCTTCGTCATCGAATCGTCCGTGCGCCCCGACGTTCCAGTCGAGCGGCTCGAAGAGGTTGTCGGTGCTCGCGGCAGTACTTGCCGAACTCACCGTGTTCCCGGACCTGGCAGGTGCACACCGGGTGCGCGCATTTCTTCGTTTTCGCCATACAACCCCCCACGGTATGTCGGCAAAGGACGTTCCACGACGGGGTCGGCGTCGCTTGACCGTATGGAGCAGCGCCCACAAGATGTCGGCATGGATTTGCTCGACTATGTGCGCGGCTGCACCTTCGACGACTTTCTGTTGACGCCGCAGCGTGGCGTCCTTCCGAGGCGCGATCCCGCGGCCATCGATCTCACGTCTCGCGTGTCCGAGCACATCTCCCTCCGGCGCCCGCTCGTCTCGGCGAACATGGACACGGTCACGCGCGCGGCCATGGCGACCGTCCTGGCCGAAGAAGGCGGCATCGGCTTCATCGATCGCGGATTCCGATCCGGCGACATCGATCCGCAGGTCACCGAGGTCTCGGCGGTCAAGCGCACGCAGCACGGCGTCATCGCCGATCCGCACACGATCGCGCCCGACCGCACGATCGCCGAGGCGCTGCGGATGATGGAACAGACCCGCGTCGGTACGCTCGCGGTCGTCGACGGCCAACGACGGCTGGTCGGATTGCTGACGCAGCGCGACGTCCGATTCGTCGGCGGCACGGCCACCGTGGCCGAGCGCATGACGCCGTTCGATCGTCTGGTGGTCCAGACCGGGCCGATTTCGCCTGAGGCGGCCGAGCGCGTGATGGCGGAGCGGAAGATCAAGAAGCTGCCGCTCGTTGCGGCGGATCGGACGCTGCTGGGCCTCATCACGTCGAGGGATCTGGTCACGCACCGGCGGCTGCCGTTCGCGACGCGTGACGCGCAGGGCCGGCTGCGCGTCGGCGCGGCGATCGGCGCGACCGGTGACTATCTCGAGCGGGCGGTCGAGCTGATCCGGGCGGGCGCCGATCTCCTCGTGATCGACATCGCGCACGGCCATTCCGTCGTCATGGAGCGCGCGATCGAGCTGGTCCGGAAGACCTGCGGTGCCGTCGAGCTCATCGCGGGCAACGTCGCCACGGCCGACGGCGCGACGTTCCTGCTCGAACGCGGCGTCAACGGGATCAAGGTCGGCATCGGTCCAGGCGGAGGCTGCACGACGCGAATGACGACCAACTTTGGCGTGCCTCAGCTCTCGGCGCTCGTGGAGTGCCGCCTGGCGGTGGGCGACCGCGTGCCGCTCATCGCCGACGGCGGCATTCGCCGCGACGGCAGCATCGTCCTGGCGCTGATCTGCGGCGGCGCGACCGTGATGCTCGGCAGCGCGCTCGCGGGCACGCTCGAAACACCGGGCGACGTCGTGCTGAAGCCGGTGCTGATGCCCGAATCGCAGAAGATCGTCCAGGTCCCGTTCAAGGTCTTCCGGGGAATGGCCTCGCTCGGCGCCGTGCGCGACCGGCTCGATCTCGAAGACGCCGATCCGCGCGAGCTCGAGGCGATTGGCGCCGAAGGGCTCGAAGTGAGCGTGCCCGCGCGCGGCTCCGCGCGCACGGTGATTCAGGACATGCTGAAGCACGTCTGTTCGGCCGTGAGCTACGGCGGCGCGTTGACGCTCGAGGAGATGCGGAAAGCGTTCTGGGCGGATCCGGGACGGTATCTGATCAAGCTGTCGGATTCGTCGCGCGCCGAGTCGTTCAATCGATAGTAGAAAAACAATTACCCAATGACATACCGATTACCCGATTACCCGATTACCCGATTACCCGATTACTTCTGCCTCGGGTCTTCCAAATCCCGGTCGGGCGCCTTGTATTCTCCGGTCCGAATCATCCGGATCATCTCCACCAGGCTGCGCGCGGCGTTACGCACTTCGTCGAACACATCCGGATCGGCGTCGAGCTCCGCGTGGCTGGTCGCGTAGGGCTCGTAGTATCCGATGAACGTGTCGTGGACGCCGGCGGCGCCGGCTTGAATGAGGCCGAGGTCGGTGAGCCAGTCGGCGAGCATGCGGCGCAGATTTTCGGAGCCCGCGGCGTCCGCGTGGGTGACGACAGCAAAGGCGCGCCCGGCCAGGTGTTTCGGATAAGCCCATCCCGCCAGCTCAATCGCCTTCGCGGCCGCCGGATCCTTGCCGTGCGTGGATGTCATGTCGGGATTGCCGCCGTCCGCGCAGACGAGGCGATCGATCATGAGCTTCAGGCTCGCCGGCACCTGATACCAGTGCACCGGGCACACGATCATCACGCCATGCGCGGCGACCCAGCGCGGATAGAGCTCGGCCATCCAGTCGTTCGTCTGGCCGAGCGCGTGGTTCGGGTAGCAGGAGCATGGCCAGTGGCACAGCGGCATGGCCGTCGAGACGCACGCCTTGCACGGGTGAATGATCTTGTGCGGCTCGTCGGCCAGTGTGCTGACGTCGAGGAAGTCGACCTCGAAGGCGGCGGTCGACGCGATCACCTCGCGAGCGGCGTAGACGAGCCGGCGCGTCTTCGAGATCTCGCCCGGGCACGTATGCTCGCTGCGCGTCGATCCGTTGATCAGCAGCACCCGCGATGGCGACTTCGGATCGCGAAACTGCGCCTGGGCCTCGTGAATCCGGTCGCGCGTCGCCAGCCATTCGAGCGGCAGCTCGTAGCCCGGATCCTGGAATCCTTCACCGGCCGGGCGCGTGCGCGGCGACTTGCGGTATGTGTCATAGCCGTCCCAGGCCTGCTCGAACACGCGGTCGAGCTCCTCGCGGACGCGGTCGAACGCCGGATCGTAGAAGCGCTGCATGAAGCGCCGGCGGAATTCATCTTTCGAGAGAGGAACGAACGGTTCGAGCTTGCGGACGGTTGGATTCGCCATAGGGTGACGGGCGCAAGTGTGGAAAACTCGACATTACTACGTGTCAATCCGCGGAGTGGTCTGAATTGGCGTCCGACCCGATCCTGCGCTTCGATCGCGTGAGCTTCGCGTACGCCGGCCGGCCGCCGGTGCTCCGGGAAGTCTCGTTCGCGGTGACGGGCGGCGAGGTGCTTGTCCTCGTGGGCCGGAGCGGCGCGGGGAAGAGCACGATTCTGAAGCTCGTCAATCGCCTGCTGCTTCCGCAGTCGGGCCGTGTCGCGGTCGAAGGCCGCGACACGCGTGAGTGGCCGGGCATTCCGCTCCGGCGCCGCATCGGATACGTCCTCCAGGACGTCGGCCTGTTTCCCCACATGACGGTCGAGCAGAACGTCGGACTCGTCCCGCGGCTCGAGCGGTGGGAGACCGGCCGCACACGCGAGCGCGTACGCGCGCTCCTCGACCTGGTCGGACTCCCGCCGGAGGACTACGCGACGCGCCGGCCGCACGAGCTTTCGGGCGGCCAGCGACAGCGGGTCGGCGTCGCCCGCGCCCTCGCGGTCGATCCGCCCATCTTGCTGATGGACGAGCCGTTCGGCGCGCTCGATCCGATCACGCGTGTCGAGCTCCGGCGCGAGTTCACGCGCATCCGTCGCGAGCTCGGCACGACGGTCGTGATCGTGACCCACGATCTCGGAGAAGCCTTCGCACTGGCCACGCGCATCGGCGTGCTCGACGCCGGCGAGCTCGCGATCTGTGACACGCCCGACGCCGTGGCGGCATCGGCTGACCCGCGCGTGCGGAAGTTTCTCGAGACGGTATGGTCGGGACCGGCCGCCTCCGCCAGCCCGGCCGGCGGGCACCGGTGAGCGGCGTGATTCAATTCTGGCAAGCCCACGCGGGCGAGCTGTTCCAGCTCGTCCGGCAGCATCTCGTGCTCGTGATCGTCTCCACCGTCATCGCGACCGCGCTCGGTCTCCCGGCGGGGATTCTCGCCGCGCGCCGGCCCGCGATCGGCCGCCCGCTCCTGCTTCTGGCGAACATCGCGCAGACGATCCCGAGCCTGGCCCTCTTCGGATTCCTTCTGCCGCTCCCGTTCATCGGCGGCATCGGACCGCGCACGGCGCTCGTCACGTTGACGCTCTATGCGCTTCTGCCGATCGTTCGCACGACGGTCGCCGGACTGCGAAGCCTGGACCACGCGGTGACAGAGGCCGGCGTGGCGATGGGGATGACGCCGCGCCAGCTGCTGTTCATGGTGGAGCTTCCGCTGGCGTTGCCGTCGATCGTCGCCGGGATTCGCGTCGCGGCGGTCGTGGGCGTCGGCACGGCCACCATCGCGGCCGCGATCGGCGCCGGCGGGCTCGGCGAGTACATCTTCCGCGGCCTGTCGATGGTCGACACGACCATGATCCTCGCGGGTGCGATTCCGGCGGCCGTTCTTGCCCTGGTGGTCGACGGTCTGCTCGCCGGGGTCGAACGTCTTCTCCGGACCCGCCGTCCGCGGCCCCGCGCGCTCGCCGCCGGTGCGGTCGCCCTTGCCGCGCTGGTTGTCATCCTCGTCTGGCCAGCCGTGGCGCAGCGGCGCGGCGATGTCGTCACCGTCGGCTCGAAGAATTTCACCGAGCAGATCATCCTGGCGGAGATCCTGGCGCAGGCGCTCGAGGCCGAAGGCGCGGTCGTCAACCGCAAGCTGAATCTGGGCGGGACGTTCATCTGCGATCGGGCGGTTCGTTCGGGAGATATCGATGTCTACGTCGAGTACACCGGCACGGCGGTGACCGCCGTGTTTCACGAGGACGTGCCGCACGATCCCGTGGCGGCCTTGGACCTCGCGCGGCGGCGGTATGCGGCCGCAGGACTGACGGCCGGGGAGCGTCTCGGATTCGACAACACGTTCGCCATTCTCGTGCGCGCCGCCGACGCGCGGACGCACGGGCTCCGATCGATCGACGATCTTCGGCGTGTCGGCGCCGGCTGGACGCCCGGGTTCGGCTACGAGTTCCTGCAGCGGGCCGACGGCTACCCGGGTCTCATCAAGACCTACAATCTGACGTTCCGACCGCCGCGGGCGATGGATCTCTCGCTCATCTACAAGGCATTGGCCTCCGGCCAGGTGGACGTCATCGCGGGAGACGCGACGAGCGCGCTCATCGACGCGCTCGACCTGGCGAGACTCGAGGACACGCAACGCTATTTTCCGCCCTACGATGCCGTGCCGGTGGTGCGGACCAGCGCGCTGCTGCAGCACGCCGCCATTCCCCGCGCGCTGGCGCGCCTCGCGGGCGCGATTTCCGAACGCGACATGCGCGCGATGAATCGGGCGGTCGATGTGGACAAGAAGGATCCGCGGGAAGTGGCAGGGGGGTTTCTGAAAACTCGTTAACTTCGAACTTCAAACTTCGAACTGAGAAACCGCTACCTCCGGCAATTCTCACCGCAGGTTGCCGGATCATTCGTAGGGTCCGCTTAAGCCGGACGAGTAGGAACAAGCCCGAAGTTCGAAGTTTGACGTTCGAAGTTCGAAGTTTCGTCAGACCACGTCCACCAGCGTCAGCGCGAATCTGGCCTCATCGTCCACCCACTGCGCGCGCCGGCGGAAGCCGCACCGGCGCAGCATGTCGAGCACCTCGGACGCGCGGTACTTATACGAGCTTTCGGTCCAGATGATCTCGCCGGCTTGCAAATCGATCTCGAGTCCGGCGGCGGGAATGCGCACGTGCTGGGGCCGCAGGCTGACGAGGTGCATCTCGACGCGCGAGCAAGCCGCGTTCCAGAGCGCGCGATGCCTGAAGGCGGTGATGTCGAAGTCGGCGCCGAGCTCGCGGTTGATGCGGAGGAGCAGGTTCAGGTTGAACGCCGCCGTGACGCCGAGCGGGTCGTCATAGGCCAGCTGCAGATCGCGTTCCGGCTTGATGAGATCCGCGCCGAGCAGAAACGCGTCGCCGGAACGCAGGGAGCGGGAAATCCGGCGGAGCAGCGCGTCGGCGGCCGGCGGGTCGAAGTTTCCAATGTTCGAACCGAGGAACACGGCGAGCGTCTTGAGCTCCTGGCCGGCGCGCCGTTCGCTGTCGAGCGACAGCCCGGGTTCGCGCGCGACGACGGCGGCCAGCCCGTCTTCGTACGCGGCCTGGTGCGCGACGACCGTGACGCCCGGCAGGACGCCGATGGCGCGCGACGCGGTTTCGAGCGCGGCGCGCGAGACATCGACGAGGTGCACCTGCAAGGGCGGCTTCGTGCGCGGCCGGGATCCGAGGAGCACGGCGAGCTTGTCGCCGCTCCCGGAGCCCAGCTCGACGATCCGCGCGAGCGGGCGGATGGCTGAGAGGATCTCCGGACCGTGGCGCGCGAGCATGCGCGTTTCCGCGCGCGTGACCGCATACCACGGCAAATGACAGATCGCGTCGAAGAGGGACGAGCCCAGCGGGTCGTAGAGGTACCGCGACGGCAGTTGCCGCGGCGTCTGCGTCAGGTAGAACGCGACATCCGAGGCGAACCTCGTCGCCAACCGTTCCGGATCGGATGTCCGGAGCGAGACCGCGGCACCGGCCGTCCGCACGCCGCTATCGCTCCTCGCCCTTCACGCACCGGAACGTCGCGTAGACGTACGGATAGTGCGCGCGGAACCAGTTCCGGAACGTCGGACGGAGGAGCTCGCGTGCCGTGGACGGCGAGGCGCCCTTCATCACGAAATGGTCGCCGTCGAAGAAGTCCGCTGAATATTCGGGATACGACGGAATCGGCACGAAGCCGGGGAACGGCTCGAAGACGGTGCCCGTCCACTCCCAGCCATTCCCGACCAGATCGTCCACACCCCAGGCGCTGCGGCCTGCCGGATGCAATCCGGCTGGATGCGGGTCCCACGCGGCGAAATCGAACAGGCCGTGGTCCGGACCCGGTTCCTCGTCGCCCCACGGGAACGGCCGTTCGGTCGATGACGATGTGCCGTACGCCGCGCGCTGGTATTCGGCCTCGGAGGGGAGACGCATCCCGCGCCATCGTGCAAACGCTGATGCTTCCGCCCAGCTGACGTACACAGGCCACGCGGCTGGCAGCGGAATGAGATCGAACATGCCTCGCCAGTACCAGCGTCCGTCGTGCCGTTCCCAGAACAATGGATTCGTGATGCGCTCTTTTCCGATCCAGGCCCAATCTTCCGGCCGCCACCATTGCGCGACGCTATAGCCGCCGGCCTCGACGAAACTGAGGAAGTCTTCGTTCGTGACGTTGTGCCGGTCGATCGAAAACGCCGGCACGTTCGCGACGAGAGCGGGCCGCTCATTGTCCCATGAGAACGGGACCGTCCCGGCGTTTACGCCGAGGGTTGCGCGGCCGGCAGGCACTTCGATCAATTGGCGCGTGGGCGCCTTGGTACCGGTGGCTGGCGCGTATCCTCTCGGTTTGCGCTTCTGGTCGAATGGCAGGCGATGCCACATGTACAGGAGCGTCTCCTGATGCATCGCTTCATGTTCGAGAATGGCGTACGCCGCTTCCGCGCGGTCGAGCAAGGGGTCTCCCGGTTTCTCGATGTCGGCGTCGGCCAGCGCCGCGAGCACGCGGCGGTCGGCTTCCTCGGCAAACCGCCGGACCTCTTCTCTCGAAGGCCATCCCTTGCGCGCGTCCGCGTCACCTCCCGCGTCGGATTCGTGCGGGTCGATGCCGCGCGCGAACAACGCCTCGAGATGAGGATCGATGCTCGGCTGGCCGAGCCCGCGCTTCACCAGCGTGTTGAAGCTGAATCCCGGCAGGTGCCCTTCGTAGAACACCAGCGGATGGCGGAGCGAGATCGGCCGCGTGTAGTAGGCCTCGTCCCCGACGAGATCGAAGAGCATCTTCGATCGCTCGCGATTCCGCGTGTACCAGTCGAGGAGAGACTGCCGATCGAGTGCCGTGGAGATCGTGGCCATGCGTTCGCTTGGATGGTCCCCCTGCAGGGCAGGTTTCGCACCCAGTTCCTCACTGAGCCGGCGGCCCCTGAATCAGCGGCGTGGGCGCGGGCACGTGCCCGAGTAACCCGCGCGCACAACGCGATTTGGCCGCGATGGTATTCCTCGTGAGCGACGCCATGGCTCATCCATGACAGCCGCGTGGCCGGTACTCCATTGAACTGGATAATGCACTGCAACATCAAGAGCTCGCCCGCGGCAGGGCCGAACCTCCGAGGTGCCGCAGTATGACGCCCGGGCCCCAGCCGACGACGTCCTGGCGCCGTGAGAATTGCATCAGCGGCTGACCGATCGGTCCCGGCAGATTCAAACTGGCGGGAATCGTATTGGTGGTCACCGTCGCGTCCGCCGGCTGGAGCGCCCAAGGCGCATGATGAATTTCCAAACGCGCCAGACGGCGCGCAATTACGGTGTAGAGGCAGTACCGCTCCGTGAGAAAGGCTTCGAGTGAATCGCGCACAGGCTCGGCCGCGTCACCGGTCGGTCCATAGCGGCCGTCGAAGACCGCGTCGCGGCGCACGGATCGGTACCGCACGCGGGCGCCGTCGGCGGTGACGCGCATCGCGCTCCAGACATAGGGAAGCCCAAGCCCCAGCCGAGCCGTCAGGACCGCAGGCGCGCGCGCCGCGTCCATGCGCAGGAACCAGACGCCCGGCTTGTCTTCGAACGTCACGTACGTGCGCAGGTTCATCTCCGCGAACGCCGAGAGCCACGGCAACGCCGGCAGGCCGCGCAGCGTGACGTCGGTCATATGGAACGGCACGAGACTGAGCCACGCCGATCCGCCCCGCTCGTCGATCGTGAGCGCGTCAGGCACGAACGGCCGCACGATCGCGGCGGGAACGGGCCAATGCATGAAGAGGAGGTCGTGCCACACCTGACGCCATCGCCACGGCGTCGCAGGCATCGGCCAGGGGCGGTGGTCGGTGCGTCGAAGACTCAAAGGCTCGGCCAAAGCGTTCACGCAGGATCGTCCAGCCCGTCTAACCGCTCTTTGAGCATGTCAGACTTCGGTCTTTAGAGGCTCTTTGCTCTTGAGTGGCCTTTCAGCCTTTTAGCCTTTCCGCCTTTGAGCCTTGCTCTACTTTCCCATCTTCCAGAATGCGATCCCGCTCGCCTGCTGTCCGACGTCGACGGCGCCGGCGCGGGCGAGCGCGCGGAGATCGAAGACATCGACTTTGCCCGGTGCGGAGCCGACGCCTTCGCTGCTGACGAAGGCGTAGCGCGAGTCGGGGCTCACCGCCACGCCGTGCGCGAGCGTGGTCGAGGTCTTCGTCTGCCACACGCTCTTGCCGCTCGCGAGGTCGAAGACTTCGACCATGCCGCCCTGCTTCAAGGTGGCGACGAGCAGCTTGCCGTCGGGCGTGACGGCGAGGTTGTAGACGCCGCGACCCGTTCGCAGACGGCGTGTGATCGACCAGGAATCGCGGTCCACTTCGAGAATCTCATCGGCCTTGTTGCACGCGACGAGAATCTTCCGGCCATCGGCCGACGGCTGCGCCCAGGTTGGGGAGCACGTCGCGGGCACCATCTCGTGGCGCTCTCCGGCCCGATAGCCAACTTCCGCGGGATCGACGGTCGGTTTCGGCGCCGCAGCGCCCGCCGGCGCCGCGTGGCCGGCGTGTGGATCGGCGGCGGCCGCCGCGATCGGTCCTTCCTTGTCCTTCGCCACCGAGAAGCGGCGGGAGACCTCGAACTTCCGGGTGTCGATCTCGACGAGCTGGTCGTCCATCATGCAGGTGGAGTACTGATGGGTGCCGCCGGGATCGACACGGCTGCCGTGCGGCATCGTGCACGTCACGACCCGCGCGACCTCGGTGCCGTCAGGCGTGTACACGACCGACACCGTCGACGGGACCATGTCGCCGTGCAGGTTGAAGTTCACCGAAAGCGAATAGAGACCGTCAGGCGTGACGTCGATCGACGCCGGGAAAAAGCCGAGCGAGATCCCTTCGCCGACCAGCGTGTCGGCGTCCGGCCCGAGCTCGTATTTCCAGAGCTTGCCGTCCGGCCGTCCGTGGCCGGTGGTCATGTAGAGGTATTTCCCGTCAGGCGAGATTACCAGGCCGTGCGGGCCTTCCATCTCATTGGGCAACTCCCCGATGAGGGTCGTCCGCTCCACCACGGTGCCCTGGGGCCCAAACCGTATCCGGTGGATGAAGTCAGCTGATTCGGCGCCCACATACACCCAGTACGTATTCACGGGTTTCGGCGCCGGCCGGGCACCGGACTGATCGGCCGACAGGCTGGCGGCGCCTATGAAGCCGCACGCGACGAAGGCACACCTCACGGCGCGACGAATGATTCTGTTGCCGGGCAGGGGGGCGTCTGGCATCATGTCGGCATTCTCACAAATTGTCTGGAGCGATTTCCATGAAGGTAGCACGTACCGTCTGTCACGTCATGCTGGGCGTTGGGGCAATGATGTCCCTGGGAATCGCGCTCGCCGCACAGGGCGCGGGCGGCCAGGCCGCCGGTCAAACGGCCGCGACGCCCGTCGCCAAGCTCGTCGCCGAGCCGGCCAAGCTCACGCTTCGGACCGGCGAGTCGGTCGAGCTCAAGATCACGGCGTACGATGGGGCCGGCAAGCCGATCCCCGATGCGTTCGTGCGCGTCAACCTGCCGCGCGGCGCGGGGTCGTACACCGACGGCAAGCTGACCGGGTTCCGGGCGGGTTCGTTCACGGCCACCGCGGTCGCCGCGGGCGCGGCCGGGGCACCGCCCGTCACGATAGAGATTCCGATCACGATCGCCTGGCCCGCCCTCGCCAAGCTCGACATCGCCGCTGAACCGGGCCGTCTCTACAGCGGCGTCACGCTGGCGCACCGCGCGACAGGATCGCACGCGGACGGCACCGAGCGGTCCCCGATCGTGGCCGAGTGGCGCAGTTCCGATCCGTCGATCGCGACGGTCGATCGGTTCGGCAACGTCACGGGCCTGAGGGCCGGATCGGTCACGATCACGGCGACGGTCGAAGGCGTGAGCGCCACGCGGGCGCACACGGTGGCTGCGAATCCGGTCGCGAACATCGAGCTCGCGATTCCGGAGACGACGCTGCGGACGGGTGACGTGATCAAACTGAACGGGGCGCCGAAGCGCGCAGACGGGTCAGCGGTCGCCGACGCCCCGATCACGTGGAGCTACACCTACACCGCGCCCGAGGGCAACACCAACAAGGCGCCCGGCGGACCCGGCATCATCGACAACGGCCTGTTCGTCGCGAATTATCCGGGCGTCTTCACGATCCTCGCGACGTCAGGCTCCGCGACCGCCCGACACTCGATCGAGGTCACGCCGCGCGACGTCCGGCGCCGGATCACGGTCACCGGCCGTGGCATCATCCGCGACACGCACACGTCCGACCTCTGGCCGTACACCGGCAAGGACGGGCGCGACTACTGCATCGTCGGGACCTGGGGCGGCGACGGGTACGCGCACATCTTCGACATCACGGATCTCACGAACATCGTCCGGACACATTCGGTGAAGGTGGACGCGCGGACGATCAACGACGTCACCGTCTCACCAGACGCGCGGTACGCCGTGATGTCGCGCGAGGGCGCGTCGAACCGCGTGAACGGCGTCGTCATCCTCGATCTCGCGGACCCCGCCAAACCGACGATCGCCTCGACGTTCGACGTGGAGCTCACCGGCGGCGTGCACAACATGTTCGCGACGAACGATCACCTGTTCGCCGTCTCGGGCGGATCGAAGTACGTGATCATCAACACCGAGGACATCACCAAGCCGGCCTACGTGAGCGAATATCGACATCCCAACGCGCGACTGCACGACTTGTGGGTCCGTGACGGCATTGCGTATTCCGCGCAGGGCGGCGTCGGGACGGTCGTCGTGGACGTCGGCAACGGCAAGTACGGCGGCACGATCAAGGCCCCGAAGCTCATCGCCGCGTTCCCGATCAACAGCGGCCACGAGGTCTATCCGTACGTCCAGAAATCGACCGGCAGGGTGTACGTCTTCGCGGGCGACGAGGAAATGAGCCGGCGGGGCCGCGCGTGGGAAGGCACCAACTACAGCCTCTCCTCGCCGGGTGGCGGACCGCCGAAGGGTGGCATCGCCCAGACGTCGGGCGGCTACACGCACATCATCGATTTCACCGACCCGATGAATCCGCGCAAGGTCGGCCGCTATCACCTCGAAGACTACGGCTCGCACGACATCATCGTGGAAGACGACATCCTCTATCAGGCGTACTACGACGGCGGGGTGCGCGTCGTCGATGTGTCCGGGATGCTCCTCGGCAACCTCTACGATCAGGGACGCGAAATGGCGGTCTTCAAGCCGTACGATCCGGAAGGCTACACGGCCAACGCGCCCTTCGTCATGAACGCGATGCCGTGGAAGGGGCACGTCCTCTTCACCGACTTCAACAGCGGGCTTTGGGCTGCCAAGCTCGAGCCGGCGGTGCCGCGCGGGAGATAAGCGTCTAGCCGGCCTTCGACAGCCGCCGCATCCGCGGAGGCGGGCGGCGCGACCAATGCTGCGCGATCGCGTTTGTCCAGATCGCGTATTCCTTGTCGGTCATCGATCCAAACGGCGGGCGCCGCGCGTCCGAGTAACCCCACTTCTCGACGTCCACCAGATACTGCGCGCGTGAGACGAGCGTGCCCCGGCACAGGCGCGCCGCGCGCGTGCCGCTCGGATCCCGGGCTTCGAGGAGCTGCGGAATCAGCCAGAAGGGCAGCCGGCTGGCCTCGCCGGGGTAGACGTATCTGAACAGGAACAGGTGCGAAAGCAGGATGCCCTCATGATCGCGAAATCGATCGCACACATGCTCCCAGTCGAGCGTCTCGGCGCGCGCGAGGATCAGGTGCAGGACGTCGGCGCCGTCATAGCGCTCCCGCTCCATCACGAACGACTTCGACCAGAGCAGTTCTTCGGGCGGGGTCAGCAGCACGTTGAAGCCGAGCACGCGTGCCGGGACCGCGCGCGCGAACCACTCGTCGTCGACGCGCGTGAGCCCGTTGCCGCCGCTGAAGATGATGTCCACCTGGGACTTGCCGCTCAGCGCTTTGCCCAGCCAGTGGGGGAAGGACAACCGCGTGTAGATGCCCTCGGCGCGCAGCGCGCGGGCCGCCGCCGACCAGTCGCCGCGGCGGATCATCAGATCGAGATCTTTGGTCCGTCGATCGATGCCCGTGTACCGGGCGAGCGCGTAGGTGCCGCCGATCATGAACTCGACGTCCGCCTGTTTGAGCGCGCGCAGCACCGCCCGGTAGAAGGTGGTATGACTCACCGCACTGACGGTGGCAAGTCGCATACCAGCGGACCGGCCGCGTTCCCGGGCAGCGGGACGGGCCCTCGAGTCCTCCGGCGGCATAAAAGGGCATGTCTCTTGCTGATCATTGCCCGGTGCCGAGCCCCGATCCGACCCCGTCGCAAGTTCGCTTTGCCGCCGTGGCCGACCTTCACTACGGGAGGCACGATCCGGAATCGCTCCGTCCAGTGCTCGACGACATCACCGCGAGCGCCGATGCGCTTCTGCTGTGCGGCGACCTGACCGACCATGGTCTGCCGGACGAGGCTCGCGGCCTCGCGCGCGAGATTCGCCAGCGGCTGCGAATGCCCGTTGTGGCGGTCTTCGGCAACCACGACCACGAGTCGCTTCAGGCGCCGGAACTGCAGACGATTCTCACCGACGCCGGCGTCACCGTGCTCGACGGTGACGCGTGCGACGTACTCGGCGTGGGCGTCGCAGGGGCCAAAGGGTTCTGCGGCGGATTCGGTCCCCGGGCGCTCGGTGCCTGGGGCGAGGCGATGATCAAGCAGTTCGTTCAGGAGGCGATCGGCGAGGCCTTGAAGCTCGAAACGGCGCTGGCTCGCGTCTCGTCACCCAGCCGGCTGGCGATCCTTCACTACGCCCCGGTCGCGTCGACCGTCGAAGGTGAGCCGCTCGAGATCTATCCGTTCCTGGGGTCCAGCCGCCTGGAGGAGCCGTTGAATCGCTACCCCGTGCAGGCGGTTTTCCACGGCCACGCCCATCACGGCCGGCCCGAAGGCCGGACGACGAAAGACGTCCCCGTGTTCAATGTGTCGTTGCCCTTGCTGCGGCGTGTTCAACCAGAACGGCCGTTCCGGCTGTTCACCGTGAACGTGTGAGGCGTTCCGGCCGGAGCCGGAACGCCCGATGGCTCAGGACGCCGGACGGCGCCGTTCGTCGTTTCGCGCGCGACGGCGGCCGTTGATCGCGACGACATCGGCCGGTTGGCGTTTGACGGTCGCTTTGCGGATCGCGCCTTCTTCGACCGCGTGCCGATGTTCGTCCGCCGTACGGCTCACTGCCGGCACCGCGTAGCCGCAGTCTTCACAGACGAAGTGCATGACCTCGGTTCCGTGAAGCGCTCGACGCTCGCGGTACGTATGCCGATGACTACAACCGCCCAAACACAGGTAGAGGACACGAAGGAAGACGTTCATGACAGTCCTGTTTCTGCCGCCCGCTCACAGTCGTGCAATCTTCCAGACCGTGCTCTGCGGGTGAACGGCCGAGATCTTCGCAACACTCTTGCCGTTCAGCGATCGCATTTTAGACCGGGCCGTGTGAGAAAGTCTTCCTCCCGGAGTCCAAAAGTTTGCACGTTTTGTCCCCTTTCCCGGCCAATTACAGATTATTCCTTTTCGCGCTGTCGCAATTTGCGTAAACAATCGCCGTTTGTACGCACGCGGCGCCTCACTTTCGTGAGCACGGCGGAACCATCCATGCCGGGGTTTTCTGCACTGTTCACCAGGCGTTGGAGCCGACCTTGCACCAACACGCACTGTGGGTCGGCGAGGAGGTGACATGTTGCGTAAGACACTGATGACGATTGGCGTCCTCACGATTGCGGCGGGAACGGCCATCGCTCAGGAAACCACCGGATCTGCCGGCGCCGGCCGGGTCGAAGTGACGGCGGCGCCGATCGGCGGCCTGTTCTTCATGCCGTCGAGCTCCGACGTCGAACCCAAGTTCCGGAACTATGGACTTGGCGGCACGGTGGCCGGCAACATCAACCGGTGGGTCGGCATCGAAGGCGACGTCGCGTTCGCCATCGGGATGCGTCAGGACGTGACGTTCAAGGGCGCACTCCTGGCGGACCAGAAAACACCCAACATGCTGACGTACTCCGGGAACGTGATCGTCAATCCGTGGGGAAGCGACCGCCGGGTCGTGCCGTACCTCGCGGGCGGCGCCGGCGCGCTGACCATGTTCAACGCGGCGGACGTCGAGAACCTCGGCGTGACGAGCAATGAGACCTACTTCACGAGCAACATCGGCGGCGGCGTCCGCTGGTTCGCCTCGTCGAACTGGGGCCTGCGTGGCGACTATCGCCTCATCATGATCAAGAGCAAGGACGAGGCACCGGTGTTCTTCGGCCAGGAAAACCGGAAGGGCCACCGGATCGCGGGCAGCATCGTGTTCACCTATTGACCAGACCTGTTAACCAGACCTGACCGGCCTTCATGCACCGCCGGCGTCCACTGGACGCCGGCGTTTTTTTTGCTGAATCGACCCATGTCGGGTTTCTCCTAGTCACCCTTTCAAAATCGAACTAGATTGCCCGAACCGGCCCGAGGCCGGGGGAGGTTGACGTGCGCCATCTGACCATTCTGATCGTCTTCGCGAGCGTCGTTTCACTGAGCGGCGCCGAGCTGGTGCATCAATCGCGCGACTTTTCCGGCACGTGGACCGCCGTGAAGGACGCCCCTGCCGGGGTCGCCGCGGCGCCAAGTCCGGTCTTCGGTCCCCGGTTCGCCATCAAACATGCCGGTGATAGCCTGTCGCTCACGCGCACGATCCGGGAGACATCCGTCGAAACGACGCTGTCACTCGATGGACGGGAAGTGAAGACGAAACTGCCGAGTCTCACCTGTCAGGGTGAGTCCTTCATGGTGGAGACCGCGGCGCGCGATGGCGACGCCATCGCGGTTTCGACCGTCGGCATGATCTCGCCGGGTGGCAACGCGACGAAGCTCAGCGTGAAACGGATGTTCCGCCTGGAGGCGCCGGACACGCTGGTCGTCGAGGGCACGATGACGCAGGCCGGGCAGAGCCGCGCGGTCGCCACCGTGTACAAGAAATCGGCGGAGCAGGTCCCGGCGCCGGCCGCGTCGGCCGGGACCGGCGCGACGCCAGCCACCGCGACGATTGCCGACGTGGCCTGGATCGGCGGGGTCTGGGTTGGCGGGGCCAACTCGGTGGTGGAGGAGCGCTGGACTCCGCCATCCGGCGGATCGATGCTCGCGATCTCACGGACGATGCGGAACAACGCCATGACCGCGTTCGAGTTCCTCTGCATCGTCGAGCGCAACGGCGGGCTCGTGTACACCGCGATGCCCAACGCCCGCATGCCTCCGACCGATTTCACGCTGACGAAAGTCACGCCGGACAGCGCGACGTTCGAGAATCCGGCGCACGACTTTCCGAAGATGATTCGTTACTCGAAGCTGCCGGATGGATCGCTCGAGACAATGGTCGCCGGGGCCGACGGCGCGCGGCCGGTGACGGTCGTGCTGAAGAAGCAGTGAACGCGCCGCTGGTCCGAGCGCCGCGCGACGTCCACGAGTTCGGGGCGAGGCCGTGTCTCAGAGCACGCGTTCGAGCCGAAGTGATCGACGTCGGACGATCGCGGGCGCCGGCGCGAGCGGCGCGAGCTTCGGCGGACGACGGCCCCGGCGCACGGTGTCTGATTCGAGCCGCTGGTATTCGAGCTCCGTTGACGCTCGTGCGCTGCGGAGCAGCAGACCACCGCGGCTCATGTCGCCCCGGCCGATGAACGACGGCGGATAGTGAAGACGTTCTCCTAACGCGCGAATCAGCACGGACACGTACTTGTCGGAGGCGATACTCCCGAGCAGTACGACGCGGGATCCTTCCGGCAACTCCGCCGACAGCCGAGCCAAATCGCGCTCGAGCGGGATGCGGTACCGCTCATCGTCGGCGGCGACGTCAACGCCGGCAAATTCCCGGAGCAGATCCGCGGACACCGGCGCCTCCGGCGTCATGAGCCCCCGGGTGGGCGTGATGATCATCGTGCCGGGGCTTCCCTCCGACGCCGCGCGGGCGAACGCCCGCGCGTAGGTGAGCTTCCCGCGAAAATACAGGCCGCTCAGGAACGTGAAGGCGTCGCCGAGCGTCAGCGAACCCGACCGCAGGCTGACGGCCAAATCCGACGCGGCGCCCGGGCTGAGCAGCATGCCCGCACGCCGGCCGCCGCAATACGCGGGCGAGAGCAGAAACACGTGGGCATGCGCGCGCATCTTCCTGAGTTGATTGTAGACGGTTGGAAAGCGGCCGTGGTCCGGGTCTTGCTGTCTTCGGCCATGACGGCGCACGCGCGCCGCATGCGAGGTGACCATGGCTCGACAGACGGGCATCAGCAATCGCCAGTCCCCGGAAGACGAAGCTCGCGATCGACAGGCGCATCCGCCGCTCGATTCCGGGTCGCCGCCGCCGGCCGACGCGGCTGGCAGGGTCGGCGAGCAGCCGCTCGAGGATCGCCGGGACCGGCACACATCCCACAAGGCCGGCAGCCGGTCGATCGCACAGAAGGAGAGCCGCAGCCGGTACCCCGATCGATCGATGCCGTCTGCGCGCAAGGTTGCCGGTGCGTTCGGCCGGGAGCCTGACGGACCTGTCGAGCGAGATCGTGGCCAGACCAGCCACCCGAACCGGAAATCATGAGCGTCGTCAGCCGGCTGAGGAACGTCTCGCTCGACCCGCAAAGTCCCGTGACAGGTAGAGACCTACTGTCGGTGGCCGGCAACTCAAAGTGAGCCGCTGGCTACCGCTGTTCGGTGACCGCGCCGACGGGTTCACGCGCGATGAACGCGAGGCCGCGCGAGTCCTGATGCGTCCCGCTGGTGTGGGCCTTGCAATGACCGCGGCGCTATTTCGCCTCACTCAGACGAATTGGGGGACGGGACTTTTTTCCACAGGTTTCCACAGGAAGGGGACAGATCTCGGGTTCGAGCTCTGTCCCCTATCTGTGGAAACCTGTGGAAAAAAGTCCCGTCCCCCCGGCTGCGCGCCACGTAGCTCTGGGGTCGGGCTTGTATTCGCGTGCGCGCGAGCTGGTCTGGCGCGTACGCTGATCGAATACAGGACCGGCCCCATGATTGTCCGCTCCTACGCCTCCTCCAGTCTGCTCATCACGCAGCCCGATCACGCCGCGTTGGCCGGACGGATCATGGACGTCTGGGCGACCCGTGGCCTCCGCGACGCTCCGCGACGGGCGTCGATTCTGCGCGCCGTCTCCGAGCACGACGTCGGCTGGCGGGAGGTCGATTCGGCGCCGCTGGTGGACGAGGCGAACGGCCAAATCCTTGATTTCATCTCGGCGCCCGCCAGCGTCCGGCAGGGAGTGTGGCCGCGCGCGGTGCAACGGCTCTCGAACGATCCGACCACCGCGGCGCTGGTCGCCGAACACGCCATCCAGGTATACAGCCGGTACCGGGGCGACGGTCAGTGGACCGCGTTTTTCGAGACGATGGCGAGCCTGCGGGATGAGCACGCTGCCCGCGCCAGCCTCTCGAAGGACGCGGTTCGCGACATGTATTTCTTTGTCCGCGCCGGAGATCTGATCTCGCTGACGTTCTGCACGGGGTGGCTCGAACCGCAGACGATTGACGACCACCAGATCAAGCTCGTCGGTCCCAACGACGTCGGCATTCGTCCGGATCCGTTCGGCGGAGCGGTCGTCCCGTTCGAGATCTTCGCCCGCGCGCTGCCGAATCGCCCGTTCCCCTCGCCGGCCGAAGCGGCCGAGCTCTTCCGGCAGGCGCCGGTCATCACGCTCAGGGGCACCGTGCGCGGACTCGGGGCCTAGGCAGGTTGCTGTAAAACCCAGCAACCTGAACTTCGAACTTCGAACTGCGAACTGCGAACTGTGGAACATGGGCGTTTTTCGCCGAAGTTCGCGTTTTTCAGCGGCCTGCTTCTGACCCCTTCCCAGGTAAGGGGAACCAGATTGCCGCCGGCAGCGTCGTAAGCGTGTACACGATGGACCAGGACCGAATGAATCTGCTGCAGGGCACGCTGGACGTGCTCGTCCTGCAGGCACTCGCGGCCGGGCCTCAACACGGGTACGCGGTGTCGCGCTGGGTGCGCGACCGTACGAGCGGGGCGCTCACCATCGAGGACGCGCCGCTCTACAAGGCGCTCCATCGGCTCGAACATGCCGGCTGCATCTCCGCCGAGTGGGGCATGTCGGAGAACAACCGTCGCGCGCGCTATTACCGGTTGACCGCCGCCGGGCGCCGCCGACTGCGGAAGGACGCGCTGGCCTGGCGACGCTATGCCACGGCGGTCGCGAGCGTGCTCGGGCCCAGGTAATGCGCCGCATCTTTCAGTTCCCGTGGCGGTCGCCCGCGCACATCCGCGAGGACGTGGACGCGGAAGTGCGCTTTCACCTCGACGCGCGCGTCGCAGAGCTCGTGGAAGGCGGCCTGTCCAGGCCGGCCGCGATCAGCCAGGCGCGCCGGGAATTCGGCGACCTCGATGACGCGCGCCGGTACATGCAGCACATCGATCGCCGCACCGAACGGCGGAAACGCCGGAGGGACTACATGTGGGACGCTCAGCGTGACGTGCAGTACGCGCTTCGCCGGTTGAAGGCGTCGCCGGGATTTGCCGCGGCGGCCGTTTTGACGCTGGCGCTCGGCATCGGCGCGAATACCGCGATGTTTTCCATCGTCAACAGCGTGATCTTCCGGCCCCTGCCGTTCTCCGGATGCCGCCGACCTCTACGCGGTGTACTCCGCGAACCGGTCCGCCGACCTGCTGCAGGCTCCGGTCTCGGCGGTCGACCTCGACGACTGGCGCGCGCAGCGCCGGCAGATCGAAGACATTGGCGGGTATTTCTACGCGGAAGGATCGACCGGGATCGATCTCATCGGGCGGGGCGATCCGCGCCGTCTTTCCGTCGTGTTCTTCACGCCGGGCTTTTTCACGGCGCTCCGCGCACCGGTCCTGCACGGCCGGCAGCCGCGGGAGCAGGAGATGGTTCGGGGCGGCCGCGATCGGGTCGTGCTCCTCTCGCACGAGTTCTGGGTGAACGAGTTCGGCGCGTCGCCCGCCGTGGTCGGGACGTCGCTCACCCTCGGCGACTCGCCGTACGAAGTGATCGGCGTGCTGCCGCCCGAGATGCGGTTCCCGACGGATCGCGCCGACGTGTTCGTGCCGTATTCGACGATTCCCGATTCGGGCATTCCCAGGATCCGGCCGGTACGGACGCTGGCGGTCGTGGCGCGCGCGAAGCCGGGCATCTCGCAAGAAGCCGTGCAGGCGGAGATGAACACCATCGCGACACGGCTGGCCGAGCAGTATCCCGAAGATCGCGCGTGGGACAGCACGACGGTGGTGCCGTTGCACGACGTGGTGACGGGCGCCGTCCGGCGGCCACTGCTCGTGCTGCTCGGCGCCGTCGGATTTGTCGTGCTCATCGCCTGCGTGAACCTGGCCGGGCTGCAGCTCGCGCGCGCGGCCGGACGTGGACGCGAAATCGGCGTGCGGATGGCTCTGGGCGCGGGGCGCGGCCGGTTGGTACGGCAACTCCTGACCGAGAGTTTCGTGCTGGCCGTGTGCGGGGGCCTCGCCGGTTTGGCCGTTGCGGTGGGATTGACGTCAGGTCTGCTCGCGCTTGCGGCCGGCGAGCTCCCGCGAGCGTCGGAGGTTCGGCTCGACGCGACCGTTCTTGCGTTCTCGCTTCTCCTGTCCGTCCTCACGGGTCTCCTGTTCGGCCTCATACCGGCCTGGCGCACGTCGTCGTTGAACGTGCACCACATGCTTCGCGAAGGCGGGCGCGGCGCGGTCGGTGCCGACAGCGGACGGCTGCGGACGGGACTCATCGTCGCGGAGGTCGCGCTCGCCGTCATTCTCGTCGTGGGCGCCGGACTGATGGGTCGCAGTTTCATCGCGCTGATGGACGTCGATCCCGGCTTCCAGCCCGACAAGCTGATTGCCGTCCAGTTCACGATCAATACGGCGCGGTATCCGTCTCCACCGCCGCCGCCGGCCGTCCCAGGCGCGCCGGCTCCGCGTCCCAGTCCTGCGCCGTACACGCGCTTCTACAGCCAGGTCATCGAGCAGGTGCGGATGCTGCCCGGCATCGTGTCCGCGGCAGCGGTCAAAGATCCGCCGTTGCGCGGCAACGGCGAGCGCAACGGCTTCGTGATTCCGGGCCGGCCCGTGCCCGCTGGGCAAGACGCGCCCAGCGCCGCCACGATTCACGTGAGTGACGGCTACTTCAAGACGATCGGCGCGCGCATCGTGGACGGGCGCGAGTTCACGCCGCAGGATCGTTTCGGCGCGCCGTTCGTGATCGTCGTGAACGAAGCGTTTGCGCGACAGTTCTTTCCGGGCGCGCGGGCGGTGGGGCAGCGCGTGCTTCGAGGCGCGAACAATCCGGTCGAGATCGTCGGCGTCGTCAACGACATCCGGCAGGTCGCGATGGCCGAGCCTGGCACGGCCGACGATGTATCTGCACAATCTTCAGAACTCGCGCGTGAAGACCACGATCGTGGCGCGGACGCAGGGCGATCCTCTCGCCATGGCAGGAGCGATTCGCGGCGCGGTGTGGGCGATTGATCCGCAGCAGCCGATTACGGGCATTTTCACGTTCGACGAGTCCGTCAGCCGCGCGCTGGCGCGACCGAGACTGGTCACCGTGCTCCTGCTCTCGTTCGGCGGCGTCGGACTTCTGCTTGGCGCCGTCGGCATCTACGGCGTGCTGTCGTTCCTGGTCCAGCAGCGGAGGAGCGAGATCGGCGTCCGGATCGCGCTGGGCGCGCGGCCTCTGGATGTCGCGGCGTCATTCGTCCGGCGGGGCCTGCTGCTCACGTCGGCCGGACTCGTCATCGGGCTCGCCGGCGCGTGGCTGCTCGGTCAGTTCCTGACGGCGGTGCTGTACGGCGTCGGGCCGACCGATCCAGCCACGTTTGCCGGCGTCGCCGTTATGCTCCTCGTCTCAGCCGCGCTGGCCAGCTGGCTCCCGGCCCGGCGCGCCGCGAAGGTGGATCCGGTCACGACGCTGAGGTCGATCTGAGGCTCGTGGAAACAACGTGGCTCGAACGTCGAACTCTGCGGTCGAACTTCGATCCGCAAGGGATCACACCGTGTTTTCAGTTCGAAGTTCGAGCGTTCTGAGTTCATAGTTCAGGCCGCGTTCTCGAGCGGCCTGTCAGCGTCCCGCTCCCCGCGTCTTCGCCGCACGCTTCGCGCTCCGGGACCGCGCGCGGGCGCCGCGCCGGCGCGCCGCCTTCCGGGCCTGACGCGCCAGCGCGCGATGACTCGCGGCCGAACGTCCTTCCCGACGAAGTCGTCGTAGCGACGCGCGCGCTCGCCGGGTGGACTTCCGCGTGGACCGCTTCCGTCTGCCCGCCGCGCTCTCGCGAGCCGCCTGCTTCTTCGTACGTGCGGAGCCCGTTTTCGGTGGCGGCAAATCGACGCCTGCGCGCCGGGCCTTCGACCAACCCGATCGCGATGGCCTGTTTGGCCGACGCGGCGCCATGTTTCCCTTCGCGCACGTGGTGGATCTCTTCTCGCACGAACTCGCCGGCCTGTGTCGACGGTGACTTGCCTTTGCGTTTGTCACGCCGGGCGCGCTGCAATGTTCTCTGTTCTGGCATTGCAATCCCCTCCACCAGTTTCAGATGCACGATGCGTGCCCCCGAGTGGCCGGATGGAGCGTTTTCGGCGCGGCGCTCTTCGCGGTGAACTGGGGCAGCAGCGCCTTCGGCGCCCTCTGTCGGCGCCGCTCTACTGCGAGGTTGAAGACGGCTGACGAGCGGATCTGTTCGATGGGCGCACCACGTCGGGCTGGGAGTGAGGGCCAGCAGCGCGAGCGCCCCGTCCGGCAGCCGCCGTTTACATGCCGCGCCGGTTGTCGCAGTTGTCGATGAACGCGGTTTTGGCCGCGCCCGGGCGGTCGATCGTCTTGTAGAAGTCCTCGAGATACTTTTGTGCGTCCTTGCGGTACGCAGGTGTCATGTCGGGCTGGGCTTCGAAGAGCGCCATGATGTCGGGTTTGACCGCGCGCATCTTGACGAAGAACGGTTCCAGCTCCGCCGCGGTCTTGCAGGGTCCCCGGTACAGCCGATCCCGGACCGACGAAATCCCGAACTGCTTGGTGTCGGCAACCGCATACGTGGTGTCCACCAGTCCGGCATAATCGAAATCGTAGGGGATCGGGAAATAGTTCGCGGGTGTCTGCACGATCCGCACGTTGTGCTGCTTGACCATCGACATGTCGGTGTTGCCGATCATGTATTCGAAGAGCGTCATCAGCGTGATCGTGTCGAGGTGCGCGTTGTGGAAGAGCAGACCCTGCTGCTCGGTAATCCGGCCCATCATCCGCTTGGCGACGTCGTCATCGTCCTCGATGAACATGCCGTACTTGCTCTCGACGGTCTTCTTCTGCGCGGGATCGACGTACGTCACTTTCGCCAGCCGCGCGCGGAACGAATACGGCGTCAGAAGGTTGTACATCCGGTAGACCGTGTACTCCCGCAGGACGTACTGCTCGAACTCGTTGTTGGGTCGGCAGTGCGTGCCCAGCTTCAGCGGCCCGTGGCCTTCGAAGACGGTCTTGCGGACGTCGTCCTTGGGGAACTCGAGGCGTAACGGCGCGAAGTCACACGTCTGACGTAAGCGGCGTGAGTGGCCGCGCGTGCGAATCTGGATCGGAACCGTCGTCGTGCCGCCGTTGTCGGTGGGGACGGTGACGGTCGCCGGGAAGGTCTTGAGGCTTTTTGGATCGCGGTCGCGCTGCACGGCGCGGAAATCCGCGGTGATGGTGATCGGCAGCGGATCGGTCCCCTCGAACAAGCGCCGGTTCTCGGCGGACTTGCGGCGATCTTCGAGCGTCTTTTCGTCGGGCCAGGGATCGGAGACGGTCTTGACGTCGGGCGCCTTGCCGCGCGCCTGAGGCGGAAGGCCGGCGAGCGGCGCCGCGGCGAAGACGGAGGCGACGAGAACGACGGCGATCTGGAACGTGAGTGGGGGCCTCATGCCACGTCCTTTAGGCGGGTCATCGTGCACCCGCCGTTTGACTTCCAGCGACGACTTCGCGACTGTCCCGGTAGATGGCGGTGAACACGTCCCCGCGGATCTCGAGAGCGGACGCGCGGCCGTTCGGTACGTACGCGGGCTGCATGCCGGTGTCTATCATAAAGATCTTTCCGCCGAACCGGCCGGTGATGCGGCCGGTCTTCGGAACCGTGTGCGCGACGACGATGGCGCGCGCTTTCTGGGCCGTCAGGATCTCGGTGACCTGCGGCTCGAACGTGTCGGGCTCCAGCGCGAGGCCGCGGTACCAGAGCGGGCCGTCTTCGCGCGCCGTCAAGCTTTCGTTGGGCGCGCCGCGCGTCTTTTCGAGGTCGACGGACAGCTCGCGCCGAACGGTTTCGTTGATTTCGGCGCAGGGCATGGCCGCGACCGTCGGACTGATGCCGCCGTGGAGGAAGACAATCCCGTTGATGCGGACGACGGCGTTCGACGCGCGAATGCGCACGCCATATTCGCCCTTTGGACCGAACGCGCGAATCATCTCGATCATGCCTGGTACGAGCTCTTTTTCGAGCTGCGCCCGCTGTTCCTCCGGCGCCTGCTCGATGAACGCGCGCCGCACATCGCCGGAGCCGCCATCGACGAACGCTTTGTATTCTCCGGGCGCCACGTAGCGCATGTCCGCCATGAGCCGCATGGCTTCGTGGTTGCCGATCAGCGCGTGAACCCGTCCACCCGCGCTCGAGGCCTCGCGTTCCAGTTTTCTGAGGAGATCGAGGGCCTTGCGTGAATCGGGGCCGCGATCCAGGACGTCACCGGTCTGGACGAGATGCGTCTTGCCCGCGATCCACCGGCTCCGCCGGTCGATGATGCCGGCAACCTGGAGAATCTCGAGGAACTGATCGTACGCGCCGTGGACATCGCCCACCGCGACGATTCGGTCCACGCTGTCGAACTCGCACGCCGGTTCCTGCGCGCCCCGAGGACCCGCCGCGGTGAGGGTGGAGAGGGCAATCGTCAGGAAGAGAATGCGACGCATGGAGCCGATGGTGATCCTAGTAGGGGGACGGGACTTTTTTCCACAGAATAGCGGCTCTCGGTGCCAGACGTCGCAGGCGACGTCTGGCACCTGGAGGGCCCATTCTGTGGAAAAAAGTCCCGTCCCCCGATTGACACTCGGGGGGAGCACAACTATTCTCCGGCCCACGTTACACCTGCGTTACGCGCGCCAGGAGGCACCATGCGCTTGCTTCGGTTCGTACTGCCGATCGTGCTGGTCGGCGTGCTGTCCACCCCGGCTCTCGCTCAGACCGTCACGGGCACCGTGCAGGGCACGGTGACCGATCCGACCGGCGCCGTGCTGCCCGGCGTCACGGTCATCTTCAAGAATCTGGAAACCGGCGTCGCCCGCGAGCTCACGACCAACGAGGTTGGCTTCTACTCGGCGCCGTATCTGGCGGTCGGCCGGTATTCCATCACGGCCAGGCTCAGCGGCTTCGGCTCGGTCGTCCGCGACGAAGTCGAGGTGGGACTGAATCAAACGCGAGTCGCCGATTTTCAGCTCAAGCCGTCGACCGTCGTCGAGGCCGTGACCGTCGTCGGCGCCGCCCCGCCCATCAACACGACGAACGCCGAGGTCAAAGGCACGTTGTCCTCGCAGCAGATCATGGACAAGCCGACGCTCAATGCCGGGAGCTTTCTCTCGCTGGCCGAGGTCTTCGCCGGATACCAGGAGAACCCGACTTCCGGTCAGAACAACCCGACGGCGTCGTCCGGCTCGTCCGTCAATTTCAACGGCACCGGCTCGCGAGGCACGACGTTCCAGATCAACGGCGTGAACAACGACGACTCGTCCGAAAACCAGAACCGGCAAGGCGCGGCAGTTTCGACGATCCAGCAGTTCCAGGTCATCACCAATACGTACAGCGCGGAGTTCGGCCGAGGATACGGGGCGGTCGTGCTCGTGCAGACCAAGTCCGGCACGAACACGTGGCATGGCGACGTGTACGAATACCTGCAGGACAGCAACAGCCTGACCGCACTCCCGAAGTTCGTGGCAGCCAAACCGGACAATCAGCGGCACCAGTTCGGCGCGACCGCCGGGTTTCCGATTCGCCGGAACGAGCTGTTCGGGTTCGTGAGCTTCGATCGCATCAATCTGGAGGGGAACCAGAACTACGCGCGGGAGATCCTCCTGTCGCAGGACCAGACGCCGCGGCTGACGCGCGGCAACAACACGCCGGCCAACCGCGCGTGGATCGAATCGATCATCGCGAGGTTTCCGACCGGCGTGACGCCGAACGACCCGCGCAGCGACCGGACGTTCGCGACGGTGATTGGCATCAACCGGCCCGCCGAGGATCACTCGGGTCGCGTCGACTGGCATTTCGGCCAGGACAGCCTGACCGCGCGGTACCGGTACACCCATCAGTTGCTGGAGTCGGACGACGTCATCGTTGGCGAGCAGGCGCGTCAGGACAACACGCAGCAGAACCTCGGGTTCACCTGGACGAAAGCGTTTCGCAACAACCTGTTCGGCGAGTTCCGGTACGGCCTCGGTCTCCGCGACACGAACGTGAACATCGCCGACGGCAATGACACGCCGATCGTCCGGTTCGTCGGGCGCCCAGCGGGTCTCGGCACGATCCTCGGCAATGCGGGGACGTTCCCCATCCTGCGTGATCAGCTGGATAACCAGTTCGTCTACAACCTCTCCTGGCTCTTCGGCCAGAACCACAACTTGAAGGCCGGTACTGACATCCGACGGCAGCAACTCGATGATTTCGCCGACAGCAACTCGCGCGGCTTCTGGAACTTCGACCGGGTCTGCGGGGGTGTGACCTACGCGACGGCGTACGACGCGTTCCTGGACGGATGCGTCACGACGTTCACGAAGGCCTGGGGACCGTTCTTCCTCGAGAACCGGATCAACGAGTCGAATGTCTACGTCGAGGACAACTGGCGCATCCGGCCCGACCTGACGCTCAACCTGGGGTTCCGGTACGAATACGTCTCCGCGCCGCACGAGAAGGAAGGGCGCATCGACTACGGATTCGGCGCCGACGACGACAACTACGAACCGCGGATTGGGGCGGCATGGACGCTGCCGCCGACCGACGGCTGGCTGAAGCTGATGACGGGGTCCGAGACCGGCGCCGCGTCGCTGCGCGGCGGGTACGGCCTCTATCACGGACGCGTGTTCCAGTCCGTGTTCTCGCAGTCGGGCGCGACCGTGCGGTTCAATCCACCGAATGCGCTCACCCGCGCCATCACGACGCCCACCGAGGCCATTCTGAACGTCTCGGATCCGACGCTTGGGTTCGTCTTCGTGCCCGGGCCGCAGGCGACGCGGCACACGATCACGACGGTGGACTCGAACCTCCAGATGCCGTACACGCACCAGTGGAGCCTGAGCTATGAACGGATGCTGCCGCTCAATTCGAGCCTGCGCGTGACCTACAACGGCAACCACGTGCTCGATACGCTGAAGTACGCGCTCGACAACCTGCCGCTGTCGCCGCTCGACGGTCCGGTCCTCGTCGTCAATCATCCGAACAACGCGCCGTCGGCCGGGTTTCCCGACCTGAGAGGCAAGACCATCGACCGGATTGCCACCGACGTGCAGTGCGCCGGCACGGGACTCCCGAACATCCTGGTCAATGCGGCGTGTCCTGTACCCGTGCCCATCGCCGACAACGAGATCAGTTTGAGGGTGCCGCGCACGAACGAGCGCCGGCCCGACCCGCGCTACACCACCAACCTGAGGGTCAGCAATGACGCCGAGTCCTGGTACGACGGCATTCAGCTCGAATGGCAGAAGCGGTTCAGCAGGGGCCTGCAGTTCCTGGTGAGCTATACGCGCAGCAAGTCCGAGGACACCACGTCCGAGGCGACGTTCGTTGGCGCCGGTGACACGAATCAGCTTGGTCCGGATGCGCGGTACGCGCGCGGATACTCACGCTTCCACACGCCGCACCGGTTCAGCTTCAACGGAAGCTACCTGCTGCCGTTCTGGCGCGACCGGCACGACCTGGTCGGGATTCTCGCGGGCGGATGGCAGGTCTCGGGTGTGATCAAGCTCGCGTCCGGCACGCCGTTCACGGTGACGCAGCCGGGTATCGACATCGGCTTCGACGGGTTCGCCGAAGGCCGACCCGTCCTCGTCGATCCGTCCGTGCTCGGCCGGTCGGTCGACAATCCCGACACATCGACCCAGGTGCTTCCCGCGTCAGCGTTCCGGCGCTACGGGGTTGGCGACAGCATCGACCAGGTCGTGCCGCGGAACTCGTTCTACGGCGACGGCATCGACAACGTCGATTTCGGGCTCTACAAGAACTTCACGCTGCGCGGCGGTCAGGCGTTCAGCGTCCGCATCGAGGTCTACAACCTCTTCAATACGGTGCAGTACGCGTTTCCGGCGACGGATGCGACCGCAACCACGTTCGGCCAGATCACCGGCACCCACTTCACCTACCTCCCGCGGACCATCCAGCTGGCGTTCAGGTTCCGGTATTAGGGGGACGGGACTTTTTTCCACAGAATAGAGGGTCAAGGTGCCAGACGTCGCAGGCGACGTCTGGCACCTGGAGGGCCGATTCTGTGGAAAAAAGTCCCGTCCCCCTCGCCGGCCGCCGCGCGCTCGAGTATCTCGAGGGCGTGGCGGACCGGCCGGTTCGCGCGCTGGCGACGAGCGCGGAACTGCGTCAGATGCTCGACCGGCCGCTGACTGGCGCCGGGGAACCGGCCGACCTGGTCATCAATCGTCTCGCCGACGCCGGACTCCGCGGCACGATAGCCAGCCAGGGGCCGCGCTATTTCGGCTTCGTCGTCGGCGGCAGCCTGCCGGTGGCGACGGCGGCCGACTGGCTCGTGTCGGCGTGGGATCAGAACTGCGGCATCTATGCGCTCTCGCCGATCATCTCCGTGGTGGAAGACGTCGCGGCATCATGGCTCCGCGAGCTCGCGGGCCTGCCGGCGTCCTGGAGCGTCGGGTTCGTCACCGGCTGCCAGATGGCCAACTTCACGGCGATCGCCGCGGCGCGGCAGAAGCTCCTCGCCGACGCCGGCTGGGACGTGAACGCGCAGGGACTCTTCGGCGCGCCGCCGATTCACGTGTTCGTCAGCGACGAGTCGCACTACACGATCTTCGCCGCGCTCCGCATGCTCGGTCTCGGGGCGGAGCGACTCACGCGCATTCCGACGGACGAGCAGGGGCGCATGCGCGCGCAGCCGCTGGCGGCCGGCCTGCGTGCCGCGACCGGGCCCGCGCTGGTGTGCGCGCAGGCGGGCAACGTCAACACGGGCGCATTCGATCCCATCGCCGAGATCGCCGATGCCACCCGCGAACGCCGCGCCTGGCTCCATGTGGACGGCGCGTTCGGGCTGTGGGCGGCCGCGAGCGAGCCGCGACGGCCTCTCGTCGCCGGCGTGGATCGCGCCGATTCGGTCGCGACCGACGCGCATAAATGGCTGAACGTGCCGTACGACTGCGGCGTCGCGTTCTGCGCGCACCCGGAGGCGCACCGGCGCGCGATGTCGCTCTCGGCCGCCTACATCGTCGAAAGCGCGGCCGAGCGCGACCCGCGCGATTTCGTGCCCGAGGAATCGCGGCGGGCACGCGCGGTGCCCGTCTACGCGGCGATCGCGACGCTCGGCCGCGACGGCCTCGCCGATCTCGTCGAGCGGACGTGCCGTCTCGCTTCTCGCATGGCGGAGCGCTTGTCGCGCCACCCGTCATTGCGCGTCCTGAACGACGTCGTCCTGAACCAGGTGCTGATCCGCGTTCAACAGGACGAAAGCGAGCAAGCGTTAGCGAGCGAGCGTGTTAGGGGTCCTGGGACGAAGTCCCCCGATCAAGAATTAACCCGCGACATGATCGCGCGGCTGCAGCAGGACGGCACGTGCTGGGCCGGCGGCACGACGTGGCACGGCATGACCGCCCTCAGGATTTCAATCAGCAACTGGTCGACGACCGAGTCGGACATCGATCGATCCGCCGACGCCATTGTTGCCGCGACGGATGCCGCCGTCGCACGATCGAAAGCGTGAGAGCGTTTCGCCGGCCGCCCGGCCGGTTCGTCGACGTCGGCGGCTTCCGGCTGCACGTTCATTCGGCTGGTCAGGGCACGCCCGTCGTTGTGTTCGACGCCGCGCTCGCAGGATCGTCGGTGAGCTGGACGTTCGTCCAGCCCGCCGTCGCGCAGTTCGCGCGCGCCTGCGCGTACGACCGCGCCGGTTTCGGGTGGAGCGACGCGGGTCCCATGCCGCGCACCGCCGGACGTCTTGCGGACGAGCTCAAGCGGATGCTCGAGCGCGCGGGCGAGCCGCCACCGTATCTCCTCGTCGGTCACTCATTCGGCGGGTTCGTCACGCGGATCTTCGCGGCCCGGTACCGGGCCGAGACCGCCGCGCTCCTGCTCGTCGATCCCGCACATCCTGAGGACTGGGTCAAACCGGCGCCCAAGGAGCAGGTGCGAATCGATCAAGGCGTCAGCCTCTGCCGTCAGGGCGGCGTCGCGGCCAGGTGGGGCGTTGCGCATCTTGTTTCGGCGCTGGTCGGGATGGGCGCCCTTCGACCAGCGCGGGCGATCGTTCAGCTGGCATCCCGAGGCGATTTACGGGCCAGCGCCGATCAGGACTGGCTGCTTGCGCCGATGTGGAGGCTTCCGGCGCAGGCTCAGCGAACCCTTCGCTGGTTCTGGACGCAGCCGAAGTTCTACGACGCGCTCGGCAGCCAGATCGAGTCGATTCCTGTCAGCGCCGCCGAGACGCTCGAGGCCGCCGCCGGCGGATACGGCGACCTTCCGCTGATCACGATCTCGTCCACGAATCCCGGCGATCACCGGCGTCGTCAGCAGGACGCCCTGGCCCGGCTCTCGACGCGCGGCCGGCACCTGATTGCCACGAACAGCGGCCACTGGATTCCGCTCGATCAGCCGGAGCTCGTCATCGCCATGATTCGCGAGCTGCACGAGCCGTTCTCACTTTCCTCTGGCGGGCTACCTGCCGGGCTCGGCGGCACGTCTCGTGATCCAGGAAGGCGTTTGCAGCACGGGAAGTGAGAACGGCTCACGCCGCGGCGCGCACTGGAAGGGTAGACTCGTCGCGGCAGGCCGGATGCGCCGCCTCTTCCTCCTCCTCTACGGACTCTCCGGCGCCGCGGGACTGATGTATGAAGTCCTGTGGACCCGGCAGCTCACGCTGCTGATGGGCCACACCACGGCCGCCGCCAGCACGGTGCTCGCCGCGTTCATGGGCGGGCTGGCGATCGGCGCCGCGCTCGCCGGGCCGATCGCCACACGCGTCTCCGAGCGTCGCGCGCTTCAGGTGTATGGACTGCTCGAGCTCATCGTCGGCGCCTGTGCGGCGCTCGTGCCGGCGATCATCGTCGTGGCCCGGCCGCTTCTCGCGACGACCTACGCCGACGGCGCGGGGGCATGGTTCGGCGTCACGCGTCTGGCGGTGAGCCTGCTTGCGGTCACACTGCCGGCGGCGGCCATGGGCGCCACGCTGCCGTTTGCAGCGCGCTGGTATTTGCGCAGCGTCGATCACGCGGGCGCCGAAGCCGGCGATCTCTACGCAGGCAACACCATCGGCGCGGCGGCTGGAGCCGCACTGGCTTCGTTTGTCTTCATCCCGGCCGTCGGCCATCGCGCCACACTGTGGGTCGCGGTGACGTCGAATGTCGTCGCGGCGCTTGGAGCCCTGGCCATCTCGCAATCCGTATCAGATGTCGGTCCGCCCGCGAAGCCGGCCGGCAAGTCCGCCAGCAGCACTCGCAAATCTCAGCGCCCATCCTCGAAAGCGCCGTCCTCCAAGGCACGACGCCCGTCTGCGGCCGCCATCGATCCACGCGCCATCGCCGCCATCACGCTCGCCGTGACCGGGTTCGCGGCGCTCGTGAGCGAGGTGGTCTGGACGCGCGTCCTCGCGCTCGTCATCGGTCCGACGACGTACGCGTTCGGGTTGATGCTGACCACGTTCATTACCGGTCTTGGGTTGGGCGCGTGGCTGGGCGCTCGGCTCAGCGCCCGCATTCGGGACGCGCACGCGTGGCTCGCCTTCCTGGTGGCGGCCTTTGGCGTCGCCTCGGCTGTCGCATTGTGGCGGATCAGCGGGTTGCCGGTCGAAATGGCCGAGGCGATCGCGGCGCAGTCGAGTCTGTCGTTTCGAACCGTGCTCTGGCGTCAGGGGCTGGTCGCGGCCTCGCTGCTGCTGCCGGTGACGATCGTCCTGGGCGCGCTGTTTCCGATCGCGGTTCGTCTCGCGGCGCGCACGCGCGAGGCGCTGGCGCAGGACCTGGCGGTCCTGTACGCGTCGAACACCGTGGGCGCGATTGCCGGTTCGCTCGCCGCGGGTTTTGCGCTGATTCCGTGGCTCGGTCTGCGCGCAACCATCGTCGGGATTGTCGCCCTGGCGGCGCTCGTCGCGGTCCTGGTCGCGGCGACCGGCCGCATCGCGCGCTCGCGCGTCCTCGTTCTTGCCGCGGCCGGCGCGGCCGGCATCGTCATCGCGTGGAACGCGCCGGGCTGGGATCAGGCGCTCCTCTCGAGCGGCGCGTACAAATACGCGTCGTACCTGCGGGTGCCCGACGTTCAATCCGCGCTCGCGGCCGGTACGCTCGAGGTACTACAAGGAGGGCGCCACCGCGACGGTGACCGTCCGCCGGGCCGCGGGCGCGAGGATGCTCGCGATCGACGGCAAGATCGACGCGTCGAACGCGAGCGACATGCTGACGCAGCGCCTGCTCGCGCACCTGCCGCTCCTGCTGCACCCGAACCCGAAGCGCGTGGCGATCATCGGGCTGGGCAGCGGCGTGACGCTCGGCAGCGCCTTGCGCCATCCCGTGGACCGCGCCGACGTGCTCGAGATCTCGCCCGAGGTCATCGAGGCGTCCGCGCGCTTCGAAGCCGACCATCAGCGCGCCCTGGCTGACCCACGTGCCCGCGTGATCGCGGGCGACGGCCGGACGCACCTGTTTCTGGGCCGCGCGCAGTACGACGTGATCGTCTCGGAGCCGTCGAATCCGTGGGTCGCGGGCGTCGCGACGCTGTTCACGCGCGAGTTCTTCCAGGCCGCGCGGCGGCGCCTCGCGGCCGGCGGCGTCCTCTGCCAGTGGGCGCACACCTACGACATCCGGCCCGCCGACCTTCGTTCGATCGTGGCGACGTTCGCGTCCGAGTTTCCGCACGGCACGATGTGGCTCGTGGGCGCCGGCGATCTTCTGCTCATCGGGTCAGATCGCCCGCTCGACGGACAACTGGACGAGCTCGCGGCCCGCTTCAAGCGGCCCGGCGTCGCGGCCAGCCTGAAGAGTGTCGGCGTGGCCGATGCCGCGAGCCTGCTGTCGCTCTACATCGGCGGCTCCGGCGCACTGCGAACGTTCGGCCATGGCGCGGCGCTGCAGTCCGACGATCGGACGGCGCTCGAGTTCAGCGCGCCCGTGGGCCTCTACGAATCCGGCGGCACCGACAACGCGGCGGCATTGCGTGCCCTTCTGGTTGACGCTGAGCTTCCGCGACCCGTGCGCGAGGCGACGGGTGCCGACGTCGGCCCGGTCTCGTGGCGATTACGCGGTGAGATGCACCTCCAGGCCGAGGCGTACGACCTGGCGTACGACGCATTCGTGAAGGCGCACCAGCTCGCGCCCGAGGCCGGCGACGCCCTCGATGGTTTGACACGCGCCGCGGCCGGGGCGGGTGAGAAGACGATGGACGCGGCGCTCGCGCTGCTCCGGGACGCGGTCGCACGCGACGCCGAGGTGCAGAACGTTCCTGCACGCGTCGCCCTCGCCCGCGCGCTGGCGGCCCGGGGCGCGACGACGGAAGCCGCCGATCTGGTGATGCCGCTCACCACCAGCCGCCCGGCGGACCCGCGGCCGGTGGAGCAGCTGGCGTCGCTCTTCGCCGACCTCGGTGATCTCGATCGCCTGAAGCCGCTCGCGGAGCAGCTGCAACGTCAGTGGGCCGATCGTCCGGCGTCGCCGTACTACGTGGCGACGGCATACCTGCTGGCGGGACGTGCCGCGGACGCCGTGGCCATCGCCGAGTCCGCCGTGCGCCGCCATCCAGCGGACGCGCGGCTGCGGAACGTGCTGGGTGTGGCCTACGCAAGTACCGGCCGCCGTGACGAAGCCCGCCAGGCGCTCGAAGCGGCGCTCGATCGCGATGCACGCGATGCGTCCACCTACACGAACCTGGGACTGATTCATCTCGAGACCGGTCAGCCGGAACGCGCCGTCGCGCGGCTGGGTGAGGCGCTGCTGCTCGATCCCGAATCGCCGCGCGCGCTCGGCGCACTCGCCGAAGCGCTGGATCGATTGGGATTTGCGGATCGGTCGGCGCGGGTGCGGGCGGCAATGAAGAGATAACTTCGAAGTTACTTAATCTTAATAGCGGCCAGCAGCTTCGCGGCGGGATCGAAATACGGATCGCCTTTCGGAATCGCGAGGAGCAGGGTTCGCGCGTCGGCCGCGCGTCCCTGAGCGAGCCGGCCGATCGCGAGGAAGTAGCGGGCCGCGTGCAGGTTGGCGTCGAGCCGCAGGCTCGCTTCGAGCGCCGTCGCCGCGTCGTTGGCATTCTGGCTCATGAGATGGAACTTGCCGACATCGAGCAGGACGCCCGGATCGTCGGCGAGCAGCGTCGCGCGCGAGAGGTAGTCGCGTCTGGCGGCTTCGAAATGCGGCACGGCGTCGGCCGGCAGCGTCCCGACCCTCAGGTTCATCAATGACAGCGCGGCGCCGACACGCACCACGCGCCGTGGGTCGACGAGCGCCTTGACCAGCACCGGCACCGTCGAATCAGTGGAGAACCTGGGCTCGCCGAGGCCGATGACCGCCGTCGCGCGAATCGCCGCGTGTTCGCTCGAGGCCGCGCCGACGAGCGCGTTCCGCGCCTGGGGCGTCGGAAAGAACCGGAGGTAGCCGACGGCGTTCGCGCGCACGATGGGCGGCTGCCGGCGATCGGTCGCCACCGCAATCAGCGGATCGACGGCCGTGATGTCGCGGCGCCGCGCGGCGCTGAACGCGTCCGCCCGTTCGACGAGCCGCTGCCGCCGCCCCCTCGGGTACCACTGTTCGAGCGTTTTCACCGCCCACGCCGCGTCCTTGTCCTGGTGACACTCGGAGCAGGCGTTCGGAATGCCGTGCCGGATGGTGTTTTCGGGCGCCGGGACGCTGATCGTGTGATCCGGCATGCGCGACCGCAGGCTGATGACCGTCGGCGGCATGTGACACGCCACGCACGCGCTGCCGGCGCTCGCGGCCGAGTGACGCGTATGCCGCGTCACGTCCTTCACAATCGGCGCGTGACACCGTGCGCAGAGGTCGTTGCTCGACGCGAGAAGCTGCGGATTGCGATCGATGTTGGGCTCGTGCGGATCGGTGTGACATGTCGTGCAGCTCGCACCACCGCTGACATAGCAGCCGCTCTGCCAGAATCCGATGGCGTCGTTCGAGAAGCGGCGCGGCCGGCCGTCGGGCCAGTACGCGGGATCCTTGTCGCTCTTCTGCCCGTACTCGAGCACCGGCGCGAAGTGATCGAAGTAATCGGCGCCCGCGGTGAATCCCGGCACCGTGATATCCCGAAGCGAATGACACTGCGCGCACACCATCGTCGATCGCTCGGCGGACAGGCGCGTGGGGACCACGATGGCCGATGACGCCGACGTCGGCGTCGACGGGGCGGCGTACCGCGAGACGTGCGCCGCGCCTGGACCGTGGCAGCGCTCGCAATTCGTCCCGAAGTCCGACCATGTCGTCGCGTAGCGATTCAGAGTCGCGTCGTACCCCTTTACCGCTGCCGAGACGTGGCATCCGAAGCAGTTGCTGTTCCAGACCTGGACGGGATTCTGCGTCGCTTCGTCGGGGTTGACGATGTCGAGGTTGTGGAACCATTCGCGGCGCACGACATCCCACGTCGGCGGTAGCACCACGATTCGCCCGTCTGGCAGTGTCGTCAGGTAGTGCTGAACCCGCCGGCTGCCGAGCGTGTAGTCGACAGTGTGCTGTTCCTCGCGGCTCGTCGGGAACGCACCTCGGATCAGATAGTTATCGCCGGTCCGCTCCAGCGCGAAGCGCGTGCCTCGAAGCGTCACGTTCCCGTGCGAGAAATCGCCCAGCACGCTGGCTGTCGAGGCGGGCTGGAGCATCTTCGAGTGCCGCGCGCCCGACCACTTGCGGTGCATGCTTTCGTGGCATTTCGCGCACTGCGCCGAACCCACAAAGGTCGGATCCTGGGCGGCCGGCTGAACGGCCGGGGTGGGCGCGGGAGTTGTCTGACTTGCGTGTCCGCGTGCGCTTACGGTGCCAATCGCCGCCGCCCAGGCGGCGATCGGCAACGCGACACACCCGATCCGCAACATGCGGCGGCTGAGCATGCGTTTTCCGATGCTCCGTTTAGTCGAGTCTAGCACCGCGTTGTCCGTAGACCGGCCGCGCCTCTCGTCCGGAAGCGGTCGGCATTGTCGAATCTCGTTGCATCGTGTCCGGATTCGGCATAGCGTAACCGTACTCATACCCAGTTCTCGGGGCTCTGGTTTTCTTGATGGCAGTGCAGGCCGCTCGGCGTTCCTGCGGCGCCAGTGGTTCTTTTGGCAGGAGGAGGAAACATGAGGAGGTATGGGTTCGCCGTCGTCCTGATGTTGCTGGTGGCCGTGCCGGCCTGGGCACAGACCACGGGAAGCATCATCGGGACGGTCACCGACAACACCGGGGCGCTACTTCCCGGTGTCACCGTCATGGCCACAAGTCCTGGGCTCATGGGGAGCCAGACTGCGGTTACGAACGAGCAGGGGGTGTACCGATTTCCGTCGCTCCCGATCGGCACTTACACCCTGAAGTATCAGCTGGCGGGGTTCGGCACACTCAACCGCGAAGGCATCATTGTCACCGTGGGATTCACGGCGACGGTTCCCGTTCAGCTGGCAGTGGCCACCGTCTCAGAGACCGTCACGGTGACCGGCGCATCCCCGGTCGTTGACGTCAAGAACACGAACGTCCAGACGAACATCACGCAGGAGATGCTCAAGGACATCCCGAACTCGCGGGATATCTGGACGGTCATCGGCCAGTCGCCTGGGTTCATGGTCACCACCTTCGACGTGGGCGGCTCGCGCGCGGGCACCCAGACCGGCTATTCGGCCTTTGGCTATTCGGGGCAGGTTCGCGTGCAGGTTGACGGCGTGAACACGACCGAAGGCACGGGCGGCGCCGGGTTCTACTACGACTACGGATCGTTCCAGGAACTTCAGCTCGGCGCCGACGGCAATGACGCCTCGGCCGCGGTCCCGGGCGTTCAGCTGAACGCCGTGATCAAGTCGGGCGGGAACAAGTTCAAGGGCGACATCTACTACGACTACGAGAACAAGAAATTCCAGGGCAACAACCTGACCGACGAGCTGTTCCGGGTGGGCGTGACCGAGGGCACGCGAATCCTCTTGTATCGCGACCCGAACTTCAGCCTGGGCGGTCCGATCAAGCGCGACAAGTTCTGGTTCTTCGGGTCGTTCCGCGATCAGCGCACCGGCGTCACCGTGGACGGGTTCCCGGTCGAAAACCCGGGCGGGTTCTTCTTCGAGACCCGGCTGACGAACGTGACGTACAAGCTCAACTATCAGTTGTCGCAGAACAACCGGCTGGGCCACTACATCCAGTGGGGGCGCAAGTTCCAGCCGCATCGCGGCGCGGGCAGCACGGCGTATCTCGGACGCGCCGTTCCGGCAGGACAGCTGGTCGTGGGCAGCCAACCTCGACTGGAACAGCGTCGCCGGCAGCAAATTCTTCCACAACGCCCGGTACTCCAACTTTGGGTACGACTGGCCGAACAAGGCGTACGGCATCAACGGTGAAGTCGGAACCAACCTGCGGCGGCGAATGACCGAAAACGGCACCGGAAACGTTGCCGGCGGGGACGCACAGGATCAGAACGACCGGCTCCGTCACCAGTTCGACTGGACGGCGACTTATTTCAAGGACAATTTCCTGCGTGGCGACCACGCGTTCAAATTCGGCATGCTCAGCGAGTGGGAAACGCAGGACTTCACCAACTACGGCTTCCTGGACGACATGAGCCTGACGTTCAACAGCGCGGCGGGCGCTCCAGATTTCACCACGCCGTTCCGCGTGACCCTGCGGAACACTGATAACAACCGGATCAATTCGTCCTGGCACCACGGCGCATTCATCACGGATCAGTGGGAGCTCACGAACCGGCTTACGGCCAACGTCGGCGTGCGTTGGGATTACTACTCGTCGTATTTCCCCGACGAGGAGATCCTGCCCGGGCCGTTCCGCGACTACTTCTATGCCGGCGCTCCGCTGCCGAACGGCCACACGAGGCCGAGAACACCCTTTGCCGACACGTGGATCATTCCTGGCGTGGGCGATATCCGCACGCATTCGTCGTTTGCGCCGCGCATCGGCGTGGCCTGGGATCTGCTTGGAACCGGAAAGACGGTCGCGAAGTTCAACTGGGGACGGTTCTACCAGAACACCGGCACGGCGTCGTCGGGTATCAACCCGGCGCAAGACCTCTCGGCGACGTTCGGCTGGAATGACGCGGACGGCAACCGGCAGTTCACGATGAACGAGCTGGGCAACTTCGTCAGCAGCGCGGGTGGTACCGCGTCCCGCGTCGATCCGAACATCAAGCACACCTACACGGACAGCACGAGTGTGTGGCTCGAGCACGAGCTGTTCAGGGATGTCGGGATGCGGGTCGGCTACACCTACAAGTCAGACGGCAACAACTCGGTGGGCGTCCAGCTTGCGCGCCTCTACTCGCTCTACACCAACCAGTTCCTGGTTGCGGATCCGGGCGTCGATGGCATCGTCGGCAACGCCGATGACAAAGACTCGTTCATCGTCTACGACATCCCGAGCCCGGTGCCGGCGAGCGAAACCGAAACACGCACCGTCGACGGGATCATCGTCGTCGATCGCGCGTTCGACATCACGCTGACGCGGCGCATGCGGAACAACTGGTCGGTCATGACCAACTTCCTCTACAACTGGGATCGTGACCGCGGGTACCCGCAGAACCCGAATGCGGAGCGGTTCAACGACAACACCGTCGAGGTGTGGGCGTTCAAGGTCGTCGGGACCTACCGCGGACCGTGGGGTGTGGTCGTGTCGCCGTCGCTCCGTCACCAGGGCGGCGATCCGCAAGCGCGTCAGATCGCGTTGTCGCGCGGCACTAACCTGGCGACGGGCGCCGTGAACCAGGCCATCAACCTGACTTTCAACTACGATGCCGACCGCTCCGGGGACTGGCGCGAGGACAACATCACCATCTTCGACGGCCGCGTGGAGAAGCGCTTCCGCCTGAAGAACCGGCTCGCGAGTCATGAGCTGTCGCTGTTCTTCGACGCCTTCAACATCGCCAACACCAACGCGTCCCAGAGCATGGACCAGGTCGTCGGACGACGCACTACGACGCTGCCGTCTGGCGAGAGAGTGGAGTATCAGCGGTTCGCGCGCCCGACCGGCGTGCTGTCGCCGAGGATCTACCGGCTCGGCTTCAAGTACTCGTTCTAGAAGACCGTGACACGGGAGGCAGGAGCCCACGGGCTCCTGCCTCCGCACGTTTTCGTCCCGCCCGCTCCCTTCTCTGCAATACTCGTTCGATGACAAGTTCCGTTGACGTCACCGTCGAGATCGACATCGGTGCCGCGCCGGCCGACGTCGCCGCGGTCATGTTCGATCCCGAACGCGAACCGCAGTGGATGACAGCCGTGACCAGCGTCGAGTTGATCGACAAAGCGCTGGCGCCCGGCGCGCGCGTGCGGCGGAAGGCCAGTGTTCTGGGCAAGGACGTCGGCTGGACCACCGAAGTGGAGCGCGTCCATTTCCCGCACCTGCTCGTGCTGCGAGTGACCGAAGGCCCCTTCACGGGCACGATCAAGTACGAGATTCAGCGCGGGCCTGGCGGCTCCCACGTCACGATCCACAACGTCGGCCAGCCGGCCGGTCTGTCATTTCTGCCGTCGTCGATGATCGCCGCGCCGATGCGCACGGCCCTCACGGCGGACCTGGGGCGTCTCAAGTCGCTGGTCGAAAGCGGGGTTTGACTGTCGCTGGATTCCAGATCTCAAATTGACACGGTTTGTGGAGGCTCCCATGTGGACCCGACGATCGTTCCTGCGCACCACCGGCGTGCTGGGCACGGCGGCGATCACGCTCAAGGCCAACGGCCTCGAGCACGTCCTCGCGGCGTCCGCGGCGGTTGAAGGGCAGTCGCCCGCCGAGGTTGCGCGCAACGAGGACTACTGGCGCGAGATCCAGCAGGCGTTCGCGCTCGATCGCACGATCATCAATCTCAATACCGGGAATCACTGCTCGCATCCGCGCGTGGTCGCTGACGCCGTCAAGCGCTACCTCGACATGCAGAACATGGCGCCGGTCCACTATGCCGGGCTGATCAACCGGAACCTCGAACCGGTTCGTCGCGGGCTCGCCGCCGAGTTCGGCTGCCACCCCGAGGAGCTCGCGATTACGCGCAACGCGAGCGAGTCGCTGCAGATTCTTCAGAACGGCATCGACCTCGAGCCGGGCGACGAGGTCATCACGACCGAGCAGGACTACCCCCGCATGTTGACGACATGGGACCAGCGCGTCCGGCGCGACAAGATTGCGCTCACGCGCGTGCAGTTCCCCGTGCCGACGACGCAACAGGATCTGTTCGAGCGGATCGAAAAAGCCATCACGCCGCGGACGAAGGTTCTGCACTTCTGCCACATCACCAATCTCACGGGTCAGCTGTTCCCGGTTCAGCAGATCTGCCGGATGGCGCGCGCCCGCGGCATCCGGACGATCGTGGACGGCGCGCACGCCGGCGCGCAGTTTCCGTTCAAGCTCCACGAGCTCGAGTGCGATTCGTACGGCGTCAGCCTGCACAAGTGGCTGCTCGCGCCGTTCGGCACCGGCATTCTGTTCGTCAGACGCGATCAGATCGCGAAGTTCTGGCCGCTCCAGGCGGCTCCGGCCCGGAGCGACACCGACATCCGCAAGTTCGAGGAGATCGGCACCGCGCCGGCCGCCACGCGGGCGGCGATTGCGGAGGCGCTTGCGTTCCACCAGGCCATCGGCGGCGAGCGCAAGGCAGCGCGTCTCTATTACCTGACCATGCGTTGGGCGACGCCGCTCGGCCAGCTTCCGAAGGTGCAGATGCACTCCAGCCTCAAGCCGGGCCAGACGTGGGGTCTGGCGACTGTCGGGATCCAGGGCTTGGAACCCAGCAAGATCTCGACGTTTCTTTGGGACCGATACCGGATCATCGTCGCGGGCATTTCCGGATCGCAGCCGCCCGGTCCCCGCTTCGATTACCAGGGCATCCGCGTCACGCCGAACATCTACACGACCGTCCAGGAGATCGACACGTTCGTCGGTGCGATGAAGGAGCTGCTCAGCACGCCTCAGTCGGTGCTCGATTCAGTCGCCTCGACTAGAAACCACACTGGCGCGTTCGACGCATAGCTCGAGCGGCGTCCTTGAACGACTGCCATCAGCAGAGGTCCGGTTCGGCTCTTGAGGTGGGACGGTCGGCGGCCTCCGGGGGAGCTGCCGCGAGAAATCGCTCGCTCCATCCGCGCCGCGAGCGTCCCCACCTCAATCGCCGAACCGGGCGTTGACTTCATCATGAATATATGCATGATGATGTCATCATGCCGTTCCGGCCCGCCGACGAAATCCTTCCGCTGACGCCGCTGTCGTTCGAAATCCTGCTGGCGCTCCTCGATGGCGAGCGGCACGGCTACGCCATCCTGCAGGCGCTCGAGGGCCGCGTCTCGGCGACCCTGCCGATGCGCACCGGCACGCTGTATCGGGCGCTCAGCCGCCTGCTCGATGAAGGCTTGATTGAAAAGGCCCGCACCGGCGAGGACGACGAGCGGCGGGTGTATTACCGCATCGCCCCGCGGGGCCGGAAGGTCGCGCGCGCCGAAGCGGAGCGGCTGGCCGGTCAGGTGGCGGCCGCGCGGATGCACCGGCTGCTCCCGGAGGATCGGCGGTGACACCCGCGTCACGTCGCCCGCGGCTGTCGTGGATTCGTGCCGGCTCGCGGGCCCTGCATCGGCTGGCCGTTCACGCGTATCCTGCGCCGTTTCGGCGCGACTTCGGTTCCGAACTGCACGCCATCTTCGACCAGCGCCAGGCGGCCGCGACGTCCGCGCTTCACGCCCTGGGCCTCGCGGTATTCCAGGTCGCGGATGCCGTCGTCACGGGCGTGTCGGAGCGCGCGCGCCTGGCCGCGATTCGATGGGCCTGGCCGGGCCGAATGGCGCCGTCCACATTCGTCAGGAGTCTTGCCATGAACGTGGAATGGTTGAAGGCGGATATGCGTCTCGCGCTGCGACAATTCCGCCGGGCGCCCCTGTTTGCCGTCGTGACGGCGGCGACGCTCGCGCTGGGTATTGGCGCCAACAGCGCGATCTTTGGCGTCGTCTACTCGGTGTTGTGGCGACCGCTGCCGTACGGCGATCCCAGCGCGCTCGTCATCGTCTGGAGCGACAACACACGCCAGAGCGAGCCGCACAATCCTGTCTCTCCGGCGAATTTCGAGGCGTTTCGAGCGGCACCCTCGTTGGCCCAGACCGAGGCCATGTACTCCTTTCTCATTCCGGTGCAAATGCGGATCGGATCGGAGCCCGAAGTCATTCAGGCATCGGCCGTCACTCCCGGAATGCTCGGCCTTCTCGGCCGTCCGCCCATGCTCGGCCGCACCCTCCAGGCCGGCGACACGTCGCCTGGTATCGTCCTGAGCTACGACTTCTGGGAGCGGCGATTCAATCGCGATCCCAACATCGTCGGGCAGACGATCGATATCGTCGGAGCGCCTCAGCGTCCGACGGTGCTCGGGGTGATGCCCGAGGATTTCGTTTTTCCCTATCGATCGATGCTGGGGCCGTCGGGATTCACGCGCGTGCAGCACGCGGATATCTGGCTGCCATTGACACGCACGTTCGATGCGCGGCTCGTCGACCCGAGCGGTCAGCCGAACCGCAACCTCCACTATCTGAGCGTGATTGGCCGGCTCAAGAACGGTCTGTCCATCGACCGCGCGTCGGCAGACCTGGCGGCGATTGCATCGGATCGAGCCGCGACGTTTCCGGACACGAACAACGGCTGGGAAGTCACGGTGCGGCCCCTGCACGAACAGACGGTCGGACAACTCCGCCCGGCGCTCCTGACGCTGCTGGCCGGCGTGGCGGTCGTGCTGATGATCACCTGTCTGAACGTCGCCAACGTTCTGCTGGCGCGCGCGACCGGACGACGGCGCGATTTGGCCGTTCGCTCGGCGCTCGGTGCATCGCGAGCCCGGCTGATTCAGCAGACGCTCGTCGAGACTCTGCTCCTTTCTTTTGCGGGCGGATTGCTCGGGCTTGGCCTGATGTCGGCTGGTACACAGGCCATCCTCGCCGTGGCGCCGGCAAATCTGCCGAGGCTCGGCGAGGTCACCGCCAGCATGCCGGTGGTCGTTTTCGCGTTGCTGCTCGCGCTGGCGACGGGCGTCGTCGTCGGCCTTCTCCCGGCGCTGTCGGCCGCGCGGTCGCAGGCGCAGGACTCGCTGCGCGAAACACAACGGACGACGTCGTCGTCGGCCCGGCAACGCGTGCGGTCGATGTTCGTCGTGGCCGAAGTCGCACTGGCGATGACGCTCACGATCGGGGCTGGCCTGCTGTTGCGCAGTTTCGTCTCGGTGCTCGGCGTCGATGCCGGATTTCAGCCGGATCGACTGCTGACCTTGCAGATGTCGTTGCCGGTGCACTTGACGGATCCAGCGGCACGCGTTGGCTTCTATGACAACCTCGAAGCCCGCCTGCGCGCCCTCCCTGGTGTCAGTCGAGTCGGCGGCACGACCCGGTTGCCGCTTGGCAGCACGAGCGTCACGACATTCATCGAAGTCCAGGGACGGAACATGCCACCTGCCGACCGGCCCGAAGTGGAATTCCGTCGCGCCGTCTTCGACTACTTCGGGACGATGGGTATTCCGCTGCTTCGCGGGCGCCTGTTCGGCCCCGAGGACCAACTTGGCGGACCGGCGGTCGCGGTCGCCAACTCGGCATTTGCGTCACGGGTCTTTCCAGGCGACGACGCGGTGGGAAAGAGAATCCGCACGGGCGGTTCCACCGGCCCATGGATTGAAATCGTCGGCGTCGTCGGCAGCATCAAGCATCGAAATCTCGAAGAGGCGCCGCGGCCGGAGCTGTATATCAGTTATCGCCAGGGTCCGCCGGTATCGCCGTTCCTCGCCATCAAGACGGCCGGCGACCCGGCGACGATGGTCCAGTCGGTCCGGCAGGTGATTCGCGAGGTCGGCGCCGATCCGCCGACGGACGTGCGGACGATGGAACAGATCCGCAGCAGCTCGGTCGGGGAGCGGCGATTCGTCCTGCTGCTGGTCGGCCTCTTCGGTGGCGTCACGCTCGTGCTTGCAGGGCTTGGCGTGTATGGAGTCATCACGCTCATCGCGGCGGAGCGGACGGCGGAAGTCGGTATCCGGCTCGCGCTCGGCGCATCGCCGATGCGGGTGCTCTCGCTCGTGATCGGCCACGCCATGCGCCTGGCGGCGACTGGCATCGCGCTGGGCACGATCGCCGCGCTCGCGCTGACGCCGCTCCTCGCCTGGCAGCTGTTCGGCATCGGGGCCACCGATCCCGTTACGTACGTCACCGTCGCGCTGACGCTTGCGTTCACGGCCGCGTGCGCGGCCCTGGTGCCGGCGCGGCGGGCCATGCGGATCGATCCGGCGACGACGCTGAAGACGTAGGGCGGGGAAGGCCGAAGGCCAAAGGCGATAGGCCAAAGGCCGAAGGGCTTACGATCCGCCCATGGACCTCGGGGCGGAATTCGGCGCAATCGACATCTATCTCTTCGATCAGATCCTGCGTGGACGCATCAGCGCGCGCGATCGCGTGTTTGACGCAGGATGCGGTTCGGGCAGGAATCTCGTGTATCTGTTGAGGGCCGGCGCCGAGGTCTACGGCGTCGATGGCGACCCGGATGCGATTCGCGACATACGATTGCTCGCCGCGAGCCTGCGCCACCGCGTTGCCGGCGGACAACTTTCGCGTCGAGCCGATTCAGCGAAGCAGTTTGCCGGACGGGTTTGCCACCGTCGTCATCAGCAGCGCCGTGCTGCACTTCGCGCGTGACGACGCGGAGTTCGAAGCCATGCTCGAAGGCGCCTGGCGCATCCTGGCTTCTGGAGGGCTGTTCTTCTGCCGGCTTGCGTCGTCGATCGGGTTCGAGACACGCGTCAGGCGAGTCGGCGGCACGGATGGAGCCCCGGTCTGGAGCGGTCGAGGCCGATATCAATTGCCGGACGGCACCACACGATATCTGGTCGACGAGCACTACCTCGTCGATCGCACGCGCACGCTCGGCGGAAAGCTGCTGGATCCCATCAAGACCACGGTTGTCCAGAATCAGCGATCGATGACGACCTGGGTAGTTCGCAAGGACTGAGTTCTATTCCGTTTTCGAGATCGACGTAGCATGTTCCGGCGCCCTCCCGCTCGCCGCTTGCCGCAAGGCAGCGTGATCGGCCGCCTCCGCTGAAGCTACGGCGGGCCAAGGGGCCTGCCACGCGCCTGGCGGCGCGTGTACGAGAAGTCGCGCTCGCAAAGGTCGGGCGCCGGAACATGCTACGCCGATCTCGAAAACGCTTCTAAGTTCTTAAGTTCAACGTTTGAGGCTCTCGACTCCCACATAGTCCAGCCACTCTTCGGCGCGCGGATGGCGGCCGTGCACGAGGTCCGAATACACCTGCTGGAGCCGCGTCGTAATCGCGCCCGGCCGTCCGGTGCCGACTTTCCGTCCGTCGATGTCGACGATGCCCAGGACTTCGGCGGCCGTCCCGCAGACGAAGACCTCGTCGGCCGCGTAGAGATGGTCGCGGCTGATGCGGGCTTCGCGCGCGTCGAGGCCGAGATCGCCCGCGAGCGTCATGAGGGTCGACCGCGTGACGCCCTCGAGGATTGACTCGGTTGACGGCGTCACGATCGTGTCGCCGCGGACGATGAACAGATTCGCGCCCGTACACTCGGCGACATACCCCTCCGGGTCGAGCAGGATGGCTTCGTCGAATCCCTGACGATGGGCGTCGGTCTTGGCGAGCACGGAGTTCACGTAGTTGCCGCTGATCTTGGCTTTCGTCATGACGGCGGCGGGATGATGGCGCGTGAAGCTGGAGACGTTCGCCCGCAGGCCCTGTCCGCGCGCGTCGTGACCGAGATAGACGCTCTCACGCCAGACCGCGATGCCGACGTGCGGGGCGCCGGTGTCGAGCGTCAGGTTCCAGCCGCCATCAGCCAGCCACACGAGCGGACGGATGTAGCACTCGTCGAATCCGTTCGCGCGGATCGTCTGCCGCGTGGCTTCGGACAGCTCCTCGAGGGAATAGGGCAGCTCGCGAAAGCCGAGAATCTTGCACGAAATCTCCATCCGTTTCAGATGATCCCGCAGGCGGAAGACCGCCGGGCCGCGCGACGTCGCATACGCGCGAATCCCTTCGAACACGCCGATGCCGTAATGAAAGCCCGACGTGAGGAACGGCACGGTCGCTTGCCGGGCATCGACGATGGTGCCGTTCATCCAGATGAATTTGCAATCCATGCCGGAGATGATACCGAATCGGCGAGACGGACGCCGGATTTCAATTTCGGAAGTCGTACCGACCGCCGCGCCCAGGGTCTTTTCAGCAGGCGCGGGGAACTGGTTTATTGCTGCCTCAGAACGATCATCGGATCCACGCCGAGCGCTTTGCGCACTGGCGCGATCGCCGCGATCGCCGCGACGAGAGCGAGCGTCGACGGCGCCGCGGCGAGCGAAAGCGCGTCGTGGCCGCTCATGCCGTGGAGGAAGAAGCCGAGCAGACTGGGGAGCGCGGCCGCGGCGGCGAGACCGATCGCGACGCCGACGGCAATGATCCGGAAGCCTTCGCCGAAGACCAGCCGCACGATCTGCAGCGGCCGGGCGCCGAGCGCGAGTCGCACGCCAATCTCCCGCGCGCGCCGTGCCACCGCGAACGCCATCACGCCATAGACGCCGACCATCGCGAGCCCGAGCGCCATCGCGCTGCAGCTGCCGACGAGCGCGGTCGCGAGCCGTTCGACCGTGAGCGCTTCGCTCATGTAATTGTCGAGCGTCATCGACTGATAGACGGGCACGCTCGACCGGACGCCGCGCATCGTTCCCGCGATCGTCTCGACGTGACGCCCAGGGTCCCCGGTGGTGCGGGCGAGAAGCGTCATCCGCGCCTCCGGTTCCTGCGTCAGCGGGTAATAGACGATCGGTAGCGGGTCTTCCTGCAAGTTGCGGTATCGCCCCGTCCGTACGACTCCGATGATCTCGAACTCGATCTCGTCTCGAGTCCTGCGCCCGTTTGCCGACTGCCGAGCCGCGGTAATAGCGATCCGCGAGCACGTCGTTGACGATGATGACCCGCTTGCCGTCAGCCGTGTCGCGGGAGTCGAAGACCCGGCCCGCGACGAGCGGCACGTGCATCGTTTCGAAGTACGTCGCGCTCGCGACGTTGATGTTGATCTCCATGCCTTCGCCGCCGGCCGGCTCGTAGCCGGCGAAGCGGAAACCGCGCCGGCCGCCCGGGAAGAGCGGCAGGGCGCGGACGAGGCCGGTGGCTTCGATACCGGGCAGCCGCCGCACCGCGGCGTTGACCTCTTCGAAATACGGCACGATGGGAGCCGTCTCGACTTCTTTAGGCGGGATCTCCATCGTCGCGATGACGACGTTCCGGGCGCCGTACCCGAGATCCGCCCGCCAGGCGTTCGCGAGGCTTCGCGCGAGCAGCCCCGTGGAGACGACGAGCACGCTGGAAAGCGCCACTTGAGCGACGACCATTGCGTTGCGTACCCGCGTGCCGCTGCGAGGTGTCTGCGCTGCGCCGGACTCGCCGCGAAGGCCGGCGATGACATTCGGGTGCCGTGTCTGGAGTGCGGGAACGAGCCCGAAGAGCACGCCGCTCGAGAGCGCGATCGCGAACGTGAAGGCAAACACCCGACGGTCGACGCGCGCATCGAGCATCTGCGCCTGTTCGGGCGGGAAGAACGACGGGAGCGCGCCCACCGTCCAGAGCGAGAACAGCACGCCGAGCGCGCCGCCCCCAATCGAAATGATCATGCTCTCCGTCAGCAGTTGGCGGACGAGATGGCTGCGGTTCGCGCCGAGAGCCAGGCGAATGGCCAGCTCGGGGCCGCGCGTCGTGGCGCGTGACAGCAGGAGGCTGGCAACGTTGGCGCAGGCGATGAGCAGCACCAGCGCGGTCGCCGCCAGGATGATTCCGCTCAGAAGGCCGAGTTCCCGCCGCGAGTCCGGATCGAGGCGCGCGTGGCGCACCGCGACAATCGCTCGAGGAGACGTTGGCGCTTTCAGTGTGCCGCGGTTTGTGTCGGGATACGACTCGGCGAGGCTGGCTGCCAGACCGGTCAGCTCCGGCTGGGCAGCCTCCAGCGTCGTGCCGTCTTTCAGCCGGGCGACCACGCGGAACCCACGGTTGCCGCGTTCATCGGGAAGATCCGCCGGCGCAACGAGCGGGATCCACACGTCCATCCGCCGCCCGAGGTCGAGACCTGTAAAGCGGGCAGCCGTCACGCCCACGATGCCGTACTGGTTGCCGTCAACCGTGATGAACCTGCCGAGAACGGACGGATCCAATTCGAACGCTCGACGCCAGAGGTCGTGCCCAATCACGGCGACGCGCGGCGCGTCGGCCACGAGATCGCTCGCATTGAGCAGCCGGCCGATCGCCGGCTGAACGCCGATGACGGCGAAGTAGTCGGCGGTCACGCGGCTGGCGCGCGCGCGCTCGCTCGTGTCGCCCACCTTGACGGCTGTGACGCCGCCGTCCTGAAACGCCGCGATCTGTCCGAACGACCCGATCGAGGATCGAATCGACAAATAGTCCGGATAGGACGAATCGCTGTACGCGGTGCTGCTGTAGTCGCTCGTGAAGATCTCGGCCAGCCGGGCCGGCTCGACAACGCCCTCGGCGGGCCGGAACAGCAGGGCATCGACGAAGCTGAAGACCGTTGCGTTGGCGCCCGTGCCGACGGCCAGCGTGATCAGGAGTACAGCCGTCAGGCCCGGTGATCGGCTGAACGAGCGCAGGGCGAACCGGACATCCCGGAACAGGCTGTCCACGCAGTCCTCGGGCGTGCTAGAAGCGTGCCACGCCGTCCCGTCAAGAAGCGGGTATCGGGCGGCTGGTGTTTCGTCCGGTATCGAACGGCCCATTCACGATTCCGCGACTGGGGAGACTCGAACCCGCGACGCCAGGCGCGTAAACTCGCGCTTCAAGACTCCCGTCTAACCCCGAGACCGTCGGCTGGCTGCCCGGGCGCCTGCCCACCAGGTCCAACCGCACTCAACGAGGTGGCGAGATGTTCGAAGGACTGCTCCGTGATTTGAAGGTCGGCATCCGCGGACTGGTGCGACGTCCGGGGTTTACGCTGGCCGCAATCCTGACGCTGGCGCTCGGCATTGGCGCCAACACCGCCGTGTTCAGCGTCATTCAGCACGTCCTGCTCGCGCCACTGCCGTACCGTGAACCCGATCGCGCCGTCGTCATCTGGAGCAAGTGGCGCGGCTTCGACAAGACGTGGGTGTCCGACGCCGAGACGATCGACTACAGGACCCGCGTCCGATCCTTCGCCGACGCCGGCGCGTGGAGCGTGCAGCAGGTCAACCTGACCGGCGATGGCGATCCGGTCCGGATTGGCGCGGCGGCCGTGACGCCGAATCTCTTCAGCGTGCTCGGAGCGGTGCCGGTAGGAGGCCGGGTGTTCACGGAGGACGAGGCGAAAGCGTCGCCCGCGACGGTGGTGATTCTGAGTCACGGCCTCTGGCAGCGACGATTCGGCGGTGAGCCGGTCGTCGGACGATCGATCCAGGTGAACGGCGTCGCCCGGCAGGTCATTGCGCGTGATGCCGAAGAACTTTCAGTTGCCGACCGACTACGTCGTAGACGCCGAGGAGCCGACCCAGATCTGGTTGCCGTATCTTTTGACGCCCCAGAACCGGGGCAGCCATGGCTTGCATGCCGCCGCGCGCTTGCGCGACGGTGTGACGATTCAGCAAGCCAACGCGGAACTGAAGTCCCTCACCGACACGCTGACCAAAGAAGGCTTGTACCCGAAGGCGATGCAGTTTTCCGCGTTCGCCGTCACGACGACCGATGAGGCGTTCGCTGCGATTCGGCCCGCGCTCGGCCTCGTGTTCGGCGCGGTCGGATTCCTCCTGCTCATCGCCTGCGCCAATGTCGCCAACCTGTTGCTCGTCCGGGCCGACGGCCGCATCCGTGAGATGGCGCTCCGTTGCGCGCTCGGCGCCGATCGCTGGCGGCTGGTCCGTCAGCTCCTGACCGAAGGCGCCGTGCTTGCGGGCGCGGCAGCCGTTCTGGGGATGGGCTTCGCCTGGTTCGCGCTGCGCGCGCTGGTCGCGATGGAAGCGACCGCGTTACCGCGGGTGACCGATGTGACGCTCGACATGCGCGTCATCGGCTTTGCGTCGCTGCTGGCCGTCGCGACGCTCTTGATCTTCGCGCTCGTACCGGCGATCCGGGCCGCGCGTGTCAACCTCGTTGACGCGTTCAAGGACGGATCGCCCCAGACGTCCGCGGGCGTCCAGCGCCAGCGACTCCGGGGCGCACTCGTCGTCGCCGAGCTCGCCCTGGCCGTCATGCTCCTCTCCGGCGCGGGATTGATGCTCCGCAGTCTCTGGAACCTGAGCCGGATCGATCTCGGGTTCAAGCCGGATCGCGTGCTGACGATGCGTCTGGCGCTGCCGGCGGCGCAGTACGACACACCCGAAAAGGTCGTCGGCTTCTACCAGCAGCTGCTCGACCGCGTCCGGAATCTCTCAGGCGTGGAGCGCGCCGGTCTGCTGCGGCTGCTGCCGCTGGCCGCCCCGATCGGCGACTGGGGTCTCACCGTGGAAGGCTACACGCCTCCGCCCGGCGTGGGGACGCCCGGCGACTGGCAGGTCGCGACCGCCGGCGGTCCCGAGGCTCTCGGCGAGCGGCTCGTCGCCGGACGATGGCTGACGGATCGGGACACGGACGGCGCCCAGGATGTGGCCCTGATCAATGAAGCGATGGCCCAGAAATACTGGGCCGGGCAGGATCCGATCGGCCGGCGGTTCCGGATGGGCGGCGATCCGCGCCCATTTATCACGGTCGTCGGGATCGTCGGCAACGTGCGCCACAACGGCGTCACCGCCGAGATCAAGCCGAAGTTCTATCGAGCGCACGGACAGTTCCATCGATCGACCGGCAATCCGGCCCGCAACATGACGCTCGTCGTGAAGACGGCCGGTGATCCGCTGATGCTCGTCGGCGCGGTCCGGAACGAAGTGCGCGCGCTCGATGGAAGCCTGCCGATCGCCGCGATCCGCTCGATGCAGGACGTCGTCAACACGTCAATCGCGACCCCGCGCCTGACCGGCTGGCTGCTCGGCACGTTTGCCGCGCTGGCGCTCGCGCTCGCGGCCGTCGGCGTCTACGGCGTGTTGTCCTACGTCGTCAGCCACCGGCGGCAGGAGATTGGCGTCCGGATCGCGATGGGCGCGGGCCCCGGACGGGTGCTCGGTCTGATTCTTCGCGGGGGCGTCGCGCTCGCGGGCGCGGGCGTCGTGGTCGGCCTGGTTCTCGCCGCCCTGGCGACGAGCCTCGTCGGCGCGCTCTTGCACGGCGTCGAGCCGCTCGATCCGCTGACGTTCGCCGCCGCGCCGGCGATTCTGCTCGTCGTCGCGATCGGCGCGAGCCTGATTCCGGCGTGGCGCGCGACGCGGGTCGATCCGGCCAGGGCGATGAGATGAGAAAATGACCTCGGAGGTCGTTTTTCACGGCGGCTGATCCAGAAAAACGACCTCCGAGGTCATTTTCTCTCATCTCATCGATTCCAGCGGGTCGATCCTCGCTGCTCGTCGAGCCGGGAGATAACACGCCGCGATCGCGGTGAGCGCGATGACGGATGCCGTGAACGCGAAGGTGAGCGGATCGGCCGGCTCGATGCCGAAGAGCAGGCCTCGCATGAGGCGCGTGAGAACGAAGGCCGCTCCCAGACCAGCCGCGATGCCAATGGCGGCAATCACAAGGCCCTGACGGAGCACGAGTCCGAGAATCGCTCGGGGCGTCGCGCCCAGCGCGATGCGGATGCCCAGTTCTCGCGTGCCCTGGCTCACGAGATACGCCATGACCCCGTAAATGCCGATCGCGGCCAGGACGAACGCCAGTCCCGCGAACGCGCCGAGCAGCACCATCGAGAACCGCCGTCTCACGAGCGACTCTTCGATCCGTCCGGTCATCGTGCGCACGTTGGAGACCGGAAGATCGGGATCGAGCCCCCGGATTTCCCGCGTCACCGCCTGGGCCAGCGACAACGGATCCGCGTCTGTGCGCACGACGATGTAGAGCGTCCGGGCGACGGACTGCGTGTGCGGTCGGTACAGCGCGATTCGCGCGTCGGCGTCGAGGCCGTACTGCTTCACGCGGCCGACGACGCCGACGATCGTCTCCCACAGTGATTCCGATTTGGCGTCACCAAACTTGAGCCGCCGTCCGATGGGATCTTCGTTCGGGAAGATCTGCTGAGCCATGTGGTCGTCGATGATCACGACACGCGGCGCCTTGTCCGTGTCGAACTCGTTGAAGAACCGGCCGCGCAGGAGCGGGATCTGCATGGTCTCGAAGTAGCGGCTGGTGGCCGAGCGCTGGTCCGCGTTGATGAACGCTTCACCCGGCGGGGGAGTGCGCCCTTCAACCGTGATCGGGCCCCAGGCGAAGAACTGGCTCATCGGTAGCGAGCTCACTCCGCCTGACCCCGAGACGCCGGGCAGCCGATCGAGGCGATCCCACAGCTCGCGGTACAGCTGTCCGGCGGCCTGGGCAGTCGTGTACTTCGGGCCGATCACCGCCAGCTCCGCGGTGAGCACGCGATCGGCGTTGAACCCCGGGGCTACATCCTGCACGCGTGCGAAGCTCCGCAAGAGCAGTCCCGCGCCGATGAGCAGGACAACGGAGAGCGCAAGCTCCGCCGCGACCAGCAGCCGCCGCAGGTTGTGGCCGCGGCCCCACACGCTGCCTTCGCCGGCCGAGCCACGGCTCGTGTCCTGCAGCTGCCGCTGAACGTCGAGCCGGTAGATCCCGAGGAGCGGCGCCAGACCGAACAGCAGACCGGAGATGACGCAGAGGACGAGCGTGAAGAACAGCACTTCGGTGTTCACCGAGATCGCCTGGAGCCGGGGCACGTTCTTCGGCTGGAGCAGATGGACCCAGCGCACGCCGGCGGCGGCGAGGAGGATTCCCAGCACGCCCCCGCAGCAGGCGAGGAGCACGCTTTCGGTGAACAGCTGGCGGGCAACGCGCCAGCGGCTGGCGCCGAGTGCGGCGCGGACCGCCATCTCGCGGCGGCGGCCGAGCGCCCGTGAGAGCAGCAGGTTGGCGACGTTGGCGCACGCGATGAGCAGCACGAAACCGACCGCGCCCGACAAAAGCATCAGCGTCCGCCGGACGTCGCCGACGACCTGGTCGAGGAGCGGCACGACGCTGAAAGTCAAACCGCCGTTCGGCGGATACACATCCGGGAAATCGCGCCGGAGGCGTGCGGTGATCCCGTCCATCTCGGCCTGCGCCGCGTGCGGGGTGACACCCGGCTTCAGCTTGCCGATCAGGTTGTAGTCCTCGCGCGTCCGGATTTGCGACGCGTTCGGCGGGAGCGGCAGCGGCACAAAGATCTCGGCGTTTTCCACGACGCCGAGCGTCGGCATCACCTCCCGCGGCAGGCGGAACCCATCCGCCAGAATTCCTACGACCTCGAAGCGCTGCGTGTTCAGCAGTGACCGATTTCCCGACCATCGCCGGGTCGCCGCCATAGCGCATCGACCACAACGAGTGGCTCAGCACGGCAGTGCCGGGCCGTCCCTGCTGGTCTTCGCCGGGTTCGAACAGCCGGCCGTAGGCGGTCCGCGCCCCCAGCATCGGCAGCAGGTTCGGCGAGACTCGGATGACGCCGACGCGCGCCGGTTCGCCATCGCCGATGAGATTGGAGTTCACGCCGAGCGCGATCGCCAGTTCCTCGAACCCGGAGTGGCTGGTCTTGATGTCGAAGTACTGGGCCGTCGAGAACCAGTCCTCGGCGATGTTCAGGCCCGGCGAACGGTTCCAGAGCAGGACGAGTCGATCCGGATTCGCGTACGGCAGCGGACGCAGGAGGAGCGCGCTCGTGACGCTGAAGATCGACGTGTTCGCGCCGATGCCCAGGGCGAGCGAGAGAATCGCCGCGGCCGCCAGTCCCGGGCTCTTTCGAATGCCGCGCAGGGCATACCTGAGGTCGGACATCACGGCGGCATACTACCGGACGTCCGTCGCGCAGGACTAGCGCGGCCACGGACAAAAGAAGCCGGCTCTAGGTTGGAACCTGGCGAACGTCGGGCGGCTCCGGCGTTCCCATGTCCGCGGGCACGACGTCCTGGAGCGTCTTCAGCAGCGTTTCGCGATCCACGGGTTTCACGAGATGCGCGTCGAATCCCGCCTCGACCGTGCGTTCGCGATCCTTCGGCTGGCCCCAGCCCGTGACCGCGACCAGCGCGATGTTCCGGCCCCACGCCTGGCTTCGGATCCGGTTTGCGGTTTCGTAGCCGTTGAGGTTCGGCATGCCGAGGTCGAGCAGGATGATGTGCGGCAGGAACACGGACGCGGCGTTCAGCGCCTGCAACCCGTCGTGCGCCGTCTGCACCTGGTGTCCCTGCAGCTTGAGCATCAGGCCGAGCGTCTCGGCGGCGTCCACGTTGTCGTCGACGACAAGAATCCGCCGCGACGAGAGCCGGGAGACCGTTTCGTTTGCCGGGGTCGCGTTGACGAGGGCCGGGCCGGCGTCGATCAGCGGGAGGTACACCACGATTTCGGCGCCCGTACCTGGACCGCCACTATGCGCACTCACCCGGCCGCCATGCATTTCGACGAGACGCTGGACGAGCGCGAGCCCGATCCCGAGTCCGGTCGAGGTCCGATCGAGCGGGCGATCCACCTGCGTGAACAGATCGAAGACGCGTGGCAGCATGTCGGCCGAGATCCCGACGCCGCTGTCGGTGACCTTGATCACGACCTCCGCCCCGACGCGCGCGACGGTCAACTCGATGCGCCCGCCCGGATCGGTGAATTTGGCGGCGTTGTTCAGGACGTTCGCCAGAATCTGCGACAACCGCGCCAGATCCCCATCGACCTTCAGCGAATCGTCGTCGGGGACCGTCACCGTCAGCGAGTGGTGTTTCGTGTCGATGAGCGGTCGGCTCGACTCGATGGCCTGGGCGACAACCGCCGAAATCGCGGTCGGCTCGCGTCGCAGGCTGATCAGTCCCCGCGTGATGCGGGACACGTCCACGAGGTCGTCGATCAGCCGGACCAGGTGCTCGACCTGCCGGTGAATGACGGCCGCGGACTTGGCGAGCTGCGCCTGCGGAAGGTCCGGCAGGACGACGAGCTGCGCGGCCAGCCGCACCGCGGCCAGCGGGTTGCGCAGCTCGTGCGCGAGCATCGCGAGGAACTCGTCTTTCCGGCGGCTCGCGTCCACGAGCTCGGCCGTGCGCTCCGCGACGCGGATTTCCAGATGCCGGTTGAGCCGTTCCAGCTGACGCGTCTTCCGGTAGAGATCGAGAAAGATATTGACCTTCGCGCGGAGGATCTCCGGCACGACCGGAACGGGCACGTAGTCGACCGCCCCGTATTCGTAGCCCTTGAGCCGATCGAGATCCGTGAGATGGACGCCCGACACGAAGATGATCGCCGTCCGGCGGAAGCGCGGGTGTTCGCGAATCAGGGCTGCCAGCTCGAAGCCATCGAGCTCGGGCATGCAGACATCGACGAGGACCACCGCAAAATCGGCCCTGAGCAGGTGGTCGAGGGCCTCGCGGGCGGAGTTGGCCATCACGAGATTCGCTTCGAGGCCGTTCAGAATGGCCGAATAGGTGAGGAGTTTCGCGGGCTGGTCGTCAACGACGAGGATGTTCGCGTCGTCCATCGCGCGTCCACTCCCCGGCGGGCCAATAGCGTCAAGCATGGGTTCGGTCCTTTTACCTGCGGTCAGCGATGCAACCACATACGGAGCGCCGACAGGAGCTGCTCCGTGTTCACCGGCTTGGCCAGATAGTCCGACGCGCCGGCCTCGAGACATTTTTCACGGTCGCCTTTCATCGCCTTCGCCGTGAGCGCGACGATGGGCAGGCGTCGGAACGACGGGTTCTGCCGGATGGCACGGATCGTCTCGTAGCCGTCCATGCCCGGCATCATGATGTCCATCAGCGCGATGGCGAGACCCGGCGTCGACTCCAGGGTCGTGATCGCCTCGCGACCCGTCGAGGCCCTCAGCACGTGCATCCCACGCCGCTCGAGCACGCTCGAGAGCGCGAAAACATTGCGCACGTCATCGTCGACGACGAGGACCGTCTTGCCGATGAGCGCGTCGTCCGATCGGTGCAGCCGGTCGAGCATCTGCTGCTTGCCAGGCGGCAGATCCGCGACGACCCGGTGCAGGAACAGCGACGTTTCGTCGAGGAGCCGTTCCGGCGACTCGACGCCCTTCACCACGACGCTCCGCGCGAACGCGTGCAGCTGCAGCTCCTCGTCGGGCGACAGCTCCCGGCCGGTGAAGACGACGACCGGAAGGTCGCGCCACTCGTCCTTCTTGGCGATCCGATCGAGGACTTCGAAGCCCGACATGTCCGGGAGCCGAAGGTCGAGCACCACACAGTCGCACGATTCACGCGACAGCGCGACGAGTGCCGCCTCACCGGAGTCGGCGGTTACGATGTCGATGTCGTCGTGCGCGAGCAGTTCCTGGATACTCATGCGTTCGGCGGCGTTGTCCTCGACGACCAGCAGCCGCTTGCGGCGGGGCAGCGCATAGCTCTTGATGCGGTCGAGGGCCGCTCGCAGGCCTTCGCTCGACGTCGGCTTCGAGATGAACGAGAACGCGCCGCGCGCGAGACCGTGTTGACGATCCTCGTCGAGCGTGACCATCTGCACCGGGATATGACGCGTGTGCGGATCCTGCTTGAGCTGGCCGAGCACGGTCCACCCCAGTATGTCCGGCAGAAACACGTCGAGTGAAATCGCGGTCGGATTGTACTTCCTGGCCAGCGACAGCGCGTCGTCTCCACGCATCGCGAGCAGGACCTTGAAGCCGTTGTCGCGCGCCAGGTCGATCAGGATGCGCGCATAGCTGGGGTCGTCTTCGACGATGAGCAGCGTCGTGTCGTCGGCGGCGATCTGTTGCCGATCGTCGGCGATGACCTCCAGCGTCCGTTCACTGATGCTCACGACGGGGAACGCGGGCGCAGAGATCGGCGTGCCCGGCACCTCGATCGCCTTGGTCGCCATGACCGGTCCCGCGTACCGCAGCGGCAGGTACAGCGTGAACGTGCTGCCGACCATCGGCGTGGATCGGAGCTGAATCTCGCCGCCGAGGAGGCTCGACAGCTCGCGGCTGATGGCCAGGCCGAGTCCCGTGCCGCCGTACTTGCGGCTCGTGCTCGCGTCGGCCTGCTGGAACGCCTCGAAGATGATCCGCTGCTTCTCGAGGGGGATCCCGATGCCCGTGTCGGAGACCTCGAACGCCGCGACGACCGGCGACTGGCTCAGGACCGGATGGTCCGGCGCCCACCCGCCCGCGACTTCGGACACCGACAGCCTGACGCCGCCCTGCGCCGTGAACTTGAACGCGTTCGAGAGCAGGTTCTTCAGGACTTGCTGCAGACGCTTGGCGTCGGTCAGGATGCTGCGGCCAAGCCTCGGATCGACCTGGATCTCGAACGTGAGTCCGCGGCTCTCCGCTTCGTGCCGGAACGTGCGCCCGACCATGTCGAGCAGCGTCGCGAAGAACACTTCCTCGGCTTCGACCGTGACCGTGCCGGACTCGATCTTCGACAGGTCGAGGATGTCGCTGATGAGGTTCAGGAGGTCCGTGCCGGCGCCGTGGATCGTGCGCGCGAACTCGACCTGGCGTCCGCTCAGATTGCGCTCGGGGTTCTCGGCCAGCTGCTGCCCGAGGATCAGAATGCTGTTGAGCGGCGTGCGCAGCTCGTGCGACATGTTCGCGAGGAACTCGGACTTGTACTTCGACGTCAACGCCAGCTCGGCCGCTTTCTCCTCGACCGCCCGCCGCGCCTGATCGATTTCCTGGTTCTTGCGCTCGACCTCGACATTCTGTTCGGCCAGCTGCTGCGCCTTCTGCGCGAGCTGCTCGTTGGTCTGCTGCAGCTCTTTCTGCTGCGTCTGCAGCTCCGTGGCCAGCTGCTGGGACTGCGTGAGGAGCCCTTCGGTCTGCATCGTCGCCTCGATGCTGTTGAGCACGATGCCGATGCTGGCCGTGAGCTGGTCGAGGAACACGAGCTGCGAGCTCGTGAAGAGGTTGAGCGAGGCCAGCTCGATGACCGCCTTGACCCGGCCCTCGAACAGAACCGGCAGCACGATGATGCTCCGCGGCGCGCTCTTGAACAGCGCCGAGCCGATCGGTGTCGCATCCGACGGCACTTCGGTGACGAGCAGGCGCGCCTTTTCCGCGGCGCACTGGCCGAGCAGCCCGTCGCCGACCTGCAGGTAGCGCGGATGGCCGTGCGCGGCATCGTCGGCGAACGTCGCCAGCCGCTTCAGGCGCGGCGCCGGATCGGATTCCATCTGATAGATGACGCCCTGGTGCGCGTTGACGAGCGGCGTGAGCTCGGAGAGCAGCAGGCGGCCGACCAGCCCGAGATCGCGCTGGCCCTGCAGCATGTTGGTGCACCGGGCGAGGTTGGTCTTGAGCCAGTCCTGCTCGGTATTGCGGTCGGTCGTCAGACGCAGGTTGTCGATCATCGTGTTGATGTTGTCTTTGAGCTCGGCGACCTCGCCGCGGGCGTCCACCTGAATGGATCGCGTCAGGTCGCCTTTCGTCACGGCCGTGGCGACTTCGGCGATCGCCCGGACCTGCGTCGTCAGATTCGCGGCCAGCAGGTTGACGTTGCCGGTGAGATCTTTCCACGTGCCGGCGGCGCCCGGGACGTTCGCCTGGCCGCCGAGCCGGCCCTCGACGCCGACTTCGCGGGCGACCGACGTCACCTGATCGGCGAACGTCGCGAGCGTCTCCGTCATGTTGTTGATCGTCGCCGCCAGGGCCGCGACCTCGCCCTTGGCCTTGACGGTCAGGTTCTGCTTCAGGTCGCCGTTGGCCACGGCGGTGACGACCTTCACGATGCCGCGGACCTGTTCGGTCAGGTTCGCGGCCATGACGTTCACGTTGTCCGTGAGGTCCTTCCAGGTCCCGCCGACGCCAGGCACGTCGGCCTGGCCTCCCAGACGGCCGTCGGTGCCGACCTCGCGCGCGACGCGCGTGACTTCGGCCGCGAACCCGTTGAGCTGGTCCACCATCGTGTTGATGGTGTTCTTCAGCTCGAGGATTTCGCCTTTGACGTCGACCGTGATCTTGCGCGAGAGGTCCCCGCGCGCGACCGCCGTCGTGACCTCGGCGATGTTCCGGACCTGCGTCGTGAGGTTGGCCGCGAGCAGGTTGACGTTGTCGGTGAGGTCCTTCCACGTGCCGGCCACGCCGGGCACGACGGCCTGACCACCGAGCTTGCCTTCCGTGCCGACCTCTCGGGCCACGCGCGTGACTTCAGCCGCGAACGACCGGAGCTGCTCGACCATCGTGTTGAGCGTGTCCTTGAGGAGCAGGATCTCGCCCCGGACGTCCACGGTGATTTTCTTGGACAGGTCGCCGCTCGCGATGGCGGTCGCGACCTCGGCGATGTTTCTGACCTGCGCGGTCAGGTTGCTCGCCATGAAATTGACGTTGTCGGTAAGGTCTTTCCACGTACCCGCGATGCCCGGGACCTGCGCCTGACCGCCCAGCTTGCCTTCGGTGCCGACCTCGCGCGCGACGCGCGTGACCTCGCCGGCAAACGCGTTCAGCTGATCGACCATCGTGTTGAGCGTCTGCTTGAGCTGCAGCATCTCGCCGCTCACGTCCACGGTGATCTTCTTCGAGAGGTCGCCGCGCGCAATCGCCGTCGAGACGTCGGCGATGTTCCTGACCTGCGCGGTCAGGTTGTTCGCCATCGAGTTGACGCTGTCCGTCAGGTCTTTCCAGGTGCCGGCGACGCCAAGCACGTTGGCCTGACCGCCCAGCCGTCCGTCGGTGCCGACTTCACGGGCGACGCGCGTGACCTCGCCGGCGAACGCGTTCAGCTGGTCCACCATCGTGTTGATGGTCTCTTTGAGCAGCAGGATCTCGCCGCTGACGTTGACCGTGATCTTCTTGGAGAGGTCGCCGCGCGCGATGGCGGTGGCGACATCCGCGATGTTCCGGACCTGGCCGGTCAGGTTGCTCGCCATGAAGTTCACGTTGTCGGTGAGGTCCTTCCAGGTCCCGGCCACCCCGGGCACCTGGGCCTGGCCGCCGAGCTTGCCGTCGGTGCCGACCTCGCGCGCGACGCGCGTGACCTCCGAGGCAAACGCGTTGAGCTGGTCCACCATCGTGTTGATGGTGTCCTTGAGCTCGAGAATCTCGCCGCGAACGTCGACCGTGATCTTGCGCGACAGGTCGCCGCGCGCGACCGCCGTCGTCACCTGCGCGATGTTGCGCACCTGGCCGGTCAGGTTGCCGCACATCGCGTTGACCGAGTCGGTGAGGTCCTTCCACGTGCCCGCGACGCCCGGGACGATCGCCTGACCGCCCAGTTTGCCGTCGGTGCCCACTTCGCGCGCGACCCGCGTCACCTCGGAGGCGAACGAGCGCAGCTGGTCCACCATCGTGTTGATGGCTTCCTTGAGCTGAAGAATCTCGCCGCGGACGTCAACGGTGATCTTCTTGGACAGGTCGCCGTCGGCCACTGCGATCGTGACCTCGGCGATGTTGCGCACCTGCGCCGTCAGGTTGCTCGCCATCTGGTTGACGCTGTCCGTCAGGTCCTTCCAGACGCCGCTGACGTCCTGCACCTGCGCCTGACCGCCAAGCTTCCCGTCGGTGCCGACCTCGCGGGCGACGCGCGTGACCTCGGACGTAAACACCCCGAGCTGCTGAATCATCGTGTTGACGATCGTGCCGAGGCGGAGGAATTCACCCTCGAGCGGCCGCCCATCGACGTCGAGCCGTACCGTCTGGAGGAGGTCGCCGCGCGCGACCGCCGCCAGGGCGCGTGTCATTTCCGTCGTCGGCCAGAGCAGGTCGTCGATCAGCGTGTTGACCGACGACTCCATCTGACCCCACGCGCCGCGCTGCTGGTCGAACTTGACGCGGTGACGGGTGCGGCCCTGTTTGCCCACCACGTGACCGGCACGATCGAGCTCGCCCGCGATCCGCGCGTTCGCGGCCGCGATTTCGTTGAAGGTATCGGCGATCTTTCCGCCCATCCCGCTCCAGTCGCCTGGCAGGCGGACCGAGAAGTCGCCGTCTCGCATCGCCTGGAGGGCGCGCAGCAGCACGCCCGATTGATCCGAGGAGCTCTCGACCAGGGAACGGCCCCCAATCTCGGCAATTCCGCGGTTCTTGCCAAGCTCCATGACGGTGCTCCAATCCTGAGAAGTGGTCCGAACTCGATTAGCAGATCTGATGCCGGGCGCAGGAAAGGGAAAACTACGCACAAACGGGGAGAGGGCCAGCCGCAGGGCCGGATTCGCCCTGGGCCCGGCCGTTCAGGTGCCACTAGTGGGTAAGGCGGTGGTCAGTCCTTCAAAATGAAGGGTTCGGCAATGCGGGGAGAAATCGCGCGTTCCTTCACGGGATGGATGGCATCGCCGCCGTCGATGACGTACAGGAGCGCGGCGAAGCTGGGACCGTTCAGTAGGTTTTGCAATAACGGGGCCCATCGGGGCCTCTGAAGGGGAGCCGTCGAATTGAAGAGGCGTAGAATAGCGCGACAATTCTCCAAACCCAGGAAGGGACGCTATGAGGCGAGCGGCTTCGCTGCTGACCGTGGCTCTTCTCGCGCATACCTCGATCGGCGCGCAGCCAGCGCGTTTCACGGCCGAGGACATGCTCAAAGTCGTGACGGCGTCCGTGCTGGACCTGTCGGAAGACGGACGGCATGTCGTGATCACCGAGCGCCGTACCTACGACAACGCCGAGACCGACAACTATCGCTACGGCGACCCGACGTACGTGGCGCCCTCCGCCCTGCGGCTCGTCGTCATCGACACGAGAACGGGAGAGCGGCGATTGCCGCTCGGCGACGTCCTCACGAACGTCCGCCAGGCGGCGTTTTCGCGAGACGGGAAACGGCTGGCGATCCTCGTGGCGGCACGCTCGACTGGATCGGCGGCGCCCGTGTTGTCACTCCTTGTCTGGAACACGGCTGGCGGTCCGGCATCGCCTGTCGCGATCACAGGCCCCGACCTCATCGCGCCGACGTCGACGCTCGAGTGGACGCCGGATAGCAGCCGCGTCACGCTCTCGATGCGGACGGTCGCTCGCGAGAAGGCGGCGGTCGACCGGTTCGCCTCGCTCACTCGCGGGCCCATCATCGTGCACTCCTCCAAGGAGCCGTTTCTCGAGTGGGATGACATGAACCGGCTGAACCGGTGGCGCAACGTCGTCGAGGTCGATGTCGCGACGGGCGCGCTCACCACCCGCGTCCCGGAACGCAAGATCGCGAACTACCGGGTGTCCCGCGACGGGTCCTCGTTCGTCCTGCAGGAAGACGCGACGGAAAAAACCGACTACGAGACGATTGGGGGGACCGAGAATCGGCTGCTGCTCTGGGCGCAAGGCGTGGCCGAACCCAGGACGCTTCTCGCCCCGAAAGATTTCAAGGGTCTGACGCCGCGGTGGTCGGACGATGTGAAATGGATGGCGTACGCGAAGCAGGGAGAGGTCTTCGTTCGTGAGATCGCCGGGCGGCGAGCCGCGAAGCCTGACGCCGAAACCCAAGCCAAAGCCCGAGGAAAAGCCCGGTGTCCTGCCGATTCCGCGGCCGGACGAAAAGCCGATCGTCCAGCCGATTCTGACGCCGGACGAAAAGAAGGAGACCGAGGCGGCCGAGTCCTTCTCGGTCGAGTCGTTCAGCCGCGACGCGACGAAGCTGCTCATCACGAGTCGCAAGGGCTGGTACATCGTCAACGTCGCCGACGGCGCGCGGCGGCAGATTCTGACGCTCGATGCCGACGAGCAGAAGAACCCGCGGATTGCGGCGGTCGACTGGGCGCCGGACGGCTCGGCGATCTTCGCGACGCATGGCGCGCGCGATCGATGGGACCGCGGCGTCGTGCGGATTGACACGACCAGCGGGCAGATGACCACGCTCGTCAAGGACGCGAGGGTCTACAGCAACCCGCGGCTCTCGCGCGACGGCGGCACGTTCGTGTTTTCCGGATCGGACGGCGATCGGCCGGCCGAGCTGCAGGTGGCCGACGCCAGCCTCACACAGGTGCGGACCCTGACGAACCTCAACCCGTGGCTCGACGGCCGGGCATTGCCCAAGTCAGAGCTGGTGAAATACCGCGACGTGGACGGCAAGGAGCTGTACGGGATCCTCCGGTACCCGCTCGGCTACGTGCCCGGACAGAAGTATCCGACCGTATTCGAGATCTACGAGACGTTCTTCGAGAATGGGTTCAACGCGCGCGCGGCGTTCCTCACGAGCCATGGCTATGCCGTCTTTCATCCCTCGGTCAACCTGGTGGTCGGCCGGCCGGGCGAGGCGTGGGTCAAGGGCGTGACGACGGCCGCCAACAAGCTGATCGACATGGGCGTGGCCGATCCGGATCGGCTGGGCGTGCACGGGACGAGTTACGGCGGGTACGCGACGGTGCTGCTGCTGACGCAGACCGATCGCTTCAAGGCGGCGATCAACATCTCGGGCAAGGTCGACATGGTGAGCTTCTACACCGACAGCCCGAGGCTTGGCGTCCGCAACACGCACGCGCCCGAGCGCAGCCAGGATCGGATCGGCGGCACGCTCTGGGAGTTTCCCGAACGCTATCTCGAGCACTCAGCCGTTCTGAAAGCTGACCGTATCAAGACGCCTTTGCTCAACATCACCGGCGATCAGGATCCGAACGTGCCGGCGAGCCAGTCGCGCGAGATCTACTACGCGTTGCGCCGCCTCGGCCGTGATGTCGAATGGGTGCGATACGTCAATGGCGCCCATCGACCGCCGAATAGCGTGGAGGAAGCCGTCGACTTCGAGAATAGGATTCTCGCGTGGTACGACAAATACCTGAAGAGCGAGGAAAAGAAAGCGCCTGCGAATGGGGGCGGTCGGGATCCTAGGTGATCGCATGCAGGTTCCGGAACCCCGGAACCACTGACCGAACTGCTCGCAGCCCAGGAGGTCTCCATGTCCGTCAGTCGCAGAGAGTTCACTCGCTTACTTGCGCTCGCGGGTCCCGCGGCTGCGGCGCCACTGCGGCTCGTCTGGCCTCGGCCGTCGCTCCTGCCGCAGGGAGACGGTGAAGCGTACTGGGCGAAGGTGCGCGAAGAGTTCGTGATGCCCCCTGATCTTGCGATGTTCAACGCCGCGAATCTCTGTCCGTCGTCCAGGCGGGTGATTGACTCCCTGACGAAGTACACGCGCGAGGTGGACGTCGATCCATCGCCCGCGAACCGCGCGAAGTTGGGGCCGGCGCGCGAAGCGAGCCGCGCCGCGATCGCCGCGTCGCTCCGCGTCACGCCCGACGAAATCGTCATCACGCGCAACACCAGCGAGGCCAACAATCTCGTCTCGAGCGGCCTCGACCTGAAGGCCGGCGACGAGATCCTCATCTTCGCGGACAACCATCCGAGCAACCACAACGCCTGGCGTGACAAGGCCGCGCGCGCCGGGTTCACGGTGAAGATTCTCGAACAGCCGAACCCGCACCCCGGTCCGGACTTCTACGTCGATCTCGTCACGAAGGCGATCACGCCGCGAACGAAGCTGCTCTCGATGACGCACGTGACGAGCACCGTCGGCGACGTCATGCCCGTCACGGAGCTCTGCCGCCTCGCGCGGGAGCGCGGCGTACTGACGCTCGTCGATGGCGCGCAGTCGTTCGGCGTGCTCGACGTCGATCTCGGCCGCATCCAGCCCGACTTCTACAGCGGCAGCGCGCACAAATGGCCGTGCGGCCCGCGCGAAACCGGCGTGCTGTACGTCCGGCAGTCCGTGCAGGAACGGCTGTTCCCGACCGTGATCAGCCTCTACGGTGGGGCCGTCGGGATCTCGCGGCGGCTCGAGGCGAACGGCCAGCGCGACGAGGCCGCGATGATCGCGTTTGGCGAAGCGATGGCCCTGCAGAAGGAGGTCGGCACCGCCCGAATCGAGGCGCGCGTCCGGGCGCTCGCCCGCACGCTGGCCGACGGCCTGCGCAAGATCGACGGCGTCAAGGTCTGGACGAGCCCCGAGCCGGACCGGGCCGCCAACATCGTCAGTTTCCAGCCCGCGTCGCTCGACGTCCGCCGCCTCAACACCGCGCTGTACGAGAAAGACCGCATCATCTGCGCCACACGCGGCGGCGCCGATCGCGGCGGGCTGCGGTTCTCACCGCACTTCTATAACTCGATGAAAGAGATTGAACGGACGGTCGAGGCGGTGGGGAGGCATGTAAAAGCAGGCGTCTAGAAGGCATCGGGTGATCGGGCAATTGGTAATTGAGTAATTGAAACGCGCTTCAATTACCCAATTACCAATTACTCAATTACCCGATTACGCACGCTACTGGACTTTTCTCAGCGTGCGTACGACCTTCCCCTCCGGCTGTCCCTGAAGGCTGACGAACGCGCGAACCACGTAGTCGCCCGGCTTCAGGTCGCCGATCGGGATTTCGCCGATGAGCAGGAATTTGTCGGCTTCCGAGGTCTTCTGGCCGCCGGGCTGAATGGTCTTGATGGCGGGGCCGTCCGCGGTCGCGGCCACCTCCATACGCGCCGAGATCTGGCCGGTGAGTTGCCCGTAGATTTCGACGTAGCCCACCGCTGTCGCCTCGTCCTTGAACTGCATGGCCGGCGCCATCGCCTTGTCGCGAAGCGCCGCGACGACGAGCCCGCTCATCTTCAGCGGGCCCGCGGAGGTGAGCTCGGCGTTGACGGTGTAGTCCACGGCGCCCGCGCGGCCGTTCGCGTCGGTGGCGGCAAAGCGCACGCGATAGGGTCCCGGAGGCCCAGTCAGGGACGTCATAATCGGCCGCGCCGTCAACTGCTTGTCGTCGATCGTGACGGTCGTCGCCTTGTTGGCCTTGTCCGCGATCGCCGCGGATGCCGACGTCAGCTTCGTGGATGGATCGAGCGGCTCGGCCATGATGAAGATGTTGACGTTGTCGCCGGTGCCTCTCGACGGGTACGCCACGACGCGGAGCGGCAGATCCCGAAAGGCCGTCGTCTGCTTGACCATGTCGCGCGGGTTCATCGAGCCAAGTTTTCGCGCGCCTGGATCGGTCTTGGGAATGGTGAGGACGCTCCGCGAGCGCAGTTGCGCGTCCTGGCGCGCCAGCCGGAGCTCCATGCGGTGATCCTGGCCGTCGCGCTCCTTCGGATCCGGATCGAACGTCGCGAGGTAGTAGGACGAGGTTTCGCGAGCCGCGCGATCCAGCGCGCTTTCGCCCGACACGGCCAGCCGCAGCACCTGTCCACCGGTCACGCCCAGCGAGCGACTCGAGGCCGTCGCTCTGGGTCGTCACGCTCTCGACGGCTTGAATCACGTAGACCTGGGCCCGGGCGAGTCCGCTCGCGCGGCCGACGCTGAGGAAATGTTCGGTCGTGAGGTCGCACTGGCCCGATCCGGCCTGCGAGCCCGACCGCGCGGATCCGATCAGCCCGCCGGAAAACACGAGCACCGTCGTCGGCGTATCCGCCCCGGCGAGGCTGCTGAGAAGGTTGCGGAGCGCTTCGAGCGTGTCGCGGGTCCGGCAGGTGCTCTCGGCCGTCGACGCGCTCGCGGGCGCTCGCCCGGTGATCTGCTGCGCCACTTCTCGCGCCTTGGCACCGCCCGGGGCGAGGTCGGCGCGTAGCGTCGCTTGCGGGACCGTCACGAGGCCGATCCGATCGCTGCTCGAAACGCCTTCGAGATACTTCACGATCGTGTCCCGCACGACGCGTCCGCTGTTCGTGTTGATCGAGGCATCTTCGATCGCGAACAGAATCGCCCGACTCCGGTCGGGTGCGTCGTTGACGCCGAATGGCATCGGCGGCGGATCGCCGGCGGTTTTGGCGCCCGGGGCCGAGGCGGCGTGCTCCACGAGATGGAGCGAGCGCAGCGTCCGCTGGCGGCCGTCGACGCGCAGCATCACGTCTTCGGCTTTGAGGTCCGTGATGGGCTTCCCATCGTTTGTGGTCGCCAGAAAATCGATGACGACCGCGTCGCCCGGAGACGGCGGCGGTTGCTGCGCCAATCCCAGCGCGCCACCGACGAGCACCGAGAGCACGAGCGCGCCTCTCCACACGACTGGACGATGATGGGCTGGTTTCATTCGGCAGAGCATAACGCAAATGCTTGATGCGATACTGCACGCGTCGACCTCCCTAGTGGACGCCGGACGCCACGCAGCTGGCGTTCGTCTCGACATCGCGCGATCACAAGCAGAGAGCGGATGCGCTGGCCGACGCCGCGACCGGCGAAGTCCGCGACGATTCTGGAAGAGAGGGTGGCGACGTTCTTCGAATCGGGCAAGGGCCGCGTGAACTGGCGAGTACCTGCAGGCGCTCGAACGAAGTCATCTGGTTCTCCGAGCGCGACAACTGGGGCCAGCTCTATCTCTACGATGCCGCGACGGGCAAGCTGAAGAATCAGATCACCACCGGCGAGGGCAACGTCACGCAGGTGCTGAGAGTCGATGAGAAGAACCGCGTCGATCTACTTTCTCGGCGATGGGGCGTGAGCGCGGGCGCGATCCCTACTTCCGGCACTTCTATCGCGTAGGATTTCGACGGGCAGCAACGTCACGGCTGTTGACGCCGGAAGACGCGGATCACGACGGTGACGCTCTCGCCCGGCGGCGACTTCTTCATCGACAGGTACTCGAAACCTGACGTGCCGCCGGTGACGGTGCTGCGCGAACGCGACGGGGGAGCTGGTCGTGCCGCTCGAGAAGGCCGACATCTCGAAGCTGCTCGCAACCGGCTGGAAGCCGCCGATGCCGATCACCATGAAGGCGACGCGACGGCGTCACCGACCTCTACGGCTTGATGTTCCGGCCGACGAACTTCGATGCATCCCGAAGAAGTACCCGATCATCAACCACATCTATCCGGGACCTCAGAGCGGGAGCGTGGGCAGCCGCGAGCGTTCTCGCCGCGCGCGGCGATACGCAGGCACTGGCCGAGCTCGGGTTCGTGGTGGTCGCAGATCGACGGCATGGGCACCCCCGGCCGATCGAAGAAGTTTCACGAAGCGTATTACGGCGAACATGGGCGACAACACGCTGCCGGATCAGATGGCCGGCATGCAGCGAGCTGGCGCGACGGTATCCATGGATCGACATGGACCGCGTCGGCATCTGGGGACACTCGGGCGGCGGGTATGCGACGGCGAGCGCGATGTTTCGGTATCCGGATTTCTTCAAAGTCGGCATCTCGGAGTCGGGCAATCACGACAACCGCGCGCTACGAAGACGACTGGGGCGAGAAGTGGCAGGGCCTGCTGACGCGGAAGCCCGAACGGCACGACCAACTACGACAACCAGGCCAATCAGCTGCAGCGCGAAGAACCTGAAGGGCAAACTGCTGCTCGCGCACGGCACGCTGGACGCCAACGTGCCGCCGTACAACACGCTGCTGGTCGTCGAAGAGCTGATCAAAGCGGACAAGGATTTCGATCTGATCATGTTGCCGAACGAGGGGCAGGATCGGCAGCGCCAGCGGCTACATGATGTGGCGGAGGTGGGACTACTTCATCAAACATCTGATGGGAGCCGAACCGCCAAGAAGATGGGCGGGGGGAAGCGGACGCTACTTTACTTTTCTCAGCGTCCGAACTACCTGTCCTGCCGGTTGCCCTTCGATGCCGACGATCGCCCGGACGACGAAGTCGCCGGGCGGCAGAGCTCCGATCGCGACTGCGCCCGTGGCAAGGTATCGTCCTTCCTCACCTGAGGGGTCGATCGCCAGCGGTGCGGTCAGGATGGCGGCGCCCTCCACGTTCTGCGCGACCTCGACAATCGCAGCGATTCGGGCGCCCGGCGTGCCGCCATAGAGCTCCAGGTAGGCGAGGGCAACCGGCTCCGTGCTGAACTGGAGACGTGGCACGAAGTTGCCGTTCCGCGACAACCCGAGAACGAGCGAGCTCAGCTTCATCGACCCGGCAGTCGCGAGGTCCGCGCCCACTTCGTAGTCAGCCGTCCCGCTCCGTCCGGCCGAGTCGCGCGCGGCGACCCTGAGGCGGTACTTTCCGGGATCGGCTGCCAGGGCGGCGAGGATCGTGCTGCTGCCAAGGTCGGCGTCTTCGGCATTCCAGATCGCCGTCAACCGGCCCTGATCGTCGAAGAGGCCAGCCGCGGCAGCCGCCAGCTTGACCGCCGGATCGATCGCCTCGGCGACGAACACGATCTTCAGTTTGCCTTCGACAGAGTGCCGCGACGGATATCCGGCCGCCCGCATCGGCAGGTCGCGAAGAACCCGGCCGCTTCGCAACATCTCGTACGGGGTCATCGACACCGGAACCGCGGCGACCGGCTTTGCGCGCGTCGTCGTGAATTCGGGGCGCGATCGAACGACGACGCCGGAGCGCGTGACTCTCACGTCGAGGCCGTGACTCGCGGCGTCTTTCTCGACGCCTTCGGGCTCGACGGAGGCCAGGTAGTACCCCGCCGTCTCGCGCGCGACGCGAATCAGCGTCGCGTCGCCCGTGGCCGGAATCGACAGCCGATGACCACCCGTCACGCCGGACAGATTCTCGAGCCCTTCGAGCGGGTTATCGGATCCCGCGAAGCCCGCGCCGGCGATGGTTTCGGTAAGAAGCGCGCCGGGTCGCACCGGACCCTCGTCGGGCCGGATCACGTAGAAATGCGCGCGCGCCGCGGCCGCCGCCGTGCCGACCTTGATGAAATGTTGCGGCGTCAGCTCACACATACCGGGGGCGCGGGTGACCGGGCTGTCGCGCCGCGGGCCCAACATGCCGGTGGAGAAGAACAGGACGACGGTCGGACCTTCGCCGCCCGCCAGGCTGTACAGCAGGCCTTCGAGCGATTCGAGGTTGTTGCGCGTCCGGCACGCGGCGTCCTGGCCGCTCTCGTCCTGCGGCGCCTGGCCGGACACCACATTGACGGCCTGCGCCACCTTGTCGTGATCGGTCGTGAGATCGGATTTCATGCCGCCGTGCGGCACGGTGACCACTGACACGCGATCGCGGGCGGAGAGATTGCCGAGCAGTTGACCGATCGCCGCACGCATGGGCCGTTCCTTGCCGGGCCGGAGCGACTCGTCGTCGATGACGATGATGATGGCGCGGCCGTGACCCGACGTCGAGTTGCTGCCGAACGGCGGCGGCAGCGGCCGCGCCGATTCGCCCGCGACCGGGCCGGACGCGAGACTCGCGACTTCGACGAACTGCAGTGACTTGATGGCCTTGGCGCGGCCGTTGATCTTGACCGCCACTTCTTCGGGCCGCAGATCCGCGATGGGGCGGCCCTCAGCCGTGAGGGCGTAGAAGTCGATGGCGATCATCTCGCCCGGGGACGGGGAGGCGGCTGGCGTTTGCGGTGCCACGCGTCCGACAGCGGCGAGCGCCACGGCCGCGGTGAGGGCAGGGGTGAGCAGACGACGGACAGCGGCCGTCATGCGAAGAGGATAGCAAAAAGGCCGACGCGCCAGTTGGTTGTATAGGATGGGTTATCGGCCATGAGTCAAATCACCTCGGGCGCGGTCCACGCCTTCTACCTGTTCGACGTCGCCGAGGCCATCGATCTGGCAGCGCTGCGAACCCAGTTCGGCGATCGCGCGGCCGAGGCGCAACTGCACGACAAGGCGCCCGGGCCTCCGCGGGTGCGGTACATCCAGCCGCCGGTGATCGTGGACGGCGAGGCCGTGGGGGTTCCAAGCCTCAGCGCCTTCCGGGTCCGCGTGAAGTTCTACGACTACGGCGTCATCTCGCTCATGCTCTCGCAGCCGTTCGCGGGCACCTGGGCCGACCTCGTCCGGCTCGGCCAGGACTTCATCGAAAGCGAGCCGCTCGAGGCCGAGGCGGCCCTGGCCTCGGCGCGGGTCGTGGAAGCCACACGGCCGGCGCTCTCCGGAGTACGTGGGTCCCTGAGCGAAGACTACCTGGCGTTCGTCGTGAGCGGCCTCGACCGTCCGTCGACGGCCGACCAGGTGCTCGAGCAGCACGGGGTCGACATCGCGCAGATGTTGCGCGGCGAACGCCAACCGCTGAGCACGCAGGAACGCGAGGAGGTGCTCCGGCATCGGCTGTCCTACCTGAGCGACGATCTCGTCGTTCCGGCCTACAACGCGGCGTTCGTCCTCGACACGGAACTGGGCGCGGTCGCATCGCTCGAAATCCTTGAGTTCGTGAACTCGCAGCTCCTCGAGTTCCGGTATCACGACGAATTGCTGGAATCGGAGCTCACGGCGATCTACACGGCGCTGCAGCGGCCGCGCCTCGTGGACCGCTGGTTCGGACGCCGGCATACGGAGGCAGCACGCCGGGTCCATTCGCTCTTCGTCGACGTGAACGAGTTGACCGATCGGATGGAGAACTCGGTCAAGCTGGTCGGCGATCTCTACGCGGCGCGGCTCTTCAACATCGTCGCCGCACGCGTCGGCCTCGACGGCTGGAAGCGCAATGTCGAAGAGAAGCTGAAAACGCTCGACGACATCTACCGGTTCGCCGTCGAGCAGACCGGCATGTCCCAGGGCAACCTGCTCGAGCTCGTCATCGTGTTCATTCTGATCATCGAGCTGGGGCTGTTCTTCGCGGGGATCATGAAGTGAGGGAAAGACCTCCGAGGTCATTTTCGTAGGTTTTCGGCAAAATGACCTCGGAGGTCATGTCAGCAATCCAGACACCGCACCTCCTCGAAGATCTCCGCGTGCCGCTCGGGATGCTCGCGCGCGTAGTTGATCAGGCAGCGGATCGCTTTGCCTTCATCCGGCAGACCAAACTGCTTCGCCATCTTCTGCAGGAACTCGATCTTCTCGGTCTCGAGGTCGACTGAAAACGCGGTGGCGTCCTTGGCCATGGAATGATCTCCGAGGTCATCTCAACGTGAAGCTGACGGTGACGGTCATGATGACAGGCACCGCGACGCCGTTCAACGTCGTCGGCAGGTAGCGCCACCGGCTGACGGCGTCCACGGCCGCGCGATCGAGCAGCGGAATCGATCGAAGGACTCGCACATCGCGAACCACACCGGTTTCGTCGATGGTTGCTTCGAGGATGACCATCCCCTCGACCTTCGCCGTTTGCGCGATCGTCGGGTACACCGGCGGCACATAGGTGAGCCGGCGCGGTTCCCGGATATGACCGCCGACCGGCACCGGCTGCACGCGCGGGGGCGGCGCGGCGAGCGTCGTTACAGATCGGCTGGGCATGCCTTCCGGCAAGCGGCCGGACGTCACCGGCCAGCCTGCCACCGGCGGGCCGCCGGGACCGATCGCCGGCGGCAGATCCCGCTCGTCCGCGAGCGACGTGCCCGCGGTCGGCGGTGCCGCCAACGGATTGACTGGCGGAGTGACGTCCCGGGGCCGTACGGGTGGCGCGGCCGGCGCCGGAGGCGGCGGCGCGGCAGGAATGAATTCGATGACGTTGCGCGGAACGATCGGATTCTCGACCGCCGCGGTGAGCGGCAGGACGACGAGGGCGATGACGACGAGCAGGTGAGTGACGAGTGACCCGAGCAACGTCCAGCGCGAACGCGGACGAGCCGGCCGCGGATCGATCGATCCGGCAAACATCTCCCGAGGCATGGCGAAGCCTTTCCGCCAGCCTGCTCCTCACTTCGACACCGATTACGTCCGAAAGTTCTTCCGTCAGCGGCGCGCGGGACGCAGATCCTTCACGCGCTCGAGATCCGCGTAGTCCGGCATGTACGTCCTCAACCCGCCGGACGGCGTGTTCTTGGAGTAGCCGGCCACCAGTTGCCGGTTGTATCGCGCCGGGAAGAAGTCGAATGAATCTTTCGGATCCTCGTCGATGAGTTGCAGGTCGGCGCCCGTCATGGTGAGCTTGCCGAACCGGATGCTTTGTCTAGATCTCGCCCTTCGCTGCCGCGGCATCGAGCTCTGCGTCGCTCGCTTCCTTGAACTGGCCCTCCCATTTCGCGATGACGACCGTCGCCAGGCAGTTGCCGACGACGTTGGTCATCGTGCGGGCCATGTCCATCAGCTCGTCGACGCCCAGGATCAGCGTGATCCCGACGAGCGGCAGGTTGTAGCTGGCGAGCGTGCCGGCCAGGATCACGAGCGACGCGCGCGGGACACCGGCCACGCCCTTGCTGGTGAGCATGAGCGTCAGGAGCATCGTGATCTGCTGCCCGATCGTGAGCTCGACGTTCGCCGCCTGCGCGACGAATATGGCGGCGAGCGAGAGATAGAGCGTGCTGCCGTCGAGGTTGAAGGAGTAGCCGAGCGGCAGGATGAACGACACGATGCGCCGCGGCACACCAAGGCGCTCGAGCACTTCCATCGCGCGCGGCAGCGCCGCCTCGCTCGACGTGGTCGAGAACGCGATGATCGCCGGCTCGCGGACGGCGCGGATGAACTTCCGGATCGGGATCTTCGCGATCAGGGCAATCGGCAGCAGCACCGCCACGAAGAACACGATCAGCGCGCCGTAGAGCGTGAGCACGAGCAGGCCGAGGTTGATCAGGACGCTCAGGCTGCCGTGGCCGACGGTGTACGCCATCGCGGCGCCGACGCCGATCGGCGCGTAATGCATGATGATGTTCGTGAACTTGAACATCGTCTCGGCGATGAGCTCGCAGAGGTGCACGAGCGGCTTGCCGCGCTCGCCGAGCAGCCCAAGGGCGATCCCGAAGACGATGCTGAAGACGACGATCTGCAGCACCTGGCCAGTGGCCATCGCCTGAATGACCGATTCGGGGACCAGGTTGACGACGATCTCGCGCCACCCCTGCGCCTGCGCCGAGATGCCGCTTTCTTCCGTCGGCAGCGACAGCCCGTCGCCCGGACGCGTGATGTTGACGGCCAGGAGCCCGATGACGAGCGCGATCGTCGTGACGATCTCGAAGTAGATGATCGCCTTGAGGCCCATCCGCCCGACCTGGCGGAAGTGGCCGGCGCCGGCGATGCCCGCCACGAGCGTCGCGAAGATCAGCGGCGCGATGATCATCTTGATCATGCGCACGAAGATCTGGCTGAACGGCCGGATGTTCGCCACCCAGTCCGGGTGGTGGAGGTTGACGAACCAGCCGAACAGCACCCCGAGCGCCAACCCGATGAAAATCTGCTGCGTCAGCGTGATGCGGCGGCGTGGTTTCGTCTCGACCATGTGCTTTTCAGTGAACCGTTCCTTCGCCGCTCAGCTGCTTCACCACGTCGCCGATGACCGCCTTGGCGTCGCCGAAGAGCATCAGCGTGTTGTTCGCGTAATAGAGATCGTTGTCGATGCCCGCGAAGCCGGGGTTCATGCTCCGTTTGATGGCGAGCACGGTCTGCGCCTTGTCGGCGTCGATGATCGGCATGCCGTAGATCGGGCTCTTGGAATCGGTACGGGCGGACGGATTCACGACGTCATTGGCGCCGATGACGAGCGCGACGTCCACCTGCGGCATCTCGGGGTTGACGTCCTCCATCTCGACGAGCCGGTCGTACGGAATGTCCGCCTCGGCGAGGAGCACGTTCATGTGTCCCGGCATGCGGCCCGCGACCGGATGGACGGCGAACTTCACGTCGACGCCGCGCTTCGTGAGCTGGTCGAAGAGATCGCGCACGCGATGCTGTGCCTGCGCCACCGCCATGCCGTAGCCCGGGATGATGACGACGCTGTTGGCGTTGGTGAGGAGCTCGGCCGCATCGGTCGGCGTCGCGCTCTTGACCGTCCGTTGCTCGGTCATCGCGGTCGTCGTCTGAACCGCGCCGAAGGCGCCGAACAGCACGTTCGTGACCGATCGGTTCATCGCCTTGCACATGATCAGCGACAGGACGAACCCGGATGCGCCGTCGAGCGCGCCCGCCGTGATGAGCAGGTAGTTCTCGAGAACGAATCCCATCGCGACCGCCGAGAGGCCGGCATAGGAATTCAAGAACGAGATGACGGTGGGCATATCGGCGCCACCGATGGGGAGAATCAGCAGCACCCCGAAGATGAGCGCCAGCGCGATGATGATCGGAAACGCCCATGACTGCGTCGGATCCACGACGAGCCAGACGCCGAGCAGCGTGGCCGCGCCGAGCAGCGTGAAGCTGACGATGTTCTGGCCCTTGTAGGTGACGGGCCGGGTCGTGACCACTTCCGCGAGCTTGCCGGCGGCCATCAGCCCGCCGGTGCAGGTGAGGCACCCCAGGATGACCTCGGCGGCGACGACGGCCATCCGGAACGACGTCAGTTCCCCCTCGTCGAGCCACAGGTAGTACTTCGCGGTGCCGACGAGCGCCGCCGCCAAACCGCCGAACGCCTGTGACAGGCCGGTCCGTTCCGGGACGGCGGTGAGCGGCACGCGCGAGAGCGGGAACCCGACGACGAAGCCGAGCACCGCGGCGATGCCGATCCACTTGTACGTGACGATTTCCGGGTGGAGGAGCGTGCCGCCGACCGCGAGCGCCATCCCGCCGACGGCCGCCGCGACCGCGCGCTTGGCGGTCTCCGGCTGGCTCATCCACCGGAGCGCCAGAATGAACAGAGCAGCCGAAACGAGGTAGAGGAAACCCGTCGCCTGGGTCACGACGGCTTGGTCTCCCGGCGCTTGAACATCCGCAGCATGCGGTCGGTGATCAGGTAGCCACTGACCAGGTTGGTCGTCGAGGCGAAGACGGCGATGGCGCCGAGCACCGTGCTCAAGGTGTCGTGCGCTTCACCGGCGATGATGATGGCGCCGACGACCGCGATTGAGGAGATCGCGTTCGTGAGGGCCATCAGCGGCGTGTGCAGCAGTCTCGAGACGCGCCGGATGATGTCGAGCCCGAGAAACGCCGCCAGCATGAACACGAACAGCGCGGTAATCAGGAAATCCACGGCCGGCAGACTCTATCAGGTTGCTGAAAAACCCAGCAACCTGCCCGGGACAACGCGCCCAAGCAGAGGGCGGTAGTGTAGAGTGGTACCACCCCAAGGAGTCCATTCATGCTCAGGACGACGCGCGCGATCGTTCAGGTTTGCGTGAGCCTGTTCGCGGCCGCAGGTCTGTTGCACGCCGCGTCTCAGTCGGCGCAGTCGGGTCCGCCGCCGGTCTCGGCTCAGCAGGAACCGGCAACCACGCCGGTCCGGCCCCCGCCCACACCGGAAATGCGCGCCTTGCAGGACGCGAACCGGATCCAGGATCGCGCCCAGAAGCTCGAGGCGCTGCGCAAGGTCCGGGCCGACTTCGCCAACTCCAGGCCGGTGGTGCTCCGGCAGCTGGACGAGGCGATCCTGTGGCACCTGGTCGCGCAGTTTCCCGAGCGCCGGGATGACATCGTTCGCGCCTTCGAGCAGGTCCTCGCCAGCGTACCCCTGACACCGGCCGAATCCAGGCTGCTCGGCGTGACGACCCTCGTCGCCCGCCTCCTGGACAACAAGGTCGTGCTCGAACAGGCCGAACCGCCGCTCAAGGACGCACTCGCCGCGAGCCCGGTGCCGGGCATCGCCGGCCGCTCGGAGGCCGCCCGGGGCCGTGCGCTCGAAGCGCTCGGTCGGCTCCACCTGGCCCAGGGACAGGTCGATCTCGCCGCTCGTGAGCTTGGGGAAGCGCTCGAGCTCAGCCCGATGCTGGCGCACGCGCCGATTGCGCTCGCCGAGCTGGACGTGAAGCGGGGCAACAAGACCGCCGCGCTCGATCGGTATCAGCTCGCCGCCATCTCCGGCCGGATGAAAGTCGCCGATGAAGCGGCGCTGCGAACGCTCTATCGCGAGGTGCACGGCAGCGATGCCAATCTCGAGGCAGATCTCGATCGGCTGTACGACAAGCGCTTTCCGAACCCGGTTACGCCGAAGAGATACGAGCCACCGACGACCGGCGTGAAGCGGGTCGTGCTCGTCGAGCTCTTCACCGGATCGGCGTGCGCTCCCTGCGTTTCGGCGGATCTGTCGTGGGACGCGCTCCTCGAGCGTTACCCCGACAGCGTGATTGCTCCGATCGCGTACCACGCGCACATACCGGGTCCCGATCCAATGGTCGTGCCTGGTGCCGACGGCCGCCGGTTGTACTACCAGGTGAAGGGCGTCCCGACGTTCAACGTGAACGGTGCGCTCGGCAGGCTCGGCGGCGGTGCGCGGGAGAACGCGACGCGGACGTACGAGAGCTACATCGCTTCGATCGACAAGGCGCTGGCGACGGCCCCGGCAGCGGACGTCCAGGTCCAGGCCACGCGCACCGGATCCCAGATCACGGTGACGGCCAAAGCGTCCTCGCTCCCCCCGAACGCGTCGGATCTACGATTCCACGTTGTTCTGGCGGAGCGTCAGTTGGCGTTTTCTGGTGAGAACGGCATCCGCCACCACGCGATGGTGGTGCGAGCCGTCGCCGGGGACAAGGGGGCCGGTATTCCGATCCCGGGTTCGTCCGACGCGACCGTCGATCACACGTTCGAGCTGTCGCAGATCACAGCGGACGTCGAAACGACCGTAGCCGACGAGATTGCGCGGCGACGCAAGACCCAGAACGCCGCCCTTACTCCACCTGACTATCGCGCCGACGGGCGCGCCATGGGCACGATCAACCCCGACGCGCTCGTCGTCGTCGCCTTCGTCCAGGACGCCTCGAAAACCGTCCTGCAGGCCGCCCGAGTCAACGTCAAATAAAAGAAAGTACTGGAAGCGTCAGCGCCGGTACTCGAGCGTCAGCTCGCGTCCTTCAGCGATAGCTCCGTACCTCGAGCGCAGCATCGTACTTGGCCGACAGCGCCGTCTTTATGCCTTGTCGTATTATCTGCCGATGCACGCGGCGTATATCGTTCTGCCGGCTCTTGCCGCCCTTCTTCTCGCTTATCGGTTTTACAGCGCGTTCCTCGCGACGCGCGTCTTGATGCTCGACGACCGGCGCGTCACGCCGGCGCACACTCTCAAGGACGGCCACAACTACCACCCGACGCACAAGTGGGTGCTCTTCGGCCACCACTTCGCCGCGATTGCCGGTCCGGGTCCGCTGCTCGGTCCGGTGCTGGCGGCGCAGTTCGGGTTCGCGCCCGGCTTGCTCTGGCTCGTAGCCGGCGTGTGTCTGGCGGGCGCTGTCCACGACATGATCGCGCTCTGGGCGTCGGTGCGGCGAAGGGGCGCCTCGCTCGCCGAGATCGCGCGCATGGAGATCGGTCCGGTCGCCGGTTTCACGGCCGCGGTCGCGATCCTCTTCATCGTCATCATCGCGCTCGCCGGCGTCGGGCTCGCGTTCGTGAACGCGCTCAGCGAGAGCCCGTGGGGCGTCTTCACCATCGCGATGACGATCCCGATGGCGCTGTTCATGGGGCTCTACATGAACAAGATCCGGCCAGGCCGCATCGTGGAAGCGACGATCGTCGGCGTCATCGGCCTGCTTCTGGCCGTCGTCTTCGGCCGGACGGTCGCGACCTCGTCGTACGCCGCGTGGTTCACCCTCTCGCGCAACGAAGTCATCGTCACGCTGGCCATCTACGGGTTCTTCGCCTCGGTGCTTCCGGTGTGGCTGCTGCTGGCCCCGCGCGATTACCTCAGCGCGTTCATGAAGGTCGGGACCGTCGCGCTTCTCGTGGTCGGCGTCACTATCGCCAATCCGGTCCTGCACATGCCCGCGCTCTCCGAATACATCGGAGGTGGAGGGCCGATCGTTCCCGGGCCGCTGTACCCGTTTGCGTTCATCACGATCGCCTGCGGCGCCATTTCAGGATTCCACTCGCTCGTGGGCACCGGCACGACGCCCAAGATGATCGACAAGGAAACCGATATCCGGCCGATCGGCTATGGCGCGATGCTCATGGAAGGCCTCGTCGGGATCATGGCGCTCATTGCCGCTGCGTCGATGCACCCCGGCGATTACTTCGCCATCAACACGCCGCCGGCGGTCTACGAGAAGCTTGGTCAGCAGGTGGTGAACCTCCCGGACCTCGAAGCGCAGGTCGGAGAGACGGTCACCGGCCGCACGGGCGGCGCGGTGTCGCTCGCGGTCGGCATGGCGCAGATTCTCGGCGCGCTGCCCGGCATGCGCGGGTTCGTCGATTACTGGTACCACTTCGCGATCATGTTCGAGGCGCTCTTCATCCTGACGGTCATCGACGCCGGGACCCGGGTGGGGAGGTTCCTGGTTGGCGAGTTCCTCGGCCGCGCGTACAAACCGTTCGCGCGGCAGCAATGGATTCCAGGATCGATCATCACGACGCTGCTCGTCGTCTTCGGCTGGGCCTACTTCATTTCCACGGGCAACATCAGCACGATCTGGCCGATGTTCGGCATCGCGAACCAGTTGCTGGCCGCCGTTGCGCTGGCGGTCGGCACGACCATCCTCGTGAACCTCGGCCGCGCGCGCTACGCGTGGGTCACGATCACGCCGCTGACGTTCCTCTCGGTGACGACGCTCACCGCGGGGTTCATGAGCGTGAGGGACAACTTCCTGCCGATGGCGACGGGACCCAATCCCGCGCTGCACTTCCAGGGCATGCTCAACACGGCGGTGACCATCACGATGATGGTGCTCGTCGTCATCATCCTCGGCGCCGCCGTGCGCAAGTGGCTGGTTGTGGGCAAGACGGGCCGGGATCCGGATCTGATCGCCGAGTCGGTGAGTACCTAAAGGAAGGGCAAAGGTCAGAGGTGAGGACGCGCGTATGAGCAGCCGCGTCCGGTTCTCCGAGTTCGAAGCCGATCTCCGGGCGGGCGAGCTGTGGCGCAACGGCGAGCGCGTGCGGGTGCAGGACCTGCCGTTCAGGCTGCTGGCAGCGCTCGTCGAGCGGCCCGGTGAGCTGGTCACGCGCGCCGAGCTGGGACAACGGCTCTGGGGTGGCGACACGTTTGTCGAGTTCGACGCCGGCCTGAACACGGCGGTCGCGAAGCTGCGCGAGGCGCTTGGTGATTCGGCGGATACGCCGAGGTTGCTCGAGACGATCCCCAAGCGAGGGTATCGCCTGCTCGCGGCCGTGACACCGGTCGCGACGGGCACCGGCACAGCCGCCCCCAACGCACCTCCACCTGACGCTGGTCCGGAAAGCCGGGTTGCCAGGCGGCGTCCGGACGTCCCGTCTCCCTTTACCCGCCGCGTTCTGATCGTCGCGGCCTCCGCCATCTTCGCGGCGGCGATGGGGTTGTACTGGTGGTCCGTCCAGCCTGCGACGCGAGTGGCCGTCGTGCTCTTCGACAACGAAACCGATCGGCAGGACTTCGATCGGCTCGCGCAGACGCTCACGGACTCGGTCGTGCTGAAGCTCGGCGCCGATTCCTCGCTGGCCGTCGTCGGCAACGCAGCCATCCTCCGAAGCGACCGGCCGTTCCGCGACCTGAAAGCCATTCGCAGCGAAGTCGCCGCGGACCTGATCGTGCTGGGCCAGCTCCAGATGAAGCCCGAAGGGTATCGCGTCCTGACGCACCTCATCCGCGCGGCCGACGAGGCGCATGTCTGGGTGAAGGAGACGATCTTTTCAACCGGCGTCGAGCCCACGCTCGAGCGCGACGTCGTCGAGGCAGTCGCGCAGGCGGTCAACGGGAATAGATAAAGCGCTTCTCGTCCCGACAAGGCGAAGCACCCGTCAGGAGCTTCGCCGGCCCGTCAGTACTACATCCGGGTCGTGAATCGTCAGCGTCATGCCGCCGGACGCTTCGCCGAACCGCACTCGCGTGGCGAACGATCCGGTGGGATAGAACTCGCGCGATCCGAGGTGCATGAGCATGCGCTGTGTCTTGCCGGTGCGCGTGATTGCGAGATTGCCCCGCACGATCGCAATGTCGATCTTCTCGTCCGCGCCTGAGCCGAACATGTAGGTTCCGGTCAGCGCCGTCATCTCATCCTCGGTGATCGGCTTCAACTGTGGCCGTTCGTCCGCATCGCCGAGTGACTTCAGGTAGTCGAGCACGCCCCTGGCCCGATCTCCGCCCGCCTGGGCGTGGGAGAGCAGGGTGATCCCGTGCGGTCCCCAGGTTCGCTGGACGCCGGGCTGGGCCGTGACGAACGCCTTGACGACGTCGAGCTGGCCCAGCATCGCAGCCGAAAAGATGGTGGGCCGGGCCCCCTTCAACAGGAGGTACTCGGCGATCTCGCGGTTGCCGACGTGTGACGCGGCGCCCAGCGCGCTTTCCCAATCGCCAAATCCCCAATCCCAGGACGCCCGCGCGAGCGACGGCTGCCGGTCCACCAGCTCCTTCAGCCTGGCGATGTTGCCGTGCGACACGCCGACGACTTCGCGGACGACGTCGGGTTCGTGCGTGGGGAAGTGAGCGCTCGGCGAGCCGGGCGGCGTGGCCCCTGCCGGCCCCTGGCCCAGACCGGTGTCGCGGACCATGACGGGCGCCATGAGCGCGGGCGAGAGCTGGAGAAACGATCGGCGGGTGAACATTGACATGGTGCCCAGCATGACCACGCGCCTTGACGCGGGCAATCGACTTGGCGTCAACTCTCGCTGAACTCTCGATATTTCGGCCGTCGCAACTCCGGAGTCGCAAACCCGTCTAACTGCCCATGCTGCTCAAAGACGTCCGGTACACCCTGCGCAGTCTCTGGCACGCCAAGGGGTTCGCGACCGTCGCGATCCTGTGCCTTGGATTCGGGATCGGACTGAACACGACGATCTTCAGCATCGTGGACGGCGTCCTCCTGAAACCCTTTCCGTACGAGGACCCTGACCGGATTGTCATCCTGAGCTCGGCCAATCAGCAGGCCAGGGTCGTGAACGGCGGGATCTCCTATCTCGATCTCCAGGATCTCGGCAGACAGTCGACGACGCTCGCGCGGATTGCCGCGGTCCAGGGCCGCAGCCTGACAATTTCGGACGGCGGCGAGCCCGAACGCTACATCGGTGCGGCGATCTCCTGGGACCTGTTTCCGCTCCTGGGCGTCGCGCCGATTCTGGGCCAGGGGTTCACCGCCGAACACGATCAGCCGGGTGGCGGCGGCGTCGTGCTCATCAGCCACGCGATCTGGACCCGCCGTTACCAGGCCGATCCGGCGGTGCTCGGCCGGCGGATTCTGCTGAACGGCGTGCCGGCCGTGATTCTCGGCGTCATGCCGGAACGTTTCGAGTTCCCCGAGGTTCAGAAGCTCTGGATTCCGCTCGGCCCCCTGGCCGCGAAGGACTCGCGGAACAATCGGAGTCTCTTCACCTTCGCGCGGCTGTCGCCCAACGCCTCGTTCGACCAGGTCACCGCGGAGCTGAAGGCGGCGACCGCGACGCTGGCCAGCCAGTACCCGGACACGAACGCGAACTGGAGCGCCCATCCGCGAACGCTCCGGCAGGAATTCATTCCGCCGGACGTCTCGCTCGTCATCTGGATGATGATGGCCGGCGTGACGATGGTGCTCTTCATCGCGTGCTCGAACGTCGCGAACCTGCTTCTTGCCCGCGCGTCGGCCCGCCGGCGCGAGCTCTCCGTGCGAACGGCGCTCGGCGCGAGCCGCGGGCAAGTCGTCCGGCAGCTGATCACCGAGAGTGTCGTGCTGTCGCTGCTCAGCATTCCCCTCGGCATTGGACTGGCGCAGATCGGCACGCGGCTCATCGCGTCGTCGATGCCGCCCGACGACGTGCCGTACTACATTCAGTGGGCGGTCGACTGGAGATCGTTCACGTACACCCTGGTCGTGGCAGTCGTCACGGCGGTGGCGTTCGGGCTGTTTCCCGCGCTTCAGGCGTCACGCGGCAATCTTCATGAAAGCCTGAAGGAAGGCACCCGCGGGAACAGCGCGCGGCGCTCGCTTCTGCGCAGCTCGCTCGTGGTGGTGCAGGTCTCTCTCGCGCTCGTGGCGCTGATCGGCGCGCTGCTATTCGTGCGCACCTTCACGAACCTCGATTCCTACAACGTCGGGTTCGACGTCAGGCCGATCATGACGATGCGCTTCTACATGTCGGGCGATCCGTACGTACCTGCCGACGCGAAGCTCCGACGTGTCCAGGACATCGTCGAGCGCGTGGAGCGGCTGCCGGGCGTCGCGGCGGCGTTTGCCTCGAACCTGGTGCCGGTGAGCGGCGGCGGCGGCGGTGGGCAGATCGTCATTGACGGTCGGCCGGTGGAGAAAGGGCAGGAGCCGTTCATCGATTTCGTGGGCGTAACGCCGCACTTCCATCGGACGCTCAACGTGGCTGTGCGCGGCCGCGAGTTTACCGATGCCGAGGGCTGGGCGCGGACGCCGTACGCGATCGTCAACGAGACGATGGCCCGCCGCTTCTGGCCCGATCGCGACGCCATCGGCGGTCGCTTCCGGATGCTCGACAACACCGAGGCACCCGATTGGTTCACGGTGATCGGCGTGACGCCGGACATTCAGCACGAGGAGGTCGATCCCGAGGGGCAGCCCTCGGCCGCAGTCTACGTGCCGTACGCCTACCAACAGACCCTCAACACCGGTCTGACGATCCGGGTTGCCGGCGGACCAGGCGCGATTACTTCGGCCGTGCGCGAGCAGATCCGCGGATCCGACCCGAACCTGCCGGTCTTCCAGGCGCGCACGATGGACGAAGTGCGCCGGCTCGGATTCTGGCAGTACCAATTGTTCGGCTGGATCTTCGGAACGATCGGCGTTGTCGGACTGTTACTGGCCTCGGTTGGCGTCTACGGTGTCCTGTCCTATGCGGTCTCGCAGCGCACGCAGGAGATCGGCGTGCGCGTGGCGCTCGGCGCGGCGCGCCGGGACGTGCTCCGGCTGATCGTCGGCCACGGTGTCTCGCTCGCCGGGATCGGTATCGGCATTGGGCTCGTGCTCGCGCCGATCTTCTCCTGGCTGGGACGGTCGCTCTTCTACAACGTCAGCCCATTTGATCCCGTGACCTTCGGCGCCGTCTCGGTCTTCCTGCTCGTCGTCGCCTTTCTCGCGAGCTACCTGCCCGCACGACGCGCGACGAAGGTCGATCCGGTCATCGCGCTAAGAGGCGAATGAAAAGCACTTGTCTTGGCGTGAAAAGCATGTGTCGGTACGACGGGTACGGCAGGTCCGCGGAACCTGATCCCCGCCATCTTTAATAAGAAAATAGAAGACGCGCGCCAGAACCTTCCTCGGACCCGCCGTACCCGTCGTACCGACGCCCGCGCGGAGCGCTTTTTCACGGTCGCGCGCTCTCCGAAGACACGCGCGCCCAGCGACTAACTTTCCCGCAAGACGATAAGCGGATCGACGAGTGTCGCCCTCCACGCCGGAATGACGCATGCCGCCGCCGCGACGAGGGCGATCACACCGGCAACGATGGCGAGCGTTAGCGGGTCGGTTGGCGTGACGTTGAAGAGCCAGGTCGCGATCACGCGCGTGAGGCCGACTGACGCGGCAAGCCCGAGCACCAGACCGATCCCCGACAGCAGCAGCCCGCGACCCAGAACGAGGCTCAAGACTTTCCTGCGGTCCGCGCCGAGTGCCATGCGGATCCCGATTTCCTGTTTTCGCTCGCTGACCAGATACGCGAGGATGCCATAGGTGCCGACGGCGGCGAGCATCAGTGCCAGACCTGCGAAGATGCCGAGGAGCACGGTCAGGAAGCGTGGCCGCGCGATGGCGTCCCCCACCACGTCATCCATAGACCGCATGCGGATGAGCGGCAGCGTCGCGTCCAGTTCCTGCACCGCGCGCCGGTATTCGTTGGCGAGCGACGAGAGCGGCATCGTCGATCGCACCACGAAGTTCATGCTGCCCGGGCCGAAATTGGCGTACTTCGGCATCTGTTCGACGAGCATGTACAGCTCGGTCCCGGCGACTTCCGCGACGCCGCCCTGCTTGACGTCTTTCAGCACGCCGATCACGTTGAACCACGGCGCATTCGGTCCGAGGCCAGCTGGCCTGAGGCGGCCGCCGATTGGATCGCGGTCCGAGAAGAATCGTTTCGCCAGCGCCTCGTTGATCATGACGGCCGCCGCACCGCCGACGTCCTGGTTCTCGAAGCCGCGTCCAGAGACGACCGGGATGCCCATCGTTTCGACGTAGCCCACCGTGACGAACTGATAGAAGTCCACGTTCTCCGCCGGGCCCTGGCCTGGCGGCTGGCCGGGCGGCTGGTCGGGGATGTGCTCGAAGTTGGTGTCGTTGGCGTTCACATTGCGAAGCGGAGGCAGACCCGACATCGCCGATACCGCCTGCACTCCGGGCAGCCCGCGCAGCCGCGTCGTGAGCTGCGAGTAGAAGTCCACGCTTTGCTGGACGTTGTACTTCGGCGCGGGCAGGACGAGACCGAACGTCGACAGCTGCGATCGATTGAATCCCATGTCCACGCGGGTCAGGTTCAGGAAACTCCGGATGAGCAGCCCGGCGCCGACGACGAGCGTGACGGCGAGCGCGACCTCCCCGACAACGAGCGCGGATCGGAACCAGAGCCGAGCTTTGCCCGCGGTGGTACGCGCGCCCGCTTCGCGGAACGCCTGGGCGGCGCGGACCGCGCCCAGGTGCATCAGCGGCACCAGCGCGAAGATGAGCCCCGTGACCACAGCGACGCCGAGCGTGAACGCCAGCACGGTCCAGTCCAGTCCGATTTCGGCCGTGCGGGGAATCGCATCCGGGTTGGCGACGAGAAGCGCCTGGAGTCCGCCGTACGCCAGAGCCACGCCGGCCACCGCGGCGACGAACGTGAGCACCAGGCCTTCGGTCAGAAGCTGCCGGAACAGCCGCAGGCGGGTCGCGCCGAGAGCCGACCGGACCGCGTACTCGCGCATCCGGCTGTCGGCCCGCGCGACGAGGAGGTTGGCCAGGTTCGCGCAGGCGATGAGCAGCACGAACGCCACCGCGCTCTGCAGGACGACGAGCGCCTGCCGGACGCCGCCGACGATGTCTTCCTGCAGCGGGTCCATGCGGAGCCGGTGAGACTGCGCATTGGCGTTGTTGGGCGCGTGCGTCCCGGGCGCGATCGTCTTGGGCCATTCCGTCAGCATCCGATCGATTTCGGCAAGCGCCTGCGCATGCGTCACGCCGTCCTTCCGCCGTCCGATCAGATAAAGGAAATGTCTGCCGCGCGACGTCGCGAACGCCGCTGGGTTGATCGTGAGCGGCTGCCAGAGCTCGACCTTCTGGTCGTGCACGTCGTAGCCGCGCGGCATGATCCCGACGATCTCGTTCGACTGGTTGTTGATCTGAAGCGTCTGCCCGACGATGTCCTCGCGCCCGCCGTACGAGCGCTGCCACAGCTCCCACGAGAGGATCGCGACCGGCGGCGCGTTCGGCACGGTATCGGCCGCCGTGAACCAGCGTCCGCGCAGCGCCGGCGCACCCAACGCCGGCATCAGCTCCGTCGTCACGAGCGCTCGCACCGGCCGGGTCGGTTGTGACGTCCCGAGGTTGGCTGCGCTCACCTGGTATGCGCCCACCGACGAGAACGTCCGGTTGTGATCGCGGAACTCGACGAACTCCGGCAGGGACACCCAGAACTGGTTGAAGCCGAGCGACGGGAACTGGCTCGTGATGTACTCGAGCTGCTCGGGCTGCGGGTAGGGCAGCGGCCGCAGCAGTACGCCGTTCACGACGCTGAAGACCGCCGTATTGGCGCCAATCCCCAGCGCGAGCGTCAGGATCGTGACGATCGTGAAGCCGGGCTGACGGACAAGCGAGCGGACCGCGTAGAGGATGTCTTTTCGGAGGATGTCCATAAGGGGCAGTGTCTTAGACGCGAACGAACCTCGCCAGGTTGAGGACTCCGAGTCGTCGTATCATCACGGCCTGCGAGGGAACATTGAGAGCCTACACAGACGCACTTCGACCGGCGTCGATGATGCTGCTCGCGATCTTTCTGGCCGCTTTCGGACAGGGGACCGGCCAGACGCCGCAGTCGTTCGACATCCTTATTACTAACGCACGAGTCATGGACGGCTCGGGCAATCCCTGGATGCGCGCCGACGTCGGCATCCGCGGCGATCGCATCGCCGCCGTCGGCCGGCTGACGGGCGCCAGCGCTCCGGTCGTCGTCGACGCGAAGGATCGGCTGGTCACGCCTGGCTTCATCGACGTGCACTCGCACGCGTCGGGCGGTCTCGGCAACCCCGGGCTCCGTGACGCGCGCCAGCTGCTGGCGCAGGGGATGACCCTTGCGGTCCTCAATCCGGACGGCGGCGGACCGACCGATCTCAGGCAACAGGGTCTGGCGCTCGAGAAGGATGGGATTGGCATCAACGCCGCGCTCGTCATCGGGCATGCGAGCGTTCGCAACGCGGCGATGCGACGGCCGGACGGCGCGGCGGACCCTGATGCGCCCGGCGCGCGGCGGGGACCGATCGGCGCGTCGAGATCCCACGCCTGCTGAACTCGACGCCATGCGCGCGCATGGTCCGCCAGGCCGTGGCCGACGGCGCGTACGGACTGTCGAGCGGACTCTTCTACACGCCCGGGCGTTTCTCGAAGACCGAAGAAGTCATCGCGCTGGCTCGTGAAGCCGGCGGCGTCTACACGAGCCACATCCGTGACGAGGGGACGTACGACGTGGGCGTGGTCGCGTCCGTCGACGAGGTGATCAGGATCGCCGAGGAAGCGAAGGTCCGCGGCGTCGTCTCGCACATGAAATGCCTCGGACCCGACAGCTGGGGCTTGAGCAAGACGCTCATCGAGCACATCGACGCCGCGCGTGCGCGAGGCCTCGAGATCTTCGCCGATCAGTACCCGTACGAGGCGTCGTCAACGGGTCTCTCGGCCGCGGTGATGCCCGGCGAAGGGGGCGACAGCGCCAAGGAAGCGATGAGCGGGCCGGAGTCGCGGAAAGCATTTCTGGCACTCGTGAAGGAGAATATTCGCCGGCGCGGCGGACCGAAATCGATCGTGATCGCGTCCGGCCGCGGCGCGCCGGAGCTGGCCGGCAAGAACCTCGAAGAGATTGCCAAGGCACGCGGCGTCGAGCCCGAACAGGCAGCGACTGACATTGTCCTGGCCGGCGGGGCGTCGATCGTGTCGTTCAACATGTCCGAGGACGACATCGAGCGCATCATGCGCCAGCCGTGGACGATGGGATCGAGCGACGGCGGTCTGGTGGCGCCCGGCGCGAGCCAGCCGCATCCGCGCAACAACGGCGCGATGCCTCGCCGCATCGCGCGCTACGTCCGCGAGCGCGGCTCGGTGACCCTCGAGCATGCGATCCGATCCATGACCAGCCTGCCCGCGCACGTCTTCGGCTTCACCGGGCGCGGCGAAATCCGCGAAGGAGCGTTCGCGGACGTTCTCATCTTCGACCCCGCGAAGATCACGGACCGGGCGACGTACCAGAGTCCGCATCAGATGGCAGAAGGCGTCGACTGGGTCATCGTCAACGGTCAGATCGCGCGAAGGGAAGGGGAGTTCACGGGAGTGCGCGCGGGCCGGGTCCTCAGAAAGTCCCCGGCCCGATAAGAGCCGAGAAGTACGGGGAGAAAAGCGCTCGAGGTACAGAGAAAAAGGGCAGTCGAAGTACAGAGACAAAAGCGCTGTCGTAGCGCTCGAAGAGGGCTATGAAGTACTGCTTCCAAAGAGCTTGCTCTCACGGCCCGCCGCGAAGGTCAAGTTCTTGGGGCAGTACTCTCGCGTCAGTGGCCGTACTTGAGCGTCAGCGCTCATACTTCTGCGCCAGTTTCGTACTTCAGCGAAGTTTCGTACTTCGCCACGGCGTCGTCATTACGCCAGAACCGCTTAAAATCTCTTCGGAGGTCCGTCACATGGCCCGTCGCGTCGTTGCGTTCGGCGTTTCCGTCTTCTGTCTTGCCGTGTTCATTAGCCTTGACGCCCAGGATCGCCTCAGGACGATGCCGGGGTTCGACCAGTACGAGACGATGAGCAAGCAAGTACAGGGCGGGGTGATCGTGTCGGGAGCCGTGACGCCGACCTGGTCCGCCGACGGCCGCAGCTTCACCTACACGAGCGCCGGCAAGTCGTATCGGTTCGAACTGGCGACGATGAAGGCGATCGACGCGGGTGAGGCGCCGGCGGCTGCCGGCGGTGGTCGCGGAGGACGGGGCGGCACGCCGCCACCGGCGGGCGGACGCGGGCGCGGTGGACTCGAACAGGCGCAGACGGAAATGCCCGTCGCGCCCACGGCCGGTTGTCCGAACACGACCGCCGCGCGCGGACGCCAGATCGACTGCCACCCGTCGCCCGACGGCAAGCTGAAAGCGTTCTATCGCAATCGCAATCTCTGGATCGCCAACTTCGACGGTTCGGGCGAAAAACAGGTCACGACCGACGGTAGCCTCGAGAAACGGACCAAGAACGGCAGCGGCAGCTGGGTCTACGGCGAGGAGCTCAATCAGACAACCGCGATCTGGTGGTCGCCGGACAGCCGCAAGGTCGGCTTCTACCGGTTCGACGAGAGCCCGGTCAAGGACTTCTTCCTGCAGATGACGCAGACCTCGATTCAGAGCTCGATGGACGTCGAGGCCTATCCGAAAGCGGGCGCGCCGAATCCGATCGCCGAAGTGTTCGTCTACGACGTCGCGAGCGGCTCGAAGACGAAAGTGGACGTCCGCGACGGCAAGCCGTTCACCGACATCCCGGCCGACGGATCGCGCTTCACGAACGACAACGTCGGGCACTACGCCTACAACATCCGCTGGTCGCCGGACGGCGGCGAGCTGCTGATGAATCGCACGAACCGCCGGCAGAACATCATGGAGCTCGCGGGCTGCGATCCGGCCTCCGGCAAGTGCCGCGTCATCATCCGCGAAGAGTGGCTCACCGGCTGGGTGGACAACTCGCCGCAGATGCGGTACCTCGCCGATCGCAAGCGGTTCATCTGGGAGTCCGAGCGCAACGGGTTCACGAACTACTACCTCTACGATCTGAGCGGCAAGCTCATCAACCCGATCACGGCGCACGACACGTTCGAAGCCGGGGCCATCGTGAAACTCGACGAGGCGGCCGGGGTCATGTTCTACATGGCGCGCGACGGCGAGAACTTCATGAAGATGCAGCTCCACCGCGTCGGGCTCGACGGCAAGAACGACGTGCGACTGACCGATCCGAAGTTCAACCACACCGTCGCGACCTGCGGCGGTGGCGGCGGCGGTGGGCGCGGCGGCGGTGGGGGCGCGGCGGCGGCCGGTCCGGGCGCGTGCGGCATCTCGCCAGACAACAAATACGTCGTCGACGTCTACCAGACGCACGACGAGGCGCCGGCGACGCAGATGGTTGACGCGACGTCGGGGAAAGTGGTCGCGCAGGTGGCCAAGAGCGATCTCACGAAGTTCAACCAGCTCGGCCTGAAGAAGGTCGAGTACTTTACCTACAAGGCGGCGGACGGGCAGACGGATCTCTGGGGCTCGATCAGCTTCCCGTCGAATTTCGACCCCTCGAAGAAATACCCGCTGCTGTCGTCCGTGTACGGCGGCCCGGGCAGCGGCGTGCTGAACGAGACGTTCCCAGCCACCTACAACCTCATGCCTGAGTACGGGTTTCTGGTCGTCCAGGTGAGCTCCCGCTCCGCGCCGGGCCGCGGCAAGCGGATGCTCGATCAGGTCTACCAGAAGCTGGGCATGGTCGAGATGGACGACATGGCGGCGGGGATCCGGTCGCTCTGGACGCGGCCGTACGTGGACAAGGCGCGGGTCGGGATTTACGGAACCTCGTACGGCGGGTACAGCGCGGCGCTGTCGATCCTCAAGCACCCGGACGTCTGGACTGCGGCGTCGGCGTCCTCAGCGGTCACGTCGTGGCACCACTACGACTCGATCTACACCGAGCGCTACATGTGGATTCCGCAGGAGAACGAAGTCGGGTACGGCGCCGGCAACGCGATGAATTACGCGAAGAACCTCAAGGGCCGGCTCCTGATCTACTACGGGACGGCGGACAACAACGTCCACCCGAACAACTCGATGCAGCTCATCCGCGCGCTGCAGCAGGCGGGGAAGAGCTTCGAGGTGCAGGTGGGTCCGGACGCCGGGCACAGCGGCGTCAACAACCCGCGGATGATGGAGTTCTTCATCGAGAACCTGATCCAGCGACCGGAGCGGCTGATGGCGCCGGGCGGCGGAGGCTAGCAGGCCGCGTATTTCAGCGGCCTGATACGTGCGTCCTGGCCTCGACCGCCCACTGGGACGTCGAGTCCACGGCGAGGTAATCCATCCACGCTTGACGGCTTGCGCCGGCTCCCGAGATCGCTTCGAGTGCCAGGGCCCGATTGAAGAGAGCCGGGGCCAGGAGCTCATCCATCCGCAGAGCTTCGGTCACCCGCGAGAGCGCGGCGTTCGCGTCGGCGACGTCGCCTCGCAGGCGATAGCGCTCGAGGAACGCCGCCGCCAGGTCAGTTCGCGGGCGCGGCTCCAGCGGTTCGGCCGCCACCGCCTGCTCCAGCGCCTGAATCGCCGCCGGGATATCGCCCGTCGCGAGCGCCGAGATGCCGCGCGCCCGCAACATCCACCCGTCGTCCTGTCCGTCGGTCAGGATTTGAATCCGAGACGTGGCGTCGAGGACTGGCGCAGGCAGACTGCTCCGACGTCCGGAACCCAGCGTGGCTGGTCTCGGCCCCCACGCAAAGTCGTCGCTCAGTCGAGCTTCCGCGAACCGGTTGGTGCCGACCGCGGCGACCAGATCCCGTATGGCCCGGTTGACCCGATTCTGCCGGACCAGCCCCGGCACGACCGAGATCGCCAGCACCACAGCCACAGCCGCCAATCCTCCGGCGAACCACCACTTCATCCGGCGGCCTGTCGGGATGGCGGCCGTAATCACCGATCCGAAGTCGGTTTCCGCGCGTCCACAACGACGGCGCCGTCTTTCATGACCCACCGGACGCCGGTGAAGAGCACGTCGATCTTCTCGAGAGGATTGCCGTCCACCGCGACGATGTCGGCGGCATAGCCCGTTGCGATTCGGCCGAGTCGATCTTTCATACCGAGAAGCTCGGCGCCCACGGTCGTGGCCGACGCCAGCGCCTGCGCCGGCGTCATGCCAGCCTTGACGAACCAGGCGAGCTCGCGCGTGTTCTGGCCGAACATCGAATACACCGCGTCCGAACCCATGCCGACCCGAACGCCCGCCTTCACGGCCCGGCGAGTCGACTCGAGGTTCTTGTCGATGTATGAGAGGAGCGGCGGGATGGCGTCAGCAGGAAACCCGTAGTCGTCCTTGGCATCCACGTAATACCGGTTGTGATCGATCGTCGGCACCCAGACCGTGCCGCGCTTCGCCATCTCCGCGAGCGTCTCGTCGTCCAGATCGATGCCGTGCTCGACGGAATCCGCGCCCGCCCGCACAGCGTCTTTGGCTCCAGACGGTCCGTACGAATGAATCGCGACCTTCCGCCCCTTCGCGTGCGCCGTGTCGACGATGGCCTTGAGCGCCTCGAACCCGATCGTCTGCGTCGTGTCGACACTCTGGAAGCTGCCGCGTGACGCGTAGACCTTCACCCAGTCCGCATTCGTGGCCAGCCGGGCCTCGGTCGTCTGCTGCATCGCCGCCGAAGTAGGCGTCGCGCCACCGCCGGCCGAGATGCCCTGGCCCGCGACGAACATCCTCGGCCCGACCATGCGACCGGAGTTGATCAGGTCTCGCATGGCGAGATCCGTGCCGCGGGACGCGCCGAGATCGCGCACCGTCGTCACGCCGGTCTCGAGCGTCCGGCGCGCGTTCGCTTCCGCGAGCTTCACGGTCTCGGCCGGATCGCGCGCCGGCTGGCCGAGCGGCCTCGTCCCGGGCGTGCCGGACCAGTAGTAGGTCATGTGCGTGTGCAGATCGATCAATCCGGGAATCGCGGTGTATTGGCTCAGGTCGATTGTCTCGGCGCCGGCCGGGATCGCGCGCGCGTCCGTTCCCACGCTTACGACGCGATCGCCGTCGATGACGATCGACGGCGCGGGCGACGAGCTGCGTGCCGTCCCAGACTCGTCCGAAACGCAACGCTTTGACGGCTCGGGGAGTCGGGGTCCCGGCGATGCCAACGACCGTCAACAGAAGCCCCACGAGAGCGAATGCGGTTGTCTTGGCCATAGGCGACGTGGCCGATTGTAAGTGCCCAGAAGGCGAGTTCCCAGCGGTTGACATGCAGGCCCGTTTCGTAATATCTTTACATCCGGATTTACGGATATATGCCAGAGGCGCTTCCTCTTCTCGGCTCGTTTTCAGCGCTCTCCGACACGACCCGGTGCCGGATGTTGTGGCTCCTCGACGAGCAGGAACTGACGGTGTCGGAGCTTTGCGCCGTGCTTCAGTTGCCGCAGTCCACGGTCAGCCGGCACCTGAAAACGCTCGCCGACGCGGCCTGGGTCTCGTCGCGGCGCGATGGAACCAGCCGGTACTACGCGTTGGCGGTGAACGGTCACGCGTCCAACGGCAACGGCGGCTCGGCGGGACGCCACGCGATAGCGAAGAGCGCACGAGCGCAGATCTGGGCGCTGACGCGCGCCGAGCTCGCCAACCGTCCGGGTGTCGAGCACGATCGCCGGCGGCTTGCGCGGGTCCTCGCGCGCCGGAGTGAGACCTCGCAGCAATTCTTCGCCTCGTCCGCAGGGCAGTGGGATCGCCTGCGCTCGGAGCTCTTCGGCGACGACTTCGCGATGCGCGCCCTCGTCGCGCTGATGCCGGCCGGCTGGACGGTCGCGGATCTGGGCTGCGGCACAGGGGCGATGCTCGCGACGCTCGCGCCACACGTCTCGCACGTCATCGGCGTGGATGCGTCCGAAGAAATGCTCGGTGCCGCCCGGAAACGGCTCGAAGGTGTCGCCAGCGTGGATCTCCGGAAGGGATCGCTCGAGGCGCTGCCGATCGATGCGGCCTCCGTCGATGCGGCGACGATCATGCTCGTGCTGCACCATCTGCCGTCGCCAGCCGCCGCGATTGGCGAGGCGGCGCGCATTCTGCGCCCGGGCGGCCGGCTTCTGATCGTGGACATGGTGCCGCACGGGCACGAGGAGTATCGTCAGCAGATGGGTCACGTCTGGCTCGGTTTTTCCGAAGAGCAGACGAAGCGTCTGCTGACGCAATCCGGGCTTGCCGCGCCGCGCGTGCTGGCGCTGCCGCCGGACGAAGACGCGAAGGGCCCGGGCCTGTTCGCGGCCAGCGCGCACAAGGGTTGAGAACGTGAGACGCAGCGGCCGGCTCGCGCCAGCTCGTCTGCGAAAGAGTGAACCAGAGGGAGTCATCATGCCGACCGTGACCGCCGCAACCGAACATGCGTTTGACCTGGCCCGGAAAGCCGGACGCCAGCCGTACAAAGTCGCCGACCTCGGCCTCGCCGAGTGGGGACGCAAAGAGATCCGCCTGGCCGAGCAGGAGATGCCCGGTCTCATGGCGCTGCGCGAGCGTTACGGCGCGGCCAAGCCGCTGCGCGGCGCGCGCGTGATGGGCTCGCTGCACATGACGATTCAGACCGCCGTGCTGATCGAGACGCTGGCCGAGATTGGCGCCGACGTGCGCTGGGTCTCGTGCAACATCTTCTCGACGCAGGACCATGCTGCCGCGGCGGTGGTGGTCGGCCGGACCGAGACCAACGGGACGCCCGAGACGCCCCGCGGCATTCCGGTGTTCGCGTGGAAGGGCGAGTCGCTCGAAGACTACTGGTGGTGCACGAAAGAGGCGCTGGTCTGGCCGGACGGCACCGGGCCGACGCTGATCGTCGACGACGGCGGCGACGCGACACTGTTCGTGCACCGCGCGTACGAATTCGAGAAGGCAGGCCAGGTGCCGGCGTTCGACGAAGCCAACGATCCGGAAGAGTGGGGTGTGATCCTCGACACGATTCGCGAGGAGCTCAAGACGCACCCGGGCCTCTGGACGAAGGTCGCGACCGGCATCCGCGGCGTGTCCGAGGAGACGACGACGGGCGTGCACCGGCTCTACGAGATGATGAAGAACGGCACGCTGCTCTTCCCGGCGATCAACGTCAACGACTCGGTCACGAAGAGCAAGTTCGACAATATCTACGGCTGCCGGCACTCGCTGCCGGACGGGCTCGCGCGCGCGACCGACGTCATGCTGGGCGGCAAGCTCGCGGTCGTCTTCGGCTATGGCGAGGTCGGCAAGGGCTGCGCACAGGCGCTGCGCGGGCAGGGCTGCCGCGTCGTCATCACGGAGATCGATCCGATCTGCGCGCTGCAGGCGGCGATGGAAGGCTTCGAGGTCGCGACGATCGACGATGTGCTCGAGAAGGCTGACCTCTTCATCACCGCCACGGGCAACTTCAACATCATCACCGTCGAGCACATGGCGCGGATGAAGGACAAGGCGATCGTCGGCAACATCGGCCACTTCGACAACGAGATCGACATGGCCGGGCTGAAGAAGGTGCCGGGCATCACGCGCGTCAACATCAAGCCGCAGTACGACGAGTGGCAGTTTTCGGACGGCCACAGCGTGCTCGTGCTCGCAGAGGGCCGGCTGCTGAACCTCGGCTGCGCGACCGGGCACCCGAGCTTCGTGATGTCGGCCTCGTTCACCAATCAGGTCCTGGCGCAGATCGAGCTCCACAAGACCGCAGAGATCATCGGCAAGCAGGTGCTGATGCTGCCGAAGAAGCTCGACGAGGAGGTCGCGCGGCTGCACCTCGACAAGCTCGGGGTCAAGCTCACGAAGCTGACGCCTGAGCAGGCGCAGTACATCGGGGTGAACCCGGACGGCCCCTACAAGCCCGAGCACTACCGGTACTGACGGGCCGTTCGACGCACGGCGTCTCGATCGACGACGAAGCTCACGAAGCGTGGGCTTCGTCGTTTTGCTTTTTGGCGGCTGCTTGTCTCAGAGCGTTGAACCGCGAAGGACACGAAGGGCACGAAGAAAAACCCGACAAGTGTGAGAGCGATTTGAAAACACCCGCTGACCTGGCGGGCCCGGCTTCGCCGGGCTGCGGTGTGAGAGAGACTCGCGACCCGACAAGACGGCTGAAGCAGGTTTCACACTTGGGGGACGGGTCTCGCTTGCGCGAGCAAGACCCGTCCCCCAACTCTTGAAACCCAATCTCAGCCGTCTTGTCGGTCGCGGGTCTCCCTCACACCGCCTCGCCGCCGCAGGCGGCCGCCAGGTCAGCGCCGTCTTCGTGCCCTTCGTGAGCTTCGTGGTCCCCGCTCTTGGGAAGCGCTCTTGGCTACCGAAGCACCCGCTTGCCCACGACGGCGCCCTGCTCCATCGTGAACTCGGTGACGGTCTGGTCCGGGGCTACGACGATCGTCTGCGCCGCGTAGACACGGGGAGCGGTCGTCGAACGTGTACTTGAACTGGAACGAGCGGCCATCGCCGAACGTGAGCCGCGAGACCCGTTCTCGCACGTACCAGACCCGATATAGGACCTGGCCGCGGTCGTCCGTGGCGGCCGTGAGCCTCAAAGCGTCGTAGATGTAGCGGCGGGTTCGGCCGGCGTGATCCACGACGGATGCGAGCCGCCCTTCCTCGTCATAGGCATACCGGACGGTGCGCTGCTGGTCGTCGCTCATGGACACGACCCGGTCGTGCGTGTCGTAGGTGAACTCGACGAACTGGCCCGACGGCGACGTCACCTTGAGCAGGTTGCGACTCGCGTCGCGGTCGATGCGAACGGTCCGGCCCTGACGATCGGTCATTCCGATCAGCGCGGCGTCCGCGCTTCGCCTGGCGTTGGCTGCCGGCGGGAATCGAAGCACGAGGCCGTCCGGAAACGTCAGATCCCAGCCCCTGTCGCGCCATCGGATCGTGGCTTTCGCGAACGGCGGGGTCGTGTGCGTCGATTCGTAGACCGCGTCGGCGAATCCCGTGCCGGGCGACGTGCGGTCAAAGCGCACGGGCGACCCGCCGGCGAGAATCAGATCCATCCAGGTGAAGGGATCGCGCGTGCCGACGGGAAAGATGTCGAGCGAGTGGTCCGTGGCCACGCCGAAGGCCCGTCGTTGAATGTCCCAGAGAGAGAAGGCGCGCGTAATCGCCAGTGGCCAGCTACCGGCGAGGAAGAGATCGGTCTGCCGCGTCACGAGCTTGCCGGTGCGCAAGTCGATCTCGAGTTGATCCAGCTCGCGATCCATGTGGAGTCCCGGAACGCAGTCCGTGATCGTCGCTGCCGCCGGTGCGCTGGGCGAGCGCTCGACGCTCTCTGCCAGCACGCAGGCATATGCGCCGGGCTTCGGCGGGTCTTTCGGCGGCGCCGGACGCGCAGGTGGAGCCTCGGGCGTTGCCGACGCCTTGAGAAAACCGAAGTCCTCGCGCATGACGTCGAGGGCCTCGGGATCCATCGCGTTCGCGTACAGCAGGCTCGTCGGGTCGTCGTTGACCGGGTGACCGTAGACGAGCATGGCGACGTTCTTGCTCACCATCTTGCGCGCCCGCGACTGGAAGACGGCCGCGGCGTCGGCCCTGGACGGCGGCGGAAACATCCGGGCCGCGGACACGACGGCGAAGCGTCCGAACATCCGAAAGTTGAACGCGTACCGCCAGTCGAAGCTCTGGATGTACATGTCCGCTTCGGTCACCGCGATGACGACAGCGTTCGAATCGTTGGCGAGACGCGGGTGCGCCCGGCGCACCGAATCGATCAGCCGTTCGGCTATGTACTGTCCGCGAACCTGGTTGAACGCCGTCGGGTCGAGCGGAAGCGGCGGCAGCACCTCGACCGTGAGCCCCAGTTCTGACCGGTAGAAGGCGGGAAAGTCGTCGATGCTCAACCGCGCCGGGGGACCCAGCCGTACGAGGTAGGGGCGTTTGCCCGGTTGCGATGGAGCGTCGGACGAACCCGGGTTCTCCGCGAGGGGGCGGACCGCCAGTCCGGTCGTCAGGATCGCGATCGCGACGACGGCTACCTGCCACCGCGAAGCGTTCTTGGTCATAGGTCGTCTGGAAGGGTATCGGTCACGATCTACAATCGCCGCATGTCCACGGCGCATCGCTCCGTCCAGGCCCAAGGTCTCCCCGCACCCGTCGGCCCGTATTCGCCCGCGACGGCGCTCGACCGCTTCGTTTTCGTCTCCGGTCAGGGCGCGACCGATCCGGCGACCGGCAAGCTGGCCGGAACGGACATCGACATCCAGACCGAGCAGTGCCTCAGAAATGTCGAGACGATTCTCAAGGCCGCGGGCACCGATCTCCAGCACGTGCTCCGGTGCGGCGTGTTCCTGCTCGACATGCGCGAGTTCGGCCGGATGAACGCCGTCTACGAGCGCATGTTCGGCGCGCACCGGCCCGCAAGGACGACGATCCAGGCTGCGGCGCTGCCAGGCGACGGGCTGCGCGTCGAGATCGATTGCATCGCGTACATGCCGTAGGCAACTCAGAATCTGGAACCGTAAACTCAGAACTCAGAACTCTGAACTCAGAGCTTGGGACTCGGAACTTGCGCGCCGATGCGCATTCTCCTCGCCATCCACAACGCCTACACCGACGCGACGAGCGGCGCGGCCCAGAGCATGCGGATCATGCTGCAGTGGCTGAACGACGCCGGGCACGAGTGCCGGGTCTTGGGCACGGCGCGTTTCGACGGCAAGCCGCCCGACCGCCTTGACGCGCACCTCGAGGCCCTGGACGTCGAGATTCGCCGGAGCCCGGCGTCCAAGGTGTTCGTCCGATCGGTGCGGAAACCCGCCAACATGGTCGTCGGGCGGCCGACCGCCAGCTTCGTCCTCGAAGACGTCCCCGTCAGGATGCTGCTTTCTCGCGGGGAACTCGGATCAACCCGGGAGACCTTCGAGCTGGCGCAGTTCCTGTTCCTGCTCGAGGAGGAGCTCGGGCAGTTCAAACCGGACATCGTGCTCAGTTACGGCGGGCACCCGGTCATCCAGCAGGTCATGCAGCGGGCGCGGCGCCGCGGTGTCCTGACGGTGTTCACCCTCCGCAATCACGGGTACAACGATCGCAAGCTCTTCGAGCACGTGGATCACGTTTTCACGACGAGCCCCTACCTGAGCGAAGTCTACCGTCAGGAAATCGGGCTCCGCAGCGTGGGGATCGAGTCGCCGATCGAATGGGCCGACGTCGAGGCGCCCGAGGAGATGCGGCGCTTCGTGACGTTCGTCAATCCCACGCTGCCCAAGGGCGCGATGATGTTTGCGCGTCTTGCCGGCATGCTCGGCGAGCAGCGCCCCGATATTCCGGTGCTGGTCGTGCAGTCGGCGGCCAGCGCGGGACGCCTCAACGCCATTCCCGGTCTCGACTTCACGAAGTATCCGCACATCATGGCGGCGCCGCCGACCCCAAGGCCGGCTGATTTCTTCGCGCTCACGCGCATCCTGCTCGTGCCGTCCATGTTTCGCGAACCGTTCGGCCGCGTGGCGGCCGAAGCGCTCATCAATGGCATTCCTCCGCTGGTGAGCGATCGCGGCGCGCTGCCCGAGACCGTGCGCGGCGCCGGCCGCGTGCTGCCGATGCCCGCGCGCATGAATGAGACCACGCAAGAACTGCCTACGGTCGTAGAAGCGCAGCCGTGGTTCGACGCCGTCTGCGAGTTGTGGGATGACGCGCGCACGTACGACGCCGCGTCCGCGCTCGCCAGGGAAACGGCGCTTCGGTGGTACGACGAATCCATCATGCGGCAGCGGTACCTCGACTACTTCACCTCGCTCGAGCGCGGCGCGCCGCTCTTCGACAGCGAATAAATCGTTCGTGACGTCTCGAAAAGACGCCCGAGTCGCCTTCGCCGCGGATGAAAGTCCGCGCCACATTTGACTTGAGCGACACCGTGTCGGGAACAGCCGAAACAGCGGCCTGGTGAACAACTTGCATTGTGAGGGAGCCGTTTTTTGATGGCCCAAGCGAGGATGCGAATGTCGAGCACCCCAAGCGCGCCACTGGCGACGACACTGGCAAATCCGAGGAAACGATCCTCCACGAAAGTGCGATTGGTCCAAGCCGCCGCGCTCGCGGCCGTGCTCGTACCGCTCGGCACCGTCGCCGTCGAGTCGTCCTCGATCACGTGTGGCTTCAACGGGGGATCGGGCAACTTTTGCGCGGGAAGCGGCGCCAACCAGCGCGTGTTCGACTTCCGGCCGCTCGGCAGCGGCTACAAGGTGGTGCTGGAATTCGACAACGTGACCGGCCAGTTCGACATCACGATCCAGGATTTCTTCACGAACCAGTCGACCCTGCAGTCCGGAGGTCGCCTGGCGAACTTTCCGGATCACACCTGTGTAACCATTCACGGGTTTACCGACTGCGTCGACTTCCACGTCACCGCACCGGGGCCCAGTTCGTCCACGTGGACGGGGTTCTACAACATGTTCATCTACTGGGACGCGGATACGAACGCGGTCTTCCCGAATGGACCTGGTCAACGAATTCGGATGCTGCACAACCTGGGCAGCACGCCCGGCAACGCCTTCGATACCGACATCACCATCAACGCGTCTTATTTCCCCGGCTCGCCGTCGGTCATCGATCCGGGCATCGGCGGCCGGGACAACAACTTCCAGTCGTTCATCGTGACGCAGGCGCCCATACCGGAGCCGGCGACGCTGTTGCTCGTCGGGTCAGGCCTGGGGGCGCTTCTGTACAATAGGCGCCGCCGGAGACGAGGTCCTGACGAACCCGCGCACTCCTGAGCGCCCTTCGCCTTTCGAACGCCGGGTCTTCCAGATCCGGCGTTTTCGTTTCACGCCCCGATTCGATGTTCTGATTGCGACGCCCGAGCGCCGGGTCGCACTGGCGCTCATCGCCGTCGGGGCGGCCCTCCGCATCTGGCAGTTCGTCGCCAACAGCTCGCTCTGGATCGACGAGGCGGCGCTCGCGCGCAACATCATCGACCGGCCGGTGAGCCGCCTGCTCACCGGCCTCGACTACGCACAGGTCGCTCCCGCCGGCTTCCTGCTGATCGAAAAGGCCGTCGTCACGCTGTTCGGGACCAGTGAATTCGCGCTTCGTGCCTTTCCGCTTGCCTGCGGCCTGATCGCGCTGCCGCTGTTCTGGCGGCTGGCGGAGCGGATCCTGACCGGCTGGGCCGTGCCGTTTGCCGTCGGCCTGTTCTCGCTGGGCATGCCATTCGTGTATTTCTCGGCGCAGGTCAAGCAGTACTCGAGCGATGTGGCGGCGTCGATGCTCGTGCTGCTGCTGGCAATCGATCTCCGGACGAACGGGTTCACCAGGACGCGGGTGTGGGCGACGGGCTCGCCGGCGCCGTGCTCGTCTGGTTCTCGCAGCCCGCGATGTTCGTGCTTGCGGCGGCCGGTGCGTCGCTGGTGATCCTGGCCTGGCTCGAGCGGGACCGGCGGGCGGTTCGCGCTCTTGCCATCGTCGGCCTCGCGTGGGGTGCCAGTGCGGCGGCCGTCGTGTGGGTGTCTCTTCGGAACTTGACGCCTGTCGATGGCGAGTACTTTCGCGCGGTCTGGTTTGACGGGTTCATGCCGATGCCGCCGCAGACGTTTCTCGACGCGATTTGGGTCTTCCGGAAAATTACGTGGGCGTTTGGCGTATTCGTTGAAGGTGTCGGGCGAACGCACGGCGGCCTGAACTACCGCTGGTCCGTCGTTTTCACGGCCGTGATGCTGTTCGGGTTCTGGAAGCTGTGGCGAACGCGGCGCGACCTCGCGCTGTTGCTCGGACTGCCGATCGTGGTTGTGGCGCTCCTCTCCGCCGCGCACCTGTATCCGTTGACCGCGCGACTGTTCGTGTTCCTTCAGCCGAGCCTGCTGCTCGCCGTCGCCGCCGGCGCCAGCCACATTGCGTCGAGCCGCTCTGCCGAACGTCGTGAGCCTCGCGCTTCTGGGCGTGCTCGGGGGCGCGCCGCTCTATGCCGCCGCGACGACGCTACCGCCGTTCTGGCTGCAACACCTGAGGCCGCTCGTCCAGCACCTCGAGAGACACGTCGAATCTGGCGATGTCGTCTACGTCTATTACGGCGCCGGTCAGGCCTTCTACTACTACGCCGGGCGCTACGGGTTTCCGTGGGATCAGGTACGGATGGGCCGCTGCTCGGGCGGACAGCCGCGCGGGTATCTTCGCCAGATCGACGAGTTCCGCGGGCGCGAGCGCGTCTGGATCGTCATCAGTCACGCCACGCGCAATGGCACGGAAGCGGCTCTGTTGCTGTCCTACTTGAACACCATTGGACGCCGGATCGACGCCGTGGAAATCCCGGGGACGTCCCGCCGGGCCGTCGAGGCCGCACTTCTTTATATGTATGACCTGAGCGATCCGGATCGGCTTGGGGTGGCGACAGCCGAGGACTTCACTGTGCCGGGAGGCGTCATCAACGTGCCGGCAGGCCCGTTTGCGTGTTACGGAGTGCTGAAGCCGGACGGCGGTGAAATGACCTCGGAGGTCATTTCCCGCCGCGGTCTTCCGCGGAAATGACCTCCGAGGTCATTTCACTTCGCCCCGCGCTCGCTCGCGGCATAGATCGCCGCCAGGTCAGCCCGTTTCAGCACGTTCTGATTCCCGTCGTCGGCCTTGAGCTCGTTGAGCAGCCGCAACGCCGCCGCATAGTCGCGACGCGCGTTCGGGTCTTTGTCCTGCTGCATCACCTCGGCGCGGAGATAGTGGGCCTTCGCGAGCAGCGGGCGCAATCCGAACGTTTCGGCTCGTGCGATCGCGCGATCGGCTTCCTGCCGCGCGGCCGCGCGGTTGCCGAGCCTGTGCAACGCGTCGACACGGTGCAGCACGCACTCGACGGCGAGCGACTTCAGCCCGACGGTGTCGGCCTCCTCCGAAAGCGTCGCGAGCCTCGCGGCAAGGGCCGGCGTTGGCTGCAGCGCGGACGCGATCATCGTGCCCTGCCCCTGCGCGAGGAGCGTGAGGCCGCGATCCGAGGCCTGCGCCGCGGCCTGCGACGCTTCCTGGGCGAGGGCGTGCGCGCCCTTGAGGTCCCCGGAGAAGTAGAGACGATCGGCCTGGAACCGTAACGTCTGGGCGATGAGCGCTGGATTCTTCAATTCGCGGGAGACGGACATCGCTTCGGTGAGGGTCTTCGCCGCTTCGTCCATGCGGCCGCTAAGGCTCAGGCTGTTGCCAAGGCCGCTCAGGAGCTCGCCGAACCAGCCGTCGCGCTGCTTCAGCTCGCGAAAAGCCGCCACCGCGTCTTCCTTCGATTTGATCGCGCGCCCATAGCTGCCCTGGTAATCGAAGATGGTGCCGATGCCGTAGGACTCGAGTGCGGCTTGCCGCTTGTCGTCGGTCGCCCGGCGGAGATCGAGCGCGCGCAGATACTGCTTGAGCGACGCATCGTACTGTCCGCGCTTCGCGAGCGTTTCGCCGAGGTTGTGGTGGGTGTCGGCGAGGTCGGACGGAACTTTGAGCTTCTGCCGGATGTCGAGGGCGCGCTCGAAATACGTCTGCGCTTCGGCGTAGTCGCCCTTGCCGAGATAGACCGAGCCGACGTTGTTCAGGACGAGCGCCTGGCCGCGAAGGTTGCCGGCATCGCGCTGAATCTGAAGCGCCTCCCTCAGCAGTGGCAGGGCGTCGTCGGGCCGTCCCAACGTTTCGTTGAGGAGTCCCGCCAGGTTGATCAGCGAACTGCTGATCCCCGCCTGGTTGCCCATCGCGCGCCGGATCTTGAGCGCTTCCTGATGGCTCCGTTCGGCGTCCCTGGGGTTCCCCAGGCGCTCCTGAATCTGGCCGATCTCGGTCAGGCTGTTCGCGATCCCGCGCTGGTCGTTGCGTTTCCGTCGGATCTCGAGCGCCTGCTGATAGTTCTGCAGCGCTTCCTTGGGCCGGTCGAGCAGCTTGTAGGCCACGCCGATGGCCTGGAGGCTGTTCCCGCGCGCCTCTTCGTTGTCGAGCTGGGTGGCCAGGTTCAACGCGCTCGTCAGGTGCTGCAGCGCGTCCTGCGGCTTGCCGAGACCGATCTCGGCGCGTCCCAATGCGAGCAATCCGTCGAGGTACTTGGGATCGAGGTCGACGACTTTCGCGAACCGCTCCCGGGCCTTGGTCAGGTCGCCCGTCTGCTCGTAGAGGCCTCCGAGATCGAACAGCGCGGACGACTGTTCGGAGACGCCTTGACGAGGTTTTCGTACGACGTCGATCGCCTTGTCCGTGTCGTTGATGATTCCGTAGTGCGCGGCGGCGATCAGGTACTTCTCCTGCGGCGGAAGGGTGTCGCTCAGCGACATCGCCTGCTTCGACGCCGTTCGGGCTTCGTTGTCGTCCCTGTCGGGCGTAGGAGCGGGCGAGGGCCGAAGAAGCCGAGCGCGAAGTTGCTGTCCGTCTGGGTCGCCGCCTGAAACTTCTTGAGCGCGTCCTGATGGATGCCCTGCTGGGTCAGTTGCTGGCCTTCATTGTAGAAACGGAGCGCGTCGAACGAGGACGTGGACGGTTTCCACGACGTGGACTTGAGCTCGGTGAGGATGTCTGGTGATTCGCGCGCCAGATTCTTCTGGACTTCGGCCGCCATCTGGGCGACGGCCGTGAGCAGACTCGCCTCGTGCGCCTGGGCGGTGAGCGGCAGGTTTCTTTCGTCCTCGAGCGTGTGCAGCGTCGCGTCGATGCGGATCTGGTCGCCGAACCGGGCGTACTCGCCCCAGAGACGCGCCCCGCATTCGTCATGTCGCCGACCTGTCTGAGCTGGCTTGGCGTCAACCGCGCGCTCCCGGCGATGCGCAGATCCTGGAGTACCTGCTGCAATCGATCGGGCGGTATCGTGCGAAACCGCGCGGACTGTCCGAGCGATGTTCGCAGGACTTCGCTCAAGCTCGAGCCGACCGAATCGAGCGTCGGGTCACCGGAGTTGTTTCGGAACGGCAGAATCGCGAGGGATATCGCCGGGCCCGTCGGCCCCACGGGCGCTGGACGACGCTGCAGAAAGCCGCGCAGGAGGAAGCCGCCAACGCCGATGACGAGCAACAAGCTCGCCACCAGGAGGAGCAGCTTGCCGCGTGAGGTCTTCGCCGCCGGCTGTGCCACCGGGGCTGACGGCATCGTTGGAGTCGCGGCGTCCGTCAGCACCTGCGGGCTGGTGATCGCGGACTGGCCCGGCAGTTTCGGATGCCCGTTTTCGTCGAGTCGATCGAGCTCCGCGATGAGCTCCGGAATCGTCTGGAACCGGGCCGCCGGATCCGGATGGAGGCACTTGGTGATCAGCGCATCGACTCCCGGCGGAATCGCCGGATCCATCGAACGGACCGGCGCAGGTGGGCGCAACATGCGCTCCATCAGCTCGGCCACCGCGGTCGTGGCGTGCGCTTTCCGGTGGCCGAGCAGGAGATCGTGCAGGATGAGGCCGAACGAATAGATGTCGGCGCGCTGATCGACGTCCACGCCGCGCGCCTGTTCCGGCGCCATGTATTCGATCGTGCCGACGACGGCGCCGCCCGCCGTCATCGTCATGCCCGGCCCGGTCGCCGTTGACCTGCGCGATGCCGAAGTCCATGATGAGCGCGGACCCGTCGAGGTCCACCATGATGTTCGCCGGCTTGAGGTCGCGATGGACGACGCCGGCCTTGTGGGCCGCCGCGAGACCGGACGCGATCTCCTTGCCGATGGCCAGCACCCGGTTGACGGGCATCCGCCCATCGCGCTTCAACACCGTCGCCAGATCGGAGCCCTGGACGTACGGCATCGTGATGTACGTGATGCCGTCGATCTCGCCGAGATCGTGGATCCGGACGACGTTGGGATGCGTGACCTGGCGCGCGAGCAAAAGCTCGCGCTTGAAGCGTCGCTCGAGCGCGCGTGCCGCTTCGGGATCTTGCGTCGGCTCCGGCCGGATCACTTTGACGGCGACCGCGACTTCGAGCGTGCGATCCCACGCCTGGTAGACCGCACCCATGCCGCCCGTGCCGAGCAGGCGGATCAGGTGATAGCGCGAGCCGAAGTTCTGTCCGATGCTGAGCGGACCGGTCGCTCCGCCGCCTGCGGCGAGCGTCGCCGGGTTCGTGCTGCGCTGCGCCGCTCCGCTCATCGCGCCGCCGGGCGGCGCGTCGAGCACGCGCGTTTCGTCTTCACCAGACAGACTTGGGGGCGGGGGAGTCATGACGCCGGTCGCGACCGTCGGCGTCGTCAGCGGGCTCCCGCAGCCGACACACAGGCCTTGACGCGGTTCGGCGGTACTCCCGCAATGTGGGCAAGCCATTCGGGGGACAGGGTCGAATTATCCCTTGAAGGGTACATGAAACAAAGGGAAGGCGAACGTTACGGCAGCGGTACCGCTGCCGCTCCGCGCTCCATAATGAGCCGCAGAGAATCACAATGCCGCGACTGCTGATTCAGGCGGCGGCCGTCCTGCTCGCGTCGTCCACCCTGGCATCCGCACAGGCGCCGGCCGCTGGCGAGGAAGTCATCGTCTGGTCGGCAACCCGCACACTCGACTGGAAGGATTTCAAGGCCAAACCCGAAGGCGGTGCGCTCGGCGGCGCCCGCATCGCCATCAGCCACAACTATTCCATCGGCTGCCGCGACGGCGTGCTGCAGGCGCGCGTGCAGGCCGTCATGGAGCCCGCGATTTCGTGGGTCACGTACCGCATTCAGGCGAGCGGGCTCGCGAGCCGCGTCGGCCTCCGGCACGAGCAGCTTCATTTCGATCTTGCCGAAGTCTACGCGCGGCGCGTGCGCAAGCTGCTGCGAGAGCTATCGAATCCGTGCTCACACGCGGACGACGAACTGAACGCGATGGCCGAGCGCGTCATCAAGGAGCACTGGGACCAGCAGCGCCGGTACGAAGTGCAGACGGAGCACGGTCAAATCGAACGCCAGCAAAACGATTGGGACAGACGAATTACCGCGCAGTTGGAGGAACTCAAAGCCTTCAGCGACGGCTGAATACGGCGCTGCCGCTGAGGTACGGCGCTACCGCTCTTCATTCGCGGTAGTTGCCGAATTGGAGCTCCACTCCGAAGTCCTGAGCTTTCAGCAAACGGATGGCCACCTGCAGGTCGTCCTTCGAGGGGGATGACACGCGAAGCTGATCGCCCTGTATGGCGGCCTGGACCTTTTTCAGTTTGTGATCTTTCAGAAACTTGACGATCTCTCGCGACGCCTCGATGGGGATCCCCTGCTGCAGCGTAACGGTCCGCTTGACGAGTCCACCGGCGATCGGTTCGGTGTCCGACGCTTTCAAGTTCTTGACCGGAACCCCGCGGCGCACCATGCGCGTCTGGAGGATCTCCCAGACCGCTTCCATCTTGAAGTTGTCGTCCGCGGTGAGATCGATCTTGCTTTCGCCGCGATTGAAATCGATCGACGACTTCGAGCCTTTGAAATCGTACCGCTGCCCGATTTCCTTGCGCGCCTGATTGACGGCGTTATCGACTTCCTGAAGATCAACGGTGGAGGTGAGATCGAACGAAGCCTGCGCTGCCATCCGACAAGCGTACCATTCGTAGGGGCCGGCCTTGGCGCTACACGTTTTCGGGATCGGTGTAACGTGTTCCTGCGCCCTCCCGCTCGCCGCTTGCCGCAAGGCAGCTGGATCGGGCCCGCCTCGCGGCGCTCGCAAAGGTCGGGCTCAGGAACACGCGACACCGATCCCGAAAACGATTCAGCGGCCGCCCTTCGAGCGTCAGCGCCGCACTTGTCAGTCCCGTCCTTCCGCAATCCGATAAAGGTGTTTGTCGGATCGAATGTAGATGGCGCCACTTGAGATGGCCATCGAGGCGAGCGTCGTGCCGTCGAGGCGGTTCAGAGCCAGCCGGCGAAATTCCTTGCCCGGCGCGATGACGGTTGCCGCGCCTTCTTCGGCGAGAAAGTAGATCCGTCCATCGGCGGCAACCGGTGACGCGGAATAGTTCCCGCCCAGCCGCTGCTGCCACAGGATCGTGCCGGTCCGCGCGTCGAGGCACGTCGCGATCCCCGTATCGCTCACGACAAACAGCTCTTCGCCCACGAGCAGCGGCGACGGCGTGTGCGGCGCCGACCGGGTGAGCGTCCACGCGATGTGGGTCTTCGTCACGTCGCCGGCGCCGTCGGCTCTCACGGCGAGCAGCGTGGGCTGCTGGAAGCCGGTGGCGATGTAGACGAGGCCGTGGCCGAACACGGGGCTTGGGACGTTCGAGAACCCGTCGGCGTAATTGACGCGCCAGATCTCTTTCCCGGACGCCGGGTCGTAGGCGGCGGTGCGATACGCGCCGATGCTGACGACCTGATCCCGGTCGCCGGCGCGAATCACGAGCGGCGTCGAGTACGCCTGATCCCACGGCTGGCGCCGCCAGGTCTTCCAGCGCGTCTTGCCGGTGTGCTTGTCGAGCGCGATGACGAACGCCGAATCCGCGCCGTCGCAACTGAAGATGAGCAGGTCGCCATGGACGATGGGCGAGCCGCCGCTGCCGTGTTGCGACTCGTATGGGAATCGAGCCTTCCAGACCGTCTCCCCGGTCTCGGTCAGCGCCGCCGTGCCGTTGGCGCCAAAGTGCACGTAGACCCGGCCGTTGTCGACGACCGGCGTCGGCGAGGCATGGCTGTTCTTCGGATTGATGGCGGCGCCCCGCCCGGCGCGGAACACCTCGACGTCGAGCCGCTGCGTGCCGGTCGCCGCGTCGAAGGAGACGAGCCGCAGCGACACGTTGCCGCGGTTTTCGATCGCGGTCGTGATCCAGACGCGGTTGTTCGCGACGACCGGTGACGACCACGCCAGCCCCGTGACCGGCACTTTCCAGGCGACGTTCTTCGATTCGCTCCACTCGAGCGGCAATCCACGCTCGGTCGACTGGCCTTCACCTGTGGGGCCACGAAACCGTGGCCACTCTTGTGCCTGCGGCACAAGCATGAAGGTCATGAAAACAATGAAGGACATGCCCTTCATGTAATTTTTCCTTCCCGAAGATACAGGACCCCGGTCGCCCATTCCTGCGCGAACCCTTCGTCGTGCGTGGAGACGAGAATAGACCGGTTTTCGCCGCAGAGCCGCCGCAGCAGGGCGCCGAGCGCGTCCCGCCGCGCCGTGTCGAGAGACGCCGTCGGCTCGTCCATCATCAGGAGCGGCGGGTCGACCGCCAGCGCGCGTGCGATCGCGACGCGCTGGGCCTCGCCTCCCGAGAGCTCGCGTGGCAGCGCCTTCGCACGATGGTCCACTTCGAGCGCGGCCAGCAGCTCGTGCGCCCGCTCGCGTGCGACCGCGACCGCCACGCGACGAACGTGAACGGGCGCGAGGCAGATGTTCTCCATCACGGTCAGGTGTTCGAACAGATGATGGAATTGAAAGACGAGGCCGACTTTCCGACGGAGCTCGCGAACCCGGTCGGCCGGCGCGGGCGATCCGCCCTCGAGCACCAGCCCGTCGACGGTGATGTTGCCGGCGTTGAAGGCGTCGAGGGCCGCCACCGCGCGGAGGACCGTCGTTTTGCCGGAGCCGGAAGCCCCCATGATGGCGACGAACGCGGAGCGCCGCACGTCGAAGCTCACGCCGTCGAGAATCTGCCGGGCGCCGCGCGCCACACGCACGTCGCGCACGCTCAGCAGCCGATCGGTCTCGGCCCGTCCGGTCATCGCGCCGGCGCCTTCCATCGCGCTTCGAGCCGGCGCGCGAGCGCGGCGAGCGGCAGCGACATCGCCAGGTACAGCGCCGCGCAAACGAGGCCCGGCACGACCCAGCTGCCGAGATTCGTCGCGAAGACCTGCGTCTGCTTCGTGAGCTCCATGACGGTCAGCACCGAGACGAGCGACGAGTCCTTCAGCATCGCCACGAAGTCGTTGGTCATCGGCGCCAGCGCGAGCCTGAACGCCTGCGGTCCGCGGACGAGCCTCAGCACCTGGCGCTCGCTCAGGCCCAGCGTGCGCGCGGCCTCGAGCTGGCCCTTGGGAATCGCCTCGAGCGCGCCTCGATAGATCTCGCTCTCGTAGGCCGCGTAGTTCAGCGCGAGGCCGATGAGCGCGGCCAGGAACGCCGGCAGCCGGATTGCCGCCGCCAGTCCGTAGTAGATCACGAACAACTGGAGCAGGATCGGGGTGCCGCGCATCAGCTCGACGTATCCGCCCAGGAGCAGCCGTGTCAGGCGACCGCCATACACGCGCCCGCTCGCGATGGCGACGCCAAGCGCGACCGCCAGCACCATCGACGCGCACGAGAGGATGAGCGTCACCGCCGCCGCCCGGAGCAGGAGCGGCAGGTATCGACGCGTCGTCTCCCAGGTTCCCAGGCGCTCGATGTCCTCGGCGCCCTGGAGGACGGTCACCGGCGGCACGGGTTCGCCGGCCAGCACCTGGGTGAAGAGAGGCGGCTGATCTTCGTTCCAGACAGCCCATTTCCTGAAGATTTTCTCGAGCGTGCCGTCGCGCATGGCGCTCTTCAGGACGTCATTGATTCGGTCTCTCAGCTCGCTCTGACGGGCCGCGAGGACCCCGACGTAATGTCCGATGGCCACGGCCTCCGGCTGGATCGTGAACCCCTCGACGGATCGGCGGCGGCGTTCGGCGAGCACGTGGTCGAGCAGCACGGCATCGACGCGGCCGAGCACCAGATCCGTGTAGGGATGCACGTCGTCGTCGTACGACACGGCCGTGAGACCGTATTCACGCTCGGCGCGCAGCAGAATCTCCCAGGCGATCGTCCCGCCAAGGGTGCCGACGCGACGGCCCGCGAGATCGGCGAGCGTCCGCAGCGTCGGCGCGTCGCCGTCGCGCACGCTCAGCACTTCGCGGAAGCGATAGTACGGAATCGTCGGCGCCATGACCGCGCGGCGTGTCGCCGTGTCCTCGATGCCGCTCAACCCGATCTCCGCGTCCCCACGATCGACCGACTGATCGATCGACGTGAACATCACGAAGACGAACGTGGGCGTCCGGCCGACACCATGCGCGATGAGCTCGGCGATTTCCACGTCGAAGCCCACCAGCTTCGACGGATCGCGCGGATCGGACTCGACGAACGGCGCGCCGCCTTCCGGATCACCCGCCCAGCGCAGCACAGGCGGCTGTTGCGCGATCGTCGAGCTCTGGCCGATCAGGAGCAGGATCGCCGGAGCGCAGAGGCAATTTGTTATACGAATGGGGTACCTGTTGGGTGAGTTGTAACAAATTACCCGATTGCCCGATGGTCTTTTCTGGTACGATCATCGTCTCTCTTCTCTCGGGTAATCGTCGTTCGGAGGCAAGCGCGTGTCTGAAATCGATCCTGCCGATGGCGTGGCAGGAAGGACTGCAGAAATCCCTGAAGAATTTGCGGAAGACCTCGGAACCGGTGCCGCAGGCTCGCGCCTGAACAAACCGGTCCGCGAAGGCTTGCCGTCGGGCTACAGGATGCGCGCCGACGCGCATTACGTCGATCAACTGTCGTCGCGCCGCGCGGAACGTCCCTTCGACTCCGCTCAGGGCAGGCAGTCAGCCGCGCGAGTGACCGAAGCCGCCGCGAGCGAACCCGCGGTCGATTTTCGCGAACGGCGAGACGCGCGGGAGCGGCCCTTCGACTCCGCTCAGGACAGGCCCTTCGACTCCGCTCAGGACAGGCCTTTCGACTCCGCTCAGGACAGGCCCTTCGACTCCGCTCAGGGCAGGCCCTTCGACTCCGCTCAGGACAGGCGCGCGGACAAGGCGTTCGCGCAGCTGGCCGAAGACGTCACGTCGATCGAGTCGGCCGCGGCGGTCCTCGCCGGTGACGTCTCGCCGATGACACGCCGCGCGAACGTGGACGTGATCGTCGCGCAGGCGTGGCGCGCGTCGTGGCTGCTTCGCGCGATCGCGATCCTCGAGAGCTCGCATCGCGGGCATCACAGGTCGCGGCCGCTTGGGTTCATCCTCACCGAGGTTTGCAATCGGCTCGCCGCGGAATCGCGGCTGGCCGGCTTCACCTTGAACGTCCACGCGTCCGACTGGAATGCCGCGGTGTCGGTCGACGAGCAGGCCCTGGTGACCGGTGTCACGGGCGCCGTGTTCGGCACCCTGGGCGTCGTGGGACGAACCGACGGCGTCACGGTCCGGGTGAACGCCTCGGCCTCGGCCGGCGAGCTGCGGTCCATCGAGGTGACGCAGGACGACGTCATGGTGGCACCCAGTATCGCGAGCCGGTTCTTCGATCCGCTGTGGGCGGAGCGGCCTGGCGGCTGGGTCGGCGGGCTGGGCGCATCGGCGGCCCGCGCCGTCGCGCAGCAGCAGGGCGGATCGGCCGTTTTTCTCGCCGGAGAGCGGCGCGGTACCGTCATCCGGCTCAACTTCGTTCCGGCGGCGTAAGTCGGGTCGTCGGGCCGAAAGCCCTTTGCTACAATTCTGCCGGTGTTTTTCCTGAGAACTCGGACGACGTCGTTCGTCGCCTGCATCGGCGCTTGGCTCCTGGTGGTCCTGGTACGAGTAGGGGCGGGCTTTAGCCCGCCTGACACTCCGCAAGAGCCCGCGCCGGCTTCCACGAAATCCACGATGACCGGCGTCTACACCGCCGAGCAGGCGTCGGCTGGCGAAAAAACCTACGGCAACATCTGCATGGGCTGCCATAATCTCGGCTCGCACTCCGGACAGTCGTTCGCGGGCAAGTGGAAGGGCAAGCCGCTGCTCGAGCTGTACGAAATGGTCAGCGAGAAGATGCCCGAGGACAACCCGGGCAGCCTGACCCCGGTCGAGAGCGCTCAGGTCGTGGCGTATATGCTCAAGTCGAACGGGAATCCCGCTGGCACGACGGCGCTGTCGAGCGATGCCGACGAACTGAAGAAGCTCGTGATTGAAGTCTCGAATAAGTAGGAGACAGGATGATGACGCGACGTTTGAATCGCCGTGGAACGGTCAGCCTCGCGCTCGTGCTGGGCACCGTCTTTTCGGCTGTCTTGTTCGTCGGCGCCCAGCAGTCGAACGCGCCGGCCACCGCTCGGGGCAACGTCCACGGTGAATGGCGGTACTGGGGCGCCGACGCCTGGAGTACCCGCTACTCCGGTCTCGATCAAATCAACGCGTCCAACTTCGGGACGCTGAAGGTCGCATGGCAGTGGGACGCCAAGTCCGCGGGCGCCGGTATCGATGAGTACTACCGGACGACGCCGCTCTACGCGAACGGCCGGCTCTTCACGGTCGCGAGCACCCGCCGCGCGGCGTTCGCGATCGATCCGGCCAACGGCCAGACGCTCTGGAAGTACGAGCTCGACGAAGGCATCCGCTGGCAGAAAGCACCGCGCCAGTTCGCCGGGCGCGGCATCGCCTACTGGAGCCAGGGCAGCGAGGAACGCATCATTCTGGTGACCCCGGGGTACCACATGGTGCTGCTAGACGCCAAAACCGGGAAGCCGGATCCAAAGTTCGGCAAAGCCGGCGTCGTCGATTTGATGGATGGTCTCGGACTTCCGCTCGTCCCGCTGGCCGTCGATGACAACGAGTCGCTCGAGATTAGCGACACCAGGCCATACCGGCAGGCGAAGCCGGGAGAAACATGGGACAAGGAGAAAGGCATCGGTGCGGACGGCACCGTCGGTATCGATCCGAAGTATGGTCAGATCGCGGCGAGCTCGCCGGCGATCGTCGTCAACAACGTTATCGTCGTCGGCAACTCGTCGATTCACGGCTACTACCCGGTCCGCGTGCGGAACCTTCCCGGGTATGTCCGCGGCTTCGACATCCGCACCGGCAAGCAGCTCTGGAAGTTCAACCTTGTGCCGCAGCCCGGTGAGTCCGGCGCCGACACGTGGAAGAACGGCTCGAAAGTCGGGACGGAAGGCGTCGGCAAGAACGACGCGTGGGCGCCCTACTCGGCGGACCCGGATCTCGGTCTCGTCTACATTCCGGTCGGCATGCCGTTGATGGACGAGTACGGCGGCCATCGTCCAGGCGACAACCTCTACGGCAACAGCCTCGTCGCGCTCGACGTGAAGACCGGTCAACGGAAGTGGCACTTCCAGATGGTCCATCACGATATCTGGGACTACGACACGCCGATGGCGCCGAACCTGCTGGACGTGACGATCAACGGTCAGCGCCGGCGCATCATCGCGCAGACGACGAAGCAGGGATTCATGTACGTGTTCGACCGGACGAATGGTCAGCCGATCTGGCCGATCACCGAACGCGAAGTGCCCCAGAGCGACGTGCCCGGTGAGGAGACGTCGAAGACGCAGCCGATTCCGACCAAGCCATTGCCGTACGCGCAGCAGGGCTTATTGGAATCCGACCTCATCGACTACACACCGGCGATTAAAGAGGCCGCGCTGACGCTCGCCAAGAAGTGCCGGATGGGGCCGTACTATATTCCTGCGTCGAACGGAGATAACCAGAATCCACAGCCTGGCCACTATCACTGTTCGTGGTATGCGCCCGGCGCCAGCGGCGGCGTGAACATCGACAGCGGCGCCGCGGCCGATCCTGAGCTGGGGCTGATCTACGTCGGTTCGCAGTCGGCTTCCTCGGGCCGCGGCATGGGCACGATCGAAGTTCAAAAAGATCCGTGCTCCGAATTCCGTTTCAGCTCGCCGCGGGATTCCTGCGGCAAGCTCGGCGCGCTGCCTCCGCCGCCTGACTACGTCCCGCGTGGCGGTGGCGCCGGTCGCGCGGGCGCTGGAGGCGGTGGCGCAGCGGCTGCTGGTGGCGGAGCGGCGGCGGCCGGAGCAGCGGGCGGCGGAGCAGCGGGCGGCGGAGCAGCCGGGGCTGGGGCCGCTGGCGCGCAAGCGGGTCGAGGAGGCGGCGGTGGTGGGGGCGGCCGTGGCGGCGGTGGCGGCGGAGTCGCGTGCGCCGATGTCGCGGGAGCGCGTGCAGGTACCTCTGCCTGCGGTGGCGTCTCGATCATCAAGCCCAAAGAGATGGGCGGCATCATGGCCTACGACATGAAGACCGGCGACAAGGCCTGGTGGGCACCGAACGGCGGATACAACAAGATCACCAGCACCGATCCAATGTTTGCCGGTGTCAATCTGCCTCCAGTGCCGGCTGGCGGTCAGCCTCAGGTCCTGACGACCAAGACCCTTGTCATTGTCGGCACCGGTCGAGGCGGCGGGCCAACCGGGGCTCCGCCGAAAATCTTCGCGCTGGACAAGACGACCGGGAAGGAAATCGCGGAAGTGCAGATTCCCAGCAAGACCAGCGCCGTGCCGATGACGTTCCTGCACCAGGGCAAGCAGTACATCGTGTTTGCCACCGGTGCCGGCGCCAACACGGCACTGATCGCGCTGACGCTTCCAACAGCGGGGGCAGATAAGTAAGAGCAGAGGGCACGGAAAGTTCGAGGGGGAAAGGGCAGAAGGTCTTCGGCCTTCTGCCCTTTGCTTTTGTTGCCTCGCCTGGATACGACAGAGGACCTCTGATGCCGACTTCGAAAAGTGTTCTGGTGGCTGCGGTGGCCCTCGCGGCGTGGTCCGCGTTGCCTGCTGCGCAGCGTCGGCCCGTCCACACGTACTTCGCGGGTAATCGGCACGACCGGGGGCATCGCCGGCTCGCTAGTGAGCCGCAGGGCGGCCACGGTGATGTTGTCGAAGCCGCCCCGGGAGCGCGCGAGGGCGACGAGACCCTGGCAGAGTGCTGTCTCGTCCTCGTGCGTGCGGCAGCGTCGAGGATATCGTCGTCCTCGACCAGGTCCGTGAGCGAGTCGGAGCACAACACGAACACGTCGTGATTGCGGACGGGAAAGGGCTCGGGCCAGCCGGAAGTCTCGACGGAGGCGTGCGTGCACAGGGCGCGCAGAATCACGTTCCGTTAGTTGTGTTGGCGCGCGTCCTCTTTCCGAAGGGTGCTTCTTTGATCAGTTTCGCGACCGCCGAGTAGTCGACGGTCATCTGGTAGATGCGTCCGCCACGGACAGATACAGTCGGCTGTCGCCGACGCTGGCGCCGACGCTTCGTCTTAGCACAGCGCCAGCGCGACACACGTCGTCCCCATGCCGAGCAGCGTTGCTCCTGCTGCGCCTGCCGGTAGATCTCGCTGTTGGCGGCGTAGAGCGACGCTTTGAGCGCCTGGCCGATAGGACCTGGCTCGCGTAATACGACCGGTGAATGACCTCCACGGCCAGGCGGCTCGCGATTTCTCCGGCGGCGTGCAGCCATGCCGTCTGCGACGACAGCCAGAACACCGCGGCGCTCGAGCACACCGGGGTCGGCGGGCCGGACGATGACTCCGCTGTCCTCGTAGACGTCGCGCTCGCAGCCGACGTCGGTCACTATGGACGCACGAACGGCGAGCGTCATGGCGACGGAGTTCTCTTCCGCTCCATCTGGAGCATAGACGTGCTGTCGTTGGCGGTGAGCGACACCTGGGAGAGGGCTGGCTCGTAGCCGTCCTGTCTCAATTCGATCAGAGATGGTCTGGCAAATCCGACCTTCGTAGTGCGCAGGCGTCAGGCCGATAGACAGTCCATTGACGAATACTTCGGCGGAGCGACTCGTGCCGGTGACCTCGATGTGGTGCACGGCGTAATCGGGGCCGCGCGGCGGCGGGTCCGGGCTCAACCAGAGCAGCAGCCACACCACGCCCACGACCGCGGCCGCGGCGCCTGCCAGCCACTGCCAGCGCCGCTCCATCCAGCCGGCAGTCGTCGTGAGCGCCGAGTAGACGCCGGTCAGCGGCTTCAGGGCTTCTGGACTTTGGTTGAGCCACGCGCTCGCCCGACGTCTGCAGCAGCGCGCGGGCCGATAGGCGAGCGCGGAGGCCGAGCCAGGCGCTTGCGTGGATTCTGTGCGAGGCAATCTCTCACGAGCGAGTCCACGGCGCGCATGGCCGCGGGTGATAAGTACTGCACACGCGGCTCACGGGCGGGTACTTCCCGTTGTCCATTCTCGCGATGAGCTCCGACGTCGTCGCGCCGTCGAATGGAGGGTGCCCCGTGACCATCTCGTAGAACAGCACGCCGAGCGCCCACACGTCGGTGGCCGGCGTGACGGGCTCGTTCCGCCGCTGCTCGGGGAAGAGGTACGCGGCGTGCCGATCACGTGGCCGGTCGACGTCAGTCCGTGGACGTGGGAGCTGGTCGCGATCCCGAAATCGAGCAGTTACACCTCGCCGCGCGTCGTGACGCGCACGTTGTGCGGCTTGATGTCGCGATGGACGATGCCCTGCGCGTGGATGTGCGAGACGGCGTCCGCCGACATCTAGGAGGAACTTCGCCGCCTCGTGCACCGGCAATCGCCCGAGGCGGGCGATGCGGCCTGCGAGCGGCTCGCCGTCCACGTACTCCATGAAGAGACACGGCCGTCCATCGACCGTGACCAGCTCATGCAGCAGCACGATGTTGGGGTGCTCGAGCCCGGACAGCACGCGGGCCTCGTGATAGAAGCGCGCGAGGTCGCGAGCCCCCATCGCGGAGGCCGACAGGATTTTGACCACCACCGTTCGCCGCGTCCGTTAGTGGACGCCGCGGAAGACTTCGCCCATGCCGCCTTCGCCAAGAAAATAGGCGAGCCGGTATCCCGAGATCACGCTGTTCAGGCGTTCGAGACCCATGAGGCTCGATCCACGGCGGTCACCGCGAGCGCGTGTTTACCGACCTCCGCCCACGACCGCGGGCGCGGTGCCCATGAGCTCCAGGCCGTACCGAATCGGCACGGCGAAGGTGACCTTGGTGCCCTGCGGATAGTTCATGCTGTACGTGAAGATGCAGATCACCCGGCCCCGATAGTCAAACACGGGCCCCCCGCTGTTGCCCGAACGCGTCGTGTTGATAGTGAGCTGGTACGTGTAGAACGCGTTGCTGGTGTAATCGAAGATAGTGCCTTGCGTCGCTTTCATCTGGCTGCGGATGATCTGGCTGATCGAGCCCGGTGTCACCGTGGTGTCCGGCAGGGTCGTCACGCGCTGCTCACGCGAGAGCGGGTCGACCGACGTGGTCGAGATGAAGACGTCGGGAGAGACCGCTGGATAACCGATGACGACCACGGGATGACCGACGGCGACCTCGTCATAGTTGTCGAGCGTCTCGACTTTCTTGACGGCGTCGGCGAGTTGATTCTTGATGAGCGACACGTCGGCGCGGTCCGACACGCGGGCGACAGTCGCCGGGAAGCGAAGCTTGTTCAATTTGAACGTCACGTCGAGGTAGATGTTCTGGCCCTCGAAGCTCTTGCCGGACAACTGACGCCCGTCGGCCGCCGGGACCCAGTTCACCGGCAGCCTGAAGATGTCGACGATTCTCGGCTGCTTGCCCGGCCCCATGTCGAGCGCGGCCCGTCCTCCCGGGAAGCACTGGTAGGTGGTCTCCCAGTTGGCCGCGACATGGCGGTTCGTCATGATGAAGCCGTCAGTCGTCACGGCGAACGCGGACCGCGCGCCACCGCACGCGATCGCGCGGTTTTGCTGAAACTCGCCGCGATCGAGCGTCAGGACCGGCACGGCCTGGTTTTTCCGCATCTCGAAAACCGGCAACTTGCGAAGATTGCCCTGCGCATCGACCAGCGGCTTGCCCTTCGCGTTCGCCTCGATCGTTGCGCGCGACCCGGCGACGGGCGAGCTCGGCGTGGCCGTGCAGTCGCACTGGTTCGGCGTCGGGCCCATCGTGGCCTGGGCCGAAGCCGGGGTCGGTGCCGTCGCGACGCAATCGTTCGTCGAGCCGGCCTACGGCCCGAACGGCCTGGCACTGATGCGAGCCGGCAAGAGTGCGCCCGACGCACTCAAGGAGCTTCTCGCCAAAGACACGGCGAGAGACGTGCGGCAGGTCGCGATGATCGACTCGCAGGGCCGCGTGGATGCCTGGACGGGCGCGAAGGATATCCAGGCCGCCGGGCATCAGGTCGGCCAGAACTACTCCGTCCAGGCCAACCTGATGCTGAACGACAGAGTCTGGCCGGCGATGGCGCGCGCGTTCGAATCAGCCAAAGGCGATCTCGCGGATCGGATGCTGGCCGCGCTCGACGCGGCGCAGGCCGTTGGCGGCGACATTCGCGGCAAGCAGTCGGCCGCGCTCGTGGTCGTGACTGGGAAGCCGACGGGACAACCTTGGAAAGATCGCACCTACGACCTGCGCGTGGACGACAGCCCTGAGCCGCTCAAGGAGCTCCGGCGCCTCGTGACGCTTCAGCGCGCCTACAACCACATGAATGCCGGCGACCTGGCGGTCGAGCGCAACGACGCGCCCGGCGCGCTGCGTGAGTACAGCGCGGCGGAGAAGCTCGTGCCGGGTAACGCCGAGATGACGTACTGGCACGCCGTCGCTCTTGTGAACATGGGCAAGATCGATGAATCGCTGCCGCTCTTCCGGAAAGTCTTCACACTCGATCGCAACTGGGTCGAGCTCACGCGCCGATTGCCAAAATCGGGTCTGCTGCCTGACGATCCCAAACTGATGGCCCGTCTTCTGGCGGTCGCGCGGTAGCGCGAGCAGCGCACGCAGGAACCGCCTAATCGCGTTGTCTGCTTCCTGCGGTACTGATTTCTTCCGCTGATCCGACTTCCCTCGAACAATTTCGATCAATTCCTCGCGGCGGCCTGTTTACCACGCTGTTTCGGGATAGAAGGTGACCCTTTTGTGGCGCGACTATTGCGCCTTGTGGCCCGGGCGGCGAGCCTTCGCCGCTTTCAACTCGTGAAGGAAGGCCTGTCTTGCGTTCCCGGTTCCTGCTGACCATTCTGCTGATGTCCCTCGCCGGGGCCGTTCCCGTATCGGCGAGCCCGCTCGACATCACGGACATCATCGGGCAGTGGCAGAACGCCGTCGGCGGACCGCTCACCCTTGCCGACAACCAGGCCGGACAAGGGGTCGATCGGATTCGGTGGGGCGCCCGTACCGGGTGGAGTATGGAGGGCAGCGGCTACGATTTCACGCCGGGCGGCAACATCCTGGGTGTGACGGTGGGCACGCCGTTCGTGCTCGGTACGTTCACCCACCACAATCAGACGATTCCGCTCGGGACGGAGATCACCGCCGTCCAGTACGCCATCCAGTTTCAGACGAATGGGCTTCCGGGTGTGCTGGGAACGACGCTCAACTTCTTCCACAACGAGACGCCGAACACGCCCCCGCCGAACTGCCCGCCCGGGACCATCGGCATGCTCTGCGCGGATGTCGTGACTATGAGCGCCGCGTTCGTCGGCGGACCGGTGACCGTCGGCAACGAGATCTACACGTTCACCCTGCTCGGCTTCTCGCCCGATGGCGTGAACTTCAACTCGTCGTATCTCTCGCAGGAACTGGCAAGCAACACGACGAAGCTCTACGCCGTCGTGTCGTCGAAGCTGGTTGCCACGCCGGAGCCCGCGGCCCTGCTGCTGCTCGGATCCGGTCTCGCCGCGGCGGCCGCCGCCGCCCGCCGGATGCGCACCCGGCGCGCCGCACGCAGCGCTACGCCGATCGCAGCGCCAACACAGGATTGAGACGCGCTGCCTGCCGGGCGGCACATAGCTCGCCGCGAGCGTCAGGAGTGTGCTCCGAGCGGCGGACTTCAGCCGATGGGCTCGACATTTTCGAAAAGTTGTACACGGTTTCGTAAGTCGGCATACAGTAGGCAGGAGACTCGGTCGAAGCCGGAGCCGTTTTCCGTGCCCCCCGGGTTCACGTTTTCCCCACACAGTCGCCGGCGCGACCAGAAGCACGTTTGCTGACGGTGAAGATTGCGTTGTTTCGCGCCGATACCCGGAAAGGGAGAGGATAGCGGCCGCCGTGACCAGCGGCGAGCGTGCGAGTAGACGGGTCGCGTAGCGGATGGCACGCACGATGCCCTGCAACATGTTGTCTCCTACGAGGTTGTTCGTATAGGACAGGGGTGGGTCTTGTCGGGTTGCTGGCTGTCGTGAGAGAGAGCTGAGGGCCGTCCATGCGCGGGTTCTTCCTGTTGGTCGCGTTCTTCCTTGGGTGCGTGCTGATCGTCGTTCTCTTTGCGTTCGGCGCGGGGATTTCCGCGCGGCGCGAAGCGGGACAGTTCGAGCGGCAGGCGTCGCGAGCCGTTTGGCGCTTTCTGGTGCCGGGCCCGATCAAAATCAAGGAAAACCCGCTCGCCGACTCGGCAGAGACGGTCCGCGACGCGACGCAATTGTGGGTGGATCGCTGCGTCGTCTGCCACGCCAACGACGGCGGCGGCACGACGCTCGGCCGCAGCCTGCATCCGCCGGCACCCGATCTGAGAAAGGTTCCCACCCAGTCGCTGACCGACGGGGAAATCTTCTACGCGATCGAGCAGGGCATTCCCTGGACCGGCATGCCGGCATGGGGTAACGGCAGCCAGCAAAACGAACGCGAATCCTGGGCGCTCGTCCGGTTCGTGCGCACCATTCCCAGGCTCACGCCCGCGGACCTGCGGGCCATTGAGAAGTTCGTGCCTCGCACCCCGCAACGTGTGGAGACCGATCGGCGCGCGCCCGGGCCGGCCGGCAGCAAGACCGACACGCGGCTCGAACGGCTCGCGTCCCGCTGAAAGACCTCGCAGAATAGACGGATGACCGATCCCGTTTGCGGGATGACTGTCGATCCGGCTACTGCGCGCGGCGGCTCGCACGAATACAACGGCACCACGTATTACTTCTGTGCGCCCGGTTGCCGCGAGAAGTTCACGGCCGATCCCGAACAGTACCTTTCGAAAAAGGCACGAGTCCCCGGCCAGGCCCACGGGCACGGCCATCACGGTCATGGGCATGGCCATGGTCACGACCCCCGGTCTGACGCCAGTTCACGACAGGTCCAGGTCCACGTGCGAGTGCCTCGGCGCGCCGAGCCGGCGGGAGCTCCCGCGGCGGGGCAATGGACGTGCCCGATGCATCCCGACGTCGTTCGCGATGGCCCCGGGAGCTGTCCGATCTGCGGGATGGCGCTCGAGCCGAGGACCGTTTCGGCGTTGCCGGAAACGAACCCCGAGCTCACGGATATGTCGCGCCGGTTCTGGGTGTCGCTGGCGCTCACGATTCCTATCGTCCTCCTCGCGATGGGGAACATGACCGCGGGCGGATGGCAGCACCGGTTGGTGCCACCCGGCGTCGGCCCGTGGATCGAGCTCCTGCTCGCGACGCCCGTGTGCGTCTGGGCCGCGTGGCCGTTTCACGTGCGCGCGGTTCGCTCCATCGCGACGCTGAACCTCAACATGTTCACGTTGATCTCGCTCGGCGTCGTCGTTGCTTACGCGCAGAGCGTGGTCGCGGTGGTGGCGCCCGGACGCTTTCCCGCGGCGTTCCGGGATCACGCGGGCCAGGTGGCCGTGTACTTCGAGGCGGCCGCCGTCATCGTGACGCTCGTGTTGCTCGGCCAGGTGCTCGAGCTTCGCGCCCGGGGCCGCACCGGCGCGGCGATCCGGCAGCTGCTGAAGCTGGCCCCCACGTCAGCCCGCCGGGTCCGCGACCGCGGCGGCGAGGAAGACGTTCCTGTCTCGGAGGTCATGCCCGGCGATCGGCTGCGCGTGAGGCCGGGTGAACGGATCCCGGTCGACGGAGTGGTCGTCGAGGGCGCGAGTGCCGTTGACGAGTCGATGGTCACCGGCGAGCCGATTCCGGTACACAAACATCCTGGTGACCCCGTCGTCGCCGGGACGGTGAACGGCACCGGGACGTGTGTGATGCGCGCCGAACGGGTCGGATCCGAAACGCTTCTCGCACGGATTGTCGCGATGGTCGCCGACGCGCAGCGCAGCCGCGCACCGATCCAGCGGCTCGCCGATCGTGTGTCGGGCTACTTCGTGCCGGCCGTCGTCGTCGTCGCGATCGTGACGTTCCTGATCTGGAGCCGACTCGGTCCGGAGCCGCGCATGGCGTACGGCATCGTCAACGCGATTGCGGTGCTGATCATCGCGTGCCCCTGCGCCCTCGGACTTGCGACGCCGATGTCGATCATGGTCGCCAGCGGCAAGGCCGCCACGCTGGGCGTCCTGTTCAGGAACGCCGAAGCGATCGAGACCCTCGAGCGCGTGGACACGCTCGTGGTGGACAAGACCGGGACGCTGACGCAGGGCAAACCGGATCTCGAGTCGGTGAGCTGGCTGCCGGGCTTCGACGAGCAGGAAGTGCTCACGGCGGCGGCCAGTCTCGAGCGCGCCAGCGAGCATCCGCTCGCGGGCGCTATCGTGCGAGCGGCCGAGACGCGTGGCCTCACGCTGATGCCCGTCACGGAGTTCGAGTCACGGACCGGCAAAGGTGTCGTCGGCCGAGTGCAGGGTCGCCTCGTCGCGGTCGGCAATCTCGGGCTCCTGCGCGACCTCGGGATCGACGATTCGGAGCTCGCGCGGAAAGCGGAGACGCAGCGGGCCGAAGGCCAGACCGTCGTGCTCGTCGCGATCGATGGCCGGCCGGCCGGATTGCTCGGCATCGGTGATCCGATCCGCGTGAGCGCCGTCGATGCGATCCGGACTCTTCGCACGGACGGCATCCGGATCGTGATGGCCACAGGCGACAGCAAGACGACCGCGAAGGCCGTCGCGCGCCGGCTCGGCATCGACACGGTCCTGTCGGAAGTGCTCCCCGCCGACAAGCTGAGGGTCGTGCGCGATCTGCAGGCCGAGGGCCGGACGGTTGCGATGGCCGGCGACGGGATCAACGACGCGCCGGCGCTGGCCGCGGCCAACGTCGGCATCGCCATGGGCACCGGGACCGACGTCGCGATGGAAAGCGCGAGCGTGACGCTCGTCAAAGGCGACCTCCGCGGGATCGTCCGCGCGCGCCGCCTGTCGCGCCAGACCATGTCGAACATCCGCCAGAATCTGTTTTTCGCATTCTTGTACAACGTCCTCGGCGTCCCAGTCGCGGCGGGCGTGCTCTATCCCTGGCTCGGATTGCTGCTGAACCCCATGATCGCGGCCGCGGCGATGAGCCTGAGCTCCGTTTCCGTGATCGGCAACGCGTTGAGGTTGCAGAGAGCGGCGTAGCACTGGGGCAGTATCTGTCGTAAATTCGGGAGCCAAGAGATGGCGCAGAAGGAAAGTGCGGGCCTGCTGCTGTACCGCCGGCGAAACGGATCGGTGGAGGTGCTGCTGGCCCACCCCGGCGGACCGTACTGGGCGACGCGCCACGAGGGCGCATGGACGATTCCGAAGGGCGGCATTCACCCGGGCGAAGACCCGCTGCAGACGGCCATCCGCGAGTTCAAGGAAGAGACCGGATTCGATCCGTGCGGTCCGTATCTCTCGCTCGGCCGAATCACGCAGCGCAGCGGCAAGATCGTGCACGCCTGGGCCTTCGAAGGCGACTGCGAACCGTCCGCCATCAACAGCGCCACGACCACCACTGAATGGCCGCCCCGCTCGGGACGGCGCATCGAGATTCCCGAAGTCGATCGTCTGGAGTTCTTTTCGGCTGACGACGGCAAGCGGGTGATCAATGTCGCTCAGGCCGAGCTGGTGGACCGGCTGTTGAGCCTGATTGAAGACTAAACGCTCGCGATCCGCAGATTCACCTAACCGACATGGATTCTCGGCCGCCGTTCCGGGTCGGCTTCCGCTTTCCGTAGCACCTCGCGCGCGACAGGTGCGGTATCCCCTTCGCCGAACGCCAGGAACTTCAGCAGATACGCGAGGGGATTGCCTTCGGTCCATCCGAAGTAGGCGTGTGGAATCCCGCCCGTGATGTCTCGCAGATCGAGGAGCAGTCCCGCGATGGCGTTGGGGATTGCGGGACTCGTCGATCGGAGCACGCGAAAACCGCCCACCTCGACGCCGCGGACGTTCAGCACGTCGGAAAAGTCGGACGCGTCTCCGGGACTCACTTCGAGGAACAGCACCCGCTCGTCCTCGGGCAGATGGTGCGAACGTCGCGCTTCCTCCAGCTTGCGCGCGTACTCGGCGGGCTGGCCGGTGTTTGGACGGCTCGCGATGATCCGGAGCGACCCGCCTCCGCCGGCGGCCCGGATGAACCGCTCGGCCGGCTCATCGTAGGCGACGCCCTCGATCCGGATTTCCGTGGATCGCAGCACGCGCGAGACGAGCGACGACGCCACGATCGCCACGATGAACCAGCCGGCGATCTTGATGCCTTCGGGCCGTTCCAGGATGTTGAGCGCCGTCGCGTACACGAACACGCACGACACGGGTACGAAATACCGCCGGCGCTCGGGATGGGCGATGGCGACGGCGACGGCCGCCGACGTCATGAGCATCAGGACGCCCGTGGCGTACGCGCCGCCCTGCGCGTTGACGTTGGCGCCGAATACGATCGTCACGAGGATGCCGATGGCGGTGATGATCAGGACGAGCGGACGGGTCGCCCGCGCCCAGTCGGGGGCCATGCCGTATCGCGGCAAGTACTGCGGGACGAGGTTCAACAGCCCGGCAAGCGCGGATGCTCCCGCGAACCAGAGCGTGCCGATCGTCGCGAGGTCGTAGAGCGTACCGAACGTGTCCCCCAGGTCGCGGTGCGCCAGAAAGGCCAGCGCGCGGCCGTCTGCCAGCCCGCCCGGCTGCAGCGCCGTGGCCGGAATCATCGTCGTCGTGACGATGGCGCTGCCGACGAGCAGGACCGTCATGATGAGCGCCGCAGCGGTCAGGAGCTTTCGCGTGTTCGCGATTCGCGACTCGAGCACGGCGCGTTCGTCCGGGCCCTCACCTTTGACCAGCGGCATGACCGCGACGCCGGTCTCGAAGCCCGAGAGTCCGAGCGCGAGTTTCGGAAAGAGCGCGATGGTCAGCACCAGCATCATCCAGGGGCTCTGCTGCGTGGCCATCAGGTTGCGGCGCCAGTCGCCGATCGCGGTTGGATGCTGCACGAGCAGCACGAGCTCCCACCCGATGACGACGACGTTCACGGCGATGTACACGATCACCAGGAGCACCGCCACCCAGATCGCTTCGCGAAACCCGCGAAGAAAGATGCCTCCAAGCGCGACGAGCAGGAGGCACGTCACGACGATCGGATGGTTGATCCAGTGCGGCACGAACGGGTTTTCGATGATGTGCGCCGTCGCGTCGGCGGCCGAGAGCGTGATCGTGATGACGAAGCTGGTCGCCGCGAACCCGAGCAGGCACAGAACCAGCCCCTTGCCTCGCCAGCGCGGCAGCAACTCCTCGAGTACCGACAAGCTGCCCTGGCCGTTCGGGCTCAAGGCGGCGATCCGGTGATAGACGGGCAGCGCGCCGAACAGCGTCAGGAGCACGAGCAGCAGCGTCGCGAACGGCGAGAGGTATCCGGCGGCGAGAAACGCGATGCTCGGCTGGTAGCCGAGGGTCGAGAAGTAGTCCACCCCCGTGAGGCACATCACCTGCCACCAGGGCGCGGTGTGACGAGGGCGTGCCGGCTGGGGGCTGTCGCCGAGCTCGGCCAGAAACCACGCGCTGAAACCCGATCGGGACCGGCCGCGCCGGTGGGACACGTGCGTCGTCGCGATCGGTGCGCTTACCTGTTGGGAATGGTCCAAAAGTAGACCGTGAAGTTGCCTGCCTGCTCGGTTCGTTCCGGCGTCCAGTCTCCCATGTCGAAGCTGTTGGAGACCACCCGCGTGCCCGGCTGGAGCTCCTTCCACAGCCGCGGACGGAGCAGCAGGTTCAAGCGGGGCATGAGGAAGAGCGTGACCACGGTCGCATCGCTGATGGGTACGGACGGATCGAAGATGTCGCCGAGGATGAACCGGACCTTGTCGGCCACGCCGGCCTCTTTCGCGTTGGCCGTCGCCTCCTTGATGCGTTCCGGATCGATATCGATGCCGACGCCGCGCGCGCCGTATGTCCTGGCCGCCGCGATGACGATCTTCCCGTCGCCGCAGCCGAGATCGTAGACGACGTCGGCGCTCGTGACCTTCGCCATCTTGAGCATGAGGTCAACGACCGGATCCGTCGTCGCGACCCAGCGCACATCGGGTTTTCGAAGGGGCGGTTCCTGCGCTGCCGCGAGCGGCAGGGCCGCGAGTGCGGCAAGCAGCACGACCGGCAGTCTGGTGAGCCGGCCCGCGCGGCGGGAGACCGTAGGGCCCATCGGTCGAAAACACGAAGGGCCGCCCGGCACACGCCGTGCCGGACGGCCGATCGTTCTGAAAGACGGTCTGGCTACCGTTTCGGGATCGTCCAGAGGTAGATGTTCGCGCCGTCCACTTCCTGCGTCTTCTCGGCCGGCCAGGGCGGTTCGGCCTGCATCATGTCGAAGGCGTGGGAGACGATGCGCGTGCCCGGCTTGAGCTCCTTCTTGAGCCGCGGCGCCAGCTTGGCGTTGAGCGACGGCAGCAGGTAGAGCGTGACCACCGTGGCGTCGCCGATCTTCAGGTTCGGATCGAAGATGTCGCCCTGAATGATCTTCACGCGGTCCTGCACGTTGTTCTTCGTGACGTTTTCGTTGGCCTCCTTGACACGGACCGGATCGATGTCCACGCCGATGGCGCGCGCCCCGAACTCCTTCGCGGCGGTCACGACGATGTCGCCCGCGCCGCAGCCGAGGTCGATCACCAGGTCATCCTTGGTGACACCCGCCAGCTTGAGCATGGCTCGGCGGACCGGCTCGCGCGTCGGCACGAAGATGACGTCCGGCGTGCGGGTCTGCGGCGGCTGGGCCTGCGCCTGGAGTGATGCATCGCTGCGTATTCGGCTGACGGGCACTAGTCGGCTGGGTCGTCGAGACCACGAACGCGACGATGAGCGTTACGACCAGAACGAGAACTCGCATGTGAACTCCTCTGAGCATTGGGGAACTGTAGCATCATATACGGGACCGACGAGCGCAAGGCTAACAGCCGGAGGCGCAAGTCCCGCGGCCGCTCATCCTATCGCGGCTACGATGAGCGTCGCATCGTCCTGCGGTGAACCGCCGGTCCACGCGCCGACGGCATCGGAGACGGCACGCGCGAGACGGTCCGGGGCCTCCGCGCGGTACGCGCGGATCGTGTCGACGAGGCGATCCTCGCCGAACTCTCCGTTGTCGGGCGCGAGCGCCTCGGTGATGCCGTCCGTGTAGCAGACCAGCCGGTCGCCGCGGCCGATGTCGATGGCGCCGCTCGTGTACGTCCAGTCCGCCGTCACCCCCAGGACCAGCCCCGTCGTGGCGAGCTGCTCGGCCCGCCCGTCGGCGCGCATCAGAATCGGCGGAAAGTGCCCGGCGTTGGCGTACGCGATCGTCATCGCGTCCGTGTCGATCACGGCATAGCAGAACGTCACGAACTTGCCCGACGCGATGTTGCGGCAGAGCAGGCGATTCACGCTCGCGCAGACGTCGTGCGGCTCGGCGGCCGCGGTCGAAAACGCGCGGACTGCCGCCTGCAGGTTCGACATGAGCAACGCGGCCGGCAGGCCTTTGCCGACGACGTCGGCAATCGACACCGCGACGCGGGTTTCGCTGAAGCGGAAGGCATCGTAGCAGTCGCCGCCGATGCCGGACGCCGGCGTCCAGAGCGCTGCCAGGCTGCAGCCTTTCACGTCGGGCATCGCCGACGGCAACAGCGCGCGCTGGATGAGCCGCGCTTCGTCGTGCTCCTTCGCGAGCCTGGCGTCGCGTCGCCGCGACGCCAGGCCCTCTTCGACCTCACGGCGGACGACTTCCACCAGCGTCAAGTCGTCCCACGGCTTCTGGACGAAGCTCCGCGCGCCGCGGCGCATGGCCTCCACCGCCGTGTCGATGCTGCCCCAGCCGGTCATCACGACGACCGGCAAGGTGCCGTCGTGCGATCGCACGCGATCGAGCAGTTCGAGACCCTCACGCCCGGACGTCGTGTCGCGCGTGTAATTGAGATCCATGAGCAGCAGGTCGTACGGCCGTTCGACGACCCGATCGAGCACGCCGCCGACGGAGCTGACGAGCTCCGTTTCGAATCCCGCGTCGTTCAGCAGGAGACGCAGCGCCTGCAGGATGTCGGCCTGATCGTCGGCGACGAGGACTCGAGGGGTGGGGGTCGTCAGCAAAAAGACCTCGGGGTTTGTGTCCTGGCTCTTCGGGGTCTTTCGTCTATCAAGTTGGGTGCCAGATCCAGCCGATCGGGCCCGCCGTCGCACCCGCGGCCGTAACACGCGATCTGGCACGTGTTTTCCTTCTCCTCAGCCTCTGCGTGCAAGGCCCGGCCGGAACCAGCCATAATTCCCAGTTCCGGGACTTGCCTGTCGCGAGAGCGATAGCGAGCCATTGTTTGTCGATGCCTCTTTTTTCAGTGCTCGCGGGGCCCCACCCCCGCTCGCGCGCGCTGCGGCGCTCGGAGACTCGCTCTCCTCGCGCGGGCCGCGGGCGCCTGACTGTGATTAGCCCACCCACCCCCTGATGTCCGTACCGCTGGGACGTGTCCTCATCGCCGACGACCAGGTCAACATCCTCGACGCCCTGAAGCTCCTGCTGGGCGGCGAAGGCTATGAAGTCGCGACCGCCGCCTCGCCGGCCGAGCTGATCACCGAGCTCGAGCGGTCGGACTTCGATGTCGCGCTGATCGATCTCAATTACACACGCGACACCACGTCCGGACAGGAAGGGTTCGAGCTGCTCGACCGGATGAAGGGGATCGATCCGACCCTGCCCGTGCTCGTGATGACCGGCTGGAGCAGCGTCTCGGGCGCGGTCGAGGCGATGCGGCGCGGCGCGCGCGACTACATCGAAAAACCGTGGGATGACGACAAGCTCGTGGCGGCGGTGCAGACACAGCTCGAACTGCGGCGCGCGCTCCGCCGCAGCCGGCGTCTGCAGGAAGAGAACACGCGCCTGCAGCGGCGCGACCTCCCGACGTTCATCGCCGAGGCGCCCGCCATGAAGGCCGTGCGCGAGACGATCGAGCGCGTGGCGGCGTCCGACGCGTCGGTCCTGATCACGGGCGAACACGGGACCGGAAAAGAGGTCGTGGCGAGCCTGCTGCACCGGCTCTCAGCGCGCGCGAACCGGCCGATCGTGACGATGAACGCCGGCGGGCTCTCGGAAGGCGTCGCCGAGTCCGAGCTCTTCGGTCACGTGAAGGGCGCCTTCACCGACGCGCGGACGGATCGAATCGGCTGTTTCGAGCTGGCCGACGAAGGGACGCTGTTCCTCGACGAGATCGCCAACATGCCGATCCGTCTTCAGCCGAAGCTGCTCCGCGTGCTGCAGACGGGCGAGGTGCAGAAGGTCGGATCGTCGCGTGTCATTTTCGTCAACGTCCGCGTGATCTCCGCGACCAACGCGGATTTGTCGGCGGAGATCGCCACGGGACGGTTCCGCGAGGATCTGCTGTACCGGCTGAACACCGTCGTCATTCACCTGCCCGGGCTGCGGGAGCGGCGCGAGGACATCTTCCCGCTCGCCGAGCATTACCTCGCGCGGTTTGGAGAGCGATACCGGCGGCCGCTGGAAGGGTTCGATCGGTCGGCGCGGCAGTCGCTCGAGTCGCATCTCTGGCCCGGCAACGTCCGCGAGCTCGGTCACGCGATCGAGCGCGCGGTCCTGATGGCCAAAGGCCGGGACATCACCGCGGTGGATCTCGGATTGCAGGCGCCCGTGGGGGCCCAGCCCGCCTCGGAGGAGCTGTCGCTCGACCAGGCGGAAAAGATCTTCATCCAGAAAGTGCTCGCGCGCCACGGCGGTGACGTGCGCAAGGCGGCCGATCAGCTGGGGATGAGCCGGAGCGCCCTCTACCGGCGGCTGCAACACTTCGGACTGTGACCGCTCGTCAAAGCAGACGCCCGGCCGGAAGCAGAAACAATGCAAAAGGCTGAAGGCAAAAACGGGAGCCGCTCGTCTAAAGTGCGGAACGGAATCGTGCGCGTCATCGTTCCTGCGAGTCGAATGCATCTCCCGCGTCGGAGTCGAATCGGGGCTGGCCATCCCATTTCCGGCGGCTCTTGCCTGTCGATTCTTGCCGTTCGCCTTCCGCCATCCGCCGTTCGTCCCCGTGGCTGACCGGCTGTCCCACCGTCGTGGTGCGCCTCGCGCTCGAAATCTCGAGCTCATGCTCACGGCGCTCGTACTGGGCGGTGGCCTCCCGGCGGTCGCCATCGCGGTCTATTTTTTGTTCGCGTATACCACCACCGACGAAGTGCGGTGGACCCTGCTCGTCGTCGTCCTGCTGGTCTGGATGGGCGCGGCATCGGCGGCCCGGCAGGTCGCGGTCCGTTCGCTCAACCTCATCGCCAACCTGCTGGGCGCTCTGCGGGAGGGCGACTATTCGATTCGGGGCCTGAGCGCGCGCAGCGGCAGCTCGATGGCGATGGTCATGCGGGAGGTCAACGACCTCGGGTCGACGCTGCAGCGCCAGCGCACCGAAGCGGTGGAGTCGGCGGCACTCCTGACCCACGTGATGGAGGAGATCGGCGTCGCGGTCTTCGCGTTCGACCCGACCAACCAGCTGCTGCTCGTCAACCGCACGGGTGAAGGGTTGATGGGGAAGCCCGGCGACGAACTGATCGGCTCGCCGGCGTCCGACCTCGGATTCGACGAATACCTCACCGGCGAGCCCCGGCGGCTGATCGATCGGCCGTTCGGCGGCAAACGCGGGCGGTACGAAGTCAGGCGGACCGTCTTCTACCGTGACGGGCGCCCGCATCACCTCGTCGTGCTTGCGGACTTGAGCCAGGCGCTGCGCGAACAGGAGCAGGCGGCGTGGCAGCGGATCGTGCGCGTGCTCTCGCACGAGATCAACAACTCGCTCACGCCCATCAAGTCCATCGCCCATTCGCTCCGGCGCATCGTCGATCGCGCGAGCGGATTTCAGCGGAGCGACGAGGTCCAGCAGGGCCTGTCGCTCATCGAGGAGCGGTCCGGGGCGCTCGGACGCTTCCTGCGATCGTACGCGCAGCTCGCGCGCCTGCCGAAGCCGAATCCGAGACAGGTGAAGGTGCCGGAACTCATCGCGCGCATCGCCGATCTCGAAAAGCGCCTGCCCGTGGCCGTGCAGCCCTCGCCCGAGGTGCGGCTCACCGCCGATTCGGATCAGATCGAGCAGCTCTTGATCAATGTCGTCCGGAATGCGGTGGACGCGTCACTCGAGACCGGCGGCATGGTTGCGATCGGCTGGAAGCGGCATGGCGACTGGTTCGAGCTCAACGTGGACGACGAAGGCAAGGGTCTCCCGGACACCTCGAACCTCTTCGTGCCGTTCTTCACGACCAAGCCCAGCGGATCCGGCATCGGCCTCGCGCTCAGCCGTCAGATTGCCGAGGCGCACGGCGGAACAATCTCGCTCGAGAACCGGCAGCCCGGCCCGGGTTGCCGGGCGACGCTGCGCCTGCCGATCGGGGCTTGAGCGAAGATTAGAGCGGGTCTGGAAAGCTGCTGTCGGTACGACGGGTACGGCGGGTCCGAGGAATCTGATTCTTGTCATCTTCTTCAATACGCGTTCTGACGCGCGTGTTTGCGCCAAAATAAGAAGAAGATGGCGGGCGTCAGAAGGTTCCTTGGACCCGCCGTACCTGTCGTACCGACAAGAGCTCTTCAGACCCCGCTCTTGGGAAGCGTTTTCCACGCCGCCAGCGCAACCGCGCACGTCACCGCGGCGCCGATACACGCGTACCACGTCCAGGCGACCGCGCCCGTCCACCAGAGGACGGCGAGGACGACGATGCCGGCCGACATGCCGGCCATCATCGCCCGAGCGTCGACGCGCGTCGTCAAGACGCCCATGAGGAATGCGCCGAGCACGGGTCCCGTCGCGAGCGAGAGCACCAGCAGCCCGGCATCGAGGACGGATCGATCCATGCCCTGTGCGGCGAGCGCCACGCCAATCTGCAACACGCCCCACACGATCGTCGACAGGCGCGAGACGCGCATGAGCGTAGTCTCGTCGGCGTCCGGCCGGACGTATTGACGGTAGAAATCGTTGACGGTCGTCGCGGCCATCGCGTTCAAAGAGGGCGACAGCGCGGCGGCGACGATCGCGGCGACGATGAAGCCGGCGACTCCCCCCGAGAGCGACGTCACGACGAATCGCGGCAGGATTTCGTCCGGACGTCCGAGCGGCGGCAGCGGCGCGTGCTGGTAGTAGGCGAAGAGCATGACGCCGATGATGAGGAAGAGCACGAACTGCGCGAAGACGACGACGCCGCTCAGTACGAGTCCAAGCGACGCGTCGCGCGGTGACCGCGCCGAGAGGAGCCGCTGAACGAGGTACTGGTCGGTGCCGTGTGTGGCCAGCGTCAGCGTGGCGCCCCCCAGCAGGCCGGCCCACAGGGTGTACGTGACCTTCGGATCGGTGGACCAGTTCAGGACGACGAACCTGCCGGCCGATTCGCCCGCGCGGACCACTTCGTCCCAGCCGCCCGGGATGCGGCCGAGGAGCGCGAGGAAAACCGCGATGGCCCCGGCGAGATACACGAACATCTGGACCACGTCCGTCCAGATCACGGCCGAGACGCCACCGCGCGCGGTGTACACGATCATCGCCGTGCCCAGGACCAACACGGTCCAGCTGACCGGGACCCCGGTCACCACGGCGATCACGAGGGCCGTCGCGAACAGCCGGACACCGTCGGCGAGGGTCCGCGTGACGAGAAAAATCCCGGCGGCGAGCGTCTTGACCGGCGATCCGAAGCGGCGTTGCAGCAGCTCGTACGACGTGAACAGATCGCCGCGAAAATACGCCGGCACGAAGAGCAGGCTGATGATGACCCGGCCGATGACGTAGCCCATTGCCAATTGCAGGAAGGTCATGTTCCCGGCGAACGCGGACGCCGGAACGCCGATGAACGACAGCGTGCTCGTTTCGGTCGCGACGATGGTGAAGCAGACCGCCCACCAGGGGATGGAACGACCTGTCAGAAAGTAGTCGCGCGTGGTCTTCTGAAACCGGGCAAACCACGATCCGAACGCGGTGATCGCGGCCAGATAGCCGGCGATCACCACGTAGTCGAGGACGGACATCGGGGACGGGTTAGTTTTCCACAGAAACCGACGTTCAGGGGACAGGTGAGACCAGGTTCGGTGGCAGTGTCGTCGGCTCGGTGTCGAGGAACCGGTCCATCGCGACCAACTCCGATGACGCAAGTGGAGTGTTCACGTGATCGACCCATGTCGGACTCTCAAGAAAAGGCGCCGTCAACACCAGCAACCGGCGCTTGCGTCGCCCGCGATCAGTCAGGCTCGACCAGGGCCACTCCTCGGCACGCCGCACCAAGCCCGCTTTGAGTGGGTTGCGCTCGACGTAGCGGCAGACTCGGATCAATGAGCCATCGGCCTCGATCGGGACCGACAGAAAGCGTCCCTTGTAGACCGGACCCAGACCGACCGTACCACGCATTCGGTGCCATCTTCGCGCGTGAGTAGTGGAGAGCCAGTGCATGAAACGGGAGAGCTCGCGAATCTGATCGGTTCGAAGCACGAGGTGCCAATGGTTTGGCATGACGCAGTACGTCAGTAACTCGACGTCGTGACGCGTTAGAGCTTCGCGAAGCACGCGGATGAACCCGACGTACTCGCGCGGCCGGCTGAAAAGAGTCGTACTGCGAGAACTGCGATTCATGACGTGATGGAACGTTGCAGGAACTGCACTTCTCGGGCGTCTGGGCATGGTGCTGGCTGATCTCAGCAACGCGAATGCCAGATCGCGGGCGACTCTAACCTGGTCTCACCTGTCCCCGATTGTCCGCAAACTGTGGAAATCTAACCCGTCCCCGTTATTTTTATCGCCGCGCCGTCGGAGATCGTGTCCAGACCGCCGACGATCACCAGCTCGCCGGGGTTCACGCCCGACACGACGTGCGTCAGGCCGCGCGCCTGCAGGCCGACCTGGACGTCGCGGCGATGCGCACGGCTGTCGCTGCCCGCGATCATCACGTACGTGACCTGATCGTCCTTGAGCACCGCTCCCGTTGGGACGACGAGCACTTGTGGGCGTTCGTCGAGGATGATCTCCACCTGTACGGGGCTGTCGAGCGGAAGCACGAGTGGGCCAACCGGCGCGAGCCGAACCTCGATCTTGGGTGGTCCGCCCTCGACCGGCGCCGGCCGGACAACGACCGTCGCAGGCTCGGGGGAACCGAGCCCCGTCTGAATCAGGCCCGCCTGGCCGGGCACGAGCCGCCCGAGCTGCGCGGGCGTGACCTCAATGGCGATTTGGATGCGTGTGGGATCGATCGCGCGGAGCACAGGATCCTGGCTTCCGCCCGCGACCAGATCGCCCTCGTTGTGCCAGCGCTTCGAGACGATGCCTGGGAAGCGCGCCCGGACGATCGCGCGCTCTTGCAGCAGCCTCGCGCTCTCCATCTGCGTCCTGGCCTGGTTCAGCGCGGCTTCCGCCGCAAGCAGTGTCGTCTTGCTTGCCTCGTACGCATTTCGCGCGATGATGCCCTGGCCATGGAGCGCCGCCAGGCGGGCTTCTTCGGTTTTGGCGGCCGCCGCGCGTGCCGTCGCGTCGTTCAACTCGCGCTCACGCGCGGCGACCTCGCTGGTGATGGACGAGATCTCGAAGCGCGCGAGGAGATCGCCCGCCTCGAACTTCTCGCCCTCCGCTTTCGGGAGCTCCACGATGCGCGCGGCCTCCGGGGCGAAGACCAGTAGATCGGCGGCACCGGCCGGAACCACGATCCCCGGCAGCGTGAGGGTGTCACGCAGCGTCTGCACTGTGGCCTGCTGCACAGTGACGGACGCGGGCGCCGCGGTCGTGGCCGTGGAGGCTTCGCGCCGGCTGCATCCGGAGAGCGCGACGACGACCCACAACGCGGACACCAGGCTCGTGCACCGCATGATTCGCATTGTAAAGCCAGCGGCATAGTTCGTGCTTTCTCCAGCATGGAGGGGCAATACCGTGGTTCGATCGGCGCTCAGAAGTCTGTCATCCGTTGCCATTTGTGTGGCGAGCGTGACTGCTGTCACGGCCTGGAGCGACGCGCCACGCGGTGCGGCACCTCAGTCGCAAAAATCGACGGCGCAGCCGGCCGGTGACCCTACGCTCGAAATCCAGATCCTGCTCGACCGAGCCGGATTCTCGCCCGGCGAGATCGACGGACGAAGCGGCGCGAATACGTCACGGGCCATCACGGCATTCGAGACCGCGCGCCGGATTCAGGCGGGCGATCAGGCCGCGCTCCTCGAGGCTCTCGGCCGAGGCACGTTCGACGTGCTCGTGCCGTACACGATCACGGCGGAAGACGCGGGCGGTCCGTTCACACCGTCGATTCCGAAAGACCTGATGGAGCAGTCGAAGCTGCCCGCGCTCAATTTTACGAGCGTGATCGAGGCGCTCGGCGAAGCGTTCCATGCGTCGCCGGCCTTGTTGCGGCGTCTCAATCCCAACGCGCGTTTCGTCGAAGGTGAAACGATCCAGGTGCCGAACGTCGCCGGCGGCGGGACGGCCGCGACGCCGCCCGCCGACACGCGAGTGGTGATCTCGAAAGAGGCTTCCGTTGCGACCGTCTATGACGGCACGGGCAACGTCATCTTCCACGCACCCGTGACGAGCGGGAGCGAGCGCGACCCGTTGCCGATCGGCACGTGGGCCGTCACCGCCGTCATCAAGAATCCGCCGTTCAACTACAACCCGGATCTCTTCTGGGATGCCGACCCTTCGCACGCCAAGGCCAAGATTCCAGCCGGACCCAACGGGCCGGTTGGCATGGTGTGGATCGACATCTCGAAGGAACATTACGGCCTGCACGGCACTCCGGAACCTGGACGAATCGGCTACACGTCATCACACGGGTGCGTCCGGCTGACCAATTGGGACGCGGCGCGGCTTGCGGCGCTCGTCAAGAAAGGTACGCCGGTCGTCTTCGAACAATGAAGAAACGAGCCGGACGCGCGTTCGGCCCGATCCTGGTGGGATCGATCGGCTTTCTGGCCGGCGCCCTGTTCACCGGGATCGTGTTGACCGGGCCGGGTACGTCAGCCCGGGCGGGCGACGACTGCGGCGAGGCGGCGCTCGCGCGCAACCCTGACCGGATCGATCGTCCCGCCTTTCCCGCCCTTCCTGCAGTGCCGCAGCCGTCGCGGCAGGCGCCGGCCTCTGAGTCCGTCCTGCCTCGCATCGGCGCGGATCCGATGGCCGACCTGCGCAGCCGGCAGTTGACCATCCCCGTCCGCGGTGTCGAGGCCGACGATCTGCGCTCGTCGTTCTCGGAAAAACGAGGCACGACGCGCGTCCACGAAGCGATCGACATTCTGGCGCCGCGTCACACGCCGGTGATTGCCGTCGAAGACGGCACGATCGCCCGGTTGTTCGCGAGCCAGGCGGGAGGCACGACGATCTATCAGTTCGATCCGAAAGCGACCTACGTGTACTACTACGCGCATCTGCAGCGCTATGCGCCTGGCCTCGAGGAAGGCGCGCGCGTCAGGCGTGGAGACGTCATCGGGTACGTCGGCACCACCGGAAATGCTCCGGAAGACACGCCGCACCTGCACTTCGCGATTTTCAAAATGACCGACAAGAAACAGTGGTGGGACGGGACCGCCATTGACCCATTCGGCATCCTTGGAGGATCGGAGAAGCGACCATGAGCCATCATTTGAGAAGCGTCCTGATCGGGTGCCTGGCCGTCGCGTGCCTGTCGACCGCATGCGCGTCCACATCGATCAACCGGATCCTGAGCGATCCGTCACGCTACCGGAACGACGAAGTCACGATCAGCGGGTCGGTGACCGAAAGCGTGAGCATCGTCGATCGCGGCGCGTATCGCATCGACGACCGCAGCGGGCAGCTCTGGGTCGTTTCGACCCAGGGCGTACCGAGAAAAGGTGCGCGCGTTACCGTGAAGGGGACGATTCGCGACGCGTTCGACCTCGGCAACCTGGGCGGCCGGCTCAACCTTCCGCCGGCAGTGGCGTCAGGGCTCGTGATGGTGGAGACCTCTCACCGGGCGAGATAGCCGGCCGCAAACGACGCGGCCGGAACTTCGAACTGAGAACTTCGAACTTCGAACTTTCGGAACAGGCATGTTGCAGAAGTGACGTAGCGGCGGGCTTTGCAGCGTTTGCGGATCGGTGCGGCATGTTCCGGAGCCCGACCTTTGCGAGCGCCGCGAGGCAGGCTCCTTGGCTCGCCGTAGCTTCAGCGGAGGCGGCGATCACGCTGCCTTGCGGCAAGCGGCGAGCGGGAGGGCGCAGGAACATGCCACTCCGATCCGCAAAGCGCTCTAGCCCGCCGGGGGGCTGACCGCCTCCGGCAAGACTACGGCGAGTCTCGCCGAAGCGCTTCGCGCGAAGGCGGAAGCCGGCTCATCTCTCCCACGCCGCCGGCGCCCAGTCGAGCACGCGCTCCAGCGGCCAGCAGTTGATGATTCTCGACGCGGGGATTCCCGCCAGGCGCGCGTGCGCAACGGCGGTCTCCGAGTAGACCAGCTCGTCGGGCGAGTGCGCGTCGCTGTCCAGGGCGAAGACGCATCCGGCCTGGAGCGCCTGGCTTGCCAACGTCCAACTCACATCCTGCCGAGACGGGTCGCCATCGATCTCGATGGCCACACCCATCTTCGCCGCCCCGAGGAACACCTCGTCCCATCGCGCGACGATGCCGGCACGATCACCGGATTTGCGGCCCGTCGGATGGGCGAGGATGTGGACGCCGGGGGTCGTGATGACGGTCAGCAGGCGGATCGTCTGATCTTCTTCGCTCCGCAGCTTTGAATGAGGCGCGGCGACCACGAGGTCGAGCGACTCGAGGTCCGACCGCTCCACGTCGAGCGCGCCATCGGGCTGAATGTTGGCTTCGATCGAACGCAGGACCCGGAACCGATCGCCCAGGCGCTGGTTGAGCGCGGCGATTTCTTCGTGTTGCTTCAGCATCGATTCCGGCGACATGCCGCGCGCGATGCGAAGCCCATACGAGTGGTCCGTCACCGCGCAGTACCTGGTAGCCGCGGGCGGTGCAGGCGCTGGCGAGCTCGGCGATCGTCGCGCCGCCGTCGCTCCAGACAGAGTGCATCTGGAAGTCAGCCAGGAGGTCACGGGCCTGTACGGTGCCCGGGAGATCGGATCGCAGGATCTCGAGCACGCGGGCGCGGCTGAAGAAACCCGCTCGGAGGGCGCGCCGGCGCCGGACATCTTCGGTCTTGCCGCTTTTCAGGATGGCGTCTTCGACGGCCGTCGAGCCCCCGGTGCGGATGACGTCAAGGGCGATGCGGGTCGATGACGGACCGACCCCGGGAATCCGTTCGAAGGTGCCGTCGGGACGCAGCAGGGCTTCGAGCGGCTGATCGAGGTTGAAAATCGCGGCAGCCGCGCCTTTGTAACCCCACTGGCGCTGCCGCGAGTCCTGGAGGCTGGCCAGGTCCCGCAGCAGCGCCGCGATCGTGAAGTTCGTATCGGGGCGGTCGAAATCGGCCGCCGCCGATGCGAGACTCACGTGCGCGACCGGAGCCGGATCGGCCACGAGCGGACCGCCGGTTTGCCGCGGTGCGGCCACCGTTGGCTCCGCGCTTTGACGATTTGGAGCCGGACGACGCCCCGGCGCCGGCCATCTCCCGTTCGTCGTCTTCTTCCTCGTTGCCTTCTTTGCTGGTCTCGGCATCCGGGTTCACCAATTGCTCGGCAATCGCTGAGAGCTTTTCATCGGCGGCCTTTTCCATGATGAAGACGAATGCCGCGCGCGAATCGCTGCCGGCTCGTGACGTGCCGAAGTGTGGCAGCGATCTGCCGAAGTTCGCGCCGCGCCCGGCGTCAGTCGATCGTCATCAACCCGCGATAAATTGCCATCCCTACGACGGCGTCGATGTCGAGCGCGTGAAGAGCGTTCACTTCATCGCGCGATCGGATGCCGCCCGCGGCAACCAGGCGGCGGGCCGTCGCTTGCCGGACTGTCAACACCGACGACATGTTGAGGCCGCCCAGCAGGCCCTCGCCGTCCACGTGCGTGTAGAGAAAGGCGCCAACGAACGACTCGAGCTCTCGCACCGCCTGGACCGGTGTGACCGGCAACGGCGTTCGCCAGCCGTGAATCACGACCTGGCCGCCGCGGCTGTCAACGGCGCCGATGAGGGCATCCGGCCCGAGCGCTGTTGAAAATGCCTCGGCCCGCGCGGTGTCCACGCCTGAATCGGTGAAGAGGACCGACCCGACGATGACCCGCTCGGCGCCGTGTCGGAGCAGCTCCCGGGCGGCGTCAATCGAGCGGATGCCGCCGCCGACCTGACAGGCGCGCTGGCGGCAAATCCGGCGGACGAGATCGCGGTTCTCTCCGACGCCCATCGCGGCGTCGAGGTCGATCACCTGGACGACCGGCGCCGGCGCGAACCGCGTCAGCCAGCCGTCGAGGTCGTCGGTCGCATACACCAGGCGCTCACCTTGCTGGAGCTGGACGACCTTGCCGTTCTGGAGGTCGATTGACGGGATCAGCATGAACCTCGAGCCCGCGGTCCGAGCCGCACCGGAACGCCGCGGCCGGCGAGATAGGCCTTGAGCGACGGCACTGTCCAGGTCGAGTAGTGGAGGATCGACGCCGCGAGCGCCGCGTCCGCCCGGCCGGACGACAGCACTTCGACGACATGTTCGGGAGCGCCGGCGCCGCCGGATGCGATCACCGGTATGCCGACACTCGTGCTCACGGCGGCGGTGAGCTCGCAGTCGAAGCCCGACCGGGTGCCGTCGCGGTCGATGGAGGTGAGCAGGATCTCGCCGGCGCCGCGGGCTTCAGCCTCCCGCGCCCACGCGACGGCGTCCCGGGCGACCGGCGTCGTGCCGGACCGAGTGAAGACGTGCCGTCCCTTCGCGTCAATCGCCACCACGACCGCCTGGCTTCCGTACACCTCGGCGAGAGCCGTAATCAGTCCGGGATCCGCCAGCGCCGCGCTGTTGATGCTCACTTTGTCCGCGCCCGCTTCGATGACGGCGTGAGCGTCCTCACGCGTGCGAATGCCGCCGCCGACGGTGAGCGGCACGAACAGCTCACGTGCGACCGCGCGGACGGTCTCGAGCAGCGCGCGCCGGCCTTCGAGCGTGGCGGTGATGTCGAGCACGACGAGCTCGTCGATGCCGTCCGACGCGTAGCGGCGGGCGAGTGCCACTGGATCGCCGGCCTGCCGAAGATCGCCGAAGTGCACGCCCTTGACCACCCGGCCATCCCGCACGTCAAGGCACGCGATGATGCGTCTGGTCAGCATTCCGCCTCAGCGCGCGCCATCGCCAGGAAGTTCGAGAGCATCCGAAGCCCGGTGTCGGCCGACTTCTCCGGATGAAACTGCGCACCGGCCACGACACCGCGCTCGACCACCGACACGAACGATCGGCCGTGCACGGTCGTCGCGATCGTGTCGGCCGCGCTCGTCACGGCGTAGGAATGGGAGAAATATGCGTACGCGCCGGGCTCCACTCCCTGCAGCAGACGCGATGGCCGATCGGTCAGGTCCAGCGAGTTCCAGCCGACGTGCGGGATCTTGACCGGCCCCGTCAGCCTTGCGCACCGTTCGGCGAATACTCCCAGGCCCTCGACGCCCGGGGCTTCGTCGCTGCCGCTGAACAGCCAGTGCATGCCGAGGCAGATGCCGAGCACCGGAACGCCGGCGGCGATCCGCGTCCGGATTGCGCCGCGCCAGCGCCCATCGAGGGACGCGGTCCGCCCGAAGTGCCCGACACCGGGAATCACGATGGCCTCAGCGCCCGCCAGTTGATCGGGCAAGGACACGATCCGGACGGTCGCGCCGCAGGCCTCGAATGCCTTGACGACCGACGTCAGGTTCCCGGCGCCGTAATCGACGAGGGCCGCGATCATCGAAGCAGGCCTTTCGTGCTGGGCATCACGCGCCGCAGCCGCCGATCCGTGGCGCACGCCATCCGGAGCGCCCGCGCGAACGCCTTGAAGATCGCTTCGATCTGGTGATGGCTGGACCGCCCGTACAGGACACGAAGGTGCACATTGGCGCGCACCGCCGTCGCAAACGCCTCGAAGAAATCCTGCACGAGCTCCGTGGGCAGATCTCCGACGCGTTTGGTGGCGAGCGCGAGGTTCACCACCGCGAACGGGCGGCCCGAGAGATCGATGGCGGCGACCGCCAGCGTCTCGTCCATCGGCATCACGAAATACCCGGCGCGATTGATCCCGCGACGCGATGCGAGCGCGCGATCGAACGCCTGGCCGAGCGTGAGCCCGACGTCTTCGACCGTGTGATGCGCGTCCACGTCGAGATCGCCGGCCGCATCGATGTACAGGTCGAAACCGCCATGCCGTGCCACGAGCTCCACCATGTGGTCGAGGAATCGGATCCCCGTGTGCACGCGATACCGCCCGCGGCCTTCGATGCTGAGCCGGACGCGCACACGTGTCTCCCGCGTTCGTCGATCAACGGTGGCGCGACGCAAGGGCGGCCTCCAACGCGGTCAGCGCCGCGCGCGTGTGCTCGACAACCCCGGCCGTCATCCGGATGCAGCCGTCGCAGCCGGGCTGGGTGGAACGATCCCGGATGAGCACGCCACGGCCCGACACGTCTCGAACGAGGGCCGCCGCGTCCGGTCCGACGCGCACGAGGACGAAGTTCGCCTCACTCTTCCAGTAAGGCAGACCGAGCCGGCTGCAACAGTCATAGATCAACTGGCGCGACTCCACAGATTCCGCGACATACCACTCGAGATATGCCCGATCGCGCAGAGCCGCATCGAGCGCAACGGCTGCGCAGACGTTGATGCTGAACGGCGGCAGCACGCGCCGGATGCCCGCGAGCGCTTCCGGATGCCCGACCAGGGCGCCGGCGCGAAGCCCCGCCAGCCCGTGCGCCTTCGCGAACGTCCGGCCGACGACGAGGTTTCGGCGCCGGTCGAGCGGCGATCCGATCTGCGTACGGCCGCTGAAGTCCGCGTAGGCTTCGTCGACGAGCACGATGGCGTCCGGCGCGGCTTCCGCGACACGCTCGATGGCTCCGGGCGGTATGGCCAGACCCGTGGGGTTGTTCGGATCCGTGAGATAGATCAGTCGCGTCGCCGGCGAGATCGCGGCGAACAGCGACGCCAGCGGAAACGCGAAGTCGGGCTGCGGCGGAATCCGGACGACGGTGAGGCCGGCCGCTTCCGCGCAAGGGACGTACATCTCGAACGCGGGCTCGACGATGACGGCTTCGGGACGCGGGTGGGGCGGCTCGCGATTCCGCGCGGCCTGGGCGGAGGCGTGCAAGCCTTCGTCGAGGCCGTTCACGAGCTGCACCCAGCCGGGCTCGACGCCCAGCCACCGCTCGCACGCCTCGATCGCCGGCCCGTAATCGGGATAGAGCGCGATGACGTCGCGTTCGATCGTGCGAAGCGCCTCGATCACCGCGGGTGAACACCCCGCCGTGTTCTCGTTCAGGTGAAGCCTCAGCGCGCCTTTGGTTTCGCCCGGCCGTTGATAGGTCACAGCTCACGCATCCTCATTCGAATCGAATCGCCATGTGCCGTCAGTCCTTCCGCGGCCGCGAGCGCCATGACGTGACGGCCCAGCGAACGGAGTCCCCGCCGCTCGATCGTCTGCACGCTGAACGACCGGACGAAATCGGCGGCGCTCAGTCCTCCGCGGAATCGCGCGGCGCCGCCCGTTGGAAGGACGTGGTTGGATCCTGTGCAGTAATCGCCCGCAGCCTGCGCGCTCCAGCGGCCGACGAACACAGTGCCGGCCGCGCGCACGCCGGCAACATCGGCGGCACGATCGCAGACGAGGTGCTCGGGCGCAAGCCGGTTGATGACGTCGAGGGCGGTTCGGCGCGTCTCTGTCACGATGATCGCGCCCTGCCGGGCGAGCGACCGCCGTGCCGGTCCTTGTCGCGGCGTCGCGCGCCGCAACGCTTCGAGCACGCGATCGGCGAGTGCTGTCCGCGTCGTCACAAAAACGGCGCGCGCATCGGGGTCATGCTCCGCCTGCGCGACGAGATCGGCGGCGATCCAGTCGGGCCTGGCCGACTCGGAAAACACCACGATTTCGCTCGGCCCGGCCTGGAGGTCGACGCCGCAGTCGGCCGCGACGAGCGCCTTCGCCGCCGCGACCCATGCGTTGCCGGGCCCCACGATCTTGTCTACCCGCGGGATCGCTGCCGTTCCGTACGCCATCGCGGCGATCGCGTGCGCGCCCCCGAGCCGCAGCACGCGCGTCGCGTCCGCTTCGAGCGCGGCACAGCAAACCGCCGGGGTGGGCCGCGGACAGGTCACCAGAATCTCGGGCACACGGGCAACACGGGCAGGAATCGCGGTCATCAGCAGCGTGGACGGGAGGGGATACCGGCCTCCGGGCACGTAGCACCCCACGCGGCCAAGCGGCTGCACGCGCTGTTCGATTCGCACGCCAGGGGCCACCTCGATCGTGAACGGCCGCGGCAACTGGCGCTCGGCAACGCGTCGCAGGTGGCGCGCGGCGACGCGAATGGCCGCCCGGACGTCTCTCGGCGTCGCATCCCAGCCGCGCCGCAGCTCGCGTGCGGAGACGTCAATTGGACCTTCCAGGCCGTCGAGTCTGGTCGCCCAGTCCCGCACCGCGGCATCTCCGCCACGCCGCACGTCGGCGACGATGCGCCCTGCCCGTCGGGCGGTTTCCCGATTGGGCCGGTGCCAGCGCGTGAGCCAGCGCTCCAGGGACGTCTTGTCCGAGGGGTGAAAGACGCGCATCACAGCACGATCTTGTTGAGCGGGTACTCCACGATGCCCTGCGCGTTCGCCGCTTTGAGACGCGGCATCAGCTCGCGGACCGTACGCTCTTCGATGATGGTGTTCACAGCCACCCAATCGGCGTCACTCAGCGGCGCGACGGTGGGCCGTTGAAGCGCCGGGAGCAGCTTCAGGACGTTCTCGAGATCGTCGCGGCGGACGTTGAGCATGACGCCGACACGGCCTTGTGCTTCGATGGCGGCCTGCAGGAGGAGCGAGAGATTCACAATCTTCGTTCGCTTCCAGTCGTCTTCGAGGCTTGCCGGATTGGCGATGAGCTGCGTGTTCGATTCGAGGACGGTGTCGATGACGCGGAGGCGATTCGCCCGGAGCGACGATCCCGTTTCGGTGACCTCGACGATCGCATCGGCGAGCACCGGCGGTTTCACCTCGGTCGCGCCCCACGAGAACTCGACGTTCGCCTGAATGCCCAGGCGCTCGAAGTACGACTCGGTGGCCCGGACCAGCTCGGTCGCGACGGTGCGTCCTTCGAGGTCCTGGGGGCGCTGGTATGGCGAATCTTCGGGCACCGCGAGCACCCACTTCACACTGCCTGCGCGCTGCTTCGCGTACAGCAGGTCGGCGAGCGTCGTCACCCGCTCGTCGCCTCGTCCGGCATGGTGCTCCGCGACCCAGTCCCGGCCGGTCAGGCCCGCATCGATCACGCCATCGGCGACGTATCGCGCCATCTCCTGGGCCCGGATCAACATGCACTCGATCTCGGGATCGTCGATGGCGGGAAAGTACGATCGCGGACTCACGTAGATGTTGAAACCCGCGCGTGCGAAGAGCTGGATGGTCGCGTCCTGAAGTGAGCCCTTGGGCAGGCCCAACTTGATGATTTGGCGCGCCTCGCGCACAGCCGGCTTCTGTCCGGTGCCGGTCGTGGTGATCGGTGCCGGCCCGCCCGTGACTCTCCGCTCTTCGACGAAGCAACTGCGGCGGCCCGTATGGCACACCTGGCCGACCCCTTCACACCGCACCTTCACGAGGAGGGAGTCATCGTCGCAATCGGTGGCCATCGACACGACGGCCAGCCGGTTGCCCGACGTTTCGCCCTTCGTCCACAAGGTGTTTCGCGATCGCGAGAAAAACGTGACGTAGCCGGTCTCTCGCGTTCGAGCCAGCGCGTCCTCGTTCATGAATCCCACCATCAGGACGTCGCGCCGGTCGGCGTCCTGAATCACGGCCGGTACCAGGCCGCCCAGCTTCGAGAAATCCATCGTCGGCTCGCTTTCATCCGACGGTTCTGGAGGGGCAAAACAGAAAACCCCGCCAGACCGGCGGGGCTGTTTGAACGATCGTTGCGCGTGTCGCGGGCGCTAGTCGCAGCTCCACCGGGCCGTCAGGTGACGGTGATGGTGGCGATGCGCGTGCCGCGAACTGAACATTGCAGATGTACTTATCACGCCCGGCTTCTGCCGGCAAGGTCGTCGATGAAGGCTGGCGACAACTCGTCGAGCGACGCGATGATGCGATCGGCTGCTGACAGCGCTGAAGCGGTGGTCGTGGTGGTGAGGCCGATGGTCTTCATACCGGCGGACCGCGCCGCGTCGAGTCCCCAGTGCGAATCTTCGATGACCACGCAGCGCCCGGGATCGACGCCCAGCAGCGTGGCGGCGCGCAGATAGCCGTCGGGCGCCGGCTTGCTTCGCGTGACGTCTTCGGCCGACACGATGCTCCGAAACTCGGACAGGAGGCTGGCGCCACCCAGAATCGAAACGATTTCCTCGCGAAGCGATCCGGAGACGATGGCCAGCGGAAAGCGCGCCGCCAGCGTCCGCACGCAGGCTGGCGCCGACGGGTAGACGACGGAACCGCCCGCTCGCAGCCGGTCGAAAATATCCGCTTTTTCCCGCATCACGCGGCCGACGTCGCCGGCGTCGATGGAGAATCCTTCATCGGCGGCGAACTCGACGATCAACGTCCGGTCGTCGTAGCCGAGATAGCGATCCGCGTACGCCGCGGGATCGAGCGCCCAGCCCCGTGCCGCGAACGCTTCCTGAAACGCGCGCAAATGCAGTCCTTCGGTGTCCGCGAGCACACCGTCGAAATCAAACACCACCGCCGTCATTTAATCCGGCCCCTCCTGCGACGATCCGTCACCCGCGGGCGGCTTGCGAACCGCGCCGACGACGGTACGAGTAAACTTCGCCTGTGACAACCGCGCAATCCCGGGATCTGCTGACCTGGGCGGGCGGAGTCTGCGCAGGATTGACCGCCGCCGGCATCACGCATGTCGTGTACGTGCCCGATAATCCGCTGTCCCACGTGCTCAACGCGCTCGAGGGGTATCCGCGGATTCGCACGACGCTCGCGACCCGTGAAGAGGAAGCCTTCGGCATTGCCGCGGGGCTTTACCTCGGCGGCGTGCAGTCCGCCGTGATGCTGCAATCGAGCGGGCTCGGCAACTCGCTCAATGCGATTACGTCGCTCGTCGTGCCGTATCAAATCCCGATGCTGATCCTGATCAGCATGCGCGGCGACGCCGGCGAGTGGAACTCCGCGCAGGTGCCGATGGGCCGCGCCGTTCGGCCCATTCTCGAGTCGATGGGCATTCCCCATGCGACCGTCGAATCGGCTGAAACGACGGCGGCGACCGTCGAGCTGGTGGCGCGCACCGCGTTCGACACGCGCGTGAGCGGCGCGTGCCTGTTGCCGAGGCGGATCACGGCGCCGCGCGCGGCGGGGAAGGCGAACGCATGACGCGCCTCGACGCCACGCGCGTGCTCGTGCGCGCGCTCGGGACGGACAAGACGACGCCGATCGTCGCGAGCCTTGGCCATCCGGCGTACGACCTCTTCGCGGCGGGCGATCGGCACGCCAATTTCTACACGTGGGGCAGCATGGGCCTCGCGTCGTCGATCGGGCTCGGCCTCGCGATGGCGCGTCCCGACCGCCGGGTCGTCGTGCTCGACGGGGACGGCTCGCTGCTCATGAATCTCGGATCGCTGGCGACGGTCGGCTGGACGAAACCCGCCAACCTGATTCTGATCGTCTGGGACAACGGGTCGTACGCGACGACGGGTGGCCAGGACACCGCGACCGCACATGGCGCCGATCTGGCCGCCGCGGCGATCGCGATGGGCATCCGCCAGAGCGTGACGGTACGAACCGAATCAGATCTGCTGGACGCGTTCACCCGCGCGAGGACCGTGGACGGGCCGTGGATGATCGCGGCCAAGGTGGAGGAGTCGCCGCCAACGGCCAAACCTCCGCTCGACTGCGTGTTGATCAAACACCGGTTCATGGCGTCTCAGTCGTAAGAGAACTCGGTCCGTCGCCTGCGGCGCCCCATGCCTGCCATCTCCGTTCTCGCCGAATTCATCGTGGGCGCGACGCCACCTGCCGCCGCGCGCCGCCGCGCGGCGACCGCGTTCCTCGATACGGTTGGCGTGACGCTCGCCGGGGCCGTCGAGCCCGCAGCCAGGGCCGTCCAGCAGGTTGCGCACGCGGGTGGCAGCGGTGAGTCCCGGATCTTCGGGACCGCGATTCGGACGACCGTCGCCGCCGCCGCGCTCGCCAACGGAACCGCGGCGCACGCCCTCGACTACGACGACATGTGCTTCGTCTCGCTGGCGCATCCATCCGCGCCGCTCGTCCCGGCCTCGCTTGCGGTCGCGGACCTGAAGGGCGCCCCGGGCCGCGCAGCACTCGAGGCCTTCGTTGTCGGATTCGAGATCGAAGGCGTGCTGGGCCGCCGGATGCAGCCGCGCCACTATCAACGGGGCTGGCATCCGACCTCGACGCTCGGCACGCTCGGCGCAGCCGCGGCCGCAATCCGGCTGCTGGGCCTGGATTCGGAACGAGCCGCTCACGCGCTAGCGATCGCGGCGTCTCAGGCGTCGGGCCTCAAGGAGAACTTCGGCACGATGATCAAGCCGCTGCACGCGGGGCTCGCGGCTCAAAACGGCGTGACGGCCGCGTTGCTCGCCGAGGCCGGACTCACGGGCAGCGAACTGGCGCTCGACGGCCCCCAGGGATTCCTCACCGCGATGGATGCCCTGCATCCCGATCTTGGTGATGTGGCCGGCGATCTTGGAAGGCGTTGGGAAATCCTGGAGTCCGGCATCACCGTGAAGTTGTATCCGTCCTGCGCCGGGACGCATCCCGCGCTCGACGCGCTGCTGCTTCTGCGGCGGCGCGAAGGGTACACGGCCGCGGACGTCGGCTCGATCGAGATCGACGTGGACCGCATTGCGCCGACGATCTTGATTCACGACCGGCCCTCGACCGGTCTCGAGGGGAAATTCAGCATGCCGTTCTGCGCGGCTTCGGCCACCGTCCACGGCCGAGTGGGGATCGACACCTTCGAACCTGGGGCCCTGAGTGATCCCGACGTGCGCGCGCTGATGTCGCGCGTGACCATGCGCGTGGACCCAACCTTCGACGGCACGGCACCGCCGCTCACGCAGTCGCGGGTGACGGTCCACCTGCGCGATGGCCGAACGTTCGTTCACGCCGCAAACGGCGCGAGAGGATATCCGGAACAGCCGGCCAGCGACGAGGAGTTGACGACGAAGTTTCGAGCGTGCGCGCGGAAGGTGCTGTCTGACGATCAGACCGAGCGCGCACTAACCCTCTTGAGATCGATCGAGGAGCTCGACGACGTTCGAGAACTGACGCACGGGCTGGGGGGAGAGAGGCACCTCGATAGTGCCTAGTCGGTTCGACACCAGGGCCAGTTCGATTCCAGTCCGGCTCACCATTCGACTCGCCTCCAGCTCGCTGACGCGAGCCGTAGGCTCGCTCATGGCAAGCCATCCCAAGTCGAATCGAAGGGCCAATTCTCGCCACGGCTCGATTTGGCTCGCCCGGGTATACGGTCATCTATCGAAGCGCGGCTCCCAGACCGGGTCTGGGGTCGCCGTCAACGGATCCCGGCCACTTATGGGGACTAATTAGCGGGCGCAGTGCACCTCGTGAAATGGCGGCAGCTATTATGATTCCGCGCACATGATTGATCCGTCGCGACGGCTCGTGCCGTCGACCGTGCCCGAGGATCATCCGATCCATGACGCCGCCGAAGCCGGCGAGCTGGCGCGCGTACGCGCCTTCCTCGATCAGCAGCCATCGCTCGTCGACGACATCAACCGCGCTGGCGGTCATCCTCTGCACCGCGCGGTCATCGGCGGATCGGCAGACGTGGTGACGCTACTGCTCGATCGTGGCGCCGACATTCACGCGATTCACGGCGCCGGGGTCGGGTCGTTCGAGGGTTACGCGCCGCAGGATAAACAGCCCATTGACTTGGCGATCTGGGGCGGCCCGCGGCAGGCGCCTCTGTCAAGATGGCGCTGCTACGCCAACGGCCTGACGTGGCTGCTGTGGAGGCGCTGGCGGCCGGGCCGCCGCGTGTGGCCCGGCAACGGCAACGTGCCTCTGGTTCGACTGCTCATCGGCCGCGGTGCGACGTACGATCTGACGGTCGCTTCCGCGTTGAACGATCTGGCGGCGGTGCGGTCGATGCTCGACGCCGCCCCCTCACGCATCTCCGAGCAGCGCCCTGACGACCGTCGCCCCCTCTCGGCCGCCGCCGAATTCGGCCGTCTCGACATCGTCCGCCTGCTGCTGGAACGCGGCGCGGACCCGACGTGGCCCGACGCCGATTCGTCCGAGCGCGGCGCCGCCTTGCACGCCGCGGCGGGGCGTGGCGACCGGGAGATGGTCGAACTGCTGCTGAAACATCACGCCGATCCCAACGGTTTCGTCAACGCCAGCGGCAACGCCGTCTATGCCGCGAAGACACCGGAGATCCGAAGACTGCTCGAGGCGCATGGCGGTTTCCTCGATCCGTACGACCTGGTGTGGAAGGGCGAGGACGACGAGGTCATGCGGATCGTGACCGAACGACCCGAGACGGCACTCGCCGGGTGCGGGGGTGTGTTCACGGCCGTCGTGACCTGCGGCCGACGCAAGCTGATGCGCCGATTACTCGACGCCGGTTTCAAAGTCCATCCGCAGGCGGGCGGGTGCCACTCCTATCTGCTCGAGCGGCCCGATATGCTGCGCGAGTTGCTGACGCGCGGCGGCCTCGATCCGAATTACCCAACGGTTGATGGAGTGACGCTGCTCCACGAGCTGTGCCACAAGGACAGTCGCGGGCGGACGATGGACCATCGGACGGAGTGTGCGGCGATTCTGTTGGAGTTCGGCGCCGATCCGTCACCGAAGGACACGCACGGCGAGACGCCCGTAATGTGGGCGACGAAGCACGCGCTCACGGACATCGCGGGTTTCCTGAAAGCCCGCGGCGCAACCTAGACACTCGAAGCGTGGCTGTGACTGAGAACGCCGCGTATCGGTTGGGTCGCCCCTACTCCGGTGCCCGGTACGTGATTTGCGCTTCCGGAGAACTGTCCTACGGGGAGGCCCCGATTTTCCCTAGGAATTCTTGCGGTTGGGCGTTGCCGCCGCGCTCACGCCCACGGTAGGCGGTGGGCTCCAGACGGACGTGGGTTTCTAGCAGTGAGCGGCACGGACGGGAGACTCCAATGGCTCAGGCACTCTCGTCTGAGGTTCGTGTGCAGCGACGTCAGGGATTCTGGCCCAGGGCTCGACTCTTCGCGTTCGACCGTGAACCGTGATCGGAGACGGCGCCGACGCCAGTAAGCGGACAGGAGATCCACCGCGACAAAAGGCGGCCAGCTTCACTGTCGATCAGATCGTCGGGAAACTGATGCCGAAATCGTAGGTCCGCGTGATGGGGTTCCGACGTGCAGAGACCAACCTCAAGCGTCGGAATCCCGTCATGTGAGGCGGGCGTCTGGTCGGGCGCGCGACGGGACGACGACGGATCGAGCGACGGCTACTGGCCCCAAGGCGCCGGCCAATACGGGATCGAACTGGGTACCAGTAACCCGGCAACGATGTGTGGCTTATCGTCCGACTCTCGGCACGTGCCCCCGTTTCCAGATCATGAACGTCCGAAGGAATTCGATCACCGTCTGGCCGCTTTGATTGAGCCCCGTCGTCTTCACGCGAACGATGCCGACGTTCGGCCGCGACTTCGATTCCCGTGTTTCCAGCACTTCGCTCTTCGCGTAGACAGTGTCGCCTTCGAACAACGGGTGAGGCAGACGGACTTCGTCCCAGCCGAGGTTCGCGACGCCGTTCACCGTCAGATCGGTGACCGACAGGCCCGTCACGAGGGCGAGCGTGAAGCACGAGTTCACGAGCGGCTTCTTGAATTCGGTCTTGCTGGCGTATTCGGCGTCGAAGTGGATCGGGTTGGTGTTCATCGTCACGCAGGTGAACCAGACGTTGTCGGCCGACGTGATCGTGCGGCCGAGCGGGTGTTCGTACACGTCGCCAACCTCGAAGTCCTCGAACACCCGGCCCGTCCAGCCCGGCTTCGTCGCCATGTCAAATCATCCTTTCCTCGCGCCACCTGGCGATGGTCGCCTCATCGAACCCGAGTTCCCGGAGAATGCGATCGCTGTGCTCGCCCAGTGCCGGCACGGCTCCCATCGCCGGCGTAAGTCCCTCGAACGACGCGGGCGGCGACAACGCGCGGATTGGCCCCGCCGGCGAGCCAATCTCCCGCCATCGATCCCGGGTCGCGAGCTGCGGATGCTCGACGAACTCCTGAACCGAATTCATGCGGGCCGAGGCAATCTGCGCAGCCTCGAGCCGGGCCAGGATCTCGTCTGCCGTCAGCGTCCGAAACACCCTTCCGATCGCAGCCGCCAGCTCCGCACGATGCGTGACGCGGAGGGAGTTCGTGCTGAACCGCTCGTCGTCGGCCAGTTCGGGTTGCCGCAACACGTCTGCACAGAAGCGCGTCCACTCCCGCGCGTTCTGGATGCCGAGATAGACCTCGCGGCCATCGCGGTCGGCGAACGGACCGTACGGCGCAATCGACGCATGGTCCGGTCCGCTGCGCCGTGGCGATGAGCCGCCGTACGCGGTGTAGTACGCCGGCGCCGACATCCACTCGGCCAACGCGTCGAACAGCGAGACGTCGACGGTGGTGCCATGGCCGGTGGTCGCGCGAACCAGGAGCGCGGTCAGGATGCCCGAATAGGCGTACATGCCCGCCGCGATGTCGGCGACGGAAATGCCCACACGGCTCGGCGCCGACTCGGGTCCCGTAATCGAGACCAGTCCGACTTCGCTCTGCACGAGCAGGTCGTACGCCTTTTTCCGCGCGAACGGACCCGACGTGCCGTAACCCGTGACGTTGCAGACGACCAGCCTGGGGTAGCGGGCGCGCAGATCGGCCGGCAACGTTCCGAGCCGCGCGGACGCGCCGGGCGCGAGATTCTGCACGAAGACATCCGCCCGCTCGCACAGACGCGCCAGCACGGCGTCGGCGTCCGGACGCTTCAGATCGAGCGTCAGCGATTCCTTCGATCGATTCAGCCAGACGAAATAACTCGACAGACCGCGGACCGTGGTGTCGTAGCCGCGCGCGAAGTCGCCGCCGTCCGGCCGCTCGATCTTGATCACCCGGGCGCCGAAGTCCGCGAGCTGCCGCGTCGCGAACGGCGCGGCCACGGCCTGCTCGATCGAGACGACGGTGACGCCGGAGAGCGGCAGCGGCATGCTCAGTACGAACGAGGCAGGCCAAGCACGTGTTCGGCGACGTACGTCAGGATGAGATTCGTGGAGATCGGCGCGACCTGGTACAGCCGCGTTTCCCGGAACTTGCGTTCGATGTCGTAATCCTCGGCGAAGCCGAACCCGCCGTGCGTCTGGACCGCGACGTTGGCGGCTTCCCACGACGCGTCGGCGGCGAGGAGCTTCGCCATGTTCGCCTCGGCGCCGCAGGGCTCGCGGCGATCGAACAGCTCGGCGGCCCGAATCCGCATCAAGTCCGCCGCCTCGATGTTGACGTGGGCCCGCGCGATGGGAAACTGGACACCCTGGTTCTGGCCGATGGGCCGGCCGAATACCACGCGGCCATTCGCGTATTTCGTCGCGCGATCGACGAACCAGCGTCCGTCGCCGACGCATTCGGCCGCGATGAGAATGCGCTCGGCGTTCAGGCCGTCGATCAGATACCGGAACCCTTTGCCCTCCTCGCCGACGAGCGCGTCGGCCGGCACCTCGAGGTCGTCGAAGAACAGCTCGGTCGTCGCGTGATTCATCATCGTCCGGATCGGCCGGATGGTCAGCCCGTGGCCGAGCGCCTGCCGCAGATCGACGAGCAGAATCGACAGCCCGTCGGTCCGTTTCGTGATCTCGGCGATTGGCGTCGTGCGAACGACCAGCAGGAGCAGGTCCGAGTGTTCGGCACGTGAGATCCAGATCTTCTGGCCGCGAATCACGTAGGTATCACCCTTGCGGACCGCCGTCGTCTTGAGCTGTGTCGTGTCGGAGCCGGTCGTCGGTTCGCTCACGCCGAACGCCTGCAGACGCAGCCCGCCGCTGGCGATCGCGGGCAGATACTTCCGCTTTTGCTCGTCCGAGCCGTGGCGAAGCAGCGTGCCCATCGTGTACATCTGCGCGTGGCACGCGCCGGAGTTCGCGCCGGCCCGGTTGATTTCCTCGAGGATGACCGACGCTTCCGAAACCCCGAGCCCCGATCCGCCGAACTCTTCGGGAATCAACGCCGCGAGGTAGCCGGCGCGCGTCAGCGCCTGGACGAAGGCCTCGGGGTATTCACGACGCGTGTCGAGATCGCGCCAGTACGCGTCAGGGAAGGTCTTGCAGAGGTCGCGCACGCCGGCGCGCAGGTCCTGATGAGCATCGATCCCCGGCAAAGTACCTCCGGCGGCGCGACCTCGGGAGCACGAGCGATCCGTGCGGCCACGCGCGAGGTGGCGATCATATCGGAGTACGATGGCGCCCCCATGGCGTCGCTCGCCGATGTCGTCGTCCGGCGTCTGACGGATGCCGGCGTCCGGACGCTGTTCGGCGTGCCTGGCGGCGGTAGCAGTCTCGATCTGATCGACGCGGCCCGGCGGGCGGGACTGCCGTTCGTTCTCACGGCCACCGAAACCGCGGCCGCGATCGCGGCCCTTGCCCAGTCCGAAATCACCGGCCGTCCCGGGGCGTGCCTGACGGCGCTTGGGCCAGGAGCGTCTTCGGTGGCGAATGGCGTGGCGTGCGCGCACCTCGATCGCGCCCCGCTGATCGTGTTCACCGATAGCCTTCCGGGGGCGAGTCAAAACAGGTTCGAGCACCAGCGCCTGACCTTGAACGCGCTGTTCCAGCCGATCGCGAAGAGTTCCAGCCGGTTCGAGACGGCCACGGCGCTCTCGACGCTCGATCGCTCGTTGAAAACGGCAGAAGCCGGTTGCCCTGGCCCGGTCCATCTCGAGTGGCCATCGGATGTGACGACCGCTGCGGGAGCGACCGACGGCTACCCCGTACCCGCGGGCGACAGCGACACCGGCGCAGTCGCTCGCCAAGAGCACATCGTTGCCGGAAGCGGGTCCCGGGACCTCGAGCCACTCCTCCGGGATGCGCGCAGACCTCTGGTCATTGCCGGGCTGGGCGCTCGGCGCGTCGAGGATGCCGTCGCGATCCGCTCCCTCTGTGAACGGCGCGGCATTCCGGCGATGGTGACCTACAAGGCGAAGGGCGTCGTGCCCGACAGCCATCCGCTGTTTGCCGGGGTGTTCACGAACGCCGCCATCGAGCAGCCGCTCCTCCGCGAGTCCGATCTCGTGCTCGGCGTCGGACTCGATCCCGTGGAACTGCTTCCGCGTCCGTGGACGGTTTCTGCGCCGGTCGTGTACTGCGGGCGCTGGCCGGTGGCGGACGATCACGTGCCGTTTGCCCTTCAGCTGATCGCGGAGATCGCAGCCGCACTCGACGAGCTCGAGCGGTCGATGTCCCCGTCGGACTGGTCGCGCGAAGAGGTCCACGAGCACGCTGCTCGGCAGCGACGGCTCGCATCGGTGCCTGCGCCCGGCCTGAGCGCCCAGCGTGTGATTGAGATCGCCGCGCGCCGGCTCGCTGCCACGTGCCGTGTCACCGTGGACGCGGGCGCCCACATGTTTCCGGCCACGATGTTCTGGCCGGTCGGCGCGCCCGGTGAGATGCTGATCTCGAACGGCCTCTCGACCATGGGGTTTGCGTTGCCGGCGGCCATCGGCGCATCGCTCCTCGACGGGGATCGGCCGGTCGTGGCTCTCACGGGCGACGGCGGCCTGCTCATGTGCGCCGGCGAGCTGCTCACGGCGGCGCGCGAACGCCTGAGAATCATCGTGATCGTCTTCGACGACGCGTCGCTGAGCCTCATCGAGATCAAGCAGCAGGCGAAACGTTTTGGTCCGGCCGGCGTGGCGCTGGCGCCCATCGACTGGCCGGCGCTCGCGCGAAGCCTGGGTGTGACCGCATTCGGCGCCGGCACCGAATCCGAGCTCGAACACGCGATCGACGGCGCGCTCATGTGCGAAGGGCCTTCTCTGATTGCCGCGCGGATCGATCGAACGAACTATGCCGAGACGGTCCGGGCGATTCGAGGACAGATATGAAGAAGAATCGCGCTATCGGGTTATCGCTCGATCGCGCGACAGCTCGATAGCGCGATGTCACTGTCTCTGGAGACACCATGCCTGAATCCCTGATTCTGAACGGCGAGCGCACGCCATCGTCCGACGGCCAGACCTTCGAGGTCTACGATCCATCGTCGGGCGACATTCTGGCGTCGGTGGCCAAGGCGACGAAAGCGGACGTCGATCGCGCGGTGGCGTCAGCGCATGCCGCGCTCGAGTCGAAGGCGTGGGGCGGGATGGTGCCCGCCGAGCGCGGACGGATCATGCAGCGCATGGCGCAGACGCTTCGTGACCGCGTCGAGGAGCTGGCCACGCTCGAAAGCCGGGACAACGGCAAGCCGCTGCGCCAGGCGCGGACCGACGTGCAGGTGGCCGCGCGCTACTTCGAGTTCTTCGCGGGCATCGCCGACAAGATCATGGGCAACACGATCCCGCTCGGGCCCGGATTTCTGGACTTCACGATTCGCGAGCCCATCGGCGTTTCCGCCCAGATCGTGCCGTGGAACTATCCGATCCAGATCGGCGCCCGCGGGGTTGCGCCGGCGCTGGCGGCCGGCTGCGCGGTGGTGCTCAAGCCGTCCAGCGAAGCGCCCATGACCGCGCTCCGGCTGGGCGAGATTGCCCTCGCCTGCGGGCTGCCGCCCGGTGTCCTGAACGTCGTGCCCGGTACGGGCGCCGAAGCGGGCACGGCGCTCGCCAGTCATCCGGACATCAATCAGTTGACGTTCACCGGCTCGGTGGAGGTGGGCGTGCAGGTGGCGAAGATGGCGGCCGAAAACGTCGTGCCGGTCGTCATGGAGCTCGGCGGCAAGTCGCCGAACATCGTATTCGCGGATGCCGATCTCGATCTCGCGGCGCAGGGCGTCGCGAACGCGATCTTCCAGAACGCCGGCCAGACGTGCTCCGCCGGATCGCGGCTGCTGGTCGAGCGCAGCGCTCATGACGCCTTCGTGGAACGGCTGGCTCAGCGCGCCAGGACGATGCGCATCGGACCGGGCGTGAGCGACCCCGACATGGGGCCCATCATTTCGAAGCGGCAGCTCGAGACGATCGAGCGATATGTCAACATCGGCAAAGAGGAAGGGGCGGGCATCGCCGCCGGCGGTCAGCGTCCCGCCGATCCGTCGCTCGGCCACGGGTTCTATTTCCAGCCGACCCTGCTCGACCGCGTTTCGCCTGACATGCGCGTCGCGCAGGAAGAGATCTTCGGACCCGTCCTCGCGATCCTGACGTTCAACGACGTCGAAGAAGCTGCCCGGCTCGCCAATCGCAGCCAGTACGGCCTGGTCGCCGGCATCTGGACCCGCGACATCAACAAGGCGATGGCGCTCGCCTCGTCCATCAAATCCGGCCAGGTGTACATCAACACATATGGTGCCGGCGGCGGCGTCGAGCTTCCGTTCGGCGGGTACAAGAAAAGTGGATACGGCCGCGAGAAGGGGCTGGAATCGCTGACGAGCTACACGCAGGTGAAGAACGTGTGCATCAAGTGGTGACCCGAAGACAGAAAGGCTGACGGGAGCTTTTCAGATGACCCTAGGTTTTATTGGACTCGGCAACATGGGCCGTCCCATGGCCTCGAATCTCTGCCGCAAGGGATTCCCGCTCGTCGTGCACGATATCAATCAGGAGCCGGTCCGCGCGCTCGAGCAGCTCGGCGCGCGTGCGGCTCGCGACGTTGGCGAGCTGGCCGCGTCGAGCGACGTCGTGTTTACGATGCTGCCTGATTCGGCGGCCGTTGAGACCGTCATCGCGGCGCCCGACGGCGTGCTCGCCAATGGGCGCGCGGGCCAGACCATCGTCGACATGAGCACGATCGATCCGCTCGTGACGGACCGGCTCGCGTCGGCCGCGGCCGCAGCCGGCCGGGCGTTCGCGGACGCACCGGTCGGCCGTCTCGCGAGTCACGCCGAACGTGGCGAGTCGCTCTTCATGGTCGGCGCAAGCGCTGAGACGTTTGCGCTCATCAAGCCCATGCTCGACGCGATGGGGACGACCGTTCATCATTGCGGCGCCGTCGGCACCGGCATGCGCACCAAGATCGTGAACAATTACCTCGCGATCATTTCCTGTCAGCTCAACGCCGAAGCGGTCGCCCTGTCGCAGCGGTTCGGGCTGTCACTGGCCAAGACGCTGGACGTGATCCACGGCACCACCGCGACCAACGGCCAGCTCAAGCTCGCCTGGCCGGCGAAGGTCCTCAAGGGGGACATCGAACCAGGGTTTACGATCGATCTCGCGCACAAGGATCTGACGCTCATCGTGCAGGCGGGCAACGCCGCGAAAGTGCCGATGCCGATCGCCGCCGCCGCGCGGGAAGCCTTCAACGCCGCCCGCGCGCAGGGCTATGGCGCGAAGGATTTCTCGGCCATGGTGGATGTGCTCTGCGAGCTCGCGGGAATCGCCAAGCCACGGCTGTAAGACCTCGGGTTTGCCCGAGGTCTTTGTCAGTAGGATTAAGAGATGACGACAGCTTTCGCGAATCTCATCGACGGCCGGCCGATTGACTCGACGGACCGGTCCACCGACATCAACCCTTCGAACCTCGGCGACGTGGTCGGCGAGTTCGCGCGCGCGAGCACCAGGGACGTCGAAACCGCCATCGCCGCGGCGCGGACGGCATTCCCCAAGTGGTCGAGAACATCGCCGCAGGAGCGGTTCGACATCCTCGATCGCGCGGGCACCGAAATCCTGGCGCGCAAGGACGAACTGGGACGGCTGCTGTCACGCGAGCAGGGCAAGCCGCTGGCCGACGGCATCGGCGAGGCGGCGCGCGCCGGGGCGATCTTCAAGTTCTTCGCCGGAGAAGCGGTGCGCCTCACCGGTGAGAAGGTCGAGTCCGTCCGGCCGGGCATTGAAGTGGAAGTCACCCGCGAGCCCCTCGGCGTCGTCGCCGCGATCACGCCATGGAATTTTCCGCTCGCGATCCCGGCGTGGAAGATCGCGCCCGCGCTGGCGTTCGGCAACTGCGTCGTCTTCAAGCCGGCCGAGCTCGTGCCCGCATCCCCGTGGACGCTCGTGGACATCGTGCAGCGCGCCGGCCTGCCGCCGGGCGTGTTGAACCTGGTCATGGGGCCCGGGTCGCGGCTCGGCGCGGCGCTCGCCGCGTCGCCCGACGTGGACGCCGTGACCTTCACCGGTTCGCAGGACGTCGGACCCTCGGTGGCCGCCGCGGCGGTGAAAACCGGAGCGCGCGTCCAGCTCGAAATGGGAGGCAAGAACCCGCTCATCGTGCTCGATGACGCCGATTTGCCGACGGCCGTCTCCGTGGCGGTCAACGGCGCGTTCTTTCAGGCAGGGCAGCGCTGCACCGCGTCCAGCCGGCTGATCGTCACCGAAGGCATTCACGACCGCTTCATCGCCGCGATGATCGACCGCATGAAGAAGCTCGTCGTCGACGACGCGCTCAAGCCGGGCACGGAAATCGGACCCGTCGTGGACGATCGGCAGCTCTCGAAGAACCTCGAGTACATCGACGTCGGCCGCCGCGAAGGTGCGCGCCTGGCGCACGGCGGCGATCGCCTGCGCCGTGAGACGGACGGCTACTACATGGCGCCCGCGATCTTCACGGAGAGCAAGCCCGACATGCGGATCAACCGGGAGGAAATCTTTGGCCCGGTTGCCGCCGTGATCAAGGTCCGCGACTACGACGAGGCGCTCGCCGTCGCCAACGACACGCCCTACGGCTTGTCGGCCGGCATCGTCACGACCTCGCTCAAGCATGCGAGCCACTTCAAGCGCAATTCCGCGAGCGGACTGGTGATGGTCAACCTGCCAACGGCCGGCCTCGACTACCACGTGCCCTTCGGCGGGCGAAAGAAATCGAGCTACGGGCCGAGAGAACAAGGCACGTACGCGAAGGAGTTCTACACCATCGTCAAGACCGCATACATGTCGAGCTGAAGCGGCTTCCGTTAGGCTCTCATAGAGACGTGCACGGAAAGGGGGACGGGTCTCGCTTGCGCGAGCAAGACCCGTCCCCCTTCTCTGCACGTCTCCATGCCAGCCTAACGGAAACCGCTGAGCCGTTTCCATCCGCTACAGACAAATGGAAACGGCTCTGAATCGAGAGACCGCTGTCGCTGGAAGGCGAAGCGACACGTATTGTCCGGCAGTCAGGATCTGCCGAGCCGCTTCGCCAGCTCGAGAATCCGCTCGGCCCGGGCCACGACCGGTTTGTCGATCATCTCGTTGCCGAGCCGAAGGACACCGGTCTGTGCCGTCGCGTAGGCGGACACAACACGGTTGGCGTGCTCGATTTCCGTCTTCGACGGACTGAAGACGTCGTTGACGACGGCGACCTGGCCGGGGTGGATGATCATTTTTCCGCGGAAGCCGAGCGCGCGGGCGCGAGTGGCGTCACGCTTCAGGCCGTCGGCGTCGGCGACGTCGGTGAACACGGCATCGATCGCATCCGCCCCGGCGGCAGTGGCCGCCAGGACGACCTGGCTCCGGGCAAAGAGCAACTCCTCGCCGTCCGTCGTCCGCCTCGTGCCGATCTCAGCTGTCAGATCTTCCGCGCCGAACAGGAGCGCCGGGATGTCGGCCATCACGTCCGCAAGGGCCAGCGCGTTCAGGACGCCGCGGGCGGTTTCGAGCAGCGGGTAGACGCGTGCCGCGCCCATCACCTCGGTCACGAGGCGCAGTTGCTCGACCGTTTCAGCCTTCGGCAGGACGACGCCGCCGAGGCCTCGGAGCGCGCTCGCGAACGCGAGATCGTCGTTGACCCAACGGCTGCCCACGGGGTTGATCCGGACCAGCGGCAGCGGCGCCAGATCCGAGGCGGAACGAAAATATCCGCCAATCGCCTGCCGGGCTGCGGTTTTGCCCGAGGCTTCAACGCTGTCTTCGAGATCGAAGACGACCGCGTCGGCGCCTGATGCGATCGCGCTGGTGAACCGATCTTCGCGCGTGCCAGGCACGAAGAGGATCGATCGCAGCGGCCGGCTCATGAAACCGGCCACATTCTACCTGCCCGCGGCCACGTCGCCTCATGGCGACAGCCTGCATGCCTGGGAGGACAGCGCCGCGGGCGAACCCCCAAAAACACTCGGTGAAATCGCGCTCGAAACTGGCACGCATGTTGGAATCCGATCCGGCATCCGTCGTTCACAGTTGTGGAGGTCCGGTCATGAATTCTCTGAGTCTTCGGCGCCCCCATCTCGCCGGCATCGCCGCGCTGCTCGGGCTCTGCGCGATCCTGCTCGTCTGGTCGCCGTGGTCGGCGCGCGCCAACACCGCGCTGACGACGTCGAATGTCGCGGTCAACTGCGAGCCTCGGCAGCAGGCGCTCGTGCGGCAGACCATTCACAACGGCGAGCTGCAGGTCAACATTCAATGCGTGAATGGCGGTGCGCAGCCCGTTGGATACGTTGACGAGTACGGGCGGCCGCTGCCGGCGACCGTGAACGGCATGGTGGCCATGCCGGCCGTCTACACGCAGGAGCCGCGACTCGTTCCCGCGGTGTATGCGCCGCGGTCGGCTGTCCGGCAGGCGTCCGCGCCTCGTACGCTGAGCTCCCGCTCCAAGCGCTCGTGGCAGAAGACCGCGCTCGTCATCGGCGGCTCGGCGGGTGCGGGCGCAGGCGTGGGTGCGCTCATCGGCGGCAAGAAGGGCGCGCTCATCGGCGCCGCGATCGGCGGCGGAAGTGCGAGTCTGCTGGAGGCGTTGAAGAGATGACCTCCGAGGTCATTTTTCGGAAACCGTAAATCGACGTCGGGAGGTCATCCCGGCGGCCGCGTCTGGGAACCGCACAACCCAGTCGTCACCTCAACGCCCTCGTCGGATTGACGCGTGCGGCACGGCGAGCAGGCAGCCACGCGGCGACGAGCGCGATCGTGACGAGCGCGCCGGCCGCGCCGATATAGAGTCGCGGCTCGGTTGGCGAAACGCCGAACATGAAGCCCTGCAGAAGTTGCGACGCGAGCCACGCGCCGCCGAGACCCATCATCGCGCCTGCCGCGACCGCCACCCACGCGTTTCGCATGACCAGCCGGACGACCGACGCGCCCGTCGCGCCGAGCGCGAGGCGGATCCCGATTTCGTTCGACCGCTGCGCGACAATCTGCCCGAGCAGCCCGTAGATGCCAATCGCGGCCAGCACGAGCGCCATGATCGCGAAGCTCGAGAGCAGGACCAGATCGAACCGCCGGCTTGCCGTAGACTCCCCGACGATGTCGTCGAGCAGGCGCAATCTGGCCACGGGTTGGAGGGGATCGACCCGCCTGACCGTGGTTCGGATCGCCGCCGCGGCCGACTCGGCCGGCAGGGTCGTGCGGACGAGTACGCGCGAGGGCGGAAACGCCGACGCCGCGCTCATGACTTCGTAGACCTGGAGGGCACGGCCGGCGTCGGGCGACCCCTGGAGCGAGTCCCCGACGACACCGACGACCTCGAGGAGCGGGCCTTCGGGGACACCGAGATGGACACGCCGCCCGATCGGATTCAGGCCGGGCCACGCGGCCCTCGCGAAGTTCGCGGTGACAATCACCACACGCGCCGGCTCGTCGCGATTGAAAGTGCGCCCGCTCACGACCGCCATCCGTAACACGTCCAGGCAGTCAGGAGTAATCGTCCGCGGGAGCGCCGTGACCGGTTTCGTGGCGCCTTCCGGGATGTACCACATGGTGGCCGTCGCGTCGAACGGCACCTCGTTGATCGCGCAGACGGCGCCGACGCCCGGGACCGCCCGCAGGTGCTGGAAGAGCGACTGGAAGAACTGGTCGCGCGCGCCGAATTCCGGATAACGCGTCTCCGGCAGGCTCACGTCGAATGCGATGACGCCGTCCGGGTCGAACCCGGGGTCCACCCGGAGGACCCTGGTGAGGCTGACGACGAGCAGGCTGGCGCAGATGACCAGCACGATCGCAAGCCCGATCTCCGCCGTCACGAGCATCGTGCGAATGCGCGACGTACCGCGGTCGCCGGTGGCGCTTCGCTGTCCGAGTTGTCCGCTGGCGGTTCCGGTCGCGCGCCACGCCGGAAGCGTCGCCGAGAGCAGCGCGCTCGCGATCGCGAGTCCGACACCGACGCCCGCCACCGTGAGATCGGGACCTTGATCGATGGCGCGGCTCACGGCGGGAGGCCCGACGCGGGCAACCGCCCGAAGCAGCCACGATCCAACGACGATACCGACGGCCGTGCCAAGCGCCGACAGAAGCAGACTCTCGGTCAGCAGCTGACGAATCAGGCGCGGACGCGAGGCCCCGAGCGCCACGCGCACAGCGAGCTCGCGGCCGCGCGCGACCGCCCGCACGAACTGAAGGCTCGCGAGGTTGGCGCAGGCGATGAGGAGCACCAGGCCGGCGGCGCCGGCAAGGACGATGAGTCCGGCCCGCAGCGTCGGCGCGCGCTGCTCCTGAATCGATCGGACTGTTGCCGAGAGCTTCGCGTTGGATTCCGGAAATAGGCGCGCGGCCTCGGCAGCAATCCGTTTGACGTCTTCGTCGGCTTGCTGCAGCGTGACGATCGGGTTCAACCGGCCGAGCACGCCCAGGTAGTGGGCGCGGCGATGGCCATCCGGGGCCGGGCGAATCGTCATGCCGGCCCAGAGGTCGACGCGGCCGGCCGCGGTCTGGAAGTCGGCGGGCATGACGCCGACGATCTGATACGGAAGATCGTTCAGCCGCACTGATCGTCCGAGCACGCGGGCATCGGCGCCGAACCGCCGCCGCCAGAGCGGCTCGCTGATCACGACCGTGCGGATGTCGTCGTCGACATCGCGCGTGTCGAGGCCGCGGCCGACGAGCGGCGTGATGCCGAAGACCCTGAAATAGTCGGCGGTTACATATCGAATCTCGAGTTGCTCCGGCTCGCCGCCGCCGGTCAGATCGGTCGCGCCGCGGAACGCCGTGAACGCGGCCAGGGCGTCGAACGATCGCGATTGCGTCTGCCAGTCGAGAAAGTTGCCCGGCGCGACCGTGTTCGGGCGGCCGTTCTCAGGCAGCTCCCACACCTGCACCAGACGCTCGGGCGACGGGTAGGGCAGCGGCTGAAGGATGAGCCGCCAGGCGACGGTGAAGATGGCGGTGTTCGCGCCGATGCCGAGCGCAAGGGTCAGCACGGCGGCCAGCGTGAAGCCCGGCGCCTTGCTCAGCAATCTCGACGCATACCTGACGTCTGTCAGCAGTGCTTCCATGAGCGTCCCTCGGGGCCGGTGAGTGAATGCCGATGTCGCGCGGCTCATCCGCAAGCGAACGAGCGACGGCAGGCCTGCGATGGTCTGGCGCCAGTACCAGAGCTTTGCGCCGAGCCGCCCGCGAGCCGTGGCCTCGCCGGCGAACGCTTCGTCCAGATCGTCGAAGAGCGAGTGCCGCAGATCGGCTGGCGCCAGCCAACCGGTGAGCCATCGAGGGAGACGGGGCGGCTTCATCGCTTCCGGTCGGCGGTGTCGAGCGTGACGCCGCGCCACATCCGCATCGTGGTCGCCCGCTCGTGACGCAGCCAGTCGCGCGCCCCGCCGGTCAGCCGGTAGTGCCGGCGCGCTCGTCCGCCGCGCTCGGCGCGCGGCTCGGACCACCAGGGCTTCACGAACCGCTGCCGCTCGAGCCGGTCGAGGGCGGCATACACGGCCGCCATCGAGACATCCCGCTTCGTGCACGAGGCGATTTCCTCGCGGATCGTCACGCCGTAGGCCGTCTCCCCGAGGCGGGCCATCGCCACCAGCACCAGCATTTCCAGATGATTCGGATCCTTGAGCATCGCCGGCTCGATTTCTTCCGTGAGACGGAAGAATTAGACGATATCCCACCGGGACGGTTGGCCGGTAGCGTGTTTTCAGCGCTGGTAGACGACCTCGCCGCCGGCGATCGTGGTCACCACGCCGGCGTCCCGCAGATCCGCCGATGGCATGGTGAACAGATCGCGGTCGAGAACCACGACGTCGGCCAGGAAGCCGGGCGCCAGGCGGCCTTTGACCTGCTCCTCGAATGATCCATATGCCGCCGTCAGCGTATACGCGCGCAACGCTTCGTCGAGCGTGATGCGCTGGGCGGGCACCCAGCCGCCCGGATGCCGGCCGTCGAGGGTGCGTCTCGTCACGGCGGCCTGGAGGCCTTCAATCGGCGTCGGCGGGGCCACGAACCAGTCACTGCCGAAGATGACCGCCGCGCCGGCGTCGAGCAGCGACCGGCAGGCATAGGTCGTGGCGGTTCGCGCCGGGCCGATCGCGCGTTCGGCCCATCTGCCGTCGTCGATCGCGTGATACGGCTGCATGCTGGCGATGACGCCGAGCCGTCGGAATCGCGGAATGTCATCGGGACGGAGGTGCTGCGCATGCTCGATGCGGAAGCGCCGGTCCCGCGGACCGTTGTCCCGAGCGACCCGTTCGAAGATGTCGAGGAGCAGGGTGTTCGCCCGGTCGCCGATCGCGTGCACAACCGGGTGCAGGCCATGCCGATCGGCGCCGGCGATCCAGACCTCGAGTTCCTCTGGCGGCTGGACGAGGAGACCGCAGTTGTCAGGCGCATCGGTGTAGGGCTCGTGAAAGGCTGCCGTTCGCGAGCCCAGCGAGCCGTCGACGAATCCCTTGAGCGCGCCAATCCGCAGCCAGTCGTCACCGCGGCCGTCCTGGCCGCCGAAGTCACGCGACCGGACGACGTCGGCGAGCTCACGCCAGGTGAACAGCGGAACTGACGCGTAGACTCGCGTTCGCAGCCGGCCCGCATCGCGCGCGCGGCGGAAGGCGTGAAGGTCCGACCAGGTCGCCGACTGCGGTACCGAGCCCATGTGATGCACCGACGTCACGCCGCGCGCGGCGAGGTACGCCATCGCGGCGGCGAGCGCCTGATCTTCCTGAAGGGCCTGAGGTTTCGAGACGACGCGATCGACGAGCTTCATCGCGTTGTCTTTGAGGAGACCCGTCGGCGCGCCGGCCGGATCTCGCATGATCGTTCCGCCGTCGATGTCCACCGTCACGGCCGACACGCCGGCCATCCTCAGGGCGAGCGAGTTCGCGAGCGCCATGTGCCCGTCGAACCGGGTGATCCAGACCGGATGGTCGGGTGTCACGCCGTCGATCCAGGCTCGTAACGGCACGTCGCCGCCCCACGATTCGTGATCCCAGTCGCCGCCGGTGATCCACGTCCCTGCAGGGACGGTGGCGACGTACGACCGGAGCCGTTCGACGAGTTGATCCCGACTCGACGCGTCGCGGAGCCGTACTTCCGTCAGCCGGAACCCGCCCGCAAGCAGATGCAGGTGGGAGTCGATGAACCCGGGCGCGACGAGGCCCCCGCGCGCGTCCATCTCGCCGGTTCGCCCGGCAAGCGCGCGGATGTCCGCTGTCGTTCCCACGGCCGTGACGCGATCGTCTCGAAACGCCAGCGCCTCGGCCCAGGGTCCCGCCGGATCACCGGTCCACACCCGGCCGTTGACGATGCTCGGCATGGCGTAAGTGTACTGAGTGAATTACGATACCTGCCATTAATGGCTCGTCGCGACGCGGCCGCGGGCGCAGGTACCCACGCCCCGGGCCACACCGCGGAGGCGCCGTTCTGGCTGCTTCCCACGCTCACCGTTCTGCTGGTCTTCTCTGGCGTGTGCGCGCTTGTCTACCAGGTGCTCTGGCTGCGCCTGCTCTCGCTCACGTTCGGCGTCACCACTCATGCGGCAAGCACGGTGCTCGCGAGTTTCATGGGCGGACTCGCGCTCGGCAGCTTTGCGGCGGGCCGCGTGGCCGATCGCGTCCGTCGCCCGCTCTTTCTATTTGGCCTGGTCGAGCTGTCGATCGGTCTGTGCGCGCTGGCGACGCCGGCGGCGCTCACGACGGTCCACGGCCTGTTCGTCCTGGTCGCGTCGAGACTGCCGGATTCGGTCGCGCTCGGCACCGTCGTCCGGCTCATTCTGTCGTTCACGGTCCTGCTCGTGCCAACCGCGCTCATGGGGGCGACGTTGCCCATCGTCGTCAAGTCGTCGCTGACGAGGCTCGATCGAATCGGTACCCGGGTGGGACTGCTGTATGCCGGGAACACCGCGGGCGCGATTCTGGGCGCTGCGCTCGCCGGCTTCTATCTCATTCCACAGATCGGGCTTCGCCGGTCGTTCCTCCTGGCGGCGTCCATCAATGGCCTGGTAGGCCTCGTCGCGATCCTGGTTGCCTGGCTCCAGTCACGTCGACGCGATCCGCCGTTCGACTCCGCCCCATCGGTGTCGCGCCCGTCCGCGTTGCCGGCGGGGAGGTGGTCACGCGAATCGCTCGTGCTCGCTGTCTTCGCCATCTCGGGGTTCGCGTCGCTCGCGCTCGAGGTCATCTGGTTCCGGGTTCTCGGCATCATGTTGGGCCCGACGAGCTACGTGTTCACGTTGATGCTCGCGGTCGTGCTCACAGGTATCGCGCTCGGCAGCGCAATCGTGACGCCGCTGATGCCGTGGCGCCAGAACTGGCTGCAGGTGCTGGCCGTGATGCAGCTCGGCGCCGGCATCGTTGCCGTTCAGTCGTTTTCGCCGCTCCGGCGGCCTCCGCAGCCGCCGGAATGGCTTCCCCCGATCCTCGGTTCCGTCGGCATCGACTTCCTGGCGACGGCGGCCACCGTGAGTAGCGCGGCGATTCTCCCGACGGCCATCTTTTTCGGGCTCGCGTTTCCGGTCGGGCTTCGCCTGTGGGCCGGCGCCGAGGGAACGGAGCGCCACACCGCCGAGCGTGTGGGTCTGTTCTATTCGGTCAATGTCGGCGCCGCGATCCTGGGCTCCATCGCCGCCGGCTTCGTGTTGCTCCCCCAGCTTGGGAGTCGGACGAGTCTGATCGCGATGGCAGCGCTTTTTCTCGCGTCAGGTCTGGCGCTTCAAGCGGCCATGGCCAGGAGGCAGCCGGTGGTGGCGTTGGTCGTGTCGGCGGCCGCGATCATCGTGTTTCTGATGCAGGCGCAGGCCGTCCCGGATCCGAAGGACCTGGCGCGGCGCTGGGTGCGCATCAGCGGCCCCATCCTCTGGCAGGAAGAGGGCATGCAGACGACGGTCAGCGTGTCTGGAGGCCAGACCGTCGGGAGCCGGGTCATGTACCTCGACGGCCGGCACCAGGCGAACGACACCGATTCGATGGTGTTCATCCACCGGCGCATCGGTCTGCTGCCGGTCATCCTTCATGAACATCCGCAGCGGGCACTCGTCGTCGGACTCGGCGGCGGGGTCACGCCGGGCGGCATGAGCCAGTTTCCCGGGCTGAACGTCGAGGTGGTCGAACTCTCCGACAGCGTCATCAAGGCCGCGGCCTTTTTCAGCCACGTGAACTTCGACATCCTGCGCCGCCCGAACGTCCAGGTCAGACGGGACGACGGGCGCAACTATCTGCTGCGAAGCCGGACGCAGTACGACGTCATCACGGCCGATGCGATCCTGCCGCACCACGCCGGCGCCAACAACCTCAACTCGGTCGAGTACTTCCGGCTCGTCCGCGACCGGCTCGCCGATGACGGCGTCGCGCTGCACTGGAACGGCGGCATGACCGACGCGGAGCACCGGATGATCCTGCGCGCGTTCGTCGAGGCGTTTCCGCAGGCGACGCTTTGGGGAGACGGCACGCTCATGATCGGCTCGAAGCAGCCGATGATGGTCTCGAAGGCGCGGATCGAGGCGCTCCTCGCCAATCCCGCCTCCCGCGACGCGCTCGCGCTGATGCACGTCGCGTCGTTCGATCATCTCGTGCGCATGTTTCGCGCGAGCCCGGCTGACATCCGGGCGTACTTGGGCTCCGGAGAGGCGCTCAGCGACGATAAGCCCGCGCTCGAATATTTTGCGTCGCTGCCGCAGGCCGAGCGTGATTTTGGCCGGATTGGCCGCGACACGAGCGCACTGATTCGACCGTAGCTAACGGAAACCGCTCTAGCGCTTCAGGAGTTTCTGAACGGATTCCGAGAAATCGACCGTGAGCGGCTTGGGCGGACCTGCCGACTGATGCTTCAGCCGGTACACCGCGAGCGGACGCGTCGGTCCGTTGCGAGAGTCTACGGTGTTCCGGAACTCGAGCTGCAGGCGATCTTCGTGTGACGCGACGAGCTGTTGGACCAGTCCCCAGTACGGCACGCGAACGGCCTCCGGCGACGAGTCAATCACCAGATAAGTGACGTGCCGATCTTCGAGCTCCTGGATGACGGCCTGGGCCGAGCTGAACCGCATCACGAAGTTCTGGCCGTTCCAGTTGTCTGTGCCAAGCAGCTTCGACCCGCGCAGGACGAGCGGCCGCGGATGGAGCCGCCGGGTCGCGACGTCGGTGACGAGCGCGCCTTCGCCGCTCTCGTCGCTCACGATCAGCACACGCTTGCCCGCAATGGGGTCCCGGCTCTGGAGCGCGTTGACCATGTCGCGATACCCGAACGGCTTCCGCACCGACAGCTCCGGCCGCGCGAAGAACGTCGTCACAAACAGCACGCCCACCAGCGCCGCATGGATCGTGTGATGACGTTTGCCGGCGATGAACCGCGCGGCGGTCAGAATCCCGATCCCCGCCAACACGTACAGCGGCGCGATCGTCAGCGTCATGTACCGGATGGACGCCAGCAGATGCGGGTTCAGCAGGTGGAAGATGAACGATCCGGCGACGAGCCCGGTCATCGCCTGGGCCAGCGGCAGCGAGGCATCTTCCTGCCATCTGCGACCCCGCCGGATCGAATAGACGATGCCAATGACGGCGGCGATGGTCGCGGATGGCCCGAGCTCCGCCCAAAGGTACGCGCAGTAATAGCCGAGGCGCGTGAGCACCAGCCGGAACGTGACCGGAGCGAAATCCCCGATGGCGGCGTCGAGCTGATACGTCAGGGCGAGCGCGGGGACCGCGAGCACGACGACAATCGCCGCCGCGAGGTAGAGGCCGGCGCGGCGCAGCAGGTCGTAGCGTCCGGTCAGCAGGATCGCCACGAAGGGCGCGAAGACGAGCGAGATGCCGTTGCCTTTCGTCAGGCAGCAGAGCGCGGTGAACAGACCGAAGAGGGCGGCGTGCCGCCAGTGCGCCGATCGCAGGAACACGGCGAGCCAGAACGTCGCTTCGATCGCCAGCGCCGCGACGACCACGTCGAGCATGATGCTCGTCGTGAGTTCGACGACGAGGGGCGTGCTGACGAACAGCAGACTGAGCAGGAACCCGGTGGACCGGCTCGCGAACAGCGTGACAATGCGATAGAGCCGCCACGCGGCCCACGCACTGATCAAAGCCAGCAGCACCAGGGCGGCCGCCTGCGGAGGCCACTGGGGCAGCAGGAACACTCCCAGCACGACGTGAAACAGCGGCGGCCACATCCCGGGGGCGATTTTCGGGTACGAGGTGTAGTACCTCGCGCGCGTACACGATGGGATGCTGAGCCATTCCATCCGTGACGTAGTCACGGACGAGCAACCCGTTCATGAAATGCGCGGCGTCGTCCGAGTCGATGCCGTGTTCACCTCGATACGCGCCGACCGACCATTGAATGAGCAGGACGATAGCGACGAATACGATTCCCGTCAGGAGACTTCGACGGGCTGACTCATCCTCGCGAGCCGTCACGAGGTTATCGGCGACAGCGCCGTAATAGTTCCTGGAAACATTGACTTTCTGCCCTTGACGACCGGACTTTCCGTCACCGGCAAGAACAGTATGTGGGCTCACGTGCTGCAGGTTGAGGGGATTGGTGTCGAGGGCCACGGCCGTACTGCGTCATGCTGCAGTTCTCATGCCGCAAGGGCGGGCACGGATCGTTAAAAGAGCCCGCATACCTGCCGGAAAGTGCCTGTCCTCGTCGTTGCAGTACTACCGCGGTAGTCGGATGGAGGACCTGATAGCACCAAAGCGCTTGCCGGGAGCATGAACCACGAAGGGAAGACCTCGGGTTTCGTTTTTGGAAGATCAAAGCGAAAACGAAACCCGAGGTCCTAAACCCGTCACGTCAAGAGATCGAGGGCGACGGATGTCAGTGCGTCAGTCCGTAAATCAAATAGTTGATGCAGAACTTGTAGGCTTCATTCGTCGGGCTCACGGCATAGAGCCCGGTCGCCGACCACTCCATGTAGTCGCCGATGTCCATGTTGTAGTTGATGACGACCATCAGCCGGCGGGATGGATGCGTGTCTTCATGGATGCCGAAGAACTCGCCCTTGAGTCCCATCTCGCCGAGCCGGCCGGGATACGGCACGTCGAGCGATTTGATCTCGAAGAACGAGTTGAAAACGGGGTGCGTGATGTCGAGCCGTTCGATCTTGCCGGTTGGAAGCACGCGCCGCATCGCGCGCTCGAACACCGCCCACTCGTTCTGGTAATGGAAGTCGTCGACGATCAGGAAGCCGCCTTTCTCGAGATAGCGGCGCAGGCCCAACACTTCTTCTTCGCTCGGAAACCAGTAACCCGGCTCGGACAAATACGCGATGGGGTACTTCAGCAGCTCGGGATCGTCCATCCGGAGGATGTTGCCCGTGCCAGGATGTGAGTCGATCGCGGTGATCTGCGGCAGGAGGCGTCCGAGGTTCTCTTCGGTGTCCGGCCAGTCGTACGACCAGCCCGGATAGTCCGCATACCAGAGGCGCACGAAAACGAACCGGCCGTCGTACTCGATCGTCCGCGGCGGCAGCCGCTGTCCGTACCAGCGTTGCGCCACGACCGGCGCGGCGGCCATCACGGCCACGGCCAGGACGATCCAGAAGCGACGCATAGGTCAGATTGTAAGACGTGTCGGGCATCAAGCGCCCCGCTCATCGCGCCCGGAAGCCGGAATCGCGAAGGCGGTGATCCGCTGCTGGTCCATCATCGCCGACCGCCGCCAAGCCGGGCCTTCAGGTCCTCGAACCAATTCAAGACGACCACGATGTTCGAGGAAGCGGTCGGCGCCTGAATCATCGCAAAACGCTGACCGTCAGGCGCGACGTCGTAGTTCGGGTAAGCGCCACCAGAACCGCGGTCGCGCTCATACAGCCCTTCGAAGAGGACGCGTGGCGGCGACGCCGTAAAGGTTGGTCCCGTTGCGACGGCCGCGGCCAGGACGCGATCGCCGCGTCGATAGAAAAGCTCGCGTCCGTTGCTGGCCCAGGCAGGCTCGGTGCCGCCGTCGCTGGAGACGGTGACTTTGCCGCCGGTGCCGGCCGCCGGCCTGACATAAACCTCGTCGCGACCCGAATCGTTCGAGACATAGGCGACCCAGCGGCCATCTGGCGAAAATCGTGGTACCCGTTCCTGGAACGGCGTCGCGAGAAACACCGACCGCTTCCCGTCGGTGGCGAGCATCCAGATGTCGCGAAGCGTCCCGGCCTGCTGCTCGTAAAGGGCCACCGTGCCACTCATGGCCACCGATGTAGCCCACTGCCGCTGCTCGCCCGCCGCCAGCAGCTTGGGAGGCGTGCTGCCGTCAGCCGGCACGGACACGATGTCCAGACCCTCCTTGCGGTCGTCCACCCTGCTGAACAGAATCGACGAGCCGTCCGCCGACCAGGTGAACGGAAACAAGGCCCCCGTCGTGCCGAACGTCACGCGGGTTCGCGTTGGTCGCTTGAGCTCAAGCACATGAATGTCGGGCCCGATGCCGACCGCGAGGCGCGTGCCGTCAGGTGAAAAGCGCGGGGACCAGTAGTCATCCGGCTGGGGATGCAGCGGCTCGGTCCGGCCCTGGCGGTCGACCCATACGAGGCGCCGGTCCGTCGCCGAGCCGGGAATGAAAATGAACGTCCCGTCACGGCTGATCGCGAAATCGGAGGCGCCCGATACCGTCGTCTTGACGTTTTCCTGAACAGCGACCCGATCCTCTCCCACGGTGAACGTTTCCGGATCGAACGAGGTGCTGACCACGATGCCCGATTGGGAATACAGGAGGTGACCGGTTGGCGAGTAGCGCGCCGACGTGGCGCCTTCCAAAAGCGTCTTGGACTCGCCGCCCTGAAGTCGCCGCACGGCGATTCGTGACCGGTCGTTACTGCCTGCCCAGACTGTGTACACGACGGCCTGGCCCCCGGGCAGCATGTCCGGCCACCGGTGTTCGATTTCATTCTGTTCTCCGGCCGGGGAAGTGACCGGCTGCGGTGTGCCGCCGGAGGCCGGCACGCGATACAGACCGCCGGATCCGAAAATGATCGAACCATCCGGCGCCCAAACCGCACCCCGAAAGTTGTCGGTTGGAGCCTTGCAAATCGTCACGACGGCCCCCCGGCCGAACGGCACTGTTCGGATCTCGCTCTCGCCTGCAGCCCAGAAGCCGATCGTGGCGCCGTCCGGCGAAAAGAACGGCTGACGGGCGCCGAGGGTCCCCGGGATCGGACTGGCGTCGAGCTCGTCGAGGCGTCGCGCGTAGAGCTGCGGGCCCTCACGCGCGCCGACGTACACGACCCGCGTGCCGTCGGGAGAAAGCGCAATCTGACCTCCGATCGCCTCGGAATACAGTGGATCGGACGGCGGAGGAGCGATGACGACGCGGATGGGACGAGGGGGAGCGGTGCGGGTGGCTGCCCACATCATGGACGCCGCGCCGGCAGCGCCTGCGGCGAGGCCGATCAGCAGCGGCACTCGCCAATCCAGACGACGCCGGGATCTCAATCCGCTCCCCGCTCCCGATGGGGAGCCTGCCGGTGCCAGCGCCTCATCGATGTCGAGGCGCGCGTCTGCGATGTCGGCGAGCCGGTACCGTCGATCCTTGACCAGACATCGCCGCAGAAGCCGCGCGAGCGCCGGTGGCGTTTCGCCGGGCAGCGCGGTCAGGTCGGGTTCGCGCTCGATGATCCCGACGAGCACATCGGTGACGTCTTCGCCGCCGAAGGCCGGACGTCCCGTGAGCATTTCGTAGACGACGCAGCCGAAGGCCCAGATATCGGTACGCTTGTCCACTGGCCGCCCGCGGGCCTGTTCCGGACTCATGTAGGCCGCCGTGCCGAGGATCACCCCTGCTCGTGTGCCGATCGACGTGATGGTGGGCGAGTTGACGAGATTCCCTGACGCCGGATCGTCACCGAGCGCCTTGGCCAGCCCGAAGTCGAGGAGCTTCGTCATGCCCGCAGGTGTGACCTTGACGTTGCCCGGTTTCAGGTCCCGGTGGACCAGGTCATGTTCGTGCGCCGCCTCGAGCGCGTCCGCTATTTGTCGCGCGATCGACAGCACGTCGGCCATCGGCAGCACGCTGGATCCTCGCCGTGGGCCGCCCGCCGCGGCGGCGCGCGCGATCAGGTCGGCCAGCGTCGGTCCGTCGACCAGCTCCATGACCAGCCCGCGAACGCCATCGACGTCCTCCACGCCGTACAGCAGCGCGATGTTCGGATGATTGAGCGAGGCAAGTGCCTGCGCCTCGCGCTGAAACCGCTGCAGGCGTTCGTGGTCCCGGGCCAGGAGAGCCGGGAGCACCTTGATGGCGACGTCCCGGTGCACGCGGGGATCGCGCGCGCGATAGACCTCGCCCATGCCGCCGACGCCGAGCGGCGAGTGAATCTCATAGGGACCGAATCGGGTCCCGGCTTGAAGGCTCACGGAAGAGGCATGATTATAGCCGTCCGATCTACCCTTACCCACAATGAATCCAGCCGTGAGCTTCGTCATCCCGCTCTTTCAGAGCGCCGACACGATTGCCGACCTGGTGCGGGACCTCGAAGGCTTCCAGATTGAAGGCGGGCATGAAATCGTGCTCGTCAACGACGGCAGCCGCGACAAGACGAGCGAAGTCTGCCGCGAGCTCGTCGCGCGCGCGCGCGTGCCGATCACGTTGGTGGAGCACGCACGCAACTTCGGCGAGCACAACGCCGTGCTCACGGGCTGGCGGCACGCGCGTGGCGACTACCTGGTGAATCTGGATGACGACGGCCAGAACCCGCCGGGCGAGGCGGTCCGGCTCTGGCAGCACGCACGCGCCCATGGCCTCGACGTTGTCTTCGGCCACTACACGCACAAGCAGCACGCGGCGTGGCGAAACCTCGGCAGCTGGTTCACGAACAAGATGACCGACTGGGCCGTCGACAAACCGACGGGCTTCTACCTGTCGAGCTTCCGGTGCGTGAGCGCGTTCGTCGCGAAAGAAGTCGTCAGTTACGCCGGGCCCTATCCGTACATCGACGGGCTGCTGCTGCAGGTGACGCAACGAATCGGATCGATCGAAGTGCAGCACCTGGCCCGGCAGGCCGGGCACAGCACCTATACGCTCCGCCGTCTGATTCGACTCTGGCTGAGCGCCTGGGTGAATTTCTCCATCCTTCCGCTCCGGGTCGCGACGTTGCTGGGGATGGCTCTGGCGGCCGCCGGGCTCGTCGGCTTAGGCGTGGTCGTCTACTGGTTCTTCACGAAACAGGGACCGCCGGTGGGCTGGGGCTCGATCATGGCGGCTCTGCTCGTCTTTTCCGGCACGCAGCTCGTCCTGCTCGGCATCATCGGCGAATACCTCGGACGGATGTTCCTGACGGTGAACCAGCGTCCGCAGGCGATCGTGCGAGCCGTCACGCGAAGCGGCTGACTATTCCGTTTTCGAGATCGGCGTAGCGTGTTTCGGCGCCCTCCCGCTCGCTGTTTGCCGCAAGGCAGCGTGATTGCCGCCTCCGCTGAAGCTACGGCGGGCCAAGGGGCCTGCCCTAGCGCCCTGCGGGCGCGTACACGAGAGAAGTAGCGCTCGCAAAGGTCGGGCTCCGGAACACGCTACGCCAATCTCGAAAACGCTGTCACCCGCCCCGCGCGGGTGATGTCTCCTCAGGCCGTGCCGAGAATGTCGCGGCAGATGCGCAGGCAATCGGTGCACACATAGCCGGGCGGGGCCGCGACGAGAGAGCGTTCCTGGCCCGGCCGGCGGAAACAGAATGCGCAGCGTGCCTTGGGCGTTTTCTTGTCCAGACTTGTGAATTGGCCGGTGCCCTTCGGTTCGCGCGCGACCGCGCGCTCCGCCGCCCGGACGCACGCATCACAGATGTACACGTTTGGTCCCGCGATGAGCTTCTCGACTTCGGCGTCCGGCCGGGCGCACCAGGTACAGGCCAGATCGGGACCGATCTTGCGCGACCGCCAGACACGCTGCCACCAGCTGCCGCCCGCCGCGCTCACGATCTGCTGAACGCGCTGGTGACTGAGCGACAACACCTGGGCGATTTCCCGCAGCGATCCGCCCGGCGAGGTGAAGCCTGCGAACGGCCGTGTGATACGCGGCGCGGCTCCGGACCGCGGCGCGGTCGGCGTCGGCCAGCTCCGACGCAGCCGTCTGCGCACGTGCGACGAGTTCCGGGTCGAGGGTCATGAGCGCCTCCTGTCTAGTTATAGTAGACACATTTGTCTATTATAGCTAGACAGCCCGGTCTTCTCGCTCAGCGGAGACGCCTCCACCAACCAAACCAACTATGTAAACGTCAAATGCATCGGCTATCAATGCATCGGCCATCCGCCCCGGATCCGCCGGCCAGAATTGCTCGGTTTCTCGCGGTGTTTGCCGCCGAACCGCTCCGGTCCGCCATCGAGGACGACGGCGTCGCAACCCTGCGCGCGGTTTGCGCCGAGGCCCGCCTCCGGCGGGGCCGAGTGGGTTACGCCGCCGCGATGGCCGTGCAGACGGTGAGTCTGGCCGTCGCGATTATTCGCGCGCGGATGGGTGTTCGTGTCGGTGTGTCGATCGGCGGCCGGCAGGCGCCTCGACCTCGAAAGGATCGGCCCGTCATGACGAAGCTCGCGCACGATCTCCGGCTGGCGGTCAGAAGCCTTCTTGGAGCCAAAGGCCCGGTGGCCATCGCCGTTGCGACGCTCGCGCTCGGCGTGGGCGTGACATCGGCCGTTTTCAGCATTCTCGACGCGCTCGTGCTGCGGCCCGTGCCATTTGCGAACAGCGATCGTCTCTGCGAGATTTGGAACTTCGAGACGCGAAGCCAGGTCAGCCATCCCGGGTTCAATCGCCGTCTGCTCGCCGAGTGGCGGCAGCAAACGGATCTGTTCGAGCGGTTCGAAGGCTACGACGTCACGTCGTTCGTCTACGACACCCCGTCCGGCGCCGAGATGATCACGGGCGCCGTCGTCACACCCGGGCTCCTGCAGATGCTCGGCGCTCGCCCGCGCGAGGGCAGGCTGTTTGCGGAAGGGGAGGGACGAGGCGGGACCGATCAGGTCATTCTCCTCAGCGAACCGTTCTGGTCCCGCACGCTCAGGCGTGACCCCGCGGCGGTCGGGCGACAGCTCGGCATCAACGGACGCCGGTACAGCGTGATCGGCATCATGCCCGCTAGCTTCCGATTTCCAAACGAAACCGCAGCTTTCTGGATGCCGCTGGACATCGACGCGCCACCGACCGATGTCCAGGGGCTGCCAACCCGGCTCGAGGTCCTGGCGCTTCGCCGGGGCAACGTGCCGCCTGACGTCGTCTTTAGCCAGGTCAAGGCGCGCGGCGCGGAGCTCAACCGCCGCGCCGGCGGTCCAGCCGGACGCACCGCGATGCTCCAGGCGTCAGGTCAGCTGATCGAGGAAAAACTCAGGCTGTCGCTCTTCGTGCTCGGGGGCGCCGTGGCATTCCTGCTGTTGATTGTCTGCGCCAACCTCGCGAACCTGTCGTTGTCGCGCACGCTCGCGCGCGCGCGGGACTACGCCGTCCGGACGTCCCTGGGTGCGTCGCGAGGCGATCTCGTGCGGGAGACGCTCGTGGAGCATTTGCTGATCGGCGCCGTCGGGGCCGTCGCCGGACTCGCGGTCGCCGGGCTCGTGCTGCAGCTGACCCTTCAAATGGTGCCGGAGGCGTTCCGGCAGTCGAGCATGAACGCCATTGATCTCGACGCGCGGGCGATTCTGTTCACCGCCCTCGTCGGTCTCGTTGCGTCCGCGCTGTTCGGGTTGCCGCCAGCCTGGCTGGCGTCGCGCGCCGGCATCTCGGACGCCCTCAAGCGCCATTCGCGGTCGGTCGCCGGATCGAAGGGCGCGCGGCGTCTGAGGAGCGCACTGGTTGTCAGCGAAGTCACGCTCGCGATCGTGCTGCTCGTCGGCGCCGCGCTGATGGCGCGAAGTCTCGTCAAGCTTCAGTCCGTCGATCGAGGGTTCAACACCGATGGCCTGATTGCCCTGCGAATCGGCCTGCCCGCGGCCGGCTATGCCGATCCCTACGCGCGCGACGAATTCACTCAACGCCTCATCGACCGAACGGCAAACCTGCCGGGAGTCACCGGCGTCACAGCCGGCGCGCTGCCGCCGTCATCGAACATGGTCAACTTCGGGAAACTCGAGCGAGCGGATCGGCCTGGTGAGTTGAGCGAAGAGCTCGTGGTGCCCATCTATCAAGTCTGGCCCGGTTACTTCGAGACGATCGGCCTGCCCATCCAGTCGGGTCGTACCTTCGGCGGGGACGAACCGGCCGACCGAGTGATCCTCAGCCAGTCGTTCGCCGATCGTTTCTGGCCACGCGGCGGCGCCGTCGGTCAGCAAATCCGGTGGGAAGGAGAGAACTGGCTCACGATCGTCGGCGTGGCCGGCGAAGTGCGACAGATGAGCCTCGACGATTCGACCGGCAGTTTCGAGATCTACCAGCCGCTCAGGCGGCCGGTAGGGCTGCCGCCACCGAAAAGCGTCCGGTCGGGTGCCATTGTCGAATACCGCACGTTCGCGGTCCGATCGACCGACGTCGCCGCGACCGTCGCGCGACTGGGATCGGCAGTTCACGAAACGGATTCGCGTGTCGTGCTCTGGCGGCTCGAGCCGGTCGAGCGTCTGTTTGCCGACGCCGTCGCGCGCCCGCGACTCGTGTTGATGATGATGGTCGTCTTCGCGGCGCTCGGGCTCGTGCTCGCCGCGGCCGGGATCTATGGCGTCCTCTCATATGCCGTCGTGCAGCGGCATCGCGAGATCGGCATTCGGCTCGCGCTGGGTGCGCGGCCTGAATCCGTGGGCCGCCTGATCCTCGGCAATGGCCTGCGCCTGACGGCGTTCGGCCTGGTCGCCGGCGTCGCGCTCGCGATGGTACTCATGCGCGTGATGCGGACGCTTCTGTACGAAGTCGAGCCGACGGATCCCATCTCCGTCGGCCTCGTCGTTGTCGTGCTCACGGCAGTTGCCACGATGGCGTCCTGGCGGCCGGCGCGCCGGGCCATGCGTGTCGATCCGGTGAAATTGCTGCGTCAGGAGTAGCGCCCGCGCGCTACGCCGATCGCCGCGACCTGCCGCAGACGAAGCGTCGGAATTCTCCGGGTGTCATGCCGAACAGGCGGCGGAACCCGCGGTCGAATTGCGCCGTGCTGGTGAAGCCGCTTTCGAGCGCGACGATTTTCACCGGCAGGTCGGTCTCGGCAAGCGCACGCACCGCGAGGCGCATCCGGATCCCGAGGCTCCAGTCGCGAAATCCCAGTCCGGTTGCCTTCCGCAGGAGCCGGCCCAGGTGCGCGGGATCGATGCCGAACTCGCGCGCGAGCGTCGCCTCCCGGATGCGGCCGCTGTCGCGCCCCGCGGCCTGCAGCCGCTCGATGACCTGCGCGGTTCTCGGTTCCGTCACCTGATCGGCGTCTGGTCGCGGTTCGGGCTGGCGCCGTCTGGCGCCACTACGATCGTCGGTCGGAGTACCGGCTCGCCGAACGCCGATGGCGCACGCGATGAAATCCGGAATGCTGCGATCGGCGTCGAGCAGTGCCGGCAGGAAATGGCTGGCGCCGCGCTCGTCGATCGTGGTTGGTTTGTTCGTTACGGAATTGTCAGCATCGCCGAATGCGTCAGGCACACGCTCCTCCGTCCAGGCAAATTGCAGAAACGACGCCTTGGGGAAATGCGCCGAACCCGCGTGGGGATGCTGGAGGAGCGGCGACAGTATACCAGCGAAGCCGCCGTTTGCGACGTCAGCGACTCGCGTCGTCCTGATTCTTGTGTTCGCGCTGGTAGCGCGCGACACGAAACGCGGTGTCGATGTGCTGCGGCTCGGCGCGGCCGGTGAAATGCGCGCCGTCGTTCAGAATGAATCGCTTCGAGACGATCCGGCCCGTGACTGTCGCCTCGGCCCGGACGTCCACGACATCCGTGGCGAGCAACTGGCCCGCGATGTTCCCGAAGACGGTGATGTCGCGCGCGATGATGTCGCCAACCACGTGCGCCGACGACGCAACGGTGACGGCGCGATCTTCGCACCAGACCGGTCCTTCGATTCGACCCTCGACGGTGAGATCTTCACGAACACGGACTTCGCCCTTGACCAGGATCGTCTTGCCCAAAATCATCATGCTGAACGATTGTCGCACGCCCGTAGAGAAAAGGTCATCCATGAATGCCGGCGATCACCGCGAAGCTGTCGCGTCGCCACCGGACGTCGGTCGTAAACCCGGCCTGGTGAAGAAGCGCGCGCTCCACCGGAAGCGCGAAGTACGTGTCTTCCCTGGCCCAGGCGCGCAGGAATCGAGAGGCTTCGAGGCGTGAGTACGTTCGTATCAGATAGCGCCGCCAGGCCTCGCGATGGCGGGCTCGATCGGCTGCGGCCGGCGCGAGGTAGCAATCCGCGCTGACCAGGACGCCGCCCGGTTTCAGGGCGGCGAAACAGCGTTCGTACAGGGCTGACTTGAGTGCCGGTGTCGCAATGTGGTGCAGCGCCAATGACGCGACGACGGCGTCGCATCGGGGCAGCTCCGCCGTGAGGAAGCTCGCAGCCACCGCGGTCAATTTCGTCCCGAGACGCCGCCGGGCCAGCTCCAGCATCCCCCGGTCCTCATCGAGCCCGACGATGCGTGCCGCGGGCAACCGGGTCAGGCACCGCGCCGAGAGTGCGCCCGACCCGATCCCCAGGTCGAGGATCACCGGCGACCGGCCCTTCAGACTGGCGACGGCATCTGCGGCGACGTCGAGCATCCGCTCGTAGCGCGGAATGAACGTCCGAATCCGGGCGTCGTATTCGTCGAGCTGGATGCCGAGGTGAGAGGCGACGCCCATCGTCTGCTTTTGTACACGCAATCGACCGGGCCGGTGACGGGCGCGACAATAGCCAGCGTGCCGCGAACGCCATTGATTGTTGCCGGTCTTGTCGCACTTGCGCTGGCGGTGCCGACCGCCCGCACGCAGGTGCCGCCACAGCAACCTCCGCAGCCGCAGCCGCCGCGCCGAACCGAGCAGGAAGCCCGGGAAGCTGCCGCAAAGAAACGGGCAGAGCGTGAAGAGCAGCGCCGAAAAACCGGCGCGCCGGTCGAGCTGATTCCAAGCTACGTCAAAGCGACGGTGTTGCCGGTGCCCGAGTCGCTGGGCGTGAGTCCGTTCTACAAGAAATACGTTGATGCCCAGGGCATCCCGGTGATCGCGTCCGAGAAGGTGCCCGACGACGCGCTCATGGTGGCTCGCGACATCGTGAACTCCATGCTGGCGTTCCGGCCCGATCTCCGCAAGGCGCTCATCGAGCGCCGGTGGCGGACCGGCGTGATTGCCGAAGTCGAAATGACGGCGGACATCCCGGAGTACGCCAACCGCAAGCGACCCGACGCCCCGCCCGGTGAGCCCGTCAACCAGCTCGATCGTGACTATCACGCGTGGCGATCGCGTGGACTCGGCGGCAATCCGACAACGGGCGCCGAGGAGAATCTGCTGGGCTATCCGGACACGCGCTATTTCGGCGAGCACATCTTCGTGCACGAGTTCGCGCACGCGATCATGGGCGGCGCCATCCGCACCGTCGATTCCGGCATGTACGCGGAGATTCAGAAGGCCTACGAGGCCGCGATGGCGGCCGGAAAGTACGTCGGTGCCGACGGACGCAAACACTACGCGACGACGAATGCCAGCGAGTACTGGGCGGAAGGCGTGCAGTGGTGGTTCTTTTCGAACTACCCCGAGTGCTTTTCAGGAAACCTCAAGGTGGACTCACCCGACGAGTTCAACGCCTACGACCCGACCTTGTTCGAGCTGATCGGCCGCGTCTTCGACACGCACCGCATTCCGATGGATGTCTTTCACGGAAGGCAAGTGAGAAAAGTGAGCTGTCCACGGGGGGAGTGAACAGCACGTGTCGGAACGACGGGTCTGGAAAACCACATTGGGTAATTGAGTAATTGGAAATTGGGTAATTGGTGATCAATTACTCAATTACCCAATTACCCGATTGCCCGATACCCGATGTGCTTTTCAGACGCTGTCTACTTTCTGATATTGAACCCCGTCATGATGCTGATGCGCACGCCGGACTTGGACGACGCGAGGGCGAAGTTGAGCGGGACGTTGAGGGCGCCCGACCGCACCGTCACCCCGGCCGCAAAGACCAGGCCCGTGCCGACGGGCGTGATATTGGGACCGATCCCGAATTCCGCGCCGCTTGCGGTGCGCACGCCGACGAGCCAGTTGAGCGACGGCAGCGCGGCGCCCTGTTCGAGCCCCGAGAGCAAGGGGACCCATTCCATGAGCGCCGAGACGCCCTCGTTGCTCGTGTAGAGACGCCGCTCGAACTGCCAGCCGAACTGCGAGACGATGGGGCCGACCGTGACGTTGCGCTCCTTGAGGGCGTCGACGGTGCTGGGGCTCAGCAGCGTCATGCCGAAACGCGGTCCGGACAGGTTGACTTCCCGCGTCACGCGCGGCGGTACCGGCGTCTGGCTCCAGGCGGGCGCCGCGGCGGCAAGCGAGAGAACCACGATGCCGGCATACGTGCCCGCGGTGACGAGCCGCATGTTCCACTTCCGATTCAGCCTCTCCATGTCTCACCTCATCGAGGTGCCAGGCGCGAGCCATTCGGCCGTCTGACCTCTCCGGCAGCGTACGGGGCATGGCGCGCGAAGTCCTGTCGGGGCCCTGACGAAAACCTGAAAAAAGCCTGAGATCGCGCCGGGTTGTCATTACAATTGGCCGCACACCGAGGGCTTCCAACATGTCCACACTTGACGAAACCCGGCGTCGGTTCATGGCTCATTTCGCGAGCATCGGTCTCGGCTCCACGCTCGCGCCCGGCATCATCTGGGCGCGAATGCAGGACGCGCAGACCCAACGGGTCACGGTCGCGATGGTGACCGAAGCACTGAAGCTCTCGGGTATCGAGGCGACGGAAGCCGATCGGCAGGCGCTCGTGCAGACGGCGAATCAGAACCTGAACCGGTTCGAGGAACTCCGCAAGATTCACATCCCGAACGACGTGTCGCCTCCGTTCCACTTCAGCGCGCTCGCGCCCGGCATCCAGGTGAACAAGACGAAGCTCCCGTTCCGTCTGAGCCCGGCGCCTGCCGTGAAGCGGCCGGCGAATCTGGAAGACGTCGCGTTCTGGCCCGTGCGGCATCTCGCGGAGCTCATCCGCACGAAACAGGTGTCGTCTCTCGAGCTGACCGAGATGTACCTGGCGCGTCTGCACCGGTACAACGAGAAACTGAACAACGTCGTCACGTTCCTTGACGATCTGGGCCGCGCGGAAGCGAAGAAAGCCGACGCAGAGATTGCCGCGGGCAGATACAAGGGCCCGCTCCACGGCATTCCCTGGGGTGCCAAAGACATCATCTCGGTCAAGGGCTACAAGACGACGTGGGGATCGGCGGCGTTCAAAGATCAGGTCTTCGACTACGACGCGAGCGTCGTCGAGATGCTCCGCGACGCCGGGGCGGTGCTGATCGCCAAGCTGACGACCGGCGAGCTTGCGGCGGGCGATCAGTGGTTCGGCGGTCGCACGAACAGCCCGTGGGATCCGTCGCAGGGCTCCAGCGGATCCTCCGCGGGTCCGTCATCGGCCACGGCGGCCGGATGCGTGGGGTTCGGTATCGGCACCGAGACGAGCGGTTCGATCCTGAGCCCCTCGGCGCGTTGCGGCCTGGCCGGACTGCGCCCGACGTTCGGCCGCATCAGCCGGTACGGCGTCATGGCGCTCTCATGGACGCAGGATCGGCTGGGGCCGATCTGCCGCTATGCCGAAGACTGCGCGATCGTGATGCAGGCGGTCGCGAAGCCGGACGGCCGCGACATGAGCGTCTCGGACATCCCGTTCAACTGGAACGCGCAGCTCGACATCCGGAAGCTGCGTGTCGGCTACATCAAGGAATCGTTCGACGATCTGCCGGCGGGCGTCGTGAAGGACAACGCGCAGAAAATGCTCGACACCCTGCGATCGCTCGGTGTGACGAAGTTCATTCCGATGACGATCCCCGTGTCGCAGACGAACGTCAGCGGTCTCGGCGTCGAGTCGGCGGTGTTCTTCGACGAGATGACGCGGAAGGGCCAGATGGCCGGATCGCGGCGCGGGACGCGGCCGACGGCTCGACTGGTGCCCGCCGTCGAATACCTGCAATCGCAGCGCCTGCGGATGATGATGATGACGGAGCTCGCCGCCGCCACGGCTGACGTCGACGTCTACCTCGCCGCGTCCAACGCGGGGGGCGGGGGCGGTGGCCGCGGGCGCGGCGGCGACCCGGCCGATCCGGCGGCCGATCCGACGACCGCCGCGGCTGGTGCGGCCGGTGCGGGAGCGGGCGGCGCGGCTGGACGCGGCGAGGGCGGCGGACGCGGACGCGGAGCCGGCGAACCGGCACGGCCGCCAGGTCCCGCGCAGCGGCACTCGACGATGGCGAACCTGGCCTGCTATCCGGCGATCAACGTACCGAACGGCTTCACGGCAGCTGGCACGCCGACGAACGCGACGTTCTTCGCGCGGCCGTTCGGCGAGATGGAGCTCCTGGCGCTGGCGAAGGCCTACCAGGACGCCGCGGGGCATCACTTGAAAAAGCCGACGAAACTGGACGCGTGAAGAGCCGCGCGTCATCGGACGTCATGTATGACGGTCTCCATCCGGCCGAGCGCGGCTACGAGATCTGGGCCGACGCCATTCTTCCCAAAAATCAAAGAGTGATGGGCGGGTAGCAGGTTGCTGAAGAACTCAGCAACCTGAACTTCAAACGTCGAACTTCGAAGTTCAACGTTCAACGTTGAGGCTGCGCAGCAGCCTGCGATCTGGGCTACTGTGGGTTTCGGGTCCCACTGGAGCTGCCGTGAAGTGTCTGAACGTGTTTTGCGCCGCGGTCGCCGTGGCGGTGCTGGGAATGTCGGTGCCGCTGCTGGCCGCGATCCAGCTCGTGCCGCTCGTGTCGTCCGGCCTCGTCGACCCGCTGTTCCTGACGCATGCCGGCGACGGTTCCAACCGCCTTTTCATCGTCGAGCAGCGCGGGACCATCCGCGTGCTGCCGTCCGGCAGTTCTTCACCGAGCATGTTCCTCGATATCCGTTCCCGCGTCCTGGCCGGCGGCGAGCGCGGATTGCTCGGGCTGGCGTTTCACCCGCTGCACGAAAACAATGGCCGGTTGTTCGTGTACTACACGCGCGCCGGCGACGGCGCGGTCGTCATCGCGGAGTACAACCTGACGGGAGACCGAAACGTCGCGAATCCCGCGGAGCGGATCCTTCTCGTCATTCCGCACCCGAGCTTCGGAAACCACAACGGCGGCATGCTGGCGTTCGGGCCGGACAGTTTCCTGTACATCGGCGTCGGTGACGGCGGCGGCGGGAATGATCCGTTCAACAACGCGCAGGATCTCGGTGAGCTGCTGGGCAAGGTCCTCCGGGTCGACGTGAACGCGGGCGGCGGGCTGCCGTACGCCTCGCCGCCCGCCAACCCGTTCGTCAACATGGCCAACGCGCGCGGCGAGGTCTTCGCCTACGGCCTTCGCAATCCGTGGCGGTTCAGCTTCGATCGCTTCACCGGCCAGCTCTGGCTGGCCGACGTGGGGCAGGGCGCCCGGGAGGAAGTGAACATGCCGGTCGTCGCCGGCGGCAACTACGGCTGGCGCGTCTATGAAGGCACCGCGTGTACGGGTGTCGATCCGTTCCTCTGCAACCCGTCGAACTTCATCCTGCCGATCGTGGATTACACCCACGGAAACGGCCGGTGCTCGATCACCGGCGGATACGTCTACCGCGGCTCCCAGGCCGCGTTGCCCGACGGCACGTACGTGTACGGCGATTTCTGTTCGGGCGAGATCTTCTCGTGGAACGGCTCGGCTCAGACCCTCGAGCTCGACACCACGATGAGCATCTCGTCGTTCGGGGAGGACGAAAACGGCGAGATCTACGTCGTGAACCACAACGGCTCCGTCAGCCGCATCGCGTCCACGTTGCCGCCGCCGTGCACGTTTTCGATTTCGCCGACCAGCCGCAACGCGGCCGCGGCCGGCGGAAGCGGCGAGGTGGCGGTCACGGGCGGGTCGGGCTGTTCCTGGACCGCGAGCTCGAACGAGTCCTGGGTCCGCATCACGGCAGGAGCGAGTGGCACCGGCAACGGCAACGTCGCCTACACGATTGACGCGAACACGTCCGCGGCGGCGCGCACGGGCACCATGACCATTGCCGGCCGCACGTTCACAGTCGCGCAGAACGGCACAGCCGCGTGCGCCGTCGCCATTTCACCCAGCCAGGCCACCTACACCCGGACCGGCGGCACTGGCATTGTGACCATCACCGCCGACCCGGGCTGCGACTGGACGGCCGTCAGCAACTCGTCCTGGATCTCCATCACTGGCGGGGCGAGCGGCAGCGGCAGCGGCGCGGTGACCTACATCGTCGCCCAGCGCGAGGGACGGCTGGGCACAAGGGGCGGACGGATCACGATCGGCGGGCAGAGCGTTTCGATCCGGCAGTCGCGGTAGAAAAGAAAGGTGACACGAACGCCTTTTCAGGGCGCTTTCGTCACACGTCTTTTTTCATCGAGCCACAGCGTCAGTTGCCGCTCCGGCTCGATGTGCGCGGGCGCGCCGCCGTAGGTCGCGTACGCCGGCAGAAAGCGCTGGATGTAGTCTTCGATTGCGGCGCGGTCGAGCGCAGGCCGGCCGCTTGCGCGCATCGCGTCTTCGGCTTCCACACGCCACCGCAGCACGAAGTGCGGATCGGTCGCGCGAATGACGACGAAGGCGTCGAGCAGCCGGTGCCAGCGGTCGTAGGCCGTGAGCGCCTGATTCGGAGCGGCGAGGCGCGCGTCGCCGAGCGTCGACGCCGGCACCGGCGAAAAGCCGAGCATCCAGCCTTCGACGAAGACGACGTCGATCGGTCCCGCCACGTCGCGCCACGCGGACTCGGGGGCGCGGTCGCCGCGTCCGGCGTGCGCGGACTTGTCGTACACCGGCACGCGGACATGACTCGAGCCGGCGTCGGGGTCGCGTCCCAACCCCCGCAACGCGGCGAGCGTCGTCGCGCCGAGATCGACGTCATGTGTGCCCGGGTATCCGCGGTGTTCGAGATACGGGTTGCCGGGATGAGACGCCGCCACGCTGAGCTGTTCCGGGCGGGTGAGGTAGAAATCGTCGATCGATACGCCCGCGCCTGTGAGTCCCAGCGCCGGCAGTTGCCGGAGCAGGTGTGTCACGAGCGTCGTCTTTCCCGCGCCCTGCGGCGCTTGAATCCCGACCAGGCACGGCCGGCCGGTGGTCTGCCGCGCCTGCGCCGCGCAGAAGAACATGACGGGCAGATACAGATGGTGGATGCGTCGCGGGAGATCGGCCGCGCCGGCGAGGTCGTGCGCCAGCCTCGCGGCCGCGGCGTCCCACTTCGGCCAGTCGATCGGACTCAACCGTTCGACCTCCGCGAACGCCGGCCCTTCCTTCGCAAATGCCCGGTCATTCTGTGTCATGCGATCGTGCTCAACCAGCGGCCAGCGGCGGCGCCGAACTCCGTCGTCCATTCATGCGCTCCGTCGAATCGGACCACCTCGTGCGCGATGTGGTGAGCCGTCAGGAACGCAAGGTCGCCCCCAAGCCGATCGCTGAACCACTGATCACGAACACCCGCGCCGATCAGTACTGCGGGCCAGGGCGCTGTCGCGCCACCGGTTTCCGCGCGCGCCCGGACTTCCGGCGGAATGTCGCCGCCGAGCGCAATCACGGCGGCCGCCGGATGGCGACCCAGGAGGGCTGCGCGATAGGCCATCGACGCGCCCTGCGAGAAGCCGGCGAACACGACCGGCGCGCCGCCAATGCCGACGCGATCGATCACCCGGCCGACGTATTCGATGTTGTCGGCGATTGCCTTCTCGCGATCTTCGCGCGTCATCCAGCTCGCCACGACCTTCTGCTGGTCGCGCGTATAGAAACGGTGCAGGGCCTGAGGCGCGACGACGCGCCAGCGCTCGATGCCCGGAATCAACCCCACGTCGGCGAACGCGTCGGCGGCCGATTGTCCGTAGCCGTGCAGAACGACCATGAGGCCGGCCGTCGATCCGGCCGTGTCGTCGTACAGCACTCGTCCATGCGTCGGCGTCTCGACATGAAGAACCTGAGGATGCAAGTCCGGCATATCCGGCGTGGCCGTGCATGATATCGCCACATCCTCGAGGCCGTGGAAAAGTCGTCGCACCCGTCGTCGATCTGAGCTAGTGTTGACCGTCGGGCTCCCCAACGTCCCGAAAGGAGCCCGCTCGTGAAATCCCTGAATGCCCTGGCCGGCGCGATCGCTGCGGCCATTCTCTGTCTGACAGTTCCTCTGCTCGCAGCAATCCAGCTCGTGCCGGTCGTGTCGAGCGGTCTCTCGAGTCCGCTGTTCGTCGGCCACGCCGGCGACGGATCAAACCGGCTCTTCATCGTCGAACGCGCGGGGATCATCAAAGTCCTTCAGTCTGGGGCGTCCACGCCCACGGTCTTTCTCGACATCCGGTCACGCATCGTGTCGGGCGGGGAGCAGGGGCTGCTCGGGCTCGCGTTCCATCCGCTGTACGAAAACAACGGCCGGTTCTTCGTCTACTACACGCGAATCGCCGACGGCACGTTGGTCATCGCCGAATACGGCGTCTCGGGGAACCCGAACGTCGCCGACCCGGCCGAGACCGTGATCCTGACGATTCCGCATCCGAGTTTCACGAACCACAACGGCGGCATGCTCGCGTTCGGGCCGGACAACTACCTGTTCATCGGTGTCGGCGACGGCGGCAGCGCCAACGATCCGTCGAACAACGCCCAGAATCTCAACGCGCTTCTGGGAAAACTGCTGCGTATCGACATCGACACCCCGTCAGGGCCCGATCCGTACAGCTCACCCTCGACGAACCCGTTCTTCGGCTCGACGAACGGGGAGGACGAGATCTTCGCGTATGGCCTTCGGAATCCGTGGCGTTTCAGCTTCGACCGCGACTCGGGGCAACTCTGGCTGGCCGACGTGGGACAAGGCGCGTTCGAGGAGGTTGACACGCCGATCGTGAGCGGCGGCAACTACGGTTGGGACCGGTTCGAAGGCTTCGACTGCACCAGCACGACGGACTGTGACGCGACTGGTCTCATCTTCCCGGTCTTCGACTACACGCATTCCGGCGGCCGCTGCTCGATCACCGGCGGATACGTCTATCGCGGCTCGCAAGGCGCGCTTCCGGACGGGACCTACGTCTACGGCGACTTCTGCTCGGGCGAGATCTTGGGATGGAACGGCAGCACGCAATCCGTCCTGCTCGACACGACGATGAGCATCTCGTCGTTCGGCGAGGACGAAGCCGGCGAGCTGTACGTCGTGAACCTCGGCGGCTCGGTGAGCCGAATCGCGTCCACCACGCCGCCGTGCACCTTCGGAATCGCTCCGACCGGCCAGAGCTTCGCGGCCGGCGGCGGCACGGGAAGCGTCGGCGTCACCACGCAAGCCGGCTGTCAGTGGACGGCCGTGGCCAATGCGTCATGGATCCACGTCACATCAGGATCGCCCGGAAGCGGGAACGGCAGCGCCGGCTACTCCGTGGACGCCAACACCTCTTCGTCGCCACGGTCGGGCACGATGACGATCGCTGGACACACGTTCACGGTCAATCAAAGCGGCGCCGCGACGTGCTCCATGTCGATCGCGCCGACCAGCGCGAGCTTCACACGGACGGGCGGAACGGCCAGCGTGTCGGTCAGCGCCGGCGCCGGTTGCACCTGGACGGCGGTAAGCAATGTCAGCTGGATCACGATTGCCGGCGGGTCGAGCGGCACCGGCGACGGCACGGTGAATTATTCAGTCGGACCGTACGGCGGACCCCCGAAAAAGCGAGCCGGCACAATGACGATTGCGGGGCAGACCTTTACGGTGAATCAGACGAAGTAAAAGGAGCTCGGCCCGGCCCGCGAGTGAGGCGGCAACCGAGACGCGTTGCTCTCGACAAGAGCGTGAACCACGAAGCTCACGAAGGACACGAAGACGGCGCTGACCTGGCGGCCGCCTGCGGCGGCGAGGCGGTGTGCGGAAGACCCGCGACCGACAAGACCTTTTAGCTGTCCCACGTCTTGTCGGGTCGCGGGTCTTCCGCACACCGCAGCCCGGCGAAGCCGGGCTCGCCAGGTCAGCGGGTGTCTCAAATCTCTCGCACACCTGTCGGGGTTCCCTTCGTGCCCTTCGTGTTCTTCGTGGTTCATGCTCTTGCCCTTGGCAAGTGACTGTGCGGGCCTCATGAATTCGCATGACAACCGACGCGGCCGGGACACTAGAATGTCGCGGGAGCCCACCATGTCTCGACATCTCTCGTCGGCGTTCACGGCCATCGCCGTCGCCATTCTGCTGTCGCCAGCCGGCACCGCCCAGCAACGGGCGGCCGATGGTGTTCCGCTGAACAACGACGGCCACCCGCAATACTCGACGTTCTCGCTCTGCGCGATCGATCCCGCGACGAATCAGTCCGGGGCCGCGGTGACGACGCGCGTGCCGTTCGTCGGGCGTGCGGTTCCGCATGTGCGTGCGGGTGTCGGTGCCGTCTGCACGCAGGCGTCCACGATGGTCGAGTACGGGCCGCGTGGACTCGATCTGCTCGCGAAAGGGGTCGAACCTCCGGCCGCGCTCCAGGAGCTTCTGTCGAACGACGCACAGCGCGAATCCAGACAAGTCGGCCTGATCGACATGAAGGGTCGGTCGGCGGCGCACACCGGCAAGTCGAACGGCAACTGGGCGGGCAGCCGGCAAGGGCGCAACTACACCGTGCAGGCCAACATCATGGTTGGTCCTGAAGTTGTGGATGCGGTGGCCGCGATCTTCGAGGCGACCGACGGATCGGGGTGGCCGCTGGCCGAGCGGATGATCCTCGCGCTCGAAGCCGGACAGGCAAAGGGCGGCGATCGCCGCTGGGGCAATCTGCAGTCGGCGGCGATCAAGATCGCCGATCCGGCCAATCCCGGACGTGGCGGCGACTACATCGCGCTCGCCATCGAAGTCGGTGAGCACGCCGAGCCCGTTGCCGAAATGAAGCGCATCTACTACGCGACCGCGCGCCGTCTCGGCTACCGGAGCTTCTCGCGCATCGACGGCGCCGACGTGATCGAGCTCAAGCGCATGCTGCATGCGCTGGGCTACTGGCGGCCGACGCTCACCGCGTTTCCGGAGCCCGCCTCGATGAACCCGGACAAGATGCGCGAGCTGCAGAAGACAGACCGCGCGCAGTACGACAAGCTTGCCGCTGAGGCTCAGCAGGTGTCGCGCGAACTCGGACGTTACGACGAGGAGACCATCGCGGCGGTTGACAAGTTTCGTGCCGATCGCAGCCTCAGCTACGCAGGCAACGCCGCCGGACTGGTGGACGATCGCCTGGTCGAGGCCCTTCGAGCAGCCTACCTGCAGAAGAAAAAAGGAGGAGCGTGACGAACGCCTAAAGATATGATGGTTCTCTTCGGCGCCGCAGCTGCTCCCCCAAGCGTCGCCCTCTCGGGAAAGGAACACCTCAATGGCAACCCTCGAAGAACTCAAGACGAAGTATTCCTCGGCGCTCAAGACGATCGAAGAGCAGGGCGTCAAGCTGCAGAACCTGCACATCCAGGACAATAAGCTGTTCATCAAGGGCGCGGCGCCGAACGAAACGGCAAAGGGCTATGTCTGGACGGCCATCAAGTCGGTGGACAAGACGTATGGGGACCTGATGGCTGACATCACCATCGATTCCAGCCTTCCGGCGCCCAAGCCGAAGGAGCAGGCGTACACCGTGCAGTCGGGCGACACGCTGTCCAAGATCAGCAAGCAGTTCTACGGCGACGCGAACAGCTACATGCGGATCTTCGACGCCAACAAGGATCAGTTGAAGGATCCGAACACCATCAAGCCGGGACAGGTGCTGAAAATCCCGGCCGCGTAAGGAGATCACTATGGACCTGTTGCAGACCGTACTGAATGCCCGTGACGGCGCCGCCGTCGCGGAGCTGGGTCGGAACTTCGGGCTGGATCAGGGCCAAACGGCCGCGGCGGTCGGGCAGCTGCTGCCCGCCCTCGCGGCCGGTCTGTCACGCAACACCGCGCAGCCGGACGGCCTCGAAGGGCTGCTGGGCGCCCTGGCGGGCGGTGGACATGAACGGTACCTCGACGATCCGGCGAGCATGCTGGATGCGTCCACCGTCCACGAAGGCAACGGCATCCTGGGGCACGTCCTGGGCAGCAAGGACGTCAGCCGTCAGGTGGCGGCGCACGCGTCGGCGCGCACCGGCATCGGCGCCGACGTGCTCAAACAGATGCTGCCGATGGTGGCCGCGCTGGCCATGGGTGCGTTGAGCCGACAAACCGCCGGCTCGCGCATGGGTGGTCCGGCGGCCGCTCAGCCGGGTGTGCTCGGCATGCTCGCGCCGCTGCTCGACTCGAACAAGGACGGATCGGTCGCCGACGATGTGATGGGAATGCTCGGGAAGTTCATGCGATAGTAGGCCGCCCGAGAGAGCGAGTCGGCGAGCGCCGCAGGGCGGGCGAGCGGGGGTGGGGCCCCGCGAGCAAGTAAAAAAAGGAGCGAGCCATGTTCGGGATCCTCGGCTGGATCATTTTCGGGTTGATCGTCGGCGCGCTCGCGAAGTTGGTGATGCCCGGCAAGGACCCGGGCGGCATTCTCATCACCATGATGCTCGGCATCGTGGGCGCCGTCGTCGGCGGGTATCTCGGAGGGGCACTCGGGCTCTACGCCCCGGGTGAACCGGCGGGATTCTTCATGTCGATCGTCGGCGCGATCCTGCTGCTCGCGGTGTACCGGATGATCGCGCGTCGGAGTGCGTGACCCCGTTTCGGACGATGAAAGACCTCGGGTTTCTTTTTTGCTCCGTTCCCTTAAAAAAGAGACCCGAGGTCTTACTTAATCCTCCCATACTGCTGCAGCAACCCTGGCTGCGCGATCACTTTCTGGACGCCCTCGATACTTCTCGGCACGAACTCCGACAGGATCGTCGCGCCTGACTCGGTGATGACGATCATGTCCTCGAGCCGAATGAAGATCTGCTCGTCGGGAATCCGGAACTCGGGTTCGATCGTGAAGACGAGCCCCGGCCGCATCAGGCCCGAGCCGCCGCCGAAGTCGTGCGTGGCCATGCCGACGGCGTGCCCGAGGTTGCCGCCGCGCGCCGCCGAGGTCCGGTAGCGTTCGACGAACTGCTTCGCCGCGGCCTCGTAGATCGGCTTCGAGAACTTCGTGGTGGCGAGGATCGCGTCCATCTTCGGCACCGCGGCCTGGAGAATCTGCTGCGACGTCAGGCCTGGTTTGATGGCGTACAGCACCGCTTCGTAAACGCCGAGATAGAACCCGTACAGCTCACGCTGCGTGGGGCTGAACGTGCCGTTCACGGGCCACTGGCGCGTGACGTCGCAGCGGTAATAGCCGAGGTCGGGGCAGTAGTCCATCAGGACCAGCTCGCCGTCGGTCATGATCTTGTCGCCGGCCCGATGGTGCGCGTTCATCGCCGCGGGTCCGCTGGCGACGATCGCCCGGTAGGCCTCGCCCTGCGTGCCATGACGCACGAAGATGAGCTGGGCGAGCGCGTCGAGCTCGTACTCCGCCAGACCGGGCGCGGTGCTGCGCATCGCTTCGAGAATCGCTTCGCCGCCGATCTTCGTGGCGCGCGTGATCAGCGCGATCTCGGCGGCGCTCTTGACGGCGCGCATCTCGTTCAGAATCGGCGACAGGTCTTTCTGTTCGAGAGACGGCGCGCGCGTTTTCAGCAGCTCGCGCAGGTGTCCCTCCCGGCTGAGTCGGCCATCCCATGGATCGGCGGCCGCGTCCGCCGTGCGCCGGCGCGCGCCGTCCGGGCTTTCGCTCGCGCCTTCCGTCGGCGCGAACGGCACGTAGATCGCCTTCGCGGACGCCCGTGCCTGGAGGTCCGCACCGAGCTGGTCGGGCGGCTTGACTTCGTCTACGCCCGTGATCGCGGCGGTCTTCGCCGGATCGTCCGACGAGAGGAGGTCGCCCTCTACGGCCGCGCGGCTCGTGTTCTGCTTCGGCAGATACAGAATGCTTTTCTTCGCGGCGCCGTCCATGAGCAGCAGCGCCTGCGGCGCGACGACACCCGAGAGATAGAAGAATTCGTTCGACTGTCGGAAGATGGCCGACGAGTGAACGCTTGGAAGCCCTTGCATGAGTGCCACGGCCTCCGGCCCGATGGCCTCGTACACGCGCGCGCGGCGCGCAGCGAACTCCTCTTTGGCGAAGTTCGCCGTGAACGCGCGTCCCGCCTGCGCGGAGCCGCGGCTATCGTCTGCCTTCGCGCTTCGCGCTCCGGCGGGACGATCGGCGGCGAGGAGGACGCTGGCGACGAGAACGCCGGTGATCAAGCGGCCGGTCATGGCTGGCCCCCTTTGAAGACTTTCGGTGCTTCAGGAATCGCCGCGCCGTCGTGACGCGGCTCCGAGCCCGCGTAGTGCACGCCCGTGCCGTCGCTCATGACAGCCTGACCGTAGCCGAACGTGCCCGATCGCGGCTGCACCGTGCGGACCTGATGGCCGAGCGCGGCCAGCTCCTTGCGCACCGCCTCCGGGATGAGCGCTTCCACGTCGACATCGCATCCGCTGAACGATCCCTTCGTGAACCGGCCCACTTCGAGCGCCTGCTGCACGTCGAGGCCGAAATCCACCACGTCCGAGACGAACTGCGCGTGCGCCTGCGCCTGGTTGAAGCCGCCCATGATGCCGAATCCGATCTTCACGTCGCCCTTCGACATGAACGCCGGGATGATCGTGTGGAGGGGCCGCTTCCGCGGCGCGATCTGATTGGGGTGCCCGTCTTCGAGCGTGAACAGCGCGCCCCGGTTGTGCAGCATCACGCCCGTGCCGGGCGCCACGATCCCGCTGCCAAACGACGAATACAGGCTCTGGATCAGCGAGACGATGTTGCCGTCCCGGTCGATGACGGACAGATAAATCGTGTCGCCGCCCTCGCCGTCGGTGAGACCGCTGAACTTGGACGGCTCGACGCTACATGCCGCCTTGGCCGGGTCGATCAACTTTGCGCGCGCGTCCGCGTGCGTCTTGCTCAGCATCGACTCGGTGGGCACCTTCGAGACTGTCGGGTCGGCGACGTAGCGAATCATGTCCGCGTAGGCCAGCTTTTTCGCCTCGATCATCACGTGGAGGGCTTTGGGGCTCGTGAGACCATGTTCACCAAGCGGGAACTTCTCCATGAGGTTGAGCATCATCAGCGCGGCGATGCCCTGCGTATTCGGCGGCAGCTCGTAGACCGTCCAGCCGCGATACGTCGTCGAAATCGGATCCACCCACTCCGGTTGGTACTCCTTGAGATCCGCGGCGGTCATCGTGCCGCCGAGCTCTTTCGAAACCGCGAGTATGGCCGCGGCGGTCGGACCGTCGTAGAATCCCGCCACGCCCCGATCGGCAATCAGGCGCATCGTCTTCGCGAGGTCCGGGTTCTTGAAGACCTCGCCCGATCGCGGCGCGCGGCCGTTCATCAGGAAGACCGGCGCGGCGTGCGGTCCGGTCTCGAGCTTCCGCTGCGATCCGTTCCAGGCGTTGGCGATCACGTCGCTCACGGGAAAGCCGTCTTCGGCGTAGAAGATCGCGGGCGCGAGGATCTCGGCCATCGGCAGCTTGCCGAACCGCGCGCGCAGCATTTCCCACCCCTTGACTGCGCCTGGAACGGTCACCGTATAGATGCCGCTGCCGGGCATGCGTGTGTTGCCCTTGGACCGCACGAGCTCGGGGGTCAGGCCACTCGGGGCCCAGCCGCCGGCGTTGAGGCCGTACAGCTTGCCGGTCTTGGCCTCGTAGTAGATCGCGAACGCGTCACCGCCGATGCCGTTGTAGTGCGGCTCGACGAGTCCGAGCACCGCGTTGGTCGCAATGGCCGCGTCGACGGCGTTGCCGCCGCGCTCGAGGACCTGGGCTCCCGCGCGCGCCGCCAGCGTCTGGCTCGCCGCGACGATGCCGAACTTGGTCGCGACTTTGGAGCGGCCGACCACGACGCGCGGACGCGGCGCGTTCGGTTGCGCCTGCGTCTCCTGGCCGCCGGCACGCACCTCGAGGCCGGACCCGGACGCGGCCAGGACCGCGAACATGACGGCCAGGGCAACACCAATTCTCATGACGGGCTCCTTGGGGCGTTCGTGTTATCTGAATGCTGACATCCGGGAGTCTGTAATCTAATCCGGAATCTGGGATCCGGGGCCCCAGATTCCAGACTTGCAGTTTTCAGATTCTCGGATAGATTCCAGATTCCCCGATAGATTTCAGAGTCCCAGAGTGCCGGATTCCAGATGAGATTACGGATTCCCAGATGTCAGATGTCAGATGTCACCGGAGTATCCCCATGCCACGCGTCCTGATCCTTGCTGCCGTCGGTCTCTCGTTCGTCGCGGCCACCCACGCCCAGACGCCGGCTCAGGCGCCTGCGCAGCCGCCGCCGCAGGTCACCGTCATCCGCGCGGGCCGGCTGCTCGATCCCGAAGCGGGCACCGTGCGAACCAACCAGACGATCATCGTGGAGGGGACGCGCATCCGGGAGGTTGGCGCGAACCTCGCGCCGCCGCCGGGCGCGCAGGTGGTCGATCTCTCGAAGCTCACGGTGATGCCCGGACTGGTCGACGCGCACAACCATCTGGCGCTGACCTACAAGCCCGAGCCGGAGAACAACGTCTATTACTTCACGTACGTCCAGGACTCGACGGCCCTCCGTGCCATTCAGGCGGCGTCGAACGGGATCCAGATGCTCGCGTCCGGTTTCACCATCGTCCGCGACATGGGGAACAACGGCAATTACGCCGACACGGCGCTGCGTCAGGCTATCGAGCAGGGCTGGATTCCGGGTCCGACGATCATCAATTCGGGAATCATCATCGGCGGCATGGGCGGGCAGTTTTATCCGACGCCCGAAATGGCGAAGGACCACAACATCGTCTATCCGGAATATCTCGACGCCGATACGCGGGACGAAATGGTCAAGGCGATTCGCCAGAACATCCTGTTCGGCGCGCGGGTGATCAAGATCTGCGTGGACTGCAAGCCCTATGCGTACACGGCCGACGAGATCCGGTTCATCATCGCCGAGGCGGCCAAGGCCGGACTGAGGGTCGAAGGCCACGTGCAGACCGTGAACGGCGCGCGAAGCGCGATCGAGGCGGGCATCTGGTCTATCGCGCACTCGAGCGGCCTCAACGACGAGATGCACAAGCTGATGGCGCAAAAGGGTGTCTGGAGGGCAGGGACAGAAACGCCGATGGGACTCGCCGGTCATCCGGTATCGCCACAGGCGTATCAGCGGACCGTGGCCAGCCTGAAGAATGCCTATGAGAACAAAGTGCCGCTGACGTTCTCAACCGACGCCGACTACTGGGTCGCCGGCAAGACGAGAGGAGAGGTCTGCCTCGAGTTCATCAAGGTCTGGCAGGATGCCGGCATTCCCATCGCGGACACGCTGAGAGCCATGACGATCAACGGCTACAAGGTGAGCGGAACCGAGAAGACAAGAGGACCAATCGCGGCCGGCTTCTTCGCGGACATCATCGCGGTGACTGGCAATCCCCTGGAGAATCTCGACGCGCTGAAGGACGTGCCGTTCGTCATGAAGAATGGACTGGTCTTCAAGAAGGACGGCGTCATGACCCCTGCCGCGTTTTTCAATGGGGGACCAGTCAATGGGTGGAGGATTCGGTAGTGGACCGGATTCACTACTGCGCTCGAAGGCTGTTCACAGGCTCAATGTGGGTCGCTCTCCTTGCCGGCACATAGCTCGCGGCAACGGACGCGACGATCGTGACGATGGCCACGGCGGTCAGCACCTGCGGATCCGTCGGGCTGATCGCGAACAGGAGTCCCTGCACGACGCTCGAGAGAAACACCGCCGCCGTCAGCCCCACGATCGTTCCATAGAGCGCGAGCCTCATTCCTGTTCCGACGATGAGTCTCAGCAAGTCGCCCGACTTGGCGCCGAGCGCCATTCGAATGCCGATCTCCTTCGTCCGCTGCGCGACGAGATACGAGATCAGGCCGTAGAGGCCAAACGTCGCGAGGAGCAATGCCGCTCCTCCGAACACCGTGATGAGGACGAGACTGAAGCGCCGCCCGGTGAGCGCCGTTGAAAAGGCCTGTCGAACCGTGCGGAACTGCACGGGCAACTCGGGGTTCACCTCACGGACGACCTTCCGCACCGATGGCGCGATTGCGTCGGGGTCCGGGCCGCGAACGACGATGCTGAGTCGCCAGACTGAGCCCGGCCGTTGTCGATAGGACGCGTAGAGAAGCGGGGCCGGCGGCGTCTCCGGCGTGAGCTCCCGCACATCGCCGACCACGCCGACGATGCGGATGCCTTTGAGATCGCCGTCCATGTTGCCGAACTGCACGAAGCGGCCGATGGGATCCTGGTTGGGCCACTTGGCGCGCGCCAGCGACTCGCTCACGACGGCAACATGCGGCGAGTCGGGCGCGTCGCGGTCCTCGAGCAACCGTCCCCGCACGAGCGGAATGCCCATGGCCTTGAAATAGTCCGTGCTCGCCAGCCGGTATCCGGCAAACCCGGCTCGCTCTTTGATGACGTCCGGCCCCAGCTTGCTGAACGCCTGGACGTCGCTGATTTCGTCGGCCGACGTCATCTCGATGAACCGTCCGTTCGCGTAGTTGCCGCCGCCGAGCGGAAATCCGGAAATCAGTCCAGCCTGCGACACGCCGGGCAGCTGTCGAATCCGCTCGACGATCGTGTCGAGCAGTCGCACCCGCCGGGCTCGAAAATCCGTGCCGCCATCGGTGACCGTGAGGTCCAGGACGAGTGCGTCGTCGAGCGTGAACCCGGGATTCACGGCCAGGAGCGCGACGAAGCTTCGGGCGAGAAGTCCTGACCCGGCGAGCAGCACGAGCGTCAGCGCCACCTGGGCGACGACGAGCGATTGCCGGACAAGGAGACCGCGTTTGCTGCCGGTGCCCGATCGGGAGCCCTCGGACAACGTCGAGGCCAATTTCACACCGCGGGTGCCGAACGTCGTCATTACGCCCAGGGCAAGAGCCGCGGCCATCGACACGCCGAGCGCGAACGCGAGTGCGTACCAGTCGACCTGTGCCTGATCGAGGCGCGGCGCCGCCCCGGGACCGAGCGAGACCAGCGCGCGCACGGCCCAGATGGCCGTGATGACACCCAGGACGCCGCCGGCCAGGCACAACACGGTCGTCTCCGCGAGGAGCTGCCGTGCAATGCGGAATCGTCCGGCGCCGATTGCCAGCTGAATGGCGAACTGCTGCTGCCGCGCGGCGGCGCGCGCGAGCAGCAGGCTCGACACGTTCGTCGTGGCGACGAGCAGCAGCAGGAGCGCGGCGCCAAAGAGCATCTCGAGCGCCGGCTTCGAGGTCGCCGTCATCTGTTCGAGCACCGGGATGGCGGTGGCGTCGAACATCCACGTGCTGTCGCCATATTGCCGTTTGAGCTGGCGGGAAACGGCGCTGATGTCCGCGCGCGCGCCGTCGACGCTCACGCCCTCGCGCAGCCGCGCGATGGCTTGAAAATTGTGAGCGGTCCGCGAGGTATCCGGCTCGTTCAGCTCCCGCGCCAGCCAGACCGCCGCGCCCGTGGGATAGTCGAAGCCCGCCGGCATCACGCCGACGACGGTGTAGACGCGGTCTCCCACCCGGAGCGCGCGGCCCTGCAACTCGCTGCCGCCCAGCCAGCGCTGCCAGAACCCGTAGCTCACGACGACGGCCGGCGTCCCGCCGACGACGCTGTTCCTCGGGCACGAAGGTGCGGCCCATGAACGGGCGCACCTGCATGACGTCGAAGAACTCGCGCGAGACGACCGCGGTCAGGGCCATTGTCGGTTCGGTGCCGCCGATCGCGGGGACGAGTCCCCACCAGTTGAACTTCGCCATCGACGCGAAGCTGTGCGTGCGTGCCTGCCAGTCGTCGAAGTTCATCCCGGAGACGTTCGTCCGGGTGTTCTTGTCACTCAATTGGTAGAGCCGGACTAGGGCGTCGGACTCCGGATAGGGCAGCGGACGCAGGAGGACGCCGTTCACGACACTGAAGACCGCGGTGGCGGCGCCCGTGCCGAGGCCGATCGTGAGAATCGCGGCAGCCGCGAACCCCGGCGCGCGACGCAGCATCCGCGCCCCGATGCGCATGTCGCGCCAGAAATCCTGAATGATGGCCGGCCTGAACTCGTCGCGTGTCTGTTCCTTCAGCGGCTCGACGCCGCCGAACCGCAGGAGCGCGGCCCGCCGCGCCTGATCGGCCGCCATGCCGTGCCGGATGTTTTTGGCAGTCTGCTGCTCGATGTGGAACGAGATCTCGTCGTCGAGACCTCGATCGATCTCGTCGTTCCGCCACAAGGCCGTGAGCCGCCGCCACCATCCTGGTCGATAGGTCACGGGTCCTCCTCAGGCGATAGAGGCCTTGAGCACCAGGTTGATCGGCGCGCGAGAGCCGCTGCCACGACTCCATTTCGCGCGCGAGCTGCCGCCGGCCTGCAGCCGTGAGCGAGTAGTACCGGGCGCGCCGGTTGTTCTCGGTGATCCGCCACTTCGAGTCGATCAGCCCCTGCCGCTCGAGGCGATAGAGCGCGGGATACAGCGTGCCCTGGCCGAACTGCAGGATCTGACGGCTGTCCTGAGCGCGAAGCACATGCTGTTCCAGTCACGCTCGCGCGAGTACTCATACACCGCGGGTACCGGATTCTGGGCGAGGCCCTCTTCCCGGACATCGCCGATGAGGCCGATCACCTGGAGTGTTCGATTTCTCGACTGCAGCGGCAGCGTCGCGCGGCGGCCGATCGGATCGACGTCGCCCCACAGCAGGGCGGCGGCCGCGCGGCTGACGAGCAGGACGTCGGTGTCGGTCTGGCTCACGTCGCGGCCGCGCAGCAGCGGAATGCACATCGCAGCGAGGTAGTCTGGCGTAATCTTTCTGACCGAGACGGTGGGTTGATCGCGGGGCAGCAGCTCAGCGCGTCCGTCTACCACCATCGGCTGGACCGATCCGCCGGTCAACGGCAGATCTTCGACCGCGCCGGCGGCTTGGACGCCGGGAAGGGCGCGCAAGCGCTCGAGCGTCGTATCGAAAAAGGCAGTCCGCTGCGGCGCCGTCGCGTACCGGCTCGCCGGCAGCGTCACGCGCATCGTCAGCACGTTGCGCGGATCGAATCCTGCGTCGACTTGTCGAAGGGCCACGAGGCTCCGCACCATTACCCCCGCGCCGGTCAGCAGAACGACCGACAACGCGACCTCGCCGGCGATGAGCAACCGCCGGGTGCCCAGACCGAGCGCGGCGTCGCTTCGCCCGCCTTCCTTCAGGGCGCCCTGCAGATCGCCAGTAACCGGCACGCAGCGCGGGTAACGTGCCCGCAAGAAGACCCGTGAGCCAGGATGCGCCGCATCACGAAGAGCAGCACCCGCGTGTCGATCGAGATCTCATCGGCCCGCGGAATCTGACTGGCAAGCAATGTCGTGCCGGCAGTCAGACTCACCTGCGCCAGCAGGAGGCCGAAAAGACCGCCCACCGTCGAGAGCACCAGCGCTTCGACGACGAGCTGCTGGAACACGCGGCCACGGCCCGCGCCCATGGCAAATCGGATGGCCAGCTCCTTGCGACGCGCGAGTCCACGCGCCAGGAGCAGATTGGCGACGTTCGCGCAGGCAATGAGCAGGACGAGGGCGACCGACGCGAGCAGCATGACGAGCGACCGGCGGATATCGCCGACAATCAACTCCTGGAGCGGAATCACGGTCGCGCCCCAGCCGGCGTTGTCTTGCGGATACTCGCGCTCGAGACGCGATGGAGATGACGTCGAGCTCGGCGCGCGCCTCCGCGACGGTGGCGTCCGGCTTGAGCCGCGCGATCACCTGGGCGTTGTGGTTGTCCCGGACCGCGCGTTCAGCGTCCGTGTATGCCAGCGGGACCAGAAGATCCCTGGCCGCCAGCCCCCACGACTCGATGGAAAACCGCGCCGGCAGCACACCAACAATGGAGTAGCGCTCGCCGTCGAGCGTGAGCGTCCGGCTGAGGACGTCCGTCGATCCGCCGAGCTTGTTCTTCCAGAACCGGTCGCTCACGATGACGACCCGGCCTCGACCTGGCAGATCTTCGTCGGCACGAAAGGCCCGGCCGAGCACCGCGAATCGCGGGCGGGCCGGTCGTCTGGCGTCCTCGGTCGAAGCTCGGGAGAGGGCAGCGGCGTCAGCAGGCAACGAAGGGTCTGCCGCCAGAACCATCGGCGCGCCTGCCGCGGTGCGACGGCCGAGCGCGCAGCGAACTCTTCGTGCAGATCGCCGACGACGTAGTCGCGCCATTCGGCCGGCACGCGCAACGCGAGCAGCCAGTCGGCCAGACGAGGAGGACGCGCGATCATTTGGGTGCCAACCGATGCTCCAGACCTTCGGCCATGGACCGCAGCGCGTGATACGACTGGCGCAACGCGGTCACTCCGGCCGGCCGGAGACCGTAGAACTTGCGTCGGCGGCCGCCCCGGATGGCCGTTGGTTCGCCGATCCAGGACCGCAGCAGCCCCTTGCGCTCGAGGCGATCGAGTGTCGTGTAGACCGCGTTGATCGAGACGTCGCGGCCCGATCGCTCGTGAATTTCCTGACGGATCGCGGCACCATAGGCCCCGTCGTCGAGCCGCAGAACGCCAAGAAGGACGAGCTGCTCGAAATCGCCCAGCGCGGAGGATCTGGCCTTAAACCACATTGTGGGGGATATCTCGACCGGTTAGACGGCGGAACCGCCCGCCAGGTTCGCTGCGGTTACCGGCGGCGACGCGACCCGGGGCCGGTTGTCCGGGTGGCCCGCGTCTGTCGCGTGCGCCCCTCGCCGTTCTGACCGCGTGCAGGACGGCGGTTGGCGGCCATTCGATCCGCGGGCGGGTCGGAAGCGTTTGCGGTGCCGATGACGATGGTCACGCGATCGCCGGCTTTGAGGCTCCGGCCCTCGAGCCAGCGCTGGTGAACGTCCTTGCTGAGCCCGCCGACGTCAAGCGCGGTCTCTTCGACCGGTTCGCGAAGGCGGCGCGCCTTCGTGGCCGGGATGCCGGTCAACTTCACCCACCGGACGATCGCGGTCAGGACACCGTCCGCGCCGACGCCCGCACGGCAGAGCTTCCGATCGTTCACATACACATCGAAGATCGTCATGGCGGGAACAAGTGTCGCGGCGGACGGCGCCCGATGTCCAGCGCCGGGATGTGGCCGTCCTTTGCCTGCCGATCACCGATCCTGGCGTTTCGTTCCGACTCCCCAGTAGCCGCGTCGCGCCCGTACCGTGTAGCCTTTCGACCTCACCGAAACAGAGACGTCGTGCCAGCCCGTCGGCTCGACGCCCGTCGGCGAGTACCCGGAGCACGTAGCTCGTGCGGAAGTTCTCGAGGGCCGTCAGAAACGCGAGGCTCAGCCCGTCCTTTTTCTTCAGTTCGATGACTTCGCCGCCGGTGTTGAGCGCGACCGCGCGCAGGGCGCCCTGCACGGAGAGCGAGGCCCGGTTTTCGACGACCACGATGGAGACGAGTGAGCCTGCGTGTCGCGCGGTCTCGACCACCGTCCGGCTGTCGAAGAGCGAGGCATTGTCTTCGCCGTCCGTCATGAAGAGGCCAAACTGCCGGCGGCCGGGTGCCGGGGGCGTGACGAGAGCCAGCAGCAGGGCGTCGAAGACCGCACTGCCTCCGCTGCCCACGGTGGACAGATCCGCGGCGATCGGACCGGGTTGGAGCGGCACGCGCTCGGTGATCTGAGTGCCGAACGTGACCACGGCCGCGCGATCGGCCGGCGTGAGGGCGCCGCTGATGGCGGCAAGCGCCGCGCTCCACCACGACCCGGTCGGCCCGCGTCATGCTGCCGCTGACGTCGATGGTCACGGTGACGTCCAGCGGGGCCGTCTCGCGGCTGAAATCGAGAATCGACTGGACCACACCGTTGTCCTTAACCTCGAAGTCGTGTTTCGTCAGATTCGTGACTGGCGTGCGGCCGTTGGTGACCGCGGCGTCGATCACGACGACGTCGGTCTGGGCCCGGTAGACCGTCTGAGGCGGAGGCGCGCCCGGAATCGCGGCTAGCGCCATCAGTGCGATGGCCACCGGGAATCTCGCCGTCATCGCCGAAGCCTCCGGATTTCCGCGAGCCATTCGTGGACGAACCGCTGATCGCCACGATGAAACTCCCCAATCAACCGCGCCGCGGCGTCTTCCATCCGGCGAGCGTCGGCCGCGGCGCGGCCGGCTTCCTCCGCGGCGCCGGCCCGCATGAGCGCCGCCGCGAGGCCAATCGCCGCTCGTTGAGCGTGCGGTTCGATCGCGAGCGCTTTTCGGTACGCGTCGGCGGCATCACCGGCACGGTCGAGCCGGTCCAGCACGCGGCCGTGCGTGAGTTGCTGCACATAACCGACAATCCGGTCTGCGTGCGGGGAGACGTGCTCGAGCCACGAACGGGCCTGTTCGGTTCGGCCGGCGCCGTGCAACAGTCGTGCGCCTCGAACGAGCGCTTCCGCTCGCAGAGACGGCGTCCCGGCCGCGCGCTCGAAGAGCGAGATCGCCGCCTCCAGCGTGGTGCTTGAACGGCCGGCCTTCGGGATTTGCCGGATCACCTCGCCCGAAACCGGTGTCCAGCAGCACAACAGGCCAGCCGCGAAGGCCTGCGCAAGAGGCAGACGTGTGTCCAGCTTCACGCCGCGACTGCGCGACTCCTCGAACCTGGGTCCGACGGCGGCCAGATACTGCACCTGCCACTCGACTTGTGGAACGCTCTGTGCGATGCCGAGCGCCGTCTGGTGCCACAGGACTTCGAAACGATCTTCGACGGCATCGCTGCCGAGAGGGGAGGGTCGTCCGATCACCATCGTCCGGCCGGCCTCGAACAGATCGGGGACGCGCATCGGCCGCTGCACGAGAACCTCGAGCGCGAATGCGGCTCTGGTCCGGCTCCAGGCCGTCGCAGTGGAGACAAACGGCGCGACGTAGTCCAGATGGGTTTCGGTTCCGGCCGTCATCAGCCAGCGTTCGACAGCCAGGTCGTCGCCGGCGTCGTACGCGTCGAACACTTCCTGAATGCGGGACTGGGATGCCGGTGGAATCTGCCGGCGGTCAACCGGTTTCGACTGGTCGAGACCGCTCGACGAGGCGATGGCCATCGATCCCAGGGTCCAGAGGGCGACGGTCCACCAGCTCGGCGTCATGGCACTCGTGTGTCAGCCCGATCAATCTCGAATGTACCAGCGATCGCCGATCTTCTGCAGGGTCAGTGCTGACTCGCCGCCGATGGGCGCCGGGAGGGTGTAACGCGCGCGCGTGCCGTCTGAATCGAACGCCGGTTCGAGCTTCAGTGCGGCCTGCAGCGCCTTGAGCATCAGGGGCGCGCGTTGCTGCTTGACGAATTCCGCGGCGACGTTTTCGGGGCTGCCAAACTTCGCCACCTGCCGTTCGAGCTCGGACGGCCGCATGTACTTCTTGATGAAATCCAGATGCTGATTGGCTTCGAGCAGCCGGATCGCGTCTCGGACGGCTGCGGTGACCTGGCTCCTGGGATCGGTCTGCTGCCGGGCGATGACCGCGTCGGGCATGGAGGTCACAAGGACCACACACACCATGGGAATCCACATCGGGACGAATCTGCGGCGAATATCCGTTGCGCTCATGGGCCGGCTCCGGCTCGACGGAATCTTACAGAATCCAGCGCCTCAGATCCGGCGCGCGCGTGCGGCTCACGATGACCGTCGTGCCGTCATCCAGCGTGAGCCGGTACCGGCTGCTGCCTTCGGGCCGCACCTCCGCGATGTGGGCCGTGTGCACGATCGCGGAGCGGTGGATGCGGACGAACCGGTCGGGATCCAGCCGGCTCTCGAGATCCTTGAGCGATCGGCTGACGAGATAGCTGCGGTCGCCGGCGTAGACGCGGGCGAAATCGCCTTCGGCCTTCACCCACAGAATGTCGGTCAGCGCGATCGGAACCATCCGGCGGCCGTCTGGCACGAGCAGCCGATCGGGCCGCGGACCGAGATCGCGGAGGGCGCGGACGAGACCCGCTTGCGAGGCTTCGCTCTGGCGATGGCGCCGCGCGCGGCGGATCGCTTCCGCAAAGCGATCGCACGAATACGGCTTGATGAGGTAATCGACGGCGTTCAAATCGAATGCGCGGACGGCGTAACTGTCGAACGCCGTCGCGAAGATCACCGCCGGCAGCGGGGGATGCCGGGCTGCTTCGCGCGACAGCACCGTGAACACGTCCTCGCCGGGCATCCGGATATCGACGAGTGCGACATCCGGCCGATGCGTGGCCAGCGTGCCCGCCAGTTCCTCGCCGGTGGCCGCCTCGGCGACGACTTCGAGCGCGCGTTCGTCGCGGGCGTACTGCTTCACGAGCTCCCGCGCCAGCGGCTCGTCGTCGGCGATGAGCAGGCGGAGCGAATCAGGCGACACCGAGCCGCTCCGCGGGGAGATCGATCCGGACAGCCGTGCCGGACGCTTCCCGGTCGAATGTCAGGCGGTACCCGTCGCCGTAGGCGCCGTCGAGGCGGCGGCGTGTGATCTGAAGGCCCCGGCCCGTCCCGAACGCGCCCGCCGTCGTCGTCGCCGCCGCCCCGTGCCCGGCGTCGCGTACGACGATCTGCAGACGTCCATCGCCAATCGTGGCCTGGACTTCGACATACCGCGCCGAGGCGTACGGCGTCACGCCATGCTTGACGGCGTTCTCGACGATCGGCTGGAGGAGCAACGCCGGGACGAGCGCGCTCCGTGCGGCGTCGTCGATGTCGAATGTCACCGCCAGCCTCGATCCGAGCCGGATGCGCTCGACGTCGAGATACGCGCGGACGAGGTCCAGCTCGCGCTCGAGCGGAACCTGATCGGCGTCGGCGCGCGCGAACACGGCTTTCATGAGGTCGGCGAGCCGGACGATCATGGTGCGCGCGAGCGCTGGATCGCGGTCGACGAGGGCGAGCAGCGAGTTCAGCGCATTGAGGACGAAGTGCGGCTGGAACTGCGCCCTGAGCAGCGAGAGCTCCGCGTCGCGGGCCGCGACGACCAGCTCGTGTTCGCGGCCGGCCCGCTGCCGCTCACGCGCCCACGCCAGAGAAGCCAGGGTCGCGCCAAGGGCGGCGGCGTACGCCAGCGCTCCGGTCGCGAATTGGAACAGCCAGCTCTCGGCATAGACCAGCTGCCAGAAGAACGGCCCGATCGTCCATCGGTGAAAGCTCATCTGGATGCCGAACCAGATGGTGAGCACGAACACGGCGATACCGATGTGCGCGAGGGCGAGGGTTGCGGCGGGACGGGGCACATCCAGCAGGCGGGCGTACCACCGGCGGACCGGAATCATCAGCAGCGCGAGCGTATAGACGTAGACGATCGCGTTTGGCAGGGAGTAGCGGAACGGCAGCCCGATCTGCACGCGCAGCATGAGTGCATAGAGCAGCAGCGCGCCCGTCCAGGCGAGGAGGGGCAGCCACCAGCGGCGCCGCTCAGGGGCTTCGGACAGATCGATGGTGGCGGACATCTATCGGATTATCCGGCGATTGGCGACCGTCATTTCACCACCGCCGGGAGCAGGACGTACCGAACCCAGCCGGAATTGGGCGCGATGGCAAGTGCCCGTTCGTATTCCGCTCGCGCCGCGGCCTTGTCGCCGCGTTTGGCGAAAATCTGGCCGAGCCAGGCGTGCGCGTCGAACCGCCCCCAGCCGGGCCACGGCTTGGCGGCCGGCTCGCTCTGAAAGGCCGTCAGCGCGCGCCGGATGAGCGCCTCCGCTTCCGTGTCGGAGCCGCCGAACATTGCCGGCGTGTTGAATTTCCCAACGCCCTGGCTCAGCAGAACGCGCGGGTTGTCCGGCTCCAGTGTGACGGCCTCAGCAATCGCGCCGCTCGAGCGGGGACCGAGGACGATTCCTCGGATCGACGACTTCGCGATCTTCGCGCCGTAGACGCTGCTGAGGAGTGCGAGCGCTTCAGCCGATTTCGGATCGATCTTGAGCGTGGCTTTGAGCTGGGCCTCCGCCTCGGTGAGCAGCGCGTCCTGTTCGGCTGCCGGAACCGACGGGTTGAATGCCAGTCGCCAGCCGATGTACGCAACCGCGTAGGCCAGAAGCGCGCGCGAGCTTCCGCCGGGCGCGGTCTGGAGACGCAGCGCCTCGGCCCGACAGAGTTTCAACGTCGCGGTATCGTCTGACAGCACGGCCTGATCGATCCGCGCGGTGAGCTTCGTCCAAGTCTCGTCCTGCCCGGTCGGGCTCGGAGGCATTGGGCGTCCAGCGAGCAGGATCGTGGCGACCAGCAACACAGAGCGAAGCATGCAACCTCCTGGATTCAGCGACTGATCGAGCAGCCGACATAGAACGATCGCGGCGCAGCAGACTGCACGGGCCGGCGAATCGAGTAGTCGCCGGAGTATGCGTATTCGAAGAAATTGAGCCGGTCGAAGACGTTGTCCACACTGGCGAAAAACACGGCGGTCGTGCGGGCGCCGAGCGGTGTGATCACGCTCGCCGCCAGGTCGAGACGCTCGTACCTCGGGAGGCGCTCCGAGTTGATCGGAGCCCAGATGGGCGCCACGCCGGCGGGCGTTGACACAACGGCCATGATCGGCGTGAACGGCCGTCCCGCCGCGACCCGCCACGTGCCGGCCACGGCGAAGGCGCGACCCATGGGCACAGTGGCGACGACGGCCCACGAATAGGGAATGGCGAAGTCGGGTGTCCACGCGCCTTCAGGCAACGGGTACCGCTCGCGTTGCTCAGGCGCCGTCCAGCGGCGACGGGCGTGCAGGACGCCGCCTGATAGTCGCAGGTCGAGACGCGGCCAGATCCGACGCACGAACAGGTCGATGCCTCGCGCCGTGCCGTAGCCCTCCGACGTGAAGCCGGCAAGGGTGTCTTCGATCGGGAGTGATTGATACTGTTTCCAGTACGCCTCGGCTCTGAAGAAGAGCGGTTCGTCAGGTTGGCCGCGCTCGTAGCCGGCGACGTAGTGCGTCGCTTCCATCGGATGCAACGTCGTGGCGCCGCGCTCGGCGTCGAAGTAATTCGGTGCCGGGCCCTGATGATAGCGACCCCAGGCGAACCGAAGCGTACGGTTTTCCGAGAGCTGCCAGCGGATCGCGGCGCGCGGCGCAGCCGTCCACGCGGCGACGCCGTCGAACCGATCGAGCCGTGCGCCGAGCTCCGGGGTGAACCGTCCGATCCGTCGAAAGAGCATCGCCGCCGAACCTGCCCGCCAGTCGGATCGATCGATCGTGAAGCCCGCGACGCCGCCGATGCCGGCGAAGTCGCCGCCCTGTGATGGCACGCGGCCATCGGTGCGCGTCTTGCGGCGGTCGCCGTCGAGACCGAGGCGAAGCGACCATCCCGCCACGTCACCCATCAACTCGGCGCGGCCGGACGCATGACTTTCGTCTTCGTCGATCGCGAGAACCCCGACGTCCGTGGTCTTGCGGTACATGTCATGTCCGGCGGAGGCCAGCGCGCGCCAGGATCCCATCGACCGCTCCCACCGGCTCGCGATGAGCTCATGGCGGGTACCGGAGTGCAGGAAGCCGACGAACGAGTCTTTCTCCAGCTCCACGCCGACGTGGTCGCCCTGCGCGAGCGCGAACACCCGGACGTGTCCGGCGCGCGACGACTCGAGATGCGCGCTGCCGCTCACGTCCCACCCGCCCGGCAGCCGATCGAACTCACGGGGACTCGGATTCACCGCGAACAGCACGGCGGGCGTCGAGCGGTTCGCCGCGATCCGGACGCCCGCCGTCTCACCAATCGGCCAGGCCGCTGAAGCCGAGAGCCCCGCCAGGCCCGCCGTCACGGTCGTTTGCATCTCGCGGGGGCGCGCGGCCGCGACGAGATCCACGACTCCACTCAACGTGTTGGCGTACTGCGCCGAGAAGCCGCCGGTGGTGAACGAGACGCCCTGCGTGAGAAACGGATCGATGGCGCCGCGAAAGCCGCCCGTCGGTGTTTCGTACCGATACGGATGACTCACGACCACTCCGTCGAGGAGCACCAGCGTCTCGCTGACGTCTCCGCCGCGCACGAAGAGACCCGTGCCGTCGTCGATTCGCGCGACGCCGGGCAGCGTCCCGAGCGCACGCATCAGATCGGCCTGCGTGCCCGGCGTGCGTACGACGTCCAGCGGCGTCAGCGCCAGCGCTGCGCCATCCGGAGGCGGTGCCTGTCCCCTGACGGTGACCGCCTCCCACACGCCCGCTACCGCGAGCGTGATCACCATCGGGGAGGCCGGCATCTGGCGGCCCATCGGAACTTCGCGCGGGAGGAAACCCGGCAGCGCAAACAGAAGCGTCGCACCGTGTGGCGCCTGCACCGCAAACGAGCCGTCGTCGTTCGTGACCGCGATTGCCTTGTCACCCTTGATGCCTATCAGGACGCCGGGAAGCGGCAGCCCCGTCGCATCCACGACGCGGCCGGTCACAGGGAAAGACGCCTGTGTCAGGACGACCGCGAAGACGGCGAGAGCCGCGCAGGTCATATGACTAGTGATACGTCGTCAGGGCGGCCGTCATTTGGCCGGATCGGTGAACGGCATCTGCGGGCGACGAACGGACTGATCGCGGCGGCTTGCCGCCCCTGATCGCGCGGCGTAGAATCGCGGCCTCGGCTCAATCAGGCGCTGGAGCCCGCGCAAGAGATTTCCCGGAGGAGGGACTATGCCGCGCACAGGTTTCACCGTTGGCGTCTTCACCATCGGCGTCGTCGGATGGCTCGTGCTGCCCCTGCACGCGCGCGACCAGGCGCGCGAGGGCAGGAAGCTGCAGCTCGAGCAGTTCTTCGACTTCGAGACCGTGTCGAATCCGCGGATTTCGCCAGACGGAACGCAGATCGTCTACACCCGCGGCTGGGTGGACAAAGTCAACGATCGCCGCAGCTCGGCGCTCTGGATCATGGGCGCCGACGGCACGAAAAATCGCCTTCTCACCACCGGCTCCAACGCGATCTGGTCGCCCGACGGCACGCGGATCGCGTTCACGCGCGACGGGGAGCCGAATGGCTCGCAGATCTGGGTGCGCTGGATGGACGCCGAAGGGGCGACGACGCAGATCACCCATCTCGAACAGAGTCCGTCGAATATCACGTGGGCGCCGGACGGCAAGTCGGTCGCATTCACCATGCTCGTCCCGCGTCGCGAGACTTGGCCGATTCGGATGCCGGCGCGTCCCGAGGGTGCGAAGTGGATCGAAGCGCCGCGCATCGTCGAGAGCCTCACCTACCGCGCGGATCGGCAGGGCTTCATCGAGCAGGGCCTGAGTCAGATCTTCATGGTTCCAGCCGAAGGCGGTACCGAGCGCCGGCTGACCGACGGCCAGTACAACTACGCGGGCGAGTTCTGTTTCACGAACGACGGCAAGGAGATCCTGTTTTCCGCCGGCCGCGGTCCCAACTGGGAGCGAGAATATCGTCAGTCGGATGTCTACGCGCTGAACGTCGCCACCGGGACCCTCCGGCCGCTGACGAATCGCAGCGGGCCCGATACCTCTCCGGCGCTCTCGCCCGACGGCCGATGGGTCGCCTATCTGGGCTACGACTACACGACGGACACCTACATCGACAACGAGCTCTACGTCGTCAACGTCGCCGGAACCGGCACGCGCCAGATGACGGCGAAGTTCGACCGGTCGCCGGACAACCTGACCTGGGCGCCCGACTCGAATGGGATCTACTTCACGGCCGACGACAGCGGGTCACGGAATCTTCACTATGCGCCGCTCGACGGAGCCATCACGACGGTCACGAAAGGCACGCACCTCATCACGTTGAGCGACATCAATCGCACCGGCCAGGCGGTAGGCACGCTCACGAGCTTTCACAAGCCTGGCGACGTGATTTCGTTCTCGCTGGCGAATCCATCCTCGGTCCGGCAGCTTACGAACGTGAACGAAGACGTGCTCAGCCAGGTGAAGCTCGGCGACGTCGAGGAGATTTGGTACAGCTCGCTCGACGATTACAAGGTTCAGGGCTGGGTCATCAAGCCGCCGGACTTCGATCCGAAGAAGAAGTACCCGCTGATGCTCTCGATCCATGGCGGACCGCACTCGATGTACGGGGTCGGCTTCAACTTCGCGTGGCAGGAGCACGCGGCCAATGGGTACGTGGTTCTCTACACGAATCCGCGCGGATCGACAGGCTACGGCAGCGCGTTCGGTAACGCGATCAAATACAACTACCCGTCGAAGGACTTCGACGATCTCATGAAGGGCGTGGACACCGTGATCGCGAAGGGCTACGTGGACGAACGCAACATGTTCGTGTACGGCTGTTCGGGCGGCGGCGTCCTGACGGCGTGGACGGTCGGACACACCGATCGGTTCGCGGCCGCCGCGTCCCAGTGCCCGGTGATCAACTGGATCTCGTTCGTCGGCAACGTGGACGGCAACCCTCTGCGCTGGTACGACGACTTCGAAAAGTTTCCGTGGGAAGATCCGAGCGAACACCTGCGCCGCTCGCCGCTGATGTACGTCGGCAACGTGAAGACGCCGACGATGCTGATGACCGGCGTGCTCGACATGCGGACACCAATCAGCCAGACGGAGGAGTTCTACCAGGCGCTGAAAGCGGTCGGCGTGCCAACGGCGATGCTGCGATTCAACGGCGAGTACCATGGCACGACGTCGCGGCCCTCGAACTTCATCCGCACGCAGCTCTACCTGCGCTATTGGTTCGAGAAGTATTCGCGGAAAGACGAGCCGGCGGCGCGGAGGTAGGGGCGGGAGACGCTCATGTCAAAACCCATCGCGGCCATCCTGATTTTCTCCGCCGGCGTCGCGGTCGGCGTCCGGGCCGGCGCGCAGGCGCCGAAGCTGTTTGCCGTCGAACTGACGCGGGGTCCGGCCTGGGACACGTCGAAGCCCGCCGGCGAACAGCCCGGCTTCAAAGAGCACAGCGCGAATATCAAGCGGCTGACAGACTCGCAGGCGCTCGTCATCGGTGCCCGGTACGGCGACAAAGGACTCCTCGTCGTCACCGCCGCGGACGAAGCCGCCGCGCGGGCGCAGTTCGCGACGGATCCGATGGTGTCGAACGATCTCTTTCGGGCGGACGTGTCCGCGTTTTCCCCGTTCAAGCACGGGTGTACCGACACAGTCAAACGCTAGGAAGCGGGTCTGGAAAACACATGTCGGTCACGGTACGGCGGTCCGCGGAAGGAATTGACGCGCGTTTTCTTTCTTCAATGAAAGTGGCCATGCGTCAGAAGGTTTCTTGGACCCGCCGTACCTCCGTCGTACCGACATGTGCTTTCCAGACCCGGTGTACCGACCCGTGGTTTTCAACGTGAAGCCCTGCTGTGCCGCCATCACAACGATTGGGCAGATGGCGGCGCGTCCGCATCTTTCTTTAATGAAACCATCTACAACGATTCGGCCGATGAGAGGGGCGGGCCGTTCATGGAGCGCGGAACCGCACGCTGACGAATTCCGTAGGTATTGACGCGCTCCCAGGAGGCCTCATGACTCGTCTGGCTGTGTTGGCGTTTGCGCTACTGTCGCTCGTTCCAGTTTCAGCGGCCCAGGATCTCTCCGGCAAGTGGTCCGGCAGCTTCGTCATGACCCGTCCGGACGGATCGCTCAACAACGACCGGATCTATCTCGACCTGAAGCAGGCCAAGACCGAGATCACCGGCACTGCCGGCCCGAGCGCCGAGCGCCAGTGGCCGATCAAATCCGGCAAGGTCGAGGGTGGAACGGTGATCTTCGAGGTTCAGAGCGACGGGCCGCTCATCACGTTCACCCTGGCCATCACCGACGGCCGCCTGAAGGGCGACGCGGCCGCCGAGCAGGAAGGCAAGAAGCTCAGCGCGAAGGTGGATGCGGAGCGGGTCAAGTAAGAGGGCGGAGCCGGCCCACCGACCTATTTCACCGGCGTCGCCAGCGGTTTGCCGACCTCGAGCACGTACGTCGAGACCACACGCAGCGTCCCCGTCCCGATGTTTTTCGCTTCATGCACCGCGCCCGCCGGCATGAAGATCACGTCGCCTGCCTTCAGGCGCTGAGGCGCTTGCCATCGATCGTCAGCTCGAGCGTCCCCTCGAGCACGTACCCAAGCTCTTCGCCCGGATGCGTGTGCCGGCCGGACGCGGCGCCTGGCTGGAAGTCCGAGCGGGACATGACGGCGTGCCGGTCTTTGATGGACAGTGGGTGATCCTGGAGCATGGTGCGGGTGAATGACGGCTGCGTCCCCTGCATAGCGCCGGCGACGATCGTCAGGGCCGTCGCGGCACACCCGACCGCTGGCACCGCCAGCAACGCTCTCATACGTTTCCTCATGTACATGCCTCTCATGTCCATGGTACCTTCATGTCCTTCATTACCTTCATGATCTTCATGCTCAATGACGCCTGAACGCTGGAGGCGTGTCACCGAAATCTTCCACGCGGCGGTCGCACGGACACCCGCGGCGCGGGCGGCATTTCTCGAGGAGTCGTGTCACCAGGACATGTCGCTGCGCGCGGACGTCGCCGCGCTGCTGGCGGAGTACGAACGTCCCGCCTTCGACGATGAGCCGGCGTTCATCCGTCCCGAACCGCATTTCGATTCGGGCGTTTCACTCGGCCGCTTTCGACTGGACGGGCTCGTGGGCGCGGGCGGGATGGGCGAGGTCTATCGCGCGACGGACCGCCAGCTGCAGCGGACCGTCGCCATCAAGGTGCTACAGCCGGGGCACTCCGCCGATCCGGCTTTCAATCGGATTTCCGAGCGCGAAGCCCAGCTGCTCGCGTCGCTGAATCATCCGAACATCGGCGCGATTCACGGTTTTGAAGAACTCGACGGAGTCCATGCGCTCGTCCTGGAGTTTGTCGAAGGATCGACGCTGGCCGAGCGACTCGAGGGCGGTCGCCTGCCTCTCGAGGACGCCCTCGGGATCGCGCGGCAGATCACGTTCGGGCTCGAAGCCGCGCACGAGAAGGACATCGTCCACCGCGATCTGAAGCCCGCGAACATCAAGATCACGCCCGACGGGGTCGTCAAGCTTCTCGATTTCGGCATCGCTAAAGGCGCGGGCGGTCGATCAGCGCCTGCAGCGGCTCCATCGCGCGCGCCCACCACCGGCATCATCCTTGGGACCGCCGGCTACATCAGTCCCGAGCAGGCGCGGGGCCGCGGGGTCGATCGACGAACGGACATCTGGGCGTTCGGCTGCGTGCTCTTCGAGATGTTGACCGGACGCTCTCCGTTCGCGGCCGACACGACGCCGGACACCATCGCGCGGGTCCTCGAGCACGATCCGCCGTGGCACATGCTGCCCGCCGACGTGCCCGAGGTCATTCAGAAGCTGCTGCGGCGATGTTTGCAGAAGGACGCGAATGCGCGCCCGAACGACATCGCGGACGCGCGTCTCGCGATCGCCGACGCGATGGCGCTGCCGAAGCGCCGAGCGCCAGGCGTCCCGTTGATGACACCGGTGCGATGGCTGGCGCTGGGACTCGGACTCGCGGCGGTCGCGGCTGTCGTCATGCTGGTGTCGCCATGGGGACGCACCGCGGCGGGACTGCCGGTCGAGCTCGGCGTCACCTTGCCCGAAAACGTCGTGGCCGCGACGGGAGTGGCGGTTTCGCCGGACGGCCGCCGTATCGCCGCCGGTGTCGTCGGCGGGCCGGGCCAGATCTGGATCCATTCACTCGACACGGGCAGCACGCAGCCGGTCCCGCGAACCGAGGGCGGCACCCATCCCTTCTGGTCGCCCGATTCCCGGCGGCTCGCGTTTTTTCAAGGTGGAGTGCTGAGGGCCCTGACGCTCGCGGACGGAGCGATGGTCGATCTCTGCCAGGTGAAGAACGATACGGCCGGCGGCACGTGGACCGCCGACGGCCGTATCGTCATCGCGCAGGGCGGCCAGCTGTTTGCGGTTCCCGCGACTGGCGGTGAGCCGAACCTGCTGAAACAACTCCGGTTCGACGGGTTCGCCATGTTCCCCCAGATGCACCCGGACGGGCGGCAGCTGCTGTTCTTCACGCGCGATCGCGGAACTGGCTGGGCGACCGTCGCCGCGCTCGATTCGGGACAATCGCGGCGGCTGGTCGAGACTGGCGGCGCGCCAGTGTTCGCCGGACGCGACCGCCTCCTGTACGTCCGCGGCGCGTCGATCGTCGCGCAGGGCTTCGACCCGAGCGGGCTCGCGCTCGACGGCGAGCCACGAGTCGTCGGAACCGCGGTGGGACCGGGCGCATTGACGGAGAGCGCCGCGCTCGCGACTGTCTCTGTTTCGCCGACCGGCGTGCTGGCGTTCATCACCCCACGCGGCGGCCGTCCAGGCCGGCTGACGTGGTTCGATCGCTCGGGACGCGCCGAGGGATCGATCAAGTCCATCGACGGCGAGTACCTCAACCCCGCGATTTCTCCGAATGCGGATCTTGTGGCGGCCAACCGGATGGACCCGCAGACGGGGAACTGGGACATCTGGGTCATCGACGCGAACGGCGTAGAAACGAAGCTCACGTCCGACAGCGCCGTCGAGTCCGATCCCATCTGGTCACCGGACGGAAGGGACATCGTGTTCACGTCCGGGATCGGCGGACAGCTCGGTTTGTACCGGCTGCCCATCGACGGATCCGGGCCGGTCGAGACGCTGCACGTCGTCAAAGGCGCCGGCACCCTTGCCGCGGCCGGATGGACGCGTGACGAAAAATCGATCCTCTTCTCCGTGGCGGGCCCGGATCCGGGGTCCATCTGGACGCTGCCGCTCACGGGCGACCGGAGGCCCACGCGGCTGTTGGCGGGACACAGTCCGCGCCTGTCACCGGACGGACAATGGCTGGCCTATGTGTCCGGCGACACCGGCGCGTTCGAGATCCATGTTCAACGGTTTCCGAAGCCGGGGTCGAAGCACCGCATCTCCGAGGGAAGAGGCGTGCACCCGCGATGGATCAGCGACGGCCGCGAGCTGGTCTACTGGGCGAGGCCCGGCGGCCTCAACGTCGTCAACATCATCGACGGCGCCGCGGTGGGGGACACGCGGACCGTCGTGCATGCGCCGGTGCTCGGTCTCATCGACGGCCGCACGCATTTCGATGCGTCGCGCGATGGCAAACGGTTCCTCGTTCGGCAGCCTGCGGGCCGGGCCGGGCCCGCAATCAAGGTCGTCCGAAACTGGAAATGACCTCTGAGGTCATTTTACGGAAAACGTAAAATGACCTCAGAGGTCTTTGTAATACTCCGCCGGATCTACCACCGCGTCGATCACCGCGGGCCGATCCACTCTCAACGCGTCACGCACGGCGGCGTCGAGCTCATCCATCGTCTCGACACGCCGCGCCCACGCGCCGAGACCGGCTGACGCGGCGGCAAAGTCCACCGACCCGTAGCGCACGCCGAGCGTCGGATACCTGCGCCGCTGCTGCGACGCGTCGATGAGGCTCAGGCTGCTGTCGTTGTAGATGACGGTGACGAAGTGCAGCCGCTCCCGGATGCACGTCTCGATTTCGCCGAGCGTCATCCCGAACCCGCCGTCGCCGATGGTGCAGAGGACCGGCCGGTCCGGGAACTGGAGGCGCGCCGCCATCGCGCCCGGGAAGCTGTAGCTCATCGCCGACAGGCCGTTCGACTCGAAGAACGCGAGTGGCTCGTACGCGGTCCACGCCTGCGACGTGATCATCTTCACCGACCCGACGTCGGTGACGATGATGGTGTCGCGTGGAAACAGCTCGCGGAGCCGAAGCGTCAGCTCGTAGCCCGACAGGCCGTTTGGCCTCGCCTTCGGGCGGAGAGCGGCGTCGAGGCCGCTGCGAAAACGCGCGCGGTCGTCCGGGGTCCATTCGAAGGGGCCGAGTCCCGCGCCGACCAGCTCGGCGAGGATCTCGCGAACGTCGCCCACGGCCTCGGCGATCGGCCGGAAGTCGCGATGCCGGATCGACACGGGCCCGATCGAGACGATGCGCATCGAATGGTGCCAGACTTTGTCCGATTCGACCGGCTCGAACCCGACGCCGACGAGGAGGTCTGCCCGGTTGAAGCACTCGAGCACGACCGCGTCCGCGGAGACACCGCCGCAGACCCCGTAGAACAGCGGATGGTCCTCAGGCAACATGCCCTTCGCCTTGGGCGTGACGAACACCGGTGCGTTCACGTGTTCGACGAACGCGCGAACCGCGGGCGCGTCGGTGCGCGGATTCAGATCGAGGCCGAGGATCACAATCGGACGCCGGGCGGCCGCGGTCTCGGCCGCGACGCGAGCCAGCCCCTCGACGTCAGGAGCGGCGGGAGGGGAAGCCTGCGGGGAATAACGCCCGACGATCCCATCCTCTGCACGCGCCACGTCGCTCGGCAGCGCGAGGTGAACCGGCCCCATGCGCGGCGAGACCGCCGTCGTGAGGGCATGCTGGACCTTTGCTTCGGTGTTCTCGCCGTCGAGCGTGATCGCGAGCTTGGTGAACGGCCGGTAGACCGCGTTGAGATCGAGATCCTGATGTGTGGCGACCGGCGAGGCCGATCGCGCGAGCGTCGCGGTGATGGCGACGAGCGGCGATCGATCGAGAAAGGCATTCGCGACGCCGAGCGTCATGTTCACGGCGCCCGGTCCGAGCGTCGAGACGCAGACGCCCGGCGACCGTTGGATCTGGCCGGTCACGTCGGCCATGAACGACGCCGTCGCTTCGTGGCGGGTGAGCAGGTACTCGATCCCGGCGCGGCGTGCGGCGTCCATGAAATCGAGGATCTCGCCGCCCGGCAGGCCGAACATGCGCCGGACGCCGGCTTCGTGGAGCGTACGGGCCAGGACTTCGGCGGTCGTGGGCATGGGGGGGACAGTCTAAGACCTCGGGTTTCGTTTTCTCCGGCTTTTGCTTCAGACAACGAAACCCGAGGTCATCGCTTGACCGCGATGCCCTGCACTTCGAAGCGCGCGCCGAACAACAGCTTGCCGGAGCCGAGGAACGCCCGCGCGGGATACTCCTGCTTGAAGAAGCCGCGATAGATCTTGTTGAACGCGTCGTAGTGCGCGACGTCGGCGCAGAAGACCTGCACGAACACCAGATCGTCCATCGTCATGCCGGCTTCGGCGAGGGTCTTCTGGAAATTGCCGAGCACGTTGGTGGCTTCGGCTTCGGCGCTCGCCGGGACTTGGCTGTTGGCCTCGAGCCCCAGCGTGCCGGACAGGTAGAGCGTGTCACCGATGAGCACGGCGCCGCTGAAAGGCCCGCCGGTCGAGGCGGCCGTGCGCGGCTGAATGTACTTGCGTCCCGACTGCGCCGACGCGCCTGTGAACCAGCCGATTGCCAGAACGGCGGCGAAAGCGGCGACAAGCCTCAATGTCTGCATAAACCCTCCGGGCCGAATTGTATGTGCGGCGTTGCCGCAGTCGGACACCGTGGCGGCGTCGCGACGTTCAGCGCTGGTTCTGGAAAGCTCCGCCTCCACGCGCCGGAGGGGGCCACAGCGGCTTCGTCAGCTCCCGGTTCCAGCGCTGCCACTCGGCTGCGAGTTCTCGAGCCACGGTCGGGTGGGTTGTCGCAAGATTGGTCGTCTCTCCGATATCGGCAGCGAGGTCGTACAGTTCGGCATCGGACAGATCCTCGAACGTCGTCGGCGTCGCCTCCCGCAGCGCGCCCTCCCGGCTCCTCACGAGTTTCCAGTCACCTTTGCGGATCGCCAGATGCTCACCGAGCCGCCAGGTACAGGGCTTCGTGCGGCCGGTTTGACGCGCTGCTCGAGAGGAACGGGAGCAAATCGACGCCGTCGAGCTTCCAGGCTGGCTGTACGGGCACGCCGGCCGCGGCCAGCGCCGTGGGGAGGACGTCGAGCTGAATGATCGGCCGCGCGTCAATCCTGCCGGCTGGAAGTTTGCCCGTCCATTGAATGATGAACGGCACGCGGATGCCGCCCTCCCATGTCTGCCGCTTCGAGCCGCGCAGCGGGGCGTTGCTCGAGCCATTGATCGTCGTGCCCGTCATGGTCGGTCCGCCGTTGTCGCTGAAGAAGAACACCAGCGTGTCGTTCTCCAGCCGCTCAGCGCGCAGTGCCTCCAGCGTCTTCCCGATCCCGTCGTCCATGGCCGAGAGCATCGCGGCGTACGTGCGCCGCTGCGGGTCGGGGATCTGCGAGACGCGCGCGAGGTACTTGTCGGTGGCGTGCATGGGCGTATGCACGGCGTTGAAGGCGAGATAGAGGAAGAAGGGCTGCGATCGATTCCGTCGAATGAAGTCCACGGCCCGGTCCGAGATTGCATCGGTCAGGTACGGGATTTCGGTCACGGGCTTCTTGCCATCCAGGATCGGGTTGGCGCCCGCCGTCTCCGGGTCCAGGTAGGAGTGCCCGCCCGCGAGGAAGCCGAAGAACTCATCGAAGCCGCGCGACTGGGGATGAAATCGGTCCGCAAATCCGAGGTGCCACTTGCCGAAGATCGCGGTGCGATAGCCGACGGTCTTCAGACGATCGGCCATCGTGGTTTCACCGACGGGAAGGCCGAATTCGCGCGTGTCGGGACCGGGATTCAGGTTGAACTCGTGGCCGAAGCGCTGGGGATAGCGGCCTGTCATCAAGCCTGCCCGCGTAGGACTGCAGTACGGCCCGGTGACGTACGCGTTGGAGAAGCGAATGCCGTTGCTCGCCAGCGAATCGATGTTCGGCGTGGGAATGTCGCGGCTGCCATGGACGCCGATGTCCGCGTAGCCCATGTCGTCTGCGACAATGACCACGATGTTCGGGGGCCTGGCCTGCGCGACGCCGGCCGGGCGGCCGGCACTGATGAAACAAAGGACGGCCGGTACTGCGACCGTCAAACCCGATCGCAAGGCTCTTTTCATAGACCGGCTTAGGATAAGCCGGTTCGCTCGGACACCGTCCACCTCCGCAGCGGCTGCATCTCCCCGTACGTGAGCGAGCGCCAGATCCACTCGGCCGGACCGAAACGGAACCGTCCAAGCCAGAAGGTGCTGAACGCCACGAGCGCTGCGAACAGGAGGGCCGCTGCGACGAGCCCGACGGACGACAGAATGTCGGGCAGGCCCAGTCCGTACCCTGAAAACAGCATGTCGATCGCCGCGATCTGAACCAGGTAATTCGTAAGCGCCATCCGGCCCGCAGGTCCGATTGGCCGCAGCCGCGCCATCCAGCCGGCACGCGGCGCGACGACGAGCAGGAAAGCGCCGACGTACGTGAACGTGAGCCACTGGTTGCGCAGCAGCATGCCCGCCATCTGGATCGGCATCGGGACGAGGTCGAGCAGCCAGATGTCCGCAACCCACGAGACCAGCCCGAAGGTCATCAGGCCGATGATGACGCCGCGGTGCGCGAGCGGGTCTTCAAAGAACCGGTGCCGGACCAACAGCAGCCCCACGATGAACAACGCGAGCGTCGCGCCGGGCATGACGAAGAACGGCTGGCGGTAGAACCAGGCCATGTGATCGAGACGCGCGGACAGCGTGCGCAGGTAACTGTCCCCGGCCTCGGCGGCGTCCAGTGCCGCGTTGACGTCACGCGCGGCAGCGCGTGTCTCGTCGAGGGCGGCCGCGGCGCGCTCGGATCCGAGCGTGAGGCGCGCGTATTGCTGGGACCCTTGCCAATAGAGCGGCACCGATATCGCCGACAGCACCGCCGTGATGATCAACGCGCGCGTGGACCAGCGCCGGACAAAGAGCAGCGGGACGCCCCAGACCGCGTAGCCAATCAGCACGTTGTAGCCGAAGCCGGCGTGCGCGACGATCCCAAAGAGCAACAGGACCGCGAGGCGCCGCAGGTACCGTCCGGCGAACGGCCCGCCGCGGGCGTCCGCTCGCCGAAGCTGAAGGGCAAACCCGGCGCCGAACAGCAGCGCGAACGTGCCGTGTGATTTCTCTTCGACGAGCCTCCACACGAGCGTTCGGATCATCTCGTTGACGCCCGTAACAATCTCCAGCGTGTGAATGTGGAAATGGACGACGATCATGCCGAGCAGGGCGAGCCCGCGGAGCACGTCGAGAGTCTGAATCCGATCAGGCGACGGACCGATGACGGGAGCGGCCGAACGCGGCGGGGAGGGCAGCGTCACGCGAGGCGGGACAGCATACTCGACCTGGCGGCCGGCGGCACAGATCCAGCCAGCCAACCCGGCGGGCCAGATTTCCGTCATAGTGAGCGTCCCTACCTATAGGGAGGTGACCGGTTCATGTTCAGTCCGGCATTGAAGAAGGGCAGCATCGAGATGCTGATCCTGTCGCTCGTCGAGGCGCGACCCCGGCACGGCTACGAGATCGGCAAGCTCATCGAACGCCGGTCGGGGGGCCGGCTGACGTTTGCCCTGCCGACGCTCTATCCGACCCTGCTGCGGCTCGAGAACCGCGGCTGGATCAAGGGCCGGTGGGTCGAACGGGCCGGCGAGCGGGAACGCTGTTTCTACCGACTGACACCGGAGGGCCGCCGGGTGCTCGCCGAACAGCAGAGCACCTGGAGAGCCTATGTCGCGGCCGTCAACGAGGTCATGAGCCGCGATGCGTGACTGGCAGGCGTACGTCCGGGCCCACCTCAAGCTGGACGGCCTCTCACCCGAACGCGAATCGCGGATTGTCCGCGAGCTCGCGGCGCAGCTCGAAGACTTCTGCCGCGAGGCCCGGATCGCGGGCGCCAGCCAGGACGAGGCGGAGGCGCACGCGGCGGCGCAGATCACGGACTGGCGCCGCCTGGCGGTCGACGTCCGCGACGCCGATCGCGCGCACGCGCGGCCGCAGGTCGTGAGGCTCGCCGACACGATCCAGGATTCCATGCACGCGGGCACCGCCCGGCGTGCCGGAGCAGGCTTCATGCTGGCAAACGGATTGCGCGACGGACGGTTCGCTGTTCGGCAGCTGGCCAAAGCGCCGGCGTTCACGTTGGTCGCCGTACTCACGCTGGCGCTCGGCATCGGCGCGACGAGCGCCATCTTCACCGTCGTCAACAGCGTGCTCCTCCGCCCGCTGCCGTTCCCGGAGCCGGGCTCGCTCGTCCGCGTCCATGAGGTCGTGCCGCAATACGGCCGGTTTTCGGTTGCGCCGGCGACGTTCCTGGACTGGCGCCGCCAGCACACGGTCTTCGAGCGCATCGCCGCCTACACCGCCACGAGCGGGACGCTCCTCGCGGCGGACGGCCCGGAACGGATCCAGGGCGCGCTGGTGTCGTGGGATCTGTTCGAGCTGCTGCGCGTGGGGCCCGCGCTCGGTGCGGGCTTCACGTCGGATCAGGACCGGCCGAAGGCGGACACCGCGATCGTCATCAGCCACGGGCTCTGGCAGCGTCGCTTTGGCGGCGATGACGGCGTGATCGGTCGCGCGATCACTGTGAACGGCGCGCCTGTGACGATCGCGGGCATCATGCCCGCCAATTTCTATTTTCCGTCGCGCGCCGCGGAGTTCTGGCAGCCGATCGCGCTCGATCCCGCCAATCCGCCCCGCGGGGCCCATTTTCTCGGCGTGGTCGCCAGAACAAAGCCGGGCGTCTCGCTCGAACAGGCCAACACGGAGATGAAGACCATTGCCGAGCGTCTGGCCCGCGAGTATCCGGACTCGAGCGCCAACGAATCGGCCGAAGTGGTGGCGCTCCACGATCAGGTTGTTGGCGCGGTCCGGCCGGCGCTCCTCACGCTGCTCGCCGCGGTCGGCGTCGTCGTCTTGATCGCATGCGCGAACGTCGCGAACCTGTTGCTCGTGCGGGCGTCGGTGCGCGAGAAGGAGGTCGCCATCCGCGCGGCGCTCGGCGCCGGACGCCACCGGCTCGTGCTGCAGATGTTCGCCGAAAGCCTGGTGCTCGCCGCCCTCGGCGGCATCCTGGGTCTCCTCCTGGCCTCTGTCGCTGTCCCGCTGGTCCAGGCGCTTGGCGCCGATAGCATTCCGCGCGCCGCCGACATCGCCATCGATCGCCGGGTGCTGGGCTTCGCGTTCGGCGCCACGATCCTGACCGGGCTGCTGTTCGGTCTCGCCCCGGCCTGGCACGCCGCGCGGGCGGGGCTCGGCGCGGTCCTCAAAGAAGGCGGTCGATCGTCCACGTCGTCCGGGGGCCGATGGGTGCGCAGCGGTCTGCTCGTCGGTGAAGTGGCGCTGTCGATCGTCCTTCTCGTCGGCGCGACCTTGCTGCTGCGCAGCTTCGCGAAGCTCACCAATGTCGATCCCGGCTTCAAGGCGGATGGCGTCCTGGCCTTTCAGGTGTCGCTGCCCCTCGCTTCATACCCCCAGGACGTGAACCGGATGGCGTTCTTCGACACGCTGCTCGAACGGCTCGCGGCGATGCCCGACGTCCGCTCGGCCGGGATGGTGCAGCGACTGCCGCTGCGCGGCGGGTACGTGCTCAGCTTTGAAGTCCACGGCCGGCCGCCAGCGGCCCCGGGCAGCGAGCCATCCGCGAACTACCGCGTGATCAGCACCAACTATTTCGCGACGTTGGGTATTCCGCTGCTGCGCGGCCGTGTGTTTACGCCGCACGACACGGACACGCCGCCGATGGTGGCGGTGGTCGACCACGCGTTCGCGCAACGGTACTTCCCCGACGGGAACGCGATCGGCGGGCGAATCGACATCGGGAACGGCACCGATGGCTTCTATGAGATTGTCGGCGTCGTCGGGAACGTCAATCACGACGGTCTCGATGCGATCCCGACGCCAACGATGTACGTGCCGTTCAAGCAGGACGTCTTCAGCACGATGTGGATCCTGGCGCGCGCCGACGGAGACGCGGCGCGGCTCTCTGGTGCGGTGCGGCAGGCCGTGCGGGAGATCGACCGGACGCTTCCGGCCTATTCGATGACGCCGCTGCCGACGGTGCTCGCCGAATCCGTCGCCGATCGTCGCTTCTCGATGCTGCTGCTGACGTTCTTCGCGCTCCTGGCGATCTTTCTCGCCGCCGTGGGGCTGTACGGCGTCGTCGCCTACACCGTCAGCCAGCGGACGAGAGAGATCGGACTTCGCGTGGCGATCGGCGCGCGGCCCAGTGACGTGCTCCGGATGGTCGTCGGCGGCGGCATGAAACTGGCTCTTCTCGGGGTCATCATCGGACTGGCGGCCGCCGTCGGCCTCGCGCAGTTCGTCGAGACCATGCTCTTCGGCGTCACGCCGTCCGACCCGGCGAGTTACGTGGCGACGACGTCGGCGCTGCTTGTCGTGGCCGCCGTCGCGTCGTACGTTCCAGCCCGGCGCGCCATGCGCGTCGATCCGCTCGTCGCGCTGCAGGCGGAGTAACCTGCCGCCGCGTCGCATCGGTTGAGTACAATTCTCATGCGGCACGACTTTGGACACGACCGAGCCGCTGCACAAGGCGATGCGGTTCTACGGCAAACACGGCTACGTCCTGTCGGGCCGGGTGACGGATTTCTTCGGGATGCCGCTGCACGAATACGTCAAACCGCTCGTGCCGTGATGTCAGGGTCCTAACGAACGACGATGAGATCGATGCCGGTCAAGTGCACGGTCCGAATCAGTCTGGGCCCGGTGCCGCCGCTGTCGAACGTCACGTAATCCGGGCCAACTTCGATGACGGTCGTCAACGCCGTTTCTCTCGGAGCGACACCGCGAAACACGGCTCGACCCTGTTCCATCGACAGGTGTCCTGTTTTTCCTTTCACGGTGAGCCACAGCTCTCGCAACGGCGTCGTCGAGCCCTGATCGGGCGTTTGACGGGTTGTGGCCCTTCCGGTTGAGAAGGCAAGCCCCAGCATGACGATCGCCACCATACCGATGACTCCCCACCGTTTCAGCAGTGACATCAAATCCCTCCGGGTGCTCAATGTAGTGTTGGGTCTCGCCGGCCCAGGACCGGGACGCGATGGGTCGCGGGTGCTTAATTGAGGACCCAGGCCAGCAGCGCCACCGCGCTCCCTGCCGCCAGTACCGACCAGACCCAGCGGGACAGAACCGTCCTACCTGGTCGAGTCCCCGCGGCGGACGCCTCGGAGCGAGCGCCGACGCGGACCGGCGCCATCGGGGCGGCCATGACATCCGCTGAGAGGCGTGCCGGGGAGACGTCAGCGGGCCCGAGACGCTGGATGAGCCTCGGCAACATCAACGCGATCGCCGATGCCGCCATCGAGAACGAGAGACCGGCCTTCGAACCGATCCGGTCGATCGTGTCGTGACCAAGCGCGTGTTCGACGGCATCGACCGTGACCGGCCGTGCGTCACCGCTGAGCCAGGAGCTCACCAGATTGCCGGCGCCTGCTCGTCGGAAACGATCGAGGAACCCGCTGATGCCGGATTCCTCCCGGCTGATGAGGGAGAGCAGGCTGGCGAGCACGGAGCTGGCGCTCGTGCTGCTGATTCCAAGGTGACTTCCCGCTTCGGTCATAACGGCATCCAGAACACCCATGACGTACCTCCTGTGCCCGGGCCCGCGCGCGCTTACGTCGAAGGCGCGGACATACTGCTGGGGAGGTGCGCTGCTGCAAATCCACCTCCAGCCGGGTGCGTCGCGACGGCAACGATCCCCCCACCATCGATCGATGCGAATCGCGACATATCAAAGTGACCGGCCGGCGCTGACGCTCGAGTCCCATCGCGTCCGCTTACCGTCTCCCGGCCCTACGCTCTCTCACCGTGTTCTTACCGACATCGAACCTCCGCGGCGCGTCATTTGCGCCAGAATGACGCGCTCGCGACCGAAAGTCGCTACCTAGGCAGTCTCGGGAGGTCCTATGTTCAGCACAGCCACACAACATCAGTATGGTGACCCTCAACCGGCGTCGGTCTTCGATCGCCGCCGCGAAGCCGATGCCGAGGCCATCATCGGCGAGAGTGACAGTCTGCGGTACGTTCTGTCACGGATCGAGCAGGTCGCTGAGACCGACGCGACGGTACTGCTGTTTGGCGAAACGGGCACGGGCAAGGAGCTGCTGGCGCGCGCGATTCATAAGCGGAGCCGCCGCCGCGATCGACCGTTCGTCATCGTCAACTGCGCGGCGCTGCCTGCGGCGCTGATTGAAAGCGAGCTGTTCGGCCGCGAGCGGGGAGCGTTCACGGGCGCCCACGCCACGCAGGTTGGCCGGTTCGAGCTGGCGAACCGCGGCACGCTGTTTCTCGACGAGATCGGCGAGCTGCCGCTCGAGCTCCAGCCGAAGCTCCTGCGCGTCCTGCAGGGCGGTCAGCTCGAGCGCCTCGGCAGCCCGCGGACCATCGAGGTCGACGTCCGCCTGATCGCCGCCACCAATCGCGACCTCGTCGACGAAGTACGGCAGGGCCGCTTCCGCCGCGATCTGTTCTACCGGTTGAATGTGTTTCCGATCACCGTGCCATCACTTCGTGACCGCCGGCAGGACATCCCGCTGCTCGTGCGTCATCTCGTCGAACGCCTCAGCCGCGCCCTCCGCAAGCCGATCGATGCCATTCCGGCGGGCGTCGTGCAGATGCTCGAGGCCTATGATTGGCCCGGCAACATCCGGGAGCTCGAGAACATCATCCAGCGCGCCATCATCCAGTCGCGCGGCGGCACGTTGGAGTTGTGCGACGCGTGGATGCCCGAAGCGGGCGCCAGCCAGGGCGGCGGCACGACGCTCGTCGAAGTCGAGCGCCGACACATCATTCATATTCTCGACACATGCCGGTGGCGCATCGAAGGGCAGGGTGGCGCGGCGCAGCTTCTGGCGCTGAAGTCGAGCACGCTGCGGAGCCGCATGCTGAAACTTGGCATCACGCGGCCGAGGTAAGCCGGCCTCGTCTACCGGAACAGCCGCGTCACTCGTTGCTGGACTTCGTCGAACACGATGAACGGTTCGCCTCGAAGCAGTATTCGAATGCCGCGAAACAACTGAAAGCCCTTGGACGCGAAGAACGCGTCGGCCTCATCGACTGACCGCCATTCCGACACGACGGTAAACGCATTGGGATCCTCCGTGTCCGCGAAGAGACGGCCGCGTTCACAGCCGGCGGAGTTGCGCATGCGTTCGATCATCTCGTCGACCGCACTGAGGATCTCCGGACGTTTGTGGGGTTGGGCACGGAAGCTGATCCAGGCGAGAACCATTGGCGGCATGGGAAGATACTGGGTCGCTGTGTTGCAACCTGTCTGCCAGAGGGGCGGGCCGTCCTGTGGGTGTTCGAACGAGCCGGCCGCGACATAACGTGGCCGGCCGCACTAATCGCCCCTCGACGCCCCGCGTCGTTCGTGCCCTGTCGAACGGCTGACGGTTGACAACCTGGCCCGTCCTTGGCAGTCTGAGCCCGCTGGCTCCCCCCAGACCTTCGACGACAGGACAAGCGCGTGGCCGCGGTCGGTCTCTTGTATCCAAGGGTGACGATTGACTGACGCTCTCAAGCCCCTCGTCTATCTCGTCGACGACGACGCCCCGGTTCGCGGCTCCGTTCAACGGCTGCTGCGATCGGTGGACATCGACTCGGAAGTCTTCGGCTCCCCCGAGGCCTTTCTGGCGACATTCAACCCGGATCGGGTGGCCTGCGTGATCCTGGACGTCCGGATGCCGCACATGAGCGGCCTCGAGCTGCAGCGGATCGTCTCTGAACGGACCGCCGACACGCCAATGATTCTGATTACCGGGCATGCCGAGATCGGGGTCGTCGTCCGGGCCATGAAAGCAGGCGCGGTGGCAGTGTTCGGAAAGCCGTTCGATCACCAGGAGTTCATCGACGCCGTCCAGCAGGCGCTCGAAGAGTCCGCCCGGCGGCGCGAGGCGCGGGAGCAGCTCGTGGCCCTCGAGCAGCGGTACGACTCACTCACCAGTCGTGAACGGGAAGTGCTGGCGCTGGTGGTATCAGGGAAGTCGAACAAACAGGCCGCAGCCGATCTCGGGACCACGGAGAAAACGATCAAAGCCCACCGGGCCCGTGTGATGGAGAAGATGGCGGCAGCCTCGCTCCCGGACCTCGTACGTATGGCCGACCGGCTGAGTTCGGCGCGTTCACCCCACCGAGTGGGGGCCGACGGGCATTGGACCAAAGGCCACCCTTCGAAGGTCTATGGTCCAATGGACTAGCTGAACCCCCCCCGCATAGACTGGCGCCGTCTTTCAGGTTTTTGATTCTGATCAAGGCGGCATGAATTACTTCCCACCGTTTCGGTTCGACTCGCGGACAGGCAGCCTGTGGCTCTCTGGACGTGCCGTGCATCTCAGCCGAAAGGCGGCCGAGCTTCTCGGATGTCTGCTCGCGTCGCCGGGCGCGCTCGTCACCCACGAGGAGCTTCTGGCACGCGCCTGGCCGGAGACACACGTCCAGCCCGAGAACGTGAAAACGGTGATTCACGAGCTCAGGACTGTCCTGAACGATCCGTCCCACGCCCCGAAGTTCATCCGATCTGATCCGGGCCGCGGCTACACCTTCGTCGCCGATGTAACGGTCGGGATGCCGCCGCTCTTCTCAGACGATCAGGAAGCCGCGGAGGCGCTCGTCGTCGGTCGCGACGCGGATCTCGATGTCCTCAACCGGCACATGCAGGCCGCCGCCGATCGGTGCGAGCCGCAGCTCGTGCTCATCGAAGGCGGCCGGGGCGTCGGTAAGACGACGCTGTGCGACCGCTTCGCACGACAGGTCCGCCGCGGGCAGACTGTCCGGGTTTCACTTGCGACCGGCGTCGAGGTGTGGGGTACCGTCGAGCGGTACTCCGTGCTGATCGATGCGCTGGGCTCCCTGGCCCGGCAGTACCCGCACCTGGCGCCCGCGGCCATCGCCCGGCGTGCGCCGGGATGGCTTGCCAAACTGCCGGCTGCATCTCCGGCTGCGGCCGCGTACGACGACCAGCCGAGTGACGAGCGGCTGGCGCGGGAATTCATGGCCGTGCTCGACGAGCTCACCGTCGACGTGCCGCTCCTGTTGATCCTCGAAGATCTCCAGTGGTCCGATGCCGCGACGATCGAGTGCCTGAGGCTCGCCGCACGGGCACAGATCCCCGGCCGGGTCTGCATCGTCGCGACATTCTCCGCGACGAAGCGCCAGCCGAGTGTCATCCACCTGGAGCGTCTCGGCCGGGATCTTCAGACGGGCCGATCGGGATCGCTGATTCGGCTCCGGCCGTTTGATCAGCACGAGCTGATCGACTGCCTCCAGCGCCGGTTCGGACCGCATGTCGCGGAGGTGTTCGGGCCGCCGCTGTTCGATGCCGGTGGCAGCAACCCGCTCCTCGCCATCATGACCATGGACAGCCTCGTGCGGATCGGCGCGTTGCACCGGACTCACGACGGCTGGCAACTCGCGGCGCCGGTCGATGAGATCGATGCCGTTCTCCGGATGGGCCTGGCCGACGGCCTGCAGTGTCAACTGGATCGGCTCAGCGCCGACGATTACTGTCTGCTCGAGGCTGGGGCGGCCATCGGCACAGAGTTCAGCGCGGAGTCGGTCGCCGCGGCCATCGGCATCGCGTCGCCGATGCCCGTGAGCCGCCGCCTGATCTATCTTGACGAGCGCCATCTGATCGTCGAAGCAATCGAGCATGACCACCGCGCGCACCTGGGTACAGCCTGCGTGGCGTTCAGGTTCCGGCATCCGTTGACGTCCGAGCTGCTCTCTGACCGCGCGCCACTCAAGGGCCGGCTCGAGGCATTTGCCTCCACATCACATGCCCCCGCACGCCGGCGCGCGTAAGCCCGCCGCGCGTCGCATCCCGCCACGGCATGTCGAGGTCATGCCGGCTCAGACCGGGATGGGGTCCCGCATCCGTCGCGCCATCGCGCTGGTTCGTTCTTTGAACGGCCGTCATCCATGGGGTGCGCATGTGCGGGCGCCGTTGGACCGTAGTCTGGATCGGCCGACTGCTGGTTCGCGCGACGCTCATTGCGGGGCTCGGATCAGGCGCCCAGGTCGCGCAGGCACAATCCCGGGAGGACCCCGACAAGATTCCTTGCGCATCGCTCGAGGCCCGCTCTGGAACTGAAGGATCGAGGCGAGCCAAGGCCGCCAGCCCGTGTGACCCTCACGAACGCCTTGGTGAACGGGAAGCGCGAAATTCGCAGGAGCTGTCCCGATGGAGCTCGTTTCTCAAGTGGGTGCATGTCGATGGCCTGTGGGTTCCGGCCGCGAACCAGTTGGATGCATTCGGCGTGATCGGAACGCATCTCACCGTGGCGAACATCGGCCGCCTCTACATCTATGGTCCGCCGGGCGTGATGCTGATCCGACAGCGCAACGGCGAGCATTGGATGCTCCGTCCCGCATTCACCTGGGGATTCAGCTTTTATCTCAACGACCTTTCCGTACCCGGATCGGGGCGCACGGTGCAGCTGTTCGTCAACATTACGAAAGTGTGGACCGAAGGCGACCAGCGCAACGGCATGGACATGGTCGGGCTGTCGGTCACGTTCAAGAAATGAGGATCACCGGATCCTGCGGCTCACCGCGACATGTCGCGACAGCCGAGTGGGTCCGGCTCGATGGCGGACGCCGAACGCGCCGGGCCAGGCTGGCGTCGATCTTGAACGATCGCGCCGCATGGAACCCATCACACACGGACTGAGGAGCACGACGTGGAGCCGGACGCATACATGGGCCACGGGCTGCTGCGTGACCCTGATGTGGCTCGTGTTGCCGGCGGCCACGTTGGTTCCGGCACCCCAGGTCAGCGACCGGCTCACCGACGCCGCCGTGAAGCAGATCATCGAGGACGTCAATCAGGCCAGGGACCGCTTCGAGGATCAGCTCGACGGCAAGCTGAAGTCGTCGATTCTCCGCGGACCGAGCGGGGAGGTGAATGTCGGTGCGTACCTGGACGACCTTCAGGAGAACGTAGGCCGGCTGAAGGACCGATTCAAGTCCGACTACTCCGCGAGCAAGGAAGCTGAGGCGGTTCTTCGCCAGGGGACCGACATCAATACTTTCGTCAAGGCGCAACCGAAGGAGATGAAGGGCGGTAGCGAGTGGGACCGCATGGCGTCCGACCTCGGCCGGCTGGCGTCGGCGTACGGGACGACGTTCCCGCTGCCGCCCCAAGCCGCAGTTCGCCGCATGAACGATGAGGAAGTGGCGAAGACCGCCGACGAAGTGGCCAAGGCTGCCGAGCGGCTGAAGGACCAGGTCGACCGCGACGCCGCTCTGGCGCCGCCGGCACGCGATGCGCTGAAGACCGATCTGAACAAGCTGATCGACCTCGCCAAGGACGTAAAGTCCCGAACGGACGACTCGAGGCCCGCGACGGCCGAGACGCGGGACCTCATGATCGTGGCAGGAAAGGTTGGCGGCTTCGTGCAACAGAACCCGGTCGCGCCCGCGACGACCGCCGCGTGGGACGCCGTGCGGGCGCAGCTGACAGCACTCCAGCAGGCGTTCGGGATTAAGTGAGCGCAACGTCCGCGGCCGAGTGGCCGCGAGCTGTCAGGTAAGAAAAGGACGACACGGTGGCGCGGGATCACACTGGTGGCGTGACGGACAGACTCATCGTGCCGGCGAGCCCGGTCCAGCCGGGTCCGGCGCCGTTCCCCGGAATGGTCTGGATTCCGGGCGGGACCTTCACGATGGGCTCGGACGCGCACTACTTAGAGGAGCGACCGGCCCATCGCGCGTCCGTCGATGGATTCTGGATCGACGCCCATCCGGTGACGAACGCCGAGTTCGCGCGGTTCGTCGCCGCCACCGGCTATCGCACATTTGCTGAAGTCCCTCCCAATCCGAAGAATTATCCGCGGGCGCGGCCGGAGATGCTGTATGCCGGCTCGCTCGTCTTCGTCCAGCCCGACGGACCGGTGGACCGGCGTGACTTCAAGAACTGGTGGCAGTTCACGCGCGATGCGATGTGGCGGCGGCCGTGCGGTGATGGGTCGTCCATCAAAGACCTGGCCGCACATCCAGTCGTCCATGTCACGTTCGACGATGCGGCGGCGTACGCGGAGTGGTCGGCCAAGTCGCTGCCGACCGAAGCGGAGTGGGAGTTTGCGGCGCGCGGCGGACTCGAGGGAGCGCCGTACGCGTGGGGAGACACGCTGCACCCGGATAGCCGTGAGATGGCCAATACGTGGCAGGGCGACTTTCCGTGGGAGAACCTCTGTGACGACGGCTACGCGCGCACGTCGCCGGTCGGCGCGTTTCCGGTCAACGGGTACGGCCTCTACGACATGATCGGCAACGTGTGGGAATGGACGACCGACTGGTTCGGCCGCAACCACGGGCAACTCATCAAATCTGCGTGTTGCGTGCCGCACAATCCGCTCGGCGCCGATGAGACCGGCAGCTACGATCCGTGTCAGCCCGAGATCCGGATTCCGCGCAGAGTGCTGAAAGGCGGGTCGCATCTCTGTGCGCGCAACTACTGCCAGCGCTACAGACCGGCGGCGCGCTTTCCCGAGCCGGTCGACACATCCACCAGCCACGTCGGGTTTCGTTGCGTCATGCGGCCGCCGCAGAGTTGGTAGCCGCCGAGCCGGCCGACCAGGACTCCCACTTCCCGGTCGCCGGCCCGGGGCCACCTGCTGGGGAAAGACGCTCGAGTACTCGGCGCCGCGCCTCGCGGCTCACGGCACCGCTGATGTCGCCGACGGTCAGCCGTCGCTCATCGCTCAGGCGCTTTGCGCCGATGCCCCTCGAGCAGGGCAGTGGTCAGGTGATCGGCCTGCGCGAGCACGCGTCGAAGTTGCGTGAGTTCGCGAAGCGCCGCACCATCCCCTACGAGAATTCGCTGCAGCCGATCCATGCAGGCGTCGGCGCTGGCCAGAGTCTCTTTCAGCTCATGGCCGATCAGCCCATCATCCTGGGCGTCTGATCGCCCGGGTTCGTGTGGCGAGGACTCCGACATGGTCGCGGCAGCGAGAAACGGCGCCATTTTAGGCGGAACGGCGGCAGACCCCTATTGATCTGGATCAAAATGGCAGCAATTTTGTAATCCTGGGCAAGTGGACGGCGGCGACGAGGTTGTGGGCCGGAATCAAATATCCGCGGCGAGACTCCTGAATCGGTGACGGTCGACGATCCGGACGGCATGAAGGCCCTGAAACTTGATGATTCCCTCCCGGGTCAGCTGGGCGGTCGCTCGGCTGATCGCTTCGGCCGACAGCCCGACGTAGTTGGCGATGTCGGCTCGGCTCATGGGCACGGGAATGACGTCGACCGAGGGCGACGCCACGGTCGTTCGTTGGAGCATCTTCAAGAACATCGCGATGCGCCCTGTTGCGGATCGCCGGCCGAGGATGATCGCGCGCCGCTGTGATTCGCGAAGAGCGTGCGTCACCTTGAGGAGAAACACGAACTGAAGCTCCGCATCGTGACGCAGCACAGCCGTCAGCGAGTCGAGTGGAATGCGGTTATACCGTCCGTCGGTGATGGCCTGAACCGTGTTGACGTACCGGCCGTTCTCGGCGAGCCCGAACACATCGCCGGGAAAGAGAAACGAGGCCACGCGCCGCTTGCCGCTGGGCAAATCTCGGAACGCCTTGAACGCCCCCTTCCGGCAGATGAAGATCGACGTCGACTCCGTGCCTTCGCGATAGACCACTCTTCTGGGCGGGACGTCGGCCCGGGTCGACAGCGACTCCAGTTCGTGACGCTGTTTGTCCGTCAACAGACGCGTCATGCCACTGCCGCTGATCGCGTTGGCCACGAACGGGATGCCCAGCAGCGACAGGCCCATGTCCGCCGACGATCGGCGTGCCACTTGTTTTCCCCAACTGCGAGCAACCTGCATTGGTTTCAGCGGCCACGACCTATCGTGAGTGATTCACCGTTTCGGTGGCGCGAACCTCGTCCGGACGCGCCCAATACCATGCGGCGCCGCCATTCGGCGATCGCTCACACAGGCCGTGCGCCGGTACAACGCAAGGGGCGTTCCATCGTCTGGCGCCTACTGGGAGGGAGTTGCACCACGTTGAACGTGCCCGGCCTTGACGTCCCTTCCGGGGCCAGCGCAACCCTCGTTACTCGCTGCGTTCGTTTGCGCACAGTGCCGGCATTCATCATGCGACGCTGGTGCGTCAGCCTGCAGCCTGATCGCCCACGGCGCCGCCGAGCGTCGACGAGCGGATCAAGCGCATTTCATGGCGACTCCCTTCGAGAAGAATGAAGAATGAACGCCGCGAGTCCGGTCAACAGCGAACTGCCAATCATCAAGAGCGTCGCGAAACCCATCACATTCCCAGGGGTCCACGCGACGTCGGCCTCGAGCAACAGCGCCTCGGGGTAAAGCAAGAAGACGAGAGGCAACAGTGAAATGCTTTGCTTGCCATAAACCAGGAGCAACAGGGCACTCACTCTCACGGCCCCTAGGCCGATGCCGATCGGCAGCCACCTGTTCTTCCTGGGCACCGGAACACCTGGAGAATTGGACATCGGCCAGTGTGCTACGATGTATACACGTTAGCACAGACCACCACGCATGAGCACTACACTATCGGTTCGAATCGATATCGAGACCAAGAAGCGCCTCGAGGCGCTCGCGAAACGCTCACGTCGGTCGAAATCGTTTCTTGCGGCCGAAGCGATTGCCGCCTTCGTCGAGGCGGAAAGCTGGCAGCTCGATGAAATTCAGAAGGGGCTCTCGGAGCTCGATGAGGGCCGCGGTGTCCCGCACAAGGATGCTGCGAACTGGCTTCGTTCGTGGGGTCGCAAGCGAGAAAAGAAGGCGCCTCGGGTGTGAACATCGTCTGGTCGTCACGCGCGATCGAGCACCTCTCGCATCTTCGCGCATACGTCGCGCTGGACAATCCGAAGGCGGCGAATCGAGTGGCTGCGGCCCTGCTGGATGCGGTCGAGCGTCTGGCCGAGCTACCGAATCTGGGCCGTCCTGGTCGAGTCGCCGGAACGCGGGAACTGGTCGTGCCGGGCACACCGTATGTGATTCCCTACAGACTGCGAGGCGACCGTCTCGAGGTCATTGCGGTCTTGCACGGACGACAGAAATGGCCGACGCGTCTGTGAGCTCGTCCCCCTTAGGTTACGGCTCCGGCGAGATCGAGTCACGGGATCAGTAGGAGCCGCCCTCATGTATAGTGTATCTACATAGATAGCGAGGGAACATGCCTCATCCGTCGCCGAAACCGCCCAAACCCCTGTCGCTGAGCGCGGTCGCCGTCCTCGACGCCATCGCGAGGCGGATCCGCCACGGCTTCGACATCATGGACGCGACCGGTCTCCCGAGCGGCACCGTGTACCCCATCCTCGGCCGGCTCGAGCGCGACGGCTATGTCCGCTCGCGGTGGGAGGCGCAGACCACCGCCTTCCGCGAGAAACGTCCGCCGCGCCGGTACTACGAAGTCACCGCCAGCGGCGCGAAGGCCCTCGCCCATTCCATCGATTACTACCGCACGCTGGGCGGTCGCCCGGCACTCGCGGCGCCACGCGCGCCGCTCCCGGAATGAGCACGTCCGCCGACCCCTCGGGCGCGGCACGCGCGACCTGCCGGCGAGCCGCCGGCATCGTCCGAGCCGCGAGCCTCATCGTCCCGGCCTCCCGCCGGCGCGACTGGCTCCGCGAGTGGGACGGCGAGCTCTCGCACCGGATCTGGGCGCTCGATCGCGCGGGCCGCCTCGACGACCGCGCGGCGGCCGCGATTCTCTTTCGCACGTTGGGGGCGTTCCCGCACGCCCTCTGGGTTCTTCGCGACGAAACGAGGCTCGAGACCATGCTCCAGGACATCCGATACGCGCTGCGCAGCTCACTCCGCCGCCCGGCATTCGCCATTCTCGTCGTGCTCACCCTGGGCGTCGGAATCGGCGCCAACAGCGCGATGTTCAGCATCGTCAACTCGGTGCTCCTGCAGCCGCTGCCCTACGAACGGTCCGAGGAGCTCGTGTACATGTTCGGTGCGTTCAGAGGGGGCAACCAGGCGGCGATCTCGCCGCCGGACTTCCTCGACTACCGCGAGCGACAGACCGTCTTCTCGTCGCTCGCCGCACGCACGCTGTTCGGCAGCGCGGTGATCGGGGGAGGGGACAGACCGGAGCGCGTGCCGGCGGCGATCGCCACCGCCAACTTCTTCTCGACCCTCGGCGTTCGGCCAATCCTGGGGCGATCGTTCCGGCCCGACGAGGAGCAGGGCGCTCACGACGTCGTCATTCTCTCGCACGGACTTTGGCAACAGCGCTTCGGGGAGAACCCCGGCGTCCTCGGCACCAGCGTCTCCATTGACGGACGCCCGCACACCGTCGTCGGCGTCCTGCCGCCGCTCCTCGACCGCATGATCAACGTGCAGGTGTGGCGGCCGGTCTCATTCGGCGTGGGCGAGACGACGGTGCGCCGCTTCCACTTCCTGCGCGGTCTCGGCCGCCTGGCGCCCGGCGTCACCGTTGCGCAGGCGCAGCGTGAGATGGACGGCATCGCGCGACAGCTCGAGCAGGTGTACCCGGAGAACGAAACCTGGAAGCTCCGGCTGGTGCCGTACCGCGAGGTCATCGTCGGCGACGTCGGCCGGACGCTCATCGTGCTTCTGGGCGCGGTCGGGCTCGTACTGCTCATCGCCTGCGGCAACGTCGCGAGCCTGCTGCTCGCGCGCTCGACGGCGCGCAGCGGCGAGATGGCGATCCGCACGGCACTCGGGGCGTCACGTCCACGACTCGTCAGGCAGCTACTCACCGAGAGCCTCGTGCTGGGACTGGCAGCCGGGACGGTCGGGCTCGGGCTCGCGTATTACCTCGTGCAGGGCGTTCGCGCCGTCGGGGCGGGCATCGTGCCTCGGCTCGCCGAACTCGCCCTCGACCAGACCGCGTTGCTGTTCACGTTCGCGCTGTCGCTCACCACCAGCCTCGTGTTCGGGCTGGCGCCGGCGCTCCACGCGGCGAAGGGCGGCGTGGCTGCCGCGATGAAGTCGCTCGGAAGGGGATCGGGCGGGCGAACCGGCGCACGCACGCGCGACCTGCTCGTCGTCGCCCAGGTGGCGGTGTCGTTCGTGATGCTGATCGTCGCCGGCCTCCTGATCCGAAGCCTCTGGCAGCTTCAGCGCGTGGACCCGGGGTTCAATCCTCACGGCGTGTTCACGGCCGAGATCGGGCTGCCGGAGACCAAGTACCCAGTGCGCGCGGACGCCGAACGATTCTGGTCCGCGCTCATCGACCGCGTGCGGTCGATCCCTGGTGTCGACACGGCCGCGGGCACGACGCTGCTCCCGCTCCGTGGCGGCGGTGACACGTACTTCTACGTCGATGGCCGTCCGCCGGCGACCGACGCCGACAAGTTGAACGCGACTGTCTCGGTCGTCACGGATGACTACTTCCAGACGATGCGGATCCCGGTGAGAAGCGGACGCACGTTCACTGGGACTGATCGCGCCGACGGTCCAGGCGTGATGCTGATCAACGAGGGACTGGCGCGGCGGCTGTTCCCCGGCGGAAACGCCGTGGGTGAGCGACTCATCGTGGACTTCGGCAAGCCGTTTCGTGGGGAGATCGTCGGCGTGGTGAGCGATGTGCGCCTCTACGGGCAGACGAACGACGTGCCCGATCAGATGTACTTCTCGATCCGCCAGCCCGGAGCGGGGTTCAGGTTCAGCGCCACGCAGATGCGGCTCGTCGCCCGCGTGCAGGGAGACCCGACAGCCATCACGCCCCAGGTGCGCGCGGTCCTCCGCGAGCTCGATGCTGATGTGCCGCTGGCGTCGGTGGAGCCGATGGAGGACATCCTCTCCGGCTCGATCCGCGACGTCCGGTTCCGGGCCGGGCTCCTGGCGGGATTCGCCGGAGCGGCCTTCCTCCTGGCGGTGATCGGTCTCTACGGCGTACTCGCGTACTCAGTCACGCGACGGTCGCGAGAGCTCGGGATCCGGATTGCGCTCGGCGCGCGATCGGCCGAGTTGTTCCGGCTCGTAGTCCGGCAGGGGATGCTGCTCGTGACGCTCGGCGTCGCGCTGGGCCTCGCCGGCTCGCTCGCCGCCGCGCGGTTCGTCTCAGGCATGCTGTTCGACGTCGCCAGCACCGACGCGAACGTGTTTGTCGCCGTGACGCTCGCCCTTCTGGGCTCCGGGCTCGCCGCCTGCGTGTTGCCCGCGCGGCGGGCGACGAGGGTGGACGCGATGGAGGCGCTGCGGAGCGAATAGATACGGCTAATCGGGGTTTTCGGCCGGTGATTTCACATCACCGGCGCGTGCCACTCCGGCTACGACAACAGTGACAATATGAAGCCGAGCGGGTCCGGACGAGCGTCCAGGCTCGCATCATCGCGCTGCGGGACGATTGCGTAGTCGTCGTCACGCGGGGCCACCTCCCGGCTGCCCCGGTCGCGTCCTGGCGCATCCACAATCTGTTTCAACTCACGATAATCGAGCCAGACGACGTCGCAGGCCTCGCACCCATCGATGGCGACGGCGCCGCCGCCGCCGTAGGGGTACGTCAGGAACCGCTTGCCGCACAGAGGGCACGCGAGTTCGCGCTCGAGCAATCGACGATTGAATGGCGCGGGCTCGACGGCCGGTCCGACAGCCCAGGCACGGCGCCGCATGACGATCCCTGCGAATCTGTCTCGAGGCAGAAGCATCCCGCGGCACTTGCCGCAGAAGTGGATCGAGTGAGTATCGTCGATGACTGCCTGATCCAGCGGCGTTCGGCAGACCGGACATGATCGCGATTCGGGCGTGCGGCCGACGATACGCACCCCGTCGACTTCGATCGGTTCGGGAAATGAGAACGAACCGCAGTGGCGGCAAACGAAATACTTGTGAGATTCGACAAGCTCCATCGCCGCGCCACAGTTGAGACAATTCATCGTTCAAGTCGATTCGCAGGTCATCTTACTAGACGCGCGGATCGGATTACTCGCCCGCGAATGGGCGCACTCGAGCTGGTTGCGGGCTTCGCGTTCACCTGGAAATGCGCAGTGGAGAACTCGTGGCGGAACTCCAGGAGCAGAGCAGCGGATTCGCCGGCGCGCAGAGAAAGAAACCGATCGGGGGAGGCCCGCTCAGCGGCGTGCCGTCAGCGTCGCGGTGCCGGTGGGGTAGTCGCCGATAACGTATGGGACACCGCCCGGAGGCACCATGAGACGGCGCACGGACATGTCGGGTTCGAGGGTGTACGGATTTGCCGGATTTGCCAAACCCAGTGCCATGGGCTTGCTGCTGTCATGGGACACCACCTCGAGCTCAACGGAGTCACCCGGGGATGCTGCTACCAGGACACGCCGACAGACGTACCCGTCCCACCCACACCAGACGATGCTGCCATCGACGCGCACTTCAATCGATTCGCCGGGCCTGATCACGAGCGTCGGATACATCCTGATCGCCGGACGATCTGCGGCAGTCGTCGGCTCGAACTGCTGGTACCGTATCGTCATATCCTGGCGGTCCGGTCAGTTTAAGGGAGACGAAACGCCAACCCACCGGGAGATTGAGTGGGAGGGTAAATGTGCCATCTCCACCGGACGTTGCAGTGTTCGTTGGACGGACCCATCCATGTGTTGGAGAGGAAGATGACCAATCAGAGAGCGATACCCGCACGTTCTCGACGGCCCCCGCCGCCTCGGCGTTGACCACACGGCCGCCGAATTCGACCGTGACCGTCGGCGATGGCGGAGGCGGAGTGGGGGTGATCAACCTTCCGCCGCCGTCGCATCCAACGCTGGCGACGATGCACGCACAAACCGCGATGAGGCCAGGATGTCGCAACATAGTCCCGCTCTTGTGCTAAGCGTGTGTCGCCGATGGCGCGCGAGCCACGGTTCACCAACTTTTGCCGTTACGAGGAGACGCGAGAAATGAGCGCTACCGTTTACATCGAAACCCGTCGATGACTGTCGCTATTTCCCCGACCGCTTCGTGCGCGTGCTCATATAAAGGTCTGTCGGTCCACCACCTGGGCGGTTCGAGGCGAAGAAGAGTGTTTCCCGGTCAGAAGAGATATACGGTTGGACATCAACCAGCTCACTGTTGAGAGGCGAGCCTAGATTGATCGGTGCTGACCATGCGTCGAATACGGTCTCCCTCGTCGCCACCCACAGGTCTTGGCTGTTGGGAATTCCTGGACGCTCTGAACCAAAGAATATTTCAAGGCCGTCATGACGAACTGAGGGGCGTCGGGTGTTCCCAAGGCCGCTCAATTCGAGGACCAGGACTGCCGGGCCGAACGAGCCATCAGCCGCTTGCTCGCTGACGAAGATGCTCCCAGGACCGCCAGACAGCCGACTGCTCGAGAAGTAGAGTTGTGGTACGCCGACCTCATCATTTTCGAAGTAGCTGGGGCCCTCATCAAGCAATGCAGAGTTCACCCCTGCTCCCAGATTCTCCGCCGGTTGCCAGGCGAAGTCGTCGTGCGTATGTTCGCGGCGGGAGACCCAGATGTCGACACCTCCAAAACCTCCGAGGGCCGATTGGAAGCAAAGAACATTAAGTGGCCATCGCGCGAGAACGCCGGCACCATCTCGTTATCGATCGTATTGATAATCGGTCCGAGGTTGATTGGCGGACCCCACTCATCGTCGCGGGTCTCGCGCTGAGAGACATAGATGTCTTCCCCGCCGAAACCGACGAACGGTCGTGTCGAGGCAAAGTACAGGCTGAGCCCATCTTTAGAGATCGCCGGTGCCCGGTCCATTGAGGTCGAGTTCACGATTGGGCCGAGGTTGATCGGTTCTGACCAGTCGGAATAGCTCTGAGCACGGGACGATGCCGTGAACGCCGAGACGAGGACGATCGCGCCGACAAGGCTCGTAATGCAGAGCTTGGACTTGTTCATTTCGGGGCCTCCTCGCATGGACAGGGCGCCAGCCATGGCGCCAGGTCTTGCCGCTACCAGGAGACGCGAGAACTGCGGGCAAACTTGCTCACGTATGCGGTGTAACCGGGCTGATGAGTAGCCCAGAGAGGGCGGGTGGGTGAGCAAGTTTGCTCCCTCTTCTCGCGTCTCCTGGTAGGGGTTCGTTCCCAGCGTGGCGTGCGGCGCGCGCAGCAGCGCACTCAGCACGGAATCACGCTCGCCCCAACAGGAGTTGACCATGTCGCGACACCTTCGGCTCATTGCATTCTGTGCAGGCCTGCTGGCGGGCGCCGGATGCTCTGACGAGCGCCGGGGCCTGCCCCTGCCCCCCCTTGGTCCGAGCGACCCCGCGACGCCCGGGGCACCGTCCGCTCCCCAACGTCTTGCAGCGCTCGCATTGTTCGAAGCTGCCAGCCTGCACGCGGGGGTGACGACATCACCGCTCACTTGGGCGAGTTACGACGGCAAGGTGAATTGGACCAACGGCCCTTGCGAATTTGCCAGCCAGGGTTCGTTGCAGGCCTCCCTCGACGGCGGTGTGGCGCCGACTGCAGGAACGTTCTTGCCAACCGGCAGCCACACGTATGTGGTGTCTTTCAGCAATTGTCTGGTGGATGGGTGGTCAGGAACACTGAATGGAGTCGCTTCGGCAGCCTACAATGCTGCCGAATGGAGCAACGTAACCGCGACGGTTTCGGCCGATTCGGTGCGCGGTCGGAACCTGGCCATTTTCAGTGAGCTCCGTGACGTGACAGCGGACGGCTCGGCCGTCTGGACGCGCGTGGGATCGAGCTCGAGCACGCAAACCACGACTTACACCCCGGCCGCCGGCTCACGTTTGGTCAAGAACTCGACGACCAACGTGGCCACATTTGGAGGCGGTTCGTACTTGATGATCCGATACCCAGCCAAAGGAACAGAACAGCGATTTGACAATCTCAAGGTCGCCATTAACGGCACCGAATACACCCTTAACGGGAGCATCGACACTACATACGGATCTAGCGGATCGAACATTCACACCGGCGAGGTTCGAATCATCAATAACGGAACGCTGGTGGCGCGTATTTACGGCGACGGCGGCAACGATCTGAGGGTCGAGGTCCTGGTGCCGCTTGTCCCCCTCAGGATCTAGAACGTATACCTGACGCCGAACTGCAGGATGCGTGGCGTGCCGGCCATGGACGTGATTTCGGCCGAACGTGCCTGAAATGTAGTTCGCGTCGGGCACGTCCCGGTTGAACGTGTTGAACAGATTGAACGCCTCTACGCGCAGCTCCACGCGGCGGCTTCCGCTAAGGGACACAAGTCTCGATACCGCCGCGTCTACGGCCCAGAACCCGGGCCCTCTCGCGCTGTTGCGGCGGAAATTCCCCAACGTGCCGGGCGCCGGCAGTTCGAACGCAGCCGGGTTCAGCCAGTCGTTCAACGTGTCGCCGTACGGATTGTCGAGAACCTGGTTCACCCTCTGATTCCGGATCCCGGTCCCCGCGCGATCAGGCCCCGTAACGTTGATCGGCGCACCTGAGCGTGCGCTGACGATGCCCGAAATCCTCCAATCCGAGGCCCAGGAGCCCAACGCACGACCGTCGAATCGCGGCGTCTGCGCCGCGATTGTGAAGCTGGCAAGGTGAGTCCGGTCCTGATCGCACAACCCTCGGTCGAAGGCGGGATCATCGGGGTTCGTATAGAGGCTACCTTGCACAGGGAAGCTACCCGTCTGAAGGGCGGGGTCGCCGAAGCAGCGCGACACCGTGTAGGTCCCACTGAGGCTCACGCCGCCGGCGAAACGACGCAGAAACGACAGCTTCAGTCCCCGATAGTCCTGTACGCCGAGGTCGGTGTGAAGTTCCAGACTCCCGATCAGCCCTGCCGCGCCCGGATTCTGCCCCGACAACGAGAGCTCGCGCCGCTGGTTCAGATTCCGCTCCGTGCTGCAACTCGTGTAGAACAACCCGTCGAGCGTGCAGGGGCCGAGCCCAAGGAAGACACCTGGATTCAATACCACCTGGTTCCACAGACGGTCTGTATGACTTCCCAGATAACTCGCCGCAACCTGCCAGGTGGCTCCCATCTGCCGTTCGATCGTGACGTTCCATTGCTGAATGCGTGGTGAGTTGATGTGCGGATCCGTCGCGCCAAATGCACCGTAGGGAAAGTATCGGACATCCGGACTCGTTTCGATCGGGTGTGGATCGCCACCCAGGTGCGCGTACGGCTGATCGAACCCTCCCGGTGGATCTCGAACGACCGTGCGATTGCCGAACGGCGCCGCTTGTGCGTTGAACAAGTGATACTCTGCCGCCGGGAAATCGTATGCGAGCCCGTAGGCGGCACGAAGCGCCGTGCGGCCGTTCCCCATCACATCCCACGCGAGACCCACCCGCGGAGAGAGATTCCACCACTGTGTGTAGAGGCCGCTCCGCCCCGGAGGGAAGCCCGGGTCACCGGGATAGATCAGACCGGCGGGCGCGTTCGTGAACACGGTGCTCCTGACGTTGTTGCGGAAATTCTCGAGGCTGAAGTTGTAGATCGCGCCATTCAAGAGGTTCTGTCCAAAGTACGGCTCCCACCGGACGCCCGCATTGACCGTGAGGCGGCGGCTCGTTCGCCAGGAGTCCTGAGCGTAGATCCCCAGGTACCACTGGTCCATCGGCAGAAAGGCGGGGCCACTGTGCTCCAGGCTACCGACTCTTCCCACGAGGAGGTCCGCCAGGCTCAAACCAGTCGCATCGCCTGTGAACACCCACGAGCCGCCGGAGCCCGCGTGAGCCTGAAGCCGATATCGCCAATAGGCCACGTTTCCGCCTACCGAGATCTGGTGCGTCCCGCGCACCAGCGTGAGATCGTTGGTCAACTGCGCGGCGTTCGCCACAAACTGGCTCGGGCCCTGATTCTGGACCGTGAATCCTCCCCGAACGATCACGGACATGACGTGCGGGTAGTAGCTGTACGCGTCGGCGCCCAGATCGTACGGGTCGAAGGTATCCTGCGCTATACGGCGCACGGCAGACCGGTTGAACGCAAACCGCAGCGAATTCACCGTGTTGTTGCCGAACACGCGGGTGTCGCCAACGGCCAGCGACTGCGCGAGATCGTCGAACCCTGACTCACCTCTGTTGTTTGCCGCGTCGAAGAGACTGAGTGCGGTATCGGACGGTCTCATAGGAACGGATTGGGTGTACGACGTGGCCAGGTAGCGCGCGAAGATCGAATTGGAGGTCCGCTGGTAGTCGATTCGGCCCAGGGACTGCGCCTCGTTGCTGTCCTTCCGCAGCGTGTACGTGACCTGGCCGCAGGGATCCGTCGTGCTCGGAAGGTATTTCATGAGGTTGAGTGCGGCAGGGCTGAACCGCGCAGGGTCGATCCGGTTGTTCTCGAATCCGCCGCGGAGAGTGATCTGACGGCCGCCGTTGCACGCGGGTGAAGCAATGGCACCGAAGTCGCCGGCGAGCATCGCCGGTGTCGGCACCCAGGCGATGTTCGCGGCTGGCTGCTGACGGACGGTCGTACCCTGGTAGGCCGCAAAGAAAAAGAGCTTGTCACGAATCAGTGGCCCGCCCGCCGTCCCGCCGAATTGATTGCGCTGCAGGCCATCGTCCACCCGTTTGCCATCAGGCTTTACCGGGGCGAAGGGGTTCGTGGCATTGAAGCGCCGGTCGCGGAAGAACGCGAAGGCATTTCCGGCGAAGCGGTTCGTGCCCGCCTTCGTCACGGCGGTGACGGCGGCTGTCGCGTGCATGCCGTGTTGCGCGCTCAAGGCACTGGTCGCCACACTGAATTCCTGAAGAGCGTCCGGGAAGGGGAACGGCAGGTTCAAGTTGTTTTGCGGGCTGTTGTGCATGGCGCCGTCGAGCAGGTACATCACTCCAAAAGACTGTCCGCCTGCGACCGAGATGCCCATGCCTCCAGGAAGAGCCGTGACGCCAGCACTGATCGTGTGAACGGCGGCTCCCGTGATCGTCACGAGCTCGACGGGATTACGACCGTTGAGCGGCAGCGCCAGGATCTCTTCGTGGCGGACGACCGCGCGTATGCCCGAAGACTGCACGTCAACGAGAGGCCGGGCTCCCTCAACGGTGACTGTCTCTTCGAGGCCGCCAACCACCAGCATCGCATCGATCACGTTTGAGGTTGCGACGTGGAGCACGATGCCGTTCTGGAGGTACGGGCGGAACTCCCGGAGCGAAATCTGCAGCCGATACGGGCCAGGAGGGAGATTCGATAGCACGTACGACCCGTTCGCGTCCGTGAGATCGTTTCTCGTGTATCCCGTGTCGATCTGTATCGCGGTGACGTTGGCTCCCCGTACGATGGCGCCGTGCTGATCGGTGACCCTTCCACTGAGCTGTGCCGTCGAGATCTGGGCGAAGGTGGACGCGCCGGTGAGGAGCAGACACGCGGTGCCGAGACCGAAACCTCGCAGGGCGTGTTTCACAATCCCCCCGTCCGTCGCTGAACTGCAGTGGTCGTCAGATTCTATAACGGCTGAGACCGCGCGGCCTTGCCGCGCGTCAGGCGTCTGAAGAGCCATGCCCGCGCCGCCTGCCAGTCGCGCATCGTCGTCGCGAGCGAGGTGCCCAGCACGAGTCCGGTCTCTTCCAGGGAGAGTCCGCCGAAGAATCGCAGTTCGGCGACCCGGGCTCTACGCTGATCGAACGCGGAAAGCTCGTCGAGAGCGTTAGTGAGATCGAGCACGTCAACGTCGCGCTGCGTGCCGCGAGCGGCGTCGTCGGCGAGGGTCACGCGAGCCCAGCGCCCGGACCGCTTCGCCATCTTATGGGCGCGCGCCCGATCCACGAGGATGCGCCGCATCATCTCGGACGCCACCGCGAGGAACTGCGCGCGGTTCTGCCAGACCGCGCGATCCTGATCCACCAGACGAAGGTAGACCTCGTGCACGAGCGCCGTCGGATTCAGCGTCTGACCAGGGCGTTCTCGCCGAAGGAACGCGGCCGCTCGCCGTCGGAGCTCATCGTACACGGCCGGGATCAGCTGATCCCGCGCCTCGAGATCGCCCTGGTTCCATGCCTCGAGAAGAGCGGTGATATCGACGGGCCGGTTCATCGCCGGGTGGAGGCGAACGCGGCGGTCCATACGGCGATTGGATGCTCACCTGCGCGCACCTGGGGCACGAGCAGCAGGAAACGGCCATCGCGAGACACGTCCTGAAGCGTGGCGGCTCGTCGCAATTTGAACAGCGGCTCTGGCGCGCCGGCCGTGAGTGGAGCAACAGCGCCGACGGCCAGTGTCATCATCGTGCCGTCGCGGCTCACATAGTAGATCCGGCTCCCATCACGACTCCATCGCGCCGAACTCGAGACCCCTTCGGCTACCAGCTCGGGCGCGCTTGTCACCGGCACCGTCGAGACGTACACGTCCATCCGACCTTCGTTGCCGCCGGTGACGAAGCTCATCGCGCGGCCATCTGGCGACAGGCGCGTGTTGTATGCGTTCACATGGCGGCCTGGCAGCAGAGGCGTCGGAGATGCGCGACGAGCTAAAGGCAGCTGGAACAGGCTGAACCCTCCGGCCCCGCGTTCCACATAGGCGACACGGCCGTCGGGAAAAACGTCCATGGCAAGCTGGTGATTGCCGGGCGGCAAGATCTGTTCTTCCAACACGGTGGCAAGGTCTTTTCGGAACAAGTGCGGCAACGAACCAGCGCTGTCGCCGGCAAAGAGCATGGCACGCCCATCGGCGATCCAGACAGGGCTCACTTCGCTGCCGCGGTTTGAAGTGAGCCGCTCTTCGTTCCCGCGAACGAGGTTCATCTTCCAGATATCATGGGTCCCCAAGCCCGCCCGCGTACGCGCGACCAGCAGTGCGCTGTCATCCGGGGACAACCGCGCAGAGGACTCATAGCCGGAAGGGCTGCTGATCGTCCCGACCTCGTTGCCATTCCGGTCGGCCCACACCAGCTGTCCGATGTCTTGGCCGGAGTGGTACGCGACGCTGCCTGTCCGGGAAGCGCTGAACATCCCCCGGGACGAAGTGAAGAAGTACCCGACCGGCTCGGCTATCGCGAATGGCTCCGCGAGCGGACGCCCCGCTTCCACATCCACGCGCTGCGCCATCAGGACGCCCTCACGAACGAAGACGACGACGTCGGGATCGACCCACTGCGCGTTCGAGCTCGCGCTCATGACCGTTCGCGTGCCCCCCTCGAGCTGAACGGATCGCGCCTTGCCTTCGCGGTCATCGAATCGGAGTTGGGCGAGTCGCAGTTCCCCCTCGCCATTATCGAGGCGCGCCGTGTACAAGAAGCGCTTCCCATCTGGGAGGAACCACGGCCAGTGCACGCGCGCTTCGCCCTTCGATTGATTGCTGGACAGAATCGGGACGGGAGTGTCGCCGCCCGCTGCCGAGACAGCGGCGATCGAGGTTCCGTGGCCGCCTAGCAGGATGACGCCCTTCTCTCCCCAGGTGCCGTGGTTGAAAGCCGTTTCTACGTCGCAGATCGGCACCACAGGGCCGTCGGGCAGGTCGATGCGGCTCAATTTGCGCTCCGCGAAGAACGCGAGCCTCCGGCCATCGGGCGACCAGAACACTGACGTGGCACCTTCGGTTCCCAGCAGCGGTCGCGCTTCGAGGTCGTCCACGGCACGAACCCAGACGCGGCTTCGACCTGTGGACCCGGGCGCTGGTTCGGCGACAAACGCCAACTGCGATCCGTCCGGCGACAACGCGAAGAACGTTCGACCGAGATTGACGTCGAAGAGAGTTCCCTCGGGCGGAGGAACCGGAAAACGGACGGGCGAAGGTGACACGGAAAGACCCGAACGCGGCGGGCCGTAGACGGCGACGGCGACGACCGACGCGATGGCAACTAAACCCAGGATGGCCGCAATCGCCGCTACACGTCTCTTCCCCGGACGCACCGGCAGATCCGCAGCCGCCGAGTCCGGCGAGAGCGCGATTCGCGCCTCACCGATATCACGCAGCCGCAGCTTCGGATCCTTGGTGAGACAACGACGCAGAACCCGAACGAGGCTGGCCGGTGTTCCGGCGCGGAGCAGTTTCCACTCGGGCTCGCGCTCAATCACTGCGGCCTGTGCGTCGCTGATCGTGGCACCCGCAAACGGTGGCTGGTGCGCGCACATTTCGAACAGGACGCAGCCAAACGCCCAGATGTCCGTGCGCTTGTCGACCGCCTGGCCTCGCGCCTGCTCGGGGCTCATGTAGCCCACGGTCCCAAGGATCGCTCCAAATTGCGTCGCACCTCGCGGACTGGTTGTCGATGGTGTCAACGCCGCGCCTGGCGGAGAACCGGCCGTTTTTGCCAAGCCGAAATCGAGGATCTTGACGTTCCCATCGGGAGTGATCTTGATATTGGCTGGTTTGAGGTCCCGATGAACGATCCCGCGTTCGTGCGCCGCCTCCAGGCCTTCGGCAAACTGTCGCGCGATCCACACGACTTCGTCGAACGCCGGTGGACCGACGGCGAGTCGTTCGGCCAGCGTCGGACCCTCGACGAACTCGAGCACGAGCGCGGCGACGCCTGCGCTCTCCTCCAGGCCGTAGATCGCCCCGACGTGCGGATGATTCAGCGCGGCGAGCGCTCGGGCCTCCTCCTCGAAACGGGCGAGACGGTCGGGATCCTGCGCGAAGGAGTCGGGCAATACCTTGATCGCGACCGCCCGCTGGAGCTTCGTGTCGTGCGCGCGATAGACCTCGCCCATTCCGCCCGCGCCGAGCCAGGTCTCGATCCGAAACGGACCCAGCTGGCTGCCCGGCGCCAGACGTTTTACGGTACCGAGGGGTTTCAATACAGGCGCCTCGCCAAACGATCCGGCGTTGTCGTGTGCGCCAAGCAGCGACTCAACGGCCGCGCGCAATCCCGGATCGTGAACGCAGGCTCCATCGAGATACGCGTCTCGCGCCGGCCCATTGAGAGCCGTTGCGGCAGCGAACACGCGGCTGACGTCGGGCCATCGTTCGGGATTGATATCGAGCCCTTCCTTCACTGCGGATAACCCTATAAAGGTTCAGACGACCCAGCCACGGATCATCGTCGAGCGGTTGGACAGGATTCTGGACACCATAGGCTCGGTGCTCGGCGGATGCACCGGTTCAGTGCGGAGACAATGAGTGGAAGCAACACCGCGCGGTGGACGAATCGCCCGGCGTGGAGTCCGGTTTCGCCATGCGCCCGATTCCCCGGGCTGGCGTGGTCGCCCTGATCATGGTTGCGATGTCTGCCTAGGCCGTGAGAGTAGCACGACACCCTCGAAGATCATGTGGCGCGTGTGGCGCCACGAATTCGAGCGATGGGGGGTCGCTATTTCCGCTTCGGCTTCGCGGCCGAATCGCGCTCCATCAGCGCCGGTGCCATCGATGAGGATGGCGCCTCGCAACACGAGCGTCTTGAATGGCCCTGTCCTTCTAGTCCCTGACCCGATTGCGCGTCACGACGGGTCTTGGGCGCGTGTTGCGGTTTGGCAGCATCCCCGTGGTGTGGCAGGCCGACGATCCGCGCGCGGCGCTCGAAGCCTACGTGCAGGTGTACGTGCGTGAGGAGATTCGGATCGAGGCGCTCGTCCGCAACCTTCCGGCATTCCTGCGGTTTCTCCCCGTGGCTGCGTTGTTCCACGGTCAGGTGATCAACATTGCGGGTCTGGCGCGCGATGCCGCCACGGCCAGGACCACCGTCGAGGGATACCTCGGCATTCTGCAGGACACGCTCGTCGCGACCCTGCTGCCCGCATTCGAGGCGAAGCTGCGCGTGCGCGAACGGCAGCACCCGAAACTCTATTGGGTCGATCCAGGACTGGCTCGTGCCACGAAGCAACAATTGGGGCCGGTCGTCGCCGAAGAACGCGGTCCGCTGCTCGAAGGCCTCATCCTGACGATCCTGCGTGCGCACGACGGTGACTCAGAGCTGTTTGAGGAAGTGTCGCACTGGGCGCCTGCCCAGGCGCTCACTGTGGCCTTGAGTGACGACCGCCCACGCGCTGCGGACCGAAGTTGCAGCGGGCGCTGGCGATATTCAAAGCTCTCTTTCGGCGAGGCGTCGGAACTCGTCAGGGACGGAGCGCTCAACCCGCACTGCTGACCCATAGTCCACCGCTTTTTCTCCGAAGCGCTTGCGGATCGCATCGACGGCCCGGTCTGCGCGCGATCGCGCCAAGCCTTTCTTTGTGCCAGGACGGCATCCTTCGTCGGCAAGCCCGAGCGGCAGCTCCAGTTGCACGATCGCATGCATTTCGAGATGTGAGACGGAGATCGCCAGCAGCGAGATCGTCCTTTCGTCAAGGTGATCCGCAAGGACGCCGCGCACCAAGTCCTCGGCAATCTCAGCGAGAGCCCTCGTTGCAGAAATCGGTGCTGACAGCGTGAGCGAGCGCGTGACCGAGCGCAAATCGGCGAAGCGCACGCGGACCGTGATCGTCCGGCCAGCCAGGGATCTGGCGCGGAGCCTGGCGCCGATGCGGTCGGCGAGATGATGGAGCGTCGGTTTGAAGACGCGCTCGATCGCGGGCCGTCGTCCGAGCGCCGATTGTGCGCCGGCGGATCGCGCGCGCCGGCGCGTCTGAATTTGCCGCGGATCGCGGTTCCACGCGAGTGCCGTCAACTTTCTTCCCGCCGCGTGACCAAGCAATCGCTCCACGGCTTCAGGAGAGCTCTCAGCCAATTGACCGATGGTGGCGACGCCGATCTCGGCGAGCCGCGCCTCGGTGGCGGGGCCCACGCCCCACATCAATGCGACGGGCAGTTCGTGAAGGAATTCGAGTTCAGTATCTGGATCGACGACGACCAATCCATCCGGCTTAGCGACTTGCGATGCGATTTTCGCCAGGTGCTTGGTACGCGCCACGCCGATTGACATCGGTAAGCCAAGCTCGGCGCGCACGCGAGCCCGAACCGTCCTTGCGATCTCTGCCGGCGAACCGAAGAGATGCGTGCACCCTGCAACATCGGCGAAGGCCTCGTCGATGGAGATGCGCTCTATGGAAGGCGTGAAATCGCTCAGGACTCCGATGGCGGCGTCGCCGAGCCGCTGGTATTCGTCGAAATGTCCGCCGACAAAAACGAGGTCGTGACAGAGTTGCCGCGCGCGCCGTCCAGGCATGCCGCTTCGTACGCCGAAGGCCCGCGCTTCGTAGGAGGCCGCGAGAACGACGCCGCCGCCGACCGCAATCGGCTTGCCGCGCAGGCGAGGGTCAAGCAGCTGTTCGACCGACGCATAAAAGGCGTCGAGGTCCGCGTGGAGAATGGTGGCTGTGGAATCCATCTCGTGGCTCCTGGCCCCTCATGGGCGAAAGGATGGCGAAATAATCTCAAAAGCAAAGCCACTCCGGCAAGAACAGCGGCACCCGCACGGCAAGCGGCCCGCATTTTGACTGTTTGGTACATATTGGTCAAAATAGACGCATGAAGGCGAAGATCGGAAAAGCGGACTCGGAGTCAGCCTCGCCTGCTCGCCGACCACGACGCAGGGCGGGTCGCGTCGCGTCGTTCCGAAACAGCCGCGGCGAGACACTCGAGCCGTCTTCAGTGAGCGCGAGCGAGGCGAAGAGTGAGTTTGGGCGCGTCCTGGAGATGGCCATTCAAGGCGACGCCGTCGTGATCACGAAGCACGACTCGCCCAAGGCCGTCCTCATTTCCGTCGAGAACTTCAACGCCCTATCGGGCGCAGCCGAGACGAAGCTCGATACGCTCAGCCAGGAATTCGATGCGCTCCTTGCGCGGATGCAAACATCCAAGGCGCGGCGCGGAATGAAGGCGGCGTTCGCCGCGTCTGGAAAGCGTTTGGGCAAGGCTGCGGTCGCTGCGGCGCGCTCGCGTGGCTAGTTCGAGGCGTCGACCATGCATCTACGTGGTCGCTGGAACCAACGGTGCCGGCAAGAGCAGCGTCGCAGGCTCGATGTTTCGGCAGGCCGGCGCAGACTACTTCAATCCTGACGAAGCGACCGCCCGAATTCTGGCCGCCAATCCTGATATTTCGACCGCAGAAGCGAACAGCGCTGCCTGGCACGAGGGGAAACGCCTCCTGGAACGAGCGATCGCCGAACGCCTGGACTTCGCGTTCGAAACGACGCTTGGCGGGCACACCATCAGCGCTCTTCTGCACGAAGCGTTGGCGGCTGGAATCGAAGTGCGCATGTGGTTCGTGGGATTGAGTAGTCCCGAACTGCACATGGCGCGCGTCCGATCCAGGGTGGCTCGAGGCGGACACGACATCCCGGAAGAAAAGATTCGGGAGCGCTACGACCGGAGTCGGATCAATCTGATTGAGTTGATGCCGCGACTCACAGAGCTTCGGGTCTTCGACAACAGTTTTGACGCCGACCCGCATGCCGGACGCGCTCCCCAGCCAACACTCATTCTTCACCTTGCGAAGGGGAAGATCCTGGAGATGGTCGAGTTGTCCAAAACGCCTCAGTGGGCCAAGGCCTTGGTGGCCGCAGCGGTCAAGATCTCAAAATGATCACGTTGCCTTGGGCGACGTGTCCCATTGATCGATCTGCCGCCGCGGCAAGGCCGGCACGACGTTGTGTTCATGGTCCGTCAACGCGTTCCGCTCGGAACATCGTCAACTCCCAGGTGTTCGATCGCTCCTCGTGGCGGACCAGATACGTGTCGCCGTCTGCGCCTTTCAGCTTGAAGTACCGGTGTTCGGGTGCCAGCCACGCGTCGAGTACTTCCGCAACGCCGATGCGCCGGTCACCGAGGATCAGCGTGCGTGGCGTCTGCTCGCCGCGATGGCCGGCATAGCACTCGACGCCAACGCTGAGGAGGCGTTCTTCACGCAACGTAGATCACCATACGACGTAGAGGCGCAGAACCGCAGCCGTCGTCGACAAATTGGAGCCGCAGCTCACGAGGGCTCTCGGGGTCGCATCGATGCGTGAGATGGCGTCTGGGCTGTTACCGCGCTGTTACCCCGGCGCTTGAGCTGGTGAGCTTTTCGTTCACGACCGCGCGAGTCGCGAGTATTGGTCGGCAGGGCGGGGGCACTGCAAGCGCCTCCAAGATCGGAAGAGCCGGCGGTGACCTATATGTGACCTACAGATTTTGAAAAGTGGTCGGGGCGACTGGATTCGAACCAGCGACCCCCTGCGCC
>CAWAEG010000007.1:0-832602 GCA_963780895.1 uncultured Acidobacteriota bacterium
CCTTCGCCGACGCGCAGCGCCTCGGCACCCTCAGCCAGCAGATCACGTTCGCCAACCTGGACGAGGTCCGAGACTGCCTTCTCAACGACAAGACAGTGATCTACCACGTCGGGGGGAAACTGAATTACACACTGAACAACGCGCACAGGTTCCAGTACCTGATCCAGGGTGACGACAATATCGAGAACAGCCGCGGCGCGAGCGCGACGACGCCCAAGGAAGCCACCAACCGTCAATACAGCGACTACTGGCACGGCATCCCGCAACCGACGTATTCGCTGACCCATACCTACGTCGCGACCGACAGGCTGGTGTTCAACAGCGTCTACACCTACGTGTACGGCGGCTGGGCGAACGACTTTCAGGCGATCGATGCCTCTGGTGAAATCGCTACAACGGCGCCGACAACAACGCCGCGTATGCGAGGCCGGAGAACTGTCTGTGGAACCAGCAGCAGCTCTCCTCCGCACGACAGGCTTCCAGAGCCGCCGCTGCTCGCCTCGGTGCAGCGGCTTCGACCGAGCACGAACTCAAGACCGACGCCACCTACTTCGTGCCAACAAGCTGGGTGGCGACCACTCCTTGAAGTTTGGCGTCGGCTATCGCCGCATCCCTCGACGACGTTCTCGCACTATGCAGGTCGCGCTCGCGCCTGGTTGCAGTGCAACGGCAACACGACGGCCAACTGCGTGGACAACCGCATCGATCCTGGCACCGCGGACCCGGCATGGTGCCGTATCGCGCCGTCCTCTACGCGATCAGCTGCGCAACAGTGCGTGGTGGGCTGGTCAGGTTACGTCCAGGAATCGTACATCGCGGCCGTTTTCACCTGAACGGCGGCGTTCGCTACGACTGGCAGCATCGAAATATGAGGGAGGCTGCGTTCCGGCGAACATCATTCGCCCCGACTTGCTGCCGGCGCAGTGTGAGGCGGCCACGCAGGAGGAAATCAACCCGAATACGGGGCAGCTCGAGAAAATACGACCCTTCTCGTATCTCTCACCGCGCGCGTCGCTGACCTACGATCTCCGCGGCGACGGGAAACGGCATTGAAGGGCGCCTTTTCGTACTACTTCGAGACGTACGAGAACGTCGCGAACAATCTCGGCGGCTTGTTTACTGCCACCACGCTGACATTCGGGTCCAACGCAAATAACGGCACATGTACCGGCACGTCATGTTGGACGGATGCGAACAAAGACGGCATCGTCCAGGGCAACGAGCTGACCGGCGTGCCGTCATCGAGTAGCCCCCGCTTCAATACGACGACGGGCGTCCTGGCGCCAGCCGGTAACGCCATCGATCCCGACGCGAAGCTCGGACGTACGCGTGAAGGGGTCATCGGGGTGCAGCACGAGTTGATGCCAAATCTCGCCCTCGGAGTGGACTACATCTACCGGAAGTACGACCGCGGTCTCACGAACTACACACTCGGCTATCAGCCGGGTGCGCCGGGCTATCCGCTGTCGAACATCTACGAGGGACCGTTGACGTACACGGATCCGACCAGCGGCAACACCGGTGAATATTACGTCGTCCGCCAGGGGGCGATGCGGCCCTCGGCGACCGGCACCATCACGGTGACCAACCCGAATTCCCAGGTTTATCACGGCGTCGACATGACGCTCACCAAGCGCTACCGCGACCGTTGGCAGCTCGCCGGCGGCCTGACAATTCAGGACAGCCCTCTGTACTTCCCAGTGGGGTCGTCGGACTACTCGAACCCGACCGGTCGCATCTATCGCGACGGGGTCAGCATCCTCGCGAAGTACGTGTTGAAGCTGAATGGCAGCTACGAGCTGCCGTGGGGTATCGTGGCGGCCGGCAACCTGAACCTGTTTCAGGGAGCGTCGCGGACATTGACGATGGACGGGCCGGGCAACGTCTACGGCGGTGTCAACGCAGCCGGGAACCCGACGACAATCAGCTACACCACGCTGGAGTTCCAGGATCGGAACGAGACGCGTATTGAAGTCACGAAGATGCTCGACTTGGGCGTGCAGAAGATCTTCCGCATTGGCCCGGGAGAAAAATACCAGGTCAGGTTGATGGCGGACCTGTTCAACGTGTTCAACGTCAACACGGTGCTCACCTATGCGAGTAATAACGTGAGCACGGCGAACGCGACCGCGCCCAACACGATCATCCCGCCGCGCGTGTTGCGCCTCGGGGTGCGGATGGCCTTCTAGCGTTCGATGAGCTACTGGCGCGCGCGCATCGCCCGCGCGCGCGCCAGGTTTTGCTGCGCATGGCGGTTCTGCGGATCCATCGCGACCGCCTTCTCGAACGCGGCCATGGCTTCATCCAGCCTTCCGGTCGACGCATACGCAATCCCCAGGCTCACCAGGGCACTCGCATCGCCGGGTCGCGCCGCCGAACCTCGCCGAAACAAGTCGATCGCCTCGTTGAACCGCTGGTGTCTGAGCGCGATCTGACCCAGTTGCACAAGTGCCTGGCCGTCATCCGGATGCCGCGCCAGCACCCCACGGTACTCGACGGCCGCTTCGTCGAGCCGGCCTTCCTTGGTCAGCGCGTCGGCCAGCAGACGTCGGGCCGTCTCGACCTGGTCGAGCTCTGGCGGTTGGCTGGCGATGAAGGTGCGAAAGTGCTCGATCGCTTCAGACCGTCGTCCCTGTTCGTGCAGAACGGTTCCGAGGTAATACCGCGCCGGCGGGTGAACCGGTGCGGCAACGCGGAGGTGGGTTTCGGCTTCGGTGAATTGGCCAGCGGCAGCGAGTTCCGTTCCGAGCATCGAGTGTGACGCCGGAGTCGGCCAGCGTTCGTGCGTCGATTGCGCGAGCGTCAGGCTCGACGCGTATTCGGTCGTTCGTGCGTAGGTGCCGGCGGCGAGAAGGGCAGCGACGGTGGTGAGCACGAGTGCTCCGCCTCGGCCCTTGACGGGGCTGCGGTGAGACAGGGCGACCACCGCCAGTACCACAATCGCCATGAGGGGCAGATACATGCGCCGTTCCGCACCGACTTCGGTCGCGATGGGCAGGATGCTTGACGTCGGCGCCAGCGTGAGGAAAAACCACAAGCCCAGGATGCCCACGCCCGGGCGGCGATACAAAGTGACGGCAGTCAGTGCGAGCAGTCCGAGGACGAACAGGGCTTGCGGCAGGACGTCGGTCAGCGTCAGCGGGAGCGGCCACCCATAGTAGAGGACCAGGTCGCGTGGCCAGACCGATAGTCGCACATATCGCGTGATCATCACCGCCTGGTTGAGGAGGTACGTCCACGGGTCCGCATCATGCGCCGTGAAACCGGCCGACAGATTGCGCGGAGCGCTGGCGACGAGGGCGGCGAGCAGCACCCACGTCGCCGCCAGTCCGAGATACAGACGCACCCGGCCGCGAAATGCGGCGCGCAGGCTGTCAAACAGGAACACGCGATCGTAGAGGACGACGGCGAGGGGGGCGGTGACCATCGATTCCTTGCTCGCCATGCCGAGCGTGCACGCCAGCACGGCGGCGGCTTCCCACCATCCGTGGCGCGCACCCGCGTCGTACGCGCGCCGCGCGCAGTACAACGTCAGGAGGTAGAACAGCGCCATCAGCGATTCAGTGCGCTGAGTCGCGTAGTTCACCGCTTCGCTGTTGAGCGGATGGAGCGCCCATAACAGGGCGACGGCCAACGCCACGTTGACCGGTAGGGACGTCCGCCAGGCCAGGCCGAACAACGCCAGTGCGCAGAGTACGTGGATGCCGATGTTCGTGAGCCGGTAACCCTCGACGTGACGGCCAACAATGGCGTAGTTGATGGCGAACGAGACGTTGACGACGGGACGGCCCGCCACGGGTGTCTCGTGTGGCGCCGAGAGCACGTCGCGGCTCCAGATGTGTTCAATGGTCCGGTTGTCAACGATGGTTCCGCGATCGTCGAAGACGAACGGAGCCGACAAACCGTGCCAATAGACGACGAACGTGGCGATCGCCAGCACGGCAACTCGCCACCACGTCGACGGACGATCCGATCGAGGAGTGGGCGCCACGGGTTTCGTGCGATCGCGGCGCCGGCGGCTGGTCACCTCGGCGATTCTATCGTCCGCCGCGGCCGGTATACTCGGCCGCATGCGCGTCGCCATCTCCCTCCTCGCCGTCATGCTCGCCGTCCCCGCTTTCCAGGGCGCGGTCGAACGCACGCTGGTGATCTCCGTTGTCGACGAGACCGGTGCGCCGGTGCTGGATCTCACACCTGCAGACGTGAGAGTGCGTGAGGACGGGATCGACGGCGAAGTGGTCTCCGTGCGGAGAGCGTCCGGCCCGCTGTTCGCCCAGCTCCTCATCGATACGACGCCGGGAATCGAGCCCTACGTCAGCGACATTCGGAACGCGCTGGTTGGCTTCGTCCAGCACGTCAAGCAGGGGGACCCGGCGGCGGCAGTGGGCTTGATGGAGTTTGGCCAGGCCGCCGTGCAAATCGTGCCGATCACCGCCGACGCATCGGCGCTGGAGAAGGGTATCCGCACGCTGTTTCCCAAGCCGCGCTCCGCATCCGTGCTGCTGGAGGGGATCATTGCGGCCAGCATGAGCCTGGCGCCGAAATTCACAAGACGCCGCGTGATTGTGTCGTTCAATGTCGAGCCGAGCGACGAACAGAGCCGCGAGTCACCAGCGGCGATGATGAAAGCGCTCGCCGTGTCGGGCGCGCAGGTGTGGTCGCTCTCGCTCCAGACCGGGAATCGCAACGCCGCGAGCCGTGATGTCGTGCTCGATGAGGTCGCGAAACGCAGCGGCGGGCGGCGCGATATCATCGTCACCTCCTCGGCCATCGATCAGTACCTGCGCCGCTACGCGAATGCGTTCCTGACGCAATTCGAGGTGACCTACCGCATCGGGAATCGCCAGCGGCCGCAGGTCGTCCAGACGGGCACGACTCGCCCGGGAACCACGGTGCATGCCAGCACCTTCCCGCCGCAAAGTCGATGACACGTTCGCTCCGGATTGGCGTCGCGGTGGCTGCCGCGGCGCTTCTCGCGTTCGGCGCGTATGCCTGGTCGCGTCGAGTACCCGCCTTCGCGCTGGATCGAAATGCCGATGTCAACGTCGTGCTCGTCACCATCGACACGCTCCGTGCCGACGCGTTGTCGTCGTACGGCGGCCCCGCCCAGACGCCGCATCTCGATGCCCTGGCCGCGCACGGCGCGCGTTTCACCTTCGCGCACGCGCATTCGGTGGTGACGTTGCCATCGCACACGACGATCCTGAGCGGGCAGCTGCCATACGAGCACGGCATCCGCGACAACAGCGGCTTTCGTGTGAAGGACGGGACGCCGACCCTGGCGACGTGGCTGAAGGCGGCCGGCTACCAGACGGGCGCCTTCGTCGCGGGATTCCCGCTGACCAAGCGCTTCGGCTTGACACCCGGCTTCGACGAATACGATGACCAGATGCCGGAGATGCACGGCGCTCTCGCCATCTCCCTGCCCGAGCGGCCGGCCGACGCCGTCGTGTCGAGCGCGGTGAAGTGGATCGAGGGCCGCGAGCGCTCGAAATTTTTTGCCTGGGTGCACGTCTTCGACCCGCATTCTCCCTACAAGCCGCCGGAGGATCTGGCGGCGGCATACGCCGCCAAGCCGTACTACGGGGAGGTCGCCTTCGTCGACCGCGAGCTGGGGCGGCTCTTCACGAGCCTGAAATCGGCGGCGCGTCCGACGATCGTGATCGTCACTGCCGACCACGGCGAAAGCCTCGGCGAGCACGGTGAGCAGACGCATGGGATGTTCGCCTACGACGCGACCCTGCGCGTGCCGCTCATCGTGGCGCGTATCGGACCCCCGATAGAAACGTCGGAAGCGTCGGGGCGCGGCACGGTGATCGACTCGCCGGTACGGCTCGTGGACATCGCCCCTACGGTCCTCGACATCGTTGGTCACACGTCCGGCATCAGCATGGCCGGCACGTCGCTGGTAGACGTGATCGCCGCCGGCAGCGGCGAAGACCGGCCGGCGTACTTTGAAGCGATGACCTACAACCTGGTGCGAGGATGGGCGCCGTTGCGCGGCGTGATCAATGGCCGCGCGAAGTACATCGACCTGCCGATCCCGGAGCTCTACGACCTGGCCAGCGATGCCGCCGAGCAGCACAACACGGCGCCTGCACAGTCTGGTCGCGTCCGCGAGTTGCACAGCCTGCTGCGGACCTACAATGTCGCGCCACCCAACCGGCCCGGACAGGAATCGGCGGAGGCCGCCGCCGTCCTGCGGTCACTCGGATACGTGTCGGGCAGCGCCGCCCCGCGCGACCGTTACACGGAAGCCGATGACCCGAAACGCCTCGTGGACGTCGACCGCGATCTGCACGCGGCGACTGCGGCCTTCGAGAACGGGCAGCACGACCGGGGTGTCGAGTTGCTCGAGAGCGTCATCGCGCGCCGCGGAGACACGGCAGACGCGTACATCTCGCTCGCGTTCGCGCACTGGGAGGCCGGGCGTGTCGACGCGGCGATCGCCGCGCTCGAACGCGGACTCAGGAATGGTGCGCCGGATCGCGACATCCGCATTCGACTCGGAGTGTATCTGGCCGAGAGCGGCGCCAACCCGTCGCGTGCCATAGCCCTGCTGGAAGGGTTGCCCGCAACAGACGCTGAGGCCCAGAACGGTCTCGGCGTCGCGCTGACTCACGCCGGGCGCCTCGGCGACGCGGCGAGGGCATTTCGTCGTGTGCTGGTTCTCGACCCGACCAACGGGCTCGCGCTGCAGAACCTGGCGTCGCTCTCGTTGCGTCAGGCGCTCGCCGTGCGCGCGGAGCCGGAGCGCCAGCGCTTGTTACGTGAAGCAGAGGCCCTGGCCGAACGTGCGATCGCTGCCGACCCGCTTCTTCCCGACGTCTATACGACGATGGGCGTCATTTATTCCTCGACGGGGCGGCCGGACCGCGCGATCGCCAGCTGGAAACGGGCCGTGACACTCGACGCGGCGCAGTTCAACGCGCTCTACAACCTGTGGGCGAAGCTGGGCGAAACCGGGCCCGAGGCGGAGGCGATCCAGTACGGAAAGCAGTTCGTCGCGACCGCGCCACCGGCACTCTTCTCACAAGACATCGCGCGCGTGAGGGCCTGGCTGGCACAGCGGGGAGCGAAGCGCTGATGCGGCTGAAGGTTGCCCTCGCTGTCGTGTTGGTCGTCGCCACCGCGACCGGCGTGTGGATCTACTCACGCCAGACACCGTCCGGGATCACGCGGAACGGCGATCGCAATGTGCTGCTGATCACGATCGACACGCTGCGCGCCGACGCGTTGGGATCGTACGGCGGCCGTGCCGTCACGCCGAACCTCGACCGCCTCGCCGCCGCCGGTGTGCGATTCGCGCATGGGCGCGCGCACGCGGTCGTGACCCTGCCGTCGCATGCCAGCATTCTCAGCGGGCGATACCCGTACGAGCACGGCATTCGCGATAACACCGGGTACCGCTTTCCGGCGGCGACGCCGACGCTGGCGACGTTGCTGAAGGCCCAGGGGCATGCGACCGGTGCGTTCGTCGGCGGTTTCCCCCTGGTTCGTCAATTCGGGTTGGGGATCGGCTTCGACACCTACGACGATCGGCTCGGCTCAGCGACGGATCGCACCGAAGCGGAACGGCCGGCGAGTGCGGTCGTCCAGTCGGCGCAGTCGTGGATCGAGGCGCAGAAGGGCAAATGGTTTGCGTGGGTGCACGTCTACGATCCGCACACCCCCTACGCCCCCCCGCCTGAATGGCGCGCGCGCTTTCCCTCCGATCCGTACCTCGGCGAAGTATCGGCTGTTGACGCGGCGCTCGCGCCGCTGTTCGCCCGTCTCGCGCGACATGAGCGCCCGACGCTGGTCGTGGTCACCGCCGATCACGGTGAGGCGCTGGGGGAGCACGGCGAGGCGACGCACGGCATCTTTGCGTACGAGTCCACGCTTCGCGTCCCGATGATCTTCGGCGAGCTCGGGCCGCGGGACGCAGCGGCGAAGGGATCGCTTCCGTCGTATCCCGCCAGACACATCGACATCCTTCCGACCGTGCTCGACGCTCTCGGCGTTCCGCCGTCTCCCGGGTCTGGCATGTCGTTACTGGGCGCCTTTCGCGATGCCTCGGGCATGGGTGCTGACGCTCCCTCGTACTTCGAAGCCATGACACCGACGCTCACACGCGGGTGGGCGCCACTGCGGGGCGTCATCCGGGGCGGCGAGAAGTACATCGACTTGCCGGTCCCGGAGCTCTACGACCTTGCAGACGATCCCGGCGAGTCCCGCAACCTCGTGGGCAAAACCCCAGATCAGGCGCGGTCCATGGCCAGTTTGCTGAAGCAGTTCGACAGCGGCCCGCCACGCCGCGGTCAAGCGGAGAGCGCCGAGACGCTGGAGCGCTTACGCTCGCTTGGCTATGTGGGCGGCGGATCCGTGAACGCCAAAGCGCGCTACACCGAAGCCGACGATCCAAAACGGTTGATCGCGCTCGAACAGATGATGAATCGCGCAGCAGAGGCGTTCGCCCACCGCAATCCCGACGAGGCCATCGCTCTCTACTCCGAGGTCATTCGCCGGCGTTCCGACACCGAGGATGCCTACCGCAAGCTGGCGCTGGTGTTCTGGCGAACAGGTCGTCCGCGCGAAGCGGTCGCGACGCTGGAGTCGGCATTGAGAGCGGGTGTGACGCAGAGCGAAGTGCTCATCAAGCTGGGACAATACCTCGCCGAGTCGGGCCAGCCAGCGAAGGCGATCGCATTACTCGAGCGGCATCCGGGCGACGATCCCGATGCGCTGATTGTGCTTGGCAATGCCTATACGATCGCCGGACGGCTGCCGGAGGCGCGGCGGGTCTTCACGCGGGTGCTCGCGCAGAATCCGGATGACGCCGTTGCGCACGAGAATCTTGGCGTCGTCCAGCTGCGATCGCGCGAAGAGGTGGCGGCCGAGCGCTCTCTGAGGCGCGCGATCGAGCTCGATCCGCGCCGGGCGGGCGCCCACACCGCGCTCGGTGTCTTGCTCGCCTCGACCGGCCGCAGGGACGAAGCCATCGCCATGTGGACCCGCGCCCTCGAACTCGATCCGTCCGACGAGAACGCCCGCCAACAACCTGCAGGCAATCCGTTAACCTGCGCGACCAGCTGGCGTCAGCGCTTGAAAGTGCTGCGAATCCGGTCTGAGAAAAGCCTAGAGAGGAGTCCCGAATGCCTACCGAAACCGAGAAGCGCAACATGGAGCTCATGCAGACGCTCGACGACGCTTGGAACGCGCAGAATCTCGAGGTCTTTCGAGCTCGACACAAGCCCAACGTGATCGTTCGCTGGCCAGGCAAGATCGAGCCAACGATCGGCATCGAGGACCATACGCAGGAGGCGATTGAGTTCTTTAGAACGTTTCCCGATCAGCGTCTCGACAATCGACCCTACAGAGTCTTTCTTGCCTCTGGAGACTGGACCTGCTCGATAGCTCGATTCAGGGGAACAATGACCGGACCCATGAAGACCGCCGATGGCAAGGAGATTCCGCCCACCGGCAAGAGCTTCGACCTCGAGTTCTACACAATCGCGCTCTGGAACGACGGGCAGATCGTCGAGGAGAACCTTATGTACGACCTCGTGACCTTCCTCAAGCAGATCGGGCTGGGGTGAGCTGCGGGCTAACAACCGGTTGCTACGGACGGTCCGCTGCGCGGCCCGCCGCTGAACCGGAGCGTTACGCCTAACGAGGACGTCGTCCTGAACTCGCGGGCCACAAAGACCTGACGACGACCCACCGGTACATGCACCTGACGCCGGCGGCGCTCGAGGCGGGGATCGAGCTACTCGAAGGCGTCGGGCCCAGCGGGCCGCGTGAAGAATCGTGGAGGCGGCGGGAAAATCGAAGTGAAGGCGTCAGTCGACGCAGACGCTGGCTTGCCCAGCCGAAGCTCGTAATTGACTGAGTCGGCCCGCCTTCGCCGAAGGCTATGGCGGGGCAGCCTTCGCGTGATCATCGAGCGAAGGCTGGTGGAGGCGGCGGGAGTCGAACCCGCGTCCGAAAGGCCTGTCGCCGCAGGAATCTACATGCATAGCCGTCCTTGTTGATTCGCGCCCGGCCTCAAAGAACGGCGAATGGGCCGGACGCTAGTCCGTAGAGTCTCGCCCCACCGCGCCGGACGCGCGTCAGAGCCAGCCTGCTAAATGGCGTTCGTCCCCAGCCCGCAGGCTGACCGGGGCGAACGTCGCGAGCCTAATTAGGCCGCGAGCGCAAGCTGCGTGTTCGCAGTTACGTGTTTTTCCACCGGATTAACGAGCAGGTGGCGCTCGGCATGCATCCCACAGTCCCTTGCCCCCGTCGAAGCCGTGTCGCCCCCCAACGGAGAGAACCGCGACCTTTGATTGTGACAGTGCTCCGCCAGTTTCGCAAACCCTCTGCCCTTGGCCCGCCGTAGCTTTAGCGGAGGCGGCTCGACTCCCATTGAAACGACAGCTGATGCGACGGTGATCAACGACCCGGCGCATCACGCCCCGCGGTAGGATCCCGCCCGTGCGAGCAACGACGTGGCCGGATCGACGCTGATCAAGGTTGCGTGGCGGGTCTTCGCCCTCGACGCGGCGCTGGGCGCGGTGTTCATCATCGCCGCCCTCACCGATACGGGTGACCCCGCCGGACGAGGCCTCGCAGAGGTCTACGCGGTCGGATGCGTCATCCTCCTGCTCGCCCTGGCCGTCATTCTCGGCATCAGCACCTATTTCCGGAGCACGATCGGGCTGTGGCTCTCCATCGTGCTGATGGCCGCTCCGCCAATCCTCTACCTCGTCGGTCTTGCCGGACAACTCCTTGGATGACGGCAATCAGCGCCCCCGCTACGCTAGGATTGACCTCCGCTGAGCTCAGCCATGAACGCCGCTCGATTCGTAGCTGTCGCGTTCGTTCTCCTCGCAGCGCCGCCACTCCGTCTGGCTGACCAGCAGCCGCGGGACGCATCTACATTGATCGCCTCCGCCCGGCAGGCGCTCGGCGGGGACGCCGCCTTAGCTGCCATCACGTCATTCTCCGTAACAGGCACGATGACCCACATGCGCGGCCCGAACGCGAGTAGCTCCGTGGACATCAAGTGCGTCCTGCCGGATCGATTCCTCCGAGTCGCGCACCAGACGATGGACCACCCCGTCGGCTCGTTCAGCGTCACGCGCTACGAAGGCTTCAACCGCGACCAACCGATCAACGACGTCGTCGCGCCCCAGGCGCCCATGCCGGTCGTGATTCCCGCGGGCCCGGAACCCAAGACGCCCGACGAAGTCGCGGCCGCGAGATTGCGCCAGGCAACCACTGCGAAGCGGATCTTCGTGGCGCTCTCGCTGCCCATATTGGTGGCCTCGTTCGAGGCCTATCCGCTGACGTTCGAAGCCGGCGACCCGTCCACCCTCCCATCAGGACCAGCTGATGTCGTGGTCGCGAGGGCCGCCGATGGATTCACGTGGCGGCTCTATCTCGATGCCAAGACCCATCTGCCGGTCAGGCTTTCATGGATGGCCAGGCCGATCGTGACCCGTTCCACGACGTCGATGGCCTCGGTCAACGAACGCACGGGCGCCGTGGCTTCGGGACGTCCGCCGGGATTTCCCGCGGGCGATCCAACCTCGGGGATGCCGGATGTGCCCTGGGAGATGACCATCAGCGATTATCGGGCGGCCGACGGCCTCACCTGGCCTCACCGCATGACCACAACCGTGGGCGCCGACAAATATGAGGAACTGCGCCTCGGCCGTTTCCGGTTGAATCCAGGCATAGACGCCAAAGTCTTTGCGCCACGCAAGTAAGCCTGCGACTCGGGACACCAAGCCGTCCAGAACTGTACGTTCCCCCGTCAGAAACCGATAAGCGATAATGGGCGTGGGGCAGCTCCCGGATTCTCACCACGCCGGCTCTGATTTCATGCTCGAACCCTCCCGGCCCAAACAAGCTGCCGGCTCTCGCCGGCCTGTGACCATTCCCGCGTGGCCCGTCCGAACCCTTGCGTTGACGGCCGGCGCCATCGCCCTCGTGATTTGGCCGAGCATTCCTTTTTCGGGGGACGCGGCGTCAGAGGAGCAGACGGCCACGGCGGTGCCGGCGTCCGAGCTGTGGCTCGCACCCGCGACCGAAATTCCCGCGTCGAAACAGACGCTCGCCCAAGCCGTCGAGGCGCTCGGCGAGGATCAGCCCGATCGCGCCCTGCCGGTCTTCGCCAAGGCGACCAGCGACCCGGTGCTCGGTGGCTTCGCGCTCCTGTACCTTGGGCGCGCCCAGCTGAAACTCGACCGGGAGGAGGACGCCGCCGTTACGGCGAAGAAGCTCCTGTCCATGTCGCCGACGGGTCACCTCGGTGACGCCGCGCTCTGGCTTGCAGCCGACGCCGCCGAACTGCACGGTGACTGGCCCGCGGTGGTACGGATGCTTCAGACGCTGGCGGCCAACCAACCGGCCGATCCGCAGCGCGTCCAGCTTCGACTCGGCCGCGCCGCCTTGAAAATCGACGATCGTCGTGTCGCGGCCGCGGCGCTGCACAAGGTCTATTACGAATACCCGTTGACGGTCGAGGCCGCCGAGGCGCGGGAGGAGCTCGACAAAATCGACGCACCCAACCCACCGACGCCGCCGACACAGGAACGCGTGCAGCTCGATCTCGGCCCGCGCCGAGCGGCTGTACAGCGCCGGCCGCTACGCCGATGCCCGCAAGGCCTACGAATCGCTCCGCGCGCTCGTGGCAGGCGACGAGCGCCAGATGACGGACCTGCGGCTGGCGCAGTGTGACTATCACCTGAAGCGCTATCCGGCCGCGCATGATGCCCTTCGCGAGTACGTCGACAAGTCGCGCAACCGGCTCCAGGAAGCGCAGTTCTTTCTACTCAACACCCTGCGGCAGATGGGACGCAAGGACGAATACCTGGCGCTCGTCCGCGCATTCGTGGACGGCAATCCCGGACACGCGTTCGCCGAGGCCGCGCTGAACGAGCTCGGCACGTTCTGGATCCTCGAGAACGACGACGCGAAGGCGGCTGGAGTCTTTGCCGAGATGTACCGGCTGTTCCCGCGCGGCGTGTACGCCGATCGCGCTGCCTGGAAAGCCGGCTGGTGGGCGTACAAGAACGGCGAATACGCCGAGACCGTTCGCATCTTCGAGTCCGCGGCGGTGTCATTCCCGCGAGCGGACTACAAGCCGTCGTGGCTGTACTGGACGGCGCGGTCGCGCCAGGCGATGAAGGAACGTGAAGCCGCCGAAGCCGGCTTCCGCCAGGTCATCGTTGATTACCGGAACTCGTATTACGGCCGCCAGGCCGCAGCGGAGGTCGAGCGGATGCTCGCCCCGACACGCCCGGCGGGCGCGGGTGCCGTGGCGCCGGCACGCCGTACGCTGCCGCCGACGATCGTTGCGGGCGTGCCGCCGCCGAACGCGAACCTGATCCGCGCCCTGCTTGCCGCCGGGCTGTACGACGACGCGATGCTCGAAGTGAGAAAGATCCAGCGCGTGTCCGGCACCTCGCCGCTGCTCGACGCGACCGTGGCGTACGCGCTGAACCGCAAGGGCGAGCTCCGTCTCGGGATCAACCAGATGCGGCGCGCGTATCCGCAATTCATGGCGCACGGGGGAGAGGCGCTGCCGACGCCGATCCTCGAGGTGATTTTCCCGGTGGACCACTGGGCCCTCATCACCAAGTACTCCGCGCCGCGCAAGCTCGATCCGTTCCTCATGACGGCGCTCATTGCGCAGGAATCGACGTTCCAGGCCGACGTGCGATCGGTGGCGAATGCCTACGGTCTGATGCAGATCCTGCCGGCGACCGGGCGCCGCTACGCGCCGTCGCTGGGGATCCGGCCGTTCAGGACGGCGCGGCTCACGGAGGCCGAAACGAACGTCCGCATCGGGACGGCGTACTTCTCGGACCTCCTGCGGATGTTCGGGCACGTCGCGCCGGCGCTCGCGGCCTACAATGCCGGCGAACACCGGGTGTCCCGATGGCTCGCCGAGCGGCCCGGGGTCGATCAGGACGAGTTCATCGACGATATTCCGTTCCCCGAAACGCAGAACTACGTGAAGCGGATCATCGGGACCGCCGAGGATTACCGGACGTTGTACCGACGGCTCCAGCAGTAAAAAATGGACTGAAGTGCGCATGTCGGTACGACGGGTACGGCGGGTCCGAGGAACCTGATTCTTGTCATCTTTTTTAAGAAAGAAGACATGCGTCAGAACGTTCCGCGGACCCGCCGTACCTGTCGTACCGACACCTGTTTGGGTCCCTCTCTGGGTCCCGTTGCTCGTCAGTTGATTCCCTATTACCCTTACCGAATCCATGGCTAACGTCCGTCCCCGTACGTCTCTCAAAGCCGCGCGGTTCACCGAGTCGGTCATCCGCGAGATGACGCGGCTCGCGCACCAGCACAAGGCCGTCAATCTGTCGCAGGGGTTCCCGGACTTTCCGGCGCCCGAGGCGATCAAGGCCGCCGCCTGCGACGCGATCAACGCCGACGTCAACCAGTACGCGGTGACGTGGGGCGCCAAGCCGCTCCGCGACGCCATCGCGGCCGACTTCTCGAAACGGTACGGCACGCCGGTCAATCCAGAGACGAACCTGACCGTCTGTTGCGGGTCCACTGAAGCCATGGTCGCAACCATGCTCGCCATCGTCGATCCGGGCGATGAAGTGATCGTCTTCGAGCCGTTCTACGAGAACTACGGGCCCGACGCGGTCCTCTCGGGTGCAACGCCGCGGTACGTCCAGCTGCGGGAGCCCGAAGGGAAGGGCGACTGGTGGTTCGATCGCGACGAGCTGCGCAAGGCATTCAACAACCGCACGCGCGCCATCATCATCAACACACCCAACAACCCGACCGGCAAGATCTTCGATCGCGAGGACCTGACCGAGATCGCGCGGCTGTGTCAGGAGTGGGGCGCGATCGCCGTGACGGACGAGATCTACGAGCACATCCTGTACGACGGCGCTATGCATGTCCCGATGGCCACCCTCGACGGCATGGCCGATCGGACCGTGACCATCAACAGCGTGTCGAAGACATTCAGCGTGACCGGCTGGCGTGTGGGTTGGACGATCGCGCCGCCGGACATCACGGGCGCCATCCGGAAAGTGCACGACTTCCTGACCGTGGGCGCGGCCGCGCCACTTCAGGAAGCCTCGGCCGCCGCGCTGGCGCTGCCGGAGTCCTACTACCGTGAGCTGGCGTCGAGCTATCAGATCAAGCGCGATCGGCTGATGGGAATCCTGAAAGACGCCGGCTTCGTCTGCTATGAACCGCGTGGCGCCTACTACATCATGACGGACATCGGCGCGTTCGGATTCCCGGACGACGTCGCGTTCGCGCGCCATCTCGTGAGCGAGATCGGCGTCGCCGCCGTGCCCGGGAGCAGCTTCTACCATGACCCTGCGGCCGGCCGGACCAAGCTGCGATTCTGCTTCTGCAAGAAGGAAGAGACGCTCGCCGCAGCCCAGGAACGGCTGACGCGAAGCCGCGCCGCGCTGCAGGCGCCGCGGGCAAGCGTCACGCACTGAGAGGTCGCAATTCGCTCCGCAATTGGCCCGCTTTGCATCGCGCTCGGCGTCTGGTGCGCCGCCGGGCGGATCACCCTGGCTGCCTACGATTTGCCGTCCGTCCGGCTCGCCGCGCCGGCGCCCTGGTGGACGGCGGTGGCCGGAGCGCTCGTAGCCCTGGCGATCCCGGCCTGGCGGCGGCGGCCGGCGCTCGCCGCACCCGCGCTGCTGGCTACGCTTCCATGGTGGCCGGTGCCGCTTCCATCGATCGCTCTCGTCTGGACCGGTCCGCTGGCGTGGCTGCCGATCGGGCTCGCGTTACTCGCCGCGCTGTTCGACGAGATCGCCAGGCGCCCTCCTGAGTCCCTCGAATCGAGAGCCGCGCCGTATCAGGCGCGAACCTGGCGCGTGGCCGCGGCCCTGACCCTCGCGGTCGCGATCGCCGCCGGGTGGAGTCTCAGCCCGCGCATTCCGCGAGGCGACGAGCTGCACTACCTCGTGATTACACAGAGCCTCCTCAAGGACGGCGACCTCCGCATCGAAAACAACCACCGGGCCCGCGACTACGCCGCCTACTTCGACGGGCAGCTGGCGCCGGACATGATCCAGCGCGGTCGCGGCGGACAGATCTATTCCATCCACGCGCCGGGCTTGTCCGTCCTGGTGCTCCCGGCGTTCCGGCTCTTTGGGTATCGCGGCGCCCAGGCGACCGTGCTGTTGCTTGCGGCCCTTGCTGGCGGACTCATCTGGAAAATCGGCTGGCGCGCCACCGGGTCGGCCACGGCCGCGTGGTTCGCCTGGGCGGCCCTCACCGGATCGATCACCTTCGTCATGCAGAGCGCGACCGTGTTTCCCGACGGACCTGCCGCGCTCATCGTCGCGGCCGGCACCTACGTCCTCCTGGCCATGAACGCGCGCGATGGCTCGTGGACGCCGGGCGGGCCGGCGCTGGCCGCCGCCGGTACGCTGCTCGCGTGCCTGCCATGGCTGCACACGCGCTTTGCCGTCCTGTCGGCCGGGTTCGGCGGGTTGATCGTCTGGTCGATTCTCCGCGACCAAGCGGTCCCGGCCTCCGCACGTTCGCGCAGACTTGCCTGGTTTCTCCCGGCGCCGGTCGTCGCCGCCACCTGCTGGTTCGCGTTTTTCCAGCTGCTCTATGGCACGCCGAATCCCGCCGCGCCATACGGCGCTCGGCCGGAGGTGTCATTGGCATTCATTCCGGGCGGGCTGGCGGGTCTGTTCTTCGATCAGCAGTTCGGCCTGATTGCGTACGCGCCCGTTCTGGCCGCTGCGCTCGCGGGGATCGTGATGGCGCGTCCCGGACCGGCGCGTTGGACCGGCCTGGCGACGATGGCCGTCGCACTTCTCTATCTCGCTGTCGTGGGGACGTACTGGATGTGGTACGCGGGCGTCCCGGCGCCGCCGGCGCGCTTTGCAACCGCCGTTCTCCCCGCGTTCGCCATCCCCCTTGCCAGGAGCTGGGCGGTGTCCGGCGTGTTTGGCCGGACGACGCTCGCAACGCTGCTCGGGTTATCGCTCGCCTTCACCGTGGTCGTCATTGGCGTCGATTTCGGCAGGTTGGCCTGGAACGTCCGCGGCGGCTCGGCACTCTGGCTCGAATGGCTCGGGCCGGTCGTGGATTTGGCGCGAGGATGGCCCAGCTTTTTCTGGCGGCTGTCGCCGGACGATCTTTCGACGGAAATCCCGTACTTCGTTCACGTCTTCGCGTGGCTGGCGGTCGTGGCCGCGATCGCTGCGGCCGGAAGGCTCGTCGTTCGACGAACCTCACGCGCCGTGGAAGCGGCGTCCAGCGTCACCGTCTGGAGCGTGGCGCTGGGCCTGATGGCGCTGGTTCAGACGGGCTGGTGGCTGAACGGTGTGCCGGGTCCGAATCCGGCCCAGTCTCAGATCGCGCTCCTCGAAGCCCGGCGCGACGACGGGCAGAGCGTCATGAGGATTGCAGCGTTCTCCATCGGGCGCGTCGCCGATCTTGCCGGGACGCTGCGCATCCGGCCGGTTGATCCCGCGCGGCCCGGTTCGGCCGTGTGGGGCGCGATGCGGGGGCTGCCCGCCGGGACCTATGAGTTCCGTGTCGTGACGGCGCGGCCGCGCCAGGGCGAGATCGCGATACGCATCGGCTCGGCGGTCCGGCCCTGGCGGACGCTGACGGTGCTGCCGCTCTCACGGCAGGCTTTCGTCATGACGCTGCCGGCCGACGTGTCGGAGCTGACGTTCGTGCCGGATGCCGGTCTCAGGGAGATCGGCGGAACGGTCGAGCTCACGCCCCTGGCGATTCGACCGGACGCGAACGTCCACACGCTGAGCGTCGCGCGGTTCGGCGGCACCGACGTGTTTTTTCTCGATCAGGACGCGTTCGTGGAAGATACCGGATTCTGGGTCCAGGGCGGGCGGACGACGGAGGTGGTGATGGCGGCCGGGGCCGGACGGCCCTCGGTGCCGCTGACGCTTCGGAACGGCAGCGCGCCGAACACCGTTCGTCTGCAGACGGACGGAGAACTGCAGACGCTCCCGCTGCGGCCGGATGAAGAGCGTTCCGTCTCGATTCCCGTCGCCGCCGACGGCGTCGTCCGCCTCCGCGTCAGCTCAGAGTCCGGGTTCAGGCCGTCAGATGCGCCAAACGGCGACCGGCGATTTCTGGGAGTCTGGGTGAAAATAGCCCAGTAATTCGTAATTGATAATTGGGTGATTGGGTAATTGAGTAATTGAACAATTACCCAATTACAAATTACCCAATTACTCAATTACCCAATGCTCTTAGTATCTGACCACGCCGCCGAACCACATGCCCTGGAACTTGGTGTCCCCGGTGTCGTCCTCGATGTTGAGGAACGTCGTCATGCGGCGCCAGCCGACCTGCACGCCCACGTAGTTGTTCACGTTGAACGTGCCGTGGATGTCCCAGTCGAAGTAGTTCGCCTTGTAACTCTCATCGAAGTCCAGGTCTGGAAGCTTGAAGCCGGTCACCTCGAAGTTCACCGCCACCTCGGGAATGATGTAGAAGCGCCCGACGCCACCGATCGCGGGCAGCGGTCCGCGCGCGAGGGTGCTTTCGTCGGAGATGAGTGACCGCAGCTGGGCGTTGAACTCCGTGAAGCGCGCCTCGAGCAGCACGCCGGCGAAGCCCCGTTCCGTGTAGACGAAGTCGTATTCGTACCCGACGCGCCAGACCTTCCAGCCGAACGAGGACTGAATCGGCAGACTGACCGGATACAGCTGTCCGTTGAAGGTGATGTTCCGGTTGAGCGTCGTTTCCGCTTCGTACACGACCGGCGTGTACTGGATGCGGAAGCGGTGCTTCGCGCTCGGCCGCAGGACGATGCGCAGGTCCTTGAAGCGCGTCCGCTTGAAGCCGAGGTCGCTTTCGAAGTCGATCTGGTCGCCGACGATGCCGAACTGCTCGCTCGAGATGACGCCGAAGAGCGACGGCGTCCAGAGCGTGCCGGCGACTTCGACGTGGTATTTCTCGCCGAGCGGGCCGGTCCGGAGCTCGGGCGCCTCGTATTGCGCACGCGCGGTCGACGGCAGGACGCCGACCAGGGCCAGCACGCCTGCCGCGAGGCCGAGCCAGCGCCGCGAGAGGGGAGTCGAGAACTGCATTGGTTGAATTGCCTCCATGGAACCGGCGCTGGCGCGCCTTATTGCCTGAAACGGTTGCGCGTTCGACGCACGAAAGTTATCGGCGTATCAGGCCACATCGAATACGGTCCGCGCAAGATTCTTGGTTGGATAAGAACCTGCCGCGCCGAAGCGCAGCGCGCGAAGGCGGAGCCTGCCTCGCCGAAGCGCAGCGCGCGAAGGCGGGCGGGTTACCTGAGCGAGGGCGCGCTGTCCTTCGGATGCCAGCCGTGCCGGAGAATCGTGAGCGACACCTTCCGGCGGCCGAAGTCCAGCGCTTCGTAGCAGCTCCACACGTACAGGTCGATCAGCCGGCCCTGGATCTTGGGTCCGGTGTCGAGGACGGTGTAGATGCCCCGGAACGGCACAGGCACGCTCTCGCCATCGACCTGGATGACCGACCCCTGCGGGAGCAGCGACGGGTCAGCCGCCGCGATGCCCGCCCGGACGTTCACGCCCGACGCCGTTGTCTGGCCTTTGCAATAGGCGGTCGCCGTGAAGTCCACGCGCATGCCCGGCGCCGGCGCGGCGTGGGCCAGGGCCCCCATCAGACTACGGGGGTCGATGACCGTCGCCTCGTAGACCAGCAGGAAGGCCACCAACGCGATCGTGGTCGCGACGAGCTTCCGGCTGAGCGAGTGTTTAAGCAGCATTCGTTTTGCTTGGGGAGCGACTAAAGGTAACCCGTTTCGGGGGAGAAAGGGCAGCACAAAATTGTCAGCATTTCGATTTTGGTACTGCGCGTAAGCAATTGAAAATAAAGGGACTCTTCTTTAGTGCCCTGGTCCGGAGGCCCGCGAAAGGCCTCAAGGCGAAAGTCGGAAAGGGGGACGGGTCTCGCTTGCGTGAGCAAGACCCGTCCCCCACGGCTCTAGTGCTCGAATCCTGCGGGGAGGGGCTGGAGCTGACCAGCCCGATCGAGCCAGGCACCGGGCTCTCGCGTCAGCCTCCCGATTTTTGTAACCGGCGAATCTCCGGCCTGCTTGGCAGCGGCCAGAAAGGCGCGCCGTCGCCGTGGACGCACGGCAAACAGGAGCTCGTAGTCCTCGCCTCCGGAAAGCGCGAGCGTCAGGGCATCTGCGCCGGATCGGGCCGCCCACCGGCGCGCGCCCTCGTTGAGCGGAATTGCATCCGCCTCGAGCACCACGCCAGTCTGGCTCGCCTGAGCCATCTGCCGGGCCCCGTCCGCCAGCCCGTCCGAGAGGTCAATCGCGGCCGCAGCGGCGCGGTTGCGTCCGACGACCTGTCCCATCCGCAGTCTGGGTTCCGGGCGCTCGTAGCGCTCGATGCAGGCCCGCTCGGAAGCCTCGAGCTCTCCCGAAGAGTCCGCTGCCTCGAGCATCGCGAGACCTGCTGCCGCGGCGCCCAGGTCTCCGGTGACGTAGAGCTCATCGCCGGCCTGACCTCCGCCGCGTTCGAGCCACCGCCGTCGCTTCACGGAACCGAGCACGGTGACGTCGATCACGATCGGCCCGGGCGACCGCGCGATGTTGCCGCCTATGAGCGCGGCGCGGGAGGAGTCGGCGAGTGCAGCGAAGCCTTCCAGCAGCTCATCGAATTCGGCGACCGGAAACCCCTCCGGCAGCGCGAGGCTGAGGAGCGAGGCGCGTGGCGCCGCGCCCATCGCGGCGAGATCGCTCAGGGCGACGGCCAGCGCTTTGTGACCGATCGATCGCGGCGCCGACCACGATCGGCGAAAGTGCACGCCCTCGACGAGCGCATCGGCGCTGACGGCCATCAAGGCGCCGCGATCCGGCTCCACGATGGCCGCATCGTCTCCGATGCCGACCGGGACGTGCGATGGAGCCTTGCGCACGAGACGGCCGAGACGTTCAATCAGGGCGTGCTCGCCGAGCGCTGCCATCGGCAGGGAAATTCCCCGCTTTGCCGTGTGGGGAGGTCGCATGAACCTGCTAAGCAGGTGGAGCCGCTATCTAAACCGCGCTTCAGGCTTCCTCACCACGGAGGCATGCACACCACGCAGGGTCGCGGCTCACTTTGTCGTGAAACATCGGCTCAAAGCGACACTCCAAAGCCATCACGAACAAAGCAGGGAAGATGATCCTAATCGGGAATGGGGGATTGGGCAAGAATTGATCGATCGAGCGAGCGATCAATTCTGTGTTTTAGACTGCCTTCGCTGTCGCTTCGGTCAGGACGGAATCAATCAGCCGCTCGATATCGGCGGTCCGGGAAATCAGGTGTGTTTCCGCGCCGGTCGTGTCGGCGCGCGCGTTGAAGAGATCGTCGGCGATGTTGAGGGCCGCGACGACCGCGACGCGCAGCGGGTCGGCGCTGGCGAGCTCCCGCGCGGCCTGCCGCATCTTGTCGTCCACGTAGGTCGCGAGCTCGCCCACGTACTGCGGCTCCAGCTCGCTCCGAATCGCGTATTGTTGCCCGGCAATCTCAACGTTGACGACGCGTGAAGACATGGGGATCAGACCCCTGCAGTTTACAGGTTCAGCCGGTCGATTTGCGCGATCATCTGGACCACGCGGTTGCGGATCACTTCGCGTTCTTCCCGCAGCGTGGCGACTTCGGCCGAGGCGCCTGTCGCCTCGGTCAGGCGGCTCCGCATCCCGTCGAGCTCCCGCTGAAGCCGCGTGGCTTCGTCAACGGCGCGGGCTCGGTCGGCGCGGAGCGTGTCGATCATTCCAACCAGCTGACGGATTTTCTCTTCGAGGCGATCAATGGGCTGCAGATCTGTGGCAACGGCGGCACGGGCCATCGGACGTCCCTTCTATCTCAGCCTCACTCCATGTTCGGCTGTCAGCGCGCTGACGATGGCCTCGACGGCTTGCTGCACTTCGCTGTCGGTCAGCGTGCGTTCCGCGTGACGAAATGTGAGCCGAAGCGAGAGGCTCACGCTTCCCTGGGGCACGCCCGCTCCCTGATAGCGATCGAACTCGCGCACGTCCACGAGTGTCGCCGGCGCGTTTCGACGGATAGTGCCACGAACCTTCGCCGCAGGCAAGCGTTCGTCCATCACAATCGACAGGTCTCGCACGATGGATGGGTGGCGCGGCAGCGGCCGGACGTGGCGGTCGGACTCCTGCTCTGGCGATTCCGGCCCGTCCACGCCGAGGTCGAGCTCGCCGGCCACGACGACCCCGGAATCGAGTCCGCGCGCCGCCGCGAGGTCGCCGCGGATCTGGCCGATGCGGCCGACGTCGGCTCGCCCGTCTGAATCGGGCGCCAGAAGTCTGGCCGATCGGCCTCGCACGAACCAAGGCAGATCGTCGGCGGGCTCGGCGACGATTTCCCGGCCGAGCGCGGTCGCGAGCAGCTCGGCAATTCCCTTCGCGTCGAACAGATCGGCCGCGCCACTGTTTCCGCTCCAGTGCTCCGATCGGGGTCCCGTCAGGACCCAGCCGGCCCGCCGCATTTCGCCTCGCGGGGTGAAGACGGACCCGACCTCGAACAGCCGCACGCCCACGGCTTCGCGATGCCGGTTGTAGATGAGGGCGTCGAGCAGGCCGGGCACGAGCGACGGCCGCATGACGGCGAACTTCTCCGACAGCGGGTTGGCGATCGCGACCAGACCGTCGGCCGGCGCGAAAGGCTCGGCCGCCGCGCGCTCGATGAACGTGAAGGTCTCAGCTTCCTGGAGTCCGGCGCCGGTCAATACGTTTCGAATCAGCCGCCCGCGCACGACGCCGGGTGCGTGCGGCGGCGGCGGCGTGCGAAGCGGCGGCAGGGTCGCCGGAATGCGATCGAAGCCCCAATGCCGGCCGATCTCCTCGATCAGATCGGCCTCACGCTGGACGTCCACGCGGAACGACGGCACGGTGACGGACCAGCCGGGGGCGGTCGCGGCCGGCCCGAACCCGAGTCCCGTCAGAAGTCTGGCGACGTCCGCGTCCGGCACGGCGGTCCCGAGCAACCGATCGAGGCTCGCGCGACGCAGCACCAGCGTCGGCGGCTCGCGCGGACGGGTGTACACGTCGACGATCGGCTCGACGAGCTCGCCCCCACCCGTCGATCGGAGGAGTTCCAGCGCGCGCGCAATCGCGCGAACGGGCGCCTCGAGATCGGCGCCGCGCTCGAAACGTATCGAGGCTTCGGTTTTGAGGGCCAGCCGCCGGCTCGTCACCCGGACCTGGGCGGGCTCGAACCAGGCGCTTTCGAGCGCAATGTGCGCGGTCGATCCCGACACCTCGGACGTGGCGCCCCCCATCACGCCGGCGATCGCGACGGCGCGCTCCGCGTCAGCGATGACCAGCATGGACTCGTCGAGCGTACGCGTCTGTCCGTCGAGTGTCGTGAGCCGCTCGCCGGCACGCGCCCGGCGCACGTGTATCTCCGGCCCGGCAAGCTTCGCCAGATCGAACGCGTGCATGGGATGACCCATTTCGAGCATCACGTAATTGGTGACGTCCACGACATTGTTGATTGGGCGGACGCCCGCCTGGTGGAGGCGCTCGGCCAGCCAGGCTGGCGAGGATCCGATCCGGACCGTCGCCACCGCGAGCGCGTACCGGCGACTGCCCGCGTCGTCGATCGTCACGCGCACAGTGGGGTTCGACGCTGGCGGGGCGCCCGGTGCCTGCGCGGCGCCGGCGTCCGACGCCGGCGGCCGGAGCGGCAGGTTGAACGCCGTCGCCGTCTCGCGCGCGAGGCCGTACACGCTCAGGCAATCCGGCCGGTTCGCCGTGATCTCGACGTCGATGACGTCGTCGGCGATGCTTTCGACCGCGAAGCCGCACGCCGCGAGACGGTCGGCGACGGCCGCGGGATCGCCGGGCGCGTCGACGAACTCACGCAGCCAGGACAGGGGAGCCTTCACAGCGGCATCTGCTCGAGGAAACGCAAATCGTTTTCGTAGAACATGCGGATGTCGTTGAGCCCGTAGAAGCGGAGGGCCAGCCGTTCGATGCCGATGCCGAACGCGAATCCCGTGTAGCGCTCGGCGTCGTACCCGACGGCCTCGAAGACGGCCGGGTGGACCATGCCGCAGCCGAGCACCTCGAGCCAGCCGCTCTGTTTGCAGAGACCGCAGCCCGCGCCGTCGCAGTTGAGGCAGCTCACGTCGAGCTCGGCCGATGGCTCGGTGTAGGGGAAGAAGCTCGGGCGGAAACGGGTTCTGACGCCCGCGCCGTACAGCCGCTCGGCGAACGCGTTCAGCGTGCCCTTGAGATCGCCGAGCGTGACGCCTTCGTCCACGACCAGCCCTTCGACCTGCGTGAACATCGGCGTGTGGGTCGCGTCGAAATTGTCGCGGCGGTAGACGCGGCCGGGGGCGATCACGCGCACGGGCGGTGTGTGCGCCTGCATGTGCCGGATCTGCATGCCCGACGTGTGAGTGCGGAGCAAGGTCGCCGGCCGTTTGCCGTCGATTGCCGGCACGGGCGTCGCCAGGTACAGCGTGTCCTGCATGTCGCGCGCGGGATGCTCGGGCGGCATGTTGAGCGCTTCGAAGTTGTGCCAGTCGTCCTCGAGCTCGGGGCCGTCGATGACGGCGTAGCCCATGGCCGCGAAGATGGTCTCGATGCGTTCGCGGACCTGGGTGAGCGGATGCCGGCGGCCCAGGCGCGGCACGCGCCCGGGGAGCGTCAGGTCGACGGCATCGGGCGGGGCCGCGCCGGCCGTGATCGCCGAGGCGCGCGCCTCCCAGGCCTGCTCGAATTCCTGTTTCAGCGCGTTGGCGGCGCCGCCCAGGCTCTTCCGCTCTTCCAGCGGCGCCGAGCTGACCGACTTCAGGAGCATCGTGATGAGCCCCTGTTTGCGTCCGACGAACCGATCGCGCGCCGTCTGGAGATCGTCGGCCGTACCCGCGGACGCGAGCGCTGCCTGGAACTCGGCGCGAAGCTGGTCTATTGAGGAGGACATGACCCGGGCGCGTCGACGCGTGTGCTCGGCTTGGTGACCTCTGAGCTTTTGGGCCCTGAGCCTTTGAGCCTCCGCGCTACGCGGTTCTCTGCGGCTGCGCCCGTTGAGCTTGTTCGGCGACGCTCGCGAACGCGGCGGGATGGTGCACCGCGAGATCGGCGAGGCTCTTGCGGTCGAGGCCGACGCCGGCGGCTTTGAGGCCGCTGATGAGCTGGCCGTAGCTGAGGCCGTTGGCCCGGGCGGCGGCGTTGATGCGCACGACCCAGAGCCGCCGGAAGTCGCGCTTCTTGCGCCGGCGGCCGGAGTACGCGTAGTTGAGCGCCTTGTCGACCGCCTCCTGCGCGGCCTGGTACAGCTTGCTCTTGGTGGCGTAGTAGCCCTTCGCGCGCTTCAGCAGTTTCTTGCGCTTCGCGCGGCGACTGGAGCCTCTTTTGACGCGGGGCATGGGCGATTACCTCTCAGAAATGGAGATGTGTGGACCTGAGGATCTCCACGTCCTCAGATGCCACTAATCGTAGGGGAGCATTCGCTTCAGCCGCGGCGCGTCGGCCGGCGAGACGACTTCCATGCCGCGCATGTGCCGCTTCCGGCGCTTCGGCTTGCTCGTCAGGATGTGCCGCTTGAACGCCTTCGAGCGCAAAAACTTGCCCGTGCTCGTCTTCTTGAAGCGCTTCGCGGCGCCGCGGTGACTCTTCAACTTCGGCATGTGTCCTCTTTTAGTTGCTCGCGGGGCCCCACCCCCGCTCGCCCGCCCTGCGGCGCTCGCAGACTCGCTCTCCTCGGGCGGTCAATCAATTAATTGCTCGCGGGGCCCCGCCTTACTCGGTTCGTGCCCGCTTCACGCCCGGTCTCGGCGCCAGGATCGTGTGGAGCTGGTTGCCTTCCTTCTGCGGTTCCTGCTCGGCAATGGCGACCTCTACGAGCTCGCCCATCAGGCGGTCGAGAATCTTGCGGCCGATTTCCGGGTGTGCGTTCTCGCGCCCGCGGAAGAAGATCGTCGCCTTGACCTTGTCGCCCTCGGAGAGGAAGCGCTCGATGTGCTTCTTCTTGAACTGGTAGTCGTGTTCGTCGACCTTCGGCCGGAACTTGATCTCCTTGACCTCGATCACCTTCTGGTGCTTCTTGGCCGCGCGCGCCCGCTTCTGCTGCTCGTATTGGTACTTCCCGAAGTCCATGATGCGGCAGACGGGCGGCACCGCCGTCGGGGAGATCTCCACCAGATCCAGGCCTTTGGTCCGCGCGAGAGCCAGGGCCTGCGGCGGCGGCATGATGCCCAGCTGCTGCCCCGTGTCGTCGATGACCCGGATCTCCCGTACTCGGATGCGTTCGTTGGTGCGGACGCGATCGTCACGCCGTGGGCCTCGATCGAATGCGATAACTACCCCCTTGAGAATCTGAAACCTTGAATCTGCAATCTGGAATCGACACTCCGGAACCTGCAACCCGGAACCTGTAATCCTACTACGGCCGCTTCTGGCGGACCTCGTCAAGCGCGGCGCTCACGAACGCGTCCAGCCCCCGGGCGCCCAGATCGCCGCCGGTCCGGCTGCGGACCGCGACGGTGCCCTCGGCCGCTTCGCGGTCGCCGATGACGAGCATGTAAGGCACTTTCTGGAGCTGCGCCTCCCGGATCTTATGACCGATCTTCTCCTGCCGCGGGTCCAGCTCCACACGCAGGCCGGCGGCGGCGAGCGTGGACTCGACCGACGCCGCGTAGTCCAGGTGCCGATCGGCGATCGGCAGCACGATGACCTGTACGGGGGCCAGCCAGAGCGGAAACGCGCCCGCGTGGTGCTCGAGCAGCAGCGCGACGAACCGCTCGAAGCTGCCGAAAATGGCGCGGTGAATGACGATCGGCTGGTGCTGGGCGTTGTCGGCCCCGATGTACTTCAGACCGAAGCGCTGCGGGATCTGGTAGTCGAGCTGGATCGTCGCGCACTGCCACTTCCGGCCGATCGCGTCCTTGATGTGAAAGTCGATCTTCGGGCCGTAGAAGTTGCCTTCTTTGGCGGCCACCCGGAACGGGCGGCCTGACGCTTCGAGCGCGCGCGTGAGCTCCCGCTCGGCGTGGTCCCACGTCGCGATGTCGCCGAGGAACTCGTCAGGCCGCGTCGACAGCTCGACCTCGTAGTCCAGGGCGAAGTCACGGTACACGCGTTCGACGAGCGCGATGAGTCGGCCCACCTCTTCGCCAATCTGCGACTCCATCACGAAGCAGTGCGCGTCGTCCTGTGAGAACTGCCGGACGCGGGTCAGGCCCGAGAGCACGCCCGAGGCCTCGTTGCGATGCAGCGGCGTCTGTTCGTGCAGCCGCAACGGCAAGTCGCGATAGCTCCGCACCTGGCTCGCAAAGACGAGCATGTGGCCGGGGCAGTTCATCGGCTTGACGCTCATCAGCACTTCTTCCGACTCCACCAGGAACATGTTCTTCTGATAGTGCTGCCAGTGGCCGGACGTCTCCCAGAGCGCCTTGTTATAGATCAGTGGCGTCTTCACTTCCTGGTAGCCCGCTGGCTTCAGCACCTCGCGCATGTAGTCGGCGAGCAGGTGATAGAGCGTCGTGCCCTTGCCGGACCAGAACGCCGCGCCTGGCGCCCACGGGTGAAACATGAACAGACCGATGTCCTTGCCAATCCGGCGGTGGTCGCGCTTCTTCGCCTCCTCGATCTGATGCAGATGCTGCTTCAGTTCGTCGTCCTTGAAGAACGCCGTGCCGTAGATGCGCTGCATCGGCTGGTTCTGCGCGTCGCCCTTCCAGTAGGCGTTCGAGACCGACATCAGCTTGAACGCCCTGAGACGTCCCGTGGACGGCACGTGCGGCCCCACACAGAAATCGACGAACGTGTCGCGGTCCTTGATCGTGTAGCAGGAGACGTGCGACTGGCCGGCCGTCTTCTCTTCGATCAGCTGGACCTTGAGTGGCTCGCCGCGTTTGGCGAAGAAATCGAGCGCCTCCTGCCGCGGCCAGATCTGGCGCTCGTAGATCAGATCCTGTCCGGCGAGCTCGCGCATCCGGCCTTCGATCTTGTCGAGATCCTCCGGCACGAACGGCCGGGAGACGACGAAGTCGTAGAAGAACCCCTCGTCGGTCGCTGGTCCAATCCCGCACTGCGCGCCTGGGAAGAGTTGCGTTACCGCGGCGGCGAGCAGATGCGCCGTCGAGTGCCGGTAGAGGGCGAGCGCGTCGGCGCCGTCCGGGAGCGTCAATTTCACGGTTGCGTCGCGATCGAGCGCATATGTGAGATCGACGAGCTTGCCGTCGACGGTCGCCGCCAGCGCCTTCTTCACGACGGACGCCGGCAGCGACGCGGCGGCGAAGTCCCGCACCGTCGTGCCGCGAGGCGCGCTGCGCTCAGAACCGTCCGGGAGGGTGACTGTAACGTCAGACATTGGATGAACTGAGTGGAGCGTCCACCTTCGCGAGCCGCTCGCTGCGCTCGCCGCTTTGGTGGACAGCCTTCGCGGCTTGCCAGCCGAAGCGGCGTCAGCCGCGAAGGCTGGTAGGCACGGGCGGACTCGAACCGCCGACCTCCTGCATGTCAAGCAGGCGCTCTAACCAGCTGAGCTACATGCCTATGTCGAGCAGGACTGGCCTTTCACGAACGACCAGTATAAAGACCCGGGTCTTCTTCGGCGGCGCCGCGTCAGGCCTTTTTCTTCAGAACCTCGATCGCTCTCGTCAGCGGCTGATCCGTCGTCGGCGGCACCTCGTCGAAGCCGACGACCGGCATTTCGACGCCGACGGTCGGGCGCAGCCCGCGTTCATGGATGGGGTTCGCGCCGTCCACGGTGAGGTACCGTTCGTACGTGATCCAGAGGCCGAAGTTCTCGGGCAGGCGGACCAGCCGCTGCCGGGCGGCGATGCCGGCCGTCGGCTCGCCGACGAGCTCGGCGCGGTCGTTGCCCGAGAGCGCTGCGGCAAAGACCTCAGCGGCGTTGGCGGTGCCGTTCGAGACGAGCAGCACGACGGGCATCGTGATGGCGCCGTCGCCGGGTGCCGCGGTCGTCGTGACCTTCTCGGTCTTGCGGCCGGCGCGAATGCCAAGCGTGCCGCTCTTCACGAACAGACGCGCCGCGGCGATGCCGGTCTCGAGATCGCCGTCGGCCGTCCCGCGCAAATCGATGACCGCGCCCCCGACCTTCTGGTTCGCCAGCTGATCGAAAATCCCGCGGAGCACCTTCGAGGCATCCGGAGTGAAGCTGGCGACACGCACCCGGGCGAAGCCGCCCGGCTGAGTCTCCATCGTGATGCCGCCCGACGGCAGCGCTCGAACGAGGTCGATCGGGTGCGGGTCGGCGGGGTTACCCCGAATGACGGTCAATGACACCTTGCTCCCGGCCGCGCCTCGGAGCAGGCGCGTGCCGGTCACCGCCGACATGTCTCGCGTCGGCTTCTGGTCGATCATCCGGATGTAGTCGCCGGTCTGGAGACCCGCTTTCGCGGCGGGCGATCCGTCGCGCACGCCCACCACGCGCAGGTAGAACTGCCTGGTGACGACGAGGCCGACGTCGGCGGGCGCCATCGGCGTCGTGCTCTCGATCGCGCGCACTTCGTCCGGCGTGAGATACGCGCTCGACGCATCCATCCCTTCGGCCAGCCCGCGCATCGCGCCCTCGAACACGCGATCGATATCCACCGGCTCGACGTAGTTCTGCATGACGAGCGTGAGCACGTCCCGAAAGACCGCGAGGTTGGTGTCGTTGCGCTGCTGCGGCTCGCTCGAGGCGCCCAGCATGCCGCCGATCGCCACGAGGACGACGAGCGGCGTCGAGACGAGAAACACGGCCCAGCGCGACTTCGAAGACATGGGATCAATTGTAGCCTGACCCCGGCCATCACTTCAGCAGCGGTTTTCCGTCCATTCCGGCCGGGGCCGTGATGCCGAAGAACTGCAAAACTGTCGGGGCGATGTCGATGATGCGAGGTGACGCGTTCGTAATTGGACGGTTGGTCACGAGGACGCCTGCGGTCGTCGCGAAGTCGTAGCCGCCGTGGTCGCCGCTCCACTTCTTCATGTTCGGGTGGACGATGCCCTGGGGCGACCCCCCGAGGGTGGTCTGCCACGACACGCGATAGCCTTCTTCGAAGCCCACTTGAAGGTCCGAGGCGTCGCCGAGGTATTCGCCTGAATACACGTCGTCGCGTTTGTAGACGGCGCGGACGATCGGCTGCTTCGTGTCGGGATCGACGAGCTCGTTCTTCAGCCTCGTGCTCAGATCTTCGGCGAGCGCCGTGTATTCGTGGCCAGGACTCACGATGCCCCGGCCTTCGCGGCCGCGCAGGTTGAAGTAGATCTGTCCGAGACCCATCGCGTACGCACGCGTGCGGCTCCAGTCGACGTTTTCCCAGAACTCGCCGCCCCCGAACAGATCGTCGAGCTTCTTCTCGCCGGGCACCTGTCCTTGCAGCGTCATGTAGCCGTTCTGGACGAGCCAGGTGTTCAGGTTCACGGCTTTTCGCCAGGAGTGGAACCCGTGGTCAGAGACGATCATCACGGCTGTGCCGTTGCCGACGATGTCGAGCACCTGCTGCACGAACTGATCGGCGCGCCGGTAGACGCGAAGAATCGAATCGCCGTACTTGGCGGCGAGCGCCGCGTCGTACATCGGATGCGTTGGATCGATCAGCCTGTACATCATGTGCTGCACGCGATCGGTCGATTCGATGACGCCGACGAGCAGATCCCAGTGCGGGCGCGTGAGCCGGTCGAGGATCACCTGCGCGCGATCGTCGAACGCGCGGTAGAGGTCGTCCATGAACGTCTTCTCGTCCATGCGGCCTTCGTTCAGCGGCCACGTCGCCTCGGCCCAGCCGAGCGTGCGATAGGGACCCAGCCGGTCGTAGATGTCGCCCGCGAATCCGGCCGGCGACGAGATCGGTACGGGTGGCGCGTCCGGCTTGAAGTTGATCGGCGAAACGTACAGCTGCAGCTCCTGGTCGGCGGCAGTGAGATAGAGCTGCACCATGCCTTGCATGCGCACGAACAGATTGACGCTGAACGTGAGGTTGATCCACTTGCTCCACTCGCCGGCCTTGAGCGTGATGGGCTGACCGTCGAGGTCGACGTGGGCCTGGCCGGTGCCGCGCGTCCAGGTTATGGTGAGCGGAAGCGTTACGTCCTCGCTCGCCTCGAGCTCGGCGAGGGCCGTGCGGTCGGCATCCGAGAGCGGGCCTTTTCGGCGTATCGCCTGCATCTTGGTCCGCACGATCGGATTGGGTGGGCCGACGAGCCGGGTGCGTGCCGTGTTGCCTTCGAAGACCAGCCGCCGGAGGATGCCGCCGAACTCCGTGTTGCCTTCTTCGTACCGGCTGAGATCCGTCGCGAAGTGGTGGAACGTGCCCATCGTGCCGCGCAGATCCGGCAGCGGCAGGCCCGAGAGCAGCTCGCCGTTCGGTGTTTCTTCAGGGGGAAACGTGATCGGCACGGTCAGGATGCTGCTGCGCACGCCCGCGCGGCCCGCCGTGACCCAGAACGACGTGCCGCCGCGCAGCGAGATGATTTTGGGCCGCGACACCGGGATCCAGTCGAAGAGAAACTTCGGTGGCTCGCGCCGAACCATCCCGAGATCCGGCAGGTACGTCGTCTTGTCGCGGACCAGGAAGTCGTAGATGTTGTGCTTGCCCGGGTTCACGCCCGTCGCGAACGACGCCCAGGCGGTCGGCGACTCGGGCGACACGGTGGTCTCGAGTGGATAGAGACCACCCCCTTCCATGAGACGTGCGAAGGTCGGCATCTGACCCGCCCGGATGTACTGCTGGACGAGATCGGGATCGAGGCCGTCGAACCCGAGGATCACGAGCTTCGGCCGGCCGGATTCGGCGGGCTGCCGCGTGCACGACGGCAACATCAGCGCCACGACGATCAGCAGGGCAGCGGGCCAGCGTCGCATCGCGAAAGTCTAACCCCGGAGAGCACCGGATGACTTGTTACAGCGTTTCTGGAAAACGGTTTAGGCTAGCCGGCATGCGCATCCTCGGCGTCGATTTCGGTCGCCGACGCATCGGACTCGCGCTCTCCGACGTCACGGGAACGCTCGCGCGTCCCTGGCGTGTCATCGCCGCGGGCGCAACACCAGTGGCGTCCGCCGACCAACTGGCGGCGATCATCGCCGAGTCGCGATCGCGCCCGGACGAGGACATCGACATCGGCGCCGTCGTCGTCGGGCTGCCGCGGCGGCTGAACGGCGAGGACACCGATCAGACGCAACCGGCGCGGGACTTCGCGCGCCACCTCGGGACGATTACAGGACTGGGGGTGCGGCTGCAGGACGAACGGCTGACGAGCCGCGAAGCGGAGAGCCGGCTGGCCGAGCGCGAACGCGACTGGCGCCGCCGCAAACCGCGCCTGGACGCGGCCGCCGCGGCGATCATCCTGCAGGATTACCTCGACCGGCCGAAATGACCTCTGAGGTCATTTTTCATTTTCGTAAAATGACCTCAGAGGTCATTTTCTGCTGAAACGAGTGCTTGGTCTCATCGTCGTGTTCGGGATCCTGGCCGGCGGCGGCGCGTGGTTCATGCACGGGCGGCTCCGCACGCCGTATCGGGCGTTCAGTGGGGACGAGGTCTTCGTCGAATTGCCGGCCGGGACCACCGTTTCGGAGATAGCCCAACGTCTGGCCGACTCGGGCGTCGTGGCGGATCCGATGACGTTCCGGATCGCGGCCCGTCTGAGTGGCGCGGATCGGCAGCTGCAGGCTGGCGAGTACCGCTTCAGCGAGCCGATGTCGGCCTTTCAAGTCGTCACCAAGATCGCCGAAGGCGACGTCTTCACGCGTCCCATCACGTTCCCCGAAGGCCTGACGATCAAGGAAATGGCGGTCGTGTTCGAAAAAGGCGGCCTCGGCTCCGCGAGCGCGTTCGAGAAAGCCGCGACGAATACAACGCTTGCGGCCGGATTCGATCCTGGCGCGCGGTCGCTCGAGGGGTATCTCTTTCCGAGCACCTACGCGCTCGGGCGGCAGGCCGGAGCCGATGCGACGGTTCGGGCGATGGTCGAGGCGTTCGACCGCGCGTTCGACCCCGAATTGCGTGCGGAGGCGGCCGCGCGAGGAATGAGCGCGCGCGAGGTGGTCACGCTGGCATCGCTCATCGAAAAGGAAACCGCCCAGGCGACGGAACGGCCGATCGTGTCAGCGGTGTACCACAACCGGCTGAAGCGGCGCATTCCCCTGCAGTGCGATCCGACGGTCGTCTACGCCCTGATGCGCGCCGGCAAGTGGACCGGCAACATCCGCAAGCAGGATTTGCAAATCAAGTCGCCGTTCAATACGTACGTGTATCCGGGCCTTCCGCCGGGGCCAATCGCCTCCCCGGGCCGCGCGTCGATCGACGCGGCGATTCATCCGGCTGACGTGCCGTATCTCTATTTCGTGAGCCGGAACGACGGGACGCACGTGTTCGCCGAGACGCTGGCCGAACACAACCGGAACGTGCAGCAGTGGCAGATCAAGTTCTTCAAGCACGAGTAGAAGAATGTAGGACCCGGCCCGCGGGTCGTCCGGCGCAGCCTACGAATTTCCCCACTTGAGTTTTTCGCGCAGCATGTCGAAGTGCGTCCGCGACGACGTGCGGACGAAACGGACGCGTCTGGGCGCGCGGGCGATGTCGATGACGTCGCCCGTGTCGAGCGGCACGCGGTACTGGCCGTCGAACGTCAGCACGATCTCCGACTGAGGTTCGATGATGGGGCGAAGCTCGAGCCGCGCGCTGGCCGGCAGGACGAGCGGCCGGTTGGTCAGCGTGTGGGGCGCGATTGGCGTGAGGAGAAACGCATCCACCGAGGGATGGACGATCGGGCCGCCGGCCGACAGGTTGTACGCCGTCGAACCCGTCGCCGTCGCGACGATGATCCCGTCGGCCTTGACCTGACAGACCGGCTGGCCGTCGACCGCGACGACGACTTCGATCATGCGCGACAGCGCGCCGCGCGTGACGACGACGTCATTCAGAGCGAGATGGTTCGCGAGCGTTTGGCCGGCCCGGGTCACTCGACCCGCCAGCATCTCCCGCGTTTCTGTCGGGCTGCCTCCGGCGATGACCGCCTCGAGAGACGCGATCATCTCGGCGCGGCTGACCTCGGTCAGAAACCCCAGATGGCCGAGGTTGACACCAAGCAGAGGCGGGTCGGCGGGCGAGTGCGCGACCGCGCTCGCGGCCTCGAGCAGCGTGCCGTCGCCGCCAAACGCCACGACGACATCGACCGCGGCCGGCAGCGCCTCTTTCGTCGCCGTCCGCCAGCGATGTCCGAGACCGGCCGCGTTCGCGCTCTCGATCTCGACGATGGGCGTGCAGCCATGAGCCTCGAGCCACTCGGCCGCCTCGGTGAGCGCCGCGAGCGCCGCGGGGAACGTCCATCTGGACAGGAGTCCGGCGTGGGCAATCACCATCACGTGGTCGGGTGCTGCACCGGCATTGGCGCGAGCAGCAGGAAGAACTCTTGATTGCCCTCGGCGCCCGCGACCGCCGACGGCGTCATCGCGATGCGGTCCAATCCTACCCGATGGGCGCTCTCTGCGACCTCCGCGACGACGCGGGCATGAACCCTTTCATCGTCGACGATGCCGCCTTGGCCGACTTCCTCGCGCCCGGCTTCGAACTGCGGCTTGACGAGCGCAACGACCCGGCCGTGGTCGTTGACCACACTCACAACCGCCGGCAGGATGAGCCGCAGGGAAATGAACGACACGTCGATCGTGACCAGGTCGAACCGGCGGAGGTCGACGGGAAGGTCGTTCGGGTCGAGATAACGCGCGTTCAGGCCTTCGAGCACGACGACGCGCGGATCCTGGCGAAGTTTCCAGTCGAGCTGGCCGTGACCCACGTCGAGCGCGACGACCCGGGCCGCCCCGCGGTCCAGGAGGACGTGCGTGAAGCCGCCCGTGGATGCGCCGATGTCGAGCGCCCGCATGCCGGATGGATCGAGCCCAAAGGCGTCGAGCGCGTGGGCCAGCTTCAGCCCGCCGCGGCCGACCCATGGATGATCGGGTACGCGGAGGGTGATCGCGGCGGCCTCGTCTACCGAGGTCCCGGCTTTCGTGACCGGCCGGCCGTTGACCTCGACCTCGCCGGCCAGGACGAGCGCACGGGCGCGCTCGCGCGACTGGGCAAGGCCGCGCAACACCAGAAGCGCGTCAAGTCGGGACTTGGACATAAGAACAATTGTCTGAAGACGTGTCGGTACGGCTTTTCACTCCCCGTCGTCACCGACCCGTGCTTTTCACGTCCGGCGGACGCGCTTTTCACTTTCTTCGAACCAGACTCCAATCGGCGATTTGGTCCAGCCGTCCGCCAAGACCCACCGTCGCGAGCGCGCGCTTCGCGCGCTCGACACAGCCGGCCGCCAGCCGGCGCGACTCGTCGATGCCGAACAGCGCCGGGTACGTCGGTTTTCCCGCGGCGGCATCCTTGCCGGCACTCTTCCCAAGCGCCTCGTGTGAGCCCTCGACGTCCAGCAGATCGTCGACGATCTGAAAGGCGAGGCCGATTTCGCGCGCATAGTCGTCGATGGCCTGGACGACGTTGTCGCGGGCGCCGACGACGATCGCGCCAATCGTGGCCGATGCGCGGATGAGCGCTCCGGTCTTCCGCGCGTGCATGTCCTCGAGCCCGCTCGCGTCGAGAATCGGCGACGTCACCGATGGGACGCGGCCGGCGGCGGCGAGGTCGATCGCCTGTCCGCCCACCATCCCCGTCGCGCCTGCGGCGCGCGCGAGCACTTCGATGGCCCGCAGGCGTTGCTCAGGCGTCGCCGCCGGGCCCGCGTCGACCAGTGGCGATGGCGACTGGGCGAGCACCGCGAACGCTTCGGTCAGGAGGCCGTCGCCCGCGAGAATCGCCGCGCCGTCGCCGAACACGACGTGCGTCGTCGGCCGCCCGCGGCGCAGGTGGTCGTCATCCATGGCGGGGAGATCGTCGTGAACGAGGGAATAGGAATGGATCATCTCCACGGCGCACGCCGCGGGGAGGGCGAGCGCCCGCGCGTCATCGGCCGGGAGATTCTGCAGCGCGCCGACGCGCTCGGCCACGGCCAGCGTGATGCACGGCCTCAACCGCTTGCCGCCGCCCATCAGCGAGTACCGCATCGCGTCGGCGATGAGCGTCGGATATCGGCCGGTCGCGACGACCTGCTCGAGTGCAGGCTCGAGCGTCTGTCGCAGCTCGTCGAGATAGGCGGAGAGGCCCGGGCCGACCACGCCGCCTACCGATCGGAGTCGTCAGCGTTGAGCAGGTGCGACGCGTCCTTGAGCTCGCCGCGCTCGGTGAGGATCTCGATCCGGCGCTGCGCGGCCCCGAGCTGATCGTGGCAGTACCCGCGAGAGCTCCACGCCCCGCTCGAACAAGGCGAGCGAGCGGTCGAGGGGGAGGTCGCCTTCCTCGAGCTGTTTGACGATCTTCTCGAGCTCGCCGATCGCCGATTCGAAGTCCTTGATGGTGCTCATGTCCGGGGTTTGTCGACCGTCGCTTCGACGCGACAGGCCAGCTCGCCTTCGGCGAGCGTCACGCGCACGGCCTCACCGGGCGCGACCGCGCGCGCCGATCGAATGATACTCGTCCGGCTCTCGTTCCAACAGACGGCGTAGCCGCGCCCGAGCACCGCGAGCGGGCTCATCGCATCGAGCTGTGCCGCGAGCGCCTGCACCCGCGCCTGCCAGGCGAGCCGACGGGCGGTGACGAGCGTCCGGAGCCGGCCGTCCGCACGCACGATGCGGGTCGTGAGGTCAGCCGTCACACGGCGGAGGTCCCGGCGCTCCAGCCGGCGTCGAAGTCCGTCGAACCGTTGCGCCTGCCGGCCGAGACGGTCACGCATGGCGTGGCCCAGCCGCAGCAGGAGCTCCTGACGGTCGCGTTCGCGCATGACGACCCGGACCGGCCACTGGCGGAGCCGGATGCCGAGGCGATCCGCCTGCTGGCGCCGGCGTTCGGCGCCATAGCGAAGCACCTGCACGAGCCGTGCGCTTGCGCGCTCGATGCGCCCGCGAAAGTTGTCGGCGCGATCGACGACGAGCTCGGCGGCGTTCGACGGCGTCGCCGCGCGCACGTCGGCGACGAAGTCCGCGATGGTGAAGTCCACTTCGTGTCCGACCGCCGAGATCACGGGCACCGGACACGCGGCAATCGCGCGGGCCAGACCCTCGTCGTTGAACGCCCACAAGTCTTCTGCCGAGCCGCCACCCCGCCCGAGGATCACCACGTCCACCCCGGTGACGCGGACGACGATCCGGAGCGCGCGAATCAGGTCGGAGGCGGCGCCGTCGCCCTGTACGCGCGCGGGGCGGATCACGATGCGCGCGGTCGGGTGCCGGTGGCAGAGGACACGCACGATATCCCGGACGGCCGCGCCGTCGAGCGACGTCACGACGCCGATGCGCCGGGGAAAGACGGGCAGCGGCCGTTTCTTTGCCGCGTCGAACAGCCCTTCGGCCTGAAGCTTCCGTTTGAGCTGGTCGAACGCGGCCTGGAGCGCGCCGAGCCCGTGCGGCTGGAGCGCGTCCACGATCAGCTGGTACTCGCCCTTGACCTCGTAGACGCTGATGCGGCCGAACGCGATCACGCGCATGCCGTCTTCCGGGCGGAACTTCAGCTGTCGCGCGGTCATCCGGAAGACCACGGCGCGGATCTGCGCGTAGTCATCCTTCAGCGTGAAGTAGACGTGCCCCGAGCTCCACTGACGGCAGTTCGAGATTTCGCCTTCGACCGCGAGACCGGTGAACGTTTGCTCGACGGTGCTCTTCAGACGCGCCGAAAGCTCGCTGACCGAAACCGGGCGCGCGGGGGCGGCCGGCGTGTCCTCGATCGGAATGTCGTCGAACGGGAGGTCGAGCCAGTCTTCCATGCGATCAGCGCGCCGCAACCGGCATCGCAACCAGGGCCTCGATGTCCTGTGAGGAGAGGCTCACGCGGCCGATCGCCTTCGCGCGGCCGGTCATCTCGTCCGCCTCGATGATCACCGCATTCAACCGCGGATTTTCCGTGGCCGTCTCGAAGCGTTGGGGCAGGGCCGTCAGGAACCGCTGCAGAATCGCCGATTTTTCGACGCCGATCACCGAGTCGTGTGGTCCGGTCATCCCGACGTCGGTGATGTAGGCGGTGCCTTGCGGCAGGACGCGCTCATCGGCCGTCTGTACGTGCGTGTGCGTACCCACCATCGCCGCGACGCGGCCGTCGAGATGCCAGCCCATGGCGATCTTCTCGGAGGTCGCCTCCGCATGGAAATCGACGAGCACCACCCGGGCCTCGGTCTTCACGGCCGCGATTTCGTCGAGCACGACGCGAAAAGGATCGTCGATGGCCGTCATGAACACACGGCCCATCACGTTGATGACCGCGACCGGGACGCCGTTACCGGCCGTGACCACCGAGACGCCGCGGCCCGGCGCGCCGGGAGGAAAATTCGCGGGCCGGATCAGGCGCGGCTGCTCGGCGAAGTACGGAAAGATCTCTTTCTTGTCCCACGTGTGATTGCCGCCGGTCATCACGTGAATGCCGTACGAGAGAAAGTCGTCGGCGATCTCCGGGGTCACCCCGAACCCGGCAGCGGCATTCTCGACGTTGGCGACGACGAGATCGATGTGGTGGTGCGAGACGAGCGCCGCCAGGCCGCGCCGCACGAGCTCGCGACCCGGACGTCCGACGATGTCTCCGATGAAGAGGAGCCGCGTCATCCGCGTTGAACCGCGATGACGACGACCTGGCCACGCCGCTCCTCGATGCGCGGCAGAATGACGCGCAATTGGCCCGCCGACGCGTGCGCGGTGGCGCGGCTCGCGTCGAACGCGCCGCCGATGCGCACGGCGCGCGCAAACCGCCCATAGCTCCGTTCGGCGAGATGGAATCTCGCGGTGGAGTCCGGCGGCCCGGCGATTTTGGCGCCGACCACGAGCAGCGTGCTGCGCCGGACGGCGACGCGAAGCGCGTCGGGCGACACGCCCGGAACATCGACGACCACCTCGACGGCCGACGCCGTTTCGAGCACGTCGAGCGGCGGCCGGCACTCCGCGTTGATGGAGGAGGCGCCAGGCACCTCGCGGTCGAGTTCGAGCAGTAACTGCCGCGCGTCCTCGGCGAGGTCCGCGGCTCCTTGAGAAAGCGTATCCGTCACGATGTCTCCGATCATTACATAGCCGTTGCAGAGGTGCGGCGAAGGCGTTCGTGAGAGTCCGGACTAGGGGCGAGGAGAGCAGAGCCGGAAGCACAGGGCTCTCATCTAGCGCTTGTTGGCGGGACCTGGAATCTCCGCCGGTCCAACTGTGGGCTTTGCTGTGGGACATAATTTGAGTGTTATATAATAAGATAATATGTTTGACATACACTAAGTAATGGGTTATCCTGCTCCTGTCTTGGGGGCCCAAAGTTTGTGACAGAGGCCCCGTGAGGAGAAGAAGGCAATGGCATTGACCCGTTGGAGTCCGGTTCGTGATCTGGCCGCCATCGAGATCGACCGGCTGAACCGTATGTTCGAGGCGGCGTTTTCCGGGGAACCGCTGGCGAGCGGCGCGTGGGTGCCCGCCATCGACGTGTACGAGACGACCGAAAAAGACGTCATCGTCAAGGCCGATTTGCCGGCCTTGAAGCGCGAGGACATCAGGGTGACGTTCGAGAACAACATCCTCTCGATCGAGGGCGAGCGCAAGTTCGACTCAGATAGCGCGGAGGAGCATTACCACCGCATGGAACGTGGCTACGGAGCGTTCCGTCGCAGCTTCACGCTGCCGCCGACGGTGGACCCGAACCGCGTCGAGGCCACCTATCAGGACGGCGTCCTGACCGTGAAGCTGCCTCGCCGGGAAGAATCGCGTCCGCGGCAGATTCAAGTGAACGGCTAGCTGTGATCCCAGGGGCCCGGACGGCCTGCGTCCGGCCCCTTTTTGCGCTTCGCTCGACATTCCGGCCCGGCGCTCTCGGTCGAAAAGGGCTGCGTGTTAATCTGTCCTCTTGAGCCATGACCGACAACACAGTGGCGAACGACTCCCAGTCAGCGGACCAGTCGGGTGAGCCGGCGCCGGCCATCGACAGCCGGTTTCTTTTCGTGGACGTGGCCGCTCAGCGCGCCAATCAGCTTCGCCGGGGCGCGCGCATTCGCCTGACGGCCGCCGACGGCCGGCATCTCCCTCACAAGCTCGAGCGCGCGGCCATGGAAGAAGTGCGGCAGCAGCTCGTTCAGTACACGGTTCCCCGAGACGCCCGCCCCCAAATAGGGAACTCCGGGCCTTCAGGTTCCGTCGATTAGTTCGGGTCCCTCACCGTCGGACCCCATCCGGTCATGGGTCTCGGCACCCTCTTCGGGTTCGCGATGGTCGGCGGGTTGTTCATCGCCGCCGCGGCGATCGGCTGGTTCATCCTCAAAGTCATCCTCGCGGTCATCCTGCTCCCGTTTCGCCTGCTGTTCTGGCTGGTCGCGCTCCCGCTTCTCCTGGTAAAGGCGGTTGTGCTGTCGATTGCGGGAGTGTTCGCCGGGTTGCTCTTCGCGATTGGCCTCGTGGCTGCGGCGCTCGGTCTCGTCGCCCTCATCGTGCCACTTCTGCCAATCGTCCTCGTCGTGCTGCTGACGGTGCTGATCGTGCGCTTGATGAAGCGGCCCGCTACCACGTAACCTCCCGCTTCGTGTCCGGTTTCTTCGGCGCCCTCCTGCGCGTGCATCTGGTGTGCGCCGCGGCCGCCACGATGGCGTTCTGGCTCGCCGCCTTCTCGAGCAAGGGCAGCGATTTCCACCGCCGCACAGGCCGCCTGTTCTCACGGCTGATCTATTCGGCCGCGGTGACCGGTGGCGCGCTGGCGATCGCGCACCTGATCGCGCCGCTGGCCGTTCGGCCGCCCGATCCGCCACTCACGCCCGACGCCGCGCTTGCGGCCGCGCGTGCCACGCGCCAGACGATGTGGCTCGTGCTCTACGCGCTCGTCATCATCGTCACGCCCGTGCAGCACGGGCTGGCCGTCGTGGCGGCCGGCGCGCAGCCGATGCGCACCCGATCGCGGCTCCACGCCGTGCTCAACACACTCGCCTTGCTCGGAAGCGTGGTCCTCGTGCCCGCGGCCGTCTCCTGGCAGCAGTTGACGTTTCTGATCGTCGCGCCGATCGGGTTCGTCGTCGGTCTCCGCAACCTGTCCTATGCGACTCAGCCGTTCGCGACGCCGGCGGCCTGGCAGAAGGAGCACCTGACGAGCCTGATCACCGCGGGCATCACGCTGCACACGGTGCTCCTCGTGTTCACGCTGTCACGCACGTTGGGCGTGACGCTTCATGGTTGGCGAGCCTTCGCGCCGTGGACCCTGCCAGCCCTGATCGGGCTGCCGATCATTTTCTGGTTGAGGACCCGGTGGCGGGCGCGGTGACCGCCGGATGCATCGTCGCCCAGGGCGTCGCCCGCTCGTAGGCGGCAGCGATCCGGAAGAGCGTCGCTTCATCCCAGGCGCGGCCCGTGAACTGAAGACCGATGGGGAGCCGGGTACCCGTCAATCCGCACGGCACGCTGATCGCGGGCAGTCCGGCCAGCGGCGCGCTCACGGTGAAGACGTCGGCGAGATACATCTGCAGGGGATCGTCGATCCGCTCGCCGATCGGAAACGCGGGCGTTGGACTGGTCGGGGTCGCCACGACGTCCACGTCTTCGAATGCGCGCTCGAAGTCGCGGCGGATCAACGTGCGCACCTGCTGCGCCTTGAGGTAGTAGGCGTCGTAGTAGCCTGCGCTCAACACGTAGGTGCCGAGCATGACTCGACGTTTGACCTCCGCTCCGAAACCGGCGCTGCGCGTCCGGTCGTACATGTCGCTGAGCGACGACGGGTCGGTCGCCCGGATGCCGTAGCGCACGCCGTCGTAGCGCGCGAGGTTGGAGCTCGCCTCTGCCGTGCCGACGAGGTAGTACACCGGAATCGCGTGCGGGCTGTTCGGCAACTCGATGGTCCGGATGCTCGCGCCGAGGGTTTCGAGCATCGCCAGGCTCTCCTCGAAGCGCGCCCGGACTTCGTCGTCGAGTCCCTCGGCGAGCAGGTGCCGCGGGACGCCCACCCTGAGTCCGCGGGCGTCGTCCGACAGGCTCCGGGAAAACGCGGGAACCTGCTGGTCCGCCGCGGTGGAGTCGCGCGGATCGGCCCCGCTCAGCACGTCCATCGTGAGAGCCGCATCGGCGACCGAGCGGCTGAAAGGACCGATCTGATCCAGCGAGGAGGCAAAGGCGACGAGCCCGTACCGTGACACGCGGCCGTACGTGGGTTTGAGTCCGACGATGCCGCAGAGGGCGGCGGGCTGGCGGATGGATCCACCGGTGTCCGATCCGAGCGCCAGGGGCGTCATGCCCGCGGCGACGGCGACCGCCGAACCGCCACTCGAGCCGCCCGGAATGCGATCGGTCGCCCACGGGTTGCGCGATGGACCAAACGCGCAGTGCTCCGTGGACGAGCCCATGGCGAACTCATCGCAGACGGTCTTGCCGACGATAACCGCGCCCGCCTGTTCCAGTTTCCGCACCACGGTTGCGTCGAACGGCGAGACATAGTTCTCGAGCACGCGGGAACCCGCGGTGGTCCGCATGCCCCGGACGGCGATGTTGTCCTTGAGCGCAACCGGCACGCCGTGCAGCGGCCCGGCCGGGGTCCCGGCGGCGTCGAGCGCCCGGGCGCGGGTGATGGCGCGCTCGGCATCGACGAGCAGGAATGCGTGCAGGATCGGATCGAGCGCCGTGATGCGATCGAGTGTGTGGCGCACGGCGGATTCGGCCGAGAGCTCGCCGCGAACGATCGCGTCGCGCAGCGCGACGGCCGTCATGAACGGATCGGCCATGACCGTCTACAACACCTTCGGCACCTTCAGCAGACCGGTGTCGGTCGAAGCCGAGGGCGCGCCGCGGAGGATGTCATCGCGATCGAGCGACGGACCGGGCTCGTCGTCGCGCCAGACCGATCCGGTCGCGATCGCGTGCGACGTCGGCGGGACGCCCGCCGTATCCACGCGCTGCACCGCCTCCGCGTACTCCAGAATTCTCGTGAGCTGCGTCGTGAAGAGCGTGACTTCCGCATCGGACAGCGACAGCCGCGCCAGGTCGGCGATCCGCGCCACTTCGTCGCGCGTGAGCGTCGATGCCATGACATGGGGATGCTAGCATGGTCAGGTTGTGTGAACAGTTGAGGACCCTGCAATGCGAACGGTGATCGCCGTTGTCGTCTCGCTCGTCGTGTCCATCCCGGTATCGCTTCAGGGCTGGGGTCTGGACGTCCACCGGCAGATCACCCGTCGGGCGCTCGATAACCTGCCCCCGGAGCTCCGTCAGTTCTTCGCGCCGCATCGCGAATTCGTGGTCGAACATTCCGTTGATCCCGACATGTGGCGCGATCGTCGGTCTGCGCGGCGACCGTGGCGACGAAGAACCCAACCACTTTCTCGACATCGACGGCCTCGACGATGTCCGTCCCTTCCGGAACGTGCCTCGCGAATGGACCGTCTACGTTGAGAAATACGGCAGCGAGCGGGCCAACCGGATGGGTCGGCTGCCGTGGCGGGTCGAGGAAATCTATGGGCTGCTCGTCGCGAGATTCCGGGATATGGGCAAAGGCACGCCAGCCTATGCCGCCGACAACGCGCGGTATCTCACGGCCGTGCTCGCGCATTACGTGGAGGACGCGCACGTGCCGTTGCACGCCGTGCTGAACTACGACGGTCAGCTCACCGGTCAGCGGGGCATCCATTCGCGCTTCGAGACCGAAGCGGTCCTGCGCAACGTCCGGACGCTCAAACTCACGCCGGTCACCATCCGGCCGATCGGCAACATCCGCGACTTCATCTTCGAGACACTCGTCGAGGGTGAGGCGCTCGTGGCCACTGTGCTCGACGCGGATCGCAAAGCGACGACGGGCCGCGAGTTCTATGACGACGGGTACTACACGGCGTTCACCAACGGGGCGCGCCCGATCATCGAACGGCGTCTGAGCGAAGCGGCCAGCGGTGTCGCGAGCGTCATCGTCAGCGCCTGGACCGAAGCGGGCAAGCCGCCGCTTCCGGTCAAGGTCGTCCGCCCGCCGGCACGCATCGTCAGGTAGCCGCGCCCGGGGTATGGACGTCTTTCTGGTTCCCGTCGGCAAAGACCGCTACGAGCTCTACTGCGAAATGGACGACGACGACGAGGCGGAGAGTCAGGAGGCCGCGGCGGCGGGGGCGAACCCGTCGTGGTGGCAGCGGCAGGTCGCCTGGTTTCGCGAGATCATCAGGGAGGCCGAGGCCGAGCGCGATCGCCGAGCGCAGGGACAGGACACCGGCTCCCGCGGGCTGTGGCGTTACATCGTCGGAAAAATCGCCGAGGCCGTCGCCGAGCAGCGGCTTCTCTGGCGGCTCCAGCGCGAGACCGCGATCGAACTGAGCTTCCCCGACGATCTCGACAGCGATCGCGCGCTGACGATCGCGCGCGAGTCACTCCGCCGCGACTACGAAAAGCATCGCCGGTGGATGGTGATCGACGGGCTCATCTTCCTGCTGTTCGTCCCCTTGACGGTGATTCCCGGTCCGAACGTCCCAGCGCTCTACTTCAGCTTTCGCGCGCTCGGCCACTTCTTCTCCATGCGCGGCGCCAAGCGCGGCCTGGACCGGGTGACCTGGACGCCGGTCTCATGCCGCCCGCTTTCGGAACTTCGTCAGGCCCTCTCAGTCGACCACACCGAGCGTCGGAAACGGCTCGAAGCCATCGCGCGGGTCCTCAAGCTCGAGCGCCTGCCGGGATTCGTCGAGCGGCTGCGAAGCGCCTGAAGAGCGGATCTGAAAAGCGGTCATCGGTACGAGGGGCCTGAAACGCACGCCTCGGTACGACGGGCCTGAAGAGCACGCGTCGGTACGGCGGGTACCTGGAACGAACTGACGCTGGCCAGCTTCTTTTAGAAAAAAGATGAGAAGCGCTAGAACGTTCCAGGTACCCGCCGTACCCGACGTACCGACCCGTGCTTCTCAGGCCCGTCGTACCGACGAGTGCTTTAATAGGATCCGAGATCCCTTTGAGCCCGCGCGCTTTTCCCCATATACTCGCCGCGCCGTGACGCTGACAGAGCTCGCCCAGCGCCTCGGGTGCCGTCTGGAAGGCGACGGCGAAGTCGAGGTCGTGCGCGTCGCCGGCATCGAAGACGCGCAACCGGGCGACATCACGTTTCTCGCCAACGCCAAGTACGCGTCGAAGCTCGCCACGACGCGCGCCTCCGCCATCATTGCCGATGAGACCGTCAACGGCGCGCCGTGTCCCGTGCTGCGTACGCGCGAGCCGTACCTGGCGTTTGCCGAAGCGGTTGCGTTGCTCACGCCGCGGCGCCGGCCGGCGCCCGGAATCAGCGCGCTCGCGGCGGTCGATCCCACCGCCGTCGTCGGCCCCGACGTGACCGTTGGTCCTTTCACGACCATCGGCCCGCGCGCCCGGATCGGCGGCGGCACCGCGATCGAGAGTCATGTCGCGGTCGGAGAAGGCGCGATCATCGGCGCCGACTGCCTCGTCCAGTCTCACGCAGCGATACGTAACGACGTGGTGATTGGCGATCGAGTCGTGATTCTGGACGGCGCGGTGATCGGGAGCGACGGCTTCGGATTTGCGCGCAGGTCCGACGGCACGCACCGCAAGATTCCGCAGGTCGGCCGCGTCGTCATCGAGGACGACGTCGAAATCGGCGCCAACTCGACCGTCGATCGGCCCGCAGTCGGCGAGACGCGCATTGCGGCCGGCACGAAGATCGACAACCTGGTCCAGGTGGCGCACGGCGTGAAGATTGGCCGCAACGTACTCCTGGCGGCGCAGGTCGGGATTGCGGGCAGCACGATCCTCGAAGACGACGTGATGATGGCGGGGCAGTCAGGGGCGACGGGTCATATTCGGCTCGGGCGTGGCGCGATCGTTGGCGCCAAGTCCGCCGTCACCAAAGACATCGACCCCGGGCAGCACGTGGCCGGTGTTCCGGCCGGCGACGTCGCCGAATGGCGTGAGTCGGTCGTGCTCATCCGCAAGCTGCCCGAGCTGCGGAAGCTCGTGGCCGCGCTCGAGAGCCGGCTGGCGGAGCTGGAAGAGAAGCGGCCAGTCCCCGAATCGCCGAAAGCGGTGGAAAGCTAACCCGTCCCCTATAATCAACCCATGTCCAAGTTACGCGCGCTGGCGCTCACCGGCGCCTTGTTCCTGGTGTCGGCCGCCGCGCCGCCGGACACCGACGTCCGACCGGCAAAATTCGACTACACGATGACGACGCTGCAGAACGGTCTGCAAGTCGTCTTTCTCGAAGATCACTCGACGCCGATCGTGCATCTGGCTCTCTGGTACCACGTCGGGTCGAAGGACGAGAAGCCTGGACGGACGGGTTTTGCACATCTGTTCGAGCACCTGATGTTCAAGGGCTCGCGCAACGTCAGGCCGGACCAGCATCCGTCGTGGATCACGAGCGTCGGCGGGCAAGCCAACGCGTTCACCGATGAAGACGCCACGGTTTACTGGGAGACGGTCCCCGCGCAGTACCTGCCGCTCATGCTCTGGCTCGAGGCCGACCGGATGGCCTCGCTCGACGTGAGCGACGCGAAGTTCAAGACGGAGCGCGAAGTCGTCAAGGAAGAGCGCCGGATGCGCTACGAGAATCAGCCGTTCGGGCGGCTGCCGGAAATCATCTACGACAAGGCGTTCAAGACGCATCCGTACAAGCACCAGACGATCGGCAGCCTCGAGGACCTCGAAGCCGCATCGATCAGCGACGTCCGCGCGTTCCACAGCACGTACTACGTCCCGAACAACGCCACGCTCGTGCTCGTCGGCGATTTCGACACCAAGATCGCGCGCCAGCACGTCGAGCAGTACGTCGGCAAGGTGCCCACCGGCAAACCGGTTCCGCGCGACATTCCGAAGGAGCCGCCGCACACAGCCGAGGAACGGTTCACCGTCACCGAGCCCTGGCCGCTCCCGGCCGTCGTCGTGTCGTACCACATCACGAACGACGGACACCCGGACGCGTATCCGCTGCACACGGTCGCCAAGATCCTGTCGGACGGCGACAGCTCCCGGATCTATCGCTCGCTCGTCTACGAGAAGCAGATGGCGGTGGCCGCCTTCGGCGAGGCGAAGCTCATCGAGCACCCCAATCTCTTTTATGCGGTCGCCATCGTGCAACCGGGCCGGAAGCCCGAAGAAGTGCAGAAGGAGCTGGTCGCGCAGCTCGATCGTGTGAAGACCGAAGGCGTGACCGCGGAGGAGCTGAGCCGGGCCAAGCGGCAGTGGGCGCGCGACTATATCCTCGGTCGCGAAACCATTCAGCAGAAGGCGCTGCACCTCGCGCACGCGGTCGTGATCCACAACGACATCAAGACCGCCGACGGCGAGTTCGACCTGTTCCAGAACGTCACGCTCGCCGACGTGCAGCGCGTGGCGAAAACCTACTTCACGCCCGAATCGCGGATGCTGCTGACCATCATGCCCAGGGGCGCCGCGCAGGGCGGGACGGCAGGCGCGAAATGACGCGCTGGATTTCCCTGCGTCTCCTGGCTGTCTTGCTGTTCGCGGGCTGGACGGGATCGGCCACGGCCAGCGACCAGCAGTGGCCGGAGAGCCGTCCGCCCAGCCCGCTCCCCGCGAAATCCGTCGACTTCCCGCCCTATCAGCTGAAGACGCTGGCCAACGGCCTGCAGGTGCTCGTGGTGCTCCATCACGAGCAGCCCTCGGTCAGCTTCCGGCTGCTCGTGCGCGCCGGCGCGATGCAGGAGCCCGAGACCAAGCCGGGTGTCGCGAGCTTCGTCGCCTCGCTCCTGAATCAGGGGACGGCGACCCGTACGGCGGGTCAGATCGCGCTCCAGGTGGACTCGGCCGGCGGCATCATCGCCGCCGGATCGGGCAACGAGCTGTCGTTCGTGAGCGGCGCGGTCATCAAGGACCGGACCGAGCTGCTCCTGAGCATCGCCTCGGATCTCGTGCAGAACCCGGCGTTCGCAGCCGAGGAGATCGACCGACAGCGCCGGCAGATGTTGTCGTCGCTGCAGGTGAGCTACGACGACCCGGACTACCTTGCCGGTCTCGTGTTCGATCGGCTGGTGTTCGGATTCCACCCGTACGGCCGCCCCAACGAGGGCACGCCGGAGTCGATTACGAAGATCACGCGTGACGACCTCGTCGCCTTCCACAAAGCCTGGTTCGTGCCGAACAACACCCTGCTCGCCGTTGTCGGCGACCTGACGGCGGAGGAGGCGTTTGCCGCGGCTGACAAGGCGTTCGGGTCCTGGCAGCGGCGCGATGTGCCGGCGATCAAGACCATCGAGCCCCCTCAGCCGACCCAGCGCGTCATCGTCATCGATCGTCCCGGTTCGGCGCAGACCGAGATCCGCGTCGGGCACATCGGCGTCGCGCGGACGCACCCGGACTTCCTGCCGCTCGACCTGGCCGTTCGCATCCTCGGCGGCGAAGGCGCGAACCGGCTGTTCGGCGTGCTGCGGTCCGAGCGTGGGCTCACCTACGGCGCGTCGGCCGAGTTCCACACCTACAAGAGCGGAGGCGACATCGTCGCCGAGACCGACACCCGCTCGTCGGCGACGGCGCAGTCGCTGAAGCTCATGGTCGAAGAGTTCTGGCGGCTGCAGAAGGAGAGCGTGAGCCAGGGCGAGCTCACCGGCGCGCAGGAGTTTCTGGCCGGCAACTTCCCGTTGACGATCGAGTCGCCGGGCGCCATCGCGCAACAGGTGCTCGCGCATCTCTTCTACGGACTCGATCTCTCCGAGATCGAAACGTACAGGGATCGCGTCGTCCGCGCCACGCCCGCCGACATCCAGCGCGTCGCAAAGCAGTTCCTGAAGCCCGACAAGCTGTCGATTGTGCTCGTGGGCGACGCCTCCGTGTTCGCCGACCAGCTGGCGAAAGAAGGCTTCGCCAGCTTCGAGCGCATTCCGCTCGCGCAGCTCGACATCAGCTCGCCCACGCTCAAGCGCACGGGTTCGCCCGCGCCGGAAGGTTCACCCGAAGGCCGCCGGCCGGAGTGATCACGCCGACAGATTCTTCGAGCGCTCCGCCGGCGACGGCTCGAACAGCCGCCGGCCTGCGGGTGATGCTTTCGTGCGGCGAAGCGTCCGGCGATCTCTACGCGGGCGCGCTGACCAGCGCGCTGCGACACCTCGATCCTGCCGTGGATGTCTTCGGATTCGGCGGAGAGCGCCTCCGCGCGGCCGGGGCGGACGTGATCGGTGACTATCGCGGGTTTGCCGTGACCGGTCTGAGCGAGGCGGTCTCCGTGCTCCCGCGATCGTGGCGGATGCTCCGGCAGTTGGCCGCCGCGGCCGACGATCGTCGTCCCGACGTCTTCGTCGCGGTGGATTTCCCCGACTTCAACTTCCGCCTGCTGCCGGTGATGAAGAAGCTCGCCGTCCCCATCGTGTACTACGTCAGCCCGCAGGTCTGGGCGTGGCGGCCGGGCCGGCTCGAAACCCTCCGCCGGTACGTCGACAGGATGCTCGTCATCTTCCCGTTCGAGGCCGCGCTCTACCAGCAGGCGGGCGTCCCGGTCGAGTTCGTCGGGCATCCGCTGATCGACCTGGCGAAACCGGCCCGCTCGCGTCTCGACCTGCTGACCGAGGTCGGTCTCGACGCCTCCCGACCGGTCATCGCGCTTCTTCCGGGCAGCCGCGCGAATGAGGTCCGGCGAATTCTTCCCAGGCTGCTCACCGCGGCATCGCTCGCGGCGAGTGACGTTCCCGGCGTGCAGGTCCTCATCGCGCGAGCGCCGTCGCTGGAGGACGCGCTCTTCGCGCCCGTTCACGAAGCGAGCGACGGCCGACTGCGTGTGGCGATCGTGGAGGGCGGTACGGATGACGTGCTGGCCGCGTCGGACGTGGTGGTGGCGGCATCGGGCACCGCGACGGTCCAGGCCGCGCTCCACGGCCGGCCCATGGTGATCGTGTACCGACTGTCGCCGCTGACGTACACCGTGGGCCGCTCGGTGGTGCGCGTCAGCACCTACGGGATGGTGAACCTCGTGGCCGGCCGGACGATCGTGCCCGAGCTCATTCAGGACCGGTTTACGCCCGAGGCGGTGGCGCGGGAAGCCGTCTCGCTGCTGACTGACCGCGCGCGCGCCGACGCGATGCGGCGGGATCTCGTCGACATGCGATCCCGTCTGGGCGGTCCCGGCGCGTCGGATCGGGCTGCTGCCGCGGTCCACGCGGTCGGATCGATGCTGCGCAGATCCGACCCGACATAAACTACTCCGATGCGTTGGACCGCTGCGCTCGCTCTTGTCGTCGTGATTGCCGGGGCGTCACTCACCGCCACCATTTTCGTTCCAGCAGAATTTCGGGAAATCGTCGCCGACGCGGGGCTCATCGTCCGCGGCCGCGTGACGGATGTCCGTCCGATCGCCGTGCCGGGTTCAGGGGTCGAATCCATTGTCACGGTTGGCGTCGAAACCGTCCTGAAAGGCGCCGCGAACGGGTTCGTCTCGCTCCGTGTGCCGGGGGGTGAGCTCGGAGGTTACCGCCACGTGATGCTCGGCGCTCCGGTCCTTCGACCGGGTGAGCGGGCCGTGTTTTTCCTGCGACGGGGAAGCGACTCTCTCTGGCGCCCCGTCGGTCTCTCGATGGGCGTCTATCCGGTGCACAACGATCCGCGGACCGGGCAGGGACTCGTGCGTCCACCGATCGTTGCCGGTCGAACCGCGTCGCTCGGGCCAATCGTGCGCGGGGACACCCGACGAAAGAATCTGGTGATTCAGGAATTCGAGTCGCTGATTCAACTCATCATCGCCGGCCGCATCGGTCAGGCGGTCCCGCGCGGAGGCCGGCAGTGAACCGGCCGATTTCCTCGACGCTCGCCGCAGCGCTCTTCGCCGGTCTCGCGTGGTTGTTCGGGTCCGACCTGGACGCGTATCTGAAACTGGGGTCGCGCATTCCCAGCGGGATCGTTCAGGTCAAATGGGCCCCCGGCCAGATGCCGGTCCGCTACCGGATCACGAACCGCGACGTGCCCGGCGTCACCGCGGTCCAACTGCAAGCGGTGCTCGAGCGCGCATTCAGCGTGTGGTCCAGCGTGCCGACCGCGTCGATTTCATCCCAGTTCGACGGATTCACCGGCTTGGAACCTGGCGAGTCTGACAATGCGTCGGTGATCGGATTCCGTTCGCGTCCCGATCTCGACCGCGTCCTCGGATCGACCTCGTTCATTATCAACCAGACGACGGGCGCGATCATCGAATCGGACATCTTCCTGAACACGACCGTCAACTGGTCCGTCGCCGCCGGCGGTGAGCCGTCGCGCTACGACGTTGAGTCGATCGCGGTGCACGAGATCGGGCACCTCCTGGGACTCGGGCATTCGGCCCTGGGGGAGACGGACCTGCTGCCCGGCGGGCGGGCGATTCGAGGCAAGCGCGCCGTGATGTTCCCGATCGCGTATGCACCAGGGAACATCGAGGATCGGACGCTCGAAGCAGACGACATCGCCGGGATCTCGGACGTGTACCCAAGGGCCGAGTTCACGACCGGCACCGGCGCGGTAACGGGGCGAGTGCTCCTTTCCGGCTCAGGCATCTTCGGCGCGCACGTGACGGCTTTCAACCTCGAAAACGGGACGATGACCGGTGGCTTCTCGTTGAATGCGGCCGGGGACTTCGTCGTCGGCGGGCTCACGCCCGGACTCTACGTCGTCCGTGTCGAGCCGCTTGACGATGCCGACGTGAGTCTGTTCTTCGACGAGGAGATCATGGTGCCGATCAACTTCAGACCTGCGTACTACGAGCGGCTCGTGGCCGTGCCGGCGGGCGGGTCGAGCGGGTCCATTGAAATCCGGGTGCAGCCGAAATGACTGGGGTGACCCGCGTCCGTCTCGTGATTGGCGCCCTGACGCTTGTCCTCTCGGCCGCGCCCCGCGTGGCCGCGGCGCAGGCGGGCCAGCCAGTGGCATCACCCGGTCATCCGCTCGAGCTCGCCGTGGGCGGGTTTGCCTTCGGCGAGACGTCCTATGGCACGACCACGGCGGAGTTCATCGCAAACAACGGCAGCCGGTTGACCGTGTTCCAGACCGACACCGCGCTGCGGCCGGGCTTCGGGCTCGATCTTCACCTCGGCATCGGCCTGACGCAGGCGTTCGCGATCGAGGGTTCAGGAAGCTGGACGCGCGCGGATTTCCGCACGCGTGTGACCGATGACGTCGAAGGCGTCGGCGAGACCGTGATCAAGGAACCGCTGACGAGGTTCGCCGTCGAAGGCGCCGCGCTCTGGATGTTTGCGCGCGGCGGCAAGACGAATTGGTTCATACGCGGCAGCGCGGGCTGGATGCGCGACCTCACCGGGAACGATTCCCTGGTCGAAGACGGAATTGCCGGCAGCGTCGGCGGCGGCATGAAATACTTGTGGAATCCGGGCGCGCGCGGCGGCTTCCGCGCGACGGGATTCCGGATCGAAGGGCGCGCGCTCTTGCACAAGGGCGGCCTCGTCCCCGGGCCTGACAGCGAGCGTCTGAGAGTCACGCCGGCGGTGGCCGGCAGCCTGATCTTCGGCTTCTGAGGCCGGTGAAACCGGCGCAACATCATGTCGCTTGATACCTTCAAGACACGGCGCTCGCTCCAGGTGGGCGGCGTCACGGTCGAGTTCTACAGCCTGCCGGCCCTCGAGCAAGCGGGATTCCCCGACGTGGCGCGGCTGCCGTTTTCACTCAAGATCCTTCTCGAGAACCTGATCCGCCGGGAGGACAACGCGTTCGTCCGCGCGGACGACATCCGGGCGCTCGCGAGCGCGACGCGCGGCGACGCCGAGATCTCGTTCATGCCCGCGCGCGTCCTGCTCCAGGACTTCACGGGCGTGCCCTGCGTCGTCGATCTGGCCGCCATGCGCGACGGCATCGCGCAGCTGGGCGGTGATCCCGAGCGCGTGAACCCGCTGCAGCCCGTCGAGCTGGTCATCGATCACTCCGTGCAGGTCGATCACTTCGGCCGGGCGGACGCGCTCAAGCTCAACGCGGAGCTCGAATACCACCGGAACCACGAGCGGTACGTCTTCCTGCGCTGGGGTCAGACGGCATTCCGGAATTTCCGGGTCGTGCCGCCGGCCACCGGCATCGTCCACCAGGTGAACATCGAATACCTGGCGCGCGTGGTATGCCGTGAAGAGTCGAACGGCCACACGCTGGCCTACCCGGACACGGTGTTCGGGACCGATTCGCATACGACGATGGTGAACGGGCTGGGCGTCGTCGGATGGGGTGTCGGCGGCATCGAAGCCGAGGCCGCGATGCTCGGACAGCCGAGCTCGATGCTGATTCCGGCGGTCGTCGGCTACCGGCTATCCGGCGCGCTGCCGAAGGGCGCGACGGCAACGGACCTCGTGCTCACGATCACAGAAGCGCTGCGGAAGAAAGGCGTGGTCGGTACGTTCGTCGAGTTCTACGGTCCGGGTCTGCGGCACCTGACGATCGCCGATCGGGTGACGCTCGGGAACATGTGCCCCGAGTACGGCGCGACGGTCGCGATTTTCCCGATCGACGAGATGACGCTCGACTACCTGCGGTTCACCGGCCGCGATCCGGCGCAGGTCGCGCTCGTCGAGGCCTACGCGAAGGCGCAGGGTCTGTTTCGCACCGATGCGACGCCCGACGCGACGTACTCCGACACGCTCGAGCTCGATCTCGCGCAGGTCGAGCCAAGCCTCGCGGGCCCGCGCCGGCCGCAGGATCGCGTGCCGCTGGCGCGCGCGAAGGCGTCGTTCGCCGCGGCCTTGCCCGATCTGCAGAAAGCGATCAAGAAACCGGCAGCGGGCGGCGGCGGCACCGCGACGGCGGTGGCCGAGGCCGTCGGGGTGGCCAGCCAGCTGGAACACGGCTCGGTCGTGATCGCGGCCATCACGAGCTGCACCAACACGTCGAATCCCAGCGTCATGATCGGCGCCGGCCTCGTCGCGAAGAAAGCGGTCGAGCGCGGCCTCACGCGGAAGCCGTGGGTCAAGACGAGCCTCGCGCCGGGGTCGAAGGTCGTCACGGAATATCTGGAGAAGGCCGGCTTGCAGCGCTTTCTCGACGCGCTCGGCTTCAACCTCGTCGGATACGGCTGCACGACGTGCATCGGCAACAGCGGACCGCTCCCGGATGAGATCGCGGCGGAAGTTCACGATCGCGGCCTCGTCGTCTGTGCGGTGCTCTCCGGCAACCGGAACTTCGAGGGGCGCATCCAGCAGGACGTGCGCGCCAACTACCTGGCGTCGCCTCCGCTCGTCGTCGCGTACACGTTGACCGGATCGCTCAACGTGGATCTGACGACCGAACCACTCGGCACCGGCTCGGACGGCAAGCCGGTATTCCTGAAGGATCTCTGGCCGACCGAGCGCGAGATTCAGGAGACGATGCTGGTCTCGGTGACGCCGGAGATGTTCCAGCGTCAGTACGCGAAGGTGTTCGACGGCGACGAGCTCTGGAAGCGTCTGCCCGTGCCGACCGGCGATCGGTTCGCGTGGGAAGCCGACTCGACGTACGTGCGCAGGCCGCCGTTCCTGGAAAGCCTCTCGAAGGATCCGAAGCCGCTCCAGGCGATCACGGGCGCGCGCGTGCTGGCCGTGCTCGGCGACAGCATCACGACCGATCACATCTCACCGGCCGGCTCGATCAAGGCGGACACGCCCGCCGGCAAATACCTGATCGCGCAGGGCGTCCAGCCGCGTGATTTCAATTCCTACGGAGCCCGCCGCGGCAATCACGAAGTCATGGTGCGCGGCACGTTCGCCAACGTCCGGCTGCGCAACCAGCTGGCGCCTGGCACCGAAGGCGGATGGACCGTCTACCAGCCAGGCGGCGAGGTGACGTCGATCCACGACGCGTCGGTGAAATATCTCGCCGCGGGCGTACCGCTCATCGTTCTCGCCGGCAAGGAATACGGGTCCGGATCCTCGCGCGACTGGGCGGCGAAAGGCCCGATGCTCCTCGGCGTCAAAGCCGTCATCGCCGAGAGCTTCGAACGGATTCACCGCAGCAACCTCGTCAACATGGGCGTGCTGCCTCTCCAGTTCACACCGGGCGACTCGGTGGCCTCGCTGGGTTTGACCGGGACCGAGGTCTTCGAGCTTCTGGGCTCGGGCCCCGGTCTGACGCATCGCGGATCAGTCGTCGTGCTCGCGCAGCGGGCCGACGGTACGCGCCAGGAGTTCAGGGCCGTCGTGCGGATCGACACGCCCGAGGAGCTGACCGCGTTCACGCACGGCGGCATTCTGCCGTACGTGGCGAGACGGCTCGCGGCTCGGCGTTAGGGGGTCAGGTCTTGAATTGCAAGATGGGCGGGTGTGACGATGACGACGTTGTATTACAAGGGCGTCATCGGTCTGCCACGAAGCTTGCAATTCAAGACCTGACCCCCGCGATGACCCCCGCGCTCGCCTGGCTGTCGGGTCTTGCGTTCGTCGTGCTCGCAACAGCGCTCTCCGCGCAGTCGGGCCAGCCGCAGCGCCCGGTGTTTCGCGCGGCCGTCGAGCTGATCCAGATCGACGTCGTCGCCCGCGACCGTGAGGGCCGGCCCATCCGGGGCCTCACGGCGGACGACTTCGTCGTCCTCGACCGCCAGAAGCCGCAGCAGGTCGCGACGTTCAAGGAAATCCAGCGCGACAGCGACGCGCCGGAACCGAGAGCCCTTTTCCCGCCGACATTGAAGCTGGACGTCGCCAGCAACCAGACCGCCCGATCCGAGCGGCTCGTCGTCGTCGTACTCGACGATCTGCATGCCTACCGGGGTCGTGACGCCATCGTCAAGACGATCGCCACTCAGGTCGTCGAGGATCTCGGCCCGCAGTCCACGATGGCGCTCATCACGACGAGCGGCAAGAACTCCGTCGAGGTGACCGAGGATCGGTCGCGGCTGCTGGATTCGATCGCGCTGTTCAAGGGGAACCGGGCCGTTCGCCGTCCGATGGTGGGCTCGAACGCGCGAGGGGGTGCGGGTGCGCCGGGCGAATTCGGGCTCCAGGAATTCGACGCCAACATGCAACTGCTCGGCGCCCTCGAGAAGTCGGCGCGCCTGCTCGCCGCCAACGACGGGCGGCGCAAAGCGTTCGTCCTGATCTCCGAGAACATGGCGAGGGACCTGACTGGCGTGTTCGGGCTCTCCGTGCCCATGGGTGATTTGCCCGTTGACGCTTCGGCGTTCTTCATCGGCGGCGTGGCTGACGCACCGATGCCGGAACGGCCGGCGCCGGGGTTTATCGACTACGCGCTGCTTGACATGATGGAGTCGATGCGGCGCGGAAACGTCGCCACGTATGCCATCGATCCGCGCGGCCACGTCTCGAATCAGGATCTGGCGCTCGAGTGTTTTCCTTCTTCGATGATTCCGGATCCCTGCATGGGCGACGCGGCTGGACAGATTCCGGCCTGGGACAGTCACGTCCGGCAGGCACAGAACGGACTCGCGATCCTCTCGGAAGCGTCGGGCGGGTTCGCCGTCGTCAACACGGACGACTTCACGGGAGGCGTCGGCCGCATCGTCGCTGATCTCGACAATTACTACCTCCTCGGCTTCTACACCGAGGACACGAAGACGAAAGGGTACCGCCGGCTCGAAGTGCGGTTGAAAGAACGCCGGGACGTCACGTTGCGGTATCGGCGTGGCTACGATCTCGGCGCCAAACCCGAAGAGCCGAAGAAGGTCGATCCGTTGCTGGGATTGTCCACGGGCGCGCTACCGAAAACCGACCTGCCGCTCCGCCTCCATGCGACGCCGCTGCCAGGATCCGATCGCAACGCGCGCGTGCCGATCGCGCTCGAGTTGAGCGTCCCGCGCAAACGGATCCAGCAGTCCGACACGGTCCTCCAGGATGACATTCGCTATGCCGTGCTCGCGATCGACATGGCCGGCGCCAAAATCAAGGAAGAGATCGGCCGCGGCGCGAACGTCGTCCTGCGCCCGCGCAACGCGGGTCTCGCGCCGCCGGAGACCGTGACCTATCAGATTGGATTCGTCATGAGCCTGGCGCCGGGGCGATATCAGCTTCGCGCCTCGGCGATGAGCGCGAAGCTCGGCGAGGGCGGGAGCGTGTACCTGCCGCTCGACGTGCCCGACTACACGAGAACGGCGCTCGCGATCAGCGCGCTGACGTTGGGGTATGCCGGCGGCCAGCGGGTTCCCGTCGTCGCCAGCCAGGCGACCGGACGGGGCCGCAGCGCTACAGCTGGGCGGGGCCCGGCGCCAGGCCGGGGATCCGCCGGATCCGGGCGCGGCGCGCCGCCGGCAACGGTCGGCGGGCTGCCATTTCCGCCGACGCTCGACCGCGAGTTCCTGATCACCGACGACGTCGCGCTCTATTTCGAGATCGTCCGGAAGGATCGTGCGCGCGCGGTGGATACATCCGTGGCGGCGGTTGACATGAACGATCGCGTGCTGAGGAGGTACAGCCAGGTGCTGCCGCCTTCCGCAACCGGGAAAGTGACGTTCCGCGTGCCGCTCGCCGAGATTGGCGCCGGCGCGTTCAGGCTGCGCGTGACGGCGACGGACGGGATCAACGATGCGATGAGTGAGGTGGGCGTGGTCGTGAAGTGACCTTTCCAATTACTCAATTACCAATTACCCAATTCCCCGATTCAATGCTGACCGCCGGCAGCATAAAGGCCAAGGCCGCCGAGCTTCGGTTTGATTTGTGCGGTATCGCGCGAGCGGAACAGTACCCGCGTCTCGCGCGGCTCACCGACTGGATAGACCGTGGCTACGCAGGCGACATGGCCTACTTGTCGGCCTCAGCCCACGAGCGGCTGGATCCCGCATCCGTCCTGCCGGGGGTCCGATCGGTCATCTGCGTCGCGCTCGTCTACAACACCAACCAGCCGTATTCGACTTCGCTTCAGCCCGGTGACCGGGCGGCCATCGCGAGGTACGCGTGGGGTGACGATTATCACGACGTCCTGCGCGCGCGAATCCGGCCTTTCGTGCGCTGGATGGCCGACATGGCGGGTCCGGGCTTCGAGGCGTTCTCCTGCGTCGACGCGGGACCGGTGCAGGAGCGCGTCTTCGCCGAGCAGGCCGGGCTCGGCTGGATCGGCAAGAACACGTGCCTGATCAACGCAACGCTTGGATCGTGGATCTGTCTGGGCGAAGTCCTTACGAACGCCCAACTCGAGCCGGATGCGCCAGGCGTCGACCACTGCGGCACATGTACCCGATGTCTCGACGCGTGTCCGACCGGTGCATTCGTCGAGCCGTACCAGCTCGACGCCACGCGGTGTCTGTCGTATCTCACGATCGAATCGCGCGGATCCGTGGAGCCGGCGCTCCGTGAAGCGATCGGCGCGCACGTCTTCGGTTGCGATATCTGTCAGGACGTGTGCCCGTGGAACCGGCGCGCCGCGACGACCGCCGACGCGGTCTGGCAGCCGCGCGAGGGCCTCGCGTTTCCACGGCTGCTCGATCTGTGTCGGCTCACCGACGACGGGTGGCGCGCGCTGCTGCGCGAGAGCGCGATGCGACGCGCGGGTCTGCGGCGCATCCGCCGGTCACTCGCGTACGCCACCGCGCATCTGCCGCCGGCCGATCGGACGCAGGCACTCGAGGCGCTCGCCTCGCATCCGTCGGGCGGCGATGCGGACGTGGCCGAGGCGATTGCATGGGCGGGCGAGGCTGGTAACATCTCTTCATGACGCTGGCGCCATCCTTGTTGCTCTCGATGCCCCAGCTGGTGGACCCGAATTTCCACAAGTCGGTCGTCCTCCTCTGCGAGCACGCACCCGAGGGCGCATTTGGCCTCGTCGTCAACCGTCCGTCGGACATCTCGGCGGCGGAGGCAGTCCGGCTCGAGCCGCCGCTCACCAACGCCAACGAGCTCCCGCTGCTCATCGGGGGACCGGTCGAGCCGCAGCGGGGATGGATCCTCACGAGCCAGCAGCCCGACGACGTCGAGCACCGCGGCGTGGGCGCGGGCCTGTTCCTCTCGGCATCGCCCGTGTTCCTGCGGCGCGTGCTGACCACGCGTCCGTTTCCCAAACGGACGCACGTGCTCGCCGGTTATGCGGGATGGGGACCGGGACAGCTCGACGCGGAAATCGCCGAATCGGCGTGGCTCATCATGCCGGTCGAGCTGGATCTGATTTTCGAAATCCCCGCAGCCGCGGCGTGGGAGATGGCCATCCGCCGGCTCGGCGCCGATCCGCATCTCCTGCAGATGGGGCATGGGGTGCACTGAAGTTATCTCGTGGGCGCGCCGAAGTAGCCCTGGCGCGCCCGGATTGTCGCGTCCTTGATTGCGGGAACTCGCACGGCAATCGCATGCCAGCCCCGCGAGTCCACACCGGACGGGTAGTAGCGGAGCACGTAGCTCTGCCGGAAGTCCTCGAAGATCGTCCGGAACTGTCGTAGGAGAGACGACGAACGGAAGAAGACAGACTGCGTGTGAAACGCGCCGCCGGTCCGCTCCGCCGCCTGCACGAGGACGAAATCGCCGTCGGGCCGGCCGCGCGGCGAGCAGGCCCTGACCCGGTAGTTCGCCTCGCCGCCGCTGCCCGAGTGATCGACGAGATGCAGCACCGCCTCGGATCGGCCCGCAAGCTCCCGGAGAAGCGCCGAGGACACGACACTGCCGCAATCACGCCGGTCCGTCAGGCCGACGACGAGATGACGCCGATCCGGATCTGGACGATGGAAGAGCGCCATCACGAGCGCGTCCTGGATCAGGGAGATGCCACCGACGGCTTCGAACGGCAAGTCGAGCTTCGAACCCGCCGGAACCCATGGCACGGCTTCGTAGACCGAGTCCCCGATGGTGAGCAGCCGGAACCGATCGCCGGGCCGCAGCAACCGGACGATCCCCTGCACGTCCTCTTTCATGTCGTCGAGCTTGCCGGCCGTGCTCGCGCTCGTGTCGAGGAACAGCGTGACGTCGATCGGCACCGATTCCCGCGAGACCGAGTCGATGGTCTGTGCGACGCCGTTATCGGTCAGGTGGAAGTCTTTGGCCGTGAGGTCCGTAACCACACGATTGCCGCGCTTCACCGACGCGTTCACCGCGACCGACACCGTCGTCGCGCGAAAGACACGGCCCTGTCCGTCCTGACGCGACGCGTCGGCGCCCAGGGACGCGCAGAGCGCGAGCGTCACGATCGATCCGAACGCACGCGATTTCACCGGGTCACGCTCTTTCTCAGCTGCGCGACGAGCGCCGGCAGTTCGGGGTAGTGCGGGTAGAGGAACTGTCGCCACGGATCGTCGTCATTCGGACGCTCGACACGTGTGCGCTCGATCGCGTCGTAGGCAGCCGATGCGTCGCCGCGGAGGAACAGGAGCGCGGACAAGGCGATCGTCGCCGATTGCGAGTGCGGCCTGGCCTCGAGCGCTTTGCCGTACAGCTCTTCAGCGCCGGCGAGATCGCCGGCAGCCTGAACGGCTTGAGCCGCGATGAAATACGAGACGTACCGAAGGTTCATGTCGTCCGTCGACTGTGCGGCCAGCCGCTCGGCGACCGAGGCCTGTTCGTAGAGCCCGCCTCGAAAGTACAGATACCCGAGCCGCATGCGAGCCTCCGGTCCCACGGCGGGGTCGTCGATCAGCGGCATGAACTGCTGAACGGCGTAGTCGAGCGACGTCGACGTCCGCGCGCTCAGCAGGTCCGCGATCATCGGCCGCATGGGCATGACCGGCGCCCCCTGGGTTCGCTGGTCCGGTCTCGGAGCATCCATCTCGTCGGCGATCATGTGCCGCGAGGCGATCGCAATCGCCCGCGCGAGCCGGACGTGCGGATCGCCCGGGAATCGGTTCAACGCGTGCAGGACGTGGCCGCTCGGGCGCGTGCGTGGCGTGGGCGGAGAAAGCGGCGTCAACAGGAACGACCAGTCGCGGACGCCACCGACGAGCGCGAACGTCGCGCGATGCCAGAGGCGCTCGGGATCATCACCTTCGCCGCGCGCCCGCAGAACGGTGCACGCCCACTCGATCGTGCAGCGGCCGGTGCATTGATCGGGTCCGGTCATCGCCGCCCACTCGCCCTTCTCCATCCGAAGGGCCTCGAACTCGAGCGTAAACGCCGCGGCCGCCAGAAGACGGAATGGCAGGTCGTCAGGCGCGGCATGGATCCAGCGGTGGCCGGTCGAGACCAACGCCGACCGCAACGAGCGCGCCTGCGGGTGGGTCAGCGACGCGAGCTGTTTCAGAACGTCGTCATGCTGACCGGCGGCATATCGATCGAGCCAGACGTCGGGGTCGAGGCGGGTCGTCTGCGCCTCCGGACCCGCGCAGAAAAGGGCCAGTGCCACGGCCGCAGCCGCCACTGCCAGACGTCCTCGCAGCCTCGATTTGAATGCCTGGTTCACCATCAGGACCGTTATTTAGACGGCTCAAAGCTCGAAAAAGTGGCTTCGGCGGCGCCGGCGGTTTGGCGGGCGCCCGCGCAGTACACCTATATTCCCCGATTGTGTCCGAGACGCTGCTGGCGCGAGTCGAACGGCTGCGCGAGAGCCCGGGTGTGGCCCTCGTCGAGAATACGACGAGCCTGACCTATGCGGCGCTCGACGCCCGCTCACGCCAAATCGCCAGCCAGCTGCTCGACGGGAAGGACACCTTGCGGGAGGCGCGGGTGGCCTTTCTGGTGCCGCCCGGATTCGATTATGTGGCCGTCCTGCTGGGTATCTGGCGCGCCGGAGGCATTGCCGTGCCGCTCGCGGTGACGCATCCACCGGCCGAGCGCGGATTCGTCATCGGGGACAGCGATGCATCGATCGTCATCGCTTCGCCCGAGCTCAGCGGCGCCAGCGAACCGGCCGAGTCCCTTGCCACTCCGGCACGCCAGCGATTCGTCGTCCAGTACGGCACGTTGACCCCAACCAGCGGAGCTGGCCAAGCCCCTGAAAGGCGCCCTGAGCCGCCAGCCGCCGCGGGCCGGCGGGCGATGATCCTCTACACGAGCGGCACGACCGGCAAGCCCAAAGGCGTGGTCAGCACGCACGAGATGATCGCGGCCCAAATCAGCACGCTCGTCGCCGCCTGGGAGTGGCGGCCCGAGGACCGGACGCTGCTGGTTCTTCCGCTCCACCACGTCCACGGCATCATCAACGTGCTGGGATGCGCGCTCTGGTGCGGAGCGACCTGCGAGGTCTTTCCGCGTTTCGACGCCGAAGCCACGTGGGATCGGCTGGCCTCAGGGGACATCACGATCTTCACGGCCGTACCGACGATCTACTACCGGCTGGCCGCATCCTGGGACTCGGCGACGCCCGATATACGTCGCCGGCGATCGGAGGGTGCCGGCGCGGTCCGGCTGATGATGTCAGGCTCGGCGGCGTTGCCTGTCGGCGTCCTCGAGCGGTGGCGGGAAATCAGCGGACATGTGCTGCTCGAGCGCTACGGCATGACGGAAATCGGCATGGCGATCGCCAACCCGCTGCGCGGTGTGCGGCAACCTGGCCGCGTCGGTCAGCCGCTGCCTGGTGTCGACGTCCGCCTCGTTGGGGAGGACGGACATCCGGTGGCGCAGGGAAGTCCGGGGGAGCTCGAAGTTCGCGGACCGACTGTCTTCGCCGAGTACTGGCGCCGACCGGACGCGACACGAGCGGCGTTTCAGGACGGCTGGTTCCGCACCGGCGACATCGCGGTGGTCGAAGACGGCGTCTACCGGCTGCTCGGCCGCACGAGCATCGACATCATCAAGACCGGCGGCTACAAGATCTCAGCCCTCGAAGTCGAGGACGTGTTGCGCGAGCATCCGGCAATCGCCGAATGTGCCGTCGTGGGAATCGACGACGAGGAGTGGGGCCAGCGCGTGTGCGCGGCGGTCGAGCTCAAAGACGATGCGACGCTGACGGCGGCCGATCTCGAGCCCTGGGCGCGCGAGCGGCTTGCGCCCTACAAAGTTCCACGTACATTGATGGCCGTACCCGCCTTGCCGCGGAACGCGATGGGGAAGGTGGTGAAACCGGACGTCGCGGCGCTGTTCCGGAAGGTCATGTAGAGTTGCGCTTCCTCTATGCCCATTTCCGTTGAAGCGCGTTCCGGTCTGCCCGCCTGGAAACCCGCCGACCTGCCGGATCCGCCGCTGCCGCGCGGACTCCAGTGGATCGGCGTCGTTGGCCCCGGCGTCATCGTGCTCGGCTTGTCCATCGGTTCGGGCGAGTTCCTGCTCGGGCCGGCGGTTTTCGTCCGGCACGGACTGACGCTGCTCTGGGTGACGTTTCTCTCGGTCTATCTGCAGACGATCTTCAACACAGAGTTGATGCGCTACACGCTGGCCACGGGCGAGCCGGTGTTCACGGGGTTCATGCGCACGCGCCCCTCGTCCACCTGGTGGGCGTGGTTCTACTCGATCCTGTATTTCCTCCAGGCCGGCTGGCCGGCGTGGGCGGCCAACGCGGCCGGCGCCGTCTACTTCCTGTTCGCGCGGCGGCTTGCCGGTCCGGCCGACGCGACGGTCGTGTACCAAATCGGCGTGACGACATTCCTCGCGAGCGTCGCGGTGCTGCTCGTCGGCCGCCGCATCGAGCGCACGCTCGAGCTCTTCAACTGGGTTCTCATCGCGGGGATCCTCAGCAGCTTTCTCGTGCTGGCGCTCGTGTTCGTGCCCGCGCCGATCTGGGTGTCGGCGGCCGGCGGCCTGGTGGCCTTCGACACCGCCGACGGACGATTCAGCCTGGTGCCCGCGGGTGTGGACTGGGTTCTGCTGGCGGCGCTCATCGCGTACTCCGGGGCCGGCGGGATCACGAACGTGACGCTCTCGAACTGGGCGCGCGACCGCGGCTACGGCATGGGCGAGCGCGTCGGCTACATTCCCGCGGCGGTCGGCGGACAGAAGGTCAACCTCGCGCACTCGGGCTTCATGTTCGCGCCGACCGAGGCCAACGTCCGGCGCTGGCACGGATGGTGGCGGATCGTGCGCGCCGATCAGTGGGGTGTGTTTTTCCTGGGCGGCCTTCTCGGCATGGTGCTCCCGGCGCTGTTGTACGTCACGTTTCTGCCGCGAGGCACTGACATCCGCGGACTCGGCATCGCCGCGGCGCTGGCGTCCAGCATCGGGGCGCATTCAGGCCCCGTCCTCGGCGGGCTGATCGCGTTTCTCGGCGCGTGGATCCTGTTCAAGACGCAGCTCGACCAGATGGAAGGCATGGTCCGCGCGCTGACGGACATCCTGTGGACAGGGAGCGAGCGCGTCCGCGCGTGGCGTGGCGGGGACGTCCGCAAGATCTACTACGCGGTGCTCGGTGCGGTCGTCGTCTGGGGCATCATCGCGCTGCGCCTCGCGCAGCCGATCGTGCTGCTCCAGATTGGCGCAAACGTCGCCGGCGTCGTGTTCGTGATCACGTCGCTGCACCTCCTGTATGTCAACACGCGTCTGCTGCCGCGCGAATTGCGGCCGCCAACGTGGCGGCGCGCAACGCTCGTCTTCATGGCGATCTTCTACGGATTCTTTTCCGCGCTGTCGATCGCCAGCCTTTTGTAGCTAGGCCGCGTATTTCAGCGGCCTGCTACGCGCCTCCGAACACGGTAATTCGTTACTTAAAAGTGCCAATCGTCGACATCACCCTGCTGGCGTCGGCCGGTTGAAGATTTGACACGGCACGATCGCGTGCCGGCCGCGACAGACGATCGATGCAATGGCGGGCCGCGCCCGGCAAGCCGCTTGCATTCGCTCTGGAACGATGCGCGCGGCCGGCAGAATCGTAAGCGGCGCAAGTCCTGCATACGCTTGGGGATCCGCTCTTCGGCGCGTGGCCGCCGGGCCGGGTCCGCGTACGTTTGGCGCACTGTTGCTTGCCGGTCTGTTCTTCTGGGCCTGCGGATCGAAGCCGCCGACCGCCCCGACTCCGGATCCGCCAGCGCCAACGCCTCCGACACGCTTTGCCCTGAGCGGCCGTGTCACGTCCGGCGCCGGCGGAGCGCCGATTCCCGCCGCCCGAATCGAGGTCTCCACCGGAGTGAACGTCGGCAAGAACACCACGAGCGACACCGAGGGTCGATACACGCTCGCCGATCTCGCGGCAGGCGCCATGACGCTGCAGGTGTCCGCCGCGGGCTACACGACGCAGAGTACGAATGTCACTCTCGGCGCCAACCAGACGTCGGACTTCACGCTCACGGCGGCGCCGCCCGCACCCGATCACGCGACGCTGTCGGGCACCATCTCGATTCCCGCGATGGCGCCTTGCCTTGGCGCCGCGACCGTCGAAGTGACGTCAGGTCCGGACAGGGGCCGTCTCGCGAGCGCCGACGACAGCGGTCGCTACGTCCTGACCAATCTGCGGCTCGGCGCATTGACCGTTCAGGCGTCCGCTCCCGGTCACCTGTCGAAGTCCGAGAGCATCACCCTGACGGCCGATAGCACGGCTGATTTCAAGCTGTCGGCGTCGCCCTATCTCACGACCGGCCGGGCCATCGACGCCGTCACGCAATCGGGCGTCGCCAGTCTCAAAGTCGGCGGCGACGGCGTGAGCGGGACCTCCTGCGACTCGAGCGGCGCGTTTCTCGTGACCGCCAACACGGGCTCCCCCGAGCCGCGGCTGCTGATCTTCTCCGGACCGGACCTCGTCGAGCGCCGGACGAACGTGCGCGTGCCGGGCGCGGACCTTCTGGTCTCGCTTATTTCCGGCCAGTTCGATCTGCAGGCGTTCGACGAGATGTTCCGGGCGCCGCAGCTGCGCCGCTGGACGTCGGCGCCGCCGCTGCTCCTCGAGACGCGCGCGCTGCAGTTCACCGACGTGAACATGATGGACGCGGTCGCGCTCGCCGACGTCATGCCCGATGCCGAAGCCACGTCCCTGGTGAACGACCTGACGTGGGCGCTGCCGCAGCTCACGGGCGGACAGTTCACCGCGTTCGCCTCGATCACGAAGCAGCAGGCCATCCAGGGGGAACGTGTCGAACTCCTGAAAGACGACGTCATCACGGTCAGCCGCGTCGTCGGGCTCAGGGCCGCGACCGGGTACGATGGCTACGGCCGCTGGCGCTTCGAAACCGACGGCCGGATCGTGGCCGGCATCATCATGCTCGACCGGGACTTCGATCGGAGCGCCAGCGAATTCAAGCGTTCGCTGCGCGCCCATGAGCTGGGGCACGCGCTCGGCTACCAGCACGTGACGGGCCGAACGTCCGTCATGAATTCGCAGGGCCGCACGGAGCCGAACGACTTCGACCGCGCCGCGGCGCGCATCGCCTTCCAGCGGCCCCCCGGCAATCGATCGCCCGACGTCGATCCGACGTCCGCGTCGATCAACCGCCACGGGCCTGCGACCTGGAGCGCGCCGATTCGGTAGAGATCCGGGGGGCGCTCTATAATTGGGCCGACACCCATGACTTCCATCGGCCCGGCGAGCGAACGCGCTGAAACGCGGGCGGCCGCGATGTCCGGCGAGGAAATCGTCGCGCTTGCGCGGCGCCACACGATCTTCGAATGGTCGGCGCAGAACGCGGTCGATCCGATTCCCATCGCGCGCTCGAAGGGCGTCTATTTCTGGACGCCTGAAGGCAAGCGGTATCTCGATTTCAACAGCCAGTTGATGTGCGTGAACGTCGGGCACAGCCATCCGCGCGTGATCAAGGCGATCCAGGATCAGGCGGCCGCGTTGCCATACGCGAGTCCCTTCATGGCGACCGAAGCGCGGGCGCGCCTGGGCGCGAGGCTCGCGGGAATCTGCCCGGGCGACATCGACGCGTTTTTCTTCACGAACGGCGGCGCCGAAGCCAACGAGAACGCGATGAAGATCGCGCGGTGGCTCACCGGCCGCCAGAAGATTCTGGCGTTCTACCGCTCGTACCACGGCGGCACGGCCGGCGCGATTTCCGCCACCGGCGACCCGCGGCGATGGAGCGAGCCGGCACTGCCGGGGATGGTGCACGTCCTCAATCCCTACCACGGTCTCGAGCGGGGCTGGGTGAGCGCCGCGCAGGCGCTCGACTATCTGGCCGAGGTCATCCAGCTCGAGGGTCCCGGCACGATCGCCGGCTTCATCATGGAGCCGGTCGTCGGCACCAACGGCGTGCTCGTCCCGCCGGACGGATTCCTCGCCGGCGTTCGCGCGCTGTGCGACAAGCACGGCATCATCCTGATCGCCGACGAAGTGATGTCCGGTTTCGGCCGGACCGGCACGTGGTTCGCGGTGAACCACTGGAACGTCGTGCCGGACGTGATGACGATGGCCAAGGGGCTGACGAGCGCGTACGTGCCGCTCGGCGCTGTCGGCCTGCGGCGGGTGTGGGCGGACACGTTCAAGGACCGGGTGTTCGCGAGCGGTCTCACGTACAACAGCCATCCGCTGGGTTGCGCGGCTGCGCTCGCGACGCTCGACGTCTACGAAGACGAAGGGCTCATCGAGAACGCGCGCGCGATGGGCGAGGTGATGAAGGGGCTGCTCGCCGGCCTGGCCGCGCGGCATCCCTGCGTCGGTGCCGTGCGATCGATCGGTCTCTTCGGCATCGTCGAGCTCACGCGAAACCGCGCGACGATGGAGCCGATGGCGCCGTTCGGCTCGACGTCACCGGAGATGACGGCCCTGTCGAAGTTCTTCCGCGACGAGGGGCTGTTCACATTTTTGCGGTGGCACAACTTCTTCACGAATCCACCGCTCTGCATCAAAGAAGATGAACTGCGGGAGGGATTCGGGATTATCGAGCGCGGGCTCGAGACGATGGATCGAGCTGTGAAGTAACGGTGTGCCGTCGGTACCGACGCGGCTACGATCGGCTGACGATTTATGGCTGAACTGAAAACAAAGAAAACGTCCGCCTCCGTGAGCGCCTTTCTGGACTCGGTGGCCGACGAATCGGTCCGGAAAGACTGCCGGACCCTCGTCCAGATGATGAAGACGGCGACGAAGGCCCAGCCGAAGATGTGGGGACCGTCGATCGTCGGGTTCGGCGACTATCGCTACAAGTACGAAAGTGGGAGGGAAGGCGACTGGTTCCGCGCCGGGTTTTCGCCCAGGAAGAACGCGCTGACCCTGTACGTCATGTCCGGGTTTCCGAAACACGCGGAGCTCATGTCGAAGCTCGGGAAACACAAGACCGGCAAGGGTTGCCTCTACATCACGCAACTGGCCGACGTGGATCTGAGGGTGCTCGAGCAGCTCATCGAGCGCTCGGTCAAATCACTTTGACTTTGGAGACCGGCTGGGAAATCCTAAAGCCGGTTTCAACCTCGGGCTGATGATGCGGAAGCGTTTCGCCCTCGCTGTGGTGCTGACGACCGCCGGCCTGGCGGGATGGATCGTGCCAGGCGCGGCGCAGCAGCCGCCCTTGTCTCCCCTCAGGGAGACCGGCCAGACCGTGACACCGGCGTTCGAAGGCTGGTATCCCAACGGCGACGGCACCTTCAGCATGTCGTTCGGCTACTTCAACCGGAACAGCAAGGAAGTCGTCGACGTGCCGATTGGCGCGGACAATTTCGTTGCGCCCGGCGCGCAGAATCAGAACCAGCCGACGCACTTTCAGCCGGGGCGCCATTGGGGCGTCTTCGCCGTCAACGTGCCCGCCGATTTTGGCGACAAAACGGTCGTCTGGACGCTCAAGACACGCGGCGAGACCTACGAGATTCCCGGCCGCCTGAACCCGAACTGGCAGATCGACGCGCTCGAAGGCGAGGCCGGATCAGGCAACACGCCGCCGGCGCTGAAGTTCGCGGAAAACGGCACGGAGGGGAGCGGACCTTTCGGTGCGACCGGCGCGCCAATGACCGCAACCGCCGGCAAAGCCCTCACGGTCACCGTCTGGGCCCGCGACGACGGGAAGTCGGCGACGAGTGTGGCGAGCGGTGGGCGCGGCGCGATGCCGGTCACCTTGACGTGGTTCAAGCACCAGGGGCCGGGCGCGGTTGTCTTTACGCCCCCCACGGCGAGGAGTCCCGCCACGGGCGGTTCCGCCCCGACGGAAGCTGTTTTCAGCGAACCGGGCGTGTACGTGCTCCGTGTCCGCGCGAACGACGCGTCAGGGGTCTCCGGCGCCGGCCATGCCCAGTGCTGCTGGTCGAATGGGTTCGTGAAGGTGACCGTGACAAAATGAGAGTGGAGCGAATGTCATGACCAGCACGAAGTCGCACCGTTGGATGTGGCCGGTGGTCGTCGCGGGCACGTTCGCATTCGTCGCGCTCTTGTCGGTTCGCAGTCAGGCCGTGAGCGAACCCCAGCAGGCCGCAGGCGCGGTCACGTTCGCCAAGGACGTCGCGCCGATCCTGCAGCAGAAATGCCAGGTGTGCCATCAGCCGAACTCCATCGGCCCGATGTCGCTCCTCACGTACGAAGACGCGCGCAAGTACGCGCGCCGCATCAAGACGAAGGTGTCCGATCGCCTGATGCCGCCCTGGCACATCGACAAGACGGTCGGTATCCAGCAGTTCAAGAACGACCGCAGCCTGACCGATCGTGAAGTGGACACGATCGTGCGGTGGGTCGACGAGGGCACGCCGGCCGGCGATCCGAAAGACATGCCGCCACCCGTGGACCTGCGTCCGAGCGACGAGTGGCAGTTCGCCCCGCTGTACGGCAAGCCGGACCTGGTCATCAAGTCGCCGTCCTACACGCTGGCCGCCCGCACGCAGGACAAGTGGTTCCGGCCCGTGTCCGACACCGGCCTTACGGAACCCCGATGGGTTCGCGCGATCGAGATCAAACCGGTGGGCGTCATCGGCCGCCGGACCGTCCACCACGTGCTGACCACGCTTCAGCAGCAGGAGGACGGCATCACGGGGCTCGCCGACAGCGCACACGATCACCAGACGAGCGCCGGGTTGTTCATGGAGTGGGCGGTCGGCAAGACCGGCGAGATCTTCCCGGCCGACGCCGGCAAGCTGATGCTGCCCGGGTCGCGAATCCGCTGGGAAATCCACATGTTCGCGATCGGCGAAGAGGTGAAGGACAACCAGGTGGAGCTGGGGATCTACTTCTACCCGAAGGACACCGTGCCCCAGCGCCGGACCGTGTTGCGCATGTTCAACGTCGCGCCCGGCTCGCGGCTCGACATTCCGCCAAACAAGACCGCGATGACGCAGAACTTCTACGTCATGCAGGCGCCTGCGCGGATCGAGAACTTCCAGCCACACATGCACATGCGCGGCAAAGCCATGTCCATGGAGGCCATCTATCCCGACGGGAGGCGTGAAGTGCTGAGCCACGTCGACAAGTTCCAGTGGAACTGGCACGTGAACTACGTCTACGCCGACCAGACGGCTCCGCTGCTGCCGAAGGGGACGGTCCTCGTGTTCACCGCGTGGCACGACAACACCGCGGCCAATCCCAACAATCCAGATCCGAAGCAGTGGGTCGGCTGGGGCGATCGCACGGTCGACGAGATGGCGCACGTCTGGGTGGATGTGACTTACCTGAATCCGGACGACTATCAGAAGCTGTTGGCTGAGCGGAAGGCGAAGAAGTGAAGCGCATGAAGAGCGTGAAGAACATGAAGAAGATCACGAGCATTTCTTCATGTCCTTCAGGTCCTTCATGACCTTCATGTCTTTATGCTGATCTATGCCGGGATAGCTGCGTTCGGTCTCATCGTGCTTCTGTCGATGCTCGTCTTCGGCGACATCTTCGGCGATCACGACGTCGATCACGACGGTTTCGACCACGGCTCCGGCCTGGACAGCGGCGGCCCCAGCATCTTGAGCGTCCGCGTCATGGCGGCGTTCCTGACGGCGTTTGGCGTCGGTGGGATCGTCGCCCGGTACTACTCGCTATCGCATCCCGCGGCATCAGGCGTCGGGGTCGTCGCCGGCATCGTGATGGCCGGTATCGTCTATCAGTTCGCCCGGCTCTTGTATTCGCAGCAAGCGTCGAGCGAGCTGCGGATGGGCGGGCTGATTGGGGCGACCGCCGAGGTCTCGGTCGCGATTCCGGAGGGCGGGGTCGGTCAGATCTCCCTCAGCGCCGGTGGAGAGCAGACCGAGCACATTGCCCGCTCGGCTGATGGGCGCGCGCTCAGCCGCGGGACGACGGTGGTCATTGCGGCGCTTGGCGGGCATGCAGTCGTCGTCAAGCCGGCCGACGCCGGCACCACCGGGGGGTCCAGATGAATCTGTTTGACGATTTGTCCGCCGTCGCAGTCGCCATCAGCGTGGTGCTCGGCCTGCTCGGGCTGGTGGCCGCGATGGCGCTCTTCGCGCGCAACTACATCAAGGTGCCGCCGTCGACCGTCGCGATCTTCTACGGCCGCAAGCACGCGTTCACCGACGAGAGGGGCACCCGCTCGACCGTCGGCTTCCGCATCGTCAGAGGCGGGGCCGCCCTGCGCGTACCGCTGCTCGAGCAGGTCGCGTACCTCTCGCTCAACATCATCTCGATTCCGCTCCGGATCCAGCGCGCCTACACGAAGGAAGGCGTCGCGGTGACCGTCGAGGCCGTCGCCAACGTCAAGATCGCCGGCGACGACATGTCGCTGCGCGGCGCGTCCGAGCGCTTCCTCGGCATGCCGCCCGAGCAGATCAAAGGCGTGATCTTCCAGACGCTCGAGGGCCACCTGCGCGCGATCCTCGGCACGTTGACGGTCGAGGAGATCAACGCGGACCGGCAGGCGTTCGCCCAGAAGATGACCGACGAAGCGGCCGTCGATCTGAAGAAGATGGGCGTCAACATCGACATCCTCACGATCCAGCAGATCAGCGACGAGCAGGGCTATCTGGACGCGCTCGGCAAGAAGCGGACCGCCGAGGTCAAGCGTGACGCCATCGTCGGTGAGGCCCTCGCCACACGCGACGCGATGATCAAGTCGGCCATGGCCGACCAGGAAGGCAAGACCAAGCGCTACGAGGCCGACGTCGCCATCGCGGAGTCGCTGCGCGACAAGGAGTCGCGGCAAGCCGAATTCGACGCCGCGGTGCAGGCCAAGCAGGCTGAAGCCGAGCAGGCCGGTCCACTGGCGACTGCGATCGCGCGCCAGCGCGTCACGGAACAGGAAACCCGGATCGATCAGGTCCGCAAGCAGCAGGAAGTGCTCGTTCAGCAGCAGGAAGCCGCCCGCAGAGAGCAGGAGCTCCAGGCGACGGTCGTGAAGCCGGCGGAGGCCGAGCGACAGGCCGCGATCCTGCGCGCGGAGGGCTTGAAGCAGGCGACCGTCATCAAGGCCGAGGCGACGCAGAAAGAGCTCGAGTACGAGGGCGCCGGCGAGGCCGCGAAGATCGAGCGGGTCGGCCGGGCCGAAGCGGCCAAGGTGCTGGCGGTCGGCGAGGCCGAAGCCGAGGTCATCAAGAAAAAGCTCCTGGCCGAAGCCGAAGGTCTCCAGCGCAAGGCGGAGGCCTGGAAGAACTTCAACGAAGCGGCCGTGATCAACCTCGTCGTCGACAAGATGCCGGAGCTCGCGCAGGCGTTCGCCACACAGCTGGCGGGCATCGACAAGATCAACATCATCGAGATGGGCAACGGCAACGCGTCGGGCGGGTCCGGAGGCGTCGGCAAAGTGATGGGGACGGTTGGCGGAGGCATGACCGCGATGCTCGCGATGCTGAAGGATCAGTTCGGCATCGACATCGTCCGGCTGATGCAGGCGCGTACGGAAGCGGGCGCGGTAGAAGCCGAACGCAAGATCGGGCAGAGTGAGACCGGCCGCTGATGGCCGGCAGCGTCTACCAGAGCTCCCTTGACTGGGATCCGCAGCGGCCGCAGACGACGATCATCACGTGCGTGGACGGGCGGTGGTACCCGCACTTCCAGGAGTTCGCGCGCGTCCATCTGAACGCCGGTCCGCGCACCGATTTCGTCGCGGTGCCCGGCGGCATCGAGCCGCTGACGCTCATCGACCTCGTGCCCAAAGACTTCAATTTCCTTCGGCGCCGCCTCGAGAGCCTGGTCGAGGCCCACGGCACCCGGCGAATCGTCGCGGTTGCACACCAGGACTGCGCGTGGTACCGCGCCCGGAAGATCGGACCCGTCACGATCGATCTCCGCGAGCGCCAGATTGCCGATCTGCGCCGGGCGGCATCCAAACTCCGTGAGCTGTTCACGGGGGTCACGGTCGAGACGTACTTCGCGCGGTTGAGCCCGACCGAGCCTCAGAAAGTGGTCTTCGACGTGGTGTGAGCGGCGTCGGCGTTCTCACCACCCGGCAACTGAATCGCGCGCTCCTGGCGCGCTCCAGACCGTTTTGCGGATCGGTGTCGCGTGCTCCTGCGAAGGAACATGCGACGCAGACCTCCGCAGCGTGGTCCGCGGGTCCCTCGCCCGTCATTCCGTCCGTAACACGACTATTGGATCGACTCTCGACGCCCGGCGGGCCGGCGCCCAGCTCGCCACGAGCGCGACAGCAGCCAGCACGCCTATCGAGACGGCAAAGCTGACGACGTCGATCGAGGTGACGCCATAGAGCCGATCTTCGATCAGCCGGCCGAGACCGGCGCCCATCGCCAGACCGGCCGCGCTGCCGAGGACGGCGAGGCGCAGGCCCTGGCCGAGCACCAGCCGCCGGACGTCGCCGGGGACCGCGCCGAGCGCCATCCGAACGCCGATCTCCCGGGCGCGCTGGCCCACCGTGTACGACATGGCGCCGTACAGGCCCACGGCGGCCAGCACGAGCGCGGCCAGGGCGAGCGCGAGGCCGATCGTCATCGCCACCCGTTCGTCGTTGACGTTCAAGTCGGCCTGCTGGCGGAGCGTGAGCGCGTCGGCGATCGGGACAGCCGGGTCGACCGACGCGAGCGTCTTGCGAAGGGTGTCGATCAACGCCGCCGGATCGCCGGCGGTTCGGACGTGGACGATGCCTGCGCCGGCGCGCCGTTGCGCGAGTGGACGATAGAAGCTCGGGCGCGCTTCTTCCCGGAGCGTGCGGTACTTCACGTCGCGGGCCACGCCCACCACTTCGATGGGCGGATCGGTGAGCTCGCCCTCGTGAAAGATCTGGCCAACCGCCGATCGGTTCGGCCAGTACCGCCTGGCCATCGTTTCGTTCACCACCGCGACGAGCGGCCGGCCCTCGACGTCACCCTCGCTCAGCGTCCGGCCCGCCAGCATCGAGATGCCGAGCGCGGCGAAGTAGCCGGGCGAGACCGTGTTGTAGTTGAGCTCCATGTCCTCGTCGGCCGACGACTGATAGCCGGGGACCGTCACCGTCGTTCGGGAGCCGCCGAATCCAACCGGGATCACGCGACCGTACCCGACCGCCGTCACCCCGGGCACGCCGGCCAGGCGCGCTTCCGCGTCCGCGTAGTACTGCCGGATTCTCGGCGCCTTGTATTGGGCCGCCTCCGGATCGACCGACAACAGCGCGACGTGATGGAGATCGAAGCCGGTCGGGATCGCGCGCAGGTTGATGAGGGTCCGCACCAGCAGCGTGGCGGAGACTATCAAGGCGAGCGACAGCGCAAACTGCAGAACGACCAGGCCGCTGCGCAGCCGGGTGCCGCCCGGACCTGCCGACGCGCCTCGTCCCCCCTCGCCAAGAGAGCCGGCCGGCCCCGTTCGAGTGACGTTGAGGACAGGCGCCAGGCCCGCGAGCATCGTCGATCCGATGCCCACGGTCGCGGCAAACATCAGCAGCCGCCAGTTCAAGCCGACGTCGAGCGTGACGGGCCGCCCGAATTCCGCAAAGAGCGGCACGGCGATCCCAGCCAGCCAGACGGCCACCAGCAATCCAAGCGCCACTCCGGCCGTTCCGAGCAGCAGCGTCTCGACGAGCAGCAGCCGGCTGATGCGGGCACGGCTCGCGCCGAGGGCGCTGCGCACCGCGATTTCACGTGCGCGATCCGTCGCGCGCGCGAGCAGCAGGTTCGCGACGTTTGCGCAGGCGACGAGCAGCACCAGCAGCGCCGCGCCGAGCAGCAGCTGCAGCGGTGACGCGGTTCTCTTCGGCAGGAAGGAATCGCCCTGCTCGCCGGGCTCGAGGATGAGCTGCCGCTTCTCCTGACGCTTCACGACCACCGCGAGCGCGGCTTCGACGCGGTTGAGATCGGCCGCGGCGGTCTCGAACGTCGCGCCGGGCTTCAGCCGTCCCATGACCGTCAGCCAGCTCGTGCCGCGGCGCGGCAGCAGATTGGTGCCGTTTGTGGGCTCGAGCACGGGCTGCTGGTGGATTGGCGACCAGAGGCGGGCGTTGCTGCCGATGGTCATGCCATGGAACGTCGCCGCAACGATTCCGATGACGGTGAACTCGCGATCGTTCACGAGCAACGGCTTCGGCTGAAACGCGCGTGGATCGCCGAAGAGCCGCCGCCACAGCACCTCGTTCATGACGATGACGGGCGCGCCGCCCGGCTGATCGTCACTCTCGACAATGCCGCGCCCGGCAATCAGCCGCGGCCCGATTGTCGGGAAAAAGCCGCCGGACACGAGCTCGGCCTGGACGACCTCGGCCACGCCGCCCGGCGGGCGCATCGTGACATCGGCCTGGCTGTACGCGACGAGATCGACGAACGTGTGCTGGCCCGCCCGATAGTCCACGAAATCGGGATACGAGAAGTTGTGGTTCACGTTGTCCGGACCTCGGCGGTTGAGCACGAGCGCGAGCCGGCGCGGGTCGTTCACGTCGAGCGGCGAGAGCACCGCGGCGTCGAGCAGGCTGAAGACGACCGACGACATCGAGATGCCGACCATCAGCGACAGCACGGCGACAATGGTGACCAGCGGCCGGCGCTGGATACTGCGCCAGCCGAACCGGACGTCCTGCCAGAGTGAGCTCATGAGGCGGTCCTTTGGAGAGCGGTGCGAGTCGGTCCGTTCATGAAGGCGGCGAAGCAGACCGGGCAGCGCGGACGTCAGCGCCTGCCGCCAGAACCATCGGCGCGCACGGCTGGGCCCGAACTGCTCGTTGAGCGCGGTGAATTCCTCGATCAGGTCTCCGACGACGACTTGGCGATCGGCTTCGACCGTCGACCGGGTGACGATCCAGGCGGCCAGGCGGGGAGGGGTAGCGCCCATGGCTAGCGGCTTCCCGGACTGGACTTCAAGTCCTCGGGAAGCCCCTCCCACATTCGATTGATCCGCTCGCGCGTCTGACGCAGCGCCGTAACGCCGGATGCCCGGAGCTTGAAATGTCGCTTGGACCGGCCCCCGCGTTCCGGGGTCGGGTCCGACATGACGGACGAGACCAAGCCCTTTCGCTCGAGCCGGTCCAAGGCGGTATAGAGCGCGCCGACGGCGACGGTCCGGCCCGTCCGGCGCTCGATTTCACGGCGCACGGTGACGCCGTACGCATCCGCTCCCAGATGAGCGATCGCCAGGAGGACCGACTGTTCGAATTCGCCGAGGGCGTCTGACCTGGCCATTTGTCCTGCTCCGCAGGAGTAATAGCGGAAGAATACCATGTAACTGTGAACTGAGAACTCTGAACTGAGAACTTGGGTTCTGAGTTGTTAGTTCTCAGTTCTGAGTTCTAAGTTTCTGCGACGGGTCCTTACTTCTCCGACACCAACGGCAGCCCCAGCCGCTTCGCCTCTGCGTTGAACGCGCCCAGATCCGTAGCGAGGACCTCTGCCAGCCGATCTGTCTGGACCTTGAGCTCGGCCGTCAGGTTCTTGAGGATCGGCGCCGCGTTGCCGATCGGCCGTCCTTCGCCGCGCGTGACGACGGAGAAGAGCGAGGCGAGGCGGTTGTTGATCTTGATGGGGAAGTTGAGCGGATCCTGGCCGCTCTGGTTCCGCACCTGGTAGATCTCCTCCTCGATCGCGCTGAGGTTCTTTTTCAGCGTGTCTCCGGCGGTCTTGAGTTGAGCGTCCGGCGACTTCGAGAGCCGATCGTCCGCTTGCGACTTGACGGCGCGGATCTGGATCACCGCGTTGTTGGCCTCGCTCGTCTTGTCGCGGATCTGAATAGCCAGATCGAACTGTGCCTGGAGATCCGCGTCGCTGACGTCCGTATACAGGTGGTTCCGCTTCACGCGGAACGTCTGCGTCTGTGTCCGTCCGTTCGCGTTGAGCCGCACCGTATAGGTTCCGGGCGGCGCGACGGGTCCGGCACCGCCTCCGCCCGCGCCCCACAGGATCATCGGCGTGAACGTCGTGAAGCCCGGGTACCGCAAGTCCCAGGTCACGCTGTTCAGGCCGGCTGCCGACGACGCCATGGCGCCGCCGCGACCGCCCCCACCCGCTCCACGTCCGCCGGCACCGCCGCCAGCCTCGCCACGCCCGGCCGCCGGCGGCTCGGTGGTCGCCGCGCCGCCAAACGTCCGCACCACCGAACCCGTCTTGTCCAGGATTTCGATCGTGAGGTTCTGGGCGGGCTGTTTCACCCAGTACCGGATTGTCGCGCCAGCGGTCGTCCGGATGGCATCGGCCGGCGCGAACAGAAACACGTCGGTCGCCGAGGCCACCGGCGCACCGAACTGCCGCAGCGGGTCGATGTCGTCGAGCACGTAGAACGACCGGCCGTGCGTCGAGATCACGAGATCGGTCTCTTCGACCCAGATGTCGGAAATCGGGACGTCGGGCAGGTTCAACGAGAGCGAATGCCAGGTGTTGCCGTCGTCGTACGAGTAGTACATGCCGTGCTGCGTCCCCGCGTAGAGCATGTTCCGCCGCTTGTGATCTTCGCGGATGGCGTGGGTGTAATCGTTCGGCTTGAGGCCGCTCACGATCTTCGTCCACGTCTTGCCGAAGTCGTGCGTGCGGAAGAGATAGGGCGCATGGTCGCCCAGGAGGGGCTTCTTGACGGCGGCGTACGCGGTGCCGGCGTTGAACGCCGACGCATCGATGATGCTCACGCGGCCGAAGTCCGGCATCTCCTTCGGCGTGACGTCCGCCCAGGTCTTGCCGCCGTTCTGCGTGACCTGGATCCTGCCGTCGTCCGATCCGGCCCAGAGGACGTTGACGTCGACCTTCGACGGCGCGAGCGTGAAGACCGTGGCGTACACCTCGGGGCCGTTCATGTCGCCCGTAATGGGGCCGCCGGAATGGCCGAGCGTCTTCGGGTCGGCGCGGGTGAGATCCTTGCTGATCTGCGTCCAGTCCTGGCCGCCGTTGGTCGTCTTCCAGACGTGCTGGGTCGCGGTGTAGAGGACGTTCGGATCCACCGGCGAAAACACGATCGGGAAGGTCCACTGGACGCGCTCGACGAGCGCGCTCGCGGGCTCGCCGGAGAACATGCGCGGGTACGGGTGCACTTCGCGGCTTTGTCCGGTCCGGCGGTCCGTCCGCACGAGGAACGAGCCGTTGTTGCCGCCGGCGAAAAAGACGTCGACGTCTTTCGGATCTGGCGCGACGTAGCCGGGCTCGCTGCCGCCCGGGCTGTACATGGTCACGGCCGGGGCGCCTCCTCGCCCGCCGCCCCCACCACCGCCGCCACGGCCGCCGCCCCCACCGCCGGCCTCGTTCGGCAGACACACGGTCGAGCCGTCCTGCTGCGCGCCGCACACGTGATACGGAATGTGCTTCGTCGTGATCACGTGGTAGTACTGCGCGGTCGGGAAGTCCTGGGGACTCCAGCCGGCGCCGCCCGCCATCGAGACGGCGCCGCCGCCGTCGTTGCCGATCACGAGGTGCTGCGGGTTGTCCGGATCGATCCAGAGATCGTGATGGTCGCCGTGCGTCCCGCCGCCGACATTCGTCAACGTCTTGCCGCCGTCGGTTGACCTGAACGCGCTGGTGTTCAAGGCATAGACCGTATCGCGGTTCTTCGGGTCAGCGATGACGTGCGTGTAATAGAAGGCTCGCTGACGGATGTTGCGGTTGTCGTTGATCAACCGCCACGTGGCACCGGCATCGTCGGACGCGAACAACCCGCCGTTCTCGTTTTCGACGAGCGCATAGACGCGGTTGGAGTCGGCACCCGAGACGGAGACGCCGATCCGACCCACGACGCCGGCCGGCAGTCCGGGGTTGCGGGTGATTTCGGTCCACGTGTCTCCGCCGTCCGTCGACTTGAACAGCCCGCTGCCCGGACCGCCGCTCGACATCTGGTACTCGACGCGATAGGCCTCCCACAGCGCGGCGTACATCACGCGGGGATTGGTCCGGTCGATTGAAAGGTCGATTGCCGGTGTGCGGTTGTTGCGGAACAGCACGCGCCGCCACGTCTTCCCGCCGTCGGTCGATTTGAAGATGCCCCGCTCGTCGTTCGGAACGCCGTGCTGGCCGAACGCGGCGACGAAGACGGTATTCGGATCGGCCGGGTGGACTCGAATCTTCGAGATGTTCTGCGCGTCCCTGAAGCCGACGTGCGTCCACGTCTTGCCGGCATCGACCGACTTGTAGACGCCGTCGCCGGGCATGATGTTGCCGCGGATGCACGACTCGCCCGTGCCGATGAAGACGATGTCGGGGTTCGTCTCGGAGACGTCGACGGCGCCAATCGACGCGCTGGTGATCTGGCCATCCGTCACGGGCGCCCAGTTGTCGCCGCCATCGACCGTTTTCCACAAGCCGCCGCCCGTCGCGCCGAAATACGCTTCCTTGGGCCGGCCCTTCACGCCGGCGACGGCAATCGAGCGCCCGCCCCGGTCGGGCCCGATGCTGCGCCACTGATAGAACTTCAGCAGGACTGGATCGGCGCCGAGGCTCTGACCGGCCTGCGCGAGGAGCGTCGAGTCAGCGGTACGAAGGCCAACCGCGGCCGCCAGCACGACCGACGCCGTTATCGCCACCAGCACGCCGCGACGGGTATGTGAAGACATGTGTTTCCTCCCGACAGGTTTTCAGGAGGGAAACTCTAACAGGAAATGCGGACACGGCAGGTAAGTCCCGCGCGCCAGGGGCGGCTTCGATCCAAAGAAAAGGCCGGCCCGAAGGGCCGGCCGAGTTCTTACATAGATCGATAGTGCGATAGATCGATAGCGCGATGGCTTACTTCAGCAGTTCTTCCATGTAGGCGATCGCCCTCGGATCCTTGGACTGGCTCAGGAGCGACACGGCCTGTTTCTGCACTTCCGGGTTCTTGTTCGTCCGGGCGATCTGGATGAGCATCGGGATCGCGGTTTCGGCCGGCAGGCGGCCCAGGCCCGACACGGCGCGCTTGCGGACGTTGATGTCGGCGTCGTTGTCGATGATCGCGGTGACCTCGGGAACGACCGCCTGTTGGCCGCGAATGGCGAAGTTGTAGACGGCGGCCGAGCGGACCTTCGGATCCGTGTCTTTCAAGAGCCCGCGCAACGCTCCAACCGTGCCGGCCTCTCGCGTCTGGCCGATCGCGTTGACGAGCTCCACGCGCGTCGCGGACGTCCGCTCGCCCTGGAGCAGCTTCTGCAGCATCGTGAAGCCGTGGGCGCCGCGGTAGCTCCCGAGGAGCGTGATCGCGTGCTGGCGCAGCTCGGTACCAGTGGTGGCCGTCGCGAACCGGTCGAGGATCGCGTTCGCGCCGGCGTCGCGATGGAGCGCGATGGCTCCCAAGGCCGATCGCGTGAGATTGCGGCGCGCGTTCATCGACAGCCGTTCGAACGCGTCCTCGCGCGTATACCCGTCAAGAGTCTTCAGGCTTTCCGCCGGGGTCACGCCGTCGAGCCAGTAGAGGGTCCGACCGCCCGCCTCGATGGCGCAGTCGTCTCCGATGGTCCGGAGCCGCTCGACCCGGCCGTCGATGAGACGAAGGAGCATCACGAGGCCGGTGCCGCCCTCGAGCGCGATCGCGCCGGTGGGCTGCGTCGCCTGCGGCGGCCGGGCCGTGGACACCGTCGCGCCGATCGGGGCGTAGTCCAGGATTTGGCCGCGGAAGAAGTAGTCGTGATCGACCCAGGTGCTGCACCCGCCTCGTTCGCCGTCGACGATGGGCACCCGCCAGCCGACCCAGACCGGTTCTGTCGTCGCGCCGGCGGCGACCGTCGCGATTTCCTTGTCCAGCGCCGCGACCTTCCGCGTCTCGACCTTGCCGTTCTGAATCGGCGGCTGCTGAGCCGAAGCCGTCGCGGCAACGCTCAGCACCAGGAGTGTGACGATGGTTTTCATTTGAGGATCTCGAGCATGTATTCGCCCGCGACCTTGTTGCCGCGGTTGGCCATTTCGGACAACCGCCGGACGATTTCGGTCTTGAGCGGCAGGTTGGTTTCCTTCCGCGCGACGGCGACCAGCGCCTCGGCGTTCTCCTGCGCGCTCAGCGCCGAGATCACCGCTTTCCGGTTCTCGAGATCCTGTTCACTCGCGTACAGATCGACGAGCATCTGCGTGGTCGTCTTCTGTCCGCCGAGGCTCCGGATCGCCTGCCGGCGGACGTCGGGATCCTTTTCCGTTTTCAGAATCTGGGTCAGCTGCTCGACCGCGCCCATCGCGGAGAAGGCCCGGATCATCTGAATCTTCAGGTCTTTGTCCGTCTCCTTCTGATAGAGGGCCCACAGCTCCTGGGGCGCCGCGATATTGGTGAGCCCGCTGATGGCCTGCTGCCTGACGGCGACAGGCGCGCCGGCGGTTCCGGCGATGCGGACGAGCTCGGTCTTGTTGCCGGAGGACTGATACGCGGCGATGATCGCGCGGCGGACATTCACGTCATCGGTGGCTTCGTAAATCTGTCGCAGATCGGCGCTGGTCGTCTGGTTGTCCCGGTTGACGGCGATGTACCGGATGGCTTCCATCTGCAGATCCGGATTTCCGGAGCCCTTGGCGTAGCTCAAGAGAATCTGGCGCGCCCGGGGAGTGTTGATATGCGCGAGCACGGACAGCGCGCCGCGCTTCACCCTCAGCGAGTTCGTCTTGTTCAGCACTGCCTCGAGCAGCGGCACCGCGCGTTCCGGATCCGTGTCCTTCATCGCGTTGATCGCGAGGAGCCTCATCTCGTCGTTGTCCTGAATCTCCTGCGGCGGCGTCTTCTTGACGTCGACCTCGAGAGCACTCGCGTCCTTGAGATACCGGCTCTGGGGATAATCCTTGCGCAGCTGGTTGATCGTGGCCACGGCGTCGTCGGGCCGGCCGAGCTTCCATTGGCTATACGCCTTGTAATAGAGCGCCGCGTCGGACCGCGTGCTCTTCTGAGCGATCACCCGGTCGAAGCTGACGATCGCGCGCTCGTATTGCCGCTGGTCGAGGAAGCTGCGGCCCTGGTTGAAGGCGCTGTTGCTCTCCTGGCCGAACGGCTGCCAGTCCATGTCGTCGAAGTGGAAGTCGGCCGGGTGGACCACAGGCGTCGCCCATCGCATCTCGCGTGTCTGGATTTCGGCGGCGCGGACAGCGTCGCGAACGGCGTCGGCGTTGATGCGCTGGGCTTCCCGTTGCGCCTCAGTGGCGGCCCGGAGCGTGTACTCGAGCTCCCACGGCTCAATCGCGGTCGGGGCAATCACCGGGCGCGGCGCGCGCGGCGCCGGCAGCGCGTCGGGCGGCAGCGGCGGGATCGGCGGGACCACCACCGGCGCCGGTATAGCCGGTGGTGCCGGTGGTGCCGGTGGAGGAGTCGGCGGCACCTGCGCCGCGACGGCCATCGGCAGCAGAACCACGATCGCAACGAACGTCAGCACTCGCTTCATAGGTCTCCCTCATTCATGATCACGGCGTTCAGATCCTGTTTGCGCTCGCGGATGTCATTGCCCACGACCCGGACTTTGAACAGCAGATCGGCATCGCCAATCCGATCGCGCCAAGCCTTGAATTCCTTCTTGTCCACCTTCGCCGGACTTCTGGCGACGTCCACCAGTACCGATTCCAGGTCCTCGATCATCTGCGCCGCGCGGAGATATCCGGCCTGTTCGGCGGTCAGGCGGTAGAGCCGGCCCGACGCCACGAGATCGTCCGCGGCCGCCCGCTCGAAATCCAGATCGCCCCCCGCGACTTCTGGCGCGTTCATGAGCTCGACGAGCAGCAGCTCCGTCTGCTCGAAGTGGCCGTCGAGCGCCGTGAGCAGCACCCGCTCGCGCGTGCGATCGGGTTTGGCGGCAGTGCTCTGCGATGTCGCGGAGACCGGGGTGGCGGCCGCCGGACCCGTGCCTGTGGCCGGCTGGCGCTGCGACATGACGGCGAGCGCCACGGCGGCGACGATGAGCGCCGCGATCGCGCCGAGCGGCACCAGCTGCTTCATCGACCAGCCCGATCGCTGCGGCGCGGGCGAACGCATGAGCGCCTGCTCGACGCGCGCCCACATCACGTTCTCGAAGCCAGCGGGTGCTTCAGGCAGCCGCGCCGCATCGACCAGCTGCAACGTGCCGCTCAACTCGCTCCAGGTCGCCCGGCAGCTCACGCAGCCGCGCAGGTGATCGTCGATGCGTCGCTCGGTGCCCGGCTCGCCTTCGCCGTAGAAGTGAAGGATGAGCTCGTCTTCGCTCGGGTGCCAGTGCCTGAACTCCAGTGTCATTCGTGTTCAACCTCTATGTCGATGCCGGCGCTCAGCTGCCGACCTCGAGCTTCGTATTCAACGTCCGCGTGTCCATCAGGGGCTTGAGGGCCACGCGCATTTTTTTCACCGCTCGAAAGATCGAATGCTTCGCCGCGTTCGTCTTGAGATCGAGCGCGTTGCAGATCTCCTCGATCGAGCAACCGTGGTAGTGACGCATCAGGAACGCGGCGCGCTCCTGCGTGCTGAGCGCGTTCAGCGCCTCCTGCACGCGCGCGCCAATCTCGCCGGCGTACACCAGGTCGTCGATGGACGGCGCCTCGCTCCCAGGGGTGAGCCGCTCGAGCGTTTCGTGCGACTCGGCCGATTCACGATGTGGGCGGGCTCGCATGTAATCAATGGCGCAGTTGAAACCAATCCGGTACAGCCATGTCGCGAAGTTCGATCGCGCTTCGAACCGGCTCAGCTGCCGGTAGGCGCGCACGAACGTTTCCTGGACGACGTCTTCGGCGTCTTCGGGCCGGCCGGTCATCCGATAGGCCAGCCGGTAGATGCTGCGGCCATGCCGCTCGACGAGCACGCGGAAGGCTTCCTCGTCGCCGCCTCTCGCCTGCGCGACGGCAGCCGCGTCGTCCAGGTGCATCTGTTTCTTTAGACGGGTCGGTTCCATGACGGTTAGGAAATGGGCAAATCGTTACTACGAGAGTTTACGTAGATCGGTTCGTCTCCAGGAGCGTCCGGACGCCTTCGGCAACCGGCAGGACGTTGAGCCCGAGATCGCGTGCCGCTTCAGCGCTTTCAACCGGCCAGTCGTGACGAAAAATGTCGACGGTGCCGCGTGTGACGAGCGGTAGGCGGCCGGTCAGCCGCGCCCGGGCTTCCTCGGCGATGCCCGCGCACACGGCCAGCCAATACGGAATCCGGCGGGGCGGCTTCACGCCCCGAAGGTCGCGAAGGATCTCGAACGGCCGCCGGAGCGGCTGGTTGTCGCCGCCAAGCTGGTACGCGGACCCGGGCTTCGCACGCTCGATCGCCGCGACGTGCGCCGCGGCGACGTCGTCGACCCAGGCAAATGACCAGACGTGCTCCGGTCCAATGAGCCCGGGCAGGCGCCCGGCGAGGTGATCGACGAACAACCGGCCGACGATATTCCCCTCGGTCATCACGCCGGGCCCATACACGACGCCCGGATACAAGACGATGATCGGACGCCCGGCGTCGCGGGCCGCGCGGGCCACGGTGTCCGCCGCCGCTTTCGTGTGCTGGTAGGGATTGGCGCGCAGAGGATCGCGGCGTCCGGCCGGCGGGCGCGCGAGGAACGACGAGGTGTAGACGAGGCGGGACAGACCGGCGTCGTGCGCCGCCGCGATCGCGTTTTCGAGTCCCGTGACGTTGACGTCATGGAACTCGCGCGCATCGCGTCGCCAGATGCTGACGAGCGCGGCCGAGTGACACAACGCGTCGCAGCCGCGTGCCGCGGATACGAGCGCCGGACGATCCCGGACGTCGCCGTCGATCGCGCGCGTCGTCAGGCCCGCGTTCGTCGCCCGCCGCGCGAACACGACCGGATCGTGGCCGCGTGCGACGAGCGCCCGGACGATCGCGCGGCCGAGATAGCCGGTGCCGCCGGTGACGAGCACTCGCACGAAAAGATCGTAGTCTAGTAACGCGTCGGGACGGCGGGTCTGAAAAGCGCTCGTCGGTACGGCAAATCTGAAAAACGCTCGTCGGTACGGCAGGTACGGCGGGTACGACGAACGTTCTATCGCGTGTCATCTTCGTTCAACAAAAAGATGACCAGCGCCAGTTCGTTCCGCGTACCCGCCGTACCGACAAGCGCTTTCAAACCCGTCGTACCGACATGCTCTTTTCAGGCCCGTCGTACTGACATGTGCTTTTCAGACCCGTCGTACCGACGATCGACAGGGACCGGATGTTATCCTTCGCAGGATGTTCAAGCGGCAGACGACGGGTTCAGTGGTCTGCGCCTCGTGCGGGTACCTCGTCGGCGTCAGGGACGATCGCTGTTATCACTGCGGGCGTCGGAATCCGGGGCTCTGGGGTTTTGCGCCGGTGCTGCGAAGTCTCGGTCAGGATCTCGGGTTCGTGCCGCTGGTCACCGGCATTTCGACGATCGCGTACGTCGCGAGCCTCGTGATGTCGGTCGGCAACATCGGCATGTCGGGCTTCAACTTCCTCTCGCCCGACAGTTGCGCGCTCCTCAACATCGGGGCGAGCGGCGCGGCACCGGTCTTCGCGTTGAATCGCTGGTGGACGGTCCTCTCGGCCGCGTGGCTGCACGGCAGCCTGCTCCACATCGTCCTGAACATGTATTGGGTGCGCCAGCTTGGTCCGGCCGTGGCGGAGTTCTACGGGCCGGGCCGGATGGTCATTATTTATACGGCGGGCGCGATCGTGGGATTCACGGCGAGCTCGGCCGCGGGCATGTTCCTCTGGTTCATGCCGCCCATGCTGCGCGGCGGCATCCTCACGGTCGGCGCGTCGGCGTCCATCTTCGGGCTGCTCGGCGCCCTCGTCTATTACGGACGCCGCGGCGGATCGCGCCTCGTGTACTCGCAGGCGATGACGTACGCCGTGATGATGTTCGTGTTCGGCCTGATGATGCAGGGCATCGACAACTACGCGCATGCGGGCGGCTTTCTGGGCGGCTGGCTTGCCGGACGCGTGCTCGATCCGCTGCATCCCGAGCGGATCAACCACATGCTGATCGCCGTCATCCTGCTCGCCCTGTCGATTCTGTCAATCCTCGTCTCCCTGCTGCTGCCGGTGGGACCGCCCCTCTGTTGATGCGCAAACCGTCGGTTCTGATCACGGGCGCCGGCGGCGAAATCGGCCACGGCCTCATCCATCGGCTGGCCGATGACGGATCCCGGTGGATCGTCACCATCGACCTTGCCCCGCTCGACACCGCGCTCGCGAAAAAGGTCCATCGCGACGTCACCGGATCGATTCTCGACCGCGCGCTGCTCGAGCGCGTCCTGGCCGAGTTCGAGATCGATCTGGTGTTCCACCTCGCGGCGCTGCTCTCGACCCGATCCGAGTTCTCGCCGGTCACCGCGCACGAAGTCAACGTCGAAGGCACGTTGAAGCTGCTGGAGTTCGCCCAGCACGAGGCGGAATCGCACGGCCGGCCGGTCGTCTTCCTGTATCCGTCGTCGATTGCGGCGTACGGCCTCCCGGGGACGGACGCCAAACGGAAGGCCGGCCGGGTGCGCGAGGACCAGTGGGCGCTGCCGACGACGATGTACGGGTGTAACAAGCTGTATTGCGAGCAGATTGGCCGCTATTACGCGCGCCACTATAAACAACTGGCGGCCGAGTCCCACACCGGCCGCGTGGACTTTCGTGCCGTGAGATTCCCCGGCCTGATCTCGGCGGCCACGGTCCCCTCCGGGGGCACCTCGGACTACGCTCCCGAGATGATTCACGCGGCCGCGAAAGGTGAGGCGTACGCGTGCTTCGTGCGGCCGGATACCCGTATCCCGTTCATGGCGATGCCCGACGGCGTGGATGCGCTGTTGGCCCTCGCGCATGCTCCACGTGACCGTGTCCAGCACCTCGTGTACAACGTGGGCGCGTTCGCTCCGACCGCGGACGACATCCGCGCCGAAGTGATGCGCGCGTTCCCGTCGGCCGCCATCACGTACCAGGTCGACGCCAAGAGACAGGGGATCGTGGACAGCTGGCCCGAAGACGTGGACGACTCCGCCGCGCGCCGGGATTGGGGCTTTTCGCCGAAGTACGACTTCACAACGGCGTTTCGCGACTACCTCATTCCGGAGATCAGGAAGCGGTATCAGCGCTGAAGCGGTCGCTGGAAGGTCTTGCACTAAGATCGTGTCGTGCCTCAATTGACGGTGGAGAACATCGGGACGTTCGACGTTCCGCATGGAAAGCGGCTGGTGCTGGCCCTCGAGCAGGACGCGAAGATCGATCAGTTGCACGCGTGCGGCGGCCGCGCGCGGTGCACGACCTGTCGTGTGGTCTTCATCGCCGGCGAACCGGAGAAGAAAACCCAAGCCGAGATCGCGGTCGTGGCCGCGAAGGGGCTGACCGGCATCCGGTTGTCGTGTCAGATTCTCTGCGAGCACGATATGGCCGTGCGGGCGATCAGCCGGCTGGCCGGCAGCGGGCGGCCCGATCCCGGGCCGACGCCGCAGCCGTTCATCGAACCGCCGCCGGAATACTGAGCGGGCCCGTCACGCCGCAGGAGCACGCCGATGACCGCGAGACACCTCGGAATCGCCGCCGTCTGCGGTGCGGTGATGATGGCGCCCTCGACGAGAGCGGCTGGCGGCCAGGCGGTGAACCAGGCCGAGGCTCGGCGCTGGTATAAAGGCAACACCCACACGCATACGCTGAACAGCGACGGCGACAGCGCGCCGGATGATGTCGTCCGCTGGTATCGCGAACATGGCTACCAGTTCGTCGTCCTGACCGATCACGAGTTCGTGACGCCGGTCGACGGCCTCAACGCCACGTTCGGCGCCGCCGAAAAGTTCCTGGTCATTCCGGGACAGGAGGTCACCGGCAACTTCCAAGGCAAACCGGTGCACGTGAACGGCCTGAATCTGAAGCGAGTCGTCATGCCGGTGAAAGGGACCTCGGTCCTGGACGTCCTGCAACGCGACATCGACGGCGTTCGCGACGCCGGCGCCGTTCCACAAATCAACCACCCGAATTTCGGCTGGGGACTGACGACCGACGACATCAGCCGCGTCGAGCGCGCGCGGCTGATCGAAATCTGGAACGGACATCCGTTCGTCAACAACCTCGGTGGCGGTGGATCGCCATCCGCCGAGGAGATGTGGGACGCGGCGCTGACCGCCGGACGGGTGCTGTACGGCATCGCGGATGACGACTCCCACTACTTCAAGCGGATCGGCGATCCGGCCGCGCCGACACCCGGTCACGGGTGGGTGGTCGTCCGGGCTGCGCGGCTCGAGGCCGGCGCCATCGTGGACGCGCTCGATCGGGGAGAGTTCTACGCCTCCACAGGGGTGGAGCTCACCGACTATCAGGTCACCGAGAAGCACATCAGCCTCACGATTCGCGCGACCGGCCAGAGCCGGTACCGTGTGGCGTTCATCGGCGCCGGCGGCCGGCTGCTCGCCGAGACCTTCGAGAACCCCGCCATCTATGCGTTTCGCGGCGACGAGCGGTACGTGCGCGCGCGCGTACTGGAGTCGAATGGGGCGATGGCCTGGACCCAGCCGGTATTCCCGGCGCGCTGAGTCGCGTGATCGATCCGGCGGTCGTCGTGCGCGCGTATCGGGAAGGCATCTTTCCGATGGCTCTCGAGGACGGCGAGATCGGCTGGTTCTCGCCGAATCCGCGGGGCATCATTCCGCTCGACCAGTTTCGCGTCCCCGGACGGCTGGCGCGCGTGCTGCGCCAGGGGAAGTTCGAGGTCGCGATCGATCGGAGCTTCGAGGTGGTCATGCGGGCGTGCGCCGACCGGCCGGGCGACGGCACGTGGATCAGCGAGGAAATCATCGAGAGCTATGTCACGCTCCACCGCATCGGGCTCGCGCACTCCGTGGAGACCTGGCTAGACGGCCAGCTGGCCGGTGGGTTGTACGGCGTGCACCTTGGAGGCGCGTTTTTCGGCGAATCGATGTTTCACCGGGTGACCGATGCGTCGAAGGTCGCGCTCGCGATGCTGGTCGATCGGATGATGCGCCAGGGGTTCGAGTTGCTCGACGTGCAGTGGGTCACGCCGCACCTGGCGCAGTTTGGCGCCGTGGCGGTGTCGCGGCGTGCGTATCTCGCGAGGCTTGCCCGCGCCCTCGCGCGAGAATGTGAGTTCTAAGAGTGCGTTTCAAAAACTCTGACCGCGCGGGTCCTGTCGCCGGACAGCCCCACTTGGTGCTCGGCGCAAAGCGCTTGTCACGGGTGTCGCCTGCGCGCCAAGCGGGGCGGCCCCGTCCGGCGCCACCCGCGCGTGTGAGTTTTGAAACCCACTCTTAAGTTTGAAGTTCGAAGTTCTGGCCATGCGGCCAGTGTGGAGGTGATGTCGTGGCCGGTCTCAGTGTGCTGATGGGCTTCCTGCTGATCCTGCTCGGCGTCGTGGGCTACGTCGCGAGCAACATGGTGAGTCCGACCGCGCTCATTCCAGCCGCGTTCGGCGTCGTGATCCTGATGCTCGGCGCCTACGGGCGCGAGCCGAGCCGTCGGCGCGTGGCGATGCACCTGGCGATGGGCATCGCGCTGGTCGGCATCCTCGGATCGATAAGCGGCCTGCTGGCGCTCGCCCGCTGGCTGACCGGCAGTTATGCCGGTGCCATGACCCTCGCGCCGATCGCGCGGGCGCTCATGGCCATCCTGCTGGCGATCTATCTCGCGGCGGGCATCAAGTCGTTCGTCGCGGCCCGGCGCAGGTAGCGCCCGACCGCCTCACACAGGTTGCCGAAGCGAAACCCTTTCGCTCTGAGAAGCGGAATCAGGTCGGCGGTTGCGGCCACCGTCCGCGCGCGATCGGCGCGCGGATTCTCGTGATGGCCGTCGTGCATGACGACGATGTCTCCGTCCGAGGCGCGGGCGGCGAGCCGCGCGGCCAGTTTTTCCGGCTTCGACGGCCGCCACCAGTTCCAGTCCCACATGCCGAAGCTCCAGCCAGCGAGCGTGTAGCCGGCCCGGGCGAGCCCCGCGTACATCTGGCCGCCGCGCCATCCGGCATGCGGCCGAAAGAGCTGGCACGGCGGGCGGCCCGCCAGCCGCTCGATGTCGGCGGCCTGATCGGCCAGCAACTGCTCGAGCTCCGTCGGGTGCTTGAGCAGCAGGGCACGCGTATGCGAATGGAGCGCCACACCGTGGCCGTCGTCGAGCGCGCGCCGCAGGATGGGCGCGGTGCGCGCGTTGACGTGTTTGGGAATGACAAAGAACGTGGCCGGCACGGACTCACGGGCGAGCACGTCGAGAAGACCGGGCGTGGCGTCCGGGTTCGGACCGTCGTCGAACGTCAGGTAGATGGTGGGCGCCCCGTCCACGCGGGGGACGTGCCACACGGATCGGCCCGGGCCGGCATATTCGAGCAGAAACGGAAACGGTGCCGTGTGGGCGAACGCGAGGACACCGAAACCGGCTGCCACCACGAGCCACCACATGGTGCCGATGATAAATCCATAGATCTGCGGATCTGGGGATCTGTGAGATCGCTGGGGCGGTGTCAGAATGGGACGAGAGGCCCCGGCCATGACGATCCGTGGCGACTGGTCGCTCGCGCTGGCCTGCTGCCTGCTCGCCGCCGGCTGCACGGCCGAGCCAAGCGCCGGTCAGCGCGCGGCCGACTGGGAGGCTCGTCGCACCCGCATGATCGACTCACAGCTTCGGGCCCGGGGCATCGCCGACAAACGCGTGCTCGACGCAATGCAAAAGGTGCCCAGGCACCTGTTCGTGCCGGAGGAGTACCGCTCGCGCGCGTACGACGACAGCCCGCTGCCGATTGGCCACGACCAGACGATCTCGCAGCCCTACATCGTGGGTTACATGAGCGAGGCCCTCGAGCTGCGACCGACGGATCGCGTGCTCGAAATCGGGACGGGGTCGGGCTACCAGGCGGCGATCCTCGGGGAGCTGGCGGGCGACGTGTACACGATCGAGATCGTGCCCGAGCTGGCCGAACGCGCCCGCGCGGCGCTCGAGGCCGCGGGGTATCGCAACGTGCACGTCCGCCACGGCAACGGATATCTCGGCTGGCCGGAAGCCGCACCGTTCGACCGCATCATTGTCACCGCAGCGCCCGAGAAGATCCCGCAGGCGCTGGTCGATCAACTCGCGGTCGGCGGCATCATGGTGGTCCCGGTGGGCGCCGTCTACGACGATCAGATCATGACGATCGTCCGCAAGACCGACAAGGGCGTGGTCACACGCGAAACACTGCCGGTGCGCTTCGTTCCCATGAAGAAGAAAATCGAGTAAGCCCAATTACTCAATTACCCAATTACCCAATTTCTCAATGGATCGTGTACGGTCCACTGAGCGTGAACGGCGCGATCTTCACGTCGAAGAACTCGCCGGCGCGGGTGGCCATCTGATACGTGCCCTGCATCGTGCCAAATGGCGTCGGCAGCGGACACCCCGACGTATAGGTGAACGATTCTCCCGGCGCCAGCGTCGGCTGCTGCCCGACGACGCCCGGTCCTTTGACCTCCTCGACGTGGCCGCCGGCGTCGGTGATGATCCAGTGGCGCGAGATCAGCTGCACGACGTCCGATCCCTCGTTGGCAATCGTGATCGTGTACAGGAAGAACCACTCGTTTTTCGTCGGGTTCGAACGATCGGGGGCGTATTCCGAGAGTACGGACACGCGCACGCCCCGCGTCACTTCCTCTGACGTGAACATGGCGCAATCATGAACGATCGACCGCAATCGCAGCAACCGGAAGCGGCCGTCGACGGACTGTGCCCATCGTGCACCTTCGTGAAAGTCGTGATGAGCGATCGGGGCAGCCGGTTCCTGTTCTGCGAGCGGTCGAAGATCGATCCCCGCTTCCCACGGTATCCGCGGCTGCCGGTGGTCTCCTGTCCCGGATATGAGCGCGCCGGCCCGGCGCCCGATGCACCTCCCGAGGTACGATAAGTCGAGCGATGCACCGCATTGAATCTGCCCGGCTGAAGCCTGGTGTCACGCTGGATCAGCTCCCGCAACCGTCCACCACCGTCACGGCCGACGATCGGCCGCGAGCGCTCGTGCGCGGACGTGCGTTGATCTTCTGGGACCCGAAGGCGCCACCCCAAACGCGGAAGCTCGACGCCATCGACACCGATCAGATCACGCCGGCGGCCGATTGTGTCTCCGAGAGTCTGGAGACGCTCGATGAGCGCTGGAAAGCGGGGTCGTTCCGGTACCTGATGCCGGACTTCCGGGCACGGGTCCATCGCGGCGAGACCTTCCTGATTGCGGGCGACCGGTTCGCGATTGGGTCCTCCCGCGAGATGAGCCCGGCCGGACTGAAGGGCGTCGCCGAAGAAATTGGCCGGGAGATGGTCATCATCTGCGGCCACAACATGGGAGACATCTTCCGGCGGAACGCGTTCAACCTGGGTCTCCACGTCGTCCAGTGCCCCGAAGCGGTCGAGGACGCGCGGGACGACGACGAGTTCACGTTCGATCCGCTCACGCGCGCGATTGCGAACGTGACGCAGAAAAAGGCGTATCAGCCCGTGCCGCTGGCGCCGAAGGAGGAAGAGATTCGCCGGAGCGGCGGCATCTTCGAAGTCGGCCGCCGCGAGTTTCGCGCGTCCGTGGCCATTCGCCCGGTGCTCGATTGGCCATCGCCGGAAGCGTCGAGCGACATGACGTCGACCGAGCAGATCGTCTGGGCCCACCGCGTGGATCGTTCCATCGCGCGGTCCGATCTGCGGCCGGGGGCCACGCTGCGCGTCTTTGCGGATCTGCTCCCGGCCTCGGACGGCACGGCGCCGTTCGCGATCCACACCTTCAATCAGATCACGGGCGGCCGGACGATCTTTCCCCGGCAGGCTGCGATCGCGAACGACCACTTCGTGTTCACCGGCAAAGACGAAGACGAAAAGCAGACATCGATCGGGCGCGCGTTCGCGGCGCTTCACGGCCTCGAGAAGCCCTACTACGCCACGCCCGGCGACGGCATTTTCCATTTCTATTTTCCGGAGCAGGGGCTGGTCCTGCCGGGCCAGTTCATTCCCGGCGCCGACTCGCACAGCCGCGCGTACGGCGCATACGGGGCCGTCGGCCTGGGCGTCGGTTCGACGACGCTGGGTTTCGGCTGGTCGACGGGCTACGTGTACGTCACGCTCGCGCGGTCGCGGCGCGTGGTCTTCGTCGGGCGGCTCAACCCGTGGGTCGGCGGCAAGGACATCGTGCTCGACTTGCTCCGGCGGTGGGGCGCCAAACAGTCGCAGGGCATGTCGGTGGAGTTCGTCGATCGAGACAAGCAGCTGCCGATGGTGTCGCGCAACACCATCGCCAACATGATGGCGGAAGCCGAAGCGCAGAACGGCATCTTCGCCGCCGACGAGGTGACGACGCGCTGGTACGCCGAAAAGGGCATCACCGCGCTGCCGTATCCGCCGATCGCGCCGGGCCCGAACGCGATCTACGACATCGACGAGGCGTTCGACCTGTCGTCCGTGACGCCGATGATCGCGAAGCCGTTCAGTCCGGGCAATGCGTTCCCGGCCGAGGAAGTGGCACGCGAACGGATCACCTTCGACAAAGCGCTCATCGGGTCGTGCACCAATGGCAGCTATGACGATCTGCTGCAGGCGGCCGTCGTCATCCGCGGCGCCCGCGCGCAGGGCCTCAAAGCCGCCGCGCGGGAGTTGAAGGTGTTTCCAGGATCGGGCGGCGTGGGCCGTGAGATCGAGCGGCCCGACCAGCGGCTCGGCGGCGAGTCGATCGCGGACGTGTTCCGATCGGCCGGTGCGGTGATTCGCCAGTCCTGGTGTGGGCCCTGTTTCGGCCAGGGCGAGGACGCGTTGGACGCCGGTCAGCGCGCGATCACGTCGTTCAACCGGAACTGGCAGAATCGCATGGGCGTCGGCGGGGAAGGGTATCTGGCCAGTCCCGCGGTGGTGGCCGCGTCGGCGCTGATCGGGTACATGGCGCCTCCGAGCGAGCTGGGCCTGAAATGGGATCCCGAGATCTACGGCGTTTAGAGCGTTTTCGAGATCTCGAAAACGGATTAGCAGGCCGCTGAACACTGATGGCAGAAATCGCCGTAGCCCTCACCACGCTCACCGTTCTCGAGATCGTCCTCGGCGTCGACAACATCATTTTCATTTCCATTCTGGCGGCGAAGCTGCCGAAGGAAGAGCAGAAGCGCGCGCGGCGGCTCGGCCTCATTGCCGCGATGGGCATGCGAATCGTGCTGCTGCTCGGAATCAGCTGGATCGTCAGGCTGACCCAGCCGCTCCTGAGCGTGTTCGGCCAGGACTTCTCGGGCCGCGATCTGATTCTGATTGGCGGCGGCCTGTTCCTGCTGGCGAAAGCCACGTATGAGATCCACGACAAGCTCGAAGGCGCCGCGCACGCCGAAGGCCGGGTTGCCGCGTCGTTTGCGAGCGTCATCTTGCAGGTGATGCTGCTCGACATCGTGTTTTCGCTCGACTCGGTCATTACCGCCGTCGGCATGGCCGACGACGTGAGGGTCATGATCGCCGCCGTAGTCCTGGCGGTGCTCGTCATGATGGTGGCCGCCGAGCCGATCAGCCGCTTCGTCGAGGCGCACCCGACCATCAAGATTCTGGCGCTCTCGTTCCTGCTGCTGATCGGGTTGTCGCTGGTCGCCGACGGCTTCGGCAGGCACATCGAAAAGGGCTACATTTACTTTGCCATGGGCTTCTCGGTGTTCGTCGAGATGATCAACATCCGGATCCGGAAAAAGGGACCCCCTGTGGTGTTGCGGCACCCGTACACGGAAGAAAGGCCCGAAGGCTCAAAGGCTCAGGGCTCAAAGGCTTGACCGAGTGCGGAAGCCCGAGAACTGACGTAGGACCGGGGCGGCGGCCCGCCTGAACCAGACCGTGAGCGACACAATGAGATCACTGCCGTACGTTCTTGGGGTGTTTGCCCTCTTCACGCCGGCCATCCTCACCGCTCAGTCGAGTTACGTGCCGCAGCGCGTGTACGACACGGACGACAAACGGTTCGTCGACTTCGAGGCGATGCTGGTCGAGCTGGCCAAGGCGGACGTCGTGTTCGTCGGCGAGCAGCACGACGATCCGAATACCCATCGGCTCGAGCTCGCGATTCTCGAAGGACTCGGCCGTCGGCGCGGCGGCGTCATCGTCTCGCTCGAGATGTTCGAGCGCGACGTGCAGGAGCCGCTCGAGCACTTCCTCATGGATCACGTGAGCGAAGAAGACTTCCTGAAGGTCGCCCGGCCATGGCCGCGCTATGCGACCGACTACAAACCGCTCGTCGAATATGCCATGTCGAGGGATTGGCCGGTGCTGGCGGCCAACGTCCCCAGGCCGATTGCGTCCGAGGTGTCGAAATCCGGGTTCGGCGTGCTCGACGGCAAGAGCGATGCCGAAAAGAAATGGTTCGCGCAGGAGCGCGAGTGTTCAACCAGCGACGACTACTACAAGCGGTTCGCGGTCGCGATGAACCAGCATCCGGGCGCGCCGGGATCGCCAGCGGAGGCGGTCGCCGCCAAGCGCGAGATGACCGAACGGTTCTATTTCGCCCAGTGCCTCAAGGACGAGACGATGGCCGAGTCAATCGCCCGGGCGCACGCGAGCGCCGTGGCCGGCGGCAGGCGGCCGCTGGTCGTCCACTTCAACGGGTCGTTCCACAGCGACTACGGGCTCGGCACAGCCGAGCGGGCCAAGCGCCGGATGCCTGGCAAGCGGATCGTCGTGCTGTCGCTGCTTCCGGTGAAGGATCTCGACGCGCTGTCGCCGAGCGGCGACGACCGCAAACGCGCGGCGTATCTGATCTACACGCTGAAATGACCTCCGAGGTCATTTTACGAAAACCGTAAAATGACCTCGGAGGTCATTTCTCACTCCCGAGCTTCCAGGGCAGATCCGCGACGACGTATGCCATGACCGCGATGGCCGCGGCGTTGTCGCCGATTTGCTTTGGCGAGATTCGATCGATGGTGTCCGCGTGCGTGTGATGGATCAGGAAGTAGTCCCCCTTCACGACGTGCGACATCATCGGAATGCTGCCGGCGCGGCCTGACGGCTCGATGTCGGCCCCGCCGCCGCTCGGCAGAACGGGGTCGGCGCCCAGCGGGCGCAACAGGCTCGCGATCGTCGTGACCGTCCGGCGCGCGGGGTCGGGTCCGGTGAAGCCGAAGCCGGCCGGATCGAACACGCCGCCGTCGGACTCCATCAGCAGGACGTGATTGGCCAGCTCCGCCTGATGCGCGTCGCGATAGCCGTTGCCGCCACGCAGCCCGTTTTCCTCGTTCGTGAAGAGGACGACGCGAACGGTCCGCCGGGGCTGCAGACCGAGCTTCTTCATCATCCGAACGGCCTCCCAGGTCGCGATGCACCCGCCGCCGTCGTCGCTCGCGCCCGTGCCGACGTCCCACGAATCGAAGTGCCCTCCGATCAGCACGATCTCCTGCGGCAGCTCACGGCCGCGCAACTCGCCGACGACGTTGTACGACTGGCTGTCGGCCTCGAAGCGCGCTTCCATCGAGAGCCGGACCCGAATGGGGATACCGCGATCCTGAAGACGCTGAAACCGGTCGGCGTCTTCGGTGGTGATGGCCGCGGCGGGAATCTGGGGGAGCCCGGCTTCGTAGCGCGTGGCGCCCGTGTGCGGCGTACGCAGGCCCGGCGGCCCGACCGATCGGACCAGCGTGGCCACCGCTCCGAGTTTGGCCGCCTGGGACGGCCCCGTCGAACGATAGACGACCGTCGTGCCGTAGGTCGTGAACGGCACGTTGAAGAGCACGATGTTCCCTTTCACGGCGCCGGCGCGCGCGGTGAGGTCGTCGAAGTCCCGGACAACGATCACGTCGGCTTCGATTCCTGACGCCGGCGTAGCCGTCGAGTTACCGAGCCCCAGCATCGGCAGCGATTGACGGATTGGCGCGACGAGCTCGAGGCTCTCCCGGCCGCGCACCCATCTGGGCACCATCACCGGCTCCTTGCGGACGTTCTCGAGCCCGTCGGCTTTCATCGTCGCGACCGCCCAGTCGATCGCGCGCTCGAGCGACTCGGAGCCCGACAGGCGGTGTCCGAACGTATCGGTGAGCTCGGCGAGCCGCCGCCAGGTGAAGTCGCTCGACTGCGCCTCCGCGATCAGCCGTTGCGAGATCGGGCGATACGGCTCGATCCAGGTGTCCGGGCGCTGCGCCCCGGTCGCACTCGCGCCCAACACGATGATGAGTCCCGCCAGCCTCCCGAGCCGCATGGCACCTCCAATTACCCATTACCCTATTACCCAATTACCCAATCAATTACTCAATTACCCAATTCCCCAATTACCCGATGCTCTAAAGCGCTACTCGATGTCTCCCGGAGTGCAGGTAGTTCATGGTCTGCACGGTCAGCAGGATCGTGAAGTCCTGCTTGGTCCGGTCTTCCGGGTACTTCAGTCGCAGGTTGAGCTCGTTGCAGCGCGTGATCATGTCTTCGATGACCTGATCGATCGTGTACTGATACGACCCCGTCCATTCCGCGACGAGCCGCCGCGCGTCACGGCGCATCCGCTGGATGAAGCGCGAGGCCCGCGGGTTCGAGGCATGTTCGGGTGCGGCCGAGAAGAGCCGCTGCAGGTCCCGGTCGTAGAAATCCGGATACTCCAGGCCGTAGTGCTTGCGTTTCCTGGCGTAGTGGCCGCCCAGTGTCGTTCGCAGGCGCTCGAGGGGCTCGAGCCGCCGGCGGGTCGCGTTGACCGGTGGTTTGCCGGCGACCTGGCGCATGAGATCGTCCACGTATTCCAGCTTTCGGAACGCCGGCCAGTCTGCGTATCTCGTGCGCCAGTCGGTCTCCGGCGCCAACCACACGGCGAACGTTTCCGCGAAGTCCTCGTCCGGATGGCTCTGCGCGTACCACGAGTCGAGGTGCAGCACGAAACTCTTGGAGTAGGGACGCGGCAGATAGAAGTCCGGGTACGGCGTCGACGGCCGGCCGAAGAGGCGCAGACGACGCCGGCGGCGGCGCAAATCGTACGCGTTGTCGAAGGCGTGTCCCGCCTCATGCCGCAAAATCTGCAAACACCACTCGGGTGTGCCGCCTTCGACTTCGAGCATCTGCGATTTTTCGAGGCGCATGAGCCGCGGGTGCGCGAGGTAGAACGGAATCGCGATGCCCGGAACGCCGTCGGGCGTGAACCACTCGGCCGAGAGCCAGAAATGCGGGCGGAAGCTGAGGCCTCGCGCCGCGAGCTCGCTGTAGAGATCGTTGATGCGCGGCTCGAGCCAGCTGCCTTCGATGGTCAGTCCGAGATCGCACAGGCGTACTTTCATCAGATCGGCGTCGGGGAAGTCCGCCCAGTCAGGGCGGGCGGCCGGCTTTGGCGGCGCGCTCGAGTCGGCAGTCGGCGTCGTGCTCATGGGCCTGATCGAATCGCTTATCATAGGCCCGAACAATCAAGCCTGGAGGTGACATGGCGGCCTTTCGTCCGTTGACGACCGGGGTCTTCCTGAGTTTGTTCGTTGTCGCCGGAGCGCACGCGCAGACACCACCACCGCCGACGCAACCGCCACCGCCGACGCAACCCCCTCCGCCGACCCCGTCCCCCGCCCAGGAGGTGACGTACAGAGAGACCCTCGTCGTGTCGGCGACGAAGACCGAGCAGCAGCTCGTGGACGCGCCGTCGACGATCACGGTGCTCGGACCGCGCCAGCTCTCCGTCGCTCCCTCCAACAACTACGCCGATCTGCTGCGGAACGTCCCGGGCGTGAACATCACCCAAATCTCGGCGCGGGACGTGAACGTCACGAGTCGCGGGGCCACGAGCTCGCTGGCGACCTCGCAGCTGGCGGTCGTGGACGGCCGGAGCATCTACCAGGATTTCTTCGGCTTCACGATGTGGGATTTCATGCCCGCGAACCTCGACGAAATCAAGCGCATCGAGGTGATTCGCGGGCCTGCGTCGGCCATCTGGGGGGCGAACGCGTTGAACGGCGTCATCAACGTCATCACGAAGACGCCGCGCGAAAACCCCGGGACGAGCGTGACCATCGGTGGCGGCACGTTCGATCGACAGGTGGGCGACGACGACGCGTCGTCCGGGTCGCTGTTCTACATCCGCGGCACGCACGCGCAGGTCGTGAACGACCAGTGGTCATACAAGTTCTCCGCCGGCACCTATGATTCGGACGCGTTCGCGCGTCCGGTCGGGACCGTGCCCGGCGGCACGACGCCGTATCCGCCGTACGACAACCAGGGAACGACACAGCCGAAGTTCGACGCACGGGTCGACTACGACTTTCCCGACGGCGAACGAAAGCTCGAGTTCTCCGGCGGCTACGCCGGCACCGACGGCATCATGCACACGGGCATCGGCCCGTTCGACGTGAAGTCCGGGTCGGCGATGAGCTACTGGAAGGTCAACTTCACCCGGAAGGCGTTCAAATTCCAGGCCTTCATGAACCTGCTCGACGGCGAAGCGGCCAATCTCGTCAGCCTGGATCAGGCGGGCGACGCGATCGGCCTCGACTTCAATACCAGGACGTTCGACTTCGAAGTGGGCGATACGAGCCTCGTCGCCGCGAAACACGTGTTGACCTATGGTGGAAACCTGCGCTTCAACCACTTCGACATCACGATCGCTCCCGGAGAGGATTCCCGGACGGAAGGCGGCGCGTACGTCCAGGACGAGATCCTGCTCCACGATCGCTTCCGGCTGGTCGCAGGCGCGCGCGTGGACAAGTTCAGCTCGATCGAGAATGCCGTGTTCTCCCCGCGCGTGGCAGCGGTCATCAAGCCGCGTCCGGATCAGTCGGTGCGCGTGACCTACAACCGGGCCTTCCGGGCGCCGTCGATGGTCAACAACAACCTCGACGTGACGATCGGCACGCCGCTGCCGCTGGGCCTGGTGCACCCGTCGTTTGGCTCCCAGGTCTTCCTGGTGCCGACCCATGCCGTCGGCAACCCCGATCTCGTCGAGGAGTCGATCGACGCCTTCGAGGTGAGCTTCACCGGGAACATCCGGGACCGCGCCAGCGTGTCGGCCGCGTGGTACTACACGAGGTTCGAGGAACAGATCTTCTTCACGACGTCCGGCGTGTGGCTGACGCCGCCGCCGGGCTTTCCAGGGCTCGGGCCGATTCCGCCCGCCGCGATCTGGGCGGGCCTCCTCGCCAACGGCATCGTCTTTCCGTCCGACTACACGTATCGCAATCTGGGCGAGGTCAAGAGCCAGGGGTTGGAGCTCGGCATCGATGGCTCGCTCACCAACGCCGTGAGCGCGTTCGTCAACTACTCGTTCCAGGCCGATCCGGAACCGAGTTTCCCTGGCCTCACAGAAGAGCAGGCGCTGCGGGAAATCAACATCCCCGCCAAACATCTGTTCAACGCCGGCGTGTCCTATGTGAGCGGACGCGCCTTCGGGCTCTTCTCGGTCAGCCACTCGTCCGAAGCCTTCTGGCAGGACGTCCTCGATGCCCGGTTTCACGGGACGACCAAGCCGTACACGATGGTCAACATGACGGCCGGCGTAAAGTTCGATGACGGCAGGTATTCAGCGGCGCTCAAAATCGTCAACCTGGGCAATCAGGAAGTGCAGCAACACATCTTCGGCGATATCTTGAAACGGCAGATCATGGTCGAGTTCAAGATGAGCCTGCGGAAATAGGAGCCCTCCGTGAAGCGTGTCTCGCTCGCCTTGCTCGTCGTCGCGTGCGTCATCCATCTGTCGCTGCCGTCCGCGCCGGCCTCGGCCCGCGGCCAGGCGGCGCCAGGGATCGCTGCGGCGCTGACCGATCTCGACACGCAGCTCGCTGCGGACTTCGCGAAGGATGGCATCGGTGGCGTGTCGATCGGCGTCGTGTCCGGGCCGAAGCTCGTCTGGTCGAAGCACTACGGCTACGCCGACATGGAAGGGAAGCGGACGCCGACGAACGACACGGCATATCGGATCGGCTCGATCACCAAGCAGTTCACCGCGCTCGCCATGCTGCAGCTCGTGGAGCACGGCAAGATGCGCCTGACCGATCCGCTCGAGAAATACGTGCCCGAGATCAAACAGGTCCAGAAGCCATTCGACGGCACGCCGTCGATCACGCTGCTGCAGGTGGCGACGATGCACTCGGGGCTGTCACGGGAGCCCGGCTGCCAGGATCACTCGGTCGGTCCGGTCAGCAGCTGGCAGAAGATCGTCGTCGATTGCCTGCCGATGACGTCGTACGCCAACGAGCCGGGCACGACGTTTCTCTACTCGAACATCGGATACGCCTCGCTGGGCCTCGCGATCGAGCGCGCCGGCGGGCAGCCGTTCACCGACCAGGTCGTGCACCGGATTCTGAAGCCGCTGGCGATGGAACGATCCGGCTGGGAGCCGTCCGCGACGATCCGTCAGGACCTGGCGCACGGGTATCGGCGCCAGAACAACAAGCCCGACCGGACGGGACCTGATCGCGAGCTCGAGGGGCGCGGCTACCGCGTGCCAAACGGCGCGCTGTTCAGCACCGTGAACGACCTGGCCAGGTTCGTGTCCTGGGAGATCGGTGAAGGGCCTGACGGCATTCTTCCCAAGGCGACACAGGCCGCGAACTACAGCCGCGCGTTCTTCAGCAATCCCGCCATGACGTCAGGCTACGGCGTGGGGTTCATGGTTTCGCGCCGCGGCGAGATCGTCATGCTGGGCCACGGCGGATCGACCGCCGGGTACCATGCGTCCGCGCTCTTCCATCGGCCGTCGAAGCTGGGGGTCGTCGTCCTGCGCAACTGCGATTCCTGTCCGGTGGACGCAGGGCCGGTCGCCACACGCTTCCTCGAACGCCTCGTCGCGGCCGCGAAGTGAGCGGCGGGCGTTAGGTTCCCGTCTCCGCTCAGTGCAGAATGAGGGGTGGGGCTGACTCTGGTTGGCCCCGCCGAGACCTCAGTCCCCGAGACGCATGGCGGAACAACCCGACAAAAAGAAGATTCGCTGGTCCACAGCATGGGCCGAGGCACGTGAGCTCCTGTGGGCGCGCAGATGGCGCCTCGCGGGCGGCTTCGGGCTGATGCTGGTCAGCCGCGTCGCGGGGCTCGCGCTGCCGCTGTCCGCGAAGTACCTGGTCGACGACGTGGTTGGCAAGGGGCAAGTGCACCTGTTGCCGCGGATTGCCTGGATCGTCGGGCTGGCCACCGTGGTGCAGGCCGTGACGTCGTTCGGTCTCTCGCAGATCCTTGGCGTGGCGGCGCAGAAAGCCATCACCGACATGCGGCGACGCGTCGAGGAGCACGTGATGCGGCTGCCGGTCCGGTATTTCGACACCACCCAGACCGGGGTGCTGATCAGCCGTGTCATGAACGACGCCGAAGGCATCCGGAACCTGGTCGGCACCGGCCTCGTGCAGCTGGCCGGCAGTATCGTCACGGCGATTCTCGCCCTCGGGTTCCTCTTCTATTACAACTGGAAGCTGACCCTGGCCACGATCGGCGTCCTGGCGCTGTTCGGCGGTGCCATGAGCTACGCCTTCAAGACGCTTCGCCCGCTGTTCCGGGACCGCGGCAAGATCCATGCGGACGTGACCGGCCGGCTGAACCAGGCGCTGGGCGGCGTGCGCGTCGTCAAGACCTACACGGCCGAACGGCGGGAAGATCTGGTCTTCACGAAGGGCGCCCACAGGCTGTTCCGCAACATCGCCAAGTCGATGACGGGCGTCTCGGCCACGACGGCGTTTTCAAACGTCGTCGTCGGCGCAATCGGCATCGTCATGATCATCGTCGGCGGCCGGTCGCTCGTGGATCGCACGATGACGATGGGCGACATGGTCTCCTACATCTTCTTCACCGGCCTGCTCGCGATGCCGATCGTCCAGATCGCCTCGATCGGCACGCAGATCTCCGAGGCGTTCGCGGGCCTCGACCGGATCCATGAAATCCTCGACACGCCGCGCGAGGACGCGCAGGATGCCGGGCGGGCCCCGCTCGCCGACCTGCGCGGCGACATCGAGTTCGACGACGTCTCGTTCGAGTACAACCCCGGCGTGCCGGTGCTCAAACACGTGTCGTTTGCCGCGCCGGCCGGGACAACGACCGCGCTGGTCGGATCGTCGGGTTCGGGGAAGAGCACGCTGATCAGCCTCGTCATGGCGTTCAACCGGCCGACGGCTGGGGCGGTGCGCGTGGACGGCCGCGATCTGCTGAGCCTTCGGCTGGCCGAGTATCGCCACCATCTCGGCGTCGTCCTGCAGGACAACTTCTTGTTCGACGGCACGGTGGCGGAGAACATCGCGTACGGCACGCCGCACGCGACGCGGGCCGACATCGAACGCGTCAGCCGGATCGCGCATGCCGACGAGTTCATCGACAAATTCGAGAAGAAGTACGAAACGGTCGTCGGCGAGCGCGGCGTGCGGCTGTCGGGCGGACAGCGGCAGCGTGTCGCGATCGCGCGGGCCATTCTCGCCAACCCGCGCATTCTCCTGCTCGACGAGGCCACGTCGAGCCTCGACAGCGAGAGCGAGGAGATGATCCAGGACGGCTTACGGTCGCTGCGACACGGCCGCACGACGTTCGTCATCGCGCACCGCCTCTCGACGATCCGGAGCGCCGACCAGATTCTGGTCCTGGAGCACGGGGAAATCGTCGAGCGGGGCACGCACGAGACGCTGCTCGCGCATGGCGGACGATACCGCCAGCTCTACGACAAGCAGTACAACTTCGAGCGCGATCGGTTCATCAATCCGGGCGAAGACTTCACACCGGAGCCGCCCGCGCCGGCACTGCCGGCCGCGCGGTCGACGGCACTGTAGAACGAAGGACGCAACTCACACCCATGTCACAGTTCATCTACACCATGAAGGGTCTCGGGAAGATCTATCCTCCCGACTCTCTCGTGTTTCAGGACATCTGGCTCTCGTTTCTCTACGGCGCGAAGATCGGCGTCATCGGCGCGAACGGCGCCGGCAAATCGACGGTCCTCAAGATCATGGCGGGGCTCGAGACGCACTATCAGGGCGAGGCGACGCTTTCGGCCGGATACACCGTCGGATACCTGCCTCAGGAGCCGCAGCTCGACGCGACGAAGAACGTGCTCGGCAACGTGGAAGAGGGCGTCGCGCCGGTCCGCGCGCTCCTGACGCGGTTCGACGAGATCAACGCGAAATTCGCCGAAGAGCTTTCGCCCGAGGCCATGGAAAAAGTGCTCGAGGAACAGGCCAAAGTCCAGGATGCGATCGACGCGGCCGGCGCGTGGGATCTCGACGCCAAGGTCGAGCAGGCCATGGACGCGCTCCGCCTTCCGCCGCCCGACGCCGACGTCGGCAGGCTCTCGGGCGGCGAGCGCCGGCGTGTCGCGTTGTGCCGCCTGCTGCTCCAATCGCCGGACCTGTTGCTGCTCGACGAGCCGACCAACCATCTCGACGCGGAGTCGGTGGCGTGGCTCGAGCACTTCCTGGGCGCGTACCGAGGCTCTGTTGTCGCAATCACCCACGATCGGTACTTCCTGGACAACGTCGCCGGCTGGATCCTGGAGCTCGACCGCACGAAGGCCTATCCGTGGGAGGGGAACTACTCCTCGTGGCTCGAGCAGAAGCAGCAGCGGCTCGCCGTCGAGGAGAAACAGGAGACCAAGCGCCAGCGGACGCTGCAGCGCGAGCTCGAGTGGATCCGCATGTCACCGCGCGCGCGTCAGGCGAAGGGCAAGGCGCGCCTGAACGCGTACGAACAGCTGCTCTCCGAAGACACCGCTGAGAAGATCGATCGGGTCGAGATCTACATCCCGCCCGGCCCCAGACTCGGCGACGTGGTCGTCGAGGCGCGCGATCTGCGCAAGGGTTACGGCGACCTGCTGCTCATCGACGATCTCGACTTCACGCTGCCCAAGGGCGGCATCGTCGGGGTCATCGGCCCCAACGGCGCCGGCAAGACGACGCTCTTTCGAATGCTGGTGGGACAGGAGACGCCGGACGCCGGTACGTTGCGGCTCGGCGAGACGGTCCAGATCGGCTACGTCGATCAGTCGCGCGAGGCCCTCTCGGGAAACAAGACGGTCTGGGAGGAGATTTCGGGCGGCGAGGACGAGATCGTCCTCGGCAAGCGGACGATCAACTCGCGCGCCTACACGTCCTGGTTCAACTTCCGCGGCCGCGATCAGCAACGCCCGGTCGGGGCGCTGTCGGGTGGCGAGCGCAACCGGCTGCTCCTGGCGAAGCTGCTGCAGCGCGGCTGCAACCTGCTCCTGCTCGACGAGCCCACGAACGACCTGGACGTCGATACCCTCCGGGCGCTCGAACAGGCCTTACTCGATTTCGCCGGCTGCGCGGTCGTCATCTCCCACGACCGCTGGTTCCTCGACCGCATCGCCACCCACATCCTGGCCTTCGAGGGCGACAGCCACGTCGAGTGGTTCGAGGGCAATTATCAGGATTACGAGGCGGACCGCAAGCGGCGTCTGGGCGCGGCCGCCGACCAGCCGCACCGAATCAAGTACCGGAAACTGACCCGCTAGCCGGCCGCTGAAATACGCGGCCTGCTCGTGCGCGCCAAATCCTCTACAATGCCGGAAGATGGGGAGGATGCAGGCCATGTCGCGATCCAGGAACGCCGGACGAACGATGACTTTTGCCCTCGTTGGAGTGGCCCTGGCGGCGCTGGTGGCGTCGATAGGCGTCCGCGCCCAGCAGCCTCCCGCAGGCGGGCAGGCGCCACGGCCACCGGTTCCGATGGCGGCCAGCTCGATCGCCCTCGCGCCGGATGCGCACTACGGCGCGTACGTGGCGATGACCGCCACGGTCGAACAGGCGATCTCCAAAACCGCGTTCTCCGTCGACCAGGACAAGACGAAGGCGACCGGCAAGGAAGTGCTGGTCATCGCGCCGTACCTGAACGCCGCGGTGACGCCGAACTCGTACGTGACCGTCGTCGGCGACGTCATCAAGTTCGATCCGGCGGAGGTCGCCAAGCGCGTGAAGGACTACACGCTCGACCTGCCCGCGGACGTGGTCGCGAAATACACGGGCCGTCCGGCGGTAATCGCCTCATCGGTCATCACGGCCGAGCTCGCCGACATCGGCAAGAAGCTGCCGCCGCCGATGACGCCGGCCGAAGAGGCGTTCGACAAGACGATGAAGTCGGTGAGCGGCGCGAACACCGCGCTGCGCAAGGGCATCGAGGAGTCGAGCGTCGAGCTCACCAAAGAGCAGGCCGCTATTCTGAAGAAGGGCTTCATGGAAGCCCAGCTGTTCTTCAAGAACCGCAACACGACCGACGCCGTCGGCTGGGCACAGGACGCCTACAAGTTCGTCGATACGATCGAGCAGGCCGCGGCCGCGGGGAAGTGGGAAGAAGTGAAGACGGCCGCCACCAGCCTCGCCGGCATGTGCACGACGTGCCACGGGGTGCATCGCGAGCGATACGACGACGGAACGTTCAGAGTACGAAGCAGTCGATAAATCGGCGGCTTCGAGTTTCGGGTGCTGGCGGGCGTAGTGACGACACCGGCAGCACTGTCGGTACGCTCGGGTACATCTGGTACGACAGGTACGTCGGGTCCCTGGGAACGTTCTGACGCTCGTCAGCTTCCTTGGTTGGAAGATCAACGCCTGAGCAGGATTCGCGCGCAGGACCGCTCGAAATCAGCGCCCGACCGGGGATGCCAAACGCGCCGACGGACTAGCTCAGGGAGAGGTCGTTGACGGCGAGTTTCCTTCGGGACACGGCCCGTAGCCTCAGGAGCTGGCGCCGGACTCCCGGTTCCGCTCTATTAGTGATTCTCGCGCTTGGGCTGAGCGGAGGAGCGCTCCTCACGCTGGTCACTCTGTTCAACGCCCTGCTCTGGCGTGAGCTCCCTGTCTCTCATCCCGAAGAGCTGGTTGGCGTCACCGGTACCGACCGACGCTCGCCAAGTCTGGGTGAGTCTCCCACTTCCGGTGAGCCTGTTCGCTTCACTCGACAGCGCGGAGCAGGTGTTCCAGGGATTCGCTGGCTTCCAGCAGTTCGAATCGATCGCTGTCATCAACAACACGAGTCAACGGTTGGCGATCGAGGGCGTCAGCGGTCGCTATTTCGACACGCTCGGCGTGCGCCCCGAACTTGGCCGGGTCGTGGACGCGCACGACGTCGACAGTGCGTCGCCTGTCGCGACGATTAGTTTTCGCTGCTGGCAAACTCGCTTTGGGGCCGACCCCAATGTGATCGGTCAGACATTTCGCCTGCAGGGCGAGCTGGTGACGGTCATTGGCGTCGCGCCACGCGCGTTCGCCGGCCTCGAGGTCGGCGCCCCGGCCGATGCCTGGGTCCCCAGCGTCACTGGCACCTCGCCTGCTCAATCGACCACCAAATTTGATGTTCTTCAACGCGCTCGTCGGCCGGCTGCGTCCGGGTGTCACGCTTGAACAAGCGCGGACTGAGCTCGAAGCACTCTGGCCGCCGGCGCGCCAGACCGCGGCCGCGCGGCTGCGGCTGCGCTGCCCCAAGTGCGGGATTACAGGCTCTCCCTCGAGCCGCGAATCGAGTCTGCGGCCCGCGGGTTCTCACCATATGGATCGTTCTATCGGCGCACGCTGGTGTTGCTGGTGCTGTCCTGCGCGATCACCATCGTGATCGCCTGCGCGAATCTCTCGGGCCTGCTGCTCGCGAGATGGTCGACAAGAGAGGTCGACGTGGCGGTGCAGGCGGCGCTCGGCGCGTCCAGGGCTCGTCTGGTGGGCCAGGTGGTCGGCGAATCGCTGGCCCTGTCGACGGTCGCCGCGATACTCAGCACGCCACTCGCCCTGTGGTCGGCGAAGAGCCTCGTGCTGCTGGTGTGGGACCAGCCCGAGGCCTCGCCCCTGGACCTGGGTCTCGACTCCGAGTCCTGGGCGTGATGGTCGTGCTGGTGTGCGCCGTCGCGCTGTGCGTGAGTCTCCTGCCGGCCTCTCGTGTCTGGTCCGCGAATCTCACGTTGATTCGTGGCAGCCGCGGGGCGCCAGGCCGCAGCGTGACCCGGTGGGGGCACTGGCTCACCGCCGCTCAGGTCGCGTCTGTCGGTGCCGTTGTTCGTGACGGCGTGGATCGTCGCGGCGAATCTCCATCGCCTTGAAGGCGTCAACACGGGATTCCGAGCGGATGGCGTGACCACCATCCGCCTGACCAGACCAGGTGGGCGCGACCCCGGTCGCGGATCCAGTCGCCTATCTCACCAACCTCGCCTCGACCCTGAGCGGCGATGCCTGGCATCTCGTCTGCTGCGCTGAGCTTCGAGCGAACCGGGGACTTTCGGCGGTCCGCTCCTGCGCCCTGTCACCGGAGACGACGGCCTTCGCGGTGTCAATGCGTTCTTCCTACAGGTGTCGCCGGGCTACTTCGAGACGCTGAGCGTGCCGCTGGTGGCCGGACGCGATTTCGCGTGGACCGACAACAGCAGTCAGCGGCACGTCGCCATCGTGTCCCAGGGACTCGCCAGGGAGTTGTTCGCCGGCGTGCGATCCGATCGGCCAGCGCGTCCGACTGGGGGACCAGACCGATCGTGTCCTGGATGTGATTGGCGTGGTGGCGGACGTCCGGCTCGCCGAGCCGCACCATACGAACCAGCTGTTTCTCTTTGCGGCCCTGCAGCAGCAGTCTCGGCGTTTCCTTGAACTCCTGTCACCCGGGGTGTTGCTGAAGTCTCCGCTTCCGCTACAGGCCGTTCAGCCGCTGGCACGGCGCGCGATTGGGAGCCTTGGACGAGACGAAGTCCTGAGCGCCCGCCCCTTGCAGCAGGCGATGGCGGTCGCGTTGCTTCGCGAACGCGTGATGCGCCTGGGTGCCTTCTATTTTGCCGGCCTGACGACGCTGCTGGTGTTCGTCGGACTGTATGCGGTCCTGAACCTCGGCGTCATCAGGCGCATCCCGGAAATCGGTTTGCGCATCGCGCTCGGGGCGTCGACGCATGACATTCGACTGATGGTGATGCGCGACGCGCTGGTCACGGCTGCCGCCGGGCTGGTGGTGGGAGTCCCGTGCGCGTTCGTGGCCGGTCGCCTCGTCGCCAGCTCCCTCACGCTGGCGGGATCGAACGATGCGCTTGCGTTCGGTGCCGCTATTGCGCTGATTCTCGCCGTCACCGTGCTGTCGGTGCTGATTCCCCTGCGCCGGGCGAGTCACGTCACGCCGGTCGAGGCGCTGGGGAGCCAATGAGAATGCTATCGTCGGGTCAGACGACAGGGAACAAACTGGGATCGCCGTTGGCCCACGCTGCTAGTGAAAACTAAAGAAGATGGCGGGAATCAGGTTCCGCGGACCTGCCGTACCTGTCGTACCTGATGTACCGACGAGCGCTTTTCAAGACCCGTCGTACCGACGTCGATCTTGATATCGCTCAGAGCTCTTGAGGGGTCGTCTCATCCGAACCCGGCTGTTGTTCATCCTCCTCGCCTGTCTTCGGTACTCTCAGCGCTCTCAGTTCCACGCTGATGAACGCCACTTCGTCGGTGTGATCCATCTCGTAGTGGGTCGGGTATCCTTGTTCCTGCACGCGTTTGTGAAGCGCCTCGGCGATCCGCCGATCGCGCCGTGTCAGCGCCTTCACCGACCTGCCGCGCCGCGCGACCAGGATGACGCGTACGCGATTCTGGTTTCGGCGCTGGCGCGCCTTCATCAGGGTGTTGCGGATCTTTGTCTTGTAGATGGTCCGAACCAGCTCGTCGTCTGGCAGGTCTTTCACTCGGTCGTAGGCGTCAATCCACTGCTGGTGCAACGCGGTCATCGCAATTCGTTCCGCTCCTGTTCGGCACCAGAGTAGCACTCCTCGAACGGATCGTGACCGCGACCGATCATCTTTTCAGGGCCGCGCGAAGCTCCTTGACGATGGCGGCGTGGTTGCCGGTTTCCGGAAGTTTCACGACGCCCGCATTGGGGTGATACGTCGCAGGCGACGCGGGTGGTTCAGTGATCGGACGCACGCGGAGATCGGTCGCACGTCCGCCGCCAGGTTTCCGTTCGAGGATGACGGCCGGCAGAACGGGTTGGGCATCGGGCGAGAGCTGCCCGAATCCGGAGATGTACCCCCACTGACCGAAGCCCACGGCCTGGCCGGTACCGGCGACCGCCTTGAGATCCGCCCACTCCACCTTCGCGGCTTCGATTTCGCGCGGCGTCGCGTTGTTTTCGGCCGTCGCGGGGAGCTTGAAATACAGATACCCGCGCTTCGCGGGGGACGTGACGATCGTCGTTTGCTCGTTGCCGTCCACGTACGCAAACGCGCCGAAGATCTGGACGCGCTCGGGCGCGCGATCGTCCGGCTCGAACACGACCTTCTCGACGATGCCGAAGATGCCGACCGGACCGCTTCCGCGAAGCGCGGCCGCGGCGCAGAGCACGATCACGGCACTCAGCAGCACTCTCGCGTGTCTCATAGGTCACCTCTGACAAGAATAAGACGGCCGTGCAAATGAAAAGGGCGGCCGGAAAACCGACCGCCCTTCGAAGACCGGTGCCGATGTCAGCGGGCGTTACGGCACGCAGGACTGACAGCGGTTATTGTTGATCGCGCCCATGCTCACGAGGAGCGCGATCGTGTCCGGGAACGGCGAGATGCGCGAGACCGGTCCATTCGCCATGTCGGCGGTCGTGCGTCCGTTGCGGCTCACGGCTTTCACGTCGGCGCCCTTCGACACGAGGTACTTGATCATCTCGTTGTCGCCGCGCGCCGCAGCGTGATGGAGTGCCGTGTATCCGTCGTTGTCACGCATGTTCACGTCGGCGCCGAGCTCTTCGACCAGGTACTTCACCGCCGGCATCCAGCCTTCCGGCGCATGCCGGTGGGCGTTGCCCGCGAAACCCTCACCGTACTCGACGCCCGCCGCCGCGTGAAGCGCGTACACCCCGGGTCCGCCCGTCGGTACCGTCGGCAGCCCTGATGGATCCGCCCGCGGTGCCTGAGGCGCCGCAGCCTCGCCACCCGGTGCCGGACCGCCGCCGCGTCCACCTCCGCCGCCGCGTCCGCCGCCGCCACCACCGCCGCGACCCGCGGGTGCCATCGTCGGAATGTTCGGATCGGCGCCGTACTTCACGAGCAACTTCATGGCATCGACGTCGGTGCCGTAGGCGGCGCGCCAGAATGCCGTCGAGCCGATCGTGTTGGTGAGGCCGCAATTACCGTTACCGCAACCCGTGTACACCATGTACCAGGGGTGCACCTTGATGCGCGCGTCCGGATCGGCGCCCGCCTCGAGCAGCGCTCGCATCACGTCGAGGTAGGTGGCCTTCTGCAGCTCCATTTCCTGCGGCTGCGGGAAGCGCGTGCGCGGCTGCCAGCGCGTGTTGATCGTGGCCCAGAGCGGTGTGATGCCGAGCCCGTCGGACGCGACGTTCGGCTTCGCGCCTTTCTCGACGAAGAGCATCGCGACGTCGAACTGGCCGTTGATGAGCGCGATCAGGAGCGGCGTGTTGCCATCCGCAGATTTATGGTTGACGTCCGCCCCGGCGTCGAGCAGCGCGGTCGCGGCCTTGACGTAGCCCTGACGCGCGGCGTGGTGCAGCGCGGTCATGCCGCCCTTGGCGGAGATCGCCGGCGCGGGTCCGTCTTCGTTGAGACCGCCCTGGCCTTGAGCGACTCCGGCCTGGCCGCCGCCACCGCGCGCGCCGCCCGCCGCCGCGTTGTCGGCATTCGGCGCGCCGCCTTGGCCTCCGCCGCCGCCACCCCGGCCTCCGCGTCCGCCGGCCGCGGCACCGGCCGCCGGAGCCGGAAGGTCGGGCATCTTGCCCGTCGCGTAGAACTCACGGGCGGCCTGCACGGCCGCCTGCTGCTGACTGGCCGTCGGCTCCTGCCCCTTCGGTACCGTCGCTTCGATGATGCGCCGCTGGAGCTGCACGGCCGCGCGATCGGTCTGCTGCTGCCGGCCGAGGTCCACGGCCTTGCTCGCGGCTTTGACGTCGGCGCCGCGCTTGATGAGGAGATTGACCACGTCGATGCGATTCTGCGATGCGGCGAAGATGAGCGGCGTCTGGTCCCACTCGCCCTCACGAGAGTTCACGTCCACGCCCTTGTCGAGGAGCGCCGTGACGGCGTCCACGCTGCCGGCGCCGGCCGCGAGGTGGAGCGCGGTGACGCCGCTGTTCGTCGATTTCGCATTGGCGTTGGCGCCCGCCTTGAGCAGCGCGCGCACGACGGGGCCGCTGCCGGCCTTGGCCGCCAGGTGCAGCGGCGTGTACGCGCCGATGCGGGTGACGGCTTCGACGTTGGCGCCGCCGTAGATCAGCATTTCGGCGATCGCCAGGTCGCCGCGTTCGCCTGCCCAGTGCAGCGCCGACATGCCGTCGCCGAGCGCGGCGCTGACGTCCGCACCCTGCTTGAGCAGCGTGCGGACGGTTTCGACCTGTCCGCGACGCGCGGCATCGGCGACGGGCGCGGCCGACTGGGCCGCGACGATCGCCGGAGCCAGACACATTACGAACGCAACCTGCAGGGAGCGTCTCATGACCGATCTCCTCATTAACCAACCGGGGGGCTTCGCCCCGCCGGACCCCCCATCGCCGTCGCTCGCGGGGCCCCAACGCCCCGCTCCGCTCCGGCGGGACGCGCCCGAGGCGCGTCCGATAACCCTATGCGACGTCCGTCACATTGAACTCGCCGGTGCTGTCGCCGAAGGTCTTCACGTCGTCCATGCCGAGCTTGTGCAGGACGGTGAGCATGACGTTGGCCATCGGCAACCCATCGGGCGTCTTGAGGTGCAGGCCGCCCTTGAGCTGGCCGTCGGCGTGGCCCATGAGCACGAGCGGGCAGCGGCGATGGTTGTGCACGTTCGGGTCGGCCATCGGCGAGCCCCAGACGATCATCGTCTTGTCGAGCAGGCTCTTGTCGCCGTCCATGGTCGTCTTCATCTTCTCGAGGAAGTACGCCATCTGGCTCACGCGGTACTTGCAGATCTTGTTGAATTCCAGGATCCGCGCATCGTTGTTCCCGTGATGCGACGCCGGGTGGAACGGCTGGCTGGAGCCGCTTTCCGGGAACACGCGGTTCTGGGCGTCCCGGCCGGTCTTGAACGAGATGACGCGGGTCATGTCGGTCTGCAGCGCGAGCACCTGCAGGTCGAAGAGCAGCCGCATGTGTTCGGAGAACGAGTCGGGCACGCCCGGAGGCGCATCGGGGAGCTCCCGCGCTTCGCCGCTCGTGTTCTGCGCTTCGATCATCTTGATGCGCCGCTCGACCTCGTCCACGTTGGAGAGGTACCGGTCGAGCCGCATGCGGTCGGCCGGGCCGAGCTGGCCTCGGACGCTCGCGGCTTCACCCTGGATCCAGTCGAGGATGCTGCGCCGGGTCGCGCGCCGGGACGCGCGGACTTCGGCCGTGCCGCCCGATCCGAACAGCATGTCGAACGCGACGCGCGGGTCGCGGATCATCGGCAGCGGCTCGTTGGGCGAGGCCCAGCTGATCGAGTCCGTGTAGGCGCAGGAGTAGTTGTAGGTGCAGCCGCCGGCCTGGTCGAGGTTCTCGATGCAGAACTGCATCGAAGGGAGCGGCGTGCTCTGGCCGGAGCGCTGAGCGTACACCTGGTCGAGCGACGTGCCCGCCCAGATGTCCGAGCCCTGCGTCTGTTTCGGATGCGCCTGCGTGAGGAACACCGCGCTCGACCGGAAGTGGTCGCCGCCGATTTCCGGCGCGTTGAACGCTTCGGCCATCCGCACGTCGGTGTTGCTGATGATCGTGAGGTACTCACGATACGCCTCGAGCGTGCTCAGCGGGTTGTCGGGCACGAGCGTGAAGTCGCGGCCGACTTTTTCCGGCGCGTACAGGAATTTGCTCGCACCGAATGTCGTGCATCCGGCAAGGCCGTGCACCTCCTCGACACAGACGAGCCGCGTCGGGCTCGCGGCGGCGGTGGCGGCGCGCAGCGTCCGGCTGAGACCGCCGGCCGGGACCATCGCGTCCAGGAACGGCAACGCCACTGTGGCGCCCATACCGCGAAGGAAGGTCCGTCGGGGCAGGTGCTTTCCAGTGATGAACGACATGATCTCCGTCTCCTCTTGTGTCAGCGGACCGGTGCCGGGTCCGCCCTGCGGTCGTGCGTTAGCGTTTTACGGTCGTCTCTCCGGCGCGCTTCATCCGAAACGCGTCGCTCATCGCCACGCCCAGAATGAACGACGACATCCGGAGGTCGTTCGCCTGGGCGTTCTTCACAATCGCGCGCACCGCCGGTTGATCGTAGTACTCGGCTCGCCGGCCAAGTGCGTACGCGAGCAGGTTTTCGGTGAACGTCCGGAGCAGCGGCGTCGGACGCTTGAGCAGCACGGCCGAGAGCTCCTCCGGCGTCGAGACCGGCGTGCCGTCGTAGTAATCGCCCTTCGTGTCGAGCTCGCTGCCGTTCTCGCGCTGGCGCCATTTGGCGGTGACGTCGAAGTTGTCGAGCGCGAGCCCAATCGGATCCATGAACCGGTGGCACGAATTACACGTCGGGTTCGCCCGGTGCATCTCGAGCCGCTCGCGAGTCGTCAGGATCTTGCCGTTCTTGGCCTCGGCGGTCTCTTCGAGCGGAGCCACCGAGCCGTCCATCGGCGGCGGCGGAGGCGGCGTGCCCATCAGAACTTCCATGACCCACTTGCCGCGCAGCACGGGTGACGTGCGGTTGGCGTACGAGGTCTGCACCAGCACGCTGCCCTGGCCGAGAACGCCGCGGCGCGTGTTGTCCGGGTACTGGATTTTGCGGAACTCGTTGCCGGCGACACCCGGGAATCCGTAGTGGCGGGCGAGCCGCTCGTTCACGAAGGTGTAGTCGGCGCGGTAGAGGTCGAGGATGCTGCGATCTTCGCGCACGAGGTAATTGAAGAACATCTCCGTCTCGCGGCGCATCATCGCCGCGAGGTTGTCGTCGAAGTTCGGGAAGAAGTTCGGATCCGGATGAACCTTTTCGATGTCCTGGAGCCGCAGCCACTGCGCCGCGAATCGCGAGCCGAGTGCTTCGCTCCGCGGATCGGCCAGCATCCGCCGCACCTGCTTTTCGAGCGTCGGCGTGAGGCCGAGCTCGTTGCGGCTCGCCAGCGTCAGCAGCTCCTTGTCGGGCGGCGAGCCCCACAGGAAGAAGGACAGCCGCGAGGCGAGGTCGTAATCGTTGATCCGGTAGATGGCGCCGGGCTTGACGTTTGCCGGCTCGCGCTCGAGGCGGAAGATGAAGTGCACGCTCGAGAGCAGCGCCTCGATCGCCGTCGTCACGCCGCCCTCGAAGCCGCCCTTGGCGGCGCCGGCGTCGTAGAACGGCATGATGCTGTCGATTTCCTTCGCCGAGAGCGGCCGCCGGTACGCTTCGCCGCCGAGCCGCGTCACGATGGTTCGTGCGCAGGGCCGCTCCTCCGCCGAGCTCGTCGGGCGGCAGCTGAAGATCTTCTTCCGGCTGGGCGTCTCGGAGAGGCCCGTCGTCTTGTACGGTCCCTTGACGAGCAGATCGCGAAGATGCGGGAGCGTCGTGATCCCCGTGCCGCCGGAGCCACCGCCGGCGTAGGACCAGTCGTGCGGGCGAATCAAATCTTCGTACGGACCGTCGGAGCGGCGCACGAACGTCGCGGCGACCTTGTGTTGGCCGGCCTTGATGAACACCGGCTCGGTGGGAATCGGCTTCGCGCCGCGCCCGTCCGCGTCGCGCTGCTGGCCGTTTTCGTACCGGATGAGCGCCACGCGCTCGCCGTCAATCGAGATGTCGATGTCTTCGAGCCGCGTGTTGTCACCCGAGATGACGTTCACGGCGAACACGTATTCGGCGTCGGCCGGGAACACATGATCGACGACCATCCCGCCGCGCGTCCCGTGCGGGGCGCCCTCGAGCTGATCCCACGGATGCTGGGACATGTAGCTCGTGTTGGTGTAGGTGCGATCGATCGCCGGCGCCGTCCTGTCGCCGACGGCCATGCGACTGATGTCGCCCGCGGCATTGAGGTACGACTCGAGGAGCGTGGCCGAGAGCCCCTGCTCGTCCGCGATGTTGTCGAAGTTGGCGCTCATCGAGTCGAGGGGCAGCCAGGAGCCCGCCTCGATCGTGAGGTTGAGCAGGTCGCGCACGGCGCGCGCGTACTCCGCGCGATTCAACCGCTGGAACACGCGGGCGCCCGGATTGGGACGCGCCGCGGCCGCCGTGTCCATCTTGCTTTCGAGACTCGTGAGGAACGCCTGGTACAGCTCGGGCGTCGGACGCCGCGAGCCGGGCGGCGGCATCATGCCGGCCGCAAGCTTGCGGATCATCCGTTCCACGACTTCCTGATTCTGCGACGCCCGCGTGAGATCGAACTTCACGAACGAGAGATCGCCGCGCTTCAACTCGTCGTTGTGACAGTTGATGCAGTACGTGGGAACGATCTTCGTCAGGTCGGGTGCGGCCGGGGCCGCCGTCGTCTGTGGTGTTCGTGGAGTCGCGGGCGCTTGCGAGGAGGTCGTTTGGTGTGAGCTCACGAGAGGCATCGAGCTCACGCGAGGGGACCGTTCAGCCAGACCGGTGGTGGCTGCCAAGGCTACACCTAGACACCCGGCGCTCACCAAGACCCATTTGGCACTGACCATCAAAATTTTCCGCTCCTGACCCGATCAACTATAACCCAATTTCCCTAGTACTTATCGGCGAGAATCACGTTTTCGTATAAGCTTCGACGCCGCCTTGGATCACAGATTTGCGTTCCTTGCGAAGGCTGGAACTGCGCGGAAACGGGCGCGATCTTCAGACCCTCACAGGTTGCTGGAGGGGAGTTCTTGGCTAGGGGTACAGTCACGCGATGACCTCCAGACGACCAACCGCCTCGCGCGGTGCGACGTTTCGCAAGAGCTCCCTGCGCTACGTCTCTGTCCTCGCACTCGTCGCGTCCGCGGCAGCGACCGCGTGCGGCGGAGGCTCTTCGAGCAGCGTCCGCTTCATTTCGATTGGCACGGGTGGAACGGGCGGCGTCTACTACCCGTACGGCGGCGCGCTCGCGCGGCTCATCTCGGAAAAACTGCCGAACGTGCGGGCGACCGCCGAAGCGACGGGCGGCGCCGTCGACAATCTCAAGCTGCTGCACCTCGGAAAAGTCGACCTGGCGTTCACGCTGGCCGACACGCTAGCAGAAGCCGTGTCGGGCCGTGGCCCGTTTCAGGAAAGCGGCGCTATCGGCAGCATCCGCACACTCGCCCCGCTCTATACCAACTACACGCACGTCGTCGTCAAACAGGGGAGCGGCATCACGCGGCTCGCGGACCTAAAAGGACGCGTCGTTTCGACAGGATCGCCCGGCAGCGGCACGGAGGTCATCGCCGACCGGATCCTGGGCGAAGCGGGCGTCGACCCGCGCCGCGGCATCACGCGTCATTCCCTGGGCGCCTCGGAATCGGCCGGCGCGATTAAGGACGGCAAGCTCGACGCGTTCTTCTGGAGTGGCGGCGTGCCCACGCCGGCCGTTCAGGAACTGGCGGCAACGCCGGGTATGACCATCGCGCTCGTGCCGCAGGACGATCTGCTGCCGCGCCTCCAGCGGGACTACGGCAAGGGGCTGTATCGCCTGACGTCCATTCCGGCGGCAACCTATCGCGGCCTCGCGGGTGACGTGCCCGTCATCGGCGTTACCAATTTCCTCGTCGCGTCGTCGGCGCTCGACGACGCGCTCATTCACGACATCGTCCGCTTGCTCTTCGATGAGAAGAATGCGCTCGTCGCCGCGCATCCCGAAGCCCGGCACCTCGCGGTGCCGCCGGGTGAAGACGTCTCGTCGGCCCCGTTTCATGCAGGGGCGGTCAAGTACTACAAGGCACATGGGTGGAAATAAGAACAAAGAGTTCTTCGCGCACCCGGTTGCTTCGCGAACCGGCTCACGCTTCGCGTGTCGGTACGACGGGTACGGCGGGTCCGCGGAACCTGATTCCCGTCATCTGTTTTTTCTAAGAGCAGGTTCCAAGCATTCGTCTGGCCGGCTTCGGCTGACTCGAGCGCGCTCAAGGCCGCACCTTCGTCAGATCACATAGCTCTAAGTCGTCCATCCTCACGCTAAAGCTTAAGGAAGATGGCGAGCGACAGAAGGTTCCTCGGACCCGCCGTACCCGTCGTACCGACGCCCACGCAGGCGTCGCCCGGATGCTCGCAAAGTTAGGTCCGGACTAACCCCGCCGGTATTCACGCTCTCTCGGATTTTGCTCTTCGGATACGCTCTCCCCGCTCGTGGCTGGTGTCTTCTGTTTTCTCCTGAGCGCCCTCGCACTCGTTTGGGTGCTCGTCGTCATCAGCCCGCAAGTCTACCGGCCGCTGATGCTGCTCATCGGAGTCTGGGCGACGATGCGCGTGAAGAGCACGCGCGGGAGGTGGGGCCCGGCGATCGACACGCTCTGGGTGATCGCGGCGCTGCTCGGTCTCGGCTGGCCGCTCGCGAACGGCGATCCATTCCTCTATCGCGCCACCAATCCCACCGGTGGCGATGTGCTGTGCGGCGTCCTCGCCATGGCGGCCGTGCTCGAAGCCGCGCGGCGGACAACTGGGTGGATCCTTCCAATCTCCGCGGTCGCGTTCCTGGCGTACGCGTTCGCCGGCCCGGCGCTCGGCGCGATCGGTCTTGGCGGCATTGCCCACCGCGGCTACGACCTGCCGCGGCTCATCGGCAATCTGTACATGACGCTCGAGGGGATGTTCGGGTTGCCGCTGGATGTGGCGGTGACCTACATCGTGCTCTTCACGGTTTACGGTGCGGTCCTCGAGTATTCCGGCGCGGGAAGATTCTTCCTCGACTTCTCGCTCGCGATCGCGTCGTCGCGCGGCGCGAATCCAGCGGCGGCCGCCGGGCGTTCGGTGACGTTGGCTGGGTTTCTGCTGGGCACCGTGTCGGGGTCCGGCGTCGCGACGACGGTGACGCTCGGATCGGTCGCGTGGCCGATTCTGAAGCGCGTCGGGTTCGCGGCCGAGCCGGCCGGAGCCATGCTCGCCGCGTCCGGGATCGGCGCGCTGCTCTCGCCGCCGACGCTCGGCGCCGCAGCCTTTCTCATCGCGGAGTACCTGCAGATCTCTTATCTGCAGGTGCTCATCATGGCGACGATTCCGACGCTCCTGTACTACCTGTCGATCCTGTTGATGATCCAGGGCGAGCGGACCGAGGTAGGCCGGGGCCTTAGCCCCGGCATGTTGCCGGAGCTAAAGCCCCGGCCTACACCTGTCGCGTATCTGCATTTCTCATCGCTCCTGGTCGTCGCGGTGCTGATGGCGATCGGCATGACGCCGTTTCGCGCCGTGTTCTGGGCGACGATCGCGGCGGTGGCGCTGAGCTTCGTAGCGAACCTCGGCGCGCAACCCCGGTTAGCAACGCACAGTGCAACTGTAGGAGACAACGCGCCCAGTCAACCGGAGTTACCAGTTGACGACACCGGGCCTTTGACGCCGCGCCGGCTCACGCGCGCTCTGGTTGCCGGCGGCGAAGACGTGTTGCCCGTCCTCGCGACCACCGCGGTGGCGGGCATCATCGTCGGCGTCGTCACGCTCACGGGCCTGGGCTTGCGTGCCGCGGGTTTGATCGTGGGCCTTGCCGGCGGGTCTCTGCCGCTCACGGTTGTCTTTGCCGCGGCGGCGGTCTGGATTCTCGGGCTGGCCGTGCCTGTGACGGCGTCCTACATCATCTCCGCGGTCATGGTCGTCCCTGCGCTGACGCAGGTCGGCGTCGCGCCGGTGGCGGCGCACATGTTCATCTTTTATTACGCGGTGCTCTCGGAAGTGAGTCCGCCGACGGCGCTCGCGCCGTTCGCCGCGGCCGCGATCACGGGCGGGCGTCCCTTCCGCACGATGATGTTGACCTGGAAATACGCGCTGCCGGCCTTCCTCGTCCCGTTCGCGTTCACGCTCGATGCGCGCGGGCTGGGTCTGCTGTTGCGATCCGGCTGGGGTGACGTGGCGATCAGCAGCCTGACAGCGGCGGTCGGGGTCGCGGCGCTCGCGATGGCTTTCAGCGGGCGGGCCTTCCGCCGGGCGACACTCATCGAACGGGTTCTGGCCGGTACTGGAGGTTTGTGTCTGTTTTATGCGGCGCCGGTTGCGGATGTGGTCGGGATCGCGCTGGCGGCGGTCGCGCTCGTGCTGAACTGGAGCCGGCGCGGAAAAGACCTCTGAGGTCGTTTTTTCTGTTGCTCGTAAAACGACCTCAGAGGTCATTTCTGCTATCGTTTCGTTCTCCGGAGGGGGAGAAAGCAATGCGAACAGTCAAACCAAATTTCCTGCTGGCGTTTGTGCTCGCGCTGGTGGCCGCCGGGATCGTCCCGCTCTCGCAGCTGGCATCAGCATCAGGTCAGGCGCAAACGACGACCGCGGCGCCGCCGCGGCCAGCGGCGCCCCAGGCCGCCGCCGCACGCATCACCACACCGAAAGAGGAGTGGGGTTTCAACGTCGGTGACGATTACTTCCTCGCCAACTACCAGCAACTGACGGCGTTCTGGCGGAAGCTCGAGAAGGAATCGCCGCGGATCCACATCGAGGAAATCGGGCGGACGGCGATGAAGAAGCCGCACCTGATGGCGATCATCACCGCGCCCGAAAACTACAAGAACCTCGCGAAGTACAAGGACATCTCGCGGCGCCTGTCGCTCGCCGAAGGCCTGACCGACGAACAGGCGCGCGCGCTCGCACGCGACGGCAAGTCGGTCGTATGGATCGACGGCGGGCTGCACGCGTCCGAAGTGCTTGGCGCGCAACAGCTCCTCGAAACCGTCTACCAGCTGGTGTCAGGGACCGACGCCGAGACGACCAGAATCCTGAACGACGTCATCGTGCTCGTCGTCTCGGCGAATCCGGACGGGATGGATCTCGTTTCGGACGCCTACATGAAGCACACCGGTACGACGGGCGGGCATCCGGGCCTTTACAACTACTACGCGGGCCACGACAACAACCGCGACTCGTACATGAATGCGCTGCCCGAGACCACGAACATGAGCCGGATCATGTATCGCGAGTGGTTCCCGCAGGTCATGTACAACCACCACCAGTCGGGTCCCGCCGGGTCGGTCATGTTCGCGCCGCCGTTCCGCGATCCGCACAACTTCAACATCCATCCGCTCGTCATCGCGGGGATCGATCTCGTGGGCGCGGCGATGCACACGCGCTTCATCACCGAGGGCAAACCGGGCGTGACGTCGCGCCGCGGCGCGAGCTATTCGACCTGGTGGAACGGCGGCCTGCGGACGACGGCGTATTTCCACAATCAGGTGGGAATCCTGACGGAGACGATCGGCAGCCCGACGCCGGGCCAGTCGATTCCGTTCATGCCGAATCGGCACATCGCCGACTCGAACAACTTCTTCGCGATCGCGCCGCAGCCGTGGAAGTTCCGGAACTCGATCGACTACTCGATCACCGCCAATCGCGCGATTCTGGATCTCGCTTCGCGCTATCGCGAGACGCTCCTCTACCGCATCTACCGGATGGGCGCTGACTCGATCAAATGGGGCAGCGAAGATCACTGGACGTTCATGCCGCACAAGCTCGAGCGGATTCGAGCCTCGATGCCGGCCGCTGCTGGGGCCGCTGCCGGAGGCGGTCGCGCCGGTGCCGCGGGCGGCGGCGGTGGTGGTGGTGGCGGACGAGGCGGTGGTGGCGGCAACGAAGCGCTGTGGACCGCGCTGCGCGGGCCAGAGCACCGCGATCCGCGCGGGTTCATCCTGCCGGCGGGACACGACGACTTCGGCACGTCGGTGCGCTTCGTGAACACCTTGATGAAGTCCGGGATCACGATCCATCGCGCGACCGCGTCGTTCACCGTCGCGGGTAAACAGTATCCGGCGGGTTCGTTCGTCGTGAAAGCCGCGCAGGCGTTCCGCCCGCACATCATGGACATGTTCGAGCCGCAGGATCACCCGGACGACATCCCGTATCCGGGCGCACCACCGATTCAGCCGTACGACGTCGCCGGCTACACGCTGGCGTATCAGATGGGCGTGCAGTTCGATCGCATTCTCGACGGCTTCGACGGGCCGTTCGAGAAGCTGACCGACTTTGCGAAGCCGCCCGCAGGCTCGATCCGCGGCGCGCAGAGCGCCGCCGGGTACTACTTCTCCCACAAGTCGAACGACAGCTTCATTGCGATCAACCGTCTGCTCAACGCCAATGAGGATGTGACGTGGCTTTGGAACGGACCCCTGGGCTATGGCACGTTCCACGTCGCGTCCAAACCGACGACGCGGGCGATCCTGGAGAAGGCCGTGGCCGATCTCGGCGTGAGCTTCGAAAGCGCGGCGACGGCGCCGACCGGTCCGTCCGCGAAGCTCCGGAAGCTGCGCATCGGATTGTTCGACACGTACGGCGGCGGCATGCCGGCGGGCTGGACACGGCTGCTGCTCGAGAACTTCGAGTTCCCGTTCGAGGTCGTCTACCCGCCGATGCTGGACGCGGGCAATCTTCGCGCGAAGTACGACGTACTGGTCTTTAACGATGCGGGCTTGAGCTCGGGTGGCGGTGGCGGGCGCGGCGGCGGCCGCGGCGCTGATGCGCCTCCGGCCGGCGGTGCTGATGCGCCTCCAGCCGGTCGCGGCGGTGGCCGTGGCGGCGGGGCACAGGCCGAACGCGATCCCAACGACAAGCGTCCGGCTCGCGCGGACTATTCCGAGGAATTCACGCGCCGGCGTGGGAACGTCACGCCGGCCACCCTCGAGAAGATCAAGCAGTTCGTCGACGAAGGCGGCACCGTGATCGCGATTGGCGGGGCGTCTGAGGGCGCGATCAGCTTGTTCAAGCTGCCGCTCAGCAACCACCTCATCAAGCCGGACGGCCAGCCGGTCCAGGACGCGGACTACTTCGTGCCGGGCTCGGTGCTGCGTGTCGCGGTCGATCCCAAGAATCCGCTGGCGCACGGGTATGGCAGCGAGACGGACGTCTTCTTCGACGAGAGCCCGGTCTGGCGGATCAATCCGTCGGCCGGCAGCGGAGAAGTTCGCAGCGTCGCGTGGTTCGCCAGCCCAACGCCGCTCCGCAGCGGCTGGGCGTGGGGTCAGAAGTATCTCGACAAGGGCATCCAGATCGTCGAGACGAATGTCGGCAAGGGGCGCGTCCTCGTCTTCGGCAACGACCTCCTGTTCCGCACCCAGCCGCACGGCAACTACAAGTTCTTCTTCAACGGCTTGTATCTGTCCGTCGCGGACGGGATGAAGGCGGGAATGGGGCAATAACGAAACTTCGAACTTAGAACTTCGAACTTCGAACTGGGGTTCCGGGGTTCCGAGGGTTCTAAGAGCGAGTTGCAGAAACTGACGTAGCTGGCGGGCTTCAGCCCGCCAAGGGCCGGCTTAAGCCGGCTGCTACGATCGATTTTGCAACGTGCGCTAAAGTTTGAAGTTCGAAGTTCGAAGTTCGAAGTTCACGAAGGGCCCGGAGGTTTTTAGACCGCCGGGCCCTTCGTGTTAGTGTGACGTTCTCGCCTCCGGAGGATCTGCTCATGCGCATCACCCGTCGTCTGGTTCTGCCCGCACTTTTCGTCACGTCGGTCGGCGCCGGCGTGATCGCGCAGACGCAACGGCCGGCCAATCCGTCGCAGACCGCGCAGGCGCCGCCGGCGGCGCAGCGCGTGGCGACGCCGAAAGAGGAGTGGGGGCACGAGGTCGGCGACGACTACTTCCTCGCCAATTACCAGCAGCTCATGGCGTACTGGCGCAAGCTCGAGAAGCAGTCGCCCCGCCTGAAGCTCGAGGAGATCGGCCAGACGTCCCTGAAGCGGCCGATGCTGATGGCGATCATCACGTCGCCGGCCAATCATCAACGGATCGCGCGCTACAAGGACATCTCGCGGCGGCTCGCGCTTGCCGAGGGGCTCACCGACGATCAGGCGCGGGCGCTTGCGCGCGAAGGCAAGGCGGTCGTCTGGATCGACGGCGGCCTGCACGCCAATGAAACGCTTGGCGCGCAGCAGCTCCTCGAGCTCGTGTACCAGATGACGTCGCGGACCGATCCGGAGACGATGCGCATTCTGGATGACGTGATCCTGCTGGCGGTGCTCGTGAATCCGGACGGGATGGATCTCGTGTCCGACTGGTACATGAAGCACGGCACCATGAACATCCCCGTGCTCTACAACCACTACGCGGGTCACGACGACAACCGCGACTTCTACATGGCGGCGCTCCCCGAGTCCACGCATATCAACCGGATCATGTACCGCGAGTGGATTCCGCAGATCATGTACAACCACCATCAGACCGGGCCGCAGGGCACGGTGATGTTCGCCCCGCCGTTCCGCGATCCGTTCAACTACAACTTCCACCCCGGCGCGGTCGCGGGCATCGACGTCGTGGGCGCGCACATGGCGATGCGGTTCATCGCCGAGGGCAAGCCCGGCGTGACGCAGCGGCGCGGCGCCCCGTATTCGACCTGGTTCAACGGCGGGATCCGCACCACGGCGCACTTCCACAACATCATCGGGATCCTCACGGAGACGATCGGCAATCCGGCGCCGATCAATATTCCGTTCATCGCCAACCGCCAGCTCGGCGATTCGAACCTCTGGTGGCCGATCAAGCCGCAGGCCGAATGGAAAATGCGGCAGTCGGTCGAGTACTCGATGACCGCCAACCGCGCGATCCTCGACTTCGCGTCGCGGTATCGCGAGCCCACCCTCTACAACATCTACGTGATGGGTCGCGACGAGATGAAGTGGGGCAGCGAGGATCACTGGACGTTCACACCCCACCGGATGGAGCGGCTCCAGTCCGAGCTGGCCGGCCGTTCGGGAGGCCAAAGTCCCGCCGAAGCGGCCGGCGGCGGCCGCGGAGGCGGAGGAGGCGGTAGAGGCGGCGGGGCGAATCCGCAGCTCTATGCCGCGCTCACCGCGCCCGAGCTGCGCGATCCCCGCGGCTACATCCTGCCGGCGAATCAGGACGACTTCGGCACGGCGACGCGGTTCGTGAATACGCTCATCAAGGCCGGCATCACGATCCACCGGTCGACCGCGGCGTTCACCGTCGCGGGCAAACAATATCCAGCGGGTTCGTACGTCGTGAAGTCGGCGCAGCCTTTCCGCCCGCACATCATGGACATGTTCGAGCCGCAGGACCATCCGGACGACATCGCATATCCGGGCGCGCCGCCGACCGCGCCGTATGATGCCGCCGGTTACACGCTCGCGTACCAGATGGGTGTGCAGTTCGACCGCATCCTCGACGGGTTCGACGGCCCGTTCGAGAAACTGACCGACTTCGCGAAGATGCCGGCCGGCGCGATCCGCGGCGGGCAGACGCCGGTGGGGTACTACTTCAGCCGCAAAGTGAACGACAGCTTCATCGCCGTGAACCGTCTGGTCGCCGCCGGCGAGGACGTGATGTGGCTGTCGAACGGCCCGATGGGACTCGGGACCTTCTACGTCGCGGCCAAACCGACCACGCGCGCGATCCTGCAGAAAGCCGCTTCCGATCTGGGCGTCAACTTCGAGGCGGCGACGACAGCGCCGACTGGCCCGTCGGCGAAGCTCCGCAAGTTACGCATTGGTCTCTACGATCAGTACGGCGGCAGCATGCCGTCGGGCTGGACGCGCCTGATCTTCGAGAACTTCGAGTTCCCGTTTGAAGTCGTCTTTCCGCCCGATCTCGACGCCGGAAATCTCAACGCGAAGTTCGACGTGCTCGTCTTCAACGATTCGCCGATGGGCGGCGGTGGGGGCGGGCGAGGCGGCGGCCGTGGTGAAGGCGAGCCGCGCGGCGGCGGGACGTGGACAGAATCCGGCTGCGGCCGGTGGCCGGGGCGGCGGCGCCGGTGGACAAGCCGGTGGTCAGGGTGCGGGACGCGCAGGCGGAAGGGCCGGGTTCACGCCGCAACCGATTCCGGAAGAGTTCGCCCGGCGGCAGGGCAGCATCACGGCGGCGACGCTCGACAAGATTCGCCAGTTCATCGAAGCAGGCGGCACGGTCATCGGCATCGGCAGCTCGGCCGATGGATTGATTCAGGCCCTCAAGCTGCCGCTCACGAATCACCTCGTCGAAGACGGCCGGCCGCTCGGGCGCGAGAAGTACTACGTGCCCGGCTCGGTGCTCCGCGTCGCAGTCGATCCGCAGAATCCGCTCGCGCACGGATACGACAAAGAGGTGGACGTGTTCTTCGACAACAGTCCGGTCTGGCGCGTGAGCCCTGGTGCAACCGGGACCGACGTCCGCGCCGTCGCCTGGTTCGCGAGCCCTGCGCCGCTTCGCAGCGGGTGGGCGTGGGGCCAGAAGTACCTCGACAAGGGCATCCAGATGGCTGAAGCGACGGTGGGGAAGGGGCGCGTGCTGCTCTTCGGCAACGAGCTGCTCTACCGGTCGCAGCCGCACGGCACCTACCGGTTCTTCTTCAACGGCCTCTATCTCTCAGTGGTGGACCGGACGTTCAGTGGGCAATCTGGTAATTGAGCAATTTGTAATTTAGCAATTTCGGATCACTCGATGGCCTGATTGCCAGATGCAGTGGCGTTCGGCTGCTGGCGCGATTTTCTTCACCTACGCTGCCGCGCGAGTGTTCTGGTGGGCGTCGGCACAGCCGTGGCGGGTGCTCGACGACGTCTGGTTCGAAGGGCTGCTGAAGACGCTCGTCTGGGTCGGTCCGGCTGTTCTCGTTCTGATTCTCATCCGCCGGCTGACGCTGCACGAGGCTTGGCGTGAGCTGGGTCTCGAATCGTCAGTGGTCCGCGGCTATGGTTTCGGGCTCCTCGCCACGTTGCCGATGGCGCTGGCCGTGCCGTTCGGTCAGGTACATGCGATCGATCCTGCGGTGTTCGCCGGTACGGTGCTGCTGGGGCCTTTCGCGGAAGAAGTACTGTTCCGCGGTTTTCTGTTTAGGCAATTGCTGACGCGCGCGCAGTGGCCGCTGAGCTGGGCGATTGTCGTGAGTGCCGTGGCGTTCGCGCTGGCGCACCATCGAGATGTCGACGAGGAACTCGTAGGGCGGCTAATCCGGATGAGTTTCGGACTCCAGCCACACGGCCTGGATGACTTGTTCATTCGGATCGGCGCGACGATCGCGGTGTTCGCGCCGGGCGGCGCGCTCTTCGCGTGGATCGTCTATCGCTTCAATAACCTGTGGCCCGCGATCGGACTGCACGCATCCTTGAACCTGTGGTGGATCATCACGCAGGGCGCGGATGTGTCGGGTGGCTTCACGCTCGACGCCGGCGGTATCGCGCAAGCGGTCTCGCTCGTATTCGCCCTGTTCCTGACGTTCAGCCGGGTGCGGCGAAGATTTGCAGTTGCGTAACCGAGCAATTGGACCAGCTGCTCCGGAGAGAGCCGGCCCAATTGCTAAATTACAAATTGCCCAATTGCCAGATTTCTCTTACTGCCCCCCGCCCCCTCTTCCGGCCGGTCGCGCCGGCATCTGTTCCTTCGGGAAACGCGGCATGATCTCGTCGCGCATCGCCATGTGGTAAATGAGCGACGCGGTGATGATCGCGTTTTTCTTCACATCGTCCGGGAGAATCCGTTCGAACGAATCGAGGTTGGTGTGGTGCGTGTGGCTGCCGTACTCGATCGTGTCCTGGCCTCCGCCGATGCCGGGCAGTCCGGCCTCGTTGAATGAGGTGCTGTCGGTGCCTCCGCGGTTGCGGCTGTTCGTCGCGGTCGCGCCGTACATCTTGAACTCTTCCCACGGCTTGATGAACTGCGCGAGTACCTTCGCGGCCTCCGGCGGTCCGAAGATGTTCGCACCGCGGACGAGCCCGGTGCCGCTGTCGATGTTCCAGTACCCGCTGAACTTCGAATACGCCGGCAACTGATCCTCGAAGAATCCGAACGTGTCGCGCACGTAGGCCTGCGAGCCGAGCAGTCCCTGCTCCTCACCGCCCCAGAGCGCGACGCGGATCGTGCGGCGCGGCTTGGCGCCGATCGCCTGGAGGATGCGGACGGCTTCCATCATGATGGCGCAGCCGATCGCGTTGTCGGTGGCGCCGGTGGAGGAGTGCCACGAATCGAGATGGCCGCCGAGCATCACGACTTCGTCGGCCTTGTCGGTGCCCGGAATCTCGCCAATCGCGTTGTAGGACGTCCCGCCGGGATAGGTTTTGTTCACGATCGTGAACTCGAGCGTGACTTCAGGCGGGGTGCCGAGCACCCGGCCCGCCGGCTCGATCCCGTGGCCCAGCAGCCGCGCGATGCGTCCGTAGTGTTCATTGCTCAGGACGACCGTCGGCACGGTATTGGCGGCGACGTAGTTGCCGCCCGAGAAGGCGATGATCTGCTGGTGGCGCCGGCCTGAATCGTTGATCCGCACCGCCGCGCCGTTCTTCAGCAGGAACTCCCCAACACGCTGACTCACCTGGTTGGCGCTCAGCCGGACCGGTCCGCCAGCTGCGGGCGGCCTGTGCGCCGCGACCTCCGGCGGCCGGCGCGTCGCCTCGACCGCCTCGTCCGCCACGACCCGCATCGGGAGGCGGACAAGTGGCCGGATCGAAGTCTGTACTGGCAGCGCGCCGTCGTGTCGGGCCTCCGCTTGGCGTTCTCGACTTCGAGGAAGTTCGCCACCCGCGACTCACCGACGAGCACGATGGCGCCTTTCACTTTCGGGGCCATCTTCGTGAAGTAGGCGGTCAGTTCCTCTTCCGTAGGACCGAGGAGGGGCGGCGGGCCGGCCCCAGCGCGGTTGCCGGCCGCTTCAGGCGCAACCGGCGCCGGAGGACCAGTCGGCGCGACGAGCAGCACCGCCGGTCCCGTCACCGTGCCGTTCGTCGACGGCGTCCACGCGAGCACTTCGAACACGAGGTTGTCCTTGACCGGCGAGACGATGTGGCCGGACGCCTTCTCATTGAGCCAGCCCTCGCGCCCCCACTTCCAGGAATGCAGGTAACCCTTCATCCCCCAGGACTCCATTTCCTTGATGGCCCACTTCGCCGAGTCGTCGAAGTTCGGTGAGCCCGTGAGCCGCGGGCCGTACACGTCGGTGAGCACGTGCGCGATGCGCATGATCTGCGACCGGTCGAAGCCCTCGGCCTTGATCCTGGCGTTCATCGCGGTGTCGATCTTTTCCGGTGGCAACGGCGCGCCTGCCTGCTGCTGGGCGGCCGGCAGCGCGACCACGAACGCGAGCATCAGAAGCGGCGCGAACATCCTGCGGAACATGGGAGACTCCTTGAAGCAGGTAGACTGCGCCGGATCATACATGAGTCATGAACGGTGGATGTATCCCGACGAGCTCGGCGAAGCACTCCTGACGCTCGGCTTGCGACCACTGGAGTCGACGCCGCCCACCGTCGTCCGCGACGCGCTGAACGATCTGTACCGCTTCGAGTTGCGGCGCATGCGCGATCGTCTGCGGTCCGGCGGCATGGAGAAGCCCGAGTACCTCGACCGCGTCGTGGCGATTCGGAAGAAGTACTGGCCGCTCACGTTGCCGCTGCCGGCGTGGGAGAGAATTTGTCGCAGCGAGGCGTAAGGTGAAAGGCAAAAGGCAGAAGGCAAAAGGCAAAAGGGGAAAGGCCGAGGGCGGAAGGGATTCGGGCTCATCAGGAGATGAGTAACAAGTGAGAGTTGCTCTCATTCAACAACACGCGAGTGACGATCTTCGCGGTAACGTCCGGCGAGGACTCGAGGCGGCGCGCGCCGCGGCGGCGGAAGGCGCGCAGCTGGTCGGGTTCGCAGAGCTGGCGTTTTCGCGCTTCTATCCGCAGCATCCGCCCGATCGCGATCCGCGTTCGTTGGCGGAGCCGGTACCGGGTCCGACGACGGACGCGTTTGCCGCGCTCGCGCGCGAGCTGGAGATTGTCATCGTTCTCAATGTGTTCGAACGCGCAGGCGAGGCGACGTACGACTGCTCACCGGTGATCGATGCCGACGGCACGGTGCTCGGCAGGACGCGCATGGTGCACATCACCGAATACCCCTGTTTTCACGAGCGGCAGTATTACGCTCCGGGCGATCTCGGCGCGCCCGTGTACGACACGCGCGTCGGCCGCGTGGGCGTTGCCATCTGCTACGACCGTCACTTTCCCGAATACATGCGCGCGCTTGCGCTGGGCGGCGCCGATCTCGTCGTCGTCCCGCAGGCCGGCGTGGTGGACGAGTGGCCGGACGGGTTTTTCGAGGCCGAGCTGTGCACGGCCGCGTTCCAGAACGGCTACTTCGTCGCGCTCTGTAATCGTGTGGGCCTCGAGGACCGTCTGCATTTCGCGGGCGAGTCGTTCGTGTGCGGACCGGAAGGCGCCGTCCGCGCGCGAGCTCCGCGCGGTGAAGATCACATCCTCATCGCGGACGTCGATCTCGCGGATGCCGCGCGATCACACGGGCGGCAAATCCTGATGAAGGACCGGCGGCCGGAGTTGTATGAGCGCTGGTTTGCGGTGAAAGACTGAGGTGTTGCCCGTCGACGTTACGGACCGATGGTGGACGCCGCCTCGATGCGTCCCGACTTGTCGTTCTGCACGAACACGACGACGCGCACGTTCGGACGATTCCACGCTGACGCGATCGGCACGGGCACCACACCTTCGAATCCGCCGTCTTTGTCGGTCTTGCCGATCTGAATCAGCCGTCGCGCGACCGCCGCATGGTCGAGCATCCGGCCCGAGTTCTCGCCGCGTTTGACCGACGTGCGGAGCCCGTCTTCGGTGACCGCGAGAAACACAGTCGCGTTGGCGGTTCGCGGTGACCGGTCCACAGCCACCGAGAGTCGAGACACGTCGGCCGACCACTCGAGCGTGACGGGTCGTTTCTCGCGGCCCGCCGCGCGGCGAATGGCGTCGAGCACTGCGGGCCGGTCGTGGCCGATGACGAGATCGACGCCGTCGACGATGATCTGCGGCGTGTAGATGTCGTTGGCGCCCGCCAGCTTCGCGTATGCCGACTGGCGCTGGGTGAAGAGCCGGTCCGAAAATGGATCCTTCCAGCCCTGGCGATCCCAGTAGTCCACGTGCTCACTGAGACCGATGACGGTCGCGCCCTTCACCGGCTGCTCGCGAATGAGCTCGATCAACAACGTGTCGGCCGGCGGACAGCTCGAACAGCCTTCGGACGTGAACAGCTCGACGATGACCGGTATCGAGCTTTGGGCCGAGCGTCTATTGGCGCTCGTCCCCGTCGCGGACGTCGACGGTAGCCCCCCGCCGAGACCCACGAGACCGATGATGGCCGCAGCCCTGATCCACATCGTTGTTGACCGCCGGACGCCGGTGTTCATCCCAGTCTATCCGGCTCCCATCGGATTCCCGTGGTCAGAATGCGTTGCAGCAGGGCGGGATACGGAATCCCGGCCTTGGCCGCCGATTCCGCAAAGTCTTCAATTCTCGCGATTTGCGGATTCGGGTTCGCCTCGAGGACGTAGACCCGCCCGGTCTCGTCCAGCCTGAGATCGATGCGGGCGTATCCGCTGAGTTCAAGAATCTTGTACACGCGTCGCGAGATGTGCTGGATTTTTTCGGGCAGCCCTTCCGGCAGGCCCTTCGCCAGGCCCGTATCGATGCCCATCTTCTTCTGATACTTCGAACTCCACTTCACGCGTTCGGTCGCGATCCGATGCTGGGTGTCGGGCATGTTCGCGAACGTCATCTCCCAGACAGGCAGGATCTGCACGCGCTGGTTGCCGATGATGCCGCAGTAGAGCTCGCGGCCGTCGACGAACTGCTCGATGATCGCGTCGGTGCGGATCGAGTCGTGGATGAACTGCACGCGCTCACGGAGCTTCGCGTCGTCCGGCACGACGGACGCCTGCGCGATGCCGATCGACGACTCCTGGGTGAGCGGCTTGACGATGAGCGGGAACGTCAGACGCTTGGGCAGCTTCGGTTTCCGGCCGCGCGCGACGACCGTGAACTCGGGCAGCGGGACGCGGTGATAGTGCAGGAGCTTCTTCGAGAGCGCCTTGTCGCGCGCGAGCAGCATGCCGCGCGGGTTGCAGCCCGTATACGAGAGTCTGATGAGCTCGAGATAGCTGACGACGTTCTGATCGAAGGTCCCGATTTCGTGGAACGCTTCGAGCATGTTGAACGCAATGTGCGGCTTGAGCTCTTCGTTGGCCTGCCGGATGCCCGCGAGATCGTCCTTGATGCCGAGCGGATGCACCTCGTGACCGAGCTCGTCACGCAGCGTGCGCAACACGTCGTATTCGGTTCGCCAGGACGCGGTCTCGAGATCGTGGCCGGTGACGTCGGCCGGCGGGACTTGATAGTCGTGCATCAAGACGAGCACGCGCAGCTTGCGCATCGGGGCGCGATCATACCGCAGTGCTTATCGGTACGGATCGCGCGGCGGCACGAATCGCGACGCGTGCGCGGACGCCGCCGGAAGAATCTCGCGCAGGTACCAGCCGATGCCGCGCTCGTGCCGCCAGTCGCGCGGATAGCCGAGCGAGACTTCTTCATAGCGCACGCCGTGCCGCCAGAGCGTCGTCCGCAGGTGCAGATGACCGGAGACGACGGCGCGCGCGCGGAAGCGGCGCGGCCAGTCCTCCGTGCGCCGCGTGCCGCACCAGATGGAGAAGCGCGGCACGCGTGGCGCCCGGGCGAGATCGTAGCGAAGCGGCCAGTGATTGATGAGCACGGTCTCGGCAGTGGGCGGCAGCGCGTCGAGGCGGGCCTCGGTGGTCTCGCATCGCGCGTGACACCACGCGGCGCGTGACGGCCACGGCGACGGGTCGAGCATCTGCTCGTCGGTGCTCACGACGGCGCTCGCGCGCGCCCACGCGACCGCGTCCTGTTCAGCCACCTCAGGAGGCCGGAAGCTGTAGTCGAAGAGCAGGAACATCGGGACCACGACGACCGACGGCTCGGGCGGCCAGACGACATACGGATCTTCGGGCGTGAGCACGCCGAACTGACGACAGATCGCGACGAGCTCGTCGTAGCGGGCCTGTCCGCGCGTCCGGTCGGGTGCGTCACGCGGACACCAGAGATCGTGATTCCCCGGCGTCCAGACCACCCGCGCGAATCGGGGAACCAGCGCCTGAAGCGCGATCACGAGATGTTCGGGCCGTTCGCCGACGTCGCCCGCGATCGCGAGCCAGTCGTGCGGGTATTCGCCGAGATGCGCGAGGGCCTCGCGGTTGGCTTTGTGGGCCAGGTGGAGATCGCTTGTCGCGAGCAGGCGCGGGGATGACAGGCTCATGTCAGGAGTGCTCGATGGGCGCGCTGGCGAAGGGGGTGCTCGGCAAGAGCTTGCTGGCCGCGTCTGGTGCGGTGCGAGGAGATTTCTGGCCGCGTCTGGTGACGTGCCAAGAGCGATGAACCACGAAGGACACGAAGGACACGAAGACGGCGCTGACCTGGCGGCCGCCTGCGGCGGCGTGGCGATCTGTGAGCGGCAGCGACCGACAAGACGCAGACCTCGGGTTTCGTTTTGGAGACCGAGAGCGAAAACGAAACCCGAGGTCTTAGATCCCGTCTTGTCGGGTCGCTGCCGCTCACAGATCACGCCCGGCGAAGCCGGGCTCGCCAGGTCAGCGGGTGTCTCAAATCCTTCTTCCACTTGTCGGGTTTTCCTTCGTGGCCTTCGTGAGCTTCGTGGTCAACTTGACACGTCACCAGACGCGGCCAGCGAACCTGCTGCGTACGGCTGGATCCTGATGTCCGGGACCACGCCATCGACGGTTGATGCCGCGATCGCGACGAGGTGCCGATGTGTGGGCTGCGACAACTGAAACGTCCAGTCGGTTGACGCGGCCGCCAGCGACCCGAGAAACGTGATCCGCACGTGGGGATCGAGATCGAAGCTGATTTCCCGAAGCGGCAACGAGATGCCGAGGCCACGCGCCTTCAGATACGCCTCCTTGAGCGTCCAGTACCGCAGGAAGCGATCGCGCCAGTTCGACCCGTGCGCATCGATGTCGGCGGCCTCTGCGGGCGCACAATACCGCTGAATCAGTCCTGGATCGATCGGCGGCCGATCGAGGTCTTCGACATCGACGCCCACTTCGCGGCCGGTGCTGAGCGCGCAGACGACCAGGCCCGCGCTATGGGCCAGGTTGAAATGGACGGCGGTCGGCGGGTTCGCGATTTCCGGCCGCCCATGTACGCCTTCGCGCCATTGCCAGTCAGCGGGTGCGACGCCGAGCGCCCGTCCGACCAGCTCGCGCGACATCACGCGGCCGAGGAGGAACATCCGGCGATCGCGATCGGCATGAAACCGCTCGAAGCGGTCCTGCTCCGCGCCCGAGAGCAACGCACGCGCGCGCGCGATCGCGTCCGGGCTCGTGAGGACATCGTCCACGTGCGCATGCCAGGCGCGCACGTCGTCACGGCCCGGATGTGACGCCGGTTCCGGCATTGCGATAGTATGGCCCGGCTCGAGCCGTTCTTACTTTCCTGCACCGAGCGACGCGACCGAATTCGGCCGACTGTCTGGCGATGCATGCAGGTGATGTCGACGCGGAAGTGAGAACGGCTCTCGCCGCACGCCACGTTCCTGCCCAATGTCCATCGCGTGTCTCTTTCCCGGTCAAGGCTCACAGTCGAAGGGCATGGGACGCGATCTGTTCGACCAGTTCGACGACTGGACACGAGAGGCTGACGCGATCCTCGGTTACTCGATCCGGGATCTCTGCGTCGAGGACGCGGAGGGCAGACTCGGACGAACCGAGTTCACACAGCCCGCGCTGTTCGTCGTCAATGCGATGACGTATCGCGCGCGTCAGGAGAGCGGCCGGCCGGCGCCGGCGTTCGTGGCCGGTCACAGCCTCGGGGAATACAACGCGCTTCTCGCCGCCCGGGTCTTCGACTTCGCAACGGGCCTGAAGCTCGTGCAGGAACGCGGCCGGCTGATGGAAGAGGTGCACGGAGCCGGGATGAGCGCCGTGATCGGTCTCGACCCGCCGACGATTCAGGCGGTCCTCGAGGCGAGTCTGGCCGGGCGTCTTCTCGACGTCGCGAACTTCAATTCCTTCGAGCAGACGGTCATTGCCGGGCCGAAGCCGGAACTGGCGGAGATCAAGGCGGCGCTTCAGGAAGCCGGCGCGCGGACCGTGATTCCTCTGAACGTGAGCGCCCCGTTTCACTCTCGCTATATGCGTCCGGTGCAACTGGCGTTCGAGACGTTTCTGACGCCGTTCAGTTTTCGAACGCCGGAGATGCCGGTCGTCGCGAACCTGACGGCGGCGCCCTACGTTCCCGGCACGATTCCAGAAACGCTGGCCGGACAGATCGCCAGCTCGGTTCGCTGGCTCGACTCGATCCTGTACCTCTTGCGCGAAGGCGTGGACGAGTTCGAAGAAGTGGGACCGGGCACAGTCCTCACCAAACTCGCCGCCCAGATCCGGAAGCGCGCTAGCGCCCCTTAATCGTGATCGATCCGTTCGTGGTCTCGAGCTTGATGGGCGGTCCGCCGCCGCCAATCGAGGCGTCGAGACTCCGCCGCGTTTGAGAGGGCCCCGTGAGCTGCAGATCGCTCGTGTGGATGTCACCGTTGGTCACTCGTGCCGAAATGCGCGCTCCGGTGTCGCGCGGCACCGTGACGCTGATGGTGCCGTTGGTGGTCTCGCAGGTCACGCCGGGTTCGCCGAGCTTCGCAAAATCCAGATTGATGACCCCGTTCGTCGTCTCGACCGTGGCACCGCCTTCGAGCGCCGAGCCGACGATGCGGCCGTTGGTGGTTGCGGCGCGCAAGGCGCCCTTGAGCCCCGTGACGTCGATGTCGCTGTTCGTCGCATCGAGCCTGACGTCCAGCCCACGCGGGACCCGGACTTCGAAATCCACGCGGCGATGAAGGCTGGAAATGAACCCCATCCCGCGGGACGTGGCGTCGATCGCCACGCTCTTCGGCAACACGCTTTCCGCGATTTCGAACCGCTTGAGCGCGTCCTTGGCCGACTCCTCCGTCCCGGCCTTGACGACGCGGTCCGCCTTCACCTCGACGGTGTCGCCGTCGACCGAGACGATGCGTATCTTGCCGTTCGTGTTCTTGAGCTCGAAAGAAGACCCGGGTGGGAGTGTGTACGTGCGCTTCCATTCGTCGCGGGCTTCGACGCCGGAGGAGAAATCGAGGTTGCAGGCGCCAGCGGCCAGGGCCAGGACGAGCGTGAGCAGGTGACCGGCGAGACTCCAGGGGCGTCGGCGGACGCGCACATCAGACATGGCGGGGCTCCTCCCATAATCATACGAGTCGCTCCTGCGCCGTGTTCGCTGTGGTACGATCCCGCCCCTTCAGAAGCGTTTGGCCCGGAGTTTTGATCCATGCGAATCCGCGTGCGTACCGTATTTCTCGGCCTCGTCGTGGTTCTCATCGTGCTCGTGGCGGCCGCCATGACGTCGGTCGGGTGGGAAGTCGTGCTGGGGCCCAAATCGCGACCCGCGACGGACCGGAAGTTCGACGTGACGGACGCGCGCCTCGCGCGGGGGAAATACCTCGTTGAGGGGCCGGCGTCCTGTTTCCACTGCCACAGCGACCACGACCTCAGCACGCCGACCTATCCGGTTGTCGAAGCGAAGAAGGGCGCGGGTTGGGTGATGCCGATCCCCGAGCTCAACAACATCGCCGCGCGCAACATCACGCCCGACCCGGAGACGGGCCTGGGCGCGTGGACCGACGACGAGATCGCACGGGCGATCCGCGAAGGCGTGAGAAAAGACGGCACCGCGCTCTTTCCGGTGATGCCGTATCTGAGCTACGCGTCGATGGACGATGAGGACGTCGCATCGGTCGTCGTGTACCTGCGGACGATTCCCGCCGTTCGCAACACGGTGCCTCCCCGGCAGCTCCCGTTTCCCCTCGAGCACATCGTCAAGACGATCCCGAAGCCGATCGCGCAGCCGCAACCGTCACATCCGTCGGCGACGCCGGAAGATCGCGGGAAGTACCTTGTGGCCCTCGCGGAATGCCAGAGCTGCCACACACCGACCGAGCAGGGGATCCCGCTTCCGGGTCTGGAATTCGGCGGCGGCGCGAAGTTCAACGATCCCGGCAACAACGGCCGGCCGGTCTTCAGCATGAACGTCACGCAGGATCCGTCCGGGCTCACCCACTACGACGAATCGCTGTTCATCGAAGTGATCCGCTCGGGCACGATCAAGGGGCGGACGCTGAGCCACATCATGCCGTTCAACGACCTCCGGAACATGACCGACGACGATCTTCGGGACATCTGGGCGTACATCAAGTCGCGGCCGCCCGTGAAGCATCGCATCAGCAATGCCGAGCCGCCAACGCAGTGCCCGCTCTGCAACCAACTACACGGGTTCGGGGATCTGAATGTGAAGAAGGGCTGAGGAAGAGGCCCAGAGGCTCGAGGGCGTACAAAAGAAAAGGGGGATACTGGACGAGACGATGTCCAATCTTCACGATCCAGTACTCCCAGGGACGGCCAGGACCGACTACGAGCGGTATCTGCGGACGGATGAGCTCCTTGCGCTGCAGAAGGATCCCGGCACGGCCGCGCATCGCGATGAAATTCTCTTTCAGGTCATCCATCAATCCTCGGAGCTGTGGCTGAAGCTCGCCTGTTTCGAGGTCGAGACGGCCATCGGCTTGATCGATGGCGACGAACTCTGGAGCGCGGTGCGGTTGCTGCGACGCGCATCGGACGCGCTGGATCTCGTGCAGGCCAACACCCGGATGCTCGAGCACCTGGCGCCATGGGATTACCACGGCGTCCGTCCGTCCCTCGGTCACGGGAGCGGGTTCGACTCGCCGGGGTTTCGTCGCACGCACGAGCTGTCGCCCAAGCTCGGCGAAGCCTTCGACCGCCTGCTCGTCCGGCGCCGCGTGAGCCTCGCGGACCTGTACAAGAAGTCACACGAACATGAGGACCTGTTCCAGACGGCCGAGCGGCTGGTGGACTGGGACCAGCGGCTCGTGCTCTGGCGCGACCTGCACCTCAAGCTCGTCGAGCGCATCATCGGAGGCCAGGTGATCGGCACGCAGGGGACGCCGGTCGAGGTCCTGGGCCGGCGGATCGACGTCCGGTATTTCGAGCCGCTCTGGAACGTCAGAAATGCGCTGACGGACGAGGCGCAAACGAGTCCCGAGGCCGGGTGAGCGAGCCGGCTCCGGCCCTTCGAGGCCCAGCCGGAAGCGTTCCCGCGTCGACGCGATCAGACGTGTGACCTTCCCTGTCATGGCCAGCGCGTACCGTGTCGATAAGACGGGAGGCGCTCATGGCTGGAGGGAAGGAGACCAAAGTCGTCGACCTGCTGCGGTACCGCAATGACCGGCACACGAATCCGCTGCCGTTGTTCGATACGCCAACAAATCCGCCCCTTCACGTGACGATCGAGCCGTTTCGCGTGCTGTCCGAGCGAGAGGTATCCCACCGCGCGCGTATGCTGTCGCACCTGAGGGCGGTGCCCGCCGTCCGGCCATAGCGGGCCCTACAGGCCTAAGGCTTTTCGATAGATCGCGCCATAACCCTCACGTAACGTGTCGATCCTCGCCGAGGGCAATCCATAGGTCGAGAGCCAGAACCCGGCCCGGCACCCGGCGGGATCCGGCTCCATTTCGAGGAACAGGATCGCCTCGTTGGCCTCGGCGATCGTGAATCCCATCTGCCCCGTGCCATCACTCCTGGCGACCACGGTGCCGGAGATCGCGTCGCCGGCCGAGGTCCGATCGCTGAAGGCGCCGTCCGCGCCCGCGGAGGAGAGCGCTCCGCGCGTCGAAAAGCCTTCGGGCCCCATCAGTCGCGCAAAGGCACGGGCGCGTGACAGCGGCACGCGCTCGCGAAACGAGATCACGTCGCGCGGTGTGCCGCGATGCCGTTCCAGATACCACCGGAGGTGCTGCACGAAGTAAGCCCAGCCGCCGTCCACCATATGAAACTCATCGTCCCAATCGGGGCCGGCGCCGAAGCCCGACTGGACGAGCCGGACCACCGTCTTTCCGCCCTGCGCTTCGAGGTGGAAATCGATCGCGAGCTTCACCGGCCCGCGCTCCTCGGTCCACTGAAAGTGCCGGTTCGGTTCCCACGCCGTGATCGGGGCCTTGCCTTCCGCGCCGCTGCCCCAGGAAATCCAGATCGATCCGCCAAGACCGGGCTCGACGCGCGCGTCGATGGGAAACCAGCGCTTGAGTTCTTCAGCGTCCGTGAGCGCGCGCCACACGACGTCGGGCGGCGCGTCGATGACGACCTCCTTTCGGATTGCGCGGCTCATTTCATCCTCCGGTGCGTGACGTCGCCCATCCGGTAGAGCCCGTCCATCGACCCCTTGCCTTCGCGCGCCGCCAGCATCTTGTGTTCAGCCGCCGGCTGCATCTTCTCCAGCATGGCCTGCTGCATGGCCTTCTTCTGCTCCGGGGTCGGCTGCTGGGCACTGGCGACCGTGCCGCCGGATATCAGGGACAGAATCAACAGCACGCGAGTCATCGAGTTCCTCCTACGAGCCATTTCCATCGATCCTTCCTGGGTTATTTCGACCGCCGGGATTTCGGCCGGGCCGGCGGCTGGGCCTTTCCGCGTGCCGGCGCGCCGACCGGGTGCGCGCCGACGAACAGCCGGTAGGCGCGCCCGTCTTCCGCCAGACCGTCGTGATACTTCGAGACCAGCCGGTTGACGGTCTCGATGAGCTCGTTGGCGAAGCGCTCGCGATTGGCCGGCGTCGCGAAGCGGATTTCGGTGTCGAGTGTGAGGGTCGTCAGCCGTTTCCCGGCGAGATGGGCCTGCTCGGCGAGATCGGCGACTTCACGAATCGTCCGCGCCGCGACTGCCACCTGGTACGTCGCCGAGAACTTGTCGGTGATCTCTGTGGGGCCGGGACTCGTCAACCCCAACGCGTCGGGGGAGAGCAGGTAGTGCGCGGCGGTGGCCCGGACGAGGCGTTCCTCGAGTCCGCGCCGCTGCCGGCGCTCGACCTCCTCGACGAGGCCGGCGGTTTCCAGCGCGCGGATGTGGTAGTTGGCGAGCTGGCGCGACAACCCGAGCCGGCCGGCGATCGTGGTGGCGGACCCCGGCGTCTGCAGCAGGCCGAGGATCCGCCGGCGCGTCGGGGCCACGAGCGCGCCGGCGGCCCGGTCGCGCGTGACGACGGCGACGCCCGACGATGGCGACGCGGGCGTGGTGTCCGACGCGGCCTGGTCGATCGGGGCGAGGCGGGCCTGACGGCGAGCCATGCGGCATCCTATATTTGAAAATTTATTTTGTCAAATCGAATCGTCGGGATCCCCGGCCGGGTCCGATCGCAGTCGCATGCGCCGCGGCGGCCGGGCGCCACTCCTTCGCACCGTGCACACGCGCGGCACGTCCGCCATCTGACACGCCGGCTGTGTAAGAACCTCCGCACTGTGTAGAAGTGCGCGACGACCCCTCGGCCGCTTCGCGCACATTTCTTCCAGAACTTGCTGCTCGCGACTGGCATGGGGCGTGCTACTTTGGAAGAGCGACCGATGTCCATCGGGACGCGAAAGCGAGGCGGTCATGGAGTCCTATTCGGAACCCGGCTTCAATGAACGGGACAACAGCCGGTTGTTCTTTTACGGATTGTTGTTCGGTGCCGCGCTGGGCGCGGCGGCGGGGATGCTCCTCGCGCCCAGGGCGGGCGCGGAGCTGCGGCACGAGATGACGGATTCGGCCCGGCGCCTACGGCGCAAGGCCGGGGAAGTGTACGACGAGGCGTCGCATGTCGTCGGCGATGTGGCGGCCCGAAGCCGCCGCGCATTCGAGGCGGGGCGGGAGGCTCTTCAGACTGCGCGCCCATCGAGCGGCCGAACGTCTTCCGTCGATTCCCCGGTGTCTTGACGCCCCCGCCGTCGCCATGCGGTGGCGGTTAATCGCGCGGGGGATTGGCGCACAGGGCTGAAGCGGCAGGAGCGCGGGTGGCGCCTTCCGGGAGGGGAGGGTGACATTCCGCCTCCTGCCGCAATTATTTTTCAGCTATCCTTCGACCCGTGCGGCGGGCCATCGCCATCGTCGCCTGTCTCCTCGCCGGGTTCGCGAGCGCGCCGGCCAGTCCCGCTCTGTCCTCCTCGCCTCGCCCCGCCCAGACCAGGCCGCTCCAGGACGAAGCCCGCAACGTCGCCCGATGGCTCCGCGCCGTCGCGCTGCCACAAGGCACGACCCTCGCCTGGGCCGGAACGCCCGGGCCTTCCGCGAAACCGATCGCCAATCTGTATTCAGGGTCCGCCGGCGTCGTCCTGTTCTTTCTCGAGCTCCATCACGCGACTGGCGATCCGCGCGACCTCGCGACCGCGCGGTCGGGCGCGGACTGGCTGCTGACCCAGATCGAGACGGAGACAGAGACCGGGCTCTACACCGGCCTCGCGGGACTCGGATTCACGCTGACCGAAACCTGGAAAGCGACCCAAGACCAGAAATACCGTGACGGCGCCAACCGGGTCGTCGATCGGCTGAAGACGATGGCCAAGCCCGCCGGCGACGCCGTCGAATGGTCACCGGTGAGCGACATCATCTCCGGCACGGCCGGCGTCGGTCTCGCGCTCCTCTCGGCGAGCCGCGATCTCGACCGCGCGGATGCGCGTGATCTGGCGGCCGCGGCAGGCCGCCGGCTGATTTCACAGCAGATCGCCGCCGACGGCGGCACGAAGTGGGCGATGACGCCCGCGAACCCCACGCGCCTCTATCCGAACTTTTCTCACGGCACCGCCGGGGTGGCCTATTTCCTCGTGGCGCTGCACCAGGCGACGGGCGAGCGCCGGTTCCTGGACGCCGGTCTTTCGGGCGCGCGGTATCTCGTCAAGACGGCGAAGACAGACGGCGACGTCTGCCTCGTGTTTCACCATGAGCCTGAGGCGGACGGCCTGGACCTGTTCTATCTCGGCTGGTGCCACGGTCCGGCGGGCACGGGACGGCTGTTCCATCGGCTCGCGGCGGTGACCGGCGATCGCGAGTGGCGCACCTGGTTCACGCGGGCGGCCAACGGCATCCGTCAGAGCGGAATACCTGAGCGCGAGACGCCGGGCTTCTGGAACAACGTGGGACAGTGCTGCGGATCGGCGAGCGTCGCCGATTTTTTCCTCTCCTATCACCAGGTCACGCGTGACGCGTCCGCGCTCGCGTTCGCGCGCCGCGTGACGGATCAGATTCTCGCGAAAGCCACCCGCGACGAGACGGGTACGCGGTGGACGCACGCCGAGCACCGCGTTCAGCCCGGGAATCTCGCCGCGCAGACCGGATGGATGCAGGGCGCGGCCGGCATCGGCGCGTGGCTGCTGCGCCTCGACGGCGTCGATCGAGGCCGCGACGTGTTCGTGAAGTTTCCCGACTCGCCCTTCTAGCGCTACCGCGGTTTTCGCTTCGATACGTCCGGGACCTCTACGCCCAGCGCAGTGGCCAGATCGATCTGGTGTTCCTGTTCCTGTCGAAGGATTTCGCGGATGTCTTCGGCGATCGCGTACTCCTGAAGTTCCTCGCACTCGCGCAGACGCTCGCGATAGTTGCGCACCGTGTCGTTCTCGTTCTCGAGGTCGGCGCGCAGCATGACCTTCGGATCGTCCGAGAGCTTGACGGCCTTCGCCGTCGCCGTCGGCATGCCGCCGAGATAGTCGATGTGCTTGGCGATGGTCAGCGCGTGCTGCAGCTCCTGGGCGGCGTGGAGCTCGAGCTCGCTCGCGATGCTCATGTACTGGGCGCCCTTGAGCACCTGCGAGTACACGACGTACGCGATGATCGCCTGGTATTCGCGTGAAAGATCTTCGTTCAGCTTTTCAGCAAGCTGCTTCCGGGTGATGGTCGTGTCGGCCATGATCTGCTCCAGGTACATTGCTAGCAGGATTCATGCCGAAATGCGAGCGTTTATCCCGCCGGTTGTGTAACCGGACCGAAATCGAGACGCACCCGGAACTCCCTCCTGAGCAGCAGGAGGTTCAGGCACAGCTGAATCATCACCGACGCGACCGAGAGGTACCACACCCAACGAAGCTGGAACCCGGGCTGTCCCGACAGGATGATCACCGGGATCGCGACGAGCAGGATGCGCGTGAACGACGTGGCGACTGCGGGGAGCGTGTTGCCCATCGCCTGGAACATGCTCGAGCTCACGAAGATGATCCCCGACGCCAGGAAGGACCACGAGATGATCCCCAGATATTCGGCGCCTGTGGCGATGACGGCCGGATCGCTCGAGAAGAAGCGGATCACGGCGGCCGGAGCCATCTGCAGAACCAGCACGGCGCCCACCATGGCGGCGAACGCCATGCTGGCCGCGGACCGGAAGGTATCGCGCACGCGCGAGGCCTGGCGTGCGCCGAAGTTCTGGCCCGCCACGGGCGCGACGGCGAAGCCCAGCGCGACGATCGGAAGGAACAGCGCCTGCACGATTCGCGTGCCCATCCCGAACCCGGCCTGCGCGGCCGCGCCGAACCGCCGGCTGACCACGTAAACGAGGATGAGGTACGCGGCCATCAGCGCGAATTCGGTCCCCGCCGGAATGCCGATCTTGAGAATCCGCCCCCAGGTGGAAAGCGACGGGCGCCAACTCGAGGGCCGGAATTTCAGATAGGCCTCCGCCGGCAGGAAATACAGTGCGAGACCGGCGGTGCCCGCCAGGACCGCGATGAACGTCGCGAGCGCCGCGCCGGCGACGCCGAGCGGATAGCCGGTGACCCAGCCGAAGATCAGGAACGGCGCCAGAATGATGTTGAGGATCACCGTGCTCGTCTGAATGACCATGCTGGGCTTGAACTGCCCCGTTCCGCGCATCGCGGATCCCATGGCCACCAGCGCGAACTGCACGGCCATCGCGGGAATGAACCAGCCGAGATACTCGGACGCCAGCCGGGCCGTGATCGCGTCGGCGCTGAGACTCCGGGTATAGGACGCACGCAGCGCCATCGCGACGACGAAGAACAGCGCGCCGGCGACGATCGAGAGGACGTGCGACTGGTTGAAGACGAACAGCGCCTGTTCGCGGTCCTTGCGTCCCACCGCGTGCGAGACGAGCGTCGTCGTGCCGACGCCGAGCATCTGCGTCAGGGCCAGCACCATGAACATCAGATTGGTACTCGAGCGCGACCGCCGCGACCGGCTCCGTGCCGAGCCGCGCGACCCAGTACAAGTCCACCAACACATAGAGCGTCTGGAAGACCATCCCCACGAGCATGAAGCTCGTGGTCTTGACCAGATGTCCCGCGATCGAGCCGGTGGTGAGATCCTGCATGAGACGCCAGAGGTCCGGCTCAGTGGTCCTCGTGGCGGTGCTCGTTGATTTCCCGCTCCATGGCTTCGTTGTCGCGACGCGCGGTCGTGGCCGCTTTCGTCCGGGCTTTCGTCGCGGCGGCCTGGGTTTTTTCCGCGGAGCTCACCGCGAAGCTCGAGAACCGGCGCTCGAGATCGCGGCCGTGACACGACGGGCACTCGGCGACGGTGTTGTGAAGCACCAGCGCCTCGAACTCGTGACCGCACGACCGGCACTCGAAATCAAAGATGGGCACGGGCTGCCTCCGATCGGGGAGTTCTAGGATACCTCCTCGTGCCGGTCTCACGGCAGCGTGTTACCCAGACTGGCCAACCGGCTACCGTGAGGCCGTGGTCCGGCAGCCGGCATCGGATGAACCCGCTCGGCCCGGCATTTGCGCTGATTCGGGGGCGCGCGCTCGCGCGTGATCAGGTGACGCGTGGCATCAACCGCTCTCGAAGATATCTGCGAGCGGCCGGCCACGACGTGTCAAACCGCCATTCGTCGGCGGCGTGCTGACCGCCGGGTGTGTCACGCTCGCCTGGCCTCGGCGATGAGGCGAGCGGCGGGCGATAGAATCCGTCCGACGACCAGACGGTCAGGAGGAGCTCATGCGAAAGATCTTCGGAATCGCCGCCATCCTTGCCTGTGTGACGCAGCTCGGCGCGCAGACGCCGCCGGCTGCGCAGACCGGCACGCGACGCATTCCTCAATTCGAAAACGATCACGTGCGGGTGTGGAAGAGCATCATCGAGCCCAACCAGCCGCTGACTCAGCACCGGCACGAGCAGGGCCGCACGCTCATCGCCCTCACCGGCGGCACGATGAAGATCGTCCAGGCCAACGGGTCGTCGAAAAACGTGGTCTGGGAGACGGGGAAGGCCTACTGGCTGGACGCCGACCCGCCCGGCCAGACGCACGCCGACGTCAACGAAGGGCCGCGGGCGATCGAGGTGATTGTCGTGGAGATGAAGAAGTGACTTACCAGAGGTGAAGCGCCGAAAGGGCGCGCCTCAGCAGCTTCACTTTGACCTTGGCTTCGTCGAGCCGATCCAGCGCCCCGAGCGGCCGGTTCTTCCAGTCGCTGTCGCGCCGGCCGCCACGCCAGGCCTTCCGGCGGTCGGGCACCTGACGGCGATCCAGCGTCGGGACCGGTGGGGGAACGTCACCAAGTTCGCTGACGATGTGTTTCATGACCCGTGTATCGGCACAAGTCTGAACAACAGCAGCGGATGATCGTGTGAAAACGTAGCCCGAGCGCCTTCGATGCTGTTCGCCCGTGCCCTCGTGTCGTTCCTCGTGCTCCCCGGCGTGGTCGCCGGATTGATCCCGTGGCTCATCGTTTCGGCGAACCGTTTCGAGCCCACCAATGGCTGGTTCTGGCCGGGGCTGGGCGTTCTTTCAACGGGACTCGCCATCCTGCTCTGGTGCGTACGGGACTTCTACGTCACCGGGAAAGGCACGCTCGCGCCGTGGGATCCGCCGCTGGCTCTGATCGTCATTTTCCATCTTCGCGTGGTCTTTTTTGAAGAAGCCTGGCTGGCAAAGTCGTTTCCAGCGGAATGGAACGCGTACCGCGCCGCGGTTCCGCGCTGGCTGCCGCGCATCAGTACAGGAACGCGGGCGGAGAGACGCGACGGAGAACGATAAGGCCGTCGTACTGGTCGGCGGCAACAAGGCGCTGCTCGAGCCGGCCATCGAAGCGCGCCGGAACCGGTGAGCGAAGCCACTTCATCCCCGCACTCACACCGGTGTCGATGTCGAGGAAGAGCGCCGCCGCTTCCGTAGCGCCCATCCCATGACCTGCTTCGCCAAGCTGGACGATGCGTACGCCGTCGAGCAGCGGCTTCAGGAACGCGAGATCCTGGTTGTCGGTCGCGACGAGCGACATGATGGGGCGAATCGGCGACGACTGGGCCCACGGGGTCGTCGACGAGACGAGCGCGGCGATCGCAAAGGCGACGGATCGCATCGAGCGCAACGATACACTCGGAATCTCAACTTCATTTTTCGCTTAATGAAAGATGGCGGGCGTCAGCTCGTTCCTTGGACCCGACGTACCCGTCGTACCTGATGTACCCGACGTACCGACAAGCGCTTTTCAGAATCTATGTTATAGAGGCGTGCACATCTTCGATGAGAGGTCTGTCATGAGCAAGCCACACGCGTCATCAGATCCGAGCCGCCGGGATTTCCTGCGTATCGGCAGTGCCGGTGTCATCGCCGGTGTCGCCCAGGCCCGTACCGACGCGGCCGCCGCCGAGCAGGCAGGCGCCGGCGCGACCGGCGGCGCCCCACCGATTGAGACAGTCCGCGTCGGCTACGTCGGCGTTGGATTGCAGGGCTCGAGCCACGTGCGCAATCTGCTCAGGATTCCGGGCTGCCGCGTGACGGCTGTCTGCGACGTGCGCGAGGAGCGAACGGACTGGGCGATCAAGGCCATCACCGAGGCCGGCCAGACGGCGCCCACCGCGTACTCACGTGGCGTGCGCGACTTCGAGCGGATGTGCGAGACGGAGGAACTGGATCTCGTCTACAACGCCACGCCGTGGGAATGGCACGTCCCGGTGATGCTGGCGGCGATGAAGAACGGCAAACACACCGCCACCGAGGTGCCCGCGGCGATGACGCTCGACGACTGCTGGGCCCTGGTCGAGGCCGCCGACAAGTACAAGAAGCACTGCGTGATGATGGAGAACTGCAACTACGACCGGATGGAGATGATGGCCTTCAACCTCGTCCGGCAGGGCCTCTTCGGCGAGGTCCTGCACGCCGAGGGCGGCTACCTCCACGATCTGCGCGGCATCAAGTTCGAGAATCGGAACGAAGGCCTGTGGCGTCGCGCCTGGTCGATGAAGCTCGATGGCAATCCGTATCCGACGCATGGTCTGGGCCCGATCGCCAATTGCCTCGACATCAATCGCGGTGACCGGTTCGACTATCTGACCTCGATGAGCTCGCCATCGCGCGGTCTTCAGGACTGGGCCGCCGAACACTTTCCCGCGGACGCGCCGCAGCGCAGGGAGACGTTCGTGCTCGGCGACGTCAACACCAGCCTGATCAAGACGGCGCGCGGCCGCACCATCATGGTGCAGCACTGCACGAATCTGCCGCGCCCGTACAGCCGCATCCACGTGGTGCAGGGCACCAAGGGCTTGTTTCAGGGTTATCCCCATCGCGTCTACATCGAAGGCCGCGGCAAAAACGACCAGTGGGTGCAGGCGAGCGAGATGCTCGCGGAGTTCGAGCATCCCCTGTGGAAGGAGATCGCGGCCCAGGCGGCCGGCGCCGGTCACGGCGGCATGGACTTCATCGAGGACTATCGATTGATCAAATGTCTGCGTGAGGGCACGCCGACCGACATGGATGTGTACGACGCCGCCGCGTTGAGCGCGATTGTCGAGCTCAGCTGCCAGTCGGTCGCCCGACGCGGACGGCCCGTGGAGTGCCCGGACTTCACGCGCGGGAAGTGGCGCAATCGTCCGCCGCTGCCGATCGTGCACATGTGACCCGCTTCGATCTGGGATTCGACCGCGTCACGCAACTCTTTTCGGACGCGGGCTTCGACGCGCCCGACGCCGAGGGTCGCGCACGCCTGCTCGTCCAGGCGTTCGACGCCTTCAGGCGATCGACGGAACGGGATCCCGCCTGGAGCTCGTTCGTGCCGGGGCGCATCGAGATCTTCGGCAAACACACCGACTATGCGGGCGGGCGATCGCTCACGTGTACGGTGCCGCGCGGCTTCCTGCTGATCGCGGCGCCGCGGGAGGATCGGCGCGTACGTGTGATCGACGCGCGCCTTGGCGAGGAAGCGGTCGTGGATCTCGACGCCCCGGCCGGCGGCGTCAGTGGGTGGTCGAGATACGCCGAGGTCGTGGCCCGTCGTCTCGCGGCTGATTTTCCCGGTGCGCCGCTGGGTGTGGAGGTCGCGCTTGCGAGCGACCTGCCTCGCGCCGCCGGGCTCAGCAGTTCGAGCGCCCTCGTCGTCGGGCTCGCAACAGCCCTGGTGCATCGCGGTCGTCTGCACATGCGGCCGGAATGGCAGGCGGCTCTGAAGACGCTGCAGGATCTGGCCGGCTACCTGGGCGCGGTCGAAAACGGCCTCACGTTCAAGACGTTCACGGGCGCGCCCGGCGTCGGCACGGACGGCGGGAGCGAGGATCACACCGCCATCCTGATGGCCCGCCGTCACGCCGTCAGCGCGTACTCATACCTCCCGGTGCGCCGGCACGCCGATGCGGAGATGCCGCCCGACTGGCGCTTCGTGGTGGCGACGAGCGGCGTCGAAGCCGACAAGGCCGGCTCGGCGCGCGATCAATACAACCGGGCTTCGCGCGCGACACGCGAGCTGCTCGGGCACCTGAATGCAAAGACGGGGAACGCGCACCCGCACCTGGCGGCTGCGCTCGAGGCAATCGACGACGACACGTTCGCCCGATTCCGGGCTGGTCTCGACGGAACGCTGGCTGCCAGGCTCACGCATTTCATGGCGGAAGACGCGCGCGTGTCCCAGGCGCTCGAGGCGTTTCGGCGAGCGGACCAGCCCAGCATGGAGGATCTCTCTGAGCGCTCGCAGGAGGACGCTGAGACCTTGCTCGGCAACCAGACTCCCGAGACCGTCGCGCTGGCGCGACTGGCCCGCGCGAATGGCGCCTTCGCCGCCTCCAGCTTCGGCGCCGGATTTGGCGGCAGCGTCTGGGCACTCGTCAAGGAGTCGGATGCGGCCGCGTTTGCGAGCCGGTGGGTCAAGGCCTACGCCGAGGTGTTTCCCGCGATCGCGGGTGCCATGTCCTTTGTCTGCCGGCCCGCGCCCGCCGCCATCGAGATCGTGATTGATGAGTGAGGTCTTGATGCGCCTGTCAGATAGGATGCCCGGCGTGATCGGACGACGGCTCGTGATCGCGCTGGGCGCCGCGCTGCTAATCCACGCGCCAGCCGAGCCCGCCGCTGCGCACCCCGTCCCGTTCAGCTACTTCGATCTTCGGCTCCACCCAGGCGCGCTCGAGGGCTCGCTCGTCGTCCACATTCTCGACGTCGCGCACGATCTGAATCTTCCGGCCGCCGATCGGCTGCTCGATCCGGCGTTTGCGGCGCAGCAGGCCGACGCGATCGCGAAACTGTTCCAGGGCCGGCTCTCTGTGAGGTCTGGCGGCGCCGAGCTGAACCCGCAGTGGACGGGACTCGAAGTCTTACCCGATCGCCAGTCGGTGCGGCTGCGCCTTCGATTCCCGATGGCCCAGGCGGCCGCGGCCGTGACGATCGACGCGCACCTCTTTCCGTACGATCCCAATCACAAGACGTTCGTGAACGTCTACGAAGGCGGGGAACTCACGCAGGCGATCCTCGATCGCGGCCGGACGCGCTTCGAGTACTTCGCAGGCACGCGGCAGGGAGTCTGGGCGGTCGCTCAACGTTTCGGGGCGTCCGGAGTGCACCACATCCTGATCGGCCCCGACCATCTCCTGTTTCTCGTCGGTCTGTTGCTTCCGGGCGGATCGATCAAGCGATTGGCCCTGATTGTCACCGCGTTCACGGTCGCGCACAGCGTCACGCTCTCGCTGGCGGTCCTGCGCGTCGTGACCCCACCGGAGCGGATCATCGAACCGGCAATCGCGCTGAGCATCGTCTATGTCGGGCTCGACAACCTGCTGGTCCGGTCCGGCCGCGATCTGCGAGTCTGGATTGCGTTCGCATTCGGCTTCATCCATGGGTTCGGCTTCGCCAACGTATTGAGCGACATGGACTTGCCCTCGCGTGCGCTCGGGTGGACGCTGGGATCGTTCAACCTGGGGGTGGAAGCGGGGCAGTTGCTGGTGGTCGTCTGTGCCGCGAGCGCGCTCGCGGCGCTCCGGTCCTGGAACGCGAAACTGGGCCGCCAGATCGCGGTGGCCGGGTCGGTCGTCGTGATGGCGGCAGGTGCGTTTTGGTTCGTGGAACGGCTATTCTTTCCCGGGGGGATCTGATGAAGCGCGCAGTGATTCTCGGCACGGTGCTGGCTGTGGGCACCCTCTCCATTGGGGTCTCGGCGATCCGCGCGCAGCAGCAGCCGGGCGTGATCACCGTGGACAAGATCAAGGACAACCTGTTCGTCTTGAGGGGCGGCGGCGGCAACACAGCCGTGTTCGTCGCGGCGGACGGGGTCGTGGTCGTGGATGCGAAGAATCCGGGCTGGGGCGCACGCATCCTCGAGAAGGTGAAAGAGCTCACGCCCAAGCCGGTCACGCTCGTGATCAACACCCACACCCACGGCGATCACGTGAGCGGCAACGTCGAGTTCCCGGCGACGGTCGACGTGGTGACGCACGAGAACACGAAAGTCAACATGGAGAAGCTCGACATCTTCAAGCAGAACAACAACCAGGGGATGGCGAAGCGGACCTTCAAGGATCGAATGACGATCGGGAAGGGCGCCGATCAGATCGATCTCTACTATTTCGGCCCGGGCCACACGAACGGCGACGCGTGGGTCGTCTTCACCGCCCTCGGAACGGTTCACGCGGGCGACATCTTCGCGAACAAAGGGCTCCCGAACGTCGATGGGGCCAACGGCGGCAGCGTGCTGCAGTATCCGAGCACATTGAACAAAGCGCATGCCGGCATCAAAGGCGTCGACATCGTGATCAACGGCCACGCACCGACGCAGTCGACGTGGGCGGATCTGAAAACGTTCGCCGAATTCAATCAGGACTTCCTGACGTGGGCCCAGGCCGAACTGAAGTCCGGTAAGACGCCCGAAGATGCGGCCGCCGGATGGAAGGTGCCGGAAAAATACACGGGCTACTCGAGCCAGGCCCCGACGATCTTCGGCGGGCTGGCCGGACGACTGACGCTGCTGGCCCAGGAAATGAAAAAGTAACGCGCATTCATCACGGAGAGACGCGATGGGTCGAACGACACGGTCGGCGGGATTCGTCATCATCGTTGGCGCGCTGGTGGTCGTGGCGGGATGGGCGGCCGCGGCCCGGCAGTCGGCCCCGCCGAACGGCGGATGGCCGTCGATCGGCGGCGACGCCGCCAACCAGCGCTACACGCGGTTCAATCAGATCACGCCGCAGAACTTCGACAAGCTCGAAGTCGCGTGGGAGTGGAACGGCGCGAGCTTCGGCGACGTGCTCGCGCGGCCGATCCCGATTTACGTCGACGGGATGCTCATCACGGTCGCAGGCGATCGCCGGTACGTCGTCGCGATGGACGCCGGCACCGGTGAAACGCTCTGGACGTTCCGGGAGCCGTCCACCTTCCGCTGGGAATACTCGATGCGGAAGAATCACGGCAAGGGCGTGGCCTACGCCAACATCGGCGCCCGCGACGTCGTGTACGTCGTCACGCCGGCGTTCTTCCTGCACGCGCTCGACGCGCATACCGGCCAGCCGCTCGAGGGCTTCGGCGGCGCGGTGCCACTGAAGGGATTTCCGAAAACCGGGACGGTCGATCTGTTGAAGGACCTCGGTCACCCGTACGATCCGGACAAAGGCATCCCGCTCGAGAAGGGCTACATCACGAGCTCGTCGCCGGCTATCGTCGTCAACGGCGTCATCATCGTCGGCAACTCCGCCGAGCAGGGCTACAATCAGTCGCGGCACGAAAACGTGCCGGGCGACATCCTCGCCTACGACGCGCGGACCGGGAAGTTCCTCTGGAAGTTCCGCGTGCTGCCGCGGCCGGGCGAGTTCGGCCACGACACGTGGGAAAACGACGCCTGGAAAACGACCGGCGATATTTCGTCCTGGGCGCCGCTCGCGGCCGACGCCGAACGGGGACTGGTCTTCGTCCCGACCAACGGCGCGACGATGGACTTCTGGGGCGGATTCCGGCCGGGCCACAACCTCTTCAGCACGAGCCTGATCGCGCTCGACGTGAAGACCGGCAAACGCGTCTGGCACTATCAGCTCGTCCACCACGACATCTGGAACTACGACACGTCCACCGCGCCGGTGCTGATGGACGTCACCGTCAACGGACGGCGCATTCCGGCGGTCGCGCAGGTCACCAAGCAGGCGTGGGTCTACGCGTTCAACCGCGCGACGGGCGATCCGCTGTGGCCGATCGAAGAGCGTCCGGTCCCACAGTCGAAGATTCCCGGCGAACAGCTCGCCAAGACGCAGCCGCACCCGACGAAGCCAGCCGCGTACGACATGCAGGGGCTGAGCGTGAACGACCTGATCGATTACACGCCGGCGCTCCGGGCCGAGGCGTTGAAGGTGCTGGAGAAGTTCGACTACGGTCCGATGTTCTACCCGCCGCTGCACCGGGACAACGATCTCGGGAAAGTCGCCGCGGTCTGGTGTCCGGGCGATGTGGGCGGGACGAACATTGACGGCACGCCGGCGGTCGATCCCGAAGCCGGGATTCTCTATGTCCCCTCACAGAAGGGCTGCTCGTCACGCCTGATGGTGCCTGGCGCCGAGCGCGACAAGCAGGTCCAGCTGCCGACCGGTACCACGATCGCGAAGTACGCGGCCGCCGGCTCCGCCGGCGCCTTGACCGTGCAGGGCCTCCCGATCTACAAACCGCCGTACAGCAAGATCACCGCGATCGACATGAACACCGGTGAACATCTGTGGTCGATTCCGATTGGGTACACACCTGACCGGATCCTCAAACACGCAGCGCTCAAGGGTGCCGAGCTCCCCAACACCGGCACGGGCCGGCAGTCACCGATCATCGTGACGCCGACGATGCTGTTGTATTCGGGCGAAACGAGCGACGGCACGCCGCACGTCTTTGCCGTCGACAAGCGGACGGGCAAGGAGCTTGGGAGGGTGAAAGTGCCGCGCCAGGTGCGCTACGGGATGATGACCTACATGCACGCCGGCAAGCAGTATCTCGTCGTGCAGATGAATGGCGGGATCGCGGCGTTACGACTCAAACAATAAAGCGCTTCTGAAAAGCTTGGGTCGGTACGACCGGTCTGGAAAGCGCTCGTCGGTACGACGGGACCTGAAAAGCGCCCGTCGGTACGGCGGGTACGCGGAACCTGAAGCTTGTCATCTTCTTTGGTTGGATTCTGACGCGCCCGTCGAGCGGGCCTTAAGTCCTGCGTGTGAAGACGAACCAACCCAAAAAAAGATGACGAGCGTCAGTTCATTCCTGGGACCCGCCGTACCGACGAGCGCTTTTCAGACCCGTCGTACCGACATGTGCTTTCCAGACCCATCGTACCGACGAGCGCTTTTTAGAAGCGTTTCTTACCCAGCGAACCGCCGCCGCTCGAGGAACCCCATCTCCTGGCGGAATCGCTCGATGCGAGCGCGTTCGGCTCTCAGGTACTCGCACGCCTCGTGGATCTTCTGCGGCGACATCCCCGGCCGGCGGGCGATGTCCTCGCCCCACGCGATCAGGTTCTCATAGCCCGAGACAATGGCGAGGACCTCGCGACGTTCGATCTCCGTCAGGCCGCGCCAGCGTTCGTCATCGGGGCCGTCGCCGGGCTGCCATTCGCTGATAGGCGACGGGATCGCAGTCAGGATTCGCGCGTGCTCGGTCAGCTCATCGACGAGCTCGCAGATGGCCTCCCCAAGCGTCGAGTCGTGTCGCTCGTCGCCCGTGTCGAGCAACGGAACGCCATCCGGGTCGCCGGGAGACTGAAGAAGACGCTGCAGGAGCAGCAACCGCCGATGCATCCGCCCGACGCGGTCCTTCAGACTCGGATCGGCGCTCCTCATTTTTTTAGGGCGTGCTGCACCGGCGTCCGACGAGCGGTCACAGAGGCCGCCGGCGAGAGCCGGACGCGGGGATTATACGCTCATCCTCGCGGTTTCCACGTCTGAAACGCGTTTTCGACGCCAGCAGCGGAAGACACGTTCAGGCAGGCGAGCCCGCCGATGGTACCCGTCACCCTCGCGGTTTCCATGGCGCAAACGCATTCTCGACACCCTGCAGCGCCGGTTTGACCTCCGGGACGTGCCTCGCGAGCAGCGCCAGCATCGTCGTCTTCGTGATGTAGTCGGTGCCGAACTCCGTGTAGAGCCTGGCGCCGTAGTCGTCTGTGAAGAAGCGGTCGCTCTTCAGGCGGCGTGACGCCATCAGGACGAAGATCCGAAACGCCGTGTCGCTGAAGCCGAAGCCATCCGGCAGCGGCTCGGCGAAGAGCCCGGTCATCAGGTCCACCATCTCGATGTTGTTCTCGTAGACCTTCTTGATCTGCTTGCGCCACTCCGGGTTGTCGGTGATCTCGTCGAACGACGCCAGCGGCTCCTTGTGCACCAGGCGGCGGAACTGGTTGTAGCGGGGCACGCCGCGCTCGCGGTCTCGGAGGATGTCCACCGCCGCCAGATCGAAACGCTCGCCGTTGTCACGCGTCAGGTTCTGCAGGTGCTTCGGATAGTTGTGAAGCGTGATGGCGCCGGGGTGTGACACGCCGAACGTATAGAACAGGTCCGCCATCGAGTGCCGCTCGACGACCGCCCGCGTCTTGCGCCCGGCGATGTCCGGCAGCGACCGGCGGTCGATTTCGCCGCCGGTCGCGTTCGATCGGAACACCACTTCGTCCGGGATGAGCGGGTGCATGCGATAGACGGCGACGAATTCCTCGGTCAGCGAGTAGGGCGCCGTGTGATGGTCGGCTTTCGATCCGATGATGCCGCCCAGCAGCTCGTCGTCGCCGATGAAGGCGAAGACCTCCTGCAGGTCCGGGTTCACCAGCCCGTTCCAATTCGTATTCATCGCCATCTTCACGACGGGGTGGGGAAGGATCGCGGGCGTCCATTCGACGGTGTGAATCTTGGCCATCAGCGCCGAGTTGATGAGCTTCGCCGTCGCGAAGAGCTGGTTGTCGGTCCAGCCGCGATTGAGCTTCGCCAGCTCGTCGCACAGGTAGTTGTGCTCGAGCGCGAAGAGCGTGTGCAGCATCGACAGGCCAATCCACCAGTTGTCGGTGAAGCCGGTGCAGTCGAGCCCGGTGGCCGGATCGACCGGGAGCAGCTTCCCGGACGCTTCCATCATCAGCTTGCCGCCCTGGCCGCTGCGGAGGCTGGCGGCCACAGCGGTCTCGCAGCCGTACACCTGCGACGCGTCCCACCAGTGGCTGTTGCTGTTGGTGTACGCGGGCGGACGCGTGGAGCCGGCCGGCCCCGGATCGGGCACGCTCCGACCGACCTGCATTTTGCCGCCCTGCCAGTCGTCGCCTGGCGCCAGCGGGATCTCAATCCCATCGGCGGGCGCGGACTTCTTGTGCACGAACCAGTCGTGGACCATGAACTGAATCCACGACGCGGCCATCAGGTTGAGGATGGTCGCGGGCTTGAACTCGTCGCGCGTCATCAGCTCACGGCTCACGATGCGCGGATTCGGAACCAGCAGGTTGGCGGTATCGGGGAAGACATGCTCGAGCGGGACGTTCCGCCCGAACCGCCGGCCCGCACTGCCCATCGCCGGATACTGCAGGTCGTTGTGTGTCCCCTCGATCGTGCGCTCGTTGCGCAACGCCGGATCGAGATCGGCGGGGATCGGCTTTTTCTCGAGCGCCGGCTCCTCAGTGTCGTGCAGATTCTTGGCGCGAAGCTCGTTGCGGATCTCGATGAGCCTGGGCATCGCGAGCAGATCCGGCAGCTTGTACCAGGGTCGGCGATTCTGCAGGAAGCTTCCGATACGGCCGAGCAGCGTCTCGTCGGGCATGGGCATCCCTCGAATTGCGCCGCGAAGAGCTGAGAAGGGAGGCGGAAAAGTCTGGCACGCAAACGCAGCAGAGTCAAAGGGTGATGTCGTACCGACAAGTGCTTTCCACTCCTATCGTACCGACTGCGGCCTCACGTCCGACGCTGCCAGTCTGTTCCCGAAACCGTGGGAGAATGCCGCCGCAATGGCCAAGAAGTCACGCCCCACCTCGAGTCCGACCGAGCCTCCCGTTCAATCAGCGTCGACCACTGTTGAAGCCGAGCGGGCGATCGTTGTCGCCCGCGGAGGCCAACGCCGGATCGACGTCACGCTCGTGCACGGCAGCATCCTCGACGTGCCGACACGCGCGATCGTGCTCGGACTGTTTCGAAACGTCGATCCCGGCGGCGCGGCGAAGGCGATCGACAATCGTCTCGGCGGCGCGCTGACCGAGCTGATGCGATCGCGGACGGTGTCGGCCGAGGCCGGCACGGTCTTCGTTCTTCCCACGGCACGCACCGGCCTCCTCGCCGAGATGGTCGTCTTCGCCGGCCTCGGGCCGTTCGATCGATTCAATTCGAGCGTGATCCAGCTCGTCTCCTCGAACCTCGTCCGGACGCTCGTGCGGGGCAACGTCGAGGAATTCTCGGCGGTGCTCTTCGGCGGCGGCTCCGGTTTCGACGTGCGCGAATGCGCGCAGCACCTGCTCCGCGGCGTCCTCGGCAGCTTGCGCGACGTCGATCCGAGTCACCGGTTTCGCGGCATCACGATCTGCGAGCTGGACGCGGCGAAGTTCGATCAAATCCGCGACGAGATCTACAAAGGCTGCCGGGACGAGTTCTGCCGCGACGTCGACGTGGTCGTGCGCGAACGGCGGCTGCCGGTCCCCGAACGCACGCCGGTCCGGACAGGCGCCCCGGCGGTCAAGCCGAAGCCGGGCGAAGGCGAGCCGCTGTACCTGCTCGTGCGCACCGATGCCGCGACGAGCACGAAGCTGACGCTTCGGTGTGCCGTGTTGACGTCGGGCAGCAAGGCCGCGGTGCTCGAGGGCGTGTGCGAGGTCCCGCGGCGTGCGCTCGATTCGGAACTGGGCGCGATCGAGGACCTGAGCTTCAATACGGCGGTGCTCACGAAGCTCGGCCAGCGGCTGGCGCGCCTCGCGCTGCCCGAGTCCGTCAGGACCGAGCTGGCCAAGTCCAAACCGCGGCACGTCGCGGTCGTGCACGATTTGGAATCCGCGCGTCTGCCGTGGGAATGCCTCGACCTCGACGGTTGGATTCCCGCGCTGACCGGCGGCATGAGCCGCCGCTACGTCGCGAACAACCTGGCGGTCGGCCGGTGGTCGGAACATCGCGTCACCGACCGCGAGCTGGCCTTGCTGCTCATCGTCGATCCGACGAGCGATTTGCCGGGTGCAGTGGTCGAATCCGAGGGCATTCGCAAGCTCGTCGCGGCCGACCCGCGCGTCCGCGTGACCACGCTCGTGAAGGGCGAGGCGACGCGGGACGCCGTGCTGCACCACTTCCGCTCAGAACGCTTCGACGCCATTCACTACGCCGGCCATGCCCATTTCGATCCGCAGGTGGTGGGTGAGAGCGGGATCCGCTGTGCGGACGGCCCGTTGCGCGCGCTCGATCTCCTGAACCTGCGCAGCCTGCCGCCGTTGCTCTTCTTCAACGCGTGCGAGTCCGGCCGGTTGAGGAAGCTGAGGAAGCTGCGGTCCGACCGCAGCGAGCCGTCGCGGAAAGCCGCGCGGAAGACGCTTTCGGATACGGTCGGATTCGCCGAGGCGTTCATGAGATACGGCGTCATGAATTACGTGGGGACCTACTGGCCGGTCGGCGACGACTCGGCGGCCGGCTTCGCGCGCGCGTTCTACAGCGCGCTGCTCGACGGACAGGCGATAGGCCCGGCGCTCATCAGCGGCCGGCAAGTGGTGCAGAAGACGGACTCAGTGGACTGGGCGGATTACATCCATTACGGGGATCCGCGGTTCACGCTCAAGAAATCCACATCGTGAGCATCGTACGGTCAGCGAACGTTCAGGTGTCCTCTCAGCCGGATGTCCTTCGATGAGCTGCCAATCATGATGCGAAAGGATCCGGGTTCGACGACCCAGCGCAGATCGCGGTCGAGCATCCGCAGCTCGCGAGCGCCCAGCTCGAACGCCACCTCGCGGCGTTCGCCGGGCTCCAGGCGCACGCGCCTGAACGTCTTCAGCTCCATGACAGGGCGCGCGACCGTCGCGAGAACATCGCGCACGTACAGCTGCACGACCTCGTCGCCAGCCCGGCCGCCTGAATTCCTGACGGCGAACCGGATGGTCGCCGCCGTCGTCGGCGCGATGTCGGCCGGATCGATCGACAGGTCCGAATACTCGAACGTCGTGTAGCTCAACCCAAAGCCAAACGGAAACAGCGGCTGCCCCGTGAGGTCGACATAGTCGTCGCCCCGGCCGGTGGGCTTGTGGTTGTAGGACAGCGGCAACTGGCCTTCGGCGACCGGAAAGGTGATCGGCAGCCGGCCGCTCGGATTGGCGTCGCCGAACAGGATGTCGGCGACGGCGTCGCCGCCTGCTTCGCCCGGATACCAGGCGTCGAGCACGGCGCCGGCTCGATCGAGCCACGACATCGTGATGGCGCTGCCCCCAATGAGCACGACGACGGTCGGCTTGCCCGTTGCGGCGACGGCCTCGATGAGCGCCGGCTGGCGGCCGGGCAGGCCCAGCAGAGCGCGATCGCGAAACTCGCCCTCCTCGACGCCAGCCACGACAATCGCGACATCGCTTTCCCTCGCGGCCGCGACCGCCTGATCGATCGCCGCGCGCGAGTCGTCGACGACGCCGGCATCCCACACCAGCCGCAGCCGCGCGTTGCCCGTGGTCTCGTAGTACTCCAACCGGATCCGGCGGCTCATTCCCGGCCCCAGGGCAACGTCGGCGATGCGTCTGCCGAACGACTGCTTTTTCCAGTTGTCGATGACGAGCTGTTCATCGAGGTAGAGCCGGTACCCATCATTGCCTTCGACGCCAATCCGCGCGACACCGGCGGCTGGCGCCGTGAGTGTGCCGGTCCATCGGGCCGAGTACCAGTCGAATGGAATGCCGCGGCCGGGCGAGTTGAGGGTCCAGCGAAAGTCCATGCGCGTGTCGGTGCGCGTCAGTCGAGGCGGCCCCTGGAGCGCCGGGTTGTCGAAGTATTCGCCGGCGAGACCGCGCGCCTCCTGCCCTGCGGAAACCGACGCAAGCGCCGAGGCTGGAACCGTCTCGAACTCGCGGATCGTTCGGCCCGGGCCTGGCGCAAAACGGACCGTCGCCGACGGCCCGAGCGCACGACGAATGCCCTCGAGAATCGAGACGCTCCCGTTGCCGGGACCGCTGTACCCGCCAAGGCGTGCTTCGGTGGCATCGGAGCCGATCACGGCGACCGACTTCACGGGCCTGGCGATCGGCAGCAGGTGCGCATCGTTCTTGAGCAGGACGATCGATGCCCGGGCGGCCTCACGCGCCAGCGCGCGATGGTCGGCGTGACCATTGATCACTGCGGCCGCCTCGACATCGACGTACGGCTGCTCGAACAGGCCCAGCTCGAACTTCACGCGGAGCACCCGCGAGACCGCCGCGTCGATCGTCGCGATCGGGATGAGGCCGCGCTGGAACGCGTCGAGGTACGGCCGCTGCTGGCCGTACGACGACTGAAAGACGACGTCCAGCCCGGCTTCGAAGGCGTGCGCGGCCGCCGTGCCCGTGTTCGCCTCGGTCATGTGCAGAACCGTCGCGCCGCTCGTGGCCGAGGCGTCCGAGATCACGAACCCCTTGAATCCCCAGTCGCGCTTCAGGATGTCCGTCAGGAGCCGCCGATTTTGTGTTGCCGGCGATCCGTCGATGGAGTTGTAGGCCGTCATGACCGAGCGTGCGCCGGCCTCCAGGGCCGCCACGAACGGTGGGAAGTACCGTTCGGCCAGCGCACGTTCACTGTGATCGATCGGATAGCTGTCGCGGCCGCCCTCGCCGACGTTGGCCACGAAATGTTTCGGCGTCGCGACGACGCCCGCCCGCTCGAAGGCGTTGACGTAGGTGCGGCCCATCGCGGCGGAAAGCACGGGATCCTCTCCATACGTTTCCTCGACGCGTCCCCATCGCACGTCGTCCGCGATGTTGACGACCGGCGACAGCACCTGGCGAATGCCCCGGCTCCGAGTCTCGCGGGCGATGGCATCCGCGACACGCGCGACGACAGATTCGTCCCAGGTCGCCGCGAGCGCGATGGCCGATGGGAACATCGTCGCGCCTTCGCGGGTCAGGCCGTGAACGGCTTCCTCGAACGGAATGATCGGGATCCCGAGGCGTGTTTTCTCGACGAAGTACCGCTGGATCGTGTTGATTCGCTGAGCGTGAGCACGCGCGAGCGCAGCCGGCGTTGCGGCGCCTGATCGATCGGGAGATCGGTCCCCTTGCGACCCGGTCGAAATCTGCAGTCCAAAAATGCCGTGAGAGTAGTCGTTGGCCGGCGTATCGAGATCGCCGGGGATCATGAACAGCTGCCAGAATTTCTCTTCGAGGGTCATCCGCGCGAGGAGGTCGCGCACACGCTCGTCGATCGGCAGGCTCGCGTTCCGATATTGCGGCGTCGGCTCCTGAAACGCCCAGGTCGAGGCCGCCAGCAGCAGCGGACCCAGCAACGCCAGGCGCCGTGTGCCCCAGATCACCATCGGTCGTACACCGCGATGAGTCTATGTCGAAGGGCCGCCGCTTGCCGCAAGGCAGCGTGATCGGCCGCCTGCCTCGCGGCGCTCGCAAAGGTCGGTCACCGGAACACGCGACACCGATCTGGAAAACGCTGTAGGGGGCCGCAATCCACCGGTCACTTGCCGCAGGCGTCGCGTTCCCGCTGCAGCGTCCGGTGCTGACCCGTCCGTTGAATGGCGCCATCCTTTTCTGACTGGGCGAACGCATTCAGCGCGCCCGGACAGTCGCCCAGATTCCTGAGCGCGACGCCGAGGAAATACTTCGGGAGGTATTGCTCCGTGTTGCCGAAGCCGCTGATCGTGATTCGCTCGGTGCTCTCGGTGCCGTTGAGCGCAATCGCCTCGGTCAGGAGCCGGCGCACCTCCGGCCACTGCCGTTTGTCCCGTGCAAGCATCGCCTTTCTGAAGGTCTCACGGTAATCGCCGCCCTTGGGCGGCGACGGCGGCGGTTCTTTCTCCGGTGGCTTCTTGTCCACCGGTTTGGGCTCGTCCGGCGGTGGTGGCAGCGTGTACCCGCTTGTCGGCATTCCGGCGCCACCGGTCGGTAGCTTCTTGCTGAGATCTTCGGCCTTGGCCTGCACGACGGCGGCCTTCTGCTGTTCCTGGACGACCGCCTGGTTCAGATCGGTGTACTGGTCCTGAGCGGCTTTTGCCTTTGCCGTGGCGACGTTGGCCTTGGCCTCGGTGGCCGCGGCGCCCGTCGTATCACCTGCGCGCGCCAGCACACCGGCTTGCTGGAAAAGCGTCTGGGCTTCCTCGAATCCGGAGATGGCTGACGCCTGCGCCAGCTTCGCCTTCTCCTGCAGGTCCTTCACGCGGGCGTCCGCGGCAAAAAATTCTTCCTGCAGTGCCTTGAGCTCGAGTGCTGTGGCTTGCAGGCGGCGGCGCTGCTGCTGAGCGAAGAATGAGAGCACGAGCACCGCGAAGAGCAGCACCCCTGTGACGCTCAGCAGGCCGAACAGCAGCCGGCGCTGTTTGCGAAGCCGCGTCGCGGCCTGCGCTTCGTGCTCGGCCCGCTGCCGCTGCTCCTCGGCGCGCGCTTCGGCCTCGGCCCGCTCCGCGGCCGACGTGTACCGATTGCGCCACTCCAGAACCGCGCCGGCCAGCACGTCATGAAAAATCTGATAACACTCGAGCGACGGCTGGTCTGGCGGCGGCGCGACGGGGACGAGGATGCGGTTTTCGCCGCTCGAGAGCCGGACGAGTAATGGCTGAATCCGCTCTGGCTGGCGCTTGGCGTAGTGCGCGAGATCGTCGAGGCTCAGCGCGATCTTCGTCCCTGACGGCGTCACCAGGAACTGGAAGATCGCCGCGGCGGCCTTGCGCTCTTCTTCGGTCAGGGCATCGAGCGCCGCGTCGAGATGCGTGGCGACGATGTGCCCCGCGCCGCCGAGCCGTTCGAGCGTGGACGCGCGCAGCTCACGCGATCCGGCGGCCGTCTCTTCCTGCCAGAGCCGGGTGAGAACAAGCTGCAGGTACGGGGTCTCGACGCGGTCCTCGTGCGTGCGGCCGTCGCCTGACATGCCCAGCCGGCCTTTGCCCGTCCCCGCGATCGCCACGCGGCCTGTCGTCACCTGGTTCAGCACCAGCTCGACCAGCTTGGGATCCATCTTCATCGGCGGCGTGCCCGGCGGCAGCCGTTTGTTGAACTGGTCGATAGGCTTGACGATGGCGTCGCGCGCCTGGGTGCGCTCGAGGTGATCGATCCGGAGATAGTTGTCGAAGAGATTCGGAATCCGGCCTTTGAAGAAATCGAGCTTCGCGATCGAGTCCTCGCGCATCGAGACGAGGAAGCTCACGCGGAGGTCGCTCCGGTTGACGACGCGCGGGAACTCGACCGCGAAGGTGCCAGGGCCGTCGGCGGTGCTGTGGTAGAGGAAATACTCCTCGAACTGATCGAGGATGATCAGCAAATCGCTTTCGACGGCCTCGGTCGCGTTCACCAATCGATCGGCGAACGTGTTCCCGGCGGCCGCGCGTCCGATCTCGCGTCCAAGCGCGCGTTCGAGGCCCGCGAGCGGATCGTCCCGCCACGTCCGGAAGATGACGATGCCGAATTCGGGTTTGCCTCGGGTCGGTTCGCGCCTGGTCCTCGCGCAGGTGGTGCGCGACGCCGGCGTTCAGGACGGAGCTCTTGCCGACGCCGCTCGGGCCGTAGAGCAGCGTCAGGCGCGACGCCATCAGGTTGGCGGTGATGATTTCCCGTTCGGCTTCGCGTCCAAAGAAGAAGTCAGCCTGTTCCTCGGTGAACGGCATCAGCCCGGCGTACGGGCATTCAGGCATGCGGCGCCGCCTCGGCCTGCGGGAGGAGCCGCAAGCGGCCGCGCACGGCCGCGATGTAGCGCGCCAGGTCGATGTCCAGGATGTCCACGTCGCGGCGGCCCCAGAACTTCTCGTCGAGCGTCGTCGGATGCCGCTGGATCGCCCAGGACTGATAGTTCAGCCGCTGTTCGCCGGCGATCCGGTGCAGGATGACGCGCAGGTTCCAGTCGCGGAGGCCGTATCCGAGAAACAGAAAGTGGCTCTTGCGCAGCTTGGCGGTGAGCGTCACCGGAATCAGGTTCGCGAGATCCGTGCGCGTCAGGTAGTCGATGTAGTGGTCTTCGGTGATGACGTAGCTGTCGGCCTCGCCGTCGGCGACCGAGCGGTTGATCGCGCCGTGAATCTTCAGAATGATCGTGCGCTTCTCGAGCGAGAGATCGCGGTACTGGTTCGGGATGTCGATCACGCGGGAGTTGCCGTCGGGATCCGTGTGCTGGAACTTGCCCTTGGTCTCGCCTTCGGAGATGTACGTCACCAGGTCGAACGGTTCCTTTGCATCCTGAAACGCCCGCTCCAGCACGTCGTCGTAATTCGTGCTCACGATCAGCTGGTGCCGGGAGGGGTGGCCTTTGTCGCGCAGTAGCGAAGGAAGCTCCGCGAGCAGCCGGTGCAGGGCGGTCGGCGGGTAGTCGTGATCGAAGACGTCGTGGAGCGACCCGAAGAGCCCGCCGGTGCCGGTGGTGAGCGCGACGAACTGCGACACGCGTGTCAGGTCGGCTTCGCCCGAGAACTTGAATTCCTTCGCGAGGTGGGCGGACAGCTCGCTGCCGCTCGGCAGGTACGCCCTCGTCGGATGGGGCCAGGCCACGTCCGGCGGCCGGCCGCACAGGTTCGCGCCGGCGCCGAGGAACGGCACGACCCGGCCGTCGAGCAGGAACGTGATCAGGTTCCCGTAGTGCTGCTGAAGCGTTGCGTCGATGGGCTGGCAGCGCATGATGCGGCGTCGTCCTCCGCTGAAACTCGTGACCCTAGGGCCGTTCTCACTTTCCTGTAGCGAGCTAATTGCTCAATTCTGCCGAAAGTCTCGCGACCCTTGTCGATTTTGCTCTACGAGGAAGTGAGAACAGCCCTAGTATCGGATCACAACGGAAAACGTTACGTACTTGGTCTGGGCGGCCAGGTCGGCCGCGCCGTTGATTTCCAGCCAGCGGGCCGGCGCCAGTCCGGCCCCGAAGGTGTAGTGGGCCTGCGAGGAGCCGCCGGGCAGGGTGGCCATGAACAGCCGATCGACGTCGTCGAGCGCCGGTGAAGGGTCGTAACGGACGGTGTGATCGGGGTCGTGCCAGAACCCGCCGCGAAGGGCGAGCGGGATGGGCGCGTTCGGAAACAGGTACTCGGCGCCGACGTGGAACTCGTTGCCGTCGTCCAGCAGGAGCCGCTCGGGCCGCTGGCTGATGAGCGACTGGAAGAAGATGAAGTCTTCCTTGAGCTGGCCGTACTGCACGCGGTCGTAGTCCATCACCAGGCGGAGCGCGTCGGTCGCGCGCCACTCCACGCCCAATCCGAACACGTCCGGAACCTTGAATTTGCCGACTCTAAGCAGGTCGAGGCCGATCGAGGGCGCGAGATCCTCCTGCGTGAACGTGAACGCCGGTCCGCGACGGTAGGTTGCGCCGACTTTGACGCGCGGCACGACATCGAAGAGGACGCCGGCGTTGACGCCGGCCGTCCAGTCGTCTGCTCGCTGAGTGGCGGTGGCGGTGGTCAGATTCAAATTCGGCACGCCCGCGAAGTTGCCCTCAACCCCGAACCGTGCGAAATCAGCCTCCAGGTCGAACCGGTACAAGGCAAGCCCACCGCCAACCGACAATCGCTCAGACACTTTGTAGCCGACCGAGCCACCGTAGTTACGGATCCGCACGGCCCTCGTGCCGCCGACGGGGGTGGTCCGCGTGCGATCGTCGACGACGCCCAGCTCGACGGCGCGCTCAAAGACGCCTTGACTGAAGTACGTGTTCTCGATCGTCGCGACCTCATGGCGATAGCCGATCACGCTCGCCTTGGCGCCGATTGGCCAGAGAAACGAGACAAACGCGGGGCCGAACTGATCGTCGATGTCTTCCCGGTACACAGGGGTCGGGATGGTGTCGAGCCCGATATTGGTCACGGTGCCGGTGATTCGGCCGCCGAACAGAAACGGCGTTTCCAGCCGCTTGAATCGCAGTTCCGCCGAGATCTCCCGGCGTCCGAGCCGCGCCAGACCCGCCGGATTCGTGAACGCGGCGGTCGCATCGTCGGCGGCCGCGATGAACGCGCTGCCCATGCCCACGCTGCGAGCGCCGGGTGGCAGGAAGTCGAACTGCAGCGGCAACTGCACCGTGTTCTGGGCAAAGGCCGGCTGCGCGGCCGTGATCGCGACAGTCGTCGCGACTGCCGCTGCCAGGCGTCCGTACCCAGCCCGCCGGGCCATCAACCGCATGGCCCGTTTCGAATGAATGTCACTCGGATAGTCACTTCGGCATTCCCGTTTGGAGTGACGACCTCCAGCGTGACGTCTCGGTCCGTGACCGTCCCGACGTTGCCGGATCCAAAACTGCCGCACCCGAGTCCGAGGCCAGACAGCGTCGGACTTGTGCGTGACACCGTGAGGACGTTATTCGACTGTGGAAATCTCCAGATGTAGTTGGTGATCCCGCCCTGTGGCGTCGACGCGCCCGCGTCAAACGTACATTTCATGAGGTTCGTTGAGCCTCCCCCGGGCGCGGGAATCGACTGCACTTCGCATTGTTGACCCGTCGCGATCGTGTTGGGGTCAGGGATCACTCGGAACGTGGCGACGATCGGCACGGCGTTGATCGCGAGATTGGCAGTACGCGTCGTAGCCCCGAGTGTTCCTGTAATGGTGACGTTCGCCGCCGCGGCGGTCGTGACGGTCACCGTGAATGCCGCCGTCGTATTGCCCTGGGTGACGGTGACGCTCGTCGGCACCGTCGCGGCGCCGCTATTGCTCGACAAGCCGACCGTGGTCCCGCCCGATGGCGCTGGCCCCGAAATCGTCACGGTGCCCTGGACGGTACCGATGCCGCTCACCGCCATCTGCGCCAGCGTGACCGACACCAAATCGATGGGCGCGGCGGTGACGTTGAGGTTCGCCGTCTGCGCTCCGCCAAAGTTCCCGGTAATCGTCGCCGTGCCGGCCGAGACTCCCGTCACCGCGAAGTTGGCCGATTGAGATCCTTCTGGAATCGACACCGTGCCGGGTACGGTCGCAACGCTGGTATTACTGCTCGACAGCGTCACACCCGCGCCGCCGGTTCTGGCCGCGGCCGAGAGTGTTGCGGTTCCCTGAATCGTCTGCCCGGCGACGACCGAACCGCCTGACGCGAGCGTGATCGACTGCAGCACCGGTGTCGGCGCGTTGTTGCCGCCGTTGCCGTTACCGCCGCAGGCGGACAGCCCGCCGAAGGTCACGAACGCAGTGACGAACCCCACGATGCGGGAACGTTGGATGTGAGACATGTCAACCTTCCTGGCCGAAACCTTCACGAGAAACGCCCGCTGGGGAGTTGCAGGGCGCGAAAACAGGCGTGGGGAGCTGGAATCTTAGCAGACTCCCCGTTTGGTGAGGATGAAGCAGACTGGCCGCCCTCGTTACGACCCGGGCGTGAACAGCCGCTGCAGGGCGGAGAAATCGTAGCTGAGCCCGATCTGTCCGCGGACGAACCGCTCCTTCGTCAACGAATTCGGATCATTTGTGTAGATGATGGAAACCGGGATCCGTCCCCCGCCTTTCACGGGCACTTCGACGCTGGTGAAGATCTTCCAGGTGTCTTCGGCCGGCACCGGCAGAGAGGCCGTATCGGTGAACATCGCCAGACTCCCGCCGACACTCCAGTCGAGCGTCCGGCCAGCCACGATGGCGTTCGGCACCAGGTGCAACGTCACGCCGCCGGACACCGTCCAGATCTTCGTCTGGAACAACTGGTCGACGCCGAGCCGGATGTCGTCGGTCAACGCGTACTGCGCGTTCAGCGTGAGGTCCGACGGGCCGAGGCCGATGTCGAAGAGCGCGGCGAACGCGTATTTGTTCCGGCCGGCTTCCTGTGTCAGGTGCGTGCCCGCTACCTTCACGCTCAATTGCGGCGCTTTGGCGAGGCGCGACTTGATCGCGGCGAGACCTTCGCCGACCTGCTTCGCCAAGAGACTCTGCACGATGGCGGCGTCTTCGAGCGCCTGCTGCGGCGGCTCGCCGGCGCGTGGCGCCGTTCCGACAAGAGAGAGCAGCACCGCGGCCTTTTGCGTCAGCAGGCCGCCGGCCCGGACGGTCGTCGGCGACCATCGTGCGCTCCGGGGATCCTTGTCGCCCCACACCCGGACCTTGACGTCCCATCCGAACGTGTCGAGCAGCCGGTCGAAGTCGGGGAAGCCGCTGAACCCCGTGATTTCGCTTTCCGGGATTTCCGCGCCGAAGACGACGGTGCCGCTGAACCGGCGCGCGAGCGAGTGCCGCTGGTAATCGGCGATCGACGAATAGAGATCGGAGTCCTTCAGTGTGACCAGCGCGAGCGCGTTCACGTTGAGGCTGATGGCCGTCTTGTCGGCGCTCGCCACACTCGCCAGATCGGCGGCCAGCGCCAGGAGCGACGTCGAACCGCTGCGCTCCGGGAGACCGGACGTCATGGGATTCGTGCTCGTGGCGTTCACCGACGTCGGGACTCGAGACTCGACCTGTTCGTCGATGAGTGCCTGCACGTATGCCGGCGTGAACAGCGCCAGCAGCTCCGCATCGTCGCGCAGCCGCTCGAGGACTTTCGTGTAGACCGCGACTTTGGCGTCCCGCGCGCCGGTCAGACGGCGGTCGGCGACGGTGAGGCCCGCATCACGCGCCGCCTCCGCGAGGAATCTCGTCCATAACTCCGCGAGCCGTGCGTCCACGGCCGCATCGATTTCCGAGCGGGACGCGCGCTGCGCGTTGGCTGGCGTCGCGGACGCCAGAACGGCAAGCGCCACGGCAAGGCCGGCGACGGCACGGCGACAGGTCACGGCGGTCACGCTCAGGCCCGGACGAGAGCGAATCCGACGCTGTGATCGGGATCCTTTTTCGCTTCGGATCGCTTTTCGAGGATGTGGACCGGCCCGCCGTCGATCGAGTAGGCGACGCTGTGGCTCCACTCCTTGACGGCATGCGCAAACGCCCAGGCGAGGATGAAGTCGCCGGGCTTCACGGCGACGGGCTCCAATCGGTCGACGAGCGACTTGATCACTGTCCGGCCGTCGTAGGCGATCGTGTAGGGCACGACCATCGGGCCGACGTCCACGATGACGTCGAGGGTTGCGCCGGCCGGCACGACGATGATCGGTACGGCCGCAGCCTGCGCGGCTTCCGCGGCGGGCACCGTCGCAACTTGCCGCGTGACTCGCTTTCGGGTGCGCGTTCTCCTGGCCATGCGTGCCTCCGCCGCGCGCGGGAAACCGGCCTGGAACTGTCTCTGGGGAGGCAGGAAAATGTAGCACACTACAGGCCGCGCCGCGGCTTGGAGGTTCCATGAGTCTGAATGCTCTCAGCAGTCAGGAGATGGTCCGGCGGGGCCTCGCGCCGTGGGCGCGCCGGCCGCGATCGGGCAACCTCGAAAGCGCCGGCGACTGGGAGCCGCGCCCGATCGCCGACGACAACCGCGTGACGAATGCGCTGAACGCGCTCGTCGGATACATCCCGACCGAGGTCATCACGCTCTACGTCGCCGCGCTCTCAGCCGAAGCGGCGTTCCATGCCACGTTCCCGGTTATCGACGCGGCGGCGATTCTCTGGTTCTTCGTGGTCCTCACGCCGCTGCTCCTGCTTCTGATTTATCTGAGCAAGGTCGCCGCGACCGGCGACAAGCTCCCGGGGCCGCGGCTCTGGCCGTGGTGGAAGATGGTCGCGGCGACGATCGCGTTTTTCGTCTGGGCGCTGGCGGTGCCAGGCAATCCGTACTTGAAAGACGCGGCGGCGGCCGCGGCCGGCTTCGGCGCGATGTTCACCTCGACGCTGCTCAGCGTGATGACGCCGATCTTCGAGCGGCCGGCGCCTGGGTGAAATGACCTCGGAGGTCATTTCCGCGGAAAACCGCGGCAGGAAATGACCTCCGAGGTCATTTCAACCCCCTCCACATCGTCCACGGCCCGCGAAACACCAGCGCTTCGGCGGGCGGCAGACCGGCACGCTTCGGCATCAGGTTCAGCGCCTGGAAGCCGTCGAGCAGGAGCGGCGGCGAAGCCGGCATGGAGGGTTTGAGTCCTGCCAGCTTCGCGAGCGCCTCCGCGTCGGGCAATTGCTTGAAGTAGCCTCGCAGGTTGCCGACCACCGTCCGCAGATCCTGCACCTCGCCCCGCCGCGCCAGCTCGTAGGCGGAGAGCAACGCGACGATCGGCTCGAACCATTTGAAGTAAAGCAGGAACTGGAGCTCGTTGGCGGTGAGCAGCGTCTTCAAGTCTTCGGCGCGCGCAAAGGCCCGCTGGACTTCGACGCACCGGCGGACGAGCCGCAGCGGTCCGCTCACTTCCTTCAGGCCCTCGGTGCTCTGATCGAGCCACAGCCCGCTGCCCTCGGGAAGGGTATTGAGGAACCTCCGCAGCGGCAGGATGAACTGCTGGATCTGCAGCGGACCTTTGGCCTCTTGCGCGAGCGTCACCAGCGTCCCGCGGCCGTGGAGCAGGCACACGCCGAACGTGACCGGCGCGTTGCCGTCTACCTGCACTGTCAGGTACCGGTAACCCACCGGGCCGCCCGGAGCGGAGATCTCGAAGAGGCCAGGAAACGCCGAGTGCGGCGTGACGGGTTGGAGCGGCGTCCGCCAGTCCTTGCTCAATGCGGCGCGTAGCCGGACGTTCGGTTGCTCGAAGCCAGCCAGCGCATAGAAGGCGGTCTCGATCTTCGGGCCGTCGAAGCTCGCGAGGGGCAAGGAACCCAGCTTCGAAAAATCACCGGGCCCGCCGGTGATTCGCGCCGCCCCGATCAAGGCGAGCCACAGGTCGAGGCCCTGATCCGGCGTCGGGCCGAGCGACTCGGAAAAATCGACGGCGCCACTCCCATGCGACCCGTGAATTCCACCGAGCAGCGCGTGGCGCAGCGGGCTGTCTGGCATCTGCGTGAGATCCATCACCCGCGGACCGGCCTCGAGCGTGACTTCACGGCGATCGATGACGACGCCCCGGTCGTTGTGGGTCTCCATCCGGTAGGTGCCGGGCGCGAGCTCGACGGTGCTGGATGCGGTCAGGTGCTCGGTCCTGTCCTTGCCGCCTCGGACGACGACCTGCGCGCCGGCGGGCACGACGATGTCGACGACCGCGGTCGGCAGCGGGGCAGCCGCTCCGCCGCCTCCACGTGTGGGGCCGCGACCGGTCCCGGTTCCACCCGTTTCAGCGGCGCGACCGAGAGACTGCACCTCGAACTGGAGGGCGCAGTCGTCGTAGAGATCTGCCGGAACGGGTCCGTCCGGGCCGGACGATTGTCCGCGCCGGCCTTCTTGGGCTGCACCTGGACGAAGTAGTCGTCGGGCGGCGCCTGGAACGTGCGTGTCGGACCGGTGAACGTGAAACGGTCAACGACCTGACCCAGGTCGTTCTTCACCTGCACCTGGAATGCGTCCGTTGCACCCGCGTTCTCGACGTTGACCGAGCAGGTGTACTTGAGCGACGGATCCAGCTTTCGGATGACGCCATCGCCGCCTTCGCTCCGCGGGTCGACCTCCGTGTCGAGCCGCCGCTCGATGTAGCCCCGAAGAGAGTCGAACAGCACGGTAAACGTCCCTTCGAAGAAACGCTTGGCTTTGCCCTTGCCGTTCAGCCCGTCGATCAGCGCCTCGGGAAAGCCGCCGGCGACGTTCGCGACAGCCCCGACGGTCGTCGAGCACAGCGTGTAGACCGGCGCCTTTTTCCGGACGGATGGATCGAAGACGAGACCGAGCGGCGCGACCTTGATGTCTTTTTCGGTGATCTTGTTCCGGCACGCGTCGATGAAGTAGAAGTGCCCGCACCGCGTCGAGCCCGGCGCCGTGACAGATCCGAGACACATCTTCAGCCATTTCTGGATCTCGTCGAGCTTGAGGCAGGCGTCGCCCGATTCGTCCCGCTTGACGAAATCAGCGGCGATCAGCACGTCGGCCGTCGGCACGTCGTCCACGTCCACGTACGAAAATCCGTGGCCGCTGAAGTAGAAGAACAGATCATCGGTCGTGTCTTTCGCGATGTCCTTGAAGCGCTTCAGCTCCTGCTTGATGGCCGGCCGCGTCGCGTCGCTCGTCCGTCCCGTCAGCGCCGGATCTTCCGCGCAGAAGAAGATGTCCGCGGCCGCCAGCTTCTGAGTGCCGATCAGCCAGTCCCGAAACGCCAGCGCGTATTTGTGGGTGCCGGGAAGCGTGCTGTTGAGCCCCTCCTGCATGTGGGCGTAGTGTTCGATCGCGATGATGAACGCGCGTTTGGCCATGAGGTGTCTTGGGCGGGCGGCTACGGCGTACGGGTCGCGTCCGCGACGAACTCGGCGGCCGCCGCAGCCGACACCGCGCCGTTCCGGTACATGAACTCACCGGTGAAGTGGAGGCCCACGACCGCGCCCGTCTCGAGCGCCATGACGGGCGAGCCCGAGTTGCCGCCGAGCGTCGAGCAGTCGTGAAAAACCAGATCGCCGCGCGCGGCGATGAGCTCGCCGACCGCACCGCGCTTGACGCCGTAGCGGTCCTGGTAAATCGCGTCGACGAAGAGGGGATTGCGGTCGTCTTTGTACGGGTACCCGAGCGTCCCGACCATCAGGTGGGCCGGCAGCGCGCCCGCGTCGAATTGCAGTACCGGACGCGTGTCGGGTACCTGCACCTGCAGGAGCGCCATGTCCAGCGCCGGGTGAATCGCCACGACCTTCAGGATCGGACACGCCGGCACGGGTTCGGGTCCGTCGTATTCCTGATAGAAGCGAATCACCGCCATTCCCGAATCGAGCTCATCCGCCCCGTGCGAGAGCACAGAGACCACATGGTGGTTCGTCAGCACGAGATCGGGAGCGACCAGGAACCCTGTGCCGACGTGCGGATTGGACCCGGCGGTGCGATCGAGACGGCCGACCGAATACAGAATCGGCGCGCTGTTCGTGCAGAACCGATCCCAGGCGGCCGAGACCTGCGGCTGGTAGACGCTGCTGCCACGCTCGGCCGGCAGGGGCTGCAGGCGGCCGCGGATCGAGAGCGGAGCCGGGCGCATCATCCGGATGACGAACTCGAGCGCGGCAAGCTCGGTCGCCGTCGGCCGCTCACGTCCCGATCGCAGCTTGTCCAGCGCGGCCTGCGCCGCCTGTTCGCTGTCAGGCACCTTCGGCAGGCCGACAATGGCCCGGACTTTCGCGACCGCCTCGTCAACGCGGAGTTGACCGAACGTCCGCTGGGCCCGGCCGTAGAGATTCTGGTCGTCGGTCGCCATCGCGCGTTCAGGAGATCGTGTTCTCGAAGATCTTCGTGCCGTCCGGCAGCAGGACACGTTCGGTCAGCTTCGGTCCGTCGAAGTGGAGCGTCATGTACGCGTGCGGGACGAAGTCGTTCTCCCGACCCTTGATGTCGGGGTTCGGTCCGTCGAGCGCCAGGCAGCGGGGGCTCCACGGCTTTTGCGGATTGACTTCGAGCCGCTTCCACGTGACGTAGGTTTCAGTTCGCTCCGTCGGCGCGCTCCGCACTTCGCGCTTGCGCGCTTCGGGGATGCCCCCGTTGCCGAGGCACCTCGCGAACAGTCCCCAGTCCGTGTGTTTGTCGTACAGCACGCACTGGTGCTCGTGCCCCCAGTACCATGCGGTGATCGTTCGGCCCGCGAGCAACACGTCGAGCTTCGCCTTGAGGCCCGTCCCCTGGTTGTCGAGCCTCGAGAACAGTTGCTGGTGTGAGAACAGGACAACTTTCCGCTGCCCTCGGCCGTTCACCAGCTGCTCCAGCCACGTCACCTGCTTGGGATCCATGTCGTGGTCGACATACGCCGTGTCGAGCCCGACGATCAGCCAGTCTTTGTTCTGCATCGCGAAATAGCTGGCCGCCTGGTTGAATCGCGGCAGCACGATGTCGAAGTAGCCGTACCCGCCGGAATACATCTCGTGATTCGAGTTGATCGCGCGGTGCAGGCGGCCGGCGCCGAACGGCCAGAGTTTCAGAAACCGTTCTTTGACTTCCTCCGCGGTTCCCGAGTAGTAGACGTCGCCCAGGTGCAGCACGAGGTCGAATCCGCCGGTCGCGGAGATGTGCTGCGCGATTCGGGGCGCGCCGTACAGGCCCGTGCCCCAGTCGCCGGCCATGGCCACCTTGAATGAATCCGGCACGGTCTCGGGCGGCGCCGTCGACCACACGAACGGATGCGCCTCGTCCCGCTTGACCCAGTCGAGCGTGCTCTTGAGCCATCCGAACCAATCGCGCCCTTCGAACCCTGTGCCGAACTTGACCTCCTGTCCGCCCGGGCCGAGCGGCTTGCCGTCGAGCGCGAGCTGCGCGAGCCGGCTCTGCAGTCGCGAGACTTCGGCGTCGGGTGCCGTCACCATCACGTCGTCGCCGGATTCGGCCGCTTCCTCTTCGAGACGATCGCGGAGCCGGCGGTACTGGCTGAGGAGCATCGCCCGCTCGACCTGATCGACTTCGGCTTTGACGTTTGTTGCTTCGGCCGCTTCGATGCGGCTCGGTTCAGGAAGGCTGCGCACCGTGACGATCGCGTCGCGTGCAGAAAGGGACTGGTCGGCCATTCCGTGCTCCCGTCTGGTTGTCGGCTGGGGTAGGCCATTTTAAGGGAATCTTCGCTTGGCCAATCGCGGGACGTCGTGTAGCGTATCGAAACCCCAGCAGTCGCTCTCCAATATTCATTTTCGGGTACCGGTCCGGGTGTTTCCACGAAGGAGTGACGTATGGCGAAGCGGAGAACGAGGCGTGCGGGCGATGAGCTGCGTCGATCATGCGGCGCGATGGCGTCACACATGGCGCTGCTCGAACAGGTGCCATCGTTTCGCGTGAATCAGGCGCGGCTCGAAAACGCCACGACCCGACGCCGTGAGGCGCCGATCAATCTGAAGAAGGCCAAGGTCGTCACCGTCAAGACCGTCGTCCACGTCGTCTACAAGACCGACGACCAGAATATTTCCCAGGCGCAGATCGAGAGCCAGATCAAGGCGCTGAACAAGGACTTTCGCGCGACGAATCCCGATCGCAAGCAGACGCCGGAACCCTGGAAGGGCCTGGTGACCGACACACGGGTTCAGTTCAGGCTCGCCAAAGTGATACGAACCAAAACGAGCAAGAACGGGTTCAGCTTCGACGACGGCGTGAAGTCCACGGCCACCGGCGGAATCCCGCCTCAGGATCCGACGACCCACCTCAACATGTGGGTGTGCGCGCTCACCGGCGGACTGCTGGGCTATGCGCAGTTTCCCGGCGGTCCCGCCGCGACCGACGGCGTCGTGATCAACTACCGGGCGTTCGGCACGACCGGGACGGCGCAGGCGCCCTTCGACAAGGGCCGCACCGCCACGCACGAGGTCGGCCATTACTTCAACCTGCGGCACATCTGGGGCGACACGCCCGACTGCAGCGGCTCCGACATGGCCAGCGACACCCCAAACTGCGCCGGACCCAACACCGGCACGCCGGCGTGGCCGGTCGTCACGTGCAACAACAGTCCGAACGGCGACATGTTCATGAACTACATGGATTACACCGACGACGCGGCGATGTACATGTTCACGGCGCAGCAGGTTCTTCGCATGCGGACCGCGCTCGAGAGTCTCCGAAGCGGTCTGATGTAAGGTGGTGAGAGCGACCCTGATGACCGCGAAACGCCGGTCCGGCGATCTGTTTTCGACGAGATGGGTGCACGTGTTCGAAGAGGACACCCCCGAGGGCGCGGTCTATCGTCCCGACGACGAGCACGTGCCGCTGTCGAGGAAGCCGCGCGGCTGGCTGGAGTTCCACGAGGATGGATCCGCGACGATCTTCGCGCCGGGGCCCGACGATCGTCCCGTCGAGCGTGCGACCACGTGGCAGGACGCGGGCCAGGCGCGGCGCACCCGTGGCGCAAACCCGGCTGAGCTCGAAATCGTCGGTCGCTCGCCTTCGCGGGTCGTCGTCAAGCACCAGCCGTAAGCGGCGCTACCGCCGGCCTTTGACCTGCCAGACCCCGACGTCGGCCGGGTAGAACATGTCGAAACTGGTGGGCTGGCCTGCGCTGTTCATGATCCAGACGGCGACGAATGTCGAGACCGTGTCCTGGAGCAGGAGGTCGAGAATGCCGTCGCCATTCAGATCTTCGCTGCCCACCACGCGCCAGCTGCCGGTGCTGGCGAAGTACACGGGCACGAAGCTGATCGGCTGACCCGAGCTGTTCATGATCCACCCGCCGACCAGGGTCGAACTCGACTCCTGCAGCACGATGTCCAGGATCCCGTCCTGGTTGAGGTCCGCCGTCGCCACGACACGCCAGCCATTGACGTTGTCGAAGTAGACGGGGATGAAGCTCGTCGCCTGACCGGCGCTGTTCATGAGCCAGGCCGCGACGTAGGTTGTCGCCGTATCCTGCAGCAGGATGTCGGCGATGCCGTCGGCATTGAGATCCAACGTGCCGACGACCCGCCAATTTGCGACGTCGGCCGGATACACGAGCACGAAGCTCACGGGCTGACCGGAGGCGTTCATCAGCCACGCGCCGACGTACGTCGACTGGGGGTCCTGCAGCAGGATGTCACCGATGCCGTCGGCGTTCAGGTCGACGCGGCCGACGACTCTAAAACCCAGCGTATCGGCGGGGTACACGTCCACGAAGCTCGCCGTCTGTCCGGCGCCGTTCATGAGCCACGCGCTGACGTGGCTCGACGACTGGTTCTGCAGCAGGATGTCGCCGATGCCATCGCCGTTGAGATCCGTGATCGGGCGAGTCGTGAAGCTCCACCATTCGCCGCCGTTGGCTGTCGTCGTGCCCGATATACTGACGGCGCGAACCTGCCAGCGATACGTCGTGTTGGACCTGAGGCCCAACGCCGACGCGGTTGTGGCGACGCCGACGTTGATCCAGCTCGTGTCACACGCGTTGTTGGGCGTGGTATCCACGCAATACTCATAGCTGCTCGCGCCGCTGCTCGTGGCCCACGAGAGCGTCACGTTCGCCGGTTGCCCGGCGGCGCCGTTCGGCGGACTGATCTTGAAGAGCGCCCCGGGCACGGGCGTGTTGAAAACGACCGTTGCCGTCGTGCCGCTCCACGTGACGTACCCGCCTTCGAAGTCCGAACGGCGAAGCGCGCCCCACTGGTATTCATCGGACATCGGATGCCCGAGCGCGCTCGCGGAAGTTCCCAGCTCCTGCCACTTGTCCAGGATGGCGCCCCAGACGCCGAAGGTGCCGAGCTGGCTGTGATGCAGCACACCACGCCGGCTCGTGCCGTTGCCGAAGTTCTGGAATCTGCCCGGAAGGCCCGAGACGCCCGATGGGACCGCGGAAATCACCTCACTCTGCGGGAAGGCGAGGCACGTCGCGAACGATCCGGGCCAGCCCGTCCAAGTTGTCGTCCCGCAGGTGGCGGCATTCATGACGCGCGTATACGCGGCCACGAAGCTTTGCCGAATCGTCGGGTTCGTCTCGCCCTCCCCAACGGCGTGCACCGCGATGCCGACGCCGTTCGTGAAGGACGTCAGCAGCGTGAACGACACGTCGATCACATCCGGCACCCAGTTCGCGCCATTCCACTGGAGCGCTTCCAGCGATGGGAACGGACGCCGCCAGCCGTTCTGAACGAGATAGACGGTAGAGGTTCCCAGCTGCTTGACCAGCAAACCGTTCGAGTTGGCATCGAGCGTGATGAATAGCGGCGCGGGCGCGCCGGGGAGGACGAACACCGTCGTGATCGACGACAGACTCCAGCCTGGAACGCTGCCGTCCGCCATCGCCGCGATCACCGCCGGCGAGACCACGGCATACCGGCGATCGTTCTGCAGCCAGTACACGGTGGAGTCGTTTTGGGTCTTGATGAGCCCGCCGGCCGACACCCAGCCGGAGTCGCCTAGCAGGCCGATCGTCACCAGGCCGGGATCGTGGATGGCCTCGGCCTGCGCGATCGCGTACGTCATGAGGGAGTCCGGACTTCCGGCGGGATAGGTGTGCTCGTCGAGATGTGAATAGCTCGATCCCGGCGACCAGGTTGACGGTGTGTACAGCCGGGCACTGAGGCCGCCGTTGGCCGTGCGGCCCGTCGAGCCGCCCCAGTAGGCTCCGGGCCCTCGGGGATTGCCCGGGTTGTATCCGCTCGTGAGCTGAATGCCCAGCGCGACCGATGGGTTGACGAAGCCGAGAAGGGGAGCGTCGGTTTCGGTGACCACGAACCGATCGAAGACCGCCGGGAACCCCGACAGGCCGATCGATCCGACGCCGCCACTGACGTTCGCGGCCCCGCTGAAGCCGAGGCCGTGTCCGAGTTCGTGGAGCACGACCGTCATGAAATCGTACCGGTTGGCGGGTGTCGCGCCGTCCGTGCCGAAGTACCAGTTGGCGAACGAGCTGTTGAAATTCGCAACGATGTCGAAGCTCGAGGGATTCCCGGCGTTGAGGTCTGCGCCCGTGACGCGATCCGCGAGCGCATCGACGTACCAGCTACCGCTCATGGGAGCGCCCGGAAAGTCGCGCCACACGAGTTGTCCTCCGGCGCTGCCGAGGACGTTCGCGCCGAGCGGCTTGAACTCCGCGCGGACCTTGATCGGCACCGGACTCGCGACGAGCGTCGACCAGACGTCGACGGCGGCTTGAAACGCAGCCTGCGCGACCGGTACGCCGCCGAACCCGACGTACGTCACCTCGAATGACGACGTCGGCGCCTGCCCGATCAGGAATTGCCGCAGCGCCGGATTGGGTGGACCTACGAAGGTGAAGGCGTTGCCGGGAAGCGCGATGAGCCTGCACTCGACTGGCGCGGGTTGCAGGGCGAGCCGTCGCAGGGCAGGGGACACCCCGGCATACGCCAGGATCAGCCCTGCAGCAACGACGCTGGCGAGCGGGTGCACGAGCCGTAGTCTACGCACTTTTCGACGGTCTGGTTGGCGCCGACGCTGAGCGGTTTACCCGGTTGCCTGAAGTTGTACCGGTAGGTGGGTCGTGGACCGCTGGCCGGGTGGCGCGGCCGTCACGAATCGACCGTGATCTGTCCGGACGCGACCGAACGCTGAAACTTGAGCCGGGCGACGTGTACGGTCACCGACACCGCGATCAGCAACAGGACGCCGCGCAACCACCACGACGTGACGCTCCAGATCATCGTGACGCCGATGCCAATCCAGAGAAGGCCGATCGTGATCGCCTTTTCACGCGGCGCCATCCCGCGCCCGTTCCGGTAGTTGCGGATGTACGCCCCGAGAAACCGGTGGTTCACGAGTTTCTGATGGAAGCGCTCCGAGCTGCGCGCGTAACAGGCGGCGGCCAGCAGCAGAAACACCGTGGTCGGCAGAAGAGGCAGAAAAATGCCGAGGATGCCGAGCCCGACGCACAATGTGCCGCAGGTGACGAGCAGAGCCTGCAACAGCTTCTGACTCATGCAGGCCCGATCATCTCACGAATGCCGCCGGCCACTCCCGCCTTCGCGGTTACCCGAGTCCACCCGCGCCAGCACTAGAACGAGCAGCGATTGTCCGCCGCGCATAGATCACGAACGCCTTGAGAACGACGACGCCAAAATCACTCGTCTCAAAGCTTGGACATGGCCTTCATGTTTAACGCTTTGAGACCAGAGACCAGCGTTTGTCACGACGCAGCACTCATCGCCGCTTCCGGGTCCTGACGCCAGCCGATCGATCTCCGTTCTCTTGTTCGAGGTTCCCGCGATAGATGCTGTGGCGTACCTCGTCGCCGGCGGGACGCTCGGGCTGACGGCGTGTCTCGCGATCTGGCTGCCCGCGCCGGGCCGCGCGCGCCGATCCTGTCGAAACGCTGCGCAATCAGTGACGCTTCCCAAGAGCGGTCACCACGAAGCTCACGAAGACCACGAAGGAAAACCCGACAAGTGGGAAGAGATTTGAGACACCGGCTGATCTGGCGGGCCCGGCTTCGCCGGGCCGCGGTGTGAGAGAGACGCGCGACCGACAAGACTGGGCTGCTTTTTCTTGGTCTTGTCGGGTCGCGCGTCTCTCTCACACCGCCTCGCCGCCGCAGGCGGCCGCCAGATCAGCGCTGTCTTCGTGCCCTTCGTGCCCTTCGTGGTTGATGCTCTTGGGCAGCGGATTACCGCGCGAAGCAGTAGAAGCGGCCCGAGCCGCCCAGAGGTACGGTGTTCGAGCAGTTCTGGTTGTCGTGCGCCGAGTTCCAGGACGCGAGGGCGCCCGACGTGCTCTGACCGGGTCCGAGGCCGTCAGAGTGCCCGACCCGCGCCTTGACGTCCGTCGAGCTCGAGGTCCAGTCGGAACACGTCAACCCGGTCGCGACCGTGCCGTCGGCGTTCGATCCCGTGAGGATGTCGTGCTGGTTCGGCGTCGGCGATCCGGTCCATTGTCCGTTGATACGCGTCCCGCGTTCGTCGAGAAAGAGCGCGGCGTCGCCCGCGCGCGCGTGAAGCTCGGTCAGGTTGTTCGCGACGAGCACAAGGCTGGCGTTGTACCAGGGACCGGTGCCGATCCGATTGCGCGCGTGCGTCGGCAGGTTGTTGTTCGACGCGTCCCGTTCGACGCTGAGATAGGCGCGCCAGGTGCGCGAGCCGTGGCCGGCCGCGGTGGCCAGCTGCTGACAAGTGGCGTCGGCGCCCGCGAGGCCGCCGAGGTTGCCGGTCGAGTTCGTCGCGCTCGTCACGAAGAAGGTAACCGATGGATCCGACGGGCTCGCCGGACCATCGTCGTCGCAGCCGGCGGAAATCAGAAGCGCGCACACCAACAGGCGGAGTTTCATCGTTCTTACCCTTTCAGTTGGGCAGGACGCCGGAGGCGTCACACGGCCGCTGGTGGGGGACGCGTCGCGGCCGCGTTGGAGCTTCAGACGATTCTATCGCCCTCACCGGGACAGGTCCACCGCATCCGCGCGCGGCATCGCCCAGTCTGGAACGTAGTCGGGACATCCGAATCGTCCATCGCCCGGCACGTGGTGCATGGACGTGAAGTTCCCGCGCGTGTCGTTCTCGAAGCGCAAATCGAAGAGGCGATTCTGCTGGACGACCGGCGCGCGAACAAACCGGAGCCACGCCGCGGCGCGGCAATCGCCGGCGAGCCCACGCAGGGTCTCGAGCGAGACCCGGTATTGATCCACCCACGCGAACCGCGGGTTCGTGGAATCGAGCGGTCGTGACGTCGCAAAGCGGTTCAGAGGGCACGCGTCAGCCGGCCGCCAGCCGGGTATCAGCGACAGGCTGCCGCGGCGCAGGACGAGCATGCCGGCGCGATCGTCGCGTTCGATCAGGATCACGGCCCAGCAGACCGGAAATGCCGGATTCGGCGTCATCACGACATCGAGGACGCGCGCCGGCGGCGGAAGCCCGAGATCCGCGCGCACTTCCGCACGCGCCACGCGCGAGAGTACGAGCATCGCCGCCGCGAACATCAGGCAGACCAAGAGAGCCGCGATCGCTCGTGTCGCAGGCGAGTGGCCGCGAAGGCTCCAGCCCAGGACGAACGTCAGCGCGCCGAGGATCGCGAGCGCGTCCCACGGGACAAGCCCCACGACGACGCTCGATACCGGCAGGATGACGAGGAACGCGACGAGCAGCGCGCGGCCGATGCGGGTCGTCGCATTCGCCGCCGCGGTCGCGGCGAGGACGAGCCAGAGCCAGGGCTCGAAGATAAAAAAAGTGTCGCCGTAATACCAGCGGCTATCGATGGGGAAAAACGGGTGGACACCGTACGTGTTCGCGGCGTCGAGCGCCAGATGCGAGAAGAGTCCGATCGCGATCGCGACGCACACGCGGACGAAGGGGAACGGATCGGCCCGCGACAACCGTCTCACGGTCGCCGCCATCGCCGTCAGGATCGCAAATTGCGCGAGCAGTCCAGCCACCGTGTGCGTATGACCGCGATGGTGAAGCAGGTACCCGATCGGCATCGGCGTGATCGAGGTATAGAGCAGATCCAGGTCGGGGGCGTTGGCGGCGATGACACTGGCGGCGAGAAACACGCGCCGGGTCCGCAGCGTGGCGTTTCCGCCGAGTGCGGCGTCCGCGATTACCGCGCCGGCGAGAGAATGAGTGAGGTTTTCCAACGCACCGTGCGGCGCGGCGGTTCGACGCCGGTGTGGCGCCGGATGCGCCGCGGGTCTCGCCCGCGGGCCGACGCCTTATTTGATCCCGCGCGCGACTGTCCAGTTCCGGCGGGTATTCCCTGGCCCGGTGGCCGTGCCGGTCATGCGGTCGACGGTCACCTGGCCGCTGTACGAGATACCGCCGGCGGAAAAGGTGATCTGATCGCCGCGCAGAGCGGCGTTTTCGATGTTCACTCCCGCGCCCCCGACGGTGGCTGTTCCTGTGAACCTCTGGAACGTCTGCGTCAGCGCGAGCTCCAGACCACCGCCGCGCCAGGTCCCGTCGACTTTGGCCGGGACGATGTGCAGCAGGACGTCGCACCAGCTCCCGCATTCACCTTCCATGCGGACTCGCTCATCAGGTTCCCACCCGGTCGCCGTGAACGTATTCAGGACAACGCGCGTGCCGGGCTTGAGAGAGAGAATCTTGTCCTTCAACTTGTCGAGGTTCGACGGCAGAAGGAACAGCGCCAGCACAGTGGCTTCCTGGAACTCCGCCTCGTACATGTCGCCCTGGACGAAGGTCGCCTTCTCCGCGACGCCGGCTTCTTTGGCCATCCTCCGGGACAGCTCGACCATCTCCGGGTTGTATTCGAAACCGACCGCCTTCGCGCCTCGTCTGGCCGCCGCGATGACGTTCCGGCCGTCTCCCGATCCCAGATCGACCACGAAGTCCTTATCGGTGACTTTCGCCATGTCGAGCATTTTCTCGACGACCGTTGGATGCGTCGGCACCCAGACGACGTCCTTGCCCGACATGCCGACGGTCGGCTCGAAACGCGGCTGCTGCGGTGGCGGCTGTGGTGGTGGCGCTTGCTGACGCGCGGCCAGAGGCGAGGCCAGAAGACAGACCGCGAATGCGGCGCTCAGGCCAGACAGAAAGCGACTTCGCGTGAACATGGCGCGGCCTCCTGCAGGGGGAAATCCAGTATGTCACGCGGATCGATCAAGGAGAGCACAAGCTTGCCGTCCTGGTCGCCTCGATGCCGCGACGCACGGAGCTCACCAACTGCCGCCTTCGGGGCAAGAGCGGGGGAGTAGACTTCGATCGCAGAGACCATGAGCCGGCAACGCATCTGGCGTGTGCGGAAGCGCTACGACCACATCGATGCCGAGATCCAGCGCCTGAGCTCGGACTGGGAGCTGCGGATCACTCGCAACGGCCGTCGCTTGCTCTCCTGGCGCTTTCCCACTCGCGCGGCGGCGTCCGCCGACGCCGCGTCACGCCTGCGGGAGCTCGAGCGATCGGGATGGCAGAGCCACTGGTAGCGTGATCGTGTCAGTCTTCGACCGGCGCCAATAGAGTGGAGCGCAAGTCATGCGCTCTTCCGAAACCACCGCCAGATGGCAATGGGCTCACCAAATGTCGTGACCCTGTCGCGCCGCCCATGACTTCTCTCTGGCGCCTCTCAATTGACGCCAGTTTCACAGCAAATCCTCGGCCGCCGTCCGCGCCTGCTTGGCGCGTTCCTTGCGAAGAAGACGTCGCGCAAGGACGACGTTCGTTTGAAGGAGGGACAGTTGTCACGTTTCCTAAACACGCGTGTGCTCGTCGGATCGCTGATGCTCCTCGCCATGCTTGCCGGCAGTCCGCGAGCCGCGCTGGCGCAACTCAGCGGGTTCAACATCAAAGGTGATATGGGCCTCAAGTCCGGTTCTCAGGCGCCCCCCGGCGGATACATCGCCCTGTTCCTGTACCGGTACGGCGCGGATGAAATCCGGAATCGCTCGGGGGATCGATTGCTCCCGAACGCCGACGGCGATATCACGGTGGGGCTTGGCGCCGGACTGATCAGCGTCGTCACCACGAAGAAGCTCCTTGGAGCCAACTACGGCTTCGCTGCGGGGCCGCTCGTGTTCCTCAACAGCTCGCTCGAATCGCCGACGTTCAATCAGGATCCGTCAGCGGGCTTCGGCGACATTTTCTTCATGCCGATCAGCCTCGGCTGGCACGCGACGCGCGCGGACGTAACCACCAGCTACAGCATTTTCCTGCCCACCGGCCGCTATGAGGCCGGTGCCGACGACAACACCGGTCTGGGTATGACGGGCCACGAGCTGGCGCTCGGCACGACGGTGTTCCTGACCGAGAACAAGGCCTTTCACGCCGCCACGAACGCGGCGTTCGAGTTTCACTCGGGCAAGGAGGACTCCGACGCCAAGGTGGGAACGATGCTGACGCTCGAGGGCGGAATTGGTCGCGACATCTTCAAGGGTGCCGGCAGCGTCGGCTTGATTTACTACGCGCAGTGGAAGCTGACCGACGACACGATCACGGGACTTCCTGGCCTGCTCGTGGAGGGGAAGAATCGCGTCTTTGCGCTCGGTCCGGAAGTGACGATCCCCCTCGCGACGAAAGCGAAGCTCTTCGGGTTCTTCACGTTTCGTTACGAGTGGGAGACGTACGCCCGGACGTCGCTGAAGGGAAACGCGCTAGCGGTCATGTTCACGTTCCTGATGAAACCGATGAGCCTCTCGCCGGCGAAGTAGCCAAGTCAGACCAGACAAGCGAGGACCCACAACTCATGACCACCAGTCCGCCAGGATCGCCGCCCAGGGCATCTCGGTGTACAGCAAGATCAAAATGAAGACCGCGACGTAGGCGCCGCGCAAGGCCCTCTGATCCGTACCACACTGCGTCAGGCCCATGGTGGCGAGAAGCCACCCAAACCCGGCGACCGGCGCGAGAGCGTACGTCGTCGCACAAAACGCGAGCAGCGCTGCGTGGCGCGCGACCTGAATTCGTCCCTCTGACGGGATCAGAAACGTCAGGGCGATCAGCGCCTCGAGGACGAGTCCGCCCCACGTGGCGATCGCGGCAAATGCGCGAAGACGTGGCGGCTCGACGAATGCCGGCGGATGGAGGAGCTCGGCGCCTTCCGGCAGCGGCTCCAGAAACTTGCGATTCTCCGCCATCTGGTCCCGGGAGAGCCCGCCGAACACCAGCGACGCGTCGGCGAACCGCTCGTCGGTGAGCAGCGCCACCCTGAAGAACCGGCCATCGACGTAGTCAGCCGACAACACCGCTTTCCACACGACCGCCATCGCGAACATCGCGCCCAGGAGCCATCGACTGCTCGTTGACAGCGTTGCCGCAGGCAAGGGACTCGAGAGCGCGAGGCCGATCGCCAGACACCAGTACGCGAGCAGGTAGATGTGGTTGTCGGACAGCGGCCAGACCGCCACGATCCTGGCCGCAACGAGTGCGGCCACAACCATCCAGGTGATCGGTGCGCGCCTCACCGCTCGAAAGACCAGCGACAGGCAGGCCGCTGCCAGGACGAACGGCGCCACCCACCAGACGTCGAAAGGCCGCAGCAGCAGGATGATGGCGGTCAACGTGAGGACGACGTCGGGAACCCCGCCGTCGTCAACGGATGGGCGCAGGAGGTGAGTCCACACGGTAGACGAATTCACGGATGAGATGAGTCGTCGCCGCGAGGGTGTCGGGTGCGTACTCGATTCGCCATGCCTCGATGCGAACGGTCTCCACCGCACGCCGGTACCTGCGCTCGCGGGCGACGACCCCGCGGGCCAGGCGCGACAGCATGACGTCTCCCGGCAGCACCGCCGCGCGGGTGGCCGCGTCCTCGAGAGATGGCGGAATCGCGATCTCCTCCGATCGGTCGGGCGCGGTGACGAACACCCGCACGTGTCGCCGGCCGACATCGTCCGTCGTGGAGAACATGCCGAAGCCGCCGCCCTTCCACGGACTCAAGTTGGCGGTTCTGGAAAGCGTCACCTGCGTACATGCCACGGCGACCAGCAGCCCGACGGGGAGCACGGCGCGCCAGGCGATCCGGGTCACTTCAGCACGACCACGAGCCCTGACGCGTCGCAAGACGCGGGCCACTTCCTCCTCGCCCGAGCGTGGAACAGCCGTTTGGCCGCGAGCCGTCAGCGCACCGGGCACAGGCAGCCATCCACGACATTCCGTGGAAGCCGGCGCTGACTTGCCAACCGATGCCAGAAGGCGCAAGACTCAGCCAGGCATGCGACTACGACGCGCGATTGTGCTCGCAGCCGGAGCCGTTCTGCTGCCAGCCATCGCCTCCGGCCAGACTTGAGCAGGTTGAAGCAATCCCTACCTCCCAGGTTGGCGAGGTGTGCTCACGGATGGCATGGCGACGGGCCGGCTGCAATTGAGCGGTTGGTTCCTGGCCGAAGACCGCGATACGCCATATGAGGGGTCGGACAAGACTCCCAATCCGCTCGAGGAGCGGACGCGCGTGCGCGTGTGGCTGCTGACAGGTGATCTCCGTCTGACGAAAGCCTTCGGCGTCCAGGTGACAGCCACCGTTCCTGACGTGACACGCTCCGCCGTCGTGGAGCGGTCAGCCTCGACGTTCGATTTCAGCGAGACGTTCTACGGCACAGGCGATACGTCCGTGATTGCCTGGCGCCGATACGCGACCTTCGGCTGGAATCTCACGGTGAACGGTGGAGTGTCGCTTCCCACCGGCAAAACCGAACGTCCGCGCTTCCGAACGGAGCTGGACGACGGCAGTCTGGTGCCGACGTCGCGGCTGCAACGCGGGACCGGCACGTTCGATCCGATCGTCGGCATGAGCATGAACAAGCTCATCGGCCAGATTTTTCCACCGGGCCTGCGCGTCTTCATGAGTAGCGCCGCCCGCGCGCCGCTCGTGGAAAACGAGTTTGGCTTGCGCACCGGCGCGTCGTGGGAAATCGGCGCGGGCGCGTCCCGCGAAGTGAAATGGCACCCGCTCATCGCCATCGGCCGGATCAGCTGGCTGCATCGCGAGCGCGATGTGTTCGAAGACACGCCGGTGCTCGTCGGCGGCGGGAATTGGCTGTACCTCGCGCCCGCGGTCGCACTCGCTCTCGGCAAGGTGACGATACAGGCTGAACTCAAGGTGCCGGTGTATCGCGATCTCGCCAATCGGCAGTTGGACGCGGCGCGCAGCGTTCAGGTCGGCGTCGTCTGGCAGCCGTTCTAGCTTCTGAAAGATCCCGAACGGCATCACCGGCTGGATGTTGAGCTGCGTGCCGGTCGCGTCGCGATCGCCCAGTCCGAAATCCCAATTGCCCTGGAGGCAAGGTAATAACAACACCTGGACGTTCCGAAACAACCGAACAGGAGTGGCTACTTCGGCGGGCGCTTCTGCAGTGAGACGGCAAGTGCCTCCGCGTAGGTGACGACGATGGTGTCTCCGAGACGGAGCTTCGCCAGGTTGGCGACGTCGTCCACCTGGACCGTCACGAGGTTGCCTTTCGGGCCCGCGAGCGTCACGGACTTGGTTGGCTGGTCGAGACCCTGCACGGTGGCCACGATTTTCAGGATGCGCAGGGCACCCCCCGCTGGCTCGGTTCCGGCCGGCGCCTTGGCGGTTTCCTTGAGCACCTGGATGGGATTGGCTTTCTCCTGCTCGGTCGGCGGCCGCAATTCGGCCGCATAGGCGACGTAGTAGTCAGCAGTCACTTCGTCGCCGACCTTGACTTCGTTGAGCCGCGTGACGCGCTTGTCCACGGTGAAGGTGACGACGTTGCCGAGCGGTCCTCTGAGCGTCACCTCGCGCGTCGCGAGGTCGATGGCCTCGACTTTTGCAGTGACGGAGACTTGAACGGCGTCTTTCTTGGTCAGTGGTGCCTGCGCCTGCGCCAAGACAGAAGCGGGGACGATCAGGCCAAGAACGAGGGTACACAACAGGCGGTGGAAGGTAGTTGTCATGTCCCGGACTATCGCTGAGAACTCGCGCAGTTTCAAGGCTTTGATCACGGCAGGCAGTGAGGGCCACGGCAGGCTGCTGCGCAGCCTGAACTTTAAACTTCGAACTTCAAACTTCGAACTGAAAACCCGACTCGTGGAAGGGTTGACCGAGGCAACCTCGACTCCACCCATCCCGCAGACGTCCCGGGTCTTCAGTTCGAAGTTTCCGTTACTCCTGTTCGTGGAAGGGTTGACTGAGGTCCAACCTCGACTCCACCCATCCCGCACACGTCCCGGGTTTTCAGTTCGAAGTTCGAAGTTCAAAGTTCGAAGTTTCCGTTACTCCTGCCCCAGGTTTTCGAGGGCGTACCTCAACGGCACACTCGAAACCTTGATGACTCCGTCGAACGGACCGTCGAGCTCGAGGATCAAGAACACGGCGCCGGCGACCGACATCGCCGAGACCGCGAGCACCGCAACGACTGTGGCGTTGCGGGGCGCGAAAAGGCCGAAGCTCGTGAACGTCACCGTCAGCCAGAAGATCACGACGACCAGAAAAGGAAACGGCACCGCGCCGCCGCTGCTCAGAATCCGCCAGCGTGCCTTGACAATCTCCTCGCTGAGCTTCAGCGCCTCGGCTTTGAACCAGCGCTGAGCGTCGTTCTGCGGCGACAGGCTCAGAATCTGGTTCTCGATCTCTTCGATCGGCGGCGTGGCCCCCGGCGCGTCAAGGCCTGTCCCGGCGGCGGCGTTGGCGGGCCAGATCGCCTCGATGCGGAAAGCGACCGCGCGGCGAATCAGATCCCGCGTCGGTCTGGTCTCGGGACCAAAGCGCGCAAGGTGACGGTCGAGCGTGAGAATGTTGGCGGCGCTGTTCCGGAGCGCGACGTCGTGTGCGTCGAACGCGCTTCTCGCCGCGGCCGTGACGAGGCCCAGCAGGAGCGCGGTCATCGTGGCCACCAGCCCGATCCCGAGCCGCACGACATCCTGCGACTCTTTGCTGAGGTGCGTTGGCGGCAGCCAGTTCCGCACGAACGTCGCGGCGACAGCCGAGCCGAAGGTGCAGACGAACGTGATCGACGCGATCAGGAGAGGAGGCATCGTCTTACATCGCGGACGGCGCAGGCGGATCGAGACACCGCCCTCCGGCGACGCTACTGCCGGGCCATCGCGATACGGACCGCCTCCTCCGGTGAAATCAGGTGGTCGGCGTCCTCGGCGGCCTCGTCGATGGCGAGCTGCACGCCGCGGACGGTGCCGGTGAATTCGGTTGTTGGACCGTAGTCCTCGGCTACCGCCGATCCGGTGTCCATTCCGACATCGCAGCCGTCGTCGCACGAGAAGATCATCGGAGCTGTGGCTCGGACGGAACCCCCTCCGACCTTCTGGCCGTCGACGAACAGCGACACGTCCCCGCCCTTGGACAGGCCACCACCCTCGTACTTGAACTCCATCCGCACCTGGTGGCGCCCCGACGGGATCGCGCTGGTCGCTTCGGCATAGAAGTACTCGATGCCGAGCAGGTTGTAGCAATACTTCAGCTTGCCGCCCTTGCAGTAGAGCGCCCAGCCGCCGATGTTGCCGCCCTGCGCGATGATCACGCCTTCGGCCCCCGGCTTCGGAACTTCGATCTCCGCCGTGACTGAGTGCGACTTGTTCTTGATGCTGATCACCGAGTTCTCGGACAGACGGCCCATGCCGCCGAAGAGAATCTGGGTCTTGCCTCGAACGAGCACGGGCCGGCCGGCCAAATCCGGGTTGAATCGTTCGGCGCCCCGGTCGTCGAGGGGCAGGACGTTGTAGCGCATCGCCTCGAGCAACCAGAGGCGCTGCAGCTGGTGCAGTTTGTCGGGGAACTCCCGTGAGAGATCGCGTGCCTGCGACCAGTCCTTGTTGGTGTCGTAGAGCTCCCACACGTCGTCGTCAAACTGCGGTGTCTTCTCGCCGACGAGCAGCCACGGGGTCTTGTGACGTGTGACCGCCGTCCATCCCTTGTGGTAGATCCCGCGATTGCCGAACATCTCGAAGTACTGCGTCTCGTGCCGCTCTTCGGCTTTTGCGCCGTCGAACGAGTACAGCATGCTGACGCCTTCGATCGGTTTTTGCTGAACGCCGTTGACCGAGATGGGCTCGGGCAGACCGGCCGCTTCGAGGATGGTCGGCGCGACGTCGATGACATGACAGAACTGCGAGCGGATCTCGCCCTTGGCCTTGATGCCGTTGGGCCAGGAGATGACCGTGCCGTTGCGCGTGCCGCCCCAGTGCGACGCCACCTGCTTCGTCCACTGATACGGCGTGTTCATTGCGTGGGCCCAGCCGACCGCGTAGTGGTTGTAGGATTCAGGGCCGCCGAGCTGGTCGATCCGCGCATTCAGGAACTCGGGCGTCTCGAGCGCGGCCATGCCGTTGAAGTTGATCATCTCGTTGAAGGTGCCCTGCAGGGTCCCTTCCGCGGAGGCGCCGTTGTCCCCGAAGATGTAGTAGATGAGCGTGTCGTCGAAGATCGTCATCTGCTTCAGCGTCTCGAACAGACGACCGACGTGATGATCGGTGTAGTCGAGGAAGCCCGCGTAGACTTCCATCTGGCGCCGCAGGATCGGCTTCATGTTCTCCGGCATCTCGTCCCACGCTGGAATCTGCTCGTGTCGCTTCGTCAGCTCGCAGTCGGCCGGGATCACGCCGAGCTTCTTCTGCCGGGCAAACGTCTCTTCCCGCAGCTTGTCCCAGCCGCCATCGAACTGACCCCTGTACTTGTCGGCCCATTCCTTCGGCACGTGATGCGGGGCGTGTGTTGCGCCCGGCGCGAAGTAGATGAAGAACGGCTTGTCAGGGATGAGCGCCTTCTGCTGACCGATCCAGGCGATCGCCTTGTCGGTCATGTCTTCCATGAAGTGATATCCCTGCTCGGGCGTCTTTTTCACTTCGATCGGCGTCGTGCCCTCGTAGAGCGAGGGATACCACTGGTGCGCTTCGCCGCCGATGAAGCCATAGAAGTACTCGAACCCGCCACCGCCGGTCGGCCAGGCGTCAAACGGACCCGCCGGGCTCGTCTCCCACACCGGCACTTCGTGGCACTTGCCGAACTGGGCGGTCGCGTACCCGTTCAGCTTCAGCGTTCTGGCAAGGGGCGATGCGGTATTCGGCAGGACTGAGCAATAGCCCGGAGCGCCGGTGGCAATCTCCGTGATCCCGCCCATCCCGACCGAGTGGTGGTTGCGGCCGGTCAGCAGCGCCTGACGCGTTGGTGAGCAGAGTGCCGTCGTGTGAAAGCGGTTGTACTTCAGGCCGCCGGCAGCGAGTTTCTCGGCGTTGGGCGTCTGGCACGGGCCGCCGAACGCGCTCGACGCGCCGAACCCGACATCGTCAATCAGGATCACGAGGACATTCGGCGCGTCCTTGGGCGGGCGCAGCAGTTCGATCTTCGGGTTCTTCGTATCGGGATCTTTCGCGTCGTAAGTGACCAGACCCTTTCGAGGCCCATCGGGGATCGGAAGGATGGTTCGTGGACGACTATCGGGCTGTCCGGTCTTCGCCATCGTTACACCTCACTGAAACTGACCGCTGTCGCTTGGATTGCTTCGTTCAGGAAAGCATCGCCATCGCCTCGTCGGCATAGCGGCCCTGCCGGAGCAGGTCAGCCATCAGCCGCATGGGGCGATCGACATGAGTAAAAAACGCTTTGTAGCCGGCGCAGAGATAGTTCAAGCCCGGCTCGCCGTCCGGCGTCGAGATGAACCGGTTCCGCGGGCACTCGCCGTTGCAGGCGAACTTCACGGCGCATTCGCGGCAGTACTTTGGGAGCGTATCGCGCTTGGCGCGCCCGAACTCGAGCTGCTGCTTCGACGAGACGAGCTGAAGCATGTGGACTTCCTGGATGTTGCCGAGCTTGTACTTCGGCTCCACGAAGTGGTCGCACGAATAGAGATCGCCGTTGTGCTCGAGCGCGAGCGCGGTGCCGCAGGTTTCCGAGAAGATGCACATGGAGGCGGGCAGGCCCAGCCACGACGCGAGCGCCGCGTCGAACATCTGCACGTAGACCTTGCCGACATCGCGCTTGACCCATTCGTCGAAGACGCCGATCAGGAATCGGCCCCACTGCTCGGACCCGACCGAGCGGTCCGTCACCAGGCTGCCTTCGAGCGTGTACAGAGGACGCGGGTCGCTCCCGCGTTCGCTCCAACCGCCATTGGCCACAGGAAGCGTCTCGGGCGTCGCGCGCTCGACGATCGGGATGAACTGGATGAAATTGGTTCGGAGCGCGTCGCGAAAGAAACGATAGACCTCGACCGGGTGACCGGCGTTCCCGGCGTGTACCGTACATAAGATGTTGACGTCGACACCGTGCCGGTTGAGACACTCCCAGCCGCGCATCACGTCGTCGAACGTGCCTTGGCCGCCCTTGTCCACACGATAGGCATCGTGCATTTGGCGCGGGCCGTCGACGCTCAACCCCACGAGGACTTCGTGCTTCTTGAGGAACGCGCACCAATCGTCGTTGAGCCGCGTGCCGTTGGTCTGGACGGTGTAGGTGACCTTCTGCCCCGGGCGCTGGTACTTCCGGACGTACTCGACCGAGCGCTCGAAGAACTCGAGGCCCATCAGCGTCGGCTCGCCGCCCTGCCAGCCGACGATGATCTCGGGTCCGGGCTGCGACTCGATGAGCTGGCGAATGTACGTGTCGAGCAGCTCGTCCGCCATCCGGAACCGGCTGCCCGGGTACAGCAGCTCCTTTGAAAGAAAAAAGCAGTATTTGCAGTCGAGGTTGCAGATAGCCCCGGTCGGCTTGGCCAGCAGATGAAACGGCGTCGGGGCGAGCGCAGGTCTCGTCGGCATTGTGGTGACGGCCGTCAGGGGCAAGACGCGGGCCAGCCCCTGATGCCCGACCGCCGCGGCTCCGCGACCTGCCGGCGCCGGCCGTCACGACATGTCGTGACCGAATGCCGTTCGGCAGTTACCGCCAGTGGGGACACGGCGCGAAGAAGTCGGTGGGCGTCGGCCGGAGACTTGCTTTACCCTAGGGCATGACCCATCTGAACCGCATCGCCCTGATGACCTTGCTGATGGCGGTGTCCGTCACGACCGTGTTCGCCGTCAGCACGAAGATCCAGCGCGACCCGAAGTTCGATTTCTCCAAGTTGAAGACCTGGTCCTGGAATCCGTCCGGGCCGGGGGACGTGAAGGTCATTCTGACGGCCGACTCGAAGTCGGAGCCGGTCAAGCGGCAGTACGAGCCGGCGCTGATGCAGGCGGTCGAGGAGCAGCTGAGTGCGCGAGGGTACACGCGCGCCCCCGCAGCCCCGGCCGACTTCGTCGTGACGTATTACGTCTTCGTGACCGCCGGAACCTCCTCGAGTTACGCGGGCCAGGACCTTCCGTCCAATGCGAACTACGGGATCCCGCCGTTTGCCCCGCAAACCACGAACGTCTCGATGTATCCCAAGGGGACGCTCGTGCTCGACGTGGCGTCGCCCACGCCGACGACTCCGGTTTGGCGCGGGATTGCCGAGGCGAAGATCGAGGAAGCGAAGACCGACGCCGAGCGTGAGACGCGCCTCCGGGGCATCATCAAGGACCTGGTGTCGAAGTTCCCGAAGAGGACAGGAAGCTAGCTAGATTCCGACCCGGCGTTCGGCTGTCGTTTGAAGGCCGCCGCATGCTCGTCGCACAGTACGACAGCGCCCCCGATTTCTCTCACGAACCCGGCAACCGATGTCGCGATGTTCGGACAATCGGGTGCATCGCACATGAACTCTGCGAGTTTTTCTTCCCGGCCATCCGGCGCGACGAACCCTGTTCGTATCGCCACCCGAGGCATAGGCACCACCTCCGTGGTGTACGGCTTCAAGAGTCGATCCAATAACGCCTTGGGTAGTTTTGGGCGTAAATCCGCCCATTCCCAGCCGGAGGGCAGCACCCGGACATTTTTGTGGGCATCGGCAGCATCGGATTTCGTCCTCCGGATGCGAAGCCTGAACCGAGCCTGCACGGTTGGTAGAATCGCGTCTCCATGAAATCCACGTTCCTGCCCGCTTGTCTTCTGGCCGCGGCCGTTGCCGCCGCTGCGCAATCACCGGACCTGGCGTCGGAAGGGAAGAGCTGGTGGGCGCACGTCCAGTTTCTCGCCGACGACAAACTCGAGGGCCGGAACGTCGGGACACCGGGTCTCGACAAAGCCGTCGAGTACGTCGAGAGTCAGTTCCAGGCGATTGGGTTGAAGCCGGCCGGCACGACGGGATTCCGACAGCCGGTGAAACTCGACAGCCGGTTGCTCGTGCCGGATCAGTCGAGTATTGCGCTGGTGCGCGAGGGCAAAGAAGTGCCGCTCGTCATCGGCCAGGACGCCTCGCTCAGCGCTCGGGCCGAGCTGGACGGATCGATGGAAGCGCCCATGGTGTTCGTCGGCTATGGCCTGTCGATCCCCGAGGCCGGCTGGGACGATCTCGCCGGACTCGATCTCCGCGGCAAGATCGCCGTGTACGTGAACGCGTTTCCGCCGGTCAAAGTCTCCGACAACGTGAGGTCGCACGTGAATACCGCCGACGAGCGCTGGCTGGCGCTCAAGCGCGCGGGCGCGATCGGCGTGGCGACGATCGCCGCGCCGCGTCCCGATACAGCCGGTGCCGCGACGCCAGCCACCGGACGAGGCGGAGCCGCTGGAGCCGGAGCCGCTGGAACGGAGCCGCTGGAACTCCAGGCGGACGTGCCGGGGGGACACCAGCGCCGGTCATCACCTTGCTGGATCGCGAGTTGGTGGATGCCGCCGGCCAGAAGATCGCCATCAGCCTGACCGCGCGCGGCGCGGCGGCGATCCTCGAAGGCGCCGGCCACACCCTCGACGAGATCGCCACGCTCATTGCGGACAGCAAACCGCTGCCACGGTTTCCCCTTCCCGGCACGCTGAAGGCCCACGCCGCGTTGAAGCGCGAGACGATCGAGTCGGCCAACGTGGCCGGCATGTTCGAAGGCTCGGATCCCGCTCTGAAATCCGAGTACGTCATCATGACGGCGCATCTCGATCACGTCGGCATCGGCCGCGTCGTCAACGGCGACGCGATCTACAACGGCGCCATGGATGACGCGTCGGGTGTCGCGGCGGTGATTGAAACCGCGCGGCTGCTCAAGGCGTCCGGCGTCAAGACGAAGCGATCTGTGATCTTCGTGGCGGTGACCGCTGAAGAAAAAGGCCTGCTCGGATCCCGGTACTTTGCCGGCCACCCGACAGTGCCCTTCAAGCAGATCGTCGCCAACATCAACCTGGACATGTTCCTGCCGCTGTATCCGTTGAAGGTGATCGAGGTGCAGGGCTTCGCCGAGTCCTCGCTGGGCGAGTCGGTTCGAGCCGCGGCGAAGACGCTGGGCGTCGAGGTGCAGACCGATCGCGAACCGGAACAGAACCGGTTCATCCGCAGCGATCAGTACAGCTTCATCCGCAAGGGCGTGCCGGCGCTGGCGTTCAAATTCGGCTACGAGTCCGGCTCGCCCGAAGAGACGATCCGCCGTAACTGGGTGCGCGACGTGTACCACCAGCCCGCTGACGACACGAAGCAGCCGGTGAATCTCGAAGCCGCGGCCACGTTCAACCGCGTGATCATGACGTTGCTGCAGCGCGTCGCGAATGACCCGGCCCGCCCCACGTGGAATGCGGACAGTTTTTTCAAGCGATTCGCCGGCCCTCGCTAGATCGTTTTCCAGATCGGTGTAGCGTGTTCCGGCGCCCTCCCGCTCGCCGCTTGCCGCAAGGCAGCGTGATCGGCCGCCTCCGCTGAAGCTACGGCGAGCCATGGGGCCTGCCTCGCGGCGCTCGCAAAGGTCGGGCTCCGGAACACGCTACACCGATCTGGAAAACGCTGTAGGCGGGCGCACTCACAACCGGTCGCTCTACGGCAACTTGATCCCGATCGCGTCCGTGACGACGCGGCGGCCGTTCAGCGGCTGCGTGGGCCGGTGGTTGTCGTGAATCACCTGCGTGAACGCGCGAATCTGCTGCGCGGAAAGGTGGATGGGGGCGGCCATCAGGATCCACTTGACACCTTCCGAACATGGGGGCGTCGTGAGCGACCCCTCATAGCGATACGACGTGCGCACTGACGGCAGCAGTGCGTCCACATCCACCGCCACGGCGGGATAATGGATCTCCACGCCTTTTTCCTTGGGAAGGTTGGCCCAGATCGGATCGAACGCACCGTTGTGCGCGCCCTCCTCGACTAACACGCCGACGACGGCCAGGGAGCCGGTGGCCGACTGGTGCACCAGGTGCATTTCCATCGGGGCGTGCCTGCCCTTCACGGTGTGCTCGCTCGGGTTGTGAAAATGGTATTGGACCAGGGCGTACGTGTCGTTCCCAATCGTCAGCGTGTCCGCACCTGCGTAGTTGATCTGGATGGTGTGACCGCTGTTGATCGCGTCGGCGACGTGCGCGTGATGCGCGATCTTGAGCTCGGCTTTGGGGAACACCAGCTTCAACTCGGGCGCGCTGCTGCCAGGCGCGGGGTTGGCGATGTCGATCGGCGACTGCGCGCGCCCGTCACCGCAAGCGGCGAACTTCGGGCTCAGCTTGCCCCACACCGCCGGTCCCTCCTCGCCCTCATAGTGCCAGGCCGGATCCGCGGTGGCCGGGGCGGCTGAGGGCCGCGTTGCCGGCGCCTGGGCGCTGACGGGTGGAGCGGGCGGCTGGGACTGTTCGGCCGGGGTGCTGCATGCGCCGCCGGACAGAATCACGGCAAGGGTGACGCTCCCTGGTACTCGGAAAGGGATCCGTGTGGTGTTCCTCATGAGGGGGCTGCCGAGCCGGAGTCGCTCAGGCCAGGCGAGGCTGCTGCCCGGCCTGAGCGATGGGTTCTCGGACGTTCCGACTCACTGCCGCGCCAGGACCACGCGCATGTCGGCTTCCGTGTCCTTGATCAGCTCTCCGCTCACGTCAACGGTCGTGTTGTGGAGCGTGCCGGTGAACTTGAACGGTGCCTTGTACTTGTCCCACACGGGCGACCCCGTGTCGGCGCCGCAGACGATGCCCCCGCCGAGGCCGAGTGACAACGGCATGGTGAGAGGAATATCGACCTGACCCACCAGCTTGCCGTCGATATAGAGCTGACCCTTGCCGGGCGCGCCCTTGCCGTTCTTGAAATCGGGCTTGCCTGTCACTTCGAATTCGAAGCGCAGTTTGTGGCGGCCCTCCGGAACCGGCACGTTCGACTCGACGTGGAAGAAGTCGCTGCCGACGTAGTTGTAGACGTACTGTAGCTTGGCGTTCTGGACGTAGAAGGCAAACCCGCCCTGAACGTCGCCCGCCGAGAGCAACGCGCCTTCCGCGCCGCCCTTGGGTATCTCGACGTCCGCCGTGATGCTGTGCGGCCGGTTCAGGACCGAGGGGCCGGCGTTGATCGGCACCATCTGCGTGCCCGGGTAGTAGAGGTAGCTCTTGCGCTCCGCGGCGAGCTGCGGACGCGGGTCGGCGAACCGAAGCGTCCCACGCGAGTCGACCGGCAGGACGTTATATTTGCCCGCCTCGACGTACCACATGGCGATCAACTCGATCAGCTTCGGGCGGTTTTCAGCCGCCAGGTTGTGGTTCTCGGCGAAGTCCTTCTCGACGTGGTAGAGCTCCCAGCCTTTGGCATCGAGCTCGGTGAGCTTGTCCTTGTCGATGGGCGCGCCAAAGAACGCACCCGCTTCCTTGAAGGACGTTCCCGGCCACGGGCAGACCGCTCGCCAGCCGTCGTGATAGATGGACCGATGCCCGAACATCTCGAAGTACTGCGTGATGTGCTTCGAGGGCGCCTTGCCATCGTTGAACGCGTGGGCGAAGCTGTGGCCTTCAATCGGCGATTGCGTGACCCCCTTGATCGACGTCGGCGCCTCGATGCCCAGTGCCTCGAGCACAGTCGGCACCATGTCTACCGCGTGTGCGTACTGGGTGCGCACTTCACCTTTGGCCTTGATGCCCTTCGGCCAGTGGACCACGAACGGATCGCTGATGCCGCCGCGGTAGGTTTCCCGCTTCCAGCGTCGCAGCGGGGTGTTGCCTGCGAACGTCCAGCCCCAGGCGTAATGATTGAACGTCGACGGTCCGCCGAGCGCGTCGATCATCTCCAGGTTCTGCTTCAGCGAGTCCGGCACGTTGTTGAAGAACTTGTTCTCGTTCACCGATCCGGTCGGGCCACCCTCGGAGCTGGCGCCGTTGTCGGAGATGAACATGATCAGCGTGTTGTCCCATTCGCCGATCGTCTTCAGGAAGTTGAACAGCCGGCCATAGTGGAAGTCGGTATGGGTCAGGAAGCCGGCGAAGACTTCCATCATCCGCGCATACAGCTTCTTTTCGTCGGCCGGGAGGGCGTTCCAGTCCTGCACGTCGGGATCGTGGCGCGAGAGCTCGGCGTCCTTCGGGATGATGCCCAGCTCCTTCTGGCGATTGAAGACCTGCTCCCGATACGCATCCCACCCGCCGTCGAACTTGCCCTGGTACCGGTCCGCCCACTCCTTCGGCACGTGATGGGGCGCGTGGGCCGCGCCCGGGGCGAAGTACATGAAGAAGGGTTTGTTGGGTGCGACCTGCTTGGCGTCGGCGATGAAGCTGATGGCCTTGTCCACCAGGTCCTCCGTCAGGTGGTAGCCCTCCTCCGGCGTCTTCTCGGGCTCGACACTGTGGTTGTCGTAGACCAGCTCCGGGTAGTACTGGTGGGTGTCGCCACCGAGGAACCCGTAGTACCGCTCGAAGCCCCGTCCGAGGGGCCAGCGATCGTACGGGCCGGCGGCCGAGATCTGGTCGGCCGGTGTCAGGTGCCACTTGCCGAGCGCAAACGTGTTGTAGCCCTTCTGCAGCAGCATCTCGGAAAGGAAGCCGTTCTCGAACGGGATGTAGCCGTTCCCGCCCGGATACCCGGTCGATCCTTCGGTGATGCACGACATGGCGTTCGAATGGTGGTTGCGGCCGGTCAGGACGCATGAGCGCGTCGGCGAGCACAGCGCCGTCGTATGCATATTGCTGAACAGCAAGCCGTTCTTCGCGAGCGCGTCGATGTTCGGCGTGCTGATCGGGCTGCCGTAGCAGCCCATCTGGCCGAAGCCGGTGTCGTCCTGGACTATGAAGAGGACGTTCGGGGCGTTCTCTTTCGCCCGCAGTGGCTCGGGCCATGCCGGGCTCGAGACATCGAACGTGCGGCCGATCACACCGGTAAATGCGGTTCCGGGTCTGTATTCCTTGAGCGACATCGTTTACACCTCGACTAAGAGACCCGCGCGTGCGGGGGATATTGACAGTCGTCCGAGTGAGGTCCTGTGGCAAGACGCGGGCCAGACACGCCACCGGAAATCGGTTGTGAAACGGTGTGACGGTCAGGCCATCCGCCACGACAGGCCGTGAGCGAGTGGCCCTACGCAGTCCTGACCAGGCACCGGAAACCGATGTGGGCCATGCCCGTGTCGATCATCTGCGGCTGCCGGGCGGCGGGACGATAGCGGAGGCAATAGTTGGGCGCGCACAGGTGCGAGCCGCCCTTGACGACCTTCCGAGGAATGCGGAACTGTGGTTGCCGCGGATCGTAACTCTTCTCCGGTGAGACCACGCGCGGGTTGACGGATCCCATGCAACACGACTTGATCGCCGGATTCGAGCCACGGGGCTCGTACCAATCACTCGTCCACTCCCACACGTTGCCGGCCATGTCGCACAGACCATAGCCGTTCGGTGGAAACGAGCCGACCGGCGACGTTCCTTCGTGACCGTCGGTGAGCAGATTTTGCCAGGGGAACTCGCCTTGCCACGAGTTCACCATGGCCTGGCCATCGGGAAACTCCTCGTTGCCCCACGTGAAGGTCGCGCCATCGAGTCCGCCGCGCGACGCAAACTCCCACTCGGCTTCGGTCGGCAGCTCTTTGCCCGCCCAGCGCGCATAGGTCTCGGCATCTTCGTACGCGACGTGGACGACCGGATGGCGAGCCAGCCCTTCGAGCGAGGTGCCAGGGCCCTTTGGATGGCGCCAGTTCGCGCCGGGCACCCACGCCCACCAGTTGGCGTAATCGCGAAGATTGACGGGTCCCGTTCGCTTCCGGAAGACCATCGAACCCGGAACGAGACTCTCCTGCGGCGCGTCGGGGAAGTCTTCAGGCGTCGGCGCGCGCTCGGCCACCGTCACATAGCCGGTCGCGTCGATGAAACGGGCGAAATCAGCGTTGGTGACGACGTAAGGATCCATCCAGAAGCCATCAACGATGACCTCATGGATCGGACGCTCTTCGGGATAGAAACTCTCCGATCCCATCTGGAATGTCCCGCCCGGTATCCACAGCATGTCTGGATGCGGAGCGGTGTCCGGCATGATTTTCAGTGGGTTGGTCGCGTGATTCGGGCTCATCGTAGACCTCACCTGACCCGCTATCGAACTTTGGCTTTCGCGGCCTCGCGGCGGTTTGTCTGTTCCATAGCCAGTAGGTATGCCACGTAGTACTTGTAGATGTTGCTCACGTACGTCACGGTTTCGCGGCCGATCCGCTCCGAGGCGATGCGCTCGACGTTGCCGAACCAGACGTTCGGATTGAGGCCCCGCTTTTCCGCTTCGCGCCGGAGTTGTCTCACCCGTCCCGGGCCGGCGTTGTAGGAAGCAAACGTCATCAGCGCCTTGTTCAGGTTGTCCATGGGCTCGTTCGCATAGTACCTGTCGACCATGAAGCGCATGTATTTGACGCCGGCGTGAATATTCGCGTCGACCTGGGCGATGTCGCCGACGTTGAGCTCCTTCCCGGTGGCCGGCATGACCTGCATCACGCCGATCGCTCCAACCGGGCTCTTGACGTTTTGATCCAGCGTGGACTCCTGGTAACCCTGCGCCGCCATGAGCAGGTAGTCGACGTTGTACTGGGCGCCGTACTTCTCGAACAGCTTCACGATGCCATAGAATTTCCGCCGCTCCGCCTCAGCCACCGCGTTCTTGGCGTACTTGACGTCTCCGAGATAGCGGCGTTCGATCACGTTCCGGAACGCATCGCCTTTTCCGTGTTTCTTGACCCACGCGTTGACGGCCGATCGCAGCTGCGGATTCTCCTTGCGGATCGCGACGGCCAGGCTGCCGCCGGAGCGCAACGCCACGTCACGGTGGACCCGCACGTCGGTGAAGATCTTGCTCCAGAATTCGGCCATGTAGTCGTCCACGACGACGATCGGCACGAGTCCCGCGTTGACCATCTCGAGCAGGTCGTCGTCTTCGAGCACCTCCGGCGCCGCGTCGATCACGACCTCGGGCTTGCCGCGTGCCTTCAACTTCTCGTTCAGGGCGACGAGGCTCGCGTGGTAGGAGCTGCTCTTCCGGACGAATACCTCCTTGCCGGCGAGGTCGTCCACCGAAGCGATGACCGGCGATCCGGGCCCGGTCACCACGACCTCGCTGACGTTCGTGCGCGTCGGCTCCGAGAACTCGACAATCTTCCGCCGCTCGGGCGTGACCGTCAGCATGGCTGCGACCATGTCGACTTTGCCGTCAACCAGGGCGGGGAGCAGCAGGTCGCGGGGCAGCGGGACGAACACGACGTGCACCTTGGTGAGATTGCCGGTTTTCCGCGCCTCGTTCAGCTCCTTCTCGAACAACGTCAGCGACTCGTACGCGATTCCACGCTGCTCGCCCTGCACGATGAAATAGAACGTCCGGTTGAAGGGCACACCGACACGGATGGAGCGGCGTTTGATCTGCTCCTCCAGATCACCTTTGAACGGCGCGTCCATGACCGCGCGTACGGCGGGTGGAAGCGCGTCGTAGGGCGAGGGCGTGTCAGGTATGGGCGCGTCAGCAGGTGGCGCGACGGCCGGCGCAGGGGCCGCTGCATTCTGAACGCTCTGTGTGGTGTTCTCACTGGAACATCCGGCAGCGGCCGCGAGAATCAACAGCGCGACAACGCGCCTGAACCCGATGGACTTCAGCATTGGGGAGCCTCCAAGCTCACGCTCGAAAGAGCGCGGCGGCAAATGCCAATAGTCCCATGACGGACACAACGGCAGCGACACCCAGAGAAGCTGATCGAGGAAAGACGACGCCGTACTCGTCGTGCAGCCGTTTCAGGCTCCGGCGATGATCGACCCCGCTGAAGAGGAGCGCGACCAGACCAGTCCCGATCATGATCATCGCGAAATGCCGTGGCGAGATCAGCGGGCTTGTCGTCGCCACGATGCTCTTTCCCGCCTCGAATTCAAAGAACTTGTACAGCGTGAACCCGAACGTGATCAGCGAGGTCGCTGTCCTGACCCAGGCCATCAGCGTGCGCTCGTGCGCGAGCTGTGTGCGGTCGATCGCGAGCCGGGTGCCGGAATCGAGCGGTTTCGTAGTGGTCATCTCGTCCCCGTCAATTGTCCTCTCTCGTTGAGGCCGATCCCGACGACACGGAGGCCCGCGCCACCTGCCAGGGCCATCGCCCCTCCATTTCCACGACCAACGACCAGCTGAGGAATGTCCGCACGACGACAAGCGCGCCGAGGATGGCCACGTTCGTCAGCGTGGCGTCGAGCGCGACCGTCCTGACGATGTCAGCCGCCACGAGGAACTCGAGCCCGAGCAGGAGTGCCTTGACGAGATGGGTCTTGTAGGACTCGTAGGCGTCGGGTCTGCGCCTGTTCAGGTGGAGCACGTAGCGCGCCGTGCCGAACACCACCGCAATTACGATGACCGCGACCGCGAGGATCTCGATCAACAGGGCAGATCGCTCCATGAGGATGCGCGCGATCGATTCGACTTCGCTCGGTTCGAGGACCTGACGCTCCATCACGCCTCCGCGACACTGATGGCAAGACCCGGGCCAGACCTCCGTTCACGCCTATCCGCGCCAGCAGCCAGAAGTTGCGGGGTTTTCCACCACTGCCCGTGGCGCCTCGCTGACGACGTGGTGAGGCCATCTCAGTGGACCGAGCCAGTGCGGCTCAACGACCTGAAGGTCAAGGTGAAGCGCTAGCGCAACACGAGCGCTGGGTCGCGCTTCTTGACCAGCTTGTCGACGATCGTCTGCATCTTGTCGCGGCGCCGCAGCAGCGAGCGGATCGCGTCCGCGGACACCCAGGAGCCCAGTACCGGTGGTCAACTGCTGATCGTCCAGCGCCTTCATGCGATCCCAGAGCGCGGCGTCGATGTTGGCCATCTCGTGGGTCATCTGTTGGGTGTCGGTGAACGCGCGCGAATGATCGATCAGGATGATGTTCCAGGCGGGATCGACGAGCCAGTTCCCAAGATTGGGATCGATGTTGGCGATCAAGTTATCGATCATCTTCGCTTTGATGATCTGCCTGGTCCAGGCGTCGCGTAGCGCCGCCGGTGGGCTGGGGACGCCACCGAGCTGCTTGAAGCTCTTCACCGGCGACGCCCACATGACCGCGGCTCCGACGACGCCGTCGACGTTCCGCTCGACCGCTGGCGGAATCATGTCGATTTTCAGAAACGTGTCCAGTTGGTAGGCGGCAATCTCCGATTTGTAGCTTTCCCAAAACCCGTTGTACCGGCCGGGCTTAATCGGCTTCCAGGTGAAGCTGTCGAACGGACCGCCCGGAGCCAGATAGGCGCGCCGCGGGCTGGTCACACCGACGCCGATCGCTTCGGTCTTGACCACCTCCGCGTTGCGCAAATACTCCTCGATGGCGTGGCGATTGTCGATCCAGATCTTGGCGTTCTGAGGCGCAGCCGCGTCCTGCGCCTGTGCGCGTACCGGCGGAAGCGGGGGAATGAAGCCGTGAAGACTGGCCAGCGTAATGAAGACGCTGGCCGTCCCGAACCTGCGTCGTGCACGTGCCGCTGCGGTAACCATCGGTCCCTCCCTTGCGTTCCGGATCCCCAAGAATATATCTGCGTTCGAAGTCCTGCAGAGTGCCTGCCACATGCGGTCGAGGGCGAGCCGGCTCGTGCAGGAACGCGTGCTATCGTCAGGCCATGAAGCGATCCCTGTTTGTGCTCACGCTGGGGCTCTCCCTTGTCTCTCTCGCTGTTCCGTTCGCGCAACCGACGCAGCCAGTGCCACCGGCGCAGGCGGCCAACGATGAAACGGCCCGCATCAACGCGTGGTTCGAGAAAAAGTTCGCGGAGCAACTCGCCTTCAGCCCGATTCGGCAGACGTTCCTCGGCCGCAAGTCCGGCGCGATCGACGACATGTCCATCGCAGGGCGGGACAAAGTTGTCGCGTGGCAGCGGGCGTCGGTCGCCGAAATGCGGAAATCGTTTGACTACGCCAAGCTCAGCCCCGAGGCGCAGACCTCATACGACACCTGGATCTATCAGCTCGAACAGACCGAGGCCGCCCTCCCGTTTCGAACCAACGCATACATCTTCGAACAGATGAACGCGATCCATGCATTTTTCCCCCAGCTCCTGATCGCCTTTCATAAAGTCGATGGCGCGTCCGACATGAGCGCCTACATCAACCGGATCCGCGAATCCGGGCGCGCGCTGCGGCAATTGATCGAGGTCTCGAAGGCCAATGCGACGGAACGCGTCCGGCCGCCGCGCTTTGCGTTCAACTTCGTGATTGATGAGTCCACGAAGGTCATCACCGGCGTCCCGTTCGATGAGAGCGGCACCGATAGCCCGGTGTGGGCGGACGTCAAGACCAAGATGAGCGAGCTCCAGAAAGAGGGCGCCATCGATCAGAAACAGGCCGACACGATGCTGGCCGAGGCGCGAGCGGCATTGACCGGTCCGTTCAAGACGGCATACCTGGAGCTCATCGCGTGGCAGAAGCAGGACCGCGACAAAGCCCCGGAAAAGACCTCCGGCGTGAGCGCGCTGCCGAATGGCGCGGCGTACTACAGGGAACGACTGGCCAATCAGACGACCACGACCATGACGGCCGATGAGATCCATGCGGTCGGCCTTGCCGAGGTCGCGCGCCTGCGAGCCGAAATGGTGGCGATCAAGGACGAGGTCGGCTTCAAGGGTGACCTGCCGGCCTTCTTTGCGGAACTGCGCGACAACAAGGACAACCCGACCTATTACTACGCGGACACAGACGAGGGCCGAGAGGCCTACATCGCGGACGCCACCGCCGCCATCAACAAGATCAAAGCGGTGCTGCCCAAGTACTTCGGCATCCTGCCGAAGGCCGACCTGGTCGTGCGCCGCGTCGAGGCGTTCCGTGAGCAGCCCGGCGCTGCGCAGCACTATTTCCCCGGCACGCCTGACGGATCGCGGCCAGGCATCTATTACGCGCACCTGTTGGATATGAAGGCGATGCCGAAATCCGAGCTGGAAGTCATCGCGTATCACGAGGGCCTTCCTGGGCACCACATGCAGATTTCGATTGCCCAGGAACTCACGACCGTGCCGACGTTCCGGCGTCAGGCCGGGTTCACCGCGTATTCAGAAGGTTGGGGACTGTACTCGGAGTGGCTGGCCCGCGACATGCCAGGCACCTATCTGACCCCGTACTCCCGCTTCGGCCGGCTCGGTTCCGAAATCTGGCGGGCCATCCGCCTGGTGGTCGACACGGGCTTGCACGCCAAGGGATGGTCTGAGGAGCAAGCCGTGCAGTACTTCCTCTCCAACTCGGCCACAACAGAAGCGCAGGCGCGCTCGGAGATTCGGCGCTACATGGTGCTGCCGGGCCAGGCGACCAGTTACAAGATCGGCATGCTCAAGATCCAGGAGCTGCGGCGCAAGGCGGAATCGGCCTTGGGCGCGCGTTTCGACATTCGTGCCTTCCACGACACCGTGCTCGGCGGCGGCGCGTTGCCGCTGACGATCCTCGAGAAACGTGTCGATCGCTGGGTCGCGTCACTGGGGCCCGCGATCGGGCGTCGCGTTCGATAAGGCCGCTTCTGTCGACGGGAAACGGCCTCCTCAACCCGGGCTAGCGACACGCGTTCCGCTCGCCGGCATTGGTGACACCACGTATCTGCGACTGACGACGTGGGGATGTCTTGGGGTTTGAGTTGGGAGAGGCGATTCGTCAACGCACCGGCTGCATCGTCCATAACACCATTGGGCATGTCGAAGCGGCGCCGGCGCTGTTACTGAACACGATCGTTCCGCTGATCTGCCCGGTCACGAAGGATACGGAAATCCTAAGCTCGCCGCTGGCGGTGGCGGCACCGTCGAACTTCACACTGAGGTCGACGGAAGGAAAGCGCGGGTCGGACCACAGTGCGATGCCGCTCACGGAGCCCTGAACGGGCACGGTCGATCCGCTCGACGCTCCCGCCGCGTCCAGGCGCATGACGAGGTCACCGGCGCCGGTCGTCGAGCGCGCCACCCACTCCGTACCCTCCTGTCGTAAGTCGACAGTCGTCTGCATGTTCTTGCCGCCTGGCGGGACACCGATCGGCGAGCACACCTGGATCCGGGGATCGGTCGTCAGATCGAAGCCGAGCAGCGAAACCAAGTAGCGCCCCTCAGCGAGGGGAAGGCCGATGTCTCCAGGCGCATTCGGTTGATCGGCACAACTTCCCATCGTCCAGGGCAGAAGGAGCACGAGCCAGAGACGCCATCGGCAGCGGATCGTGTTCGCCATACCGGAGTCGCTAGAGTAACTGAGCGGCGCGAGCGAGCGTGACGGGGGTCCGCGGGGGCGAAGCCCCCGGATCTATTCTGGAGGCGGCGCGCGGACTTGAACCGCGGACCTGCTGATTACGAACGGCAGGGCTTGCAGAGGGTCTTTCAAGTGGTCATAATGACCACATGCCAAAGAACGTCGTCGGCGCCAGGGAATTGAAGGTACGGCTAGGCACCTACCTGCGGCGCGTCCGGCAAGGTCAGAGGCTGGTGATCACCGATCGCGGACAGCCGATCGCCGAGTTGCGCCCGCTCGGCGGGGAAGCTGGAGCCGAATCGATCCTGGTCGAGTTGGAGGCGAAAGGCGTCATCACTCGCCCAACTAGGAAGGGGCTCATGCCGTTTCGCCCGATCGACAACCGGGGCGGACAGCTATCGACAGCCGTGGTCGAAGATCGCGATGATCGCATCTGATGCGGTACTTCGACGCCAGTGCCCTTGCGAAGCGCTACGTTCGCGAGAGGGGCAGCGTGAAGGTCCGTCGGCTCCTGTCGTCAGACTTGGCGGCCACGAGCCGGTATTCGGCGGTGGAGATCGCTTCGGCTCTGGCGCGCCGTACGCGAGAAGGGGCGATCTCACCTGGCGATCGCGAGCGGACACTCAATGCGCTCCAGGCGGATCTGAGCGCCATGCTCATTGTCGAGCTGACGTCCGAAGTCGTCATTCGGGCCCAGGCTTTGCTGCAGCGGCACTCGCTTCGTGGAGGCGATGCCGTCCAACTTGCCAGCTGCCTGAATCTCCGAGAGGAACTTGAGGACGAAGTGGTCCTCGTCGCGTTCGACGACCGACTACTTGCCGCGGCACGCAAGGAGAAAGCGGCGATTATCTGAGTCCGGCTCGTGCGAATCGGTGCGTGCGTGCGGTGGAGTGAGGCTTGCCGACGCCCGACTCGCATTCTGGTGAAGCTCAGAGAGGAACCGATGGCTGGGCTCACGCGAACCGTTGGCTTGGAGATTCTCGAACGTCTGCGGCAGCTCAAGAAGGGCGAGCATGGCCGCATTATCAATACGCGTGCAGTCGCCAACATCCGAAGGCGAACGGTCTCTCGTAGTTTCTGAGGATCTCTGTCAGCGATCGCTAGCCACTCCCGCGCGAGAATGAAGCCGTTCGGCATTTCATCCGCCGCGACCGGATCGTGCCGACACGAGCTCGACTCGGTGCCGGCCGAGTTGATCTGCATGCACGACGAAAGGAGAGCCGCACCAATGAGGCGCCCATTTCTTCGTTCGCGCAGCTGGCCCGCAAGCGTCGGCCCGACGATGTATCCATGACGACGTAGTCGGGTCGACGTCGTCGAGCGTGCGGACATTCGGATGATTAGACCAGGCGCGGCAATGGCGCGCGCTTCACGCTGGAACCGATCGTCGAGGGCGACCTTAGCCAAGGCTCCTCGGGAACGGTGGATCGCGACCGCAGCGTCGGAGGCGGTAGAATTCACTTCTCCCCATGACAGACAGGGCAGGCCTTACCCGCGCTTTCCTGGTGTTCGGCGCGTTCCTGCTCATTGCGTCCGGCCAGCGTCATCTCGCGGCCGGCCTCGCGCAACAGACTGATGCGGCGACCGTTCCGGTCGTCCAAGGGGACTGGTTCGTCTACATCGGGAACGAGGCGCCCAAGAAGGTCGAGGCTGGGAAGTGGTATCCCGCGCAGGCCGTTATTCGTGTGCAGGCCCCGTCGAAGTCGAGCCTTATCGTTCTCTTCGACCGCAATCTGAAAGAGATTGTGAACCGGCGCTGCGGCGACTCGCTCAACGAATGCGTCCGCCCGATCGTCGTGCCGCAGCCGATCGTGAGGACCTCGGTCCTCGAGCGAAGCGCCGTATTCTTTCACGCTGCCTACACGTCGTTGTTCGAGAGCCATTGGCGATCGTCTCTTGCCGAGGTCCGCACATCGTCGCTCGATCTGGATGACGGCGTGGTCGAGCTGGCGCGGGACGGCCGTGTTGATCTCGGGCCGAGTCTGCACGCGTTGCCTCCGGGGGAAGTGGTCGTCGAGTTCTGGCCGATCGATCGCCGTGGGGCGCCAGGTTCCAGTGCAGTCCTCAAGCTCACGATCAGGTCAACGCCTTCCGCCGGCTGGACGGCTCGCGGCATCCGGGCCGGGCTGTACGAGCTGCGCGTCGTCGGTCTGAATTCGCTTCAGGTGAGCGGTGCGACGGCGTGGGTCCTGGTCGTGAATCCGGATCGGGCGGCCGCCGCACGGATGATCTACCGTGACGCGGTCGCGATTGCACGACAGTGGCCGCGCGATGTACCACAGGGAACGGTTCAGGCCTTCCTCCGTGCCTGTCTGACGCGGCTCTCGACGCCATGAAGCGACGGTCGCGCCGGCGGCGTCCGCCGAAGAGCTCGACCGGAAGCCGGAAGACACGCATGACCGCTCCTGGTCCAGCGACGCGGCTTCCGCTGTGGAGGCGCCTCGTTCGCTCGTTCATCCTTTTCGCGGCGGCCAGCGTCCTGGCAGTCGCGCTCGGCAGATTCGGTCCTGTTCACGCTATCGAGCCGTTGGTGATCGACGGACTGGCCGCGCTGTCGTCGCAAGCCACGAGCACCGACGTCGTCGCCGTCGAGGTCACTGACGAGGATTACGAGCGTGTGTTCGGCGGGAGGAGTCCGCTCGACCCGGATAACCTGAGTGAGCTCATCACGAAGATTTCCAGACAGGAGCCTGTCGCCATCGGCGTGGACATCAACACCCGCGATGCCGTCTTTCGAGACATGCGGCTCGACCCGAGCTGGGTCCCGATCGTCTGGTCGCGTGAAGTCATCAACGACGAGCCTCAGGATGTCCTTGGCGGTCGCGACGTGTCGAAGAGTACCTCGCGAGTCGGGAATTCCCCACGTGCTCCAGGACGAGGCTGACGGCGTCGAACGGGCCTATACGAGGCTGGTGGAGACCGCGATCGGCCCGGAGCCCTCTTTTACCTGGGTGATGTTTCAGCGGAAGCGGCCTGAGGAAGCCAAGGCCATCTGCGTTGCGCCGGCGAAGACTCGCGAGTGCCTGGGCCCACGCTTGATCGACTTTCGATGGTCCCAGGCCAACGCACCATGCAAGAGAGTGACGGCCTCGCAGGTGTGGACCGAACGTTTTGCGAACGACTGCGGGACCAGTCCATTCAACAAGAAGCTCGTGATCCTCGGCGGATCGTATCGGCGCCAGGATCGGCATCTGACCCCGTTGGGTGAGATGAGCGGGTGGGAACTGCTTGCCAACACAATCGAGGCCGAGGTGTCGACGGGGGGTCGGGTGCCGTCCTATCCGCCACGGGCCGCAATCTATCTGTTCGAGATCTTCGAGGTGATTGGGCTGACGCTGCTGTTTCATTTATTGCCGTTTCGCTGGGCCGTCGTGGCGAGTCTGGGCCTTGGCCTCGCAGTCGTTGCGGGCTTCGTTTTGCTGGGCTACCCTGCAAACCTCTTGATTCTGTTCGCCGGCATCATGGTCTTCATCGTGCTGGTGGAAATCACTGTGCACTTCAGGCACACACTGGTGATCCGCGCCTATGACGCCCTTGGAACCAACGCCTCTCCGCCGCACTGAATCGGAACACGGCGTTCGCGCCCTTCAGCGCACGAGGCTCGGGATTGCCGGCGCGCTGCTGGCGCTGGCGGCACTGACACACGCCGGAAGTCCGGCGACGACCGCTCTCTACGCGCAGCGGCGTACGCAGGCCACCGAAGCGGAGTTTCAGGCCCTGTCCCGCCGCGTTGAACAGATATCCAAAACGGGTGATCTCTCCCAGCTCGTGCCGCTTCAGGAGCAAGTGCTGAACCTGGCGCGGCAGCTGTACGGCGAGGATCACATCCACACCGGTATCGCGAAGGTCCGGCTGGCGCAGCTCTACTATCGCAACGGCCATCTCGACAAACCCATCGAATCGCTCTACCGCGAGGCGATCAAGACGTTCGCCGCGCGCATGGGCGCCGACAGCTCATACGTGGCCGAGACGCGCAACTCCCTGGGCGCGCATTTCGCGGATTCCGGGCAGTACGCACTCGCGCAGGAGGAGTATTCCGCCGCAATCAAGATCTACCAACGACTCAAGGACCAGGATGGCGTGTCGGTGGCGCGAGAAAACCTCGCCACCGCGCTCGCGCAGCAGGGTTTCGAGAAGGAAGCGCTGCAGATCTACCAGGAGGAGCTCAAGTACAGAACAGGCAGGTACGGACGCGCCAGCTGGACCGTTGCGAGCCTCACGAGTGCGGTGTCGATTCAGTATTCACACTTGGGAGATCTGGTACGCGCCGAGCTGTATGCACGACAAGCCCTGGAGATCTCGACGGCGCTCAACCGCAACGTCCGGCCGACCGAGTTCGTGAGAAATCTGTCGTTCGTCCTCCGCGATCAGGGAAAGTACGCCGAAGCCGAGCGGCTCACCCGAGAACTGCTCAAGGAAGCGGAGACGCGGCGAGGCCAGGACAACTACGAGGTCGCGGCGCGCGCACACGAGCTCGCCACCCTGCGGGGCGAGCAAGGCGCCTGGACCGAGGCGGTGGCGCTCTTCGACCGTGGCCTCCAGTTAGATCGAAAAAACCTGGCCCGGACGATGGCGGGAATGTCGGATGCCCAGCAGCTCAGTTTCCTGCGGCCCGCGGTCGTGGGATTGAACTCCACGCTGTCTCTTGCCATCGCCAGGCCGACGGACCCGGCCGTTGTGCCGTATGTCACGTCGTGGCTCTTGAACGGCAAAGCCATGAGCAACGAGGCGCTCGCGGAACGTGTGCTGCTCACGCGTGACCGGTCAAATCCTCAACTGAGCGCTGTCGTCGATCGACTGGTGGCCGTTCGGCGGCGGCTGGGCCAGCTGACGTTTTCGGCGACGGGATCGCCCGACGCGGAAATGAGTCGCCTCATGCAGGAAGAGCGCGAACTGACCGTGCGCGTCAGTACCCAGCGTCGGGCGTTGTCCGATCAATGGATAGACCAGGCGGCAGTCCGTCGCGCCATCCCGGGCGAGTCGGTGTTGATCGAGTTCGCTCGAATCACCGTCAGGGAGTATGGCGTTCCGCCCGCTCGGCGGCGTCCGCATGACAACTACATCGCGCTGATCATCCCGCCGGCCGGCGCACGCGCGATTCAATTCGTCGATTTGGGCGAAGCCGCACCGATCGAAACGGCGATTGCCGGTATCCAGACAAACCTCAAGGCGTTCCAGAACACAGCGGCGCGGGGACTGTCGGCGCAGGTTGAGCGTGACGCCGAGAACCAGTTTCGTGTGCAGTCCGCCTCATTGGCGAAGCTCGTCGTCGAGCCGCTACTCGCGCGCGCCGGCGATGCGCGACACTGGATCATCAGCCCAGACGCCGACCTGTGGTCGGTGCCGTGGTCTGGGATGTGGGTCCCGAGTCGGAATCAATACCTGGTCGAAAGCCGCACGCTGTCGTACGTCGTGACTGGTCGTGACTTGCTACGGCCGATGAGCCCCCCCGCGACTGGTGCGCCGCTGATTCTCGCTAACCCCGACTACGATCTGGCGGGCCCGGAAAACGGCGCGCCGTCGGCGGCGGCGAGAGACGCCCGTAGCGCGTATGCTCGGGCGATTCGTTCGCTCATTCCGCAGGGGCGGTTCGGACCCCTGCCCGAGACCGCGACCGAAGCCAGGGGCATCGCCCCCAGCATCCGGACGTACGCGAAAGCCGAACCGACGATTCTTCTCGGCAGAGAGGCGCGCAAAGGCGCCTTTGAGACCGCGCGGCGACCGCGGGTCCTGGTCTTGAGCACGCACGGCTTTTTCTATCCGACCACGGCCAAGCCAGGGCAAGGGCACCTTCTCGAGAATCCGCTGCTCCGATGTGGCGTGGTGCTGGCTGGGTGCAACCGGCGCGGGCCGGCGCCGCCCGAGGCGGACAACGGGATTCTCACGGGATTGGAGGTGCTGAGCGCCGATTTGGTTGGGACCGATCTGGTCGTGTTGAGCGCATGTCAGACCGGCCTCGGCGACGTCCATTCCGGCCAGAGCGCGGCCGGACTCCGCCAGGCGTTCCAACTCGCGGGCGCGCAGACGGTGCTGGCATCGCTCTGGGCCGTGCCCTCGGCGGAGACCACGCAGTTGATGATCGACTTCTTCGCCAACCTGGCGGCGGGACAGGACAAACGAACAGCCTTGGCCAAGGCCCAGCTGAAGCTTCTCAACGCGCGTCGTGGGCCGGGCGCGACCGGACCGGCCCACCCGTTCTTCTGGGGAACGTTCACGTTGACCGGCCGAGTTCAGTAACAGGCGTGCAGCACCTGTGAGTCTGCGAGGATCGCCGCTGATGCGGTACTTCGACGCCAGCGCCCTCGCGAAGCGTCATGTTCGCGAGAAGGGCAGCGTGAAGATCCGCTCCTGTCATCGGACTTGTCAGCGACGACCCGGTATTCGACAGAGCAGCCATTAGGCTTCCAGTGTTACCTATCTGTTCCCTTGCGCGAGGATCGCGTGAGGTTAGTTGGCCCCAGGCATGGATTCTTCTAGGAAATCTGGAGCCGGCGCGCGGACTTGAACCGCGGACCTGCTGATTACGAATCAGCTGCTCTACCAACTGAGCTACGCCGGCGGCGGGAACAACCGCCAAGGGTACCACACCCGGGCGGTCCCTAATCCGTGGATGGATCGGGCGGCACCTTGGGCAGATCCTCATCAGCCCGCCTTGGTCTTGCCACGCCTCCGAGCCCTGCGCCCTTAAGCCTTTGAAGTGCGTTTCAGAATGGAGCTATTTCCCGCACGCTCCCGCGGCCGCCTTCGACACTTCGAACCGGTACTCGCCTCGTCTGGATTGAAACGCGAGCACGTCGAGGCTGAACTGCCGCCCGCCGGTGGGCTGGACGATGTGGTTGACCCAGAGCTCGAGACGTTCGTCGAGCGCCGTCGGACAAATCGTTCGTTCGGTGCCAACCAGGAAGGCATCGCTGCACGTGGTCGCGCTGCACAGCCGGCCGATGAGCGCCTGATAGGGCAGCCGCGGATCGAACAGCGCATGAGCGCCGTCGATGACGACCGAATTCGAGCCAGGGTAGCTCCACTGGCGTCCGTCCGGGACGGCGATGCCGTTCGGATCGGTGCCGCGTACTGCCTCGCGCGGCTGCATATACCCGGACGACCGGATGACGAGTGCGCGATCGAGCGGGAGGAAGAACGGTTTCCAGGACATCTGGCGGCTCGACACGATGAAGCTCGATTCCCTGAGGACCTGGCCGGCATCGAGCGCGGCGATGTCCGGCCGCGGCGCAGCCGCGCCGCCGACATTTGACTCGGGGCCGCACACGCCCGCCGGCGCCGGTTCGGTCTGGAAACGGTAGCCACCTGACACGCGCGAGTAGGGCAGCAGTGTCTGGAATCCCTCCACCCGCACGTAGTTGTTCGTCCACAGCTGGAGCTCGCCTTTCACGCTGATCGGCGAGGGACAGAGCACCGTTCCCGATCCGACGAGGAACGGAGCCGAACAGACTTCGCGGGAGCAGATGCGGCCGATGAGCGCGAGGTACGGCGCCGTGTTCATCACGCGCGCGTTGCCGCGGAACGGGAAGTCGGCGCGGCGCACGGCCAGTCCCTTTTCATAGTCGGAGACCGTGAGTCCGCCCGGTCCCGCGGCATCGGTTCCGGCGCGGAGCTCTCCGCCCGCGCGGAGCAGCATCGGCTTGTCGAACGAAATCTCGTATCCGATCCATCCGTGCAGGTTGCCCGGCACGTAGCTGTCGGACCGCCGCTGTTGCACGGCGAAGATCTTCGAGAGGCCGGTCTGATCGGCGTGCGGGACGACGACGGGGAGATTGATCGGCTTGGGCGACATCTCGACGCGATTGCCAAGGGCGGCAATCGGCGACTCGACACTCGCCGTGGCTGGCGGGCCGCTCCCCGGCTCGGGCCCGAGCGACCCTTCACGCTCGGGCGTCAAGGCCGCGACAATCCTGGTCCCGCTACCGGCACGCTTCGGCGCGTTGGCGTCGATCGGGTGATACCCTTCCGCCGGCGGCTTCGGCGCTTCGAACGCGTCGCCGAGCGACCAGGGCCCGAGACGGGCCGGAGGCTCGCTGGCCGGACGCTGACGCACCTGATATACCCATGCTCCGGCCGACGCCGTGATGACGGCGGCGCAGCCTACAAGGAGCAAAAGACGTGGCTTCGCCATGAGCGTGTTGGGGGCAAGAACCGATCCGGTGGAGAACTTTAGAAATTCGGCCTAAGTCAGGAGGCCGGCAAGATGCTGACGACCGTGGCGCTGCGCGCGAAATTCAGGAATCGCAGGAGATTACTGAAATGTAGCCAAACCCTATTTCAAATCCCCACCACATGGCGGCGCGCTGGAGATCTCGAATCGATATTCGCCGCGGCGTGACTGGAAGCTGAGGTTCGCGAACGGAAGATTCCTTCCGGTGGACTTCGGCACGATGTGATTGATCCAGAGCTCGATGCGCTCGTTGAAGCGCGCCGACGGACAAATGGTGCGTTCCGTCCCGACGAGGAACGGTTCGCCGCACTCCCTCGGACCGCACAACCGGCCGATCAGCGCCTGATAGGGCAGCGAGGCGTCGAGCAGCACATGGTCGGTGTCGACGACCACGGTCTTCGTTCCCGGGTACGTCCACCGCGTATTTTTCGGAACCTCAATTCCGTTCGGTCCCGTCGCGCGCACGCGCTCGAGCGGCTGCATCTGACCGGACGCGCGGATCACGAACGCGCGGTCCATCGAAAGGAAGAAAGGCTTCCACGAGTTCTGCCGGCTCGACACCGAGAAGGCTGGATCCTTCAACGGCTCATCGTCGGGCAGCGACGTACTTGGATCCTTGGCTGGCGCATTGGCTCTGGTGCCACCGTCGCAGGCCGAAGTCGGCGCCGGCTCGGCCTGGAACCGATATCCGCCGGCAGTCGCGGTGTAGCTCGTGAGCGTCTGGTAGCCGTCGATCTGGACGTAGTTGTTCGTCCAGAGCTGTAAATCGCCCGTAATCCCGAGCGAGGAGGGGCACAACACGGCGTGCGCACCGATGAGGAACGGCGCTGAACACTCCTCCGTGGAGCACACGCGGCCGATGAGCGCCAGGTACGGCGCGCCAGGCACCACGCGGACGCGCGTGTCGGGCACGGCCCGTCCGTTGCCGTTGCCATTGCCGTTGCGCACATCGCCGCCGGCAGCCGCCAGACCGTTCGGACCTGAAATCTGATCGCCGGCGCGAAGCTCGCCACCGGCACGGACGAGCAGCGGCTGATCGAACGTGACGCCGTAGCCAATCCAGCCGCGGAGATTGCCCGGCACGAAGGTATCCGATCGTCGCTGCTGAACCGCGAAGACCGGCGCGACGTTTGAAACCGGCGGCTGCGGACGCGGCACGACGACCACCGGGGCCGGCGCCGGCGCGGGCACGGACGCCGTCGCATCCGCGGGCGACCGTGGGGATGACGATGACGATGAGCCGGCGGCGGGCCGTTTATCTTTCGGCGCGGGCTCACGCTTCTGCGCAGGGTCGGGTGGCGTCGTCTCCGGTGCGGGCTCTGGTGCGTCGAGCATGCCCCTCACCGCTTGCCTGATCGGTGATTGGTTCCCGTTCTTCATGCTGACGAACTCGACGACGGCGAGACCCACGAACACGGCGACGATGATGATGACGAGAATGGTTCTGCCGCGCGAATTCATCGAAGCTCTCTGGAGCCTGCTTATCGTCGGCGCCGGGTCTCACTTTAGAGAGGCTTACGATTACGATCTTGCACCGACAAAAGTGTCTACGAGGCGCGCCTGCGCGCGGAAAACTTTGAAACTTTTCCGCGACGAGGTGTCGGTGCCGGCGTCGGGCGCGCGGCACGCTTCTTCGTTTTCGAGACTTCGTCGAGACTCTTTCGCAACGCGTCCATCAGGTTGACGACCTTCGGCCGCGGCGCCTCCGGCGTGGCGATGATCTCCTCGCCTTCGATCTTCGCGTCGATCATCTTGCGCAACGCGTCTTCGTACGTGTCGTGTTATCTCGAAAAATCGATCGTCGCGTCGAAGCCGCCCGTGACTTTCTTCGCGAGCGCGACTTCCTCGGATTTGACCTTGGTGGGTACATTGTCCAGCGGGAGCGAGTCCACCTTCCGGATCTCATCGTTGACTTCACATGGTAGGCTGCGCGCCAATCGATGCCTGCACGAGCGCGTCGTACGAGGTGATTGACGATGTCCGAGCACCGCCCGACCATTCATGCGCGCTGGCTGGCGAGCCTGGCCGCCGCGGCGATCGCCATCGGCGTGTCGATCGCGACGCACCAGGTCAACGCGACCGTCCGGGGCCAGACGGTCGCGACGCACCAGGTCAACGCGACCGTCCGGGGCCAGACGGTCGCGACGCACCAAGTCAACGCGACCGTCCGGGGCCAGCCGCCGGTGTTTCCCGGCGCGGAGTGGGAACGGGTCAAGGATACGCGCGCCATCGGCTATTGCCGGGACCGGCTGGACGCCGCAACCGCCCGCGTCAAGCAGCTTCCGACCACCGCGATGGTCGTCATCGTCGGCGGGCGCGTGCTGTGGGAGTACGGAGACCTGACGCGCGTGAGTTATCTCGCCTCGGTCCGCAAGAGCATTCTGGCCATGCTGTACGGCCATTACGTCCAGTCCGGCCGCATCCGGCTTGACAAGACGATGGCCGACCTGAAGATCGATGACGTGGAAGGGCTGCTGCCGGCCGAGAAGGCGGCCACGGTCGGCGATCTGCTGGCGTCGCGGTCGGGCGTCTACCACCCGGCGGCGAACGCGGCGTGCACGGGCTGCGGCAGCACGGCCGGCGACCCGCCGGGCCCGCGCGGCTCGGTGCCGCACGGCACGTATTTCCTCTACAACAACTGGGATTTCAACGTGCTCGGGACGATCTTCGAGCAGGAAACCGGGTCGAACATCTACGATGCGTTCGAGCGCGATCTTGCGAAGCCCGCCGGCCTGCAGGACTTCGATCGTGCGGCGCAGCGGAAGACCGAAAATCGGCGTGCATCGCTGCACCCGGCGTATCACTTCTATCTGTCCACGCGTGACATGGCGCGGATCGGTTACCTCATGCTCCGCGGCGGCGCCTGGGCCGGCCAGCAGCTCGTTCCGCGCGACTGGGTGCAACGGATGGTCACGCCGGTGACCCGCGTCGCCGACATGAACCCCGAGTCGTACCGCAAGGGCCCGTTCGGCTACGGCTATCTGTGGTGGATCTGGGACGGTCCGTTCAACACCGGACCGTACCGCCACGCCTACAGCGGCATCGGCGCGGTCGGCCAGTTCATCACCGTGTTGCCCGAGCTCGACATGGTCGTCGCGCACAAGACCGAGCCGCGGGCGGGCGGGGCGTCCGTGTCGAGGCCGGACTACCTCTCCCTGATCGACGCTGTCATCGCGTCCCGCTGCGCGCCTTGACAAGCTCGCGGCCGGTCGCCATGCTCAGGACCGGGGCACAGCACACGTCATGACGCGCGATGAGGCCAACGTGCTCTTCGCGGCGCGCGATGCCATGTGGGGTAGCGGCGACATCCACGCCCTGGCGTCGCTCCACGCCGAAGACGGAATCATCATCAGCCCCTTGTTCGGGATCATCAAGGGGCTGCCGGCCATCGAGAAGTCGTACCGCGAGATCTTCAAGATCTTCAACGACCTGACGCTGACGACCGAAGAGATCGTCGCCGATGGGGATCGCGTCGCGCAGTTTTTCAGCACACGCGCCACGCACACGAGCGAGGTGTTCGGCATTCCGGCGACCGGCCGGAAGTTCGAGATTCAGGGCGTCCTGATCTTCTCCTTCCAGGACGGCAAGATCATCAAAGAGCGCCGCCTCTACGACTTTACCGGCATGCTCGTGCAGCTGGGACTGCTCAAAGCACGACCGAAATGATCCGGTCCTGACGGGGGCGGCGGTGCACGGAACCTCTACCGCTGAGGCGCCGGGCCGAACCGGTACTCGACCGTCGCGCCGCGGGCCAGATCGCCGCGAACAGCGACGAAGACACGCCGCGTCCGCAGGCCTCCTCCGAAGATTCGTGATCCGTTGTCGGGAAACCCGTCCTGCCGGAACAGGATGGCGTATCCTCGCGCCTGCGCCCGCTGCTGACGCTCGGCGTCGGGGCCGCCGGCGAGCTCGTAGTCGAAAATCACATCAGGCGGGATCCAGCCGGGACCGGCACCGGCATCCATCCGCGAAAAAAGATCCGTGTACCAGAACTGGACCCCGGTTGAACTCTTCGGGAACGACTGGGTCTCGAGCAGCTCGGTCAGGTGCCGCGTGGTCAGTCCACCGATGTCGACGAACCGGACGCGGCCGTAGAAGGCTTTTCCGATCAGGTACGGCACAAAGCCCATCTGTCCGCTCAGAATCGTCACCGGCGGCCGAGCGCTTTCCGTGACCGAGCCGAGCAGTTTCAGCAGCTCCGCCGTCGCGGGCATGAAGTGCACGTGGGTCCGGTTCTTCATGTCGAACCAGTCCACGGGCAGCACGTACTCTGGCGGCAACGGAGGCCCTTCCGCCCACAGCGGCCCGGACGGGGAGGTTCGCCGCGCGAAATCGGCGCACACGACGATCTGCCACAGCACCAGAGCGGGCAGCCAGATTCGCGACAGCGGTCCTCGGGCCGAGGTCAGCAGTCGTGCGGCGAAGACCGCGGCGACCGGCACGAGCGGCACCAGAAAACGTCCGCCCCCCATCCAGTCGCCGCCGGCCGAGACGACGAATCCGACTTGTGCGAGCCCGAGGAGTACCGTCGCGATCAGGGGCACCCGGAGCGCGACACCGCGCATCGCGCCAATCGAGACGACCAGGATCCCGCCCGCCGCCACGAGCCAAAGAGGGTCCCATCGCTCGAGCGGCTCGAAGACGACGTACCGCAGCCCCTGGTAGATCGCGTCGGGTGTCGGCTGGCCAACTTTGGCCCGGACGGGTTGCGGAAACACGTCGCCGAAATATGCGGATCGAAAAAGCGCGAGCGCAGCGAAACACACCCAGGCCAGCACGGCCAACGCCGCGCTTCGGCGCGCTGTCTGTAAATCGATCGACCCATCCAGACGGATCGGCGTAAAGCGCTGAACGAGAGGCGACGCCGCAAGTCCCAGCCACGTCGCGCTCGCGAGGAACACCGACTCCGGGCGGACCGCCACGAACAACAATGTGAGAACGGCCGCGCCCGCCACCCGCCTGGCCGAAAACCCGTGCTGTGCGGCGTCGATGCCGACCAACAGCAGACCAGTGCCAAGACAGGCAGCCAACGTCGATTCCAGTCCGCCGAACGACCAGTACACGAGACTGAGTGCGGAACCAGCGATCCAGGCGGCCGGCCGCGCGAGCGCGGGACCGATGCGACCTGCAAGCCGGTGGGTCATGAGAACCGTGGCCAGCCCGAAGGCGACGGAGACGACCCAACCAATGCCGGACATCGACAACGGAACCAGTTTCGCGAGCGCGGCCAGGAGCAGCACGTGCGTGAGGCTCGACGATTGCTCGACGCGCTCGCCGTTGTAGTTGACCATCTCGCCCAGGTTGGCGAGGGCGTGCGCCGACCAGTACGTAATGTATTTGTCGTCGGTGCCGGAAACCGGGAAGAGCAGGATGCCGACGGTGAACAGCGTCACCACCGGCCCCAGGCGAGCAAACGTCGGCGACACGCGGCTCGGGGCTATCCCGCGGCGCGGGCGCCCAGGGGGCGCAGGTACTGCGTGAACCAGTCGGCGGTGCGGGCGGCGACGTCTTCGAGCGCGCCGGGTTCGGCAAACAGATGCGTCGCGTCGGGAATGACGCCGAGCGAGACGACGCCGGGCATCCAGGTCAGCGCTTCCCGGTTGATGCGGGCGACGACGATGTCGCGGCTGCCGACGATCAGGAGGGTCGGCGCCATGATGTCGGTGAGCACCGGGCCCACGAGATCCGGCCGCCCGGCGCGCGCGACGACGGCGGCAACCGACGTCGGCCGTTCCCCCGCGACGGACAGGGCCGCGCTGCCGCCGGTCCCCGAGCCGAACAACCCGAGCGGGAGCGTCGCGACCTCGGGCCGCTCGCGCAGCCAGTGCATCAGGTTCAGCAGCCGATCGGCCAGCAGGGGAATGTCGAAACGATAGCGGACGGTCTCGCGATCGATGACCTGTTCCTTCGGCGTCAGGAGATCGACCTGGAGCGTCGCGAGCTTGCGTTGCGCGAGGACGTTGGCGATGTACCGGTTGCGGGGACTGTGACGGCTGGCGTCGCCGCCCTGGGCGAAGAGCACGACGCCGGTGGCCTGTTCCGGCACCGACAGCTCACCGGTCAGCCTCTCATCGCCAACCAGGAGCTGCATGTCGATCCGAACTGGCTCGCCGCGAGATGTCATCCGGGCCTGGGTCGCGATCCGCATTCTTTACTGGTTCGCGCGGGAGTGCAAGCAGTGAAAAGCGCTCGTTAGAGAGGCTCGTCGCTTCTCCCGAAAAGCGCTTGCCGTAAAAGGCACTTGTCACAAAGCACTTGTCACAAGAGCGTGGACCACGAAGCTCACGAAGGGCACGAAGACGGCGCCAGGTCAGCGGGCGTCTCAAAACCTCCCAACCTGTCGGGTCTTCCTTCGTGGCCTTCGTGTTCTTCGTGGTTCAACGCTCTTGGCAGGTCACCAGACGCAGGTCCCTGAAAAGAGCACGGCGGCGGACTCGGGCAGGTGAGTCCGCCGCCGTGTGGCCGCGTCGGCCGTTGTGCAAACAATCTGAACTAATACTCGGCAAGCACGTGACGTGTCGTGGTCGGCTGCGCCGGTTTCTGGACGGCGCTCGAGTACCACGCCACGTCAAGTGGCTTTCCGCTAGGCGAGCACCCGGATGACGACGCGGCGGTTCTCCGTGCGGTTCGTGCGCGTCTTGTTGTCGGTCACCGGCTTCTCTTCGCCCCAGCTGATCACGTTCATCCGGTGCAGCGGAATCTGGTGCTGCTCGTAGAGATAACGCTTCACCGCTTCGGCGCGCATGAGACCGATGCGCTCGTTGGTCTTCGGGTCGCCGGCGCTATCGGTGTGTCCTTCGATTTCGAAGTACGCACCCTTCGGATCGGCCTTGATCTGGCCGACGAGCTGATCGAGCTTGGCCTTGGTCTCGTCCGGGAGCGTGAACTGATTGAACTTGAAGGCGCCGGAGCTCTCGCTCAGCACGACTTCATACATGAGGCGCTTGCTCGCCTTGTCGACCTCTTCGGCTCGCATCGCCGCAGCGCGCGCGCTCTCGTTGGCGGCGACGGCCTTCTGATCGGCCTGGCTCGCGGCCTGCTGCGCCTGGTTGGCGCTGCCCTGGGCGGCCTGCGCCTTCGTATCGACCTCACCAATCCGCGCCTCGTTCTGGCGGGTGCGCTCCTGCGTCTGTTCGAGCGACTGGCTCAGCGTGTCGACCTTGCCGCTGACCTGGCCGACCTGTGTGTTGACGTACTTCTTGGTCGCGCAGGCTCCGGACCCGCCGACCGCGATGGAAAGAACCGTGATTGCCAGCAACGACTTCCGCATAGTCTCCTCCTGATTCACCAACTGTCGGGCGCACCGTTCCGGACGAGGTATCCGTTTCGCGCACGGACGACGTGATCCTTGTCGCGCGTGCGAAGTTCGATCGGATGCCAGCCGGGACGCGTGCTGGGCTCGAACGCCAATAGATACTGATGACGCAACTCCGTGACGATTTGCCGCGCCGCCTGGCTCGTTACCGAGGGGCCGACCGCGGCAAAGATTTCCCCTCCGGTCCACCGCGCCAGGTCGCCGAGACGGCCGGCCTGCAGCGCGTCGATCTGGTCTTCGTTGATGGTCGTCGTGCCCGCGCGATCGAGCGGGGAGATGACGAGCACGATGTAGACGGGGACGTCGATCCCGCTGGCGATGCCGGAGACCTCTTCGGGCGTCAGCCGGCTCGCGTTGTCGGCGCCATCCGTGAGGGCGACGATCGCGCGGCGCGGACCCGACTGCGAGGCGAGAATCTTGCCCGTCTCGGCGATGGCGTCGAAGAGCGACGTGGCGCCGTAGGGGCGCAGGGTCTCGAGCTTCTTGAGGACGTTCCCGGGCGCCGGTCCGAACGGCTCGAGCTCCTGGAGGGTGCGGTCGAAGGCGAAGAGTCCGACCTCGTCTTTGCCTTTCAACCAGCTGAGCACGTGAAAGCTAATCTCGCGCGCAGCCTCGCGCTTGGCCGCCACGTCCATGCTGCCGCTGAAGTCCACGAGCAGCGCGACGCTCACCGGCGTCGTCTCGGCGCGGAAGTCGACGATCTTGCGTTGCTGGCCCGAGTCGAACAGCTGAAAGTCGGTTTCCTTGAGGTTCGTGACCGGCCGTCCCTTACTATCGCGGACGACGGCGGCGACGGCGACGCGCTGGACGACGGCCTTGAACGTCGGGCGCTGCTCCTGCGGCATCTGACCCGGAGGCGGCGTCTGTGACGCTCCAGCCGTCGGAGAGCAGGTCAGTAACGCGAGAGTAGCCGCCAGAACTGCACGCATCGAACCCCCTTGTTTCAACTTTCTTGCCAATCTGGACAGGGCCGTTCGAACTTGCGCAATCCCGGTTTTTTGCTGAAAAACGGCGTGAGTGTGTAAGAGTTACTGAGTGCAACTTCCGGCCGTCTTCCTAATCCTGGCCGTCGCGCTCCCTCAAACAACCCCGACCGACCCGCTCACGCGCGCCCGCCAGGCCTACAACGACCGGCGGTTCGACGACGCGATTGCGGCTGCCGGCGAGGCGGGCAAGCTGTCCGGTCTGGCCGAGGCGGCCTCGCTCGTCGCGGCGCGCGCCAGGCTCGAACGGTACCGTGAAGCGGCCGTGCCAAACGAAGCCGACCTCAGCGAGGCACGGCGGCTGCTGAAGGGCCTCGATCAGACGAAGCTCTCCGCGCGGGATCATGTGGAATTCCTGGTGGGCCTGGGTGAGGCGCTGTACCTCGAGAACAACTTCGGCGCGGCCGAGGTGTATTTTTCGCGAGCGCTGGCGCGCGTCGGCGTGTCGGACGCAGACACGCGTGAGCGAATTTTCGAATGGTGGGCGACGACGCTCGATCATCAGGCCCAGTTCGGCCCGCAGGCCGAACGGCGGCCTTTGTACACGCGCATCCTCGCGAGAGCGGAAGAAGAACTGGCGCGGCGGGAGAGCTCAGCGGTGGCGTCGTACTGGCTCGCCGCGGCCGCGCAGGGCGTCGACGACCTCGAGCGGGCCTGGGGCGCGGCGCACGCCGGCTGGATCCACGCCGGCCACCTCGGTCCTCGCGGCGCACAGCTTCGCGCCGATCTCGATCGGCTCGTCCGCCAGGTCATCCTCCCCGAACGCGCCCGCCGTCTGACGCACGAAGGCGACCCTCGCGCCGCCCTCGACATCTTCCTGACGGAATGGGAGGACTTCAAGAAACGATGGGGACGGGAGTCGATTGTGGGAAACTCCCGGGACTCCATCGACGACATGTCCCGGGAGTTTTCCATAATCGACTCCCGTCCCCGTGCCTTATTCGTATTGAGTAATTGAGCAATTGGTAATTGGGTAATTGATCTGTCAATTACTCAATTGCCAATTACTCAATTACCCAAACTAGCTCTGGTCCTTCTGCCGCTGGAGGTAGGCGCTGACGCTGGTACTGCGCTGACGCCGAGTACGGAGCTGGCGCTTCTACAGCGTCCAATCGTGCGTGTTCCGGAGCGATGCCGCCGCGAGACGATCAGCTGCCTGGCGGCACGAGCCTGACGGACATCTGAGTACTCGACGCGCTCGCTTACTTCACCAGTTGACCCGCCAGGGCGGCCGCGTTCTCCGCGAACACCACCGCACGGACGAAGTTCTTGATCGCAATCTGCTGAATCGCGAGCGCGATGAAACGTTGGGCCTGATCGAACTGGTCCTTCAGCTCGCGCCCGAGCGACCGCGGCTCGACCTTCGCCAGGTTCTTCTGCGCGACGTCGATGGAGCTGCGGGCCCGGCTCTCGAGCTCGCTCGCGTTCTGAGTGGTCTGGAGCACGGGCGGCGGCGGACTGTCGGGCGGCGGTGACGAGGTCGGCACCGCCGGAGGGTTGACTCGCTCCGGCGTCCGGCTCGCCGGCGGGTTCGGTTTTGGTGGCGCCGGTGTCGCGGCGGGCGTCGTCGCGGGCGCCGGCTCGACGACCGGTTCGAGCGGCGGCGCCGGGACGAGCATCCGCGCGCGGCGGCGCCGGAGTGTCCAGGGCCGGCGGAGGAACCAGCGTGCGCGCGTGGCCCGTCGCGCATGCCGAGAGACTTACGAGAGCCAGCGCGGCCAGCGCGGCTCGTGCCGGGAGGGGCATTACCTCAATTATGACGCAGGAACCGCGACGGCGGGCGCCAGAAGATGCGTCGCCTGTCGCAGCCGAATCGAGAACGTCGTGCCCCGGCCCGGGACCGATTGCACCTCGATATCGCCGTCGTGCAGCTGGATCGTGCGGTACACGAGCGAGAGGCCGATCCCGCTCCCGTGGTCCTTGGTCGTGAAGTACAGATCGAAGATCCGGGACAGATCCTCGGCGGAGATGCCGACGCCGGTGTCCTCGAACACGATTTCGACCTGCCGGTGGGGGCGCTCGCGCGCCGCGATGCGAAGCCGTCCGCCTTGCGGCATCGCCTGACACGCGTTGAGCGCGAGGTTGAGAAAGGCCTGCAGCAGCATGCGCGTGTCGGCGTTGACCGGCGGCAGGGTCGGCGGCACGTCGATCCGGACGTCGACCTGACTCTTGCTGGCTTCAGCCTGGACGATCGGCAGCAGCTCGTCGATGATTTCGCCGACCCAGACGGGCTGCAGCCGCAGGTCCTCGGGCCGCGTGAACTTCAGGAATCCCTGCACGACTTCGTCGAGGCGTCTCACCTGGGCCGCGATCACCGACAGGTGCTCGGTCGCGTCCGGCTTATCCGTCAAGCGCATTTTGAGCAGCTCGAGGTGGATCATCGTCGCGTTGAGCGGGTTCTTGATTTCGTGCGCGATGCCGGCCGACAGGCGGCTGATCGCCGCCAGCTTTCGCGAGTAGCTGAGGGTGGACTCCACCTGGCTGAGATAGCCGAGATTGCGGGAGACGATCATCACGCCGAGCGGATGCTGACCCGGATCGCGGATGACGTGCGTGAGAATCAGCCGCTCGCCGCCGCCGGGTAATTCCTCGGTGGACGGCCCTTCGGATTGGCCGCTCGTCAACGCCGTTTCGACCGCGCGGCGGTACGGATGGCTGTCGGGCAGCAGCTCGCCAATCGCGCCCGACTCGCCGGCGAGCGCCGTCCGCATCGCCGGATTCGCGAAGAGCAGCGTCCCGTCCGGCGCGAAGAGGGCCACCGCGTCCTCGAGGTGTCCGACGACCGATTCGAGCGTCGCACGCTGGTCGGCGAGCTCCGATCGATCGGCGGCGAGCCGCGCGGTGACCGCCTTGAACGAGTCGCCGAGCTCGGCGAGCTCCGCCTCGCGCGGAAGGTCCACTTTGACGTCGAGCTCTCCGCGGCCCAGACGCTGGAGGCCGCTGCGAATGACGTGGATCGGCCGGACGATGATCTGCGCCAGCAGCATGGCGACGATCACCGTCGCGACGAGCGCGACGACCGTCGTGATGGCGGCCGTCTGGAGGACGGGCTCGAATTGATCGCGGATCAGCAGCGTCGAGAAGCCGATGTGAATGGTCGCGAACGGCTTGGGCCCATCCGGATGATCGAGCAGGAGCGGCTGCCGCGTCTCGAGCGTGCGGCCTTCGGCGAGGATTGCGCGCGTCTGCGCGATGCGGCCCTGTTTGAGCACGTCGTCCATGTCGCCCGTGGGCGTCCAGAGCTGCGCCGACCATCGTGTCGTCCAGATGGCCGATGATGCGGTTGTTCACGTCGACGATCGCGGCGTACGACACGCCTTTCGAGTAGACGCTCGATTTGAGAATGGAATCGAGGCCGGGATCGGACCTGAGCCGCGAGTACGGATCTTCCGGGTCCACGCCCTGCGCCACGTCGTCCCGGGCGCGTTCGTAGATCAGCTTCGACAGCAGGTCTGCCCGGGCGCGACTCTCCTGCAGCAGGACCTGCGCAAGCGAGGACAGGTACCAAGCCCCGAGCGCAACCACGGCCAGGCCGACGATCAGGGTGACGCCGGCGACCTGTTTGGTCTTGAGACTCAGCGGCATGCGCTTAATCGGGCCGTCCCTTCATGCGGTTGAGCTTGTTGTGCAGCGTCTTCAGGCTGATCCCAAGCATCTCGGCCGCGCGGGTCTTGTTGCCGCCGGTGTGCTGCAGCGTGACTTCAATCAACTGCTCTTCGGCCTGATCGACGGTCGTGCCTGGGGCGAGGCCGAGCGACGAGCCTGGAGCCGCGGGGGACGCGTTGGCCAGCGCCGGCATGTCACCGACCTCGATGACCGCGCCTTTCGCGACAATGGTCGCGCGTTCCATGACGTTGCGCAACTCCCGCACGTTCCCCGGCCAGTCGTAGCGCTCGAGGATCTGCATCGCGCGGTCGGACAGCCCCGCCACGGACCGGCCGTTGCGCGTGTTGAACTCCTTGATGAACGCCTGGATCAGCATCGGCAGGTCGTCCTTCCGGTCGCGGAGAGGCGGCAGCCGGATGGCGAAGACGTTGAGCCGGTAATACAGGTCCTCGCGCAGCTTGTTCTGCCGGACCGCTTCCGGCGGATCGGTGTTGGTGGCCGCGACCACGCGAATGTCCACGGACTGCTCGCGCTGGCCGCCGAGCGGCCGGAACGTCCGCTCCTGCAGGACCCGCAGGAGCTTGGCCTGCGTCGTCGGCGTCATCTCCGAGATCTCGTCGAGGAACAGCGTGCCCCGGTTCGCCAGCTCGAAGCAGCCTTGCCGTCGCGCGATGGCGCCCGTGAACGCCCCTTTTTCGTGGCCGAAGAGCTCGGATTCCAGCAGGGAGTCGGGAATCGCGGCGCAGTTGAGCGGCACGAACGGCTGGGAGACGCGCGGACTGATCTGGTGAATCGTCTGCGCGACCAGCTCCTTGCCCGTGCCGGACTCGCCGCTCACCAGCACGGACGCCACGGTCGGCGCCGCCTGCTCGATCACCTGATAGATCTTGCGCATCTCGATGCTGGCGCCGATCATCTTGCCGAACGTGCCGCGCTCCTGGAGCTGCCGGCGGAGGACGCGCATTTCGCGCAGCGTGTCGTGTCGCTGGATGATCTGGTCCAGCAGAATCTTCATGCGCTGCGGATCGACCGGCTTGGTGAGGTAGTCGTACGCGCCGACTTTGATCGCTTCCACCGCCGACTCGACGGTTCCCTGCGCCGTCATGAGCACCACGGTCAGGTCGAGCTCGTCCTGCTGTTTCAACTTTTTCAGCAGGTCGAGGCCGCCCATGCCGGGCATGATCAGATCGCTCAGCACGATGGTCGGGCGAGCCTCGTTGACTTTGGCCAGAGCCTCCACGCCGTTGGAGGCGACATCGACCGTATACCCCCAGCTGGTCAACAGCTGCTGCAGCCCCACGCGCTGCGCGGCGTCGTCTTCGACGAGCAGAATTCGGTCGTCCGATTCGGCGGAGACCGGCCGGTTTGCCATTCTCACTCCTGATTGATTCTGGATCAGCCAGCTGATTCTGGATCAGCCGGCCTGCGTCTGGTGCGCAGCCTCCCGCATCGCGGCCCAGGCGGCTTCGACGTGGGTCCGCTCGGTTTGAAGTGAGCCGACCGACACCCGCACCATCCACCGGCCGTCGAGCAAGGCCGGCGTGAGATACGCGTCGCCCGACCGATTGACCCGATCGACCCAGCCCAGGGTATGCCGGTCCAGTGCGTCGCCCGAGAGGTCCGCCGGCTCATGCCGCACGCAGATCGTCTGCAGCGTCACCGGGTTGAGCACGCGCCAGTCGGGCGCCGCCCGGACCTGTTCGGCAAGCCACTGCGCGTTGCCGAGATCCCTCCGGAGCCGGGTCTGCAGCCGCGAGACGCCCTGCTCGCGGATGAGAAACCAGAGCTTGAGCGCGCGGAAGCGCCGCCCGAGCGGCAGGCCCCAGTCGCGCAGGTTCTTGACCTCGCGGTCGGCCGGCGTCTGCAGGTAACTCGGATTCGTGGACATCACCCGAATGAGCTGGTCGGATTCACGAACGTAATAGACCGAGCAGTCGAATGATGTGCCCAGCCACTTGTGAGGGTTGATCACGATGGAGTCCGCTCCCTCGATGCCGTTCCACATCCACCGGCACTCGGGCAGGATCATCGCGGAGCCGGCCATGGCGGCGTCGACGTGGAGCCAGAGCTTGTGCCGGGATGCCAGACCGGCGAGCGGCTCGATCGGATCGAGGGCGGTCGTCGTGGTGGTTCCGGTGGTCGCGACGATCGCGCACGGCACGCGGCCCTGCGAGAGGTCACGCGCGATCGCCTCCTCGAGCGCGTCGGTTCGCAGGGCGTACGCGTCGTCGTGGGGAATGAGCCGGAGGTTTTCGCGTCCGACGCCCGCGAGCAGCGCCGCCTTTTCGATCGAGCTGTGGCTGTGCGTGGACGCATAGACGACGAGCGGCCGCGGCTCCGCCTGCAGTCCGCCGCGCGCGAGGCTGTAGTTGGTCGCACGCTCGCGGGCACACAAGAGCGCCACCAGCGAGCTCGTCGAGGCCGTGTCCTGAATCACGCCGCTCCACGCGGCCGACAACCCGACCATCTGCCGCAGCCAGTCGGTCGTCACTTCCTCGAGCTCGGTCAAAGCCGGGCTCGATTGCCACGCCAGGCCCAGCACGCCGAGGCCCGTACTCAGGTAGTCACCGAGCACGCTCGAGAGCTCGCCGTTGCACGGGAAGTATCCGAAGAAGCTCGGGTGTGCCCAGTGCGAAAGGCCCGGCACCAGGATGCGTTCGACGTCGCGCAGGATGGCGTCGAACGGTTCGGGCTCCGCCGGAGGTGCCTGCGGCAGCTGTCGCTTGATGTCGCCCGGTGCGGTTCGCGCCATGACAGGCAGCGCCGCCACGCGTTCTCGATAATCCGCGATCCAGTCGATGAGTTGGTGTCCGCGGGTGCGGAAGTCGTCCGGAGTCAACGCGCCCTCGAAGGGTGAGGCGACCGCGAAATCATTTCGGGTAGTGTCTGAATCACGCAGGATTCAGACACTACCTCACTTCGCGATCTTCACATCCTGTTTCTTGATCTCGCCCGGACCGATCGTCAACTTGATGGCCTGTTTGGACAATGCGTCGAGGAACACAGGGTCGAACTGTTCACTGGGCCGGAGGTCGGTGACCGCCGCGAGGAGGTATTCACCCGCGGGTGGGCCCTGCATGCCGCGAAACGCAAACTGCCCGTCGGTCGCCGGTCGTGCGGTGAGGATGCGCCGGGAATCGGATAGCCAGTACGCCTTGTCGGCGGGGAACACGATCATCGTGTACTCGGTGGCCGGCCGCCCCGACGCGTCCTGCAGCGTGCCCGACAGATCCTGAGTCCGGTTCGTCAACGTCACGACCGCGTCGCTGATGTTCTCACCTGGCCGAAGCTCGAAGGCCAGGTCAGAGACTTCACGAGCACCCAGCCGCACGGACACATCCATCCATGGCGGCGGAGCCGGACCCTGACCCATCGCTTGTCCACTCAGCCGGTAGCTTCCGGGCGTGAGGCCGGTGATCGAAAACGTTCCGTCGGCGGCCACGCGCGCGATACCGCTGACCATGGACGCCAGATCGGTCACATTCACGGGCCGCGCGGCGACGGTCACCGTCGACATTTCAAGGCTCGCCTGAGGAGATGCGCCGTCCACCACCACTCGACCCGATATCGTCATCCCAGGCTGGAGCGTCATCGCAAGACCCGTAACTGGCAGGCCGTCCACGGACACTTCGGCGACCGCCCACAGCCCCGGCGCCGAAGGCGGCGGTCCAGGCTGCGGACTTCCCGGTGTGACCGTTGTGAGCGGCATGCCTCTCATCCGGGCGTGCACGGTGTAGCGCCCCGGCGCGACACCGGTTACGGTGAACGAGCCGTCGGGCCGCGTGCTGGCCGTGCGCATCAACGACGTGAACATCGTCGCGAAGCTCTCGACGCGGTCGACGCCGCGCAGCTGAATCGTTGCGCCCCGCGCCGGTTGCCCATCGGGGCCGAAGACGACGCCTTCTACGCGCGCCGTCGGAATCGGCCGGGCAACGATGTCGATGTTGGTTCGCTCCTCGCCAGGGCTCAACGTGATCGTCGCGGCGTCGGCGGCGTTGGTCGTGCCGGGATAGTAGACAGCCGCGTAGCCAATCGTTTGTCCGATACCGCCCCGGCCGGTCATGCCGATCTCCGAGACGCTCGCGAACGACATGCCCGCATTCTGGACAGGCCGCTGCGGCCGTTCGTCCGAGCCGATGACCGTCGAGGCCGGCCTCGGCGGCGTCGGGCTCGCGGGCTTCGACGACGATTCGAGATCGCGCACGGCTGACTGGACGGTTTCCGGTGTGAGCACGGTCGCGTCGCCGCCGGCAAGGTCCACGGGCGTCGCCGAGATGATGTAGTCGCCTGGCGGGACTCCGGAAAACCGGTACATGCCGCGGTCGTCGGTCGTCTGTCGCGGCAGCATCATCTGCGTCAGCATGGCGACCATGGTGCCGAGCATCTGGTCGCCCGCCCGTCGCTGCGGCTGCACGAGCTCGACACCGACGCCCACCGCCGGCTGGCCGTGCTCATCCGTGATGACACCGGTGATCGCGCCGCCGCGAATCATCCGCACGACGAGGTCCGAGCGCTTCTCGCCCTCCTTCAAAACGATCTGTGTTCCGGGACGGCCTGGCAGCCGCGCGCCATAGACCGTGTCCACGTACGGCGGCTTCGACACGGTCACGAGATATTTGCCCGCCGGCAGCGCCGGCATCACGAATCGGCCCGCCTCATCCGTCGTCGTCAGCCGGACCTGCGGATCGTCGGTGCCAAGCACGCTGACGCCCGCGCGGCGAAGAGGGCGGCTCGGTGTTTCGTCGGTGACGACGACGCCCGCGAGCACTGCGGTTCCCAGCTTGATGGCGGGGCGAACGTCGCGAGGTTGCTGACCCAGCATCGCGGCAAGCACGAGAGCGAGCGGCACTGTCAACGTCATCGCCCGGCCCCGTTCTTCAGATCCTGGGTCTGCGCGCCGCCCTCGGCGATGTCGATCCGCACCGCGCGACGCGCCAGGGCGGCGAGCGCGGCCGGCTCGAGCCACGTGTCGAACAGTTCATCGCCGCCGGCGACGATCAGATACTGTCCTTCCGGGAGGCCCGGAATCGCGTATTGACCGGCCCGCGTCGTTCGCGCCAGGCGCATGCGCCGCGCGCCACCGCTGAAGTCGGTGCGCAGCCGGGGATCGGCGGGGAAGATCGCGACCAGGGCCGCAGGATCCGGAGCGCCCTCCGAAGTTCGGACCGTGCCGTTGACCGATCCTTGCCGTTTGTCCGTGAACGTGATGACGACGCCGGTGACGTCCGAGGTTCCCACGTCGATCGCCTCATCCAGAAGATCGCGCCCCTCGAACATCGCGGAGCTGGGCTGCCAGCTTCCGACAGGACCGACCCGAAGCCGATGTTTGCCGGGAGCGAGGCCGCTGGTTCTGAAGGCGCCGTCGGCTTCAACCCTCGCGCGAAGGTTGCTCAGCGACGTCGGCGATTCCGGAATCGGCGAGACCATGATCCGTTCGAGCTCGGGGCCCACAGGCGGCGCCGCCGTGCCATCGAACTCGACTCGTCCGGCGATCGTCGCGCCGGGACGCATTTCGAGGGTGATGCTGCTGGGTTCGCCGCCGCCGACCGTGACGGGCATCGTGGCCCAGTAGGAAGGTTCGGTCGGAAGCGGCGGAGGGCCGCCTCGCCCGCGTCCGGCCGGCGCCCCACCCGGCCCGGGCAGACCTGACATCCGAGGCATGAAGAAGGCCTGCAAAAGATACTTCCCGGCTGGCACCGCGAGAAACGTGAACTTGTCACCCGTGGGGGCAATCGCAGTGGCAACGTCCAAGTCTCCGGCGTCGGGATCCGCCAGCACCAGCCGCACTTGTGGATTCCCTTGAGTCGGCGTGGGGAGGCCCGAGTAGGTACCGGCAAGCCGCGCGAGCTGGACCAGCCTGATCCGGACGTCCACGCCAAGCTTCACCTCGCCTGACCGGATCGCGATCGGCGATGCGCCGGATGGCGTCAACGCCGACGGATAGAACGTCGGCGGATATACGCGCAGGGCATTCTCGAAGGCGATGAAATCCTCGGGGCGTCCGCCGCTGGCTTTCATCGCAAAGGGCACGATCACGCTGGGGTCGCCCATCACGAGCGACATGATGCCGCGCGCGATCTCCTCTTCAGTCGTCCGCGTCATCACGAGGTACTCGCCCGGCGCAACCGTACCGAACCTGTACAGGCCGCGGTCGTCCGTCACGGCTTCCGAATGTGGCCCCCGCGTGATTTGGCGTTTGCCGTTCAGCAGCCGGCGCTCCGCGAGAAAGACCTTGATGCCGACGACGGGCTCGCCCATTTCGTCCAGCACGGCGCCGCCGATCGCGCCGCCTTTCCAGAGTCGGAGCGTGACGTCGGCGAGTCGCTCGCCGTCGACGAGCTGCACGGGCCGGGCCGGACCATTCGGCAGGCGTTGACCCGCGAGGCCGCCGACGTATCCAGCCCTGGCGGCCATCACCTGGAAATCGCCGGTGGGTAGTCCGCGAAAGACGAAACGTCCCTCCGCGTCGACCTGCACGCGCTGGGGCGAAGCGCCTGCGCCCGACACGGTGACGATGGCGCCGGCGACGGCGCTCGTCGAGTCCGCTTCGACGACGCGACCAACGATGGCCGCCGTTCCGGTTCTTGGTTCCGGCGGCCCGCCCGCGCGACCCCGGCCGACAGGCAACTGGCCGGACGGCGGCTGCTGGGCCGCGGTGATGAGCGCCGTTCCAGACAGGACCGACACCATGAGCCACGGGTTCAGGAACCGGCGCATGAATCCCCAAGTATGAACCGGAGTTCGCCAATCTTCACGTGCCGAGTTCCCCCTGTAGAATGCTGGACCGAGGTCGCCCGCGATGAGTCACGCCCTGATCCGCCGTCTGCTTCTCGGTCTCGCCCTTGCGGCGATGCCCACCCTCTTGCTCGCCGATCAGGCCAGGCCTTCGGCGAAACCCAATGGAACCGACCTGGCGACGGCCAAGCCCGGCCGCGACCCGAAGCAGCCGATCGACGAGGAGTACACGAAGAAGATCAAGGAGTACACGACCGAGACCTTCTTTCTCTCGCCGCTGGTGGACTATCTGCCGGCGTCGAAGACGGTGCCAACGCCGAAGGCGGTGCTCGGCGACATTGCCGGGGCGCCGGGCAAGCTGCCGTACACGAAAGAAGTGAACGAGTACATGCGGTTGCTCGCGAAGGCGACGCCGCGCGTGAAGGTGTATTCGATCGGCCAGTCGGAAGAGGGGCGCGAGATGATCGCGGTGGCGGTCGCCTCCGAGGCGCTCATGGCGCGGCTCGACCAGAACAAGGCGGACCTGGCGCGGCTGGCCGATCCGCGCACGATGAACATGAACGACGCGCTCGCCGACGAGATCGCCAGGCGCGCGGCGCCCGTCTACTACATCACCGGGACGATTCACTCGCCCGAAGCGGGCGCGCCGACGGCGCTGATGGAGCTCGCGTACCGGCTCGCGGTCGACGACAGTCCATACGTCCGCAACATCCGGGAACACCTCATCACGCTGATCACCCCGGTCGTCGAGACCGACGGACGCGATCGCGTCGTCGATCTCTACAACTACCGGAAGAAGTATCGGGACCGGACCGTACCCGGACCGATCTATTGGGGCAAATACGTCGCGCACGACAACAACCGTGATGCGATGGCCGTGACGCTGAAGCTCACCGAACACGTCATGAACGCGTTCGTCGACTGGAAGGCGCAGGTCCTGCACGACCTGCACGAGTCGGTGCCGTACCTCTACGACAACACGATCGGTGACGGGCCGTATAACGCCTGGCTCGATCCGATCCTCACGAACGAGTGGCACCTGATCGGGTGGAACAACGTCAACGAGATGACGCGCATGGGCATGCCGGGCGTGTTCGCATTCGGCAATTTCGACACCTGGTCGCCGGGCTACCTCATGTTCATCGCGGCGACGCACAACGGCATCAGCCGGCTGTACGAGACGTTCGGCAACGGCGGCAGCGCCGATACGCAGGAGCGCACGCTCACGCCCGAACCAGACGTCGCGTACCTGGTATCGCCAGAATCCGCCGCTGCCGCGCGTGATGTGGTCGCTTCGCAACAACAACAACTACGAACAGACCGGGCGTGCTCGTCTCACTCAATCATTTTGCCAATAACCGGTTGCTGTTCCTGCGCAACTTCTATGAGAAGAGCAAGCGGTCGATTCTGAAAGCCAAGACAGAAGGTCCCGCCGCCTACATTCTTCCGGCGAACGATCCCCGACCCGGCGCGCAGGCCGAGCTGTTGCGGATTCTTCAGAAGCAGCATGTCGAGGTCTCGCGGGCGACCGCCGATTTCTCCGCGCAGGTGCCGGTCCGCCGGCCGGCGGCCGGACGCGGTGGGCGAGCCGGCGGGGGCGCGGGTGGAGGTGCCGGCCAGGCTGGTGGGGGTGCCGCAGGCGGCGCCGGTGCAGCGGGCGGTGGCGGTGCAGCGGGCGGTGCCGGAGCGGGAGCAGGCCAGGAAGACGCGCCGCCGGCTGCGCCGTCCTACGAGACCCGGCAGTTTCCGGCAGGGAGCTACATCATCCGGTTGGACCAGCCGTACTCGCGCATTGCCGACGCGCTGCTCGACTATCAATACTGGGCGCCGAACGATCCGCAGGCGAATCCGTACGACGACACCGGCTGGACGTTCCCTGAAGGCTTCAACGTCCAGGCCTTCCGAGTCGTCGATCCGAAGATTCTCGACGTCAAGACGGACGCGGTGAAGGGTTCGGTCGTCGCGCCTGGCGGGGTGTCCTCGTCGGCGAGCGCCGCGACGCTCTTCGCCGTCAACCACAACGCCGACAACGGGCTCGTCACGCTGCGCTACGTCCTCAAGGACGCGGACGTTCAGGTCGCCGAGGAGCCGTTCGAGGCGGAGGGCACGAAGTTCAATCGTGGCTCGTTCCTGATCTCCAAAGTCGATGCGGCCAATCTGAACAAGATCACCACCGAGCTCGGCCTGAAGGCGTACGGGCTGTCAACGGTGCCCGGGGTCAAGACCCATCCGGCGCGCGCGGCGCGCGTCGCGCTGATGCACACGTGGCAGTCCACCCAGACGGAAGGGTGGTGGCGCTACGCGTTCGACACCGTGCGCCTGCCGTTTGCGTACATCAGCACCCAGGACGTGGCGCGCGAGCCGAACCTCCGATCGAAGTACAACGTGATCATCTTCGCGCCCGGCGGCGGCACTGGCCTGCAGGTCATCGAAGGGCTGCCGATGTTCCGCAACCCGATGCCCTGGAAGCACTCACCGGAGACGCCCAACATTTCGACCCTGGCCGAGACCGACGACATCCGGCCCGGTCTGGGCTGGGACGGGTTGAAGAACCTCGAGACGTTCGTGAAACAGGGCGGCGTCTTCATCGGCGCGGTCGGCAGCGCGAATTTCGCGGTGCAGTTCGGCCTGACGCACGGCGTGACCACGAACACCGCGGGGACCGGCTCCCGAGTGGTCGGCTCGCTCCTGCGAACGCGGCTCGTGGACGACACGAGCCCGATCGTCTACGGCGTGGCCGACAGCCTGGCGGTCTACAGCGACAACGGCGCGAGCTTCAGCGTCAATGCAGGCGGAGGGGGCGGTGGTGGTCGCGGCGCCGGCCCGGGTACCCGCGCGACAGGCCGCGGGACGCCGGACGATCCGGACATCGTTCAGGGCCGTCCGGTGCTGGATGCGCGGAACGAAGCACCCGCTCGTCCGCCAACCGTGCGGCCGTGGCAATACGCGCTGCCGACCGACGAGCAGCTGCGGAATCCGCTGAACATCATTCCGCCGGAGTTCCGCCCGCGCGTCGCGCTCCGCTTCGCCGATCAGAACGAGCTGCTGGTGTCCGGGCTCCTTCAAGGCGGCGGCGACATCGCGCAGCGTCCGATCGTCGTCGACGTGCCGGTCGAAAAGGGCCACGTCGTCCTCTTCGCAAACAATCCGATCTGGCGCGGCGAGACAATCGGCAGCTATTTTCTCGTGTTCAACACGCTGTTGAACTTCGACAGCTTGAACGCGGGGAGGAAGTTGGACGCGAAGTAATGTGGTCTGTGTCAGATGACACGAATCACTCATATCTCAACGCCCGCATCGGATCGACCCTCGCGGCGCGAATCGCCGGTACGAGCCCCGCGCCGAGCGCGACGAGGGTGAGGACGACGGCGGCGAGGCCGAGTACGACAGGGTCGTAGGCGAGCATCCCGAACAGCTGCGTTCGCGCCAGATAGCCGCCCAGCACAGTCAGTCCCAGACCCAGCACACCGCCGATCACGGTCATCCACGCCAGCTGTTTCAGCACGAGTCCGCCGAGCCGCCGCGGCGCGGCGCCGAGGGCCATCCGCAGGCCGAACTCTCTGGTGCGTTGCGCGACGGTGTAGGCCAGCACGCCGTACAGGCCAATCGCGGCCAGCAGCGTCGCCAGCGCCGCAAACGATCCCGACATGATGCTGATGAACCGATCCAGGAACACGTTCTCCTCGATCTGCTGCGGAAGAGTGCGCAGCTCGGTCACGGGCAGGTTCGGATCGAGCTGTGCGACGAGCGGCGGAACCGCGCGTGCCAGTTCGTCGGCGTTCCCGGCCGTCCGGGCGTAGAACGCCAGCGCGCCAATCTGATCATTCTGCCGGTAGGGGACGAAGAAGACCGGCGGGATCGCGTCTTTCACTTCGCTGTATTTGGCGTCGCGGACGACGCCGATGATCTCGATGTCGAGTGGAGCATTCCCTCGCGTCCGCGCCATCCGCTTGCCGACCGCGTCGCGCCCGAGGTTGAACTTTCGCGTGAACGCTTCGTTCACGATCGCGACCTTGGGCGCGGTCAGGGAATCCGATCGTGTGAAGTCCCGTCCTGCGAGCAGCGGCACGCCGATGGTGCGGAAATAGGCCGGACTGATTTCGTTGTAGTTGGAAGTCGTGTTGGTGTCGGCGCCCGCCTCGAATCCCTGAACCGTGACGCTGTTGGATGAGTTGCTGCCGGCGAGGAGCGGGACGCGGGCACCTGCGGCCGTGACCACGCGCGGCAGCGCGGCCAGCTCGTCCTCGAGCCGCTCGAAGAGCTGCTTCGCGCGTTCGGGCGTGTAGCCGTTGCGGCGCGGTCCGATGCTGAACGTCACGACGTGGTCGGCCTGGATGCCGAGGTCCACCTTGGTGACATTCATCAGGCTCTTGGTGAAGAGCCCGGCCGCCCCGAGGAGCGCCATGGACAACATGATTTGACCAGTCACGAGCATGCGTCGAAAGACGGCCGCGGCGCGTGCGCCGGAGGGCTGGCCCGCCTGGTTCTTGAGCGTTGAGGCGAGGTTCGGGCTCGTGCTGTGCAGCGCGGGGAAGAGACCGAACAGCAAACCGGTGCCCACGGACAACGCGGCCGCGAACAGCATGATCGTCAGGTCGAGCTCGAACGTGATGATGTTCGCGGCATCGGCCGGCAGGAGCGCGCGGATGAGCGCCAGTGTCCACCTCGCGACGAGCAGACCGGACACGCCGCCGAACAGGGCGAGCAGGCACGACTCGAGCAGCAGCTGCCGGATGAGCTGCGCCCGGCTCGCGCCGATCGAGAGCCGCACGGCCATTTCGCCCGCGCGCGCCGCCGACCGGGCCAGCAGAAGATTCGCGATGTTCGCGCAGGCGATGAGCAAGACGACCATGGTCACGCTCAGCAGCAGCGTGAGCGGGGTGCTGGCTTCCCGGTACACCGTGCTCTGGCCGCGCGAGCCCTCTTCGACCGTGACCTGCTTGGCTTTGAACCGGGCCAGCGTCTGCTCGCTCATGCCGCCCTGCTGGGCCGCTTCGACATTGGTGATGATGGCGCGGTAGGGCGGGTTGATGCCGGTGCGGGCCTCTTCCAGCGTGACCCCGGGCTTCAGACGCGCGAACAGGTAGGCCCAGTAGCTCCGCCGGTTCTCGAAAGCCGCCCACGGCGCCTCGATGACGCCGCGCATCGTAATCGGCACGAAGATCTGCGGCCGGGCGCCCTTGGTCGTGCCGCGAAAGCCGGGCGGCGCGACGCCGATGACCGTCATGGTCTGCCCGTTCACCACCAGGCTCTCGCCGACGATGGTCGGGCTCTCCGCGAAGCGCGTCCGCCAGGAGTCGTAGGTCAGCACAACCACCGGCGTCTGGCCGATGGCGTTGTCGTCGTTCGCGTCGATGAGGCGGCCGCGCGCCGGCGAGAGCCCGAGGACGGGGAAGTAGCTGCCGGAGACCTGCAGGCCTTCGCCCGTCAGCGTCTGCTTCTGATAACCGATGTTCGCGCTGAACAGCCGGTGGGCGGCAATCCCGGTGAAAACCTTCTGCTCGCGCTCGAGGTCGCGAAACATCAGGTAGCTGAACACGGATTCACAATCGCCGGCCTGGTTGCACGAATTCGACCCGTCTTTTGGACCAGGCGCGGCGAGGTTGACGAGACGCGCGGGCTCCTGGACCGGCAGCGGCTGGAGCAGCAGCTGATTGAAGAGGGAGAAGATCGCGGTGTTCGCCCCGATGCCGAGCCCGAGCGAAAGAATCGCGATCACGGTCACGAACGGGGCACGGAAGAGGGTGCGCAGGGCGAACCGCAGGTTCTTCATGGCAAGTGACGACCGTTCCCGGATTGGACGACGAGGCGAGGACATTGGTTTATGGAAATCTACCGCGGCACAGGGCTTGCAAAAATTTGCGTGCGAGGCACCTCATGTCCAAACGAACTCCGGTCAGCGCGCCCGCCGCAGAGCCACCGTGGACCCGCAACGTCGAGATGCCCAAAACCGGCCGATTGACGGCCAATGACGATGCCGACGTCTGCATCGTCGGGGCAGGCATCGCGGGGCTGACGACGGCGTACCTTCTGATGCGGGCCGGTCAAGGCGTGATCGTCCTGGACGACGGCGCGATTGGCGGCGGCATGACGTCAGCGACCAGCGCCCATCTGTCGAATGTGATCGACGCGGGCTACGGCGAGATCGAGCGCGTGCACGGAACGCGTGGCGCGAGCATCGTCGCGGAGAGCCACACGGCCGCGATCGATCGCATCGAAGCCATCACCGGCGACGAAGGCATCGAGTGTGATTTCGCGCGCGTCGACGGCTATCTCTTTCGCGGCGCGAGCGATCGCGACCTCGACGAGGAGCTCGCGGCCGCCCGGCGTGCGGGACTCGCGGACGTGGCGCTGGTCTCCGGGGCGCCGCTCGACGGGTTCGACACGGGGCCCTGTCTGCGGTTCCGGCGGCAAGCGCAATTCCATCCACTGAAATACCTTGCGGGTCTGGCAACCGCCATCATCAACGGCGGGGGGCGGATCTACACGTCTACCCATGTCGAGAGTGTTCAGGGCGGCGAGTCGGCGGAAGTGCGCGCCGGGAAACGGGTCGTCACGTCGCGCTCCGTCGTGGTGGCCACGAACTCGCCGGTCAACGATCGTGTCGCCATTCATACCAAACAGGCGCCCTACATGACTTATGTCGTGGGTCTTCGCGTGCCCGCGCAGTCAGTGCCGGCCGCGCTCTACTGGGATGCGGAAGACCCTTATCACTACGTTCGCGTGCTCTCCAGTGGGGCGACCGGCGGCGACGATCTCCTGATCGTCGGCGGCGAGGATCACAAGAGCGGACAAGCCGACGACACAGCCGAACGGCACGGCCGTCTCGAAGCCTGGGCGCGCGCGCGGTTCCCGGCCATCCGGGACTGCGAGCTCATCTGGGGCGGACAGGTGATGCAGCCGATCGATGGCGTCGCGTTCATCGGGCTCAACCCGCTCGACGCCAACAACGTCTACGTCGTGACGGGCGATGCGGGGATGGGCCTCACCCATGGAACGATCGCCGGCATGCTGCTGACCGATCTGATCCTTGGCCGAGCCAACGACTGGGCCGAGCTCTACAACCCGTCGCGCAAACCCGTTCGTGCCGCGGGTGAATATCTGAAGGAAGCCGCCAACATGGCCGCGCAATATGGCGACTGGGTGACGGGCGGCGACGTGGAGTCGGTCGAGCAGATCGCCCGGGACGGCGGAGCCGTCGTCCGCAAGGGCCTCTCAAAACTCGCGGTATACAAGGATGAACAGGGCCACGTGCACAAGTACTCTGCCGTGTGTCCGCACCTGGGGTGCATCGTCCAGTGGAACGACGCGGAGAAGACCTGGGATTGTCCGTGCCACGGGTCGCGGTTCGACAAGCTCGGTACCGTGATCAACGGACCTGCGAACCGCGGGCTGGAGAAGGTCTAAGGACATTGATAATTGGGTAATTGGTTTACCCGATTACACATGGTGTTTCGGCTTCACCTAAACTGTATCGATGGCATCCCTTCATGCTCGCAGGGCCGACGTGCCTCACCTGCCGGCGGCACTCGTCGCGGCCATCACACTTGCCTCGGCGCTTGCCTTTGGCCAGGCCGCGCGCAAGAGCGAGCTCTTCGATGCGGCGCAGCTCCTCAAGGATCTGCAGATCCTGTCCTCGGACGATATGCAGGGACGGCAGGTGGGGACGCCGGGCGGCGAGAAAGCGCGCGCGTACGTCCTCGAACGATTCAAAGCGGCGGGCATTCAGCCATTCGGCGACAGCTTCGCCCAGCCGTTTTCATTCACGGGCGGCCGCGCGGGCAATCAGGCCGAACGGAAGGGCGTCAACATCGTCGGCCGCATCGACGGGAAACAGGCGCCGGGCCGCTTCATCGTCGTGACGGCCCACTACGATCACCTTGGCGTCCGCGACGGCCAGGTCTTCAACGGCGCGGACGACAACGCGTCCGGGACGGCCGCGCTCTTCGCGATCGCCAAATACTTCGGTACGGCGCGACCGAATCACTCACTGATCGTGGCCGCGCTCGACGGCGAAGAGAGCGGCCTTCGGGGCGCCAGGGCGTTCCTCGAGGCCCCGCCGGTGCCGGTCACGTCGATGGCCGTCAACGTCAACATCGACATGATCGGCCGCGCACCGGACGACAAGCTGTTCGCGGCCGGCAGCCACGCCTATCCGTTCCTCAAGCCGTACCTCGAACGGGTCGCCGCGAAGGCGCCGGTGAAGTTCCTGCTGGGCCACGACGATCCGCAGCGCAAGGACGTCGAGGACTGGACCCGCGATTCGGACCATTTCGTCTTCCATCAGGCCAAGATTCCGTTCATCTACATCGGCGTCGAGGATTTCGATCAGCACCACAAGGCAACCGACGACTACGAGACCATCTCTCACGACTTCTACGTACGCGCCGTCGAGACCGTGATTCGGGTGATCCAGGAGTTCGACGCCAACCTGGATGCGATCAGCAAGAACAGAAACTAAGCTCGGGAGATATCACCGCGTAGGCCGATCGACACATCGCAGATTGCCGGGGGTTCACTTTGCGACTGAGGGTTGGGTTCACACTGGTGGCGGCTACGTGCCTCATCTTCACTCAGGCGATCCGATCCCAAAGTTCAGGGGCGGCGCAGCAGCTGGAGTTGACGACGCCGCAGGGAAAGCGGACCGCGGTCTTACGCGTCCCGCCCGGGGCAGGCCGCGTGCCGGTGGTCGTGCTGGTTTCGAGCGGGAACCCGGAGATGAAGTCCGAGCTGGTCGAAGCTCTCGGGGCGCGCGGTCTTGCAACACTTCGCGTCGATGTGGCGATGGACGCGGCGTCGGGGACGACTGACGACGCAACACGGGAAGTGGCCACCTGGATCACCAGGCTCAGAAACGACTCACGCTTCGATCGAATCATGGCGGCGGGCGTTGGAGGGGCATCGCTGAGCACCATGTACGCGGCACGCACCGCGCGCGCCGACGGGCTGATCGTGCTCGGCCCGTCCTCGGCTGTTGTCAAGACCGAGCTCGGGCCAAGCATTCCTGTCACTGCGGAGCTCGGACCCGATGCGGTCGAGCCGATTGTCCAGTTCGTGCGCGGGACATCCATTCCCCGCCATCCTGAAGGCGAGCGGCGCAGTCCTCGCGACGTGGTGATCGCCGGCATCGCCGGCAGCCGCATCTCGATCGAATACGGCCGGCCTTCGAAACGCGGCCGCGTGATTTGGGGAACGCTGGTGCCCTGGGGCCGATGGTGGATGCCCGGCGCCGACGAAGGCACCACGTTCACGACCTCCAAGGATCTGACCTTCGGCACGCTTGCCGTGCCGGCCGGCGACTACACGATCTACACGCAGCCGTCCGACGGCCATTTCCAGCTCATCATCAACCGCGAGACCGGGCTCTTCCACACCGTCTACCGGTCCGAGCGCGATCTCGGCCGCGTGGAGATGAAGCAGACGCCGACCGCCGCCCCCGTCGAACAACTCACGTTTGCCGTCGAGCCTTCCGAAGGTGGCGGCGTCCTCAAGATGATTTGGGACGATCGGGAGTACGCCGCCCCGTTCGTCGTCTCCCGCTGACCAGCCGCATGCCAGGCCGTCCCGTTCTTCTCGGGCTCCCGTACGACGCGAGCTCATCGTACCTGCGCGGCGCAGCCGACGCGCCCCGGCACATCCGGGATGCGCTTCGCACGTCGGCAAGCAACCCGTGGTCCGAGCGCATTGTCGCGTCGGCCACGCCGGAAGTGCTCGAGGACGCGGGCGATCTCGACCTGCCCGCGACCGGCGAGAACCGAGCCATCATCGAAACGGCGATTCGCGACCTGGTGGCGCAGGATCGGCGGGTCATCGCACTCGGCGGCGATCACTCGATCACCTATCCGATCGTGCGAGCGGTGGGGAAGGCGTTCCGGAACCTCACCATTCTCCAGATCGACGCCCACCCCGATCTCTATGACGAATTCGAAGGCGATCGCTTCTCACACGCGTGTCCGTTCGCCCGGATTCTGGAGGAGGGCCTGGCCGTCCGGCTCGTGCAGGTCGGCATCCGGGCGATGACGGGCCATGGGCGCGAACAGGCGACACGCTTCGGCGTCGAGCAGATCGACATGCGCGCGTGGGCCGACGGCGCGCGGCCAGGTGTCGAGGGCAACGTGTACGTCTCGATCGACCTGGACGGGCTCGACCCGGCGTTCGCCCCCGGAGTCTCTCACCGCGAGCCCGGGGGGCTGACCGTGCGTGACGTGCTCACGATGATCGACGGTCTCACGGGCCAGCTTGTCGGCGCCGATATCGCCGAATTCAACCCCCGGCAGGATCCGCTCGGCCTCACCGCGCCCGTCGCGGCGAAATTCGTCAAAGAGCTGGTCGCCAAATTCCTCGACGACGAGCGACCGTAATCGCCGTCGTGCCGCGGCCCACGCGCCACTACAATGGCACCGCGCCAGACGCTGGCGCGCCCAGGTGAACCCATCCACTCCAGACGTGACGCGTCCAGACGTGGCCAGTTCGGCCGGGGCGACGGCCGCCACAGTCCGGCGCGAGTTGGGCTTCTGGACGGCCGTGGCCCTCGTCGTCGGCAACATGATCGGGTCCGGGGTCTTCCTGTTGCCGGCGGCACTGGCCAGTTACGGCGGGTTGAGCCTGCTGGGCTGGGTCGTGTCGGCGACCGGTAGTGTCCTGCTCGCCATCGTTTTCGCCCGGTTCGCGCGTCTCTTTCCCTCGTCGGGCGGGCCGTACGCGTACACGCGCCGCGCGTTCGGCGACCTGCCAGGCTTTCTGGTGGCGTGGGGATACTGGATTTCGGTCTGGTCGGCCAACGCCGCGCTGGCGGTCGCCTTCGTGGGGTACCTCGATCCGTTCCTGCCCTCGATCGTCCGATCGCCGCCGCGCGCGGCGGCGCTGGCGGTCGCGACGTTGTGGATCCTGACCGCCGTCAACATCCGGGGCGCCCGCGGCGCCGGCCGCGTGCAGGTCGTGACGACGGTCCTCAAGATCCTGCCGCTCGCCGTGATTGCGCTGGCCGGCCTGGCGTTCTTCCAGCCGGGCCCGTTCGTGATCGCGGAGCCGGACGCCGCCACGTTGACCAGCCGGTTGATGTCCGTGGTCACGCTGACGCTCTGGGCGTTCCTCGGACTCGAATGCGCGACGATTCCGGCAGGCCTGATGCGCGATCCGGATCGGACGATTCCACGCGCGACGGTGACCGGCACGGTGCTGGTCGCGGCCATCTATATCCTGAGCACGATTGGCGTCATGAGTCTGGTTGCGCCGGCAACGCTTGCGTCGAGCACGGCGCCGTTTGCCGATGCGGCGCGCGTGATCGGCGGCGAGGGCGTGGCCAGGCTCGTCGCCATCGGGGCGGCCATCTCCTCTTTCGGCGCGTTGAACGGCTGGATCCTCATCGTCGGTCAGCTGCCGTTGGCCGTGGCGCGCGACGGGTTGTTTCCATCCTTCTTCGCCCGGGTCACGTCACGTGACACGCCGGCGCGCGGCATGATCCTGGCCGGTGTCCTCAGCAGCACGCTGATCGCGATGAACTACTCGCGAGGCCTCGTCGGCCTCTTCACGTTCGTCATTCTCCTGGCGACGCTCAGCACGCTCGTGCCGTACACCTCGTGCTCACTGGCAGCCCTTCTCATGAACCTCGGCCGGCTGAAACGGTGGTCCGTGACCATGTCCGCCGGGACCACGGTGGTGGCCGCGATCGCCCTCGTGTATTCGATCGTCGCGATCATCGGCGCCGGCCGAGAGGTCATCGTCTGGGGCGCCGTGCTCCTCGCCGCGGGCCTGCCTGTGTACTTGTGGATGCGGCTTGCCACGCCGAAGCTCGGCCGGAGCGAAGGCGGGCGTGGCTGAGGTTTTTGCTGGAACCCTGTCGGAGGTCGGCCGAATCCAACGGGTGGTGCTCAAACACGCGCGCGACTCATTCGGTGGTGCTGAGACGATCGCGCGCGAGTGGCGGGCACTGGGGTTCACCGCACCGCCTAACTTCTGGCGGGCACTCGAGGAGTACGACGCCTTCGCGGAGCTCATCGCCTCCACGGGCGCGCGAATCGACTGGCTCCCCGCGGCGCTCGGCGCGGACCTGGACTCGATCTACGTCCGGGACGCGTCGATCGTCGCGCCGTGTGGCCTGATTCTCAGCCGCATGGGGAAACCGATGCGCGAGGCGGAACCGGCCGCTCAAGCGGAGGCGTTCGGCGCGTGGCAGCTGCCGCTCCACGGCGCGATTGCCTCGCCCGGCTTGCTCGAGGGTGGAGACATCGTGTGGCTCGACCCGCACACGCTCATCGCCGGTCGGGGGTACAGGACGAACGACGACGGCATCCGGCAGCTCGAACGTCTCGTCGGCCCGGATGTTCGGGTCATCGCCGTGCCGCTGCCGCACTGGCGTGGGCCAGGGGACGTGTTTCACCTGATGTCGGTGGTTAGCCCCATCGATCGCGACCTGGCGGTTGTTTATTCGCCGCTGCTCCCCGTGCCGTTTCTCGAGCTGCTCATCGAGCGCGGCATCCAGCTGGTCGAGGTTCCCGACGATGAGTTCCTCACGATGGGCGCGAACGTCCTCGCGCTCTCACCGCGGCGATGTCTGATGGTCGACGGCAACCGACGAACGCGCGCGCGCCTCGAACAGGCCGGTGTGGAGGTGCTGGTGTACGACGGCCGCGAGATCAGCCTCAAGGGCGGGGGAGGCCCGACATGTCTGACGAGACCTATCCAGAGGCAATGAGGCAATTAAAGAAGCGCAATTACCCAATTACCCAATTACTCAATTACCCGATTAGGAGACGCCCCGCATGACGCGCGTGAAGCTGTCGCTGATGATGTTCCTCGAGTACTTCATCTGGGGCGTCTGGTTCGTGACGATGGGCACGTACCTCGGCCAGACGCTGGGTTTTTCGGGCGCGCAGATTGGTCTGGCGTACGGGGCGATGGCGATCGCGGCGCTCGTGTCGCCGTTCTTCATGGGGATCTTCGCCGACCGGTTCGTCGCGTCGGAGAAGCTGCTCGCGGTGCTGCACGCCGGCGGCGCCGTGCTCATGTGGCTCGTGTCCACGCAGACCGAGTGGGGCACCTTCTATCCGCTGCTCATCGCCTACGCGTTGTGCTACATGCCGACGCTTTCGCTCACCAACGCCGTGGCCTTTCATCACGTCCAGAATCCGGCGCGCGACTTTCCGATGATCCGGGTGTTAGGGACCATTGGCTGGATCGTCGCCGGGATCATCGTCGGCAAGGTGTTGCGGGCCGACGCGCTCAACGTCCCGATGCAGCTGGCGGCGGGGGCGTCCGCCGTGATGGCGATCTTCTCGCTGGCGCTGCCGCACACGCCGCCGAAAGCGGCCGGTGCGCCGTTCTCCGTGCGGGACGCGCTCGGGCTCGACGCGCTGCACCTGCTCCGCGATCGAACCTTCGCGGTGTTCGTCGTCGGTTCATTCTTGCTGTGCGTGCCGCTCCAGTTCTACTACGCGTTCACGAATGCTTTCCTGAACGAAATCGGCGCGCCCGAGCCGGCCTTCATCCAGACGTTCGGCCAGATGAGCGAGATCGTCTTCATGCTGCTGCTGCCGATCTTCCTCTCGCGTCTCGGCATCAAGTGGATCATCGTCGTCGGCATGGCGGCCTGGTCGCTGCGCTATCTCGCGTTCGGGTCCGGTGACGCCGGCAGCGGCATGTGGCTCATTTACATCGGCATCCTGCTGCACGGGATTTGTTACGACTTCGTTTTCGTCGCCGGACAGATCTACACGGACCAGCAGGCAGGAGAGAAGATTCGCGCGGCCGCGCAGGGGTTCCTCAACTTCGTCACCAACGGCGTCGGCTACTTCATCGGCGCGTTCGCGTCCGGGCAGGTGGTCGATGCGTACGTCACGGCGGGCGGCCACGACTGGCCGCGGATCTGGATGGTGCCGGCCGCCGGCGCGGCAATCATCCTGGTGCTGTTCGCGCTGCTGTTCAGGCCGCGTGCCGTACGTGGCGGCCGGCTTTAAAGCGTTTTCGAGAAGCGCGTAGCAGGCTGCAGGCCGAATTTGCCGCGGCGCGCCTGACGGTCTGCTCTGCGGAAGGCGCGCGAGCGTGCGGCTGAGGCCAGCAGCCTGCTACGCGCTTCTCGAAACGCTCTGGCCGGCCTGGCGGGCTAAAGCCCGCCGCTACGTGAGAAAAAGGCTGACGGGCGCGGCTGACCCGGGTGGACCGCGTCAGATCCGGGCCGAAACCGGCGAGGAGGAGCGCGGTTTCGGCGGGCCTGCGCGAACGCTTCGGGTGGGTGGCGACCCTGCCCAACGCGTTTCCCCTGCGCGTCAGGCTGAAACGCCGTGTCGGCCGTCCCGTCAACGTCCAGCACCTCGGGTCTTTGCGCGCCGTCTTCCGACGGTCCAGAGCCGAGGTCAGTTCAGTGCGGCCAGGTCTGGAACGACAGGCCCAGACCCATCGTCCACACCACGCCGCTTGCTCGAGGACTGAAGAGCAGCCCGATCTCGGGTCTCAGTTTCAACCGCCGGCTCCCTGGACTGATGCCCACTCCGACGTTGAACCCCAACAGCGTCTCGCAGTCCTCGCAAAACGGAATCAGGAACCTTACCGACGGGTTGAGATCCACCCGGTCGGTGAGTGGAACCGTGAACAGAAGCGTCGGATCGAGATGCCAGCTCTCTGCGACCGGCACTTCGTCGCCGAACAGGAACCCGGTGCGAACGGCGACGGCGACTCGATCAGGAACCACGCTCAGCTTCGGCCCGAACCCGATGGCATGCGCTCCCGCGCCGCCGCGCGTCATCTGCAGCCGCGCGTAGCCAACGCCGAGATCCAGACGGTCGGTCAGCCCGTGCATCCCCTGGACGCGGAAGTCATTCATGAGATGGCGGCTGTCCCCCATGACCGACGCTCCAGTCGGCGTGAGGCTGGCCGTCAGCTCCGTCTGTCCACGTCCGACCGGCCGGGCATCCGAGAACATCGGCGCGCAACCCTGCGCCATGACCAGAGCCGCGGCGAGCCAGACAACCCGTGTGATGAGCGAGCGCAGGGCATTCATGTAGCCCTCCTTTCCACATCACGTGGGAATCAACAGGGGCGCTGTCACGTCATCGCATCTGGTCATGAAGGGAAGTCCCGGCGCCGTTACAGGATGGGTATCAATCGCCGCGCTATACTCCGCGCACGCACGGGACATCTCGAGGAGCCTGACGTGACATCCATCGAACGACTCGAATCCCGTTCCTGGACGCGGGCGCGGACCAGCCGCACCGTGCGCTGGGGCCTCGTGGCGGCCGTCCTGGGGATCGCCACAATCCTGGAGGGCGTGGAGGCGCAGCGCGGGCGCGAGTCCGGTGCGCCCGCCACGACATACCTGCTGCGGCCGGCGCGCGTGTTCGACGGCGAGGCGCTTCACGAGGGATGGGCGGTGCTCGTCCGCGGCCAGCGGATCGAGGCGGCCGGTCCGGCTGGTGCCATCGCCCTGCCGCCCGGAGCCGAAGCGATCGATCTGCCGGCAGCGACCCTGCTGCCCGGGCTCATCGACGCGCACTCGCACGTGCTGCTCCACGCGTACAACGAGGCGCCCTGGAACGATCAGGTGCTGCTCGAGGCCGAATCGCTGCGGGTGGCCCGCGCGGTGAACCACCTCAAAGCCACGCTCGACGCGGGGTTCACCACGCTCCGGGACCTCGGGACGGAGGGCGCCGGCTACGCCGACGTGGGCCTGAAGCAGGCGGTCAACCAGGGCATCGTGCCGGGTCCGCGGCTCGTCATCACCACAAGAGCGATCGTGGCGACGGGCACCTACGCGCCGAAAGGGTTCTCACCGGCGTGGGAAATCCCGCAAGGCGCGCAGGAGGCGGACGGCGACACCCTCATTCGCGTCGTACGCGAGCAGGCCGGAAAGGGCGCGGACTGGATCAAGGTGTACGGCGATTACCGTGCCGGGCCGCGCGGCGAAGCGACCCCGACGTTTTCGGTCGATGAGATGCGACTCATCGTGGACACGGCCCGCAGCCTCAATCGTCCCGTCGTGGTCCATGCGTCGACGCCCGAGGGGATGCGCCGAGCGGTGCTTGCAGGCGCCGAGACGATCGAGCACGGTGACGGCGGAACGCCGGAAGTATTCAAGCTGATGGCGGAGCGCGGCGTCGCGCTGTGCCCGACGGCGTCGGCCGGCCACGCCACCGCCCAGTACGGCGGATGGCGTCCGGGCCAGGGACCCGAACCTGCAGGGGTCCAGCGCAAGCGCCAGAGCCTGAAGATGGCCCTCGACGCGGGCGTCACGATCGCCAGCGGCTCGGATGTCGGCGTCTTTCCGCACGGCGACAACGCGCGCGAGCTCGAGCTGATGGTCGCCTACGGCATGACGCCGATCGCGGCGCTCCGATCGGCGACGTCGATCGACGCGAAGGTGCTCCACATGGAGACCCAAATCGGCCGGGTCGCGCCGGGCTTGTTCGCGGACCTCGTCGCGGTCGATGGCGATCCCACGAAAGACATCTCCGCCCTGCGCCAGATCAGGCTGGTCATGAAGGGCGGAAGCGTCGTGAGAAAAACCGGATCGCAGGCGACGTGGGCCATTCAGAGCTCGGGCGTCACCGTCAGGTTGCGCGGAATCAGCGCGGTCGACGAGAACGTCGCGTGGGCGAGCGGCGCGGCCAGCACGATCGTGCGCACCGCCGACGGCGGCGTCACCTGGCAGCGTCTGCCCGCTCCGACGTCCGACCGGCTCGATTTTCGAGACATCGACGCGATCGACGACCGGACCGCGTACGTCCTGAGCATCGGCAACGGCCCCGCGTCCCGCATTTTCAAGACGGTCGATGCCGGCGAGACCTGGCAGTCACAGTTCGTGAACCAGGATCCCGGCGCGTTTTTCGACGCGATGGCGTTCTGGGATGCCGACCACGGGATTGCCGTCAGCGACTCGGTCGCCGGACGGTTCGTGATTCTCATGACGGACAACGGCGGCCGGACGTGGATGCCGGTTCCTGCGGACCGTCTTCCCGCGGCCTTGCCGAACGAAGGCGCCTTTGCCGCGAGCGGCACGAACGTGACGGTCTTCGGTCGCGATCACGTGTGGTTCGGTACGGGTGCGGCGTCCACGGCCCGGGTGCTGCAATCGGAGGATCGGGGCCGCACGTGGAGAGTGGCCGACACACCGCTTGCGGCCGGCTCGACCGCGGGGATCTACTCGATCGCGTTTCGCGACGCGCGCCACGGCGTGGTCGTCGGCGGCGACTACTCGAAGGAGGCGGACGCGATCGACAACATCGCCGTCACCACCGACGGCGGCGCCACATGGACGCTCGTCAAGGAGCGGGGATTGTCCGGATTTCGCTCGGTCGTCGCGTACCAGCCGGGCACGCCGGGGACGTTTCTGGCCGTCGGTCCACTCGGCAGCGATATCAGTACGGACGACGGCCGCAGCTGGTCAACAGTCGAAGGACCCGGTTTCGATACATTCAGCTTCGCGCGCCGTGGGCAAATCGGATGGGCGTCGGGGTCGCAGGGCCGGATCGGGCGACTTCGGTGAAGAACGTCTTCACGTCAACAGCTTTTCCGTCTCCTTCTGAAAAAGGATGATCAGCGCGTAGACGCCGAACGCCGTGCCGATCGGGAACTTGGGAAGCGCGATAGCGGCGAGAATGATGCCCATCACCCGGGCCCAGTTCCGCCGCTTCAGCAGACCCCATCCGCAGATGAAATACGGGACCGCGAGCGCCAGGAGAACGGTCGTCGCAATCGCGCCGGTCAGTCCGAGAAAAGCGACGGCGACACCGGCACCTTCGTCGCCTGACGCGCCGACCACTCCGCCCAGGACACCGAACAGCACCGAGGCGAGCAGTGCCACGCACACGAGCAGGGCACCGATGATCAAGAAGAGCACGGCGGTCACCTTGAGGTGGGTCGCCATCGTGCCTCCGGTCATTTACTTATCTTCGTCGTCGGTCGGCGCGGTCGACGCGGGATCGTCGAAATCGGTGAGCGGCGTGCTGACGTCATCCGGATCGTCATAGAGCCCGCCGAGCCGGCCCGTGTACCGTTCTTTGATCGGGCCCTTGGGACCTCGTTCCTTGTTCTCCCAGCGCTTCTCGCTCGAGGCGCTCTTCTTCTTGGGTGGACCGAAGTTGCGGCCGCCCCCGGGAAGATCAGGGCGAGGCGCTCCAGGCCGAAAGCCGCCGGGGGCGCCGGCCGGACGTGGTCCGCCGAAGCCGCCGCCAGCCGGGCGCGGCCCGCCGAACCCTCCGCCGCCAGGCGGGCGGCTGCCGGTGAACCCGCCGCCGCCAGACGGGCGGAACCCTGCCGCCGCCGCCGCCGCCGGCTTCCCGCGGACGAGCCTCGCTCACCGAGAGCGTGCGCCCCATGAAGGGCTGCTGATTGAACCGCGTGATCGCTTCTTCGGCGACGGCGCGGTCGAGGAATTCGACAAACGCGAACCCGCGCGGCCGGCCTGTTTCCCGGTCTACCGGGATGACGATCTGAGACGGTGGTCCGACGCCCGAAAAATGCGCGCGCAAATCCGCTTCTGTCGCCCCATAGGGCATGTTGCCAACGAACAACCGTACAGCCACTGACTATCCTCGTGATGGAATCAGAGACTCAGCCCACGTTGAGTTCCGAGAGATGGCGCTGTCGCAAAGAGGTTCGACGTCACTACAGGATCAGACAAAGGGAGGGATCTATGCGCCCGTAACGGATATTTGGGGGTGGACTCGTGGAGGATAACACGAGGCGGTCCCCAAGGGCAAAGGCGGATTCCGACCCGCCCGCATCGGCCGGAGGCGCGGAAAAAAAGTAGTAACATGGGTCGCTTGGACTGTCTCCTGAAAACGCAGCTGTAACGACCATGTCCGAACCGACACCAGCCGACGACGTTCGCCCGGCTGGTGCGCTCGTCGTGCGCGGGGCTCGCACCCACAACCTGAAGGGTGTCGATCTCACGCTTCCGCATCGCCAGCTCATCGTCGTCACCGGTGTCAGCGGCTCCGGCAAGTCCTCGCTGGCCTTCGACACCATCTACGCCGAGGGTCAGCGGCGGTACGTGGAGTCGCTCTCCGCCTATGCCCGCCAGTTTCTCGAACGGATGGAGAAGCCGGACGTGGACGGGATCGACGGGATCGCCCCGGCCATCGCCATCCGGCAGAAGAACAGCATCCGGAATCCGCGGTCGACGGTCGGCACGACAACCGAGATTCACGACTACCTGCGTCTGCTCTGGGCGCGGGTCGGCCGGACGATTTGCCGCCGCTGTGGAAAGGAAGTGGAGCGCGAATCGCCCGATCTCGTCGCCGGCGAGCTGTTGCGGCTGCCGGCCGGCACCCGATTGCTCGTGGGATTCGACTATCCCATTGTCAGCGTGCGATTGCCCGACGCGATCGATCGCGATCAGGAAACGGACGACGACGCGTCTTCCTCGAACGGGAACACGCTGCCGTTTTCCGAGGATCCGGTCTCGGCGGGGATCGACACCCTCCGCCGCCGCGGCTTCGGGCGCCTGCTGGTCGACGGTCAGACGCTGACGCTCGACGAAGCGGCGGCCGAGCCCGAGCGATTCCGCGACGCGACCACCCTGACCGTGATCGTCGATCGCCTGCGCGTCGATCCGGAGGTCCGCTCGCGCCTGACCGACTCGATCGAGACCGCCTTCCACGAAGGGGACGGGGCGGCGTTCGCCATCGAGGTGGACGATGCCGGCGCGCTCAAGGCGACACACCGGTTCAGCGAGCGATTCGAATGCCGGAACTGCGGCATCTTGTACGAAATGCCGCAGCCGAGGTTGTTCTCGTTCAACAACCCGTTCGGCGCGTGCCCGACCTGCCACGGCTTCGGCAACATCATCGAGCTCGACATGAACCTGGTCGTGCCCGACGCCAGCAAAACGATCAATGGCGGCGCGATCGAGCCATGGACGAAACCGCATTATCGAAGTTGTCTCGCGCAGCTCAAGCGGACCGCGCGAGCCGGCGCCGTGCGGCTCGACGCGCCGTGGGGCACGCTGGCCGAAGACGAGCTCAGGTTCGTCATCGAAGGGCGCGACGACTACGAAGGTATCAAGGGGTTTTTCCGGCGGCTCGAGCGCAAGAAATACAAAGTCCACGTCCGGGTGTTCCTGAGCCGGTACCGCGGCTATCTGACCTGTCACGAGTGTGGCGGCACCAGGCTGCGGCGCGAAGCGCGTGACGTCCGCGTCGGCGGGCAGACGATCGACGTCGTCTGCGCGCTCACCGTCAAGGACGCCGCCGGGTTCTTCGAGACACTCCAGCTCTCGGAGAAGGACGCGGTGGTCGCCGAGAAGATTCTCCGGGAAATCCGCCGCCGGCTCGGATTTCTCACTGACGTCGGGCTCGACTATCTGACGCTCGATCGGCTGTCGTCGACGCTCTCGGGCGGAGAGTCGCAACGCATCAATCTGGCGACGTCGCTCGGCTCGGCGCTCGTCGACACGCTCTACGTTCTCGACGAGCCGTCGATCGGGCTCCACCCGCGCGACAACGAGCGCCTGATCGCGATCCTCCAGCAGTTGCGCGATCAGGGCAACACGGTTCTCGTCGTCGAGCACGACGCCGACATGATCCGCGTCGCGGACGAAGTGGTGGACCTCGGCCTCGGCGCGGGCGAGCAGGGCGGCAGGATCATCTACTCGGGCTCGGTGCCCGGTCTGCTCGCGGACACGAAATCGCTCACGGCGAAATACCTCCGCGACGAGCTGGCGATTCCGGTGCCGCAGACGCGCCGCAAGCCGGGCCCGCATCGTCTCAAGATTACGGGCGCGTCCGAGCACAACCTCAAGGACATCAACGTCGAGATTCCGCTTGGCCTGTTCACCGGCGTGACGGGCGTCAGCGGCTCGGGTAAATCCACCCTCGTCCATGACGTCATTTATGCGGCCGTCAAGCGCGCGAAGAGCGATTGGGACCGACGGGTGGGCAGCCACCGGACACTCGAAGGCGTCGAGTTCATCAGCGACGCCGTGCTCGTCGATCAACAGCCCATCGGCCGGACGCCGCGCTCGAACCCGGTGACGTACCTCAAAGCGTTCGATCCGATCCGCGAGCTCTTTGCCGCGACGAAGGACGCCCGTGCGCGCGGACTCACGGCCAGTCACTTCTCGTTCAACGTGCCCGGCGGACGCTGCGAGGCCTGCGAAGGCGAAGGCGTCGTCCGCGTCGAGATGCAGTTCCTGGCGGACGTGTTCGTGCCCTGCGAGCAGTGCGACGGCAAGCGTTTCCGCCCGCAGGTCCTCGAGGTGCGCTACAAGGGCCGGAACATCGATCAGGTGCTCGACCTCACGGTCCGCGAGGCGCTCACGTTCTTCGCGGGCGCGCCGAAAGTGGTCCGGCGCCTGCAGGTGCTCGACGAGATCGGACTCGGCTATCTCCGGCTGGGGCAGCCCGCGACCACGCTTTCGGGAGGCGAGGCGCAGCGGATCAAGATCGCCTCGCATCTCGGCACCCAGAGCGGCGAGCGAACGCTGTACGTGCTGGACGAGCCCACCACCGGGCTCCATTTCGACGACATCGTCAAGCTGCTCGCCGCGTTCCGGAAACTGCTGCTGGCCGGCCACACGCTGCTCGTCATCGAGCACAACCTCGACGTGTTGAAGACGGCGGACTGGATCATCGATCTCGGACCCGAGGGCGGGGACGCGGGCGGATCGGTCGTCGCCGTCGGGACTCCCGAACACGTCGCGACCGTCGAGCATTCGTATACAGGTCAGCATCTCCGGCGCGTACTGGCCGCCGGCCGCGACCATGCGTACGCCGATGCGTGATAGCGGCGGAGCTTACGCTGGCCATCTTTCCGTGGCTCGAATCGCTCTTCTTGCTCTCCTGGGATGTCTGACCGCGATCGCGGCGCCGTCCGGCCAGTCGAACTGGCAGGACGTGATCCGCAACCTGCGTCATCCTGATCCGGACATCCGTTTGAAGTCGACCCAGCAGCTTGGCGCGGCCGGGTACGTCGCGGCAGCCGAACCGGTCGCGGCATTGATCCTGGACCCCGACGACCGGGTGCAGGCGGCGGCGATCGAGGCGGAGCTCGGATTCTTCATGATCGACCGCGCCGGCCCGGCACGGATCCTCGGTTTCGGCGGATCGAGAAGCGCCGCCCAGGAGGCCTTCGAAGCGGGGCCGCTGCTGCGCGCAGCCCCCGTTGCGCCCGCTGTCATCGTCGATCGCCTGATTGCGGCGATGCGCGACGAGAACGCGCGAATCCGGTTCGACGCGGTCCACGCTCTCGGCGCCATCGCGGAGCCGCCGCTCCCGGCCTCTCAGGTGACGGCGCTCGCGGAAGAGCTCGATCACTACGATCCGATCATCCGGGCGGCGACCGCACGCGTCCTCGCGCGTCTCCGCGCCGCCGAAGCCGTCGACAAGCTGCTGGCGTCGCTCGCGGACTCCAGCGCGTTGGTCCGGCAGTTCTCCGTGGAAGCCCTCGGCGTGATTGGCGCGGACCGCGCGGCGAAGCCGCTCCTCAGCCTCCTCGCCGAGGGTCGAGGCGCGACCCCGGCACAGGCGCTGCTCGCCCTTGCGCGGATGGGGCACGCGCCGGCGCGGACCGAGTTCCGGAATCGCCTGAACGATCGCGATCCCCTGATGCGCCGCGCCGCCGCGGAAGGCCTCGGCCGTCTGGCGGACAAAGAGTCGCTGGAAACGCTGCAGAACCTTCAAGCGCGCGATCGCGCCGACGACGTGCGGCTCGCGGCGGCGTTTGCCGTCGATCGGCTCGGAGAGCCGCAGACGCACGTGCTCGCCGCGCATCTCATCCTGCGGGACGTCGGCCCGCAGGCACGCGATTACCTTCTGGAGATTGGCCGGCCGTCGCTCGCGGGCATTCGCGCGACCCTCGAGGTCGCGAAGGACGATCGGCACCGCGCGGACCTCGTCCATCTGATAGGGTTTGTGGGGACGCGCGATGAAATCAGCTGGCTCGAGACGTTTCTCGCCGACCGTGACGAACGGGTCAGACGCGCGGCCGCGGACGCGATCGCGCGTTTGAAACGATGACCCGATCCGGCTCTCTGTCCCAATCTTTTTACGCCAGGCCGACGCTTCAGGTGCTCGAGGATCTGATCGGCAAAGTGCTGGTGCACGACGTGCGCGGCCGGACGGCCTCGGGCGTCATCGTCGAAGCCGAGGCGTACATCGGCGAGTCGGATCCCGCCTGTCACGCCGCGCCGGGTCCCACCAGTCGGAACGCGCCGCTCTACGGCCCGCCGGGACGCGCGTACGTCTACCTGAACTACGGACTGCACAACCTGGTCAACGCGGTCACTGAGGCTGAAGGGTCGCCGGCGGCGATCCTGATCCGGGCGCTCAGTCCGTTAGAGGGCATTGACCTGATGCGGCGGCGACGGGCACGGAAAGGCGGTCTATTGAGCCCGGACAATCTGTGCCGCGGGCCGGGCAATCTGACCGTCGCGCTCGGGATTTCGCTCGAGCAGAATACGGTCGATCTCGTGACGAGCGGCCTGCGGATCGAAGATCGGGGAACCGCGCCGGCCCGGCTGGCGTGGTCAGCGCGGATTGGTATCCGCGTGGGTACCGACCGTCTTTGGCGCTGTCATTGGGAGGGCCACCCGTGCGTGTCCGGGCGGACCTTGCTTCGCGAACGCGACTTCAGGCCGCACCGCGCGGCCTCACGCGTCAGCGGGCGGTCTGCTGCTGCCGGCTGACGACCGGTACCGAAAGCGTCACCCGTCGGCCGTCGCGAATGACATCCAGTTTCACGGTCGAGCCGATTTTGGATGCGATCACCGCCCGGTCGATCTGCTCGTAATCAGCGACCTGATCACCGTTGATCGAAATGACGAGGTCTCCCGGCAGCAGCCCGGCGCGATACGCCGACGACGCGCGTTCGATCCTCCTGACGTATGCGCCGGTGACATCGCCGAACCCGTTCGCCTTGGCAGTGACTCGATCGACATTGAACCACTGGATTCGACCGATCGCCCCCCAGGGCACGGTCCCGGTGGCCTTGAGCTCGTCCATGATCCGGCGCGCGAGGTTGGACGGGATCGCGAACCCGATGCCTTGGTACCCGCCCGTCTCGCTGTAGATCATCGTGTTGATGCCGATGAGCTCGCCGCGACTGTTCACCAGGGCGCCGCCCGAATTCCCGGGGTTGATCGCCGCATCGGTCTGGATGAAGTCGGTGTTGCCGCCGACCTGCGCGGCCGACCGGTTGACGGTCGAGATGATGCCGAGCGTGACGGTGCCACTCAGCTGAAAGGGATTGCCGATCGCCAGCACCCATTCGGCGACTCGAAGTTTGCCCGAGTCGCCCCACGGCAGGGTTTCGAGATTCTGGGCGTCGACCTTGACCACCGCCAGGTCGCTGACGTCATCGATGCCGATGAGCTTGCCTCGCAGCTCCCGTCCCCCTGGAAGGGTGACTCGGATGTCCGCGCCGGCGTACCCGATGACGTGCGTATTGGTCAGGACATACCCATCGGACGACACGACGACGCCTGAACCGACGCTCTGCGATCGCTGTTCCTGCCCGAAAAAGTCCCTGAAAAATGGATGGTCCGGCAGCCGCCTGACCGTCGTCGATGAGATGTTCGCGGAGACCTTGAGCGCGCGCTCGGCCACCGTGGAGAGATCCGGCAGACTGCCGGACGCCGAGGCCGGCAGAGCCGCGGGCCGCGCCTGTTCGCTCGCCGACGACTCGGGCTGGGCGTCGCTCGGCGTCGTATCGGCAAGCCGTGCGGAGACCACCAATCCGGCGACTGAGCCGCCGAGCACGAGCGCGCCAAGGAACGTCCTGAGGGTCATCCGTTATCCAATCTCGATGCGGCGGTCGGGAATCGTCGCCTTCGGTACGGACACCGTGAGCACGCCGTCGACGAGGTCCGCCGCGATCGATTCCGAGTCGACCGCGGTGGCGAACCGGAACGACCGCGAGAACTGTCCCTGTCCGCGCTCCAGCTGCTGGTAGCGCTCGGGACAACACGCCTGGCTCGGACGCTGGCCGCGGATGGTGAGGGTGCCGTCGAGGAAATCGATGTGCACGTCCTCCCGGCTGAGGCCCGGGAGCTCGACCGTGAGGCGGTACCTGTCTGGAAGTTCGGCCAAATCGACCGGCGGTACCCAACCGGGCATCGTCCGGCCGAACAGGCTCTCGAGACGCTCCTGCATGGTGAGCAGGTCGCGCATCGGATCCCAAGGCATACTCAACGATACTAACGCGGTTTGTCGTTTCCGCGTAGCCAGCGGGTTCGCCCGAGACCCGCCCGGCCGGCGGTGCGGGGCCGTGTTAGGATGAAAAGTTCGGAGCCGCCACGAACACCCGTCTTATGAGCTCTATTCAAGCCACCAGACTTCGCAAGGGCATGCTGATCAAGCTCGACGCCAATTTGTTCCGCGTGCTCGACGTGTACCACCTGACCCCGGGAAACAAGCGCGGTCACGTCCAGTGCCGGCTCCGCGATATTCGCAGCGAGCGATTGATCGACCACAAGTTCCGGTCGGAAGACGACGTCGAGCGCGCGGTGCTGGACGAGCGCGAGATGCAGTTCCTCTACCGTGACGGCGACATCTTTCACTTCATGGACACGTCGTCGTACGATCAGGTTCACCTGGCGCGCGAGACCCTCGGCGAGAGCGCCGTGTATCTCCTGCCCGAGTCGCTCATCAACGTCGAGTTCTACGAGACCGAGCCGGTCGGGATCCACCTGCCGCTCAACGTGGACCTCAAGGTCACCGATACCGTGCCGGGCATCAAGGGCGCGACGGCGTCGGCGCAGGTCAAGCCCGCCACGGTCGAAACAGGTCTCGTCGTGAGCGTGCCGGCGTTCATCAACACCGGTGACGTGATCCGGATCAACACCGAGACGGGCGAGTACCAGTCACGCGTCTAGAGTCGGAGGGGGGCCTGAAGGCTCGCAGCTTTCCTTGCAGGTTCCGTGGACCCCCGCACCGGCACCACGGAACCTGGAGAGCAATCTCGACATTGAGGCATCCCCCATAGGCCTATGGAGCAGCATCACACCCCCAAACCCGGCTGGGTGGAAGTCATCACCGGGAGCATGTTCAGCGGGAAGAGCGAAGAGTTGATCCGCCGGCTCCGGCGCGCCCAGATCGCGCGGCAGCGGGTGCAGACTTTCAAGCCCGCGATCGACAACCGGTTCGGCGACGCGCAGATCGTCTCGCACAGCGACATGAAGATCTCTTCGGAGAACGTCGCCGATTCCCGGGAGCTGGCCGAGCGCGTGCGGCCCGATACCGAAGTGGTGGGGATCGACGAGGGCCAGTTCTTCGACGCGGATCTGCCCGCCGTCTGCGATGCGCTCGCCAAACAGGGCAAGCGCGTCATCGTCGCCGGCCTCGATCAGGACTATCTGGGCAAGCCGTTCGAGCCGATGCCGCAGCTGCTGGCGACGGCGGAGTACATCACCAAGACGCTCGCGATCTGCATGGTGTGCGGCGGCCCCGCCAACCACACGCAGCGGCTCGTGGCGTCGAAGGAACGGGTGCTCGTCGGCGCGTCGGGGACCTACGAGGCCCGGTGCCGGCACTGCTTCGATCCGACGTTGAGCGGGTAACCCGAGGTCTTCTAGCCGACGATCATGTCGCGGAGCCATTCAAGAAGTCCCTGTCCTTCAGACGCCACCGGATCGGCCAGCCATCGCGGCGGCGTCAGCCAGACGAACGACAGGATCGCGATGACCCAGAGGTCGTAGGACAGCGTGGCCCGCTCGTCGGTCCAGTAGAACGCGCGGACCAGCAGGCCTTTCAGGCCCCGGCCGCGCGGCTGCGGCCGGCCATTGAGCTCGAGATAGGTGTAATAGATGCGGTCGATGACGGTGACGATCGAGAGCACGCCAATGACCCACATGACGGCCGCCATGCGATTCGTGAGCGCGCCGATCATGAACAGCACGATGCGCTCGGGCCGTTCCATGAATCCGACCTTGCACTTCGGCATGAGCGACTCCGCCCGCGCGCGCGTGTAGCTCGTCATCGTCGCGAAGACCATGGCGATCGAGGTGATGAGCACGTAGTCGGTGCGGCCGAGCGACGAGTACAGGCAGATCAGGCCGACCGACAGCGCCAGATCGGAGAACCGATCGATCACCGAATCCCAGAAGCCGCCGAACTTCGACATCTTGCCGGTTTCGGCCGCCACCTTGCCGTCGATGAAGTCGAAGACGTTGGCGCCGAGCATGATCCAGAACGCGGTGAGGAATTCGCCTTTCGCGAGGTGCCAGCCGGCCCAGATGTTGATGAGGACACCGGTGAAGGTGAGAATATTTGGATGGATCCCCAGCCGGACGCACGCGGCGATGATGAGCCGCAGCGGAAAATTGAAGACCTCGCCGACAGCGCCTGTGAAGGTCACGAGGGTCTGGATGTGGGGCCGGTCAATCGAAATTCCGGCCGCATCGTAGCCCATGGCCATTGACGATCTCAAGGACCGCTTCGCGCGCGTGCCGCAGCAGCCGGGCGTCTATCTGTTCCTGAACGACGCCGGCGAGACGTTGTACGTCGGCAAGGCGCGCGTCCTGCGCGATCGGGTGCGCTCGTACCTGGGCGCCAGGGGTATCAGCCCGCGGCACGACGCGCTCCTGCGCGACGCCGCGTCGCTCGAGGTCGTCGTCACCGATTCGGTCGTCGAGGCGCTCGCGCTCGAGAACCGGCTGATCAAGCAGCGCAATCCGCGTTACAACGTCCTGCTCCGCGACGACAAGACGTACCCGTACCTGCAGCTCACCACGACCGAGCGTGCGCCGCGCCTGCTCGTCGCCCGGCGCGTCGAGCGGGACGGCACCGTCTATGCCGGACCGTTCATGCCCGCCGCGGTGGCCCGGCGCACGATGAGCCTCGCGCACCGGTTCTTCGGCATCCGCTCGTGCAACGAGATCATCGACGGCCGGCGCGATCGCCCCTGCCTCGAGTACGACATCCACCGCTGCCTCGCGCCGTGCGTGGACACGATCTGCAGCATCGAGCGATACGGGCGCGCCGTGGACCAGGCACGGCTGCTGATCGAGGGCCGGCAGGACGAGCTCATTCGCGATCTCCGCCGCGAAATGACCGACGCGGCGGCCGGGGAGCAGTTCGAGCGGGCCGCGCACCTCCGCGACGCGATCCGCACGATCGAGACCATCCGCGACCGGCGCAACACTGTCGAGACGCCAGCGATGGGTGATCGCGATGCCTTCGGCGTCAGGGCCGGATCGGCCGGCGCCGTCGTCGTCGTCTTTCAGGTCCGGCGCGGACGGGTCGTCGATCGATGTGAGCTCACGACGGAGGCCGCCGCCGGCACCGAGCTGCTGACCGCCGCGGTCCAGCAGTTCTACGCCGAGCGCGAGCCGCCGTCAGAGGTCCACATTCCCGAAGACCTGCCCGTCGACGACCGCGAGGCCATCGAAGCGTGGCTCACCGAACGGGCCAAGCGCCGCGTCCGCATCCACGTGCCGCGGCGGGGCGACAAACGGGGCTTGCTGGAGCTGGCCGCGCGCAACGCCGCGCTGGCCTATCAGTCACAGTTCGGAGAAGGCCACGGACTCGCTTACGAAGCCCTCGACCAGCTCCGCGAGGTCCTGACCCTGCCGTCCCTGCCGCGGCGCATCGAATGTTTCGACATCTCGACGCTGCAGGGCAGCGAAACGGTCGGATCGATGGTCGTCGCCGTCGACGGCCGGATGAAAAGAAGTGAATACCGGAAGTTCAGAATCAGGGGACTGGCGCGAGCAAGGGCAAAGAATTCATCGATCGAGCGATCGGGCGATCGGGCCATTCCCGATGACTTTGCCGCCATCCACGAAGTCGTCCTCCGGCGGTACCGGCGCGTCCTCGAGCACGGCGGGCCGTTTCCGGACCTGATCCTGATCGACGGCGGCAAGGGGCAATTGACGGCGGCGTATGCCGCGCTGCGGGAGGTCGGCCTCGATCGGCTCATCGCGGTCGGGATCGCCAAACAGGAGGAATTGCTGTTCACCCGGGATCGCGTGGAAGGTCTCGCGTTGCCGCGCGAGTCCAGCGCCCTCCGGCTGGTGCAGCGCATCAGAGACGAGGCGCACCGCTTCGCGATCACCTTCCACCGGAAGTCCCGGACCAAGCGCGATCTGCACTCCGCCCTGGACGACGTGCCGGGGATTGGCGCGCGCCGCCGGAAACAGCTGCTCACGACCTTCGGATCGGTCGCCGGCGTGCGGCGGGCGAGCCGCCAGGAACTCGAAGCCGCCGTCGGCGCCAAAACCGCCGAGGCGGTAATCAAGCATTTCGGCGGCTAAAAAAGCGCTGTCTAAAGACGTGTCGGTACGACGGGTACGGCGGATCTGTGGAGCCTTCTGACACTCGTCGGCTTCCTTTTTAAAGAAGATGGCGTGCGCCAGTTCGTTCCAGGGACCTGCCGTACCCGTCGTACCGACGAGCGCTTCTCAATCCGTCGCACCGACACGTGCTTTTTAGAGATTCCAGATTTCCAGATTAGTTGGTACAGTCAGGGCCGCATTGCCGCCGCTCGATCTCGTCCTCGCGCTGCTCGCGATTCTCATCCTGTCGCTCTCATTTCACGAGGCCGCGCACGCGTGGTCGGCCGATCGGCTGGGCGATCCGACGGCCCGGTCGCTGGGCCGCCTGACCCTCAACCCGCTCGCGCACATCGACTGGATCGGCAGCGTGCTGTTTCCGCTCATTTCGATGACCACGTCGCTGCCGCTCATCGGCTGGGCGAAGCCGGTCCCGGTCAACCTCCGGAACCTTCGCTCGCCGCGCCGCGATTTCGCGATCGTCGCGTTCGCCGGTCCGGTGAGCAACCTGATCCTGGCGACCGGGCTCATCGCGATCTTCTTTCTCGTCTATCCGGGCGGCATCACGCCGTATGAAGTCGGCCGGTGGCAGGACATCCTCATCCGGGCCATCGGCACCAATGTGATGCTGGCCGTGTTCAACATGATCCCGATTCCGCCGCTCGACGGCGGGAACATCGCGATCGGCCTGCTGCCGCCGGCCGTTGCGGGCGGGCTGATCCGGCTCCAGCCGTTCGGGATCCTGCTGCTGTATGCGTTGATGCTCTCCGGGGCGCTCGCCGCGATCATTCGGCCCGTGATCGTGTTTCTCCAGTGGTTGCTGTTCGCATGACACGTCGGCGTGTGGTTTCGGGGATGCGTCCCACGGGCCGGCTCCATCTGGGGCATCTCGCCGGTGCGCTGCAGAACTGGGTCGAGCTTCAGCGCGAGTACGACTGTTTCTACTTCGTGGCCGACTGGCACGCGCTGACGAGCGAATACGCCTCCACCGAGGGACTGGTGGAGAACGCCCTCGACAACGTCGCCGACTGGATCGCGGCGGGCATCGATCCGGAACAGAGCACGTTGTTCATCCAGTCGCTCGTGCCGGAACACGCCGAGCTGTATCTGCTGCTCCAGATGGTCACGCCGATCCCGTGGCTCGAGCGCGTCCCGACCTACAAGGAGCAGATCGAGCAGCTCGCCGAGAAGGATCTGTCGAACCTCGGGTTTCTCGGGTATCCGTTGCTTCAGACGGCGGACGTGATCATCTACAACGCGCACTTCGTGCCGGTCGGGGAGGATCAGGTCGCCCACCTCGAGCTCTCTCGCGAAGTCGTCCGCCGGTTCCACAACTTCTACGGCGAGATCTTCGTCGAGCCGCAGCCGCTCCTGACGCCGGTGCCGCGCCTGCCGGGTCTCGACAACCGGAAGATGAGCAAGAGCTACGGCAACACGATCGACCTTTCGGACGACGCCGAGGCGGTGACGAAGAAGGTCCGTCAGATGTACACGGACCCGAAACGGGTCCGGGCGGACGTCCCGGGCACCGTCGAAGGCAATCCTGTCTTCATCTATCACGATGCCTTCAACCCGAATCGCGCCGAGGTCGATGACCTCCAGGACCGCTACCGGGGCGGCAAGGTGGGCGACGTCGAGGTGAAGACGAAGCTCGCGGCGGCGATCAACGCCCTGCTGGAGCCGATGCGGGCGCGCCGCCGCGCCACGCTCGCCAGGCCCGGCTACCTTCGCGAAGTGCTCGTCGAGGGCTCGCGCCGCGCCCGCGCGGTCGCCGAAGAGACCATGGACCGCGTACGGACCGCCGTGCGCCTGCGCTACTAATCCCGAAAATCACTTGACTTGACGTGGTAGGCTGCGCGCGACAACTTGCAAGCGCGCGCGCGCGCGCGCGCGCCGAAATACCTCGTCAAGTCAAGTGACTTTCCGCATAACGATGACCGACCAGCCACAGGGATCCGAATTCGAATCGGTACTCGAGGAGTACCCGGTTCGTCTGCGCAACTTCGAGGGTCCGCTCGACCTGCTCCTGCACCTCATCAAGAAGAACGAGCTGAACATCTACGACATCCCGATTGCGCTGGTCACGCAGCAGTACCTCGAATACCTGGACGTGATGCAGGAGCTCAATCTCGACGTCGCGGGTGAATTCCTGGTGATGGCGGCGACGCTCATCCACATCAAGTCCCGGATGCTGCTGCCGAGGCCCGATCCGACGCAGGAGGACCCGGAAGAGGATCCGCGCGAGGCGCTGGTCCGCCGGCTGCTCGAGCACCAGCGGTTCAAGGCCGCCGCCGAACTGCTGCACGAGAAGGAGATCCAGCGCAGCGCGCAGTGGGGCCGGCCAGACGGCCGGGTCGCGGACCTCGTCGGCGACGCGCCGGAACCGGAGATCGAAGTCGATCTCTTCAGTCTCATGGCGGCGTTCCGGCAGGTCATGGACCGCGCGCGCCAGCGCCCGGTCGTGCCGCTGCCCTCCGAGCAGATCTCGCTCGAGACGAGGATCGATCAACTGCTCGCGCGGCTCTCGGAGACGGAGGCGTGCGGGTTCGAGGAGCTCTTCGCCGACGTGCAGACGCGCGCGGGGATGATCGTGACCTTCCTCGCCTTGCTCGAGATGATTCGGCTCAAGCTCGTCCGGGTGTTCCAGCAGGCAAACTTCGGACCGATACGCGTATATCGCCGCGCGAAGCCCGAGGGAGCGCCTGAGTTTTGAAGAGCACATGAATCGGGTAATTGAGCAATTGGCAATTGAGCAATTGAGCAAATCGAAGTTCGAGCAACGACGCCATCACCAGTTACCAATTACCCAATTACCAATTACCCAATTACCCAATTTACCTGGTTGCTCACGAAGCAGATCATGTTGAGAATGTCCCCATGTCGGACCTGAAAGCGATCGTCGAGGCCCTCATCTTCGCCTCGCCCGAGCCGGTGACCGTGAAGACGCTCATCAAGCTGCTCGACAGCGAGCCGAAGGAAGAGGTCGTCGCCGCCGTCGAGGCCTTGAAGAAGGAGTACGACCGGCCGGGCGGCCTGCAGATGGTCGAGGTCGCCGGCGGCTATCAGATCGTCACCCGACCTGAGCTGCACGAGTGGGTGCGGCGGCTCTTCCACGAACGGACCACGCAGAAGCTGTCGGTGGCGGCGCTCGAGACACTCGCCGTCGTCGCCTACAAGCAGCCGGTGACCGGTCCGGAGATTACCGACATCCGCGGTGTCAACACCGCCGGCGTGCTCGGCACGCTGCTCGAGCGCAAGCTCATCAAGATCGTCGGCCGGAAGCAGGTCGTCGGCCGGCCGTTCCTCTACGGCACGACGCGAGAGTTCCTGGAGCGGTTCGGGCTGAACGATCTCTCGGACCTGCCGAAAGTCGAGGACATGTCGGACCTGCTCGGGTTCGATCTGCCGGCCTCCGTGACCGAGCCGGCCCCGCAAACCGCGTTGCCGTTCGAGCCCGTGGCCGAACCGGAGGGCGAGGAGCGGACACACGGCGGACCCGAGGACAAGGAGCGAGTGCACTAGCAGGCCGCTGAGAATACGCGGCCTGAACGCTCGAATATTCCCCGCCCGAAAGGCGGTGTGAGTTGCCGTTGATCCGTCTCAACAAGCTGCTCTCGCAGATGGGCCTCGCGTCGCGCCGCGCGGCCGACGAGTTGATCGCGCAAGGCCGGATCTCCGTCAACGGGCAGGTCGTCACCGCGCTCGGGACGAAAGCGGATCCCGGCACGGACGAGATCAAGGTCGACGGACGTCGCGTGAAGGCCGCGCCGGTCCGGCGCTACCTCCTCCTGAACAAGCCGCGCCACGTCGTCAGCACCCGATCGGACCCGCAGCGGCGCACGACGGTCATCGACCTCCTCGCGCGCGCCGGGATCGGCGGCTACTTCTATCCGGTCGGCCGGCTCGATTTCGATTCCGAAGGGCTCATCATCCTGACGAACGACGGCGAGTTCGCCGAGCGCGTCACGCACCCCCGCTACGAGCTCGACCGCACGTACGAGGCGCTCGTCGAGGGCGTCCCCGATGAACGGGATCTCGAACGGCTTCGCCGAGGCATGGTGATCGACCGCCAGCGAACGCTGCCGGCCAAAGTCCGGTTGCAGCGCGTCGTCCAGGCGCGCGCGGGATCGCGGGCGCTCCTCGAGATCACGATTCGTGAGGGCCGCAACCGCCAGGTGCGCATGATGTGCGACGCCATCGCGCACCCGGTTGAACGGCTGGTCCGTACGCAGATCGGTCCGGTCGTCTCGAAAGGCCTCAGACCCGGTGAGCTGCGGGATCTCACCGACGGCGAACTTCGGAGCCTGACAGGCGCAAAGACCCAAAGGCTCAAAGACCCAAAGGCCCAAAGGCGAGAAGGCTGAAAAGGCACGGCAGCGCCTCACCGCCTCCGCAACATTTCGGTCCAGAACGAAATCAGCCGCCAGGTGTCCCCGATCTTCAGGTCGTCGGCCAGGTCCGCATGAGAAATCAGCGGCGTCCGCAGCAACCGGACGTCGCCATTGCCCTGGGCTCGCAGGTATTCGGCGGCGAAGACCGTCTCAACCGACGGTATGACGTTGTCGTCGAGGCCATGCAGCAGGAAAACAGGCGCGGTCGTCGCCGGCGATCGCGCGGGAGACAGGTCTGGAGCTCCGCCAATCTCCTCGACGAACGGGAGCATCCGCTGTCCGACGGCGGGCGCGTCTCTGGCGAGGACCTGGGTCATCAGCGTGCGCGACGGCTCGGGCATCGTGTCGAGCTGCCGCTGCGTGTCGGCGAGGAGCGCCGTTGCGCGCGCACGATCGATGTCCGCGTAGCTCGACGCGTCGAGAAACGTGAGGATCGCTCGCTCGAGCGCCGGCACCTGGTCGGCCGGTACGAGCTTCGAGAGCGTCGCGAGCAGCACGACGACGACGCCGTAGTCGTGCGGTGTGCGCGAGGTGCCGTCGGGCAGCCGGCCCGTGCAGAGGTACGTCATGACGCGGGGAAGGTCCGCGTGGCCGCCGAGCGAGACGACGAGTGTCAATTTGTCGCGCAGCGCAGGCCGGCCGGCAGCGACGAGCGCCAGACCGCCCGCGAAGCTGATGCCGACCAGACCCACCCGGCCGTTCGTCGCGATGACGGGATTCCTGGCCATCTCGAGGGCGGTGTCTTCGATCGCATCCGTCGACGCCGTCCTGATGCGATAGACACGAAGATCGGGCAGCGGCACGGTAACGGTCCGGACGCCGCTGGCCGCCAGCCGCCGCGCGAACATCGTGAGTCTCGGTTCGTCCACTCCGCCCGCGTGGATGCCCGGATACACGATGAGACTGCCGAGCGGCGCGCCGTCAGGTTCGTAGAGTCGCGAGGGAATCGGACCGTGTCTGGTCGGAATGACGAGGTCGCGGGTGGTGACGTATCGCGCGCGGATCGGCAGCAGGGTACGCCACCACGCGTCGACACCGGCGACATCGGCGACGAAGGCGGCGCTGCGCGCGTAGGGCGCCATCACGTACGCGAGCACGGCCAGCGCCAGCGCGACGGCGCCGAGCGCCCACACGACACGCCGCGCGGACATTGCGCCAATAATAGAAGATGCGCGCGGGTCTTCCTTTGATGGCTACCAGGCAGCTGATCATTGCAATCGACGGTCCCTCCGGCGCGGGCAAGGGCACGATTGCGCGCACCATCGCCCGCTGGCTCGGATACCGGCACATCGACACGGGCGCCATGTACCGCGCGGTCGCCTGGAAGGCGGTCCGAGAGGGGCTGAATCTCGCCGACGCGGCCGCGGTCGCCCGGCTGGCGCGCGACGCGACGTTCGGGCTGGAAGGCGCGGTCACGATCGATGGAGAAGACGTCACCGACGCGATCCGGACGCCCGAGATCGACCAGGCCGCGGCCATCGTCGCTCGTCATGCCCCGGTGCGGGAGGCGCTCGTCGCCCGCCAGCAACGGTACGGCCAGCAGGGCGGCGTCGTGATGGAAGGCCGGGATATCGGCACGGTCGTGTTTCCGTCGGCGGACGTGAAGCTCTACCTGGATGCGTCGCCCGATGAGCGGGCGCGGCGAAGGGCCGGCGACTCGGCTCACGCGCTCGGCCGGCGGCCCGGGCCGACCGACGCGGTCGCCCGGGCGCTCGAGGAGCGGGACGAGTCCGATCGTACGCGCGCCGTCTCACCGCTCATGGTCGCGCCGGACGCCGTGTACATCGACACGACCGGGGTAGCGATCGCCGACGTGACCCGGCAGGTCGAGGCTCTGGTCAAGCAGGCGCTGGCCCGCGCCGTCGAGCCGCAGGAAGCCGATCGCAACCGCTAAGGTGGCGGGAAGTTTCTTCCCGCTTCGTGGCTTCGCCTGCCAACTACGCCCGTCCGGTTGCCGCGAGCGGTGTCACGATGGCTGGAACGCGTCTTGAATTGACCCGAGTGGGCTGGCCAGCCTAGTTGACTCGGGAGGAGCCACTCATGTTGATGACCATTCTCGCGGTGCTGCTAGTCCTGTGGTTGGTCGGAGTGGTGAGCTCGTACACGCTCGGTGGTTTCATCCACCTGCTGCTCGTGCTTGCCGTTGCCATCCTGCTCATCCGCCTCATTACCGGCCGACAACCGGTCTGACCGCGGGCGGACGTCTCGCGATCATTCGTCAGGCTCCGAAGCATGCCAGCGAGATCGAATGAAGAGCCGCACCCGCACCGTCGCGTATCGCTGGCTGGCGGTCGTCGCTCTGGCGGCGGCCGCCAGTTCCGCGTGTCATGAAGAAGGGGACGTTCACGTCGCCGGCCTGAGCTTCGAGGGCAACAAGACGTTCAGCAGCGGCCGCCTGTCCGACGTCATCGTGACGAGGGCGAGCGGGCGGCTGCCGTGGGCGCGGCCACGCTATTTCAACCGGTCCGTTTTCGAGGCCGACCTCGCCCGGATCAAATCCTTCTACGACGATCGCGGCTATCCCGATGCCCGCGTGACGTCGACCGACATCACGTTCAACGAAAAGCGGGATGCGGTCCGTCTTCGCATCCACATCGACGAAGGCACCCCCTCGATTGTCGAACGCGTGGCGTTCACGGGTCTCGACCAGGCCCCGCCCGAAGTGTCGGAGGCACTCGAGTCGGTGCCGCTCCGCCCCGGGATGCCGCGCGACCGGCAGCTCGTCGCCAGGACGCGCGAGCGAGTCGCGTTTCTGCTTCGCGATCACGGTTACCCGAACGCACGCGCCGAAAGCCAGGAGGCTGCCGGGTCACAACCGAAGCGCGTTGTCGTCACCATTGCCGCCACTCCGGGTCAGGCCGCGACCTTCGGCGACGTCTCTGTCGTCGGGCTGTCGTCGGTCCACGAATCGCTGGTCCGGCGGACGCTCTCGTTCGAGGCGGACGAGACGTACCGCGAGAGCCTCGTGCTCGAGAGTCAGCGCCGGCTGCGCAAGCTCGGGATTTTCGAGTTCGCGCACGTCCGGAGCGATCCTCAGGCCGAGGCGACGCCGGCGGCCAGCCGTCTGCCCATGGTCGTGACGCTGAGCGAAGGACGTCCGACACGCACCGAGTTCGGCCTGGGCTACGGTTCCGAGGATGGTCCCCGCGGGTCGGCGCGCTGGGAACATCTGAATTTCCTCGGGGATGCGCGGCGATTCACCGTGGACGCCCGGTACTCGACGCGACTCCGCGGCGCGGGCATCGACTTCGTCGAGCCGTACTTCCTGACTCCGACCGTGTCGTTCGGCGCGAATTACGGCACATGGTGGACCGACGAGCCGACACACACGGCGCGCAACCGCGGCGGCCGGTTCGGCATCACCTGGCGGCGGTCGTCCGAGCGCGGGACCGATCTCGACCCGAGCGAGCATGTCGTGCGGTTCGGCTACCGGAATGAGTCGCTGCGCTTCGCGATCGACCCGGCCACGCGCGACGACCTCTCACAGTTCGAGCAGTTAATCGCGCTTGGTCTCGACCCCCTGACAGGAGTGGGCAGCGGGCGGCTTGCCACGCTCGAGGTGCAGCTCGCGCGGACGGCCCTCGATCGCCTCGCCGATCCTCGAAACGGGCATGCGCTGTCGCTGATTGTCCGACATGCTGCGCCGTGGCTTGGCGGTTCGTACCGGTACGACGAAGCGATTGCGGAAGGCCGCCTGTTCGTGCCGCTCGGCGATCAGAACGTCTGGGCGACGCGGGCGCGGGTGGGCGCCATTCTCGCGGACTCGGCGGCACCGGTGCCGATTTCCGAGCGCTACTTTCTCGGCGGCTCGACGACGCTTCGAGGATGGGGCCGCTATCAAGTGGCGCCGCTCACGCCCGATGGGCTTCCGGTCGGCGGCCGCGCGGTGCTCGACATGTCGACCGAATGGCGCGTGCGGGTGCGCGGTGCGGTCGGCGCCGCGCTCTTCGTCGACGCGGGGAACGTCTGGTCCGCCGTCGAGGGTGTCGCCGCCGGCAAGCTCCGTGTGGACGTGGGCCCCGGGTTGCGGTGGGTGTCGCCCCTCGGCATCGTCCGCGCCGACCTCGGCATTCAGCTGACGCCGATCGACGGACTTCTGGTCAACGGCAAGCCGGAGACCCGCAAGTGGCGGCTCCACTTCAGCATCGGCCATCCGTTCTAGGTCAAACATGCGGCTGCGACGGCTCCGGCGGTGGATGGCGTTTGCGATCGCGGCGGTCTGCGCGATCGGGCTGCTGGTCCTCGCGCTGGCGCAAACGCGATGGGGACAGGAGCGCATCCGTCGCGTCATCGAGTCACGCGCGACCGCGGCGTTGAACGGCGACGTCCGGCTCGGATCGGTCGAGTGGTCGCCGCGCGGCCGGATCGAGTTGAGGGACCTCGTCATCACGCAGGGGGGTCAACCGTTCCTGGTCTCGTCGTCGGTATCGGTCCGCTATCACACGTGGCAGATGATCCGCCGCGGCCTGGTGTTCGACGAGGTCATTCTGGAACGTCCGGCCATCAATCTGGTCGAGCGCGCCGACGGATGGAATGTCCTCAACCTCGTGCGCGCGCGGACGCAGGCCGACTCGACGGGACCGACGATCCGGATCGGCCGGGTGCAGATCCATGACGGCGCGCTCGCCATCCATCCGCTCCGCGCTCCAGCGCGCAAGCTCGACTCCTTCAACGTCGATACGAATGTGTCCTACGCGAATCGGCAGCTGCGGGCCGACGTCGCGAGCGGCAGCGCCCGCGACGCGCACACCGGCGTCGTCCTGAGCCGGATCCGAGTCTCCACATCGATCACCGGCGGCGATTTGATCTTTCAGGACATCGATCTGGTCGCCGGCGCGAGTCACATCACCGGCAAGATCCGGTGGGCGACCTCCGTCGAAGAGACCGATGTGGACGTCGCGCTCGAGGCCAGGCCACTCGCGCTGTCGGACGTCGGGCACTACGTGCCGCGCCTTCGAAACATCCCGCTGGCGCCGTCGCTCGAGGTGCGCGCGCAGGGCACGACGCGGGAGATGTCGGTCGAGCTCGAGATGGCCTCGGAGGCGGGCCGCGCGTCGGGTCACGCGAAGGGCGGATTCCAGAATGGCATCGGGCACTTTGCCGGCCGAGTCGACGTCGCGGCACTCGACCTGGCGCCCTGGCTCGCACGTCCGGATCTTCAGAGCCGAATCACGGGTCAATCGACCGTCGACCTGACGCTTCCGGATGCCGGCCCTGCCCTGTCGATAGCGTTCGATTCGAAGCTCGCGGAGATCGCCGTTGCCGGATACGCGGCGAGCGACGTACGAGCCAAAGGCACCTACGACGCCGAGCGGCTGACCGTGGCCGGATCCGGCACGGCGTACGGCAGCGCCTTCACGACGACCGCGAACTGGGCGGGGGCGTCCCGTGAGCTCAGCGCCAGCGGCCGGTTCGCGAACCTCGATCTGCGGCGATTGCCTCGGAAGCTGGCGATACCGGCGATGGAAAGTGTGCTGACCGGCGACTACGACACCATCATTGGTCGCGCCATCTGGCGCGGGGAAGTGGTGCTCGCTCCCTCGGTCGTCGAGGGCGCGCAAATTGCCGGAGGAGCCACCGGGCACGTGGACACTCGTGTTCCGGGCATCGAGTATTCATTTCATGGCACGGTGACCGGGATCGATCCGGACCGCTTCAAGCCATTCATCACGTCCTTGCCGGAGGCCGTCGAGCGTGTGCACGGCCGCTTCAATGCGGCGATCGATCTCGACGCGCGAGGCACTCGCCTGGCCGAGGCGAGCACGAATGTCGAGCTGGCTCTGACCGATTCAGGTCCTCTGTCCGAGTGCCAGTCTCTGCGCGGCCGAATCAGAGAGGACGGGCACGTTGGTCGAGCGCCTCGACGCCAAGGTCTCCCTCGAGTCCCGCCGCCTCACCACGGACGTGAAAGGCGACCTGAAGGCGCTCAGCGCACCCGCGCTCGGGTTCGACCATCCATCGGCGCCCTCGGGTGATGGCCACATCGAGGCGCACGTCGTCGTCGCGGACGTGATGGCACCGATGTCGGCGACGAATCTCGAAGGCACGGCGCGCGCCACGTTTACCAACGCGTCCGTATTCGGCCTGGCGATCGATCACGCCGTCGTTGACGCGGCGGCGAGCGGCGGCATCGCACGGGTGAACGCGCTGGATGTACAAGGATCGGCCGCAAGAGTGTCCGCCAAAGGGACCGTGGCCTTGGTCGGGGAAGGGCAGTCTGATCTGTCATATCTGATCGATGTCGCCGACCTGTCGATGTTTCAAACGTTGACCCGTCACACGCTCGGCGGATCGGCGCACGCCGAAGGACGCATCACGGGACCGGCCGGACAACTGAAGACGGCCGGGACGCTCGCGTCGAACAGCCTGACGGCCGGTCCCGCGAAGGCGTTGGCATTGAAGAGCAACTTCGACCTGGCGATTCCCGTGAACGACCTCGAGCGGACCACCGGCCAGATGGATCTCAGCGGCTCGTTCGTCGAAGTGAGCGGGCGTCGCATCGACGAGGTCACCGGCACCCTGCGCTACGACGGCGTACGACTCGACGTCGACGCGAACCTCGCCGAACGAGCTCGCACGTTTCGCGTGGCCGGAGCACTCGTCCCACACCCGGACCATCACGAAGTTCACGTGCGGAGCCTCTCCGTGCTCGCTGGCGATGTCGAGTGGCAGATGCCGCAGGGCCAGGAGGCCGTGGCGCAGTACGCCGCCGATCGTCTCGTGATCAGCAACTTCGAGCTGACTCGTGCGGACTCGCGAATCCGGATCAACGGTACGGCGTCCGCGAAGGGCGGTGCCGAATCGCCGCTGGTGGTGACCGTCGAACGGGTCAGGGTCGAAGACGTCAATCGCATCCTGCTCGGCACGCGAAAGCTCTCGGGGGTCGTCGACGGCACGGCGCGCATCTCCGGAGCGCTTTCCGATCCGCGCGTCGAAGCGGACCTCTCCGTGACCGCGGGACAGATCGAAGGTGTCGCGTTCGACTCGTTCGGCGGCCGCGTGAACCTGGAAGGGCCGCGACTCACGCTCGACGTGCGTCTGGACGCCGGCGCCGCAGGCCGAATGACTGCAGTCGGAACCGTTCCCATCGCCGCGCGGGCGCGAGCGGATGCCGACGCGCCGCCATTCGATCTGCGTGTGCAAAGCCCGGTCATCAATCTGGCGTTGTTCCAGCCGCTGACGGCGCACCTCGACATGATGACGGGGACGGGCCAATTCGACCTGCAGGTCTCCGGCGAGCCATCGACGCCGCGCTTCGAAGGGCTCGTCGGCGTCCAGAACGGATCTTTTCGCGTCGTCGCGACCGGCGTCATCTACAGCGGTGTCGAGGCCGCGATGGCCGTCGAAGGTGATCGCCTCACCGTCCAGTCGCTGCGGGTGCTCGACGACGACGGTCACGCCGCCACTGTGACCGGCAGCCTCAAGGTCGCCGCGCTCGGCCGGCCGAGCGACTTCAATCTGGTGGTGCAGGGCCGCGACTTCCACGTCGTGCACAACCGGTTTGGCGAGCTCAGCGTGAGTCCCGAGCTTCGCGTGATGGGTGACTTCGCGTCGCCGCTCGTGACCGGCACTCTGCGGATCGATCGCGGACGCCTGGAAGTGGGCGACCTGCTCGAACGCTTCGGCGCCAGCGGCTACACGCCCGCCGATCCGGAAGCCGCAAAAGAAGCCGCAAAACAGGTGGAGGAAGCCGTCCGGACGGCCGTGCCGGCCACGGGGGCGTCGTACTCGGTGACGGTGGATTTTCCGGACAATCTCGTGCTGCGCGGCCGCGACCTTCGCGGCAACCGCGGTGCCATTGGCCTGGGAGACGTCAACGTGACGCTGGGTGGGGCGTTGACGGTCGCGAAGGATACCTCTGGCCCGATGACGCTGCTCGGCCGGCTCGTCGTGATCCGGGGCCAATACACCTTTCAGGGACGGCCGTTTACGATTCTGCGCGACAGCGAGCTGCGATTCGATGGCGAAGAAATCCTGAACCCGAGCGTCGACGTCCGGGCCGAACGGCACATCTCGGGTGTCGTGGCGCAAGTGCACCTCACCGGCACACTGCGAGAGCCCGCCATCGCGCTCTCGAGCCAGCCACCGCTCGACGAAGGCGACATCCTCTCGCTCATCGCGTTCAACCAGACGATGAACCAGCTGCAGACGTCGGAGCGCGTCTCACTGGCGTCACGGGCCGGCGTGCTGGCCGCGCGAGCGTTTGCGGCGCCCATCGCCGACTCGGTGGCTCGGGCTCTCGATTTCGACTTGTTCGAGATTCAACCGGGCGATGACGTGTCCGGCGCCGGCGCGACAATCGTGGTTGGCCGGCAGGTCAACGACCGGTTGTTCGTCGGGTTCCGGCACCAGTTCGGCGCGGAGGATCTCAGCCAGGTGTCCTTCGAATACAAGGTGAATGAATTCATCCGCGTCGTCACGTCGTTTGCCGAAGGCGCGGAGCTATCAGGCCGGGTGCCGCGTGAGGACCGGGCCGCCCTGGACTTTATTTTCGTAATCCGAAGATAAGACCTCCGAGGTCATTTTTCGTGCAGTCCCGCAAAATGACCTCGGAGGTCATCACTAGTGAGGTGAGCCCATGACTAGACTGCTCGTCTTCGCCGTCTCGATCGTCGCGCTGGTCTCGCAAGAGGCGCCGCAGGAGCGGACGCTGACGGGATGTCTGCGCACCGGAAGCGCCGCGAGTGTGTTCCTGCTGCGGGGCGCCGCGGCCGATCAAAACGTCGAGACGCCGTCGGGTACCGCCGTGGCCGAAGACTATCTGCTCGTGGCCATCCCGGCGGATGCGGTGCTGACCGAGCGGATCAATCACCGGATCGCGGTGACCGGCGTCGTGAGCGACCCGGGCGCGCCCCCGTCACCGCCGGCCGGCGCGAACGCCGCCGAGAAGGCCTTGAAAAAACTGAGCGTGAAATCGGTCAGGGAAGTCGCGGCGAACTGTGCTGCGGGACGCTGACCCTCATGCGGCCCGACCGCGGGCGGGGACGCGCGACGACCGGAGGATCGGGCGCCGCCAGCGCGACGATGGCAACGAGCGCGGCACCGGTCGCGAGCGTCGGTTCCTGGCTGCCTGCCAGCAGCCCGACCAACGCCGTGAACAGCAAAGACGCGCCTGCGGCGATCGCGCGAGCCCTAGCCGAGCCACGGCGCAGCGCGATGGTGACGCCGACCAGGCACACCCCCACAATCACGGTGCTCATCGCGTGATCGGAGCCGAGGCGTGAGAGGGCCCAGACTCGAAGCGTCGTCGCGGCGTCGACCGTCATCGCGATCGCCGCCGCAACGCCGGCATGGGCCAGCGCAGCCGCCGGTCGCCTCGGCGCGAGGCTGGCCCAGCCGAGGGCAGCCCCCAGGCAGGCGGCGAGCAGCGCAGCAAACACCGGGGTCAGAACAATGTTCTGGTCCATGCGATGGGTGGGGGTGGATGTACCGGGGAGCAAGACGGAGGCCACTGGCAACGACCCACGAACCCGCGCGTCCGACGGCTGAATGGCAGCGTCGCATCACGCTCGTGCCGCACGGTTGCCGATTATGTCCAGTGCGTTGCTCCGCCCGCCGTCGTGACGACGGGAAAGAGCGCGTTTCATCGGGTCCCTTGCGGCGCAAGTTGGCACATGCCTTGTATTGTCAGAGCGCATGCCATCGGCCGATCTCGGGACGACCAACCTCTGGCTCGCGCTCATCGCGATCACGAGCGTCGTGCAACTTTTGATCGTGATTGCGCTTCTTGTCGGCGCCCTGCGGTTCTACCGGCGCATGGAGAAGACCGTCGACGAGGTCACGGAAAAGCACGTCGCGCCGCTCTCGGCCCGCGCGCACGAGGTCATCGACGAAATCGAGGACGTGATGGTGCGGGTGCGGACGTTCGACGACGACGTGCGACGGACGCTGTCCCGCGTCGGCGATGGCGTTGGCATCGCGACTTCCGTCGTGCGGACCAAGTTCTGGCCCGTGATCGGCTTGCTTCGCGGCCTCAAAGTAGGCCTTTCGACGCTGGCGCGCTCGCCCGGCCGCTCCACCTCGCAGGGCCGATCCGGGTCGAAGCCGCCGGTGCGCGCGAAGGTCACGAAACTTTCCCCGAAGGATGCCTCGGACGTCGAGGCCGAACAGCGGTTTGCCTATGAAGGAGGCGCCAGTCATGCACGAGGTTGACAGCTATTACGGAGACAGCGCCGCGCACAGCAACGGATTCATGATGGGTCTGCTCTGTGGTGCGGCAGTGGGCGCGGCGCTCGGATTGCTCTTCGCGCCGAAGCCGGGATCGGAACTCCGCCACCAGCTCTACGACTCGTCCGAGCGGATCCGCCGCCGGGCGGGCGAGGTTGCGAGCCAGGCGTCGGGCACGGTCGAGGATCTGGTCGACAAAGGCCGCTCCGCCATCCGTCGCGGACAGCGCAAGGCCGAAGACGCGATCTCGTCCGTCGCCGAGCAGACGACGACCGGGTACTGAAGACAACAGAATCAGGACCTCGGGTGTCCTTGCGCTCTGAAGAGCACCAACAAGCGACACCCGATCCGACCAAGGCGGTGAACGCCGCCAAGCGTGCGGACGATTTGGCGCGTCGGCAGCGTTGCGCTGGCGCTCAAGCGCGCCGGATTCGATACCGTTCGTGCGCCGCGGCCGCAACGGGACAGCGCCGACGTCGTCGCGATCCGCCGCTTTGCGAAGTAGAACAGCGCGAAAATGGAAACGGCCGGACACGCGTCCGGCCGTTCATCATCTCCGAGCAAACTTGTCAACTCACGCGACCGGCGGCCTGCCGGCTCACTTCTTGGTGTCTTTGTGCGGCCAGTCCTCGGAGGAGGCCGGGTCGAGCTCCCACCGGTGCCGATCGCGCTCGAGGATCTTCTCGTTTGGATTGAGCTCTTCGTTGTCCTGGTACTGGATCCCGAGCGCACGCCCGATGTCGTCCACGCGGTCCTGACCAGGAGTGGGGTTGTCGCCGCCTGGCGTTTCGTCGCCCACGGCATACGCATCCTGCCACTTCGCGTCGACGTCACCCGCGGTGAGCTTCGGGCTGGTCTCGGTGTGTTCGAGCAGCGACTGCTGAAGCTCGTCGTGGCCCGTCCGGGCGGCGGCGATGAGCCGGTCCTCCTGCGCGGGCAGCGGCTCGGCCCGCTCCGATTCGGGCAGCCGCCGGCGTTCGCGGTCGAGGAGGACCGGCGAGACCGGGCGCCGCACTCGCGGTGGCGGAGCCGGGCTCTGCGGCCGAACCGGCGCTCGCGCGGCGCGCACCCTAACTTTTCGGGTGCCCTTCGGCGCGGCGCGTTTCGCGGAGCGTTTCTTGTTGTTGGCGCGAGTTGCCGGGCGGCGGCGCGCGGGTGCCGCCCGCCGGGTCGATTTCACCCGTTTGGTGGTCTTCGCTCTAGGTGCGGATCTGGCTTTGACCCGTCCACCCGTCCGCCGTTGCTTCCCGCTCTGCCGCCGCTTCGCTGGTTTTCTGGCTGCCATGGTGAGGACTCCCTGTGGCTGGTTGACCTCGGTTCCTAAGTACCGGATAATTCAATGCTTATCGCACTCTCTGCGAAGCAATCCTACAGCCTGCCGGAGCTGAGATTCGGCACAGAACTATCCGCAGCTGGACTTTGAGGAGGACCCGGACCGCGATGGGTAATGACGTCACGAGAAAAACACAAATCCTGCAAGGAGGTGCGAAGACCTACGCTGGCTTCTCCACATTCTCCTCACGCCCGGACGGCGCCGAAACCGATCCGGAAGAGCACGCCCGGTTGTTGGAGTTTTACGATACCAGCTTCCGAAATATCGCGGAAGGCGAAGTCGTCAAAGGCACCGTCGTAAAGGTCACGCCGACGGAAGTCATTGTCGACGTCGGCTTCAAGTCGGAAGGCATCATCTCGATCGAAGAGTTCATCGATGAAAGCGGCCAGGTGACGGCGCAGCCCGGCGACATCGTGGACGTGCTGCTCGAGCGCACCGAAGATCGCGACGGCTACGTGGTGCTGTCGCGCGAAAAAGCCGAGAAGATGAAGATCTGGGACGAGGTCGAGAAGGCCTTCCAGGAGCGGAAGGTCGTCATCGGCCGCGTCATCGAGCGCATCAAGGGCGGACTCGCGGTCGACATCGGCGTCCGCGCGTTCCTGCCCGGCTCGCAGATCGACGTGCGGCCGGTCCGCAACCTCGACGCGCTGCGGGGCCAGGAGCTCCGGATGCGCGTCATCAAGGTCAACAAGAAGCGCGGCAACATCGTCCTCTCCCGCAAGGTTCTGCTCGAGGAAGAGAACGCGGAAAAGAAGAAGACGACGCTCGACACGCTCGCCGACGGCAAGGTGCTGCGCGGGACGGTCAAGAACCTCACCGACTACGGCGCGTTCATCGACCTCGGCGGCATCGACGGCCTGCTCCACATCACCGACATGTCGTGGGGCCGCGTGACGCATCCGTCCGAAGTCGTGCGCGTGGGCGACGAGATCGAAGTCATCGTCCTCAAGTACGACCCGGGCACGGAGCGCGTGTCGCTCGGGCACAAACAGCTCGTGGCCGATCCCTGGAGTAACGTCATCGACCGGCACCCGGTGGGCGAGCGCGTGTCGGGCAAGGTCGTGAGCCTCACCGACTACGGCGCCTTCATCGAGCTCGAGCCGGGCGTGGAAGGTCTGATCCACGTGTCCGAGATGTCCTGGAGCAAGCGGGTCAAACATCCGTCGAAGATCCTGAACGTCGGCGACTCCGTCGAGGCGATGGTGCTCGGCGTCGATCCCGGCGCACGGCGAATCTCCCTCGGCCTGAAACAGGTCGAGACGAATCCGTGGCAGGAGCTCGCCGGCAAATACCCGGTCGGGTCGAACATCACCGGCAAGGTCCGCAACCTCACCGAGTTCGGCGCGTTCGTCGAAGTGGAGGAGGGCATCGATGGCCTCATCCACATTTCGGACATGTCGTGGAGCAAGATCAAGCACCCGTCCGAGGTGCTGAAGAAGGGCGACACGGTCGAGGCGCAGGTGCTCAGCATCGACGCCGACAACCAGCGCCTCTCGCTCGGCCTGAAGCAGCTGCAGACCGGCATCTGGAAGCAGTTTTTCGACAAGCACAAGGTGAGCGACGTCGTCGAGGGCAAGGTCGTCCGGCTGACGAACTTCGGCGCGTTCGTGGAGCTGGCCGACGGCATCGAAGGGCTGATCCACGTGTCGGAGTTCGACTCGTCGCAGGGTGGTGAGAAGCTCGAGCTCCGCGCCGGCGAGAACTACCAGATGAAGATCATCCGGCTGGTGCCCGAGGAGCGAAAGATCGGCCTCAGCATCCGCGCGCTCAAGGACGAGGAATTCCGCGCCGACTGGGAGGCGTACGCCGAGTCAACCGGCCGCCCCGAAGTCACGCTCGGCGATCACTTCAAGAACATCAAGTGACGGCCGCGGGCATATGGTGACGATCTCACACCTCCACGTCGCCAGGTCACCACGTCTCCAGCCGCCCGTGTCCGTGTCATGACCAAGGCCGAGCTCGTCGAGGAAGTCTCGCGCGTGTCCGACCTCACCAAGAAACATTCCGAGGTCATCGTGGACACGGTATTCAAGAGCATCGTGGACGCGCTGCACCGGGGCGAGAAGATCGAGCTTCGCGGCTTTGGCAGCTTCCGGCTGCGGCGGCGCGAGCCGCGCAAAGGCCGCAACCCGAAGACCGGCGACAAGGTGGACGTCCCGCCGAAGAAAGTGCCGTACTTCAAGCCCGGTAAAGAGCTGAAGGACCTCATCAACAAGGCGGGAGAGGAAAACACGGACGATCGATCGATTGAGTGATCGCGCTATCGCTCTATCGTCTATCGATCTATTGAACAGCAAAATCCGCGTTCTTCCGGTGGAGAACGCTCTTACATAGATCAATAGCGCGATGATCCATAGCGCGATAGATCGGTAGCGCGATCTTCCGGGCTTTTCACCCAATGCACCGTCTGTGGACCCCCTGGAGGCTGGAGTACGTGACCGAAGCCAGCATGCTGGCGCCCACGGGCTGCATCTTCTGCGACGCGCTCGCCGGTCCGGCCGCTGACCCGCTCGTCGTGCATCGCGCCGCGGCCGCCTTCGTCATTCTCAACAAGTTTCCGTACAACAACGGCCACCTCATGGTGGTGCCCAACCGGCACGTCGAGTGGCTGGCGGACCTGGAAGCGCCTGAACTGGCCGCGCTGATGTCGTTGACCCAGGCGGCCGAGCGCGCGCTCAGCCGCGTGTACCAGCCGCACGGCTTCAACGTGGGGCTGAACCTCGGCAAACCCGCCGGCGCCGGCGTCCTCGGCCACCTGCACATGCACGTCGTACCGCGGTGGAGCGGCGACACGAATTTCATGTCGGTCATCGGCGAGATGCGGGTGCTGCCGGAGGAACTGCCGCGCACGGCCGAGCGGTTGCGGGCGGCCTTCGACGAGCTGACGCGCTGACCGCCATCACGCGTCGCAATCAAGACATCGCGAATTCTTATAATCAGTCTGCATGGACTTCGCCCTCACCCCCAAACAGGAGTCGTTCGTCGCGGCCGCGCGGACGTTTGCCCGCACGGAGGTCGCGCCGCGCGCCGCGGCGATCGACGCCGGCGGCGTGTTTCCGCGCGACCTGATTCGCGAGGCCGGACGCCTCGGGCTGACGGGCGTGACGATTCCCGCGGCCAGAGGCGGCGCGGGCCGCGACTACGTGTCGTACGCGTTCGCCGTCGAGGCCGTCGCCTTCGCCAGCGCCACGGTGGCGGTCAGCCTCACCGTCAACAACTCGCTCGTCGCCGAGCCGCTCCTCGAGTTCGGAACCGCGAGGCAGCAGGACCACTGGCTGCCGAAGCTCGCGTCGGGCGAAGCGATCGGCGCCTTCGCACTCTCCGAGGAGCAGGCGGGATCGGACGCCGCCAACCAGAAAACGGTGGCGCGTCAGGACGGCGACGGCTACGTGCTGACCGGCCGCAAGGTCTGGGTCGCGAATGCCGAGGCCGCCGACGTCGCCATCGTGTTCGCGAACGTCGAGCCCGCCGAGAGGAAGCGCAACATCACGGCGTTTCTGGTGCCAATGGACGCGCCGGGCCTTCGCAAGACGCCTTCGGATTCGCTGGGCGTTCGCGGTCTCGGCTGCATGGACCTCGAGCTCGGTGCCGTGCGGCTCGACGGGAACGCACGGCTGGGCGAGGTGGGCCGCGGGTTTCGCGTGGCCATGCGCGCGCTCGAGGGCGGCCGCGTCGCGATTGCCGCCCAGGCGCTCGGCGTGGGGCAGGCCGCGCTCGAGGAGGCGCTTGCCTACGCCCGCGAGCGCGTCGTCTTCAATCAGCCGCTCGGCGATTTTCAGGCGATTCAGTTCCAGCTGGCCGATCTCGCGACCGATCTCGAAGCCGCCCGTGTCCTCACCTGGCGGGCCGCCGACAGCCGCGACCGGCAGCCGCGCGCGTCGGTCGAAGCCGCCATGGCGAAACTCCAGGCGTCGGAGGCGGCGCATCGCGCCGCGGATCGCGCGATGCAGATCCTGGCCTCAGCCGGGTATCGTCGCGGATCGACGATTGAGCGGCTGTTCCGGGATGTGCGCGCCGCGGAGATCTATCAGGGCACGTCCGAAGTGCAGCGGATGATCATCGCGGAAGAGATACTCGGGTGAAAAGCACAGATCCGGGCCTGAAAAGCACATGTCGGGTACTACGGGTCTGAAATGCGCTCGTCGGTACGACAGGTACGGCGGGTACGAGGAGCCTTCTGACGCTTGCCAACTTATTTAACTAAAATAAGAAGACCCGCGAGAGGACGTTCCAGGTACCCGCCGTACCGACAAGCGCTTTTCAGACCCGTCGTACCGACGAGCTGCTTTTCAGGCCCATCGTACCGACGATTCGTCAGTTCAGGATTTGTTTTGCGATAGTCTGCAGCTGCAGATTCGACGTCCCCTCGTAGATCTGTCCGATCTTCGCGTCGCGGTAGAGTTTCTCGACGGGGTAATCCTTCACGAAGCCGTAGCCGCCAAAGAGGTTGACGGCGAGTGACGCGACGTGTTCGGCGACTTCCGACGCGTAGATCTTGCACATCGCGGCTTCGGTCAGGAACGGCTCGTTGAGATCGCGCAGTCGCGCGGCGTTGTAGACGAGCAGCCTCGCGGCTTCCACTTCGGTCGCCGCGCGGGCGAGCTGGAACTGCACGCCCTGGAAATCGGCGATCGCCTTGCCGAACTGGTGCCGTTCCTTCGTGTATCTGATCGCGTGGTCGAGCGCGCCCGCTGCCAGACCCAGCATCTGGGCGCCGATCCCAATCCGGCCCTCGTTCAGCGTCTCGATGGCGACCTTGTAGCCCTTGCCGGCCTCGCCGAGGACGTTCGCTTTCGGCACACCGCAATGCTCGAACAGCAGCTCGCAGGTGCTCGACGCGCGAATCCCGAGCTTGTCTTCCTTCTTGCCGATGGTGAAGCCGGGCATGCCGCGCTCGACGATGAACGCGGTGATCCCGCGGTAGCCCGCCTCCGGGTTGAGGTTCGCGAAGACGATGAAGAAGTCCGCTTCGTTGGCGTTGGTGATCCAGAGCTTGCGGCCGTCGAGCCGGTAGTGGTCGCCGTCCTCCCGCGCCCGTGTCTGGAGCGCGAACGCGTCGCTGCCCGAACCGGCCTCCGACAGCGCGTACGCGCCGACGCTCGTGGACGCCAGCTTCGGCAGCACGCGCGCTTTCAGGTCCGCGCTGCCCCAGCGCAGCAGCGCGTTGGCGACGAGCGTGTTCTGCACGTCCACCAGGACGCCGACCGACGGATCGACGCGCGAGAGCTCTTCGACCGCGAGGACCGCGTGGAAGAACCTGCCGCCGCTGCCGCCGAGCGCTTCGGGGATTTCGATGCCCATGACGCCGAGATCGAACAGCTGGTCGATCAGCGCCCGCGGGATCTTCGCCTGCTCGTCCATTTCGCCGACGAGCGGCCGTACCTGCGCCTGCGCGAATTCGCGGATGCTGTCGCGGAGCAGCCGCTCGTCTTCGGCGAGCGTGGTGAGCGGATGCGGAGCCACGTCGGCGGGCAGGGTGGTCACCGGCCGAATGTTATCATTGAGGTCGGAACCCGAGTGCAGACGTGGCCCGATCACTCAGTCGCGCGATCGTCGTTCTAGTGCTCGTGACGTCAGCCACCGTGCTGACGCAGGAGCCGCCGCGTCAGGACCCGCCGGCGCAGCAGCCGACGTTCCGCGCGCGGGTCGATTCGGTGAGCGTCGACGTCATCGTCCTCGACAGAGCCGGCAAGCCCGTCACGGATCTCAAACAGGAAGAGTTCGAGATTCGGGAAAGCAATAAGGTCCAGAAGATCGAGACCTTCAAGCTCGTGCAGACCGACGACGGCCGGGATGGCCCGCCGCTGCGGGACATCCTGTCGATCCAGGACCAGCAGCGCGAGGCGGCGAACGACCAGAATCGTCTGTTCGCGATCTTTCTCGACGACTACCACGTGCGCCGCACCAACAGCCTGCGTGCGCGGGAACAGCTCAGCCGGTTCGTCAGCGAGCTCTCACCGCGGGATCTCGTCGCCGTCTCCTATCCGCTGACGCCGGCCGGCGCCCTCACGTTTTCGCGCAATCACGGCGGCACCGCGGCCGCGATCGCCAATTTCGAGGGGCGCAAGTACGACTACACGCCCAGGAACCCGTTCGAAGAACGCTACCAGCTGCAGCCGCCCGAGCTTCTGGAGCGGATGCGGAACGAGCTGACCATCTCGGGTCTCGAGAGCCTGTGCACGTTCATGGGCTCGATGCGTGAAGGACGGAAGACCATTCTGTTGGTGAGCGAGGGGTTGAGCGGGACGCTCCCCGTCGGCGTGCGGACCACCGGCAACCTCGTCGGCGCGTCGCCGGTTCCGCAGTCCTCGTCGCAGGCCTTTTTCAATTCGGCCGACCTCCTCGGCCAGTTCCGGATGCTGTTCGTCGCCGCCAGCCGGGCCAACACGTCGATCTATACCCTCGACCCGCGCGGCCTGGCGACCGGCGAGTTCGATCTCGCCGATCGCGTCGCGAGCGAGGCCGACCGGCAGGTCATGACCGAGTCGCTCGACTCGCTCCGGATCATCGCCGATAACACCGACGGCCGGGCCATCGTCAACCGGAACGATCCGGCGCCCGATCTCAAGCGGATGGTCCAGGACAACAGCGCCTACTACCTGCTGGGATACACGACGACGGCCGCGCCGCGAGACGGAAAGTTTCACGAGATTCAGGTGCGCGTGAAGCGGCGCGATGTCGACGTGCGCGCGCGCAAGGGGTACTGGGCCTACACGGCCGAAGATGCCGAACGCGCCAGCGCGCCGTCCAAACCGGCGGCGCCTCGAGACGTCGTCGCCGCCCTCGACGATCTCGCCGGGGTGGTGGAGCCATCCGGTCGCAGTCCGGTCGTGCTCTGGCTCGGCGCCACTCGCGGTCCCGATGCCGACGGCAAAGCGGTCGTCACCTTCGCCTGGGAACCGTCGCCAGGCACGCCGGATCCCGGTGAGGTCGTCGATCGCGTGAACGTGACCGTGAATTCGATCCACGGCGACGTGTTGTTCAAGGGTCCCGTGGCGAAAGATCCGCAGGCCCCGCGTCCGGGCGGGACGGTGACATTCCAGGCGCCGCCGGGCGAAGTGCGTGCGCGGGTGATTGCCGAAAACGCCAAGGGCATGCGTCTCGAGACCGCTGAGGCGACGATCCTCGTGCCCGATTTTTCGACGCCGGGTCCCACCATCACCACGCCGTTCGTCTTCCGCGGGCGAACGGCGCGGGATCTTCAGGTCGTCAGGGCGTCAACGGCGCCGGTGCCGTCCGCGTCACGCGTGTTCTCGCGCACGGAGCGCCTGCTCGTCCGGTTCGACGCGTACGGACCCGCCGGCACGGCGCCCGCCATCACGATGCGGCTTCTCAACAAGAACGGCGATTCGATGGCGTCACTGCCGCCCCCGGCCCCGGGCGCGTCGCCGAACACCTTTCAGGCCGAGTTCGCGCTCGCGCCGTTGCCGCCAGGTGATTACCTGATCGAGATCGCGGCAGCCTCCGGTTCGGACACCACGCGCAAGCTGCTCGCGATTCGCGTCACGGGCTGATCCCACGTCGTCCACACGGCAAGGCACGTTGGCTTGGTCTGCCTTTGCCCTCTGCCTTGTGCCCTGCTAGTATCCGCGCCCATGTCACTACTGGTGGTTCTCCTCGGGGCGCTTGCGGCCTTTACCATCTTCTTCGTCGGCGTTTGGTTCACGGGCGTGGGCCGGGCGCGTCAGGCTCCCGGTGTTCCAGCCGAAGCGACGATCGGCGGATTTCCCACCGCCCCACAACTCGGGCTGGGCTTCGTCACCAACTTCTTCGACACGCTCGGCATCGGTTCGTTCGCGCCGACGACCGCCATGTTCAAGTTCTTCAAGATGGTCCCGGACCGGCTGATTCCCGGCACGCTCAACGTCGGGCACACGCTGCCGACCATTGCGCAGGCCTTCATCTACACGCTCATCATCGAGGTCGACATCACGACCCTCATTCTGCTGATTGCGGCCGCCGTGGCGGGCGCCTGGCTGGGCGCGGGCATTGTCGCAACCTGGCCCAAACGGAACGTGCAGATCGGGATGGGGTCAGCCTTGCTGGTCCTGGCCGTCCTCTTCGCCTGGCGCAACCTCGTTGAAAGCGGCGTGCTCTCGGGCGGTGGCGCCACTTTGGTTACGGGCGGGCTCGGCGAAGGCACTCTTGGACTCGAGGGCGTCAAGCTGGCCATCGGGCTCGTCGGCAATTTTTTCCTGGGTGCTCTGATGACTGTTGGCCTCGGAATGTACGCACCCTGCATGATTCTCATCGGGCTCCTCGGGATGAACGCGAAGGCCGCGTTTCCAATCATGATGGGCTCGTGCGCCTTTCTGATGCCTATCGCCAGCGCGCGCTTCGTCCAGAAACAGTCCTATTCGTTGCGGCCCGCGCTCGGTCTCGCCATTGGCGGCATTCCGGCAGTCCTGATCGCGGCGTACATCGTGGGCTCGATGGACGTCAGGATGGTCCGATGGCTGGTCGTGGGTGTTGTCATCATTGCGGCGACCATGATGCTGCGGTCGGCGGCGAAAGGGGAGTAAGGAAACTTCGAACTACGAACTTCGAACTTCAAACTTTCGAACCCGGATCGTCGAAACGTCGGGCTTTTCAGTTCGAAGTTCGAAGTTCAAAGTTTTGTTTTACGCGTACATCCCCCTCAGCTTCGTCACCGTCGCGACCGAGTTGATCGCGACGATGTACGCCGCCTGGCGCATGTCGCACTTGTAGTGGAGCGAGGTCCCCAGCACGCTGTTGAACGCCTCGACCATCTTCCGTTCGAGACGATCGTTCACTTCCTTCTCTTCCCAGAAGTATCCGTAGCGATCCTGCACCCACTCGAAATACGACGTCGTCACGCCACCCGCGTTGGCCAGGATGTCCGGGATGATGAAGACACCCTTGTCGTGCAGGTAATTGTCCGCGTCGGGCATCGTCGGGCCGTTGGCGCCCTCGGCAATGATCTTGGCTTTGATCTTCGGGGCATTCGCCATCGTGATCTGGTTTTCGAGCGCGGCGGGGATGAGGATGTCGACCTCGAGCTCGAAGAGTTTGGGCCCGTCGAGCGCGTCGCCCTTCGGAAAGCCCGCCACCGTCTTGTGCGTGGTCGTCCAGCCGATGAGCGCGTCGACGTCGAGGCCCGCGGGGTTGTATGTGCCGCCCTTCCAGTCGGTGACCGCCACAATCTTGGCGCCCAGATCGTGGAGGAGGTCGGCCGTGACCGATCCGACGTTGCCGAAGCCCTGAATCGCGACGGTCGCGCCCTTGAGATCGATGCCGAGGAACCTCGCCGCTTCACGCGTCGTGATCATCACGCCGCGCCCGGTCGCCTCGCGGCGTCCGAGTGAGCCGCCCATTTCGATCGGTTTGCCGGTGACGACCGACGTGGTCGTGTGACCGACGTGCATGCTGTACGTGTCCATCACCCACGCCATCACCTGCTCGTTCGTGTTCACGTCAGGGGCCGGCACGTCTTTCTCGGGTCCGATCGCGTCCACGATCTCGGCGATGTAGCGGCGGGTGAGGGCCTCGAGCTCGCGCATCGACATCTTGCTGGGATCGCAGACGACCCCGCCCTTGCCGCCGCCGAACGGGATGCCGGCAACCGCACACTTCCAGGTCATCCAGGCGGCCAGCGTCTTCACTTCGTCGAGCGTGACGTCCGGGTGATAGCGGATGCCGCCCTTGGCCGGGCCCAGCGTGATGTTGTATTGGACGCGATAACCCGTGAAGACCTCGATCTGTCCGTTGTCCATGAGGACCGGGCAGGACACGATGATCTGCCGTTTGGGATGCGTCAGGATTTTCCAGAGACCAGGGTCGAGCCCGAGCAGGCGCGCCGCGCCGTCGAATTCGTGAAGCATCGCGCCGAAGATGTTCTTGTCTTGAGCCATGGTCATCCGTTCATCTCGGCCGCTTCGCGCCGGCCGCGACCGGTGAGGGTATCACGAAGACCTCGGGTTTCTTTTGGCGCGCCAGCGGGCAAAACCAAACCCGAGGTCCTTGCACGTTCGTGCTCAGATTCTCCCAAACCGCTCGTAGAAAGTATTCACGAACAGCTCGTTCGGATCGTACCGCCGTTTGGCTTCGAAGAACGCACGGACTTCGGGATACGACCGCGTGAGCTGCTCGGCCGTGTAGTGCAGTTGATAGGGCAGGAAGAACCGGCCGCCGTTGGTCGCGCAGAGATCGATCAGGTTCCGGGTCAGCCTGGCCATCTGGTCGTTGCCGGATCGGGTCGTGGCCTGGCTCAAATACAACACGACCGCGATCATGTCGTCGGCCGGGGCGTACGAGAGGGCCATCTCCTCGCGGTGGACGATCCGCACCGACGCGTTCAGGAGGTTGGCCTCGTTGGCGAGCAGCGCCTGCCGCAGCCCGTCCACGAAGGACACGAACTGGGACCGCGGAACGAAGTACTCGTGCAGGATGTCGGTATAGGCCGGCAGAGCGTTCAGCAGGTATGGCACCGAGTCGTGCATCGGCTCGTTGCGCGACACCATGCAGGCTTCAGCTTCGCCGAGCGCCTGGTTCCGGCTCACAGTGCACGACTCCAGCCTCGGCTCGAGATGCTTTTCCGCGAACCACTTGAGCCGCATCGCGAGCGGGCCCTGCCGTGAGAGGTTGAACACCAGCCGCCGCAGTTTGATCTGGCTCACCTCGCCGAGCGGCGCGATCGTCGCGCCGGCCGCCGGCACTTCCTGATACGTGTAGAGGAGCATCTCCCTCAAGAAGGATTGCGGCGCCGTCGAGAGGTGCCCGTACAGGAGCCCGTACTGTTCGTTCGGCTGGATGTCCTTCGCGAAGACGTCGGGAAACTCCCGGTAGTCCAAGGTTCGTCGCGCCGACTGGTACACGACGTTGGGGGTGACCTCGAGGTCGACGTCCAAAATGATGCCGAACAGTCCGTAACCGCCCACCACGAGCGTGAACAGATCGGGATCTTCGGTCCGGCTCACGGTGCGGACCGATCCGTCCGCGAGCATGACGCGCATGGATCGAATCGTCCGGCCGACCGATCCCGCCCGATGATCCATCCCGTGCGCGTTGACCGAGATCGATCCGCCAACCGTAAAGATGTCGGTCGACTGCATCGCCTTCACGGCGAACTTCGGGTGCAGGTGGTTCTGGATGTCGTGCCACGTCGCGCCGCTTTCGACGCGCAGCACCTGCTTCTCGTCGTCGAGCGTCATTCGCTTCAGCGGCCGCATGTCGAGCACGAGCGCGCCGCGCGCGAACGCCTGACCACCCATGCTGTGCTTCACGCCAGCGGCGACGACCTTGAGTCCGTTTGCGGCCGCAAACTTGAGCGCCGTCCGGACATCCTCGACCGTGCGGGTTTCGACGATGCCGTGAATCGGCGTCCGGTTCAGACAGCTCGCATCGTTGATGGTGCCGCCCTGCTGGGCCCACCGCAGATTCCCCGAGTCGGGAATCTGGATCGTGGCCGTTTTGCCGGCGGCCGGATTCGGCTCGAGCGGCGGGCAATCCTTCGGACCTGCCGGATCGGCGGCGAACTGCACCATCTTCCGGACGGGATAGAGCAGAACGGCGATCGCCACCAGCGCCGCGGCGAGCAGGCGCCGCGACCGGCGGCGCGCCGGGCGCGCGCCGGTCTCAATAGTCATACAGGTGTTCGATCGCCATGCCCTCGGCGGTCAAGCGCGCGATCACGTCGTGAAGAGATGCCACCGGAACGCGCAACGCGAGCCGGACGCGCGCCGGGTCGGTCGCGAGCGGCGTGCGGGCCGCGACGCGGGCCGGCGCAATATCCGCGGCGCGCCCTGCGGGACCGATCGCCGTGACCAGAATCTCGTCGTTTCCGGCGATGTTCAGGAACCGGACGCCCTGCGCGTGCAGCGCGAGCGCCGTCTGGGTGAACGCCTCGTAGCGCGGCATCGTGACGATGTGCCCGGTCTGGCCGACGCGGCGAATCGATTGGACACGGCCGTCGGCGAACACGGCGGGCGGCACGTCTTCGATCCACGCGTGAATCCGCAGGTCCTCGGGCGCGTACGCTGCACCGCTCGCCGCACCGATCAGCCATCCGTAAACCGCCTTGGACCCGTATTCGGCCGTGAGGAAGAATCGTCGCTCCCATTTCCGAAGGATGTGCGGTCCCCACGCCGGCGTCTGCCTCCAGAGCCCGGCGAGTTTGGCCCCGAAACGGAATTCGTACCAGGGCGTCGTGTGCATGAACGTGGCGTACTCCTGCGCCGTCCGTACGGCATACGCGTCCTCGGGCGTGTCCCGCGTCGCCAGCCATTCGGTCACGCGGCCGATGGTGCCTTCGTACACGCCCTTCATGATGTTTTCGGCGGTGAAGCTGGCGCCGATGACGCCGAGCATCACGTGATACCCCGTTTCGAACGGGTACTCGCGCTTCGTGATGCCGCAGACGGAACGATAACCGCTCCAGTACTGCGTCGCGGACCGGAGGTACGGAAACCCACTTGGATTCTGACGCGCGATGAACTGCCCGTATTCGTCGCCGCTGTAGACGATCAGCCACTCGGGCAGCGTGAGATACGTCAACGCTTCCGGCCGCGTGAAGTTCGGCAGGTCGCGCGCGGCTTCGGGGAGCGCGACTGGTGGCTGGGTGCCGTTGCCGTAGCACTGCGTCGCGATGAAGAGCGCGGGGCCGCCGACGACCACGAGAAACACGAGTACGCCGGCCAGGAGCAACCGGCGCCACGTCAACAGCCCGCGCAGGCGGCCCGGTCCGCCCGCCCGCCGCCGCGACACCGCGCTCTGGCGAAGACCGGGTATGCCGCGGCGTCGTGTCACGGATCCCTGGTGGAACTAGCGCCTGGCCCGGCGGCTGAGCGGGCCGAACCCGATCCAGAGCGCGAGCGTTGCCAGGATGATGTGAGGCATGTTGATCGCCCAGTTGGCCAGGCTGAAGTCAGCCGGACCCGGCCCTTGGCGGAACAGACTCAGGTCGAGCAGGCCGCGGCTCATCGTCATGCCGACGACCGCGTCGAGATCGTAGAGGATGCCGATGACCTTGAAGTACAGCGGGATCAGCGATGTGGCCCGCCACGCGATGATCGCGCCGGCGAGGCCCGAGAGCAGGTGCACGAAGTCGTCGATGGGATCGATCCGGAAGAGACCGAGCAGCCTCCCGGAGTCGTCGGTGAGCCCGGGCGTATGGCAGATGAGAAAGATTCCGAGAAAGCCGGCGGTGTAGAACCAGGCAAGCTTCCTGAGCATCGACACCCCCGATGGCGGGACAATGGAGTGTATACCACCGCGGGTCGATATAATTGTGGCGCGTGAAATCCATCTCCCCGGACACCACGAAAGACACCCGCAAGCCTGACACGTCGTTTACGACGATTTCGGGACAGCCGGTCGAGCCGGTGTATACGCCCGGCGATCTCGAGGGGTTGCGCTACGAGCGCGATCTCGGCGACCCCGGCGTGTTCCCGTACACGCGCGGCATCCATCCCACCGGCTATCGCGGCAAGCTCTGGACGATGCGCCAGTTCGCCGGCTTCGGGACGCCCGAGGAAACGAACGGCCGGTACAAGCAGCTCCTGCGCGCGGGCGGCACGGGACTGAGCGTCGCGTTCGACCTGCCGACGCTCATGGGCCGCGATCCGGATCACCCGCTCTCGCTCGGTGAGGTCGGCAAGTGCGGCGTGTCAGTCGTCTCGCTCACGGATATGGAACGGCTGTTCGAGGGCATCGCCCTCGGCGACATCACGACGTCGATGACGATCAATTCGCCGGCGCCGATGATCTTCGCGATGTATCTCGTCGTCGCCGAGCAGCAGGGCGCCGACTGGAAGAAGCTTTCGGGCACGATCCAGAACGACATCCTCAAAGAGTTCATCGCGCAGAAGGAATACATCTTCCCGCCGCGTCCCTCGATGCGGCTCATTACCGACGTCTTCGGATTCTGCTCGAAGGAAGTTCCGAAGTGGAACACGATTTCGGTGAGCGGGTACCACATCCGCGAAGCGGGATCGACGGCGGTGCAGGAGCTGGCGTTCACGCTCCGCAACGGGATCGAATACGTCCAGTGGGGCGTGGACGCCGGCCTCGACGTCGACGACTTCGTGCCGCGGATGTCGTTCTTCTTCAACGCGCACAGCGACTTCTTCGAGGAACTGGCGAAGTACCGCGCGGCGCGCAAGATCTGGGCGCGCGTCATGCGCGATCGGTTCCACGCTCAGAACGAACGATCGTGGAAGCTGCGGTTTCACACGCAGACGGCCGGCGTCTCACTCACCGCGCAACAGCCGTACAACAACGTCGTGCGCACGGCGCTGCAGGCGCTCTCGGCGGTGCTCGGCGGGACGAACTCGCTGCACACCAACTCGCTCGACGAAGCGCTCGCGCTGCCGACCGCCGAAGCGGCGACGCTCGCCCTCCGGACGCAGCAGATCATCGCGCACGAGAGCGGCGTCGCCAACGTCGTCGATCCGCTCGGCGGTTCGTATTTCCTCGAGAAGCTGACGCTCGACATGGAAGCGGGCGCGCTCCGCTATTTCGAGACGATCGACCGGATGGGCGGCATGGTCGAGGCGGTCGAGCGCGGATACCCGCAGCGCGAGATCGCCGAATCGTCGTACCGGTTTCAGCAGGCCGTCGAGAAGAAGGAAAAGATCATCGTGGGCGTCAACGACTTCGTCGAAGGCGGCGAGGAGTCGGTGCCCACCCTGTACATCGACGAGAAAGCCGCCGATGCGCAGCTGGCGCGACTGGCCGAGGTGCGGCAGCGCCGCGACAGTCGCCGGGTGGAAAAGGCGCTGGCCGATCTTGCCGAGACCGCCCGCGGGACCGGCAATACCATGTATCCGCTCCTCGACTGCGTGCGCGCCTACGCGACCGTGGGCGAGATGTGCGACGCCCTCCGACAAGTTTGGGGGGAGTATGAGGAAGTTCCGTCAATTTAGGTATGTCGACGACGCTTTTGGTATCCGGCAAGCGCTTCGGACGGCCCAGGCACCCGGAATCACGGATTTCGGCCCGTTCCGCCGAGCGCGTCCTCCGAGGACGTCGAGACTGCAGGCACCCTCCTTGCATTGCGATGGGAGCCCGATACGACTAGAGACGACTCCGCGGACGGGCGACGGCGCAAGACCCGAGTGGTCATCGCCAAACCGGGTCTGGACGGACACGACCGGGGCGCGAAGGTGATTGCCCGGGCGCTCCGGGACGCCGGCATGGAAGTGATCTACACGGGTCTTCGACAGACGCCCGAGCAGGTGGTGGCCGCGGCGCTGCAGGAAGATGCGGACGTGATTGGGTTGTCGATCCTGAGCGGTGCGCACATGCACATCTGCCCCCGGCTGATGGAGCTCGTGCGCGAGAAGGGGCTGGACCACGTGACCGTGCTCGTCGGCGGGATCATTCCGGACGTCGATATTCCCAAGCTTCGCGCGATGGGGATTGCCGGCGTCTTCCTGCCAGGCAGCCCGATGCAGGACATAGTCGATTTCATCAACGCGAACGTCCAGCCTCGCGCCGAGGCGCTCTGACTCCCCGATGTCCAAAACTCTGCTCCTCGCCGATGACAGCGTCACGATCCAACGCGTAGTCGAGCTCACGTTCGTCCACGAGGACGTGCGCGTCGTCTCGGTGAACGACGGCCGCCGCGCCGTGCAGTTTCTCGACTCGGAAAAGCCGGACATCGTGCTGGTGGACGTCGAGGTGCCTGAGGTCGATGGCTACGCCGTCGCGACGCACGTCAAGAAGAACCCCAGGCTCGGTCACGTGCCCGTGCTGCTGCTGGCCGGCGCGTTCGAGCCCGTCGACCAGGAGCGGGTGAAGAGCATCGGCTGCGACGGCGTGATCATGAAGCCGTTCGAGCCGCAGCAGCTCGTCACGCGCGTCAAGGAACTGCTGAGGAACGGCGGGCCGCCAGTGATGGCGGCCGCGGCGGCCTCCGTGCCGGCCGCCAAACGACCGGAGCCCACCAGACCGGCGGTCGCATCGCCCGCCAAGATGCCGTTCGCGCCGTCGACGCCCTCACGCGGATCCGTCGCGCGGGCACCCGCGGCTCCGCCGCCCGCGTACGCGCCGGCCGCCGCACCAGCCATGGTGTCGGACGAGCACATCGAAGCGCTGGTCCGGCGTCTGATGGCCGCCGAACAGACGAAAGCGCCGGCGCAGCCCATGGTGACCCAGGGCGGAATCGAAGCGATCGCGCGGAAGGTCTTCGAGACCGAAAAGGCCAGACAACCCGAAACGTCGACAACGTCCCAGGCGATGCTCGAGGCCACGATCCGCAAGGTGCTCGAGGCCGACAGAGCCAAGCAGCCGCCGCCGGCGCTCTCTCAGGCGACGATCGAAGCGACCGTCCGCAAGGTACTCGAAGCCGATCGGGCCAAACAGCCGGAGACGCCCGCGATGACGGCCGCGGAGGTCGAAGCGGCCGCCCGCAAGGTGTTCGAGGCCGAGAAGGCCAGGCAGCCCGGGTCGCCCGTGATCTCTCAGGCGACGATCGAGGCGACGGCCCGCAAGGTGTTCGAATCTGAAAAAGCCAAACAGCCGGAAGTGCCCGTCGTGACCCCGGCGATGATCGAGGCGACTGCGCGCAAGGTCTGGGAAGCCGAAAAGGCCAAGCAGCCGGCCGGGCCGGTGATGACGCCCGCCACGATCGAGGCCACGGCCCGCAAGATCTACGAGGCCGAACGCGCGAAGCAGCCGCCACCGCCGGCGATGACCGACGAGATGGTGGAGAAAATTGCGCGCAAGGTGCTCGACACCGACAAGGCGAAGCATCCACCCGCGCCGGTGATGACGTCCGCCACGATCGAGGCCACGGCCCGCAAGATCTACGAAGCCGAACGCGCGAAGCAGCCGCCACCGCCGGCGATGACCGACGAGATGGTGGAGAAAATCGCGCGCAAGGTGCTCGACACCGACAAGGCGAAGCATCCACCCGCGCCGGTGGTGACGCCTTCCACGATCGAGGCCACGGCCCGCAAGATCTACGAAGCCGAGCGCGCGAAGCAGCCGCCGCCGCCGGTCATGACCGACGAGATGGTGGAGAAGATTGCGCGCAAGGTGCTCGACACCGACAAAGCGAAGCATCCACCCGCGCCGCCGATCAGCGAAGCGGTGATCGAGAAGACCGCGCGCAAGGTGTTCGACACCGAAAAAGCGAAACAGCCGCCGGTGCCCGCCATCACCGAAGCCGTGATCGAGAAGACCGCCCGGAGAATCTACGAGACGGAGCGCGCCAAGCAGGCCCCGCCCGCGCCGGTGATGACCGACGAGATAGTGGAGAAGACCGCGCGCAAGGTCTTTGAGGTCGAGAAGGCCAAACAGGCGCCGCCGCCGGTCATGACGAGCGACATGGTGGAAAAGACCGCGCGCAAGGTCTTTGAGGTCGAGAGGGCCAAACAGCCGCCCGCCCCCGTGATGAGCGAGGACATCATCGAGCATACCGCGCGGCGGGTCTACGCGTCCGAACGCGCGAACGAGCCGCCCGTGCCGGTGTGGACCGAGCGCGAGGTGGCGGCCACGGCGCGCCGTGTCTTCGAAACCGAGCAGGCCAAGCTGCCCGCGACCGCCGGCATTTCTGAAGGCGCCGTCGAGCCGATCGTGCGACGCCTCGTCGCCGAGGCGGAAGAGCATCGTCCGGCGCCGGTTTCAGCGCAGGTGCCAGACTCGCAGATCGAGCAGGCCGTCCAACGCGTACTCGCCGCGATGACCGATCAGACGGTCCGTCGCACGGTCGTCGACGTTGCCGAGCAGCTCGTCCGGGAAGAGCTCGAAAAAATCAAGGGCGCCGACTAGCTCGCGCTCCGTCACGCAATTACCCAATTACTCAATTACCCAATTCCCCAATTACTCAATTACCCAATTCCCCAATTCCCCGATTCGCATTCCCTCCGGTAGCGTCCGCCCATCGAATCCGTCTACGCTGTTGGGATGCCCGTCGCCGGCAAGGTTCCCGACAAACCCGTCCTGGAGGGTCTCGAACAGAAATGGAAAGCGCGTTGGGACGCTGACGCCATCTATCGATTCGACCGTTCCGCCGATCGGGCGCGAGTGTATTCGATCGACACGCCGCCGCCGACCGTCAGCGGATCGCTCCATGTCGGCCACGTCTTTTCGTACACGCACACCGATCTCATCGCCCGTTTTCAGCGCATGCGGGGCCGCGCGGTGTTCTATCCCATGGGCTGGGACGACAACGGACTGCCGACCGAACGCCGCGTCCAGAACTACCACGGTGTGCGGTGCGATCCGTCGCTGCCGTACGAGGCCGGGCTACTCGAGCGCATCGTGCAGTCCAGCGCCGCCGGTTCGCCGGCCAAGGGTGCGCCGCCCATGGCCGTTTCGCGTCCAAATTTCGTCGAGCTGTGCGCCGCGCTCACCGCCGAAGACGAAAAGGTCTTCGAAGCGCTGTGGCGTCACCTCGGGTTGTCGGTTGACTGGGCGCTGACGTACGCAACGATCAGCAAGGACGCGCGCCGGGTCTCGCAGCGCGCGTTTCTCAGCCTCCTGGCCAAAAACCGCGCATATCAGCTCGAGGCGCCCACGCTCTGGGACGTGGACTTCCGGACCGCGGTTGCGCAAGCCGAGCTCGAGGATCGCGAGATGCCCGGCGCGTATCATCGCATCCGGTTCGATCTAAGGAACGGCGACGGCTCGGTCGAGATCGAGACCACACGGCCTGAGCTCATCCCCGCGTGCGTCGCCCTCGTCGCGCATCCGGATGACCAGCGCTACAAGGCGCTGATTGGTCGCGAGGCGGTCACGCCGCTGTTCAAAATGCCGGTGCCCATCAGGGCGCACCCGCTCGCCGATCCCGAAAAAGGGACCGGCGTGGCGATGATCTGTACATTCGGCGACGTGGCGGACGTCACGTGGTGGCGCGAGCTCGGTCTGCCGGTCCGCGCCGTGATTCAGGCCAACGGCGCCCTGCGTCCGATCGTGTGGGGCGGAACGGGCTGGGAGTCGCTCGACGCCGGCGAGGCGCAGCGACACTACGACGCCCTGGCCGGACTTTCAGCCGTCAAGGCGCGCACGCGTATCGCCGAGCAGCTCCGCGAAACGGGACGGCTCATCGGCGAGCCACGCGCGATCACGCATCACGTGAAGTTCTACGAGAGGGGCGACCGGCCGCTCGAGATCGTCACGAGCCGGCAATGGTTCATCAAGACGATGGACGTGCGGGCGCAGCTCCTCGAGCGCGGCCGTGAGCTCCACTGGATTCCGGAGCATATGCGCGCACGTTATGAGAACTGGGTGAACGGGCTCGCGGGCGACTGGTGCGTCAGCCGGCAGCGTTTCTTCGGCGTGCCATTTCCCGTCTGGTACCGCGTGCGCGAGGATGGATCGATCGACTACGACGCGCGGCTGGTGCCGTCCGAGGATCGGCTGCCGATCGATCCGTCAACCGACGTGCCCGACGGCTACGCGGCCGGGCAGCGAAACGTCCCGGGCGGATTTGCCGGCGATCCGGACATCATGGATACGTGGGCCACGTCGTCGCTGTCGCCGTTCATCGTCTGCGGCTGGCGGCGCGACGAAGCGCTCTGGAAGCAGACGTTCCCGATGGACCTTCGCCCGCAAGCGCACGACATCATCCGCACGTGGCTGTTCTCGACCGTGCTCCGGTCGCACCTCGAAGAGCACGTGCTGCCGTGGAAGCACGCCGCAATTTCCGGCTGGGTGCTCGATCCGGATCGCAAGAAGATGTCGAAGTCCAAGGGCAACGTCGTCACGCCGATGGGCCTGCTCGAGCAGCACGGCTCGGACGCCGTCCGTTATTGGGCGGCGAAGGGCGGACCCGGCGTGGACACCGCGTTCGACGCTGGCCAGATGCAGGTCGGCCGTCGGCTCGCGATCAAGCTGCTCAACGCGTCGAAGTTCGTCCTCGCCAAGACCGGGCCGACCGGGCCGCTGACGCACGCGCTCGACCGCGGCATGGTGACGCGACTCGCGGCGCTCGTGCGCGATGCGACCGCAGGTTTCGAGGCCTACGACTACACCGCCGCGCTGCGCGAGATCGAAGCGTGTTTCTGGTGGTTCTGCGACGATCACATCGAGCACGTCAAGCGCCGCCGCGCGGGCGAAGGCGCCGACGCCGCCTCGGCGACGGCCGGATGTCTGGCCGCGCTGTCCGTCACCTTGCGGCTGTTCGCGCCGTTTCTGCCGTTCGTCACCGAGGAGGTCTGGTCTTGGTGGCAATCGGGATCCATTCACCGCGCACCGTGGCCGCACGAATCTGAGCTGACACAGTTGCTCGGTGGGACGACCGACGCGGACGCCGATCGGGCCGCACGCCATGCGTCCGACGTGACCGCGTTCATCCGGAGGGAACGCTCGCTTCGGAAACTGCCGTTCAGCGTGCCCGTGGCCGCCGTCAGCCTGCCTGACGCCGTGCAAGCCGACTGGCCGCGTGTGTCCGACGACGTGCTCGCGGGGAACAACGCAACGCAGGCCCGCGTGACGTTCGGGCCGGAGCCGAGCGTCGATTTCGCCACGCCCGCCGGGTCATGACCGCGCTCGATCCGGCTCTGTATCGCGACCTGGTGCGCAGGGCGATTGCCGAGGACCTCGGCGCCGGCGACATCACGACCGAGGCGATCGTCCCCGCCGACGTGCGGGCGCGCGGCATTCTTCTGGCCAAGAGCCGGTGCGTGCTGGCCGGGCTCGACGTCGCGCGGGAAGTGTTCGATCAGATCGACGCCGAGACCGTGCTCGAATCGGTCAAGGCGGACGGCGATGCGTGTGAGCCCGGGGATACGTGCGCGCGTGTGAGCGGCCGCGCGGCCTCGCTTCTCGCCGCGGAGCGCACGGCGCTGAATTTCCTCCAGCACATGTCCGGCATCGCGACGCTCACGCGACAGTTCGTCGAGGAGTCCGGGGGGCGCATCGCCGTGCTCGACACGCGAAAGAGCGTGCCGACGATGCGCGCGCTGGCCAAATACGCCGTGCGCTGCGGCGGCGGCGTGAATCACCGGTCCGGGCTCCACGACGGCGTGCTGATCAAGGACAATCACATCCGGGTCGCCGGCGGTATCGTCGAGGCGGTCCGACGGGCGCGCGCGCGGCGGCCGGGGTTGCCGATTGAAGTGGAAACGCAGAGCCTGACCGACGTCGACGACGCCCTTCAGGCCAACGCGGACGTGATCATGCTCGACAATCTGTCGGACGCGCTGGTTCGGCACGCCGTCGCGAGGATTGGCGGCCGGGCGCGCGTCGAGATTTCAGGCGGGGTGACGCTCGACCGGCTCCGGGTGATCGCTGGTCTCGGAGCCGATTGCGTCTCGGTCGGCGCGCTGACGCACTCGGCGCCCGCCGCGGACCTGAGCCTGGAGATTCACACGGAATAGCGCGGGCGAGCATGAGTGCGGATCAACTGCCTCGCGATCTGGCGGCGGCCGTCGACGGGGAACACACGCGGCTCGGTGAGTTCCGGCGCCTCCACTATTTTCACGAGGTCGGTTCGACGAACGACATCGCGCTGAGCCTCGCCGCGACGGGCGCGGTCGAGGGTACCTCCGTTCTGGCCGACCGGCAGCACGCGGGCCGCGGCAGGCTCGGCCGCACATGGTTCTCGCCGCCGGGCGCCGGGATGTATCTGTCCGCGATCGTCAGGCCCGGCTCGGTCGATTGGCTGGCACTGACGACGCTCGCCGCCGGCGTGGCGGTGGCGCGCGCCGTGACCACGGTCTCGGCGCTGCCGATCGGTCTGAAATGGCCGAACGATCTCGTCATTGGTCAACCGTGGCGCAAGGTTGGCGGCGTCCTCTGCGAGTCGGCAGGGAGCGGCGCGGAGATCGAGGCCCTCGTCGTCGGTATCGGCGTGAACTTGGAGCCAACGGCGGCGCCGCCGGAGCTCGCGAACGTGGTCACGTCGATCGAGGCCGAGCTCGGGCGGCCAATCGAACGGAGCCGGCTCGTGGTCGAGGTGCTGGCCGAGTTGAACGGAATCCTGGCGCGACTACGCGCAGGTGATCGCGCGTGGGTGTGCGATGAATGGCGCCGGTTCGGGCGAGCAGGGCTTCACGGCGCGCGCGTCCGGTGGGACGATCAGGGGATGGAGCGGTTCGGCTTCGCGCGCGGCCTCGATGACTCCGGCGCCCTGCTGGTCGAATCGGCCGGCAGAATCGAGCGGCTCATTGCCGGAGAGGTCCGTTGGGATCGGCTCGGCGTGAGCAGCGAGCTCTAGCAGGCCGCTGAAATGCGCGGTCTGAACGCGCGAACTTAGAGAGCGCGCGGGTCGAGGATTGAGGAATGGATCGAATGACCGTCGACGTCGGAGAGTACTGCCGCACCGTTGAGGACCACCTCACGCGTGTGAATGGCGGGCACTTGATCCGCATCGTCGGCCCGGCGTTCGAGCTGGTGCGGCAATGGGCCGAAGCGGGGGTTCCCGCGAGCGTCGTGTTACGCGGGATTGACCTGAAGGCCGAGCGCCACCGGCTCGGAAACTCTACGCGGCCTTTGCGGCTCGAATTCTGCGAAGCGGACGTGCGCGAGGTGTATCGAAACTGGCGGCGCGCCGTCGGCCTGCTGGGAAGCGAAGGCGCCGAAAGTGGTGAGGCGATTGCTGAGGGCGCCGCTGCTGGAGGGGCGGGGCAGGACGCGGACTCCGATAGTCAGGAAGACCAGAAAGATCGGAAGGCGCGACGTCCTTCGCTGACCCGCCACCTGGATCGCGCGGTTGATCGCATGTCGCGCGCCATGAGCCGGGTCGACCTGCCGGACGATTTGCGTGAGGCGCTCGATTTGGTGCTGCAGGAACTGGTCGAGCTTCGCGATGTCGCGCGGAAGGCCCGCGGTCCCATCCGCGAGGAAATCGCGCAGCGCCTCCAGTTGCTGGACGACCAACTGGCCGACCGACTGCAATCCTTCGCGCCCACCGCCATCCTCGAGAGCGTCCGCCGCGAAGCGGAATCCGAGCTCGTCCACTATCGCGGCCGTCTCTCCCGCGACGCCTGGCCCCGCGCGGTCGGCGCCAACGCCGATCGTCTGCTTCGGGACCGATATGGATTGCCGACGCTGTAGGGGGACGGGACTTTTTTCCACAGAATAGAGGGTCAAGGTGCCAGACGTCGCAGGCGACGTCTGGCACCTGGAGGGCCCATTCTGTGGAAAAAAGTCCCGTCCCCGTTCTTCGCCCCGTCGCCGGCGGGAGGATGCTGGCCCGGATCGAGGGCAGGGTGGTCTTCGTGGCGGGGGCGATTCCGGGCGAGGAAGTGCGCGTCCGGGTGACGCGCGAGACCAGGCAAGCTGTCTGGGCCGACGTCGTCGAGATCGTGACGCCAAGCCCCGACCGGCGCGATCCTCTCACCGACCCTGCCTGCGGCGGCCTCGCGTACGCCCACATCCGGTACGAACGTCAGGTCCAGCTCAAGAGCGAGGTCATCGCCGATGCGTTTCGGCGAATCGGGTCGATCACGCTGGATGCCGCCCCCGTCGTCGCGCCCTCACCCGAAACCGCGTATCGCTTGCGCGCGCGGCTGCACGTGCGCGGCGGGCGCGCCGGTTTTTTCAGGACCGGCACGCACGACCTGTGCGACGCCGGCGCGACCGGTCAGCTCGGCCCGGACGGCGTGGCCGCCGTCGAGCGCACGGTCCAGTCGCTCGCCAGCCGCGCCGCGGAGTGCGAGGCGGTGGTGGTCGCCGAAAACGTCGCCGCCTCCGAACGCGTGCTGCACCTCGAGGCGCGCGACGGAGCGCGGCTCGACGATCTGAGCCGACACTTCGCGCTTCCTGAAGGCGTCGGCGGTCTCACCACCGCGATCCGGGGCCGGACGATCACGCTCGCCGGCGCCGCGAGCGTCACGGACAACGCGTCGCACGTGTTCGGCGGCGCGCCGCCAATTTCCAGCCCGATCAGCTGGTCGCGAAAGGCGTCCTCGTTCTTCCAGGGCAACCGGTATCTGCTGGGCGACCTGGTGCGCCGGGTGCTCGATCTGGGTCACGGCGATCGGTTCGTGGATCTGTATTCAGGTGTCGGTCTGTTCGCCGTCGCCCTCGCGGGCCATGGGGCAGCGGGTCATGCGGTGGAAGGCGACCGCTCGAGCGGATCGGATCTCGACGCGAACGCCGCGCCATGGCGCGAGCGGCTGACGGTCGTCCACGCTCCTGTCGAGTACTTCGTCACGTACAGGATCGATCCCGTGCCCGCCGTCGTCATTCTCGATCCGCCACGGACGGGCGTGTCATCTGACGCGCTCGCGGCGCTGCTTCGCTGGAACGTCCCGCGAATGGTCTACGTGTCGTGCGATCCGCCGACGCTCGCGCGCGACGCGTCCAGGATCATCGGGGCCGGCTACATGCTGACGTCACTCGATGCATTCGATTTCTTCCCGAACACACCGCACGTGGAAACGGTCGTGTGCTTTTCGAAGCCGTAGGAGCAGGCTCGCGCCAGCAAGGCGCCTCTCGAGGTCAGCGCCGCTCCCGGGCGGCCTCGACGAACCCGCGGAACAGCCCGGCGAACTCACCGGTCCGCCAGAAATTCTCTGGATGCCACTGCACGCCGATGCAGAACGCCGCGTCGGGCATCTCGATCGCCTCGATGACGCCGTCGGGCGCCGTCGCCGAGACCACGAAGAAGGGCGCCGGCTGCCGGACAGCCTGATGATGCCGGCTGTTGACGGCCACGCGATGCGGCCGCTTGGAGCTGGTCTTCAGAAAGTTCACCAGCCGGCTGTGCGCCGCGACGGTGACGTCGTGCGCGATCGCGTCCTTCGGCTGATTGATCGCGTGGTCGATCGTCGTCACGATCGCGCTCGGCAGATCCTGAATCAACGTCCCCCCCGCCGCGACGTTCAAGACCTGCGCGCCGCGGCAGATCGCGAGGACGGGCATCTCGCGCTCGAGGGCCGCTCGCGCGAGCGTCAGTTCGTAAGTGTCCCGCGCCGCGTCCACCACGACCGTCGGATGGCGCTCGTCCTCGCCGTAGCGGGCGGGGTCGACGTCAACGCCTCCGGTGAGCAGAAGCCCGTCGCACGCGTCGAGGACCGCACCCGGATCGTCAAGGACGGGATCGAGAACCCGCACCGTCGCGCCCGCACGCTCGAGGCTCGTGACGTAGTCGGGCTTCGGCCACGCGATCGCAACGAGTGGATGCTTCACATGCGCACCGGCACGGCGCAGCCCATCAGGTCGAGCGCGCGCGTGAGTTGCCGGCGCAGGTAGGCCACGCCGGCCGCGCGCCAGAGACGGGCATCGCGCCGCTCCTCGCGCAGGATCTGCTGACGATGGTAGAAGGCGTTGAACGCCTGCGCGAGGCCGAACGCGTACTTCGCTAGCACCGAGAGCTCGAGCGACCGAACGGATGCGTCGACGACCTCGTCCAGCCGGGCGGCCTCGAGGACGAGGCTCCAGAGCTCGTCGGCTTCCGCGCCGGTGTCGAGCGCCTCGCGGCCGAGTGAGTCGATCTGCTGGATGACGCCCGCCTCGGTCAGGCCTTCGCGTTCGCCAAGCTTCGCGAAGATGTTGTTGGCGCGAACGACCGCGTATTGGAGATAGGGGCCGGTCTCGCCCTCGAAGCTCAGCGCCTCCTCGATGTCGAACACGATGATCTTGCCGCGCGAGAACTTCACCAGAAAGTACCGGACCGCCGCGGTCGCGATCGTCTCCGCGATCCGCTGGCGCTCGTCGGCGCCGAGCTCCGGATTTCGCGACGTGACTTCGCCGAGCGCGGTCGTGATCAGCCGATCGAGCAGGTCGTCGGCCTTCACGCCCAGGCCCTTGCGGCCGGAGACCTCGACGAACGGCTTGCCCGAGCTGTCCGTGTCCTGGTAACCGAGTGCCCGAGCGGTCGAGTGCGAGAGCGCCACCATCTCGTACGAGTAGTGCGTGGAGCTGCCGGCGTGTTCGTTGAACCCCATCGTGGCCAGCGCCTGCTTGAGGAGCTGCTGAAGATACGCCTGACGCGAGTCGATGACGTTGTAGACTGCCGTCGCCCGTCCAAATTCGGGGTGGTCGTGGTCCTGACCCGGGAGGGAAGTCGTGGCCCAGAGCGGACGGCCCCCGCGCGGCTCGAACACCCGATAGTGGAAATCGCGCCCCAGCAAGCCGAACTTCCAGAACTGATTGGCAATGTCCTTGCCGACATAGGTCACGGTTCCGTTCGATCGGACGATGACTTTCTCGCGCTGTTCGGCGTCCGGCTCGGTGTCCGGGTCGGCTGTCTTGTCGTTATTCGCGTCGTCCGCGGAGGCCGCCGGCTCGGGTTTCGACGATTCCGGGTCCTCGATCGGCATGACCCAGCAGCCCTTGAGGCGGCCCTCGGTCTGGAGGAACACCGCCTTTCGAGACTTGAGTTGCTCGAACGCCGTCGTCCAGAAATGCAGGCGGAGGATGTCGCCCTCCCACGTGAGGAGATCGTAGTCGACGTTGATTCTCGCCATCGTCCGGAGGTGCGTCCGCACGATCCGGTCGGCGACCAGCGCGCCCATCTCGGCGAATGGATTCCCGCCCTCTTCGAGCGCGTGCAGCACGTGGGCGCGTTTCTCGAGACGCGACTTGTCGGCCTCATACCATTCGGTCACCCGCGCGTAGAGATCCCAGCAGTAGTAATCGAACCGTTCGGCGCCGGAATCGACCAGCGCCCGCACGTCGTCGAGACCGAGGTTTTCGAGTGCCGTGAACCCCACGACGACGTCGGCCACTTGAACACCGGTGTCGTCTATGTAGTTCTGAACCTCGACCGGATGGCCGAGGAACCGGAGGGCACGCACGAGCGTGTCCCCCAGGGCGGCGTTGCGCAAATGCCCGATATGGGCGGCCTTGTTGGGGTTGATGGCCGTGTGTTCCACGATGACTTTCCCGGCGGCTGCCGCGGGCTGCCCGTCCGGACGGCCGGCGAGCTGCGTCTCGAGGAATCCGGCCCGGTCGAGAAAAAAATTGAGATAGCCGTTCGGCGCCGGGTCGACCCGGCGGACGCCGTCGATGGCGCCCAGCCGGTCCGCGAGGTCCTTGGCAATCTGCCGCGGCGCGCGCTTGAGCCGGCGAGCCAGCTCGAACGCGACGGGCACGCCCAGGTCGCCCAGCGCCCGGTTCGGCGGCATTTCGATCGCGATGGCGGGCTGATCGGCGGGCGCCAGGTTGAACGCCTCCTGAAGGGCCTCGCGGATTCGCGACCGGATACGGTCATGCACGGGAAGCATCATGGGGGAGAAAACCGGGCGCGCCGGGCAGGCGCGCAGCTATTGTATCCGCGCGTAATCGTCCGGCGTGTTGATGTTGGCCAGGAGGCGGGCCGCTGGCCCAAATCGCTCCAGCTCGCCGCCACCGAGCTCCGCCATCCGGAGCACGCCGCCAAGCTCCGCCAGCTTCAGCCGGCCGTTGAGGATCTGGGCACGGATAGTTGTGCGGGCTTCGCGCCGATAACAGGCCAGAAGCGGCTCGACCCCGCCCGGCGTGCGCACCCAGGCGCCGTCGGCGGCCGCCGCGAGCTCCACGAGACGCCCCAGCATGAGCTCATCGAGAAACGGCAAATCGCAGGCGACGACGAGCACTCGGTCGCTCGTGGCAACCTCCAACGCGGTATACACGCCCCCCATCGCACCGGCCCCGGGAATCACGTCGGCATGAACTGGAAGCGAGAGATCCGCGAATCGCGCCGCCTCCGCCGCCACGATGCAGACGTCCGGCGTAATGCGTTGCAGAACCTCGACCTGGCGGACGATGATGGGTTGCCCGTCGACGACGAGCCGGCTCTTGTCGCGTCCGCCGAACCGCCGGGCCTGTCCGCCGGCGAGGATCGCGGCGCCGACCGGGTGAGCGCGCATGGCTAGATCATGACAGAGGCACGGGTAGGTCGTCTGGTCCCGGCGTGCCTCCATCAGGCGATTCAAGAGACGTTGCCGCGCCGTCTCGACTTCTACGAACACTGGCTCCACTCGCAGGCGCTTCACGACGGCAGCATCGGCCTCGCGCCCATGACGGCCGTCCTGGGGTTTCTGCGCACGGAAGGTGAAGGCTACGACCAGGTCGTGCGGCGGGCAGGGGCGCTGGCCGCCGAATGGACGGTCGCCTCGATGTCGCCGTTTCGCCGGCGGCTGCTCGCCGCGCTTCCCAGCCCGATGCGCGTGCGGGCGGCGCTGCGGGTGGCGGCCGACATCGTCCGCGAGGTCTCGAGCGGCAGCCACGCGCGCCGCCATGTGAAGCGCGGGCGCGCGTACCTCGAAGTCAATGCGTCGCTCTTCTGCGCCGTTCGCGACAAGCAATCGATGCCTCTCTGCGGTTTTTACGCGGCGACCGCGGAAGAGGCCTTGCGCGCGTTCGGCGTGCCGGCGCGCGGACGGCCCGAGCGCTGTCGCGCTGTCGATGGCGGCATCTGCGTGATGGGTGTGGATTTCGGTGATCGCCACGCCGCGGTCGAGAGCGGAGGGTCGAACCGATGACAGACCTGCGCGCACGGTTCGGACAACTGATCCGGTCCGCCGCACTGGCCCTGGTGTTCGTGGGCCTCACTCCGGCGGCGTTGCTGGCACAGCCCGCGGCCGGGTCACGCGTGCTCGTGATGCCGTTCGCGGCCGAATCGGACCCCAAAGCGCCCGGTGGCGTTGGCGCGGCGCGCTGGCTGAGCGAAGCGGCCGCGGTGCTCGTGTCCGACGGCGTCAGCGCCCGCGGCGTGGGCGTGTTGCATCGCGACGATCGCGTGGCGGTGTTCGACCGGCTGCAGCTCCCGATGTCGTTTCCGCTCACGCGCGCCACGACGATCCGGGTCGGCGATTTGATGGGCGCGTCGGAGATCGTGTTTGGCGAGATCAAGCTGCTCGGTCAGCGATTGTCGGTCCGGGCCCGGCTCGTGCGCTTGACGACAGGGCAGCAGTTGCCCGACATCACCGACGAGGCGCCGTTGACGGAGATCTTCCGGCTCTTCGAGCGCATCTCCGAGCGCGTCGCGGCGTCCACGGGCCGTCCGCTTGCGACGCCGACCGCGCGCGCGCAGGCGCTCTCCCTCGAGGCCTTCGAGAGTTACGTCAAGGGCCTGGTGGCGGCGACACCGGCCACTCAACAACGTTTTTTCGAGTCGGCGCTGACGTATGCGCCGCGCGATCCCCGCATCCTGATCGCGCTCTGGGACACGTACACCGCGCAGGGTGCGCACGACAAGGCGCTGGCGGCCGCCAACGCCGTGCCGGCGGGAACCCCGGACTCGCGTCGCGCGCGCTTCGCCGTCGCGCTGTCGCTCATCGAGCTCAAGCGCTTCGACGGCGCGTTCAGCGCCCTGAACGCGCTCTATGGTGAGCGGCCGGATCCCGGCATCTCCAACGCGCTGGGCATTCTCCAGCTTCGCCGCGCGGCGCCCGCCCACGGGCCGAACGCGGCGACTGTGTACTTCGGGCGCGCCACCGATCGGGATCCGGCGAACACGGACTACGTGTTCAATCTCGGGTATGCGTTCGCACTCGCCAACGACAGTCAGTCGGCGTTGTTCTGGCTGCGTGAAGTCGTCAGGTACGACGCGGCGGATGGCGATGCGCACCTCGTGATGAGCGCCGTGCTCACCGCGGCGGGAAAGACGGTCGAAGCGCAGCGTGAGTTCGAACTGGCCCGTCTGCTCGGCACATCTGCGGAGCTCACGGGCGCCGCCCCGTCGGCGAAGGTGCCACCGGGTCTCGAGCGGACACAGGATGACCTCGAAGCCAGCGCCAGCCGGCGCGCCGATGCCGTGATCGCCAACCCGACGCAGCGCGATCAGCAGGACACGGCGAAGTTCCACCTGTCGAATGGCCGCCGCCTCTTCGACCAGCAGAAAGATCGCGAGGCGCTCGACGAGCTCCGGCGCGCGATCTACCTGGCGCCGTACGAAGACGAACCGCACCTGCTCGCGGGCCGGCTGCACCTGCGAGGCGGCCGGCTGAACGAAGCGATCGACGAGTTCAAGGTCGCGATCTGGTGCCGGGAAACCGCGCAGGCGCGCCTCGCGCTCGCGGAAGCGCTGTTCGAAGCCGGAGAAAAAGACTCGGCGCGGCGTGAAGCGGAGCGCGCGCTCAGGCTCGATCCGCAGTCGGCCGGGGCGCGCGAACTGCTGAAGAAGATCGGCGGCGAGGCCGCGTCAATAGGCGGACAGTCGCGTGACTCGCCGTGGTATCGTCGGCGCGCGTATTTTCAAACGCGGATGGGGCGCGCAGCCTACCGCGTCAGTCAAGTGATTTTCGGATTGGTGTTACCATCAGGTCACCGCAATGTCGGATCAGAACTTTCATGAGATCCAGCTGAGCGGGAAGCAGCTCGTCTTCCTGTTCATCTCCGCCGTTGGTCTTGCCGTCGTCATCTTTCTGCTGGGTGTTTCGGTCGGCCGCGGCGTCCGCGGTCTGACGGTCGCCGGCGCGACGGTCGATACGGGCGCGCCCACCGACACCGTTGTCGCGACTGCGCCGCCGCCCGCGACGCCGCCGCCCGCGGAACTGAGCTATCACGACACGCTGCAGGGACAGGGCAGAGCGGCCCGCGGTGCGACGCCACCCGCGCCGCCACCGGAGCAGACGCCGCCGTCCGCGGCACCTCCGGCCGCGCCGCCGCCAACCGAGCCGCCGCCGATGAAACCTCAGGCCCAGAATCCACCCGCGCCACAGAAGCAGCCGCCCGCGCAGGCCACGCCGCCGCCCGGTTCGACGTCCGCTCCTGCCGCGACGACAAAGCCAGCCGAACCGGCACCCAAGCCGGCGGCCAAGCCTCCAGCCACCGGCGGCTGGGTCGTTCAGGTGATGGCGCTGAAGAGCCGGGAAGGGGCCGACAAGCTCGCCTCGGACCTGAAGACCAAGGGGTATCCGGCATTCGTCGGCAATCCGGCCCGCGGCCTTTACCGCGTCCGTGTCGGCCCGTTCGCCAAACGCCCCGAGGCGGAGCAAATTGCCGCGCGCCTCGCGCGGGAGGGGTTTTCGTCACCCGCCGTCCAGGCACGCTGACCTCCGGCCGCCGCGTCCCGGCGACACGATCGTGAACGCGGCTCTGGCTCTCCTCGCTGGTGTGCTGCTCGCTGCCAGCTTTCCAAAATTCGGACATCCCGCGTTCGCGTGGATTGCGATCTCTCCACTGATCGTGGCCGCCGTCTTGTCCGCGAGAGGGCCGTCGCTGGCGCGTCCGTTCCGTCTGGGCGTCGTCACAGGCGCCGTGTACTTCGGCGGCACGCTCTACTGGGTCGTGAACGTGATGGCGACCTACGGCGGACTCGCGACGCCGGTGGCCGCGCTCGTGGGAGTACTGCTCGTCGCATACCTGGCTCTGTATCCCGGCGTGTTCGCGCTGCTCGTCGCCGCGTCCGTTCGCCGCTGGGGCATTGCGGGCGTGTGGCTGGCGCCGTGCCTGTGGGTCGGCGGTGAATGGGTCCGCTCGTGGTTTTTGAGCGGGTTTCCGTGGGTGATGCTCGGCACGTCACAGGCGACCGTCATTCCCGTCGTTCAGGCCGCGAGCGTGGTCGGCGTCTACGGCCTTTCGGCCATCGTCGCGCTCGTCGGAACCGCCGCTGCCGTGGTGGCGCTCACGCAGCGTTCGGGGCACCGGTGGGCCGCGGGTGGCGTCATGCTCTTCATCGTCGTGATCGCCGCCGCGGGCATGTTCCGCGTCGCGCGCGGCACGCTCACCGAAAGCGGCACGGTGTTGCGCGTCGGGCTCGTTCAGGGCAACGTCGATCAGTCACAGAAGTGGAATCCGGCGTTTCGCGACGCGATTGCGAAACGGTACCTCGATCTCAGCCGGCAGGTGATCGGCAGCGGCGCCGCGCTCGTCATCTGGCCCGAAGCCGCGACGCCGTATTTCTTCAACATCGACGGCGCCATGGCCGCGCCCGTGCGCCGGCTCGCCGTCGAATCGCGGACGCCGTTTCTCATCGGCACGGACGAAATCGAACGCACGCCCGACGGGCGTGAGATGTCCTACAACTCGGCGGTGCACGTGGGCGTGGACGGCCGGTCCGTTCGCGCGTACCGGAAGATGTGGCTCGTGCCGTTCGGTGAGTTCGTTCCCTTCAAGCGAATTCTGTTCTTCGTTGGCCCGCTGGTCGAAGCCGTCAGCGATTTCAGCGCCGGCACCGAGCCGGTTGTCTTCGACGTCGAAGGGCGGCGCATGAGCGTCGCGATCTGCTACGAGTCGATCGCGCCCTGGATCGCGCGGGCCTTCGTGCGCCGGGGCAGCCAACTCCTCGTGACCATCACGAATGACGCCTGGTTCGGCCGCTCGTCCGCGGCGTACCAGCACTTCGAGCAGGGCGCCATCCGAGCCGTCGAGCAAGGCCGGTACGTGGTGCGCGCCGCCAACACCGGCATCAGCGGCGCGGTCGATCCGTACGGCCGTGTGCTGCGCGCCACGCCGCTTTTCGAGACGATGGCCATCACCGTCGACGTCAGGCTCCACGACCGGCGCACGATCTACAGCGACGTCGGTGACGTCGTCGCCTACGCGTCGGCGGCCGTGACCGGCCTGGTCATTGTCCTGGTCTGGCCCTTGCGCCGACGGCGCCAATAAGCTCTTATGTCTCGAGGCATGGCTTGTTTTCGAGCCCTAAGCCTTTTCGCCTGTGAACCTTTTAGCCTTTGGTCTTTCAGCTCTGAGCCCCCGAGCCTTTTCCCATGACCCTTGACGAGCAAGTTCGTTCTCTCGACGACCTCACCACGCGCGCAGCCGATTTGCGGAGGAGTCTTTGACGAAGCGCGTGTCTCCAAAGAGCTGACCGAGCTCGAAACGCGCATCACCGCGCCCGATTTCTGGAAAGATCAGGCCGCCGCGCAGAAGATCCTGCAGAAGCGGCGGCGCCTTCAGGACGACAAGTCGCTCGCGGAGTCGCTTCGGAAGCAGGGCGACGATCTCGGTGTGCTGCTGGAGTGGGCGCGCCAGGGCGAGGAGGTCGGTGACGACCTCACGCGCGGCCTCGAAGCGTACGAGCGCGACATCCAGAACGGCGAGATTCGGACGATGCTCGCCGGCGACCTCGATCGCAAGAACGCGATTCTCTCGATCCATCCCGGCGCCGGCGGAACCGAGTCGCAGGATTGGGCCGAGATGCTGCTGCGGATGTACGTGAGGTGGACCGAGCGCCGCGGCTTCAAACGTGAGGTGATGGACATGCAGCCCGGCGACGAAGCCGGCATCAAGAGCGCGACGCTCACGATCTCGGGCGACTACGCCTACGGCCTGCTGACGGCCGAAGCCGGCGTCCATCGGCTGGTGCGCATCTCGCCGTTCGATCAGGCGGCGCGGCGCCACACGTCATTTGCCTCGCTGTACGTCTGGCCCGAGCTCCCGGACGACATCGACATCGAGATCGAGGAGAAGGACATCCGCATCGACACGTTCCGGTCGAGCGGCGCGGGCGGCCAGCACGTCAACGTCACGGATTCCGCCGTCCGCATCACGCACCTGCCGACCGGCATCGTGGTCTCGTGCCAGAACGAACGCTCGCAGCACAAGAATCGATCGTCTGCCATGAAGGTGCTGAAGTCGCGCCTCTACGACCTTCGGCTGAAAGAGCAGCAGGATCGTCTCGATCAGATCGGCGGCGAAAAGAAAGACATCGCTTTCGGCAGCCAGATCCGCAGCTACGTCCTGCAACCGTACCAGATGGTCAAGGACCACCGGACCAAACTCCAGGTCGGCGACGTCACGCGCGTCCTCGACGGCGATCTCGACGAGTTCATCAAGGCCTACCTCAGGAAAAAGGCGCTTGGGAAACTCGAAAAGGCGGACGCCGACGAAGAATGAGAGGTGCTCCGCTCGACCCAAAGTGCGCGCGCCTCGCGGCGCTCGCAAAGGTCGGGCTCCGGAACACGCGACACCGATCTGGAAAACGCTGTAGGCAGGTTACTTGTACTTTGAGGAGTCGCCGGGTTGTCTCACTGGCGGCTCGGTGCCCACGATGTACGCCTCGGGCCCGTAGTCGGTCATGACGATGACGACGTTGCCGGGGCGGGTGAAGTCGGGCGGATCGGGGAGCGCGGTCCGGCGGCGCTCGACCCAGCTCTTCATGACGGTGATCCAGATCGGCAGTGCGGCCAGCGTGCCGGTGGCCCGATTGCCGATCGGCTTCTTCTGATCGAAGCCGAGCCAGACGCCGATCGTGACGTCCGGATCGAAGCCGACGAACCAGGCGTCGGTGTAGTCGTCGGTCGTCCCGGTTTTCCCGCCGAGGGGCCATTTCAGCGCGTTGGCCGAGGCGCCGGTGCCGTGCTGGACGACGCCGCGCATCAGGTTGGTCAGGATGTACGCGGTGTCGGCGCGCAGCGCCTCGTGCGGCTCCGCGCGATGCAGCTCGAGGATGTCGCCCTCCCGATCGATCACCTCCAGCACCATCGTCGGCGTCATGCGGACGCCCTGGTTGGGGAAGGCGGAGTAGGCCGACGTCATCTCGAGGAGCGAGGCTTCCGCCGAGCCGATCGCGATCGACAGATACGGCGGGAGGGGCGACACGATGCCGAGGTTGCGTGCGTAGGGGATGACGTTCTTCGGATCGAGCGCGGCCATCAGACGAATCGTCGGCACGTTTCGCGACTGCTCGAGCGCGCGCCGCAGCGTGATCGGCCCTTCGTATTCGCGGTCGTAGTTCCTGGGTTCGTACGGCGGCTGACCCGGACCGGCGGGGAAGCTCGCGGGCGAGTCGTCCAGCATCGACGTGGCCGTGTAGCCCCGGTCGATCGCGGCCGTGAACACGAACGGCTTAAAGAGCGATCCGACCTGGCGGAGCGCCTGGGTCGATCGGTTGAACTGGCTCATCTCGAAGTTCAACCCGCCGACCATCGCCAGGACCTGGCCGGTGTGGTTGTCCAGTGCCAGCACCGCGCCCTGCAGGTTCGGCGCCTGGTCGAGCGTCGCGGTGAACGTCCCGTTCGGATCGAGCTTGCCCAGCTTCACTTCGACGAGATCGCCCGCGCGGACGGCGTCGTCCGCCTTCCGCTTCGTCCAGGCGTAGCCGGCGCGGTCGATCGTGCCGTTCCAGCGGCCGACACGCACGCGGATCGTGACGCCGCCGTCCACGCCGGTGACGAGCGCGGGCACGATGTCGCCGCTCGCCAGTTCACGGTTCCAGCGCGGATGCCGGTAGGTGTCGAGCGCGCGTTTTTCGTCGAGGATGTTGCGCGCCGGCTTGCGGTAGCCCCGCTGCCGGTCGAGGTCCCGGAGCCCCGCCTCGAGCGCGGCGTTGGCGGCGCGTTGGAGTACGGGATCGAGCCCGGTCTTCACCACGAGGCCGCTCTCGTAGACCGCCTTCGCGCCATACCGTTCCTCGAGGTGCATGCGAACGGTCTCGAGGAAGTAGGGGGCGATGGACGGCGGCAGCGACGGCGCACCGCGCGTCACGATCGGTCGTTTCTTGGCGGCGTCGGCATCGACCGCGGTGATGAACCCCTCGTCCACCATGCGGTCGAGCGTGTAGTTGCGGCGGCGCATCGCGGCCTGCATGTTCACGTAGGGGCTCTGCCGCACATTGTTCTGGATGATGCCGGCGATCATCGCGGCTTCGTCGAGCGTGAGCTCCTTGGCGGACTTCGCGAAAAAGAGCCGCGACGCCGCTTCGACGCCGTACGCGCCGTGGCCCCAGTACATCTGGTTGCAGTACATCGTGAAGATCTCAGGCTTCGTGTACCGCTTTTCGATCTGGACCGCGAGCAGCGCTTCCTTGATCTTGCGTTCCCAGGTTTTGTCGTCGTTCAGGAACAGCTTGCGGGCGAGCTGCTGCGTGAGCGTGCTGGCGCCCCAGGCACGCTGATAGATGACGTCCTTCACGAGCGTGACGAAGATGCGCGAGATGCTGACGCCTGTATGGCTGAAGAACTCGCCGTCCTCCGCCGCGACGATCGCCTGGCGCAGGACTTCGGGAATCTGCTCGTAGGTGATGACCGTGCGGCGCTCGGTCGCGAACTCGCCGACGATCGATCCGTCCCGCGCGACCACACGCGTGATCGTGCTGGGGGAATATTCGTCCAGCGCGGAGATCTGGGGCAGGTCGCCGACGAACGCGAAGAGGACGCCGGTGGTCGTGCCGAGCAGCGCCGCGCCGAGAAACAGCGCAATGATTCCGAAACTCTGAACGAGCCTGGATGCGAAGCGCTGCATAGGATCAGTGTAAGCCGTCGCCGACGGTCAGATTCCGCAGTTCGAAGTTCTCGGTTCAGGTTGCTGGGTTTTTCAGCAACCGGCTAGCCCCTTCCTCCCCTCCGGCTCGGTTGGGCGCTTGGCCCGCCGCCTTGCGGCGCGGAACGGGACGGCGGTGCGGCGCGCGGCGCTTCCTGCGGCGCCGAACGCGGTTCGGATCGGGGCGCCCCGTACGAGCGCGACGGTGGTCCGCCGCCGGGTCCGGACGGCTGTGGTGCGGGGCTGCGGTTGCGCGGCACCGCCGGCGCGGCGCGCCGTTCGAAGGCACGAGGCTCCGGCGCGCCGATCTCCGGTGCAGAGCGTTGCGAGCTCGGCAGGCGTGACTGGAAACCACTGTCGGGAGAGCTCAGCCGCGGCTCAGGGCTGTAGTTCCGCGGTACGGACGGTACGGCGCGCCGTTCGAAGGCACGAGGCTCGGGCGCGTTCGGTTCCGCGGAGCGCTGCGCACCCGGCTGGCGTGACCGAAACGCGCTGTCGGCAGAGCTCGGCCTCGGCTCAGGACTGTAGTTGCGCGGTAGAGCACTGACTCCTCGGTCGGGCGATGGATCCGGCGTCGTCTGCGGCCGCGCTCGCGACGTCCGGCTCGGCGAACCGGAGGAGTCGGGCCTGGACGATTGCGCCGCCGGCGATGCCAGCCGTGGGAACGCGCGGTCCGATGACGCAGACGGCGTCACCACATCGGACCGGCCGTCGCCGGAAATCGATCCGCCCGGGCGCGACTGCGGGCTTCGAGTGGGCAGACGCGAGGGCGATGCCCCGATCGACGACTGACCCGGCGAGCTGCCCGCCGTCGCGAAGCCCGCGCCGCCGCCGCTGTCGAACGCCGGACCACCAGACGATGAGCCGCGCGGCACCGCGTAGCTGCGTGTTGGCGCGCGCAGCGGCTGCGCGCGGGCCACGAGTCCGGCGGGCGCGACGGGCGCGTTTGGGCGCGCCGTGAACTGGCGCGATGTCCCGGGTGCGATGTCGTTCGACAACACCGCGTGGCGCCCGACGAGGACATTTGGCACGAACGCCCTTCTCGGCACGAACGTCCAGCCCGGCCACGGGTTGCCCACGAACGCATTGTGGATCCCAATCACCGGACGATTGTCGAACCCGAGCGGACACCAGCTGACGTAGCCCGGCGCGTACGCCCACGACACCCACGCGGGCGACCAGCGGTGTCCCGGAATCCAGAACCAGCGGTTCGACCCGTATCCCCAGCGTCCATAGTGATGCGTGGGCCAGCCCCAATACCGATCGAAGCCCACCCAGAACCAGCCGAATCGAGCCGCGAACGACCATCGTCCGTGGTAATACGGCTGCCAGCCGACGGCTACCCTGGGGTACCAGACGTGGCCGTAGACCGGGATGTAATCCCAGGAGCCGTACTGATCGAACGCGCCGCCGTAGTAACGGATCTCTTCGGGGAGGTAGCGGACCGACTCGACGCCGTACCGCCCGTCACGTTGATCTTCGACCCACCGATCGAATTCGTCCCACAGAGCCGAGTTCGAGACCAAAGGCAGCGAGGGCGCCGTGCTCGCGGTCACCGCCGCGTACGTGCCCGCGCGCACGAGCGTCATGCCGTGGGTATTGCGCAGCTCCGCCGATCCGCGCAGCACGGTGACGCCGAGCTCCACGTCCCCGGACCGCGTGTCGCTGAGGCCGATTCGGTAATCTCCCGCGGCCTTGATCCAGACGGATCCGGGCGCTGCATCGACGCGGTAGTCGAGCGCGTTGGTCGTGCGCGCAATCGTCAGGCGAATGCGGCCGGCGAGCAGCCGCACGAGCGAATCCGACATCAGATCGAGCCGCGTGTCGTGATCGAGATCGAGGGCGCTGCCGTCGTCAAACAACACTTCGACGCGGCCGCGCTCGGTGCGCAGCCGATCGCCGGCGAGCAGAATGATGTTCTCCTCGGCCTTTTCGACACGTCCGTCTCGCTCGATCGTGGCGGTTCCGTCGACGACGGCGATGTGCGCGGGAGTGTCGTTGGCGTAGTCCGGCGTCTCGAGCGACACGGCCGTCGTCTCTTGCGTCGGAGGCGGTGGGTATTGATCCGAGGGCTGCGAGCTCGTCTGAGCAGTCAGGACGACATTCGCACACAGGAGAACGAGAAAACCTCGCCCGACCAGACGAAGGCAGTTCATAGGCGTCCTCACACGTCAGGCAGGCGGCTCTTCACATCATAGAGCCAAAGGCTCAAAGCCCCAAGTCTCGGAGGCTCAAAAGGTTCAACGGCTCCGATGCTGGAGATCTGTCCCGCGGAGGTCCAACATCCTTGCGCCGCGCTCGATTTGGCAGCTCAGCTCCCTGGAGGGGTGAGCCCTGTTTGGGCCGGTCGATTTCAGAACGGGAATTGAGTATTGACAATTAGACACTAAGCTTTCTATAATCCGTTATACTAAGATTTCACGCAAGGAGCGTGGCAGAGGAGATCTCTCATGAGCAAGATTATTGGAATCGACCTGGGTACCACCAACTCGGTGGTCGCCGTCATGGAGGGTGGTGAGCCGGTCGTCATCACCAACTCCGAAGGCGGCCGCCTGACGCCGTCGGTCGTCGCCTTTACGAAGAGCAGCGAACGGCTGGTGGGGCAGGTCGCGAAGCGCCAGGCCGTGACGAACCCCGAGAATACCGTGTTCTCGATCAAGCGGTTCATGGGCCGGCGGTTGGACGAAGTCTCGGAAGAAATGAAGATGATCCCGTTCCGGGTGGTACGCGACAACGAGGGTGTGGCCATCCAGATTGAGGGGCAGTCGAAGCCGTTTCCGCCGCCCGAGATCTCCGCGATGATTCTGCAGAAGCTCAAGCAGGCTGCGGAGGACTATCTCGGTCAGTCGGTGAGCCAGGCGGTCATTACGGTTCCCGCGTACTTCAACGACTCACAGCGGCAGGCGACGAAAGACGCCGGCAAGATCGCCGGCCTCGAAGTGCTGCGCATCGTGAACGAGCCGACCGCGGCCGCGCTGGCGTACGGACTGGACAAGAAGAAGAACGAGCAGATCGCCGTGTACGACTTCGGCGGCGGCACGTTCGACATCTCGATCCTCGAAGTCGGCGAAGGCGTCGTCGAAGTGAAAGCCACGAACGGCGACACGCATCTGGGCGGCGACAACCTCGACCAGCGGATCATCGACTGGATCGTCGGCGAGTTCCGCAAGCAGGAAGGCCTCGACCTGACGAAGGACCGGATGGCGCTCCAGCGCCTCAAGGAAGCGGCGGAGAAGGCGAAGATGGAGCTCTCCACGGTGATGGAGACCGACATCAGCCTGCCGTTCATCATGGCCGACGCGAGCGGGCCGAAGCATCTCTCGATGAAGCTGACGCGCGCCAAGCTCGAAGGGCTGATCGAAGATCTGCTCCAGAAGACCGTCGGTCCCTGCAAGCAGGCGATGTCCGATGCGGGCATGAGCCCCGCCGACATCGACGAGGTCGTGCTGGTCGGCGGGTCTACGCGTATCCCGCGCGTCCAGGCGATCGTCAAGGAGTTGTTCGGCAAGGATCCGCACAAGGGCGTAAATCCTGACGAGGTCGTGGCCATCGGCGCTGCGGTCCAGGCGGGCGTGCTGTCGGGCGAGGTGAAGGATCTCCTCCTCCTCGACGTGACGCCGCTGTCGCTCGGCATCGAGACGCTGGGCGGGGTGATGACGTCTCTCATTCCACGGAACACCACGATCCCGACGAAGAAGAGCGAAATCTTCTCGACGGCGGCCGACGGTCAGACGAGCGTGGAAGTGCACGTGCTCCAGGGCGAGCGCCCGATGGCGCGCGACAACCGGACGCTCGGCAAGTTCCACCTCGACGGCATTCCGCCGTCGCCGCGCGGCATCCCGCAGATCGAGGTCACCTTCGACATCGACGCGAACGGCATCGTGAACGTCCAGGCCAAGGACAAGGGCACGCTCAAGGAACAGAAGATCACGATCACCTCGTCGAGCGGCCTCTCGAAGGAAGAGGTCGAGCGAATGATGAGGGACGCCGAGTCGCACGCGGCCGAAGACAAGTCGCGGCGCGAAGCGGTCGAGACGCGCAACAGCGCCGATCAGGCCGTCTACCGGTCGGAGCGGTTTCTCAAGGAGACCGGCGACAAGCTCGAACCGGCCGATCGCCTGGCGATCGAAGCGGCGACGAACGACCTCAAGGCGGCGCTCGAGACGAACGACTCGAAGGCCATCGCCCGCACGCTCGAGGCCCTGATCAAGGCGGAGCAGCGCGCCAGCGAGAATCTCTACAAGACCGCCGGCGCAGCGCCGGGCGCCGCTCCGGGTCCCGACGCGGGTGAGGCCGGACCGGTCGGCGGCAACGGCAAGGCCGACGACGTCATCGACGCGGAAGTCGTCGAAGACAAGAAGTAACCAGTCGTATCCGGTGAGCGGGGCAGCGCCCGCTCACCGGATCGCACACGGCTATGGATCTCTACCGCCTGCTTGGCTTGAACCGCGCCGCGTCCGCCGACGAGATCGAGCGGACGTACCGGCGCCTCGCGCGGCGCTATCACCCGGGCGTCAATCCCGGCGATCGCGTCGCGGAGGAGATGTACCGCCAGATTCAGCACGCCTACGCGGTGCTGGCCGATCTCGAGCGGCGCCGCGAGTACGACCTCGGCGCGACGCGCGCCCAAGTGCCCGTCGAGTCGGCGGTTTCGTTCGAGGGATTCGACTTCTCGGCGCCGGCCGAAGGGCCGCTGGCCGCGACGTTCGCCGAGCTGTTCGCGGGCGTCTTCCACCAGGCCGCTCGCGAGGCCACGACGCCGTCGCGCGGCGGCGACCTCGAGGTGACCCTCGACCTGTCGTTCATCGAGGCGGTAAGCGGGGGGCAGTTTCCGCTGAGCGTGCTTCGTCAGGAACGATGCCAGGCGTGCGGCGGAGACGGCCGCGTGCCGCGTGCGGCCATCGCGTGTCCGTCGTGCGGGGGACAAGGGGCCCGGCGTTTTGCGCGCGGGCACATGGTGTTCACGACGGCGTGTGAGAGGTGCGCCGGCAGCGGTCGGCTGACGACGCAGGCCTGCCGCGCCTGCGCGGGCATCGGCCTGCAGTCGCGCAGCGAGGTTGTAACCATCGCCCTGCCGCCGGGCATCGAAAGAGCAGCACGTGTCGCCGTGCCCGGCCGCGGGCACGCCGGCGCCCGGGGCGGGCCGAGCGGCGACCTGTATGTCACGGTCGATGTGGGCGAGCACCGGTTTCTGCGCCGGGTCGGCCGCGACCTGCATCTGACGCTGCCGCTCGCCGTGCACGAGGCCGCGCTCGGGGCGCGGGTCGACGTGCCGGCGCTCAACGGCCCCGTGCGGCTCCGTATTCCGCCGGGCACACCATCGGGACGCCGCCTCCGCGTGCAGGGCCACGGCGTCCCGTCCGCGAACGGCGAGGAGCCGGGCGATCTGATCGTCGAGACGCAGATCGTGCTGCCGCCGATTCGGGACGAACGGTCTCGAGAGTTGTTGAAGGAATTTGGCCGTCTGAACGAGGTGGACGTGCGCCGCGAGCTGTTCGATGGGCTGTTGAAATGACCTCACAGGTCTTTCGACGGTCCCTGGTCCACGACCGCTGAGGTCTTTTCAGCTGGGAGGGTATCGTGTCCGCGAAGCCGAAGGGCACCGGCCGTGGCTACTACATGATTAGTGCCGTGGCCTCAAAGTACAACATTCATCCGCAGACGCTGCGGCTCTACGAACGCGAAGGGCTGATCAAGCCGTCGCGCACGGAAGGCAACACGCGTCTCTATTCCGACGAGGACCTGCAGGAGCTCGAGACGATTCTGGCGCTCACGCGCGATCTGGGCGTGAACCTGGCCGGCGTCGAGATCATCCTCAACATGCGCCGCAAGATGGATCGCATGCAACGGGAAGTAAACGAGTTCATGCAGTACGTAAAAGGTGAGCTCGCGCGCGGGCTGGGCGACTGGGAACAGCGCCTCAACACCGCGCTCGTGCCCGTGGGTCCCGTCGAGCTCGCGAAAAAAGAGGACGAGGAGCCGGTCGAGGTCGTCAAGAGCTAGGCCAAAAGGCCAAAAGGCGCTTTTCAGAATTCTTCCCAGTGCTATCCTGTCGTCCGATGCCTTGCCCGCGTTGTGACGACACCGGATGGCGCGCGATCGATCGCGACGGCGTACGTCGCGTCGAGCGCTGCGACTGCTGGCAGGAAACGGTGACCGCGCGGCTCCTGGCCGACGCACGGATGCCGCCGCGATACGGGCGGTGCACGCTCGACAACTTCGTCCTCTATCCCAACGAGCGGCTCATCGCGGCGGTGACGCACGCGCGCCGGTTTGCCGACGCGTTCCCGGCGGTGCAAAAAGGCTTGTGCCTCATTGGCCCGCCGGGCATCGGCAAGACGCACCTGGCCGCCGCCGTGCTCAAGTCCGTCGTCGCGGACAAACACGTGCGTGGTCTGTTTTACGATGTGCGCGAGCTGCTCCGCGTCATCCGATCGACCTACAACCCGGTCGTCCGCACCGCCGAGATGGACATCCTGCGGCCGGTGATGGACGCCGATCTGCTCGTGCTCGACGATCTCGGCGCTGAAAAACCGTCCGACTGGGTCGAGGAGACGATGAACCTCATCGTCAACACCCGCTACAACGAGCGCCGTCCGACCATCTTCACGACCAACTACGAGAACCTGCCCGACGAAGCGGACCTCGACACGCTCAAAGTGCGCGTCGGCTTCCGGCTCCATTCCAGGCTCCACGAAATGTGCGAATTCCTGGAATACGACGGCGGCGATTACCGCCTCATGCCCTCCAATGGTGGCGCCGACGACCTGGCCACGCTCTGGAAAAAGAACAAAGGACGCCGCGCCCTTCCGGTCCGGACACACGGTCCGGCGCGCGCGCAGCTCCGCGAGCCGAAAGAGCTGAAGTGGCCGGGTGGCAAAGCGGGACGGGGATAACGGGGGAATCGGGTAATTGGGTAATTGTGTAATTGTGTAATTGGTGAGTGGCGATCCGCTTGGGCTCTACCTGCACATTCCGTTCTGCCAGGCGATCTGCGGATACTGCAACTTCAATCGCGGTTTGCTCGACGCGGGCCTGAAGACGCGCTACGTCGGCGCCCTCGAACGGGAGATCCTGGCCGCGGGTGATGGCCGGCCCACCGACACCGTATTCTTCGGCGGCGGTACGCCCTCGCTCCTCGAGCCCGATGAAGTCGGCCGCCTCCTGACAGCCTGCCGCGCCGCGTACCGGCTGGCGCCGGACGCCGAGATCACGCTGGAGACGAACCCGGAAACCGCGACGGCCGACCGGCTATCCGCCTTTCGCGAGGCCGGGGTGAATCGGATCAGCTTTGGGGTGCAGTCGTTCGACGATCGGGAGCTGGCGCGGCTCGATCGGATTCACTCGGCGGGACGCGCGAAAGAAGCCATTCGCGCGGCGCGGGCCGCAGGCTTCTCCAACCTGAGTTTCGATTTGATGTTCTGGCTGCCAGGCCAGTCAGTCGAGTCCTGGCTGCGCACGATCGACGAAGCGATCGCGCTGACACCTGACCATCTGTCGTTGTATCTTCTCGAGCTCTACCCGAACTCACCCCTCAAGGAAACAATGGCCCGGCAGCATCCGCAGTCGTCAGCCGGCGCGCTGGCTGACGAGCGCCACCCCTGGGTCCAGGCGCCCGACGACGAGGCCGCCGAGATGTACCTCGCGGCTCTCGACCGGCTCGACCGGGCTGGCTACGAGCAGTACGAGATCTCGAATGTCGCACGATCCGGCTATTCGAGCAGGCACAACGTCAAGTACTGGCAGGGGGCCTCGTGGCAGGGGTTCGGGTGTGGCGCGCACTCGACCGTCGATGGCGTCCGCTGGAACAACGTCGCGTCCACGACCGAGTACATCGACGCGGTTGGGCAAGGCCGATCCGTGACCGTCGGTCGTCACCCGCTTTCTCCGCAGGCCAGGCTCGAGGAAGCGCTCTTCACGGGACTCCGTCTGACCGAAGGGATCGAGTGCGGGAACATCCTCCGGCGGCATGGGGTCGAACCGTGGATCCGATACGGGCCGGTCCTCGCGCCGTACGTCGAGGAAGGCTTGATGTGGCGTACGCCCGGGCGGTTCGGCCTCACGCGCCGCGGGATGCTGGTGGCGAACGAGATTCTCACGACGTTCGTGTGACGCCTGGTCGCGCGACCGAACGCTGGTCGTACGGTAGAGTAAAGGGTCTTTGGGCTCCAGGGAATCCTGCAGGGGGACGTGACATGAATGCGATTCGTGCAGGCGCGGTATCGTTTCGAACGTTCGTCGTCGTGATGTGTGCCGTAATCGCCGGCGGCGCCGCCGGGCTCGCGGCCCGACAGGCAACGCCTCAGAATCCGCCGGCCGCGGCCGCCGCGCCCGACCCGCTGAAGTTCACCCATGAGTTCGTGCTCGTCTACAACCAGGTCAAGCCGGACAAGACGACGGACTTCGAAGCATCATGGGCGACGATCAAGGCCGGTCTGGTGAAGAGCGAGAAGCCGGAACTCAAGGAACTGGGCGAGTCCATCAAGATTTTCAAGGTGGATGCGCCCCCGGGAGCCACCGTGAATTACTTCTTCAGTCTGACGCCGCCGTCCAAGACGCACAGCTACGATCCGACGAAGATTCTCTTCGAATCGGGCGCCTTCAGCCGGGACGAGGCGGACGTGATCTACGGGAAGTTGAAGGACTGCTACACGGCGCAGGGGATCAGTACGATTCCGCTGGTCAAAGTGGGCGGCTAGCAGGTTGCTGAAACCCCCGCGTTTTTCAGCGGCCTGCCAGGGTCACGGCGTACGGTAGAGTGGAGGGGAGATCTCAGTCCGGGGCCCGCAGGGGCAGGGAGGCATTGCATCATGACGTTGTCGGGTTCAAGACCAGCCGCGGGCTGGCGTTCGGTCGTCGCGGCCGGTCTTGCGGCCTTGTTCGCGAGCGTGTCGCACGTGAATGCGCAGACCACGCCGCCACCGCCACCAGCGCAGACGCCGCCGCCGGCGCAGGAGAAGCCGCCAGCGCAGCCACCCGCGCAGGAAGATCCGCTCAAGCTCAAGGGCGACATGCCCGTCATCATCATCAACCAGATCGCGTCGGACAAGACCGCCGAATTCGAAGCCGCCTGGGCCGCGATCAGAGAGAGGCTGGCGAAGAGCGACAAACCTGAGCTCAAGACCTTTGGCGACTCGCTGAGCAAGATGTATCGCGTGGCGATTCCGCCGGACCAATCGGGTGGCATGGCGATCTACGTGTTCCAGGTCGATCAGCCCTCTTCGACGCAGAGTTATCACCCCGTCGAAATTCTCTTCAAGAGTGGCCTCTTCGAGCGGGCCGACGCGGACATGATCTTCGCGAAGCTCAAGGACGCGTACAAGAACATCCAGGCCTGGCCACTGGCCAAGATCGGATCCTGAGCCGGCAGACCCGCCGCCCGGCTGACGAGCACAACACGGGGCGCCTTCGCGGAACGCGGGGCGTCCCGTTTCCATTTTGCAGACACGCCATTCCATCCCGAAGGTGACTGTATGCGGCTCCCCCGCAGTGTGTTGATCGGTTGTGCACTGGTGCTCACGGCCGCGGCGCCCGCCACGCGTCAGGCCTCTCCGCCCGCTGTGCCGGCTGGCGGTGCGCAGGCGTATGCCTTTCCGACCGGGGCGGGCCTGCTGCTGTTCTACGTCCGGCCCGAGCGCACCGACGACTTCGAAACTGTGGTGAAACGGATGAGCGAGGTGCTCGACAAGTCCGCGAACCCCGTGCGCCGGCAGCAGGCATCGGGATGGCGGATGTTTCGATCGATGGAAGCGCCGAAAGACGCGGTCATCTACGTCTTCGTGCTCGATCCGGCCACCGCCGGGAGTGACTACGATCCGGTCAAGGTGCTGAGCGAGGAACTGCCGACGGAAGCGCAAGCGCTCTATGAAACGCTCAAGAGCGCCACGGTCCGCATCGAGCGGATGGGGTTGGCGAAACTCCGGTGAAACGGCCCGGCAGGTTGCTGAAATACCCAGCAACCTGAACTTAGAACTTCGAACTGCGAACTCGGTATTTCAGCGGCCGGCTAGAATCGCAGATTGATCCCCGCATAGAACCGCTGCGGCGTCTTGTGGGCCGCGCCGCCGCGAAGGTTGAACACCCGGTAGTCGACGCGCAGGCGGAATGGTCCGGCGAGCGTCACTTTGGCGCCGCCGCCAAAGTTCGTGCCGAAGCTCGACTCGGTCTCGTCGCCCAGCCGCTCACGATAGAAACCGCCGCCGATCGTGCCGTAGAGCTGAAAACCGGTCGTCGGCGTGGACACCAGCCCATTGAAACTGCTCGTGACGAGCCCGGGAACGCCTTCGGTTTCCTTCTGCCGTGTGTTCGCGTACTCGAACTCGACACCCACGACGAGAAAGTTCATGCCGACCGCGAATCCGCGCGTCGCCCGCGTTTCCGGCGTCGGCGAAAAACCTAAGAAGGCTGTCACGTCGGCCGCCGCCGGCGCAGGGCAGACGAGGAGGCCGAGAAGAACCATGGCGAGAGTCGCGGGTGTTCGGGGCATAGGGGCTTTATCGGTAGGACGTAAAGCGGCGGACAGTGGCCGCCGCCGGCGGCGGTGTCGACGAAGTACTGGCGCTATCGCTGAAGTACGGCGCTGGCGCTGAAGTACTGACGGAAACGCCGAAGTACGGCCACTGTCGGTGGAGTGGGGAACCGCTCAGGTAATGGCGCTATCGCTGAAGTACGGCGGTTCCGGTGAAGTGCGGAGAAGGAACACTGAAGTCCGGACCCAACGACACTCGGACTGAGCGCGTGACCCGACCCCGGATTGCTCTTGGGAGGAAGCTCCTGTACTCGGAGCGATAGCTGGCCGTACTTCAGCGTCAGTTCAAGTTACTTGCGCCGTCAGCTCCGTACTTCGGCGCTAGTGCAAGTACTTCAGCGACAAGTAATAATCCTATTAATGGATCTCCGTCTTTCTTCGGATCAGGAACTATTGCGCCGCAGCGTGCGCGAGTTCGCCGAGACAGAGATTCGTCCGTACGTGATGACGTGGGACGAGGCGCAATGTTTTCCGCGGGACTTGTGGCCGCGGCTCGGGGCACTGGGCTTGACCGGCATTCAGATTCCCGAGGCCTATGGCGGCGCGGGTCTTTCGGCCGTCGACTACTGCATCTGCATCGAAGAGCTCGCGCGCGTCGATCCGTCGATCGCGCTGTCGGTCGCGGCGCACAACGGACTCTGCGCGGCACACCTCTACATGTTCGGTTCGGAGGCGCAGCGCGAGAAGTATCTGGTCCCGCTGGCCAAAGGCGAGGTGATTGGCGCGTGGGCACTGACCGAAGCGAGCGCGGGATCTGACGCCGCGGCCATGCGCACAAACGCCCGCCTCGATGGCGGCGAGTGGGTGCTGAACGGCAGCAAGCAGTTCATTACGCACGGCACCCTCGGCGGCACGCTCGTCGCCATGGCCGTCACCGACCGCGAGCAGGGCGCACGCGGCATCTCGGCGTTCGTGCTCGAGCGCGGGACCAAAGGCCTCGCGGCCGGGAAGAAGGAAAACAAGCTCGGCATGCGCGCGAGCGACACGAGCGAGGTGATCTTCACCGACTGCCGGGTGCCGGCCGAGGCCATCGTGGGCCAGCCGGGCGAAGGCTTCGTGGACACCATGAAGGTGCTCGATGCCGGCCGGATCGGCATTGCGGCGCTGGCGGTGGGGCTGGCGCAGGGCGCGTTCGAGGCCTCACGCGGGTATGCCAGGGAACGCCGGCAGTTCGGGAAACCGATCGCGCATTTCCAGGCGATCCGGTGGAAAGTGGCGGACATGGCGACCCGGATCGAGGCGGCGCGTCTGCTGACGTACCGCGCGGCGTGGATGCGCGACCAGAAGGTGGCCCGCACGTCGACGGCTTCGTCCATCGCCAAGCTGTATTCCAGTGAGATCGCGGTCCGTGCCGCGGAGGAGTGCGTGCAGATTCATGGCGGGTACGGCTTCGTGAAGGACTACCCGGCGGAAAAATATTTCCGTGACGTGAAGCTCTGCACCATCGGCGAGGGCACGAGCGAGATCCAGCGGCTCGTCATTGCCCGGCAGCTGCTGGGACGGTAGAACCCAACCCCGTGTCGAAGCCGACAATGGCCGAGCGTGTCTTCGCGCGCGATCCGCGCGCCATCGCGCGTGCCATCTCGCTCATCGAAGACGAACGCCCGGAAGGCGCGGTGCTCGTCGGCCAGCTCCATCCCCGGACCGGACGCGCGTTTCTCCTCGGCATTACGGGCCCGCCGGGGGCCGGCAAGAGCACGCTTGTCGATCGGCTGACCGCGGAGTACCGCAAAGCCGGCAAGCTCGTGGGCGTGTTGTGCGTGGATCCGACGAGCCCGTACACGGGCGGCGCGGTGCTCGGCGACCGCGTGCGCATGCAGGGCCACGCCGAAGATCCCGGGGTGTTCATCCGCAGCATGGCGACGCGCGGCCACCTGGGCGGGCTGGCGCGAACGACCGGGGAAGCCGCCATCGTTCTGGATGCCGCGGGCTACGACGTGGTGATTGTCGAAACCGTCGGCGTCGGGCAGGACGAAGTGGACATCGTGCGCACGGCCGACGTGTCGGTCGTGACGGTCGTACCCGGCGCGGGTGACGAGGTGCAGGCCCTCAAAGCCGGCATCATGGAAATCGCCGATGTCTTCGTCGTGAACAAGGCCGACCGCGAAGGCGCGGACCGGACGGCGGCTTCGATCGAGACAATGCTCTCGCTCGAACCGTGGCCGGCCGACTCGTGGCGGCCACCGGTGCTGCGCACCGTCGCCACCACCGGGGCTGGCGTCGCCGAGCTGGTGGAGACGATCGACCGGTTCCGCCAGAAGACGGGCGCCGAGCTCAGCTCGCGGCGCCGTGCCCGCGCGGAGTGGCGGCTGCGCGAGATCCTCGAGCGCCGCTTCATGGACCACGTGGAGCGGGACATCCTGGAACCGGGCGAGCTCGATGCCCTCCTGGATCGGATCGCATCACGCGACGTCGATCCGTACGGCGCCGCGGAAGCGGTGTTCCGGCGGGCCACGGATTCCTCGCGTCCTGGACCGGCAGGCACGGTCACCACGCCCTCGACGGGTCCTGACGGCGGGCCGGCGCTGTCGCTCGACCACGTCGGCGTCGCGGTTCGCGACGCGTCCGAGCTCTCCACGATCTTCGATCGGCTTTTCGGTCTCCGGACGGCCCAGCCCGAGGACATCGGCCCGCACCGTGTCCGGTTCATCGAAACACCCGGCACCACGGTCGAGCTCGTCGAAGCGACGACGCCGGATGCGCCCATCGCGAGGTTCCTGGAAAAGCGAGGCCCGGGCCTGCATCACGTGTGCCTGCTGGTTGCGGACATCGACGCCGCCATGGCTCAGCTCAAGCAGCGAGGCGCACAGTTCATCGACGAACAGCCCCGGCCCGGCGCTCACGGATCGCGGATCGCGTTCATCAGGCCGGCCAGCACCGGCGGCCTGCTGGTGGAGCTCAAGCAGAAATGAGACCGTGGGTTTCGTGAGGTCTTGATGCTGAAGCTGGGCGATCTCGAGCTCTACTCACTGTCCGATGGGCTCTTTCGGCTCGACGGCGGCGCGATGTTCGGCGTGGTGCCGAAGCCGCTCTGGTCGCGCCGCGCACCGGCCGACGAGCGCAACCGGATCAGCCTCACGATGCGCCCGCTCCTCGTGCGCACACCCAGGCACGTGGTCCTGATCGACGCCGGCGTCGGCGACAAGCTGATCGGCAAGGAACGGGACATCTACGCCATCGACCAGACGATGAATCTTCACGCGTCGCTCGACTCCGTCGGCCTCTCGCCGTCCGACGTGGACGTCGTCATCGCGTCGCACCTGCATTTCGATCACGCGGGCGGGTTCACGGTGTCCGGCGACGGCCGCGTGGCTCCCGTCTTTCCGCGGGCGCGGTACGTCATCCGCCGGCAGGAGTGGGACGATGCGACGCATCCCCATGAACGAAATCGGGCGAGCTACGTGGAGGCGGCGTACGTGCCCCTCGCCGACGCGGGTGTCGTCGATTTCATCGACGCCGACGGGGACGTGCTGCCTGGGATCAGCGTGTGGCGCACCGGGGGCCACACGATGCACCATCAGCTCATCAGGATCGAGTCGGGTGGGCGCACCGCCGTGTTCGCGGCCGATCTCATGCCGACGACCGCGCACGTCGACGAGCCGTGGATCATGGGGTACGACCTCTATCCGATGGATACGCTGACGTACAAGAAGCGCTTCCTGCGGGAGGCCATCGACGGCGAGTACGTTATCTTCTTCGAGCACGATCCCGGCATCGCGGCAGGGGTGATTCGGGAGCGTGATGGACGCAAGACGGTTGAGGTCGTGACCGTCTGACCGGTGCGCCGGCGTCTCCGGCGTCAGATCCCATGGACACACCCAGAATCGGCATCATCGGTGGCTCCGGTCTGTATGACATGCCTGAGCTCACCGATCGCGAAGAACGCACGATCTCGACGCCGTTCGGCGAGCCGTCGGGGCCGTACGTCCTGGCGACCTTGCGCGGCCGCCGGGTCGCATTTCTCGCGCGGCACGGCCGCGGCCACCGGCTGCTGCCGACGGAGCTCAACTTTCGCGCGAACGTCTTCGGATTCAAGCTGCTGGGCGTGGAGTGGATTCTCTCGGCGAGCGCGGTCGGCAGTCTGCGCGAAGACTACAAGCCGCTCGATATCGTCGTGCCATCGCAGTTCTTCGATCGAACGCGTGGGCGGATCAGCACGTTCTTCGGCGGCGGCGTGGTGGCGCACGTCGGGTTTGCGCATCCGGTCTGCGGGCGGCTGGGCGACGTCGTGTCCGGCGCGGCCGAGCGGGCCGGGGCGTCGCTGCACCGCGGCGGCACGTACGTGTGCATGGAGGGCCCGCAGTTTTCGACCGTGGCCGAATCCAACTTCTACCGTGCCGCGGGGTTCGACATCATCGGCATGACGAACCTGCAGGAGGCGAAGCTCGCCCGCGAAGCCGAGATCTGCTACGCGACGATCGCGCTCGTCACCGACTACGACTGCTGGCATCCCGAGCACGACTCCGTCACGGTGGAGATGATCGTCTCGAACCTGATGCGGAATGCGGAGATGGCGCAGCGGATCATTGCGGGCGCGGTCGAACAGCTGCCGATCGAGCGGACGTGCGAGTGCGCGCGCGCGCTCGCCACCGCGATCATCACGAGGCCCGAGGCGATTCCAGCCGCCGCGAAAGAACGCCTGCGGCCGATCATCGGAAAATACCTGTCGTGACCCGCCTTCGCCGAGGCTTCGGCGTGGCAAGTTCGCTTCGCCAAGGCGAAGGCGGGAGCAAGCGCCTCTGCTGAGTTTCTGAATGCCCATGCGCATCATCGTCACCGGTTCGATCGCGTACGACTATCTGATGTCGTTTCCCGGAAAGTTCACCGAACATTTCCTGCCGGAACACATCTCCCGGGTCAGTCTCAGCTTTCTCGTGGACACGATGGACAAGCGGCGTGGCGGCTGCGCGCCGAACATCGCGTATTCGCTCGCCTTGCTCGGTGAACGGCCCGTGCTGATGGGGACGGCAGGCCAGGATTTCGACGAATACCGCCGATGGCTCGACGCGGCCGGTGTCGATACGTCGCTCGTGAAAGACATCCCCGGGAAGTTCACCGCGTCCTTCTTCTGCAGCACGGACGTCGAGAACAACCAGATCGCGTCTTTCTACACGGGCGCGATGGCGCATGCCGCGGAGCTGTCCTTCCGCACCGCCGGCAAGCCCAACCTGGTCACCATCTCGCCGAACGATCCGACCGCCATGCTGCAATACGCGGAGGAGTGCCGCACCCTCGGCATCCGGTACATCTTCGACCTCGGGCAGCAGGTGGCCCGGATGTCGGGTGACGAGCTGACGCAGGGGCTGACGGGCTCGTACCTGATCATCTGCAACGACTACGAGCTCGAGATCCTGCGCCAGAAGACCGGCTTGGGCGAATCGGACTTGCTCCAGCGGGCCGAGATACTCGTCGTCACCCGCGGCGAAGAGGGATCGTCGATCATCCGTCCGACGACGCGCGTGGACGTTCCCGCCGTGCCGGTGCGAAAAATCGTGGACCCGACGGGGGTTGGTGACGCGTATCGCGCCGGCCTGATGAAAGGCCTGGTGCACGGCGCCGACGACGCGGTGTGCGTGCAGCTCGCGAGCGTCGCCGCGGCGTATGCCCTCGAGCACCTCGGCGGACAGAGTCACGCGTATACCGCCGCGGAATTCCGCCAGAGGTACGAAAAACACTTCGGGAAACTGGCTGTTCCGTTGACGCTCGAACCGTAAGGGCCTGGCGTCAGGCGGGCGAAAGCCCGCCTCTACGATCAAGCATGCTTCTCGTCATTGCCGTCACTGTGACGTCCTACATCGCCGGCTGGTCGATCGGCGTGCCGTGGCTGGTCCCGTTTCTGAACGCCGCCTGGGCGTGGTGGATGATGGCGCGCGAGCTCCAGCAGGGACGCACGCGCCGCGCGATCACCGTGATGCTGGTGTGGGCCGCGACCATGGCCGTGGTGTCGACCGCGATGGCGGCCTTCGGCTGGTCTCGCACTGACGACGGCGGCGATCTGTTTCTCCGCCCGACCTACCGCGACGAGATGATCGCGTGGGTGCGGACGGGTGTCGGCGCGGAAAGCCTGCCGTCGGTGTTCGTGCCCCGGCACCTGGCGTACGCCGCGGCATTCTGCGCCGCGTCGGCAGCCACTGGCGGCGTGCTGTCGATGCCGATGGGCGCCGTGTTGATGAATCAGATGGGCGAATATGTGGGCGCCATGGCCGCCGGGAGTGCGTCGCCCGTCCCGTCCGTCATCTTCGGCTGGCATCCGTGGGCGATCGTCCGCATCGTCGGCTTCGTCATCATCGGCGTCGTGCTCTCCGGTGTCGTGCTATCGCGCGTGATGAAGTTCCCCTTCAGGCTGGCGGCCGAGCGGCGCTGGCTGGTGACGGGCGCGCTCCTGCTCGTCGTCGATCTGATCCTCAAATGGCTCCTCGCGCCGATGTGGAGCCAGATGTTGAAGCGATTCGCAGGATGGTGAAGCTTCTGGTCGTTGCGTCTCTCGTCTGGCCGCTGACGCTCACGGCGGCGGTCTGGGACCGGGCCACGACGGGCGGATCGGTCTGGACTCACGTGCTCTACGCCTCCGCGGCGCGCATCTGTCATCAGCGGCCCGAGCGATCGTTCCACACCGCCGGCGTGAAGTGGCCGGTGTGCGGGCGGTGCAGCGGCTTGTATCTCGGTGCACCGCTTGGCGCCCTCGCGGCCGTTGCCGTTGCGCGGCGGAGACGCGCCGCGTTGCGAGCCGCGCTTCGTGCGCACGGCACAATGTCGTACGCGTTCCCGGTGTTCCGTACGATCTGGCTCGCTGTGGCAAGTGTGCCCACCCTTCTGACCCTCGTGGCGGAATGGTCAGGACTGGTACCGGTATCGACGCTGGCGCGTTTCGTGGCCGCCGTGCCGCTGGGCGCCGTCATTGCGTACGCCCTCGTCAGCGTCGTCTCCTGGCCGCCGCGACCAATCGAGTACACTGGCGCCGAATGAGCCGGACGTCCCGCACGATGACGCGCGTGGAGAAGAACACGCCGGCGGCCGTGGCTCCCCGCTTCAGCCCGGTGCTCGTCGGCGTGCTGTCATGGTGGGTGCCGGGAGCCGGACATTTCCTCCAGGGACACTTTCGGAAGGCCGTCACGTTCTTCGTCGTCCTGGTGGCGCTGTTCGCGATCGGGCTTGCCTTCGGCGGCAGGCTGTTTCCGTTTCAGTTCGCGGACCCTCTCGTGTTCCTGATTGCGGTGGCCGAGTGGGCGATCGCGCTGCCCCGGGTCGTCGCCGGACTCGGCGGCTGGGGCGCCGGCAACGTCGTGGCCGTCACCTACGAGTACGGCAATACCTTCCTGATCGTGAGTGGATTGCTGAACGCGCTCGTGCTGCTCGATGCGGTCGATCGCGCCACCGGGCGGAAGCCGCGATGACGACGCACCTTGGCGTGATGATCCTGTTGGCCGCCTGTGTCTCGGTGGTCTTCGGTACGCTCATGCGCGAGACGCCGCGCGATGAGCTCAGGCTCGCCACCCGGATCTTCGTCGGTCTGGTCGGCGGCGCGTACGTGGTTGGATGGATCATGTACCTGGCGTTCTGACCTGGCGCCGCCGGGCCTGGATCTGGGGCCCGGCCGTCCTGCAGATGACCGTGATCTTCGTGCTGTCGAGCCTGCGGGACATCGAACTTCCGGCGGGCGTCTCCGATCACATCGCACACTTCAGCGGTTATGCCCTGCTGGGCGCGCTCGTGCTTCGCGCCCTCGCGGGCGCCACGTGGTCGGGCGTGACGCTGCCGGCCGCGAGGCGCGCGTGGCTCATCAGCGCGGTCTACGGCATGACCGATGAGTTCCACCAGCGGTTCGTCGACGGAAGATGGCCGAGCGTCGGGGACTGGCTCGCCGACGCGTCGGGCGCCGCGGCCGCCATCGCGGCGATCATGGCCGTCGCGCCGTTCATCCGGCGCGCAACCACCTCCGCCAAAGGCTACGGTGGTCCGCCGTAGCTTCAGCGAAGGCGGAAAGGCCGGGAAGTATAATCGGCGGTTATGGCGTTGGAACATCTGCTGGTCGATCGGGATGGCGCTGTCTCGATCATCACGATCAACCGCCCCAAGGTCCTGAACGCCCTGAACGGACCCACACTCGACGAGTTGAGTCAGGTCATCGACGAGGCGGGCCGCGACGAGTCCGTGCGCGCGCTCATCCTCACGGGCGCGGGCGATCGCGCGTTCGTCGCCGGGGCCGACATCAACGAGCTGGCAGTCCAGACGCCGATCGGCGGCCGTGAACACGCGCGCAGGGGCCAGGCCCTGTTCGATCGCATCGAGCGGCTCGGCAAGCCGGTCGTGGCGGCCGTGAACGGCTTCGCGCTGGGCGGCGGGTGCGAGCTCGCGATGGCGTGCACGATGCGGATTGCCGCCGACACGGCGAAGCTGGGGCAGCCTGAGATCAACCTCGGTCTGTTGCCGGGCTACGCCGGATCGCAGCGGCTGCCGCGGCTCGTCGGACGGGGCAGGGCGCTCGAGCTGTTGCTCCTCGGCCACCAGATTTCAGCGGAAGAAGCGTGGCGCATCGGGCTGGTGAATCGTGTCGTTCCCGCGGCCGAGCTCATGACCGAAGCGAAAAAGACGGCGCAGGCGCTCGCGGGCAAAGCGCCCGTCGCCGTGCGGTACATCCTCGACGCCGTCGCGAGCGGACTCGAGATGCCGTTCGGCGAAGCGCAGGATTACGAAGCCACGCTGTTCGGCTTGCTCTCGACGTCGGAGGACATGCGCGAGGGCACCCAGGCATTCCTGGAAAAGCGCAAAGCTGAGTTCAAGGGACGCTGACCGCCGTCACATGCGTATTGCCATCGTCCTCTCGCAGTACCACGGGTTCATCACGGAGCGGCTCGAAGCCGGCGCGCGCGCCGTGCTGCGCGAGTCGGGCGTGCCCGACGAGTCGGTCGAGACCTTTCCGGTTCCCGGCGCGTACGAGCTGGCACAGGCGGCGCAGCGGGTGGCCGAGTCGGGGCAGTGGGCGGCGGTCGTCTGCCTCGGCTGCCTGATTCGCGGCGAGACGCCGCACTTCGAGTACATCGCAACCGCGGCCTCGGACGGCATCATGCGGGCGGCTCAGGCGACGGGCGTGCCGATGGCGTTTGGCGTGTTGACGACCAACACGGCAGACGAGGCGATGGCGCGCGCAGGCGACGGGCCGTCGAACAAGGGCCGCGAAGCGGCCTCGGCGGCCGTCAGCATGGCCCGCCTGTATGCTCGTCTCGACGCTCCGGATCGCCACGCCGCGTCCGGCGCGGTGCCGGACCCGCATCGCCCGCCGGGCCCGCGGCCAATCCCCACGGCCTCTCCGCGGTCATGACCGCCGGGCGCCATCAGGCGCGGGAGGCGGCGCTCCAGATTCTGTATTTCTGGGAAGTGGGCAAGGCCGATCCGGCGCAGGCGGTCGGCGCGTACTTTCGCGAGCATCAGCCGGACGCCAGCGAGGGCCTCCGCGAGTTCGCCTCGGCGCTCGTCCACGGCACGATCGCCAATCTCGACACGATTGACGGGCTGATCGAGCAGCACTCGTCGAACTGGCGGCTGAAGCGGCTGGCGGCCATCGATCGCCTGATTCTGCGGCTGGCGACGTGGGAGCTTCAGCATCAACCGGACGTGCCGGCCCCGGTCATCGTCGATGAGGCCCTCGAGCTCGCGCGCACCTTCAGCACCGATGACTCCGTGAAGTTCGTCAACGGCGTCCTCGACGCGATTCGGCGGAGTCTCGGGCGCGCCTGACCGATACAATCGGCAGCGCCGCCAGTCATCCACCATGTCCAACGAAGCGGAACAGATCGCGCAGCGGAAAGCCAAGCTCGAGGAGCTCGTCCGGATCGGCGTGGCGGCGTACCCGAACCGCTTCGATCGGACGAGCCCGATTTCGGCGATCGTCGCCGACCATGAACACAACACCGGCGACGCGCTCGAGAGCGAGCGCCCGCACGTCCGGGTCGCGGGACGAATCCTCGGCATCCGCGGATTCGGCAAGGCCAACTTTCTGGTCCTGTCCGACGGACTTCGCCGGTTGCAGGTGTACGTCCGCGAAGATTCGCTGCCGGCATTGGACTTCCGGATCCATCAGCTGCTCGACCTGGGCGATCACCTCGGGGTGGAAGGCCGGCTCTTTCGGACGAAAACGAACGAGCTCACCGTCTGGGCCGAACGTCTGCACTTTCTCGCCAAGTGCCTGGTGCCCCTGCCCGAGAAGTGGCACGGTCTGACGGACGTCGAAACGCGGTATCGCCAGCGCTACCTCGACCTCATCGTCAATCCGGCGTCCCGCAAGGTCTTCGAGACCCGGGCGAAAGTCGTCGCCGGTGTCAGGCGCTTTCTTGATAGCCGCGGGTTCCTCGAAGTCGAGACGCCGATGATGCAGCCGATGGCCGGCGGCGCCCTGGCGCGGCCCTTTGTGACGCATCACAACACGCTCGACCTGGACCTCTACCTCCGCGTGGCGCCCGAGCTCTATCTGAAACGGCTGACCGTGGGCGGTCTCGAACGTGTGTACGAGATAAACCGTAATTTCAGGAATGAGGGGATCTCGACCCAGCACAATCCGGAATTCACAATGCTCGAATTCTACGAAGCCTACGTGGACTACGAGCACCTCATGCGTCTGACCGAGGAGATGCTGTCCACGCTGGCCAACGAGGTGACCGGGTCGTTCGACGTGCCGTTCGGCGAACACACGCTCAACTTCGCACCGCCGTACCGCCGGCTTTCGGTGCGGGAGGCGGCGGCCGAGGCGGCCAGCGCCAGGCTTGGGCGAACGGTCACCGAGGCGCAGCTGCGCGACCGCGATCAGGCCGCCCGGCTTGCGGCCGATCTCGGGGTCGACCTCGGGAAGCCCGCGCCTCGCGCAGGCCAGGCACCGGCGCCGATGGACGCCGGCAAGATCGTCTTCGCGATGTTCGAGGCGCTCTGCGAAGAGCACCTCATCCAGCCGACGTTCGTCTACAACCATCCGACCGACGTGTCGCCGCTTTCGAAGCAGCGCCCCGGCGATCCCGACACGGTCGAACGCTTCGAGCTCTACGCGGGCGGCTTCGAGATCGCCAACGGCTTCAGCGAGCTGAACGATCCGGCGGAACAGCGCCGCCGCTTCGACGCCCAGCTTCGCGACCGCGCCGCCGGCGACCTCGACGCGCACCCGATGGACGAGGACTACATCCGCGCGCTCGAATACGGCCTTCCACCAACCGGCGGCGAAGGCATCGGCATCGATCGCCTGGTGATGCTCTTCACGAACAGCCCGTCGATCCGGGACGTGATCCTGTTTCCGCTGATGAGACCGAGGGGGGAATGAAGACACGTGCATCGCGTTATCGATCATGTCCTTTGAGTGGTTTATTGCCCGCCGCTACCTGACCGCCCGCCGCAGGCAGGCGTTCATCTCGCTGATTTCTGGCGTGTCCATCGTCGGCGTGGGAGTGGGCGTGATGGCGGTGATCATTGCTCTCGCGCTCATGACGGGGGTGCAGGGCGAGCTGCGCGATCGCATCGTCGGCTCCGAGGCGCACGTGTACGTCTACAAAATCGGCGCGCCGTTCACCGACGTCGAGGCGGAGCTCAAGCGGATGATGGTGCCGGGCGTCGCGGGCGGCGCCCCGACGATTCGCGGGCTGGGGATGTTGATGTCCTCTCGCGCCCCGGCGACGCCGGTGGATCTCAAAGGCATCGATCCCTCCCGTGAAAAGAACGTGACTGATATCGGCTCCGCGGTGCTGAAGGGCAGCCTCGACGCGCTCGCCAACCGCCCGAAAACCGCGCACGACGGCATCGTGCTGGGATACAGCCTGGCCGAAGATCTGGGCGTTTCGGTTGGCGACCGGGTGCACCTGATGGTTCCGCAGGCGGTCGTCATGCCGACGTACGCGACGCCGCGAATTCGGGTGTTCGAAGTCGTCGCCATCGTGCGCTTTAACTACTACCAGATCGACAAGAGCGGAGGCTTCATCTCGCTCGAAGCGGCGTCGTCGCTGTTCGGCAAAGACGGGCCGGACCTCATGCAGTTCCGCGTCACCAATGTGGACGAGGCGCCCGTGGTCGCCAGTTCATTGAGATCGCAGCTTGGCCCGGGCTATCAGGTGGACGACTGGACGGAGCTCAATCGCGAGCTGTATTCGGCGCTGTGGCTCGAGAAGGTCGGACTGTCGGCGGCGATCGGCCTCATCGTGCTCGTCGCGGCACTGAACATCGTCGCGTCGCTGGTCCTGCTCGTCATGGAAAAGAGCCGGGACATCGCAATCCTCCGGACGATGGGCGCGCCCGCGGGAGCGATCCGCCGGATCTTCGTCTATCAAGGCTTGACGATCGGCTTGATTGGCACCCTGGCCGGCGCCGTACTCGGTGTGGTCGTCAGCATCATCGCGGATCGGTACCAGCTCATCCGGTTACCGGGCGACGTCTATCAAATCACGCATCTGCCGTTCCGCGTCCAGCCACTCGATGTCAGCGTGGTCGTCGCGTCGGCGATCGCGATTTGTCTTCTGGCGACGATCTATCCCTCGCGGCAGGCCGGACGGCTCGACCCGGCCGAAGCGCTCCGGAACCAGTAGCCGCATGCCTCTCGTCGACATCAACGGCCTCGTCAAGTCCTACCGCACGGCAACCGGCCGTCTCGAGGTGCTGCACCAGTTGAACCTCGCGATCGACCCGGGTGAGATGGTGGCGGTCGTCGGCGCGTCGGGGGTCGGCAAGAGCACCCTCCTGCACGTCCTCGGCGGTCTCGACCCGTTCGATGCCGGAACGGTCCGCATCGGCGATGCGTCCATTGATCAGATGGACGACGCCGCGCGCGTGCGGTTCCGGAACCGGCACGTCGGCTTCGTCTTCCAGTTTCACCACCTGCTGCCGGAGTTCACGGCCATGGAGAACGTCGAGATGCCGCTGCGTATCGCGGGCCTGCCCGCGGCCGAGCGCGACCGGCGTGCCCGCGAGCTGCTCGACCGGGTCGGACTGACCTCGCGGGCGAGCCACCGTCCGGGGGCGTTGTCGGGGGGCGAGCAGCAGCGCGTGGCCGTCGCGCGCGCGCTGGTCAGCCGGCCGACCCTCCTGCTCGCGGACGAGCCGACCGGAAACCTCGACGAAGCCACGGCGGCCGACTTGCACCAGCTCCTGCGCGACATGCACCGTGAACACGGCCTGACGTCGGTCATCGTCACGCACAATTCCGTACTTGCGGCGCTGTGCGACCGCACCGAGCGCCTCGAGGGCGGACGTCTGGTCGCGTCCCGCCCACAATCGAACTGACACGAACAGACACGAGAGAACTCGAACGACATGGCGCGCCCCGTCGTTGACAGTTCCCCGAGTGACCTTAATAGGTACTCACGCATTCACCTGGCGCCTCCCTTGGCATCATCAGATGCCGATCCTCCAAGGACGTGTAATGTGACCGTAAAAACCCGTCGACGTGTCATCGCGAGTCTGATTGCAGTTGGCTTGGCGATTCCCGCGGAGACGATCTTGCTGCAAGCTATAGCGACCCCGAGCGCGAAGCAGGCCGTTCGCGACTGGGCGAGTTCGTTGTCGGCCGATGAGCTGCTCCGCGCCGCGGAGTCCATCCAGTCGTACCCGGTGCTGTACCGAAAGGAGATCATGCGCGCGTCGTCAGCCACACGGCGTGCCGAGGTATGGCGCAATCACATCCAGGCGTACATCGACTCGCACCCACACCTGAGCTCCGACGCCATCCCGGTGCTCGAGGCGGCGATGTCGCTCATGACGCCGACCCTCTTCTCCAAGTCCGGCGACAAGCAGCGCGGACAGACGCAGCTGATCGCCGACCAGATTTCGGCCATTCTCGGCCGGGGCGAGGCGGAGTATCTTTTCTATCGCTTGGGCCCCCGCGACGGGCAGATCGCCAGCATCGAGCCGCTTCGGATGCGGCTGACGAACTACGCACGGGATTTGATCGTGGTCCTCGCCAACGTGGAAGATTGCGATTGCTCGAGCGAGTGGGGCTGCGACGGCTACGGCGCCACCTGCCGGACGTCGGTCAGTTGCAACGTCGACAACGAATGGCCGTCGTGTGGCTGGCTATGGAATGAAGACTGCAACGGTCTCTGCAACTCGGCGATGGAGATGTGAGCCGACGGCGCGTTTCGGAGAGTGACCCCGTGAACCGGGATCTGAGAGTGCGACACGCGGCAACGACCGCCACGCTGGTGTGCGTGGCGGTCGTCGCCGGTTCTGTTCTCGCCGTGGCCGTGCCCCAATGGCGGGGCGCCCTGGGGATCGGCCCTTCCGGCGGATCCTCTTATGCGGTCGGGGAGCAAATCGATGTTCCCTCTCGTGTCTACGACTCGACGCCGTTGACGTTGCTCTTCTTCACCCGGTCGAGCTGCAGCGCGTGTCAGGCGGCGAGACCCGCGTTTGCCGATCTGGTCGCGGAAGCGCGGCGTCGTCCCACCGTCGGCGTGGCCATGGTGATCGACGACGGGACACAGGCCGATGAGCGTCAATACCTTCAGGCCTTGGGTCTCGAGGACCGTCATGTGGTGGCGATTCAACTGAAGTCGTTGCGTCTGCAGCGCGTGCCGATGACCGTGCTCGTCGATCGCCGCGGGATCATCCTGTATTCACGGGAAGGTCCGCCATCACGGCTCGATCATCAGGAGATCTTGCAAATTGCCGGAATGCCCGACGCCGGGCGCTGACAAACCCGATGTCCGACGCGACTTCCGTCGCCTATTACGTCGCGTACCTGTTAATGGTGCTCACGGCGGTGAGCTCCGCCCAGGCCGCCTGGCGGTATCGGGATGCGCACCACCTCAACATCCTCCTCGTCGTCATCTCACACGTTCTCGTAGCGCCCGGGCAGCGGTACCTGCCGGTATGGGTCGCGCTCCTGCTGGTGCAGCCCTATTTCCTCCTTCGCCTCGTCGAGCACTTCCGCGATGTCCCCGCACCCGTTCGCACGACTGCGCTCGTTGCCATTGCCATTGGTGTGGCGGCCGCCTTTCTCTTTCCCGGTCGCGGCTTTCTATGGAGCATGGTGCTCTACAGCTACCTCGTCGTGGCAGACACTTATGTCGCAATTGCGTTCTCGAAAGAGGCGCGCCGCAAGGCGGGCGTTACCGCCAAGCGGCTCCTGTTTGCTGCCCTGGGCACCTGGCTTTTCGCATCGGTCTTTGCCGTCCATATCGGCGGTAACCTGCTTCCCAACGCGGGTCGCGCAGCGTTTCAGGCCGCCGCCGTCCTCGTTTCCGCCGCGTTGACGTGCTACTTCCTTGCGTTCAGCACACCTCGCCGGCTGCGAACCGCGTGGCAGCGCACGGAACAGGCGAAGTACCTCACCAATGTGGCCTCGCTGGATCCCGTCGAGCGCGGCCGGCGCGCGCCGGACGATCTGACGTTCGCCGGCACCCGCAGCGTCGGTAATGCCGTCACGCTGGTCGCGATCCGCGATGTTCCGCATGCGCCCGACCTCACCGTTCGCTCCGCCAGCGATCCGGCCCTGATCGGACTCAGGGTCCGTCCGGCCGGGGGAGTCTTCGGCCGCGTCAGCCGGACGCTGACGCCGGTCTCGACGGTGACGACCGCGTGCGAGCCGGAAGTGGCCGCGCGCGTCCGCTCGTACGGGGCGCGGGTGCTGGCGGCGCCGGTCGCGACGTCGGCCAACACCTGGGGCGTCGTGCTGGTCGTGCAGCGCCACGGGTCGCTCTTTCCCGACGACGATCTGCGGCTGCTGGCGCAGCTCGGCAGCTATGCCGCCATGGCCCTCGACCACGCCCACCTCATCGCGGATGTGCGCGAACGGGAGCGGCGCGCGGCCGATCGACGCCTGCGCGAAGCCGAGTCGCAGATGAGCCTGATGCTCGACAGCATCAAGGACTACGCGATGTTCGTGCTCGACGAGCACGGGCGCATCGTCACGTGGCACCTCGGCGCGCAACACGTGTTCGGCTACACGAGCGCCGAGATGACCGATCAGCCCGCCGCGCCGCTGTTCAACATGACGGAGCGCGAGTTTGCCGCGCTGCTCGTGCAGGCCCACGATCGGGGATCCCGCGAGCGCGACGGCGTCTGCCGCCGCCGCGACGGCGGCCGGTTCATCGGCACCTCGGTCATTCGGCCGCTCGAAGACGACGCGGACGATCTTCGCGGATTCGTCGCGGTCACGCGCGACGTCACCGAGCGGCGCGACCTGGAGGCCCGCCTGCGGCAAAGCCAGAAGATGGAAGCGATCGGACAGCTTGCGGGCGGGATCGCGCACGACTTCAACAACCTGCTCACGGCGATTCTGGGGTACGCCGACTGGCTCGGCCACGATCTCGCCGGCGACATGAAGCACTGGACGCAGATCGTCGAAATTCAGAAGGCGGCCGAGCGCGCCGCCGGGCTGACCAGGCAGCTGCTCGCGTTCAGCCGGCCGCAGATGTTTCAGCCGTCGATCATCAATCTCTCGCGCCTCGCGTCGGATCTGGTGCCGATGCTGGTGCGGGTGATCGGCGAGCACATCGACATCACGGCTGACCTGGCGCCAGACCTGCTCCCGGTGCTCGGGGACCGCAGTCAGGTCGAGCAGATCGTCGTCAACCTCGCGGTCAATGCGCGGGATGCGATGCCGAATGGCGGGCGGCTCACGATCCGGACCGCCAACGTCAGTCTCGACGGGACGCAGGTTCGCGCGCCCGCCGAGGCCGGCGTGTTGCTCGAAGTCGCCGACACCGGCATCGGCATGGATCCGGCGACCCAGGCGCGCATCTTCGAGCCGTTCTTCACGACGAAGGAGCACGGCCGTGGCACGGGCCTGGGCCTGGCAACCGTCTACGGCATCGTCAAGCAGATGGGGGGAGCGGTGAGCGTGACGTCGGCGCCGAACCAGGGCACGACGTTCAAGTTCTATTTCCCCGAGACCCACGTCCGCCCGGAAACCGAGCTCGGCCCGGTGTCGCCGGACTCACCGCGCGGGTGCGAGACGCTGTTGCTCGTCGAGGACGACGGAGCCGTCCGGACGTACCTGACGCGGCTGCTCGAAGGGCATGGCTACTGCGTCATGGCCGCTCAACATCAGACCGAGGCGCTTACCGTCGCGGGGGCGATGACGGCCCCGATTCACCTCGTAATTACCGATGTCCTGATGCCCGGCGGCACGGGACCGGAGCTGGTAAGGGCGCTCGACCAAATCCGACCGGGAATTCCGACCCTTTACATATCGGGTTATGCCGACGATGCGACCTTCAAACAGCCCGGTCCGTACGCTCGGAACAGCCACTTCCTACAGAAACCGTTCACTGCGGCCGATCTAATGTCCAGGATCAGGCAGATTTTGATCCGGGCATCGTGATCGGACGGCCTCGACGCGCTGGCTGTCAAGTTGCATTGGTTACCAGCGGTCGGGAGACCGGCGGCAGGCGAAGCGGGTGTGAACCCATGCCGTATAATCAGTTTAGGAAAGCCATGCCGAGCCTGCTCCCAGGCGGTCGTTTGGATGTTTGAACGCTACACAGAACGGGCGCGGCGCGTCTTGTTTTTTGCGCGCTATGAGGCGACACAGCTCGGCAGCACGTCAATTGAGACCGAGCATCTCCTTCTCGGACTGATCCGCGAGGGCAAGGGCCTCACGAGCCGGATTTTCGCGCGATCGCACCTCTCCCTCGAAAGCATTCGGAAAGAGATCGAAGGCCGGACGATTTTCCGGGAGAAGGTCTCGACCTCGGTCGAGATCCCCTTCAGCGCCGAGACGAAGCGGGTCCTGCAGTTCGCTGCCGAAGAAGCGGACCGGTTGCTCCATACCTACATCGGGACCGAACACCTGCTCCTCGGGATTCTCCGGGAAGAGCGGTCGGTCGCGGCGTCCATCCTGTATGAGAAGGGGATGCGGCTGGCGAGCGTCCGCGAGGACATCGTCCAGCTCCTGAACGAGAAGACGGCGCCGGCGCGTCCGAAGGAGACGCCGCTCCTCGCCGAATTCAGTCGCGACCTGACCGAAGCCGCGATGAAGAACCAGCTCGACCCGCTCGTCGGCCGTCACGTCGAGCTCGAGCGCGTCCAGCAGGTGCTGTGCCGCCGCACGAAGAACAACGCGGTGCTCATCGGCGAGCCGGGCGTCGGCAAGACAGCCATCGTCGAAGGGCTCGCGCAGAAGATCGTCTGCGGCGACGTGCCGCACTTCCTCGGTGACAAGCGCATTCTGGCGCTCGACATCTCGCTGATCGTCGCGGGCACGAAGTACCGCGGTCAGTTCGAGGAGCGCCTGAAGGCGATCATGAAGGAGCTCACCGAGAACCCGAACATCATCGTGTTCATCGACGAACTGCACACGCTGGTCGGCGCCGGCTCGGCCGAGGGGTCGCTCGACGCCGCCAACATTCTGAAGCCGGCGCTCTCGCGCGGCGAGATTCGCTGCATCGGCGCGACGACGCCCGCGGAGTACCGGAAGTACATCGAGAAGGATCGCTCGCTCGAACGGCGGTTCCAGGCCATCAAGGTCGATCCGCCGACCGAGAAGGAGACCGTGCAGGTCCTGATGGGCGTGAAGGACCGCTACGAGTCGTTCCATCACGTCGAGTACACGAACGAAGCGATCGAAGCGGCGGTGTACCAGTCGAGCCGGTACATCACCGACCGATTCCTGCCCGACAAGGCGATCGACCTCATCGACGAGGCCGGCGCGCGCGCGAAGCTGCGTGAGGCCGAGGCTAGCGCCGAAATGGGTGAGATCAACCGCAGTATCCGGATGTCGATCGAGCAGATCGATCAGGCCATCTCCGAGCGGAATCTCGAAAAGGCGTGGCTGCTGCGCGATCAGGAAGCCCAGGCGCGCGAGAACCTGCACGTCGTCCGCGAACGGCTGGATGTCAAGTCGGGCTCGACGCGCGTGCCGATCGGCCGCGCCGAAATCGACGAGGTCGTCTCGAAGTGGACCGGCGTGCCGCTCACGTCCGTGAACGAGGACGAGGGACACAAGCTCCTGCGGATGGAAGACGAGCTCCACCGGCGCGTCATCAGCCAGGAGAAGGCGATTTCGGCGCTCTCGCGCGCCATCCGCCGCTCACGCGCGGGCCTCAAGAACCCGACGCGGCCGGTCGGCAGCTTCATCTTCCTGGGCCCGACCGGCGTGGGCAAGACCGAGCTGGCGCGTGCGCTCGCGAACTTCCTCTTCGGCAGCGACCATGCGCTGATCCGCTTCGACATGTCGGAGTACATGGAGAAGCATTCGGTATCGAAGCTCATCGGATCGCCGCCCGGATACGTCGGGCACGAAGAGGGCGGGCAGCTCACCGAGAAGATCAAGCGCAACCCGTATTCGGTCGTGCTGCTCGACGAGATCGAGAAGGCGCACCCGGATCTGTTCAACATCCTGCTGCAGGTTTTCGAGGACGGCCACCTCACCGACGGCCTCGGCAACCGGGTGAACTTCAAGAACACGATCCTGATCATGACGTCGAACATCGGCGCGCGCTTCATCCAGAAGAAGGCGGCGATGGGCTTCCAGACGCCCGATCAGAAGGAAATCCAGAAGTCGGTCACCGACATGGTGCTCGGTGAGGTGAAGAAGACGTTCAATCCCGAATTCATCAACCGCGTGGACGAGATCATCGTGTTCGACCCGCTGTCGGACGACGATCTGCGGCGCATCACGAGGCTGCTCATCGGCAACCTGAACCAGCACCTTGCCGATCGGCATCTGCAGATCGAAGTGCTGCCCGAGGTGGTCGACTGGATCATCGAGGCGACGTGCCGCGACCGGTCCTACGGCGCGCGGCCGCTGCGCCGCGCGCTCCAGCGCTACATCGAGGACCCGCTTTCCGAGGAGCTCATCCGCGGCCAGCTGCGGACGGGGCTCATCGAGATCTACCTCGAACACGGCACGCTTGCCTGGCGCTCGGCCGGCCAGGAAGACGAAGGCCGCCGCCTCGCCGTCACCGTCTGATTGCATAGGAACGCCGGCGGCTGCCAGCCGCCGCCAGGGCTTCGGCTGGTCCGCCGTAGCTTTGAGCGAAGGCGGGAGCGCCGGCGTGTAAGATGTAGACCAACCCACTGCGGTGGGTATTTGGGCGTTCGTCTGGCTGCCTCTCAGTAACAACCCATGTTCCGACGCCTCTTCGTTGTCGCAGGATTCTCCCTCGCCGTGCTCGCGCTGCCCAGTCCGGCGGCGGCACAGATCCAGCCGTGCTCGGTAAACGAGCCGCCCGAGGCGGCAAAGAATCTGCCGCCGGCCGATTCGGCGCCTCTCGTCCGCTGCATTGAACCAAGATTCCATCCGATCAACCAGTCCGCCATCGATCCGGTCACATACACCCACCACGTCAAGACGCAGTCCAGTCTCCGGAGCCAGAACAAGTGGGTGCCGTACAACGAAGCCGTGGTGCAGGGCGATTTCTGGAACCTCTGGCGGACCAACTTTCTCGACAATATCTGGGTCGAGGTCATCGACGAGCCGTATGAGAACGGCGTCGTCGGCAAACACATCATCTTCCACATGGAAGAGCGCCCGCGCATCAAGGTGGTCAACTACCAGGGCTCGAAGAAAGTCGACGTCACCAAAATCGAAGAGACCTTGAAGGAGCGCTCGATTGTCGTCCGGCTCGACACGTTCGTGGATCAGGCGACCATCCGGCGCGTGAAGGGCGTCATCGCCGAGCTGTATTCGGAGAAGGGCTACAACTACTCCAGGGTCGACACCGAGCTGACAGCGCTGCCCGAGGGGCCCAAGCTGATGGAGCTGACGTTCAACATCACTGAGGGTCCGAAGGCGCAGATCCGCGAAGTGGTGTTCGACGGCAACAAGGCGTTCGCCGACGGCAAGCTCCGCGGCCAGATGAAGGAGAACAAGCCCAAGAGCTGGATGTCGTTCATCACCAGTGCCGGCACCTTCCAGGAAGCCAAGTTCGCCGACGACGCGCAGGCGGTGACGGAGTTCTACGGCAACAAGGGCTACGCGCGTGCCCAGGTCGGTCACCCGCAGCTCGAGACCATCGAGGACTCGAAGGACGGCGCGACGCGGTGGATCCGCCTGCGGATTCCGGTGGACGAGGGGATCAAGTACACCATCGGCAAGTTCGAGATCGGCGCCGGCACGTCGGTCAAGCCCGAGTTCCTCCGTCCCTTGTTCAAGGTGAGGGAGGGCGACACCTACAGCCGGAAACAACTCAACAAAGGGTTTGAAAAGGCGAAAGATCTCTACGGTGCGGCGGGCTACTGGCAGATGGTGCCCGATCCGTTGATGTGTCCGCGCGGCTACAAGTGCGACGAGAATGGCAACGTCGAGCAGGTCGATCCCAACCCGCCGCCGATCCTGGACGTCACGATCCGGCTGAACGAGGGCAAGCAGTTCTACGTCAACCGGATCACGTTCCTGGGCAACACGACGACGCACGACAACGTCATCCGGCGTGAGATGCGGGTCTGGGAAGGCGGTGTGTTCAACACGGCCGCGCTCAAGGACAGCATCCGCCGGTTGAACCAGCTCGGGTACTTCAAGCCGCTCGAGGGCAAGCCCGAGGAGATGAAGATCGAAGATACGCCCGGCGTCGACAACAAGGTCGACGTCACGCTGAAGTTCGAGGAACAGAACCGCAACCAGCTGTCGTTTGGCGCGGGCGTCTCCCAGTTCGACGGCTTCTTCGGTCAGCTGTCGTTCCAGACCGCGAACTTCCTCGGCCGCGGCGAGACCGTCGGGGTGTCGGTTCAGCGTGGATCGCAGGCGAGGCAGTACCAGGTCTCGTTCAGTGAGCCCTACCTCTTCGACCGGGCCATCTCGGTCGGCGCCGACGTTTTCACGCGTCAGGTACATTTTCCCGCTCCAGTACACGCAGAAAACGACGGGCACGAACGTGATTTTCGGGGTGCCGCTCGCCGATTACACCCGGCTCTACACGGGCTACAGCTACCAGGAAGTCACCATCTTCGACATCGAGCCGGGGTATCTGGCGGCGGCCTTCTTGAACCCGTTTCTGAGGGAAGCGCTGCTCCTCGACCAGGGCGGCCAGCGGACCGTCAGCAAGGTCTCACCGAGCGTGGTCTTCAACACCGTCAACCAGCCGATATTCCCGACCCAGGGCAAGCGGTTGTCGGCCAACTTCGATCTGGCGGGGCTCGGCGGCAACACGAATTTCTACCAGCTCCGCAGTGAAGGCATCTGGTACCACCAGTTCACGCCACGCCAGTCTGTCGGCCTGCGCGCGGAAGCGCAGTATGTGCGGCCGTACGCGAGCACGACGAGCCTGCCGATCTTCGAGAAGTACTTCCTCGGCGGCGAGTACAGCGTTCGCGGCTTCGACATCCGGACCATCGGCCCGCGCGATCCGATTACGGGTGTCGTGACGGGCGGTAACAAGACGGTGCTCTTCAACGCCGAGTACTACTTCAATGTCGGCGGTCCCGTGCGGCTGGTGGGGTTCTACGACGCCGGGCAGGTTCGCGACGTCGGCACGAGCTTGGGGTGGTGGGAGGACATCACGCGGCTGGTTCCGCCGCCGGCGCCGCCCCTGAGCGATCCGTTCACATCGGTGACCGTCCGGGAACCCGGCGCGCCGATTCCGAGGCCGACGTTGGAAGTCGTCGGCCGCCGCCCCGCGTTCAAGACGTCGACGGGTCTCGAAGTCAGATTCTTCATGCCGGTTCTGAACGTGCCGTTCCGGCTCATCGCGGCCTACAACCCGCAGCGCAGCGGGGTCCTCACGAACAACCTGACGCTGCAGTCGAAGTACAGCTTCAGATTCGCGGTAGGGACTACGTTCTAAAGCGCTTCCCAAGAGCGGTCTGAAAAGCACTCGTCGGTACGACGGGTACGGCGGGTCCGAGGAACACCCTGACGCTGGCCATCTTTATCTTTGAAGGCTCAAAGAAAAGTTGACGAGCGTTAGGACGTGCCTTGGACCTGCCGTACCCGTCGTACCGACAAGCGCTCTTCACTCCCGCTCTTGGGAAGTGTTTTTAGGGATGAACGACGGTAATCGTGAACTCGATCGGATCGACGACTTTCCCGACGTCCGAAATCCTCGTGCAGTAGTTCCCGACGCCGCCCGGCACGCCCGTGACGATCGCGCCCTGCTGCGCCTGATCGTTGGCGATGAGGACCGTACAGGACACGCCGTTCCAGGTGCCGAGTGAGAGCGAGACCGCGATGGCCGGGTCCGAGACCGTCGTCAACGTGGTCGTCATCGTTCCGACCGCGATGACTTGAAAAGGAAACGTGAACGCGCCGTTCCTGTTGAGCGTGCCGGTGAACGTGTCCGTCACGGTGGGCGGTGGCGGCGGCGTCGGCGTGATGCCAGGGGTTTCGTCCTCACACGCGGCGAGGGTGAGGGAGACGATGACGGCTCCGACGCCGAGACAGAGCGAACGCACTATCCGATGACCGGTCGAGATGCTCATTTTTCGATGATCCAATCGAGGTGACTCACGCACCGAGTGCCGCTGGCCAATCGCTATTCTACGGTCTGTTAGACTCTTGGGACCGTTTGGCGGCTCGGCGGGCGCAGAGAGCGGCCGTCCGGGCGGCTGGTCGCATCCAACTTTGCTCGACGTCGGTAGACCGCACCCGGCCGTGGGACGTCCTAATCCCGTAAACCGGTTGATTCGGCAAGGTTTGGCCGAACCACTGGCGCTGCGCTATCGTTCCCAGTCAAGGTGCTGATGATCAAGGTGCTGATGATAATGAGACGCATGATTGTGATTTTCGCATTGAGTGCCCTGCTGGCGGCCGGGCCCGTATTCGCCCAGACGCCGCCGACGACACCACCTCCGCAGACGCCGCCGGCCCAGACGACGCCGCCACCGACGCAGACGCCGCCACCGACGCAGACGCCGCCGCCCAAGCCCCCGCCGACGCAGACGCCGCCGCCGGGGCAGACACCGCCGCCGCTGCCGACGGGCCAGCCCGCGCCGAAGCCCGCCCCTCCAGCCCCGAAGCCGGCGGCGCCCTTTCCGGCCGACGCCAAGTTCGGGTTCGTGAACCTGCAGGTCATCGTCAACGAGTCGAACCTCGGCAAGATGGGCACCGAGCAGATCAAGAAGCTGCAGGAGAAGCTGAACGCGCAGCTCTCGGCCATGCAGAAGGAAGCCCAGGGTCTGTCAGAAAAGATCAAGACGCAGCAGGGTGTCGTCGAAGAAAAGGTCATCGTCGGGTGGGGACGAGAGCTCGATCGCAAACAGCGCGACCTCCAGAGCGCGCAGCAGGACGCCCAGGTTCAAGTGGACCAGCTCACACAGGACCTGTTGAACAACTTCGAGAAGCAGGTGCTCCCGCACATCGAGGCGATCCGCGTCGAGAAGAACCTGTGGGTGGTCTTCGCGATTCCGCCGCAGCAGGGCGACACGCCGCCGGGCTTACAGGTGGTCGCGGCCGCGCCGGGGCTCGACCTGTCGCTCGAAATCGTCAAGCGGCTCAATGCCGTGGCCAAATGACGCGCTGATGCACATCCCGCCGGTCCTCGAGCGCCTGACCTATCGCTATCCGTCGGTGCTCGTAGACGCCGTCACGGAGCACGAGCCGGGCCGGCGCATCGTCGCGGTCAAGAACGTCACCGTCAACGAGGAGTTCTTTCAGGGACACTTCCCGGGCACGCCGTTGATGCCCGGCGTGTTGATGATCGAGTCGCTGGCGCAGGTCGCGACGCTCCTTCTGTTCGCCGGGGGGCGCGATGAAGGCTGCGCCTGGCTCCGCGGGGTGGACAAAGCGAAGTTCCGGCGGCAGGTGGTGCCGGGCGACCGTCTCGAGCTCGAGGTCACGCTCGGGCGGCGTCGCGGACGGCTCGCGCGCGTGTCGGCGGTGGCGTCGGTGGCCGGGGACGTCGTGGCCGAGGCCGCGCTGCTCCTCGTCGTCGATCCGGGGCACCAGCTCTCGTTCTGGGAACAGCGGCACACGCGGCGTGATGTCGTCGTCCACGACACGGCGATCGTCCATCCGACCGCGCGCATCGGGCCGGGCTCGGTGATCGGGCCCTACGCGACGGTCGGTCCGAACGTCTTCATCGGCACCAACTGCAGGATTGGCGGGACGAGCGTCATCGACGGCTGGACGGAGATCGGCGACGAGACGCAGATTTATCCCCTCGCGTCGATCGGTCTGGCGCCGCAGGATCTGAAGTACCGCGGCGAACGCACGAGCCTCGTCATCGGCCGGCGCAACGTCTTTCGCGAGTTCGTCACGATTCACCGCGGCACGAAAGGCGGCGGCGGGATCACGACGATCGGCGACGACAATCTGTTCATGGCCTACGCCCACGTGGCGCACGACTGTCACATCGGCAGCCACACGATCTTCGGCAATGCGGCGACGCTCGGCGGGCACGTGACCGTCGAGGACTACGCGACGATCAGCGCGTATTCGGGCGTGCACCAGTTCTGCCGGGTGGGGCAGCACGCCTTCATCGGCGGCTACACGGTCGTCACGCGCGACGCGCTCCCGTACGCGAAGACGGTCGGCAATCGCGCGCGTATCTACGGCGTGAACACCATCGGCCTGGCGCGCCGCGGGTTCAGCCCCGACCTCATCGGCAAGCTGCGCCGCGCATACCGGCATCTCGTCCGCCACAACACGAGCCGCGCGCTGGAGCTCATCGATCGCGACCCGTCGCTCTCGGCGGCGGAGGTGACCTATCTCGTCAACTTCATCATGACGTCGCGCCGCGGCGTCATCCTGCGGCGGCCGTCGAAGCGGGTCGACGATCTCGTGGATGTCGAATAGCGGCGGATCGGGACGCGCCATGCCCATCGGTCTGATTGCCGGCAATGGCATGTTTCCGTTCCTCGTGCTGCGGGCCGCCCGGCGGCTCGGCCACGACGTGACGGTCGTCGGCATTTCCGGCGAGGCCTTTCCCGAGCTCGAGACGCTGGCGCGCGAAGTGGGGCAGACCTCCTTCGACTGGGTCGAGCTCGGCGCGCTCGGCAAGTGCATCGCCGTCCTCAAAAACGCGGGCGTGAGCCGCGCGGTGATGGCCGGTCAGGTCAAACACGTCAAGCTGTTCAGCGGCGTCGCGCCCGACGCGATGCTGCTCTCCGCGATGCGGCGCCTGCCGGCAGCCAACACCGACGCCCTCATTGCCGCGGTCGCCGGCGTGCTCGAAGAAAACGGCATCACGCTCATGGATTCGACGTCGCTGTTGGCGGATCTCATGGCGCCGCCCGGCGTGCTCACCACCGCCGCGCCCGACGACCGGATGCGCGCCGACTTCGAGTTCGGGTATCGCGTCGCCGACGCGCTGGCGGGCCTCGACGTCGGCCAGACCATCGCCGTGAAGAGCCGCGCCGTCGTCGCGGTCGAGGCGATGGAAGGGACCGACGCCGTGATCGCGCGGGCCGGCCGGCTCGCCGGCGCGGGAACCCGAATCGTGAAGGTGGCCAAACCCCGCCAGGACATGCGCTTCGACGTCCCGGTCGTCGGCCGCGCGACGATCGCGGCCATGCAGGCGTCCGGGGCCGACGGGCTGTCGATTGACGCGGGCAAGACGTTGATGGTGGATGGAGACGCCGTGATTCAGGCCGCGAAGGAGGCGGGCATCGTGGTCGTCGGCCGGGCCGCCAGTCAGGTGGCCGGGTGATCCGTCTCGCCGTGATCGGTGTCGGCCACCTGGGCCGGCATCACGCGCGGATCGTGCCGTCGGTGCCGGGTGCGGCGCTCGTCGCCGCGGTCGATCTGGTGGCCGAGCGCGCGCACGCGGCGGTGAAAGGCACCGCGGCGCGCGCGCTGACGGACGCCCGCGCGCTGCTCGACGGCGATTCCCAGGTCGACGCCGTGATCGTCGCCGTTCCGACCGCCGACCATCTCACGGTTGCCCGGCCGTTTCTCGAGCGCGGCGTCCACGTGCTCGTCGAGAAGCCGATGGCCTCGTCGAACGAGGAGGCGCAGGAGCTCGCCCGGCTGGCGGTCTCCTCGAACGCGGTTCTCGCGGTCGGGCAGAGCGAGCGGTTCAATCCTGCGATTCGAGCGGCGCTGCCGATTCTGCGGACGCCGAGGTTCATCGAGGTCCACCGCCTGAGCGGGTTCCCCGATCGCAGCCTGGACATCGACGTCGTCTTCGACGTCATGATTCACGACCTGGACATCATCCAGGCGATTGATCGCACGGACGTCGTCGGCGTTGAAGCGATCGGCGTGCCGGTCCTCACCTCCAAAGTGGACATCGCCAACGCGCGCGTGAAGTTCGCCTCGGGCTGCATCGCGAACATCACGGCCAGCCGCATCAGCCGCGACAAGGTTCGCAAGGTCCGGTTTTTCCAGAAGGACATGTACGTCTCAGTGGACTACGGCGCGCAGGAGCTCGAGGTCTGGCGCCTGCAGTCGCGGCCGGGCGATCGGCCAGCCATCGAGGGCGGACCGGTGCCCATCGAGCGCGATGAGCCGCTCAAGGCGGAGCTGACCGATTTCGTGGAGGCCATCCGCACCGGCCGACCCCCTTTTGTGACCGCCGAAGACGGCTGCCGCGCGCTGGCGCTTGCGACGCGCGTGGCGGAGGCGATGAAATGAACCTGTTCCCCGATATCACGGCCTTCATCGCTGAGCTCGACCGCCGCAAGGACCTGGCGCGCGTGGCCGATCCTCTCAGCCCGAATCTGGAGATCTCGGGCGTCATCGACCGCGCGAGCAAGTCGCCCGGCGGGGGCCCGGCGCTCCTGTTCGAGCGTCCCACCGGGTTCTCGATGCCCGTCGCGGCGAATCTGTTCGGGTCGATGTCGCGAATCTGCCTGGCGCTCGGCGTGCCGTCGCTCGACGACCTCGCGCGCGAGATCGAGGAGATGACCACGCCCCCGATGCCCAAGGGCTTCGTGGACGCCCTGAAGATGCTGCCGCTCGTCAACCGCCTGACCGATCTGATGCCGAAGACGGTGAAGGACGCGCCGTGCCAGGAGGTGGTGAAGCCCGACGGTGGACTCGACGAGCTGCCGGTGCTCAAGACCTGGCCGGAGGACGGCGGACCGTTCATCACGCTGCCGCTCGTCATTACGCGCGATCCCGAAAGCGGGATGCGAAACATCGGCACGTACCGGATGCAGGTGTACGACCGGCGCACCACCGGCATGCACTGGCAGCGTCACAAGGGCGGCGCGCAGCACCATCGCATCGCGGAACGGCTCGGCAAGCGGCTCGACGTTGCCGTTGCGCTGGGCGCCGATCCAGTTCTGCACTATGCCGCCACCGCGCCGATGCCGGAGGGGCTCGACGAGCTGATGCTCGCCGGCGTGATCGGGAAGCGGCGAGTCGAGCTGGTCAAGTGCCGCACGATCGACCTGGAGGTGCCCGCGAACGCTCAGATCGTGCTCGAGGGCTACGTCGAACCGGGAGAACGCCGCCGTGAAGGGCCGTTCGGCGATCACACCGGTCTCTATTCGCTGGCCGACGACTTCCCGGTGTTCCACCTCACGTGCGTCACGATGCGCCGAAATCCCGTGTACGTCACGACCATCGTCGGGCGGCCGCCGATGGAGGACGTGTACCTCGGCAAGGCAAGCGAGCGCATTTTTCTTCCGCTCATCCGGAAGACGCTGCCGGAAATCGTGGACATGCACTTTCCGCCGGCCGGCATCTTCCACAACATCGTCATCGTCTCGATCGACAAACGGTACCCGGGCCACGCGCGCAAGATCATGAACGCGTTCTGGGGCCTGGGGCAGCTGATGTTCTCCAAGTGCATCATCGTGGTGGACAAGGACGTCAACGCGCAGGACGACAACGAAGTCGCGTGGATCGCGGGCACGCACGTCGATCCGTCCCGCGACGTGGTCATCACGACCGGGCCCGTCGACGATCTGGACGATGCCGCCATCATGCCGGCGTTCGGTGGCAAGATGGGCATCGATGCCACCCGCAAGTGGCCGTCAGAAGGCGTCACGCGCGAGTTTCCGACGCGGCTGACGATGACGAAAGAGGCGGCCGACGTCGCCGATCGGATCTGGGAGAAGATCAAGAAGCGCGGCACGTGAGGCTCGCCAACTCCGTTCATGACCACCCAAGCCGGCACTCTGCTCGACATTGAAGCCAAAGCGGCGAAACGCGAGCCGCTGACCCGCGAAGAGGCCGGGCGAGTGCTCAACTGTCCGGACCTTCCGGCGGTGGGCAGCCTTGGCGAAGCCGCGAGACGGGCGCGATCGGCCGATCGCGTCACGTACGGCCGGGTGCTGACAGTCGCGGCGGGCGACCAGCCGGAAGGACAGGGCGCGGCGGTCGAAGTGCGTCTCATCGGCCGGCCCTCGTCGATCGACGAAGCCTGCGAGCGTGTGGCCGCGGCTCGAACCCTCGCTGCCGGATCGACGCTGACGGCGTTTTCGCTCGCGGACCTGCTCGATCTGGTGGGCAGCGATCATCTCGCGCTTGCCGAGTTCGCGTCAGTGCTCCGGCAAAACGGTCTCGACGCCGTGGCGGAGATTCCACTCGATCGCCTTGGCGAGACCGACAACGTCGTCGAAGTCATCCGGGCCGTGATGCACGGCGGTCTCGGCGCCTGGCGGGCGACCGTCGATCGAGCGGCGGCGACCGCGCGGCTCGATCTCATCGAGCGCGCCGTGGCCGTGCAGCGCGAGACGAACGCGCTGCAGGCATTCGCGCCGTTGCCGCGCGCCGACGACGAAACCACTCCGTCCACGGGCTACGACGACGTGAAGACCATCGCGCTGGCGGCGGCGATGTGTCCGTCCATTCCGTACATTCAGGTCGACTGGCCGCTCTACGGTCCGAAGCTTGCGCAAGTCGCGATTACGTATGGCGCGAACGACATCGACGGCGTCGCCGCAGCGGATACGCTCGACCAGGGACCGCGCCGGTCGCCCAGGGAAGACGTCGAGCGCCAGATTCGGGCGGCGTTCGCCGTGCCGGTCGCGCGGGATGGCCGCTACGGACTGCGGGCGTGACGCGTCCGGTGCGGCTCGGCGCCGTGAGTTATCTCAACGTGCGTCCGCTCGTGTACGGCCTCGAGGCCCGTCCTGATCTCGTCAGCCTCCGGTTCGACGTCCCATCTGTCTGCGCGGAACTGCTGGCGGAAGGGAACATCGATCTCGGGATGGTGCCGTCGATCACATATCAGGATCGGCCGGACGATCGCATCGTGCCCGGCGTGTGCATCGGCTCCGATGGTCCCGTGGCCTCGGTGGCGCTGTTTACGCGGAAACCCGTGGCGCAGGTGCGGTCCGTCGCCCTCGACACGTCGTCGCGGACATCCGTCGTGCTGCTGAAGATCCTCTGTGCCCGCCGGTTCAGGATCGATCCGGCATGGGTGCCGCACGATCCGGATCTTGCGGGCATGCTCGGCCGGGCCGACGCGGCGCTGCTCATCGGTGATCCGGCGCTCTTCGCCGAATTGCCCGAAGGCGTCGAAAAGATCGACCTTGGCGCGCTGTGGACGGACATGACCGGCCTGCCGTTCGTCTGGGCGTTCTGGTCGGGTCGCGCGGGCGCCGCGGACCAGGAGGTGGTGGCGCTCCTCCGGCACGCCGCGGAAACGGGCATGCGGCATGCCGACGAGGTCGCCGACGCCTATTGTCGCGACGATCCGGCGCGGCAGCCCCTGGCGCGCGAGTACTTGCGTAACAATTTGATGTTCGAGTTCACAACCCGTGCGATCGACGGGCTCGAGACGTACTATCGTGAAGCAGCTTCGCTTGGATTGATCGCCACCGCCGAACGGGTGCGATTCTTCTGAGCGGAGGAGGGCAGCGTGGACCGCGGCGATATTGGAACACTCCTCGACTTCAATTACTGGGCGCGCGACCGGATCCTGAGCGCTGTCGAGCCGCTCTCGAACGAGCAGTACACCAGGGACCTCGGCAACAGCTTCAGGTCCGTCCGAGACACGCTCGTGCACATCTACTCCGCCGAATGGGTGTGGTACACCCGCTGGCAGGGCACGTCGCCCACCGAGCCGATTCCGTCCGACCGGTTCGCCGATCTGCCCGCGTTGTCCGCCGCGTGGCGCACGCTCGAATCAGGTATCCGGTCGTACGTGGACGGGCTTGATGATGCGGCGATTGCGCGTGCGATCGACTATCGTCTGATGAATGGACAGCCCGGCCGGTCGGTCTTCTCGCAGATGGTGCAGCATGTCGTCAATCACGGCAGCTATCACCGTGGCCAGGTGACCACCCTGTTGAGGCAGCTCGGCGCGCAGCCGCCGAAGAGTACCGACATGATCGTCTTTTTTCGCGAGCGGAGTTAGGACAGTCCGATGTCGCCACAAGACCAGGCCGGGGAACTTTCGAGGCACGTCGAGTCGCATGCCGGTCTCGCGGTACTGCGAGGCGGCGGCGAGGCGCGCGGCTGGAACGGCATCCGGTACAAGACCGGGCTGTCGGCCAAAAACGTGGGCGCCAGGGCGCTTTCGATGAACGTCGCGACAATCCCGCCCGGCGGCGTCGCCGCGGCGCATATCCACGTCGATTTCGAGGTGATGCTGTACATTCTCGAGGGCCGCGTCCGGCACGAATACGGCCCCAACCTCGAGTTTGCCGTCGAGAACACGGCCGGCGACTTCATCTTCATCGAGCCGGGCGTGCCGCACGAGGTGTTCAACGTGAGCCAGACCGAGCCGGTGGTCGCCGTCGTCGCCAGATCCGACGCGAGCGAGTGGGAGCACATCGTGCCGTACGAGCGGCGGAACGCCCGATGACGACTCCGATGTCCCCGCCGGTCGATCCGTCGAAGCGCTTGACGCGCACCGCGGCGCTCGACCTGTACGCGAACGCGCCCACGACGGAGCTCGGCCGGCTGGCCGATGCCGTGCGTCGCGCGAAACACCCCGACGGCGTCGTCACCTACATCATCGACCGCAATGTGAACTACACGAACGTCTGCGTGGCGCGCTGCCGCTTCTGCGCGTTCTATCGGGAAGTCGGGTCGAACGAGGGCTACACGCTCGGCTTCGACGAGATCTTCAGAAAGATCGACGAGACGATTCGGGTCGGCGGCGTGCAGCTCCTGCTGCAGGGCGGGCACAATCCGGATATCCCTCTCCAGCTGGTACGAAGACCTGTTTCGGAACGTGAAGGAGCGCTACCCGTCCTTCCGGCTGCACGCGCTGTCACCGCCGGAGGTGATTCACATCTCGCGGTTGTCGCGGCTGCCGGTCCCCCAGGTGATCGCGCGGCTCGTCGCGGCCGGGCTCGACAGCATTCCTGGCGGCGGGGCGGAAATCCTCGTCGATCGCGTCCGCCAGATTCTGAATTGCTACAACAAAGCCACCGCGGACGAATGGCTCGCCGTGATGCGTGAGGCGCACCGCGCCGGGCTCCGGACGACGGCGACGATGATGTACGGCACGGTCGAGACGATGGAAGAGCGTCTCGAGCACCTGTTTCGTCTTCGCGATCTCCAGGACGAGACCGGCGGCTTCACGGCGTTCATCACGTGGAGTTACCAGCCGCGGCACACCGAGCTCGGCGGCACAGAGGCGACCGGCGTGGATTACCTGCGCACGCTGGCGATCGCGCGGCTCGTGCTCGACAACTTCGACAACCTGCAGGCGTCCTGGGTGACGCAGGGCGGCCGTGTCGGCCAGCTCAGCCTCGGGTACGGCGCCAACGACATGGGCAGCGTCATGATCGAAGAGAACGTCGTGCGCGCCGCCGGCGCCGAGTACTGCATGGACGAGTTCGAGGTGGTGCGCAACATCGAGAACGCCGGGTTCGTGGCCAAACGCCGGAACATGCACTACGAGATCCTGGGCGATCCGTTTTTCCGTGAGCAGGAGGTGCCGCGCATGCGCGAGCTCGCGGTCGCGCGGGCCGACGGCCAGGCCGGCGAAGCGCCCGACCTTCGCGACTACGATGCCCGCAGCGCCGCGGCCAGGCGCGCCAGAGGTGACGCCCGCGATGTCAGCCAGAGTCCTTCGAGCCCGCTGGCTTCTTCCCATTGACCGTTCCCCGATCGAGAACGGCTGGGTCGAGATTGCGGGCGGGCGCATCGTCCGCACCGGCGCCGGCCGCCCGCCCATCCCGCCGCACGATCTCGGCGACGTCGCCCTCCTGCCGGGACTCGTCAACGCCCACACGCATCTCGAACTGAGCTGGCTCCGGGGACGGGTGCCGCCCGCCGGGTCGATGGTCGAATGGATCCGCGCGCTCCTCGCGACGCGCGCCGAGGGCGCCGGAGGCGAGGCCGCGCGCACCGAGGCGATTCGCTGCGCGATTGACGAGATGCGCCGCTCCGGCACCGTGCTCGTCGGCGACGTGACGAACACGTTGATCACGCCCGCGCTGCTCCACGAGCGCCAGATGGACAGCGTCGTGTTCCATGAGCTCCTGGGGTTCAGCGCCACGAGTCCGGTGACCCAGGTGCGCGATGCGTGGCGGCGGATCGACGACGTCAAGAAGGACGTCCACGATCCGCACCTCGCCTATACCGTCGCAGCGCACGCGCCGTATTCGGTGTCGCCAGCCTTGTTCGCCGAGATCGCCCGCCAGCGACGGGACGCGCCGCTGGCCGTGCACCTGGGTGAGTCAGCCGAGGAGCTCGAGTTTCTGCGCACGGGCCGCGGACCGTTCCGCGATCTGCTCGAGTGGCTTGGCGTGTGGTCCGACGAGTGGCGGCCGCCGGAGTGCGACCCGGTCGAGTATCTCAGCCGGGTCGGCTATCTCCGCGCCGGTCTGATGGCCGTCCATGGCGTGCACCTGGCCGACGATTCGCTGCTCAAGCTGCGAAACGCGGGCGCGACGGTGGTCACCTGTCCGCGAAGCAACGAGTGGGTCGGGGCGGGATTGCCGCGCTTGTCCCATTTCTACGGCTGCGGGCTGGCCGTGGCGATTGGCACCGACAGCCTCGCGTCCGTCGGATCGCTGAGCATGTTCGACGAGCTCGCGGCACTGCGGCGCATCGCGCCCGATGTCGCTGCCGCGGCGCTTCTCGACAGCGCCACCCGCAGCGGAGCGCAGGCGCTCGGGTTGGGTGACGAATTCGGCACGCTGGCGCCCGGAAAGCGGGCTGCGCTCGTGGCCGTCGAGACACCGGCCGACGTCGGCGATGTGGAAGAATACCTGGTCAGCGGCGTCCTGGCGTCCTCGATTCGCCGCGCGGCCTGATCCCATCACATGTTCGCGCGCCTTCGCACCTACGCGTCGTTCGTCCGGTTCAGTCACTCCGTGTTTGCGCTGCCGTTCGCCCTCGTCGGCGCGCTTCTGGCGGCGCGGTTCGTGGGATTCGACTGGACGCGGGTGATCTGGATCGTCGCCTGCATGGTCTCGGCCAGAAGCGCGGCCATGGGCTTCAATCGCCTCGTCGACGCGGAGTTCGACGCGCGTAATCCGCGCACGGCGATGCGGGAGCTGCCGGCGGGTCGGATGACCCGCGGCGAAGCGACGGTCTTCGTTCTCGCGTCGTCGGCGGTCTTCGTCATCTGCGCCGCGCAACTCGGGTGGCTGTGTCTCGTGTTGTCGCCGATCGCCCTGGCGATCGTGTTCTGGTATTCGCTCGCAAAACGGTTCACGTCATACACGCAGGCATACCTGGGCCTCGCGATGGCGATCGCGCCGGCCGGCGGCTGGATCGCGATGGGCGGACCGATGAACCTCGTGCCCTGGCTGCTCGGCCTCGCGATCGCGAGCTGGGTCGCCGGCTTCGACGTCCTCTACGCGTGTCAGGACCTCGAGTTCGACCGTCGCGCAGGGCTCCGGTCGATCCCGGTTCGTTTCGGCATCACCCGGTCGCTTCGCATTTCGCGCGCGCTCCACGTCGTGGCCGTGGTCTCACTGGCCGACGCAGGACTGGCCGCTGGCCTGGGTCTCGTCTACGTGCTGGGCGTCGTCGCCGTGGCGTTCCTGCTGGTTTACGAGCAATCCCTCGTCCGTGAGGACGATCTGTCCCAGCTCAAGCGCGCCTTCGACCTCAACGGCTGGGTCGGGATCCTGTACCTCCTGACAACCACGGTTGCGGTGTATGTGGAGTAGGGGACGATCGGTCGGGGACAGGTCTTCGGAAGACCTGTCCCCGATTCGGGCCTCTGGGGGACAGAGGTCTCGTGGGACCTCTGTCCCCGAGTAGGCTGAATCTGTGGAAAAAAGTCCCGTCCCCGTCGCGGTTGGCGTTACCGGCGCCTCCGGGGCGCTGTACGCGATCCGGACGATCGCGGCGCTGCTGGAGCTGGGGTGCCGGCTGGAAATCGTGTTCAGCGAGTTCGGCCGACGGTTGCTCGCCGACGAACTGGGCGCCGACGCGAAAGTCGATCGCCTTCAGGATCTGCTCGTCTCGCGATACGGAGAAGGCGTGCGGCGCGGCTCGTTCGTCCTGCACAGCAACCGCGACCTGGGCGCGACGCTGGCGAGCGGCAGCCATCGCTGCCAGGCCATGGTCGTGGTGCCCTGCTCGATGAAGACGCTCGCCGGCGTCGCCCATGGGCTCTCACGCAACCTGATCGAGCGCGCGGCGGACGTGATGCTCAAGGAGCGGCGACGGCTCGTGCTCGTCCCGCGCGAGACGCCGATGAGCCTGCCGGAGCTGCGAAACATGGTCGCATGCGCGGAAGCGGGCGCCATGATCCTGCCGGCGATGCCCGCGTTCTACCAGCAGCCGAAGACGATCGACGACCTGGCCGCGTTCATGGCCGGGAAAATCCTGAACGCGCTCGGCTTCGATCAGCAGCTCTTCCCGCCCTGGAAGGGCGAAGCGCCGTCACCCTCCCGTTAGGTCCGTTCCGTGACCGTCTCGACATCCAGGGAGCCCGCGCGGATCGCGGGCATGTTCGACGCCATCGCGCGCCGGTACGACGCGCTCAACCACATCCTGAGCGCCGGGTTGGACCGACGCTGGCGCCGCCGCGCCGTCGCGGCGCTGGCGCTGACCGGGCAGGAGCGCGTGCTCGACGTCTGCTGCGGCACGGGCGACCTGTCGGTCGAAGCCGTTACGGCCGCGACTGGCCGCGCGAACGACGTCGTCGGCCTGGACTTTGCCGGCGAGATGCTGCGGCTGGCGCGACGCAAGATGCAGACGCTCGCGCTCGAGGAGCGTGTGCGACTCGTCCGCGGCGACGCAACTGACCTGCCGCTCGGCAACGCCTCGGTGGACGCCGTCATGATCGGCTTCGGCATCCGCAACGTCGTCGATCACGCAGAGGCGTGCCGTGAGATTCACCGCGTGCTTCGCCCCGGCGGCCGGCTGATGATCCTCGAGTTCGGCATGCCGCGAGTGCCGGGTATCCGCACCGCGTATCGCGCCTATTTCCGGTTCCTGCTACCGCTCGTGGGCGGTCTGGTCTCGAAGCACGGCGAGGCGTATTCCTACCTGCCGGCGTCGGTCGACGAGTTCCCGCCGCCCGCCGACTTCGTCCGGCTGCTCGAGCGGTGCGGATTCACAGATGTCCGGCACAGCTCGATGACGTTCGGCATTGCGTCGCTCTATCTCGCGCGGAAGCCCGGGCGCTGACGGAAGACGAAAAATGGCCAGATTCTGCTATCGGCGTGACGGCGATCGTGTGCGTCCGATGAGATTCTCAGCATCAATGGCATCGGCCGCCACCCGAGCCAGGATCTCGTTGCCCTCGCGGGTCAGGTGCGCGTCGTCTGTGAAATACGCGCTCGTCTTCGGGACCGCCGCGTCGAACTCGAGGAACCTGACGCCGCGGGCGGCCGCGATCGCGCGCGCCGATTCATTGAACATCCGCATGCCGGTCTTCATGGCCTCGGTGGATGGATACGTCTTCCCATCGCCGCACATCAGCGGTCCGAAGAAGAGCAGCCGTTCCTCGTCCCTGGAGAGATCGCTCCGGTACAGGCTGCCCTGCGACGCGACGAAGATGGTGCCGCCATCGGACTGAACGGCGTGGATCAGCGCATCGACGTATCCGCGGAAGCTCGGCAAGCTCCGGAACGCAGGATTGTCGATCGGACGCATCAGGCTGATCATCCGGGCGACATTGTCCGGGTCGCGATGGCCCCGCGGGTCCGGCTCCTGACGGATCGCCTTGCGGAGGTAGCTCCACGTCAGCCAGCGCGATGGGGGACCGGTGAATCTGACCTCGGGTCCCACCAGTCCGATGTACGGTCCAAGGTAATGGGAATAGTCGGGCTTGAAGTCGCCGAGCGCGAGCCACGGCGGCGAGAAACTGCGGGTCAGGTCGTTCAGCGCTTCGAAGAAGATCACCAGATCCGGTTTGAACCGCCGCACCTTCACTTGGTACGCCACCAGGTCGTGCGCGCTCGTGTACCAGGCCGCGCCGGCGTTCTGCACTTCGATCCGTGCGCCAGGATGCCGTGACTGGAGCAGTGACTGCAGCAGAAAGGGATAGCTGTCCGCGTAGGGGTTGGAGACGCCCAGCGTTGTCGACCCGCCGATCGTGAAGATCCGGAATGTTCCTGCCGGCGCCTCCAGGACGACCGGCTCGCCGCGGAACCCTTCGCTGTTGACGTGATCGACCTGACCGGCCGGCAGGACCTGCAGGAACGGATGTGGAGGACGACGACGGACTTCCCGATACAAGTCGTGGGCGTAGGACGTCTGCAGTGCCAGTTCCGTGATGATCAGCCCTGCTGCGACCAGAAACGCCAGCACGCCCAACGCGACCCAGCGGCCTCGGCGAAACCGGGCGTCCGGGCCGTTCCGAGCCGCGCGAGACACGCGGGCATTATAGGAAGAAAGGTCCGTTTCGCGTCGTATACTGCGAGAACGGCTCAATGTATTTCGATTTCGAGGACAGCCGCCCCGATACCCCACGTGTGCCATCAGGCGTCTCGCGCGGCGCCGGCGTGCTGTTGTCCGTGGCCGTTCACGCGCTCGGCGTGATCCTGGTCTTCGCGCTGCCGGCGATGTTCAGCGGGCAAGTGCTCGCCAGGCCGGTGCTGGAGCGCGAACCGGTGCGGTACGTCCAGATGACGCCGCGCGTCGATCGTTCCGCGAAGACCCCGCGGCCCGCGGAGCAATCGGATCGGGATCGCCGGAGCACGACGCCCATCCGGCCGCTCAATCCTGAAAATGCGGCGCCCTATTCACGGGGCAACACGCCGGAGAAAACCGAATCGCCGCCTCCGCAGCCGGCCGACGGCGCCGACGCCAGCAACGCTCAAAGCGGCGCGGCTTCGGCGGCGGCGAAGATCCCGTCGAAAGTGTCGCCCGACGCGCCTGTGCTGCCGTCCGGACCATCACGGAATCTCGGCGACTCCCTCCGCAATCTCCAGCGTTACCTGCAGGATCAGAATTTCAACAACCCGAAGGGCGGGCAGAGCGATCAGGATCCGGATATCCAGTTCGACGCCAAGGGCGTCGAGTTCGGGCCCTGGCTGCGGCGGTTCGTCGCGCAGGTCAAGAGCAACTGGTACGTGCCGCAGTCCGCGATGTCGCGCCCCGGACGCGTCGTGATTCAGTTCTACATCGAGAAGAACGGCACTATCCGCGAATTGAACGTCGTGAAGCCTTCGACAATCGAGGGATACACGACGGCCGCATTCAACGCCCTGAGGCTGTCGAATCCGACGATGCCGTTGCCGCGCGAATATCCGGCTGACGCCGCGTTCTTCACGGTGACGTTCCACTACAACGAGCGCGTGCCCTGACCGCTCCCGCTCTGATTGCCGTCGTCGGCCCGACGGCGACAGGGAAGAGCGCCCTCGGCGTCGAACTGGCCCGCGCGCTCGACGGCGAGATCATCTCGTGCGATTCCACCGCGGTCTACCGGCGCGTCGACATCGGCACGGACAAGCCGTTGCCGGCCGATCGCGCCGGCATTCCGCACCACCTGATCGACGTCGCCGACCCGACGGAGGTCTATTCGGCGGCGCGATATGCGGCCGATGCGGGCGCGGCGATTCGCGACATCCTGGCACGTGGCCGGGCGCCGATGCTCGTCGGGGGCACCGGCTTCTATTACCGTGCGCTCGTGCGCGGCCTCTTTCCCGGACCCGCCCGCGACGACCAGCTCCGCGAGCGGCTCGACCACGTCGCAGCACGACGCGGCGTCGAGGCGCTGCACCGCTGGCTGGGCAGGGTCGATCCGGGATCCGCGGCGCGGATCCAGCCGCGCGATCGCAAGCGGCTCGTGCGAGCGCTCGAGGTCTACCTGCTTACCGGCCAGCCGCTGACCTCGCACTTCGCGGCCACGGCGTCCCCGATTGCGGGGTTCCGGATCCTGCCTCTCGGGGTCGTCCTCCCCCGGCCGGATCTCCGCGCGCGGGTGTCGCGCCGCGTGGACGAGCAGTTCAGTCGTGGCGTCGTCGCCGAGGTGCGCGAGATCATCGCCAGCGGCGTGCCGGAGTCGGCGCACGCCCTGAGCGGGCTCGTCTACCGCCAGGTCGTCGAGCTGCTGCGCGGCGTGCGCGATGAACCGGCGACGCGCGAGCTCATCGTCCGGGAGAACATGCGGTATGCGCGCCGCCAGCTCATCTGGTTTCGCAAGGAAGCGGGAGTGCAGTGGCTCCCGGGCGCAGGCGAAAGCGCGTCGGTGCAAAGGCAGGCGCTGTCACTCGCCCGGTCGTTCGTCAATCTGTAATCTACAGTCTGGAATCTGCGATCTGTGCCCGAGCGCCCTTCAAGAGTCGTGCTCATCGTCATGGATTCGGCCGGTATCGGCGAGTTGCCGGATGCGGCCCTCTATCGCGACGAGGGGAGCAACACGATCGGCAACATCGCGCGCCAGGTGGGGTTGCGCGTGCCGACGCTCCGATCGCTCGGCCTGTCGCGCGTCGTCGCGATTGGCGGGGCGGCAACCCCGCTCGTGGGCGCTTACGGCCGGATGGCTGAGGCGTCGCCGGGCAAGGACTCGGTCACCGGCCACTGGGAGATGGCTGGTCTCGTGCTCGACAAGCCCTTTCCGACGTTTCCGGGCGGGTTCCCGGAGGATCTCATTCAGCAGTTCGAGCGGCGCATTGGGCGCCCGACGCTCGGAAACAGTGTCGCATCGGGCACGGCGATCATCGATCAGCTCGGCGCGGAACACGTCCGCACCGGCGCGCCCATTGTCTACACGTCAGCCGACAGTGTGTTCCAGATCGCGGCGCACGAAGAGGTGGTTCCACTGGCGGAGCTGTATCGCTGGTGCGAGATCGCATTCGAGCTGGCGGGTCGCGGCCTTGGCGTGGGGCGTGTCATCGCGCGCCCGTTCGTCGGCGCTCCGGGCAGCTTCGCGCGCACGACGAACCGGCGCGACTTCGCCCTCGAACCCTTCGGGCCGACGCTCCTCGACAACGTCAAGTCGTCGGGCTTGCCGGTGGTCGGCGTCGGCAAGATCGAAGACCTGTTCGCCGGGCGGGGGTTCACCAAAGCCATTCACACGACGTCGGATGCCGACGGCATGAACGTCATCGCCGCTGAGCTGACCCAGACCCAGTACCGGATTGATCTTCGCGAACCTGGTGGACTTCGACACCGTCTACGGCCACCGCAACGACGTGGATGGATACGCCGCCAATCTCGAGCAGTTCGACACGCACCTGTCCGGTCTCATCCAGAAGCTCCAGCGCGACGACCTGTTGATCGTGACCGCCGATCACGGGAACGATCCGACGACGCCGTCGACAGATCACTCGCGTGAGTACGTCCCTGTGCTGCTCTATGGCGATGCGGTCCGGCCCGGCGCCGACCTCGGCACGCGCGCGACGTTCGCGGACCTCGGGCAGACGATCGCGGATCTCCTCGGCGCGCCCTGGCTCGCGCACGGCCATAGTTTCCTGTCGGAGGTCCTGCGCTGATATGCCCTCGATTCGCGAACAACTCGAAGCCCGGGAGCACGAATTCCTCGCGGCGGCGGCCGCCAAAAGCAGCAAGAGCCGCGGCCGGCTGAAGCCGGAGCCGGAAGATCCAATCCGTCCGGTCTTCCAGCGTGACCGCGACCGCGTGATTCACTGCAAGGCGTTCCGACGGCTCAAGCACAAGACGCAGGTGTTCTTCGCGCCGACCGGCGATCACTACCGCACGCGATTGACCCACACCCTCGAGGTGTCGCAGATCGCGCGCAGTATCGCCAAGGTGCTGCGGCTTCACGAAGAGCTGACCGAAGCGATCGCTCTCGGCCACGACCTCGGCCATCCGCCGTTCGGCCACGCAGGCGAACGCGTCATCGACCAACTGGTGCCGGGCGGCTTCAGCCATTACGAACAGAGCCTCCGCATCGTGGACGTGCTCGAGAACGGCCGCCAGGGTCTGAACCTCACGTGGGAAGTGCGCGACGGGATTGCGCGCCACTCGAAGGGCAAACACGGCTCGCCCGTTGGCGCGCCGCCCGAACACCGCGCCAGCACGATCGAGGGGCAGATCGCGCGCGTCGCCGACATCATCGCCTACGTGAATCACGACATCGACGATGCCATCCGGGCCGGGATTCTGCGCGAAGAGGCGCTGCCGTCGGGCGCCGTCGCCGCACTCGGCCGGAACTCCTCCCAACGCATCAATTCGATGGTGACAGACGTCGTGATGCGGACACTCGACAGCCAGTTGACCGAGGTGCGCATGAGCGACGCGACGCTGGCCGCGACGCTGGAGCTGCGGAGCTTTCTGTTCGAGGCCGTGTACGAGAACCCGCGCGCGACGGCCGAGTTCGAGAAGGCCTCCGGTATCCTCGGTGGCCTCTGGGACAAGCTTCGGGCGCGTCCCGAGCCCTATCTCGACCGCACGACCATGGAGACGGAAGGTCTGGACGAGGCCGCCCGGGATTTCCTGGCGGGCATGACCGACCGCTATGCCGTGGCGCTGTTCCAGGAGCTGTTCGTTCCGAGGTCCTGGAGCGTCTGAGAAATGAGGCAGCGCCCGCGGCCCGCGCGGAGCCTTCAGCCAAAGCGCTGGGGGTGGGGCCCCGGCGCAGCAAAGTGAGGATAGCGAGTCTGCGAGCGCCGCAGCGCGAGGGAGCGGGGGTGGGGCCCCGCGACCACTGAAAAAATGAGGCAATGAGGCAACGCCAAAGCCCAATGCATAAAAGCCGCTCGTGTTACGATCACCGTTTGCACTAGCCACGTTCGGCTCCAGAGAAGGTCATGCTCATCGATCTCAGCCGGTTTCGAGGCGGCCTCGAGCACCTCGAGCGGACGTACGACCCCGAAACGTTCACGAGCGACGCCGACGCCTTCAAGGTTGTCGCTCCGGTCTCGGTCGCCGCGGAGCTGCGGAAGGATTCCCAGAAAGTCAGGCTCGTCGGCCGCCTCACGACCACACTGGGCCTCGAATGCAGCCGATGCCTCGAGCCGTTCACCGTGCCGATTGACGCGAAGTTCGACGTGTTGTTCCTGCCGGCCGGCGCGAACGTGGGCGAGGGCGAGCAGGAAGTGGGCGACGAGGATCTCGGCGTGTCCTTCTACAAGGACGACACGATCGACCTCGGCGAAGTCCTGCGCGAACAGTTCTACCTCGCGCTGCCGATGAAACCGCTGTGCCGCGAAGATTGCCAGGGGTTGTGCCCCGTGTGCGGCACGAACAAGAACCGGGAGAGCTGCGACTGCCAGAATGAATGGGTCGATCCGCGGCTCGACGCGCTCAGAAAGCTGAAAGAACACCTCAAATAGATCGACGGATCGATCGAGCGATAGATCGATGACAATTCGAAGGGTCCCTTTATGCCGAATCCCAAACGACGTCATTCCAAGACACGGACGGCCAAGCGCCGCACCCACGACGCGCTGAAGCCGGTGCCGATGGGCGAGTGTCCGCAGTGCCACGAGCTCAAGCCACCGCATCAGGTGTGCAAGAACTGCGGGTATTACCGGGGCCGACAGGTCCGCGCCGTCGACGACGAGTCGTAGCGCCTTCCCGTGTCGAACGTCGTCGTCGCCGTTGACGCCATGGGCGGCGACCTGGCCCCGGGGGCTCCGGTCCTCGGCGCGCTGCAGGCCGCCCGCCGCGGCATCGCTGTGACGCTCGTCGGCGCCAGCCAGACCATCCACGCAGAGCTGCACCGCCACCCGGACTGGGAACACCTGCCGATCACGGTCGTCGACGCGCCCGACACGATTGAGATGTCCGAAGCGCCGCTGGCGGCGCTGCGGCGCAAGCCATACGCGTCAGTACGCGTGGCCGCCAGGCTCGCGGCCTCCGGGCAGGCGAGCGCCATCTTCAGCGCTGGCCACACCGGCGCGACGCTTCTCTCGGCGCACGGCGCGTTCGGCGTTCTCGACGGCGTCGAGCGGCCGGCGCTTGCGGTCACCGTTCCCACACGAACCGGCGCCGCGCTCCTGCTGGACGCCGGGGCCAACGTCGATTGCCGACCCGAACACCTGGCTCAGTTCGCGGTCATGGGCGCGGCCTACGCGCGGGTGGCGCTGCAGATCGAGCGTCCCAAGGTCGGCCTGCTGTCGATCGGCGAGGAAGCGGGAAAAGGCAATGACCTGACCCGCGAAGCGCACGGGCTGCTGCAGTCGGCGCCGATCGACTACATCGGGAACCTCGAGGCCCGCGAGTTCTTCACGGGCCGCGCCGACGTCATCGTCTGTGACGGCTTCACCGGCAACATTGCGCTCAAGGTCGGGGAGAGCCTCGTCGAGGCCGTCGATCACATGCTGCGGGAAGAGCTGGGCGCGGAAATGCTCACGCAGCTCGGCGCGTTGCTGACCCGCCGCGCGTTTTCGCGTTTCAAACAGCGGGTGGACTACGCCGAATACGGCGGCGCACCGCTGCTCGGCATCGCGGGCGTCGCGCTCGTCGGACACGGTCGATCCTCCGCGCAGGCCGTCGAGAATGGCATCGCGCTCGCGGCGAGGCTTGCAGAGAAGCGCGTCGTGGAGCGGCTCGCGGAGGCATTGAAGCCGACGGCGACGAGAGAGGCCGAAGGCCGAAGGCCAAAGGCCGAAGTGATACCTCCGGAAGGCTGACCTACCGAACCCGCGAGTCGAGACCCCGACGTTCCGTACGCCGACGAGTGGAGGGCCGGACCCTCCGCCTTCGTGCGTCGCGCTTTCGAGACTCGCCGTAGCCTTGGCGGACGCGGTCAGGTCCGGGCCCAAGTTGCACCCCGCGACAGCCGTGTGCTGAAGTAGGCAGGTTGTGGCGGGCAGTTTGGAGGGCCGTGTGGCCCTGGTCACCGGCGCGTCGAGGGGGATTGGCCGTGCGATCGCCCGGTCGTTCGCCGAGCGCGGCGCCACGGTCGTCGCGGCAGCTCGAAGCGACAATGCCCGGGCCGTGGTGGACGAGCTCGTCGCGGCCGGTCAGCGGGCCCTGGCGGCGTCGATGGACGTGACCGATGCGACATCGGTCACGAACACGGTCGCCGACACGCTCGATCGCTTCGGCCGGATTGACGTCCTCGTCAACAACGCCGGCATCACCCGCGACCAGTTGGCGCTGCGGATGAAACGCGACGACTGGGACGCCGTGCTGTCGACGAACCTCACGGCCGCCTTCACATGCGCGCAGGCGGTGCTCAAGCCGATGATCAAGCAGCGGTCGGGCCGCATCATCAACATCACGTCGGTTGTCGGTCAGGCGGGCAACGCCGGCCAGGCGAACTACGCGGCGTCGAAGGCCGGACTGATTGGACTGACCAAGGCGCTCGCGCTCGAGGTCGCTTCGCGTAACATCACCGTGAACGCCGTCGCCCCCGGGCTCATCGACACGGACATGACGAAGGCCCTGGCGGGCGGCGTCCACGAGGACTGGACCGAGCGCATTCCCCTGAAGCGCCTCGGGACCCCCGAAGACGTGGCTGCAGCCGTGCTGTTCCTTGCGTCGGACGAGGCGGCATATATTACGGGACAGGTGCTTGCGGTCAATGGCGGCATGTATCTGTGACCGTGTAACTTTGAACTCAGAACTGAGAACTTAGAACTGAAACGCTTGTCAGGTATGGTTCGGCGGGTCTTGAAGTTCCGAGTTCAAGCGCTTGGTTTTGCTTTTTCGCTTCTTGGTTCTACGTTGTAAGTTCTCAGTTCGAAGTTCCGAGTTCTAAGTTTCTTAGAGGGGGTCTCGAATGGCCGTTACGGATCAGGTGAAGAAGATCATTGTCGAGCAGTTGGGCGTCGATGAAGAAGAAGTGACGCCGGATGCGTCGTTCGTCGACGATCTCGGAGCCGACTCGCTCGATACGGTCGAGCTGGTCATGGCCTTCGAGGAGGAGTTCGGCATCGAGATTCCGGATGAGGACGCCGAGAAGATCACACGGGTCAAGGAAGCGATCGAGTACATCGAAGCGCACGCGAAGAAGAAGTAGGGAGTGTCTTTGAGCAGGCGAGTGGTCGTCACCGGCGTCGGCCTGATTTCTTCGGTCGGCATCGGGACCGAAGCGAACTGGAAGGGGGTCTGCGAGGGCCGGAGCGGCATTGGCCCGATCACCCATTTCGACGCGTCGCAGTTCAGCGCGCGGATTGCCGGAGAGGTCAAGAACTTCGACCCGCTCCAGTTCATGGGCCGGAAAGACGTCAAGAAGGTCGACGTCTTCATCCAGTACGCCCTCGCGGCGTCCCAGTTCGCCGTCGAGGACGCCCGCCTCGAGATCACGCCGAACAACGCCGACGCCGTCGGCGTGTACATCGCGTCGGGCATCGGGGGATTCGCGACGATCGAGCGCGAGCACCTGGAGCTCATCAACGGCGGCCCACGGCGCATCTCACCGTTCTTCATTCCGGCGTCCATCATCAACCTCGCGGCCGGGCAGGTGTCGATCCGGTTCGGCGCCCGCGGTCCCAACCTGGCCGTGTGCACGGCGTGCACGGCGTCGGCGCACTCGGTGGGCGAGTCGTTCGAGATCATCCGCCGCGGCGACGCGGACGTGATGATCGCCGGCGGATCCGAGGCGTCGATTACGCCGATGGGTGTCGGCGGGTTTGCCGCGATGCGCGCGCTGTCGACGCGCAACGACGAACCGGCGCGCGCCAGCCGCCCGTTCGACAAGGACCGCGACGGCTTCATCGTGGGCGAGGGCGCCGGGATCCTGATTCTCGAGGAGCTCGGCGTCGCGCGCGCGCGCAACGCGAGAATCTACGCCGAGATCGTGGGCTACGGACTGTCCGGCGACGCGTTTCACGTGACGGCGCAGCCCGAAGATGCCAACGGCGCCATCCGGTCGATGCGCATGGCCCTGCGCAAGGCCGGCGTCGCGCCGGACCAGATCGACTACATCAACGCGCACGGCACCTCGACGCCCATCAACGACCCGACCGAGACGCTGGCCGTCAAGCAGACCTTCGGCGCGCACGCGCACACGCTCGTCATGTCCTCCACCAAGTCGATGACCGGGCACCTGCTCGGCGCCGCGGGCGGCCTGGAAGCGGGCATCACGGCGCTGGCCGTGCACCACCAGCTGGCGCCGCCGACGATCAATCTCGACAATCCCGATCCGGCCTGCGACCTGGACTACGCGGCGCACAAGATGCGGCCGATGCCGATCCGGTACGCGCTGTCGAATTCGTTCGGGTTTGGCGGCACGAACGGGACGCTGCTGTTGAAGAAGTTCGAGCCATGAAGATCGCCGTCTGCATCAAACAGGTCGTCACCCGCGAGTGGCAGGTCCGCATCAACGAGGCGAAGACCTGGGTGCGCGATCAGGACGCCAGCTGGGAGCTGAACGAGCCGGACGCGTACGCGCTCGAAGAATCGCTGCGGCTTCGTGAAACGCACGGCGGCGAAGTCGTCGTCGTCTCCGCCGGGCCGGCGCGCGTGACGCAGGTCCTCCGCGAGGCGCTTGCCCGAGGGGCCGATCGCGCGATCCACGTGCAGGGCGATCACCTCGCGACCGCCGACGCGTTCACGGCGGCCGACGCGCTCGCGGCGGCGATCAAGGACGAGTCGGTGGATCTCGTCCTGACCGGTCTGCAGTCCGACGACCAGGGCTTCGCCCAGGTGGGAGTGGTGCTCGCCGAGAAACTCGGCATGGCGCACTCGACGATCATCATGGACGTGCAGGTCGAGGGCGCGAGCCTCAAAGTCAAACGGGAGCTCGAGGGCGGCTGGTTCCAGTGGATCACGATGCCGCTGCCCGCGGTGCTCACGATCCAGAGCGGCATCAACCAGCTTCGCTACGCGACGCTCAAGGGCATCATGGCCGCGAAGAAGAAGGAAATCCGCGCCGTGACCGCGCCGGCCGGCGCCGCCCCGCGCCAGCGCATCGTGTCGATCTACGTCCCCGAGAAATCGAAGAAAACGAAAATGATCGCCGGGACACCCGCGGAAGCCGGCGCGGAGCTGGTGAAGCTCCTGCGCGACGAAGCCCGAGTGCTTTAGAACTCAATTACCAATTACTCAATTACCCGATTACCCAATGCTCCTCGTTCTTGCCGAACAACGCGCCGGCGCCCTCAATCGCGCATCGTGGGAAGCGATCGCGGCGGCACAGGCCATCGGCGGACCCGTCAAGGTGGTGGTGCCAGGCGCCAGCGTCGAAGGCGTGGCGAGCGAGCTTGCCGCGGCTGATGTCGCCGAAGTGATCGCGCTCCAGCACCAGGCGCTCGGCACCTACACGCCCGACGGGTTCGTTCAGGCGCTTGCGGCGCTCATCGGGTCGGAGCAGCCTACCCATGTCGTCTGCGCGCACACATACCAGGCGCGAGACTTCGTTCCCAAGCTTGCCGCCCGGCTCGATCGCGCGCTCGTCACCGACTGCACGGCGGTCAAGGGCGAGGCCGGCCACATCGTGTTCACGCGGCCGATGTTCCAGGGCAAGGTGAGCGCCGACGTCGTGCTCGAAGGTCCTGCGCCGCATTTGGCGACGTTTCAGATCGGCGCGTTTCGGGCCGACGCCGTGAAGAAGGGCGGGTCGGCCGCGCCGGTCCGGGCGGCTGCGGCGGCCGTCGACGAAGGCGCCATTCGACAGAAGCCCGAAGCGCCGTTCCGCGAAGCCAAGCAGGCGGTCGACCTCACGCAGGCCGAGCGCATCGTCTCGATCGGACGCGGCATCAAAGGGCAGGAGCACATCGCGCTCGCGACCGCAGCTGGCCGATGCGCTGGGCGCCGAGCTCGCGGCGTCGCGGCCGATTTGCGACGCCGGCTGGCTGCCGATGGAACGCCAGATCGGCAGCTCCGGCCAGACCGTCGCGCCGAAGCTCTACCTGGCGCTTGGCATCTCCGGCGCCATCCAGCACGTGGTCGGCATGAAAGGCGCCCGCACGATCGTGGCCATCAACAAGGACGCCGAAGCGCCAATCTTCGAAGTGGCCGACTATGGAATCGTGGGCGACCTCTTCGAGGTCGTGCCGGCGATGATAAAGAGCATCGGATAATTGGGTAATTTGCAATTGGGTAATTGCTGTTCTTCAATTACACAATTACTCAATTGCTCAATTACCCGATGCGATGGCTTCTGTCATGCGCGCTTGTTGTCCTGACGGCCGGTCAGCAGGTTCCTCCTCCGCCCACGCGTCCCCCCGGTCGTCCGCCGGCCGGGCAGCCTGAGCCGGCGCAGCCGCGCCAGCAGCCGGACCGGCCGCGCGTTCGTTCCGCGACCGGCGACGCGCTCGATCGCTACCTCGAAGGCGACTACGCGGGCGCGATCGCGTTCCTGCAGCCGCTCGGCGGGTTCAACGTGATGCTGGCCCAGGCCTGGATCGACGCGAAGGGCAGCGGTGCGGCCGAACGCCGGCGCCTCGTCGCGGCGACGATGGTGCTGGAGTACACCGCGGCACGGCCGAACCTTTCACCGCCGCTCATCGAGTGGGCGTGTGAACAACTCGCGAAGTACCCGTCGCCGGTGCTCGAGGAGCTGTGGCTGCGCGCGTCCATTGCGTTGATCGAAGGCCGTCAGGCATGGACGATCCTGACGGGCGCCACCTCGAGCCATCTCGCTCACGCCAGAGAACGGTTTCCGGCGAATGCACACTTCAAGCTCGCTGAGGCGGTGAGCGCCGAAGCGTTGGCCTCCGATCCGTCGGTGCGCGCGTCGGCGGGCGACCGGGGCATGGTGGTCGATCAGTTGTCGGCGGAGATGCTGAATCTGTCCGGCGATACGCAGGCGAAGCCACGGCAGGCCGTCATGCTCGAAGAGGCAGCGTCGGCCCTCGAGAGTCTTCTCGCGGATCCGACAGTCGGCGCCGAGGCCCGGCTGAGGCTTGGGTATATCCAGCTGCGACTCGGCCGGAGCGACGCCGCGCTGGTTCACTTCCGGCAGCTCGATTCGAGCGGACCCGACCAGACCGTAGCCTACCTGGGCCATCTGTTTTCGGGATGGGCGCTGGCGCGGATGGGCCAGCCAGACGATGCGGCGGCGGCTTACCGTGCCGCGCTCACGGTCGTGCCACGAGCGCGGTCGGCAACAACGCTCCTGGCAGCACTTCTCGTCATGAATTACCGGTTGGCCGAGGCCGAAGCGATCGTGGACGCGGCGATGTCGGAGACCGGGACGCCGGATGATCCGTGGCGCGGGTATCCGCTCGGCGGCTATCGGTCCTATCAAGGCCTGATCGATCGGCTTCGCGAGGCGATCCGGTGAACGCGCGCCGGCTCGCGCCGCTTGTGATGCTCATGGCCGCCGCGCCGCTGATCGCGGCGAGACAGGCCGCGCCGGTCCAGCAGCCGCGGCCGACGTTTCGTGCCACGGCGGACGTCGTGCCCGTCCATGTGTCGGTCAGGACCGATCGGTCGGTCGTGAATGGACTGACGGCGGCGGACTTCGAGCTGCACGACAACGGCGTGCGCCAGGAGATCACCGCGGTGTCCGCCGACTCGCTCGCCGTGGACGTGACGCTCGTCGTCGACACGAGCGGCAGCGTGGTCCGGAGCATCGGCCGCTTCAGGTCCGACGTGCGGGACATCGTCAGGCAGCTTCGCAAGGACGAGCAGGTCCGGCTCATCACGTTCGACACGGAGCTCCGCCAGGTGTTTCCGATGCAGGGGACGTCGAGCCGCGTGCCGGTGGACGAGCTTCGCACCGGCGATCTCGACGTCGCTCCTCGACGCCATGCTTTTCGCGCTCGCGCGAGCGCCGCGGCCGGATCGGCGCCATCTCGTGGTGGTGTTCTCGGACGGGTACGACAACGCGAGCCTGACGGGATACCGCGCGATCGCGGATCTCGCGAGCCGCGCCGAGGCGACGCTGTACGTCGTGCTCGTCAAGGTCGGCGGCGCGCCCGCGAACAGACCGAAGGAGCTGGCGGCGCTCGCGGAAGCGGCGGCGAGGACCGGCGGGATCTTCTATCCGCCGAGCGACGCCGCGCGCGACATTCCCGCCGCCTTCAAGCAGACGCTCGAAGCGTTCCGGCACGGCTATGTGCTGTATTTCACGCCGGCGAACGTCACGCGCGAAGGCTGGCACACCCTCAGCGTGCGCGTGACGAGGCCCGGCACGTACGACGTCCGGGCGCGGCAGGGATATTTCGGGGGTTAGTCCGTTTTCCAGATCGGTGTCGCGTGTTCCGGCGCCCTCCCGCTCGCCGCTTGCCGCAAGGCAGCGTGATCGGCCGCCTCCGCTGAAGCTACGGCGGGCCAGGGGCCTGCCTCGCGGCGCTCGCAAAGGTCGGGCTCCGGAACACGCGACACCGATCTGGAAAACGCTGTCTTGCCTCTTAGCACGCCCCGCGAAAACGAAACCCGAGGTTTCTTTCAAATCTCTTGCCAGTGTCGTCCGTGAAACTGTGCTGGGGTCCGAGGCGTCTCACCTGTAGAGCGATCCGAAATGCGCCGACAACAGGGAACAGGACCATGGACTCCCAGGAATGGTTGGCAGTCACCAACGGCCAGGCGCTTCGGTTCTTTTTCGAGCACCTGAGGGACGTCACCGAGGGCGGGGACATCCCGCAGAGCGAGCTCCTGTACAACGCCAGCGTGCTCGCGCATTTCGCGACGACGTCGACCGCGTCGGTTCCGCAATTTCCGTCCTGTCCGTCGGATCTCGCAACTGTGTTCGAGGTGTTCGTCCTCGATCGGAGCCAGCACACCGATCCTGAAATCATGGAAGCGGCCGCGGCGCAGTGTCTCCTGCTGACCGGATTCTTCGAAGGGCAGGTGCGGCGCCGTCACAACGTGAAGTGGTACGCGACGCTCGGCGCGAACTTCTACGATCAGGCCGCGCAATGCACGACCGACCGCGCGCGCGCACGCATGATGCTCACGATGGCCGTCCGGTTCGAGTTCTGGCGGCGCCAACAGGCGCGGCTCGCGAAGGAGCTGCGCGATCTGCCCAGGTTGTTGTTCCGCAACGGGCCGTCCGATCCTTCGGTGCACTGAGCGTTTTCGAGAAGCATGTAGCACGCTGCTGGCCTCAGCCGCACGCTCGCGCGCCTTCCGCTGAGCAGACCGTCAGGCGCGCTGCGGCAAATTCGGCCTGCAGCCTGCTACACGCTTCTCGAAAACGCAGTAGCAGGCCGCTGAGATACGCAGCCTGAACTTAGAACTTCGAACTCCTGACCAACGACGGCCGTGGCTCTGCCGCGCCTGGGGGATGTTTGGATAGAATCCTCCGCGAGAACGTGCGGCGATCGGTCACGGATCGGCTTCGCAACTTTCACGAACCTCCCATACCTCATGTCCAGTCGCGACGCCCCGCGCGCGGAATACTCGCGCCGCCTCGAGTCCCGCCGCGCGGCGCTCGCCGACGCCATCCGCCGTCACGTGACATTTGGGAATCTTCGTGTCGCCGCCCTGGGCGCCGGTCTCGCGGTGGCGTACGCAGCCACCGCGCGCGGGCTGTTCTCGGAGTGGTGGCTGCTCGCTCCGGCAGCGGCATTTTTCTGGACAGGTGCGCGCCTCGACCGTGCGGTCAAAGCGCGTGCGCGCCTCGGGCTGGCTGTCTCGTTCTACGAACGCGCGATCGCGCGGCTGGATGGCCGCTGGGCAGGAACGGGCGGCGAGACCGGCCATCGGTTTCTCGACGACTCGCACTTGTATGCGCGTGATCTCGGTCTGTTTGGCGAGGTGTCCGTCTTCGAGCTGCTCAACTGCGCACGCACGCGGATCGGCGAGGAGACGTTGGCTGCCTGGCTGAAGCAGCCAGCGGAGCCGCCGGTTGTTCGGCGAAGGCAGGAGGCGGTGAAGGAGCTTGCGCCCCGCATCGAGCTGCGAGAAGACCTCGCGGTGCTGGCTGAGCCCGCCCGGACGGGCGTCCACGCGGAGTTACTGGCGGCCTGGGGTGAGCGGCCACCGCAGCTCGCCTCCTCCGCGGTCCCCGCGTGGGTCTGGCTGCTCTCCGCGGCCGGCGCGCTCGCGGTATGCGGTCTGTTCATTTCGCTCGTGGCGAGCATCCGCCTGTTGCAGCTCGACGAGGACACCGTGGCCGTGCTGCGCATCTATGTCCTGCTGGCATTCGCCGTCTGTGGAGCGGTCGTCTGGCGCTTGCGTGCGCGGACGGAAGCCATCCTGGGAGAGGCGGGCGAAGCGGCCCACGGTCTCGGGCTGCTCTCGGGCGTCGTCGGCCGGCTCGAAGCCGAGCGCTTCGCCGGGGGGCGCCTTGCGGAGCTGCGGGCTGCGCTCGACGTTGAAGGACAGCCGCCGTCGCGCCGTCTCGCGCGGCTGAACGCGCTGATGGCGCTCGTCGACTCGCGCGACCACATGCTCGTCCGCTTGGCCGGACCGCTCCTGATGTGGGATCTGCATCTCATCTATGCGATCGAGCGCTGGCGCCGCACGTCTGGACCCGCATTGCGCCGCTGGCTGGCCGCCGTCGGTGAGATGGAAGCGCTGCTTTCGCTGGCTGGCTACAGCTACGAGCATCCGGACGACGTCTATCCCGATCTGCTCGGCGCCGGGCCGGCCTGTTTCGAAGGGGAAGCGCTGGGCCATCCGCTGCTTTCCGAGGCCGCGTCGGTCCCGAACGACGTGCGATTGACGGGGGAGCTGCGAGCGCTCGTCGTGAGCGGCTCGAACATGTCCGGCAAGAGCACGCTCCTGCGCACGGTGGGCGTCAACGCCGTGCTGGCGCAGGCGGGGGCGCCGGTGCGGGCGCGGCGCCTGCGGCTCTCGCCGCTCATGCTTGGCGCCTCGATCCGGATCGAGGACTCGCTGCACGCCGGCGTCTCGCGCTTCTATGCTGAAATCACGCGGCTCGGCCTGATCATGCGCCGCGCGGGCGAGGCGCCCGTGCTGTTCCTGATCGACGAGCTCCTTCACGGCACCAACTCACACGACCGCCGCATTGGCGCCGAGGCCATCGTTCGTGGTCTGGTCGATCGCGGCGCCATCGGACTGGTGACGACACACGACCTGGCGCTCGCGCACGTGGCCGATTCGCTGGGTGCCCGCGGAGCCAACGTGCACTTCCAAGACGTGCTCGAGGATGGCCGGATGCGCTTCGACTACCGGATGCGGCCAGGCGTCGTGCAGAAGAGCAACGCGCTCGCCTTGATGCGCTCGGTGGGGCTCGACGTGTGAGCCAGTTCGTCGTTCGCAGTTCTTAGTTCAGGTTGCTGGGTCTTTCAGCACCCTGCTAAGGGCCTGACGATCGGTGCATACTGAACGTCCGATGCTTCGAGACGACCGTCGTCTCGTCCCGTTCGGATCGGCCCTCGCACTGTTGCTGTGCGTCACGCTCGGCGCACAGACATCCCAGAACACTCGAGCCACGCCAGCCGCATCGGGCACCGGGGCAATCAGCGGGGTTGTGAGCGACGCTTCGACAAAACGCCCGTTGAGCGGCGTCGTCGTGTCGTTGACCGGCGGTGGCGTGTCTCGCCGCACAATCAGCGACTCCAAGGGACGATTCGTCTTTCGCGCCCTCCCGGCGTACGACCGCTACAGCATTGAAGCCAGCAAGCCTGGATACGTCGCAGGTGGTCTCGCGACGCGCTACCTGTTTGCCGGACTCACGCGCTTGCCGCTGGCCGATGGTGAGTGGATTCCTGACGCGAACTTCGTGATGGAGCGTCTCGGCGCGATTAGCGGGAGTGTCGTAGATGAAGCCGGAGAACCCGTTGTCAACATCCCCGTCCGGGTGTTGACGCGGATTCCTGTCGCGGGAACCACTCGCCTGGCATCGGGTCCCGCCGCGCGCACCGACGATCGAGGTGTGTACCGCGTGGCTGGACTTGCTTCCGGGTCTTACATTGTCGCGGTTCAGTCCGTCCAATCAGTGCTGCCGCCGTCCACTTCTTCGGCGACGGCGGCTGGTCTTTCGCCGATGATGATCAGCCTTGGCAACCGACAAGTACCGCAGAGTTCGGGTCTGGACGTCGGCGACTCGTGGCTCGTGATCGGGCAGTATGCGACGCCGCCGGCTCCGATCAATGGACAACTGCGCGTGTACCCTCCAATCTTCTTCGCGAACGCTCCTTCAATCGCAAATGCGACCGCGGTGCACATTGCGAATGGCGAAGAGAAGCGAAGCATCGACTTCTCGGTGCAGCCAGTCCGCGCTTCGCAGCTATCAGGACGAGTAACGGGTCCTCCGGAGGTCCTCGCAGGACTCGTTGTGAGGTTGCTGCCCGAAGGCACCGAGACCCTGCTGACCGCAGGCTTCGAGCAAGCTACGTCTCTTGTACGATCCGACGGCACCTTCACGATGGTCGGCGTCCCGCCTGGCCGATACACGCTCGAGGCTCGAACGACCGTGAGCGGAATGTCGTTCAGCGGCCATGTCCTTGCACCTCAGGTGCTGACGCCGACGCCAGGCTTGGTCAGCATGGAGGCTGTGACCGCGTCGTTCGTCACGGTTGAATCGACGGTCGGCTCAGCCTCGTTTGGCACACGCTACACAACCGGTCACGAAGCCTACGCCGGCAGTCTGGCGGTGACGGTCGGCGCATCCGATGTCTCAAACCTGGTTGTGCCGATGACTCGCGGCGTGAAAATCAGCGGTCGAGTCATACGTGAGGACGGTGCTCCGCTGCCCGACCGACTCAGCGTGGGCGTGGAGCCGGCGAACGGTGATCCGGTCCTCGCTGGACCACCGTCTGACCGAACGGTCGCGCGCAATCCAGCCGGAACCTTTTCAATCCAAGGTCTGAAGGCCGGAGCGTATTTTCTCCGTGTCTTTCCGGGCTTGGTCAAGTCGATCACGGCCGACGGCGACTACACGAATCGGCCATTTGACACGACCTCTGGTTCCGACATCACTGACATCGTTATCACCATCACGGACAAGCCAGCAACGCTGTCCGGTGTGGTCCGAGACCGGCAGGGCACCGCCACTCGGGAGGGAGCCGTGATCCTGTTCCCCGCGGAGCGCGAACTCTGGACGCGCTTCGGGGTGGATCCGCCGCGTATCAGGGTGGGGACCTATTTCGGCACACGCGGATACCAGATGACGCTCCTTCCCGCAGGTGAGTACTACGTGATAGCGGTCGAGCCATCGCACCGCAACGCGTGGCACGATCCCAGATTTTTTGCCGCCGCGGCGCCATTGGCGACTCGAGTGACGCTCGCGTGGGGAACGCCCGCCGTTCAGGATCTGACGATTCGGCAAGTCGTCATCAAATGATGCCGCGCTATTGGATCGTCGCCCTCGCGGCGCTGGCCGTACCGCCATCCCTCGCGGTGCGCGCGTTCGATCGGCAACAGACGGCGGCGGCGCCCGCACGCCTGTCCGGCATCGTGGTCACCACCGACACGCCTCCACAGCCAATCCGTCGCGCGATCGTGTCGTTGTCCGGCGGCGAGCGGGCGCTAGGCCATCACACGATTACCGACGACGAGGGCCGGTTCGAGTTCACGGCGCTGCCCGCAGGACGCTACACGCTGTCCGCTGCGCGGCCCACGTACGTGACCATCGCGTACGGCGCGAGCCGGCCCGGACGGCCGGGGACGGCAATTTCACTCGAGCCGGGTCAGCACCTCTCGGCCGTGCGCGTGCTGCTCGCGCGCGGCGCGATCATCACGGGAACCGTTCGCGATAGCGCCGGCGAAGCCGTGCCCAATCTCGAGGTGCGCGTAGAACCTCGTGGTGCCCAGCCGGCGGGTCGCGCGGTGATGACCGTCGTGACCGATGACCAGGGACGGTATCGCGCGTTTGGATTGGCGCCCGGCACCTATGTCGTGGTCGCAAGGCCGCGCACGAGCACCAGCGACCTTGACGTTCCGACCGACGCGGACGTCGAAGCGGCCCTGACCGCGTTGCGACAGCGCCGCCCCGCCACGCCGCCGCCCGCCACGCCTCCAAAGCCGAAGCCCGCCATGAACTTTGCGCCCGTCTACCATCCGGATGCGTTCACGCTCGACGACGCCGTTGGTATCTCGGTGGCAGCCGGCGAGGAACGGACGGGCATCGACATCGCGATTCGTTTGATGGCCATGTGGAGCGTCTCGGGATCCGTCGTCAATTCAGACAAGGAGACGCTGGCGTCGATGCGGCCCATGTTGACCTCGGTCTCCGCTCATTCGACGCCGGTCACGAGAACGTCGGACCTCGCTCCGGAGGGGACATTTCGTTTCCCGAACGTCGCGCCGGGTTGGTACACCCTCGCAGTCCAGGCCCTCTCCGCCGAAGCCCGACGCGCGTCGCTCGGGTCGCCTGACGCCAAAGCGACAGGGCCGTGCGCGTTCGCCAGCCAGGACATCTCCGTTACGACCGCCGACGTGGCCGGAGTCTCGCTCGTCATGCGCCCTTGCCTGAAGATTGCCGGGCGGATCGTCGTGAGCGGCAGCGGCAACGCGGGGCCGGACGTCACGAAGCTTCTGGTGACGCTGATGCAGCTTGCGCCCCCGCCGGCGCCGGTCTTCAGGCCCGTTCGGCGGGCGCCTCCGCGGATTGCGATGGATGGAACGTTCACGTTCGGCGAGTTCGGAGAACTGCTGCCGGGCGCGTATCAGTTCTCCGTCGAGGTTCCTGCCAGCTCGGCGGGACGCGGCTATCAACTGCAATCGGCCGTCGTTGGCGGCCGCGACATTCTCGACGCGCCGCTGCAGATCACCGGGGACAGTCCCGCCACAACGACGGTCGTTCTGACGCTAACCGACCAGCACACGAGCCTCTCCGGAGTGCTCGAGACGCCGGCGCGTCACCCCGCGGTGAACTTCACCGTGATTGCCTTCACGACCAATCGCAGTTGGTGGAGTCCTCCGTTTCGCCGCATCCGGACGGCCCGGCCAGCGACCGACGGCCACTTCTCGTTTCAGGATCTCCCGCCTGGCGAGTACTACCTGGCCGCCGTGACAGATTGGGCGCCAGACGATGTTCGCGACGCCGAGTTTCTGTCGCAGGCGGTTGCGACGGCCCTTCGCGTCACGATCGGCGAAGGCGAACAGAAGGTTCAGAATGTGAGGATCGAAGGGGGAGGTTGAGAGAGGTCAGAGGAAGCGGCAACCGTCCGCCGCACCTGGTTCCAAATTCTAAGTTCTGTCGTTTTCCAGATCTGCGTAGCGTGTTCCGAAGGCCGACCTTTGCGAGCGCCGCGAGGCAGGCCCGATCAGGCTGCCTTGCGGGCTACGCAGATCTGGAAAACGCTCTGCGCAGCAGCCGGCTCACGCGACTCCTGCCGCGGCCGGCGGCGGTTCAGACACGACGCCGACTGGCACCCCATCTCTGAACGTCACGAACCGCCCGGAGATCGCCGGCACACGCTCGCCCGGCACGATGATGCCGACGAGATTCAACGGATCCGCGGCGGAGATCGTGACGACTTCGCCCGTCGGCGGCGCCTTGCGTGCCGCGCGCAGCGAGTCGACCGCCACCGGCAGCGCGAACTGTTCGCCGATGAGCTCCGAGATGAACCGGCCGCCGCGAACCTCGCCCCGATCCTCGAGCCGCCGGAACGTGATGAGCAGTTCCCGCCAGGCCGGCAGGATCGTTTCCCGCGCCAGGATCTCCCGGAAGACGACGCCGTACCGGCGGAGCAGCATCCGGCAGGTGGCTTCGATCGCCGCCGCGCGATCGGCGGCCTGTGCGGCCGCCGGTTCCACGGGTGCCGGAGCCGGATAGAGCAGCGACCATCGTCCGGTGCTGTGGCGGGGCCGCGACGATTTCGCCGATCCGTGTCCCGCACGCCGGCGCGGATCGATGAGCGCGCGAAGGTTGTCGAAGCCATCGGCGGTCACGAGGCCCGCCGCGACGAGCTCCCACAGCGCGCCCTCCACTTCCGCCTTGAGGTGCCGCGCGCCGCGCACGATGTCGGGGAAGAACGACGCGCCGGCGCGGTGCAGGAACGACAGCACCCCGCGCGCGTTCGGGCTGAGGCCGCGCACGTCATCCGTGGGCCCCTGGGAGCGGCGCGGCGTCATCCAGTCCGCTTCGTCGCGGACGAAGAAGGTGATCGGCGCGACGCTCGTTGGCGTCACGCGCCGCGCGCCTTCAACCGGCGCTGTTTCGAGGGTGGCGGGATGCGGCGAGAGGCGCCCCCAGCCGACCGCGCCAGTGAGACACAGCTGATCGAGCACCTTCGGGTCGTAGCGGCCGATGCGACGCGCCAGCAGATGGGGTTCCCACGCGTTCGCGGGCGCCTCAAAACCCTGCAGCTGACGGACGACCTCGAGCGCACCACGGTCGCCAAACGTTTGTGTGCCCCGTGCGACGTGTTGCCACGTCAGCAGCCAGCGCATGAACACCGCCGGCGTGACGGGTTCGATCTCGCGGCGCAGGCGGCCGATCGTGAGGCGGTGGATCCGCGCGAGGAGACGCCGCTCGCACCACTGGAGATCCCCGGCGTCGCCGACGAACTGACCGCGGAGCACGACGCCCTGCGATTCGAGCGTCAACATCGCCGTCTCGACGTCGTCGCCCGGCAACCCGGTCCGCGCCGACAGACTCGGGACCGTGACTGGACCGGAATGAATCATCCACCCGTGCACCATTGCCAGCACCGCTTCGTGGCGCGGAGGCGCGCCGGCTTCCACGGCAGGCATCGGCGGGTCGAAACGTGCGTCCGTGACCAGCTCCGAAAACGACCGGGCTCGCTCCGCCGCAACCCAATACGTGCGCCCACCGATCGTGGCCCGGCTCCCACGTCGCTCGGCGACGAGCTGATCGAACAGCTCCGTCCACGCTGCCGCTGGCGTCGTCTCTCCGGCAGCCGTATCCGGGCACGGCAGCGACTCCGGAAGCCCGATCAGCGTCTGCAACGCGTCGTGCAGCTCGTCGCGGTCGCGGACGTCCGGCCACGCGTCCCGCACCACCTCCGCGACCGCCTCGGGATCCAGCCGGCCGACCTCGCTGAGCACGGCTTCCGGCAGCATGCGGCGCATCTCGACCGCGCGCGCCCGTCGCTCTTCGAGCGGCGCATCGTCCAGGAACGCGTACGGGTTGGCGTTCAGGATTTCGTGCGAGAAGACCGACGGCACCGGCGTATCCACGGCGACCGTCTGAATACGGCCGTCGGACAGGCGGGTGAGCACGTCCTTGAGGCCGTCGATGTCCATGGCCTCCGTCAGGACGTCCTTCATCGTTTCCCGCACGAGCGGGTGATCCGGGATCTTGATGTCGCCGACGATGTTCTCCTGACACGCGGCGGCGTCGGGAAAGACCGAGGCGAGCAAATCGTCGGACTGCATCCGCTGAATCTGGAGCGGCAGCTTCTTGCCGCCGCGGAACCGCACGAGCGCCAGCGACCGGCTCGCGTCCCACCGCCAGCGGGTGCCGAAGAGCGGCGAGTCGAGGACGGCCTGCTCCAGCACTTCCTCAACCGTCGCGGTGCTCAGGAACTTGAAGACGTCGCCGAGCGGGAAACTGTGCTGTTCGGCCAGCGCGATGTTGATGCCGTCGTCGGTCGCGGCTGCCTGCAGCTCGAAGTTGAACGAGCGGCAGAATCGCTTCCGCAGCGCGAGACCCCACGCCTTGTTGATGCGTCCGCCAAACGGGGCATGGATGACGAGCTGCATGCCGCCGCCTTCGTCGAAGAAGCGCTCGGCAACAACCGTCTGCTGAGTCGGCACGGCGCGCAGGACGGCGCGGCCCAGGACGATGTACTCGACGGCCTGTTCGGCGCCGGGCCGATCGAGGCCGCAGTTTTCCATGAGCCATGCGACCGCGGCCGCAGCTTCTTCGGATCGGCTGAACCCCGAACGCACCGTCGCCGGCGTTTCCGTGTCTGTCGTGCTCCAGCCCATCGCGGCGTCTGTCCCGTCCGTCCCGACGCCTGCCTCGGGGCGCACCTGGCCCAGCGTCACGTTCGCCGTCAGCCGATTGATCTGCTCGCGTACCTCAGCCACATGTTCGGAGAGCTCTGTCGTGCGGGCGGGCGCCTCACCTCGCCAGAAGGGGATCGTCGGCGGCGCCCCGTGCGCGTCCTCGACGAACACGCGGCCGGTGCTGACTCGTCGAATCCGCCACGACGTGTTACCGAGCAGCATGATGTCGCCAGCCATGCTCTCGATGGCGAAATCTTCGTCGACCGTTCCCACGGTCGTGCCTTCGGGTTGAGCGATGACCGTGTACAGCGCGGTCTCGGGAATCGCACCGCCGCTCGTGATCGCCGTGAGCCGCGCGCCGCGCCTGGCCCGGAGCCGTTTGTTCACGCGGTCGTGATGCAGGTACGCGCCGTAGCGTCCGCGTCGCGAGGCGATCCCCTCGGCGAGCATGCCGATCACTTCGTCGAAGGTGCTCCGCTCGAGGTCGCGATAGGGATACGCGCGCCGGACGAGCGCGAAGAGCTCGTCTTCGTCCCAGCCTTCGGCCTCGGCCGCGCACGACGCGACGATCTGCTGGGCGAGGATGTCGAGCGGCGCCTCGGGGATGACAAGCTTGTCCAGCTCGCCACGACCGATTGCCAGCACGAGCGCCGCGCACTCGATCAGCTCGTCGCGGGTCGTCACGAAAAACCGGCCTTTTGGCGTCGCGCCACGCCAGTGTCCCGCACGGCCGATGCGCTGCACTCCGGCCGCGATCGCCCGCGGAGATCCGATCTGGCACACCAGATCGACCGTCCCGATGTCGATGCCGAGCTCGAGCGAGGCCGTCGCGACGAGCGCCCGCAGAGCGCCGGTCTTCAACTGATGTTCGGCGATGAGACGCGTCTTTCGCGACAGGCTGCCGTGATGTGCCGCGACCGCGTCGTCGCCCAGCCGCTGCGCGAGATTGTGTGTGACGCGTTCGGCCAGGCGCCGGGTGTTGACGAAAATCAGGGTCGATCGATGCTCGCGCGCAAGGGCCGCCAGCCGGTCATAGATCTCGTTCCACAACTCGTTCGACGCGACCGGCCCCAGCTCGCTTGCCGGCACTTCGATCTTGATGTCGAGCTCGCGCCGCGGGTTGACCTGAACAGTAAGGGGACGGGTCTCGACTGTGGGAAACTCCGGCGACTCAGTCGAAGGGGTGTCGCCGGAGTTTTCCACAGTCGAGACCCGTCCCCCTAAAAACTCCGCGACCAGCTCAATCGGCTTCTGGGTCGCCGAGAGTCCGATTCTCGTCGGACGACGGCCGCAGAGCGCGTCCAGCCGCTCGAGTGAAATCGCAAGGTGGGCACCGCGTTTGTCGTCCACCACGGCGTGAATCTCGTCCACGATGACCGTCGAGACCGTCCGCAGAATGCCTCGGCTCCGTTCAGCGGTGAGCAGGATGTAGAGCGATTCCGGCGTCGTCACCAGAATGTGCGGCGGCCGCAGGAGCATCGCCCGGCGCTCCGGCATGAGCGTGTCGCCTGTCCGGACGGCGGTTCGGATTTCCGGCACCCGGTGTCCAAGCTCGGGCGCGAGACGGGCTATCTCGGCCAGCGGCCCGTCGAGATTCTTTTGGATGTCGTTTCCAAGCGCTTTCAGTGGCGAGACATAAAGAACGGCCGTCTGGTCTTCGAGCCGTCCTTCCGCGCCCGCGCGCACGAGGCCGTCGATGCACGCCAGGAAGGCGGCGAGCGTCTTGCCCGAGCCCGTCGGAGCCGAAATCAGCGTGTCCCGGCCGGCGACGATATGCGGCCAGCCGAGGAGCTGCGGTTCGGTCGGGGTGTCGAACCGGCGGCTGAACCATTCACGAACGATGGGGTGTGCCCAGGAAAGTGCCATCAGTCCAAGACTACAAAGGCTGTCAAACCTATCAAGGTGTCAAAAAAGCAACCCGACGTCGTTTCCCAGTGTAACAATGATGTTCACCTCCTTCATTCGAGTATGGGCGTGCCATAATCAGCGCCCTACAGGCTAAACCGTCATGCGCTTTCGCGTGTTTTGCGCGTCGATCGCCGGGATGCTGATCCTGCAAATGGCATCGCCCGCGGCTCAGTCACGTCCCGCGGCTCAGTCACGTCCCCAGCGCGAGCGAAACCTGCCGGTCACGGCGGGGTCGATCTACGAGTACCTCGATAAATACACGGCCGGGGACGCGAGCGCGCCTGAACGGTTCGCCGAGTACATCACCGAAAAGCAGGTCCGCGCCGTCGAGGACCAAAGCACACGATGGATCAACGCGAATCCGGCTACTCGGGACAAGCGACGGCTCGCCGTCGCATCGTTCATCCTCGAGGCCGCTCGCGTGTGGCAGGGCACACAGAATTGGCAATACGCCCGCCGCTTGATTTCATGGGCCTGCCACGAGTTCGGCTCGACGCCCGGGCCACCCAAACCCGGCGAGCAGGTCTGGTATCTGGCATCCGTCGCGCTGCTCGGCGGCGCCGAGGACTGGTGGTTCCTGATCGGTAAATCCGGGTTCGCGGGCGGACGTAAGAATGGCAAGGATCCGCTCGACGAGGAAGTGTTTCACGGACATCTGGCGCATGCGCTCGCGCGGTTCCCCAACGAGCCGCGGTTCGTGCTGGCCACCGCCGTCTCGATCGAGAGCCTGAGCTGGGAAGTGGGCGGGCTCGGTCGCGATCCGAATCGCCGCGGGATCGTGGCCGGCGAGATTCCGCCCGAAGCGCTCGCACGCGCGCAGACGGCGAGAGAAGCTTTCTGGCCGAGCACCTCGGGGGCGCCGCGGCGACCGCAGCCCGGGGGGCCCGGCGTTCCCGAAGTGCGCTACGTCGCGCAGCGATATGCCACGCTCGCCGGCGAGCCGCCCGTTGCCGCCGAAGCGCACATCCGTGCCGCGCTCGTCTCCTACCGCATCGCCAATAACGATGCCGCCATCGACCACCTGTCGCAGGTGCAGAAGCTGACAGAGGATCCGTTCCTCGTGCATCTCAGCCGGCTGCATCGAAGGCATCGTCCGCGAGCGTCAAGGACAGGACGAAGAAGCGGTGACGGCGTACCGGGCCGCGCTCCGGGCGGTCCCTGGGCGCGCAGACGGCGACGACGATGCTCATCGCGCGGCTGATGAAATTGGGACGCTTGAGCGAAGCGGCGCAGGTCGCCGAAAGCTTTTTCGAGGGCGGACCTCCGGTCGTCGATCCATGGCGGTTGTATCGGCTGGGCGATTTCCGGTCCTGGAGGTCGCTCATGACCCAGCTCCGTGCGGAATTCCAGTGAACCCGCCCCGCTGGCGCGGCCTCGTCACGCTGGCGCTCGCCTCCGCATCGATCTCAATCACGGTCTCAATCGCGGCGCAGGAACAGAGGGTCTTTCGCGCGTCCACGGATCTCGTCTCCGTAAACGTCTCCGTCCGATCCGGCCGCACGGCCGTCACCGGACTCACGACGGCCGACTTCGAGCTTTTCGACAACGGTGTCCGTCAGGAGATAACCGCTGTCGCCGTCGAGCAGGTGCCGATCGATCTCACGCTGCTGCTCGACACGAGTCCCAGCACCGCCGACGCCATCAACAAGTTCAAGAGCGGCGCCATGGAAATCGCGACGCTCCTCCGTCAACAGGACCAGGTGCGGCTGGTCACGTTCGCCACTGACGTCATCGAGATTTTTCCCTTCAGACGGGGCGGCGAACCGATGCCCGTGGATGCCGTGACGCAGCAGGGTGGCACGTCCCTGCACGACGCGCTGATCCTCTCACTGGCGCGCGGCTCGGTACAGGGCAGGCGACATCTCGTCGTCGCGTTCACCGATGGTCACGACACGACAAGCGTTGCCGACGGCGAGACACTCGCGTTCGTCGCCGGCCGGGCCGACAGCCTGCTGCATCTGGTGCTCTCGGGCGCGTACGGCACCGACTACACCCAGCCGCCGTCGGTGAAATCGCTCCGGCAGGCCGCCGAGGAAAGCGGCGGCGAGATGCATCCGCCCGGGCGGTTCAACAACGCGCTCGTCGCGTTCAGGCAGGTGGTGGAAGATTTCCGGCAGAGCTACGTGCTGCGCTACACGCTTCAGGGCGTGAAGCGCGAGGGCTGGCATGCCGTCAGCGTGAAGCTGAAGAATCCCGACAAGCAGAACTACACGCTACGCGCCAGGAAAGGCTATTTCGGCGGATAGTACAATGTGACGTGTGACCGAGCGTGAAACGCTCGACCTCGACGTGCTCATCGTCGGCGGCGGGCCAGCCGGAATGTCCGCGGCCCTTCGCCTTTCGCAATTGCAGCAGACAACACGGCGGCGAGGCACTCTCCATCGGAGTGCTCGACAAGTCGCGCGACCCAGGCGCGCACATGCTGTCCGGGTCCGTGCTGGATCCGTCCGCGCTCCGCGATCTCATTCCCGACTTCGTCGCGAAGGGCGCGCCGCTCGCCGCCGAGGTCCGTCACGACGACGTGTACTTTCTGACGTCGGGCGGGAAGCTGCGTTTCCCGCTCACGCCGCCGCCGCTGCGCAACCACGGCAACTACGTCATCTCGCTCAACAAGTTCGTGAAGTGGCTGGCGCAGCAGGTCGAAGGTCGCCGGCGTCGACATCTTCACCGGTTTTGCCGGCGTCGAGATGCTCTACGACGGGTCGAGCGTCGATTGGCGTCAGGACCGGCGACCGGGGCATCGACAAACACGGCAACCGGAAGCCCACCTACGAGCCCGGGCCCGGACATCCGCGCCAAGGTCACGATTCTCTGCGACGGCGTGCGCGGCAATCTGACCAAGACGCTGGTCCGCAAGCTGAAGCTCGACGAGGGACGGCTGCCGCAGGTGTATGCGATCGGGATCAAGGAGCTGTGGGAGCTTCCGGCCGACCGCATGACGGCCGGTTCGGTCATGCACACGATGGGTTATCCGCTGCGGATGGAGGAGTTCGGCGGCGCGTTCGTCTACGCGCTTCCGGAGCGGCATGTTGTCCGTCGGATTCGTCACCGGGCTCGACTACCGCGACCCGATGTTCGATCCGCACCTCACGTTCCAGCGCTTCAAGCTGCATCCGCTGATGGCGGGTCTGCTCGACGGCGGGAAGATGGTGCGGTACGGCGCGAAGGCGCTGCCGGAAGGCGGGTGGCACACGATTCCGCGTGTGCACGCAGGTGGCGTGCTGATCGCGGGCGACGCGGGCGGATTCATGAACTCGATGCGCCTCAAGGGCATCCACCTCGCGATGCGCACGGGGATGCTGGCCGCGGAGACGGCGTTCGAGGCCGTGCGCGCCGGCGACACGTCCGCCGCGAGCCTGTCGACATACCAGGCGCGCATCGACGCGAGCCCGGTGCGCAAGGAGCTGTACCCTGTCCGCAACGTCCATCAGGCGTTCGGGCACGGCCTGATCGCTGGCCTGGCGTACGCCGGGCCTGTCGCTGGTGACCAACGGCTGGTGGATCAAGGATCCGATGCCGTCGCATGCCGGCCACGAACGGATGCGAAAGCTGGCGGAGTACTACCACGACCATCAGCCGTCGCCCGATCAGCCGATCGCGCCGGTCAAGATCGATCGCAAGCTGACGTTCGATCGGCTGACGAACGTGCACTACTCCGGCACGCGGCACATCGAAGATCAGCCCTCGCACCTGATCGTCCACGACACCGACATTTGCCGCACGCGGTGCCGTGTCGAATACGGCAATCCGTGCACGCGTTTCTGTCCCGCGAACGTCTACGAGATGGTCGACGACGGCGAGGGCGGCAAGACGGCTGCACATCAACGCCTCGAACTGCGTGCACTGCAAGACGTGCGACATCATGGATCCCTACCAGATCATCGACTGGGTGCCGCCCGAAGGCGGCGAGGGACCCCAGTACGACGGGATGTGACCCTTCCACGACGCAAGCAGTTTCAGGCCGCGGCCATCGCGGCTGCTCGGGGCGCCGGTCATCGAAGCGCTCGGCGGCACGTACCGCTGGCATCGAACACGGCGGGTCGAGATTCGACGACGCCGCGCGATCGGGCAAGGCGCCGATCCTGGCGCTCTGGCACGGCCGGATCCTGGCCGCGACGCTGTACTTCCGCGACCGGGGCGTCATCGCGATGACGAGCGAGAACTTCGACGGCGAGTGGGTCGCGCGGATCATGCGCCGGTTCGGCTACGGCGCGGCGCGCGGCTCGACCTCGCGCGGCGGCGCCCGCGCGCTCGCGCAGCTGCGGCGCGACATGGCCGCCGGCCACTCGGCCGCGTTCACCGTGGACGGCCCGCGGGGGCCGGCCCGGGTCGCGCAGCCGGGCGCCGTCTGGCTCGCCGGCGCCACCGGCCACCCGATCCTGCCGTTCCACATCGAGGCGTCGAAGTTCTGGACGGTGAACAGCTGGGATAGCCATCAGGTGCCGAAGCCCGGAAGTGACGTGGCGATTGCGATCGCCGAGCCGCTGCTCGTTCCGGACACGGATGAAGAGACCGTGCAGCAGAAACTGAGGGAGCTGCAGCGCACGCTCGAGAAGCTCGAAGCAGAGACGCGCGCGATGATTGGATCGAACGACGTAGCGGGCGGGCTTCAGCCCGCCCGACGGCCGGCGCTGACGCCGGCCACTACAGCTCCGGTGATGCATGCTTCTACTCTCCTCTCCTCGATTTGCCGAGCACACGCCGCCGCCCGGCCATCCCGAACGGCCCGAGCGCGCGGAGGTGTTCGACGCGGTCGCGCGTGAATTCGCGCAGCGTGGCGGGGTGGTCCGGGAACCACGACTCGGCCACGCGCGAAGAGCTCGCGCGGGTTCACACGCCCGCGTACCTCGATGCTCTCGACGCTGTCGAGGGGCAGGCCGCGATGCTCGACCCGGACACGTTCACGAGTCCGGAATCGCACGAGGTCGCGCTGCTCGCGGCCGGCGCGGCGATCGACGCGGCGCGTCACGCCTGGGAGATGCGCGAGCCGGCCTTTGCGCTGGTGCGGCCGCCCGGCCATCACGCCGAGCCCGATCGCGCGATGGGATTCTGTCTGTTCAACAACATCGCGATCGCCGCGGCCGCGCTCCGCGCCGACGGGCGCCGCGCGCGTGGCCATCGTCGACATCGACGTCCACCACGGCAACGGCACGCAGGCGGCGTTCTACGAGGATCCGACCGTCCTGTACGTGTCGAGCCACCAGTATCCGTACTACCCGGGCACGGGCGCGGCGGACGAGACCGGCGCCGGGCCAGGCTCGGCTACACGGTGAACATCCCGCTCGCGGCCGGCGCGACCGACGCCGAAATCGACGCGGCGTATCGATCGATCGTCGTGCCGGCGCTCGAATCGGTTCCGCCCGGAGCTACTCCTCGTGTCGGCGGGCTTCGACGCGCACGAGCTCGATCCGCTGGCCGGCCTGCGGATGACGACAGCCGGGTACGCGGGCATCGTGTCGCTGCTTCAGGACGCGGCGCGCCGGCTGTGCGAGGGACGTATCGCGTTGACGACCGAAGGCGGCTATCACCTCCCCGCGCTGCGCGAGTGCCTCGAGGCAGTAATAAGATAAGGGGACAGGTCTCGGCGATCAGTCGCCAGCCGAGACCTGTCCCGGCAAACCCGACCCCCTATGGACTATCGTCCACAAGAGATCGAGCAGAAGTGGCAGGCGCGCTGGGCCGCGCACGCGCGCCTTCGAAGTGACCGAAGACTCGTCGCGGCCGAAGTTCTACTGCCTCGAGATGTTCGCGTACCCGTCGGGTCACGCGCACGTCGGACACGTGCGCAACTACATGATCGGCGACATCATGGCGCGCACGATGCGGATGCGCGGCTACAACGTGCTGCATCCGTTCGGCTGGGACGCGTTCGGCCTGCCCGCCGAAAACGCCGCGATCAAGAACAACGTCCATCCCGAGACGTGGACGCTCGAGAACATCGCCCACATGAAAGGGCAGCTCCAGCGCCTGGGCATCAGCTACGCCTGGGAACGCGAGATCGCGACCTGCCTGCCGGACTACTACCGCTGGAACCAGTGGCTGTTCACGCGGATGTTCAGGCGCGGCCTGGCGTACCGCAGGCGCTCGAACGTGAACTGGTGCGAAAGCTGCCAGACCGTGCTCGCCAACGAGCAGGTCGTCGACGGCGGCTGCTGGCGCTGCGGCACACCCGTCACCACGCGCGAGCTGGAGCAGTGGTTCCTGCGCATCACCGCGTACGCCGACGAACTGCTCGATGCGCTCGGCCGGATGGACGCCTGGCCCGAGAAAGTCCTGACGATGCAGCGCAACTGGATCGGCAGGTCCGACGGGCGCGCGCGTGCAGTTTCCGCTCGTCGGCGTCGAAGCGAGTCGATCGAAGTCTTCACGACCCGGATCGACACGATCTACGGCGCGACGTTCGTCCTGCTCGCGCCCGAGCATCCGCTCGTCGAGCGCTTCGCCGCCGAGTCGCCGGATCCGGCGCGCGTTCCGCGCGTCGGCGGCACGAGTTCCGCGCGCAGGATCGAACCGCGCGGCTGACCGGCGAAGTCGAGAAGGAAGGCTTCGACACCGGGCGCGTCGCGATGAATCCGTTCACGAACACGCCCGTGCCCGTCTGGGTCGCGAACTTCGTGCTCGGCGAGTACGGCACCGGCGCCGTGATGGGCGTGCCCGGCCACGACCAGCGCGACTTCGAGTTCGCGACGCAAGTACGGTCTGCCGATTCCGATCGTCGTCAGCCCGACGACGTCCGGCTCGGCGCCGCGCCGACGTCGTCGTTCGAGGGCGAGGGCACGCTCGTCGACTCCGGGCCGTACACCGGGATGTTCTCGTCCGGACGCCAATCGACGGATGACCGACGACGCCGAGAATCGCGGCATCGGCCAGGGTACGGTGCAGTTCCGGCTGAAGGACTGGGGCATCTCGCGCCAGCGCTACTGGGGCACGCCGATTCCGATCATCCATTGCGAGAGCTGCGGTCTGGTGCCCGTGCCGGACGATCAGCTGCCGGTCGTGCTCCCGAAAGTCGTCGAGTTCACGGGCCGCGGCGATTCGCCGCTCGCGCACGTGCCGGAGTTCGTGAACACGGCGTGTCCGACGTGCGGGCAGCCCGCGCGGCGCGAGACGGACACGATGGACACGTTCGTGGACTCGTCCTGGTACTTCTACCGGTTCTGCGATCGCGTCGAACGGCACGATGCCGTTCGATCCCGCGAAGGTGGCGTATTGGGGACCGGTCGATTTCTACAGCGGCGGCATCGAGCACGCGATCCTGCACCTGATCTACTCGCGCTTCTTCAGCCGCGTGTTCCGCGATCTGGGCCTCGTGACGATCGACGAGCCGTTCACGCGCCTGCTGACGCAGGGCATGGTCCTGAAGGACGGCGCGGTGATGTCGAAGTCGAAAGGGAACGTCGTCGATCCGGACGACATGACGGCGACGTTCGGCGCCGATGCGCTGCGCCTGTACGTGATGTTCGTCGCGCCGCCCGAAAAGGAAGTCGAGTGGACCGACACGGGCCTCGAAGGGTCGTTCCGGTTCCTCGCGCGGGTCTGGCGGCTGGTCGATCACCTGATTCCGGCCGTGCCGCGAGCGTCAGATCGGCGGCGGAAATCTGGCGCTCGAGCGAAGCGAGCGCGGCCTGCGGCGCAAGACGCACACCACGATTCGCCGCGTGACGCACGACATCGATCCGCGGATGCATCTGAACACGGCGATCTCGGCGCTGATGGAGCTGGTGAACGAGCTGTATGCGTTCGGCGAGCAGCCGGGGCATCCGGCCCACGGGACGCGAGGACGAGCCGCCGCCGGCCATCGCACGCCCCGAGACCGCCGCGGTTCTGCGGGAGGCGGTCGAAGCGCTCGTGTTGATGATCTCGCCGTTCGCGCCGCACATGGCCGAGGAGCTCTGGGAGCGCCTCGGCCGGACGTCGGCGAAAAGGGGCTCGTGACAGCTGCCTGGCCGGCCGTCGACGAAGAGGCCGCCCGGGCGGAGGAAATCGAAGTGCCCGTGCAGGTGAATGGGCAAGGTGCGTGGCACGGATCACGCTCGACGCGGAAGCGACCGAAGCGGACATCCAGGCAGCCGCGCTCGCCGCCCCGCACGTCAAACCGCACATCGACGGCCACGAGGTCGTCAAAGTGGTCATCGCGAACCGCCGGCTGGTGAACATCGTGGTTCGGCCGCGCGGGGAGGAGACGAGAGTCGGCGGCTGAGCTCAAGCTTGCTTTCACTGGTCGCGCTCGCGCTCGTCGCGACGTCCTGCGGCTACACGCTCGCCGGTCGCGGCGGGACGCTGCCCGAGCACATCCGGATCATCGGCATTCCCCAGTTCATCAACCGGTCGCCATTCCCGGAGATCGACCGGATCCTGACCGAACGCGTCGGCGAGGAATTTCGCGGCCGCGGACGGTATCGCGTGCTGCCCGACACCAACGGCGTCGACGCCGTGCTGACCGGCACCATTCTGAACGCCGTGCCGATGCCGACCTCGTTCACGGCGGGGAGCCGCCAGGCGTCGAGCTACGCCATGGTCGTGACGCTCAGCGTCGAGTTCAAGGACGTGAAGAACGACAAAGTGCTCTGGTCCAATCCCTCCCTGACGGTCCGAGAGGAATACGAGGTGCCGACAGGAGCAGGCAACCGATCCGGCCGCCTTTTTCCGTCAGGACTCGAACGCCGTCGAGCGGCTGGCGCGAACCCTCTCGAAGGCGCTCGCGACGGCCATCTTCGAAGCGATGTGAGCTGCCGTGCCGTCGCTCGATCTGAACGCTCTACGCAAGCTGATCGCGTCGAAGCGGCTCGGCACGCTCCACCTGCTGGTGGGCGAGGACGTGCGGCTCGTCGAGCAGACGGTGGACGCGATCGAAGCGACGATCGACGAGGCGGATCGGCCGTTTGCGGTCGATCGTCTCTACGCCGCCGAGAGCGGCGGCGGTCCGATTGACATCGCGGCCGCCGCGCGTGTGCTGCCGATGCTCGGCGATCGGCGGATCGTGGTCGTCCTGCGCGCCGAGCGGCTGCTCAAGCCGAAGCGAGCGGCGAAGGCGACCGAGATCGTCGATCTCGACGAAGACGCCGACGACGTCGCGATCGAGTTCGGTCCGCTCGAGGACTATCTCGCGAGTCCCGTGCCGTTCTCGACCGCTGGTCTTCGTCGCGACCGGCATCGACCGCACGCGGCGGTTTACGAAGCGGGTGGTCGAGAAGGCGCAGGTCACGGAATTTTCGGGACTTCCGTCTGCGGCACAATTCGGCCGGCGTGACGCGCGGTCGGCGGCGATGAGCCTCGCGCAGGAGGAGATCGGGCGCGTGGGCCGGGCGATCGATCCTGCGGCGCTCCAGCTGCTGGCCGCCCGGGCCGGGAACGACATCACCAAGCTGCGCGGCGATCTCGAGCGGCTCCTGCTCTATACGGAAGGGCACGACCGCATCACGGCCGCGCGACGTGGAGGAGATCGCCGCGACGACGTTGTCGGTCGACGACGAATGGGCGGTGGTCAACGCCATCGGCGATGGCGACGCGGCGCGCGCGCTGCGCGAGACCGGCCATCCGGCTCGAGCGCGGCGACTCGCCGCACATGATGGTTGGCCAGCTGCGATGGTGGGTGTCGTCGCAGCTGTCGCAGTTCAAACCCGATCGCGTCAAGCCGGCGCTCGAAGCGCTGCTGCGCACCGACCTCGCGCTCAAGAGCTCGGGCGGAGACGAGCGCGTGCTGATGGAACGGCTGATTGTGGACTTGACGCGCCGGCCGTGACGGCCGGCTGGTGGGGTTCGGCGCCGATCAGGCCTTCTTCTTCACGCTCATCCGCTTCACGAGCCGCGACTTGTAGCGTCCCGCCGCGTTGCGATGGATGATGCCCTTGGCCCGCCATCTTGTCGATGATCGAGAACGGTCTCGCTGAGCGCGCGCTTGCGCGAGTCCGCCACGTTGCCGGCGTCGATGGCGCTGCGGATCGCCTTGAGCGACGGTGCGGAGTTTCGCCCGCAGCTCGCGGTTGTGCGCCGTGCGCTTGAGGGTCTGGCGGTGCGCCTTCAGCGCCGAAGCATGTCGGGTAGCCACTTCCGAATCCTCGTTCCGTGTCAAAAGGTTTCGCCGCGTCGGCTGACCCGGCAGTCCGTACTCGGCGGCTCTCGGAGAGCAGCCAAACACCGAAGTATACCACTCAGTTCTGAGGGCCCTCCTTCTCGCGGCGGAGCCGGCGTCGCTCCCGGCGGTCCGGCGTTCCGGGCGTGACGTGCCGCCGCCTCGGCCCGGCCAGGCGAATCAGGTCGAGCATCGCCTGTTCCTCGGCCGACGGGGGCGGCGTCGTGTCCTCGTAGAGCTCGCGGGCCTCGCCTTCGGGATGTGCTTCTCGGTCGTCGCGCGGACGACCACCCGCTGACGCCGGCCCGAGCGGGCGGGTGATCTCGATGACATCGCCCGGCCTGATCTCGCGGTGCGGCTTGGCCGACTGCCCGTTGACGTCCACCTTGCCGCCCTTGCACGCGCGCTGCGCCTCCGACCGCGTCTTGAACAGGCAGGCGACGTCGAGCCAGACGTCGAGGCGGAGGGGGACGGGACTGTTTTCCACAGGTTTCAACGGGGATCGCAGGTGCCAGAGGCTCGCACAACCGACCTCTGGCACCCGATCCCATGTCGAAACCTGTGGAAAACAGTCCCGTCCCCTTACACTACTCCGATGATTCACCGCATCCTCCTGGCAGTTCTGCTCGGGACGGCCCTGGCGGGGGGGCTGGGCGCGCAGGCGACTGCCCCACGCATCACCACGCCCCAGCAGGAGTTCGGCCACAACTTCGGCGACGACTACTTCCTCGCCAACTACAAGCAGATCGCCGCCTACTGGCAGAAGCTCGATCAAGAATCCGACCGCATGACGGTCGCAGTCGATCGGCAAGACCGCCGAGGGCCGCGATCAGCTGATGGCGATCGTGACGTCGCCCGAGAACCACGGAACCTCGCGCGCTACAAGGACATCTCGCGGCGGCTGGCGCTCGCCGAGGGGCTGACCGACGAGCAGGCGCGCGCGCTCGCGAAGGAGGGCAAGGCCATCGTCTGGATCGACGGCGGCCTGCACGCCACCGAGACGCTCGGCGCGCAGCAGCTCGGCGAGATGGTCTACCAGATGGTCAGCCGCACCGACGAAGAGACGATGCGGATCCTGGACGACGTGATCATCCTGTTCGTGCACGCGAACCCGGACGGCAACGATCTGGTCGCCGACTGGTACATGCGCGATGCCGGACCCGAAGCAGCGATCGTCCGCGAGGCCTGCCGCGGCTGTACCAGAAGTACATCGGCCACGACAACAACCGCGACTTCTTCGCCTCGACGCAGGCCGAGACGCGAGAACATGAACCGCGTGCTGTACCGCGAGTGGTTCCCGCAGATCCTCTACAACCACCATCAGAGCGGTCCGGCCGGCACGATTCTCTGGTCGCCGCCGCTGCGCGATCCGTTCAACTACAACCAGGACCCGCTGCTCGTGCTCGGCATCCAGACGATCGGCCTCGCGCTGCATACGCGGCTCGCGGCCGAAGGCAAGCCGGGCGCGACGATGCGATCGGGCGGGCCGTACGACGGCTGGTGGAACGGCGGCATCCGCAACACCGCGGCGTTCCACAACACGATCGCGATCCTGACCGAGATGATCGGCAACCCGACGCCGATGCGCGTGCCGCTCGTGATGAACCGGCAGCTGCCGACGAGCGATCTGACGTTCCCGGTGCCGCCGCAGGAGTGGCACTTCCGGCAGTCGGTGGACTACTCGGTCGACCTGCAATCGCGGCGTGCTCGACATGGCGTCGAAGATGAAGGAGAACTTTCTCTACAACCGCTACGTGATGGGCAAGAACTCGATCGAGCGGGGCAGCACGCGACACGTGGACGGCGCGGCCGCATCGCTACGCCGCGGTTCAGGAGGCGATGGCGGCGCGCGTCGCGGAGCGCGGCGCGGCGGCGGGCGGGGGCGGTCGCGGAGGCGGGGCGTCGGCCGCGGCCGACGATGGCGCTCTGGGCCGCGCTGCACAAGCCGGAGGATCGCGATCCGCGCGCCTACGTCATCCCGTCGTCACAGGCCGATTTCTCGACCGCGACGAGGTTCATCAACGCGCTGCTCGAGACCGGCATCGCCGTGCACCGCGCGACGCGCGAGTTCACGGCCGGCGGGCAAGCCGTATCCAGCCGGGTCGTTCGTCGTCTTCACGGCGCAGGCGTTCCGGCCGCACGTGATCGACATGTTCGAGCCGCAGGATCATCCGGACAACTTTCCCTATCCGGGCGCGCCGCCGACGCGGCCGTACGACAACGCGGGCTGGACGCTCGCGTTCCAGATGGGCATCGAGTTCGATCGGCACCTCGAGCCGCTTACCGGTCCCTTCGAACCGCTTCCGGACTGGAACCTGACGATGCCGGCGGGCGCCGTGCCGCCGGGCGCCGCGTCGCTGGTCACGATGAGTCCTGACCAGCTCGACGTGTTCCCGGCCGTCAATCGACTGCTCGCCGCCAACGAAGACGTGTACCGGCTGCCGGACGGACAGTTCCTGGTCGCGGTGAAGCCGGCGACGCGAGCCGCGCTTGCAGAAGATCGCCGCGGAGCGAGGCGTGAACTTCGCGGTGCCGTCGGCGACCGTTCGCGTGCCCGCGGCCAAGCTCACGCGTCCGCGCGATCGGCCTCTGGGATCAGTATGGCGGGTCGATGGACGCCGGCTGGGCGCGCTGGATCCTGGAACAGTTCGAGTTCCCGTTCGATCGGGTGTTCGCGCCACAGCTCGACGCCGGCAACCTGAACGCGCAGTACGACACGCTGGTCTTCGTCGAAGGCGGGATTCCGGCGGCGGTCAGCGGCCGGGCGGGCGGCGCGGGCACGGGCGGCCGTGGGGCTGCGGCTGGAGGCGGCGGCGCGGGCGGACGCGGCGGACCGGCGACACCGCCGAACCTTCCCGCCGAATACCGCGATCAGATCGGCTCGGTCAGCGCCGAACGAACGCTGCCGCATCATCCGGGCGTTCATCGAAAACGGCGGCACGGTCATCGCGATTGGCGACTCGGCGACGAATCTCGCCGCGTTCCTGAACCTGCCGCTCGAGAACCATCTCGTCGAGAACGGCGCGCGCCTGCCGTCCACCAAAGTTCTACGCGCCCGGTTCCGTCGTCCGCGCGCGCGTGGACACGTCGCTGCCCATCGCCGCGGGAATGAAGCCGCAGACGGACTTCTTTTTCGACAACAGTCCCGTCTGGAAGCTCGGGCCGGATGCGGCGGCGAAAGGCGTGAAGGCGATCGCGTGGTTCGATTCGAAGACGCCGCTGCGCAGCGGCTGGGCGTGGGGACAGCAGTATCTCGAGAACGGCGTCATCGCGGCCGAAGCGACGGTCGGCAAGGGCCGCGTGTATGCTCTTCGGCGCGGAGATCCTGCAGCGCGCGCAGCCGCACCCGACGTTCAAGCTTCTGTTCAACGGGATTTACGTGAAATGACCTCCGAGGTCATTTCCTTTCAACTGCGTTGGAAATGACCTCGGAGGTCTTTAGGGAGGCCTCATGAAGACGATCGCAGTCGCTCTGTGCGCGGCGCTGGCGGGCGCCGGCGCCGTCGTGCTCACGGCGCAGACCGCCGAGCGCGTCGACTCGGACATGGTCGCGAAGATCCGCGACGAGGGACTGAAGCGATCGCGGGTGCAGGCGGTCTTCAATCAGTTCGTGGACGTCATCGGTCCGCGGCTCACCGCGTCGCCCGAGCACAAACGCGCCGCCGAGTGGGCGCGCGATGAATTGACGCGCTGGGGTCTCTCCAACGCCCGCCTCGAGCCGTTCGAGTTCGGCCGCGGCTGGGCACTCGACAAGTTCACGCTCGAAATGGTCGAGCCGAGGTACATGCCGCTCGTCGGATACCCGGAAGCGTGGAGCCCGCCGACCCGCGGCGAGATCGTCGCGTCCGTGGTGAGCCTTGCCGGAGCGCAGCCGGAGGTCGTCAAGGGCATGGAGGCGAGCCTCAAAGGCGCGGCAATCATGACCCAGCCGCTCGTGACCAATTTCATCCGGGCGGACCGCGCGCAGCCGAGCGAACTCCCCGACCAGCCGTTCGTGGCCCCTGGAGCCCGCGGAGAGGGCCGTGGAGGCGCGCCAGGGCAGCCTGGGGCCGGCGGCGGCCGTCAGGGCGGCGGCGCCGGGCGGCAGGGGGCGGAGGGGCAGCCGACTCCGCAGCAGCAGATCGACGCCACGATTCGGGCGGCCGGCGCCGGAGTGCTCCTGCGGCCGAGCCGCGGCGAACACGGCACGCTCTTCGTCCAGGCCGGCCGCGACAATCCGAACGACCTGCTGCCGAAGGTCGTCCTCATCGGCGAGCACTACAACATGATCGCCCGGCTCCTCCAGAACAAGGTGCCGGTGAAGATCCGCGTGAACGTGCAGTCGCGGTTCCTCGACGCGGACCGCAACACCTACAACGTGCTTGCCGAGATTCCGGGCGTGGACCCGGCGCTCAAGGACGAAATCGTGATGCTCGGCGCGCATCTCGACTCGTGGCACACGGCGACGGGCGCCACCGACAACGCCGACGGATCGGCGGCCGCGATGGAAGCGTTTCGCATTCTCAAGGCGGTCGGCGCGCAGCCGCGCCGGACGCTGCGCCTCGCGCTCTGGAGCGGTGAGGAACAGGGCCTGCTCGGCTCCCGCGCGTACGTCGAGAAGTACCTGGCCGGCGACGCCAACAAGGCGGCGCGCGACAAGCTGGCCGTCTACTTCAACATCGATCCCGGGAAAGGTCCGATCTACGGATGGTTCCTCGAAGGCAACAGCGCCGCCAAACCGATCTTCGACGCCTGGCTTGCGCCGTTCGTGGACAAGGAAATCGGCGCGCGCAAGAACGTCATTCAGGGCATCGGCAGCACCGACCATCTGAGCTTCACGCGCCAGGACATGCTGGGCTTCAACCCGATCCAGGATTACGTCGGCTATGACGTGCGTGAGCATCACACGAACGTCGATACCGCCGAACGTATCAAGGAGCAGGATCTGAAGCAGTCGGCGATCATTCTCGCGTCGTTCGCCTACCACGCGGCGATGCGGGCTGAGCGGATTCCCCGTGCGCCGCGATAACCGCATTCCGCAGATCTCGGCCGCGTGCTCCGGAGCCCGACCTTTGCGATCGCCGCGACCCTCCAGCCGCGCGACGGTGGGGCGATGGCTCGTGGGCGCGATTCTCGGGCTGGCTGCGACGACGCTGGGGGCGGCGCCCGCGCACGCGCAGGCGTGGGGCGTCAAGGGCGGTTTGAATCTCGCCACGGTGAAGCTGGAGGACATAGACACCGCCGCGGAGGCCAGCGCCGTCGCGGGCGGCTTCGTGCGCGTGCCGCTGGGCGCCCGGCTCCGGCTCCAGGTCGAAGGGCTCTTTGCGCAGCGCCGCATCACGTTCGAGGACATCGTCCGGCACGAGCTGAACTACCTCGAGATTCCGGTGCTGGCACGCTTCCGGGTGGTCACGATCGGCTCGTGGCCGGTTCACGTGCTCGGCGGCGGCGTGGTCGGGATGCGGCTGAGCGCGAATGAGATCATCAGCGGCGAGTCGGTGGACATCAAGGACGCGTATGAGCCCGTCGATCTCGGGGCCTCGATCGGCGGCGAAGTCGCCATGTCCCGCCGATGGCTGGCCGATGTGCGCTATGTCTTCGGTCTGACGAACGCCAACGACGTGCCCGGGTTCGACGTGAAGTTTCGAACCTTCCAGGTGACGGTCGGATTCGGGTTTTAAGACCGAGGTCATGTCAATAGTTGCGCGACCAGGTCCCTGGCTCGGTCCAGCAATTCATCGATCTTCGAGGCGTCCCTGCCGCCGGCCTCCGCGAAGTCGGGCCGGCCGCCGCCGCCCCCGCCGATGATTGGGGCCAGTTCCTTCACGAGCTGACCGGCGCTGACGCGGTCGGCGACATCTTTCGTCACGGTGACGAGCAGGTGCACCTTGCCGTCGTTTTCCGCGGCGAGCACGACGACTCCGCGTTTCACGCGGTCGCGGAGCGAATCCGACAGCGCGCGGAGCGCCGCTTTCTCGAGCCCGCTGACGCGGCGGGCGATGAGCTTCGCGTCACCGATCGCGACCGTGTCGTCCTCCTGGCCGGCCGATCCCCCTCCGCCGAGCGCGAGCTTCATCTTCAGCTGGTCGTTTTCACGAGCGAGCCGCTTCATCTCGGCCTGGAGTTTCGCCACGGCGTCAGCGGCCTGTTCGGCCGGGACGCCAAGCCGTGCGGTCGCCTGCTCGAGCGCCTCGTCTCGCTGTTGGATATAGCTCAATGCGCCTGCCCCGGTCAGCGCTTCGATGCGGCGCACGCCGGCGGCGACGCTCGATTCCTCCGTGATGACGAACGGCCCGATGTCGCCGGTCGCGCGGACGTGCGTCCCGCCGCAGAGCTCCATGCTGAAGTCTGGAATCGACACCACGCGGACGGTGTCTCCGTATTTCTCGCCAAAGAGGGCCATCGCGCCGTCCTGGATCGCCTCCTCGGTACTCCGTTCCGTCGTCTCGACCGTGGTGTTCCGGTAGATCTGCTCGTTCACCGCGCGCTCGAGCTCGCGCCTCTCGTCGTCGGTGACCGGCGCGCCGTGCGTGAAGTCGAAACGCAACCGGTCCGGCGCGACCAGCGAGCCGGCCTGGCGGACCTGGGAGCCGAACTTCCGCCGCAGCGCGGCGTGCAGGAGATGCGTCGCGGTGTGGTTCCGGCGTGTCGCGTCACGCACGGCCGCATTCACGGAAGCCGTGACCTTGTCGCCTTCGCTCACGCGGCCTTCGTCTACGGTGACGATGTGAAGACGCGCGGCGCCGGGCGCCGGTCGCTTGACGTCCTGGATGGCGGCCGAAAACCCGGTTGCCCGGAGCTCGCCCGTGTCCGATACCTGCCCGCCGGCCTCGACGTAAAACGGCGTTCGGTCGAGCACGACCGCGCCAATCTCGCCGCGGTCCAGCGTCTGCTGCGGCACCCACTTGTCACCCGTCAACCGGTAGATGCGCTGCACCACGCTGCCGTCGGTCGAAGTGGTCGTGTAGCCTTGGAACGTGTCCGTCAGCGCGGCGCCTTCCGGCGTGGTGCCGCCGGCGACCTGCATCGACGCTGGCATCTTGAACTTGCTGCTCGCGCGCGCCCGATCGCGCTGCGACTCCATCGCTGTTGCGTACGCGGCTTGATCGATCGACAGGCCCCGCTGCACCGCGAGATCCTCGACGAAGTCCATTGGAACGCCGAGTGAGTCGTAGAGCCGGAAGACGTCTTCCCCCGGAACGACCTTGGAGCCCGAGGCCGCCGTGCGTGCGATGAGGTCCTCGACTTTCGGCAGCCCGGCCGAAAGCACCGCGTCGAACCGCCCTTCCTCGGCCGTAATGGTCGCGGCGATGTGCTTCTGCTTCTCGCGAAGCTCCGGGTACGCGTCGGCCATCGTCTCCACGACCGGCTGGAACGCGGACGCGAGGAAGGGCTCTGTGAGCCCCAGTTTCTTTCCGTGACGCATCGCGCGGCGCATGATCTTGCGAAGGACGTACCCGCGGCCTTCGTTCGATGGGAGGACCCCGTCGCCGATGAGGAACGACGTCGCCCGGATGTGGTCGGCGATCACTCGCATGGAGACGTCGGGATGATCGTCCGGGCCGATGGTCCCCGAGTATTCCCGGCCTGACAGCGCCCCGATCTTCGCGAGGATCGGCGTGAACAGATCGGTGTCGTAGTTCGAGATCTTGTCCTGGATGACCGACGTCACGCGCTCGAGGCCCATGCCGGTGTCGATTGACGGCGCGGGCAACGGCGTGAGTGTGCCGTCGGCGCTCCGATCGAACTCCATGAAGACGTTGTTCCAGACCTCCACGTAGCGTTCGCAGTCGCAGGCGATGCCGCGGCAGACCGGCTCCGGGCAGGGGATGGGCTCGCCCCGGAAGTAGAGAATCTCGGAGCACCGGCCACAGGGGCCGGTGTCGCCCATCTGCCAGAAGTTCTCCGAAAGCCCGAGCTCGGCGATTCGCGAGGCCGGGACGAGCGACTTCCAGATGGCGAACGCCTGATCGTCGCGCGGGATGCCGCCATCGCCCTCGAAAATCGTCGGGTACAGCCGGTCGGGCGGCAGCTTCCAGACCTTCGTCAGCAGCTCCCACGCGTACGGGATCGCTTCGTGCTTGAAATAGTTGCCGAACGAGAAGTTCCCGAGCATCTCGAAGAACGTGTGATGGCGCAGCGACGGTCCCACATTTTCGAGGTCGTTGTGCTTCCCGCTCACGCGCATGCATTTCTGCACGCTGACGGCGCGTTTGTACGGCGCCGTCTTGCGGCCGAGGAACAGGTCCTTGAACTGGTTCATCCCGGCGTTCGTGAACAGCAGCGTCGGGTCGTCGGCCGGAACGAGCGACGACGAGGGCACGACCTGGTGGCCGTGCCGGGCGAAATAGTCGAGAAAACTTTGACGAACCTCGGGTCCAGTCATGATGACGTCAGTTATTGTACCGGCGCCCGGAACGAGTTACCCGGCCACTGACAGGAGGCGGCTATTCGTGCCGGCCGTGCTCCCGCAGCGCTCTGGTAATGGCGTCGGCCGGAAACCCGCGCCGCAGCAGGTGCTGAAAGATCCTGCGACGCGTCTCCGCGTCCGGGCGGGGCGGCACCCGCTTGCGCAGCAGCACGCGGGCAATCCCTTCAGCTTCATCCTCCGCCGACACCTCGCCGGTGAGTTCCTTTGTGAGATCCCGATCGACGCCGCGGGCGGCGAGCTCGAGCGCGATGCGGCGGCGCCCGCGTCCTTTCACGCGTCCTGCCGTCCGGACGTGTGCGGCGCCCACACGCCGATCGTCCAGCGTGCCATCCGCAATGAGCGCGTTGATCAGGGCGTCCGTCTCGCGCGCGTCGTGCTCTTTGGCGAGAAGCCGCTCGCGGAGCTCGGCGCTGGTGTAATCACGCCGGCTGAGGAGCCGCAGGGCGGTGGTGCGGATGGATGTCGGTTGGGACCGCTTTACGCTTTTCGTAGAACGACCTCGGGGGTCTTTTCACGCCGCTTGCCGGGAATCTCGACCGGCGTCAGCCAGCCGTGCCGATCGGGCGTGGCGCCGCTGACGTAGTCGAAGAACGCCTGCTGCACGGCGGCGGTGACGGGGCCACGTTTGCCGCTTCCAATCGTGATGCGATCCACCGATCGAATCGGCGTAATCTCGACGGCGGTGCCGGCGAAGAACGCCTCATCGGCGACGTAGATCATCTCGCGCGGCAGCTCCTGCTCGCGCACCTGCAGGCCGAGATCCTGCGCCAGCGCCATGACGCTGTCGCGCGTGATGCCCGGCAGAACGGACGACGCAATCGGCGGCGTATACATCACGTCGTCACGGACCAGGAACAGGTTCTGGCCGCTGCCCTCGCTCAGCCGGCCGTTGGAGTCGAGCGCGATGCCCTCGGTGTAGCCGCCGAGCACCGCCTCCATTTTGATCAGGCTGGAGTTCGCATAGTTCGCGACGGACTTGGCCATCGCCGGGAACGTGTTCGGCGCGCTCCGTGTCCAGGAGCTCACGCAGACGTCCACCCCCTGCTCGAGCGCGTTCGTGCCCAGGTACGCGTCCCACTGCCAGACGATGATCGTGCCTTCGACCGGACAGGGCAGCGGGTTGATGCCGAGCGTGTGGTACCCGCGGTAGAGCACGGGCCGGATGTAGCAGGCTTCGAGGCCATTGGCCTGGACGGTCTCGACGACCGCGCGCGTGAAGGCGTCGCGATCGAGTCCGAAGTCCATGCGGTAGATTCGCGCCGAGTCGTACAACCGTCGCATGTGCGCGTCGAGGCGGAAGAACGCCGAGCCCTGCTGCGTCTGGTAACAGCGCAACCCTTCGAAGACAGCCGATCCGTAGTGGATGACGTGCGACGCGATGTGGATGCTGGCGTCGGCCCAGTCGACGATCTTGCCGTTCATCCACACTTTACCGGTGCCGGTGAATGACATCGGGAGCTCCTCGGGAGGTGCGGGCGGTGAGACTTCTCGGAGGAATGTTACCAGTACGCTTTACTGACTTTCACCACAAAAGGGGCACCGTGCGCCGCGCGCGGGCTGTGGCTTGCGGCAATTCCAACAGAATCGTCCGGGAGACATGTCTCGCGTCCGCACGCGCGCGGTGGAGACGCGCCGCGCGCCGACCGACAACGGCTCGGCCGGCGTACGGCGTAACAGATTTTTCCGTGCGTTGAGGAGGGCAGTGAGCAGGTCTTCGGCGCGCTGAAACCGCGCGCTGACGTCGCCCGCGAGCGCTTTCATCACGATGTCGTCGATTACCGGCGGAATGGCGGGATTTCTCTCCCCGGGCGGCGACACAAGTTCACCCCGCCGAAGACGATCGAGATCGGACGGCGCCGGCGTGTCGTACGGCAGGACGCCGGTCAACATCTGGTACATGGTGATGCCGAGCGAGTACACATCCGACGCGAACACGGCCCGGCCTTCGAACTGTTCGGGCGCCATGTACGGCGGACTGCCGATGACCGTGGTCCCGTGGGCGGCGATTTCGAGAAACCGGGAAGTCCCGAAATCTCCGACCTTCAGCACGCCCTTTTCGGTGACGAAGACGTTGGCCGGCCGGAGATCGCGATGAATGACGCCCTGCTTGTGCGCATGGTCGACGGCGTTGGCGATCTGGCAGGTATAGTCGAGCGCGGGCGTGAGCGCCAGGGCGCCGCGCGTCGCGATGATCGTCTCGAGCGTGTCGCCCGGCACGTACTCCATCACGATGAAGAACGTGTTGTCCTGCTTTTCGGCGGTAATGACCGTGACGATGTTCGGGTGATTGAGCGAGGCGAGCAGGCGCGGCTCGCGCAGCAGCTCGCCGAAGTCAAGTGCCTGCCGGTGCGGGACCTTGATCGCGACGCGCTTGTCGATCCACGTGTCTTCGGCGAGGTACACCGTGCCGAACCCGCCGCTGCCAAGCGGTTCGATGATGCGATACTTCCCGAGCGTCTGACCGCGGAACACCATTGCGACGAAAGTATATCGAGCATGGGGTCAGGTCTTGTATTGCAACATTTCCCGGCGCGGGCGAATCTTGTAAGACGACCCTGTGATCCCATGGAAATGTTGCAATACAAGACCTGACCCCATGATCCCCAGGGTGTACGCACCAGACGCGCGGGCCGATCGGCCGGCCGTCGATCTGCCGGACGACGAAGCGCACCATCTCGAGCACGTCCTTCGCCTGCGGACCGGCGACGCCGTGGCCGTGTTCGACGGCGCCGGCCGCGAATGGAGCGGGCGCATCGCGGTGATGGCCCGGTCGGGCGTCAGCGTCGAGCTCGACCACCCGATCGATCCGGTGCGCGAGCCGGCCGTCCACGTCATCCTGGCGGTCGGGCTGCTCAAAGGCGATACAGATGGACACCGTCATCCGGGACGCGACGATGCTGGGGGTCGCGCGGATCGTGCCGATGCTCACGGATCACGTCGCCGTTCCGGGCCGGCTCCGGGAGGGCGACAAAGCACTCACCCGCAGGAGACGCGTCGCGGTCGCCTCTGCGAAGCAGTGCCGCCGCGCGGTGGTCCCCGAGATCACGCCGGTCTCGACGTTTGCGGATGTGCTCGCGGAGATCAAACGGGACCTGGCGATCATCGCGACGGAACCCGCAGCCGCCTCGGACGGCCCGCAAGTGCCGCACGGTCACGTTCCGGCCTCCGGATCCGCGCCAAAGCCGCCGAAAACGGCGCTGGTCCTCGTCGGTCCCGAGGGCGGATGGTCGCGGAGTGAGCTCGAACTGGCCCTGGGGGCCGGCGCAGCGCCGAGACAGCTCGGCCCGCGGACCCTCCGCGCCGAATCGGCGCCGATCGTCCTGCTCAGCGCGCTGTGGACCGAGTGGGGTTGGTCCTGAAGGTCATGCCGACCCAGCCGTCTTCGTCGAGCCGGTCCGCCTCGCGCAGCCCCGCCCCACGAAGCGCCGCTCGAACAGCATCGGCTTCATGCCGTTCGACGCCGCTGACGATCAGACTTCCTCCCGCGTCCGTCATGGCCGCAAGGATCCTGGCATGGCGGATCAGAACCCCACCGGTCAGATTGGCGAGCACGATGTCGAAACGCTCCGGCAGCCGCTCGCTGGCGGCGGCAAGGTCGAGCACTCCGAGCTCGACCGCCTTTTCGAGACCATTCAGCTTCACGTTTTCGGCGGCTGCCTCGAGCGCGTCGGGATCCGAATCGATCCCCACCGTCCGGCGGACACCGAGTTTCGCCGCGGCCAGAGCGAGGACGCCGGAGCCCGTGCCGACGTCGACGACTCGAGTGCCTCCGCCGGCGGGTTCACGCTGCAGCAACCGAAGGCAGAGGCGCGTCGAGGCGTGGTGGCCGGTGCCGAACCCCATCGACGGCAGCACGATCACTTCGATCTCCCCAGGCTGCAGAGCCCGTCGGGCCCAGGGCGGCGCGACGACGATTCGATCGATCGTGACCGAGTCGAGCGCGGCCTGACTTCGGGCGGCCCAATCTTCGTCCGGAACCTCGATCGATGTACACGCCGGCGGCGGCCCCGCGCCTGTCAGGAGCGCGGCAGCCTGATCCCGCTGTGCGATGGAAGGGAAGAACACGCGGACCCCGTCTGGACACTCCTCGACCGCCAGCGGTGAGGCCGCGTCGATTTCGGCCAGTGTCCGATCGACGACGTCGGTCACCGGTTCGAACGGCCAGCGGAGGTCGAGCGCGGGGTAAGTGCGCGCCACCGGTCCAGCGAGTTAGCCGAACAGATCTTTCACGCGTTCGAAGAACGGCTTCTCGCGATTGTCTTCCATGGCGGTCGCCTCGATCGTGTCGGCCGGCATGGTCTGGGCCAGGTCCGCGACGAGTTTCTTCTGCTCTTTACTGAGCTTCCTCGGGACGTCGACGACGACCCGTACGTAAAGCGCGCCCCGGCCGCGGCCGCTGACGTTGGGGACCCCTTTGCCTCGGAACGGGAGCAGTGTGCCGCTCGCCGTGCCCGCGGAGACATCGACGGCGAACGGGCCCGTCGGGCCCTCAACTTTGAACGAGCCGCCCATCGCCATGATCGGATACGGAACCGCGACCTCGATGAACAGGTCGTCGTTTTCACGGTGGAAGGTCGGGTGCGGTCGCACGTGGATGACGACGTACAGGTCGCCCGGCGGCCCCCCGGCGGCCCCATGTTCGCCTTCGCCCTGAAGTCGCAACCGCTGCCCTTCGGCGATGCCGGCGGGAATCTTGACCGTCACCCGCCGATCGCGCGTGACGCGGCCTGTTCCCCGGCAGTCGGGGCAGGGATGCCGGACGACCTGTCCCGTGCCGCCGCACTGCCCGCACGTGCGGGCGACAACGAGGAAGCCCTGCTGGAACCGCAGCTGGCCCGTGCCGCGGCATTGCGGACACGCTTCGCGAGAAGTGCCGGCCGCTGCGCCCGTGCCCTTGCACGTGGCGCAGTGCTCCTCGCGCGGAATCTGAATCGTCGTTTCGGCGCCCTTGAACGAGTCGTCGAAGGGAATCTCGAGGTCGAAACGGAGATCGGCGCCCCGGCTCGGCCCGCCGCGGCGCGCGCCGCCGCCGAAGCCGAAGAAGTCGCCGAGGATGTCCGAGAAATCCGCGAAGATGTCCGGATTGAATCCGGGAGCGCCTGCCGCCCCTCCCGAGACGCCTGCCATGCCGAAGCGGTCGTATCGCGCGCGTTTTTCCGGATCGCCGAGAACCGAATACGCTTCGGCGGCTTCTTTGAATAGCTCCTCGGCCTGCTTGTCGGCGGGATTTCGATCCGGATGATATTTCAGCGCGAGCTTGCGGTACGCACTCTTGACGTCCTGCTCGGTTGACGTTCGCGCCACCCCGAGCACCTCGTAATAGTCGCGGCGGCTCACGCCTTCGCCACCCTCACCTGGGCCGGCCGCAGGAGTCGCTGTCCGAGCCGGTAACCCTTGCGGACCTCGCCGACGATCTCGCCCTCGGGCCGATCCGTGCCTGGCTCATGAAGGATCGCTTCGTGCCAGGAGGGATCGAACATCTGCCCGATCGTCTCGAAGGGCTCCACGCCGCGCCGCCGCAACACTTCGAGAAGCTGTTTATGAATGAGCTCGACGCCCGCGCGGAACGAGTCGGCCGGCCGCTCGGGTTGGTCGCCTGCGGCCGGAGCCGAGAGCGCCCGCTCCAAATCGTCCAGGACCGCCAGGATGTCGCGCACCAGGTCCGCCGCGGCGGCTTCCGATACCTCCCGCCGCTCGCGTTCGATTCGCTTCCGGTAATTGTCGAAGTCCGCCGTCGTTCGCAGCAGCCGATCGTACAAATCGTCCCGCTCGGCCCGCAGCGCCTGCGTCGCTTCATCTACGTCCGAGGCCGGCGCCCCGACCGGCTCATCCACATTCACGTCGTCGTTAGCCATCCCTATATCCAATTACCCAATTACCAATTACCCAATTACCCAATGTTCTATTGTCCTTCGAGCACTTTGTTCATCGCCTGTGACATGCCGTCCACGACGGCGATCGCCCGCTGGTAGCGCATTCGCGTGGGGCCGATGACGCCAATCGTGCCGGTACGGTCGCCGTCGCTGAACCTCGACGCGACGAGGCTGAACGCGTGAAAGTCGGGATGCGAATGTTCCGAGCCGATCACCACGGTCAGGCCTGTCGCCTCGAGGTACTGCGTCAGCAGCTGAATCAGCCTGTGCTTCTCCTCGATCATGCCAACCAGGGCCCGCAGCGTGTCAAGCGTCCGCTCGCGATCGGCCAGCCCGCCGAGCAGGCCGTCGAGCAGGAGCGACGCGCCCTGCACGTGCAGCGTTTCCTCGGATCCGACGTCCTCGAGCCCGGTTCGCGCCAGTCGAAGGGCGCGGGCCATGAGCGCGTCGTACACGACCCGTTCCTGTCTGAGCTGTTCGAGGATGGCCGTGCGCGCCTCATGGAGCGTCAGGCCGCTGAACTCGTGGTTGATGTAGTTGGCGGCTTCGTGCAGCGCGGCCGGGTCGTAGCCTTCCTCCGGTTCGATCACCTTGTGGGTGACCTGTCCGCCGGTCGCGACGACGATGACGAGGACCCGGTGGCCGTCGAGCCTCACGAAATCGATGTGCTGGAGCCGCGTCGTCTGGCTGGCCGGCGCCAGGGCGAAGCCCACGTGGTGCGAGGCGCGGGACAGTTCCTGTGACGCGTTTTCGAGCAGGTCGTTGACGGTTCCGGCGCGGCGAAGCCGGGCCTCGACGTCCGGAAGCGCACGCTGGCGCTTGCGTGACACGAGCAGTCCGTCGACGTAACAGCGGTATCCCGAATCGGTCGGGACGCGCCCCGCCGAGGTGTGCGGCTGGCGCACGAGCCCGTGCTCCTCGAGCCCGGTCAGGATGTTGCGAACGGTTGCCGAAGACACCCCGAGCGCGCTGTGCTCGGCGAGCCAGGCCGATGAAATCGGTTCACCCTGCTCGATGTATTCGCCGACGAGCCGCGCCAGAATCCGGCGCTGACGATCCGTGAGGTCCGGGGTCATACGGTGCTGGTTAGCAGTCGTGGCATCAGAGTGCTAAGTCAGTATAAAGCATCGGGCAATGGGGCTATCGGGCGATTGGGTAATCGGGTAATTGGGTAATCGGGCAATTGGGCGATTGCCAGATCGCTCGATTCGTTAAATCCCTGCTCGCTCAAGGAGCGTCCGGGCCGCGTCGAGACCGTCGTGCGCAATCGCCGCGCGATCGGCCCACGTGAGCTCACCGTCGCGCGCGACGACCGTTCCGTCGACCATCGTGAGCCGGACGTCGCTCGCGCGGCTCGAGAACACCAGGCGCACGTACGGATCGGGCGCAGGCGTCTGGTGCAAATCGGCCGACCCGACCAGGATGAGGTCCGCCCGCTTGCCGGCCTCGATCGATCCGATCTCGTCGTCAAGTCCGAGCGCGCGGGCGCCTTCGCGCGTTGCCATGGTCACGACGTCCCGGGCGGGCAGGGCGCCTGGCCCGAGCCGCATCGCCTGGAGCGTCGCGGCGAGCCGCATCTCATGAAACATGTCGAGCGTGTTGTTGCACGCGGCGCCGTCCGCGCCGATCGAGACGCTGATGTTTCGCGCGCGCATTTCCGGGACCGGGGCGATGCCCGAGCCGAGCTTCAGGTTCGAGCCGGGACAGTGGAGCACCTTGATCTGATGTTCCGCGAGCAGCCGTTGCTCGTCCTCGGTGACCCAGACACAGTGCGCGGCGCAGAGGCGATGACTGGCCAGGCCCAGCGTCGCAAAGTAGGCGACGTTGTCGAGCCCCGTCTGCTTTCGCACGAGTGCGATCTCGTCCCGTTGTTCCGAGGCGTGCGTGTGAACGAGCAGGTTGTGCTCGGCCGCCGCGCCGGCAGTGGCTTCGAGCAGCTCTCGCGTGCAAGAGAGCGCAAATCGAGGCGCGAGCGCGGCGCGCAGCCGGCCATTGGCCAGGGACGACCACCGCTTGTGGAGCGACAACGCTTCGGTCAATCCCGCCGCGGCAGGCTGGTGCAACCGGGCGGGCGCCTCGCCCCGCACGTCCATGAGGCACTTGCCAATGGTGGCGCGCAGACCCGTCGGCGCGAGTGCGTCGAAGACCGCCTCGGTTCCGTGGACGGTTTCCATGGTCAGCACGCTGGTCGTTCCGCCGAGCTGCAGCTCGGCCGCCGCCAGCCTGGCCGCCACCGCGAGCGTGCGGTCGTCGTGCGCCGCTTCGAGAGGCCACACGCGCCGCCGCAGCCATTCGAGCAGTGGAAGATCCTCGGCCAGCCCCCGGAAGAGTGTCTGGCAGAGGTGGATGTGTGTCTGAACGAACCCCGGGAGCAGGAGCGCGCCGCGAGCGTCGATGGTGGAGTCCACGTGCGCGGCGCCCGGGTTGACGCCGACGGCGGCGATCCGGCCGTCGACAACGTGGACGTCGCCCTGGACGACATCCCACGCGTCGTTCATCGTGAGAATCGTCGCGTTGCGGATGAGGGTGGCCGCTATTGGCGAACGATCCTTCTAAAGAACCCGCCCAGCTTGGAGAACACGTCGCGCAAGCCCGAGCCGTGGATGTCGCAGATCTCGGACGGCTCGGAGCCCGGCAGGAACGCCTCGCGGATGATGCTCGGACAGTTGAAGTTGGCGATCTTGCCACTGCTCCGGTCGATGTCCACGAAGACGATGCCGGGCGGCGCGGCAAAGGACGCGTTCGGCCGGCCGGCGAGCGCGCGCTTCATGAACCCCGTCCAGATCGGCAGCGCCGCCTGCGACCCGCTGAGACCGATCGGCTGGTTGTCGTCGAAGCCGACCCAGACGGCCGTGAGCAGCGTCGGCGTGAAGCCCATGAACCAGGCGTCCCGCAGGTCGTTCGTCGTCCCGGTCTTGCCGGCGGCGTCATTTGCAAACGCGCTTCGCACGCTCGCGGCCGTGCCCTCGTTGATCACGCTCCGCATCATGTTGGTGACGAGATACGTCACGTCGGGCCGGGTCACGGGCTTGAGCGGCGGCGCGGGCACCGCGGTCTCGGCGCCGTTGTCGACGATCCGGGTGATCGCCTGAAGCGGCCGCAGCGACCCGCCGTTCGTGAAGACCGTATACGCCGTCGCCAGCTCGAGCGGCGTGACCTCGAAGACGCCGAGCGCGATCGACGGGTAGGGCTGAGCCGGCGTCCCGAGTCCGACGCGCTGCCACAGGCCGGCGACGTTTTCGTACCCGGTCGCTTCGGCTACCTTGATCGCGACGACGTTGCGAGAGAGCGCCAGGGCCCGCCGGAGGGTGATGGGTCCGTCGTATTCGCCCTGGTAGTTGGCCGGATCGTACGGCTTCTCGTTGAACGTAAACGTCGTCGGCTCGTCGGCGACGATCGTCGCCGGCGTCAGATGTGTGGTTCCGGCCGCCGTCTGCTCGAACGCCGCCAGGTAGACGAACGGCTTGAACGCCGATCCCGGCTGGCGGCGGGCGGTGACGGCGCGGTTGAACTGTGACTGGTTATAGGCGCGTCCGCCCACGAGCGCGAGGATCTCCCCCGTGGTCGGATCGATCGCGACCAGCGCCACCTGGGCCTGACCCTTTTTCTTCTTCGCCAGCAGCTTGTCGACCTGGGCGATGCCTTCGTCGACCGCCTCCTGCGCGAACCGCTGCAGGTGAAGATCGAGTGTCGTGTAGACGTCGACCGCGCGATCGCGCTTGAGCAGACCGCTGAACTTTTCGTGCACCTGCTGGCTGACGTAGTCGACGAAGAACGGCGCCTCGTTTTCGAGCGCTCGGGTGGCGACGCGCAACGGCTCCTTTGACGCGCTGATGGATTCGTCGCGGGTGATGACCTCGACGTCGGCCATTTCCTTCAGCACGACGTTTCGCCGCTCCCGTGCCCGGTCCGGATTCCGAAACGGTGAGAGGTAGCTCGGCGACTGAATCAGGCCCGCCATCGTCGCCGCTTCGGCGAGCGTCACGTTGCGGATGTCTTTCCCGAACAGAATGCGCGCGGCCTCAGCCACGCCCCGGATTTCGAACGGACCGCGTTGGCCGAGCGTCACGTCGTTCAGATAGAGCTCGAGAATCTGATCTTTGTTGAACCGCGACTCGAGCACCACCGCCATGAACTGCTCCTGAACCTTCCGCAGGTAACTCTTTTCCGTCGTCAGGAAGAAGTTCTTGATGATCTGCTGCGTGATCGTGCTCGCGCCCTCGAGATAGGGCCGATCGCCGCGCAGGTTGGTCATGAGCGCGCCGGCGATCCGGACCGGATCGACGCCGGGATGTTCGTAGAACCGCTTGTCTTCGATCGTGAGAATCGCGTCCACGACGTGGCGCGGGATGTTGGCGAGCGGTGTCAATCGGCGTTTTTCACCCGGCGCGATGGCGGCGAGCATCGGCGCCTCGAGCGTGACGCTTTTCACCGCCGCGCCGCCGTCGGCGATGATCTTCGCCACGACCGGTGAGGTGCTCTTCGAAAAATCGACCCGGTAGGTGTGGGGCTTGTCGGGCCCGTCCGGACGTGTCCTCAACGTGACCGACAGACCCGACACGGCAAACTGGCCGGGCTCGGTGACCTTCGGGCGTTCGGCGTACCCGATGTCGTTCAGCCGCTGGGCCAGCTGCACGGGACTCAGCCCGCGGCCGGCCTGCAGCTCGAAGGGGCGTCCGAAAATCCGCGGCGCGCTGCGCTGCTCGCCGCCGAGACGCGCGTCGATCATCCGCCCGTACCGGACCCAGAAGAGTCCGACGGTAATCAGGATGGCCACCGACCCAATCCCGAGCGTGAGCACGGCGATGCGGAACCATCCGGGCTTCGGACGCGCGAGAAGCACGCGGAACTTCCGGACCGGGCGCACCGGACGTTTCCGGCGGAGCGGTTGAGCTGGCGGTCGTGTAGCCATGCGTTTGTCTTGCCGAATCTCCTTCCGGCGGACCAAAAGCCCGCCAATCCCTGCCGTCCAGGCAGTGTACGGCATCTCGACGGGCTGGGTGCTTGACAGCTCAGCGACCTGGGACTACTTTTTTACTTTATTCAAAGAACTGAACTAAGTAGCTATTCGACGTTGTGTCAATGCCTCCGGTCTTTGCGCCGGGACCAGACATCGGCGCGATCAACACGCGGCGTGTCAACCGACAACGTCTTTTCGACACCGTCCGCCGACTCGGTCCCATCTCGCGCGCGGACCTTGCCAAGCGGACACGACTTTCTCCACCGACAGTATCGGCCCTTGTCGAAGAGCTGGTCAGTGGGGCAGGGCTTCTCAGGGAAATCGGCATCGGCGCGTCGAGCGGCGGCCGTCCTCCAATGCTGCTCGAGTTCAATACCGACTTCGGTTGCCTTGCCGGGGTCGATCTCGGATCACGCGTCGTCAGGTTCGCGCTGGCTGACCTGCAGGGCCGCGTACTGGCCAGACACGAGGCCCGAACCCGCGTCGAGTCTCGGGACCAGACGGTCCACCAGATCCTGGAGGGGATCGACGCCATCGTCCGCGGGTCCGGGCGTGATCCCAGGAGGCTCTTCGCGATCGGGATCGGCGCGCCCGGAAAGACAGACGTCGCGACGGGGTACGTCCTTTCCGCGTTGAGTCTGCCCGGCTGGACCGATGTGCCGCTTGGCCATCTGGTTCAGTCTCATTTCCGGGCACCGGTGCAGGTCGACAGTGCCGCGAACATGGCCGCCCGCGGCGAGCGATGGCAGGGCGTCGCGGCCGACTCGCCTGACTTCGTGTTCGTCGCCCTCGGCGACGAGGTCGGCGCCGGGGTCGTGATTGGCGGCCGGGTGCATCACGGGCAGCACTGGTTCGCGGGCGGGATCGGCTGGATGACGCTCGACTATCGGACCTGGCAATCGGACCAGGGCCCAGGCGGCTACCTGGGGAGTCGAATCAACTCATGGGACAGCGCGGCGGTCGATGATCTCGCGGTGTTCCTGGGCTCGGCCATCGCCAACGTCGTCTCGGTTCTGGATCCGGGCCTGGTCGTCCTTGGCGGGCACCTTCCGAACGGCGATCGCCGGTTCCTCGATCTCGTGCGCACTGTCGTCGCGCGCATCGTGCCCAACGTGCCCGCGTTCGAGGTCTCGAGGCTCGGGGATGACGTCCAGCTCCTGGGCGCCGTTTATTCGGCGATGGAAGTCGCCGAGATCCAACTGCTCGCCATCGCCGGAAGTCCCGACGGTCTCGCGGATCCGGTCAGCCGGTCGAGCGGACGGCGATAGATTGGTGTACGTGCGGCGCTGATGCCCTTCTCGCCTGATTACGTCCGGCTGGTTCTGAGTCAGAACTTCGAGGACGCGAAGGCCCTGTTTCTCGCGCCGCTCATGGCCATTCATCGCGCGCACCTCGCGATGCTGGTGGAACGGGGCATTGTCGCGATCGATGAAGGCCGGCGGCTGAGGTCAGCGCTGGCCGGAATCGATCTCGACGACATCCGCCGGACGCCATTCGACGGCATATGTGAGGACTTGTTCTTCCACGTCGACGGGTTACTGGCCGCCGCCTGCGGACGCGACGTCGCCGGCCGTCTCCATACCGCGCGAAGCCGGAACGACATCGACATGACGATGTATCGGATGCAGCTTCGCCAGCTGTTGCTGGGGCTCATGGAAGCCACACTCGACCTCCGGTATTCGCTCGTCGAGCTGGCGCGAAAGCACACGGCGACCGTTTTTCCGGCACACACTCACACTCAGCCCGCGCAGCCGACCACGGTCGCGCACTACCTGCTGGCCGTCATCGAACAACTCGAACGCGACACGGTCCGGCTCGCCGCCGCGTACCGCACGACGAACCGGTGCCCGCTCGGCGCGTGCGCGATCACGGGGACCGGATTTCCGATCGATCGCCAGAGAACGAGCGACCTGCTCGGGTTCGACGGGCCGACCGGCAACACCTACGGCAGCATCGCGGCCGTTGACTATCTCCTCGAAGCCGCCGCCGCCGCGGCGGTCGAGGTGACCGGTGCCGGCCGGTTCGTTCAGGACATGTTGCTCTGGTGCACGAGCGAGGTTGGATATCTGCGGCTGCCGGATGGCCTCGTCCAGACCAGCAGCATCATGCCTCAGAAGAGGAATCCGGTCGCGCTCGAGCATGCGAGAGGGCTGCTCTCAAAGGCCCTCGGTCAGGCCAGCGCGCTGTCCGTGGTCCAGCACAACACCCCCTTCGGCGACATCGTGGATACCGAAGACGACGCGCAGCCGCTGGTGGTGTCGATGTTCCGAGACGCGACCCGCGCGATCGCTCTGGTGGCGCTGTCGATGAGCAGCGCGGAGATCGCCGTGGATCGCATGGCCGCGAGGGCCGCCACCGGCTGGGTCACGGTCACAGAACTGGCCGACACGATCACCCGCGAGCACGGCGTTCCTTTCGGAACGGCCCACGCGATTGTCGCGACGATGATCCGGGATCGTGAGGATCGGCCTGGTGAGCGTCTGGAGGACTCGCTTGCCCGCGCCGCTCGGGCCATGCTGGGACGTGAACTCCGGATCGATGACGCGAATCTGGCGGCGATTCTCAGTCCGGAGCACTTCGTGGGTATCAGACGGACGCCAGGCGGACCCGCACTGGAAACCGCTGCCGGCGCACTCGCCGACGCCGTCGCGAATCTAACCGGTGATCGGGAAGCCGTGAAAAGCTTGAGGAACGGGCTCGACCGGGCCGAGCGACGGCTCGAGGAAGCCGTCGAGGCTTTCTAATTCCGGAAAGCGTTTTCCAGGAGATTGTCTAACCGAACAAGGTCACGAGACCGAGCAGCAAACCGGCGCCCGCAAGACTCAATCCGACCGTGCGAATCAGCAAGCCCAATACGAGTTGTCCAGCTTTCGGCGACGAGGCCGTCGCCACGACCGTGGCAGGAACTCCGTCCGTCATGACTCGCTCAACCCTCCGCGCGACTCCTGTCGCGGAAATCACTTGATCCCTCGGCGGAGCAAAGTCCATGCCGAGGCGATTTCTAGGCAAATGCTTCGGTCGTGACTGCGAACGCCCCTTTTTTACGCGCCGCGACTTTCAGATGCATCCGCGACTGACTAACTATCGGATCGATGTGACTTGGCTGTACGGGTCGGGTTGAAAAATCTTGCCTAATCGGGCTGCCCGGGCGTCAGGCGGCCGTGGTTTCGCCGCCGAGGAGCGTCAGGACCTCGCCGGTGATGTAGCTCGAATCCGCGTTCGAGGCGTCGTCGAGATCGTCGAGCCGTTTCTGGCGCTGCTGAAAGGCCGCGTTGTTGACGAGCACGTCGAGCCGGCCGAATCGGCGAATCGTCTCCTCCACGATCTCGTTACCAAAGCAACAAGCAACCAGCCGCTGAAATATGCGGCCTGTCGGCGGGTACGCGCTTTGCTCACTGTTACAGAGGTCACGCGCCATTGAGGCCAGGTAGGTACGCCAGGGCCACACACTGAGTCGTGCCACTCCCACCTTGGCGTGTGACCTGCGTCAGCGCGCTGTTGGCACGGGCGAGCGCACCGCACCCCGACGCGTCGCGCAAATCGCGCGTTTCAGCTTTCGAAACGCGCCGAAAAGCGTGATCGCAAAGGAGATCTCGTGGCACATGGAACGCGGACCCGTCCAGGCGGACTGTTCGGCGCGGCGCTCGTGATGGCGGCCGGCATGGCTGTCACACCGTCCCCAGTTGAATCCGGTGCGACTGCCATCCGACAGCAGCGGGGCGGCATTCAACAGCCCGCACCGAAGCCGCAACCGGCCGACGAGCAAGGGAAGATCTTCGCGGACTTCGTGGCCCGTGTGAAAGCGTACGTCGCGCTCCATCAGAAGCTCGAGGGGAGCCTCCCCCGGCTGCCGACCGAAGCGACACCCAAACAGATCGACGATCGGCAGCGAAAGCTCGCCGCGTCGATCCAGGGCGCACGCGCGACCGCGAAAAAGGGCGACATCTTCACGCCTGAGATGGCCGCGTATGTGAAGCGTCTCCTGGCCAGGGTGTTCGCGGGTGCCGACGGCAAGCAGCTGCGCGCGTCCATCATGGACGAAAACGTCAAGCCCGTTGCGATCAAGGTGAATCAACAGTATCCCGATGAGTTTCCGCTGACGACGATGCCGCCCGAGGTGCTGCAGGCGCTGCCGAAGCTGCCCGAGGAGCTGGAGTACCGGTTCCTGGGCGAGCAGTTGATCCTGCTCGACCCGCACGCGCACATCATTGCGGACTTCGTCATCGATGCGCTCCCCGGGAAGTGACGTCATGTGGATTCGTCGTTCCGCGCTCGTCAGCCTGACCGTTGCCAGTCTCACGTGGGCTTGCGCGACCGCCAGTGAGACGCCCCCGGCCGGACCGGCCGCGGTCGTCGCGCCCCAGTCGAAGGCGGAGCCGCCAGTTTCGCTGCCCAACAAGGAAGGCACGCTCAAGTTCGCGGTGCTCGGCGATTTCGGCAGCGCAACGAAGCAGCAATACGAGCTGGCCGAACAGATGGACAAGCTCCAGCAGAAGTTTCCGTACGAGCTGGTCATCCTCGTCGGCGACAACCTGTACGGGTCCGAGCGCCCACGCGACTTCGAAAAGAAGTTCGAGATTCCCTACAAACCGCTGCTCGACCGCAAGGTGAAGTTCCATGCGGCCCTCGGCAATCACGACGACCGGAACCAGCGCTTCTACACGCCCTTCAATATGGAGGACAAGCTGTACTACTCCTTCAAGGGCTCCAAACAGAGCGTCAAGTTCTTCGCGCTCGAAAGCACCTATCCGGAGCCGGACCAGATCAAGTGGGTCGACGAAGAGCTGAAGGGCTCAACGGAGGCGTGGAAGATTCCGTACTTTCACCACCCGCTCTACTCATCGGGTGGCCGGCACGGCTCGGATCTCCGGCTGCGCGAGACCCTCGAGCCGCTGTTCGTTCAGCACGACGTCAGCGTGGTCTTCACGGGCCACGACCATTTCTACGAGCGCACGAAGCCGCAGAAAGGCATCGTCTATTTCGTGGCGGGATCGGGCGGGATGCTCCGAGCCGGCGACCTCGACGAGCAGTCGCCGCTCACCGCGAAAGGCTTCGATACCGACTACGCGTTTGTGGTGTGCGAGATTGACGGCGACCAGCTCTACTTCAACGCCGTCGCGCGCAACGGACACATCGTGGATTCCGGCGTCATCCTGCGTCGGCAGCCACCGAAGTAGTCTTCTCGTCTTCCTTCTCTTTCCCGTTTTTCTTGGGCGCCGAGAGCGCCCAGTCGGCCTCGAACACCGCCTGGATGCGCTTGGCGATCCGGGAGTCGGTCACGATCACGCCGATCTCGCGGCGGTTGTCGAGCTGCAGCTTGCGGAGACTCTGGCTGCCGATGAACGCCTGCTGGCCGTCGCGGACGATCACGCGCAAGTGCGGCCTGAGGTCGGCGAGCTTGCACGCGACGATCCCGTCGGGGCACCTGTCCATCTTCCCGAGCACGCGAATCTCGACGCCCGCCTTCACACGGTCCTGGAGCAGACGCAGGATGAGCTTGTCGGTGATCTTGTCGTCGTAGATGAGGAGCTGCTTCTTCGCCCGCTTGATGAAATCGGAGAGCTTTCCCCGGGAGGACTCGGGGCTCACGACGAACCGCGAGTCTCCGGGGGTATACGGCTGACGGGTCGCGTCGGCCTCGAACAGCGCCAGGGCCTCTTTCACGAGACCGGGATTCTTCGTCGAGACGCCGAAGCTCCGGCTCTTTTCGACATCCAGCTTCGTGTAGTTGAACGCGAAGACGTACAGGACCGACCGATCCACGATCATCATCTTGCCGTGGTACCGGACGAGGTCGTCGGCCGTGCGCGCCACCGTCACGCCGACTTCGAGGAGCTTGAGCTCGAGCCGGCGCAGCGTTTTCTCGCCGCCGCGATTCGTATGCGCCACGAGCGCGCGAACCACAACACCCCTCGCGACAGCGGCCTCGAGCGCCTTTTCGAGCTCCGTGCGGTCGAATCGAAAGATGACGATGTCGACCGTTTTCTTGGCGCGGCGGATGGCCTGCACGAGCGGCGTGAGGCCGTCGTCCGGCTGGACGATGAGTTTTATCTTTTCTCCTTTTTGTCGCCCCAGTTTACGGCCCCTTTGCCGTCAGGGTCGAGGGCTAGGATGGCATCCGTGATGGGTTCGGTTTCCCTGTCCAGTGGAACTTTCACTTCATAACAGAGCTCTTCGTCCGAGGCCGTGCGCAGCTCGAACTCGACCTGATACCGCCGCAGGATGCGCTCGACCTTCGTCCGCCGCTTGTCCGTGTCCGAGCCCAGCTTCACGGTGAGCTCGAAGCGTTTCTGGGTCGTCGGCTCGAACGACTCGATGATGTAGAGCGCCAGCACGATGAAGGCTGTCGAGAAAAGCGAAAGGGCATAGAGTCCGACGCCGGACGCCAGACCGACCGCGAGCGCGCACAGCATGACGACCGCGTCCTTCGGGTCATCGATCTTGGACCGGTACCGGATCAGGCTGGCGACGCCGACGATGCCGAAGGCGCGCGCGAGGCTCGTGCCGACGATCAGCATGATCACGGCGCCGACCATTGCGAGAATGATCTGGGTCTGAACGACGGGCGTCGTGCGTTTCGGGGTGCCCCGGCGCTTCGGGCGGAGGGCCAGAACCGTGCCCAGAACGGCAGCAAGCGGCAGCCGCACCAGCGACGCCCGCACCTCGCGCAACGCCATCGACCAGGGATCGAGGTCGGCTTCGCTCAGCGGCGGGCCGCCTGGCGACGGCTGCTGCGGCTGCGGCAGCGTCTGGTCTCCCTGCGGCAGGGATCCCGAGGCAGCGAGCCAGGCGGATCCGCCCCAGGGGACTGGCAGCGCCAGCACCACGGCAAGCAGGCATGCCGACAAAACCGCGCGCGGGTATGTGTACATGTGAGCCGGGTCAGTCCGTCGGGGATGTCAGCCCTTGAGCGCCAGCCCCTCGGCGGCCTTCTGCCTCAGCTTCCTGATGAACCGATCCGCGATCTCGCGTTCGTACCCGCCGGCGCGGAACGCTTCCTGGAGCTGGCGATCGGTCAGCCGATTCAGACGGTCGCAAATCCAGCGTACATCGGCAGGCGTGATGTTGTCGAAAAGCGGCATGTGCCGGCCTTTGTAGTCGAACTGCACTTTTCCATCCGCGATGCCGCGGATGAACGCCGTCGACTCGAAGGCCTCGACGTCGTTTCGTGGAGCATTCATGGTGCCGCTCCGGCCGAACGACTGGCCGAGATCACGCGCGACGTACCATTGCTTGGCGCCTTCGAGCGGCACCTTCAGTTGGTAGAGCGCGTTGTTCGAGTCCTTGAGATCCGAATTGCCCAGGATGACCTGCAGGACGAGCAGCCCATTCAACTGCCGCGTGCCGACGAACGGATTTTCGTAATACGACCACTGACCTTCGTCCTGAAGACCGTTCAGATCCGGATTCTTCTCGCGGAATCGCGCTGGCAGCCGGGCGCCCGCCGGCGTCGGTGTATTCGCATCCCATTTCGGGAGCAGGTAGATCGGAGGCTGATGGTACCCGAGGGCCCAGAGAATGCGCGATGACACGACTTCCGAATACGCTTCGGGCGGCAGCTTCGCGCTCCATTCGCGCTTGTCGGGATCGACCAGCGTGTACCCCTCGCTGAACCCGGCGCCTTTGATCTCGATGACCTTGTATTTCCGCTCCGGATCCGGCGCCAGCCGTTTGCCGCCCACGCCGTAGAACAGGTCGCGGTTGCCGTCTGGTGCGACCCACAGCTCGGCGAGCTGCGTGGCGGACGGCGGGCCGGGCTGCGTCGATTTGATTGGCCGGCGATGGCAGGCCGTCTCGAAGGCCAAGACCAGCGAGATGGTTGCCGCTGTTCGGAGAACAATCGAGAAACTCCGCATCGGTCCGGGGAGGTGCAATTGACGCGCCACACCCGGGGCACGGGAGTTGCTCTGGTTCGGCGCCAGACAACGCGGCGGGCACGTCCGCCGGAAGTGAGTACCCATGACCACAAACTATGCACGTGTGTTTCCACATTCGAGTCGATCGTCCGTCAACGTCGGATCTGCGGAACGAAAAATTTCCGTCGCCGTCGGGGTCGGCCTGGCGCTGGCGGCGCTCCTCGCGCCGCGCGGCCGGACGCGCCGCACCCTGGCGACGACGGGGACGTCGCTGGCGCTCCGCGGCGCCGCGGGCTGGTGCCCGGTCTACGCGGCAGCGGGGATCGATCGATCGGTTCGGGCGTTCGGCGGCACGCGGGGGCGCGATTCGCGAACAGCACTTTCCGGATCGCGCGGCCTCAACGTTCGCGATCGCATCACGATTCGCCGTGACGTCGGGACGGTCTACCGTTTCTGGCGACGCCTCGAGAACCTGCCACGCCTCATCGATCACCTGGAGTCGGTCGTCCAGATTGACGAGACCTATTCCCACTGGGTCGCGCGCGGGCCGTTTGGCCTCAGGGTGGAATGGGACGCGCAAATCATCAATGAGATTCCGCACCGGTTGCTCGCGTGGCGTTCGCTCGAAGGCTCCGACCTCGTGAGCGCCGGCTCCGTCCACTTCCGCGAGACGCCGCTCGGCACCGAGGTCACGGTGTCGATGCAGTACGCGCCGCCGGCCGGCAAGCCGGGCGCGGCACTGGCCTGGTTCTTCGGCGAGACACCTGCGCAGCAGCTCCGCGAGGGCCTCGAGCGACTACAGCGCGAGCTGGAGCAGAAACCGTCCGAGGCGGAGGAAAATCTCGAACTGGGAACACTGAACTGAGCACGCTGCCAATTGTAGGCCGGGCCGCGTTCTTCGCGGCCCGCGCGGCCCGCTACGATGCCTGCGAGTACGGCGCGGTCTTGGTGGCGCGCCGAGCGGCCAGCACCTCGAGCACGCGCGAAGGTTCACCAAGATCCGTCCAGCCCGATGTCGTCAGATCGATGACCGCCAGGGCGTCCGGCCGCGCGGACGCGAGCTCGCGCGAGAAGTCGAGCGCGGGAACCGTCTCGTAGACCACCTGCGCGAGCCGCCCCTCGTCAGCCAGGGTGCGCGCCTGTTTGAGGATGTCGAAGGCCTGGTAAAAGGCCGGCGCCGCTGTTTCGAACAGTTTGAGGAACGCGCCCGCCTTGCCGATCATCACGAACGTGTTCCAGAGACACTGCTGTCGGAGCAGCTGTGCCGCGAGCGGCGCCGAGGGCTTCTCGACGAACCCCTCGACCCGGCGCACGGTCATCCGCGCCACCGCGGGGGCGCGCCAGAACTCCAGCTGTTCCCCTGGCTCAATCCAACCGTAGTCGGTCTCGGGCCGCTCGGCCCGCGCGCCGAGCAGGACGATCCGATCGGGCTGTGCGTGCGCGACCGCGTACGCGGCATCCACCGCCCGCCGGAGCCGCTCAGTGTCACGGTAATAGTGATCGGCCGGGAAGAAGCCGATGGCCGGGTCCTGACTCAAGAGGCTGACGCGCCGCAGCACATACATGATGGCGGCCGCTGTGCCTCGGTTCAGCGGCTGCTCGATCACGTGCGCACGCGGCACGTCGGCAAGCTCGGTGCGATAGAACGGTTCATGGTGACGCGTGACGGCATACACTGTGCGCCACGGTTCCACATTTCGGCAGACGCGCGCTCGAGTGTCGTGTAGCAGCGTCTGTCCGCCGAACAACCGGCAGAACTGCTTCGGCCGCGTGTCTCCCGCGATCACCTGCGTGAACGCTTGGAGCCTGCGGCCCTCCCCGCCGGCCATGATTGCCGCCCAATTGCACAACTCAGACATTGCCTGCCTCGGGAGTCAACACGCTACAAGAGTTGTACCTGAGCTGGCGGTGGAATTGATCAATTTAATGATCGCTCGATCGCTCTATTGGAGGGCGCCCGATAGAGCGATAGCGCGATCCCGAGCGCTTTTCAAATCTTCAATACGTAGTGTTTGTTCGTTTGCTGTGGCAAATCTTCCAGCAGGCGATTGGTCACGGCGGGTCCGAAGCGGGCGAGAAAGAAGGCCGTACACAAGGTGCGCTCCTGGGGGTGGCCGCCGGGGAAGACGAGCGCCCGCGTGCGGTGGAATTGGCGGCGCAGCGTCTCGTCTTTCCGCTTGCTCGCCTGGATGATCTTGCCGTGCAAGGTTTTCAGCGTCTCGCGGATGCGGTCGGCCGTCGTCTCGACCGCGCCCGACAGCGTCGGATCGACCGAGACGACCGCGGCCTTGAGGCGGGCGGCGCCTTCGGCAACGGCGCGTTCGGTCTCGTCGAACGTCTGCTCGAGGGCCGGCGGCAAAAGGCTTTCGAGCAGCCGGTTGAGCGCACCCTCGTCCTGCGCCTGGAGCGCTTCGAACGCAACGCCCGACTTCTCCAGGAACCGCGCCGCGCCGGAATCGACGATCGTGGCGCTGACTCGAGGGTAGAGGAGCGGCGGCTCGACGCCAAACTCACGGTAGACGCCGCCGAGCTGAGCCTGGTAGGCCAGCTCCGACGGACCCGCCACATAGCAAACGGTCGGAAACAGCCGATCCTGGACCACCGGACGCAGCACCACGCTGGGGCTGAATCGCTCCGGATGCGCCTTCGCTTCTTGCTGGAGATCAGACGCCGGATGGACCTGATCGCCGATCACGAACTCGGAACCCCTGTGCTTAATCGGGCGACGGCCGTTCGCGTCGACGTAAAAAAGCGCAACCGAGTCGTCCGCCGGCTCCACCTGGGGCTGGTGGCCAAGCCGCGTCATGGTGGCCGCCGCCTCGCGCGCCAGACGGGCGGTCACGCCCGGCCGCTCGACCTCGTGCAGAAACAGGGAGGCGACGAGCGGCTTGGCCGCCGAATCGCCGGACTCGAAGACCACCAGACCGTGGCGCCCGAGGAGATCGTCGAGGAAGCTGGCGAAAGCGGTGGCGACTCCCGCTCCAGGGCAGTACCGACGTCGCACAGCCGTCATCACCTCGGCCTTGAACTCGGAGGCCGGCAGGGCCGCCTCGAGCTCGCGCAAGGCATCTTCAATTCCCGCGTCGAACGTGAGCGCCGCGGCCGGCCGCGTGCCTGCGCCGTCGACGGGTTTGACCGTGATGTGCCGGAGCGACAACTCCTCGTCGAGGATGCCCGCTCTGCTGATCTCCGCCCAGTCGTGGTCTTCGGCATCGACCCAGAACAGCGCCACTGTCGGCGTCTGATGCTCCGCCCGCACCATTCTCGCGAGCTGAACCGCCGTGACCGCCTTGAGAATGGTGTAGAGCGGTCCGCCAAAGACGCCGGCTTGTTGACCGGACAGGACGGCCACCGTGGACGCGTCGCCGAGCGATGAGGCGGCCGCGCGCGCTTCGGCGGGCGCGTTCCGCCGCTCGAGCTGCCGGACGAGGATGTCCGCGATCGCGGATCGATTTCGCGGCGCGCCGTGCACCCGCGCGATCGCCCTGCGCCACGCGGCGGGATCCTGCGGGTTTCCCGAGAACAATTGCGATACCGACGCGAAGTCGTTCAGATACGCGGTAACGAGCGGACGGATCCAGGGGAGCCGACTGAGATCGATCGCGTCGAGCACGAGAATGCCCAATCTACTACATTCGCCGGTTGTGACCGGGTTGGCGCAGCCGGCGTCAAGTGCTACAGTTCTTTTCTGCACAGGAGTTAGTCCACTGCCTTTCGAAGACACCGCCGGGTCGCCCCCTCCGTCCGCATTCGGCAGCTATCGCGTGCTGCATCAGATCGGCAGCGGTGTTCTCGGTCCCGTCTTCCGCACGTACGAGCCGCAGGTCGATCGGCTCGTCGCGGTGAAGGCATTCAAGCTTGACCTCGTGCCCGAAGACGTCGCGCGGCTCGCGGACGCGTTGCGCAGACTGGCCGCGAATCCGACGACCCACCCGGGCATCGTCCGGATCCTCGATGCGGGTCTCGAAGGCACGTCGCCCTTCGTGGCGATGGAATACGCGTCTGGCGAGTCGCTCGACGTGGCGCTTCGGGATTTCACGCCTGGACTTGGCCGCGCGCTGCCCGTGTTGATCGACATCGGCCGCGCGATTGACGCGGCGTGGGCCGAAGGCCGAGGGCACGGCGCGTTGCACCCGCGCGACGTGATTGTGTCGACGGGCGTCGATACGCGCATCACCGGCTTCGGGATCATTTCGGCTCTCGAGTCGATCGGCGCGAAAGGTCCCGTCCGCCGGCCGTACACCGCGCCCGAACGCGCCGCCGGCGAGGCCTGGGGCATCCGGGCCGATGTGTATTCGCTCGGCGCGATAGCGCACGAGCTGCTGACCGGGCGGCGGCCCCTTGGCTCGGGCGAGCAGGACGGCACGCTTGCGCCGGAGCTGTCGCCCGAACAGCGCGTCAACGTGCGGCGCGTGATCGGCGCCGCGCTCGCGGAACTGCCGCAGGATCGATACGAAAACGCAGGGGCCTTCGTCGCGGCTCTGGAGGCCATCGCGCGCGGCGAAGCAGCCATCTTGCCGGCGCCACTGGTGGCGCAGCGGACGGCCACCGCAATGAGGCAACCGTTGTCCGGACCGCCCGCGCCGGCAGCACCGGCCGCCCGGGTTTTCCAACCGGAACAGACGGTTCCGAAGGCTCACGCCGATCGCGCCGCGCCGACGCCGAAGACGTGGCACCCGACGCCGCCGGATGCGCCTCGCCCCGCCGCCGCGCCGGCAAAGGCTGCCGAATCGCGACCGGCGCCCGCACGTGCCTCGACCGATGCGGCACGGTCTTCCGATCGACCAAAGCCGCCCGAGCGCAGTCGCGCGGCGATGGCGATGGTGGCTGACTCGGACGAGCGATCGGGCTCTCTCACCCCCGCAGCCGACATCGCTCCAACGGACAAGCCCGAGACCGAATTCCTGTCCGAGCGAACCCTGCAACCAGGCTTCGCCGCGCCGCTCGGTGCGTCGACGGTCCCGACCCCGGCGGTGCCGCCGCCCGCGCCGGCGCCGCCGCCGGTTGTCGTGGCTCCCGCGTCGGTTCCGCCGCCGCCCGCGCCGCCTCCGATGCCGGTGGCCATTGCGCCGCCCGCGCCTCCAGTCAGCTCGGTGGCGCGCGCGGGCAACACGAGGATCACGACGATCGGTCTGGGTGCATCATCGCAGCCCATCTTCAGTACGCGAAACGCCGCGCTCGAGTCGGAGCCGAGCTATCCATGGGCGGCCATCGCCGCCGTCGGCATCGCCTGCCTCGTCGTCGGTGGCCTCATCGGGTATGGGTTTGGCGTCCGCCGGGTCGAGAACGTCGTCACTGGCGTCACGACCGCGCCACCTGGAAGCCGCACGACCACGGACGTGCCGATCGCCGCCGAACCGCCTCAGAAACCGCCCGCGACGCCCGCGGGGCCTGAGCCGCGGCCTGAGGGTCCAACGGCGGCGGTGCAGAAGCCGGACGATCAGCCTGTCGCGCCGGCGGCCGCGAGAGCGGCGGACGTCCGAGGGCGGATTGTGGTGCGTTCGACGCCATCCGGCGCGATCGTGCGCGTCGACGGCCGGCTCCATGGCGAAACACCCATCACCATCCGCGACCTGGCGCTCGGCGCCCACACGTTGCAGGTCGCGCGTCCGGGTTTCGTGCCGCGGACCGAACAGGTCAGCCTGACCAGAGCGGCGCCATCGCAGACGCTGACCGTCGAGCTCACGGCGGGTGTCAGCACCGGGAACCCGTCGGCGACCACAGGCTCCGTGTTCGTCGATTCACGGCCGCGGGGCGCCCGGGTAAACATCGACGGTCGTGATGCGGGCGTCACGCCCGTGCAAATTCCGGAAGTCACCCTCGGCCGGCACACAGTCAGTTTCGAATTGGCTGGTTACAAGGGACTTAGCGCCGAGGTCGTCGTCACGCCAAAAACGCCCGCAAGAGTCTCCGTCTCCCTCGAACAGATACGATAAGGACTGGTGGACGCACTCCTCGCTCTCGAAAACGGTCAGTGGTACCGCGGCAAGTCGGTCGGCGCCCAGGGGGAAACTTCTGGAGAGGTCGTGTTCAACACGAGCATGACCGGCTACCAGGAGGTCCTGACCGATCCGTCCTACTCCGGCCAGATTGTCACGATGACGTGCCCCGAGGTCGGCAACTACGGCATCGCCGGGGAAGACGTCGAATCGCGCGGCGTCCAGGTCGCCGGATTCGTCATCCGCGACGAGTCGCCAGTCGCGAGCAACTGGCGCGCGGAGGGTACGCTCCGCGACTACCTCGTCCACCAGGGCATCGTCGCGATTTCGGACATCGACACGCGCGCGCTGACCCGCCTGCTCCGGTCGTCCGGTGTCATGCGCGGCGTGATCGCGACCGGACGTCCCGATCCGGACGAGCTCGTCGACAAGGCTCGCGCCATCCCAAAGATGGAAGGCTTGGACCTGGTCCGCGTCGTGACCTGCGCCGAGCCGTTCGACTACAAGCCCATCGAGTCGGACGATCCTGGATTCGTTCTGGCGCCGAACCGGCGCGCGACGCGGCCGCTCAACGTCGCCGCGTACGACTACGGCATGAAGTGGAACATCCTGCGGCGGTTCGCGGCGCACGGCTGCGACGTCCGCGTGTTCCCCGCGACGGTGCCGGTCTCGGAGCTCCTGGCGACGAGGCCCGACGGCGTCTTTTTGAGCAATGGTCCGGGCGATCCCGCGGTGCTCGACTACGCGATCGACAACGCGCGCGAACTCGTCAGAAGCGACGTGCCGACGTTCGGCATCTGCCTCGGGCACCAGATTCTCGGGCTCGCCATGGGCGCCCGCACGTTCAAGCTCAAGTTCGGCCATCGCGGCGCCAACCATCCCGTGAAAGATCTGCAGTCCGGCAAGGTCGAGATCACGTCGCAGAATCACGGGTTCGCGGTCGACCCGGACTCGCTGCCGCACGACGTGCAGGTGACACACCTGAATCTGTACGACAACACGGTGGAGGGGCTCCGCCATTCGACCAGGCCGGTGTTCTGCGTCCAGTACCACCCGGAAGCGTCACCGGGTCCGCATGACGCCGACTATCTCTTTTCGCAATTCCTCGAAACGATGGAAAAGCGTGTTTAGGGCGGTTTCCGTTTCTGCGTCGTCGAGAAACGTGCGTGGAAAGGGGGACGGGTCTCGCTTGCGCGAGCAAGACCCGTCCCCCTTCTGCGCACGTCTCCTCGACCGCCTGACAGGAAACCGCCGAGCCGTTTCCACACAGGTACGGAGGAATGGAAACGGCTCGAGGGGCTCGGTCGGGCGGAATGCCTAAGCGAACCGATCTTCACCGGGTGCTCGTCATCGGCTCCGGCCCGATCGTGATCGGGCAGGCGTGCGAGTTCGACTATTCCGGTACGCAGGCGTGCAAGGCTCTCAAGTCCGAAGGCCTCGAGGTCATCCTCGTCAACAGCAACCCGGCGACGATCATGACCGACCCCGAGATCGCCGACCGGACGTACGTCGAGCCGCTCACCGTGGACGTGCTCGAGCAGGTCATTCAGCGCGAGCGCCCGGATTCGATCCTGCCCACGGTCGGTGGGCAGACGGCGCTGAACCTCGCGGTCCAGCTCGGCGAGCAGGGCGTGCTGGACCGCCACGGCGTGCAGCTCATCGGCGCCTCGGTTGCCGCGATCAAGGTCGCCGAGGATCGGCTCATGTTCAAGGAGGCGATGCGCTCGATTGACATCGAGGTGCCCGACAGCTTCTACGCGCGATCGATGGAACAGGCGTATGAGGCGGCCGAGAAGATCGGGGTGTTCCCCGTGATCATCCGGCCGTCGTTCACGCTCGGCGGGGTCGGCGGCGGGATCGCCTACAACATCGAGGAGTTTCGCGAGCTGGCGCGCCGCGGGCTCGCCATGAGCCCGGTGCACGAAATCCTGGTCGAACAGTCGGTCATCGGCTGGAAGGAATTCGAGCTCGAGGTGATGCGCGACTGCGCGAACAACTTCGTCGTCATCTGCTCGATCGAGAACATCGACGCCATGGGCGTCCACACGGGCGACAGCATCACGGTCGCGCCGGCGCTCACGCTCACCGACAAGGAATACCAGCGCATGCGCGACGCGGCGCGGCGCATCATCGGCCGGGTCGGCGTCGAGACGGGCGGATCGAACATCCAGTTCGCGGTCAATCCGACGAACGGCCGGATGGTCGCCATCGAGATGAACCCGCGCGTCTCGCGCTCGTCGGCGCTCGCCTCCAAGGCGACCGGGTTTCCCATCGCGAAGATCGCCGCCAAGCTCGCGCTGGGCTATCGCCTCGACGAGATCCGCAACGACATCACCCGTATCACGCCCGCGTCGTTCGAGCCGACGATCGACTACGTCGTCGTCAAGGTTCCGCGATGGGCGTTCGAGAAATTCCCGCAGGCGGACCGATCGCTGTCGACACAGATGAAGTCGGTGGGCGAGGCGATGGCGATCGGGCGCACGTTCAAGGAAGCGTTTCTCAAGGCGTTCCGGTCGCTCGATCTGGGGAAGAGTGGACAGCTGCTGGGGCAGCTGACGGGTGGCTCAGCCGAGCAGGAGGATCAGGCGTCGCTGCAGCAGGCGCTGGGCATTCCGACCGACCGTCGGATGTGGGCGGTGTTCCGCGCGCTCGAGCGCGGCTGGGCGGTCGAGGAAATCCACCGGCTCACGCACATCGATCGGTGGTTCCTCACGCAGTTCCAGCAGATCGTCGAGCTCGGCAAATCGGCGGCGGCCGTCGGCGCGCGCGATCTGTCGGACGATCTCCTGCGCGAGCTCAAGCGGGCCGGCTTCGCCGACAGCGACCTCGCGCGCCTGCTCAGCCTCGACGAGGCGAGTCTCCGTGTGCGCCGCCAGGACGCGGCGCTCGTGCCGGCCTACAAGCGCATCGACACGTGCGCGGCGGAGTTCGAGTCGTTCACGCCGTACCTCTACGGCACGTTCGAGACTGAATGCGAGGCCGATCCGACGCCGCGCGCGAAGGTCGTCATCCTCGGGAGCGGGCCGAACCGCATCGGCCAGGGGATCGAGTTCGACTATTGCTGTTGTCACGCCGCCTTCGCGCTCCGCGACGAGGGTTACGAGACGGTCATGGTCAACTGCAATCCGGAGACGGTCTCGACCGACTACGACACGGTGGACCGTCTGTACTTCGAGCCGCTGACGTTCGAGGACGTCTTCGCGATCGTGGAGCGCGAACGCACCAAGGGCGGCGACGTGTCCTGCGTCGTGCAGTACGGCGGGCAGACGCCGCTCAAGCTCGCGTTGTCCCTGCAGGACGCCGGCGTGCGGATTCTCGGAACGTCGCCGGATTCGATCGATCTCGCCGAAGACCGGAAGCGGTTCGCCAAGCTGTTGTGGGACCTCGGGATCCCGCAGGCGCCAAGCGGCACGGCCACGTCGGCCGACGAGGCGCGTGAGGTGGCGGCGACGATTGGGTTCCCGGTCGTGGTGCGGCCGTCCTACGTGCTCGGCGGGCGCGCCATGGCGATCGTCTACGACACGGCCGCCCTCGATCGGTACATGCGTCATGCGGTGCAGGCGTCGCCCGAACATCCGATTCTCGTGGACAAGTTCCTGGAAGACGCGACCGAGATCGACGTCGACGCCATCGCGGACGCGAGCGGCGCCGTCGTCATTGGCGGCATCATGGAGCACATCGAGCAGGCCGGCATCCACTCCGGCGACAGCTCCTGCGTGGTTCCGCCGTTCCAGCTGAGCGACCGCCACGTCGCCACCATCCGCGACTACACACGCCGCATCGCCCGCGCGCTGAACGTCGTCGGGCTGATGAACACGCAATTCGCGGTGAAAGACGATGTGGTGTACGTGCTCGAGGTGAACCCGCGCGCGTCCCGGACGGTGCCGTACCTCTCGAAGGCGACGGGCGTGCCGCTCGCGAAAATCGCGGCCCGTCTCATGATCGGCCGCACGCTCGCGGAGATCGGCCTGACGGACGATCTGCAGGTCTCCGGCTACTTCGTCAAGACGCCGGTCTTTCCGTTCGTGCGCTTCCCGGGCGTCGATACGCTGCTCGGCCCGGAGATGAAGAGCACGGGCGAAGTGATGGGCGGCGCCGAGACGTTCGGCTCGGCGTTCGCGAAGGCCCAGATGGCCGCCGGCCAGCACCTGCCCGATTCGGGCACGGCGTTCATCAGCGTGAACAACCTCGACAAGCCGAACGTGTTGCCCGTCGCCCGTCAGCTGGCCGGCCTCGGCTTCAAACTGGTCGCGACCCGGGGCACGGCCGCCTACCTTCGCGCGCACGGCCTCGAGGCGGACATCATCTTCAAGGTGAACGAAGGCCGCCCGCACGTCGGCGACGAGCTCCTCAATCGCCGCATTGCGCTCGTCATCAACACGCCGCTCGGCCGCGAGTCGTTCTTCGACGACCGCACGGTCCGAAGCGCCGCGATGCTCCAGGGCGTCCCCTGCATCACGACCCTCACGGGCGCCGCCGCGGCGGTTAGCGCGATTGCGGCGCTCAAGACCGAAGGACTGGCGGTCAAATCATTGCAGGAATATCACCAGGAGCTGACCAGGACCTGAGATCAGCAGGTCCCGGGGAACCCCGGAACCTACCGAGGCTCAGATCGATGCCACCCCTCTCCATTACTGACTCCATCGCCATCGATGAACGCTACCTCGAGGAGCGGTTCGTCCGCGCGTCGGGCCCTGGTGGCCAGAACGTCAACAAGGTCGCGACCGCCGTCGAGCTTCGGTTCGACATCGCGGCTTCCTCGTTGCCCGATGAGGTCAAGCACAGACTGATCGTCATCGCCCGCAATCGCATGCTGTCGGATGGCCGGCTGCTAATCCAGGCGCACGAACATCGCACGCAGAACCAGAATCGGGAAGCCGCGCGCCGGCGGCTGTTGGTGCTCGTCCAACAGGCGGCCAGGCGGCCGAAGTCGAGGCGGGCGACGAAACCGTCGCAGGCGTCGCGGGAGCGTCGTCTCGTATCCAAACGGCAGCGCGCGCGAGTGAAGCAGTCGCGGGGCCGGGCCCGGGAAGACGAGTAAGAAAAAGCGGCGGAGCGCTTCGAGCACTCCGCCGCTGGATTTCGCGTCAGCGCAACCGTGTTGGACGGCTGGCTGGTTCTGCTCTAGTTGAACCGGAACTTCACGAGGAACTCCCACGAGCGGGTCTTGAGGTCGAGCGTGTCGCCTTCGGGGCCGATGTTTCTGAATCCCCAGTTGTGCCGCACTTCGACCGCGATCCGGACGATCTCGAAGCCCGCCCCTGCCAGCACACCGATGTCCGCGCCCTGGAAGCCGTCGTCGATGTCGATGCTCTCGCCCTCGCCACCCGGCTTGTACTTTTCGCTGAGGTTGATGGTGAAGACCGGGCCGCCGACGAGATAGAACATGCCTTTGCTGCGGTTCTGCGCGCCGAAGTTGACATGGAACACGGCGGGGATCTCGACGGCCGGGAAACTCAGCTCGTCCACGATGCCGTCGCCGTCCACGTCGACGTCATTCTTCCGGATGAGGTAGATGAACTCACCGGTAAAGCCGAGCGTTCCGTTCATGTTGCCGCCGATCCAGGCGCCGAACATCGTTCCCGTCCGCGATTCGAAGAAGTCGCTGACGTCGTCTTCGTCCTCGGAGGCCGAGAACCTGGGCCGAATCATACCGGCGAGCACGCCGAAGCCGATCCCATGGCCTGTGCCCGTCTGCTGGCTGACACGCTCCGCCGGGAGCCGTGTGGCCCATCCGTCGAACGTCACGCCTGCGACGAGGGACTGTCGCGTGAACCCGGATGAAGACTGCGCGTGCGCTGGAATTGCGATAACAACGCTTACGAGGACAATCAGCGTCGAGATTGCGAACCCTCGCCAACCACTGCTCATACTGCCTGCTCCTTGTTTGATGGACCAATGGAACCGGTGGTGGAACAAGACCGGACCCCCGGATCCCCCGCTTTCGGGCGAAGCCATGACCTTCGCGAGAGCCCACTTTCGGGCGTCTTGTAGAACGTTTCGGCGTGACTGAGAATGACCTGCAGCCTGGACTGCTCATGTCCCCTGAACCGAACCAACGCCGATTCGTGACGACGCGCTGGAGTCTCGTGCTGGCCACCCGGCAGCCCGATTCACCGGAAGCGGCCTCCGCACTCCAGACGCTGTGCGAGACCTATTGGTTTCCTGTCTACGGATATATCCGCCGCAGCGGTCGGTCGTCCGACGACGCGAGAGACTTGACGCAGGCGTTCTTTACGCGCGTGCTCGAGAAGAATTACTTTGGAGACGCGGAGAAAACGCGTGGCCGGTTCCGGACATTCCTCCTGGCGTCGGTCCGGCACTTCGTCGCGAACGAACGTGACGCCGAGATGGCGCGAAAGCGCGGCGGTGGCTTCGCGCACGTGTCGCTCGAAGTCGAGACGGAGGAGCGGCGCTTTCATCGCGAGCCGAGTGAAGACGACACCCCCGAGCGTATCTACGAACGGCGATGGGCCCTCGCCGCACTCGAAGCCGCGATGAAGCGGCTGTCGGAGCGATACCAGGATCCGGCCAGACGCCGGCTGTTCGACGAACTCAAGCCGCTGCTCACCGGCGACGAGCCCGCCTCCTACGCCGTGCTCTCGAACAGGCTCGGCGCGACCGAAGGTGCGCTTCGCGTCGCGGTCCATCGACTTCGCCGTCAGTTCGCGGCCTGCTTGCGTGAAGTCATCGCCGAAACGGTCGACGATCAACAGGCGGTCGACGACGAGCTCCGGTATCTCATGGCCATCGTGAGCCGCTAGCCCGCGGCGCCGATTGGTGAGACGATTAGAGGCGCGTGCCTCTGGCCATCTCCAGGCCCACGAGAATCTCTTAGGAGGAGTTATGAAGCCGCTTCGTCTGGGCGTTGGAAGTGTGTTGATAGCGTTCGTCGCGCTGGGCGCGGGATCGTCGCTGCTGGGCCAGGAAGGCGCGCTGCGGTATCGCTGGAACAAAGGTGACGTGTTGCGGTACCGGGTCGTCCAGACGACAAACGCGGCCATGAGCGGCATTCCCGGCATGGGTGAGATGAACGTCACGAACACGATGACGCAGGTGCAGCAGTTCACGACGACGGACGTGGCGGCCGATGGCGCGGCAACGCTTCAGGTGAAGTTCGAATCCCTCAAGATGGAAATGGGCACGCCGATGGGCACCTTCGTCTACGACAGCGCGGCGCCGCCGGCGCAGAATGCGGACCAGATGGTCGCGCAGCTCGCGGCGACCATCGGCACGCTCGTCGGCGAGTCGATTACGCTCGTGATGACCCCGAACGGCAACATCCAGAAGATGGAAGGGATGGCCCGCATCATGGAGAAAATGCAGAAGAGCACACCGGCCATGGGGATGGCCGGCCTCGACAGCCTGTTGACCGATGACTCGATGAAGGGCTCCTTCGGTCAGAGCTTCGCGCACCTGCCGGGCACGGCCGTGAAGACCGGCGAGACCTGGAAACATGACCTCGTGATGCCGAATCCGTTCGGGACAATGAACGTCGCCACGCAGTACAGCTTGAAAGCCGTGGAGAACACCGGCGGCAAAGAACTGGCGCAGATCCTGTCAACGGCCACGATCAAGGCCGCGCCCGGCGGCAAACCGCCGGCGATGCCCATGCCGATGACGATTCAGTTTTCGGACGGCACCGGCGATGGCGAGATCTTCTTCGATCGGCGAGCCGGCCGGACGCAGCGGGCGACGTTCAATACGACGATGCCGATGACGATGAACATGACGGCGCCCGACGGCTCGACGGTGAACATCTCGGCGCTCACGAAGACGACGATGACGACGGAGCTGATCGAGAAGTAGAGATCAAAAAGAAACCCGAGGTCCTGTCTTGAACCTCACCGCGCCTTTCCACCAGTCATCGTCGGCTGGCGCGGCCGGACCCATCTTGCCCTTCGCGGATTCGAGGAGCGCGGCCGCGTCATGGAGCTCGCCGCGCACCATCACGAGCCGCACGTGTCGCGTGTTCCTGATGTCGGCGAGCGGGCTGCCCCGGACGACGAACAGGTCGGCGAGCTTGCCGGCTTCGATCGTGCCCAGCTCGTCGCCCATCCGGAGCGCGCGCGCCCCGTTGATGGTCGCCATTTTCAAGGCGGCCGCCGGCGGAATCCCGGCCACGACGAGCGCGTGCACTTCGCGGTGCGATCCGAAGCCCGAGAGAAACTCGCCCCAGCTCGGGTGATCGGTCCCGACGGTGATCAGATCGGCCCCGCCCTTGTCGTAGAACCGCTTCACCTCCTTCAACTTCACCTCGTAGATCCGCCGGAACTGCTCGTTCGATCGCCGCGGCAGGCGGGCATTGGCCACTTCGCGCGCATGCGGCGTGAGAAAGCTCTGCTCGTCCATCCAGGTCTTGAACACCCGCTCGTCTTTCGGGTCGTACCAGTAGCCGTAGGCCGAGACGGTCGCGTCGTAGTAGACGCGGCGCTTGAGGTAGAGATCGATGATGGCGTCGACTTCGGGCCGGGTGACGTCGAGCTGTTCGAGCGACGCGTAGGCGCCGCGCGCCGCGACGATGGCGTCGCCGCCCAGGAAGTGCTCGATGCGATCGATGCCCATGTAGATGGCATCGCGGGGATTGACGGACGTGCCGCTGCCGGAGTCCAGGTGCCCGGTGACCGGCAGGCCGTGAACGTGCGCGCGTTCGATGAGGACGGGCAGGTGGTCACGGTGGATTCCCTTGGCCTTGAACCCGCGCGCGCCTCGCGCGGCCCACTCGTCCACGTCTTTGCGGATGCGCTCGGCGTTCCAGTCCGCGTGCCGCCAGCCCGGGCGCGCCGTGCCGTAGTAGGGTCCCGAGCTGTGGATGCGCGGACCGATTTGCTCGCCGCGCTCGATCCGCCGACGCGCCCCCATCATGCCTTCCGGATCGACCTCACCGCCGGGGAAGGTGGACGTGACGCCGTTGGCCAGAAAAACGATCGGGTTGATCGTGTACTCGTCGACCCGCTCCTGGCCGAACAGATCGATCGCGTAGTGCGCGTGCAGGTCGAAGAAGCCGGGCAGGATCGTCTCGTCGTCGGCGAGCTTCACCACCCGTGCCGGGCTGACGTCGCGGTTGGCGAGCGACGCGCCCACTTCGAGCAGCATGCCGTGGCGCACGATGATTCCGGTGTTCGGCGTCAGCGTGTCCCGCACGCCGTCGAACAACTGTCCGCCCGTGATGACGATGTCGCCCGCCTGGATGGGTGGAACGTTCTGGGCGGACGACTGCGAGATGCCCAGCACGACTGCGAGCAGGAGCACGAGCTTCTTCATGTCCCCTCCGGACCGTTGACCGCCCGAGGATAGCAAAAACCGCGAAATGACCTCGGAGGTCATATCGCGGCTTTTGCAAGCTCTCCGGCGGATCGATCGATGGCGCCGCAGGATGCGGGTGAGCCCGGTTCTTGCAAACCGGTCAGAGGATGTTCGGCGGCGCGTTCGACGGCCGTTCGGCGCTCGGCCCGCTCATTGCTGTTGCGCTGATCGCGGGCGTCGGCGCCGGCCTTTCGACGGCGGTGTCCGGCATCGGAGCCGCGGCAATTGCGCTCGGGTGCGCGTCGCTGGCGCTCGTTCCGGACTCGAGAAGCGTTCGCATCACGCTGGCATTCGGCACGCTCTTCGCGGCGGCCGCGAGTCACGGGGCTGCGGCGCGGGACGCGGGCCTGGCGCCGACTCTGGTCCGGTGGCTCGATGAGCAGGCGGGCGCCGCCACGCGTCTTTCAGGTCCGGTCCTCTCGAGAGGCCGCTTGACGGCTGATGCTGCCGGCACCGAATTCGGCGTGCGGCTGGTCATCGACGTTCGCGAGGTTCAGCACGAGGGTAGGTGGCTGCCTGGGCGCGGCCGCGTGCAGGCGTACGTCAGCGGCGATCTCGCCGGGGATCGGGCGGCCGAGTGGACCGCGGGCCGGCCGATCGAGGCGCCGATCTCGCTCCGCCGGCCGCAAGCGCTGATGAATCCGGGCGGTCTGGACCCGCTTCGGCAGGCGTTGCGCCGGCCGTTCCACCTGGCCGGCACCGTCAAGAGCGCGGCGCTGATCGCGGTGGAGCACGGGCCCTGGTGGGACGAGGCAGCCGCAGCCGTCCGGCGGCACGTCCGATCCGCCGTGGGCCGCCACAATCTCGGCGATCAGCAGGCGGCGATCGTCACCGCGATTCTGATCGGCGACCGCGCGGGACTCTCGGACGAGATCGAACGCCGGCTTCAAGCGGCCGGCACCTATCACGTCATCGCGATCTCGGGCGGGAACGTGGCGCTGGTCGCGCTCATGGCCATCGCCGCTGTTCGGCTGATCGTGCGGCCACATCGGGCGGCTTACCTCATCGCGCTGATTCTCGTGATGGCTTACGGCTGGGTCGTCGGCGGCGACCCATCGGTGCAGCGAGCGGTCACCGCGGCCGGCATCTATCTGGCCGCGCGCGTCGCCGGCCTCGTACCTCGCGCGGTCCACGTCCTGTCGACGGTTGCGGCTATCGTCGTGACGATCGATCCGCTGACGGCGCTCGACGTCGGCGCCTGGCTGTCCTTTGGCGCCAGCCTCGGGATCGTGATGTATGCCGGCCGGTTTACGAAGAACCTCACGACGCGGCTGTCAAGGAAACCTGGATGGGCCGTGAGGTCTGTCCTGGCCTTATTTGGCGCCACCCTGGCGGCCGAGCTCGCGCTCCTGCCGATTGGCGCCACGGTGTTTTCCCGCGTGAGTGTTGCCGGACTGGTCCTGAATTTCGTCGCGATACCTGCAATGGCGATCGTCCAGGTTGCGGGCATGGTGGTCGTCGTCTCCGATGTCTGGTGGCCGGCTGCATCCGCTGGCGCAGGGCGCGTGGCGTCGGTCGCCGCTGCCTGGCTCGTCGGCTCCGCGGCGCTCGTGGACATCGTGCCGTGGCTGTCCTGGCGCGTGCCGCCGTCACCGCCCGGTTGGACCGTCGCGTACTACCTGGCGTGGGCCATCGCTCTTTGGCCTCGCGGCGACCGCACGCTGCGCGGCGCCGGTCTTGGATTGGCCGTGGTTGCGACGACGACGATCGTGACGGCGCCCTCCGTCGAACGTGCGGCGCCTCGGGACCGTCTGCGCGTCACGGTCGTCGACGTCGGCCAGGGCGAGGCGATTGCCGTTCAGTTTCCTGGAGGCCGATCGCTGCTCGTCGATACCGGGGGCACACCGGGGCCGTTCGACATCGGCGGCCGCGTGGTGACGCCATCACTCTGGGCGCTCGGGATCCGCCAGCTCGACTGGCTCGCGATCACGCACGCCGACCTCGATCACATCGGTGGCGCCCGGTCGGTGCTGTCCGATCTGGCGCCGCGGGAAGTCTGGGAGGGGATACCGGTACCGCGAAGTCCGGATCTTCAGCGATTGCGCGCGGACGCGCGGGCGCTGGGCGTCAACTGGCGCACGGTGGTCGCCGGTGATCGGCTCGAAGTGGGCGGGGCAGTCGTCGAAGTGGCGCATCCGCCGCTGCCGGAGTGGGAGCGCCAGAAGGTCCGCAACGACGACTCTGTCGTCCTGCGGATCGTCTACGGCAAGGTGGAATTCCTGCTGACCGGTGACGCCGGAATCGAGTTCGAGCGTCGGCTGTCAACGGAGCGCGTCACGACGCCCCTGCGCATCCTGAAGGTTGGGCACCACGGGAGCCGCACGTCCAGCTCGACATCGTTTCTCGACGCCCTCCGTCCGCATCTCGCGCTCATCAGCGCCGGACGGGCCAATCCATTCGGTCATCCCGCTCCTGACGTACTCTCGCGACTCGAGCAGATCAACTCCGAAATCTTCCGCACCGATCGGGATGCGGCCATCATCATCGAGACCGACGGCGCCATCGTGGACGTGCGCTCACTCCTCGGCCGCACGTGGCGACTGAGCACCAGTCGTGGCTTTTCAGGCTTTTAGCCGTTCAGCCTTTTCGTCTTTTAGCCTTTCGTCTTTTTAGCCTTTGAGCCTTTCGAGTGCTTTTCAGGGCGTCCTTGATCTCCGCCCACCCGGTCTCCATCTCGTTCAACGTGGCGCCGTGCACGGAGCGATGGCGACGCTCGAACCATTCCTCGAGCGCGTTGAAACGGCGCGTGAACTTGTCGTTCGCTTCACGGAGGGACGATTCGGGCTCGATGCCGAGTTTCCGGGCGAGGTTGGCGAGCGAGAACAGGAAGTCGCCGAGCTCTTCCGACGCTCGCTGCGGACTCTCCGCGAGCGCGGCGCGCAGCTCGCGTACCTCCTCGTCCATCTTGTCGACCACGTCGTCGGCCCGCGCCCAGTCGAAGCCGACGGCCGCGACGCGGCGGCCGATCTCGTGCGCGCGCTGGAGCGCCGGCAGCGATGCCGGCACCCCCTTGAGGACGCGCTTCGTCGTGCCGGCATTGGCTTGCTCGCGCGCCTTGATTTGTTCCCACTGCTCCTTGACGGCGGTCGCGGTCCGGATGCGGCTCTTCCGTCGCGTCGAGCGCGCGAGCGGCCGGCCCGCTGCCGTGAAGACGTGCGGATGGCGGCGGATGAGCTTTTCCGTGATCGCGTCGACGGCATCCGTGATGTCGAAGCGGCCGTCCTCGGCCGCGATTTGCGCGTGAAACACGCATTGAAACAGAACATCGCCGAGCTCGGCCGCGAGCGAATCGAGATCCCCGCGATCGATCGCCTCGATGGCTTCGTAGCTCTCTTCGAGCAGATGCGGGCGCAACGAGGCGTGGGTCTGTTCGCGATCCCACGGGCAGCCGTCCGGTGAGCGGAGCGTATCCATCACGCGGACGAGCCGGGCGAAGGCGGCCGCGGCGCGCCGCGCGCGAGTCTCGACCCGTGATCGTTGCGTTGCCGACCGACGACGCTTGCGACGTGGGCGCTTCATCGTCAGGCGATTATCGATCAGTGTTAGCATCAGCGGTTTGTGCGAGTGACGTTTCTGGGCACGGGGACCTCCCACGGCGTCCCGATGATTGGCTGCGATTGCGAGGTGTGCACGTCGGACGATCCGCGCGATGTCCGCTGCCGGCCGTCCATCTTCCTCGAGATGGGTGACGGTCTCCGCGTGCTCGTGGACACGACGCCTGATCTGCGGACCCAGGCGCTGCGATTCGACATCCGGCGCGTGGACGCGATTCTCTTCACGCACGCCCATGCCGATCACGTCATGGGGCTCGACGAGGTGCGCCGGTACAACGCCCTCTCGAAGGCGCCGATGCCGGTGTACGCGGACATGCGGACGCTGGACGCGCTGCGTCGGACGTTCAGCTACATCTTCGACTCGGGTGCGCCGAAGGGCGGCGGAGTGCCGGACCTCCGGCTCTGGACGATCGGTGGCCGTTTTTCGATTGGCCGCCAGGAGGTCGTCCCGGTGCCGCTCAAGCACGGCTCGTGGACCATCCTCGGGTTCCGGTTTGGGCCGTTTGCGTACCTCACCGACTGCAACGGCGTCCCGGACGCATCGCTCGAGCTCCTGCGGGGCGTGGAGCATGTCGTGCTCGACGCGCTGCGCCGGCGGCCGCATCCGACGCATTTCACCATCGATGAAGCCGTCACGGCCGCGCGGCGCATCGGCGCGGCGCGCACCTATTTCACGCACATCGCCCACGAGCTCGGGCACGCGGCGACCTGTGCGTCGCTGCCCGCAGGCATGGCGCTCGCGCACGACGGCCTGGTGCTCGACATCCCGTAATGCAGATCGCCTACTTTCCGGATGCCCCGCGGCCGAAATGGACCTATCCCGTCGTAGGGCTCGGGAACTTCGACGGCGTCCATCGGGGCCATCGCAAGCTGCTCGACGAGGTGCGCCGCCACGCCGAGGAGCGCACCGGCACGGCCGTCGCGATGATCTTCGATCCGCACCCGCCGAAAGTGCTGAGGCCGGAGAAGGCCCCACCCCTCCTGATGACACTCGAACAGAAACTCTCAGCGTTCGAGCAGGCGGGCATGGCCGCCGTGGCGGTCGTGCGCTTCACACAGGAGCTGTCGCGCTGGGAACCCGAGACGTTCGTGGAAACGGTGCTCATCGACTGGCTGCGCGTCTCGGAAGTCTGGGTCGGCGCCAACTTTCTCTTCGGCCGCGATCGGTCGGGTACGTTCACGCTGCTCCGCGCGATCGGGCAGGACCGCGGCTTCAAGGTGGACAAGATCGAGCCCGTGTTCTACAAGGACTTCGTCGTTTCGAGCACCCGCATCCGCCACCTGGTTGCCGAAGGGCGCGTCGACGAAGCGGGCGCGCTGCTCGGCCACCACTACGCGATCGACGGCGAGGTCGTGCGCGGCGACGGGCGGGGCCGGGAGCTCGGGTTCCCGACCGCGAATCTCGTGAGCGCCAACGAGCTCCTGCCCGCCTACGGCATCTATGCCTCGATCGCGACGCTCGGCGGCCTCTCGCACCCGGCTGTGACCAGCGTCGGCGTCCGGCCGACGATCGGGGACGGCCGCCTCACGGTCGAGACGCACCTGCTCGACGGAGCGCATGACCTGTACGGCGCGCGCATGCGGCTCTCGTTCGTGCGGTGGCTGCGGGAAGAAATGAAATTCGACGGCCTTGACCCGCTGCGGGACCAGATCGCCCGGGATGCGGCCGACGCCCGCGAACTATTCGAAAGAATGTCCATTTAGATGGGACGTGATGGCTGCGTCCAGGCAGACTCCAGAGCCCGTGACGCAAGCCTGATAAGATTCCTCGCGAATGTCGGGCCCCCTTTCCCTCATTGTCCCCGCCGATCGACGCTACCGCGTGCTGGCCCCGGAACTGGCTGAGAAATACGCCGAGTTGGCCGGTGGAACCGCCGCCGACGGGCCTGTGCTCGCCGCGTCGATTGCCGCGGCCATGGACAAGCTCTGCCCCGAAAGCACCGCGGGCGAGCACATCGATTTGACCTTCCGTCCGGAAGCGACCGGTCTCGTCGTCGAGATCCACTGCGAAGGCCGTTCGACGACCGTCAGGCACCTGCTGTCAGCCGAAAAGCGGTAACGCGGCCGGCGCGCGATGCGTCTTTTCAACACTCTCACGCGCGCCGAAGAAGAGTTCGTTCCCGCCGACGGACGGACCGTGCGGATGTACACGTGCGGGCTTACGGTCTACGCCCGCGGGCACATCGGCAATTTCCGGACTTTCGTCAGCCTGGACGTGCTCCGGCGTGCGCTGCGCCATCTCGAGGGCTACGAGGTGCGGCAGGTGCGCAATTTCACCGACGTGGATGACCGCACGATCGCCGCGTCCGAAAAGGCCGGCGTACCGCTGCGCGAGTACACCCAGCAGTGGGTCGACACGTTCGTCGAGGACGCCCGGGCGCTCGGTCTCGAGGAGGTCGAAGCCAGTCCGCGTGCGACCGACGACGAGAACCTCCGCGCGATGGCCGGGATGGTCAACGCGCTCGGCGATCGCGGCCACACGTATCAGTCGGACGGATCGACGTACTTCCGCATTGCCTCATTTCCCGAGTACGGGAAGCTCGCGCGCCTCGATCACGCCGGCATGCAGGCCGGCGCGCGCGTGGACGCCGACACGTACACGAAGCAGGATGTGCGCGATTTCGTGCTCTGGAAGGCGACGAAACCGGGCGAGCCGACCTGGGACGTCGGCTGTGGGCCGGGCCGGCCGGGCTGGCACATCGAGTGCTCGGCGATGGCCGTGCGCCTGCTGGGGCCGCCGCCCATCGACATCCATGGCGGCGGCATCGACCTGATCTTTCCGCACCACGAGAACGAGATCGCGCAGGCGGAAGGGTCGACCGGGCAGCTCTTTTCGCGCTTCTGGGTCCACGTCGAGTTCCTGAACCTCGACAACGAGAAGATGTCGAAGTCGCTCGGCAACGTCTTCACCGTGCGCGACGTGCTCGACAAGGGCTACCGCGCCTCGGCGCTCCGGTATCTGCTCATCTCGGTCCACTACCGCAAGCAACTGCTGTTCAACTGGGACGTGCTCGCCCAGGCGGACGCGGCCGTCACGCGCCTCGCGGACTTCGTCGCGCGCGTGGACGGGATTGCCGACGCTCGGCCGTCGAATCGGTTCATCGCGGGCCGGATCCGTTTGGCGCGCGCCGAGTTCCGCGAGGCGATCGCGCACGACCTGAACGTCCCGGGCGCGCTGGGCGCGATCTTCGAGCTCGTCCGCGAGATGCACGCGGCGATGGATCAGCACGAGATCGGCACCGCGGATGCCGCGCGCCTTCGCGAGACGATGGACGAAGTCGATCGCGTGATCGGCGTCCTCGCGCTGCGCCGCGCCGAGGACGCCCGGCCGCCGGTGCCGCCCGGGGAAATCGAACGGCTGATCGCGCTGCGGCGGGAGGCGCGGCACGCACGCGACTTCGCCCGCGCCGACGAGATTCGCCGCGAGCTCGACGACAAGGGCATCGTGCTCGAGGACTCGGCGGCCGGCACGCGCTGGAAGCGAAAGTGACAAGAGCATTGAGTAATTGGGTAATTGGTAATTGAGTAATTGACGAATCGATCGGTGACAATGAGATTGGAGCTTCGGTGATTACGTAATTGGTTCATTACTGGCACCGCCAGTTACCAATTACCGAATTTCTCAATTACCCAATTACTCAATTACCCAATTACTCAATGAATGCCCCCGTCCTCCGCACTCCGTTGCCCGGCCCCAAGGCGGCCGCCATCATCGCGCGCGATCGGGCGCGGGTGTCGACCTCCTACACGCGGGACTATCCGTTCGTCATGGCGCGCGGCGAGGGCGCCGTGGTCGAGGACGTCGACGGCAACGTGTTTCTCGACTGCGCCGCGGGGATCGCCGTCACGGGAACGGGGCATTCACATCCGGACGTCGTGAAGGCGATCGTCGACCAGGCGCACAAGTACCTCCACATGTCGGGTACGGACTTCTATTACGAGCTCCAGGTCAGTCTCGCCGAAGAGATCGCGGCCATCGTGCCGATTGGCGCGCGCGACGGGGACGTCCGGTCCTTTTTCAGCAACTCCGGGACCGAGGCGATCGAAGCCGCGCTCAAGCTGGCGCGCTACGCGACGAAACGGTTCAACATCATCGCGTTCCTCGGCTCGTTTCACGGCCGCACGCTCGGGTCGCTCGCGGCGACGTCGAGCAAGTCCATCCAGCGGAAGGGCTTCGGCCCGATGATGCCGGGCGTCTACCACGCTCCGTACGCCAACTGCTATCGCTGCCCGGTCGGCCAGCGGCCCGAGACGTGCGCGGCGGAGTGCCTGAGCTTCCTCGAGGACCAGATCCTGGTCCACCTCGTCTCGCCCGATGAAGTCGCGGGCGTCCTGGTCGAGCCCATCCAAGGAGAGGGCGGCTACGTCGTGCCGCCTCGACAGTTCCTCCAACGCCTCCGCGAGCTGACGACGCAGCACGGCATGCTGCTCATTGCCGACGAGGTGCAATCCGGAATGGGGCGGACCGGGCGCATGTTTGCGTGTGAACACTTCGACGTCACGGCTGACATCGTCACGCTCGCCAAGGGGATCGCGTCCGGGCTGCCGCTCGGCGTGACGAGCTCGCGCGCGTCCCTGATGACGTGGCCTCCGGGCGCGCACGCCTCGACGTTCGGCGGCAATCCGGTCAGCTGCGCGGCGGCGATCGAGACGATTCGCGTGCTCAAGAACGGCCTCATGCAGAACGCCGAGACCGTTGGCGCGCACCTCATGGCCCGGCTGCGCGACCTGATGGACAAGCACCCGATCATCGGCGACGTCCGCGGGAAGGGGCTCATGATCGGCGTCGAGCTCGTCCGTGACCGCCAGACCAAGGAGCGCGCCACCACCGAGCGCGACCGGCTGGTCCGGGAGATGTTCCAGCGCGGGGTGCTCCTCCTGGGCGCTGGGCGCAATGCGGTGCGCTTCGCGCCGCCGCTCGTGCTCACGACGGCACAGGCCGACACGGTCGTGACGATCTTCGACCAGGCGCTGACGACGGTCACGGGGGTCACGGGCGTCTGAAGCCGTGTCGGTACGACGGGTCTGAACTGCGCGGGTCGGTTCAACGGGTCTGAACTGCGCGGGTCGGTACGACGGGTACGGCGGGTCCAAGGAACGTTCTGACGCTGGCCATCTTTCTTAAAGAAGCTGACGAGCGACAGTTCGTTCCTCGGACCCGCCGTACCCGTCGTACCGACAAGCGCCGTTGACCCGCTCCTCACCCGCGCCTTTAACCCCCGTCGTACCGACACGGCATTTGACTCCGAGGTTTATATCCCTCTAGCATATGTTTCTGTGCGACATATCAAACGGATCCTGGATCGCGAGCTCAAGAAGGGCAGCGCCGAGCTGCTGATTCTCTCGCTCGTCGAGACGCGGGCGCGGCACGGCTACGACATCGCCAAGCTCATCGAGCGGCGGTCGGGGGGCACGGTCCGCTTCAACATCCCGTCGCTCTATCCGTTGCTCTACCGCCTCGAGAAGCGCGGGTGGATCCAGGGGCGCTGGATCGAGCGGCCGGGCGAACGGCGGCGGCGCTGTTACCGGCTCACGGCGTCGGGCCGGCGGGTGCTGGCCGAGCAGCGCACTGGCTGGGAGGCCTTTGTTGCGGCGATCAACCGCATCGTCGGAGGGGAACGTGCCTGAGTGGCGATCGGACTTGCGGCGGCGCCTGGCGCCGCTTCATCTGGATGCGCAGCGTGAGAAGGAAATCCTGGACGAGATCGCCGACGATCTCGATGACCGGTATCGCGAGCTTCGTGCCGCCGGCCTGTCGGAGGCCGAGGCTGAAGACGCGGCGCGCAAGGCCCTCGACCGCCACGACGTGCTGACCCGGGCGTTTTCGCGCGCGGAACGCGTGGCCGATCAGGAGCCGATCGTGCCGGGCGGCGGCGGCCGAGCCGCCCTGGGCACCGTCTGGCAGGACGTGAAATACGGTTTTCGCGCGCTGCGGCGCAATGCCGGCATCACGGCCATCGCTGTCTCGACGCTCGCGCTCGGGATCGGCGCCAACACGGCGATCTTCGGCCTCCTGAACGCGGTGACGCTGCGCGCGCTGCCGGTCGCCGATCCCGCGTCGCTCGTCGAGATCCGCATCAGCGAACGCAAAAAGGCGACCGGCGTCTTCAACGGACTCCGGCCGTACCTGACCTTTGCGCAGTGGGAAAAAATCGCCGCCGTGCCGTCGTCGTTCTCAGGCGTGTTCGCCTGGAGCAACACGATGCTCAACCTGAACGCCGGCGGCCAGGCGCGCTACGTCCGCACGCTTTGGGTCTCCGGAACGTACTTCGCCGTCCTCGGCGTGAAGCCGGAACTGGGCCGGCTTCTGGGCCCGGCCGACGATCGACGCGGTTGCCAGACGCCGGGTCTCGTCATCAGTTATCCGTTCTGGCAGCGGGAGTTCGCGGGCGACCCTGGCGCAGTCGGCCGGACGCTGCGCGTGGAAGGCCGGTCCGTCGAAATCGTCGGCGTCGCGCCCCGGCCGTTCTTCGGCATCGAGGTGGGCCGATCGTTCGACCTGGCGCTTCCGTTGTGCGCCGAGCGGATTGTCGTTGGCGCCGATTCGATCATTGCCAAGCCCGAGGGCTGGTGGCTCGCCGCCATGGGCCGCTTGAAGCCCGGCGTGACGGCCGACCGCGCCGCGACCGAACTGCAGGGACTGTCGCGCGCGATTTTTGAGGACACGCTGCCGCCGAAGTACTCACCGGAAGATGCGAAGACGTACCTCGACTTCAAACTGTCGGCCTTCCCGTCGCCGACCGGCGTCTCGACGCTGCGCACGCGATACGAGAATCCGCTCTGGATTCTGCTCGCGATCACCGGTCTCGTGCTCGTGATCGCCTGCGCCAACCTGGCGAACTTGCTGCTCGCGCGCGCGAGTGCCCGCGGCCGCGAAATGGCCGTCCGGCTCGCGCTTGGCGCGTCGCGCCGCCGGCTGATCCGGCAGCTCCTCGTCGAAAGCCTGCTGCTCGCCTCGCTCGGGGCGATCGCGGGTGTCGTGGTGGCGCAGGGGGCCAGCCGCGCGCTCGTCGCGCTTCTGGACGCCGGCCGCAACGTCATCGTCGTGGACGTGCAGGCGGACTGGCGGGTTCTCGCGTTCACGGCGGCGCTCGGGGTGTTCACGGTCATCCTCTTCGGGCTCGCGCCAGCGATTCGCGCGTCGCGGACCGCGCCAGGCGTGGTCATGAAGGCCGCCGGGCGCGGCCTGACCGCCGATCGTGCGCGGTTCGGCGCCGGCCGGGTGCTCGTCGCCGCGCAGGTGGCGCTGTCGCTGGTGCTGATTGTCGGCGCGCTGCTCTTCGTGCGCACGTTCATGAATCTGGCGACTCTCGACCCGGGCTTCCTTCCGGACGGCCTCCTCGTCACGTCCGTGGACATGCAGCCGCTCGGACTCGAGCCGGCCAGCCGCGCGGAAATGCACCGCCGCGTGCTCGAGCGGGTCTCCGCAGTGCCCGGCGTCGATGTCGCGGCCGAGGCGGTGATCGTGCCCGTGAGCGGCAGCGGCTGGAACGAACGCGTTCTGGTCGGCGGGGATCGCAAGCCGGTGGGGATTTCAAACGTCAACCGCGTCAGTCCCGGTTTCTTCAAAGCGCTCGGCACGTCCGTGCTGTCCGGCCGGGACTTCAACGACCGGGACACCGTCTCGTCGCCGAAGGTCGCCGTCGTCAACGAGACGTTCGTTCGCGAAATCCTCAAGGGCGCGTCGCCCATCGCGGCGACGTTCGCTTTCGAGCCCTACGTCGGCGATCCCACCGTCACCTACGAGATCATTGGCATCGTCCGCGACTCGAAGTACCGGAACCTGCGTGAGACGCCCGAGGCGATCGCGTTCATCAGCGAATCGCAGGCCTCCACGCCCGATCCGTACACGACCATCCTGACGCGTTCCTCCGTGCCGCCGGCGTCGCTCATTGCGTCGATCACGCGCGCCGTCGCGGAGGTGAACCCGAACATCATCGTGGATTTCGACGTGCTGACCGAGCAGATCGGCCAGACGCTCGTGCTCGAACGGCTCATGGCCACGCTCGCCGGCTTCTTCGGCGCGCTGGCCGGCCTGCTCGCCGTCATCGGGCTCTACGGCATCCTCTCGCACATGGTCGCCCGGCGACGGAGCGAGATCGGCATTCGGATGGCGCTCGGCGCCGATCGCCGTGCGGTCGTCGCCTTAATCGTCCGTGAAGCGGGGCGGCTCCTCGTGGTCGGCCTCGTGCTCGGGGGCGTGCTTGCGGCGTTTGCGGCACGCAGCGCGCGGTCGCTGCTGTTCGGCCTCGAGCCAGGCGATCCCGCGACGATTGCGGGCGCAATCGTCACGCTCGCAGTGGTCGCCGTGCTGGCGGCCTACTGGCCCGCAAGAAGAGCTGCAAGACTCGATCCACTTGTCGCGCTTCGCGACGACTAAAGAGACTCAAGACTCGATGCGCGGCACGGTCGTCCCAAGATCAGGAGGGATTGAGCGATGAAGCGCAATGCACTGTACGCCCTTGCCGTGTCCGTGCTGATCTCAGCAGCCGCGGCGGCGCAGACGCCACCACCTCAGACCACGCCGCCGCAGACGCCGCCACCTCAGACCACGCCGCCACAGACGCCACCGGCTCCGGCGACCCCGGTGATGCAGGAGCTCACGGTCGTCGGCTGCGTCGTCAAAGGCGTGAAGCCGAACGTGTACTTGATCGAGCGTGCGATCGATCCGACGAAGAAGAACGATCCGGCGCGCACGTTCCGCATCCAGGCGCAGATGGAAGATCCTGATTTCGAGTCGCACGTGAACGCGAGGGTCGAGTTCACGGGTACCGCCGAAGTCAGGCCCGTGGCGCCGCCACCGCCCGGCGGCAAGATCGACGAGAAGGATCTGCCGGTGTTCATGGTCAAGAACTTTCAGCGGGTGGCAGACACCTGCACGGCGGACCCAGCATCGCGGTAAGTCACCAGCAGAGCGTAAGACCTCGGGTTTCGTTTGTGGAAGATCAAAGCGAAAACGAAACCCGAGGTCCTGTCGTTCGTGGTTGATAGCTCTTGGGGAGACCAACCCCGCTGGCTACTGCTTGCTGGAGTAATTCAGGTCCGGCACGACCGGGCGATCCAACCGATGCATCGCCGATCGCCAGAGTGCAGCCAAGGCCTTCACGATCCAGCGCACCAGCAGGACGATGATCACGAGGAGGACGATGACGATCGTGGCGGCGAGGAACGGATACTGCGTGGCGAACCACGTGATGAAGATCGCGAATCCGTCTTCGGCGAGGCTCAACAGGAAATTCGAGACCGGCTCGGGCGATGACGTCACCGCCGCGCGCGCGGCGGTCTTGCCGCCGTGCGCGGCCAACGCGACCGAGCCGCCGACCGCGGTGGCGACCGCCTGCCACGTCGGGCTCAGGCCGCTCGTCGCCGCATAGCCGAGCAACGCACCGACAGGCACGCGCACGAACGTCTGGAGCGCGTTCCACACCAGATCGAACATCGGAATCTTGTCGGCGATGAATTCGACGACAAACAGCGTGGCGCTGATTCCGATCACCCATTCGTTGCCCAACATCTCGAGCGAGCCCGGCAGCGTCAGGACGTCGAAGCGGGCGAGCAGGCCCAGCGTCGCGACCGTGGCATAGACGTTGAGGCCCGCCGCGAAGCTCACGGCGACCAGAAACGCGACCAGCTCGTCCCGGGGGAAGGGCATACCTCTAGTGTAGGGAAACCAGCCTTTTTTCTACAGGGCTACATGAAATGATTACGATCCCCGTGGGAAAAAGGTCCATCCCGCTGTGGCTCTGGCTGGTGAGCCAGGCGCCGGCCGTCGTCACGGTGCCCGTCGAACAGGCGTCGCACGTGTTCTTTGCGCGCACCACTATCAATGAGCGCGGTCCGTTCTGGCTCACGGTCGACACCGGCGCGACGCTGACGGTCATCGATCCGGACACCGCGGCCGGCCTCGGGCTCCGGGTTACAGACGCCGGCGCCCGGTCGAACGTCGGCGTCACGAGCGGTCTTACGTCCGTGGGGACAACCCGCGGCGCGCGCATCAAGGTCGGCGAGGCGGACCTCTTCGTTCCGTCACCGTTGTACGTCGTCCCGGTCCGGGCGACGCAGCCGTTTCTCAAGCACCGCATCGACGGAATCCTTGGAACCGATTTTCTCTCGCGGTACGTCGTCGAATTCGACTACCACCGTGGACGCGTCGTCCTTTGCCAGCCAGGCGCTTTCGACGGCAAGGAACTGCCGCCCGCCGTCCGCGTCACGACTCGGGGAAACGTGCTGCTTGCGCCCGCGTCGCTGAGATTGGCCGACGGCACCTCGCTGCCGTCCCGGTTGCTGGTCGATACGGGCAGCAACCAGGGTCTCACGCTGACCAGTCCCTTCGTCCGGCGTCATCGGCTCATCGAACGCTTTCCGAGCCGGCGCGCCACGGCCTCTGCCGGCATCGGCGGCATCGTCACGTCACCGCTCGTGACGTTGTCGTCGTTGTCGATCGGTGACGCGCATTTCCGCCAGCCGGACGCGGCCCTCTCGCGCGAGACGACGGGCCTGCACGCCAGCGATTCGTTCGACGGCATCCTTGGTGCCGACCTGCTCCGGCACTTCACCGTCGTCGTGGACTACCCCGGGCGCCGGATCTTCCTGCGGCCGGCCACGCGGCGGTAGCGCGCGCCGGCGCCGTTCGAAACCGCCCAGTTGACAGGCGCCGCGTGCTGCCACAGGATCCCTAATTAACTTATGGGAGATCGGCCGCCTTCGGGTGAGCTGCTGCCGGGGACCCTCGACATGTTGATCCTCAAGACGCTGACGCGCGGCGAGATGCACGGCTACGGCATCGCGCAGTCGATCCAGCGGGCGTCCGACGACGTGCTTCACGTCGAGGAGGGCGCGCTCTACCCGGCCCTGCATCGTCTCGAAGTGCGCGGCTGGCTGCGGTCGACGTGGGGCACCTCCGAGAACAACCGCCGCGCGAAGTTCTACCGGTTGAGCGCGCTCGGCCGCCGCGAGCTCGAGCGCGAAGCCGACTACTGGCATCGCGTCGCTTCGGCCGTCACGCGCGTCATGCAGGGCGCCTGATGAAATGGCGTCACGATCTCATCAGCGTCTGGCGCCGAGTGCTAACTCTCGCGAGCCGGCGCCGCCGGGCCCGTGAAGTCGAGGATGAGCTCGCGTTTCACCTCGCCATGCGCCGGGAAGAGCGGGAGCGCGCCGGTCTTCCGGCGGACCAGGCGCGCCTTGCGGCTACCCGTCAATTCGGCAATGTCACGGCGCTCAAGGAGCAGACACGAGAGATGTGGACCTTCCCGTCGTTCGAGAGCGTCGTTCAGGACGTTCGCTACGCGTTCCGAACGCTGATCAGATCCCGCGGCTTCAGCGTCGTCGCCGTACTCGTGCTCGCGATCGGCATCGGCGCCAACACGGCGATGTTCAGCCTGGTGGACGCCATGCTTTTGCGCGGCCTGCCGTATCCAGATTCCGATCGGCTGGTGGTGCTGATCGGAAGCGTGCAGCGCGCGACCGTTGAACGACGCGGCAATTCCTATCCGGATCACCAGGACTGGCGGGCGCAGTCCACGCGCTTCGTGGACATGGCGGCGTACGGCACGACCACGCTGACCCTCATGGGTTTCGACGAGCCGGAGCGGATTCCGATTGAAACGGTCTCGGCGCAGTACTTCTCGGTGATGGGCGTGGCCCCGGCCCTCGGACGGACGTTCCGGCCGGACGAGGACGAAGTCCCGAACCGCGATGCCGTCGTAGTCCTGAGCGACGGATTGTGGCGGCGGCGCTTTGGGGCCGATCCGTCGATCGTCAATCGCACGATGCAGTCGGCGGCGCGGACGTACACCATCGTCGGCGTCATGCCGCCAGACTTCACGGGCATTTCGGACACGGCACAGCTCTGGATTCCCTTCGCGCTGAGCGGGACGTCGTTCGACAACCGCGGGAACCGCGGATTCCAGACCGTCGCGCGGCTCAAGCCCGGCGCGACGATCGATCAGGCCCGCGCCGAGCTCGACGTAGTCTCGAAGCAGCTCGAAGCCGCGTATCCCGGCACGAACGAGAAACGCGGTGTCGAGGTGAGCCCGCTCTCCGTCGAGACCTACGGGCAGCTCCAGCCGGTCGTCTTGACGCTCATGGCCGCCGTCAGCTTCGTGCTGCTCATCGCGTGTGCCAACGTCGCCAATCTGCTGATCGGCCGTTCCGAGACACGGCAGAAAGAGATCGCCGTGCGGACGGCGCTCGGCGCGGGGCAATCGAGGCTGCTGCGGCTCCTCGTCACGGAGAGCTGCGTGCTGACGTTGATCGGCGCGGCCGCGGGCGTGGGTCTGGCGAAACTGTCCGTGCAGGCGCTCACCGCCGCCAGCCCGGTCACCTTTCCGTCGTTCGTGCAGCCCGGCCTCAACCTCTCCGTCCTGGCGTTCACGATCGCCGTGGCGGTCTTCTGCGGTTTGCTGCTTGGCCTTGCGCCGGCAATGCACATGCGCTGGTCGAAGCTGACGGACGCCCTCAAGGAGACGGCGCGCGGTTCGACCGGCGTGCGATCGCACCGTCTGCGTGCCGGTCTGATCGTCGCGGAGGTCGCTCTGGCGATCGTCCTGCTCATCGGCGCGGGCCTCATGATCAGATCGGTTCAGAAGCTGACGGCCATCGATCCGGGCTTCAACCCGGACGGGCTCCTCACACTGAGCGCGAGCATTCCCAGACAGCCGGTCGCGGCAGCGTCGGCCCCCGCGCCAGCCGGGCCTGGCGGCCAGACAACCCCGCCGCCACCCCCGCCGTTCGTCGTGTCCGGGGCCGAACTCCTCACACACGTCAAGGCCGTGCCCGGCGTGACGTCCGCGAGCCTGGCGAGTGACGTCCCGCTCGCCGACGGCAGCTCCGCCACCTTCTACTCAGCCGAGGGCGACACGAACACAAGCGCCGAGACGAGGCCGCGGGCCTACGTCCATCGGGTCACGCCCGAGTTCTTCGCCACGCTGGGCATGCCGCTCAGGGCCGGCCGGACGTTCCACGAGAGCGAAGCGACGCCCGACGGGACGATGGTCATCGTCAGCGAGGGCGTGACGCGCCGCTTCTGGCCGAACCAGGATCCGATTGGGAAACGCATCAAGATCGGTCAGGTCTCGTCGCCGAGCCCGTGGCTCACCATCGTCGGCGTGGTCCCCGACGTGAAGTATCGTGGCCTGCCGGCCAACCCGACGTCGGATCCGGACCTCTATTTCCCGGCGCTCGACCGCACGGTGCAGGGCCTGCTGATTCGCACGAGCGTCGATCCTGCTTCGGTGGCCGGTGCTGTCCGAGCCGCGATCCGCCGCGCGCATCCGTCCATCGTCGTCTACAACGTCACGCCGATGCGCGAGCTCGTCAGGGCCCAGACGGCCGCCTCGACGTTCACGACGTGGATTCTCGGGCTCTTCGCGACGACCGCTCTGGTGCTCTCCGTCATCGGCATCTACGGCGTGATGTCGTACCTGGTCACCCAGCGCACGCGCGAATTCGGCATTCGACTCGCGCTCGGCGCGACGCGGCGGGAGCTGGTCGGCGTGGTCCTTCGCCACGGCGCACGATTGATTGCGACAGGCGCGGTAATTGGCGTCGTGGGTTCTCTGGGCCTGTCGCGGCTGCTGGAAGACCTGCTCTACGGCGTGACGACCGTAGACGTCGCGTCCGGCATGGCGATTCTGGTGCTGGTGGTCGTGGCGTTGCTGGCCTGCGCGGTCCCCGCGTTCCGGGCCACGCGGGTGGATCCCGTGATTGCGTTGCGGAACGAGTAGGGGACGGGACTTTTTTCCACACGTTTCCACAGACGGGTGCCAGAGGTCGACCGGTCGGACCGGTCGACCTCTGGCACCTGCTTGTGGAAACGTGTGGAAAAAAGTCCCGTCCCCTACCGAACGCGTCACGACCACCCGGAATTCGCCGCTGTTGTCCAGCATGTGATCGTCGTTGACGCTGAGATAGAGCCGTCCGGATCGCGGCGCTCGAATCTCGGCCGTGCCGGACCCGATCATCACCGGCAGCGCGCTTCCAATCCTCGCGATCAGCGCGCCAGCCGGTGCGTTGGGCAAGCGGTGCGTTCGTGGCCCGTCGGCCGGTGCGTGAGCCCTGCGGGTCGGCCACGTCATTGCCGTCCTCGGAGAGCTGCACGGTCCCGTTCGCCTGGAAGCGCAGCACCTGGCCCGACTGCACGAAGATGCCGGTGTCGGTCCACCGATCGCTGGCGTGCACGGTCAACGGCGTCGACGTTCCGGTCGAGCCGACCGGTCCGGCCGAGTGATACTCCGCGCTGCTCAGCCGCCCGTCATTGTTGACGTCCAGACGATCGAAGCTCGCGCGCGACCACTGCCACTCGTTCGGCTGAAATGACCCGGTCCTTGTTCAGGTCCAGGCTGGCGAACTGATCGCCGGTGCCCATGTCCGCTCCGGCCACCTCGGCACGGCTCAGCACGCCGTCGCGGTTCCGATCCAGCCAGTTGAACGCCTCACGGGTCGAGTGCCATTCGCTCGCCTCGATCCGGTTGTTGCCATTGAGGTCGAGGTAATCGAACTGGTCGCCGCGATCGTCCTCGAAGTCCGGCTCCAGGAACTCCGACCGCGTCAGGAAGTTGTCGCGGTTGCGATCGGCTCGCACGAAGCCCTCGGCGTCGTAATACCACTCGGCCCGGCTGATGCGGTTGTCGCGGTTGCGGTCTATCTGTTGAAACCGCTGCGGAGTCCAGTCATCGAGGACGTACTGGTTCGGGGAATAGTCGGGGTCGCCGGTTCGCGGCCGCGCGGCGCCCGTGCGTACCTCGTCACCGGACAGCACGCCGTCCCCGTTCCAGTCATGGACGCGGAACGACTGGGTGCTCCCGCGCCATTCGTCGCGCGTGATGCGCCCGTCATTGTTCGCGTCCATCGCCTGAAAGCGGAACGTGCCGACCTGCTGCCCGGCGCGCTGCGCCGCGACCGGAATCGCCATCGCCAACAGCGCCGCTGTCAATGCCACTCGCATGATGGTTGCCTCCTCCAAATTTCGACCGTTCATCGTTCGAACGGCCCTACAACGAAGGAGGCACAATCCATGCCCGCTTGACGAAGCACGATCATGAACTCAAGGACCTGAAACGGGCGAGGGTGAACCGTGAGATGGCCAAGAAGGGTAGTCGTTTGCAACACGCGCACCCGATAGACTGGACCTCCTGTTGGACTGAATGAGCACGCGCAGGTACGGGCTACTCGCAGTTCTTTTCGCTATCGGGGCCGCGGCGTATGGGTCGGCCGGTCCGCCGCCCCCGACGCCCACCGCGCCCGGGACGTTCGCCTTCGCCGTACTCGGCGATGCCCCGTATTACGCGTGGGAAGATCTGAAGTACCGCGTGGTGCTGCAGGATCTCCGGGCCCACGATCTCGATCTGGTGCTGCACATCGGCGACATGCTCTGGCGGCCGTGCACCGACGCGCGCTACCGGTCCAGCCTCGACGGGTTCAACTCCCTTCCGCATCCCGTGATCTACACGCCGGGCGACAACGAATGGGCGGATTGCTGGGCTTCTGCCGCGGGCGGGTTCCGGCCGCTCGAAAGGCTCGCCCGCCTGCGCGAGATGTTTTTCGGCTCGCCGGAGAGCCTGGGCCGGCGGCGTGTCCCGCTGACAGCCCAGGGGCGCCGCGAACCCTTCGCCGAATTCGTGGAAAACGTTCGGTGGGTGCACGGCGGCCTCGTCTTCGCGACCGTGCACCTCGTCGGAAGCGCCAACGGCAACGATACGTTTCCCGGCCGGCGGCCCGAAGACGATGCGGAAGTCGTCAGGCGTACGGCGGCGGCGACCGCCTGGCTCCGCGAGACGTTTGCGGAAGCCCGAACCGCAAACGCAGCAGCCGTGGTCATCGCCTTCCACGCGAATCCGGGCCTCGAGGGTGGACAGAGCCCGGATTACCGTTACTTCTTCGAGCCGTTCCTGACCGCGCTCGAGGAGGAAGTCGAGGCGTTCGGCAAACCGGTGCTCATCGCGCAGGGCGACAACCACCGGTACACAGTGGATCAGCCGATCGTCCGCCGGACCACGGGCCGGCTGCTCGAGAACCTCACTCGTCTGCAGGTGCCCGGTTCGCCGGCGGTCGGCTGGGTACGAGTCGCCGTCACTCCAGGGCCGCCGGCGTCCTTTGCGTTCGAGCCGCGCGTCGTTCCGCGATGGAAGCTGTGGTGATCACCAAGTGAAGCTGGCCGTGAGGCCGAACCGGATGTCGAAAAAGTAGTTGGGTCTGCTGAGCAGCAGCCCCGCTTCAGGTCGAAGGCTCAAGCGATCGTTCAGCTGGATGCGTACGCCGCCCGCGCCACCCCACACCCGGTCCGTGTGGCGGCTCTCGAACACTTCGGTGCCGACGGTGACCGGTGCTCCCGTTGGACCGCGCTCGACGACCGGATACTCGCTGCGTTGTTTCACGTTCAGTCACTCCGAACGTGCCCGCCGCATAGGGCTGGACCTTCCCGTCCGACCAGTAATACGCCACCTGACCCAGCAGTCGCGTGCCGCTCGCATCGAATTGGACCCCGCTCGAGAACGTCCGGCTGTTCGAAAAACCTTCTACCCGCAGCTCGACGCCCAGGCCGTTCCGCCACCGGTAGCCGGCGCCGCCTCCGGCAGCCACTCCGGTGCCCAGCCTCGACTCGTCATCCCACAGCGTGGTGACCGCGAGGCTGCCCAGCAACTCGGGGCCGGTGGATGAAGCGGTCGATTGGGCGAGGGCGAGCGTCGGCCAGAGACACAGTGCGGCGGCGAGCCCTCCGAGAACACGCATGGATGACCTCCTCCCGTGAATGCGTTAGCGGGCGGAGGAAGAGCTCACGGATGTCGGACAGAACGGGACGGCGTGGCGCCAGCCACGCCAGCGTTCTTCAATAGAGCGATAGATCAATCGAGCGATCAATCACTAGATCTAACTGGCCGTTTTGGCCGGCGCGGCACGGGTGACGCCCAGCAGCTCGTCGGCGAGCGCGCCCGCGTCGTACAGCTTGCGCAGCGCCTCGATCATCCCGGCGCTGTGCACGGCGACCGCCCGATTGGCGTTGGGGTTGAAGACCACGTTGCCAATCAGACTCTCGATGTTGCCGTCGAAGATGAGCCCGACCAGCTGTCCGTCACGATTGATGACCGGAGAGCCGGAGTTGCCGCCGATGATGTCGCAGTCGGAGACGAAGTTCAGGGGCGTCGAGAGATTCAGCCGGGTCCGCCGGTCGATGTACCGCTGCGGCAGGTTGTAGGGCGGTTTCATGCCGAAGCTCTGCGCGCGGTCGTACAGCCCGTAGTAGGTCGTGACCGGCGGTGCCTGGGTGCCATTCATCGGGTACCCGCGCACGGTCCCGAAGGACAGCCGGAGCGTGAACGTCGCGTCGGGATACGCGGACCTGCCGTACGCGGCAAACCGCGCGCGGCCGAGCCGTTCGCCCGCCGACGACTCGATGCTCTCGATTTCGCCCTCGAACGTTTTCGTCGTCTCGCGGACGATCGGCTCGACGTTGCGCGCAAGGACAATGAGCGGATCCGTGGAAGACTCGATCGCGGCCTTGCCGCCTTCCACGAGCGCTTTTCTGAAGGCCGGGTCGGCCATCTTGCTGCCGCCAATCGCAGCCTTGGCCGCGTCGGGCGACGTCTTGCCGCCGAGCGCCGCCTTGATGAACGGATCGTCCGGACCCAGCTCCTCGAGCGATTGCTGGAGGCTGTCGGCGAGCACCGCGATGTCCATCTCCAAATAGTGCGGCGCCGGTGAGAGCAGGCTCAGCTTCAACGAATCGAGCTGCGCGTCATGGAAACCCTCGAGGCGCTGCACGTCCGGCTTTGCGATCTCCTGTCCGTACCGCACGATCGTGAAGGCGAGCGAGGCGAGGCTGGATCCGCGGAGCGCGCGGAACCGGAACGGCTTGTAGAGCTGGCGGGCCCGCACCTGCGCTCGCGCGATGTCGTCCCAGGCCGAGCCGTACGCAGCCTTCCACTCGGCGTTGGCGTCGATCCGCGCGCGGAACTCCTGCTGGTCCGTCCGCTTCTTCTCGAAAATCTCGGTGTCCGCGAGGCCGCGCGCTTCGCCCGAGAGCGCCTTGCTGGCGTTCTCGAGTGAGAAGACGAAGTCGGTGGTCTGACGCGCCTGCTCGGGTCCGCGCTCGCCGTAGTGACGCAGCGCGACCAGCCGGCGTTCGATCGTGGCCAGCGAAATGGGATACAGCACGTCGCGGAGAAACTCGAGCTGCGCGAGCGTCTTCAGCCGATCGGTCGAGCCCGGATGGCCGGCGACGAAGACCAGATCGTTGGGCGCGGCGCCTTTGGCCGACCATTTGAGGTAGTGCGCCGTCTTGAGGGGGCGGCCCCTGTCATAGACGCGCACGAGGGCCATGTCGAGGTCGTACCGTGGGTAGGTGAAGTTGTCGGGGTCGCCGCCGAAAAACGCCGCCTGTTGTTCCGGCGCGAACACCAGACGAACGTCCGTGTACTTCTGATACCGGTACACCCAGTACTCGCCCCCTGAATAGAGCGCGACGACGTCCGATCGGAGCCCGGTCTTGTCGAGGCTCTCTTTTTCGATGCGGGCCGTTTCGGCCCGCCTCGCCTCGAGCGCCTGTTGATCGTTCAGCCCCGGCTTCACCGCCGCGCGGACGCGCTCGGTCACGTTCTCCATCGAGGTGAGGACGTTGAGCTCGAGATCGGGCGTCTTCAGTTCCTGGGCGCGCGTCGGGGCGTAAAAGCCGGTTTTCATCAAGTCGCGTTTCGGCGTCGAGAGCTTCTGCATCTGTCCGGCCGCGACGTGATGGTTCGTCAGGACGAGGCCGTTCGCGCTGACGAATGAGCCCGAGCCGCCGTCGTTGAACCGCACGCTCGAGAGCCGGATGTGATCGAGCCACTCCGTGCTGGGCGTGAAACCGTATTTGTCTTGAAGCACCTTGAGCGGCACGTTGTCGAAGGTCCACATCCCTTCGTCGCGTGCCGCGACGGGATCGCCCATCGACACGGCCGCGCCAGCAACGATGACGAGCGCGAGCAGCGCGCGGGTGAGAGGGCCGGCGTGAGCGGCGCACAGGGACGGATGGTGGGACGATGTGCTGTTTCGAAAGGGCAACATGCGGCCAACGTATCACACGGTCGTCGGACCGGCGGCCGCACGTGTCCTGCCTCAAAAATGGACATCCTGCTGAGCGAGCTCCTGGGCGGTCTGCAGAACTGGGAGGAGTTCGTGCGTGTGTCGTCCGGCTGCTGGCTGCCGCAGGCCTGGGCGCCGTGGCAAGATGTCCAAATCCACACGCTCGCTCTTCACTTCCGGACACAATGCGCAGTCGTCTCGATAATGTTTCGCGCAGTTGACAATTTCTTGTCCGTCAGCACAAACGTCGCGCAGGTGAGATCCGTCTCATGCTGTGGGGCACACAGACATGCTGTCGGCGTACCTGCTCTCGGCAGTGATCGGCATCATGCCGCCGGTCGTGATGAAGAGCCCGCGGGTACGGCCGATGTCCCAGACGGCCCGCGAGATCGTCGCGGACGCGGCGAGACGTTCGCCGACCATCACGCGGCTCCTGGAAATCATCGAGCGGTCCGACACGATCGTCTACATCGATCTCGACTTCAATCTTCGAAGTGAGGGGGCGACCACCCTCATCGCGTCAAACACGCTCTGCCGCTTCGTTCGCGTCGCGGTCGGTCAGATGCTCACGCCTCATCGCCGCATCGAGATGCTCGGCCACGAGCTGCAGCATGCAGTAGAGATTATTCAGGCGCCGCAGGTTCGTGACGCGTCGGGTGTGCGGCAGTTGTTCTCGAAGATTGGCTGGCTGCTGACCGATCTGAGCTACGAGAGCCCCGCCGCGATTGGCACGGAGCGTCAGGTCCGCAAGGAGCTGATTTCGTCACCGCTCCGGCGGTAGGGCGAAGGCCGCAGGCCGAAGGCCATAGGCCATAGGCCATAGGCCAATGCCAAAGGCCAAAGGCCAAAGGAAAGCACGAGCCCAGGCGGCGACGTGCTTTACGATACCGGCGTGGCCAGCCGCACCCCGACCCTTACCTGTGTTCTTTCAGTCGTCTTGACTATGGCGCCGGTTGGGGTAACGACCCGGCCAGAGACTCTGCCCGCGCAGGGTCCGCCGCGACCCCTCGCGCTCGTCGGCGGCACCCTCGTCGACGGCTTCGGCAGCACCCCGATTCGCAACTCGGTTGTCCTCGTCGAAGGTGAGCGCATCAAGGCCGTCGGGCAGGTGGGCTCGCTGGCCGTGCCGGCCGGCGTCGAGGTGGTTTCCACCGAAGGGATGACCGTGCTGCCCGGCCTGTGGGACATGCACGTCCACCTCATGATCACCGGCCACTCGGACTACGCGCACTGGGACAAGACGTATCCCTCGCGATTCGAGAAGGAGATCATGCCGGCGTCGGCCCGGCAGCTTCTCATGGCGGGTGTGACGACGGCGCGCGACCTTGGCGGGCCGCTCGAGGCCAGTCTCAACGTCCGCAACGCCATCAACCGCGGCGACATTCCGGGGCCGACACTCTACGTCTCCGGTCCGTTCATCCAGCACGCGCCGTACCCCGGCACCGAGCAGTTCCGGTGGGGCGTGAAGGGCGTGGCCGACGCGAAGGCAAAGGTCGAAAGCCTGGCCAAGGCGGGCGTCGACGTGATCAAGCTCATCGATCAGGATCAGATGACGATCGACGAGGTGAACGCCGTCGTGACGACGGCGCACGCCAACCGGTTGCCGGTGGTGGCCCACTCGCACAGGCCCGAAGAGATCCGCCGCGGTCTCGCGGCAGGCGTGGATAACTTCGAGCACACCGGCCTCGCGACCGCGCCTGAATACCCGCCCGACGTCATGGACGCGATCCGCGCCCGCACATCGCAGATGAGCCTGGGCCCGTTTTTCTGGACACCGACGGTCGAGGGGCTCTTCAACTACGACTACCTCCGCGACAACCCCGAGATGCTGGACGATCCGTCCTGGACGCTCGGCCTCGCACCGGACATCGTGAACGACATCCGACGGTCACTGCAGCATCCTGAGGCGCTGAGCTACTACCAGCTCACGCCCGCGCGGAAGCCGACGCTCAAACGGAAGATCACGCAGCTGCGCGAGGCCGGGGCCACGTTGCTCGTCGGCACCGACAGCGGCATCCCGATGCAGTTTCACAGCCAGAGCACCTGGAACGAGCTCGACATCTGGGTTCGCGAAATGGGTATCCCGCCGATGGAGGCCATCCGCGGCGCCACGTATTGGCCGTCGCTCATGATGAAGAAGGACGGCGAGGTCGGCACGGTGACGCCGGGGAAATACGCTGACATCATCGCCGTGAGAGGCGACGTGCTGCGGTACATCAATCTGCTGCAGCGCGTGGACATCGTGATCAAGCATGGGCGGCGTGTGAAGTAGGCCAAAGGGCGAAGCGCGAAGGCCGAAGCCGGAAAGACGGGAGGCCGGAGCGGAGACAGAAGACCAGAGGCGGAGACTGAACACCGAAGGCTCATGACCGATGGCGAAGCGGAAGACAGCCGGCCCTCGGATCGCGGTAATGTGACTCGGACGAAAGGACACTCTTTCCATGACTCGCCGAACTCTTGCCGTCGCTGCGATTGCGGGCGTGGCCGCGTCGTACTTTGTGGTCGACGCACGCGAGCAGGCCCGGACCGCTCCAGCCGCCGGCCGTCTGACGATCGACAAACTCATCGACATCGAGCACCCGTCCGCGCCGGTCTGGTCGCGCGATAGTCAACGCATCGCGTTCATGTCAGAACGCGCAGGTGTCGCGAACCTCTACGTCGTCCCGGCGGACGGATCCGCCAGGCCCGCCACGATTACGGTCGATGCGGGCGGCGTGACGGGCGTGTTCTGGAGCGCGGACAGCCGGACGATTTACTTCACGCGCGGCGCCCAATTGATGCAGGCGTCGGCCGATGGCAACGAAGTGGCGCGGCCCGCGCTGCCGCAAGGGCAGTTCCGTGGCGTGACGCCGTCACCCGACGGCACCCGCATCGTGTATCTCGTCGGCGGGGGCGGGGGTGGAGCGGCTGGTGGAGGTCGCGGGCGCGGCGGCGCCGGGGCCGGCCCTCCGGCCCCCAATCAACCTCCGCCCGCGACAGGCCCGGCCGAGATTCGCGTCCGCTCGCTCCAGGACGGCACGGAAAAAACGGTCGCGACGTTCAGCGGCCCCATCAACACCGTGGCGTGGATGGCCGACGGCGAGCGCCTGATGTTCACGAGCGGCGGCGGCGGGCAGACGATTCGCCACGAACAGACGCCCGCGTACTCGGGGACGAAGATCATCTACACCGTCACGGAGAACGTGCCCGGGCCGCCGGCCGATGTCTACCTCGTGCCGGCCGCGGGAGGCACGCCCTCGAAAGTGAACGCGCCGGGCGCGGGCGGAGGCCGCGGCGGCACACGATGGCTGGGCACGAGCTTCGTACTGGTCGATCGCAACGCTCCGAACTTCAAAGGGCGAAGCATCGTTCTGGTAGACGCGAATACCGGCGCGCAGTCGGTCGTGCACGAAGACGTGAAGCCCACCTTCTGGAGCATTCCCGGCGGCGCCGGCGCGGCCTCGCAGGCGTCACCAAATGGCAAATGGATCTCGTTCCTGAGCGACCGAGACGGCTGGGATCACCTCTACGTCGCGGCGGTTCCCGCGAACGCGCCGGCCTCGGGCGCGGCGAATGGCGCGGCGCCGATCGTAGTCACCCAGGTGACCAAGGGGCCTTTCGAAGCCTGGCGTCCCGCGTGGTCACCTGACGGCACGCGCATCGCATTCGACTCGAACGAAGGGAAGAACCTCGGGGTCCGGCACATCGGCGTCGCGACGATTCCCGACGCGGCTGGCCAGCCGGCCGTCCGGATGGTGACGTCCGGCCGCGGCACGAACACGGCCCCGGTCTGGGCGCCGGACGGACGGAAGATCGTCTACCAGCACACCGACCCGCAGAACTCCGCCGACTTGTTCGTCGTCGACGCGGTGACGCCGAATGCGAAGCCCGTCCGGCTCACCGATTCGATGCCCGACAGCGTCGACAAGACCGCATTCGTCGAGCCGCAGCTCGTGCACTACGTGGCCGCCGATGGGAAGCGCGTGCCTGCGTATCTGTTCGTGCCGAAAACGCTGAATCGCGCCGTGAAGAACCCGGCCATCGTCTGGATTCACGGCGACGGCGTGAATCAGAACTACGACGGCTGGCACATCCAGCGGAACTACGCGGTCTACTACAGCTTCCACCAGTACCTGCTGCAGCAGGGCTACGTCGTGATCGCGCCCGACTATCGAGGGAGCATTGGCTACGGCGCGGCCTGGCGGGACGGCGTCTACATGGACGTGGGCGGGCAGGACTTCATGGACGCGGCGTTCGCGGCCCATTACCTGAAGACGCTGCCATATGTGGACGCCGACCGCGTCGGTGTCTGGGGCCTGAGCTACGGCGGCTTCTTCACGCTCCTCGCCGTCACGCAGATGCCGACGCTCTATCGCGCCGCGGTCAACGTCGCGGGCGTCGCCGACTACGCGATGTATTACGGCGACCCCTACCACGGCGGGTGGACCGAAAGCCGCATCGGCAAACCGGAGGACAATCCGCAGGTCTACGCCAAGGCCTCGCCCGTCTCACACATCGACAAGCTCGCGCGGCCGCTCCTCGTCCTGCACGGCACCGCGGACGTCAATGTTCCGTATCTCCACTCGGTGCGCGTGATCGACGAAGCCCTGAAGAAAGGGAAGGGCGACCTCGTCGAATTCATGACGTATCCCGGTGAATTCCATTACTTCACGCGCGAGCACGTCCTGCGCGACGCGTGGAACCGGGTGGACAGGTTTTTTGGAAAGCACTTGAAGAAGTAAGAGCAGGCTCAAAGGCTCAGGGCCAGTTGCTGAAAAACGAAGGCCGGGAGGCTGAGAAGCGAACGCCTCTCGACCTTCCGGCCTTTCCAAGCGACGTGCCGATGCTTGTCAGCCCTGGTTCTCAGCCCTCCAGCGCCTGAGCTTTGCTCTTTAGAACGCCTCCGAGCCTCTGAGAGCTCTTCAGGAGCATCAGAACGTCAGCCGCGCCCCGAACGACGCCGTGAACGGCCGCCCGACCGGCGGGCCGAATCCTGGTCCCGCGAGCGAGACAGGCTGCAGGAAGGCGCTGGCCGACGCAGCGCTGCTCTGTTCAGGTCGCAGCGTGTACCAGAGGTTCTCCGTGTTGAACAGGTTGTAGAAGTCCGCGAATACCCGAACGGCGCTCCGGCCGCCGAGCGCGAACGACTTCATGACACGAAGATCCACGTTCAGGAACCGGCTGCTGCGCTCCTCCACGGTGCCGTCGGCATCGACGACGAACCCGTTGCGTTGGGTGTTGACGCCGACGCGCTGGCACCCGCTCGGGTTGAGCGCCCGGATCGCGGTGACCGATCCGCGGGCGTCGAACACGTCCTGGAGGCTCACACCTTCGCAGAGACGGTCGACGATGTTGGTCAAGCCGTCGCCGTTGATGTCGAAGCCGACCACCGGAGTGTAGGGCCGAGAGGAGGCGTACTGAAGGATCGGCGCCAGCTGGAAACCCCACTTGAGATCCAGCACGGCGCTCGCGACGATGCGGTGCCGTTCGTCGATCCGCGTCGGTCCGAACTCGCCATCCTTGAACTGATCGTCGGGCGAGATCGCGATGCCGTTCCCGCTGTAGGACGCGACCGGCTGGCCCCCCCACGCACGCGAGTTGGCGAGGACGTAGGAGACCGACATCTGCGTCCGGCCCGCGCGGCCGCGGAACGTCGTCGTCCAGGAGTCGAACTCCGAGCTGTTCGTCGAGCCAATCATGTTGATCTGCTCGAGCCGGTTGGGCGGCATCCCCGCGTTCACGAATGCGCGGTCGAAGTACCGCGAGCTGGCGCCCCTGACGCACCGCGGGTCGCCCGGCGTCGAGCCGATGAACGTCGCGTCACAGATCGACCGGATCTGCGGGTTGATGACCTGCACGCGCGGCTCCTGGCGGCCCTCGGTGTGGACGTAATCGCTCGACAGCGCCCAGGTGCGGAACACGGTGGCCGCGAAGCCGATCGACAGCTTATGGACGTACGGATCTTTCATCAACGGATCGTTGATGCGACCGAACGAGCCCGCCGGCAGTGCCGAGAAGTCGAAGGCCGGGGGCGGCGGCAGCGGGTCGACGCCGAAGCGGAAGTTCGCCAGCTGGCCGGTTCCGACCGCCGTGTTCGTCAATCCGAGAACTTGTGAGTAGATCTCGGGTCCGCTCTGCGACAGCGAGAAGATCGTCAGGTTCTGGAAGATCTGGTCGTAGAAGATCCCGTACCCGCCGCGAACGACAATGGCGCCGTCCTCGTTGACGTCGTAGGCAAAGCCCAGCCGCGGCTGGAACTCTGCCCAGCTCGGCGTGGATCGCGAGAGCTTGCCCTCGTCACCCGTGATCGCGCGCGCCAGCGGGTCGTCGAGCTGCTGAAGAATCTCGATCGTCCGGTTGTTCGTCTGGTCGTTCAGCATGCCGGCGTTCGCGTCCCACCGGATGCCGAGATTGAGCGTCAACGCCCGCGTGATCCGCCAGTCGTCCTGACCGTAGAACGCTATTTGGTGATAGTTCTGGTCGTGGCTCGCTTCCCCGTCGTAGTAGTTGAGGACGCGCAACGCACCCGGCGTCGAGAACCCCTGCGGATAGACCGCGGTGTTCGTGTCGATCGTCACGGGATCGTCCCACCACGTCAGCTCGTAGCCAAACGCGCCAAAGAAAAAGTAGCCGCCGAGCTTCGTGTAGATGTAGTTGGCGCCGAACTTCATCGTGTGGTCGTCCTTGATCCACGAGATGTCGTTGCGGAACTGGAACTTGCGCTCGAGCGTCTGCTGCGGCGTGTTGGGCGCCGGACCAACCCGCACCGTTGGAAAGATCATGATCGGGTCGTCGGTCACCTGGAGGATCTCGTTCTTGAAATCCTGGAAGTGGAACGCGAAGACGTTGACTCGCGAGCTGCCAAGCGCTGCCGTGTGGTTGCCGACAACCGAGTAGAGCGTGTTCTGGTTGTCGTTGCCGCCCGTCAGATCGGTCGTCGCCGGATTGGCCACCTGGTCGTTCGGCGACGAGTTCTTCTGGAAGGAGAACCGGTAGAACAGCGACTGCCCGTTGGCTAGACGGTGATCCACCTTCGCGGTGAGCAGCGTGTCGTCATACGGCGTCGGAATCGCCCGGACGGGGGCGGAGCCCGGAATCGCGGACAACTGCTGGAAGACCGCGTCGCTCCGGACGGGTGTCCCCGCTGACGGCTCGTCGAACCGCTCGAGCGCGCCGAAGAAGAACAGCCGGTCCCGCTTGATCGGGCCGCCGGCCGAACCGCCGTACTCCCAGCGTTCGAAATCCGGCTTCACCGCGCCGCGCTCCTGGAAGAAGTCCTTGGCGATGAGGCTGTCATTCCTGAACGTCAGGAGTCCGGAGCCGCCGAGCGTGTTCGTCCCGGATTTGCTGATGACGTTGACGACGCCGCCGACCGCGCGGCCGCTCTCGGCCGTCCATCGGTGCTGAAGGACCTGGAACTCCTGAATCGACTCGTACGCGAAGTTCTGCAGCAGGCTGCCGACGACGTTGTCCTTGTTGTCGCCGCCATCGACGTTCACGTCGAGCTGCCGGCCGTCGCCGCCGTTCATCGCGAAATTGCCGACGCGGGTCTTCGTAGGATCGAAGTTGCCCGCCGGGCGAGCTTCCGGCATGACGACCGACAGGTTCGCGAACGTGCGGTTGAGAAGCGGCAGGCTGGCGATTTCGCTCGACGTGATGACGCCGCCGAGATCGGACCGTGTGGCGTCCACGAGCGGTGACGCGCCGGTAACCGTAATGGCCTCCGATATGGCGCCGACCTGGAGCTCGAAGAATACGTTCTGCCGGGTGCCGACGAGCACGTCCACATCCGGCCGGACGGCCTTCTTGAAGCCAGTCAACTCAGCGCTCACCGTGTATCGGCCCGGCGGGAGCAGAGTCATGATGAATTCGCCGGTCTCGTTGGTGGTGGTCGCACGGGAAAGACCGGTTGCAGCCGTGACGACCGTGACGGTTGCGCCGGCGATGACTCGACCGGAGGCGTCGGCGACCCGCCCGGTGATCTCACCGGTTGTCGCCTGGCCGTACGCGGCGCTCACGGCCGCGACGCTGAGAACAAACGCAAACAACGTGATGGGGACGATCCCACGTTTCATGTGGGGGGCCTCCTTGACCCTGGGGCGCACCTCCGTCGCGGGAAACGGCCGTGCAAAGGTGCGGTTTCCGCGCATCATACCCCCGGGACCGTTACACAGTTGTTACAAAGCGGTGCCGAGACGACGATGGTCACCGCCAGGACGGGTACCGTGTTCAGAAACGCACGATCCGTCCCACCGCGTCGGTGGGTCCAGGTGGCGAGCTCCGGATCGGATGACGCGGCGAAACACGACCGCAAACGGTCACCACTCTTCACCTACACTGGCCGCGCGATGACCGCCCGCCTGTCCGCTCTGGCTGTTTTGATGTGCGCCGCGCTGACCGGCGTCGGGTGCGGCTCCGGAGCGCAGTCCCCGACGGTGCTGCCGGCGCGAAGCGTCACGGGATCGTTCGCCAGCGGCGACGTCTCACTGCGCTACCTGCTCGAACGGCCACCCGGTCCCGGTCCGTTTCCCGCCGCGGTGATCGGGCATGGATCGGGCGAGGTTCGGAAAGAAGCGTTTCAGTTTCTCGCGACCGAGTTGCTCACGCGCGGGTTCGCGGTCCTCCGATACGACAAGCGCGGCGTCGGGGACTCTACCGGGACGTATTCGACCGTCGGCATTGGCAACAGCGAACGGATGTTCGCGGATCTTTCCAGCGACATGGCGGCCGGCGCCGAGCTCCTTCGGACGCTGCCGGACGTGGACCGCTTGCGCGTCGGCTTGATGGGCTTCAGCCAGGCGGGCTGGATCATTCCGCTGGCGGCGAGGAGATCGAAACCGGCCTTCATGGTCATGATGGTCGGCCCCACCGTGACCGTCGGTCAGGAGATCTACTACAGCCGGTTCGCGGAAGACACCACGACGCCGTTCGACGAGCTGTCGAAGATCCTGAAGGAGTACACCGGTCCGCACGGGTTCGATCCGCGGCCGGTTCTCGAGGAGCTGAAGGTTCCGGGCCTGTGGCTGCTCGGCAGCGCCGACCGCAGCATCCCGACGATCGAAACCGTCACGATCCTCGACGCGCTCATCGCCGGAGGGAGACCTTACAGACGTGTGGTCTATCCCTTCTCGGGCCACAACCTCAACGGCGCGAAGATCTGGCCGGACATCGAGGCCTTTCTGAGGGACATGAAGATCATGAAGTAGGTGAAGGTCATGAAGACAAGCGCTTGTCTTCATGAGCTTCACGTCCTCCATGCCCTTCATGTTTTTCTGGCACGCCCGTTGCTGTATCCGCTGGCGTGTCCAATCAGTCCGATCGCCAACTCGTCGGAAAAGCCGGGGAAGATCTCGCGTGCCGCGAATTGCAGCGTCGCGGGTACGCAGTTCTTGCCAGGCGGTACCGCACCCGCTTTGGAGAAATTGACATCGTCTGCAAGGACCAGAAGACAGTTGTGTTCGTCGAGGTGCGGACGCGGCGGAGCCGGAAATACGGAGAGGCAATCGAGACCATTTCGTTGCGGAAGCGCCGGAAGATCGGCGCGATGGCGCTCGACTATCTCGCGTGGACCAACCGCGTCGACCATCGCTGCCGTTTCGACGTCGTCGCCATCGACGGGCTGGGGACGACCACGGAGACGATTCGGATCGTGACGGATGCGTTCATGGCCGACGGGAGCTGACGCGTGCCACGAGCTGACGCGTGACAAGAGCATGGACCACGAAGCTCACGAAGGGCACGAAGGGAAAACCCGACAAGTGTGCGAGGGATTTGAAGACACCCGCTGACCTGGCGGGCCCGGCTTGGCCGGGCCGCGATCTGTGAGAGACGGCGACCGACAAGACTGGGGAAGGACCTCGGGTGTCTAAACGCTTGTCGAGAGCAAAGACACCCGAGGTCTTTGACGTCTTGTCGGATCGCCGCCTCTCACAGATCGCCTCACCGCCGAAGGCGGCCGCCAGGCCAGCGCAGTCTTCGTGTTCTTCGTGAGCTTCGTGGTCAACGCTCTTGGCAAGTGCCTTTGAAGATCACCGCGCGATGCGAATGTCCTGCGTCACGCGCGCGCCGGGAGCGACGACGACTTTGATCGAGGCCGGAATCAGTTGCTCGAGAAACGTGGGGGTCTGCCACTCGTCAGGATCGACGTCCATCAAGGCGGCGATCAGGTAGTCGCCAGCGGGCAGGCCCGTGATCGTGAAGCGGCCGTCGGTGCCGGGCCGCACGGATTTCAGGCGCCGGGAAAGAGGAGTCCAGTACGTCCGGTCCTGTGAGAAGGCCACAACGAAGTATTCCGGTGCCGGAGCGCCGGTCGAGGTCTGCAGCGTGCCCGCGAGCTCCGAGCGTCGATCCGAGAAGGTGAGGATGACGTCCGACAGATCGCCGCCAGTCTCGATTTCGAGCGGCACATCGAGGAGGTCCCTGCCTCGCGAGACGGCAGACTCGAGCATCCAGGCTTGGCTCAAGCTGGCGGGCATCGTCACGCGCAGCTGATAAGTGCCCGGGGCGATCCCCGTCGCGGTAAAGGCGCCGTCGGGGCGGAGCTGCGCCGGCGTCACTGACTGGAAGGTGTTGCCAATCACCGTTCCGCCGCTCGACGACATGTAAGTTCCCCCGGGCGGCGAGATCGTGACGCGAATGCCGCTCAGGTCGTCGGGAGGCTTCAGCGAGCTCGACTGGAACACGCTCTTGCCCGAGACATTGGCGCCCGGCTGCAGAGAAAGGACGACGCCGGTGACGTCCAAGCCGGTGGTATCGAGATCGGTCACGGCGTAGAGCGCGTCCCGCGAGTTGGGCGGGCGGCTGCCGGCGGATCCGCCACCCGAAACCGTGGCTCCCGTGACTGGCGGCGGAGCTTCGCCGCGCGCGAGCCGCGCCATGATGCGGTAGCGTCCCGGTGCGACGTTCGTGTAGCGGAACTGGTTCGTTGCGCCGGGTTTCACGCTGAGCACCGGCTGCGAGGTGGAGACCCCCGACAGCCGCGGCCCGTCGATTTGAATCGCGAGCTGAACGGAGCCCGGTGTGTCGCCGGCACCCGTGATCGAGCCTTCGATGCTCCCGGACTGAACGGGCGAGACGATGAAGTCGACGCCCGTCCGTTCGTCGCCGGGACCGAGCCGGATTCTCGTTGCGCCCGCGAAGACGGGGCTGCCGGGAAAATATGTCGGCGCATAGCTGAATGACGACGGAGGTGGCGGCGCCGAGACCGGAGCCGCGCCAGGCGGCGGCGGAGAACCGCTACGTCCGGCGCGCCGCTGTAGCGCGAGGAGCGTTGCGTCCATCTCCGCGGCCGACCGGCTGCCGATCTCACCCGATCCCGTGACGCGCGGAACTGCGGCGACCACGTATTCACCCGGGAGCAGTCCGAAGAGGCGATAGACGCCGCGGTCATCGGTCGTGGTCATGTCGGCCGTGCTGAAGAGATTCGCCACGGCGCCCGATCCGGGGATCTTCAGCGCTCCCACCTGCACGCCTGGCACCGGCTCGCCCTGCTGATCGCGAATGGCGCCGGCCAGTACGGCCGCACGCGCGATCTCGAGCGTCACGTCCGCGCGCTGACCGGCCGAGAGCGCGAGCGGCGTGCCCGGGCGGCCCGGCCGTGTCGCGCCGTACGCGCCGGGAATGTAGGCGGCTTTCTTCACGGCGATCGTGAAACGGCCCTCCGGCAATTCACCGATCGCGAACTTGCCGGCGCTGTCGGTAATCGCCGTGCGGCTGTTTGGCAGCGCAGGCCCACTGATCGTCACGATCGCTTTGCGCACTGGTTGGGCCGGACTCTCGCCGGTCACCACGACTCCGGCGATCACACCCGTTCCGGCCGCCGCTGCGGGACGTCCATCACGCGGCTGCTGTTGAGCGACAAGAACAGGTGCCGTCGCAACTGCCGCGATTGCGCACCCAACCAGCAACGCAGCTCGCATCCTTGTCATGCCTGCCTTCCAGAGCGCTATCGAACCTCCACGACCCGCAGATCCACCGTCTTCGTTTCGCCCCATCCTACCGTTACGCGCGTCGCGCGCCCGACGGCCTTCTTGAAGAAGTCAGGCTCCTGCCACGCATCGATGTCGTCCGGTCGAAGGGCGATGACCGAGTAGGCGCCCGCGGGCAGCGATGGAAACTCAAATGTCCCCGCATTCGACGCCGACATCGTCTTGATCCGCATCGGCCAGATGCCGAAGTCGGTCCATCGGGTGGGGTCGCTGGGGAAGAGCACGATCCCCGCGCCGGCGGCGCCCTGACCCTGCGCGTCGACGACCACGCCGCTCACGATCGCCGCCGCGCTGGTGATCGTCACGACCGCGCCCGAGAAATCCTGGCCACCGGTGGCGTCGATGGGCGTATCGGTCACGTCTTGGCCGTTCAGGAATACGGACTTCAGGATCCACGGCGATGACAGGTTGGCGCGAATGAGATACCGCCCGGGCTGCAGTCCCAGAATCTCGAAGTCGTCGCCGACGGTGTTAGAGGGGCCCTCCGTTCGCGGGAGTCCCAGCCTGGGATCGCCGTTGGCTGGTTCCGCGCGCAGCGATACAAACCCCGGGCGCGGCGTGGCGGGCTTCCGCGCATCGTGCTCGAAGACCATGTGGCCGCGGACGCTGGCGGCGGCGCGGAGCTGGATCACGACGTCGACGATGTCCCGGCCGCTCACGACGACCTTGGCGCTCCCGGTCGCGCCGTTGACGAATCGCCCAGCCGCGAAGCTGCTCCGCGTCAGGTACGCGAGCCCGGCGGATCCCGACGTCATGTCGTTGGCGGACCACCCGGAACCGGTGACGCCTGGCGGCCGCGGCGGATAGCCCGGCTGGCTCAATGTGTCGATGAATGAACGCGATCCGGCATGTTCCACGTACTCGCTGTGCCCGCGCACGACATCGAGCAGGTACGATCCGGCGGCCACGTTCAGGAACGTGAACGAGCCGTCTGAAGAGACGATGGTCGTGGCCGCCTCGCCGCCGAGTCCAAGCTCCTCGAGTCCGGCCGGCACGAGCCGCAGGCTCAGTTGCGCGAGGGCATCCGGAGGGCCCACGACTCTACCTGCCACGCGCACGGCGGGTACCGGATCGAGTTTGATGTCCACGTTGTCCCGCTCTTCACCGTGGTGAAGCTCGACGACCGCGGCGTCGGCAGGAGAGGTCGCCGCCGGATGGAACACGATCGGGTAGGTCTGCGGACGGCCGTTGATCGGCGGAGGCGGCGTCGGAAAATTGCTGCCCAGCACGAGTCTGGTCGCCGTACCAAGATCGAGCGCGGTTTCGGCCGGCACCTCCCGCGTCGACGCCATCTGTTCGCTCATTCCCGCAATCGCCGCCGCACTCATGGTCGTTGGCACCGACCATTGGATCGACGGCACCGTGACGTAGAAACGCCCCGGGCGCAGTCCGGAGATCCGGTATCTGCCGCGATCGTCCGTCATGCCCGACGCAGATGCGATCAGATGTGTCTGGCCGGCAATGCGGCGTTGCGCCAGCACCCGGACGTAGACGTTCACGACCGGATCGCCGTGCTCATCCGTAACCGCGCCGCCGACGGCGGCCGGCCGCCAGAGCACGATCCGTGTGTTGTTCACCCACTGGCCGTCGGTGAGCGAGAGCATCCCCGTCGGAGCGTTCGATGCCACCTCGCGGCCGTACGTGCCGTCGAAGTAGCCGAACTTGCTCGCGGCGAGCGAATAGTTCTCGCCGGCCGGAAGATTCGTAAACGCGAAGCGGCCCTTGCCGTCCGTGAGTTGGCGGCTCTGCGGGCCGACCGGTTCGCGGCCTCGGGTCAGCGACACGACGGCACCCGCAATGGGTTCTTTGGATGTGCCGTCGACGACGACGCCGGTGATGGCGGCGGTGAGCGCCTGCGGCCTGCGCGGAGCCTTCAGCCCGGACGCTGGGGGTGGGGCCCCAGCGTCAGCAAGAGAGGATAGCGAGTCTGCGAGCGCCGGAGCGCGCGAGTGGGGGTGGGGCCCCACGAGCAGCTGAGAAAAGAGGACTCGCTGGCTGCCGGGAGGCTGGGAAGGCGGAAGGCCAGGCACGGTCAGGAGGACGCCGATCAGGGCTCCTCCACACCAGCACTCCGCTCGCCGTCGACTCTCCACCGGCATGGCCTTAAGGACCCCGGCTGGCGCCAAACGTTCCACGTCCGGGCGAATGACATGATCGCCCACGGCCGGGGTTGTATCCAGGAGAGCGAGTGGCCGACGCCGACGTCCTGTTCGCCGAGCACCGCCACGGAGTGTTCCGCTACCTGTGCCGCATCGTGGGCCAGACCGAGGCGGCCCACGATCTGACGCAGGAGGTGTTCCTCCGCGTGGCTCGCACGCGCGTGCCGGATGCGGATCCGGCCTCCCTGCGCGCGTGGGTGTTCCGGATCGCCCGGAACCTCGCGCTCAATCACCTGCGCGACGGGCAGCGGCGGCCCCACCTCGTCGAGGCGGCCGATCGCGCCGAACCGGCCGTGCAGGAACTGGGCGCGGCGCTGAACGAGGCGCTCGCCGCCCTTTCGGAAACCGACCGCGACGTGTTCCTGCTGCGTGAGATGGCCGGGCTGCGGTACGGCGAGATCGCGGACGCGTGTGACCTGACCGTCGATGCCGTGCGGGCGCGGCTGCACCGCGCGAGGCAGCAGTTGAGGACGACGCTCGATGGGCCCCTCTTGATTCACCGCCGGCGGCCAGTATCGCTCGGCGACGGAGAACGATGATGTCCGATTTGCACGACTGCATTGGCGCGTTCGCCGACGGCGAGCCGGTGGATCCGGCGCTGCTCGAACGGGCCCTCGCGGAGCCGGAGGGTCGGGCTTACCTGATCGACGTCCTGGTGCTTCGCGGGTGGTACGGCCATCGCGGGTCCGGTGCGGAGCTCGATCGAGTCGGCGGCCATGACTCCGGGTCGGTCGCCGGCGTCGGCCCGGTGAAAGCACCGGGGCCAACGGGACGCGGCCGTTGGCGGACGGCGGTCGCGGCGCTGGTCACCGCCGGGGTGCTGGGCGGTTACATCGCCGGCCGCCAGAGCGTGCCGCGTGACGCGGCCGAGCGCGCTGCGGCGGCCCGTCAGGCGAAGTCCGACACGAGCGTCACGGCGCCGGCGCCGACGCAGATCATCAAACTCGAGCCGGGCGTCGACTGGAACGAGCGCGGAGGAGGCGACTGATGCTGCGCTTGCTGACGCTCGCGGCGCTCGCGATCGCCGGCGCCTCCACGGCCAGGGCCCAGGAGCCCGCGACCGAGCTCGGCCTTCGGATCGGGCTTCACTCCCAACAGGCGAGCGGCCGGTTTGCGGGTTTTGCAGGCGATTCCGGGACCGAATCCTTCGAGAGTTATGCCTGGGCAAACGAAACACTTTGCCTGCTCTCGGCGAGCGTCCGCGAGCCGGCGACGACTCCGGCCGTCGGCTGGTTTTTTCGCGGCCGTGTGGTCAAGCGCACCGGCGACGAATTCCTCGTGGACATCGAATGGGCGCGGCTATGGGACCACAACACGCGGCTCCCGAATGGTCCGAAGGGATCGATGCAAGTGACGCTGCGCACCGGCGAGCCGTTGACGCTCGACGAGGTGACGCCGGCGGTCGGTGGCTGTCCGGTCATCGGTGCGAGGTTGGAAGCGGCCATCTTGCCGCAGGTGCGTCCGCGGCGGCTCGGTGGCGGCGGTGGCGGCGGTGGCGGCGGTGGAGGCGTGTACGGCGGCGCGTCCGGCGGCGGAACGACCGGCGCGCGTGCCGGTGCCGGTTCTTCCGGCGGTGGGACAGCCGTCAGCGGATCCGCACGCGATCCGGCCGAGCGCGCGCTCTCGGCACTCGAGACGTATCGTCAGCAGTTCAACGCCGAAGTGTGGCTCGTCCACAAGCTGCCGTCCGGGACCGAAGACGTGCAGCGGATCACGTTCGTGTTCGGTTCGATGTCCACACAGTTCGCGTTTCCCCCGATTGAGGTCGTGAAAGACGGCGAGAAAGCGACCGTAGATGTGGAAGGCATCCTCAAGGTTGGAGCGCCCGGCGGGCAGGAGAAACTCATCGTTTCCCTCAACCGCACGATCAGGAAGAAAACCGGCGAAATTGGAGGAAGCATCAAACAGCTGAATCTTCCTGGGGCCAGCGAGGTGCTTTCGTTCGAACTGCCCTCGATGACGTCGAAAGTGGATCCGAGCTACCGTGCCCACTTCGAAGGGCACTCGTTCTCGGTCAGGCTCCGGGTGACGCCGAGATAAAAGACCCCCCGGGCCAATTGCTCAATTACCCAATTCCCCAATTACCCGATTCTCATTCCCCTCCCCTGTACTGCCACAGCCCTTCCTTCAGCATCTTCATGACTTCGTCGACCGCCGCCTGCAGCTCGCGATCGACGCCCTTCAGCTCGTCTTCCGGCGTGTTTTCGATCCACACGTCCGGCGCGACGCCGAAGTTCTCGAGGTTGATGCCGAAGTTGTTCGGACGTTCCGGGTCATACGTGACGACGAGCGAGCCGGGCGTGCGAATCGAGCCGCCGTTGATGAGCGCATAGGAGCCGGTCGCGATGACCGCCGCCGACGTCGGGTTGCCGACGAGACGGCCGAGGCCGAGCTGCTTGAACGCCATCGGCGTGACCTCGCTGTCTGACGCCGACCGCCAGTTGATCATCATGACTTTCGGTCCGGCGATCGCCTGCCGCGGCCGGCGGCCCCAGCTCGGCGCGCCCCAGCGGCTGTTCCAGTATTCGTACGGCCGGCGCTCGAGGAGATCGATGATCTGCTGGTCGGTGTTGCCGCCGCCGTTGTAGCGGATGTCGACGATGATTCCCTTCTTGTTCCAGAACTGATCGACTTCGTTCTGGAATCGGACGAGCGACGGCTGGTTCATCGACTGGATATGCACGTACGCGATCTGGCCGCCCGTCGCTTTGTCCACGAATTCACGGTTCTTTCGCACCCACTCCTCGTACTTCAGGCTGTTCAGGGACGCGACCGACCGGATGCGGATGTCGCGTTTGTCCTGACCCGCCGGTGAGGACGCGGCGGTCACCGTGACGTATTCGTTCAGCGGGCTGTTGAGGAGAGCGTAGTAGTTGTCGCCGGCCTTGATCGGCGTGCCGTCGATCGCGGTGATGTAGTCGCCGACCTTGACGTTGATCCATTCCTTGTCGGCCGGGCCATCGCGATAGATGTGGGTGACCTTGTAGCCGCCGCCGTCCGGCGCCATTTCGAATCCCAGGAACCGCGCCTGATACACGGACGGCTGAGGATCGCTGTCCGGTCCGCTCACGCCCGTGTGCGAGGCGTTGAGCTCGCCGATCATCTCGTTGGCCAGGTCGTAGACGTCTTCGTTCGCCCCGACGTACTTGAGCATCGGCTCGTACTTCGCGCGGATCGCGTTCCAGTCCTTGCCGTGCATCTTCTCGTCGTAGAACCGGTACTTCATGACGCGCCAGGACTCGTTCAGGATCTGCGCCCACTCCTCGCGTTCGTCCACCCGGACGTTCAAGGTGAAGTTCACGCGCGTGCGACGCCGCTGCCCGGTCAGCTCGAGCTGAAAGAGCTCGTTGTTCTCGGTAAAGAAGGCGCGCCGGCGATCGGCCGTGGGGGTGAGGCCCTGGAACGCGCCGGCGACGAGGCGCTGCCGATCGCGGCCGTCGATCCCGATGGAGAAGAGCGCGGGCCCTTGATCGTCGCGCGAGCGGAAGAAGATCGTCCGGCCGTCTTGTGACAGGAAGTAGCTCTGCACGGCCTGGTCGCCGGTCGTGATCGCCACCGCTCGCCGATCGATGCGCGTGATGTCGGGCGTCGTCAGCGGTGCCGGCGGCTGATTCTGGCCGCCGCGTCCACCGCCGCCTTCGCCAGCGCCCCGGCCTTGGCCCGCCGAAGCGACCGCGTCGTCGGGCGCGGAGGCGGCGCCACGGCCGCGATTACCCTGCGCCCGGCGTTCACGCTCGCGGACGAGCGGGTCGTTCGGATCTTCGGTGAGACGGGCCAGCGAGACGACGAAGAGCTGGTTCACGCCGTCGTTGCGATCGGAGATGAACACGACTCGGCGGCCGTCGGGCGTGATCGTGCCCTGCGATTCGGTCCATGGACTCTGTGTCACGTTCAACTCGCGGCGGGTGTCCACCTCGAACAGGAACACTTCCGAGTTCTGATCGGCGTCGCGCTTGGTGAACACGAGCCACTTCCCGTCGCCAGACCAGCCCGTGACTGCATACCCGCCGGCGATGTTGTAGCCGAGCTCCGTCGTCTGACCGGACTCGGCCGTGGTCACGAACAGCCGGTTGGCCGCCGTCCACGCGAATCGGGTCGAATCGGGCGACCAGCCGTCGATCGACTTGCCGAGCGACTCGTGCGTGGTGAGCTTCTTCTTCGCGCCTGATTCCCGGTCGTACAGCCAGATCTCTTCTTCCCGGCTCTCGTCGGATCGGTACGCCATCCAGCGGCCGTTCGGGGAGAAGACCCCGCCGCGCTGCCGCCACGAGCTCGAGGTCACCTGACGCTTCTCGCCGACGTCGGGATCGGTCGGAATGATGAAGACCTCGCCGTGGAAGTCGACGGCCGCGTAGTCTCCGTCCGCGGCGATCGCAAAGCCGTCCATCCGGTTCTGCGCCGGCAGAAAACTGATGAGGTTGGTGTTGGGATCGAACGCGAGATCGATCGTGACGCGCGTGGGCGTCCGGCTGCCGACCTTCAGCGTCCAGATCTCGAAGTCGTTTTCGTACGCGATCGTCGACCCGTCCGGGCTCATCGACGGAAACTGCACGCCGTCGTCGGTGTGAGTCGTGACCTGTTGCGGCTGGCCGCCCGTCGGTGCGATGCGCCAGATGTTGAAATGACCGCTCCGCTCGGACGAGAAGTAGATCTGCCCGTCGCCGCCCCACATCGGGTAGACGTCCTGCGTGAAGTTCTTGTAGTCCTTGACGTTCGTGTCGGTGAGCCGCGTGATGCGCTGCGTCTTGAGATCCTGAATCCAGACGTCATCCGATCGATTGCCGCGGTAGCCCTTCCGCCAGTAGCTGCCGCCCATCCGGTTGAAGGCCAGCGTCGATCCGTCCTGTTTGATCATCCCTTGTACGCCGCCGTCGATCGGCAGCGGCGTGGGCAGACCACCGTTGACCGGCACGACGTGGATGGGGCTGCGCCACGGACTCACCGCGCGGCTGGTCGTGACCAGGATGCCTGTGCCGTCGGGCGTCCAGTTGAGCACCGTATCAGGTACGGTGTTGAACGTCAGCTGTTTGGGCTCGCCGCCGGTCGCCGGCACGACGAACACGTCAGCGTTGCCGAATCGGTCGCTCGTGAACGCGACCAGCTTGCCGTCCGGTGAGAGCCGCGGGAAGGTGTCGCGCGCGATGTGCGCGGTGAGGCGCACGGGATTCGATCCGTTTTCATTCGCGATCCAGATGTCGCCGTGGTAGCTGAAGACGAGCTTGCCCTGGCTGGCGTGCGGATACCGCGCGAACTTGACCGGCTCGGCCATGGCGGTCGAGGCCATCAGGCCCAGGGCGAGGCTGAAGGCGTAGCGGAGGACGTTGCGCATGCGCGGCTCCTTGAGACCGAAGTCTACCGCAGGCCATGATCCCGGCCCCGATGGCCCACGACGACGGCCGGTCGCCAGCGCCCGATCGAACGGACAGCGTTTTCCAGATCGGTGTCGCGACACCGATCTGGAAAACGGTCTAGAAGCAGCGCGCGAGATCTTCCGCGGATCGGATCGTCGCGCCCTCGATCGCGAGCGCCAGTAAACCGGTCGCGTTCGCCACGGCGAAGCTCGCGCCCTTGAAGTTGCGCGCGGTCTCCACGCCGGGAATCGGCCTCGGGAAACCCGACGCCCGCACGACCGCGCCGCTGGCTGTGATCGTCACGACGAATGCGTCACGCGCGCAAGCCCAATCGGCTTCGACAGCGACCACGCGCGAGAGCGCCCCGGGCAGCCACACGATGCCGTTCTGCGGCGCCGCGGCCACGACCACCGAGCCGCGGCTGACGGCGTCGTCGACTGCCTGCTCGAGCAGAGGACGATGCGTGACGTCCGACGTGCCGAGGCTGAGATTGACGAGGGCGACGCCCTGCGCCGCCGACCAGCGGATCGCGGCGGCCAGGACCTCGGCCGTCGTGGCCAGCGCGCGATCGAAGACCTTCACGGGAATCAGGACCGCATCGGGCGCCTTCTCGCGGATCGCGGCGGCGACCGCGGTGCCATGGCCGAGCCGATCGCTTGTGTCGGAGTGCGTGTGCTCCGCGCCGTCAATCACAACGCCGGACGACACGCCCCCGACGTGTGGATGAGCCGCGTGAATTCCGCTGTCCACGACGGCGATGCGCACGCCGCGGCCCGTGCGTCCCGCGAACGTCGCCAGCGAGAGCGCGACCGATCCGGTCACGACGAGGCCACGCTTCCGCCTCCGCTGAAGCTGCGGCGGACGGGCTGCTCGGCGTTGAAGAGCCCGGCAAACGCCCCGCGCGCCGCTTCAAGGACGGATGGCGGGCCGGATTCGACCACGGTCGCGCCGTCCAGGACGACCACCCAGTCCGCCGTCCGGATGACGTCGAGCCGGTGGGAGATCACGATCACGGTGCGACCGCGCATGACGTGCCGGCAGCCGGCGATGACTTCGCGTTCGGCCGTCGGGTCGAGCGCGGCGCTCGGCTCGTCGAGGACCAGCACGGATGGCGCGGCCAGAAACGAGCGCGCGAGCACCACGCGCTGCCGTTCGCCGGCCGACAGCGCAAGGCCGCGGTCGCCAACCATCGTGCGCACGCCGTCGGGCAGCGACGCCACGAACCGCGCGAGCCCGGCGGCTTCGAGGGCCTGAAGCACTTCAGCGCCGGAGGCGTCCGGCTTCGCGTACCGGACGTTTTCGTCGATCGTTGCGTAGAAGAGAACCGGATCCTGATCGACGATCTGCACGTGCCTCCGGACGTCGTGAGTCCTGAGCGTACGCAGATCGTGGCCGTCGAGCCGCACCGTTCCAGCGTCCGGATCGAGCAGCCGCACGAGCAGGTCGGCAATGGTCGATTTGCCGCTCCCGCTCGCGCCCGCGACCGCCAGTGTCTGGCCCGGTTCCGCGCGGAAGCTGACGTCCTGCAGCACGGCGCCGCCGCGGCCGTGTGAGAGCGAGACGCCGTCGAATTCGATCACGCCCCGGACCGCCGGCAGCGCGACGGCGCCCGGGCGCTCGGTCACTTCAGGCGCCGTGTCGAGGAGCGCGGCGACGCGTATCCACGACACGCGCGCAGTCGCGAGCCCGCCGTAGAGACCCATGAGCGCTTGCACGGGCGCCACCACCCGGGCCTGATACGCCATGAAGGCCGCGAGCGTGCCGAGCGTCATCGTGCCCTGCACGACGCGCCAGCCGCCGTACACGAAGACCGCCACCGTCCCGGCCGCCAGGAACATCGTCGGCAGGCCGCCGGCGAGATAGTGCAGTCGCTGCAGCCGCATGAGCGCCTCGACGAACGTGTCATTCAGCTGCGTGAAGCGCGAGAGCTCGCGCGACTGCGCGTTCGAGGTGACGACGGTCCGCACGCCCTGCAGCGTCTCGATGAGAAAGCTGCCGATGTCGGCGCTCCGTTCGCGCACGGCCTGGACACGCGCCTCCACGCGCCGCCGGTATCGCACCAGTGCCCACGCCGCGGCGGGCAGCGTCGCCAGCCCCGCGAGGAAGAGCCGCCAGTCGAGCCAGATCAGGATCGCAACCGCGCCGAAGAGAAACAGGATGTTCCCGACCCACGCCAGCGCGGCCTCCGCGGCAATCCGCTGGATCTCGGCGATGTCGTTGTTGATGCGCGAGACGATGTCTCCGAGCCGGGTGTTGGCGTAGAAGCGGGGCGACAGACGCTGCAGGTGGGCGTAGAGCTCGCGGCGCATGTCGAACAGGATGTCCGCGGATACCCGGGTGTACTGGAGACCGCTCACGACCGTCAGCACGAAGCCGGCCGCGCCGGCCGCGACGAACAGCAGCACGATGCGCTGCAGGGCTCCGAGGTTGCGACCCACCAGCGCGTCGTCGACGAGCGACTTGGTGAGATACGGCAACCAGAGCGAGAGCCCCGTGCTGATCAGGCTGATCAGCAGAATCACCGCCAGGCGGCGGCGATACGGACGGATGTACGCAAAGGCACGACGATTCATCTAATGAGGCAATGGGGCCCCATTTCTCCCAGGCGGCAGCAGCGTGAACGACGTCATGTCGCCGTCGAGAGTGATCGTGCGGACGAGCTTGAACGTCGCCGCGTCGTAGAGGTCGATCGTGTTGCCGGCCTGGTAGATGTAGATCATGGTGCCCGCGCTGTTCACCCGCATGGCCATGCGCGGCCGGCCGCGGAACGGCGTCCGGGAGATGAGCCGGTAGTTCTCCAGATCGAACGTCCAGAACTCGTACTCGCCGATGTCCCGGAACAGGCCGTACGCGCGCTTGCGATCGGGCGCGACCGAAAAGCCGAGACCTCGCGCCGGGCCGATCGGATGGAAGTCGATCTTCTTCTTCCCCAGCTCGACGCGGCCGATCCCCATGATCCGGCGGTTCTGGAGGGGATCCTGCATCGTGAAGAGACCCGTGTAGAAGCCGGGCTCGTCGCTGAACGGGTCGAGCCCGCCGAAGTTCACGCGCCCGGCGCCCGGCTCGAGCGGACGCGAGAGGTCCCAGCGATCGACCTCCGTGAAGGTCGCCGTCTCGTAGATGAGGATGTCCTCGCCCATCATGTACATGAGCTTGCCGTCGGGTGAGAAGATGACGCCCGCGCCCTCGCGCTCTTCCCCCTTGGGCCAGGGAATCGTCCTGGCGATCTTCTTCGTCGCCAGGTCGTACTGCACGAGCGTCGGCGGCCCGATGTCCCAGCGGTCGGCATTCAGCGTGTATTTCTTGATGACCAGAATCAGGTATTTGTCGTGCGGGTCGGGCTGCAGGCTCCAGATGCGAGTCTTGGCGGCGCCCTCGGTCAGCGTGAAGGTGTCGATCGACTCGCGCTTCACGCGGTCGATGATCTCGACCTTCTCGAACGACGCGTCCTGGACGTACAACCGCGATCGATCGTCCGAAAACGTCACGTCGACCGGCACGCCAATCTTGCTGGGAATCTCGCCGAGCACCTTTTCGGTCGCCTCGTCGAGGATCGTGATGGTGCCTTTGTAGGTACTGAGATAGATCGTGCCCGAAGCCGCCTGGGTCGCCGGTCCACGCCCGCGTGTCTGCGGCGCCGAGGTCTGGGCGGCGAGCACGCTGCAGGCAATCAGGAGAGCAGGGAGGACAATCGTCGTTCGCATCATGTAGAGAAACACCCTCGCCGATCGATAGCGCGATCTCAGGGGAATATCAGATCGATCTTCCTCCAGTCCTTCTGGGCGGCCGCGCACTTCTTCGTCCAGTCCGGCGCGTGATTGAGCTGGTCGGGCACCTGCGCCGGCCAGAAACAGCCGAGATGGCAGTCGAAGAGATCGCGTTCGACCGGTTGACACAACCCGGCCGTGCCGCCGGTGCGATCGACTTCCCATCCGGGCGAGAAGATCGTCGAGCATCCAAGCGGAATGTGCGCACCGGCCGGCTGCTGCGGCGCGCCCTGGTCGTCGAGCGCCACGACGTCGGCCTTGGCCGTCGTGCCGGCACTCTCGGCGGTCGCCTGCTCGGAGGTCCGCGCCTCGGCGAGGCGTGCAAGCAACTGCGCCTTTTCGTTAACTGGGCTGAGGTGCTTCATGGGTGGCTCCCTCGAACTGCCGGAGAAATGCCGGATTGGACTGCGCGATTTCGCCGTAGATGCGGAGACAGGTATCCGTCCATCCCCGAATCCATTCGCAGTAGTGCAGGTTGGGGCGGAGCGTGCTGCCCTGGCGCGTGTGCGCTTCGTGGTAACAGCCGCCCGCGCAGAGCGGCCGCGCCCAGCACGTCTGGCAGTCGGTCTTGTGATCGATGTGGTGCGTTTCGAGAAACGCGCGCTGAGCATCCCGATCGATTCCGTCGCGCACGCTGCCGAGCCGGTGATCGTCCGATCCGGCGAACCGATGGCAGAGGGCGACGTCCCCGGCCGTCGAGACGCCGAGCAGTCCGAAGCCGGCGCCGCACGGCCAGGCCTTGCTCGCGCCCTTGTGAATCTCTTCGAGCGTTTCGCGAACGTTGCTGAACCCGTGATGCGTGTTGGCGACGGCGGCCGCGAGATAGTCCTGCGCCAAATCGCGGAAGGCGTCGAGGACGTGCGCGAACCCCTCTTCGCCGAACGCGTACGAACGGCCGGGTGCCGACGTCACCGGCGCGAAGCCGACTTCCCAGAACCCGATCTCCTGCGTCAGGTGGTCGTAGATCCGGCGCACGTCGAGCGTCTCGCGCGTGAGCGTGACCCGCGCGCCGATCGGGCGCGATCGGTGGCGCTTCAGCAGCTCGCGGATTTTCGGCGCGACGAGGTCGTAGCTGCCGGCGCCGTTCTTGAACACGCGGAACTTGTTCTGGAGATCCGGCGGACCGTCGATTGAAATCGTCACGCCGAACCGGTGCTCGGCGAGGAAGTCGATGATCTCGTCCTTGAGCAGCGTCGCGTTGGTCGTCAGGCTGAAGTCGATCTCCTTGCCGAGCTCGGCCGCGCGCGCCGTCGCGTAGGCCACCGCGGTCTTCAGCACCCGGAAGTTCATGAGGGTCTCGCCGCCGAAGAACGTCAGGTGCGCACTCGGGCCCGACTCACGCAGGAGGAAGTCCACGCTGTCACGCGCAGTCTCTTCGCTCATCCATTTCGGAAGCCGTCCGTTCGCGGTCTCGACGATCTTGTCCTCGCCGTATTCGTAGCAATACGCGCAGCTCAGATTGCACTGGCTGGTCACGTTCAGCACCATCGTGCTGAGCGGAATGGGCGTCAGTGGAAGCACGCGTGGGGCGCGGCGCGCGGGCTCGGCCGTGGCCACCCGCAGCGCACGCACGCGGGCCAGCTCGAGCGCGGCTTCCTCGATCTCGATCGGCGTGAAGCGATCCGCGAGGTCGGACACGAGCTCGTCGCGCGAGCGGGGGTGCGCCGCCACCGCGTCCAGGATCGCAGCCGAGACGCCGTCGATCGCGAGCACGGCCGCGCTTGGCGCGAGGTACACGAAGCGCCGGCCGGCGGCGTCGAACGCGTGGCAATCGCCCGGATGAAACTGTGTCATCGCTCGTTCAGCGTAAAGAAATCCCACCGCATGTACAACGGGACCGTCACGACCAGATGCGAGCGGCCCCGGAGCGGCTCGCCAGCGGCGGGCTTGTGCGTCGCGACCACCCAGACGTCGCCGATGTTGTTGCGGTTGCCCGATCGAGCCGGGTTCGGGCCGTCCAGCGCCGGCGTGAACAAGCCGGTCGCGTTGGCCGACCTCTCCCACGAACCTGCGGTCGTCGTCGTCGAACGTGGCCGTGTACTCCTCGATCGTCCACGTCGCGTCCACCGGCCCGAGATTCAGATCGTCCTTGGTATCCGGCTTGCCATCGGGTCCGTTGCTGAAGCCGATCGCCTCGAATTGCGCGAACATCTTCGGGAAGACCGCGCCGCCGACGCGCGCCATGTTCCACGAGGGTGAGACCTTGATGGCGTCGACCTTGTCGTACACGGCGACGGCGGTCCGCGACGCGACGCCTGTCACGAACACGTCGTGTACGCCGATCGGTGCGTCGGCGGTCACGTCCACCTCGACCGCGAGCGCGTCGGCCGTCGCGCTCACCACGCGCGTGACCGTGACGCCGCGCCCGAAGTCCACGTCACGCGGCGTGACGGACGTCGGCAGATTCGCGCCGAACAGACGGACCGCCTGACCCGTCGCGCCTTTACGAAGCGACGCCCGATCGAGCCCTGACACGAGCGTTTCACGGCCGATGCGGACGAGACGGGCGTCGAGGCCCCGCTCGTCGTAGCCGCCCGTGAACCAGCGGCCGGCGATCGTTTGCCAGTCGCGGTCAACGATCATCACTTCGCGGAGGCTCGTCGCGTCGTCCTGGCCGACCATCGTCCGGCCGCGCCATTGGAAGCCGGTGTAAATCAACGCGCGGCCCGAACGTGTCACCGTGCGGCCGCTTCGCGGATAGGTATAGGAGATCTCGGTCGTGAACTCGGCGGGTGAGGCGCCGGCTTTGATCGTGGCACGACCATAGGCGGGGCCTTCTCCCGGTTCGTAGCCGGTCACGGCCCAGGTACCCTCCAGGCGCGGTACCCGCATCGTCGCCGACCACGCCGACCATTCAGGCGTCGTGAACGGGAACGCCGACTTCAGGTGTGCCAGCGCCTTGTCCATCGGATGGCGGTTGTCCGGTGGCCGCCCGTCAGGTCCGGGCTCGCGCGCGGGAGGACCCGACCGGCGGAAGGCCTGGAAGTCGATGAGCGGGTAGTAGCCCCGGTGCATCGCGATGAGGCCGTTCCACTCGTCCTCGGTGCGGCGTTGCAGAATGACGCGGCCCATCGAGTGACAGTGCGAGCAGGTGCTTTCGGTGTCGCTGTTGGCCGTGTATTTGTAGTCGATCAGCCGGCGCTCGACCTCGAAGAGCCCCGGCTTCACTTCTTCGGGCGCGAGACCGACCGTGTCGGAGAGGTATTTCACGATCTCGCGCGCTTCGGCCGGCTGCATCTCGACCTTGTTCAGCGTCACCATCCGGCGGATCGTTTCCTGCCAGCCTTCGGGCGTCGTGCGGCGGTACGAAATGCGGGACATGCGCCCCTTCTCGTCCGTCTTGTGACAGGCGCCGCAGACGCTCTTCACCATCTGGTTGGTGATGGGAATCCCTTCGTCCGGCTCGCCGGGCTTCGGGGCCGGGACCTGAGCAGGGGCGGCCGGCGGTGTCTGCGCCGGCGTTTGAGAACTCGCGGTCACGCCGATCCGCAGCATCATGACGACGGTCAACACGCCGAAGCCGGCAGCGATGAAGCGATTCATGGGGCCGGGATGTTTCTACCACAAAACGGAAACCACTTGACGTGACGCTGGTATCGTCAGCGCGCGCATGGGCACCGTCTGCTGCGCGCAGCCTACCACGTCACGTCAAGTGGTTTCCCGGGACTTGAAGGACGCCCCACGCGATCAAAACTGAAAGGGCGCCCAGGAAATCCGGGAGCGCGACGTCCGGCTGTCCGCGGCCGAACGCCTCGAACATCTCCCCGGCGTCGGTGTGATGCGGCGCCAGTCGCGTGAGCGCGACCAGGTCTACGTTTCGCAGGTATCGAATGCCGCCGGGACAAGCCGGCACGACGAGGTGCTCGTCCATCACGATCTCGTGGCCGCGGACCATCGCGCGGTTTTCGATCCGGACGCTCTCGCCGACACGCAGCCGCACCAACTCTCGTTGCCGCAAATCCTCGAACGAGGCGAGCACGGCCGGGTCGCGCGCGAGCTCCGAGGGATCGAGTTCCTCGTTCAGGTCAAGGCCGTCGTGAGCCATCGCCGCCCGTGCGATCCAGAACGGGTGCGGAGTCCCAGCCGCGGCATCGGCCGCGAACCGCGTGGTCTCCGGCATCGAGGCGCCGGCCATCTGGCGTTCGCGGCGATCGAAGAAGCGAAGCGCGTCGTCGCGCATCCGCCCGTTCGTGAGCGCAGTGTGCACGGTGATCGCGGCAAGCCAGCCGGAGACGAGCGCCTTCTTCACGCCGAACGACGACAGCGGATCGATGAACGTCCCGGCATCCCCGACGAGCAGGAACCCGGGGCCGGCATGCTCACGCGCGGTGTACAACGACGCGTCGGCGCCCCAGACGCCATCGACCAGCTGTGCCGGCTCGAGCAGCGTTCGAAACGCGGGAATTTTGGCGAGCTCGGCACGATAACGCTGTTCGGCGGACCCTGCTGCGAGATCGGTCCGGCCGGGTTCGATCATCACGGTGAAGTGCCGGACGCCAGGTTCGGTCGGAACCGACCACGCCCAGCCGTCAACGTAGGACGCGACGAGCGTGTGCGTGTCGCTGACGCCTGGCCAGTCGCGAGCCTTCCAGGTGCCTACGAGCGCCACGGTGCGGGGCCCGGCTGTGGTTTCCCGAAGGCCTTTTCGTGCAACGACGCCCGCGCGCCCGGAACAATCGAGCACGAACGCCGCGGCGACCGATGTGCGTTCGCCGTCGAGATCGATCTCGACTTCCGATCGCCACGCGCCGGGATCGCTCGGCGGCTGATGCGCGATGTGCACATCGCGCACGAGACCCTCGCGGATTTCGGCGCCCGCTTCAGCGGCCAGACCGCGCAGACGACGGTCGAAGGCGCGGCGCGCGACGAGATAGCCCGATTGCCCCGGCGCAAACGACTCCGCTCGCGCCTCGTCCTGGCCCCACCAGACGATGTTGCCGAGCCAGGGCAGGAAGCCGGCGTCTTCGATCGCGGTCAGCACGCCGAGCGCGGCAAGCACCTTCTGCGCGCTGGGCGGAATCGATTCGGCCATCGTGCGGGAATCGGCCTCCGGCCGTTCGATGAGAAGCGTACGGTGTCCCCACGCGCCGAGGAGACGCGCGGCCGCACACCCGGCCGGACCGGCGCCGACGATGATGGCGTCGTAGTCGGTGTTCGCGAGCGTCACTGACGCGTTGCAAGAACGATCAACCAGGCGAGGAGCCTGGCGTGCGGCTTCATCGACGCATGATACGCGGAGCGTTCGACGTCAGCCAATCCGGAGGATCTGCTGCAGCTCCTTGATGGCGGCCGAGAGCATGCGCGTGAGTTTCTCGTTCTTCGTCCGCGTTCGGGCTTCGGCGTAGCCCTTGAGCGCGGCGTCGAGATCGAAGTTCATCATCGCCGCCGAGCCGAGACCGAGCTGCGGCCGGTACCAGGCTGGCGTCGCTTTCGCCGCCAGTTCGAAGAATCGCCGCGCGATGACGGGCTCCCGCACGAGCAGCGCGATGTCTCCGGCCGCGCAGAGCGAGATCGACTCGAGCGGCATCTCGGCGAGCTTCGCCAGCACCGCGCGCGCGGCGGGACGATCTTTCCCCTGCGCCCCTGCGACGGCATCGAGGACGAGGCGCTGCGGGGAGTTCAAGGCCGCGCCTTCGATGGGTCCCATCGCCGCGGCCGGCAGCAGCGACAGGCTCGTTTCCCAGGGCCGCTTATCCGGCGGGTTCATCATCGAGATCGGCACGACGACCACGTGCGGAAGGTGATCGGGGGCGCTCACTTCCAGGATCCACAAGCCGCGTGTGACGCCGAGGAGCGACCAGTCGCCGTTGCGGCCCGTCCGCGTCGTGAACTCCCGCTGCGCGACGATTTGGTTCGCGTTCGGTCCTCGAAGCGCGTCGGTCCGAAGGCGGGCCCCGGCGAGCGGACCGCCGCCCTCGACGAGGACGTCGCCCCGAAGCCGGAGGGTTTCCGGATATTGATCCTGCTGCCGCGCGCCCGCCGGGGACCCGGCGAGCACGGCGGCAAGCGCCGCTGCGGCGATCACGTCACGTGTCGGCCGGCTCACGTCGCGTCCTTTCCTCTACTGGTGTGAGTGAACGGTATCACGTCGCCGGTTGATGCCGGCGCGGAACCTGCGCGTCAGAGGCTCCGATCGGGGGACGGGTGTCCATTGTGGAAAACTCCGCGCATGCGTCAGCGCTGAAACCTGCGGAGTTTTCCACAATGGAGACCCGTCCCCCGTGATCCGAAAAGAAAGCGTAGGAACCAGCCTGTCACACCCCCTGCGTTAGTCTGGTCCGCACGGCGATGGATCACTTCACCGCTCAGTTGATCGAGCTCTGCGCCGCGCATCCTACGCGTGCTAAGTGGGTATTCGTCCCGACGCACGCCGTCGGCCGGACGCTCGGCGACCGCCTGGTGCTCGCCGGCACCAACTGGGCGAACCTGAGGTTCGTCACGCCGATGGACGTCGCACTCCGGATGGGCGCGCCGTTTCTGGTCGAGCGGGGCATCGACCCGTCAGAGGAAGGGCTCGGTCCGGCGCTCATCATGCGCCTGCTGCTCGCACTGCCGCAGGAGGGCGGGTACTTTCGCCCGCTTGCCGAACAGCCGCAGATGGCGATCGCGATCTGGACGACCGTCCGCGAGCTGCGAATGGTAGGCGTCCGCGCTGCAGATCTGGACGCCGGCGCGTTCGCGTCGCCCGAAAAGTACGAAGAGTTCCGGCGTCTGCTGGCGAGCTACGAGCAGTTCCTCGAGGACACCCACCGGGGTGATGCGGCAACCGTTCTGGAAGAGGCCCGGCAGCACCTCGACTGGTGTCCGATTCAGCCAGCGGACTGCTGGACGGCGGTGCCCGACGCCGTCTGGTCGCCGCTGCAGCGTCGTCTCATGGATGCGTTGCCCGGAGAGCACATCAGGCCGAAGACGGTCGCCCTTCCGGGCGCGACCATCCCGCGTCGAATGAGGGTCACGCCCGTCGATCGAGAAACTCCCGATCGATCGATGACGATGGCGTTCCTGATGGCTCCTGAGATTCTCGAGCGCATGAACAGCGCACCAGTCGATCCGGCGCGCGCGCCCGCGAAAAAGCCACACGGGGAGAAGTTCGGTCAGCTGTCACTGCTGGATCCCGACGCCCAAACCGTCGAGCCCTCTCACGGCCCGCTTTCCGTCGAGCCTTTGGCCTCTGGCCTTCGGCCTTCTTCATCCGGCGCTCGGCCGTCTCTCTTCCACGCCGGCGGTCCCGAAGCCGAAATCGAGGAAGTCTTTCGCCGGATTCTGGCGTCGGGCGCCACGCTCGACGACATCGAGATCGTCTGCGCCTCACCTCAATACTCGACGCTGATCTGGGAAAAAGCCTGCCGCTATGAGTGGCCCGTCACCATCGCGGGCGGCTTGCCCGCGACCCTCACACGACCCGGTCGCGCGCTGCTCGCCTTCACGGAGTGGATCGAAGACGACTTCGCGGCCGGTCTGCTGCGGCGGCTGCTGCAGTCGGGTGACATCGCGCTGCCTGACCACATTTCGATCTCGACGGGGCGCGCGGCGCGTCTGCTGGTGAAAGCCCAGGCCGCATGGGGCCGGGACACGTACCGTCTTGCGCTCGGCCGCCTGGCGCGCGCGTCCCGCGGCCGCGCCGATCGGGACGACATTCCGGCGGACGAACGCGAAGCGCTCGAACGGCGCGCGGCCGAAGCCGAAAGCCTCGCTGCCTGGATCGACACGCTCGTGGCGTCGGTTCCAAGGCCGGCCGACGATGGCCTGATCGACATGACGGGACTCGTGCGCTGCGCGGAGACGTTCGTCGCGCAGGCCGCCGCCCGGGCGAGCGCGCTCGACGCCGCCGCGGCGACGCGCTTGGCGTCCGCCATCGCGGAGCTTCGCGCGCTTGGATCGTTCCGGTGCGGCCTCGGGCAGGGCATCCGGTTTCTGCGAGAACGAGTCGAAGGGCTGGTTGTCGGAGCCGATCGCCCCCGGCCAGGCCACCTCTATGTCTCGTCGTTCCTCCAGACCGCCCGCCCGTCGCGGCGGGTCACGTTCGTGGTCGGTGTCGAGGAGGGCCGGGTGTTTCCGTCGGCCTTCGAAGATCCGATCCTGCTCGACCCGGAGCGCGAGGCAATCAGTGCGGAACTCTCGCGAAGCGGGGACCGAACGGACGAAGCGGTGTACCTCGCGATTGGCCGTCTCGCCGCCGCTTCGGCGGGGAACGACAGGGAGCTCGGCCTCAGCTATTCATGCCGCGACCTCCGCGAGTTTCGCGAGACGTATGCGTCGTGGCTCCTGCTGCAGGCGTTTCGCGCGATGTCGCGCAACCGGCTGGCGAACTATCGCGATCTAAAGGATGCGCTGGGGCATCCGAAATCGTGCGTGCCTGCCGACGACGCGGGCGCTCTCAGCGCGAGCCGCTGGTGGCTCCGCGGCGTCGCTGGCGCGGGCGACTCCGGCCGCGTGGCGGTCCTCGCCCAGTATCGGCCGCTCGCCGCTGGTGCGCGGGCCGAAGAACAGCGCCGGACCGCTCTCTTCACCGAATTCGACGGCTTTGTGCCGGAGGCCGGTCTCGTGCTCGATCCCTGCGAGGCCTCCCGCGTGGTCTCGCCCACGCAACTGGAAGAGGCCGCCGCGTGTCCGTTTCGATATTTCCTCCGCCGCGGCCTTCGCATCGACGCGATCGAGTCCGGCGAACGCGATCGCGATGTGTGGCTCGACCCGCTGATTCGTGGCACGCTGCTTCACGATCTGTTCGCGCAGTTCTGGCGACGGTGCCGAGACGAGAATCGTCGTCCGACGGCCGGTGTCGACGACGTCTGGCTTCGAAACCGAGGAGAGGAAACGCTCCAGTCGCTGAAGAACGAGATGCCGCCGCCGTCGCGGGAGGTCGAAGATCGCGAATCGGAGGAGTTCATGGAGGATCTCCGCTTGTACGCCGAGGCTGAATGCGCGGCGGACTCGAGGCGCAGGCCCATCGGCTTCGAAGTGGGCTTCGGCCGTCGCGGCGACCCCGATGTCGAGACCCTCAGTCAGGACGAACCGATCGTCGTCGAGATCGGCCCCGGCCTCGCCGTGCGAATCGCCGGGCGCATCGACCGGCTCGACGAGCTTGGCGAGCAGCGGTTCGAGATCGTCGATTACAAGACCGGCCGCTTCTGGCATCAGGACTGGACCGGCACGTTCGCGGGCGGGCGGCGGCTTCAGCACGCGCTCTACGGCCTTGCGGCCGCCGAGCTGTTGAAACGGAAGTACAAGAAGGTGGTGATCGCCGGCGCGCAGTACTACTTCCCGAGCGCGAAGGGCTGGCAGAAGCGCGTCCACATCGCGGCGCCTTCGCTCGCGGCCACCGCCGGTGTGCTGTCCGATCTGCGCGACGTGATCGCGTCCGGCATCTTCATTCACGCGCAGGATCGAGACAGCGACTGCAAATTCTGCGACTTCGGGCGCGCGTGCGGCAAGGACGCGCACGAGCGCGCGAAGGAGAAGGCGGGCGAATCCGTGCTCGGTCCCTACAGGAGGCTTGCGGGTCATGCCTGATTCGCGTCCGCTCCCTGACGCGCCGGCGCGTGCGCGAATTCTCGAGCAGCTCGACCGAAGCCTGCTGGTCGAGGCTGGCGCCGGATCCGGCAAGACCCACGAGATGGCCGCGCGCATGGCGGCCGGGATCGCGTCGGGCGTCTACCAGATCGAGCACATGGCGGCCGTCACGTTCACTCGGAAGGCTGCCGCCGAGCTGCGCGGCAGATTCCAGCTCGCGCTCGAGGAGCTGCTGAAGAGCCAGGTCGCGGCCGGCTCCCGCCATCACGCGGTTCGGGCGGACTCCTCCAAGCTATTGGCGGAGGCGGTCCGCCAGTCAGACGCGGACCCGCGCGCGCGCATTACGCACGCGCTCTCGAACCTCGAACGCTTCTTCGCCGGGACCATCCACGCGTTCTGCGCGCGGCTCCTGCGCGAACGGCCCGTCGAGGCCGGCGTCGCGCCCGGGTTCACGGAGCTCGATGACATCCAGGAGCGTCTGCTTCGGCGCGAGAGTTGGCGGGACTATCTCGCGGAAGCGCGAGGTATCGGCGACCGTGACCTGGTGGCGCTGCAGGAAGCCGGCGTGCGGATGCGCGACCTAGGGCGGGCGTTCGACACCATCTGCCTCTATGAAGACGTGGACTTTCCGCCCGGCGACGCGCCAAAACCCGACGACCGGGATCGGTGGGAGCAGTTGGAGACGTTCTGGACGCAACTCTCGGCGCACTTGCCGGCACAGATCGATCCGGAGACGAAGTGCAACACGCAGAGAGCGTCGCGCCGGTTTGCCGACGCGTGGGCGTTCTCGCGCGAGAAGCGCAGGACGCCGGGCGTGCTCGCTGACCTGCTCGAGATCTGGGAGTTCTCGCCAAAGATCGTCCAGAAATGGTGGTCCGACAGCTCGGCCGAGAAGCGGCGGCTCGGCGCGTTGATCCCCGCGCTTCACCAGCAGTTTCAAGCCGACGTCGTCGATCCGTTCCTGGGCGTTTGGCGCCGGTACCTCTATCGGCACTGTATTGCGCTGCTCACCCGGGCGCGCGACGGAGCCGAGCGCGAGCGCCGCCGACGAAACACATTGAGCTTCAACGATCTCCTTCGGCTGACCGCCAGGGTGCTCAGGGAAAACGAGCAGGTCCGCCGGTCGCTGCAGCAGAAGTACCGCTGGATCTTCATTGACGAGTTTCAGGACACCGATCCGCTCCAGGCCGAGATCATGCTGCGCCTGGCCGGCGAGTCGTCCGAGGGGCGCGCGCTATTCGTCGTAGGGGATCCCAAACAATCCATCTACCGATTCCGTCGCGCCGACATCGACGTCTACAACCGTGTCCGCGCCATCCTCGGCGGGTCGGACGAGGCGGGGATTGTCACGCTCACCACCAACTTTCGATCGAGGCCTGACATCTGCGAGTTCGCGAACCGCGCGTTCAAGGAACGATTCCCTGAGACGGCCACTGCGCAGAAGCCGAGGTTCGCTCCGCTGGAGCCGAGGCGGGCGGCGGAGCCGAACGCTCGAGGTATCCGCACGCTCACGACGGAGGCCGACGGCGTCCCATCCGAGCGGCTCGAAGAAGCGGGGAAAATCGCCCGTTACATTCGCGCGGAAGTCGATGCCGGGCGGCGGAAGTTCGGCGAGTTCCTGATCCTCACGCGCCAGAAAAAAGGCCTCCCGATTTACGCCCGGGCGCTCGAGGACCTCCAGGTTCCCATCGAAGTCAGCGGCGCCGGCGCCTTCAGCGAGTCGGTCGAAGTCCAGCAGCTCGCAGCGCTGCTCGAGGCGCTCGCGGATCCACAGGATGCCGTCGCTCTTGTCGGCGTCCTCCGCGGCCTCCTTTTTGGCCTGAGCGATCGGGAACTGTTCGCCTATCGCGAAGCCGGCGGCTGGTTCAACATCTTCAATCCGGCGACCGACCTGCTCGTGTCGGCCGCGCCGAACGTCGTCACGGCCCTGGAGTCGATCGGGCGCTGGTTCAAATGGACGCGGGTGCTCCCGGCGGGCGCGGCGCTCGAGCGGATTCTCGAAGACTCCGGGTACCTGGCCATCGCGGCGGCGACGCCCGGCGGCGTCGAGGCTGGCGATTTGCTGCACGCCGTCGATCGCGTTCGCGCAGCGGTGGAAGCCGGCTTCACACTCGCGCAGGCCGCCGAGTCGCTCGCGGCCTTCAGCGGACTCGACGAAGAGGGGCCGGAAGATTCCAGCGATGTCGAATCGCTTCCGTTGGAGCCCGGCCGAAGCGATGTCGTCCGCGTCATGAATCTCCACAAGGCGAAAGGCCTCGAGGCGGAAGTCGTGTTTCTGGCCGATCCCCTCGGCGGCTTTACGCCTCGCGCCGACGTTCGGATCATCCGGACCGAGAACGACGATCGACCCCTCGGCTATTTCGAGATCAAGCCTGAGTGGGGATGGAACCCCAAACCGATCGCGCTGCCCGCGGACTGGGATCGTCTGGCCGCAGAAGAGCTCGAATACCTCACCGCTGAGACCGATCGGCTGCTCTACGTGGCGGCGACACGCGCGAAGGACGTGCTCGTGGTCTGCCGCTGTTCCGGCAAGAAAGGCAACGCCTGGGCCGAGCTCGATGCGTTTCTGCCTGCCGCGTCCGAGTTGCCCGTGCCTGCGGCCGCGAACCTTCCGGCGGCGGCCAGGAGCGATTCTGTCAGGAGCGGCTCTCGATCGGGCCGTTGCGACGGCAGCCGCCGCGCATCATCGCGCCCGGCAGCCGTCCTGGTCGGCGACGTCCGTGACCGCCGAATCGAAACGGCTCCCGCGCATCACGGTTGGCGCCGACGATGTCGGCGAGGACGACCCGACGCGCAGCGTCGGGGAGGACACACCGAGCCGGCGTGCCGATGCCGGCCTCGCGTGGGGCACGCTCATCCACGGTCTGCTCGAGCACGCGATGCGGCACCAGCACGCGACGCGCGACGACCTGCGCCGGCTGGCCATGTGGCTGACGATCGAAACGCCCGAGCTACGCACGGCGATCGAGCAGGCGCTCGACACGGTCCAGACAGTGGCGACCGCGGAATTCTGGCAACAGGCGCGCGCGTCGGCCGAATGTCACGAGGAAGTGCCGTTCGCCGTGCGTGACGATTCCACGGACTTGCCGCGTGTAGTCACGGGAACCATCGATCTCGTGCACCGGACGGACGACGGCTGGCGCGTCACCGACTACAAGACGGACGTCGATCTCGCGGACGCGGACGCGCAGCGGAAATACGAGGAGCAGGTGCGCTGGTATGCGGCGGCGTGGAGCCGGGTGGCAGACGGACACGTGGGCGCCGCGATCGTGCCGGCAAGGAAGCCGCGCCCGTGAGCCGTCAGCGACGACTGAAGTAGGGGTGCATCCTCGGACAGCGTTTTCCAGATCGGTGTAGCGTGTTCCGGAGCCCGACCTTTGCGAGCGCCGCGAGGCAGGCCCAATCACGCTGCCTTGCGGCAAGCGGCGAGCGGGAGGGCGCCGGAACACGCTACACCGATCTGGAAAACGGTCCAGTCGTGCCTTCAGTTCGAAGTTCGAAGTTTGAAGTTCGCCGTCTGTCCTACCGCGCGGCCGCCGCGGCGGCCGCCACGGCGCTGGCGATCCGTCGCTGAAGCTGAGCAATCTCCGCGCTCGGGCTCTCGAAGTCCTCGACCCAGAGCTTGCGATCTTTCGCGCCGTCGACGAGCCGGACCTGAACGCGAAGATCGCCACTCCCGCGAACGAGAGTCCCTTCGACGATGAAGTCGGCGTCGAGCGACTGCGCGATCTCGCGAAGTGATTTGCGGGTGCCCGCGTACTGAAGGGCGCTGGTATGTGACACGACGCCGAGCGTGCCCAGCCGTGTCAGTTCGCCCGTCACGCCGTCGGTCACCCGCGCGGCGAGCTGTTCGTCGGCGGCGTCCGTTGAATAGCTCTTGAATGCCAGGACGGCGACCGTCGCTTCAGGAGTCGCGCGTGCGGGTGTGGCCCAGATGCCCGCGCGCCAGACGACGACCGCAGCGACGACGAGGGTGGCTGCGAGCAGCCAAAGACCCAGCCGCCACCGCGCCGGCTGGCGAACCGTCGAGGGGATGTTCATGACAGGAGCCGGATCATCGGCCGCGTCCCGGCCGTCACGCCCTTCGACGACGGGCGCGTAACTTCCACGCTGAAGCCGGATGATGACGTCATCCGCGCGTCCCGGCCCGTGGTAGTACTCGTCGATCTTGGTTCGCAAGCGGCCCGCTTCGACCCGGACGATCGAATCGAGCCGCGGATCGTAATCCTCGTCACGGTCGAAGACGTCCCGGCCGATGACGTATTCCTTGAGCTGCCCGGCCTCACCCGCAAGCGATCGCTCGACGACATATCGCAGGAAGCGGCGTAGCCGCTCCGACGCCGCGAAGCCGGCGCTTCCGAGGATGCGCTCGAGTTGGGCGCGAACCTGGTCGGGGGTCGGCATGAGTCTCACTATCTCTTAAGGGCAGGCTGAAAGGCCAAGAGGCAACCTCAGAACTGACCGACGCGCGACGGGGCCTCCTGGCCTTTTGGCCTTTGAGCCTTTCTTGCGTTAGTAACGGTTACCTCACCGTCCCGAGCGGGATCCTCACGCGACATCCGATGCGTCTCGTCGTCTGAGCGTGTGAGGAGACCAGACATGCTCAAGACCCTTGCTCGTTTGATCAAGTCCACTGCCGCACTCTCGGTGTTTGTCGCGTGGTCGGGAACTGCGGAGGCGGGACCGCCGCTCATCTGCCATCCGTTCGAGGCCGGCGCGACCGCGATGTTGCCGTGGGGACCGGGGACCGGCTGGAATTCGCCGGATCGCTCGTACGACGTCCAGCGGCTCACGGCCGACACCTTGCGGCTGCTCACGACGTCGACGCCCGTGCTGGCGCGGATGGAGATCATGCGCCGCGCGACGATCTACGCCAGCCAGGACCGCAAAGTGGCAATCGCCCTGATGACCGCCGTTCTCGATCGCGCCAAAGCGGCGCCGGAGGCGTCTCGCGACCCGCTGCCCTGGTTCGACGCCGGGTATCTCATCGAGTCGTACCGGCAGATGAAGAGTGCGGGACCCTGGGAGATGCTGGCCGGCACGGAGCACCTGTGGGCGGACTTCCGCAGCGACCCGCGTGCGGTCGACGGATACGGTTTCGTGAGAAAGGCTCTCCAGCTTGCGGGATCGAACGCGGAGATGGAATTTGCCGCGTCACTCATGCAGCAAGGCACGTCAGCGGCCCAGCATCGTCAGCGCGCGGTTGCCGGCGCGCCCGCGGGCTCGCTGCTGGCCCGAAACCTGGCGAACGTGGGGAAGTAGACCTGCTAGCCGGCGAACCGCCTTGCATCGCTGAACGACACCTTGACCGTTGTCTTCTCGCCCGGCGTGACCGCCAGAGCGGGTGAGCTCGGGTCCTTGGGGTCCTTGGAGTAGATCGCCACGGGCGTGCCGACAGGCGGCGGTCCGCCGACGCCCGTGTAGTCGCCTTTTTCGTTGTAGACCACCGCGATGTACACGGGAGATGCCGAGACGTCCTTGAACGTCGCAGTGCCGCCGTTCTTCTCGATGATTTGCGGCGGACTAAGCGGCTGGCTCTGCCCGCCGATGTTGGGATCGGAGAACAGGAACACCATGATGGCATGACCGGGATCCACGGTTCCCTTGCCGGTGTAGTTGACGGTCACCGACACGTTCATTGCTGTGGCCGCCGCCGTCGGCGGTGGTTGCTGCGCCTGCGCGTACTTGTCCACCGTAGCTTCAGCGAAGGTGGACGGCGACGCGATCGTCAGGGTGGAAAAGATCAGAGCCAGACCGAGCGTTCGTTTGTGCATGAAGTCCTCGCGGCATTCGACGGAAGGACGGTGCCGGAGGTTGCAGATCAGCGCACCAGGGAGGTTTGGAGTGTCCACATCCGCACACGCGGCCGGCGTCGGATCAGTCCCAGCGGTTCAGGAACAGCACGCCGATCAAAAGCACCAGCGTTGCGAGGCGGCTGAAAGCACGGGCGGCGCCGGGCGTGGGCCATTCCGGAGTCTGGTTCGGCAGTCCGCCAGCGGCCGCCGCGAGCTGAATCATCCGGGCGTCGCCGAACACCAGGTCCCGGTCGTACACGACGGTCCGGCCATCGCGCAGGGCGTCGAGCACGCCCTTCACGGTCTTCTCGCGTGCGAACACGTACGTGCGCGAGTAGCCCATCGGTCCGGTGCCGTGGTAATCGGAATCGCCGACAGCCGTGATCGGTCGAGCCGCCGACCGGGCACGCGTGTAGAACTCGCGGAGCTGCGCCGCCAGTCTGGGGGTGTTCTGTGCCTCCGGGCGAACCACCTCTGTCGCATCCAGCTCGCCCAGCGCGGTGTCGAAGGCCGGCCAGGAATTCTCATACGGGTGCGCGGCGATCGCGACGCCGCCTTGCCCGTGCACCGCTTCGATGGCGCCGATGATCGGCAGCCGCGGGGAGATCGCCTCGTCGACGCCGACGGCGAGCAGGTGATAGTCGGGCGCCGTGATTTCTTCGCCGGCAATCACCATCGGGCCGCTGATGAGATTCGAGAACCAGCGCCCCACTTTGCCGGGCCAGACGAGGTTGTGAGGGACCATCGCGATGACATCGAGCCCCTGGTGGCGGGCCTCGATGACGGTGTCCCATGGCGACAATGTCGACCAGCCGAGTGGAAACATGTGCACGTGAAAGTCCGCGGCAAGAACGTGATATCCGCCCAGAACGATAGAGGGCGACGAACGGCGGCCGTCGGTCGCGCTGCCTGTGACCAGCGCGCCGGCGAAGAGCAGGCCTGCAGTCAGACGTCCGGCGCGCGTCACCGCAAAACCTCGGCTACCGCCTCGGAGACTTCGCGCGCCAGTCCGGCAGGCGTCACCTCCGGTGCGGCGAAGATCGAGAAGACGAGCAGCCACGTGATCACGCGCTGGAATGCGACGTCGCGAATCGCTCTGGCCCGGCTTGCCCCGTAGACGTATCGGAAGAAGCAGAAGTCGATAAAGGCCGACCAGACGATGACCGCCGTCATGCCTGCCATGCTGACTTTCGTGAGGATCATCCACCAGTGCGCGGGCGGCACCAGGGCGATGAGCCCGACGATGACAATGAGGAGCAGCGTCCAGGCGGCGTGGCCCGCGAAAAAGAGATCGATCGCGCGCGTGAACGGGATTCGGGTACGCCGCGTCCGGATGACCGCGTAGAGCGCGAGCGCCTCGACAGCCGGGACGTAGGCCCAGACGAGCAGCGACGGCCCGGCGATGCGCGACGTCAGCGTCCCGGTGGCCGCGAGTGAGACGAGGCTCGCCAGTCACCAGCGTGAGGAACAGCGGCCGTCGGCAGGCGACGCGAAACCCGGCCGGAAACGGCGGCGCCGCGAGCGATCGAAGCGTTGACGCGGGGCGCAGCAGGATTCGGGCATCGGTTGACCACATGGCCGGTATCGTCGGTGCGGCCGATATTAACGGAACAGGATTGGCGATGGGATTGAGGTGGGCGATGCGTCGACTCGCCGTCATCGGTCTGGCTCTTGCGGGGTTGCCGCTGCTGGGCGCGTGCCGGATCAAACTGCCCGCAGAGCCGTCGGAGCTCACCGAGGGCATCGTCATCTTCCAGGATGTCAGCTACATGGGCGCCTCTGCCCATGTGACGAAGGACATCGCCGACCTGCAGGACTACGGGGGTCCGTGCAAGAGGCAGGAGCTGGAACTCGGGAACTGGGGAGTCTGCATCACGTCGATCCGGGTGGCGCCAGGTTGGCGCGCGACCGTCTACACCGAGACGGCCTATAGCGGTCAGTTCCTGAATGTCGTCGAAGACACGCCCAATCTGACGCTGGTCAACGGTGACTGCAAGGAGGGCGGGCTCAACGACTGCATCCTGTCGATTCGGGTGGCCCGGCTCTCCGCTCCAGCGGCATCTTCTTCAATCGAAGCAGGGAAGTCCCGCGTCGTGAGCCTGATCGTCGCGACGCTATTTCTTCGCTGACGTGAACAGATCGATCGGCACGGGAAGAAACGTTGTCGTGTTGTGCTCGCTCGAGATTTCCCGCATCGTCTGGAGAAAGCGGAGCTGGAGCGCGATGGGTTGCGCGCTCATGATGGCCGCCGCCTGAACCATCTTTTCCGCGGCCTGGAATTCGCCCTCGGCGTTGACGATCTTGGCGCGGCGCTCACGCTCGGCTTCGGCCTGCTTCGCCATCGCGCGCTTCATGGTTTCCGGCAGCACCACGTCCTTCACTTCGACCGCGGTGACCTTGATGCCCCACGGATCGGTCTGCCGGTCGATGATGCCCTGCAGCGTCATATTGATCTTCTCGCGGTGCGAGAGCAAATCGTCCAGTTCCGCCTGTCCAAGCACGCTGCGGAGCGTCGTCTGCGCGATGAGCGAGGTGGCCCTGAGGAAGTTCTCGACTTTGATCACCGCCGCTTCGGGATCGACCACGCGGAAGTAGACGACGGCGTCCACCGTGACGGGCACGTTGTCACGCGTCATCACTTCCTGCTTCGACACGTCGATCGTGATGACTCGCAGGTCCATCCGCACCATGCGATCGACGATCGGAATGAGCAGGACGAGGCCGGGGCCCTTGGCGCCGATCAGTTTGCCCAGCCGGAAGACGACGCCGCGTTCGTATTCACGCAGGACGCGGACCGCCTGGGGAAGGACGCTCATGGCCAGGATCAACACCGGCACGATTACCGAGAGCCACGGCAAAAGGTCATCCATGTCAGGTCTCCTGAGAGGGCCGGTTGGCCGAGACTGCGGGCTTGACCTCGAGCGTCAGACCCTGAATGCCGACGACCTGCGCCAGGTCGCCGGCTTCGATTGGCGACTCGCTTCTGGCGGACCAGTATTCGCCCTCGACGAACACCTCGCCGCCGTCGGCATCGATGCGCGTGAGCGCCGGCACAACCTGGCCGATCATCGTCGCGGCGCCGGTTCGTGCCGGCAGGGACTGCGCACGGAGCCCGGCCCCGATGACGAAGACGAAGAAGGCAGCCGTGACGAGGGTGCCGGGCAGCACGAGGGTCCACGGCAGCTGAAACCCCGGCTCAGCCTCGACGAGCATGAGCGAGCCGATGAAGAACGAGATGACGCCGCCCGCGGTCAACGCGCCATGGGTTGGCGCGAAGAGGTCAGCGATGAAGAGTCCGACGGCGAGGAGAATCAGGACCACGCCGGCCACGTTGATCGGCAGCCCCGCGGCGAGATAGAGCGCGAGGATCAAGGCCACGACACCGACGACGCCGGGCAGGATCGCACCCGGGTTGCTCAGCTCGCCGATGATGCCGTAAATCGCGACGAGCATGAGAATGAACAGCACCTCCGGCCGCCAGAGCGCGGTGAACACGCGCTCCCGCAGGGACATCGGGATCTCGACGACCTCGGCCGATGCCGTCCGAAGTAGCCGGCCGTTCACGGACCGGCCGTCGAGCTGTTTCAGGAGCGCCGGCAGATCCCCCGCGATGAGGTCGACGACCTTCAGCTCCAGAGCCTTCTCCGCCGTGATGCTCGCGCTCTCCCGGACGGCCTGGCGCGCCCACTCGACGTTTCGTTTGCGCTTGTCCGCGATGGTCTCGATGTAGCTTGTCGCGAAGTTCTCGAGCTTCTGCTTCATCGTTTCGTCCGGTGGATCGCCTCCGCCGGCGGCGACCGGGTGCGCGGCGCCAATACTGGTGTGGGGCGCCATCGCCGCCACATCGGCGGCGAGCGTGATGAAGCAGCCCGCGCTCGTCGCGGTCGCGCCCGTGGGCGCGACGTAGACGACCGTTGGTACCGGCGATGAGTACAGACTCTGGACGATGTCCTTGGTCGATTCGAGGAGCCCGCCTGGCGTGTCCAGCTCGATGATGAGCACCGCCATCGAGCCGGCCGCGGCGCGCTGAATGGCGCGATCGATGTAACCCGCCGTCGCCGGGCCGATCGCCCCCTTGACGCGGATCAGACCGGCCTGAGGCGAGTCACCTGCGGACGCCGGCCAGCCTATCAGCAGCGCCGCCACAATCGGCAGCCAGCGTCGCATCGGTCAACGCTAGAGCCGTTCTCATTCTCCTGTAAAGACCTAATCATCGAATTACACGGTCCCGGAGCGCCAGCAAGCGAAAGACCACAACGTCTGCTGGCGGGCCACCGTCTAACGGCCCATGACCCGCACCATGCAGGATCTCCGGCTGGCCTGGCGCGCGCTCCTGCGCCTCCGAGCCGTCAACGCGTTCGCGGTGGTGGCCTTCGCCCTGGGCATCGGCATTACGACGGCCGTCTTCAGCCTTTTTTACGGGGTCCTGTTAAAGCCGCTGCCGTTCCCGAATCCTGACGAGCTCGTCATCGTCTACGACACGCAGCCGGCGTGTACGACCTGTCCAGCCTCGTTCGAGAAACATCACGACTGGAAGACGCGAAGCTCGGTCTTCGCGGCCCTGGGCGGTTCGTTCACCAGGTTCATGGTCGTCACCGGGGCGGGCGAGCCCGAACGCGTTGCGGCCGCCGGCGCGACCGCGACGCTCCTCGACGTCTTTCGACTGAACCCCGCGATCGGACGCTGGTTCTCCGCGGAGGAGGATCAGCGGGGTGGCTCCAAGGTGGTCGTTCTGTCGGATGGCTACTGGCGCCGGCGTTTCGCGGCCGATCGGCAGGTGCTCGGCCGGACGATCACGATCGACGGCGAGCCGTTCGAGGTCATCGGCGTGATGCCGCCGGCGTTCGCGCATCGCCGTGCCGAGATCTTCGTGCCGGTCCAGCGGCAGTTCGATCCGAAGAACCGCGGGAACCACTTTCTCGCCACCTACGGCCGGCTGAAGCCGGGCGTGACGCTCTCGCGGGCGCAGCAGGAACTGCGCGCCCTCGGCGCGACGCTCGCGAGGGAGTTCGGACACAACCACGGCATCGACGTGCAGTCGTATCCGGAAGTCGTGGTCTCGGGCGTCGCGCAACCGCTGCGGGTACTCATGGGTGCGGTCAGCCTGTTGCTTCTCATCGCATGCGCCAATGTCGCAAACCTTCTGCTGGCGTCGGGTCTCGCGCGGCGCCGGGAGCTCGCCGTTCGTACGGCGCTCGGGGCGACACGGTGGGACCTGGCGCGGCAGCTCACGATCGAAAGCATCATGCTGGCGATGGCGGGTGGTGTGCTCGGGATTCTGTTGGCCCAGTGGGCCATTCGCACGTTTGTTCAGCTGGCCGACGCCGTGATTCCGCGGACGGCGGTGATTCAGATGGACGCGATGGTCCTGGGGTTCGCGGCGGGCGTGGCGCTGCTCACCGGAACGATCTGCGGACTCTGGCCGGTGCTGCGACTGAAAACGCGAACCTTGGGCCAGGAAGTGCGCCAGGGTGACATGCGGACCGGGAGCGCGGCCGGTGGCCGCCGGTTCGGCAACAGCCTCGTGGTGATCGAGATCGCGCTCGCGTTCACGCTGCTCGTCGGCGCCGGCCTGCTCGTGAAAAACCTGCTCGCGCTGCAGGGGCGTGACACTGGCTTCGTGAGCGAAGGACTGGTCGCATTCGACCTGGCACCGAGCGGACCGCGATACTCGAGCGCCGCGGCTCAGCGCGAGTTCTATCGGACGCTCGCGCCGAAGCTCGCCACCATTCCCGGCGTTTCCGGTGTCGGCTTCACCAGCCACCTGCCGATGCAGGACTTCGGCTGGAACGGCGAAGTCCGCCTGGAAGGCGGCAACCCGTGGCCAGGCGACGCGGCGCCGCTCATCGAGCGGATGTGGGTTGGGGCCGACTACTTCAAGACGATGCGCACCGACATCGTGAAGGGCCGCGTGTTCGACGACCGCGACCGCGAAGGCATGCCGCTCGTTTCGGTGCTCTCCGAGCGGACCGCCGAGAAGTTCTGGCCGGGTCAGAACCCGATCGGCAAGCGCTTCTACCGCGGCAGCAGCGGTACTGACACGCCCATCGAGGTCATCGGCGTCGTGAAGGACGTCCGGACCTACGGCCTCGCGCGCGTGAGCCCGTACCTCATGCACATCTCGATCGAGCAGGAGCCGTTTGGCGCGATGACGGTCGTGCTTCGGTCACAGGGAACCGATCCGACGACGGTGATTCCCGGCGCACGCAAGCTTGTGGCCTCGATGGATCCGCAGCTGCCCATGGCGCGCATCCAGACGATGTCCGAGGTGGTCGGCAAGTCGGTCACGCAGCCCCGGCTGCTGTCATCGCTCTCGGCGCTGTTCGGCGGCCTCGCGGGCGTGCTCGCCATCGTCGGCGTCTACGGCGTGATGGCCTACAACGTACGCCGCGCCCGTCGCGAGTTCGGCATTCGGCTCGCGCTGGGCGCGGATCCGGCGCGCGTCCGCCGGCTGGTGGCCTTGCGCGGACTTCTTCTGGGCACGCTGGGCGTCGCCACCGGCGCCGTCGGCGCGCTGCTCCTCACCCGCACGCTGCAGACGATGCTGAACGACGTGAAACCGACCGATCCGGTGGTCTTCGTCGTCACGGCGGTCGCGCTGATCGTGGTCTGCGTCGCGGCGGGCTTCGTCCCGGCGCTCCAGGCGTCACGAACGGATCCGATGGTGGTACTACGGACGGATTGAGACCAGCCGCGCTTCCGCGCTCGAGAGAATGACCGGTCAAGCCTGTCGCGCGCGTGTGCGATACTCCCCGACAACGCCAGGCAGGCCAAGGCGAAAGGCCCAAGGCCCAAGAGACCCAGGCATTCAGGAGATCGAGATGAAGACCAGGACATTCGGCAGACTGGTTGGGGTCGGGCTCGCGGTCGCGAGCCTTTCTGCGTACGACGACACGAAGCGAGTGCCGACGATCGACGACTTGCTCCTCGTCAAGTCCGTCGGCGGCGCGCAGATTTCGCCAGACGGCAAGTGGGTCGCCTACACGGTCAACGAAACCGATTTCCGGCAGGACGCGTTCGTGACGCAGGTCTGGCTGGCCAATACCGCGACGGGCCGCACGCTGCAGCTCACGCGCGGCGACAAGCCGTCGGGCAGCCCGCAATGGTCGCCCGACAGCCAGTGGCTGGCGTTCACGTCGAGCCGCATCGCTGACCGCAATCAGATCTTCGTGATTCGGCCGGACGGCGGGGAAGCACAGCAGCTCACGAAGGCCGAGACCGCGGTCGGCGGGTTTTCGTGGTCGGCCGACGCGCGACAGATCGCGTTCTCCGCCTCGGAGCCGCAGGCGCAGGCGTCGAAGGATCGGCGTGAGGCGTTTGGCGACTTCGAGGTGGTGCGCCGCGAGTACACCCACTCGCACATTTGGACGCTGGACGTCGCCGACGCGCTCCAAGCGCCGGTGGCCGGCACGCAGCGGACGAAGGGGACGGAGTTTTCGGTCGGCGGCGCGGCCTGGTCGCCGGACGGGACTCGAATCGCGTTCAGCGCGACGAAGAATCCCGATCTGATTCACGGCGAAACGGCCGATGTATTCCTGCTGACGCTCGCCGACAACTCGGTAAAGAAGATTGTGACTCAGCCCGGTCCGGACTCCAACCCGCGCTGGTCCCCGGATGGGCGACAGATCGTGTTTTCGACGTACATGGGGAACCGCGACTACTTTGCCAGCAACGCCAGGCTGGCGGTCGTTCCCGCCGAGGGCGGCGCGCCGCGCTCGCTCACCGACACCTTCGACGAACAGCCGGGCTTCGTGGCGTGGAATCAGGACGGGATCTATTTCTCAGGATCCCAGAAGATGGCGTCGCATCTCTTTCGCGTCGACCCGGCAACCACCAAGATCGTGCGCGTCTCGGGCCCGGACCCGCTGATGGGCGGCAGCTTCTCGCTCACGCGCGACGGCACCTCGATGGCCTTCACCATTGTCTCCCCGACGACCCTGGCCGAAGTTGCCGTGTCCGCGACGCAGACGTTCTCGCCACGCGTACTCACGAACATGACCGATCAGGCCAAGCCATTCGTGCTCGGCACGCGCGAGGTCATCTCGTGGAAGAGCCAGGACGGCGCGACGATCGAAGGCGTGTTGATCAAGCCAGCGGACTTCGATCCATCGAAGAAGTATCCGCTGCTCTGCGTCATTCACGGCGGCCCCACCGGCATCGATCGGCCGCTCCTCCTCGGGGCCGACACACGTTATTACCCCTCGGATATCTGGGCGGCGCGCGGCGCGCTGGTGCTCAAGGTCAACTATCGCGGCAGCGCGGGGTACGGCGAGAAGTTCCGCAAGCTGAACGTCCGGAATCTTGGCGTCGGCGATGCCTGGGACGTCATCTCGGGCGTGGATTTTCTCATCGGCAAGGGCTGGGTCGATCCGAAGCGGGTCGCCTCGATGGGCTGGAGCCAGGGCGGCTACATCTCGGCGTTCCTGACCACGGCGTCCACGCGCTTCGCCGCGATCTCCGTCGGCGCCGGCATCTCGAATTGGGCGACCTATTACTACAACACCGACATCACGCCGTTCACGATCAACTATCTCGGTGACGACCCCGCCGACGATCCGGCGATCTACGAAAAGACGTCACCGATGTCGTACATCAAGCAGGCGAAGACGCCGACGCTCATCCAGCACGGCGAGCTCGATCGCCGCGTGCCGATCCCGAACGCGTACGAGCTGCGGCAGGGGCTGCAGGATCGCGGCGTCCCCGTGGAGATGGTCGTCTACAAGGGCTTCGGCCACGGCATCTCCAAGCCGAAGGCGATGCGCGCCGTCATGCAGCACAACCTGCTCTGGTTCAATCACTACCTGTGGGGCGATCCGCTGCCGGATCTGGCGAAGCTGGAACCGTCGAAGTAGCGTCCAGGTCCCGCCCGGCCGCCGAGCCGCGATGCCGTCGACACGGTCATTTGTCTTTTAACTTGACAAATAAGACCTGCAGGTCTAGTTTGTCGGCCAGCAGTCCCAGCGCGTTGGGGTTTATTGGCCTGAAACAGGTCAGATCTTTGTTGGGACGCGGCTATTTAGTTGCTCAATCAGACTAATGCGGCGTATCAACCCGTCCCGCTTCAACGTCGCGACGCGCGGCACCAGCCGCGAGATCAACCGCTCCATCGTCCTGAACCTCGTCCGTGCCCATCAGCCGATTTCGCGCGCCGACCTGGCGCGGACCATGGGCGTCCGGCGCGGTGTCGTGAGCCTGATCGTCAACGACCTCCTGAAGCAGGGGCTCGTCTTCGAAGGCGCCACCGGCGAGACGATGCGCGGCCGCAAACCGACGTTCCTGTACATCGACTCCCGCCGTCGCGCCATCGTGGCCGCCGACATCCGCGCGAGCAGCACGTTCGTCCTGCTGACCGATCTGCTCGGCAAGCCCGTGAGCGGCGTGGTCCAGATCCGGACCCCGCGCGATCCGAAGGCGCTCATCGCCGCGCTCGCCAAGCGGATCAAGGCGTTGCGCGCCGAGCACCCTGACGTCGGGTCGATCGAAGGCGTCGGCGTCGTCGTGCCCGGCATGGTCGAGCGCGCGACGATGCAGATCCTGCACGCCCCGACGCTGGGCTGGAGAAATGTGAACCTGAAGGAGCCTCTGGCGGCGGCCACTGGGCTTCCGGTGCAGATCGAGAACTCGGGTCGCGCCTGCGCGCTCGCGCAGGCCTGGGCCATGCGCGATGCGGCGGCCGCCGTGCCGGGCGATCTCGTGTTCGTGAGCGTGTCGGACGGCGTCGGCGTGGGCGTCATGATCCACGGTGAGCTGCTTCGCGGCAGCCACAACATCGCCGGCGAATTCGGACATGTGCCGCTATCGCTCGACGGCCCCCGCTGTTCGTGCGGATCGACCGGGTGCTGGGAGGCGTACATCTCCAACCGCGCGACGCTCGGACGGTATTTCGGCCGGCCGGTCGACGAGCCCGGGCCCGCGCAGCTCGAACAGCGCGCCTTCACCATCGAGGACCTGATCGCCAGGGCGCGGGCGGGCGACGCCAAGGCGGTCACGGCGATCCAGGCGACCGCCCGGTATCTCGGCCTGGGCCTGGCCACCGTGGTCAATGCAACCGATCCGGCGCGCGTGTACATCGGCGGCGAGATCACGGCGGCGTGGGATCTGATCGAGAGCACGGCCCGCGCTGCGCTCGCCGAACGGGCGCTGACGCCCGCGGCGGCCGCGACAGACATTCGAGCAGTGCCGGCGAGCGAATACCCGCGCCTCCAGGGCGCGGTCGCGCTCGTTGCCGCGCCGGCATTTGCGGCGCCGGTCGTCGCCTAGCGAGCATCGCTGGTGTTACGGGTAGCGGCGGCGGCGCGATCAGGCTCTGCAGTGGAGGTTTCGCGATGAACGAATCGACCCTGACCCTCGAAGCGATTGCGCCGGGGACGTGCGTCGTCCGCAACACGGCGGCGCACACGGGGCGCGCCTGGGCCCTGAGGCCGGGCCGGACGGCGTCCAGGCATCTGCATTATGGCCGCGTGATTCTGGGCGACGGCGATGCGCCTGTGTCGTGGGAGACCGGTGATCTCGAAACCGCCTTCATCGCCCTTCGCGGCGAGGCGATCGTGCGGGTCGCCGGCAGTGCGCACACGCTGCGGCCGTACGACGCGCTGTATGTGCCGCGTGAGAGCCGCGTCGAGATCGCGGCCGGCGCCGGCGGCTGCGATCTGGCCGAGGTCGCCGCGCCCGTGACCCGCCGGCATCCGGTGCAGTTCGTGTCGTTCGGAGACGTGCAAGCCGACAAGGGCCTGCACTTCGCGGCCGGCGGTCCGTCGGCGAAGCGCGAGTTGAACGTGCTCATCGGCAAGAACGTCGAAGCCGGGCGCCTCATGGCGGGCGTCACGTTCAGTGAGCCGGGCAACTGGACGTCGTGGCCGCCGCACGAACACGCGGTGCTCGCCGAAGAGGCCTACCTGTACATCGACATGCCGCGTCCGGCTTTCGGCGTGCAGCTCGTCTATACGAACCCGCACGAGCCGGAGCTGGCGACGATTGTCCGGGAAGGCGACGTCGTGCTGATGCCGCAGGGCTACCACCCCAACGTCGCGGCGCCCGGCGGCGCGATCAACTTTCTCTGGATGATGGCGGCCTCGCGTGAGGACGTCGACCGGCAGTTCGGCGTGGTGAACGTCCAGCCGGAATTTGCCACTGGCGGCTCGGGCCTGGACCCGGGACGCCAGCGAACGAGCGAAGCGAGTGAGTCCGCGCGAGCGGCGCGGGGCATCGGGGTCCCCGCAAGCGAGCGCGTCGGGGGGGCCGCGGGGGCGGAGCCCCCCGGAACGAAACTGGAGCGGAAATGAGCCAACCGGAATCCACTCTCGTGTTTCAGCACCGCGATTGGGCCTCGATTTCCGTCGAGCGCGTCGCGCCGGGCATCGAGCGCCAGATGATCTGGGGAGAGCGGGTGATGGTCTGCCGGCTGAAGCTCGCGCCGCACACCGTCACGCCGGTGCACTCGCATCCGCACGAACAGATCACGCTCGTCGAGCACGGTCCGGTCCAGTTCACGATTGACGGCCAGACCCGGGTGGTCGCAACGGGGGACGTCCTGCACTTCCCGTCGCATTGCGAGCACGGCGCGACGATGCTCGACGAAGAAGTCGTGCTGATCGACATCTTCTCGCCGGTGCGCGAGGACTTTCTCCCCAAGACGGGCGACTGCGCCTGAGCCCGAGGCTCGAAAATGGCACTGAGTCCGTTCAGGCTCGATGGCAAGGTGGCGCTCGTGACCGGCGCTTCGCGCGGGCTCGGCGCGGCGATGGCCGCGGCGCTGGCGGAGGCTGGTGCCGATGTCGTGCTGCACGCGAGCGAACAGCCGGCCTCGGCGACCGCGGCGGACGTGGCGGCACGTACTGGCCGACGCACCGCGCTCCTGACGGCCGATTTGGCCAGGCCCGCCGCCGCCGGCGATCTCGTCGCGCGGGCGATCGCGGCGTTCGGCCGCCTCGACATCGTCGTGAACAATGCTGGCACGATCCGGCGGCGGCCTGCCGCCGACCACCCCGACGAGGACTGGGACGCCGTTCTCGCCGTGAATCTCTCCAGTGTGTTCCGGGTCTGCCGGGCCGCGGGCCGGCACATGATCGACCGCGGCGACGGCGGGAAGATCGTCAACATCGCCTCGCTGCTCGCCTTTCAGGGCGGGATTACCGTGCCCGGGTACGCGGCCGCCAAGGGCGGCGTCGGTCAGCTGACGAAGGCGCTCGCCAACGAGTGGGCGGCGCATCGCATCAACGTCAACGCGATTGCGCCGGGCTACATGGAAACGGACAACACCGCTGCGCTCCGGGCCGACGCGACCCGCTTCCGGCAGATCACCGAACGGATTCCGGCGGGCCGGTGGGGGCGCCCGGAGGACCTGGGTGGCGCGGTCGTGTTCCTGGCGTCGCCGGCCTCGGACTACGTGCACGGGCATCTGCTCGTCGTCGACGGCGGCTGGATGGGGCGATGACGCTGCTGCTCGATCTCTTCCGGAAGTTCGTCGGGCCCGCGGCGCTGACCGCGGCAGGCATGATCGGCGCCGGCGCGGTGGCCACCCGGCTGCTGGCCGGCGCGTGGTTCGGGTTCGAGTTGCTGTGGGTCGCGCTGTACGTGATCCCGATGGTCATTTTCACGCTCGATTCGGCGGCGCGCGTCGCGATTCTCAACGGCGGCCGCGGAATGTTCGAGATGATCCGCGGCGATCTCGGCGCGTGGCTCGCCTGGTTCATCTTCCTGCCGACTGTGCTGGTGAACGTCATCGTGAACATGAGTCAGATGTCCGCGATGGTCGAAGGCGCGTACGGGTCGGTCGGCCTCCTGCCGCCGGTGGCGAGTGACTCCGGCTGGGGCGTTGCGCTCGTTACGCTCGTGTGGACGGCCGTGACCGTCGTCGCCGCGGTGCTCGGTGGCTACAAGCGCGTCGAGAAGATCATGACGGCGCTGCTGCTCGTCATCCTCGTCTGCTTCCTCGTCGTCGCGATCAAGGGCCTCATGGACTGGGCGACGTGGCCGCGGCTCGCCGGCGGTCTGGTCCCCGGCGTTCCGGCGGATCTGCCCGTGGTCGGCGAGACCCGTACGCGCGCCGGTCTCACGCAGGTGCTTGCGATTGCGGGCCAGGCGCTGCCGCCGTCGGTCATGCTCGCCTACGGGTACCTCGCCGCCAATGCAGGTCAGACCTTCGCCGACATCGGTCCGGCGTTCAAGAAAACGGTCGTCAATCTCGGCGTCGTCTGGGGCCTGTTCTCGGTGATGGTCATCGTCGCGGGCACGACGGCCCTGCACGACGTCTACACGGGTGAAGGGCCGGCGTATCTCGGCGTCAGCCATTACTCGCAGATCGAAAGCATTCCGGTCGCCGGCCAGGTCCTCGGCCCGGCGTTCCCCGGCGCGCTGGGTTTTCTCGCGCCGCGGTTCTTTTCGCTCGGTCTCATCGCGGCGGCGTTCACGACGCTCATCTCGGTGTCGCTCACGATGACCTACTTCTGCCTGGACATGGCGCGCCGGAACTGGCGATTCACGCCCGACAACACCCTCTTCAAGGCCGTGTTTGCCTCGTGGATCGTGATTCCGTCGCTGCTTGCGCCGTTCTGGAAGCTGCCGGCGCTCTTGAAGGCGATTCTCGCGATGGTGGGCAATCTCGTGCTCGCCCCCGTCGCCGTGCTGGTGATTCTGTACTTCGTGACGCGTCCGACAATGGCGGGATTTCGCGCCGGCCCGGCCCGGATTGGTGTTCTGGTAGTGACCGCGCTCTTCGCGACCGCGCTCGTGGTGAACGGGTTCCTGGGAATGGTGCGATGAGCGTCCGCCGCACACGCGCTGGAGTCGTCGCTGAGATCGAGCGAACCGGGGTTGTCGCCGTGATGCGGCTGGATGATGCATCGGTCGGGCGCGACGTCGCGCATGCCCTCGCGGACGGCGGCCTCACCGCGCTCGAGGTCACCATGACTGTGCCGGGCGCGATCGGTCTCATCGAAGAGTTGGCCGCGACGCTGCCGCCGGCATGTGTCCTGGGGGCCGGGACGGTCCTCGACGGCGCGACGGCCCGCGACGTCATTCGCGCCGGCGCCGCGTTCGTCGTCAGTCCCGTCCTGCAGCCCGACGTCATCGCGGTGTGCCGCGACGCCGACGTTGCGGTCGTACCCGGTTGCTTCTCGCCGACCGAGATTCTCTCCGCCGCGACAGCGGGGGCCGACGTCGTCAAGGTCTTTCCGGCGACCTCGCTCGGACCGTCATTCATCAGAGACCTGCGCGGTCCGCTGCCGCACCTCAAGCTGATGCCGACAGGCGGCGTCACGCGGGCGAACGCCGGCGACTGGATTCGCGCCGGCGCGGTCGCGATCGGCGTCGGCACTGCGCTCATTGACGCTCAGGCCGTCCGGGAGCGGCGGTTCGACGTCCTGGCCAGCGCCGCGCGTCACTTCATCCGCGCGGTGGCCGACGCCCGATCGGCGCCGGTGGGAGTGCGGCCATGACGCCGAAAGTCGTGTGCTTCGGCGAAATCATGCTGCGGCTCAGCCCGCCGGGATTCGAGCGGCTGCTCCAGTCGCCGGTTCTGCAGGCGACGTTCGGCGGCGGCGAGGCGAATGTCGCGGTGAGCCTCGCGCATTTCGGGCTCGACAGCCACTACGTCACGCGACTTCCGGCGACTGCGCTTGGCGACGCCGCCTTGCGGACGCTGCGCGGAGAGGGCGTTCGCGTGGATCGCGTCGAGCGCGGCGGCTCGCGTGTGGGGATCTATTTCGCCGAGTCCGGGGCGAGTCAGCGTCCGTCCACGGTCATCTACGACCGCGCCCACTCGGCGATCAGCGAGATCGCTCCCGGATCGATCGCCTGGGACGAGGTGCTGTCGGGCGCGGCGTGGTTTCACTGGACGGGCATCACTCCGGCGCTCGGCGTCAACGCCGCAACATGTCTCCGCGAAGCGGTCGACGCCGCGAAGCGCGCCGGCGCCCGCGTGAGTGTCGATCTCAACTACCGGCGCACGTTGTGGTCCGAGGCGCAGGCGCAGGACGTCATGCGGCCGCTCGTGACCGGCGCCGACCTCCTGGTCGCCAACGAAGAGGACCTGCAGACGGTGCTCGGCGTAACCGTCGCTGGCGTGGACGTGCAGGCCGGCGTCCTGGACGCCGCGCCCTACCGCGAGGCGGCCGCGTGCGTCGCGCGCACCTTCCGCGTGTCGCGCGTGGCCATCACACTGCGCGAGAGCCTCTCGGCGAGCGACAACGGCTGGAGCGGCGTGCTCTACGACGCCGCCTCGGGCCAGGCCTGTCACAGCCGCCGGTACGCGATCCGCGTGGTCGACCGGATCGGCGCCGGCGACAGCTTTGCGGCGGGTCTGATTTTCGGGTTGGTGCAGGGCTGGGACGGGGAGTCGGCGCTGCGGTTCGCCGCGGCGGCCAGCGCTCTGAAGCACACCGTCCCGGGCGATTTCAATCGCGTGTCGGCGCGCGAGGTGCAACAGCTCGCGTCCGGCGATGCGAGCGGACGCGTTCAGCGTTAGAGGATGGACAAAGGGAGGAGAACGGTCATGACTGGAGGGCGAGGGCGGTGTTGGGTGCTCTGCCTGGTGGCGCTCGTGTGCGTCACGATCGGCACGCCGGCAGAGGCGCAGGACTTTCGCGGCTCGATCATCGGGACGATTGTCGATGCGTCGGGCGGGCTCCTGCCGGGCGTTACGGTGGTGATCACGCACAACGAGACGCAGGTCTCGCAAACCGTGGTCACCGACGGCAGGGGCGTCTATCAGGCGCTCTATCTGAATCTGGGGATGTACACCATTACGGCGACGCTTCAGGGATTCAAGAAGGTCGTCCGGCCGAACAACCCGGTGACGATTGGCGACGCGCTCCGCGTCGACATCGAGCTCCAGGCGGGCGGCGTCTCCGAAGTCGTCGAAGTCACGGCCGATACGCCCCTGATTAACACGACGACGGGCGTGAGCGGCGTGACGGTTGACAGCAAGCAGATTGCGCAGCTGCCGCTCGGCGACGGGACCGCCTACATGCTGACGCGTCTCGCGCCAGGGATCATGGATTCATCGGACCTGCATTTCGCGCGGCCGATGGACAACGGCAACCTCGGCGGCGTCGTCACCAACGGCGTCCAGGGCGGGAACGAGTTCACGATCGACGGGGCACCGAATCTGTCCAATGCCAAGGGCGTGGGGTTCTCGCCGCCGTCGGACGCCATCGCGCAGTTCAAGGTCCAGACCAACGCGTTCGATTCGCAGACCGGCCACACGGCCGGCGCCGTCGTGAATCTCGCGCTCAAGAGCGGCACGAACTCCTTCCGTGTCCAGGCCGGCTACTTCAACCGTGACAGCAGCCGCACGAAGACGCCGCTCCTGACCGAGCGCGCCAACGGCGAGAAGCCGACCCGGGAGTACAACCGCGTCACGGGCACGGTCGGCGGACCCGTGATCAAGGGGCGCACGTTCTTCATGTTCTCGACCGAGCGTCTGCGCGACGTACAGCCGGAGCCCTCGACGTTCACGGTGCCGACGATCAAGATGCGGGACGGCGATTTCAGCGAGTTCCCGACGGCGATCTACGATCCGCAAACCGCGACGCTCGTGAACAACGCGGTGACCCGCACGCCGTTCGCCAACAACGTCATCGAGCCCGGTCGGATCAACCCGGTCGCGGCGGCGTATGCGAAGCTCTATCCGGAGCCGAACCAACCCGGCACGACCGGCAACTACTTCACGAACATGCTGCGCCCGTACGACTATCACGCGTTCCTCGGCCGCGTGGACCACAACATCACGGCCGCCAATCGCATGTTCGCGAACATCTACTACAACACCCGGGAGGAGGATCGGTACAACTGGGCCCTCGGCGCGTCCAACAGCCCGGACGGGTTGATCAACGGGTTCCCGGTGACGCGCGGGTTCGACTACCGCAGCAACACGGGTGTCACGGGAGGCTGGACCTCGGTGCGCTCCAATACGACCATCCTCGACGTGCGTGCGAGCATGGGAAAGTTCGGCGAGTACCGCGATCCGGCCTCCGACTTCGATCCGGCGACGCTGGGGTTTTCGCCGACCGCCGTGCAGCTCATGGCCGGACACCCCGTCATGCCGCTCATGACGTTTGGCACGTTCAGCACGACCAATCAGAACTCGACGATCGCATCGCTCGGCACGCAACGCTCCGACTGGGGCGAGGGGTTCGATCGGCCGATGGTGACGATCTCGGTCGCGCCAACGCTGACGAAACTGTGGAACACCCATACGGTCCGCGCCGGGTACGACCTTCGTCATCAGCGCTGGACGGTCACCAGTGCCGGCTTTCCCGCCGGTCGGTTCCATTTCAACGGTGCCTACACCCGGCTGAACAACTCCGCCCCGACCAACGATCGCGCGCAGTCCTTCGCTCAGTTCCTACTGGGGCTGCCGACGTCGGTGACCGGCGCCGTCGCCACACCGGGCACGTCGTCGAGTCAGTTCGAGATCGCGTCGCTGGGTGAATTCACGCAGATGTCACAGGCGCTGTTCGCCCAGGACGACTGGCGCGTCGGCTCGCGGCTGACGCTCAATCTCGGCATGCGTCTGGAGATCAACGGCGGCATGAGCGAAGTCGACAACCGCAATCTCGCCGGGTTCGACACCACGAGCGCGAACCCCACCGAGGCCGCCGCGGTGGCGGCGTATGCGCGGAATCCGATTCCCCAGGTGCCGGTCGCCGACTTCGACGTGAAGGGTGGGTTGTTGTTTGCGGACGGTCCCGTGAACGAGACCAAGACCAAACTGCTGCCGCGCGGCGGCTTTTCGTACCTCATCAACAAGCGGACCGTGCTGCGCGGAGGCGTGGGCCTGTTCTCGTTCGACTATTTCTTCGAGAACACCAATCAGACCGGCTACTCGCAGGGCACACCGGTGATTGTCACGAACGACAACGGCCTGACGTTCACGGGCGCCACACTCTCGAATCCGATTCCGAACGGCACGCTCCAGCAGCCCGTGGGCAACGCGCTTGGTCTCTCGAGCCAGCTCGGTCAGAACCTGGGTACGCTCTACCAGCCGGACCGGGAGGTGCCGTACTACACGCGGTGGGAGGTCAGCGTCCAGCACGAGCTGGCGCACGCCTGGGTGGCGTCGTTCACGTACCTCGGCTCTCGCGGCCGGAACCTGCCCGTCGCCCGTCCGATCAACAACATCCCGATCCAGTACCTGTCGACGTCACGCAGCCGCGACATCCCGCTCGAGGCGGTGTATTCGCAGAACGTGCCGAACCCGTTCGCGGGCCTGACGCCGGGCGGCTCGTTCAACGGAGCTACCGTCGTGCGCACCCAGCTCATGCGCCCGTTCCCGCAGTTCGGAACCATCACGGTCGAGCAGTACGATGGGTCCGATCGGTATGAAGCCGCCTCGGTGCAGCTCGACAAGCGGTTCAAGAACAGCAACTCGTTTACCGTGCAGTACACACGCTCCTCGACTCGCGACAAGCTCAACCACCTGAACCCAGCCGACAACATCCTCGAAGATCGCATCTCGCCGAACGATCGGCCGAACCGGTTTTCGATCGGGGCCAGCATGGAGTTGCCCTTTGGCCGCAACGGCGTCTGGGGCAAAGATTGGAACGGCGTGCTCGACGCGATCCTCGGCGGCTGGCGCGTCAGCGGGACGTACCAATATCAGTCCGGATTCCCGTTCACGTGGACCACCAGCACGTACTGGGATGCGTCATGCGGGGATCCGAAGAGCTTGCGGTCGAACATCGGCAAGTCGGTCGCCGGCGGCATCGCCGGTCTCGACGTGCCCGGGTGGGATGTCTCGTGCTTCTATTTCCACGACGCCGCGGTGCAGACCAACGGCGTGGATGACATCGTCAAGCAACGCGCGGACACCCGCATCAACATGGGGAACACCGTGCGGTACTTCCCGTCGACGCTGCCAGACGTGCGCAGCCACCATCTGAATCTGATGGATATCGGGTTCGGCAAGAGGTTCGGGCTGCCGCACGGCGCAGACGTGCAAATCCGGATCGAGATGATCAACGCACTGAACTACACCGTGCTGTGGAACCCTGGCCTGGCTCCGAGCGCTTCGAGCGGCCTGTTTGGCGTCATCAATCAGGATCGCAACAACCCGCGCGACATCCAGCTCGGGGTGCGGTTTACGTTCTAGCGGATGTAGGGCATGGGCCGGGGCTGGAGCCCCGGCCTACACCTCTCCGAGCTGGCTGAAGATGGGCTTCCGATCTCTTTTCTGCCTTCTGCCGTTTGGCTTGTGCCTTCTCACGGCCGTTGTCTCGGCGCAGGCCGGCGATCAATCTCGTCCTGACGCCATCGTGGCTGCGGACGGTACCGGACAGTACCGCACCGTTCAGGAGGCGATTGCCGCGGCGCCCGCGACTCACGCGACGGGGCGCTGGGTCGTCCTGATCAAGCCCGGGTCGTACCGGGAAGTGGTCCACCTCCCGCGAGGCAAAGCGCCGCTCGCGCTGGTGGGCGAAGATCCATCGCGGACGACGATCACGTTCGACCGCAAGGCGAGTGACCTCGGTCCCGACGGCGCGGCGATCGGCACGTTTCGGAGCGCGACCGTGTTCATCGAGGGCGACGACGTCATCGTCGCGAACGTGACGATCGAGAACAGCGCAGGTCCCGTTGGCCAGGCGGTCGCGCTCCGCGTTGAAGGCGATCGGGTGGTGATCCGGAACTCGCGCGTGCTCGGCTGGCAGGACACGCTGCTGCTCAACCGGGGCCGGCACTATGTCGAGGACAGCTACATCGCCGGACATGTCGACTTCATCTTCGGCGCCGCAACCGCCTTTTTCTCCCGGTGCCACGTGCACGCCTGGCGCGACGGGTATCTGACGGCGGCGTCGACACCCGCCGATCAGCCCTACGGATTCGTGTTTGCCGACGGCATCGTCTCAGGCGAAGCCGAGGTGCGAATGTACCTGGGCCGGCCCTGGCGCGACTTTGCGCAGACGACCTTTCTGAGAACGGTGATGGGCGCAGCGGTCGTCTCCGAGGGTTGGCACAACTGGGATCGACCCGAGCGCGAGCGCACCGCGCGGTACTCGGAGTTCGGCAGCAGCGGACCGGGCGCGCTGAACCTTGCGCGCCGTGTTCGGTGGAGCCGGCTCCTCGAAGGTGGCGAGGCGGCCCGCCTTACCGTCGCGGCCGTGCTCGGCGGCGCGGACGGCTGGAACCCGCTCGCGACCGATCGGTATCCCTCATCGCGGCTGGCCAACGCGGCGCCGCTCCCGGGCCCGCCGGGCCCGGCGTCGGTGATTGCGGCCTGGCAGACTGGCGCCGTGACCTGGGACCGCATCCTGCAGCAGCCGGCCGCGTGGTACGGCAGTCAGGAGGCCGTGCAGACGGCCGAGAACGTGTTGCGATATCAGCGCCACACCGGCGGCTGGCCGAAGAACATCGACATGGCCCGCCCCCTCAGCGACGCCGAGCGCGCGCAATTGACGGCCGACCGGCGGCTGGACGACTCGACGATCGACAACGACGCGACCGTGACTCAACTGCGGTTTCTGGCGCGCGTGCACGGATCCACGCGCGAGCCGCGGTTCCGCGACGCCCTCGTGGCCGGCATCACCTATCTGCTGAGCGCCCAGTACCCAAACGGCGGGTGGCCGCAGTACTCTCCGCTCCGCAAGGATTACTCGCGGTTCGTCACGTTCAACGACAACGCGATGATCAATGTCATGACGCTGCTCGGCGACGTTGGCGCCGGCCGGCCGCCGTTTGACACGCTCGAAGCGTCGCTCCGGGAACGCGCGGGCCGCGCGGCCGAGCGGGGCCGGCGGGTCGTACTACAGACCCAGATTCGCGTGAACGGACGGCTGACGGGATGGTGCCAGCAGTACGACGCGGAGACGCTCGCGCCGGCAGGCGCGCGCACGTACGAACATCCGTCGATTAGCGCGATGGAGACAGCCGCGATCGTGGGCTACCTCATGCGCGAGACGCGACCCGACGCGGCGACGATTGCGGCCGTCGACGCGGCGATGGCCTGGATCGCGAGCGCACAGATCAACGGGCTTCGCATCGAACAACGTCCCGATCCGGCCGGTCCGAACGGGTTTGACGTGGTGGCCGTGCCTGACAAAGGGGCTCCGCCGGTCTGGGCGCGCTTCTACGACATCGCGACCAACCGGCCGATGTTTTCCGGCCGGGACGGCGTCATCAAAGCCACGCTCGCCGAGATCGAGATCGAGCGCCGAACGGGGTACAACTGGTACGGGACCTGGCCCCAGGACGTGATCGACACGCAGTACCCCGCGTGGAAGCAACGAATCAAATGACCCGGCTCGTGGTGTCGAGTGCGGTCGCGGTTCTGGCGGCGTTGGGACCGGTGCCGCGACCGGATCTCCAGACGCGCGCTCCGAATCCATCGCGAAGCGAAATCCTCGGTGCGATGAAACGTGCCACCACTTTCATGGTCGAACGGGTCAGCACGAACGGCGGATACGTCTGGGCGTATCTGCCCGACCTGTCGCGGCGGTGGGGCGAGATCGAAGCGCGTCCGTCGATCGTCTGGATCCAGCCGCCGGGCACCGCCACGATGGCCCACCTGTTCCTCGATGCGTACCACGCGACAGGCGACGAGTACCTACTACCTCGCCGCCGAGAAGGCGGCCGGCATCCTGACCTGGAGTCAGCATCCGTCCGGTGGCTGGAACTATGTGGCGGACCTCGCGGGGGATCGGTCGCTCCGCGACTGGTACGCGAGCGTCGGAAAAAACGCGTGGCGCCTCGAGGAGTTTCAGCACTACTGGGACAACGCCACGTTCGACGACGTCGTGACGGTGGACGCGGCCAGGCTGTTGCTCCGTGTCTATCTTGAAAAGCGCGATCCGAAATACAAGCCTGCCCTCGACAAAGCCATTCAGTTCGTGCTCGACAGCCAGTATCCGATCGGCGGCTGGCCCCAGCGGTACCCGCCGAAAGCCGACTTCGTGCCGGACTACACGGCGTACATCACGTTCAACGATGACGTGGCCGCGGAGAACATCGAGTTTCTCCTCCAGTGCTACCAGACCCTGGGTGAGACACGCCTCGTGGATCCAATCCTGCGCGGGATGCAGGCGTTCATCGTGATGCAGCAGGGACCGCCGCAACCGGGCTGGGCGTTGCAGTACACGCCGGACTTCCAGCCGGCCGGCGCGCGCACCTACGAGCCGCGCGCGCTCGTCACGCACACGACCGCGCGGAACATCGAGCTCCTGGTCCGGTTCTACCGGCTGACCGGGGACCGGAAGTTCCTGGCGCGTGTCCCCGAGGCGATCGACTGGCTCGCGGGCCTCACGTTGCCGGCGGGCATCGCGCCGGCCGGCCGCACCCATCCGACGTTCGTCGAGATCGGCACCAATCGGGCGCTGTACGTGCACCGCGAAGGCTCGAACGTGATCAACGGCCGGTACTACGTGAACGACGACCCGGCGAAGACCATCGGGCACTACAGCGCGTTCCGGCGCGTCGATATCGCGGGCCTGCGAAAGTTGTACGACGAGGCCCGCGCCCTCTCGGCAGCCGATGCGACCAGGGGCTCGCCGCTCGTGGACCCGGCGGCCCCCGCACCGATGCGGTTCGTGGCGCTCGACCCGTCGGCGACCGAATCTCCGGCTGACGTGATCGGGAGCCTCAGGACAGACGGCGCCTGGATCGCGCCGCTCGAGTACATCAGCCACCCCTACCGTGGCGACGGACCCAAGGAGCGGCCCACGGGAGACTTCTCCCAGACTCACGTCGGCGACGACAGCGATACCTCTCCGTTTCCCAATACGAGCGTGCCTGGCATCTCGACGACGACGTACATCCGTCGGATGACGGTCCTGATTCGCGCGCTCGAGGCGACGCCGGCACGAAGCTCGGGCGTCGGGGACCCGGACGGCAGCGTGACGTGGCGGCTCGACAATCTCACGTCGATTGGCGGGCATCCGGCGAAACTTCTGGGCACGCCTCGCGTGGTACCCACCAGCGTGGGGCCGGTCATCGAGTTCAACGGACGCTCCGACGGCCTGGTGCTGGACACGAACCCGCTGAAAGGCCTGCGTCAGTTCACGCTCGAGGCGCAGTTCGAGCCGGCCGCCGATGGTCCGGAGGAACAGCGCTTTCTCCACGTCGAGGAGCACGAGACCGGGAACCGTGCGCTGCTCGAGACACGGATGTTGCCGGATCGGCGTTGGTGTCTGGATACGTTTCTCAATTCCGGTCCGTCGAGCCGCACGCTGATCGATCGCGAGCGATCGCATCCGGCGGGGGAGTGGCACGCCGCGGCGCTCATGTATGACGGTGTCGAAATGACGCACTACGTCGACGGCAAGCGCGAAGCCGCGGGTCCGGTGACGTTCGCGCCGCACGGCGCCGGCCGTACCGCGCTCGGGGTGCGGCTGAATCAGGTGTCGTGGTTCAAGGGCCGTCTTCGGCTCGTGCGCGTCACGCCGCAGGCCTTGCCACTCGATCGTCTCCTGAAGAAACCTGGCAACTGATGGCTCGCGCCATTCGCGGCGTCCTCGTCGCGTCCACGTTCGCCGCGATGGCGCCCGTCCTGTTCGAGATGGCGCTGGCTCGCGCGCCGCAGTCGGCCGACGCGCCGGCGCAGGCTGCGTGGGCGCGCGGGATCGAAGGGCAGCGAAAGGCCGATCTCGGCAACGGATGGTTCCTCAATCCGATCATGGCCGGCGACCATCCTGACCCGACGGTACTCAAGGATGGCGACGACTATTACATGACGTTCTCGTCGTTCGATGCCTATCCGGGGCTCGTGATCTGGCACTCGCGAGACCTGGTGAACTGGACGCCGATCGGCGCGGCGCTGACCCGGAACGTGGGATCGATCTGGGCGCCCGACCTCGTCAAGCATCGCGGGCGGTATTACATCTACTTTCCAGCAGTCGGCCCGTACCGATCGAACTACGTCATCTGGGCCGATTCGATCCGCGGGCCCTGGAGCGATCCGATCGATTTGAAGGTCGGGCGCATCGACCCGGGCCACGCCGTCGGACCGGACGGCAAGCGGTTCCTGTTTCTGAGCAATGGCGAACTGGTGCCGCTCGCCGATGACGGACTCTCCGTCACAGGACCTTCAAAGCGGATCTACGAGGGATGGAAGTATCCGGAAGAGTGGGTCGTGGAGAGCTTCTCGCAGGAGGGGCCCAAGATCCTGAAGCGCGGCGACTATTACTACATGGTGCTTGCCGAAGGCGGCACCGCCGGTCCGCCCACCGGCCACATGATCATTGCGGCACGGTCGAAGACGATCGAGGGGCCTTGGGAGAACTCGCCCTACAACCCCATCGTCCGGACACGGTCGGCAACTGAGCGCTGGTGGTCGAAGGGGCACGGCACGCTGGTCGAGGGCCCGACCGGCCGCTGGTTCATCATCTATCACGCGTACGAGAACGGCTTCTACACGCTTGGCCGCCAGACGCTGCTCGAGCCGATCGAATGGACGCCCGACGGCTGGTTCCAGACGGTCACGCCGGATCCCGCGCGTCCGATTTCCATGCCGGCGCGCAGCGCCGGAGCGCATGGTCAGGCGCTTTCCGACGACTTCTCGACGAACAAGATGGGCGTGCAGTGGGGGTTCTACGCCGGCACCGACGAGGATCGCGCGCGCGTGCGGTATGACAACGGTGCGCTCGTCATGCGCGCCAAGGGCAAGACGCCCGCCGATTGTGCGCCGCTCTCGTTCGTGGCGGGGGACCACGCGTACGAGGTTGAAGTGACGATCGATCCCGATCCGGACGCGACCGCCGGCGTGCTGTTGTTCTACAACCGCAGGCTGTATGCCGGCCTCGGCGTCTCGCCCACGCGATTCATCCTGCATCGCTATGGGACCGAGCGCTTGCTCGAGCGCCCGAGTGCGCTCGGGCGATCGCTCCGCATCCGGCTGCGCAACGACCGTCACATCGTCACGATCTCTTACAGTGCGGATGGCCGGGCGTGGACGCGGTTCGGCACCGCGATGGAAGTGTCGGGTTACCACCACAACGTGGCAGGCGAGTTCCTGAGTCTGCGTCCTGCCATCTACGCGGCGGGGGCCGGCGAGGTCCGTTTCCGCCAGTTCGTGTATCGCGCGATCGACTAGAGCGTTTTCGAGAAGCATGTAGCACGCTGCTGGCCTCAGCCGCACGCTCGCGCGCCTTCCGCTGAACAGACCGTCAGGTGCGCTGCGGCAAATTCGGCCTGCAGCCTGCTACACGCTTCTCGAAAACGCATCGCTCGCTGCTTGTCGCAAGGCCGCGTGATTGCCGCCTCCGCTGAAGCTACGGCGGGCCAAGGGGCCTGCCACGCGCCCGGCGGCGCGTGTACAAGAAGTCGCGCTCGCAAAGGTCGGGCTCCGGAACATGCTCCGCCGATCTCGAAAACGCTTTAGCCGAACTGGAAAACGCTTCGCCCGGCCAGACTTACCGCGGCGCCGACTGGAACCCCGGCGACATGTAGAGGATCATCGGCGTCAGGTCCGGGAGGGGAGGATCGAGATGTGGCCGCTGAGTCGGCCGGTTGAACTGCCTCATTGACGGCAGAGCGTGGCGTTCATACCGGACGGGCGGCCCTTCGTATCCCGGAAGGTCGGATCGTGTCGGCGCGCCGACGGGCGGTCCGTAGCGATCGACGACGCAGATCGAGGTCGCGACGGCCAGCGCCGCGCCGGCCAGGAGCGCCCAACCCGATCGGGTCGTTCGCATAGGTAACCTTCGGGATATTAACAGACGCTCGGCTTCTGCTCGCTTCGCGAGCTGCTTCGGCGAGGCAGGCTGAGTGAGCGTGCAAGGGGTCTGGGGACGAAGCTCTAACAGAAGCGAACGAGCGAAGCGAGCCCGGCGGAGCGGAGCGGGGATCATGGGGTCCCCGCGAGCGACGCCGTCGGGGGGTCTGCGGGGGCGAAGCCCCCCAGATGAATTTTGGAGCGGGAAACGGGATTCGAACCCGCGACTTCGACCTTGGCAAGGTCGCACTCTACCACTGAGTTATTCCCGCCCTCGTCAGATTCCTGAGTGTACACAACGACCGGCTGACCGGGCAAATTCCCCCATCTTGGACCGTTTTCCAGATCGGTGTCGCGTGCCCTGAGCTATTTCTTCGGCGGCGGGGCGGCCTGTGTTTCCTGGTGAAACACCGACCGCCAGCCGTTGGCGCGTTTGTGCCACACCGACGACGAGTAGAGAGGGCTTGGAAGCGGCTGGCCCATGAACGTGCCCGTGCCGGTCCAGGTGTACGTGACGACGACGGTGTTCGGGTCGATCCAGAGGTAGTTGAAGTCGGTGAGCTTCTGTTCGCTGATTTTCAGGTCGAGCGCGGGGAGCTCTCTGAGCAAGTCGGCGGTGGGTGAGACGCCCATCATGTCCACGCCGATCGCGTCGTCGGCGATCATGCTCTTCAGGAACGCGGCGTCGCGCTTGCCGAATGCCTCGAGGATCTTGATCTCGTTGTTCATCAGCGTCTTCTCGATCGCGGCGCGATCGGGCGGCGCCTGCGCCTCGAGCATGGGGCTCGAACCCGAAACAGAGAAGAGCGTGACGACGAGCATGGCGACCAGCGGATGCTTCAAAGTGTTCCTCCTCGGATGAGCGCGAAAGTGACCGTCGATTGAACGCTCGACGGAGCCCGGTTGTCAACAGCGGCTGGTGTAAACTGAAAGGTCTCGATCGGGCGCATGGTTCCGCCATGCGCGGTCATGGACGAGAACGGCGCCGTCGCCAAGCGGTAAGGCAGAGGTCTGCAAAACCTCCATCCCCGGTTCGATTCCGGGCGGCGCCTAACCAACATTGGTCCGGGGGCTTCGCCCCCGGACCCCCCACACGCTCACTCGCGCAACTCGCCTCCTCTGAGAATCACTCAGGCAAGTTGCGCTTCGTTCGCGTGGCCTCGCTCGCGCAGCTCGCTCGGCTCTTGTCGGGGACTTCGTTCTATTGATCCGGAGACTTCGTCCCCGGACCCTACACGCTCAGCCTGCCTCGCCGAAGCAGCTCGCGAAGCGAGCGTCTGCGAAACAGGCGGGGACCCCTGATGCCCCGCTCCGTTCGCGTGGCGCCCTCGCTGCGCTGCGCCCTGTGCTGCTCCTACGCGATCTTCCTCGGGATGCCGAGGTCGTTCAGGGCAACGAATACACGTGGCGGAACTGATGGCACGTGATGCGTGCAAGCCCTGCCCGTTCCCGGCCGGCTGTAACACCTGCGTGAGCAACTTCGATTCACGGAGCGCGTCGCCTTTCCGATTCGGGAAGACCAGATCATCGGCCGTTCGCGCGGATCGCCGTCGGTCGGTCAGGACCTGGACGGCATCCGGCCCCGATGGAATCGGGCGCAAAGCAGGACGAGTTTTCCCGTAAACTGGCGAGCCGCCACCAATGCCCGAAGAGCCGCGTGACACGGTGACCGCCCTTCTTTTCCGGTGGCGCCGAGGCGACGCCGCGGCGCTCGACCAGCTCGTCCCCATGGTCTATGACGAACTGCGCCGCGTTGCACGCGCGCATCTCAGGGCTGAGCGGAATCCTTCCCTCCAGCCAACAGCCCTCGTTCACGAGCTGTACCTGCGACTCGTGGATAACGACAGCATGATCATCCGCGATCGCACTCATTTCTTTGCGATCGCCGCACGGGTCATGCGCCAGGTCCTCGTGGACCACGCTCGCCGGCGGCTGGCGGATAAACGCGGTGGCGGCGTAACCATCATCGGCTTGGAGCCAATGATGGAGCCGGCGACACCGCCCGGCGTCGATGTCCTGGTAATCGATGAGGCTCTCGATCAGCTCATGTCGGTGGACGCGCGGCTCTGCCGCGTCGTCGAGCTGAGATTCTTCGGGGGCCTGAACATTGAAGAGACCTCCGAAGCGCTCGAGGTCTCGACAGCGACCGTCGAACGGGACTGGGCCATGGCCAAAGCCTGGCTCTTTCAGCGGCTGTCGGCGCGATCATGAGCGCCCACGTCGTGTACACCCATGTCGGCGGCCGCCATTGAGCTCGCGCGGACCTGAAACGCAAAGCAGGGCGCTAACAGGGATAGAATCGGGCCTCTCGAACCGATGAGCTTGCTTCCCGGCGAATGGACACGTTTGAGGGATGTGTTCGACGGCGCGCGCGCGCTGCCGCCCGACGCCCGCCCGGCGTTTCTCACGGGAGCCTGCCGCGGCGACGAGGCGTTGCGGCGGGAGGTCGAGCAGTTATTGACGTCGCACGACGCGGCGGCGGGCTTCCTGGAGACGCCGGCGATGCTCATCGAGGACGCCACGAGGACGACAACGCTGGACGGGCAGCGACTCGGCGCGTACCAGATCGAGCGGCGGATCGGCGCGGGTGGAATGGGCGAAGTGTATCGCGCGGTGGACACGCGACTGAACCGTCCGGTCGCGATCAAGCTGCTGTCGTCCGAGCTGGCCGACTCATCGGCGCGCCGCCGCTTCCAGCAGGAAGCGAAGATGGCGTCGGCGCTCAATCATCCGCACATCCTCACCGTGCACGAGGCGGCGGAATTCGACGGCCGCCAGTATCTGGTCACCGAGTTCGTCGATGGCGGCACGCTCAAGGACTGGGCGCGGCGCGAGCCGCGCTCGCCGCGCCAGGTCGTGGAGCTGCTGGTCGGGGTGGCCGACGGGCTGGCAGCGGCGCATGCGGCTGGTATTCTGCACCGCGACATCAAACCGGAAAACATCCTGGTCACGACGAGTGGCTACGCGAAGCTGGCGGACTTCGGGCTGGCGAAGCTGGAAGACCGTGCGACACACGCCGCGGCGGCGCACGCGATCACGGCGGGCGACACACGCCCGGGGGTGGTCATTGGCACCGTCGCGTACATGTCGCCGGAACAGGCCTCCGGAAAGCCCCTGGATGCGCGCAGCGACGTTTTCTCGTTTGGCGTCGTGCTCTACGAACTGCTGGCCGGCCGCCGGCCCTTTACCGGCGCCACCGATCTCGAAATCCTGCAGACCGTCATTCATGGCGCGCCGGAGCCGCTTGGTGAGCACCTTCCGATCGCGTTGCGGATGACGGTCGACAAGGCGCTGGAGAAGGACCCGGCGGAGCGCTACCAGACGATGCGCGATCTGGTGGTGGATCTGCGGCGCGTGGCGCGGCAGTCGGAGGCGGTGCCGGTGGTCTCGGGACGCGCGTTGCCGCCACCCGCCAGACCGTGGCGACGACTCGCGCCGTTCGCGCTCGTCGGCGCGGGGCTGGCGGCGATTCCCGCCTATTACGTCTGGAGTCAGCCGTCGCGACAAACGGGCAGGTCGGATTGGGTGCAGCTGACGAAATTGACGGATTTCGCGACGCAGCCGGCATTATCGCCGGACGGCCGCATGCTGGCATTCATCCGCGGTCCCGGCAGCAGACTCCGGAGTGCCGGACAGATCTATATCAAGCCGCTGCCAGACGGTGAGCCGGTACAGTTGACGCACGATGACGTCAGCAAGATGAGCCCGGTGTTCTCGCCCGACGGCACGCGCATCGCGTACACCGCCGGACAGGACTGGGACACGTGGGTCGTGCCTGTAGTACGGGGAGCACCATACCGGTGGCTGCCGAACGCGTCCGGGCTCACATGGCACGGACGCGGCGAGATTCTCTTCTCTGAAAACAAGACCGGCCAACGCGGCATCATGGGGATCGTCACGTCCGCCGAAAGTCGAAACGATTCTCGTTTTCTCTATTTCCCGACCGTGCCAGGAGGGATGGCGCATCGATCGTATCGATCGCCCGACGGGCGATGGGTGCTCCTTGCCGAGATGGACGGTCCGGGCGCGTTTCTCCCATGTCGCCTGGTACCGTTTGACGGGACATCGAGCGGACAGACGGTCGGTCCACCAGCGGCCAGTTGCGCCTATGCGGGCTGGTCCCCCGACGGGCTCTGGATGTACTTCAGCGCCAATTCTGGTGACGGGTCTCACCTCTGGCGGCAGCGGTTTCCGAATGGAGCAGTCGAACAGCTGACGTCCGGCCCTACCGAGGAGCAGGGCCTGGCGGTCAGTGCGGACGGGCGATCGCTCATTACGTCGGTCGGCGTCCGTCAACAGGCGGTCTGGCTGCATGAGGTCGCCGGCGAGCGTCAGATTTCTCTGGAAGGCTTCGCGTCGGCGCCGCTCCTGTCAGCCGATGGGCAGAAGGTCTGCTACCTCGTCAGCGCGTTTGGATGGGGAGCCGCTGAGCTGCGAGTCACCGATGTGAAGAGCGGGCGCACCGAACGCCTGCTCCCGGGCGAACTGGTCACCGGCTTTGATCTCTCACGCGACGACCGAATCTTGGCAGCCGTCGTGGAACGCGATGGCGGGGAGCAGGTGTGGTTGGCCTCCCTCGACGGCCGTACCACACCTCGCCGCATTCCGGGGGCCCGCGGCTTCGACCCACGTTTCGGCCCCGCGGGCGAGATTGTCTTCCGCGCCGGGACCTCGGGCCGCACCCAGGCGGGAGACGCCGAGAGAGGAGCGGTGTTGCGCGTCAATGAGGACGGCTCCGGATCGCAACAAGTGAACACCGGGTCATCAAACCTTGGCCGGACGTCGCCCGATGGACGGTGGATGAGCGGAATGAGAGGTGCGGGCAGTAGTCCGTCAATCTGGCTTTTTTCGCTGACTGGCGCCGACCCCATGCTGTTCCTCGAAGCAAGAGGTGGCGGGCGTCTTCGCTGGGCCCCTGATGGTTCGCGCCTTTATCTCTTGAAGCCGAACAGCGGGCGCACGTACGTCTTGCCTCTGGCGAACGGATCGGTGCTGCCCCCCTTGCCATCGGGCGGTTTTCGCACGGAAGCTGAGATCGCCGCGCTACCTGGCGTTGAAATCATTCCGCACGGCGATGTTGGTCCCGGCCCTTCTCCGAACGTCTATGTGTTCTCTCGCCAAACGGGCTCGCGCAACATCTACCAAATCCCGCTTCGCTGAAGCCTGCGTCTCTCCTCACCGTCCCAGGTTCAGGCGCGCGCCCAGCATCACGCGCCGCGGATCGACAAACACCGTCGGCAGCCCGAAGTTCGGACTGAACAAGTTATCGGTAGCCAGCTGCTCTTCCGTGGCCTGGTTGAACGTGTTCAGGACGTCCATCAGGAACTCGACGCGCCCGAGGCCGCCGACCGTCACGGTCTTTGACACCCGCACGTCGAGCATCTTCAGCGACGGCAGCCGCCGCGTGCCACGCGGCTCGAGCAGGACGCGCTGGGCGCCCTGTGGCAGCGGCGAGACCTGGGCGGTCGCCGCCCACGGTTTGCCGCTCAAGAGCTGGACGTTGCTCGCAACGTGAAACCGGATGCGCGGCACCTGCCACGACACCGCGCCGCGGAACATGTGCGGCCGATCGTTCGGCAGTCGCCCTTCGGCATTGGTCAGGTGGTTCGGGTCGCTCCCGAACGTGCCGCCGCCGAGGGTGCTGCTCAATTGGGCATCCCCGGCAGTCGCTCCGCTCGAGGGCAGCACTCCGGAGGTCCGCGACCACGTGTAGGACGCGAAGGCATGCCACCCGCTTGACTGTCGCTTCTCCACGGCAGTCACCACACCGTTATAGGTCAGCGAGTAGTAGTCCTGATTCGTGAGCAGATACTGGCGGCTGGTTCTGGCGTTCGTGAGCGCGAACACCGGCATCACCCGGCCGTCGGCCAGCGTTCGCGTCTCTTCGCGGTAGATCCCTCCGGTATCGGTCCAACTGATGAAGTTACCGCCGCTCTTGCGGACGTACGCCATGGTCACCGAGAGCCCGCGACCGAGCTCGCGGTCCACGCCCACCGAATACTCGTCCGTTCGGGGCGTCCTGGTCTCGGGATCGAGACGGAGGTCGTCGTTGGGATCGCTCACCGATATCAGCCGTGTATACGCGCCGGTGGCCGCTTCGAATTCCATGGTCGTGGTTGGCGTCTGGCCAGGATGAATCGGGCCGAGTTCGCCCGTCAGTACGCCCTGATGGAATCGCCCGAAGCTCGCCCTCAGGATCGTTCGACCGTCCGAGGTGAGCCTGGTCGTCACGCCCAGGCGCGGCGACCAGACGTTCCAGGTGTAGAGCGTGCCGAGGCCGTCCACGGTGGCATCTGTCTCCTGCCCGGCGAGATCGCTCGCGGGACGGTCTGGGCTGATGGCGCGGCTGTGGTCGAACCGGACGCCCACGTTGATCGTCAGCCGATCGGCGATCGTCATCGCGTCACTGGCAAATGCGCCCGCCGTGATGAACTCGCCTCCGGGCGTCGCCGGATCGCGAGACACGGCCCGAAACGGCTGCCCGCTGTTGTCGATGTATCGCACCCCGGTCGGGATGATGAGGAGCGAGTGGTGCTGCCCCTTCTCGGCCTGCCCGCCCACCTTCCACTCGTGGTCGGCGCCCAGCAGTCTCGGGCGGTAATGGGTCATCGTGGCCTTGGCCGTCGTCCGCACGAGGTTGTAGTCGCCGAAGTCCGGGGGGCCGCCGCTCGACACGCCGGTCACGCGATCGAACCGATTCGGTGTCGTGATGCTGCCGGTGGCTGGCTCGTTGTCCTGCGAGAGAACAAACCGACCCACCCGGGCTTCCCAGAGCGTGTTGCTGGAAGGCGTGTGCGTGACGTGTGCGAAGGTCGTGGTCGGTACTCTTCCTGTGAATCGCAAGGTGGTTTCAAACGGCGTCACGAGCGTCGGCCGCTCGAGGCTGACCCAGAGCTCGTTGTGAAAGCTCGACACCAGACGAAGGGTTGGCGAGATCTGCCACGTCAGCTTGCCGAGCAGCTTGTCCTGCGCATCTGTTCTTGGGAATGCCGGGTCGGTGCCCGGCTGACTGTCGGAATCGCGAATGTGGTGATACCCGATGAAGAACCACACCCTGTCGCGCATGACCGGCCCACCGAGATTGGTCGTGAAGTCACGGTATCTGGATCGCTCGTAGCCGCTCTCCGGTTGGGTGCCGCGTTGAACGGGGAGCACGACCGGCTGGGCGGTCAGGCCGGCGCCCTGCCAGTAGTACGCCGCGTCGTACTGAAAGACGTTGCCGCCCTGCCTGGTGACAACGTTGAACACAGCGCCCTGGATGTTGCCGAATTCGGCGGACGCCCCCACCGTCTGGACCTGCACTTCCCGGATGACGTCGATGCCGGGTTGGGCCACCGCTCCGCCGCTGCAGGGACAGGTGAAGTTGGTGCCATCCAGCAGGAACGCGTTCTCGTTGACACTGGAGCCAAAGGCCGACAACGTCACGCCGAAGCCGTTCCCCACGGTCGTCGGCGAGACGCCAGGAGCCACTTTCAAGAGGTCGAACATGCTGAACCGGCGTCCCGGGATGTTCCTGATGTAGTCGGGGCCGAAGCGCGTCTCGAAGCCGCTGCCTCTGGCCTCGATGCGCGAGCCGCCCTCGACTTCGACCGCCACGGCCACGCCCGCGACCGTCAGTACGACGACACGTTCGATGGTCGCCCCTGCACCCACGGTGACCTGTTCGTCACGATGCGTGGCAAAGCGGTCCTTCTGTATTTCGAGCGTGTACAGCCCGGGAGACAGGGCCTGAAATCGGAGCTGCCCTCTTTCGTTTGTCACCGATTTGGACGGTCCGCCGATGAGAGCCGGCGAGCTGAGGGTGACCTGCGCGCCGGGAACGACGCCGCCCTGTTCGTCTTTCACGGTGCCGATCAACGTGCCTGTGAGGCTCTGTGGGAGCCCGGTTCGCGGTACGAGCAGAAATGCGACAAAGAGAAGAAGGAGCGAACCTGCGCGCTGGCTCATGGCTGATCTCCCTTCTCAGAACGCGTAATCCGGGCGGGAATTCCCTCACCGGGCGCGTGGGATCTCGCCTATCCTGAGGCCGCAGGAATGGCCGGCAGCGACCCGAAGACGGCGGGGATCACGCAACTTCTGATTGCGTGGGGTGACGGCCACCCGGAGGCGCTGGACCAGCTCGTCCCGCTCATCTACGACGACCTGCGACGCCTCGCCGCCAGGTTCATGCTTCGCGAGACGCCGGGTCACTCGCTCCAGCCGACCGCCCTCGTTCACGAAGCGTACGTCCGTCTCATCGATCAGGAGAGAGTGCGGTGGCGCAATCGCGCGCACTTCTTCGGTGTCGCCGCAAGCATGATGCGACGGATTCTCGTGGACCATGCCCGTGCACGCCGCGCTGAAAAGCGGGGTGGCGATGGGGAGCGGATCACGCTGGTGGCAGATGAAGTAGCTGCGCCAGAACAGAACGGCATCGACGTGCTGGATCTGCACGAGTCGCTTGAACGTCTCGCCGCGTTCGATCCACAGCAGAGCCGGATCGTCGAGCTGCGCTACTTCGGAGGACTCACCATCGACGAAGCCGCCGAAGTGGTCGGGGTCTCGCAGGCGACCGTCGTGCGCGAGTGGACGATCGCCAAGGCGTGGTTGCGCGCGGATTTGTCGGGTGCTCGCTCCGGTTGACGATGGACACTGCGCGCGTCAATGCTTGGCGGCTTCCGCGCGCGCACGCTCCTTGGCCTTCAGCTCCTCTGCCCAGTTGAGCACGACGATCGCGTGGGTGCCCCACCCGCCGCGGCTGTTGTCACGGACCATCAGAAAGCGCTGACCATCGGGCGTGACGTCGTAGTTGGCGGCTGACGCCCCGCCCATCTCGCACGACGCGCCCGTGCCCGTATAGTAGGCGCCCTCGAACAACTTCTTCGGCGCCGACGCTCGCAGTTCCGGTCCGCTCGTCACGACCGAGACCGCCATCATCTTGCCGCCTTCGCGATAGTAGAGCTCTCCGCCCATCCGTCGCCACACCGGATCGGTCCCGCCGGCAGTCGAAATCTGGATCTTCGGTCCGAGCGCGGGGAACGGCTGAACGTAGATCTCCGGCTTGCCCGACTCGGTCGACGAATACGCGACCCAGCGGCCGTCCGGGGAGAACTTGGCTGACCCTTCGCCAACCTTCGGCAGGCGGGAGACTGGCCGCGCCTCGCCTCCGCCCGACAAGGGCAGGATCCAGGCGTCATCGTCGGTCTGCGCGTCCTTCTGGTCGAACGCCAGGAACTTCCCGTCCGGGGAGAAGGAGACCGGGTTCTGCCGTATGTTCTTTGGATCGAGTCGCACGGGCGTGCCGCTTCGATCCGCGTTCATCATCCACATGCTCATGCCGCCGGCAATCCAGGACCTGTAGGCCAGAAGCTTGCCGTCCCACGACCAGACAGGATTGTGGCTCACGCCGTCCGTGGTCACTTTGCTGAAGACCGTGCGCTCGAAATCGTAGAAGTAGAAATCGTGATTCGGCCCCTCGATTTCGACGGCCATCGATCGGCCGTCGGGCGCAATCCGTGGGTAGAGATAGGAGGCCGGTCTGAGCGACGGCGACGACAACGCTTCAGCCTTGCCAGAACGGTCAACCCAGACGAGCTCGCGATTGCCCCCTTCGACGCCGCCGGGCACGTACGCCAGATCGCCACGGCGGGACATCGCAAAGTGCGCGGCACCGCTGTTCTGGCTCATCATCACGCCGTCGACCACCGGGATGGGATCGCCAGTCACCTGTCGCTGTTGGAGATCGAACGGCGCGGCGAGAAGCTTTCCCGCGCGAGCGTAGACGATGTGGCCCGACGGAGAATAGACGGCGCCGCTGCCGCCGGTGATCAACGTCTTCCGCTGACGTGTCTTCAAGTCCCACAAGTCGATCCGCGCATCGTCATAGACGGTGATGCCTGCGAATGCGACCGTATAGATGAGGGCCTGGCCTCCAGGAAGCAGGTGGGCAAAGCGATGGCTCCGCTCACCGTTCTTGACGTCGAGCTCCGTCACGGGCTCGATGGGCCCGCCCGAGTCGCGCACGCGGACGATTCCGCCCGGATACGTGTTCGTCCAGTAGATCCACCCATCGTCTGACCAGGCGCCGCTGTGGAAGTTGTCGTAGTCGGTCAACTTGACGGTGGGTCCGCCTGACAGCGGCACCTTGAGGAACGGTTTGACGCTCGCAATGATCCCGTTCCCTTCGATGTAGGACACGAACTTGCCGTCCGGCGAGAACTGCGGCGCCTGACCCCAGCCGCCCTTGGTCACCTCTATCGCGTCGAGGGCGTCCAACCGGCGGACGACCACCCCCTTCCCCGGCAATGGGGTGAGTGCGAGGTGCGTTCCATCGGCTGACAGTGCGATGGTTGGGTTGAGCGTCGGCACGGTGCCGCTCTTCTCCGGAAAATTCACCGTGAAGCGCGTGACGCGCGCTTCGCCTTGCGCGGCTGGCCGCGTGAGCGCCATCCAAACGAGCGCGGTCGATGTGGCTGCAAGCACAACCGCAGCTGCCGCAGCCCATCTGGTGCGGCGGCGCCACGCCGTCGTCTGCTGCATGAGGACGTCTGGAGCGATGTCGTCGCCGGGCGCGCGGGCGATCTGCTCGAGTTCGACTCGAGCATCGCCGATATCCCGGAGCCGCTGTTTCGGATCCTTCTCGAGGCAGCGCTGCAGCAGTCGCCGCAGCGATAGAGGGGTCTCGGCCGGGAGCGTCGACCAGTCCGGCTCGCGTTCGAGGATCGCGGCAATGGTCTCCGAGAGCGTGTCGCCCTCGAATGCAATCTTTCCCGACAGCATCTCGTACAACACGCAGCCGAACGCCCAGATGTCCGTGCGCTTGTCGACGATCTTTCCGCACGCCTGCTCGGGGCTCATGTAGCCGGCCGTTCCCATGATCACCCCAGGTGCGGTGGCGCCGGCGGGTACCGTATGCGTCTTGGTGAGATCAATGCCCGGGCCTTCTCCCCCGACGACCTTGGCAATACCGAAGTCGAGTAGCTTAACGACGCCCTCCGGCGTGATCTTGATATTCGCCGGTTTGAGATCACGATGGGTCACGCCCCGTTCGTGCGCGGCCTCGAGGGCGTCAGCGATTTGATGCGCGTAGTTGAGGACCTCGGGCAGTCGCAGACCAGGCCGCGACGATCCGGCAGATTGCGACAACCTCTGCGCGAGCGTGTCACCCTCGACCAGTTCGAGCACAAGACCGCGAACCCCATCACTCTCCTCGAGTCCATGGATCGCGGCGATGTGCGGATTGTTGAGCGACGCGACGACACGCGCTTCGCGCTCCAGGTTGGCCAGGCGGCCGGCATCAGTCGTGAAGGCCTTGGGCAGCACCTTGATGGCCACGTCACGACGAAGCTTGGTATCGTGAGCGCGATAGACCTCGCCCATCCCGCCACGGCCCAGGAGCGCTTTCACTTCAAACGTCCCGATACGACGGCCTGTCAGGGGCACGTGGTCCTCCGCCATCGCCTCTGCGACCAGGCTCGACGACGGCCCACCCACCATGCTGACGAAGCTGTCGGTGGAGAGCGGTTGGTCGAGGAGCGTCTGGACCTCGCGTTGCAACTCGGGATCGTCAAGGCAGGCTCGAGCGAGGAACGCGGTTTGATCGGTGGCAGGGAGCGCGCGGGTCTCGTCGTACAGCGTCTTGACTCGGTCCCAGCGTTTCTGATCCATGGCCATCCTTCCCCCTCTAACGCGTGAATGGGGGGCGTTTTCCCTCACCACCCATCTCGGCCGCCGTCATTGAGCCCGCGCGGACCTGAGACGTTGTCGACATTCACTTTTTGGATCACAGATTTCGCGCCTTACGCGCCGGGCGCCAGCCGTCGATAACGCAGGATGGAACGCAACGAGTGTGACCTTTCCATTCCTGAAACCGGCCGCCATTTGGCTGTGCGCCTGGGTGCTGGCGGTGAGTATCTGCGCCAAAGACGTCCTCGCGGCCGACGGGTTGGAGCAGTCGCAGGCGTCGGCGCTGACGGTCGTCAACGTGCGTGAACCGGACGGGCAGATCCTGAGCTACCGGCACCTGGCCGGTCCGACGGAAGTGCACATGCGCGGGACGCAGCTCGCACCAGACGCGCGCGTGAAGCTCAAGATCGGCAGCCGTCCCGGTTTCGTCGAGCTGGACATCAACCGCGGAGGCATCACCGGACTCACGCCCGCGCAAAGGTTCGGCAAAGACTTCCTGACCTACGTGCTGTGGGCGGTCTCGGTCGACGGCAGAGCATCGAACCTCGGCGAGATCACGTTTGATGGCAACAACGCCGTCGCGGTGAACGTGACGACGCCGTACCAGACGTTCTGGCTCATGGCGACCGCGGAGCCGAACTTTGCGGTCATCGATCCGAGCAACCGGGTCGTGCTGTACAGCGTGAAGCAAGGCCCGACCGATCAGGCCCGTGCGATCCCGATCAGTGGCGACCTCTTCTTCTTCACGCACTACTCGACGTACGAATCAACGCCTGGGCTCGTGATGGGCGGCATACCCAACCAGCTCCTCCAGGCCCGCAAGGCGATGGAGCTCGCCTCGAGGTCGGCCAAGGTGAGACCTCCAGATTCCGCGACTGGTTCGAACGACGAGCGCTATGCACGCGAGGCGCTCAACCAGGGCAGGACCTTCCTCAATCGCGCCGAGCAGGCGTTCACGAACAATCACACCGGTCAGGACGTGATCCAGTTCGCGCGGACGGCCGCACAGAGTGCCGAGAACGCTCGCGGCCTGGTGACGGGCGCGGTCGGCGGCGTCGTGGCCAGACAGCTTCAGAATGAATTGATCACCGTTCGCGCCGAGCTGGCCGGGATCAAAGCCACAGCGGCGGCGGCCGCGGCCACGGCGGCGGATGGAGACGAAGGTGCCGGCACAGCAGGCCCGGATCGAAGTGCGTCGCTGCCGGCGGCCGATGCGGCGGGCCAGACGATGGCCACACCGTCGGCGATTTCGGGAATCGTCAAGCAGCCTGCCGTGTGGTTTGCCGCAGCAGGCTGGCTCCTCGCGATCATCCTCCTCTTCCGCCGGAGGTCACTGTAGCCGCGTGGCATAGCCACACGGCTCCGACGGCATGGCGCTCAAACGCCCGACAGTGCGGCATCCGGTCAGCTTGTTCGTCCCGGGTGGAGTTCTGCTGCTCGCTGCCTCAGCCGTGCAGGCTGAAGAGGTGGTGCGAAGCGCCGCGGCGCCCTATGCCGTGTTCCTCTGCTACGGCGCGTGTGCGGCGGCCCTGCTGCTGAGCTGGTACTACGATCAATCTCGATTGCTCTGTGTGGCCACGGTGGTCGTCCTGACCGTCTGGATCGCGGAGCGTCTGCCGCTCGTCCCGCACGTCGCAGGGCTCGCGGCGGTATTCCTGCTGCCGCTGAACTTCATGCTCTTCGCGTGGATCAAGGAGCGCGGAGTCATGTCGTTCGAGGGCTTTCTCGCGATTGGAGCCGTCGTTGGCCAGGCGTACAGCGTGGTGTGGATAGGCGGCGGGAATCTTCGGGGAGCGGAAGCCTTCCTCGGCTGGGGCGAGCGATCCGTCGCCGTGGGCTGGCTCTCGATTCCTTCGCTGCTGGCGTTTGCGGTCGCTGGCGTGGTGCTGATCATCCTCTTTGCCATCCGGCGCACGACGGCCGAGCCCGGATTGCTCTGGGCGCTGGCCGCGATGTTTCTGGGCGTGAGCCAGACGCTCCAGCGCGACGCGCTGTTGCTCTATGCGGGCACCGCAGGACTCGTGCTCGTGTTTGCCGTGCTGGAACACGGCTACGACATCGCCTACCGGGACGAGCTGACCGAGCTGCCGGGCCGAAGGGCGTTCAACCACGTCATGGAGCAGCTGGGAGGCACGTATACGCTCGCCATCTGTGACATCGACGAGTTCAAGAAGCTCAACGACACCTACGGCCACGAAACCGGCGACCAGATCTTGAGAATGGTCGCAGTCAAGCTCTCTCAAGTCGGTGGCGGCGGCCGCGCCTTCCGGTATGGCGGCGAAGAGTTCCTGCTCGTGTTTCGCGGCCTTTCGGCGAAAGAGGCAGCGCCATTCGTCGAATCGGTTCGTCAGGCCGTGGCCGATGCAAGATTCTTTCTGCGCGCTCCCGACCGGCCCGCCCTGAAGCCGAAGGAGCCGGAAGCGAAAACTCCCGGGACGCGCACCAGAATCGACATCACCATCAGCGCCGGCGTCGCCGGCAGATCCGGACGACATTCCAGCCCGGAGCTGGTGTTGGATGCCGCCGACACCGCGCTGTACCGGGCCAAGGAGTCAGGCCGGAACTGTGTGAAGCTTGCCGAAACCACTCCGGCCTAGCGGCCGAACTCAGAACTTCACACTTCAAACTTCGAACTTCAAACGTGAGAAACGTGGGGGGACGGGTCTTGCTCGCGCAAGCGAGACCCGTCCCCTGCTCGGACGTTCTGGAGCGTTTTCGAGATCGGCGTAGCATGTTCCGGCGCCCGACCTTTGCGAGCGCGACTTCTCGTACACGCGCCGCCGGGCGCGTGGCAGGCCCTCTTGGCTCGCCGTAGCTTCAGCGGAGGCGGCAATCACGCTGCCTTGCGGCAAGCGGCGAGCGGGAGGGCGCCGGAACGTGCTACGCCGATCTCGAAAACGGAATAGTGGAGGATTGTTCCAGCGGTTCTCTTGCGGTCCTCAGCTCGTCCGGAGTGCATCCGTCGGATGCACCCGCAATGCCCTGCGAACCGGCGGGATGCAGGAGATCATCGAGACCACGATGATGAAGGTCGCCACGCCCGACGTGGCGACCAACGCCATCCACCAGCCCCGGCTCGATGAGACCTCCGAGTCGAACGCGATCAACGCTGCGCCCGGGATGGCGCCCAGCACAATGCCGATCCCGACCTGGATGCACGCGCGTGAGAGCACACCCGTGATGATTCGGCGCGGGGCCGCGCCGAGGGCGGTGCGAATCCCGATCTCCCGGGTTCGTCTCGAGAGCGTGAACGAGATCAGGGCATAGATGCCCGCGGTCGAAAGCAGCAACGCCACCGCCGCGATGGCCGCGAGCGCGGTCGTGAAGAACCCCATGGTCTGCGCTTCCGTCTCCGCCAGCCGATCCATCGTCATGACCTCGGTCAGGCGAATTTCGGGATCGGTAGCCGCCGCCGCGGCGCGAAGGCGCGCGGGCGCGTCGGCCGTTTTGGCATGAATGGCGAGCCGGGCCAGACTGCTGCCGCCCAGATGCCTGGGACGGTAGAGCATCGCGTCTTCCGTGGTCTTGTCCGGCTTGAGCGACAGGTCCTTTACGACGCCGATGATCTCGAACCAGGGACCCGGCTGGCCGCTCGCATCGTTTGGCGGCTGGCGCGCGAGCAGGCCGATCGGATTCCGTCCGCCGAGCACGAGCTTGACGAACGACTCGTCGACGACCGCGACGTGGCGATCGTTTTCGACCTCGCTCTCGGTGAACAATCGTCCCGCCACGATCGCCTGATTGAAGGTCTCGAAGTAGTTCGAGCCGACGCGCGCGCTCCCGACCCACAGCACATGGCCCGGTTTCTTCACGCCGGAGGCGATCTCCGGCTGCGCGAACTCGAGCCAGAACTCCTCCACGTTCCCGCCCGGTAGACGGACGGTGAACGCCGCGTTGATGATGCCCGGGTCCTCGTTCAGCCGCCGGTGAAGCTCCCGGAGCACCGTTGTCTGCCGCGCCTGGGAAGCCATGTCTTCGATGTCCACGTTGGCGACCAGGTATTCATGCCGCGGGAACGCGACTGCCGTGACCCGGCGGTTGAGGTCGAGGAAGTTCCAGCCCATCGAGACGACCGCCAGCAGAAACACCATCGTCACCGCAACCTGCGTGACGATGACGCCGGTCCAGAGCTTGCCGAATCGCATGGTCGAGCCGCTCGCGCCGGCTTCTTTCAGCCGCGCTTGCATCTGCGCGCGCGTCGCCTTGAGCGCCGGTACGCCGCCGACGAGAAGCGACGCGATCGCAACAAGGAGCGCCACGTACGTCAGCGTTTCGAGGCCGAGCTGCTCGTTCCACCAGAACGGCATCGGCGTGTTCTGGGCCGCCACCCAGATCTCGCGAATCCTGCGAAGCACAAACGTCGCCAGAGGCAGGCCCGCCGCCGCGGCAATCGACGTGAGCACGAGCGCCTCCGCGACGAGCTGGGCGACGATGCGGCCTCGGCTCGCGCCAAGGGCGGTGCGAACCGTGATCTCGCCTTCACGCGTTGCGGTTCGTGCAAAGACCAGCGTGGCGACGTTGGCGGCGCAGATGCCGAGAAGACCGATGAAAAAGAGGTTGATGCCGTACAGGACGCGCATCTGCCAGCGCATGTTGGACGACACCCACAGCGACTCGACCCAGGGCTCGACGAGCCAACGACGTTCTATGTCTGGTCCGCTGCGGGCTTGCCCACTGTCGCGCGGCGAAGCCGACTTGTCCGCCGTAGCGGCGCCGGCCGCGAAGGCGGAGCGAAGGCGAGCATCGAGTTCTGCCTGCGCCTCTTCGAGGGTCGCCCTATCCGTGAGTCGCCCGAAGATCCTGATACCCGGTCCTTCGCCGCGCTTGACCGCCGCGGGATCGAGGCGCCAGGGCGTCCAAAGCGTGCTGTTGACCGGAAACCCGAAGCCGGCCGGCATCACGCCGACCACCGTGTGGATCGTCTCGCCGAGCCGGACCGTGCGTCCGACGATGGCCGGATCAGCACCGAACCGAGCGCGCCACAGGTCCTCGCCGATCACGACCACCGGCGTTGCGCCGGGCCTTTCGTCGTCATCGAAAAGCGGCCGGCCGTAGAGCGGCGCTGTCGGGATGACGCGGAAGATCGACGCGCTGATCTCGATACCGCGGATGGGCTCGATGCGGCCGTCCGCGGTGATGAGGTTCTGCTCCTGGGCTCGCCCGACGCCGATGTCGGCGATTGTCCTGAGCCGACCCTTCCAGAGACCGAATTCATGAAGCGACTTGGTCTCGACGTCCGCTTTCGAGAGGTCGAAGTTCAGAATCCCGACGAGGCGATCGCCGCCCGCGAAGGAAAGTGTCGGACGAAAGAAATCGTTGACGAACTCGAGGTAGGCCGCGCCGCCGCCGATGGCCACCGCGAGCGCGATGACCGCGATGACGGTGAGGCCCGGCGTCTTGATGAGCATCCGCGCGCCGAGCTTCAGGTCGATCGGCCACCCGGCGAGCCACCGGAACGATCGCTCGTCGCGCTGCAGTTCTTTGGTCTGCTCGACGCCGCCGAAGGCGCGCTTCGCCGCATAGCGCGCTTCGTCGCACCTCATGCCCTGCGAGACGAAGCGATCCTCCAGGAGCTGAAGATGTGCCGCAATTTCGCGTGAGAGGTCGGAATCCGCCTTTCCGGGCCTGAAGAGCTTGACGAGGCGGTTCAGAAAACGGCGGATCTCGGTCACGCGCTCAGCTTTCGGCCAGAAGCTTGTTGACGAGTCCTGAGAGCCGGTGCCACTTCTCGGCCTGACGCTTCAGCTCGGTCTCACCGGCTTTGGTGATGCGGTAGAACTTCGCTTCACGGTGGCTCTCGGTCTGGCCCCACAAGCCCTTGATGAGCCCTTTCTGCTCGAGCCTGACCAGGGCGGGGTAGAGCGTGCCCTGATTGATGGAGAGGGGATGGTCCGAGACCTGCGCCAGCCGCGTCGCCAGCGCGTACGCGTGCAGCGGGCCCATCGTGGAAAGGGCGCGAAGGACGATCAGGTCCAGCGTGCCCTGCAGCAGTTCGACGTGTTCACTTGCCATCCTAGTGAAGATCGCAGTCTTTCACTAGGATGTCAAGTGGGACAGCAGGGTAGAATCCCAATCGATTGTGCGGTCCACAATCCCTGCCCTCGCGCTGGCGGTCATCACCACCGCGCTGTTCGTTCCGCTCCGTGCGGCTGACGAAGGTTGGCTGATCGAGCGGTTCACCAGCCGCATCGACATCCGGCCCGACGGCACGCTCGACGTGCTCGAGGCGATCGACGTCGATTTCCGGGGACTGTCACGCCACGGGATTTACCGCGACATCCCATTCCTGATCGATTTCGACGTCGTCAACAACCGCGAGTACGACATCACGCTGTCCGGTGTGACGGCGGCCGACGGACGCCCGCATCAGGTCAAGGAGGAGGACGAGGGCGCAAACCGGCGATTTCGGATTGGCGACCCGGACCGGGAGATTTCCGGCAGGGAAACTTACCGGATTGCCTACCGCGTGGCGGGCGCCCTGAACGCGTTCCCGGATCATGACGAGCTGTTCTGGAATGCGAGCGGCGTCTGGCCCGTGCGGATGGCGGCCGGGTCGATTGTCGTGACCGCGCCTGACAAAGCCATTCAGAAGGTGACCTGTTTTCAGGGTCCCAATGGCTCGAGCGAGACATGCAAGTCGCGCTTCAAGCCAGACGAAGCGACGTTCGCCGCCAGCCGTTCGCTCGCCGAGGGCGAACAGGTCACCATCGTCGTCTCTCTCCGAAAAGGCGCGGTGGCCGAGCCGACCCCGCTCCTGGTCCGAAAGCCGCGCACGCTCCTCGAGTTCTTCGAACTGACGCCACTCGTGGGCGCGACCGCGTGTTTCGGGTTGCTGCTCGCGGTGGGCGGCATCGGCGGGCTCTGGTGGCAGATTGGACGAGATCGGCATGCGGTGGCCGTGCACACACAGCAGGGTCCGGAGGAGCGCGTTCCGCTATTCGGCGGCCGGCCGATCGGCGTCGAGTTCGAGCCGCCGGAGAAGGCCCGGCCCGGCCAGATGGGCCTGCTCGTCGACGAACGCGCCGACACGCTCGACGTCACGGCGACGATCGTCGATCTGGCCGTCCGCGGGTACCTCACGATTCGCGAGATCCCCAAGGACGGCTGGTTCAGCAGTCAAGATTGGGAGCTCGAACGATTGAAGCCAGCGGATGCGGACCTGCTCGAATACGAGCGGATCGTCCTGGCCGGCCTTTTCGAATCGGGATCGCCGCGGAAGATCTCAGAGCTCAAGAACAAGTTCTACGACGATCTCGCCAACGCCAAGAAAGCGCTCTACAAAGACGCGGTCGACCGCGGCTGGTTTCCGCGCAACCCCAACTCCGTGCGTCTGATGTCGAGAGGCGCGGGCTTCCTGGCCATGGTCGCGGGCGGCGGCCTCACGGTGCTCCTTGGCGAGAGGCTGGGTGCCGGCCTGCTGGGGCTGCCCGTGATTGTCGCCGGCGCGCTGCTGACGCTGCTTTCCGGCGGAATGCCGCGCCGGACCGCTCTCGGACGCGAGATGATGCGCCGGACGCTCGGCTTCGCGAAATACATGAAGACCGCCGAGACACAGCAGCAGGCCTTCGCCGAGCGCGCCAACATCTTCACGGCGTACCTGCCGTATGCGATCGCGTTCAAGTGCGTCGATCAGTGGGCCCGGGCGTTCCAGGACATCGACATGCAGAGGGCGACCGCCGCGTGGTACGGCGGTACGTCCACATTCAACCCGGCCGGTTTCTCGTCGAACCTCGGCACATTCTCCTCGGCCGTGTCGCGCACGATCACGTCCACGCCAGGCGGTTCTGGAGGCAGCGGCTTCAGCGGCGGATCAGCGGGCGGCGGCGGAGGCGGCGGGGGAGGCGGAAGCTGGTGACCCCGGCCGTCGTCGTCGCGGGTGCCGCGCTTGTCATTGCCATCGTGGTCCTCTACAACGGCTTCGTGCGTGCGCGACAGCGCGTCCGCGAAGCCTGGAGCGCGATCGACGTTCAGCTGCAGCGTCGCGCCTCGCTCATTCCAAACCTCGTCGAAAGCGTGAAAGGGTATGCGGCCTACGAACGCGACACGCTGCGTCGCGTCGTCGAGGCGCGGACGGCGCTGGGCGCCGCACACACGCCATCGGCGGCCGCGCGCGCCAACGATGACCTCACCGGCGCGCTCGGCACCTTCTTCGCGATCGCGGAGGCGTATCCGGATCTCAGAGCCACCGAACGGTTCGCGCAGTTGCAGACCGACCTCACGGACACCGAGAACCAGGTGGCGTTCGCGCGGAACTACTACAACGGCGCCGTCGAGGCGTACAACATCAAGGTCCAGACCTTCCCGGGCATGCTCGTTGCCGGTCCGTTCGGATTCCCGCCGGCCGAGTTCTTCGCGGCCGATCCGAAAAACCCATAGCTCCGCATCAGCCGGTAGTCGCTTCGCCCCCAATGGCTTGCGAGCGCCGGCCGTTCGCGGGACCATGTCTCGCCTGGGCTGTGGCCCGACCGCCGGCTGCCGGAGTGCCGGTGCTACACTGCGCCCCAGTTCAGCCACCCTCGAGGTAGCCATGCCCCCATTCGGAAGGCTTCTGGCCTGTCTGGCCGTCCTGATCATCTGCGCCCTTGGTGATCGCCTCAGCTCGTTCACGAACTTCGGCGCCGCGGTGCTGGTCGGCGACCGCGAGGTCTTCGCCGGAGAGCCCGCGAATTACGCGCGGCCCGGAACCGTCTACGTCTATCGCAAAGGCGCCAGCCTCCAGGACAGCTGGCGCGAGGTGGCGACGTTGACCGCGCCCGGCGCGACCGTTGGCGACCTGTTCGGGTCATCGCTTGCGCTGGCGGAGGGACGGCTGTTCGTCGGCGCGGGACCGGACGCAGTCCATGTCTTCGAGAAGCGCGACGCGACATGGACGTTCGCCGCCACGGTGCCGGCGAAAAGTGTGCCCGGCGATGGCGTCCGGTTCGGCCGCGCGATGGCGGCGACGGGTGAATTTCTGTTCGTCGGCCGTGAAGCGGTGAACCTGAGCGGCCGGGGACGCGGGGCGTTTTTCCCGACGCCGGCTGCGGACGCGGCTGAGAAACCGCCGGCGATGCCGTCGGGCGCGGTGTATGTGTTCCGCCGGGGTGCGACAGGCGGCTTCACGCACGCGGCGACGCTCACCGCGTCGGGCAGCGAGACGGCCGGTGACAACTTCGGGCACTCGGTCGCCGCGGCCGGCGGGACGCTGCTCGTCGGCGCCAGCGGTCACGCGACCCGCACCGGGATCGTCCACGAGTTCAGTCTCGGAGCGGATGGCGCGTGGACGTTCCAGCGGAACTTCACGCCGCTGTCCGCGCAGACGAACGATCTTTTCGGCGCGCAGATGTCGATCGTCGGCGACACCGCGATGGTGTCGGCGCCGGGCGATCAAAGCCGGTACGGCGCCGTGTACGTCTTTCGCCGCGTGACGCAGGGCGCACGGGCGGGTGGCGCTGCGCCCGCGCCGGCGACCGGGCAGGCGCCCGCCGGTAACTTCACATGGCGTGAACTGACGCGCCTGTCGGCGCCGGTGTCGACGAGAGCCGATCGCTTCGGCAGCACCGTCGCCGCCGACGAGCGCGAGATCTGGGTCGGCGCGCCGGGCGGCGTTGGCCAGGTGTACGTGTTTGCCGGCAACGCGGACGGGGTTCTCGTCGGGCCGCCGAAGATCGTCGGTCCGAGCTGGGTCGATCCCGTCGGCATTGGCGGCGCGGTGTCCTTGCGAGGCGGCATCGCGGCCGTGGGCGCGACCGGATTCAACAACAGGTCGGGCGGCGTGCTGATCTACGAACGCGATTCATTCGGCGCGTGGAAGGAACATCCGATTCTCACGACGCCGCTCGACGAGATTGCGCCCTACACTGGCACCGAACGCCGCTGCAGTGGCGCCGGCAAGGTCGAGATCTTCGACTGCGGCGCGACGAATCTCCTGGCGTTCCTGCCGCCGTCGAAGCTCAGCGCCGGCGGGCAGTTCGCCGAGATGAGCAGCATCTGGGGCTGGACCGATCCGGTCACGAAGCAGGAGTGGGCCCTGCTCGGCCGCGCGGACGGCACGACGTTCGTGGACATCACGGCGCCGTCGCGGCCCATCACGGTTGCTGATCTGCCGCTCACCGAAGGCGCCCGTCCGAGCGCGTGGCGTGAGATCAAGGTCTACAAAGACCACGCGTTCGTCGTCTCGGACGGCTCGGGCCCGCATGGCGTGCAGATCTTCGATCTCACGCGCCTCCGGACCATGAAGCCGCAGCCGAACGGCCTGCCGCAGAAAGTGTCCGCGGACCTCATCTATCGCAACGTCGCGAGCGTCCACAACATCGTCATCAACGAAGACTCGGGCTTCATGTATCCCGTGGGATCGAACGGCGGTGGGAACACCTGCGGCGGCGGCCTCCACATGGTGGACATCCGCGAGCCCAAGTCACCGAAGTTCGTCGGGTGCCATAGCGACACGTCCACCGGCATGGCCAAGACCGGCTACTCGCACGACGCGGTGTGCGTCATCTACAAGGGGCCGGACAAGCGCTACAAGGGGCGTGAGATCTGCATCGGATCGAACGAGACGGCGATCAGCATCGCCGACGTCACCGACAAGGCGAACACGAAGACGCTCTCCCGTTCGACGTATCCGAACGTCGCCTATACGCATCAGGGCTGGTTCGACGAAACGCAGCGCTACTTCTACGTGAACGACGAAGGCGACGAGTTCGTCGGCACCGCGAAAAAGACACGCACGCTCATCTGGGATCTGGAAGATCTCGAGAACCCGCGCTTCGCGAAGGAGCACCTCGGCGTGGAAGCCGCAACCGATCACAACCTCTACATCAAGGGCACCCTGATGTATCAGGCGAACTACCGGTCCGGGCTGCGCGTGCTGAGCATCAGCGATCCGCTCAATCCGAAAGAAGTCGCGTACTTCGACACGGCGCCGTACCACCCGAATACGCCGGGCTTCAACGGCGCGTGGAGCGTCTACCCGTTCTTCAAGAGCGGGACGATCATCGTGAGCAGCATCGAGCAGGGTCTGTTCATCGTGAGGACGGCGGATCGGTGACGGCCGCCGCAGCCCGTCCGTCCGACCTGCGGGCGTTTTTCGGCGCGCTTGCGTTCCCGCTGACGGCGGCCGTTGTGCTGGGCGTCTCGGTAGTCACGTTCGGCCTTCGCGGGCCAGGCGTGGCGCTGACGGTGAACGTATACGTGCTGTTCGAGGTTGCCGGGTTCAGCCAGGTGCTCAGGCTGCCGAGGCCCGCGTGGTATCTGAGGACCTGGCGCGTCGAACGAACGTGGATCTACGAATGGCTCGGCATTCGTGCATTCAAGCACCTGATGCGGAGCGAGACGTATCGCCGGTTCAACCCGAACTTAAGATTGTCTGGTGCTCGAAGCGGCCTCCTCGAGCTCAGGCAGACGATGGTCGACGCGGAGATCGCTCATGCCGTGGCCTTCATCCTGGTCATGGTCCTGTCGGGCGCGTCGGCATTCGCCGGTTGGTTCGACACCGCCGGCTGGCTCATGTTCTTCAATGTCTTGTTCAACGGCTACCCAGTGATGCTTCAGCGATTCAATCGTTTGAGGCTGGATCGACTGCTTCGGTGAAACCTTCTAACGGCGCAAGCCCTGCGTTTTCTGTTCACGCTCGCCGAGGCTGAGACGTAGGCTCGTGGAGACGAGTGTTTCAAGGAAGGCTGGCGCTTTCCAACTCCCGGGATCCATATCCGATACCGTCGTCATCAGGTAGTCACCCGGCGGCAAATTGTCGAAGGCGAAGTGCCCCTTGGAATCCGGTCGCGTCGATCGCAGTCGCCGGTAGATCGAACTCCAGAGCTGACGATCGACCGGAAAGACGATGACTGTCGTCCCCGTCACCGGCGCTCCGTCATCGCCGGTCACGGTGCCATTGAGCCGTGTGGGTTGATCAAGGAATGTCAGCACGACACCAGTGAGGTCGCCAACCGTGTGCTCGAACTCCGGCGGCAAGTCGAGCAGATCGCGGCCATTCAGCATCGCGGAGCGAAGGTACCAGCCTGGGTCGGAGGAGTCCGGCAGGACCGTCCAAATCGTCGGCAACCCTGGCCACGCATGTCCTTTGAACGAGCCATCTGCCTCGGCGAATATCGGGCCCTGCTTGCCGTAGGCGCCAGGACCATCGAGAAAGATCTCAACTCTGCTGAGGTCCGGTGCTTTGAGCCGTGTGCCTATGAACACGACATGTCCGGAGACCGTGCGTGGCGACGCGAGCTCGAGCACGAAACCATCGATGCCGCTGCCGGGAACGTCGATTGTTGCCGCACCCCACACCTCATGGCCGTTCGACGATCGCGCCGTTGCGCGAATGGTCTGACGTCCCGGCGTGACATCCGTCCACGCGAACTTGCCGTCCCGATCCACTTGCATGACCGGCTGCACGGGATGCGAGCCCAACGCTGACTCGGGCCAGACGGGTGTCATGAGCTGCAGTCTGAGATTCTGGATGGGCTGTTGGTTCGGGCCGCGCGCAATACCGGTAATCCTGGTCGGCGCCCCGGTGACAAGAGTAACGTCGATTCCATCCCGTTCTTGTCCGTCGGCGAGCTCAACGGCCACGGCCCGAGCAGGATCGACCACGGCCGGGTAGAACACGGGGAGCCGGCGAGATCCGCGCTCCCAGGCGGCCACGTGATAGGCGCCAGCCTGGAGTCCAGTGAACCGGTACGCTCCAGTTTGGTCGGTCGTGACGATGCGCCAGAGGAACGGGGCACCGCCGGTCGGCGACACGGCGATGCTGACGTTCGGCACCGGCTCGCCATCAGGAGTGCGGACCAGACCCGCAATCGTTGCGCCGCGCACCAGCGTCACCACAAGACTCGTCACCCGTTCGTTCGCGGTCAAGGCAATCGGCGTCCCCGGGCCATTGGGTCGCCGGGCACCGAACTGAGTCGGAGTGTGTTCCTCAGTCGATGCCGTCACCTTGTAGGCCTCCGGCGCAAGGACCGAGAACGCAAACCGGCCCTGGACATCGGTGACTGCAGTGAGGAAGCGTCGTTTTGTGTCTTCGAGCGTGACCGTCGCGCCGGGAACCGGTCCACGCGTATCGACCACAACTCCTGAAATGTGTGCACGCGGCGCCGCTCCGCCGCCGTCACGCGGAGACGTTTGCGACGTCGTTGCCTGAACTGTCGCATCGCTTGCGATCCACGCGAACAGGAAGAGCCCAGCGAGCAGGCCACCGATGAGGGGCATTGCCCCATTATCCGGCCACCTTGCGAACCAATGCGCGCACTCTTTCCTCACGACTTCCTCACCCGACCCTCATGCCATCGGGTGGTCGGACCGCTAGCATTGACCTCTTGCAGGGACGTCGCGAGAGGTCACAAACATGTTCACGTTCCAACTAAGCTCGTTCGTCGTTGCCGCCGCGGTTCTTCTTTCGGGCGTTTCAGGTGGCTTCGCTCCACAACTTCCCGCCATCGCCATCAACGACAACCGCCGCACGGCGGGCGTGCTCGAAAACGGCACGTGGACGCTCCAGTTACGGGCGGGTCTCGGCCTCTGGCGGCCCGAAGGCAACGACGGCCCTGCACTCACTATCGAAGCCTTCGGCGAAGGCGCGTCGCCGCTGATGGTGCCCGCGCCGCTCGTGCGGATCCCGGAGGGCACCGACGTTGTCGCAAACGTCCGCAACGAGTTGACGAGCGCAATGCGGGTCTCTGGACTGTGCGAGCGGGGCGCCGTGTCGTGCGCACCGCTGGATGTGCCGGCAGGGGAGACGCGCCAGGTTCGGTTCAAGACCGGACCGGCAGGGACGTATCACTATTGGGCAACGACCACCGGTATGCCGCTGATGTTCCGGGCGGTGAACGACACGCAGCTCTCCGGCGCGTTCATCGTGGATCCGGTGGGTGCTGAACCGTCGAACGACCGGGTCTTCGTCATCACAGACTGGACGGCGTTGACGCTCGACCAGCTCCGGGCCGTTGCCAGCGCGATCGATCCCGGAGCCGCCTTTGATGCGATCGCGCCAAAGCTCACGTTCCTGATGAACGGGCTGTCCTGGCCGCACACCGAACGGCTGACGGCACGCCTGAATGAACCTGTAAAGTGGCGCGTCCTCAATCTCTCGACGCAGACTCACACCATGCACCTGCACGGCTTCTACTTCGACGTCGAGAGCACCGGCGACGGCGTCCGGGATCAGCGCCACGCGGCCGGCGGGCAGCCAAAGGTCGTGACCCAGCTCATGCCGGCGGGGGCGACGATGGCGATGATGTGGACACCGGAGCGGATTGGCAACTGGCTGTTTCACTGCCATATCCGCGCTCACGTGTCGCCGGACGTGCGGTTGGGCGCCGCCTCAGGCGACCACGCCAGCCACCACAGTCCGAACGGCGCACACGACCCGTCGGCGGGCATGGCCGGAATGATTCTTGGAGTGACCGTTCTCGGCGCGAACGGCCAGCACGACGCGCCAGCCGGGCATCCAGGGGACGAGCTGGCCCCCGTCCGCCGGATGACGCTCGAGATGCGAACGCAATCGAAGGGCGTCGGATACGTACCTGCGTTCGGATTCGTGCTGACCGGCGAGAGCGACAAGGCTGATTCGGTGAAGGTACCTGTTCCAGGGCCGACGCTGGTGCTGACTCGGGGCGAGCCCGTCGAGATCACGCTGGTGAACCGGCTGCCTGAAGGCACCGCGATTCACTGGCACGGCATGGAGCTCGAAAGCTACTACGACGGCGTGCACGGCTGGAGCGGAGCAGGCCAGCGGGTGACACCGCTGATCGAGCCGGGCGGATCATTCGTCGTGCGCTTCACCCCACCACGGACCGGAACGTTCATGTATCACACGCACATGCACGATCCGCGGCAGCTGACGGCAGGTCTCTACGGCGCGATGCTGGTCGTCGAGCCGGGCGAGACCTTCGACGAGTCGGTCGATCACGTGTTCATCCTGGGCAGGAGCGGCGTTGACCCGACGTGGGTCACAGTCGTCAACGGCAAATCGGCGCCGCAGGTTGTCTGGAAGGCCGGAACGCGCCATCGCGTCCGGCTCATCAACATCACGCCCAGTGACGTGTTCTCAGTTGCGCTGCAGACGAACGACGGTCCCGTGACCTGGCTGCCGCTCACCAAGGACGGCGCGCCGGTGCCGTCAAGTGCGCGCGAGGCGCGAGCGGCGAAGCAGCTCATCGGCGCCGGCGAGACGTACGACTTCGAGGTCGAGACGCCGGCCCGGGCGTCAGAATCTGTGGCTCGAGGTGCGGAGCCCGGGAGGGAAGTGGCAGGCGCAAGCGCAGATCGTCGTCCGATAGGAGACGATTTCGCTGTTGGTTCTTCAGGGGCCTGAAAAGCCGCTGTCGGTACGGCGGGTCCAAGGAACGTACTGACGCTGGTCTTCTTTTCTTTAGTTCAAGCCGGGAAAGTCTCCCGTATGAGGCGTAAGAAAAAAGGCAGACGATCGTCAGCTCGTTCCTTGGACCCGCCGTACCCGTCGTACCGACAGGTTTTCAGACCACCAGCTCTGGCGGTTACTTACTTCCTCAGGTTCTTGTTGAAGAACTCCACCGTCCGTGTCCACGCGAGCTTCGCGGCCTTCTCGTCGTAGCGCGGCGTCGTGTCGTTGTTGAAGCCGTGCTGCGCGCCTTCGTACATGTGCATCGTGTACGGCACGCCGGCGGCCTTGAGCGCGGTCTCGTAGGCGGGCCAGCCTTCGTTGATGCGCGTGTCGGCGCCCGCGTAGTGGACGAGCAGCGGCGATTTGATCTTCGGCACGTCCGCGGCCGGCGCGGCGCTGCCGTAGAAGGGCACCGCGGCCGCCAAATCCGGAAGACGCGTCGCGAGGTAATTCGACATCCCGCCGCCCCAGCAGAAGCCGACGACGCCGATGCGGCCGGTGCACTCGGGGCGTGCTTTCAGAAATCCGGCTGACGCGACCATATCTTCGCGCGTCTTCGCCTGATCGAGCTTCCCGAACAACGTGCGGGCCTCGTCCTCGCCCGAGGCGGGGTAGCCGCCGAGCGGTGTCAGGGCGTCGGGCGCGAACGCGACGAAGTTGTCGAGCGCGAGCCGCCGCGCGATGTCCTCGATGTGCGGGTTCAGCCCGCGGTTTTCGTGAACGACGAGCACGCCCGGGAGCTTCGCGTTGCCGGCCGCGGGACGCACGAAATAGCCGCGCATCTTGCCGCTGCCCTGGGGCGACGGGAACTCGAGGTACTCCGCCCGGATGCGTTTGTCGTCTTTGGGGACCTGCTGGGCCTCGGCAAACTTTGGATTGAGCATGTCGAGCAGCATGCCGGCGGTCACGCCGCCCGCCGTGAACTTCGTGGCTTTGTCGAGGAACCCGCGGCGATCGACGTGTCCGTGGACGTAGGCGTCGAAGAGAACCAAGAGTTCGGGATCGAAGTCCTGCGCGGTCTTGCGTTCCATGTCCGTTCTCCTTGAGGATCGTGGCGACGTGTCAGGCGCAAGTTACCATGACCTCCGAGGTCATGTTTCGCTTTTCGTAAAATGACCTCGGAGGTCTTTTGACCCCTCGAGATCTGATCAAGGAAGATCGGTTGATCCCGTTCGTGGGCGCGGGCCTGTCGCAGCCGCTCGGACTGCCGTCCTGGGATCGTTTGATCGATCAGATCGCGGACGAGCTGGGCTACGACCCCGACGTCTACCGCTTGAGCGGAACCCGGCTCCAGCTTGCCGAATACTTCGTCGCGGTGCGCGGCAGCATCGATCCGCTGATCCGGAAGCTCAACCGGCTGTTCAACCCGCCCAGCCACGCGATCCGGGCGTCGGTCTCTCACCGGCTGCTCGTCGAGCTGGACCTGCCGGTCATCTACACGACCAATTACGACCGGGTCCTCGAGCGGGCCTTCGCGCTGCACAAGCGGCCCTGCCACACGATTGCGAGCATCAGGGACATCGCGACGGCGCCGTCGAACGTCACGCACCTGGTGAAGTTCCACGGGTCGTTCGGCGTGCCGGGCAGCCTCGTGTTGACCGAGTCCGATTACTTCGACCGGCTCGACCTCGAGTCGGCGCTCGACCTCAAGCTGCGGTCCGATACGCTCGGTCGCAGCCTCCTGTTCGTGGGCTACGGCCTCGGCGACCTGAACATCCGCTACCTGCTCTACAAGCTCAACAAGCTGCGCAGCCGGCTGCCGACGGATCGGCGGCGCGCTCCGAGCGCGTTTCTCACCGCGTTCGGCTCGAACGACATCCAGCGAAAGCTGCTGAAGCAGTGGGACGTGGAGATCATCGAGCTCGACCCGCGCGACAAGACGAAGAGCACGGAGAGGTTCCTGAGGTCGCTCCTGTGAAGATCTACTTTCTGACCACCAACCGGTTCAAGGTCGCCGAACTCGAGCACTACGCAACGTGGCGGCGCGTGACGAAGCGGCACGGCGTCGAGCTGTGCGTCGTCAATCAGGATCTCCAGGAGATCCTGGTTCCGGACATCGAGCTCATCGTCCGCGAAAAAGCGGTGGAGGCCTACCGGCACATGGGCCTGCCGTGCATGGTGGAGCACGGAGGCATTTACATGAAGGCCCTGCCGGGGTTGCCAGGCAGCGTCGGCAAGATCGTCTGGGACGCCGTCGGCGATCGGATTTGCGGCTTTCTTCGCGACACGGACTCACGGCAGGCGACGGTGAAGTCCTACCTCGGCTACTGCGACGGAAAAGACGTGCGCGTCTACGAGGGCGTCACGCGGGGTCGCATTGCGGACCGCGCGCGCGGCCGCTACAAATTCGCGTGGGATCCCATCTTCATTCCCGAGGACGACGCACGGACCTATGGCGAGATGGGCCTCGTGGACAAACGTCACACGTCCCCGGCCTATCGCGCGTGGGACACGTTCTTCGCGGCCGAGCGGAAACGATTGGCCGCACGTCGCGCGCCGGACCGGGCACCAGTCAGACGCCCGACAAATCGATCTTGAACATCCCGCGACCGTGCGTGACGCACACGAGCGTCTCCTTCAACCAGAACAGATCGTCCACGGAACAGTTCGTCGGGCCCTCGTTCGTCGGCGACCAGACCGCGCCCGCGTCCTCGCTCGCGAAGACCCCGACCTCCGCGCCGAGGTAGAGGAACCCCGCCTTTCGTGGATGCACCGCGAGCGCGCGCACGGGCGCGTCGGGCAGCCCGGCCCCGATGTTGGCCCAGGTGAGTCCGGCATCGGTGGTTTTCCAGACGTTGCCGCGAACGTACCCGCCGAACGTCACGTAGACGACCTTCGAGTCTCGCGGATCGACCGTGATGCCCGTGCAGTACCGTTGCGGCGTCAACGGGCTCGGGCCCGTGTGATCCATACGCTGCCACACGGGGGAGCCCGCGGTCCCGTTGACGGTCTTGTAAATCTGACCGTCGGTGTGGCCGACCCAGACGACGTCCGAAGTGCCCTTGGCGATGGCGATCGCACTGATCGGCGGTCCGGCGCTCGGCTTGATCGCGGTCCACGACGGCCCGCGCGCCGGCGTGTTCGGTGTCTTGGCGTCGTTGGTGCGCCAGAGCGAGACCCCGCCGCCCAGGATGCGGTTCGGCTCGTTCGGGTCGAGGACGAACGGCGCGATGAACAACGCCTGCCGGTTCTTCGCGTCGGTAATCGTGAACGGAATGGGTTTCCAGTCCCAACGCCGCGCCGGCACGTTCCAGAACTGGCCACTGATGTACCGATCGCCGTCGACGTCATCGGTCGCGCCGCCGTCCGTGTTCCGATGGATGTTCAGGAACACGTACTCGCCGTAGAAGACCTTCGGATCGGTGGGATCCGCCGCGCACCAGCCGCCGTCGCCGCCGAAAATCGTCGTCCATTGTTCGGTGCCGTTCGCCGGAACGAAACAAAGCGTGCCGTTGTCCTGGGCGCCGCCGATGATGACGCCGGACGTCGGGTTGCCCGCGCCGCCATAGAACTGGGTCGCGCTGTAGGTGTTGACGAGCTCGACCCATCCGTTGATCCGAGGAAGCTGGGCATTGTTGCCGACGGCGCGCACGTCGTCGGTCTTGTAGACGCCGCCGTCGTTGCCGAAGAACACCCGGCGGTTCGTCGTGCCATCGAACCGGGGGTCGGCGACGACGCAGTGATGATCGGCGTGGGCCGAACGCGGATCCCACCACGTGCTGATGTCCACGAGGCTGTTGCCGCCGTCCGTGCTTCGCCAGAGATCGATGCCGCCGGCGATGACGAAGTTCGCGTTGGTCGGGTCGCCCGCCCAGATGACGTTGTCGTACCAACCCTGATCGCCGAGGTACCGCGCGGGCTGCCCGTCGGGCCGCGTGCTCGCGCGCTTCGTGTACGACTTGCCGCTGTCCGTCGACCGCCAGATCTCGCCGCCGTTCACGTCGATCGAGACATAGACGATGGTGGGATCTTTCACGGCGTACGTCACCTCGACCCGTCCGCTCCACGTCCCGGGATGTGCCGCCTCCGTCCACGTCGCGCCGGCATCGGTCGAGAAGAATGCCTTGGCGTTGTTGAGTCCGCCGGCGACCGCCTGCGTTTTGGCGGTGGGATGAAAATCGACGTCCGCCATCGCCTCGTTCAGCACCTTCGTCCAGGTCAGCCCGGCATCGGCGCTTCGAAAGAGACCCGTCCGCGTGGCCGCGAGCACCACCTTGCCGTCTTTCGAGATGGCGATGCGGTTGACGTACTGAAAGTCTTCTATGGTCGTCGACGGCACCTGTTTCCACACGACGCCGTCGGTCGTCTTGAAGATTCCGGCGCCGCGGATCGCGTCGAGGTTGCTGAACCCCTCACCCGTGCCCGCGTAAATCGTCTTCGGCGCGGCGGGATCCATCGCCATGCAGCAGATCGCGAGGTTCGCCATCAGGTCGTCCACGGGCTGCCACGACGCGCCGGCATCGGTCGTCATCCAGACGCCGCCTCCGGCACTGCCGGCCCACATCGTGTCGGGCGCGGTCGGGTCGATGACGATCGAGCGTGTGCGGCCGCCGATATTCCCCGGCCCGAGCGGCACCCAGCTGCTGTGATCCGGGAACAACCCGGCGGTTGGCGGCGGCGCGACGAGCGCACGTGCCAGCACGCGTTGACCCGTGGGCACCCCCGCCACGGATCGGCTGAACACCATTCGGGCGCGGGAGCTATCGAGCTCACGAAGCGCGCGCGCGAGCCCCAGCGGCGGGACGACGCCCTGGTCGTCTGTCTGCGATTTCAGGCGGAACTCTTCGCGCACCCGCGGCAAATCGTAGTAGTCGAGGCGCCTCACGGCGCGGCGAAGCTTGGCCATCGGGATCTTCGCGAAGCCGGATTCAGTCAGGCCCCGGATGACTTTCAGGCGATCGACCTGTTCGGGAATCAAGCCCCGCTTTTTCGCGATGCGTTTATTGCTGCGTTCGGTGGCGGAGATTCGTCGCTGAGGCCGGCGTGCTTTGCGTGTTCTTGGTTTGGGCATCGTGCGCTCCCGCTGTTACATGCGCCGGGCGGGCGGTGCGGCGACCGCCGCCTCCGGCAGCACCTTCCTCCAGAGTTCCTGGCCCGTGGCCAGGTCGAATGCCTTCAGCGTTGTCCGGCGGGGAGCCGAGGCGCGGGTCGCTTCGACGAGATAAAACACGCGTCCGTGGACCGCACATGGCCACGTCGCGCCATGTTCGTACGGCACGGATCCAATCTGCTTGCCGGCGGCAACTGAGAATACCTCCCAGCGTTGACTCGCGTCACTTCTGCCGTCCGGTTCGACTCGAACGAAGATATCGTGCCCGTCCGGTGTGACGTCGGCGATCGAGTCGCGATGAACCGCGAGTGTCACAGCACTCAGCTCATCGCCGGATGATGTCCAGCGCCTGAGCAGCAACCGGTCCCCGGTATCCGGCTTCGCCAGGGCGGCGGTGAGGCCGTCAGCCTGCCACGGGGAGTCATGCCAGGTCAGATCGCGGATATACGATGCTGACTCGACGGCACTGGCTGTCAACCGGACCGGCTGATCGGCAACGCTCGGAGGGTCCGCCTGAGTGGTAACCGCTCCAGTGGCCAGGTCGACGCGTGCCGCGCCACGCAAGACCCGATGGCTTCGCGCCAAGACAGACGCGGGTGGCGGCGCGCCGCCCTGATAGTGCGCCTCGATCCGCCACACGACGGTGAAATGATCCGTGCCGCCGAAAAGCTCTACGCGAACGTTCTGTTCAGGGTCGTCGATCGACACCCCGTCGGGGAGCGACAGGGGCGCGGTTCTCAGGACAACACTGCCTCCGCCACTGATGGACAGAAGCAAAAACCGCAGAACGTTACCGTGCGTTGCGGCGAGATCTTGCGCGACCAGGCCGTCGTCGATGACCAACCGCGGACGTGCGGGCGTCGTGTCGTGCCAGAGGTCAATGCCGGAAGACAAATCGAGAGCGGCAACGCCTGTGGTCGCCATCTCGATGAAGCCGCGCGTGCCGTCCGGTGAGGCCACGCCACGCGGGAACGGCACTGAGGTAATCACGTGACTCGCCCGTTGGTCGCGATGAATGAATGGACCCTCGATCCTACATCGACGAGGCCGGACGCCACCCGCACCCTACAAATCCTCCGGCCCCCCGCCGATAACCCATCCCGGAAGGGTGGTCACCATGCACAGGTTTGTCACCAGCGCCGTCCTCGGGATCTCGGCGATCGCGATGTCCGGCTGCCTGGCCATCGAGCAGACACTTACGCTCGAGCGTGACATGTCGGGCAAGGCAGGGTTGTCGCTCGACCTCGACATGGAGCCTCTCGTGCTCGTCATGGCCACCATGAAGAAGTCGATGGAAGGTGGTGGAGTGCCGACCGAGCCCGATCTGGCCGCTGCCCGCAAGGAAATGTTGAGCTCGCAGAAGTCGAACATGGGCGACTTCGAGAACGACAAGAAGGAATTTCAGAGCAAGCTGCCGTCCGGCGTGACGCTTCTCGACGCTACGGCGAAGGAAGACGGGCTGAAGATGAGCGCGGGCTTCCTCCTCGGGTTCGATCAGGTCTCAAAGCTCAAACAGATCGAGATGCCGAAGAGCGCGCGGCCCGACGCGGGCGGAGCGAGCCCGATAGAATCGCCGTTCGGGGGGCTGAACGTGGTTGCCGAGGGCCAGACCGTGCTCGTCACGAGCCCGGTTCAGAATCCAGTCGCCGAGCAGCAAAAGAACCTCAGCCAGATGCCCGTGGACAAATCCGCGGTCGCGCTGATGGAGCAGCTGTTCAAAGGCGTCCGCCTGTCGTTCAAGATCACGTCGCCCCTCGAGGTGATTGAGCACAACGCCCATCGCCGCGACGGCACCACGCTCATCTGGGACTACAACGTCACGAGCTTGCAGAAGATGACGTCCGATCAACTGAAGCAGGGCGTGCGTGTGCGCTTCCGCAAATAGCCCCGGTCTGCCACTTTCGATTCAGGCGATAGACATTCTGAGCAGTCCGTCCCGCTGTTGATTGTGTAATCCGGCTCCAGGTGTCGCCGCATCTGGAGTGGCACGGGCGTTGCACCCTGGCCGGGTTGGGACCCCCAAGGAGCGACATGATGAACCGTCTTTTGATGACCGGGGCGCTCAGTCTTTTACTGGTCGGAGGGGCCGTACGAGACGCGAGCGCACAGGTCTACCTGACGCCGTTCGCCGGCACGACGTTCGGAGATGACGCGCCCGCCACCAAGTTCAATGTGGGAGCCGGCCTCACCTTCATGGGCAGCGTCGCGGGCTTTGAATTCGACTTCGGCTACAGCCCCGATTTCTTCGGCGAGCAAACCGACTTCGCACTGATCGGCGACAGCAACGTGACGACGTTTTCGGGCAGCCTCGTGCTCGCCGCGACGGACCGTCCCGTGCGGCCATATGGCGTCGCCGGCCTGGGCCTCGTGCGGTCACGCATCAGCGACGCGGAAGATCTGTTCGACGACATCACGACCAACGACCTCGCGTTCAACGTCGGCGGCGGCGTGATGGGCCGGATCACCGACAGGATTAGTTTCCGGGGGGACATTCGATATTTCCGGGCCCTGCAAGACAATGAGAACGATGACGACCTGGACGTCGTGATCGGGAATTTCGGGTTCTGGCGCCTGACGGCCGGCGTCGGCCTGAGGTTCTAATCGCAGGGGGACGGGTCTCGCTTGCGCGAGCAAGACCCGTCCCCCCATCCTGGTTTTCCAAAAACGAAACCCGAGGTCTTTCACCCTCCCATTTGAGCCCGGCGACAGTCCGTCTGAGCAACACCCGCGCGACCGCACCTTATAATCCGGTTCGTATGTCCCGAAATCCTGCGACCGGATTCAACCTACGGCTCGTCGTCAGCGCGCTGTGCGCCGGCCTTTTCGGTGTGTTCGCGTCCGCCCAGGCACCTGGCTCCACGACGGGGAAAACCGTGCCGGTGTTTGCCGACGGCCAGGCGCAGATCGTTCCCGGATTCCAGGATGGCGAGCAGTGGATCCGGCAGACGCTCTGGGTGGAGACCGAGTTCGATTCGGACGGCGACGGCAAACGGGATCGCGTGTTTACGGACGTGACCCGTCCACGCCAGACGGACACCGAAGGCCTGAAGGTCCCGGTCATTTACGCGTCCTCGCCGTACTACGCCGGGACCTCCGGCGACCGGAAGTTTCTGTGGAACGTGAATCAGGAAGTTGGAGCCGTGCCGCCGGCGCGTACGTCGCAGCCGGCGATCAAGTATCAGCCGGCACGTCCCATCGTCGCGACCTCGGAGATCAACACGTGGGTGCCGCGCGGGTTCGCCGTCGTCCATTCTGACGCGCCCGGCACGGGCCTCTCGGAGGGATGTCCGACCGTTGGTGACGCACCCGAGCAGCTCGGTCCGAAGGCGGTCATCGACTGGCTGAATGGGCGCGCGAAGGGATACGCCACGGTGGACGGCCAGGAAGAAGTGGTCGCCACGGGCTGGTCCACGGGCAAGGTCGGCATGACGGGGACGTCATACAACGGCACGATCCCGCTGGCGGCCGCGGTCACCGGCGTCGACGGGCTCGAGGCGATCATTCCGATTGCGCCCAACACGTCGTACTACCACTACTACCGGTCGAACGGGCTGATACGCCATCCGGGCGGCTGGCTGGGCGAGGACATCGATTTCCTCTACGACTTCATCAACAGCGGCAATCCCGAGAAGCGCGAGTACTGCAATCGCCGGTTCCGCGACGGCGAGTTCGCCGAAGGCCGCGATCGCGTGACGGGCGACTACAACGAATTCTGGGAGACGCGGGATCTGCTGCGCAAGGTCGGCAACATCAAAGCCGCGGTGTTGATGGCGCACGCGTTCAACGACTGGAACGTCGTGCCGGAGCACAGCGTCCGGATTCACCAGGCGCTCAAAGGGCGCGTGCCGTTGCAGGCGTACTTCCATCAGGGCGGACACGGCGGCGCGCCGCCGCTCGAGATGATGAACAAGTGGTTCACCCGGTATCTCTACGGCGTCCGGAACGGCGTCGAGCAGGAACCGAAGTCGTGGATCGTCCGCGAGACGACGCCGGCTCCCGCGCCGCCCGCCGACGATCCCGGTGCGGCTGGTGCCGGGCGTGGCCGCGGCCGGGGCGCAACGCCGCCGCCGACGCCGTACGCCGACTATCCGAATCCTGAAGCGATGCCCGTGACGTTACGGCTGCGGACCGGTGGCGCGACCGCGGGCGGTCTCACGCTCGAGGCGGCGCCGAAGCAGGGCACCGAGATGTTGGTGGACAACGTCGAGTTCGGCGGCGCCGCGCTCGCCAAAGCGGAGCAGTCGCCGAACCGGCTGATGTACGCGTCGCCGCCCCTCGCCGAACCGGTTCACATTTCGGGCTTCGCTCGCATGACCGTGCGGCTGGCGTCGAACAAACCCGCCGCGAACCTGTCTGTGTGGCTGGTCGTCCTGCCGTGGACGGATGGGCCGATCGGTCCGGCCAACCTGATCACCCGGGGTTGGGCCGATCCGCAAAACCACGCGTCGCTCAAAGAAGGCGGCGACTATCACTCGCGCGCGCGAGGCGAGAAGCTCGTGCCTGGCCGGTTCTATACGTTGACGTTCGATCTCCAGCCCGACGATCAGATCATCCCGGCCGGGAAGCGCATCGGCCTGATGATCATGTCGAGCGATCGCGATTTCACGCTCTGGCCGCAACCCGGCACCGAGGTCACGATCGATCTCGACGAGACGTCGCTGCGGCTGCCGGTCGTCGGCGGCCCCGCGGCGATCAAGCGGGCGTTTGGAGGCACGTAGCCGGCCTTGCAATTCGACATGAAAGACGAGTGGGGACTTGAGCCGACCCTCTGAGCCCTGACCCTTTGAGCCTCGCTGTCATCTTCTCGGCTCGAGCAACCAGATTTCGTCCGAGACGTGCACGGCGTTGGTGCCGGCGATCCGCCGGCCGTCCGGAAACACGGCGAATGGATGGTTGGTGCCTTCGAGCTTGATCGACCCGATGAGACGCGTCGCGCCGTCGAGCGACACCACGCGAATCTGGTTGCTCTGCGCACCAAGCGTGAGAAACGCGATTTGTTTGCCGCCCGGCCACCAGACCGGCCATCCGCCGTCGGGCGTCAGCCGCCGCTCGCCGGTTCCATCGCGCTTGATGACAAAGATGCCGCCCGAGTAGCCGCGATTGGCGGCGAACGCGAGGTGGGTGCCGTCTGGCGACCACCGGGGCACTGCGGCAGGGGACGTCGTCAGCAGCCGCGCGTCAGCCCCGGCCGGCGTCGAGAGGTACACACGCTCGTTTTGCGCATCCGCGCGGGTGAACGCGAGCGCCTTGCCGTCGGGGGAGAGCTCGGCAAAGCTCTCGCCCTGATTCAGCGGCATGAAGGTCATCGCACCGCCGCCAGCGGGCACCTGGCCAATCCGGCGCGGCGCGCCCCACGTGTGAAACAGAATCGCCGTGCCGTCGGCGCTGTAGCGCGGGTACACCTCGCCGGTGTCGCCGGATGTCAGGCGCTTCGGCGTACCGCCCTCGGCGGCGACGGACCAGATGTGCCACGTGCCATCCGCTTCGCTGCGGCTGAATGCGATCTCACGGCTGTCGGGTGACACGGCCGGTGCCCAGAGAAACGGTGAGTGCGTGACGAGAACCCGCGATGTGCCGGCGGCGAGATCGTGCACCTCGAGCGTATTGCGCCAGCGCGAGTTGACGAACGCGACGGCGCCGTCGGCCGACACGGTGGGCGACTCGTCAGGTCCGGGCCCGGTCGTCAGCCGAACCGGTGCGCCGCCGCCGAGCGGCAGGAACCAGAGGTTCGTCGCGCCGCCACGGTTCGACGCGTGGACGATGCCGCGGCCATCCGCGGTGAAGACAGGGGAGTCCGAGGCGGCCGGTCCGGTCTCGTCAATCGCGCGTCGCGCCTGCCCGCCCTCCACGGCGACGAGCCAGATCTCCCCGGCGATGCCGCCTGATCCCTTCACGAACGCGATCTGGCTCCCGTCGGGTGACCAGGCAGGATTGCGGAGGAACGGATAGGCGCTGTCGCTCTCCAGCAGCGCGCGCGCGCCGGTGCCGTCAACCCGCGACGTGACGAGCTCGACGATATGTGCCGGGCCCGCGTCCTTGCGCCGCAGGTAGACGAGGCGCCGGCCGTCGGGTGACCACGCCGGATACGCCGCGTTCGGAATCGCCGCAACGACGTCGCCGCCGAGCGCGGGCACGACCCTGATTTCGGCCGGTGTGTCCGCATCCCGCCGCGTGAACGCAATGCGCTCGCCGTCTGGCGAGAACTTCGGCGTCTCTTCACGCGCGGCGTCGTTCGTGATCTGCACGCGTCCGCCGCCGGCGACGCGCGCGGAATAGAGATCGACCTGCCCGGCGGCGTTCGAGGCCGCGTACGTGAGCATCCGCCGGTCGGCCGAGAGCGCCGGGTCGATCGTCTGATATTCGGACGACACGATCCGCGTGAGCTGACCGCCTCCCGGTCCCACCTCGTCGGCGGGCCAATCGGCGGCCTTCCACGCCAGCCAGGCGACGCCCGCGACCACTGCCGCGCCGACAGCGAGGAGCCACGGCCACCGCGATCGCGTCGCGACGATGGCGGGCGCGACGACGAAGGAGTCGGACTGCACCGCCTCCAACGCCGCTCGCGCTTCGCCGGCGCGCTGATAACGCTGGGACGGATCCTTCGCGAGGCATCGCTGGATGATTCCCCGGAGCAGAGGCGGCACGTGCGCCGGAAACGGCTGCGGCGGAGCTCGAAGGATCGCCGCACTGGCCTCGAATTCGTTCCGGCCCGGGAACGGCAGCTCACCCGTCGCGATCTCGAACAGCACCACGCCGAGCGACCAGATGTCGCTTCGGGCGTCCACGCCGTGACCGAGGAGCGTCTCAGGCGCGATGTACGCGAGCGTGCCCGCGATGGCGGTGGCGCCCTGCGCGCCGTCGATCGACTTCGTGACGGCTTCGGTGGCGTCAGGTTCGAGCCGGCGCGCGAGGCCGAAATCGAGCACCTTGACGCCGTGCTCCGGACTGACGACGACGTTGGCGGTCTTGAGATCGCGATGGATGACGCCCCGCTCGTGCGCATGCGCCAGCGCGCCCGCGATCTGCGCGCCGTACCGAAGTACGGATTCGACGGGCAGGCCGTTGAGCGGCAGCATCTCGGAGAGCGGACGGCCGTCCACGTACTCCATCGCGATGAACACGCGGCCGCCAGCATCGCCGACCTCGTAGACGGTGCAGATGTGCGGATGATTGAGGTGCGAGGCCGCGCGGGCCTCGTCGAGGAGCCGGCTGCGATCCTCAGGTGTGGACGATCCGGCCGTTCCGCTGCCAACCAGCTTGATCGCCACGGTGCGGTGCAGGCGCTCGTCGCGGGCGCGATAGACCACACCCATGCCGCCCTCGCCCAGGCGGGCCTCGATGCGGTATTGCCCGAGCGTTTCGCCGATCATCGCGTCACGTCACATTCGCGAGCGGAACGCCAGATCATGCGACCGGCTCGCGGTTTGGGTACGGAATGCCCGCGGACCGGGACGGATGGCAGGGTCGTCGGCCGGGGGTGGACGTATGCTGGATCACAGTTGGCTCCCCAATCCAGTCAGGAGAGACACCATGAGACGAGCCGTCAGTCTTGCCGTGGCGCTGCTGGTGACCACCGGTCTGGCCGCGCAGACCGCCAAACCCCCCACGCCGGCCGAAGCGTTGAAGTCGGCGCAGGGCACCTGGGTCGTCAAGACCTTCAACGGACAGCCGGCGGGCGAGGGCGAAGTGTTGCTCATCTTCACCGGCGAGAAGTACGCGCAGAGCATCAACGGGACCGTGAACGAGCGTGGCACGCTGGCGATCGACCCGGCCAAGAAACCGATGACCATCGACCTGACCATCCAGGAGGGGGATGATGCCGGCAAGCTGCAGCTCGGCCTGGTCGAAATCGCCGGCGACACGATGACCCTGAAGTTGAATGTTCCCGGCTCGCCGACCAGACCCAAGGACCTGTCCGTCGAGGAAGGCTTTTTCGTCGTCGTGGGCGATCGCCGGAAGTAGCGGCGCAATCGCGGGCGTCCGCGCGATCCGGCGCGGCGCCGGCATCACACGTTCCGCCGGGCGCCGCCCCGGACGACGACGAGGTCGGCTTGCCTGCCCGGCGCGATCGTGCCGATTCGATCCGCCTCGCCGAGGAACGCCGCGCCATTCGCCGACGCGATGCGACTTGCCGTTGTCGATGACGAGGGCCCGGTCGTCTGCAGCCGGGCCGCCGGTGCCGTCGATGATCTTGACGTTCGTGAGTGCGACGCGAGGCGCCCGGACGCGAACGACGTCGGCGTCAGGCTGCGCCAATGTGACGCGTGAGTTCAGGGCGATCAGCGAGACAGGGCGACCAGGCCCCCGGCGAGCATCCGGCGTACAGCCGGCGCAAGCTCCGTCAATTCCACGGTAACAAATCTGTGCGTGTCCGACTCGGCCAGCTAGTATCGGCGATTCGGGAGCCGGTCTACACACCGCCGCGAGGTCCGCCGATAGGCCGGGTACTATGCTGGCCCTAGCTGTCGTTGCGGAAAACGCGCTCGGCGCGGCGGCCCTGCAGCAGCCCAACACCGACGCTCAGTGGGAACTCATCAACGCGTATCACGATGGCCGCCTGTGGTTGGCGGCGCTCGTCATCGTGATCGTCGTCATGCTGGTGCGGCAGTACAAAGCCCGATAGGCGGACTGCCGGAACACGCAGTCTGAAGCCTGACGTTCGTCCGTCGACTTCAGATCCTGTCACGACTCTTCGCTCAGAGCGGATTGTCCGGATACATCAGCGTCCGCCACATGTGAGCCACGGGGCTGTTGTCGAAGCCCAGCCCTTCCTTCGGCTGTTTGAAGTGCCGTCCGATGATGTCGATGAACGGATCGAGTGACACCTGCATGCTCGGATCGAACGCATACAGGTCGTGCACCGTGATCATCCGCGCTTCCATGTACCACTTGTGCTTGCGTGCGAATTCGTACGTCTGCTTGATGTACGGCATCGGCATGTAGTCTTTGCCGAAGATGCGGTTGTAGAGCTCGGGGTATTCGTAGCCGACGGACGGATCGGGGTAGAAGCGCAGGGCCTGATGATACCGGATGGCCCAGCTTACTTTTTCCGAGACGTACGGCTCCATCATCTGCGCGCCCCACCACCCGTGATCGACCTTGATCAGGTTGAGGACGACGTCGTGGAGCAGGCAGGCGAGGATGCGTTCCTCGGGCTCGCCTTTCTTCAGCGCGTCGGTGGCGCTCTGCAGCACGTGGGTGGCAGGCGCGAACCGGAGCTTGAAGAAGTCCACGAGGGTCGGCTTCTCCGGGAACAGCTCGAGCTTCCGCGGCTCGAGCCGTCCTTCGGGGTTCGGCTCGCCGCGTCCGCTGAAAATCGATCCAACGCCGCGCCGGACCACGAGCTGGTTGTTCTGCGCGCCCTGCTCATCGATGAGGTCCATCATGTAGTGTTCGAGCGCATCGGCGCGTTCCTCGTGCGGCATCACCTCGACCGCCGCCGCACCGCCCAGCGTCGCGAGAAACGCTCTACGATCGACGTCCATAAACCCTCCTCCTGAAATGCGCTCGAGGCTCAAAGGCCAAAAGGCCAAAAGGCGAAAAGCCGTAGAGCCTGTCTTCTTGTTGTCGAGTTGAGGAGAGGCTACGCCTCGCGAGTGACAGAAGCAAGATCCAGCGAAAAAAAGGGCGGAAGCGCGTGCAGCGCTTCCGCCCTCAAGTATTAGCCTCTAAGCCTCCGAGCCCTGGGGCCTCTGAGCCTCTGGGCCCTGAGCCTTTGAGCCTCTCCCTACTTCTTCGCCAACCCCGAGACCATGACTTCCATGTTGTGGCTGACGCGGATGCCGTAGAGGCCGTCGGTCGCGATCTTGGTCTGGTCCTTGGTGAAGGACCCGACGCTCTTGCCGTTGACCTGACATTCGGCGGTGCCGTCTTTCACCGTCCAGGCGACGGTGTTGGTGACCGTGCCGTCAGCGGCGGGTTTCGCAACGGCGTCGTTCGGCGCCGCGCCGGCCCGGCCGTTGGCGCGCATCGTCAGCGTGAACACAGTTCCTTCGTTGAAGCCGCGAACGAGAACCGCTCCCGCGCTGTCGACCGTGCAGTACAGCGCGGTCTTCTTCTCACCGTCGAGACCCGCGCCGCCGATGAACAGCCCGGCCGGATGCGGGTGGCCGCCCATGCCCGGTTTGAGCTCCTTGAACGTGCCCGTGACGGTGTAGTTCCCCGTGGCCGTGTTCTTCGGGTTCCAGTAGAACGCGGCCGGACCGATGGTGAGGTGAAAATCGTTCCCCATGGCCGCGAACTTGGAGTCAGTGATCGGGCCTTTGTCGGCGGCGCCCATCCAGCCAGGAACGCTGATGCCTCCGCCGGCCACTTTTCGATCCGGGTCTTGTGCCTCCGGCGCGGCGCTCAGTACCGGAATCGTCAGAGCGACTGCGGCCGCCAGAGCCGAAGCGTAAACCAAACGCATGGGACCTCCTCGTCAAAAACGTAAAGACTTCCGACTATACCATTATTGTTTCTCGGCCTCCTCGCGGCCGGCGGCGACTAATGGGCCGGGTTTCACCTAGTCCACTACCCGGCAGACAACGAAAAGCCGATGGTAAGATCGCGGTCGATCCTGACCGAATACGAGGGGAGCTGTGTGCTGGAAGTCCTGACAGCCATCCGTAACGGGATCGCGTTTCTGATGTCGGTGGCCTACAACACCGGTGTCACCCTGCTTGAAAACGGCACCTTCATGCTGGTGTTCATCGTCGTCATGGTCGTCATAATGGTGACGGGATGGCGGCGGGACAAGCCAACCATCTGAGCCATGCCCGCTCCCTCGTCGCGCAGGCGGTCCTCGAGAAAGCGGCGCTCGATGGCATGGCGGCCGGCACCAGCCAGGCATCGTTTGAACTCATGGACGCGATCAGCGACGGCCGAATCGTCCTGTGGATCCTGATCGCGGCCGTGGTCGTTCTCATCGTCAAGACGTTCAGGAAGCCGGCACAGTAAAAGGCCGAAGGCCATGGGCCTATCTCTTCGCCGGCAGGAACTTCTTCGGAAACTTCGCGACGACCGTGTAGTTGGGATCGACGACGTTCGCGACGCGGACTTCGCCGATTTGCGACGCGATTTGGAACGCGTCCATCTTCTCGAAACCATATTCGGCCACGAGCCATTCGATCAGCTCGACGTACGCGATCCGCAGCGCGTCGATGAGCGGCCGGACGCTGGCCGCCACCATGATGTGCGTGTCGTCTTCGATCCGCGGCCACCGGATGCGTTTGCCCTTGATCAGATCGAACTGAAACGTCACGTCCATCGTCGTCTCGAGGCCGGAGCCGATGATCTCGCCGTCGCCCTGAAGCGCGTGGCCGTCGCCGAAGTAGAAGAACGCGCCCTCGTGGAAGACCGGCAGCGAGACGGTCGCGCCTTCGCGGACGTCGGAAGCGTCGAGGTTGCCGCCGAAGTCGCCCGGCCAGAGTCCGCCGAACGCTTCCTGACCGGCCGGCGCCACCGCCACGCGGCCGAGCATCGGCCGGAGGGGCAGCTCGATGCGCTTGCTCGCCGAGTTCGGCATCTCGAGCAGTCCGACCATGCGCGTGCGATCCAGCTTCCACATGAACGTGCGGGCGGGCAGCGGGTCGTTCAGCATCCTCGTCTTGTTGTCCGCCGCCACGCCGCTGATGTTGTTCGGGGTGTACCGCGAAACCGCCGAGTCACGGTTCGGTCGAAGGCGGACGATCTGGACGACGAGCGTGTCGCCCGGCGCCGCACCCTCGATGTGGAACGGGCCGACCTCGCCGGGCCACGGGCCGCCCGTGCCCTCGTAATAGTCGCCGGGGCGGGAGAACGTCCGCGTTTCGACGATGGCGCCGGGTTTGAGGCGGAGCACGGGCTCGCGCACCGCGTAGGTCTGCACGCCGGCCGTGGGCTCGAACTTGATCGTCTGCTGGGCGCTCAGGGTGATGCTTGCGAGGACGAGGCACGCGGCGAGGTTCCGTCTCATGGGATTACCTCAATCGGCCGGTTGCTCGGCGCTTCGTTCAACGCTCTGATGCCGGAACCCGGCACGGTGTCCGTCTAAGCAGCAACGAGGGGCTACTTGATCGCGAACAGATGCTTCTCGCCGCGGATGAACACCATGCCGTTGGCGAGCGCCGGAGACGCGAAGACGGGTTCGTCGAGTGAGTTCGTTCGAATAATCTCGTGCTTCGGACCCGCGCGCATCACGAACGTGTCGCCGTCTTCGCTCGTCAACAGAATCGTGTCGCCGAACGCGACGGGCGAGGCCGTGAACGTGGCCGGCACCGGCACGCGGCCGCCCTCGTAGACGAGCGTGCCGGTCTTCGGATCGAGACACGTCACGATGCCGCTGTCGGTCATCAGGTAGAGGTAGCCGTTGTAGTAGATCGGCGACGGCACGTACGCGGTGCCCTTGTTGTAGCGCCAGACGACGCGCGAGCCGTTCGCCGGCGCCGCGGGACCCGGTTGAATCGCCGAGCGCGACTTTCGTCTGACTGCCGGCCGTCGCGAAGACCAGACCGTCGCCCTGCGACGAAGCTCGGAATCGGATGGCTGCGCGTGCCGTCCGTCCGCCAGAGCTCCTTGCCGGTCGCGGGGTCGTAGGCGACGACGGCCTCTGCGCCTGACGCGACGAGCTCGGTGCGTCCTCCCGCCTGAACCAGGAGCGGCGTCGCCCAGCTGCGCCGGTTTTCGCGTGCGATCTTCCAGACCTCCTTGCCCGTGGCCCGATCGAGCGCGACGATGAACGAGCCCGTGCCCATTTCCTGATCGGCCTGCAGGATCACCAGCTTCTCGAACAGAATCGGCGACGTACCGGGTCCGAGGCCCGCCTTCGCCATCCCGCCGAACGAGACTTTCCACTTCAGATTGCCGTCGACGTCGAACGCGTAGAAGCCCTCCGACTCGAACGACGCGAACACGAGTTCTCCGTCCGTGACGACGGTCGAGGACGCGTAGGTGTTGTTGCGATGCCGGTTGTCGAAGACCGGCCCGTCGTAGACGGTACGTTCCCAGACGATCTTGCCGTTCTCGGCATCGACCGCGATCACTTTCAGCGTGTACGCGTAGTCGACGCCCACGCTGTCTTCGTGGAAGTAGCCAGGCTTCAGATTGAAGTCCAGGTGATCGGGCGCTTTCCGTCCGGGGATCTCGTCGCCCTCGATCGACGTCGTGAGAAAGATCCGGTTGCCCCAGACGACGGGCGACGAGTGTCCGCGTCCCGCGATCGGAGTCTTCCAGGCGATGTGCGACGTCGCCGACCAGGTGTCGGGATAGGTGCCCCGGCCGATGCCGGCGCCCTCCGGCCCGCGCCATTGCGGCCAGTTCTCGACGGCGACGGCTGAGATGTCGGTGGATGAAGCCGGGCCCACCAGCACGGCGCAGGCGAGGATGGCGAGAGAAGCGATGAGCCGACCCATCGCGAGATTATGGACCTCTGAGGTCGTTTTACAAAAGTCCGTTGACGTCGGCCGGATTCCGAAACACGACCTCAGAGGTCATTATCTCCGCGGCCATGCTCCCACCCAGCCAGCTGAGAGCTGAGTGTTCCCGTCGCGCAGGCCATATCCCAAATCGATTCGGACCATGCCGGCGGTCTTCGGCGCATAGATCCGCACGCCGCCGCCGATGTCGACATGAAAGGGCGACGAACCGGAACCGGTGACACCGCGCCAGGCCCGCGCGGCATCCACGAACCCCGCCACCGCGATCGACGCAATCGACAGCGTCTTCACGATTTGCTGCCGCTCGACCGAAGCGTAGAACATTCGTCGTCCGAAGACGTCGCTCGTGACGTCCCGGAGTCGTGCAAGGGATGCGCGCGGAGCAGGACGCCTCGACCGCGTCCGGCACTCGCGCCCGGCCAGAGCGCCAGGGGGGCATCCGCGGTCGAGAGCGTCGTGCCCACGAGCGCGTGCCAGGGAGCCATGTCGTCGCGGCTCAATCGCCACGTCGTCCGAAGCTCGGTAGTCATGAACCGGCGGCCGCCATTGATGGGCGCCCAGATTTCCGCGCCGAGCATCACGGCGAGCTGATCGCCCATCAGCCGCACGTCAACGCCGGCATGGAGGGCGATGTGGTCACGCTCGCCGAAGCAATCGAACGCGGTCCCCGCGTCCCACGCCAGCCAGCGCGTCGCCCAGTCGCCGACGCCGACCCCAGCACGCTGACGCGTTCGCGGAACATCGTGTTCTCGCCGGTCAGGAGAGCGTAGGCCTGACGCTCCCAGGAGCCCTCGAACCGGGTGACGCCCGGCAGCGGACCGAGTCCCGGAACGGCGAGCGCGAACGCGACACGCGGCCGGTTCTCGGCCCACCGGAACGTCGTGCTGAACACTTCGCCGGCGCCAAACGGGCCGGCAACGTCGACCTTCATATCGCCAACGAAAATCGCCCGGCCGGCGACCAGCGCCCAGTCGCTGAGACTCTCGGCACCAGCGTGCGCTCCTCAATTGACGCTTTCAGCCGGACGGAGCCGGTACGCACGGGCTGCTGCGTGAGCGCAGTTCTCGACGCCGCCGGCAACTCGTCGAGCTTCCGCGCCGCCCGCTCGAACGCGTCACGCGTGAGCAGATGATGCGGGCGAAGTCCGACCGAATCGAGCACGACGGCGGGACGGGTCCGCTCGGCGCCTTCGACGTCCACCGCTTCGATGTTGGGCTCCGTGACCGGCGTCTGCAGTCGATCGACTGCGCCGTTCGCCGACGGAAGGGCCGGCCGCAAAGAACCTTGTGATTGCGCAACGGCCGGCGATGGCGTGACGACGCCGATCAGGAGCATCGCCACGACCGACGAGAGGTGTCGAGTCACGAACGGGCGAAAGTGCAAGATCGGTGCCCTGAAGAGAATCGACGGAGCTTCGACGCTGTGCCGTCTCTCTACTGACGCGTGTGGTTCCGGGGTTCCGGTTCGGGTTCCGAGGTTCCGATGCGTTCCGCAGTTCAACGGGATTCCGAGGTTCCGGCGTGCCTGGGTTCCGCGGTTCTGAGCTCTCTCCCGTTTCGTTCTCCGGTTTGGAAACCTCGGAACCCTGGCACCTCGGAACCTCGGAATCCCGTCGAACACCGGAACGCGGAACCCCGGAACCCCGAACCGGAACCCCGGAACCACTTTCAGAGATGGACTTCGTACCCCCGTCCTCAGTTCTACCTGAGCACTTCGGTCGGGGAGACCTTCATCGCGCGGCGAGCGGGGATGAGACATGCCGCGAGCGCGACGACCGAGAGAAGCGCGGGGACTGCGACGAACGTCACCCCATCGAAAGCGCTGATCCCATAGAGGAATTGCGTGAGCGAGCCCGCGCCGGCGAACGCAGCGGCGAGCCCAGAACGACCCCGATCGCGACGAGCAGCATCCCTTCGCGCACGACGAGCGTGAAGACGTCGCGAGCCTCGGCGCCCAGCGCGAGCCGGATGCCGAGCTCGCGGGTGCGGCGGGCGATCGAAAACGCGAGCACGCCGTAGACACCGATGCTCGCGAGCACCAGCGCGAGGCCACCAAACACGCCGAGGAGCCACGCGCCCATGCGCGCCGCGTACAGCGATGCGCCGATCGTCTCGGTCATCGGCTGGATCGTGGGAACCGGCAGGTTGGGCTCGAGTGCCTGAATCTCGCGGCGACCGCCGCCGCCAACGTCCCCGGATCGACGGAAGTCCTGACATGGAGGGTCATGCCCGTTTCGTGGTTCTGCGCAAGCGGGAGGTAAGCGATGGGCGTTCGTTCTTCCCAGAGCGCCGCGTATTTGCTGTCCTTGACGACGCCCACCACTTCCCGCCACGGCCCGTTCGGGCCAGCGAAACTCAGCCGTTTCCCCAGCGCGGCTTCGGTGGGGAAGTGCCTGGCCACGAACGCTTCGTTCACGATCGTGACGAGGGGCACACGCTCGCTGTCTCGTGATCCGAAATCGCGTCCACCGACGAGCCCGATCCCCATCGTCTGGAAGTACTTCGGTCCGACGACGTTGACGCTCACGAGGTCCCGCCGCGAAGCGACGCTGGCCAGCCGGCCCTCACTTTGAACGACGTTGTTTGGATCGGCACGGCCTTCCACGAGCACGCTCAGCACGCGTCCGCCGGCGAGCGCCTGGACCCGCGCCACGCTTGCGGCTTCGACGCCCGGCAGGGCCTCGACGCGCTCGACGACGGAGGCGTAAAACGTCCGGCCCTGGTCGCGCGTGTAGCGGAGCAGATTGACGTTGAGCGGCGCGGTCAGGAGCTTCCCGGCATCGAAGCCTGGCGAGACCGCCTGCGTCGTGTGCAGACTCCGAATGAAAAGTCCGGCGGCCAGCAGCAGCGCCAGCGAGAGGGCGACTTCGACGACGACGAGGACGCCGCGGAGTTGGAACCGCCTGGACCGTTCATCCGGAGTGAATGATTCGTCCTTGAGCGCGGGCACGAGCCGTGGCCGCGACGCGCGGAGAGCGGGCACGAGACCGAACACGATGCCCGTGACGAGGGACAGCACCAGTGAGAACACGAGCACGCGACGATCGATCGTGAAGTCGAGCGCGATGGGCAGCGCGCCGGCCGGCGGCGGCGCCGCCTGGAACCCGCGCACGACAGCCCAGGCAATCAAGACGCCGAGCGCTCCGCCGGTCACCGCGAGCAGCACGCTTTCCGTCAGAAACTGCCGCACCAGGCGCCAGCGATTGGCGCCGATGGCCAGGCGGACGGCGATCTCGCGGCGCCGCGCGGCGGTCCGGGACAGCAGGAGGTTGGCGACGTTCGCGCACGCAATGAGCAGCACGGCGCCCACGACGCCGAGGAGAAGCGTCGCGATCGGGATCATCTGCGCCCGCTGGCCGGGGATGCCGTCATCGACCGGACTCGCGCGCATCGGGTGCGGGGGGCTGTCGGCCCGGGCGGCGCGATCGATGGCGGTCGCAAGGCCGGTCAGCGACGTTTCGGCCTGCTCTCGCGTGACGCCCGCCTCCAGCCGGCCGATCCCGAAGAGCCAGCGGTTGTCGCGCACCTTCAACAGGTCCGGGCTCATGTCGCCCGAAAAGCCCGCCCGCGGCGGCCGCACGATGGCCTGCATCATCATCGGCACGAAGAGATCGCGCACGACGCCGACCTGGGCGCCGCTGAATCCGGGCTTCGTGACGCCCACGATCGTGAAGGGGTGTCCGTTCAGCAGCACGGGCCGTCCGACGATGTCGCGACGGCCGCCGAATCGCCGCTGCCACACTCCGTGACTGATCACCGCCACCGGATGTGCGCCCGGCGTGACCTCGTCCGCGCGCGTAATCAACCGACCGGCTGCGGGTTCGATTCCCAGGGTCTCGAAAAAGCTGCCAGTGATGACAGCGCCTGTAACCAGATCGGTCATCTCCTCCGCGTTCAGGCTCACGGCAATGCCGCCCCATGCCGCGAAGCTCTCGAAGACATCGGACTGGTCGCGGACGTCGGCGTATTCGGGGTACGAAAAGGTGCCCGACACGACACCGTTACCGACGTAAACAAGACGTGACGACTCGGGGACGGGCAGGCGCTGGAGGAGCGTAGCGTTGATAAGGCTGAAGATCGCCGTATTCGCGCCGATGCCGAGCGCAAGGGTGAGGGTCGCGGCCGCCGTGAAGCCGCGCTGACGCGCAAGCATCCGGGCGGCGTACTTGAGGTCCTGCCAGAGGTCCGCGGTGACGCGCTGCCGAGGCGCGCCCGGGGTGATCGGGTCGGCGGCGTGTGCCTGCCGCAGCACGTCCATCCGCTGCCGTAGCAGATCGTGGTCGCGTAGCTCCTCGAGCGCCACCCGCTCGGCCTCACCAGGATGGGTGCCTCCGCGAATGAGCTCGCTGTACCGATCCTCCAGGTGGAGGCTCAATTCCTCGACGATCTCCGCTTCGCGCGCGGGCGTCAGCCGCAGCCCGGCGAGCCGGGCGAGGAGCACGGGCTTCCAATCAGGCATGGCCGCCCTCCGTGATGCGGGCGACGGCCTCCACGAAGGCCCGCCACGTAACCCGTTGTCGGGCCAGCACTTTGCGGCCCTCGGGCGTGAGGCGGTAGAAGCGGCGGCGGCGCTGCCCGGGCTTTTCGGCCCACCTGCCGGTAATCCAGCCGCGCTCCTCGAGGCGGTAGAGGAGCGGGTAGAGCGACGCGATGTGGAATTTGAGGCGGCCGTTCGAGCGAATCTCGATCAGCTTGCTGATCTCGTAGCCGTGCCGGGGCCGGGCGTCGAGCAGCGCCAGAATCATGAGCTCCGCCGAGCCCTTCTTGAGCTCGCGGTCGAGCATGCGCTCGTCTATATCTGTCATAGCCATATAATACATAGACAGCTGTTCGGCGAGTCAACATTCTTCCTTCGGTGCGTCTCGCGCCGCCCCGCCGCCCGCAATCGGTCACTCGGCCGCGACGTCCGTCAGTGGGCGCGATCGCGCTGGGTCGCGCGATCGCTGGGTCCGCGCGATCGCGCCTGAGGCCGCGCGATCGCGCGTGGGGTCCCGCGATCGCGCTGGGTTCCGCGATCGCGCTGGGGTCCGCGCGATCGCGCTGGGGTCCGCGCGATCGCGGTGGGGTCCGCGCGATCGCGCCTGAGGCGCGCGATCGCGGTGGGGTCCGCGCGATCGCGCCTGAGGCCGCGCGATCGCGCTTGGGTCCCGCGATCGCGCTGGGGTCCGCGCGATCGCGCCTGAGGCCGCGCGATCGCGCTGGGGTCCCGCGATCGCGCTGGGTCCGCTCGATCGACGGCGCGGCTGGAGAGCACCGCTTTGGTCTTGGTGTGCACTTACGAGTGGCATCAAGGAACTTCTACACGGTAAAGATCTTCCCACTCCGCCGATCGCGCGCCGGTACTTTCCCGCGCGCGCGTCCCTCACCCGTGGCACGCGCTTTGATTACAGATCTGCCTGGGCCGGCGTGTTTGGAACAGCTCAACGTGAAGGGGAGGAGCTCAGCTATGAAGCGTATTTTGATCGGCTCGATGTTGGCCGTGGCGTTCGCCGCCGTGACGGCCGCGCAGACTGCCACGCCACCACCGCCGTCGCAGCAGCAGCAGCAGCAACAGCAGCAGCCGCCACCCACAACCGCTAAGCCGGCGGAAGTGACGCTCGTCGGATGTGTCGTGAAGGGTTCGGCGCCGAAGACCTTCGTGTTCGAGAATGCCGTTGACCCGGCCAGGAAGGACGACAAGCCCCGCAAGTATCTGTTGATCGCAGCGGCCGACATGGATCTCACGGCGCATGCGAACCACAAGATTCAGATCTCGGGTCTCGCCGACACCAAGGTCGTGGTAGCGACCCCGCCGGCGACAGTCGTGGCCGAAAAGGATCTGCCGACCTTCACGATCAAGACTGTTACGCACGTCGCAGACACTTGCAGCTAACGGGACGGTAGCCGGTCTGTCTCGTTCGTTGCGGTACGCTCGGCCCGGGCAGCAAGTCTCTGCCCGGGCTGAGTGCTTTTTGTTTTGTGAAGAGGGTAGGGCGTCCGCCTTCGTGGAAACGACGGCGGACTTACGTCTTGAGCGCGGCGATCGTGTTGAGCACCGCCTTCACGAGATCCTCCGGAATCTCCGGTTCGTCACGCCGACTCAGCGTGGCGCTCTGCGCGACCGTCTTGCGGTACTGCGCCAGATACTCGTGACAATTAGTGCACGCGTCGAGATGACGCTCGAACTCGGCCCGGACGTCCTCCGGCAGCTCGCCCTCGATGTAGTCGTGCAGAAACCCGGATACCTCGCGGCAGTTCACGCGCTTGCTCCTTGAAAGTGGGGCGCCAGGATCGTCCGCAACGCCATGCGCGCGCGATGCAGCCGGATTTTCACCGCGTTGGCGGTCGTCTGCAGCGCCGCGGCGCTTTCCTCCGTCGTCAGACCTTCGATGTCTCGCAGCAGCAAAACGGTACGGTAGGACTCCGGCAGCTGGTCGATCGCCTCTCGCACGAATTCCGTCGTTTCCCGCCTCGCCACGGTGTCTTCAGGTGATTCGGTCCACGCGACGAACCGCTCGGTGTGATCGCCGTTCGGGAGGAAACGCGGCAGCAGGTCATCAATCGCATCCTCGGCGCGCCGCTTTCGCACCCGCAGCTTCTGGAGCGCCGCATTGACGACGATGCGGTGGAGCCAGGTCGAAAGCTTGGAATGGGCTTGGAACTGCTCGCGCGCCCGGTAGGCGGAAATAAACCCCTCGTGCACGGCTTCGCGGGCCTCGTCGTCGTTGCCGAGAATCCGGCGCGCGGTCGCGAGCAGCCGACCGCCCTGCGTCCGGATGAGCGTCTCGAACGCCCGCTCGTCGCCAGCCTTCACACCCGCGGCGAGCGCCGCTTCGTCCATGACAAGAAAAGCATCGTAACACTGTCAGGAAGAAAGATGGGACGCGTCAGCTCGTTCCACGGACCCGCAGTCCTGTTGACCGGATGTACCCGGCGTACCGACGCGCGCTTTTCACTCCTCCCGGAGCGCCCGAATCGGATCGATCCTCGCCGCCCGTCGGGCTGGAATCGCGGACGCCATCAGAGCGACGACGACGAGGATCGCCGCCGGCGGCAGCAGTGCCGTCGGGTCGAATGGGGAGACGCCGACGAATCCCGCGCGGAGGGCCATCGCAATCGGCGTCGTAATCGCGAGTCCGGCGACGCTGCCGACGATTGCCAGCCGGATCCCCTGTCGGAGCACGAGCTGAAGGACGTCCGCCGGGCGCGCGCCAATCGCGAGGCGAACGCCAATCTCCTGCCGCCGGAGCGAGACGAGATAGGCCATCACCGCGTACAGTCCGCCCGCCGCGAGCAGCAGCGCCACAACACCCAGGCCGCCGATCGACAGCGCCATCATGCGGACGGGCCCGCTCTCGCGAAGAAACAGCGTCTCTGCCGATTCGACCGTGACAGCCAGTCGCCGCTCGGCGTGGCTGATGACGTCTCGAATCTGGGGCGCCAACCCGTCGGGATCATGCGTGCGCACCCGGAGCGTGAAGACACCGGCGGCAGCGGGTGGAAGGTGCAGATAGACCACTGGATCGGGTCGCGCATCGCCGGGCCGGCGGGGAATGTCGGCGACGACGCCGACGATTTCGACGATGAACCGATCAGCCGCGTTTTCGGGAGTTTGTCCCGGGCCTGGCCGGTTCAGCACGAGGCGGTCGGGCGACCGCGAGACGATCGACGAGTTGGTGAGAGAGATCAGGGCGCCGACTGCCAATCCGTTCGGCGCGATCTCACGCGCCATGCGTTCGCTCACGACGACAGCGGCGCCGCCGTCGGATGGCTGGAACAGCCGTCCGGCAACGATCCGCGCGTCCACCGTAGCAAACCAGGATGGAGTGACGTACAGGCCCGAGGTATAGCGCATCGATTCGATCGGATCGGTCGCCGACCAATACCGAATGCCGCTGCGCCGCTCGGCGGAGACCGAATCGACCCGCGGGTGCGCCGCCAGTCGCGTCATCACTTCGTCGCGGAGCCGCCTCGTCTCCTCGCTGGTGTAATTGAGCGTGTCCACGTCCAGTCTCGACACGAGTGTGTTCCGCGCGGCCGGCGGTACCTCGCCGCGCATGGCGCGCAGAGACGCCACGAATAGTCCACTTGTCGTGAGGAGGGCGAGCGAGAGCGCCATCTGGATGACGACGAGCGCATGACGCAGCCGGGCGTGGGACACGCCACCTGTCCGGGTCGCCTGTTTGATCGACAGGAGCTCCGCCCGCCGCGTGCCCCACCACGCGGGCGCGAGACCGGACAGGAACGTCACCCCGGCGATCAGCAGCACGGCGAACGCCAGCACCCGTCCGTCCAATGCGATCCGCAGGGGGAACACTGGCTGCCCGATCCTGATGATGAATTCGGCGCCCAGCCAGCCGGCGCCGACGGCGAGGATGGCGAGCGCTCCGGCTTCGCAGGTGAGCAGCCGGATGAGCTGCGCGCGAGAGGCGCCGAGCGCGAAACGCACGCTGAGCTCGCGCGCGCGCTCAGTCGCGCGGGCGAGCTGCAGGTTTGCCACGTTCGCGCACCCAATCAGCAGCACCGTCAACGGCATACTGAGCAGGACCGCGACGACAAGGAGAATGTCGAGCATGCCGTCGTTCGGTCCGAAGCCGAGGGGTCGAAGGACGACCTTCGCTCCGCGACGCGTGTCCGGATACGCTGCGGCGAGCCGCTCGGCGACGGTCGCCATCGCCGTTCCAGCGGTGTCGTAGGTTTCGCCGGGTGTCAGGCGGCCGATCACGCTGTGCCATTCGGCCTCGCGAGCAGGCACGCCGGGCCACGCGGCCGCGTGGCGAAGAGGAATCCAGAGCTGCGTGTAGTTGAGCGGACTGTCTCCGATATCGACGAAGTGCACACCGGCGAACCCTGGAGGCGCGACGCCGACGACGGTGAAGGATCGATCGGTCACCAGGATCGACCGGCCCACGATGTTCTCGACGCCGCCAAAGCGTTCGCGCCAGAGGTGGTAGCCGATGACCGCGACGGGTGGGGCGCCCGCGTGGTCGTCTTCGGCGCGAAGAAGACGGCCGGCCGCGGGCGCCGTGCCGAGGACAGCGAAATAGTCGCCCGACACGAACGCGCCTGATGTGGTCACGGGTTCACGATCCAGCAGGACTGCAAACGGCCAGTCGCCCTCGGCCGCGAAGCTGGACAGCGCGGGAGGGCGGCTCGCGTCGAGGATCTCGAAATCAGATGTCGAGAGCGGACCGGGCGAGATGGCACGTCGGGGGCCAATGCCTTCCGTCGTCTCATGTCCGAGAAACAGGCGACCGAGCGACCGGCGATCGGCGATTCCCGGCATCTCGCCAAAAAGCAATGCGTTCAGCGCCGAGAATACCGACACGGTGACCGCCGCGCCGATGCCCAGACAGATCACGACGGTGGCGACGTGCGCCGGCGAGTGCCACAGCGAGCGCGCGGCTTGACGAACGTCCGTGCGCCAGCCCGCGGCGGCCGCTCGCCACGTGTCCCTGATCGATCGTCCGCGCAGAAGCAACGCGTCCCTCGGTGAACCCAGCGCGGCCCGCAACGTTACTGACAGCGTTTCGGTGTGGCCGGCGTTCCGCTGCCCGGCTTTCGATTTCGCCAAGCCACTCTTCGCGCCAGCGCGGGCGGGCGTGCCTCGGGACGATGACAGGCCGCAACCCGGACGATGACCCTGGCCAGGAAAGCCATCGGCGAGCCATGCGCCGGCCTCACGCGCGGCTCCGCTTCTCGAAGAGCTTCGAGACGGCGTGATAACGGGACTCCGCTTCCGAGAGTTGCTGGCGGCCGGCTTTGGTGAACTGGTAATTCCGTCGTCTCGGCCGGCCGTGCTTCCGGCTCCCGGCGTCTTCTTCCCACGCCGATTCGACCAGGCCCATCGCCTCGAAGCGGCGGAGGGCGGGATACACGGTTCCCGATGGCAGACTCGTCGCGTCCATGATGTCGAAGCCGAATTTGTGGCCCTGGGACAGGGCTTTCAGGACGAACAGGGCTGTGTAGGACAGGGACATATATGCGTTGCTACATAGACGTGTGAGAGTCCCCGGTGGTTCCGAGTCTCTGCGGGCTTGGAAACTGTCGAACGCCCTCGATTCGGCCCAGGCGAAGTCCGCTGCCGGCCGACTTTGCCGCAGCGCGCCCGACGTATGTCGCGCGCGGAGGGCGCGCGAGCGTGCGGCTGGAGGCCGGCAGCGGACTACACGCTTCTGGAAAACGGTCCAGCCCGCCTGACTGTCGGCCGGCTGACCGCCTCTGCCAAGGCTACGGCGAGTCTCGCCGAAGCGCTTCGCGCGAAGGCGGAAGCCGGCCGCGACGTATCTCCGCGAAGGCTCAGACTCCGCGCGCTCAACTCCTCCCGTCTGAAACCCGCCGCCCGATCGAGCTGTGCCAGGCGCTCCGGCAGGGGCACGGTGAAGTGCCACTCGCGGGCGAGCCCTTGCGCCTCGGCGAACGCGCCAGCCCACCGGTCCCACCACGGCGTCACACTTCGTGCGGCGGGTTCGATCACCAGGACCGCGGTGCCTTCGCGTCCGAGCTCGACAAGCAGCGGAAGGAGAACGTCCCGCTCGGCTGGACCGAGCTCGTTCACAGCCCATCCGAGCACAATCGCTGTCGAACGACGGCCGGGCTCCCGCAATCGCGCACACGTCTTGACGAGATCCCCGCGGCGCGCGCGGCCCCGGAGCCCCAGCGCCCGCCAGGTCCAGTTGGTCTCGTCAACGGACCAGGGATTCACATCCACTCCAAGCAAGGCTGGAGGAGTGGGCAGCGCCATCGCCCAGGCGCCGCCGGCCGCGCCCGTTCCACACCCAAGGTCGACGATCGTCTCGATCGGCAACTGGCCGAACTCCAGATCCGCGACGATCGCGGCCGTCGTCACGAAATGAAGCGGCGCAAAGAAGCCGGCGAACGCGGCACGTTTGCCCGCGGAGTCGATCGGCGAGCGATCGTGCAACTGCCGCCGACGTTCGACGTAGCGGACCGAAAGCGCCCGAACGGCCTTCAGAAACGCGGGTTGGCCCATCGGACGAACGTGCCGGTCGTACAGCGCATGCATCCACGCGTTGACGTCGCCGCTCATGTCGGCGATGACGCGCGCGCAGTGGCGAGCGCCGCCTGCAGGTACCGCGACGACAGGCGATGACCGACAATCCCCTCGAGCGGCTGTGACGCCTGGACGACGGCGTCGAGACTGACGCCGGTCTCGTACCCGAGGCCGTGCAGCAGATAGAGCAGGTCTTCGGTCGCCAGGTTGCCGGAGGCGCCAGGCGCGTAGGGACAGCCGCCGAGGCCGCCTGACGAGGCATCGAAGGTGCGGATGCCGAACTCGAGCGCGGCCAGCACGTTCGCAAGCGCGGTGCCTCGCGTGTCGTGGAAGTGAAGCGCGATACGGTCCGGTTGAATGGCTCCGGTCAGCCCGGTGAGCACGGCCTTGACCTGGCCAGGGTGGGCAATCCCGATCGTGTCGCTGACGGCGACTTCGAAGACGCCGGCGTCGAGCAGCTGCGCCGTGAGCTCGATCACGCGCGCGACGGGAACGTCTCCCTCGAACGGGCAGCCAAACGCGGTCGACAGGTAACCACGGACGCGCAGACCGGCAGCGGCGGCCGCCCGCGTCACCTCGCGGTAGTTCGTGAGTGACTCGTCGATCGACTGATTGATATTCCGCCGGCTGAACGTCTCGGATGTCGCCGCAAATACGGCGACGTCGGTCACGCGGGCCTCGACGGCGCGTTCGAGTCCTTTCAGGTTCGGCACGAGCGCGGAATACCGGGTGCCAGGCCGCCTCGCGATGCCGCGAAAGACATCGCTCGCGTCGGCCATCTGCGGCACCCACTTCGGGCTCACGAACGCCGAGACCTCGATGGCCTTGAACCCTGCGGCGGACAGCCGATCGATGAACGCGATCTTCTCGACCGTCCCGACGGTGACGGCTTCGTTCTGGAGTCCGTCGCGTGGACCGACTTCGTGTACGGTGACGAACGGCCGGCTGGAGCCGTTTCCATTTGTCTGTAGCGATGAAAACGGCTCAGCGGTTTGCGCTAGGCTGTCGTGGAGACGCACGTCACTCGACGACACCGAAACGGAAACCGCTCGAGCCTCCCTAAGCATTGTCCATTTCGATCAGCGGAACGCCGGGCTGCACGAGCTCGCCTTCGCGGCAGCGAACGGCGGTCACGACGCCGTCGCGCGGCGCGCGAATCGGCAGCTCCATCTTCATCGCCTCGAGCGAGACCAGCAAGTCGCCCTGCCGGACCCGGTCGCCAGGCTTGACGGCGATGCGGACGACGGTCGCCGACATCGGCGGCGCCAGGGCGTCATGGTCGCGCGCGCTCGAGCGCGCGGCGCGGCCGGCCGTCGCGACGTGCACTTCGAAGACCTGGTCGTCGATGCTCACCCACGCAATGTCCGAGGCCAGCACGGCGATTGCGTGTCGTGTTCCCGACGCGCTCTCAATCCGAAACTGGTCATCGTCGAGCGGCGTCACGCTGAAGGTCTGGGCCGGTTGCCCGCCCTCGTCGGTGCCGGACGCGAGGCTCAGCCGCACTTCGTCCGCCGCGGCTTCGGCCGCCCATTCGTGGCCGCTTTCCGTCAGTCTCAGGCGTTTTCCCATGCGGGTTACCAGCGGACGGGGCCGAGCATCTGCCAGGGATCGAACGCGACCGTCGCGTCTTCGTGTTCCGCTGGCATCGGGTCTGACGTCGCGAGGCGCGCGGCGACGGCGGCCGCGGCTGCGCGGAGCGCCAGATCAGGTGGCCGAACCAGTTCGTCCAGATGTTCTTCGATGAAGCGCGTGTGTATGTGGTGGATTTCGACTTCCGGTCGCCGGAGCAACGCCGCGAGAAACGAAATGTTGTGCCGGATCCCCAGTATCGCGAATTGTCCAAGCGCATCCAGGCTCCGCGCGAGCGCTTCCGCTCGCGTGGGTGCATGCGCAATGAGCTTCGCGATCATCGGATCGTAGTGCACCGTGACGTGTTGCCCCGCGACGACGCCCGAATCGACGCGGATGCCGTCGCCGTGCGGCTCCCGGTACCGCAGAAGGCGCCCGGATTGCGGGAGCAGCCGTACGGGATCTTCGGCGTACACGCGGCACTCGATGGCATGGCCCGTGGCTCGAATATCGGATTGACGGAAGGGCAGCGGATCGCCGTTGGCGATTTCGATCTGCGCGCGGACGAGATCGAGCCCGGTGATCGCCTCGGTCACCGGGTGCTCGACCTGCAGGCGCGTGTTCATCTCCAGAAAATAGAAGTCCGGCTCACCTTCGCTCCCCGTATCGACGAGGAACTCGACGGTGCCGGCGTTGACGTACCGGACGGCGCGGGCGGCCTGGAGCGCGGCTCGGGTCAGCCGGTCCCGCAGCGCCTCGGTGACGGCCGGCGCCGGCGCCTCTTCGATGACTTTCTGGTGGCGGCGCTGAAGCGTGCAGTCGCGCTCGTAGACGTGTACGGCCTGGCCATGCCGATCGGCCATCACCTGGACTTCGATGTGGCGGGCGCGCTCGATCAACCGTTCGACGTAGAGCGCGTCGTTGCCGAAGGAGCGTCGCGCTTCACCCCGCGCTGATTCGAACGCGGTCGCGATTTCGTCCTCGCGCCGCACGACGCGCATGCCCTTGCCGCCGCCGCCACCGGCCGCCTTGAGCATGACGGGCAGGCCGACCTGGCGTATCGCGTCGGCGATGCCTGCCTGGTCCTGCGTTCGCGGTGTCGCGCCCGGCACCACCGGCACGCCGGCTGCCGCCACTGCGGCGCGCGTGCCGGTCTTCGAGCCCATGGCGCGAATCACGGGCCCCGGCGGCCCGATGAAGATAATGCCCGCCGCTTCACACGCTTCGGCGAACGCGGCGTTTTCCGACAGGAATCCGTAGCCAGGGTGCACGGCGTCGGCGCCGGTCCGTCGTCCCGCCTCGATGACCTTCTCGATGTTGAGGTAACTGTCGGCCGGCGGCGCCGGGCCGATGGCGACGCCCTGGTCCGCCTCTTGAACGTGCGGGGCGTCCTTGTCCGCGTCGGAATACACGGCCACGGTCTTGATGCCCATGGCGCGGCACGTCCGGATCACACGTCGGGCGATCTCACCGCGGTTCGCGATGAGCACGCGGCGGATCATTTCCTGGGCTGCGTCCACTTCGGCGCGCGCTTCTCCAGGAACGCGCGCATGCCGTCCTGGCCCTCGGGCGAGACCCGCTGTGTGGCGATGGCGTCAACGGTCATGGCCATCACGTCGGCGGGGCGGCGGCCGTACACGTCGGTCAGGAGCCGCTTCGTCCGCGCGACCGCCGACGGCGCGGCCTTGAGAAAGGCCTGCACGTGCTTCTCGACCGCGAGGTCGAGCCGCTCAGCCGCCACGACCTCGTGGGCGAGCCCGATTTCCCGGGCACGCGCGGCCGAGAAGCGAACGCCGTTCAGGCACAGCTCGCGCGAGGCCGAGAGCCCGATGCGGCGCACGACATACGGGGAAATCATCGCCGGGAGAATGCCCAGCGTGACTTCCGTGAAGCCGAACACGGCGTCTTCGGCGGCGACGACGACGTCGCAGACCGCGGCAAGTCCGGATCCGCCACCAAGCGCAGCGCCATGGATCCGGCCGATGAGCGGAATCGGAACCGAATCGAGCACGCGAAACATCCCGGCCGCGCGTCGCGCGTCGTCCAGGTTCTCTTCGCGCGAGTAGCCGACCATCTTCGACATCCATTGGAGGTCGGCGCCCGCGCAGAACACCGACCCCGCGCCCTGCAAGACGGCCACGCGCACCGAGCCGTCCGGCGTCACGCCTTCCGCCCACTCAGTGAGCTGGCGAATCAACTCTTCGTTGAACGCGTTGCGCACCTCCGGCCGGTTCAGGGTGAGCGTCGTAACGGGGCCGGGTGAAATGACCAATGAGGACATCGTGAATTTCCTACTTCGCCGAAGGCGGATCATTTACATTCGGAACACTCCGAACTTCGGCTCGGGAATGGGCGCGTTGTAGGCCGCGGACAGTCCGAGCGCCAGCGCGTCGCGGGTCCTGGCCGGGTCGAGCACGCCGTCGTCCCACAGCCTCGCGGTCGAGTAATACGGCGATCCCTCGCTCTCGTACTTCTCCAGGATCGGGGTTCGGATCGCGGCTTCTTCCTCGGCTGAAAGCGTGCGGCCATCGCGGGCGAGCTGATCGCGCTTGACCGTGGCCAGCACGGAGGCGGCCTGCTCGCCGCCCATCACGGAGATCCGGGCGTTGGGCCACATCCACAGCAGCCGGGGCTCGTAGGCACGGCCGCACATGCCGTAGTTGCCCGCGCCGAACGAGCCGCCGATGATCACCGTGAACTTGGGCACGACCGAATTGGCCACGGCGTGGACCATCTTGGCGCCGTCTTTCGCGATGCCGCCACGTTCGTATTGCCGGCCAACCATGAAGCCGGTGATGTTCTGCAGGAACACGAGCGGGATGCCGCGCAGGCTGCAGAGCTCGATGAAATGCGTCGCTTTGAGCGCGGATTCCGAAAACAACACGCCGTTATTGGCGATGATGCCCACCAGAAACCCGTGCAGGCGGGCGAACCCGGTGACGAGTGTGGTGGCGTATCGCTGTTTGAACTCGTCGAAGCGCGATCCATCCACGAGCCGGGCGATGACCTCGTGGACGTCGTACGGCTTGCGCGGATCAACGGAAACGATGCCGTAGAGCTCTTCGGGATCGTACTTGGGCGACTCGGGCGCCGTCATGTCGCCCGGCAGACGCTTGGTCGTGTGCAGCGTGGAGACGATCGTCCGCGCCATCTGCAGCGCGTGTTCGTCGTCCTCCGCGAAGTAATCGGCGACGCCCGAAAGACGCGTGTGGACGTCCGCTCCGCCCAGCTCCTCGGCCGTCACTTCTTCGCCGGTGGCGGCTTTCACGAGCGGTGGCCCGCCGAGAAAGATCGTGCCCGTGCCTTTGACGATGACCGTCTCGTCGGACATGGCCGGCACGTACGCGCCGCCGGCCGTGCAGGAGCCCATGACGACAGCGACCTGCGGAATCCGCTCCGCCGACATCCGCGCCTGATTGAAGAAGATGCGGCCGAAGTGTTCGCGGTCGGGAAAGACCTCGGCCTGCATCGGCAGGAACGCTCCGCCGGAATCGACGAGGTAGACGCTGGGCAGCCGGTTCTCGAGCGCTATCTGCTGCGCGCGCACGTGTTTCTTGACGGTGATGGGGTAGTACGTGCCGCCTTTCACCGTCGCGTCGTTGGCGACGATCATCACTTCGCGGCCGCTGACGCGGCCGATGCCGGTGACGATGCCCGCGGCCGGCGCATCATTGTCGTACATGTTCCACGAGGCCAGCGCCGACAGCTCGAGGAACGGCGAGTTCGCGTCGGTCAGCTGATCGATCCGTTCGCGGACCGGCAGCTTGCCGAGCTGGCGGTGACGCTCCACGTATTTCGCGCCGCCGCCTTCCCGGACGCGCGCGAGCCGTTCGCGCAACTCCGTCACCAGCGCGATCATCCGGTCGCGATTAGCGGCGAACTCGGGGCTGTCGGTTCTGATCTGGCTGGCGAGCACGTCCATGGCGACGCGTCACCACCCGCAGCAGTCGGTCTTGTAGCCGCACGACGGACACCGCCAGACCGCGTGCATTCTGAACATCCCGGTCCCGCACCGTTCGCAGAGCACGCGGTCCGCCCGGGGCTGCGCGCCCGCACGCGAGGCCGCAGGCGGCGGCGGATGCGTGGTCGATTGTGGTGCGTTCGAGGGCGTGAAGCGATCCGGGACAGGATCGACGCGGTCCGGCATACGGGGATTATATGGGGGTCCTCCGGTAGAATTGATCACGGGCGACCCACGTACGCGGAGCAGGAGGAGGCGCGATGGATGATCGATCGGCCATTCTGATGGGCGCGTTGGTGGGAGCCCTCGCCGGCGGTGCCGTCGGATATCTCTATTTCACGGAGTCGGGACGCCGGATGCGCGAGGAGTTCGAGCCGCGCATGAACGAAGTCATCGCCGAACTCCAGCGGGCGCGGCTGGCCGCCGAGCGGGCCGTTGACGCGGCGGGCGAAGGCTGGCGATCCGGTACGGCACATGGAATCGACGCTTCGGGCGCGCCGCGCCGCGGCCGAGACGCCGATCGTCTGAGCGAACCGTCCCGCGTGAGCGAGCGGGCCCCTGCGTCCACTGCGATTGTCCCCGGCCTGGTCCTTCGGCCGATGGCGCGGCTCCGCCGGGCGCTGCGGCTCGCGTGGCGCGCGGCCGGCCGCGGCGTCATCGAGTTCTACAACAGCGAGAACCTCACGTTTGCCGCATCGATCGCGTACTACTCGCTGCTCTCCTTCTTTCCGTTCCTGCTGCTCATCCTGTCGATCCTGAGCAAGCTCGCGGTCGGGCCCGGTGAAAGCTCGATCCTCGCAGTCCTGCAGCGGGCGCTCCCCGCCAACCTCGAGTTCGTCGTCAAGGGCCTCGATCAACTGGCGGCTGCGCCGCTGCAGCTGACGCTGGTTGGCACGATCTTCACGCTGTGGGCCTCGATGGGCGTCTTCAGCGCCGTGACGTCGGCGGTGAATCACGCCTGGGGCGTGGAGAAGCCCCTCGGCTACTTCAAGCACAAACTGATTTCCTTCATCATGCTCGCGGCGGCCGGCCTGCTCATGGTCGTGGCGCTCTTCCTCGTGAGCACGATCGAGGTCGTTGAAGCCACCTGGTTCGCCGGCGTCGTCGAGCGCTACCCAGGCCTCTACAAGTTCAGCGGCATGCTCTTTCGCAATACGCCGACCGTGCTCTTCATTCTCGTGCTGGGGCTGATCTACTACTGGGTGCCGAACGCCCAGGTGCGGCTGCGCGACGTCTGGTTCGGCGCCGTGCTTGCGGGCCTGCTGTGGCGGCTCACGTTCTCGGGTTTCTCGTGGTACGTGAGCGTCGCACGCTTCAACGTGCACTTCGGCATCGCGACAGTCGTCGTCTTCCTGTCCTGGGTGTATCTCTCGGCCGTGATCGCGCTCTACGGCGTCGAAGTCACGGCGGCGTACGCACGCTTGCGGAAGCATCTGCCGCAGGAAGCTCCCGCAGCTCCCGTGCGCGAGGAGTAAGAAAGCGCGCTTCGCGGAGTCGAAAGCACGCGCTTCGCGGAGGCAAGAACACCCGCTTCGCGGAGTCGAAAGCACCCGCTTCGCCGTGTCGGTACGACGGGTACGGCTGGTCCGCGGAATGTTCTGACGTTTGTCTTCTTTGTTTAAAAAAAGCTGACGAGCGTCAGGTCGTTCCTTGGACCCGCTGTACCCGCCGTACCGACAAGCCGCGGAGCGAGCGCTCTTGCCCCGCGCAGCGGATAATGGTTCTTATAATGGCTAATCGACTTGCGCGAGAGCGCAGTCCGTACCTGCTCCAGCACGCCAACAACCCTGTCGACTGGTTTCCGTGGGGCGAGGAAGCGTTCGCAAGGGCGACGCGCGAGAACAAGCCAATCTTTCTGTCGATCGGATACTCGACGTGTCACTGGTGCCACGTCATGGAGCACGAGTCGTTCGAAGACGCGACGGTCGCGACCGCGCTCAATCGCGACTTCGTGTCGATCAAGGTCGATCGGGAAGAGCGGGCGGACGTCGATCGCGTCTACATGACGTTCGTGCAGGCGACGACGGGCGCAGGCGGCTGGCCGATGAGTGTGTGGCTCACGCCCGACTTGAAGCCATTCTTCGGCGGCACGTACTTTCCGCCCGAATCCCGGTGGGGCAGACCGGGATTCGTGGACGTGTTGAAGGAGCTCGCGCGGGCGTGGCGCGAGGAGCGCGAGAAAGTGCTGCACTCGGCGAACGGGATCCTCGACCGGCTCCGCGAGATGACCGGTGCGGACCAGGCCGCGCCGGATCGATCGCCGGTGGCCGGCGCCGAGGCGATCGAGAACGGCATCTCCGCTTTCCTGCAGGCGTTCGACCGCCGCCATGGCGGGTTCGGCGGCGCGCCGAAGTTTCCGCGTCCCTCGGAGCTGATCTTCCTGCTTCAGGCACATGCCTTTACCGGGCACATGCAGGCTCGGGAGATGGCGCTCCAGACGCTGCGTGCGATGGCGCTCGGCGGGATCCGCGACCACATCGGCGGCGGGTTTCATCGCTACTCCGTGGACGCGGAATGGCGGATCCCGCATTTCGAGAAGATGCTCTACGACCAGGCGCAGCTCGTGTTGACCTACCTCGATGCGGCGCAGCTCTCCGGCGATGCCTTCTTCGCGGATGTCGCCGAAGACACGCTGGCCTACGTGCTTCGGGACCTGACCGCTCCGGACGGGGCCTTCTATTCGGCCGAAGATGCAGACTCCGAGGTGCCTGCGGAAGGGCAGGCCGAAGAGCAGGCCGAAGGCCAAAGGCCAAAGGCCGAAGACGGCAAAGCTGAGAAGCGAGAAGGAGCCTTCTACGTCTGGACCGCAGCCGACATCGATCGGCTGCTGGGCGACGATGCGACGCTGGCGCGCCGGCGGTTCGGGATCGAGGATGCGGGCAATGCGCTGGCGGATCCACAAGGGGAGTTTCGCGGGCAGAACATTCTGTACGTGACGCAGTCGGTCGACGACATCGCGGCCCGAACCGAACGAACGTCGCCGGATGTCGCCGAGGCGCTGGCGCGGGCGCGGCAGCGGCTGCTGGAGGCGCGGGCGGCCCGTCGCCGGCCACATCTCGACGACAAGGTCATTACCGCCTGGAACGGGTTGATGATCGCGGCGTTCGCGCGGGCGGCGCGCGTGCTCGTGGACAGTCCGCGCCGCGGCGACTGGCTCGACGCCGCCCGGCGCGCGGCCGAGGCGGTCGTCACGCATCTCTGGCGTCCGGGCGAGCGGCGGCTGCTGCGGCGGTATCGAGACGGCGAAGCGGCCGTGGATGCCTTCTGCGAAGACTACGCGTTCCTCGTCTGGGGACTGCTCGAGCTCTTCCAGGCGTCGGGCGACGTCACCTGGCTCGAGCGTGCGATTGAGCTGTCGCAGGTGCAGGCGGAGCTGTTTTTCGACGAACGCGACGGCGGCTGGTTCAGCACGACGGGCTCGGATCCGTCCGTGCTGTTGCGGCTGAAAGAAGATCATGACGGCGCCGAGCCGGGCGCCGCATCGGTGACGGTGCGAAATCTTCTCCTGCTTGCCGAGCTCGTCGGCGACAAGGCCTATCTCGACCGCGCCGGGCGGACGCTCGAACGCTTCGGCACGCAGATCGGTCGCGTCGTGCGCGTGATGCCGTTCATGGTTGCCAACGTCGCGTACTGGCACGCGCGCAGGAGCCAGGTCGTGGTCACCGGTCCGCGCGAGTCGCCGGGCACGCTCGCGCTCGAACGAGTGCTGGCCGGGCGCTATCTGCCGTTCGTGGCGGTGATCCGGCTCGATCCTGGCGCGTCGAAACCGGAGCTCTCGGCCCGGTTGGTGTGGCTCGGCGCCATGCAGCCGAAAGACGGCCAGCCGAGCGCCTACGTCTGCGTGGAGTTCACCTGCCAGGCGCCCGTGACCGACCCGGCCGCGCTCGATCGCCAGCTGGATGAGGTGTCGGCCGCGCGCCGGATCGTTCCGTCCTGACGTGCCCGTCAATCTTTCAGTCAACCCGGCGCGGACACGCGCGGCGCTCGTCTTCGAGCATCATCCGGGCAATCTGCTGACCGGCGAGATCGTCGGACAGTTGCACGCGGCGTTGACCGATCTCACGGAGCTTCCGCATCTCAGGCTCGTCACGCTCGAGGGCGCCGGTGCCGACTTCTCGTTCGGCGCGAGCATTCTCGAACACGGGCCCGACGCCATCGCGCGCGTGCTTCCCGCCACCCATGCGTTGATCGCCGCGTTGCTCGACGTGCCCGCGCCCACCGCCGCGGTCGTTCGTGGCCGGTGTCTCGGCGGGGGTTTCGAGCTTGCTCTCGCATGTGACTTCATCCTGGCTGGCGAGGCCGCCACGTTCGGGCTGCCGGAAATCGCACTCGGTGTGTTTCCTCCGGTCGCGAGCGTGCTGCTGCCGATCAAGTCCGGAGCGGCGCGATCGGCCAGCGCCATCCTCTCCGGCAAATCCAAGCCGGTAGGGTACTGGGAGCGTTTCGGCGTGATCGAAGCGGTCGAGCCCGACGCGTCACTCGCCGCTGCGGTAGACGGCTGGTTCTCCCGCACACTCGAACCCTACTCGGCCGAAGCGCTCCGCCATGCGGTCCGTGCCGCCCGCCGGCCGCTCGTCGAAGCCGTGGCGCGGGATCTGCCGGAGGTCGAACGGCTATACTTGCAAGACCTGATGGCGTCGGAAGACGCAAAGGAAGGTACTCGCGCGTTTCTCGAAAAACGAGTCGCGCGCTGGAAGGATCGGTGATCGAGCGATCGAGCGATCTCCCAATTCTTATTTCCATGCTTTTCAACGTCGAAATCGTTCTCAAGGGCCGTGACGTCGCCGTGACCGAAGCGGTCTCCGTTCCGCACGGAGAGCCGGGGTCGTGGAATGAGGCGGCGGTGCGGGATGTCCTGGTCGAGATCCTGCGCGCCATCGAGCGGGCTCAGAATCCGGCCGCGCGGCCGGACAGGGCCGTCGCGCTTCGCGGGTTCAGCTGGATCGTGGAACCGGCGGGGGAGGCGGTCGTGCTGGCCGTCGAGATTCCGATGGGCGCGGCCGTGGCCGGACCGTTTGCGATCGGCCAGGCGAAGCTCGACGCGATGATCACCGGTGTGCTGCGCGCCCAGGCGCGGCCGCCCGCGGGCACGCCCACCATCCACTGACCGTCGGACTCGCTCCTTCAATAGAGCGATCCGTCGTATTGGGTAATTGAGCAATTGGTAATTGAGCAATTGATTCAATCAATTACCCAATTACGAATTACCCAATTACCCGATATTTCTATTGGGTTCTGATCAGCTGGCCCCGTATCACGCCGTCGGGGTGCCGCGTGCTGTGAAGGTTGAAGTAGAAGCCCATCGGGTTGTCCAGCATCCGTTGAATGATGGTGAAGTCGTTCCTCTCGGGACGGCGGCCGTTCTGGGCAAAGGAGCCGGAGCCGTTGACCAGGACGAGGACGCCGGGAACGAGACCGGTGTCGACCACGAAGTCGCCGACCACGCCCACGGCGCCCGGGTGGATATGCCCGAAGTTGATGCTGGCATTGGGACAGTTGGTCACGTTCCCGGTGAAGTCCACGGTCGCGGCCGTGATGACCTGAGCCGAGTTGCGCGTGAGATTGGTAATCCGGATCGTCACGTTGCCCGAGCAGGTGGCTTCGACGGACATGACGGGCGGCACTTCGTTGGCGGTCGTCAGCGCCGCCGTGAAGGTGGGGATGGTCTCGTTCGACGGATCGACCGGCGAGTCATCACACCCGGCGACGCCGAGCGCCAGCAGAAGCGGCACGCACACAACTCTTCTCATTGACCGGTCCTCCGATCGGGAGCTGAGAGGAATTGTCGCCGCTAGCGGGGACCCATGCAACTCGAGAGTCCACGCGGGCCCAATCTATCGATCCATCGAAGAGGTGGCTCTTCGACAGATCGACAGATTTTTCCGTAAACCGACCGCTGGTTCTACTGAGTCCGGACGAGCTGCGCGCGGAGGAAGCCGCCGGGGTTCGTCGCGCTGTGGATGTTGAAGTAGAACGCCGACGGGTTGTCGATGATCTCCTGTGTGAGCGCCGGCGTCATCTGGCTGGCTCCGACGTTGGTCTTGGTGAACGATCCGGCACCAGTTCCCGGAGGGACATCTCCTTGGGCTAGCGTCGTATCCACCACGATGCCGCCGTTGACACCAGGAGCACCCCGGTGAATATGAGCGATTCTGACGACTGTGCTGGTTGGGCAGCTGTTGATGGTGGCTTGAAAATCGGCGTTTGCGGCTGTGATTGCCTGCGATGAATCACGAGTCACGTTGAATCGGATCGTTACATTCCCTCTGCATACAGACTCGGTAGCGTCCGGGAGCGTGGGTTCGTTCGAGGGTAACAGCGCCATCGAGAACGTCGGCGGCAGCTCTGTCGGGTCCGTTGGCGGGTCGTCCTCACAACCCGCAGCAAACACCAGCAATAGCATGGGCACAAAAGCAAGTCTCTTCATTGATCTCCTCCGCTCTGTCACTCAGTAGAACTTTCGACCGAGATTGAATCCAAGATACAACGAGTCGGGAATCCCGCCCGTCGCGATCTGTCCGTACGTGCTGCCAAGCGAGTTCGTGAAGGTGAGTTGGAACATGTGCCCGCCCGCCCTGCGCTCGATCCCGAACGCGTATTCCACGTCGCCGGCGGCAAACCCGTTGACGCGGGGCGAGACTTCGCCGACGACGTACACATTGCGCGAAATCCGGGCGCGCCCGCCCACGCCGATGTAGAACGTGTCGCGCGGCGGAGACGGGATGACGTGGTGCACCCACATCGGTACGGCATAGACAGCGAGCCAATCGGAGAAAGTGCGCGAGACCACCCCGCCGAGCGCCGGTGACCGATGGCCGCTCGCGACTCCATGATCGTGCTCGTCGTCTTCGCCCTCGTCGTCCGAGTGTCCTGACCGGAAGTTGTTGGTGCCTTCGATCGATCCTATCGCCGATAGCGAGACCGGGAACGACGATCCCTGCCGAATCGCGTCGTACTGTCCCGCGAACTGGATGGTCTTGTTCAGGTTGTTGCGATAGACGATGGCCTGCACGTGTCGAATCGGCGCGAAACGGAGTTCGAGACCGATGATCGCGCCGTTGTCCAGCCCGAACAGATTGTCGAGCTGATCCGTGAATGACCCTTGCCGCAGATTGCCAAGGAACCGGTGGGTCAGCCGGAAGTTGAACTCGTACTTCGGTAACCGCAACGTCGTCGGCAGGTTGACAACCGTAAAGTCCGGCTCGACGAGCCTGGTCAACCGATCCTCATCGTCGGCCGGCTGCTGCGGGGCAGCTGGGGCCGGGCTCGGTCCGGTGGACTGATTCTGCGGAGTCACGGGGGCGGGGGCCGACTGGGCCTGCCCAGCCTCCAACGGTCGAATCCCGAGCCCTGCTACGAATGAGAACACCAATATCCATCGGGCCAGCTGTGGCATGGCCTGCTGGTTTTGCAAGAGCGGGACCGTCACGGAAGTCCCGAATACAAACAATTCGTTGGATCACTCGTTACGCAGTACGTAAGCGCTTACGAACAGCGTTCGCCGGGCGCACCTCAGTGGGTCGGTCCGTCTGGCCGCTGAGAGATCGCGTTTTCCCGATCGGCGTAGCCTGTTCCGGGGCCCGACCTTTGCGAGCGCCGCGAGGCAGGCCCCTTGGCTCGCCGTAGCTTCAGCGGAGGCGGCGATCACGCTGCCTTGCGGCAAGCGGCGAGCGGGAGGGCGCCGGAACAGGCTACACCGATCGGGAAAACGCGCTCGTCGGTTCGAGCGCCGGGCCCGCGGCGGCCGCGCGGTTTCGCGGCCGATCGTCGATCAGCCAACGTCGTGGCGACATGTCACCGACCAGGTAGCGACATCCGCGCCCGCTCGTACTGCTCAAAGGAGAATATGCAAATGAGGGGAACATTCAGATCATGCGGAACCCCTTGTCCGGCCCGACGCCGGCCCGCGTACTTTACGTACGCCGGTTTCTCCCTGCGCACGAGGGTGTGATCGATGAGCGTGAACATCCCCGGCCGGTTCTGGAGCACATACCATTTGAACGGAGCCTCCTCCGGCTTGACCGCCGGCGGGACCAGCCGGCCCCACTGCCTCAAGAGTGCCACGTTGAAGATCGAGCGAGAACGCGACCGATTCGCCGGAGGACGTGCTGTTGTTGAGCCAGAGGAGCACCTCACTGTCCAACCCATCCCACCAGTAGGCCGCCTCCATCCCCCTTTCGGCGGCGCCGCGCAGACCGCCTGCCAGCAGGCTGTAATGCGAGAGCGTCTGGGGATAGTACCGGCTGACGGTGACCGCGCCCGACAGAAGCATCGCCGTCAGCGCCGAACGCAGCGCCCACCTCGCAGACGTCGAAGAGATGGCCGCGATTGCCGCGAAGACAGACTGCGCTCCGATCGCGGCCAGAACGCACCAGAAGCCGAAGGCCGGCAGGAAAAGTCGAATGCCGTCGTGCGGCGGCGTACCGGGCAGCGCACGCGCGATCATCAGCGTCGCCCAGTGGAGCACCAGGGTCGCCGACCACGTCGTGGGCCTCGCGACCAACCGCCAGAGTCCCAGGGTTCCAAGCAACAGCGTGGGCATCGGCGTGACGAGCACGAGCCACGCGAGCGTGTTGTACCAAGGCAGCGAGCGCTCCATGTCATAGATGCGACCGAAAAACATCGTCCGAACGTCCGGCACGGTGTCGCGACTGAAGTTCCGGGAAAAGTGTTCGCGCAGTCCACCGACCGGGTCGTGCCACAACGGGGGATTCAGCATGTAGAAGACGACGAGCGCGGCGGGCAGGACCATGAAGAATAGACGCTGCACCGCGACGGGATTCCTCCGGATGAGCTGTGACGCGATGACCGGACCCCAGGCCAGCCATCCAGTGAATTTGGTCGCTGTCGTCAGCCCCAGCGCGACCCCCAACCCGATGGCGCCCCGGACGGTTGACGAAAGGGACGATTGCGCCGTCCACAGCAACAGCCACCACGCGGTCAACTGCCCATCCTGCGTGGCAAAGTGGGCCTCCGAGAACATTCTTGGGAACGTCACCAGCAGGACGGGCGCGACGACGGCGGCCGCCGTGCCGCAGTCTTTTTTCAGACGCACCGCAACGGCCGCGCACGCGACACAAAACAACGTGATGGGGCCAATGCGGGCGGCCGTCAGTGGATCGGTCAACGGTCCGGCCAGCGACTGCGCGATCGCAATAAGGATCGCAAAGCCCGCAGGATGTCCTTCGAGCTGGTCGATGAAAAACCAGTGCGACCGAATCGCCGCTTGCGAGAACGGGAATGGCTCGTTGCGATACCAGTCGAGGATATGACGGGCTCGATCCGTGTACGCTTGCTCGTCCCACACAAGTGGAATGCCAGGTGCGGTGAAGACGAGAATCGTCCAGGTTGCCGCAAACACGGCAACCGGCAACGACAGACGCGTGATCGGTCCGGGAGGAAGGCCGCCAAAGAAGAACTCCCAGGTGTAGCGCGGCAAACGTGTCCAGTAGGGTCCTTCTGTCAGTTCCTCCGTGGACGTGGCGAGCATCGGCGGAATGGCGCGCAACGACATAAGACCGCTCAAGGAATTATGGACAGGCGGCTCGAGGACTCAGCAGCAAATCCGCGTAAGTGATTGAATCTAAGATTGGCCGGGGTGGCGAAACTGGCAGACGCACAGGACTTAAAATCCTGAGAGCCCAAAAGGCTCGTGTGGGTTCGATCCCCACCCCCGGCACCAGCGGGCTCCACGTCCTGGCCTGTGGGCCGCTCGCCCTCGACCGCCCATCGCCCGGCCGCGCGCTGTCGTGCCATCGTCGTGGCCCCATGGCGTCGAACCTTCCCGGGATCACGGCGGGCCGTGAGCAGACCTCAGAATCGGCGGAGGATCGAGGGCCAGGCGCTGGCCGGGTTATTGCGTTGGCCACGGCATGACCGAGCCGTCGCGGGCGTCGAGCCTCGAGCGCTTTCTGAACCTGTTCACCCAGGTCCGTCCTGGAGAGGCGAGGACCGCCCTCCTCCTGGCCTTGAACATCTTCCTCATTTTGATGGCGTATTACATCCTGAAGACGGTGCGCGAGGCGCTCATCCTCGGCGAGGGGTCCGCCGAGCTCAAGAGCTACTTGTCGGCCGGGCAGGTGGCGGTGCTGGCCTTCGCCGTGCCGCTCTACGGACGTCTCGTCGCGAAGTTTCCCCGCATCAGGCTCATCAATATCGTGACGACGTTCTTCATTCTCTGCCCGCCGGTGTTCTACCTCCTGGCGCAGCTCGGCGTGCCGCTCGCGATTATCTATTTCGTGTGGATTGGCATCTTCAACCTGATGATCGTCGCGCAATTCTGGTCGTTTGCCAACGACATCTACTCGAAGGAAGAAGGCGAGCGCTTGTTCGTGATCGTCGGGTTCGGCGCGTCGCTCGGCGCCGTCTTCGGCTCGCAGTTGGCCGACTGGCTGATCGAGCCGTTCGGCGTTCTGCAGCTCATGCTGCTCGGGGCTCTCACACTCGCGGCGCAGCTGTTCCTGGCGAATTACGTTGATCGTCTCGAGCGCGGACGCCGAGCGGCGCCGGGCGGCCAGACGAAACCGGCCGCAGTGAGCGGCTCGAACGCGTTCGCGCTGGTCTTCCGGACCCGGTATCTGCTTCTGATGGGCTTGATGCTCATGATGCTGAACTGGATCAACACCACGGGCGAGTACATCCTCGGCAGCATCGTGAAACAGAACGCGTCGGCCTTGATTGCCTCGGGCCAGGCCCCCGGGCTCACCGAAGGCCAGATCATCGGAGACTTCTACGCGAAGTTCTTCTCGCTCGTGAACGCCAGCAGCCTCGTCTTGCAGTTGTTCGTGGTGTCGCGGGTGGTGAAATACCTGGGTGTCGCGTGGGCGGTGATGATCCTTCCGGCCTTGTCGTTCGGGGCGTACAACATTCTCTTCTTCATCCCGACGCTCACTGCGGTGATGACGGCCAAGGTCGCCGAGAACTCGACCGATTACTCGCTGAACAACACGGTCAGGAACATGCTGTTTCTGCCGTGCACTTACGAGGAGAAGTTCAGCGCCAAGCAGGCCATCGACTCGTTCTTCGTCAGAATTGGCGACCTGCTGTCGGCGGCGCTGGTGTTTGTCGGGACCAGCTTCCTCGTCCTGCCGCCGCGCGGCTTCGCGCTGGTCAACGCGATCCTCGTCGTGGTGTGGCTGATCCTGGCCTGGCGCGTCGGGCGGTCTTACCAGGCGTTGACGGTCACCAGAAGGGCGCCTGTGGTGGCCGCGTAGCGGAATTCAGCCGTCCTGAGGTCACTACCGGCGGCAGACGCTCACGAGATATCGTGGCTCTGTTGTTCCGCTCAGCGTTCCTGTCACCGGGCGGTCACTCGCCGGGCTGTTTTTCGATGGATCCGAGGCCGCCTTTGCGCCGATCATTGGCTTGTTCGTTGCCAACGACATCCGGCAAGGACACCCGCAACGAGGAGAGGACATCATGAACGTCACGTCGCGACTGCTTCCGGGACTTCTGCTGACGACCGCGGCGATCGCGGCCGCCGTGCTGGCGCCGGTGTCGGTCGTCGGGCAAACCGAGAAGGAAAGCTTCACCGGTTTCGCTATCAACATGAACAGCGGACCGTCCACGGCGGTCGTGGATTTCACGATCGAACGCTGGTCCACGGATGCCGAGCGCCAACGCCTGCTCAGCCTCATCAAGCCGGAAAGGGACGCGTACGAGGCCAACCAGGAGTTGCAGAGAGTTCTGCAGTCGCTCCCGAAGGTCGGCTACATCCGTACGCCGGACAGGCTCGCCTGGGACCTGCGCTATGCGCGTCAGAGTCCGCTCGACGAGGGCGGCCGCCGCATCGTGCTCGCCACCGATCGGCCGATTGGCTTTCAGGAAGCGCGCAACCAGACCAGGTCGATGGAGTATCCCTTCACCATCATCGAGATGCAGCTCGACCGCAGCGACCGGGGAGTGGGGAAGATCCTGGCCGGCACGAAGCTCTTCATCGACAAGCAGAACAACCTTGTCCTCGAGAACTACGGCCAGCAGCCGATCCGATTCAACGAGATCAAGAAGGTCAAGTGATCCGCTGATCGGCCGTTCCGTTCAGCGACGCCGTCCGCCGCCGCCCCGTGAGGCACCGCCGCCGCGGTAGCTGCCAGTGCCCCGCGTGCCGCTGCTGCCCTTGTAGGTGCTATGGCTGCCGGTGCGCGCCGCGCCTTCGCTTCGCGCCCGCGCGTCACGATCGAGCTGATCCTTCGTGCCGCGATCCACCGTGCTCGGCCGATCGGTCGTGCCGGGCCGCTGTCCTCCGGCCGCCGTCGTCGAGGTCGCGCGGTCGGACGGTGTGGGTCGGCCCTCTGGCTGCCGGTCGGTGTTCGTCCAGCCGCCGTTCTCGTACTTCTGCCACGTGCCGCCCGTGTTCCGATACGCGTTCCCGTCTTTGCCCGCGTAGACGTCGCCACCCGAGCCCGCGGCGACCATGCCGCCCCCCTCGCCGCGTCGCGTCACTGCCGAGCCCTCGTCCGTTCTGACTGTGCGGGTCGTGGTGCCGGATTGTCTGTCGGTGTAGCGATTCGTCTTTGCCCAGTCGTCGCCGCGCTGCACCGACGTCGATCCCCAGCTGCCGTAGACGTTCGATCCCTGGCGCGTCTGCGCGTAGGTGCCGGTGCGGGGGTTGTAGGCCTGGGCGACGCCGCGCGCGCCGTACGGGCCGTACGCCGCGGCGCCACGAGCGTACGTGCCCGTGCGGGGGTTATACCGAGCGCCGACACCGGCACCGCCGTACGGTCCGTAGACCCCGGCGCTCCGTCCGTAGGCGCCCGTCCACGGGTTGTACCAGGCTGAATACCCGTAGGTGGGGAAGTGTCCGTAGTAGTACGGATAGTAGCCACCATATCCGACGTACGGCGGGTAGTAGTATCCCGATCCCCACACCGTGCAGCCCCACGCGACCATCATGCCCGTGTAGCCGGCGGCAGCGGCAAACACCACCCAGTCGTCGTCATTGTCCTCTTCGATCGTGACGTAGGTCACGTGATGCGCAGGATTGCTGACCGGAATCTGGTAAATCGCCTGGGGCACCGTTTCGGCGACCTCCCATGGACCGGTGACGGTCCTTCCGACGAACCAGACGCCTTGATGACAGAGGTAATAGAGGTCGCCGACCTTGAAGATGTCCTTGTCGGTGTTCACGGCGCGCTGCACAGAGGTCGGCTCGATGGCGGCGAACTCGGGTTCGCCCTGGAACGCGACGTCGGGCGCCTTCACGTCCTTCTTGTTCACGCGCGCGGTCTGCGGCACTTGCGCGATCAGCACGGCTTCGACGGCTTCGTCGGTGCCCGGCACCGACGCGAGCACGCGCGACCGGTCGTGCTCGAGCGGGATCTTCTTGAAGTCCTCCGGCAGCGACGGCGTCGCAAACGTCCACGGTCCCGTAAAGTCGGGCGCGCTGAACCAGCGGCCCGTCACGAGGTAGTACACCGCGCCGGTCTTGCCCAGACGGAACAGGTCACTCTCCGTGTTGTTGACCCAGAGCAGGCTGGTCCCCGGCACGGCGACATAGGCCGGCTCGCCCGTGAGCAGGATCAGTTCGCCGGGTTGGAACGTGACAAAAACCTTGGGCACTGTTGCCGGCTTCTTGCCCGGCAGGTTGGCCCTGACGTCCTTCCAGTTTTCGTCGGTGGCTGGCAGCTTCTTGAAGCTTTCGGGCAGCGTCCCGGCCGCCGTCCAGGCGCCCTTCAGGTCCGTCGTTTTCAGCCACGTGTCGTTGTTGCGCAGGTAGTAGGTGCCCGACGCGTGCTGGAAGAGATCCCAGTTGGTATTGACGGCGAACTTCAGGTCGTTCTCCTTGATGGGGCTCCAGACGGGCTCACCGTCGAGATTGACGATGACAGCGGGCGTCTTGCTGAAGAAGATGGCCGGCGGATCTGCTTTTATGCCCTCCACGTTCTTTGGCACGATCTGACTCTTATCGACGCTGGCGAGCACGCGATCGAGCGCGATCACGCGCGCGTCGCGGGGAATCCCCGCGTCAATCTGGTCCACCATTTCGCGAAGCCGCTCTTTGTCCATTCCCTGGAAGTTGGCCTCGGCGATCTTCATGTTCTCGAAGCTGACCAGCCGCTCCGTTACGGACACCTTGGTGTCGGCCACGAGCTTGATGGTGCCGACGGTGGGCTTGTCGGTGCTTTTGGCGCGGTAGGAAACCGCGCTGAATGCCGTCATCGTCTTCTGCTGGTCCCAGCTCGCAATCTGCGGCTGATAGATCAGGAAGCTTCCCCCGCTCTTGACGTCGTGGAGGCGCGGCCAGCCGCCGTCAACCGGTGCGGGTGCCGCGGCGGCTGGTGCCGCTGCCGTCGCTGGCTTCGCCGGCGCTGTCGGTTTGGGAGCGGTCTGGGGCGGCGGCGTTGCGGGCTTCGTCGCCGCCTGGTCTCCGCGCGCGGCCCACACGATCGGCGCTGACGGCTGGAGCACGAAGCTCAGCAGCGCGATGACGGTCGCGAGCCGGCTGGGGTGGTTCGGATGTTTCGTCATTTGGGTTCCTCGTCACGAGCGGTCTTGGGCAAGCGCCGACACGCAGGGCACACGAATGGCCCGGCATCGGAGAAGCACGGAATGTGCCGCGCCAGATCGTTGGGTCCATCTTAACCAACGCCAGAAGCGCGCGCCCCGGCCACTGGGGTTCCCACGAAATGCCGTGGCGCCTGACAGCCGCCTCGGTCCGAAGTCATTGCGGACCGCCGACGATCGGGCGCCTTGACGCGGATCGACAATTGCAGTTTGATAACTTGATCGGGTGTCGAGCCGACAGCCGGGAATGGAGTGTGTAATGCGAATGAAATCCTTGACAGTAGCGATTGCGGCGCTTGTCCTGGCTCCGGCGCTGGTCATCGCGCAGAAGGTCAGCTACGACTACGAGAAGACCGCGAACTTCACGGCGTTCAAGACGTACGCCCACAAGGACGGGACGAAGGTCGGGCAGCAGCTGATCGACGATCGGATCGTCGCAGCCATCGACGCGCAGCTCGCGACGAAAGGTCTGACGAAGTCGGACGCGGCTCCAGACCTGTTCGTGGTGTACCACGTGGCGTTTGACAAGGAAAAGGACATCTCGACCTATAGCTCCGGCTACGGCGGGGGCTACGGGGCTTATGGTTGGGGATGGGGCGGCGGCTGGGGCGGTGGGACGACGACCACACAAGTGCGAGACATCGTGGTGGGAACGCTGGTGATCGACCTGGCGGACGCGAAGAAAAACCAGATAGCGTGGCGCGGAATGGGCGTCAAGGAAGTCAACACGACCGCCAACCCGGAAAAGCGCGACAAGAGCATCAACGAAGCGGTGCAGAAGATCTTCAAGAACTATCCGCCCAAACCGAAGAAGTAGCGATTCGATCCTGAAGTCACCCTGACACACGAGGGCGCCTCCGAGGCGCCCTCGTCATTTGCGGGCCGTGACTCCGACATCTCGGAGGGCGCACGCAGGTTCGGAGGCGGCGTGACCGGCAGATCACGCCAGCCGTGGATCTGAGGTCACGGAATCATCGGTTTAGGTGGCACCTCGGCCGCCGAAATGGTGGCACGCCGAGTGCAGTCATCGGAAGGTATTAGAGCGTTTTCCAGATCGGCGTAGCGTGTTCCGGAGCCCGACCTTTGCGAGCGCCGCGAGGCAGCCCAATCACGCTGCCTTGCGGCAAGCGGCGAGCGGGAGGGCGGCGGAACACGCTACGCCGATCTGGAAAACGGAATACAACCATGATTCCGCGTCAGACGATCACACCGCCGCCTGCGGCGCGCGGCTCCGCTGTTCGTGCCGCCTTCGGAATGGTCGGCCTGCTGCTCTCGCTGCCGGCGACGGCGCACGCGTCGCTGCTGTCGCCCGAGGCCGAGGACGCCCTGGCCACGTACCTCGCCCTGTTCGTGATCTTCTTCATTCCTGTCGTGCTGATCGTGCTCTTCTGGATGGTGCATATCCTTCCGGAGAAGATCGCGCACAAGCGCCATCATCCGCAGTTCGAGGCGATCCGGACGCTGTGCCTGCTGTCACTGGTTTTCGGCGGGTTGTTGTGGCCGTTGGCCTGGCTGTGGGCGTACTCGAAGCCCGTCATGTACAAGATGGCCTACGGCACCGACAAGCATCCCGATGCGCTGAAACACGAGGCGTGGGACGAGGCCGAGCCGGTGGCTGTCACCACGGGCCTGAGCGATCGGTTGGCGCGGCTGGAGCAGCGAGGTCTTCCGGCCGCTGACCTGACTGCCCTGCGCGCCGATCTGGACGCCATCGAAGCCAAGCTTGGCGCCGGCGAGATTCGCTGATGGAAGCAATCCTCCTCGGCATCTACGCGTTTCTCGTCTGGCTGATCTTCATCAAGCTGAAGTGGCTCCCCTGGACGACCCCCTGGAAGGTCGGCGTCGTGATCTTCCCGATCGTCGCGATTGCCTGCTTGCTGCTGCTCCTCAACATCACCGCGCCGACGACGAGCGACGTGCGGGTCGTCAAGTACGTCGTGCCCATCGTCTCCCAGGTCAGGGGACGCGTGATCGAGGTGCCGGTCGAGAACAACCGTGCCGTGAAGAAGGGCGACGTGTTGTTCCGAATCGATCCGACGCCCTACCAGAACGAAGTGAACTCGATCGAGGCGCGCCTGGCCGCCGACGAGGCGAAGGTGGGCGCCGAACGGGAGCGGCTGATCGAGGCGCAGGCGAAGTTGGCCGACGCCCAATCGACCGAGCCGCAGTTGCGCGAGCAACTAAACCAGGCGAGCGGCCAGGTGGGGTCGCTTCTCGCCTCGCTGAACCTGGCTCAGACCCGCGTCACGCAGAACACCGAGCTCGTGTCGGCCGGGGCGGGCAACCGGTTCGACCTCGAACAGTCGCAAACGAACGTCAACGAGCTGAACGCGCAACTCGCCAAGGCGCGGGCGGCCGAGCAGGAAGTCAGAGAAAAGCTCCAGGGGCGCGTCAAGGGTGAGCTGTCCACGGTCGCGCAGGTCAGGGCGCAGATCGCCACCGCCCAGGCGCAGCTGAAAGTCTCACAGGCCCAGGTCGAAACGACCCGAGCCCAGCTCGACACCGCCCGTTGGGATCTGGAACAAACCACCGTGCTCGCGCCGGGCAACGGCACCATGGTGAACGTGATGCTCCGTCCCGGCTTCTTCGTCGCCGGGATGCCGTTCAACGAGGTCATGACGTTCGTTGACGACGAGTATCAGATCTTCGCCCTCTTCGGGCAGAACGAGCTCCACAAGGTGGTCAACGGGAACGAGGCGGAGATCACGCTCGACACCTATCCCGGGCGCGTCATCAAAGCGCATGTGGACTCGATCATCTGGGCGCAGGGACAAGGTCAGGTCGAGGCCGGCGGTGACCTGCCGAAGACGACGTTCGTGCCGCCACCCGGACGGTTTCCAGTCAAGCTCGTGGTGGGTGACCATGATCGCGGGCTGTTTGTCGCCGCCGGCGCCCGGGGTTCGGCGGCGATCTACACAGAGCATTTCACGCTGGTGCACATCATCCGCAAGGTATTGCTCCGAACGGCTTCGTACCTCGACTACGTCATCATCAAGCACAGCATCAGCCTCGGGCACTGATGAGGCCCTGATGACACCTCACGGATCGGCCTGCCATCGCGCGCGCCCAGCGGTCGTGTTGTGCCTCGTGGGAGGCGTGTTGTTCACGGTCACCGGATGCGGGCTGAAGGACCCGCCGAACGCGGTTGAGATCAAGCAACAGGCCCTGCCGACGCTGCAGGTGCCGGACCAGTGGACCGCGGCCGGCGCCGCCCCTGGTATGGTGGCGGACAACTGGCTGGCCACGTTCTCCGACGAGCAATTGAGCGCCGCGGTTTACGAGGCCGTCGTTCGCAATGCCGACCTGCGCGTGGCTGCGACGCGCGTCGAGCAGGCGCTGCTGTACGCGAAGCTCGCCGGCGCCAAACTCTACCCGTCGGCCGATATCCTCGCGCGCGGCGGCGGCAAGATGTCCGGAGACAGCTCGGGTTTGCAGGGCGGCGCCCTTGTGGTCAACTGGGAGCTCGATCTCTGGGGCCGCGTGCGGTACGGACGCGCGGCGGCCAGGGCCGATTTTGACGCGGCCTTCGCCGATTTCGAGTACGCCCGCCAGTCGATTGCCGCGACCGTCGCGAAGAACTGGTTTCTCGCGATCGAAGCCGCGCTGCAGGCCGAGGTGGCGCGCGGCACCATTCGCGAGAGCGAAGAGCTGGTTCGTCTGGCCGAAACGCGAGCAAAGATCGGCGTCGGCAACGAGGAAGACGTCTTCGTCGCCCGCGCCTCGATGGGGACCTATCGTGACACCTTGCGCCAGCTCGAGCTCGCGCGCGAACAGGCGCTTCGCGGACTCGAACTTCTGTTGGGCCGCTATCCTGCCGCCGCGTTCACGATCAGTCCGCAACTCCCGGGCCAGCCTGGAGCCTTGCCAGGGGGGCTCCCGTCCGAACTGCTCGAGCGCCGGCCTGACGTCACGGCCGCCGAGCGGCGCGTTGCGGCTGCGTTCAACCGCGTCGGGGAAGCGAAGGCGGCCCGCCTGCCGGCCATTGCGCTCACGACCAGCGTCAACTCGATCTCGAGCGATCTGTTCGTGATGCAGGATCGCGACAATCCCATCTGGAGCCTCGGCGCCAATCTGCTCGTGCCGCTCCTCAGGGGTGGTGCGCTCAAGAGGCAGGTCGAGATACGCACGGCCGAACAGTACGAGGCCATAGCGGCCTATGCCGTGGTCGGCCAGCGCGCGTTCGGCGAAGTGGAGGCCGCGCTCGCGGCCGAGATCGCCGCGCGGGAACGCGAGCAAATCCTGACCCAGACGCTGGCCGACAGCCGGCGCGCGCTCGAGATTGTGCAGACCCAGTTCAAGGTCGGCAGCACCGACCTGAGATTCGTGACGCAGCGCCAGCTGGCGCTGAACGCCACGGCGTCGGCGATGATCCGCGTCCAGGCGGAACAGCGCGTGCAGCGCGTGAACGTTCACCTCGCGCTCGGCGGCAGCTTCGAGATGCGTCCGCCGCCGCAACAACCCCAGCCGGGCGGCGCGCCGCCGCCGCGGTAACGGTCGGAACAGCCCGACCCGCCGACGAGATGATTCCGTTTTCGAGATCGGCGTAGCATGTTCCGGCGCCCTCCCGCTCGCCGCTTGCCGCAAGGCAGCGTGATTGGGCCTGCCTCGCGGCGCTCGCAAAGGTCGGGCGCCGGAACACGCTACGCCGATCTCGAAAACGCTCTAACGCGCCCGGATCGAACCCTATGCCGGCCGTGAGGCCTGCGGCTGGGCCACGGGCGTCGTCTGCGGCGGGACCGCGATCGCCGTGCCCGCCGCTCTGACGGTTTCCGTCACATCGAACAGCAGCCGTTCCTGAAGTTCCAGGAAATGGCCCCAGTCGTGGGCAATGAGGTACGCGGAGACATCGACGTCGAGTGAAGTCTGTCCCAGGGTGATGAACCGCACGCGTATGGATTCGGCGTCGACCGCCGGGTGCGATCTGGAGCAGCTGCGAGATTCCCTCGACGACCGCGCGCAACTGTTCCAGCCTCGTCTCGCTGCGGAGACTGACGACGGGATGAAACCAGAACTTGTCCCGCGCCGAGAGGATCTCGAGACTGGCGTTGGCGATCTGGCTGTTGGGCACGCTCACGACCGTGCGGTCGAGGGTGCGGAGCCGGGTCGAGCGCAGGCCGATATGGTCGACGGTGCCAGTGACATTTCCCATCTTGAGGACATCTCCGACTCGAACCGCCTGATCGAGAATCAGCGACGTTCCCGCGATCACGTTTTCCAGCGTCTTCTGCGCGGCGAGTGCGACGGCGATGCCCCCGACGCCGAGACCGGCCAACGCTGGCGTGGGATCGATCCCGTACAGGCGAATGACAGCAATCAGGCCCACAAGAATCAGCAGGCCGTCCACCATCCGCCGCCCCAGCCTCAGAAGCGAGGCCGCGGCGGCAATTCGGGTGGTCGGGAAACGGCGTCGAAGATGCCCTTCGATCTTGCCGTTCACCAGGATCAGCAACCACACGACGGCCGCGATCGTGATCGTGCTCGCGGTGTTCGACCAGAACTGGCGCGCAAGCAGCGGCGCGGGCAGGATGGACCGGAACCATTGAATCGCCAGGGCGAGTAAGAGCAGGCGTACGGGAAGGGGCAGAGCGTCCCGGGCGAACAGATCGGACTTCCTGAACACCTGACGCGACACCCGGCTGACGATCGGGCTGAGGATCCGGTTCAAAACGACGATGGTCAAGTAGAGAATCGGCAGGCCCAGCAGCACGCCCACCCAATCCATCAACCGAACGCCGCCCAGTCGCGTGCCGCTCAGGAACGGCGGAAGTCCGCGCTCGCTCCATCCCAGGGTGACGTCGTTGTAGAGCGCGGGCGCGGCGGCCAGTGTTCTGGCCGAGAACAGCCAGATGCTGCGGGTCGTCCCGGTTCACCCGTTCGAGGACGATGTCGACGGACCCGTCGGCGCCGTCGACCTTTCCCACCACCTCCTGATTCGGCACGAGCGGATTGGCGATTGACCCCTCGGGCACGTCGCTGATCTGACTCAGCCGTGGTGGCAGACGCGCGTCGAGGACGACGAACAACTGATGGGCGAGCGCGGCCGCTGCCGTGCCGCTCGCCGACGTATTCAGATACTCGCTGGCCAGCGTGTCACGTCCGGTGCGCGCCGCGTCCAGAAACCCCAGGACCGTGCCGCGCGGCGTGTCGCGTCCAAGCGTGTCCTTGACCTGTTTAGGTGAATCCGTCGGCTGAGGTGGGGGCGTGGCCGCGCCCTTCTGAGCCAGCGCCGTCAGCGGGACGAGGAGCGCAAGGACACAGAGAGTCAGCCGCCCGACCGCTCGACGACTCGGTGGCACGCCGCGTGTCGCTGCGAACCACGTGCCGTCCAGCCGGCCCGCGAAGAACCGCTTCGTTGTCGTCTTCGAGCGGACCCCCCGAAATGCCGGAGATTCATCCGAGATGCCGGGCAGCGCGGCCACGGTTGAACGGAAGTGCGTCCGTCACACAACGCCCAAGCACCGGGGACACAACATCTTAGCCTCCCGCAGTCAGGCACAGTCACGTGGCAACTGGCGTGCAGCTTCGGGGTGAGCGTGGTTGGCCACGGCCGCAGAGTCCACGCCGGAGCACGCGCCGCCGCCGTGCTTTGGGGAACTCGGGAGGAGACATGACTCGGGCGATACGACGGATGGCGTTCGTGACCCTGATGGTCCTGGCGCCCATCGCGGTGCAGGCGCAAGAAGCACCCCCGGCCAATCCACCTGCCGGGACGCCCGCCGACGACAAGGAAAAGCAGGAAAAGGAAGCGCGTTCGATCGGCCTGCCGACGAACATCGTCTGGACGTTCAACCTCGACGCGGGATGGGGCTCGTTCGGCTTCGCCAACTCGCTGTTCAACAACCCCAAGGAACCGGGCGTGAACGAGGACCTCAGCGATCAGTGGTTCGAAGGCTTCGTGAAGCCGGCCCTCTCTGGAAGCTATCAGTACCAGTCCAGCGAGCTGTACGGCAAGCTCAGCTTCGTCGGCGAGCGGACGTATGGCTCGATTCCCGCCGAGTTTGGCGAGGACATTTCCTCGTTTGGGCCTGAAGACCTCTACATTGGCTGGCGATCCGGAAAGACACTCGCGGGGCTGGGCGAGAACGCCGTCGACATCAGTGTCGGACGTAAGCAATACCGCCTTGGACACGGGTTTCTGTTGTTGGATGGCGCGGCCGAAGGCGGCAGCCGCGGCGGCTACTGGACGAACGCCCGCAAGGCCTTCGAGTTCGCGGCGATTGGCAGCATCAAACCCGGACAGCACCTGATCGAGACGTTCTATCTCGACAAGGACGAGCTGGAAGAGAACGACAGCGGCAGCCGGCTGTGGGGTGCCAACTACGAGTACGAGTTCAACGAGGCGACGACGCTTGGCGCGACCTACATGAAGTGGTTTGCCGATCCGGATATCAAGCCGGGCCGCGATGGGTTGAATGTGTTCAACGTGCGTGCGTACGCGGCGCCGATCAAGCGCGAGCCGGGTCTCGTGTTCGAATTCGAGTACGCATCGGAGAGCAATGGCGACGAGCTCGACTCAAATGCCTGGACGCTGCAGGCAGGCTACGAGTTCGCCAAGGTCGTGTGGAAGCCGACGCTCACGTACCGCTACGCGTCTTTCGAGGGCGATGACCCGGACACGGCCGGCAACGAGGCGTTCGATCCGCTGTTTCTGGGCTTCTACGATTGGGGCACCTGGTGGCAGGGGGAAATTGCGGGCGAGTATTTCCTGTCCAACTCGAACCTGAACTCGCATCTGATCCGAGTGCATTTCTCACCATCCGACGCGGTCGGCGGCGGCCTGATGTTCTTCAAGTTCAGCGCCGACCAGCCCGCGTCCGTCGCCCCCGGCGTCACCGACTCGGATCTGGCCCTCGAGATCGACGCCTACGTGGATTGGAAGCTGAACCGCAACTTCACGATCAGTTTCCTCGGCGCGTATGGGGATCCTGGCAAGGCCGTCCAGCAGGCGTCAGGCCGCACGAAGAACTTCGCGTACGGGATGGCGTACATCGCCTACAGCTTCTAGCCGGCCCGTCGCATACGCCGTGGAGATGGGGAGCGATATGGAACCAGGGACCTGATTGTGACAGCCTCGCACACGGAAAATGACATGAGTTGTGGCTCCTGCGCAGAGGCTCGGCTTTGAGCGAGCTCGGCCGAGTTCGGGACAAGGCGTCGTGGCGCGACAAGTTGCTGAGCGTGCTAACGGCGTGGAACCGCCATCAGGTCTGGAGAATCCTGACCGCTATCGTGGTGATCTGGATCGTCAGCGGTACAGCACTCCACTTCGCGGAGCGAGGCACGAATCCAGCGTTCAAGACGTGGCGCGAGTCCCTTTGGAACGTCTGGGTCACCCTCTTCAGCGGACTCAGCAACGTGCCCAACTCTCTTGTTGGGCGGCTCGTGGTTTCCGCCGTGCTTGTCGTCGGTGTCGCCTTGGCCGGTTTGTTCACGGCCAGCGTGGCGTCGATTCTGATCGAACGCTCACTAAGGAGTCGTGAGGTGCCTAATCTTGAAATGTCTGACCATCTGGTGCTGTGCCACTGGTCGGCGCGAGCACTAGACTGGATACGCGAAGTGCACAGCGATATCGTCACCGACAAACGGCCAGTCGTGATCGTTCACGACACACCCGACGAAGTCGTGCTGCCTGAAAAACAGGATGAAGCCGCCTTCAACGACGTCTATATCGTCAAAGGTGACCCAGCCAACGAAGTGATCCTGCGCCGCGCCAAGGTTGCGCAAGCGCATTCCGTCGTCATCTTGTCGGATGACCGCCAGGGCCAGCACGCCGATGGAAAAACCATCGTGTGCTGCATTGCCATCAGGAACGTTTGCGTGCAAGAGCGCCAGCCAAACATCGTGGCCGAGTGCCAGGATCCGAAATACCGGTCGCACATGCGCAAGGCGGGTGCCGATGAAGTCATCTCGGCCGCCGACTTCGGATTGCGGCTGATGGCACGTGCCTCGCTCTTTCATGGCATGACCCGCGTTTATCAAGAGCTGCTGTCGGTCCGGCGCGACGCCAACGAGATGTACCTGGTGCCGGTGCCTGCCCAACTTGTCGGGTTGGATTTCGTCACAGCGGCAAATGTGTTCCTGCCCGATCGCACGAATATGAAGGCGTGCCTTCTCATCGGGCTCTATCGCGGTGAAACAATGATGCTCAACCCGGTTGGCGGGGAAGCGGGACCGTTGCGGGAAGGCGATGAGCTGATCTTGCTGAGCCAGACTCTGCCGGATCTTTCGCGGCTGCAGCCGCCCGACGCCGCATAGCTTCTTCACCGTCGCCGCCAATTCGTGGGAATCCTACGCCTCGAGGACAATGGCGAGTCCGGCCAGGACCGTCCCGAGCAGCGCCATGCAGACGCCGGCGAGCCACGGATGATAGCCGCCGTAGCGGCCGAGCTTGTACCCGCAGAGAAACATCATCACGATCGCGACCAGATTCGAGAGGCGGAGGGCCGCCTGGGCGTCACTGACCACCAGAAAGGGAATGGCGACCGGGAAGGTGGAGAAAAACACCAGGAGGAAGATGCCGAGGGCGCCGGCCCAGTCTTCCCTGGTCAGCCGCGGTCTTGAGGGCAGGTCGCGCAGACCCAGCAGACCCTGCCGCACTCGCTCGAAATCCTCTCTCGTCAGGATCGACGCCATGACCGGCTGCACCGCCCCGGTGATGACGCGGTAGGCTTCCTCAGGACTTCCCGCGGTCTGCACCGAACGGATCGTGAGCAGCCCGTTGCCGCGCTCCGTCAGCGCGCTCATGAGGTGCATCACGGCATCGACGATCCCCCACGCGAGGTTGCACGCGATCGCCCCGAAGAGCAGCGTCCGAATCTCCTCGCGCCCGCCCGTGGCCGCGCCGATCGCGCTGGTGAAGGTCAGCACCATGATGAGCCCGAACAGGATCTCCGAGACGCGCGAGATCGGATCGAGGAGCCGTGCCGATCGGCGTTCCTTCACTGCGGGAGCGCGATCGGTCACGAGCCGGTCGCGGTGGCTCTCTGCTGTCCCACCGTCGCTCCAGCCTTGCCCATCTCGAGCATCTGCTCGGCTGACGTGGTCGCGAACAGGTGCATGGTGCGCGCGACGATGCCGGTCCAGCCGGTCTGATGGCTGGCGCCGAGCCCGGCGCCGTTGTCGCCGTGGAAGTACTCGTAAAAGAGGAGCAGGTCGCGCCAGTGCGGGTCCTCCTGGAATTTCTGCGTGCCTCCGTACACCGGCCGCCGGCCCTGCTGGTCCTTCTCGAAGACGCTGCTGAGCCGCCGCGAGAGCTCGCTGGCGATCTCGTAGAGCGTCATCTGATGTCCGGACCCCGTCGGACACTCCACCGTGAAGCTGTTCCCGTAGTACGAGTAGTAGTGGAGCAGCGCGCGAATGATCAGCCCGTTGACGGGCATCCAGATCGGCCCGCGCCAGTTGGAATTGCCGCCGAACATGCCGCTGTCCGACTCGGCCGGCAGGTACGAGACCCGGTACTCCTCACCTCTGACATGGACAACGAACGGATGGTCCTCATGGTACCGAGAGATGGAGCGGATGCCGTACGGGCTCAGAAATTCCTTCTCGTCCAGCATCCGGCTCAACACACGCCGAAGCTTCGTCTCGTTCAGAATGGCCGCGAGAAAGCGGCCGTGCTCCCCGCGGCTGGCTGGATCCTGGATGAACGCCGCGAGCTCCGGCCGCACCTCGATGAAGCGCTTGAACCGCGGGACGATCTGCGGATACTTCTTCAAGAGATCCCCTTCGAAGACGGTGACGGCGCAGAAGGGGAGCAGCCCGACCATCGAGCGCACCTTCAGCCGCTCGCCGTGCCCGTTGGGCAGCCGCAGCACGTCGTAGAAGAACCCGTCCTGTTCGTCCCACATCCCGACATCGTCGCCGGCATGGACCATCGACGATCCGATCCAGAGGAAGTGTTCGACGAACTTGAGGCACATGTCGACATAGGCCGGCTTTTCCAGCGCCAATTGTCCCGAGATCTCGAGCATGTTCTGGCAAAACAGGGCCATCCACGCCGTGCCGTCGGCCTGCTCCAGGTATCCTCCGGTCGGCAGCGGCGAGCTGCGATCGAAGACGCCGATGTTGTCGAGCCCGAGGAACCCGCCTTCGAAGACGTTCTTGCCGTCGCGATCCTTGCGATTCACCCACCAGGTGAAGTTCAGCAACAGCTTGTGGAAGACGCGCTCGAGCCACTCCAGATCACCCTGGCCGCGGGTGGCCTTCTCCAGCCGGTACGTGAAGATCGTGGACCAGGCGTGCACTGGCGGATTGACGTCGCCGAAGTTCCACTCGTACGCCGGGATCTGACCGCTCGGATGCAGGTAGCGCTCCTCGAGCATCAGTTCGAGCTGTTGCTTGCCGAAATCCTCGTCGACGAGCGTGAGCGCCAGCACGTGAAAGGCCAGGTCCCACGCCGCATACCACGGGTACTCCCACTTGTCGGGCATCGACAGAATGTCGCGATTCTGCATGTGATGCCAGCGATCGTTGCGCGGCGCCGCGCGCCGCCGGGGGTTGAACGGATCGGCGCCACGCTCGGAGAGCCAGCGGTCGACGTCGTAGTTGTAGAACTGCTTGGACCACAGCATGCCGGCGAGCGCCTGACGCATGACGAGGGCAGCGTCCGGGTCGAGCGACGGCGGGATCACCGTGGCGTAGAAGTCATCGGCTTCCCGACGCCGCGCGGTCATGACGTCGTCGAAGTCGGGGCCCACCGGATCGCGCTGGCGCCCGGTCGTTCCCTCGAGAACCGGCGCAGCGTCGGTGAGCCGCAAACGCAGGACCTGTGAGCCGCCGCCGTCGACGGTCAACGCATAGTGCGCCGAGGCTTTCGTGCCGGTCTGGCCGGGGTTCACGGCCTGCAGTTGACCGTGCACGAGGTAGTTGTTGATGCCGTCCTTCACGTACGGGCTCGAGTTCGGCGTCCGGAACAGCCGTTCGTTGTTGGTGTCGTTCTCGGTGAAGAGCCAGGGCGGCGCGCCGTCGGCTGAGAGATAACGGATTCCGAGCTCCGGGTGCGAGGCGGCCACCGCGTCGGCGGCTTCGATCAATCTCAGCGAGGGACGAGCCGCGCCGTTCTGATCCCACGACCACGTGTTCCGGAACCAGAGTGTCGGCAGGACGTGCAAGGTCGCGGGCTCGGGCCCGCGGTTGGTGATCGGTGATCTCGATCAGCAGATCCTCGGGCGAGGCCTTCGCGTACTCGACGAACACGTCGAAGTAGCGATCGTCATCGAAGATCCCCGTGTCGATGAGCTCATATTCGAAGTCGGTCCGCCCGCGCTCGGTGTTGGTCTTGACAAGATCCCCGTACGGATACGTCGCCTGCGGGTACTTGTACAGGTACTTCATGTAGGAGTGCGTGGGCGTCGAATCGAGATAGAAGTAGTACTCCTTGACGTCCTCGCCGTGGTTGCCCTCGTTGTTGGTCAGGCCGAAGAGCCGCTCCTTGAGAATCGGGTCTTTCCCATTCCAGAGCGCCAGCGCGAAACAGAGCAACTGCCAGTCGTCGGAGATGCCGGCGAGACCGTCTTCGCCCCACCGATAGGCCCTCGACCGCGCCTGGTCATGGGTGAAATGAGCCCATGCGTCACCGGACTCGCTGTAGTCCTCGCGCACGGTACCCCACTGCCGTTCGCTCAGGTACGGGCCCCATTTCCGCCAGGGCGCCCGCGCATCGCGCCCCTCGGAGAGTCGCCGGGCCTCAACGGATGTCTCGCGATCGGTTCCTGCCACCTTGCCCTCGTATCTCGGCCCTGTGAAGCCTTCTCGGTGAAGCAACGGCCCGTGCCGGTTCGACTCCTCAGTAGCGTTCCGGGACGAAGCGCCGGCGTGCGATGGACGCGTCGTCGTCGTACGATCTCTTCATCGACCGCTTCGGGAGCTTCACTTTGTCTCCAGGCAGCTTCTTGTACGGAATCAGCTTCAGGAGGTGGGCGATCGCGTTGAGGCGCGCCGGTCGTTTATCGTCCGACCGGAGGATGTACCAGGGCGCTATGCGGGTGTCAGTGTTCTTGAGCATGATGTCACGCGCCCGCGAGTATTCGTACCAGCGCTCTCTCGAGGGCAGATCCATCGGGCTCAGTTTCCACTGCCGCATCGGGTCCTCGACCCGTGCCTCGAAGCGGCGCTGCTGCTCGTCGTTGCTCACTTCGAGCCAGATCTTGATGAGCATGATGCCGCCCTCGACGATCATCTTCTCGAGCTGCGGAGCGAGCTGCATGAAGCGCTTGTGCTGTTTCGGCGTGCAGAAGCCCATCACGTACTCGACACCGGCCCGGTTGTACCAGCTTCGATCGAAGATCACGACCTCGCCCGCGGCCGGCCAGTGCTGGACGTAGCGCTGCAGGTACATCTGCGTCTTCTCGCGGCTGGAGGGCGCCGGCAGGGCCACGACTCGGAATATGCGGGGGCTGACCCGCTCGGTGATCGCGCGAATCGTGCCGCCTTTCCCGGCGCCGTCACGTCCCTCGAAGATGACGATGACCCGCAGGCCTTTCTGTTGGACCCATTTCTGAAGGTGGCAGAGCTGAACCTGCAGCTTCCGAAGGGTTTTTTCGTACTTCGCTCGTTTCATCGTCGTCTCCCACAGCCGCAACACCTGAGTGACGCGTGGCGATTCGCCGTCACGTGCCGCTGGTCAGTCCGCGAACCTCCTCGACGTAATCGAGCCCGCGGGTGTACGTCACGAAATCGAACTGCACGGCCGCGTCCCGGGCGCCTTCCAGGACGCCCAGCAGAGAGGTGAAGTGTTCCGAACGGACGCGGCGACGCATGTCCGTCTCGGTTGCCCAGAGCTCTGTGTAGCGGACGATCGCCTCGGATTCCAGCCACACACTGCACTCCAGGCAGCCAGGATCGAGTTGGGTGTCGGTCGACAGGAAACGACACGCTTCGAGCAGCGCTTGGGCTGCGCGCACCGACGTCGCCTGAAGTGCGACGCTGAGCCGAACCATTCTGTTCGTCCTCGCACCCGTCATTCCAACTCATGCGCTTTCACACCCGACGCGAGAGCCCAATCGCATCAACACCTTGGCGGGACTGGTCGAATTGCGTGCCCCCTCGGCAGCCGGCTTTTTCCCCGGCATCGCAGAGGCTCCACGGCATCCCGGAGGCTGGCGGTGACGCGATGGCCCCCTACTTGACCTTCTTGACCCCGGTCAGGCGGATGAGCTCCGACGAATAGTCGGAGACGACAAAGGCTCCCTGGTTCAACGTGATCTTCGCGGCCGGCGCGAATGTTCCCGAGCCGTTGCCGCTGTCGTCGACTTCAATGTCGACGACGGCGAAGTCGTGTTCAGCTGTCGGCTTGGCGTCCGGCAGTCCGGCGCCCAGGGCCAGGATCGGCTTGTCGGCCACCATCGTCAGGAGCCGGCCTTTGTCCGTCCGCCGCTCGAGCGTGAGCCGCGTCGGCGTCGGCGTGCCTTTACCGAGCGTCACGGAACCTGTCGGGGGCACACCTTCGAGCGCCTTCCGCAGCGCGGCGGCGCCACCAGTCCGGAACAGCTCCATGAACCGTTCGGCCTCGCTCTGCGACATCTTCCGGTCAATGACGATCGTGATGGGGGCGCTCGCGGTCGCGCCGCCCGCCGTCTTGACGGTTGCGGTCCCGGTGAACGTTTCAGCACCCGTCTGGGTGCGTGCCGCCGGGGCAGTCAAAAGGACGGCGGCGATCGAGAGCACGCCGCACATGGTTGTCTGGCGTCCGGTCATTGGGGCTCCTGTGCCTTCTGCAGGCGTGTGTAACGGATTGCAGGAGCCGTGCCGGGGACTCCGATCTCAACGGCCCGGACCAACTCGCGACAACCGCCGCAGTCTCCGTGTGTCGTCCGCATCGGACGGGCAGCGGCTCGCGAACACGCCTCCGGCATCGCGGAGCACATCCGAAATGCCGGGGTGTCGTCAGACGCACGAGGTTTGGAACAGCCGTGAATGCTGGGCGAATCGTTTGCAACGCGTGCCGCCCGGCACTCGTGTGAGCGAATCGTGCGGTGGCACGCACTGTGCTCCACCGGGCAGGGCAGCGCCATGGATCTCTTCGACTTCGTCGCGTTGGGTCTTCAGGAACCGGCCCACCACGGTCTCCCCCAGAGCGCCGTGGAGATCGGGCGGCCGTTCGGATTTCCCATCACGAACTCCATGGTCGTCACGTGGATCGTGGCGATCGGCCTCATCGCCTTCGCCCAGATGGCGACCCGGAAGATGACGCAGGTCCCGGGCGGCGCCCAGAACCTGCTGGAGTGGCTCGTGGAGAGTCTCTACAGGCTTCTGGAAAGCATCATTGGCCGGCACCTGGTGGAGAAGACGTTCTGGTTCTTCGGAACCATCTTCATTTTCATCCTCGCCACCAACTGGTTTGGTCTCCTGCCCGGCGTCGGCACGATCGGCTGGGGCCATCAGACCGCCGAAGGATTCAAGATCGACCAGCCGTTGTTTCGCGGAGGCAATGCCGATCTCAACATGACGCTGGCGATGGCGCTGATGTTCTTCGCCTGCTGGATCGTCTGGGCCCTGCAGGAAGTCGGCGTGGGCGGCATGGCCAAGGAGCTGTTCGCGCCGAAGGGCGAAACCACAGGCTTTCTCAAGGTGCTCATGATCGGGGTCTTCTTCGCCGCCGGCCTCCTCGAGATGATCTCGATCCTGTTCCGCCCGGTGTCATTGAGCTTCCGGCTGTACGGCAACGTGTTCGCCGGCGAGAACATGCTGGAAGCGATGGCGACGATGGTCCCGGGACTGGGCTGGTTGCTGCCGATCCCGTTCTATTTCATGGAGCTGCTGGTCGGTCTCGTGCAGGCGATGGTGTTCATGCTCTTGACGGCCGTCTTCACGCTTCTGATCTGTCACCACGAGGAAGCGGCGCCCGCGGCGACAGCGGCCGCCACGTCGCACTGAGACCGGCATGACCGCGAGGCATCGCACCGGCCGGCAACACACTGAGAGGAGACATCGATGACCGGAAGCTTGCATGTCGGCCTGGCAGCCTTGGGTGCCGCAATCGGCGTCGGGTTGATCGGAATGGGAGCCTCGTCCGCGGTCGGACGGAATCCCAACGCGTCAACAAAGATCATGGTCCAGTCGATTCTGGCCATTGCCTTCGCTGAAGCGATCGTGTTTTACGCCCTGTTCCTCGTTCAATAGACGAGGGCTTCTCGGGCGCCGCCAGCACGCATGGCGGCGTCCGGTCGAAACGAGTTCGCAACCATGCTGGCTTTGGCCATTCAAGTCGCAGCGGAGAGCGGCGGACAGATCGGAGAGGTCGCCCGCACGTTCGGGGTCTCCTGGGCTCACCTGGGCGCCCAGATCATCAGCTTCGGCATCGTCTGCGCCGTGCTGTACGCCCTTGCGTACAAACCGATCCTCCGGATTCTGGAGGCACGGCGCCAACAGATCGCGAGTGGTCTCGCCAACGCCGAGAAGATCAAGGCGGAGCTGGCCCGAATCGAGGCCGAACGGCAGGACATCCTGACCAAAGCCGGCGCGGAAGGAAAGCAGCTGATCGACGAGGCTCGGGCGGCGGCCGCGCGCGTGCAGGCCGCCGAAACGCAGAAAGCGATCGCGGCGGCCGAACAGATCGTCGTGCGCGGGCATGAGACCGCCGAGCGCGACCGCGCGCAGATGCTGGCCGATCTCAAGCGCGAGGTCGGACGGTTGGTGGTCCAGACCACGGCGTCGGTGACGGGCAAAGTGCTGACGCCCGAGGACCACCGCCGGCTGGCCGAAGAGACGGCGAGGCAACTCGCGCACTGAGCGCGCGGTGAGGGCAGGAGCGACGATGAGGGCGAACAGACGAGCGAGACGGACGGCGCGACAACTGTTACGCCTGTGTCAGGTCGATGGACGACTCGATGCCGGACGTGTCCGCCTGGTCGTCTCGCGGATGGTCGCATCCGGGCGCCGCGGCGCGCTCGGTACGCTGTCGGCCTTTCTGAGACTGGTACGCCTCGATCGCGATCGGCACCACGCGACCGTGGAGAGCGCGACCGCGCTCGGCGACGACCTGCGCGGCAACGTCCAGGCCGATCTCGCCCGCCTCTACGGGGACGGTCTCGATACGTCGTTCGAGCTGAATCCGGCTTTGATCGGCGGCATGCGGATCCAGGTTGGCAGCGACGTGTACGACGCGAGCGTCCGGGCCAAGCTGGCCGCGCTCGAAGCACGGCTGTGAATCCCCTGGCGAGGTCAGGACGATATGGTTGATTTGGTCCGCGAGATCGAAGCCGAGATTACGGGAGCCAAAGCGGCGACCGCTCGGCAGTCCGTCGGCGTGATCCGGGAGGTTGGTGACGGCGTGGCCAAGGTCGAGGGCCTCGGCGACGTCATGCTGAACGAGATGCTCGACTTCGGGCATGGCGTCACCGGCCTCGCGCTCAACCTCGACGAGACCGAAGTTGGGGTGATCGTGCTCGGCGACTACACGCAGCTCATGGAGGGCGGCGAGGTTCTGGCGACCGGCAAGCTGCTGCAGGTGCCGGTCGGCAAAGGTCTGCTGGGGCGTGTCGTCAACACGCTCGGCCAGCCCATTGACGGAAAAGGCCCCATTCCGAGCGACGTCTCATATCCGGTCGAGAAGCTTGCGCCCGGAATCATCCGGCGTCGTCCGATCGGGCAGCCCGTCCAGACGGGCATCATGCCGGTTGACGCGATGATCCCGATCGGCCGCGGCCAGCGGGAGCTGATCATCGGCGATCGCGCGACAGGCAAGACGACGATCTGCATCGACACGATCCTCAGCCAGGCGCGCATCAACGCGGCCGCCGAGGCGGCCGGCGACACGAGCTATCGCCCCCTCTACTGCATTTACGTGGCGATCGGGCAGAAGCAGTCGACGGTCGCACGGATCATCAGTGTGCTGGAAGCGGCCGACGCGATGCGGTACTCGATCATCCTGTCCGCGCCCGCGTCCGATTCGGCGGCCACTCAGTACCTGGCGCCGTTTGCGGGGGCCGCGATGGGCGAGTGGTTCATGGACAACGGCATGGACGCCCTCATCGTCTACGACGATCTGTCCAAACATGCCGTCGCGTACCGCCAGGTGTCGCTCGTGTTGAAGCGCCCGTCGGGCCGGGAAGCCTACCCTGGCGACGTGTTCTACCTCCACAGCCGGCTGCTCGAGCGCGCCGCGCGCGTCGGCGAGAAGTTTGGGAACGGCTCGCTCACGGCACTGCCGATCATCGAGACCCAGGCGGGCGACGTGTCCGCGTACATCCCGACGAACGTCATTTCGATTACCGACGGCCAGATCTTCCTGGAGACCGACCTGTTCTATCAGGGCATCCGGCCGGCGATCTCGGTCGGCATCTCCGTGTCCCGGGTCGGATCCGCGGCGCAGCTCAAGGCGATGAAGCAGGTCGCCGGGCAGCTCAAGGGCGATCTCGCGCAATTCCGGGAGCTGGCGGCGTTCGCGCAGTTCGGATCGGAGCTGGACGCCGCGACGCAGGCCAAGATCGACCGCGGCAAGCGCATCGTCGAGCTCTTCAAGCAGCCGCAATACAGCCCGATTCCTCCCGAAGTGCAGATTGGCGTCATCTGGGCTGTCCAGAACGGCTATATGGACGACGTGCCGGTCGAGCGCATCAAGGAGTTCCAGGCCGCCTGGACGGACTTCCTGACGACGCGAAAGGCGGACATCCTGAAGAAGATCGTGGCGGAGAAAGCGCTGAGCCCCGAGCTCACGGCCGAGCTCAAGGCTGCCGCCGATCAGTTCAAGCAGACGTGGAAAAAATAGGGGATGGCCAGTCCACGAGATCTTCGCCGGCGTATCAGGTCCATCAGCGGTACCGCCAAGATCACCAAGGCGATGCAGATGGTGGCGGCCTCGCACATGCGCAGGGCGCAGCAGGCCGCCGTCGCCGCCGCGCCGTTTGCGCGTCGGCTCTATCGCATCCAGCGCCGCGCGACGACCCGGGTCCGTGACTTCGAGCACCCGCTGCTGGCGGTGCGTCCTGTCCGCCGGCGCGGGGTCATTCTGATCGCGGCAGACCGCGGACTCTGCGGGGCGCTCAACACCAACGTCCTCCGGCTGGCCGCGCAGTTCGACCCCGAGACCACGGTCTTCATCACGGCCGGCCGCAAAGCCGCGCAGTTCGTCTCCCGGACCCGGCGGAAGCTCGTCGCGGAGTTCAAGTACGGCGACCGACCGACGTACCAGGAAGCCCGGGCCATTGCCGTGTTTGCCCGGGACCTTTTCCTCAGTGGGGAAGTCGATCAGGTGGTGATCCTCACGACCCGCTTCGTCAACACGCTGACGCAGCAGGCCGTGACCATGGAGTATCTGCCGGTAGGTGAGATCAAGGGTCTGAAGGTCGTGGGGGCGGAGTCGGAAGAGGAGCTCGCAGCCGATCCCGGCGAGACGGTGTTCGAGCCCAACGCCGAGTCGCTGCTCGGATATCTGATCGGACACTACCTCAACATTTACGTCTTTTACATCCTGCTCAACGCCAAGGCCAGCGAGCAGAGCGCCCGCATGGTGTCGATGAAAAACGCGACCGACAGCGCCGACGATCTGATCGAGGCGCTGACGCTCGAGTACAACAAGCTGCGGCAGGGCAACATCACGAAAGAATTGCTGGAGATCGCGGGCGGTCAGGCGGGATGACCGCCGACCGGCTCACGTCCGGCAGCAGGGGCCAACCATGAACATCGGCAAAGTCGTTCAAGTCGTGGGTCCGGTGGTCGACGTCGAATTCCCCGACTCGCTGCCGCCGATCTTCAACGCGCTGACCGTCGACTACACGGTGGAGCAGCAGCCCGTCAAGCTGACGCTCGAAGTGCAGCAGCATCTCGGTGACCGGTGGGTCCGGACCATCTCCATGTCCGGCACGGAAGGGATCAGGCGTGGCCTCGCGGTCACCGACAGTGGCGGACCGATCTCCATGCCGGTCGGAGAAGGCGTGATGGGGCGCGTGTTCGACGTGACGGGAAATCCGATCGACGAGCGCGGACCCGTTACGGCGGACAAGTACTATCCGATCCATCGGGCCGCGCCACCGCTCGTGGATCAGTCGACGTCCCCGGCGGTACTCTCCACGGGCATCAAGGTGATCGATCTGATCTGCCCCTTTCTCAAGGGCGGCAAGGTCGGCGCGTTTGGCGGCGCCGGCGTCGGCAAGACCGTCGTCATCATGGAGCTCATCAACAACATTGCGAAGCTGCACGGTGGCGTCTCGGTGTTCGCCGGCGTCGGCGAGCGCACGCGCGAGGGCAACGACCTCTACCACGAGATGTCGACGGCCGGCGTGATCAACCAGAAGGACCTCGGCGCCTCCAAGATCGCCCTCGTCTACGGCCAGATGAACGAGCCGCCGGGTGCGCGGCTGCGGGTGGCGCTGTCGGGCCTGGCCATCACGGAATACTTCCGCGATGAAAAGGGGCAGGACGTCCTGCTCTTCGTCGACAACATCTTCCGGTTTTCCCAGGCCGGATCGGAAGTCTCGGCCCTGCTCGGGCGGACGGCGAGCGCCGTCGGCTACCAGCCGACGCTGGCGGCCGAGATGGGCGTGTTGCAGGAACGCATCACCTCCACGAAGAAAGGATCGATCACGTCGTTCCAGGCCGTGTACGTGCCGGCCGACGATCTGACGGATCCGGCGCCGGCGACCACGTTCGCCCACCTGGACGCGACCATCGTGCTCGAGCGGTCGATCGCCGAACTGGGCATCTATCCCGCGGTGGATCCGCTGGCGTCGACCTCACGGGCGCTGGCGCCCGACGTCGTCGGCGAGGAGCACTACAACGTCGCACGACGAGTCCAGGGGGTGCTGCAGCGGTTCAAGGATCTGCAGGACATCATCGCGATCCTGGGCATGGACGAGCTCTCGCCGGACGACAAGCTGACCGTGTACCGTGCGCGCAAGATCCAGCGATTCCTGAGTCAGCCGTTCAGCTCGGCGCAGGTATTTACAGGCCGGGAGGGGAGACAGGTGCCGGTCGTCGACACGGTGCGCGGCTTCAAAGAGATCCTCGACGGCAAGCACGACAGCGTGCCGGAAGGGAACTTCTACATGAAGGGCGGGATCGAGGAGATCCAGAAGGCCTGAGTGGGATGACGTGACATGGCCGAAACGCTCAAGCTCGAAATCATCACGCCGCAGGCGATCGTCTTCGCCGAAGACGTCCACATGGTCACGCTGCCGGCCGTCGATGGTCAGATTGGCATTTACCCGCAGCACGTTCGACTGATCACGCAGGCGGTGCCGGGTGAAGTCATCGTGATGCGCGACGGGCGCGAGACCTTTTATGCCATCGGTGAAGGTCTGGTGGAGGTCGATGCCAGCCACGTGGTCATCGTGACGGACATGGCCATCCCCGCGGATGGCATCGACGAAGCCCTGGCCGAGGAGGCTCGCGCCCGCGCCGAAGCGCGTCTCCGGGAGAAGATTACCGACGAAGAAGTCGCGTCCGTCAACGCGTCACTCGTGAAATCGCTGGCGCAGCTCGAGGTCAAACGGCGGCGCAGAACCTGAGGCCATTCGTGGCGGCACGATTGGCGGTGTTCGATTGGCTGCGCGCCTACGACGCGAGGTGGTTGCGGCCGGATCTGGTGGCCGGCCTTACGCTGGCCGCGTATCTGCTGCCGGCGGGGATCGGAGACGCCTCGCTGGCGGGCCTGCCGCCTGAAGCGGGTCTATACGCCTGCCTGTTCTCTGGACTCGTCTTCTGGCTCCTGTGCAGCTCGAAACAGACGGTCGTCACCGTCACGTCGGCGCTCTCGCTCCTGATCGCGTCGTCGGTTGGCGGACTCAGCGGAGGCGATCCTGCGCGGCACGCGGCGCTCGCGGCCTGCACAGCGCTCATCGTGGCCGCGATCGCGCTGGCGGCATGGCTTGTCCGCGCAGGCAATGCCGTCGGCTTCTTCTCGGAAACGGTCCTCGTCGGGTTCAAAGCAGGCCTGGCGCTGTATCTGGCCAGTACACAGCTTCCCAAACTGTTCGGCTTCAAGGGCGCACACGGCGACTTCTGGGAGAATGCGGCGTACTTCGTCCGGCATCTCGGGGAGACGCAGGGCGTTGCCCTGTTGCTGGGCGGGGCCGCCCTGACCGTCCTCATTGCCGGCAAGCTCTGGCTGAAGAACCGGCCCGTGGCGTTTCTCGTCGTGGTCGGCGGGATCCTGGCGGCTCGACTGTTGAATCTCGAAGCTCACGGCGTCGCGTTGCTCGGTGAAGTGCCGCAGGGCCTGCCCCCGCTCGGGCTGCCGAGCGTCACCCGGAGCGATCTCAACCAACTCCTGCCGCTCGCGCTCTCGAGCTTCGTCCTCGCCGCCGTCGAGACGTCCGCGATTGGCCGCATGTTTGCCCGGAAGCACGAGTATCGCTTCGATGCGAACCAGGAGGTCCTGGCGATCGGCGCGGCCAACCTTCTGGCGGGACTCGGCCGCGGGTTTCCGGTAAGCGGCGGCATGTCGCAGTCGCTCGTCAACGAAAGCGCGGGCGCCCGCACTCCGCTGTCGGGATTGGTTGCCGCCGTCTTCACGCTGATCGTCGTGCTGTTCGCCTCCGGCCTGCTCCGGAATCTGCCGCAGCCAGTACTTGCAGCGATCGTGCTCGCGGCCGTGATGAGCCTCGTCGATATCGCGGCGCTGAAGCATATCCGCCGGTTCAGCCGGACGGAGTTCTCCGTGGCGATGGTGGCGTTTCTCGTCGTGCTGGGATCGGGGCCCGTCAACGGCGTGCTGGTGGGAGCCGCCATCTCGATCGTGCTCCTGCTCCGGCAGGCGGCCCGACCGCGCGTCGCCGAGCTCGTCCGCGTTCCAGCGACGACGCATTTTGCCGATCGGTCGCACCACCAGGAGGACGATCCCCTCTCCGGCGTGCTCGTGGTCCGCTGTGAGTCGGGCCTGGTGTACTTCAACGTCGAATTCGTGCGCGAGCGGGTGTTCGAGCTGTTCGCTGCCAGGCCGGATCCTATCCGTCTCCTGGTGTTCTCTCTTGGCGCGGTGCCGAACGTCGATCTCGCAGGTGCTGAGCTTCTCGCGGATCTGCACACGGCCTTCCACGCGCGCGGCGTGGTCTTCAAAGTGAGTGACGCGCACGGAGAAGTCCGGGGGGCCCTCCGGCGGATCGGGTTCGAGCGTCACCACGGCGTGCTCGAGTCCGGACAAACCGTCGATCTGATCGTCTCGGACTGGACCGCCTCGGCGGCCCGGTAGGACCGTTTTCCATTTGTTGGAGACGTGCAGAGAAGGGGGACGGGTCTTGCTCGCGCAAGCGAGACCCGTCCCCCTTTCCGTGCACGTCACTCGACACCGATCTGGAAAACGCTGTAATCGCGGCGGATCGTCCCGTCAGGGCAGCCAGCGCACCTGGCCCGTCGTCAGGTCGTAGACAGCGCCGACCAGCTTGACGATGCCTTCTGCCATCCGTTCTTTGCCTTCGGGTGTGTCCAGCAGTTGGTGCATCGACCAGCGAACGTTCGCCTCGACCGCCGCACTCAACTGGCTCTCGGGAGTCTGGCCCGCGTCCAACTCCGGCAGTCCCGGCAGGATGCTCGTGAGGAGGCGCGCGATTCGGGAACGTTCGATGGCGCCTTGAAACTTGACCGACAGCGCCGCCTGCACGGCGCCGCACCGCTCGTGACCGAGGACCACGAACAGCGGTGTATGCAGGTGCACGGCGGCGTACTGCAACGTGCCCATGATCTCGGGCGAGATGACGCCCCCGGCGACCCGTACGATGAAGAGCTCTCCGAAGCCCGCATCGAAGACCAGCTCGGGCGGGACGCGCGAGTCGCTGCAGCCGATGATCGTCGCGTACGGCTGCTGAGCCTTGGCCAGCTGCGCGAGGATCTCCTTCTGCACGGTCGGGAAGCGGGCCTCTCCGCGAACGAAGCGCTCGTTGCCTGCCACGAGCCTGGCGAGCGCCGCGTCGGCCGTCAACGAGGGAGTGTCGGGAGCGGAGTGCATAAGGAATGCGCTGAAGACACCTAACGGGCGGCCTCGACCGACGGGCGGGAGCCGGACGATCCGCCGAGGCCCTGCGAATCGGGTATCCGGGCGAGTGCGAGATCCTCCGGCAGGCGGTAGTGGGATTCGATCGATTCGGTGAGAAGGCGGCGTTCCTCATCCAGGGCCGCATGGCGGTGTGGCGGCAGCGATGCGACCAGATTGTCGAGCATGGCGCGCATCCGCCGCGCGATCTGCACGTTGCTGGCGCCACACATGCGAATCTCGTGACACGCGAGGTGGACGAAGTCTTCCCAGTTCGGCGTGCGATAGATGACGCGCACGTGCCGGTGGTCGTCGAGGATGGTCTCGCCGCGCAGCTGTCGCTTCCCGACGGTCTTCAAGAGCCGGTGGAGCTGGTCGAGGGCGAGCACTCCCGTCGTCGGATCGTTGATGGCCGGCGAGAGCGCCTTCAGGCCGATGTCGGCGATGATCCGGAAGGCGAACAACGGGTCCTGTTCCAGCGTGCGCTCCGGTCCGAACGCGACCGTGGAGCGCAGACTTGTGTCGTCGAGGGCTCTCGCACCGCCGCGCAGCACGAAGAGCGGCTCGTCGGTGGCGACGAAGTCGCCGACATGGGGCACGAATTCGATGATCCCGTCGGTGTGCAGCGCCTCGCGGACCAGCGTCGTCAGATCGACGGCCAGCACGATCTGTGACGTGCCCTGGTGGGTGACGATCCGGCGCGGACCGTCGCGCGCCACCGGTACTTCGCCCGTGATATCCGGCGCGTCACCCGCGACTGTCGGGTAGACCGACTTGATGACCGACTGCCCTCCTTCGGCGACGCGCGCGAGAATGCTGACCGGGCGCAGCAGCCGCGCGGCATAGTCGATCAGGAAGAGAAACACCGCGATGCAGGCGATGCCGAGCGCGGCCACGATGAGCCCGACGAGCTCGTTCACCCGCTCTCCCAGGCGGTTGAGGGCCATCACGGCGAAAATCAGCGTGAACACGAACAGCCCGACGCTGTACTTGACGACCGGGTCGCGCAGGAGCGTCGTCGCGATGATGCGCGGCGTGAGCTGACCGCTCGCCACCTGAATGGCGACCAGCAGCGATCCGAAGGTGAACACCAGGAAGGACAGCGTGAGCGTGATGACCGACTGGAAGAGCGACGTCGCGCCGGCGATGTTCAGTCCGACCAGGCGCCAGCCAATCGCGGTATCGAGCCACCGGATGAGCGGAGTGACCGCGAGCACGAGCAGAATGGCGAAAAACGGGACGATCCAGAGCGCGCCCCTGAGATAGCTCGTGGCGCGGTAGATGTTGCTCCACACCAGCTTGCGTCTGATGTACCGCTCGGCCCGGGCCCAGGGCGATTCCGTTTTGGCGCTCATGACTCTCGCCCTGTCGCGTGCGTCCGCTCGAGCTGGACTCGTCCGGCTCGGCCGGGCAGGTGCCCCGGCCGAGCCGGTCGGGCGGAAGGCGACTGATGCAGGCCGAGTAGGGCGGTCGTGTTATGCGTTCAGAAGCGGAGGCCGAACGTTAGCTGCAGAAACTGTCCGTTCGCCTTCCGGTCTGTCGTCAACTCTGGGGCGGGGAAGATCGGCTGAACGGGCAGATTCACGTCTTCATCTACGGTCGGTCCCCAGATGTAGTGATAACGAAGCTCGGCGTAGATCATGTTGAAGTTCACGCCGCCGCCGAACGACATGCCGAAGTCGGTCGAGCTGCGCGAGCCGAGGATGTTCTCAACCTCCACGAATCCCCCCGGGACGCAGTAGTACCACCACGGATTGCAGTACCCTGGCACAAAGCCGACGCCCGGCGTCGTGACTTTGATCGGCCGGTAGTAGACGCCCATGCCGATCAGACCGTACGGTCTGGCGCCGCCGGACGGTCTCTGAAAGATGAGGGACGCGGTCCCGTACTGCATGTTCATGTCCCCGGAGAACTCGCGGGGGGTCGTCGGTCCGCCAGGCGTATCGGCCACGTCGATCAAGAGCGTCTTTTCGCCCAGGCCGTTGAAGCTGTAGAGCCCTTCGAGCGCGATTACCGGCGTGATGTTGCCCTGGAGGCCGATGTTGAAGTTCCAGCCGCTGCCCAGATGATCGGCTACCTCGGAGTTCGGGAAGGTCCACCCGAATCCTATCGAGAAATTGACTGGTCTTTCCGCCGCCTGAGCGTAGGCGTTCGTCGCGACGAGGGCGAGACCCGCCACGATTGAGAACACGAACCGTCTTTTCTGCCGCATGATGTCCGTCCTTTCCGCCCCCCTGTAGAGCAGGGAACATGCCAGCGCGCGGGTCCGCGCGAACGTGGCCTAACCCTGCGTTTCCGGAAGGACGAACGTGGCCTGACCCTTCGTTTCCGGGAAGATTCCGCGGCCCGTCGTGGCTTCGGAGCGATCAGCGGGGTTGCCAGGGTACCGGAGGTCCTCCGGGATAGCGGAGACGATCGCGGCGCGCGAGTCCGTTTCACCGATGGGATTCCTTCGGTGTCAATAACTTGGAGCAGCACAGGAGGAGGCGACTGGAGTGGCACAGGGCGTGCTCTTCCAGGCGTGCATGACCCTCGAGTGTGCGGCGCAACCGGCGCCCGCTGAACCTGGCCAGCGGGCGGCCGCCCAGCTGGCGGTCAGAACGGGACAGTCGTCGGCTGCCCTTCGGTGTTCTTCTGAGCACGCGGGAGGAGCAGGACGATGACCCATCGCGCTCGCGTCAATGGCGTGACCGGCTTGCTCGTCGCGTCGAATCTGCTGATCTGCGCGCTCATCGTCGTGCGGGCGGTCCCGGGTGTCGCCCCTCCCCGGCAGACGGCCTCCGCTGCGCAGGCGGCCGACTTCAACGACTCGCACTTCCACCTGACGAACTACATCCAGCAGGGCATCGACGTGCGCGACTTCCTCCGGATCATGGGGACGCGCGTCAGCCGGTCGACGCTCTTCGGCATTCCCCTGCAGCAGCAGTGGTCGCACGCGAACTCCGGAGACTTTGCGCCCACGTATTACCTGCACACTGATGCGCCGCTGTACTACTACTCATTCACCGACGCGTACATCGCGAGCGTGTACCGGTCGCTCCCGAAAGAGGATCAGGCGCGGTTCGATCCCATGATCACCGGGTTCAACCCGGCTGACATGTACGGCGCCGATCACATCCGGCGGGTGCTGAAGGCATTTCCCGGAGTCTTCTCCGGCATCGGCGAGTTCAGCATCCACAAGGAATTCGTCTCCGCGAAGATCCCCGGTGAGACCGCGAGCCTCACCAATCCTGCCCTCGATCGCATTCTCGAGTTCGCCGCCGAAGCCGGCCTCGTCGTGATCCTGCACAACGACATCGACATGCCGTTCGCGAAGCAGGACGCCGAACCGGTGTACCTGGCCCAGATGAAGGCGCTGCTCAAGCGCCACCCGAAGACGACGATCATCTGGGCGCACATCGGGCTCGGTCGAATCGTGCATCCCGTCTACTCGTCGGCGGAAGCCGCCGTGCGCAACCCGACGCAACTCGAGATCGTGGAAGCGATGCTGACCGATCCAGCGCTCCGCCACGTCAGCTTCGACATTTCCTGGGACGAGGTCGCGAAGTACGCGGTGGCGTCGCCCCAGTCGATCGCGCGCGTGGCGGCCGTACTCAACCGGTTCCCCGATCGCTTCCTGTTCGGCACCGATACGGTCGCGCCCGCGGGGCCGGACCCGTACTTCGCCGTGTTCGATCTGTGGGCGCCGGTGTGGCGCCTGTTGACGCCGGACGCCAGCCAGAAGGTCCGGAGGGCCAACTATGAACGGCTCTTCGACGAGGGCCGGCGGCGAGTTCGCGCCTGGGAAAAGGACAACCTGAAGTGAGACTGCTCAACGGAAAAGGAGACGGATATATGCCTCGAACGTCGCAACACCGGATGACCGGTTGGCTCCGGCTTGTGCTTGTGATTCTGCTGTTCGGAGGAGTTTCACGCGCACACGCCCAGGACGCCCCGGCGCCTCCGGCGCCGGCCGGCAGCGGAGCCGCGCTGCCCCAACCCGCAACGAAACCGAGCTTCGAGGTGTACGGCTTTGCGATGCTCGACATCGGCCACAACTTCACGCAGATCAACCCGAACTGGTTCGACACGCTGCGGCTCACGAAGCTGCCGTCGTTCGAGAACGAGTTCGGTGAAGACCACAACAGCTTTTCCGGCGTGCGGCAGAGCCGCCTGGGGGTGCGATCGACGACGCCGACCTCGATGGGTGATCTGAAGACGACGTTCGAGTTCGAGCTGTTCGGGACGGGCGTGGACGAAGGACAGACGACCTTCCGCCTCCGCCACGCCTACGGCGAACTGGGGCAGATCGGCGCCGGCCAGTATTGGAGTCCCTTCATGGATCCGGACGTGTTTCCGAATTCCCTCGAGTACCTGGGGCCCGACCGGCATGGTCTTTTTCCGGAACGTCCAGGTTCGCTGGATGCCGGTTCAAGGCGAGCACGCCGTGACCCTGGCCGCCGAGCGTCCGGGCGCGAGCGGCGATCAAGGCGTCTACGCGGACCGCGTCGAGCTGCAAAACATCCGAGCCCGGTTCCCGCTGCCGGACTTTTCCGGTGCCTACAAGTACACGCAGGACTGGGGGTACGTCAGGGCCGCGGGCATGCTGCGCAGCATCAAGTGGGACGACATCCTCGCCGACCAGTTCGACCTGTCGGGGGACGCGACCGGTTGGGGCCTGAACCTCAGCTCGAATCTGAAGTTTGGGTCAGACGTCGTCCGCCTGCAGTTCGTTTTCGGGGAGGGCATCCAGAACTACATGAACGACTCTCCCGTGGACATCGGCATTGCCAACAACCCAGGCAATGCGGTCACGCCGATCGTTGGCGAGCCCATCCCCATCATGGGCCTCGTGGCGTTCCTCGATCACACGTGGAGCGAGCGGTTCAGCAGTAGCGTCGGCTACTCGTGGCAGGACAACGACAACACCGACGCACAGGCACCTGACGCGTTCAGGACCGGTCACTATGCGCTCGGCAACCTGCTCTACACTCCGGTGCCGAACGTCATGTTCGGCGCGGAATTCCAGTGGGGCCGGCGCGAGAACTTCTCGGACGGCTTCAGCAGCGACGGCATCAAGCTGCAGATCTCATTCAAGTACAACTTCTCGTACAAGCTTGGAGGCTAGCAATGAAGACCCCTGTTCGAAGTGTCGTTGTCGGCGCAGCGCTGATCGGTCTGGCCGCGGCCCTGACAGGCCCTGCGGTCGACGCTCAGGCGCCGGCCGCGGGTGACGTCCAGAAGGCCGTCGATGCGGCGTACGCGCAATTCCGGACCCTGAAGGAAGGCAAGAACGCCGATTACATTCCGGCCCTGGCCAAGGTCGATCCCAACCTGTTCGGCATCGCCGTCGTGACGATCGATGGCAAGGTGTACACCGCCGGAGACGTCAAGACCGAGGTCTCGATCCAGTCGATTTCGAAGGTCTTCACCATGGCCCAGGTCATTCAGGAGCAGGGCCTCGATTCGATTGCGAAGCGTATCGGTGTCGACGCCACGGGCGCACGGTTCAACTCGATTATCGCGATCGAGGGTGTCAGAAGCGTCGTCGGGACCGGTGCCCCCGAGATGAACGCGCTGGTGAATCCCGGCGCCATCTCGGCGACCAGCATGGTGACCGGCGCGAACGCGGACGCCGTGTGGAAAAAAATCATCGGCTTCCACAATGCCGCCGCGGGCCGGGAGCTCAGCGTGCTGCAGGACGTGTACAAGTCTGAGGCGGACACCAACCAGCGCAATCAGGCGATCGGCGCGCTGATGCTCGCCTACGGCTACATCAAGAGCAACTGGCAGCAGGCGGTCGATCTGTACACACGTCAGTGCTCGATCGGGGTGAACGCGAGAGATCTCGCCACGATGGCGGCCACCCTGGCTGCCGGTGGCCGGAACCCGGTTACCGGCAAGGACGTCATGGACGCGGCCAAGGTGCCCGGTGTCCTCGCCGTGATGGCCACGGCCGGACTGTACGACGATTCAGGCAAGTGGCTCTACGCGACCGGACTGCCAGCCAAGAGCGGCGTCGGGGGCGGGATCATTGCCGTCTCGCCGGGCAAATTCGGGATCGCCGTCATCTCCCCGCCGCTCGACGATGCCGGCAACAGCATCCGGGCCCAGCGGGCGATTACCGCTGTCTCGAACGCACTCGGCGGCAACCCGTACGGCGCTCGTCCGAAATAGCCGCTCTGCGTGCCCTGGCGGACGCTTCGTCCGCCAGGGCCTCCGTCATCGCCTCTACCTACATGCGGATGCGCGCCAGACCTGCCACGCACCCGTGCGCAAGTGTGGCGATCGCGTTCATCGCCGTCGCGCTGGCGGGCACGATGGCTCACGCGCAGGGCCGCACCGACGTGGTCACGCTCGCCAACGGCGATCGGATCACCGGCGAGGTCATCGGGCTGGAGCGCGGTCGACTCGAGTTCAAGACAGACGACGCCGGCACGCTCTATCTGGAGTGGGACAAGCTCAACAGTCTCGTCGCCGCGCGAGTGTTCGAAGTGGGCACTTCCGATGGGCGTTGGTTTCTCGGCACGCTTGTGCGCACGCTCGACCGCTCGATTGGCGTGGCCGACTCCTCCGGGACTGTGTCGCTGCTGATGCTGGACGTGACGCAGATCACACCCATTGGAGCCAACTTCTGGAAAAAGCTGGATGGCGCGATCGATGCGGGGTTCAGCTATACCCAATCGAGCGGCATCGCCCAGCTCAACGTGAATTGGGACACGGTCTTTCGCAAGCCTGCCTTCCAGAGTCGCCTGACGGCATCGCTCACTCAGACGAAAACGGATGATGGCTCGGGCGACGATGACCGGGCGTCAGTGGAGTTCTCGTATCTCCGCTACCGTTGGCGGCGGTGGTTCGTCGGGGGGGCCGCCCGTTTCGAGAACAACGAAAGCCTGGGCCTCGAGCTGCGGTCGCAGGTCGGCTTCTTACTAGGTCCCCGTCTGGTCAACAGTAATCGCGCACAACTCGAGATCGGCGCCGGGCTGGCCTTCAACGATGAACGCGGCATCGACGTCGAGCCCACCCAGAACGTCGAGGCGCTCCTCATGTTCGCGACGTCGTTTTACACCTACGATCGGCCGAAAACGACGCTCGACATCACGCTGCAGTACTACCCGAGCCTCAACGACGTGGGCCGTCAGCGCATCCAGTTCGACGCGGGCATCAAACGCGAGCTCTGGAAAGACTTCTTCGTCTCGTTGAATGTCTACAACTCATATGACAACCGGCCACCCAACCCGGCCGCCAACACGAACGACGTTGGCATCGTCTTGTCGATCGGCTGGAGCTACTAGGGTGTCTTCGGCCGGCTCAGGCCCAGCTTGACCATCCGCGTTTCGAGCGTCGTGGGTTTGAGCCCCAGCCGTTCGGCCGCTCCCAGGTGCCCCCGAATCCGCCAATTCGTGCGCTCGAGCGTCGCGCGGATATGCCCCATCTCGAGGTCCCTGAGCGTCAACGAGCTGAACGGCTGACGCGTGACGACGGGTTGAGGGATCAGAACGGTCAGCCGCGGGCTGTCGGCAAGGATGACCGCGCGCTCGATGACGTTGCGCAGCTCGCGGACGTTTCCCGGCCATGAGTACATCTGCAGTTGGCGCAATGAGTCCTTCGAAATCGACTCGATCGGCTTGCCCAACGATTTCGAGAATTCGGTGACGAATTCCCACGCAAGTGCTGGAATATCCTCGACGCGCTCACGCAGCGGCGGGACGACGATCGGGAACACGTTGAGCCGGTAGAACAGGTCTTCCCGAAAGGTCTTGTCTTCGACCGCCTTTTCAAGATTGCGGTTGGTGGCGGCGATGATGCGGACATCCACCTTGATCGGTTGCGTGCTCCCGAGCCGCTCGATCACCCGGTCCTGGAGGACGCGGAGGAGCTTGACCTGGACTTCCGCCGCCAGCTCGCCAATCTCGTCGAGGAAGAGGGTCGATTGGTGCGCCGCTTCGAAGCGGCCGATCTGCCGCGAGAGTGCGCCCGTGTAGGCGCCGCGTTCACGGCCGAAGAGCTCGCTTTCGATGAGGGCGCTCGGAATCGCGGCGCAGCTCACGCGAATCATCTGCCGCTGACGCCGCGCGCTGAGCTCGTGGATCACCTGCGCGAAGACCTCTTTGCCCACGCCGGTCTCGCCCATGAGCAGCACCGTCGACGGGGTCGGCGCGACTTGCTCGACTTGCGCCAGCGCGCGCCGGACCGTCGCGCCTTCCGACACGATCAGCCGTGAGGTCCTGAGCACCTTCACGGTGGGGCGGGTCTGCCCGACCTCGGCAGTCGGGCCCGCGCGGAACTCCTGAAGCTCCTCGCGGGCGCACTGCAGCGCCTTCAGGCTCGCCTGGCGCGCCAGCGCCTGGCTGAGGACGCCCGAGACGAGCCGGAGCTCATCGATGATGGCCGGCCAGTTGGGGGTCGTCAGCGCCGACGTGACGGTGAGGCCGCCCCGGACTCCGGGGGCGCTGCCGCACAACGCCACCGGGACCACGGCGAGCGATCGCAATCCGCTTCGCAGGAACGCGTCGCGATCGACCGCGCTGGACAGCTCGTCGACTCTCGTCACCCAGGCGGCGTCGCCTGCCTGCAGCTTGGTCGCGATGAATGACGTGGACGTCAGCTCCAGCAGCTCGGGTAGTGACTGCGGGCCATCCTTCAGCCAGTGGTGGGAGGCGACAGGCGTCGCGTCGTCAATCGCCGTCCGCCACAGGATGACCCGATCGAGGCGCATCAGCTCGGCGACGTCGCGCAGACCGTCCACGATGGTGGCGTCGATGCCGGGGGGATCGACCGTCGCACATCGCGCGGCCAGGTCGCCCACTCGACGCAGGACGCCCAACGGGGCGCTGGTCGCCACGACGTAACGCGCTTCGAAGGGCCGCACGACGCAGCCGTCGGCCCCCGTATCGGGGTCGGACGTCCGAGCCGTCCCGGCGTACTGGCTCCGGCGAGTTCTGAGTTCTTGAGTCAAGGTTTTCGCTCGAGGCCGACCAGCTTCCAACCGGTCGTCGTTAGCCGGAAGACCGTCCGGATCGGCTGGGCCCACGCGGGCTGGTCGGCCACCTCGGCCCAGATGTCGACGTGAATGAAGCTGCCCGCGTCGCCGGGGAGGTTGGCCGGCGGTTGCATGGAGGTCGTCGCACTCCGCGTCTCCGCAATTCGCTGCACGGCTCCGGACGTGTTGTCGAAACGCGACCACACCGCGCGGTACTCCGCCGGCGGTTTCGCGACGCCGGTCGCGACCGCGGCATTCTCGAACGTGAGTACGCCGGTGGCATCGATCCGAGGCGTCACGATGGGATTCACGGCGGGCAAGTAGGCCCGGCCGATCGCATCGCGCCGTTTCATCAGCACGGACACGAGATGGTCTTCGGCGGCCTTGTCGCTGTACTGGCCCGTGCGGACCGCCGCGCGGATGAGGTCGTCGGTGAACGCCATCACCCGCCGCGCCGCCCAGAACGCATCGTCGTCTCGCAACTCCATGTACGCCGTCGTCGGGGTCTGCGGTTTCCACGTTCGCGGATCGAACGTGTCGCCTTCGAACAGGCCGATCGAGTCGGTACTCGGTGTACGGCACTGTCTGCCAGGGGCTCAACGCGAAGCCGAACGACAGCATCCGTCGGCGCGACGCGCCGCCCTCATAGAAATGTTCCCAGCCGATGTCCCATTCATGCGGACGGTTGGCCATGCCGAACGTCGACCCCACGTCCTGCAAGTAGTGCTTCACGATGGTCCGTCCGTTTTCGGTGACCAGCGTGTCGAGCGTGTTGCCGGCCTTGAGGTCCGTCAGATTCGTCCAGGCGCCGAAGACACGCAACGCCCGCAGCTCACGCCGATGCTCGTGCGGCACGATGTCGTTCGGATCGTCAGGCCTAGTCCCCGCGTACCGGAAGCCGCCGAGCACTTTGCCTGGCAGCAGCCGGCCCGCGGCCACGCGGTAGGTGCCGTCGGCGTTACGGGCCACGGTGTCGAGCACCGCGTTCATGTCGTCGCGGGTGAACGGCGTCCGCTTGCCGGACGGTCTTCGCACGGTCGCTTCCGGATCGATCCCCGCGCGGGCCGGATCGAACGTCGTGAGAAACGTCTCGACCTGGTTGTAGCCGAGCGCCCAGAACAGCTTCGTGGCTATCACGACCGCGCCCGTGGCGCCCTCGGGCCGGCTGCGAGGGTCGAATCCGAGAAACCAGGTCTGCCCCTTGGCGTCGCGCGCCGTGAAGCCGGGATTGGCGCCGGCCGTTTTTTCGCGCAGGATGACCCAGCGCTCGGGGTCAGGGGGCTCACCGATCACCGGCCCGCTCGCGAGCTGGGCAGCCGAGATGGACGCGGAGCCGATCCGGTTCGTGAACCAGCTCGAGTCGGGAACCTCGTCGATGGTGTTGATGTTTCGCGCGCGCGTGTTCGTCGGTTTATAGCCTGACGTGACGAACAGGTTGTACGACAGCTCGTACATCAATCCGATATCCCACGGCTGGACGCCGGACGCATCGCGACTATCCGGTTCCCGCTCGATCGGGTCGTCGCTGTAGAAGCGCAGCGACTGGGTCGATGCCAGGGAGACCAGCACGCACAGGAACCACGCGCAGAGCATGGCTCGTGGTGCTAACCCACCGGCGCGAGGAAGTCGGACGGACATATCAGCTACACCCGGATGCATCGACCATTTCAGAACACCGCCGATGACCCGAAGACGATGACGAACGCCTCTCTGCTTTTCGCGAACTCGATGCGCAAGGGCGTCGCCAGAGGCCCATGGAACCGGAAGCCGAGACCGTAGTCGCTCTTGAGACCGTCGAAATCCAACTCGCCTCGACTCGCGGCCACTTTGCCGGCATCGTAGAACACGGCCATGTCGAGGAAACGGTTGGCGATGATGCGCCACTCGGCCTGCAACAGCAGACTGTTTCGGTCTCGAAACCGCCAGCTCGAGAACCCGCGAAGGCTCGATCCGCCGCCAAGCGCCGGCAGCATGAAGAAAGGAATCTGTTGATCGTCCTTGAGGGACGTCGTCTCGACCCGTCCATGAAATGACAGCACCCAGGTTTCGCGGAGCAGCGGAAGGTGCTGAACAATGTCGTAGTCAACCTGTGAAAACCCGAACTGGCTGTCCGTGTCCGCGAAGTCGTGGATCGTCACGCCGTAGAATCCGCCGCGCCTCGCGTACCCGGGCGACGTGCGCCAGTCGATTCCCACGGTGCCCTGCGAATGCACGTAGGTCGGCTTCGCCCCGACGCCCGCGAGTGATCCGGGCGAGTAGATGGTCTCGATCGAAGGCGCGCTCCCGCTGCCAGGTGTTTGTTGCCATTGCGAAACTTCGAGGCCAGCGCCCAGCAGCAGGACGCTGCGAGACGGCCGGATCTCGAACGACATCGATCCGTACGGCTGCTCGAAGCCGTAATTGGCACGGCTCTCCTCGACCGAGTCGTTACCAAACCCATAGAAGCCGACCTCGGTCGCCTCCCGCCACCCCCCGAGCACCGATAGCCTCGCCTGCCGGTTGAACAATGCCGGCGCGAGGAATTCCGCCTCGATGCGCTTGTAGCCGGAGAACGTGATACTGCCGCGCATGTCGAGGGAGTTGTAGGCGCTGACCCGCTTCAGGTAGCCCGCGCCGAGCGTGAACCCGCCCCCGGAGTAGGCGCTGTGGAAGAAGGGGTGCCAGGTCAGCCGGCCACTCAGCAGAAAGTTCTCGGCGTAGTCCAGAGCTTTTTCCGCCCGGCCCGGTTCGTACGGCTGGACCACCTTCTCAGCTTGCGCCTGTTCGATCAGTGACGTCCGTGTCGGCGGCTGCGCGGCCTGAGCGGCGGCATCCGCTTCGAAGCATGTTGCGAGGCAGGCGCCAAGAAGAGCGGCCCGTATGACTCGACCGCGTTCACCATCGTGGCTCATCGATTCCGTCGTAATGCAAGATGGGGACCCGGTGCTCTCCCAGCCGCCGTTCACCGAGATCGCGCCGCACGGTGGTTCGCTTCGGCCTGACAGCGACGGCGCTCCACGATATTTAGCGACGCCGCCTCGGCGGATCGCTCGGCCGCCACGAAAACGCATCCCGATCCGAACGTAATCGCTGTAAGACAGTGGGCGGCGCCGTCACGGTCACATCGCATCCCGGCCGCTGACCAGAAAGGAGAGCCCGATCATGGTCCGCTTCGCGGTCTCGCGGAGGAGGAGGTCCTCGCGGATCACATGAACGGGACTCTCCCTCGTCTGGTTCGCTCAGCCCGGTCCCATCTGCCGCCGGGCCATCGCCATACGGACCGCTCCTTTGGAGAGGTAGGTCGGCGTGCTCTCATGGCAAGACCCGGGCCAGCCGCGCTGGTTGAGAGCGGTGCAAATTGGCGGCACGCGTCGCGACAACACCACGAGATGTCGTGAGGGAATGCTTCTCGACGTGACCGTCCCTGCGACTCGCCGTTGGCTGAATTGGATGTTGTGGACGTTCAATATTGCGTCCTGCCACGGCGGAAGGCGGACGCAATCCGGTTCGCCGGGCCGCGAATCAGGAGATACGGCACGCAGGCCAGCAGGAACGCGACGATCAGGACCTCACCCGGGTACACCCAGCGAAACACGATGAGCTGGTACGCGACATCGATGACGACCGCCACCGCGAAGACGTTCGCGACCGCCTTCCATCCCTCGCGCAGCAAATCGCGGCGATGGGCGGGATTCGTGAGAATCGTCCAGAAGTACGGCTGGCGTCCGGTCCGAGCATCCAGCAGTCCCGCCCGAATAGCGAGCGCGGCGGCGACCAGGGGCTGCAGGATCAGGCGGAAGGTGAGTGGGCCTCCGATGCGGCCGCCGAGGTTCTCCCACAATCGTGTGAGCAGATCGTCCATGTCAACCCTTCGTTCGGCTGACCGCGATCCGGACGTCGACGATCGCAACGGTCAGGATCTCGATCGCCAGAGGCAGTGTCTCACGGGTAAAAAAATCGGGCGGGGAACTGAGCCCCGCCCGGCAGCTATCTCGCACCGCGGTGGCGCGGCGTCGATTCGACTACGCGCGTGACCGGCGGCGACGGCGCGCGGCGAGAACCGCCACGCCCGACCCGAGCAAGAGCAGGGAAGTCGGTTCCGGAACCGTCGATTGCGGCTCGGCAAAGATGAAGTCGTCGAGCGCGACGACGTCGATCGGTCCGCCGTCATTCGGTCCAAGCGGAGTGTTGCCTGTGAGGATCCGGACGCGGAAGATCGGATCCGCGAACGTCGCGCCGAGGAACGACAGCCCGTTGTCGAACGTCGGCACGAAGAACGATCCGAGCGACGCGCCGGACGCGTTGAAGAAGAGCAGCCGCGTGTCGTCGGCGAAATCGACGTCCGTGAAGACCGCGCCGAACCCCGTAACGGTCGCCGGAGTGTTCGTGCCAGGCTCGAAGAAGAACACATCCGTGGCCGTGCTGCCGAGCGGCGAGAAGAGCCGCGGCGCGCTGAACGTCTGGAAGATGTTCGGATACTGCGGGTTGATGTCGCCAAACTCCGGGGTCGGCTGACCGCTGATCTCGAACCCCGTTCCCGGCGTCGTGAACACCGCGCCGCGCGTCGTCGCGCCGGAGTTGAACGTCATCATCGGGCTGGCAAACACCGTGGCGTTCGCGGCCGCGCCCCCGCCATCCCAATTGATCTCGCGACGGCCGGTCGCCTGGGAACCCGGGGTGTTGCCGTTGTTGATGCCGCCCAGATCGCTTCGGAACAGATCGACGACGGCCTGAATGGATGCCGCGTCCACTCCGGCGCCGGAGCGGAGCGTGATGGGCGCCGCAAATGAGACAGCTGGGATCGCGAAAGAGATCGCGAGCGAGAGAACGACTTTCGAGAACCGTGCAGAGGGAGGGTGTAGCTGCATGGATCGCCCTTTTTAATCCGTACCAGCCCTCGGTCGATTGTTCGCCCGCCCGGGGTAAACCTAGTTCGGTAGCGGAAAAGATACAGGGTGTATCACCTAAAAATCAAGCGAAACGGCCCTACATTCTGGCAATTTCGTTGTCTTTTCTTACCTTGGTGGGGCTCACGAAGGGCGGTGGTATCCAGGAGGAATTAGGTCAAAAGCCTGGCGGAGCCTACTTCGATGTCTCCGGAGACGACGAGGACATCCGAAGCTCGCCTGCCTTGATGTGTGCCCGAAGCTGGTACTTGCCGCGTCCTTCCCAGTGAAACGACCGGAAGAGGCCTTCCTTGACGACCTGAAACGGTCTGGCGTGAAGGTCTCCGGCCCAGACGGTTGCGTGCACGCGCTCATAGTCCTCGGCCCGACCGACATCAAGGTCGAGTTCGCCGGCGTGAAGCTCCACATCTTTGTTCCCTTCGATGCCGCGAACCGCGAGTTCACCCGCCGTCATTCTGATCTCCACGTCTGATCGGCTTGGCACTTCGATCCGGACACGGAGTCTGCGGCTCGGGCCGTCGGCTGTCAGCCTGGCTTCCTTGCCGCGAATGTCCGCGGTCACGTCCACCCGCCGGCGACGGGTGTCGCCCGTGCTCCAGTGGATTCGGATCTTCTCGTCGGGACTGCCTTCGATGCGGTATTGACCCGCGGAAAGGTCCATGTGGATTTGCCCGCCGGGAGCGAACGCACGCTCGAGCGTGTCGGCGGCGATGCCGCCCTCTGGCGCTCGTTCCTTGACTTGAAATGACACGACGCCCACGACGAACGCGGCAACCACGAGCAGCGAAGCCAGCACCCGCATGGTCAGGTCCTCCCCTTGTTATTCACCGTATTTTGCAGGTTGAGACGAGGCGTTTTCGGGCGAGGTTCCGCCACCCACCGGGCTGGCACCACCACCTGCCGACCCGGCCGCCACAGGCCTCAGACTCCCGGGGGTCGTACACCTCCACCGAGTCCGACATGGGCCTGTCAGAACGGCGTGTGGGTCATGGTGGCCGTCACGGCTCGCTGAGACCTGGCGCCGGGCCGGTTGTCGCGGCCGATTTGCGCGTCTTCCTCCCGCGGACGATAATCTCGCGGGTTCAAACCTTGGACATTCTCTGGTGGCACTGGCTCGTGCTGGGGCTTTTGCTCGTCGTCGCCGAGATGGCGTCCGCTGGAGGGTTCTACATCATCTTCTTTGGCGTCGGCGCGATGGTGGTCGGCGTCATCTCGTTCGTGGGTCTTGCTGGACCCGCCTGGTTCCAGCTCCTGATGTTTGCGGGTGTATCAGTGGGTGGGCTGCTGGTGTTTCGAAGTCGATTGCTGCGGTGGCTGCAGGGTGATCCGGATCGGCCTCAGGTGGATTCGCTCGTCGGCGAAATCGGGCACGCGAGCGACGATCTGCCTCCGGGCGAAGTCGGGCGGGTCGAGCTCCGCGGCTCGGTTTGGTCGGCGCGGAATGCGAGCACCGTGCTGCTCCCGCGCGGCGTTCGCTGCCGCGTGGTCCGTGTCGAAGGCTTGATGCTGTTCGTCGAACCCGAAGGAGCGCGCTGATGGATCCGGTGCTCATCGTCGTGGGACTCGTCGTGGTGGTGATTCTGATCGTCGTCGCGAAATCGGCGGTCGTCGTGCCGCAGCAGAGCGCGTACGTCGTCGAGCGAGTCGGGCGGTTCCGTGGCGTTCTGGGCGCCGGGTTTCACATCCTGCTCCCGTTCGTGGACGTCATCCGCTACCGGCACTCGCTCAAGGAGACCGCGGTCGATATCCCGGCGCAGGTCTGCATCACGCGGGACAACGTCCAGGTCGGGGTCGACGGCATCCTGTACCTCAAGGTCCTCAACCCGGAGCGCGCGTCGTACGGCATCGCCGATTTCTATTTCGCCATCTCGCAGCTGGCACAGACGACGCTTCGAAGCGAGATCGGCAAGATCGATCTCGACAAGACGTTCGAGGAACGGATGAACATCAACTCGCAGGTCGTGCAGGAGCTCGACAAGGCGTCCGAGCCCTGGGGCGTGAAGGTGCTGCGCTACGAAATCAAGAACATCACGCCGCCGCACGACGTGCTCGCGGCCATGGAAAAGCAGATGCGCGCCGAACGTGAAAAGCGCGCGGTCATTCTCACGTCCGAAGGCAGCCGCGACGCGGCGATCAACAACGCCGAAGGCGATAAGCAGCAGGTCATCAAGGCCTCCGAGGCCCGCCGGCAGCAGCAGATCAACGAAGCCGAGGGCGAGGCGCAAGCCATCCTCGCCGTGGCGCGCGCGACCGCGGAAGGACTCCGTCAGGTTGCCGACGCGATCCGGCAGCCCGGCGGCATCGAAGCGACCCAGCTCCGCGTCGCCGAACAGTACGTCCAGCAGTTCGGCGAGCTCGCACAGAAGACCAACACCGTGATTCTCCCGGCGAACGTCTCGGACGTCGCCGGCATGATCGCGACGGCGATGAAGGTCTTTCAGGCCGAGGGAATACGTCCGAAAGGCTAAAAGGCTAAAAGGCTAAAAGGCTAAAAGGCTAAAAGACTCAAAGGCTCAAAGGCTCAAAGGCTCAAAGGCTCAAAGGCGAAAAGGCTTAAGGGCTCGAGGCTCAGAAGCGATCAGGCACGGAACCGGGGCGCTGAGACGAGTGCTTTAGCTTTTAGCCTTTTGGTCTCTTAGGCTTTCAGCCTCCGCCTCGAGCGCTTTTCAGAGCCACAGAATCGCCGCTCCTAGCGCAGCGGCCATGATCGCGAGTCCCGCGGCCGCGCGCCAGCGGAAAGCGCCGCGTCCCACGGTCAACGCGATCACCATCTTCACCAGTGTGTTCGAGAGGATGCCGATGCAAACGGCTTTGGCCGTGACGTCGGCGGCTGTTCCGGTGGTGGTCAGCCGCGCCATCGAGACCGTCAGCGCATCCACGTCGGTCAGGCCGAGCACGGCGGCGGATGCGAAGAGACCCTGCGATCCGAAGCGCGACATGAACGTCATGAGGAAGAGCACCGCCTGAAACAGCAGTGCCATCTGCAGCGCGGCGCCCAGTTGCAGCGGGTTCCTGTCCTTGTCGAGCGTTTTGCCACCGTCCGACTGCCTCAGCCCATAGACCACCAGCGCGGCGCCGACCAGAACCGGAGCCACGAACAGCGGCCAGATGGCGCGCACCAACGCCGGCGCCAGCACGGCGCACGCGACGAGCACTCGTGGAAACAGCACGACGCTCGCGCCGAGCACGCCCGCCGCGAGCGCGATCCCGGCGGCCTCCCGGCCGTGGCTGAGCCGCGCGAGCGCCAGGGTCGTCGATGTCGAGGAGACGAGTCCCCCGAGCGTACCCGCGATCGCATAGCCGTGTGATCGCCCGATCGCTCGTCGCGCGACGTACCCGGCGAAGCTGATGCCAGAGAAGAAGAGCACCAGCAGCCACAACTGCCGCGGCCTGATCCCACCGAATGGACCGTACGGTCCTTCCGGCAGGAGGGGAAGGATGACGGCCGCCATCACGGCGAACCGCGCGGCTGCCTGAAGCTCGACGCGGTCGAGTTTGCCCACGATCCGGTGCAGCCCTTTCTTCTCGAAAAGGAGCAGTACGGTCAGGGCGACGATCGCGGAAGCGACGGTGCGTTGACCCGCGCCGGCGAGAACGCCCGCCGCCAGCACGACGAATGCCGCGACCTCGGTGGTTCCGTCAACGTCCGTGCGGCTGGCCGAGAGATAGGCGACGACGACGAGCGCGCCCAACCCGGCGAGAAACACGATCGCCGGGCCCTCGAGCCCCGCCATCCACAGCCAGCCGCTCAGCCCGGCCACCAGCCCGAGCAGCGTGAACGTGCGCATGCCCGCGAATCGCGCACGCGGGCCGAGCGCATGCCCGCTCCACTGACGCTCGATGCCCACTGCGAGACCGCCGAGCAGCGCAATGACGATGTTCCAGAAGGCGTTCGTGTCGAAGGAAGGGTTCAAAGGCTCAAAGGCGAAAAGGCGAAAAGGTCATGTCCGGCCCAGAAGCGCCAACGTGGCGCCGATCTTTTCGAGGCCCGCCTCGAGTGCATCTTTGCGTCCGGCCAGGCTGATTCGGAAATGCGCGGGGGAGTCGAAGAACCGTCCAGGGGCCACGGCGACGTTGTGGTCATCCAGAAGGGCTGTGATGAACGGCTCGGCATCGGCGCAGTCACGGATGCGAGGAAAGACGACGGACGCCCCCGGCTGCTCGGCGACTTCGAGCCGGGGCTGCGTCGCCAGGAATTGACGGGCGAGCGCGAGGTTCGCGCCCAGGATGGACTTTGCCCGCTGCGCCAGCGTTGCCCGTTGCGACACGGCCAGCGCGGCGAGCCGATCGGCCGGCGCGCTGCCGGCGGTGTCGATGACGTCGCGCGTGCGCCGCAGCCGGACGGCGACCGGCGGCGGGGCAATCGCCCACCCGAGCCTCAGGCCCGCAAGCCCGTACGACTTCGTGAGGCTGTTCGTGACGATGAAGGGCCCGTCGAACCGTGCCGCCGAGAGCGCCGGGCCGTGTTCGTCGCGCACGGCCGCGGCGACATCGAGATAGACCTCGTCGGCGAGGACGAACGCGCCCGTCTGTTCCGCCAGTCGGCCGAGGCCGTCGAGCGCAGCTGTGTCCAGCCTCGCTCCGGAGGGGTTGTGCGGCGTCGTGACGACGATCAGTTTTGTCCGGGAACTCATCAGGCCGCGGAGTTCGTCGAGATCGATCTGATACCGGTTTTCGAACCGGCGTTCGAACCGGCGGACGTGCGCGCCCATGAGCAGGCACGCGCCTATCAGGGGATCGTAGGCCGGACGTTCGATGAGGACGTCGTCGCCGGCGCCGACCAGCGCCGCGATCGTGACGAAGTTCGCGCCCGAGCAGCCGTTGGCGGTGACGATGCGGCCGGTGGCAACGTCGTAGTGATCCGCCAGACCTTCGACGAGCGGCAGGTAGCCGTCGTCGTTTTTCGCCCAGAGGTCAACGGCGTCGCGCGCGCCCGGCACATCGTCGAGTGTGCAGTGCAGGAGATTGCTGCCCGCGAGGTCGATCGCAGCCGGCTGACGCGTCTTGGCCCAGAGAAGGTATGGCGCCAGCGACGTCTCAAGCATGGCCGCTCCGCCGCTTGAACAGGTAGTAGACGGGAATGCCGAGCAGCAGCAGTCCGGCGCCAACCGACTGGCGGACGGGGTCGGCGCGAATCGTGCTGATGACGACAATCACCGAGACGAGGACGAAAAACGCCGGGAGCCACGGATATCCAGGCGTGCGATAGCCATCCGCATCACCGCTCATTCGCGGCCGAAGGACGAACAGCCCGGCCACGGTCAGCCCGAAGAAGATCCAATCGGCAAAGACAACGGTTCCCAGCAAGTCGCCGTACTCACCCGTGACGACCAGCACGATGGCCCATGCCGACTGCATGAGGATCGCCGCGCCGGGTGTGTGAAAACGTGGATGGAGTTTTGCGAGCGAGGGGAAGAACGCGCCGTCGGCGGCCATCGCGTAATACACGCGCGTCGGGGCCAAGACGGCGAGGTTGAGGAACCCGAACGTCGAAATGGCGATCGCGGCCGAGATGAAACGGTCGCCGTACATGCCCATCCACCGAGCGGCCGCGTCGGCGGCAGGCGTGGTCGTGGCCGCAAGCCCGTCGAGGCCGAGGGCACGCAGGTACGCGATGTTCACCAGGACGTAGATGGCGACCACCGCCAGCGTTCCGGCGATCAGGCTCCGCGGCAGGTGGCGGCGCGGGTCACGCATCTCCTCGGCGACGTAGTTCGCGTTTTGCCAGCCGCCATAGGCGAACAGGATCGGAATCAACGCCGCAGCGAACGCGACCGCGCCGGACGGCGTGTCGTCCACGCGGCTCGCGGTGAGCCATCCCGGTGCGCCCGCGTGCGTCCAGGCGAGCAGAACGACGGCGCCGAGCGCCGCGACCTTCAAAATCACGAAGACGTTGAGCACGCGGCTCCCGGGCTTCACGCCGACGTAGTTCACCGCGGTGAGCAGCAGGATCGCCGCGATCGCGACAGGACGCGGAGACAGCCCCGTAATACCCGCGAGCCGGAGCGCGTACTCCGCGAAGGCGATCGCCACGGCGGCCATCGCGCCGGTTTCGATCATGAAGAGCAGCGCCCAGCCGTAGAGGAAGCCGGCGACCGGATGCCAGGCCTCGCGCAGGTAGACGTACTGCCCGCCGGCTCGCGGCAGCAGCCGGCCGAGCTCGGCGTAGGAAAAGGCGCCGGCGATCGCGATCAGGCCGCCGGCCGCCCAGGCGGCAAGGACGAGCCACGTCGAGTCGAGCTCGCGCGCGACCAGATAGGGATTGATGAAGATCCCGGACCCGATGATGCCGCCGATGACGACCATCGTGGCGTCGAAGGGGCCGAGCGCGCGGCGGAACGTCACCCGGGGTATTTTTGTCTGAATGGCTCGCGGATGGGAGAGCAAGTCGGTCGAGTCGCAGCAGGCCGATCGCGAGACGCGGGACCAGCCCACGGTGACGCTCTCGGAAGCGGACGCCGCGCGGCTGGCCGCGCGCCGCACACTGGAGCTGGCGCGCGCGAGGGCCCTCGCGGACCTCGCCTCGGCGACGGCGCCGGCCCACCGGCGGATGCTCGAATCCGCGGTGCACGCGCTCGACGATCAGCTCCGGGAACTCACGCAGCGTCCCTCCGACGTGAGCTGAAACCTTCGGGCCAGGGAACTTCGTAGAATCAGCTAATGACTGCGCGCCGCGCCATCGCCCTGGTTTTCGCCGCAGCCCTGATTTCGGCCTGTTCGGTCCGGGACGTGGCGTGTGGAAGACCGCTCTCGGAGCGCGCCGCCAACCAGGCGGCCGCGCAACAGCAGGCGGAAGCGCAGGCGCCCGCATCGGGCGATGCGACCGAGGAACAGAAGCTGAAGATCGTGTTTCTTGGCGACAGCCTGACCGCCGGGCTGAACCTGCTGAGTCAGCAGGCCTATCCCGCCCTCGTGGAAGACATGTTTGGCGCGGAGGGCTACGACCAGGTCGAGTCCGTCAACGGGGGCATCAGCGGAGACACCACGGCGGGCGGCCGGCGGCGAATCGAGCAGGCGCTGGAGACCGGTGTCCGCATCCTCGTGCTGGCGCTCGGCGCCAACGACGCGCTGCGGGGGCTCAGCCCGGCCCAGACCCGTGACAACCTCAAAGCGATCATCGACACGGCGCGCGGCAAAGGGGTTCGCGTCGTCCTCTGCGGCATGGAAGCGCCCCCGAATCTCGGCGAGGACTACCGGGAGGCCTTCCGCGCCGTGTTCGCGCAGCTGGCGGCCGAGTATCGGGCCGACATGAAGTTCGTGCCGTTTCTCCTGGCGGGCGTCGCCGGCAATCCGGCGCTCAACCAGGCGGACGGGATCCATCCGAACGAGCAAGGTGCGCGCGTCATCGCCGAGCTCGTCTATCCGGTCGTCCGGTCGCTGGTCGACGAGCTCGGAGGAGGAGGGTGAGGCATCGGATATTCGGGCAATTGGGGAATTGGGTAATTGAGGTTCGTGGCGCCGGCTGATGATCGACCTCAGCAGCGTGTCCAAAACCGTCACGAGTGGCGGATTACCCCTCACCATCCTGCATCCCACGTCGTTTCAGATCGCGCGGGGGCGCGCGGTCGCCATCACCGGACCGTCGGGGAGCGGAAAGTCGACGCTGCTCGGCTTGATCGCGGGGCTGGATGCGCCGACGACCGGCCGCATCTCGCTCGACGGCACGGACATCACCGCGCTCGGCGAAGAGCAGCTCGCGCGCCTGCGCGGCGAGAAGGTCGGGATCGTGTTCCAGTTCTTTCATCTGTTGCCGTCGCTCACCGCGTACGAAAACGTGCTCGTGCCGATGGAGATTGCCGGCGTGCGCGATCCGGCGACGCGGGCGCGGGCGCTGCTCGACGACGTGGGCCTGGCGAACCGGGGCCATCACTATCCGTCGCAGCTGTCGGGCGGCGAGCAGCAGCGCGTGGCGATCGCCCGGGCGCTCGCCAACGATCCGCCCATCGTGCTCGCGGACGAGCCGACAGGCAACCTGGACAGCGCCACGGGCCGGCAGGTGATCGATCTGCTCGTGTCCGTCAATCGCAACCGTGGACGGACCCTGGTTCTCGTCACGCATGACCGCGAGCTGGCGGCGTTCGCCGACGAGGTCATCGCGCTTCGGGACGGGCGGGTGGTGTCATGAGTGACGTCACGGGGAAGTTCGCGTCGCTGCGGACGCGACTCGGCCGGAGCGCCGCATTCGTCCTCCGCATGGCCTGGCGCGAGACCCGCGCGTCGTGGACGCGGCTGCTGTTCTTCTTCGTCTGCGTCGCGATTGGCGTGGCGGCGATCATCGTGCTGCGAAGCGTCGTGCAGCATGTCCGCAACACGCTGACCCGTGAAGCGCGGAGCCTCATCGGCGCCGATCTCGCGGTTCAGTCCAATCGCGGGTGGACGCCGGACGTCCGGGCCGCGCTCGCCTCGGAGTTCGGCGAACGTGTCCTCGAGACGAACGAGGTCGTCGAGACGCAGACGATGGCCGCGTCCGTCGAAGGGAAGGGCACCGGCACCGTGCGGCTCGTCGAGCTTCGCGCTGTCGAGTCGAGGTTTCCGTTCTACGGCACTCTCGACCTCGACGGCGGCGCCCGGTACTCGCACGAACTCCTCTCGGGCGGGGGAGCGCTCGTCCAGCCGGAGTTCCTGATCGAGTTGGGTCTGCAGGTCGGCGACGAGCTGCTCCTCGCAGGCCGGCGCTTCACGATCCGAGGTGTCGTCACGCGCGATCGCGTGCAGCGGCCCGGCGGCGGGATCGCGTTGGGTCCCCGTGTCTACGTCGATCTGGCGGATCTGCGGTCGACGTCGCTGCTCGGCTTCGGCAGCCGCGCGACGCACGGGATCATGGCCCGCGTCCGGGACGGCGACATCGAAGAGCTCACGCGGCGCCTGCGCGCCAGGTTCAACCGCGACGCCATCGTCGTCCGGTCGTGGCGCGGCCTCGAGGACCGGCTGGGCCGCAACCTGACGATGGCCGAGAACGATCTGAGCCTCGTCGGATTCGCGATCGTCGTCCTCGGCGGCATCGGCGTGTGGAGCGTCACGCGGGTGCTGGTCCAGCAGAAGATCCGGAGCGTCGCCGTGCTCAAGTGCCTCGGCGCCTCGTCCGGGCAGGTGCTCGCGACGTACGTGCTGCAGGTTCTCGCGCTCGCGCTGGCGGGCGGCCTGCTGGGACTGGGCCTGGCGGCGATCGCGGCCGCGGCAATCCCCACGTCGATGCTGAAGCCGTTCGGCGTGACCTCCGTCGGCGTCACGTGGTCGGCGACGCTCCAGGGGATCGCGGTGGGCGTGCTCGTGTCGCTGCTGTTTGCGCTCGTGCCGCTGATGGAAGTCCGGCGCGTGAAGCCGCTGCTGCTCCTGCGCGCCGACACGGCCGCGACCGCGCGCCGGCGCGACTGGCGGAGCTGGCTGGCGGGTCTGGCCACGACGGCCGCGTTGGCGCTGATTGCGGTCTGGCAGGCCGGCTCGATCCAGGCCGGGCTCTACGTGGCCGGGGGCCTGGTGGTGATGGCCGTGGCGCTGTTCGTCGCCAGCCACCTCCTGGTGCGATTGAGCCGCCCGCTCGCGCGGTCGCCGCGATTCGCGATCCGCCACGCGATCCTGAGCCTCAGCCGGCCCGGCAACCAGACGCGCGTCATCCTCATGGCCGTGGGCGTCGGGTGCTTCTTCATCATGGGTATCCGCGCGGTCCAGGCGAACCTGATCCAGGAGCTCACGATCGAGGTCGGCCAGAACTCGCCGGACTTCATCCTGATCGACATCCAGCCCGATCAGGTGGACGGCGTCACGGCCGCGGTCGCGCCCTACGTCCGGACGACGCCACGGGTGCTGCCGTTGATGCGCGCGCGGGTCGTAGGTGTGGACGGGAGGAACGTCAAGCTCGCCAACGCGGATGCCGTCCGGCAACACGGCGAGCTGACGCGTGAGTACGGCCTGACGTACCGCACCGCCATTCAGAACAACGAGCGTCTGGTCGCGGGGACGTTCTGGTCCGGTCCGCTCACGACGCCGAACAACCGAAGACGGCTTCGACACCGAGGTGTCGATCGAGCACGAGATCTATAACGACGCGCGGGTCGAGGTGGGGGACGTGATGCGCTTCGACGTGGCCGGACGCGTCCTCACCGCGCGCGTGACCAGCATCCGCGAGGTCACCTGGGACGAGTCGCAGAACGGGGGCTTCATGTTCGTGCTGCGGCCCGGGCCGGCGGTGCAGCGGACCTCGCACGCGTACGTCGGGTTCCTCGAGGTCCATCAGGACCCGGCCGCCCGCGTCGGGTTCCAGCGCGCGCTGGTCAAAGCCTTCCCGAACGTCTCGGCCATTGACGTACGCGAGATCGTCCGGTCGATCCGCGAGGTCGTCGACAACGTCACGCTTGGGGTCACGGTCGTCGGCATCGTCATGCTCACCGGCGGGACGCTCATCCTCATCGGCGCGGTCGCGATGACGAAGTTCCAGCGCCTCTACGACGCCGCGATTTACCGCACCCTGGGCGCGAGCACACGCCGCCTGGCGGCCATGGTCTCGGTGGAGTATGGCGTGCTCGGTACGCTGGCGGGGCTGCTCGGCGCCGGCGGGGCGGCCGTGCTGTCGTGGGTTCTGGCGAGGTATCTCTTCGAAATCGACTGGCGGCCCGCGCCGGTGCTGCTGGCCGCCGGCGTCATCCTCACCGCGGCTCTCGTGTGCGTCGTCGGGCTGCTGTCGAGCGCGGACGTGCTGGTGCGCAAGCCGCTAGGGACGCTGAAAGGCGAGTGAAGAGCTCCGGAGAGTGGAGAGCACTTGTCGGTACGATGGGCCTGAAAAGCACTCGTCGGTACGGCGGGAGTGGAAAGCACTCGTCGGTACGGCGGGTCCGAGGAACGCGCTGACGCTGGCCATCTTTTTTCTAAATGGAAGATGACACGCGCCAGAACCTTCCACGTACCTGCCGTACCCGTCGTACCGGCGAGCGCTTTTCAGGCCCGCCGTACCGACATGAGCTTTTCAGGGCCACGTGCGCTTTCCAGGCCCCTGCTTTTCTTTGCTATGATGGGGAGTTAGGATGCCGCGCGAATGCGGCGCCATAGCATGACGGAAAAAGTCCCTACCGAGACCCAGCTGAGCACCCTCAAGGAGATGCTGCTCAGGAAGCGCGGCGAAATCCTCGTCGCGTCCACCGGGACCCGCCCGCTGCCGGCGTCGGTCGACGTGAACAGCCGGCAGGGCGACCTGGCCGACCAGGCCAGCGGCAACAACGAAGTCCACATCCAGCTCAAGCTGAAACAGACGGACGCGAAGATTCTGCAGGCGATCGAAGAAGCGCTGTACCGGATGGAAAAGGGCGTCTACGGTGTCTGCCGTGACTGCGGCGAGCCGATCGCGCCGGCGCGGCTCGAGGCCATCCCCTGGACGCGCGTCTGCATCAGCTGCAAGCAGAAGCAGAACGCGTGAGATCCGCCGAGCTCCTCACCGTCATCAAGGAGTGCCACCGCGAGAAGCTCGCGCTCCGGCAGCGGCACGTCGCCGTCGCGCGCCACGTGAGCGACTACAACTTCAACAACACCTATCAGTACATCATCGCCCGGGAGGACGTGCACCTTCAGTGGCTGGAGGCCGCCATCGCCGAGCTCGCCGATACGCCGGACGACGAGCGCGAGCCCGACATCCCGGCCCCCGGCAAGAAGGAAAGCTTCCTGCCGCTGGTCGAAAGCGACGCACGGCTGGCCGACGCGTTCGTCTCGCGATGGCAGTCGCGGCTCGAGACCGTCACGCACGCCCGGCACCGCAGCATGATCCGCGTCATCCTCGGCGAGACGCTCGAGCACAAGCGGTTTTTCGACCAGATGCTCGCGGGCCGCGAGGACCTGCTCGGCCGGCGCGCGAACGGCCCCGGCCCGAGCGGCACCGGCGACGGAGTGCTTCCGGTCAGGTGGATTGAGTAAGGACCGATCGCGCTATCGAGCGATCGATTCATCGCGCTATTTGAAGGCGCTCGCCAGGAACAATCCGTAGAAGGCCTAAAACGTGACGCGGGTCGGCATCGCGATTGGATCGAACGTCGGCGATCGGTGTGACCATGTCGAATGGGCGTTCGCGCGGCTTCGGGAATTGCTCGACGAGGTGGTGACGTCGTCGATCGTCGAGACGGAGCCTGTGGACGTACCGGGACTTCAGGAGCCGTTCCTCAATGCCGCCGTCACGGGCGTCACGGACATCGAACCGGCCCCGCTCGTCGAGCTGCTGCTGTCGCTCGAGCGTCAGCGCGGACGCATCCGGCCGTTCCCGCGCGCGCCGCGGACGCTCGATCTGGATCTGATCCTCTACGGCGATCGTGTCGTGCAGTCGCCTGGCGTCGAGATTCCGCATCCCCGTTTTCGGGAGCGTCGGTTCGTCCTCGAGCCGCTAGCCGAGATCGCGCCGGGTCTGCGCGATCCAATCACGGGCCGGACGGTCGGGGCGTTGTTGGAGGATTTGGGCAGTACATAGACCCACCGCCGACTTTACAGGACCCAGTCCGAACCGCGGAACCCCGCACCGGAACCCCGGAACCACCGCCCGAAACGCAAATCGACCAGCCCTCTTCCAAGAAAAAAGGCGCGAAGCGTTGCAGCTTCGCGCCTCGTTACGTACTTCGAACGTGCTCTTACGCCTTCTTGTAGACGGCCTTGTTCGTCGTCGGCGCTCCGCCCTCGCGGCCAGGAACGGTGCTCTCGATGACCATGTTCGCACCTTCCATCGAGATCACGCGCTTGACGTCGCCGTTTGGCGTCGTCGTGACGATCGAGATCTTGGCGCCGTCCCACGTGGCCTTGGAGACCTGATCGGTCGCCTCGCCACCGCGGCCCATCACCTTGTTCGTGCTCGCGGACCCGTCGAGATTGAAGACGATTTTGACTGGCGTCGGATTCTGGCCGCCGGCCATGTAATCGATCGTGAGGGTCTTGGCATTCTGAGTGATGGTGTTCTCCATCCCAAAGCCGCCGCCACCGCCGCCACGACCGCCGCCACCCCCGCCGCCGCCGGCAGGAGCTTCTCTGACCCACTTGCCCGAAAAGTCGGGCTTCGCCTGCGCGTACGCGCCGACCGTCCACAGGACGACCGCCGCTACGCTCAGCAATGCACTGATCCGTCGCATAACGATTGCTCCCTCACACAAAATCGGGACGGCTGGGTGCCGCCACCGAACCCCAGTTCCGCCGGGCGTGCGCCCGCCGGGAACCGCCTTCCTGCCCACCATGACAACCGATTCCAACTTGCCACGTTCTGCCGACGACTTGCAACGCCCAACTGCGCGACGTTGATCCAAATCAGTCGCTACTCGAACCTCAGGGCCTCGATGGGGTCGAGACCCGCCGCCTTGCGAGCGGGGTAGAACCCGAAGAAGATGCCGACCGCCGCCGAGAAGCCCACGGCGATCGCGATCGCGTCCACCGGAATCAGCGTCGGTGATTGCATGTAGACCTTGATGCCTTCCGACGCAAGATACCCGACGCCGATGCCCACCAGTCCGCCGGCGAGGCTGATGACGACGGCTTCGATCAGAAACTGAAGGAGCACGTCGAAGCCGCGCGCGCCGATCGCCATCCGCAGGCCGATTTCGCGGGTCCGTTCGGTGACGGACACCAGCATGATGTTCATGATGCCGATGCCGCCGACGACGAGCGAGACTGCGGCGATGCCCATGAGCAGGGAGGACATCGTGCTCGCCGTCTGCGTCCGGAGCGCGACGATGTCGTCCTGGGTCTGGACCATGAAATCGTCCGGCTCGCCCGGTTCGAGGCCGTGCTGGACGTGCAGGGACGCGGCGACGGCCGCGGCGGCGCCTTCGAGCTCGTCGGCGCTGCGTGACGCGGCGTAGATGCGGTTCACGAACTGGTTGCCCGACAGCTTCTTCATCACGGTTGTGTACGGGGCGAAGACCTGGTCGTCCTGGTTCATGCCGCCGCCGCCGGCGCCTTTGCGCGTCATGACGCCGAGCACCTTGAACGGCTGGTTGCGGATGCGGATCTGGACGTCGGTCGGGTCGATGCCCTCGCCAAAGAGGTTGTCGGCGACGTTGGCGCCGAGCACGCAGACCTTGGCCGCCGATTTGACGTCCTCGGCCGTGAAGAACGTGCCGTACTGGACCTGCCACGAGCGGATCAGCGGCAGATCAATGTTCGTGCCCTCGATCTGCGTGCTCCAGTTCTGATTGCCGTAGATCACCTGCGACCGCGTGCCGGAGCTCTCTGCGACGTACTCGATCTCGGGGAGCTTGCGCAGGACGTCGGCGTCCTCCGGCGTCAGACGCGTGGACGTGCCGCCGCCGCCGCGCACGCCGCCCATGTTGGCGCTGCCAGGCGAGATCGTAATCAGGTTGGTGCCGGTCGAGCGGACCTGCTCCTCGATCATCGCCTGCGCGCCGGAGCCGAGCGCCACCATCGCGATGACCGCCGCGACGCCGATGATCATGCCGAGCATCGTGAGCGCGGTCCGCAGCTTGTTGCGGCCCAGCGCCTTGAAGGCGATCCGAAGCGTCATGAATAGGGACAAAGTCAGTGCGCTCCTTCGGTCTGGTGCTCTGGCTCGTGCTCGATCTGATCCGGCTCGGGCGGCGGCAGGGCCGCCAGCTCGTCGGAGGCGTTCCGGCGGTGCACGACTTTCTGATCGGTCACGACCCGGCCGTCCCGGAACTTGATGAGACGCGTGCCGTATTCAGCGATGTCGATCTCGTGGGTGATGAGCAGCACCGTGATGCCGCGCTCTTTGTTCAGGCGCTGGAAAATGCCCATCACTTCGATGCTGGTCCGCGTGTCGAGGTTGCCGGTCGGCTCGTCAGCCAGCAGGATGGACGGGTCGTTGATGAGCGATCGCGCGATGGCGACACGCTGCTGCTGTCCTCCCGACAACTGATTCGGGTAGTGATGGGAGCGATCGGAGAGGTTCACCGCCTCGAGCGCCGCTATCGCGCGCTTGTGCCGTTCGGACGCGCGGAGCCCGTTCTTGCGCATGTACAACAGCGGCAGCTCGACGTTGTCGAGGGCGCTCGTGCGCGACAGCAGGTTGAAGCCCTGAAAGACGAAGCCGATCTTCGAGTTCCGGACGTCCGCCAGGTCGTCTTTGGACAACTGTGACACGTCGCGGCCGTCGAGGTGGTACTCACCGCTCGTCGGCCGATCGAGACATCCCGCGATATGCATGAACGTCGACTTGCCCGAGCCCGACGGGCCGGTCACCGCGACGAACTCGCCGGCCTCGACGTCGAGCGAGACGCCGCGCAGCGCGCGCACTTCAATTTCCCCCACCACGTAAATCTTGGTGAGATCTCTGACGGAAATGACAGGCATAGGAAATTGGTAATTGGGTAATTTGTAATTGGGTAATTGGTCTGTTCAATTGCTCAATTACCAATTACTCAATTACTCAGTTGCCCCCTCCCCGCCCTCCGCCGCCTCGGCCGCCGCCGCCACCACCTCCGCCACCGCCGCCGCCCGGATTACCGCCGCCGCCAGGGCCGCCGCCGCCGGGGCCGCCGCGATCCCCAGGCGTCATGCCGCCCATCCCGCGCTGTGGTCCGCCGAAGATGCTCTGGCCTGGCTGATTGGGCCGCTGGGCCAGCGGGAGAATCACAGTGGTGACGACCTGCTGCTCGACCTGCAGATCGCCGGAGAGCAACTCGCTGAAGGTGCCGTCTGTCACGCCGAGGCGAAGATTGACCTGCTTGAGCTCGGCCGGAGTCTTGGTGCCGTCGTAGGTGTAGACGGACGCGCGCTGTTCGGGGCGCTGGACCGGCGCGAACAGCTCGTCGATCTTCTGGGCGTCGAGCTCGACCGGCGCGGCCGTCGCGTTCGGGGCGGCTCCCGCGTTGGCGCCGCGACCGCCCTGGTTGTTGCCGCGTCCGCCGCCGCCCCGGCCTCCGCCACGGTTGCCACCGCCGCCACGGCCGAACTTCTCCCGGAACTGCTGGATCTGCTCGGGCGTGAGGTTGCCCATCCCGGTCTGCCGGCCGAAGCCCGTGCCACCCTGCTGGCGATTCTGGTCCGCGCCCGGCTGGCGATTGCCGCCGCCCTGCGCGCCGGCACCCGGCGTCCGTTCGCGACCCTGCTGACCACCCTGAGGGGTGGCCTGCTGGCCCGCGGGCGGTGTCGTCCCAGTCTGTCCCGGCCCGGCCCCCTGAGCACGGCCAGCGCCGGCGCCATTCGTGTCGTTGAGCTCGGACGCAAGCAATCGTCCGCGGCCCGCGGCCGGCGGCTCGATCCCGAGCGCCGTGTAGATCTCGTTGTTCGGACGGAAGCGCAGTGCCTGGTTCGGCACGCGAACGACGTTCGTCGCCGTCTGGATGATGACGCGAAGGGTCGCGGTCATCGCCGGTCGAAGCTTCAGCTCCGGATTCGGCACGCGGATCCAGACCGGGTACGTCACGACGTTGTTGGTGTTCGTCGCGTTCAGCCGGACGGTGTCCACCGTGCCTTCGAACTCCTGACCGCCGTAGGCGTCAACCTTGAACATGACCTTCTGTCCGACTTCGACGCGGCCGATGTCGGCCTCGTCGACGCCCGCCGACAGCCGCAGCGTGCGCAGGTCGGTCACGAGCGCGAAGAAGGTCGGCGCGTTCATGCTCGACTGCACCGTCTGGCCGCGGTCGACCCGGCGCTCGAGGACAACGCCGTCGATGGGCGAGAGGATCGTCGTATAGCTCACGTTGAGCTTCGCCTGACTCAATTGGGCTTCCGACTGGACCATCTGCTTCTGGGCCGACGAGATCTGCGCCTCGCGATTCTTGACGGCCAGGCTCGCGTCGTCGAGCTGCTGCTGATTGACGAGTTGCTTGTCGAACAGCGCCTGCGAGCGCTGGAGTTTGACCTTCAAATCCTCGAGCTGGACTTTCTGGTTCTCAATGTCCATCTTCTGCCGCTCGATGTTCGCTTGCTGGATCTCGACCTGGACCTGGAGGAGGCTCGGGTCGATCTTCGCGAGCACCTGGCCCTGCTTCACGATGTGGTTGTAGTCGACGAAGATCTCCTGGACGACGCCGGAGACCTGCGAGCCGACGTCCACGCGCCGCATCGGCTCGAGGGTGCCCGTCGCGTTGACGACCTCGATGATGTCGCCGCGCGAGACTTTGGCCTGCACGACCTGCGGTTTCTCGACGGGCTTGCCGAACTTGAAGTAGTAGTACGTGCCCCCGCCCGCCGCCGCGAGGAAAATGAGGAGTCCTACAATCTTTTTCATGGTCGTCTAAGCTCGCTCCACATGTGGATGCGCCGGTCCGCCGCGGCGCAAACCCGTCCAACCTTCTTCGAACAGCGTGTAAACCGTCGGGACGAGGACGAGCGTCACGAGCGTCGACGTCGCCAACCCGCCAATCACGACCCGCGCCAGCGGGGCCTGCAGCTCGGCGCCTTCGCCGAGGCCGAGCGACATCGGCACCAGCCCGAGAATCGTCGCGAGCGTCGTCATCAGAATCGGCCGCAGCCGGGTCCGTCCTGCCAGCTCGACTGCTTCCCGCAGCGGCTTGCCGTCCCGCCGCCGCAAGATATTGGTGTAATCGACCAGGAGGATCGCGTTACTGACCACGATCCCCGCCAGCATGATTACTCCGATATACGCCTGAAGGCTGAAGGACGTTGCTGTCAGCTTGAGGGCCGCCACCACCCCGATGGCCGCCACCGGGACCGAGAACATCACGATGAACGGGTCCCGCAGCGACTCGTATTGGGACGCCATGACGGCGTAGACCAGCAGAATGCCGAGCACCAGGAGCACCTGGAGCTGTTGGAACGCCCGGGCCTGCTGCTCGACCTCGGCGCCGAATTCCACGAAGAAGTCGCGCGGAATCTGGTCCTGGATGCTCCGGAGGTTGGCCCGGACGGTCTTGACCGCGTCGCCGAGCGCTACGCCGGCCTCGAGCTCGGCGTTGACGCGGGTGATCCGCTGCTGGTTCTTCCGGTCGATTTGCGTCGGGCCGGTCTGGGGCCTCAGGTCGAGCAGGTTCTTGGCCGGCAGCACCAGGCCCTGGGGCGTGCTGATGAGCACGTCGTTGACCGAGTCGATCCGGTCGCGGTCCTCCTCGCGGAGCCGCACGATGATCGGGAATTCCTTGCCGCGCTCGCGGTAGAAGGCCGCCTGGGTGCCGCCGATGTTGGTGCGGATCGTGTTCGCGACACCCGACACCGACAGGCCGAGCAGGGCCGCCTTGGGTCGATCGACGCGGATCGCCAGTTCAGGCCGGCCTTCCTCGCGGCCGATCTGCGGGTTGGCGATGCCATCGGTGGTCTTGAGGACTTCGAGGACCACCTGCGCGAGCCGTCGCGCTTCCGTCAACTCGTCGCCGCGGATTTCCACAGCCAGACGGCTGTCCTGGTTGCCGCCGCCAAGGATGCGCGAGAGCTGCTGGTTGCCGCCCGAGGCGCGCGTCGTGATCATGACGCCCGGCAGGCCGACGAGCACGCGCCGGAGGTCGGTGGCGATCTGGTCGCTCGATCGCTTGCGTTCGTCGCGCGACATGAGCTTGACGTTGATGTTCGCGTTCGTGCCCGACCCGCCCATGAAGCCCCCGCCGCCGGCCGACGCGATGATCGTTGTCGCCTCCGGCACGTTGGCGCGAACCATCTGCTCCAGCTGGATCGCGACCGCCTCGGTCCGTTCGATGCGGGTGCCCACAGGCATTCTGGCGCTTACCGAGACTTCGCCTTCGTCGGCCTGCGGCACGAGCTCGCTCGGAATCGTGGGCAGAATCACGAACGCCAGCACGGTGAGGGCCGTCGCGGTCATGATGACCGTCGGACGATGCTGAAGCGCGAGGTGGATCGCGCTGCGATAGAAATCGTCCATCCCGGTGAAGAACCGTTCGCTCACCGTGAAGAGCCTGGCCAACGCGCCGGTGCGCTGTTCGACCGGCGGCGGCAGCTTCAGCAGCCGCGAGCAGAGCACCGGCACCACCGTCACCGCGACGAACAGCGACATCGTCAGCGAGAACATGACGACGTAGGAGAGCTGCACGAATAGGATGCTCGACACGCCTGACAGGAAGAGCAGCGGGACGAACACCGCGATGTGCGTGAGCGTCGACGCCAGAATCGCGGACCAGACTTCTTCGCTGCCCTCGATTGCCGCCTGCATCCGCGGTTTGCCCATCTCCATGTGCCGGTACGTGTTCTCGAGCACGACGATCGACGCGTCCACGATCATGCCGATGCCGAGCGCAAGTCCTCCGAACGTCATCGTGTTGAGCGTGAACCCGCCGAAGTAGAGCAGCGCGAACGTGCCGATGACCGAGATCGGAATCGACGTGCAGATGATCAGCGTCGACCGCACGTTGCGCAGGAAGGCGAAGATGATGCCGACGACGAGAATCGCGCCGAGATAGGCGTGCTCGGTCACCGACGAGATGGCGCGCGTGATGAACTTCGACTGATCGTCGATGAGCGTGAGGTGCACGGCCGAGCTCTGGTTGATACGCTCAATCTCGGCCTTGACGGCGGTGGCGATGGCGACCGTGTTCTTGCCCGACTGCTTGGTGACCTGCATCCGGACGCCCGGCTTGCCGTCGATTCGCTGGAACGACCGCAGGTCCTCGGTCGTGTCCTTGACCTCGGCGATGTCGCGCAGGTAGACGGGCACGCCGCCCTTGGTCATGATGACCAGGTCCCGGATCTGGTCGATGTTCTGGAACTGGCCCTGGCTGCGGAGCAGGTAGGTCGTGTCGCCTTCGTCCACCTCGCCGAGAGGCACGTTCTGGTTTTCCGTGCGCAGCGTGCTGATGACGCGGTCGACCGACAGGTCGAGCGCGGTGATTTTTTCCTTCGACAGCTCGATGTGGATCTGCCGGCGCAGGCCGCCCATGACCGTGACGGCCGCTACGCCCTCGACGCGCTCGAGGCGCGGCACGAGATCGTGCTCGGCGATCTCGCGGAGCGTCACGCGGTCGAAGTTGCCGCCGACGCCGATCCCCATGATGGGGGAGGACGACGCGTCGAACTTCTGAACGCTCGGCACATCCGCCTCTTCCGGCAGGCGGCCACGCACGCGATCGACGCGCGAGCGGACTTCATCGGCCGACTCGTTGAGGTCCGATCCCCACGCGAAGCTGAGGCGCACCTGACCGGAGCCTTCGTTGGCGGTCGAGTTGATCTGTTCCAGCCCCGGCACCGCGGCGAGCGACTGCTCGAGCGGGCGGACGATGAGCTCTTCGATCTCCTGCGGACCGACGCCGCCGTACCCGACACGCACCGTGATGCTCGGATAGGTCACGTCCGGCATCAGGTCCACCGGCAGCCGGAGCAGTGAGAGCCCGCCGAGCAGGATCACCACCGCGGAGATCATGAACATCGTGACCGGCCGCTGGATTGCGATGCGTGGGATGGACATCAGGTCTCCGTAAAGCGGACAGACCTGACGGTCCGTCCGTCCACCTATCTACTGGCGCCCCGCTTGCGGCGGGTTGCTTCCGCTGCCCGCGCCGCCGCCGCCGCGCCGGCCCCGTCCGCCACGGCCGCCTTCGCCGTTCGGCTCGCCGACGACCGAGATGCGGTCGCCGTCGCGGAGCGCGAGCGTCCCGACGGTGACCACGCGCTGGCCCTCGTTGAGCCCTTCGAGAATCTCGACGCGCTCGTTGTCCTGGAGCCCGGTCTTCACTTCATGGAACCTGGCGACCTGGTTCTCGAGCATGAACACGCCGCGTTTGCCTTCGATGTCGGCGATGGCGCCGCGCGGGACCGTCAGCGCGTTCGGCCGGCGATCGACCGTCAGCTTCACGCGCGCGTACAGCCCGGGCTTCAGCCGGAATCCAGGGTTCGGCACTTCAATTTCCATCGGCGCGGTTCGGGTCGCCGGGTCGAACACCGGCGCAACCCGGCTGACCTGTCCGGTGAACTGTTCGCCGGGGAACGCGTCGACCTCGACGACCGCCTGTACGCCCGGCTGGACGCGTTTCATGTCCTTCTCAACCAGGTTCGCGACCATCCGCACGATGCCGATGTCCACGACCGACAGGATCACCGTATTCGCGCCGGCAAACGCACCCTGGTCGAGCACGCGCTTGCTGACGAAGCCGTCCACGGGCGACGTGACGGTCGTGTTGGCGAGCGTGATCTTCAGCTCGTCCACCGACGACTGCATCTGCACGAGCTGCGCCTTCGCGACCGCGACGTTCGAGACCGACGTGTTGTATTTCGCCTCGGCGTCTTCGAGGAGCTGCTTCGACAGCAGGTCGCGGTCGTACTGCGCTTTCATACGCGCGTAGACCGTTTCGGTGAGCTTCGCGTCGCTTTCGCGCTGCTGAACGTTCGCCTCGTTGACCTTGAGGCTCGCCATCCGCTGGTTGATCTGCTCGCGGATCTGGTCGTCTTCGATCTTCGCGACCGTCTGACCCTTCTTGACGCGGTCGCCGAGCTTGACCGGGATGGAATCGATCCGGCCGCCCACGCGCGGCACGACGTCCACGGTCGCCTGCCCGATCAGGTTGCCGACGACGGTGATGTAGTCGACGACTTCACGGCGCGTGGCGGGCGCCATGTCCACCGGCATCGGCGCGCGCCCGCCCGGGCCTCCACGGCCCGGACCGCCGCCGCCCGTCGGCTGATTGGGGGACGCGGCGGCCGTGTCGCCGCCGCCGGACCGGTAGTACCACGCGCCGCCGGCCACGGCGACCAGGATGACGACGATGAGGATGGTTTTACGCATCAACGGCTGGGGACCCTTGCCCTCTGCCTTCTGCCCTCATTACCGTCCGATGCGCTGAATGCGCTCGAATTCGGCGATCGCGTTCACATACCCGATGAGCCGGCTGAGCTCGGTCAGCCGCGCGGACGTGAGCTGGTTCTGGAGCTGGACGACCTCGAAGTTCGTCGCGACGCCATTCTCGAATCGCGTCTGGGCGGCCTCGGCGTTCCTCTCGGCGGCGCGCGCGGCGGTCTGCGCGGCCTGATACTGCTTGAAGGTGTTCTCGACCGCGAGGCCCGCGTTGGTCACCTCGGCCGAGATCCGCAGTTCGGAGGCCTTGATGTTCGCCTTCGTCTGGTCGACCTGCAAGAGCGCCCGCGCGTAGGCGACACGGTTGGTGGTCCAGTCACGGCCGACCGGCACGATGAACGTCATTTGCGCGTTCCAGCCGGACGTATTGAACGTGCCGAGCTGTCGCAAGGCGCCGGTGTATCCGCTCTCGTCCGTGATGATGCCGTTGTTGAAGCGCGTGCCGCCCTGTCCGCTGCTGTTGAACCCGGATGACAGGTCGAGCTGTGGGCGCGTCCGGTCCCGGCTGACGTCGAGATTCAACTCGTTGATCTCGAGGTTCCGGCGCTGCTGCACCAGGTCAGTCCGTTGTTCGAGGGCCGTCTGCACAGCGGCTGGAATGTCGACGCTCTGCACCCCAATCGAGGGCAGGTCGACCGGGTTCAGCGTGTGCTTGTAGATGTCGTCCTCGGGACCCGAGGCGAGCAGCACCTTCATCACGAGCTCCGCCGTCCGCCAGCGAATCTGGGCGTCGAGCAGCGTCTGTTCGGAGTTGGCGACCTGCGATTCGAACTGCACGGTCTCGATCGGGGCCAGCGAGCCGATCTCGACGCGAATCTTGCTGTCTTCCCACGACCGCCGTGCGAGTTCGAGCGCGCGCCGCGAAATCTCGATTTGCTCGACCGCCGAGCGGAGCGCCCAGTACGCCAGCCGGACGTCGGCCCGCAGGTTTTCGATCGTCGAGAGCAGCTGGATGTCGGCGATCTGCCGCTGCACGGCCACCGTCCGCAGCTCGTTGCGCGTCGTATCCATCTTGAAGCCCGCGAGGATCGGCTGCGTGTACGTAAAGCCCAGCCGCGAGGAGAACTGCGGGTTGAACCGGGACGTCACGTCGTTCGTGCCGGCGCGGCTGTTGGTGAAATTTGCGCTCAGATTGCCGCCGTGCCAGGGCAAAAGCTGACCGAACGATGCGTTGAAGTTCTGATTGTTTTGCGTGACGTTCGTGACGCCCTGCAGCGTGTTGTTCGAGGGCGTCGTGGAATTGTTGATGCCATACGTCGCCTGGTAACGCGGCAGGAACGCGGCGCGCGCCGATTGCAGGCTGTAGTCGGCAATTTGAGGATTCAGCCGGGCCGCCTGCAGCGCCAGGTTCTTCTCGAGCGAGATCTGCGTGGCCTGCTCGAGCGTCAGATCCTGTAGCGTCGTGCCGGGCACCTCCGGCGCACGGGCCTGGCCGACGACGTACCGATCGATCGGAAGCTGAGTCGCCGGCGTTTGCGTTGTGACGGGCGGCGGCGTCTGCGCCGTCTGCGCCCACGCCGCGCCCGGAAGGACGAGCGACACCGCCAGAGCCCGCACCCACACGCTCTCAATTGCCTTGATCATTGCCTGTTACTCCCATGCGGCCGGCAGGAGGGAAGCCGGCCGTTCAGACCTAGCAGATGTTACCTCGATCCCCCGCCCCGGCCGCTGCGATTGCGCTCACGAATTACCTGCAGCTTCTTGTATTGATCCGGGGTTAATTCCTGGTAAATCCGATAGAGCATGATCGTCCGGCTTTCGCCGAAACGACGCCGAAGATCCCACACTCGGCCTGCCTGAAGCGAATAGGTGACTTCATCGACGACCCGCTCTCGGGTCAGGCGGTCGAGCTCCGCTTCCTGCTTTTCGAGCTCGCCGATGATTGGGGCCAGCCGCTTCGAGCGATCCTGAAAGAAGCTGTCGATCTTCCTGGCTTTCTCCTCGGTGAGCCCGATCTCTTTCCTGACGAGCTCGTCGTTCCACCATTCGCCACGAATCGAGCCGGGCGTCCGCTGGCCCTGGCCGGGCCGGGAAGGGTCGGCCGGGACAGTGCCCTGGGGCTGGGGAGCAGCCGACTGCCTGCCCTGGCTCGTTGCTGGGGACTGGGGTGCGGCCCGAGTCTGACCGCCAGCGGCCAGCGGGACCGTCAAAGCGAGGCCGAGGGCCGCAAGCACCCACGCGCGGAGGTTCAAGCCGATCTTCGTGATAACCACGACAAGACTTACGCCTCTCAGGGAGTCAATGTTTACGGGGTCTACCGGCCTCTAGGCCCTGGATCCGTCGGCCAGCCGGGCGAGCCGCTCAATCACCTGGCCGACGATGTTATTAGGGGTTGAGGCCCCGGCAGTCAAGCCCGCGATGACCGGCCCACCGGGGAGCCAGTCGTGGCTCACCTGTTCGGGGACGTCAGCCGTCGACGGCGCGCCAATCGGACGATGCCGGATTTCGGACGCGGAGGCGAGGCAGTCCGGTTCGGCGATGTGGAACGTGGCTGCCCGCTGGGCGCAGATCCTCGCCAGGTTACACGTGTTGCTGCTGTTGTAGCCGCCGATTACCACCACGAGATCCAGCCGCTGTTCGTCGAGGAGCGCGACGACGGCGTCCTGCCGTTCCTGCGTCGCGCTGCAAATCGTGTCAAAGGCTCGAAAGCGCGTCGCCAGATCCGCCTCGCCGTACCGGTCGATCATCGCCGCGCGGAACATCTCGCCGATCCGCAAGGATTCGGTCATCAGCATCGTCGTCTGGTTCGCGCAGCCGATCCGTTCGAGATGGCGGGCAGGATCGAAGCCGGCCGAGACCGCGTCCCCGAACTGCGCCTTAAACGCTGCGGGGTCACCGCCGCGGCGGATGAGCTCACAGGCCAGCTCGGCTTCCGCTTCGTCGCGCACGATCAGGAAATGCCCGTTGGGATACTGCGTCGCCTGCGACGCGGTCGCTCGTGTCTCTTCGTGGTGGACCTTCCCATGAATCACCGACGTGAGCCCGTCCTGCGCGTACCGCCGGACGTTTTTCCAGACGTTGAGCACCGACCCGCAGGTCGTGTCGACGAGTGTGCATCCCTGATGGGCGAGCTCCGCCAGCTCGCCGATCGACACGCCAAACGCCGGCAGAATCACGACGTCGTCCGGGCCGAGCGTCGAGCGGTCTTCACCCGCGTCGGTCAGGATCCGAATGCCCTTTTCGCGCAGCCGATCGTTCACGTGCGGGTTGTGGATGATCTCGCCGGTCAGAAAGACGCGCTTGGACGGGAACTTCTTGCGTGTCTGGTATGCGTAGTCGACCGCGCGATCAACGCCGTAGCAGAAGCCGAATTCCTTCGCGAGGTGCACCGTCAGACGGCCGGTTGTCTGGACGAAGCCGGACGCCTTGAGGTCGTCGACGATGCGGCTGTGGTACGCGGCGGCCAGATCGGCCGCCACCGCCTCTTTGAGGTCGAGACCCTTCCGGAAGACGACAGGGGGCATGGGCCCCACTATTCTACGGGGTCGAACTACCGCCCCGGGCCCAGGGAGGCCTGCGTCATGAGCCGAGGCGTCAGGTCGTCGACGAGCTCGAGAGACTTGACGGGCGTGTCGAAGTCCATGTCCAGCAAAGACACCAACGCGCGGAACCCCGGCGTGTCCGATCCGGCAACCGGCGGTGCGGCCGTTGTCGGTGCCGCCTCGGCTGCCGGAACGACCACAGCTGGAGTCGGCGCACCGAATCGCACCGTCTGGCCGCCAATCACGCCGAGCACGAGGCCTGCGGCGGCAGCCACGCCCACCCAGGCGGGCGCCACGCGATGGTCGGACCGGTCTCGTTCGTTCATCCGGTTCTGACTCGGGAACGCGATGACGCGCGCCGGCTGATCGAGCTGTTCGAGCCGGCGGAGAATCTGGGTCTGCTGGAGCGCCAGTCGCTCGGGCGAGAAGGCGGCGTCGGCCGCCTCGACGCCGGTCGTGCGGACGTCGTCCATCCAGCGGCCGAGATCGACGGCGCGCTCGGCGCAGATGTCGCACCGATCGAGATGCGCCGGCCGGTCGCCGGAGAGCAGCGCGTCGATGAGGGCGCGCTCGGAAAGGTGTCCTCTACGAAACAGCCGGTCACTGAGCCGCACGACTGATCCTCCTCGTTCCTGACCTTCCGGCGCCCGCGCCGACCGCGAGCAACGCTCGCAACCGGCGGATGGCCCGGAAGAGATGGACGCGGACTGTCGATTCGTTGAGCCCCGTCATGGCGCTCACTTCACGCGACGACCGTCCTTCGAAATGACTCAACATGAACACCAGGCGCTGCCGTTCGGGCAGCTTCGACAACGCTGCGCTGAGCTGGCGGCGCCGTTCCTGCGAGAGCACATGGTCTTCCGGGCTCGGCCCTCGGGAAGGCAGATACTCCGCGGGGTTCCGCTCGACGCCCATCGCGTCGGTCGTCGTCGGCGCCAGCCACTTCTCGCGGCGGCGGCGCGCCTTGAGCCGGTCCAGGCATCCATTGATGAGAATGCGCGTGAACCAGACTTCGAACGGCAGTTCCTCGCGGAACGTGCCGATGTGCATGTACGCCTTCACGAACGCGTCCTGCACGGCCTCGTCCGCGTCGGCCGCGTCGCGCAGGTAGTGAAAGGCGATGCGGACCGCGCGGCGCTGATGCCGCGCGACGAGCTCGGTGTAGCGCTCGCGGGCAGCATCCACCCTTCCCGCGAGGTGCAGGGCTTTTACGTCAACCGCCACGCGGGCGTCGGCTTCTTTGGCGTTAACCGGCAGCGGCTGATCTCCTGACACTGGATACGGCTCGGAAGGGAAACAGTTTACTTACGATCTTAGCAGGGGGAGGAGGGGGCCCACACAGCCGCTCGAGGGGTGGTTCCGGGGTGCCTGGGTTCCGGGGTAGGGTCAATTACCCAATTACCAATTACTCAATTACCCGATGCTCTCCTCACCCTTGCCACCGTCGCTCCGTCGAAATACGCCTCGATGATCTCGTTGACCGACTCGCCCCGGCGCGCGCGGGCGGCGGCGCCGATCTGGCACAGACCCACGCCGTGGCCGAAGCCGCTGCCGGCGAAGACGAACGAGTCGCGCGTCCTCGAGATGGTCATCTTCGTGCTCTGCACGGCGCGATCGCCAAACGTATCGTTCATGATCGCGCGCAGGTCGTCGCCGCGAAGCACGAGTCCGTGTTGCCCGCGAAGGGCTACCGTTGCCGCGCGGCCGCTCGCGTCGCGTTTGACGATGTCGATGCCGTCGAGCCGGTTGCCGACGCGACTTCTTCGGTCGCGGTTCAGCGCGTCGCGCAGTTTGGCGAACGGGACCGCGAATCGCCAACTCCGGTGCGAGAGGGACGGTTGCGCGTCGCGGGCGGTTTTCAGATACGGCACGGCCCGGCCGCCCCAGACCGCATCGGCGCTGGTCGTCCAGCCGCCGCAGTCGGCATGGAAGAGCGCCTCGGCCGGCCGTCGCGCGAACAGCACCACGTCACGCGCGGTTTTCGAGACCGCCTCGCGGGCGACCTCCGTGAATCGCGACGTCTTGATTCGTGCCGGATCGTAGAGCTGACAGTGCGTCGAGTCGCAGAGATCGAAGCCCTGGCTATGGTGCCGTCCGAGGTGCGCGACCGCATACGTCCGCGCGATGACCGATTGCACCTCGAAAATGCGCGCGGCCGTCTCCGGGGTTTCGTCGACGGGTGAGACTTCGGCGAGGATCGACCCGAGGACGTACTCGTTGAGGGGAATCGACCGCACCCTGCCGTCCACGCGCACTTTGATTTGATCGGGTAGGTCGAATGCCGGAGGAGACGGCATTTTGGGAGATGTGCACGCCGCGAGGCCGCTGAAGAGGGCCGCGGTCACTATGCGCCGGCGCTTCGGGTTCATGAGCTTCAGGTTTCTGCCCCAATCCTCGTCATCAGATTTGCTATCGGCCCGCGGAACGCCCCTCTTCAGAGTACCGAATTTACGCCTGATGTACGATTGTGCGTTTTTTTACGGACGGAGGAGCCGTTGATGTCACAGGGCAGCCGGAAAGTCGGGCTCGGGGCGGTCGGAATCGAAGGAGTGTCACAGGCGCACTGGACGTTGAGCGTCCCGGCGCTCTACGAAGCGGCCATCAGCCGCCGGGAAGGCGTCATCGCCGCCAACGGCCCGCTGATGTGCAGCACGGGCCAGCACACCGGCCGCTCGCCCAACGACAAGTTCATCGTCCGTGAGCCCTCGAGCGAGCAGCACGTCGCGTGGGGCAAGGTCAACCGATCGATCGACGCCGAGTCGTTCGATGGCGTCCACCGCCGGATGCTGGCCTACCTGCGCGGCAAGGAGATCTTCGTGCAGGACTGCTACGCCGGCGCCGATCCGGCGTACCGGCTGCCGATCCGCATCATCACCGAAAAGGCGTGGCACAACCTGTTCGTCCGGCACATGTTCATCCGCGAGTCAGACCCGGCCAAACGGCTCCAGCACGAGCCGCAGTTCACGGTCGTCGACCTTCCAAGCTTTACGGCGACGCCTTCGTCGGACAACACGAATTCAGAAGTCTTCATCCTCCTCAACTTCGCGAAGAAGCTCGTCCTCATCGGCGGCACGAACTACGCCGGAGAGATGAAAAAATCGATTTTTACGGTCATGAACTACCTGCTGCCGCTCCGCGACGTGATGCCGATGCACTGCTCGGCGAATGTGGGTGCGGCCGGCGACGTGGCGTTGTTCTTCGGTCTTTCCGGCACGGGCAAGACCACGCTGTCGAGCGACCCGAGTCGACGGCTGATTGGCGACGATGAGCACGGGTGGAGCGGCACGGGTGTGTTCAACTTCGAAGGGGGCTGCTACGCGAAGATGATCCGGCTCTCGGCCGAGGCCGAGCCGCAGATCTATGCGACGACACGCCGCTTCGGGACGCTCCTCGAAAACGTGGCGTGTGATCCCGAAACACGGGAGCTCGATTTCAACGACGACTCGGTGACCGAAAACACGCGGGGTGCTTATCCGCTCGAGTTCATCGAGAACGCGGTGCCCTCGGGCATGGCGGGCCATCCGGCGAACGTCGTGATGCTGACAGCGGATGCCTTCGGCGTGCTCCCGCCGATCGCACGGCTCTCGCCCGCGGCGGCCATGTATCACTTCCTCTCCGGCTACACGGCGAAGGTCGCCGGCACCGAGCGGGGAGTGACCGAGCCCAAGGCCACGTTCAGCACGTGTTTCGGCGCGCCGTTCATGGTCTGGGATCCGAACGTCTACGCCAGACTCCTCGGGGAGCGCATCGCCACACACAAGGCGCAGGTCTGGCTCGTCAACACCGGCTGGACGGGCGGGCCGTACGGCGTCGGATCGCGCATCAAGATCGCCTACACCCGCGCGATGATCCACGCCGCGCTCTCGGGCGAGCTCGACCGGGCCGGCTTCCAGACCGATCCCATCTTCAACATCGAGGTCCCGAAGAGCTGCCCCGACGTGCCAGCCGACATCCTGCAGCCCAAATCGACCTGGGCCGACAAGGCCGCCTACGACACCCAAGCAAAGAAACTCGCAAAGATGTTCGCCGAGAACTTCAAGGCGTTCGAGGCCACGGCTTCGGACCAAGTGAAAGCGGCTGGTCCGAAACCATAAACCTGTCGCTCCGTACTTCAGCGACAGGGCCAGTACTTCTGTCACGAGTGAGCTGCAGTTAGGATATCGAGGTTGTGGTTTTTGAACCCGTCATCGGTCTTGAGATTCACGCGCAGCTCCTGACACGGACGAAGATTTTTTTGTACATGCCGGACGGCGTTCGGCGCGGAGCCGAATTCCCAGTGCTGTCCGGTGTGTATGGGGTTGCCTGGCGCGCTGCCTGTCTTGAACAAGCGGGCGGTCGAGTTCGCCATTCGAGCGGCTTTATCGCTCAACTGCACGATTCAGCGGGAGTCGATCTTCGCGCGCAAGAATTACTTCTATCCCGACCTGCCGAAGGGGTACCAGATTTCCCAGTACGAGAAGCCGCTCGCGACCGGTGGGTGGCTGGAGGTGGAGACGGCCGGCGGCGTCCGGCGCGTGGGCATCACGCGCGTGCACATGGAGGAGGACGCCGGGAAGTCGCTGCACCACGGGTTTCCGGATTCCGATGGGTCGACGTATCTGGACTTCAATCGCAGCGGCGTGCCGCTCATCGAAATCGTCACCGAGCCGGACATCCGCTCGGCGCAGGAGGCCGCAGCCTGTTTCTCGCAGCTCCGGGAGACGCTCGTCGCGATCGGCGTGAACGACGGCAACATGGAAGAGGGCAGCCTCCGGTGCGACGTCAACGTGTCACTTCGTCCGGCGGGGACGAAGACGTTCGGCACGAAGGCGGAAGTGAAGAACATCAACTCCTTCCGGTATGTCGAGAAGGCGCTGACGTTCGAAATCGCCCGCCAGACCGACGTCCTCGCCGGCGGCGGACACATCCAGCAGGAAACCCGTCTCTGGAACAGCGAGAGCGGCAAGACGACGTCGATGCGAAGCAAGGAGGAAGCGCACGACTACCGCTACTTTCCAGAACCGGATCTGCCGCCGCTCGTCATCGAGCCGGCGTGGGTGGAGGAGATTCGGTCCGCGCTGCCTGAATTGCCGGAGGCGCGCAAAGCGCGGTTTCACGAAGTGTACGGATTGAGCGAATACGACGCCGACGTCATCGTGAGGCTCACGAATGCCGCCGCGTACTTCGAGGACATGGTTCGCGCCGGCGCGTCTCCGAAATCAGCCTCCGTCTGGCTCCAGGGCGAGGTGCGCCGCAAGCTCAAGGAGATCGGCGAAGACGACGTCGCGCGCGCAGCCGTTCGGGCGGACGCGCTCGCGGAGCTCGCCGGCCTCACCGAGACAGGCGCGATTAGCAGCTCGGTGGCCAAAGAGGTATTCGAGAAGATGTGGGCGACCGGACGGCGGGCCGGCGCGATCGTCGACGAGGAAGGCCTGGGCCAGATCGGCGATGACGCCGCGGTCGCGGCGATAGTGGCCGACGTCCTGGCCCGCCACCCCGATGCCGTGGCCCAGTTCCGTGCCGGCAAACAGGCCACGTTCGGATTCCTGGTCGGTCAGGCCATGAAGGCGTCGGGGGGCAAAGCCAATCCAAAAGTTGTCAGCGAAGCGCTCCGAACGGCGCTTGAACGTTGACAGAATCGGCCCGCGCCCCTACACTTGATCTGCCCCTGCTGCATGGCCTTGAACAGTCGTCAGACGGCCGTCGACATTCCAGATCATCAGCGCCCGCTGCTTGGCGCTTCCTGTCAATGTCTCACCGAGTTCTACCGGGAAGAATTTCGACGGCATCATCAGTGCCTCGAGCGCCAGCGCGAGTACTACTCGGAGATAGCGATCGCGCAGGCGGAGGAAGCGCTGACGCGCATCCTCGGGCGGCTCGAGCAGCTGTGCCAACGCGAAGACGCGTGCGAGGTCGTGGGCCAGCTGTTACGCCAGTTCGACCTCGTCACCAAACTTTCACTCTTGACCGAACCTGAAAAGCTCCACTAACGTTCCGTTCTCTTCCGTCAGCAAGTTCCCAGGACACAATTCAGCCCGCAGGTCGAAGGAAGTGATCGAATTCCGTGTGCCTCAGAGCATCGGGATCACGCGTGTCTGGTAGCGCGCCAAGAGCTTGGACCACGAAGGGCACGAAGAACACGAAGGAAAACCCGACAGGCGTGCGAGAGATTTGAGACGCCCGCTGACCTGGCGAAGCCCGGCTTTGCCGGGCTGTGGAGTGAGGGAGACACGCGACCCGACAAGACGTCGAGACGAGGTTTCGGAAGTTGGGGGACGGGTCTTGCTCGCGCAAGCGAGACCCGTCCCCCAAGTGCGAAACCTACTTCAGACGTCTTGTCGGTCGCGCGTCTCCCTCACTCCGCGTGGCCGCCGCAGGCGGCCTGCCAGGTCAGCGCTGTCTTCGTGCCCTTCGTGGTCCATGCACTTGGCAAGCGCTTTTGATCTTGGCGAGCGTTCTTGGTCGTCCGTGGCTATTTCAGAATGGTCGCCATCACCTCGACCGTGACCTTGCGATCCGTCGTCGGGTCCGCCGACTGCGACACGAGCAGCGGTTTGCCATCCTGAAGGACGACGCTCAGCGATTCGTGCAGCTCCGCCGGTTGCGACGTTGGCGAGAGACCCCGCTCGGCCTGCTGCGCCCTGAGGGCGTCAATCTGCTCGCGGTTCTGCGGGTTGACGATGGAGGGCGCCTGCGCGGGCGTGTACTCGAACGTGACGCGGACGGTGATCAGTCCCCCCTGGTAGATCGTCGCGGCGGCGTCAACGTTCAAACCCACGTTCGATCCTGTGGCCAGCCGATTGGCCGTTCGAATCATGCCGCTCGAGCCGTTCATGATCAGCATGGAGACGGTCTTCTTCACCGGGGTACCGGTGTACGTGTCGGTGATGATCAAGTCGAGCTTGACGTTGGCCGTCGGTGTTGGCAATCCCGGCGCGCGAGGCACCGCGTTCTCGGTCGAGGCTGGCTGGGAGACGCGGCTCGGGGCCGGCGTCTGCTGGGAAGTCGTTGGAACCGACGGGCTGGTCGTCGTCGTTTGACCAGCGATCGGCACACCGGCCAGGACGCTGCCGGCGAGCACCGCAAGAGCAGACAGTCTACGCATGATGATCATCGTCTCCACGAAAGACATCGACCTACTGTCGCGCGCCCGAGTCGTCGATCACCTTGATCGCAATCGGCTCGGTCACAATCGGCTTCATGCGCAGTAGAGGGATCGAGAGCGCGTCCGGTTGGATGTCGTGCGCCACGAGGGCGGCGGGCTCGGCAAGGACCGGGATCGTCGGCACCTGCGCCGTCCGTGGCGATGATCTCCTGACCCGTGGAGTCCGGCGCGCCGCGCCAGTTGTGCGGGTTTCCGGCGGAACCGGGGCGAGCGATGGCGCCGTCGCGTTCGAAGCCGTTTCGACGCGCGGAGGCGTGCGAACGGGATCCGGTCGTGAGGCTGGGCCGCGAAGCGCGATCGCGAGCACGACTGCGGCAGCGGCGGTCACCGGCACCACGAGCCAGGCGCGCCAGTGCACGGGCCGGCGCTCGATGCGCGACAGGACTGCGCCGCGCAGTCCGGCGGAGGGCGCCGCCTCGGTCATCACGCGCGCGACGTCGTCAATCAGTCGATCCAAGACGGCTCCCGACAATCCGGCGCGCTTCGCTGACGCGCCATTTCACGGTGCCGAGCGGAATGCCCAGCATCGCGGCAATCTCCGTGTACGAATAGTCGCCCGACGCGGCGAGCAGCAGCGCGTCCTTGAGTTTGGGCGACAACCGTTCGATTTCGTCTCGGCACCGCCGCGCCAGATCGCGGGCGACCGCGGCGCGCTCAGGGTCGGCCCCGGTGCCGGCAAGCCCGTCGATCGGGTCCGGCTCACCGGCCGTGGTGACAAGCGTTCGTCGCCAGCTGATGGAGCGCGCCCGGCGGCGGTCGAGCGCTTTCCGCCACGCGATGGTGAGCAACCAGGTGCGGAACGCTGCCTCACCCCGAAAGCCGCCGAGCCTTCGCCAGGCGACCACGAAGGCGTCCTGCGCGGCATCGAGCGCGTCTTCTCGATTCCCGAGCGCGGCCAGCGCGACACGAAACACCATGCGCTCGTGGAGCGTCACCAGCTCGCCAAAGGCCTCGTGACTGCCGGCCCGCGCCGCCTCGAGCAGCGCGGTGACCCGGGCCGGATCCCGGCCCTCGGAGACGGGCAACTCGGCCAGCGGGGCAACCCTCAGCACGTCGGCAACAACGGCCGTCACTGGGAGAGAGACATCAGACACGGGCAGTTGGTTGGGTCAAAGAACTCAGAAAGGTAGACTTGTTTCAATGTTTTCCGAAGAACAGATATTACGGCTGATGCGCGAGCGCGTGGACCATCCAGCGACCGCCAAGGAATTGCTCCGGCTGCTGCGCGTGCCGCCCGAAGAACGGGCGACGTTCCGCCGGCGCGTTCGCTCGCTCGTGGCGTCGGGTGCGCTCGTCGAAATTCGAGGTCATCGGTTCGGCCTGCCCGATCGCATGAACCTCATCGTGGGCCGCGTCTCGACGAATCCACGCGGGTTTGCCTTCGTCGACGCCGAATCGCCGGGCGACGATGGCCTCGCCAGCGTGTACATCGCCGGCAACAACCTGAATCAGGCGATGCACGGCGACCGCGTGGTCGTCCGGGTAGAGCACCGCCGGGATGGCGACCGCCCCGAGGGCCGGATCCTGCGCGTGCTGCAGCGCGGCACGGAGCGCATCGTCGGCAGGTATGACCTCGACGGCTCGGCGCTCGGGTTCGTGGTCCCGTTCGATCGCCGGATCATCATGGACGTCCAGATCCCGAAAGGCGAGACGGGTGGCGCGACGCGCGGCGGGATGGTCACGGTCGAGATCACCCGATGGCCCACGGCGACGCGCCCCGCGCTCGGACGCATCGTCGAGGTGCTCGGCCGGCTCGACGAGCCGGGCGTGGATACGGCGGTCATCATCCGCAAATACAACCTGTCCGATCGTCACAGTGACGCGGCGATCGCCGAAGCGAGGCGGCTCGGGACCGCGGTGAAGGACCGGGACATCCAGGAGCGGACCGATTTCCGGCGGTGGCCGACGGTGACGATCGACGGTGAAAACGCGCGCGATTTCGACGACGCGATTTCGGTCGACCGGCTTCCGAGCGGTAATTTCTGGCTTGGGGTCCACATCGCGGACGTCGCGCACTACGTCCAGGAGGAGACGGCGCTCGATACGGAAGCCTATGAGCGGAGCACGTCGGTCTACTTTCCGGAGCGCGCCGTCCACATGTTTCCGGAGGAGCTCTCGACCGGGCTGTGCAGCCTCAATCCCCACGTGGATCGGCTGGTGCAGTCGTGCCTGATGGAAATCGATCGCCGGACCGGCGGGGTGGTGCGCTACGAGATCCACGACGCGGTGATCCGCAGCCAGGCGCGCATGACCTATACGGACGTGAACGCCATTCTCTCGGACCGGGACCCGCAGGTGATGGAGCGATACCGGCCGTTCGTCCCGATGTTCGAGCGGATGCACGAGCTGTTCGGGATTCTGAACAACCGCCGCCGGCGCCGCGGGTCGATCGACTTCGACCTGGCGGAGTCGCAGATCGTGCTCGACGACGCGGGGCTGGTCGAGGCGATCGTCGCGGCGGAGCGGAACGTCGCCCACCGGCTGATCGAGGAGTTCATGCTGGTCGCGAACGAGACGGTCGCCGCGCACCTCGAAAAGCGCGGCGTGCCGACGCTCTTCCGCGTCCACGAAGATCCCGACCCGGCCAAGGTCGAGATCTTCGAGGAGTTCATCTCGACGCTCGGCTATTCGCTGTCTGCATCGTCCGATGCCCTGGAACCGCGCAACTTTCAACGCCTCGTCGAGAAGATTCACGGTAAACCCGAGGAGAAACCCATCGCCTTCCTGATGCTGCGGACGATGCAAAAGGCGCGGTACGACTCGGCGAACCTCGGCCACTTCGGTCTGGCCGCCGAGGCGTATACGCATTTCACGTCGCCCATCCGCCGGTATCCCGATCTCGTCGTCCACCGGGTGCTGCGCGAGTCCCGTCGCGGCATGATCGAAGATCGCCGCACGGATCTGGTCGAGGAGATGCCGGAGATCGCGCGGCACACGTCCGAGCGCGAGCGCCGGGCCAACGACGCCGAGCGCGAGCTGGTGCAATGGAAAAAGGTCCGGTTCATGGCCGACAAGGTCGGCGACGAGTTCGACGGCTACATCACCGGCGTGAGCGCCTTCGGCCTTTACATCGAGCTCGTCGAACACTTCGTCGAGGGCATGGTGCACGTCTCGACGATGGCCGACGACTACTACCGCTTCGTCGAGCGCGCGCACGTGCTGCGCGGCGAGAAGAACGGCCGCGTCTACCGGCTCGGCGATCGCGTGAGCGTACAGGTGATTCGCGTGGACACCGAACGGCGGCAAATCGACCTGGGCCTCACCGAGATTCTCGAAGCCGTCCGCCGGGCCGGCGGGACGGACACCCGTGGACGGAAAGGTGAACGCGACGGCAGGAAACAGCGCCGCGGCTCCCGGAAGAGAGAGGCGAGCGAGTCCCCGGGCGCCGGCGCGCGTGCGAGCCAACACGGCCCACCCGGCGGCACGGAGCGACGGAATCAGGGACGGTCTGGAGGAAAAGGGAGGTTCCGGCGGCGGGGGCGGCGATGACCTCGGTCGTCATCGGGACGGCGGGGCACATCGATCACGGCAAGAGCGCGCTCGTCAAAGCGCTGACCGGCACCGACCCCGATCGGCTGAAGGAAGAGCAGGCGCGCGGGATCACGATCGATCTCGGCTTCGCCCACCTCAACGCGGCCGGCGTGAATCTGGCCTTCGTCGACGTCCCAGGGCACGAGCGCTTCGTGAAGACGATGCTGGCCGGCGCGGGCGGCATTGATGCCGTCGTGCTGGTCGTCGCCGCCGACGAGTCGGTGAAACCTCAGACGCGGGAGCACTTCGACATCTGCCGCCTGCTCGGCATCGAACGTGGTCTCATCGCGCTCACCAAATCCGATCTCGTCGATCGCGACACACTCGAGCTCGTCACGCTCGAGGTACGCGATCTCGTCGCGGATAGTTTTCTCGCCGACGCGCCGGTGATCGCCGTCTCCGCCCGGACAGGAGACGGCTTGCCGGAGCTCACGCGCGCCATGGCGGCGATGGCAGGCGGCGCGGTGCGGCTTGGCCGCGAGGGCGTCGTGCGCATGCCGGTCGATCGGGCCTTCACGGTGAAGGGCTTCGGGACGGTCGTCACCGGCACACTGGTGTCGGGCCGCGTCTCGGAGGGCGACGAGCTCGTCGCGCTGCCCGACGAGCGGCCGGTGCGGGTCCGCGGCGTGCAGGTCCACGGCCGATCGACGAAGGCCGCAACCGCGCCGGCCCGCGTGGCGTTGAACCTCGGCAGCGTGGACGTCGCGCAACTGGCGCGCGGTGTGACGCTCGCATCGCCGGGCTCGCTCGCGGTCACGCGGCGAGTGGATCTCGAACTCGATCTGCTTCCCGGCGCGCGGCCGCTGAAACACGGCGGGCGCGTCCGCCTGCACCACGGCACCAGTGAAGTGCTCGGTCGTGTCTCGATCAGCGCGATCAGATCGCGCGAGTCGGGCCAGTGGCGCCAGGCGGGCGCAGGCGAGCTTGGCGTGACCGTACCGCCGGGCGGCCACGCCTTCGTGCGCGTCCGGCTCGAGCGGCCCGCGGTTCTGACCCGCCACGATCGTGTCGTCCTGCGCGCGTACTCGCCGCCGATGACGATCGGCGGCGGTACCGTTCTCGATCCGGAGCCGGCTGCCGCTGGCGTACGGCGGCCCGTCGCGCTTGGACGATTTCAGGAACTGACCGACGCGCGGCAGGCGTTCGGCGTCCTGCTGCGAGACGCCGCGGAGCGCGGCATCGATGAGGGCGCCATGGTCCGCCGCGGAGGGCTCGGGCCGGCCGCGGCCCGGTCGCTGCTCGAGCAAGAGGAGGGCGCGAATCGTGTCCTGCGCGCCGGCCAACGCGTGTTCGATCGCGCAGTGGCCGCCGGGGTTGACCAACGGATTCAGACGACCCTGTCGGCGTTTCACGCCGCGCATCCGCTGGACCCGGGCATGCCGCGCGAAGCGCTTCGCGAGCAGGTGGCCGCGCATGCCGCTCCGGAACTGTTCGATGCGGTGGTCGCCGACCTACAGAGCCGTTCGATCGTGCGCGGCGCGGATCGGATTGCGCGCGCCGACTACCAGCCGTCGATCTCCGCCGCCGACCTGCGGCTTCGCGACGTCGTCATCGACGCCGTCCGGGCCGGCGGGCTCACGCCGCCCGACCTGGCCACGCTTGCGACGTCCGGCGGCGTATCAGCGGCACGCGTCCAGGATCTCGTGCAGCGGCTGGTTCGAGAGAAACGGCTGGTCAAGCTGGACACGCTGGTCCTTCATCCGGACGCGCTCGAGCAGCTGAAAAAGGACATCCGCGCGCTTGGCGAGCAGGGTAGACCCGGCGCCGGTCCTGTAACAGTGGACGTGGCGACCTTCAAGGAACGGTACGGACTGACCCGGAGATTTGCGATTCCGTTGCTGGAGTGGCTGGATCGGGAAAGGGTAACGCGGCGTCAGGGAGACAAGAGATTGATAATTGGGTAATTACTCAATTACCAATGCCTTTTTCCCCTGGCTCCTTTGTCGCGTCCTTGAATTCCTTGACGCCTTTGCCGATGCCGCGCATCAGCAGGGGAACCCGGTTGGCGCCGAAGATCAGCAGGATGATGAACAGGATGACGAGCACTTCCGGGAGACCCAGGCGCATGTGATGACTCCTGTCGCTGCCGATCAGCGCTCTGTTGATTCTAGCACTGCCCCCCGGGCCACGACCCGGCGAGGCCGAACGATGACAGTAACCGTCCTAACTGTCGCAGGGGCTGAACAGAAGTCCTGTATCGGCGCGGCTTTCGGAGGGCACTTCTCTTGCAGTCGCAACGAATTGTTGCGTCCGTGAGTATACTGTTTTGAGAGCACCATCCCCATGAGCGCGACAGAGACCATGCCCGGTCCGCCTCCTGAGCCCGGACCCGATAAGGGCGTCCTGGCTGCCGGCTGGCTTGGATCGCAGTCAATCTTCGATCGCCGCGACGAGCGAAAGCTCGGGCGCGCGATGGCGACCTCCTTCGCCATTCACACGGCCATCCTTGTGGCGGTGTTTTTCGTCCTGCTCAAGGGGCCGGCCGTCGTCACCGAAAGCGTGCCGATGGTCTACAACGTCTTCTTCAAGCCGGATCCGGGGCCCGGCGGCGGTGGCGGCGGCAGCCCCGCGCCCGCTCCGAAGAAGCAGATGGAGATCCCGAAGGCGAAGCCGCCTGAACCGATCCCAGTGGTCACGCCGCCTCCGCCCCCGCCGGTGGAGCAGCCGACGCCGACGCTCAATACGCCGATTCAGACGAACGCGGCTGCAGTCGTGCAAGCCGCCGGGACGAGCACGATTTCACTCGCGCAGTACGGCGGCGGCGGCCGCGGCACCGGCGTAGGCCCCGGCACCGGTAACGGCGTCGGCCCCGGCACGGGCGGCGGATTTGGCGGCGGCGCGTTCCGGCCAGGTTCGGGCATCAACAACCCGGCGCCGATCAAGTCGGTCCAGCCCAAGTACACCAGCGAGGCGATGCGCGCCAAGATTCAGGGATCGGTCGAGATCGAGGCCGTCGTGCTTCCGAACGGCACGATCGGCGAGGTCCGGATCATGAAGCCGCTCGACAAACAATACGGTCTCGATCAGGAAGCGATTGTCGCCGCCAAACAGTGGCTCTTCCGGCCCGGCACCGACAAGGAAGGCAAGCCCATCCCCGTCATCGTCACCATCATTCTGGAGTTTCGCCTCCACTGACGCTCGGCGTCACTCGCTTCTAAGAGCAGGCTCAAAGGCTCAGGGCCCAAAGGCTCAGAGGCGCCGAAAAGATCAACGGCCCGGCTGGCGTGAGCCAACCGGGCCGTTCTTTTTGTTTCTCGCGGGGTCTCCGGGCCTTTGAGCCTTCTGGCCTTTGAGCCTTTGGGCCTCTGGAGTGCTCTTCAGTACATGCCGCCCATGCCGCCCGGTCCGCCCGGAGCCGCCGCTTCCTTCTTCTCTTCGGGCATCTCGGAGACCATGGCCTCAGTGGTGAGCAGGAGCGCCGCGATCGACGAGGCGTTCTGCAGGGCCGAGCGGACGACCTTCGTCGGGTCGATGACCCCCGCCTTGGTCAGATCCTCGTACTGATCGGTCGCCGCGTTGTAGCCGAACGCAACTTCCTTCGCCTCTTTCACTTTCTGGACGACGATGGATCCTTCGACGCCGGCGTTGTGCGCGATCCAGCGGAGCGGCGATTCGAGCGCGCGGCGCACGATGTCCGATCCCACCTTCTGATCGCCCTCGAGCTTGAGCGAGTCGAGCACCTTCGCGGCCCGCAGCAGCGCGACGCCACCACCCGGCACGATGCCCTCTTCGACGGCCGCCTTCGTCGCGTGCATGGCGTCCTCGACGCGGGCCTTCTTCTCTTTCATCTCGGTCTCGGTGGCCGCGCCGACCTTGATCACGGCCACGCCGCCGACGAGCTTGGCGAGCCGCTCCTGGAGCTTCTCACGGTCGTAGTCGGACGTCGTGTCCTCGATCTGGGTGCGGATCTGCTTGACCCGCCCCTCGATGCCCGATTGCGATCCCGCGCCCTCGACGATCGTCGTGTTGTCCTTGTCGATCGTGACCTTCTTGGCCTTGCCGAGGTCTTCCATCTTGATGTTCTCGAGCTTGATGCCGAGATCCTCGGTGATGGCGCGCCCGCCCGTCAGCGTCGCGATGTCCTCGAGCATGGCCTTGCGGCGGTCGCCGAAGCCGGGCGCCTTGACGGCCGCCACCTGCAGCGTGCCGCGCAGCTTGTTGACGACCAGCGTCGCGAGCGCTTCGCCGTCGACGTCTTCCGCGATGATCACGAGCGGACGTCCGCCGCGCGCGACCTGCTCGAGCAGCGGCAGCAGGTCCTTCATCGAGCTGATCTTCTTCTCGTGAATCAGGATTACCGGGTTCTCGAGCACGGCTTCCATCCGCTCGGGATCGGTCACGAAGTAGGGCGAGAGGTAGCCGCGGTCGAACTGCATGCCTTCGACGACCTCGAGCGAGGTCTCCATGCTCCGCGCCTCTTCGACGGTGATGACGCCGTCACGCCCGACCTTCTCCATGGCCTCGGCGATGATGTTGCCGATCGTCTCGTCGTTGTTGGCCGAGATGGTGCCGACCTGGGCGACGGCCTTGGAGTCCTTGCCGACTTCCTTCGAGAGCTTCTTCAGTTCGCCGACGACGCCCTCGACGGCCTTCTCGATGCCGCGCTTGAGCTCCATCGGGTTGGCGCCGGCGACGACCATCTTGATGCCTTCGCGGAAAATCGCCTGCGCGAGCACGGTCGCCGTCGTGGTGCCGTCCCCCGCGGTGTCGGACGTCTTGCTCGCGACTTCGCGGACCATCTGCGCGCCCATGTTCTCGAGCGAGTTCTTGAGGTCGATTTCCTTCGCCACGGTCACGCCGTCCTTGGTGATCGTGGGTGAGCCGAATTTCTTGTCGAGGACGACGTTTCGACCCTTCGGTCCGAGCGTGACCTTCACCGCGTCGGCCAGGGCGTTGACGCCGCGCAAGATCGCCTGACGCGACTCTTCACCGTACACAATCTGCTTCGCCATTGCTGAGCTCCATCTGAATGTAGGCCGGCCCTTCAGGGCCGGCGGGGCTGAAGCCCCGCCCTACGAAAACCGGCAGTTCGAAGTTCGTGCGTTACTTCTCAATCACCCCCAGCACCTCTTCCTCGCGGACGATGAGGTACTCGGCGCCGTCGATTTTGATTTCCTGCCCGGCGTATTTGCCGAACAGCACCGTATCGCCGGCCTTGACATCGAGCGGCGTGATCTTGCCGTCCTTCTCGATGCGGCCCTTGCCGACGGCGACGACCTTCCCCTGCTGGGGCTTTTCCTTGGCCGTGTCCGGGATGATGATGCCGCCCACGCGCTGCTCTTCTTCCTCGATGCGCTGGACGATGATGCGGTCGTGCAGAGGTCTCACCTTCATGACTGGGTCCCTTTCCACGCGGCCGCCGAAGCGGCCCGACGTCTAAGCTCTGGGGTCTGGCTGCCTGGCAGTCGGAGGCCCTGACTGTTAGCAGTCGATATGACCGACTGCTAAATATACGAAAGGGCGAAAAAGCCTGTCAAGGGCTTTGCCTGGCTGGGCAAAGCCCGTGTCAAGCCGTCTTCTTGATCTTGTGCGAGGCGATCTTCCGGCTGAGGGTGTTGCGGTGGAGACCGGTCATCTTGGCGGCTTTGCAGACGTTGTAGTTGGTCTTGGCGAGTACGCGCGTCAGGAACGTGCGCTCGAACTCGCGCTGGGCATCGTCAAAGGGGATGCCCCGATCGATCATCTGCTGCACGAGCGCTGCCAGGTCATCGCGCATCATGAATGCGAGCCTCGGAAGAATCTCGGACGTGGTGATCCGGGGATGTGGTCGATTGCAAATGTGGCCCTTTCCCCAATCCCGCGTCGTCAGATCATCATGTGTGTCATTTCAGCGAGGTCTCCCCGGCTCGCGGTCCTGAACCCAATCTACGTTTGTAGTTCTTGTCCCGTCAGCTGCCGGTACGCGTCAAGGTATTTCTCACGCGTCTGCAGGACGACGTCGTCGGGGAGCGACGGCACCGGCGGCTGCTTGTTCCACTTGATGCGCTCGAGATAGTCGCGCACGAACTGTTTGTCGAAACTCGGCTGACCGTGGCCGGGCTCGTAGCTGGCGGCGGGCCAGAAACGCGACGAGTCGGGCGTCAGCACTTCATCGATCAACATCAGCGTTCCGTCGCCGTTCGTCGCCAGGCCCTGGCCCGCCGAAGCACCCGCCTCCGCGCTTCGCGCTACGGCGAGGCCTTGGCCCGCCGAAGCGCCCGCCTCCGCGCTTCGCGCTACGGCGAGGCCGAACTCAAATTTCGTATCGGCGATCAGAATGCCGCGCGTCGCGGCGTGGGCGACACCACGCGAGTAAATCTCGAGCGTGAGATCGCGCAGGCGGCCGATCAGGTCGCGGCCCACGATGTGGCCCGCATCGGCTTCGCTGATATTTTCGTCGTGGCCGGTTTCCGCCTTGGTCGCCGGCGTAAAAATCGGCGCCGGGAGCCGGTCCGACTCGCGCAGGCCGGCGGGCAACGCAATCGCGCAGACGGCGCCGGTTTGCTGGTATTCCTTCCAGCCCGAGCCCGAGAGGTACCCGCGCGCGACGCACTCGACCGGCAACGGCGTCGTCTTCCGCACCAGCATCGACCGGCCGCGAAGGATCTCCCGAAAAGGGCGCAAAACGGCCGGAAAATCGTCAACATTCTCCGAAACGAGATGGTGCGGCGTCAGGTCGCCGACCTGGCCGAACCAGAACGCGGAGAGCTGCGTGAGCACCCGGCCTTTGTCGGGAATGCCCGAGCCGAGCACGTAGTCGAACGCGGAGATGCGATCGGTCGCGACGATCAGCAGGTGCTCGCCGAGATCGTAGACGTCACGGACCTTGCCGCGTCGTGCAAGCGGAACCCCGGACAGATTCGTTTCAAGAATGACTGGCGACGACATGCCCCGGCTGAAGAAACCGAGAGCCTATCACTTCGCCATTCTGATCACAATCTCGCCGCGAAGATTTCGCAGCGACACGCGCGCGGTGGCGTTCTCGCCGAACGTGTGGGCGAGGCGCGCTTCCCGATCGGACGTCTCGACGTTCACGTCGAGCTCGGGCGTCGAGATTTGACCGTTCGGTGCGACGGCATCGAGTTTGATCGCCGGCGGTCCCTCGAGCAGCAGCCGAAGCTCCTCGTCGGTCGTGACGAGCGTCACGGGAACGGCCTGGCGGAGGAGCACTTCGACTTCCGCGCGTCGCACATCCACGCGCGTTTCGTTGCCGGGCGCTTCGACGAGGATACGGCCGCGCTCGCCGCCGATTCGCACCGTCCCCTCCGGCTGCACGATTTTCACCTCTGAATTGCTCTCCTCGATCTCGACCGCGCCCTTCGGTCGATTGATTTCGCATTCCGTGCCGGCGCGCAGGTCGAGCGCGATCGGCTGCGTGATTTCGTGGAATGCGGCATGGGATCCCTGAAGGGTGAGACGCACGGAGCCGACGCCGATGACCTCGAGCTCGCCGCCGCGATGCGTGCCGGTGACGGGGCCGGCGATGGAATGGATCTTCACCGGTACTCGACACGCCGTCGAGCCGGACGGACGCCACGTTCGAGACGTCCAGACGCGACCCGCCCTGGACTCTGACGTTCAGACGCAGCGGCACTTTGATGGTGAGCTCGGTCGTCTGCCGGCCCTCCTGCGGCAGCTTCACCCGGAACGACACCGCCGTCCCCATGTCGTCCGTCACGAGCTGGGCTGCTTTCGCGTAGGACAGCGCGGTCGCCTCGTCCGGGCCGTTCGACTCGACCTTGAGCTCATAGCTCACGTCTTTTCGGGTTTCGCCCAACACGTGAAGCCGGGAGATGTTGTCGAATCTGACCTCAAAGAGCGACTCGGTCACGGGGATGGTGCCTGTCAGCGTGGTTTCCGCGCTAGACGGGTTTCCGTGGACCTCCCGTCGCATCGCCTCCCACATCTTGGAAAACGAAAACCCCTCGGACGTCGAGGCAGGCGCGGTGAGCTGATAGGCCACGATGCCCACGGCGACGAACCCGAGGATGATGAATAACTCTCGTTTTCCCATATACTTGCCGCCGATCTTATAGTAGAACCTCTTACTTTTGTCGTTGGCCGGCGGCTCTCATCCTCATGTCAATCCTTCGCCTGCGTTGGCACACCCTCTTCATTGCAGCGCTGACGCTTGCGTTGCTCTGGCTCTTCTTCCGGAATATCGAGCTTCACGAGACCTGGCTGGCCATGACACGGGCCAGGCCCGGCCTGATCCTGGCCGCCGTAGTCGTCACCCTGATGACGTATCTGGTCCGGGCGTGGCGCTGGCAGGCGCTCCTCGAGCCAATCGGGCACGCCAGATTCCGGACGGCCTTCCGGACGACTGTCATCGGGTTTACGGCGACCTTTCTCCTACCGGCGCGAATTGGCGAGGTCCTGCGGCCGTATCTGCTGGCGCGGACCGAGGGGCTGAAAGCCACCGCCACGTTTGCGACGATCATCATCGAGCGATTGCTCGACGTCGCGACGGTGGTCATGCTGTTCGCGGTCGCCCTCCCGTTCGTCGACGCGGACGTCGGCACGCAAGTGAAGACGGCCAGTGCGGTGGCCGCCGGCGGCGCGGTTGTCGGCCTGATCCTGCTCTTCATGCTGGCGGGCCACCCGGAACGGCTCGGACTCTGGGCCGGCAAGCTCGCGCGACACCTTCCGGCGCGAGCCGCGCTGGCCACCGAAGACCTGGTCCGGACCTTCGCAGAAGGCCTGCTGGTGATGCGGCATCCGGGCCAGCTCGTGCTGGCCGCGTTCTGGTCGGTGCCGCTCTGGGTCTCCATCGCATTGGGCGTCTGGCTGACGTCGCTGGCATTCGATTTGACGTTTCCTTTTCTGGGCTCGTTCCTGGTGCTCGCGCTGCTGGCGGCCGGCGTGTCGCTCCCGACGCCCGGCGGCGTGGGCGGGTTTCATTACACGTATCTGCTGGCCCTCACGCAGTTCTTCGGCGCTCCCCGAGAAGCGTCCGCCGCGGCCGCGGTGGTGCTGCACGCGGTGTCGTTCGTCCCGGTCACCATCCTCGGGCTGGTGTTCATGTGGCAGGATGGGCTCTCGTTCGGGCGCCTGAAGGGTATGGGTGCCGAGGCGAAAAGGGAAACGGCATGAGAAGGGCAGAGGGCAAAGGGCAGAAGGCACAGGGAAGGAACGAGGGTTGACGTTTGCCCTCTGCCTTTTGCCCTGCCTCCGACGGGCACGGGTGCGCTCATGAAGTGCCCGTACTGTAGTCACCTGGGTGACAAGGTCGTCGACTCGCGCGAAAGCAAGGAAGGCGCGGTGATTCGCCGGCGGCGCGAGTGCCTCGAATGCGGGCGGCGCTTCACCAGTTACGAACGCATCGACGAGATCCCGTACATGGTCGTCAAGAAAGACGGCCGGCGCGAGCGTTTCGATCGGCAGAAGCTGGTGGCGGGCCTGCTCAAGGCGTGTGAGAAGCGGCCGGTCCGCGTCGGGTCGCTCGAAGCCGTGGCCGACAAGGTCGAATCGTCGCTCCAGGACAAGCCCGAGCGGGAGATGACGACTGAAGAAATCGGCGCGTGCGTCATGCAGGAGCTGAAGCAGCTCGACCAGGTGGCGTTCGTCCGCTTCGCGTCCGTCTATCGCAACTTCCGTGATCTCGATGAGTTCCGGGACGAGCTGAACGAGCTGCTTCGGACGAGAGAATGATCCGCGCCGGGGCACGATGGACGGCGGTCGCGGCGACAATGGTGGGCGCGGCCGCCACCGTGTCGGGGCAGATCCTCGTCAAGCCGGTGGTCGCCTCCGACACGCGCGTGCTCGTGTCGCTGACCGCTCCGGCCGCCCTGACCGACGAAACACGCGGCGTCATGAAGACCGGCCTCACGCTGACGTTCACCTACGACCTCGAGCTGCGCCGCCCGTCCACGTTGTGGTTCGACGCGACGCTGGCGCGCGCGCGCGTCGCCGCGGCCGTCCGGTTCGACAGTCTGACGGGCACCTATCAAGTGTCAAAAGAGCGGGACGGCCGGGTGTTCTGGTCGGCCAAGGCCAACGACGAGGCCCAGGTCCGCGAGTGGATGACCGGCTTCGATCAGATCGCGCTCGAGCCGGGCCAGCCGTTCGAGCCGAACGTCGAGTACCTACGTCCGCGTGCGGATCTACGCGGCGCCGCGGTCGACCGTGAGCTGGTTCTGGCCCTGGGGGCGCGACGACGGCTCGGGCCGGGCCGATTTCACGTATATCCGCTGAGCGAGCGCGCATGGCCATGCTCTTCGACCAGACGCCGTCCGACGCCGCGCCCGCGGCCGAGCCGCGGCGGCGTGCGCTCGACAACCCGCGAGTCCTGATCGCCGCGGCGCTCCTCCTCATCGCGATGCTCGGCGGGCTGTTCTGGCTGTCGGAACGGACGACGGAGATCGCGCTTCCGCTGCTCACGGACGTCATCCTCTACGCGCTGCTCGCGGTGGACGTCGCGCTGCTCGTGGCGCTGTTCTTCGTGCTCGCGCGCAATCTCCTCAAGCTCTGGGTCGAGCAGCGGCGGTCGGCGCCCTTCGCACGATTCCGGGCCAAGCTCGTGGCCGCGTTTCTCGCGATGACGATCATTCCGGCCGTGCTCGTGCTCATCAGCGGAAGCGGCGTCATTCGGAACGTCGCCGCGCGCTGGTTCAGTCCGCCGGTGGACAAGATCCTGATTTCCGCGCAGACGCTCGCCAGCGAGTGGTACCGGGACCACCAGGAGGAGATGACGTTCCGCGCCCAGCGGCTGGCCGCAGCGGTCGCGGCCAGCACCGACGCGGATCTCGATCGGCTCGTCAACACCGAGCTCGCGACGATGCGCGACGGGATGATCGAGGTGTACCGCGCGGTCACCGACCCGGGCCGGCCGCAGGAGCTTGCGCTCATCACCGCGCGCGAGTCGACGACGCTGCCGCAGAACGCGGTGCGCGCGTCGAGCGCTTCGGCCGATCGCATCGCGGCACGCGCGGTCGCCTCCGGCCACATGGAGGCGACCGACGATCAGCTGGACAACCTCGGCCTGCTCGTCCGCGCGGCGTGGCCGATCAAGAACGCCGACGGCGTGAGCATCGGGGCGGTCATCGTGTCGCAGTATCTGAGCGCGGACCTGCGCGCCCAGGCGCGGCTCGCCACCGCCGAGTCCGAGCAATATCAACAGCTCAAAGTCCTGAGCGGTCCCATCCAGGCCGTGTACGTGTCGATCTTTCTGACGGTCACGCTGCTCATTCTGATCAGCGGGACGTGGCTGGGCCTCTACCTGGCGAAGCGGATCACGCGTCCCGTGCAGCTGCTGGCCGAGGGTGCGCGGGCCATCGGCGAGGGCAGATTCGACGTCCGCCTCGAGCCGGAGACGAGCGACGAGCTCGGGTCGCTCATCGAAGCCTTCAACATGATGGCGGCAGAGCTTCGCACCAGCCGCGAGCGGCTCGACCAGTCGCGCCTGGCGCTCGAGCGCAAGAACATCGAGGTCGACGCGCGGCGGCGATACATCGAGACCATCCTCGAACGCGTGGCCACCGGCGTCATCTCGCTGGACGCGTCAGGCCGGATCTCGACCGTGAACGGCGCCGCGGAGCGGCTCCTCGGGCTGAGCGACGCGGCCGTCGGCCAGACGGCGCGGGGCGTCTTCGATCGGGAGGATTTGCGGCCGCTGTTGCCGCTGGTGGACGCCACCGAGCGCTCGGAACCTCGAGCCGTCGTCCAGGAAATCATGCTGGCGCGCGACGATCGGGAGATTCACCTGGCCACCGCGGCGACGGTGCTGACCGGCGACGACGGCAGCTCGGAGGGGGCGGTCGTCGTCCTCGACGACGTCACGCCGCTGATCAGAGCGCAGCGGGTGGCGGCCTGGCGGGACGTGGCGCGGCGCCTCGCGCACGAAATCAAGAACCCGCTCACGCCGATCCAGCTCAGCGCCGAACGGATGCGCCGGCACTTCGCCGTCGCGCCCGCACAGACCCAGGCGCTCGTCAGCGAGTGCACCGACGCGATCATCGCCGAGGTCGAAGCGTTGAAAGGGCTCGTGGACGAGTTCGCGCAGTTCGCGCGTCTTCGCGGTCCGCGCATGGTCCCGGCCGATCTCAACCGTCTCGTGGACGACACATTGCGGCTGTACGGCGGCGTGCTGGAAAAGGGGACGCTGCGGGTCGAGCAGCAGCTGGCGTCCGTGTTGCCGCCGGTCCGGCTGGACACCGAACAGATCCGGCAGGTGATCATCAACCTGGTGGACAACGCGATGGAGGCGCTCGGAGGTCCCTCGGCGGGGACACGGCCGGACGGCCGGTGCCCGACGATTCAGGTGCGGACCGCGCACGATCCGCGCGACGGGTTCGTGAAGCTCGTCGTCAGCGACAACGGTCCGGGTGTGCCGCCGGCGGACCGTGACAAACTGTTCATGCCGTACTACTCGACCAAGGGGCGGGGCAGCGGCCTGGGCCTCGCGATCGTCCGCCGGATCGTCGTCGAACACGGCGGCGGGATCGAAGTCGGCGACGTTCAACCGAGCGGAACCATGTTCACCGTGGAGCTGCCGGCGGCCTGAGCTCATGAGCCGTTCTCACTTTCCTGTAGCGAGCCAGTGGCCGGAATTGCGCCGAACGTCTCGCGATCCATGCAGGATTTGCTCTGCGAGGAAGTGAGAACGGCTCATGTCTTCCATTCTGATCGTCGACGACGAAGCCGGGGTCCGAGCCTCGCTCGGGGCTGTGCTGCGCGACGAAGGCTACAGCGTCGACGCGGTGGATAGCGGCGAGGCGTGCCTCGAGCAGGTGACGCGGCAGGCGTACGACGTCATCCTCCTCGACATCTGGCTGCCCGGCATCGACGGGCTCGTGGCGCTCGAACGGCTGCGCGAGCGCCGGCCGGACGCGCAGGTCATCATGATTTCCGGGCACGCGAACATCGAGTCGGCGGTCCGGGCGACCAAGCTGGGCGCCTTCGACTTCATCGAGAAGCCGCTCTCGCTCGACAAGACGGTGCTCGCCGTCCGCAACGCACTGCGCCAGCGCCGGCTCGAGGTGGAAAACCGCGCGCTCAGGGCTCGCGTTGACCGGCGGGAGGTGATCGTCGGGACGAGCGACGCCATGGCGCGCCTCCGGGATCAGGTCGCGATGGCGGCGCCTTCGAACGGGCGCGTGCTCGTCTCGGGCGAGAACGGCACGGGCAAGGAGCTGGTCGCACGACAGATCCATGCGCTCAGTCACCGCAGGGCGGGGCCTTTCGTCGAGGTCAACTGCGCGGCGATTCCGGAAGAGCTGATCGAGTCGGAGCTGTTCGGGCACATCAAAGGTGCGTTCACGGGCGCCGTCGCGGATCGTCGCGGCAAGTTCGAGACGGCCACGGGCGGCACGCTGTTCCTCGACGAAGTTGGCGACATGAGCGTCAAGACGCAGGCCAAGGTGCTGCGTGCGCTTCAGGAGCAGGTGGTCGAGCCGGTGGGCGGCCAGGCGAGCGTGCGCGTCGACGTCCGCGTGATCGCCGCGACGAACAAGGATCTGGCGGAAGAGATCCGGCACGGCCGGTTCCGCGAAGACCTGTACTTCCGCCTGAACGTCATTCCCATCTTTGTCCCCCCGCTTCGCGAGCGGGAGGACGACGTGGTTCGCCTCGCCGATCACTTCGCCGCGGAGTTCGCGCGCGAGTACGGGCGCCGCCAGAAGAACTTCGCACCCGCCGCGCTCGAGCTGCTCCGGGCCTATCGCTGGCCAGGCAACGTCCGCGAGCTGCGGAACGTGATCGAACGGCTGATGATTATGGTGCCTGGCGACGTGATCGACGGAGGCGATCTGGCGTTTCTCGATCTCGGCGGCGGAGATTTACGGAGCGCCCCGCCGGCGCCCATCGGCCCGCTCTTCGATGCGCGAGACGCCTGGGAGCGGGACTACATCCTCGCGGCCCTGAACGCGTACGAAGGGAACATCTCCCGCACGGCCGACGCGCTGGGCATCGAGCGGAGCAATCTCTACAAGAAGATGCGCGGCCTCGGCATCGCGCCCCGCGATCGTGACGACCGGGATCCGGCCGGCGATTCCTGAAAAGACGCCGCGCCGGCCGCGTGCGCTACTCCGCGGCCGGCGTCTTCCGCAGTTTGGTTTCGAGGATCTGGTCCTCGGTGAACGCGTCGAGTTGCAGGAACCAGGCCGCCGAAGAGGTGAGCGCGGCGGCAGGCACGAGGCCGACAATCTCGCTTTCCAGCACGTTCACGCCGTAGCGTTCGGCTTCGCGCTTGACCAGTTCGAAGACGCGGAACATCGGCGTCTTCTCGAAGTTCGTCAGGTTCATCGAGACCTGCACGATGCCGCGGTCCTGAAGTTCGACGCCCATGGCCTTGACGAATCGCAGACCGCCGGAGCTCTGGCGCACCGCCGCCGCGATGCGCCGCGCGACGTCGAGACGATTGGTCGCAAGATTGATGTTGTAGGCGATAAGGGGCATCCGGGCGCCGATGACCGACGCGCCGGCCGAGGGGTGCGGCGCCGCCGGCCCGAAATCGGGGCGCCAATCGGCCTGTTGCAGCTTGGCCGCCAGGCCTTCGAATTCACCACGGCGGATGTCCTCGAGGTTGCGGCGCGCGGGCGAAGACGCGGCCTCTTCGTACAAGAAGACCGGGAGGTTGTGGCGGGCCGAGACCTCCTGCGCCACCCGTCTGGCCAGCTCGACGCAGTCGCTCATGGCCGCGCCTTCGATCGGGACGAAGGGCACCACGTCGACCGCGCCGATGCGCGGGTGCTCGCCGGAATGCTGCCGCAGATCGATCGCCCGAACCGCGGAATCGAAGAGCGCGAGGACACCTGTCCGGACCACATCCGCCGCACCGGCGAATGTGAACACCGTGCGGTTGTGCGCGGTGTCGGGTTTGACGTCGAGCAGCCGCGCGCCGGTCGATCGAATCGCGCTGGCGCAGGCGTCGAGCACATCGCTCCGTCGGCCTTCGCTGATGTTCGGGATGCACTCGATGAGCGCCATGGGCAGAGTTCTACCACACCGCTGCCGGAGATCCCTCTTGTACTGTTCTCGACCGGCCGATATAATCCGCGGGACCTTCTGATGGCCGATCCAAGACGCCTCGAACCGGTGCCCCACGCCGACGTCGCCGAGCGTGACACACAGGTCGAAGCGCTCCTCGTCGACGGCCTCGACAAATACTTCCACGGCCAGTACGAAGAAGCCATCCATCTCTGGACGCGCGTCCTCTTCCTCGATCGATCGCACGCGCGTGCCCGCGCCTATATCGATCGCGCGCGCACGGCCGTGGCCGAGCGGCAGCGCCGCGCGGAGGAGATGCTGCACGCCAGTCACGAGCTCCTCGAGCAGGGCAAGACCGCGGCGGCCCGTGAGTTGCTCTCGGAAGCGGTCGCCGAAACGGGCGACGACGACCATGCCGCCGCGCTTCGCGTGCGTCTCGAGCGAGTCGAACGCATCCATGCGGCGTCCCGCACGGGATTCAGGCCCTCGGCGGCGGCGACCGAAGTCATTCCCGGCTGGACCTGGCCGCGGCGGTCTCGCACGGCGGCCGGATCGGCGGTTGTGCTCGTCGTCGGGCTGTTGCTGCTGATCGGAGTGACGAGCACCGAGGTCCAGGACTGGTTGGGTCTGAGGTCGGACCGCGAGCAGCTGCTCTCGACGGCCGTGACACCAAGGCTCCCGATTCTTTCGAGCGCTGACGTCGCGCTGATTCGTGCGCAAACCCTCTTCAGCCGCGGCCGCCTGGCCGAGGCTCTCCAGGTGCTCGACCGCGTTGGTCCCGAAAGCCCGACACGCGCGGCCGCCGACGCGCTGCGCGTCCAGATTCAACAACTCCTTCTCGCGAGCAGCCGGGATCTTTCCAGCCGCTCGACGGACCCTCGCCGACGATGAAATGTCCAAAGTGCCACTACTTGAGCTTTGAACCGGAGCCCCGGTGCCGCAACTGCGGATACGACCTCGAGACTCCAGGGGCCGACACGGTCATCTCCGACCCCAATCCGCTCATCAAGGACCGGGACGCCGAAGGGCCTCTCGCGGATTTCGATCTGCGGCGACCCCCGCCGGCCGAGTCGAAACCCGCGGCCACGCTCGGGGTGATGCGGCCGGACAGGGATGTCGAGCCGATCCGCCTGTCGTCGTCATACCGGCCGCCGTCGCCCCGGCAGAACGATCAGCCGGAAGGGAGACCGGGCCGCAATCTGTCCGCCGTTGCCGTCGTGGAGCCGTCGGGGGCAAGGCCGCCTCGCCCAGGGTCACCACGGCCGGAAGCCGGCCGGCCGCCGCAACCCCGTCCCGAACCTGGCAAACCCGTTCGGCCGGACTATGCGCGGTCCGGGTCGCCCGCGGTTGACGCTCCGCGGGGTGACGCTCCCAGAGTTTCGGCACCACGCGTTGACGCTCCCAGGGTTGAGGTAACTCGAGTCGACGCTACCCGAGTGGACGCCTCTCGAGTGGACGCCTGCCGCCGCCGTTGCCCCTCGGGTCGAGGCGAGGGAGGTCGCGAAACGGGCGCCGAACACGACAACCGACCTTCCGTTGTTCCTGAAACGGCTGCCTGATCCCGATCCGGTGGCTGCCGGTCTGCCAGCTGAACGCCCCGTCGATGCCGATCTGCCAGCTGAGCCTCCGGTCGAACCACCGATGGAAGTGAAGGTCGAACCCAAACTGGATCCAATTGCGGCGGAAATCGATCGGCCGCTCGTGAAGCTTCCGGCTTCGCCACGCGCCCCACTGTCGGTGCGGCGCAACGCCGAGCAGCCGTCGAGAAAGTCCGACGCTGAGATCTCGTTCAAGCGAGACGGAATCGACCGTGATTTGCTCGACGATCTGGAATTGCGCGAGCCGGCTGGCGCGAGCGAGCCAAAGATCAGCCGCCGACCCGAATCGCGTACGGGGATCGCGGAGCCCGTTGCCGCTCGCGCGGCCGGTCCCGTGGGAAGGTCGTTGGCCGCGGTTCTTGACGGTGGTTTCCTCGCGGGAGTCGGCGCGGCTGTTCTCTGGATCACGATGCGCGTGTGCGGCCTCACGATGGCCGATTTGCCCGGCCTGCCGATCCTCGTGGCGCTGCCACTGGCCGCATTCGTCCTGCTGATCGATCTGGGTTACCTGCTGCTCTTCACGGCAGCTGGCGGCCAGACGCTTGGCAAGATGGCCGCGCGGATTCGAGTGATTGGCACGTCGGCGCAAACGGGGAACGACGAACGGTTGAACATTCAGCGGGCAGCGTTCCGATCGCTCCTCGCGGTGCCGTCGGTGCTCGCGTTTGGCGCTGGATTTCTCCCGGCGCTGGTTGGCGATCGCCGGGCCGTTCACGATCGGCTCGCTCAGACGCGCGTCGTGCGCGTATGACCCGGCTGGCGGTTCTGCTGGCCACCGCCGGCGGAGCCGGTTATGTTCCCGTCGCGCCAGGCACAGCCGGATCGGCCGTCGGCGTCGTCGCCTATCTCCTAACCGCACACTGGCCCGCGGTCTCGCAAGTTCTCCTGGTCGGTCTGGTCACGATCGCCGGCACTTGGGCGGCGACGTCGGCCGCAGAGCATTTCGGGCGCCACGACCCCGGTCAAGTCGTCATCGATGAAGTTGCCGGACAATGGGTGACGCTGCTCCTGACGGGCGCCGGACCGGCCGGGGCCATCGCGGGCTTCTGTCTGTTTCGCGTGCTCGACGTCACCAAACCATGGCCGGCGCGCCGGCTCGAGGGTCTGCCTGCCGGCCTCGGTATCATGGCCGATGACTTGATGGTCGCCCTGTACGGCAACATCCTCATGCAGATCGGTGTGAGACTTTTGTCTGGAACACCGTGATGACCGCTGTGCGAACGGCCGAGATCGTCGCCGTCGGCACCGAGTTGCTCACGGCGCACCGCCTCGACACGAATTCGCTGTTTCTCACAGGCCGGTTGAACGAGCTCGGCATCGACGTCCGCGGGAAGACCGTCGTCGGCGACGATCGCGACGATCTCGCGCGCGTCATTCGTGACGCGCTGGGCCGCGCCGACCTCGTCATCACGACCGGCGGACTGGGACCCACCGAAGACGACCTGACGAGGGAAGTGGTGGCCGGCGTCCTGGACCTTCCGCTCGAGGAGGACGCCGGGATTCTGGCGACGATTCGCGCACGGTTCGGCCGGCGCGGGTTCGCGATGCCCGAGCAGAACCGGCGGCAGGCGTTCGTGCCTCGCGGCGGCGTCGTGTTGCCCAACGCGAACGGGACGGCGCCGGGGCTCTGGATTCGACTCGGCCGACCGGGTTGTCATCCTGCTTCCAGGTCCGCCGCGCGAGTTGCAGACCATCTTCGACGCGTACGCGGCGCCGCGGCTCGAGCCGCTGACCCGAGGCCAGACGCTGCGCCGCCGCGTCCTCAAGGTCGTCGGCCGCGCCGAATCGCAGGTCGACGAAATCGCCCAACCGATCTACACGCCGCTCGGGACGGCGGCCGTGCCCATTCAGACGACGATTCTCGCAGCGCCGGGTCAGATCGAATTGCACCTTTCCGCGCGGGGCCCCGACATTGGTGCACTGGATCAGGCGCTCGACTCAGGAGTCGCGCGTCTGGCAGAGGCGCTTGCGCCGGCGGTCTTCAGCGTGGATGGCCGCACGCTCGAAGCGGTCGTGGGCGGCCTCCTCGAGCGAGCGCGGATGGACGATCGCGGTGGGTGAATCGTGTACAGCGGGTCTGGTGCTCGGCCGCCTCACCGAAGTACCTGGCAGCTCAGCGTGGGTCGTGGGCGGCGTCGTTGCGTACTCGGATGACGTGAAGATGAAGCTGCTCGGCGTTCCTGAATCGATGCTCGCCGCTCACGGTGCCGTCAGTGAACCAGTCGCCCAGGCGATGGCGGAAGGCGTACGGGACAGATTAAACGCGGATGTTGGCGTCGCGGTCACCGGTATTGCGGGACCGGACGGCGGGTCGGACGCAAAGCCGGTTGGAACGGTCGTGATTGCGGTGGCCGGCGCGATTGCAGGCGTGAAGACCTTCCGGTTTCTCGGCGATCGTCAGATGGTCCGGCTGCAATCGGTCGTCTCCGCGCTCGACATGGTGCGAAGAAAGACCTCCGAGGTCATTTTACGGAAAACGTAAAACGACCTCGGAGGTCATTTCTGGCCGTCGCGCCGGATGAGGTGACCCGGGCAGCGCTCGCGACGCTGCTGGCGGACCTCGAGCACGTGGCTGGCAACGACGTGAGAGCGTTGCGGCCGAGCCGCGCGGCGAATATCCACCTCACGTTGCACTTTCTGGGAAACCTGGACGAGTCTCGCGAGGCGGCGTTGCGATTGCGACTGGCCGAACCGCTTGCCGCGGGACCGTTCGACATCACCCTCGGCGAGACCGGAACGTTTCCGCACGCCCGGGCGCCTCGCGTGTTGTGGGTGGCCGTCGCGGAGGGACGTGAGGCCCTGACCGCGATCCATCGCGAGCTCGGTCACCGGCTGACGGCTTCAGGCATCACGCCCGAAGATCGCCCCTTCGCGCCCCATCTCACGCTGGCGCGCGTGCGCGACGGCGAGCAGCCGCGCGCCCGGCGGATCGCCGAACGGCTGCCACAGCTGCGGGTGCCCGCAATCCGCTGGCCTGTGACGGATGTGACGCTCTACAACAGCGACTTGTCAGGTCCGGCGCCGCGGTATGAGGCCGTGCAGCGCGTCTCGCTGCGCGCTTCCCGTGAGGCTGCGGGACTAGAATGAGGCTTCATGCGTGCGGACCCCACGACTCAGGCGGCCGTGCTGGGTGCCGGCAGTTGGGGCACGGCGCTCGCGACCCATCTCGGCAACGAGGGACACGACGTCGTCCTGTGGGGCCGTGACCCGGCGCTGCTCGACGAAATGGCGGCGCGCCGCGTCAACCCGACGTATCTGCCCGACGTGCGGTTTCCGGCGTCCCTGCGTCTCGCCCCGTCACTCCCGGACGCGCTGGCCGGCGCCTGTTATGTGATCGTTGCCGTGCCGTCGCACGGGCTGCGGGCGGTCGTGCGCGCCGCGGCGCCGCACATCCCGCGCGAGGCGATCCTCGTGAGCGCGACGAAGGGATTTGAAACCGACACGCTCCAGCGGATGTCCCAGGTCATCTTCGAGGAGACCCAAGGCGCGCATCCCGTCGTCGTCCTTTCCGGACCGAGCTTTGCGGTGGAAGTCGCACGCCAGCTTCCCACGGCCCTTGTCGCCGCGTCGACCGACCGGAATGCCGTGCCGGCCGTGCAGCACGAGTTCCGCGGACGATTGCTCCGCGTCTATGGCTCCGAGGACGTGGTCGGCGTCGAGGTCGGCGCCGCGCTCAAGAACACGATTGCGATCGCGGCCGGGGTCGTCGAGTCGCTGCATCTCGGCCACAACGCGCTTTCGGCGCTCATCACGCGCGGGCTCGCGGAGATCTCGCGGCTGGCGTGCGCGATGGGCGGGCGGCGCGAGACGCTGGCCGGTCTGAGCGGCCTCGGCGATCTCGTGCTCACGTGCACGGGGTCGCTCAGCCGGAACCGCCGGGTGGGACTGGAGCTCGGACAGGGCCGCACGCTCGACGCGATTCTCTCGGGCACGAAGATGGTCGCCGAGGGTGTGCGCACGACGACGGCGGCGCTCGCGCTCGGCGCGCGCCACCAGATCGAGCTGCCGATTACCGCGCAGATGGCCGAAGTCCTCGCTGGTCAGAAAACCGCACGCGATGCCGTCGGGCACCTCATGCTCCGGCCGCAGCGTGACGAAGCCGACGTACAGGCGGTCTAGTGAGCTCGTGGTTTGGACGGATTCGCGACGGTCTCGCGAAGACGGCACGGCAGATTCGGGAACGGCTGAGCGAAGGCGAAATCGGCGAGACGCCAGCGCCGTCTCGCCCGGGTGCAGACCGCCCCGCCGGTGTCGAGCGGCTCGAGAGCCTCGAAGCGCTGGAAGACGCATTGATTGCCGCCGACGTCGGTCTGCCGGCGACCGGTCAGATTCTGGAGGCGGTACGCGCCGACCCGCGTGGATCCCTCGGCGACCGCGTCGGCCGCGTGATGCAGCGCATCCTGACGGATGTGCAGCCTGCTCCGGCGATCTCCACGCGGCCGCACGTGATCCTGGTCGTTGGCGTCAACGGCACCGGCAAGACCACCAGTGTCGGTAAGCTCGCGAACTGGTATCGATCGACTGGCCAGTCAGTGCTCGTGTGCGCCGCGGATACGTTCCGTGCCGCCGCCGTCGAGCAGCTGGCCGTCTGGGTGCAGCGGGCGAACGTCGATTTTATCCGCGCCCAATCGGGTGCCGATCCCGCGGCCGTGACGTTCGATGCGGTCGCTGCCGCCAAGGCGCGCGGGCGCGACGTCGTGATCGTGGACACCGCCGGCCGGCTGCACACGCGGACGAACCTCATGGCCGAGCTGGACAAAATCCGTCGCGTGGTCGGCCGCGAGGTGGAAGGCGCGCCTCACGAAGTCCTGCTCGTGCTGGACGCGACGGTCGGTCAGAACGGCCTCGTGCAGGCGCGCGAGTTCATGGCGGCGAGCGGCGCGAACGGCATCGTGCTCACGAAGCTGGACGGCACCGCCAAAGGCGGCATCGCTGTGGCGATCGCGCACGAGCTGAAGCTGCCGATTCGATACATCGGCGTGGGTGAGGCGATCGACGACCTGGTTCCGTTCGACGCCGGTGCCTACGTGGATGCGCTCTTCACGGACAAATGAACGACGACAGCTCGTTCATGGCGCGCGCGCTTTTCCTGGCGGAGCGCGGCCGTGGCCGCACCAGCCCCAATCCAATCGTTGGCGCCGTCGTCGTCTCGCGCCACGGCATCGTGGTCGGTCAGGGCGCGCATCTGGCCGCGGGCGGGCCGCATGCCGAGATCGCCGCGCTCGACATGGCGGGCGATCGCGCGCGCGGCGCCACGCTGTACTGCACGCTCGAGCCGTGCGCGCATACCGGCAGAACCGGACCGTGCGTCGAACGGATCGTCGCCGCGGGCATCGCCCGCGTGGTCGCGGCGGTTCAGGATCCCAACCCGAAAGTCGCCGGGCGCGGCATCGAGTTTCTTCGGGCGCACGGCACGGAGGTCGAGCTCGATCTCGGCCGCGACGAGGCACGATTCCAGAACGCGCCTTTCTTCACCTGGGTGACACGTCGGCGTCCGTTCGTGATTTTGAAGTCCGCCGTGTCGGCCGATGGTTTCGTCGGACGTCCGGACGGTCCCATCAAGCTGACGGGTCCGGCGGCCGACCGGTACTTCCATCGGCAGCGAGCGGAAGTGGACGCCATCGCCGTTGGTTCAGGAACGGTGCTCACGGACGATCCGCTGCTCACGCCGCGGGGCGTCTACCGCGAGCGCCCGCTGACGCGGGTGCTGTTCGACCGTCGGGCAAGAATCCCAGCGAATGCGCGGGTTTGGTCGACCCTCGGAGCAGGGCCGGTCATAATGATTGTCTCCGAACGGCGTGACGGGCTGCGCCGAGGGGCACCTTGCCGCGCTCGAGAAACAGGGAGTCGTAATCGATCGATTCGGAGACGAGTCGCTGGCGGTGGTTCTCGGACGGCTGGCCGGACGCGGAGTGCTCTCGCTGCTCGTCGAGGGCGGACCGACCCTGCAGCAGGCATTCATCGATCAGCGTCTGGTCGATCGCCTGCAATGGGTCGCCAGTCCGAAGGGCCTCGGCTCAGGTGTTCCGGCCGCGTCGCGTGACGGGCTGGATGCCGAAGAGCCGCGCATCACGACGCTGGGCGACGACGTGCTGATGGAGACCGATGTTTACGGGTCTGATTGAAGCCACCGGGCGTGTCGAGCGGATCGACGCCAAACCGCCCGGGCGCGTGCTGCGCGTCGCGACCACTGCTTGGCGGAGGACTCAGCGCGGGCGAGAGTATTGCCGTGAACGGCGTCTGCCTGACGGTGGCGTCCTGCGACGGCGGCGGCTTCGAGGCCGTCGTCTCGCCGGAGACGCTTCGGGTGACGACGCTGCTGACGACGTCGGAGGGCCGGCTCGTGAATCTCGAACGTCCGCTTCGAGCGGATGCCAGGTTTGGCGGGCACTTCGTGCTCGGCCATGTGGATGGGGTGGGACGCGTGACGGCGCTGCGGCCAGAGGGCGACTGCCACTGGCTCGAAGTCGAGACGCCCGCGGCTCTCGCGCCGTACATCATTCACAAGGGTTCGATCGCGATCGACGGAATCAGCCTGACGGTGGCCTCGCTCACGGCTGCGACCGTTGGCCTGCAGATCGTGCCCTTTACATTCGCTGAAACGACCCTGCGTGAGATCCGTGTGGGCGATGCCGTGAACCTCGAGGCCGACGTCATCGGCAAGTACGTCGCGCGCCTGCTGGGCGATCGTCTCGCCGCCGGGGAACGTAGACAGGCGTAGTCCACAGCCGGAGCTGCCGGGCTTTAGCCCGCCAGACTGAGTTCGAAGGATCAACCATGACCAGATCGCTCCACCTCGCGAAAGGCCGCAAGCGGAAATCGCCGTTCGCGACCGTCGACGAGGCCATCGTCGCCATTCGCGACGGCCGGATGATCATCGTCGTCGACGATGAGGATCGTGAAAACGAAGGCGATCTCACGATGGCCGCGTCGGCCGTCACGCCCGAAGCAGTCAATTTCATGGTGACGCATGGCCGCGGCCTCGTCTGTCTGGCGATGACGCCGGAGCGGCTCGACCATCTCGACGTCCCGCTCGAGGTGTCCGACAACTCATCGCGTCGCGACACGGCGATGTGCGTCTCGATCGACGCCAAGGCCGGCACCACGACGGGGGTCTCGGCCGCCGATCGCGCACAGACGATTCAGACGGCGATTGCGCCTGACACGAAGCCGCGCGATCTCGCCCGGCCGGGTCACGTGTTCCCGCTGCGCGCCCGCGCGGGCGGCGTGCTGGTCCGGGCGGGACATACGGAAGCGGCGGTGGACCTGGCGCGGATTGCGGGGCTCCCGGCGGCAGGCGTCATCTGCGAGGTCATGAACCTGGACGGCACGATGGCCCGTGTGCCAGGCCTGACGAAGTTCGCCCGGAAGCATCGGATGCTGATGATCACGATCGCCGATCTCATCCGCTACCGAATGCGAACCGAAAGCATGGTCCGGCCGGTCGCGACGGCCACGCTCCCGACCCACTACGGCAGGTTCGCGATTCACGCGTACGAAAGCCTTCTCGACGGTCAGACGCACGTGGCGCTCGTGCGCGGCGAGATCGGCGACGGCGCCAACGTCGTGGTCCGCGTGCACTCGAAGTGCCTGACCGGCGACGTGTTTCACTCGATGCGGTGCGATTGCGGGTCGCAGCTCGACGCGGCGATGGAGCGGATCGCGCTCGAAGGCCGCGGGGTGCTGCTGTACCTTCACCAGGAAGGGCGCGGCATCGGGCTGGCGAACAAGATTCGGGCCTACGAGCTCCAGGACCAGGGACTCGACACGGTCGAAGCCAACGAGCGGCTCGGATTCAAAGCCGATCAGCGCGACTATGGCATTGGCGCGCAGATTCTCCGGCACCTCGGCGTCCGCACGATGCGGCTGCTCACGAACAACCCGCGCAAGTTCGTCGGTCTCGAGGGCTACGGTCTCTCAGTGGTGGAATCGCTGCCGCTCGAGATCGTGCCGGCCAGCGAGTTCTCGCGGCGGTATCTGAAGACGAAAAAGGACAAGCTGGGGCATACGCTGAACTCGGTGTGATGACACGCATATGAGCCGTCTTCTCGTCGCCGTCGTGGCTGCCGCGATCGGTCTGGCGCTCCATTTCACGCTCGGCTGGAGATACCTGGCTTTTCTTACCGCGGTCGGCGTCTTTGGGCTGGTCGATAGGCTTGGATGGATTCCCGGCCCATATCGACGAGCCACCAACGACATGTTTCGCGGCGGTGACGGCCGCGATGCCAGACGGGAGGACCGCTTCGATACCCGGTCGAGATAGCCTGGCTTTTCAGGCCTGAACTCCAAGGCCATGCTACGATAACTGTTTGCGCTGACGCCGGTTAGGGCCGGCAAGCGGGCTCGTCGAGCAGCCGCGTCCACCTTCATGTTCGAATCACTCAGCACCCGGCTGCAGGACGTCTTCAAGTCGCTACGCGGTGAGGCACGGCTCACGGACGCGACGGTTGACGCGGCGCTGCGGGAAATCAGGCTGGCGCTGCTCGAAGCCGACGTCAACTTCCGCGTCGTCAAGGCGTTCATCGAGCGAGTGCGGGTGAAGGCGGTCGGCGACGACGTCCTTCGCAGCCTGACGCCGGGACAGCAGGTCGTCCGCATCGTGCGCGACGAGATGCTGGCGTTGTTCGGTGACACGCAGGGCGGGTTGTCGCCCAACGCGCCGACGCCGCGCGTCGTGCTGATGCTCGGCCTGCAAGGCTCGGGTAAGACGACGACGTCGGCGAAGCTGGCGCGGTGGCTCGCCAAGCAGGGGCGGCACCCGATGATGGTGTCCACCGACGTGCGGCGCCCGGCGGCGATCCAGCAGCTGTCGGTGCTCGGCAAGCAGGTCGACACGCGCGTTCACGATCCCGAGGGTGACCTCGACCCGGTGAGCCGCGCGACGGGTGCGCTTGGTGTCGCCCGCAATCTCGGGTTCGACACGCTCATCGTCGACACGGCCGGCCGGCTGCACATCGACGACGAGCTGATGGCGGAGCTGGCCGCCATCAAGGCGGCGGTGTCGCCGTCGGATTTGTTGTACGTCGCCGATGCGATGACGGGGCAGGATGCCATCCGCAGCGCCGGCGAGTTTCACCAGCGCATCGGCGTCACGGGCGTCGTCCTGACGAAAACGGACGGCGACGCGCGCGGCGGCGCGGCGCTCTCGGTGGTCGGGGTCGTCGGCGTCCCGATCGCGTTCGTCGGCGTCGGTGAACGGATTCAGGACCTCGACGCGTTTCACGCCGACCGCCTGGTCTCGCGGCTGCTCGGCATGGGCGACGTGCTGTCGCTCATCGAGCGCGCCGAAGAGGCGGTCGACGACGAAACGCGCGCGCGGCTCGAGAAGAAGACGCGACTCGACGACTTCACGTTCGACGATTTTCGCGATCAGTTGCGCGCGTTGAAGAAGATGGGGCCGCTCGAGCAGGTGCTCGGCATGATTCCGGGGATGGGGGCGCTCAAGCAGCTGAACGAGCAGAAGGCGGAGCTCGATCCGAAGGAGCTGAGCCGGCTCGAGGCGATCGTCAACTCGATGACGCCTGGCGAGCGGCGCAACCATACGCTGATCAATGGCAACCGCCGCAAGCGCATCGCGCGCGGCAGCGGCACGAGCGTCGAGGCGGTCAACCGCGTGCTGAAGCAGTTCGTGGAGATGCGGAAGATGCTCAAGGCCGTTCAGGGCGTCGCCGGCGGTGGACGGAAGGGACGGCAGCGGCTGATGGGGATGTTGGGGAAGATGGGGAGATAACTTCAAACTTCGAACTTCAAACTTCGAACTGAAAGCCCGGCTATCGAGGCGTGGTTCCGAAGTGAGCTCCGAAAGTTCGAAGTTCGAAGTTTGAAGTTCGAAGTTAACAATCGATAGGGGGCGTAATGTTAGCGATACGTTTGCGGCGGGCGGGCTCGAAGAACAGACCGTTCTACCGTGTGGTCGTCACGGAGAGCCGGTCGGCGCGTGAAGGGCGCTTTGTCGAAGTGCTCGGGTCGTACAACCCGCGCACCAAGCCGGAGACGGTCAACATCGATCGGGACCGGCTGGCACACTGGCTGAAGGCAGGCGCGAAACCGTCCGACACGGTGCGGACGCTCGTCGATCGGATGCCGCCGGCGCCGCAGGTCGAACAGGCCGCGTCGTGAGCCGGGCCGGTGACGTGGTGCTCGTGGTCGCCCGCACGCTGGCGGGCCGGCCCGACGAGGTGACCGTGGAGGAGTCCGAGCGCCGCGGACAGCTGATCATCGAGCTCTCGATGGCGCCGGGCGAGCTCGGACGCATCATCGGCCGCCAGGGCCGTACCGCCGCGGCTGTCCGGGCGCTCGCGGCAGCCGCCGGCGAGCTCGACGGCCAGCGCGTCGTGGTCGATTTCCGGGACGAGTAGGGCCGGGCTTCTGAAAAAAGGGGTCCTGACCCCATGACGGACATCTGGGATTCGATGGTCACCGTCGGCCGGATCGTTCGCCCGCACGGCAATCGTGGGCAGGTCGTCGTCGCCCCGGATACGGATTTCGGGAGCGAGCGGTTCAAGGAAGGTGCGACGCTCGCGGCCCTGCGCGACGGGCAGCTGACCACGCTCGAAGTGACCGCGGGCCGGGAGCATGACGGCCGGTGGGTCGTCGGATTTGCGGGCGTCGGCACGATCGACGCCGCTGAAGCGCTTCGCGGACTCGAGCTGAGGATTCCAGCCGACGCCGTGAGGCCGGTAGAAGCGGGCGCGTTCTATGTGCACGACCTGATCGGCTGCCGCGTCACGACGGTCGACGGGGATCTCGTTGGCGTCGTCGAACAGGTGAAGCTGGACGCCGGGACGGCGCTTCTCGGCGTCGCGTCGACGAAAGGGGAAGTGCTGATTCCGCTGGCGGAGGACATCTGCCGCGAGATTGACGTCACGGAGAAGTCGATCGTGATCGCGGCCCCTGAAGGGTTGATCGATCTGAACCGGTAGCGGGAAGTCGCGAGCGTCAGCGAGCGAGTCGGCGGAACGAAGCGGGGATCGAAGGGGTCCCCGCGAGTGACGCCGTCGGGGGGTCCGCGCCCCTCGACGTTGCTCGGGGCGCCCTGAGCACCAGTCGAAGGGCGGGGGCGAAGCCCCCGGTGTAAGGATGAGAATCGACGTCATCACGATCTTCCCGGCGATGATCGACGCGGCGCTGGCGGAGGGCGTCGTCGGACGCGCACGGACGCGCGGGGTGCTCGACATCCGGATCCACGACCTCCGGGATCACACGGAGGATCGCCACCGGACGGTGGACGACGTGCCGTATGGCGGCGGACCGGGGATGGTGATGAAACCCGAGCCGCTCTTCCGGGCCGTGGAAGCGGCGGTTGCGGAGGCGGTGTCGCCGGCGGCGATCGTGCTGATGACGCCGCAGGGCGAGCGGCTGACGCACGACGTGGCGACGCGGCTGAGCCGTCTCGAGCGGATCGTCGTGATCTGCGGGCGGTACGAAGGGGTCGATGAGCGCGTGAGCGAAGCGCTCGTGACCGACGAGATCTCGATCGGCGATTACGTGTTGAGCGGCGGCGAACTGCCGGCGCTCGTGCTCATCGACGCGGTCGCGCGGTTGGTGCGCGGCGTCGTGGGTGACGCCGAATCGGTCGTGACCGAATCGTTCGCCGGCGGGTTGCTCGACCATCCGCACTACACGCGGCCGGCGGTGTTTCGAGGCCTGGCGGTGCCCGACGTGCTGGTGTCGGGCAACCACGGCGAGATCGAGCGCTGGCGCGCGCGGGAGCGCGTGAAGCGCACGGAGAAACGGCGGCCGGACCTGTTGGGCCGCGAGCCATGAGACTGGAGAAGGCCAATGAGAGCGATTGACACGATCGAACAGGCGCAGATGGTCAAACGTCCGCCGATGCGGTCGGGCGACACCGTCCGCGTGCACGTGAAGGTGCGTGAAGGCGACAAGGAACGCATCCAGATCTTCGAGGGCACGGTGATCGGGATGCACCGCGGCGGCCTGCGCGCGACCTTCACGGTCCGCAAGGTGTCCTTCGGCCAGGGCGTCGAGCGCATTTTCCCGCTGCACTCGCCGACGATCGACAAGATCGACGTCGTCCGCGGCGCCAAGGTCCGCCGCGCGAAGCTGTACTTCCTGCGCGACCTCAAGGGCAAGGCCGCCCGGATGAAGGAACAGAAGCGACTGGCGTAGAGTGTTCGCGTGTCACGGCCCCGAGCGTCGCGCACTCTCGAGAATTCGATCCGGCGCTACGGGTACGTGCACGTCGCGGGCGTGGACGAGGTCGGGCGCGGCTGCCTGGCCGGACCGGTGGTCGCCGCCGCCATCATCCTCCGGCCGGATTGCTACGTGGCCGGCGTCGCCGATTCCAAGGTGCTTACCGCGGACGACCGGGAAGGCCTGTTCGACGCGATCAAAGGCGCCGCGGTGGCCTGGACGGTGTCGATCGTCGAGCCGGCGGAGATCGATCGCATCAACATTCATCGGGCGTCGCTGCAGGCGATGCGCGACGCCATCATGACGCTCGTCCCGCTTCCCGGTTTCGTGCTCGTGGACGGCTTCCGCGTGCCCGAACTGCTGATGCCGCAGCGGCCCGTGATTGGCGGTGACCGCAAATCGACGGCGATTGCGGCGGCATCGATTCTGGCGAAGGTCACGCGCGACCGGCTGATGGCCGATCTGCACGCGCGCGATCCGCGCTACGGCTTCGACCAGCACAAGGGCTACGCGACGCGCGCGCACCTCGACGCCGTGGGCCGGTTCGGCTACTCGGCGGTGCATCGGCGCACGTTCAGGCCGCCGACGCTGTTTGATACCATCCCGGACTAGGCGCCGCCGCGCCGGAGCTCATTTATTCGCTTCGCCTCCCGTCTTCTGCTCGCTGCGTACCTCGTCGAGGCGGGACTGCTGCTCGTCATGGCGCCGTGGACTGCGCTCTGGGAGCAGAACTTCTTCGCGGACGCCCTGCCCGCGCTCGGCGATCTCATGGCCAACCAGTTCGTCCGGGGCGGTGTCACCGGTGTCGGCGTCGTGACGGCCATCGCCGGGTTGCGCGATCTGACGAGCGTGGTCCTCGCACGTCTCCCGCGAGAGACGGCCCAAACCGGTCCCGATCCACAGCCGTGATCGCGCTGCCGCATCCGTGGATCTACCTCGTCACGGATCGCGCGCGGCTCACTCCGGACGCCCGCACCACGCGCGACGCCATCGTCGCGCTCGAGTCGTTCGTGGCTGATGCGATCGACGCCGGCGTGGACGTCATTCAGCTGCGCGAGCGGGATCTCGACGGCGGAGCCCTCCGCGATCTCGCCGTGCGTGTCCGGCGCCGCGCCTCCGGCACGCTCACGCGCGTGCTCGTCAATGACCGCGCCGACGTCGCGATGGCGGCTGGTGCGGACGGCGTGCACGTACGCGCTGACGGCCCGCCTGTCGCTCGCGTGCGGACGCTGGCGTCGGGCGATTGGATCGTCGGCCGCTCCGTGCATTCGGTCGCCGAAGCGCGCGCGGCCGGCCAGGATGGTGCGGACTACGTGTTGTTCGGGACGGTCTTCCCGGGTGGATCCAAGGGTGGTGGGCCCGAAGACGACCGGCTCCCGGCGCTTCATGAAGTGGCACGCACGATCCAGTTGCCCGTAATCGCGATTGGCGGCATCGATCCCGCTCGCGCAGCAGCGTGCCTGCGCAAAGGAGCCGCTGGCGTTGCAGCGATTTCGATCTTTCTGCCCGAAGGCCGCGCGCCTCTCGCCATCGGCGTGACGCGCGCTGTATCCGAATTGCGACATGCGCTGACGACGTGATCGTCATTGCCCCATTCCCTCATTCTCTTGTTAGAGTAGCGAGGATTGTCCGAAGCCCTAGGCCCGAAGCTCAAGCGCGCCCGTGAAGCCAGCGGCGTCGCCCTGCGCGATGTCGCTCTTTCGACCAAGATCTCGGTGACGGCCCTCGAAGCGCTCGAGCGGAACGACTTCTCGCGGCTGCCAGGCGGCATCTTCGGCCGCGCGTTCATCCGCGGGTATGCGACCGCGGTCGGGCTCGATCCGGAAGAGACCGTGCAGGAGTTCCTCGCCGAGATCAGCCGATCGGAGAGCGAAGCCGCGCGCGTGGCGACGCGGCCCGAGGTCACCCCCGAGGACCGTGCGTTCCTCGATCGACAGAAACGCGCGATCCGCCTGCTGCAAATCGCGGGTGTGCTCGTCCTGGTGGCCGCCGGCACGGGCGCAGCGTTTGCCTGGATGCGCTGGACGAAGGGCGCGGGCGGCGAAAACGATACGACGACCGAGCGACGGGCCGCGCCGACGCCCCCACTCGCGGCGCCATCAGTCGGGAGTTCTCCAGCTCAAGGGGCGCCGCCGGCCGCATCAGCCGCGCCGCCCGTGACGTCGCCCGCGCAGTCCCCAGCGGCGCCACCGGCGAAGCCGCCTGAGAAACCGCCGCCGCCGGCGCCGCCAACCTCGAAGCCGGCCGCCGGGGCGGCCTCGGGCACGCCCGTGACCGTGGTGCCGCCGGAAGCGCCTCCGCCGGTGCCGGACCCGCCGAAGCCCGTCGAGCCGATCACGCTCGAGTTTGAAGTCACGTCAGCCTCGTTCGTCGAGATCGCCGCCGATGGGAAGGTGTCGTTCTCGAGAGCGATGGAGCCCGGCGATCGCCAGCGCATTCAGGCTCAGAAAGAGCTGCGCGTGCGCGTGGGAGACGCGGGCGTCTTCGTGTGGACGCTGAACGGCCGTCCCGCGAGAAGCCTCGGCGCGGCGGGCACCGCGCGGACCGCGCGAGTAACGCAAGCGAACTTCAAGAGATTCCTGAGATAAAGACCGTTGTCGGTACGTCAGGTACATCAGGTACGAGAAGTACGTCGGGTCCGTGGAACGCGCCTGACGGTGGCCATCTTCCTTTGAAGGAAGATGACGAGCGATAGAACGTTCCAGGAAACCCGTCGTACCCGACGTACCTGATGTACCGACGAGCGCTTTTCGTATTCTTCGTACCGACGCGTCACTTGACTCGTTTCTTTTCCCCCCATTCCGATCGCATCTGTGACAGACCGTCCATATAGACGGCGGCGCGCTGGCGCTCGTCGTCGGTCGGCATCGACTTGAGCAGCTGCACGGCGCGCGCGAGGTCCTTGTGAATGCTGCTTTTCGTGGCGTTGTAGTACAACCGGCGAATCTCCGCGAGCGCGTCGGCCGACGCCATCAGCTTTCGGCCACCTGAAGACCGCCGGCCTCGATGGAGAAGGGCAGCACCGTCGCGCCGGCGGACGCGAGCGCGGCCGATACTGCGGATCGAGCATCGGGCTCGACGAGACAAAACAGACAGCCGCCCCCGCCCGCCCCGCAGACCTTGCCGGCGAGCGCGCCTGCCGCTCGCGCCTTCGCGAACAGGTCGTCGATACGCTCTGTCGTCACCGTTGGCCCGAGGCGCTTGCGATGTTCCCACTCGCACGCCAGTTGCTGCGCGACGCCGGTCCAGTCGGCCGACTCGAGCGCCTGCCGGAGCGCGAGCGCAGCATCGCGGATCCCGTCGAAGGCCTCGACGACGACCGGGTCGTTGCCAATCCGGCGCGACATGACGTCCCAGTTGTTGATGCCCGAGTTCCGGGACGCGCCCGTATAGGCGAGCACGATGCGCTGCTCGAGTTCCCGGATGGGCACCGCGAGCGCGGTGCGCCTCACGCCGGTCAGCTCGAGCTCGACGGCCGAGACGCCGCCGTAGAGCGCCGGTCTGTAGTCCTGCACGCCGGTGGGCACATGAATCACCTGCGCTTCGATGTTCATGGCGATCGTGAGCAGGTCCTCGTCGTCCAGCGCCTGCTTCGTCCACCGCGCGAGGGCGCCGGCGAGCGCCACGTTCATGGCCGAGGAGCCCGCGATGCCCGCGCCGACGGGTGAATCCGACTTCGTCCGGACCTCGACTCCGCGCGCGCCGAAGTGACGCACGAGGCGCGCGACCAGCGGCAGCCGGGCCAGGTCGAGCGATTCCGGTCCGGCCGCCTCGACGCGTTCACCGGTGTCCTCCGAGATCAGCACAACGCGGTCGTCGCCGCGCGACGTGAGCGTGCACCGCGCGCGCAGACTGATCGCCGCGTTGATCGTCTGCGCGCGGGGATGAAAGAGATAGAGCGGCCAGATGTCGTACGTGCCGCCCGCAAGATCGATCCGCGTCGGCGCCGACGATTCGATGCGCACGCGCGCATTATAATGGCGGGCGAATGTCGCGTCGGGAGCTTCGGCGTCATGCGGGACGGCTGGCGATCGTCGGCTTCGCCGGGCATGACGTTCCTGCCGATCTTCGCCGCCTGGCCGCGGACTTCGATCTGGGCGGCGTCATCTACTTCGCGAGAAACGCCGCCGAGCCGCGACAGGTCGCGGAGCTCTCCCGTCAGGTCGCGGATCTGAGGCGAGACTGGCCGCTCTGGATCAGCGTGGATCAGGAAGGCGGCCGCGTCGCGCGTCTGAAGTCGCCGTTCACGGAGTGGCCGCCCGCGATCACCCTCGGGCGGAGCGGCGACGAGCGGCTCGCGGAGCGCTTCGGCGCCGCACTGGCCGCCGAGCTGATGGCGGTCGGCATCAACCTCGACTACGTGCCCGTTCTCGACGTGCACACGAATCCCGCGAATCCCGTCATCGGCGATCGCGCGCTCGCGGAGAAGGCACAGGACGTCGCACGGCTCGGCGCGGCGGTGCTGCGCGGGCTCGAAGGCGCGGGTGTCGCGGGGTGCGGGAAGCATTTCCCCGGACACGGGGACACGAACGCCGATTCGCACGACGAGCTGCCCGTGGTCGAGCATGAGCGGTCCAGGCTCGAAGCGGTCGAACTCGTGCCCTTCGTTCGCGCCATCGAAGCGGACGTGGCCACGATGATGACCGCACACGTGCTCGTGCCTGCACTCGACGAGAAGACGCCGGCTTCGCTCTCGAAGGCGATCGTGACCGATCTCCTGAAAGGGTCGCTCGGCTACAAGGGCGTCGTCTTCTGCGACGACCTCGGCATGAAGGCGGTCAGCGCCACGCATCCGCTCGCCGAGGCCTCAGTGGACGCGCTCGCCGCGGGCAACGACGCCGTGCTCCTCTGCAATTCCGCGGCCGACGAGCAGGCTGTGGCGATCGAGGCGATCATTCGGGCCGTCGAGTCCGGCCGGCTCCCGGAGAAGAGAGTCGACGACGCGTTGGCGCGCCAGCGGCGGGTCAAGGAGAAGTTCTTCGGCGGCCGTATCCGTCCAACGGTGCCACTCGCCGTCGTCGGGTGCGCCGAGCACCAGGCGGTCGCCGAGGAGATGGCTGCGTGGCGCTGATGCCACGCACCCGGGCCGGACTCACGAAGTTCCGGCCCGTGCGGCCCGGCAGCCGCGTCGCGCTCGTCGCTCCAGCCAGCGGGTTCGATCGGGACGAGTTCGACCGCGGCGTCGCCGAGCTCAAGCGGCTCGGTCTCGAACCCGTCTACGATGAATCGGTCTTCGATAAACAGGCGCTGACGGCCGGACGTCCGCGCGTCCGCGTGATGGCGCTCCTCCGCGCGTTCGACGAGATGGACGCCGATGCGGTCATCGCGGTGCGCGGCGGCTACGGCAGCGTGGAGCTCCTGCCGCTGCTCGACGTCGAACGCATCCGCCGGTCGCGAACCGCCTTCGTCGGCTACAGCGACGTGACGTCGCTCCACAGCTTTCTCGGCGCGATCGTCGGCCTGGCATCCGTGCACGGGGCAATGATCGACGGCCGCCTGGCACAAGGACCCGAGGCGTACGATCCGGCGTCGTTTTTGCGAAGCCTCAGCCCCGAGCCGCTGGGCGACCAATCTCACGCAGGCCTCGAGACGCTGCAGCCTGGCATCGCGGTCGGGCCGCTTGCGGGCGGCACGCTCACGCAGCTCCTGGCCTCGTTCGAGACACCCTATGCCTTCAAGCCGCCTGACGGCCACGTGCTGTTCCTCGACGAGGTCGGCGAGCGCCCGTACCGAATTCATCGCATGCTCATGCAGCTGCGGCTGAGCGGCCGGATGGATCGCGCCGCCGCGATTGTGTTCGGGCAGCTTCCGAAATGCGACGAGCCGGGCGGAAAGGTCACCGTGCGCGATATCGTCCGGGACGGCGTGATCGGGTTTCGCGGTCCCGTGGTGTTCGGTTTTCCGTCCGGTCACACGATCACGCCGATGGTGAGCCTGCCGCTCGGCGTCCAGACGCGCGTGATCGCGTCTCCGGATTCGCCACGGCTCGTGTTCGAAGAGGCCGCGGCGAGTGACTAAGCGGATCCATTTCATCGGTATTTGCGGCACCGGCATGGCCACGCTCGCGGCGATGCTCAAGGCGCGCGGTCATGACGTGCAGGGCTCGGACGCGGGTATCTATCCGCCGATGAGCGATTTCCTCGCGGCCGAGCAGATTCGCGTGTTCGAGGGCTACGCCCCCGACCAGATCAGCGGCGTGCTCGACAGCGTCGTCGTCGGCAACGCTATCTCCCGCGGCAACGCCGAGCTCGAAGAGGTGCTCGATCGGAAGATCCGCTTTCAGTCGATGCCGGAGGCCATCCGCGAGCACTTTCTGTGGAGCTCGCGGTCGATTGTCATCGCCGGTACGCACGGGAAAACCACGACGACGGCGCTGGCCGGATGGCTGCTCACGGCGTGCGGGCAGGATCCGAGCGTGCTCATCGGCGGGATCGCGGTCAACTTCGGCAGCAGCTACCGGCTCGGGTCCGGGCGCGACTTCGTCATCGAAGGCGACGAATACGACAGCGCGTTCTTCGACAAGACCGCGAAGTTCCTGAAGTATCTGCCGGACATCGTGGTCATCGGGAACCTCGAATACGACCACGCGGACATCTACCCGGACATGGACGCGCTGAGGCTGGCGTTCCGCCGGCTTGTCGGGCTCGTGCCGCGATCGGGACGGTTGATTCTGGGCGCCGACAACCCGGAAGCGCGCGACCTGGCGTCGCTGGCGCGGTGTCCTGTCGACACCTTCGGTCTCGCGCCGGACGCGGACTGGCGGGCCAGCGAGGTACGCCCGGACGGGCACCGCATGACGTTCGAGCTCACCGCGCGCGGTGAGCAACTCGGCCACGTCACGCTGCCGCTCATCGGATCGCACAACGTCCAGAACGCGCTGGCGGCGCTCGTGGTCGGCCGCGCCGCCGGGCTTTCGGCCGAGGAGATGATCCGGGCGCTCCGGGACTTTCAGGGCGTCCGCCGACGGCTGGAGCTGCGTGGCACGGCGCGCGGTGTGTCCGTGTACGACGACTTCGCGCACCACCCGACCGCCATCCGGGAAACGCTCAAAGCGGTGCGGTGGTCTTATCCGGGTCGGCGTATCTGGGCCATCTTCGAACCGCGCTCGGCGACGTCGTGCCGGCGCGTGTTTCAGGACGATTTCGCCCGGGCCTTTGCCGAATCGGAAGCGGACGAAATCATTCTGGCGGCGCTGTTCCGATCGACACTCCCCGAGAACGAACGTCTGTCGATCGAGCGCCTCGTGCAGGACTTGCAGCGCGCCGGGCGAAAGGCGCGGCACGTCCCCGCGGTGGCCGAGATCGTGGATCTCGTTACGCGCGAAGCCCGGGAAGGCGACCTGGTCGTGATCATGTCGAACGGCGGGTTCGACGGCATCCACGACAAGCTTCTGGCGGCCCTCACCTCGGGAGTCATTTCTTGATGCGTTCGACCTCGGGAGTCATTTCCTGATGCGTTCTTCCGCGGAAATGACTCCCGAGGTCCTGGACATCGACTCATGCACAAGGATGACCTCGACGCAACCCTTCGCGCGCTGATCGGCGCCGATCACGTGCACCCGAATGCGCCGCTTGCGCCGCTCACCACGTTCCGCGTCGGTGGACCGGCCGACTGGCTGGTCGAAGTCCGCACCGAGGCGCAGCTCGCGGCCGTGTTGCGCGTCGCCCACGAGAGCGGAATGCCGGTCACGGTGCTCGGCGGTGGATCGAATGTCGTCGTCGCCGACGCCGGCGTGCGCGGGATCGTGTTGCGCGTCCAGTTGACCGGCATTTCCCAGCCCGCCCCTGATCGCGCGCGGGCGGAGGCTGGCGTCACGATCAACGGCCTGGTTCGCTGGACGATTTCACACGGCCTGGCGGGACTGGAAGCCTGGGCGGGTACCCCGGGCACCGTCGGCGGCGCCGTCTTCGGCAACGCGCACTTCGGCGGACGAAACATCGGCGACCTGATCACCTGTGTGATGGTCGTGAGCCTTGATGGGAGACAGACGACGGTTCCGGCGTCGGAAATGGAGTTCGCGTACGATACGAGCCGCCTGAAACGCACGCGCGAAGTGCTGGCGTGGGCGGAGTTCGGGGTCGCGGAGGGCGCTCCGGAATTGCTCCGAAAAACCGCGCGGGAATCGCTGGCGTACCGCAAGGGCACCCAGCCGCTCGCGATGCCGAGCGCGGGCTGCATCTTCCAGAATCCGGATCCGGAACACGATCGATTGCCAGCCGGGATTCCATGGTCGGCCGGCGCGCTCGTGGATCGGGCCGGTCTCAAAGGACACCGGATCGGCGGCGCCCGGATTTCCGCGGACCATGCGAACTTCATCGTCAACGATGGTCAGGCCACGGCGCGGGACATTCAGGAACTGGTCGAACACGCCCGGAGCGCGGTGCGCGAACGGTTCGGTGTGAATCTTCGGGACGAAGTAGTCTTTCTCGGGATCGTCTAACGTACCGGCATGTCCTTCATGGCCTTCACGCCCTTCACGAATGCCCATGGCTGATCTCGTCATTCGCGGAGGCCGGCGTCTCTCGGGCACGATTGCGGTCGAGGGCAACAAGAATGCGGCGCTGCCGCTGCTCGCGGCCTGTCTTCTGACTCCCGAGACGTGCGAGCTGCGCAATGTCCCTCGCATTCGCGACGTGGCGGTGATGATCGACCTTCTGCGCTCGCTGGGTGCGGAGGTCGAAGGGCAGGGGACGTCGACGCTGCGCGTCACGTGCAAGAACGTTCTGTCGTCCGAGCCGGACCCCAGCCTGGTCGGGAAGCTTCGGGGGTCGGTGCTGCTGCTCGGCGCGCTGCTTGGCCGCACCGGCCGCGCGAGCCTCGCGCCCCCAGGGGGAGACTTTCCAGCGCGGCGCACCATCGCCACGCATGTCCATGCGCTCGAAGCGATGGGCGCGCGTGTCGTCGCCGACGCCTACGGGCATCGTCTCGAGGCGCCGGAGGGCGGACTCAAGAGCACCTCGGTCTACCTCCTCGAGGCGTCGGTCACCGGCACCGAAACCGCGATGCTGGCTGCCGCGCAGGCACAGGGACCGACCGAAATCCGCCACGCGGCATGCGAGCCGCATGTCGCGGAGTTGGGTGCGTTCCTGGCCGCGATGGGCGCGGGGGTTGAAGGGATCGGCCGGTCCACCGTCCGGATCCAGGCGCCGCCCCGGCTTCGCGGCGCGACCCACACCCTTCGCGGCGACTACATCGAAGCGGCGTCATGGGGCGTCGTCGGCGCCATCACGTCCGGAGAAGTCGAGGTCACGGGCGTCGCATTCGAAGATCTCGAGCCGATCGCGACCGTACTCGCGCAGATGGGACTCGACCACGACCTCGAAGATGGGCTGTTCGTCGTCCGGCCCTCCGATCTCCAGTGCGCGCGCCGGATCACGACCGGCCTCTGGCCCGGGTTCCCGAGCGACATCGTCAGCCTCCTGACCGTGCTGGCGACGCAGGCGAAAGGGCGCACGCTGGTGCACGACTGGATGTACGAGCTGCGCCTGTTCGCGCTCGAGCAACTGAGCGCCATGCGCGCCGATCTGTTTCTCTGCGATCCGCACCGGATCATCGTCACGGGTCCGACGAAACTTCGTGGCCGCACGCTCGACAGCCGCGATATCCGGTCGGGCATGGCCCTCGTGGCCGCCGCGCTGGCCGCCGAAGGCGAGAGCACCGTTCTCGAGATTGAGACGGTCGAGCGGGGTTATGCGAGCCTGGTCGAGCGGCTCAAGAAGCTCGGGGCGGACGTCGAGAAGGTTGGGGAGTAAAGGCAAAAGGCAAAAGGCAGAAGGCAAAAAAGAAAGCGACTGCGAAGTGCGCCTGCGCAGTGAAGAATCTCACGCCTCTCCAAGCCGATTCTGCTGACGTTTTTGCACCTCGCAACGGTCCGAAGCCCCGAAACCCAGTCTTGGCGCTGGTCCATCAATTGCGCATCGTCACGTCTCGGGGGTGGCGATGGCGTGGGAAACCAGCCTATTGGACCGGACCTTCGAATTCAGTGTCAATTTGCTTCAGCTATACCCGAAACTGGCGGCGCCAAGTCCGGCGTTTCGGCACATGGCTTTTCAATTGTTCAGGGCGGGATCGTCTGTCGGCGCTCTAGTCGAGGAGGGCACGGTCGCGAATAGCCGGCGCGATATGGGCGCGAAACACGCCATCGCCCTGCGAGAAGCGGGCGAAGGCGTCAATAAGACTTCTCGGAAGCGTCAGGCTCAGGGTTTTTGCCCTTTGCCTTTTGCCCTCTGCCTTTTGCCTTTTGTCTAACGACTACTCGAATCTCAGCGCCTCGATCGGATCCAGCCCCGCCGCTTTTCGGGCAGGATAGAACCCGAAAAAGATTCCGACCAGCGCCGAGAATCCCACCGCCGCGAGGACCGCGTTGACGGAGATCAGCGTCGGCGATCGCAGATAGACCTGCAGCAGCTCGGTCGAGCCGTAACCGAGGAGAATCCCGATCCCGCCGCCGAGCAGGCTGATCACGACGGCCTCGATCAGGAATTGCAGCAGCACGTCGGATCCGCGCGCGCCGAGGGCGAGGCGCAGGCCGATCTCGCGGGTCCGTTCGGTGACCGAGACCAGCATGATGTTCATGATCCCGATGCCGCCGACGACGAGCGAGACGCCCGCGATGCCGGCCAGGAGCGACGTCATCGTCTGGCTCGCCTGCGTGCGCGTTGCGATCAAATCGTCCTGCGTCTGGACGCGGAAGTCGTCGTCGTCGCCCGGCTCGATCTTGTGCTCGACGCGCATGGCCGCGGCGATCGCGTCCGAGGTCCGCTGCATCTCATTGGCCGACCGCGCGGAGACGAGGATGTAGTTCAGCCACTCGTTGCCCTGCAGCTTCTTCATCACCGTCGTGTAGGGCGCGAGGATCTGGTCGTCCTGGTTCTGGCCCGACGAGGACGCGCCCTTCGGCGCCATCACGCCAAGCACCTTGAAGAGCTGGTTGCGGACGCGGATCTCGGCGCCCGTCGGGTCGATGTCGTCGCCGAACAGGTTGGTCGCCACGTTGATGCCGAGCGCACAGACCTTGGCCGCCAACTGCACATCGTGGTCGGTGAAGAACGCGCCGTGCTTCATCGGCCAGGATTTGATCTGCGTGTAGTCCACGTTCACGCCGACGACGTTCGTGCTCCAGTTCTGGTTGCTGTAGATGATCTGCTGCCGCGACTGCATGCCTTCGGAGACGTATTCGACTTCCGGCAGGTCGCGCAGCACCTTCGCATCGGCGGGGAAGAGGCGCGCCGTGCCGCCGCCCTGCCGCACGCCGCCGGTGTTCACGCTCCCCGGAAACACCGTGATCATGTTCGTGCCGGCGCCACGAATCTGCTCTTCAATCGCCGCGTGGGCGCCCGATCCCAGCGCCACCATCGTAATGACGGCGGCCACGCCGATGATGATGCCGAGCATCGTGAGCCCCGTGCGCAACTTGTTGCGGCCAAGCGCCCGGAAGGCGATCCGGAACGTCATGAGCATCGACATGGCGGCTCATTCTTGATCAGGAGCGGCCCGGGCCAGAGGATCCCGGGAGTATCACCCGCGAAGCGACCGGATGCGCCGGCTACCGGATGACTTCGACGCCGGACGGCGGCGTGAAGATGAACATCTTGTCGGCGAGGCCCACGTTTTCCTTGAGGTTCTGGAAGCGGTACGTCCACGTGCCCGTCTCATCGGTCTTGACCAGACCGCGCAGCGCCAGCGTCTTTCGATCGACGTGTACGACGAGCGACGTGAAGTCGGCCTGAGCCGATTTCGGCACGAGCGCCAGGTGCCACTCGGGCTCCGGCTGGGTCGCGGGCATCGCCGACGTGAAATCCCGTGTCAGGTTGCCGCGGCCGGCCAGGAAGAGCAGCGCCGTGGACGCCTGTCCCTCCTTGGGGAGAGGCTGGACGAGCACGACCTTGTCGATCGGCCGGTAATCCCAGAACTGGATCCCGTCGGCCACGAGCTCTTTCTTCTCAGGCGCCGTGTAGGTCCACCGCATCTTGTACGGCTTCTTGACGGCGACCGTGCCGCGTTCGGTCGTCTGCTGCGGAAGCGCGACACCGCGAAACGTCTGCGTGAAAGCGGCGGTGAAGTCCTTGACCTGGTCGTAGTGCGCCTGAAGTTGCCTGGCGAGCTGATCGGCGGAGGGAGGAGCCTGCCGGGCAGCAGGCGCCGCGACAACCAGAGCGAGCGAGACAAGCAGCGCGGCGATCCGCATCATGCCAGTGTAGATGCAAACCAGACGCCACCGGTCGCACGCAGCGCGGGCTTCGGACAGATGCAGGGGCGGGCTTCAGCCCGTCCTGCAAGGGCTGTGTCAGCGAGTCAGTTCAGATTGCAGGCTCCCGGTCCGCGCGGATCGCCACACGTACCGCACGATCCCGGCGCGGTTTCACGCGTGGTCTTGCCGCCCGACACCGCGGCAAACACGGACCACTGCTTCTCGAGTCCCTGGCTGTGACACTCGGGACACGATGGCTGACGGTCTCCGGTGACGAACGTTTCGAACCGACGCTGGCAGTCGCGGCAGATGTACTCGAAAATGGGCATCGACTATTCATTGTACCGTGGAGTCAGAAGAGATGGATGCAGGTGCGCTTCTCGCCCTCAAGAATGCCTGGAACGGCGCCGTCGGCACCGCCGATCGGCTCCGGGATCTGGCGCCGAACATCACGGCGCTGGCCGATCCGGCGGCGCTCTCGGAGCCGGATTTGGAGACCTACCATCAGGCCGCGTTGGCTCACGCCAACGCGGCCCAGGCGCTCAGAGGTTTGATTGAAGAACTCCGTCGCAAGGCCGCCGCGAGCTAGATTGCTCTTCCGGCTTTCGGTCGCGCTGCTCTGCGTCGCGCCCGTCGCGCTGTCGGCCGGGTCGGGCGCCGCAAAGCCGCGACATCATCCCGGACAGACAGCGCCGGCTGGCCAACCGGCTGCCGCCGAGCAGAAGTGCGGTCGCTTGCGCGCGGAGGGACGCACGCTGGTCTGCGCCGACGGCTCGGTGTTTCGCTGGCGCGGCGTCACGGCGTTCCGCCTCGTCGATCTCGTCGCCGATGGGCGTGAACCGGAGGCGGTCGCGTACCTCGACTGGGCGGATCGGACCGGCTTCAACGTCGTCCGCGTGCTCGCGACACTCTGCTGCTGGTTCGATCTTCCGCCCGACGCGGGGCAGAAGGCGCTGCCGCGCGTGCTGGCGCTGGCGAAGGCGCGAGGCATGTACATCCAGGTCGTCGCGCTCGCTGGCACGGCGCCACACGAGCGGTCGATCGACCTCGAGGCGCAGGTGCGTGCGATTGGCACGATTGCCGCGGCGCACGACAATGCCATCGTCGAGATCGCGAACGAGCCCGAGCACAGCACGCAGGACAAGCGGCTGCATGACTTCGCCTTCGTCGACAAGCTCGCGACGCTGGTACCCGCCGAAGTCCTGACGATTGGCGGATCGGCCAGGGTGGACCACGCGGTCACGCCGCCGCTTGGCGATCTCGTCACGCGGCATCTCTCGCGGCAAGACAACATGTGGGAGATGATGGCGCGCGTGCGCGGCCTCGATCAGGTCGCCCGGACGACAGGTCGGCCCGTGCTCAGCGGTGAGCCGTTTGGCGCCGGCGAAAAGCGCGTGCCGGGTTCCCGCGAGACCGATCCGGATCTGTTCTTCACCTACGGCGCGCTCTGCCGGGTGTTCGAGATTTCGTGCAACTTTCACCTCGAAGCGGGACTTCATGCGACCCCACCCGGCAAGCTGCAGCTCACCGCCGCGGAGGCGTTCATCGAAGGTACGAGAGCCGTTCCGGACGACTGGCGGCTGACCTTCCGCGAGCTCTCATCGCCGGAGTCACCCCTCTCGCGGGCGCACCTCGGACGGGCGCGCGCGGTGTACTCGGGCCTCACGAGCCACGAAGGGCTGACCGTGGCGTTCGGCGTCCAGGGTGATCTCGAGCTCCAGTGGCGGGGCTACGAGCCGACCGCGGTCGTGCGCGATCGGCCGTCAGTCAAAGCGTGGCGAATCAAGAAAATCTAGTGTCGGCGCGACTCGAACGGCTCACCGCCGATCGCGCGGCCGATATCGTTGCGGTCTTCTGCGACGCGTTTCACGACTACCCGGTCATGCGATTCATCCTCGGCCCGTCGGGCGATTACGACGACCGGCTTCGTCACCTGATCAGTTTTTTCGTCCTGCGACGCATACAGCAGGGCGGACCCATCCTGGGGATGATCGACGACAACCGGCTGCTGGCCGCGGCGACGACGACGCTGCCGTCCGAGCCGGTGATGCCGCCGGGCGCGGCGCCGCTTCGTGACCAGACGTGGCGGACGTTGGGCGACGAGACACGGCAGCGGTACGAAACGTACGGAGCGGCGACGAAAGCGCTGGCCATCGAGCAGCCGCACCATCACCTGAACATGATTGGCGTACGTTCGTCACATAGGGGCCACAAGCTGTCGCGGCCGCTCCTCGAGGGCGTGCGGACACTCGCCAAGGACGATCCCGACTCCTCAGGTGTGTCGCTCACCACCGAGACCCTGCCGAACCTCGCGTTGTACGAGCACTTCGGCTACGAGGTCTGCGGCCACGTCCGTGTGGCGCCCGAGCTCGAATCGTGGGGGCTGTTCCTGAAACTGCGCGGCTGACGCCGCGTGTCCGACAAAAACCGCAGTCACGGCCCCAACTGGCCGAGCCGATAAGGACAGGGCATGCCGGCGCGGTCGGTCATTCAGGTCTCCGGGCTCACGAAGCATTACGGAACGATGACGGCGCTGTCCAACGTCGCGATTGACGTCCGGGACGGCGAGATCTTCGGCCTGATCGGTCCCAATGGCGCCGGGAAGACGACGGCGATGGAGTGCATCGAGGGGCTTCGCGTGCCCGACGCGGGTCGCATCGCGGTGCTCGGCCTCGATCCGCTCCGCGACGTCGCGGCGTTGCAGCGCCGCATCGGCGTCCAGCTCCAGGAAGCGCAGCTCCAAAAGCGGATCAAGGTTCGCGAAGCGCTCGCGCTCTGGTCCGCCGTGTACGGCACCAGGCTCGACGGCCTGGCACTGCTCGAGCAGCTGGGCATCGCCGGCAAGGCGAACGCCTGGTTCATGACGCTGTCGGGCGGCCAGAAGCAGCGGCTGTTCATCGCGCTCGCGCTCATCCACGATCCGGAGCTCGTCTTTCTGGACGAGCTCACCACCGGCCTCGATCCGCAGGCGCGCCGCGCGATCTGGGAACTCGTCCGCGGCATCCGGGACCGCGGCAAGACGGTGTTTCTCACCACACACCTGATGGAGGAAGCCGAGCGGCTCTGCGATCGCGTCGCCATCATCGACCATGGGCGGATCGTGGACATCGACTCGCCGGACGAGCTGGTCCGGCGGCACTGTCCCGAGCGGACGATCGTGATCGAGACCGTCGACGAGCGCGCGATCGACGCGCTCGGCCGCGTGGCCGGCATCGACAGCGCCGGACGCAACAACGGCCAGATCGTCCTGCGCGCGCGTTCCGTCGAAGTCATGACCGGCGTGTTCCGTTGCCTGGCGGACCAGCAGATTCCGGTGACCGATTTCCGGACGTTCGTGCCGACGCTCGAGGACGTGTTCCTCAAGCTCACCGGCCATTCGGTGCGGCAGTGATGGGCAATGAGGCAATGGGGCAGCGCCTGCGGCCCGCGCGAGGATAGCGAGTCTGCGAGCGCCGGAGCGCGAGCGAGCGGGGGTGGGGCCCCGCGAGCACTGAAGAATGAGGCAATGAGGTAATGACTTTTGGCATTCGCGGTCTGCTGGCGCTCACCTGGCTCGAGATCAAGATCTTCCTCCGGGAGCCGCTCGGCGTCATCGGCGCCGTCTTCGTGCCGGTCTTCGTCTTCGTCGTGCTCGGCCGGACGTTCGGCCAGCGCGTGGCTGGCGAGGGGCAGCGCGGCCTCGTCGGTCCCGACCTCGCGGTGTTCGCGGGGCTGCTCATCGCGATCAGCGCGGTGCTCTCGCTCGTCACGATCATCGCCATCTACCGCGAAGGCGGCATTCTGAAGCGGCTGCGCGCGACGCCCCTTCGGCCGCTCACGATCCTGAGCGCGCATGTGTTGGTGAAGCTGCTCTTCACGGCGACCACGCTCATCCTGACGATGATGCTGGGACGGCGGTTTCTCGACGTCGATATCCCAATCCCGTGGGTGCCATTCACCGCGGCGACGGTCGTGAGCACGCTGAGCATCCTCTCGCTCGGATTCGTGCTGGCCAGCGTGGCGCCGACCGCCCGGTTCGCGCAGCCCATCGGCACGATCGTGCTGTACCCAATGGTGGGAATCTCGGGCCTGTTCGTACCGGTGGATCAGATGCCCGCTCTGCTGCAGCTCGTCGCGCGCATGACGCCCGCGTCCTATGCCGTGTCGCTGATGCGTGGAGCCTGGCGTGGCGATTCGTGGCTCACCCATACGGGCGATCTGCTGGGTCTCGCGATCATCGCGGCGATCTGCACGGCACTCGCGGTGAAAGTGTTTCGATGGGAATGAGGGGACCGTTTCCAGATCGGTGTCGCGTGTTCCGGCGCCCTCCCGCTCGAGCCGTTCTCACTTCTTCGCAGAGCAAAACCGGCAGGGATCGCGAGACATGCGGCCGACTTCCGGGCAACCAGCTCGCCACAGGAAAGTGAGAACGGCTCTCGCCGCTTGCCGCAAGGCAGCGGGATCTGGTCTGCCTCGCGGCGCTCGCAAAGGTCGGGCTTCGGAACACGCGACAGCAATCTGGAAACGCGGTAGGACTAGAGGAGTTCTGTCGCCTCGCGCCACATCCTGCGCACCAGGTCGCCCGCCGGCTCGGGTCTGGCCATCGCCGCGGTGTGACCTAGGACCTCGGGTTTCGTTTTTGCGCTGATGTTCCAAAAACGAAACCCGAGGTCTTACGTCTCGTCGGGTCCCTCTAGTTCTTCGTCTCGAGCAGAAACACGTCGAACGGGTAGTCCGGATCAAGCGCCTCCGCGGCGTCTTTCAGCAAAGCCAGAAACCGATCGAACGACGGCGCGACCAGGCTCGGCTCCTCGAAGTCATCCCCGGTGCCGTGAACGATGGACCCGCGGCTGAACCGGCCGTCTCCGACCTGCACGGCCAGATAGTCGTAGTCGGAATGCACGGCCATCATGAACGGAAAATGCGCGTCCCAAAATGCGCGTACCTCTTTCGCGCGCTCCTCGTCGCCGTCTTCGACCGCAGACTCGAGCGAGATCCGTTCGAACTCGTTCCACCGGAATGTTTCCGAGCTCGTCTCCGCGTAGTCCGTGGCCGTGAGGAACCAGGCATCCTGGCTGCGGTTGCAGCAGGTTTCCAGACTGACCAGAAAGGCCACCAGATCGGCCGGAAGGACGGGATATCGAACGGCCTGGTGCGGCGAGAGGAGTGGGCCGGATACCGATCGGGGCTCCACCCGCCAGCCGAGTTTTCGAAGAGACTCCAGGAGAGCTTGCGACGAATCTGCCACGGTGAACCTCCCTGGGTCAGCGCGTTCCTGACCTTTTCCCTCTGCCCTTTGCCTTCGGCCGTTTTCTTCGCCTCGACCAGTTCGGCGACCTCGGCAGGAGCAGCGCGACGTCGGTCGCGCGTCCCGCCATGACCTCCCGGCCCAGCCTGGAGAGGCTGAGCGTCCGGTATTTGTCCGCGGAGACGTCGATCAACCCGCCGGCCGACGCCGTGTCGATCCATCGCTCCACAAAGCGCGCGTCGTGCTCGCGAAGCAGACCGGTCGTCGAAAGCTGGGTCAGCGGCGGGGGCAAGTCGTCCATGGCGCCAATCAGCATCGCGCTGATGCGACGCTTGCCGTACCGCTCGCCGGCACGCGCGATGCCGGAGAGAATCTTGCGCACCAGCAGCACCTGATCGGCATCGAGGCGCGAGCGCGACAGGCAATTGCCGCAGCCATCGCAGGGCTCACGGGCATCCGGATCGCCGAAATACCGAAGGATGGTCGCCCGGAGGCACTGCGCGGTCTCGGCGTAGGCGATGATCCGTTTGAGCTTCAGGTGATCGAGCTCGCGCCGCCGGGCGAGCTCGACCGGGTCAACCGCGGGCTTTGGGCGGTCGGCATCGTCATCGCGCGCCTTGTCGATCAGAAACTCCCGGGTCCTGACGTCGGCGAAGTTCCAGAGCAGCGTCGCGATCGCGGTGCGGCCGTCGCGGCCCGCGCGCCCGACCTCCTGGTAGTACGCCTCGACCGAACCGGGAATGTCCACGTGGATCACGGCGTCGATATCGGGCCGGTCGATCCCCATCCCGAACGCGTTGGTCGCGCAGACCACCTGCAGCCGGCCCGCCGCGAACTCGTCCTGGACGCGCGAGCGCTCGCGCTCGGCGAGCCCGGCGTGGTATGGCGCCGCGGCGAGCCCCGCGGTCACGAGGGTTGCCGCCGCGTCTTCAGCGCGCCGCCGTGTGGCGCCGTAGACGAGCGCGCGGCTCTTTCCGACGAGGGCCGGCAGACGCTGGTGCTTGTCGATATCGCCGCTGACCGGCAGGACACGCAGCTCGATGTTCGGACGATCGAACCCGGAGACGAAGAGCTTCGGCTGGTGAAGCCCGAGCAGCGAGACGATGTCGTCCCGGACCTCGGGCGTGGCCGTGGCGGTAAACGCGAGCATCGGCGGCCGGCCGGCGGCGCCGTCGCTCCGCCGGCAGGCACGCGCGGCCGCTGACAAACGACGATAGTCAGGCCGGAAGTCGTGGCCCCAGGACGACACGCAATGCGCTTCGTCGACGACGAACCGCGCCAGGGGCACGCCGGAAACCATCTCCGTAAACCGTGGAGAGGCGAATCGTTCAGGCGCGACGTAGAGTAGCCTGAGACCCCCGCCGCGTACGGCGTCGAAGATGTCGCGCCGCTCGGCGTCGGCCTGTGACGAGTGGAGCGCGCCGGCGGAAATCCCGCGGCGGCGAAGATCGCCGACCTGGTCCTTCATCAGCGAAATGAGCGGAGAGATGACGAGCGTCAGGCCGGGCAGGACGACGGCCGGCAGCTGGTAGCAGACGGACTTTCCTGACCCGGTGGGCATGACTGCGAGCAGATCGTGTCCATCGATGGCGGACCGAACGACCACCTCTTGGCCGGGGCGGAAGGCGTCGTGCGAGAACTGACGCCGCAACGTGTCGACGAGCTGCTCCGCCATGACCGATTCTACGTTCGAGATGAGAGCGAATTCAGGCACGAGGCCGACACGGTGCAAACTTTACGCCCGCGGCGTCATGCGTCAGATCGCGCTCCGGCCAGCCAGCGATCGCATTTTCTGCGATCGTGTATCTGCCAACCAAACGACGGTCGGCGTCGTCTAGCACGTGGAGCCCACCAGTGATCCCATTCATTCGCAGTGTGAAACCGCTCGCCGGGACGATCTTGGTCACCCTTCTCGCCTTCGCAGGCACGACCCAGGCAGATCGGGACGCGGCGGATGCGGCGAAGCTCATCGAGGTGCTCGACATTCGCCCCGGCACGACGGTAGCAGACGTCGGCGCCGGCAGCGGACCTCTGGTTCCGCGTCTTTCCAGGCAGGTCGGATCGACCGGGCGGTTGTACGCGACGGACCTCAACGCGGATCGGCTGACGGAGATCAAGAAGGTTGTCGCGTCTGCGTCGCTCGAGAACGTCACGGTGCTTCAGGGCGCGGAGTCGCAGACGAACCTGCCGGACGGCTGCTGCGACGCGATCTTCATGCGCCTCGTCTACCATCACTTCGGCGATCCGCCCGCGATGAACGCGAGCCTGCTGCGGTCGCTGAAGCCGGGAGGACGGCTGGCGATTCTGGACTTCGCGCCCAACTCGAAAGTCAGTGCGCCGCCCGGCAAGCGCACCGACGGCGCGTCGCACGGCGTGATGCCGGCGACGGTCGTCGAGGAGCTGAAGGCCGCCGGGTTCGTGGAGGTCAGCGAAATCCCCTGGACGGCACCGACGATTGCCATCGTCGCGCGGCGGGGGGCCGGCTGAGTCGCGCGGCGGGGAAGTCACCGTAGGGGGACTTCCGCCTTCGCGCGGAGCGCTTCGGCGAGACTCGCCGTAGCCTTTGGCGGAGGCGGTCAGCTCGCCTGACGTCAGGCCGGCCACAGCGTTTTTCAGATCGGTGTCGCGTGTTCCTGCGCCCTCCCGCTCGCCGCTTGCCGCAAGGCAGCGTGATCGGCCGCCTCCGCTGAAGCTATGGCGGCCAAGGGCCTGCCTCGCGGCGCTCGCAAAGGTCGGGCTCCGGAACACGCGACACCGATCTGGAAAACAATAAAGCCGGCGCGTCCGTACTCTACTCCGAGCGCAAGGCCGCCACGGGATTGATGCGTGTCACGCGCCGCACCGGCAGCAGGGCGGTGCCGGCTAACTCGTGCTACTACCGGCCGTCCCGGATCTGCTGGAGGTCCTTGATCGTGGTCGAGAGCATGACTTCCATTTTCTTGTTGTTCGTATTCGCGCGCGCCGCGGCGTAGGCCTTCATCGCGCGATCGATGTCGAATGTCACCATCGCGGCGGAGGCGATGCCGAGCTGCGGACGGTACCATTTCGGTTCGGCCGATGCGGCCAGCTCGAAGAACCGGCGCGCCATCTGCGGATCGCGGACGAGCAGCGCGATGTCGCCCGATGAGACCAGGCCGCCGGCGTTCAGACTCGCGCCCGTGAGTTTCTGGAGCGACTGGCGCGCGGCTTTGAGGTCGCCGCCCATGGCTTTCTCGGCGGCGTCCTGAATGTACAGTTCAGGCGCGTTCTTCGGCGCATCGGGCGGCACGACCGCCGAGAGCGGCAGCAGTCCCAGGGTCGTTTCCCACGCCACCGGTTCCGGCTTGAGCATCATCGAGATCGGCACGATCACGACGTGGGGCAGGAAGTCCGGCGCGCTGACCTCGAGCACCCATAGCCCGCGCGTCAGGCCGATGAGCGACCACTCGCCGGCCTGATTCGCGGTTGCCCGGAACTCCCGCTGACCGCCGAACGGACGCGCCATTTCGCCGCGCAGCGCGTCGGTGCGGATTCTGGCGCCGGCGATGGGCGCGCCACCCTCGACGATGACCGTGCCGCTCACGCGGAGCGTCGCCGCATCCTGCGCGGCCGGTACGAACGCACTCACGGCCGCAACGCACGCCGCGACGACCAAACCGGTCTGAAGCCGCATGTGGCCCTCCGTTCTGAGCTGTCCAGAATCGGAGCCATCATGGGTCCACAGCGCCGTCCAACACAAGCGCCTTACTGTCTCATTGCCTCATTCTTCAATGCTCGCGGGGCCTGGCCTCCGCCGGACTCGCTCTCCTCGCGCGGGCCGCGGGCGCTGCCTCAGTCTTCACTCCCTCAGCGCGACAGCCGCGTCGATCCGGGTGCCCCGCCTGGCGGAGACATAGCAGACCGCCAACGAGACGACGAACAAGAGCGCCGTCACCGTCCAGAGCGTGATCTGATCGTTCGGCGTGACGCCGAAGAGCAGGTCCTCGATATAACGCGAGAGCGCCGCCGCACCGATCGCACCGATCACGAGACCCGCCGCAATAGGCACGAGCCCCTGGCGGAGGAAGAGCCGCAACACCTCCGAGCGCGTCGCGCCGAGCGCGAGGCGAACACCCACCTCGTGCGTGCGCTGGCTGACGCTGTGCGCGACGACGCCGTGGAGGCCGATCGCCGCCAGCGTGACCGCGATCACCGCAAATACGGCGAAGATCGTCATCGACGCCCGCTGCCGGGCAACCGCGCCGTCCATCAAATCTTCGAACGTCTGCACGGCATAGACCGGCATGGAAGACGCGAGCCGGTGCACCGCGTCGAACCGGCTGCGCGAGCGTCCCCGGCTCCGTGGACGAGCGGACGATCAGCGCGGGAGCAGGCATGAGCGACTGCGGGAACGGCAGGTAGATCTGCATCGGCGTGTCGGCGTCGATCCCGTTGAGCTTCAGATCGCCCGCGACGCCCACGACTTCGTACCACGGCGTCGTCCATGCAGAGATCGAGGAGCCAGGCAGAAATCCGTGGGGGCGTCAGCCGGGGTCGCCTCGTCGGGCCCGTCATGGCCGTTCCGGCTCGAGGACGTCCTCGAGGCCGTGTGACATGCGTCGCAGGACGCCGTGAGCGGCACGGACGGCGGCGAGCCCCTTCGGGGTGACCGCGTACAGCCGGCGGGGCAGCCGGGCACGATCGTCCCCACCCGGCGCAACCTTCCAGCGGAGCAGGCCCTTGTCTTCGAGACGATCGAGCGTCGTGTAGAGCGCGCCGCGGGCGACGCGACGATCGGCGCGGGCTTCGAGCTCGCGGCCAATCCCGACGCCCGAGGCGTCCGCGCCGAGCCGGAGAATGGCCAGCAGCACGAGCTGCTCGAACTCTCCGAGGTAGATGGCCGGCTGGGTCACGAGTCTACTTTGTAGACTAGGTCTACGAAGTAGTCAAGCGCGCCGGCGCGCCATGGCATGCGGCGCGAATCGAGATGCCATTTTGTTCAGCTCAAACGGCCAGAGTAGGCATCTGGCGTGAGTACTCGGCGCGGGTCCGAGGGCCCTTTCGCGCGTCACCGCGAGGCACGGCCGGTATGACTTCTGAATACTCCTCCGTCGGGCCGACGCTCGTGAACACTGCACCACCGCCCAAAGGGAAGAAACCCGATCCGACGCTTGGTTACGTGCTGATCTTCATCGTCGGGTTGGCGTTGGCCTGTGCGCTGATCTGGGTGGGCTGGCAAAGCCTCAAACGCGCGGCCGATCCCTACGCATCTCTCGAACACGCGATTCAACCCTATCCCTCAACGGTCGGGCGTTGCGCATCAGCGCCTCAATCGGCTGACCAGAAATCCGACGCCTAGCAGGACGACGACGACGACGATCGTCCCGACCCAGAAGCCCGCCTGGAAGATGTCGCCAATAAGCTCACACGACGAAGCCGTGACCGAAAGTAACAGGAGAAGGACGACCAACCAGACCGTACGCATTGATGCTCCCTCGGCAAGAAGAGGCAATCAACGTGCCATAGCGCGCACGGCCATTGACAATAGTCACATGCTGTGACTAATTATGGTGCGTGGCCGCCGACCCACGCGCGTACCTCCCGCTGAAAGATCTCGTGTTCCGCATTCTCGTCGCCCTCGCGGAGGGCGAACAGCACGGCTGGGCGCTCGTGCAGGCTCTCGAGAGACCGCGTAGCGGCATGCCCGTGCTTCCCGGACATCTCTACCGAACGCTCGATCGGATGCTGGCCGATGGACTCATTCAGGAGCGCGATCACCCAGCCGTGCTTCCTGCGCCGCGCACGTCGCGGGGCGTCCCGCCACGGCGCTTTTTCCGGTTGACGGAACTGGGCCGCTCGGTGGCGCGTGCCGAAACGCGACGGCTCGAAGCGCTGGTTGCCAGGTCGCGAAGCGCACGGCTTCTGAAGGAGCGCCGATGACGCGACTCGGGGATGTGGCATATCGACTGATCCTGCGGGCGTTCCCAACCGCGTTCCGCCGCCGGCATGGCGCGGACATGATCCAGCAGTTCGGAGAGCAGCGCCGGGCCGTTCGCGGCCGGCCGTTGCAGATTGCGATTCTCTGGCTTCGCGCGGTCTCGGATGCATTGGGGCACGGGCTCGCGCTTCGTTTCGCCCAGTTCATGGGCTGGCGGCTGCCGCTCTTCGGTTTGGAAGGCGCGCGTCGGAGCCTGCGGCACTCGAGGCCCCGGCTGACGGAATTCCACCAAGCACTGCGCAGACTTCTGCGGTCTCCCTGGTACGCGCTGACGGTCGTCTCCGTGATTGCGCTCAGCACGGCGCTTTCCGCAACCGTCTTCGCGATCGTCGACGGCGTGCTGTTCAAGCCGCTTCCGTACCCAAACGCCGAGAATCTTTACCGGGCATCCGCACGTCGTGCCGGCCGAGGCGGGGGAGTCTTCAAGTTGGACGAAATCGCGCAGTGGCGCGACGCGGTGCCGGGGCTTGAAGTCGCGGCGATGCAAATGAAGCGCGACGCCGGGACGCTCGGCGATGGCCGGATGTACGCCGCGGTTTCGGTCGACGAGCAGTTCTTCGACGTCCTGGGTCAACGTCCTGTCGTCGGCGGATTCGCGCCGCAGCACTTCCATCCTGGCGGCACGCCGGTCGCGATCATTTCCCACAGGTTGTGGCAGCGCGTGTTCGGGGGCCGGCGGGATGCGATTGGAAGTGTGGTGCCGCTCCTCGGCGCGATGGAATATCTCGGGCGGCCCGCCAGGCCGGCGACCGTCGTTGGGATTCTCCCGCGCGACTTTGTCTTCCCGGAGTTCTCGAATGAGATTCCGGACGTCATCCGACCGCTCGCACTCTCCGCCGCGCAGCGGGCGGGCCGAAACGAGAGCGCCGTGCAGGCCCTCGTACGGCGGCCCGACCACCTGTCGCCCGAGTGGCTTGGACAACGGCTCGACGCGGCCGTTCGGGCGGCCCAGCCGATCGGCAGCTCGGAGGAGCGCATTCTGGACGGCGCCAACCTGCGCGCCCTCTCGGAGGTCGCGCTTCCGTTCGCGAAGGACTTCCGGAAGCTGACATTCGTGGCCGGTTCTCTCATGGCGCTGGCCTGTCTCGGCGTCGGCGGTTTGGCCTCGGCTCGTACGCAGCAGCGTGAGCGTGACGTGGTCCTCCGCCGGGCTCTCGGCGCCACCACATGGGACCTGTTTCGCCAGAGCACGACCGAGGTGGCTCCGATTGTGTTCGCCGGATCGGCACTCGGCTTCGCGCTGGCGCCGGCGCTCCTCGAGTTCACGTTGTCGCTATTGCCGCCGCAAACGGCTTTCGTGAAGCTGCCGCAGATCGACCCGCGGGTCGCCGCGATGACCGTGGCGCTTGCGGCATCGATCACGCTGGTCGTGGCGATCGGTGTCGTCAGGACCGCGCGACGCGGCCGGCTGATCGCGTCGGGCCCGCCGAGCGCTACCGGACGCTTTCGCGGATTCGGCCAGGTCGTTGTCGCCGCGCAGACCGGGCTCGCGTTCGCCTTGACCCTCGGCGGCGCGCTCGTCGTCGCCAGCCTGTGGCACGTCTGGCAGGTCGATCCGGGCTACGACAGTTCACGGATCGCCGTCGTCCAGGTGACCGGGCGCTCACCAGACTCGCGGACCGTTGCCGACGATGCGCTTCGCATGAATGCCGAGTTGGCGAGACTGCCTGGCGTGGATGCGGCCGGCGTGTTTGGTTCGCGTCTCTTGCAGCACGGGTTCCTGGTGGCGACCGTGCGTCCGCACGCCGAAGCCGAGCCGCTCGAGATGCAGCAGATCACGCACGGTGGCGATCTGGCCGGCGTGCTCGGGCTGGTGCCGACTCGCGGGCGGTTGCCGTCGCCTGAGGAGCTCGTACGGCGAGACCCGGTCCTCCTCGTCAGCGAGCGAGCGGCGGCCGCGTTGTGGCCCGGCGAAGATCCCGTGGGCCGGCCGCTCCTGCTGTCGCAACGCTCCGCGACTGTGATCGGCGTTGTTCGCGATCTGCAGTTCACAGGCCTCGCCGATATGCCGCGTGCCGCGGGGCAAGTCCACACGGCGGAGTTGGGGTACCGGCAGATGGCGTTCCTGTTGCGCACCAGCGGCCGGCCTGAACGGGTTGCGGCGGTGGCCAGGACGCAACTGGCCGCGCACCGTGATCAATTCGATGTGATCTGGGCCGGAACGATGGACGACGCGCTGGCCGGTTCGATCGCGCAGCGCCGCTTTGCGGCCTGGACATATGGCGGATTCGCGGCCTGCGCGCTCGCGATCGCCGGCGTCGGCATTCTTGGGCTCGTGGCGATGTTGACGAGCCTCCGCACCCGGGAAATGGCGGTACGGCTCGCCCTCGGTGCCGACGGCGGGCGAGTCATCCGTCTCCTCCTGAAGGAGCAGCTCCTCGCGGTGGCGGTCGGGCTGGCTGCCGGAGGACTGGTGGCGGCGTGGAGCGTCGGCGCACTCCGGCGCGAGGTCTACGGCGTCGCGACCACGGACCCGGCCATCTGGGCGGGGAGCGCCGTCATCATTCTTGTGATGGCGGCGATGGGGACTCTGATTCCCGCGCTTCGAGCCGCCCGGACGGATCCGATCACGGCACTGCGCATCGAGTAACGATCGACGCGCCGCATCGTCGTGATGCGGCGTTTTTTACGGCAGCCGGATCACCATTGGCTCCGTCACCGGCTGGCCGCGGGCATCGCGCCGCGGAATGTCGGTCAGCGTCCCGTTGGCATCAAGCTCGCCAATGGCTCGCACAGTCATCTGGTCGCGCGCGATCTGAACCAGCAGAAAGTGGCACTGGTCGCTCCAGGAACGCGTGTGCGCTTTCTGGAACTCGTCGGGCGTCGCCAGACGAAGCTTGGCCCCGGCTCCGGACACGAAGTAGTTGATGCCACCGATCAGCGAGTGCTGAAAGTTGTGCTCGTGCCCGCTGAACATCGCCTTCACGCCGGCGCGTTGCCAGAACGGGATCAGCCGGTGCATGGACTCCGTGTTGTGATGCTGGGGACCCGCGCAGAATGGCGGGTGGTGGCAGAAGGGAACCCGCCAGATCGGTCCAGCCGTCGCGGGAAATGCCGCGTCCAGGAAATCCTGATGCCTCGGATGGTCGAACAGGCGCTTGGCGAAGACCGTTTCTTTGGACGTGTCGAGGCACACGAACTCGATATCCGATCCATACCGAAAGCGGTAGAACATCCCAGGCTCGAACGACGCGCGGCCCGCGGCCTCCTCGCCGGCGATCCGCTCCCTGATATAAAGGTTGTCTTCGACCTGTCCACGATCGTCGTTGTCTTCACTTTCGCCGGTGTCGTGATTACCGATCGACGGGTAGACGCAGATACGGTTGAGGACATACCGGTAGGGCTGGAAGTACGTGAAGAACCAATCGTCGTCTTTTTCACCAGACCCGCCGACCGGAATCCCAAGAAACCTCTTGCTGGCGTAGATGTTGTCGCCGGTCGTCAGGATGAACCGCAGGCCGTGCGTGTCGAGGGCCACCCGAAGCGCATCCGCGATCTGCTGCTGCCGGTGCTCGCTGGACACCTCCTTCACGCCGACGCCGAAGTCGCCAATGACAGCAAATGCCAGCGTTGCCGCGTGGCTCGCCGGATCGGGATTCGTGCGGAACCGATTGTCGTATCGTCCCCCCTGCACCAGCGCTTTCTTCGCCGCAGACCAGTTCCATCGCTCTCCCTCGGCCCACTCCTCCCCCTTGACCGTCACGGTGTACCAGGTACTCGGTGTCGGGCTCGAGGCCTGTCACCCAGCAGTGATTCGTGACGTCCGTGAAGGCTACGGCGACCGTCGTTCCGGCGGCGTTTCGCACCTCGATTCGAGCCGGTCCGTACGGTGCCGATTTGGCGCCGATCGTGTCCTCCCGGGGAGGATGGACATGTTTCAGATCCTCTGACTTGACCAGCTTCATCCCGCCATCTGTCTTGACCTTGAAGTAGAAGGCGCCCCAGGCGACCAGCGCGGATTTGTGGCTGATTGCCGGGAGGTAGATGTACGGTTCGGCATGAAACTCAGGCATGACATGCGGCTGGGATCACCGCGCGACGGTCGCGGTTTCCTGATCGACGATCCGGGTGCCGAGCACCTGGAGGAATTGCCGAATCCAGGCCGGGTGCGCCGGCCACGCCGGTGCGGTTACCAGGTTTCCGTCCGTCACAGCCTGATCGATCGCGATATCGGCATACTCGGCTCCACCGAGCCGCACCTCGGGTGCGACCGCCGGGTAACTGGATACTTTCCGCCCGCGGATCACGCCGGCCGCGGTCAGGATCTGAGGGCCGTGGCAGATGGCGGCGACCGGCTTGTCTTGATTGAAGAAATGCCGCACGGCGTCGAGGACGGCTTCGTTCAAGCGCAGGTACTCGGGGGCGCGGCCGCCGGCGATGACGAGGGCGTCGTAGCGCTCGGGCCGAACCTCGGCGAACGTCGCGTTCAGCGTGAAGTCGTGGCCCCGCTTTTCGGTGTAGGTCTGGTCTCCTTCGAAGTCATGGATGGCGGTGCGGATCTTGTCGCCGGCCTTTTTTCCCGGACACACCGCGTGGACGGTATGGCCGACGGCCTGGAGGGCCTGAAACGGCACCATGATTTCGTAGTCCTCCCCAAAATCTCCGACGAGCATCAGAATCGTTTTGGCCATGGGTCCACCTCCTGCCGGCAACTGACGGACATCAGCAGTCTAAAGCGTTTTCGAGATCGGCGTAGCGTGTTCCGGCGCCCTCCCGCTCGCCGCTTGCCGCAAGGCAGCGTGATGGCCGCCTTCGCTGAAGCTACGGCGGCCAAGGGGCCTGCCGCGGCGCTCGCAAAGGTCGGGCGCCGGAACACGCTACGCCGATCTCGAAAACGTATAACGCGTCGCGGAAGCATACTGACGGTCTCGTGAGGCCCATAGGTGAATTGAAACGTGATGAAGTGACACGCGTGGGAATCGAATGCACGCGTGCGAAGAGGTCGCAAGTGGCGCTCATCGTGGCTGCTGCCCTGAGCGCTCTGATCCCGTCCGCCGTACTGGCTCAGGATGCACCCTCTGAACCGCACCGCTCGATGCCATCGACCTCCGCTCAGGAAAGTCGCGGGCGCGCTCCGAACGGCCCGGTCGATCGCGGTGCCAGAACACGGACGCTGGCCGCCGGCTGGGGCAGCGCCTGGCGCTTCGGGATTCCTGGCTACGGCAAGACGCGAACAGACGCCACGTTTCTCGCGTTCCATCCGGGACTGGGCTGGTTCGTCTTCGACCGTTTCGAGTTGGGCGGCGAAGCGACAATCTTCCGCTACGTTCGTCCGCGATCCGCGGTCACCGCGGGCCTGGCCGGCCTCGGTGGGCGGTTTCACTTGACCGATCGAGGGCGACTGCTGCCGTTCGTCTCGGGCGGTGCGGGGTTTCTCTGGACGTCGCTCGACATTCCCGAACTCGACCGCGTCTTCAACGGACAGCTGTACTACGGTGCCGGCATCCGTCTGCTCGATGCTGGCAATCCCTCATGGCGGATCGAGATCCGGAATCACCACATCTCGAATGCTGGAACGTCCGGCGCCAACCTTGGCCTCAACGCGTTCGTCGTGATCGTGGGGGCGGACTGGTTGCTGGCGCCGCGTTGACCTGACACGGTCCAGAACGCCTGCTCAGTCGGCAACCTGGAGATTGGTCCGCTGCACAAGGAGCAGCGTCATGTCGTCGATCTGATGATTGGCCATCCCAAACTGTGCGAGTTGGGCTTCCAGCTCGCGCAAGATCCGCTCTGGCGGTGCCGTCGCCCGGGATGCGAAGAAGCGTGCGAAACGATCGGCGCCGAACTCGTCCGCGTCTCTGTTCGTGCACTCCGTGAACCCATCGCTGTAGAGCACGAGGGCACTGTCAGGCTCGAGGTGACAGCACTGCACGTCGTAGCCGAAGGCGCGCGAGACGCCAAGGACCGGGCTCGAGGCTGTCAAGAATTGCGTGTCACCGCACTGACGGACGATCAACGGCGGGCAATGTCCGGCATTGACGTACTGGAGGTCTCCGGAGGCCGGATCCAGCACGCAGACACAGAGCGTCACGAACTGGTGCACGAGCGACCGATCGCAGATGTCCTCGTTGACCCTCAGGAGAACCTGATCGAGCCGGGATTCGTATCGCAACGCCGTTCTGAAGATCGCCTGGGTGAAGTGCGCCAGCAGCGCAGCCCCGAGCCCCTTGCCAGACACGTCCCCGAGCACCAGACCGACTCGGCCGTTGTCCAACTCGAGGAAGTCGTAGAAATCGCCACCCACGGCGTAGCACGGTTGGCTGTCGCCGAAAATCCGATAGCCGACAACAGGCGGGCTGGACTGTGGAAGAAGCAGCTTCTGAATGTTCCGGGCCGCGTCGAGCTGCCGGTAGATTTCCGTCGGCAGCGCGGCCGGGCGAGCGAAGGCGGCGGTCTCGGTGAGCGACGGAGTCGCGCTTCCGAGGCGAATACCTGTGGGTAGATCGTCCGCTCCCGGAGCCGTCGGACGTGGCGACGCTCCGGGCCGGACGGCATCGTCCAGGAAGAAAATGGCTCGGCACGTGCCGAGCTGGACGACGCTGCCGACCGACAACGGCACGGCGCCCTGGATCCGCTTGCCGTTGACGACGACGCCGTGGAGGCTGGCGCTGTCCTCGATGACGTATCTGCCGTGTTCCCGAACGATGACGGCATGATTCCGTGACACGCTGGCATCTGGTATCACGACATCCGATGCCAGGGACCGCCCGATCGTGATTCGGCGACCTATCAGGGGCGCGTGCAGCGTTTCACCGGAGCTGAGGTGTATCTGGAGGCGAGCCACGGCGGTTGTCTGAAACACGATATCGGCGCCCCCGCCGCAGCCGAGCCGGATTCGGTCTCCCGGCTCGAGGCCGCACGCGGTGACGGCGTCGCCGTTGACGAAGGTGCCGAATCGCGATCGCTTGTCCCGCAGCAGGTACGTACCGCCCTCCAGGACGATTTCTGCGTGTTCACCCGAGACCTCAGGGCCCCCGAGCCGGAGCGTGTTCGTCGCACGGCGGCCGATCGTGCACGGCAGTCGGTCCAGAACCACGACCCGTTCGCCCAGCACATCGGAAACCGCCAACAAGGGGGTTGGCATGAGATGACCTGGACCGGACGTGAAGGAAAGGAATCCGTTTGTTACGTAGAACTTCGAACTGCGGAAGCTGGAAGCCGGACCACCCAAAAGCCGGGGGAAGGTATCCGGCTTCCAAGCGGTCCGCTTCCAGGCTTACCTGCGTGCTAGAAACGAACTCGGGCGCCCAAGAGGAGCGGCCACGACCAGCGCGAGCTTTCGGCGTTGATGTCTCGCAGATCGGCGTTGACGAGAAAATCGATATCCGAGAGGCCGCCCATGAAGCGAAATCCCGATTCGACCTGGAATTCGATCGGACCGATACCGATCAGCACACCGCCTGTTGGTCCGAAGCTGAATGCCCACGAGGCGTCGAAGACCCGTGTCTCCGGGATCACGAGCTCGGGCTGCAATCCGACGGCGGGTGAGGAGAAGGCGCCGTCGATGTTCGTGAACCGGTTGATCCCCACGGCGTACCCCACAAACGGCGTGAACCTGACCCGTGAGAAGTACCACCGTTGGCCGCCTTCGAAGCCCCAGTAGGAATAGTCTTCGAGGTCTGCCGTCAGCGGCGCGTTCGCATTGCCCACCGTGCCGACCTGGAGGGCCTCAGACCCGCTCCTCGATAAGACGAAGTTGAACGTAGCTTCCGAGCGGGGGCTCAGGCGGTACCCAACTCCGAGCTTGAAGAGCCCGATCGATCCGTAGACATCGTCAAAGCTCGTCTCGTCGAAGCTGAGCGGTGTGACGTCATTGTAGAGGCCAGAACCGGCCTGGAACACCTTGCCGCTGAACTGGTTATCGGGACCCCAGAGGAAGGAGATCGTGATCCGGTTCCTGAAGCCCTCCTCAACGGTGACGACCGGTTGGGGTGCGGCACCAGGAGCAGCAGCAGCACGTTCCACGGAGAAGCGGATGGCCTCCGTCCGCGTCACGTCAACCTGGTCACCGGGCTTGAGCCCTTTGAGGAGGCTGGCGTCGACTGTTTCGTTCACGTGGCGGGTATACGTCTGGCCGCTGGGCGTAGAGAACCCGAGCAGCCTCGTCGCCGGATCCCATGAGTCGATCTTGACGGTGGTGACACGCTGACTTGCCACGATACCGCCGGGCAGCAGGCCCGGTGTCGCCGTGGTGCCGGGATCGACCCTGCGGTCGACGGCGGCTTCACCGGCCGGCTTGAGGCGGATGCTGACCCGATCGTAGTAGGCGATCGTGACAATGTCGCCGACTTTCACCTCATTGAACCGGGTAGCCGAGGCTGGAACGTCGAGTGTCACGACATTGCCTTGCTGGCCGCGAACTCTCACGGTTCGCGCGGTGACATCGATCGCTTCGACGGTCCCCCGGACAGTGATCTCCTGGATGGCCGCCTCGCGTGTTGGAGGAGGTTGATTCTGAGCACTGGCAAGGCCGGGCACAAGAGTCGCCAGAACGGCAAGCGCGCCAGTAAGCGTGAACACATTTCTCATCATTTTCATGGTTGACTTCTCATTTCGACCAGCGGGATGGGCGACCGATCCGGCCCTCAGAAACGCACATCCCGTGCGTCGTGCCACGATGTGCCGGACGTGCCCGATGAGAGAGCAAGCTATGTGCCCGGCAAGCCGGCATGGGCGAACGCCGCTAAGCCTCATAGCGAGAGGCAATTGAATGGGTATGGAGAGCTTTCCGGAGGCCAGATACTGCACGGGTATCGTGGGGACTGCCTCGAAATAACGCGGCCTCTGTATCCCGATCTGTACGACCGCACAGCTGTTACTACGTGTACCTGGCACAATTTCTGAGTACGACCCGCTTCGCTGAGCGTGGATTAACTCAACTATGTCGCCATCCCACTGGATCGCTTACTACGCGTCGGCCCACCGAACCACCATGCTTCAGCTTGGCCCGCCGAAGCCTTGGCGGAGGCGGCCGGCCGAACCGCTCAGCCGGTCCATCATCGAAAGCGCCTTCACTCGTCTGCGGCAAACCATCGAAGCGAAAGACTTGAGCACCGAACAGCTGAGATCCGCTGCGCTCGAAGCGCTCGAACGCGCCAAAGAGGAAGTCGAACTCGATCCTTTGTGCCTGTGGCTGTCAGAACAACTCGAACGGCTCCAGCGCGAAGAGGAGTAACCGTCGTCGCTGCGGCGTGATGATGACGGTTGGCGGATAGCCGCTCAGGTTGGCAGGGAAGCGGCGAGGCTACGAACACACCGAGCGAACTACGACGAAAGGCGCGACAGCGTGAACTGTCGCGCCCTCGGTCGCTAATCCGTATCTAGTGCCTCAACCTCGTCGCCGGAGACGGAACGAACGAAGCATGAGGCCCACTCCCAGCGAGAGCAACCCGGCAAATCCAATCGCCGGAAGGGGGCTCGCCGTCTTCGGCAGAGTCTTACGAGGCTCTGCGGGTGCCGCTGCAGGTGCAGGGGCAGGGGCTGGTGCCGCTGCAGGTGGAGGCGTCGCCGCCGGTGCCGGCCGCGGGGTGGGCGGCGGCGCGGCCGCTGGCGGCGTGGCCGGTGGCCCCGGCCGTGGAGGGGCGGCGACCGGGATCATCTTGAACGACGCGACGTCGAGTTCACGAAGGTTGTCCGGGTTCTTGTCGGTTTCCCGCTCGAGTCTGCCGGTGATCTCCACCCAGCGGCCGAGCATCTTGTCGTTGATGCCGGCTGCGCTCGTGTTATCGAGCGTCAGGGCATCGTCACCGGTGCTGGCCGTGCACGCTGCCTCGGGGACATTGGCAACGGGCCCTCTCTTCGGGCGCGCCAACACGTACTTGTCCTTCGGTCCGCCGCGCACCGCCGTGCCACGGACCAAACATCCCGCCGCGGTAACCTCCCCGCTTTGATCCTGCGGCAGGAGGGCCCCATCCCGCCGTTGCGCGTATGCGGGTCCGACCGACACCACACCGAATGCGAAGACCGCAACCGTTGCACCATAGACACACTGAAGAGTCATCGGAAATCTCCTGTCGCTGTGTGTAGCAACAACCGATCCGATCGTGGCACCCCGCAAACAGCCCTTAGCTGTCGTTCCGCGCAACCCTATGTCGTGGCGTGATTTTGCGGCTCGCGCGACCAGACGTCGTTCAATCATCACGTCGCGACGGGCCACGGTGCTGTGATGGGTTGGGAGCCATCCGCCCACGGTATTCCGTGCGAGACACGGTATTTCGTTGTCCGGAAAAGGGCGATTGACGCGTTCAGGGCGATGCTGACCGCGTCCGGCTGACAGAATCGGCATCCGGCGGATGACCGGAAGCTCGACGCGTTGATGATTGCGCGTTACTCGCGCCGAAGGGCCACGACCGGATCGACCTGACTCGCACGGCGCGCGGGAAACACGCCCGCCGCGAGTCCAACAAGGAGGAGTACCGCCGCCGCTCCTGCCACCGTCGCCGGGTCATTCGGGGACAGGCCGAACAGGAGCGAGGCTGCCAGCCGCGACACCATCCACGCCATTGGAAGTCCGAGGGTCACGCCGAGCGCGAGCATCCAGACCGCATCGCGCATCACGGCCCAGAGAACCTGCGGTCGCCTGGCGCCGAGCGCGATGCGGATCCCGATTTCGTTCGTGCGCCGCGCGACCGTATACGACAGCACGCCGTAGAGGCCCACGGCGGCGAGCGCCAGGGCGAGTACGCCAAACGTGGTGCCAAGAAGCGCCATGACGCGCTCCTGAACCAGACCGCGTTCGATCTGCTCGTTCATTGTGTAGATCTGTAAGGGCACGGTTGCAGGGAGCTTCGGCTGCACCTCCCTTCTCATCGCGGCCGCTACCGTGGTGAGGGCACCTGGCGCGTACACCTGAACGGTGACGCCACCGTTGCCCATCTGCTCGTACGGCGCGTACACGGTTGGGGGCGGCGCGTCGCGCAGACGCTCGTAGACGGCATCCTTGACTATGCCGACGACCTGCGCGTTCCTGGACTCGAGCGGGCCGAATCCCGTGACCGACAGCCGTCGCCTCACTGGATCGCCAGGCCCCAGGTACCGCCGCGCGAACGCCTCGTTGACAATGACCACACGTGGAGCGGAGTCGTTGTCGTCCGGTGTGAACTCCCGCCCGCGGAGAACCGGCGTCCCCAGCGTCTCGAAGAAACGGGGGGCCACGATGTTGACCGCACTCTCGCCGCCGGCGGCGCCCTCGATCGGCTTGCCGTCGACCGCAATGGGCAGCGAGATGCCGCCGCCCATCAGCGGCGGCACGAGCGACAGGCTCGCGGACCGCACGCCTGGCAACCCCTCAGCGAGGGCCACCACCGACTGGTTGAACGTTCGCAACACGGCGCGATCGTATCCAGCCCGTGTCGCGTCCACCTTGATGAGCAACACATCCTGCGGGCGGAAACCCGAATCGAGCGTCCGCAGGTTTTCGAGCGTTCGGATGAACAAGCCCGCGCCGATCAGGAGCAGCAGGGAAAGCGACACCTGAGCCACGACCAATGCCCGGCCGACGCGTGCCCGCGGCGCGCGCGCGGAACCCGCGTTCAGTGCGCCGGCGAGGTTTGCGCTCGCTCCCGACGCGCGGAAGGCCGGCGCCAAACCGAACAGCAGGGTGGTGACCGCTGCGATGGCGATCGTGAATGCGAGAACTTGACCCTTCGGCGAGAGATCCAGCATGACGACGGCCGCTCCGGCGTCCTCCGCGCTCGAGATCAACCGAACCAGCGCAGGGCCGGCGACCGCCGCAATGCCCGCACCTGCGGCCGTGCCGAGAGCCGCAAGGCAGGCGCTCTCCGTAAGCAGCTGGCGAACGATCCGGGCACGGCCGGCACCGATTGCGAGACGGACGGCCATCTCGCGCCGGCGGACGACGGCACGCGCGAGCAGCAGGTTGGCGACGTTCGCGCAGGCGATCATGAGCACGACGCCGACCATCGTCATCAGCAGGTACAGCGGCCTGCGGAACTGAGAGCGGATCGAGCTCGTGCCCGTCGCGCCCGATGTGACGTCGAGCGTTTCGAGCAGGGCTCTTCGGCGCGCGTCTGCCGTGGTCGTCGGCGTGAAGCTCGCCGTGACGAGGTCAGTCCAGAGCGCGGGCAAACGGGCGCGAAGTTGGTCCGCCGACAGCCCGTCCACCGGCCGCGCGAGAATCCGAAGCCAGCGTCCGCCCCGCCCGAGCATGCCGGCCCGCTCCGGCTGCAGTTGCGGCAAGGCGCCGAGCGGCAGCGTGATGTCTGCGCGCTCGCCGACGGTCGTCCCACTGAATCCCGCCGGACTGACGCCGACGACAGTCACCGGCACGCCTTCGACGAGGAACGGCTGCCCAATCACGTCGGCGCGTCGCGCGAACCGGCGGTTCCAGTAGCTGTCCGTGATGACGGCGACTGGTGCCGCGCCGAGTCGGTCGTCATCGGGTTCCAGGAGCCGGCCGGCAACGGGCGCGAGCCCCAGCGTGGTGTAGAACCCGCCGCTGACCCATGCAGCGCCCGTCACCTCGACGGCGTCTGGCGGCCCTACGTGGAGAATGTCGCCGCTGAATCCACAGAGGCCGGCGAACAGCTCGCGATGCTCCGCGAGCCGGTGCACCGTCGAGTAGTTGAAGCTCTGGGCGGCTTCACCGTTCCGCACGCGCAGGAGCAGCACGAGTTCCTGCGGATCGCGGACCGGCAGGGGCCGCAGCAGCAGAGCGTCGATCAATCCGAAGATCGTCGTGTTGGCGCCCACGCCGAGGGCGAGCGTCAGGATCGCGGCCGTCGCGAACGCCGGCGCGCGCCGGAGTTGCCGCCACGCGTAGCGCAGATCCTGCCACGTGTCCTCCACGATCGCGAACCGCCACACCTCGCGACCGCGCTCAGCCAGCAGCGTCGCGTTACCAAGCTCCCGCCGTGCCCGCTGTCGCGCCTCCTCAATGGGGACGCCTGCCTCGACCAATTCCTCGATCCGAGCGTCGAGATGAGCGCCCAGCTCGTCGGCCAGATCTCGATCGACGTCCCGCCGGCCGCGCAGCCGTTCGAACAGGCTCACGGCTCGACCATCCCCAACACGAGTCGAACGCCGTCGAACATCTGTCCGAGCCGCTCACACTCGCCGGACAGGTGCTTGAGGCCCTTCGACGTGATCTCGTAGGCACGCACGCGTCGCCCGGTGTTGGACGTCGTCCAGCGCGCCTTCACCCAGCCTTCTTTCAGCATGCGCTGCAGGGCGGGATACAGCGACCCTTCTTCAACGTGCAGCAAGTCGCGCGAGGAGGCCTGGATGGTGCGGACAAGCGCGTAGCCGTGCAGCGGCTGCCGCTTCAGCATCTGCAGCACCATCAACTCGAGCGCGCCGGGAAACAGATCTTTGCGAATGCCGTGTTTCGAGGCCATGTTGGTCTAGGTCTAGACTAATACAGCCTTTGTGCGTCTGATGTCAAGCCTCTCGATCATCGATGCGCGGCGCGTACTGGCTCTGGCGGTACACCATCGTCTGGGACAAACCGCGGAGCCGGCGCGAGGCGTCGTAAACCACGGCGTGAGTCCATCGAGCTCCAGCTTCAGCGCACGCCATGGGGCTGGCGCGTCGTTCGCCACGACGACGTGCAGCGCGTGTCGGCTCCGGCCGCGATGAGCCGCATCCATCTCACAGTAGCGACCCAGCAGCAGATTGCCGCCGCGGCGAACGCACGATGAGTGGGTCGTCTCATGAGGAGTTGAAAGCGACGCCCCGGGGTCAGTTTCTACTCCCGCAGCGTCACGATCGGATCGACGCGTGCCGCGCGGGCTGACGGGATCAAGGCGCCGACGCAGGCGGCCGCGAGGAGCAACACGCCGATTCCGAGGGGAACGCCTGGGTCGAGGGCCAGCAACCCGAACGTGTGCGGTCCAAGCCAGTAAGCCAGGCCCGCGGACGCTGACACGCCGACGATGCATCCGAACGCGACCGGGCGGAGGGCGACGCGCAGGACGAGTCGAATGAGCGATCGCGGGCGCGCTCCCAGGACGGCGCGAATACCCATCTCTCGAATGCGCAGGGCGACGCTCGACGCGGTGGTGCCGTAGATGCCCGCCATCGCGAGTCCGAGCGCGACAACTGCCAGCGCCACGAGGAGCCACGCAAGCGTCAGGAGCGGCGTTAGCGCGTCGTCTACTTCTTCGCGCAGCGTGTAAATTCGGAACGGCGGCGGATTTCGCTCCACGCTTCGCACGGCGGCGGCGAGCGGCTTCGCCAGGGCGGTCGGAGACGCGACGGTGCGAAGGACGAATGTCATCCCCCGAGCCGCCGCCTGCGCCTGCGGCAGGTACACGGTGGGCCGTGGTCCGGCGTCGTACCAGTTCAAGTGCATGTCCTCGGCGATCCCGACCACCAGGTACTCGATGCCACCATCGAGCGCGAGGCGGCGTCCAATCGGATCGCGATCGCTCCACACGCGTGCAGCCAACTGACGGCTGACGAGCGCCACCCGCGCGGTCCCTGCCCTGTCTGCATCCGTCAGCGATCGTCCGCGCGCGATTGACACGCCGAGCGCGGTCAGGCCGTGTGGATCGACGACCTGCACGTCGGCGGTCGGCGGGCGCTCGCCCTTCGCGGGCGGCGTCTCGGCGGGCCAGACGGCGCTCGTCGGATTCGGGACGTTGCTGGCCGGAGCGTTGCGGATGAGCCCCGCGACGCGTACGCCAGGGAGCCGCGCGGCGGCAGAGACCGTCCGGTCGAAGAACGCCACGACGTCGGGGTCCGCGACGAACTGGTGCGCGGGGGCTGTCACTCGCGCGAGCAGGACCTGATCGGGATCGTAGGCGTGGAAGCTCTTCCGGACGTCTCGCAGGCCGACGCTGAAAAGCACGGCAGCCGTCAACAGGACGACCGAGACAGCGGCCTGCAGCCCGAGCACCAGCTCGCGGCCCCGGCCCGGAGTGCCGGCGGCCGTGCGTCCTCCCAGGGCGATCGTCGTCGCGAGGTTCCTGCGAGCGCCGCGGACGCCGGACCAGGCGCCGACGGAAAGACCGATCGCCGTGGCCGCACACCATGCCGCAGCTGCAAGCGGCAGGTCGAGTTGGATGGCGTCCCAACCTGCGACCCATTTCGCGATGCCGGGCGGAACGCCGCGCCGGATGAGCGGCAGCGTCCAGTAGGACATGAGGATGGCCAGAACACCTGCGCCAGTGGAGAGGATCGCGGCTTCAATAACGTACGGCCGCACCACGCGGGAGAGATTGGCGCCGAGCGCAGCGCGGACGGCCGCTTCCGGTCGACCATCAAGAACCTTGACGCTCATGATCGTGACCGCGTTGGTGACGGCGATGATCAATACGCCCAGCGCGACGATCTCAACCAGCGAAAAGAGGCTGAGCGTGAACTGGTCCTGCTCGGCACGAAGGGGCAGCAGCCTCAAGCTCCGTCCCCGGTGGGTGTCCGGGTGCTCGGCTGCCAGAGCGGCCGCGACACGCCGCGCGTCGGCCTCGGCGGCCGATGCCGGCACGCCACGCTTCAGGAGCGCCACGACCTGCAGGCTCCGCGTGCGGCGATCCTCCGACTCTGCCGGCGACAGCGCGAGCGGGATCCAGACATCAACGGCAAGCGGATAACGGCCGGCCGCGATGCCAATGACGCTGAACGCTCGGCCGTCGATCAGGATGGAACGGCCCAGCATGGGCGCGGCGCCCAGCCGCTGCCGCCAGAAGATCTCATTCAGTATCGCGACGCCGTCTCGTCCGGGAATCTCCTCTTCCGGTCCGAACGTCCGTCCAGTGTCCGCCTGAACATCGAGCGCCTGCCAGAAACTGGCGGACGTCTCCGCAACCTGAATCTGCTCGGCCTCCGTCCCAGTTCCGAGCGTTCCCCTCCGGAAACGGAACGCGGACACGACCTCGAAGGCCTCGCTGCGCATCCGGAGAGCAGCGACGTCGGCCGGCGTCACGGGATCGCGCTGCTCGATCCCCGTCACCGGCACGTCGTCTCGCACGAGCATCAGCCTGTCCAGGGTGGAGAACGGCAGCGGGCGCCACAGGAGCGCCCGGACCACGCCCGTTGCTGTCGCGGCGGCCGTCATGCCCAGGCTCAGGGTGACGGCAAAGACGGCCGCGCTCGCGGGACGGCGTGTCAGCCGCCGCAGGCTAAGCCGGAAATCGAGAAGGAGGCCGTTCATGGGTCCCTCGGCTGTCTTGCGAAGGGACGGTTTGCGGTCGTGAAGGGTTCGAGCTCAGGAGCTGAGGAAGTTCTGAGGACGCTAAAAAAAGATGTCGTGGAGGGTTTTGAGGATCCCCACGGCCGCGTCATGGTGAGATCGGCGGTCACCGTCCAGGCGCTCGGCAATCCAGAGGACGAGCGGGACCGCGGCGGCAACGGCGGCGGCGACCGCCGCACGGCGGCGCCGGCGATTCGGCAGGCCCTGGACTTGCGGCAGGAAGCGGTAACCCTTGCGTGCAACGGTCTCGATAAAAATCGGCTGACGCGCGTTGTCGCCTAGAGCCGCACGCACCTGCCGAATGCAGTAGTTCAGGCCCTGGTCGAACTCGACGTGCATGCCCTCGGACCAGACCGAAGCGCGCAGCTCCTCCCGCGTCACCAGCGAGCCCGGCCGTGTGGCCAGGGCGGCGAGCACTCGCGCAGGCTGCGGTTCGAGCGGCACAATGCTGCCGTTCTGGTTGCGCAGCTCCCCGGCAACAGGATCGAAGCTGAACTGTCTGAAGCGGATCACGTTGGATAGTCTAAAGTCTTTTGCCTACTGCGCAAACGCGAGCTCGCATCGCGGCGGTCTCTCACCTGGTCAGCGTCACGCGATAGGACGTGTTCAGTCCTCGCGCGCCGACTATCGACGGATAGCCGCATGCCACTCTCGCTCCAGATCGTCGAGAGATCTTCCGGTCGTCCGAGGGATGCCAGCACCGCCCGCTGTCCAGATGGCGTGCACTGCCGCGCGACCGTAGCGCTCGTACAGGAATTTCACGAAGCTTCCGGCCTCTGGGTAGGCGACCAGAGCGTCGTGCCTGCCAAAGTGCTCAATGAGGTCGCGAAGAGGAATCGCCGTACCGCGCTCGAGGTGGAATGCGGTAACCGTATGCAAGGGATGGCCATTCCAAACGTCGTCGGCGTAAACCGCCAACCCCTCGTTGATCCAATCCTCGGTCTTGCCCCAAGCGCTCGTTGCCATAACGTGGCACAACTCGTGGGCTCCCGAGGCATCGACGAGCGTGCTAAGCACGAAGAAGACGGTCTGACGTTGTGGCAGCGCCTGGCCATTGACTTCTCTACCGAGGAGAGCCCTCATGCGCGTTCGTGACTCGACGACGAACACGGTCACCGGGGAGTCGTAACTCGTCTGGCCGAGAAGGGTGATGATGCGGCGCCACGCCCGTTCACTGCGCTCCCGTAGCGTGTCAAGATCCTGCTCGGCAAAGGAACCGGCTTCGACATAGAACCGAAGGTGCTCAGACTGGGCTTGCGTCCAGGCAAAGCCGCTTCGACTGACAAAGTGCTCTATGCTGGGCGTCCTGACGGAGGCGCAGGACGCGCAAAGCCCGACCAGAATTGGCGCCAGGCAGCGACAGTCAATTCCGTACCGCGTTCGGCGGAGCAGTCCCACGACCAGTGGCCGACTAACGACATGCCCGCTCAGCCGCGAGCGGCGATCTCGATGCTTATTTTACTTCGATCGTCGGCGCCGCTCGTCGGCTGCAGCGGCGTGTTCTAGCGGTCACGCGCGCGCGATCGCGGCGGCCACGGCCTCGGCCTGGATCGCGATCTCGCGCAGCAATCCCGTCGATGGCTGCTGGTAGCCGACGAAGAACAGGCCGGGATGCGCGCCGTCCTTCCAGTCGCGGGGATAGCCCTCGTCGTCAAGCGCGCCGGGCACGGCGACGATATCTTCCAGCCCGGGGTGGTAGCCGGTGGCCAGCACCACGGCGTCGAACTCGTCGGCGCTGCCGTCGGCGAACAGCGCGCCCGTCTCGGTGAAGCGCGCGACGGCCGGCTTGACCGCAATGTCGCCGCGCTTGACGGCGGCGATCGTGCCGACGTCGATGAGCGGGACACGCCGGCGCAACTTGAACGTCGTCAGGGGCCCGAGCGCGGGCCGCGCCAGCCCGTGACGCGCCAGGTTGCCGAACGCCAGCCGCGACACCAACCGTGCGACCGCATCCGCCAGCTTGAGCGGCAGCCTGCGGATACGGATGCTGGTCAGCTGCGTCGGCATGCCGAGAAAGTCGCGCGGCACGATGTTGACCGGCGAGCGCAGCGCCATCGTCGGCCGGGCGCGGTGCTCGGCGAGATCGAGCGCGATCTCCGCGCCCGTGTTGCCGGCGCCGACCACCAGCACGCGCTGGCCCAAAAACCGATCCGCGTTGCGGTAATCGCGCGAGTGAAAGAGCGTGCCCCGGAAACGCTCCTGTTCAGGCAAGCGCTCCGGATTCGGGACGCGGTTGAGCCCGGACGCGATCACCACCGCCCGCGCCCGGTAGGCGGCGCGCGCGCTCTCGACGACGAAGCCGTCGTCGGCGGCACGCACGCGGCGCACCGCCTCACCCGTGCGCGGCACGATGGCGAAGCGGGCGGCGTAGACTTCGAGGTAGGCGATCACCTCGGCGCGCGTCGGGTAGCGCGCCAGCTCTTTCGCGAACGGCACGCCGGGCAGATGCGACTGCTGTTTGACCGTGTGCAGGCGCAGCCGGTCGTAGTGGTGCCGCCAGGAATTGGCCAGCGACGCGCCGGCTTCGAGGACCAGCGGCTCGATGCCGCGCTGCTTGAGGCAGGCGGCGCTCGCCAGGCCCGCCGGTCCCGCGCCCACGATCAGGGCCGGAAGGAGCGCTGTCGTCGCGTCGGCGCCGGTGGACATGGACCGAGATCATGCCCCAGAGGCCACGGCTGGGTCTGTGCCGTCTTGGGAGGTGGCGGGGTGGGAAGGACGAGGGGATCGACTGGTTTCGGTAACCGTCCTGTCGGTGCTGATTTCGCTTCGTTGAGAGTGAAGGTTCCCGGCGCCTGCACAGGCACTTCCTTGACGACAACCACGTGCTCTGTTTTCGTGAGTTTGAGCCCTAACCAGATCTCCACGGTGGCAAAGATCGCTGCGATGACAGCACCGTAGATTTCGAGAGAGTACGAGAGAACCAGGAAGCGGTACTCCACCAGCTGCAAGAGAATGATCAGCAGGCCACCGCAGACTCCATAAATGAGGATGTGGCGTTTCATTGGTGAATGTCTCGCGCATTGTTGATCACCACGCTTGATGTGCAGGGGCGGGGGGAATCGGGTCCGATAGGGCCGCGCACACTGATCCGTCGACCGCCATGGGCATCCGGGCGTTCAAACGGCTGAAGCGCAGCCGCCTCTATCGCCGAATCAACCCGCACTTCCGGTTGTCGGGCGGCCGGCGCGGCCTCGAGGAGTTGAGGCCGGTCAGGCTTCAGCGATACAACCGGCTTCGCCTCGGGCGAAGCACCCGCCCGCCTCAGTAGATCCCGGACTCTTTCGAGACGTCGTGTTCTCGGGCCCAGCGGGCGTCCCGGGCGGTTGAAGGATCGATGACCGCCTTGACTTCGCGGATCGTATCCGCCGGCAAGCCGCTCAGATGGGCGTGCTCGCGAATCAAGCGTTCATCCCGCGCGATGTAAACGCTGTAGACTTTGTCGGCGGTGACGAAGCTTTCCAACCACTGGATGTGCGGTCCAATCTCTTCAAGCGCACGGCAGGACTTCTCGGCGATGGCAGCGAGTTCGTCACGCGACAAGGCACCGGCGCCAGGCATGTTGCGTTCGATCACGTACTTTGGCATGGCCGCTCCTTTCACGGTGTGACGGTAGATGGCGTCTACCCTGAAGGGATTCTCCAAACGAGGTAAGCCGCCAGAGCGGTTCCCAGAGTGGCTCCGCCATAGCAGAAGAATGTTGATCAGTTCGTTCAGGTGCTTGATCTGCAAACCATCGTAAAGCGTAAAGCGGAACCGATGGGCCCAGTGGAACAACGGCAGACGAGCAGAGCACGAGCAGATAGGCTCGAGTGACCGGATGCGCTGACCAACGCCAGCAGGCTTTCATGGCTCGGTCCGTCGCAGCCATCCCAGGGGAAACGCCAGCCCGAACAGCAAGAGATGGATCGGCATCAGCATCGCCGAAACCACCCCGCCGGCGCTGAAGAGCATCCACAAGAACGGTTCGTTCGATCGCGTGCCCATTTACCCTCGCAGAAGGATCCAGGCCACGGCGGCGGAGATCGCCACCCAGCCGACGTAGTTCGGCGCCGCGATGGCCACGCCGGGCAGACGCTTGCCGCGCACGCGCACGGCCATCGCTTTGGGCGCCAGATTAAACCAGGTCACGGCGTGGAAGATGACGAAACACAGGCTGACTGCGTTCAGCGCCAGCACGAGCGGACTCCGCAACCAGTCCTCGAAATTCCGCGTAGTCCGCCGGCCCGCGCGTCAACGCCCGGATCTGGAGCAGCGTCAACACGACGATCCAGGCCACAAAAACGCTGCTCGTTTCCCGCAGGATGAATTTCAGATACGCCCAACGCGCCAGCCACCAGTAGGTCGAAACGCGGGGCTGATACGACTTGGGGAGATACTCGGTGGGATTGATCATCGGCTACTTCGCTCCTCGCGGCAAGCACCAGGGCTTTCAGCCATTCCATGGTGGCGGTCAGCTTGTACTGTTGAATGGCGCCGGCCGGGTCCACATTCTTGGGACACACCTGCGTGCACTCGCCGACAAACGTGCATCCCCAGATACCGTCGTGTTGCGAGAGGATATCGAGGCGTTCACTGGCTCCCTCATCCCGTGAGTCCATGTTGTACCGCTGAGCCAGGGCAATGGCCGCGGGTCCACTGAACAGCGGGTCCAATCCGTAAACCGGACAGGCCGCATAGCACAGCATGCAATTGATGCACATGCTGAACTGCTTATACGCATCCAGCTGCTCCGGAGTCTGGAGGTATTCTTCCTCCAGCGGCTTTTCTACCTTCCGGATGATCCACGGTTTCGACTTCGCGAGCTTCACCAGGAAATCCGAGGTGTCGACCACCAGGTCCCGAAGGACAGGGAAGTTTTTCATCGGCTCCACGCGCACCGGGCCCGGCGCGTAGTCGGACAGGAACGTGGCGCAGGTCAACTTGGGAACGCCGTTCACCGTCATTCCGCAGCTCCCGCAGACCCCCATGCGGCAGGACCAACGAAACGTCAGCGACCCGTCCAGATGGTCCTTGATGTAATTCAGCGCGTCGAGCACCACCCACTCCTTTCGGAGCGGGACCTCATAGCGTATCCCATCCGGGCTCGTCGTCATGCGCCGGATGATAGCGCGTGACCTCGAGGGTGATCCTGTTCGCCATGCTCGTTCACCTTCCGTAGACCCGCTCGCCCGGAGGCCAGCGGGTGATGGTCACGGGCGCGTATTCCACCCGTGGCCGTCCGTCCGGCGCGCGGTAAACCAGGGAGTGCGCCAGAAACTTCTCATCGTTGCGCGCCGGATAGTCCGTTCGCTGGTGCGCCCCGCGCGACTCGGTCCGCTGCATGGCGCACTGCGCCATCGTTTCGGCCACTTCGAGCATGCACGATAGCTCCAGCGCGGAAATCAGCTCCGTATTGAACAGGTGGCCGCGATCGTCCAGACGAATGTCGCGGAACCGTTCCTGAATCTCGTGGAGCTTCCCGGCCGCTCCGGCGAGCGATTCGCCGGAGCGGATAAATACCCGCGCATTGTTCCATGATCTTCTGCATCTCCTCGCGGAGGAGGGCGATCGGCTCCCGGCCTCCGCTCTTCTGGAGGAACTGTTCCTGCAGCCGCGCCTCCTCGTCCAGCGGCCTGGGCCAGCAGGTGCCGCCCAGGGGGCCGTTGTTGCTCGGCCGCATAGGCCGCCGCCGCACGCCCGGCCCTGGCGCCAAACACCAGCAGCTCCGGCAGGGAATTCGAACCCAGCCGATTGGCGCCGTTGATGCTGACGCAGGCAACCTCCCCGGCCGCGTACAAACCGCTTCAAGCGGCGTGGCCCCGTTCAGATCCGTGTGGACGCCGCCCATCATGTAATGAACGACGGGCCGCACCGGAATCAACTGCGTGACGGGATCGATGTTCTCGTACTTGAGGCACAGCTCGCGGACAAAGGGGAGCTTCGTGTTGATCGTCTTCTCTCCCAGATGTCGAAGGTCGAGATTCACCACTGCGCCGTAGGGTCCCTCCAGGGTGCGGCCCTTCTCCTGCTCGTGAACGAACGCCTGCGACAGGCGATCGCGCGGACCCAGCTCCATGCTGCGCAGGACCGGCTTCGGTTCCGGCGTCCCCAGGTTGTAATCCTGCAGGTACCGATAGCCGTCCTTGTTCAGTAAGTACCCTCCTTCGGCGCGGGCGGCCTCGGTAATCAGAATCCCCGTAAACGGGAGGCCGGTGGGATGGTACTGAACGAACTCCATGTCCTTTAAAGGCGCGCCCGCGCGATAGGCCAGCGCCATGCCGTCGCCGGTCTTGATGGCGGCATTGGTGGTGAAGCGGAAGACACGGCCACAGCCGCCCGTGCACAGAGATGACGGCTTTGGCGGTAATCGCCTGAATCTTTCCGGTGGTCAGCTCCAACGCCACCACGCCCTGAACGCGGCCGTCATCCACCAGCAGCCTGGTGACGAAGTACTCGTCGTACCGGGTCAGGCGTCGTACTTCAGCGACGTTTGAAACAGCGTGTGGAGCATGTGGAAGCCGGTTTTGTCGGCCGCAAACCAGGTGCGTGTTTTTTTCATTCCACCGAAGGGCCGGACGGCGACGCGTCCGTCCGGCTCCCGGCTCCAGGGACAGCCCCAATGCTCCAGCCGCATCAGCTCCCGCGGAGCTTCCTTCACGAAGACTTCCACGGCGTCCTGATCGCATAGCCAATCGCCGCCGGAGATGGTGTCGTACGCGTGTTCGTCCAGACTGTCGTCCGCAAGATGAACCCCGGCCGCGCCGCCTTCGGCGGCTACCGTGTGACTTCGCATCGGGTACACCTTCGAAACGACCGCGACGCTCAGCCTCGGATTAGTTTCGGAAACAGCGATGGCGGCACGCAAGCCAGCGCCGCCGCCGCCGACAAGCAGAACATCGTGCGAAGAGATATCCAGCATGATGACCGAGGCCGTGAATCTTAGCCCACGTCAGGCCGTTTCACGCACCCTCTCGTTTATTCCCCGCGCTCTGACGCGCGGCAGCCTCTTCAAGGCGCTTCCGCGTTCCGTCGATCAGGCATATCCTCTCGGCACCGAGAACCACCCGACATCGCCCAAGGAGGTCTATATGATCCACGTGCTGCCTTTGGTGCCTGGCCTGAAGGGGCCGGCGTGCATCGTGGCCGTGCTTGCGCTTGCTGGCACACTCGTCTCCGGTCAAGCCGCTCGGCCTGCCCTGAGCGGAGCGGAAGGGCCGGGCCCGGAGGTCTACGGATCGCTCCGATGGCGGTACGTCGGACCGGAAGGCAACCGCGTGAGCGCGGTCGTCGGGATTCCCGGCGACGCGCTGACCTACTACGCGGGCTCGGCCTCGGGCGGGATCTTCAAGACGACGGACGGCGGGTTGAACTGGGCACCCATCTTCGACGGCCAGCCGGTGCATTCGATCGGAGACCTTGCGGTCGCGCCGACCGATCCCGGCATCGTGTGGGCTGGGACGGGCGAGGCGTGCATCCGCAGCCACATCTCGGTTGGCGAGGGCATTTTCAAGTCGACGGATGCCGGACGCACGTGGACGCGGATGGGTCTCGAAAAGACCGGTCGCATCGGTCGTGTTCTCATCCATCCTCGGAATCCCGACGTCGTCCTCGCGTGCGCGCAGGGGCACGGGTACGGGCCGCAGCCCGAGCGCGGCGTGTTTCGGACGATGGACGGCGGACGCACCTGGGATCGAGTGCTCTTCGTCGACGAGAACACCGGCTGTTCTGAGCTGGCGATGGATCCTTCGAATCCACGCAAGCTGTTCGCCGGCATGTGGCAGCTCGAGATCAAGACCTGGGGCAGGGAGAGCGGCGGACCGGGCAGCGGTCTGCACACGTCCACTGACGGAGGGACGACCTGGACGCGCCTGCGCGGGCGCGGACTGCCGACGCGGGACGTGGGCAAGGTCAAGGTGGCCTTCGCGCCGTCGAATCCCAATCGTGTCTACGCTCTCATCGAAACGGGTGACGGCATTCCGCTACGCGGGCAGGAGACCGATCGCGGCCAGGTCTGGCGATCGGACACCGGCGGCGAAAGCTGGCAGGTCGTGAGCTACGACCGCAACGCGATGGGACGCGCGCACTACTACTCCCATCTCTTCGTCACGCCCGACAACGAGAACGAGGTTTTCTTTCTCACGGCCGGATACAGCCGATCGCTCGACGGTGGGCAGACGCTCGTCGCGCTGGGCGGCGCCGCCAGTCCGGGCGGCGACAACCACGACATGTGGATCGATCCAACCGCGCCTGCCCGTCTGGTGATCGGCAACGACAGCGGCGTGTCGATCTCGCAGAATCGCGGGCGCACGTGGGCGCGCGTTCGGCTGCCGAACGCGCAGATGTACCACGTCACGACCGACAATCAGGTGCCGTACTACCTGTATGGCAACAAACAAGACGGCCCCTCGTACCGCGGGCCGAGCAACAGCCGGACCGGGGGATCGATCCCGCGCAGCATGTGGCACACGGTGGCGGGCGGGGAGAGCGGCTGGGCGACACCTGACCCGGTCGATCACAATCTGATCTGGTCGAGCGCCTCCGGGTCCGGCAGCGTGGGCGGCATTGTCGCGATCTACGACGAAGCGCGGCGCCAGGCACGCAACGTCGAGGTCTGGCCGGATCAGGCGAACGGACCGCCGGCCGATCTGAAGTACCGCTTCAATTGGACCACGCCGCTCACCATGTCCCCGCACGATCGGAACACGGTGTACGTCGGCAGTCAGCACGTGCACCGGACGACGAACCGCGGGCAGAGCTGGGAGGTCATCAGCCCGGATCTGTCAACGAATGACAAGGCGCGCCAGCAGCCGTCGGGCGGTCTCACCCTGGACAACATCGGCGTCGAGTACGCGTTCACCGTGATGGCCATCGCCGAGTCGCGGCTCGAGCGTGGGGTGATCTGGGCGGGAACCAACGACGGCCAGGTGCAGCTCACGCGCGACAACGGCAAGACCTGGACGAACGTCACGAAGAACATCCCGAACCTGCCGCCCTGGGGGACGGTCGGGAATATCGAGCCGTCGCGCTTCGAGGCCGGCACAGCGTATCTCACGGTCGATCTGCACCAGGTCAACAACCGCGATCCGTTCGTCTACAAGACGTCCGACTACGGCAAGACCTGGCGTGCCATCGTGAACGGCATCCCGCGCAGCATGTTGAGCTACGCGCACTGCATCCGTGAGGATCCCGTTCGCCGCGGGCTGCTGTATCTGGGCACCGAAAACGCGATCTATGTCTCGTTCGATGACGGCGACAACTGGCAGCCGCTGCAGATGAACCTCCCGGCGGCGCCGGTCTACTGGATCACCGTCCAGGAACATTTCAATGATCTGGTGATTTCGACGTACGGCCGCGGCTTCTGGATCCTTGATGACCTGACGCCGCTGCAGCAGCTCACGCCCGCGCTCGCCTCGGATGCGCATCTCTTTCCGCCGCGCGCCGCGTACCGATTCCGCGACATCACGGGCGAAGCGTCCGTCGCCAATGACCCGACGGTCGGCGAAAACCCGCCGTACGGCGCCTCGATCAACTTCTACGTCAAGGCCGCGCCGGCCGGACCCGCGACGGTGACCATTCTCGACGCGCAGGGGCAGACCGTCCGGTCGCTCACCGCTCCGCGCGCAGCCGGACTGAATCGATTGTCCTGGGACCTGCGCTTCGCGCCATCGAAGAGCGTCAGTCTTCGCACGAGCCCGCTCTACGCGCCGGACATTCTCGTGGGGCCCGATGGCACCCGGCCTGGCGGCGGAGGCGGTCTCTCGATCCTCGCGCCGCCCGGGACCTACATCGTGCGCCTGAACGTGGGCGGCAAGCAGCAGGAGCAGAAGCTTGAGGTCCGCAAGGACCCGAATTCGAGCGCAACCGAAGCCGAGATCAAGGAGCAGATGAAGATGCTCTTTGAGCTGCGCCGGGATCTCGACCAGGCGACCGACATGATCAATCAGCTCGAGCTGGTGCGCAGCCAGATCTATGGGCTGGGGCGGCTGACCACCGACGCGGCCATCCGGAAACAAGGTGAGGATCTCGACAGAAAGCTCATCGATCTCGAGATGAACCTGATCGAGTTGCGGACCACGGGTCGAGGTCAGGACGGCGTCCGCTGGGGCGCGCGGCTCCAGGGCAAGCTCAACTACCTCGCCAACGGCCTGATGAGCGGCGACTTCCGGCCGACGAATCAGCAGGTTGAAGTGCAGAAAGTCCTCGAGGACCAGCTTCGCCGGCATGGCAGCGATCTCGACGGCCTGCTCGGCCGCGAGGTCGCGACCTTCAACGAGACACTGCGGAAGAACAACCTGCCGATCCTGGTCACGCAGGTACCTGCTCCCCGATGAGCAGCATCGTCGTGTTCAGTGGTAGCGCTCACCCCGCCTTCGCGGTTTGCGCTTCGGCGGAGTAGCCTTCGCACGGCATGAGTGCGAAGGCTGGCTTGCCTATTTAGCATCACTCTGACGAACTTCGAGACCGGGCGGTGGCATTGAAGTACTGGTTCGCGCGCGCACTGGAGGCCGCGCCTCCCGGGGTGCTGGCGCTCTTGGAGCCCGAACTCCTGCGTGCCGTGTACGCCATCCGGTTCAGTGATGGACAGCTGACCGTCTATCTGCGATTGAACGACGTGCCCGTGCCGGCGATTTATGGACCTTCAGCCGACGATCCACGCTTTCTCTGATCGCCTCGTCTGCTCGCGGTCACGCCCCCCTCTCGGTGTCGTTCGGAGTAGTTCACAACGACGCTCGCGCCGAGTTGTTCATAGCGTTCTGCGATCGCCCGACCGATCCCACGCGCAGAGCCTGTGACGAGTGCGACTTTGCTGGCAAGAGTAGTCATCTGCTTCCTCCTACAGCGCCAAGCCGCCGGAGACTTCGATTCTCTGGGCGTTCACCCACCGGTTCTCATCGGAAAGGAGGGCGGCGATCATCGCACCGATGTCGTCGGCGACGCCGGGACGTCCGAGCGGATTTTGGTCGCGTGCTTCAGACCGTCATCGGCGACGTCCGTTTCGCGGCGCTCGCCAACGTCGCGGCGAGGGGCGCCTTCGGCAAGGGCGGCGAGCCGCTGCCCGGCGCGAGGAGTCTGTGCCATGCTCAGGTCATGCGCCGAGCAGGGGCGGCGCATCTCCGCGCGTTCGCGGCTGAATTGTGACCGCTGCGCCGACACGACGTTTCGGGGCCGACCGTCGGCGACCTGATCGGAGGCACATTCGTAACCCGCCCGACGACGGGCACCGTGACCATGAACGCTGGAAAGGCGACGCGGTAGCGGTCAAGGAGCATCTCGATGTCCGATACCCCCCACCACGAGGGCCATTGGCGACCGCACGCACCGCCGATGACAGGTCCGTTCATGGAATTCGATCTCCCGGCCGAGGTTCATCGCCTGCAGGGCGAAAAGACCTGGAGTTCCGGTCAGAACGCGAGAACGCTGGTCAAGTACGACAATCTGCGGGTGGTGCTGGTCGCCCTTCAGGCCCACGCGCGGATGACCGAGCACAAAAGCGAGGGCCGGATCTCGGTCCACGTCCTGTCAGGGCACGTCGTGCTGCGGGCGGCTGGACGGACATTCAATCTTCGACCCGGCGGGCTGCTCGCGCTCGATCACGCTATGTCGCATGACGTCGAGGCGCTGGAAGAGAGCACCTTGCTTCTCACGATCGCCTGGCCAGGAACGCAATAGCGGACGCGTGCGTAGCCCTTTGCGTCGGCTCCAATCAGGAAGTCGTGAGCGAGAATGCTCATCTTCACTCCTGTGGGTCTTGTCGACGGGTTTTCAGTCTGAAATCACTTCTGGCTCGATGTGGCCAGCACCAATACCCTAGAGCGATTTAGAAATGGCCTGACAGGGCAGCCCCTCAACCCTGGCAGTATGTCTAATCCTTGCAATGATTTAGGTCGATCTGCGGCCACCGAACCCTTGGACGTTCGAACTTCTACTTTTCTCAACCAAAGAGTTCATGACGCGCGCGCCGTTTGTGTGGCCGGCGCTCAACATACCGGTCCCGTACGGCGGAACCCCGCTAAACGAACAGCTCAGGCGGGAGGGACGGATCCTGGAGTCGATGCCCTTCAGCTTCTACTACGCGCCGTACCTCGTCATGAGGCTGAAACATTACGATCCGGTGACGTACTACGAGAAGCTGATCCAACTCTTCGAGCATTGCTGCTCTCTCCAGATGCTGAAGCAGCGGATGACCAGCACGACACGGCCGACGGTCAGACTGATCCACCTGACCCGGACAGCGAGCACGCGGGCGTGGATCAACGTGTACCGCGGCATCCTGCGAAGGCTGCGGTCAGACTCCGAGCTTCGGACGTTCCACGAGGGGAAGTCGCAGGCGCTGCCCGAGTTCTATCACCGTATTTACGAACAGATGCTGGGTCCGTACGCAGAGCTCGTCTCCCGGCAGGACCGCCTGCCGACGCTGGACCACCCGAGCCCCCTACGGACGGAGTACTTGGCGAAGATGTAGTCACGGTCGGGTAGTCGATTACATCAGGGCATTCAACAGCGGGGACGACGAAGACCGAATCTGCTGCTCAGGGAAATTCTCGACGAGAAGGAGAACCGAGAAATCCGCCCCGGAGTCCATGACGTCGATCACGTAAACGCGCGAGGTGCTGATACGGCGGATGGGTCTGCAGGCGTGGATCGTCGACCGGCCCGCCCATGGTGAAGTGGTAGAGCACCTGAAAGCGATCGCCCGTGAGCCCGAAGACCCGGTGGGTGAGGTCGTCGAAGAAGCAGCCGATGCCGGTGCTGCGGATGCCGCTTGCTTCGGCTTCGAGGTAGAGGATCTGCCCAATGACGCCTGTCTCCCAATACAAGCGGCGGTAGAACCAGGGGCCGAACGCCTCGAGGGACGCGCGGTAGTCGGCGAGCATGGCCGCTGCGAAGACCCCGTCGGCGGCGACTTCCTGATCGCAGCTCGTCTGTTGGGCGCCACGGCGCGCATCCCCCTCCTCCAAGAAGAAGAGAGGCAAGGACGCAGGACACCCGGCTGGTATCGTCCAGACCAAGGTCCGATCCATCGACTCTTCGAGCGCCTGCACGCGCGCGGGGTCTCGCAAGAGGGCATACAGGCCGGGGGCCAAGTCCGCCACGCGGTGGACGAAGAGCAAGAGATCGACGCGCGGGCGCCACGGCAGCGTGGTGAACGGGACCTGCCGCGAGCCCGGCATGGCCTTCAGCAGGATCTGATAAAAAGCCTCGCGTGTGATCCCCGTATGGCCATCGAGTGCGACTGCACTGCGCCGCTGGTGAATGATGCGGCGAAGCGCGAGCGGCGAGTCGCCCATCTCGAGGGAGCTGTTCTCAAAGACGATCGGAGACCACAACGCCTCGCCAGGGCGCGAGAGCTTTTCTGTTGCCGTGGCTACCTCGTCGATGACGGGCCAGAAATGATGATCGCCGCTCAGCCGGTTCGGCACCCCAGACCACGGCGCGCCACGCAGCTCGTCGCGCACCGTGCCCGGAATGGTGAACACACGCTGCTCGTCGATCGTGAAGCCGGCTCCCGGAGGGAAAACGGCCAAGAGGCAGTCGGCGTGCTCGGCCTCGATCCCGGTCTGCACGTGCACACCCACGAGCACAGCCAGATCGCGGTCGGTGACGCTTTCGAGCAGCTTCGCCTCCCAGCCGAGCCCCGCGGCAGATACAGCGAAGCTTCCGATCGCGTGACCGGCGTCGTGATGGCAATAGCGGAAAGCCCGTTCGCCGTACTTCCAGGACTCGCGCCAGTGGATGGACGTCAGGCCCACGAGGACAGCGTCCTCCGGCAGCTGTGCCGCAATCTTCAACCACGCTTCGCCCGAGAGCTCCGCCCTGAGCTCGAGCGCGTGCTCGAACGGCGTGTAGTGGTAGACGGCTGGCCGAGGATGAAGACCGGCGATGGGCCCGGCAACCAGGTAGCCCTCGGTCGGATGAAGATTCCCGCTCGATGGATTGACCCGGAGTGACCAACGGGAGCTCCCGGCCTGCTTCCAGGCGGAGAGGGCGAGCGCATCCTGGAAAAGTTGAGAGATCGAGACACGGTCCAGCGGGGTTCGGGCGATGTGACCGAGCACAAACGCGGGCTCATAACGAGGCTCCGGGCCCACCGGGACAAACTCGAGAGGAAGCAGCGGCGCCCCGACGAAACGGCGAAACGGATCCGGCTGCGTGTCCCAGTCCATGTAACCGAGAGCGGGCGCAAAGCGAAACGGATGGTGTTTCGTTCGCTCGTGGTACGCGAGGGTGATGTCCAGCGCGGTGGGCGGCCCCGGCCGCTTGTTTAGCTCCGACGTGTTGGCGGTCTCAGAGGTTCTCTCAGCGGTCACGCAGCTCATCTCCATCGGCCTTACGCGACGCGAGACCGGGCGCAGCACGATCGGCCCGCGGGAACGTGGGATTCAGTTCCGGGGCCTAGGCCGGCAGGTATTCAGTATGGACGGCATCAACGATTCTACCAGCGGAGCGGAGTTCCCGGGCGAGTTCAAACCGACAAAACGCGATCAGCGTGTCTGAGGTCCGTGACACCATCGTGCTCGACGACCGCCACATCGAAGAGCGCTGTTTGCGGGCAGCGCGAGTGAGCAAGACGGCTCAGACGGGCACTGTAAGTTGAGAGGATATGCGTGACCATCCTTCGATGTCGGATGTTCGTCGGTCTTCAGCAGGCGCAGGTCACGTCGTGCCACAGGTTCCGGCGCTGCCAGCCGAGCCCGACCTCTCTTATCTAGAATAGAAAGAAGTAGATAACGGTCGCAAACCTCAAGTCTGACCGTATGTCTAATCCTTGCAATGATTTAGGTCGACCGCCACCAACGGATAACGTTGATGAACCCATGTCCGCTTCAAAAGGACTCGGTGTCTGTGGGTTCTTGACCTCCAAGTCATAGCCGGCCGGCGTCGACTGAACGATTGACTGAAAGCGGTAGCCCCTCGTCCATTCGGGTGACTCGTGCTGCCATTCGATCACGAGGCGGTCGTTTATTTTGCACGACTGCGGTCCCGTGCACCTGGACGCCGAAGTTGTCGATCGAGGCTTCGTAGCGAATGCGCTGACCGTGTTGCGCCGAGAGAATGGACGGAAGCGCCGGCTGAAGCTCCACAGTACCGTGTGTGCACCGTTGAGGTGTCTGTATTCGCGGACGTCACCTGACGATGTCGTAACGGCCTCGATCCTCGTCCCATCAGGGACCTCGCTCCGAAAGACTCTTTCACCACCGGGTCCGCTGACGGCATTGAAGGTCCGTCGCCATGAGTTTGCCAGCACGCCGTCTTTCCAGGGTACTTAGACTTCCCGAAAGGGATGGTGAAGACGAAAGCATTGGATCGATAGCCGGTGCGACTCAGTTGTTCTCGCTCGTTGCGCGTTCGGCGTTGATCGAGAAGTCCTGGCCGTCTATCAGGATCCGGTTCTGGGCCGCCGACGCTGCCTTCTCACGGAAGAAGAGCAGAAACAGGACGTTTCTGTTATGACCCATTTGGTTGGTCAAGCCCGCGTGGAGGTCGCTCATCGGTTGCTTGGGACCGAACTCCATCGAGATTTCGACTGGCCGGTCGTCTTTGTCCTTGAATGTGACATCCAGGTTCTGCGGTGATCCCTTGGCCCCCGCTGCGGTGTAAGCGATGTCGCGATAGAGGGCCGCGGTGCCCCGAAACGCCTTTGCGGCGGCGTCAGTGTTGAAGTAGTGCACTTGGTTCTTGCCGCCCGCGCGTTCCGTGAAGAACACTGCACTGAAACGCCTTTGGGGCTCTGTGCATCGGGGTGGCTTCCACTCAACGGCCTCGTAGAGTGGATGCGTCGGCATCCACGCGATCCAGTGGTTGTCGGAATGATAAACGAAGTGTTGAAGGGGATCAGCAGCGGCGTTCGGACTGCGCCTGAGCTTGCGGCGTCAGGACGGCGATGGCGATGGCGGAGCCGAGTCGATCAGTTGCGTGAAGCGTGACAGCATTGTCTTGCTTTCCGCCTTGGCGTTGCGGTCCGTGCCGTCAGCTTAAGAGTTGCCATTTCATCAGCTCTTTCAAAATCCGGCGATGGAGTCGCGGTTTCCAAAGTCGAGGCGAAGGCTACTGGTCTTGTATACGTTGAGACCCAGTGTGGCGGGACGGGGCAATCTGCGGGCCGCACGTAGCCTCGACGAACGGCACGGTGGACCGCGAAAACCAGCCGAAGCCGGTCAGGGTGATCGCGTTGAGAAGGGCGCGCGCGCGTTGGACTGTCCGGATCTGACTGATCGAGGACCGCATACGCCCGCACCGTCTCGAGCATGTGACAGGGGACACGTCGGCACCACGGAGGTCTCGGCGCGGAGGAGCAGGCTCTTATCGATCAGGCCCGCCGCGCTGTGGGAGCCAGAGCCAAACGCGTCCGACGACGAGCAGTTCGCGCGTGCCGGCGGAAAGGTTGGCAGCATTGCCGCCTGCGAGGGGGAAGGGTGACCCTGCCAATTTTCAGCGGGGTGACTTCGGGTCTACTCCGCGGGCCTCAACCCGGGGCGGCGCGATCGCGGCCAAGAGAACCTGCCTGCCCACTCCCACCATCGCCGCGCCGAAAATCACGCCAACCTGGCCGATATTGGAAGCCACACGCCTTCCGCCTCGGGGCAAATTCACGAGCGGCACGCTTGGCATGGCGGTCGCGGTCGCGGTCCAGCTGGGTGTCGTAGGGTTCTTCGTTGCTTTCTGCGCCGCGCTGCCGCTCTTTCTCTGGCTGAGAAGTCGCGGTCCCATCACGGCCAGGAAGACGTTGGTAAGCGGCGCCGTGCTCGGTAATTTGCCGATAGCCTTCGTGCTCCTGTTGGTTGCTTTGCGCGCGCTCATCGGACTGCTCATCGGACCGCTGGACGGACCGCCGAACGTGCATCCAACGCCCCATGACCCGTTCGGGCTGATTCGCGGGCCGGTCTTTGCCACCGCCATCGGCGTGACCTGCGCCGCTGCTTTTTGGCGAATTGTCGGTCCACATCTGCAAGCAAGCTGATGCGCCGTCTCTAACCTCGTTGCGTAAGATGGGTCGATGCCCCTTCCACTGCGAGAGCCGATCGAGATCCATTGCCCGGCCTGCGGGAAGCCGGTAACGCTCTGGACACCAGACCCAGCACTTGAACTCTCAGTCCAAACGCCCTTGGACGCAGACATGGATGGCTGGAAATGCCCATGGTGTAAGGCAACACACCCAGAAGATTCTCTGGACGTCCTGTACCCGGCGGCCGTACGCCTCCGTTCATCTCACCCTCAGTCCGATCTTGGGCTCTCAGACCGATGGCTGGGGCTGGGTGATATTGGCTGATCGTCCCGCTAACCGCCGGTAGGGTCTGAGGCGCGGTCCGTCGTTGGGACAGGTCATGAACCGCGACGAGCGGATAGGCTAGAGCCATGGGGATTCCGTGGCTGACGGCGATCAAGGCGGCTGAAGCGCTTCTCTCGGGCGTGACGTCACGACGCGCGGCGGCCGCGTCCGAGCAGCAGTTCCAGAGCGCCGCCGAGCGGATCGCGGCACTCGAGAAGAACGATGAGGCGACGGCCCAGCTCCTCGTCCAGTTAGCCGGCCAGATTCAATCCCTGACGCAGGTGCTCGAGTTTCAGGCAGCCAGGCTCCGTCGTCTCACCGTCATCGCGGTCGCCTCGGTGGCGGTTGCCGTGGCCGCATTGATCGTGGCGCTGGCATCGTAGCCGGCCATTATTCGAAGAGTGGCGAACCGCCAACGAACTCGACGGTCGCCTCTCTCGTCTCAGAATGCGGCGATTGCCACGCTCGCACTTGATCTACTTTAGAGAAAAGTAGACGTTCGAAGTCCAAGGGACCGGCGGCAGCAGATCGACCTAAATCATTGCAAGGATTGGACAGAGTAGCGGATCGCTACGCGCTGCGCGCCGGCACATACGCGGCCATCGTCCCGACCATCACCAGCGCAAACACCGCGGCAATCATCGTTGCCGGATCGTTCCGCGTCAGCCCGAAGAGCACCGATTCGACATACGTCGTCGCAACCATCGTCGCGACGAGCCCGAGGCCGATGCCAAGTGACACGGCAATGACTGAGCCCCTGATGACGGAGCGGAGGATCTGGCTCGGACGCGCGCCCAGCGCCATCCGGATGCCGGATCTCGTGCGTGCGACGCTTCGTGGAGTAGGCAACCACTCCATACAGCCCGACACCGGCCAGGACCAACCCAAGCCCGCCGAACGCTCCCGAGAGCCAAGCCAGCAGATGCTCCCGACGCGTGGAGAGGCGAACGAGCTCGCTGCGCGGCCTCACCCGCGCCACTCGGAAGTCCGGCGCGTGCTCCTGCAGCGTCGTCCGCAACGAAGCGGCTACCAGCTCCCAATCGCGATCGCCCTCGCGCGCGCGCGTTGGACTGTCCGGATCTGTCCACCTCTAGGGGAGACGGATGAGACGACGAGTGAAGCTTAACCATGAGCGAAGCACGCCCAGTTCTTAGTGATTGACTCTCGTGAAGTTGGGGCGCGTGCCCCGCCGCGTGCGTTGTCAGCGGAGAGGCTGACGGTGGCCGCGCGCCCGGGCCAAACAATCCGGTGACTAGGCGATGCTAGACTTGCGTCCGTGAGCCTGACAGCTCAGCATCGAGCAATCATCCTGTTGACCTTCATAGTGGCGGGATTTGTCCTCTGGGTGGCGGGATTCATTGCGTGGCGCGAGAACGACTGGTCGCTCCGTACAGACATCCTCTTGGGAGTCTGTTTTATCTTGGTTGCGCCCCTTGCCGCCAATTACCTCCTGAAGCGCGGCGATGCTTGGTTTAGGCGGGCAAAATCAAAATAGGCCCTACTACGGGACGGAATTCCAGTGCGGTGCGGCGCTCTTCGCGCGCCCTGACCTAGCGCCCCAGATTCATCGAGAACCCCACGACAAATCGCGCGCCGATGGGGACGATGTGGAAGGTCACCAGCTGCACCTCGGGTCTGAACCTTGCCGCCAGGCCACCGAAGCCCTTGGACAGTTGTTACGAACTCGTCCGAAGCACGAGCTTGGGCCGATGACGCTTTGAATTACGAACGGGGTCCGGCGGCGTGCAAGATTCCCGGGTCCATTCGTTCTGACTGTTACAAGGCGCAGGTGGCCGGAACATCGTCCCTGCCGCGGTGTCTTTACGCGTCGGGACCCAGAGCCGTCGCACTTTACCGTGTGACGCCAGGGGAGGAGTTCGCAGCGGCTCGGCGTCTCGTGCCCCGTGACAGCCACTGACGCGAGGGCATCGTCCAAAAGGAAGCACTGGAATCAGCGAAAGGAGACCGTATGAGACTGCTGGCCGTTGTCATGTCAGTGGCTGTGGTGGCGGGCGCGGCAGTCTGGGCGCAGACCCAGCGCACCACGCCCGAACCGAAAACTCGCGCCGGCGCCGGTGTCGACTGCGGTCGACAAAGGGGCCCGGTGGCTGGCGTCCGTGCAGGGCGCCGACGGCGGGTGGGGCCAGGACGGAGGCGAGGCGTCCTCCGCGCGGCCGGGAGAGCGGCTGGAATCGAGCGGCAACGACGTCGCCAACACGGCGGTCGCGGCCCTTGCGCTCCTGCAGGCCGGCAGGCAGTACGAGCCGCAGGTGGAGCGCGCACTCGCATTTGTCCTGCAGCGGATCGAGGCGAGTCCAGCCGACGGCCTGGCAATCACCGATCGCCAGGGCACGCAGATCCAGCGAAAGCTGGGCCCGTACATCGACACGTTTCTCTCGTCGATGCTGATGTCGCAGATTGACGGACGCGCGTCGACGCCGGCGCTGAACGCTCGGGTCCGCAAGGCGCTGCAGAAGACGGTCGCGAAGATCGAGAAGCATCAGCAGTCGGACGGAAGCTGGAACATTGCTGGCGGCTGGGCGCCGGTGCTCGGCACGTCGATGGCCTCGCGCAGCCTCTTCGAGGCTCAAAACAGAGGCGTCGCGGTGGATGCCGCTGTCTTGAAGCGTGCCGAGAACTACACGGTGAGCGCCCTCAGCGCCCCCCCGCCGCCCGTGGCTCGAGTCGCGGCCGATGGGCTGGCCGCCGGCAGACTGGTCGTTGCCTCGCCCGCCGCGCCCGCCGAAGCCGCAGGCGTCCCGCTGTATCAGAGTGCGCAGGCGCTGGAGCAGTTGAGCCGCACCGCGGCGGACAGAGTGCAGAACGCCAAGCAGATCAGCGCGATTCAGGGTCAGCTCGCCAATGCAGCCTTCGTCGGTGGATTCGGGTCGATGGGCGGCGAGGAGTTCTTCTCCTATCTCAACATCAGCGACAGCATGAAGCGCGTCGGCGGCGACGCCTGGTCGAAATGGCATGCGGACATCACGCAGAAGATTCTCGGCCTGCAGAACAGCGATGGCACATGGGCCGGTCACCACTGCATCACTGGAAGGGTAGCGATGACAAGTGCGGCGATTCTGAACCTCACGGTCGATCGTGCGCGTTGACCGCCGCGTCTTCTTGTTGACGGCGGCGGCCGCCGCCGCGTGCTCGTGGAAACGTGAGCGCAGCTCGCTTACGCGGGCCGCGCAATATCTCTGGGCACAGCAGGCAGCCGACGGAGGCTTCCACAGCGCCACGTACGGACTGCTTCGTTCCGGCCAGTCGTTGACGCCCTTCGTACTCGGTGCGTTGCTGCGCGTTCCCGATGCCACAGTGCCCGCCCCCGCCGGCGCCGTCGATCGTGCGATTGCGTTCATCAGAAGGCATACGAGCGTCGACGGGGCCGTGGGCGTAACAGGCGGCGATGCGGATTATCCGAACTACGCCACGGCGCTCGCCGTCGATGCCCTGGTGGCGGCGCAGCGCCGTTCGTGGACGGCGGATATCGCGCCGATGGTCGCGCAACTGCGAGCGCAGCAGTTCAGCGAGGCCAACGGCTGGACACCGGAACACACGGCCTACGGCGGTTGGGGAATGGGAGGCGCGATTCGTCGTCCGCCCGACGCCGGCCATGTGGACCTGTCGATGACGCGGTTCGTGCTCGAAGCGCTGCGCGCCTCCGGTGTTGACGGCTCGGATCCGGCGATGACTCGAGCGCGTGTGTTTCTCGAGCGGTCACAGAATCACGACGGCGGATTCTTCTTCTCACCCGTGATGCCAGCGCTCAATAAGGCGGGCCAGAGCGCCGAAGGGTTCGTCAGCTACGGTACGACCACGGCCGATGGAGTGCTGGCACTCAGGGCGTCTGGAGTTCCGGACAGCGACGACCGAATTGCCAGAGGGATCGCATGGCTCGACAGAAATCACCAGTCCGACCGGGTGCCGGGCTTCGACGAGGGTGAGAGTCCGCAGGCTTCGTGGAGCGCAGGACTGCGCTTCTACTACGCCGCCGCGATCGCACGCGTGCGGCCTCAGCAGCGCGTTCGACTGCCTGAGCAGGCAGACGATGGCAGTTTTCGCAACGCCAACGGCCGCGTCAAGGAGGACGATCCGCTGATTGCGACGACGTTCGCCATCCAGATGATCACGCGCGCTGGAAGTTAACAGGTGGTTTCTTGGACCTCCCACGTGTTCGCTCGATTCTGCTCAGTGTGGATCGCGGGGTGCAGCGGCACCGTAGTCCAAACGTAGTCCAACAGAGCCCTAACACGAGGTTAAGGCGTGGGAGCTGGACAGACCAAAGAACCAGCACGAGACAACACGATTCACAACCCCATTAAATCTGCAAAACCTCCATCCCCGGTTCGATTCCGGACGGCGCCTCCATTTTTCCCAAGCAAATCAGAATACGCTGATCGACCGAGAACGGCAGCGAAGCTGATTGTGCCCAAACTGTGCCCGTGGAGGTCGAAATGGATCGGCGACGAGACGCTATTGGCAACGTGCGCCGCCTGGCTGTTGTCTAGCAGTCCGTGGTGCAAGTCGTACATCCGATCGTCACGGGCCGGGTACGAGGCGCACGGGATCGTGCTGCCCATATTTCCGATAGCCTGGCATCTTCGTGGGCATGCGATCTTCGAACGAGGTCCGTCGTGCGAGCAGGAGTCCGATCAAGACGGCTGGTACCAGCGCGATCCACGACCCTAACGTCAAGGCCGCTCCTATTATGAGGACAATGCGCGATGCGTACAGCGAATGCGGCGAAACGATAGGGACCATGCTGTATGACTGATGCCCACGTTAGCTCTGGATCCTCAATCTGGCCGACAGGAAATGATTCGCAGCAGCGCACCAGCAGATGACACCGATCGCTGCAACGACGGCTGCCGTCCGGATCGCCCGTACGATAATGGGCATGGCGGACCATCCAAAGCGCCCGGCATCAAGAGCCGCGGTTGCAATAAATATCGGTCCAGGATCCGATTGCCTGGCGCGATCGGTCGGTCCCAATGTGGAACATTCGACGCGGTTGTCAGCCGTTCTTTGAGCAGCTCGGGATCATGACGAAACAGCCACCATCCGCTGAGAACCAGATGACCGGTAAACAGCAATATGATGAGCCACGCGGCAGGCCAATCGACGCGTCCAGCGATACCGAAGAGCACACCACCGAGGGTCGCCAACTCCACGACGCCCCTCACAAGGATCTTTACTAACAACGTTCGCGCGCGAATTTCAGCGTTCATCGTTCGAGAATCTCGGTGAATGAGGAACGGGAATCGGCATCTTGTACTACACTCTCGCCCATGGCCATGGGCAAACGGAAACGGGATCGACAGCCTCAGATGTGGGTCGCGGTGACCGATCTGCCGACGGCCGTGAGCCACCCCTTCTATCGGCGGCTGAATCAGTTCCTGCGCGAGCACGGATTCGACGATTTCACTGAAGCGCAGTGCGCGAGCTTCTACGCCGAGACGATGGGCCGGCCCGGCTTGCCTCCTGGCATCTACTTCCGGCTGCTGTTGATCGGCTACTTCGAAGGCATTGACTCGGAGCGTGGCATCGCGTGGCGCGCGGCGGATTCGTTGGCCTTGCGTGATTTCATCGGGGTCAGCTTGGAATACACGCCCCAAAGGGGACGGCAAGGAATCCAAGCTCGCGTACCTGGGCCACGTCCTGCTCGACAATCGGCATGGCCTCATCGCCAATGTGTGCGCCACCGCGGCGACGGGCACGGCCGAACGGGAAGCCGCCGTGCTGATGGCCGAGACGAGCGCGCCGCCGGGCAGCACGATCGGCGCGGACAAGAATTTCGACGTGAAGGCGCTGGTCGCTGAGATGCGCGCGCTGGGCATCACCTTGCACGTCGCGCAGAAGACCCACAGTGCCATCGATGCCCGCACCACCCGGCACGCCGGGTACGTGATCAGTCAACGGAAGCGGAAACTGGTGGAGCAAGTGTTCGGGTGGATGAAAACCGTGGGCGGCCTGCGCAAGCTCCGACACCGCGGGGGACTGTTGGTCGACTGGATCGTGACCTTCGCGGCAGCCGGCTACAACTTAGTCCGGATCGGGAACCTCCTGAGACTCGCATGACATGCCGGCCCCGTCCACACCGCGTCGCCGCGCTCCAACCGACTTGGCGTCTCTATTGATCGCTTTCATGATGATCCCGATAGGATCACCAGCGGCCCGTTTTTCAGCAGCCTGCTAAAGTAGAAGACAGGACAGATCTTCGAGAACGGGAATCAGACGCGGTACTGGTGTGAAGCGGGAATATTCAAGAGTGCCCGGAGATTAGGTGAAGGTGTGGAAGCGCCTGCGATTCCCGCAGCGCAACCTTCAGGTCGCATTCTGAAAGGTAAACGGCACTGCAGATGGTGAAACAAGCAGCAGTGATTCTATTCGCCCTGGGCATGGTTGGTCACGTCAGCACGCCGGCGGCACTCGGTCGACGACGCCTCAAAGGGCCGCAGCTTCTGATCGGGACTCGACGATGACAGACAAGACAACGCGGCGATTCAGGCTGGCGCGGGCGCGAACCAGTCCCTCAACCGCACCGACGTCCTCGAAGGCGGATCGGGCAACGATGTGATGTTTGGTTTGAACGGCAACGATGTGATGGACGGTGGTCCGGGTCACGACATCATCCTGGGTGGGCCGGACGGTGGACCGGCGCCTGGCGGTCCCCCGAACAGCGACATCATGTTCGGCGGACCCGGCAATGACGTGAATCTCTGGGCTCCCGGCGATGGAAGCGAGGCGTTTATCGGTGGGCCTGGGCGCGATGCGCTCATTTTCGGCGCGACCGATCGCGAGGCACTTCCCGATCCGACGACGGGTGTTCGGCTGCCGACCCTTCTGTTCGGTGTTCCGGGGTTTCCTCAGGGCATACCCGACAGCGGACGTGAGTGGTCTGACAAATTTCTGCACGGTGGAGGACAGCCCCTTGCCGGTGTACCAACATCTAGTGCGTTTCCGCGGCGCGACGGGAAACCTCATCGTCACGGTCCGGGTGAGCGATACACACATCCGAACGACATGCTGAAACTGAGCGCGCTCGAAACCGGCGCCCACTTGGTCACAAAGTGGTCACAACGGCCACCAGTCGCTGCTGTTGCCGCACGCGAGGACGAAGAAATGCGCGAATTGCTGAAGGAAGTTGGTGGACGGCGCGAGGCTCGAACTCGCGGCCTCCGCGTTGCGAACGAGCCCGGCGAGGTCGGTCAACTTCCTGAATCCAAAGGCGCAATCGTCGAAAGGTCGATCTGTGTGACCACGCGCCAAGCCGCATGAAAGCGCATCAAGACGCATAGTGCTGCGGACCCGATGGTCACAAAAACGGTCACAATCAGTTCACGGCCGTCGGCAACCAATGGGCCGCTTCAGGTCGCTAGGTGACACAGCCTCGGGCAATTGCTGGCGCAGATCGCACGGTCGCACAAGGAGCGACGCACGGACAGACACAACCACAGTCGCAGTGACATCCGTAAACCCGGACTAGCGATCTTTTTGTCAGACCTTCGGCCCAGTTGAGGCGGATTGTGATCGTCGGAGGCGAAATGGGGTCAATCGGGCGACACAGGAACAAAACGGTTGCCGTCCGGGAGCACCGCATAGCCACGGTTCTCCCCGATCGCGAGCACTTTGCGCGTGACGCCTGCTTTCACGGTCGCACCGACGTCGAGATCTACTTCCATGAGCACATCGTCCTGTATGTAAAAGAGTGCCTTGCCGTCCGGGCGCCAACGGGGCGAACGTCCACCGGTTGCGGGAATCTTCGCTTTTCCATCCGCGCTCGCAAAGCGCCGGATGTAGATTTCGTTGCCGGCCGGATCACTCCATTGGTATGCGACGAACTTCCCATCTGGCGAAAACTGGGCGCCGAAGTGGTTGCCGTCCGCGGGGAACCACTGACGCTGGTTCCGGGAACCTTCGGTCTCGACCAACCAGAAGCTGTGCGGCCTTCCCGGCGGCGTCTGCATCCCAAACAACAGGGTGCCATTCTGGTGCCAGTCGTGCGAGACTTTGAGGTTGTTGCTCGATTCCCCGACTCGTGACTCGCGGTCGCTTCCGAGAGTCTTGAGATAGAGATCACGGCCTTCCAGATGGGACCGGGTGAACGCGATCTGATTGCCGGACCGGTTCCACACCGGCATGCGACCGGAAGTAAAACGCTCAACCATGCCACGGGTCAGATCGAGCAGCTCGAACATGTTGGCGTACCTCACGGCATCGAGCTCGTTACGCGTGTAGGCGACCATCTGGCCGGTGCGCGAGAGCGACCACGGAATACGGATAGCACTGTTACTAGTGTCCACGAGCACCGCTGGCCCGATGTTCATCGGCTTGCCATCTCGACGGTCGACGATCGAGAACTGAGCACCGCCCGGCCCCGCGCGTCATATACGCCAAAACCGCTGGTGTGGCCGCAAACAAATAATCGCCGAGCGCTGGTCCGGATGGGACGGTACTGGGCTAATGGAGTAGGTTCTCCCGCGGATTCTGTGCCCGCGTACTGAGTTGTCGTGCTCTAAGAATGCCCAATTCGGCTGTCACTAGGAACCTTGAGATCGCGAATGCCCGGCTCTCGACGCGCGCGACGAGAATGACGGGACTCATTCTCCAATGAAGCCATGTACACCTTGGTATCCGGGTCACGGCTTTCGAATGTCATGTATGTGAAATGCTGTCCGTCGGCTAGGAATTGCGGCCACAGATGCCCAGTGTTGATCTTTTCGGTGCCGAGTTTCGCCAGCGCGGTAATCCGAACAGGATATACCGCCACCGGCGGCGACCCGGGGCACGGTGTCGCCACCCTCCGCAAAAATAATCGTGTCATTCGCGCCCCACGAACCACCTCGCGAGGAAGTCACGTCGCAGATCGTCTCCGCAATGCCGCCGGCCGCCGGAATCTTCCTCAGCTTGCCTGGGCTCCCTCCTTGAAAGTAGGCGATGAACTGCCCGTCCGGCCACCAGAAAGGAGACAGTGGCGCCGGTCCGGCGACGTCTTTGACCGGACCCGCACTTCTGAGTTGCCAAATCGTAGATCCATAACTGACCGCCGCCTGTGAAGGCGAGCCGCGTCCCGTCCAGGGACAGCGACAGACCGGTGACGACCTTCACGGACTCAGGCATGGGCACGGGAATCTCGACCTGCCCCTGCAAAACTTGCCAGGGGCCGCATCGTCGATGGCGAGTCCCCGCCGATCGCCGTCGCGCCAGATGACGTAACCGAGCGCCGCGGTCAGGAGGGCTGTACCGACGGCGATCCACGAGAATGCCCGTAGGCGGCGAGGTTGTCGCGGTTTTGCCGGCAGCCGGCCGCGATCCTGAATGGCATGCACCGCCGCAGCCCCGGCAGCCAGTTCCTGCCGCAGCTCCTCCAGCTCGTTGCGCAAATCGATCGCCGACTGATAGCGGCGGCCCGGTTCCTTCGCCAGACAGCGGCGGACGATCCGTGCGAGCTCGCGGGGCAACGCCGGCTTCAAATCGATGACCGACGGGGGCGTGTCCTTGAAGATCGACGACAACAGCGACAAGCTGCTTTCGCCCGTGAACGGTCGCTGGCCTGTGGCCAGTTCATAGAGCAGTACACCCAGCGAAAAAATGTCGGAGCGGTGATCGACCTCGCGACCCTCGGCCTGTTCCGGCGACATGTACGCCACCGTGCCGAGCAGCCGTCCCTCGGCCGTCAGGGCCGGCGGACTGGTTGTCAGGTCCTCGACGGCGGCGAGCGGCTTGAGCTTCGCCAAGCCGAAGTCGAGCACCTTGACTCGTCCTTCGGCCGTGACCATCACGTTCGCAGGCTTGAGATCGCGATGGACGATGCCGCGGGCGTGCGCGGCGCCGACCGCATCAGCGAGCGGAACGGCGATCCGAGCAGGCGATCGAGTGGAAGGCCGTCGCGTGCGGAATCCGATCGCTGAGCGGCGTCCCCTCGACCAGTTCCATCGTCAGGAAGTCGGACGCCTCCGCCTCTCAACGGAGTGGAACGTGACGATGTTCGGATGATTGAGCGCGGCGGCCGCGCGCGCCTCCTGCTCGAAACGCCGCAGTCGATCGGGGTCGGCAGCTAGCCCGCGGGGAGGATTTTGATCGCGACATCGCGGCCGAGGCGCGGGTCGCGCGCGCGATAGACCTCGCCCATGCCACCTGCAGCAATCCACTCAGCGATCGTGTACGGCCCGAGCGTCTGACCTGGTTCGAGCGGCTTGCCCGCCTCGGTCGGCGCCGGCTCGAGAAAACCGTCGGCCGACGCGGCGTGGGCCAGCAGTGACATCACCTCATCGCAAAGCGCCGCGTCGTCTCCGCACGCGTCTCTGACGAACGGCTCGCGCGCGTCGGCCGGGCGCACGAGGGCCGCCTGCAGGATGGTGTCAATCCGCGCCCAGCGATCGTCAGTCATCACGCAGCCCCATCTTCAGTGTGCGGCGCAGCCAGAGCTCGGCAAAGCACCAGTCGCGCCATCTTCTTCACAGACAGGCCGCGGGCGCGGCCGTGCCGCGGGCTCACCGTCGCGCCGTGCTATTCGCTTCCTCCACCCAGCTCGGTGCATAGATCAGAAGCGGCTCCGTTCGTTCACGTGGCGGTTCCCGGACCACGAGAAACCGGCTGCCGTCCTCGGAAACGGCCAGGCGACTGTCCGGCCAGTTGCTCAGGAACTCAGCACGAAAAAGGCGTTGCGGTGTGCCCGCACGGAATGCCAAACCGGTTTCGACAGGGACGGACCAGACTTCCCGGCCCCTTCGATAGAACAGCTCCCGGCCGTCCGCCCGCCACGTTGGTGTCCATCCTCCGCCCGTGGACACGGTGACGTAACCGCCCGGTCTTCCGTACGGCCGGACATGAATCTGTCGGCTTCCTGTTTCATTCGAGTCGTAGGCGATCCAGTGGCCGTCGGGCGAGAAGGCGGGGTGCCTCTCCGGGTTAGGCGTCGCAAGGAACGTTTCGGGGTCGGCGCCAGGCCGATCCAGTGACAGAGTCATGAGATCCCATTCGCCCGGCCGGGTATTTCGCCCGAAGGCGAGCACGGTCCCATTCGGAGAGAAACCACCGGGCCACTCATACTCCACCCCGGTTCTGACTTGCTCGGGAAGACCGCTCCCGTCTGCAAGAACGCGAAAGAGTTTCCGTTGCCGGATCGAGAAGAGGAGAAGACGAGCCATTTGCCGTCCGGTGACCAAACCGGATCACCCGCTTTGTAGCCGGAGGTCAATTGGCCCCAACGGCCGGGCCGAGTGTCGTGCACCCACAGTTCATGGTCTTCCAAGCTTGTATTGATGGCCGCCGCTACACGATGACCGGCCAGGGCGATTGCTGACAAGCGGTTGAACATTCTCCGGCCGCCGACCGTTGAGATCACCCGCCCCTGCCGATCCAGCCACAGCAGTTCCGATTCTTCGAGACGCGGTGCTCCGGGCACGTAGACCAGCGATCCGGACCCCGCCACGTCGAAGGCCGTGTAGCCAGTGCCTACATCGAAGTACACATCCCCGAGAACTGGCTGAGGCTGACCGACAGCCTCTGGGTACCGCAGGTCGAACGTGGCAGCGTAGAGTGTTCCGAGGTGGGCATACAGCAGGTGGCCGCTAGGCAGATACCGCGGGTGTGTCCCGGTGAGCGCTGGGAGGACCTGCAACGCGCCCGTCACCAGGGAGACGACTGCGATCTTTCTCCGGCTGTTGTCACTGGCGCTATGCCATACGTGAAAAATGACCGCTCGGCTGCCGGGAAGGACCTGCGGCCAGTAGTGTCGAACGCCAGGCGCCGGTGTGGTGATTCGGACGGGCTCTCCCCCTTCGGCCTGCACGCGGAGGAGTCCCTCCCCGATCGAGAAGACGATGCTGCCATCGTCACCCCAGCTTGCACCACGCACCCCAAGCGGCACACCGCAAATGCGTTGCGGGTGACCGCCGCCGACCGGGACTTTCTGCATCATCCCATTCGCAGCGAATGCCAACCATAGGCTGTCATGCGAGAAGAAAGGACTGATTCCGCCTCCCGAGCCAAGTACAAGTCGAGCTTCGACCTCAGCAATTGAGCGGAGATAGATTCCGCGCCGACTCTCGTCGTCGCTGGCACCCTGGAACGCGACCCACTGGCCGTCAGGTGAAATAGCGATTGATTGAGTGTTTGACGGATAGATGCGAACGCCTGCAGGCGGCTGAATCTGGAGCCGACCCAGTTGCGGCTTCCTGTCTGAAGTGAGCCGCCAGCCGAGATAGCTGAGACCGATTACCACCAGCACGACGGCGAGCGCCGCGACCGGCGCAGTCCAAGCCGGGCGGCCCGGAAACCCTCGGGTGGCCTTGGCAGCGCTCACCTCGGTCAAAGCCCCTGAGTCCAGTTCCTGCTTGAGTTCCTCAAGCTCGTTGCGGAGGTCTCTGGCCGATTGATAGCGACGGTCGGGGTCCTTCACCAGGCAGCGCCGGAAGATCCGCCCGAGCTCGCGGGGCAATGCCGGCTTTAACTCGCTGACGGATGGCGGCGTGTCCTTGAGAATCGACGACAGCAGCGACAAACTGCTGTCGCCGTTGAACGGCCGCTGGCCCGTGGCCAGCTCGTAGAGCAGTACACCCAGCGAAAAAATGTCGGTGCGGTGATCGACGCTCCCGACCCTCAGCCTGTTCCGGCGACATGTACGCCACCGTGCCGAGCAGCCGTCCCTCGGCCGTAGCGGCCGGCGCTGGAATGGTCGTCAGATTCTCAGCCCCTATCAGCGGCTTGAGCTTCGCCAAGCCGAAGTCGAGTACTTGACTCGTCCTTCGCGCGTCAGCATCACGTTCGCGGGTTTGAGATCGCGGTGGACGATGCCGCGGGCGTGTGCGGCGCCTACCGCGTCGGCGAGGGGAACGGCGATCTCGAGCAGGCGGTCGAGCGGAAGGCCGTCGCGCGGAATCTGATCGCTCAGCGGCGCACCCTCGACCAGCTCCATCGTCAGGAAATGGATGTCGCCAGCTTCTTCGACCGAGTGGATGGTGACGATGTTCGGGTGATTGAGCGCGGCAGCAGCGCGCGCCTCCTGCTCGAAGCGTCGCAATCGCTCCGGGTCGGTAGCCAATGCAGCTGGGAGGACTTTGATCGCGACATCGCGGCCCAGACGCGGGTCGCGCGCACGGTAGACCTCGCCCATGCCGCCGGCGCCAATCCACTCACCGATCGTGTACGGTCCGAGCGTCTGACCTGGTTCAAGTCGGTTGCTCGCCTCGGCCGGCGGCGGCTCGAGAAACCCGTCGGCGGATGCGTCGTGGGCCAGCAGTGACAGCACCTCATCGCGAAGGGCCGCGTCGTCTCCGCACACCTCCCTGACGAACAGCTCGCGCGCGTCAGGCGGGCGCACCAGGGCTGCCTCAAGGAGGGTGTCAACCCGCGCCCAGCGACCAGAAGTCATGGTTCAACAACCTCCATCGCCGTCACCTTCGCTTGAGCCCGGCTGCCCAGTTCAGGACGACCGTGATCGCCGGGGGCGGCACAGGGTCGACTGGGCGGCAGACTACGAAACGCCCGTCGGGCAGGCCGCGTAGCCACAGTTCTCCCCGAGCCGGAACAGTTCGTGTGGTTCAGCCGTTTTCACGTTCTCGCCGATGGCGAGCTTCACCTCCATCAGCGCGTCGCCCTGGAGGTAGAACAGTGCTTTCCCATCGCGCCGCCACCGCGGGCTGTTGCCACCTGCCGTCGAGACCCTGAGCTGCCGGTCGGCTTGCGGGAAGCAGCGGAGGTGGACCTGAGGAGAGTCCGTTTCGTTGGAGGAGTAGGCCACCCATCGCCCATCGGGTGAAAACTGTGCTGCGCTGTGCGCGAACGTCGACGCAAACCACGGTTCCTCCTTCCGACTGCCGTCTGTCGTGAGAAGCCAGAAGTTATAGACTCCCGTGGATGTTTGGCGGGCAAACAAGAGTGTGTTGCCGTGCCAATCGTATGCGACTCGAAATCCGCTCAATTCAGTCAGCTTAGAGTCGCGCTCGCTTCCGAGGCGCTTGACGTTGAGACTAAGGCCGTCGGCTGCACCTCGTGTGAAAGCGATTTCGTCGCCTTTCGAATTCCAGACGGGCAGCGAAGCACCATAGGGACCAGATGTGAACCTCTCGAGCGCGCCTCGTGCAAGGTCAAGGAGCCGGATGTGGTTCCGCCAATCGTCTGCAACCTCAGTGAAGGCGAGGGTCTGCCCATTCGGAGACAGCGACCAAATGGTCCTCCCGTACACTCGAGCGTCTAGGAAGACCGGGGGCCCGACGGCGAGGGGGGCCCGGTTTCGGCGCCCGACGATCGAGAACTGGGAACGGCGAGGCTTCACAACGGCATAGGCGAGGACGGCCGGCGAAGCCGCAAACAGACGGTCACCGGAGGTTCCTCCGGATTGGAGGTCGTGAGCAAGGAACTCAGGTTCGTCTGCCGGATCCGTTCCCGTGGCGCTCAGGGGGCGCGCCCTGAGCCTGCCTTCTTCGGCGGTCAATAGAAATCCCGACAACGCAAACGCGCGGCTGGCCAAGTCAATCTGGACTCCGTGGGCCGGTGCGACAAGGCGGCGCGGCACATCGGGATCGAGGGACGCGATATACACCTTGTTCAGTGATTCAAATGACATGTAGGTGAAATGCCGGCCGTCAGGCAGGAACTGAGGCCACAAGTGCCCTTCCTCATCACCACTTAGCTGTGTAATGGCTACGGGGACTCCACCCGCCACCGCCGGCACTCGGAACAGACCCGTCTTGACTCGTGCGAAGACGATCGTGTTTTCTGCACCCCACGTCCCTCCGCGTGGTGCGCCCTCGAGGGCGCAGACCTTCGTCGGAGCGCCACCCGAGGCCGGGATCTTCATGAGAGTGTTGGCCTGAAAATACGCAATGAACCGCCCGTCCGGTGCCCAGAAGGGAAGCTGCGGAACACCGACTACTCCTGTGACCGCGCTGGTACTCCGAGTCGCGAGCTCGAACCGCCACAACTGACCTCCGCCGACGAACGCGAGCTGCGTGCCATCCGGCGACACCGATAAGCTCTGTATGTCTTGACCGAGTCAGGCACGGGAACGCTGAACTCGACCCGGCTCGCGATGGTTGCTGAGTTGCGGTCGCGGCTGCCAGTCGATGGCATCGCGCCAGGCAAGATAACCGACCGCCATTGCAGTCAGCGCGGTTATGCCGGCGGCAATCCAGGCGAACGACTTCCAGCGCCGCAGACGGCCCGCCTCTGAGTCAGGCCGCTCCAGTGCACCACCTGCGATCTCCTGCCGCAGCTCCTCGAGCTCGTTACGCACGTCCTTGGCCGACTGGTAGCGACGGTCCGGGTCCTTCACAAGGCAGCGCCGGACGATCCGCCCGAGTTCGCGGGGGAATGCCGGCTTCAGCTCGCGTGATGCGACGGCGGCGTGTCCTTCAGGATCGCCGACAACACCGACAAGCTGCTTTCCCCAGTGAACGGCCGCTGCCCCGTGGCCAGCTCGTAGAGCAGGACCCCCAGCGAGAAGATGTCCGAGCGGTGATCGACGTCGCGTCCTTCGGCCTGCTCGGGCGACATGTAGGCGACCGTGCCGAGCGAAATATCCCTCGGCGGTGAGTACGGCGGGCGGATCGGGTCGTCAGATTGCCGGCGTCGCTGCAGCGGCTTGAGCTTCGCCAGGCCGAAGTCGAGGACCTTCACGCGGCCGTCGACGCGTAATCATCACGTTGGCCGGCTTGAGATCGCGATGGACGATGCCGCTCGCGTGTGCGGCGCCCACGGCGTCGGCGAGCGGCAATCGCGATCTCGAGTAACCGCTCGAGCGCCAGGCCGCCGCGCGGAATCGCTCGGCTCAGCGGCGCGCCGTCGACCAGCTCCATCGTCAGGAAGTGCGATCGTCGCCGGCTCTGCTCGACCGAGTGGATGGTGACGATGTTCGGATGGTTGAGCGCGGCGCGGCGCGCGCCTCGCTGCTCGAAGCGTCGCAGCCGCTCCGGGTCGGCCACCTACGCGGCTGGCAGGATCTTGATCGCGACGTCCCGGCTGAGGCGCGGGTCATGTCCGCGATAGACCTCGCCCATGCCGCCGGCGCCAATCCACGCCCCAATCGTGTACGGCCCAAGCGTCTGACCTGGCTTGGTGGCATGCGGCGTCTCGGACGAGTGCCAGCTCGAGAAAGCCGCCGGCTGACCCGGCATGCGCGAGCAGTGACATCACCTCATCGCGAAGCGCTCCGTCCTCTCCGCACGCATCTCTGACGAACGGCCTCCCGCTCGCCAGGCGGGTCGCACAAGGGCCGCCTGCAGGAACGCGTCAACCCGCGACCAGCGATCGTCCATCATCGCCGGGCCCGTCTTCGAAAGCTCGCGGCGGAGCCAGAGCTTTGCGATTCTCCAGTCGCGGACGACGGTCTCGAGCCGACACGCTCAGTATCTCGGCGGTCTCCTCGACCGTCAGCCCTCCGAAGAACCGCAGTTCGACGACCCTGGCTTTGCGCTCATCCACGGCGGCGAGCGCCGTCAGCGCCGCGTCCAGCGCCAGCACATCGGGTGCCTCATCGGGCCGCGGGTCAGGCACGCGGGCCTCGTCGAACGTGACCCGCACGAGGCTCCGACCGCGTTTGCCCGCGTCGCGCGCGCGCGCAGCATCCACCAGCACCCGCCGCATGAGCCGCGAGGCCATCGCGAAAAAGTGCGCGCGGTCGCGCCAGTCCATCGCGTGGAGCTCGGCCAGACGAAGGTAGACCTCGTTGACGAGCGCGGTCGGTTGCAACGTGCGGCCGGTCCGCTCGCCCCGCATGTGCACGCGCGCCAGACGCCGCAGTTCGGCGTGAACCACCGGCAGCAGCCAATCGAGCGCGACAGGGTCTCCGGCCTGCCAGTGGCGCAGGAGGACGGTGATCTGCCCCCGGTCGGCCTGGAGGGATGCCATGAGTTTGCTTGAGGACAAGGCCGATTCTACGCCTACACCGCTTAGATGACTGCTTCCAGGACCGACTTCCGCCTCCTGCACCGGCGCCGGCTCCAGCGGGCCGGCCAGGGAGGCAGCCATGGGTCGTTCAGCGGCAATCTTCGGGGTATGGGCGATGGCGTTGGTTCCGGAGACTATTGGTGCGACGGGGTTTAGTGTTCTTCAGAGGCCGGATAGACCAGTAACGGGAGTCCGGCCAACCGACGAGGCGTCAGGGAAGTTGCTCGAGGAAGGGCTGCGCCGGTCGGTGACGATAAGCGAACTGGCCGCCGATACCGAAGCCTCCGACGTTCGGGCCTCGGTGGAAATCTCCTACGAGCCTGGCAGCTGGCGCGCCGAGACCCATTTCGTATCGGCGGCTGCCGGCCTTCGGATGCTGCGCGTCATCGTCAACGGCGCGCTCGGAAAGGAAGAACGGCTCGCCGCGCTCGGGCATGAACTACAGCACGTTCGGGAGATCGCTCAGGCGCTTGATGTCATCAGCGCGGCTACGATGCGGCGACTGTTCGAGAGAGTGGGCTATCCGGCGAGCCCGGGGAGCAACAACTACGAGACCAGCGCGGCGCAATCCATTGAACGTCAGGTTCGATTCGAGCTGGCGAGGAATCGATGACACTCGTCGTAGAGGTTGTGAAGCACTACGGGAACCCGGTGGCGAACAGCAGCGCCGACCGGACTTCTCCCATCCTGCTCGACCGCAGCGTCGCGACGACCGCCCCGATCCGTGCCTTGGACACCGTCTGCACGTAATCCAGGTTGATCGCACAGTCGCGCGGCAGGCCGTCGGCTTCCGTCAGCAGGACTTCAGAAGGGATGTCCCGGATGGTTGTCGTGACGGGCGCGATCGTCACATCGTCGAGAAACTCGAGGGCCGAGTCTCGCGTGAGGATCAAGACCGGGCGTTTTTTGTCCGGTTTCGAGAAGCGGTACCAGCGGATCTCGCCGCGGCGTATCAGTCGGGCCACGTCTGCTCGTGTTCCCAGACGTCGAACTCAGAGCGACGCACGGGCTTGCGACGGTATCCGTCGCGATGGCGTTGTTCGAGCGCCTCGAGGCGCAGCCGTTCCAGCGCCTCACGAAGTGCGCGCCTGGTGAAGGCCGAGCGCGAGAGCCCCAGGCGCGCGGCGGCGCGGTCGACGTGGGTCACCAATGCGGCGTCGAGCGTCATCTGCACGGTTTTCATCGCCGCACCTGATGTGGATTCACATAGCTATCCTTGTCCACATCCACGGCCCTGTCAATACCGCCGGCGGGCGACGCGGGGGCGTCAGACGCATAGTGCTGCGGAGCCGAGGGTCACGAAAACGGTCAGGCGATAGGCGACAGCCAGTGGTCAGGCTGACGACAGATCCTGCGACTGATCATGGGCCGGTCTGGTCTCACGACGGGTCGCGACTGGTTCTTGATTCGGATCGAGGCGGGGGCGCGACGAGCCAGGAGCCGATCACCGTCGTCCTGAACTGGCCCTCTGTGCTCAGGCGATAGGGATAAAGAGCGAAGGCTGGCTTGGCACCCCCAGCTCTGGCGGCCCTGGACATCAGAGCGAGAAGATTGGTGGACGGCGCGAGGCTCGAACTCGCGGCCTCGGCGTTGCGAAGACGAAAAGCCTCCGCTGAACCCTTCAGGCATCTAACGGGCGGGCAGAGACGTACTTCCGCATCTTCCTGCTGGGACGCAGGGCAACGCCGTGTTTGATGAGGACCTTTTCGATGGCAGTGCCGAGATCCAGCAGCGAGTTGAACGGAACCGGAGCAGAAGGTCTTATCCCGTGCGCTGCGTTTCGTTCGATGCGAACGACACCCGATGTCCACGCACTTTTCGGGATGATCTTGCCCTTCTGGGCGGCAATTTTGTCGGTCCAGAACCGCACTTTCACCTCAATCATCTTCTCGCCGTGATGCGCGTGCTTGGCTGCTCTTTCCATGGCGGGAATGACTTTAGCCGAACTTTGGCCTCTAAGTCCCCACTTACCGCTCAAGCCACCATTAACCTCGAAATCGGGGAAGTCAGAGCCTCTGAGGGTCTGCCCCCGGTGTTGCCCTTCTTGAGCCGACGGGCCATCGGCGTGCCGAGATAGCGGGCACGGCGCCACGTACTTGTCTTCCGCCGGCAGACACGCGTATCCTAAGGGTTGCCGTCTAGGGCATTTCACGCCCTAGGCGAAATGCTCAAGGGCGTTCGTCCTTGGGAAGGAGCGTGTATGTCCTCAGGATCTGTCCAGATCCTGCCGATGAAAACGGCAGGTACCCAGCACTTCATCGAACGCACATATCGGGAAGGCGGAGCTTTCCAGTGGGTGCGCGAACTCTACGTTAACGCGATCGAGGCTAAGGCACGCCGGATCGAATTCGGCGTCGAATGGCAGGCGGTCGAGAATCTTGGGGTTTACCGTCGACTAATCGCTGACGACGGCCGCGGCATGAGCGCGGAGGAGCTCGTCGGGTTTTTCAACACCTTCGGCGGTGGCGGAAAGCCGATCGGTGGCGTTCATGAAAACTTCGGCGTCGGCGCTAAGACCTCACTGCTTCCTTGGAATCGGTATGGGATTGTCGTTGTGTCATGGGTTGATGGCGATCCCTCAATGATCTGGCTGCAGCACGACGAAACAACTGGCGAGTACGGTCTGCGTGTTGTTGATGCCGAGGACCTCAGTACAGGGGACACTTCAAGGGAAGTCGTCTACACGCCGTACGACGATCCTGACCATGGATGTAACTGGGCCGCAATAAAACCCGAGTGGCTAGGAGACCACGGAACGGTCATAGTCCTGTTGGGCAACACTGCCACTGACGACACCGTCCAAGGCGATCCGAATCTGAACGGAAAGCGACATCAAGGGTATTTCGGCATTTCTCAATCGCCGCCTTTGGACAATCCCTGACGATGTCCATCTTCTCGTCGATGAACTTAGGACAACGGAGAAGTCGAGCTGGCCACGTTCTGTAACCGACGCACATGGAGCTCAGCCGAAAATCGGCACTGATCGTCGAACGAATCAGCGCACAATCCTCGGTGCAAAGCACTTCATTGAGTATGCAGACCAGTCATTTGCGAAAGGCGGCATGAAGTCGTCAGGCACCGTCAATCTCAACGGTGGGGTAGAGATCGATTGGTACTTGTGGGAAGGGGATCGACCCGCTATTCAATCCTACGCTGCGATCGGTGGCTACCTCGCAGCTCTGTACAGAGATGAGCTGTACCATTTCAATGCTCATCCATCTCTCTACCGGTCATTCGGCATCAGCGAAAGTACTGTTCGCGGTCGGCTTTGGTTGATCGTCAGACCGCCTGAGCTTGGGCCGAGCGGTCAGGGCATCTATCCGCGCACGGATCGTAACGCCCTCCTGCTCAAGGGAGGACCGTCGGCTGGTGAACCGCTACCGTTCTCGAAATGGGGGACTGAGTTTTCCGATCAGATGCCTGGAGCCATCATCGACGCGGTTCGAGCCGCACGAGTCGGTCAAAGCGGGACAGTCGACGACATCGAGTGGAGACAGCGCCTCGCCGACCTTTTGGTGCGCGGTGGAGAATAGCTCGACTGAGAGCGCGTATGGGCGGGACCGATACTACCTCGCCTAATCAACCCGGCGTTGAACCGAGACCTCGACATGTACGGAAGGTGCAACTCAGGCCCGTTGTTGCACGCCCTTTCAGAGAACGGATTGGCGGACGAAATGGAGGGGCCAACTGGGCACAACCCGGGATCGGTTCCTGCGGCGAAGGTCAAGGTAGCCGGAGGAATTCCGCGTTATCGAGTGGTCCGTCAAGACAGCGTCGGGGAAGGAATGCTTGCTGCTTGGCAGCCCAATGACCCGGAGTTTCCAGAAGGCTGCGTTCTCCTGAATGTCGACCATCCAGTCTTAGCAGCAGCGATCGATTACTGGCAGGCGCAGTACGCCGATCACCACGCTGACGACATTCAGAAGGATGTCATCGACGCGTACAGGTCAAATCGCTGTCGCGAAAGTGGCCCATTCAGAGCATCTCAAAGGACTGTTGCCATCCCAGACCGTAGATAAGGAGCTGCGCTCGGAGGCCGCATTGACCATGGCCCTCATAGGGCTCGTAGCGGAGGAAGCCGTGATCTCCACACGCGTTGGAGGGGAATACGGCAAACGACGCTCGGCAGTTGAGTTGATCACTGCAGACAGGATCGTCGGCTTGGCGATCTGTGCAGTTCGTTCGTCACCGTCAAGTCTGCCGACATGGCGTTTTCCTCGGGAGCTCAAAGGGGGATTGTGTGGAAAAGAAGAAAACATCTACACCGGCGAGTGAGTCGACAGCTGTTCGCAACGCGGATGCTGCAGACGGACCTTCCTCGCCATTCATTGCGTGAGCACTGACAGTCGCTGAGGCGATCGCGGACAATTTCGCAAGCCGTCCGACGGCACCTCATCAAGTTGCGCTTGCATTGGAAGTGTCTCCAACATCGTCAGCGTGGCGGAGTCTTACCGGTGCCGCTGCTGCCTACGGTCTCACGAGCGCCGCTTACAACGCGGAACGAATCAGCTTACAGATTTCGGCCGTCCGCGTCACGGCTCCCGTCGAGGAAGGCGATGACGTAACAGCACGCGCTGAGTCGGCACTGAAGCCGAAGGTGTGCGCGCGATTATTTGAAAAGTATGAGAGGGCGAAATTTCCGCCGGACCACATTGCCAAGAACGTCTTGCAGCATGATTTTGGGGTGCCGCACGAATCTGGTCAACGAGGCACTTACTGTTCTAAAAGACAATGGTGCATTCGTCGGGGATGTCCCGTCGCTTGTTGAAATTCAGCGGCGGCTCAGTTGACGACTACGCGACATTCTCCACGTCTTCCTTCACGAGTCCGAGTTGTTGATCACGCGCACGCAGAGCAGCGACGAGCTTCGGCATTTCCTTGTGGCCTTTGAGATCGACGAAAGCCTTTGACGGCTTCCAGGACGCCGGCGGCGACCCAGCGTAGCACCATCTGTCCACCGCGCCAGCGCTTGACGTTCCGCTTCACGTGACGGGTTCGACTGATGAGACTTTCGGCCGCGTTGGTCGTGCTCAGCGAACGACGCAGCGTCGGCGACAGGTGGAGCCCGATGATCGTGAGCGTCTCCTCGAGGCCTTCGCGCACGCTCTCGGCCGCGCTGGGATACTCGTGGTCGAGGCGGCGCGCCAGATCCTGCAGGAGCCGCTTGGCCGTCGCGACGTCGTCTTGGCGGTAGGCGCGCTGCAGGATGGCCTTGACCCACGGCCGCTGACGCTCCGGCAGATGGTCGAGCACGTTCCGGAGTTTGTGGATCTGACACCGCTGCACGAGCGCCGCCTCGCCAAACATCATCCGGACCGCTTTGTGCAGCGCTTTCGAGCCGTCGAGGATCACCAGCAGACTGCGGTCGGTGCGCAGCCCTCGACTCTGGAGATTCGCGAGCAGGCTCTGGCAGACGGTGCTGTTTTCCGTCGAGCCGTCCCACAGGCCCAACGCGTGCTTCGTGCCGTCTTCCGTGACGCCCAGCGCCACGATGAGGCAGTGCTCGCCGACATGCACGCCGTCGAGCAGCAAGACCGCGAGCGCCAGATCCTCCAACGGCCGTGGCCTGCCAGGTTTCCAGTTGGGTCTTCGTCTTCGCGACGAACCGTCGGCTCACCGCGCTCTTGCTCGTGCCGCGACTCGGCACGTCGGCCGGCAAGGCGTCCAAGCTCCGCGCGTACTGCCGCGTGGCGACGCCGACGAGCATCTGCTCGACGACGCGCCGATCCAGCGGATCGCGCTGGCCATGGTCTGGAAGGTCGGCAGCGGCACTTCGCCCGTCGGCCGTCCGCACGCGGGGCCGCTGAATCGCGACCTTGCGACCGCCGAGCACGACTTCGCTGCGCACGCGGCCGGCCCGACTCGCCGGCCGATCGGGTTCATGCGCGTACCGCGGGCCACACACGGCGGTGCGGTCCTCCTCCAGCATGGCGGTCAGCACCTGCAAGCCGGATCGGTCACGAGCTCGAGCAACTCGGTCCGCGTATCGACCAGCAGATCGACCAGGGGCAGACCGACGCAGCGGGGATTCGTCTTGGGGAACGGAACGGGCTATGTGAGACTTCTTCATGGCGGCTCCTTCTGTGAGGCTCTCGCCTCGGGCTTAGTCACCACTCGTGGTATCACGAGCAGTGCGGAGCCGCCGCTTTCAATTTTCAACAGCTACTGGGACATCCCCCATTCGTCGGATTCATTCACGAGACAAAGACCGGCGCTTTCGTGTCGACGGACGACCTGAGGCCTTCCCCTGTCACTCTGAGTACAACCAAGATGAAACGGATGATAAGGAACCGCCGCCGCCAGCGGCTGCTGGCGAAAAGACCGAGCCGCGGACAGAAACAGGCGAGTCGGCGAAATTCAGGGTGTTTATCACCCACGGAAAGAACACCGGGATCGTCGAACAGGTGAAGGATGTACTCAGCCTTTACGACATCGAATTTGAAGTGGCCGTTGAAGAGGAAACGACTGCGATCCCCGTACCGCAAAAAGTGCTCGCAGCCATGAGGCGGTGCAAAGCGGGCATCATGATTGTCACGGCCGACGATGATGGCGCCGCGACCGCCGGCACGATCAACAACAATGTCTTGATCGAAATCGGAGCTGCTTTCGTTCTGTACGACCAGCAGGTCGTTCTGCTATGGGATAAGCGTCTTCGCGTGCCGTCAAATCTCCAAGGTCTCTATCGGTGCGAGTTCGAGGGCGATCAGCTGACGTTTGCCGCCGGGACCAAATTGGCAAGGGCTGTGAAGGGGTTTCGCGAGAAAGAACGGAAGTAGGAACCGAGGCTCTCGGGTTGCATCGCATCAGCAGCCATTCGGGTACTGCTGTCGGCCGTCATGGCGAGCACCCCAGCCGCACCCCGGTGGCCAAGCACCGTGCAACCGAGGTGCTCGTAAGTTATTGAAAAGGCTGGTGGACGGCGCGAGGCTCGAACTCGCGGCCTCCGCGTTGCGAACGCGGCGCTCTCCCAGCTGAGCTAGCCGCCCACTTCGGGGAACTTCAAACTGCGAACGGTCGAACCTTGAAACCGGCCATGTCCGTCTGCACGCTCGGCGAGCAGGGCCGCGACCTTCAAGTCTAACACGCCATTCGCCGGCTACTGTCCTCCCTGAAATCTCCGACAAGCATCAGAATCATCCTGTCGATGGGGCACCTCCGGCGGGTCAATGACGAATCCAGGAATCCAACGCAGATTCGCGATCCGGAAGTCGCGACCTGCGCCGGTGGTGTGCAGTCCTTGCCGCCCTCACGGCGGCGTTCGTCGCCTACATCAGCCTCGTTCCGTTCAACTTCTCCCGGCCACCCGATGCGACGCTCACCGAAGCGTTCCTGCGGTCGCTCGAGACGAACCTCGGCTCACGCTCCAACTTCGCCGGCAACGTCCTGCTCTTCGGCCCGCTGGGCTTTTTCGGCGGTGGCGCGGTTCTCGCCGCTCCACGGCGCCGCGCCCGCGGCCTGCTCGCCGCGGTCGCGCTCGTTCTCTTTTCGATCGCGCTGAGCTTCGCGATTGAGTTCCTTCAGGTGCTCGTGCCTGGGCGCACGCCCTCGCTCGCGGACGTGACAGCGCAGACTGCGGGCGTGATTGCCGGGCTGAGCGCCTGGCTGTTCTTCTCGAGGGACATCGTCCGTTGGACCGAGCGTCATGGATCGGACCGCCGGCGCGATGCTCTACGCCTTGGGCTCATGGCGTTCGCGGCGGGCCGGGCCATTGCCATGCTGCTGCCGCTCGACGTCACGCTCGATCTGGGACTGCTCGCCGAGAAATACCGGAACGGCCTGATCGTGCTGAATCCGATGGGCTCGCCGGCCCTGTCGTGGGACGTTTTGCCGGCGAGCCTCGCGGACCTGGCGCTCTCCATTCCGATCGGCCTGCTCGCATGCCTCGTGGGGCTGCCGTCGGGCCGCCGGCATCACCCTGGCCTGGCGCTGTTGCTGGGATGGGCATTCGTCGGGCTCATCGAAGTCGCGCAAGTGTTCGTCCTGTCGCGAACCGCCGATGTCGTCGATTTTTTCGTGAACGCGATCGGGGTTGCGGCGGGAGTGTGGGTGGCGTCGCGCGTCCTGTCGAATCGAGAGCGTCCGGCGCGCGCGCCATCGTCGCGGATTCCGATCGCGGGTCTCGCCGTGTCGCTGGGGGTGTGCATCCTCTACAGCTGGAGTCCGTTCGACTTCCAACTCTCGGGAGAGGTGATTCGGCCGCGCATTCCGATGATCTTCGAGGCTCCCTTTTACGGCTACTATCAGAATCCCGAGACCAAAGCTGTCGGCGAGCTGCTCGTCAAGTTGGCGCTGGGCGTGCCAATCGGCATTTTCCTCGGCTGGTGGATCAAGGCCACCTCCGCAGGCTACCGACGCAGCGCGGTCGCGGCCGCGTCGGTGTCGACCGCAGTTTTCTTTGTGGTTGTCGAAGCCGGCCAGCTCCTGCTTCCCACGCGCTACCCGGACAACACCGACATTCTTCTCGGCCTGGCGGGTGCGCTTGCCGGCAGCTGGATGGTTCGCAGGTTCGGAGCGTCATCACCTCTCATCGACTCCTGACCGCTCTTTAGCACCGGATGCATCAGGAGTCGATACGTGTTCGCCTTCGGCATCGAACACGAGTGGCGGCGGTTCGGCCGCGACCAGATGCTCGAACTGGCGCCGGAACTCCGGCTCGGAGAGGCTGACAGTCGTCGCCAGCTTCGCCAGCGTATGCGGATCTTCGAAGTCGTCGCGCCGCAGCCGGATCATGTACCGGCGGGCGATGGCGTAGCGTGTCGAGCTGGTGTCGACCAGCCGCACGCGCGTCCGCCCGGTGTCGGGGTCCAGCATCTCGCTGAAGGGGATCGGGACGAAATGGCCGCCCTGCATCGAGATCATCGCGGCGTGGCCGCCGGCCAGCAGGTATTTGGCGGCGCAGTAGCCGAGATCGCGCGTGTACTCCATGTCGGTCGGAATCGGGTCGGCGCAGCGGAGCTCGTAGCCGATATTCTTCGCCGCGATCGTCGATCTGAGGCCGAACGCGTGAAGCCGCTCCAGCACCTTGGATTTGAGGATCTCGCCCAGGTTCACCTCGTCGAGGCGGAGGTGACCGTGGGAGTCGCGCTCGACGTCCTCGATGCCCGCGAGATCCTCGGGCGCGACGCCAAGCACCAGCCCCTCGGCGATGACCGCCACGCCGTCGCGACGTCCCTCGCTGAGCCGCTTGATGATGGCCCCAGCCAGCGTATCGACGATCGTCTGCAGCCGGATGGGCGGCCTGAATTCCTCCCCGATCATCGTCAACGTCGCGCCGGCCGCCTTGCCGATGCCCAGGGCCAGGTGTCCCGCCTTGCGGCCCATCGCGATGACGAAATACCACCGCGAGGTGGTTTTCGCGTCGACCATCAGGTTCTTGACGATCTCGACGCCGTAATGGCGCGCCGACTGGAACCCGAACGTGTCGACGTGCGCCGGCAAATCGAGATCGTTGTCGATCGTTTTCGGCACGTGCACCACGCGGATGCGGCCGGCGGCCTGACGGTCGAGCGACATCGCCGAGAACGCGGTGTCATCGCCGCCGATCGTCAGCAGCCGCGACACGTTGAGGCGGAGCAGCGATCGAATCGAGTTCTCGAGGTGCTCAGGTTGGGTGTTGGGATTGGCGCGTGAGATCCCGATGTAAGACCCGCCGCGAAAGTGAATGCGGCTCACGGTCTCGATCGTCAGCGGGACGACGTGGTCGATGTCGCCCTGCATGATCCACTCGAACCCGTCGCGAATGCCGAGCACGTCGAGCCCCTCGAGCCGGGCCCGAATCGTCACCGCCCCAATGACGCTGTTGATGCCGGGCGCAGGTCCTCCCCCGACGAGAACGGCCAACGTATGGTGATGTTCCACTGAGCACAGAATGGCACAGGAGGGCGCGTCCTCGCCGTCATGCGGGTTTCACAGGCCCGGCATACACTGGCGCGATGTCCGCTTCCGTTCGTCGCATTGGTCTGCTCACCGGCGGCGGTGACGCCCCCGGTCTGAATGCCGTCATCCGCGCCGTCGTGAAAACCGCCACGAACTCCGGCATCGAGTGCCTCGGCATCGAGGACAGCTTCGACGGCCTGATCTATCCCGAACGGACTCGTCGGCTGACGCTGCGCGACGTGACGGGCATTCTCCGGCTCGGCGGCACCATCCTCGGCACGACCAACCGCGGCGATCCGTTTGCGTATCCGCACAAGACCGACGAGGGGCCGGTCGATTACTCCGACCGGTGCTGCGAGAATTTCAAGAAACTCGGTCTCGATGCGCTCATCGTGATCGGCGGCGACGGCACGCTCACCATCGCGCACGCGTTCCACAAGCGCGGGATTCCGATCGTCGGCGTGCCGAAAACCATCGACAACGACATCGCCGAGACGACGATGACGTTCGGGTTCGATACGGCGGTGAACTTCGCGACGGAAGCGATCGATCGGCTGCACACGACCGCCGAGGCGCACCACCGCATCATGGTCGTCGAATTGATGGGACGGCACGCGGGCTGGATCGCGCTCTACGCGGGCATCGCCGGCGGCGCGGACGTCGTGCTGATCCCGGAAATCCCCTTCGACCTCGACAAAGTGGTCGCGCGCCTCGAGGAGCGCGAGCGCCTCGGTGCCCGCTTCAGCATCGTTGTCGTTGCCGAAGGCGCGTTCCCGGCGGGAGGGACGCATGTCATCGTCAAAGCCGGATCGCCCGACAAGGTCGAGCGACTGGGCGGCATCGGCGAACGGATTGCTATCGAGCTGGAGCACATGGCCAAGAAGGAAACACGCTACGTCGTGCTCGGCCATCTGCAGCGCGGCGGCACGCCCTCGGCGTACGATCGGGTGCTGGCCACGAGGTTCGGCAGCTTCGCGGTGGACCTCTTGAAAGACGGGGAATTCGGCGTGATGACGGCGCTCAAATCGCCCGACATCGTCGCCGTTCCACTCGAATGTGTCGTCGGACGGACCAGAAAGGTGCCGATCGACGGCGATGTCGTCAAGACCGCGAGGAACGTGGGCATAGCCTTCGGAGACTAGCTCGCGAGCGGGTCGAACGCGAGGGCTCGCGAGCGGCGTCGGTACGACGGGTCTGAAAGGCGCTGGTCGGTACGACGGGCCTGAAAAGCACTCGTCGGTACGGCGGGTACCTGGAGCCTGCTGACGAAGGTCATCTTTATTTCTTAAAGAAGATGGCCAGCGTCAGAACGTTCCAAGTACCCGCCGTACCGACATGCGCCTTCAGGACCGTCGTACCGACGAGCGCTTTTCAGGTCCGTCGTACCGACGGCTGACCCTTCGGTTGAGGCTACGCGCCGGTAGTCTCCCGGACGATGGTCGCTGCCTCGATGATGTTTGAAGACATCCCAAGTACCACCATCTGCAGCAGCCGCGCTTTCGCGCCCGACAGATCCCCGGCGAGCAACGCGCCAATCTTCGCAAGATGCTGGCCGCCGCCCTCGTAGCCGTAGCGCGGCTTGACGCGGCCGGCGACGCAGCGGGACGAGACGGTGACGAGCGCGCCTGAACGAATGGCCTGCTCGAGCGCCGGCATGATCGGCGGCGGGACGTTGCCGCGGCCGAATGCGACGAGCGCGAGGCCGCGCAGCCCATCGTCCATCAGCACGCGGATCAGCCGATCGGTCATTCCCGTGTAGACCTGCAGCAGCTCGACGCGGGTCTCGAGTTGCCGGACGCGAAGACCGGTGTCGGCTCCCTCGCCGCGCCAGGCGGGACGAGCGAGCGGAGCCCGCCGAAACAGGACAGTGCCGGCGTCGACGACGCCAAGCGGACCGAACTCGGGCGTCGCGAACGAGCCGGACGACTCCGTGTGTACCTTCCGGACCTCGCGCGCCGGCAGGATCTGCTCGTCCATGACGACCAGCACGCCGTACCCACGTGCCAGCGGGCACGCCGCGACCCGGGCGGCCGCGAGGACGTTGCCGGGGCCGTCCCAGCTGGGATCTGAAACGGTCCGCATCGCGCCGACGAGGACGACCGGCTTCGGCGACATCAGGACGAGATCGAGCAGGTACGCCGTCTCCTCGATCGTGTCCGTGCCGTGGGTGATGACCAGGCCATCCACGTCCGGCCGTTCGAGCCAGGCGGCGGCGCGGCGGGCGAGCCGCCACATCTGTTCGGGCGTCACGTGCGGCCCGGGCATGCGCGCGAATTCTTCAATCTCGATCTCGCCGACGGATTGCAGATCGGGAACCTGCGCAAGAATCTCGGCGGCACTGAGCGCGGGCACCGCTGCGCCCGTCGTCGGGTCGAACCGCATCGAGATCGTGCCGCCCGTGAAGAGAACGCCGATCATCGCGCGGGTCGCCGGAACGTCATGAGCCGTCCAGCGTTTTGCAGATCTGCGTCGCGTGTTCCGCAGCCCTCCCTTTGCGAGCGCCGCAAGGCAGGCCCGATCGCGCTGCCTTGCGGCAAGCGGCGAGCGGGAGGGCGCAGGAACATGCGACGCAGATCTGCAAAACGGTCTGGCGCCGGGCGGAGGTGAGAACGGCTCATCATTGCAGCACGTCGAGGTATTTGAGCGCGCCGCCGGTGTTGAACAGCACGACCGTGTCGTGCGGCTTGATGCGCCCTTCGCCGACGAGCATCCGAAGGGCATGCAGCGCGGCGCCGCCTTCGGGCGCGGCGCTGATGCCCTCGAGCCGGCCGAGGTCTCTCATGCCGGTGACCATCTCGGCGTCGCCGACCGCGACGGCCGCGCCGTGACTCTCACGGAGGGCGCGCAGCACGAGGAAGTCGCCAATCGCTTTCGGCACGCGGAGGCCGTCGGCAATCGTCTGCGCGTTCTCCCAGGGCGCCGCTTTTTCCGTGCCGGCCGCGAACGCCCGGACGATCGGGGCGCAGCCGGCGGCCTGGACGGTCACCATCTGGGGCCGGCGCACGGGATCGATCCAGCCGAGCGCCGACATCTCCGCGAACGCCTTCCACATCCCGACCATGCCGGTGCCCCCGCCGGTGGGATAGATGATCCAGTCCGGCAGCGCCCAGCCCAGCTGCTCGGCCACTTCGTACCCCATCGTCTTCTTGCCTTCGATGCGGTACGGCTCCTTGAGCGTCGAGACGTCGTACCAGCCGAGGGGCTTGCCTCGCTCGGCGGCGATGCGGCCCGCGTCGGTGATGAGCCCGTCGACGAGCGTGACTTCGGCGCCATAAATCTCGCACTCGCGGATGAACGGAACCTTCACGTCCTTCGGCATGAAAACCTGGGCGCCGAGGCTCGCGCGCGCGGCGTACGCGGCCATCGCGTTACCCGCGTTTCCTGCGGTCGGGATCGACAGCACCTTCGCGCCGAGGTAGAACGCCCGCGTGACCGCGGCGGAGAGACCGCGGGCCTTGAAGGAATTCGTCGGGTTGAGCGACTCGTCTTTGACGTAGAGCTGTTCCAGACCCAGCGCCTTGCCGAGCCGCCGCGTGCGAATCAGCGGCGTCCACCCTTCGCCAAGCGACACGGGCGATTCGCGCTCGCCGCCCCGCCCGGACATATTGAGGAGCGGCATCAGCTCGCTGTAGCGCCACATCGATCCTTCGCGACCGGCGAAGGACGATTTCGAGAGCCGCTTGGCGGCGGTCAGGTCGTACCGCGCCAGAAGGGGAGCGCCGCAGGTACAGAGGTGATGGATCTGACGAGGATCATAAGGACCCGCACCGCATGGCACAGAACATTCGAGATGAGAAAAGAAAGAGGCCATGCGGTGCTGGGGTCAATCTGAAATCTGCAATCTGGGAATCTGTAATCTGCAATCCGGAAATCTGGGAATCGGGGAATCTGGAATCTATCTGGGAATCTGGAATCTATCGGGGAATCGGGGAATCTCGCATCGCTAATCTGGAGACAAGGCCGACACGCAAGGTTTCGTTTCCAGATTCCAGATTCACGTTCTCAGATAGGGGCACAGATCACAGATTCCCAGATTGCAGATTTCAGATTGGCACGGCACGTCTCTTATTTCCCTAACAGCTCCGTGTCCTTCTTCCGCTGCAGCTCATCGATCATCGCGACGTGGTGATCCGTGATCTTCTGCACTTCGTCGAGCGCCCTGCGCTCGTCGTCTTCCGAGATCTTGTGGTCCTTGAGCAGCTTCTTCAGCCGTTCGTTCGCGTCGCGCCGGACCTGCCGCACGGAGTTGCGGCTCTCCTCCGCATACTTGTGAACGAGGCGCGACATCTCCTTGCGCCGTTCCTCGGTGAGGGGCGGGATGGGGATCCGCAGCACTTTGCCGTCTGACGCCGGGTTGAGCCCCAGATTGCTCTTCTGAATCGCTTTTTCGATCGCCGACATCAGCGACGGATCGAACGGCTGCGCCACGATCAGCGTGGGCTCGGGCACGGACAGCGAGGCGACCTGGTTCAACGGCAGCGACGCGCCATACGCGTCCACGTGGACCGGGTCGAGCAGCGAGACACTGGCGCGCCCCGAGCGCAGCCCGGAGAGCTCCTTTCGCACGTGATCGATGGCGCCGTCCATGCGCTTCTTGACTTCCGCATTCAGACTCTTGAGATCACTGACATCCATAACGGTCCCAATCTGAAGACCTCCGAGGTCATTTTACGGAAATCGCAAAAAATGACCTCGGAGGTCATTGCCTACGCCATGACCGTCGTCCCGACCGGGTCCCCCATGATGACCCGCCGCAGATTGCCGGATTCGCGGAGGTCGAACACCACGATCGGCAGCTTGTTGTCCATGCAAAGCGAGATCGCGGTGGCGTCCATGACCTTCAGGCCCTTCTCGAGTACCTCGAGATAGGAGATGGTCTCGTACCGCTTGGCGTCTTTCACCTGGAGCGGATCGGCGGTGTAGACGCCATCCACCTTGGTGCCCTTCAAAATCACCTCGGCGCGCATTTCCATGGCACGAAGGGCCGCGGCCGTGTCCGTCGTGAAATAGGGATTTCCCGTGCCGGCCGCGAAGACGACGACGCGCCCTTTTTCGAGGTGTCGGATGGCGCGGCGCTTGATGAACGGCTCGGCGACCGCCCGCATCTCGATGGCGGTCGCCACGCGCGTCGTCACGCCCAGCTGCTCGAGCGCGTCCTGCAGGGCGAGGGCGTTGATGACGGTCGCGAGCATGCCCATGTAGTCGGCTGTCGACCGATCCATGCCGCGCGCGCTCGCCGCGAGACCCCGAAAGATATTCCCGCCGCCGATGACGACGGCGACCTGGACGCCGAGTTGCTGGATTTCGCCGATTTCGCGGGCGACCTGGGTCGCGACCGTCGGGTCGATCCCGAAGGTCTGCTCGCCCATGAGGGCTTCACCGGAGAGTTTGAGGAGAACGCGAGAGTAGGCCGGCCCTGGTGACACGAACGACGATTATAGGGGGACGGGTCTCGCTTGCGCGAGCTAGACCAGGGGGACGGGTCTCGCTTGCGCGAGCTAGACCCGTCCCCCTATGGCTGCTCGCCGACCTTGAACCTCACAAACCGTGCAATCCCGATGTTTTCGCCGAGCTTCGCGATAGCGGCCTGCACCATCTGGCTCACCGTCTGCTTGGGGTCGCGGATGGACGGCTGGTCGACCAGCACAGTCTGCTCGTAGAACGACCCGAGCTTGCCCTCGACGATCTTGTCGATCACCTGGGGCGGCTTGCCGGAATTCTCCATCTGGGCGCGGTAAATCGCCCGCTCGCGGTCGAGCACGTCGGCCGGGACGTCCTCGCGTCGGACGTACTGCGGGTTGGCGGCGGCCACCTGGAGGGCCAGTTCCTTGAGGAGCGTCTGGAAATCGTCGGTCTTGGCCACGAAGTCGGACTCGCAGTTGAGCTCGACGAGGACCCCAATCTTGCCTCCCTGATGGATGTAGGCGCCAATGAGGCCCTCGCTCGTGGCGCGGCCGGACTTCTTGGCGGCGTGGGCGAGCCCGCGCTTGCGGAGGATGGTCGTCGCCTCCTCGATGTCACCGTTGGCTTCCTGGAGGGCGGCCTTGCACTCCATCATGCCGGCGCCCGTGCGGTCGCGCAGCTTCTTGACGAGTTCAGCGGGGATGTTGATGGACATGGTGATGCGGAAACCGAATTGGCCGAACGTTGACTTGCCCCATCCCGGGCCTTGGGTTTTGAAAACTTCGGCCTTTGGCCTATGGCCTAGCGCCTGACTACGCCGTCGCCGGTGCGTGCGCGCGCGATTTCGTCTCGGCGGCTTCTGGCGGCTGATCGGCCATCCCGCGGCCGGAGAGCACCGCGTCGGCGATGCCCGCGGCGAACAGCCGGATCGACCGGAGGGCGTCGTCGTTGCCCGGAATCACGTAATCGACTTCGTCCGGATCGCAGTTGGTGTCCACCACGCCAATCACCGGAATCTTGAGCTTCCGCGCTTCGTCGACCGCGATCTGCTCGTGTTTGGTGTCCACGATAAAGACGATATCGGGGAGGCGGTTCATGCCGCGGATGCCGTCGAGATTCTTGGCGAGCTTGCGGCGCTCTTTCTCGAGGCGCGCGATTTCCTTCTTGGACAGCGTTTCCCAGCGACCGTCCGTGGCCATCGCCTCGAGCTCGCGCAGGCGCGCCAGGCTCCGCTGAATCGTCGTGAAATTGGTGAGCAGCCCGCCGAGCCAGCGCTGGTTCACGAAGAACATGCCGCAGCGCTGCGCTTCTTCGGCAATCGCATCCTGCGCCTGCCGCTTGGTGCCGACGAACAGCACGGTGCCGTTCTGCCCGGACACGTTGGAGACGAACTCGGCCGCATCGCGGTACAACTTGGCCGTCCGGCCAAGGTCGATGATGTAGATGCCATTGCGTTCGCCGAAGATGTATTGCTTCATCTTCGGGTTCCACCTCTTGGTCTGGTGGCCGAAGTGGACGCCGGCCTCCAGGAGGTCTTTCATCGCGATCGCGTTCAAACCGATTAGTCTCCCTCTGGAACCCCGGACCGGGATTCGGCTGCCGTCATTAACGCTTGCTGAACTGGAACCGTTTACGGGCTCCGGCCATACCGTACTTCTTGCGCTCCTTGGCGCGGGGGTCGCGCGTGAGCAGCCCGGCCTTGCGCAGCCGGGCCCGCAACTCCGCGTCATAGTCGACCAGCGCCCGGGCGATGCCGAGGCGCAGCGCGCCAGCCTGACCGGCGACGCCGCCGCCCGCAGTCGTGGCGAGCACATCGAATCGCTCAGCGGTCTCGGTCACGACCAGCGGCTGGCGGATGACCAGTCTCAGCGACTCGGCAGGGAAGCTCGCCTCGATCGGACGATAGTTTACGGTAATTGTGCCCGATCCGGGACGCAGGAACACGCGGGCCGTCGACGTCTTGCGGCGGCCGGTTCCGTAGTATTGCGTTGTAGCCAAGTTACGCGACCTCGAGCTTCTGTGGCTTCTGCGCGGCGTGGGGATGGTCGCCGGCGGAGTAGACCTTCAACTTGCGGTACATCGCCTCGCCGAGCTTGGTTTTCGGCAGCATGCCGTGAATGGCGTCCTCGACGAGCCGAATCGGATTCTTCTGGCGGACGATCTTCGCCCGCTCTTCCTTGAGGCCGCCTTCGTAGCCGGAGTGCCGGCGGTAGATCTTCTGTTCCTCTTTGCGGCCCGTGAGGCGCACGCGCGCGGCGTTGACGATGACCACGTGGTCGCCACGATCGAGGTAGGGTGCCCAGGTCGGCTTGTGTTTGCCCTGCAGCACGCGCGCCGCTTTGCTCGCCACCCGGCCGAGCACCTGGCCGTCGGCATCGATGATGTGCCACTGCCGGTCAGTCGTGGTGACCTTGGGCCCCGTCGAGGCCTTCGCAGCGGACGCACTCCTAGCCATCGTTCTCCCTGAAATCCCTGTAAGCTGCCTCAGGACGCCGCCCTGGACGTGCTGGGCGGATCACAGGAACGGCAAACCTCAAGCATAGGGGTCCATTGAAAAATTGTCAATCTTGTGAACCGGGTTTCGCCCCATTTCAGGCCTGATCCAGGCGATGGGAAAGGTTGTATTTTCGATTACCATCTCGTAATTGCCTAAAAATCACGAGGGCTCCCGACCGATTCTCGTCGGGCCGCGCAGGTTTTGGAAATCGGTCGCGACGCGTCGCGCGCGTCACCGGCAAGTCTGGCATCAGGCTTGCGATTACGGCTGCCGCTCATGGTCCTGAACTCCGCGTTCCGCACCCCCACCGTTGGTCTCGACATCGGTTCCAGCGCCGTTCGCGCCGTCGTGCTCAAGAAAGGGCGCAGCTCCTGGACGCTCGTGGCCGCCGGCGAGGAATCGCTGCCCGACAACTGCATTCAGGACGGCGCGACGCTCGAGCCGGCCCTCGTGAGCGGCGCGGTGACGCGACTCATCGACTCGTTCCGGCTGAAGAAGGCGCGGGTCGCGACCGCGCTCCCCGGGCACGCGGTGATCGTCAAGCGGCTGTGGCTCCCGGCCCTCGAAGAATCCGATCTCAACGACCGGATTCCCTGGGAAGCCGAGGCCCACATCCCCTTCGATCTGAGCGAATGTCAGCTCGACTACCGCATCGTCTCCACCGGCGGCTCCTCCTCGTCGAAATCCGGCGTGGACGTGCTGGTGGTCGCGGCAAAGAAGGAGCGGATCGGCGAGCGCATGATGGTCATCGAACACAGCGGACGCACTCCCGCCGTGGTCGATGTCGAGGCGTTCGCGCTCGCCAACGCGTATCAGATGAACTACCCGGAGCGGGCCGACGCGCTTACCGCCCTGATACACGTCGGCCGGAGCGGCACGATCGTGTGTCTGCTCGAGCGCGGCGATCCGGTGTTCAGCCGGCACATCCCGATTGGCGGCCAGTCGCACGTCGATTCGCTGATGCGCGAAGGCGGCGTGGATGAAATAGTCGCTCGCGAGATGGTCCGCGGGAAGTTCTCGAAACGCGTGAACGAGAAGAAAGTAACGGAGGTCCTTCACGACGCCAGCCAGCAGCTGGCGACGGAAATCCGGAACACGATCGATTTCTACCGGGAAACCGACCAGGCCGCGAAAATCGGCCGGATCGCCGTGTCCGGCGGCGCGTGGCAGGCGGCGGGGCTCTTCGACATGCTGAAGGCCGAGCTCGGCGCGCCCGTGCAGGTCTTCGATCCCTTCCGGCAGGTCGGCAACGCCGGGGAAACCGGGGCGGCGTTGACCGGCCCCGCGTATGCCGTCGCCGTGGGCCTCGCGATGCGGCACGACGATCGATGATCCGGATCAATCTCGTGCGATCGTCGCGCTCGATTGAAGCGCGGCCGGTTGCCCCGCCGTATCGCGCCGCGTGGTTTGGAGTCGCATCAGTCCTGGGCGCGGCGCTGATCGCCGGCCTCGCAACCTGGTCCGTGACCGCTGACACCGCGCGTCTCGATCGGGAGGCCGGTGTTCTGGAGGGTGAGCTCGAGACGATGCGCCTGGGCGCGCGCGAGGCCGCGGAACTCCAGACGCGCAAAAAAGAGCTCACCGAGAAGCTGGCCGCAAGGGTCCAGGAGTCAGCCGCGCGGTCGGCGCCGGTTCGGGTGCTGGCGGCCGTCGGCGACAGCGTGCCGGAGGATGTGCTGCTCACCGGCATCCGCCTGCGCGGAACACAGTTTGAAATCGAGGGCCGCGCCCGATCGCTCGAGGCGGTGACGGAGTTCGCGGAACGTATCCACGTCGCCGGCGTGTTGTCCGCGCCGGTTGAAATCGTGTCCACCAGCGCGGAGACTCGCGAGCGCTCGACGTTCGTCCGATTCTCCCTTCGCCTGGACTGACGGGGCGCCAGCTCGCCCCACCTGCGGGCGCTCCGCCCGCGCGGCGGTTCGTGTGGTTCGCGGTTTCGGCCGTCTCTCTGTCCGATCGCAGGGACTGGTCCTCGTCCTTCTGACCCTGTCGGTTCTGCTGGGCGCCTGGCAAACCTGGCTGGTCCCCGAGCGCCTGCTCCGCCAATCGCAGCAAGCTCGCGTCGCCTCGGCGCGCTCGGAGGTCGCTCGTCTTCGTCACACATCGACGGGATTACCTGCCCTGCGGCAGGAAGTACGCGCCCTCGAAGCCCGAGTTGCGGATTCGCGCGCAGCCGAGCCCGCGGAAGCTTCCGAACACATCCTCGACGTTCTCAACGCCGCCGCGATCGCGACGGGAGCTGTCTTGACGACGTTTTCGACATCGGAAGCGGCGAAAGAAGGTTCGGGAGAGGGCAGGCGGCTCCAGCTCGCCCTGGAGGGCGGGTTCCATGAAATCGTGAGATTCCTCGCGTACCTCGTGTCGCGCGGGCGCGTCGGCGGCATCCGGGACATCACGATCAAGCGGGCCGGAACGACAGGCGGGTCCCGAACAGTCAGCGCCTCGGTCGTGACGGAGACGAGTTCCGGCGCGGCCGCGTTGGCGCTGGAAGAAATTGGCGCGACGAGCGGCCGCGATCCGTTTCACGACGTGACCGACATTGCCGGGGAGAAAGGCTCCGCGGCAAGCGGATCGTGGACCGCGGCCGCCACGGGGATTGGCGGACTGTCGGCTCTCGCCGTTGACCAGGTGACCGTCACGGGAATCGTGCGCGCGGGCGACACGATCTCCGCGATGCTTCAGGCGCCCAACCGGCGCACGTTTGTCGGCCGGCCCAACGATCGTCTGCTCGACGCCACGATCGAGAGCATCGACGCGAGCGGGGTGACATTCATGAGCCTGCCCGGCAGCGGCGCCGGGTCACCACCCCGGCCGGTCCGCAAGTCCCTCGGAAAAGCTCGGGGAGTCGTTCGATGAGGCATGGACGGTACTGGCTTGCGTTAGGCGCAGTCGTCGTCGCTTTGCTTCACGCAGAGCCCGCGATGAGCCTTCAGTCAGCTCCCCCGAGCGTTTTCCAGATCTGCGCAGCGTGTTCCGAAGGCCGACCTTTGCGAGCGCCGCGAGGCAGGCCCGATCACGCTGCCTTGCGGCAAGCGGCGAGCGGGAGGCCGCAGGAACATGCTACGCAGATCTGGAAGACGCTCGGGGCTGCAGCGGCCGCTCCCCAGGTCCGCGTGTTCACCGGAAACCCGATCGACGTGGACTACCAGGGCGCGCTGCTGCGCGTCGTGCTCCGGCAGCTCGCCGAGATCGGCGGGATCAACCTCGTCCTCGATCCGAGCGTGCCGGTGAACGCGGCCGTCGACCTGAAGCTGACCCAGGTTCCATGGGACCAGGTGATGGATGTGGTGATGAAGAGCGCGCAGCTCACCTACATCGTCGACGGCCCGGTGGTGCGCGTTCTCACTCGCGAGGCTCGCGGCCGCGAGCTGAAGGACGAGGTCGAGCAGAACAAGGCGAGCGAGTTCGCGCCAGCTCTGGAGTCCATCCGGCTGAAGCTCAATCACGCGTCGGCCGCGGTGCTGAAGAAGCTGCTCGAGCAGGCACGCGTGCTCTCCGCCCGCGGCACAGCCGAGGTGGACGAGCGAACCAACATGCTCATCGTGAAGGATGTGCCTGCTGCGCTTGCCGAGATCCGGCAGCTCGTCGCGGATCTCGACCAGCCGGAGCCGCAGGTCGAGATCGAGGCGCGCATCCTTCAGATGAGCCGCGATACGGCTCGCGCGCTGGGCGCCCAGCTCGGGGTGAACGGCCGCGTCTCGCCCGAGCTCGGCAACACGACCTCGCTCGCCTTTCCGAACCGGGGAACGCTGTCGGGGCGCGTGATCGGGCAAGGGCCGGTGACACAGAGCCCGAATGATCCGCGCGCCGGCGAGCTCGAGAAAACGGGCACCGCTGTCAACCTGCCGATCGGGGCCGCGACCTCAGCGCTGGGCCTTTCGCTCGGCGCCGTCAACGGCGCATTCGCCATCGATGCGGCGTTGTCAGCGCTCGAGCACGAAGGGAAGGTTCAGATCCTCTCGCAGCCGCGCATCACGACCCAGAACAACAGGCCGGCGGAGATGGCCCAGGGCTTTCAGATTCCGTTTCAGACCGTCGCCAACAACACCGTGACGGTGCAGTTCAGGGACGCGGCGCTGAAGCTCGTCGTGACACCTCAGATCACCGCCGACACGGTCATCATGCACATCGTCCTCGAAAACGGCACACCCGATTTCAGCCGGGCCGTGAACGGCAACCCGTCGATCAACACGCAGCGGGCGGACACGCAGGTGCAGGTGCGTGACGGCATGACGACCGTCATCGGCGGGATCACGCAGTCAACCGAGAGCCGGCTCGTGGACAGCACGCCTGGCGCGAGCCGCATCCCGCTGCTGGGCTGGCTGTTCAAGCGCACCGATACCCGAACCGAAACCCGCGAGCTGCTGATCTTCATCACGCCGCGCATCATTCGGAGCCGGCCGTGACGTCGCGGTGGTGGTGCGGCGCCCTGGGTGTTCTGCTGGCGAGTTGTACGGGCGTTCAGCGGCAGGGCACGTCGCCGGCCTACTTGATCGTCAATTCACTCGAAGCCGCGAGTGGCGCCGAACCCGACGCGTTTGGCGGATCGCTCGCGTCGGACGTCGTGACCATCGTCAGTCGAGAGATCGGCGGCGAGGAGGTCCAGCAGGCGACGGTATTCGACGATCTCGCACGCGTGGAGTTCAGTCTCGGACTGAAGGATCCGGGTTCGACGTCGGCCCCAAGCCAGCCGTCGACGTCCAACTTCATCACGGTCTCGCGTTATCACGTGCGGTTCATCCGTGCCGACGGACGGAATGCGCCGGGCGTCGATGTGCCGTACGCCTTCGATGGGGCGATCACCGTGACGGTCGGCGACGAGCCCGCGCTCGCCACCCTCGTGCTGGTCCGTAGTCAAGCCAAGCAAGAAGCACCGTTGCGCGCGCTATCAGTTACGGGTGCGCCGGTCATCTCGACGATCGCGGAGATCACGTTCTATGGCAAGGACCAGGCCGGGCGGACGGTGGCGGTCGTGGGAAGGATTGGCGTGAACTTCGCCGACTGGGGCGATCCGGTGAACTGATGCGGACCAGAACCGTCGCCGGAGCTCTTGCGTCTCTCGCGTTGACCGGCTGCACGCTCGAACGCGCGGCGATGCCTCCACTCGCGGGTCCATCGGAGTCCGCGCTTTCGTTGACGATGACGGCCACGCCGGACGTGATCCTGCAGGATGGCATCGGGTCCTCGGTCGTCGGCATCGTGGCGCGCGATGCGTCCGGCCAGCCCGCGAGCGGCGTTGCGCTCGAGGCCGAGATCTTCGTGAACGACGTTCGCGTGGACTTCGGGTCACTGTCGTCGAGAAGGATCTCGACCAACAAGGACGGACGCGCCGCCATCACGTACTACGCACCTGCCGCGCCGCCGCCGACGGCGGCAGACGACGTCACGGTGACGGTGGTGGTGACGACGATTGGGGGGAATTTCGCGAACGCAATCAGGCGCGCCGTTCTGATCAGGCTTCTTCGTCCCGGCATCATCCTTCCGCCGAATCGCCCGCCGTCGCCGGAGCTCTTTTTTTCACCCACGTCTCCGCGCGAGGGCGATGCCGTGCTCTTCGACGGCTCGAAGTCGATGGACGATGGGCAGATCGTCGCGTATGCGTGGAATTTTGGCGACGGCGGCACGGGCACGGGCGTGCGGGCCACGCACCGTTATCAACTTGCCGGGACGTACAAGGTGGTGCTCACGGTCACGGACGATCGGGGCGCGAGGGCCTCGACCGCTCCAGTGGAGGTTGTCGTGACGCCGGCAGCCGATCCGGTCGCGAGTTTCACGCTGTCGCCCGCCGATCCGGTTGTTGGACAGGTCGTGACGGCCAACGGCAGCGCGTCGAAGGCCGCGCCGGGCCGCACCATCACGTCATGGGTCTGGGATTTCGGGGACGGTTCGGCCCCGCGCACCGGAACGACGACCAGTCACGCGTACGCCACGGCCGGTTCGTTCGTCGTTGTGCTGACCGTGACCGACAGCACGGGTCGAAGAGGTTCGTCCTCTCAATCACTGACGGTGAAGCCACTGCCACGATGAGTCCCGAACAGTTTTGGTGTTTGGTTACGTTCGCGTAATTACGGCCTTCCCCCTTTCGTGAGGGGGCAAGCTTCAGCTAAGGAAAACCGCGCACGAAAACGTGAGTGGACGACGATTTTCTGCAGGCGCGACTGGCATCAGCCTTGCGATTCCCCGGCTGCGATTCGACCGGCCTGTCGGCGAAAAGAGCCGTCAGAATCGGCCGGCGGGGCCGCTGAAATCAGGCAGAATTGGACAGGAGTCCTCTCAGTGAACGATCAGGAAAGTCCGCAATTCGGGTCGTCAAAGTCGCGCCCAGGGGCGAGTTTCTCGTTTCTGCGCGGACGACGGTCTGGTGACTCGGACGGGCTGATTAGTTTCAACCTGATGCCGCAGGAGTCCACGGAGGAGGACGCGCCGCCCGTTCCGGGGCGTGTCTCTCCGACGAGGCTGCTGCTGGTGCACTACTGGCGCCGCGATCAGCTTGCGATGGCCGAGGCGGACCGGCGCCTGGCTGACGCTGCCGCTGCGCTCGATTTGGATCTCTCGTCGGGGTCTTCGCAACCGGCATCCGGGTCGCCGCCGCCGGCGGCATTTCCGATGGAGACGACGCCGGCCGGCGCTGCGCAGGCGCCGACGCTCGACCCGAACCGGCCGGATTTCCTCTCGTCGCTGAAGTCGCGGCAGCGGCCATCGGTCAGCGCTCCGGCTGAGGCCGCATGGAGCCCTCTGGTCATCGAGCTGCCCTCGTCCACGAAATCTGCGGGGGAGACGGGCGAGGCAGCGCGTGGCGCGGATCTCGGCGCGTCGCTGTTCGTCGAGCCAGGCGACCCGCCCGCGCCTGCGGCCGAGAAACCCAGATCGATCTTCGAACCCCAGCCGCATGAGACGGTCTCGGCTCCCACCGACGTTCCATCGATCTTCGCGCGTGCTGAGGCCGAGCCGCAGCCGCTCGTCGAGCCTGTGGTCGCGCAGAGTTCCACCGCGCTTACGAACGAGCCGCCGGCCGAGCTGGTGACCGAGCCCGAACCGGTCTCCGCGCACCCGTCTGCGAGCCAGGGCCGGCAGGCGAAGATTCGCGCGCTCGAGTCGTTCCTCGAGCGGGTCGAGCACCGTCGGCAGCAAATCGAGTCACAATCGGTGGCGTGAGCGCCCCGGCGTCCGACAACGCCGTCCCGGACTGGTCCGGGAGGCTCCGCGGGGTCCGCGACTACTGCGCGCGTCAGGGACTGGACGCCTACGTCAGCTCCTCGTCTCACAACCTGGCGTACCTCTGCGGCTTCAATGGCACGGCGGGCCTGCTGATCACGACGCCGCGGGAGCATCATCTCGTCGTGGACGGCCGGTATGTCGCGGTCGCCACGGACGTGATTGAGGCGGCTGGCTTGGCCGAGGTCCGGGTCGAGCGTGTCGAGCGCCGGTACGATGCGACGCTGGCGGCCGTGTTGACCCGGCTGAAGGCGGCGCGTGCCGGTTTCGAAGCCGAACACGTCACCATCGCCACACTCGGACTGTGGGAGCGGGCCGCCGGCAGCATCGCCTGGCAGCCGACAGAGCGGGTTGTCGAGGGCCAACGGACGATCAAGGACGACTTCGAGATCGGAGTTTTCCGGCGTGCAGCCCGGGCGCTGTCGGACGTAGCGCGGGAGGCTGGCGCCTGGGTGCGCGCAGGTCGCACCGAGATCGACGTGGCTCGAGACATCGACGCGGCCATCGAACGCGCCGGGTTTTCTGCGCCGGCGTTTCCAACGATCGTGGCATCGGGGCCGAACAGCGCGCATCCGCACGCACGTCCGGGTCCGAGGCGGCTCGCGCCGGGCGACCTGGTGCTGCTGGACTTCGGCGGCATTTTGGACGGATACTGCGTCGATCTGACGCGCATGGCCGTGCTCGGTCAGATCGATCCGCGCGCCGGGGCGCTCTTCGATGCCGTGCGCGCGGCCCAGTCGGCGGCGATCGCGTCCGTGCGCGCCGGAATCGCGGCGTCCACGGTCGATACCGCGGCGAGGGACGTGCTCGCCGCGCGCGGTCTCGGCGACGCGTTCCTGCACGGGACTGGCCACGGCCTGGGTCTCGAGGTGCACGAATCGCCGCGCATCTCGCGAGCCGACTCGGGCACGACCGATGTTCTCGAGGCCAGAATGGTGTGCACAATCGAGCCCGGCGCGTACCTGAACGGGCTTGGCGGCGTGCGCCTGGAGGACGATGTTCTCGTAACGGCCGGGGGGTGCGAGGTGCTGACCGACGCGCCGCGCGATCTTCTGGTCGTCTGACGTATGAATCTGGACGACATCCGGCAGATCCTGGACCTCGTGCGCGAACACGATCTCGCGGAGCTCGAGATCGAGCGCGACGGACTCAAGGTCCGAGTCCGAAAGGCGGGGGACCGGGTCGACGTGCTTCCACCCGCGGCGGTTCCACTCGTCGCCGCGCCGATCAATGCCAGCCCTCCCGCTCCGGCGCCGACGGCACCGGTCGCGATGCCCATCGAGGAACCGGGCGTCGAGCTGGCCGTCATCAAGTCTCCCATCGTGGGCACGTTCTACCGCTCCGCTGAGCCAGGCGCCCGAGCGTTCGTGGAGGTCGGCGACACGGTCCAGAAGGGACAGGTCCTCTGCATCATCGAGGCGATGAAGCTGATGAACGAGATCGAGAGCGAATGCGACGGCGAGATCTCGGCCGTCTACGTCGAGAACGGGCGGCCGGTGCAGTTCGGCGACCGGTTGTTCGCCGTCAAGGTCGCGTGACCGCCGGGCTGGGGTAGGAGTCGGGTGGGTCCGATAGATTAGGGCGAATGTTCAACAAAATCCTGATTGCCAACAGAGGCGAGATCGCCCTGCGGGTGATCTATGCCTGTCGCGAGCTCGGCATCAAGACGGTCGCCGTCTATTCAGAGGCCGACGAGCACGCGCTGCACGTGCGGTTTGCCGACGAGGACGTCTGCATCGGGCCGGCGCGCAGCCTGAACAGCTACCTGAACGTGCCGGCGATCATCAGTGCCGCCGAGATCACGGGCGCCGATGCGATTCATCCGGGTTACGGGTTTCTGTCGGAAAGCGCGTACCTCGCCGAGGTGTGCGAGGCCTGCCACATCAAGTTCATCGGGCCCTACCCGAACGTCATCAAGCTGCTCGGCGACAAGGCGCGTGCGAAGCGCGCGATGAAGAAGGCGGGCGTGCCCGTGCTCCCGGGGAGCGACGGGCCGGTGCAGGGGGAAGAGCAGGCGCTCAAAGTCGCCAAGGAGCTCGGCTATCCGGTCATCATCAAGGCCGTGGCGGGCGGTGGCGGACGAGGCATGCGCGTCGTGCGCTCGAAGGAGGAGCTCGGCTCCTCCATCAAGACCGCGACGCGTGAGGCCGAAGCCGCCTTCGGCGTGGGCGACGTGTACATCGAGAAGTACGTCGAGTCGCCGCGGCATATCGAAGTGCAGGTGCTGGGCGATCATCACCTGAACGTCGTGCACCTCGGTGAGCGTGAGTGCTCGATCCAGCGGCGGCATCAGAAGCTGGTCGAGGAGGCGCCGTCGGTGGCGCTGACGGAGAAACGGCGTCGCAAGCTCGGCTCGACGGTCGTGGATGCGGCGAGAGCCCTTCAGTACACGAACGCCGGCACGTTCGAGTTCCTGATGGACGCCAAGGGGAACTTCTACTTCATCGAAGCGAACACGCGTCTGCAGGTGGAGCACCCGGTGACCGAATTCATCACCGGCGTGGACATCGTCAAGGAGCAGATCCGCATCGCGGCAGGGAAGCGGCTCTCCTTCCGCCAGAACGACATCGAGTTCCGCGGCCACGCGATCGAGTGCCGCATCAACGCCGAGGATCCGGAGACGTTCGCGCCGAGCCCGGGCGTCATCCACGCGTTCAGTGTGCCGGGCGGCCCGGGCGTCCGCGTCGATTCCTACGCGCACTCCGAGTGCACCGTCTCGCCCTATTACGACTCGCTCATCGCGAAAATCATCACCCACGGACGCGACCGCCGCGAGGCGATCGACCGGATGCGGCGAACGCTGGAGATGACGGTCATCGACGGGATCAAGACAACGATCCCGCTGCACCTGAAGATCCTCGCGGACCCGGATTTCGTGGCCGGGAAAGTCAACACCAGCTTCATGGAGCGCTTCGCTAAGAAAAAGGACTCGAAGGGCAGCCTGGCTGAGAGCGCGTAGCGGGGTCAGGTCTTGTCCCCGTGACCCTTCCGCCCCTCTACGCCATTCTTGACGTCGATCTAAGCCTGTCGCGCGGTCTGGTTCCTGTCGACGTCGTCGACGCCTGGCTCGACGCCGGCGTCCGTCTCGTTCAGGTGCGGGCGAAAGGCCAGAGATGGTCGGGCGGACCACTCCTCGAGGTGGTCGAGCAGGTCGTGGCTCGCGGCAAATCGGCGGGCGCGACTGTGATCGTCAACGATCGTACGGATGTCGCGCGGCTCGCTGACGCCGGCGGCGTGCACCTCGGACAGGACGATTTGCGGCCTTCCGAGGTCCGGGGTCTCTTGACCCCGGAGCAGATCATTGGCTTCTCCACACATTCGGATGCCCAGGTCGAGGCCGCGCTGCGCGAGCCGATCGATTACCTCGCGATAGGCCCCGTCTTTCACAGCGGCACGCGAATGGCGATCGACACGCCGACCGGCGAGGCGGGCGTCGTCTCGGCCGTGCGGCGCGCGGCCACTGCCGGGCTGCCGGTCGTCGCCATCGGCGGCATTACCGCGGAGAACGCCGGGCGCGTGCGCGCGTGGGGCGCCGCGTCGGTGGCCGTGATCGCGGGCCTGCTGGGCGACGACCCCGGCGCGCAGGCCCGCCGGTTGCTTGCCGCGCTGACATCCCCCTTATAATCTGCGTCGCTTTGCCAGTGCCTGGATAGAGAGCCAGGAAGAGGCTCCCTCTCTTTTGTGGAGGCCGAATGGATTCCAATCTGTTCAAGACCAAGTCGATCGAGCAGCTCGTCGGGGACGTCGAGCACGGTACCAAGGCGCTCAAGCGCAGCCTGTCGGCGGTGGACCTGACGCTCCTCGGCATTGGAGCCATCATCGGCACGGGCATCTTCGTGCTCACGGGCACGGCGGCGGCCAACCAGGCGGGCCCGGCCATCGTGCTCTCGTACGTGGCGGCAGGGGTGGCCTGCGGGTTCGCGGCGCTCTGTTACGCCGAATTCGCCTCGATGATCCCGATCGCCGGGAGTGCCTACACCTACGCGTACGCGACGCTCGGCGAGGTCTTCGCCTGGATGATCGGCTGGGACCTCATCCTCGAATATGCCGTCGGATCGATGACGGTCGCGATCGGCTGGAGCGGCTACATGCAGCGCCTGCTCCACGGCTTCGGCATCGACCTGCCCGTCTGGGCCCAGGCGGCCATGGGGTCGGCGCCGGGGAACGTCCTCAACCTGCCGGCGGTCCTGATCGTGCTTCTGATCATGACGCTCCTGGTCATCGGCGTGCGGGAGTCGGCGAGGGCCAATGCCGTTCTGGTGACCGTCAAAGTGGCCGTCGTGCTGTTCTTCCTGCTCGCCGGCTTCACCTTCGTGAACACCGACAACTGGGCCCCGTATTCGCCGTACGGGTGGCCGGGTGTGACGGCCGCCGCGGCCGTCGTCTTCTTCGCCTACATCGGGTTCGACGCGGTCTCGACGACCGCCGAGGAAGCCAAGAATCCGAAACGGGATCTTCCGATTGGCATCATCGCGTCTCTGGTCATCTGTACGGTCCTCTATCTGGCCGTCGCGGCCGTCCTCACCGGCATCATTCCCGTGACGCACTATCGGTCGAATGAGGCCGCGTTGGCCGGCACGGCCATCGTGTCGCCGGAGGATGCGACGCGGTTCCTGAACGCCCCGGTCGCTTTTGCGTTGACCGTCATCGGTCAGGACTGGGCCGCGGGGCTGGTCTCGGCGGGCGCGGTGGCGGGGATCACGTCGGTGCTGCTGGTCATGCTGCTGAGCCAGCCGCGCATCTTCTTCGCGATGAGCCGCGACGGTCTGCTGCCGGCCGCCGTCAGCCGGGTCCACCCGCGCTTCGGGACGCCGCACATCACCACGATCATCACCTGCACGATTGTGGCGATGGTGGCAGGGGTTACGCAGATCAACGTGGTCGCCGAGATGACGAGCATCGGCACGTTGTTCGCGTTCGTCGTCGTCTGCGCGGCGGTCATGCTGCTTCGCATCAGGCGTCCGGAAGCGCATCGCCCATTCAAGGTTCCGGGCGGGCCGTTCCTGATCCCGACGCTCGGGGCCCTGTCCTGCTTCTATCTGATGCTCGCGCTGCCGGTCATCACGTGGGTCCGGTTTCTCGTCTGGCTCGACCTCGGCATGATCATCTACTGGTTCTACGGCCGCGTCTCGAGCCCGCTCGCGAACAAGGCGGAAGCCGCGCGACGAACCGGCGGACAGAGCCTTGCGAACCTTCTCACGGTGCTGGGCGCGCTGACGCTCTTCAACGGCGCGGCGATGACCATCCTGGCCTACATGACCGAGTTCGGGATCACGACCGAGACTACCGCCAAGTGGCATGAGATCGGCGTCACGCCCGAGCAGGCCGACCTCGTCGGACTCTACATTCTCGGCGCCGGCCTCGTGCTGTTCATCCTCGGGAAGATCCTGACGAAGTCGACGGGAGAGGGAGCAAAGTAGGGCAGAAGGCAAGGGCAAAATGCCCGCTCGTTTACTCAATGGCGCGGCGACAGCCGCCGCCATCCGATCGGAGTTGCTGCCGCAGGTCACGGCGTTCGCGTCGCAAGCCGGCCGGGCGCCGGGCCTCGATATCGTCCTTGCAGGACATGATCCAGCGTCGGAGATCTACGTCCGGAACAAGCACCGGGCCGGGAGCGAGGCCGGACTCCGCGTCACGATTCACAAACTGCCCGAATCGTCCACCGCCGCGGAGGTGCTGAGCCTGGTCGAAACGCTCAACGCGTCGGCCGTGTGCGACGGGATCCTTGTACAGTCGCCGCTGCCGTCCGGCATTTCAAAAGCCGACGCGCAACGCGTCTTCGACGCGATCCACCCGGACAAGGACGTGGACGCGTTTCATCCGCAGAACGTCGGTTTGCTCGTTCAGGGGCGGCCGCTCTTCGCGCCGTGCACGCCGTCGGGCGTCATGGAGCTGCTCGCCCGCGAGAACATTGTCATGGCCGGCAAACGGGCGGTCATCATCGGGCGGAGCGAGATCGTCGGAAAACCCATGGCGCTCCTCCTTCTCCAGCGCGACTCCACCGTCACGATCTGTCATTCCCGGACGGCGAATCTCCCCGATGTCGCGCGGGAAGGGGACATCCTTGTCGCGGCCGTGGGGCGCGCGGGGTTCGTCCGCCCGGAGTTCGTCAAACCCGGCGCGGTCGTCGTGGACGTCGGGATCAACCGGCTCACCGATCGCGCCATGGCCGCGGAGTTTTTCGGCGACCCGAGCGCGCGGCTCGCGGATTTCGACAGGAAGGGATCGCTCGTCGTCGGCGACGTTCACCCGTCGGTCGCCGACGTGGCCGGCGCGCTGACGCCGGTGCCCGGCGGGGTCGGTCCGCTCACGATCGCGATGCTCCTCAAGAACACGCTCACTGCGGCCCGGCGGCGAGCCCTTTGAACACCTGCCACAGGCGATCGACCTGGGCATCGGTCGCGTCGAACGTGCCCGACGTGTCGATCACGTAGGCGGCCCGGCGTGCTTTCTCGTCGATCGGCAGCTGCGCGCTGATCCGGTCCTCGGCATCGTTCTTCGATATCCCCCGTGCCATCAACCGCTCTATCTGGTGTTCGCGCGAGCAGGCCGCGACGACGACCACGTCGAAGTCGCCCTCGCGTTTGGTTTCGAAGAGGAGAGGAATGTCGGCGATCGCGACCGTGCCCGGCTCTGATTGATCGGTCAGTGTGGCCGACCAGCTTTCGATCGCGCGATAGACTTCGGGATGGATGATGGCCTCCAGATCCCGCCGCGCCGCGTCGTCGCCGAAGACGATGCGGCTGAGGGCCTCTCTGTCGAGATAGCCATCAGGCCGCAGAACCGATCGCCCGAATCGTCGAACGACGGCTTCAAGCCCTGGATTGCCCTTGGCAACGGCTTCACGCGCCAGCACATCGGCGTCGATCGTCTTCGCCCCGAGCCGCCCGAACCGCTCGAGGCAGTAAGACTTGCCAGTCGCGATCCCGCCGGTAAGCCCGACCCGCAACATGTCCTAGGTTTCCCGTCCTGCGATGTTTGGGCGCTGAGCCCGAATGCCCCGACCGGCCGTCACCCTTTGGCCTTTCGCCTAGGGCCCAGTGCCCAGGGCCTTGGCCTGACAACAGCTACGGCATCAAGCCGGCAGGAATCTCCGCCTCGGTGTCCGTCGCCGGCGCGATCCGCTCCTCCACGAACGTATTCCACTCGTGGCAGTGCGGGCACTGCCAGAGCAGCTCCGTGCTGCGGTACCGGCAGCGTATGCAGACGTGCGGGTCGAGGTAGAAGACCGACTGGCGCGTGATTTCGATGTACCGCGCGACGAGCGGCTTGGGCAGATCGAGCAAAGAGAGCGTGTTCCAAATCACCTGGTGAATGGCGAGGGCGTGCGGATTGTGCTCGAGCGCCTCGAACAGCAGCTCGATCGCGCGCGCGGGCTGGTTCGCGGCGGTGAGGTACCGCGCGAGGGCCGTTCGCGCCCGCCATTCCCGTGGCGCGGCGGCGGTGAGCTGCCGGCAGAGCTCGGTGAACCGGTGCTCGGCGCCCATCCGCCCGTAGGCCTGTTCGAGGCGTTCGAGGGCGAGGTAGGCGCGATCGGGCGTCACGTCGATCGATCGCTCCCAGATCGCCACCGCACCGGCCAGATCGCCCTGGCGCAGCCGGACGTCTCCGAGGTGCACGTAGGCGGGACTCACGCTGCTGTCGAGATCGATCGCGGCCTCGAACCGGCGCGCGGCTTCGTCGAGCAGCTCCGCCTTGAACGCCTGGAGGCCCAGCTCGTTTTCGAGAAACGCCAGGATGGATTGCGACTTCGGCTGATCGGGCGGTCCGGCGATCTGCGCAAGCCGCTTTCTCGTGACGTAGGCCTCGTGCCACTGGTGCTGGTCCTCCTGGAGCTTCTCCAGGTTGATCAGCGCCGCCTCGTTTTCCGGATCGAGTTTGAGCACGTCCGAAAACGCCGCCACCGCGCGATCCACGAAGCCGCCGCGGCGGTAGTCGAGACCGATACAGAGCAGGACGTTGGCGTGTTCGACCTTGTTCAGCCTCGGCCGCTGGAGCAGCGACTGGTGCTCCTGGATGGCGCGTCCGACCTGACCCTTTTCGCGGTACAGGTTGCCGAGCACGAGCCGCAGCTCGAAGGCGGCGGTGTCGAGTCGCGCTGCCTTTTCGAGCTCTTCGATCGCCAAATCGACGCGGCCGGCGACCAGATAATTCAGGCCGAGAATGAAATGCGGCGACTGGCGAACGCGCCGGCGATCGATCCAGCGCCCTTCGACGAGCTTGTAGCGTTCCCAGGCTTTGCCGGTGGCGAGGCCGACGAGCAGCGCGAGCAGGACGGCGACGAGAACGAGGTAGTCCTGCATCTAGCCCGCCGGCCGTCTGATGACGTCGTTCCACCGGCGATGAACTTTGAGCATCATCTCGATGAGGTCGCGGACCGCGCCGCGCCCGCCGTTGAACTTACTGACCCAGTGCACGCGCTGCCGGACTTCCTTCGCCGCATCGGCCGGCGCCGCGGCGAAGCCGACGCGCTCCAGGATGGCAAGGTCGAGCCAGTCGTCTCCCATATAGGCCACATCACGATCGGTGTACCCGCCGTCCTCGAGCAGGTCCTGATACGCCTGGCTCTTGTTGGGCGGTCCTTGCAGGACCCGCCTGATCCCGAGTTCCGCCGCGCGACGCGTGGTGGCCTGGGACGGCCGGCCGCTCAGAATCGCCACCTCGAATCCGGCCCGTTGCGCCCACACGAGCGCCGCGCCATCCCGGATCGAGAACGTCTTGCCCTCGTCGCCGTTCGCCGTGATGCTCACGGTGCCATCGGTCATCACCCCGTCGACGTCGAACAACAGCAACCGCACCTGCCGGGCGCGGCGCGCGAGAGCCCTTGCCGAAACCGGCACTCAGATCATCTCCGTTCGCCAGAGATCGTGCAGGTGTACCACTCCTTCGACGATGCCCGAGCCGTTGACGACCACGACCGACGTGATTTTCCGTTCTTCCATGGTCCGAAGGGCCTCGACGGCGAGGACCGAGCGAGCGATGGTGACCGGCCTGGCTGTCATGACGTCGGCCGCGCGCTTGTCCAGGAGATTCGAGCCGGGCGTCATGTGCCGCCTGAGATCGCCGTCGGTGACGATACCCGACAACCGGCCGTCTGCGTCCACGACGCAGGTCATGCCCAGCCGCTTGCTCGACATCTCGTGGATCACGTCCGGCATCTTCGTGTTGGCCGTCACCTTCGGGATGGCGTCGCCCCCGTGCATCAGCGACTCCACGCGCATCAGCTTCTTGCCCAGGCGTCCGCCGGGATGCAGGTTCGCGAACTGTTCCATGTGAAAACCTTTTCGCTGTGACAGCGCCAGCGCCAGCGCATCGCCGAGGGCCAGCATCGCGGTGGTACTGGCCGACGGCGCAAGGTTCATCGGGCAGGCCTCTTCGGCGACGTGGCAGCTGAGCGTAACGTCCGAGGCCTGGCCGAGCGTGGACTTGGGGAACCCGGTCAGCGAAATGAGTTTAGCGCCGATCCTTCGAATCGCTTCCAGCAGCCGGACCAGTTCTTCGGTTTCGCCGCTGTAGGAGATCGCGATGACGATATCGGCCGGCTGGACGACGCCGAGATCGCCGTGGAGCGCCTCCGCCGGGTGCAGAAAACTCGCGGCGGTCCCGGTGCTGCGGAGCGTGGCCGCGACCTTCGCCGCGATGATCCCCGACTTGCCCATGCCGGTGACCACGACGTGGCCACTGCAGCTGTGGAGAAGATCCAGCGCGCGGTCGAACGACGCACCGAGCTGCGGGATCAGTCCGAGAATCGCCCGCGCCTCCGTCTCCAGGACGTTGCGCGCCAGCGCAACGGCGTCTTCCCGCGTGGAGGGGGACGGCATGGCGTGGCGCCTACCGTGAGACGGCCGTCAAGTTCTTGACGATGGCATTGATCTGTTTGAGTCGATCGAGGAGCGGCGCGAGTCGCGCGAGGTGAAGCGCGTTCTCCGCGTCGCTCTTGGCTTTCGATGGGTCTTCGTGAACCTCCAGGAAAACGCCGTCCACCCCCGCGCCCACTCCTGCGCTCGCCAGCACCTCGATGTACTGGCCAAGACCGGCGGTCACGCCTGCGCCCCCGCCTGGAAGCTGAAGACTGTGTGTGACGTCGAACACGATCGGAACGCCAAGGGCGCGCATCATCGGGAACGCGCGCATGTCCACGACGAGGTTGTTGTAGCCGAACGAGAACCCGCGCTCGGTAATGAACACCCGGTCGTTCCCGGATTCGCGCACCTTCTCGACGGGATGCCGCATGTCCATCGGCGCGAGGAACTGTCCTTTCTTCACGTTGACGGTCTTCCCCGTCTTCGCGGCGGCAACGATGAGATCCGTCTGACGCGAAAGGAACGCCGGAATCTGCAGCACGTCGACGACCGCCGCGGCCTGGGCCGCCTGGGCCGGTTCATGGATGTCGGTAAGAACGGGAACGCCGACCTCGCGCCGGACCCGATCGAGCGCCGCCAGACCCTGCTCGATGCCGGGGCCGCGGAACGACTTCAGGGAGGTGCGGTTCGCCTTGTCGAACGACGCCTTGAAGACCAGCGGCACGCCGGCGCGCCGCGTGATCTCGGCGAGCGCCTTCGCCGTCTCAACTGTCTGGTCTTCGCTTTCGACGACGCAGGGGCCGGCAATCAGTACCAGCTCGTCCCGCCCCAGCACCACGCTGTCCGTGATCCGCACCTCGCGGACAGCCGGTTGCTGCTCGGTTGACACGGGGTAATTATGACCTCCGAGGTCATTTTTGCGTAATCCCTAAAAATGACCTCGGAGGTCTTTAGCCGCGCCGCCGATCGCCGATGGCCGTGACGTTCGTCGCGAGGCCGTGCACGGCCAGTTTCCGTCGGTGTGCCGCCTCGACGAAGCCGGCAAAGAGCGGGTGCGGGCGCAGCGGCTTCGATTTGAATTCGGGGTGGAACTGCACCGCGAGGAACCACGGGTGGCCCGGCAGCTCGACGATCTCCACGAATTTCCCGTCGAGCGAGCGGCCGACGACTTTCAAGCCGTGCTCGACAAGCGTCTTCTCGTAGAGACAGTTGAACTCGTACCGATGCCGATGACGCTCGTGGATGATCTCCTCGCCGTAGAGCTTGAACGCGAGGGAATCCGGCACGAGCCGGCAGGCGTAGCTGCCGAGCCGCATCGTGCCGCCCATGTCGTCCACGCCAAGCAGATCACGGAGCTTGTAGATGACCTTGTGTGGCGCGTTTTCGACGACCTCGGTCGAGTCCGCGCCGGCGAGGCCGGCCACGTTTCGCGCGAATTCGACGACGGCCCACTGGAATCCGTAGCAGATGCCGAGATAAGGAATCTTTCGTGTCCGGGCGAACTCGGCCGCCACCATCATGCCGCGGCTGCCACGGTCGCCGAACCCCGGCGCGACCAGGATCCCTGACGCATTTTCGAGCTGGCGCAGACCATCCGCCTGCTCGAGCGCCTCGGCCTCGATGTAATTGAGGTTGACCTTCACGCGGTGCTTGAACCCGCCGTGGTACAGCGCTTCGTTGATGCTCTTGTAGGAGTCCTCGTATTCGACGTACTTGCCGACGAAGTGGACGGTGATCTCGTCCGTGGGATTTTGAATACGCTCGACCAGGTCCTGCCACGCCTCCATCCGCGCGGCCGTCGCAGGAAGGCTGAGCCGCCGCAGGAGGATGCTGTCCAGGCCTTCCCCCGCGAGGTTGAGCGGCACTTCGTAGATGCTCGAGACGTCGCGCGCGGTGATGACGGCTTCCTCGTCGACGTCGCAGAAGAGCGCGATTTTCCGCTTCAGCTCGCGCTCGAGCGGGCGATCCGTCCGGCAGAGCAGCACATCGGGCTGAATACCGATGGACCGCAGGTCACGGACGCTGTGCTGCGTCGGCTTCGTTTTCAGCTCGCCGGCCGAGGCGATGAACGGCACCAGCGTGAGGTGGATGTAGAGCGCGTTCTCACGGCCTACCTCCTGACGGAGCTGGCGGATCGCTTCGAGGAAGGGCTGGCTTTCGATGTCGCCGACCGTTCCCCCGATTTCAACCAGCAGAACGTCAACATCTTGGGCTGCCGACCGAATGCTGTCCTTAATTTCATTTGTAATGTGCGGGATAACCTGAACGGTGCGCCCGAGGTACTCCCCGCGTCGTTCCTTCTGAATCACCGAGAGGTAGATCTTTCCCGTTGTCCAGTTGTGATTGCGCGTGGTCACCAGGTTGGTGAACCGCTCGTAGTGGCCCAGGTCGAGGTCCGTCTCGGCGCCGTCGTCGGTCACATAGACCTCGCCGTGCTGATACGGGCTCATCGTGCCTGGATCGACGTTGATGTACGGGTCGAGCTTCTGAAGGGCGACTTTGTATCCGTGACCTTCGAGGAGGCACCCGATTGATGCGGCGGCCAGACCTTTACCGAGGGAAGAAACCACGCCGCCGGTCACGAAGATGTATTTGACGGGTCGCTGTCGGTCTGTCTGTCCCATGACACCTCTTCCGGTTTATGAAGTCACACCTGGGCTAGCCGTCCGCGCCTCGAGGAGCTCGCGGACCTTTGCGAGATCAGCTGGCGTATCGACGCCAATCGTGTCCACATCGGTCTCGACCGTGGCGATGCGAAAGCCGTTTTCGAGCACGCGCAGCTGTTCGAGACCCTCCGCGCGCTCGAGCGCCGTCGGCGTCATCGACGCCAGCTTGAGAAGGAAGTCCCGCCGGTAGACGTAAAGGCCGATGTGTTTCCAGAACGTCGGGCGCGGTTTCCCGGGACTTAGGAACGGTATGGCCGCCCGCGTGAAGTACAGTCCGAAACCCTCGCGATCGACGACGACCTTCACGACGTGAGGGTTGTCGAGATCGGCCGGGTCTTCGACCTTTCGGCGGAGTGTTCCGATTCCTGCCTCCGGTCGATCGAGCATGAGGCCGACGGCGGCATCGATCGCGTCTGGCGAAATCAGCGGCTCATCGCCCTGCACGTTCACGATGAGTTCGGCTGGAAGTTCGGCGGCGACTTCGGCGAGCCGATCGGTGGCGGTCTCGTGGTCGTCGCGGGTCATGATGGCGACGCCGCCGAAGCGATCGACCGCGTCAGCGATGCGTTCGTCATCGGTCGCGACGAAATACGCGTCCACGCGACGCGCCTGTTCCACACGGCGATAGACGTGCTCGATCATCGTCCGGCCCCCGATGAGAGCCAGCGGCTTGCCCGGGAAGCGGGTCGAACGATACCTCGCGGGGATGAGAGCGACGACTCGGGTAGAAGATTCGACGAAGCGTGCCAGCCCAGTGGGAACAACTACGGGCACGAGAAATATTAGCATAGACCTCGGGTTTCTTTTTGGGTGCGGTTCTCAGCAAAAAAGAAACCCGAGGTCTTCACTTATAATGTCGCGTTCGTGCGCGGCATGTCGGTGCCGCACCAGGTTGGTGCAAACCGCTCGATCGTCAGTAAACTTGCGGCGTTTTATCTCCGTGCCGTGGGTTTTCCACAAAGTTTTCCACAGATCCTGTGAACACCGTGTGAACCTCATCAGGGACGTGACCTAAACGAGCCGAGCGCGACGCGCGACTGAAGAGTCAGACGAGTTGGAGTGACGATGGCGAATAGCGAAGTGATTTCACGACGAGACGGATCGCTCGTCGTGCCCGACCGGCCGGCGATTCCATTCATCGAAGGCGACGGAACAGGACCGGACATCTGGCGCGCGAGCGTGCGCGTGTTCGACGCCGCGGTCGAACGCGCGTACGGCGAACGGCGGCGGATCGTCTGGCACGAAGTGCTCGCGGGAGAGAAAGCGTTCAAGCAAACGGGGAACTGGCTACCCGAAGAGACGCTCGCGGCGTTTCGCCAGTACCTCGTGGGCATCAAAGGACCTCTGACGACGCCGGTCGGCGGCGGCATTCGATCGCTGAACGTCGCGCTGCGTCAGGAGCTGGATCTTTACGTGTGCCTGCGGCCGGTCCGGTACTTCAAGGGGATGGAAACCCCCGTGAAGCGGCCGGACCAGGTCAACATGGTCATTTTTCGGGAGAACACCGAAGACATCTACGCGGGCATCGAGTTTCAGGACGGCACTGCCGACGTCGAAGAATTCAAGAAGGTCTTCGTCAAGGCGTTTCCGAAGCTCTACAAGAAGATCCGGTTCCCGGACACGGCCGGCATCGGCATCAAGCCAATCTCCCGCGAGGGCAGCGAACGGCTGATTCGCGCCGCGATGGACTTTGCCATCGCTCAGGGCCGGAAAAGCCTCACGCTCGTCCACAAAGGCAACATCATGAAGTTCACCGAGGGCGCCTTCCGTGACTGGGGCTACGAGCTGGCGAAACGGGAGTACGGCGCTACCGAGCTCGACGGCGGACCGTGGTGTCGGCTTCCGAACGGCATCATCATCAAGGACGTGATCGCCGACGCCTTCCTGCAGCAGATCCTCACCCGCCCGGCCGAATACGACGTGATCGCGACCTCGAATCTGAATGGCGATTACATCTCGGACGCGCTGGCCGCGCAGGTCGGCGGCATCGGCATCGCGCCCGGCGGGAACATCAACTACACGACGGGCCATGCCGTCTTCGAGGCGACCCACGGCACCGCGCCGAAGTATGCGAACCAGGACAAGGTCAATCCGGGCTCGGTGATTCTCTCCGGCGAGATGATGCTGCGCTACATGGGCTGGACCGAAGCCGCAGATCTCGTCATCGGCTCGCTCGAGAAGACGATTGCCGCGAGGCAGGTGACATACGATCTCGCCAGGCTCATCGAAGGCGCGAAGGAACTGAAGACGTCGGAGTTTGCCGACGCGATGATTGGGAACATGTAGGGCGCAGGGGACGGGTTTCGCATGCCGTAAGGCAAACCCGTCCCCGGAGTGCGCGCATTTCAGGGAGCTCTTATGAACCGTAAGGTTACCGTTGTTGGTGGCGCCGGAAACGTCGGCGCGACCGTCGCGCGGGCGATTGCCGTCAAGGAGCTCGCCGACGTCGTCATCGTCGACATTGCCGCGGAGAAGGCGGCGGGCATTGCACTCGACATCTTCCAGGCGTGCCCTATCGACGGCTCCGACAGCCGGTTGATCGGCACGACGGATTACGCTGCAACCGCCAACTCGGATGTGGTCGTCATCACCTCCGGCGTGCCCCGTAAGCCGGGCATGAGCCGGGACGACCTTCTGCAGGTCAACTACAAGATCATGCAGACGGTCACCGAGCAGGTCGTCAAATACTCGCCGAACTGCATCATCGTGCCCGTCGCCAACCCGCTCGACGCGATGTCGCAGGCGGTGTTCCGTCTGAGCAAGTTCCCGCGCGAGCGGGTCGTCGGCATGGCCGGCGTGCTCGATTCGGCGCGCATGCGCACGTTCATCGCGATGGAGCTCAACGTGTCGGTCGAGAGCATCCACGCGTTCGTTCTCGGCGGCCACGGCGACACGATGGTGCCGCTGCCGCGCTTCTCGACGGTCGCGGGCATTCCGCTCACCGAGCTCGTGAAGATGGGGATGTTGTCCCAGGCCAAGCTGGACGAAATCTGTACCCGGACTGCGAACGGCGGCGCCGAGATCACGAAGCTCGTCGGCACGAGCGCCTGGTACGCGCCCGGCGCGGCGGCCGCGGCGATGGTCGAGGCGATCCTGAAAGACAAGAAGGAGATCCTGCCGTGCTCCGTGTTCCTCCAGGGTGAGTACGGCGTGCGCGATCAGTTCCTCGGCGTGCCGGTCAAGCTGGGCAAGGGCGGCGCCGAGCAGGTGATTGAGATCAAGCTCACGCCGGACGAGCAGGCTGCGCTCCTGAAATCCGCGGCCGCCGTCAAGGAGCTGACGACGGTCATCGGAGTTTGAGTAAGGCCTTTCCGTTCGTGGGAGTCTTTGCTTACGTTCGTGACGATCGCAGTGCTGCTTTTGATCGTCGATCCGAGAACCGCCGCCCGAGATGAGTAGCAGAACATCGACATTCTTGTTAAGGCCAGGCTTCACCGCCCTCCGTCGCGGGACACATCTGTGGCGAGTGCCCACGAAATTCGGCCACGTGGTAACGGTGCCGGATCTTGCGGGCGCGATTCTGGCAGAACCTCGCGTGAACAGGGCACGGTGCACCGAATCGTCTACGGGCACGTGCTTTGCAGCCCGGCCTCTTCGCTCTCAGGGGCTGGCCCATGACACCAATCTTCAGCATCGCCGGTTGCGTCCTGCTCTTCGTCGGGCTCTGCGCGGCCGTCGTGAACCTGGCCAAAGACGACACTTCTGTCAGGAGGTAGGGGACGGGACTTTTTTCCACAGGTTTCAACAACCAGGGGACAGACGTCGGGGAGTAAATCCCCCGACGTCTGTCCCCTTTCTGTTGAAACCTGTGGAAAAAAGTCCCGTCCCCCCCTACACTCGCGGCCGATGAAGATTCACGAATACCAGGGCAAGGAGATCCTCAGAAAGTACGGCGTCCCGCTTCCGAAAGGCGGCGTCGTGTTCACGCCGGAAGAAGCCAGGCACACCGCGGTCGCGCTCGGCGGGAAAACCGTCGTCGTCAAAGCGCAGATTCATGCGGGCGGACGCGGCAAAGGCGGCGGCGTGAAGGTCGTCAAGAATCCGGACGAAGCGCAGGAAGCCGCGAAGAAGATCCTCGGCATGCAGCTCGTCACGCATCAGACCGGACCCGAAGGCCGGAAGGTCGGCAGGCTTCTCGTGGAAGAGGGTCTGGCGATCGCGCGAGAGCTCTATCTCGGCATGGTCGTCGATCGATCGACGCGCCGGCCGGTCCTCATGGCGAGCCCCGACGGCGGCATGGAGATCGAAAAGGTCGCCGCGGAAACGCCGGATCGCATCTTCAAGGTGTTTCTCGACCCGGCGCTCGGCCTTCAGGCGTTCCAGGCTCGCCAGCTGGCGTTCGCGCTGGAACTCAAGGGCGATCAGATCGGCAAAGCCACCCGGCTGATGAACGCCGTGGTGCAGGCCTTTCTCGCCAGCGACGCGTCGCTCATCGAGATCAATCCCCTGATCGTCACAGCGTCGGGCGACCTCGTCGCGCTCGACGCCAAGGTGACCTTCGACGACAACGCGCTGTACCGCCATCCCGAATACAGGGAGCTGCGCGACCTCGGCGAAGAAGATCCGCTCGAGATCGAAGCGTCGAAGTACTCGCTCAATTACATCAAGCTCGACGGATCGATCGGCTGCATGGTCAACGGCGCGGGCCTTGCCATGGCGACGATGGACATCATCAAGCTGGCGGGCGGGGAACCGGCGAACTTCCTCGACGTTGGCGGCGGCGCCAACGCCGAGCAGATCAAGAACGCGTTTCGCATCCTGACGTCCGACCCCGCGGTCCGCGCGGTGCTCATCAACATCTTCGGCGGCATCCTCCGGTGCGACGTGCTGGCCCAGGGCGTCATCGAGGCCGTCAAGGACCTCGGCGTTCGCGTGCCGATCGTGATCCGGATGGAAGGCACCAACGTGGAGCTTGGCAAGCAGATGCTTCGCGAGAGCGGGCTCAATTTCACGACTGCGGACTCGATGGGCGAGGCGGCCGAAAAAGTGGTCGCGTTGGCGACGTAACTCACTACCATGGCCGTCCTCATCGACAAGAACACTCGTCTGCTGGTGCAGGGCCTGACCGGCCGCGAAGGCACCTTTCACGCGAAACAAGCCCAGGCGTACGGCACGACCGTCGTTGGCGGCGTCACGCCAGGCAAAGGCGGAACGACGCACGAAGGCTGGCCGGTCTTCGACACCGTCCGGGAGGCGATCGAGAAGACGGGCGCGAACGCGTCGGTGATCTTCGTGCCGCCGGCCGGCGGCGCCGACGCGATCATGGAAGCCGCCGACGCGGGTCTGCCGCTTGCGGTGTGCATCACCGAGGGCATTCCCGTCGTGGACATGATGCGAGCCCTGACGTTCCTCGATCACACCAGGATGCGCCTCGTCGGTCCGAACTGTCCGGGCGTCATTACCGCGGGCCAGGCCAAGGCCGGAATCATCCCGGGCCATATCTGCAAGCCCGGCCGGGTCGGGATCGTCTCGAAGAGCGGCACGCTGACCTACGAAGCGATACATCAGCTCACTGGCCTCGGCCTGGGCCAGACGACGTGCATCGGGATCGGCGGTGATCCGCTCATCGGCACGTCGTTCATCGACGCGCTGAAGCTCTTCGCCGACGATCCAGAAACGGAAGCGGTCGTCCTGATCGGCGAGATCGGAGGCAGCGCGGAGGAAGAGGCCGCGCAGTTCATCCACACGTCGTTCAAGAAGCCGATCGTCGGATTCATCGCGGGCCAGACGGCGCCGCCCGGCCGCCGGATGGGCCACGCCGGCGCGATCATCGCGGGCGGAAAGGGCACGGCGGCCGAGAAAATGCAGGCGCTCACCGCGGCCGGCGTGCGCGTCGTGAAGAGTCCGGCGGACCTCGGCCGCGCGGCCGCCGAGGCCCTCGGGCACCGATAATCCACGCTATACTTTCTCGATCAGCAAGGCGGGCTGCGACGGCCGACCCCGGTTTCGTTCGCGAGGGTGAAAATGACCTCAGAGGTCTTGGAAGTGCTCTCGACGTACGACCTCTGAGGTCATTTTCCCGCCCGAACGAAACCTGATGCCGGTCGTCGCAGTCCGCCTGTGCCTATGCAGTCATGAGTTCACCTCTGCCGAGCGTCGAGCCCGCCGAAACCGCCGAACGGTCGCACGTCGTCAACGATTTCAGCATTCAAATCGCGACGGTGAACGGTTCGGGCAGCCAGACCGCGAACCTCGTGCTGTTGCGGTCCATCTTTCAGATGGGCGTGCCGGTCTCGGGCAAGAATCTCTTCCCGTCGAACATCGCCGGGCTCCCGACGTGGTACACCATTCGGGCGAACCACCGGGGTTACGTCAGCCGGAAGAAGGAGATCGACTTCCTGGTGGCGATGAACCAGGAAACGGCTCGCGAGGACGTGATCGCGCTCGAGCCGGGCCGCGCGGTCGTCTACGACGAGCCGCTCAAGCTCGACGCGCTTCGCGGCGACCTGATCTTCTACCCGGTGCCGTTCGACAAGATCGTCGCCGCGGTCTGTCCGGACGCGAAGCTGCGCCGGCTCGTCAAGAACATGATCTACGACGGGATCCTGGCCCAGCTTCTGTCAATCGAGCTCAAGGAGATGGAGATCGCGCTCGGACGGCAGCTCGGCAAGAAGCCGAAGGCGATGCAGCTGAACATGGGCGCGCTCGAGGCCGGCGCGAAATACGCCGCCGAGCACCTCGAGAAGCGCGATCCGTACCGCGTCGGACGGATGGACAAGACCGCCGGCCAGATTCTGGTCGATGGCAACGCAGCCGCCGCGATGGGCTGCATGTTCGCCGGCGTCACCGTGGTGGCGTGGTATCCGATCACGCCGTCGTCATCCCTGCCCGAGACGCTCATCAGCTACATGCGGAAGTACCGCATGGACAAGGAAACAGGGAAGGCGACATTCGCCATCGTGCAGGCCGAAGATGAGATTGCCGCGCTCGGCATGGTGGTCGGCGCGACGTGGGCCGGCGCGCGTGCAATGACCTCGACGTCCGGCCCGGGCATCTCGCTGATGTCCGAGTTCGCGGGCCTGGCGTACTACGCGGAGCTCCCGGCGGTCGTGTTCGACATTCAACGCATCGGGCCGTCCACGGGGCTGCCCACACGCACGTCACAAGGCGATCTGCTCTTCGTCGCGCTCAACTCGCACGGCGATACGCGTCACGTGATGCTGCTCCCGGCGTCTGTCGAGGAATGCTACGAGATGTCGATGGAGGCGTTCGACCTCGCGGAGCGGCTGCAGACGATCGTCTACGTGATGTCCGACCTCGATCTCGGCATGAACACGTGGATGTCCGAGCCGTTCACGTACCCCGACAAGCCGCTCGATCGCGGCAAGGTGCTCGACGAGGCCAAGGTCCGGGAGCTGGGGGCCGCGTGGGGCCGCTACAAGGACGTGGACGGGGACGGCATTCCGTGGCGGTCGTTGCCCGGCACCAACGCGCCCGGGTACTTCACCCGCGGATCCGGGCACAACGAGCTCGCGCAATACACCGAGCGGCCCGACGACTACGTGCGGAACCTCGACCGGCTCGCGAGGAAGTTCGATACGGCTCGCACGCTGGTACCGCGCCCGGTGATCGAGGATGCGAACGATCCGGAAGCGAAGATCGGAATCATCGGGTTTGGATCGAGCCACTGGGCGATCCAGGAATCGCGCGATCAATTGCGCGAAGAGGCCGGCATCCGGGCGGCGTACCTGCGGCTCCGGGCGTTTCCGTTCACGCCTGAGGTGGACGAGTTCATCCGCACGTTCGATCGGGTGTACATCGTCGAGCAGAACCGCGACGCGCAGATGCTGAAGCTGCTCCTCATAGACGGGGAAGCGCTGCTCGCCGCGCGGCTTCGCAGCGTGCTGCACTACAACGGTCTGCCGATCGACGCGCGCAGCATCACGGACGAGATCCTGAAGCAGGAACCCACGACATGACAGACTCCACCACTCCCGCTCCCGGCAAGCGCACCAACCGCATCAACCTCGACGTGTCGTCGTATCGCGGCAGCAAGACGACGCTGTGCGCGGGGTGCGGACACAATGCGATCTCCGAGCGGATCATCGACGCGTTCTTCGAGATGGGCGTGGACCCCAAACAGGTGCTCAAGCTCTCGGGCATCGGCTGCTCGAGCAAGAGCCCGGCGTATTTTCTGAACCCGTCGCACGGGTTCAATTCCGTCCACGGGCGGATGCCGTCGGTCGCAACCGGCGCGATACTGGCCAACCGCGGCATGCTGGCGATTGGCGTGAGCGGCGACGGCGACACTGGCGCCATCGGCATCGGCCAGTTCGTGCACCTGATGCGGCGCAACCTGCCGCTCATCTACATCATCGAGGACAACGGCTGCTACGGCCTGACGAAAGGGCAGTTCTCGCCAACCGCTGACCTGGGATCGAAGGCGAAGAACGGCGTCGTGAACGACCTGCCGCCGATCGACACCTGTGCGCTCGCCATCGAGCTGGGCGCGTCGTTCGTGGCGCGTTCGTTCTCCGGCGACAAGAAGCAGCTCCTGACGGTGCTCAAAGCAGCGATTTCCCATCGAGGCACGTCGATGATCGACGTCATCTCGCCGTGCGTCACGTTCAACGACCACGACGGCTCGACGAAGAGCTACTCGTACGTCAAGGATCACGACGAGCCGCTGGGCGAGATCAGCTTCGTGCCGTACTTCGAGGACATCAGCGTCGAGTACGAGCCGGGATCGACGACCGCGGTCAAGCTGCACGACGGATCGCAGCTCTATCTCCGCAAGGTGGCCGAGGACTACAACCCGTCCGACAAGATCTCGGCGCTGCGTCTCCTGCACGAGACCGCGCGGCGCGGAGAGTTCGCGACCGGCATTATCTACATCGAGCCGGACAAGGACGACTTCATCGACACGCTGAACCTGGTGGAGTCGCCGCTCGCCATGCTGCCGCAGGACAAGGTCCGGCCCGGCCGGGCCGTCCTGGACGAGATCATGGAAAGCCTCCGGTAAACAGCACCCGGCCGGGTTCCGGCCGGCAGACAGGCTTCAGACCAGCCGGCCGGTCTGGCCGTCGTAATGCGCGACGGCGGACGCTTCATGATCCGATAATGGCGGCTTCGACCCGTCCATGGGAGGCGTTATGAGCGCGCGACTGGCTTTCGCACTGGCGGCATCGTTCACGGTGGCGGTTTCCGCGCAGCAGACGCCCCCGCAACAGCAGGAACAGCCCTACCGGCCGGGTCCCGCCATCGAGAACCCGGCACCGATCAAATCGGTTCAACCGAAGTACCCACGCGATGCGATGACGAACCGGATTGAGGGTACCGTCGAGATCGAGGCCGTCGTCATGCCTGACGGCACGGTAGGGCAGGTGCAGGTCGTCAAGTCGCTTGACGCCTTCCATGGTCTCGACAACGAGGCGATGGCCGCGGCCAAACAGTGGCTGTTCCGGCCGGGCGTGCGCAAGAGCGACGGTCGGGCGGTGCCGGTGATCGTGACGATCATCCTCGAGTTCCGGCTGGGGCCCTCCCCGACGCTCGTGGACGCCGTGGCGCCGGCGACGGCCATCGCAGGCGATGACTTCTATCAGGACACCCATCCGCTGCAGGATCCCAAGGTCGTGCGGCCGAGAGTCATTCGATCGGTCCAGCCGAAGTACACCTCCGAAGCCATGCGCAACAAGCTGCAGGGCACGGTCGAAGTGGAAGCCGTGATTGGCACGGACGGCAAGGTCATGCGGGCGCGGCTGAAGAACTCGATCGATTCCAAGTTCGGTCTGGACGACAACGCCCTCGAGGCGGCGAAAAGCTGGGTCTTCGAACCGGCGACGCTGAACGGCCAGCCGGTCCCTGTTGCCATCCAGCTGACGCTCGAATTCCGACTCCACTGACGTCGCGTTTCGGCAATGGTTCGTACGACGGTCGGCGTCCTGCTCGTGGCGACCGCGCTCGCCGTGGCGCCGGTGCTCGCACAGCAGGCGAATCAGCCCTTCGGAGCAGGCGCCTATCGCGCGAACGAGCCGGGGCTGATCAAACCACGCCTGCTGAAGCAGATCCCGCCGAACTATCCCAGCGTCGCGAAGAATGCGAGCGTCGCAGGGGACGTCGAGCTCGAAGCGGTGATCAATCCGGATGGCAAGGTCGGCGACGTGCGCATCGTCCGGTCGCTCGACAAGCGGTTCGGGCTCGACGACGAGGCCGTTCGGGTGGCGAAGCTCTGGCTCTTCGAGCCCGCGAGGAAAGACGGATTTCCGGTGCCGGTGATCGTGACGATCGTCGTCCAGTTCAAGCTGCGCGCGGGTCCGTCCGGGGCCGGTCCCGCGATCGGCGTGCCGTCGGGGACGTTCACGGCCAGCGCGGGGCAGACTGGCGCCGACGAGTCGGACCTGGAGTTCTTCCGGGGTTCGTACACGAAGATCGATCCGGGTGTCGAGGAGCCGAAAGTGAAGAAAACGGTGCCGCCTCGGCCTCCGCGCGCCGGCACTGGACCGGCCGGGCAGGTCGAGCTCGATGCCATCGTGCTCCCCGATGGCACCGTGGGCAAAGCTCGCGTCTCGCGTTCGATGGACAAGCAGATCGGGCTCGAGGGGTTCGATGCCGCCGCCCTCGACGCCGTCAGGCAGTGGCTCTTCGAACCTGGCAAGAAGGATGGCGTTGCGGCGCCGATCGCGATCAAGCTCGTGATCGAGTTCCCCAGCCGCGACTGACCCCGGTAGTGGGCTCCTTTCATTTTCAAAGTAGCCCACTACCCTGACCTCCGCGTTCCCGCGGATCGCTGCGACCCGCAATGTTATGATCGCCGCAGGATGGAACGTACGTTTGCGATTATCAAACCAGACGCCGTGCGCGCGCACAAAGCCGGCCGGATTCTCGCGCGCATCGAAGATGCCGGGTTCACGATTCGCGCGATGCGGCTCACGCACCTCACCAGAAGAGAAGCCGAAGGGTTCTACGCGGTCCATCGCGAGCGGCCCTTCTTCGGGAGCCTGACCGAGTTCATGTCGTCGGGGCCGTGCATCGTCATGGCGCTCGAAGCGCCGGATGCGATCAAGAAATGGCGCGATCTCATGGGCGCGACCGATCCCGCGAAAGCGGCCCCGAACACGTTGCGGAAGGAGTTCGGCGCGTCGATCGAGAACAACGCGACGCACGGGTCCGACGCGCCGGAGACCGCCACCTTCGAGCTGGGGTATTTCTTCAGGGGTATGGAAGTGTGACCTATGGCCAGGATGCTCATCATCTTCGGTCTCGTGCTGGTGGGCGTCGGCGTGCTGATGAAGCTCGGGCTCCCGATCGGCCGCCTGCCGGGCGACATCGTGATCCGGCGCGGCAACGGCAGCTTCTACTTTCCGATCGTCACCTGTCTTATCCTGAGCGTGGTGCTCTCGCTGCTCGGGATGGTGGTGCGGCGGTAGCCTCCGGCGGTTCGCAGGTCTCCACCAATTCGTAGGGGCGCGCCTTCAGCCCGCCTGACAGGGGCCCACATCTGTCTATCAAATCCGACAAGTGGATCCGGCGCATGGCGCTCGAGCACGGCATGATCGAGCCGTTCGTCGATACGCAGGTCCGCGCCGGCGTCGTCTCGTTCGGCCTCTCGTCGTACGGCTACGACATCCGCGTCGCCGACGAATTCAAGGTCTTCACGAACATCAACAACACCGTCATCGATCCCAAGAACTTCGATCCGCGGTCGTTTGTGGACATCAAGGCCGACGTCTGCATCGTGCCGCCGAACTCGTTCGCGCTCGCCCGGACGATCGAGTACTTCAAGATTCCGCGCGACGTCCTGACGGTCTGCCTCGGCAAGTCCACCTATGCCCGCTGCGGCATCATCGTGAACGTGACCCCGTTCGAGCCGGAATGGGAGGGCACGGTCACGCTCGAGATCTCCAACACCACGCCGCTCCCCGCCCGGATTTATGCGAACGAGGGCATCGCGCAGGTGCTGTTTTTTCAAAGCGACGAGCCCTGCGAGCGGTCGTATGCTGACAAGAAGGGCAAGTACCTGAAGCAACAGGGTGTGACGCTGCCGAAGATTTGAGCGCCCGGAAGGCTCAAAGGTCCAAGGCTCGGAGGCTCAGGGCTCAAAGGCTCGGAGGCGTGGTCTGGGCGGCCGCGGACGCGCAGGATCGGATGGGTCGTGCTCAGCTGACGATGGAATTGAGCGCGGCATCAAGGCGGGCCAGGATCTCCGCGGCCTGTCCTCGCAGCGACACGTCTACGACCGGTGACGCCTCGGTCGCATCCAGATTGATCTCGACCGTGTATGCGCCGCGGCGTTTGGCCTGATGCACGAGACCCGCCGCCGGGTAGACGACCGCTGACGTTCCGATCGTGAGGAAGATCTCGCAATCGGTAGCGGCAGTTGCTTTCGCGACGTCTTCCGGATCGAGCCCTTCGCCGAACCAGACGACTCCGGGCCTGACGATGCCCCCGCAGTGAGGGCAGCGTGGTGGCAGGGTTGGCATCGGCGCGGTATCGTCGCGCCAGTCGCGCCGGCCCGCCTCGCAGCGCTGGTAGCAGCGAACGCGCCAGATGGAGCCGTGCAGCCGCACGAGCCGTTCGGCGCCGGCCTTCTCGTGGAGGCCGTCGACGTTTTGCGTGATCAGCGTAAAGCCCGGCCGTTCGCGCGTCCATTTCGCGAGAACGTCGTGCGCCGGATTCGGCCGGGCCGTAGCGACCATCTGCCGGCGCCAGTCGTACCACTCCCACACGAGCCTGGGATCGTTCTCGAACGCTTCCGGCGTCGCGAGCGTCTCGGCCCGGACTTTCTTCCACAGGCCATCCGCCCCGCGAAACGTCGGAATGCCCGAAGCCGCAGACACGCCCGCGCCGGTCAGCGCGCTGATGCGCCGGGCCCGGCCGAGCGCCTCCGCGACGCGCGCGAGATCACGCGGGTCGATCTTGCCCGTCACGGCCGGCGGGGGAGCAGCGCGAGAGCGAAGACGATTTGAGCGCATCGATTGGTCTCAGCTGGGAGTCTCGACATTGTGACGCTCGGCTTCGCACGGGCGCCAGAGTTTGACCGATCAGCACCGCTCGCGCTACGATCGGCTTTTCCCTGACGCGGGGTGGAGCAGTCCGGTAGCTCGTTGGGCTCATAACCCAAAGGTCGGGGGTTCAAATCCCCCCCCCGCAACCAAACCTGATCTGGGGGCTTCGCCCCCAGCTTGCCCCGCCGTAGCCTTGGCGAAGGCGGGACCCCCTACACACTCACTCGCGCAACTCGCCTCCTCGGCAACACACGCAGGCAAGTTGCGCTCCGTTCGGGTGACTCGCTCGCACGGCTCGCTCGTTTCGTCTGATCGGGAGCTTCGCAGCTTGCCCCGCCGTAGCCTTGGCGAAGGCGGGACCCCCTGCACACTCATTCGCGCAACTCACCTCCTCGGAAAAGCACGCAGGCCAGTTGCGCTCCGTTCGTGTGGCTCGCTCGCGTCATCTGGGCAGAGGGCGCCGAGCGCCATCACCCGTGAGCAACAAATAGCAGCGTCGGCAACAATCTCGCATGACGTCCCCCGCGCCTTCGGCGTATTGGGAGCCGATGGCCGGGTTGCGCGCAACAAATCGACGCATTTTTCGCGGCCGGGCGCTCACGGACCACGCAGACGCCACGGAACGTGGGAAGGGGCACGGAATGTCGCGGTCTCAGAAGAGGGTGATGGCAATGTGCCTTGTCGCCTGGCTTGGGGGCGGCGGGGTCGAGGACGCGTGGGCGCAGGACCCAGCCAAGGAACCGCCGAAGCTGGGATGGTCCAACAACACCGATCTCAGCCTCGTCGTCACCGCCGGCAACTCGGCCGCCCAGACCTGGGGATTCACCGAGCTGCTGCGGCATGTGTGGAAGGACGCCCGCTTCGAGCTCGAAGGAAACGTCGTTCGCTCCAACAAGTCGGATGACCGCTTCTTCATGGTCGGGCCCGGCCTCGAGTTCCCAGTCGGAGGCGCGCCCGCCAACCCGCCGACTTCGCTCATCAGCCCTGATCCGACTCTGGATGTCGCCAAGTACCTCATCGGCGGAAGCTACGAACGAAACATCACCCCGGTATTCTTCTGGAACGCGGGTGCGAGCTGGGACCGCAACGACGACGCCGGTATCTTGAACCGCTACATCATGCATGCCGGTGTCGGGAACAAGTGGGTGGACACGGCGCGGCGGCGGTTCGCCACCACCTATGGCCTCAGCTACACCGATCGCGATGAGGAGGAGCTCGATCCGGAGAAGGACCGCCGCTTTGCCGGCGGCCGTCTCGGCTGGGACTACACGGAGCACTTCAATGCGGGAACCACGTTCGACAACAAGTTCGCGACGAACATCAATCTTTCCGATCCAGGCGACTACTCGATCAACACCACCAGCGCGCTGACGGTATCGGTCGTCAGCCACGTCTCGCTCAAGGTCAGTCTTCAGTGGCTGTACGAGCACGAGCCGGCGCTCGAGTCCGACCTCGACGTCATCGCCTTCGTCGAGCTCATCGACCCGGATGCGATCCCGGGCTCGGGCGACGAGCTCTTCCGGACGTTGTCGTCCGGCGCGTCGAAGCTCGTGCTCGGCTCTGCCGACGCGCGGAAGGACAAGCTGGATACCGTCTTCAGGACGGCGCTTGTCATCAAGTTCTAACGAGGCCCTGCCTCAGACCCCCTTCCGCAGGTAGCCGCGCGTGTGTTGGCGTCCGCCGCGAGTCGGCATAATCGTCATGAAACAGCCATAACATCAGCAAGGATTGGGACGCGTGTGTCGCAACGCGCCAAGCTGCAGATAATGGTGGTTGTGAGCTGATGCCCGCACTGCTGCAAGCCTTCACGTTTGCCCGCCGCCAGCCGGGCTTTTGTTGAGTCGTCGTTGCAACGCTCGCTGTCGGCATTGGCGCCGCGACGGCTGCCATCAATGTCGCCGCGAGCGTGCTGCTGAACCCACTACCGGTTACAGACGCTGCGCGACTGGTGCTCATCACCAAGAGCTTGCCGACGGGCTCGACGCTCGTCCCCTTTTCGTACGCAGAGATTGCCGCATGGCGCCAGGCGAGCCGGACGCTCGAAGCGGTAGGTGGAGTTCAATACGACGGCGCCTGGCCGGTGCCCGCACAGCTCGGCGAGCGAGCGATCACGATCACGAGCACCGCGGTGTCCGGGAACTTCTTCGACGTACTCGGGGTGCGGCCGGCCGTCGGCAGATTGCTGCGCGAGCAGGATGCGGTCGCTGGCGCGGAGCCTGTGGCGGTCATCGCATACGGCTTCTGGCGCCGGGAGTTCGGTGGTGACACCGCAGATCGTCGGGCGGACACTCCTGCTCAATGGACGGCCGGCGACGGTTGCTGGCGTCGCCCCGCAAGGGGTTACGTTTCCCGGCGACGCAGACGTCTGGCGACCGCTCGACATCGCGCCCGATACGCTGAATGAGGGCTGGTTCAACCTGGTGGCGCGAGTGCAAGCCAGCGCTACGGTTGCCCAGGTGGCCGAGGAATCGGGGACTCTCGTCCGGCAGCTCGGCCCGATGGCCCCGAAGGGTTCGCCACGGGACGTTCGGAGTGTGACCATCCCGTTCAAGGAAGCGATCGTCGGCGACGTCAGACCGGTGCTGACCCTGTTTGTCGCCGCTGCCGTCCTCCTCTTCGTCACAGGCTCCTTCAATGTCGCGAACTTGCTGCTGATTCGGGGTACTGCACGCGACCGAGGGATCACGCTCCGCGCAGCGCTCGGCGCGACGCGGTGGCGGCTGCTCCGGCAGTTGATGACCGAGAACACATCCTTGGCGATCGTCGGCGGAATGCTTGGCATCGTCGTCGCTTATTACCTTCAGCGAGCGCTCATCGTGACCGCACCAGCGGGACTGCCACGGCTCGACACGGTCGGATTTGACGCGCGCGCCATCAGCTTCGCGGTCGGCGGGTCAGTCGTCGGCGCGGCCCTGGCCGGCCTCGCCCCTGCGATTTGGCTTGTACGACGCAGCTCGGTTGGCCGGCTGCGCTCTCCTTCGGTGACCGCCACGACAGGGACGCAAATGAGCCGGCAGGTACTCGTTGGATTGCAGCTGGCGGTGGCGCTCCTGGTCACGGTGTCGGCGGCACTCTTGGTGAGGAGCCTTCTGCAGTTGCAGCAGGTCAATCTCGGATTCTCACCCGCCCGGCTCACGGTGCTGCACGTTCCTCTCGTGGGTGGGGAGCACCGAAATCCAGAACGGCGATTGCACTTCTTCGAGGAGCTCGTGTCGAGACTCCAGTCGCTGCCCGGCATTGCGGGAGCCACGCCCGTCCTTCTGCGGCCCTTTACCGGAAACGATGGCTGGGACGCGACAGTCACCGCGGACGGACAGTCACCGGAGGCGGCCTCCGCTAATCCCGGCCTTCAACTCGAGGCAGTGCTGCCGAATTACTTCTCCACCATGGGGACTCCTGTCCGACAGGGCAGGACCTTTACCGACGCGGACCGGGAAGGGAGTCAACCAGTTGTCATCGTGAGCGAAACGCTGGCCCGACGCTTGTGGGCGGAATCGACGGTTCTCGGCAAACGCGTCAAGTTCGGGGCCGGGAACAGCCCTGCGCCGTGGATGACCGTTGTGGGCATCGTCGGCGATCTACGCTACCGAGATCTGGTGGCTCCACCGCCCGCGATCTATATTCCGCTTCGACAGACGTCATTTCCGCCCCGATTCCTGATCCTGCGCGCGGCCGGGGATGATGCAGTGCGGTCGCTGGTGCAGTCGAGCGTACGTCGAAATGAATCCGGCCGAACACGTACTGGAAGCATCGCCGATAACGGAACTGCTCGGGCGGGAACTGGCCGCGCCACGTTTCCACGCGTTCGCACTGGGATCGTTCGCTCTTGTGGCCGTCATGCTGGCGGCCCTTGGGGTCTTCGGTGTCCTGGCTACGTCCGTCGCGCAACGCTCGCGAGAACTAGCCGTGCGAGTGGCGCTCGGGGCAGACCGCGCGGACCTCCGTCGCCACGTTCTCTGGCGTCTCATGTGGCCGGCGGCACTTGGATTGGCCCTCGGAACGGGCGCGGCGATTGCGACGACAGATTTTCTGGGAGCCCTCCTGTTCGAAGTCAGCCCGCTCGATGTCCGGGCATTCGTCGCGGGCTGGGTGACGCTGGCCGGGGCCACCCTGATCGCTTGTCTCCTGCCACTTCGGCGCGCAGTCCGCATCGATCCGGTTTCTGTCCTGCGATCGGAGTGAGCGAGGCGCCGACGTCTCAGCCCGCGGCGCGATCAATTGACGACAGCCGCGCCAGCTTCCACCGCCGGCAGAGGTCGTGCGCGGCCTCGGGCCAGTTCGGGTACGGAAGCTGAAACCGCCCCGGAGCAGACGCCCCGGCACGACACGGCGGCTCTTGAGGATCAGCTCCGTTTCGGTCTGCATGAAGACCGCGCCAATCTTCAGCATCAAACGCGTCGAGGGTAACCCCGCGCGACTCCCGTACGCCTCACGCAGGATCCGCATGAAGTCCGCGTTCGGAAGCGGGTGGGGGGAAGTGACGTTCACGACGCCCTCGATTTCCTGGTGCGCGATCAGCCACTCCGTCACCCGCACGAAGTCCTCGTAGTGAATCCAGGACATGAACTGCCGGCCGTCGCCGGCCCTGCCCCCGAGCCCGCGCCTGACCAGCATCAACAACATGTCGAAGATGCCTTCCGATGACGGAATCATCGTCATGGCCGACCGGAGCGCCACTTTTCTCGTGTTCGGCGTGTGTGATTCGGCAAATGCGCGCTCCCACGCGCGCGCGACGTCGATGCTGAATGTCCAGGAAGCCGGCGCATCCGATTCGTCGCCGCCGATCGCGCCGCAGACCTCGTCGTTCGGCGCGTCGTATCGATGGGTGTAGATGGTCGCCGTGCTCGCCTGGAGCCAGACGGCCGGCGGCCGGCTGGCGCTGGCGATCGCGGCGCCGACGAGGCGGGTTGGACCGACGCGAGACTCGATGATCTCGCGCCGGTGTTCCGGGGTGTAGCGGCAGTTGACGCTCCGCCCGGTAAGGTTGATGACGACGTCGCTGCCGTCCACCTCAGCCGCCCAGGCACCGACCGACTCGCCATCCCACTGGACGACTCGCCAGGGCAGTGTGCGCGCTTGCCGGCTGAGTACCACCACGTCGTGACCCTGGCGATGCAGTGCCTGGGCCAGCACCGTCCCGACCTCACCTGACCCTCCCGCCATCACGACCTTCATGGTGCCCCCTCTCTGGCCGTTGCGCGCGGCCGCACGACCTGCTTTAATAATGAACATGTTTACTGAAAATAGCAAGCCGCGTGGCAGGGGCCGGCCGAAGGGCCGTACGGCAGAAGGCGACGCGACCCGGCGCCGGTTGTACGAAGCGGCGGTGAAGCGATCGGTGAGCGCGGATACGAGGCGGCGACGATGCGCGACGTGGCGACCCGCGCCGGTGTGAGCCCCGGGTTGCTCTATCGCTACTTTCCCAGCAAGCGCGCGGTTGTCCTCGCGCTCTACGACGAGCTATCGGAAGAGTTCGCCCGCCGTGCCGTCACGATGAGGGCGGGGAAGTGGCGTAATCGGTTCATCAACGTACTCGAGCTCAGTCTCGAAGTGCTCGGGCCGCATCGCGTCACCCTGCGGGCACTCGCGCCGGTCATGGTGGGTGACAACGAGGAAGGGGTGTTCGCGAAGAGCACGGCGTTTTCGCGTGCGAGTCGAGACGGCATTTGTCCAGGCGGTCGGCCTGGCGGACGACGCGCCGAAGGGACCGCTGGCCGCCGCGCTCGGCCGTCTGCTTTACCTGCTGCACCTTAGTGTTCATTCTCTGGTGGCTGCTCGACCGAAGTCCGGGCCAGCGCGCAACCCGCGCCCTGGTTGGGCTGCTTCGGCAAATGCTCCCATCGGCCGTGCTGACGCTGCGTCTGCGCTCCGTCCGGGGATTCCTGCAGTCCGCCATTCGCTCTTCACGGACGGGCTGCTGACCTGAGCCCATAGCCAAACTTGCCACGTACGGGATTTCGGAGGGGCTCCGTCAAACGGGATATCGTGGCCTCCCGAAGCGTGCAGACGCAAAGAGGCATGATTCTGGACCACCAGCGCTGGCACACGACGTGCCCTTGGCTGTGGGATGGCTACCCGAGCATTCATCAAGGCTTCAGTCGCATTGGCATTGACGTCCGTTCCGTTCTTCACGACTTCCGCCTTCGGACAGTCTCCCGCAGCCCTGCCAAACAGCACGGTCGCCGTTTCGGAACCCAAACCAGCCAGTGCAGAGGGCGCGGCT
>CAWAEG010000008.1:0-457867 GCA_963780895.1 uncultured Acidobacteriota bacterium
CCCTACTCGCTTCGCAACGCTTCGGTGGGATCGATGCGAAGGCCACGTCGGGCAGGACCTAGCGACGCGAGGACGCCGACGAGCAGCATGAACACGGCCGCGCCAGGGAGCACGCCGGGAATCGGCAAGCCGCCGACCTGTTCGATCGGCACGTACCGACCGACGAGGTACGCGGCGAACATCCCCACGGCCGAGCCGGCACCGATCTGCCAGAAGGCGCGCCTGAACACAGCCGCCACCAACTGGCCCGGCTGGGCGCCCAGGGCCGAACGGATCCGATCTCACGCCTGCGCTGCGCGACCGTGAACGCCATGAGCGCGTACAGGCCGGCGGCCGAGAGCAGCAGTACGCTGCTGGTGACCGCGCCGATGGTGATGGCGCCAAGGTTGTCGCCGAAGCGGTGGTCGCGATAGATCTCGGCCAACGTGCGGACCTCGTCGACGTGGAGCGCCGGGTCGACGCTCGCGGCGACGGCGCGGAGGCGTTCCGCGAGACCGGCCGGACCGCCTCTCAAGCGAACCTGCAGGTTCGCGGGATGGATCTGACCCGGAGCGACCGGATGGTACGCCACCCGTGCGTCGGTCGTCATGGGCAGATTCCCGACGACGCCGACCACTTCGTACCAGCGGTCCGCTTCCGGGCCGTGCAGCCACTCGCCGTCCATCGCACGGACGTACCGGAAACGGCGTCCGAGCGCGTTGCCGCCGGGGGCGATGGTGTCGGCGAAGTTGCGGTTGACAATGACCGCATCGGGCTCCGCCGCGACGTCGCCCTCGGCGAATCCGCGGCCAATTAGGGTCGGCACCTGATAGAGCTCGAAAAAAGAGGCATCGACCTGGTTGAACCGGGCGGGGAAGCCCGGCAGCCGTCCGTTGAGGACCTCGGTCGGCACGTCGCGGCCCTCGATGTCGACGAACACCCAGGGTTCTTCGCCGGGCGGGCGCAGGGCGGCCGCTACGTCGAGAATGCCCGAGTCGACCAGAAGCCGTCGCGCCAGCTCGCGCTGGCGATTGCCAAAGAGCGCGGGCACGAACCGGCCCTCTTCCAGCGCGACACGTGCGGTCGCAAACTCCTCGGCGGCGAAGCCCGGGCCGACGGCGCCGGTTCGCAGCGTGCCCCAGGCGAGTTCGGCGGCCAGCGGCAGCACGCCGACCGAGAAGGCGACCTGCGCGATCACCAGCGTGGTCCACGTGGCGCCCAGCCGCAGGCTGGTCCGTCCGGCGAGCGCGCCGGCGCCGAGCCGCGCCAGGCGCCCCGTGGCCTGGAGCGCCGGCACGAGGCCGGACACGGCGGCCCCGGCCACGGCAAGTCCGGCGACGAAGAGAAGGGTGCGGTACGACACGCCGAAAGTCATCCAGAACGGCAGGCCGCCGGGGATGTCCTGCAGGCGCCCGGCCACCACGACCGACACAACGCGCAGGATCAGCACGGCGACACCGGCGGCCGCGGCCGTCAGCACGAGCGCCTCGATGAAGAGCTGCCAGACGATCCGCGCGCGGCTGCCGCCGAGGGCGTGACGGGCGGCGAACTCCTGCTGCCGCGTGACGGTGCGCGCGTAGTTCAGGATCGCGATGTTCGCGCCGGGCGGCAGCAGCAGCAATACGAGTGCGAGACTTGACAGCGACCAGAGCAGGCCCAACTCGCCGCGTTCGAAGTCCCCCGTGAAGGCAAACGTGTACGGCACCACGCGCGGTCCGGTCGCCTCGGGATTCGGCCGCGCCTCGCTCGACGACCTGATCGACGGATTGACCGACGGGAGGATCCCGAGCGCCGACACCTCCGTATGCGCGCGCGCGAGCGTCGCGTCCGGCGCGAGCCGGCCGAAGACGACGCCTTCGGGACCGGCGTTGCGCAGCATCTCGTTTTCCCCGGGGGCCCCGCGCCGCAGCGGAACCCAGTACCGGAAGTTGTACGGGAACTGGAAGCCGTCCGGCATGACACCGACGACGGTGTGCACGTCCTTGCCGAGCCGCAGCTCCCGTCCGATGACGTCTCGCGCGCCGGCGAAGCGCCGCTGCCAGACGTCGTGGCCGATGACGACGACAGGGGCAGCGCCGGGCGCTGCATCGGCGTCGGCGATCGGCCGGCCGATCAGCGGCGGCACCCTCGCGACCCGAAACCCGGCGGCCGAGATCTCGGCGACCGCCGCGAGCTCGACCGATCCGTCGGGCGTGATGATGTTGCGCCGGATCGTCTGGAACGCGCCGACATCACCGACCGATTGCAGGCTGGTGCGCCAACGCTCGACGTCCTGCCACGCCGTGTCACGCCGCCGGCCGGACTCACGGTCCCACACCTGGATAGCGACAACCCGGTCACCCTCGTCGAGCGGAAGCGGACTCCCCATGACGACGTCGAACGCGGCGAACACGACCGCGGCGATGCCGATCGCCAGGGTCATCGCCAGTCCGCCGACCAGCGTCAGCCCCCAGTTGCGGACGAGCAGGCGGAGCCCGAGCCTGACATCGAGCCACGACGAGGCGAGCCAGGGCAGGCCGCGCTGGTCGCGCAGCGCTTCGAGCGCCTGGATGCGGCCGCCGGCGGCGGCCCGGGCGAGTCGCGCAGCGTCGTTCGGCGCGTGGCCCTGCCGACGGAGCTCGTCTTCAGCGAGGGCGAAGTGTCCGGCAAGCTCGCGCTGCAGGTCATGGTCGGTCCGCCGGCCGCTGAGCGCGCCCCAGACCCGCCGTGTCCACTCCCGAAGCCAGGGAAGAACCCCGGGGGGCGTCATGCCGGACCCTCGAAGAGCGTGTGCATGACGGACACCATCTGATCCCACGCCTTCTTTTCGGCGGCCAGCCGCCGGCGTCCGGCGGCGGTGATGGCGTAGAAGCGCGCCTGGCGGTTGTTGTCGGTGACGCCCCACTCGGCTTTGACCAGGCCCTGCTGTTCCAGGCGCATCAGGCCCGGGTACAGCGTGCCCATGTTCAGCGTGAGCGCGCCCGACGAGACCTGCTCGAGCCGGGCGCCGATGGCGTAGCCGTGCTGCGGCCCCAGCGCCGCGAGTGTCTGCAACACCATCAAGTCGAGCGTGCCGCGCAGGACTTCCGCCTTGGAGGGTTCTTTATTAGACATCCAAATGGAATCTACCCGCCTTCCATTCGGAAGTCAAATGAAGACGCATTCTGGACACAGCCCAGACCAAACTTCATCTGGGGGCTTCGCCCCCAGACCCCCTGCACACTCACTCGCGCAACTCGCCTCCTCAGAAGAGCACGCAGGCAAGTTGCGCTCCGTTCGTGTGACTCGCTCGCGGGCTCGCTCGCTCCGTCCGGGCGGAGGGCGTCCAGCGCCATCAGCCGTGAGCAACAAATAGCCGCGTCGGCAACAATCTCGCATGACGTCCCCCGCGCCTTCGGCGTATGGGGAGACGTTGGCCGGGTTGCGCGCAACAAATCGACGGATTTTTCGCTGCCGGGGCGCTCTCGGACCACGCAGACGCCACGGAACGTGGGGAGGGGCACGGAATGTCGCGGTCTCAGAAGAGGGTGATGGCAATGTGCCTTGTCGCCTGGCTTGGCGGCGGCGGAGTCGAGGACGCGTGGGCCCAGGGCCCAGCCAAGCAGGACCCAGCCAAGGAACCGCCCAAACTGGGATGGTCCAACAACACAGATCTCAGCCTCGTCGTCACCGCCGGCAACTCGGCCGCCCAGACCTGGGGATTCACCGAGCTGCTGCGGCATGTGTGGAAGGACGCCCGCTTCGAGCTCGAAGGAAACGTCGTTCGCTCCAACAAGTCGGATGACCGCTTCTTCATGGTCGGGCCCGGCCTCGAGTTCCCAGTCGGAGGCGCGCCAGCCAACCCGCCGACGTCGCTCATCAGCCCTGATCCGACCCTGGATGTTGCCAAGTACCTCATCGGCGGAAGCTACGAACGAAACATCACCCCGGTATTCTTCTGGAACGCGGGTGCGAGCTGGGACCGCAACGACGACGCCGGTATCTTGAACCGCTACATCATGCATGCCGGTGTCGGGAACAAGTGGGTGGACACTGCGCGGCGGCGGTTCGCCACGACTTATGGCCTCAGCTACACCGATCGCGATGAGGAGGAGCTCGATCCGGAGAAGGACCGCCGCTTTGCCGGCGGCCGTCTCGGCTGGGACTACACGGAGCAGTTCAATGCGGGAACCACGTTCGACAACAAGTTCGCAACGAACATCAATCTTTCCGATCCAGCCGACTACTCGATCAACACCACCAGCGCACTGACGGTATCGGTCGTCAGCCATGTCTCGCTCAAGGTCAGTCTTCAGTGGCTGTACGAGAACGAGCCGGCGCTCGAGTCCGATCTTGACGTCATCGCCTTCGTCGAGCTCATCGACCCGGATGCGATCCCGGGCTCGGGCGACGAGCTCTTCCGGACGTTGTCGTCCGGCGCGTCGAAGCTCGTGCTCGGCTCTGCCGACGCGCGGAAGGACAAGCTGGATACCGTCTTCAGGACGGCGCTTGTCATCAAGTTCTAACGAGGCCCTGCCTCAGATTCACGAGGCGCAGCGGGCCGCGTCTCTCCGTCATAGACTCTAAACAGATGAAACCACTGCGGTGGCTTGACGCGATTCTGCTCGATTCGCGGTTTGGCATCCGCATGCTCGTCAAACATCGCGGCCTCTCGGTCGTCGGTGTGTTCGCCCTCGCCGTCGGGATTGCGGTTGGCGCCACGTTGTTCGAAGTGTTTTCAGAAATATTGGATCCCACGTTGCCGTTCGCCGACGGTGACCGGGTCGTGGCGCTGCACGATGTCGCGTCGAATCCGGCAAACCCGGAACGTCCCGTGCTGCACGACTTCGCGGCCCTGCGCGGCCAACTCGCATCAATCGAGGACCTCGGTGCGTTTCGCGATGCGGAACACAATCTGGTCTCGGCGTACAGCGCGCCCGAGCCCGTCCTGGTTGCGGAGATCACCCCGTCCGCATTTGCCATCGCGGGCACACCGGCGGCACTGGGTCGCTATCTATTGCCCAGCGATGAACCGGAATCCGCCTCGCCGGTGGTGGTGATCGGCCATGAGGCCTGGCGCACCCGTTTTGGCGGTGACGTCAACGTCGTGGGCCGGACGATCAATCTCGGCGGCGTGCCGCGCACGGTCGTCGGGGTCATGCCGGATGGGTTCAGATTTCCCGTGTACCATCAATTCTGGATTCCACTGCGCGAAAACCCGTTGAAGTTCGAACGATGGAAGGCACCAGCGATTCACATGTTCGGCCGCCTGGGGCGCGGCGTCACGATGCGGCAGGCGCAGGCCGAGTTCACCGCGGTGGCGCAGCGAATCGCCGTCCCACACCCTGACGGCCAGCAACCGCTCCGTCCGGTCGTCGTTCCGTACACGTACGAACACACCTCAATCCTCGATCCCACTTTCTCCTGGGCACTGCGAATCGGTCAGCTGCTGGCCGGGGCGCTCACGTTCGTGGTGGCGATCAATCTCGCGATTCTCATCTATGCCCGAACGGTGACCCGCCTGGGCGAAATCGCGGTGCGTAGCGCGCTTGGAGCCAGTCGCGGTCGTATCCTCACGCAGTTGTTCATCGAAGCGCTGGCGCTGTCGATGATTGGTGCCGTCACGGGGGTCGTACTCGCCTATAACGCGCTGGGCGTGATCCAATCGATGAAGGAAGCCAGCGGCGGCATGCCGTTCTAAATCGATTTCGATTTGTCGGTCGCTGCGGCGATCTACGCCGTCGGCCTGGCGATATTCGCGGCGATCGTCATGGGCGTCCTGCCCGGCCTGAAGGCGACGGGCATGGGCCTGACGGCCAATCTACATGCCCTGACCGGCCGCTCGGGCTCGCGACTGGGAGCGACCTGGACGACGCTCGTGGTGGCGCAAGTCGCCGTTGCCGTGGCCGTGCTGCCGGCCGCTGCCTACATGGCCTGGCAAGTGGTGCGGATGGAGGCGTCAGGTCCGGGCTTTGCCGCGGAAAATATTGCCGTTGGCACGGCGACGCTCAGTGGTGATCCGTCGGCGGCGACTTCGAACCGCATCGTGGCGCGGCAACGCGAGTTGATGGCGCGGCTGCAAGCCGAGCCGGGCGTGATCGGCGTCACGTTCTCGGCAAACACTCCCGGGTTTGCAGGAAGCCGCCAGATCGAATTCGAAGCGGGAGTGCGGCTGCGGGACACTGGCATGTATCAGACCGACATCGGGTGGACCGGCCTCACACTGTGGCCGAGTACGACTGATGTCGGGATCAACATGTTCGACACCTACGGTGTGGACATTCTTGCGGGACGCGGTTTCAACGCGAGCGACGTGGGCACGGCCAACGCCGTCGTCGTCAATCGAAGTTTCGTGGACATGTATCTGCAGGACGCCAATGCGGTGGGCTTGCGCTTTCGCTACACGCCGCCGCAGCGGGACAGCGTCGCGGGAGCGCCCCAATATCAGATCGTCGGGGTCGTGCGCGATTTTCCGAGTTTCCCTCCCAACTTGACCCGGCAGGGGGAGCCGACGATCTATCATCCCGCCGCGGTGGGAGACTTCGACCCGGCCGTGCTCTCGGTGCGGTTTGCGGGCGAGGTGCCGAGCGGCTTTGTCAATCGGTTTCGCGAGATCGGCGCCGAAGTCGATCCGGCGCTGCTGTTGCACGGCGTCAGCCCGCTTGTCGATCGCTATAACGAAGTACGAACCCCCTGGCGCTCGCTCGCGTGGGCGATTGGGCTGGTGACGGCCAGCGTCCTGCTGCTGTCGGCCGCCGGCATCTATGCGCTGATGTCGTTCACCGTCGTACAGCGTACGCGTGAGTTCGGCATTCGCACCGCACTCGGCGCACAGCCCCGCCGCGTACTGTTGACGGTCTTCGTTCGCGCGATCCGTCAACTCGCACTTGGGGTGGTGGTCGGATCGCTGTTATCGGCGAGCGCCTTCGTGAGCATCGGCCTCGCCCCGTCGCGTGCCGCGGCGTTAGTGCTGGCGGTCGCGATCGTCATGCTGGTGGTGGGACTGCTCGCGACCCTCGGTCCGGCAAGGCGCGGCCTGCGAATTCAGGCCGTCGAGGCACTCAGAGCAGATGCGTAGGCCCGCACCGTTGCAAGCCTTCAAGTTTGCCCGCCGCCAGCCGGGCTTTTGTTCAGTCGTCGTTGTAACGCTCGCTGTCGGCATTGGCGCCGCGACGGCGTCCATGAATGTCGCCGCGAGTGTGCTGCTGAACCCACTACCGGTTACAGACGCTGCGCGGTTGGTGCTCATCACGAAGAGGTTGCCGACGGGCTCGACGCTCGTTCCGTTTTCGTACGCAGAGATTTCCGCATGGCGCCAGGCGAGCCGGACGCTCGAAGGAGTAGGCGGAGTTCAATACGACGGCGCCTGGCCTGTGCCCGCACAGCTCGGCGAGCGAGCCATCACGGTCACGAGCACCGCGGTGTCCGGGAACTTCTTCGACGTACTCGGGATGCGGCCGGCCGTCGGCAGATTGCTGCGCGAGCAGGATGCGGTCGCTGGCGCGGAGCCAGTGGCGGTCATCGCATACGGCTTCTGGCGCCGGGAGTTCGGTGGTGACACCTCAGTCGTCGGGCGGACACTCCTGCTGAATGGACGGCCGGCGACGATTGCTGGCGTCGCCCCACAAGGGTTTACGTTTCCCGACGACGCAGACGTCTGGCGACCGCTCGACATCGCGCCCGATACGCTGAATGAGGGCTGGTTCAACCTGGTGGCGCGAGTGCAAGCCAGCGGGACGGTTGCCCAGGTGGCCGAGGAGTCAGGGACTCTCGTCCGGCAGCTCGGCCAGATGGCCCCGAAGGGTTCGCTACGGGACGTTCGGAGTGTGACCATCCCGTTCAAGGAAGCGATCGTCGGCGACGTCAGACCCGTGCTGGCCCTGTTTGTCGCCGCTGCGGTCCTCCTCTTCCTTGCAGGCTGCTTCAACGTCGCGAACCTGCTGCTGATTCGGGGTACCGCACGCGAGCGAGAGATCACGCTCCGCGCAGCGCTCGGCGCGACGCGGTGGCGGCTGCTCCGGCAGTTGATGACCGAGAGCACATCCTTGGCGGTCGTCGGCGGAATACTTGGCATTGTCGTCGCTTACTACCTTCAGCGAGCGCTCATCGTGACTGCACCAGTGGGACTGCCACGGCTCGAAACGATCGGATTTGATGCGCGCGCCATCAGCTTCGCGGTCGGCGGGTCAGTCGTCGGCGCGGCCCTGGTCGGCCTCGCCCCTGCGCTCTGGCTTGTACGGCGCAGCTCGGTTGGCCGGCTGCGCTCTCCGTCGGTGACCGCCACGACGGGAACGCAAATGAGCCGGCAGGTACTCGTTGGATTGCAGCTGGCTGTGGCGCTCCTGGTCACGGTGTCGGCAGCACTCTTGGTGAGGAGCCTTCTGCAGTTGCAGCACGTCGACCTCGGATTCTCACCTGCCCGGCTCACGGTGCTGCACGTTCCACTCGTGGGTGTCGAGTACCCGAAATCCAGAACGGCGATTGCAGTTCTTCGAGGAGCTCGTGTTACGACTCCAGTCGCTGCCCGGCATCGCGGGAGCCACGCCCGTGCTTTTGCGGCCCTTCACCGGAAACGATGGCTGGGACGCGACAGTCACCGCGGACGGACAGTCACCGGAAGCGGCATCCGCCAATCCCGGCCTTCAACTCGAGGCGGTGCTGCCGAATTACTTCTCCACCATGGGGATTCCTGTCCGACGGGGCAGGACCTTTACCGACGCGGACCGAGAAGGCAGTCAACCAGTTGTCATCGTGAGCGAAACGCTGGCCCGGCGGTTGTGGGCGGAATCAACGGTTCTCGGCCAACGCGTCAAGTTCGGGGCCGCGAACAGCCCTGCGCCGTGGATGACCGTTGTCGGCACCGTCGGCGATCTACGTTACCGAGATCTGGTGGCTCCACCGCCCGCGATTTATGTTCCGCTTCGACAAACATCGTTTCCGCCCCGATTCCTGATCCTGCGCGCAGCCGGGGATGCTCCAGTGCGGTCGCTGGCGCAATCGAGCGTACGTGAAATGAATCCGGCCGAGCACGTGCTGGAGGCATCGTCAATCACCGAACTGCTCGGGCGGGAACTGGCCGCGCCACGTTTCCACGCGTTCGCACTGGGATCGTTCGCGCTTGTGGCCGTTCTGCTGGCGGCCCTTGGGGTCTTCGGTGTCCTGGCTACCTCCGTCGCGCAACGCTCGCGAGAACTGGCTGTGCGAGTGGCGCTCGGGGCAGACCGCGCCGACCTCCGTCGCCACGTTCTCTGGCGTCTCATGTGGCCGGCGGCACTTGGATTAGCCCTCGGAACGGGCGCGGCGATTGCGACGACAGATTTTCTGGGAGCCCTCCTGTTCGAAGTCAGCCCGCTCGATGTCCGGGCATTCGTCGCGGGCTGGGTGACGCTGGCCGGGGCCACCCTGATCGCTTGTCTTCTGCCACTTCGGCGCGCAGTCCGCATCGATCCGGTTTCGGTCTTGCGATCGGAGTGAGGGAGGCGCTCTTCACGGACGGGCTGCTGACCTGAGCCCCAAGGCCGAGCTTGCCGCGTACGGGATTTCGGAGGGGCTCCGTCAAACCGGATATCGTGGCCTCCCCGGAACCGGGCAGACGTAAACAGGCATCGATTCTGGGCCACCAGCTCTGGCACACGACGTGCCCTTGGCTGTGGGATGGCTTCGGGGGAGATTCAACGTGTCGATACCCCGCGCATTCCTCAAGGCTTCAGTCGCATTGGCGTTGACGTCAGTTACGTTCTTCCCAAATTCTGCATCCGGACAGTCTCCTGCAGCCCGGTCAAACAGCGCCCCCAAGGCAAACGGCCTGCAAAGCGAAATCGAGGCCGTGAGGATGGAGAACGCTGTGATCCGAGAACTCCTTCGCAAGATGGAGGAGCAGCAAAAGATACTGCTTGAACAGGTAAACCGTTTGCAGCGACGGCTTGACGGTGGCGCGGCCACGGATGTGTCTATCGCCGGTCAACCCAATGTACCGTCGACAACGGCAGATGCCTCGGTGCCGGCAGCGAATGCCGCGTTGGATACCCCACCAGCGGTGACAGATTCAGCAGGTACTTCCGTACCGCCGGTCTCCGTTGCCGCACCACAGACCAACACCGAGCGTTATAGAGATGGAATCGTCATCTGGGAGACTCCCGAGGGCGTCACGGTGCCTTTCCTGCTGAAGTTCAACGTCAATACCCAACTGCGATACCTCAACACCCAGGATAGCGACGAGACGTTCACCGACCACCTGGGCGTTGCCCGCGACGTTCATACACGCAACGACATCACCGTCAATCGCGCCATGTTCATCCTGGGCGGCTACGTGTTCGACCCGAGGGCGCGATACAGCTTCACCGTCTGGACCTCCGCCGGGGCCGCTTCGATCATTGTCGCCGGCAACATTGGCTGGCAATTCAGCAACGCCCTCTCGATTACCGGAGGTTATACCGGCGTTCCGGGCAGCCGATCACTGGTGGCCACGTTCCCATTTTTTACGGCAACCGACAGGAGCATGGCTGACAACTTCTTCCGCCCCGGGTTCACGCAGGGAGTCTGGGCGAACGGAGAACCCGTGAAGGGGCTGAGTTATTTGACGTTCGTCGGCAACGGTCTCAACACCCTGAATATCTCGGCAAACAAGATCGATACGCATCTGCTGGTTTCCGGCAGTGTCTGGTGGGAACCGCTGGGGCCCTACGGCGAACCCGGCAAATCACGCAACATGTACGATGATTATTTCGCCTCGAAAAACGTTCGCATTCGACTTGGTACCGCGTATACAAGATCCCGCGAGGACCGTTTTTCAAATCTCGATCAATCAAGTCCCGAGAACACGTCCCTGTACAATTCTGACGGCGTGCTGTCCTTCTCGACCGGAGCATTTGCACCAGGTGTCACGGTCGACCAGGCGACGTACAGGCTGTGGGCGGCCGACGGCGGCATCAAATGGAACGGGCTTGCGGTCAACGGGCAATACTTCATGCGTTGGCTCAATGATTTCGAAGCCGACGGGCCGCTGCCGCTCGAATTCACATTCGATCACGGCTTTGAGGTGACGGCGAGTCATTTTGTCAATCCGAGGAAGCTCATGCTTTATGGCCGCGGGTCCAAGGTCTTCGGGGAGTTTGGCGACGCTCATGAGTATGGCGGTGGGGTCAAGTGGTTTCTCCTGCCGACCGAGCGACTCTGGATGAACGCAGAGCTGTTCCGGGTCAACAAAGCGCCTTACAGCGGGGCCTTTACTCCGTATACGGCAGGAATGACGGGCTGGGTGCCGATGCTGCAGACGGTCATCGCTTTTTGACGGCGGAATTGCGCGCCCGTCACCGCCGTACGGTGAAATCCATTGCGAACTGACGTGAGGGTCCAGGGCGTCCGCCAAACGCGGCGGGGGAGGTCCCGAAGGTCGCCATGATGTAGTCGGTGTTCGTGAGGTTTCGAGTGTACGCGCCAACAGCCCATCGGCGATGGCTGGGTCCGTATTCGACGCGGGCGCCCAGCAGACCATACGCGCCCTGTCGCTGGATGTTGTCGTTGAACGGGGTATAGAAGACCGTCGACTGCGCCGTCGAGTCGGCCGCGATCGACAGTCGTCGGGAGCGGCCGAAGCCTGCGGTCCACTCGATCCAGAGGCGCCCCGCCCACTCCGGTGCATTGTTCAACCGGTTGCCCGCCACGTCACCCGTGGCGCCGCTGTTGTCGACCGCGATGTATCGATCGTAGGTCGCGTCGAGCCACGTCAGGTGGCCCCCGACTTCGATGCCGCGGCCGATCCGTGACGCGCTTTCCACTTCGACGCCGCGAATCGTCGCGGCTGCGGCATTTCGGATGTCGAAGATTCCGATCCCGATGGGCGTCTGGACCTGCAGGTTCGTGTAATCCATGACGAAGGCGGACACGTTGAACCTGGAACGGCCGCCCATGAGCGTGCTTTTCAGTCCGCCTTCGTAGCTCCACGCCCACTCAGGACCGTAGCCGCGGCCCGCCGCCGTTGACGACGGGTTGAACCCGCCGCTCTTGAACCCTCGTGTCGCCGAGACGTACGCGAGCGCGCCGTGCGGCAGCTTCAGGTCGAGGCCGATTTTGGGCGTCCAGGCGCTGTGCGCAATGGAATCAGCATAGCCGTAGACCGAACCCGGCACCGCTAGATCGGGAGCCTCGAGGCTGTAGCGTCCCCCTGCGTTGTCGATGTCCTTCGTCTCGTGCGTGTAGCGAACGCCGGCTGTTGCCGAGAGCCGGGACGTCAATCCGACAGTCGCCTGTCCGAAGACCGCGCGGCTGGTCGCGTCGACGCGCGGGTCGAGCCGAACCTGGAATCGTGCTGCCGGCTGATCGACCCAGAACGTCTGGTGATCGGCTTCGTCGAACAGGAATGCACCGGCGACCCAGGTCAGCCTGGCCTGCTGGTGCGAGATCGTGATCTCCTCCGACAGCTGATGCTGCAACTCGTGCTGGTGCGATGTCACCAGGTCGAGTTCCGTCATGTCGGCCTCCACGAAGAATTCGAAGTCCAGCGTTCGAAACGCTGTCAGGCTGACCAACGTGGTGGACGGCGTGAGTGCCATTGTGAGGCGCGCGCTCACGCCCGAGTGCAGCGTCCGGTTACGGGCGAGCACCGACGCTCGAACGTCGTGCAGACCGGGTGGGTTGTCGACGTGAAATCCCGGCTTCACGGCCAGCACTTTGTTGAAGGTCAGTGGAGTCCCGCCCTGGTAGTCGACGTCGCTCGACACCACCAGATTGGTCCGACGATCGACGACCACGCGCACCTGGCCGCGCGCGGCGGTGACATCGTCGCCGCCAAGCGGATGGTCGGGATGCTCGAGGTCCTGGACGTAACCGCCGCGGACGCCCCGCGCGAACGCGACCGTCCCCATCACCCTGTCTCGTTTGATCGGCCCGCTGGCCCGCGCGTCGACCCGAAGCGCCCCGAAGTTCCCGGCTGCGAAATCGGCGGCCGCCTCGAACTCGTTCGTGGGCGGCCGGGATATCAGGTTCACCGCCCCGCCGACGGCATTCCGTCCATACAAGGTGCCCTGCGGTCCGCGAAGCACTTCGATGCGATCCAGATCGAGAAACTGCACGAACTCCATGGCCGGTCGAGCGAGGTAGACGCCGTCGAGGTACATGGCCGAGCTCGGATCCGCCCCGGCGTACAGAACGTTTGCCCCAATGCCGCGAATCGTGAGCTGACCGAAACCCGTGTTCTGAGAAAACGTGACTGACGGTGCGAGCGCCGCCGCCGCGCCCACTGTCTGCGTGCCCAGGCGCGCAAGATCGGCGTTCGAGACGGCCGTGATCGCCATGGGAAGCGTTTGAATGTCCCGCTCGCCCACCTTCGCGGCCGTGACGATCGTTTCTTCCACAATCGCGACGTGCAAGGTGAAGGACACGGTGACCCGTTCGCCCGCCTGCACGCGCACGGCACGACGCGCCGGCTGGAATCCGCGCAGCGCTGCGGAGATCTCGTAGTCGCCTTCCGGAAGGTTTGGCAACGTGAAGTTGCCGGCGGCGTTGGTTTTCGCTTCACCGCCCGTGATACCCCGAATCGTGATTTGCGCGTCTGGCAGTGGGGCGCCGGTCTGGTCGTAGACCGAACCGGAAAGCGCTGCCGTGGCCTGCGCGCGTGCGGGTGTCGAGGCGCACAACTGCGCCAGGGCCACGGCGAGCACGACATACAGGCTCCGGAGGCGAAGATGTATCATTTCCAATCCGCGGGCAACGGCTGTTCCGTCCGACAGCTTCGCCATTGTGCAGGCAGCGACCGGAGGTTGACAACCTGGTGGCTTGGAGCAGACTCCCATGGGCCGCTCTGGCGGGCCTGCTGGCGTTCGGTGCGGCGCCGAACGCCGCTGCGCCCGCGGTACGACAGGTCCTCCTGCTGCAATCGTTCGACCGCGGCAATCTGTCGACAGACTATTTCACCAGCAACTTCCGCGTCGACCTGGATCGGCTCGCCGGAAGCCCCGTGAACGTCGTTCAGGTGGTCGTGGGTCCCAGTGGGCCTGTCGGCGCGCCTGGCCAAGCGGTCGTCGACTACATCCAGGCTACGTTCACCGATCGTCCCAAGCCGGACCTCATCGTGACGGTCGGTGGTCCCGCGGCTGTGTTTGCGCGCCAGTATCGACGGCAACTCTTTCCCGACACGCCGCTCCTGTTCGCGGCAGTCGATCAGCGATATCTGCGCGACGCGCCACTTGGCGAAAACGAGACCGCCGTCGCGGTCGCCAACGATGGTCCTCGACTCGTCGATGAGATACTGCAACTGCTTCCCCAGACGAAGCAGGTGTTCATGGTGACGGGGTCCGGACAGCTCGCCACGTTCTGGCATCGAGAGCTCGACGAAGAATTCAGGCGATTTCACGGCCGGCTGACATTTGTCTGGTCCGACGATCTGTCCCTTCCGGAAATTGTGCGCCGCTGTGCGAGCCTCCCACGCGACTCAGCGATTTTCTTTCTCACCTTCGGCACGGATGCGGAGCGCGGAGGGTATGCGGACGAGCGCGTGCTCGCCGAACTTCATGCCACGGCGAATGCTCCCATGTTTGGCGTGCATAGCGTGTTCGCAGGCTCTGGAATTGTCGGCGGAACGCTGATGTCCATTGACGATCTCGTTCGCAATACGGCCGACGTGGCCAATCGACTTTTGAACGGCGCGCCGCCGGGAAGCATCAAGGTGCCGCCCCAATCGCCAGGTCCGCCGATATTCGATTGGCGCGAGCTGCAGCGGTGGGGCATCCCGGAGAACCGGTTGCCAGCGGGCAGCGTCGTGCGCTATCGACGTCCAAGCCTGTGGCACGAATACAGGCTCGCGGTTGTGAGTGCAATCGGCGCGCTGGCCCTCCAATCGCTGCTGATCATCGGGCTCGTGTACCAGCGCCGCGCGCGGCACCGGGCCGAGATCGACAGTCGCAGGAGCCTGGCGATCGCCGCCGACGTCAGTCGCCGCGAGACGATGTCGGCGCTGACCGGCTCGATTGCGCATGAGCTCAGCCAGCCCCTCACGGCGCTGATGAGCAATGCGCAGGCGCTTCAGGCGATGAGTATGGCCAATGGTCCGGCAGCCGACACGACAGGAGAGATCGTGGCGGATATCAAGGCCCAGACCCTCCGCGCCAAGGAGATCATCGATCGCCATCGGAAAATGCTGCGGACTCGTCAGGTGGACAAGACTCCGATCGATCTTCACGCCGTTGTGTCTGAGAGTCTTGCGCTCGTGGGCCACGACGTCAGAGCGCGGCAGATCGAGGTGGCTATTCATCTGCCGTCGAATCCCTGCATCGTCAACGGCGATCAGGTGCTCCTGCAGCAGGTGCTCGTGAATCTTGTGATGAACGCCATGGACGCGATGGCCGAGACGCCGTGGGCCCGACGTCACCTCACGATACGAAGCGAAGTCAGGGCCGACGATGTCGACGTCTCAGTGGGGGACACGGGAACGGGTGTGCCGGCGCATATCACCAGCGTGCTGTTCACACCCTTCGTCACGACAAAACCGAACGGCGTCGGAATAGGCCTGACGATTGCACGGGCGATCGTCGACGCTCATGGTGGCACCATCGCTGCCCGGAACAATCCCGAAGGGGGAGCGACATTCACCGTCACGCTGCGCCGCAGTGAAAAGACCGAAGATGCCGCCAGGGCCGAAGGCGCAGCATGAGATCCCTCGTCACCATGCTTCGCCCGGGCTGACGCGGGTGTCAGCAGCGATTCCGCTTCACGTCGATTCGGCGTTCCGCCCAGTCCGCGCGATCATGTCTGCGGCTCGCCATCGTCGCGGCCAGACACGGGCGTAGACGTGGGCGACGATCGGCGCGAGCACGACGGCTGCGACGAGGAATATGGCCACACGCAGCAGGACCACATCGACGATGTGACGCAGGTCGGCGACGACGACGGCGCGCTCACCACGCAGGGCCTCCATCGACCCGGTTAACTCGCGATGCACTTCCGCGATCGCCGCACGGCGCTCGGCCGTCGCCCACTCGAGCGTGGCCAGCCGCTGCAACTCGAAGCTGCGCAGCAGTTCGCTGCGTTCCTCGGCAAACGCGCGGACGATCCCGCCGACCGCGCGCTCCCGCTCGACGGAAATGGCCTCCATCACGAGCGCTCGCTGCCGACTCATTTCGTCGAGGACGATCCGTCGCTCGCTCAGGAGGAGGGGCGACACGCCTTCGGCGGTTAACGCGATGCGATCCGCTGCAGCAGCGCTCAGGTGCAGGTCGCGCTGAAGCGACGTCAGACTTTCCTCAGAAAGGATGTCGGAGCGCATGAGGTCGAGTTCTCCCCGAACCTGCCGCGGCAGATCGGCGAGGTAGATGCGCACCTGCTGGGAGAGGCTGACCGCCAGTTCCTCCATGGTGCCGACGGACTGAAACGTGTCGCCCGGCGCCCGGGATTGTTCCGCGAAGCGTGCAATCGGTGATTCGCGGACGAATGTGATGTCACGGAGGGGATGGTCGGTGAGCCATGGTTCGATGATTCTGTGCTCGAACTCGGATCTGGCCCCGGGAGACAGGGCGACCGACCCGCCGATCTCCCGCATCTGCTCGACGAGTCGACGTGAGACCTCGACCGCTTCGTGCTGGAATGTGCCGAACGCGCGCGCGCCGGCGCCGTCGTCAAAGAGCTCATCCATCTGACGGGCCAGGATCCACGCGTCGATGAGGGCACCCACCGGCTCTGGCCGAAAGCACGCCTTTCGCATCTCGGGTATGGCGCGGACCCTCCAGAGCAAGGCGTTGCGCCGGACTGTCGAATCGGCAGCGCGTCGCTCGATCGCCGTGGCCGCGAGATCCACTTCCGCGGCGAACGTAATCGAGTACTCGTGCATGCGCAAGCGCAGCGTTTCCATGCGGACGTCCGGCCGGATTTCCGGCCAGCCCTTCATATCGGGCCGCGTCGGTTGCTTGCCCAGGCTGGCGCACGCCACAAGGGATGACAGGGAAAGGCATGCGGCCGCCGAGCGCATCAGGCTGGCGCGCCATCGTGACCCGGACCCTCTCTTCCGGCGATGGGATGTGATCCTGGTCGTCGAATCCGACAGCGATCTGTCCGAGCCGGGTCTGCCCGTACGGCTGCTGGTATCCTGCACGTCCGTCTGACCTCCGCTCGATCGTCGGCCCGCGAGATGTGACGTAGATCGCGGGATGCCGTGGGTCCGCCGACACGTCGAACGCGCGAGCATCGCCCCTGCTCGTTGGAAACGCGCAGTGATCCAGTCGCTTGCGCGGTGGGCGGCCGGCCGCCCACCCACCTGCAAACGGCTGTGACCCCGGAGTGATGCGCAATTTTCATTCCGCCACCCGCGCAACAAAAGACATCACAACTTGGGGTAGTGGGCTCGAGCCCACTACCCGACCTGGACTCGGTTTGGTGACAGGAGCCACCCGCGATATAAAGGGCGATTGATGGTGTCAGCGAGAAAGCGCTGGTGAGGACAGGCCCATGACACGACGAGAGTGGTTACGCGTGAGTTCCGGTGTGGCAGTGACCTTTTTGGTCGGCGGCATTGCAGGTCGAGCGGAAGGACCGGCGCCGGGAGCCCTCGAGCTGACCGTGTGGAAAACGCCGACCTGCGGCTGCTGCTCGAAGTGGGTCGAGCACATGCGCGCCGCCGGATTCACGCCAAAAGTGACCGACCTCACCGACGTGACCCCAATCAAGCGGAAGCACGGTGTACCCGTTGAGCTGGAGTCCTGTCACACGGCGATCGTGGGCGGCTACACCATCGAAGGACATATTCCCGCCGACGTCGTCCAGCAGATGCTGAAAGAGAAGCCAGCCATCGTCGGCATTGCGGTGCCGGGTATGCCCGCCGGCTCTCCCGGAATGGAGTCCGGAACGCGCAAGGCCAGCTACTCGGTGATCGCCTTCGACAAGGCCGGCAAGACCCGCGTGTTCGCGAAGCGGTAGATCGCTGACTCGAGCGTTTTCGAGAAGCGTGTAGCACGCTGCTGGCCTCAGCCGCACGCTCGCGCGCCTTCCGCTGAGCAGACCGTCAGGCGCGCTGCGGCAAATTCGGCCTGCAGCCTGCTACACGCCTCTCGAAAACGCTTTAATCCCGTCCAGGGTCCTACCGGGCGACGGACGGTCAGGTCCATCGCCCGGGGACCGATGGACCGATCATTCCTTCAGATGCATCGCGAGTGCGCCGAGCACGGTTCTCCACTGCCCGCGCCGTTCGTCCACGAGCGACGCCTTCGGCAGTTTCTTGCTGACCGCCACGATCGTCGACGTGTCGCCCTCTTTCGGCGTCATGTAAAGCTCGACGACGGTTCCGTCCCACGTGTAGCGGAGACGAGCCTGTCCATTCGGTTTCACAACGAAGCCCCTGGACGACGAACCTGAGAGGCCGGCGGACAGGGCAGTCGTAAGGGCCGCGTCGGCATCTCGAATCCAGCGGCGCCGCCGCGTCGCGTCCGTGAACGCCTTCACCGCGTCGGACGTGCCGACGGGCAGGACCTTGGAGACCGACACTTCGTACCCACCGTCGCGGCGTTGATTCAGCGCTCGAACCCCGCGCGCCCGCTCGTACGCGACCGTGATGCCCTGCGCGTACCAGCCATCGACGTCGTGTGCGTCGTACAGGTGCCGCGCGGACGCCGTATGGCCTTTCTCCACGCCGCCGAATCGATCGAGGACCTCAAACCAATGGTCGAGACCGTGTCCGGTTTTTTCTCGCGACTTCGCGTCTGAGACGCTGCCCTTCGCGGGTGCGGTTGCGGTCCTTGCCTTCGCGCGCGCGGCCGCCGGTGACGCCGGACGGGCCGAAGCGCGGGTGCTGGTCTGGAGACTTTTTAGAACGTGACGACGCGCGGTGGTATAGCGTTCGCCGGTCTTGGCGGCACGGGCACGGATGAGTTTCTTGAGAGCGCGAGCGCGGGTCATGACAGGGTCCTTCTCTGGTCACACCACCCCCAGCCCCCGCCTGATGGTTGCGCGACCGTGAAGAACCCACGTTGATTCGGCCCGGGGTGTGGACCCCTTTGCCTCGATCGCAGGCCTCGCGGGGGGAGGCCAAGTCGAGGTGAGGCGCCAGGCCAGCGCCGGACCGAACTGTACCACAGGCAATGTGCGTCTGTGCCTACCGGCGAACCCGGCAGTCGAACGGATTGCCGTCGTAGGAAATCGTCTGCGGCACCATGCCGTAATTCACCGGATATCCGCCGAGCGATTCCGGCATCATCCGATCGATCGCGCGCTCGTTGCGGACCATGTTGAACTCCCACTTCCGGCGGTCGCCGCGCGGGATCTCGATGTAGGCGTTCACGGTGCCGTCCTTGTTCCTGGGAGGCGTGTCGCGCCAGATGTGCTTCAGGTGCGGCTGCGCGGCGGCCAGGCTCTTGGCCAGCTTCTGTGTAGCCGCGGTCGGCAGTTCGGCCGGCGGCTCGGCCGACCTCTGTGCGCTGACAAACGTAAGCGCGGACACCGCAAGAGCGGCCGCGGCGAACCTCCGCAAGAGTTTCGGCATCCCGTGGACTATGAATGCAACGCACGCGCCAGCCAGAGCGTGCATGTATGTGTCCTCTGAACCTTGTCCGTCTACCATCCGTAGTTATACTTGACGACGCTATACTCGATGACGCTATAGTTGCTCCATGCCGGACCCGAAAGCTGAATCACTCCTGCCGCTCCAGACGGCCGTCTTTCACATCCTGATCGCACTCGCCGACCGCGACCGCCACGGCTACGCGATCATGCAGGACGTGGCGTCCAGAACAGAGGGGAAGGTCCAGCTGAGCGCGGGAACGCTCTACAGCTCCATCCGCCGGATGCTCGAACAGGGCCTGATTGAAGAGCTCGACCGCAGCCCGGATCCGACGAGCACGGACGAACGGCGCCGCTACTATCGGCTCACTCGCTTCGGCAGGCGCGTCGCCGCGGCGGAAGTCGGGCGGTTGAACACGCTGGTGCAGCAGGCGCGAGCCACGGGACTGGTGCGCGGGGCATGAGACGGGCGCAGGCGGCCTACCGGGCACTCCTCCGATGCTATCCGGCGGCGTTCCGGGAAGAGTACGGCGATCAGATGTCCCTGATGTTCGCCGACCAGCTCGGCGACGCGCGCCGAAGCGGGAGTCGTCTTGCTCATCTCGCGTTGTGGGCACGCGCCGTCGGCGATGCGTGCCTCGTCGCCCCCAGGGAACATGCGCACGTCATCCGGCAGGACCTGCGGTACGCGCTGCGGATCATGCTGGCAGGCCCCATGTTCACCATCGTCGCGGTGTTGTCGCTCGCGTTCGGGATCGGCGCGAATACCGCGATCTTCAGCTTGTGGCACGGCATGCTGTACGCCTCGCTCCCCGGCGTTCGCGATCCGCATCAGCTCCTGATGCTCACCGATCCAGATGCATCCGGCTCGTGGCAGGGCAGGTGGGACGGTCGTACCGACGGACCGCGCGCGTGGTTGACCTACGAAGAATTCGAGGAGATGCGGGATCACGCCGGGTCCTTTTCGGGGGTCATGGCCGCGCAAAGCAGTCTCAACACCTGGCAGGTCAAATTCGAGGGACGCACCGAGGCTGAGGAAGAGGCGCGCGGACGTCTCGTCTCGGGCAGCTTCTTCGACGTGCTTGGCGTGCATCCCGCCATCGGCCGGTTGTTCACGACGACGGACGACCAGGCGGCGACCGGCTACGCCGTCATCAGCCACGATTACTGGCAGCGGCGCTTCAACGGCCATCCCGATGTCGTCGGGAAGAGCTTCAGAATTCGACGAACCACGCTCACGATCATCGGCGTTGCGCCGGCCGGGTTCGTCGGCGAGACGAGCAGTCAGCGGGTGGATATCTGGCTGCCGATCCGAATGCAGCCGATCGTGTTCCCGGGCGCTGACTGGCTGCACGACACGCCGCCAGACAAGGTGATGTGGCTCCAGGTCTTTGGACGGTTGAAGCCCAACGTCACGCCGAAACAGGCAGAAGCCGAAGTCACCGCCATCTATCAGGCATTGCTGGAGCGCTTTTATGGACCGACCACCTCAGGTGAGCTCCTCCGCGAATCCCTGAATCAGCCCCTGCAGGTACGTCCCGGCGCGCGAGGCGCTTCGAACATGCGGAGCGACTTCTCAGAATCGCTGACCGCGCTACTCACCGCCGTCGGGGTGCTTCTGCTCATCGCCTGCGCGAATCTCGCCAACCTGCTGCTCGCCCGCGGCGCCGCGCGGCAGCCCGAGCTCGCGCTGCGCTTGTCGCTCGGCGCGAGCCGGGCGAGGGTCGTCCGCCAACTGGTCACGGAGAGCTTCGTTCTGGCGGCGCTTGGCGGCGCGGCCGCCATCGCCGTCGCGTATCTGCTGCACGGCGGACTGGTGCGGATGATCGCCGAGTCCGATTCCCGTTTTCACATGTGGTTCGGGCTCGACCCGCTGGTCCTCACCTTCGTCGGCGCCGCCACCGTCGTCTCCGCGCTCGCCTTCGGCGCGCTCCCGGCATGGCAGGTCACGAAGCTCGACGTCGGCACCAGCCTCCGTGACCATGGCCGCGGCGCGACCGGCTCATTCCGGCAGTTGCGTTCTCGCCGGCTGCTCGTCGGCCTGCAGCTGGCCCTCTCGTTCCCGCTTCTGATGGGCGCCGGCCTGCTCGCCCGGACGGCGTACAACCTCCAACGGGTCGATCTGGGCTATCCGCCGGAGGGGCTGTTGCTCTTACGAATCAACGTTCGCGAGGCGGGCTACGAGATGTCGAACCGGGCTGATCTGCTGGGCGCCCTGCTTGGTGAGCTTCGGCGAATCCCGCGGGTTCGAGCAGCATCTTTCTCGGAGCTCGGCCTGTTCACGGGCGCGCAGTCGATCTCAACGATCGACGTGGAAGGCTATGTTCCGATTGGAGACAACGATCGGGACTCACCGCTCGACGTTGTCGGGCCGGGCTACTTCTCGACGCTCGGCGTCCGTATGCTGGCGGGCCGCGAGATCCTGGAGAGCGATCAAGGCGGCGCCAACCGGGTGTGCGTCATCAACGAAGCATTCGCACGGCAGTTCTTCGATCGTCGGAATCCGATCGGTTTGCACATCACGACAGTCGACGAAGGTAGGCCGCCTTCGTCGTGTCAGGTGATCGGTGTCGCAAAGGAGGCGCGCACGTATAGCCTTCGCAACGAAGTCGGACCCCGCTTTTACATCACGGCCGGTAACCCGCGCGCGCGCCTGAACGCCGCGACGTTCCTGATTCGAACCGAGGCGGATGCGGAGCCGCTGCTGGCGGCGGCGCGGGGCGCGATCAAGCGCGTGGATGCCGGTCTGCCAATCATCGCCGTACGGTCGCTCGAGCAGCAGCTGGCGCCGTTGACCGCGCCGGATCGCACCACGGCTCGGCTCGCTGTGACGTTTGGCGCTGTGGCGCTCACACTTGCGGCCATCGGCCTCTACGGCGTGCTTTCGTATGGCATCACACGGCGTACCGGCGAGATCGCAATCAGGATCGCGCTCGGAGCGCGGCCCGGTCGAGTCATTTCGATGATTCTGGGTGAGACCGCAGGTCTGGTTGCTGCTGGCCTGGTCGTGGGCGCCCTGCTCGCCGCCAGCGCCTCGCGGCTGCTCGGCAACCAGCTCTATGGCGTCGAGCCGCAAGACCCGCTCACACTGAGCCTCGCGCTGGGGGTGCTGCTCGCCACGTCGCTGGCCGCGGCGTACCTGCCGGCCCTGCGCGCGTCGAGACTGAACGCGATCGACGCGCTTCGTCAGGGCTGATCGTTGCCGCCGGCGCGGCAGATTCCTGCGCGCGGAGAAACGTGAGCGCTGAGAGCGCAAGAGCGGCTGCGGCGGCCGCTCGTAACAGTTCGACATACAGTCATAAGTGCGACCATATTCCGGAGCGCGCCCGGAAGATGGTCAGCGGATTCTCTGACTCGGGCCACCAGCGTGGAGCCGTCCCCAGCCGAGTGGTGTTCCAGTCAAATCGATCGGCCTTCGTCCCGAATCGTTTGTTTTCTGCCGGCCGATTGTGTACGAACTTGCGGATGCTTCTCTTACTCAACCTGCTCTTGTCAGCGGTTGGCTCGGCGTCATTGGGGACGCAGAGCGCGGCGTGGCCCGCCGCGCGAGCCAGACATCACATGGTTCATGCACCAGCGACGAAGGAAGTCCTGCTGTTGGGCGGAGCGCAGCCTCGACGTGACGTCGGAACCGATCCCGATGCGGCAATCTGGATCTGGAACGGCCAGAAGTGGCGGACCCATCCGAGCACACTGCCGCCGCGTGCAAACGAAGCCGTCGCCTACGATCCGGAGCGGAACCGGCTCGTGGTGCATGGCGGCTCCGATCTTCCCGACCAGACGTGGGAATGGGACCATCAGGTCTGGCGCCCCATGAGCGGAAGTGGCCCTGGTGCGCGCGGTCATCACGCCATGTCCTACGACGCGGTGCGCAAGCAAATGGTCCTGTTTGGCAACAACGACCGCACGCCCAGTACCGACACGTGGGGGTGGAACGGTCAATCATGGACGAGACTTGCGTCCGATGGCCCGCCGGCGCGGGGCGTGTACGGCATTGCCTTCGACGGGAAGCGCGGCGTCGTCGTGCTTTTTGGCGGCTGCTGTGCCGAGGGCGTCGGGCTCGCCGGCGATAGGTCTACGATCCGCGCGTCAAGGCGATCCTTCTTTTCGGCGGCCGCAACGCAACCACGTACTTCAATGACTTCTGGGCGTTCGATGGCACGTGGAAGCAAATAGTCTCTACATCCAGCGTGCGCCCCCCGAGTGATCGCGACGATCCTCGATGAAACCGCCGGTCTTGACATCGCGGCCGAACCCGGTCGCGCCGCTTCCGCTTGGATAGCCGGGCACGCTATGTCTCGCGCACCTCGACCTCCGATCCCAGGAACGTTCCCAAACTCGCCGCCTCGGCCCGGAGCGCCTGCCTTTCGCCCCTCGAGAGCGGACGGAACAGGCTGAGCTCGATCTCCACGCGACCGGCGCCGGAGGTTCGTTTCCAGGTGCCCCGCAGCTTCCCGTTGATGATCAGAAAGTGCGGGAACTCGATGCGAACCGGGGCCGATGACGGACGCTCGAGATCGCGAATGCTTCCGCGGTCCGTGTACGCAATCAGATACTCGTCGTAGACGGGGAGCAGGAACACCGAAGACTCGAGTTTCGATTGGCGCTTGCCCGACGAGGAGAGCCAGTGGACGCGATCGTCGATCGTGACGCGACGGAGGGCCGCGCCCGCGCTCTCGATGCCGATCCTGGCGTCCTTCACCGTCAATCCCGACCACCAGACGTAGTCGTGTAACGTGGCCGGCCCATGGCTGGCGAAGTATCGCGCCGCCAGCATGGCGAGCGCCTCGTCGCGAGACATGCGCGACACGCCGGGCGCGCGCTCGTCCAGAAGGGCATAGGTGGTTTTCTTCCCACGACAAGCCCCGTTGCAGATGACGCCGTCGAGCTCAGCACGCATCATCAAGTACGCGAGGCGTTGACCGGACGCTTCGATTCCCGCTTTGCCCAGAACGATGGCCAGCTCCGTGCGCGTCAGGTGCTGGCCTTTCGCGAGGGCCCGCTCGATCGCGCGCCGGCTGCGCGTGAAGATTCCGTCGTCCAGCCCGAGCTTGCCGTAGTAGTGCGCGTTGATTGCGTTGACGCGAGGTCCGGAGATGCTGAGCATCCAGCGGAGGTCGGCTGGTGCCACGAAGTGCCAGGTGGGACGCAGGATGTGCAGGCGGAGAATCCGGCCTTCGTCGCAGGCGCGCACGACGTCGGCATCGGTCGCGCCGCGCGTGCGCATACCAACGGCCCAACGTGCCGGGGCATACTCTTGTGCCTGGACGGCGCCGAGCCATCGCACGACGGCTTCCGGTGTCCGGCAATTTGTCCGGTCGAGCTTCTGATTCCGGAGTCGTGTCGCCGCGATATCCATCCTGTGCCGTTCGGTGGGCCATCGAGAGTCTGTCACGTACAATGGCCGTTGCGCGACGGCCGGCCGGACCGGCACCGGGCCGCCGCGACGTATGCCAGAGTCTCTCGTCGTTCTCGCGCTCGGGTTTTTTCTCGGCGTGCGGCACGCCACCGACGCCGATCACGTCATCGCCGTCACGACCATCATCACGCGTCAGCGGGAAATCCTCGACGCCGCTGTCACAGGCCTGTTGTGGGGCCTGGGGCACACGCTCACGGTCATGGCCGTCGGTTCTGGCATCATTCTCTTCAACCTCGCAATCCCGAACTGGCTCGGCGTGGGAATGGAGCTCTCGGTCGGCCTCATGCTGGTCGTTCTCGGGCTCTTCAACATCGCGGCGTTCTTCAATCTCAGACCCGGCCTCTGGCGCCGTGCGGGCGCAGGGGCGTCGGAGGTCGTGCACGTGCACGCCCATAGCCATGGCGACTACGTGCACAGCCATCCGCACGGCCACGGTCCCGAGGTGCACCCGCACCGGCCCGACCAGACGCCGCTGGCAGCCATCGATCGGCGGTTTGCCCGGTCCAGCGTCTATGGCCGCCTCCGTCCCCTCGTCGTCGGCGTCGTCCACGGCCTGGCCGGTTCTGCCGCGGTGACCTTGCTTGTCGTCGCGGCCGTGCGGGATCCGGGCTGGGCGATTGCCTATCTGCTCGTGTTCGGGCTGGGCACGATCGCGGGGATGATGATCATCACCATGAGTCTCGCGTCCGCGTTCCGGCTGGCCGGGGCGCACGCGGGTGCGGCGGGCCGTCATCTGGGCCTGGCAGCCGGCGTCGCGAGCGTGGTGTTCGGAATCGTGTTCGCGTATCAGATTTGGTCGCGTGCGATGCCGGCCGGGCACTGAACGTCATGTACAATCGCGCCGGCGATGACCGCCGGCGGTCGCACCGATCCTCGATTCAGCGTTCTCCTTCCGACGCACAACCGCCCGGATGTACTGGCGCTCGCCATCGAGAGCGCGCTTCGACAGACGGACGATCGATTCGAGCTCCTGGTTGCCGGCGACGGCTGCACCGACCAGACCGCGGACATCGTCCAGTCATTTCGCGATCCACGGGTTCGGTGGTTCGACTCTCCAAAGGCGCCCGGCATCGGCTACGCGAGCCGCAACGCCGCGCTCAGGCAGGCGAACGGGTGGTACGTCGCGTACCTCTCCCACGACGATTTCTGGTTTCCCGATCACCTCGAGCGGCTGGGGCGGGTGCTCGATGAAACCGGCGCGGAGCTCGTTCATAGCCGTCTGCTGGGCGTTGACGTCGGCGGCGAGCTCAGACCGTTTGCGTACAACCTGGAAGTGCCGAGTCACCCTCTGGGACTGGCCGATGGGCGAATGGCGATGTCGATTACCTGCGTCGCCCATACGCGAGCTTGCTTTGAAAAATATGGTTACTGGGACGAAAGCCTCTTACGCGGCGGCGATGTCGAGCTGTGGCACCGGATCGCGTTGAAAGGCGGATTCCGGAATCTTGCGTTTGTCACGGAGCCGACTGCGCTCCATTTCGTGGCTGACTGGCGAAACACGTCGCACTTCCGGAAGCGGCGACGCCTCTCCCGCCGGCTGGTGGACGGACTCTCCGAGGCGCCTGCGCCCGTTCTGCAGCTCGACATTCGCGAAGGCGAGACGCCTCAGGCGGCCGCGTGGCGCGAGCTTCAAGGCGATCCCGGCGGTTATGTTCGCGCGCTTCGGCACGCGACCGTCCAGTATCACGACGCGCTGCTCTGGTCGGCCCACTCAACGGCCGGCCTGATGGCGTTTCGCGCCGGCGCTCGCCTCGGAGCGGCCCTGGATCGAGTCTGGCGGCGGATGTTGTGGGTCTCGTCGCCAGAGTGGAGCCGATGGAACCGGACCGTGAGAGAGCGGACGCGGCAGGTCGAAGAGCAGGTCGAACTCGATGCGCGTGCGCCAGGGGGAAGGGCAGGCTGACATGAAAGCGGCACGGCCGATAGAGATGAACCTCGAGAGTTCGCCGCTCGACATGACACTCGCGGCGGCGACCCGCGATCCGCAGATGGCGACCGCCGACGGCAAGCCCGTTCGCCGGCTTACCCACGGTGTGCAAATCCGCCGGCTGACGACGCACGCCGACGCGCGTGGGAGCGTCGTGGAGCTGTTCGATCCTCGCTGGGGCTGGCACCCGGATCCGCTGGTCTTTGCCTACAGCTTCACGATCCGGCCGGGTATCGCGAAGGGCTGGAACCTGCACCGCGAACATGAAGATCGGTATGCGATCCTTCGTGGCGAAATGGAGGTTGTCCTGTACGATCCACGGCCCGATTCGACGACACGCGGAGAAGTCTGCAGGATCGTGTTGTCTGAGCTCGACCGGTGCCTCGTCAACATTCCCAGGAACGTCTGGCACGCCGATCACAACATCGGCACGACCGACGTCGTCGTCGTGAATTTTCCGACCGCGGCGTACGACCACGCCAATCCGGATAAGTACAGGTTGCCGCTCGACACGAAGCTCATTCCGTACTCGTTCGGAAACGTGACCGGCTGGTAGGTGTCGGCGCCCGAAATTCGACCGCAGCATCCGGGTAGCCCGGATCGGAAGCCGTTTCTATCATTGGCGGTATGTCAAGCACCGCGCGTACACTCAATCAGATACCCATTGTGGCTGATTCATCTGCGATCACCGCCGCCGCAGCTTGGGAGGCGATCGCTTCGCGCGATCGCCGGCTCGACGGCCGCTTCGTTTACGGCGTCCGGACGACCGGCGTGTTCTGCCGCCCTGGATGTGGTGCCCGTCTGCCGCACCGTGAGAACGTCGAAGTGTTCGCGACGCCGCAGGAGGCGGTGCGGGGCGGCTATCGCGCCTGCCGCCGCTGCCACCCGGATCAGCCGCGACAAGAGGTCAGCCACGTCGATCGCGCGCGGACGCTGCTCGACTCGCGTCTCGATTCACCGCCGTCGTTGGCCGTGCTTGCCAGGCACGTGGGCCTCAGTCCCGCCCATTTGCAGCGCTCGTTTCGCGCCGCATTCGGCCTTTCGCCGAAACAGTACGTCCTCGAGCGGCGGGCGAACCGATTCAAGGCGTCGCTCCGGCGAACCGCCACGGTGACCGATGCGCAGTACGACGCCGGATACAGCGCGTCGAGCCGGGCTCAGGCAGGAGCGAACGCACACCTCGGCATGGCGCCGAGTACCTATCGGAACGGCGGCAGGGGCATCGACATCCGCTACGTCGTCCGTGACACGGAATTCGGAATGCTGCTCGTCGCCAGCACGGCGCGCGGCGTCTGTGCTGTCTCGCTTGGCGACTCGGTGGACGCGCTCGAGTCCAATCTGGCGAAAGAGTTTCCCGAGGCGCTTCGACGCCAAATTACTCTGGGCGGGACGACGGACGACGACCGGTTTCTCGGATGGATTGACGCAATTCTGGCGCATCTGAACGGCCGCCGGGCGCGGCTCTCCGTCCCGACCGACGTGGCGGCGACGGCGTTTCAGCGCCGGGTCTGGCGTGAGCTTCAGCGCATCCCGTACGGCGAGACGCGAACGTACTCCGACATTGCGAAGGCGATCGGCCGGCCGTCCGCCGTTCGGGCGGTCGCGACGGCGTGTGCCACCAATCCCGTGGCGCTCGTCGTGCCCTGTCACCGGGTCGTGCCGGTCTCGAACGCCCCCGGCGGCTATCGGTGGGGGGCGAAAAGAAAGAAGCTCCTTCTGACTCGAGAATCAGAAAAACAATGAAGATGGCGGCGTCAGTGCGCCTTTCGATGTTTCCAGTACCTGGTACACCGCCGGCAGCAGTGAGACGATGACGATCCCCAGGGCGACCAGCGGGAAGTTGTTCTTGACGATGGGCACGTTGCCGAAGAGAAGGCCCGCTCCGATGCAGAGGCCGACCCACGCGGCCGCCCCGACGAAGTTGTAGAAGACGAACGACCGCGTCGTCATCTGGGCCGCGCCCGCCACGAACGGCACGAACGTCCGCACGATCGGCACGAACCGCCCGAGCACGACGGCCTTGCCTCCGGTACTGCTCGAAGAACGCGTGTGCGCGTTCCAGGTGTCTTCGATTGAGAAGCTTCTGCATCAAGCCGCTCTGGTCGGTTTCCCGAAACACGCGGGGCCCGATGGCGCGGCCGATGGAGTAGTTCACGGCATTGCCGGAGAATGCCGCCAGGAACAGCAGTCCGGTGAGGAGCCACGGTTCGAACGACCCGGTGGCCGCGAGGGCGCCTGCGGCAAAGAGCAGCGAGTCGCCCGGCAGGAACGGCGTGACGACGAGCCCGGTCTCGGCGAAGATGATCGCGAAGAGCAGGCCGTAGACCCAGGGCCCGTACGCATCGACGAGCGCGGCCAGATGACGGTCGAAGTGGATGATGTAATCAACGAATTCGGGCATCGTCAGCAGGGGCACACGGCGTCACGCACCTGTGCGGCATGAGGGGACGAAGGGAATGATCGGCTGCGTATTTCAGCGGCCTGCTAGCGGGGAACCTGTGCGGTCGTCGCCGGGCGCGCATCCCGAATGATGACGAGCGTTTCGCCGGGCTTGATCAAGCCCAGCTCACGCCGGGCCGCTTCCTCCATCGCAGCCGCCGGGTGTTCCTGAATCCGGCGGATTTCGTCCGTGAGGTGTTTGTTGTCCACGCGGAGCTTCGTGAGGTCCCCGACCAGCGTCCCGTGCTCCTGATGGCCCCGAAGCGTCGCCAGGTATCCGTTTTCGCCGATGACCGCGTTGACCATCAGGGCGCACGATCCCATGAAGAGACCGTAGGTCACCCAGCGCCGCCGCCGCTGCTTCGAATCCGGGATGTTGTAGAGCTGACGTCGGGGACGAGGCCACGTTCGAGGCGGCTCGTGGTCTCCCGGCGAAGAGGAATTCATGCGCGACACCTTTCTATCAGGTTTTCGACCCCTGTACAAGTGGAAAATAGCCCCATGAGCGAATTCGTGATGGCCCTCACCACGGTTCCCGGCGACTTCGACAGCACCGCGCTGGCCCAGGACCTCGTGGGCGCGGGGCTCGCGGCGTGTGTGAACATCGTGCCGTCAATCAAATCGATCTACACATGGGAAGGGGTTCCGCAGGCGGACCACGAGCAGCAGCTGTTCATCAAGACGACCACCGATCAGGTGGACGCGCTGTGGGAGGTCCTCCGCAGCCGCCATCCGTATGACGTGCCCGAATTCCTCGTCATCCCCGTCGTGGACGGCAGCGAAGACTATCTGCGGTGGGTGGAGCGCAGTGTAGGACCGCGATCAGAGTCGTGAGGACCTCCGAGGTCATTTTTCAAGATTCGTAAAATGACCTCGGAGGTCATTTCCCCAAAGCCTGTTCGAGATCCTCTTTCAGGTCCTCGACATCTTCGATCCCGGCCGAAATCCGAATCATGCTGTCGGTAATGCCAATGGCCGCCCGGCGATCGGCCGGGACGGAGGCGTGCGTCATGGTCGCCGGATGGCAGACGAGGGTTTCCACCCCGCCGAGGCTTTCGGCGAGCGACATCAGCTTGAAGCGGTTGAGCACCTCGCGGGCCCGTTCGAAGGATTCCACTTCGAACGAGAGCATGCCGCCGAAGCCGTTCGGCATCTGCCGCCGCGCCAGCTCGTGCTGCGGATGGTCGGGCAGCCCGGGGTAGAAGACCCGCGTCACCTTGGGATGGCGGGCGAGGTATTCCGCCAGCGCCTGGCCGTTGGCCGAGTGCTGCGCCATGCGGACCTTCAGCGTCTTCGTGCCGCGCAGCACCAGCCACGAGTCGAACGGGCTCAGGATGGCCCCCGCGGCGTTCTGCACGAACCTGAGCCACTCGATGTCCTCGTCGCGCGTGGCGATGACGATGCCGCCCACCGAATCGCTGTGGCCGTTGAGGTATTTCGTCGTGCTGTGCACCACCAGATCGGCGCCGAGCTCGATCGGCCGCTGCAGACAGGGACTGGCGAAGGTGTTGTCGACGACCACGAGCGCGCCGTGCTGGTGCGCCAGATGTGCGGCCTTGGCGATGTCCGTGAGCCGGAGGACCGGATTGGTGGGCGTCTCGAGAAAGACGCACTTCGTCTTCGGCGTGAGGGCGCGCTCGATCTCGGTCAGCTTCGAGGTATCCACGAAGCTGAACGTCAGGCCGTACCGCGTCAGCACCTTGTCGAACAATCGGAACGTGCCGCCGTAGGTGTTGTCGGTGACGACCACATGATCGCCCGTCGCGAGGCGCGCCGTGATGGCGCCGATCGCGGCCATGCCGGAGGCGAACGCGAACGCCGCGCGTCCGCCTTCGATCGCCGCGAGGTTCGCTTCGAGCGCGCTCCGCGTCGGGTTCTGCGTGCGCGCGTACTCGAAGCCCTTGTGCTCGCCGAGCGCGTCCTGGACGTACGTCGCGGTCTGAAAAATCGGGGTGATGATCGCGCCGGTCGACGGGTCGGGCACCTGGCCGGCGTGAATGCAGATCGTAGCGAAACGTGCACGCGTCGTGAGCTTCATGCGGCGGCGGCGCCTAACGATAGTCTGTTATCATGCGCTTTGCAATTTGCAGAGCCTCGTGAGACGGTGGCTGACACGCCTGAGTCCACGCGGCGCCGGTGACGAACGCGTTCACGTGCCTTCGACCTCCGACACACCCGGAGCGCCGCCTTCCCGCCGCGACTTCCCGTACTTCGAGACCCTGCCGGGCCGGCTCTTCATTCTGTCCGGCGTGCTCGTCGCGGTCCTGTTCGTGCTCCGTCAATTCGTCGCGCTCCCGGAGATCGTCGACATCTTCCGCAAGGTCGTGTCGATCGCCTTCCTCGTCGCCGCGGGCTGGCTCGGCGCGCTCGTCGTCCGGCAGAACCGGCGGCTCGTGTTGTGGCGCGTCCGGCGAAAACTCGTCCTCTCGTATCTGCTGCTCGGGTTCGTGCCGGTCGTGCTCGTCGCCATCTTCGCGCTGACCGGCGGGGTGATGCTCCACACCAACGTCGCGGCGTACGTCTTCGACGAAGGCTTTCGCGATTTTCAGGACGACGTCCAGCAGATCGCCGAGACGTCCGCCCTCGAGCTCGGCCGCACCCCGCAGAATGTGCAGGCCGCGCTCGATCGGAAAGTGGCGAACCTCTCACCGCAGTATCCGACCTTGTCGCTGGAGGTGCTGCCCGCCACCCATGATGGCGCGACCGTGAGCGGAGGCGCCGCCGACCGGACCGCTCGCGCCGGACCATGGCGGCACGTGCCGCCGCCGTCGGGCATTCCACCCTGGATCGGGATCGCCCGAGGATTCCGCGGCGTTCTGGCGATCGGCGCGACCAGCCCGTCGGAGGACCCCCATCTGGTCATTCGCGCGGTCGTGCCGACGCCCGATGGAACACGCTTCGTCCTTGCGGATCTGCCCGTCGACAACGATCTCGTCGCGCGGCTCGAGGACCGCACGGGCGCACGGATGGGCGAGATGTCAATCGATCCGGTCTGCGGAGGGCCGGAGGTCCAGACGGAGGGCCTGCAGCGCGGCCGCATGCTCTCGCTGTTCCGCCGCACGGTCTACTTCATGGACTGTACGGAATGGGATTTCGGCCGGACCGGCCGGGTCTCGGTGGGCCTCGACGCGCCGGTCGGCCGCTTGTACAACCGTGTCGCGTCGGCGCAGGAGAACGTCCTCGGACCGACACGCTTTCTCGCGGCACTGGCGGTGCTCGGCGTCCTGTTTCTCATCATCCAGGGCTCGGCGCTCTTCTTCGGCGTGGTGCTCGCGCGGTCGATTACGGCGGCCGTGCACGAGCTGTTCGTCGGCACGGCGCGTGTCCAGCAGGGCGACTTCGGCCACCGGATCACGATCGAGTCGCGCGACCAGCTCGGCGATCTGGCCGATTCGTTCAACCGCATGAGCGCGAGCATCGAGCACTTGCTCCACGTGCAGCGGGAAAAACAGCGGCTGGACGACGAGCTGCGCATCGCGCGCGACATCCAGAAATCGCTGCTGCCGGTCGAGCCGCCGCGCGTCGCCGGCGTCACGTTCGCGGATCTCTGCGAGCCCGCGCGTGAAGTAGGCGGGGACTACTACGACTTCTTCGAGATCGGGCCGCGCCAGATCGGCGTGCTCATCGCGGACGTCTCGGGCAAGGGCACGTCGGCCGCCCTCTACATGGCCGAGCTCAAGGGGCTGATGCTGGCATTGAGCCACCAGGAACGGTCGCCGCGGAAGCTGCTCATTGACGTGAACCGCCGGCTGGCCGCACATCTCGACAACCGCAGCTTCATCACGATGACCTACGCGATCATCGACCTCGAAGCCGCCACGCTCACGCTGGCGCGCGCCGGCCACACCCCCACGATTGTCGTCTCGGACGGCGCCAGCCACCTGATCACGCCCGAAGGGATGGTGCTCGGGCTGCGGCTGCCGGGGGCCGGCGAACGGTTCGAGCAGATGCTGTGTGAACACTCGCAGCCGATCGCGCCGGGCGACGTGATCGTGATGTATACCGATGGCATCACCGAGGCCATGGACGGCGACGGCGAGCTCTTCGGCGACACCGCGCTGGCGCACCTGCTCGCCAGCCAGCAGCACCTGGACGCCGCGGGTATCCGCGAACGCGTGCTGCGCGAGGTGAAGGCGTTCGTGGGCGACGCCGAGCAACACGATGACATGACGATGGTGGTGATCAAGATTGGCGACATCGGGGCGGCCGCCTGAGGCCCGCATGAGTCAGCGCAGATCGGCGAACGTCGATCCGGTCGAAATCCTGAGGACGCACTCGTCCGTCGAGGCGGAAGTCGTCCGCGGGCTCCTCGACGCCCACGGCATCGAGGCGAGCGTCGGATCCGCGCTCTCGCCGTCCCTGTTTCCGATGCGGTTCGGCCAGGCCGAGTTCCGCATCACAGTCGCGAGCGCGGCCGCCGGACGGGCCCGCGAGCTCATCGCGGGGCACCTCGACGAAGCCGCCGCCAGCGAGGTCCGCCGGCTCAGCGAGAACCTCGGCCCGCTCGAAGACGTCATCAACTACCACTTCAGCGACCTGGGCCTGCTCGAGCATGCGCTCACGCACCGATCCCGCGCGCACGAAGACGCGTCCGGCGGCGTGATCGACAACGAGTCGCTCGAGTTCCTGGGCGATGCCGTGCTCGGCTTCGTCATCGCCGATCTCCTGTTCACGCAGTTCCCGACCCACAGCGAGGGCTACAAATCGAAGGTGAAGGCGGGCATCGTCTCGTCGGTCGCGCTCGCGCGCCTGGCCGAAGAGATCGATCTCGGCCGCTACGTGCTGCTCGGGCGCGGAGAAGAGAAGACCGGGGGCCGGCAGAAGCACGCGATTCTCGCCGACAGCTTCGAGGCGCTGATTGCGGCGATCTATCTCGACGGCGGCATCGAACCGGCGCGCGACTTCATCCTCTCGCGGCTCGCGCCGCTCGTCATCGCCGCCGGCGACCGCGCCGCCGAAGCGGCGTTCACCGAGGACTGGAAATCGGCGCTCCAGGAATGGCTCCAATCAGTCGGGAAGGGGCTGCCCGTGTACCGCCTCGCGTCGGCCGAAGGACCCGATCACCGGAAGCGATTCGACATCGAAGTCGTCGTGGGCGGCGTCGTCGCGGGGCGCGCGGTCGGCCGATCGAAGAAGGACGCTGAACAGCAGGCGGCGAAGGAAGCGCTCGCGCGGCTGAAGGAACAGTAACGCGTCTGAACCGAAGGCGTGTCATTAAAGCGCTTGTCCAGATCAACTGCGCCTGCCAGGCCGACGCACTTGTCACGAGCAGAAGCGCCTGTCACAGAGCTTGGACCACGAAGCTCACGAAGGACACGAAGACTGCGCTGACCTGGCGGCCGCCTGCGGCGGCCACGCGATCTGTGAGAGCCAGCGACCCGACAAGACGTCTGAAAGTAGGTTTCGCACTTGGGGGGACGGGTCTCGGTTGCGCGAGCAAGACCCGTCCCCCACCGCCCGAAACCTCGGCTTACGTCTTGTCGGGTTGCTGGCGCTCACAAATCGCGGCCCGGCGAGGCCGGGCCCGCCAGGTCAGCGAGTGTCTTCAAAGCGCTCGCACACCTGTCGGGTCTTCCTTCGTGAGCTTCGTGTCCTTCGTGGTGCCCGCTCTTGGCAAGTGATTCTGGCAAGCGCTTTAGGCAAGCGCTTTTCGACAAGATGATCCTCTTCGTTGTGTCCCGGCCCGAGGCGCGACTGATGGAACTCAGTCGATCTCTACAATGCCGGAATCGCGGCGCGCAGTGGCTATCGGCGATCCGTTCGACGGTCACGACGGCGGGTTCCGGTGACGGACGGGCCGGCGCCTGAGACAGGCGCGCCAGCGCGTAGGCCTGCACTTCACGCACGATCTCGTCGTCGGTCGGCGGCACGGGCCGGCCGTAGAGACGGACGTACAGGCGGAGCAGCGGATCCTCGAACGAGTACCGCTTGCTGCGGCAGGTGACGAGGTCGACGTCCTCGAGCCACGACAGGTAGTCCTTCGTCGAGCCGGGCGTGCGGTGCAGGTGCTGCGCGATCTCGGTGAGGTTCTGCGGTTCGTGCGCCGCGAGAATGCCCAGGATCGCCTTGAGTGCGCCGTATCCGCGCGCGCGGTGCAGCCTGAATTCGTAGCTCTCGCGGCAGCGGGCCGTCAGCCGGCCGGCAGGCGCGAAGAGCGCGGCGACCGCCGCGACGGGATCGATCGCCGAGTTCATCGTCGAGAGCGATTCGACGACCAGGTGGACGTAGCCGGCACGGCCTGCGGTGAGCGCGGCCACGGCCGGGGCAATCCGCTCCGCCCAGTCGCGCCGCCCGCCGTCGAAAAGCAGCGCGAGCGAGAGGACCTCCTGCGCGTCGAGCGACGGCACGTGGACGACCTCGAACCGCGACGGCGCGTCGCGGAGCCAGCGGTGCGCGCGCGTCGTGAAGCGCGACGCGAGCACGAACCGCGCGGGGCTCGACGCGAGCCTCGCGATGAGCTCGCGCTGTACATGTCGCAGCCCCGGGAAGCTCTCGAACGTCCGGACGTCGAGCACCTCGTCGATGAGGAACGTGACGGGTGGCTGGCCGTCGCTCGCCGCACCGTCGAAGTAGCCGACGAGCGCGTCGAACGCGACGCGAGCCGATGTCACCGGTTCGGCAGGTTGCGGCGCGTCCAGACGGCTCGCCTGGAGAACGGCGGCCAGGCAGCTTTCCGGCGTCGTCGCCGCGGCTGAGAAGTCGAGATACTGCGTCCGGTTGTCGCCGAGCAGGCGCTCGAGGCGCAACAGGAGAGACGTGCGGCCCGTGCCGCACGGACCCAGCACGACGGGGATGCGGCCCGCCTCCAGAGACGCGGCAATCCGGCGTTCGAATGCGGGCCGTTCGATAATCACGACGACGCCTCCGGCCCGGTGAGGCCCGGGATGTTCAGGCCGTGTCTGCGGGCGGCCGCGATCGCCTCCGGATAGCCGGCGTCGGCGTGGCGCGCGACGCCGATGCCGGGATCGGACGTCAGCACGCGTTCGAGCCTGGCGTCCGCTTCCTGCGAGCCGTCCGCCACCACGACCATGCCGGCGTGGATGGAATATCCGATGCCCACGCCTCCGCCATGATGGACGGACACCCAGGTGGCACCGGAAGACGTGTTCAGGAGTGCATTCAGGACCGGCCAGTCCGCGATCGCGTCGCTGCCGTCGCGCATGCCCTCGGTCTCCCGGTTCGGCGACGCGACCGATCCGGAATCGAGGTGGTCGCGGCCGATGACGATCGGCGCGGAGACGCGCCCGGTCCGCACGAGATCATTCAAGGCGAGGCCGAAGCGCGCCCGCTCGCCATACCCGAGCCAGAAGATCCGCGCGGGCAGCCCCTGAAACGCGACGCGTTCGCCGGCCATCCGGATCCACCGGCAGAGCGATTCGTCGTCGGCGAACATCTCGAGCGCCAGGTTGTCGGTTGCGCGAATGTCGTCCGGATCGCCCGAGAGCGCGGCCCAGCGGAACGGCCCCTTGCCTTCGCAGAAGAGCGGCCGCACGAACTCCGGGACGAAGCCCGGGATGTCGAACGCCCGTGCGACGCCGGCCTGTTCGGCCTGCGCGCGGATGTTGTTGCCGTAGTCGAACGTGATCGCGCCGCGGGCCTGGAGCTCGAGCATGCCGCCGACGTGCGCGGCCATGGCCGCCATCGACCGGCGGACGTAGTCGTCGGGCGATGTGTCGCGCAGGCGCGCGGCCTCGGCGAGCGTCAGCCCGTTCGGCACGTAACCCTTCAGCGCATCGTGCGCGGAGGTCTGGTCGGTGAGCACGTCCGGCGTCACCCCCCGCGCCACGAGGGCCGGAATGACGTCGGCCGCGTTCGCTTCGAGGCCGATCGACCGCGCCTCGCCGCGCCGGCAGTATACGCGCGCGCGCGCGAGGGCGTCGTCGAGCGAATCGGTCGCCTCGTCGAGATACTTCGTGTCGAGACGCCGCCTGATGCGCGCCGCATCGACCTCGACCACCAGCGCCACGCCGTCGTTCATCGTCACGGCCAGCGGCTGGGCGCCGCCCATGCCGCCCAACCCGGCGGTCACCGTCAGCCGGCCACGCAAGGTGCCGCCGAAATGGCGCCGGGCCAGCGCCGCCAGCGTTTCATAGGTGCCCTGGAGAATCCCTTGCGTGCCGATGTAAATCCACGACCCGGCCGTCATCTGGCCGTACATCGTCAGCCCGCGGTCTTCGAGGTCCCTGAAATGCTTCCAGGTCGCCCAGGCGGGCACGAGCAGCGCGTTGGCGATGAGCACCCGGGGCGCCCACGGGTGCGTGCGAAACACACCGACCGGTTTGCCGGACTGGACGAGGAGCGTTTCGTCGTGATCGAGCGCTTTCAGCGACCGCACGATGGCGTCGAACGCCTCCCAGCTCCGCGCAGCCTTGCCCGACCCGCCGTACACGACGAGGTCCTCGGGCCGTTCGGCCACGTCCGGGTCCAGGTTGTTCATCAGCATCCGCAGCGCGGCTTCCTGCGGCCAGCCCTTGCACGAGAGGGTCGTGCCGCGGGGCGCTCGGACGACGGGGACGGTGGTACGCATGAAAGGCACAGACCCGATCCCGCGATCGTGACGCGGGTCAGATCCTCTGATTGCTCATCGCTGTGTTGAAGTCATGAGAACCGCGGAAAGCGACACTCTAAAGAACGTCGCGAACGCGTGTCAACAATTGACAATGACAACTTATCGCAGATCGATTCCGCACGCGCGCTCGATCTCGCCCGTCGCGATCATTTCAGAGATTTTTTCGATGTCAGGTGCCGGCGGACGATCGACGGTCAGGGTTGGCACGATTTTGCGAACCGCCTGATGCACGCGCTGCAACGGGGCGGACGTCGCAAGCGGCGCAAGCAGGTCGAGCGCCTGGCAGCCGGCCAGCAGCTCGATGGCGAGAATCGCGCGGCTTCGGCTGACGGACTTCGGCGGCCTTGAGAGCCGCTCCCATGCTCATGCTGACGTGATCTTCGCGTCCCGCCGACGTCGGAATCGTGTCGACCGACGCGGGATGGGCGAACATCTTGATTTCGGACACGAGCGCGGCGGCCGTGACGTGCGCCATCATCAGGCCGGAGTGCAGCCCGGATTCGCGGACGAGGAACGGCGGCAATCCGCTTTCGTCCGCCGTGAGCAGCCGATCCATCCGCCGCTCGCTGATCGTCGACAGCTGCGCCAGACCGATCGCGAGCGTGTCGGCGGCGAGGGCCACCGGCGCGCCGTGAAAGTTGCCGCCCGAGACGATGTCACCCGTGTCGGCAAAGACCATCGGGTTGTCGGTTGCGGCGTTGGCTTCGATTTCGGTCAGCCGGATGGCGAAATCGAGCGCTTCCCGCGCCGATCCGTGGACCTGCGGCGCACAGCGCAGCGCGTACGCGTCCTGGATCTTCCCGCATTTCTCATGGGACTGGTTCAGCTGGCTGCCTTCGACGAGCGCCCACAGATTGGCCGCCGACGCGACCTGGCCAGGCACGGGCCGGACGGCGTGCAGACGGGCTTCGAACGGGTGAATCGAGCCCCGGAGCGCATCGATCGTGAGGGCTGCGGCGATGTCGGCCGCCCGGGCGAGCCGGCTGGCGTCCGTGACAGGCCAGCGCCAGCACGGCCGTGCTGGCCTGCGTGCCGTTGATGAGCGCGATCCCTTCCTTGGGCGCGAGGACGACCGGCTGTAAGCCGGCACGCGCAAGGACCTCGGAGGTCGGCAAGAGCTGTGCGGGCAATCGCTCACCGGTCGAGAGCGGACTCCGAGGTCGTTCGTCCATGACCTCGCCCTCGCCGACCAGCACCAGCGCGAGGTGGGCGAGTGGCGCGAGGTCGCCGCTCGCGCCGACCGAGCCGCGCGCCGGCACCCACGGGTGCACGTTGGCGTTGAGCAGCGCGATGAGCGCTTCGAGCGTGTCGAGGCGGATCCCGGAGTAGCCCTTGGCGAGCACGTTCGCGCGGAGCGCCATCAGCGCCCGCACGGCGCCGACCGGCAGGGGATCGCCGAGTCCGGCCGCGTGACTGCGCAGAAGATTGAGTTGCAGGGCCGCGAGCTGGTCCGACGGAATGGCGACGTCGGCCAGCGCGCCGAACCCGGTGTTGACGCCGTAGACGGGTGTGCCGCGCGCGAGGTGATCGTCGATGACGGCGCGCGACGCGCGCACGCGCGCCGCGGCGTCGGGCGCAATGGCCACGCGCTCGCGATCGCGAACGATGCGCTCGAGCGTGTCGAGGGTCAGCGTGGAGCCGTCGAGGAGGACCATGGCGACGCGCGGATTCCGCTATCATTCTAGCCGCATGAATCTGTGCGTGCTCGGCGCCCAGTGGGGCGATGAAGGCAAAGGGAAGATCGTCGACCTCCTGACGCCGCGCTTCTCGATCGTGGCGCGCTATCAGGGCGGCCACAACGCGGGACACACGGTGTACGTCCGCGGCAGGAAATTCGTCCTGCACCTCATTCCGTCCGGGATTCTCCACCCGGGCATCATCTGCGTCATCGGCAACGGCGTCGTCGTCGATCCGCTCGCGCTCTTCGCGGAGCTCGACGAGATCGCCGCGATGGGCGTGGACGCGACCGGCCGGCTCCTCGTGAGCGACAAGGCCCACGTGATCCTCCCGTACCATCGCGAGCTGGACGTGCTCGCCGAAGCGCGCCGCGGCGAGCGGAAAATCGGCACCACGTCGCGCGGTATCGGGCCGGCGTACGAAGACAAGATCGGCCGGCGCGGCATCCGCGTGGGCGACCTCGCCGACGCGTCGATCGACGGACCGCTCGCGAGCGCGGTCCGCGAGAACGTCGGCGCGCGGAACCGCCTGGTGGGCAACGTGGACATGAACGCGGACCAGGTGCTGGCCGACGTGCGCCGGGTCTGGCCACGGCTGCACCCGCTCGTCACGGACGTCTCGCTCTACCTGCACCGCGCGATCGCGGCAGGGCAGCGCGTGATGTTCGAAGGCGCGCAGGGCACGCTCCTCGACATCGACCATGGCACATACCCGTTCGTCACGTCGTCGAACGCGACCGCCGGCGGCGCCGCGACGGGGCTGGGCCTGGGTCCCCGCGCGATTGGAACCGTGATCGGCGTGGCCAAGGCCTACACCACCCGCGTGGGCGAAGGCCCGCTGCCGACCGAACAGACGGGTGAAATCGGCGAGCGCCTCCGCGAAACCGGTCAGGAATACGGCGCCTCGACGGGCCGTCCGCGCCGGTGCGGCTGGTACGACGCGGTCGCCGTCCGCTACGCGGTTCGGGTGAACGGCCTCGACGCGCTGGCCATCACCAAGCTCGACGTCCTCGACGGCCTCGAGACGCTCGAGGTCTGTACGGCCTACCGCTCCAACGGCACCATCCTGACCGAGATGCCTGGCGACACAGCCCAGCTCGCGGGATGTGAACCGGTCTACGAAACGCTACCTGGCTGGAAAACCCCGACGCGCGGCATCACGGAGTTCGAGAAGCTGCCGGCCGAAGCACAGGCCTACGTCCGGCGAATCGAAGAAACGAGCGGAATCCCGGCGGCCATCATCTCGACGGGATCAGAGAGAGACCACACGATTCTCAGAAAAGAGTTCGAGAAGTTCGTCTGAGTGATCGAGCTATCGGGTGATCGCGCGATCGCCCGATGACGCGATCGCGCGAGCGCAAGCTCTCGAGTCGTCGCGAGCCTTCGGCCTAGGGCCTTGGGCACTGTCCCAAGTCGTCGCCGGCTGCGCGCAGTACTTGTCGAAGGCCAGCGTGAGCATGTCCGCGATCGCGGGCGCGGACCGCACCTCGATGTCGCGACGTTCGATCATGTAGAGGACCTTGCCGTCGCGCAGGAGCGCGATCGACGGCGAGGACGGGGCGTAGTCCTTGAGGTATTCGCGCGCGCGGGCGGTGGCCTCGATGTCGGCGCCGGCGAAGACGGTCGCGAGCGTGTCGGGCTTGTTGGAATGGGAAAGCGACATCGCGATTCCGGGCCGGGCCTTCCCGGCCGCGCAGCCGCATACCGAGTTCACGACCATCATCACGACGCCAGGCGACTTCAGCACCTCGTCAACTTGCTCGGGTGTCCGGCACTCGCGCGCACCCACCTCCGTCATTTCCTGACGCATGGGCGCGATCAGATACTCGGGATACGGCATCGAATTTCTCCTCCAATTTCGGAAGGCTGTAAAGCGGTCTTCCGTGCCGTGCCAGTGTCTCGGCACTGCTACTATCGATTATATGGCCTTCTCCAGCCGTCGGCGCTTCCTGACGGAACTGTCCGGCCTTGTCGCCGCCGCGGCCGTCGCCCGGCTCGACGCGGCCCAGCGCGGCCTCGATCAGTTCGTCGTGCCGTCGGCGCCATGCACCGAAGCGGATCTGACGCCTGCCGTTGCGGACGTGAGCGGCTTCAAAAGCGGATCCCCTGAGCGCGCGTCGCTCATCGAGGCCGGCGTGCCTGGACCGAGGATCATCCTGACGGGTTTTGTAATCGGCCTCAAGTGCGGTCGCGTGAAGAGCGCGCGGCTGGATTTCTGGCATGCCGATCCACGGGGCGCGATCGACGCGCAGGGATTTCGGTTCCGTGGTCATCAGCTCACCGACGCGGATGGACGCTACCGGCTCGAGACGACGATGCCCGGTGCGATTGGTTCGCGCGCGCCGCATCTGGCCGTGCGGCTCACGCCGCCGGGCCAGCCGCCGCTCACGACCGTCCTGTTTTTTCCCGACGACCCGAAGAACGTCCGCGATCAGCAGTTCGTGCCGAAGCTCGTCATGAAAAAGGGGACGGTCTTCTCCGTTCAGCCGTCGGGCTCGAGCGACACACGCGCGTTCAGTTTCGATTTCATCCTGAACCTCTGATGCCCGTTGCGGTACGGGCGGTCCTCTGCGACCTCGACGACACGCTCTTCGATCACACGCACGCGAGCCGGTGCGCGGTGACGGCGGTGCACGGCTCGGTGCCCGAGTTCGGGTGCTGGTCGATCGACGAGCTCGCGAGTCGTCATCGCGACTGTCTCGAGGTCATGCACCAGGAAGTGCTGGCGGGGCGGCTCTCGATTTCGGCAGCTCGAATCGAGCGGTTCAGGCGGCTGCTGGTGGAGGCCCGTACAGCCGACGCCGATCGCATCGCTCCAGAGCTGGCCAGAACGTATCGAAGCGCCTACGAAACGGGACGGCAGGCGGTGCCCGGCGCGGCGCCGCTTCTCGCGGCGCTGAAGGCTCGAGGAGTGCGGACGGCGATCGTCACCAACAACGTCACGGAGGAGCAGCGGCTGAAGCTGCAGTTCTGTCGGCTCGCCGACCTCGTGGATGAGCTCGTCACGTCGGAAGAAGTCGGCGTGCAGAAGCCCGACCCGCGAATCTTTCAGGTCGCGCTGGAACGCCTGGGTGCGAGAGCCGACGAAGCCGTGATGGTCGGCGACGCGTGGGCGACGGACATCGAGGGCGCACGCGCCGCCGGCGTGCGGCCGATTCTGGTTGAACCGGCTCGGCGCGGTCAGGGTCGACCCGGGCGTGCTGGAGATTCGCGGTCTGGAGCCGACCGAGAGGACGGTGGAGCTGATTCTGTTCGGGACGACAGGCCCGGCTTAGACCGTTTTCCAGTTCGGCGTAGCGTGTTCCTGCGCCCTCCCGCTCGCTGCTTGCCGCAAGGCAGCGTGATATGCGGGCCTGCCTCGCGGCGCTCGCAAAGGTCGGGCGCAGGAACACGCTACGCCAAACTGTTGCGGTAGGGACGACGGTCGCCCGTCGCCCCCCGCACAGAACCGGACGTGCAGATTTACCGCATCCGGCTCCCACCTTGGGTAACCACGCCAAGCCGCACGAGCGGGTACGGATGACAGATGCGGACAGGCGGAACCCACCGGGCGATGTACCGTCGCATGCGATGCCACGGCACATGGCGCTGGCTCCGACGCTGGAGCGTGCGCCACCACAACCGGCTCACGCTGCGCGCGAAGGCGAAGAGCGGCGGATAGTTCATCGGGCACACCGTAATACTGCATGTGACCCGGTGACCACCGCGCGCACATACGCGCCGAGTTCCGGGAGGGGCTGGTGCATGCGACGCCGAAGCTCGAGCTTGACCGCCTTCAGCTTCGCCTGCAACCGTATGCGCATCGTCCGCCGCAGCACCGTGAAGCCGCCCTTCCGGGTCGTCGCACAGCTGTGCGTGAAGCCCAGGAAGTGGAAGCTCTCGGGCTTGTCCTCCTCGCGCGCTCGCCGGTTCGCCGCCGCGTGGCGCCCGAATTCGAGGAGTCGCGTTTTGTCGGGATGCAGCGTCAGACCGAACCGCGCGAACCGGTCGCGCAGGGCGGTGAGAAACTGCTCGGCGTCGTCTCGATGCTCGAAGCCCACGACAAAATCATCGGCAAAGCGGACGATGACGACATCGCCATGGGCCTGCCGCTGACGCCATCGATGAGTCCAGAGATCGAAGACGTAGTGCAGGTAGATATTCGCCAGGAGCGGGCTGACACTGCCGCCCTGAACCGTACCGACCGCACTCGTGAGGCGCTGCCCATCCTCCAGCACGCCGGCGTTCAACCATTTCTGGATGAGCCGCACGACGCGCCCGTCTGCCACACGATGCTCGATAAACCGAATCAGCCATTCGTGCTGCAACGTGTCGAAGAAGCTCCGAATGTCCGCATCGAGCACCCAATTCACCTTCTTCGTCATGATACCGACGGTGAGCGCGTCCAATGCCCTGTGCGGGCTGCGCCCAGGCCGGAAGCCATACGAGAACCCGAGGAAGTCCGTTTCGTAAATCGCGCCCAGTACTCCGACGACGGCGCGCTGGACGATTTTGTCCTGCCAGCGTGGGAACGCCGAGCGGCCGCAGCCGCCCGTCCGTCTTCGGAATGTACGCGCGACGCACCGGCCTGGCCCGGTACGCCCCTCGCTTCAGCCGCTGCGAGAGGTCCTGGAGATTGGCCTCCAGGGCGGCTCCGTAGTGCTGCCACGTTTCCCCATCGACGCCCGCGGCCGCGTCGCGCTTCACGGCGAAGTATGCCGCGCGCAGGCGCTCGATGTTGTAGACGTGGTGGAGGAGCGCGGTGAACCGCTGCTTGCTGTCCCGTCTTGCCGCTTGCCGTACTCGCTCGAGCGCGCTGGGCGTGGCGGTCCGGCGCTGCGTCCGGTCCACGGTATGCTTCGGCGAGTTCCCCTTGGTCCGCTTCCTTCCCTCCCGCGCCTCCGTCGACCGTTCCGGGGCAACGTTCGGCGCGTTCAGCGGTACTACGAAGCGGTCCGACTTCCCGTGCTCGTCCATCATCGCCGTGGGTCCTCAGACTTCGCGATGCGGCCTTGGTGTGCGCCAAGGCGAGCACGGGACCTCCCGGTTCCCGCGCGAGATGCGTCCGCACGTGCTCGGGGTCTCAGACCGCGCAGGGTTCGGGGCTGTCTCGCGCTTGCGACGACCCCGATGTGGCCTTCCGTTCTTTTCCACGACGTCGGCACCCTGGAGGTGAACAGGTTTTCGCGGCTCAATACCCGGCCCATGCGTACCCCTGTCAACGCTTCACCGCCGTCCTTGCGGGCGTGCGGCGCATGACTCGGAGACGATGTGGTTCGCTACACCTTCATCGTTCGGCTCTTGCATCCGTAACATCTCGCCGGTTTCGACCGGCGCACGGAAAACGCTGTAGCTGGCGCTCGGCTCACGTGCCCGGCGCCGCGTGCGATCGCGTGTGGAACCCGGCCGCCTCGAGCGCGTGCCGGAGCTCGTCGAAGATCGTCGTCAGGTCCGCGTCACCTACCCGTTTGATCAACCGATCGACCGAATACATCCGAAAACGGATCGCTTCCATATGGAAGGCGGCGACGGCCCGGCGAAGCGCTTCGCCTTCCTCGATCAGCTGCCGGCGGTCGGCCGAGTCGGGCAGCCGCTGGAGGGCTGGAAGGAGCGCGTCGAGTTTCTCGAGGGCTGGTGTGGTCTTTTCGGACATGGATACAGGTTATTTCAAGCGATGCGCCGACGGCCACACCGTCAGCCAGACTCCTGCCGCGATGAGCGCAGTCGCGATGAGCAGCCGCGAAGTGATGGCTTCGCCCAGCAGGGCAGCGGCCAGGAGCGCGGTCAGCACGGGGACGATCAGCTGCACGACCGCCGCCCGCCAGGCCGCCAGGGCTGGCAGCACGGAATACCAGATCGTGTAGCCCACGCCTGAAGCAATCGATCCGGACGCGGCGGCCAGGACGACGCCGGTCGCCGTGTACGTGCCGGAGAAAACGAGCGCGCCAACCGCCAGTGAGGCAAGCACCGTCGCTCGCATGAAGTTCCTGCTCGTCTCGAGCAGGGGATCCCGGCTGCCGCGTCCCGGCCAACGAGTAGATGCCCCAGCAGATTCCGGCGGCGATCATCAGGAAGGCTCCGGTGGGGTGTGGGGCCGTCACGCCGGGCAGCGTCAGCGCGAGGAGGCCGGCAATGGCCAGAGCGACGCCTGCCCAGTCGATTCGCGCGGGCCGTTCGCCCCGAACCAGCCCGACGCCGATCATCGTCGCCTGGACCGCGCCGAAGAGCAGAAGGGCGCCGACGGCGGCACCGATCAGCGTGTACGCCAGGGTGAACGCGACCGCATAACCCGCCAGCGCCGCGCCGCCGAGCCAGGACCCGCCGCCTCGAGCCGGCGCCCGCCGCATTCTGACGAGAAGCGCCAGGGTCAGGGCCCCCGTCGCGAGCCGGATGAGTGTAAAGGCGGACCAGTCCAGCCGGTCAGCGGCAAGGGCGCCGCGCGTCAACAACGAGTTCGAGGCGAAGCAGATGAGGGTGGCCGCGGTGAGGACGACGATTGGCATGGGGACGGGACTTTTTTCCACAGACGTTAACAGGTAGGGGACAGATCTCGCGACAGAGATCTGTCCCCTACCTGTTAACGTCTGTGGAAAAAAGTCCCGTCCCCTTCCTTGTGCCGGACGTCCCGGCCCTCGACCATGAAAATCAGGTCCTCGGCGATGTTCGTGGCGTGGTCGGCGATGCGTTCCAGGCAGCGGGCAATGACGATGAGCGCGAGACCGCGTTCGGCGGTGCCGGGATCGACGATCATCCGGGACAGGCGCGCGCGCAGAATCGCGTCCCGCGTCGCATCAGCGGCATCGTCGCGGCGCAGCACCGACAGGGCGCGATCCACGTCCCGCTCGACGAAGGCGAGCAACGTGTCGTGGAGCATCGACAGCGCGAGGTTGGCGAGGGGGTCCACGTCGCGCGCCGGTTCGATCGACGGGAACTGGAGCAGCTTCATCGACGTCTGCGCGATGTTGACCGCCTGGTCCCCGACGCGTTCGAGGTCCGTGTTGGCTTTGAGAATCGAGCGCACCGTCCGCAGGTCGGATCCGACCGGGTTCTGCAGGGCCAGAAACTTCAGGCAGAGATCGTCGATTTCGAGCTCGATATCGTTGACGGGGCCGTCGCCGGACGCGACGACCGCGGCGAGATCGGGCCGATGCTCTCGCAGGGCGGCCACGGCGTCGCGGGTGCGCGCCTCGACGAGCGCCCCCATCGCCGCCAGGCGATCTTCGAGCGTCCGCAGCTCTTCGTGAAAATGGCGTTCCATCAGCCGAACCGTCCCGTCACGTAGTCGTTCGTGTGCGCTTCCTTCGGATTCGTGAAGATCTCTTCGGTGGGGCTGTATTCGATCAACTTGCCCAGCCAGAAGAACGCGGTCATGTCCGAGACGCGCGCCGCCTGCTGCAGGTTGTGCGTGACGATCACGATCGTGTAGCGGTTCTTGAGCTGATAGATGAGCTCTTCGACCTTGGCTGTCGCAATCGGATCGAGCGCCGAGCAGGGCTCGTCCATGAGCACGATCTCCGGCTCGATCGCAATCGCGCGCGCAATGCAGAGCCGCTGCTGCTGACCGCCCGAGAGCGACAGGCCGCTCTCGTGCAGCCGGTCCTTCACTTCGTCCCACAGGGCCGCGCCAGTGAGACTTTTCTCGCACGCCTCCTGCAGCGTGGCCCGGTTCTTGATGCCGGCGATGCGCAGGCCGTACACGACGTTCTCGAAAATCGACTTCGGCAGCGGATTCGACTTCTGGAACACCATGCCGATTCGCCGCCGGACTTCGATGACGTCCGTCTGCGGCGCGTACAGGTCCTGCCCGTGCACGTTGAAGGTGCCGGTGATGCGGACGTTGTCGATGAGATCGTTCATCCGGTTGAGGCACCGGAGCAGGGTTGATTTCCCGCAACCCGACGGACCGATGAAGGCGGTCACTCGCCGCTCGCCGATGTCCATCGAGATGTCGTGGAGCGCCTGTTTTTCGCTGTAGAAAAGGTTGACGTTCCGGATCTCAATGGCCGGCGGCAGATCGGCGGCATTCGCCGGTGGCTTGGCGAACTCGACGTTCGTCTTGATCACCGGGCTGTCGCCGTCCTTTTTCGCCGTCATCTGAGTCATTGTTCCATGCTCCTAGAACGCCGAGGTCTGATACCGCTTCCGGAGATGATTCCGGACAATGATCGCGGTCAGATTCAGGGCGACGACGATCGCCAGGAGAAGAATCGCGGTCGCGTACACCATGGGCTTCGCCGCTTCGACGTTCGGGCTCTGAAAGCCGACGTCGTAGATGTGGTAGCCGAGGTGCATGAACTTGCGCTCGAGGTGGAGGAACGGGTAGATGCCGTCGATGGGCAGATCGGGCGCGAGCTTCACGACGCCGGTAATCATCAGCGGCGCGACCTCGCCGGCGCCGCGAGCCATTGCCAGAATCAGTCCCGTCAGGATGCCGGGCGCGGCCGCGGGCATCACCACCCGCAGGATCGTCTGGAACTTCGTCGCGCCCGTCGCGAGTGAGGCTTCCCGCATCGATCGCGGCACGGCGCCAAGGGCCTCTTCGGAGGCGACAATCACGACCGGTACCGTGAGCAGACCGAGCGTCAGCGACGCCCACAGGATTCCGCCGGTCCCGAACGTCGGCGTCGGCAGCCGCTCCGCGAAAAACGCCTGATCGATCGAGCCGCCGACGAAGTACACGAAGAAGCCCAATCCGAAGACGCCGAACACGATGGACGGCACGCCGGCCAGGTTGTTGACGGCGATGCGCACCAGCCGGACCAGAACCCCCTGATGGGCGTACTCCCGCAGGTACAGCGCCGCCAGGACGCCGAACGGCACGGCGAGCAGGCTCATGAGGATGACCATCATCACGGTGCCGAAGATGGCCGGTAGAATGCCGCCCTCCGTGTTGGACTCGCGGGGCTCACCGGCCAGGAACTCCCAGAGCCTCGATGAATAAACCCGAACCTGGCCCGCAAAGGACAGCTCGTTGGCGCGGTACGCGCGGAAGATGTCGAGGGTCGCCGTGTCCTTCTCGGTGCCGTCAGCGGTCGCGACGACAACGTGCGTTCGCGAGGCCTGAGCGATCGTGTCCGCGAGCCGCCGTTCGGCCGCGGCGTATTCGGCGTTGAGCTCGTTGACGTGCTGCTCGATGGCCGCCCGGGCGGCCGCGACATCGGCGCCACCCCTGAGCTCGACCCGGCGCAGCTCGAGACGCGCCTCCTCGATCGACGCGTTGATGGCGCCGATCTCGTTGCGCTCGATGTCGCGGATCCGGTCGCGATCGTCTTCCGCCCGGTCGATGAGCGGGGTCAGGGCCTGCCAGACCGGATCGGCGCCGGTCGCGATCTCCCGTTCGCCTTCCAGCAGCCGGACCGGCGTGCCGATGAGCGGACCGTATTCGCGCCGCTCGATGTAGGCGACTTCGCGGGGCCTCGTCTGCTCGGTGATCTCCGCCTCGTCGACCCAGCGGAAATCAGCGCCGAGAATGTCACGGTTGCCCAGCTTGAACTGGAGACGGTGGACTTTGTTGTGCTGCGGCGTGCCGGGCGCCGGAATGCCTTCGCGCGTGACGATCTCCCCGAGCAGGATCGTCGCGTCTTTCAGCGTCGCGCGCGTGAGCGGCCGCGGCCAGAAGAACCCGAGGCCATTGACGAGGATCAGGCCGACCATCCCCGTGATCATGAGCAGACTGATCGCGAGACCGGTCCCCGTGAACCAGATGGCCGGATCGCCTCGGCGGATCAGCTCTCGAACGCGCATCAGATGGCCTTGTACCGCTCGCGCAGCCGCTGGCGAATGACCTCGGCGACGGTGTTGAGCGTGAACGTCATGACGAAGAGCAGGGCAGCCGAGAGGAACAGCGTGCGATAGAGCGTGCCGGCCTGCGGCGCTTCAGGAATCTCGACGGCGATGTTGGCTGACAGCGTCCGGAAGCCGTTGAAGATCGACCAGTCCATCAGCGGCGTGTTGCCCGTGGCCATCAGGACGATCATCGTCTCGCCGACGGCGCGGCCGAAGCCGATCATGATGGCCGAGAACACGCCCGGGCTGGCAGTGGGGACGACGACGCGAATCGCAGTCTGCCACCGGCTGGCGCCCAACGCGAGCGACGCGGCGGAGAGGTTCGACGGCACGCTCGAGAACGCGTCTTCCGAGATCGTGAAGATGATCGGAATGACGGCAAATCCCATCGCCAGGCCGACGACCAGGCTGTTCCGCTGGTCGTAGGTGAAGCCCAGATTTGCCAGCCACTGGCGGACATCGCCGCCAAACGCCGCGGCCTCCACCGTCGGCGCCAGCAGCAGCGCCAGCCAGCCGCCAAGGATCACCAGCGGGATGATGAGAATGAGCTCGGCGCCGATGCGAACGCGGCGTCGGAGAGCACCGGGCAGGACGTTCCAGACGAACATCGCCAGCGTGCCGACGACCGGCAGGACGAGCATCAACAACATCACGCCGACGAGGTTCCGCTCGACGACCGGCGCGAGGTAGAGACCGGCAATGAAGCCGATGACGACGCTCGGCAGGGCCGCCATGATCTCGACCGTGGGTTTAATCCGGGCCCGGATGGACGGGTGCACGAACTGCGACGTATACAGCGCGCCCAGAACGGCAAGCGGGATCGCGAAGATCAGCGCGTACACCGTCCCCTTGAGCGTGCCGAAGATGAGAGGCACGAGGCTGATCTTCGGCTCGAACTCGTCGGTGGCGCCCGTCGATTGCCAGACATACTCCGGCTGGCCGTAGCCTTCGTACCAGACCTTGCCGAAGAGCGTCTTCCAGCTCACTTCAGGATGAGGATTGGCCAGAGCAAGCGATCGATCGCGCCCGTCTGCCGCACGGCGAGAAGACCGTCGCTCCGCGGCGTCAGGACCACGTGCGTCGCCGGCGCCGTGCCGGCCAGCGTGAGCAGCGTGCGGCCGGATGTCTGGTGCCGCAGCATGATGCTACCGTCGGCGCCGGCCGTGGCGAACGTGCGATCCCGGGTGGATGCGCCGATGTCCGTGACGGGTGAACCCTGTGGCTCGAAATCATCCGCTTTGATGAGACCGAGCGCGCCCTCCGCGGCGACCGGCGCGCGGAACCAGGCGCTGACGCGGCCGTCCTGGGTCCCGACGATGAACGTGTGGCCGCCGATCACGTAGTTCAACGCGGTCACGGGCGACGAGCCGTTCTTCCCGACGTCGGTCAGCGTCGGCTGTGTCGCCGAACTCCCAGTGGTAGACGTCGCCGGCATCGGTGCCCGCCACGGCGAAACCTGTTTGGCTGACCTTCAACGCCGTGACTTTCTGACCGCCGGGCACCTGCACGACCGCTTCGTTGGCCGCGCCGGACGGATCGGCCCACCAGAACTTGATCTCGTTGTCGGTGACCTGACCCGCGACGAACTTGCTGTCGTTGTCTTCGACGTACGAGATTCGCTGGAGCGGTCGCTTCCCGGCATCGAACGGGATGACCGCGCGCTCCACAAGGTCCACCGTGACGTTCTTGAGAACGCCGGCCTCGTAGACCGGCACGAACGTGAGCCTGAGCAGCGCGACGCGTCCGTCGCTCGTCCCGAGCGCGATGAAGTCGCCGGCGAGCGATCGCGATCCCGTCGTGATCGTCGCGTCCTTGAGCGAGGGAGGCACGAGATCGAACGCGGGCTGTCCTGTGTCCGTGGCAAAGAAGGTCAACGTCCCTGACGGCGTGACGTCGTAGACGTACCGGACGGAGTCGTCCGCGCCGACCACCGCATGCGCAGGGGAGCCCGGCGCCACGGTCCCGTCCAGCCGCATCGCGCCCATGTGGGCTGCCCGGGCCGCCGTGAAGAGCGGCAGCGCCTCGGCGCCGATGAACACCAGGATGCCGATGACGCTGATGATGACCGCGATCCCGCCGAGCGTGATGATGCCTACGGCCGCGCGGTCGATCTTCTTCAGCCGGCCGATGCGGCGCGCCGCCGCCGCCATCTGCCGGCGAACGGCGGATTCGCCGTGCTCGAGGTCCGCGGCGGTGGGTGTAATCGAGGCGCTCATGTCAGCGGCGCGCAGCCGAAGCAGGCGTGCCGCGAACCGCGGCCGGCTCGGGCACCCCTGGAGTCATGTTTACTTGGCGATCTTCGCCAGCTCTTCCTTGACCTGGGCCGCGGTCAACGGCATGTAGCCGTCCTTGACCACGACCTCCTGCCCCTCTTTGCTCAGGATGAGCTTGAGGAACTCGAGTTGGAGCGGATCGAGCGGTTTGCTCGGGTTCTTGTTCACGTAGAGGTAGAGGAACCGGCTGAGCGGATATTTGCCGGCGGTCACTTCTTCGTACGTCCCTTCGAGATACGGGCCCGCGTCCTTTTCGGCCAGCGGTACCGCGCGGACACCGGACGTGCGGTACCCGCTGCCGCTGTAGCCGATGCCGAACCGGTCTTCGCTGACACCCTGCACGACCGATGCGGACCCGGGCTGTTCCTTGACCGTGTCCTTGTAGTCGCCATTCATCAGGACGTGTTCCTTGAAGAACCCGTAGGTGCCGCTCGCCGAGTTGCGGCCGTAGAGGCCGATCGGCCGGTTGGCCCAGTCACCGGTGAGCCCGAGCTGTCCCCAGGTCGTCACGTTCTGCTTGTAGCCGCGGCGGCGTGACTTGCCGAAGATCGCCTCGACCTGGGCGAGCGAGAGCTGCTTGATCGGGATTGTCGCGGTGGACGTACACGGCCAGCGCGTCGTAACTCGTGCGGATTTCCGTCGGGGGATAGCCGTGCTTCTGCCGGAATTGATCGATCTCGGTCGACCGCATCGTCCGCGACATCGGACCGAACTGCGCCGTGCCGGCGATGAGCGCGGGCGGCGCCGTCGACGATCCCTTGCCCTCGATCTGCACTTTGACGTTCTGATAGAACTTCCGGAACGTCTCGGCCCAGAACGTCATCAGGTTGTTCATCGAGTCGGAGCCGATGCTGCTGACGCTGCCGGACACGCCGCTGGTTTTCTGATAGGCGGGAATCCCCGGGTCAACCTTGATCACCTGGCGGGCCGCGAGCGCCGGCCGTGATGGTGAGCACGGCGGCCGAAACAGTCAGTGTGCGTTTCATTGGAGTGCCTCCACGAAGAGTGCCTTTCCGTCGCAAATTCCGTTAGAAGATGAACTGCGCCTGAAGCCGGAGCTCATGGTCCTTCCGCGCCGTCTGGCCGGGATTCCGCGGAATCTCGATGCGGCCGAAGTCCATCTGGAACTTGAGCGTGTGACGGCGGTAGTAGTAGCTGAACGCACCGCGGATTTCCTTGTGCGTGTCGTCGGTCGAGGCGGTTAGATCCGACACCTCGCGTTGCCCGTATCGGAACGCCGCTTCCCACGTCCGGAACTGGTTGAGCATCATGCCGGCCTGGATGTAGCCGCCGTTCGAGTCGAATTCGTCGCCCGTCTCGGGTGTCCGGTGCCGGAAGAAATACTCGCCCGTCGCCGAGAAGCCCTTGTACTTGAAGATCCCATCGAGCCCGATGACGTCGGATTTCAAATCGTTTCCCGTCGTGGTGCGGTGGAAATCGTTGTGCTCAAACTCGATCGCGACTGCATAGATCGGCACGGTCGTGGATTCGAAGTCGACCTCCGAATAGAGCGCGCCGCTGACCCAGGCACGCTGCCCGAGCACCTGATTTCCGTTCGGCTGCCACATGAGGCGCGCGTTCACTTGCAGCGCGTCGTTGTCGTTTTCGCTCCGGGTCCGGCCGGCGCCGTTGAAGATGCCGCCGCGGTATTCGATCTGGTTGTTCCAGACCGCACCCTGAGCCACGACTCCGGTGTCGCGGCCGCGGGCGTATTCGTTCGAGACAAGCGAGCGATCGACGAACTGCTGATTGCCGGACGAGGTCATCTCCTGGCGGCCGAACGGCACTTTGAACTGGCCGAACACGACGCGGAACTGTCCTCGGCCTTGCGGATCCCACGCGATGCTCGCGTCCTCGAGCATGTTGCCGGGCGCATTGGCGGCCGTGACGTCGGGCCAGTTGAGCTGCAGCTCGTACGCGAGCCGAGGGAGAATCGCCGGCGCAGGGGCCACGTCTGGCGGCCGCCAGAACCAGCCTTCGAGCTTGAACTTCGCGCGTCGAATCCGGAACGATCCTTTCGAGTCGCCCTGCTCGGCGGTTCCGGCCAACGCCGGCGAAACCTCATCCGGAAAGACGTGTGTGTAACGCACCTGGATCCGGTTCGAGATCTCGAGGTAGGCGAGATCGGTGGTGATCCTCGTCTTGCCGTCGCGCCATTCGATGCGCTGCACTGGCGCCGGCGGCTCCAGCACGACTTCAGAAATGCCGTGCTTGAAGTAAAAGAGCTGGAGGGCGCGCTCCGAGTCGCCCACGACCGTCTCCCCGTTCGGGCCGGTCCCGGGCCGCGTGATCCCTCGGCCCATCTCACCGGTCAGTTCGAACCGTTCAGCCTCGGCGGCGTTGTTGAAGACATAGATCCTGTCGTCCCGCTTGATCTCCTTGTAATAGAAACCTTGCGCGAACGCCGACGCCACGATGGCCACGAGTAAGCCCATCGCCGTAAGACCCACCCTCGCACACCACCGCGCTGCTGCCGTCATGCCACACTCTCCGTTGAGACCGCAGTCTGGTACCAGCCTAGGGACCGCACGTTACAGGCACGAATCACCTCCGTTACACGAACGTTAAATCGGGCTTTCCGAAGGGGATTTGCCGCGTATTTGGCCGAAAACCCGGGGGAGGGGCGGGGCGATCCCACCCCTCCCTTAAAGCTTAAAACTTCATCCGGAACCCGAGCTGCATGACCCGCGGGCCGCCAACCGTTTCGGTGATCAGCCCGAAGTCAGTGGTGCCCGCATCGCCGATGACGTTGTTCGGCAGCCCGTAGTTGACAGTGTTCAGCAGGTTGAAGATGTCCCACTTGATCTCGAAGCTCGTCCGGCCGGTCCCGAACGTCTTCGACAGGCTCAGGTCCACGCGTCGCTGCCAGAGCCCGCGCAGCACATTGCGACCCAGGTTGCCGAAGCCGCGGTTGTCCGGATACCCGCCGGCAGCCGTCTGCGGCGAGCAGAGCACCGACGCGTTGAAAGCACCCTCCCACGGATCCGCTGCCGACTGTTTTAGTTCGTCGAGCGAACCGCAGAGACTCGGGCGTCCGAACGCCGAGCGATATATGCCACCCGATCCCAGGCGCACGTTCGTGTACTGCGCCATGCTCTGCGATTCCGGCTCCGCCGAGAAAATCGAGTAGGGCAGACCCGACTGCATCTGCACGAATCCCGACACCCGTATTCCCTGCCCGATGCCGCTGAATGGCAGCTCGTAGACGAAGCTGCCGGCGAAACGATGCGGCCGGTCGAAGTCGGAAAGCGCGTAGTTCGCGTCGAGGTTTCGCTGGTCGCCTTGTGCCGCAAAGCCGACGTTCGGGACGTCAGGCTTGCCGCCGCCGGCCGTGCTGCCCGGATCGGCCGAGCTCGTGTCCTTCGAGCGCGAGTACGTGTAGGAGAGATTGAACTGCAGGCCGTTCGTCAGCCGCTGCATCAGGTTGAGCTGCAGCGAGTGGTACCGGGAGCGGGCGGTGTTGTCGAGGAGCACGGCCTCGGGGATGTTGAACCCGAGGATCGGCGCCCGGGCCTCGAACGGGATGACGTTGTTCACCCCCGTCGCACCGGTACTCAGGTTGTAGTCGAGCAGACCGGTCACCGAATTGGTGAAGCCAAACGCTTTGCCAAGGCCACGCTCGCGTGCCGTCGCGCCGGCATTGAGCGGCCCGTTCGGTGCTCCCAGCGTCGACATACGCCTTGTTGAACCGCTCGAAGATGTAATCAGGCGTCGACGGATCGTTGAGATCGAAGCCCTGGTTGAACGCGCGCGACTCGAGCAGTTCGTGCCCGCGGCTGCCGACGTAGCGGGCTTCTACCATCAGGTTGGTGGCCAATTGCCGCTGGATACCGATCCCGAACTGCTCGATCCAGGGGGTCTCGAGATCGCGGGAAATGGCGCGGAACTCGAACGTCTCGGCGACGTTGCCGAGAATCGGCAGGCCTGTGAGGGGATCGGTCCGGTTGTTCGACCCGTCGGCCTGGCGCGTGACGCCGGTGGCGTCGCGGATCTCATAGAGGCCGTTGGCGCCGGTGTTACGGACGACCCGGTTCGGCAAGTAGTGGTTCAAGCCGAGCGCCGGATTCTGCTGCGAGAAGGCGCGTCGCGAGCGGCACCAGCCGGCTCGGCGCCGTGACTTCGATCTCGCGCAGGAACGGATAGTTGCTGAAGACCGTGTTGATGAAGGCTGACGACGGCCGGTCGTAGAAGATGCCGTAGCCTCCGCGCACGACCGTCCGGCCGTCGGCGTCGGCCGACCACGCGAAGCCGAGCCGCGGTGCGAAGTTGTTCCAGTCCTGGCCCTTCAGCGTGTGCTTGTTGTCCACTTTTCGGGTGGCCGCGACCGCCTCGTCAATGGCGGCGAACCCGGTCATCGTCGCGTTGCTCGGCACGATGAAGGCATTGGCGGGGTTCTCGGTGTCGGTGATGGCCTCGAAGTCCACGTTGCCGATCCGGCCATCCAACTCTTCGGGCCACCCGAAGAACTCATACCTCATACCGAGGTTGAGCGTGAGCCGGTTCGACAGGCGCCAGTCATCGGACAGGAACCCGTTGAAATCCTGGAACCGGAAGCGCTTGTCGGTGACACCGAACTGCGTATCGCCCTCGGAGCCGAAACCGCGAAGCAGCTGGGTGAAGTTGTCGAACTTCTCGAACTCCGTCGCCTGTTCCTCCGGCAGGTTCGTGTCGAACTCGTTCCGCCGGTACTCGGCACCGTACTTGACGGAGTGCCGTCCGGTGGTCCAGGTGAGCGTGTCGCCGATCGTGTAGGTCCGCTGGCGGCGCCGGTTGAACGAGTCGTTCGGGCCGCCGAAGGAAAAGCGCTCCATCGTCGTGCCCGGCCGGCCAACGTAGTGCCCCAGCCGCGTCGTCGCATCGGAGGCGTCGAAGTTGTTCGCCGGATTCGGGATGCCGACGCTCGCGTTCGTCAAGGACAGAAATGGATCGTCGAGCCGCCGCGAGTTGTTCAGCGAGAAGATGCCGAAGCGGATCTCGTTGATCGTGCGATCGTTCAGCAGCATGGTGTCCGAGACCGCCAGGGTGCCGTTCTTGTCCGCCCGCCGCAGCGTGAACGGCGAGGCAAGGCTGAATGGATCAGGGAACGGATCGAGCCCCGGGAAGTCGGCAAAGAAGCCGGTGACCGACAGGCGGTTGTCGCTCGTCAGCTGGCCGTCCATGCGGATGTTGTATTGATCCTGCTCGAAGTCGGCGGGCACGACGTTCCGCTGACGGACGAGCGGGTTGTTGCCGTTATGGCCGCCGCCGGGCGCGAGCGGGTCGACCAGGGTTGACGGGATGCCCGCGCGGGGCGCGGGAATCACGAAGTCCCCGGTCACCGGGTTCCGCAGGTTGAACAGCGCCACGGCTACGTCGGAGATGTTGGCCGGGCCAGGAATCGATGCCAGGAAGTTCGCGGGATTTCTGTTCAGGGCCAGGAACGCCGCATGCAGATTCTCCTTGGTGCGCGGGCCCTCGATCAGGCGAAGCGCTTCCGGCAGCACCGTGATGCTGCTCGCGGTCGGCACGAAGCCCGTTTCCGCCTGCGTCCGCTGATAGCCGCCGAAGAAAAAGAACTTGTCCCGGCGAATCGGCCCGCCGAGCGTGAAGCCGCCTTCGTTCCGGCGCGCCTTCGGCTTGTCGATGCCGTCGCGCTCATAGAAGAACTCGTTGGCGTTCATGCTCTCGTGCTGGAAGTTGTAGTAACCCACGCCCTTGAAGAGGTTCGATCCGCTCTTGGTTATGAGCTGGAAGTTGCCGCCGCCCGAACGGCCCGTCGACGCGTCGTACAAACTGGTCTGTAGCTTCACTTCCGCGAGAGTTTCCGGCGCCGGGTTGATGTTGTCGGTGAGCGACCCTTCATTGGAAGTGAAATTGGTCGCGTCGATGCCGTTGAAGAACAGGCTCGTGCTCGTCGTGCGCGTCCCGTTGACCGATGGCGAGATGTTGCCCGTGCCGTTCACGAGCACTGGCGGCAACTCGGCGCTGACGCCGGCTTCCGACGACAAGAGATGTGTGAAGCTGCGGGTCGTCGTCGGCACCATCGTCAATTCCTCGGCGCTGAGCCGCCGGAACGCCGTCGCCGTCGTCGGCGTCAGCAGCTCGACACCGCCCTGCACCGTGATCGACTCGCTGATCGCCCCGATCTCGAGCGTCACGTTCAGGCTCCGTGGAACGCCGGCCTCGACGACGACGTTGGGGCGCACCTGGCGTTTGAACGCCGCAAGCTCGAACGTCACGGTGTAGTCCCCGGGGGGTAGCGTGGTCAGCGTCCATTCGCCCTGGCCGCCCGTCACAATCGTACGAGTCACGCCGCCTTCGGGCTGAGTCGCCGTTACCGTCACTCCGGGCAGTACGCCGCCAGCCGCGTCTTTCACCAGGCCCGTCAGCGTGCCCGTCGATGTGCTCTGGGCGGCCGCCGGCACCGCGATCGACGCCAGAACAGCCAGCACCAGCCCTGCAAGTTTCAAACTCGTCACTTCGACACCTCCGCTCGGAGGAGTCTGGCGGCTGCCTGTGTAGGGGATGCGACACGTCTGTAACAAGTGCGTGTACTGCCCGGCGTCGACACTCACCCAGCGCGGGAAATACAGGCTATTTCGGGTATTAGACCGTGTGTCGACTTTGTAACGTGACGGCGGCCGACCGCGGGTTGCGTGTTCGCGTGCCGCGTCTGGTCGGGAGCCAAGAGCAGAGACATGAAGGCTTCAAGCTTTTAGACCAGCCCGAGGAAGCGCGATTTCATTTCGTCGATGCAGGTGCCTTTCTGTGCTTTGTTGCCTGTTCGTAGGCATAGGCGAGCTTGATCAGCCGCGCTTCGTCCCAGGCGCGGCCGAAGATCGTCATGCCGGCCGGCAGTTGGTTGTCTCGCGTATAGCCCATCGGCACGTTGATGGCGGGGAAGCCGGAGGTGGGCGAAAAGACCTGGCTGTTGTCGCCGTGCGGCGAGGTGTAGTCGCCGATCGCGCGCGGCGGATCGCTCCACGTGGGGTAGACGAACGCGTCGAGCTTCATCTCGTCCATCGCTTTGGTCACGGCGGCGCCGAAGGCCTCGCGGAAGGCCATTTCGGCCTTGCACGCCTCGCTCTCCGGGCCCTCGGGATTCGAGGGCTGCGCCTGCTTCAGCCGCGACTGCGAGCTGGCGGGGATTTTCTCGAAGAGTGGCGACGCGATGATCTCGTCGAGGCTGTGGACCGGCGCCTTCTGCCCGCGCGTCTTCAGGTATTCGTTGATGTCGTACTTGAATCCGCGGCACCCGCCTGAGCCTTGCGGGCGCGGCGGACGCTGCGGCCGCTCGACGTTGGCCGGATCGATGATTTCGGCGCCGGCGGCCTTGAGATCTTCGATCGCTTTGGCGAACACCTTGACCACGTCAGGATCGACCGGCGGATTGGTCCGCTCGTACGCCTGCCGCAGCACGCCGATCCGCGCGCCCTTGAGGCCGTTGCGGTCGAGTGCGGCCGCGTAGTTCGGGATCTGGCGTCCGCGGCTTCGCGCCGTCACCGGATCTTCGGGGTCCTCGCCGACGATCACCTGGAACACGGCGACCGCGTCGGCCACGGTCCGGGCCATCGGACCGGCGACGTCTGCCAGGTAGCTGAGCGGGATCACGCCCGCCCGGCTCGTCAGGCCCATCGTCGATCGAATCCCGACGAGCGCGGCGTGCGACGACGGTCCGCGGATCGAGTTGCCGGTATCGCTGCCGAGTCCCACCGCGCCGAAACTCGCCGCGACGGCCGCCGCCGTGCCGCCGCTCGATCCCGCGGGCACGCGATCGAGACCATACGGGTTCTTCGTGTGTCCCTGAATCGAATTCAGCGTCTCCTGCGGGCTGAACGCGAACTCGCCCATGTTCGACTTGGCGAGCACGATCGCGCCGGCCTCTTTGATCTTCCGAACCTGGAACGCGTCTTTATCCGACACGAATCCCTGCATCGTGACCGACCCGGCCGCGCTCTGGAGGCCGATGGTCTCGAAGTTGTCCTTGACGATGGTGGGGATGCAGTGGAGCGGTCCGGCCATCTTGCCCTGCGCGAACCTCCGATCCATCTCTTCCGCTTCTTTGATCGCGTTCGGATTGGTGACGACGATGGCGTTGAGCGCCGGGCCTTGTTTGTCGAACTTCTCGATGCGCTGGAGGTAGGTCTCGACGAGCGCGCGGCACGTCAACTGCTTCGCGCGCATCGCGGCATGAATGTCCGCGATCGTTGTCTCCTGGACGTCGAATGTCTGGAAACCTGACAAGGCAAAAGGCAGAAGGCAAAACGCAGAAACGCAAAACTTGATGGCGGTACGCATAATCTCCGATTCCTCGCTCGTAACTCTGTTTTTGCCTTCTGCTTCTGCTTTTGCCTTCTGCCTTACCTCGCCCACGCGTACGCATCCACCCGTGGATCGGCGCCGGCCTTGAGAACGCCAGTCGTGAGATCAATCGAGATGGCCGCGTTCGACCCATGCGTCCACGGCCCCGCCACCGTCAATCGGTGCCCCTTCGCTTTCAGCGCTTCGAGGATCGCCGCCGGCACGCGCGACTCGACGCTGAGCGTGCCCGGCCGCATCGTGAACTGGCCGGACGACGCGGGGAAGGCCGACGTCGACCACCGCGGCGCTTCGATCGCCTCCTGTAGGTTCATTCCGAAATCGATCATGTTCAACAGCGTCTGCATCGTCCGCATGATCTGATCGTCACCGCCGGGGCTGCCCGTGATCATGAACGGCTGGCCGTCTTTCATCACCAGCGTGCTCTGCAGCGTCGAGCGTGGACGCTTGCCGGGCTCGAGCGTGTACGGCTTCCCGGCTTCGAGAGTGAAGTAGTCGCCACGGCAGGTAAAGATGATGCCGAGGTCCGCGATGACGATGCCGGTGCCCCAGGCGCTGTGGTTGCTCGGCTCGAAGCTCACCATGTTCCGGTCTTTGTCGATGACGGCGATGTAGCTCGTGTCACCCTCGTGGCTCGCGTCGCCATCGTATGAGACCGACCACGGGTAATCGAACGCTTCGTTCCCAGGCATGTACTTCGATGGGTCACCTGGCCGCAGCTCCAACGAGGCCTTGGTTGCGTCGATCAGCTTGCGGCGCTCGGCGCCGTACTCCTTCGACAGGAGGCCCTGGTACGGAATCTTGATGAAGTTCATGTCGCCGAGGAACTTCTCGCGGTCGCCCATCGCGAGCTTCAGCGCCTCGGCGGTCGTGTGGATGTACTCGGTGCTGTTCAGGCCCATCTTCTTCAGGTCGTAGCCCTCGAGGATGTTGAGCGCGAAGAGCTCCGCGGGACCCTGGCTGGCCGACGGGTTCTTATAGACGTCGTAGCCGCGATAGTTGAACTTCACCGGTTCTTCGACCTGGACGGCATACGTCGCGAAGTCGTCGTAGCGGAAGAGCGCGCCTTGCTCCTCGGAGAACGATGCCATCGTTTTCGCGATGTCGCCTTTGTAGAAGCGGTCGCGCGCGGCGAGCAGGCCGGCGCGGCGGCCTTTCGAGGCCGCGCCCTTCTCAGCCTCGATCAGCTTGCGCAGCATCCGGCCCGCGTCCGGGTTCTTGAAGAGATCCCCCTCGCGCCATGGCGTGGACGGCTGATACAGCTTCACGCTCGTCGGGTACTTCTTCAGCTTCGCGGCATTGTTCATCGAGCTCGCGAGACCGCGCGTGAGCGGGAAGCCCTGCTCGGCAATCTCGATCGCCGGCTGCAGGACCTGCTCGAAGGTCATGGTGCCCCAGCGATCGAGCATCGTGTACCACGCGTCGATCGCGCCCGGCACGATCGCCGATAGAAGCGAGTCGTTCGACGGAATCCGGCCGTTCTGGTTTTTCTGGTACCACTCGATCGTCGCCAGCTTTGGCGCCGGGCCTTCGGCGTTGATGGAGACGACTTTCTTCGCCTTCGCATCGTAGATGAGGGCAACCGCGTCGGCGCCGTAGCCGTTCATGGCCGGGTCGACGAGCGCGAGCACCGCGTGTCCGGCGACGGTGGCATCGAAGGCGTTGCCGCCCGCTTCGAGAATCCGGACCGCGGCGTCGGTCGCCTGCGGTTTCATCGAGCTCACGGCGTGGTGGCGGCCCATGATCACGGGCCGGGTGGTGGACGTCGCGCGAGGATTCTCGTTCTCCTGGTCAGCAGTCATGGCACTCACGACAGGCACGCCGGTGACGACGACGAGCGACAGAAGCAGCGTCGATGTTCGCGGCATAGGACTTCCTTTGAAAGAGGTTGGTCCCGGAAATCATCGGCTCGCGCGGGAGCCGTGTCAATCGGATCGAGCGGGAATGGGTCCCGGCTATTGCAGCGCGGCGGATCCTTACCGGGTGCGGGGACCCCTATGGCGCGCTCAGCTCGATGAGCGCGGACGCTTCATCGTCGCAGATGGAAATGATGTCGCCGAGCGATGCGATTTCGAAGACCTCACGCACGAGCGCCTGTGGCGCGAACAGCACGAGGCGCGCGTTCTTCTGGTTCAGGGCGCGCGCCGCCGAAATGAACATCCGTATGCCCATCGAGGCGACGAAGTCCGTCTGCGACAAGTCGACGATGGTATTCCGCGCCCGCGGGACGACCGCTGCAATGAACCGCGTCTCGATACGGTCCGTTCCCGCCGTATCCAAACGGCCCTTGAGTGTGATCTTGATCTGCTTGTCGTCGATCTCCTTGATTTGCATTTCCACGGGAGCTCTCCTGCAGCAGCGAGGATGTTACAGGCGGCGTGCTACGAAACGTCACACGGATTCCCCAGACGGCCAGCATATGGAAGGGGCACCTCGCGCGCAAGTTGCCGTGGTCGTTGAGCCGATCCGGACGTCGGTTTCGCATCTAAAGGCGGATGGATGCCAGAGCGGTCAGTGCGGCGTATCGCTGGGGACGATTCAATCTCGTCGGGCTGGGCGGGTTCATCCTTCAGGTCTCGACCCTGTCACTTCTCACACGACATTTCGGGTGGCGCAGGCCTCGCGACCGGGGCGGCGCTTGGTCCGCACGTCTTGCTGTGCTACGTCGCCGTGACGGCCATCAACCTCGGATACTCCTTCGGTGGACGCGACGCACGAGGCGTCGATCGCGGCCACGGTCGACCGACGCTGCTTCGCTACACGGACTCGCAGCTCAAGACTGTCGTGGCGGTTTGTCTCGGTGCGGGCGCGGGTATAGCTCTGATGGATGTTGCCGAGGCGCCAGGGTTCTACGCCGTGCTCTGGGCAACGACGACGGTGCTGATTGGCGGCGCTTATCTCTCAGAAGCCGTCCGCGGAGTCCTTCGCAGCATCTGGACCCATTGAGGTGGGCGCTCAGTGTAAAAGAGAACGGCCGCGACGATCGGAATGGCGAGCCAGGACAGCATCGCCACCGCATCGCCCGCCGCACTCTGCGCGATCCAGAACGAAGCGAAGTCGTCGACTGTCCACGGCCGGACCATCCCCAGGCCAATCGTGAGGACCGGCACGGGAAGCAAATACGTGATCGACTGGCGCGCCAGTGCCAGCCGGCTTCCCGCGACAAAGGCGGTCCACGCAAGTGCGGTATAGACGCCCGCGGCGACGGCCTGGATGGAAGCGCGGGGGATGGCGCCACTCCAGACGATCTGGGTCGCCTCGCTGAACGAGCCGACCGCACTGCGGGCGCCAGCCGGAGCTCATTGGGAGTTGTGCGGACGATGGGCGAGCTGCCCGTCCGCGAAACAGAAAGGATGCCCACAGTTGCGACACACGTACTCCGCAAACCCCTTCCGGCGGGTGACGAACCGGACGTAGTGGCCGTTCGTGACGCACACTGCCGGATGCCGGATCAGCGTGAGATCGTTCTCGGCCTCGAGAAAGGTGTGGCCACAATGGCACGCGTACTCGGTGAAGGTGTCGCGCGCCGTCACGCGCTCGACCCGATGCCCGAACAGCCCGCAGAGGTACCGGACTTTCTTTTCGAACAATGGGGTTTGATCGTACGGATCGCGATTCTCCTGAAACAGCAGCGGGTGTCCACAGACGACGCAGACGTATTCATGGTAGCCGTCACGATCGACGAGGCGTCGATACGTGTGATGTCGCAGGAAGCACTTCAGCGTGTGGCGGACACGGGTCACGGACCGGTCCTCGCCCAGATAGGCCGCACCGCACCGGCAGTGTCGAGTCTCAGTCGCGGCCGTCCGAAACACGCGGTTGTCCACGTGGTGTCCCCACAGCGTGCAGGACGCGCGGAGGAACGCGCGCCTCAACCAACCAGGGCCGGTCAGCTGGGGCTTGGCGAACGTCGCCATCGCGACACGGCGGGATAGCTGCATCTGGAACCTCCATCTTCAATTGCGCAAGGTCCGTCAAACGCAGCTCACAAGGTCTGGTTTTCGGTCGCCGGAGGGAACACGCCGGGTGGGGCGGCGAGTCTGCTATCGTTGTTGGGCGTTCCTTCCGCGTCCCCATCGTCCAGAGGCCCAGGACGTGGCCCTTTCAAGGCCAAAACACGGGTTCGAATCCCGTTGGGGACGCCATACCGACTTGAGACGTGAATACCGGCTGGTTGTGCGGGCAGCGTAACTGCCTATGGCCCTGATGTCAGTCTGCGGACCTAGCTGACCGGAAGGAGCCTGTCTCGTGAAGATCGCGTTGATGATTCTGGCGCTGACCATCGGTGGCGCGGCGGGGATGATGCACAAGTCCATCCGAATGGCGAACGCCGCCGAGGCCAGGGCGGCTGCGCAAGCACGATGGGAGAACGAACAAGACGAGCAGGCCGCGAAGGTCTGCCGCGATGCCGGCGGGATGCCGATCTGGGGCTGCTTTACCGGGAAGCTGGCGGGGTGCAGTCCAGTCCCGAAGAAGGATGCGGCGCGGGATCAGAACGGGACCAGTTAGGCCCCATCTGCCTAATCGCGGATCTGGGGTGACTCCGGCACCTGAGAGGCCCCGCTGGTCGTCATCTGGAATTCGACGGAGGTCTGTTCGGCTGCTATGTGATCAGGCTATGAACCGCCGAGCCGTGGATTGCCATAGCCACCCCTCAGCCCTCGGGCTACGCTCCCGCTCCCTCACCAGCCTGTGGCATCCCACACACATCACGGTGGTAGCATGCCGGGGCATCTTCACAAAGGAGACAACATGCCGACGATCGTTGGATATCACGACATCACAAAGGGTCAGGATCATTGGCTGCACTCGCCGAAGCGAAAGGAGCTGTTTGGACGGCTTGGCGTCACCAACATCCGGACGTTCGTGGATCCGCAGAACTCGAAGAGAGTGGCTTTGGTGATGGATGTGCCGGACATGGATGCGTTCAACGCAGTCATGCGGAGCCCGGCGGCTGCGGAGGCGATGGCCCATGATGGCGTGGTGCCCGAAACAGTGGTGATTCTGGTCGAGGCGTAAGCCGCGTCCTTGGGTGCCCGGGGTCCCTACTGACCTCCGGCCACGCCGACGTGGGCGGTGATTGCATCCGGGACCGAGAGGAAACGTTCGATCACCGGATTGTCTGATTCTGCAATAAGGACGCCGTCGCCTTCCGCGTGATCACGCCGCGATGCCGACGACGAAAGTGGCGGGGACTGACCGCCTACCTTCCTCGTCTCCCCTTGGGGACGCCATACGGCCATGGTCCATTCCGGAGACATGGGTAAACAGTTCATTCTGGAGACATGGGTAACAGGGCCGGCCCGAACGGATTCTCAATCGGTTCGAGCCGGACCTGCGGCTGGACGATCCGGATCCGCGTTCGCCTTGGATTCGCGGCTCCGGGAAATTCCGCGGCTCGCGCCTACGGATTCACTTCCACGTATCCGAACATCCCATCCATGAAGTGCGGCAGCACGGCGCAGATGACCAGGAACGTACCGGGGTTCGGAAAGTGAACGACCTCGACGCGATCCTGCAGCGGCGGCGACGCCGGCGCAACAGGAGGATTGGGAGGAGCCAGTCGCGGCAGCACGCTCGGATCGATGCCGAAATAGATGCGATTTCTCGTCTCATTGATGAGCGGCGGCGCCGGCGGCGTGATCGTGGGGGAGATGAGGTTCGTCGTCCTGATGTCACGGGGCTCGGTACCATCGTCGTAAATCGCCAGCAGGTGGAACCCGGCGATGATGAAGTTCACACTCCCTCCCGCCTTGATCTTCACTTCATGTGGGATCATGGCATGAACGTTGTTGGCGACCCCTGCGGCGGCGCCCACGTTCGGAAACCGGTTGAGCGTGCCGGTCCCCGGGATTGCAGTCCATGCTCCGAAGCTGACGGTCGCCGTCGCCAAAGGGCCGCTGATCGTCGGGTGCTGCTGCGCGTGGCTGTTCGATGCTGCGTGAGACCGTGCCGATGACCCAAGCGTCACCAGTGCCGCCGAGCCAATTCCCGCCTTCCGGAAGAACTCTCTTCGCTTCATAACGACATCCTTCCTCTGAAAAACGCGCCTGTACGGCCCTGCGAAAGGAGCGCGATCATAACAGAAGGGATGGGGAGTCAGATCGTTGTTCTTGCGGGAGTGACACGTGCAGAGACCCCTGCTCCGGCATGTGATGCAAAGTCATCCGAGTCGCCGACTTTCACCGCATGGAAGTCATGGGCCCGACCCATCGGCGGTTCTCTGTCGAATCAATCGGTGCCTCGTCCAAACAGCCGATCGAGTCCCGTCATCATGCGGCAATCCAACGATCGATCGGCATTTGCAAGCCGTCAATTCCCGTTGGGGACGTTACCCATCTTCGTCAACGGCCAGGTCTGCGACAACCGACGTGTGTATGCCGTTCGGTTTTTGTCACGCTATTCCTTTCGACAAAGCGGCGCCTGAACAGTCCATAGCCGGCCGTCGCTTCGAAAGTGTGGAGGGCACCTACGCAACCCTGACGATTCCTCGCGCCTCGCGTGTCCACGAGGTATCAGTTCTCGTTTGCGAATCTGCGGGCCGCATCGTACCGCCTAGCCGTCGTCCTTGGCGCCGAGCCGGATTAGTGGCTCGATCCGCAGTTCCTTCGCCGGTTGCTGCCGGCGTCCGTGCTCGTCACGCTCGAAGAGGGCGAGCTGAAGATCCAAGACCTGCGCGTCAGGTAAGCGCTACTTTCCCCGGAGCTTCGCGACCGGCCCGTCAACGCCGTTCGGCAACAGCTGGTCCGCAAGCTGGTCGTCGTCTCTGGCCTCGCGCTTGAGCCGACCAAGTTCCTGCTTCAGCGATGCCGTGAGCGCGTCCTGTCCCGGCTCACCGTACAAATTGTGAAGCTCGTGCGGGTCGTTGACGAGATCGAACAACTCCCACTGATCCTTCTTCCAGAAATAGATGAGCTTGTGCGTGCTCGTGCGGACGCCGTAGTGCGCCCGCGTGTTGTGATCGCCGGGGTCGTGGTAGTAGCGGTAGTACATCGACGTGCGCCAGCCAGGCGGCGTGCGGCCGCCGAGGACTGGCACGAGGCTGCGTCCCTGCATGTCAGGTGAGGCCGGCAGACCTGCCAGCTCGAGGAATGTGGGTGCGAAGTCGATGTTGAGCGCCATGGAATCGCTCCTGGTTCCGGGCTTGATGCCCGCGGGCCAGCGAACGAGAAACGGCATCCGGATCGACTCCTCGTACATGAATCGTTTGTCGAAGAGGCCGTGGTCGCCGAGGAAGAATCCCTGGTCGCTCGTGTAGATGACCACGGTGTCCTTCGCGAGGGCCGATTTGTCGAGCGCATCGAGCATCCGGCCGACGCTGTCGTCCACGGATTGAACCGTGGCCAGGTAGTCCTGCATGTAGCGCTGGTACTTCCAACGAACGAGCGCTTCGCGTGTGAGCGTCATGCTCTTGCCGTCGCGTTCGATTGTCACCGAGTCGGGTTTGATGGCCAGCCACTTCATGAGCTCCGGCCCGGCGAGGCCGGCTGGCGGCGGCAGCTTGAGGTCGCGATTCGTCAGGTCGGCGGCCACGCGCTGCTGGTTTTCGTGAAGCGCATCCGTGCGCGTCGCGTACGAGTCCCAGAGCGTCACCGGCTCCGAAAACCGTTGCTTCGCGAAGCTGGCCGCATGCGCTTCGCTCGGCTCCCAAGGACGGTGCGGCGCTTTGTGATGCATCATCAGAAAGAACGGCTTCTCGCGCGGCCGGCTCTCGACGAACTCGAGGGCCAGATCGGTAATGACATCGGTGGCGTAGCGGCCCGTATGCGTCTTCTCTCCTGTCGCCGTGTAGAACACAGGATTCCGGTATGCGCCCTGGCCCGGGAGGATCTCCCAGCGATCGAACCCGGCGGGATCGCTTCCGAGATGCCACTTGCCGATCATGCCGGTGTGGTACCCGCTCTGCTGCAGCAGCCGCGCGACTGTCATCCGCGCGCTGTCGAACCGGTTGAACATTGTCACGCCGTTCAGGTGCGAGTACTGGCCGGTCAGAATCGCGGCGCGGCTCGGCGTGCAGATCGAGTTCGTGGCAAACACGTTCGAGAGCAGGGCGCCCTCGCGGGCCAGCCGATCGATGTGCGGCGTCTTGTTGACGCGCGACCCGTAGGCGCTGATGGCGTGCGCCGCGTGGTCGTCGGTCATGATGAAGATGATGTTGGGCCGGGCCGATGGCCGCTGGATGGCCCTGCCGGCGGGACTCAGCAGAAGAGTTGCGAGCGCGGCGGTGATGCCGATGGCGACGGAGCGCTTCACTTGCCTCTCATGCTCCTGATCAGGCGGTGCATTTCCTCGACCGTCTTCTGATGGTCGGGGCTTGCCGCCAGATTCTTCAGCTCGTTTGGATCGCCGGCCTCGTCGTAGAGCTCGGCGCCCTTCGCGCCGTCGCCCCACTCGATGTAGCGCCAGCGATCGGTCCGGACGCTGTAGCCCATGAATGCGGCCTCGCCAGTGCCACGCAGTACCTGGGTCAGGGCCGGATGGGTCCACTCCGCGGCCGGATTCCTGAGGAGTGGCGCCAGCGACCGGCCTGCAAGCTCGCGCGGCGGCGCGACGCCCGTGAGCTCGGCGAGCGTGGGGTAGAGGTCCAGGAACTCGACGACGCGTGACGATGCGCGGCCCTTGGCGGTCACGCCCGGGCCCGCCAGGATGAAGGGCGCACGGGCCGAACGTTCGAAGAGCGTCTGCTTCATCCACTGTCCGCCCTCGCCGAGGTGATACCCGTGATCGCTCATGAACACGACGAGGGTGTTCTCCGCGAGGCCGAGCCGGTCGAGAACGTCGAGGAGCCGGCCAACCTGCGCATCGAGAAAGCTGATCGACGCGTAATACGCGCGGATCACCTCGCGCTGGCCCTTCTCATCGACGGCCCAGTTCGCTGGATTCGTGAAGAACGCCGGCGCCGGCGCGCCTCCGAGCGCCTCCCGGCCGAACGGCGGCGCCGGGATGCGATCAGGCGGATAGAGACCAAAGTACTTCTGTGGCGCAATGAACGGGCAATGCGGACGATAGAATCCGGCGGCGATGAAGAACGGCTGCTGCCTGTGCTTTTCGAGCAACGCGATCGTCTCAGCCGCGACCTTGCCGTCCGTGTGCTGTTCGTCTGAAGCAGGTGACGCGTAGAACGACAGCGAGCTGCCGAGGCCGCGCGCCGGCGTGAGATTCGTGAGAACCTTCTCTTCGTCCTTGTCGATCCCGCGTGGATTGACGACGGCATCCCACGACGGCGGGTCGTCAAGTCCGCTCGTGCCGATGTCGCCGGGATTGCCGGAGTGATAGATCTTGCCGACGCGCGCGGCGACGTATCCACTGCGCTTGAACATCTGCGGCAGTGTCACGACGTCCGGCAGTGCTGTGCGGAACCGCGTCGTGAGGTTGTAGACGCGAATCGTGTCAGGCCGCAGGCCGGTCATGAGCGAGGCGCGGCTCGGATTGCACAGCGGGAACTGGTTGTACGCGCGGTCGAACCGCACGCCGCGCGCCGCGAGGCGATCGAGATTCGGCGTCTTGACGAGCGGGTGTCCATACGTGCCGAAGTCGTTGTTCAGGTCGTCGGCCATGATGAGCAGCACGTTCGTCCGCCCGGCCGCCTGCTGGACCTGGGCCGGAGCGGCAACTCCGGTCAGGGACCCCAACATCACGCTGAGGATCACAACATTGGTTCGGCGCATGGGCGCCATGGTTGCACTCAAGGAGATGGCGAGCAAGGGGCTCCCGCAGTCGGAGGAGCGTGCGGTCAGGCCGCGATCCAGCGGTCGATCGGCGTTTGCAGGCGGTCACTTCTCCTTGGGGACGCCACGTTTCTCCGAAGTTCCGTTGACAGGCTTCCGATAATCGGCGCGATCGTTCCCTCGCCTTCAAAGCGATAGAACGCGCCGTCTGCATCTTCTTCGGGTGTGAACACCAACCGACCCGAGATCAACGCGCGTAGCGCCCGCTGGCCGATCTCCGGCGTGCTGGTAAGTTGAGCGTGCCAATCTCGGAGCTTTGCGCGAAGCGATCGACGAAGGGCCGCGCGGTTGAATATCGAAACGGGATGACGCGCGGCTGACAAGTCTCGTTCGAGCTGTTCGCGTCTCGCGTCGCGCGCTCGCATGGCGTCGACGAGCGCCGGAAGTTCGCCGCCGGCCGCGACTGCTGCAGCCAGGCGCAACAATTCGGCGCGGACCGCGGACAGTTCTGCGTCCAGCCCCTCCGGGTCAACCGAAGGACGTTCGCCCTCGATGATGTCGATCGCGCGGTCGAGTGCCTCCGCAGTCAAGGGAAAGGGGGCACGACCCCGGTTCGCGACAAGAAGCAACTGATCGACGAGCTTCGTCAGGCAGTGCAGGCGGCCGAAAGCTTCTGCGCTGCTCACGACGTCCATCTTCGAGAGATCGAGGCGCTTCCGGCGGGAAGGCTCGATCGGCTGACGCGCATCGCCGACGCTGTCGACCGCCTGATCTCGCCAGACCCCGTTCGCAAGGAATTCCTCGCCAATGCCCGATGGGCGAACACGCTATACCAGGCAGTCAAGCCTGATCCGGCCGTCACCGAGTGGGCGGGTCGGATCTCATGCCTGAACCTGATCGCATCCGCGTGCATGCCTCTGGCCGTCAGACACCTCGGCGCTCGTTGGCATTAGTGCCTCGATTTGGATCGGTCGCCTGAGTTGGGTTTAGCTGGTGCGTCAATTCTCCTGCCGTGGAAGCACCCACACAAGTTTTCCAGGGAGATCCGCTTTGTTCTCGGTGTGGCAGTGCGGGCATTTCCACGTCTGGCTCTGTCTCGGAGTCTGAGGAGTCCATTCCGAGAACCGGAGCGTCACCGGTCGACCGCAGGCAGGGCATTGAAGCGGGAGGGTGACAGCGTCAGCCATTCGCGTGGGTGATTCTACGCCCGGTCGCTTTGACTCAGCCTGGCCAAGGCCAAAACAGCCCAACCTCTTTGAGCGATTCCCGCTGCGTTCCCCTGGGCGCGTTCATGGCGCTGATCAGGTTCGCGGGCCTTCTGCGGCAATGGTTACGTCTTCCACCTCAGAACGATCGGGGCGCCTTCGTCGCCGCGCAGTTCGACTTCGCTCGTCGGCGTGCCAAACGCCCGATCAGCCAGCGCGACAAAAGCCTGGATGGATGGGTCTTTCGTGAAGATGCGGAAGTAGCGGCCTTCGTCGCCGGTCTGAACAGCCGCATCAATCACGGCCAGGTCTTCGGTCGGGCGACTGATGAGAAACAGCGCCGGGCGACCCCGCGGGGTCCTGGTCGCGTGCCGCCTCGTCTGCGGCCATTGGTGTTCGACGGCCGCCCGGGCGATTCGGTAGTGCTCGAGTCTGACCGCCGGACTTCTTGGAGTGGACCCCTGACGACACGACGCCAGTCACGGCCCGCCCTTCGATAGAAGGGGCTACAATCTGATCGATGGCCCCGACCCTTTGGCCGTGGCGGAGACTCCCGAGTTCTTGGCGCAAGAGGTCGAAGCGGTCTTCGTCCTTGCCGTGGTCGTCCTGCTCGCCGTTCTCGGTTTGGTTCCATAGACGGATGCCCGACGAGACGCTGACCACGGTAGGCTCCGCATCCAGTCCCCTATGATTGCCGTCCTTCCGCTCCACTGTCCGGCCTGCGGCGTTGGTGTCGATGTTCAAGTCGTGACATGGGCAAAAGCCACGAACGCCGCGCCGCAAACCTACAGGTGCCCCGTCTGCAAAACCGACCACCGGGGTGACCTGCCGGGGCGGGTTGCCTTTGTGGCCACGCGCCAGGAACCCGCTCGCAAGGCCTAAATCAAGTCTGAGGAAAGTATGCAGACATGGCAACTGCACTTCGCAGGGAATGATCAACCCGCCGAGCTAGCACCCGTGAATGGCGAGGCCAAGCTGCTGCGCACGGCCCCCGAGGGTCTTCGGCGCGAAGTGATCAGGAGGTACGGCCCATTCGCCACATCGAAACGGGTCGGAGGAGTCGAGACGGTCAAGGCGTCTCTCGAAATCAACTGGCCTGCCGACCGGAGGCTGCCAGTCTGGACCCGACATTAAGGGACTCAACCAAACTGAGACACTACCGGCTTTCGGAGTGGACCACACGAGGTGCCCCGTCAGGCGCAGACGTGGAGAACTTCACTTCACTGCCACAAAGAGAACTCAGCGGAGCTGCTGGGAAAGGCTTGTGTGGGTCGCCGCTTGGCAAGCGGCTCAGGGCCGGGAGGAAGCACTGACGGCATCGCCAACATGAGAGTTGAGTATCACCCCACGGCTGGCGACCTGGTCCGGTTCCTGGTTGCCACTGGTGCGTCGGTGGCGTTCGCGAGAACTCGGCAAGCGAGTCATTGGGAGGCGTGGGCCGGCCGCCAGTCGATCAGCCCGAGGCTCGTGGAGCGGATGATTTCTGAGGGCTTCTTGAGGCCGAGCGGCCCCCCCCATATAGGAACGGAGGTTGAGTACCTGGGTCCCGACCGAGAAAGCGAAGACGGAGTTTCCGACACACCGTCACGAACAATCTAAGGCGAAGCACTGAGGGCAAATGGGCAGGTGCTGGCGGTAGCGGTCGGGCTGCGATAGCATTTCCAGTTCTGCCTCGAGATGGACAACGAATCGATGAACGCTGAGCCGAATGGACCCTGGGGCGGTCGGAAGCCCTCAGTCGGCCAGGTGGCCGAACGGAGCCGGACGGTGACCTCGAAGGACATCGGGTTGTTCACCGAGATCAGCGGCGACCGCAACCCGCTGCACTACGACGATGCGGCCGCGCGGGCGAGCCGATTCGGCGAGATCATCGTCCAGGGCGGCGTGACCAGCGCCATCCTGAACGCTGTGGTCGCCGAGGACCTGCCGGGTCCGGGTTCGGTCTTCCTGGAGGTCCACTGGCGTTTCAAGGCGCCCGTGCGTCCCGGCGACTCGATCACCGGGAGGGTCGAGGTCACGGAGGTCCGCGAGGACAAGCCCATCAGCAGGATCAACACGCGCGTCACTCGAGGCGACGGGACCGTGGTGCTCGAAGGCGACGCAGTCTGTTACACCATGAAACTCGCCTGAGCACGACCACGCAATGGATAGGTTCACCAAAGACACGTCGACTGGCACGAGCCAGCGGTACGACGTGGTCGTTGTGGGGGCGCGGTGCGCGGGGGCGGCCACGGCGATGCTGCTCGCCAGGCAAGGGCTCTCCGTGCTGCTCGTGGAGCGCGATCGTCACGGCGCCGATACCCTGTCAACCCTCGCGCTGATGCGGGCGGGCGTCCTCGAGCTGTATCGCTGGGGCCTGCTCGATCGGGTGCGCGCGGCAGGCACGCCGCCCATCACCAGCACCAGCTTCATCTACGGCGACGAGACGATCACCGTGCCGATCAAGTCGCGCAACGGCGTGGACGCGCTCTTCGCGCCGCGCCGCACGCTCATCGACGCGCTGCTGGCCGATGCGGCCCTGGACTCGGGTGCCGACGTCGTTTACGGTGCGCGGCTGGTCGACCTCGAGCGTGCCTCGGACGGACGAGTGATCGGCGCGGTGATCGAGGAGCGCGGCGGCGCCGTGCGCCGTGTGGGAGCCGGCATCGTGATCGGGGCCGATGGGTTGTGGTCGACGGTCGTCCGGCTCGTCGGGACTGCGACCTACCGCGAGGGTCGGCACGCCTGCGGTGTGGTCTATACGTTCTGGCCCGGACTCGAGAACGCCCGCAGCCGCTGGTACTACCGGCCCGGAGTCGCGGTGGGGGCGATTCCCACCAATGGCGGCGACACGTGCGTGTTTGCCGCGACGCCGCAGGCGCGCTTCCACGCTGAAATCCGGACCGACATGGAAGCCGGCTATCGGCGGGTGCTGGCCGAATGTGCCCCGGAGCTTGCCGCCGAGGTGGCGGAGAAGACGCCGTCGGAGCGCCTGCGCGGCTTTCCGGGGCAGCCCGGGTTGATGCGACAGAGTCACGGTCCGGGCTGGGCGCTGGTCGGGGATGCCGGCTACTTCAAGGATCCGATCACCGCGCACGGCATCAGCGACGCCCTGCGCGACGCCGAGCTGCTGGCGCGTGCCGTGGGACGGGGATCCGATCATGCGCTGGCCGAGTACCAATCGACCCGCGACGAGTTGTCTCGGGAGCTCTTCGAGATCACCGACGAGATCGCCGGGTTCGAGTGGGATTTCGACCGCTTGAAGGTGCTGCACCAGGACCTGAGCAAGACCATGAACCGCGAGGTCGAAGCCCTGCTGGGCCTCGACGCGGAGGTGGGGCCGCCGGCCGCGGGCCAGGCGCGCTGACATTTCGACGAAGGCACGACGGAGATACTCACGAGGAGGACATGATGGCGACGACCAAACAACCAGTGGACAACGGTGTCAATGTCGAGGCGCTGCTCGGCGCTCGCGAGGCCCTGGGCAAGACGCCCGAGGCCGCAAAGTTCACGTGGCGGGCAAAGTGCGAATGGAAGAGAGGCACCCAGAGCCGGTCGACGGTGGAGGGATTCTACGGGCTCGGCGCGGAGCAGCGTCACAAGACCGCGTTCACGTTCGACGCCGACCACCCGGAGGTGTTCGCGTCCGAGGATACGGGTGCAACCCCGGTTGAAATCGCGCTCGCCGCACTTGCCAGCTGCCTGACCGCGGGCATCGCGGCCGTCGCCCAGCACCGCGCGATTCAGCTGCGCCGCGTGACCGCGACCATCGAGGGCGGGATGGACATCCACGGGATCCTCGGCATGGACAGCGACGTGCGCAACGGCTTCGACGGCATCAAGGTAACCTACGACATCGACGCCGACGCGACACCCGCCGAGATCCGGGCCATCGTCGCCCAGTCGCAGAAGCGCTCGGCCGTGTACGACCTCATCACCAACCCGACCAACGTCACCGTCGAGGTGAAGTAAGCCTCGGCGATGCAGCCCGAGCGCGGCCATGCGAACGACGACCGTCGTCATTGGCGCGGGTCACGCGGGCCTGGCCATGAGTCACTGCCTCACCTCGCGCTCGATCGACCACGTGGTCCTCGAGCGTGGTGAGGTCGCCAACTCGTGGAAGACGGAGCGCTGGGATTCGCTGCGGCTGCTCACGCCGAACTGGCAGAGCCGGCTTCCGGGCTACGGCTACGACGGCGCGGATCCCGATGGCTTCCGCACGATGCCCGAGACCATCGCATTCATCGAGCGCTACGCCGAGCGATGTGAGGCGCCGGTCGAGATCCACACAGCGGTCACGTCGGTTCGCAGCGAGGACGACGGCTATCGAGTCTCGACCAGTCGGGGCGAATGGCGCTGCCGGACGGTCGTCCTGGCCACGGGGGCGTGCAATATCCCGAGCGTCCCCGCGGTCGCGGCGGCGCTGCCGCGCGGGATCGTGACGCTCACGCCGATGGAGTATCGCAATCCGGACCAGGTCCCGGAGGGCGGCGTCCTGATCGTCGGGGCCTCGGCCACCGGCACGCAGCTCGCCGAGGAACTCCAGCACGCGGGCCGGCCCGTGACGCTCGCCGTCGGCGAGCACGTCCGCGCGCCTCGGACCTACCGCGGCCGGGACATCAAGTGGTGGATGGACGCCGCCGGCGTGATGGACGACCGCTATGAGGACCAGGACGATATCGTCCGCGCTCGACACGTGCCGTCGATGCAACTCGCGGGCTCGCCGGAGCGCAGAACCCTCGACCTCAACCGGCTGACGAAACTCGGTGTCCGCCTGACGGGTCGTCTGGCAGCGATTCGCGATGGCCAGGCGCTGTTCTCGGGATCGCTGCGGAATCAGTGCGAGCTGGCCGATCTCAAAATGAACCGGTTGCTCGACCGGATCGATCAGTGGGCCACCGAGAGCGGCCTCGACGGCGACACCGATCCGCCACACCGCTTCGAGCCCACCTGCGTCGAACGTACGCCGCCGCTCGCGCTCGGCCTCACGAACGGCGAGATCCAAACCGTGATCTGGGCCACCGGCTTCCGTCCGGACTATTCCTGGCTCGATGTGCCGGTGCTGGATCGTAAGGGCCGCATCAAACACGACGGTGGCGTCGTCGAAGCGCCCGGCATGTACCTGATGGGGATCCCGTTCCTCAGGCGGCGCAAATCCACGTTCATCGATGGCGCCGGCGACGACGCGCGGGACTTGAGCAGCCACCTCGCGAGCTACCTCGACGGGAACGCGAGCCACGCGTGAGTCCCAGACTCCCGACTTGAGAAGGGAATAGTCTGAGGCTGGCACCCGCATAGGTGATCGCGATCATCATGCGAGCTGCTCGGGCCGACTGGTAAGGTGTCGAACTCCTGTTTGCCGAGACCTCGTTACCGTGAATGAAAGCTTGTCGCCGTCGACCTTCCCCTTCTCGATCTTCCGTTGGTTGTCGGCAAACGGTCCAGCGGTGCCCGTCAGCTCGGCGCCCTTGTGGACCAGAACCATGAGGATACTCTCGGTTTGCTGCGTGCCGTCAGGCCCGATGCCGGAGAACGTTCCCGACCACTTGCCGCTGAAGTCTTCCGCGGCAATCGCGGGGAACGCAAAGAGCGCAAGCGCGAACGCGACAAAGGGCACGAGTCGTTTCATGGGAACCCCAGGGACAGAATACCGGTAACGAGGGTCCTGACTGTCGGTCGTCGCTGCCCGACCGATCGGCGTTTGCAGGCGGTCACTTCCCGTTGGGGACGCCACCCCTTTGGGTCCCGCGTGAGTGGCAGATGTGCGGACAACGCACGTTGATCGGAACGCGAGCGCGGCCGAGCGCGAAGCCTTGCAGATGCTGCCGCGCCCGGCGTGCGCGACGGCCGAGATCTGGCGATTCCCGCACCGGGCCCGAGCGCCGATTATCGAGCGACTGTCATCAGTCTGTGACACCGCGCGCGGCTCAGGCCTGACTGCCGATCGTCGTCCCGGGCATCGTGGCGGGTCGATTGCAAACTTCAAAATCACTCACGATCACTGCTGGCTCACTCGGTGGTAGATAGTCTCGTCGACGAACACGCCCGCTTGGGTCGTGACCGTCTCGCGAATGATGTTTTTGTCGATGAGTTCGATGTGGTTCCTCAGCGTGAGAGTCGTGCCATTGTTGGTGCAGGTGAGGATGTGGTGGTCGCTGACCAACGCCGAGCGGACGGCCGTAAAGTCGCTGACCGTGATGATGCCTCGGTCGGTACCGTCGCAGAGCGTGAGCACCGAGTCGTGTCCGATCATCGAGAACGTTCCATCGTCGTTCGCCGTGATCCCTCGACGGACGTCGCCCCCGTCGAGCGGGTCGATCCCCATCCAGTAGCCAACAAATTGCCGGGCGCTCTGCGCGTCTCCGCCGGATGTATTCGTTGCCTGCGCGACGAAAAATGCCGGGCCGAGGCCGGCAACCAAGAAGAGGGCGGAGATGATGATGGTAAGGCGACGGCGCATACAAACCTCCTATTCGTCAGTCTCATGAGCACTCGTTGCCGGCCTTAATCCGACAGCAGACCAGCGGTGAACCCGTGTCGGCGACTCTACCGCAGCCGATCGGGGTTCTCAACGATTCTCCGTTTTTCTTCTTGCGAACACGGATCGAAATCTTTACAGGAAAACTACTACCGTCCATGATCGGCCAAAGGCGGGCGGCACCATGATCCATCGGGATTCCGCCAAAAAGTCGCGCCGCGACAAGCAGCGTTCGATGCCCGGTTGTCCCAAAATCGACACGGGTGCTTTGTCCGGGCCCAGGTAGTTAGACGTGATCCGAGCGGTTGTGAAGCGACTCGCCACCCCAATCGCCCACGAATTGACAAAGCCATCCCGCGAAATGACTTGCCCGGAGCGTCAAGCTGCTGCCGAAATACCAGGTAGAGACTTGCCCATCCGACTGGCTGAGTTGTTGCAGCGTAGACTACTGCGCTTACGCTCGCGCGAAGGGGACGGCAATGAAGTTCAGGACTACGTTGGTTTCCGCTATTGCGGCGATATTCTGGCTCGTGGGCCCGGTCGCTCCGGCGAGCGCGGGGCAGATTTTATTGTCTGGTGATCTCAACATTGCCGATATCCCAGGTCTCGCCAACGTCGGGAATCAGACGTTCTTTCAGAACGTACTGGGAAGCGGGAGCACAGTTCTCCTGAAGTCAGGCTTATCAGGATTTGAATCTATCCTCAGCGATTTCTACAACGGTCTCGGCGGTGTCAGTTCGAGTGTCCTCGGTGTGCCAATTCCAATTACGGATGCTGCGTTAAGCGGGGTCGATCTGTTCGTGGTGATGTCGCCGCTGACCCCGTTCGCTGCATCTGAAATCGCGGCGTTCAGCAGTTTCCTCAGCAGCGGCGGAACAATTTTCTTTATCGGGGACAATGCCGCTTCTCCCTTTCAGAACTCGCTTATCAATGGTGCACTTCTGGCCCTTGGCAGTTCAATGAGCATCCTCCCCAACACCACATTTGACCCCGGATTCTGGACCACGACGAATATTGCGGTGCATCCCTTGACGGCAGGCGTTGGTTCTTTAGCGTACGCGGCTCCGTCGGCTCTTTCTGGGGGAACGCCGCTCTTTTTTGGGACAAACCAGGGGCAGCCGTTCGTCGCCGTGGAGGACACCGTCATCCCCGAACCAGCGACTCTGCTCCTGCTCGCTACCGGCCTCGGCGCGGTCGCGGCGCGGCGGCGGATGAAAAAGCGAGGTAGCTAAGTTACGCCTGCGTGAGTTCTCAGTGGCGGTCAGCGATGGCCGCCATTTTTGTTTGTGACGTCCCCCGGTCACTCGCAGCAGCCGGTGCCGCTCTGAGGATGTCAGGGAAGGGCTGTGACACGCGGCCTTCACGGCGACCGTGCGGGAGGCCCCGAGCGAAACGGTGCAATTGGGCCACCGTTTGCGCCGATCCAGCGGTCAATCGCTGTTTGCAGGCCGTCACTTCCCGTTGGGGACGCCAAAACGCCGGTCCTCCTTCGAAAGAGCAACGTCTGGCAATATAGTCCGCAGCGCCGTGTCCACTTCTCAGCCGTGGTCGTGATGGAATAGCTGAACCTCTCCGGCTCCACAGCGTGCCGCTGGAGCAACATGAACTTTCACGACGGTCATCACCGAGGACGGGATCGCCCTCGAAGATCTCGTCGTCGACAGCCTCCTGGAGCATCGGCGCTTTGCGATCACGGGCGGGGCCGATCTTCTGAGGCATCTTGGCCCGCGCGTGTCGTTGTCGCTTGGCGGGCGCTACACGCGCGTCGATCGCAGCCCTGCAGCCCGGAATCTTGGCGCGGGGGAGAACATCTTTCGAGTCACAGGGGGCATCCGCTTCAGGATCTCGAAGTGAACACCGCTGTTTTGTCAGCCTCAGCGGAGGCGGTCTCATCCGAGACTGGACTGGCGGTCAATCTCGATTGAAGAGATGAGTATGTCAGCTTCCGCTTTGAACAAGAACCCTCGCACGCTCAATCGAGCGTCTCTCATCTCCTCGATGGCCGCGGTCTGCCGCAGAATACGGCTCGGCAATCCGGCGTTGTTTCCAACAGGATTCCTGTTCTCGCCAAACGTTGGCATTTGGGCACCAGTGCTCCTTGTGATCCTGCTTTGCGCCGCGCCACATGCGTTCGGCGGCCAAAACAGATTGCCGCGGAGCACCTCGTTCTCCATACCTGTCTCACCGTCGGTGGTGAGCACGATCGCAACGACGGACGAGCGATTGGTACCGCTTGTGTTATGGCGAGGAGCTGAGCGTTGGTACTCCTCGGGCCAGCAAAGGGCGAGCGGTGGGGGCGGGCAAGACGGCACAATTCATGTCTCGCTCGAGTACGGAGACATTACCGAAGACCTCTTGTTTGATCCCAGAACGCACACTGCCATCGTCCAGGGTCGCACCAATCCCGTTCCGTCGAATGCGAACGTCCTGCTGATCGACGGTGTCGGGCGGGGAGGCAGCGGACGGCTGGTGAAGGCGTTCTTTTTCGACCCACGCGATGCCAACACGGACATTCGGCGCGGGAGCCTGGCTCCGTTGTTCGCTCGCTCGCCAGAGATCGTGGCGTTTCTCCAATGCAATGCGTTTCCGGAGCAGGTCAAGAGTTGGGATCCGTGTGCAGTGTTGAAGAAACAGTAACGCGGCCCGTCAGGCCCGCGATCCAGCGATCGATGGGCATTTGCAGGCAGTCACTTCCCGTTGGGGACGCCAATGTATGCGAAGTGGACACTCGCCCTGGCGTGACGCCGGCAAATGAGCTTCTCGATTGTCCCGATCCCCGCTGAAACGAAAACCCTTCTGACCGTCGCGCGGTTCCGGCGTGAGCGTGTGCCCGCGAGCGAGCGTCAGGTAGTCGAGCGCGCGAAACTGACGGTGTGGGCCAGGAGATTGGGCGTCGCGGTCCTGTGCGCCTGGGTCCACGAGCGAGCCTGGGCCGATGGCGTGTCGCCCGCGTCTCCGTCCGCCCACCATTCGGGCTCCCGGCGCGCGGACTCCGGCAGCGCGAAGCCGAGGAGGTCCTCGATCTGCCCGAACGTCAGGACCACGGTGTCCGCGTATCTCGTTTCCAGGTACTCGTGCAGAGACATGTACTCGGCGGGCACGGGAACCGAGCGTGGCTTTGGAGTCATCATGTTTCCCTACACCTTACACCCACACGCGCGGCGAGCCACCGGCGCTACGCAATCGGGAGATGGTCGGTTTGTGCCGTTGCGCGATGAACGCAACTGGCGGCTCACATCCTGATTTGATTCACCGCTTCACTCCGGCTGCCAGGCTCGTTCGGATAGTTGAAGAAAAGCTGGTTGCCGTCGAGATCCTCGACCACCAGCACCCTGTAGCCCCAGTGGCCGTCCTTGACCGGAACGCCACGGGCTTCGAACTCGGCGCGCAACGCGTCGAGCGCCGCGACCGCGGCCTCGTGCGTCTCGGGCTCGACGGTCAGGGAAATGAACATCAGACCCTTGCCGACCTTCTCCGGCCACTGGTCTGAGAATATGAGGGCGCAGCTCCCGCGATCGACTTGAGCGACGCGCGCCCGACCATCCTCCTCGTACCGCCACGCAACCGCGAAGCCGAGCCGGTCTGCATAGAAGCGGAGCGAGGCTTCGACACTCGAGACGTGAAGCACGGGGCGTGCGAACCACTCCGTCATGCGGTCGATGCTACTACGCCAACATCTGCACGCGGGCCGGCGGATCGCTCTCAGGTCCCCATCGCGCGGAAGACTTTCCAGCTGCCGTCCGGAAGCTTCTTGTACACCCCGAGCACCGTGCCACGAACCTGCTTCGGCTCGCCACCCGGCGAATCGACATACGAACCCGTGAAGTCACGCCACTCGACTGCCCAGCCACCATCCAGAAAAGTGACGTCCTTGGTTTCCGGGACGTAGCTCAACACCTTGACACCTGGGCGAGCCGACCAGCGTTCGTTGCTCTCTCGGATAGCTTGCTTGCCGACTTCTGCCGGCCGGCCTTGGCCGAGTCGAACGGCGTCATCGGTCCACAGATCCGTCAGCGCAACAGGATCTCGCGACAACGTAGCGGTGATGTCCTGCTGGTGGAGCTTCTCGATGGCGGCCCGGTCCGCATCGCGGCTTCGACGCCGGTGGTGTCGTTTTCTCTAGCGCGCGGCCGAGTGAGCGTCCAGATTGTCCAGAACGCGGTGGCTCCGCCGATCCCGAGGAACGACGCAAAAATTACGACGCGGACAAAACCTGCGAGCCCGTAGCTGCCAAGGAGAATCGTGCCCAGTACGCTGGGGATGTTGCCCAGTAGCACGCCGGACAGTAGCGCGCGCCAGGGAGTGAGCGGGTAGCGCTTCAGCACCCACACCGCGGCCGGAAACGCGGCCGCGATCGTCACGAAGAACGCGGCTATGCTGACGCTAAACGCCTCCGCGATGGCCGCCTGCGTGAGATTCCCACCGCTGCCACCTCCGTAGATCGCTCGGCCGGAGCGCTCCATCAATGGGTACGTGACGAACGCTAACCCCGCTGTCACGAAGGGCTGCACAAGCAGGCCGAGGAAGATCCGCAGCTCTTCGGAGACTGAGAGAGTGCGGGGCTGAGGCGTCATCGGCGCACGCTCCTGAATGTTCAGATGGTTTCGACGGCACGAGCCCCGCGCGGGCGACCGTCGTCGTCCTAATCCAGAGAGTGTGTGCCTGTTTCACGCTGAATCCAAACCGTACGCCGCCGTCAGAATCAGGCGGAAATTGGCCCTCAAGATAGGATCACTGCGGTCGATACCGCTACCGGCTTTGGCGCGTCTGGAACGACCAGGTACCCTGATGGTCCTCACGTTCGAGTCGTGGCGGGCGCACGAATTTTGTGGGGCGGGCGTCGTTCAACTGGCAGGACACCGGGCCTTGAACCCGGTTGTTGGAGGTTCGAATCCTTCCGCCCCAGCCATCCCGTCGATGATCGCATGCTAGGATTCGGTCGGTGACAATTCCGCGCGAGGTGTTGGCGATCACTCTGGTGTTCGTCGCCGCCTTGGGCTCAGGGTGCGATCTCGTCGGCCCGAGTGCTTGCACGCTGATCGGCTGCACGGGCTTGGTCGTCGAAGTGACAGGTGCGCCGGGTCAGGCTGCAGTGACGGTCGTTGTCACCGCGCCTGATGGGTCGACGAGAAGCACCACCTGCACCTCGGCGACGGGCACTTGCCCAGTGTCCTTCCCCGACTTCACACCCGCCAGCGTCACCATTCGCGTGTTGACTGGCACCCAGACCATCGAAGAGACCAGACAGCCGGTGTACGAAGTCACCCGACCGAATGGTCCAGCGTGTCCTCCGGAATGTCGAAACGCTCGAGTGACCGTGACGTTGTGAAATCGCTCGCGGGCCGTTTGTCCGAGACCTTCAAGCGTTCGCCTTTGGGGCTCCATGTAACCGCATCGCCTCGTCGATTCGCCCGCGGATATCGTCCGCGCTAGAATCAGCAGGCTTACATTCGCAGCTACTCGGACGAGGAGGCCGCCGTGCAGATTCACCGCTTCGTCCCGCGCATTGCCTTGGCGTTTCTGGCCCTGGTCTCTTTCCTGGAGTATGTGCCCACGGCGCAGGGCACCACACCGGGCTCGCCCGCGGCCCGTCGCGACTGCCTGAATCACAATCCCAACGCGCTGCGGATTGAGCCGAGTCTCGGCGCCTGGCTTCTGACCGACGGTCACTCGCGAATGGCGATGTTCGATTCTCGCGACGACGCGACGAAGGCGCTCGCCCTGGCGCAGCGGTACTCGCTGCACTGCTTCATCGGCCGCCATCCGAGCAGTCGTCCCGGCGTGACGGTGGCGACAAGGCGGAACTACATCCTCAAATATTGGGACGGTCCGACTGGAAAGGAGACGGTCATTCCAGCCGAAACGTGCACGACCTACGACCCCGCTCAGTTACGTACGACTGACAAGGGCGTGGAGGGCTGGATCGTCACCGACGGGCGGACGCTCACACTGACGCTCGACAATGAAGCCGATGCGATGGCTGCGTTGGCTCTGGCCAAGCGGTACACGTCCTACTGCACGATCGGACACAACGATTGGGCGAAACATAGCAGCCGCATGGACTACTGGAAGTAGCCGGGATGAGTATGTTCGCTTCCGCAAGGCGCGAGATCTTTCGCACGCTCAATCCAGCGTCTCTCGTCTCCTCTGCTCTGCCCTTGGTTCGGGCGCTGCTACAGCGCGTGCCAGGTGCTCCAATCGTCGCCGTCCTTTGTCTGCTGAGCCTTTCGCCGGCCGAAGCGTCACAGGCCGATCCCGCGCTCATCCGCGTCTACATCGACTCACAACCCGGCCCGGACGCCGTCGGATTTTCCGAGCGTCAGCAGTCGGGCAAGGATCTGGCCGCCGCCCTGGCCGGCAAGAAAAAGCTCGTCACCATTGTTGACGACGAGGACAAGGCGGATGTCGTCGTGGAAGTGCAGGAGCGGACGACGACCGTGCCGAAGATCGTCTTCGGTCTCGGTCCCCGGTCCGGGCAGACCACCAACCCCGCACCAACCGCGCCGACGCGCGAAGCGCGGTTGCGTGTCAGCGCGTCTCTCACCCATGCCGACGAGTCCCGTGAGATCACGAACAAGAACCGCGCGAACGACCACCCGGGCGGATGGAAGTCTGCGGCCGAGGACATCGCGAAGCAGATTGAGAAGTGGCTGAGCGATCGACGCGCGAAGATTCTGGCCGCGAGGCCGAAGATGACGCGCTGAGCCGTCCGGACGCCGGGCCCGCGGTGAATTGGGTCCCCCAGTCGGAGGAATCAGGTCCGATAAGGTCGACAGCTTGATCGCGTACCGTACTAGGCTTCGGTGCTACGCTTCCCCGTATGATCCCCACACGCGCGCTGGCCGCGCTGCTGCTGGCGTTGTCGATGCAGACGACGCCCGAACCGGGTTTCACGAGTCTCTTCAACGGCAAGGACTTCACCGACTGGAAGGTCGGTGGTCCCGCCGAAACGTTCACCGTCCAGGACGGCGCCATCGTGGCGCGCGGAACGCCCAGCATGATCTATTACGACGGTCCGTTTCGGAATCACGCGTTCCGCAACTTCCAGCTCAAGGTCGACGTGATGACCAGGCCAGGCTCGAACGGCGGGATCTGGATCATGACCGACTACCAGGACCGTGTCTGGCCCACGAAAGGCTTCGAGATTCAGGTGAACAATTCCCACCGGGACCCGGTCAGAACGGGCAGTCTCTATCACGTCCAGGACGTCATGAACGACTCACCCGCGAAGGACGACGTGTGGTGCACGCTGGACATCCTCGCGCAGGGTGACACGATCGTGGTGCGGGTGGACGACAAAGAGGTCGTGCGCTGGACGCAGCCGCCCGACTGGAACGGCACGAGGGACTTCCGCCTCCGGCGGGTCGGCCCGGGCACCATCGGGTTCCAGGGCCACGACCCCAACAGCGTCGTCTATTACAAGAACATCCGAATCAAGCCGCTGGACTGAGGGCCACCTTTCATTCCGACGCGTTTGGCGAACCGCTCCTGCACAGCCAGCCATACCGGCTCAGCGACGATCTGAAGCTCGGGAAGGGAGCCGACCCCATATAGTGTCGACGCCAGTACACGCCGCCCGCGGCTGAGCGGCAGAACGTCAGCCAGACGAACGGACACGCTGGCTCAACAGGCCGCAGCGATGCCGGCGGTCGTCAGGCTCGCACTCTTATAGATACGGGAGGTGTACCGGTCAGCGGGGTGTTCGAGCTTCTGATATCCGAACCACAGCAAGGCACACACCGCCAGAAGAGCGAGCAGCAGAAGAAAGGCGGTCCCGCGCGGGTTGGACTTCTTGCGCTTGCGTGAGGAAGCCGATTCTGTGTCGCTACCCATGGAACGCGTGGATTCAGGATCTGTACCGCTAGACCTATGCGGTTACATAGGGGCCAGCCAGAGCCGGGTATCCAGATTTCCGACAAAAGGGCCCGATTTCCTATATAACGTCCATCGGGCCATGGCCGTGATTGCCATTTCTGATGGCCTTTGGCCCCGCATCACGCAGATTTCTGGTTGCTCTCGACCTTTGGCTTCTTGCTTCTGGCAGTGGCCTTCTTCTCTGCCTCGCTGATCAAGGTCATCTCGAGCGCATTCAGATGCTGCGCATAGGCGTCCACCAGCCCGTTCGCGCCCGCAGCGCCACGAGACGCTGATCGTAGTCACTAACACGCTCGCGAAGTTTCCAGCGCGCTGAACCGACCCTCTGAATTCTGCCGCGATCGATCGCCAGCGCGAGCTGCGCGAAACCCCGGACCGGCTGATACCATTCGTCACGGTCGTGCTTCCGCCTGCGAGTGCCAATACAGATCTGTCCTTCTCCGTCGTCGTCCCGACGCATCGGCGGCCCGTCCAGCTGGCGCGCTGTCTTCAGGCGCTCGCCATGCTGGACTTTCCGCGATCCCGATACGAGGTCATCGTCATCAACGACGGCGCTTCCGCGGAAACGGAACGGTGTGTGGCGGCGCAAGCGGCGGCGAGTGACATGCAGGTGCGGTCAATTTCCCAGCCACAAGCCGGGCCAGCGTTGGCGCGCAATGCCGGTGGGGCGGTGGCACGCGGCCGGTTTCTGGCGTTCACCGACGATGACTGCGCCCCGATGGCTGACTGGCTCAGCCGACTGGAGCAACATCTGACGGCCCATCGGTCAGCCATCGTGGGTGGACGGACACTCAACGCGTTGCCCACGCTCTTGTGTTCCACGGCCAGCCAGTTGCTCATCGATTTTCTTTACGATTACCACCGACGCGCAGCGACCGGCGCCCGCTTCTTCACGACGAACAACATGGCCGTGGACGCACGCGAGTTTCGGGAGTCGGGTGGCTTCGACGTCACGTTCCCTCTGGCGGGCGGCGAAGATCGTGAGTTCTGCGAGCGGTGGCAGCGCCGTGGCGGCCCGCTCGTCTTCGCCGAAGACGCGCTGGTCAATCACTCGCACCGGCTCCGTTTCTGGCGCTACGTGAATCAGCACTTCAGCTATGGCCGTGGCGCGGAATTCCTGCGCCGCAGCCGCGCCCGGCTTGAGGCTCCGACGTGGAGGCCAAGGGTGGAGCCACCGTCCTTCTACTTCAAACTCGTCACATATCCCTTCGGACGGGTCGCGGGCCGCCGAGCGGTGCCGCTGTCACTCCTGATGCTCGTGTCGCAAACGGCGTACGTCGCTGGGTATCTCTTCCAGCGCGCCTTCCGGATTCACAAGCCACAGCCCCGCCGGCGCTGAGCGGCTTCACGAGCGTGCTACCGTTGAGCCCCCCTTGCCGCGTTTCTCGGGCGAGTCATGACGACTGAAGCCGGATTGGTCAGATCCCAGCAGCGCAATCGCCGCGTGGGTGTTGGGCTGCTGGGCTGCGGGTGGATCGCGGAGATTGCCCACGTCCCGGCCCTTGCGAGATCAGTCGCCGGACGACTGGTCGCTGCTGCGGACACGGATCCGGCGCGCCAGTCATGGCTGCTCAAGCACGCTGAAGACGCCCGTTTTCACACGGCCTGGGAAACGCTTCTGCAGGATCCTGCCGTCGAGGCTGTGGTTGTGGCCCTGCCGACGGCGCTCCACGCCGAAGCGGCGTGCCGGGCCTTCGACGCCCGAAAACACGTGTTCCTCGAGAAGCCGCTCGCCGTGCACGTCGAGGACGGACGCCGGGTGGTCGAGGCGTGGCGGCGCGCCGAGACGGTTGGGGCCATTGGATACAACTTCCGCAGGAATCCCATCTTTCAGTCGGCAGTACGAGCCCTCGCGTCGGGCGAACTGGGACCGCTCATTGCGATTCAGGGCAGCTTCCAGTGGGCTGCCGAGCGGATCGAAGGGTGGCGGGCTCGCCCTGAAGAGGGCGGCGGGGTCCTTCTCGATCTGGCTTCGCATCACGTGGATCTGGTCGCGGCCCTCACCGGGCAACGCATAACCGGGGTTCTATGCACGCTCTGTTCGCTCCGGTCTCCGGATGACACAGCTGCGCTGCAACTCGTGACCGAGGGCGGGATCACGGCGCAGCTGCAGGCGTCGTTTGCGGCCGGGGCCCAGGTAAACCGCCTGGACCTGGTCGGCAGACGCGGAGCGCTGGTCGTAAACCTTCTCGAGGGTCGTCCGCGACGGGTGCAGCGGCCGCCAGGCCGCGGCGCGCGTCTCTTGCGCGCACTGGTCGCGCTGGACGAATTGCACCCATCGAGGCTGCTACGCGCTCCAGGAGCCGAGCCGTCATTCCGCGCAACACTGGAGGCCTTTCTGGAAGCGGTCCGCGATGGTGAGACGGTCGCGCCCGACCTCGCAGATGGGCTCCACGCCATCGCCGTGATCGACGCGGCCCTGACCTCGGCGAGACGCGGTGGCCACATGGTCCCAGTGGAACCGGGCGTGTGAGCGTGCCGGTACTCCCGCCGGTTCGGCGAGTCCTCCTCCTGCACGACTATGCCGGCTTGCGAGGCGGTGCGGAGGTGGTGATACAGGACATGCGAGCGGCGCTTCGGCGTAGGGGCATCGACGCAAGGCTGATGGCCAGCACGGCGGACCCCGCCACCGAGGCAACGGCGGCTGACCACACGTTTCTGGGTTCCACCGGGGCTTTTCGCGCGTTGCGAGAGACCGTCAATCCAGACGCCGTGCGCGTCGTCCGAGAAGTCGTGCAGATGTTCGACCCCCAGATCGTGCATCTCGGGATGATCCTGACTCAGGCCTCGCCCGCCATTCTCCCCGTCCTCAAGGGGCGGGCAGTCATATGGGCGCCGAATGAATATCGAGTGATCTGCCCGAGCGGAAGCCGTTTCCTTCCGGATCGCCAACCCTGCTCGTATCCCGCGGGACGCGCCTGCCTCCGGAATCGCTGCTTCCGCGCGCATGGACTCGCTCCAAGGCTCCTTCAGCTCACGCTGCTCAGACACTGGCGCTCGATGGTGGACCTCGTCGTCTGTCCCAGCCGGGCGTTTGCCGATGAGCTCGAGCGCCACGGGGTGTCGGTGGACGCAATCGTTCCGAATGGCATTCCGATCCAGCCGCTGGTTGAGCAGCCCGCATCCGTGCCTGCCTTCCTGGGGTTCGCTGGCCGTCTGGTGCCCGAGAAGGGGACGCACATCCTTCTCGAAGCCTTGGCCCTGCTCCCGCGCTCGCTCGCCCACGTCCGGCTCCGGATCGCCGGTGACGGGCCCGAGCGCGCGAGCCTGCAGGGTCTTGCCCGCAACCTTGGTCTTGGTGACCGTGTGGAATTCCTTGGGCATCTTTCGCGTGAAGACGTGCAGCGCAGGCTCGCAACGGCAACGGTGCACGTGGTGCCGTCGCTCTGGGCCGAGCCTTTCGGGCTTGTTGCGATCGAGGCGATGGCGAGGGGCACGCCAGTGATGGTCAGCGCTGCAGGTGCACTACCCGAACTTGTAGAAGAGGGACGGACGGGGTACTTGGTGCCGCCAGGCGACGCCGGAGCGCTGGCGAGACGATTGACGGAGGTGATGACAGATCCTGACGGCCTCGCAGCGGTGCGCCGCGAGGCCCGACGAGTGGCCTGCGAAACGTTCTGCATTGAACGCGCGGTGGATCGTTTTCTCGCGCTCTACGCGCGTCTATTGAATCCGGCGGTGGCAACCCGATGAGCTCTCCCGGGACGCGACCGGGCATCGCGAGAGCGACGGTGCTTGGTTTTGCAGCGGAGGCGCTCGCATTTCCCGCTGGCCTGATCACAACGACGTACCTGACCCGAACCCTGGGGGCGGTCGAGTACGGCCAGATCTCACTGGTGTATGCCGCCGCGTCACCAGTCATGTGGGTGGCCTCCACGACCTTTGCCGGCCGGGCCGCGGTGAAGCTCCTCGCCGACGCGGACGACTGGCGTGGCATGGCGGCAGCATTGCTCCGCGCCAACGCGTTGGTAGGGCTGCTGGCGATGCTCCTATTCGCGCTGGCGGTCCCCTGGCTCGTCTCATTATTCAAACAACCTGCTCTGACACCGTATCTCTGGCTGGCGGCCTGCGAGATCTCGTTCATGCCCGTCACGCGCCTCTATCGGGACGCGTTGACGGCGCGCGGCAGATACACGTCGCCGGCGTTGGCCACCTTTGCCTACCACAGCGCTCGGGTGGCTTTGGTTCTGGCTCTCGTGGCGGCGGGTTGGTCAGTTGCGGGGGTCATCGTTGCCAACCTGGTGGCCCGGCTCGTCGAGCTCGCAACCTGTCGCGCGCAGCAACGATTACCGTTCCGTGGCGGGGTAATCGGCGGCCTTACTCCGCTCCGGGAATTTCTTGGCAGCCTCTTCATCTATGCACTCTGCCTTCAGCTGTTCAACCGGGTAGACCTGCTGATGGTCGGGTGGTTTGGCTCGGCCGACACTGTCGGGCACTACGGTGCCGCCCAGAACCTGGCACAAGCACCTGGCCTCTTTGCGCTGGTGTTCACCCCTCTCCTTATCGCAGCCCTCCGACGGGCAGAGCTCGCCGGGGCTCTGGACGAGGCGGCGGCGTTGCGGCTGGGATCGGCACGGCTCGCGCTGGGACTCTGGGCGTTGGCCGCGCCAGTCGCGGCAGGAGCTCCCGGGCTGGCGGTTCTTCTTTTCGGCCCGGCGTTCGCCGCTTCTGGGGCCATTCTGGCCTGGCTCGGAATTGCCGGGGGAGCTGCCCTCGTGCTATCGGTCCATTCGGCCCATGCAGTGGCTGCGGGCCGGGTTGGCCGGCCCCTCTCCGCTATCATGCCCATGCTAGCGGTCGCGGTGGTTCTGCAGATCCTGTTGATTCCGAGATACGGAGGAGTGGGCGCGGCGGTCGCGACAGCCGCGGCTGCGGTCCTGGGCGCGCTCATTGCGCAGGGTTTTGAGGGTGTGCGGAAACTCCCGTCACGCGGCCTTGATCTGCTGAGAGCGATTGGCGGCGGGATGGCGGGCTTCCTCGGAACGCGGTTGGCGGCCAACGGAAACATTCCCTCCCCAGTCGACATGCTCATAGGTTGCCTCGTCACCTGTGTGACCCTCCTGGCCCTGCGACTGACATCCACGAGGCAGATCTCCCGCTTCGCGTCAGAGCTCGCAGGCCGCGACTTCCTCACGATCTGAGACCAGCTTGATGCCGTCCGCACCCGAGCCTTCGTTGAGCGTCGTCGTTGTCACCAGGGACACGTTCCAAACGCTGCGTCCCATTGTGGGTGCGCTCGGTCGTCAGACCCGCGCGCAGAGCATCGAACTGGTCGTCGTGGCACCCGACGAGATGGCCGGCGCTATTCCCGCGCCGGAGGCGTCGCAATTCCACTCAGTCCGGGTGGTCGGCGTGGGACCCGTGACCAACCGCGGCAGGGCCGCAGCCCATGGCGTTTTGGTGGCGCGCGCGCCCATCGTCGCGCTGAGCGAGAACCACTGTTTCCCGGCGCCGGATTGGGCCGAGCGGACGCTGGAGAGCCATCAGGCGGCGTGGGCTGGCGTGGGCCCGGCCGTCGTGAACGCCAACCCCGAGACGCTTCTGAGTCAGGCGCTCCATGCGATGGGATACGGAGCCTTCCCCCGCTCTGGATCGCCTCGTGTCGTCAGCGAACTCCCACTGCACAACAGCTCGTACCGAAGAGACGTGCTCTCGAGCGAACTCGGGGTTCTCCAGGAACTGCTGGGAGATGAGCGCAACCTGCAGCGCGCGATCCGGGAACGAGGACTTGAGATGTGCTTCGATCCGCGTCCGGTGAAACGGCACATCAACGAAGCGACGTGGGAGCTGCTCGTCGGGCTGTCCTACGCCAACGGTCGCCGCTACGGAGGTATCCGATCGCAGGATTGGCCACTCTGGCGGCGGGCGGTCTACGTCCTCTCCCTGCCCCTGCTGAGCCTGCCGATCGCGCGAAACATATGGGCCAAGCTCTCGTCGGCCGGCGATGCGCAGAAGAACATCCGGCTCGCTGGTGTCATCTGGTGCATTGGCTTTTTTCACGCCGTCGGCGAGGCCGTGTCCTATGTCAGGGGAGCCTGCAAGGAATACCCCTTTGTGGACCAGGAGGAGTTCCTCATCCGCGAACGCCTCGGGCGGCATGCGATCCGCGATCCTGAGATTGCGGCGCTGGTGGCGCGGCTCGATCCGCTGAAGCAATAGCCAGCGTCCAGCAGTCCGCGCCAGTCATGACATCGCTGCCTTCATCCGAGTTCCGTCCGATCGGCCCACCGTCGCGGCCGCGGGACAAGTTGACGTGAACCAGTCGCTGGAGCACCTCCGCGAGCTGAAACGGCAGTATGAGGGCAAGATGGGGCGCCTGGGACGGCCCCTCCTGTTTGCCCTGGTCGGCTGCACCGGGATGGTCGTGGATTTGGTGTCGCTCCACTTCCTGCTCCGGGTGGCGTCGCTGGCGGTCTCACGAGCGCTCGCCATCTGGCTGGCCATGACCTGGAATTTCTGGCTCAACCGACGTCTCACCTTTTCGTACGCTCGGAGTGGCTCGCTGGTCCGGCAGGTACTTGCTATTTGCGCTCGCGTGCTCGGCGGGCGCCATCACCAACTGGACCGTCACGCTGCTGCTGTCCGGAGGGTCGGGCTTCTTCGCAGAACACCGGCTGCTCGCCGCCGCAGTCGGCGTGGTCGCCGGGGCATCGTTGAACTACGGCCTTTCCTCCCGCGCCGTGTTCGGCCAGCCCGCCGGGAGATAACGCCACGGCGCCGCTTCGCAGCGAACTCCCGTCAGTCGGCAGCCTGATGCGCCTACCGTCGAAACGATTTGACGCGAAGGTACGTCAAGTCTTCTATGGCGGGTGCGCGAATGGCACACCGTGGCCGGCGGGGACGCTTCCGCGCCCGTGCGGCCGGCTGAGGACTGAGGTGGAACCGGCATGACGTCATCGAGCTGGCCGTTCGAAAACTCTCGCCGGACCGCCGTCATCACGACGCGCCACATCCTCGATGGCACGCCGGTGCTCTACGTCACGCATGATGACGACGACGGCTCCTGGCAGTTCCTGCCAGGCACGCCGGTCGCGACCGAAGACGGCAAGGTCGTGGGGCTCGGCGAGATGTGCGACCGCGATCCCACGCTCCTCGATCTCGCGGACCTGCCGGAAGGCTGGCGCGCGTCGCGAGAGCGCGTGGGAGCGCCCTGGCGACGCGAGCCTCAGACGTAGCGCTGGTCCACCTACTTCCCGCCCGACGACGGCGGGACCAGGTTGTTCATGCGCATGTAGGTGACGATGTTGCCGTAGTGCTCGAAGTTGTGAGCGTTGTTGAACGCCATGCCGCCCACGCGCGTATGGGACTGGCTCGAGGAGCGTGACGGGTTCGTTGGCGTTGGCTGCCGTGATCATCGAGAACGCGTGGTCGCATTCGCTGAACGCCTCCGCGAGCGCCTTCTGGCTCTCGGCCTTCGTTGCCAGCTTCTCGGCGTCGCCCGTCGCGGTCGACTTCATGCCGCTCGCGGTGCCGCAGATCATCCGGCTCGCGTTCGCGATGTGGCCGAACAACTGGCCCATCGTTCGCACCTCTTTGGTCGGCTGGTACTTGTACAGGGCGTCCGGCACTTGCGCGGCCGCCTTGGTGACGTAGCCTTTCACGATCTCATGCTGGGCCTTGATCGACGCGATCGTCGCATCGGCCGTCCCGCCCGTCGCCTGTGCCAGCACGTGAGCCGATGACACAGCCAGCACCACAGCAGGGACGAGAGCGCACAGAGTCTTCACCTGAACCATCGGTCCTCCTTCGAAAGAGCAACGTCTGGCAGTATAGCGCCGCGACAGGTACGGCTGCTGCGCCCGCTGCAGCGTTGCAATGTCTACGAGGCATATTAGCGCTCCAGGAATCGAGATGCTTTTGTGCGCATTGATGAGCGAGCCTGATGTGGGGTTCATCGATTGCCAGACCGCTTCAGCCGTGACAGAGCTGGACGGTTCCGCCGACCAAAAGAAATCCATGCGGTTACGGCTATGGGTTACACAGAGGGCCCCGCGCACGGGCGCGGAGCTTCGTTCACCCACGCCGCAGGAACAACGCGAATGAGGCGCGAACGCACATCACGCAACCAGGAGCAGCTTGCCGTCCCTTTTCAGTTCGCTCTAGGTGTGCCGATCATCGGCGTCACCGTATGGACGTTGTGGGTACTGGGCAACCTGGTGGTCCGGCGCGTGACTAACGCGTTATATGTCCGATGCTCAGGCTTGACGGAGATCCGCGCTGCCGCCGCTCTGAGGATCAGCGATCCTCAGCTTCCGCCGGACCTTGAACTGGAAGTCGGCGGCAGGAGTCCGGGCGGCCACCAGCCGCCGTTGGAGCAGGTCCCGCCGCCCAGCGAGACAAATGGATCCGGTGTCGTGCAGCCACCAGGCGAGGGTGGCGGCGCTGGAGGTGGCGGCGGGTTCGGATTCACGCCCGGCGGTGTCAAGCCGGGCGGCCACCAGCCGCCGTTGGAGCAGGTCCCGCCGCCCAGCGAGACGAACGGATCCGGCGTCGTGCAGGTACCCGACGTCGCTGACGGGGGCGATGGCGGAGGTGGCGGCGGTGCCGGTGCCGGTGGCGGATTCGGATTAACCCCGGGCGGTGTCAGGCCAGGCGGCCACCAGCCACCATTGAAGCATGTGCCACCGCCGAGCGAGACAAACGGATCCGGTGTTGCGCAGCCACGCGGCGAGGGTGGCGGCGGCGGTGGAGGCGGCGGCGGATTCGGATTCAGGCCAGGCGGTGTCAGACCGGGCGGCCACCAGCCGCCATTGAAGCATGTGCCACCGCCGAGCCAGACAAACGGATCCGGCGTCGTGCAGCCATCCGACGAGGGTGGCCGCGCCGGTGGAGGCGCCGGCGGTGGCGGTGTCGGTAACGGTGGCCCAGACTCGTGGGTCGTGAGAATAAACGGAACATCGGTGGCGACCCAGAAGGTATACGTGTGACCGGCGGCCATCCAAAAGATCACCTCAAGCGTCCCGCTGACCCCGACGTAGAAGGCGTCGAGGCCGGAATCGTCGAAGTAAGACAGATTGACGCCTCCTTGCCACCGATCCCACTCGAGACGTACGGCCACCCACCCGTCAGAACCGGCAGACAGTTCAAAGGGCAGACTGGACCCGTCAGCGAGCGGCGTGCCGTAGACGACCTCCCCCAGGACAATCACCTGCGGCGGCGTCGTTGCGCCTGAACTGTACCGAGATCTTCGGAGAGCGAGTTAGTTGAGTCAGGCCGAGGCGACCTGCTCTCGGTCTAGTCACGACGTCACCCCCGGCGCCGTTCGAGAGTGTTCTTGATCTTGCGGGCGAGCCGGCACCGCCGGCGAGTCCGCCACCGCAGAGAAGCTGATCTGGATCTCGCCGCCTGGGAATGACTCGATCGAGGGGGATGCTACAGCTTGGCCGCCTCCCGATCGTCGCTCCTGGCGCCTCCGGGCGGCTCGTTTTTCCGGTCGACCGTCGGCGATGCCGCAAGATCCCTGCGCGTCGCATAGTAGCGCGCCTCATACTCGGCCGGCGGCACGTAGCCGATCGGCTCGAGCAGCCGACGCATGTTGAACCAATCGACCCAGGTCAATGTGGCAAACTCGACGGTCTCGAGACTGCGCCACGGCCCGAGTCGACGAATCACCTCCGTCTTGAAGAGCCCAATCACCGACTCAGCGAGGGCATTGTCGTAGGAATCGCCTCGGCTACCGACCGACGGCGCGATGTCGTTGTCGGCGAGGCGATCGGTGTACCGCATCGACACGTACTGCGTCCCGCGGTCGCTGTGATGCACCAGGCCGGCGAGCGCGGCGGCGCTGCGCTCGCAGACCGCTTGCTCCAGCGCATCGAGAACGAAGTCGGTCCGCAGGGAGGCGGCCACCCGCCAGCCCACGATCCGACGCGAGAACACATCGATCACGAACGCGACGTAGACGAAGCCGCGCCAAGTCGCGACGTAGGTGAAGTCCGCCACCCACAGTTGATTGGGGCGCGTCGCGACAAACTGGCGATCGACGAGATCGGGCGGCCGGCCGGCCCCCGTGTCGGTCTGCGTCGTCGTCACCCACGCGCGGCCGCGCACCGCGCCGGCCAGCCCCAGGGCACGCATGAGCCGCCGCACCGTGCATCGGGCCACGCGATAGCCCTCGCGGCGGAGCTGCTTCCAGACTTTGCGCGGACCATAGACCTGATGCTGCTCGTTCCAGACGCGCTCGATCTGTACGCGCCAGGCTCGTCGTCGCGCTGCGCTCGCGCCGACCGGCGTGTCGGATCGGCCTGGTGGGCCTTGTGGCGGAAGTACGTCGAGGGGGCGATCGGCACCACCGTGCAGATCGACTCGACCCCATAGACGTCTCGATGATCGTCGATGAATCCGACCATCACTTCGCTCGGCGGTCGAGCTCCGCCTGGGCGAAAATACGCGGACGCCTTGCGCAAAATCTCGTTCGTGCGCTTGAGCTCACGATTCTCGCGCTCCAGCTCCTTCAGGCGTTGCCGCTCGTCGGTGGTCAGGCCAGCCCGACGCCCTTGATCGCGTTCGTCCTGTCGCACCCAGCGACGCAGCGTCTCAGCCGTGCAGCCGAGCTTGGAGGCGATTGATTGAATGGCGGCCCACTGCGAGGGATGCTCTGGACCGTGCTCCCGCACCATCCTCACAGCCCGCTCTTGACTTCTCGGTGAATACCGACTCGGTCGTGCCATGGGCGTATCCTCTCAAGGAATTTGCCCTCCGACCAACCCGGTACGATTCCGCCAGCAACGTGCCGCCGCCGTGAGTCGCGCAGACGAGACTCATCACACAGAGCAAGGCCTTGACGTTGCGCATCACGAGCTCCTCGACTCGTATCCAGTTCCAGTAAACGAGATACTTGAGGCCGGGGTCTCCGTTGGCTTCTGGAGCCACATCCATCTTCACGGGCCACAAGCATCCAAGAAACCTCGTCATATCTCGCTCTCCCGAGCTGCGACTCCTATTCATGAGAACGACCGGGAGGGGGCCGATCGGACGTTCCGCCCGTCAGATAGAATCGCTGGCAGACACACGCTCCCCACCAGCATCTGCACACATGCCCAACACCAACGACTTTGTCCAGGAGCCCTGCTGCGGCGTTTACAAAAATTGAGGGCTGCTAGCGGAGCGACGTCAACACCTCGAATCGCTGTGACGCCATTCCGTCGGGAGTCCCCACGAAAATTAGGTACGTCCCACCCCTGGCAGGGATTGAGACAGTCCCTGGCCCGGGCCGCGTTATAAGACCGGCGTAGTTGCCACTCGTCGCCCAGAAGACCACCGGCACGACGCCGCCGGCCTCCGCCGCGCGCGCTTCAACGACGAGTGTTCCTGCCGTCGCCTCGATTCGGACGACTTCGCACCGGCTGGTCCCCACCCACCAGTCTTCGAGATCCGAACACAACGAGCTATCTGGCTCGACTGAGACGACGGTCGACGCACCCGCGCTGATCCTTCGGATGGGGCGCAAGTGAAGATTCAGGACGGCGGTGGTGGAGCCGGTCGGCACCCACTGGATATCGGTTTCGTAGCCCTCGTGAAATGAGTAGACATAGCCGATGCCGCCGCCCCACAACGATGAACTTGCCCATGGACCTGGCTCGAACTCGACCGCATACTCGCCCCGATCGTTCGTCAACGTCGACAACCAGCAGAACGCGGCGAAGGAAGGACAGTGGGACGGGGGGCTGCTTTCGCCGCCTGCCTTCGGGTAGTCCACCTCAACGCCAACGCCCGATAGCGGCGAACCAGCTTGATCCGTCACGCGACCTGAAAGGTAGAGGCGCGTCTGGCTGGGCGCAGGTGGAGGCGCTGGCGGCGTAGGCACTGGCAGACTGGTCCGGTCGCCGTCGCAGGCGCCGAAAGCCACCACCGACGGTCGCGATACAAAAGCATCCAAGAAACCTCGTCATATCTCGCTCTCCAGAGCTGCGGCCCGCATCTCTCATCGTTGCAGCGATGTTGTGATCTGATATCGCTGCGGTGCCTTCCCGCTGGGAATCGCAAGTCTGATCTCGAAGAGCGAGTTCGCTTTTACGATGAGCGACCGGGTCACGGGCCCCGTCGGCGTTTGGACCCATCCCAGAAGCAATTGTCGGTGACGCAGATAGAAAACACCGCTAGTGAGGCGGCGATGCCGCCCACCTCCGGGCGAGCGTCGACGGTCAGCGTTCCGGCATCGGCAACGCGGACGTGGAGCTTTTCCCACAGCTGGTGCAGCAGCCACCAGTCCCCGCCATCAACGGCGAGCGAGCTGTCACGGTCGCCCCAATGCCCAAACGACAGCGTCGCACCGCCGTCAGGAACACACCCCTGTCATGATTCCACTCACGGCTGCGAAGCCTTGGCCGCCGCCCTTTGCTCGGACCGCGACGTTGACCGCCCGGGGGCCGAAGAAGCGGCCTTCCAGTACCCCATTGGTCCCGAGCGTGGCAGCAAAGGTCGTGGCGCCCGGGGCGAAGCTCGTCTGAACCAGCTCGTAACGGACACCCCCACCCCAGAACGGCTCCGCCCAGCCGGACACGGTTCCTGCAGCACGATCGAAGGTCAGCCCTCCCTCGCCGATCTCGTCCTCGGCGAAGCTACAGGTCATCGTTCCGCTGACGGGAACGTCGCCCGGCTCCGTCGCTATTCCGAAGGCGAAGTAGGCACGCGCGGAAGAGCTTTCCCAGATGCGGGCATTGCCGACGTACCCATCCGCCGGCGGTCGATGGGGCGGTGCAAACAGCAACATGGAAAACGGGAGTTTTGTTCCGCCGCTCCCGAAGACGTCGTAATCATGTGGCGCGCCGCCAAATCGAAGATCCTGCAGGGCCTCGAGCCGGCTCCAATCGGCGTAGCCCGGTGCGAGCACCTCGTATTTGCCGATCGCGGCGTTCCAGCGGAATTGGATCGCTGATGGCGTGGGTGCGCTGGGCCAGGAGTCCCAGCCCAGTATGTCGAACGTTCGGCTCTGCGTGAGATTGAAGGGCACGGGCGTCGCTGTGTACTGGGGCGACGGGGTCGGAGTTGGAGTTGGTGACGGTGCAGTGGGCGCTGGCGGGGTAGGCACTGGCAGGCTGGTTCGGTCGCCGTCGCAGGCGCCGAAAGCAAGCACAGCGGTCGCGATCCAAAAGCATCCAAGAAACCTCGTCATATCTCGCTCTCCCGGGCTGCGGCCCCCATCTCATCGTTGCAGCGATGTTGCGACCTCATATCGTTGCGGCGCCGTCCCGCTGGGAATGACAACCCTGATTTCGAAGACTGAGTTCGCTTTCACGATTAGCGATGCGATTCCGGATCCCGCCGGCTCTTTAAGCCAATCAAAATAACAATTGTCAAAGACGTTGTAGAAACACGCCATCAGTGAGGGGACGACGCCGCCCACTTCCGGGCGAGCGTCAACGGTCAGCGTTCCGGCATCGGCAACGCGGACGTGCAACTTTTCCCACAACCGGTCCAGCAGCCACACGTCCCCGCCATCAACGGCGAGCGAGCTGTCACGGTCGATCGAAATGACGATGGACTGACCGGCTTCCACGGTCCGGATCCGGCGCAACCGCAGGTTCTGGACGATGTTGGCTGTCTGCGAAAGCAGCGCCTGCACGTAGTGGTGCTCATATTCGCCGCCTCCAGCGTGAATCAAACTGGCGTACGCCGTCGGGGTCCCGAGACCCATTTCGTAGTACCCGTCCACGTTCGTCGATGTGGTGGCTTGTTTATGCCCGCTGAAGAAATCTTCCAGCGCCACCTCGTGGTTCGCAACGGGCGAACCGTTCTCGTCCATGACAATGCCAGACAGCTGGTAGCGCACCTGGATGGGAGTGGGCGTGGGGGTGGGCGGACTGGGCAGTGGCGGGCTGGTCCCGTCGCAGGCGCCGACGACAAGTACAGCGGTCGCGATACAGAAGCATCCAAGAAACCTCGTCATATCTCGCTCTCCCGGGCTGCGGCCCCTACTTCATGAGAACGACCGGGAGGGGGCCGATCGGACGTTCGGCCCGTCAAGTAGAATCGCTGGTAGACACACGCTCCCCACCAGCAGCTGCACCATGCCCGACGATCGTGCCCTCGACTCGACGTTCGAGCTGATCGAACGGGTGCGTCAGGGCGACCGGGACGCGCTCGAGCGACTCGTGGCGCGGCACGTGGGCCCTCTACGGCGCTGGGTCAGCGGCCGCCTCCCGCGAGCGGCCCGCGATCTGGCCGACACTGACGATCTTGTCCAGGACACCCTGCTGCGGACGTTTACAAAGATAGAGGGCTTCGAGCCTCAGGGCACCGGCGCGCTGTACGCGTACCTGCGGCAGGCGGTCCTGAATCGCCTGCGTGACGAGCTGCGGCGGAAGGAACGCGCGCCACTCCGGCTCGAGTTGGACGAGCTGGACTTCGAGGCCGAAGGATCACCGCTGGAAGAAGCCATCGGACGCGAGGCGTTCGATCGGTACAAAGCGGCGCTGACGCGTCTCAAACCGGAGGAACGCGAAGCCATCATCGGCCGGGTCGAAATGGAGTACAGCTACGCCGATCTCGCCGAACTGCTCGGCAAACCGACGCCCGACGCGGCGCGCAAGGCCGCTCAGCGGGCGCTGCTTCGCCTGGCCGAGGAAATGAAGCGATGAGGTCTGACGAGGTCCTCGAGGAAGTGGCGGGCGCAATTCTCGACGGCACGCCCGTCGACTGGCGCGTCATCGACTCTTCCACCCAGGAGATCGACCAGGGTTTGATCGAGCAGCTCAAGACACTCGCCACGTTGAGGCATGCAAGCCGGACGACTGACGAGCCACGACACGACGAGCACCAGCCCTGGGGCCATCTGCGCGTGCTCGAGCGCATCGGACAGGGTGCGTGCGGCGAAGTGTACCGGGCCTGGGATACTCGGCTCGATCGCGAGGTCGCGCTGAAACTGCTGCCGCCCGATCCCATGCAGGCAGAATCGCCTGGGACCTCGATCATCGAAGAGGGCCGGCTGCTCGCGCGCGTCCGCCATCCGAACGTCGTCACCATCTACGGCGCCGAAAGGATCGACGGCCGGATCGGGCTGTGGATGGAATTCGTCCGCGGTCGCACGCTGGAGGAGGAGCTGCGCGACGGCAGGACATTCTCGGCGAAGGACGTCACACGCATCGGCGTGGAGTTGTGCCGCGCCGTGTCGGCCGTCCATGCGGCCGGCCTCCTGCATCGCGACATCAAAGCGCAGAACGTCATGGCCGGCGAAGACGGACGTCTGGTGCTGATGGACTTCGGCGCGGGCACGAAGTCGGGCGGAGCAGAGATGAAGATCGCGGGAACGCCGCTCTACCTCGCGCCAGAGGTGCTGTCCGGCGCGACGGCGACCGTCCAGAGCGACGTCTACAGCATCGGCGTACTGCTCGACCACCTGCTGACGAATTCCTACCCTGTTCGGGCCAAGGATCTCGCCGGCCTTCGCCACGCGCACGCAGCTGGCGAACGCAGGATTCTCCGGAGCGCGCGACCAGACGTGCCGGAGCGGCTGGCGCGTGTCATCGAGCGGGCTATTGATCCAAGGCCGGATCGCCGCTTCGACAGTGCAGACTCGCTGGCTGATGCCCTCGCAGCTACCCAGGGCGCGCCAGCGCTCCTGCGGGCGACATACGTGGCAGCTGCTGTCCTTGCGCTCGTTGCGGGGGCATGGGTTGCCGGGCTGACGGGGCGCAGCCCGATTTTCCCGGCGTCGTCCGCGTCACTGGTCGAATCCGATCGACCGGTGATCGCCGTGCTGCCGTTCAAAAACCTCAGCGCCGAACCTGACAGCGACTACTTCGTGGACGGGCTGACCGACGAAATCATCCGCAATCTCGCCGTGATCGACGGGCTCGAGGTGCGATCGCAGACATCGTCGTCCTTCTTCAAGAGCACGCGCGACCTCGCCCAAATCCAGGAGAAGCTCCGGGTCAATTTGATCGTCGAAGGATCCGTTCAGCGTGAGGGCAAGCGGCTGCGGATTACCACACAGCTCGTTCGCATCGCCGGAGACGTGCCGATCTGGTCGGACCGGTTCGATCGAACGCTGGACGACGTCTTCGCGATCCAGGATGAGATCTCGCGCGCTATCGTGAACAAGCTTCGGCTGACCCTGGGACGCGGACAGCGGCGGTACCAGCCGCCCCTCGACGCGTACGACATGTACCTTCGGGCCCGGGCGCTGGTCGCCCGCCGGGGCACGGTGGCTTCCCAGCAAGCCGCCGCCTTGTTCGAGGAGGTGATTGCGAAGGATCCGGCGTTCGCTCCGGCGTACGCAGGACTCGCCGACGCCTATGCCTTCATGTCGTGGCAGATTCCAGGGCTCTCCTCCGAGGAGGGACTGAGGCGCATGCGGCCCGCGGCCTTGAAGGCGATCGAGCTCGATCCTCTGCTCGCCGAGGCGCATGCCGCCATGGGTCTGACGTACGCGCGTGAGTGCTACTGGCAGACCGCCCAGAAATCGTTCAACCTGGCCCTCGAGCTCAACCCAAGTCTCACGCAAGTTCATACGAGCTACGCCAGTTCGACGCTGCTGCCCATGGGGAAGTCGGCAGAGGCGCAGCAGCTGCTCGAAGCCGCGCTGACCACGGATCCACTCTCGCTCGACGTACGCCGGGACCTCGCGATGGTGCAAATCATCGCCGGCCGCTACGACGACGCCATTGCAAATCTGCGGTACGTGCTTGGCGTCGATCCAGATTTTCCCTTCGCGAATCTTCAACTCGCACGAGCGTTGACGTTTTCAGGCAGGCCCGAGGAAGCGGTGGCTCACCGGGAACGCATGCCGAAGTCTCAGCAGTCTCAGCAGGAGTGGCAGCGCTGGCTGGCGCATGCGTACGTGATGTCCGGCCGCCGCGACGAAGCGATACGGATGGCCGAAGCGCATCGGAACGAGCATCCGTATCGCCAGGCTGTCGTCTATGCGGCGCTTGGAGACAGGGACCGCACGCTCGACGCACTCGAACGTGCAGCCGACATGATGCCGAATCGCACGGCGCTGCTTCTGGTGTACCCGGAGATGCAATTCCTCCGCGGCGACCCCAGGCTCGCCGCACTTCGTCAAAAGCTCAACCTCCCGTAGCGGTTACCAGTCGACCTTCATACCGATCCGCGCGATCCGCGGCGGGACGATCGTCACCGGCCGAAGGAAGGACGCCCCCGACGACCAGATCGTGTTCTGCTCGGGATTCACGTTGAAGCAGTTGAAGACGTCGAGGAACCACGCGACGCGACGGTTCTCTTTCAGCAGGACGCTCTTCTCGACGCGGAGATCAACGACCGTGACGTTGTCGATCCGGCGCGTGCCGACCGGCTCCGCCAGGAGCGTCACGGTCCCATAGCGGAGCCCCTGCGTAAAGGTGCGGCCGAATGGCTGTCCCGATTGGTGACGCAGCACCGGCGTGATGCGAACACCCCACGGCGCCGCGTATGTGCCGTGCACCTTGGCCGTCCAGGTCCTGAACTCATGGCGGCCGCTCTCGCCCGCGTTGATCAGATCGTTCGGCGTCACTGGATACGCGTTGTTTCGAACCGTCTGTCCTGAATAGCTCTGCGCCTGATCGCGGTTCCACGTGTAGGCGAATCCGGCGGTGAGCGACCATCGTCCTCGCGCTCGGCGAGTGGCACCGGCTTCCCACGTCCAGTAATCGCTGCTGGATCGCGGGACGTTGCGCACGACGTTCTCCGGCGCCATCCCCACGAGATCAGGGCGCAGATCGTAGGCGACCAGTGTTGGCCCATCATCCGCCGTGCCCGCGACCCCATCCGGTCCCGGATCGGTCACCGCGACGGGCACCGTGAACGCGTCGAAGGGCTGGGTTTTGTTCTGTCGCGCGTACTGCTGGTCCTCGTGCCGCCAGACGACACCGGTTCGAAGACCGATGCCGGCAGACAGCTCGCGTTCGAACCACGCGGTGGCCTCGGTAAGAACCGGCAGTTGCAGGGCTGGGTCCATCGACTCGACCGCGGCGCCGCCGCGCCGGCTTTGGCGCCGGCCTTCCTCGCCGCGTTCCCACACGCCGCTGTGATCCGGATCGGTCCACTCGTACCGCGTCCACCAGGGATCTGAGTTGGGATTCGCGTTGAATCCAAGCGCGTTCCCCGGTGCGACGCCGTACTGTCCGAAGGTGGCCCGCGCGAGCGTCATCCCGTCACCCGTCAGGTCATAGACCGCTCCGATTCGCGGGACGACCACGTTCCAATCGATCAGTTTGGGCACGGCGGCGAACTTCTGCGCCGTCGGGCTGCCTGCCGGGTGTTCTTGCTCGGGCAGGAACAAGCGATAGCGATCGAATCTGAGACCGGCGTTGATCGTCAGCCGGCTCATCAACTGCCACGAGTCCGCGGCATACGCCGAGTACGTCCAGACGCCACTCTCCGATCTCGATGGCGTGTCGAAGATGAACACCGCGGATGGTTCCCCGCTCCGGAGGATGTGCACCACGTTGCCGGGATATCCCAAGAGCCATGTCTCTGCCACGGTCCACCGGATCATCTCGCCGCCGAACTTCAGGTCGTGGCTGCCGAGCCAGCCGTTCCTGAAGTAGCTCATGTTTCCAAACATCTGATTGCGCCGCCCGCTGGTCTGCCAGTCGCGATTGCCGCCACGGACCAGCAGCGTGTCGATGTCCTCGAACCGGGGCGCGGAGCTTCTGGCTTTCCACTCCTGTTCGGTCCCGAACTGGCCCGCACGCGCTTCGAAGATCAGGTGGTCGTCGATGACGGCGCTCCATTCTCCCTTCCAGACCCAACCGGCATTGTGCTGGTCCGCCGTCGACTCTTCCGTCTCGTTGATGGCGGTCGCCGGCAACAGACCACTGCCTGACGGACCGAACGGGTCGAGGCGGGTCGGCTGATGGTTCAGTCCGCGCTGGCCGTACGCGACCAGCATGCTGCTCGGGGCGATCCGATAGGTCGCTTTGCCGCTGTAGTTCGTCAGGCGTGTCTGATGCGGCTCGACGGGAAAATTCACCAGCCGCGACGAGACCATCTGGTCGCGGATCGACGCGTACCACCACAGACGATCTTTCCTGACGAAGCCGCCAAGATCCGCATTGACGTCGCGGTAGTGCCATCGCTGATTGGCTTCGCGTGCCTGTATCCCGCCATCCTCCTGCGACACGCGGCCGATCTGTTGCTCATCGACGTTGGATGACTGCCAGTGCCTGTTCTCGTAGTCTGCGTACAGTCCGGCTCGATAGCGATTGGCGCCCGATTTCGTCACGACCTGCGTGTGAATGCCCACGGTGCTCCACTCGGCGCTGTGCGCGCCCGTGAGCACCGAGACTTCCTCGAACGATCCATAGTCGAGTGGAAAGCCGAAACCGAAGAGACCCGTGACGACGATGCCTTCGACAGTATGGCGCGGCGAGCTGCTCTTGCCGTACGCGCTGTAGCCTCCCGTGAGGAGTCCCGTGCCGCCGCCGACTTCGATCGTCGAAAGCTGCAGCGCCTGCGTAATTCCGAGAAGACCTCCGAGACTTCGTGAGATAGGCAGATTCGCGAGCTGGCTCGAACCGAATGTCTCTCCGAGCGACGTCGACCGGCGGTCGAGATCGCTGCGTGGTTTCGTGACCGTGATCTCTTCGCGCTGCGACGCGAGGTGAAGCTCGACGTCGACGGTCGCGGTGAATCCGAGCGTGACGCGGACGTCCTGCTCGAACGTCCTGAAGCCGCTCAACGAAAAGGAAAGTGTGTACTGCCCTGGCGGCAGCGCGCTGATTCGGTAGCCTCCGTCGGCTGCCGTCGACGTCGTGCGGACGCCCATAATCGCGCCGCTCGAGATCGTGATGGTGACATTAGGGAGCACGGCGCCAGTCGTGTCATTGGCGGTGCCCACGATGGCGCCGGTCGCGGTGCCGACGGTCTGGCCGGACACAGAGATCGGCCCGCTGAGCAGAGCGGCGACGAAACCGGCAGCGAGAGCGTGCCGCAGCATCACCGTAAGGTTTCCAGCGCGGGGGAGCGGCCAATTCTAGCAGGCATCGGACGCGGACGGCTCGTGTCCTCAAGTAGTTTCGGCCGGATGACCGCAGTGTTTCCGGTGCCGGTTTTGAGAGGCCGCTCCGGGTGTAACATCCGGCGCATCAAGGACTTGCCGTTGGCAGAGCGGCTTGAGCCGGCGTTTTCTTAGGCTGACGAGTTTTCGCAGGATGCTGTCCCGGCCGTTCAGCGAGGCATCAAGGGTTTTTGCGTCGGCACCCCCTGGAGCGGCTTCTCGGAGATTCCGAATCAGAGGATCGTGCTCGAAGCAAGCGTGGGTCCATGCTGGAGAAGGGGAGGTCATGTATGGTCGCACCGCGGATCGGGCGGGGCGGCATGCTCGCGATGACGCTCGCCGTGATTGGTAGTCTCGTGGCGCTGGGCAACGAGATCGTTGGATACCGCGCCAACGGCGTCGTCGATTGGAGTCATGTCGCGCTTGCGATTGGCGTGCCGGCATTCATTTACGCCGTCGTCCGGGGTTCATCGCAACCGCGATGAGACATCACGGCATCGATGTCGACAATCCCCAGTACGTCGGGCGCGGCTCCGCGTCGGCCTCCGTGGCTGCGGGACGCTGCTATCATCTCCTCTCGCGTCCAATCACATAAACGACAAGAATCCGGAGGCACGTATGCTCCAGAAAAGCCTGACGCTTACGGTCATCGTGGTGACGGTTCTCTCGACTGGCCTTCCCGCCCAGGACGCCAGTTCGGTCGTCGCCGCGGCTGCGAAGGCCATGGGCGTGGATACGGTGAATTCGATCACCTATTCGGGAACTGCGCGCAACGGCGCGTTCGGCCAAAGCAAGAGCATCGGCGAGCCGATGGGACCGGTGAATCTGACGCTCATCACGCAGTACACCCGGACGATCAACTTCGACAAGCCGGTTGAGGCCGCGCTGCTCGTCTCGCGGGCCACCGGGCCCACGCAGCCGCCGGCGGTTCCGGGCGCGCCGCCCCCGACGGCGGGCGTGCTCAATCAGAACATCACGGCCACGCAGGCGGCGTCGTTGTGGGGACAGGCGCAGAACATCTGGACCACCCCGTGGGGATTCCTCAAGCTCGCCGCGACCAGTGCCACGACCGTCCGCCGGGAAGGAGGCCAGCAGGTCATTTCGTTCTCGCCTGAGAAGCTGAACCTGACGTCGCCGACGGGCCAGTCCTATACCGTCACGGGCTACATCAGCGCTCAGAACCTCGTGACCAAGGTCGAGACGCGCGTCGAACACGCAGTCGCTGGTGACCTGCTCGTCGAATTCGAGTACTCGAACTACCAGAACATGAACGGCGTGCAAGTGCCGGGCCGCATCGTCCAGCGCCAGGCAGGGCTGCAGACGTTCGACGCAACGATCACGTCGGCCACGCCCAACCCGCCGAATCTGGCCGAACTGCTGACGCCACCTGCGCCGGGAGGTCGCGCCGGCGCGCCGGGTGGAGCGCCGCCTCCGCCACCTGGCGCGGCACCGCCAGCTCCGGCCGGACCTCCACAGCCCGAGCGCATCGGTGAGGGCGTCTTCAAGATTGGCGGCAACTACACCTCGCTCGCGATCGATATGGCCGATCACGTGCTCGTCATCGAGAGCGGGGGAGGCGACGCACGAGGCATGGAGGTCATGGCTGCCGCGAAGCAGGCGATTCCGAACAAGCCGATTCGCTTCGTGGTTAATTCACATCCTCACTTCGATCATGCCGGCGGTCTTGCCGCAGCGGTCGCCGAGGGCGCGACGATCCTGACGCACCGCAACAACGAGCCGGTGCTCGAACGGCTGCTCGCGGGTCCGCGCACGCTGACTGGGGACAGCCTCTCGAAGGTGTCGAATCGCCGCACGAACGTCGTCGAACCCGTCGGCGATCGCGACGTGCGGAAGGGAGCCAACGGCAAAGTCGTCGAGCTCCTGCACATTCCAAACGAGCACAGTGACGGGTTGCTTGCCGTTTACCTGCCGGCAGAAAAGGTCGTGTGGACCGCGGACATCACGGTCGTCAATCCGACTCCGGCGCAGCTGGGTGTGTTGCGCGCGGCCGTCGACGCCCTCACTCGCCTCAAGATTGACTACACCACCTGGATTCCGGCGCATCCGCCGAATCCGGATCGTCCGCTGACGAAAGCGGATGTCGACGCTGCCGCGAGCAAAGGCGGCACTGTCCACTGAGCATCCGTCATCGGCCTGCTCGATCGGCACTCCCGATGGTGCCGTCGTCGGCCATTACGCAGGCCGCTGAAGCACTATCCGAGACCGGCAATGAGGTTGGCAAGAATTGAGTTGGGCATTCCTGGCGGGATGTAAACAGCGCGTGACGCCGCGTTCGGTTCTTCCGATTAGAATTGGCCATGCTCGAGAAAGAAGCGGCGTCCGCCAGATTCGCCCGCTACAGCCTCGGGCAGGCGTACGACGAAATGTTCGATGGTGCCGACAGCCATCGTCTGCATTATGCCGGCATCTATGAGCGTCTCCGCAGTCTGCCGCTCGAGCACTGGCGCGAACGTCAGCGCGCCGCCGATCTCGCCTTCGTCACCCAGGGCATCACCTTCACGGTGTACGGTCAGGCCGAAGGTGTCGAGCGCATCTTTCCGTTCGACCTGGTGCCCCGGTTGGTGACCGCGAGCGATTGGCGGATCGTCGAGCGAGGTCTCGTGCAGCGGGTCACGGCCCTCAATCATTTTCTTCGCGACGTCTATCACGAAGGACGGATCTTCGACGCCGGCATCGTCCCGAGAACGCTCGTGCGCCAGTGCCGCCATTTTCGGCGCGAAATGATCGGCGTGCGCGTGCCGCACGACTGCTATCTCACGGTCGTGGGGACGGATCTCGTTCGGGTCCCCGACGGCCGGTTTCTGGTGCTCGAGGACAACCTGCGCGTGCCGAGCGGCGTGTCGTACATGCTCGCGAACCGGCAAATCGTCAAGCAGGAGTACCCGCAGCTGTTCGAGCGCTATGACGTCCGGGCGATTGATCACTATCCGCGGACCCTGCTCGCTCATCTCCGTGACATCGCCCCCGAAGGCTGCCCCGACCCGAAGATCGTCCTGCTGACGCCGGGCGTCTTCAACTCGGCCTACTACGAGCATACGTTTCTGGCACGAGAGATGGCCATCGACCTCGTCGAAGGGCGCGACCTGCTCGTCCACGACAACACGGTCTATGCCCGCACGACGGGCGGCCTCGAGCGCGTCGACGTCATCTACCGGCGTGTGGACGACGACTACATCGATCCGTTGACTTTCCAGCCCGACTCCACGCTGGGCGTCGCTGGGCTCTTCAATGCGTATCGAGCGGGGCGTGTGACGATCGCCAATGCCGTTGGCACGGGCGTCGCCGATGACAAGGCGGTCTACGCGTACGTGCCGGACATCATCCGGTTCTACCTGGCCGAAGATCCGATCCTCGACAACGTCGAGACCTACCTGCTCGACGATCCGCGGCAACGAGAATTCGTGCTCGAGCACCTGTCGGAACTGGTCGTCAAGCCGGTCGGCGAGTCCGGTGGATACGGCATACTCGTCGGTCCCCACAGCACGTCGGCAGAGCAGGACGACATGCGGAACCGCATCCTGGCCAATCCGCGCAACTACATCGCGCAGCCGACGCTCGCGCTCTCGACGGCGCCCTGTCTCGTGGACGGCGGCGTCGAGCCCCGTCACGTCGATCTCCGACCGTACATCCTGGGCGGTCGGTCGGTCGACGTCGTCCCTGGCGGCCTCACGCGCGTGGCGCTGCGGCAGGGTTCCCTGGTCGTCAACTCCTCGCAGGGCGGGGGCAGCAAGGACACCTGGGTGCTGGGAGCCTGACGGAGCGCCTGTGCTTTCGCGCGTCGCCGACAACCTGTACTGGATGCGCCGCTACATCGAGCGCGGCGATCAGATCGCGAGGGTCGTGGGTGCGAACCTCGACCTCGCGTTCGATCGGGCGCCGGTCGACGTGGCCCGGCTGTGGGGCCGCCTGTTGCCGGCGGTCTGGTCCGGACCGGCGTGGGCCCAAGTGGACTCTGCAGACCGGGGCGATGCGATGTCCGATCTCGCCGGCATCGATGCCGTCGCATCGTGCGTCGCGGCGGCGCGCGAAAACGCCCGGCAGGTTCGTCAGCACATCAGCGAAGACATGTGGGAACAGGTCAACGGTGTCCATCTCGCGCTGAACGACCCCGCGCGGCATGTGGCGTGGGCCGCGCGGCCGCACGGCTTCTTCCAGGCCGTGCGCGAGGCGGCGGCCCTGTTCGACGCGGCCGCCAACAGCGGTCTGGCCCGTGACGAAGGCTGGCACTTCCTGCAGCTCGGTTTGTTCCTCGAGCGCGCCGCCGGCACGGCGCGTCTCCTGGCATGTCAGATGCGCGAGAGCCCGCCCGGCACCAGAAACGATCACCCCCTGGACAAGCAGCTCGAATGGATTGTGCTGCTGCAGGCGAACGGCGCGCTCGAGTTGTACCAGCGGCGATGCGGGACGGAGCTGAGCCCGGACCGCATCCTGCTCTTCCTGATCGGCGATCCCCTGTCACCCCGTAGTGTTCGATACGCACTTGACAAGATCGCGGGCGCCCTGGCCGGGCTTGCCGCAGCCGTGCCAGGTGCGAGCCCCATCCTGCTCACGCGTGACCTGACGTCGGGGCTCGAGTCGGGCCGGGCAGAGTCACTGTCGGTGATGTCCGGGATCGAAGCCGAATGCGACCGGATTCACGGCCTTGTCCATCGGACGTATATCGATCACGTGCGTTCTGTCTCGCCGATGACGGCACGGGTCGGACCATGGACTTCACCGTAACGCACGCCACGCACTACCGCTACGAGAGCCCCGTCCGCGAAAGCGTGACTGAGGTTCGTCTCGGTCCCCGAAACGACCCGTCGCAGGAGACGTCCGAGTTCGAACTGGAGACGACGCCGGCGGCCGCACTGTTCAAGTACGTGGACGCGTTCGGGAACGACGTCCACCATTTCGACATCACCCCTCCCCATCAGGAGCTCCTCATCCGGACGCGGCTGCGCGTGCGCAAGTCGGCCGGACGCACCGTGCCTGAACGGCTGGATTCCACGGCGTGGGACGGGCTGGCGCGCGTGCGTGCCGACGCCCAGCTGTGGGATTCCTTCGAGCCGAGTCCCCGCGCGCCGGTTTCGGCGGCCGTGCGTGAATTCGCCTCCGCGTGTGGCCTCGTCCGTGGATCGGACCCCCTGACATTGTGCCGTCGCATCGTTTCCGCCGTTCACGGCGCGCTGGTCTACGCACCGCGTTCGACGACGGTCGACACGCCCATCGATGCCGTCCTCGAGACGCGTCGCGGCGTCTGCCAGGACTTCGCCCACGTCGCGCTCGCGCTCGTGCGCGCGCACGGCATTCCGTGCCGGTATGTGAGCGGCTATCTCGCGCCACGAGGTGAGCACGCAGCGGACCGGAACCTGACGAGCCACGCCTGGATCGAGGCCTGGCTGCCCGGCCTCGAGTGGACGGCTCTGGACCCGACGCACGATCGGCTCGCAGGCGAGCGATACATTTCCGTAGCGGTGGGCCGCGATTACAGCGATGCCGCGCCTACCCGCGGTGTGCTGCGAGGCGCGCCCGCCGGGACGCTGTCCGTGTCCGTGCGGATCGAGCAGGACTCAGGATCAGCCTCGGCAGACGAGATGCGTTTTCCGACCCCCGCGGTCTCACCCAAGCGGGAAACGGTCGCGCAGCGGGAACAGTAGCGCCTTTACGCAGCTCAAGGAATCGGCGGATCGCGCCGCAACCTACGACTTCCGCGGCGACGAAGGCTATGTCCGGGCGAGAGTCATCGAGAGCAACGGCCGGCTCGCCTGGTGCCAGCCGGTGCCGATCGCCACCCGCTGAATCTTTCTTCGCGCGTTCCCTCGATACAGTCGAACGACTTGGATTCGCCTCTCAGCTCAGGCGCGGCCAGCGCCTGGCCTCATGTGCAGTGACCGAACAGCCAAAGCGGCGAGTGTCCCCATGAGAAGAATGAGGACAAGGGACGGCAGCGTGGGAACTGGGGATAAGGGCGTCACGCTGACAGTGGCAGTGTTGTTAGCCGTGACGGGGTCGAACAGGCTGCTGGCCACGATGGTCGCGGTGTTGGAGATCGCACTGGCTGTGCGTATGTTCCGGAGGTTCCGGCCCCGGCCATCTGCAGCATCACGGTGTACGCGTCGTGATGCCGCCCGACGATCTCACGTCCGAACACCATCTCGGCCGGCGACCTGACAACGGGCCAGGCCGCGATGAGCGTGACGATTGTCGTGATGCCGACTGTGATAGCGAAGCCGCGCCACACCGGCACAATCTATAACAAGTGAGAGCGCTGGCCATGCGATGTCCGGCCAGAAGTGGTTTTCGTCGGTCGCGGTGTTTCCGGTGACGGCTTTGAGAGGCCGCTCCGGGTATAACATCCGGCGCATCGACGACTTGCCGGTGGCAGAGCGCCTTTCGGGAAGCGGCATTCCCAGACCGTGAACAACCTTTATGGCGATGCTCGAGAAGACCGTTCGCTTTGTCGCCAGCACTGTTGCCGTGCTGTTCATCGCGCTGAGCCTGGTGGGCATTGTCGGCGTGTGGTTGGTCGATCGCCGGGCGACCGAGATTGCGCTGAAGGGGTTTGGCCTCGTCGAGACCGCCGTCGGGGTGATCAATGTGGGCGTGGCGCGGATGGACGGTCTGATCGCGACGAGCCGGACGGAAGTGCGACAAGCCTCCGAGACCATCACCGCCGTTGGCGCACGAGCGGAGACGAACAGCGCCGTGCTCAACGCGCTGAACGAGCGCCTGGAGACGAGTCTGGCGCCACGCATCGGGCAAATTCAACAGGCTCTGGCTCCTGTGCGGGACGCGGTGGGGACGATCGGCAACGCTATCAGCCTGGCGAACTCGCTGCCAATGGTGGCCGACCGTGCTCCGCGGCTGGCGGCCCTCGACGAGTCCTTCAACCGGCTCGAACAGTTGTCCGCGGACTCGACGCAGTTGCGCAGCACGCTGCAGGCACTGGCTGGGGCGCAAAAGAGCCAGGTCACCGCTGAGACCGTCGCCGCGCTCACCGTCCTCACACAGCGCATCGACACGAGGTTGGGCGAGGTGCAGGCCGGCGTTCAGGGGGTCCAGGCGGACATCGCGGCGTTGCAGCTCCGGCTGGACGCGCGCAAGTCGCGGCTCCTGTTCCTCTTCAACCTGCTGGCGCTCCTGATGACGCTGATGCTGGCCTGGATTCTCTACTCCCAGATCGTCGTCATCCGGCACAACCGACGCTGAGAACAAATCGGGTAATTGAGTAATTACTCCGATTACCTGTCCGCCCCCTACCGGTTTCGACGTTTCTAGGTTTGACGGACACGCAAGTCTGGAGACGTCGCGTAACGGTTGAACGGCCATGCAGGCTGGCCATCAGATAAGGAGACCGGAGCGGATATGCCGAAACTATTGCCTCTACGGGTTCCTGCGGCGTGCCTCATAACCGCGGCTGGCCTCCTGCTCGTGTCGTGCGACAAGGGTCCGCCGACGCAGCCAGACCCTCTTCCGCCGACGGCACCGCCCGTCCAGCGGTCGACCGGACCGATCGCCTTCGTGAGCGACCGCGATGGAACAGTCGCCATCTATCTAGCCAACCAAGACGGTTCGGCCATCACGCGGCTGACCGAAGGGAACTCGCCTGCCTGGTCGAGAGACGGCCGGAAGATCGCGTTCCAACGAGCATTCAATATCTACGTCATCAACGTCGATGGCTCGGGGTTGCAGTTTGTGACGCAGGGTATTAATCCAAGCTGGTCACCCGACGGCGGGTTGATCGCCCTGGACGATGGGGGGTCGATCCACACCGTCACTGTCAGCGGCTCGAATCGCCGTGTGGTCCATTCCCAGGTGGCCGCGACTCAGCCGGTGTGGTCGCCCGATGGGCGACTCATCGCGTTCAGTGTCACCGAATACGGCTACATACATGTCCAGCCGGGACTCGGACTGGTGACTGCCGACGGATCGGACCCTCGGTACTTCGGTCCCCACAATGCGTGGGCACCAGCCTGGTCGCCGGACGGCTCGCAGGTCGCCTTTCTGACCCCGTCCGGTATCGGGGTCGTCGGCGCGGATGGTTCAGGGGAGAGGCAGCCGGTCGCCGGAAGCGTCTTTGATGTCGATTGGACGCCCGATGGACGTCTGGTTTTCAGCAAGCCGATCACGGCGAACTTCGATGGCCCGTGGCGGACCTTCATCAATGACGGCGGCGAAAGACAGCTCATCCCCGACGTGACCGCCCCGGCGCGACAGGTTTACGGCGATTGGCAGGTTGCCTGGTTGCGGTGATTCGCGCGCCCGTGGGGCTACACTTCCCGCCCTTCATTGTCGGGACTGAGCCGGGATTCCTTGGTCGTCCTCTCGCGTGAAAGGTGGAGCCGGCCCTCGGCCCGGAAGCCTCCCTCGGAGGAGGTCGTCCTCTGATATGACGCGGTATGCCTTCGGGCTGAAGCCCGGTGCGAGGGTTGGCCAGCAGCCGTCGCGCGGTCGGTGATAGACGCGACCGAGGAGAGACTTGAGCAACTGCTTCACCGATGGCGGAATGTAGTGTCTCCAGCCCGCTTCGTGAACCTGGGGCGTGTCGTTGAGCGAGCGGTCCCACAGGTTCACGTAGTCGCTTTGCTGCGGCGTTCTGGCAAAGATTGGGGCGCGGTCGAACCGTTTGGCGATCGTCAGGATGTACGTCGGTTGGTCGTTGCACAGTTGGACCCGCTGACGGAGGTCGTCCGGGTCGGACACGAGGTACCAGGCCCCGCCGGGAGTCACCTCGTGCATCAGGACGGCTTCGAGACGGAAGCCGTTCTGCTCGCTGAACATGCGGAAGATCAGCTCCGGGCTGAACTGCCAGAACCCGTGGCCCGCGAAGTTGTTGGCGACGTTGACCTGCGTGAAGTGACCGCCGACCCGGACCATCTCCATGCAGTTCTTGAAGGCCTGTGGGATGTTGAACACGTGCTCTAAGGTCCCGCCGTCGTAGACGAGGGTGAACCGCTCGCGAAGCTCGATCGGGAGAGGGAGGTTCATGTCGTGGAGGATCGTGGCTCTCTCGTAGGGCGAGACGTCGACAGAGTCCACGTGATGCGCACCCAGCAGAGAGAAGAACTCCTCTCCATACTCGTGTTGCCGGAGGAAATCCGCTGCGTCGCGGTCTATTCCCAGCACGGAAAAGACGCGGCGGAGCGCCGCCTCGTCCGGCCAGAAGGATTGCCGGCCGACCATGGCCGTGGATCCGAAGTCGACGCCCATCGACCTGGCGGCGCAGAGGAACATGATCGAACTAGTGTCGAGCCCCATGGGTCCTCGGATCAGATACCGAACGACACTCAAGAATTCCACGAGAGGAGGTCGCCCGTCCATTTTTCGGCAGCAGCAACACCACGGCGTCCGGTTTTTTCCTGGACGACGTTTCCTTGAGGTCTCGGCTCAACAGGCGGGCGGCTGTACGACGCTGCCGCCTTTCCCGTCATGGATCTGCGTCAACGGCGGCTGGGTGCCGGGTCAATGCCGCCCGAACCCACGCCACCCGCACCCACGCCTGTGCGGGACGATCGGGGGCAGCCCGACTAAACGGCGACGGCTCCGACGTACGCCATTGGAATCGTCAGCCGAAGCTCGCCCGCCCGGCTTGCGGCTTCGGCGAGAGCGCGTCCGAGGTGCGTGAAGACCTGTCGTTCGCGACCCGGAACAAGCGTCTTCCACGCGTCAAGAAATCCCAGCTTGATGAAATGGTGGTTGAATAGCGCCGTTCCGTTGGCGAATCGCAGGGCACCAGTCTTTTCGACAACGACTCTCACCGAGAAGCCCGTGTCTTCCAGAAGCTGGCGAATCCCGGCCACGGTCGCGCGATGATCAACATGTTCGCGTAGGAGCCGGCGTGCCTCAACATCGCCGAGTTCGGTCAGTACTCGATCGAAGACCTCGTACAACTCCTGCATGTGGCCCTGCAGGTTTGTCGTCAGAGCCATGGTGGCACCGGCTTTCGCCACCCGGCGACACTCACGCATCGCGCCCGCCTGATCATCGAAGTTGTTCACACCCAGGTTTGAGACGATCAAGTCGAACGTCCCATCGTCAAACGGCATGTCCGTCGCGACGCCTTCGTGCACGGTGACGTTCTTGATCCCTCGACTCGCAATCTTCAGCTTCGCGCGTGACAGGGCCGCCGACCACGGATCGATTCCGTGAACGTGGGCGCTCGGCCCAAGCCGCTCCGCCAGTTCAACGAGCGGGAACCCCGTGCCGCACCCGGCGTCTAGCGCCACATGCACATCTTTGAGCGGAACGCGTTCAAGTAACAGGAGGCCGAACATTGCCGACCAGAGCGGCAGGTCGTCATACGCCGCGACGACCTCAGGTGACGAGAGATCGGCTTTGAACTGAAGGAAATCGGGCGAATCCGTCACTACTTCTTACTCTGTCAAGACCCCGCGGGTATTATCCGAGTTCTTTGGAAGAGTAGGACGCGCCACGTGCCGTTCTGCCGCATGACGACGGCGCATTGAATCCCCCGGGTTCTTGGCAGAGACTGCCGTCTCGTCGGGGAACTGCCAGCACCCTCTGTTGTGACCACTGCGACATCCGGACCGGCGAAGCGCACGTTGGTGATCGCTGCAACGAACTGCGTGCCTTTCGGCAGCTTTGCGTGCAGGTCGGACGAAAAGCGCTCGATGGCCGCGCGAGTGCTGACGAGAGTGCCGTCACCCGCGACCAGATCGCCATCCGGTGCGAATAATGCCGACGCTCCACTCAAATCGCCTCGATTGTATGCCGCTACCAGTTCATTCAGCAGCGCCCGGACCGGCCGGCAGTGGACGCCGATTTGATCTCGCAGGCCGTGCTCGCGCTGGCCCTCAACGCCCGGGAAGCAGCGGGGGAGTCGGGCCGCGTGCGCGTGGAGGCCACCGCGCAGCGGATCGCCGAGGCGCACGGCGGGTCGCTCCGTCTGGAAGGCCACGGACTGGGGCCGGAAGGCCGCGGCGCGCGCTTCGTTCTGGAGGTGCCGGCGTGATGCCGCCTCATGTCGCCGTGCTCGACGACGAGCCCCGGATGGCTGAGGTGTTGGCCATGGTCCTTCGCGCGCCGGGATACGTCGTCACCACGTTCACGGACCCGCGGACCTGCCTCGCCGCCGTTGAGTCGCGCGGCTTCGATCTGCTGCTGACCGACCTGAAGATGTCTGGACTGGATGGTCTGGAGGTGCTCCGCCGCGCGCGCGCCATCGACCCGAGCATGCCGGTGGTGCTCATCACCGCCCACTCCACCGTGGCCACAGCAGTGGCGGCCATGAAGGAAGGCGCCGTCGATTACCTGGAAAAACCCGTTGACAACGACGCGTGCCGCGCCGTCGCGGCGCGCGCCCTGGAAACGACGCGCCTGCAGCGCGAAAACCGGTATCTGCGAGCGCAGCTCGAGGCCACGCACGGACTGGAGGGCATCGTCGCCGTGAGCGGCGCCATGCGGGAAGTTCTCGAGCGCGCGCGCCGCGCCGCGCGCAGCTCCAGTACCGTGCTGATCCAAGGCGAGACGGGAAGCGGTAAGGAGGTCGTGGCCCGTGCCATTCACTTGCACAGCGACCGCGTGCGCGGCCCGTTGGTGGCGGTGAACTGCAAGGCCTTCGCCGGCGGCCTGCTGGAGTCCGAGCTGTTCGGCCACGAGCGCGGCGCGTTCACCGGCGCCGAGCGCGCGAGGCCTGGGATATTCGAGCGTGCCCACGGGGGAACGCTCTTCCTCGACGAGATCGGCGAGATCGATGCGGCCTTCCAAGCCAAGCTGCTTCGTGTGGTCCAGGACGGCGAGGTGGTGCGCGTCGGCGCCGACAAAGGGCGCATCGTCGACGTGCGTGTCGTAGCGGCGACGAACCGCGATCTCTGGGCAGAGGTCGAGGCCGGGCGATTTCGAGAGGACCTGTTCTTCCGTCTGGCCGTCATTCCCGTGCGCATTCCGCCTCTGCGCGAGCGCCGCGACGACGTGCTACCTCTGGCGCGCCTCTTTCTCGCGACGCAAAACCAGGCGCTCGGCCGGCGGCTGGCAGGTTGGACCGACGCCGCCGAGCGATGGTTGCTGTCCCATGATTGGCCGGGCAACGTACGGGAGTTGGAGCACGCCATCGAGCGGGGCGCGGTGTTGTGCCGTGGCGAGCTCATTGACGTCGCAGATCTCGCCTTCGACGCGCCCTCTGCACGGGAGGCGGGCGTCCCATCCGTGGATGACGGCCTGCAGTCCCATCTCGATCGCGCAGCGGCCGATCACATCCAGGACGTGCTGCGACAGAGCGCCGGCGTTCGCGTCGAGGCGGCCAGGCGTCTCGGAATCGAGCGGACGACTCTCTATCGGCTTCTCAAGCGTTACCACATCGACTGTTGAGACCTGCATCGAGGTCTGCCACCGCCAGCGCATGCTCCAGGGATTCACGTGTCGATCCCCGCCGTACGCCATAATCGACGACGTTTCATGCCACTTCCCCCTGGCGCGCGCATCGGTCCCTACGAGATCGTCAACTGGATTGGCGCAGGCGGGATGGGTGAAGTCTACCGCGCGCGCGATCCGCGACTTGCGCGCGACGTGGCGATCAAACTGCTGCCCGAGACGTTCGCGTCTGATGCCAGCCGGTTGCGCCGGTTCGAGCAGGAAGCGCGCGCGGTTGGCCAGCTCAGCCATCCCAATATCCTCGCCGTGTACGATATCGGCACTCATGCCGGTGCGCCCTTCATCGTCTCGGAGTTTCTCGAAGGCGCCTCGCTTCGGGAGCAACTGGATATCGGACCGTTCCCGCCGCGCAAGGCCATCGGCTACGCGCGACAGGTCATCGAGGGACTTGCTGCTGCGCACGACAAAGGGATCGTCCATCGAGACCTGAAGCCGGACAACCTGTTCATCACGAACGATGGGCGGGTCAAGATCCTCGACTTCGGCATCGCGAAGCTCATGCGCCCGGCCGATGAGAGCGTCCGCGAGACCGGCCTGCCGACCGAGACGGAGCCGGGCATGATTGTGGGCACCGTCGGCTACATGTCGCCGGAACAGCTCCGCGGCGAAGCCGTGGACCATCGCTCCGACCTCTTCACCTTCGGCGCCATCTTGTTCGAGATGATGACGGGGTTCCCAGCGTTTGCGCGGGCGACGACTGCCGAGAGCATGGCGGCCATCCTGAAAGAGGATCCCCCCGAGCTCTTCTCAGCCGGATTGCCGCCAGCTCTCGCACGGATTGTCTCGCGGTGTCTGGAGAAAACGCGAGAGGCCCGGTTCCAGTCGGCGCGCGAGGTCGCGTTCGGTCTGGACGTGGTTTCTGACACCGATCAGGCTCAGGCGCGGGCGACGGGAACGAGCGCGGGACGACGACATCTGTCTCGGGCCCTGCTGGCGATGGCCCTGGTGGCGGTGAGCCTCGCCGCGGCTGCGGGCTTCTGGCTGCGTCGAGATGCTCTGACAGCTCCCGTGGAGAATCCGCTCGGCCAGCCGGGCGTCCGGTTTACTCCGCTCACGGATTGGGAAGGCACCGAAGCCAAGCCGGAGATTTCGCCCGACGGAAAGTTCGTGGTGTTTCTCTCTGATCGGGACGGCGAGATGGATCTCTGGTGGAACCAGGTCGGGACCGAACGAGTTCAGGAACCTGACTCGGGATCTCCCTCCGCAACAAGAGGAGCAAGGCATAATCCGGCAATTTGGCTTTACAGGTGACGGCACCGAGATCTGGTTCAGCTCCGGTCCGCGAAAGATGCTCATGCCCCAGACCGGCGGACCAACCCGGCCATTCCTCGGTCCGGGCTCGACCGCGGCCGCCTGGTCTTCGGACGGCACACGTACGGTCTTTTTTTCTAGCACTCCCGGCGATCCCGTGTTCGTTGCAGACCGGACGGGCTCAAACGCTCAGCCGATTGAGATCCAGGCCTCCGACCCGCCTGTCCCGCCGGAGGAGGTCCACAACCACAATCCGATTTGGTCGCTCGACGGACAGTGGATCTACTTCGTGCGAGGCGTGGCACGCGCATTGAACTGGACCGACGAGCTGGACATCTGGCGCGTTCGGCCGTCAGGTGCATCACCCGAACGACTGACGCACCAGCGAACGGCCATCGCGTTCCTGGCGCCCATCGACGAGCGCACGCTGCTCTACACGGCTCGCGCAGTAGATGGGTCCGGCCCGTGGCTCTGGTCCCTCGATGTGCCGACCAAAACGACGGATCGCTTCGGAGGGGGCGTGCAGCAGTACACGTCAGTGGCGACCAGCCGCGATGGCCGCCGCGTGGTCGTCACGGCGGCTCGGCCGACGTCGAGCCTCTGGCGTGTCCCGCTGCGTGACGGCGCCGACGAAGCCGATGTGCGGCCGTACGATGTGCCGACCCGGCGCCCGTTCGCGCCACGCTTCGGCAGGACGTCATCATCGCTGTTCTATCTCGCCGCAAGCGAGACTGGCCATCGATTGTGGCACTTACAGGACGGACGAGCGTCCGAAGTCTTGAAAAGCATCGACGGGGCGTTATCGGAACCGGCTGCGGTGTCCCGCGATGGCAAATACGTCGCGCTGGTTCTGAGAAAGGAGGGCAAGCAGCAGCTGGCCCTCATGTCAGCGGACGGGACGGACTCCCGAAGAGTGGCGGCATCCGTGAACGTCGAAGGCTCGGCCGACTGGTCGCGGGATGGCAAGTGGATCGTGATCGGCGGCACAAACGCGAAAGGACCGGCGTTGTTCAAGATTCCCGTGGACGGAAGCGCGCCGGTCCGGCTCGTCGATGGCCAGGCAATCAATCCAATCTGGTCGCCGAACGACACCTTGATTGTCTATTCCGGCCCGGTCGTCGCTGGACGCGTCATGCTTTTGGGCGTGCGACCGGATGGCAGCCGCGTGGAAATGCCTGAGATCAGGACGCGGCCGGGAAGGTACCGATTCCTGCCCGATGGCTCCGGTCTCGTGTACCTGGAGCCAAGGCTGGCCCGAGATTTCTCCAGGTTTGACATCGCAACCAAAGCCATCAGTCAAATCACGAAGCTCGGAAGCCATGGACTCCTGTCATCGTTCGACATCGATCCAGACGGCAAGTTTCTTCTGTTCGAGCGCTCGCGCGAGAACTCGGACATCGTCCTGATTGATCTGCCGAAAAAATAGCGCGGTCAGCGGCCCAGGTTCAGCCTGATGCCGAACATCGCGCGGCGCGGATCGGTGAAGACACTCGGTCTGCCGAAATTGGTGTTGGTGCGATCGTCCGACGCCAGTTCCTCTTCGGCAGTGCTGTTGAGCAGATTGAGCACGTCGAGCGTCAGGGCGATATCTCCGACGCGGCCGCACGGAATCCTGCGAGAGACACGCAGATCGAGCAGCGTGGGCGACGTCAGCCGACGGGTGCCGCGCGGCTCGAGCAGCACGCGCTGACCGGCGACGTTCTGGGGCAGCACAATGCGGGCACTCATCGCCCACGGCTTGCCGGTCAGGTGCTGCACATGAGCGGCCACGACGAATCCGCCGGGAACGTCGACCGCGCCCATGACGCGAAACATGTGCGGGCGATCGTTCGGCAGCCGGCCGCGCGCGTTGGTGAGATCGTTGGGATCCTGTCCGTAGGTCCCGGTCGGCGCGAGGTTGCTGACCTGAGTCCCGCCGGCCGTCGTCCCGCTAGACGGCTGCAGCCCCGACGTCCTCGACCACGTGTAGGAGCCCAGCGCCTGCCAGCCATGGGACCGGCGCTTCTCGATGACGGTGACCAGGCCGTTGTAGTCGAGCGCGTAACCAGGTGGATTCGTCAGGAGAAAACGGCGATCGGCTTTCGCATTCATCAGCACGAACACCGGCACCGTGTAGCCTTCCACGGGCGTCCGCGACTCCTCCTGATAGATCCCGGCGGTTTCCGTCCATCCGATGAAGTGACTGCCTTCCTTGTGGATGTAGGCAATGGCGGTCGACAACCGGGGAAGAATCTCGCGATCGACGCCGATGGAGTACTCGTCGGTGCGTGGAGATCGAATGCCGGAATCGAGTGAGACGTTGATCGCGGCGTCATCGTAGGAATCGAGGATCGTGTAGTCGCCCGTCACGGGACTGAACGTCATCCTCGTTGTCGGCGTCCAACCGGGATGCAGCGTCGTCAGCTCTCCCGTGAGCACGCCCTGATAGAAACGTCCGTAGCTGGCCCGCAGCATCGTGCGGCCATCGGCGCTCAGCTTCGCCGTGAGACCCAGCCGTGGCGAGAATACATTCCACGTGTACAGCGTGCCTCGACCGGGGATGATTTGGGCGGTCTCCTCCCCGTTGCTGTCGACGGCGGCCAGGTCCTGGCTCACCGCGGCGGCACGATCGAATCGCAGTCCTGCGTTGATCGTGAGCCGGTCGCGCCACGTGATGCCGTCGCTCACGAACGCGGACCACGTCTCCGAGCGGCCGCCGGCATTGGAGGGCGCGCGCGAAACGGACTGGAACGGTCCGGTCCGAGCGTCCTCGTATCTGACCCCGGTCGGAATGACTACAGTCGACCGATGCTCGCCCCGTTCGAATTGCGCGCCCATCCTCCACGCGTGATCGGCGCCCAACCAGCTGGCGCGGTAATGATTGACGGTCGCTTTGATGGTCGTGCGGGCGATCCAGAGGCCGCCGAACGTGGACGGATTGCCGCTGGCGACTCCGGTCCCCAGGTTGACTCGAGCCGCTATGGTCGGATCACCGCTGCCAAGATCATTCGTTTCGTCGTAGACGAATCGGCCAACACGGACGTCCCAGACGGTGCTGGCAGACGCGACGTGAGTCAGATCGGCGAAGGTGACGGCCGGCACTGGCGCATGCCGGAGTTGTGTGGCCTCGATCGGCCGGACGATCGTGGGTCGCTCCGGATTCTTCCAGTAATCGCCATGAAAACTCTGGACGAGCCGCCAGGCGGGCGTCAGCTGCCAGGTCACTTTGCCGAAGACCTTGTTCTGCTGAGCCGTCCGGGGCCACTGCGGATCGGTCCCCGGCTGGCTGTCGTGATCGCGCACGAACTGGTAGCCCGCGAAAAACCAGGCGCGGTCGCGGACGATCGGGCCGCCGAGGTTGCTCGTGAAATCGTGATAGGCGTCGCGCACGTACCCGGTCTCCGGCTGGCTGCAGTTCCGGCAGGGCAGGCGGACGGGCTCGGCGGTCAGCCGAGCCGTCTGCCCGAAGTACGACGCGTCGTACTGGAAACGGTTGCTGCCCTGCCGCGTGACGACGTTGATGACGGCGCCCTGCATGTTGCCGTATTCGGCAGAGATCCCCACGGACTGGACCTGTATTTCCTGGATGAAGTCGACGCCGGGCTCGGAGCGCGCGAACCCGCTGCACGGGCACGTGAAGTTCGTGCCGTCGATGAGAAACGTGTTCTCGTTCGTGCTCGACCCGAACGACGACACGGTGTTGTTCGTCCCGTTGGCGGTCGAGGTGGGCGACATCCCGGGCGCGGCCCGCAGGGGGTCCACCATGCTGAAGCGCCGTGTGGGAATCGTGTCAAGGAGCTCACGCTGAAACCGCGTTTCGATCCCGCTGCTCCGTGCTTCAATGCGGGAGCCCTCGCCTTCGACGATGACCGACTCGGAGACGCCGGCAAGATTCAGAATCGCCAATCGTTCGATCGTCGCGCCCGGTCCGATGTTGATGCTCTCGACGTGCCGGGGGGCGAATCCCTTGAGCTCGATGTCGAGCGCATAGTCCCCGGGAGGCAGCGCCAGGAAACGCACCTGACCTTTCTCGTTCGTGGGTTGGCGGGCTGGAGCGCCAATGAGCGCCGGCGAACTGATGCTGACCGTGGCGCCGGGAATCGGCTGTCCCTGCTGATCTCTGACGGTCACGACGAGCGTGCCGGTCAGGCTCTGACCGCTCGCCAGGCGAGGCACCAGGAGGAGCAGCGACAGACAAAGCGTCCAGAACGCTCGGGACATGAGTGAGATTCTACCCCGCCGGAGCCGGGACGATTGCCATGTCGCTTGCTGGCGGCGCGCCGATGATGATGGCGATTCCACGTCGCTCATTTCTCCGGCCTGCGATCCTCCCAGTCGACCCACTCGACCGGATGGACGGCGAGATAGGCGCTGACCGCTTCGCCGAGAGTGGCGAAAAACGTGGTCGCCGAAGCGCGTGAAAAGCCCGAAGCGTTTGAGCTTGTCCTTCACCGGATCCTTCATCTCTGCGAAACACATCGTGATGCCGTCGGCGCGCAGCGTGTCGTCGAGCTCGGCGATAGCGTCGGCGGCGGTGACGTCGATGCTGGTCACCGGCTCGGCCGAGACCACCAGCCAATGAACCGGCGTCGGTGAGCTCTCAACGGCGTCGAGGACCCGTTCGTGGAACAACTCGGCGTTGGCAAAGAAGAGCGGAGCGTCCCACCGGAACAACACGAGCCCCGGGATCAGACGTGCGTCAGGGTACCGGCTGATATCGTGATACCCCTTCACCTGGTCGACGCGACCGAGCACGGCCGAATGCGGCCGCCAGCCATCCCAGAGGAACTCGATCACCGCAATCACGATCGCGAGCGCAATGCCCGGGATGGCGCCGAAAACGGCCACGCCCGCGAAGCAGGTCATTGACAGCCAGAACTCCCAGCGTTGGATGCGATAGATGCGCGCCAGGTCGGACACTTCGAACAACCCGATGGCCGAAGCGATGACCACTGCCGCGAGAGCCGTCTGCGGCAGATCCTTCAGCAGCATGGGCGCAAGCACGAGTAGCAACGCGATCGCGATCGCACCGACGACGCTTGTCAGCTGGGTCCTGGCGCCCGCCGCTTCAGCGACCGGCGTGCGCGAAGAACTGCTGCTGATCGGAATGCCCTGAAAGAAGCCGGCCGCGAGGTTGGCGATCCCCAGACCCGTCATCTCCTGATTCGGGTCGACCGGTGTGCGCAGACGCGCGGCATAGGTTCGCGAAAGCACGCTCGTGTCCGCGAACGACACGAGGGCAACCGCGACGCCGCCCATGAGTATGGGTCCGAGCATCTCGAGCGGAATGAGCGGCAGGCTCGGCGCCGGCAGTCCCTGAGGCAACGGACCCAGCACAGCAACGCCGGCGCGGGCTGCAAGATCGAACGCCGCGACCACGACGGTGGCAGCCGTCACGCCAATCAGGATGCCGGGGACCCGCGGCCGCCGCTTCAGCAGCAGAATCAACGCGAGCGTGCTGGCGCCAATTCCGAGCACGACGATGTTCGTGTTCCCCGCCGCGATCTTCTCGACGATTCCCCACGCCTGGCGCAAGGGACCGTCGGCGGAAACCGAAAAGCCGAAGAGCTTCGGAATCTGGCTCAGCAGCACCGTCAGCGCAATGCCGTTCATGTAGCCGTAGCGGATCGGCTTCGACAGCAACTCGGTAATGAAGCCCAGACGCGCGAGGCCGGCCGCCACGCACACGATCCCGGAGACAATCGCCATCGCGGCACCGGGTGCCACCGCCCGTTGCGGGTCGCCCGCCGACAGCGGCAGGACGACCGCAAGAATCACGGCCGCGAGCGCCGAGTCCGGACCCAGAACGAGAATGCGGCTCGGACCGAAGACCGCGTACGCGAGCAGCGGGATGATGGTCGCGTAGAGCCCGTTGATACCGGGCACGCCCGATGCCTCTGCGTACGCGATGCCGACCGGTACGAGCATCGTCGTCATGACGAGGCCGGCGACGAGGTCGTGCCGCAGCCACGACGATTCGGTACTGACGAAGAGTCTGCAGCCCGGGAGCCCAGCGCCTCCAGCCGGTCGAGCGCGTCTTCAGTCCTTGACGGGCGAGACGGGCAGGCTCCGGACTGGGGGAGGAGCGCCGGTCCATCTCTCGCCGTCAGCGAAAGACGACGCCCGCGCCGAGCGTCCAGAAGTTACCCATGACGTCGGAAACGGCGCCGGTAGCCGTCTGCAGGTCCCCGAGCGCACCGGCGTGCTGCATGCCGAAAACCTGCAGGCCGACGCGCGAGGTGGGGAGGAAGGTCCAGCCGGCACCAATCACGACCGACAGAGCCTTGGAGTTGATCGCATCAGGGCCGGTCGCGTCCACCCAGTTACGGATGAATCCCATGCCGGCGCCCCCCTTTACGAAGAATCCCTGCGACCTCCAGGGCCGGAACTGCGCGACCGCATCGAGGTGGATCGTGCGGATGCTGCCGTCCTCCGTCCCAGACCTCAGCCAGAGAACCTCGGCGCCGACGTCCATCCGTTCATGCACGCGGTACCCGATGTCGGCCAGCACGCTCCCCGCGTGGCGGTACGGAAAATCTTCCTCGCAGGTTTGACAATCGCCCCGGAGGGTCGTGATCCCGCCCCCAGCCACCAGCCACAGTTTCGATAGGTTCGCTCCGGCAGTCGTGGGCGCGGAAGGGGCCTGTGGAGCGGACTGGGCTCCGGCAGAAGCCGGGACGAGCCCGATGAAGCCGGCGGTGCAGACGCAGCGTGCCACGCGCAGCAGTCGTGTCACGACAGCCTCCACGTGAAGTACGCGCGAATCTGCGGATAGCTATATTTCTGCTTCGAAAGATTCTCGTCCTGGTAATAGGTGCGACGAAGGAGGTACTCGGCCGACGTGCCGAACCCGAACCGCCCGCGCAACGGCAGCAGCAGGTCCAATCGCGTGCGGCTCAGGAAATGATTCGCGCGGACGCCATCGAGCGAGTACAGGTGGCGCCCTTCGTAGCTGAGCAGGGCAAACATGCGCCCGTCGTGGGAGAATTCCGCGGTGAACCCGAAGTTCCCGCCGGGCCCGTAGTCGTAGAACCGGGGACCTTCCGAGACACCCTGGTCCCCTGAATCCGGTCCAGGTTCCTCCTCCTCGGGACGTTCGGTGACGCCGAGTGGAAGAGAATCGACGGCGCCGAGCACGGTGGCGCCACCCCATCCCATCAGCCACATGCTCGTTCGCGTCGACAGCTTCTGCGTCAGCGCGACGGCCGCTTCGAACGACTGCGACCCCGTGCTATACGCGTCATTGGTCTGGAAGTCATAGCTCTGGAGCACGCCGAATTGAAAGTTGCTGTTTTTGATCGGCATGCCAGCCAGGCGCCCTCTCACCTTGGCCTCGCTGAACCCCGCGCCCCCTCCGAAGCGCAGGCGGAGGGCGAAGGCCTCGTACGGTGTAAAGCTGCGCCCGGTTTTCGGGTCTCCGTAGAGCAGGTCCATCTCGAGAAATGGCTGGCCTCTCGCATCGATCGCGCGGGTCTCTGAACCTCGCCAGAGCACGCCGGCCGCCATGATGCCGCCGAGGCTCGACGGCACGAGTGACGCGGGCTTCTCCGTCACACGGGAGGCGTCACCCGTGATGAACCGATTGGCGCCGGTCACCGGGTCCAGAGCCATCGCCCCAATCTCGCTCCACAGGCGGCCGCGTCCCGTGGCGCGCGTGTTGCGCACCAGCCAGCCGGCGCGATGGAACATCTCTCCGAGCGCGATCCCGCCGAGTGTGGTGTTGATGAAGTCGTTCAGCGAGGGCAGGTTCGTTTCGCCGAAGTACTCCCAGGTGCCGCTACCGAACGCGGCCACGGCCGCCGACTCGTAGAAGCTCAGGCCATTGGCGCGACCGGCCGTGTAGTAGTTGTTGCCTTGGTAGGGGTGGCCAATCTGGTTGACCTTGAAGTCGTCCAGGTCCCAGACCCAACCGTGCTCCATGTTGTCCCACCACGTCTTGGGCGTGATTCTCGCGGTGACCTGGCCGCGTATCAGGTTCGCCGCCCCGTAGGCGACGTTGATGATCGTGACCTGGAAGAGCGACTTGCCGACGCTCCGCTTCGGACAGCCCTCGCACTCCCGCCCCTCGAGGCCGGAGGGCGGCTTCTGACCCAGGGTATCGGTCGCGTCCCGCGCGGCGGGTGACGTGATCGAAGCGGCCAGCAGGCCGGGTGGAAGGGTGAGGTCGAACGGCGGCGCGACCTGCGCCGGCATTGGCGGCGTCGTGGGCTGCGCGCCAGTCACGGCAGCATGGCCGAGAACGGCGAGACACGCGATGCAAACAATCGGAATCTTCATGGGTTGAGTACCGTGTTCGCCACCGGCTTTTCCACGACATGTCGCGGCCCGTCAGCGACAGCCTGCTCGAATACCACGGAAATAGTGAACGCCGTGCGACTGTCACCGCAACGAGGCAGAGGTCGTGCCACTTCGGTAATCGGCCGGTTTAGTCCGACTGCCGGGAGGGGTAGACTGAGGCGTTGTCCACTCCGGCTGATCTGAGGGCTTCCGCCCTTGTCGTTCTCGTCTTCACCTTGATCTGCGGGGGCGAGGCAGGTCTACGCAAGGCGGCCTTGGCGGCCGCGCAAGCTGGCCCGCAGGTCTATCTGAAGCTCGACTTCGACGCCGGCAAGAATCCCTTCGCGCCAACCGACTCCGCGCAGGGCAGGCTCGTCGCGGATTCGTCGACTCAGGCACTGAGTGGGCAAAGTCTTCACGTCGCAAGGGTCAAGGAAGGGAAGTACATCGGCGCCAGCGTACCGCTGCCCATCAAGGGGTCATCGGGCCTGAGAATTGCGTTCGTGGTCAGGGCAAGGTCCATGCGTACGGTGGCGGTGAACGTGTTCGACCAGCGTCGACAGGACAACACCACGCCGGCATCTCCGTCGCGCGTCTTCGACGACGAATGGCACCCGGTGGTTTTTGCGGTAGAAGACTTTCACTACAACTCAGACCCACTTGACCGAAAGATTGAATCGGAGACCGATTTCGCAAGCCTGCTCTTCCACGGCCGCGAAGTTGGGCCCGCCGCCGAGTTCTGGATTGACAAGCTCGTCGTCTATCGGGGCCCGGACACACAACCGCCTGGTGCGCCAACCGGCGTGCGTGCCAACCCTGAAGTGGACGGCTCTGTCGCCCTGACCTGGCAAGAACCGGCCGACGACACGTTCGCGGTGGTGTACAGCGTCCACCGGAAGACCGGCACCGGTACGTGGGAGAAGATCGGCGAGTCCGTTCGGCCTTCGTATCGGGATCGGCCCACATCCCTGGAAACCTATTCGTACCGAATAACCGCGGCCGACTACGAGAACAACCTCTCGACTCCCTCGTCCGACGTGGCAGTCACTCCCACGGTGGCTGCCGCGACGAAACCAGCCTCGGGAAGCGCGCCGCCTTGGGTTGTCGATAGAGCCACCTATGCCGAGCATGTCCGGCAGGTGCATGCGCGCGGGGCTGGCAAGGTACGGCCCGACGTGTTTCTCTTTGCCGGGGATAGTCTCACTGCGGCTGCGGTCTACACGCACACCCTGGGATCGTGGCTTGCCCGTGGTCTCACGGTGCGGCAGGGTGTCGGCACGGTCACAACCGAATACGGGGCAGCGAACATCAAGGCGTACCTGGCTGGCGCGCGGCCCGAGTTCGCCATCGTGATGTACGGCACCAACGACGTGGACCGTCGCGTGTCAATCTCGGACGCGATGCGCAACCTCGGCGTGGTGCTTGACGCCTGCATCGAGTTTGGCACTGTCCCCGTGCTGGCCACGATTCCGCCCCGGGGATACGACAAACGCGACCAACGGGGTCAGGAACAATTCAACCGCGCGGTCGCCGAGCTCGGGCGAAAGAAGCACGTCCCGGTGAGCTATGTCTTCGAGGAGATGATGCGGCACGACCTCAAGGAGATGCTCTACGACGGCATCCACCTGCAGCCCGAGAGTGGAAACGACGCGGCGGGCCGCGCACTTCGACAGACGATGGACCAGGTGTACTACGCGCTGCGCGACGCGAGCGGGCGGTGGTGAGGCGGCTGGCCTGCTAGGGCAGATAGATCGACAGCACGCCACGCACAACCGCATCTGGATCGACGTCGTCCAGGTTCATCAGGACGATGACCGTCACGTTGTCGTCGACGAACCGCGCGATCTGGGCGCGAAACCCCGGCACCGCGCCGCTCTGATACACGAGCCGGTGACCCCTGAACGAGCTGAGCTCCCAACCGAAGCCGTACGGATGCGACGTGCCGTTGTTCAGCTTCGCCGGCGTCCACATCTGGCGTCGGCTGGCGTCGGTGAGAATCTTGTCGGTATAAAGCGCGGCGTCCCATTTGGCCAGATCCGCGACCGTGGAAAGAAACGCGCCGCTCGGCCGAAGGGCGCGCCAATCAGCGGCGATCAGCAACTTGTGGCTGTCGGAATAGCCGAGTGCCCGGTTCGGCAGACTCATGCCCGTGTTCGTCGGGTACGTCGCCGTCATGCCGGACGGCTTGAAGACCTTCTCGGTGAGGTACTCAACCCAGTGCTGATTGGACACCCTGCGGATGACCTCGGCCAGGATGAAGTAGCCGAGATTGGAGTATTCCCACTTGTCTCCCGGATCGAAACGCAGCGGGAGAGAGTAGGCGCTCTTGATCACCTCTCCATCGAGCTGAACTTTGGTCGAATCGAAGCCAGGCGCGTCGCGCATGAGGCCTGACGTGTGGGTCAGAAGATGGCGAATGGTGATGGGCTTCCAGGCATCTGGTGAGCGCTGGAGGTACTTGCGGACCGGGTCATTCAGTCCAACCTTGCCCTCCTGGACGAGCAGCATGATTCCAGTGGCAATGAACTGCTTGCTGACCGACGCAATCTTGTAGATGGTTTCAGGCGTGGCAGGCATCTTGAGGTTGATGTTCGCGACGCCATAGCCCGCGCTCTTGACAATCTGACCGTCCTTGAGCACCACGAGCGAGAGGCCTGGGATGTTCTGCCTCTGCATTTCGTCCTTGATGAAGATGTCTGCCCTGTCCGCCTGCGCAAGAAGGGCAGGGGCAAGGAACACGACAAGACCGAACAGCATGAGATGTCTGTTTCGCACGACAGCCTCGCTTGTCCTGGTCAGCGTATGGGAGCTTGACGTCGCGCCTCGATCAGCGCCGTCTACACGACCCTGATGCCTCTGTCGGCGGGCAGGTTGATCACCTTTAGCCGTTTGGCATTTCAAGACACGACGGTCACCGCCAAAACTGTCAGGCGAGAGCCGTGCGAGCTGAAAAAACGCTGTAGAGCAGGCCGCTGAAATACGGGCATCCCCCTCGGCACGTAACAAAAGCCAAAAGTTGTGTCATCCCTTGTTATGTCGAGCAGATGGGATCCGATGAGGCGCCTGCCAGAACGGGGTAAATCATGGGCGAACAACACAAATTGCGCGTGGCTCGCCTGCATGGTGAAACGCTGGAGCCGGGATTCCAGCGGACGATCGCAGAAATGCTCGCTATCTTCAGAATCGGTGGTCCGCTTTGTGAGGTGTCCTTCCGGCGGTTGGAAATCGGGTACGTGATCAGAGTGTGCACATCCAACGGATGTGTTTGCTATCAGAATCCACCCGGAATCTGTTATCCGTCCTCGCAGTCGTTGGAATAATGGACGTTTTCGAGAAGCATGTAGCACGCTGCTGGCCTCAGCCGCACGCTCGCGCACCTTCCGCTGAGCAGACCGTCAGGCGCGCTGCGGCAAATTCGGCCTGCAGCCTGCTACACGCTTCTCGAAAACGCTTTAAGACCTCAGAACACGACGACCTGGTAGCCTGTGCTCACACGCTGGTAGTAGGTGGTGCCGCACTGCTGCACCGAGACACCGCCCATCACTGTGGTCGTGCATCCGCCGGGCAGGGTGGTGATGATCGCGCCGGCGGGGGCAGTGACGACGCGATAGGACACCTCACCGCCGTAGTACACCTGTTCGAAATACGAGCCGTCGGAGTACATGTAGTTGGTGCCACCGGTGACGACCGTCACGTGTGTCGTCGGCGGCTTGGCGAACATCGTTCCGATCGCGATGCCGGCGGCCACACCCGCCACGCCCGCGCCCACCCGCCAGCCTTCGTACGAATCATCGTACTCGCCGCCGACCACGGCGCCATATCGCCCGACACCAGCAAACCCTTCGTCACCCGCGACGACGGCCCCACCCCGGCCGACGGCGGCGGCGCCATCTTCGCCCACGGCCACCGCACCGTGCCGTCCGACGGCCACGGCGCCTTCGTCACCGACCGCCACGCCGCCCGGCCTGTTGTATCCGGCGCCGGTGTTGACGTTCACATTCCGGTTGACGTTCACGTTGTTGTTCACGTTCGTGTTGCGATTCACGTTGGTGTTTCTGTTTGCGTTGGTGTTCGTGTTTCTGTTGGCGGTCGTGTTTCTGTTGGCGCTGGTGTCGCGGTTGGTATCCCGGTTGTAGTTGTTCGACTTGCTTGCCCCGCCTCTGTCACTCGTCGAGCGGGATTGCTTCGCCGAACCGCCAGAGGCTTTTCGCTGGGCCGAGATCTCCACGGTCGACAGCACGAAGAGCGCGCCCGATGCAACGACAGCGAGACGGAAGGCGCGCGTCCGGCGAAGCGGGAGACCCTGATACGTCATGTGATTGAACATTCTCTTCTCCTCAATCCTCAACGGGGCCGAACGGGGTCACCGGAACTACTTTTTCTTGCCCGGCTCGGCCGCGGCTTCAACCTTGGGATCGTTCACGGTGGCGTGACGCATGATCTTGATGCGCTGGTATCCGTCCGGGATCTTTGCCGTGAACGTGTCGTCAGAGATCTTTGGTGACGCATCGAAGTCGCTGTAGGTAACCGTCGTCGACGGCTGACCGGGATCGGACTTGTAGATGATCTTGAACTGGCACGGCAACTGACGTTTCGGGCCGAGCCAGACCTCCCAGTCGACGACGTCCTGCTTGTAGGCCAGGTGATCGCACGTCAGATCGCCGATTCTCTGCTGGTCCACCCAGCCGCCCTTCGTGTCCTTGGTCATGAGCGCATCGTACGGGAGAGGTGTACAGCAGGTCCGCCGACGGCATGGGGATCGCGTATTCGGCGAGCAGAAAGTCCAGGGCTTCATCGAGGGTGGGCGGCATCGGCCCGCGAGCCCACACCTTGGCGCGGTTCGAGACCAGCGTCAGGTGTTGGCCGTCGTACCAGCCTGTCCCGTCACTGTTCTCGCCGGTCGTCGTGAAGGCAATCCCATTGGGCCGCCGCACGGTGACGCGTCGCGAAGCGCGCCGTTCCGTCTTGGCGCCACCTTTGATCACTTCGCGCCGCTCGTCGGCGGTGTACGCGAACGTCTGAAGGGCTGACAGGTTCTTGCTCAGTTCCTTGAGCAGCGCGTCACCCTTGGCGCTGGCCTCTTCAGGCGTGAGGGCGCGGTTGCAGCCCACGCCAGCGACGACCGCGATGGTTGCAAAGACCGCGAGTGTCTGTCGCGGGATGGACATGGGGATCTCCTTTCAACCAATGCCGGCCCTGGTCGAGCGTCAGGCACGACATGCCGTGGGATCCCGCGGCCGCCGTCGGCGACTCGCGGCCCGCTACGTCGGGTTCTCACGACGAAATGGGCTTTGACCGATCGTAGAGATAGGTTGGTGCAAACGGCGTTCCGGCAGTCGGCGACTGTTAGGGCTCAGCGCGCTCACAAGGGTCACGGCAGCCGGCCTGTCCGCCGGACAGGCCGAAAGTCGCGTATACTGAGAGGGTCAGCTTGATCTGACGCCCGCCAGCGTTCCGAGTCGCATTCCAATTGAGTGCACGCCGACCGGCATCATCGTTCGCCGGACTGCCTGCGCTCCACAATCCCGATGGCGCGTGACATCCGGCTTCGGAGGTTACGTGTCTCTCAAGCGTTTCACCGCTTCGGCTCCTCTTGGTTGGTTGTCCGTCATTCTCCTGACGCTGGCTTGTCGGGTGTCGTTCTTGAGCCCCGGCATCTCGCCGGCCGAATACCTGGGATGGATATTCCTGATCTGCGTCCCACCTGGCATTGCGCTGATGATCGGCCGCAGCCGTTCTTCCGGATCCATCGCTCAGGTACTCTACGACGCCGAGCAGACCGGCGATCGCGAGCGCCGATGACGCGCGAATCGCACTCAATCGAGGCCCATGGCAGGTGTCCTGCCCCGAAGGAGTCAGATCATGCTGTTTCGGTCGGTTGAAATCGGCGCATTCGAGTTCTCCAAACTTTCGGCGCTCCGCACCGCGCAGTTGATGCGCGGGTGCAGTCCGCGAGTGCCGGCAGGCCACAAGATGACGAGCACGGCGCAACGCGAGGTCGCCGCCGGCAAGGTGTGCGGGTTGCCGCGCGTGGCCGGCCCCGGTCCGATCGTGATCGCTGACTGAGGCAGGACGCGCCGGGGCGCCCCGAGCAGGTTGCTGAAAAACCCCGCAACCTGAACTTCAAAGTTCGAACTGCGAACTTCGAACTGCGGAATCTGGCCAACTCGCTGAACGGCCGTTTCCAGCGGTAGAAGGTCTGCTCGCTCACGCCCGGCCGCCGGCAGACCTTCGCACATGCTGGCAGACAATCGGGCGCTTGTTCGACTAGGATCGCTGGCACCCCGTCCCCGGGTTCGCTGGTGGCGGGCAATAATCATCGATGTCCCTCCGCGTGGCCGGAATCGGCGCATCGGCCGGTGGCCTCGAGGCCGTCAGCGAGTTGCTCAGCGCACTTCCGGCCGGCACCGCCATGGCGTGTGTCGTCGTTCAGCATCTCGACCCGCGCCACGAGAGCCTGTTACCTGAGATCCTGGCGAGAAAAACTGCTGTACCGGTGACCCTGGCGCTCGACGGCGAGGCCGTGCAGCCGCATCATGTCTATGTCATCCCGCCCAATAAGACGCTCACCGTAGCGGCTGGACGCTTTCACCTGACGGACCGGCCGGCTTTCGACCACCACCTTCCCGTCGATGCGTTGTTCAGGTCGCTCGCGACCGAATATGCCGACGATGCGATTGGCGTCGTGCTCTCGGGTGGCGACTCTGATGGCTCGCTCGGCGTCCAGGCGATCAAGCACGAGGGGGGCATCGTGTTCGCGCAAAGACCAGACTCCGCGCGATTCCCGAACATGCCTCGACACGCGATCGAAACCGGCTGCGTCGACTGGGTACTGAGCCCGGCAGAAATCGGGCGCGAGCTCGCGCGGCTGAGCGGACAACCCTCACTCCGGGGTGTGGCACCGCAATCCCCATTGACGACGCTGCCCGACGCCACCGACGGAGATGAGGCGTTGCTGAAACGAATCTTTCGGCGACTCCGCGCGTCGCACGGGCTCGACTTCATCCATTACAAGCGAAGCACGTTGCGCCGGCGCCTCCAGCGGCGCATGACGCTGCGGGGCATCGAGAGCCTCGACGAGTACGCCACCCTGATCGAAAGCGATCCAGGGGAATTGGCTACGCTCCATCAGGATTTCCTGGTGCGGGTCACCGAATTCTTCCGCGATTCGGACTCCTCCGAAGCGCTGCGGCAGCACGTGTTCCCGGCCTTGCGCGACCGCCGGAGTTCGAGGCAGCCGATCAGGATCTGGGTGCCGGGATGTGCCACCGGCGAAGAGGTGTACTCGGTCGTGATCGAGCTCCTGGAATTCATGGGCGATCGTATTTCGCCCTCTGAGGTGCAGGTCTTTGGATCCGATGTCAGCGAGGCGGCGCTCGAGAAGGCGCGGGCCGGCGTGTACCATAGCAATATCACGCGAGACGTTTCGCACGAGCGCCTTCAGCGTTTTTTCGAGGGACTCGGCGACGGCTACCGGATCGGAAAAGAGATCCGCGACCTGTGCATCTTCGCGCGGCAGGACGTGACGAGCGACCCACCGTTCTCTCGCCTCGATCTGGTCAGTTGCCGCAATCTGCTCATCTACCTGGACGAGGTCGCCCAGCGGCGGGTCTTCCAGTCCTTGCACTTCGCGCTGCGTCCGAACGGGATGCTCCTGGTCGGTCCCGCCGAAACTGTCGGCCAGGCGTCCGAGCTGTTCGAGCAGATGGACAAGCGCTTTCGCATTTACCGTCGACGTCCCGGCTCCGGTGTGGGAACGACCAGGAGCCACGGGGGCCCGTACCGACGCTGTCGCTCCCGAGCGGACGGGCGACCAGCCGCGTGCCCTCGACGCCGACTCCCTCCCGCGAGAGGCCGACCGGTGGTTGCTGGCCCGGTTTGCGCCGGCCAGCCTCCTGGTCGACGAGGCTCTCAATATCCAGCAGTTTCGCGGGCGGACGGGCCCATTCCTCGAGCCGGCTGGCGGTCCGCCGAGTCTCGATCTGCGACGCGTCGTCCGGCCAGAGCTCCTGGTCGAGCTCTTGCCGGCGATCCGGCAGGCCCGCGAAACGGGTCTCTCCGTGCGCCGCGACGGGCTGCACCTGGACGGCACGAGTGACGTCAGCATCGAGGTCGTGCCGCTGGCGGGCCACACCCGCGCGCCGTGGCTGCTGATCCTGCTCGACGACGGATCCCACGCGCCCAGTGAGCGTCGTTCAGGGACGCCACCCGACCGCACGCTGCCCGACTCCGAGAAGGATCGACGCCTCGACCAGCTGCAGCACGAGATCCAAACCATGCGCGACTATCTCCGGACCGCGATAGAGGAGTCCGGCGCGATCCAGGAAGAGCTCAAGTCAGCACACGAAGAGATGCTCTCAGCGAACGAAGAGTACCAGAGCACGAACGAAGAGCTGGAGACCGCCAAGGAAGAGCTCGAGTCGACCAACGAGGAGCTCACGACGACGATCGAGGAGTTGCAGAGCCGGAACCGCGATCTCGGCATCCTCAACGTCGAGACGGAACAAGCGCGGCTTGCGTCAGCGCGCGCTCTGGCATACGCGGACGCCATCATCGCGACCGTGCGTTCGCCGCTTGCGATCATCGATGGAGAAGGCCGGATCAAGCGGGTGAATGCGGCATTCATCACCGACCTGGACATCCGACTGGAGAGTGTCGAAGGCGTTCTGATTGACGACGCGTTGGGGGACCCCGGGCAAATTCCCGGGTTGCGCCAGAAGCTGAGCGACGTCATCCGCGGCGGGACACCGTTGGAGGACTGGGAGATCACGTTGGACCTCCCCGCGCACGGCCGGCGCGTCGTGACGCTCAACGCAAGGAGGATCCCCGGTGACCAGGAACGCGGGCGTCTCGTGCTGCTTGCCATCGACGACGTCACGCAACGCGTGAACGCCGCCGAGGGTCTGATCGTCAACAGCCGGAGGAAGGACGACTTCCTGGCGATGCTGGCCCACGAGCTGCGACACCCGCTCACGCCGATCACTCACGCGATTCACCTGCTGCGCGCGACCGAGGTCGATCCGGCAACGGCCGCGGCGTACGAGGAGATCGAGACGCAGACACGACGGCTCGCGAAATTCGTGGACGAGCTCGTGGACATCGTCCGAGTCGATCGCGGTCTTCTGGCGATCGCGCGAGAACGTCTCAATCTCGTGGAGGTCGCCGGGCAGGCGGTCGCCTCAGTCCGGCCGCTCGTGGAGCGGCGCCGGCATACGCTCACGTGCGCGCTCCCCGATCGGCCCATCCTCGTCGATGGCGATCCGCACAGGTTGAACCAGGTGATCAGCAACCTGCTCGAGAACGCCGCCAAGTACACCGAACGCGGCGGACAGATCACGCTGACGCTCGAACGGCACGGTGATGAAGCGGTGCTGCGCGTCCGCGACAACGGCGTCGGCATTGCGTCGTCGGATCTGGAACGCATCTTCGAGCCCTTCACCCAGGCCGACCACACACTCGCTCGAATCAGCGGCGGATTGGGGCTGGGACTGAGCGTGGTGCGACGCGTCCTGGGACTGCTTGGCGGTCGCATCGAGGCGCGGAGCGCTGGTCTCGGCGCAGGGAGCGAGTTCAGCGTCTGGTTGCCAACGGTTCGCGCCAGCGACGCCCCTTCTTCGGAGGGTCCGCCATCGACGAACGAATCCTCTCCGGCCGCGGCACGCGCCAGGAAGGTGCTCATCGTCGACGATCGCGAAGAAGTCACGAAGTCCCTGACGCGACTGCTGGGTGCGTTTGGGCATGAAGTCGCGGTCGCGGGGAACGCCGCAAGTGCCGTCACGGAGGCGAAGGCTTTTCAGCCGGACTGCGCCATCGTGGACATCGGTTTGCCGGGTGTCAGCGGATACGCGCTCGCTGGTCTCCTGCGCGAAGCGTTACCGGCCACGCGGCCGCTGCTCATCGCCTACACCGGCGACGGACGTGCGGGTGTTCAGGAGAAGTGCCGCGCTGCCGGGTTCGACGCGTGTCTGATCAAACCGGGGGATCCCGCCGTCCTGAAGGAGCTGCTCCAAACCGGACGGGAGGCCTGATCAGCCTAGAACCTCAGACCAAAGCCGAACCGCGACGTGAAGTTGTGGGTCGTGCAGTCGGCACAAGGCGGCACGGCCGTGCCGCGATTTCGAATCATCACGTCGCCGACGTCGACTCTCGCCACCGTTCGCCGGGTTGGATAGAACTCGACAATGCCGCCAAGATCGAGCGCGAATTCCGTGCGGTACTCGGGACGGGCGAAGAGCACCAGCGCGCACATGGCGCCGACGCAGTCGATGCCCTGATCGGTGAGGCGCGTGAAGCCCGGACGGACCTTTCCGAAGAGCCCGAACCGATCGCCGCGGAGGCCGACCTTGACGCCCGCCAGCACGTCGGTTCGGCGACGACTGTAGGAGACCCGTACGGGGGGCGGATCGGCTGACGGGACGATCTCGTACTCGTCTTTCGGAAAGAAATTCACTTCCGCGTCGAGCGACACCCAGCGGGACAGCTCCAGCCCAAAGCGCCCGCCGATACCGGCGTTGGTGCCCGAATCGTTCAATCGCAGCAGCGCGGCTTGTCCGGCGACTTCCATGGTCGGGCGCTCGGACTGTGCCAATGCCGGAGTGACCAGAATCCATGAGGAGAGCAGCAGGGTGAAAAACGGAACGGACCGTGATCGCATGACGAACTCCCGTACGGGACGCTGGCACCGGGCTAGACGGCAATTCACGTGCCTCCAGGATAACCGCCGAAAATCCCGTGCGTCCTTCCAGCGCCCCGGCCCAGGTACGGACGCTTGAAATCTCGAATCCAGTGAATTGGACCGACCGTACATCGCGCCCGCTCCGAATTGCCGCAGGAGAGCCCGGATGCCCCTCCTGTATTCTTCTCTCGCCGACTGCGGTTGTTTGGGGCCGCCGTCAGAGCGTGGAACGACCGGGCTCGTTTGATCGTCACAAGGCCGTGATCTCGTCGAGGAGCTGACCCATGGAACGGCTCTGGAAAGACATCCGCTTCGCGCTCCGCACGTTCACGAAAGCGCCGGCCTTCGCCCTGACGGCCGTCGGGTCGCTTGCCCTCGGCATCGGCGTCAACACGACCATCTTCACGATCATCAACGCGCTGTTCCTGAATCCGCTGCCCGTCGATCGCGTTTCGGAGGTCGTCGCCGTCTACACGGTGGATACGAACAACACCTCGCAGCTCGGCAACGTGCTGCAGGTGTCCCTTCCGAACTATCGCGATTTCCGCGATCGCAGCCAGTCGTTTTCCGCGATGGCCGCGTACTCCTTTCCGATACCGGGTAGCTTGTCCACGGGCGGAGAAGGCGAGCAGATCTTCATGGAGCTCGTCACCGGCAATTATTTCTCGACGCTCGGCGTCCGGCCGCTGTCCGGTCGCGTGATCGGACCGGAAGACGACCGTGTGCCGGGCGCGTCGCCGGTCATCGTCCTCGGTCACCGCACGTGGCAGCGCCGTTTCGGCGGCGCGTCCGACATCGTCGGGCGAACCGTGACCGTGAACGGCGCCGCGTTCACCGTCGTGGGCGTGGCGCCGGAGGGGTTCCGCGGGGTGAACTCGCTCTTCGGCCCCGATGCGTGGGCGCCGACGATGATGTATCGGGAGCTGCTGCCGTCGCAGTTCCGATCCTGGGTGGACGAACGGCGCGCGCTCGCGTTCAACGTCGCGGCGCGGCTGAAGCCCGGTGTCACGATCGGGCAGGCCGGCGCGGAGATGGTGACGCTCGCCAAGGCGCTCGAGGCGGAACATCCGGCGCCGAACAAGGGTCGCACGATCACCTTGCGGCCCCTGACAAGCGCGACCATCTTTCCGGGCGTGCGCGATGCGATGGTGCTCGGCGGCAGCGTGCTGATGGTGATCGTCGGCCTCGTCCTGCTCATCGCGTGCTCGAACGTCGCGAATCTGCTGCTCGCGCGCGCGACCGCCCGCAGCCAGGAGATTGCGGTCCGGCTCGCGCTGGGTGCCAATCGCTCGAGGCTGGTGCGGCAGCTGATGACCGAAAACGTCGTGCTGAGTCTCATCGGCGGCGCGCTCGGGGTGGTCATCGCGCTCTGGAGCCTGCGGGTGATCTGGTCCACGCGGCCGGCGTTCACGCCTCAGAACGTCGTCGAGCCCTCGCTCGACGGGACCGTCCTCGCGTTCACGCTCGGCGTGTCGATTCTCACCGGCCTCATCTTCGGGCTCGCGCCGGCCATCCAGGCGTCGCGCGCGAACGTTGTGGGGGCGCTGAAGGACAACACCCGATCGGCGGGACGCCGCCGACGAACGTTCGGCCTCGGCAACCTCCTCATCGTGGGTCAGGTCGCCCTGTCGCTCGTGGCGCTCATCACCGCCGCGCTGTTTCTCCGCAGCAGTCAGGCGGCCGCGCGGATCGATCCAGGCTTCGACACCGAACACGTCGCGGTCATGAACGTCACGCCGGGGCAGCAGGGCTACGACCAGCCGCGCGCCGAGCAGTTCTACCGCGACGTCGCCACCGCGGTGCGCGCCCTTCCCGGCGTGACCGCGGCGTCGTGGGCGACGAATCTTCCGCTGTTCGGCTTCGTGCAGAGGAGCGTGTTCCTGGACGGAAAGGAATCGGCGCCGCCGGTTCTCACAACGACCATCGACGTCGATGTCGGGTACTTTTCCACGACCGGCATCACCCTCGTGCGCGGCCGTGATTTCCGGGAGGCCGATCGAACCGGGCCGCCCGTCGCGATCGTGAACGAGACGATGGCGCGCCGATACTGGCCGGGCGACGAGGCCATCGGGAAGCGGTTCCGCTTCTACACCGAATCCGAATACCGCGAGGTCATCGGCATCGTCGAGACCGTGAAGTACGGAACGCTGGGTGAAGACCCGCAACCCGCCGCGTACCGGCCGCTGCCGCAGGTCTACACCGATACCGCGGTTCTGTACGTCCGGGCGGCCGGGGATCCCGCGGCGACGATCGAGCCCGTGCGACGCGTGATCCATCAGCACGATCCGCGCATGCCAGTGCAGAACCCGCAGGTCGTCAAGGACGTCATCTCGCAGTCGCTCTGGGCCGTGAATCTGGCCGCGGGGCTGCTCGGCGTGTTCGGTGTCCTCGCGCTCGTGCTGGCCTGCGTGGGTCTCTACGGCGTGATGTCGTATTCGGTCGGCCAACGCACGCGCGAGATCGGTCTGCGCATGGCGCTCGGCGCGGGCCGGCAGACTGTGCTCGCGCTCGTGCTCCGTCAGGGGCTGACGCTCGTTGGCGCGGGCGTTGTGGTCGGAGTCGCGGGCGCCCTGGCGGCCTCGCGTCTCGTGGGGACCCTGCTCTTCGCGAGCCCCAGCGATCCGGTGAGCTTCGTAGGGGCGTCGGCTGCGCTCGTCGCCGTCGCGCTCGTCGCGAGCCTCGTGCCAGCCCGGCGTGCCAGCCGGGTCGATCCCATCATCGCCCTTCGGGACAGCTGAGTCTCAGCTCCGGCACTGGTCTAGGTTGCTAGACCAGTGCCTGAGCTCCGGTCGTTCGGCCACCAGATCATCTCGCCGCGCTCGATCGCGTTCGTGTTGATCCAGCCGGCGAGCTGCTCCCGCAGATCGGCCGCCCACGTCTGCGGCCGCTCCTGGGTGATCACCGTGCGAGGAACCCGAACGATGAACGGGATCGCGTCGGCAGGCCGTCGGTTGGGCGGGACGAGGTTCAACGCAAACCGTCGGCCGCGGTCGTCGTCATCGTCAGTGAGCACGATGACGGTCCACACGCCCCCGGCGGTCAGCAGGGAACCGGCGAGGGGATGATCGTCGGAGCCTGCGGCCGCTGCCCGTGCGAGTTCGGCTGATACGTCGGGCACGGGCGCCTGGTCTGGCGCTTTCGCGCGCTTCCATGCGTCGACGCCACCGGCGTCCTCGATTTCCTTCCGAAGCTTTTCTCCCCAGCGGCGACGCTCTTCATCGCCGACGGATCGGCGCCCGAAAAACCAGCCAATGAGCGCGCCGCCCGCCAGAGCCAGAACGAGGATGGTCGTGATCTCCATCACCCGAGCGGATCGGAACGGTGTCCCGACCACCAGTCCACGAGACGGCCGGGGAGCTGCACTTCCACCGTGGTCCAGCAGTGAGGACAGGGGTATTCGTTTTCGGACTGGAGAACGCCCTTGAGGTTCACATACGGTTGAAACTCAACCGTGACGGGCTCTCCACACGACGCGCAGCGAATCGGCAGGGTTTCGGTTTGGGCCATCAGGGTCAGTGTGTTCACCGGACGATGGTCAGCGAACGTGTGACTCGCGACACGAGGGACGGTAGTAATTTATCGCACATACTCCCCCGTTGAACAAACCCTGACGAGTCGTTTCACGTCTCATCCCTCATCGAACGCCGCCGGTTAACCAGGAACCACCACACCCCATGCCTGCATTCATCCAGGACCTTCGCTACGCCATCCGGACGCTCGGCCGCAGCGCGGGCGTGACGCTCGTCATCGTCGCGTCGCTCTCCATCGGCATCGGCGCGAACAGCGCGATGTTCAGCGTGGTCAACGCCCTGCTGCTGAAGCCGCTGCCATATCCGGAGCCCGAGCGGCTCGCGGTGCTCTGGCTGCGATCGCCCGGCATCAACATCCCGCAGGACTGGCCGTCGCCCGGCCAGTACATCGACGTCCGGACCGAGAACCGGTCGTTCGAAGAGATGTCCATTTCGCAGGGACGGAGCGGGACCCTGCTCGGCCTGGAGCAGCCGCAGCGCGTCGAAGCACTGCTGACGTCGTCCAGTCTTTTCACGCTGCTTGGCGCCAGGCCGCTGTATGGCCGCCTGCTGCTGCCGGAAGAAGACCGGCCCGGCAAGCCGCCCGTGGTGATTCTGAGTTACGGCTTCTGGCGGCGGATGTTCGGCGCCGACCCGAACATCATCGGCAGGACCCTGACGCTGAACAACATCTCGGCGGGCACCGGTGATCTCAAGAATCAGTTCGAAGTCGCGGGCGTCCTCGCGCCGGACTTTCTGCTGAACGACGAGATCATGCCGACGGTGGCCAGCATCCGGCAGATGGACGTGTTTCTCCCGCTGCCGTTCGGGGCGGATGCCGTGACGCGCCGCGGCGACGAGAACTACAACATCATGGCGCGCCTGAAGCCGGGCGTGACCATGGAGCAGGCCAGGAGCGATGTCAGCGCGATCGCCGGACGGATTCGCGAGAAGGACAAACGCGATCGGACCTTCACGATCGATACGGTTCCGCTCCTCGATTCCGTCGTCGGAGACGTCCGGCGGGCGGTGCTGGTCCTGCTCGGATCGGTTGGTCTCGTCCTGCTCATTGCCTGCGCGAACGTCGCCAACCTGCTGCTGACCCGCGCCGCGAGCCGGCAGAAGGAGGTGGCCGTTCGGACGGCCCTTGGCGCGAACTGGCGGCGGCTCGTCCGTCAGCTGCTGACGGAAAGCCTGCTGCTCGGGCTGCTGGGCGGCGCGGCGGGATTGCTGCTCGCGAAAGGCGCGCTGTACGTGGTGCGCACCATCAATCCCGGCAACATCCCGCGCCTCGACGCCATCACGCTCGACGGCACGGTCCTCGCCTTTACGTTTGCGGTGTCGATCGTGACGGGGCTGTTCTTCGGCCTGATCCCGGCGCTCCGCGCCGCGCGCGTCGATCTCAACACGTCACTGAGAGCTGGCGGTCGAAACACGCAAGGCGAAGGCGGATTTGGATCCCGGCGGAAGCTGCGCAGCCTGCTGGTCGTCTCGGAAGTGGCCGTGTCGATCATGCTGCTGATTGGCGCCGGGCTGCTGGTGCGCAGCTTCGTCCGCCTTCAGAACGTGTCGCCGGGGTTCGATCCGGAGAATGTCGTCTCCCTGCGGCTGGGCCCGAGCGCGCGCCAGTTCCAGAACCGCGATGCGGCCGTGGCGTATTTCCGTGAGTTCGGCGACAAGATCGCCGCGGTGCCTGGTGTCTCCTCGCGAGGCGCGGTGTCATCGCTGCCGTTCACCTCGTCGGTCGGCTGGGGATCGATCAACGTCGAAGGCTGGACGCCTCAGCCGGGTCAGGAGCTGCAGGTCGATCAGCGGGGTGCGACCACCGACTATTTCAAGACCATGCGCATCCCGCTGGTGCAGGGACGGTTTTTCACCGATCTCGACATGCCGCAGAACGCTGAGCCCGTGGTCCTCATCGACCAGAAGTTCGCCCAGCGCTTCTGGCCCAACGGCGACGCCCTCGGCAAACATCTCTGGAACGACCCGGAGCGCAAGATGAAGATCGTCGGCGTGGTCGGCGTCGTCAAGCAGTACGGCCTCGACGTGGACGGGCGCATCGTCGTGTACCGTCCGACGCCGAATGCGGGCTATCACGTCGCCAGGACGTCTTCCGACCCGGGCGCCGTCGCGAACGCTGTGGTCCGCGCGGTCCAGGCGGCCGATCCGACGATCACGGTCTTCGACGTGCAGACGATGGCGGGCCGGATGAGCCATTCACTGGCGCGTCAGCGTTTCTCGATGATGATGCTCGGATCGTTCGCGGTGTTCGCGCTGATTCTGGCGGTCGTCGGCGTCTACGGCGTGATGTCGTACCTCGTCGCGCAGGGCGCCCACGACATCGGCCTGCGGATGGCACTCGGCGCGCAGCGCAGCCACATCGTGCTGATGGTGCTTCGGCAGGGCATGGAGCTGACCGGCGTCGGGGTCGTCCTCGGGATCGCCGGCGCGCTGCTGCTGACGCGCGTCATGGCCAGCCTGCTGTTCGGGGTCAGCACGACCGACGTGACGACCTTCGCCCTCGTGCCCCTGCTGCTCGTCGGCATCGCGCTGCTCGCGAGCTACGTTCCGGCGCGGCGCGCGATTGGCGTCGATCCGGTCGTCGCGCTGCGAGACGAATAAGGGGGGAGTCGGGCACGGATATAGTGGATCCGTAGCTCGACATGCCTCATACGGTTCAACTAGGACTCGATACCTTCGGAGACGTCACACTCGATTCGGGCGGCCGGACGCGAAACCAGGCAGACGCGTTGCGCGACGTCATCACCGAAGCGGTTCTGGCGGAACAGGTCGGCGTCGATGGCTTCGGCGTCGGCGAGCACCATCGCGCCGACTTTGCCATCTCGGCCCCGGAAGTCGTGCTCGCGGCAATCGCGGGGCGGACCGAGCGGATCGTGCTGGGATCTGCGGTCACGGTTCTCAGCACCGACGATCCGGTTCGCGTCTTTCAGCGGTTCTCGACCCTGAATGCGATCTCGAACGGGCGCGCCGAGGTCATCCTCGGGCGCGGGTCGTTCACCGAGTCGTATCCGCTCTTCGGGTACGACCTGTCGAAGTACGACGAGCTGTTCGAGGAGAAGCTCGCGCTGTTCGCGGAGCTCCTCAAGCCCGATCCCGTCACGTGGCGGGGATCGTTCCGCTCGGCACTCTCGAATCACGTCATGTATCCGCCGCTCGATCGGCCGCTGGCCGTGTGGGTCGGCGTGGGCGGCAGCCCGGAATCTGTCGTGCGGGCTGCACGCTACGGCTTTCCGCTGACGCTCGCGATCATCGGCGGGCACCCGCAGCGATTCCGTTCGTACGTCGATCTGTACCTCCAGTCACTCGAGCGCTTCGGCAAGCCGGTGCTGCCGCTTGCGGTTCACTCGCCCGGTCACGTGGCCGCGACGGACGAGCAGGCGAAGAACGATCTCTGGCCCCACTACGAGGCGTTGATGAACCGGATTGGCGCCGAACGCGGCTGGACGCCCGTGAGCCGCGCGCACTTCGAACGGGAGGCCGGCCCGGAGGGTGCTCTCTGTGTTGGCGCGCCGGAGACCGTCGCCGCCAAGATCGCGAAGACGGTCCGCGCCCTCGGCCTCGCGCGATTCGATCTCAAGTACAGCAACGGCACCCTCCCGCACGATCTCCTGATGACCAGCATCGAGCTGTTCGGCACCAGGGTGGCCCCACGTGTCCGCGAGCTGGTCGGGTCGAACTGATGCGACAATAGCCTCCCCATAACAGCGGCGGTCGGTCGGGCTTTCCAGGAGCTCCACGATGCTGGGTCCGGCACGCGGTATCTCGGCGGTCGCACTTGCGTTGAGCCTGGGCGCCCCTTCGCCATCCCTTGCGGAATGGCGGCGCTTGGACAGCCCGAACTTCGTGGTCATCGGCGACCTGTCCGCGCGGGACCTCCGCGACATCGCGGTCAAGTTCGAAGCGTTCCGGGCGACGCTCAGCCTGGTGCTGACCGAGCACGCCATCTCGACGGCCGTCCCGACCGTCGTCATCGTGTTTCCTCACGACAGGGCGTTCACGCCGTTCAAACCGAAGTTCCAGGGCAAGCCGATCGATCTGGGCGGCCTGTTCGTGGCTCGTCAGGACATCAATTACATCGCCATCGTGAGCGACGGCCAGCCGTGGCGGCTGCCGATCGTGTTTCACGAGTACGCCCACCTGGTGATTTCGAACACCGGCCGGACGGTGCCGGTCTGGCTCAACGAGGGTCTCGCCGAGTACTACAGCACGTTCGAGCTCAGCCCGAACCGTCGCGAAGCGTTGCTGGGGCTCGTGCCGGAGAGCCGACTCGAGCACCTGAACGAAACGACGATGCTTCCGCTGCAGACGTTGCTGACCGTCGATCACGATTCGCCGCTCTACAACGAAGGCAATCGCCGGTCCACGTTCTACGCGCAATCCTGGGCGCTGACGCATCTCATCCTGCTCGGGAAACCGAGAACGCCCCAGCTCATCGCCTATCTCGAGAATCTCTCGCATGGCGTCGCGCCGATGCAGGCGTGGCAACGGGCGTTCGGATCGGAGGATCTGGCGCGCGAGCTTCAGACGTACGTTCGCCAGCAGAGGTTTCGGGCGACGCGGTACCGCTTCGCCGAACAGTTGGCCACCTTCGAGGCGACAGCGGTCGCGGTCCCGCCCGCGGAGGTTCAGGCGTTCCTCGCCGAGTTTCTAATGCACCAGCAGCGTTTCGACGAGGCGGCGGACCGGCTGGCGGCTGGCGCGAAGGTCGATCCCGGCGACGTCCGACTTGGAATCGCGACGGCGTGGCTCGACCTCGCCCGACGGGACACGGCCAGCGGCGAGATGCGTCTCGGCGCGCTCGCCCAGACGAAAGACTGGCTCGGCGCGTACCTGGCGGGGGTTGCCCTTGTCGACCTGGCAGAGCAGCAGTCCGAGCGGCCTCCAGCCGGGCAGCTCGCCGCGGCGCGGACGTACTTCAGTCTCGCGCGCGCGTCACGGCCGGAGTTTCCAAACGCGCTGGCTCGAATGGCCGAGCTCGAGCTGCGCGAGTCGAGTGTGCCGTCCGCCGAGACGCGCGCGGCGGTCGAGCGCGCCCGCGCGCTGGCGCCGGGCCGGTGGGACTACACGCTCCTGCACACGCAGATCCTCGCGCGACAGGCGGAGTTCGCGGCCGCACGCGCGATGCTGGGTCCGCTCCTTTCGCCCGTGTACCCGAAAGACGTTCGCGAAAGTGCGCGCAACCTGATGGTGCGGATTGTCGAGGTTGAAAGCTCGAGGCTCGCGAAATCGGGAGGCGTGGGAGGGACCTCGACCACCGCACCGGTCGAACGACGGGGGCCGGAATCTCCTGACGTCCGCGCCAACGACCGTGCCGGTCTTCCGGGAGCTACGGCCTGGCGAATCGCGGCTCGAGGGGACGCTCGAACGAATCGAATGCAGCCCGGGGAAGGTCGTCTTTCACCTGCAAACGGCGACCGGTCCCACGACGGTGACGGCCGCGCGCCTCACCGAGGTCGATTTCATCACGTATCGATCGGACCTGACCGGCAGCGTGCAGTGCGGCTCCATCCGGGAGCCTCTGCCAGTATTCGTCGCGTGGCGTCCGGCGACGGATCCTCCCGCCGGACGGATTGTGGTCGCTATCGAATTCCCGCCGAAGAAACAATGAATCTGAGCATCCCGATTCAGGGCTTTTGACGCCGGACTTTGCCGAGCCGAAGTTCCCGTAGCGCCTGGATCACGCCGGCGAACTCCGGCGTGACGTGACGGCGGTACACGGTCCACAGTGCTTTGGCGCGAACGCGTTCGGCGTGCGCCTCCCCTCGAAGCACGCGCTGGTCTCTGACCTCGCGTGCGCCTTCCTCGGTGAGCCGTCTCTCTGGTCGAATGATTCGCACGCATCTCCTCCGGGCGTTCACTCTCTGCGAGAGCCCTCGATATTAGCAGGAAGTCGGACTAACAGTTTTCGCGCGCGCCATGCACGCAATCTGTGTTTCAGATTTGAAAGATCGCGCGCATCGCAAAACTTGCGAACGGCGTGAGTCCGAGTGACCAACGACACTACAGCGTTTTCGAGAACGGCGGAACATGCTACGCCGTTCTCGAAAACGGAATAGCTACTGCGCGCGCAAGCTCAGAGTTGGTGGCACTCGGGCGGCTCGCCACGCGGGTACCAGCGCGGCGAGACATCCCGCAATCGAGAGTGTCACCGCGACAATGGCGAGCGTCGCGGGATCCGTGGGCGCCGTTTGAAACAGGAACGACTCGATGACGCGTGCTGCCAGTGCGGCACCCGCGACACCGAGCACGGCGCCGGTCAGGATGGGGATCGCGGAGTCACGCAGGATCGTCCGCACGACCTGATCCGGCCGTGCGCCAAACGCCATGCGTACGCCGATCTCAGCCGTGCGTCGCGCCACGGCATAGGCGGTCATCCCGAAGACGCCGACCAGCGCCATCGTGAGGCCAAGCGCTCCAAGCAGACCGAGCAGGACCGCCCGCTGGCGCGGGGTGATGACGAGCTCGCCGAAAAGGTCGTCGGCGGTTCGAATCTCTTCGACGAGGACGCGTTGTCCGATCGCTTGTGCCGCCTGCCGCAGGCGATCGGCGAGCCCAGCCGTCGGGCCAGCCGTCCGAATGACGAACGTCATCGCCGTGGTCAGATCCGCCTTGGTCGGTTCGAGCGGGAAGAACACCTGCCGCGGCCGAGGCGTCATCAATGGACCCCGATGACGCAAGTCCGCGATCACGCCGATGACCGTCCACGGTCGGCCGGGCTGCCGGATCAGCTGCCGGCCGAGCGGCGAACCCTCCGGGAACAGCGCCTGAGCCGCCGATTCGCTGATGACGACGCCGGAGAAGCCGGACGCATAGTCCGCGTCGGTCGGCAGACGGCCCTGCCGCAGAGAAGCGCCGATGGTCTCGAAATAGCCGGGGAGCACCTGGAACACGCTGGTGTTGATGCTCTTTCCATCGACGACGACGCCCGTAAGCCTGGTGCTCGTGCGCAGCGCGAAGTTGTCCACGAGTCCGACCGAACCGACGCCGTGAACGGTCTTCAGGCGTTGCAGCAGGGCGCTGTGATACGCCTTGTGCGTATCCGGATTTCGCTCGAGCGGCAGCACCTGCATCGTCACGAGTCCATCCGGGTTGAATCCGAGATCCACCGCGGAGATCCGGATCAAGCTGCGGATCATCAGCCCGGCGCCGGCGACCAGAATGACCGCGAGGGCGACTTCGGCGGCGATGAGCATTTGACCGCCGCGGCGCGACAGCGATGGGCCACCTTGACGCCCGCCGCGGGCGAGCACCATCCCAATCCGCACGCGTGACAACCGGAGGGCCGGCACCATCGCGAAGAGCACCGTCGTGGGCACGAGCACCGCGCCTGTCAGCAGCAACACGCTGGGATTCACGGTCACCGGGGAATTCGTCGGGAGCGACAGCGGGAGATTGGCGACGATGAGGTCGAGGGAAACCCACGCGAGGCCGGCGCCGACGACGGCCGCGGGGATCGCGAGCACGACACTCTCCGTGAGGAGCTGCCTGACGAGCCGGCGTCGTCCGGCGCCCAACGACGCACGCACCGCCAGTTCGGTCTGCCGCGCCGATCCGCGCGCGAGCAGCAGACCAGCGACGTTGACGATGGCGATGATCAGGATGAGCCCGACGGCGCCGGCGAGGACGTTCACCGTCGTTCGCGAACGCGAGGTCGCCCATTCGAGTCTGGATTCCACGACCGTCCGCGTGTCCCGCGCCGTCCCGTCGGGCCACGGCCTGCGAGGCGTTCTCGGCGTCAGTCGTTCGCTCGCCTGTGCGATGGTGACGCCCGGCTGCAGCCGCGCGAACACCTCGACGCGTCCGGTACCTCTCCGCGAGAACTCGTTGATCGGAACCTGCTGCGCGGTGGCGAGTGGCGTCGCGCTGTCGAACCAGGCCGGCAGGACGCCGACAATGGTCACGACGTCCGCGTCGAGCCGGATGGTTTTCCCGAGGACGTCGTCCCGGCCGCCGTACCGGCTCTGCCAGTAACCGTAGCCCAGCAGGCCGACGATGGGTGCTCCGGGTTCGGTATCGGCCCGCGAGAAATCGCGGCCGAGCATCGGCCTGACGCCGTGCATCGAGAGGTAGTCCTCTGTGAACTGCTGGACCTCGATCCGCTCGGGCTCGGGGCCGTCCACGATCCGGCTGCGTGCCCCGGCGTTATTGGCCGCGACGAGGGAGAAGACATCCGTCGCCATCTGCCAGGTTCGCATGTCCTCCATCGACGGATTCGGCGCGAAGACTTCGCCATTGCGCTCGATTCCTTCCGCGCGGACCGTGACGAGTTGTTCGGGATCGGGGTAAGGCAGCGGACGCAGCATCGTCGCGTCGATGACCGAGAAAAGGGCGGTCGTGACGCCGATCCCGAGCGCGAGCGTCAGGACAGCGACGACCGAGGATCCTGCCTGCCGGACCAGTTGGCGAATGCCGTATCGGATGTCCTGGATCAGTGCGTCCACGGGATCGGTCTCCCTGTGATTCGTAACGCCGCTCGCTCGCTGGGGATGCTGCCGGAATAGTAGCCGAGACTGCGGCTTCAGCGCACGAGCACGATTCGGGTCCGCCAGAACGACGCTCGGCCCCCTCCGCCCGCGAGGAGAAGCGTGAACTGGCAGTCGTATTCGCCGGGGTTTAGATCGGCAAGCGGCACCACAAAGGCGAGCGGGATGACATCCCGGGTCGTACTGGCCGAGGCGTCCGAGATCACGAGCGGCGCGGATTCCCGGACCTTCACGCCGCCGCGATAGAGACCGACGTACGACACCAGCGGCTCGGGCGCGACCATCGAGGTGCGATAGGCGTGCGCGAGCACGTGGAGATCGCGGCCCACCGCAAACACCCGTGTCACGCTCGGCAGCCACTGCCGTCCATCCACGACAAGCGGATTGACCTTGTCGGCCGACATCCGCATCTGCACCGAGTGCAACGCGCCGTCGGCGCCGACCTGCTGATTCGACAGCACGACCGTGCTCATCGGAGCGGCCGCGCGTTCCAACTCCGCGTTGGCGACGCTGAACGGCATCTCGTACGTGCCGATTCGGCCCGTCGTCGCGTCGCGAACCAGCATCTTCAGGACGTACGCCCCGGGGAGCAGCGTGAACCCTGTCTGATACTGCAGCGGACGGCTCGCCCAGGCGGATTCGGTTTCCTGATCGATCCGGATGTCGAGCGCGTCGCGAAGGTTACGATGCGTGACGCCGTAGTCGTCCTTCACCTCGCCGATGACGTCGAGGCGCGTCCGGGCCGCGCCGCGGCTCCGGGCCAGCGCGATCTCGCGGCCCGGAATCTTCACCGACACGGGGACGTAGTACTCGGATCGATTCAGCCGGAAGACGTTGATTTCGACCGCCATCCTGACGTCGGTCAGCGGCTGGTCGAGACGCAGCGCTTCCTCGAGCTGGCGTTCCTTGTCCGCATCGGTGAACGCCGCGAACACCTTGTCGGCGGTGTAGCCCTCGCGATAGGCGAGCCGCACGTCCCCGCGTCCGCGAACGGTCACCTTGACCCGGCGGAATCGGCCATCGTCCTGCGTCTGCGTGCTGTAGTACCCAATCAGGTAGTAGCTCGAGACAGCGTCGGCGGCCCGGACCACACCGGCCATCAGGTCGTTTTGATCGAAAAGGGCCTCGCCACCAGTGTCGCGGGCGAGCGTGTACAGGGTGTCCTGCGAACGTTGGAACCGCGTGATCGTGCCCTGGGCCTGCGCCCCCGAGAAGAGCCCGATCCCGCCCGCGCCCGCTCGCGTGGCGTCGCCCAGTGGCGCAAACGCCACCAGTCCGCGCGCGTCGATGGGATTGATCGTGACGTTGGCGCGCGCCGCGGCGTTGACGGTGGCGCGCACCTGAGCCTGGTTGTTCGTGCCGTTCAGCCGCAGCCCGCTCCCGAAATAGACGAGCGTCTTCTGTTCCGGAATCCCGCGCACGTCGTCGGCGGTGCGCTGCAGCGCGGCGAGTTGGCGGTCGCTGCTGAATATGTTGAACTCGGCGTCGTTTTCGCCGAAGGCCGATCCCGCCTCAACCTCGTCCGCCACGCCGTCACCATTGACGTCGCCGCCCGCCGCGAGCAGACGCAGCCGGGCGCTCAGGCGCTCGCGGTCGTCGGTGAAGTCCTCCCGGACGCGGACGACCCCGCCGTCGAACGTGATGATCGCCACGGCGTCGGCCGGTGTCAGGCGCTGTTCGGCGTAGCCGATCGCACCCGAATACGCCCGCTCCGCGTCCGGGGTGGACATCGAAGACAGGTCGAAATAGAGAATCAGCAGACGCCGGCTGCGGTATCGCCCATCACCCGCTGAAGGGATCCGAATGCCCTGGCGCGTGGGACGAGCCGCCAGAAGCGACTCAGCAGGATCGGTCGCGGCGGGAAGTGGCACGCGGTCGATCGACTCTTCCAGTCGCTGGAACTCGACGAACGCCACCGTCTGCGGCCGGCCGTCCTCGACGACGTCGAAGTCGGACGGGCCGAGGCCGGCGATCGGCTGACCCGTCGCATCTTTGACCGTGACGGCGTGAACGATGAGACGTGTCGTCGCTCGAAACGTGGGCTGCGGCTCCTGCGCGGCAAGGCCGGCGCCGAGGCAGATCGAAACGGTCGTGAGGGCGAGAATACGCCGTCGTGTCGACACGTCAGAACCTCACCCGCAGGCTCATCAGAAGTTTTCGCATCGGGTTGGCCACGATCGGCCGTCCGAACAGTGGACTGCCGACGGTGGTGTAGATGTCCGCGAACGTGACGCGGTTCAACACGTTGGCCGCGTCCAGACGCCACTCGAGACTTCGACGGTCGCCCAGGGCCAATGAACGCGAGAGGCTGATGTCGAATCGGAACTGCGCCGGACCTCGAAGCGAGTTCCGGCCGGCGTTCCCCCAACGGCCCTCGGCAGGTGCTGCGAAGGCGTTCGGATTTGCGTAGCCGTCTTCGGGGATGTCTTCGATGGCTCCGACGACGTCCGGGCGGATCCCGACGCTCCCGGTGCCGGGAATCGGCACGAGCAACACCGGCGTAAATGGCAGTCCACTTCCGAAGGCGAGATCGCCGGCGATCGTCCAACCTCTGAGCAGGGCGCCGCGCCACCCGGCCAGCGTCGCCGAGCCGCGCGTGCCGATCGTGTACTGCATCTGCGCGGTCACAAGATGGCGCTGGTCGAAAACCGAAGGCGCCCACTCGGCGCCGGGATTCCGCCAGTCTTGCGTGAGGGCGCCCGCAGGCGGCAACCCGCCGCTGAACGTCGCCGCGTCGTCGAATGCCTGCGCGAGCGTGTACTGAACGCTGGCCGCAAACGATCCGGCCAGCCGTCGGCGCAATTGGACCTGCAGCGCATGGCGAGACGACCGGCCGGACGAGCTGACGTAGATGAATCCGGAAGGACAATTGGGACATGGATCCACGCCGCCAGGAGGAAAGCTGTTAGGCAGGATTTGCTGAAGCAGCCGGCGGCCGTGCGACCCGAGGTATGACGCCGTCGCTTGCATCGAGGCCGGAAGGTCACGAACGGCGGAGACCTGCCACGACCGGACGTATCCCACGCGAATGTCGGGATCGACGGCGAACGAGCCGACGGGGTCTTTGCTCGCGTCTGGAAACCCGTTGGCGATCGTGATCGGGTTCGTCTCGCTGCGCTCCACCATCACCGTGCGCGAGAAGGGCGGCTGTTGTGACAGGACCGTCGCGAGCGCGGTGTAGAGTCCGGTATTCCGGTAGACACCGAAACCGGCGCGAATCGTGAGCGGCGACGCCGGAATAGGACGCCACGCAAAGCCGATCCGCGGTTGAACAGCCGACCGATCCGGCGTGACGAGCGATCGCGGAAGGCGACGGCCCGTCAATGGACCGCGCGGGTCCGTCGCGGTGATCGGCAGGGCCGCCGTGAAGTCCGGGGCGATATCGAGATTCGCAAGCCGGTTCTCTGCTTCCCGGAACGGCGTGTCGTATTCCCAGCGCACGCCCATCGTCAAGGTCATCGTCGGACGGATACGTGCGTCATCACTCAGGTACAGCGCGTAGGACCGGGACGTGAACCGCTTGTCAGGATTGCCCACGCCGATGGCGCTCGTTGCGGGGAAGCCCAGCAGAAAGTCCGCGAACGGCACGCCCGTCAGTGCCCCGGTGAACGTGAAGGTCCCGCGCGCGTCCTGCTGCGAGAGCACAGTCTGGCGCCCGAATCGGACGTCTCCGCCGATCGTGATTGTGTGACGCGAGCGGTTGAGATACATCTCGACATTGCCGCCGTCCGTCACCGTGTCGTTCTCATGACTCGCGACGTCGCCGAGCGACGCGATGTCCGGGAAGACCAGACGCGGGGGCCCCCAATTGGCAGGCGTCTGGTCGTTGCCCGAGATACCGGCTTCGGCAGAGACGTTGATTCGGCCAGCGAAGTACGGCTCGACGTTCCTCGAAAGGCGCGTGTGCTGGTAGCGAAACCGCATCGCCCACCGCCGCGAAAAGCGATGGTTCCAGCTGAGCAGGCCGTCAAGCCCGGAGGTCCGCGTCTCGTCCTGAAACCCGAATGCCGTACGGGTTGTCAGCCGCGTGCGCTGGAGCGCCAGCGTGCCCAGAAAGATGTTGTTCGGAAACGCGTGCGTGACACGCGCCTGGGCGTCGTCTTGCCGAACCGCCGAGGTCAGTGCGGCTTCGAAGTTGGATCGACTCGACTCGTTTTCCACGCCAACGGGATATAAGGCGAGCAGCGCCCGCGCCTCGGGTGCGATCCGATCGACCGGAATTCGCGCGTCCGGAAACGGATCGCCAGTGCGGGGATCGATGGGTTGAACCGCTGCGCCTGCCGCGTCGAGCGTACGCGAGAAGTCGCCGGCCCTCTCGAGGGCTGCAGGCACGAGCAGTGATTGGGTCGTCGCTGTCTGGCGCGTGCTGCCCTGATACGCGGCGAAAAACCGCGGAGCGTTGCGGTCGCGAAACCAGGGTTTCAGAGGTCCGCCGATGGCCGCCTGCACTTGAAGATCGGTGTAGTCCGGTACAGTCGACTGCCGTCCGCTGAACGAGTACGGTCGCGCATCGAGCCGCGAGCCGCCACCGGCGAAGCCGGCGTGGCCCGAATAGAGTGCTGCAGGCTGCGGCCGGTTGTTGCCGAAGCCGCGTGGCTGTGCAAACGGCGAGGCCGCGGCGTTGTTGACGCTGCCATTCACCAGGAATCCTTCGGCGGCAGACGAGTCTTCCGGTGGCTCCGCCGCCACAACTGCGGGCCTGGCGCGCGGTGGGGAAGCGGACGTCACCGATGGGGCCGCCGGTCGCGGGGCTGGGTGAATGGGCTTGAGTCGCAGAGGCCAGGTCGCCTCGCGTTCGGTCGGCGGGACCAGGATCTGAAGCGCCAGCGTCTCGAAGCCCGTCATCTCGACCAACACGTTCCACGCGCCCGCTTCGAGGCCCGGGATCCGGACGAAGCCATCCGCGTCCGACGCCATGACGATGCGCTCCTCGCCACGCGCGGCGGTTACCACCGCACCCGGGACGGGACGGCCGGCGAACACGACACGCGCGATTGGGTCTTGTGGCGGTGCCGAGGCGGCCTGCCAGGCGAGTAACCGCGATGCACTCAGGAGTGCCAGCGCGACGAACAGGCTCGGTCCGCAATTCCGACCACCTGGGTTCATCAACCCTTCTCCACGACCCGTTCCATGTGTTCGATGACGAGGACTTCGACCGGTCCTCTTGCGGGTTCGAGCTTGAGGCCCAGCTGTTCGCGGAGCGCGGTGAAGACCGTTGGTCCGGCATCGACATCGGGATTCGGCACGGCTCCGGCGGGGCCGAGGATGAACGGCGGCGCGAAATAGAGCTCGAGGTCGTACGTGCCCGTGAGGTTGGTCCTGTCGTACACCAGCCGATCGACCGCGGGAGAGATCCGGAGCCAGGCGAGCAACGCGATGATCGGGACACCGCGCAGCGCCGTGCCTTTGCCGGGTCCGAGGTTCGTGATGCCGCATTTGTGCCCTTCGGCCGGCGGCGGCGCGCCAGGGCTGCAGTCAGCGGTCGAGACCTTGAACCGGGGACCGAAGGCGTCTTCGCGGACACGGAGGAGGTGGTAGATCGGGAGCTCGCGCGTTTCGACGCGCGCCTTGATCCTGAACGTGTCCTCGAGGAGCGAGCGCAGCATCGCCAGGTGCTCGCGCACGACGCCGTCCGGGTCGGGTTTGAACTCTTCAGCGGCCTTCGCGTCGATATCGAACTTGACCGAATCCACCCAGCCGGGCACGCCGATCATCTGATCTTCGGGCCGGAAGATCGTCGCGTTGCCGTACGCGATTCGGAGCAGCCCGCGTAACGGAAACTTCGTCGCGACGAATCGCCCGCCGGGCAACCGGCGCTGCTGGCCACCACCCATCCCCGGTTCCTTGTTCTCGCGAATGGTCGCGGCCTCGAATGTCTTCCGCGCGGGCTGCGGCACGGTGCTGCCGGCGGGAGGGTGCTGCACCCGGCGGCCTGCGCGGCCGGCGCGATGGCCTGCCAGAATGCGTCGGCGATCCGGCCTGCGCACTGACAGTGTTCGACGGCGACGCAGATGCCGATGGCGCCGGCCACCGCCGCGCCGATCCATTTCAAGGGTTCCATGACGGTCCTCCGCTCTGTGCCCTCAACGACGATGCGGTGAATTGTCGATAGTCGAGGCATTACGAATTGTCGATAGTCGAGGTATGCTTGTCAAGTCATGCCCAAGCCCGCGGACCTTCTCCAGGGAACGCTCGACCTTCTGATTCTCAAGACGCTCGCGCGCGAACCGATCCACGGATGGGGCATCTCCAAACGCATCCAGGAGCTTTCCGACGATCAGCTCTCCGTCGGACAGGGATCCCTCTATCCCGCGCTGCACCGGCTCGAACAGCAGGGCTGGGTGAGCGCGGTCTGGAAAGAGACGGAGTTTGGCCGGCGCGCGAAGTTCTACGTGCTGACACGTGACGGCCGTCAGCAGCTCGATCGCGAACTGGAAACCTGGAAGCGTCTGTCGTCAGGCGTCGGCCTGCTCTTGAAGCGGGCGTGATCGGTCGGCCATGACCCTCTCGCGTTTTCTTCGCATCGTGCGGGCGCGCCTGCATTCGCTCGTTGGCGGCCGCGCCCTGGACGCGGCGCTCGACGACGAGGTGTCGTTCCATCTCGAGCGCCTGATCGAGGAGAAACGCGCGGCCGGACTCGGAGCACGCGAGGCCCGGCTCGCCGCCCTTCGTGAGTTCGGCAACGTCACGCTCGTGACCGAAGCGAGCCGTGACACGCGGCGGCTCGGCTGGCTGCACGACCTCGCACAGGACGCGCGGTACGGCGTCCGCGCGCTCCGGCGCTCGCCCGGGTTCTGTATCGTCGCGATCGCATCACTCGCCCTCGGCCTGGGCTCGTCGACCGCTGTGATCGGCGCCATCCGATCCGTTCTGTGGCAGCCGCTCCCGTTCACGCATCCCGATCGACTCGTCGTCATCCGAACGCTCTCGCCGGAAACACCCGCGCGCGAACAGGGCGTGTCGCTCGAGGAGTTCCTCGCCTGGAAAGAGCGCAGCCGGACGCTCGACGCGATCGGCATGGCGTTGTCGTCGCCCCGCGAGATCGGCGCCGAGCCTGGTGGCATCCTCGGCGAACGCCTGCCGTCGCAGGCGTTCACGCCCGGGCTGTTCGAGCTCCTCGGCGTCCAGCCCGCACGGGGCCGGTCATTTGAAGACGCGCCCACACCGTTCAGCGCGCGCGCGCGGGTCATGCTGATCAGTCACCGGCTCTGGCAGCGGCGGTACGCCGGCGCGAGCGACATCATCGGGCGCGCCGTTCCGACCGACGGCGCGACGCGGACGATCATCGGAGTCCTGCCGGCCGGATTCCGGCTCCAGGACGACGGCGTCGATTTCTGGATTCCGTTGATCCCTCATCAGACCGAGGGCTCGGTGCCGGCGATCGGAAGGCCATTCAACGTGATCGCACGGCTCCGCCACGCTGTGACGCCGGCCGAAGCCCAAGCCGAGCTCTCGGCTATTACGGCCGATCTGGTGCACGGCTTGCCGGATCGATTCGCCGGGCGAAGCGTACGGATCGTGCCTCTGCAAGAGGCAATGTACGGCTGGACCCAGCCGCTACTCTTCACGCTCTTCGGTGCCGTGACCGTGATGCTCGGGATTGCATGCGCGAACGTTGCCGGGCTGCTTCTCGCGCGTGCCACGACGCGACGGCGCGAGCTCTGGATCCGGCTCTCGCTGGGTGCCGGCCGCGGCCGGATTGTGCGCCAGTCGATCGGGGAGAGCCTGATCCTCGCCGCGGGCAGCGCAATCCTGGGTGTGCCCATCGTGATCGCCGGACTGAACGTGCTCGTGTCGTCAATGGGGCCGCCGCCAGGAGCCGCACGCGTCAGGGACATTCCGTTCGACATGACACTGGTCGCGATCCTGATCGCGCTGTCGCTGGTGGCCGCACTGGCACTGGGAGCGATTCCGGCATTGATGGCGGTCCGCCGCGGCGGCTCGCTTGCCGGAACCGGAAGCGTGCCTCCCGCTGCGGCAGACGTGCGGAGCACGGCCACGCGCGGAGTCCTCGTGGCCGGCCAGATGGCGATGGCGCTGGTCCTGCTCGTCGTCGCCGGGCTGTTCCTCAACAGCCTCGTGCATCTGCTCCGCCGCGAGCTCAACTTCGACCCTGAAGGACTGGCGTCGTTTCAGGTCGTCGTGGAGCCGCGTGAGTTCGTCACGCAGAAGGGGTTCGACGGGCTGTTGCCCACGTTCGAGCTGACACCGCTTGCCGCCGAGAGCATCGCGCGCATTCACGACCGGCTGCGCGCCGTGCCGGGTATCGAGAGCGTGGGAGGGATGACGCATCAGCCTGTGAACAGCCTTGTCATTCCACGCTTTGCCGTGTGGCCGGCGCCGGCGCACGCCGACCCCGGCCGCCAGCCCTCGAGTCGCACGGTCGCCGGTTTCCTCGTGACGCCGGACTTTTTCGCGACGATGCGAACGCCGGTCCTGCGAGGCAGGGAAGTGAGTGACGGCGATGGTCGGACGGCCCCGCCCGTCGTCGTGATCAACCAGGTCGCGGAGCGCCTGTTGTTTCCGGGTCGCAGCGCGCTAGGCGAACAGCTCGTCGTCGATCTGTACGCAGGGGCGCCCGCCCGCGAGGTCATCGGCGTGGTGGCCGACGTACCCACTCGCCGGCGTCTCGATCCCGAACCGATCGTGTATTTGCCGTCCCGGCAGACGCCTGCCGTGTTTCGCGGCGGCGGGGCCAACTTCTTCGGGCTGATGACCTTCGTCGTCCGGCACACCGGCGACGAGGCCGCCGTCATCGAGGCTGCGCGCCGGGCGGTGCATGAGGTCGATCCGGCCAGACCTGTGGTCGAGGTCGGCGTCGTCAGGCGCTGGCTGGATGGACGGCTGGCGGAGCTCTCGAGTTATGTTGGCGCCCTCGCGGGATTCGGCGTCGTCGCCCTGGTCCTTGCCTCGATGGGCGTCTACGGCGTCACGTCGTTCGGCGTGGCCACCCGGACACGCGAGGTCGGCATCCGGCGCGCGCTCGGCGCCGACACGCGCGCGATCGTGGCCGCCCTGGGTTGGCGCTCGGTGAAACTCCTGCTGGCCGGACTTCTTTGCGGGCTGGTGATTGCGTTCGTCATCACACGGTTCATCGCGTCGCAGCTCGTTGATGTCAGCGCGACGGACCCGATGACGTTTGCCCTGGCCGCCGTGGTGCTTACCGGGGTGGGCCTGGTGGCCTGCCTGGTCCCGACACGTCGAGCGCTTGCGGTCGATCCGGCCGCGGTCCTCAAAAACGACTGACCGGCCGCTGCGAAAGGTGGACTGTGCGGCGCGTTACCGCGGGACGCGTACGCGAGTGATGATGCGACGTACGGCAAGCACGATCTGACCGGGCAACTCCACCGTGTGGGGGGCTTTGCACTCCGGGCAGCGATACGTCTGGCTGATCGCCGGTATCGTCGGATCCCAGTCGACGACCTGTAGATCGAGCGTGCAGCCGCAGCGGGCGCAGGAGGTGGGAAGAATTTTCGTCATGGCGGAGGCTGCCGGGGAGCGATCCGCGAACCCGGACCATACCGTACTTCGGCGACGGAAAGGTAACGGACCGGCAGGCCGCTGAGCGGTTGCTGAAAACCCAGCAACCTGAACTTAGAACTTCGAACTGGGAACTTCGAACTGCGGAACCTGGCCGTTTTTCGTCAAGTTCTAAGTTTGAAGTTCTAAGTTCGAAGTTCAGGCCGCGTCATTCGGCGGCCTGCCGGGTGGTGCAGATTCCACCACTCCTGGGCGCGCTCTGGTGTCCAGTCGGCCCCTGTGGTGATCGCCGCAAGCCGCGCGGCGACCTCATCGGCGCTCGCGGGGCGATCATCCGGATTCTTCTGGAGACAATCGAGAATCAGCCGATCGAGCGTCTCGGGAATCGGCAGTTCGGTGCGCTGCGAGGGGGGGCCGGATCGGCCTGCGTGTGTTGCAGCAGCGTGTCCATCGCCGTGCGACCGGCGAATACCAGCTCTCCCGTCACCAACCAGTACGCCAGGCATCCGACTGCGTACAGATCCGATCGGCCATCGAGCGTCCGGTTCGACAGCGCCTGCTCCGGCGACATGAACGCCGGCGTCCCGCGAACGACGTGCTCCGTCGTGACCCCGGTCATCGTTTGCCCTGTGTCCTGCGACTTGACGAGGCCGAAGTCGAGCACTTTCACGAAGTCGACGTCGCGGCCGTACCGGCAGACATATACGTTCGCCGGTTTGATGTCGCGATGGATCAGACCCTGCGCGTGCGCCTCGCCCAGCGAATGGCAGACTTGCGTCAAGAGATGAATGGCGCGCTCGGCGGGTAGCGGACCGAACTTCGAAATCAGCGTATCGAGCTCGAAGCCATCGAGGAGCTCCATCACGTAATAGAAGGCTCCGTCGTCAGCCACGCCGAAGTCATAGAGCTCGATCGTGTGCGGTGACCGGAGCAACGACGTCGCCTGTGCCTCGCGCTTGAATCGTGTGTGCAGCTCGGACTGGCGCACCGGCGCGGAGCCGCCGAGCACTTCGGGACGCATCAGCTTGATCGCGGCGGGCCTCGCGAGGAGGCGATGTTGCGCGCGCCAGACTTCGCCCATGCCTCCCGCGCCCAGGCGCTCGACCAGCCGGTAGCTGCCAAGCTCCTTGGCCTGTTTCAGCTCGGCGCTCAACCGGTAAATCACACCCGCGCTGACATAGCTGATCACCACGACGAGCAGATAGGGAAACATGACGCGAAAGAAAAACCGGCCCGGCGTGAGGTGCGGCGCCGAGGGGTCTGTCAGGATGACGTAGCCGACGACGACCGGGACTGCTGTGGCCGATAAGAGGCCGGCGAAGAGCGCCCAGCGCGGCGGTGTCGGCGTCATCACGGTGAAGCCGAGCATCCAGATCGCTACCCACGACAGGCCACCCCACGGTGGCTCCATGGCCCACTGGCTGACGTCCAGGAACTGTGCGGCGGCGATCCCGTAGCTGCCGATGACCTCGAATACGAGCCCGACGATGAGAATCGTGGCCACCGGGACGCGCGGGCTCCTCGTCAGCGCGGCGACGACGAGCGCTGCGGCGATCGAGACGGCCGACGGCGCCCAGTTCATCACGTTCGAGAGGTACCGCGTCCGCGCCTCGGAAAACAGAATGGCGAACAGCGGGTCGTTCATGAAGAACACAAAGGCGTACAGAAGCGCGTTGGTTCGAAGCCGGGGCGGATTGCGCGAGAAGCTCCGGTGAAAAGCCGGTCAGCAGTGTGTGATGCCGGCGGCCCTGGGCTCGTGGCTCCGCCGCGACCACCGTTGGCTGGGTAGAGACCCGCGTCTCGGAGTCCGTCATGACGCCCGTCCTACATCATTGGCGATCCGCGGCGAACAACAAAAATCGTGCATCGTGCCGCTCGCGTCCGGTCGCGCGATGACGCCATGACGATTGCGGAAGCGCACTGACGAAAACGGCGGACGCGCGCGACAGCGATCACAACCGCGAATGTCATCGAGCGTCTGCGGATTGGCGCCGCTTGCTTATTGCAGAATTGAAAGCACTTACCGGCGCGCGCGACTTAAAGTCGCGAGAGGTCGCGCCGATGATCCAGTCATGATGATCAGCAGCGAATACTTTGCCCTTCTCGTCGTCGCGATCGCCGGGTCCGCGCTGACGCTCTACATCATGCGTCGTCGCGTGCGCATCGGACGCCGCTCGCCGAAGTTCTGAGCAGCGGCGTCGCTCGCGGGCCGTTGCTGGGAACGTGTACCCAGCCGGCTCCGCGAACGCTCGGGCATGCACGCTCGAGCGCGCGGCGCAGACCATTCCCGCGTCGCTCCTGTGGCGCGGGATTTTTCTTCCCTGGTTTCGACGACTTCTTGATCCGATCAGGAGTGAGCTCGATGACCAGCGAGCGGTGTCGCTGACCGCGCTGGGTCTCGCCACGACGCTCGGCGTCCGTCCTGAAGCCGCGGATCACGCGGCCTTCGGTTGTCGGATTCTGATTACGAAACTGGCAGGCCTGTCCACGCCTTAGTCGACAATTTCCCACCAAGGCAGGAAACCGGACGGCATATCTATTGCTCGATCCTCACTTCAGTGGGCGATCGCATTGCTGGACGTAGCGATCGAATGACAATTCCGGGAGGACCGCTGAAGTGAATCACCCGTTTGTGGATTACTACGAAGTCCTGCAGCTGAGTCAGACCGCGAACGCCGACACGGTGGAGCGCGTCTACCGGCTGCTGGCCAAGCGGTACCATCCCGACAACAAAGAGACCGGCGACGTGGACAAGTTCACCGCGGTGCGCCAGGCCTTCGAGGTGCTTTCCGATCCGACGCTGCGCGCGGAGTACGACGTGAAGTACGACGACAACCGCAGCATGATGTGGAAGATCTTCGATCAGACATCGGCGGCCGACGCGCGCGAGAGCGATCGCCGCATCTTCCACGGGATCCTGTCACTCCTCTACGTCGCCCGCCGGCGCCAGCCGGAGGATGGTGGGCTCGGCATCATGCACCTCGAGAAGATGCTCGGCTGTCCGCAGCAGCACCTGGACTTCCCGCTGTGGTACCTGCGTCAGCGCGGCCTCGTACAGATTCTCCCGACCGGTCAGATCGGAATCACCGTGGACGGCATCGACAAACTGTCGGAGCGCGAACTCGAGCTCCCGGCCGATCGACTCATCGCCGAGAGCTCTCTCGTGTCTCAGGACTGAGGCTTACCTGATATCGACGGTGATCGTGTACGCCTGCGAGGCCAGCGCGAAGTTGTCCACCCAGATCTTGAACTGCTCACCTGACTGAACGGGCCGGGAGATCGTTTCGGAGTTTCCGACGATCTGATCCGAAACCGCGAGACGCGGGCAGGCGGAATCGCCGTAGATGTTGCCGCACGTGTTTGCCGTCAGGTACAAATCGAGATCGCCCGAGCCTTGCCAGGTCAGCGTGATGGTCAGGTTGCCGGCTCGCGAGGCGTTGAGCGGATGCGACGCATATTCGAAGGATCCGACGGTGCCGGTCAGCGTCGTAAACGTCGGGTCCTGGGAGTTCGGCGACGGGTTGGTCGGACTACCGCTGCCGTCGCTCTCACCGCCGCACGCCGGCCCGGCGAGCATGATCGGGACCAGCACGAGGGCGAAAGTCAGTCTCACGTCAAGCCTCCACTTGCAACCCGCGTTCCCGGGACGCTGGTATTGTCGCGCGAATGCGGTCGATTGCGAAGTCAGGCTTGACGCCGACCAATGTTTGCGGCCAACGTGAGATCATGTCCATCCGTCCCGTCAAGAGAATCGTCGAGTCGCAGCCCACGATGGAAGGCGCCGGCGTCAAGCTGAGGCGCGCGTTCGGCTTCGGCGAGACGTCTGAATTCGATCCCTTCCTGCTGTTCGACGACTTTCGCAACGACCGGCCCGACGACTATCTCGCCGGTTTTCCGTGGCATCCGCACCGGGGCATCGAGACGATCACGTACGTGCTCGCCGGCACTGTCGATCACGGCGACAGTCTTGGCAACCGGGGCAGCCTGGGCGCCGGCGACATCCAGTGGATGACGGCCGGCCGCGGCATCATGCACCAGGAGATGCCTCAGGGAGACCCGCAGGGCCGCATGCACGGCTTTCAGCTCTGGGCGAATCTGCCGGCGTCATTGAAAATGACGACCCCTCGTTACCAGGACATCCAATCGAAGGACGTTCCCGAAGTGGTCGACGACGACGGTACGCAGGTACGAGTGCTCTGCGGAGACTTCTGGGGAAAGAAGGGCCCGGTCGAGGGCGTCGCCGCCGACCCGAGCTACCTCGACATCTCCGTCGCGCCCGGGCGCAAGAAGCGGCTCCAGGTAGAGACCTCCCGTCACGCGTTTGCCTATGTGTTCGCCGGGTCGGGCACGTTCCGCGACGCATCGGCCCCTCGTGGCGTGCGGACCGAAGCCGTGGGGGATGCCGCCGGAGTGGGCCATGAAATAAGCAACCGATCGCTCGTGCTCTTCGACCGTGGCGACGAAGTGGTAGTGCAGGCAGGAGAGATCGGGATCCGGTTCCTCCTCGTGTCCGGCAAGCCGATCGAGGAGCCCGTGGCCTGGTACGGTCCCATCGTGATGAACACGGAGGCCGAACTACGGCAGGCCTACACCGAACTTAGGCAGGGGACCTTCATCCGGAAGTGACCAACCCGCACTTTGCTGCGGAATGGTTCTTGCTGAAGCTTCTCGACCGGCCCTTTCGGAAACGAGGCTTCATGCACCAGAAGAGCCCGACTGCCGCGCACGTCCATCCATTCCCCGTCAAACACCCCAGCAGCGAAATCAACTCGGTCTTTACACAGGAAGGCCAGTTCATCCGTGAGGCCGACGGGCGGATCGTCGCCCCCTTTTCCTGCTTCCCGCCGTTTCGTGGTGAATCACCGTTCGTGGTCGCGCGCGGCCGGATGGTGCTGACCGAGGAGGCCGCGCGTGAGCTGGAGAGTCTGCCCGCGGGGATCGACGCAGAAGCCCGGCTCGTCGAGGCCATCAAGAAGAAGCTGCCCGCCGCAGACGATGGCCAGCTGATCATCGAGCCGGACGATTTGAGAGCCGGAACGCTCGTGACGACGAGCCCGATGCCGCCGCCGGTCGCCGCCCCACGGCAAGACGCCTGACGGGGAAAGGGGACGGGTCTCGCTTGCGCGAGCAAGACTCGTCCCCCCATGGAAACGGCACTAGCTCGACGCGAACGTATCGCAGGGTCTGATTTGTCCGGTCTCGAGCCCCTGCCGGAACCACTTCACGCGTTCGGCCGACGAGCCGTGCGTCCAGCTCTCGGGCGTGATCTGACCCTGCGTCCGCCGCTGGATGCGATCGTCGCCAATCGCCGAGGCGGCCGTGAGCCCCTCTTCCACGTCGCCGGGGTCCAGTAGTCCCCGGGCTGCGGCGTAGTGCCCCCAGACGCCGGCGAAGCAGTCCGCCATCAGCTCCTGCCGGACGGAGATCGCGTTGGCGTCGGCGCGGCCCGCCATGTTGCGCGCGCGCTCGAACACGCCAAGCAGGTTCTGCACGTGGTGCCCGACTTCGTGCGCGAGAACGTAGGCCTGCGCGAAGTCGCCGGGCGCGCCGAAGCGGCGGTCGAGCTCCTGGTAAAAGCTCAGATCGATGTAGACCTGGTAGTCGCCAGGGCAGTAGAACGGACCGACGGCGGCCGAATTGCGGCCGCACGCCGAGTCCACGGCGTCGGAAAACAGCACGAGCGTGGGTTCGCGGTACGTGCGGCCCTGTTGGGCGAAGAGCTGTTTCCAGACCTGCTCGGTGTCTCCGAGCACGTGCCTGATCTGCTGGCCCGCCTCGTCGGCGGGTACTCCACCCCGTCCAGTCTCCGTCGGCTGAGGCTGGAGGACGTCGCCACCACCCAGGAGGCCGAGCGGATCGCCCGTGACGAAATACCCGATCGCCATCAGGAGGAGGAGACCGCCGAGTCCCAACCCGCCGGTCCGAATGCCCATTCCGCCGGCGCCCGCGCGCATGCCCCGGCGATCTTCGACATTCTGACTGGGCCGCATCTCGCGCCAGCGCATGGGTCCTCCGATCGGCCTGTTTAGAACGCCAATGTCATGCCAGAAGGGTTTCGGCTATCTCTGCCCACTCACGGTCGAGCGGGCCACGAGATTCGGGCTTGCCGGCGCGTCGATACCAATACCCGGCGTTCGCCAGGTCGCCTTCCTTGCGGTGGAGGTACGCGTGTACCCATGCCCCCGTCTCGCCCGGCACGTCCTGCGCGATCGCGTGCGCCGTGTCCCAGTCGCCTCGCGCGTCGTGCCAGAGCGCGCGCACGGCGTCCGGAAGGCCGGCCGGAGGACTGCCGGCGGAGAGGCTGGACCGGAACTCGTCGAGCGTCATCGATCGACGATAGCAGACCAGCCCTTGGTACAATCCGGTCCGTGAAGATCGAGCCCTTTCTGCTTGAACGCTGGATGACGCGGCACGAGACGCACGTGCGGTTCGACATCGCCGAAAGCGGCATCCTGCCGCTGTCGACGAACGACCTTCTGGATTTCGAGCCCGTCGGCGACCGCGCGGCCACGCTCGAGCGGCTGCTCGCGCTTCCGCTCGGCTACAGCGAAGCGCGCGGCACCGCGGAATTGCGCGGGATGCTCGCGGCGACCTGTGCGCGCGGCGACGCGGACCACATCCTCGTGACGACGGGCGCCATCGAAGCGAATTTTCTCCTCTTCAACGTCCTGCTCTCGCCCGGCGATCACGTCATCGCGCCGTATCCGGCCTACCAGCAGCTCTACAGCGTGCCTCGTGCGATCGGGTGCGACGTCTCGCTCTGGCACGTCGGCCCGGACACCGGGTATCGCTACGACATCGACGCGCTCGAACGGCTGCTGACGCCCCGCACGCGCGTGATCGTCGTCAACACGCCGCACAATCCGACAGGCGCGATGATGCCGCCCGACGACGCGCGCCGCGTCTACGCGCTCGCCGAGTCGGCCGGCGCAATGGTCATCGGCGACGAGGCGTACCGGTGGCTGGCCGTGCCGGAGGGCGATCCGTTCGCGCCGCCGATGTTCGACATGGGCCCGCGCGGCATCAGCGTCGGCACGCTTTCCAAGCCGTTCGGCCTGCCGGGTCTTCGCATCGGATGGATTGCCGGACCGGCAGGTCTCGTGCAGCAGTGCTGGGGGCTTCGCGACTACATCACGCTCAGTCCGGGCAAGCTGAACGACGCGCTCGCGTGCCTCGCGATGACGCACCGCGAGCGCATCATCGAACGCAACAGCCGCATCATCCGCGCGAACCTCGCGACCGCCAGCGGCTGGATGGCGGAGCGGTCCAACTTCATGCAGTGGACGCCTCCGCGCGGGGGACTCCTGGCCCTGGTGCGATACGACCTCGAGATGCCGTCGCTCGAGCTGGCCGACAAGCTGGCGATCGAGCACAGCGTGATGCTGGCGCCCGGCTCGGCCTTCGGGTACGAACATCACCTGCGGCTGGGCATCGGCCAGCGTCCGGACATCTTTGCCGAAGGCCTGAATCGCGCGGGCGCGTGCCTGGATGAGCTGCGATCTGCGTCCGCTTCGCGGACATGAAGGGGAAAAGAAGGACATGAAGGGGAAAAGAAGGACATGAAGATCGTGAAGGACGTGAAGATCATGAAGAAGGGCTTCGTGTTTTTCTTCATGTCCTTCATTGCCTTCATGTTCTTCATGCCTGCTTTTCCGATCGCCCAGGATGCGGTTGTCGGCTGGTTGCGCGATCGAGCCATCCCGCTGCAGACCGTCGAAGCCGGGCGCGGCTTCGCCGACCTGCAGCCGCTCAAGAAGATCATCGGCGACGCCCGGATCGTCGCCCTCGGCGAAGCGACGCACGGCACGCGCGAGTTCTTCCAGCTCAAGCACCGGATGCTCGAGTTCCTCGCCACAGAGATGGGCTTCACGATTTTTTCGATCGAAGCCAACATGCCGGAGGCTTATCGACTGAACGACTACGTCCTGACGGGCGTGGGCGACCCGGCGGCGCTCCTGCGCGGCATGTATTTCTGGACGTGGGACACGGAAGAAGTGCTCGACATGATTCGGTGGATGCGTCGCTTCAACGAAACCGGCAAAGGCAAGCTCGAGTTCACCGGGTTCGACATGCAGACGGCCGACCGTCGCCGTCGGAATCGTGCAGGACCTTCGTCGGCTCGCGCGACGCCGCGTACGCGTCCACGTTCGCTGACGCGGCCGAGCTCGCGCGCCGGGCTTCCGTGGGCGGCGGCCAAACATTCGGCGTCGCGACGGGCTCGTTCCCGGTCACCGTCGCGGCCGGGAAACGCGTCCGGTTCAGCGGCTACATCCGGACCGAGGACATCACGCGCGGTTACGCGGGGCTGTGGTGGCGTGTGGACGGCAAGAACGGCACGCTCGCGTTCGACAACATGGAGAAGCGAGGCGTGACGGGATCGTCCGAGTGGCAGCGGCACGACATCGAGCTTTCGGTGCCCGCCGAAGCGGTCAACATCAACTTCGGCGCCCTCCTGACTGGCAATGGCGCCGCCTGGTTCGACGACTGGTCGGTGGAGATCGACGGCCTGCCCTATGCCGACGCCAGCCGGTTCGACTTCCAGTTCGAGTCGCCGACAACGAAGGGACTCACGACGGCAGGCAACGGTTACGGCGCCGGACTGGATTCGGCTGTGTTCAGGAGCGGCAAGCAGAGCCTGCATCATGAGAAACATCGCTGCTGCGACCGCGCCGCCGCCGGCGGAGATCACCAAGTCCGCCGTCACAGCCTGGACCGGCGTCATTGCGCATCTCGAGCAGGGCCGGGCAACGTATCGCGCCGCCGGCGCGACAGATCGCGAGATCGACTGGGCGTTTCAGAACGCGACGATCGTGCTGCAGGGCCTGCGCTCGCGCACGAACCGCACGGTCCGCGATCGCAGCATGGCCGAAAACGTGAAGTGGATCCTCGATCGTTCACCGAACGCGAAGATCGTGCTCTGGGCCCACAACGGGCACGTTGCTTCTGGCGGATTCGGATTCGAGACGATGGGGCAGACGCTGCGAAAGATGTACGGCAGCGCGATGGTGGTCGTCGGCTTCGCCTTCAACCAGGGCGGGTTCCAGGCGGTTGAGCAGGGGAAGGGGCTGACGTCGTTCACGGTGCCGCCGGCGCCGGCCGGCAGCCTCGACGCCACGCTCGCGGCGACGGGTCTGCCGGTGCTCGCGGTCGATCTTCGCGCCGCGCCCACGACCGGGCCGGTCGCGGAGTGGCTGGCACAGCCGCACGCGTCGCGGACGATCGGCGCGGTCTACTCAGAGGCGACCGCGTCGAATTACTTCATGGGCCTGAGAGCGCGCGATGCGTTCGACGTGATGTTGTTCGTGGAGACGACGACACCGGCGCGGAAGAATCCGGGGCGGTGATCCCAAGGCGCGAGCGAGTGGGTGTCGGTCCACCTTCGCGGCTAGAGCTGACGCCGGGGCGCCGAAGCCTTCTGGGTTGGGTTGCCAACCGAAGCCGCGAGCGAAGCGAGCGTTTGGGTGTCGGTCCACCTTCGCGGCTAGATCTGACGCTGGGCGCCGCTACGGTGGACAACCTTCGCGGTTGGCTTGCCAACCGAAGCTCACGTTTCCGTTGGCAAGCGTGAGCGAAGGTTGGTGGGCCGCGGAGGGATCGAACCTCCGACCCTCTGGTTAAAAGCCAGGTGCTCTACCACTGAGCTAGCGGCCCGCATTGAGAAAAGATCATTCTAACTTCGAACTGAGAACGCCGGGAAACGCCCTCGCCGAAAAGAAAGGACGTGAAGGGCATAAAGGTCATGAAGAAAAGCTCTTCTTCATGATGTTCTTCATGGCCTTCATGTTTGCTCTTCAGATGATCCTCATTCCCATCGCCGAGAGGACCAGTTCAGTGCCGAGCACCGCGGTCTGATTCTGCACGTCCAGAATCGGATTGATCTCGACCAGATCGAGTCCGATCATCCGGCCGGAATCGGCGACCATCTCCATCGCCATGTGCGCTTCGCGGTAGTCGAGCCCGCCCTTGACCGGCGTGCCGACGCCGGGCGCGATCGACGGATCGCAGACGTCGAGGTCGAGCGAGACGTGGATGCCCGTCGTGTCCTTGCCGGCGAGCGCGAGCGCGCGCTTCATCACCACCGCGATGCCATGCTTGTCGATGTCCTTTATCGTGAAGACGTGGACCTTCGAGTCGCGGATCGCTTTTTTCTCGAGATCATCGAGGTTGCGCACGCCGATCAACACTGTCTTCTCGGCGCGAACCTTGGGCGAGCGATGGCCGATGCGCGAGAGCTCCGCTGGCTCGGGGCCGAGCAGGGCCGCGAGCGGCATCCCGTGAACGTTCCCGCTCGTGGTCGTCGCCGGCGTGTTCATGTCGCCGTGCGCGTCGATCCAGAGCAGTCCGATCTCGCCGCCTTTCGATGCCGCGAAATCGGCGGACGCGCCGACCGATCCGGCCGCGAGTGAGTGATCGCCGCCGAGGACGAGCGGGAGGGCGCCCTCTTCGTGCGATTGATACGCCTGCTGATACAGCTTCTGACAGACGCGCGCGATTTCCCGGATGTAGCGCTTCTTCGGGTCGCGCTCCTCCTTGCGTCTCGGGGATCGGCGCGGCCAGATCGCCCTTGTCCACGACCGGGAACCCCATCGTCGCCAGGCGTTCGCCCAGGCCGGCGATGCGAACCGCCGACGGCCCCATGTCAACACCCCGGCGGCCGCCGCCCAGGTCGAGCGGCACACCGAGCACATGAACGGTACGGCGATGCGCCACGAGGGAATCCTTTGAGGGCCCTTACGTCGCGCCCGAGAGGAGCGCGCGCGCGAGCGCGGTGAGGTCCGCCATCCAGACCGGTTTATAGCGGACGATGGCGCCGAGCGAGCCGATCTCGCCCAGCACCTGTTCGCTCAAGAAGTAGTCGCCGGTAATAATGCCCACGGGCAGCCGGCTGAGCCTGGTATCGCTCCGCAACTGTCGCAGGAACTCCAGTCCGCTCATCCCTGGCATCCGGATATCCAGAATCACTGCGTCCGGTGTCTCCGCTGCCGCCGCTGAGAGCCCGTCCTGGGCCGTTCCGGCCCTGCTGACCTCATATCCGTCGAGCTCGAGCATCCGCGCCAGCGTCAGGCTGACCGCCGGATCGTCGTCAATAATGAGGATTCGGGCCATGGGCCGAAGAAGCGTGACGTTCGGAGCATGTTACGATACCGTCGCGTCATGTCGCTGCAGGCAAGGCAGTTGACACCCTGGGTCGGGTGACCTAAGAGCCTCCCCGATGTCACCAATCTTTGTACGGCCCGTCCGCGAACAACTGGAACACGATCGGCTGATCAGGCACCTCCAGACGAAGTACAAGCGGAAGCTGGACGTGGCCATCAATGTCGGCGATGAACAGGTCGCTCCGGTCAAAATTGGCGCCCTGACCCTGTTTCCCGATCTCGTGCTGACCAACGGCAAGAAACTGGCCGGGCTCGTCGAGGTCGAAAGCGGCGAATCGGTCAACAACCTCGAGGCGATGGCGCAGTGGGTGCACTTTTCCAAAGCCCGCGTGCCGTTCCATCTCTATGTCCCCGTGACCGTCTATGACGCGGCGCGACGGCTGTGCGAAGCCAACCACGCGAAGGTGAGCGAAATCTGGACGTACCGGCCTGCTGTGGACGGCTTCGATCTCGTGCGGATGTTCCACGACGCGTCGGCGGCGACCGCGCGTCCCGCGGCGAAGCCGGCTGCGGATCCGAAACCCAGAAAAGCCGCCAAGCCCGCCAGGCCGGTGGCGGCAGCAAAACCCGCGAAGGCGGCCAAGTCCGTCGCGAAGCCTGCCAAACCCGCGGCAAAGTCCGCCCGGAAGGCGAGCCGGCCCGCAGCTGCCGCCTCGCGCAGGAAATAGCCTCGCGCCGTGCCATTCATTCGCCGGACGCGCGACAAGCGCGGGTACGAAAGTACCTATGTAATGCACGCCTATCGACCCGCGCAGGGTCCGCACCGCACGCGGATCTTGTACATATTTCGATCGCCGGCGGGATCGCGCATCGGACGCGAACCTCTGGACGGGGAAGTCCAGGAAGCGCTCGAGCACACGCATCCCGATCTGACGTTCGACTGGCAGGCACTGCTTCGCGAATTCGCCGAACCGCTGCCGCGCGGCCGCCCCATCGGACGGAACGAACCACCGGAGCGGGCCCCACGCCCTCCTTCACCAAAGCCGGCGCACCGTCCTGCCGCTCCGGATCGCGCCCCGGAACCGCCGCCGGCGCCCGCGGTCGTCGACGACGATCACTCGATTCTGGGACAGACGCTGGGTGCCCAGCACGCGGCGCGCCTGCGGGCCCGGTATGGGGAGATCCTGCAGCGGATCGCGCGGCGTTCTCGGTCTCCAGAGGAGCGGGACAGACTGGTGGAACGCGCCCGGCGTCTCAATCCTGACGACTGGCCCGGAGAAGCCGAGGTCCGTTCGGCGGTTGCCACCGTCGAACCCGAATGGCTGGCAATTGTGGCCGACCTCCCGGCGCGTCGCCGGGGCCGTCGGGGCGGACGCCGGCGAGGCCAGGGCCGTGGACAGGACGCCCCGGGCACGCCGGGGACGCGAGCCTCAGGCCTCTGTCATAATCGAGGATGAAGGCAACCATGCATTTGCAGCGGACGAACGCTCGAATCGGCCGGATCCTCCTGACGATGCTGCTGGCGATGGCGGCGGTATCGGTTCAGAGTCAGCAACAGACGACGCCGGCGAGGAACCCGCAAGCGACGTTCCAGGCGACGACTGATCACATCCGTTCGGACGTCCGCGTGAGGGACGGCAAAGGCCAGTTCATCTCCGACCTCAAGCCCGACGAATTCACGGTCCTCGAGGACGGCGTTCCGCAGAGAATCACGACGTTCTATCGGGCAATCGGCGGCCGGATGCTCAGCGAACTGGCGGAAATGCCTGTCGCCAGAACCGAAGGGCTCATTCTGCCGCCCGCCGCGCCGCCGAAAGACATTTCCGGGCGCATCTTCATCGTCTTCATCGACGACATGCACCTGCAGGCGCTCGACTCGATCAAGACCCGCAAGCTGCTCGAGCTCATCCGCGACACGGTGCTGCACGAAAACGACCTCATCGGGATCGTCTCGAGCGGGTATTCGTCGATCGCCGTCGATCTGAACTACGACTACGGTCACCGCCGGCTCAACGAGGCCATCAAGAAGGTGATGGGCAGTGGGCCCTCGCCGAAGGACATCATCGAGGGCGCGCAGATGTCGGACGGACCAGCGGGTCTCCGTTACAACGTCAACGTCGCCTTTTCGACGGTGTACGAAATCCTCGACCAGGCCGAGAAGGTCACCGACCGGCGAAAGGCGTTCCTGTACGTCTCCAGCGGCTACGACCTGAATCCGTTCAAGGACTCGCGGTACAAAGCGGAGCAGGATCGGTACGGCGTCGCGTCGCAGGGCGGCAATAATGGAGATTCGTCGAATCGGCGGGGCGAGGTGTCGCCGTTCGACAATCCCTTCGACAAGGGCGGGCTGCAATTCGCCGAAACGGATCTCATCGCGCAGATGAGCGAGCTCATCCGCGCGGCGAACCGCGCGAACGTGACGTTCTACACGATCGATCCCCGGGGCCTCATGGCCGGGCCGGACATCAACAACGAGCTCGGCGCGCGTGAGTGGCAGGACTACCTGAACAACACGATCAGCTCGCTGAAGGTGCTCGGCGACGAAACCGGGGGCTTCTGCATCTGCAACACGAACGATTTCAAGAGATACCTCCAGCGGGTCGACAACGAGATGAGCGACTACTACCTGATCGGCTGGACGACCAGCAATCCCGATCCGCTCAAAGTACGCCGCAAGGTGGAGATCAAGGTTTCCCGCCCGGGCGTGGGCGAGATCCACTACCGTCCGGAATACACCATCAAGCGCCCGAACAAGGGCAAGTCGGGCGGCTGAGACCTCGGGTTTCGTTTTACCAATCAGCGGGGAAAGGACCCCGGGTTTCGTTTTGCGGTGATGATCCGGCGCAAAACGAAACCCGAGGTCTTTCTTGTATACTGCGGGCCGCATCGCCGCGCCCGCGGGCTCCCCAATCCCCGCCGACGGCAGATCAATCTGGAGATTAAAGGAATGAAGCGTTTCTCGAGCGTCACGCTGCTGGCGATTCTGCTGGCATGCGCAGCCATGGCCACGGCGCGTCCCGCCGCGGCGCAGACCGTGACCACCGGCAGTATGGGTGGAACCATCGAAGACCAGCACGGCGGCCGGCTGCCCGGCGTCGTGGTGGTGGCCGTGCACACCGCGACCGGGACCCCCTACCAGGCCGTGAGCCAGCCCGACGGCCGGTTTTCGATCCTGAACGTCCGCGTCGGCGTGTACACGCTCAAGGCGACGCTCTCCGGCTTCAAGGACTCGGAACTGAAAGACGTCATCGTCAGCCTGGGCGAGGAGCGAACCGTGCTCTTCAAGCTGGAGCTGGCCAGCGTCTCGACGGAGGTCACGGTCACGGCCGAGGCGACGCCGATCAACATCACGACAGCCGGCGTGTCGGGCAGCGTCTCGAACGCGGTGAAGGAATCGCTGCCGACGATCTCGCGCTCGCTCACGGACATCGTCCGCACGAACATCTACTTCAACCCGATGGGGCACAACGAGGATACGGCGATTGCTTCAGTGGCGGGGCGGAGCCAGCGGTACAACACGCTGACGATCGACGGCGCCGTGAACAACGACCTGTTCGGCCTGGCGGCCGGCGCGGGCGTTCCGGGCGGCAACGCCGCGACGCAGCCGATCAGCCTCGATGCGATCCAGGAGATTCAGCTCCTGGTCTCGCCGTACGACGTCCGGCAGAGCGGGTTCTCGGGCGGCGGCATCAACGCGATCACGAAGTCTGGTGCGAACGCCCTTCGTGGAACCGCATTCGCGTTCGGCCGCAACCAGAAATGGGTCGGCAAGGGCGTCAGCAATGTCGCCGTGTCGAAGTTCAACGACTATCAGTGGGGCGGCAGCCTCGGCGGTCCGATCGTCACCAACAAGGTTTTTTACTTCGGCACGTTCGACGAACAGCGGCGCGACACACCGTCCGGCTTCTCGGTGGGCGGCACCGGCGTGCCGTTCGCGCCGGGGCGCGAAGCGGACGTCGACCGGTTCCTCAACATTCTCCGGACGAAGTACGACTACGACATCGGGGCGAACGCCAAGGACGAGTTCACGCGTAAGCAGAACAACGACAAATTCTTCGTTCGCGCGGACTTCAACATGGGCCGGAGCCAGATCACGTTCCGGCACAACTTCATCAACGCCTACAGCGACAACGGCTTCCCGTCGGCGACGTCCTACACCTTCCCGGACGGCTTCTACCGCTTCAACTCGGAGACCAATTCGACGGTCGGACAGGTGACGACCCGCTTCAGCACCGGGGTGAACGAACTTCGTGTCAACCTGACGCGGGTGCGGGAGCGGCGCGATCCGGAGTTCGTCCCGAAGCCGTTCCCGTTCGTCTCGGTCACCATTGCGTCGAACGTCACGGTGGCGGCCGCGCTCAGCGGGGCGTCACAGGCCAACCAGCTCGACCAGGACGTGCTCGAAATCACCGACGACTACACGAAGGTCATGGGCACGCACCAGATCACGGTCGGCACCCATAACGAGTTCTTCAAGTTCCGCAACCTCTTCATCAACGGCTACCTGGGCACGTGGAACTTCACGAGCCTCGACCGGTTCGACGAAGGACTCGCCAACGGCTTCACGCACGGCTTCTCGAATACCAGCGACCCGCTGCAGCCGGCGAAGTTCAAGGTCAATCACATGGGGTTCTACGCCGGCGATCAGTGGCGTCTGCATCCGCGCTGGACGGTGACCTACGGCACGCGCGTGGACATCACGCGGTTCCCGGACAAGCCTTCCGCCAATCCGGTCGCGGTGGAGAACTTCGGCTACGCCACGGACGTCGTCCCGAACAACACGCAGTGGTCGCCGCGTGCCGGTTTCAACTGGGACCGCCGAGGCACCGGCCGCGAGCAAATCCGCGGCGGTATCGGCCTGTTCGCCGGCCGGACGCCGTACGTGTGGATCTCGAATCAGTACGGCAATACCGGCGTGGACTTCACACGGCTGTCGGTGACCAACTCTCCGACGCTGATCCCGTTCGTCCCCGATCCATTCAACCAGCCGACCAGTCTGCCAAACGTCACGCCGGCGCGAAACGAGATCGACATGATCGATCCCGAATTCAAGTACCCGTCGATCATCCGCGGCAACCTGGGCTACGACCGTGAGCTGCCATTCGGGATGTACGGCACGGTCGAGCTGCTGATGACCTCGACGGTGAACGACATCAGGTACGAGAACCTGAACCTGCAGCAGGTCGCCACGCTCTCGCCTGACGGCCGTCCGATCTTTGCGCGCAATGTCGTGACGACGCTCAATGACGTGATCCTGCTCACCAACACGGGCGAGGGGAAGAGCTGGTCGATCGCCACCGATGTGCGGCGGCCTTTCAGCAACGGGTTTTTCGTGAACGTCGGGTACCTCTACGGCCAGGCGAAGACCGTCATGGACGGCATCCGCGACCAGGCAGTCTCGCAGTGGGGCAACGTCTATCAGCCCGGCGACCCGAATCACCCGCCGCTGACGCGGTCCGACTACGATCCGGGACACCGGTTCACCATCACTTCGACGTACGACTTCCGGCTCGGGGGCGGCTACTCGGCTGCGGCCTCGGTCTTCTACAGCGGACAGTCCGGCCGGCCGTACACGCTCCTGTTCGGCACGCCGGGCGTCAACGGCGACCAGCAGAACCTGAACGACAACCTGTACCTGCCGACCAGCACCGATCCGATCACCTACACGAATGGAACGTATTCGGATCTGCTGCTCTTCATGCAGCGCGACGAGTGCACCGCGAAGCAGATCGGCCGGATCATGGAGCGCAACTCCTGCCGCGCGCCCTGGATCAACACGCTCGACGGACGGTTTGCCGTGAACCTGCCGGTGAAACGGGTGCGCGCGGAGATTACGCTCGACATCCTGAACATGATCAACCTGTTCGATCCGAAGAGCGGCCAGTTCCAGTACGCGCAATTCAACGACATCCTGATCAGCACCCCGACGGTGGCGAACAACACGCTGACCACGATGAACCTGGCGGGTATTACGAACCCGTCGTTCCAGCGCTTCGTCCGCAGCGACCTCCGGTCGCGCTGGCAGATGCAGTTGGGAGGACGAATCAGATTCTGACGATGGTCAGGGCAGAGGGCTTTTGCCCTCTGCCCGTTGCCCTTGAACGAAGCTCTTCAGCCGCCGCACAGCCTCGCGCAGGTATTCCTCGTCCAGTTCGATCCCGACGAAGTCCAGGCCCAGCCTCGCGGCGGCAATGGCGCTCGTGCCGAGCCCGAGGAACGGATCGAGGACGGTGCCCGGCGCGGCCGAGGCCGTGCAGCCGGATGCACTGCTCGGGCACCTTTTCGGGGAATGACGCCGGGTGCGGCCGATCCCGGTCGCGGCTCTGGATCGTCTCGTAGGGAATGAACCACGTGTTACCGCGGCACCGCAGGCCGTCGCCCGCGGCCGCCCATCGCTTCACGTTCGACTGATCCTGATAGGGAACACCGACCGCTCGCCGGTCGAGCGGCGTCCGGCCGTTCGGCGAGAAATGAAAAATGAACTCGTGGCAGTCGTTCACGAACCGGTCGCTGTTGATCGGCTTGTAATGGCCGACGGCCACGTCGCGGTCGAAGCCGGCTGCCTGGCCCGCGGCTTCGCGGTCGATGGCGATCGACTTCACCCAGTGAATCGTGTTCTGGAGCTTGAAGTACCGGCGGGCAACCTGCGCCACCTCGAGCGGGATCCATGGATCGGTGGGTTTCGCTCCGACGTTGAGAAAGAGCGACCCCGATTCGGCCATCACCTCAGCCGCGGCCCGGATCCATCGATCGGTCCAGTTGAGGTACTCCGCCCTGGGCATGTCGTCCAGGTAGCTCCGGTACTTGATCCCAAGGTTGTACGGCGGGGACGTGACCACCACGGAAACCGAATGCGGCTCGAGCGCCGGCAGAACGTCCAGACAGTCGCCGAGGTAGAACCTCAGCCGGGACCGTCCGACGATGAGCTCGAACCGGGGCCGGAGCGGACGGGGGGAGACCAGGGCCAGGGCCATGCCAAAGGGCTTCTCGGCACGGCCGTACTGGAAGTACAGAGCTGTCGCCGATTGCGACGGCCGTTACACCTGAAGCGAAGGTCGAGCTGGGGAGCCCGGGAGGCTGGGGGCTGGATTCTAGGAGGCCCGCATCGCGTTATCCGACGCGAAGCCATGGGCCACTCTGTCGGCGCTCACGGGCTGGTTCCGCTTGTGCCCGGACTGCCCGCACTGAGTGCCTTTCTCTTCGATGTAGGTGATCTCGCGATTCGTCCCGATCTCACGATATCGTCCGGAGACACACCCACAGGTCATCGTCGTGAACCCCAAGAGTCTGACAAGGCTCATCTCTATAACCTCAGTGGGGTGTCACTGCAATCACCGTACCTACGTGTAGAGGACTGGAATGACTGGTCTGTAACAGATTTGAGCGCGAAGATCTCACGAGATTCTGCGGGACAGGGTAATTTCTGCCGGCACGATTCGCGCACTGCGAGGAAAACTGCTGTCAACAAGCCCGCACGGTTGGATTGGTCCCACCAAACGATTGGATCGTCAGGGTCGCTCGGATGTCGCGTCGGAGGGGCGGGTCCAGTCCTTCTGGAACCGCTCGAGCTCCCGTGCGCGTTGACTGCGGACGAACCGTCTCGCCACGAGGATCCTGCCAACGAAAAGCAGGTGCAGGAACGCGTAGAAGGCAAACTCGACCGAGATGTCGCCGACCAGCAGAGGCGCGGCGGAGTACGTCATCAGCGCGATAGGCGCCAGGTTCAGGATCGCGGCAATCACAAACATCGTCGAAAACACGGGATCGATGCCGCCGCTCGGCAGGGCCTCCCGCCCGAGCTTCATGACGGCCTGTTCCCAGCGCGGGAGCTCGCCTGGCAGCGCTTCGTAGTGAACCTGCAGATATCGTCCGACCCGCTCGACTCCGACGTGCGCGGCGAAGACGACCTCAAAGCCGGCCGCCAGAACGACCAGCGGCACTACGGCCAGAACGGGAATTGCCGAAACCGCGTACACGACGATGGCGAGCGCGCCCCATGCCACAAATGTCATCAGCGTGACAATCAAGCGCGTCGTCCCGCGCTCGCGAACCGTCGCCCGCAGGGCCCGGGTACTCCTCGACGCTGAGGTGGGAGCGATCAAACGACATCAACGCCTCGGACGGCGGTCACAGAACTGGTTGGCACGCGAATTGATGCTGGGAATCCGTTGCAAACGAAGCACTTGCGATGCTACACTCTATCACCGGTTCCACGCTGGTTCGTTCTGAAGGGCAGCAGATTTCGAGCCGCGCAACAGCGCGTGCTGGAGTACACGTGCCGTTGACGAGGTTCCCCTGCCGTGTGTCGATCGTGGGTGCGGCGCTGCTGGTTCTGGCCGGCACATCGCCCTTTAGTGCGGATGCTCAGACACGCACTACCCGTCCTCAATCGTCCGCGACCAAGCCGAAGACGACCGTCAGCAAGCAGACCGCCGCGAAGCCGACCCAGACCCGAACGAGTCTGGCCCGGGCTCGTGCGGCGTCGCGCGCGCGAGCGGCGGCCCGTGCCCGCGTGGCGCGCGAGCGCATGACACGCGAGGCGATGACTCCGCGGTTCAAGCGCGACGAACTGGGGAACATGATTCCCGACGTCCGTGCCGCGGCCGCGATCGTCTATGACCCGCAGGCGAACAAGGTGCTGTGGGAGGCGAACTCGCACGAGCCGCGATCGATCGCCAGCCTGACGAAGATCATGACGGCGGTCACGTTCGTCGCCGACGACCCCGACCTCACGCAGAAGGTCGCGGTCACCCGAGCCGACCTTCGGAACGCGTCGGTCACGTATCTCAAGAACAACGAGCTCATCAGTTACGCGGATCTGCTGCACCTGACGCTCATCGCGTCGGACAACGCGGCCACGCGCGTGCTCGCGCGCACGTCTGAAGGCGGGACTGCCGCATTCGTCACCCGGATGAACGAGATGGCCGCGCACCTGGGCCTCACCAATACGCGATACACGGATCCGTCCGGCCTCGACGCGAACAACATCTCCTCGGCGTACGACCTCTCGCAGCTCATCGCGTTCGCGGCGGGTGACGAGAAGCTCGGACCGATGATGCGCCTCGCCCAGCACGAAGTGCGCACCAGCAGCCGCGTCTTCACGGTGCACAGCACCAACAAGCTCCTCGGCACCGACGTGGACGTCCGTGGCGGCAAGACCGGCTTCATCAGCAAGGCCGGCTACTGCCTCGCGACCCTGCTGCGCATCCCGCAGGGGCCGCAGGTCTCCGTCGTCGTCCTTGGCGCTGCCAACAGCACCACGCGCTTCTGGGAGGCCCGTCATCTCTTCAACTGGGTCGTCGGACGCATGCAGGGCCTGGTTGGAGGCGACGAGACGAACCAGCCCGAAGTCGTTTTCAGCCAGAAGTAGTTCGTCGGCGCGCTTCGTCAACTCTGACCTCAGCGTCCTTTCGTCGCCCGGCGAGTGCTTCGTGCGCCTGCTAGACTGATCGATCGTGGATTCCGGTTGGACGCCTGCTGAGCGACCTCGAGCGACGCCCATCGGCCGCCCGCCGCAACTGAATCTCCTGATGGTCGCGTCGGAAGTCGCGCCCTGGGCCAAGACCGGCGGCCTCGGGGACGTCGTCGCGGGCCTTCCTGACGCCCTCGACCGGCTCGGACACCGGGTGACAACGGTGGTCCCCTTCTATCGCGACGTCCCGCTTCCGCCATCGTCGAGCTTCATCCAGCCTATCCGCGTGGGTCCGGCAGCTCCCGAGGTCACGTTTCACGTCGCCCGTATCGGTTCGCGGCGACGGGTCGTGTTCGTCGAGTCGCCGCGACAGTTCGATCGGCCCGGCATGTACGGCGAGCACGGCGCCGACTACCCGGACAACGACCAGCGATTCGGGCTGCTCGCGCACGCCGCGCTCGAGTTCGCGGAAGGGGAGAACGCTGGTGAGCCGTACGACGTCGTGCATGCACACGACTGGCAGAGTGGAGTGGTCAATGCGCTCATCCGCACGGAGCCCACGCGCTGGACGCGGCTCGCGCGGGCCGGCCTGGTGTTTACCATTCACAATCTCGCGTATCAGGGACTGTTTCCGCGCGAGTCGGTGCCCGCCCTGGGCTTGCCGTGGGACGCATTCCGGCTCGACACCGGAGAGTTCTGGGGCAACTTCAGCTTCCTGAAGGCGGGCATCGCATACGCCGACTTCACGACGACCGTCAGTCCCACGTACGCGCGGGAGACGCTGACGCCCGGAGTTCGGCTACGGCATGGAGGGCGTGCTTCACGCGCTCGGCCCGCGGTATGTCGGCATCCTGAACGGCATCGACACCAACGTCTGGAATCCGTCGACCGATCCGTGGCTGCCGGCGAGCTACGACGTCCACGACCTCTCCGGCAAGGTCGCGTGCAAGCGCGCGCTGCTCGAGCGCTTCAAGCTCCCGGTGGGCGACGACGCGATCCGGCGGCCGATCGTCGGGATGGTCTCGCGGCTGGTCGATCAGAAGGGGCTCGACCTGGTCGATGCGGCGAAAGACGCGCTGCTCGCGATGGACGCGACCTGGGTGTTCGTCGGGACGGGGGAGGCGCAGGTACGAAGCGGCGCTCCGAGCGCTGGCCGAGCAGCACCCGGCGCGCGTCGGCGTCTACATCGGCTTCGACGAGAGCCTCGCGCACCTGGTCGAGGCCGGCGCCGACATGTTCCTGATGCCGTCGAAGTTCGAGCCGTGCGGGCTGAATCAGATGTACAGCCTGCGGTACGGCACCGTGCCGATCGTCCACGCGGTGGGCGGGCTGGACGACACGATCCAGCAGTACACGTCGCGCGCGCGTCACGCCAACGGGTTCAAGTTTCATGAACCGACCGCCGAGGCGCTCGTGCGCACCGTCCGGCAGGCGATCCGGCTCTATCAGGACCGGGACATCTGGCGTCAGCTGATCCATCAGGGAATGGCAGAAGACCACTCCTGGAGGAACTCGGCGAGGGAATATGTCAAAGTGTACAGACGGGCCAGGCTCGATGGAGCCGCCAGGGCGATGAATGACATGACCTCCGAGGTCATTTTGCGGAGCCCCAAAATGACCTCGGAGGTCTTTACAGGAGCAGACACGGCGCGATGGCATCCGAGCACATTCAGACGTTCACCGACGGCAATTTCGACACGGGTGTTCTCAAGGCGGAGAGCCTCGTGCTCGTCGACTTCTGGGCGGAATGGTGCGGTCCGTGCCGCGCGATGGAGCCGGCCATCAACGCGCTGGCGACCGACTACGTCGGAAAGGTGAGCGGTCGGGAAGCTGAACGTCGATGACAACCCGAGCATCACGATGCGCTACATGGTGCGCGGCATTCCGACCGTCATGCTCTTCAAGGGCGGCCAGATCGTCGATCAGATCGTCGGCCTCGTCGACAAGAGCGACGCTGAAGCAGATGCTCGACCGGCACCTCTAGCTCGCATCGATCCCTTCATGCTCGACGCACAACGTCATCATCATCGGTTCCGGGCCGGCCGGGCTCACGGCGGCGCTGTATGCCGCGCGCGCGAATCTCAAGCCGCTCATGATCGAAGGCCTCGAAGCCGGCGGTCAGCTCATGCTGACGACGGACGTCGAGAACTTTCCCGGGCTTCGCCGAAGGCATCATGGGGCCCGATCTGATGGCCGCGATGCGCGAACAGGCAGAACGGTTCGGCGCCGTGCATGCACAGGGGCAACGTGACGGCGGTCGAGCTCCGACCGGCCGCCGTTCGAGGTCACGACGCGACGACGACACGTTTCTCGGCAAGACGGTGATCATCGCGACGGGCGCTTCCGCGAGGCTGCTCGGCCTGCCGGCGGAGCGCGCGCTGATGGGCCACGGCGTGTCGACGTGCGCGACCTGCGACGGGTTCTTCTTTCGCGGCAAGCCGATCGCGGTCGTCGGCGGCGGCGACTCGGCGATGGAGGAAGCGACGTTCCTCACGCGGTTCGCGTCGCACGTCACGGTCATCCATCGCCGGAACACCCTCCGCGCGTCGAAGATCATGCAGGACAAGGCCTTCGCGAACCCGAAGATCTCGTTCGAGTGGGACATCGGAAGTGGTCGACGTCAAAGACGCGTCCGAGGGCGTCCTGTCGAGCGTTCACCTCAGGAATCACAAGACCGGCGCCGAGAAAGACCTCGCTGTCGACGGCCTCTTCGTCGCGATCGGCCACATGCCGAACACGTCGCTCTTCAAGGGCCAGCTCGAGATGGACGAGAACGGGTACCTCATCACGAACGAGGGCGCCCGGACGAACGTCCCGGGCGTCTTCGCGTGCGGCGACGTCCAGGATCACATTTATCGTCAGGCAATCACGGCGGCGGGGTCCGGATGTATGGCGGCGATTGATGCGGAGAGATACTTGAGCCGGGTCTAGGGCGGTGTCGCCAAAGTACGGGGTGGAAAGCACGCAAGGTACGGTGTGAAGAGCAATCGAAGTGCTGGGTGAAACGCGCGTGTCGTGCGCGTGTTGCTCACGCCATCCGGTTATCGCGGACGCTAGATGTGGCTTCGCCACTTCTTCAGCCACGGCTTGTTCCTGATCCTCAGAACTAGCAGGACCGCCGCCGCGGCGACGAGAATCCCGCTCCACGCGTCGAACCATTCCGACATCGGCACCTCCAGCGGCCGGAATTGTACCGCGTGGGCGGTTTTGGGAAGCAAATACTGAAACGGCTTCAGACAGCGTACGACGAGCGCACTTCACTCTGCACTTCGCGCGCTTTTCAACCCGTACTTCGAGTGCATTTAACGCCGTACTTCACTGCACTCGAGGTACTTATTCGATCCAGCCTCCACCAGCCACTTCCTCGCCGTCGTAGAAAACCACAGCCTGGCCTGGCGTGATCGCCATCTGCGGCCGATCGAACGTGACGTGGGCGCGGCCGCCGGTGTCGGCGGTGACGGTGGCGGGGGCGTCGATGTGGCGGTGGCGGATGCGCGCGGTCACGCGAACGGGAGTCGCCGGGCGAGTCGCCGCTGATCCAGTTGACGCCTGACGCGGTCAGTTCGCGGCGCTCCAGTTCCTCGCGCGGGCCGACGACGACGCGCGATTCGGCGGCGTCGAGGCGAAGCACGTAGAGCGGTCGACCGGCGGAGAGGCCGAGACCCTTCCGCTGGCCGACCGTCAGGCGGTGAACACCCCGGTGACTGGCCGAGCACTCGGCCCGAGGTATCGACGACTTCGGCCTCGGGCGAGCGCCTCAGCGGCCGCCCGCTCGACGAAGCCGGCCGCGTCGCCGTCCGGCACGAAGCAGATCTCGTGACTGTCCGGCTTGTCGGCGACGGCGAGCCCGCGCGCGTGCGCGTGCGCGCGCACTTCGTGCTTGGTGAGGTGCCCGACGGGGAACATGGCGCGGGCGAGCTGCTCCTGGGTCAGCGAAAAGAGGAAATAGGTCTGGTCCTTCTCGCGGTCGACGCTGCGGAGGAGCCGGTATCGCCCGGTCGGCTCGTCGAAGACGACCCGGGCGTAGTGACCGGTGCCGACGGCCGCGGCGTCCAGCGCACCGGCGCGTTCGACCAGCGTCGCGAACTTCAGGTCCGCGTTGCAGTGGACGCACGGAATCGGCGTGCGTCCGGCCGCATATTCGGCGACGAAATTCCGCACGACCGACGCCTGAAACCGCTCCTCGAAGTTGACGATGTAGTGGGGAATGCCGATGGCGGCGGCGACTCGGCGCGCGTCGTACAGATCGTCGAGGCTGCAGCACGACCCGAACGCCTCGGGCGACTCGCGCTGATCGTAGAGCTGCATCGAGAGACCGATGACCTCGTGACCGGCCTGTGCCAGCAGGCTCGCGGCCACCGACGAATCGACGCCGCCGGACATGGCGACGACGACGCGCATGGCTACCGCAGTGCCGCGGCCGTGCGGCTGAGGCGTCTCAGCTTGGTCACGAGACCCGGCAGGATGTCGGCGACGAAATCGATTTCCTCGGCGGTCGTCCCGGGTCCAAGGCTGAAGCGCAGCGAGTTGCGCGCGCGCGCCGAGGGCAGGCCCATCGCGCGCAGGACGTGCGACGGCTCGAGCGATCCCGACGAGCAGGCCGAACCGGTCGACACCGCGACGCCTTCGAGATCGAGCGCGATCAGGAGCGACTCCGCCTCGAGGCCGTCGAAGCTGATGTTCGTGGTGTTCGGCACGCGCGCGGCGCGGTCGCCGTTCACGACGGTCCCGGAAACCGTCGCGAGGATCTTCGCTTCGAGCCGATCGCGCAGCAGGGCGATCCGCGCCGCCGCCGTCCCGAGGCGAGCCTGCGCGAGCTCGGCGGCGACGCCCAGACCCGGCGAGCAGCGGGACGTTCTCCGTGCCCGCCCGGCGATTGCGCTCCTGACGCCCGCCGGTCATCGTCGAGATCGAGTCGCACGCCGCGACGGACCCAGAGCGCGCCGGTGCCCTTCGGACCGCCGAACTTGTGGCCCGAGAGCGAGAGCGCGTCGACGCCCAGCTCCCGCACGGAGACCGGAATCTTGCCGACCGACTGCACGGCGTCGGTGTGGAAGAGCGCGCCGTGCTCGCGGGCGATTGCGGCCAGCTCCGCGATCGGCTGGATCGTGCCGACTTCGTTGTTGGCGTGCATCACGGAGACGAGGGCGGTTTCCCGGTCGATGGCCGCGCGGAACGTCTGCGGAAGCAGTACGCCGGTTTCGGGTACCGACAAGGTCCGCGCCGCCCACCCCTGGCGCTCGAGCGCCTTCACGGTGTTGAGCACCGCCTCGTGCTCGATGCCCGTTGTGACGATCTTGCGACGCCCGGTGGGCTCGAGTGCCTCGGCCGCGCCTCGCAGCGCGAGGTTGTCGGCCTCCGTCCCGCCGCTCGTGAGCACGACCTCGCTCGGGTCGGCGTCGATGAGGCGCGCGACGCTCGCGCGCGCGTCGTCGAGCACCGCCTTGGCGCGCTGCCCGAAGGCGTGCACGGACGAGGCATTACCAAATTCGGAGCCAAGTACACGATTGACGGTGTCGACGACCTCCGGAGCCGGTGGTGACGTGGCGTTGTAGTCGAGATAGATGCGCACAGGGCCGCTCGCGTGATCGTAGCATCGCGGTACGAACCCTGCAGGCATGCAGGCGAAGTGCCGAAAATCGCTATTGGACGCAAGCGCACGGCGGTATACTTGCCGCGCCCGGCCTCCCCAGCTGGCCGCGCCGGTGAATTTGCCGGCGATTCCAGGGCTTTTTTCGGCTTGGAGAACAACACATGTGGAAGCGCGACGAGGGCGTACGGCCGCCCCAACCGATGACAGGTTCGACGTCAACACCGAGTGGCGCCGTGCCCCCGGCCCAGCCGCAGCCGCCGGCACCCCGTCCGGAGGTTGGCCGCCAACAAGAGAGGGACGTAGTGAATATTGGAAAGAGCGTCATCATCAAAGGTGAACTGAGCGGGAGCGAGGACCTGACGATCGAAGGACAGGTCGAGGGCAAGATCGAGCTCCGGCAGAACATTCTGACCATCGGCCCGAACGCCAAGATCAAGGCGCAGGTCTTCGCCAAGGCGATCATCGTGCAGGGCGAGGTGCACGGCAACGTGTCCGCCACCGAGCGCGTGGACATTCGCGACAACGGCTCGGTCGACGGGGACCTGTCCGCGCCGCGCGTGGCGATCGCCGACGGCGCGCACTTCCGCGGCAGCATCGACATGCAGCGCCAGGGTCAGGGCGCCAAGCCGGGCGACATGAAGCACACTGACGCCAAAGCCACCGAACAGAAACTCACTCCGGCCGCTGCGCACGCGGGCGCCGCGCCGACACCGGTACCGGTAAGGCCGGGCGGACGGGCTGTCCGCGGATCAGGAGTCTGTTTGGCGGTAACGTTCAAGTGGGGAGCTCGGAAGGGCGAGACGGTGCCCATGCCGGTGGAAGTGTCTGAGCCGCCCGTAACGTTATCGACGTCGAAGGTTCTGCCCCGCGTCATCTCCGTCCTCTCGCAGCGTCCGGCGCCCGTCCTCCTCGACCTCGGCCCCGTCGTCGGCTCGAACATCGCCTTCTTCGGCGATCGGCTGGCCTGCAAGATTCACGTCGAGGACTTGTTCAACGAGGTCGAGGGCTACGCCCGCCGCTCCACGCGCGTCGGTCTCGCGGAGTCGCTCGTCAACCGACTGAGACATGCCGACGAATCGATCGACGGCGTCCTGTGCTGGGACCTCTTCGACTTTCTCGACAACACCACGGGCAAGGAGCTCGCGACGCGGCTCGCGAGTCTGCTGCGGCCAGGCGGCGTGCTGTACGGCTTCTTCGGCACGACGCCGGTCGAGCTCGCTGCACTACACACGCTTCGCCGTCGCTTCTGAAAACAGCTTCCGCCAGAAGACCTACCCGGCCACCGCGGTTCGCCGGAACGTGCTGCTGACCCGCGACATCAACCGGATGTTCGAGGGCCTGGTCGTCGCCGAGTCCGTCCTGCTCAAGAGCAGCACCCGAGAGACCCTGTTCCGCAAGCCCTGAGGCCGGGGAGACTCCCCTGGCGTCGCGTTCTTCAGACGTTCCCCTCGAAACTGTGAAAAACTAACGGGTCGGCCATGCGCCCGATCATCGCCTTGCTGAGCGACTTCGGGACCCGCGATCACTACGCGGGGGTGATGAAGGGTGTCATCCTCAGTATTTGTCCGGAGGCGACGCTCGTGGACGTATCCCACGACCTGCCGGCCCACGACATCCCGTTCGCGGCCCTCGAGCTCGCCGCCACCTACAAGTACTTTCCGGCCGGAACGATCTTTCTCGCCGTCGTCGACCCTGGCGTCGGGACGTCACGCCGGGGCCTGGCCGCGGAGGCCGGCGACTGGCGGTTCGTCGCTCCTGATAACGGCGTCCTGACGGCGGTCTTTCAGGACGTCGCCGCCCAAGAAAGTGGTCGAGCTGACGGAGCGGCGGTTCGCGCGACCGACGGTCAGCCGGACGTTCGAGGGGCGCGATCGCTTTGCGCCCGCGGCGGCGTGGATCGCCAAGGGCACGCAACTCCAGGCGCTCGGCCGGATCGTCACGGACTATCAGCTGCTGGACCTGCCGCGGCCGAGGTTCGAAGACGGCGTCCTCCGCGGATCGGTCGTTCGCGTCGATCGATTCGGCAACGTCGTGACCAACCTCGATCGCCGTTCGTGCGAACGGCTGGCCGACGGCACGCGCGGCCTGCAGTTGACGGTACGGCGGCCAGTCGATCGCGCGGCTCGTCTCGACCTATTCCGATATCGCCCCTGGCGAGATCGGCGCGCTGTTCGGCAGCACCGGATCACCTGGAATGCGCCGCGCACGCGGCCAGCGCCGCCGAGCAGCTCGGCGTCGCCGTGGGGGATCCGGTGGAGCTGCGCCGCGGCATGAGTGACTTCGTGTCGCCGATGATTGATTTCGAGCTGTCCGAAGAGCACCGAATCCTGGAACAAACCGTCCGCGACTGGGGCGCCCGCGAAGTGGCGCCGCGCATCCGCGATCTCGACCGCGAGCACAAGTTCGACCGCGGCGTGCTGCCGCAGATGGCGAAGCTCGGGCTCCTCGGCGTTTCGGTGCCCGCGCAGTACGGCGGCGCGGGGATGGACTACATCAGCCTCGGGCTCGTGAGCGAGGAGCTCGAATACGTCGACACGTCGCTCCGGGTGATCATGTCGGTGCACGCGGGGCTGAACTGCCTCACGCTGCTCACGTGGGGCACGGAAGATCAGAAGCAGCGCTACCTCGTCCCGCAGGCGCAGGGCCAGAAAATCGCGACCTACGGGTTGACCGAGCCCGCGGCGGGCAGCGACGTCCGCGGCATCCAGACCGTCGCGGTAAAGAAGGGCGACCGCTACCTCCTCACAGGCGAGAAGATGTGGATCTCGCTCGCCGACGTCGCCGACAACTTCCTCGTCTTTGCGTGGACGGACCCCGAGCTCAAGAAACAGCGCAATACCGCCGGCCTCAGCGCGTTCATCGTCGAGCGGGCGATTCAAAGGGTTCTCGAGCGGGACGCTGACGCACAAGTGGGGCATCCTCGCGGGCAACACCGGCTTCTTCAAGATGGACGAGGTGGAGGTGCCGGCCGAGAACGTCGTCGGCAAGCCCGGCGAAGGATTCAAGATCGCGATGTTCGCGCTCGACCAGGGCCGCTTCACGGTGGCGGCCGGCGCGACCGGTCTGATCCGCGCGTGCCGTGACGCGAGCGCGAAGTACGCGGGCGAGCGTCGCGCCTTCGGCGTCGAGATCGCGCAGCACCAGCTCGTGAAAGAGATGATCGCGCAGATGGAATCCGACTATCAGGCGTCGAGGCTCCTCTGGCTGCGATCGGGCTGGCTCAAGAACGTCGGCCGCCGCAACACGCGCGAGACGGGACTCGCCAAATGGTTCGCGACCGTGGCCTCGGAACGCGCCGCCGGCGACGCCGTCCAGATTCACGGCGCCAACGGCTACTCCGACGAATATCCGGTCGGCCGCTTCTATCGCAACTGCAAGGGCGCGGTCATCTACGAGGGCACGCGCGAGATTCACAAACTCATGCAGGCCGACTACGTGCTCGGCTTCCGCAGCGATCGGCCGATTCGCTGCGAGCTCCCGCCGTTCGGAGACCAGCCGTGACGCGCCGCGATGTGTCATTCGACCTCTCGCTCGAGCTGCTGAAGGTCGTCGAGCAGGCCGCGGTGGCCTGCGCGCAGACGATGGGCCAGGGCGACCGGACCGGCTCGGACAAGGCCGCCGTCGAAGCGATGCGGCGCACGCTGGACGATGTCCCGATCGACGGCACGATCGTGATCGGCGAGGGCGAACGCGACGAGGCGCCGATGCTCTTCATCGGCGAAAAGGTCGGGCAGGCCGCACACGGGCAGACCGGGCTGCCTGCCGTGGACATCGCGGTCGATCCGCTCGAAGGCACGAACCTCTGCGCGACGGGCGCGCCGAACGCCATCGCCGTGCTGGCCGCGTCGACGAAGGGCGGCCTGCTGCACGCGCCCGATCTCTATATGGAGAAGCTGGTGGTCGGTCCGCGGGCCCGGCACACGGTGAGCCTCGACCGGCCCGTGAAGTCCGAACCTGAAGGCGATCGCGAAAGCGCTCGAGCGCAAGGTCGAGGACCTCGTCGTCATGGTGCTCGACCGCCCGCGGCACGAAAAGCTCATCTCGGACATCCGTGCGGCGGGCGCACGGATCCGGCTCATCGGAGACGGCGATCTGTCGGCTGGGATCGCGGCGGCGCTCGAAGGCTCCGGCGTTCACGCCGTCATGGGCACCGGCGGCGCGCCGGAAGGCGTGCTCACCGCGGCCGCCATGCGGTGCCTCGGCGGGGAGATCTACGCGCGGCTCGTGGTCTCGAAGCCCGACACGAGGAACGCAGCCGCGCGATGGGCATCACCGACTTCAAGCGCATCTATTCCGCGACGGATCTGGCGTCGGGCGACTCGATCACCTTCGTCGCCACGGGCGTGACCGACGGCGCGCTCATGAAGGGCGTGCGGTTTTTCGGCCACGGCATCCGCACCAGCTCGGTCGTCATGCAGAACGAGCCGCACCAGATTCGGTTCATCGACACCATTCACGTCCATCGCACGGATGACGATTTGCGGATCCGCTTCTGATCCTGCGCCCGGCCGCTTTTGCCAAGGCTACGGCGAGCCGGCCGGGCAATGACCCACTGGCGCCGGAACCAGACGGCCGTCACGATCGCGACGTTCATCGGCTTCACCGGCTTCACGATCGTGATGCCGTTTCTGCCGCTGTACTTCGAGCAGCTCGGCGTCCACGACCCCTCGGAGATCGCGATCTGGTCCGGTCTCAGCCTGGGCATCACGCCGGCCATCACGGCGGTGATGGCGCCCGTCTGGGCCCGCGTCGCCGATCGGTTCGGGCGCAAGCTCATGGTCGCGCGGTCGCTCGCGAGCTTCGTGCTCATCATGAGCCTGCTCGGCGTTCGTCCAGGCGCCGTGGCAGGTCTTCCTGCTGCGCGCGATCCAGGGGCTGTTTGCGGGCTACGGGCCGATTGCGATGGCGATGGCCGCCGAGTCGGCGCCGCCCGAGCAGGTCGCGACGGCGATCGGCTGGGTCCAGACGCGCGCAGCGGCTCGGACCCGCGCTCGGCCCGGTCATCGGCGGCACGCTCGCGCGGCGCGCTGGGGTTGCGAAACACCTTTCTGGTGTCGGCGACGTTCTATCTCTTCGCGCTTCTGCTCATCGTGGTCGGGTTCCGCGAGCCTCCCGAGCGGCGCGCGGCGGAGCCCGCGGGTGCGAATGCCGCAACGTCCCTCCGGACGCTGCGGCGCGTGCCGCATTTCCTGCTCTTCATGGCGACGGTCTTCTGCCTGCAGCTCGTCGATCGGAGCTTCGGCCCGATCCTGCCGCTGTATCTCCGCGAGGCCGGCGCCGGCATGGCGGTCATTCCGTTTCTGGCGGGCGTGATTTTCACGACCACCGCGGGCGCCGCCGCCGTCGGCAATCAGATCGCGGGCTGGCTGCTGCGACGGTGGCAGCCCTCGCTGCTCGTGCCCGCCGCGTCGGCACTCGCGGGCATCGGGACGTTCGTGTTCGGCGCCGGTGCGCCAACAGGCGTGTTGATTGTCACCGCCGCTGTCATGGGACTGGGGCTCGGCGTCGCCACGACCGCCGTGTACACGGCCGCGACGCACGCCGTGGCGCCGTCGGCGCGAACGGTCGCGTTTGGATATCTCAGTACGGCGTACCTGGCCGGACTGGCCGTGAGTCCGATGCTGGCGGGGCTCGTCGGATCCATCAGCGTCCGGGCCGTGTTTCTCGTCGACGCCATCGGGCTTGGCCTGCTGGCGTGGATCGTCCAGAAGCGGATGTCCGAACCGCGATGACTGTCTTGACCGTCGATCCCGTATCGTGTCGCGTGGAAGATCTTCGCGACGCCGTCGAATGGCTTCGCGCCGGTCGCATCGTCGCATTTCCGACCGACACGTTTTATGGCCTCGCGGTCGACCCGGCTTCGTCGCCGGCCGTTCGAGATCTGTTCAGGCTCAAGGGCCGGCAGGCGGAGGTGGCCGTACCGCTCATCGCGTCCTCTCTCTCCCAGGTTGAATCCCTGGGCGTTCCGTGGACGGCCGCCATGAAAACACTGGCCCGAACCTTCTGGCCCGGCCCGGTGTCCCTTATCTGTGAGGCCCCCGCCGGGATTTCTCCCGGTGTTCACGGCGGCGCCGGCACCGTCGCGATCCGTGTCCCCGATCATCGCGTCGCGCGAACGCTCGCCGACGCGTGGGGCGCACCGATCACGGCGACGAGCGCAAATCGATCCGGCGAGCCGCCCGTGCAGTCTGCCGAGGCGCTGACTTTTCTCGCCGCCGATGCCGCGGTGCTCGTCGTGGATGGCGGCATGACGCCCGGCGGCGCGCCGTCGACCATCGTGGATGCGCGCGGCCAGACGCCGGTGCTCGTGCGCGCCGGAGCGATCGCGTGGAACCGCGTGCTAGAATCGATTCAAGGATGAGCAAGCGACGGGTCGTGTCGAACGCGCCGCCGCGCGATCGCGCCGCGCTCGTCAGCCTCGTCACTCGCCACGCGCGGACGATCAGCGCTGACTCCGACGAGCTTCTCGAAGAACTGACGGGCCTGGCGCGCGCCGCCGGGGCCGAAGTCGTGCTGGCAGTCGCGCAGACACGCGGAACGCCGGACCCGGCCACGCTCATCGGCTCGGGCAAAGCCGAATCGCTGGCCGAGGCGGCGCGGCAGGCGAACGCGACCGTCATCATCTTCGACCACGATCTGACGCCCGCGCAGGCGCGCAACCTGGAAAAACGCTGCGGGCGCCGCGTCATCGATCGCACCGAGCTGATTCTCGACATCTTCGCGCTGCGCGCGCAAACGCGCGAAGGACAGCTGCAGGTCGAGCTCGCGCAGCTGCAGTACCTGCTGCCGAGGCTGGCCGGATCGAGCGACGCGTTGTCGCGGCTCGGCGGCGGGATCGGCACGCGGGGCCCCGGCGAAACGAAGCTCGAGACCGACCGCCGGCGCATCAGGCACCGCATTGCGGGCCTCAAAGCTGAAATCGCGATCGTCCGCCGGCGGCGCGGATACCTGCGCGACCGCCGCAAGCGGACGAACCTCCCGACCGTGGCGCTGGTCGGCTACACGAACGCCGGCAAGACGACGCTGTTCAACCTGCTCACGGGCGCGACGGCGACCGCCTCGCACGCGCTGTTCGTCACGCTCGACCCGCTGCTGCGCCGCGTGAAGCTCGGCGATGCGCGTCAGATCCTGGTCTCGGACACGGTCGGATTCATCGACCGGCTCCCGCATCAGCTCGTGGCGGCGTTTCACGCGACGCTCGAGGAAGTCGCGGCCGCCGATCTGCTCATGCACGTCATCGATGCGTCGGCGCCGGACCGGACGCGCCGATCGGACGCCGTCCGCGCCGTGCTGGCCGAGGTCGGCGCCGAGCGGATTCCGACCGTGGACGTCTTCAACAAGATCGACCTGCTCGGTGAGGGAGAGTCGGAACGGTTGAGCGCGGCGCACCCAGAGGCCGTCCTGCTGTCTGCTCGACTCGGGTCAGGCCGCGATCACCTGCTCGACGTCATTGCCGGACGCCTGGCGATGGACTCCCAGCGGATGACACTGCAGCTCGACGGGTCGAACGAAGCCGACCGCAAGCTGCTGGCCAGCCTCTACCGTCACGCCCGCGTCGTGCGCGTGGACAGGGGGGGTGAGGCAGCGCAGCTTTCGATCGAAGCCGACGTGCCTCGACGGCTGATCAATCGCTTTCGACGCGCCCGGGTGCCGGCATGAGCCAGGTCACGCGCCGCTCGATTGTGATCGCCGCCGCGATGCTGGTGGCGGGATGTGCGAGCCGGACGCGGCCGGTCGCGGTTCCTGGCGCGCCGGCGTTTCCCGACTATCCACGGCTCGAGATTCCCGCCAACCTGCGCGTCGCCGAGGACGTTCGCGATCGCCATGAGCTCGCGTGGCAGCACCTGCAGGCGGGCGACCTGCGGAACGCCAACCGGGAGTTCAACGAATCCTTGAAGCGGTCAGCGACGTTCTATCCGGCCGAGACGGGCCTTGGGTTCGTCGCGCTGGCCGGCCGTGACTTCAAGCAGGCGTCCTCACGCTTCACCGCGGCGCTGGCGAAAAACGATCGATACCTGCCCGCGTGGCTCGGGCTGGCGGATGCGCACGTCGGGCTCGGGAACGACATCGAGGCGATCGCCGCGCTCGAGCGGGCCCTCGAGATCGATCCGAAGCGCGAGGCGCTGCGGGACCGGCTGGAGCTGCTCAGATTCAAGGAAGTGCAGTCGCTCATCGGCGCGGGTCAGCGCGCCCGGCAGGCCAACCGCTACGACGAAGCCGCCAGGCTGCTCGAACGGGCACTGACGCTGTCGCCGTCGAGCACCATCATCCTTCGCGAGCTCTCCGCGCTCGAGACCGCGCGCGGGTCGCTCGACGCCGCGGCGGAGCACGCACGGCGGGCGATTCAGATCGACGCGAACGACGCCGAGTCGCATGCCGTGCTGGGAGCGGTCCTCGAAGCGCGGCAGCAGTATCGCGACGCGGCCGCCGCGTACGGCCGCGCGGCGGCCATCGACCCGCGCCCCATCTGGCGCGAACGCAGCACGGCGCTCCGCGAGAAGGCCAATCTGAGCGCCATCCCGGCGGAATTCAGGGACCTGCCGGCCGCCGCAGCCGTCTCTCGAGCCCAGGTCGCGGCGCTCATCGGCACGCGGCTCGAGGTCCTGGTGGAGCGCGCGCCGAAGAAAGTGGCGGCCGTCGCGACCGACGTCCGCACGCACTGGGCCGCTCCCTGGATTCTGCCCATCACGCAGGCGGGCATCATGGAGGTGCTTCCGAACCACACCTTCCAGCCGGCGGCGACCGTTCGTCGCGCCGATCTCGCCAAGGTCCTCGAGCAGCTCCTCGCCGTGCTGGCCACGGAGCGTCAGATCGATCTCGGCCGCTGGCGGGCGTCCCGGCCGCGATTCGCGGACCTGCCGCCGACGAATCTCTTCTACAACGCGGCGGCGCTCGCCGTCGCGTCGGGCGCGATGGACACGCGCGAGGGCGATCGGTTCGAGCCGACGCGACCCGTCACAGGCGCCGAGCTCGTGGCCGCCATCGAGCGCATCGAACAGCTCGCCGGCAGGTAGAGGCCGTGCTCACCGCCGCCAATCAGCTCACGCTACTGCGTCTGCTGCTCGTCCCCGTCTTCGCGCTGTGCATGCTGTATTCGCGGCCCGGGTGGGCGCTGGTGACGTTCGCGGTCGCGGCGCTCACCGACGCCCTTGACGGCCTGATCGCGCGCCTCACGCGGCAGCAGACCACCATCGGCGCCTGGCTCGACCCGATGGCCGACAAGCTCCTGCTCGCGACGATGTTCATCACGCTGACGATGCCGAATCTCGCGCCGGTGGCGCAGTTGCCGCTCTGGCTCACCGTCCTCGTGCTGAGCCGCGACATCGCCATCGTCCTGACCGTCGCGATCGTCAACCTCGCGGTCTCGCATCGGACGTTCCGCCCGTCGCTCCTGGGCAAAGCCGCGACCGTGATCTACGTCATCACGGGCGTCGTGACGCTGTACGCGAACTATCAGGGAACCGGCATCGCGCTCGTCCAGATGTGCGTCTATCTCTCGCTCGCGATCACGCTGCTGTCGGGGTTCGAGTATCTGTACAAGATGTCGCGCGGCGACGCCTAGAAATCCCGCTCCGGGTCATAGATCAGCGTCGCTGGGCGCCGGCGATCGCCGCGTGCGTGGCGTATCGTCTTGTCCCTCGCTTCGCGCCGCGATTGCCGATGCCTGGCGTATCGTCCTACTGGCCCACTCGCCGCTCCGAGAGCGTTTTCCAGATCTGCGTAGCATGTTCCTGCGGCCTCCCGCTCGCCGCTTGCCGCAAGGCAGCGTGATCGCCGCCTCCGCTGAAGCTACGGCGGGCCAAGGGGCCTGCCTCGCGGCGCTCGCAAAGGTCGGCCTTCGGAACACGCTACGCAGATCTGGAAAACGCCCGAGTCGGGCCCGCAGGACGCACCGCCACGCATCGGCCGACGCGGTGCTTCGCAGCGGGCCGCCGGACGACACGCCACTCACGCGGCCGCCGGCTCCTCGCTCGAAGTACAAAAGCGTCGGTAGTGGGTAGTGGGCTCCCTTGACCTAAGGCCGATCCAACGAATTGGGAGACGCCATTCTGAATTCTACCCAGACTCAGGTAACTCGTTTTTCGTCAGACTCTGGTGTCAGGAGGACAACTCCGGCCTCGCAAGAGCCTTTGCCTCAACTCACGATGGACAAGGCCAAGGGGGTGCCCGATGCGACAGCACGCAAGACATTGCTGGACAGTCTTCTCTCCGCGCGCAAGCCGTTCAAGGCTAACTTCCTCCACATCAAGGGCAAAAGCATCTTCTTCATCTATGGCCGTTCAGCATCAGAAGGAGCGGTCATTCGCCTAAGCGGCGGAGTGACGTTCACCTTGGATGGGACTCAGGTCTCGGCCAGCGAAGCGGACGTCGATCTCCTTAGCGGCACCATCAGCCTTCGCGGCGACGTGAGCATGAAGATGAATATCCGATAGCAGCATCTACGGCCGGTTACGCCTCTTTTGGGAGTCAGATTCGATCAGCAGATCCACCAGATCGGCCACGTCCCACTGCTTCGACGTGACGCCAGCGGCCATCGCAGGCGTCATGCGAAGCGACGAGTGGATCTTGATGAAGTTGTACGCGAAGTCATTCAACGGTTGTAGCGAAGGAATTCCGCGCCAGAAACGCAAGCAAGAAACGCGCGCTCAATCCCGGCATGGGCCGCCAAGGCGAAGGGCATGGCTTCGCACACGGAGACATAGAGGGTCACGCGCATCGGGCAACGAGAGTGACGAGAAGCCGGCGGCCGCGTGAGTGGCGTGTCGTCAGCTAGCCCGCTGCGAAGCGCCGCGTGCGCCGATGCGTGGCGTGTCGTCCTGCAGGCCCGACTCGAGCGTTTTCCATGATCTGCGTAGCGTGTTCCGAAGGCCGACCTTTGCGAGCGCCGCGAGGCAGACCCGATCACGCTGCCTTGCGGCAAGCGGCGAGCGGGAGGCCGCAGGAACATGCTACGCAGATCTGGAAAACGCTCTCGGAGCGGGCGGGAGGGCCAGCAGGACGATACGCCAGGCATCGGCAATCGCGGCGCGAAGCGAAGGACAAGACAACACGCCAGGCACGCGGTGATCGCCGGCGCCCAGCGGCGGACCTTACGCAGCGCCCATTTTTTTCCGGAAGTAGTCGATCGTCGAGGTGAGCCCCTCTTCGAGCCCGATCTTCGGTTCCCACCCGAGCACCGTCCGCGCGCGCGTGATGTCTGGTTTTCGCACTTTGGGATCGTCGGTCGGCAGGGGCTTGAAGACAAGGCGGCTCTTGGATCCGGTCATCTTGATGATGAGCTTGGCCATGTCTTCGATCGACATCTCATGCGGATTGCCGATGTTCACCGGATCGGTCGTCGACGACGCCATCAGCTTGCGGATGCCGGCGACCAGATCACTGATGTAGCAGAAGCTTCGCGTCTGGGATCCGCTGCCGAAAATCGTGACGTCCTCGCCCCGCAGCGCCTGGGCGATGAAGGTCGGCACCGCGCGACCGTCGTTGATGCGCATCCGCGGCCCGTACGTGTTGAAGATCCGGACGATGCGCGTGTTGAGACCGTGATAGCGGTGGTAGGCGAACGTGATCGCCTCGGCGAACCGCTTGGCTTCGTCGTAGACGCCGCGCGGGCCGATGGGGTTGACGTTGCCCCAGTAAGACTCTTTTTGCGGATGTTCGAGCGGGTCGCCGTAGACCTCGGACGTCGAGGCGATCACGAAGGTGGCCGACTTGGCCTTGGCCAGTCCGAGCGCCTTGTGCGTGCCGAGCGCGCCGACCTTGAGCGTCGGAATCGGCAGCTCCAGGTAGTCGATCGGGCTTGCCGGGCTGGCCCAGTGCAGAACGAAATCCACCGGTCCGTCCACGTGGATGTAGTTCGTGACGTCGTGCTTGAGGAACACGAAGTCGCGGCCCGTCAGGTGCGCGATGTTGTCGAGACTGCCCGTGAGCAGGTTGTCAATGCCGACGACCGAGTGTCCGTCGCCGAGCAGCGAGTCGCACAGGTGAGATCCGATGAAACCGGCCGCGCCGGTGATGACTACGCGCATTGATGGGGAACCCGAGTGCCGCTAGCTGGAGCGTTCTGCCGATCGGCGTCGCATGTTCCTGAAGTTTCGGGAGTTGGGGGACGGGTCTTGCTCGCGCAAGCGAGACCCGTCCCCCAAGTGCGAAACCCTCAGGAACACGCGACCCCAATCGGCAGAACGCTCCAGCTAGCTGACACTGAGGCGGTGCAATCCTTTCAGGACAGTCAGCCAGATGATCTTGAAGTCGAGCGACATGGACCAGTTCTCGATGTAGTACAGGTCGAACTCGATGCGCTTTTCGAGCGACGTGTTGCCGCGCCACCCGTTGACCTGCGCCCAGCCGGTGATGCCCGCCTTCACCTTGTGGCGAAGCATGTATTGCGGGATCTTGTGCTTGAACTGCTCGACGAAGAACGGCCGCTCGGGACGCGGGCCGACGATCGACATGTCGCCTCGGAGCACGTTCCAGAACTGCGGCAGCTCGTCGACGTCGCGGCGGCGCAGCCAGCGGCCGATGGGCGTCGCGCGCGGGTCGTCGTCGCGCGCCCAGATCGGGCCCGAGACGTCTTCGGCGTCCACTGGCATCGAGCGGAACTTGTAAACGGTGAACGCCTTGCCGTCGAGGCCCATCCGCTGCTGCCGGTAGAAGACGGGACCGGGTGAGCTGCGCTTGATGACCATGGCGATGATCGCCGTCGGAATCGCGCCGACCAGCACGACGCTCGCCGAAAACGCGATGTCGACCGCCCGCTTGAGGACGCTGTTGATGCCGCGCAGCGGCACGTCGTTGATGCCGATGATCGGCAGGCCGTCCAGATCCTCGAGCCGGGCGCGGAGCGCGATGAACTGCAGCAGGTCCGGCACGACGTGGATGTTGATGCACTCGCGGCTGGCGAACTCCACGACACTCAGCATCTTCACGTGCTCGTCGATGGGCAGCGCGACGTAGATCTCGTCGATCTTTTCCTGCGCGGAAATCTCCGGGACCTGCTCGATGGTGCCGAGTACCGGCAGGCCGCGGTAGCCGATCGTGTCGGCCGACGCTGCGCGATCGTCGACGAAGCCCGCGAGCCGGAACCCCATCTCGCTGTGCTCGATGATCCGGTCCGCCACCATCCGGCCGAGGTCGCCGCCGCCCACGATGAGGACGCGCCGGAGCCCGATCCCCGCGCGCCAGCGCCGCCGCAGCAGCCCGCGCACGACCTCCCGCGAGAGGAACGTGAACAGCACGTTCAGACCGAGGAAGATCACCCAGGCCGGCTGCGACACCGCGAGGTAGCCGAGGTCGCGCTGAACCGGATCGACCCAGGTACTCGCGCACGTAGAGCGTGCCGATCACGCCGCCGATGCCGGCGAGGATGCTGCCGACGAGCACCGCGAAGAAGTCGTCCACGCGCGTCCGGCCCCGGCGCAGTCGATAGAGCCCCTGCACGTGGAACGCGAGCGGGACCATCACCGCGAGAAACGGCGTGAGCATCAGGTAGTGCTCGAGCGGCGGCTGCCCCTTGGTGACCGGAATGATCTGCGCGAAGCTCGATTCGAACCGGACGTAGTAGGCGAGCAGAAAGGCCGTCGCGGCCGACAAGGCGTCGGCGACGACGTGAATGGCGACGAGCAGCCGGTTATAGCGTCTCAACATCCCGCAGCCTTCGCGGAGATGACCTCCGAGGTAATTTCGTGGAGGTCGAGCGAAATTACCTCGGAGGTCATTTCAGGGTCTCCGCGACGAGCGAGGCGAACGCCGACTCGAACCGATCACGACCAAACATTTCGGCTCGCGCGCGCATGACCGACAGGATAAAGGACCGGCGGCCGGCCTCGGACATCGCGTCGGCAAAGGCGTCCGGCGTGTTGCGGTCGACCAGCAGGCCGGTCTCGCCGGGAACGACGGTTTCCGTGGCGCCGCCGTGGCCGAGCGCAATCACAGGCCGTCCGCAGGCCAGCGACTCGACCGGCACGATGCCGAAGTCCTCAGCGGCGGGCAACACAAGCGCCTGGGCCCGACGGTAGGCGTCTCGCAGGGTTTCGGGGTCCAGCGCCCCGGTGAATTCGACGTTCGGGCCGGCCATCGCCTGCAGCCGGGCAAGCTCCGGCCCCGTTCCGACAATCTTGAGAGGCACGTCGAGCTGGGCGGCCGCAAGAATCGCGACGTCGATGCGTTTGTAGGGCACCAGAGCGGATACAACGAGGAAATACGGTTCGAGTGCCTCGCCGCCGGGCGTGAAGAACTGTGTATCGACCGGCGGGTGAAGAACCGAGGCCCGCCGATTATAGTACCTCGCTATTCGGCCGGCAACGAAACTGGAATTGGCCACGAAACGGTCCACCCGGTTCGCCGTCGCCCGGTCCCACCGGGCCAGCCAGGCCATGACCTGCCGCAGCGCCGCGTTCGACACGGCCCCAACGCGCTCCCCGCCGAAGTAGGCGTCGAACTGGTCCCAGGCATACCGCATGGGGGAATGGCAGTAGCAGATGTGGACCGCGCGGCCGGTCGGGACGACCGCCTTGGCGGCGCAGTGGCTGGTCGAAATCACGACGTCCACGTCGTCCAGATCGAAGATCTCGATTGCCGACGGGAACAGGGGCAGATAGTGCCGGTAGTAGCGTTCGGGCTTCGGCAGCCGCTGGATCAGGGACGTACGAATCGCGTGGCGCTCGATCAGCGCCGAGACGGACCCGGGGATATGCAGCAGCGTGTAGATTGGCGCGTCAGGGAAGAGCCGGCAAAGCGATTCGAGGACCTTCTCGCCGCCGCGCATGCCGGTGAGCCAGTCGTGGACGAGCACGACCCGCGCGCCGGCCGCGCTCGACTGTCGCGTGGCGGGCTCACGCATGAGTGACCGAGCCGACGAGCTCGGCGTAGACCTCCCTGACGCGCGCGACCGATCGTTGCCAGGAGAACGCCTTCACGCGTTCGCGGCCGCGGCACACCAGGCTCGTCTTGAGCGCCTCGTCGCCGAGCACACGCGCCACCGCATCGGCGATGGCGCCCGCGTCCATGGGATCGATGAGCAGCGCCGCGTCGCCCACGACCTCCGGCAACGACGAGACGTTCGACGTGACGACGGGCGTTCCCGCCGCCATGGCTTCGAGTGGCGGGAGGCCGAAGCCTTCGTAGAGCGACGGGAAGACGAACACCGAGGCGAGCTGATAGAGGACCGCCAGCGTTTCGTCCGGAACGAACCCGAGAAACCTGACGTGCTTGTGGAGCTGGAACCGGTGCACGAGCCGGCGCAGGTTCGGATACTTCGAGATCTCGTCGCCGATGATGAGGAGCTTGACGTCCTCGAACCCGCGGCGGCCGCAGCATCGAATACGCCTCGATCAGCCGATCGACGTTCTTGTGCGGCTTGATGTTGCCCGTATACAGGATGAACGGCGAGGTGAGCTGGAACCGCTCGCGCACGCGGGCGATGTCCTCCGGGGTCGGCGGCGTTTCCAGCCGCTCGTCGAGCGCGTTGTAGATGACCTCCACCTTGGCGGCCGGCACGCGCAGGTACTTCACGATGTCGTCCTTCGACGCATTCGAGACCGTCAGCACGCGCCGCGAGCGCTTCGCTGCCATCGTCATGAACGTCTTCGCGTAGACGAGCGCCGCGCGATTCGGCAGGTACTGCGGAAACCGGAGATGAATGCAGTCGTGGATCGTCACGACGTAGGGGCAGGTCATCAGCGGCGACACGACGTAATGCGGCGCGTGGAACAGGTCCACACGCGAGCGTCCGACCGACAACGGCACGGTCAGCTGTTCCCGAAGTGAATAGTGACCGGACGTTTCGGTGATCGCGTGGAAGCGCGTACCAAGGCCGCGGATGAACTCGGCGTCGTCGCGCCGGCAGAGCAGCAGGTATTCGTCGTCGCCATCCTGCCGCGAGAGCTCGCGCAGGAGGTTGCGCACGTAAGTGCCGATCCCGTAGTCGTGCAGCTTGCGGGCGTCGATGGCGATTCGCAACAGGCGCTCCGCCGAGATTCTACCGAATCGCGCGGCCGCGGACCCTGAGCCAGAGCCGCAGCACCGGCGCCCACCCGGGGTGATGCTTCTCGTAGAACGCGACGTGACTGCGATCGTAGTGCGTCGAGCCGGCGCCGGCCGCGCGGATCGATCGGCCGCGCAAGTGGGTGACCTCGGCCGCTGGCGTATAGAGCACGCGGCCGCCGCGCGCGCGGAGGGCGGCGCAGAAGTCCACGTCTTCCTCGTACATGAAGAACCGCTCGTCGAGCCCGCCGGCCTCGAGCGCTGCTGCACGCCTCGTCAGCAGGCACGCCCCGCTGACCCAGTCCACCTCACGCTCCGATCCGACCAGCGCATCGAGATAACGGCGGGCCTCAGGCGTCCGGCTGGCGGCTCGGCGAACCCGCCGCCGCTGCATGAGCTCAGCGACGGGCGAGAGCATCGGCCCGAACGAGACCTCGGGCCACCCCGAGGCGTCAACGAGCTTCGGCCCGGCGGCGGCCGCGCCGGTGGCGTTCAACCGGTCCACGAGTCGATCGATCGCGCCGGGTGGCACGATTGTGTCGCTGTTCAACAAGAGGACGAGCGGCGCGGCCGTGTGTCGAAACCCGATGTTGTTGGCCGCGGCGAATCCAACGTTCCGATCGAGCGCGACGAGCTTCACACCAGGAAACGACGCGCGCACGGCGGCCGCGCTGCCGTCCGACGACGCGTTGTCGACCACGATGATCCGGCCGGGATCGCGGGCTCGGCTGGCGTCGAGCGACTCCAGGCACGCCAGCAGATCGGCGCTTGGTGTTGAAGCTGACGATGATGATGTCGAGCCCCGATGTCACTCGGCGGCCGCCTCTTCGAGCGCCGTCCGGACGGCCGCCGCGGTGGTGACCCAGGAGAAGGCCGCCAGTCGCGTGCGGCCGCGGGCGAGCAGATCGGCGTGGACGTCGTCGTTCGTCAGCAGCGTGCGCAGCGCGTTCGCGATCGTCGCCGGGTCCGGGCCGACCAGCCGCGCGGCGTCACCGTAGACCTCGCGGGCGATTGGCGTGTCGAGCAGCACCGACGGCACGCCGTACGCCAGCGCCTCGAGCGGCGTCATGGCGAACCCTTCGTAGTCGGACAGGAAGACGAATACCCGAGCCTGACGATAGGCGTTCTCGAGCTCGGCGTCGGGCACATACTCGCGCCAGTCCACCCGATCGCCGATGCCGAGCTCGAAGGCGAGCGCGCGTGGATCGACCGGCGGATGCGTGCGGTTGTCGCCAATCAAGAGCAGCCGCGCGTCCGGAACGGCCTTCGCGACCTGGGCGAAGGCCTGAAGAAGCTCGGGGATTCTCCGGCGGTTGAAGAGCGAGCCGACGAACAACGCGATCGGCGGCCGTGGTCCGCTGGCGTCAGCCTCCTTCACGTCAGGCGCCGCGGGCGGCGCGACGACGATCCGCTCGGCAGGGACCTCGAGCCAGCGCACGATCTCCTTCGCGGAAAACTCGCGAAATCGTCACTACCCGGCGGGCGCTGTTGGCAGCGGCCTTCGTGGTCCACTGCCGCCGGAGTCGCTCTCGCGTCGCGAACCACTCGGGATGGGCGAAGAATGACACGTCGTACACGGCGACGACCGACGGACAGGCCAGCCGCAGCGGCGCCGTGTAGCCGGCGGCAAAAAACACGTCGGGCTTGACCTCGGCGACGGCGGACGCCAGTCGAGTCTGTTCCCAGATCGTTCCCGCCTTCGGCGTCGGCTCCACGTGCACGCTGAACCGCTCCCCGAGCGCTTTGACCGAGGACGGGGCCTCCGACGGCAGAAAGACCGTGAACCGGTGGGGCAGCTGCCGATCCTCTGCCCAGACGCGGAGCACGGACAGCAGGTACCGGCCCACACCTGTGGGTTTCCCCACGAGCTCGCGGCCGTCGATCCCGATGTGCAGCGCGCGATCAGCCACGACGATGTCGGCGCCGCGCGACGGACTGCGTCCAGGCTTCGCGCACGGCCCGCGCGGTGTCCGGCCAGCTGAACTCCCGGGCGCGAGCCCACCCGGCGTCGCGCATTCGGGCCCGCACCGTGGCGTGGGTCAGAATCTCCCGCAGGTGCCCGGCAAGCTCGGCGCTTGCGTTCGGCTCGAAGAGACGCCCGGCCGCACCCACCACTTCGGGCAACGCGCCACGGTTGGCGGCGACAACCGGTACGCCGACGGTCATGGCTTCGAGCGCGGGCATTCCGAACCCTTCCATGTGAGACGGCAGCACGAACACGAGCGCGCGCTCGTACAGCTCGCGACGGCGATCCGGTTCGATGTAGCCGGGCAGCTCGACGTGGCCCGCAAGGGGCGGGCGCGTCGCGCGCGCCACGATGGCGTCCGCCGCGGGCGTCGCGCGGCCGGCCAGCACGAGCGGCGGAGTCGATCGCGTGGAATCGCTGCCGAGCACCCGCTCGTACGCGTCCAGAAGCACGTCGAGATTCTTTCTCGGCTCGAGCGTCCCCAGAAACAGCACGCAGCCCGACGCCGGTTCGGTTTCGCGGGCGCGCCAGTCGGGCCGGCCCGGACGGCACACGGTGATACGCGATCGTTCGACGCCCAGCCGCCGTTCGACATCGGCGGCCGTGTGATTCGAGACCGCGATGACCTGGTCGGCCCGCTGGGCATGCGCGCGCGCCAACGCGGCGTAGTCCCGCCTGATCTCGGCGCGAGTGCGTTCCGGGTGGTCGAGAAAATCGAGATCGTGCACAGTGATGACCTGCGCGGCCCGCGACGCCGGAATGAGAAGCGGGTGCGCGGCGTGGACGACGTCCATCGGCCCGCCCGCCAGCTGCTCGGCGGGCGGCCAGGCCAGCCGGTGCCACGCGAAGTTCAGGGCCGTGACCGGCACGCGCCGGTCGATGGTGTCGGCGCCCGGGATCACCGTCCTATCGAGACGATCCTTCCATGACGATGAAAACAGGCTGAGGGATTCGCCGGCCGGCGCCGAGGCGACCAGGGCGCGGGCCAGCTCGTGCACGTATTCGCCCACCCCCGTGCGCTGCCGGAGGGCTGGCCGGTAGTCGAGCATGATGCGCACGGCCCAACCTAGTAGCGGCAGGTATGGAATTGCAAGCTGGGCTGCAACTCCTTATCTGTCAATCGGTTGACCAGCCTAAAGTGCGCATGTTAGTGTGAGGAGTTTTTGCCGTTCGCGCGGAGCGCGCGGATGGGAGGAGGAAGCCGGTACATGAAGATTGCGGTCATCGGGACGGGTTACGTCGGGCTGGTCGTCGGGGCGTGTTTCGCGGAGACCGGCAACGACGTGATCTGCGTGGACAAGGACGCCGCCAAGATTCGGCAGCTCCGTCAGGGCAGTGATTCCGATTTACGAGCCGGGCCTCGAGGAGCTGGTCCGCCGGAATCGCACCGAGAAGCGGCTCGTCGTTCACGACCGACCTGCCCGACGCCGTCCGCCGGTCCGAAGTCATCTTCATTGCCGTCGGGACGCCGACCGGCGAGGATGGCTCGGCGCCGATCTGCAGCACGTGCTCGCCGCGGCGCGCGACATCGCGCGCGCCATGAACGGCTACAAAGTCATCGTGGACAAGAGCACGGTGCCGGCCGGCACGTCCGAACTTGTCGCGACGCGATTCGCGCGCGAGACCGCGCAGCCCTTCAGCGTCGTCAGCAATCCCGAATTCCTGAAGCAGGGCGCCGCCGTCGAGGACTTCCTCAAGCCCGACCGCGTCGTCATCGGCGCGACCGATCAGCGCGCCGCGGACATCATGACGGAGCTCTACCGGCCGTTCACGCGGACGGGCGCGCCCATCATGGTGATGGATTGCGCGAGCGCGGAGCTGTGCAAATACGCCGCGAACGCGATGCTCGCGACGCGCATCTCGTTCATGAACGAAATCGCCAACGTCTGCGAGAAGTTCGGCGCCGACGTGGACAAGGTGCGCAAGGCGGTTGCCTCCGATCGGCGCATCGGCCCGGCGTTCCTGTTTCCGGGCGTCGGGTACGGCGGGAGCTGCTTCCCGAAGGACGTCAAGGCGATCGTCAAGTTCTCGGCCGACAAGAAGTACCGCTTCCGGATTCTCGAAGCGGTCGAAGCCGTGAACGAGCAGCAGAAGCTCCGGCTGCTGGCGAAGCTCGACGCGCATTTCGGCAAGTCGCTCAAGGGCAGGACGATTGCCGTCTGGGGGCTCGCGTTCAAGCCGCGCACCGACGACATGCGCGAGGCGCCGGCGATTCCCATCATCGACGGTCTGCTCGAGCGCGGGCGCGAAGGTGCGGCGTTCGATCCGGAAGCGCAAGGCGATCGCGCCGCCGCATCTTCGGCAAGCGGATCGACTACGCCAAACACGCGTACGACGCGCTCGTAGGGCGCCGACGCGCTGCTGGTCGTCACCGAGTGGAACGAGTTCCGCGAGCCGGACTTCGCGCCGCATGAAGAAGCTGATGAAGCAGCCGGTCATCTTCGACGGCCGCAACATCTACGACCCGCAGCAGATTCGCGCCCTCGGCTTCACCTATTCGTCGATCGGCCGGCCATGAGCACGGTCGTCGTCACGGGCGGGGCCGGCTACGTCGGCAGCCACGCCGTCAAGGCCCTCGCCGCCGCCGGCTACGACGTCGTCGTGTACGACGACCTGTCGGCCGGGCACGCCGAAGCGGTCGACCGGATCGCCGCGGCCTTTCCGAGCGAGCGGTTTCGCTGGTCAAGGGCGACGTCGCTCGACCGCGCGGCGTTCGGGCGCGTGCTCGCCGTCGACGGGCGCCACGGCCGTCATGCATTTCGCGGCCCGGCTGCTGGTCGGGGAGTCGGTTCGCGAGCCGATCGGATACTATCGCGCGAACGTCACGGGCACGATGGCGCGTGCTCGACGCGATGGCCGACGCGGGCGTCAAACGATTCGTCTTCTCGTCCACGGCGGCCACGTTCGGCGAGCCGCAGGGAGTCACCGATCGACGAGACAGCATCCGCAGCATCCCATCAACGCCTACGGCGAGACGAAGCTCGCGATCGAGCGGGCGCTGCCCGCACGTCGAGCGCGCGACGGGCATGCGCTGGGTGGTCGCTGCGCTACTTCAACGCGGCGGGCGCCGATCCGGACGGGCTGCTCGGCGAGGATCACGATCCGGAGGAGCACCTGATTCCGCTGGCGCATTGCGGCCGCGCGCGGCGGCACGGCCGCTCACGGTCTTCGGCGAGGACTACCCGACGCCGGACGGCACCTGCATCCGCGACTACGTCCACGTGGCGGACCTGGCCGACGCGCACGTCGCGGCGCTCCGCGGCGCTCGAAGGCGGCGCGCGCGTCGGGCGCCTACAATCTCGGCAACGGCGACGGGCATGTCGGTGCGGCAGGTGATCGAGGCGGTCGAACGGGTGACGGGCCGTCCGGTGCCGCACCACGATCGGCGCCCGGCGCGCCGGGCGATCCGGCGAGGCTCGTCGCCTCGAGCGAGCGCGCGCGGGCGCGAGCTTGGCTGGACGCCGCGCCTCGATCGGCTCGACGACGATCGTCCAGACCGCGTGGCAACTGGCATGCACGTCATCCCGGTGGCTACGACGCAGCACCGCCGGATCATCGTAATGGCAGGACTGAAAGGCATCCTCAAGGATCCGCTGCTGTCGGTCGTGATGCCCGTCTACAACGAGCAGGACGACGATCGAGGAGATCATCCCTCGCGTGCTCGCGGTGCCCATCCGGATCGAGCTCATCGTCGTGGACGACGGGTCGACGGACGGCACGCGCGACCTGCTCACGGCGCTCGACGCAGAAGTACCCGTTCAAGCTGATCTTCCAGCCGAAGAACGGCGGCAAGGGCGCGGCGCTTCGCCGCGGCTTCCAGGAAGTCAGCGGCGATCTCGTCGTCATCCAGGACGCCGACCTCGAGTACTCGCCCGAGGAGTTCCCGGACCTCATCGAGCTCATCTGCCAGGGCCGCGCCGACGTCGTGTACGGGTCGCGGTTCCTCGGGCGCCACCGCGTGTTCATGTTCACGCACTACGCGGGCAACCGGCTGCTGACGCTCATCACGAACATCCTGTACAACACGATGCTGACGGACATGGAGACCTGCTACAAGGTCATGCGCACCGAGGTGCTGCGGTCGTTCACGCTCGACTCGAACGGCTTCGGCATCGAGCCCGAGCTGACCGCGAAGATCTTCAAGCGCGGACTACCGCGTCTACGAAGTGCCGATCACCTACGACGGGCGCGGGCTACGAAGAGGGGAAGAAGATCACCTGGCGCGACGGTGTCGTCGCGCTCTGGGTGCTGATCAAGTATCGGTTCACGCGAGTGAACGAGTTCCTGCGACTGCTGCGGTACGCGGCACCCTATCGGGGCCAGCTCACCGTTGCGCTCCTGGCGATGGTGGTCTACGCGGCTGGCGCCGCGCTCGCTCGCGTATCTCATCCAACCCATTCTCGACAAAGTCGCTGCCGGAACAGCAGCAGGTGCGACAGGTCGCGATTCTCCTGCTCGTCGCGTACTTGCTGAAAGGCCTCGGCGGCTACGTGTCGGGCTATCTCATGACGCAGCGTCGGGCAGCGCGTCGTCATGGACCTGCGGAATCAGCTCTTCCGGCACATTCTCGACCAGTCGGCGGCGTTCTTCTCGCGCCGCACGACGGGCCAGCTGATGTCGCGGATCTGACGAACGACGTGGGGCAGGTCCAGCTGGCCGTCTCGGAGACCGCGGCCGATTTCGTTCGCGAGTCGCTCGCCGTCGTCGGCTTCGCATCGCGCTGCTGTTCTACCTCGACTGGCGGCTCGCGCTGGTCTGCCTGACGGCCGCGCCGCTCGTCGATCTACCCGCTCGTGCGGCTCGGCCAGCGCGTCCGACGGTCCACCACGGCGCAGCCAGGAGGAGCTCGAGCACGTCACGCACCTCAGCGCGGAGGCGCTCTCCGGGCATCGCATCGTCAAGGCGTTCGGCGCCGAGGGGCGGCGAGACCGACCGGTTCGCGCGGGCCACGCATTCGCTGTTCCGGACGAACATGAAGATCACGGGCGCGGTCTCGGCGCTGCCGCCGCTCATGGAGCTCATCGGCGGGCTCGCCGCGGTTGGCGCGCTGTGGTGGGGCGCGCGGCCGAAATCAGCCGGGGCCGGCTCACGCCGGGCGAGTTCACCTCGTTTCTCGCGGCCGCGTTCCTGATGTACGGCCCGGTGAAGAAGCTGAGCCGCGTGAACGCCGGCATCCAGCAGACGATCGCGGCCTGCCGAGCGAATCTTCGACCTGCTCGACACGCACACCGAGGTGATCGAGCGGCCCGGCGCGCAACCGCTCGCGCGCCTCCGGACGGAGGTCGAGTTCCGCGACGTGGGCTTTGCGTACGAAGACGACCCGACGCGATTCATCCTTCGACATGTCTCGTTCACCGCCCGGGCGGGGCAGGTCGTCGCGATCGTCGGGTCTCAGCGGCGCGGGCAAGACGACACTCGTCAACCTGATTCCGCGGTTCTACGACGTGACCGACGGCGCGATCCTCATCGACGGCGTGGACATCCGCGACCGTGACGCTGCGTTCGCTCCGCGACCAGATGGCGCTCGTCACGCAGGAGACCGTCCTCTTCGACGACACGATCGCCGCGAACATCGCGTACGGCGTGCCGCAGGCGCACGCGTGACGAGATCGATCGCAGCGGCGCACGGCCGCGCACGCCCACGAGTTCATCGTGCCCCTCGCCGCGCGGCTACGACACCAGGATTGGCGAGCGCGGGCAGCGGCTGTCGGGCGGCCAGCGGCAGCGGCTCGCGATCGCGCGGGCGATTCTCAAGAACTCGCCGCTCCTGGTGCTCGACGAAGCGACGTCGTCGCTCGACGCCGAATCCGAGCTGCTCGTGCAGGACGCCCTCGCGAACCTCATGCGAAACCGGACGACGTTCGTCATCGCGCACCGGCTCTCGACCGTCCGGCGCGCCGATCTCATCGTCGCGCTCGAGAAAGGGCGAGGTGGCCGAGATCGGCACGCCACGACGAGCTCGTGTCGCGTCCCGGCGGCGTGTATGCGAGGCTGTACGCGCTCCAGGCGTTCGACGAGCGCGATCGGGAGGCCGACGTCGAGGTCGCCGACCTGGCGCGTGAGGTGCCCTCGTGATTCGATCGATGACCGGGTTTGCGGCGCTCAGCCGCGAAGAGAACGGCGACAAGGTCAGCGTCACCATCAAGTCCGTCAATCACCGGTTTCTCGACGTCCTGCTCAAGGCGCCGCAGATGCTGGCGCCCGTCGAGGGCCGCGTGAAGTCGCTCGTCCAGCAGCCGGGTCACGCGCGGCCGGGTCGAGGTGCAGATCGGCGTCGAGGTCACGGCTGCTCCGGCGCGTGAAGTGGTGCTCGACGAGGCGTTGCTCGCGCGCCTGACGCAGCTGCTCGCAGACGCGCGATCGCGCGGGCTGGTGGTCGGCGAGCTCACGGCATCCGACGTCCTCCGGATCCCGCAACTGCTCGACATCCGCCTGAAGAACGCCGACCAGGGCACAGCGACCCCACCACCCGGCGTCGCGGCGCTGCTGGACGCCGTCGTCACGGAAGCCCTGGACGCGCTGGTCGTCATGCGCGCCACGGAAGGCCGCTTCATTCAGGCCGACCTCGACGCGAAGCTGGCCACGCTCGGCGGATTCGTGGACGACCTCGAGCGCATCGGCCGCGACGGGCAGCAACAGCTCGAGGCGCGGCTGCGCGAGCGGCTCGCCGATCTCCCGCCCGACATTCAGGGAGACCCGGCCGCCGTCGCGCAGGAAACCGTGCGCTTCGTCGCCCGGTCCGACGTGGACGAGGAGATCGTCCGGATGCGCGGGCCACGTCGAACATTGGCGCGCGCTCGCGGTCGGGCCCGAGCCGTGCGGCCGCAAGCTCGATTTCCTGGTCCAGGAGATGAATCGCGAGATCAACACGATCGGCTCGAAGGTGGAGGGCGCCCGCGCCACCGAGATCGTGATCGCCGCCAAGGCCGAGCTCGAGCGGCTCCGGGAGCAAGTGCAGAATGTCGAGTAGACGCCGCGGCCGCGGCGCTGCTCTTCGTCGTCTCCGCGCCATCGGGCACGGGCAAGACGACGGTCGTGGAGCGGCTCGTCGAGATTTGCCCGAATCTTCAGCGATCCCGGTCGTACACGTCGCGGCCCGCGCGGCCCGGGGAGAGCGACGGGGTCGACTATAATTTCATCAGTCGTCCTGCGTTCGAAGGCATGGTCGCCCGCGGCGAGTTTCTCGAGTGGGCTGACGTCTTCGGCAACCTGTATGGGACGGCCCGGCGCGATACCGAGGCCTCGCTCGCCGCAGGCCGGGATGTCGTGCTGGTCATCGACGTTCAGGGCGCCAGACAGGTTCGCGAGCGCACCGAGGGCGCGGTCGGCATTTTCGTGCTGCCGCCGTCGTTCGAGGCGCTCGAGACGCGGCTGCGCGGCCGCTGCCAGGACGAGCCGAGCGGCCATCGAGCGGCGGCTCGACACCGCGCGCAGCGAAGTGTCGGCGGTGACCGAGTACGAATACGTCGTCGTGAACGACGAGCTCGACCGCTGCGTGGCGGAGCTGGCCGCGATCGTGACCGCCGAACGCGCGCGCCGGGTCCGGCGGGCGCGGAAGATTGAATCGATCGTGCGAACGTTCGACCTCTGAGGTCATTTTACGGTTTTCGTAAAATGACCTCAGAGGTCATTTCAGGACCATGTCAGACAGCAACGACGACCGCCCGACCGAAGAACGCGTTTGAAGTCGTGACCGTCGCCTCCGCGCGCGCCCGGCAGTTGCTCGAGGGCTGCGTGCCGAAGGTCGAGGGATCGCCCAAGCCGGCGCGCCGCGCGCTGCAGGAAGTGCGCACCGGCGCGGTGAGCCGCGCGGACGAGACCAAGGACGCGTCAACAGACGCCTAGCCATGGCCTTCGTCGGTCTCGGCGTCTCGGGCGGCATCGGCGCCTACAAGGCGGTCGAGGTCGCCCGCCTGCTGCAGAAGCGAGGACATCGCGTGCAGGCGGTGATGACGCGATCCGCGCGCCGCTTCGTCGGGCCGCTGACGTTCGAGGCCATCACCCGCGAGCCGGTCATCACGAGCCAGTTCGCGCCCGGCATGAACGCCGACATCGAGCACATCGCGCTCGCGTCGTCGATGAACCTGCTGCTCGTCGCGCCGGCCACCGCCAACATCATCGGCAAGTTCGCCAACGGGATCGCGGACGATTTCCTGTCCGCGCTCTTCCTGGCGACGCGCGCGCCCGTGCTGCTCGCGCCGGCGATGAACACGAACATGTGGGATCATCCCGCCGTGCGCGACAACGTCGCGCGGCTCGCGGCCCGCGGCGCGCGTTTCGTGGATCCCGGCGACGGATATCTGGCCTGCGGCTGGATCGGCAAAGGCCGCCTCGCCGAGCCGGAAGACATCGTTCGTGCCGCCGAACAGCTGCTGCAGCCCCGCACGTCGCTCGCCGGACAACGCGTGCTCGTCACCGCCGGTCCCGACGATCGAGGACCTCGACCCGGTTCGGTTCATCGGCAATCGCTCGAGCGGCCGCATGGGGTATGCGCTGGCGCGTGAGGCCCACGATCGCGGGCGCCGACGTCATCCTTGTCGCCGGTCCGACCGCGCTCGAACCGCCGCCGGTCGGCGACGTCGTCCGCGTCCGCAGCACCCGCGAGATGCGCGACGCCGTGGTCGCCCGTGTGGACCGCGTCGACGTCGTCATCATGGCCGCGGCAGTCGCCGACTACGGACCGGCCGGCGGCGCCGCGCTCGACAAGATCGACAAGGGTGGACCGCTCACCCTGTCGCTGGTGCGGACGCCGGACATCCTCGCGGAACTTGGCGAGCGCCGCGGCGACCGGCGACGTCCCGTTTTGATCGGCTTCGCCGCGCAGACCGGTGACGCCGTCACGCCGGCCCGCCGGAAGCTGCAGTCGAAGCGGGTGGACCTCGTCGTCGCCAACGACGTCACGGCCCCGGGCGCCGGATTCGACGTCGAGACGAATCAGGTCACGCTCGTGTCGCCGACCGACGTGATCGATCTGCCGGTCATGCCCAAAGCGGACGTGGCGTCGGCCATCCTCGACCGCGTCGAACAGATTCTTCTCAGCCCACAGGCGGAAGCCGCCGCACCCGCGTCGCGATGACCGATCGCCGCGAGATCGCCGAACATCTACGCCTCTTCGGCGAGATCGGCGTGGACGGCATCTCGCGGGATCCGGCCTGGCGGGATCGCGCCCGAGGCGCCGCAGGCGAGCTGACGGTCGCGGAACAGCCCGAGCCTCCACCCGTGGTGATCCAGGCGGCGCTTCCAGCGACGCCAATCCCGACGAGCGGCAACGGCGATCCGGCCGCGGCGCTCACCGAGCTTCGGGAGCACATCGGCGATTGCACCCGCTGCAAGCTCCACGGGCTTGGGCGACGGCAGATCGTGTTCGGCGTGGGGAATCCGGAAGCCGATCTCATGTTCGTGGGCGAGGCGCCGGGCGCCGACGAAGACATTCAAGGGGAGCCGTTCGTCGGCCGGGCGGGGCAGCTGCTGACGAAGATCATCGAAGCGATCGGGCTCAAACGCTCCGACGTGTACATCGCCAACATCCTGAAGTGCCGCCCGCCCGGCAACCGCAATCCCGAACCGGACGAAGTCGTGACGTGCGAGCCGTTTCTCGTCGAGACAAATCGACATCATCCACCCGAAAGTGATCGTGGCGCTCGGCTCGTTCGCGGCGAAGGCGCTGCTCAGGAGCGACGCGCCGATTTCGCGCATCCGCGGCCACGTCTTCGACTACCGTGGCGGCGCCAAGCTCATTCCGACGTTCCACCCCGCCTTTCTCCTGCGCAGCCCCGAGCGCAAGCGGGATGTGTGGGAAGACATGAAGAAAGTGCGTGCCATCCTCGTCGATTCCGACTGACCGCGTCGTCGCGGTTGCCGTGCCCGTCCCCGGCCTCGGCGTGCTGGGCTACCGCGTCCCCGGCGCCGGCCCGCTGCCGCCGAAAGGCGCACGCGTCAACGTTCCACTGGGCAATCGAACGGTCCTCGGCTGCGTCGTCGGCTCTCACGCGCGACCTCGCGCCTGACACGCGTCCTGAAAGACGTCGAGGAGGTGCTCGACCGGGAGCCGTTTCTGCCGCCAGCCGTCGTCGATCTCGCCATGTGGGTGGGCGAGTACTACGCGTCGGGGCCGGGTGATGCGCTCGCGATCGCGATGCCGCCGGCGGCCCGCCGGGGCAAGGCGACCTCCTTCAAGACGGTACGAGTCGCCGAGATCATCTCGGGTGATGCGGAGAGGGACACGGAAACGCGCGCGCCCGGCGGCCAACGATCACCGAAGGGCCGCAAGCAGCTCGAAGCGCTCGCACTGCTGCGGCGCCAGCCAACCGGACTGACGCTCCCCGAGCTTCTCCAGAAGGGCATCAGCACCACGACGATCCGATCGCTCGAAAAACTCGGCTTCCTCCGGCTGCGAGACGACGTCGTGCTTCGCGATCCGTTTGGCGGAGAGCACGACGGCGCCGGAGGGCGGTGGGCGGTCGACCGCGGAGGCGGCGGGGCCCTGACGCTGACGCCCCCGCAGACCGCGGCGTTCCGGCGTCTGGAGGAGGCGGCGGCCACGCGAGGGTTTCGGACCGTTCTGCTCCACGGCGTGACCGGAAGCGGCAAGACCGAGCTGTACCTCAGGCTCGCGTCGCTCGTCATGGCGACCGGCCGGCGCATTCTGATCCTCACGCCCGAGATCGCGCTGACGCCCGCGCTCGCGGGCCTCTTTCGTGCGCGCTTCGGAGCACAGGTCGCCATTCAGCACAGCGGCCTGTCCGACGGCGAGCGTCACGATCAGTGGCACCGCATTCGCCGCGGCGACGTCGCGATCGTGGTGGGCACCCGGTCTGCGGTCTTCGCGCCGCTCGAGAACATCGGACTCGTCATCGTCGACGAAGAGCACGACGGGTCGTACAAGCAGGACGACCTGCCGCGGTATCACGGCCGCGACGTCGCCGTGGTCCGCGGCCGGATGGAACACGCGCTGGTCGTGCTCGGGTCGGCGACGCCGTCGCTCGAGTCGGCGACGAACGCGCGCGACGGCCGCTACGACCTCATCCGGCTGACGCAGCGGATCCACAACCGTCCGCTCGCCCACGTCCACATCGTCGACATGCGGAAGGAGTACGCCGCGCACGGGCCGGACGTCGTGTTCAGCGCGCCGTTGCTCGAGCGCGATCGAGGACCGGCTGGCAAAGCGCGAACAGACCGTCGTGCTGCTGAACCGCCGCGGGTTCGCGACCGTCGTGTTCTGCCGCCAGTGCGGCGCCTCCATCGAATGTCCGCACTGCAGCGTGATGTTGACGTACCACCGCGCGCAGCGCCGGCTGCGCTGCCACTATTGCAACTACGCGACCGCCGTGCCGCGCAAGTGTGGCGTCTGCGGCGGCGAATATCTGGAGCAGGCCGGCATCGGCACGGAGCGGCTCGAGGCCGATCTCCGCGAGCGGTTCCCGGAGGCGCGCATCACGCGCGTCGATCGCGACACCATCCGCCGCCGCGGCGCGATCGCCGACGTGCTCCGCGGCGTGGCTGCCGGGACGATCGACATCGTCGTCGGCACGCAGATGATCGCGAAGGGGCACGACTTTCCCGCGGTGACGCTCGTGGGCGTCGTCTCGGCCGACGTCGGCCTCGGACTGGCCGACTTTCGCGCGGCTGAACGGACGTTCCAGCTGCTCACGCAGGTCGTCGGACGCTCGGGGCGGGGCGACACGCCGGGCGAAGCCATCGTGCAGACGCTCTACCCGGATCACTACAGCATCCGGGCCGCGGCCGCGCAGGAGTACGAACCGTTCTACGAGCGCGAAATGGAATTCCGCACGAGCCTGCACTATCCGCCGACGGTCGCGCTCATCAACGTGATCGTGAAGGGGCGGTCGCTCGATGCTGCGCTCACCGACGCTCACGATCTCGCCAGGCGCGTCCGGCACCACGGCGTGCACGGACGCGTCCTCGGCCCGGCGCCTGCGCCGCTCTCGAAGATTCGCGACGAGCACCGCGCGCAGATCTTCATCAAAGGCAAACAGCGCAAAGCCATGCGCGCGGCGCTTCGCATCGCGCTCGACGAGCGGCCGGAGTTGAAGCGCCGGATCGTCGTCGACGTGGATCCGGTCAGCGTGATCTGAAAAACGCTTCAGGCGCCGTCTTCGACGGCGCCTGATCGACGATGGACTGAAGAGCGCTGTCGGTACGACGGGACTGAAGAGCGCTGGTCGGTACGACGGGTACGGCGGGTCCAAGGAACGAACTGCCGCTCGCCATCCTTTTTCTTAATGGTTCGCCCGGCGATCCGGATCTCGGCTCGGAAATCGAATGACCGGGAACTAAAGAAAGATGACAGGCGTCAGATGCTTCCTTGGACCTGCCGTACCCGTCGTACCGACATGAGCTGTCTCAGATCCCGTCGTACCGACATGCGCTGTTCAGGCCCGTCGAACCGACGCCGCACTTGAGGAGCTCTTTCGTCTACTCCGGCAGGAACAGTGAGATTGGTACCGGCGTGAAGCAGATGGCGAAAATCACGAGCGCGAGGAAGGCGACCAGCATCCGCGGCGGATCGAGCGGCACGTGCTCGTCGAGAATGCGCGGGATGCCGAAAGCCGAGAAACATCGCCATCACCAGCATCATGACCGCCATCAGAAGCCAGCTCAGCGAGACGAACGTCAGGCCGATCGCCGCGATGAGCGTCCCCGCCGAGACGTACCACGATCGCCGGCCGAGGACGGAATAGACGATGTGGCCGCCGTCGAGCTGGCCGAAGGGCAGGAGATTCAGCGCGGTCGCGAACATCCCGAACCACGCCGCGAACGCCATCGGATGGAGCATCACGTCCACACTGTCCGGCAACGGGCCAAAATGAATGCGCTCGATCGCCTGGTAGAGGAGCGGCTCGCCGAGATACAGGACGTTGGCCGACTCAGTCGCGCGGGAGGTTCGCACCTCCGACATCGCCACGCCCCAGTAGAGCAGCGGGACGAGCACGACGAACCCGGCAATCGGCCCTGCGACGCCGATGTCGAACAGCGCTTTCTTCGAAGGGAACTTTTCCTTGATGCGAATGACCGCGCCGAGTGTTCCCGCGATGAAGACGAACGGCAACGCCGGGATGAAGTAGGGAAGCGTGGCGTCCACGTTGTGAAGACGGCAGTAGGCGTAGTGGCCGAACTCGTGCGCGGCGAGGATCGAGAGGATCGGCAGTGAAAACCAGAGTCCCGACGACAGAACTTCGATCATGCTGGAGCCCGGCGGCGCCGAGGTGCCCGCCCACGACGTCGTCAGCAGCGTGAGCGCGAACAGCAGGATGTGGATGCCGTACCGATGCCGGAACTTCCGTTTGGGCGGTGCGGGAATCTGAGCGGGCGGCTGCCACGCCGGCGGCTGCGACGCCGGCGGCGAAGGCGGATGGTCGACGCTGCCCGTGGGCAGCTGTGTTGGTAGATCGTCCGGACGCACGCCAGCTAACCGCCGATGTTCTGCAGTTCTTTGCCAGGCTTGAACCGGATGGTACGGCCGGGTGGAATCCTGACCTCTTTGCCGGTACGCGGGTTGCGGCCGATGCCGCGCTTGCGAGGCTTCACCTGGAACACCCCGAAGCCCCGCAGCTCGATTCGTTCTCCCCGCATCATAGACGCCCGCATCGCTTCGAACACCGCGTCAACGGCCACTTCTGCCTTGACCTTCGTGATCTCGGCGAGCTTGGACACCTCGTTGACGATGTCGACTTTGATCATTGAGTTAGCGGCAGAGGGATTACTGTAAGTGACAATAAACAAATGCACTTACGGTGTCAAGTAACAGGCTAAGTAGTACACTCCCGCGCATGGCCAGGGGTGTACGCGGTCCGACCGTGGTCCTTGTCGGGCGGCCAAATGTGGGGAAGTCCACGCTGCTCAATCGCATTACGGGCACGCGCCGGTCGATCGTGGCCGCTGTGGCCGGCACGACGCGCGACGCGCTCGTCTCGCAGGCCGAGTGGCAGGACCGGCGGTTTGCGATCGTGGACACCGGCGGCCTGTTCGGCGCCACGACCGATCCTTTGCACGAGCTCGTGTCGCAGCACGGAGACAAAGCGCTCCAGACGGCCGACGTCGTCGTGTTCGTCGTGGACGGGCGGGAAGGTCTCGTGCCGGCCGACGAGGAAATCGCGCGGACGAATCCGCGTGCTGGGCCGGCCCGTGATCGTCGCGGTGAACAAGACCGACGATCGCCGGGCGCGGGACCGCGCGCTCGAGTTTCATCAGCTCGCGTTCGAGCCGGTGATTGAGATCGCAGCCGAACATGGCGACGGCGTCGCGGATCTCCTCGACGAAATCGTGGCGCGGCTCCCCGACGCGCGCGGACCGTCCGAACCGGCCGAACCCGAGACGGCGGTCGCGATCGTCGGCCGTCCGAACGTCGGGAAGTCGTCGCTCGTCAACCGGCTGCTGCGGCAGGAACGGGTCATGGTGAGCGAGGAACCGGGCACGACGCGGGACACCGTCGACGTGCTGCTGCAGTGGCACCGACGCCGGTTTCGCATCGTCGACACGGCGGGCATGCGCAAGCCAGGCCGGGTCGCACGCGGCGGACCCGTCGAATCGGTGAGCGTCGTGCTCGCGCGGCGCGCGATGGCCAGGGCCGATGTCGTCGTGCTGGTCGTCGATGCGACCGAAGGCGCCGGCGATCGTGAAGGCGCGATTGCCGGCGAAGCCGCCGACGCCGGCTGCGGCATCGTCATCGCGGTGAACAAGTGGGATCTGGTCAAAGGGCAGGGCCAGGATTTCGTCAAGAAGTTCGACGATCGCCTGCGGTTTCAGTTGAAGTTCCTCGAATACGCGCCGATCCTGCATCTCTCGGCGCTCACCGGGGACCGCACGCCGAAACTGCTCGAGGCGGTCGACCGCGTGGCGACCGCCCGAACGCGCCGCGTCCCGACCGCGGAGCTCAACCGGTTTCTGGAATCAGTGACGGCCGCGCACCCGCCCGCCAGCAAATCGCGCCGGGAGGTGCGCATTCAGTACGGCGCGCAGACGGGCACCGCGCCCCCGTCGTTCGTCCTCTTCACGAACGTCGCGTCGGAGCTGCACTTCTCGTACGAGCGGTTCCTCGTGAACCGCCTGCGCGAGGAATTCGGGTTCGAGGGCACGCCCATCCGTCTGAGCGTCAGGCGCCGCGAGCGTGCCAAGCGCGATGCACCACGAGGCTCACGAAGGACACGAGGACGGCGCTGACCTGGACCGTTGTCCAGATCGGTGTAGCAGGCCGCCTCCGGCGGCCAGAAACCGGGCTTTTGGGCGCGATCGGTCTGTTATACTTCCGTGACTTTGTACGTGGCCGCCACGATTCCAAATCGCCCGGTGTTTCGATCTCAGGAAGTCTGCGACCTCGCGGATATCAAGCCGTACGTTCTGCGAAGTTGGGAAGCTGAGTTTCCCGATCTCGGCGTCGCGAAGTCGGCTGACGGCCCGCGCGTGTACCGCCGGGCGGACGTCGAGCGGGTGCTCCGGCTGAAGCAGCTGGTATTCGTCGACGGCCTGACGCTTGCGGGCGCCCGGCGCCAGATGGGCGAGGAAGGCCTGGTCGCGCCCGACGAGGAGGTCATGGACGCCGACGTTGCGGCCATGATGGACGAGCAGACCCGGCAGCACCTCCGGGACGTCCGGCGCGGCCTTCAGTGGATTCTGGGGGTGCTCAATGGTGAGGGCCTGACGCCCGAGGACCGGGTGCTGACGGCCTCACCGCGGTCCGCGGCCGCCCCCCGGCCGGCGATGGCCAAAAAGGCCCCGGCGAAGGTAGCATCGAAGAAAGCAGTCCGCGGCAAACGCCGCTGAATCTCTCCAATTTCGGTCGGCTCGGGATGTAGCGCAGTCTGGTAGCGCACTTGACTGGGGGTCAAGGGGTCCCGGGTTCAAATCCCGGCATCCCGACCAAATCCCGCCTCAGCCCCCAGGCCCCGTCCAGGGCCCTCAAAAATTCTCCTCCGCGGCAATTGCAAAACTGTGCTAAAACGTCACCTTCCTTACACGACACTTTTGTTACTCGCCCCCAGTCGCCGTTTCCAGGGGCTTTTGTCGTTGTCGGCGGAGGCTTCGTATGCCGCAAGTTCTCGATCGTCACCCATGTTCGTTTCGACCCTGTCGCGGCGAGATGACACTCGTCGCCAGGGATCACGCTCCGGCGCCGACGGACCGGCGCAAGCGCGGCAAGAAACCCGAAGATCCGCAGGGACTCTCGGCCTGGCATTGCACCATCGAGCCCAAACGGCACGTGGAAGTCTCGAACCTCGGTATCAGGCCGCTCAAGGACTGCACCGTGCCGGGCTGCAGCGGGGTGATGATCCACTGGGGAAGGGTTCGCGCCGTGTCGTCGCTCAACGGTGGCTACCGGAAAGAGGCGCCACGGATCGTGTACCGGTCCGGCTACGTCTGCGTAGACAACGCGGAGCACTTCCAGCCCGATTTCGACGAAGCCTGATTCACTCCATCCGCAACGTGACGAGCGGATCGACGCGCGCCGCGCGCGCCGCGGGCCCATAGGCGGCCGCGAGAGAGACGACGAGAAGTCCCGCCGCGGCCAGTCCAAACGACCACGCGTCGGTTGGCGCGATCCCGTGGAGGAGTCCGGTCAGCCCCCGCGCGGCGATGAATGCGGCCGGTACGCCGAGCGCGATCCCCGCGAGGCCGAGCCACGCGCCTTCTCGCAGGACCATCCAGCGGATTTCGTCCGGACGCGCGCCGAGCGCGATCCGGATGCCGATCTCTCTCGAGCGCTGCGACACCGATTGGCCGACCACGCCAAACAGTCCGACCGCCGCAACGAGAATCGCGAGCGACGCCATGCCCGCAAGCAACACGGTCCGGAACCGCGGCTGCGTCGTCGACTCGGAGACAACGGCGTCGAGGGCCTTCACGTCAGAGACCACGATGGCCCGGTCGACGGCGGCAATCTCGCGACGCAGGATGGGGAGCAGGTCATCCGGCTCCTGTGCGGTTCGCGCCACCAGGAACGGCGCCATCCACGGTTGCTGTGCGAACGGCCGGTACACCGCGTCGTCGGGCTCCGCCGCCAGCCCCGAATAGCGAACGTTGCCGACGATGCCGACCAGGGTCATCTCCTCGCTCTTGTTGACGCCGTCCCGGAGCGTGGGCAGCGACATCGTGCGGCCGATGGCATCGCCATCGCCGAAGAACCTGCGCGCCGTGTCCACGCTCATGATCATCACGTGCGGACTCTTGAGATCGTCGGCTGCGGTGAACAGGCGCCCCTTCACGAGCCGGAAGCCGAGCGCGTCGAAATAGCCGGGGGTGACCGCGACGCCGGACGCCTGATAGTCCACGCTGTCGCCGGCGCGGCGCAGCGTCAGGCGCAGGCGGCTGGCATTCGGGGGGAGGCTCGTGCCCACACCCACCGCTTGAACACCCGGCAGAGCGGCAACCCGCGCGATCACACGGTCGATGCGATCGAGCACCTGCGCGTCCGGCGGCCGGCCGCCAAACGCCATGTTCAACGACGCGCTGGCCACGCGATCGGTCGTGACGCCGAGGTCGGTCTGCAGCAGCCGCATCAGGCTGCGGCCGAGCAACCCCACGCCCACGAGGAGGACCAGGGACACCGCCAACTCGGTGACGCAGAGCGCGGCGCGCATGCGTCTGCCGCCACGCGCGGGCGTCACGTTGTAGCCCGAGGCCGATCGCAGCATGTCGGCCGGGTTCGGCGTCCTCAGCGCGGGCATTACTCCGGTCAGCAGAGCCGTCGCACCGGCCACGACGATCGAGAACACGAGCACGGGCGCGTCCACGCGAATCGCATCGAGCCGCGGCAGGCCTGATGAGCCGACGCTCACGAGCACGTTGACGACCACGAGCGCGAATCCGACGCCCAGACCCGCGCCGGCGCCGGCAAGCAGCACGTTCTCGATCAATCGTTCGGTGACAAGCCGTCCGCGGGAAGCGCCAAGGGCCCGTCGAATCGCGGCCTCGCGACCGGCCGCCGCATGCCGCATGAGGACCAGGTTCGTCACGTTCACGCACGCGGTGAAGAGCACGAGCCCGGCCGCGGCGAACAGGATGAGCAACCCGGGCCGGACCGCGCCGACAATCTGGTCGCGCAGGCTCAGGACGCGCACCCGAACGTTCGCCGAGGGAACCCCAGCTGCCGCACTCGGTCCCGAAACAAGTACGGCGGCCTCCTGTCCGGCACGCGCGACCGTCTCGTTCGGTTTCAGCCGGCCGATCAATCGAAGCGCGCAGCATCGCGTGTTGAGCGATCGGGAGTATCCGTACGCCATCCACACGTCGGTCTGCGCGAGCGGGATCTGGAACGCGGAACCGGCGACGCCGGCCACGACGTATGGCCGCGACGACAGCGTCAGCTGCTGCCCGAGCGCCGCCTGCGCCCCGCCGAAGAGCCGGCGCGACAGCCGGTTGCTGATCACGATCGAATTGGCAAGGTCGTCGGCCGGGCCCAGCGGGCGGCCCGCCGCCATCGGTCCCGAGAGCGTCGCGAAAAACGAGCCGGACACGACAGCCGAGTCCACGACCTCCGCGCCTTCGGATGTCGACAGCGCCGCGATCTCGGGTGAGTAGAACGCCGTCGATTCGAGTGACGGAACACCGTGCTGCCAGGCCGCGATGTCCGTTGGCGCGTAGAACAACACCGGCACCGGTCCACGTGCGCCCGTCAGATGTTGCTCGCGCTGAACGACGACGAGACGCTCGGCGTCACGGTAGGGAAGCGGCCGCTGCAGGACCCCGTAGACGACGCTGAAGATGGCGCTGTTGGCGCCGATGCCAAGCGCCAGCGTCAGAACCGCAAGCGTGGTGAACGCTGGCGATGCGGCGAGCGAACGCGCGGCGTAGCGTACTGGACGAAGTGTCTCGGCGATCACGTCCCAAAAACTATAGCGCGCGCTCGCAGCCCCCGAACGAATTCCGCCTCCGAGCCTTTGAGCCCTGAGCCTCGAGCCACGAGCCTTTCAGAGATACACTGATCCCTGCCAGCGTCACGAGGGCATCCCATGAAGATTGCAGGTCGAGCGGCCTCGACGGCGCTCGCGTATGCGTTGCTGCTCGGCGCGGGTCTCGTCAACCAGGCCAGTACCGCGGGGCCGCAGAACCCGCCCACTCCGCCGCCCGGGCAGAATCCACAGACGCAACGTCCGCCCGTGTTTCGGGCCGGCGCGAACTTCGTGCTGGTCGATGCCTACCCTCAGCGCGACGGCCGCCTCGTCGAAGGACTGACGGCCGACGACTTCGAGGTCCGAGAAGACGGAAAGCCTCAGCAGGTCGAGATGTTCGAGTTCGTGCGCATCGAACCGAGCATGTCGGAATCGAACCGGCGCGATCCGAACACGCAGCGCGAAGCCGAGATGCTGGCCGCCGATCCGCACAACCGCGTCTTTGTCATTTATCTCGACACGCTCCACACGACGGTCGCCGGCTCTCATACCATCCGCGGTCCGCTCGTCGACGCGCTCAACCGCATCATCGGTCCCAACGACCTGTTCGGAGTGATGACGCCGAATGTGGATCCGCGCCAGATCGTGTTTGGCCGGCGGCTTATCGGCATCGAGGAGCAGCTCACACGGCACTGGACGTGGGGCGAGCGGAATCGCATCACCTATGACCCGCAGGACCCCATGGAGCAGGAGATCTTTGCCTGCTTCGAGTGCAAGCCGTCAGGCGCCCAATGTGTGCCCTGGTATGTCAACGACGGCGCGCGGCGACGGTTACTTCACGAAGTGTTAATCGATCGCCGGCGCGAGGACCGTACGTTGACCAGCCTCGAGCGCCTGATCGATTACCTGGCCGGTTTCCGTGAAGCGAGGACCGTCGCACTGACGATTACCGACGGTTGGCTCCTTTACCGGGAGAATCCGGAACTGGCCGATCAGGCCGGCGCGATTCCTTCGCCTCCTCCGGGGATTGGCGTGACTCAGAGCGGACGTCTGGTCACCGAGACGCTCGGCCGCGGCGAGCAGCCGGGTCGCGCCTCATGCAACGCCGAACTGCTCCGGCTGGCCCAGCTGGACAACGAACGCCGCTTCCGGGACCTGCTCAGAACAGCCAATCGGGCCAACGTCAGCTTCTATCCGGTGACGCCCGGGGGCCTTGGCGTGACCGACAGACCCATCACCGAACGGCCCATTCCGAATCCCAATAATCCACCCGGCGTGACGCCGTTCGTCGAGAACATGAGCCGAGTGACCGAGCGAGTGGACACGCTCAGGACGCTCGCCGAAAACACCGACGGGCTCGCCATCGTCAACACCAACGATCTCAACGCCGGTCTCAAGCGCATCGTCGACGACGTGTCGGCGTATTACCTGCTGGGCTACTACTCGACGAACGCGAAGTTCGACGGCCGGATCAGAAACATTCAGGTTCGGATGAAACCTGCGGGCCTCACCGTGCGCGCGCGGCGGTCGTACCTCGCGCCCAGCGAGGCAGCGGCGCGCGGGGAGGCATCGGCGGCGCCTACAGCGGCCGCCACCGCGGCGGCGGCTGTCGAGGAAGCCCTGGGCGTGCTTGCACGGCTGCGGCCGGGCGCGGAGCTCTTCATCCACGGAGTCCACGAACAAGACGCGGTCAGCGTCGTCGTTGAGATCGCGACGGCGGCCGCCGCCAGGTGGAACCGCGGAGCCGACGTGCAGGTCACGCTTGCCGGACCGGGCGGCGAAGCGGCTGGTACCGCGGAAGGACGGATCGACGCAAATACGCGTGGCGTGCTCCTGCGGGTTCCTCTGGCAGCACCCACGGCCGGCCCACTTCGCGTCACCGCCAGGATTCGGTCGGGAACCGAGAGCATCGAAGATCGTGGCGAGATACGTCCGGCGCCGGGCCGGGTGATCGGCGGCACGCTCCTCTTCAGAGGAACCTCGGCCGCATCGTCTCCATTGCGGCCCGTCGCCGATTATCAGTACCGGCGGACGGAGCGCGCGCACCTCGAATGGCCGATTGTCTCGACGCTCGATCGCCGCGAGGGACGCCTGCTTGGCCGCAACGGCCAGCCGCTCGCCGTGCCCGTCACGGTCACCGAGCGGCAGTCGAACGGCCGCAACGTTCTCGCGGCGGACGTCAACCTCACTCCGCTTTCTGACGGCGACTACGTGGTCGAGGTGACAGCTGGAAGTGGCGCCGACACCGAACAGCGCCGCATTGCGATCCGCGTGATCCGGTAGCCTAGAGCGCTTCCCAAGAGCGGGTCTGAAAAGCACTCGTCGTACCGACAAGGGCTCTTCAATCCCGTTCTTGGGAAGTGTTTTTCACGCCTCTTGGCAGGCAACGAAAAAGCCCGCGAGCGTAGAGGCCGGAGGTCGGCTTCCGTCGCCGCGGGCTTCGGGTCGGTAGATTGGCGGTCTTACTTCTTGAGCTGAATATCCATCGCGTACCGATAACGCACCGGCTTCCCGCCTTTCGTCGCCGGCTTGAACGTCCACGTGAGCGCCGCCTGTTTGAGTTGCTGATCGTATTGCGGATGAACGCTGTCGGTGATGGCGGCCGAGAGCACCTTGCCGTCCACGCTGATGAGCAGCTCAATGGAGCCTCGGAAATCGAGCATCGATTCGACCGACGTCGGCCGCCATTCGGGCATCGTTCGCTTCACCGCGACCGGGCGCGTGACATCCGAGTCGCGCGGACCATACGTCGGCTCGCCGTCCGGCGCCGCGGCCGTCGTTGACGGCGTGGCCGGCTTTCCGGCGGGCGTCGAGGCCAGGTCGGCTTCCCGGCGGGCGTCGAGGCCGGGCCGTTCGGCCCGGATCCGTTGAGACTGGTGGTGCCTGCCGCGGCCGGATCGGCGGCCGGGGGCGCGGGCGGCGGTTCCGGCGCCGGCTTCGGCGCCGCCTTGGCCAGGTCACGGAATCCAGTGGCAAGGGTCCGCAGATCAGACAACGCGCGATCGTTGGCTGGACCGATTTCATCGATCAAGGAGATCGCGCGATCGAATTCCTTCGCGGCCGTCTCGAGCTCCTTCCGATCGTACGAATCCTTCGCCCGCGAGTACGTCAGCTTGACGATTTCCGGCAGCAGCGGCTTCCTCACGTCCTCGAAGAACGCCCGCACACGCGGTGAAGCCTGGGCGTCCGAGAGCTTGTAGAGGGGATCGGTCTTGACGATCGATTCGATCGTCTTGCGGGCCTCGTCGCTGCGGCCAAGCGCGACCAGGCAGAAGAGCTGGTACGCCGCGACCTCGTTCTTGTCAGTCGACGGGTTCGCGGCGTTCAGCCGCTGGAGGACGACAAGCGCCTCTTCATAGGCCGCCGCGGCGTAGAAGTCTTTCGCGCGCGCCAGCGTGTCCTGCGCGCCGGCCGGCGTGGGCGCAAGAGAGAAGGCGAGAACGACGCCGGCCGAAACAACGAGACGTTGGGTCGTGCATGAGAGCTTCATCGCGCACCTCGTGCCGGTGTTACTGCTGGAACTTGGCACTCACCATCGTGGTGCCTTCTGCCTTGACCATCCAGGTCTGCCGCTGGTCGGGGAACTGCGGATGCCGGAAGACGATCTCGTGTGGACCGATCGGCAGTGACAGGTTGGCGATCGGCGTCTGGCCCACGGACTTGCCGTCCACCCAGACTTCGGCCCACGGCACGGCGTTGATGCTGACGCGGCCGTTGGGAACCGTGATCGAGACGGCCGACATCTGGCCCGGCTTCACGTTGACCGTCTGACGGGTGCGATACCCGAGCATCTCGTTCACCAGATCGAACGTGTGGTTGCCGTCCATCACCGCGATCGGGCCTGTCGTCGATCCGACGAGGTTGCCGTTCTCGAAGACCTGGAACTCGATGGGCGAGGTAATGCGGACGCCGCCGAATCGTCCGGTCGGCGCGGCCGGTGTCGGAGGTTCCGCCGCTGGCGGAAGCGCCGCCGGCGTGGACTCGGCCGGTTTCGCCGTGGCCGCCGCGGGCGCGTCGGGGACGCTGGCCGCGAGCCCCGCCATCCGGACCGGATCGGGCATCGGTCCCACGAACGTCGGCTCAGGTACCGCCGGCGTCGGCACGGGCGGCGGCGCCGTTTGGGTGACCGTCTGAACCGGCGGAAGGGTCGTGCCCGACGAGAACGGTTTGAACACGATCAGCAGCACCACCAGCACGACGACCGTCACGCCGGCGAGCGCGATGCGGATCGTGGTCGGCGTGAGGTTCTGCAGCGCTTTCGCCGATCCGCCCAGGGGGAGAAAGATCGTCGGCTTGCGGTGAGCAGCTTGTGCCTGATCTTGAAGGAGTACGCGGCGGCCAAGGAGATCGAGATCCGTCGCGCCTGGTCCAGCCGCAACGGCTGCGTGCTCCGGTTCGGGTTCGATCCCGACAGTGGTGTCGAGCTCAGGTTCAGGTTCGGGCTCGGTCTCGAGCTCCGGTTCGTGCTCCTGCCCGAGGTCTTGCTCGCCGGGAGCGTTGAAGGGAACCACCACGCGTTCAGGTTCCGTCGTGTGCGGGCCGAGCTCGTGCGAGAGCTCTTCGAAGGCTTCGTACGCGTCCTGCGCCGTGTCGAACGGACGGTCGAACGGACGCCGGTTGAGCTGCAGCGCGCCCTCGAGCCACAGACGCAGCTGCGCCGAGGCGAGCGAGTCCACACGCGCGTGAGTTTCGAGCAGCGAGGGAATCTCGTCCGGATACTGGTTGGGATCGAGCCGCGTGCCGGCGAGGAGTGACAGCGCGATGAAACCGAGCTGGATGACGTCCAGCCGCTGATCGAGCGTGACCTGCTCGTCGCCAATCGGCAGCGCGAGTCCGAATTCGGATCGCAGACGGTTCGCCGGCAACTGCAACAGCTCGAATGCCGAGCCGAGCACGTGCTCGACGATGACCAGCCGCCCGTCGCGGGCGACGATGATCCGCTCGGCTGACAACACGCCGTGCGCGATGCCACCGCCCTGCCCCTGAATCGTGGCAAGCGCGGGCGCGAGCTGGCGAATGAACTCGAAGGCGAACGAGGGGCCGGCCGCCTCGCCAATCATGTCCGAGAGCCGGCGACCGCCGACATGATGCGAGACGAGCGCGAGGCCCTCGTTGGCCCCGAGCCACTCGACGCGGCGGACCGTACCGATCGACGGATCGTGCAGTTGGCCGAGCTCCTCGATGCGTTGCCGGATGGCGACTTCGAATCCGACAGCCTCGCTGAACTCGCGCTTGAAGCGGAGTTGCTCCGCCATGCTCGAGTTGGTGTTCTCCAGCATGAGCCGGCGATCGCCGAGGACGTCGGAAAAGCCCGGCGTGTACAGACGAGGACGCAGTGGGCTTCCGTCGGGTGAACGCGAAGGATCGTGGGTGGCGCTGCTAGCTGGGTTCATAGCGCAAGGTTTCCCGCCGCCCGAGTTGTGCAGGATTTGGTCCACCGCAAAAAAGAGCTATTGACCGTGTGTTTTTGAATGTGGAGTTCAGTTTGATTACAGATCGGTAAGTAGTACAACCGTCCTGTTCGCGGGATCGAAATGCCGAATGGCGGAGCTGTAATGCGACGGAAAAAGATCAACATCGCCATGCATGCGGCGACAACAGACGCGGAGCTCGCGACGCGTGCGAGTGCGAACATCGGTCTCCCGAAATTTCACACTCTTGCATCACACACGTGCGTGCCAGCGCCGCCATCCTTATTGGAGTCAGGCTCGAAGGCCCGAAGCCTCCAAGGCTCGAGGCACCTGACACGTCTGATCAGCGGCGCAGGAGGGCGTTGACCAAGGCACCAAACGCGATGGAGGAGCCGACGATGCCAAGCGCTGCGGCCTCGAACCGACCTGAGAACAGCGCGAACAGCCCGATGCCCAAACCACCCAGCCCTGCAACGAGAGACCCGTACAGTGCGACGCCGACGTAACCCTCGGCGCGACGGGTATCGCGATCATTGGAGTAAGAATCTGGCGACGACGGCGGCATCGATCACCTCTCTGCGTTGACGACCGGCCCAGCCAAGGTTCTGAACCCTAGTTGCTGGATCCCGCAAATAGCTTTTCGTACTCCGGGCTGCCGTCGCGGCGCTGCAGTTCCTTCAATGCGGCGTCCGCAATCTTGCCTGCTTTCCTGGAGATGTCCGGATCTGTGAGATTCGACGATCCGGACGCTACACCACTAACGGCAGCAGAAAACAAACGAATCCAAGTGTCTCGGTAGGTCATCCGACCTCCTTATGCTGAGGACGATGATTAGCCTACCAAAACGAGGACCTGTCAAACGCCTACCGTCATCGTTACGGTCGCCTAGTGCCACGGTGCATCGGAGTGCCAGGACCGTGAGTGTAGAATGGATTCACACCTAGCGAGCCAGTACCGTCTGTCGGAGCCATCTCGAAATGACCGACATGACAGAGAGTGGGCCCGGACGACCGACCGTGTCGAGGACGACGGAATCGCGTCGTGCTGCGGCGCGGAACGTCCTCGTGCTGCTGATCGTCGGGGCCGTTGCGATCGCGTCGGCCGGGTCGCAGCCGGACGACTCCCAGATCCCGCGTCCTGGCGGCAGCCTGCCGCCCCTGCCCCAGCCGACGCAGCAGCCATCGCCAGTCTTCCGGTCGCGAGTCGATCTGATCCAGGTGGACGTGACGGTCCTTGATGAACGTCGCATGCCGGTCCGCGGGCTGCAGCCGTCGGACTTCAATCTGTTCGAAGACGGCGCACCGCGGGAGATCGTCGCCTTCACGGAGATGACCGCGTCGGAACCAGATGCGCCGCCGGAGAGCTGGCTGCGCAGGACCGTGCCGGATGTCACGGTCAACAACGCCGAGGATGGCCGGCTGCTGCTCATCATCATGGATGACGCGCGCACGCCAGTGTTTCCTGCGCACGTACCTGGAGGGCCGGCGATCGGCCCCGACCCGAGGACGGCTGTCAAACAGGTCGCCCGCGCCATCGTCGAGCGGATGGGACCGTCGGACCTGGCCTCGATCATCTTCACGGTGAAGAACAAGGGGGAGCAGGAGTTCACGAGCGACCGCACGCGGCTGTTCGCGGCGATCGAGGGGTTCGAGCAGGCGGGGCCTGGCGCTACAACGCAATGCTCGCGATGTCGACCTTCGGCGAGGCCGCCAGAGTCCTGGGGTCAATTCCGAATCGACGAAAGGCGGCCATTCTGATCAGCCCGTCGGCGCCCCCTGTGATCCACCTCGAGATTCACCCGTCCTACGTGATCCCGTCCACGCGCTCATCGGACAACGTTCCGAGCGTCAACTCGTTGCCGCAGGCCGTCCTCCTTCAGGACGCGGCACGCTGGGCGCTTCGGGGGAACGTGACCTTCTACAACGTCAACCCGATGCGGCTCAACGGGCTCGACGATGAAGTCGCGCGACTGCTCGGGACAGAAAGTACCGCGTTAACCCCTTCACCGGCGTCGCCGTTCGCCAGGCCCACGAGCGAGTTGCCACCGCGGCCGCGGTACTACGACGCTCACGAGAACCGGCCCCAGGACACGCCGCTCGATCAGCTTACCGGCGGGTTCTCGATCCGGACCGCCGCCGAGTTCGCCGACGGCATCACGCAGATTTTTCGCGAAAGCGGCTCGGTACTATCTGCTCGGCTATAGCAGCCCGACGCTGAAAGACGACGGCAAGCCGCGCCGTATCGAGGTGCGGCTCAACACCCTGCCTTTTGTGGTGCGTTCGCGTGCGGCGTTCGTGCCGCCGAAAGCGGGACGCGAGCGGCCCGGGGCCTCGCCGCTCTGGACCGCCATCGCTGGGCTGACGCCCACGGAGGACATCGCGCTTCGCGTCAACGTCGCGCCGTTCGTCATCCCGGGCAAGAAGGAGGTCGCGCTGGTCATCACGCTCGGACTGCGGCAGCCGATCGACATCCAACCGGGACCGCCGGTGAAAGAAACCGTCAGCTTTCTCACACAGGCGTACTCGACGAACGGCGATCGCCGCGGATCGCCGCGCTACCACACCGTCTCGCTCGAGCTGGGGCCGAACCCGTCGGGGGAAGTGAAGTACGAAGTCCTCTCGCGGCTCGATCTGAAGCCCGGGCGCTATCACCTGCGAATGTCCGCGCAGAGCCGCGCATTCGGAAAGAGCGGCAGCATCTATCACGACATCGAGATTCCAGATTTGTCGAAAGCACCGCTCGCGCTTTCGGGTGTCGTTCTCACCGCGACGCCGTCCCTGATCTCGGGCCCGCGCGAACTGCTCGCGCCGCTGCTCCCGGCCGTACCGACGACCCAGCGGGAGTTTGCCGGTCATCAAGGATCCGCGTTCATGAAGATCTACGAGGGCGGCAAGACGCCAATCGCGCCGGTGTCCATCAACGTGCGGATCGTCGATCGCTGGGATCAGGTCGCGTTCGAGCGGACGGATACAGTGGCGCCCGAGCGGTTCGATCGCCATCGCGCGGCCGATTATCATTTCGCGCTGCCGATCGATCGCCTGCCCGCCGGGACCTACCTGCTAACCTTCCGGGCCGCTCTCGGCGAGGGCGTTACCGCGACGCGGGACGTCCGCTTCATCGTGCGCACCTCGCCGGCACGCTGAAAATGCCGACCGTGGCAAGGACGTCCCGGCTAGAATCAGCGGGTCCAACGCAAAACGGAGCCCAATGCCGAGTCGACTAAGACTTCTGTCGGCCGTCTTGTTGTTTCTGATCGATCCGGCACCTTCTGCAGGCAAGCAGGGTCTGCCGCAAGCTACGTTCAGGGCGGGCGTGGAACTCGTGGTTGTGGATGCGACAGTGCTCGATAAAGACGGCCGGCCAATCAGTAACTTGCAACTGCGTGATTTTTCGATCAAGGTCGGCGGCAAGAGTCGTCCGCTGGTCGCTTCACGATTCGTTTCAGCGAGTCAGCTAGATCCGTCGGTCTCTCCTCCGCCCCCAGCGGACCGGTCGTCTCCGTTCAACTTGGCTGCGGCATCGCTTGCCACCGACACACGGTCGATCATGGTCGCTGTCGATATCGAAAACATTCGGGCGGGGGAGGGGCGCAGCGCGATGGAAAACCTCGCCGACTATTTCGACACGATGCCATCAAGTGACCAGATCGGTTTCGTTCTTCTCCCATCTGGTACGGCACGCATTGAGCCGACCACAGATCGAGTCGTGCTTCGAAATAGGCTCATCCGCACTTTCGGCGCCTCAGGTCAGATGCGCTCCTGCGACCCGACAACCGGCGAGGCTGCTGCCCACAGCGCCGGCGATGAACGGGGGTTGGTCGAATACGCAGCACGCTCGGGTCCGCATGGCCTTGGATGTTTCCCGGGCGACCTATCTCAGCGGCGCCCGCTCTACGTGGCTAAGATCGAGTCAGCTGTCGTGGCTTACCGCGCGCAAACTCGACGAATCCTGTTGGTACTGAGAGACGTCGCGTCGACTCTCGAGACGCGGCCCGGCCGTCGGGCGATCGCACTTGTCTCGGAAGGGCTGTTCGCAGACGACGAAATACGACACGACTTGGTGGCCTCTTCGGAAACCTTCGAGCGGGCGCGCGTCGTCCTGTTCAGCGTGCACCTGGATTTTCCGCTCGTCGAAGCATCGGCCAGAGCGACACGATCTGGCTCGCGTATCCTCGACGACCAGTACGGCTTCGATGCCATGGCGGAAACGGCTGTTTCCGCCGGTGGTGAGGCGATTCGCGCAGTGAGCCGCGCGACCGCGGCCATCAAACGAATCGATGCGGCACTGTCTGGCAGCTACGTCCTGGCGTTCGAACGTGTCCAGAGCGACAAAGACGGGCAACGCCTGAGCGTCAAGGTCGAAGTTAACAGAAGAAACGCTGACGTTCGTGCGCGGACGCACGTGACGTTCAACCCCCGGCGCTAATCGGCATCGCCACCACATGAATCACGCGGTGGCACCGTGGGAACTGCGCCTCGAGTTCGGTTCCGAGTTGCTTCGATCGTCTAACATCAACCGTGCGGACGCCCTTGAACGCGCCGCGCCGAAGCCGAACGTCAAACAAAAAAGTTCTTTAGAGCAGGCCAAGAAGCGAGCCAGAACGTGAAGAGTCTGATACGCGAGTTGTTGTTGTTCGCGGTGTCCGTGGTCATGCTCACGACGGTGTTGGCGGTGGTTCAGTGGCGAGTGGGAGGGCCGACCTACGGAGCGACCATTGGAGAGCTAGGGTTGAAATTCGGCGGCACGGCCTACGTGATCGGCGCAGTCGCGCGGTTGATATTCCTCGCCGCCAAGTCCAAGAGATTGGCGCCGCGCGTGCGAACGTAACGTTGCTCACTTCGGCACGTCGCCGGATCCTTCTGGGCGCCGCGATTCTAAGCGCGGCATGTTCATTGGGTATCTACATGTTCGCCGAGTCTGCTGATACCGTTGCTGAGATGAACTTTTGGGGGCAATTGTTTCGACTTGGTTTGGTTGGGGTGATCGTTGCCGATCTGGTCGCGGCGCTTGCTTCTTTTAGTCTCGGGATCGGAACTGGATTGCTGATCGCGACGCCTGTGAACTTCGCGGTGTTTGCCGGCGTTGCGCTGGCGATTCACGCGGGTGTGCGCCAATTGGCCAGGCTGCTGAAGCCGTAGGCGGAGATTGGGTTAAATAGTAGCTTCCGCGAGTGCCATGCGATTCTTCAGCCGGCCTGCTCTGGCGGTCGTGTTCGGGGCCTTCATCGCCTGTGCGGAAACCTGTCTGCACTTCGAGGACATCATCGGGGCGTCCTCGTGGGCTGACCTTCCTATTCACGACTGGTTAGCGGCAGGGTTGCTCGTGTGGAGCGGGTCTCTGTCGAGCCGCAACTGGCAAGACGGCCGGCCGTACCTGATTGCCGGCTGGGCGTTCATGTCGAGCCTCCTCATCGGCGCGTTCTTGGCGCATTGGGAAGAGGCGTCGGTGCCAGCAGCGACAGATGAATGGATTCCGCCAGGAGTTCTTGTCGCCATCATTGGCGGTCTGATGACATTTGCGATCGGCGGCTTGGCCGGTTCGATCGCCAGGCGGTAGGTGCGGCGTGCCGGCCTTCGCGAAGCCCTCGCCTGAGGCGGCCTGCCAATCCACCTTCGCGCTCCGCGCTACGGTGGACAAGCCGTAGCCGCATACCAGCGAAGGTTGGCTTGCCAACCGTAGCTCGCGGAGAGCGCTTCAGGAACGTGAGCGAAGGTTGGAGCGGGCTACGGGAATCGAACCCGTCTAGCTGGCTTGGGAAGCCAGAGCATTACCACTATGCTAAGCCCGCTCTCTCCGGACTTATTCTATCCGCCCCTTTTAGCCTTTTCGTCTTTGAGCCTCTTGGCCTCTGAGCCTTTGAGCCCTGAGCCTTAAGCCTTCCTTATCACTGCCAGCACATCATCCCGCTTCTTCGTCATCAACTCCGGCGTCACCGCCTCGAGATTCAGCCGCAGCAACGGCTCGGTATTCGACGGGCGCACGTTGAAGTGCCAATCGGGAAACTCCGCTGAAAACCCGTCCAGCTCGTACGTGTGTCCGTCCTTGTAGCGTTCGGCGAGATCGCGGAGCCGCACCTCGACGGTCGCCATGTCGGACGCCCGCGTGTTGATTTCGCCCGAGATGAAGTACTTCTCACGGAACGGCGCGAGCAGCTCGTGCAGAGTCTTCCCCTTCTGGGACATCAGCTCGAGGATGAGCAGCGCCGGAATGAACCCGTTATCCGCGTAATAGAAGTCCCGGAAGTAATAGTGGCCCGTGACCTCGCCGCCGAAGACCGCGTTCTCCTCGCGCATGCGGCGCTTGATGAACGCATGACCGACGCGGTTCATGAGCGCCGTGCCGCCATACTTCGCGACCATGTCCTTGACGGCGTAGCTCGCCCGCACGTCGTAGACGATCCTGTCCCGCGGCGACTTGATGAGCGCCGCTTCCGCGAGGAGCGCGGTGATGAAGTCGCCGGCGATGAACTCGCCGCTGCCGTCGATGAAAAAACAGCGATCGGCATCCCCGTCCCACGCAATGCCGATGTCGGCCTTTTCGGCGATGACCCGCTCGACGATGTCGCGGCGGTTCTCCTCAATGAGCGGGTTGGCCTCGTGGTTCGGGAAGGTGCCGTCGATCTCGAAGCACAGCCGGGTCGTCCGGCAGGGGAGCCGGTCGAACAACCGCGGCGCCACCATCCCGGCCATGCCGCTCCCCGCATCCAGCACGACGTTGAATGGGCGGATCACGGCCGGGTCGATGAACCTCATGACGGTGTCGACGTAGTCGCCGAGCATCTCGCGAGACTCGACGCGTCCGGGGGGACGTGCAGGCGGCGGGATGGCGTGCTCCGTCACCATGTCCCGAATCTCGCCGATGCCGGCGTCGCCCGAGAGCGGAAACGCCTCGCGCCGGACCATCTTGATGCCGTTGTATTCCTTCGGGTTGTGCGACGCCGTGATCTGCGCGCCGCCGTCGAGGCCGTCGCGGACCACGGCGAAGTACAGCATGTCAGTCGCGGCAAGCCCGTAGTCGACGACGTCGGCTCCCTGCTCACGGGCGCCGTCGATGAACGCGGCGGCCATCCCGGGCGACGAGAGACGCATGTCACGCGAGACGGCGATCCGCTTCGCGTCGAGGTAGCTGACGAACGCGCGGCCGATGAGCCTGGCGGCGTCGTCGTTCACTTCCGAGGGATAGAGTCCCCGGATGTCGTATGCCTTGAAAATGCTGGGCGGGACGGCCACGTTACACCCGTGTGTAGTCTGTCACGATGGACCAATCGCCGAACACGGCCGAGCTCATGACCTCGACGTGCCGCCCGAACTGGCAGTGCCGGCCGGCAATCACGCCGCCGAGCCTGGCGCCGGCGTCGAGCGTCGTGTGCGGCCAGATGATGGCGCCATCCACGACCGCGTCTTCGCCGATGTGGCAGTGGCGGCCGATCACGCTGTACGGACCGATGCGCGCCCCCGACTTGACGATGACGTCGGCATCGATGAAACAGGGCGCCTCGATCGTGGCGGCCGGGTCGATGCGCGCGGCTGCCGAGACGACCGCCGTCCGCGGCGCCGACGCGAAGGGCGGGGCGACCAGGCGGCCGTCCATGATGTCGGCGTGCGCCTGCCGATACTTTTCCGGCGTTCCGATGTCGATCCAGTAGCCGCGGTCGGTGTACGCGATGAACGTCTCGTGGTCCGCCACGAGCGAGGGAAAGTAGCCGCGTTCGATCGAAAACGGAACGTCGCTTGGAATCCGGCTCAGCGTCTCCGGCTCCAGCACATAGATCCCGGCGTTGATCGTGTCGCAGCGGATCTCCTCCGGCTTCGGCTTCTCGAGAAACCGCAGGACGTTGCCCGCCTCGTCGGTTTCGACGAGGCCGTATGCGGACGGATTCTCGACCGGCGTCAGCACAATCGTCGCCTTGGCGCGGCGCTCGCGATGGAGCGCGATGACGTTCGGCAAATCGACCGCCGTCAGCACGTCGCCGTTGAAGACGACGATGGGCTGGCCGCGATCGCGCCCCGCCGCGAACTTGATCGCGCCGCCGGTGCCGAGCGGTGTCGGCTCGACCATGTACTCGAGCCGCACCCCCGCGGCCGCGCCGTCGCCGAACACCTCTTCGATGCGGCCCGGCTGGTAGTTCAGGCTGAGCACGACCTCGTCGATCTCCGGCACCTGCCGGAGCAGGTCGATCTGATACTGCAGGAACGGCCGGTCGAAAATCGGAACGATCGGTTTGGGGGTGTGGAGCGTCATTGGCCGGAGGCGCGTGCCCTTGCCCCCGGCGAGCAGGATGGCCCTCATATCAACCAGCGATCATAGCAGCCGCTGACAATTGTCGTCGTGGTGGCGACCTTGCCTTTTGCGGTCTGTCTTTTGCCTTATGCCGTAATATTGTTCCGAGCCACCGCCGCCGTGAATCTTCCCAACGCCATCACCCTGGGCCGCATCTTCCTGATCCCGCTCCTGGTCGTCGTTCTCCTGACGAAGTTCGACGGATGGCAGTTGTTCGGCGTGAGCAAGGAAATGCTCGGGGCCATGATTTTCGCCGTGGCGTCGCTCACCGACTGGCTCGACGGCTACGTCGCGCGACGGCGGAAGCAGGTGACGGGCCTCGGGCAGTGGATGGACCCTCTGGCCGACAAACTGCTGGTCACCGCCGCGCTCGTCTCGCTCGTCTATCTCGAGCTGGCGCCCGCGTGGATGGTCGTGGTGATCCTGAGCCGTGAAATGGCCGTGACCGTGCTGCGGAGCATCGCGCACGCGCGCGGGCATGCGCTGCCCGCGTCGCCGATCGGCAAGGTCAAGATGGTCGCGCAGGTCACGGCGATCCTGATCCTGATTCTCGGTCAGGGGCACGTGCGCGACTTCTTCGTGGTGGGGCAGGTCGCCCTCTGGATCGCGACGATTGCGGCGCTCGTCTCCGCGGTCGATTACGCGCGTCGGCTGAACGCGATGCTGGGCCTGAAGCCAGCGGCCGGGCCCGCGGACGTCCACGACGTCACGCCGCTGCGCGCGGCCGACCCGGACCGTCCGCGCAATCGCATCAGCGCTTGAGCTCCTTCAGGCGGCGCTGCGCGCGCTCGAGATAGTCGCTGTTCGTAAACTCCGCAATCAGCTTCTCGTAGTAGGACACCGCGTCCTTGACCAGCGCGTCTTTCCCGGGCCCGAGCGCGGTCAGCGAGACCTTGATGTACGACTCGGCCAGGTAGTAGTAGACCGCGTCCCGGTACGTGTACTGCGGGTCCTCCTTCAGGATCCCGGTAAAGCGCGCGACGGCGCCGCCATAGTTGCGGGACCGGTAGCTGAACACACCCACCCGGTATTCGGATTCGGACAGCCGATCGCGAACCTCGCGCCGGAGTTTTTCGACTTCCGAGCGGTACTTGCTATCGGGATAGTTCGTGAGGAACCGATCGAGCTCGACGAGCGCGGACTTGGTGGCCGTCTGATCCCGTTCGGGCCCGAGCATCTGGTCCATCTGCGCGATCGCCAGCTTGTATTGCGCGTAGTCGGCGCGCGGGTTCAGCGGAAAAAAGTTCAGGAACTCCCGGAACTCGTTGGCGGCGAGGACGGTCGAATCGGAGCGCCCCTCGCCGAGGTAGGCGTCGCCGATGCCGAGCTTGGCGTCGGCGCGGTACGGGCTGCCGGGATAGGTATCGACGAGCCGGCGGAAGTATAAGCGCGCGTCGAGCCACTTCTTGTCTTTGAGCGACTCGTTCCCGCGATCGAAGAGGAACTTGGGGGCGTCGACCGAGCCGGCCTCGGGCAATTTGGGCGCCGACTTGCACGCCGCCGACGCGGCGAGGAGGCACAACGCGGCGCCGGCCGCGACGAAGCGACGGATTGTGGGGAGCAGCGACAGCATCGGGCGCTAGCGCAGAGGGGCGGCCATCAGCCGGGCCATCCAGTCGCATTCGGCCGACAGGCCCGACTCGAGCGTGTGTGTGGGCGCGAAGCCGAGGTCCGCCTGGGCTCGCGTGGTATCCGCAAACGTATCGCGCATGTCGCCTTTCTGGGCGGGCTCCTGCCGCACGTCGAGGGTCCGACCCGTCAGACGCCGGAGGAGATTCAGGATCTCGAGCATGGAGACCCGGCTGCCACCGCCGATGTTATAGACGGCGCCGGGACGTCCCCGGTCGCCCGCCGCCATTGTGGCCGCAACCGCATCGGCCACGTACGTGAAATCGCGCGTCTGCTTGCCGTCGCCATACATCGCGATCGGCTGACCGCTGAGCGCGGCGCGGATGAACTTGTTGAACGCCATGTCCGGGCGTTGCCTGGGGCCATAGACCGTGAAGTACCGCAGCGAAACCGCCGGCACGCCGTAGTTCGCGTAATAAAGGTGGCAGAGATGCTCGGCGGCGAGCTTCGTCACCCCGTAGGGCGACACGGGCTGCAGGTAGGCATCCTCGCGCATCGGGATCGCCGCGACATCGCCGTAGACCGACGAGCTCGACGCATAGACGAACCGGTCGATCGGCCGCCCTTTGACCGCTTCGAGCAGCCGCTGCGTCGCATCGACGTTGTGCGACGTGTAGACCCGAAACTCGTCGCCCCAGCTTCGGCGCACGCCGGCCTGTGCCGCCAGATGAAAGACATGGGTCACCCCGTCGAGCAGCGGCTCGAGCGCCACCGTCTGGAGCGCGCCTTCGACGAACCGGAACCGCGGACGGCCCTCGACCACACTCAGGTTCGACGCCTTGATGTCGCGCGGGTAGTAGTCGGTGAAGCAATCGAGCCCGACCACGTCCGCCCCACGATCGGTGAGTGCCGCCGACAGGTGGGACCCGATGAACCCGGCGGCGCCGGTGACCAACGCTTTCATGCGAACGCCTCGCGGATCCGGTCGGGCACACGACACGGCCTGCCGCCCCGATCGGTCGCGGCGTGGACGGTCTTTCCCGTGGCGGCCAGCTCGGATCGCGCTTTCACCATCACCTCGTAGGAGAATTCCATGCGCACCGGCGAGCACAGCCGCCCGTCGGTGCGGACTTCGATCTCGTCATCGTAGCGCGCCGGACGGCGGTACTGGCAGCTCGCTTCGATGACCGGCAGCAGTACGCCGCTCGCCTCCAGCTCACGATAGTTCCAGCCGAGCGTCCGGAGGAGCTCCGTGCGCGCCACCTCGAACCAGACGAAATAGTGCGAGTAGTACACGATGCCCATCTGATCCGTTTCGGCATACCTCACGCGCACCGTGGTGATCGATGAGGGCATGGTGGGGTCAGACGGCCACTCCGGCCGCTCGCCGGAGCGCGCGCGTCGCTTCCGCCGGATCGGCGGCGCCAAAGACGGCGGCGCCCGCGACGAGAATCGAAGCCCCGGCCTCGACCAGAGCGGCCGCGTTCGTCGTGTCCACGCCGCCGTCGACTTCGATCACCGCGCGGCTGCGCAGGCGGGCCAGGAGCTCGCGCGCGGCCGCGACTTTCTCGACGCTGTGCGGGATGAACACCTGTCCGCTGAATCCGGGATTGACGGACATCACGAGCAGGTGGTCCAGCTCGCGCGCCACGTCCCGGATCGAGTCGACGGGCGTGGACGGATTGATGGCCGCTCCCGCGCGCGCCCCAAGCTCCCGGATCCGCGTGAGCGTCCGGTGAAGATGCGGGAGCACTTCGGCGTGCACCGTCAGCATGTCCGCGCCGGCCCGGACGAAGTCCTCGAGGTATTGATCCGGGTTGGTGATCATGAGGTGCACATCGAGCGGCACGTGCGCCACGCGTTTGAGCGCCTTGACGACCGGGATGCCGATCGTGATGTTCGGCACGAAATGGCCGTCCATCACGTCGACGTGGACGAAGTCGGCGCCCCCTGCCTCGACGCGCGCGACCGCGTCGGCGAGCCGCGCGAAGTCGCCCGCGAGGATCGACGGCGCGATCCGCACGGTCATCGGCTGACCTCCAGCGCGATGACCGCGTTGCGCGCCACCTGATAGCCCGGCGCGGGCGTTTGACGGATCACGATCCCCGGCGCGAGACCCGGGTAGGCGGCCTCGCCGGAAATGGTGACGCGAAAATCGAGCGTCCGCAGGATGTCCGCGCTCCGCAGTCCGAACGTGCCGATCAGATCCGGCATCACGTAGCTCTGATCGGCTTCACCGCGATTGACCAGCAGGGCCACGCTCGTGGCGCGGGTCTTCGGCAATGGATCCTGCGCGACGATGGTCCCGGCGGGGTAGTCGGCTGTTTTGATCTCGGCCCGGGATGAAATCGTCACGTGCTCGTCGGCGAGCGTCAGCTCCGCCGTCCGCTCGGCCCGGCCGACGACCGCCGACACCACAGGCTCGCGCTGGCCCTCGCTCGCGCGCACGCGGACCGCTCGCTGGCGCCTCAGCACGGTGCCCGCTTCCGGTTCCTGCGTCATGACGTGGTCGGCCGGCACTTTCGGATCGGGACGCCGGACGGGATCGACTTTCAGCACGAGTCCGACGCTGGAAAGGAGGATTTTGGCGTCCGCGACGGACTTGCCGCGGAGATCGGGCACGGTGACCTCACGCGCGCGTGTCGCGACGCGCATCGCGGCGAGGAAGAACACGCCAAACGTCACGGCGAGTGCCGCGGCCAGCACGAGCAGCCGCCCGGCAGTCCACACGCGCTGTCGAACGGGACGTGCCTTGAAGTCGAACGGCATCAGGCCTCAAAAGTGTACATGATTCATTGTTTTCGCCGAAAGGCGGCCGCGAAGAACGCGTCCAGATCGTCTCGAAACGGCAGCGTGCGCAGGCGGCCGCGCGCGTCCACCAGCCGGTCCGCACCGTCGAGTTCCGGCCCGAATTCGATGGACGCCGGAACGAAATCGCGCTGCCCGTCCAGAAACCGATCGGCCACCTCGTCGTTCTCTTCCGGCTCGCTCGAGCAGGTCGCATAGACGAGCGTGCCGCCCCGACGAACGCCACTGGACGCGTTCGTGAGCATCTGTAGTTCGGCACTCGCAAAGCGCGGAAGATCGTCCGGCCGGCGCGACCACTTCAGATCCGGATCGCGGCGGAGGGTCCCGAGGCCGGAGCAGGGCACGTCGACCACGACGCGGTCGAAAATCGGCCCGAACGGCAGAGGCCCCAACCCGTCGAGCTGGACCACAGGCGCGGAGACTCGCGCCCGCGCGAGCGTCGCGCTGAGCAGCCGAACCCGATTACGGCGGACGTCACCGGCAACGAGAAGCCCTTCGCTTCGCATGTCGGCCGCGAAGATCACCGTCTTGCCACCAGGGGCCGCGCAGACGTCGAGGATGCGTTCACCCGGACGCGCGCCGGCGCCGTGGGCGACGATCTGCGACGCTTCCTCCTGAATCACGACCGTGCCTCGCAGCCGCGGCGGCAGACGCGTGAACGCCCCGGGCGCCAGCCGGATCGCGTGTTTCACGAACCGGGCAGGGGAATTGGCAATGCCGGCGGTCTCGAGCGCCGCGGCCAGCTCATCGTGTGTCAGCGCACCGAGTGGCCGGACCGTCACCTCCGGTGCGCTGTTGTTGAACCGGCACCACCGCTCGACCTCATCGAACGAGTGCCGATCCAGCCACCGGGCGACCAGCCACTCTGGATGAGACAGGGTGACCGCAAGGTAGGCGATCGCGGCCGTCCGTTCGGCTTCGGGCGGAGGCATCGGCGGCAGCTGAAGCCGGGTCCGCTGGCGCCACAACGTCCGGAGCACCGCATTGACGAAGCCGGCGGCGCGCGGGTGACCAAGTCCACGTGCGAGCTCGACCGATTCATGCACGACGGCGTGGACGGGAACGCGGTCGAGATGCCGCAGCTGGTACGCGCCAGTCCGGACGATGGCGCGCACGTTGGCGTCGAGGTCCGCAAGTGCCCGGCGGCTGCACTGCGCGAGCAGGGCGTCGAGCTCCTTCTGCCAGCGGAGCGTCCCGGCCACGATCTCGAAGAACAGCCCCCGGTCGCGTCCGCTCGCAATGTCCGGCCTGGCCCGGTCGAGCTCGGCCGCGAGCGTCGTGCGTCCGCGCTCGACCGCGGCCAGTACCTTCACGGCCGCCAGCCGCGCCAACGTCATGTCAACGGCAGCGGATGGAACTGCGACCCGGGCACGAGCCGCGCGCCCTGGACGAACGCCGCCGCGGCGAGCGGCTGGCGGCCTTCGGCCTGGAGCTCGAGGATGCGCACCGCCCCGGGGCGCGTCGCGACGACGATGCCGTCGGGTTCGATGACGCTCACGGTACCCGGGCTGCCGGCATCGAGAATGTCGGACACGATTTGCGATCGATGAAACAACACCCGGCGACCGTTCAGGAGCGCCGCGGCCAGAGGCCACGGCTGAAGGCCCCGGATTTGATCGTGAATGGAGGCGGCCGGCCCGGCGAAATCCAGCCGGCTTTCAGCGCGCTCGAGGCGCTTGGCGTACATCACGAGCCGTTCGTCCTGCGGCGTTTCCACGAGCGGCCCTTCCCCCATCCGGCTCATCGTCGCCACGAGCAGCTGTGCCCCGGCTGAAGCCAGCCGCGCCTCGAGCTCGGCGCTCGTCTCGTCAGGACCGATGTCGACGGATTCGGAGGCAAACATCGGACCCGCGTCGAGGGCCGGGACGACCCGCATGATCGTCACGCCGGTCCGGTGATCGCCCGCGAGGATGGCCCGATGCACCGGCGCCGCGCCCCGCCATCTGGGAAGGAGCGACGCGTGAACGTTGATGAACCCGAGCCGCGGCAGATTCAGCAGACGAGTCGGCAGGATGCGGCCGTACGCGGCGACGACCGCGATGTCTGGCTCCAGAGCCTGAAACGCGGAGAGGAATGCGTCTTCGCCAAGCTTTTCCGGCTGCAGAATCCGCAACCCTCTCGCCTGCGCGATGAGTTTGACGGCTTCCGGCCGCACCTGTTGGCCGCGCCCGCGCGGGCGATCCGGCTGCGTCACCGCGCCGACGACCTGGTCGGCCGATTCGAGCAACGCCGACAACGACGGCACCGCGAACGTCGGCGTCCCGAAAAAGACGACCCGCCGTGCCATTACCAGCGTCCGGCGCGCTGCATCTTGCGGATCCTCCGGACGATGAGGTCCCGCTTGATGCCACGGAGGCGATCGAGGAACAGCACGCCGTCGAGGTGATCGAGCTCGTGCTGCAGCGCGCGGGCGAGGAGGCCGGTGCCTTCAAACGTGTGCGGCGCGCCATGACGGTCGAGCGCGCGCACGACGACTCGGGCCGGGCGGGCGACGGTGGCGTTGAACCCCGGCACGCTCAGGCACCCTTCTTCTTCGAGCTGCATGCCGTCGCGCTCGGCGAACTCAGGATTGACGAGCGTGAATAGCTCGCCGCCGGGTTTGCCGAGGCTGAGATCCACGACGGCGACGCGGAGGGCCACGCCAATCTGCGGCGCGGCCAGCCCGATCCCCGGCGCCGCGTACATCGTCTCGATCATGTCGTCGACGAGCTTCTGGAGGTCCCCGTCGAAGGAGGTCACGGGCGCGGCCGGCGATTGAAGACCGGACGCGCCGTACCGGACGATCGGCCGCAACATCAGGCAGGCTCCGACCGGGGGGCGAGCCGAGCCGACAGGGCGTCCTGATACCGTTCCCAAGCGGCGTCGATCTCGGCGACGCTGTCGCCGCCGAATTTTTCGAGCAGCGCGTCGGCCAGGATCAGGCTGACCATTGCCTCGCCCACCACCGCGGCCGCCGGCACGGCGCAGACGTCGCTCCGTTCGATAGTGGCGGCCGCCTCGACCATGGTCGAGAGGTCGACGGACCGCAGCGGCTTCATCAGCGTCGAAATCGGCTTCATCCACACGGTCACGCGAACGTCCTCGCCGTTGGTGACACCACCCTCGAGCCCCCCGGCGTTGTTGGTGGGACGACGGAGGCTGGGTACGGTGCCGGAGGCCGATCCGGTCGCGGGCACGATTTCGTCGTGCACACGTGAGCCGGGTAACCCCGCAACCGCCGCCGCGCGGCCGAGCCCGACAGCCTTGATGGCCGGAATGGACATGAGCGCCTGCGCCAACCGTCCGTCGAGCTTGCGGTCCCACTGGACGTAGCTGCCGAGGCCGGGGGGGACGTGGTGCGCGATGACTTCGAAGGCGCCGCCGACGGTATCGCCCGCTTCCTTGGCTGCGTCGATTGCGGTTTTCATCGCCCGCGCCACTGTGCCGTCCACACACCGGACGTCGTCATCGGGCGCGAGGGCACGCGCCTGAGCGAACGAGATCGCCAACGGATCGGCGATGGCTGCCGGACCGATCGCGATGACATGGCTTGTCGTTTCGACGCCATACCGGCTGAGCAGCGCTCGTGCGATCGCGCCGGCCGCAACCCGCGCGGCGGTTTCGCGGGCGCTCGCGCGTTCGAGGACGTCGCGCAGATCGGTGTGGCCGTACTTGAGCCCGCCGGCGAGGTCGGCGTGACCGGGCCGCGGCCGCGTGACGACGCTTCGCCGCGCGCCCCCCGCCGATTCGGGCGGGTCGGCTTCGACGCTCATCGTGTGCTGCCAGTTCGCCCAGTCGCGGTTGCGGATGAGCAGCGCGATCGGACTGCCGAGCGTGCGCCCGCGCCGCACGCCGGCCAGGATCTCGGCTTGATCCTGCTCGATCGCCATGCGTCGTCCGCGCCCGTAGCCGAGCTGCCGGCGCGCGAGGTCTGGCAGAAGCTGCGCGGCGCTGAGCGGCAGACCCGCGGGCACGCCTTCGACGATCACGACGAGCGAGGGGCCGTGCGATTCGCCGGCTGTCAGAAAACGCAGCATCGGGCCGCCATTCTATCGAACTTTCTGCAATCGTCCGGACGGTTCACGAGTGATTGACGCGCGTTCACGCGGCGTGCTTCTTGCACTGTGATGGCGACGCGTGCCGCACGAGTTGATCGGCGACCGGTTTCTTGCAGATGGATCGGGTCGCTGGATCGATCTCGTGACCGGCGAGACGGTCGACGTGCTGGTGCGATCTCTCGAGACTGAGTGGTGGGCGATTGACGAGCATCTGCGGGAGGAGTTTCACTCGTCACGTACCAGGCGGCTCATCGACTACGGACTCGTCAACGCGAACACGTGGTTCGAAGCGCGTTCCTTGGCGCGCGCGGCGCCTTCCGAACGACGGCGCGTCCGCAGCGGTAGTGCGGTCGACGAGGTCGTGTCTGTCGCCGAGGCGCCGGGTCCCGGAATCCGGCACGTGCCGATCGCGCGGGAGGGGTCGGAAGGAACGTGCGTCGTAGAAGAAATGGCGCGCCGATTGAGGCCGGCGGGGTTCGTCACCATCGACGCGAGCCTCGAAATCCCGTGTCCGCTTCGCGCGGAATTGACGCATCGCCATCTGGCCGTGCACTTTCGATCCGATGCCGACCGTGCGCCGGTCGTTCGCTGGATCCGGCACCTCGCGGACGTGAGTCCCCGTGCGCACGTGATCGTGGAACTGACCCGTGGGGCCGCGGCCGGCCGTTCGCCCGGATTGAGGACGCGCGCGCGTCGCTTCACAAGGGGCGCGTTTGGTGATCACGTCATGTCGGCGACGAGTTGGAACAGGCGGGTCTCGACCGCGGTGCGGCAAGCTCACGCGCACATGGCCACATCGCGTCCGGATTTGGCCGAGTCCCTGCTGGCGTCCGTCAGCGCGGAAGCGATGGTACGAGGCGAACGCCTGCCGCGCGCGATCTTCCCCAATTCACATCTCGAGGAGCTGATTGATGCCTCTTGTTCAAGCCATTCCCACGTTGCTGCAGCTGGTGCACGACGCTGAAGACGATCGCGCCGCGCTCGACGTGAGCTGCGCCTGGCTCGAGCGTCACGCGGGAGCCGATCGCACCGCGATGGTGACCGCCGACACCGGCCGGCTGGTCGCAAAACGCGGGTGGACGGCTGGTGATTTGGAGTCAGGAGACCTGGGCCGCTTCCTCCGCTCCGGTCCGGCGAGCGGATCCGGGAAAGCGGGGGTGCTGGCCCGCGCCCCGATACTCAGCGCCGGCGTCCCCATAGGCCACGTCGTCGCTCACAGCCGCTGGGACACGAGGGCGGGCGTCGAGGAAGCCGTTTTTTCGGTCGCGGCCATCTGTGCCCCCGCCTTCCGCGGAAGGCTAGACGCGCTTCTGCTCTCCGCCGAGGCGCACAACCGCGTGCCTGAAATCCTCGGCCGCAGCCCCGCCATCGCCGGCCTGCGCGAAAACGTCGTCAGGGCGGCGATGACGACGTTTGCGGTGCTCGTAGAAGGGGAGAGCGGCACGGGGAAAGAGCTGGTCGCGCGAGCGCTGCACCGGCTCAGCCGGCGGAGCAGCCGGCGTTTCTGCGCCATCAACTGCGCGGCGCTGACCGACGATCTGGTGGAGGCCGAGCTTTTCGGCTTCGCGCGCGGGGCATTCACCGGCGCCGTCGGCCATCGAGCCGGGTTGTTCGAGGAGGCCGACGGCGGAACCTTGTTCCTCGACGAAGTGAGCGAGCTGTCGAGCCGCGCTCAGGCCAAACTGCTGCGAGCTCTGCAGGAACGCGAGATCCGCCGGCTGGGCGAAAACGCTCCACGTCCGGTCGACGTCCGCATCGTTTCTGCCACAAACCGGCCCCTGGCAGACGTCGTCTCCCGGGGAGCATTTCGCGAAGACCTGATGTTCCGGCTTGCCGTCGTACGGCTCCGCTTGCCAACGCTCCGCGAACGAGTCGAGGACGTCCCGCTCCTCGCACAATTCCTCTGGCGCCAGGTCAGCACGGACGCGGGCAAACGCGCCATGCTCGGCCCGGACGCCGTCACGGCGCTGTGCAAGTACAACTGGCCGGGGAATGTCCGCGAGCTCCAGAACGTGGTCTCCGGCTTGATGGTTGCGGCACCGGCCCGTGGAAGGGTGACGTCCCGGCACGTGTCGCAGATCCTCGGACCGCCAGGCGACGCGATGGCAGGTCCGGCCGTGCCGCTCGATCGGGCACGCAAGACCTTCGAGCGTCGGGCTGTGGCCGCAGCACTGGCACGGCATGGAGGCCGGCGCTCAGCCGCGGCACGTGAGCTGGGTCTGTCGCGTCAGGGACTGGCGAAAGCGATCAAACGGCTGGGCCTGGAAAGCGCCGCCGGCGTCGAAGGAGTTGCCTAATCGAAAAGCACTCGTCGGTACGACGGGTGCTCTTTACTTGATTGCCCGCGCCAGCCTCAGCAACTCGCTGTTCCGCGGGTCGATCACCAGCGCTCTCGCGAGCGTTTCTTTCGCGCCCGGTACGTCGCCGGTCAGCCATTTCGCCCGGGCGAGGAGGGCGAGTGTTTCAATGGCGGTCTGGCCGAGATTCACGGCCTCGGTGAGATACGAGACCGCGGCGCCAGGATCGCCCGCGCGCATGGAGAGCGTGCCAATCCGTTCGGCGCGAATTGCGCGCGCGTGTCCCGGAACGGTGCCGCCCTGAAGGGCATCGAAGCTCACCAGCGCGTCGCGCGCGATGGCGTCGTGTCCCAGGCGTTCGGCCGCGTCGGCGAGAAACATGAACGCTTCGGCGTCGAGCGGCGATGTCGTCACCGCCTCGCGGAGGATCCGTTCCGCGCCCGCGATGTCGCCCGACAGATAGAGCGCGCGCCCGTACAGGGCGAGTCCCTCGCTTCGAGGCGCGGTGCCGCCAAGCGCGCGTTCGAGAATCTCGAGCGCGCGCTGCACGGATGCGGAATCGCCTCCGCGCTCGGCGCGAAGCAGGTGGACGCGGCCGAGCGCCATCTGCACGCGCGAATCCTGGGGACCCTCGAGAGCCACCTGGCCGAGCATCCCGATCGCGGCGTCGAATTGATCGCGACGCGCCTCCCCGAGCGCGAGCGTGATTCGGCGGCCGACCGTGTCGTCGACCGCTGCGAGCGTCCGCAGCTGGTCCATCTCCTCGCCGTAGCGCCCGCGCGACCGGTAGAGATCAGCCAGCTCTTCGCGCGCGGCGGTCAGCGCCGGCGCGATCCGCAGCGCCTGCTCGAGCGATTTGATCGCTGGATCGATCTCCTGCGTGTCGCGGTACACCAGTCCCAGCAGATAGTGCGCTTCGGCAATCGAGTCGTTGCGCGCGACGAGGCGCCGGAGGGGATCTTTGGCGGCGGCAGGGGAGCCGGTGCGATAGCGCGCCAGGGCGAGCTGGTAGAGGAGCGCGGGGTTTTCGTCGCGCAGCTGCTCGGCCGCCTGCGCGTACCACGCGGCCGCCTGAGCGGCATCGCCGCGAACGTCGTACAGCTCGCCCAGCGCCATCAAGGGCTGGGGCGCATCCGGCGCGAGCCGCACAGCTTCGCGCAGGTCGCGGAGCGCCTCGTCGTCGCGGCGTTGGCTTCGGTACGCCTCGGCCCGTCGAAAGTGCGCGACCATCGACTCCGGCCGGAAGGCCAGGGCGCCGCTGAAGGCTTCGATTGCAGCGTAGCCGTTGCCGGCCTGGAGCGCCTTTTCGCCTTCCGCGAGCAGGCGCCGGTAATGCCGCTCGCCGCCCAGGTGCTGCAGGATCGCGGCGGCCACGATGGCCACGCCCCCGACGACCAGGGCCAGCCCCAGAAGGGCCAGAGACCGCTTCACGGCCACATCTTACAGGTCGGGAACACTTTAGCGGCTGCGGGGTCTAACTCTCGTGAGGTTCGGGTCCCGCCGGGGGGGTGCTACCATGGCGGTTGAGGCCTTCGTGAAGCCTTCGCGCGTGCTGACGTGGCCGGATGCTGGGAGTGCCGACTGGGCGCTCGTGCAGCAGTGTGCCGCGGGCGACGAAGACGCGTGCGCGCGGCTGGTCACCGACCATCAACGGATGGTCTACCAGTTGGGCTTGCATCTGCTAGGCGACCCGCAGGAAGCCGCCGACCTGTCGCAGGAAGTGTTTCTGCGAATCTTTCGGACGCTGGCCCAGTTTCGCGGCCAGTCGACCTTGCGAACCTGGATCTACCGCATCGTCGTCAATCAGGCGTCGAACCGGCAGCGCTGGTGGCGGCGCCGAAAGCGGGGCCAGCAGGTCCCGCTCGAAGAGCACACGGCCGCGCACGGCGAGCTGCCCGAATCACGCAGCTACGCGATGCCCGATCAGGTGCTCCAGCAGCGCGAGACGGCGGGCCGGGTCTGGAATGCGCTCGACAAGCTGCCGTTCGATCAGCGCGCGGTCATCGTGCTGCGCGAGATCGACGGGCTGAGCTACGAGGAAATCGCGAGCTCGCTCGGCGTGGCCGTGGGAACAGTGAAATCACGGCTCGCCCGTGCACGCGGCAATCTGCGCGATGCCCTGAGGACGACATGATCGGCTTGAGGATCACCTGCGAGTCGCTCCGCCCGAAGCTGAGCGCCTTCGTCGATGGCGAGCTGCCCGGTGGGGACATGCTCCGTGTCGCCGAGCACCTCGAGGTCTGTCGATTGTGTGCGCTCGAGGTGGCCGACATCCGGGACGTTGGCGAGGAGCTTCGCCGCGTGGCCGCGCGCTTGACGCCTCCGCCTGCACTGGCCGGACTGGCCGACGGCGTGATCAGCCGGTCGCGCGCCGAAGCCGCGCAGTCCTGGCGCGCGGTGTTTGCGCGCGCGATCGAAGACTGGCATTGGGCGGTCGTCGGGTTGGGATCGATCTTGGCGACGAGCACCACGCTGCTGTTCGTGTCCATGCTCCTGACGTTCGGGCCCGCGCCACCCAGCACCGAATCGCTCGCGGCCCTCATGAACAACCTGCGGCGCCCGGCCGGGACCGTGATTCTGATGGCGACGCCGATTGGCCACGATCAGGAAGCCACGCTGATGCTCCTCGACAACACCGGCGCCAGTGGAGTCAGCCAGGGGCTCGGCCCGTTGCCGCCGGAGTTCGTGGCCCAGACAGATCGCGATCTGGTTGAAGCGCTGACCGATGTCGTCACGGAGAAGGGCCGCCTCGTCAACCTGAGCGCCATGCAACCCGACGCGCGCCGCTACGCCGAATGGTTGATGGACGAGATCAGCCGGATCAAGTTGAACGGATCCGCCAGGGTTCCCGGCCCAGTCAAGGTGCATCTGGTCGGTCTGGTCACGACGACCGGCGTCACGGCCAAAGGCCTCTAGTCAGCGACTGACGGCCTGCGACGTCACGTTCTGCAGCAGGTCCGTCGCTCGAATCACCAGCCGCGTGGCATCGGACTCGTTCGCCAGCGGAATCTCGTACCGTTCCTCGGGAGAGTCGGCCAGGCCGTCGGCAGGGAAGACGAGCTGCCACGGGCCGCCGCCGACTGAATACTCGACTTTCTGAATCGGGTTCTGCGCGTCACGTACGCGGACGATGAGGCGTGCGCCGGTGGCGCTCTTCGTGACCTCGGTCGTGATCGCCGGCGGCGTATTGTCCACGCTGATCAGATCGCTTTCGCGATCGCCTTCGAGCCGGCGATCGGCGGCGTTCGACGGCGAGTCGGACGCGGTGAGCCGGATGACGTAGCGGCCGTCGGCGACGGTCGTCGTGTCCCAGACGAAGATCGTTTCCGTGAGCCCGCTTCGCAGGTTCTGCCACGCCTGGTCTCCCTCGCGCCGGGTCCTGGAGGGAGTACAGCAGCCGGTCGCCGTCGGCGTCTTCGGCCTTCCAGACAAGCGTCTGGAGGCCCTTCTGAAACATCCGGCGGCCCGGCGGGGGCGGCGGCGGACCCGAGTCCCCGGGCGGCCGCCGGGCTTCGGCGGTCAGATCGTCGAGGCCCGCGATGGCGCCATCCTCGCTCGAAAACGGCCGCTGGAACACGACGCCCGGTGGATGCACCGTGACCGACGACACCGTCGGCCGGCCGTTGCGCGGCAGGTAGGCGACGGTCACGGACGTCACCCGTGCCGGTGTCGATCCCGAACGAGTCAGCACCGCTTTCCACTGCAGAAACCGTGCGGTCGGACTCTTGATCGGCTCGCCCTCGCGACGCGAGTACGGCCCGGCCCAGTCGCTCCACGAGTCGTCGGGTTTGTCGGTGTTCCCCGATCGGGAGTAGAGCGCCACGGCGCCCGCGCCCTCCCAGCGAATCAGGCCCCACGTCGCGACGCTTTTCGAGTCGCGGACGCTCGAGACGTACGTCGCCGGCGACTGATCCTCAGCGCCGACGGCGATGACGCGGCCGGGGTTGGCCGTCGAGAACGCCGAAGGCCGCCCTCCAGGTCGCACGGGGCCGGCAAATCGTGTGATCTGCTTTGCGTCCACACCGGTGAGCAGCAGGACGTCGCGCGTTCGCGACACTTTGTACAGCCGGCCCTCCGGTCCGGTGGCGACGAGGACGCCGCCGTCATCGGTCGCCGCCAGGTCGTACGCGATGTCCCCCGTTTCCCAGAGCGGTTCCCAGCTACCGTTCGCGTCGATCCTGTAAATCACCGAACGCCGGTTCGCGGGTGGCGCGGCGGGCGTCGTGCCGGGCGATGGTGGGGGCGACAGGCTGACGGCGACTGTCGTCGTCTCGCCGCCAGAGGAGCTCGAATCGTCTCCCCGCGCCACGGCGGCCGCGAAGATGATGCCGTCTTGTGACGCGACCGCGGTCCGGAGCTCCGTGACGCCCGACTCGAGAAGCACGAACGGCCGGTCGTCGGACTCGAACCGATAGAGCCGGCCCGGCGATTCGGTTCCCGCGAGCATGCGGCCCTTGCCGTCCAGGCTCAGGGAGACGACGTGCGCGGCCGGCGGCTTGTAGATCGCGCGGCTCGCGCCGTTGGCGTCCACGCGATAGATCACGGCCGGATTGCCGGCGCCGACCCACAGCCGGCCGGTCGCGTCGGAGGCAAGCGCCCAGATGTATTTCTCCTCCGGATCGAAGAACGGTTTCGCCACGCCGGTGCCTTCAATGACGTACACCCGGCCGTCTGGCGAGGTGGCCGCGTACGTTCGCGTGCCCGAAACAGCGATCGCGAAGACGTTCGTCTCTTCCGCGTCGAAGACGGTTTCTTCTTTCTGACCCGGCCTGACACGCAGCACGCGGCCGTCTCCACCGGTGCCCGCCCACAGCACGCCGTCGGTCGTCTGCGCGAGACTCCAAACCTGGGAGGGAGTCGTCGACAGCCTGTTCTCGATCTGGGGACCGGCGGTCACGACGCCCTCGAGGCTGACGAAGACACCCTCGGACGTTCCTCGAAGGAACTCGGCGGACGTCGCGATGGTCCAGAATGTCGGACCCGCGGCATGAACGGCGCCGCAAAGACCGACCAGGACCATGATGGAACCGAACCGGAAGCGCATGCGGAATCTCCGCGGACGGGTGGACGCGCGACTCATGCGTCGCTACTGCTGACCGGCGGTCAGCGTGAGCGTGAGCTCACGCGACCCGCGCACCGCTCGATCGACCCGGTGCTCCCAGGCGCCGATGACCGTGCGCGCGACCGATGAGGACGAGACGGTCTTGTCCTCGTCGAGGATCGACCGGACCGATGGTGGAAGGGCGGGCAGCGTCTCGCCGCCCACGACCGTGCCGGCGCTCGAGGTGATCAGCCGCACGTAGAGCCGGTTGTTGCGTTTCGTCGCGTTCAGCTGCGCGAGCAGGGCCGGCCAGCCGGCGGGCTTGCCCGGCTTCAGCTCCTTCTGTTCGAGCGCGGCCAGGGTCGGCGCGTCGCTGACGAGCAGCGTGATCGGTCCGCTCGCGTGGGTCGGCATGGTGACGGGAATCGCCACGGTCTCGGTGGCGCCGCGAAAGTCACGCAGCTGCACCTGCACCGAGTGCGTCGCGCCCAGTTTCGGCCTCGTCGTGTCGAGCCAGACACGTTCGATCGTCTTGCTTTCCTGCTGCTCGGATACCCGGAGCTTCAGGTCGAGCTTTTCGGGCAGCACGGTGCGGAATTCGTTCGTGAACGCCAGGCCGATCGGCGCGATGATCGCGGCCGCCGTGAGCGCCGACGCCGTGTCGCCGGTGAACGTGTCGTCGATCTGCACGGTGCCGTTCGGGCCAAACGACACGGTGCCCGTCGCCGTGACCGACATCGCGCCCGCTTGACGCTCGTACGACACCAGCGAATTGAAGATCGCCACGTAGGTGAAGAGCGGGGTCAGGATCTGGTCGTGAAGTACGAAAAACTGAAACCGCCGCTCCGACATGCGATCGGAGGAGAGCGTCACGTTGACCTCGACCTCACGCGGCCCGGCGCCGATGGTGCCGCCGACGGCCGTCATCCGGTCCTGGCTCATCGTGCCGATGACCGGTCCCAGCGAAGCGATCTTCATCGAGGAATCGAGGCTCGGCACCACCGTAAACACCTGTGCGCGGGTCATCGGATACGCGGTCGGACCGAGGTTCAGAAACGGATGGCCGAATCCGTAGACGCGCGTGCCGTCGACGTGCGTGACCGTGCCGGTGGCGCCCATCTCCACGTCACCGTGAATCAGGCTCATCCCCACCGGATCGCCCGGCCGCAAGCCGGTCGCCCCGGCGCTCGGGCCCGGCCGCGGACCCTGGCCATCGCCGGCGCTCACCGAGAGCGCCTGTCGAAGCTGGCGGTCCACCGAGGCGTCGAACCCGCTCATGACCATTGCGGCGCCGATCGGCCGCAGCCGTGGCGCCAGATCCGCAAGCGTGGCCGGACCTTCGATTTGCAGACCGGGCAAACGGGTTCCCAGCGGGGAAAGCGCACGCTGAGCGATGCGTCCGAGCTGGGAGAACACCTCGGCGGGGGCGGCGGGCCACTTCGCCGTGAGGTCGCCCGCCGTTCGGGCGCCCGTGCCATCGACGGCGGCGGTCATTTCCGCGATGGGCGTGATGCCAGCGATCGGCTCTCGCGGAAAGGAGCCCAGCGCGTACGACACCGCGCCGACGAGCTTGCCGTCGATATAGACCGGGCTTCCGCTCATGCCCTGAATCACGCCCGTCGTGGCCAGCGGGCCGCCTTCGAGCTTGGCCAGGATGAGATCCCGGCGCGGCCCCAGCACGTTGCGGAGGACGCCGATGATATTGACGCGAAACTCCTCGATGGTCTCGCCGGCAAACACGGTACGTCCGATGCCCACCAGGCCGGGCCGGACGTCGTCGATGGGGAAAAAGGGCTGGCGCTGCGACGGCGCCGCGATGAGTCCGGCAGCCGCCAGCAGGGCCAATCCCGCGCAGAGAGTCACCCGGCGCATGTCCACAATGATAAGGGGTTGGACCCCGATACGAGTGGTATCGGTTTGACCCGGTTTCCCGCCTCCGCTCTTCGAGCTGCGGTGAGGCCCGCCGAAGCCTTGCGAAGGCGGCGGCGCCTCTGTTACCCTCGTCAGACTTGGAACGCGTCGTGACCTCGAATCCTCGATTCCGCGCGCAGCAACCGGCCGCTTGGTCGTATTGGTGCTGGTCTGTCAGGGCTGAGGGGGTTCGCGCGCTGTAGTTCCTGCCGACGCGTGAGTTTTTGAGGCCTCTCAGCAATGCTGACGAGGCCTTTTTTATTGGGGACGGGTTTCGATTGTGGAAAACTCCGGAACCTTACCCACCAGACGTGACTGGAGATCACCCGGAGTTTTCCACAATCGAGACCCGTCCCCATGACGCTCGTCGTCGAGACCGTCACCGGTCATCGGATGGCCGACTTGCGCCGCGCGCGCGATTGCGCCGTGGGCGACATCGTCGAGGTCCGCCTGGACGGCGTGACGGACGTGGACATCGCCGGGGCGCTCGAAGGTCGGAAGAAGCCCGTCATCGTCACCTGCCGTCCCCGGTGGGAAGGCGGACGGTTTTCCGGCAGCGAAGAGGAGCGGCTGCGCGTCCTCGGTGACGCCATCCGGCTGGGCGCGGAATACGTGGACGTCGAGTGGAAGGCCGATCGTCGCGGGCTGCCGCCCGCCGGCGCCACGCGCATCGTGCTGTCTCACCACGACTTCTCCGGCATGCCGGGCGACCTGGCCGAGCGCGTGTGTGCCATGCACGCCGAGCAGCCAGCCACCGTGAAGGTCGCCGCGACCGCGACGCGGCTCACGGACTGTCTGACGCTTCGCGAGGCGATGTCGCGCTCGACATCCCATGTCGCGATCGCGATGGGGTCCGCCGGGCAGCTCTCGCGCGTCTGTCCGTGGCTGTTCGGATCCGCCTGGACGTACGGCGGCGCGGCCGCGCCGGGCCAGATCGCCGCGCGCGATTTGATCGATCGCTACCGCGTCCGGCAGACGACCCGGGAAACGACGATCTATGCGCTGGCAGGTGCGCCGCTCGGGCACTCGGCGTCGCCCGCGATGCACAACTGCGCCATCGCGGCGCTGGGGATCGATGCCGTCTACGTCCCGCTCGAGACGGGCGACGCCGCCGAGTTCCGGCAGGTGGCGGAGGCGATTGGCGTTGCCGGCGCCAGCGTCACCGCCCCGCTCAAGAAGTCGCTCCTCGACAACGGTGTTTCCGCAGATGAGTTGTCCAGTCGCATCGGCGCGCTGAATACGCTGAAGCGGGACCACCGCGGATGGCAAGGGCGCAATTTCGACGTCGCCGGGTTTCTCACGCCGCTCGACCGGCGCTCGTCACAGATGCGTGGCTCGAGAGTGGTCGTCCTCGGCGCGGGCGGCGCCGCGCGCGCGGTCGTGTGGGCGATGAAGACGCACGGGGCGCGCGTCGAGCTCTCCGCACGCCGGCCCGAGGAGGCGACCCGTCTGGCGCACGAGCTTCGCGTCGCCGTGTCGCCGTGGCCGCCGCGTCCGGGCTGGGATCTGTTGATCAACACGACGCCCGTCGGCACCTGGCCCGACGTGGACGAGTCGCCGATCGATCCGTCTGCACTGCAGGGCCGGATCGTGTACGACCTCGTCTACAACCCGCTCGAGACGAAGCTGCTCAAAGCCGCGCGCGCCGCCGGGATCGAGACCATCGCGGGCGTCGAGATGCTCGTCGGTCAGGCGTGCCGGCAAATCGAGTGGTGGACGGGACACGACGCGCCCACGGCCGCGGTGGAGCGCGGCGCGCTCGAATTTCTCGGGGGTGTGAAGTGATCATCGTCGTATCGACTGCGAACTTGATATGAAGCAGACATCGTTCGAAGAGTTCGTCGAGCTGGCCCAACGCGGCACCTTCGTGCCCGTCTGCCGGGAGATCATGGCCGACCTGCTCACGCCGGTCTCCGCGTTCCTGAAAATCGCGGAGCATTCCGACTACGCCTTCCTGCTCGAAAGCGTGGAAGGCGGCGAACACGTCGGCCGTTACTCCTTCCTGGGCAAGGACCCGTTCCTCGTGCTGCGCGGACGGACGGGAGAAACGACGATCGAGCAAGCCGGCGTGCGCACCGAGCGCCGCGAACCGTTCGTCGACGTGCTGCGTGGACTGATGGCGGAGTTCACGTCGCCGTTCGTGCCGGATCTGCCGCGTTTCACCGGCGGTGCGGTCGGCTATCTCGACTACGACGCGGCCGAATGGTTCGAACCGACCGTGCGACTCGACAAGACGCTCGGCGACCGCGACCAGGCCGGCTTCATGGTGTTCGACACGGTGCTCGCGTTCGACCACGTCAAACATCGCATCCTCGCGATCGCGAATGCGCGGGTGTCGGCCAAGGAGAATGTGCGCGCGCTCTACGACTTCGCCGGCGCCAAGATCGATTTCCTCGAGCGCGAGCTCGAGCGCAATCTGTCCCGCGGCGAGCGGCGCGAGCCGCGCGGTCTCGACATCAAAGCCAACCTCACCCAGGAACAGTTCGAGAGGTCCGTCCGCCGCATCCAGGAGGACATCGGAGCCGGCGAGATCTACCAGGCCGTGTTGTCGCAGCGGTTCGACACGACCACCGGTGCGACGCCCTTCGACGTCTATCGCGCCCTTCGTCACATCAACCCGTCTCCCTACATGTTCTTCATCCGGATGGGGCAGGATGCGATCGTCGGCGCGTCGCCCGAGATGCTGGTGCGCGTAGAAGGGCGGCACGTCGAGACGCACCCCATCGCCGGCACGCGTCGGCGCGGCGCGACGCCCGACGAGGATCAGCGGCTGGCCGAAGAGCTGCGGCGCAACGAAAAAGAGCGCGCGGAGCACGTGATGCTCGTCGATCTCGGCCGGAACGACGTCGGCCGCGTGGCCGAGGTCGGCAGCGTGCGCGTGCCGGAGTTCATGGCGCTCGAGCGCTACTCGCACGTGATGCACCTGGTGTCGCGGGTGGAAGGCCGGCTCGCCGACGACCGGGACCGGCTGGATGCGCTGGTGGCCGCGTTTCCGGCAGGGACGCTCACAGGGGCGCCCAAGATTCGCGCAATGCAGATCATCGGTGGGCTCGAACCCACGCGCCGCGGCCTGTACGGCGGAGCCGTCGGGTATGTGGACTTCGCGGGCAACCTCGATTTCTGCATTGCCATCCGGACGATCGCGATGCGCGGCCAGCGCGCCGAAATCCAGGCCGGCGCCGGCATCGTCGCCGATTCGGTCCCGTCGGCGGAGTACGAAGAAACACGGGACAAGGCGCGCGCGCTGATTCAAGCGCTGGAGATGGCCGACCGGGGCATTTAGTGCTGCTGCTCATCGACAACTACGACTCGTTCACCTGGAACCTGGCGCACCGGCTCGGGGAGCTCGGCGCCGAGGTGAAGGTCGTGCGCAACGACGCGATGACGATCGACGAGCTGGTGGCGCTCGGTCCAGACCGGCTCGTCATCTCGCCGGGGCCCGGTCGGCCGGAAACCGCGGGCGTGTCGGTCGACGCGCTGCGCCGGTTTGCGGGCCGGATTCCGATCCTGGGCGTGTGCCTGGGCCATCAGGCGCTCGCGATCGCATTCGGTGGACGGGTGGAGCGGGCAGGTACGCCGATGCACGGCAAGACGTCGATCGTCGCGCACGAAGGCACGCATCTGTTTTCGGGGCTGAGCGGCACGCTCGAAGCGGGGCGGTATCACTCGCTGGTGATCCCGGCCGACGCGTTGCCGAAGAACTTCGTGCGGTCCGCCTGGGTGGTCCAGGACGAGACAGTCATGGGCGTCCGCCACGAGACGCTCCCCATCTTTGGCGTGCAGTTCCATCCCGAGTCGGTGCTGACGCCGGTGGGGCAGCGAGTGTTGGGGAATTTTTTGGAGACTCAGGCGAGGTAGGAAACGACACACCATGTTCGCGCCGCTGCTGGAAAAACTGAGACGCCACGAGGACCTCTCGACCGATGAGGCCGCCGCGGCCATGGGCGCGATCATGGATGGCCAGGCTCAGCCGTCGCACATCGCGGGACTCCTGATGGCGCTCGCGCTCAAAGGCGAGCGGCCGCAGGAAATGGTCGGTTTTGCCCGCGCGATGCGCGCACGCGCCGTGCCTCTGCCGCGCCCGGTCGCCGCGGTCCTCGATACCTGCGGCACGGGCGGCGATGGAGCGCACACCTTCAACGTCTCGACCGCCGCGGCGCTCGTCGTGGCTGGCGCGGGCGTCGTGGTCGCCAAACATGGCAATCGCGCGGTCTCGAGCAAGTGCGGCAGCGCCGATGTCTTCGAAGCGCTCGGGGTGAATCTGGGCGCGACCGCCGATCGCGTGGCTGACGCGCTCGAGCAGGCGAACATCGCGTTCTTCTTCGCGCCCGCCTGGCACCCCTCGATGAAGCACGCGGGACCGACGCGGCGGGAGCTTGGCGTCCGCACGGCGTTCAACCTGCTGGGACCGCTCACGAATCCCGCGGGACCCCGGCGTCAGCTCATCGGCGTCTCGCGGCCGGAACACACCGAACTCGTCGCTCGCACGCTTGGCGAGCTGGGATCGGAACGAGCCTGGGTCGTTCACGGTGCGGGTGGACTCGACGAGCTCTCGACGCTCGGGCACACCAAGGTCTCCGAGCTGCGCAACGGAACTGTCAACACGTTTTACGTGCATCCGGGCGACGTCGGGATCCCGACGGCCACCGTGGCGGATCTGTCCGGAGGCGGCGCAGCGGAAAACGCCGCGATGATCGATCGGGCTGCTCAAAGGCGACACCGGTCCACGGCGCGACATCGTGCTCCTCAATGCAGGCGCCGCGCTTCTCGTCGCAGGCGTCGCGAGCTCGCTCGGACAAGGCGTCGAGCTCGGCCGCGGCCGCGCTCGCAAGCGGCAAGGCTCAGGCAGCGCTCGAGAAGCTGCGCAAGGTGTGCGCGGCATGACCTCCAACCTGCTCGACGCCGTCGTCGCCGGAGCCAGGCGGTCCGCCGAGATGCGGGAGCGAAGCATTTCCTCCGGCGCGTTTCACGACGCCTGGAGCGCGAAACACCCGCGCGGCGATCGGTTCGAAGCGTCGCTCCGCCAGCCAGGCATCAGGGTCATCGCCGAATGCAAGCGGCGATCGCCGGCAAGAGGGGTGCTGCGCCGCTCGTACGACCCAACGTCCATCGCGCGGTCGTACGAAGGGGTCGGGGCGGCGGCCATTTCCGTCCTGACGGAACCGACGTTCTTCGACGGATCGCTCGACCATCTGATCGAGGTCCGATCGGCGGTCGAAACGCCCGTGCTCTGCAAGGACTTTCTGACCACGGAGTTCCAGCTCCTGGAAGCGCGCGCGGCGGGCGCCGACGCGGTGCTCCTGATCGTCGCGGCGCTCGACAGCCGGTCGCTCGCGAGTCTGATTGCGCACGCGCGCGCATTGGGGCTGGCCGCGCTCGTCGAGGTGCACGATCGGAACGAGCTCAACCGCGCGCTCGACGCCGGCGCCCTGATCGTCGGCGTCAACAGCCGCAATCTGCGCACGCTCGAGGTCTCGACGGCCGTCTTCGACGAGCTCGCGCCCGATCTTCCGCCAGGCGTGATCGCCGTCGCCGAAAGCGGTTTGCGATCGGGTGGGGACGTTCGCCGGCTTCGGGAGTTGCGGTATGACGCGTTCCTGATCGGCGAGCGGTTCATGACGGAAGCCGACCCGGGCGCCGCACTCGCCGGGCTTCTGTCGGCAGCGCGAGCGAGGACCGCATGACGCCCAGGATCAAAGTCTGCGGCATCACGCGGGTTGAAGACGCGTCCGAAGCCGTCCGGCTCGGCGCGACGGCTCTTGGTTTTGTCTTCTGGCCGAAGAGCCCGCGCGCGGTGTCCGTCCAGGCGGCGCGCGAAATCGCGCGGGCCGTTCCGCCTTTCGTGGCACGCATCGGCGTGTTCGTCGATGCGAGCGTCGAGGACGTCACGCGCATTGCCGGGGACGTCGGGCTGGATGGCGTGCAGCTGCATGGCGACGAGCGGGTCGATCGCTACGACGGCGTGAAGGCACGCCTCATCAAGGCCGTTTTCCTCGAGTCCGGCGACGACGTCGAGCGGGCCGCGACGCTGCCTGCGTACGTCACCCCACTGGTCGATGCGACTGACCGTGTACGCCGCGGCGGCACGGGTCAGGTGGCCGACTGGAGACAGGCCGCGGCGCTCGCCGCTCGGCGTCCCATCATTCTCGCGGGCGGGCTGACGCCCGAGAACGTCGCGACCGCGATCAATTGCGTCCGGCCCTGGGCGCTCGACGTGTCGTCGGGCGTCGAATCGGCACCGGGCATCAAGAGCCCCGAACGGCTCGCGGCGTTTTTCGCCGCGGTGACCGGAGCCCGAGGAGTCGAGCCATCGTGAGCGCGACCGCATCTCCCGGGCCCGTGTTCGGCCGCCGCGACCCCGACGCACGAGGGTACTTCGGGGAGTTCGGGGGCCGGTTCGTGCCTGAAACGCTGATGGCGCCGGTCGAGGAGCTGGCGGCCGCCTATTTCGACGCCCGCCGCGACCCGGCGTTCGTCGCGTCGCTGACGCGGCTTCTCGGGACGTACGTCGGCCGCCCGACGCCGCTCTACGAAGCGCGGCGCGCGGCTGGCGACTCCGGCGCGCGGGTCTTCCTGAAGCGGGAGGATCTCGCGCACACCGGTGCGCACAAGATCAACAACGCGCTCGGGCAGGCGCTGCTCGCGCAGCGAATGGGCAAGCGCCGGATCGTGGCCGAGACCGGCGCGGGACAGCATGGCGTCGCCAGCGCCACCGTCTGCGCCCTTCTCGGCCTCGAGTGCGTCGTCTACATGGGCGCCGACGACATGGCGCGCCAGGCGCTCAACGTCTTCCGGATGCGCGTGCTCGGCGCGACCGTCGAGCGGGTGGACGCCGGCAGCCGGACGCTCAAAGACGCTATCAACGAGGCCATGCGCGACTGGGTCTCGAACGTCGAGTCCACCTATTACCTCCTCGGATCGGTGCTCGGTCCGCATCCATATCCGCTCATGGTGCGCGAGTTCCAGTCGGTGATCGGTCAGGAAGCGCGACGTCAGATTCAGGATGCGGCGGGCCGCCTGCCCGATCTCGTGCTCGCGTGTGTCGGCGGCGGCAGCAACGCGCTTGGGCTGTTCGACGCGTTCGTCGACGACGCGAACGTGCGGCTGGTGGGAGTCGAAGCCGGCGGCCGCCGCATCGAGCCTGGACACCACGCCGCTCGATTCGCGGCGGGTGAGGCGGGCGTGCTCCATGGAACGCGAAGTCTGGTGCTGCAGGACGCGCAGGGCAACATCCTGACGACGCATTCCGTCTCGGCCGGCCTCGACTATCCGTCTGTCGGCCCCGAACACGCATGGCTCGCGTCGAAGGGCCGGACGAGCTACGCATACGTTGACGACGCGGAAGCAGTGTCCGGGTTCGAATGGCTGGCCGAGCGGGAAGGGATTCTGCCGGCGCTCGAGTCGGCGCACGCGATCGCCTGGCTGCGGCGACACCTGCGCGAACCCCGCGCGGGCGATGTCGTCCTCGTCAACCTGTCCGGGCGTGGCGACAAGGACGTTGAAACCGTGCGGCAGCTTCGGGAGCACCAACGATGAGCCGCCTGCAATCGGCCTTCGCCGGCGTGCGCGACGGGGCCGGCCCCGGCCTCGTGGCGTACGTCACCGCCGGCGATCCGGATCTGGTCCGCTCGCGCGACGTCGTTCGCGCGCTCGCGAACGGCGGCGCGAACGTCATCGAGATCGGCGTCCCGTTTTCGGATCCGATTGCCGACGGCCCGGCGATTCAACGCGCGTCGGAGCGCGCCCTCGCCGGGGGCAGCGATCTCGCCGCCTCGCTCGATCTGATCCGGCAGGTGCGCGGGGAGATCGCCGTGCCGATCGTGCTCTTTACGTACGTGAACCCGGTGCTGCGGATGGGCCGCGCGGCGTTTGTCACCCGCGCCGCCGAGGCCGGTGTCGATGGGGTCTTGCTGCTCGACCTGCCGATAGAAGAGTCAGCGGCCGTCCAGCACGCGCTCCAGGGACGCGGCATCGACCAGATCTTTCTCGTCAGCCCGACGACGACCGACGGACGATTGCGGGAAGCGGCCCGGCTCGGGACGGGATTCCTGTACGCGATTTCGAGACTCGGTGTCACCGGCGCGCGCACGTCGGTCGCGGCGACCGCGGCGCCGCTCGTCGAGCGGATTCGCGCCGTGAGCCGGCTGCCCGTCGCCCTGGGATTCGGCGTCTCCCGGCCCGAGCACGTCGCGGAGGTGACGCGCTTTGCCGACGCCGCGGTCGTCGGGAGCGCGATCGTGCAAGTGATCGCCGATGCGTCCGAACGCGGCGAGGACGTCGGCTCCGCGGTGGAGTCGTTCGTCCGGTGGCTCAAGGGGGCGGCGTGAAGAGCATCGAACAGCTTCGCGACCGCATCGACGAGCTCGATCGCCAGCTGGTCACGCTCCTCAGCGAGCGCGCCTCGTGCGCGCTGGCCGTGGGCAAGCTGAAGGAGGAGAGCGGGCTGCCGATTTACCAGCCGGCGCGCGAAGCCGAAGTGCTGGCCAATGTTCGCGCAGCCAACGCGGGTCCGCTCGACAACGAGGCGATGACGCGCCTCTTCGAGCGAATCATCGACGAGGCCCGCCGCCTGGAGCGGCTGGCCGCGGCACGGCGGGAGGGGCCGACAGATGGACGACCGAACGTGTAGGGTTCGGCCAGACAGAGTCTTAGACTGGAGAGGGTAGTCACCATGGTCGTCGTCATGCAGGAGCGCGCCAGCGAGGCCGAGATTCAGGCGGTCATCGCGCAGCTCATCGAAATGGGGTTCGACGTGCACCGGTCCACCGGATCGTCGCGGACCGTCATCGGCGCCGTTGGCAACGGAAACGGGGATCCACAACTGCTGGAAGTGCAGTCGGGCGTGCACGAGGTGGTGCGAATCACGGAGCCGTACAAGCTCGCGAGCCGGACGTTCAAACCGGACAACACGGTCGTCGTGGTCGGCGACGTCCGGATTGGCGGCGATGAGGTGATCGTCATGGCCGGCCCGTGCTCCGCCGAGTCCGAGGAGCAGGTCGAGGCCACGGCCGCCGCGGTCAAGCGCGCAGGCGCCAAGGTGCTCCGCGGCGGCGCCTTCAAGCCGAGGAGCTCGCCGTACAGCTTCCAGGGTCTCGGCGAAGCCGGCCTTCGGATGTTGCGATCGGCCGCCGACCGTCATGGATTGAAACTCGTGACCGAGGTCATGGAGATCGGCCAAATCGAGATGATCGAACGCTACGGAGACATCCTGCAGGTCGGCGCACGGAACATGCAGAACTTCTCTCTGCTCCGCGAGCTCGGCCACTCGCGGAAACCCGTGCTGCTGAAGCGCGGCATTTCCGCCACGATCGAGGAGTGGCTGCTCTCGGCGGAGTACGTGCTTGCCGGCGGCAACACGGACGTCATGCTCTGCGAGCGAGGCATCCGGACGTTCGAAAGCTACACGCGCAACACCCTCGATATTTCCGCCATCCCCGTCGTCCAGAAGCTCAGCCATCTGCCGATCCTGGTGGATCCCAGCCACGGCACGGGCCGGCGTGACAAAGTCGCGCCGATGGCGCGCGCCTCTGTCGCGGGCGGCGCCGACGGGCTCCTCATCGAAGTGCACTGCGATCCCGACCACGCGCGATCGGATGGCGCGCAGTCGATGTTCCCGGCGCAGTTCGAGCGGCTCATGGCCGAGCTCCGGATCATCGCGCCCGCCATCGGGCGCAGCATTTGTGTCGAGCCCGTCGCGCGGCGGGGCTGGAGCCGCTAGTGGCCTGTCCACGTCAGTTGGAATGCGGATTTCGGAGCGCGGCGCCCGGCTGGCACGGCGCGACGACCGAGAATACTCGAACGTATTTGAGGGAGGAGCAACGCCGCCAGCCGGGATGCCCCGCCCGAAAGGCGCGTTTCAAATGACGTGGACAGGCCACTAGGTTGCCGCTCGAGTCCCCGCCGTTCCGGACCATCGGCATCGTTGGCCTCGGTCTCATCGGGGGATCGATCGCGTTGCGCGCGCGCGCGGCCTGGCGCGGCGTGAAGCTGCTCGGCGTCGATCGCCCGGCGGTCGCGACCGAAGCCCTGGCGCGGCGCATCATTGATCAGCCGCGAGCGTCAGTGGCCGAGCTTGCCGATGCCGATCTCGTGGTGCTCGCGACACCGGTCCCCGAACTGATCGAGCTCGTCACAGCCGCAGCGCAGGCCCAGCTGCCAGGTGTCGTCACGGACGTCGGATCCACGAAGCGCGAAATCCTCAAAGCCGCGGATCGCGCGCGACTGACGAATTTCATCGGCGGCCACCCGATGGCCGGATCCGAACGAAGCGGTCTTGGCGCCGCGAGGCCGGACCTGTTCGAGGCCCGGCCCTGGCTCTTCGTGGACGCCGCGGAAGAAGCACTTCCCGTTCGAAGACTGCACCGGTTCGTGATGGGCCTCGGGGCGCGGCCTCTGCACCTCGACGCCACGTCCCACGATCGGACGATGGCGTATCTGAGTCACCTGCCACAGCTCCTCGCAGTCGCCTTGATGAACACGGCCGCTGAGGCGTGCGCGACCGACGCGCTTATTGCGTCCGGACGGGCGTTCCGGGAGATGACGCGGCTGGCCTCGAGTCCACCCGACGTCTGGAAGGGGATTCTCGCGACGAACGCGGATTTCGTCGCGGAGGCCGCCAGGTCGCTGGTCGAGCACCTCCCGGTGTCGCCCGATCGCGTGGCTGACGCGGCGGTGATCGACGAAGGATTTGCCGGCGCGAATCAGGCACGCGCGCGGCTCGATCCGTCACCCCGCTGAATCGTGATTCCAGACCCGACCGGCTCAGGCGGCGCAGGTCCGGACCAGGGCCCGCTCTGGACGCCCGACGCGCAACGCATCGCCACCACGCGGCTCACGCGCTTTGCGCAGCTGCTCGGGAAACGGACCCAGACGACGTTCGAGACGTTTCGCGCCCTGCACCAGTCGTCGATTCATCGACCCGCGGTCGTTCTGGGCGGAGATCTGGGACTTCTGCGGCGTGATCGGCGATCGTGGGGACCGGATCGCGATCGATCTGGACAAGATGCCCGGCGCGCGGTTTTTTCCCGACGCGCGGCTGAACTTCACCGAAAACGTCCTGCGCCGGCGCGACGACGAACTCGCGATCTTCGCGGTGACCGAAGCGGGCATCGAGCGCCGCCTGACCTATCGCGAGCTGGCGAGAGACGTCGGACGGGCTGCGCAGGCCCTGCGCGCCGGCGGCGTGGTCACCGGCGACCGGGTCTGCGGCATGATGGCGAACGTTCCGGAAGCCATCATCGCGGCGCTCGCCGCCGCGTCGCTCGGCGCGGTGTGGTCCTCCTGTTCGCCGGACTTCGGCGTGCGCGGCATTCTCGATCGCTTCGGACAGATCGCGCCGAAGATTCTGTTCGCCGTGGACGGCTACGACTACGGCGGCAAACATTTCGACTGCCTCGACAAGGTCGCCGCCGCCACGCGAGAGCTGCCGGACCTCGACCAGGTCGTGGTCGTCCCGCTCGCCGGCGGCCGCGGGCGGCTCGATCAGGTGCCGGGAGCCGTCTGGTGGGACGGCTGGATGCAGGGCGCCGCGTCCGACGCGCCGGCGGTCGAGCGCTTTGCCTTCGACCATCCGCTGTACATCCTGTACTCATCGGGGACGACGGGCGTCCCGAAGTGCATCGTGCACGGCGCGGGTGGCACGCTGGTGCAGCACCTGAAGGAACACCAGCTCCATTGCGACATCCGGCGCGACGATCGGGTGTTCTATTTCACGACGTGCGGCTGGATGATGTGGAACTGGCTCGTCACGGCGCTCGCCTCGGAGGCGACCATCGTGCTGTACGACGGATCGCCGTTCCATCCGGATGGAAATCGGCTGTTCGAGCTCGCCGATCGCGCCGGCATCACGCTGTTCGGCACGTCGGCGAAATCCATCGACGCCGTGAGCAAGGCGGGCCTCGTGCCGCGAACGACGCACGATCTCAAGTCGATCCGCACGATCACCTCGACCGGATCGCCGCTCTCGGCCGAGAGCTTCGACTTCGTCTACCGCTCGATCAAGACAGACGTGCACGTGGCGTCCATCTCGGGCGGCACCGACATCGTCAGCTGTTTCGTGGGCGGTAATCCGAACGGTCCCGTCTGGCGCGGAGAGATTCAGGCACCGGGCCTCGCGATGAGCGTGGACGTGTTCGATCCAGCCGGCCGGTCACTCCGAGGCGAGCCCGGGGAACTGGTCTGCACGTCGCCATTCCCATCGATGCCGGTGGGCTTCTGGAACGATCCGGGCGGCGCCCGGTATCGCGCCGCGTATTTCGAGCGGTTCAAGGGTATCTGGTGTCACGGCGACTGGATCCAGACGACCGAACATGACGGCTTCATCATCCATGGCCGATCGGACGCGACGCTCAATCCCGGTGGCGTTCGCATCGGCACGGCCGAGATCTACCGTCAGGTCGAGCAGCTGCCCGAGGTCGCCGAGAGCCTCGCGGTCGGCCAGCAGTGGCAGGGCGACGAGCGGATCGTGCTCTTCGTGCGGCTTGCCGCGGACCGCACGCTCGATGCCGCGCTCGAGCGCCGCATCCGCGATCAAATCCGCGCCAACACGACCACACGTCACGTACCCGCGAAGATCGTCCAGATCGCCGAGATCCCGCGCACCAAGAGCGGCAAGATCGTCGAGCTCGCCGTCCGTGACGTCATCCACGGCCGGCCGGTGATGAACCTGGAGGCGCTGGCCAACCCGGACGCGCTCGACCAGTTCCGGGAGTTGCCCGAGCTGCGGTCGTGACGCGGCCAGGCGGGCTGGCGATGCCGGCCCCGGTGCTGCGCGACATCGTGTCGCACGCGCGCCGCGAGTCGCCGCGCGAATGCTGCGGGTTTCTCGTCGGCCTGCCCGGACGCGTCTCTTTCGCGGTCGGGACGCGGAACGTCGCGCGCGGCCGCACGCGATACCGAATCGACGACCGCGCGCACATTGCCCTTCGCCGGACTCTTCGGCGGTTTTCACCGCCGCTGGAGATCGTCGCTGTTTATCATTCCCACCCCGCCGGGGACGCTCGGCCGTCACCCACGGACATCGCGACGGCGTTCTATCCGGAGTGGACACACATCATCGTCGGCATGCGGCGGACGGTCGCGGTGCGCGGGTATCGGCTGTCACGTGGCCGTGCGGACCGGGTGGTGATTCAACGCGAGTCCGAGGGTAGTATTTAGCGCGTCGCGTCTGGCCTGCGGTCTGAGCGGTCCGGGCCGCGGCGGGGAGGATTGGCGCAGTTCATGAGGGCACCGGATCACAGGCCGGGCGCGCGTCGCCGGCCACGGCCGTCGCGGAGGTGGCCCGTTATCGCCCTGTTCCTGCTCGGTCTCACCCGTTCGGCTGACGCACAGGTGACGCCGCCCCCGGGGGAGCACGAGATGCAGCCGCCGCCCGGCGAGCGCCAATACCCGAGCCTGCGGCTCGCCGGCTTCGGCGACGTCAATTTCTCCGGAATGAAACATCTCGAAGGCCCGCGCGGTTTCACGCTCGGGCAGCTCGCACTCCACTTCACGTCCGAGCTTTCGCCACGCGTGACGTTCTTCGGCGAGATCAGTTTTTCGGCACGGGCCGACGCCGGCACGGGCACGCCGGCCGCGACCGGTTTCAACACCGAAGTCGAACGGCTCATCCTCCGGTTCGATCAAAGCGATCGCCTCAAGCTCTCGCTCGGGCGTTACCACACGCCGATCAACTACTGGAACACCGCGTACCACCACGGGCAGTGGCTGCAGACGACGATCGCGCGGCCGGAGATGATCCAGTTCGGCGGCCGTTTCCTGCCGGTCCACTTCATCGGCGGGCTGCTCGAAGGCTCGGTCCCCGCGGCCGGCTGGAATCTCAACTACAAGGCCGGGGTCGGCAACGGCCGCGCGTCGGTCATCAGCCGCGGCGGCGACGCCGGCGACAACAATGGCGAACGCGCCTGGCTCGCGAATGTCTTCTCGAAGCCCGACAAGGTGTTCGGCCTCGAGTTCGGCGGGTCGCTCTACACCGACACGGTGACGCTGGCCAACACCCGCGAATTCCAGGAACGGATCGTGTCCGGCTACGTCGTCTGGAACAAGGAAGAACCGGAGATCATCGCCGAGATCGCCGGTGTGCGCCACCGTGAGGCCGGCACGGACATCTCGACGTGGAACCGGGCGTATTACATCCAGGCGGCGTACCGGCTTCCGCAGCTCAAGCGGCTGCTGAAGCCGTACTATCGATTCGAGCACATCGGCATCGCCGATGGCGACGCCATGTTCGCCACGGTGCCGATGCTCGACAGCTCGATCGTCGGTTTGCGCTACGACGCGTCCCTGTTTGCGGCCATCAAGGGCGAATACCGCACCTGGCGCCGCGGCGACGACGTCCCGCGCAATCACGGCGGGTTTTTTCAGCTGTGCTTTACGTTCTGATGCCGATATCGATCGCGTGCCACGTGACACGTCGTGCCGTGCTGCTGATGCTCGGCGTCGCGGCGCTCTTCGTGTCCGCGCCCGTGCCGGCGTACACGCAGGGCGGCGACATCGCCGTGGTCGTGCACCCCGACGTGCCGGTCGACAACCTGACGGTCGCCGAGCTGCGCCGCATCCTGCTTGGCGACCGCGAGTTCTGGACGTCCGGCGTGCGGGTGGCGCTCTTCCTGCGCGCGCCTGTCGCCCGCGAGCGCGACGTCGCCATCAAGGACGTGTGCCAGATGACCGAGGCGCAGTTCCGTCAGCACTGGGTCGCGAAGGTCTTCCGCGCCGACACACGGAGCGGGCCGCGCATCGTCTACTCCGGCCAGATGGCCGTGGAGCAGGCGAGCCGCACGCCGGGCGCGATTACCTTTGTCGAGAGCTCGGCCGTCCCGAAGGGCGTGAAGGTGTTGAAGATCGACGGAAGAGCGCCGGGGCAGTCGGGGTATCGGGTGAAGTAGGGCAGGAGGCTCGGAGGCCTATCTCGGCATTCCCAATCTCGTCACGATCTGCTGGAACCGATCCTCGCCGCGGAGACTCCTGAACCACGGCGCGACTTCGATCTGGATGATCGCGAAGTCGTGTTCGTCATAGGCCTTGTCGAGCCAGTCGAGAGCGGCGTTGCGGTCGCCGAGCGCCGCATGGACGATGGCCGGCGCGGACGCCGGCACGTACTGTCGCGCCGCCATCGCCTGAAGCTCGTTCAAGAGGGCCGTCGCGGCCGGCTTGGCGCCCTGATGGGCATAGGCCGCGCCCAGGTGCGCCATCACGACCGGACTGTTCTCGGAGAGCAGCAGCGCGTGCTTGAGCTCGGAGATGGCCTCGTCGTGCTGTCCGGCTTCACTCAACGCGATCCCGAGACCGCGGTGCGCGGACACCGAGTTCGAATCGAGATTGAGCGTCTTGCGGAACTGCGCGATCGCGTCGGCGTGCTGGCCGGCGAAGAGCAGATACCAGCCCATGTCGCTGTTGATGATTGGCGACAGCGCGTCGAGATCGAGCGCGCGTTTCACCTCAATGATGGCGTCTGAGACGCGTCCCACCGTGGCGAGGTAGAGCCCGTACTGGTTGTGGGCGAGCGCCGACTGCGGGTTCAGCGAAATGCCCTGCTCGAACTCGCGGCGCGCGGCTGACCAGTCCCAGTCGAGCCACAACTTGATCTGTCCCAGCGAGACGTGGGCCTCGGCGAGCGACGGATCGAGCTTCAGCGCCTGTTCGGCGGCGCTCTTGGCCTCGGTAATCGCCTCTACCCAGTACGAGCCGAGCAGCAGATACGCGTCGGCGAGGCCCGCGTAGGCGAGCGCGTACTTCGGGTCTTGCTGGATCGCGCGCTGGAAGTACTCGATCGCGTTCTTGAACCCGGCGATCGTGCCTTTGTTCGAGTTGTAGCGCCCCTGCAGATAGTGCTGGTACGCCTCGGAATCTTCGGTGTATCGCTTCGTCGCGAGCTTCTTTTCGTCGCCGGTCATGCGCGGACGGAGTCTGTCGAGGATCTCGCCCGTGATTTCTTCCTGGACGGCCAGCAGTTCGGACTCCGGGCGATCGTACTGGCGCCCCCACACCTGCGCGCCCGTGTCGACGTTCATCATCTCGGCGCCGATGATCAGCCGGTCGTTGCGCCGCGTGATGCGTCCCGTGACGACCGCCCTGACGCCCAAATCGCGGCCGACCTGCTGCGGATCGACGTCCTTGCCCTTGTACCGGAATGCCACGCTTCGCGCGGCGACGCGCAGGTCCGGAAGCTGCGCGAGGCCGTTGATCAAGGTCTCCGTCATGCCGTCGGTCAGGTATTCGGCATCGGCCGCCTGTCCGGCAGCGACAAACGGCAGGACGGCCACTGAGTCGATCGCCGTGCCCGATCCGCGGAACCAGAAGTAGCCGGCGGCGAAGAGCACGCACGAGCGCGGCGGCAATTCCCGCGACGAGCCCAATCGGTTGTCGTGCGGGCACGGGCGCCGTCGGCGGCACAGCCGTCCGCGGGGATTGGTTGCTGACTTTCGATCCGCCGCTCTCCCGCTGCAGACGCTTGAGATCGGCGCGCAGCTCGGCGGCGGTCTGATAACGGAGATCGCGATCCTTTTCGAGCGCCTTGGCGATGATGTGGTCGAACTCGGCCGGGATGTGCGGGTCCGCGTTGCTTGGCGGCGCCGACGACCCGTGCAGGATCGCATCGAAGACGAGCGCCGACGTTCGGCCGGCGAACGGCTCTTTGCCGGTCGCCATTTCATACAGCACCACGCCGAAGGAGAAGAGATCGCTGCGCGGATCGAGGTCCTGACCACGGGCCTGCTCCGGCGACATGTACGACAGCGTCCCGAGCGTCTGGCCGGCGTCGGTCGTCGTCGGCGAGGCGAGGACCGTATCCGAAAACGGATCGACCGGCGTGCCGCGCGGATGTGCCAGCTTCGCCAGCCCGAAGTCGAGCATCTTGATCTGCCCGCGCTCCGTCACGAAGATGTTCGCCGACTTGATGTCGCGGTGAATCAGCCGGAGGGAGTGCGCCGCGTCGAGCGCATCGGCGATCTGCACGCCGAAGTCGAGCACCGTCTCCATCGGCAGCGGTCCGTGCGCGAGCCGCCGGCGCAGGGTGGTCCCGTCGAGCAGCTCCATGACGAGAAACGGCAGATCGCCATGGCGCCCGATGTCATAGAGCGCGCAGATGTGCGGATGGCTGAGCGACGATGCCGCACGCGCTTCACGCTGAAAGCGCTCGAGCGCAAGCGGATCCTGCGACAGCTTCGCCGAGAGAAATTTGACGGCAACCTGGCGGCCGAGACGCGTGTCCTCCGCGCGATAGACGACACCCATGCCGCCTTCGCCAATCTTGTCGAGGATCCGGTAATGGGTAACGGTCTCGCCAATCATCTCCGGGCCAACTTGTCATCCTAGGGCGGCCTCCGGAGTGAGTCAAGAAACTGTCCGCGGACGTTCGCCCCGGAGCGACCCTCAGTCGCCAACACTGTCGGGACGTGATGCTCGCGCGCGGCTGCATTGAAACGGCCCAACCTGTGGTAAAGCTGATGACTGAGGAACGCTGAACCATGCAATTGCACCTGCTCAAGCGGGACCCGACACCCACGGGCATCGCCGACATCGTCACCAAAATCCTGGACGGCGCTTTGGATCGCAGCCGCATCCGCTGCCCGAAATGCGACTGGCAGCCAGGACCCTCCAGCCTCTGGACCTGCGTCGACAATCCGTTTCCGGAAGCGTTTCACGCGGGGTGCGGCCGCGCCTGGAACACGTTCGAGACCTCCGGCACGTGCCCCGGCTGCTCGCACCAGTGGGAATGGACCGCGTGTCTCCTCTGCGGCGAATGGTCTCCGCACGAGGATTGGTACGACGACGAGCCCGGCAACACGAAGGACTGACGCATTATCCTTACCAGGACATCAGGCCGTAGTGAGATCTCTCGACGCGCGAGGTGAGGTATGAACAGAGCCATGCGATCTCGTGTCACGACGTTCGCCCTGGGATCGACTCTCGCTTTTTCGATGGCCGTCGCGCTCGCGCAACAAACGCCTCCGCCGCCACCGCCCGGCGGTCAGCGGCAGGGCGGCGCGCCGGCTGGCGGCCGGCAGGGAGGCGCCGGATTCCCCCGCGTGCCGGCGTTGCCATTCCCGAAGGATGCGCGGACGTTCGAGACGCTCGCGCAGCCGATTCGCGTCGTGCCGGTGGTCGGCGGCCTCGCAAGCCCATGGAGCCTCGCGTTCCTCCCGAACGGCGACATGCTCGTGACCGAACGCCCGGGGAGGCTCCGGATCATCCGCAACGGCACTCTCGAGACTGAGCCGGTCGCCGGAGTGCCGGCCGTCGTGGCGGGCGGACAGGGCGGGTTGCTCGAAGTGGCGCTCCATCCGAAGTTCGCTGAGAACGGATGGCTCTACCTGACGTACTCGAAAAAAGGGGAACAAGGGAACACCACGGCACTTGCGCGCGGCAAGTTCGACGGCAAGGCGCTCACCGACGTAAAAGATCTCTTCGTCGCGGACGCGTGGAGCACTGGCGGCGCCCACTTCGGATCGAAGCTCGTCTTCGCGCGTGACGGCACGATCTTCATGTCGGTCGGCGAGCGCAACGACCGGAAGCGCGCTCAGGACACGTCCACCCACGCCGGCAAAATGCTAAGGCTCCGTGACGACGGCAGCGTGCCTCCGGACAACCCGTTCGTTGGACGCGAGGGCTTCCGGCCGGAGATCTATTCGTACGGCCACCGGAACATGCAGGGGCTCGCGGTGCATCCGGAGACCGGCGCCGTCTGGGAAACCGAACACGGCCCGCAGGGCGGCGACGAGCTCAACATCCTGCAACCCGGCAAGAACTACGGCTGGCCGGTCGCGACGTTCGGACGCGAGTACTCCGGGGAGATCATCACCGACCGTCCATGGCGGGAGGATGTCGAGCCGCCGGTGACGATCTGGGTTCCGTCGCTGGGTCTCTCGGGGCTCGCGTTCTACACGCAGGACAAGATCCCGGGCTGGAAGGGCAATCTCTTCGCGGGCGGGCTGTCAGGTCTATCCGTTCAGAGGATTGTCTTCACGCCGCGAGGGCCGATCGGTCGAGAAACGCTGCTCGGCGACCTGAAGCAGCGCGTGCGCGACGTGCGCGAAGGCCCCGACGGTTTCTTGTACGTCGTGACGGATGCGAATCCGGGCGGAATCCTGAGAATCGAACCCGCCCCGCCGGCATCGAGCGGCGGCCGATAGACCGTTGTATCGACTTACTGCAGTCTCGTGAGCCGCACGTCCACGCGGCGAACCGCGCCGGGCGCCGGCCGCCATTGCATCAGAATCGGGGTCTGATAGGTGCCCTCGACGATGGCGCCCCGGCCGGACTGATTCGAGTCGGACACGACGAGATCAACCGACCGGCGCATCCGCAGAAACCGTGAGGCGGGCGCTTCGAGCGTTCGCGCCAGGATGCGCTCGATGCGTGACGCCTCGAGCCCCAGCACCTCGACCAGCCGGTTGAGCGCCCGGACGAGGTCGTACTGCGCGTAGCCCAGCGCCTTCGTCGGCAGCGTGAGCGGGTCGTTCCACGCGTGGCGCGCTTTCTCCGCCGCGAACCGCAGCGGGTTGTGCAGCACTTCCGCCAGGTCATGCTGCATGAGCAGCGTCTCGTATTCGTTGACGGTCAGGCTGGCGTGCTGCTCGCCGGCGGCCAGCGCGAGCCGCACCCGGCCTTTCGTGACGCCGTGCCCCTCGATGAACGCGCTGATCTGCTCGTAGATGCCGAGCTGACCGTCTTTCAGGTTGACCGCGTCGATCGGGTGCGCGGAGACCGGCACCTCGAACGTCGTCGAGGCGACCTCTTCTTCATGGTCGTAGCCAATCAGCGTCGTCACGCGGCGCCGTGCCTGGCCCTGAAACGTTCCGTCGAGGTCGATGAAGTAGACGGCACCCGGACGCCGCGCGTTGTACGACACGCACGGTCGGAGGCCGCCGCTAATGAACGCGAGGTGCGAATCCGCGTTGGTCGGCTCGACGGCCCGCTCGTTCGGCGCCAGCTCGTGCCGGAGATGGAGCTGGTCGTGCTGGTAGCCGGCCCCCTCGGGGAAGACGGTTCGGAAGACGTCGAGGTAGCCGTGGATGGCCTCGGGCCGCGCGGTCAGGCGCGCGGCGAAACTCTGAGGCAGAAACCCGGCGGTCGTATGCCGCGAGACGTACAGGCAGCGCTGGTGCGCGGCCAGGACCGCGCCAAAGACTTCCGCCGCGCGGGCCCGGATGTCGATGACATCGAGCCGGGCGCGGGGCCTGATCTCGAGAGCGAGTTCAACTGGAGGCACGGTGGTTCGGTCGCGTGGACTCCAGACTATCATGGAAGCTTTGTATTGCAAAGCGTAGGCGAATCTCGGATGGCGCCATCAGAGCGTTAGCCAATCGTAACATCCTGGACCAGCCCTGTTATCGTCACGGCGGGTCATAGAATTAGTCCCGCCCGCGATGGCTGCCAGGACGTTTCCGGCGCGAGTCCTTCGAACGCTGACGGAGAGCCGGTACGTCTGGATCCGGGCCGGGACGGTCCATCGCTTCATCGGCATCTGGATGGTGGTCGTCGCCGGCCGCGTCTTCGTACGGTCCTGGACGCTCAAGCCGGAAGGTTGGTATCGCACCTTCCTGAGCGATCCCGGCGGCGCGATCAGGCTTGCCGATCGCACGGTCCGGATTCGGGCCGTGCACACGCGACGCGAGCGGCTCTTGAGCGCTGTCGATCGCGCCTACGCGGAGAAATACACGTCGGCCTCCGCACGCACATATGTGCGCGGCCTGTCCCGTGGACGACGGCGAACGTCGACGACCGAGCTCGTTCCGCGCTGACGCGCCGTACGGCCGTTCCGATGCACCCCCTTCCAGTCCCCGAGTTGGCATGACGATCCTGCTCCTTTGCGCCGTGGCCGCGGGCGCGTCCGCGCTGACGTTTCTCTCCGGATTTGGGCTCGGCACGTTGCTGCTGCCGGCGTTCGCGCTGTTCTACCCGCTCGATCAGGCAGTAGCCTCGACGGCGGTCGTGCATTTCCTGAATGGTCTGTTCAAGCTTGGCCTCGTCGGGCGCCACGCCGATCGCGCCGTCGTGCTGAAGTTCGGAGTGCCGGCGATCGCCGCTGCGCTTCTCGGCGCCTGGACGCTCGAACGGCTCGCCGGCGCCACGGCGCTCGGCCGCTATCAGGTGATCGGAATCGACGCCGAGCTGACCGCCGCGAAGCTCGTCGTCGGGGTGCTGCTTCTGGGCTTCACGGTCATCGAGCTCGTCCCACGATTCAAGGCGCTGTCGTTCCCGAGCCGCTTGCTCCCGCTCGGCGGCGCCCTGAGCGGATTCTTCGGCGGACTTTCGGGATTACAGGGCGCGCTGCGATCGGCGTTCCTCATTCGAGCGAACCTGACGAAAGAAGCGTATGTCGGCACGGGTGTGGTCATCGCGTGCCTGATCGACGTCGGGCGGCTCGCCGTGTACGTGCCGTCGATGGCGCGTCAGCCGTCGCTCGATTACGGCGTACTCGCCGCGGCGGTGCTTGCGGCGTTTGCCGGCTCGTGGCTCGGGAATCGCTACCTGAAGAAGACGACCTTGCGCGGCGTCCAGCGCCTGGTTGCGATCATGCTGCTGGTCTTCGCGACCGGGCTGTTGCTAGGACTCCTCTAAAGCACCGACAAGTTCTTTGGACAGAATCTTTTTCGCTTCGTCGCGAACCTGAATGGTGATCTTGGCGGCCGCCACGATCTTCGTGCCTTGCTTCAGCCGGAACGTGACGTCGTAGGTGCCGGGGATGCGAAACGTCTGTTCCTGGGTAAAGCGCCTGCGGATCTCGCTCTTGCCTTTTTCGTACGGTTCGCAGTCGTAGCTGGCTTCGGACCGCGTGTCGTCGCCCCAGTCCCACTCGATCTTGGCGCAGTAGTAGTCCCGCCAGTCGCTGGCGCCACCGGTGAGCTCGGCCGTGAGCACGGTGCGGAAGGGAACCCAGCCGGTGCCGGGATTGGCGCGGATGCTGAGCTGGGGTTTACCCGTGTTCTTCGACTGTGCCAAAAGAGACCCGGCGAAAACGGTCGCCGTGACCGCCGCGATTGCAAGTAACTTTCTGACGCTGTCTGGTATCATCGCCTGTTTCATTGCGTCGTGTGACGACTCATCGGCGACCAATTTTCAAGTCTAGCGCGTTTTCTATCGTCGTCCGGCGGGTTTCGGAAAAGAGTGGTGATCTGATGGTGCAATCGATTGAACCCAGCGCGTTCGCGTACCGTGCGACGCGGCCGGAGGATGTCGAAGTCGATCTGCTGTTCGTCCCCGTGTTCGAGCAGGACGATCGGCTGACTGATCTGGCGGGCCTCGACGAGGCATCTGGCGGCGAGATTGCCCGCGCGCGATCCAGCGGCGAGTTCCGCGCCAAGCTCTACGACGTCTTCATCACGCCCGTCACGGGCAAAGGCTGGAAGGCGCGACGAATCGCGCTGGTCGGATCGGGCGATCCCGTAGACGCGGACGCCGAACGCCTGCGCCGCGTGGCGGCGACGTGCGGCTACGTCGCCCGGCGGCGGTCCGCCGCGTCGATCGGCTGGGTGGTGCGGCGCGGGCTGGACGGGCTCCGCGCTGCGCAGCATGCCGCCGACGGCTTGTCGGCGGCGGAGTTCGAGGCGGGTGTCTACAAGCAGCCCAATGACCATGTCGGAACGTTTCCCGCGCACGTCGAGATCGTCGCGCCGGGACTCGAGCCCGACGCGCTGCGCGAAGCGGTGCGGCGCGGCCGCGTGATCGGCGAGAGCGCCAATTTCGCGCGCGAGCTCTGCAACGAGCCGGGCAACGTGCTGACGCCGCGTGAATTCGCCGCGCGCGTCTCGGCCATGGCCAACAGCGTGGGGCTCGGCGTCGAGGTCCTCGACGAGCGCCGCATCCGCGAGCTGAACATGGGCCTGCTGCTCGGAGTGGCGCAGGGCAGCGCGGAACCGCCGCGGGTGATCGTGCTGCGATACGAGCCGGCCGGCGCGCCGGCGTCGCCCATCCTCGGCTTCGTCGGCAAAGGCATCACGTTCGATTCCGGCGGCATCTCGATCAAGCCGGCCGACGGCATGGAACGGATGAAGGACGACATGGCCGGCGGCGCCGCAGTGGCCGCAGCGCTGCGCGCCGTGAAGCTGCTCGACGCGCCGTGCCGGGTCATCGGCGTCATTCCGACCACAGAGAACATGCCCGGCGGACGCGCGACGCGGCCCGGAGACGTCATCCGGGGCGCAAGCGGAAAGACGGTCGAGGTGATCAACACCGACGCCGAAGGGCGGCTGATTCTCGCCGACGCGTTGTGGTACACCCAGGAACTCGGCGCGACGCACCTCGTGGACGTCGCCACGCTCACCGGCGCCTGCATGGTGGCGCTCGGCCGCACGGTCTCGGGACTGTTCGGCACACCCGACGCCTGGGTGGAGACCGTCAGAACGACCGCCGCGCGGGCTGGCGATCGCGTCTGGCCGATGCCCATTTACGAAGAAGCGCGCGAGCAGCTTCGCAGCGAGATTGCCGACCTGGTGAACAGCGCCGGCCGGCCGGGCGGCGCGGTGACCGCCGCCGCGTTCCTGCGGGAATTCGTGGCCGATCGTCCCTGGACCCACCTCGACATCGCGGGAACCGCCTGGGCCGAAAGCGCCGAACCGTATCAGCCGAAGGGCGCGACGGGCGTGGCTGTGCGCCTGCTTACGGAGTTGGGCTTGACCGCCGGACGTCGGAGTCCGTAACCGCGGGCGTCACCGACGGCAGGTGGCTGTGCTCCGGCGGATGCCGCCGGTGCCACCGGATCATCAGAAACGCCAGCAGGCCGCCGAGCACCAGCGCCAGCAGGATCAACGCACCGGTCACGCCAAAGGCGCCGATAATCACGTCGCCGAAGTTCAGCTCCTGCTTCGGCTCCTCGATCACCTTGACGATGTACGGCTGCGGTGGAGGCTGCATAGCTCAGTCTAACAACGAGTCAATCTGAAATCCTGATTCAAGATTTCAGATTGAACTCTGTCTACCGTTGCGGCCCGGGCGTCGTGACCTTCTTGAGCGACGCCTGGTACTTGACGATGCCGTCGTAAAGGGCCTGCGCGATTTGCTGCCGGTAGGCCGCCTGCTTGAGCAGGGCAGCCTCAGCCCTGTTGGTGACGAACGAAATCTCCGCGAGCACGCTCGGCATCTGCGCGCCAATGAGCACGACGAACGGCGCCTGCTTCACGCCCAGATCGCGGACGCTCCTGTTCTGCGCGCGCAGCTTGCGGACGAGATGCGTCTGCACGATGGACGCCAGCTCGCGCGACTCGTCCAGCTTGCTGTTGAGCGCGATCGCTCGGAGGATTGCGGGCAGTGTCCCCATGGTCTGCGCGCTCGTCGCGTTTTCGCGCGCGGCCACGGTTTCCGCGTCCGGATTGGTCGCGAAGTTCAGGAAGTAGGTTTCGACACCCCGCGCGTCGGCCCGCCGGCTCGCGTTGGCGTGGATCGAGAGGAACAGATCCGCGCGCTCGCGGTTGGCAATCGCGGTGCGCTCCTCGAGCGGGATGAACTCGTCGGTCCGCCGCGTGAGCACGACGTCGATGTCTTCGTGCTGGAGGAGCAACTTCTCGAGGCGCTGCGACACGTCGAGGACCAGCTCCGCCTCGTTGATGCCGTTCGCCTGCGCGCCGGGATCGTGCCCGCCGTGACCCGCGTCGATGACGATGCGCGCGACCCCAAGCCCAAGCTGTCGCGCCAGCGAATATTCGCCGCGGCTCGTACTGGCCGGCGGCGCGGGCTTTGGTGTGGGCGCCGGTGCTGGAGGCGGAGGCTCGACGGCCTTCGGTGGCTCCGCGACGACGCGAATCGGCGGCGCCGTGAACACCGGCTCCGGCTTCGGGAGCTCGGCTTTCGGCGACGCGACCGGAATGCTGTGAGGCCGCGGGGGCTCCGGAATCGCGTCGCTTTCGACATCGACGACCAGCCGGAACGGGTTGTAGAGCGGGAATGTGCTGTATCGCGGCGAACCCGCCAGCTCGAGAACGACGCGCGTCACTCCTGCGGTGTGCCGGCCCACGCGGACGCCCTTGATCAGCGATCCGTTGAGTTTCTGCGCGCGCTGGACGAGAGCCGCGGCGGCCGTCGCGTTGGTGAAGTCCACGAACACGCGGTCGGGATTCACGACCCGCTCACCGTCGTAGACGACCTCCCGGGTGAGCTCGATGGTCAGGCGCTCGCCGCGCGGCAGGGACGTTTGCGTGATGTTCTGAATGACGGCGGCCGCGCCGGCTGGAGCCGGGGCCGGAGAGGGGTCGGCGGCAGCCGCGCTCGGTGCAGAAGCCGGTGGCGCCGGTGGCTCAGCGATCGGGGGTGGCACGGCAGCGGCGAGCTCGAGGAGCCGTGCGTCGACTCCCGCGACAAACGAGCTCGACGGGTACTCGCGCCGGAGCCAGGTCAGGAACCGCTCCGCCGATTGCCGATCGGCGGCGTCCCCCGACTTGCTGAACGCCAGTTTCATGAGGCCTGCCGCCTGCCAGAGCGCGTTGTCGCAGTACGCGCTGGCGGGGAACCTGCGCACGATTGCCTCGTAGGCCCTGGCGATCGCGCGATACGTATCGACGGTCGCCGTGCCGGACGCGCGCGCGGTCTGCTCACGCTCGAGCGCCCGCTCGTAGAGCGCGGGAGCGCTCTGGGCCGACGCCGGCGCCGGCCACGCCAGGAGAAGCCCGGCCACCAGACCGGCGGCGGCACGAACGACAGCACGGCGCACGCGGGTCGTCCCGGAGAACATGCTCATCTCACCTGCGCGTCGATTTCGTCGAAGTAGCTGCGATCGACCAGCACTTCGCGCTTGCCGTTCACGGCCGCCGAGACGACGCCGTCCATTTCCATCATGTCGATCAGCCGCGCGGCCCGGCTGAACCCGATGCGCAGCCGGCGCTGCAGGTACGAAATCGACGGCTGGCCGCTGCCCACGACGATGCGCGCCGCTTCGTCGTACAGCTCGTCTTTCTCGAACTCGAGCTTCTCGGGCCCTTTTTCCTCGGCCAGAATCGTCGTGTCGTACACCGGCTTGCCCTGCTTGCGCAGGAAACTGCAGAGCCTGGCCGTCTCCTGCTCGGAGATGTACGGCCCGTGCACGCGCACGAAGCGCGACGATGCGGGCGGCAGATAGAGCATGTCGCCCTTGCCGAGGAGCTGCTCCGCGCCGTTGCTGTCGAGAATGGTCCGCGAGTCGACGCGCGACGCGACACGGAACGCGAGCCGGGCCGGCAGGTTGGCCTTGATGAGACCGGTGATGACGTCGACCGACGGACGCTGCGTAGCCAGGATCAAATGGATGCCGACCGCGCGTGCCATCTGCGCCAGCCGCGCGATCGACTCCTCGACTTCCTTGCTCGCGGCCATCATCAGGTCGGCGAGCTCGTCGATGATCACGACGACATAGGGCAGCGTCTTGAGCTCGCTGCCGTCCGGCGCTTTCGCGTCGGCCTGCTCGGTCAGCGCCCCGCGAACGTTGCGGTTGAACTGTTCGATGTTGCGGACCCCGTGGCCGGCGAGCGACTTGTAGCGCTCCTCCATCTCCCGGACCGCCCATCGCAGCGCGTTCGCGGCCTGCTTGGTATCGACGACGACCGGCGTGAGCAGGTGCGGGATGTCTTCGTACATCCCGAGCTCCAGGCGCTTCGGGTCGATCATGATGAACCGGACGTCGTCCGGCGTCGACCGGAACAGGATGCTGCTCACCATCGCGTTCACGCTGACCGATTTGCCGGCGCCGGTGGACCCGGCGATGAGCAGGTGCGGCATGGTGGACAGATCGCTCACGAACGGCTCGCCGTGAATCGTCTTGCCCATGGCGATCGTGAGTCGGGAGGTTGAGCGCGTATACGCGTCCGATTCCAGCAGTTCCCTGAGGCTGATCGTCTCCCGATGCGGGCTTGGAATCTGGATGCCGACGGTGGATTTGCCGGGAATGCGATCGATCAACACGGACTCGGCCTGCATCGCCAGACACAGATCGTCGGCCAAACCAGTGATCCGGCTGTACTTCACACCGGCGTCCGGTTTGAATTCGTAGGTCGTCACGACCGGCCCCGGGTGGATCTGCACGACGGTGCCTTCGACGGCGAACTCGCGGCATTTCTCCTCGAGCAGCCGCGCGCCTTCCATGAGCTCGCGCTCGTCGATTTTTCTCTGGTCCTTCGCCTGATCGAGCAACGTCACCGGCGGCAGCAGATACCCGCCTTTGCGTCGTTCGACCGGACTCTTCGAGGGCTCGGCGTCAGAGAGGGGCAGCGGCGGCGTCATCGGAGGTTCGGACGCCCGTCGGATGGCAGGGGGTTTCGCCGCCCGCTTCGGTCGAATCGGCTCCTCGTCCACCTCGTCGTCGTCGTCACCGAGCGGCAGCCGCGCCCGCGCGGCCTTGAGCTTTTCGACGGCGTCGGCGACCTTCGTCGCGATTTCGGGCGCGCGCTCCTTGCCGGCCTTCTTGACGTGCTTGTCGATGATTTGCTGACGCTCGCGCTCGCGGCGCCGCTCTTCCTGGTACTCGCGCCAGCGATCGATCAGCCCGCGCTGGCCCCGGACTTTCTCGACCGCGAGGCTGACCGCCCGTCCAAACGAAAAGTGCGTCGCGAGGATGATCGCGAGCATCATCACCGTGAGCAGCAGAATCGACGCGCCGGTCCGGTTCAGGAACGACGAGCAGACTCCCGCGATCCAGTCTCCAATTGCCCCGCCGGCGCCAAACTGCCGGTCACCTGTCTCGAAGACGCTGGACGCGAGCGAGAGCAGAGCCGCCACGCAGCCGACCAGCAGCGTCGCGCCGACGAGCTTCGTGTAGCTCGCGTTGATCTTCTTGCACCAGAAATAGTTCCAGCCGACGACGCCCAGGATGACCGGTCCGAGGAACGCCGAGTAGCCGGCTATCTGAAACGAGGCCTCCGCAAGAAAGGCGCCGACTCGGCCCGCGAAGTTGGCGACGGCCGTCGAATCGAGATCGTTGAAGAACCAGGCCGGGTCTGTCGGCGTATAGCTGGCGAGCGAGATCAGCCAGATCAGCCCCGCGGCGAACGAGGCTACTCCCGCGAACTCACTCAGGCGTCTGGAAACGAATGAATCGGCCAAGCGATTCTCTCCTCGATTTCGCCCCATCCGTCAGACTTCCAACACGACCGGCAGGACCAGAGGTCGCCGGCCCGCGCGTTTGCGAAACAGCCGCTGCAACTCCACTTTGATACGTTCCTTGAGCAACCCCGGATCGGTCCGCTCCTCGGGCGACGCGCTTTCAATGGCGCGCGCCAGGAGCTCCGGCGCCTCCCGGAGCACCGCCTCGTGGTTCGCGTCCACGGCCAGACCCCGAGTGATGACTTCGGGCGCCTGTTCGAGGGCGCCAGTCTGCCTGTTGATGGCCACGACCGGCACGACGAGCCCGTCCCCCGCGAGGTGCCTTCGGTCACGGAGCACCTCGTCGGCGATCTCACCCGTCCGCGTGCCATCGATGAGGATGCGGCCGGCCGGAACGCGATCGGCCACGCTCGCCCCCGTGCCATCGAACCGGAGGACATCGCCGTCTTCTGCCATGAGAACTTTCGTGCCGGGACAGACCAGGCCAGCCATGCGCGCATGCCGGGCGAGTTGCCTGTACTCACCATGTATCGGCACGAAGTACCGCGGCTTGACCAGCGACAGGACGAGCTGAAGCTCCTGCTCGCTGCCGTGCCCGGACACGTGGACGTGCCGATCCGAATCGGAGACCACATCGGCGCCGCGCCGCGCGATGTGGTTCATCACGCGGGCGATGGCCTTCTCGTTGCCGGGAATCGCCCGCGCCGAGAAGACCACGACATCCGACTGCGCCAGGCGCACGTGCCGGTGGTCGTCGATGGCGATGCGGGGCAAGGCCGCCAGCGGCTCGCCCTGGGAGCCGGTGCAGAGGCAGACGACGTCCTGTGCCGGGTAGTCTTTCACTTCGGATTCCCGGATCTGGAGCCCCCCAGGCAGCCGCAGGTAGCCCAGACGGTCCGCGATCTGCGACGTCTGCTGCATGCCGCGGCCGACGAAGGCCACCTTCCGGCCGAACTGGTTCGCCAGGTCCGCGATGAGCTGAAGCCGGTAAACACTCGTTGAAAAAGCAGTTACGACGATCTTGCCGGCCGCACTGCTGAAGATCTCCTCGAACGCCTCGATCACGTCGCGCTCCGACCCGGTGAATCCGCGCCGGTCGGCGTTGGTGCTGTCCGAAAACAGCGCAAGGACCCCCTGGGCGCCGAGCTCGGCAAACCGATGGAGGTCGAAGGCCTGGCCGTCGAGGGGGGTCTGATCGATCTTGAAGTCGCCGGTGTGAAGGAGCGTGCCGGCTGGAGTGTGAATCGCGACCGCCAGGCAGTCCGGCATGCTGTGGGTCACACGCAGGAACTCGAGCCTGAACGGACCGACAGGCACGATTTGCCGGGGCGTCACGGCGACCAGCCGGTTCCGTGCGTCGATTCCGCGCTCCTCGAGCTTGGGCTCCACGAGCGCGAGCGTGAACCGCGACGCGTAGACGGGCCCGGACACGCGGTCGATGACGTGCGCGATCGCCCCGATGTGGTCTTCGTGCCCGTGCGTGAGCACGAGGGCGGCGATGCGGCCGCGGTAGGCCTCGAGAGCCGCGAGATCGGGAATGACCAGGTCCACCCCGAAGAGCTCCGGCTCGGGAAACATCACACCCGCGTCGATGAGCAGGGCAGAGTCACCGCAGGCGACGAGCAGCATGTTCATGCCGAACTCGCCGAGTCCTCCGAGAGGAATGACATCCACCGGCGCCGCGCCGGCGCCATCGGTCGTGACCAACGGGCGACCTCACACACGTACGCGGACGCCGCGCGGCACTGGCGGAAAATCAGCGCCGGCCGTCCTGCCGGGGACCGCTGGGACGGCCCGAAAACAGGCGGGAAAAACTCGCGCGGACTATAACACAGGGGGCCTGGACGCCGTAGCGAATTGCTCCGCAAGCCTTGCAATTTCTGTCACTTGCAGGGTCTCGGGTCTCCGCCGTCCGTCAAGACCCGCTGCCCTTACCAGCTCGGCCGCCTGGCGGTGCAGCGGCTTGAGCGCATTGGCCACCGTCTTCCGCCGCTGCTGGAACATCGTCTTCACCACCCGGTCGAACCAGGCCTCATTCGGAAGGCGGATTCCACTCCCGCCAAAGCTGATTCGGACGACGGTGGAGTGAACCTTGGGCGCCGGTATGAACGCGCCGGGCGGGAGCTCGAGGAGCCGGGTGACGGTGGAGTGGGCCGCGGTCATGACGGTGAGCACTCCGTAGTCTTTGGTTCCCGCACGAGCCACCAGGCGATCGGCCACCTCGCGCTGCAGCATCAGGGTCGCATCGGCAAAAAATCCGAGACGTCGATGAAAGTCGATGAGCCGAAACAGGATGGGCGCTGAGATGTTGTAGGGCAGGTTGCCCACGACCCGAAACCGGCGCGCGGGCCTGAGCCCCGCCGGGACGAGTTGCGCGGGCGAGGCCGAAACGGGCGTGTCGCCGCGATGAGCCGTCGCGGGTTGCTGCGGCTCGAGTCCGCTCAGGAACGCGATCACGTCGACGCGAAGGATGTCGCCGGACATTACCGTCACGTTCCCGGGTACGTGTTTCAGGAGATCGGCGACGAGGTCGCGGTCGATTTCGACGGCGAGGATGGGGGCGCCGGAATCGGCGAGCGGCAGCGTCAGCGCTCCTCGGCCCGGACCGATTTCGAGAAACACATCCCCGGGCGCCGGGTCGACGGCGGCGACCACCTGCCGCGCCCAGCCGGGCGCGAGAAAGTGCTGACCGAATCGCTTGCGCGGCCGGCCCGAGCGCGTTACTCGCGGTCGGTCGGCTCGCTCTCGCCCTCGCCGCGCCAATATTGCTCCTCGATCGCTTCGATCTCTTCCTCGGACAGCCCGAAGTAGTGCCCGATCTCGTGGATCAACGTCTCGCCAATGGCCACGACGGCATCGTCTTCGTCGTCGCTCGCGTCTTCGATCGGGCCCTGGAAGAGCGTGATCTTGTCGGGCAGCGTGTTGCCGTGCGCCCATTGCCGCTCGGTGAGCGGAATGCCCTCGTAGAGACCCAGCAGCGTATCCGACGGATCGATGCCGACGTCGTCGAGCTGTTCGGGAGTCGGTTCGTCTTCGATCACGATGGCGATGTTCTGCATCGCGTCGCGGAAGTTCTCCGGAATCGTCTCGAGGGCCTCGTCGACGAGCGCCTTGAACTGCTCCCGCGTCACGTCCGCCGGCCTTTCCGCGCGCGCGGCCGGACCGCGTCGAATTTCGCGCCGCGGGCGCCCTTCGGACGAAGCGCTTTGAAATACGCGCACCAGACGCGCACCGGACAGCGATCGCACAGCGGTCTCGGCCGGCAAATCCGGCGGCCGTGGAGAATCAGCACGTCCGAGGCGCGCGTCCAGCGATCCGGCGGCAGCTGCGCGCAAAGCTGAGTTTCGATGACCTCCGGGTTGTCCGAATGCACCAGGCCGATGCGGTTCGCGACGCGCACGACGTGGCGATCGACCGGCAGTCCAGGCACGCCGAGCGCGTGGCCGAGCACCACGTTGGCGGTTTTCCGGCCCACGCCCGGCAGCTCGACGAGCGCCTCCATCGTCGCCGGCACTTCGCCGCCGTGACGCTGCACGAGAGCCGCGGCCATACCGAGCAGGCTGCGCGACTTCGCGCGGAAGAAACCGGAGGCGCGGATCTGCGGCTCGAGCTCAGCCGTGGTGGCATTCGCCAGCGCGGCCGCATTCGGATATCGCTCGAATAACGGCGGCGTCACGATGTTCACGCGCGCGTCCGTGCTTTGCGCGGAAAGAATCGTAGCGACGAGAAGCTGGTACGGGTTTCGATAGTGCAGCTCGGTATCGGCGTTGGGATGCTGCTGATCGAGCGTGTCGAAGATGGCCAGCACGGTTTTCGGCGGGAGTCCGGGCGCGCGCGTCGGCCGGCGTTTCGGCCGTCCGGCTTTCGCAACCGTGCGCCGTTCGCGGCGCTGAGGAGCCATGGCGTGCGCGCTAGTGCGTCGGACCTTTTTGCCAGGAGCCGGGATCCTGCGCCGCCTGCGCGACCTGGGCATCCTGCACCGCGCGCATCTGCTCCTGCAGAGCCGTCACCAGACCCGCGACGACGCCGAAGGGCAGCGCGATGCGCGCGACGACCGGCGCGCGAACGGTCTGCGAGCCTTCCGCGCTCGCGATGTCCTTTTCCGACAACGGCCGCACATCGCAGAATGTCAGCGTCAAATCGAACGGCGTGTGGGCCACCGCGCAAAAATTGGCGTACACGCGCGCGGCATGTGCCGGATCCTGCGGGTCGTCTGGAACGATGGTGAAGTTGATTTGTTTGGACATAAGAAGAATCGAGTTATCGCGCTATCTAGCTAGCGCGCAATCTGTCGATCGGGATATCGCGTCTCAGATATTCCGATAGCGCGATGACCAGGTAGCTCGATCCCCTCCGGCCATCGCGCAATCTTAAGAACATTCTCTCCTGAGAGACACGATCTCAGATAGCCCGATAGCGCGATGACCCGATAGGCCGATCGTTCTTTCAGTATTTCCTCATCACGCCGACGACCACGCCCTGGATTTGCACCTGGGAGCCGTCGAGGATGATCGGCTGCATGGCGGGGTTGGCGGGCTGCAGGCGAATACGCCCGTTGTCGCGGTAGAACTTCTTGAGGGTGACGTCGGTGCCGCCGATCAGCGCGATGACCATTTCGCCGTTGTCGGCCGACTTGCGATCTTCGACGACCACGAAGTCACCATCCCGGATCTGTTCGTCGATCATCGAGTCGCCTTTGACGCGCAGCACGTACGTTTCGCGCTTGCCCACGAGATCTTCGGGCACCGCGATCGTTTCATTGCCAGCCACCGCTTCGATCGGCGCGCCGGCAGCCACGTAGCCCAGCAGCGGCAGGTCCACGGCTCGATGCCCGGTCCGGGCGGACAGCAGCTCGACCGAGCGGCTGCGGTTCCAGGATCGGCGGATGAATCCCTTCTCCTGGAGGTTCGTCAGGTGCTTGTGCACGGTCGCGAGCGAGGACAGGCTGAAGCGGCGCCCGATTTCCTCGAGGCTCGGCGCGTAGCCGTACTGCTGAATGAATTCCTGGAGGTAGTCGAGAATCTCGCGCTGGCGCTTGGTCAGGGGCTGCACGTGACCCTCCGCGACCCGTGTATTTCCGGGCGCGAACGGACTATACGCAAAGAAAAGGCGAAGATCAACAGCCCGGCAAGTTTGGCACTCCTGCAGAATCCATGCGACCGGGATGGGTATGCGGTAGAGCCGCTATTTCCTGAGGTTTCTGAGCCGCTACTTGGATTCAGGGACGCGGGTCACGATTCGCCTGGCGACGACGGCGATTTTACCGGGGAGGTGCGCCGTGTGCCGCGCCTGACAAACCGGACAGCGGTAGATCTGAGGGGCTGGCGTGACGGTCGGATCCCAATCGACCATCTGAAGGTCAAGTGGAATCTTGCACTGGCCGCAGTCGACCGGCAGGACCGTAGTCATAGGGAGCCGCGCGGCAAGCCTAGCGTACTCGGCCCTGGGCCATGTGCCGACAAAGGTACAGGCTGTATCACGTCGTCCACCGAATCCCTCAACCATTGATGACAAGGCCGGATTTGCACGCGCCGATGCTCATTTCACTCGCGGGTCTGCCGGGTGTCGGGAAAACGACCATCGCTCGCAGCCTCGCGCGGCAGCTCGACGCCGTCCACATCCGCATCGACTCGATTGAATTGGCGATCCGGGAGTCGGGCGTGACCGTCGTGTCGATCGACGACGCCGGCTATCGCGTCGGGTATGCGGTCGCCGAGGACAACTTGGGGCTGGGACGAAGCGTGATCGCCGATTCGGTGAACCCCTGGCCGATGACGCGCGACGCGTGGCGCGATGTGGCCCGGCGGGCGCAGGTTGATTGCGTCGACATCGAGATTGTCTGCTCCGACCGCGCGGAGCATCGCGGCCGAGTCGAGTCGCGGCTGGACCAACCTCCCGCCGACAGCGGCCCGACCTGGAATGAAGTCCTGACGCGCGATTACCGACCCTGGGATCGCGAGCACATCGTGATCGATACCGCCGGGGTCACGGCCGAGCGGAGCGCCGCGATCGCGCACCACGCGATCGAGACCTGGCGGTCGCATCGTCGAACCCCACCCCGCTGACCCGAACTGTCTCGCTGGGTTCTTACGCCGACCTGGGCTCGAGATCGCACGGCGGTTGGCCGACCTCGCGCGGCACGATCCAGACGTGCCCGCATGCGCCGCATCGGAGGAAATCATCGAGCGCGGCCGCGCTCAAATCGGACAGGCAATCGGTCTTCTTCGCGCCGCATTTCGGGCAGGGCACGTTGACGGGCGTTGGATTCACATCCACGCCCAGGAACGTTTTCTTCGGGATGTTCCAGACGTGCCCGCAGGCGCTGCAGCGGAAGTAATCGACGTACGCGTCCTTGCTGCTGCTTTCGAGCCAACGGCCCGCCTCGGACGAACAGTTTGGACACGGTGGACTGGTCGGCATCCCCAAAACCCCTGCGAGGGTAATGCTCCGCTCCCGCGGTGTCAATTGAGGAGCGAGCATAATGCACCCTCGATGCCCCTGCCGGTCGTGCCACCGCGTACAGCGGATCGCCCATTCGACGTCGTCGGCCTCGGCGAAAGCAGCCTCGACTTCGTCGCCGTCGTCTCCGGGCCGCTGGCGCCCGATTCCAAATGGCCGCTCGATCGGTTCGACGTGATGCCCGGTGGGCAGACTGCGACGGCGCTGGTCGCGTGCGCGCGGCTTGGACACCTCACCCGCTACGTGGGGGCGCTTGGAAAAGATGATGCCGGTACCGCCATCGAGCGCGCGTTGTCGAACGAAGGCGTTGACGTCGCGGCTCAGTGGCGTCCCGGCGTGCCCAGTCGAGTCGCCGTCGTGCTCGTCGATCCGGACTCCGGCCATCGCACCGTGCTCGAGCGGCGCGATCCGCGGCTGACGCTCGATCTTCCACAAGCCGTCTCCAGCGCGCTCACCGGACGGATCCTGCTCGTCGACGGAGTGGATCTCGCGGCATCGATCACGGTCGCCCGCGAGGCACGCGCGGCCGGCATTCCCACGGTCGTGGACGTTGAAAACGCGGATGCGTCAACCCGCGAGCTCCTTCGGCACGTCACGGTGCTCATCGTGCCAGAAGCGTTTCTCGCCGCCTTCGCCGGGTCGGCCGGGACCGGCGAAGCGTTGCGGCAGATCGACGCGGAGTACCAGCCGGCGATCGCCATCGCCACGCTCGGCGCGGGTGGCTCGCTCGCGCGCTTCGAGGGCCGCGAGATCCACACCCCCGCGATCGACGTCGAGGTGGTGGACACGACCGGAGCCGGAGATGCCTTCCGGGGCGGTTTCGTATCCGCCTGGTTGCACCTGGGCGGGAGGACCGAGGCCGGGACCCTGTTGCGCTATGCAAATACGGTCGCCGGCCTGAACTGCCGGGCCCTGGGCGCCCAGACCGGACTGCCAACTCGGACTGAAATGGACGGAGTTTTGTAACGAAGGCGGACAGATGCGGTCTAATCTTGCAGGAGCGGGTGAGAGACCGAAGGGCTCCGGTGAAAGCCGGTCCGCGGGCCAGTTGAGGAGGCGGCGTTGGGCGTCGGACGCGACTCAGCCGTGGCCGTTGTCTGGGAGCCAGCGTGGAACCTCAGGATGACGGCACCTGAGAGCCGGGCCGGGGACACGTTCCCGGCGGACGACCTGGCGGCGGCCGACGACCACAGGCTCGTTGAGGCCTTTCTCGGTGGACGGCGTGAGGCCTTCGACGTGATCGTCGAGCGGCACCGCCGCCATGTCTACCAGCTCTGTTACCGGTTCGTCGGCAATCACGAGGACGCGTCCGACCTCGCGCAGGATGTGTTCGTCCGGGCGTTCAAGGGCCTCCGGCACTTCAAGGGGCAGTCGTCGCTCGGCACGTGGCTCTACCGCGTGGGCGTCAACGCGTGTTTGAATCGCCTCGCGGCGAAGCGGCTGGAAACGGAGCCGATCGAACACGCGCAGCATCTCGACGCGCGCGTCGCCGATCCGCTCGAGACGGTCCTGCGAGGGGAACGCGCGGCCGCGGTGCGCGTCGCGATCGAGCGACTGCCGCCCAAGCAGCGAGCGACGCTCGTGCTTCGCGTGTATCAGGAGCTCTCGCACGAGCAGATCGCCAGCGTGCTCGGCAGCTCGGTCGGCGCGGTGAAAGCAAACTTCTTTCATGCATTGGGGAATCTCAGACGCCTGTTGCGATCATGAATACGCACCTTCGATCGGATGAATTCGTAGACGCGCTCGACGGCACGCTCGGGGCCGACCGGCTCGAGCATCTCGCGTCATGTGCGTCCTGCCGCGGCGAGCTGACCGGAGTCCAGGCGTTGATGCCAGACGTGAAGACGGCCGGCACGATGCCCGAGCCGTCGCCGCTTTTCTGGGATCACTTCAGCGCGCGAGTGCGTCAGGCGACAGCGGACGTGCCGGCGGCGAGAAGGACGGCGTGGTGGCAGTCCGCCTGGCGACCGCTCGCAGGCCTGGCGGCGGCCGCGGCCGTTGTCGCGGTGGTCACCGTCACGATCTCCCGACCCGACGCGGAGCCCGGAACGGCACAGCAGGTGTCGCTCGACCCGGCGCCCGTCGACGCGCTGCCGGACGAAACCGAATCGTCGCTGGCCTTCATGAGCGCGGCGGCGAGCGCCCTGTCCTGGGAAGAAGCGCGGGCCGTGGATCTGGCGCCGGCGGCGCGCACCGTCGACAGCGCCATCGACCGGCTCAGCGCCGCGCAACGCGCCGAGCTGGTCAAGCTGATTCGCGAAGACCTGCGGAGCATGGAGTAACGGAATTGATGCGTTGCACGTTGGCCCTCATGTTGATTGCCGGACTGTCGGTGCCGGCCGTTGCCGCCCAGTGGACTCAGGGTACCGGTCAACAGGTGGCGCCGCCGCAGCAGCCGCCGGCGCAAGACGTCCCGGCTGGGCGGCGCGGGCGGGAACTCAGGCCGCCGGTGGATGCACCGGGCGGGCTGCGTGCTGACGAAGTCCAGCAGATCGTGGACGGCTGGGAAATCGCGACGGCCGAAAAAACCCTCGAGCTGACCGATCAGCAGTACGTCCCGTTCATCCAGCAGTTGAGAAAGCTGCAGAGCGGACGCCGCCAACAGTTCATGCAGCGCCAGCGGATACTGATGAGCCTGCGTCAGACGCTCAACCAGCAGCCGGCGGCCGACGACGCCACGATCGATGCCAGGCTCAAACAGTACGACGATTTGGAGCGAAGACATCAGCAGGAACTGCAGGCGCTCCACAGCTCCATCGACGCGGTCCTGACGCCGCGCCAACGGGCGCGCTTCCGCGTCCTGCAGGAGCAGATGGAGCGCCGCAAGCTCGAAGTGTTGTCGAGAGCGATGCGGGCGGGTGGGTCCGGCAAGTAGGCAAGAAGACCTCGGGTTTCGTTTGCTGAGTCTTTGAAAAACGAAACACGACGTCTTACCATGGGATCGATGGCGGGGCGGGTCCTGTTTCTCGCGGGCCTTGGCGGTCTGTTGGCGGGCGTAGCGCTCTCGGCGTCCCAGGAGCTGACCAAGCCGGAAGCTCTCAGCATGGACCGCAAGCTCACGGTCATCGCCGAGCGCGGCGTTCTCACGCTTCCGAAAAACGCCAAGCCGCTGCGCACGTCGTTCACCGAGCGCGAAGCCAACGCGTATCTCAAGTTCTTCGGGCCGGAGGTCATGCCGACCGGCGTCGTGAACCCGCGCGTGGTCATCGATCACGGCGGCAAGCTGCAGGCCCGCGCGGTGGTCGATCTCGACGCCGTTCGAAAGTCGCGCCAGCGGACGATGCTCGACCCGATGAACCTGCTGTTCGGCACGGTCGAAATCGCGGCGGCAGGCACGCTGCAGGGCGCCGGTGGGCGTGGCACGTTCGTGCTGGAATCGGCGACCGTCGGCGCCGTGCCCGTGCCGAAGGCGCTGCTTCAGGAGCTCGTCACGTACTACACCCGATCGCCCGAGTTGCCGAACGGGTTCGACCTCGACAAGCCTTTCGATCTGCCCGCCAACATCCGTCAGGTCGAGCTCCAGCGCGGCGCCTGCACCGTCGTTCAGTGACCCGGTGCTGACGCCCGTGCCGCGCCCGTTGCGCTCCTGGTCCATTGCCGTCAAGTGATCTGCTCTCGACGCCGCTGCAGTACGTGAAGGGCGTCGGGCCGCGCCGCGCCGCGGACTTCGAGCGGGTCGGCCTCACGACCGTCGAGGATCTGCTGCTGCGGTTTCCGCTCCGGTACGAGAACCGCGCGGACCTGTTGCCGGTGAAAGCCCTTCGGCCCGGACAGATCGCGACAATCGCCGGTCAGGTGCTCTCGTCGGGACTTCGCGCCACGCGCCGGCCCGGTTTCCGGCTGTTCGAGCTGATCGTCCGGGACGAGACGGGACCCGTGCGCGCCGTGTTCCCCAACCAGGCGTTCCTCAAAGACGTGTTTCATCCGCAGCAGCACGTCATCCTCTTCGGGCCCGTCGAGTACCCGATCGGGACTCCAGTTCACCAATCCGGAGTACGAGATCGTCCGGGGCGAGGGCGACGACGACGCGACGGTGCACACGGGTCGCATCGTTCCGATCTATGAAAAAGCCGGCTCGATGACGCCGCGGATGCAGCGGACGCTGGTGCACCGGCTGATGGAGATGCTGCCGCCGGATCTGCCGGACCCGATCCCCCCTTCGATTCGGGAGCGGCGGGGATTACCCGATCGCCGTGTGGCGACCGCCGAATCGCATTTCCCGTCGAAAGGCACCGACGTCGCCGCGCTCAACGCGTACCGCACGCCCGCCCAGCAGCGGCTCATCTTCGAGGAGTTCTTTCTGTTCCAGGCGGGCCTCGTGCTGCGCAAGCGCCGGCACGCCGGGGATCGGAAGCCGCGCGCGGTCGTCGTCGACGATCGGATCCGCGAGTCGGCACGCCGCGTGCTGCCGTTCAAGCTCACCGATGGGCAGAAGACGGCGCTGCGCGAGATCGTGACCGACATGCAGCGGCCCGAGCCGATGAACCGGTTGCTGCAGGGCGACGTCGGCGCCGGCAAGACCATCGTGGCGATGCTGGCGGCGATCGTGGCGATGGAGAACGGGTTTCAGGTGGCGTTCATGGCGCCGACGGAAATCCTGGCGGACCAGCATTACCTCACGATTCGCCGGCTGCTGGACGCGTCCCGGTTCCGGATTGCGTCGCTCACGGGCAGCGCCACGCCCGCGCGCCGCCGGGAAATGCATGCCGAGATCGCAAGCGGCACGACCAATCTCGTCGTCGGCACGCATGCGCTCGCCGAGGCCGCGGTGACGTTCAAGGAGCTCGGGCTCGTGATCATCGACGAGCAGCACCGGTTCGGGGTGCTGCAGCGCGCGACGCTCCGGTCGAAGGGCGTCCACCCTGACGTGCTCGTCATGACGGCGACGCCAATTCCGCGGACGCTCGCGCTCACGGCGTACGGCGACCTGGACGTGTCCGTGATGCGTGATTTGCCGCCTGGACGCCAGCCGATCCGGACCATCTCGCGATCGGAATCGACGCGCGACGACGTCTACCGGCTGGCGCGAGCCGAGCTCGAGCGCGGCCGGCAGATCTATGTGATCTATCCGCTGGTCGACGAATCCGAAAAGGTCGACCTGCGGGCAGCCACGGCGATGGCCGACCATCTGCGCGCGGAAGTGTTTCCCGAGTACACCGTCGGCCTGCTCCACGGCCGGCTGAAACAGGACGAGAAAGATCGGGTGATGAGCGCGTTCGCGCGCGGCGACGTGCACGTCCTCGTGGCGACGACCGTTGTCGAGGTCGGTGTGGACGTGCCCAACGCGACCGTGATGATCGTCGAACACGCCGAGCGCTTCGGACTCTCGCAGCTCCATCAGCTCCGCGGCCGGGTGGGGCGTGGCGCGCACGCGTCCACGTGCGTCTTGCTCTACCAGACGCTCGGGCCGGACGCGCGGGGGCGCCTCGAGGCGCTCGTCGAGACGACGGACGGCTTCGTCCTCGCCGAACGCGACCTGGCGCTCCGCGGGCCCGGCGACTTTTTCGGCACGCGTCAGTCCGGCCTGCCGACCCTCCGCGTGGGCGATCTCCTCCGCGATCACGCGCTCATGGAGGAGGCTCGCCGGGAAGCCGTGGCCTGGCTCGACACCGGCGGCGCGCAGTCGCTGATTGAGTACCTCACCGCGAACTGGGCGTCGAGGTTCGGGCTCGTAGGCGTTGGCTAGTGGCCGAACCCCGACACCCGTGAGAATCATCTCCGGATCGCTCCGCGGCCGGCGTCTCAAGGCGCCCGCCGGCTCTCGCGTCCGGCCCACGTCGGACAGTCTGCGCGAGACGCTGTTCAACGTCCTCGGCCCGTCGGTCGCGGGCGCGCGCGTGCTGGATGCGTTTGCCGGGACGGGCGCCCTCGGCCTCGAAGCGATCAGCCGCGGCGCGGCGCACGCGACGTTCGTCGAGGCCGATCCGGCGGCGCTCCGTGTGCTGCGCGAGAACGTCGCGGCCTTCGGGGTCGAGAACGCGTGTGTTATCATCCGCGGCGATTTCCCGATCGCGTTGAGACGGCATTCGGCGCGCGACGGTCGTGGCCGGCTCGACAGGGAGCGGCCCGGCCACCCGTCGCCAATCCTCGACGAGCGTGCGCCGGCGTACGATCTGATCCTGCTGGATCCGCCGTACGCCATCGTGGATCTCGTCGCCGTCGTCGAGGATGCCGCGGCGTTCATGGCGGCACCGGCGCGCGTCGTGCTCGAGCACAGCCGGCGGCGGACGTCGCCAGAGGTCGCCGGACTGCTGCGGCGCACGCGCGTGCTGGCGGCGGGAGACAGCGCGCTCTCGTTCTACGAGCCGGAGCCGGTCGTCGCACGGGACCGCCACACGGAAGGCGCTTGAGAGTCCGCGACATTTCGATGGCTGCACACCCCCGCACCGCCGTCTACCCGGGCACGTTCGATCCGCTGACCAACGGACACGTCGACATCATCGAGCGCGGCCTCGGCCTGTTCGACCGCATCATCGTGGCGATCCTCGTCAACTCCGGCAAGCAGCCGCTCTTCGACATCGACGAGCGCGTCGGCATCATCCGCGAGGTGTTCTCGGCGCAGCCGGCCGTCGAAGTGGAGACGTTCGAAGGGCTGCTCGTCGACTACGTCCACCGCCGCCACGCGACGGTCATCGTGCGCGGCCTGCGGACCGTCTCGGATTTCGACTACGAACGGCAGATGGCGCTCATGAACCGGCATCTCCGGTCGGACATCGAGACGGTCTTCATGATGCCGTCGGAACAGTACGCCTACGTGAGCTCGACTCTCATCAAGGACATCGCGGCGCTCGGCGGATCGCTCGCCGGGCTCGTGCCACCCGTCGTCGAATCCCGGCTCGCGAGGCGTCGCGAGGCCGCCACCACACGCCGAGCATGAGCACAGACACCCTCCGTCTCTCGGATCGCACGCGGCACATCGGACTGTCGGCCACCATGAAAGGCACGATCGAGGCGGAACGTCTGCGCCGCCAGGGCGTGGACGTCGTGGACCTCGGCGCGGGGGAGCCGGACTTTCCGACGCCCGCACACATCACCGCGGCGGCACACTCGGCGCTCGACGCCAACTTCACGAAGTACACCGCCAACCCGGGCCTGACCGAACTGCGCGAAGCGGTGGCCGCGCGGTGTCTGCACGACCACGGCGTGAGCTATGAGTCGTCAGAGGTGATCGTCACCGCAGGCGGCAAGCAGGCGCTCCATCACGCCGCGCTGGCGCTCTTCGGACCCGGCGATGAAGTCATCACGCATACGCCCGGCTGGCCCACGCTGACCGAACAGGCGAAGCTGGCGGGGGCGGCACCGGTCGTCGTCCGCACGCACGAAGACGATGGGTTCAAGCTGCGGGCGGAGGCGCTGTTAGCGGCGGTCACGCCGCGGACCCGCGGCATCATCATCAACTCTCCGGGCAATCCGACGGGTGCGCTTCTTGACGACGCCGAAGCCCGTGTGCTCGCGGCCGAAGCGTCGCGACGCGACCTCTGGATCGTGATCGATCTCTGCTATGACCGGCTGATTTACGACCACGCGCCGCACAACCTCGTGAAGATCATGGCCGACGCCATGCGCGATCGGCTGATCCTGGCCGGTTCCGCATCGAAGTCGTACGCGATGACCGGCTGGCGATGTGGCTGGATGATCGGGCCCGCGCCGGTCGTCCAGGCCGCCAATGCGCTGCAGAGTCACGAGACGTCGAACGTCAACTCCATCACCCAGAAGGCCGCGATCGCCGCCCTCGCCGGACCGCAGCAGTGCGTGGACGACATGCTCGCGGAATACCAGCGCCGGCGCGATCAACTGCTGGCGTGGCTGGCCGAGGAGCCGCGCTTGCGCTGCGCGATTCCATCCGGCGCGTTCTATCTCTTCCCGTCGGTGTCTGATTTCCTGTCGCCGAACCGCTGCCGCACGTCCGCGGAGTTCGCCGATGCACTCCTGCGCGAGGAGCACGTCGTCACGACGCCGGGTGAGGCGTTCGACGCGCCCGGGTATGTCCGGCTGTCATATGCCACCTCGCTGGACCGTCTGCGCGAGGGGGCCACGCGGCTCATCCGGTTTGCAAGGGGGACGGGACTTTTTTCCACAGTTTGAAGTACATAGGTGCCAGAGGTCGGGCTCGACCTCTGGCACCTGACCCCTACAAACTGTGGAAAAAAGTCCCGTCCCCGGTCTCCGCGCCATCGTCGGCCACGAGCACGTCCGCGTCGATACGCAGACCCGTGAGCAGTACGGCACGGACGGGACCCGGCGCGGGCATCCCGCCGACGCCGTGGTGTTTCCGGCAACGGCCGCCGAGATCTCGGCGATCGCGAAGCTCTGCAACGAGACGCGCACCCCGATCGTGCCCCGGGGGGCCGGCACCGGCTACACCGGCGGGGCCGTGCCGATCCGAGGCGGCGTCGTCATCAGTCTCGAGCGAATGAACCGCATCCTCGAGATCGACGAGGTCAACCTCCTCGCGATCGTCGAGCCGAATGTCATCACCGGTGATCTGCAGGATGCCGTCGAGCGGATCGGACTGTTCTATCCACCCGATCCGGCGAGCCTGCGGCAATCGGCCATCGGCGGAAACGTCGCCGAGTGCGCCGGCGGGCCGCGCGCCTTCAAGTACGGCGTGACCAGGCAGTACGTGCTCGGCCTCGAAGCCGTGCTGCCGACAGGTGAAATCATCCGAACCGGCGGAAAGACGGTGAAGAACGTCGTCGGCTACGACCTGACACGCCTTCTCGTGGGCTCCGAAGGCACGCTCGCCATCCTGACGCAGATCATCCTCAGGCTCATCCCGAAGCCGCCGGTGCAGGCGACGCTTCGGGCGACGTTTCCGAGTGTCAGGCACGCAGTCGACGCGGTCACGCGCCTCATTCGCGCACGCGTCATCCCGGCATCGCTCGAGCTCGTGGATGCGGAGTGCCTCGACGCGGTCTCGCGTCATCTGGGTGGCGGTGACCTCGCGCCGAAGGGCACCGCGGCGCTGCTGCTGATCGAGGTCGATGGCCTCTCCGAGCTCGTCAGCGGGGAAGCCGCGCGCGCCGAACAGGCCTGCCGTGAGGCCGGCGCCACCGATCTGCTGCGCGCCGCCGACGACGGAGAAAGCCGCGAGCTCTGGCGTGTCCGGCGCGAGCTGTCGCCGGCGCTCAAGATGATCTCGACGGTGAAGTTCAATCACGATGTCGTCGTGCCGAAGGGACGGATTCCCGAGCTGTTCGAGCTCGTCGAGCGTCTCAAGTCACGGTTCCGTCTGACCATTCCGTGTTTCGGCCACGTCGGCGACGGCAACATCCATGTCAACCTCATGCCGCCGGCTGGCGATGACGACGCGCTCCGGCGGGCGCGGGAAGCCGAGGGGGAGCTATTCAAGGGGGTCGTATCGCTCGAAGGATCCATTACGGGGGAGCACGGGATCGGATTCATGAAAGCGAAATACCTGGGACTCGAGCTCTCCCCTGACACGATCGCGCTCATGAAACGCGTGAAACAGGCGTTCGACCCGAACGGGATTCTCAACCCGGGCAAGATCTTCGACGCCCCGCAGGGGTAGCCATGACCATCGCCAGCGCACTGCTGATTCTCGCGTTCCTCCTGTCGGGACCAACCCCGCAGGTCCCCGCTCCGGCGTCGCCGCAGCTCGTGATGGTCGTGCTCGAGACCGACAAGGGCGCGATCGAGATCGAGATCGATCTCGGGCGTGCGCCGATCACGGCCGGGAACTTTCTGAAGTATCTGGACGGCGGGTTATACGACGGCGGCCGTTTCACGCGAACCGTGCGGCGCGAAACCGAAAACCGGACGGACTATCCGATTCAGGTCATCCAGGCGACGATCAACCCGGCGCGCCGGGCCGAGGCGTTCCCGGCGATCGCGCTGGAGCGGACGAACACGACCGGCATCCTGCACAAGAACGGCGTCATCTCGATGGCGCGCAGCAACGCCGCCGACACGGCGACCAATCAGTTCTTCATCTGCATCGGCGACCAGCCGGAGCTCGACTTCGGCGGCAAGCGCAATGCGGACGGCCAGGGGTTTGCCGCGTTCGGCCGCGTGATCATCGGCATGGACGTCGTCGAGGCCATCCAGCGCTCGCCGGTCGCCAAGAGCACGCAGGATAAGACGGCGCTGACGCAGAACCTGTCCCCGCCGATCCTGATTTCCAAGGCACGCCGCAAGTGAGCCACGCTTCGCGCGGCTGAACATGCCCATCGTCGCCGTCATTGGCGCGTCCGCGGACCGGCGCAAGTTCGGCAACAAGGCCCTCCGGGCATTCCGTCATCGCGGCTACACCGTGGTGCCGATCAACCCGCACGCCGACGTGGTCGAAGGGGAGCGCGCATACGCCACGGTGCTCGACTACCCCGGTCCGATCGACGAAGCGACGGTCTACGTGCCGCCGGACATCGGCCGGCAGGTGATGGATCAGGTGGCGACGAAGGGGATCAAGAAGGTGTGGCTCAACCCTGGTGCTGACGCCCGGCCGGTCGTCGAGCGCGCGCGATCGCTCGGCTTGAATGCGATCGTCGCGTGCTCGATTGTGGGCATCGGAGAGTCGCCGGGGAATTACTAGTATCCGGCGACACGTGCGGGTCTAGTTGTTGTCAGGCTGGCATTCGCCATTGCTGCAGTGCCACCCGTCCGGGCAATCCTCATTTGAGCTGCAGCTGTTTGTGAGTGCCCGAAGACGGTTTGCGGCGAGAATGAACGCCTGACAAATCTGCGGGAACTTCTCTCGGTTCGTGACGTACAGGCTGATGGCTTTGTTCTCCAGACTGTTGGCGTGCCAGCGGAATGTCGCGAACTCGACGGCGTTCATGGTACTCGCCTGCCACCTGCGTGGGCCCACTGGCTTGCTCGAACTCTTGCTCATACGCTTGCTCATGACGGTGTCTCCTGAAAGGGGTTAGCGAACAGAGGCTGCCGAGCCCCACGATCGAGCCTGGCGTCGTTGAGCAGCGGGGCTGGGGAGCGCGCGGCGGAGAGCGTACCACTGGAACAACACGCGGTTGAAATGCGCCAGGTCGCAAGAGCCATGAAGTGGCCGGGTTATTTCGACCGCCGGAGTAACCAGATGTCCCTGGTGGCCAGGTTCCGTACGAAAAGCAACGAGCCGTCCACGAGACTCGTCACGCCCGAGAACGCGACATTTGGCGCCTGGTTGTCCGTGACCCGCTGCATCGCACCTGTTTCGAGCGAGACGCGAAAACACGTTTTGGATCTGACCTGTGGCACAGACGACATACAGCAGTGGGCGGCGGACATCGACGTGAGCAATGGAATCGACGACATTGGGGATGGTCGCAATCGATCTGGTCCGGCCATCGACTGTGACCTCCAGCGCCTCCACCCCAGTGCGGCTGACCGATAACCATCGCACCACGATCAGGTTCCCCTGCGCCGTTCGACCTGCAATCCACACGCTTCCAACCGCCAAGCCCGCACCCTCGACCCGCGCGATGGTGGTCTCCTTGCGCGACAAGAGGTCGAGCTCCCTGACCATGTACACCGCGTCCGCGGGCCAATAGAGATATGCGATTGTCCGACCGTCGGCGGCCGGAAACAGCCCGCGGAACCGGTGTTCGGCCGGGATGTCAATCAGGCGAAGATTCTTTCCGGAAGTGACCGAGTATTGCATCAGACTGAGAGTCGCTTTATCTGGCTTTTCGACGAAGATCAGCGTCTGTCCGTCGGGCATCCACTGCATCGGCCAGGCGCCCCACTGAAAGCGGCCGTAAATCGGCAGCGTGCACTTGTCGGACACCGTCATCGCCGCGCCGGTCTCCAGGTCCCGAACCTTCAGCGTCTTCAACGCGGGATCGCCTCCCCCCTCCTGAAGAAACGCCACGCGGCGACCGTCCGGTGAAAGTAGCGGCGCCGACGCATCGGTTTCGATCGGCAAGGGATCGACCGTCAGGCGACCGTCAGCCATCGTCGCCTTCATGAGCCATGTATTGTTGGCGACGAACCGGCCGGACGCGCTCGGTTTGGATCGCTGAAAAATCAATGTGCGTCCGTCCGTCGACACCGTCGGCGCAAACTCCGTGGTTGCCTCCGCCGTGAGCTGATTCTCGCGGCGCGGAGCATCCGACACCCACAGATCCGCATTGTCCGACACCTGTCTGAACGTCATCACGGCGCCATCGTTCGACGCACTCTCGGGTTCCTCCTGGGTGGGATCCGTCGTGCGTCGCCTGATCCAGCCATACGCGATCGAGGTCTCCCACAGATCGACCTGACCGTTGCGGTCTGATTGAAAGAGCACGGTGTCTGGTCCCGTCCACGTCGGCAAACGCTCGACATGGGCGTCGTTTGTCAGCTGGCGCAGGTTGGTGCCGTCCATGCCCGCGATCCAGAGATCGGTCTGGTCCCCGGCTCGTGTTCTTGCCGCAAACACGACGCGACCTCCCGCGGCATCGACGTCAAACCCACGCAGCACTGGTCGAGGCTCTCCAAGATTCCAGGTGACGCTCACCTCGTCGACAGTCTGCCGCGCGAGATCCGCCCGATGAAGCGCGACATGATTGTCCACATCGACCTGGAAGTACACCGAATTGCCTATCCACCTCAGGACGGAGACACCCTGGGTGACCGGAATCGCCAGACGCTGGACTGGCGCACCGCCTAGTGGCGCGGGAATCACGATGAGGAACGTCCCGGATGGAAAGCGCATCGCGCAGACGAATTTCGAGCCATCCTCCGACCAGCCGTGACTCAAGAACTCGCCGGGCGGGATCGTCACGCGCAACGCGTCGCTGCTGCGGTCGATCGGTTGAACGAACACGGCCCTGCCGGTATCGCGGATCGACAGGAATGACACCCATCGTCCGTCCGGCGAGACGACGCTGCGTTCTTCTTCGGTGGGCCACGTCACGAGCGCCTGCTGCTGGAACTCGACGTCTGCTCCAGGCAGGGGACGCAAGAACACAACCGCGAGCGCAATGCTCGCTGCGGCCACGAGACTGGCAATCGCAACCCACCAATTGCGCGACCGCTGTAACGACGCCGCTCTCAGCGTATGCACCGTCGGTGTGACCGACGTCTCCGCGATCTGCCGCAACTCCTTTGCAACCACCGCCGCCGATTCAGGCCGCTGAGCTGGATCCTTCGAGAGGCAGCGCTCGACGAGCCGAACCAGTTCCTTCGGCGTGCCGGTCGCCAGGTGCGCGAGCGACTTCGGCGCGTCGTGGACCAACGCGTGCACGTAGAGGTATTCGGTCGCGCCATCGAAGGGCAGCTCGCCCGCGATGCACTCGAAAGCCACGACTCCGAGCGAAAAAATGTCGGCGCGCGCGGTTATCGGTTTGCCTTCCGCCTGCTCCGGCGCCATGTAATGCGGCGTCCCGGCGCGCGCGTCGCCGTCCATCCCGGTGCCGCGGGTCGAGGCCTCGATCAGGACCTCTGGGCGCGCGAGGCCGAAGTCGAGCAGTTTGACGTGGCCGTGCGGCGTGACCATCACGTTCGATGGCTTGATGTCGCGATGCACAAGGCCCATCGCATGCGCGTTCGCGAGACCTTCCGCGATCTCGGAGATCAGCTCGATCGTTCGCGCGAGCGGCGGACGACCCTGCCGGAGAATTCCGGCCAGCGTCTCGCCTTCGACGAACTCCATGACGAGTAGCGCCTTGCGGCCGGATTCGAGCAGTTCGTAGACCTTGCAGATGAACGGGTGATCGAGCGAGGCGGCCGCCAGCGCTTCCGCGCGAAACCTGGCGCTCGCGCCCGGCTCGAGCAGCCGGACATCGTGCACCGCCTTGATGGCCACGGGGCGGTTGAGACGGGTATCGACCGCGCGGTAGACCAGACCCATGCCGCCGCTGCCCACGCGGGATTCGAGACGGTAGTGCGGCGGCAGCGTCGGGAGGTCATCTGAGATCGGGTCCAGCGCTTGTCCGGTTCCAGGCCGGGTCTCGTCGCTCTCCAGCGCCAGCGCCAGAAGACACGCAGGGCAGGAGCTGTCGTCTTCAGGTTCGAGCAGCGCCACGCCGCAGCGTGGGCACGATGGCGTGTCAGGCACGCCGGCACCTCACAAGGACCCGTCAGAAGAGCGGGGAAAGAGTACCACCAGACGTGATCTGAAGGCCCCTTTCCGCCCAGTTACAGGAAATAGACGTCGACACGGAATCTGAGGACCTGGAGATCTGAGGACCCGCGATCCGAGGACCACATCCCAGGTCCTCAGATTCCGAACCAGGCGCATCCCGACTCCGGAATCGACACGGTTGCGATGGGGAATGCCTACTCTCGACCGGAAGTCCGCGCCCGGAACCGGGAACCGTGGAACCCCGAACCCGGGACCCTTCCGGAATCCGTGTGCTATACTGTGTGCCGTCCGTCCACAGACGCGGCACAACCAGGTGACCGCGCATCCGGTAACAACTCACATCCCAAATAACTTGTTTCGTTCCACCAACCCCTATGGCGAACCATCAGAAACGCTCCTCAGGGCGGCAGCCTGCCGAAACGGCCGTCGCTGACCAGACCTCCGAAACCCCAACCACGACGGACGGTGAGGCCGCCCCAAGCCAGCCCAACGGCTCGGACGCTGCGCGTCCTCAGACCAAGCCAGCCCAGACGCTCAACATCAACGATCTGAAAGACCTGAGCATCCAGAAGCTCACCCAGATCGCGAAGGACCTGAACGTCGCGGGCGCGACCGGCATGCGCAAGCAGGACCTGATTTTCCAGATCCTCAAGGCCCAGACCGAGCTCAGCGGCTTCATGTTCTCGGAGGGCGTGCTCGAGGTGCTGCCTGACGGCTTCGGGTTCCTGCGGGCGCCCGATTACAACTATCTGCCGGGCCCGGATGACATCTACGTGTCGCCGTCGCAGATTCGCAAGTTCGACCTGCAGACCGGCGACACGGTGTCGGGCCAGGTGCGGCCGCCGAAAGACGGCGAGCGCTACTTCGCGCTGATCAAGGTCGAGGCGGTCAACTTCGAGGCGCCCGACCAGGCGCGCAACAAGCTCTTCTTCGAGAACCTGACGCCGCTCTATCCGCAGGAGCGCGTCCGCCTCGAAACCTCAGCCGAGAACTTGTCGGCCCGGGTCATGGACCTGATGACCCCGATCGGCAAGGGCCAGCGCGGCCTCATCGTCGCGCCGCCGCGCACCGGCAAGACGATGCTGCTGCAGAACATCGCGCAGTCGATCACGACGAACCATCCCGAGATTTACCTGATCGTCCTCCTCATCGACGAGCGGCCCGAAGAAGTCACCGACATGCAGCGCTCGGTCCGCGGCGAGGTCATCTCCTCGACGTTCGACGAGCCGGCGCAGCGGCACGTGCAGGTGGCCGAGATGGTCATCGAGAAGGCCAAGCGGCTGGTCGAGCACAAGAAGGACGTCGTGATCCTGCTCGACTCGATCACGCGCCTCGCGCGCGCCTACAACACGGTCGCGCCGCCGTCGGGCAAGGTGCTCTCGGGCGGTCTCGATTCGAACGCGCTCCAGAAGCCGAAGCGCTTCTTCGGCGCCGCGCGGAACATCGAAGAGGGCGGCTCGATCACCATCATGTCCACCGCGCTCATCGACACGGGCTCGCGCATGGACGACGTCATCTTCGAAGAGTTCAAGGGCACCGGCAACATGGAAATCCACCTCGACCGCAAGCTGGTCGACAAGCGCGTGTTCCCGGCCATCGACATCATCAAGAGCGGCACGCGGAAGGAAGAGCTGCTCATCCCGAAAGAGGACCTCAGTCGCATCTGGGTCCTCCGCAAGGTGCTCACGCCGCTGTCGCCCGTCGAGGCGATGGAGCTGTTGCTCGACAAGATGGGCAAGACCAAGAGCAACGCCGAATTCCTCGCGGCGATGCAGAAGATGGGGTAGGGGCTTTTGGCCTGTTACTTGACAGGTCTCTTCCACACGTCCGGGCGCCTCTCGCCAAGCAACTTGTAGTTCTTCTCGCCGATCGCCCGCATGACCAGCGGGCGATCCACATACAGCGAACGTTTGAACACGCGATCTGTCGCGATGGCGACGTGCGTCACCGCGCCTGAGATCAAGAGCGCGATAGCGAGCTTCCGGATCGCCGCTCTCGTCAGAAGCGGCTGCCAGACGTAGAACGAATAGATCATCGCCAGGGGGAGCGTGACGTAGAAGGTGTGCGACACCGGGCTCTTCACCGAGAAGGCGAAGCTCAGATAGACGAGCGCGAGCACGGCGATGGTGAAGCGGCGGACGGGAGCCCAGCCCGCCGAGGCGCCATTGGCGCGAAAGGGGCCGTCGCGGCGAAAGAGGGCGATGAACAGCACGACCGCCTGCGCCAGACCGACAAGTGTCGCGAAGACGACGAAGGGCACCGCCCACCAGTGCTCGCGGAGAAAGATCAGCCGGGCCTCGGTTCCGTTGCCGACGAAGCGAGGAGCCTCGAAGCTCGCGAACGACAGAAACCTCGCGATAACCTCGGGGAGACGCAGGAGGTGGCCCCAGTCGAGCGTCATGTTGCCGCCGGTACCTCCGGCCAGCGCCAGCGGGCCGAACGTCACGAGCGTTGGAATCAGCGTGAGCCCGGGGACCAGCGCGCCGACCGCGCACCAGCCGGCGGTCGCGATCGCCTGACGACGGTCGCGAAGGCCAAGCAGCACGAGTGAGACCGCGAGAATGGGCGGCAGCAGCACGAATGACAGATGCAGCTGGGAGACCCACACCAGTCCGAACCCCGCCATGGCGCCGGCCACGCGGTCCGAGAGCAGACCCAGCCGCAGCGGCGGAGCGATCTCGCAGACACCGACGAAGAACAGCACCGCCCCGGTGAGCACGTATGACGCGTTGTTGATCTCGGTCGAGAACCCGAGCGTCCATGGGGCGAACAGGATCCACGGCCAGAGAAACCAGGCTGGCACCTTCGGACACCGCCGCGCGATGTACCAGCCGAGCAGGACCAGGGCGCCGAACGACAGCACGTTCAACAGCAGGAAGGACGCCTCGGGCACCGGCACGAGGAAAAGCGGACCACCCACGAGCACACCCTGCAGCGCGCCAGGCAACTGCGTCTCGGTGTACACGACGTCCGGGCCGAAGTACGGCCACTCGCCGGTCGTGTAGAACCGCAGGCCGATCAGAAAGATCTGCCGCATGTCCTCGATCCAGAAATCGGTCGTCAGGCTGAACGCCAGCCGCAGCAGGAAGGCGACGGCCAGAAACAGCCCGGACGCCCCGGCGATCTTCATCGATTGCTCACGAGGACGATCTGCTGGAGCCGCCGGGTCGGATCGGAGTTCAGGAGGTCGTCAGCGCGAAGCGCGGCGACGTTGAGGTACGTCACCTCGGCCAGCCGGACGTACCGCCGGCCCGACGCCTGCTCGATGCGGTCGAGCATCTGTCGCTCCACGACGACGATGGTGTGGTTCTGCTGGTCGAGGATTCGTTGCGCGTGCTCGTCCAGCTCGCCGACGAGCCTCGGACGATGCGAGTAGAAGGGGAGATTGCGCGTGAACGCCCCGCACGTGCAGACAGTCGGTTCCGATCCCTGCGCCCGGACCGCGGCCGCGATCACCTCGACCGGCTCGGGCCGCGCGGGCGAGAAGACGCTTGCCTGGAGCGCCAGCAGCGTCGCCGCCGCCGCGCCGGTGATCACGCCAACGGTCACCTTCGGCGGCGCGAAGACCGAGGCCATCGCGGTGACGACTCCCGCGGCGATGATCAGATACGGTCCGGCCGGACTCCAGCCCGGATCGGCGGCCCGGAACATCGGCGCCAGGCGCAGCACGAGGGCGCCCACCAGCACGATCGCCGCGCTGGTAGCCAGACACAGCGTCGGCCAGAGCCAGTCGCGTCGCGGGCGCACGTCGCGCAGGTACGGCCAGATCGATGCCGCGAGCAGGATGGCGAGCGGCGTGAGGCACGGCAGCACGTAACGCGGCTGCTTGCCGATCGAGACGGAGTAGAAGACAAACGGGACCAGGCCCCAGAAGGCGAGCCGCACCTCGGCCGGCGTCAGGCGGCGCTGCCGCCTCAAGACCCGAACGAGGGGCGGGACCCATAGCAGCAGAAAAGCCGTCCAGGGCACGAACCCGCCGAGGATGACCGGGACGTATGTGAACACGGATCGCGGTTCGTTGTAGCGGTCCGTCGCGAACCGCTCGACGTTCTCGGTGAAGAAAAACCGCACGAGGTACTCGACGCCGTGTACGACGGTGACGCTGAGAAACCAGGGCACCGCGATGAGTAGAAAGACGACCGCCGCGAGCGCGAGGTCAGTGATGTCGATAGGCACCAGTCGAGCGCCGGGCCGGCCGCGGCGTTCCCAGACCATCAGCAGGACGACCGTGCCGAGCGGTAACACGACGGCCACAGGCCCTTTCGTGAGCAGTCCGAACGCCATCGCGGCCGAGGAGAGCAACAGCCACCAGCGCCGGGCCCGCGGAGTGGGTACCGGCGCCGCCGTCCCGTCGTCCCGCGCCGGTGCGGCACTCTGCAGCGCCTCGATCGCCGCCCAGGTCGCCACCGTCATGAAGAAGGCGAGCGGCAAGTCCGGCAGCGCCTGACGGGCCATGTAGAAGGCGCCGAAGCTCGTCGCGATGATCGCGCCGGCGAGGAGGCCGACACGGTCGCCGTACCATCGCCGCCCGACGGCGAACGTGACGAGCACGAGCCCGGCGCCGGAGACCGCGGACCAGGCGCGGGCCGCGGCTTCGCTGACGCCCGCGATCGTGTACGTCGCGGCGATCAGCCAGTAGAACAAGATCGGTTTCTGGAACCGCGGCTCGTCGTTGAAGTACGGCGTGATCCAGTCGCCGCGGGCGATCATCTCGCGCGCGCTTTCCGCGTAGAACGCTTCGTCGGAATCGGCGATGGCCGGCCCGCCGAGCCCGGCGAAGAACGTCAGCGAGCAGAGCAGCAGAAGGACGAGCGCGCGCCTGACGACGGCCGTTGTCACGTGTGTCTGGCGTCCCAGCGGCCGCGCTCAGCCAGGCTGGCGGGGATTCGAAAGCCGTTCTTACTCTCCTGTGGCGAGCCACAGGGCGAGATGCGGCCGAGAGTGTCTCGCGCTGCATGCAGGTGTGGCTCGACGAGGAAGTGAGAACGGCTCGAGTCGATTGGCACAAGACGGTGGTGGGAACGGCCCCGAGATCGCGCCAGTATAGCAGCGGATCCGATCAGCCGACGACCTGATCCGTAGACTGCTCGATCGCCTCGTTGGCGCGCCGCTCGGCGTCGTCGGCGGCCGCGAGCAATTGACGCAGCTCTTCGCCTTCGACCACTTCCTTCTCGAGCAGGCGCGCGGACAGCACGTCGAGCACCTCGCGGCGTTCGGACAGGATCCGGCGGGCGCGATCTTCGGCCGTCGTGATCAGACGCTTGACCTCACCATCGATGACGCGCGCGGTCTCCTCCGCGTACGCGCCGCGCTCGGGTGCATACGGCATCTCCATGAACGTGCTGCGGCGATGCCCTTCGTGGTTGACCGGCCCGATGGCCTCGCTCATCCCGAACTCGGTGACCATCGCGCGCGCGATGTCCGTCGCGCGCAGCAGGTCGTTCTGGGCGCCCGTCGACACTTCCTCGAAGACGATCGCCTCAGCCGTGCGACCCCCGAGCAGGACCGTCAGACGGTATTCGAGATCGGTCTTCGACATCAGGTACCGATCTTCGGTCGGCAGCTGCATCGTGTAGCCGAGCGCGCCAAACCCGCGCTGGACGATCGACACCTTGTGGACCGGATCGACGCCGGGCAGCACGGTCGCGACGATGGCGTGACCGGATTCGTGGAACGCCACGATCCGGCGCTCGCGCACGGTCATCACGCGCTTCTTTTCCAGGCCAGCGATGACGCGGTCGATCGCTTCGTCGAAATCCGACCGCTCGACGGCGGTCTTGTCGCGCCGCGCGGCGAGGAGCGCAGCCTCGTTCACGAGGTTCGCCAGATCCGCCCCGACGAACCCGGCCGTCCGGGCCGCGATGACCCTCAGATCGACGTTGTCCGAGAGCTTCACCTGCTTGGCGTGAATCGCGAGGATCGCCTCGCGCCCTTTCACGTCCGGCTTGTCGACGAGCACCTGGCGATCGAAGCGACCGGGCCGGAGCAGGGCCGGATCGAGCACCTCCGGACGGTTCGTCGCCGCCATGATGATGACGCCCTTCTTCGAGTCGAACCCGTCCATCTCCGCGAGAAGCTGGTTGAGCGTCTGCTCGCGTTCCTCGTGTCCGCCCATTGGCGACTGCTGCCGGACCTTGCCCAGCGCGTCGAGCTCGTCGATGAAGACGATGCAAGGGGCGCGAGCTTCGGCCTGCCGGAACAGATCGCGCACGCGCGCCGCGCCGACGCCGACGAACATCTCCACGAATTCAGAGCCGCTGAGACTGAAGAACGGAACCTTGGCTTCGCCCGCGACGGCCCGCGCCAGCAGCGTCTTGCCGGTGCCCGGTGGCCCGACGAGCAGCACGCCCTTGGGGATATGGCCACCCAGGGTCGTGTATTTGCGAGGGTTCTTGAGGAACTCGACGATCTCGCGAAGCTCTTCCTCCGCCTCATCGACGCCGGCCACGTCCACGAACGCCACCTTGACGTCGTCTTCCGCGTAGATCTTGGCGCGGCTCCGCGCGAACGACATGATGCCGCCCTCGGCTCCTCCCATCCGCCGGAAGAAGAAGATCCACAGCGCCAGGATCAGCAGGAACGGAATGACCCAGCTCAGAAGCTCCGTCACCCAGCGGGTGTCGGCCTCGCCGCGGAAGGTGACCTTGTGCGCCTGCAGCTCCTCCGCGAGCTTCGGATCGTCGACGCGAATCGTGTGAAACACGACCTCCTTGTTCTCGCCGTCGAGATATTTCCCGGTGATGGCCTCCTTGCTGACGGCCACTTCGTTGACGCGCCCCTGCGCAAGGAGCGTCTTGAACTGCGAGTAGTCGATCGTCTGGCCCTGCTTCAGGACGGACGCGACAAGGTTGGCGATGAGCAGCAGGCCGAACAGGATCAGGCCGAACCACATCGGCGAGAACGGCCGGCGGAAACCCGTGCGCCGCGGCCCGCGTCCAGCGGGATTGGGAGTTGGTGTCATGTCGGATCGGGTTCCGTGCCTCCAACGACCTCTCCGGGGTCTCCAGACGCGACCCTGCAGACAGAGGAGGTCTGTCGCTTACGAATCTGTGTGCAGCCGGTCCCGTCTTACCCGACCCGCACCGGCGTCTCGCGCCTCAGCACCAGCGCGCCCTTTTCGACGTCGAGCCTGACGAGGTCGCCCTCGGCGAACTCTCCCTGGAGCACACCCAATGCCAAGGGATCGAGCACCCGGCGCTGGATCGTCCGCTTCAGCGGACGCGCCCCATACACTGGATCGTATCCCTCTTCGATGATCAAGTCCCGCGCTTTGTCGGTGAGCTCGATCCGGATCTTCCGCGCCTCGAGCCGCTTCAGGAGGGACGCCAGCTGGATGTCGATGATCTTCCGGATGTGCTCGCGGCCGAGCGCGTGGAAGAAGATGATCTCGTCGATCCGGTTCAGGAACTCGGGCTTGAACTGCGCGCGAAGCGCCTCGGTCAACAGCCGCCGCGTGCCCTCGTCCAGGTCGGGCGTGCCCGCGACCGCCCGCGCCGCGATGTCGTGGCTGCCGACGTTCGAGGTCATGATGACGACGGTGTTCTTGAAGTCCACCGTCCGGCCCTTGCCGTCGGTGAGCCGGCCGTCGTCGAGCAGCTGCAGCAGGACGTTGAGCACTTCGGCGTGCGCCTTCTCGATCTCGTCGAACAGCACGACGGCGTAGGGCCGCCGACGCACGGCTTCGGTCAACTGTCCCGCTTCCTCATAGCCGACGTATCCGGGAGGCGCGCCGATGAGACGAGAGACGGTGTGCTTCTCCTGGTATTCGGACCCGTCGATCCGGATCAACGCATGCTCGTCGTCGAAGAGGAACTCGGCCAGCGCACGCGCAAGCTCGGTCTTCCCGACGCCCGTGGGCCCGAGAAAGATGAAGCTGCCGAGCGGGCGATTGGGGTCCTGGAGCCCCGCGCGCGCGCGGCGGATGGCGTTGGCGACCGCCGTCACCGCTTCGTCCTGGCCGACGACGCGCTGGTGCAGCCGTTCCTCCATGCGGATCAGCTTCTGCACGTCGCCTTCCATGAGCCGCGACACGGGGATGTGCGTCCATCGTGAGACGACCTCGGCGATGTCTTCCTCGTCGACTTCTTCCTTGAGCATGCGGGGACCGGTCGCCGGCCTGGCCGCGGCCTGCTCGTGTTCGGCGATCTTGCGCTCGAGCGCCGGGATGCGGCCGTACTGAAGCTCCGAGGCCTTCGCGAAGTCGCCGGCGCGCTGCGCGCGCTCGGCTTCGAGCCGCAGGTGCTCGAGTTCTTCCTTCTGCGCCCGGACGCTCTGGATCGCATCTTTCTCCAGCTGCCACTGCGCCGCGAGCCGGGTACGGTCTTCCTTCCGTCCGGCCAGTTCCTTTTCGAGCCGGGCCAGACGCTCCTTCGAGGCCGCGTCGGACTCCTTTCGGAGCGCCTCACGCTCGATCTCGAGCTGCATGATCCGCCGCTCGATTTCGTCCAGCTCGGCCGGCATGGAGTCGATCTCCATCCGCAGGCGCGACGCGGCCTCGTCGATGAGGTCGATCGCCTTGTCGGGCAGGAACCGATCCGAGATGTACCGGTTGGACAGCACGGCCGCCGCCACGAGCGCGGCGTCCTTGATCTTCACGCCGTGGTGGATCTCGTACCGCTCGCGCAGGCCGCGGAGGATGCTGATCGTGTCCTCGACCGTCGGCTCGCCGACGAGGATCGGCTGGAAGCGACGCTCGAGAGCCGCGTCTTTCTCGATGTGCTTGCGGTATTCGTCGAGCGTGGTCGCGCCGATCGTGTGAAGCTCGCCGCGCGCGAGCATCGGCTTCAGCAGGTTCGACGCGTCGATCGCCCCTTCGGCCGCGCCCGCCCCGACGACCGTGTGCAACTCGTCGATGAAGAGGACGACCTGGCCCTGGGCGTCGGCGATCTCCTTGAGGACGGCCTTGAGGCGCTCCTCGAACTCGCCGCGGTACTTCGCGCCCGCGACCAGCGCGCCCATGTCGAGCCCGATGATCCGCTTGTCGCGAAGACCGTCCGGGATGTCGCCGCGGACGATGCGCTGGGCGAGCCCTTCGACGATCGCGGTCTTGCCGACGCCGGGCTCGCCGATGAGCACCGGGTTGTTCTTGGTGCGCCGGGCGAGCACCTGAATGACGCGGCGAATCTCGTCGTCGCGGCCGATGACGGGATCGAGCTTGCCTTTGCGGGCGACCTCGGTGAGATCGCGGCCGTAGCGCTCGAGCGCCTGGTATTTGCCTTCCGGATTCTGATCGGTCACCCGCTGGGAGCCGCGGATCCCGGTGAGCGCCTGGAGCACGCTGTCTCTCGTGACGCCGCGCCTTTTCAGGGCTTCGGCCGCCGGCGCGCGTCCCGTTTCACTCGCGATCGCAAGGAAGAGATGCTCGGTGCTCGTGAACTCGTCCTTCATCCGCTCGGCTTCCTGCTCGGCGGCGTTCAGGACTTTGCGCAGGCGCGACGAGAGACCCGGCTGCGAGCCTCCGTGAACGTTCGGAAGCTTGTCAACGAGCCCCTGGACTTCAGGACCGAGCGCCGACTCGTCGACGCCCATGCGCGCGAGCAGGGCCGGCACGATGCCATCGCGCTGCGCGATGAGCGCGAGCAGCAGGTGTTCGGGAACGACTTCAGGATGGCCGGCGCGATCGGCGAGCGGCTGTGCGGCGAGCACCGCCTCCTGCGCTTTTTCAGTGTACTTGTTCAGGTTCATGGGTCAGGTCCTTGCCAGTCTGTCGAGCGGCGCGCTTCCGGCGCGCCGGTCACGCCTCCAGTTTCCGCAGCGCGTCGTAGTGCTGGCGGGCCTCCTCCGAAAGGCCGGTTGGCAACTGCACGTCGACGGTCGCGTACAGATCGCCCCGCTCGTTGGGCTTGCCGACGGCGGGCATGCCATGGCCCTTCAGCCGGAAGACGCGGCCGTTCGCGGTCAGTTCGGGCACCCTCAGCCGCAACGTGGACCCGGCGAGCGTCGGCACGCTCATCTCGCCGCCGAGCACGGCGGTCGTCACCGGGACGGCCACGCGTGTGTAGAGATCCTGGCCGCGGCGCTCGAAGCGCGGGTGCGGTCTGATGCGTACGGTGAGGAGCAGGTCGCCGGCCGACCCGCCGGCCGATCCCGGAGCGCCTTCACCGGCTGCGCGCACCCGCGCACCGTCCTTCACGCCGGCCGGGATTCGCACGTCCACCGTACGCTCCTTGCCGTCGCGCGTCATCGCGGCCCGTCGGGTCGTCCCGGCGAACGCCTCTTCGAGCGTCAGATCGACAGTCGATTCGAGATCGTGGCCCCGGCGGGCACGGGGCGCGCGAGTTCGGCGTCCGTGCCCGCCCACGCCATCGCCAAACGACGAACCGCCAAAAAACGTATGGAAGAAATCGGAGAATGGATCGGCGGTCCCGAACAGGTCCTGCATCTCCTCGGGCGTCATCGTCCGGTACGATCCCCCGCCACCGGCCCCGCCGTAGTTCACTGACCAGCCCTGGCCGCCGGGCGGCGCCGGCCCGCCGTCGCGCTGCGCCTGTTCGTACATCCGCCAGTTCGCGCCAAGCTCGTCGTACTTCTTGCGCTTCTCCGGATCGCTCAGCACTTCGTTAGCTTCGTTGATCTCCTTGAACTTCGCCTCGGCCGTTGTGTCGCCCGGATTCAGATCGGGATGGTATTGGCGCGCGAGCCTGCGATAGGCGCGCTTGAGTTCGGCGTCGGTCGTGTTCTTCGTGACACCGAGCGTGGCATAGTAGTCTTTGAACTCCATACCGGGCCTTTCTGCATCTTACCGCCGTGCCAACGACCAAATGAATCAGAGAGCTCCTTCGGGCTGGAAAGTCCTCGTCGGCACCGATGGCTCCCTGGGGTCGCGCCGCGCGGGAGACGCCGCGGCGCGGCTGCCGTGGCCGGACCGGACGGAGCTCCGGGTGGTCACCGTGGTGGACTCGCGCAGCGAACTGCCGGAAACCGGCGCTGCGCATCGCCAGAACGCCGAGGCCGCGCTCAAAACAGCCGCGGCGACACTCGCCAAGACCGCCGGGCCTGTGTCGTCGGGCGTCCTCGAAGGTGCGCCCGCGAAGGCGCTCCTCGAAGAGGCGGACCGCTGGAACGCCACCGCAATCGTGGTCGGCGCGCGCGGGCTGGGCAAGATCGCCGGGCTCGCGCTGGGAAGTGTGAGCGCGGCCGTGACGCGCGCCGCGCAGTGCGACGTCGTCGTGATCAAGCGGGATCCCGCCAGCCTCCGCCTGCTGATCGCGGTCGACGCCTCGGAGCACGCCACTGCCGCCGCGCGGAAGCTCGCCGCGTTGCGCGGAAACGGCGCGCCGGTCACGATCCTGCGCGTGATCGAACCGCCGTCCGTCAGATCGCTGCCCCTCCTGCCGACGAAAGCGGCGAATCTCGTGCGCGCCGAGATCGCGAAGGCCACGCGCGAGCTCGAACGCGAGGCTCGCGCTCAGGTCGATGGTCTGGCGGCAGAGTTCAAACGGGCGGGCTGGAACGCGACAGGCGTCGTCAAAGCGGGGGTTCCGATCCGCGAGATCAAAGCGATGGCCGAGAAGTTCCGCGCGACGCTCGTCGGCATTGGCGCGCGCGGCTCGACCGGACTCGAGCGCCTGCTGCTCGGAAGCGTGAGCGAAGCGCTCATCGCCACACCGAATCTCTCTCTTTTCATTGGTCGGTGATTCTCCGTGGACGTAGTCGAACTCTGGACTGTTGAATTCTGGATGCGCTGGCTGGCGATCGTTCTGATCGATCTCAGCCTGGCCGGCGACAACGCGCTCGTCATCGCGCTGGCCGTCCGCAACCTGCCGGCCCGCGAGCAGTTTCTGGGACGCATCGGCGGATCGCTCGGCGCCGTCTTGCTCAGGCTCCTTTTCATCGCGATCATCACGCAACTGTTGCTGGTGCCGTTCCTGCGCGCGGTCGGCGGGGTGGCACTGCTCTGGATCGCGTTCAGGCTGGTGCGGCAGGATGGCGGCGACGCCCATGGCGCGCACGGCGGCGGCAAGATCCGTCAGGGCGCCACGCTACGTGAAGCAGTCTGGATCATCATCCTGGCTGACGTGATCATGAGCCTCGACAACGTCCTCGCGGTGGCCGCCGCCGCGCATGGCGATTTTCTTCTCGTGGCGTTCGGCATCGGCCTCTCGATTCCGATCGTGATCTGGGGCAGTGGTCTGCTGGCCCGGCTGATGGGGCGCTGGCCCGCAATCATCTGGATCGGCGGCGGCGTCCTCGGCTGGGTGGCGGCCGAAATGATCCTCAAAGATCCCATCGTCGCCGGCTGGCTCGGCACGTGGGCGACCATCCTGCACTGGCTCTGGCCGGGGCTCATGGCCGTCTTCGTGACGTTCCTCGGGTGGTGGTGGGCCAACCGGTCCAAGGCGCCTGAAGCGCCAGCCGGCACCGCCGCCGGCGCCTGACCGCGGCGCGTCGGGGCATTTACACAAACCGCCTGACCACGCCAGAACTGACAATTCCGCCGCCGGCCGGGCCGTCTCCGTCCGGCGCGAACCGCCACCTACATTCGTATCCAACTGGCGACGGAAAAATCACTTAGGTCACGCCACCCCGCCCGAACCGTATCGTTTCTGACACCTCCTGGCGCTGGTACGTCGGTTGCTCAATCAGGCTCCGGCTCGTTCCGGTGTCGCCGACAAAAGCGGCACCGGCGCGCTGTACCCCGAGGCGGCAAATGCCATGGACTTAAGGAATTGCGGCACGGGTCGATATTGATACAGAGAGGTTTGTCGATGTCGTTGCGAACCAGCCTGGTGGAATCGTCGGCCAACACTCACGTTGGCGTCGATGGCCACGCACCGTCGATCCGGCCACGGGTCGAGACGGACGTCGCCTGGTTCGCGGTCTGGACTCGGTCGCGCCATGAAGCGGCGGTGCTGAACCAGCTTGAGAGCAAACGGATCGAAGCCTTTCTTCCCACGATCACCCGGTGGAGCCGCTGGAAGGATCGCAAGAAGCGAGTGGACTGGCCGCTGTTTCCCGGCTACTGCTTCTCGCGCATCGATCCAGCCGACTCGCTGGCCGTGCTCAAGTGCTCCGGCGTCGTCAGCCTCGTCTGTTTCGAAGGCCAGCCGGCTCCGATTCCCGACATGGAAATCGAGAGCCTCCGCACGCTCGTCGCAAGCGAGCTCCGTTACGACCCGTGTCCGATGATCCACGAGGGCATGCGCGTCGAGGTGCAATGGGGACCGCTGCGAGGAGTGGTCGGACGACTGGTCCGGAAGGGCGCGCACGCACGGCTCATTTTGAGCGTCGATCTGATCGGTCAGGGCGTCAGCGTCGAAGTGGACGCGGCGGACGTCCGGCCGTACTGACGACGGGTCAGCAACTGCGGACAGGTTTGTAAGTTCAAAGCAATCTGTAACTTACAGCCGCACGTTCCGGCCTACAGAGAAACGACCTGTAAGTGACGGGGCGGAGCTACATCACTCCGTCGGACAACCCAATCAACAGATCAGTGTCCACGTTCCACATGCGCACGACGATGCGCCGCTTCAGTCTGGCGGCGCTGGCCGCCGTCATCGTTGTCTCGGCTGGCTGCCGGCAGCCGGTGGCCAAAGCCACGCCTGGAGGCGCGACGCCCGTGTACAACAAGCAGACCGGACGGCTCGAGCAGCTGCTCTCCGACAAGAACGGGGACGGGAAGACCGACACACGCGCGCACATGGACGGCGTGCGGGTGAAGATGATCGAAATCGACCTGAACGGCGACGAGCGGCCTGACCGGTGGGAGTACTACGTGCCGGCGAACGGCGCCGGGGAACACACGCCGGCGAGCGCGACCACGATCGAGCGCGTCGAAGAAGCCGCCAAACCGGATGGCACCATCACGCGACGTGAGTTCTACGTCGACGGCGTCGTCAACCGTGCTGAAGAAGACACCGATCTCGATGGACGCATGGACAAGTGGGAGCTGTACGAACGGGGCCAGATGACGCGCGTCGATCTCGACCTGAAGGGGCAGGGATTCGCGACGCGGCGGCTCGTGTATCGCCTGGATGGCGCCTTCGACCGCGTCGAGGAAGACCCGGATGGCGACGGACGGTTCCAGCGGGTGCCCGTCGCGAAGAAAGGCGGAGAGGCCAGGTAATGGCGCCGAGCCTGACGGTCGGACGGCCCGCCGACGCCGCGGCGGCCGACAAAGACGCCTCCGCGCAAACCGCGAACGTCCTGTACCTCCCTGCGACATCGCGCGATCGGACCGCGGTGGGCGATCGCCTGACGCGGACGGGCGTGGCCGTGACGGCCGCACCGGACGTCACCGACGCGGTGCGATTGCTCGCCTCGCGCCGGTTCGCGTTGTGCGTGGTGGATCTGGCGGACGACCGCGCCGCGATTGGCGCGATCCGAGTGCTTCGATCCCGGTACGCACATCAGCCGATCGCCGCGATCATCGATCCTGCCAATCCGCTCGTGGCCGGCGAAGCTCTTGGGGCCGCCACGATCGATTTGCTGCCGTGGCCGTTCGACGAGCGGGACGTCCTGGTCGTGCTCACCAACGCGCGCGATCGATCGGTTGCAGACACGGCCGCGGCTTCGGAAAAGCCTGACGTCGAACCGCTCTTCGCCCAATCGGCTGCCATGCAGTCCGTGACGGAGCTGGTTCGCGCCGCCGCTGACATCCGGGGCGGCGTCCTCATTTCCGGCGAGCCGGGTACCGGACGCGAGCTCGTCGCGCGGGCGATCCATCGCGGAGCCGAAGGCAAGGACCAGGGACCGTTCGTCGCCCTTGACGGCGCGGATGGCTCGCCGCAGGAGCTCGAGCGGCGGCTCTTCGGCCTGGCGGCCGATCGCCGGCAGCCGGACGGGAAGCCGCCCATCGTCGAGCGAGTCGGCCGCGGCGGGGCTGTCGTTCAGGCCACCGGCGGCACGCTCCTGCTCACGAATCTCGTCGAGACGCCAGCCCGCGTGCAGGGAAGACTGGCCCGCTTGCTTCGCGATCGCGAAGCCATGGTCGCTGAGAAACGGACCCTCGTCGAGCTCGACATCCGCGTCATCGCGCTCTTCGATCCGATGGTCGAAGCCGCGGTGACCGATGGCCGGCTCCGCCGCGACCTCTATGAGCGTCTGGTGCAGACCGTCATCGAAGTGCCGCCCCTTCGCCGGCGGCGTGAGGACATTCCGGCGCTCGCGGCCCACTTCCTGCGCAAAGCTTGTGAAGGACCCCAGAAGAGCTTCAGCCGCTCCGCCCTGACGCTCCTCTCCGCGCTGCCGTGGCACGGCAATGCGCGAGAGCTTCAGCAACTGGTCAGCACGCTCGTGCGGTTGGTCCGACGGCCTGTCATTCAGCTCGACGACCTCCTGGACCAGGTCAGTCTCGAGGGCCTCGCGGCCAGGGTGGACCCGGGTCTGACCCTCCGGGAGGCGAAGGCCAGGTTCGAGCGCGACTGCATCAGCGCGATGCTCATGAGACACCATGGCCGGGTCGGAGAGGCGGCGAAAGCTCTCGGTATCCAACGGACAAATCTCTACCGAAAAGTGAGACAACTGAGCGTTTCGAGGTCCCTGCTTTCTTCGCGCAAATGAGGTCCGTGTATCAAGAATGATACTTTCAGGCCATTTTTTGGATACATTCACCCGGGAGGCTGATTTGACTCTGCCGACCGCTTCCCTGACAATCTGACACCATACTTTCGTGGTAGTCGATCCGTCCAAGGAAGGGTAGGGAGATGATCACCCGACGTGTCTTAGCAGCAGCAACCGCATTCTTCATGGCGGTGGGTGCTGCCCCGATGATGGCCCAGCAGACGGCTGGCGTCCTCGGCGGCAAGGCCACCGATGAAGCCAAGCAACCGTACAGGGACTTTTCGGTCCAGCTCCGCAACCCGAGCACCGGACAGGTGGTGGCGACCCAGCCGCTCACCGAAAAGGGCCTGTTCAGTTTCTCGAACGTGGAGCTCAATCAGCGGATGCTGGTCGAGCTGGTCAACCTGAAGCAGAAGAAGATCGTCTGCACGGAGGGTCCGTTCGTGCTGTCGGCCCCCGCGCAGATGAACAAGAGCGATGTGAACATCGATTGCGGGCGGCCGCCGGCCTCGCTGTGGCTGTTGCTGCCGGCGCGGGAGCTGCGGCGGCGATCGCGATCGGCACGCGCAGCGCGAGTAAGTAAGTCATCGGCACGATCACGTCTTCTTTCGTCCCGTCAACCATCTAATACGACCACGCCCGTGCCGGCGCCCCAGAGGCGCCGGCCCGGGAGCCTTGACTAACGTGTCTTTCATCGTCTCCGTCTCGAACGAACCCCTCCGCCGGATGGCTGCAGGGGTATGTCTGCTCGCGAGCCTGCCGGCCCTGGCGTTCGCGCAGACGGCCGGCGGCGATCCGGCCGAAGAAGCGCGGATGCACCTCGGTCCGCTCGCGCTCACGCCGCGGTTTTCGGTCCGCAACCTGGGCGTCGATACGAATGTCTTCAACTCGGCGAACCTCCCGACTCGCGACTTCACGGCGACGTTCGGCCCCGGCGTCGACACCTGGCTGCGTATTGGCCGGGCGCGGCTGAGCGGCGAGACCCTCGTCGAGTGGACCTACTTCCAGAAAGCCGATGGGCAGCGGTCGCTGAACACGACGCAGCTCGGCCGGCTCGAGCTCGACCTCGCGACGGTGACGCCGTTCGTGAGCGGCGGCATCGTGAGCACGCGGCAGCGGCCGAACATGGAAATCGACCAGCGCGTGCGTCAGCAGCGGACGACCGCCGGACTGGGCGGCCTCGTGCATCTGGGCGGCCGGAGCCGTCTGGACATCGAGACGCGCCGCGAAAGGATCGACTTCAGCGACGACGGCCTCGGCAGCGACACCTTGACGGCCGCGCTCAACAGGGAAGTGACTGAAGGCGCCGTCGCGTTCCGCATGGACCTCACGCCGCTGACGACGTTCGTCGTGCGGACCGGTGTCTCGAACGACGTCTTCGAGTTCTCACACGTCCGCGACAGCAACAGCGTCACGGTGGTGCCGGGGCTCGAGATGAAGCCGTCGGCGCTTCTCTCGGGCAAGGCATCCGTCGGCTTCCGCCGTTTCAACGCGAAAAGCGCAACGGTGCCGGACTTCTCGGGCGTCGTCGCCGCTGTCGACGTGGGCTACGTGATGCGCGAGGTCACGCGGATCGGCGTGAAGGTCGATCGGAATCTCGACTATTCGTTCCAGGCCGAGAAGCCCTACTACGTGGCGACCGCGGTGATGTTCGACGTCAAGCAGGCCCTCGGGTTTTGGTGGGATGTCGTCGGACGCGTGGGCCGCGCGCGGCTCGCCTATCAGGGCTTCATCGGCGATGACGCCGGGTTGCAGAAGGCCCAGCGCGATCGCCTGACGACGTACGGCGTCGGCGTCGGCCGCCGGCTCGGCGACAACATCCGGGTCGGCTTCGACGTCGATCACGGCCGTCGCGAGTCTGACGCGGCGTTCCGCGGATACGAAGGCTTCAAGGCGGGAGGGTCGTTCACGTATGGCTACTAAGACCGCGCGCGCCGGCCTGCTCGCGGGCCTCCTCGTGGCGGTGTCCACGACGACGCTGGCCCAGCAGCCGGGCACACCGAGAATCGTCTCGCGCGACTATCTGACCATCACGGTTCTGGGCGTGCCGGACTTCTCGGGGAAGTTCCCGGTCGATTCCGACGGGATGATCGCGTATCCCTTTCTGGGCCGGCTCAAGGCGGCCGGATTCACGGCCTCCGAGCTCGAAGCGGATCTCCGCAGGCGGCTCGAGGGCGACTGGGTCCGCAACCCGCAGGTGCGCGTCGAATTCGAGCCCATCGAGAGCAAACGTGTGTCCATCACCGGCGCGGTACGGACGCCGGGCGAGCTCAAGTTCGCCGGCGAGCTGCGCGTCTTCGATGCGCTCGTCAAAGCCGGCATGACCACGCCTGACGCGGGCGACGAAGTGCTCGTGGTGCGCGTGGCCCCGCCCAAGGACGGTGAGGCGGCAGGCGGGACCGACGTGATCTCGCTCAGCCTGCGCGGGATGGAGAAGGGGAACGCGACCGACAACATCCCGCTTCAGGACGGCGATCACGTGCGCGTCTCCAAGGGACAGCTCATCACGATCACCGGACAGGTGCGATCGCCCGGCGCGTACGCCGCGACGGCCGGGATGACGGTGCGTCAGGCGCTTGCGCTCGCCGGCGACGTGACCGAAAAAGGCACGCACCGCGGTCTCAAGATCCTGCGCAAAGCGGCCGGCAAGCCGGAGCCGCAGGAGATCAAGGACGTCAAGCTGGAAGACATCGTGCAACCGGGCGACACGATCATCGTCGCGCGTCGGATCATGTAGCAGGCGTTCATGACCAAACCCACAGCTCTGCAGGCTCGTCGATCGGGACAGTCGTTTCATCCGACCCACTACCTCCGCGTGTTCTACAAGCGGCGGTGGGTCGCGATTCCCGGCTTCCTGCTGGTGTTTCTCTCCGGCGCGGTCGACAGCGTCCGGACGGTTCCGATCTATCAGTCGTCGGCGCAGCTCATGATCGAAAAAACCTCGCGCCGGGCGACGAGCATCACCGGCGTGCTCGAGGAGCGTGACGCCTGGTACGACGACGGCTACCTGCCGACGCAGCACAAGATCCTGCAGAGCCGCGCGCTCTCCGGACGGGTCGTGCAGGCGCGCGAGGCGCGCTTCCGGCCGGAGCACGTGCCGCCCTCTCCCAGTTTCTCGTTCAGCATGGGCGGGCTGTTCAACGCGGCGCGATCGGCCGTCACGCGCCTGCTGTCGTCCACCGCCGAAGCGCCCCCCGCGCCGGTCGCGACCACGCCCGCAGCCGAGACGGCGCTCGCGCAGTCGGCGGCCATCAGCGAGTTCCAGGGCGGCCTGACGATCGCGCCGATTCGCGCGTCGAGCCTGGTCGAAATCCGGTATCGATCGCCGGATGCCGAATACGCGGCCTGGGCGGCCAACGAGGTCGCCAATCAGTACAAGCTCTACACGCTGGAGTCGCGCCTCGCCGCGTCAAAGGAGGCCAACAGCTGGCTCGCCGATCAGTTGAAGGAACAGCGGGCCAAGGTGGACACGGCCGATCGCGCCCTGCAGCAGTACAAGGAAACGAACAACGCGGCGGCGGTGGACGACCGCCAGAACATCGTCCTGCAGAAACTCACCGCGATCCAGACGCAGGTCGTCGACGCGCGGTTCGAGCTCGTCGGCAAGCACGCGGCCTACCAGCAGTATCTGGCGCTGAAGACCGAGAACAAGCCGCTCGATTCGCTGCCCGCGATCGTGGCGAACGAGTCCATCCAGACGATCAAGACGAACCTCGCGACGCTGCGCGATGACCACGCGAAGCTGACGGTGCAGTTCGGCGACAAGATGCCACAAGTCATCGCGTCGAACGCGCGCATCAAGCAGGCGGAAGACGAGCTGCAGTCGGCGATGACCAACGTCGTCGCCGCGCTCGAAAGCGACTACCGCGCCGCCGAGCAGCGTGTCCAGTCGCTCGAGGGGAGCCTCAACGAGCAGAAGGGCGCGGCCATGGGGCTCGACCGCAAGATGATGGCCTACAGCCAGCTCGACATGGACGCCAAGAGCGAGCGGCAGCTGTACGAAAAGCTCCTCGAGCAGCTCAACGAGGGCGGCGTGTCCGGGGAGTTCAAGGGCAGCAACATCCAGATCGTGGACGCGGCCGAGACGCCGCAGTTTCCGATCCTGCCGCTGGTCCAGCGCGATTTGATGATGTCGGCGGCCGGCGGCCTGATCCTCGCGCTCGTGCTCGCGTTCGGGTTCGAGTATTTCGACAGCCGCATCAAATCGCCGGACGAGGTGAAGGCCCACCTCGAACTGCCGTTCCTCGGCATGATTCCGGCCGTCACGTCCCAGGAAGCGGCCGGCGAGGCGCCGATGCTGCAGGACAGCGTGCCGCCGGCGTTTTCGGAAGCGATCCGCGCGCTGCGGACCGCCATTCTGTTCTCATCGGCCGACGAGGGCAGCCGGTCGCTCGTCATCACGAGTACGGGGCCGCACGAAGGCAAAACGCTCGTCTCGAGCAGCCTGGCGATCACGCTTGCGCAAGCCGGTCAGAAGACGCTCGTGATCGACGCGGACATGCGCCGCCCGCGCATGCACGAAGCGCTCGGCCGCCCGCAGGAGCCGGGACTGTCGAACGTGCTCGTCGGAGACACCACGCTCGCGGACGCCGCGCGGCCGACGACGGTGGCGAACCTGACGCTGCTGCCGGCGGGCCACATCCCGCCGAACCCGGCGGAGCTCCTGGGCTCGAAGAAATACGAAGAGCTGCTCGCCGAACTGCGAAAGAAGTACGACTGGATTCTGATCGACGCGCCGCCCGTGATGCCGGTGACCGACGCGGCGCTCGTCGCGCACACCGCGGGCGGCGTCCTGTTCGTGGTGGGATCCGAAATGACGCCCCGCCAGAACGCCGCGGCGGCCATTGAGCAGCTCAAGGGCGCCAGCGCGAAATTCGTCGGCGTCGTCCTGAATCGCGTCCACATCGAGCGGCATTCCTATTACTATTCGCCGTATTACCGGAAGGAATACGGGAAGTACTACCAGCGCTCGGCCAGCAAAGCCTGAGCACCACACCGGCCGGTCGCGACAACCGCGACCGGCCACAGTGGAACTTCGAACTTCGAATGCAAAGGACGTCCTCATTCACCCAGGTTGGCCGTCCGAAGTTCGATGCCTGTCGTTTGAAGTTTGACGTGTGACGTTTCGTCGGATGTCCGCTCCGCTCACCACCACCCGTTCGGCCGCTGCGGCTGTCGATCTGCCGATTCAGATCATCGCGCCCGCGCGCGGATGGGTGCCCATCCGGCTGCGCGAGGTGTGGGAGTACCGCGAACTGCTGTACTTCCTGATCTGGCGTGAGGTGAAGATTCGCTACAAGCAGGCGGCACTGGGGATCGGGTGGGCCGTGCTGCAGCCAGTCCTGACGATGGTGATCTTCAGCATTGTCTTCGGCCGGTTCGCCGGTCTTCCGTCGGACGGCCTGCCGTATCCGGTGTTCGCGTTCTGTGCGCTGCTGCCGTGGCAGCTGTTCACCTTTGCGCTGACCGAGTCGAGCAACAGCGTCGTCGCGAATCAGCGGTTGATTACCAAAGTCTATTTCCCGCGCGTGATCATGCCCATCGCGGCCGTCGGCGTCGGCCTGCTCGACTTTGCGATCTCGTTCATCGTCCTGCTGTGCCTGATTGGCTTCTACGGCGCCTACTACGGCCTCACGCTCGGCGGGTACGTCTGGACCGTCCCGCTCTGGGCCCTGCTGGCCGTCATGACGGCGCTCGGCGTCGGCTTCTGGCTCTCGGCGCTGAATGTGAAGTACCGCGACATTCGGTACACGGTGCCGTTTCTCGCGCAGCTCTGGTTTTTCGCGACGCCGGTCGTGTATCCGACGTCGATCGTGCCGCCCGAATGGCGGCCATTGTACGCGCTCAATCCGATGGTGGGCGTCGTCGACGGCTTCCGCTGGGCGCTCCTGGGGAAGACGACCGCGCCCGACGCGACGGTCGTGATTTCGATCGGCGCGGTGTGCGCGATCCTCCTCGCCGGGTTGTTCTATTTCCGGCGCATGGAACGCACGTTCGCGGACGTGATCTAGTGAGACCGGATCGGCGCATGGGTTGCCCGCCAAGAGCCATGACCACGAAGCGCACGAAGGACTGCGCTCAGGTCGGGAGCGCCCGGCCGTGAGCACCATTGCGATTCGTGCCGATCGGCTGACCAAGCGGTATCAGCTCGGGCAGCGCGAGGTCTACGGTACGCTGCGCGACTCGATCGCGCATGCGGTCAAGGCGCCGGTCCGCGCGGTACGGCGTCTGGCCGGGCAGGCGCTTGGACGTCCGGCGCGCCGAAAGTGGATCTCGGCGCTCGATCAGGTGTCGTTCGAGGTCGGCGAAGGCGAAATCGTCGGCATCGTCGGCCGCAACGGATCCGGCAAGAGCACCCTCCTGAAAGTCCTCTCGCGGATCACGGATCCCACCTCCGGCCAGGCGGTGGTCCGGGGACGCGTCGGATCGCTCCTGGAAGTCGGAACGGGCTTTCATCCCGAGCTCACGGGCCGCGAAAACGTCTACCTGAACGGCGCGATTCTCGGCATGCGCCGCGCGGAGATCCGCCGCAAGTTCGATGAGATCGTGGCGTTCGCCGAAGTCGAGTCGTTCGTCGACACCGTCGTGAAGCACTATTCCTCCGGCATGCAGATGCGGCTCGCATTCGCGGTGGCCGCGCATCTCGAGCCGGACATCCTGTTCATCGATGAAGTCCTGGCGGTCGGCGACGCGGCGTTCCAGCAGAAGTGCCTCGGCAAGATGCAGGAGGTCAACCGCGGCGGCCGCACGGTGCTGCTCGTCAGCCACCAGATGAATCAGCTGCGCCGGCTGTGCACGCGCTGTCTCTGGCTGCAGTCGGGACGCCTGGCGGGCTCTGGTCCGGCGGCGCCGGTGCTCGGCGCCTACGAAGCCTCGTTCCGCCGCGCCGCGCAGCGCGAGGCGGACCCGGACGAGACGGACGTGAAGCAGGCGAAGTTCCTCGGTTGGCACCTGGACGGACACGGTTCGTCGCAGGGGAATGTCCTGACGACGACCGGACCGGTCGAGGTGACGTTTCAGCTGGAGGTGCGCACGCCGATCCGCCGCGCGCGGCACGGCATCGCGCTGCTGTCACCGACAGGCCAGAACCTCTGGGGCACGGCCGCCACCGATCTCGAGTTCGCGCCAGGCATCCACGAGCTCACGCACTCGCTGCCCGGCATTCCGATCCAACCCGGCGTGTACTTCTGGCAGGTCAGCATCTACACCGACGACGGGATGATCGATCTCTGGGATTGCCTGCCGGATCTGATCGTCTCGACACCGCCGATGACGCACTACCGGGACGAATACGCGGGCGTGCTCAATTTCCCGTCGCAATTCACGCTTCGCACGGCGTCGGCGCCGGAAGACGTCGCGGAAGCGAACATCTCCGCATGAGACCGCGAGACGCAGTGGACAGCGCTTGTCCCGATGGCGGTCCGATGGTCGGTACGTCGGGGACAACGGGTACGTCAGGTACGTCGGGTCCGAGGAACGTTCTGTCGCTCGTCATCTTTGGTAGTGGCCCGAGCGAGTATCGGAATCGGAAGGCCTGAAGAAAAGATGACACGCGTCAGTTCGTTCCACGGACCCGACGTACCCGTCGTACCCGATGTACCCGACGGACCGATCCGCGCTTTTCAGAAGCGTGAGCGTGTTCTCCGCGTCGCCATTGAGGCACAGATCACGCAAGGAGTGCAGGGCGGCCTCGAGCAGTATCTGATGGCGCTCGCAGCCGGTCTCCGCGACGAGGCGCGCGGCGAGTGGGCGTATACCGTGCTCGCCTCGAACGAGGATCGAGACTGGATGCGGCCGTTCGTCGGGCCGGATCACGACATCGTCGCGAGGCCGGTCGAAGCGGCTTCGCCGGCGGAGGGGTTGAAGAAGTGGCTCGGGCCCGCGCGCGGCCCCGCGGGCCGCATCTGGCGGCACACGTTGAAGCTGGCCGGGCAGCAGGCGCCCGAGCGGGCGCAACCGCCCGTCGTCGTTTCGGACGGGTTCATCGAACGGCTGGGAGCCGACGTCGTGCACTTCCCGTACATCGCGCACTACGAACAGACGAGCGTTCCGGCCGTGCTGACCGTTCACGATCTGCAGCACCGTCATTTTCCGGCGTTCTTTTCGAAGAGCCACCTGGCCTGGCGCGAAGCCGCGTATCCGGCGGCGATGGCGCACGCGACGATGGTCGTCGCCGACTCCAACTTCGTGCGCGACGACATCGTCCGGCAGTACGGGGTGCCGGCGGACAAGGTCGTGACGATTCCACTTGCGTCGTCGCTCGGTGTCCACCAGCGCCCGTCGCGTGAGCTCTGCGAGCGGCTTCGGCAGCGCTGGCAGCTGCCGGACGCGTTCGCGCTCTATCCGGCGATGACGAACGAGCACAAGAATCACGCGCGCCTGCTCGACGCGGTTGCGAAGCTACGCGACCAGGGCCGGATCGTCCAGGTCGTCTGTTCGGGCAAACAGGCGCACGTCTGGCCCGCGATCCAGAGGCGGCTGCGCGAGCTCAGGCTCGAAGATCAGGTCCGGTTCACGGGGTTCATCGCCTCCGACGAACTGCTCGCGCTGTACGCGCTCACGCAGTTCATCGTGTTTCCCAGCCTGTTCGAAGGCGCCGGACTGCCGGTGCTCGAAGCGATGGAGCAGGGCGTGCCGATCGCCTGTTCCGACATCCCGCCTCTGCGGGAGTACGCGGGAGAGACCGCCTTGTTCTTCGATCCGTCGAGCGTTGACGCCATCGCACAGGCGATCGAACGGATGTCGGGCGATGCCGCGATGAGATACCGGCTTCGCGATGGAGCGCTGCGGCGCGCGGAGCTGTTCACGCCGCGTGAGATGGCCCGGCGCCATCAAGACGTGTACTGGAAAGCCATTGCAATGGGGCCTCATTGTTTGAGCAGGAGCCATGTCCACCCAACGCATTCCACTGATCAAAGCTGATCTTCCGCCCCTCGAATCGCTCGAGGAGTCGTTCCGCGAGATCCTCGGCAACGGCCGCGTGACGAACTTCGGCCGCTACGTGCAGCAGTTCGAGGCGGAAGCCGGGGCATATCTGGGCACCCAGGCGGTGTGTCTGTCATCGGCCACCGCGGGGCTCATCATGACGCTCCAGGCGCTCGGCGTGCCGCGCGGCACGCGTGTCGTGATGCCGAGCTTCAGCTTCGTGGCGACGGGGCAGGCGGTGCTCTACGCGGGTTGCACACCGGTGTTCGTGGACATCGCCGACGACGGGAATGTCGACCCCGAGGACCTGGCCCGCGTGCTTCGGAGCACGATCGACGTCAGCGCCGCGCTCCTGGTGCACATGTACGGGTTGCCGTGCCGGACGGACGCGATCGACGCGGTCATCAACGAGGCGCGCGGATCCGGTGGCGCGCCGATTCCGGTGCTCTACGACGCGGCGCATGCGTTCGGCTCGGCGCACCAGGGCGTCAGAGTCGGCGGCAGCGGCGCCGCGGAGATCTTCTCGACGTCCGTGACGAAGGTCATGACGAGCGTCGAGGGCGGGATCGTCTCGAGCCATGACGATCGGCTCATCGCGCGCTTGAAGAAGATGCGCAACTACGGCATCGAGTCCCAGTACGACGCCCAGTACCCGGGCCTGAACGGGAAGATGAGCGAGTTCCACGCGCTCGTCGGCCTGCGGAATCTCGCCCGCCTCGACGAGCTGCTCGAGGCCCGCGCCACACGCGCGACGTTCTACGCGCGGATGATTCATCGCGCGACGTGTTTCCGCGTCATGGAGGCCCCGGCCGGAACGCGGTCGACGTACAAGGACTACACGATTCTCCTGCCGCCGAAGTTCAAGGCGAGCCGGGACGCGATCGTGCAGTTTCTCGCGGCACGAGGCATCGAGACGCGGGCGTACTTCTTCCCGCCGATCCACGAGCAGACGTTCTTCCGGAAGTACGCCGACCGGCCGCTGCCGGTGACGGAAGACCTCAGCCGGCGCGTGATCACGCTGCCGTTCTACTCGTCGATCACGGAGGACGAGATGCGGACGGTGGCCAAGGTCCTGGCCGAAGCAGAGGCCGCGTGCCGGCCCGATTCGGTCGGCCGCGTTCGTCAGGAGGCCCGCGCATGAGAGTCCTCGTCACGGGCGGCGCCGGCTACCTCGGCTCGGTGCTCGTCCCGAAGCTCATCGCGCGCGGACATCAGGTCCGCATCGTGGACCTGGGCTATTTCGGCCTCGACCACCTGAAGCGGTTGACGCCGGCGCCCCAGGTCATCCGCGAAGACCTCCGCGCGATCGCGGCGTCGCCGAAGCTCGGGCGCGAGCTGCTCGACGGCTGCGACGCCGTGATCCACCTCGCCGCGATTTCGAATGATCCATCGGCCGACCTGCACCCGGATCTCACGGAAGAGGTGAACGTCGGCGTCACCGCGCGGCTGGCCGAGCTCGCGCGCGATCAGCGCGTGCAGTTCCTGTTTTCATCGTCGTGCTCGATCTATGGTGAGGCTGACCGTGAGATCGACGAGGGCGGCGCGACGAATCCGCTCACGGTCTACGCCAGCTCGAAGGTCACGGCAGAACAGATCCTCGGCGAGCTCGCGGACACGCGGTGGTCGCCCACGATTCTTCGCAATGGCACGCTCTTCGGCTATTCCTCGCGGATGCGGTTCGATCTGGTCGTCAACATCTTCAGTTTCCAGTCCGTGCTGTACGGACAGATCAAGGTCTTTGGCGACGGATCGCAGTGGCGTCCGTTCCTGCACGTGGGGGATTGCGCCCGAGCGTTCATTCATTTCCTCGAACATCCGGAACGCCGGCACCGCTGCTACAACATCGCGAACGAAAACCTGCGGGTGGCCGATCTGGTCGGCGTCTTCGAAGCGCTCAATCCCCGTCTGCGCGTGCAGCACGTCCCGGCCCAGGATCAGGACCGTCGTAACTATCGCGTCTCCACCGCCCGGATGCTCGACGAAGGGTTCCGGCCGCGGACGAGTGTCGCGATCGGCAGCGAAGAGATGATCGACGCGATCGTCTCGGGCCTGATTCCCGACCCGGAGTCGATTTTCTACCGCAACGCCAAGTGGCTGAAGGAACTGACGCAGATCGGGTCGATGGGCCATCGCGAGCTCGTCGGCCTGATCGAGACCTTCAAGCACGTCGGCCCGGAAGCGCGGGGCTGACCCCAGGATTGCCCGCCGATGCCATTCCCAGCAGCCCAGCCAGGCGATCTCGCCGTGCTCGTCATCGGCGCCGGCGGCCACGCGGCGGAAGTGTGCTCCTACGTGGGCGACGTGCGCCGGGCCGGTGCCGCGATGCGGCTCCTGGGATGCCTCGACGACGGGAAGCCGGTCGGGCGCTGCGGACCGGTCGAGATCATCGGGGACGTGTCGATGCTCGAGCGCCTGGCGCGCACCGAGCCACGGCTCCGGTGCATCGTCGCCGTTGGCGACAACGCCACGCGCAAGCGCCTGGCCGAACGGGTCGACGCGCTGGGCGTCCCGGACATCTGGCTGACGCTGCGGCACCCGGCGGCCCTCGTGGGACTGGACGTGACGCTCGGGCCGGGCACGTGCCTGGCGCCGGGGAGCATCATCACCGCGCGTGTGCGCATCGGCGCGCACGTCATCCTCAACGTGAACGCGTCGATCTCGCACGACGCCGTGGTCGGTGACTTCGTGAATCTGAACCCGGGCGCGGCCGCAGCCGGGAACACGCGCCTCGGCGACGGCTGCTACATCGGGGCCGGCGCGACGGTCATCGACAAGGTCTCGGTCGGGGAGTGGACGATCGTCGGCGCCGGCGCCGCCGTCGTGCGCGACCTGCCGCCCAACGTCACCGCCGTCGGCGTGCCGGCGCGCGTGATCAAGCAGCGATGACCTCGACACCTCTTCTCAGCGTCGTCATCCCCAGCTACAACTACGCGCGGTTCCTGGGCGACTGCCTGACGAGCATCTTCAACCAGACCAACGCGCCGCCGTTCGAGGTGGTCGTCGTTGACGACGGGTCGACCGACGAGACGCCGCAGGTGCTCGAGATGTACGCCGACCCGTGCCTGCGCGTCGTCCGCCACGATCGCAATCGCGGCCACGTCACGACCGTCAACGAGGCGCTCGGACTCGCGCGCGGCACGTTCATCGCCCGGATCGATCCCGACGATCGGTACCGGCCGCACTTCATGTCCGAGGTCTGCCGCGTGCTCGCGGACGAACCCCGACGTCGGCTTCGTCTACGGCCGCGCGGCGCTCATCGACGAGCGCGGCGTGGAGACCGGCACGATTACGGCGGCGCCGCACGAAGGCGATTTCAAGGGCAGCGAGTTCATCCGCCTGCTGGAACAGAACTTCGTTTGCGCGCCGGCGGCCGCGGGCCGCCGGGAAGCCTGGCTCGAGCATGTTCCGGTGCCCGCCGGGCTGGCGTTCAACGACTGGTACTTCAGCGTCCTCATCGCGCGGAAGCATCCCTTCTACTTCCTGGACGACGTCATCGCGGACTATCGGGTGCACGGCGCGAACCATCACACGAAGATTTCGAAGGACGGATCGGAGGAGCGGTCGATCTTCTGGCTCCTCGATCGCGTCTTCGAGCCGCAGGAGGATGGGTTCCCGTTCGAGCCGAGCCGTGAGGACGTCATGCGCCGCGTCTACGGCGCGCACTACCTCGACCTGGCCGAAAAGTATTTCGGCTTCGGACACAACGCCGACGCGCGCCGCTGTTATCTCGCGGCGATCCGGTGCCGGCCGTCGTACCTGAGCGATCCCGGCGTCGCGCGACGGTTCGGCGCGACCGTTCTGAGCCGCACGATGTACGACAAGACGAAGGCGCTCCTCGGGCGCGGACGATGAAGGTCCTGCACGTGACTTTTTCGTACGCCCCCGACCCCATGGGAGGCACGGAGGTCTACGTGGGCGACGTGTGCCGCCGTCTATGGGCCGACGGCGTGCGTGCCGTGATCGCGGCACCCGGCGCGCAGGCTGCCAGCTACGCGATGGACGGCGTCCCGGTGCGGCGGTTTCCGTTTCAGTCGCAGCCCGACGGGCTCGAGGCGCTCTACGGCGGGGGTGATTCGGTCGCGGCTTTCGCGTTCGACGCGGTGCTCGAGGCCGAACGGCCGGACCTCGTGCACCAGCACGCGCTGACACCGGCCTGTTCCGGCGAGCTGATCGCGCGCGCGAAGAAACGCGGACTCCCTGTCGTGTTCACCTACCACACGCCCACGGTGTCGTGTCAGCGCGGCACGATGCTCCGCTGGGGCAGCGAAGAATGCGACGGCCGTCTCGACGTTCGGCAATGTACGGCCTGCACCCTCCACGGCCTGGGTCTCAACCGCACCGTGAGCCGGATGATCGCGTCGGCCCCCGAAGCCGTCGGTGAAGCGATCGCGCATGCCGGGCTCTCGGGCGGCGGGTGGACGGCCCTGCGGATGTCGACGCTGATGAAGCGGCGTCACGACGAGATCAGACGCGTGCTCACGAGTGTCGATCGCGTAGTCGTGCTGGCTGATTGGGTCAGACGCGTGCTACGCGCCAATGGCATACCGGACCGCAAGCTGATGTTGGCTCCGCATGGCGTCGCGCGCGTCGAACCCGCGGCGCGAACGGCGTGGGATGCGCGATACGTCAGGCTGGCCCACCTCGGCCGCCTCGAGGCGAACAAAGGCACGGGGCTTTTGATCGAGGCGTTGCGCGCGATTCCCGACGCGCCACTGACCCTCGACATCTTTGGCATCACGCAAAGTGACGCCGACCGTCAGGAGCTCGATCGCGTGCGCGGCCTGACGGAAGGCGACAGCCGGATCCGGTTCCTGCCGCCGCTCGATCACGCGACGATCACGACGCGCCTCGCCGCCTTCGACGCCGTCGTCGTGCCGTCGCAGTTGCTCGAGACGGGCCCGCTCGTCGTGCTCGAAGCCTTTGCCGCCGGCGTGCCCGTGATCGGATCGGCGCTCGGCGGGATCGCCGAGAAAGTCAGGAGCGGGGTGGACGGGTGGCTGGTGAGTCCGCACGATTCCGTCGAGGCGTGGCGCGAGATCCTCGTCCGCTGCGCCAGCGATCGGACGCTCCTCACAGGACTGCGCGAACGGATCGTGCCGCCGCGATCGCTCGACGATGCGGCTCACGAAATGCGGCGGCTGTATGGGGAGGTGCTCGCTGAGCGCGTCGCGGCGAACGCTTCGGAATCGACCGGTATGCACGCCGGAACAGGTCGGGCCTGATGGCGATTGCGGCTGCCTCGACCGCGGCACACAAACGGCCAGGCCCGGGGCCTCGGGTCATGTATCTGCAATACACGAACCCTGCGGCTTACCCGCCGCTCGAGCACAGCGCGTCGATCCTGGCCGAGGCCGGGTGTGACGTGCTGCTCATTGGAACCGGCGTCCCGAACGAGCCGCTGAAGTTCCGGCAGAGCGATCGCATCCGCGTGAAGCTCATGCCGTTCGAGCCTGGTGGCTGGCGGCAGAAGGTGCACTACGCGAAGTTCGCGAGCTGGGCCGCGGCCGCCTCGCGCGAGTGGCAGCCGGACTGGGTGTACGTCTCGGATCCGCTGGCGTGCCCGGCGGCGCTGGCCCTGGGGCAGCTCGTGGACACGCGCTTCATCTACCACGAGCACGACTCACCGGCGCTCGACGCCGGGACTCAGTCGGCCTTCATGCGCGTCGTGCTGAGCGCGCGGCGAGCGGTGGCGGCCCGCGCGGCGCTCTGCGTGCTGCCGAACGACGAGCGGGCCGAGATTTTCCGCCAGCAGACCGGACGTCGTGACGGAGTCGTCACGGTGTGGAACTGCCCGATGCGCGGCGAGGCCGGCGTGAAGCGGCAGACCGCGGCGTCGCCGGCGCTCAAAGTGCTGTACCACGGATCGATCGTCCCGGCGCGCCTGCCGGCCGCCGTCGTGGACGCGCTCGCGACGTTACCCGAGCGGGTCTCGCTCGTCATCGCCGGTTACGAGACGGCCGGCCACCCCGGCTACGTCGACGCACTTCGGCAGCGTGCCCGTGAGCTCGGCGTCGCCGATCGCCTCACTTTCACGGGCACGATTCCGACACGCGATGAGCTCATGCGGCAGTGCCGCACCTGTGATGTGGGTCTGGCGCTCCTGCCGAGCGAGTCCACCGATCTCAACGAGCGGGCGATGGTGGGCGCGTCGAACAAAGCCTTCGACTATCTCGCCTGCGGCCTCGCGCTGCTCGTGAGCGACATGCCCGGATGGCGCGAGACGTTTGCCGAACCAGGCTTCGCACGCGCCTGCGATCCCGCGTCGCCGCCGAGCATCGCCGCCGCGCTTCGCTGGCTGCTGGACCACCCTGACGAACGCCTCGAAATGGGGGAGCGCGGCCGGCAGCGGATCGCGGCTGACTGGAACTACGACCATCAGTTTGCGCCCGTGCTGGCGCGGATCGTCTGAATGCTGGCCGTCATCGAAACGCATCCGCAGCCGTCCCACGCGCCGGTGTACCGCGCGCTGCAACAGAACCTGGGCGTGCCGGTGACGGCAATCTACGGTTCCGATTTCAGCGTGGCCGGCCATCGGGCCGACGACGGCGACGGTGCGCTCACGTGGGACGCGGATCTGCTTTCCGGCTACACACCGCTGTTCCTGGCACGAGTGGCTTCAGGTGGCGGGACGACCGCTGACACGGTTTCGACGGGCGGTCTCCGAGACATGCTTCGCGCCGTGCGGCCGGCCGCGGTGCTCATCGCCGGTCACAGCCCGAGGTTCTATCGCCGGGCCTGGCTCGAGGCCTGGCGTGCGGGAACCCCCATCCTGTTTCGCGGCGAGACGGTCGATGACAAGGAGTCCGCCGGCTTGCGGAGCCAGATGCGAAAGCGCACGCTCGCGCTGGCCTATCGCAGCTGCGATCGGCTCCTCTATGTCGGCCAGCGGTCCCTGGCGCACTTCCGCGACCTGGGCGTGGCCCGCGACCGCCTGGAGTTCTCGCCGTACTGCGTGGACGTCATTCCTTTTGCGAGCCGACGAAGCCGCGCGCGCGCAGTTTCGCGCACTGACGCGCCGGTCACTCGGCTTCAAAGACGACCAGATCGTGTTGCTCTTCGCCGGCACGGTGAGCCGTCACAAGGGTGTCGACCTGCTGCCCGCGGCGATCCGGCACACGCCCGACGCGCTTCGCGCGCGCGTGGTGCTGATGGTCGTCGGCGACGGCCCGCAGCTCGACGAGGTCAACGCGCAGACGGCCGCCAATCCGGCCGTGCCTGCCGTATTCGTCGGATGTCAGAGCCGCCGCGCCTTGAGCGCCTTCTACCACGCCGCCGACGCGCTGGTGCTGCCCAGCCGCCATTCGGAATCGTGGGGCGCCGTCGTCAACGAGGCGCTGCACCACGGCGTGCCGTGCATCGTCTCCGATCGCGTCGGGTGTGTGCCGGACTTGATCGAAGAAGGCCGGACGGGGCAGGTGTTCGAATCGGATTCAGTGGCCGCTCTCGCGCTGGCGATCGAGGCCGCACAGGCGTTCGTCGGGCGCGCGAGCATCCGGCATGCCTGTCGCGAAAAGGTGTCGCACTACAGCATCAGACGCGCGGCCGAGGGCATCGCGCGCGCGTACGCCGCGGTGTCGGCGCCGGTGGGGGCTCCCGCATGACGTCACGCGTCACGCCCGCGCGGCTGCTCATCGTCGGCAACCCGGATCCTGTGCACGTTGGGAGCCACTTTCACAAGGCCGCGGCGTCGAGCGGCATCGAAACCCGTCTGTGTGACACCCGCGAGGCGTACGCGGCGCCGGCCTGGCGACAGAAGACCGACTGGTGGATCCGCGGGCATCGTCCGGCCCGGCTCGTGCAGTTCGGCGGCCGGGTGCTGCAGGCCGTGCGGAGCTTTGCCCCCGATGTCGTGCTCACGACGGGCATCGCGCCGGTCGACGCGGCCACGCTCGCGACGATTGGCGAGCTTGGCAGCGTGCGAGTGAACTTTCTCACCGACGATCCGTGGAATCCGGCGCACCGCGCGCCCTGGTTTCTGGACGCGATCCAGGAATACGACCGCGTGTTTACCCCGCGGCAGGCGAATGTCGGCGATCTCGAAGCCGCCGGCGTCCCCGCCGTGTCCATGCTCCCGTTCGGCTACGCACCGGACGTGCACTATCCCGAAGCGCCCGCGCCAGCCGAAGCGCATGAATGGGAGGCCGACGTGATGGTTGCCGGCGGCGCCGATCGCGATCGGATTGACATCCTCGCGCCGCTCATCCGTGCCGGATTCCGCGTGGCGTTGTATGGCGGCTACTGGGATCGGTTTCGCGAAACGCGCGACGTCGCGCGAGGGCCGGTCGGCGCGCCTGGCTTGCGGCGCGCGACGGGCGCCGCGAAGGTGTGCCTGGGCCTCGTCAGACGCGCCAATCGCGACGGGCACTGCATGCGGACCTACGAAGTTCCGGCGATGGGCGGCTGTCTCGTGGCCGAGGACACGGCCGATCATCGCGCGCTTTTCGGAGCCGACGGGGAAGCCGTCGCCTACTTCACGCACGCGGAAGACGCACTCGAGAAGGTCGCCGCGCTCGTTCGACGCGCCGACCTGCGCCTGGACCTTTCCCGGCGCGCGCATGCCATTGTCACGACCGGGGCCCACACGTACGCGGACCGCCTGCAGACGATGTGGCAGGCCATCGCCTCGAGTCCGACGACGCGAGCTTCGGCGCTGACGCCCCAGGTGTCTCGATGATCGCCTCCCTCAAGATCGCGATCGTCGTCCACGGGCGCTTTCATGGGTTCGACCTCGCGCGCGCGCTGATGGAGCGCGGCCACGACGTGACGGTCTTCACGAATTATCCGACGTGGGCTGTGGCGCGGTTCGGGATTCCGCCGGCCCACTCGCGCTGTTTTCCCATGCACGGGCTGCTTTCACGAGCCGTGGGACGGCTGCCGAAAGCGACCGTCGGCGATCAGGAGGCGCGCCTCCACAAGATGTTTGGCCGCTGGGCCGAGCGCGAGCTCAGAGGCGAGCGCTGGGATGTCATTCACTGCTGGAGCGGCGTTTCGGAAGAGCTGCTCGCCTCCACCCGTGTCGAGTCGTCGCTCACGCTACTGATGCGCGGCTCGGCCCACATCAGCGTGCAGTCACGGCTTCTCGAGGAGGAAGAGACGCGGACGGGCGTCGCCCTCGATCGGCCGAGCGAGTGGATGATCGAGCGCGAGCTTCGCGAGTACGAGCTGGCCGACCGCATCCTCGTGCTGTCGACCTTTTCGCGACAGTCGTTCGAAGACGAAGGCACGCCGCCCGCGAGGATCAGCACCGTGCCGCTCGGCGTCCGCGTGGAGGCATTCCGGCCCCCCGCCGAAGTGGTCGAAGATCGGCGCCAGCGAATCCTGACGGGGCAGCCCCTGCGGGTCCTGTTCGTCGGCGCCGTTTCCTATCGCAAGGGGTTCAAGGACTTCGCCACGGTCATCGAGAAGCTTCAGGGCCGCGGCTTCGAGTTCCAGCTCGTCGGGCCGATCCTCCCCGAGTGCGCGCCGCTCGTCGATCGGCTCCGTTCGACGGCCACGTTCGTCGGCAAACGCCGTCAGGCGGACTTGCCATCCTCGTATCACGCCGCCGACCTGTTTCTGTTTCCCACGATCGAAGACGGGTTTCCGGCGGTCATGGCGCAGGCGAAAGCGGCGGCGCTGCCCATCGTCACGACGGCGCACGGCGCGGGCCTCGACATCGTGACGCCCGGACAGGACGGATGGATCGTGCCGGTCCGTGAACCGGCCGCCATCGTCGACCGGCTGATCTGGTGCGGCGCGAACCGCGAGATCGTCGCCCGCGTCGTCCAACGCGTCTACGACACGTTCCGGCCGCGTGACTGGCACCAGGTTGCCGCGGATTTCGAGGCCGTGTGCCTGCGCGAGACGCGCGCCCGTGTGGCGGAGCCGGCCCATGTCTGACGAAACGCTCCAGGCATGGGTCGTCGTCTGGTTCCTCGCGGCCGTGTGGATTCTCGCGCGGCACTGGCGCGGCGCGGGCGCGGGCCTGGTGTTCACCTACGTGCTGACGCTGGCGGTCATGCACTGGCTCGCGCCGCTCATCTATCTATTGCCGTGGTACGACAATCTGCGATTCGACCTGACGGCCGAGGGACTGCGGCAGAGCACGTTCGCCATTCTAGGATTTGCCGCCGGCGGCGAAGTCACCCTCGCGATCTCGCGACGGCATCACCAGGGCGCGCATACGAGCGAGGGCGAGCCTGTGGATCCGCGGCTCGTGAATCTCTACCTGTTCACCGGCATCGCGCTCTACGGCGTCGTGTTCCCGCTGGCAGGCCGGCTCCCGAGCGCAACGGCGCTCGTCTCCACCGGATCAACGCTTGCCGTCGTGGCCATCGGCCTGAAGTGCTGGAACGCGTGGGCCAGACGCACCTCCGCGCTCCTGTGGGCGTGGCTGGCGGCGACGATGACGATGCCGCTGGTCACCGTGCTTGGCCAGGGGTTTCTGGGGTATGGCTTCGCCGCGATGTTGACCGTGTTTTCCTTCGTCGCCAGCTTTTTCAGACCGCGCTGGAAAGTGGTCGTCCTCGCCACGGTGCTCGGGTTCCTCGGTCTCTCGGTGTACGTGAACTACATGCGCGACCGGCGAGAGATCCGGGCGGTCGTCTGGTCGGGCGCCAGCGTGCAGGAACGGCTGGATTCGCTGAAGACCACCTTCACGACCGCGGAGTGGTTCGACCCGAAGAGCGTGGAGCATCTGAATCTCATCGACACGCGGCTGAATCAGGACTACCTGATCGGCGCCGCCGTCGACTACATCGGCAGCGGCTTCGCGGAGCATGCCCGTGGCACGACGTTCTGGGACGCGGTCGCCGCGATCGTCCCGCGAGCGTTGTGGCCGAACAAACCGGTCGTCGGCGGCAGCGGCGACCTGGTCAGCACGTACACCGGCATCCGCTTCGCCGACGGCACGAGCGTCGGCATCGGGCAAGTGCTGGAGTCGTTCGTCAACTTCGGAAGCGGCGGGGTCGCGACGTGTTTCCTCATACTCGGGGCGGCGTTGACGTGGATCGATCGATCCGCGTTCGATCGCCTCCAGTCGGGCGACGCCAACGGGTTTCTCCTGTGGTATCTGCCCGGACTCAGCCTCCTGCAGGTCGGCGGGTCATTCATGGAAGTGACGTCGACCGCGGCCGCCGGGCTCATCGTCGCGATGGCGTTGAATCGGCTGGCCGTCTATCTCCCCGGCCGCGCGGACGAGGACGAGGCCGACGCCGCGGCGCCGGAGCAATCGGAGGCCACGCCATGACCCGGCCCTGTCTGGCGGCGATCACGCTCGACCCGAAAGGCGGGGGAGTCGCGGTGGTGTCCCGCTTGCTGTGGCGCGTGTTCTCCGATCGCTGGGGTGACCAGACGCGGCTGATCACGCTTCTCGAAGACGCGGGACCGCTCGACTCGCTCGACTCGTCGACTGCCACGCGTCTTCGCTTCGGCACCGCGCTCGCCGGCGGGCAGGCGTTCGGACAGTGCCCGTGGGTGTTCTATTCGCACCTGTCGGTGGCGCGGGTGCAGAGTTTTGTCCCGGCGCCGTTCCGGCGGCCCTACGGCGTCTTTCTGCACGGTATCGAGGCGTGGCAGCCGCTCGCGCCCCCGCAGCGGCGCGTTCTTCAAGGCGCCGCGGTGCGTGTCGCCAACTCGCATTTCACGGCGGATCGTGTTCTCGAAGCCAATCCGGACGTCGGCCCGATCGCGGTGTGTCCGCTGACCCTCGAGCCGGATCTCCCGCGGCGAGGCGATCCGATCCGGCACGAGCGCCTGCGAGCCGGTGGCCACGCCGTGCTGATCGTGGCGCGCATGTCGTCGGCCGAGTGTTACAAGGGCCACGACGCGCTGCTCGAGGCGTGGCCGATCGTCAAGGCGCATCAGCCGGACGCCCGGCTCGTATGCGTCGGCGACGGCGATGACCTTCCGCGTCTTCAGCAGAAGGCGCACGAGCTGGGCATCGGCCGCGAGACGATCTTCACGGGCTTCGTGCCGGCCGATGAGCTGCATGGCTGGTACGACGCTGCGTCCGTCTTCGCGATGCCGAGCCGCGGGGAAGGTTTCGGCCTCGTGTACCTCGAGGCGATGTCCCACGGCCTGCCCTGCATCGGATCCATCCACGACGCGGCGGGGGAGATCATCGAAGACCGTGCGACGGGCCATCTCGTCGACCAGTCCGATCCGCGCGAGCTCGGCGCCGCGCTGCTTGGCCTGCTCACGAACCCCGAGCGCCGGCGCGGCATGGGCGCCGCCGGTCTGCGCCGGTTCGAACACGAGTTCAGCTTCGAGGCGTTTTCGCGCCACATGATCAGCCTGCTCGAGGAAGCATTCGCGGGCGTCGACGCGCCCGTCCCGGAGGCCACGATCCGATGACGTCCAGCAACGTGCTTCACGTCATCCCGGCCGTGGCGCCGCGCTACGGCGGACCGAGCGTCGCCGTCATCGGCATGTGCCAGGCGCTGCGCAACGCGGGGCTCTCGACGCTGGTCGCCACGACGGACGCGGATGGCAAGAGCCGGCTGGACGTCTCCGAGGGCGAGATCGAGGACTACGAAGGCGTCCCGATGATCTTTTTCCCGCGCCAGGCGAGCGAAGCCTACAAGTTCTCCCGTCCGCTGGCGTCGTGGCTCCGCCGGAACATTCGCACCTTCGACATCGCGCACATTCACGCGGTGTTCTCGCACTCGTCGGTCGCCGCCGCGCGCGCCTGCCTGAACGCCGGTGTCCCGTACGTGCTGCGGCCGCTCGGCACGCTCGATCCGTGGAGCCTCAATCGGCATGGCTGGCGGAAGCAGCTGCTGATCCGGTTCGGCGCGGGCCGACTTCTCGCCGGCGCCTCGGCCGTGCACTACACCACGCGAGAAGAGAAACGGCTGGCCGAGCACGGGCTGCCATGGCTGCCGCGAGGCACGGTGATCCCGCTGGGCGTCGACGACGAGCTGTTCGCGGGAACCACGCGGACGAATGCGTCGCCATACATCCTCGCGCTCTGTCGCCTCGATCCGAAGAAGGGCATCGACCTGCTGATTCACGCCTTTCACGATGTCGTGAAGGCCGGCATCGGCGCCGACTGGCGTCTCATCATCGCGGGCGACGGTGATGCCGGCTACGTCTCCCAACTGCGGACAGCGGCAGCGGCCGGCGAGGCGCGGTCACGGATTGTGTTCGAAGGATGGGTCTCGGGCGACGCCCGGTTCTCGTTGCTTCGGCACGCGACCCTCTTCGCCCTGCTGTCGTCACAGGAGAACTTTGGCGTCGCGCTGGTCGAGGCACTGGCGTGCGGCACGCCGGCCATCGTCACTCGGGAGGTCAATCTGGCGACCGACATCGAAACGAGCCAGGCGGGCTGGATCGTGCCGCGCGACCCCGCCGGTCTTGCCGAGGCGCTGGGCCGGGTGATGCGCGATCGCGCGGCGCTGGCCGACCGCCGCGCCCGCGCCCGGACGTTCGCCGGACCGTTCCGCTGGGGCTCGGTGGCGGCGACGCTGACCGGGTTGTACGAGGACATCTTGTCCAGCCGCGCGGCGACCAGCCGCCATCTCGGGAAGATCGCGGAAGCGCCCTATCGCGCGTGGCCGGGCGAGAGTACGGATCGCTGACATGTGCGGGATCGCGGGCGCCCTGTTCTGGAATTCAGAAGCCGGTCGCGGTGGCCGCGAGGCCTCCGTCGCGCGCATGGTGCACGCGCTGGCGCACCGCGGGCCGGACGGGGCGGGTGTCGTTCGCTGCGTCACCGACGAGCGCGGCGGGTCGGAGGCGCCGACCGCGATTCTGGGTCATCGCCGGCTTTCGATCATCGATCTGAGCGATCGCGCCAGTCAGCCCATGGCGAGTCCCCGCGGTCCCATCTGGCTGACGTACAACGGCGAGATCTACAACTATCGCGATGTGCGTCGCGAGCTCGAATCGTGCGGCCGGGTCTTTCGATCGAACTCGGACACGGAGGTGATCCTCCAGGGATACGAGGAGTGGGGAGCGGCCGTCGTCGAGCGCCTGCGCGGGATGTTCGCGTTCGCGCTGTGGGACGGCGCGGTGCAGCGGCTGTGGCTCGCGCGCGACCGGCTCGGCATCAAGCCGCTCTACGTCTACCGCGGAAACGGTTACCTGGTGTTTGCGTCCGAGGTTCGCGCGCTGCTGGCGTCGAATCTGGTCCCGCGGACGCTCGACCGCACGGCGCTCGATCAGTTCCTGGCCTACCAGAGCGTGCCGGAGCCGCGGACGCTCGTGCGGGACGTCCGGATGCTCCCACCCGGCCACCTCGTCCGGGTCGGCGCGGACGGCCGCGAAGTCGCGCGGCGCTACTGGGACCTGCTGGACGCGGCGGCAAGCAAGATCGAGGTCACGCCGGACCAAAGCCGTCGGCGGGTTCGGGATCTGCTCGAGGAGTCGGCCGCGCTGCACCTCGTGAGCGACGTCCCGGTCGGCGTATTTTTGTCAGGCGGCATCGATTCCGGTGCGATTGCCGCGCTCGTGCGTCAGGCTGGCGTGGTGCCGCGAACGTTTGCGGTCGCCTTCACCGGCACGGACTACGACGAATCGCAATATGCGCGCGTCATGGCGAAGTCGCTCCAGACCGATCACACCGAGATCTCGCTGCGGGAGGCTGACGTGCTGGCGCAGATTCCGGACGCGCTGGCGAGCGTCGACCATCCCAGCGGGGACGGCACCAACACGTTCATCATCTCGCGCGCGGTGCGCGAGGCGGGGATCAAGGTCGCGTTGTCCGGCCTCGGCGGCGACGAGTTCTTCGGCGGGTATCCCTCGTTCCGCCGGCTGCGGCGGGTCGCGGCGATGGCGGCCGCGTGGCGTCACTCGCCGAGGCTGGTGCGGCGCGTCGCCGGCAGCGCCGTGCGTCGCATCGGCGGATCGTCGGTCGCCTTGGTCAAGACGGCGGCGGTGCTCGAAACCGACGGGTCACTGCCGCAGACGTTTCCGATCCTGCGTCAGCTCTTTTCGGAGGAACAGCGGATCGACCTCCTGGGGTCCGAAACGGTTGCCGCGTCGCGCCACCAGGGCGACCCGTACGTCTACCTGCTGCAGCGCACGCTCGATCGGGAAGCGGATCTGGATCTGATGTCGCTCGTCTCGTACGCTGAGGCGCGGACGTACATGCACGACGTCCTCCTGCGCGACACCGATCAGATGAGCATGTGCCGCGGGCTCGAAGTGCGGGTGCCGCTCCTCGATCACAAGCTGGTCGAGTACCTCATGCAGCTGCCGGAATCCGTCAAGATCGCGGCGCAAGGCCCGCCGAAACCGCTGCTCACGGGAAGCCTGGCGCGTCCGTTGCCCGACTACTGCGTCAATCGTCCGAAGCGCGGGTTCGTGCTGCCGCTCGAGATCTGGATGCGGGGGAACTTGAAGGGCGCTGTGCGAGACGCACCTGGGCGCGAACGGCCTCGCCGGCAGGGGCATGTTCAAGTCGGCGGCAGTCGACGCGCTCTGGCGCTCGTTTTTGACCGGAAATCCGCAGACGACGTGGTCCCGGCCGTGGGCGCTGGTCACGTTGAACGCGTGGCTGGAGCGGACCGGAGTGAAGCCGTGACGCCTGGACGCGCGCCCGTCACGCTCCTCGTGCTGACGTTCAACGAAGAACGGAACCTGCCCGCCTGTCTCGAACGCGTCGACGGGTGGGCGCAGGACATCGTCGTCGTCGATTCGGGAAGCACCGATCGCACGGTGGCGATCGCGGAGGCATTCGGCGGCAGGGTGCTCGTGCATCCATTCGAGACTCACGCGCGGCAGTGGCAGTGGGCGCTCGCGAACGCGCCGCTCTCGACGGACTGGGTCCTTGCGCTCGACGCCGATCAACGCCTCCTGCCCGACTTGAGGGCCGAAATCGCGGAACGGTTGACGCATCCCGGGGATACAAACGGCTTCTTCCTCAACCGCCGGCAGATCTTTCGCGGCCGCTGGATTCGCCACGGCGGTTACTACCCGAAGTACCTGCTGAAGCTCTTCAGGCGCTCCGCCGTGGCGATTGACGAATCGGAACTGGTGGATCACCACTTCCAGGTCGCCGGACGGACGGAACACCTCCGGTTCGACATGATCGAGGACAACCGGAACGAAGAGTCGATCGCCGTCTGGGTCGCCAAGCACAATCGGTACGCGGCGCTCCAGGCGCGGCAGGACGTCCTTCGAGCCGAACAGGACGACCGGTCGGCTGCGCCAGACGGCACCGCACGCGACGGCCTCGACACCACGACGCGTCGCCGTAAACGGATCTGGACCCGGCTGCCGCTTTTCATTCGACCCTGCCTGTACGTGTTCTATCGCTACGTCGTGAAGCTCGGCTTTCTGGACGGCAAGGAAGGCTTCATCTTTCACGTCCTGCAGGGGTTCTGGTATCGCCTGCTCGTGGACATCAACACCGACGAGCTGCGCAGGCGGCCGGGCGTCCGTGAGGACGCGGCCCGCGAAGTGAAGTTGCCCATCCGCTAACCAGGCAGATGCAGCAATGAACATCCTCGGCATCAACGCGTATCACGGCGACGTCTCCGCGGTCCTCGTCCGCGATGGCGAGCTGGTCGCCGCGGTCGAGGAAGAGCGGTTCCGTCGCATCAAACATGTCGCCGGGTTCCCGCACCATGCGATCCGTGCCTGTCTCGAGATGGCGGACATCACGCCTGAAGACATCGATCACGTCGGCGTCTCGCGCGATCCGCGCGCTCATCTGGCGCGGAAGGCGATGTTCGCGCTGCGCCACCGGCCGAAAGGCGGCCTGCGTCCGCGATCGCGCCGCGAACTACCGTCGCGTCGGCGCGATTCCCGAAACCCTTGCTGAATCACTCGGTCTGGGCGCCGGCGCGAAGCGGCCCGCCGTGCACTGGGTGGAGCACCACCCGGCGCACCTCGCGAGCAGCTTCTTCGTCTCGCCGTTCGACGAGGCGGCGGTGTGCGCGATCGACGGGTTCGGCGACTTCGTCAGCACGTCGCGCGCCATCGGCCGCGGGTCGACGTTGAGAGTCCTCGGCCGCACGTTTTTTCCGCATTCGCTCGGCGTCGTCTATCTGGCCATCACGCAGTACCTCGGGTTCATGAAGTTCGGCGACGAGTTCAAGGTCATGGGGCTCGCGCCGTACGGCGAGCCGCTGGCTGTCGAGGAACTCCGGAGGCTCGTGCGGCTGCTCCCGGACGGCGGCTTCGAGCTGGACCTCGACTACTTCCAGCACTGGTCCGGCGGGGCGGGCATGACGTGGGACGACGGCGAACCGAAGCTCGATCGCGTGTTCAGCGACAAGCTGGAAGCGCTGCTCGGTCCGGCGCGGCAGCCGGACGAGCCGGTCACGGCTCGGCACGAGGCGATCGCCGCGTCACTGCAGGTGGTCTTCGAGGAAGCGGCGTTCCACGTGCTGAGAGGCCTCCACGCCGTCACGAAGGTGCCGCGCCTGTGTCTGGCCGGCGGCTGCGCGATGAACAGCGTCGCCAACGGCAAGATTCGCGCCGAAACGCCGTTCACCGACGTGTACATCCAGCCGGCGTCGGGCGACAACGGCACCGCGCTCGGCGCCGCGTACTGGGTCTGGAACCAGATCCTCCAGCAGCCGCGGGGCTTCGTGATGACCCACGGCTACTGGGGACCGGCGTTCGCGAACGGGTCGATCGGTGCGGCGCTCGCCGCGCGATCCGACGAGATGCGCGCGATGGGCTGCGAGCTGCAGACGATCGCGGACGACGAGACGCTCTATGACTGGACCGCGGCGCGCATCGCCGAGGGCCTCGTCGTCGGCTGGTTCCAGGGACGGATGGAATGGGGCGCGCGCGCGCTCGGCAACCGGAGCATCCTGGCCGACCCGCGCCGCGCCGACATGCGCGAGATCATCAACACCAAGATCAAGTTCCGCGAGAAGTTCCGCCCGTTCGCGCCGTCGGTGCTCGCCGAAGCGCACGCACACTACTTCACGGGCTCCGTGCCGGACCCGTTCATGATCCAGGTCTATCCCGTCCAACCCGATAAACAGGCCGTGATTCCCGCGGTCACGCACGTGGACGGATCCGGCCGGCTGCAGACCGTGGACCGCGACGGCAACCCGCGCTACTGGTCGCTCATCCGCGCGTTCGAGCGCCGCACCGGCGTGCCCATTCTCCTCAACACGTCGTTCAACGAGAACGAGCCGATCGTGCTGCAACCCGTCGGAAGCACTCGACTGTTTCCTCAGGACACGGATGGACGTGCTGGTGCTCGGCAACCAGGTGGTCACGAAGAAAGACATCGCGCTATCCGGCAATCGCGCAATCGAGCGATCTGAAAGCCTTGCCCGATAAAGCGCGGAACCATCAAGCGAACGACATCGGCGTGTCGAAACGCTCGCCGATGGCGCGACCACTCGAGAGCGCGATCGCGCGATGTCCGCGATAGCTGAAGGGAGTCATCAATGGACTGGCGGAATGCGAAGACGCTCGTGACCGGCGGGGCGTCGTTCATCGGATCACATCTGGTGGACGCCCTCGTGGCGACGGGCGCGAAGGTGCGCGTCGTGGACAACCTTTCGAGCGGCAGGCTCGACAACATCCGCGCGCACGTGGACGCCCGCCGCGTCGAGTTCGCCCAGGGCGACCTGAACGACCCGCAGGTCGTCGAGCAGGCGGTCCGTGGCGTCGACGTCGTCTTCCACCTCGCCGCGGATCACGGCGGACGGGGCTACGTCGATCTGCACCAGGTCGCGTGCGCCACGAACCTCGTGCTCGACGGCCTGGTCTTCAAGGCCTGTCGCCAGGCGCGGGTGCACAAGGTCGTGTACGCCTCGTCGGGTTGCGTGTATCCGAACCACCTGCAGACCGATCCGGGCCAGATCGTCTATCTCACCGAAGACATGGTCGGCCCGCCGTACGACGCGGACAACCTCTACGGCTGGGCCAAGCTCATGGCGGAGATGACGTTGCGCGCCTACACGGACGAGACCGGCATGAAGTCCGCCAACTGCCGGTTCTTCACGGTCTACGGCGAACGCGGACACGAAAACCACGCCGTCATCGCGATGATCGCCCGCGCGTTCGTGAAGCAGGACCCGTTCGTCGTCTGGGGCACCGGCGAGCAGATCCGCAACTGGACCCACGTGAGCGACATCGTGAGCGGCACGGTGCTCGCGGCGGAGAAGATCGACGACGGCGCGGCGGTGAACCTCGGCACCATGGAACGCACGCGCGTGATCGACGCCGCGCGTGAAGTGCTGCGCTACACCGGACACGACGCGACGATCGAGCTGCATCCCGAGATGCCCACGGGGCCGCTCAACCGCGTGGCCGACAACTCGCTCGCGCGAATGCTGCTCGGATGGGAGCCGAAGGTGAAGTTCATGGACGGCCTGCACCAGACGATCGACTGGTACTTCAAGGCGAAGGACCGCGAGGCGATCTCGTCGAACCTCGAGAGCAGGCTGACGGAGAGATAGAGGTGACCGATCGCTCGTGGTTCCGGGGTTCCGGAACCGACTCTGTTTTTGATCAATGCATGTAGCTTTTTTCAATCGCTCCTTTTATCCGGACACGACGGCGACGAGCCAGCTCCTCACCGATCTGTGCGAGGACCTGATCCGTGATCACGGGTGTCGCGTGTCGGTGGTCGCCGGCGTGCCGCTGCTGCCGTCGAGCCACACGACGGCGTCACGCGCGGTGCTGAGCCGCGAGTCGCACAACGGCATCGAGATCTTCCGGGCGCGGGGGACGAGGTTTGCGAAGACGTGGTTTCCGGGACGCGTCGCCAACTACCTCACGTACTTTCTCTCCGCCTGCTACGCCGGTCAGCGGCTCGATCGGCCCGACATCGTCGTCGCGCTGACCGATCCGCCGATCATCGGCCTGGCCGCCTATCTGTCGGGCAAGCGGTTCCGCGCGCCGCTCGTCATGGCGTTCAAGGACCTGTTTCCGGAAGTGACGGTCCTCATCGACGACTTCCACAGCGACACCGTCAACGCGGTGCTGCAGGGCGTGAACACGTTCCTGGTCCAGCGGGCCGCAGCGAACGTGGCGCTCGGCGAGACCATGCGCAGGCGTCTCATCGAGAACAAGAACGCGCCGCCCGAACGGACGACCATCATCGCCGACTGGGCCGATACGACCGCCGTCGCGCCGGGGCCCAAGCGGAATCCGTTTTCGGAAACGCACGGCCTGGCCGGCAAGTTCGTCGTCATGCACTCGGGCAACCTCGGGCTCTCGCAGAGTCTCGAAACGCTCGTCGAAGCCGCCGCGCTTCTCCGCGACGTGCCCGATCTTCAAGTGGTGTTCGTCGGCGAAGGCGTGAAGAAGGCCGAGCTCCAGGAACGCGCGCGCGCGCTCGCACTGGCCAACGTGACGTTCCTGCCGTTCACGCCGAAGGCGCGGCTGGGTGAATCGTTCGCGACCGCCGATGTGTTCGTGATTTCGCTCCAGCGCGGCCTCGCCGGCTACATCGTGCCGAGCAAGCTCTACGGCATCCTCGCGGCCGGCCGTCCGTACGTGGCTGCAGTCGAGGATCAATGCGAAGTGGCCTCGCTCACGCGCGCGCACGAGTGCGGCCTGCTCGCCGAGCCCGGCAACCCGCGCGCCCTGGCGGACCAGATCCTCGTGTTCTACCGCGATCGCGCGCTGGCCGAACGAGCCGGCGCGAACGCGCGCGCGCTGGGGTTGAGCTTCGATCGGCGCGGACAGGTGACGCGCTACATGGACTTGTTCAGGCAGATTCTGGCCAGCCCGGCGCCCGAGGGCAGCGCGGCCGGCACTCGGCCGGCGCTGACACCCCAACCTCAGCCGCCGGCGTCGGCGGGCGCGGCGGAGACGTGGCGGGGACCGCGCGGATGACGAACTTGGCCAAGCGGACACTGGATGTCCTGCTGTCGGGCGCCGGGCTCATCCTGTCGCTGCCGATCTGGGCGGCGATTGCGCTCGCCATCAAGCTCGACGACGGCGGCGACGTATTCTACAGCCAGCCGCGCGTGGGGGAGGGTGGACGCGTTTTTCGCGTGTTCAAGTTCCGGTCGATGGTCCCCGACGCCGACGCGCGTGGCGCGCATCAGGCGGCCGCCGGCGATCCGCGGATTACGCGCGTCGGACACTGGCTGCGCGCCACCGCGATGGATGAATTGCCGCAACTTTGGAGTATCTTTCGGGGCGACATGAGCTTCGTCGGACCGCGGGCGCTCCGGCCGGGCGAGATCGAGGTCAGCGGCGGCGGCCAGCTCGTGGCGCTCGAAGCGGTACCCGGTTTCGACGAACGCTGCCGGGTGCCCCCCGGGCTCACCGGCGTCGCGCAGATTTACGCGCCGCGCGACATTCCCAGACGACAGAAGTTCCGGTACGACCGCGTCTACATCCGGCGGCGGTCGATCTGGCTCGATCTTCGGCTCATCCTCCTGTCGTTCTGGATCACCTTCCGCGGGACGTGGGAAGCCCGGGGGCGAAAATTCTGACCACGCGCATGCGCGACGTTGTCGTCATCGGCGCCGGGCCCGCCGGCTCGATGACCGCGACGCGACTGGCCGAACAGGGCCACGACGTGCTGATGCTCGAGGAGCACGGCGCGATCGGCACGCCGGTGCACTGCACGGGTCTGCTCGGGCTCGAAGCCTTCGACGAGTTCGACCTGCCGCGGGACCTGATCCTGAGTCAAGCCGGCACGGCCCGCTTCTGGGGCGCGGCCGGGCAGTCGGTCACGATTCGCAGCGAACGGATCCAGGCAGCCATCATCGATCGCGCCGCGCTCGACATGCGTCTGGCGAAGCGCGCGACCGACGCGGGCGTCGAAATCAGGCCTGCATGCCGGGCCGAGTCGGTGGACGTCGGACCAGCGTCCGTCCGCGTGACTGCCAGCGGCCTCGAGCAGGGTGTGACCGCGCGCGCGTGTGTGCTGGCCTGCGGAGCCAACTATCGTTTTCATCGGCCGCTCGGTCTGGGCCTGCCGGACGTCTTCCTTCAGAGCGCGCAACTCGAAACGACGTTTCCGGAGACCGTCGACGTCGAGGTCCGGTTCGGTCGCCAGGTCGCGCCCTCCGGTTTCGCGTGGCTCGTCCCGTTCCGCCGCGGCGGCGCTCCGCACGCGCGCATCGGACTGATGGCTGAAACGCACGGCAAGGACCGCTTCGAGACGTTTCTCGCCTCCTTGTGCGGCCGCGCCGGCGTGGGCCGGGATGAGGTGCCGACGCCTCGACTGAAAATGCTGCCCCTCGGTCCGGTGTCCCGGACGTACGCCGATCGTGTCGTCGCCGTCGGCGACGCCGCCGGACTGGTGAAGCCGACGACGGGCGGCGGGATTTACTACGGCCTGCTCAGCGGATCGATTGCCGCCAACGTGCTCGGAGACGCGCTTCGGCGCGATCGGCTCGGCGAGAAAACGCTTCGCCGGTACGAAACCCACTGGCGCCGGCGGCTCGGTCAGGAGATCCGTGTGGGCCTGGCGTTCCGTCGCATCGCCGCGAGGCTCAGCGACGAGACCATCGACTCGCTGATCGACCTCGCGCGCGTCAACGGCATCGTGCCGCTGCTCCAGGAAAACGCGTCGTTCAACTGGCATCGCAAGGCCGCGATTGCGCTCCTCGGCCATCCCTCGTTCCGGAAAATCGTCTTCAAATCCTGGGCACGCAGCGGCGAGCTGCTCTGAGTGACTGACACATCCCTGACAACCTCTGGACGTCCCTTCGCGGTCGACCGCGGGATTCGGGTCGAGCCGTCCGTGAAGCACCTTCTCGCAGCTCTCGTGCTCGGGGAGTCGGTGACCGCGACGGCCCTCGCCGGCCACGAACCCAATCGGCTCCGTGACGAGGCCGAACACGAAGGTGTCCTGCCGCTGGTGGCGGACCGCCTGAGCCGCGCAGGGCAGGCGCTGGCAGCCTTCTCGGCAGCACTGTCCAGCGGTGCAAGGCGGGAAGCGGCGGCCGACCTGATCCGCGAGGCCGAGCTCAGGCGGCTCGTGCCGGCGCTTGCGGCCACCGGCACGAATCCACTCATCCTCAAGGGCGCGCAGCTGGCCTACAGCCACTACCCGCGGCCCGACCTGCGGCCGCGGATGGACACCGATGTGCTCGTAGCGCCGGCCGGCCGGGCGGCGGCGCACCGCTGCCTCGTCAATGCCGGCTACGAACCGGTCGATCAGGTCGCCGGCGATCTCGTGATGTACCAGGCGCTCTATATCAGACGGCACTCGGACGTGCCGGTCCATGCCGTGGATCTTCACTGGCGGCTGGCAAATCCGCAGCGGTTTGGCGGCGTCTTGACGCATGCGGAGATGGCGGCAGCCGCGGTGCCGATCCCCGGGCTCGCCGACCAGGCCCGCGGTCTCTCGAACCCGCATGCGCTGCTGGTCGCCTGCATCCATCCGGTCGCCCATCACCCGCACGCGCAGCGGCTGATCTGGCACTACGACATTCACCTCATTGCGTCCCGGTTGTCGGCGGGCGACTGGGATGCGTTCGCGACGCTCGCGATCGATCGTCGGGTCAACACCATTTGCCGGCGCAGCCTCGAGCTGGCGTCGCATTTCTTCGGCACCGTCGTTCCAACCCGTACCGAGGCGCGCCTGAACACGGCCGGCAGCGTGGACGCCGAGACGGCAGCGTACCTCTCGCCCGGCCGCCGGCAGATTCACGACGCGATGTGGGACTTCCGAGCGCTGCCGAGCTGGACCGATCGGTGCCGGCTCGTGTGCCAGCACCTGTTCCCGTCCGCGCATTACATGCGTGACACCTACGCCCCGTCGAGCAGCGCGCCGCTCGCGGTTCTCTATGCCCGGCGGGCGCTGCGAGGCGCGCGCCGATGGCTCGCGCGCGCCTGAGAGAAATGACCACCTACGGCCGCCTGCTCATCGTCACGATTGCCTGGGGCACCCTGGCGTTCGGCGCGGTCTACCCCTGGGCTTACTGGCCGCTTGCCATCGCCTCGATTGGCCTTGGGTTGTGGGGCATCTCCCTGGGCGGAACCTGGGCCGATCCGCGGACCCGGCATCTCTCGCTTGCGCTAGGGGCCATCGCCGCCGCCGTGTTCATTCAGATCATCGACGTTCCGTACTCCTGGCTCGCCACGCTTTCGCCCGCTGTCGGGCGGTTTCTCAGCGAGTTCCAGATTGGTTATCTCCCGGCCGGGAGCCACGCGCTGTCACTCGACCCTGCGGGCACGGCTGTGGCGTTCGGGCTCTTCAGCGCCTTCGCGCTGCTGCTGATCGGACTGGTTCGAGCGATCCGGTTCGTCCGGCTGGACGCGTTCATGAGCCAGCTCATGACGCTGGGGGTCGGGCTGGCCATCTTTGGCGTGGTGCAGAAGGCGCTGATCGACGAGGTGAACCCGGCCCTCTACGGCTTCTGGAAACCCGAGCACGGTGGGAATCCGTTCGGCCCGTTCGTGAACCGGAATCACTTCGCCGGCTGGATGGTGATGGTGCTTCCGCTCGTCATCGGCTACTCGTGCGCGGTCGTGTACCGTTCCCGGCGGCCCCGCGCGGGTGACTGGTCGGGCTGGCTGCGATGGATCGCGACCGTTGAAGCGAGCCGCTTCGTGCTCGTCGCCTTCGTCGTGGTTGCGCTCGGCATGTCGCTCGCCCTCACCGGGTCGCGATCCGGGATCGCCAGTCTGGCCGTCGCAATCGCCGTCTTCGGGGCGTTCCTCCTCACTCGGCGGGGCGCGCGAAGGGCGCGCCTGATGGCGGCGGTCTATCTGGGTGTGCTGCTCGTGAGCGCGGTGACGTGGGCCGGTGTCGATCGGACGGTGGACCGGTTCGGCAGGGCGTCATCGGATGCCGGCGGACGCCTCGACGCCTGGTCGGACACCGTCGACATCATTCGCGATTTTCCGGCCTTTGGGAGCGGCGTCGGTACGTACGGCCAGGCGATGCTGCTCTATCAGACGGGTGGACGTGATGTGATGTACGCGCACGCGCACAACGACTACCTGCAGATCGTCGCCGAGGGCGGCCTGCTCGTGACCCTCCCCGTTCTCGTGGCGCTCGGCGTGGTGGTTGTCGTGGTCCGGCGGCGGCTGTCCTCGGGCGACGACGACCCGCTGACATATTGGGTGCGCGTGGGCGCGGTGGCTGGCCTTGCCGGCATTGCCGCCCAGTCGGTCGTCGAGTTCAGTCTCCAGATGCCCGCCAATCGCGTGATGTTCGTCCTGCTGCTCGCTCTGGCCATGCATCGGCCGCTTCGGCGCTCCGTGGATGCGAATCGGGTTTGACCTGGACGGGGTGCTGGCCGACCTGCACACGCCTTTTGTGCAGACGGCGATCAAGCTCTTCCCGAATCTCGATGCCAGGGTCGTGGGCGCGGCCGACATCGGCGCCTCGCCGCCAGACGAAGTCCACGAGCCGCCCGCCGACGCACCGGCTCCGCCATCGGATGTCGTTCTCGACCGGGAACAGACGAGGGCCGTCTGGCGCGTGCTCACGGGCACCAACGACTTCTGGGCGGGCCTTCAGGAAATCGAACCGGGCGCCATCGCGCGGCTGGCCCAGCTCGCTGACGCGCGCCAGTGGGAAGTAATTTTTGTGACCAGCCGTCCGAAATCGGCGGGGCGCACTGTCCAGCGACAGAGCCAGCGGTGGCTCGATCGCCACGGCTTTCCGCACCCAAGCGTCTACGTGGTGCACTCATCACGCGGGCGCATCGCCGATGCGCTGCAACTGGACGTCGTCGTTGACGATCGACCCGAGAACTGCCTCGACGTGGTGCTCGAGTCGAAAGCCGGCGCCGTGCTGGTGTGGCGAGGACCGCTGTCGACGGTGCCGTCCTCCGCGAGGCGCCTCGGGATCGCCGTCGTTTCCACGGTCGGTGCATGCCTCGACGCGCTCGTCCAGGCGCAGGAGTCGGACGCCGAAGGCGGCATCATCGACCGGCTCCGCCGGCTCTTCGGTCTTCGCACGCGTCCGGCGTCGCCACTGCGTCGTTAGACCTTCGTGCGATGAGCGACACGCGAAACAGAACTGCCTTGTGAGACGACTGACCTCGTGTTGCCACTGGTGCTAACGAAAACGTTTGACATGATCAAACTCCGTGGGCTACAACCGCGGTTCGCATGCAGCGCCGAGAAGATTTGTGCAATTGGCGCCGGATCTCCGGACGCCTCCACTGGCATACCTGTTGCCCCTAGCCGGCCCGGCTGCAGCCGAGCCGGCACAGGGTGTGCGCGGCTCGGACCGACAGCCAAGAGGTCTCAGAGAGACCGGAAAGGCTGTCGCTCATGTCCCGCAGGCTCCCCAAGCTCGGCGCGGCCAGATTCGCGACCAGTGGTCGTATCGCCGTCATCGTGCTCATCCTCGCCTGGTCGGCGAGCGAAGTTCGCGCGCAGGAGCGCCCGGCTCTCCCGGGGATCGATTTCGGCGCCGCAGGGGCTCTCTCGATCGCACAGCCGATCCGCCTTTCCGAGCTCGAACAGAGGCCGATTCAGATCGCGCCCGTCAATCGCGGCGCCGGCTCCTCCGCGGCCCTCAAGTCTCTCTACGCCTCAACGGCCATCATGCAGGGCCTCGACGTGCACTCGACCATGGCTGTGCTCAAGCACGGCGGCGGCGAAGCCAACCCCCTCATGGGCGGGCTGGTCAAGAACAAGGCCGCATTCATTGGCGTCAAGGCCGGGGTCGCGGCCGGCACCATCCTGGCGGCGCGCCAGATTGGCAAGCGCAACAAGGTGGCTGCGATCGTCACGCTCGTCGCCATCAATAGCGCCTACGCCTTCGTCGTCCAGCACAACTACCGCGTCGCGGGCAGCGTCCAGTAACCGTTTGTCATTTATGACGGCGATGGTCCGGGGCGCCCAAACGGCCCGGATCGTAGCTGCGTCGCGGCCTCCCGGCATTCGAGGCTCACGGTGACCAGCCCCGGCATCCAGACCGTCTGGTCGTTTTGCCGGACCGTCCTCCGCATCACGGGATGGCGGTTCGCAGAGGCGCTGGTGCTCATGGCCAGCCTCGGCCTGACATCGGGCGCATCGATACTTCTCCTCATCGTTCTCGTTAACGCGTCAGGGCTCGAGGGTGTCCAGCCGGTTCAGGAGCCCTCGCCGCTCTTCGGCTACGTGCTCGCCGTGGTCGGCAATCCTTCGCTTCCGGTCGCCCTGGCCTCCTTCGTGGCCGTCACGACGCTGCAGGGCTGGCTGTCGTGGCATCAGGCCAGGAGCGTGGTCGCGCTGACCCAGGAGGTCATGCTCGAGCTGCGACAGCGGCTCTTCACCGCGATCTGCCGGACCGAATGGGCGGTCTTCTCCCGCTATCGGTCGTCGGATTTGATTGAGGGGCTGATCGAGAAGATCGACCGGGCCGGACAAGCGACGTACGCGCTCCTGAGTCTGTGCGCGAGCATCGCGACCGCGACGGTGCTCGCCGTGCTGGCACTCAACATCTCGACGTCGATGACCGCGCTCATCCTCGCGGCCGGTGCCTTGCTCGCCGTCCTGCTGGCCGGCCACCGGCGGAAGGCCGCCCAGGTGGGAGAGGAGCTCTCCGCGGCTGACCGGTTCATGTATCGCGCCGTCACCGAGTCACTCTCCAGCATGAAGATCGTCCGGAGCTATGGCGCCGAATACGCGCATATCGAGGAGCTTCGGCGGGCCGGACGGGCGCTGCGCGACGTGCACCTGGGCGTCGCGGCCAGTCCCGTGGCGGTGAAAGTCGCGTTCGACATCGGCGCAGCAGTCATTCTCAGCGTCGTCGCCTATACGTCGATCCGCGGCGTCGGCCTTGCGCCGGCCGAGCTCTTCGTGCTGCTGGTGCTGTTCCTGCGTTTGGCGCCGCAGCTCTCGTCGCTCCAGGTCTACTATCAGGCCCTTCTGGCCGACATGCCCGCGTTCATCTCGCTGCAGGATACGGAGGATCACCTGGCTGCGGCCGCACCGGCACCTGACCCGGCCATGGTCCGGGACCGGACTCCCTTCAGGCATGACGTGCGGCTGGAACAGGTGACCTTCAGCTACGGGAGCGGCACTGTTCTGGCCGGCCTCGACCTCAGAATCCCGGCCGGCGGCATCGTGGCGATCGTTGGCGCGTCCGGAGTGGGGAAGACCACCGCGGCCGATCTCGTCATGGGCCTTTTGCAACCGCAGTCGGGCCGGGTGATGGTCGATGGCGTCGAGCTCACACCCGACCGCCAGACAGCGTGGCGCGAGCAAATCGGGTACGTCCCCCAGGAGACGTTCCTGTTTCACGACACCGTGCGGAACAACCTGCGGTGGGCGGCGCCTCACGTGACCGATCGCGACGTGGCCCTGGCGCTTTCGGCGGCCGCCGCCGACGAGTTCGTGCGACGTCTCCCCCTCGGTCTCGACACCCTGGTGGGCGATCGCGGCGTCCTGCTTTCAGGAGGGGAACGGCAGCGACTGGCGCTCGCGCGCGCACTGCTGCGCAAGCCGCGGCTGCTGATTCTGGACGAAGCCACCAGCTCGCTCGATTCGCAGAACGAGCGCGTGATCCAGGAGGCGACCGAAGGCCTCCGCGGGGATGTCGCGATCCTGCTCATCGCGCACCGCCTGTCCTCGGTGCGCCAGGCCGATATGATTTACGTCCTCGAGGCGGGCCGGGTCGTGGAAACCGGCAACTGGGATCAGCTCATGGCGCGTACGGGTGGACGGTTCCGCGCGCTGTGTCTCGCCCAGGGGCTCGACAGTCCGCCGGCGGGCGCTCCCGTCGGCCCGGTTGCGGTGGTGTAGGCCTATGTCCTCGGACCGCCGACGCTCGCCTCGTATCGAGATCCTGGGCCGGCTGCACGGTCACTCGGTTTCTCTCGACGTGCCGGTGGTCGTCAAGGAGATCAGCCTGGGCGGGATGGCTCTCGAAACCAGCTTCCCGTTTCCCATCGGCGCGGTGCACGAGTTCCGGCTGACGCTCGGCGACGGAGCGCAGGTCCACCTGAACGGGCGTGTCATGCACAGCCGCAACATCAGCGCGCCCGGCGGCGCATCGACCTTCGTCACCGGCATTCAGTTCGTCGACGACGAACCGACGAATGCGGATCTCGGGGTCGAGGATCTCATCGACAAGTTGAAATAGAGACCTTGGGTTTCGTTTCATGGGCGTCGCAACAACGAAACCCGAGGTCCTCGTCTTCATCGCAGGCCTCTGCCTGGTCACCCAGCTCGTCAGCGCGACCTACCTCGTCTCGAATCCCACCAGCCCAAACGCCGCAGCGGTCCTCGCAAGCTCGATCGTCGAACGCGGCGAGTTCGCCGTCCGCGCGTGGCCGCGAACGGCGAAGACGCCGACCGGCGCAGAAGAGCCGCTGCGCGCCTACCATCTCCCGGCCGAGCCGCTCTACCTCGCGGCCGGGTTTCGATTCCTTCCACCCACGCTGAGCACGTACCTGCACGTTCCGGTCACGGTTTTATTCGTGACTGCCGTCGCCGCGGTCGGTGTGTGGGTTGGAGGACGGGTGGTCGGACTTCTCGCGGGTGCGCTCGCGACATTCGACCCGTTCGTTGTCGTCCACGGTCCGGTGTGGGACGACGCATTTCTGGGAGCGGCGCTCGAGTGGACGATCGTTGCGGTGCTCGTTCGCAGGCTGGCCAGCGCCGGTCGGAGCCGGCTGAATTCGAGCCAGATGCTGGGCGTGGCGAGCCTGATCGCGGCCGCGGCCGCGACAGCCGCGCTGACGAGAAGCTCGTCGCAGGTGGTGATAGGCCTGGTTGCGATCGTGGTGATTGCCGGTCGCACCTTTCGACCGATCCGGACGTACGGCTGGGCGGCGATCGCCGGTCTCGCGTTGGCGCTGGCTGTCTGGGGTGTACGCAATCAGGCCGTCCTCGGTGAGTTCTTCGTCGGATCGAGCCACGACGGGATCACGCTCTTCGAATCGAACTACGCGACCGCGCGCCCCTCGATGTTGCGGACGGGCGTCGCGGAACGCTACGAGCTCGAGGATCTCGGGACACATTTTCACGCGGTGGCGTCGATGACCGAGCTCGACGCGAATCGATACTTCACGCGGCAAGCCGTGGCGTACGCCGCGGGTCAGCCCGCCGACGTCCTCGCCACCGCCGTCCTGAAGCTCTTCGCGAGCCTGACCGGCGTCAACCTCGGCCAGCAGGTCGCCACGCGTCGCAACCTCGTCGCACTGATCTCGAACGTGGGGCTGTTGCTCGCCGGAGTTCTTGGCTGGCTGTGGTTGTCGCGAGACCGCGCGCGCCGAGAAGTCGTCCTGCTGTGTTACGTGGGCGCGATCGTGACGATCGCCACCTGCCTCGGCCTTCTGGCCGGACCGGTGGGACTGAGGTATCGCATCAGCGCGGCGCCGCTTCTCTATCTCGGCGCGGCTGTCGCGTTCGTGAGGTTAAGGAGCAGCCGATCGAGAGCGTTTCTGAGAAGCATGTCGCACGCTGCTGGCCTCAGCCTGCTACACGCTTCTCGAAAACGCTTTAGGTCTCGGTCCGGCTTCGCCGCCGGACCACCGCGCACGGCCAGCCGTCGTGATTGATCTCGGTGACGTCGAGGCCCGCCTCGCCGATGAGATTTCGAAGCTCCGCCTCGTTGAACTGCCGGAAGAATCCCACCTGCATGGCGAATGACTCGCGCCGCGAGCTCGACGCCGTCCGCTCTTCCATGTACGAGAAGTAACTGAGAAAGATCGGTCCCGCCGTGAGCGCGCTCATCTGGCGGAGGGAGTCGACCCGCTCGGCGTCGGATCGAATGTGCGAGAAGCTCGCCCAGCCGAACATCGCGGCGTCAAACGGCTGCCGCCGCCGGAGATCGACCTGGTTGAGAGAACTGTTGACCGATCGCAGCACCGGTAAGTCCTGGTAGCGGCCCAGCAGTACTTCAATCGAGTCAGCCTTGCCGTTGAGCGACCTGTCGAGAGCGCGCGCGAGGCGCTCCACGGGTTCGAACGCCACCAGGCGGTAGCCGCGCGCTTCGAGCGCAAACGCCTCACGACCACCACCGACGCCCCCAATCAGCACCGTGGCCGGTGGTTTCGGAAAGTGCGCGTCGATGACGCGGTGCTCCCAGGGAAACAACTCCGTCCTGAATGCCGGCGAGCCGGGCTGGTACGCGCGCTGGCCGCCGTAGGTGACGTCGTTGAACGCGCTGTAGAACGCGTCCGTGCCGTGGCGCAGGATGAGGCGGCTGCGCAGGACGTCGAACTTGCCGTACAGCCGGTCGACCAACCTCGTCGCCCACACCGTCCCGGCCGCCAGCCGCGTCAGGCGAGAGGGCTTGCTCACGACATCCCCTGCGCGTCTGTCGCGTTGCCGGAAATTCGTTCGAGCTGGCCGTAGGGTCCAAAGCCGAACGCCGCCACGCACGTGTTCACTTCATCGGGCTCGAAGGCAACGGCGCCCTGTGTCATGACCCACGCGTGTCCCTGGGTCCGCTGCGCCGTCTGCCGGAATCCGACCATCAGCGTGGGATCGGCGCCGAGACGCGACAGCTCGCGGTACAAGAGCAGGCTGCGCTGCAGGCAATCCCGATCGCCGAGGTGGACGAGGCCCTGCGTTCGCCAGACTCGCGCGACCGCCCGCCGGACGGCATCCGGATCGTTCGGTCGTGTCGGCGCGCGCCAGGCCCAGCGCGCAAGCGTCTGGACGGGCACGACGTGTTTCAGCGCCCCAAGCGCGAGATACAGCGGCAGGAGCCGGCCAACGGCCCACGCGTTGCCGCACCATCGAGCAGCAGCAGACTCGCTATCCTCGCGCGGGCGCCGGATCGAGCCGCTGGTCATGGAACTGCGGGAGCGAACGGAACGGCAGCTGCGACGCCAGTCGTCGAGGCGAAGGCGCTCACGGCATCGACGACGTCGGCGAGCCGGGTGAAGCTGGGGTGATAGCTCAGGCTGAAGACGGGAACCGCCGCGGCGATCGCCATGTAGTCCTCGACGAATCGCCGGGCATCCTGCGACGTTCCCGGGTCGAAGCAGTGGGCGTGGGTGACCAACGCGCCGAACACGGCCGTCGGGTCAACCCGCTCCATGCCAGCGGCATCAGGTCGCCGGGCGTCCTGCCGGAGCACGAAGATGATCTTCAGAGGAAGGGGAGCGCCACCCGCAGGGTTCACGGCCGACAGCGCCGGCTCCCCGAAGTGATTGGCTGCGGCCTCACGAAGCCTCGGCGCGAACGGCAGCGAATGCGCGAAAACACCGTCGCGTCCCACCCGCACGACGAGGCCATCGTCGGCGATCTGGCGGTAGCCGGCGCGACCGAGGGCGAACGCCAGTGTCGATTTGCCCGCGCCGGAGACACCACAGAACGCGGCGACTCCATCCTCAGCGGCGATCGCGGACGCGTGCAGCGCCTGCCAGCCCATGGCCTGCAGGATGGCGGGTTGAAGCGTCCGCGTGAAGCGATCGGCAATCCCGGCGCGCGTGATGCCAGGCTCGGGCCACGCGTGCACGACCGTGGAACAGGCGTCGAACGCAAACACCCCGAGGCCGGGGCATTCGATCCAGCGACGCCGGGCGCCGACGAAGCCGCGCGCGCACACGCGCCCGTCCTCGTCGCGCCAGGTATTGACCTCCCGTCCGCTCGACGGATCGGGAGGGCGGCCCTCTCCGAACGTCAGGTTGAGCATTCGTGCCGCGCTAGCCGCCGTCCTGCGCCGGCACCTTGCGATCTTCGCCGGGGTCCTTGGGCGACGGGCTCATCTTGCCCATCCCTCCCTGCAACAGTTCGCCGATGGTACCGATCTCTTTCCCCGACGGCGGCTCGTAGGTCCGCCGCGGTTTCTTGGCGACCGGCTCTTTGTCTGACACGGGCATGATTGGCGTCCTTTCCTGGGCGTCAGTCTACGAACATCGAACCCACGTTTCCAGATTCAGCAAGTCCCACACGCGGTGCAGCTTCTTCGGATCGCGGGCGATCGTCTCGTCCGACGAACGCACGCGCCGCGGCCGGCGCGACGACACCGAGCTCGGCCAGCGCCGGAAAGCCGCCCAGCGTATCGACCAGCGCCGGCCCTCTGCCGCGAGCATCTGCTGATAGAACGGGAGTCGCGGCCGCCTTCCGCTGGCGATCGAATCCCAGCGACGGAAAACGCTGCGCGAGAGTCGGCCGCACCAGACCCTTGGAGCGCCCGCCCCGATCGAGGAGCGCGGGTGGCGTTCGGATCAGCATGTCCACGAGATCGGTGTCCCAGTACGGATGCAGGAACCGCACGCCAACCCGGCGTCCGAACTCGAATCGCTCTTCGAGCTCCATCGTGAGCAACGGATGTTCGAGGCCCGAACGAATGTCGCGCAGGTAGAAGCCGTTCGCCGGATCGGCACAGACGAGGCTGCCGCCCGACCGGCGCTTCAACTCTCCTTGGAGTTCACTGTCGGGGGCGACCCAAGGCGGATCGCGGCGCACCGCACGCGTCTGACGGCGCCGTTCCCAGGCATCCGGCGCAAGCCGCGAGAGCGCTTGCCCGGCAAGCGGGCCTCAGCCCGTACTTCCAGACGACGGAGCGCATCAACACGAAGGGCGAGGATCGATACGATCGCCACCAGGCCGATACGAAGTTCCGATACCCGGCGACGTCGCCCGCGCGGATCAGATCGGCCGCGAAGTACGCCGAGACGGTCAGCCACTCGTCGCCGCCGCTGCCGGTGAGAATCGTCTCGACGCCGTCGGCATGGCCGCGTCTGGCCAGTGTCTGATACGCGGGGCTCCACGAGCTGTTCACCGGCGCGCTCGCTCCCTCGTTCATCGCCAACGCCCGCGCGAACAAGCCCTCGGGCGCGACGGCGTCCAGAAAGTCAATCATGTGGTGGCGAAGGCCGAGCGCCTTCGCCACCGCGGTCTGCACCGGGCGCTCGTCGCAGTCCGGGTGGGGGAACCCGAGCGACAGCGCGATCGGATCGGGAGCACGCGAGCTGCCGCGCCCGATCGGCCGCGACAGCCGCGATGCTGATCGAGTCGAGCCCGCCGCTGAGAAAGATGCCTGTCCGACCCGACTTCAGGCAGCGATCGACCGCCTGGTCGAGAAGCGCGCTGAACTGATCGACGTCGGCCTCGTCGAGCCAGTCCATCGGGCGGTCGTCCGGAATCGGGTTCCAGTACTTGGCCGTCTCGAACCGCCCGTTGCCGGCGAGCACGAACGATCCGGCGCGCACCCGACAGACGCTTTCATAAAACGTCTCCTGCGGATCCGGCCAGCGGTAGCACAGGTGATCTGCCAGCGCCGCGCGATTCAGGCGCTTCGACACCCCCGCGCGCGCACATAGCGTCGCGGGCGAGCTGGCAAAGACCAGCTCGTGACCGGTCGACGCGTAGAACAGCGGGTGCAGGCCCAGCGCGTCGCGCGCGACCATCGCCCGGCCCGCGGACCGATCGGCCACGGCCACGACGAAACAGCCGCGCAGCTTGCCGAGAGCATCGTCACGCCAACGTTCGCAGGCCGCGAGCACGAGCTCGCCTTCCGGCGAGTTCCGCGGCAGGCCGAGTGTGGAGGCCAGCGCGTCCTGATCGAACAGCAGGCCGTGAAAGACCGCCTGAAGCGGCCCGCGCTCGGCGATCGGCAGATCGGGCGAGATCAGGCAGCCGCGATCGAGCGTCACGCGCAGCAGCCAGTCCGATGACGCCGTCGCGGGCGCTGGCCCATCGGCCACGGCAGTCGCCGTCCGGCTCGTCATCACTGAATGAGTTCCTCGTCTCGAAGCCACGCGATGAGCTCCGTCACATCGCCGGCCACGCCTTCCGGGTGCATGTCGTATTCGTCGGCCAGCGTCTGGACCATCCGGTCGAACGACACACCTTCACCAATGAGGTCCCAGACACGGGCGCCCGTGTGATTGAGCTCGAACACGCGGTTGGTCGGAAGATGGACGAGGACGGCCCCCTCACCGAGATGTCGCGCGATGACGTCCGGATGGGGCCGAATGGGCGTGGCTGGAGAAGGGGCGCGCTCCATGCTGAGCTGTGCGGGTTTAGCATTCCCTTGTCGTGGGGACCGGCGGCGCCACAACACTTAAGGTCGAGAATTCGCCGAGAATGATCGAGCTTAAGGGCGCCTTTCCGGCATGTCAATCAGGTGTGTCCCTCCCCAAGTCCCGGCTGTCGCCATCGTGATACAGGCCGCGTGCCAGGCTCAGGAGGGGATTTCATGCCCTCCATGCAAGCCTGCGGATCGGCGGCCCGAACATCAAAAGACCGCGAGGATCAGATATGTAACTGCGCTGGCGATTAGCCCCAGGAACGGCGGCGCCACCCAGCCATAACCGAGCCCGCCGGTGGCGACGTTCGTCGCGACGAACGTGCCGACGCCCACGATCATCGCCGCGAGTGCCGCCCAGCGGCCCGCGCGGGGGAAGAAGAGCCCGCCCAGGATCGGCGCAAACAGCGTCACCACCATCAGCGAATAGAAGATCGTGAGCGCGCTGACCACGCTGTCGAACACGAACGTCAGCAGGAACCCGGCGAGCGCCCCGACGCCGGTGAGGATGCGCGCGACCCGAAGCACATCCTGATCGCTCGCGCGCGGGCGAAACACGCCGCGGTAGAAATCGCGCGCGCCAGACGTCGCGAGCATGAACAGGACGGCGTCGGCCGAACTGATGACGGCCGAGAAGATCGCGATGAGACCGAGGGCGCCGATCGCGGGCGGCACGCTTTCGGAGAGCAGGGTAGGGAGCGCCATCTCCGGTCTCGCGAGATCAGGGTGCAGCGCGCGCGCCGCGAGGCCGAGCATGACCGGCAGCCAGGCGAAGATCATCAGCGCGACCCCGTTCCACGCGACGCCGCGCGTGAGCGCGGCCGTGTCCTTGGCGCCGTAGGCTTTCTGAATCAAACCGGGCGAGAGGAAGAACGCGGGTCCGAGCAGGAACAGCGTGGGCCAGCCGACGTTCTGGCCGCGCCAGAAGCCGAGCCCGTCGGGATCGGCCACGACCGCCGGCACCGTGTCGGCCGCCATCGCCGCAAACGGTGCCGCGAGCGCGAACCCGGCGAGCTTCACGATGAGCTGCACGCGGTTCACGCGCGCCGCGCTCGAGAGCCCGCCGAGCACGATGTAGCCGGTTGCGGCGAGCGCCGAGAGCGCGGCGCCGGCGGCGTACGACACCCCGCCGACGAGCACGAGGACTTCGGCCGCGCCTTTCAACTGCGCGCAGAGGATCGCGAAGCTGCCCATCCAGATGATCGCGGCGGCGAGTCCGCGCACGGTTCCGCCGAAGTGGTGCTCGAGCAAGTCGCCCACGGTCAGCAGTCCGTGCCGCTCGGCGGCGCGCCAGACGCGCGGACCGATCCAGAACGCGAGCACGAGCGATCCGAGACCGGCGCTGCCGTTCCACCACCACGCGGCGAGCCCGTCCGTGTACGCGTATCCCGTGGCGCCAATGGTGGAGCCCGCGCCGATGTTGGCGGCAAGGAAGGTGGAGAAGAGCAGACCGGTGCCGAGCGTCCGATCCGCAATGAAGAACCCGGAGCTCTGACGCACCGCCCGGCCGACCCAGGTGCCCAGGGCGATCAGGCCGATCGAATACGCGGCGAGCAGAATGCTGAGGATCGTCACGCGGGAGGATCAGCGGATATCGGCCGCGGCCGGGTAGCCGGGCAACCCACGAGCGGCGCGCACCGCGCGGACGATGGCGTCCGCAACGGCTTCCGCGGCCAGACCGCCGACGGCGCCGACGTTCACCTCACGGTTCAGCGTTCCGGTGGCCAGCGCGAAGAGCGTGTCCCCATCGGACGGCGTGTGGGACGGAACGATCGCGCGTGCGAGGCCATCGTGCGCCATCTCGACGACCTTGAGCGCCTGCGTCTTCGTCAGCCGCGCGTTGGTCGCGACGACGCCGATCGTGGTGGCCTCGCGCGCGGGCCCCGCGGATGCGACGCCCTGCCGCACGAGCGCGAACGGATCCTCGAGCGAGCGGCCGTCGGCCGTGCGCACGCCGGCGATCGGCCGGCTCGTCCTGGGCTCGACCACGGTTCCGACGGCATTGACGGCCACGATCGCGCCGACGATCAGCCCGTCAGCTGTCGTGAGCGCCGCGGTGCCCACGCCGCCTTTCATCGCGCGGCTCGCGCCAAACAGTTTTCCCACGGTCGCGCCCGCGCCGGCCCCGATGGATCCTTCTTCAACCGGTCCGGGTTTCGCCTGCCGCGCGGCTTCATACCCGCACGAGGCATCAGGCCGGACGTCGGGCCGTCCGCCCACCACGAGGTCGAACAGAATCGCGGCGGGCACGATCGGCACCACGCCGGCCGAGGTCATGTACCCGATGTTCTTTTCGCCGAGAAATCGCATCACGCCCGTCGCCGCGTCGAGTCCGTAGGCGCTGCCGCCGGACAGCACGATCGCGTCGACTTTGTCGATGGAGTTTTCGGGCGAGAGCAGCGCCGTCTCGCGCGTGCCGGGCGCACCGCCTCGCACTTCGACCGCGCCCGTCGCCGACGGCTGCGCGAGGATCACCGTGCACCCGGTCGGGCGTTCCTTGAGCGTGTGGTGACCGACGAGGATTCCCGGCACGGACGTGATGCCGGCCGCGGACTGGACCTCGCGGGCCACGCCCAGCGCGGCAAATCCGATGCCTGTCGCGCACGCGCTCAGCACCATGATCCGAAGTGTTTGCCGTCTGACCATTCTTCCTTCGTGTTCTTCGTGCCCTTCGTGGTTGATTGCTCTGATCCCGCTATCTGGACAACGCAACTCTGGGCCCCGATGCCCCGATGCCCCGATGCCCGCCGATTATATGGGTCCGCAGCCGGCATCGAGCGTCACTTGTGCAACACTCCGACACCGTGACATCCGCCGCGACGCGACTGACCTCCGTTGACGTCTTCCGCGGCGCCACCATGGCCGCGATGGTCATCGTCAACACACCGGGCGACTGGAGCACGGTCTACTGGCCCTTGCTTCACGCGGAGTGGCACGGCTGGACGCCGACGGACCTGATCTTCCCGTTCTTCGTCTTCATTATGGGCGTCTCGATCGTGCTGTCCAGAAAGAGCACGGCTACGACTGGACCCGTCATTCGACGCGCGGCGGTCATCTTCGGTCTTGGCTTGCTGCTGGCGCTGTATCCACGGTTCGATTTCTCGACCGTCAGAATCATGGGCGTGCTGCAGCGGCTGGCGCTCTGTTACCTCGCGGCGGTCGTGATCTATCGCACCGCGGCGGAACATTCAGAACAACGGCGGCTCACCGTCGTGCTTGGTAGCGCCGCCGCGATGCTGATCTCATATTGGGCACTGCTCACGCTGGTGCCGGTCCCAGGAGGGCATGCCGGGGATTTGTCCCCTTCTGGCAATCTCGGCGCGTGGGTCGATCGAACCGTCATCGGTGAAGCGCACCTGTGGCGGCAATCGAAGACCTGGGACCCGGAAGGTCTGCTCAGCACGATCCCCGCGATTGCGACGGCGCTCACGGGAATCGCGGCTGGAACGGTGCTCGTCTCGACGAGAGCCCCGGCCCGGAAGATCCAGATTCTCGCGTTGGCTGGCCTGGCATGTGCCGTCGTCGGCCGGCTCTGGGGATTCGGATTTCCGATCAACAAGAATCTCTGGACGAGCTCGTACGTGGTGTTCACGAGTGGCCTCGCCGCGGTGCTTCTCGCGCTCTGTTACTGGCTTGTCGATGTCCGCCTTCGCGGCTCCGCCGCTTCGGCGAGACAGGTCCGCGACCGCGGCTCCGCCGCTTCGGCGAGACCGGTGCGGATGCAGAGGATGCTCGCGCGGCCGTTCGTCGTGATGGGCGTCAATGCGCTCGCGCTGTTCGTCGTGTCCGGCTGGCTCGTGAAGACGCTTCTGTGGTGGCGGGTGTCCGACGCATCCGGTCAGCCGGTCACGCTCTATCGCTGGATCTACACGACAGTCTTCCAGCCGCTCGCGCCGCCAAAGATCGCGTCGCTGCTGTTTGCGATTGCGGCGCTGCTCGTGCTGTACGGCCTCCTGGAAGTGATGTACCGAAGGCGCTGGTTCGTCCGCGCGTAGACCTCGGGTGTCGTTTTCGCTCTTGCTCTTCCAAGAAAACGACACCCGAGGTCTTTTACCCGGTGCAGCAGGTACAATTGTTCCTGCATGCGAAGAATTCTGGTCACCAATGACGACGGCCATTTCTCGCCGGGCATTCTGGTGCTCGCCGACGCGCTGCGGCGCCTGGGCGAAGTCACGATCATCGCGCCGGCCAGCGAGGCGAGCGCCGTCGGCCACGCACTGACGCTGCGGCGTCCGCTGCGTCTCGATCGCGTCGGCGATCGCATCTACTCCGTGGACGGCACGCCGACCGACTGCGTCAACATCGGGATCGACGAGGTCCTCCAGGGCAAACCCGATATCGTCGTCTCCGGGATCAACAAAGGGCTCAACATCGGCGACGACGTGACGTATTCCGGCACGGTGGCCGGCGCGCTCGAGGGTGCGCTGCTCGGCTATCAGGCGATGGCGATCTCGCTGCAGTCGACGAGAGGGGAGTGGGACTTCGGTCCGGCGGCCGCCATCGCCGCCGATCTCGCGGCCACGCTGCTCGAGCGGCCACTGCCGAACCGGACGTTCCTCAATGTGAACGTGCCGCAAGGATCGATCCGCGGCCTTCGCGTCACGGTTCAGGCCAAGCGCAATCACATCACGAAGGTCGATCGCCGGATGGACCCGCGCGAACGGCCGTACTTCTGGATCGAAGAGGCGCAGGACGACTGGGAGCCGGATCCACGGTCGGATCATCAGGCGATTCGGGAGAAGCAGGTGTCCGTGACGCCGCTCCAGCCGGATCTGACGGCGCACGATGTGCTGGAGCTGCTCGAGGGACTAACGCAGGGGATCGGAGTGGGGAAGGGACGTTAACTTCGAACTTCAAACTTCGAACTTCGAACTGAAAGCCCGGCCAGGGAGCCCGGAAGTTTGGAAGCCTGCAAGGCTGAACGCACAGTGGGTTTTCGGGATTCGCAGTTCCAGTGTCAGGCCGGGGTAAGATAGACAGGTTGTCGGGGCGTGGCTCAGCCTGGTAGAGCACTCGGTTCGGGACCGAGGGGTCGGTGGTTCGAATCCACTCGCCCCGACCACTTTTAAACCACGATGCGGCCCGTAGATGCGGGCCGTTTTGATGTACGGCCGAATTCGGTTTTTCAAATGCCGAGCGGTCTTTGGCGGGATTTGAGAAAGGTTTCGGAAACGTCCCCGGCTCGGGCGACCGGATCTGGCGGAACGGGCGTGGGAAAATGTCGCCGCCTACGGCTGGATGTCCGAAGGGTGTCCGGTCGTCAGATAGTTCGAATTACTTCCGAAGCTTTGCGTACTCCGCTTTGGCCTCGAGCAGAAGGGGGACGTCCGCATCGGCGTTCTTCCAGGCGGCAAAGAACTGATTGTACGCCGTCGTGGCTTTCGCGGTGTCACCGCTCGAGACATACGCACGCGCCTGCTGAACGTACGCCAGCGTGTGGAAGGGAATGGCTGGAGACAATTCGGGACGATCGATGATGCGCTGGAACTCAGTCACGGCCACCGCGCCCTTGCCTGCCCGAAGAAACATGAGGCCTCTCAGGTAGGTCGCGCGCCAATTGGTGTTTCTCGACCTCTCCTGCGCAGGGCCCGGCGGGAGGCGATCCACAACAGACCGATCGCCGACCTCAGTGTCGTGAAAAGCTCGAATGGCTCCGAGCTGGCCGGCATAGGCGTCGGGCCCCTGAGCCGGAGGCGGGGGCCCTAGTTTGCTGATCAGTCCGTTTATCACAGTCCGATCGCGCGTCATCACGGCGGCAATGAAGATGTCCATCACCGCCTGAGCATCGGGTGGGATGCCGACGGCGGGCACCGCCTGTCGTGCGCGATCGATGAACCCGACCGCCGCGTCCCACAGGGCCTCGTGAGCCCGAATCGCCTGTACTGAGCCGGGTTGGTGCACGGCAGCCATCGCCGCGGCCTTTGTGCGCAGCTCGCGCGATCGCCGCATCTCGCCGCCATAGGCCGCCACGTCCGCGTCCAAATCGATAACGAAGCTGCCCTCGGCGTCCTTGGCTGCCCAACTACGTTCGGCATCCATCGCTGCCTCATCGCGCATCGCAAACGCCAGGACGAAGCGCGGTCCGTGGATGGAGATCCCTCCCAGTCCTTGCGCCACGGCCTGATCGAGCACCTTGCGGGCCTCGGCCACACGACCCAGGTGCTGGTAGGTAGCCGTCAAGTTGACGTACACGAGTATCTGACGCGGAGCGAGTTGGAGCGCCACGAGGCAATTCTCCAGCGCCTTTTCGAACTGCCCGTTGATGTTGTACGTGTTGCAGAGATTCACCACCGGAATGTAGTCGCGGGGGTAGGTGCGCTTCCACAGCTCGTGGACGTTTGCGTAGCAGCCGGGCTCGGTGCGAACGACGCAGCCGCGGCCATCGATATAGAGCCGCTCGCGTTCGCTGACGCGGTCCCGGCGTGCGACCGCTTCGTTCACGTACTTGCTCATTTCCGGCCGGTTGAGGTTGCCGTAGATCGTCGAGAGCCGCGCGTAGGCCATCGCAAAGTCGGGATCGAGCTCAATGGCCTTGCTGTAGAAGGGAATGGCCGCGCGATCGCCTGAGCGGGCGCGCGTTTCCTCGGCGACGCTGAAGGCCTGGAGCGCCTCGAGCGACGACGTGGTCGCCTGCGTGATCGGTGCATCGAACTTCTCGATCGACGCCAGCGATTCTCCCAGCTTGCGCCGGAGCTTTGACGCTGCAGCGCCCAGGGATTTCAGCACCTGTTCGCGATCCGGCGCTTCCGCCTGCTCGCTGGCCACCGACGCGCCGGACTGGCAGTTGATCGCCTCCAGACCGATGGCGTAGTGCGTGCCGATCGGCTGAATGCTGCCGGCGATGGTGACCTTGGCGCCCAGCCGCTGGCACGCCTCCCGCGCGACTGCATCAACCACGCGCTCGTCGGGCTTCCGCGTCATCGCGCGCAATGTGTCCTGCATCTGCTGCCGCGAGACGAGACTCAGATACGGCGACTGCTCGAGCTGAACGACGAGCGCCTGGCGGAGCGTCCCATCGAAAACGTCATTGCCCGTGGTATTGACGAAATCCGCGACGAGGAGCGTGTCCTTGTCGGTGACCACGGGCTCGCGGTTGAGGTAGAAGAAGCTCGCCGCAGCGGCCGCGAGCGCGACAAGCACGACGCCCCCAATTGCCCAGGTTCGTCGCCGAGGTCGTGCCGGTACCGCGGCGGCCACGCTCACTGCGGAGCTGTGCCTTCTCAGTCGGCCGAGGTCCGCGCCAAGATCGGCCGCGCTCTGGTAACGCAACGTCCGATCCTTGTCGAGCGCCTTGTTCAGCACGCGCTCCAGGTCGTCCGGGATCTCGGGATTCAGCCGGACCGGGGCGGTGGGAGCTCGGTTCAGGATGCCATCGAAGATCACGCCAGTCGTGGTGCCCGTGAAGGCCTGGTGACCGGTGGCCATCTCGTACAACACCAGGCCGAACGAGAACAGGTCAGTTCGCGCATCGAGCGGCTCACCGCGCACCTGTTCCGGCGACATGTACGCCACCGTGCCGAGCGTCGTGCCCGGGCTCGTCAGATGCCCTTCGACGGTCGCCACCTCCGACGGCGTCTCCTGTGGTTCATTGAGCTTGGCGAGGCCGAAGTCGAGGATCTTCGCGTGCCCGCGCGAGGTGACGAAGATATTCGCGGGCTTGATGTCGCGGTGGACGATGCCTTTCGCGTGGGCGGCATCGAGCGCATCCGCGAGCTGCGCCGCAAGGTCCAGCACGCGATCCATCGGCAGTGGCTTCGAGCCAATCAGGCTCCGCAGCGTCTTGCCTTCCAGCAGCTCCATGACCAAGTAGTGCCGGCCGTTCTCTTCGCCAAAGTCGTGAATCGTGCAGATGTGCGGGTGATTGAGCGCCGAGGCCGCGCGCGCCTCGTGCTCGAATCGTTCGACGGCATGCACGTCTTTCGAGAACCCCGGGGGCAGGAACTTCAACGCCACCTTGCGGCCGAGCCGCAGGTCGTCGGCTGCATAGACCACCCCCATGCCGCCCCCACCAAGCGCGGCGGTGATGCGGTAGTGCGAGAAGGTGTGTCCGACGAGGTCGCTGATGGTGAGGGAGGATAGCTCATCTGCGGGCGTTGGTGTCCGCGATGCCTTGACAACTGGTAGATGCGATCTGGTCGTTGGGTCGACCGATTCAAGGGACGACATCCGAGTAGCCGACGCTGTGAGTCGGCGGGAGCCGAGACAAGAAATCCACGCCGGCAAGTTGGGAAACTTTGAGTAAGGTTTCCGGTTCAACCCGACCAATGGGCGTCCAACCAGGCGCAACCAGACCGATGCGAGGCGCGAAAAGACCGGTGCAGGTCGCTCAGGACCCGAAATTCCTGGCCGCTTCGGGACCGAGGGGTCGGTGGCTTGCCACGCCGTAGCCTCCGGCGGAGGCGGGTTCAAATCCACTCGCCCCGACCAACATTAATCTGGGGGGCTTCGCCCCCGCAGACCCCCCGACACGCTCTCTCGTTCGCCTCGCCTCCAGTGAACAGCGCTTAAGCAAGGCTCACTCCGTTCGCGTGGCTCGCTCGCACGGCTCGTTCGCTGCTGTCCGCGATCTCGTATCCAGGCGCACTTACTCGCGGGGGACCCTCCGCCCCCGTCGGTGCCGGCTCCGAGTCGGTGGAATGGTTCGTCACCCAGCCTCGACTATGATTCGACCTTCGTCCCGGACGGAGAAGCCTCTCAAGACTTGATTACGACGTGTCGAACGTAATGAACCGCCTGTTCAAGGCTCTGGCTGGCCGGTACCGTATTGAGCGCGAGCTCGGGTCTGGCGGGATGGGCACAGTCTTCCTCGCTCACGATCTGCGGCACGACCGCGATGTCGCCATCAAGATATTCAAACCGGACGTGTCCGAGTCGTTGGGCCGGGATCGGTTCGTTCGCGAAATCCGCCTGGCCGCCCGCTTGACGCACCCACACATTCTTCCGCTCTACGCATCTGGCGAGGAAGCCTCCTTCCTGTACTTCGTCATGCCGGTCATGCAGGGACACACGCTGCGCGACCTGCTCCAGGAGCACCGCCAGCTTCCGATCGGTCAGGCCGTTCGGCTCTCCGCCGAGATCGCCGATGCCCTCGACTATGCGCATCGCCTCGACATCGTCCATCGGGACATCAAGCCCGAGAACATCCTGTTGCATGAAGGGCATGCGGTCGTCGCTGACTTCGGGATCGCCCGAGCGATCGTCGCTGCTACCGAGGACACCCGGGCATCGCTGACGCAGTTCGGCGTCGTGGTCGGGACGCCCACGTACATGAGCCCCGAGCAGGCAGCGGGCGAGGACGTCGACGGCCGCAGCGACCTCTTCTCGCTCGGATGCGTGATGTACGAGATGCTCACCGGCGAGCCGCCGTTCAAGAGCGACACGGCCCAGGCCACGATTGCAAAGCGCTTTGTTCACACGCCGCCAGAGGCGAGCGTTGTCCGCGCCGAGGTGCCACGGACAGTGAGCGAGCTCGTCGGTCGCCTCCTTGCCAAGGCGCCACAGGAGCGACCCGCGACGGGAGCGCGCGTTGTCGACGCTCTTCGGTCGGGGGAGATACCGGCTGCTCCTCCTCGCCTGCCGGACGCATCCGTCGCCGTGCTGCCATTCACGAACATGAGCGCGGACCCCGACAACGAGTTCTTCTCCGACGGAATGACCGACGACGTGATCGTCGCGTTGACGGCGGTGAAGGGACTCAAGGTGGCCGCGCGCGCGTCGAGCTTCGCGTTCAAGGGAAAGAACTCCGATCTGGCGGCGGTCGGCCGCACGCTTGGCGTCCGGACGGTGCTCCAGGGGAGCGTCAGACGCGCCGGCAATCGTGTTCGGGTAACGGTGCAGTTGATGAGCGCAGGCGAGGGCACGCAGCTATGGAGCGAGCGCTACGACCGCGATCTCGACGACATCTTTGCGATCCAGGATGAGATTGCACGCGGCATTGTCGAACAACTGAAAGTGACGTTGGGCCTCGACCAGTCGACGACGCGACTGGTGGCGCGTCCCACCGATGACCTCGAGGCGTACCAGCTCTACTGGCGGGGGCGCGAGGCCGCGCACATCCGGTCGCCGGCGTCGCTTCGCCGTGCGCGCGAGTACTTCCGCCAGGCACTCGAGCGCGATCCCAACTACGCGCTGGCATATCTCGGTCTCGCCGATGCATACGTGGGGCTGGGTGTCTACCAGTACATGCCGACCATCGACGCGGCCAGCGAAGCGGCGACGGCGCTTCAAGAGGCCGAACGGCTGCGCCCGGACCTCGCGCTCGTGCACGTGCAATGGGCGCAGCTCAAGCTCTATCTGCGGTCCGACTGGCATACCGCGGGGCCGCACCTCGAGCGGGCGCTCGCGCTCGACCCTCATGAGCCGCTCGGCCATGCGTACGTGGCATTGCTGAACGGCATGCTCGGCCGTCTTGAACTGAGCCAGGCCGCCACCGCGCGCGCCGTGGCCGCTGACCCATTGTCTGTGTTCATCCGCTCGGCTTCGGTGATGGGATTCCCGCCGGTGGGAATCCCCGGAGCCGACTCGGCGGCCGCGCTTGCTGCACACGAAGCAGCCCTGGCGATAGATCCCAACAGTGTGGTGAATCTCTGGATGTCCGGCGGTTCGCCTCGGCGACTTCGACCGGCATGACGAGGCGCTCCCGCGACTGCGGCGTGCGGCCGAACTCACCCAAGGGGCCCCATTGCTGGTCGGGCTTCACGCGCGGGGGCTCGCGCTCGCCGGGCGGCGGGAGGAGGCACTGGCGCTGCGAGCCCAACTCAATGACCGGGCGCAGCGTGAGTACATCGGCCCTGCCGCGCTCTTGATGACGATCGCGCTCGACAAGGACGACGAAGCGTCGGCCGCGGAACTGTTGCAAGCCAACGTCGACGCCATGACGGGGCCGACGACGATCGTCACCACGGTTGCGAGAGAGCTCAGGCCGTGGCTCAATCACCCGCGCCTCGGGCCTTTGATCCGCCGGCTGACCCTGTGGGCGACGCGCGGGTAGTGGACTCCGGAAACCTGGGAAACTTTGAGAAAGGTTTCCGGTTCAACCCGACCAATGGGCGTCCAACGGGGCGCGACTGGACCGATGCGAGACGCGGAAAGCACGCTCAGGACGCGGAATTCCTGGCCGCTTCGGGACCGAGGGGTCGGTGGTTCAAATCCACTCGCCGCGACCACTTCTAAACGGGCTTGCCTCCCGTAAGCCCTTTCAACAGCTTCAGCTTGGCTGGACAGATCACGTTTGGGATAGCATGCGTCCCGTCGGCCCATGCGGCTGTCCCCAGGCACACGCCTTGGTTCGTACGAGATTGTCTCCGCCATCGGTGCCGGAGGGATGGGTGAGGTCTATCGCGCCAGGGACACGAACCTCGGCCGCGACGTCGCCATCAAGGTGCTGCCGGAGGCCTTCGCGCAAGATGCGGACCGACTGGCGCGTTTCGAGCGCGAGGCCAAAACTCTCGCATCGCTGAATCACGCCAACATCGCCATCGTCCACGGTCTAGAAACCGCTGGTGATCTTCGCGCACTGGTGATGGAGCTCGTCGCCGGGCCGACTCTTGCCGATCGGATCATGCAAGGACCGATTGCGTCAACTGAGGCGCTTCGCATAGCGCGGCAGATCGCGGCTGCTCTTGAGGCCGCGCACGAACAAGGCATCGTCCATCGCGATCTGAAGCCGGCCAACGTCAAGGTTCGGTCTGACGCCACGGTCAGAGTGCTGGACTTCGGCCTGGCCAAGGTCGTCAAGCCCGGAGCACCAGCACGCCCTGATATGGCCGAGTCGCCGACGATTACGTCGTCGGCCCAGACACAGCATGGCGTCATCCTGGGGACGGCAGCCTACATGAGCCCCGAGCAGGCGCTCGGCAAGATGGTAGACAAGCGGACGGACATCTGGGCGTTCGGCTGTGTCCTTTACGAAATGCTGACAGGGCGACGGGCGTTCGACGAAGACTCGGTCACCGAGACGGTCGCTGCGGTCCTTCACAAGGAGCCTGACTGGTCGAAGCTGCCCACCCGGACGTCTCCGGCCATTCGTCGCTTGCTCCGCCGGAGTCTCTGCAAGGATCCCGCTCGCCGGCTTCGCGATATCGGCGATGCAGCACAAGAGATCGACGACGCGGGGGACCCTCAACCCGACACGGTCGAATCGCCCTCCGTTCGAAGCTGGCATTGGCGACTTGCGACGCTCATCCTGGCCGGAGTTGTGGTCGCTGGGGCCATCAACGTGTGGCGCACCTGGCCGTCTCGGTCGACGACGGTCAGCAAGCTGATTCTGGGATCGCGTTCCGGCGAGGAGCTCGCCAACCGGCCCACGCTTTCATTCACGGTGGCCGCGGATGGCTCGGGATTCGTTTACGTCGGCCCGGATGGCCGGCTCTGGATCCGGGAGTTTGGTCAGCTCGAGGCGCGGGCCTTGGCCGGTACGGAGAAGGCGAGCACGCCGTTTTTCTCACCCGACGGGCGGTCGGTGGCGTTCGTGACGCTGGATGGGGCCCTCAAGGTGTCGCCCATTCGGAGCGGTTCCGTGCAAACGGTTGTCGCCGATTCGGTGAACGTCTTCGGCGGCGGCGACTGGACTCCCGAAGGCGTGTTGTACTTCAGCCGGACCGCCGGAGGCGTGGACCGGGTTGCTGCGACCGGCGGATCCGTCGAGCCGGTGAGTCGCCCCGAGGCCGTCGGCGTTACCCACCGCTGGGTGGACGTCCTGCCAGGCGGCAAGGCGGCGCTCATGTCGATCGTGAACGAGTCGGTGAACACGGCGCAGATTGGCGTGCTGCGTCTTGACACGGGAAATGTGCAGCCGCTGTTTCCCGGCGCTATGGCCCGATTTACTTCAACGGGTCATGTCCTGTATGTCACGTCAGACGGCACGCTGCATGCGGTGCGCTTCGATCCGGAGCGGCTTCGAGCCATCGGGCGGGGTGTACCGCTGATCGAGAACATCGACGTCGAGTTGTACGCGAGCTGCGCGAAGTTCGCGCTTTCTGAGGGCGGCACGCTCCTGTACCTGGTGCCGCTGCGACAGGATTCGGAGCTCGTTTGGGTCACGAAACGCGGAGTGGCGACGCCATTGACGCCCGAGCCGTGGGTCGCACGATTCTTCAGTCTCTCGCTCTCGCCCGATGGCAAACGGCTCGCGGCGACGGTGCACGTCGGCACGCGGCAGGACGTCTGGATCAGATCGCTCGAAACCAGCGCGTTGAATCGCGTCACGTTCGAGCGCGACGGCACGCTGAACTATCGGCCGAAGTGGACCGCCGACGGCCAGACCCTGACATACATTTCGAACAGATCTGGGAAGGCCGGCGAACTCTGGCGGCACGCCGCCGATGGCAGCGCGCCTGCAGAGCGCCTCGCGACGGACGGGCCCATCATCGACGAAGGCGCGATTTCGCCGGATGGCCTGTGGGCGGTGTACCGAGCCGGCGGAAGCGACCTCCAGTCACGTGACATCAAAGTGTTACGAATCGGCCCGGGCGCTGACGCCGTTCCGAAGGCCCTTGTGGCCACGAAAGCGGAGGAGTACTCGCCTGCCGTGTCGCCCGACGGCCGATGGTTGGCCTATGTGTCACAAGAATCCGGCCGGGCTGAAGTGTATGTGCGCCCATTTCCCGAAGCACAGCGCGCCCTGTGGCAGATCTCCTCCGGCGGCGGCGTGGGACCCGTGTGGGCGCGCGACGGCCGGCACTTGTTCTTCGTCAACCAGCGTCGCGAGTTGATGGAAGTGACCACGCGAGGAACCGCCGCGTTCGAGTGGGGACCGGTTCGCGTCCTGTTCGACGTCTCCGGCTACGAGATGAACAACTGGCATCCCACCTATGACGTGTCGCCCGTCGGGGAGCGTTTCCTGATGGTGCGGCCTTCCGAACGCACCCGCCATGATCTGGTCGTGATCTTCAACTGGTTCGATGAGTTGAAAGGCAAACTGCAGGGACAGTGAGGACCAGGTTGGCGGACCTGCGACGATCTATCGTTCCCCGCCAACGATCTGCGGGTCACGGACGATGCGGGCTTGGTTACGTGATGACCGCGATTGTCTGGCGCCGGCCTGGCCGTGCTCGATGCTGCGTGGCAATCGGCAGTGCTTGGCGCCCGCTGAAACTTGAGAAACTTTGAGAAAGGTTTCCGGTTCGACCCGACCTATGGCCGTTCGACGGGACGCGACGGGACCCATGGGCGACGCATCAGGACCGGTGCAGGTCGCTCAGGGCCTGCAATTCCTGGCCGCTTCGGGACCGAGGGGTCGGTGGTTCAAATCCACTCGCCCCGACCACTTCTAAAATCTTGCGATCGGCCCGTGAATGCGGGCCGTTTTGGTGTACGGTCGAAATCGGCTTCTCAAGTGCCGAGGGGTCGGTTGTCTGCGCCCGCGGCCCGCTGACCGGCATCTTGCATTACATTTCACACGATGCCCTTGCCTGCTGGCGCCCGCCTCGGCGGATACGAGATCATCTGCGCCCTGGGCAGTGGAGGGATGGGTGAGGTTTATCGCGCCCGCGATACGCGACTCCGCCGAGACGTCGCGCTCAAAGTGCTGCCTGACGAGTTCGCGTCCGCAGCGGAACGTCTCGCCCGCTTCGAACGCGAAGCGCAGATCGTCGCGAGTCTGAACCACCCGAACATCGTCACGCTTCACTCAATCGAGCAGGCCGATGGTGTCCGGTTTCTCACCATGGAGCTGGTCGAGGGCCGGAGTCTCGCGGCCTTGCTCACGCCTGATGGCCTGCCGGTGCTTCAGATCCTTGATCTCGCGATCGCCGTCTCCGACGCACTCGCGGCCGCGCACGGCAAAGGGGTCGTCCACCGCGATCTAAAACCCGCAAACGTGATGGTAACCGACGACGGTCGGGCGAAAGTGCTGGACTTCGGCGTCGCGAAGCTCGCAGACGTCAGTCGTAGCGCCGACGAGACCCGACCGTCAGAAGATGCGCAGCCGCTTTCGGCAGCCGGCGAGCGCATCGGCACGGTCCCTTACATGGCGCCGGAGCAAATCTTTGGCGAGGCGGTCGATCAGCGAACGGATCTCTTTGCGGCCGGGGTGCTGCTGTTCGAGCTTGCGACCGGTCGTCGCCCGTTCTCCGGGACGTCGCTGGCAGATACTGCGGCCGCGATCATGCGCGACGAACCGCTGTCGCTCGCCGCATTGCGCGCGGACGTACCGGCCGATCTCGACCGGATCGTCGGTCGCTGTCTTCAGAAAGATCCACGTGACCGCTTCCAGAGTGCTGCTGACCTCGGTGCGGCGCTGCGCGCGCTCCGGCGCGCGGTCGAAGACGGAGTCGCACGCGTTGTGACGAGCCGTGCCGCGAGCAGGGCCTCGATTGCCGTGCTGCCGTTCGAGAATCTGAGCGGGGATCCCGACCAAGAGTTTTTCGCCGACGGGATAGTCGAGGAAATCATCACGGGCCTCTCGCGAATCAAATGGCTGTTCGTGATTTCGCGGAATTCGACCTTTATCTATAAGGGCAAGCCTATCGATGTAAAGGCTGTCGGCCGGGATCTGGGCGTTCGGTACGTGCTGCAAGGAAGTGTGCGCCGATCGGGGGCTCACGTGCGGGTCACAGGCCAGCTCGTCGAGACCGAAACCGCCAGGCACGTCTGGGCAGACCGGTACGATGGCAGGCTCGATGACATCTTCGCGCTGCAGGATGAGTTGACCATGAGCGTTATTGGCGCGGTCGAGCCGACGCTGCGCAGGGCCGAGGTCGAGCGCGCCCGTCGCAAACGCCCCGACAGCCTCGACGCGTACGAGTTGTTCCTGCGCGCGCTGCCGCTCGCGACGTCGGCTATTGCGACAGACGCCGACCAGGCACTCGAGTTCCTCGAGCAGGCCATCCGCATGGAGCCGAACTATCCGGTGGTGCATGGGCTCATCGCGTGGTGCCACGAGCAACGCTATCTGCGGGCTGGACTGCGTGCGGACACCCGTGAGGCCGCGCTCATTCATGCGCATGCGGCCATCGAGTCGGGGACGGACGACGCGATGGCGCTTGCGATGGGCGGGTTCGTGGTCGGCGTGCTGGAACGGAATTACGAGACCGCGCTCGAAGCTATCGATCGTTCGATCGCGTTGAGTCCATCTTCAGCCCTCGCCTTCGGTCTCAGCGCGATTGTCCGCGCGCTGAGCTGCGACGATGACAGAGCCCTTGAGCACGCGGAGATGGGCCTTCGGCTGAGCCCGTACGATCCGCTCGTCTATCTGCCGTACATTGGGATGTCGTACGCGCATTTTTTCGGCGGCCGTTTCGCGCAGGCAGCGAGCGCCGCCAGCCGGGCGGCGGCCGCGAATCCTCGTTTCAGCGTCCCTCGCTACGTGCACACGGCGGCGCTCGTGCGACTCGGCCGTCTCGAGGAGGCCCAGACCACAGCGAAGGTGTTGCTCGATCTGCAGCCGAACTTCACCCTCAGCGGTCTGGTCTCCGGGAATGTGACGACGCCGGCGCGACTGACCATGCTGGCCGACGCGCTTCGGGAAGCCGGGGTGCCGGAGTAGGCACCTCCGTGGGCGGGACAGAAACAAACTTTGAGAAACTGTGAGAAAGGGTTCCGGTTCAACCCGACCAATGGGCGTCTAACGGGACGCGACGAGACCCGATGGGTGACGCGTCAGGACCTGTGGGAATCGCTCAGGCCCCCCAATTCCTGGCCGCTTCGGGACCGAGGGGTCGGTGGCCTGCCCGCCGTAGCCTTGGGCGAAGGCGGGTTCAAATCCACTCGCCCCGACCAATTCAAAACTCAAATCTGGCCCGGTCATCGGAGCCTTTTTCAATCAATTGGATCGATGCCCACAGCATAGACCTGCCCGGTGTCCCGTTGACCCGTTATCAACACGCCTTGCGCGATCTCCTATCGACGGCGCTCTCGGGCGCGTCGGTACGTCGCGCATTGGCGGCAGTCGGAAAACGGGCGGCAACGCCGAAGGAGGGTGTATGAAATTCGTGGTTGTTGGGTGTCTCTGTGCCGGGGCGCTGATCGCCGTCGGGTGTGCCGACGGACGCGGGCTTCCGACAAGTCCAAGCGCGACTACGGCTGTGTCTGGCTCGGCGGCGGTCGCCCCATCCTTGTCAGCGTCCCCGCGAAGCGGCGATCTCCGTGTCACGAAGGAGTGCTCTGGGTACACGGGCGGCGCCGGCTCCTTCTGCGCGATCACGTCCTCGAACGTCAAAGCAATCGAGGTCGACTCGAGGATCATTTATCTCCAGCCGGATCAGCTTGTAACTCCTGTGGGCAGTGATGTCGTCCTCGACCCTCCGGGGCCCGGCAACAACACCGCGCTCGGCCATTGCTCACTCGCCCTCGGAGTGTGCACGTTCTCGGGCGGGACCGGAAAGTTCAGAGGGTTTAACGCCACCGTTCAGGTCTCGTACCTGGGCGGGTTCGACTGGGGCTGGGAGGGGACGTACAGCTTCAGTCCTGGCGATTAAGCCTTTTCAATTTTCCGTCGGCCGCTCACCCCCGCCACGGTCATCATCGCGCCAGCGAGGTGATCGTGGCGTGAGCGACCACGAGATCTGACCGCATTGCGATCTCGCCCGCGACCACAGCCTCAGTCGCTCAGGCAACGGCTGCAGAGTGTGGTCGCAGTCGCCGCCGAGCGCAGATTCCGCCACCGCGGCAAAACCATCGGCTCCTCGGCGCCGCTTCCTTGAGCCGCCCTGGCTCTCAGCCTTGTCACTTTCCATTCACACGCTGCTTCAACTCCTCAAACCAGTGCTCGACGAGGACCATGCTGAGTGGCGTCGCGCTCGGATCGCCGGTTGCGCTGGCTTTGAGCATGAGGAATCGCTGGCCGTCTGCCGACACGTCGTAATGGCGCGAGGGATTTGGCTCGGCATACCCGGTGTCGAACACCCTCGCCGGACTCCCGATGCTGATCGTCGGTCCGGATATACCGACCGGCACGGTGGTGAGCGCATTCGACAGGTCGAGATAGAACAGCTCGCGGCCGTTCCGCGCCCATACGGGGCGTGTGCCGCCCGCCGTCGAAACCTGCCAGCGGCCGTTGTCGACGCGCGGGAATGGTCGGACGTAAATCTCCTGGCGGCCCGACTCATCCGACGAGTACGCGATGTACCGACCATTCGGAGAAAAGTCGGCCATGGCTCCTCGGAACCTGGTCTCTGCGAATGGTTCCATCGGCGACTGGCTGACACCCAGCGCTGGGTTGGAACTCGGTCGCACTACGGCGCCTGACAGGGGAAGAAAGATGACGTGGGGGGCCGTCCTGGGCAGCAGGTCAACGCCGGCGACCCAGGTCCCGTCCGGCGTGATGGATGTCGACCACTGAGGGGTCTCGCTCGTCGATACCCGGTCGACGGTTCCGGTGCCGTCGGCGGCCTGCTTGAACACACTTGGCATGCCTGTACGGCGCGACTGGAAGATGATCTGCCGCCCGTCGGGCGTCCAGACCGACATCCCGTTCCCGCCGGAATCGAAGGTCAGGCGCCTCAGCCGCGCGAAGTCCCAGATCCAGATGTCACTGGTGTTCTGATCGTAGACTTCAGCCGCTACGCGCGTCCCGTCGGGCGACAGGCGCGGCGTGCCATAGGCGCGCAGCGGCGCTCCAATCGGTTCTTCACGTCCCTTTCGATCAACCCAGAGCAGTTGGCGGGGCGCTGTCATCTCGCTCAGTCCAGCGGCGATGTACACGAGCGTGCCCGCACGCGAGACGGTGTAATTGGCCGCACCGGTCCGCTTCATCATCACGCTATCGAGGACCGTCACTGGATCGCCGATCACCTCGAGCCGGACAGGATCGAACCGCACAGTGCGCAACGCGCCAGCCGCCGCGAAGATCAGGTGACCGGTCTCCACGTACTGGGCGTCGCTGCCTCCTCGAATCAGCGTCTTGCGCTGTCCGGTCTTCAGGTCGAGAACAGCGATCGAGTTGTCCGCCTGGCTCGCTGTCGCAATCGTGAACAAGATGCCCCGTCCGAGCGGCAGCACGGAGGGAAATGAATGGCTACCTTCATTCTGTGCATTGTCCGCCATCGTCACGACCGTTGGCTCACCGCCGTCCGCCGATACGCGCCACAGACCGGTGCGGGGTGTGTTGGTGGCGAACGTGATGGTGTTGTCGTCGCCCCAGCTTGCCCCAAGCGGTATGCCGCTGAACTGGCATAGCGTGATAGCGGGACCACCGGCAATCGACACCTTCTTCAGCTCCGTGTTCTCGAAGAACCCGATCCACCGGCTATCACGTGAAAAGAACGGCGCCAATCCATTAACGACATCTGCCACGGGCTGGGGATCGAGTCGATCGATCGCGCGCACCATCAGTGGGCTGCCGGCGGTGTTCGACCCTCCGGCGCGGTAGACGAGGTGGCGGCCGTCGAGCGACAAGGCGAGGTCGCGACCGAGGCCTGACACGTTGAACGGAAGTCCGGGCGCCGCCGCGATTGCGAACCGCGCCGGCAGCACCGGAACTGTGGGCGCGCGCCGCAGCAGGCTCCCTGCGACAAGCGCGGCGATGACCGTGAAGCCGGCCAGCGCCGCGATCGCTGCTGGCGTGACGCGCCGAGACGGCGTCTGCGCAAGTGCGAGCGTTTCGGCGGCTGGAAACGCGATCGCGTCTTCGATCTCCAGTCGAGCATCGGACGCCGAATCGAGTCGTCTCTTGCGATCCTTTTCCAAACACCGCCGTAATAGTCTGCGGATCGGTACAGGCGTGTCGGCCGGCAGCAGCGTTAGGTCCGGCTCGCGTTCGAGAATCGCGACGAGGGTGTCGGAGATGGTGTCGCCGGCGAACGGCGCGCGGCCGGTGAGCATTTCGTAGAGCACGCAGCCGAACGACCAGATGTCCGTCCGCCGGTCCAGCGACTGGCCACGCGCCTGTTCCGGGCTCATGTAGGCAGGGGTGCCCATGATGGTCCGCTCGCCGAGATCGGTGGCGGTCAACCTCGATGACCCGGAGAGGTCGGACTGCGGGGCGCCGTCCCATACTTTCGCCAGCCCGAAGTCGAGCACTTTGACCACCCCATCGCGGGCGATCTTGATATTCGCCGGCTTGAGGTCGCGATGGATGATGCCCTTCTCGTGCGCCGCTTCCGCGCTTCGGCAATTTGACGCGCGATGGTCAACGCCTCGTCCACCAAAATCGGCCCGAGTGCGATGCGGTCTGCGAGCGTGGGCCCATCGATCAGCTCCAACACCAGGGCCTGCGCCCCGCTCGACTCGTCGAGGCCGTAGATCGCGCCGATGTTCGGGTGATTGAGGGTGGCGAGCAGCTGCGCTTCGCGCTTGAACCGCGCAGAGCGGTCAGGATCGAGGGCGAACCGCTCGGGCAGCACCTTCAGGGCGACGTCGCGATTCAGCTTCGTGTCGCGCGCGCGGTACACCTCGCCCATGGCGCCGGCACCGAGCGGGGCGACGATCTCGTAGGGACCGACGCGGAGACCGGCGGCGAGGACAGTGTGAGACAGCGTGGCATCCATCGACGACGGTCGCGCGGCGAGCAGGTCGGCCAGCACGGACTCACTGGCGACGGGCAGCCGATCGAGGAAACCGACGCCCGAGATGTCCGAAGCCAGCAGCGACTCGACTTCACGACGCAACGCCGCGTCGTCCCCGGTCGCGGCGGCCAGAAAGGCGGCACGCTCCTCGGCCGGCCGTTCCAAAGCGGCCTGAAACAGCGCCTTCACTCGCCGCCATCGTTCGTCGGTCACGGTCGAAGATCGGAACCGAGCTCACGATTGAGCCACGCTTTCGCGGTGCGCCAGTCGCGCTTGGCGGTCGATGGAGACACGCTCAGAACATGTGCCGCTTCCTCGATCGTGAGTCCGCCGAAGGCACGGAGCTCGACGATTCTGGCCAGTTCAGCGTCGACCGTTTCCAGACGATCGAGCGCGTGATCCAACGCGAGGATCGGCATCTCGTTTGACGCGGCGACGTCTCTGGCTTCATCGATCGACACACAGCGCACACCGTCGCCCCGTTTGCTCGCGCGGTGCCGACGGGCGTGATCGACCAGGATGCGCCGCATGACGTTCGCAGCGACACCAAAGAAATGCGCTCGATTCTGCCAGTCGACCTGCCGTTGATCGACGAGCCGGATGAACACCTCGTGCACGAGGGCCGTCGGCTGCAGGGTGTGGTCAGCCCGCTCGCTCCGAAGCTGGCGGGCCGCCACGCGCCGGAGCTCCGCATAGACGAGTGGCAACAACTGGTTGAACGCAGTCCGGTTGCCGCGGCTCCACTCTCCCAGCAGTACCGTGACGTCGCGAGGCGAGACCATGGGAGCCTTCTCCAATCGATTGGATCGAGGCACAGCATAGCACCGCGAGGACACGCCGGCCTCTATCCCGTTGACCCGTTACGGACGCACCTTGCGCGATCTCCTCGACCCGCGTTTATTAGATGGCCTCTTAGGAAACTGACGCTGAAGATTTGAGAACCTTTGAGAAAGGTTTCCGGTTCAACCCGACCAATGGCCGCTCGACGGGGCGCGACGGGACGGATGCGTGACGCGTCTGGACCTGTGGAAATCGCTCGGGACCTGGAATTCCTGGCCGCTTCGGGACCGAGGGGTCGGTGGCTTGCCACGCCGTAGCCTCCGGCGGAGGCGGGTTCAAATCCACTCGCCCCGACCATTTCTTAATCTGGGGACTTCGTCCCCAGACCCCTTACTCGCTCACTCGCTCGACTCGCCTCCAATAACAAGCGCTCAGGCAAGTCTCGGCTCGTTTCGCGAGCGCGGCTTCGCTTCCGCTCGCCGCGTTGTCTAGCGGGGCGTTGCCACAGAGAGTTAGAAGCTAGAGGCCAGCACCGCATCCTTAAGCGCTTTGCGACTTGTCAGCACCAGCATGAAGCCGTCGAAGCTTGCAGTCTGACGCGGTGTCATGCAGATCGGTCTAATCTTCTGGCGTCGGGTGAGTGCGACGCCGAAATTCCTTGTCCGGCGGGGAGTTGCAGACCATCCAAGCGGCGCGGGTTCCACGTTATGCTGCGGGCGACGCAAGCTCGGCAGAAATAGGCCGGTCAATCTACTATTGGTTAACCAGTCCAACCTTCGCCGCACTCTAATGGAGACGTATCGCGCCCGCCGGGTACTTCGTGCCGACCGTGGCGGCAGTTCGTGGCCGGTGTTGATCGAGACCGACGCGGGTGTCTTCCACACCAAACTGCGTGGTGCCGCTCAAGCACCGGCGAGTCTTGTGGCCGAGATCATCGTCGGCGCACTGGCCGACGCACTGGGGTTGAGCGTGCCCGCTCGTGTACTCATCGACATTCCGTCGGACGTCCCGGTTGACGATCCACACCAGGAGCTTGGGGAACTGCTGCACCGGAGCGTCGGTCGGAATCTGGGGTTCCAGTACATGTCGGACGTGCGGGGCTTCCACCCGATAGATGTTCCGCGTGTTGAGCGGGAACTGGCGTCGAAGATCGTGTGGCTCGACGGCTTGGTGCAGAACCCGGACCGCACCGTGAAGAACCCGAATCTGTTGTGGTCGCACGGAGCGCTGTTGCTGATCGACCATGGGGCGAGTCTCGGATTCCAGCATAACTGGCCGCGTGTGACCGAGCACTCCCCGCGATCGAACGGATGGCAGGTCGACAGCCATGTGTTGCGGTCTCGCGCCACCGAACTCCAGGTGGTGGACGCTGCGCTGGCCTCGCGACTGCATCGCGGCGAGGTGGAGTCAGCCTTAGATGCCGTCCCCGATGATTTTTTGGCCGAGGATGGCCGGGAGCCGACGCGGCGCCGCCGGGCGGCATATGTCGCGTTCCTATGGAAACGGCTTCAGGGCCCTCGCCCGTTCCTGCCGGCCACTCAGCCGGCTGCTGGCTAACATCCGCTTGCAGCCGGCGGCGCCAAGTGCCATTGTGCAGCGCCGCGGCTGAAGCGCGGCGTCAGGTCCCCATAAGCGCCGAAGCGTTCACCGAGTCTTTGAGGATTGAAATTGCCGCTGAGAGACTTGGGAAACTTTGGGAAAGGTTTCCGGTTCGACGCGACCTTTGGTCGTTCCTCTGGGCGCGACGAGACCGATGGGAGGCGCGGAAAGACGCGTGCAGGTCGCTCGAGACCGGCAATCGACGGCCGTTTCGGGACCGAGGGGTCGGTGGCCTGTCCCGCCGTAGCCTTGGCGAAGGCGGATTCAAATCCACTCGCCCCGACCAATATTAATTCGGGGGGCTTCGCCCCCGCGAACCCCCCTACACGCTCACTCGCACGACTCGTTCGACCCTGAAATGCACACGGACAAGTCGCGCTGCGTTCGCGTGGCTCACTCGCTACCGCTCGTTCGCTTTGATCCGGGGCGCATCGCCCGCGCAAAGGCTACTTGATTGGCACGCGCGCCTTCAGCTCCTGCAGCCAGTTCACCACGACGTTCAGTTGAGTCGCCTCGCCTGCGCTCGCGACCGCGAGGTGCTTGACCATCAGGAATCGCTTGCCGTCCGGTGCAACGTCGTAGCCTGTTCTGTACGTGTCTCTGAACATCGACTTGGCGAACAACTCCTTGGGCGGACTCGCACGGAACCCAGGAGCTGTTTCGTACGTCACGACCATCATCTGGTCGCCGTTCCGGTAGAAAAGCTCTCGGGTATCGCGACTCCATCGAGGCGCGATGCCGCCCTGGTTGGACACAGGGATCGTGGCGCCCGGTCCCGGAAAGGCTGTGACGTGGACCTCCGATCTGCCGGAATCACTGGATGAGTAGGCGATCCAATTGCCATCTGGAGAGAAGACGGCAAACGACGTCCGGGACGATGCCGAAAGCAATGGCCTTGGTTTCCGATCCGCGCCGGCCAGCGGCACGACGACAAGGGCCGATTCAGCACTCGTCGGCATTGGAAACGCGATCAGAAACTGACCATCACTGGAGACCGAGGCGGGGTTCAGCCCCTCTCCGAGTATCGCCGGCGGTGCGCTGCGATCGACTGGAGCAATCGCGAGTTCCCTGGTCGGAGTCGTAGAATCTGGGCGCAAGCTCTGGTAGACCAGCCGCGTGCCGTCCGGCATCCATACTGAACTGCCTGGACTGGTCGAGAGGGCGACCGGAAAAAGAGCCTTCGTACCGAGATCGAAGACCCAGCTGGTAAGCGAACCCTGGATCTCCACAGCGACTCGATCACCTTCCGGCGACAGCCTCGGACCGTGTACTGATGCGTCGGGGCGCCGGTCGACTGTTCGTTGCCATGCCGGTCCACCCAGACAAGCGTTCGTTCCGGGGTGTTCATCGAACCCCCGGGGACGTATGCCAGCGTGCCGGAGTCGGAGATGCTGAATTGGCCGAAGTATCCGGGCGCGCTTCGAACGCCGTCGACGATCGGGACCGGAGTCCCGGAGGCTCCAGGGCGTGCTGCGTCGAACGCCACCGCGTTGATAGACCCGGTCGTCGCGTCATAGGAGACAAGGTGCCCCGATGAGGACCCCGGCGCGGATGGAACGTACTGCGCGACGCCAATCGGTCCACCAGAACCGTTTGCTGATATGAGCGCAGGTCGAGTGCGACGATGCGGTTTTGGTTGGGGCGTGGCGACCGACTCACGCTGAGCAGCACGGTTTTTCCGTCGGGAAGAAGCTGCGGACCCAGAAAGTACTCGTTGGTCTTGGCGTCGGGAGACGCCAGGACTTGCACGGGTCCTCCATTCGACCTAACCTGCGACAGCCCGCCATCGGCGACGAAGAGGATCGACCCGTCGTCACTCCAGCTCTGAGTCGGCACATTCGCAGTAGACCCCGCACCTGGTCGCCTGTCTGCACGCGCCGAAACATCCGCGAGCTTACGAGGAGGTAGTCCACCATCTAACTCAACCGTCATCAATTGGGTCTGCGCGTCGCCGGTCAGATAGCTGATCGAACGGCCATCTGGTGAGAAGCAGAGGTTCGTCGCGTTCTCGGTCTTCGCAATGGGCACCGCCTCGAACTGATTCAGTGACCTTACGTGAATCTGCCGGCGCGGCCCACTCACAAAGGCGACACGCGTCCCGTCACGCGAGAGCGCCACGGCGCCAGGAACGCTGGCCACAGCCGTGGTGTCCGCAAATCGCAGGATGGTGCGCTGCGCGGGCGGCCCGGGTCGAAGCCAGCCCCACGCGGCGACGGCGGTGACGAGGGCGAGTGCCGCCGCCAGGACCCACGTCGAGGCCGAAGACGGTTTTCGGTTCGCCACCTCGGCCGGCTCCGCGACCGGCGGCTGCGCCAGCGCGATGCGCGCCTCGCCAATCGCCTGCAGACGCTGCGCGCGATCCTTCGTCAGACAGCGACGGAGGAGCGTTCGGACATGTGCGGGGACGTCGGCTGGCAGCTGGCTCCAGTCCGGGTCGATCTTGAGGACGGACGCCAGCGTATCGCTCACAGACTCTCCGCTGAACGCCTGTCTGCCGGCCAGCATCTCGAAGAGCACCGCGCCGAAGGCGAAGATGTCCGCGCGGCGGTCGGCGGCACGGCCGTGCGCCTGCTCAGGCGCCATGTAGGCCGCGGTGCCGAGGATGATGCCCGCTTGGGTGGCGTGGACGGACAGCGTCGGTGAATTGGCGATGCTCGACGCCGAGGACGATCCCGGATCGAGCGCCTTCGCCAGCCCGAAATCCAGGACCTTGACCGTCCCGTCGTTTCGAACCTTGATGTTCGCCGGCTTCAGATCGCGATGGATGATCCCGACATCGTGGGCGGCTTCGAGCGCATCGGCAATCTGCCTGCGCGACGGGCAGCGCCTCGGAGAGCGGGAGCGGACCGCGGTCCAGACGTTGTGAGAGGTCGTCGCCTTCCACCAGCTCCATCACGAGCGCGCGAGTGTTGCCGCTCTCTTCCAGTCCGTGAACGTGTGCGATGTTGGGATGGTTCAGCGACGCGAGGAGCTGCGCCTCGCGCCCGAACCGAGCGAGCCTATCCGCGTCGGCGGCAAAGGCATAAGGCAGCACCTTTATCGCAACATCTCGATTGAGTTTCGTATCGCGGGCGCGGTAGACCTCGCCCATCCCGCCTGCGCCGATGGCGGCGAGAATCTCATACGGGCCGAGCCGAGTACCGGCAGATAGGGCCATCTACGGCGTCTGACGCGGAGCACGCAGATTCTAGTCGTCGGTGCTGCATCGCGGGGCAACCCGACCAAAATAAATTGGGGGGACGTCGTCCCCGCCGAACCCCGTTACGCGCTCACTCGCGGGGACCCCACAATCCCCACTCCGTTCGCGCGGGCTCAGTAGCTGCCGCTCGTTCGCTCTTCACTGGGGGGACTTTCGCCCGACTTCAGCTGCGAGCAAGTCGGAGGTCCCGGCGTGGGTGACGATGTCAGAACTTCCTGACGCGTCGTCCATCGGTCCTGTCCAGCGCTTACCACGCGTACCTGCAGTATCAAGGTGAACAAATACCTGTAGCTGGACGACTAGTCCCAAGTCACCTCGCGGAACGGCACAGCCGTGGCAATGGAGCAATCGGTATCGCTCTTGCTTGTTCGTAGAACCTCCAAATCTTGAACTGCTGTCAACCTCCGTCCCTCGGAGATGGCCTATGAAGATTCGACGATTCATGCTCGCGGTGACGTTCGTCTCAATCGGCACGCTGGCAACGGCACAGGCTGCCGGAGCGTCGGTGATCACCATCGGTGTTGGCGCGTTCGGGGCCGGCTCGACACTCACCACCTTCACCGGCCTGATAGACGGAACGGAAGTCAATGGCCTCACGGTCAATGGCATCCTGTTTCAATACAGCCTTGGCTCTGGCCAGCTCATCATTGATGGCGGCCCAGGTCTCACGAATAACATCACGCCGCCAAACATCGTTTCGATCGGCAACCCCAGTGGCACTCTGTCGATGACTTTGCCGTCCCCGGTCGATTCATTCGGCTACGGTTTCGCAATCCTCGGTACTTCCGTGGTGCCAACGGCGACGACGATTTCACTGTTCAACGGGGCGACGCCGGTTGGTTCCTTGACGTATGGGGGTGTTCCAGATCCTAACTTCACAGGTGGCTTCGCCGGTATTCAGAGCACCCTGCTCTTCAACCGGGTGAGCGTGACGTTCAACAGCGCCGTGGCGCCGGCGTTCGCGCTCGACAACATTCGGACGCTTGACACCAATGTTGTCCCAAACCGGAACGCTGCTTCTCCTCGCGACTGGCTCGGAGTTCTCTACGGACATCGGCGTCGAAGCTGATTCCCCACAGCGGGGCTCGGGCAACATGACATAACCTCACCTCACGCCTACTTGAAGGCCCTCGGGGTGCCCCGGATCAGGGGCTTGCCGCGGGCCACATTCTTGGCGATGCCTGGCGGCAGGGCGTGCGCGATGATCTCGTCAGTCACTCATCGACCGCCGGAGTGAACCGCCAGGAGACTCTTCCAGTTGACGACAACGGTCAGCGGCGCGACCGCACCGGCCGCCGGGAGGGTGGCTACCAGGAATCGTTGAGCGTCTGCCGTCATCGCCATCTGGGGCCCCGCCGTCCCCGGCGGAAGCGGGAAGAGCATGCGAGGTTCTTGAATCACGGGTGGATTGGTGAGGGTAATCGCGACGCTCATCACTCTTGCCGGGAGACGTTGCGCAGGAGCGATGTACACGAGTTCCTGCTTCTGACCGTCACTGCGCCACCTGGGTGAAATGCCTCCGTCTGCGTCCGACACACGCCAAACGCGATCTGGATCACCCGAAGGGAACGGCCTCACATAAACCCCTGGTCTGGAGGCCTCGTCAGATTCATACGCAATCCACTTTTCGTCCGGCGACAACTTTCCGGCGCGTTCGGCGGCTGGCGTCTGCAGGAAAACGCGAGGTTCCGCCGGCCCGGCGGTCGGCACATACCAAAGGTCTGTCGTCTGACCGCCCCTGGTAAAGACAAGGTAGTTGCGCGACCAGTGTGAGGGCCGACCCACGGTGATCCACGGTTGATTGACACTGGTGGTGGCCAAGGGCCTGCGGAGGATCTGGATCGACCCGTCTCGCTCGGCCCTCCACGCCATCTCGGCGCCGTCGGGAGATATCACTACGCCGCTGTCACGCCCCGCGTCGGAGGTCAACCTGATCCGCCCGCCGCTCCGGAGGTCGATTCTCCACAACTCGGAGTTACTCCTGTGTTCGTCTGGGATGACCGCGACGATCGATTGCTCACCGTGCAGGAAAGCGATCTCTTGGTATCTTGCCGGCGCGGCGGGGGGAGTCCCAGCCTTTGTCCCGTCGCGTTCGAACCAGGTCAGGGTCCGACTCTGGGTTTGGTCACCCTGTCGGTAGACGAGGACGCCATTTGACGAAACAGTGAACGCGGCCCGGCCGGTGATCGCGTTGCTGCGAACGTCCGGCAAGAGAGGCTGTTCGTCGCCTTGAGTCTCGAGTCTGGCCAGGTCGAATCGTTTGGCGAACAGGTTGGCCTGGCGAACGAACAGCAGCCAGCCCACGCCGTCGTCCTCTGTGGCCGGCGGAACGTACACCGCCTTCGAATCCGACGAATCCAACACTTTCTTGGGAGCGCCATCAAGGGAGGCCACCCAGATCTCCCGTTGGGGGAGGACCTGGAACAGGTAGTGCCGCCCGTCGGGCAGATAGAGGGGGTGTCGGTGTGCCTCCTGTTCTCGGCGCGGTTCGGGACGCTGAGCGGACTCGGGATGCCTCCCTTGTCGGAAACCCTGACCAGGCTGCCATCTTCGGCATGGAGGATCATCGTCCGGTCCGGCCCCCAGGTTACGCCTAAGAGGTGCGCGCGGGCTCGGGATTGTCGCAAACGTCTTGTCCGATCCGGTTTTCCAGTCCTATCCGCTTGATCTTGCCCTCGGAAAAGAACGCCACCTCGCGGCCATCCGGCGACCAGAACCCGTGACTGGCCGAGGCAAACAGTTCATAGGCGCCGACATCACCAAGCGCGCGAATCCAAAGATAGGTTACTCCGCCAGGTTTCACGACGCCATAGGCAAGATACTTCCCGTCGAGAGAAATCGCTGGAAACGGCGCGACTCTGTCGGGCCGAAATCGAAACCCGCTGGAGGAGGAATTTCAAAGCGTGCCATCGGAAGCGTCATCGCCGCCTCGGCCGATCGCCACGGGCGCCAGGCGATGAGGGCCAGCGCAGCCATGGCAAGTGCGACGGCCCAGGGTGCGATGCGCGACCACCGCGCCGGCGGCGCGGCCAGCGAGGGCAGTGACGTCGCCAGCGTCGAGTCGGCGCTCGAGAGGCTCTTCAGGGCAAAGGCCAGATCGGTGGTGGACTGAAACCGCCCGGCCGGCGACTTGTCCAGGCATCGATCGATGATCCGCACGAGCGACGGCAGCAGCGGACGATCGGGCGTCGACACGACGGTCGCGGGCGCCTCGCGAGCACCGCCGACAGCGTGTCGGCCAGGGTGTCGCCCGAAAACGCCCGCCGGCCGGTCACCATCTCGTACAACCCCGGCGCCAAACCCGAACAGATCAGCGCGATGATCGACCGGTTGCCCGCGCACCTGCTCTGGCGCCATGTATCCGGCGGTTCCGAGCACGGTATGCGGGGCCGTCGCCGCGCGAGTCGCGCCGTCGATGGCACCCTGCGAATCAATGGATTTCGCGAGCCCGAAGTCGAGGATCTTCGCGCGGCCGTCGTCGGTGACGAACAGGTTTTCCCCCGGCTTGATGTCACGATGAACGATGTTGCGAGCGTGCGCCGCGGCGAGACCGTCGGCGATCTGTGCCGCGAGATCGATCGCGCGCGCAATCGTGAGGGTCTCGGCCTCGCACACCTGCCGGAGCGTTCGGCCGTCGAGGAGTTCGGTCACGATGAATGACACACCAGCCTCGGTGCCGATTTGGTCCCGCGCCAGGATGTTCGGGTGGTTCAGCGCCGCCGCCGCCCGAGCCTCCTCCTCGAATCGGCGGAGTCTATCTGGATCGGCCGCGACCTCCGGTGGAAGGACCTTGACGGCGACATCACGCCCGAGACGGGTGTCCCTGGCGCGGTAGACCTCGCCCATCCCTCCTGCTCCAATGGTGCCGAGGATCTCGTAGGGCCCGAGTCGCATGCGCGGTGACAGCGCCATCAGAATGGACGAAGGATGATGACACGAGACATTCCGGCGTGCCGCGACCATCGCGCCGGTTCAACCCGACCATGGCCGCGCGACGGGAGGTCTATTCCGGTCACATGGGTAACACGACAATCACCTCCGTCCCGCAAACGCCACCTTGACCGCTTCGAACCAGTTGAGCACGACGCGCAGCTCGGTCGTCCCTTCGTCAGCCCCCTGCTGCCGGATCGTCAGCAGGCGCTGACCATCGGCGCTCACGTCGTTGCAGGACACCCTGCGCGGCATCATGCCAGCGCACCGGACTCCCGACCGCCGCGCTATCGCCGGCGCCGACATCGACGGACCAGACTCTGCTTTCGACGTGAAACAACAGCGCCCGCCCGCCGGCGGTCCATCGCAGATTGCCGAGCACGCCCTTGGAGACTTGAATGCGGTCGGCCGTGACATCCGGGTACGGACTCAGGAACACGTCGGGTTGTGCCCCTGTTGACGAGAGATACGCAATCCAGCGCCCGTCGGGAGAGACGTGCGCACTGGCGACGCGGGGACCACTGAGCACCGGCTCCAGGCGGCGAACCAGGCGTCAATCGCACGATGTCTTGCGTGCCGTCAGCCCCGGCTCGCAGCGGTCTAGAGCCGCGTCCGCTTGGGGAGCCGTACGGCGGTCGCCGCGCCGAACCATCGGAGCGGCACGATGACGACCCAGTAGCCCCAGTCGGCAATAGATTCCCAGTTCGTCCACGCGAATCTCGCGGTCGCCTGCTGATCGTGATGATTGTTGTGGAAACCCTCGCCGGCGGTGAGGAGCGCCGACGACCCAGTTGTTGAACGTCCGGAACGCACGAGCCGCCTTCGAGTTCTGGTAGCCGCCGAGCCACTTGTGCGGCCAATGGCAGAGCGCGTTGATGCACGGATTGAGCAGGAAGACGAACGTGACAGCATGGATGCCGGCCGCCACTGACCCGAAGCAGAATCCTTCGAGAAGGGCCTGAGAGAGCGGCTCGGCGTTCACGAGGACTTCACGCCGAAGATCGACCAGAGGAGAGACTTCCGAAGAGGAGCCCCAACCAGCCGCGCCGGAAGAGGTGACGGTCCCACCAGCCGCGTCTGCTCAGAACGTCGCGAGCGTAAATCGTACAACGTCTCCGGATGCTTTCTCAGCTCGACGATGTAGTACCACACGTTCCCGAGCTGGATGTGCCAGAAGCCTTCGAGCCAGGGACTGTGCGGATCCCGCTTGCCTGGCCCAACCTCGACATCGGAATACACGTGATGCTTCCGGTGAACGGCAACCCACACGGCCGGGTCCACGCCCGTGGTAATCCAGTTGATGAGCTTGAACCACCACTCCACGAGCGGATGAGACTCAGTGCGCGGTGGGTCACCGTCCGGTGAAGATAGACCGTGGTCGTGGGAACGGCAAGCAGAAACGTCGGAATGAGCGACCACAGCCACAGCACTCAGCATCGACGCTCGGGCGACGATGCTATCAAACCCGTCTGTGAGACTCGCCACTGTGGTGGCTCGGCGGGGAACCGGCGCGGGCCCTACGCGATGCGGCCTGTGGGCTACTATCGTCAATGAGCCAGGTGGCAACGTCGACGTTCCGAAGACACGGTCGTGTGTATGCCACATTTGCTCGTCGGTTGGGCGCCTCGATTGCTTGCGCCTTTGGTCGTTCGACTCTGCGGAGTTCGATCGGTCCAACCAGTCGTCCATGTCGTTTTTTATGACACGCTCGCGAGTTACTTCACGGCCGACACGGCCGTGGCATTTCATGAACTACGGGTTCGAGTCGCAACATTTTCGAGAGAACCCGCTTCCGCTTCAGACCGCAGGATGATTCAGATCGCCTCTGCATTCAGTTGTACGACCGTTTACTCTCGCCGCTGTCGGTGGCTGGCCTGCAGGTGTTGGAAGTCGGGTGTGGCCGCGGGGGCGGCGCGGCATACGTACACCGGTACTTCCAACCAGGACGAATGGTCGGCATCGACATCAGTCACAAAGCGTTGCGGATATGCAGAACCAACCATCGCGATCGGACTCTTCATTTTCTGAACGGACGTGCGGAGCAACTTCCATTTGGAGATGCGACGTTCGACGTCGTGATCAACATCGAGTCTTCGCATGCGTATACGTCGATGGCGCTGTTCCTCAACGAGGTCCGGCGAATCCTGCGGCCGGGCGGATTCCTGGTTTTCGCAGATATGCGCTGGACGTTACCGGGCAATCGATCAAGGACGTCGACCGGGCTCGATCTTCTGAAACGGAACCTGTACACCTCGGGACTAACCGTGGTGCACGAGGGCGATATTTCGACCGAGGTTCTACAAGCCAGGACGGTCGATGAAAAGCCACGGATGAGCTTTGATCAAGAAGCAAGTTCCGAGAGGTCCTGCAGTCGGTCTTCGCGGAGCTTCGCCGGATTGCCCGGAACCGTGATCTACCGCCATTTCCAAAAGGGAACGATCGTGTACTGGAACGCGCTGTTGACGGAAACCGGCAGGACGCTCGGGAGCCTTGCCGATCGGCAGCTCACCTTGCGGAGTAGAAACAGGCCGATACCTGGTCATGTCAGTCCTGCCCTTCGTATCGAAGCTCGCCCTTCGGCTGATTCGTGACTCTCCGGCCCTCGCCGACGGTTCGCGCGGCGAAGCCGTGCACGCGAGCGTGCTCTTCGCCGACTTGTCGGGATTCACAGGCCTCGTGGACATGCTGGCGAGTCACTACGGCGACCGCGGAGCGGAACGGCTCCAGGAAATCCTGAACCGCTGTTTCGGCCATCTCACGGACATCGTCGACGCCGCCGGGGGCGAAGTGCTCAGTTTTCCGGCGATGCCGCACTGGCCGTCTGGATGAGCGGAGACGCGGAGGCGACAAGGCTCGCAGGACTGGTGCATCAGTGCACGCTGTGCGGCCTCGATCTTCAGACAAAGCTGGATCGATTTCCAGCCATCAATGATGTGGAGCTGCGGCTGCGCGTCGCTGTGGGGGCAGGACGCGCGCGGGCGGCGCTGGTGGGGGGCGTGGACGGCCGCTGGGAAACCGTTCTTCAGGGGGAAGCGCTCGATCAACTGAGAGACACCCTGCACGTCGCCCGGGCCGGCGAAGTGGTGCTTTCTCAAACGGCAGGCGATCTGCTGGGACCGCGCTGCAAGGCGGAACGGCGCGGCGCCCACTTCGTCGTTGGAAGCGCCGGGCCAGTCGCGTCCACGCAGTCAGCGCCGGTAGAGCGCTCGACCGACGTCGAGGAATCGACGGTGCGGTCGTTCGTTCCCTCATCAAGTGTACTCGCACGCGTCGATGCCGGCCTGCATGCGTGGCTCGCCGAATTTCGGGACGTGACTGTCGTCTTCGTGCACCTCCAGATTGGAAACCTCGCACCAGGCGATCACGCGATGCTCCAGCACGCCATACGGTTGGTTCAGACCGTTGTGGCGCGCTTCGAGGTACGTCGATCAAGTCGTCTATGACGAAAAAGGATTGACGGCGCTGGTAGCGTTTGGCGTCGGGCGGCGGGCTCCCGAGGACGACGCCGTCCGCGCGGTGCGGGCCTCGCTGGTGCTTCGCGACGAACTGGACGCGGCGGGCGTCGACGCTCACGTCGGCCTTGCCACCGGACGCGTGTTTACGGGTGGCCGAGGCGGTAAATCGCGCCTCGAATTCGCAATCATGGGCACGAGCGTTATTCTGGCGGCCCGGCTCGCCTCGATCGCCAAAGACGTGCTCTGCGATGCGGCCACTCACGCAACGTGCCGGAAAGTGATCCACTTCGAGTCGCTGCCGCAAGTGGCGATCAAAGGGAAAGTGAATCAGCTGGACGTCTGGCGGCCCCGCTCTCTGAAGCCGGACGGCGGACGGGTCGGTCTCGTCGGTCGCCGGGACGAACAGGCGGAACTCGAGCGTCCTGACGGCGCTCGAGCGCGAAGGCCGGGGTGGCGTGGTCATTCTCGAGGGCGAGCCCGGGATCGGGAAGACCGCATTAGTCAGAAACGTCCTGAGACGGGCGCAAGCGCACGCCGTGCGGAGCTTGACGGGCGCGGGCGACTCAATCGAACAACGCAGCGGGTATCTCGCCTGGCGTGCTGTTGCTGCCGGATTGCTCGGGGCGGACCTGGACGGGCTGAACCAGGCGCACTGCGCGATCGGCTGCTCGCGCTCCTCGGTCCAGAGAATGCACGTTGGCTGCCTCTGCTCAACCCCCTGTTTGCGGCGTCACTTGCTGAGAACGAACACACCGCGAGCCTGAGCGCTGACAGTCGCGCTCAAACGACACGTGAGCTCCTTGTCATGCTCCTGAATGTCGCGGCTCGAGCCACTCCGCTTCTCATGGTCCTCGAGGATGCACACTGGATGGATTCGGCTTCGTGGGAACTCGCTGAGCAGGCGGCGGCACGCGTTTCACGTCTGCTCTTGCTGGTCAGCATTCGCGCTCAGACTGACACGACCGAAACGCTGGGACGGCTGACGAAGCGTTCCGGTGCAGCGACGATTCACCTGGGTGCGCTCAAAGACGACGAAATCCGCGAGGTCGTGTGCCACCGCCTGGATGCCGAAGCCATTGAGGACGAGCTCGCCCAGTCTGATCTTTCGGAGAGCCGAAGGACATCCCTTCTTTGCGGAGGAGCTGGCGCTCGCGCTTCGAGATAACGGACTGATCGTTGTGCGGGACGGCACGTGCCGCCTGACTTCTCCGATCACTACCGCCGCCACGCAGTCGTTGCCGAACACTGTGCGCGGCATATTCTCGCCACTCGCGTCGACCAACTGCCCCCTCAGCAACAGCTGACGCTGAAGGTGGCCGCCGTGCTCGGCCGCCGATTCGGACTGGCCGATCTCCGTGAAGTTCATCCGCTCGGTGAGCGACAGCAGGACCTTCAGGAACAGGTGGGGCAGGTCGTGGAGGCTGGACTGCTGATCAGGGCGGACAGGCGCAAAGACGAGTTCTTCTTTTCACATGCCCTCGTGCAGGAGGTCGCCTATGAGCTGCTTCCGTACACCCAGCGTCGCGCGCTTCACCAGCAGACTGCGGAGTGGCTTCGGCGATCTCCCGGTCGAAACCTGGAAGAGCTGTCGCCGCTGCTCGCGCACCACTGGGAGCGTGCTGAAGTTGCGGACAAGGCGATGCACTATCTCGAACGGGCCGGAGAACAGGCGCTGATGCGCGACTCCTCCAACCGGAGGCGTAGGAATTCCTGGCACGACTGATTGCGCTGGCCGACAGCCGGGAGGACGGGAGTGCCGGACGTCGGCGGCAGACCTCACTGGCGCGGTGGGAGCGCATGCTCTCCCAGGCACTCGGCCGCCAAGGTCGTCACGCGCCCGCCATGCAGCATCTCGAGCGGAGCATCACGCTGCTCGGCCACCGGATTCCCGCTCCGACCTTCACGTGTCGTCTCGAGTTCCTCCAGGCGCTAGCTGGACGGCCGACGTGGCGACCGCCGGAGGCGCGACGCAGGAGCCGTTCTGAAACCGAGCAGTTCACCCTGCTCGAGCTCACGCGAGCGTATAAAACTATGTGCAGCTTCTGTACTTGGGAAGCTACACCTCCGAGTTCGGCCGGAAAAGTGACGTGTCTCTGCTCTCAGGCGTGGCGACGCTCCGATCGGTACGCGCGGCCGAAGTCGCAGGGCCGAGCCCCGAGCTCAGCCGGACCTATGCACTTCTGGCCAACCTCGTGGCCATGTTCCGGCGTTCGAGGCTGGCTGCGTACTACACCGCCCAGGGACGAGCGATTGCCGAAGCGATCGGCGACCGGCACTCTTTGTTCTCGGCGCTGACGATTGGACAACTTCCGGCGTTCATCCGAGGCGGATGGCAGGAAACGGCGTCTGCGCTGGAGCACGCGCTGACGCTCGGCGCCGAGTTGCGCAACGTCCATGACTGTCTGATTTACGAAGGTGTCCTAGCCTACATCAGCTTCAATCAGGGCCGCCTTGGCGACTCGGCCGTCCGCTTTCGGGCGATTCGAACACGGGCCAGGAAGGACGATTACCTCGTGCCGCAGTTGTGGGCGATGGTCTCGCTGGGCGAGGTCGCCTACCGTGAGGGGCGGCTGAATGACGCCATCGAATGCGCCGAGGAATGCCTGGAACTGGCGAACCAGACGGAAACGGTGGATCAGAACAGCCGTTTCCAGGCACACGGCCTGCTCGCGTCCGCATGGCTGCGCAAGGACGGTCCCGAGCGCGCACAGCCCCATATCGACCGGGCCATTGCGGCCGCAGACGCCGGCGCCCGTCTCTCCTATTCACCGCAGTTCGGGTTCATCGGCGTTGCCGAGGTCTTGTTTGCGATCTGGGAACGCGGAGGGGAACGCGCCGGGCCTGCCGCGACCCGGCTGCGCCGGTGGTTGAGGGTCCTGCGAGTCATGGCGTTCTGCCGCCCGATCCTCGCACCTGGGATCTGCTGTTTCGCGCTAGGTGGAATCGGCTTCAAGGTCGTCGAATGCTGTCGACGCGCCGCCTGCGTCAGGCGATCCAGCTCGCCGATCGGATGGGCCTCGCGTATGAATCCGGCGTCGCTCGCGCGGAATTCGGCCGGCTGCTCAGGCAGGCTGACCCTTCCCGTGCGGTGATGCTCGAGGAAGCCTGCACCATTTTCGACACGATTGGCGCCGCCGAATCGCTCCGGGAAACCCGCGCGCTACGCGCGGCCGGGCAACCATCGAGCTAGAATCTCCGCGTCGACGCTGAGCCTCCCTGGCGCCTTCACGTCGCGTCACCAGGGGCCTCCGCGCCTGGGGCCTCACCTATGTGGAAGCGCCTTCTGCTCGGCATCTGGGAACTGGATCATCTGGTGCGATTGCATCAGCTCGGATTCATTGCCGTCTGGCCATTGCTTGGATTCGCGGCGGTCGCGGACTGGTCGGTGAAATCGGTGGCCGGCCTCCTGCTGGTGAGCCTGTTCTTCAACGCCTATGGAGTTCTGCTCGACGACGCCGTGCACCTTGATGTGGACAGGCGGGATCCATTGCGCGCGGATCGCTGGCTCGTCCGCGGCACGCTCAGCGTCCGCCAGGCGCTTGTCCTTGCGTTGCTGCAACTGCCCCTGATGCTCGGCGCTCATCTCGCGGCAGGGTTCCCGAACGCAGCCCTCTTGTCTCTGATCGGCGTGGTAATCGGGCAAGGTGTGTACCATCTCTACGGCAAGAGATTCCCGATTCCGCCGGTCATGGAGGCGGCCGAGGCAGCGGCAGCGTTTCTGCTGGTCGTCTACGGCGCCACTGTGACGGGCACCGCACTGACGCCGCTCGTCTGGCTTACCGCCGGAACTGGCGCAGCCTTCATTCTGCTCGTCAACGGCTTTCACGGCTCGTTACGGGACATCGAGGTCGAGATTGGGCTGCAGCAACGCACGACACCCATCTGGCTGGGGTGTCGCGGCGTCGAGGCTGGCCACGTTCACATCTCGCGAGCGATGTCGGTGTACGCAGGTGCCTGCCAGCTCGGCCTCATCGCGCTCTCCGTGGCGGTCGCGATCGAGCTCAATCCGCAAGGCGACCGAAGTGTCGCGCCGCTCCTGCTAGCGCTCGGCGCGTCGCTGGGGCATGGCGTCCTGTTCATCCTGTTGCACACCGTTCCGAAGCCGGCTTGGGACGTCCTCATGCGCCTCCATGTCGCCATTCTGGTCTTGCCGATCATGCTGGCGTTTGTGCCGCGGCTCGGCGCAGCGCGGAGCGCTGTTCTCGGGCTCGTCTATTTCGGCCCGGCTCTGCTCACCGCCTTGTGGTGGTTCCGTCGCGTGCGAAGCCGTGTCGTCATCGGTTCGCGAGCCGCGATGGCACTGGCCGGCGCAAAGTCTCCGCTGCTTGATAGCGACGGGCAGCGTTAGCCAAACAGGACTTCACGCCAGGTTTTGCCGGTCACGACCTTGATCTTGGTGGATTCGTAGACGAACATCGACGCCCATCCGACCGACAGCCACAAACCACACGCTTCGATGGCCAGATTGGACCACGCCTCAACGAAGATGCCCACCATCGAGGCGGGCTGATAGTTCCACCATCCAAACGGCAGGGCGAACGTCGCTTCCCAGACGACACTGACCAGGACGTGGATCAGCATCACGAAGAGAAATGCACGAGGATTGGTGAACCTGTGGACACGTGTGTAGAGCGCCGATAGCGGGACGAAGACGATCACGAGTTCGGCCAGCAGGTAGTAGGGCAGCCCGTCATGGTAGAGATGCCACCAACCCCACTTCTTGATGATGATGCCCAGCACTGCAACGGCGATGCCGATGAGGATGAACCGCCTGTTCCACGACACGAGCGGCCCGGTCTTCTTGGCCTCTTCCTCGGTACTGGCGCCGCGGCAGCGTGTAGGCCGAGTAAAAGTCCTCCGAGGCCCACATGTACATCATTGCCAGGAGTGCAGCCCCGCCCAAATAAAAAAGGACCTCTTCGAGCGGAATGGAACGCGGAAAGTAGCAGGCTGGAAACTTCCACAGGGTCCAGAACGTGTTGCATCTGCCCGACCACAGGTACCCGGGAATCCGTGTCTGGCGGATGTGGGCGTTCGGATCGGGAAACGCGAAGATCAGGTTCGCGAGGAAAACGTCGAGCAGAACCCAACCGATGGCGGTGATGGACACCATCTGGAGCAACGCACCCATCAGCGGCCGCAGATGCAGAAGGTCGCGATTGCGGACGTACCACCAGATTAGGAAGGCGAGCGGCAGGAACAGCAGAACGAGGCTGTAGGTATAGCCGAACCAGTTTTTGGACCAGGGTGTTCCCAGAGATTGCCTACCTTCGGGACATCGGTCTGAAACACCGCGATGATGACCGCGGCGACCCAGACGGCGACGAAGCTGAGGACTTTGCGGTAGTCCCGATAGTATTCGTCGGAGCTGAGCTCGAGCGCTCGACTGCTGCCAGCCTCGACGAGATCCACTGCACCGCTGCGGGTGGAGTGTTCCGCCACGATGGCCTCCGTGAATGTCTGAAGGGTGGGTATAATGGCACACTTTCGCTGTCAGGGCTTTCGGGAGGTCCCCCCAGCATGCGAAGCCGGCGATTGCTGTACGCAGCAGTGCTTGTGGTTTCGCTCGATGTCGCCTTGGCACCGGAAACGATTCTGGCAGCGAGCCGTCTGGAAGGCAGGCTGACGCGTCCTGACGGGACCGCGCTTGCCGGCGTGTCGGTGATCATCGACGGCACGGGCGAATCGGCGCTCACCGACTCGAACGGGCGGTACGTGTTCGAAGGGCTTGCGCCTGGACGCGTCAAGATCACGTTCCTCCTAGGGGACAACGTGCTGGTCGTCGAGAACGTGCAGGTGGGCGACACGCCCGCCACCCTGGATCGGGTTCTCGACTGGAAGGTCGGCTACGCGGAGACCGTCACGGTGTTTGGCGCATCCCGCCGCCCTGAACGACTCGTTGAAGCGCCAGCGTCCGTGTCCGTTGTGCCCGAGTCCACGATTAAACGCGAGTCACCACACGGGCAACTTCCGAAGCTTCTACAATCGATTCCGGGTGTCGAGCTCGCGCAGAACGGCATCTTCGATTTCAACGTGAACATCAGGGGACTCAACAGCACGTTGAGCCGCCGTGTGCTCACGCTGGTCGATGGACGGGATCCCGCGAGCGTGCTGGTGGGCGCGCAGGAATGGGCGTCGTTCGCCAGTGCGCTCGACGAAATTGCGAAGATCGAGGTCGTCCATGGTGCGAGCTCTGCGCTCTATGGTACGAACGCGTTCAACGGCGTCGTGGATATCACGACAAAGGAGCCCCGATACGCGCAGGGCGGCAGCCTGGAGTTGACCTCGGGAGAAGCGGGGACACTTCGCTTCACGGCGCGTCACGCAGGCGCGATCGGCAGCAATCGGTTCTATCGGGTTCGGGCCGGGTTTGGACGCACCGACGACTTCTATCGATCCCGGGTGGACACGGTCGAATACCCGGGCCTTCCGATGGAGGTGCTCGTCCCTCCGCGCGATCACACCGAGTTTGCCAGTGTCGGCGCACGCCTCGACCAATACCTGTCGGCGGGCTCCGTGATCACCGTCGAAGGCGGCTGGACGCGGAGCGAAGGGAACATGTTCCTGACGGGAGTGGGACGCTCCCAGAACCTCGGGGCCCAACGTCCGTGGGTCCGGTCGGTGTTCCACGCCTCGCGATGGCGCGTGGCCGGCTACTACGACGGTCGCTATGGCCGGACGACCTCGCTGGCAGCGGGAAACACGACGTTTGACGCGTCGTTGAGGCTCAACGGGGAAGCCGAGCGGCGGTTCACCTACGCGTCGGGTCGCGGCCGTCTTGTGTTGGGCGGAGCAGCGCGGTTCGAGCGTGCCGACACTCGCGACGACAGCGGCGTCTCGACGATTCTTCGCGGCGTTGAGCACGCACACCAGCAGGCCGTGTTCGCTCAGCTCGCTCACTCGTTCGATCGCCTCAAACTGGCGGTCGCGGCACGCGTCGACGAGAGCACGCTGCACAGTCCCGAATTGTCGAGCCGGGTAGGCATTGTCTATCAGGTTTCGCCGATGCACGGCCTCCGGTTCTCGTTCAACCGAGCGTTCGACACGGGCAGCTTCGTCCACTACTTCACCCGCGGTGCCGCCGCGCCACCGGTTCAGCTCGGCGCCCTCGAAGCGGCGCTCGCGCCCGCACTTGGCGGCGTCCCTCTGCACTTCGACAATGTCCCTGTTCTGGCGCTCGGAAACGAACAACTCGGCGTCGAGCACGTCGAGAACGTCGAAGGCGGCTACTCAGGCGTCTTCGCCGGACAGGTGCTGGTGCGAGCCAACTATTACTTCAATCGAATTTCGATCTGCTCACGCCGCTCCTGCCTCAGGTGGGCACCGAGCTCGGCCGCATCAATCCGGCGTACGGTCCCTACCAGCCGCCGTCGGCCTTGAACGCCTCCCAGTCGGCGCTCGTCCTCGCGTCGCTGCAGGCCGCCGTTCCGGCGACCGTGTTGCCATTCCTGTCCAACGATCTCGATGGCTTGCCGATCTTCGTGGCGGCGTCCTTCACAAACTTTGCCCGAGTGAACGTGCATGGGGCTGAAGTCAGCGTGCAGTACTTCCGAAGCGATCGCTTCCTCGCGGACGTCGGCTACTCGAGGCTGGTCTTCTCACCCAAGCAGAATGTTTCAGAGGAAGTGATCTCAGCGAACGCTCCGGCGCATTCGGTGACCACGGGAGTGACCTACAGTCAGGGGCCGGCATCAGCTTCGTTCCGATATCGCTGGTCGGATCAGTTCACCTGGAGCGGCGGGGCCTTTCGTGGCCCGATACCGGAGCTCAACGTCTTCGAAGTCGCCGCCAGCTACAGACTCGGCCGCCGTACGACGCTCGTCGCAACCGTGGCCAATCTGTTCGACGACAGCCACTACGAGATTTCGGTGGGGATCTCCTTCCACGGCGAGCCGTCGTCGGCGTTCGTCAGGAGTGGTGATTGATGGGACCGGCCCACGCCGCGAACCGGTCGAGGTCGACCGTCCGCCGCTCGGGACGCTGGTCGAGCCCACGTTTCAGGAACTCGTGCATCTCGGGCGTCACTCCGGAGCCGATTTTCTGGCGTGGCGGCAACACGAAGCGCATCTTGTCCTGAATAGCGCCGAGCAGGTCTGACGCAGCGCTGACTCGGCGTCCCGACAACGCCTCGTACGCCAGGCAGGCGAGGCCGTACACGTCCACACGATAGTCGACCGGATCGGGGCCGAACTGCTCGGGCGCCATGTACTGCAGCGTCCCATGAAGCGCCCCGGACTGCGATACGGTGCGTCCTGCTCCATCGGGCCAGGTCGGATCCGCTTTAACGAGACCGAAATCCAGCAGCTTGACGATCCCCGATCGGCTGAGCATGACGTTCGACGGCTTCAGATCGCGGTGCACCAGACCACGACTGTGGATATAGCGGAGCACAACCGCCAGCTGCCCGACGATTTTCCTCACCGCTGCCTCGGAGAGAACCCGTCCGCGGGTGAGCAACTCGTTGAGCGTCGAGCCGTCGCAAAATTCCATGACCAGAAATTGTGTGCCGTACGCGGAGAAAGTTTCGTACAGCCTGGCGATTGAGTCATGGTGGAGAGCCTCGAGCGACTCGGCCTCTCGCTTGAAGAGGCCGATGGCGCCCGGCTGATACAGCAACGCGTGGTTCAGCATCTTCAGCGCCACGATTTCTCCGCTGCTGATTCGGCCCGCCTCGTACACGATCCCCATGCCCCCGCGACCGACGCATCGAACGATTCGGTAACCGTGGACGTCCTTGCCGCCCAGGCCGTCATAACTCGCTTTCCCAAGCCGGTCGGCGACGACATTCGTCAGCAGCATTCGAACTTCCGGATACGTCTCGGAAATCTTCTGGAAACTGGCGACGTCCAGCCGCAAGGCGCGAACGGGCTCTTCTGAGACGACGTCTGCGGTTCTCGCCTCGCCCGTCAGCAGGCCTATTTCGCCGACCACGTCGCCGGCCCGAAACTCCCCGACTTTCGTGCGGCCGGACGATCCGTCGTGGATGAATGCTCGAGCGGCCCCGCTCAGAATGAGAAGGAGGTGGTCTCCTGGATCTCCCTGCCGGACAAGATAGTCCTTCGCGCGATACTCGCGAAACTCCATGCCCGACAGGAGCCGTTTCACCGATTCGGACCCGAGGCTCGAAAACGGACAGGAGGTCAAAGACATGACGGCCAGCGCCTCAGAGAACAAGGCCCCTTCAGGGCCATTCACTCCGTCCGGACCTTCCCTCACTTCCCCATCCTCTTTCTCGCGAGTCTACATCAGTGAGTTGAGGGGCCGCGTTTGGCGGTCTGTCTGCAGCGTTCAGGGTCCGGAGTTCTGCGACGCCTGAAACAGACGAGAAAAGTTTCCACCGAAATTTCAGGGCTGATCTTCCAGGCTCACGCCGAGCTCGTCGCGAGCGCGCGGTGCGTCGCGCGGATCAGGTGGCCTGAACGTGCGCCAAGGCTCGGCGAACCACGCCCTCGCTGTTCAACTCCATGACTTCGGCGGCTTTTCTTCCCCTTGGTCGGCCCTCCGACGAGGAAGCGGCGGCTCAACCCGACCAACGGCCGTTCGACGGGGCGGCCATCGATCGTCCGAGTCCCGGACGATCGATGGCCCGCTGTCAGATCAGCGCTCTACCGGCTCGGAAGCTGACTCACATCGATCGCCCACACGCCGCGGCCGTGCGTGCCGATGACGAGCATCCGGTCGCGCGGGTGCACGATGAAGTCCATGACGTTGACCGACGGCAGGTTGCCGCCGAGCACGTCCCACCGCGCGCCGCCGTTTGTCGTTACGTACACGCCGAAGTCGTTGGCCGCGTAGAGCACGTTCGCGTTCACCGGGTCTTCGCGAATCATGTTGATCGGCCCGCCCGGCAAATTTCCCGCGATGCTGCGGAAGGTCTTGCCGTAATCGGTGGACTTGTAGACCCGCGGGGCGAAGTCTTCGTCATAACGCCCCTGCTGAGCGACGTAGACCGTCGCCTCGTCGTGCTGCGACGCCGCCACCGTGGCGATCCATTGCTTCTTCGGCAGCGCCGCCGTCAATTCCCGGAACTCCTTGCCGTCGTCCACCGATGCGTACAGGCGCCCGTCGTCGGTGCCCGTATAGATGAGCCCCTTCCTCTTCGGCGACTCGGAGATCGTGATGACGAGCTGGTGCGGGATGTCGCCGAGCTTGGTCTTGTCACCGTAGCTCAGGTCGCCCGTCAGCCGTTCCCACGTCGTGCCGCGATCGCGCGAGCGGTAGAGATACTGCGTGCCGAAGTAGACCGTGTCGGGATCGTGCGGCGAGAGGTGGATCGGCGCCAGCACCTGCATCCGCAGCGGATCCTCGCCCTGCGCAATCGTGGGGCGGATGCTCGTGTCGCGTTGCGGCCCGGGCGGCGCGGCCGGCACTGGTGGCGTGACTGCGCCGCCGCCGCCGGCCCGTCCCGCCGCACCGCCACCGCCGCCGCGAGGGGCGGCCGGAATGCTGTAGTCGGTGCGACTCAGCTTGCCGGAGTACAGGATGTTCGGGTTCCTCGGATCGACGGCGTGCTGGGTGTACTCGCCGCCGGGCGCGCTCTCCCACGGAATGGCTTTCAAGTTGTCGCGGCCGCCGCTGATATCGATGGCCGCGCGGTAGCTGCCGTGATCCTGCACAGATCCGTACACCCGGAACGGCGTGTCCATGTCATACGCCGTGCTGAAAACCGTCACCGTCGGCAGGTCGGCGCGGCGCCACGTCTGGCCGCCATCGCTCGAGGTCCGGAACCCGCTGTCGTTGCCGAGCACGATGAACTTGGGGTTCTTCGGATCGATCCACATCCCGTGGTTGTCGCCGCCGGCACCGCGTCCACCGCCGCCTGGAGGTGGCGCGCCCGCAACTGGCGGCGCAGCAGGGGGCGCGGGAGGGGCACCCGGCGGCGGCGCGCCGATGCGGCCGAACGTCTTGCCGCCGTCGCGTGAGACGCTGACGCCGAGGGCGAGCGTGTAGATCGTGTTCTCGTCAGTCGGATCGACGCGGATGTTGCCGAAGACCCACGCGTACGTGTTCGACATGCCCTTCATGAACGTGCGCTGCTCGTCGGTCTGGCCGCTCACCAGCGTCCAGCTCGCGCCCTTGTCGTTCGAACGATAGACCTCATTGCCTTTGATCGGACATCTCGCCGCGCTCCCGCCAGGATTCCCGCCGCGTCCACCCGGTACGGGCTGCGTGTCGCAGTCGTAGTTGTCGTAAAAGGCGTACACGACGTTCGGATTCGACGCCGCGACGGCCAGGCCGATTCGGCCCGTCACGTTCGGCGCCGGCAGATCTTTGGTCAGCCGCGTCCACGTCTTGCCTGCGTCGGTGGTCTTGAAGATGCCGCTCTCCTCGAAGCCGGGCTCGACGCGCGGGTCGTTCCACTTGCGCCGCTGCCGCTGCCACGCCGCGGCGTAGAACGTGTTCGGATCCTTCGGATCCATCGCCAGATCGACGGCGCCGGTCTTCGGGCTGATCTTCAACGAGTGCGTCCACGTCTTGCCGCCGTCGGTCGTCTTGTACACGCCGCGCATCTCGTTTTCGATCCACTCCTGACCCGCGGACGCGACGTAGACGATGTTCGGATTGGTCGGATGGATGACGATGCGGCCGATCGTGCCCGTGTCGATCAGCCCCATGTGCTGGAACGACTTGGCATTGTCGATGGACTTGTACACGCCGACGCCGGTGTAGGAGCTGCGAAAGATGTTCGATTCGCCCGTGCCCACCCAGACGATGTCGGGGTTGGACGGCGCAACGGCCAGCGCGCCGACAGCAGTCGAGGCTTCCTGGTCGAAGACCGCCTGCCACGTCTGGCCGAGATCGTCGGACACCCACACGCCGCCGCAGCAGCTGCCGGCGTAGAGCCGGCGCGACGAACCACGATCGGCGACGGCGACATCAGCGATGCGTCCGCTGATGTTGGTCGGCCCGACGAACGACCAGCTCATGGTGCGGTACGGCGAGGACTGCGTCATCGCCTTGTGCGCGTCCCACGCCTTCAGATGCGCGGTGTGATCGTCGGCCGACGACGAGGGGGTCTGCAACGCCGGCGCCGCTCCAGCGGCGACGCCAATGGCGAGGGCGGCCAGAATTCTCCGTGAGATGTGCATGGGGCCTCCTGCGGTAGCCCATTGTAGTCGCCGCGCTCCAGTCGCGTCATCGGGTCGAGTTGAAGCCACCACCGTCGGCCGTGTGTCGGAGCGCGCGCGATATCGATGGCCGCGCCGCAACGGGCAGCAACCCAACCGGGTATAATCCCCCGCCGCCCATGACGCGACGCCGTCAGGAGATCGTTGCCATCGGCATCCTGATCGTGCTCTGGAGCGCCCTCGTCCAATGGCCGAGCCGGTCGATCGGCCTCTTTTACGACGATTTTCTCGTCTTTCGCCACTACAGCGCGCCAACCGTTCTTCGAAGTTGGTGGGTCGATCTAGCCGTCCTGACGTCACCGGAATTGTGGGTGCACGTCTACCGCCCGATGACGCTGGCGGTGCACGCGCTTGCGTTCGAGGTGTTTGGATTCCTTCCGGATCATCTCCTCGTCGCGCGCATTCTCATGGGCTCCGCGATTGCGCTCGTCCTCTACCTGTGGGTGAGAACACTGGGCATCACGAGGGACGCGGCGGTGTTTTGCGCGCTCCTGTTTCTGGCCTTTCCAGCGAACTTCTACGCGTTCACGTGGAACACGGAGCTGGCGGCGGTGAGCTCGTTGGTCTGGCTGCTCCTGTCGCTCACATTTGCGACTCGGTACCTCGAAGTCAAAACGCGCGGGCGTCTGTGGCTCAGTTGTCTCTGTTGGACGCTGGCGCTCCTCACAAAGGAGATCGTTGTCCCATTCGTGATGTTGTTTCCCGTCCTGTGGCTGCTGTACGGCCAGCGGTCAAAGTGGACGGAGGGCGTCTCTTTCTCGTCGTGGTTCTTCGTGTTGACCCTGTTATACGTCACCGCTCGATTCATCGTGCTCGGCGGATCGTGGGGCGCGCAGGGCGCGAGCCCGGATCGCGGCGGTTCAATCGCGATCTACATCAAGAACTACGTCAAGTATCTGGCGTGGATGGCCTACGCCCTGCCAATCCGTGAGGCACGACCCAACCGGTGGACCGGCATGCCGCGCATCGACGTCCTGCTGTTGATTGGCCCCCTCGTGTGGGCAGGCATCGAGTTGATGCGGAGCGTTCGATCGCTCGTCGCTCCGCAAGCTGTCGGGGGCCGCCTCGGGGCGCCGCCCGTTCGTCACGCCGTCGGGACCGCACTGGTCGCCGGCCTTCGTCGCCTCACGCCGGTCCAGAAACTACTCGTGCTCGGCCTCGTCGTCACTCTTGCCGGCGGACTGATCTGCTGCTTTCTGCCGGCTCCTCGCATCATGTTTGCGGGCGCCTTGGGTCCCGTCCTCCTGATTGCCGGACTGCCCGAGTTGCTTCGGCGTTCAGCAGGCCTGCGGAGCGCCGCCGTAGGGGTGACGTGCGCGCTGGTGCTGGCCGTCAACGCACTCTGGTACTACGACCTCGTCCACGGGAAGCAGAGCGATTTCGTCCGGGATCGCGCCTTTCACTACGTCGAGTCCTATTTCGCGTTCGGACACTTGTTCGAGGCTTGGGACTTGCGGGAACAGGCCCAGTATCTGCGCGAACGCCTCGTCGAAGAGAACCTGGTGGATGTGCAGACTGGGCGCCTTCGTGTCGACACATTTCACAAGTACCTGAGGTCCATCGGGATACCCGAGGCCAGGGCCGCAGAGGTCATTCGACGGATGCAATCGTTCAAAGGCGCCTTTCAAGAATGAGATACCGGAAGATTCTTGTCACGGGTGGGGCCGGCTTTGTCGGCACGCACCTCTGTCGGGAACTCGTCGCCCGCGGCCACCTCGTCCGGGTCCTGGACAACCTGGACCCCCAGGTCCATGGCAAGCGCGCGCGTCGCCCCCGGTCCCTTCCGACGGCCGTGGAGTGGATGCGAGGCGACGTCACGCGCCCGGCTGACGTCGAGAGGGCCATCGCAGGCGTGGGCGCCATCTACCATCTGGCGGCAGCCGTGGGCGTCGGCCAGTCGATGTATCAGGTTCGGCACTACGTGAACACGAACTCCATGGGCGCCGCGACGGTCCTCGAAAGCGTGATTCGCCATCGGAAGCACATCCGCAAAGTGATCGTCGCCTCCTCGATGTCCATCTATGGCGAGGGGCTGTGTCACTGCGTCACCTGCGGGCCGGTTAGCCCGCTGCACCGGACCGCAGCGCCTCGCGGGCGCCGCGATTGGGACCTTCGTTGCGCGGTGTGCGGGTCGGTCCTCGAGCCGCGTCCGACACCCGAAACCAAGCCGCTCAATCCCACGTCCGTCTACGCGGTCACGAAACGCGATCACGAAGAAAACTTCCTGGCGATTGGCACGGCCTATCGCATTCCCACGGTCGCACTGCGCTTCTTCAACATCTACGGTCCACTTCAGGCGCTCTCGAACCCGTACACTGGCGTCGCCGCAATCTTCTCCAGCCGACTGCTCAACGGACAGCCGCCGCTCATTTTCGAGGACGGCCAGCAGAGCCGCGACTTCATCCACGTCTCGGACATCGTCCAGGCCTGCGTGCTGTCGCTGATGAAACGCCAGGCAGATTACCAGGTCTTCAACGTCGGCACAGGACGCGCCACGACCGTACTGCAGATGGCTCGGCTGCTTGGACAGCACCTCAAAGTCACGTACGCCCCCAAGGTGTTGAATCAGTTTCGCGCTGGCGACATCCGTTACTGCTACGCCGACATCTCGAAGATTCAAACCCTCCTGGGCTACACCCCCAAGGTGTCGCTCGAACAGGGCGTGCCCGACTTGATTTCGTGGGTGGCGCAGCAGCGGGAAAAGGACTCGGTCCCGGGCGCGATGGGCGAGCTCAAGTCGCTTGGACTGATCCAGTAACCCCATGCATCGCGGCAAGACGGTCTCCATCGTGTTTCCTGCCTACAACGAGGAGCAGGGAATCACGGAGGCCGTCCGGGAATTCCGGGCCGTTGAGGCGATTGACAAGGTCTACGTCATTAACAACAACTCGCAAGACAGGACGGCAGTGCTCGCGAGAGAAGCGGGCGCGATAGTCATCGACGAGCTGCAACAGGGCTACGGCCATGCACTCAGACGCGGCCTCCGGGAGGCAGACACGGACTACATCGTGCTCTGTGAACCTGACGGGACATTCATGGCCGCCGACATCTACAAGCTGCTGAGCTACGCGCATCAGTTTCAGATGGTCATGGGCACGCGGACCACGAGAGAGCTGATCTGGCAGGCGGCCAACATGAACTGGTTCCTGCGCTGGGGCAACTACATCGTCGGAAAGTCTCTCCAGGTCCTCTTCAACGGTCCGTCGCTGAGTGATTGTGGCTGCACATTCCGGCTGATTCGGCGTGAGCTGGCTGCCGAGATGAATCCCGTGCTCTCCGTGGGTGCTTCGCACTTCTTGCCGGAGATGGTCATCCTGGCGCTGCTCTTGGGGGCTCCGATCATCGAGATTCCCCTCAACTATCGCGGGCGCGTGGGGCACTCCAAAATCACGGGGAGCCTCAAAGGAACGATGCGGACGGGTACGATGATGATTGTGACCATCGTGCGCTACAAACTGAAGCAGGTGACCGGCTTCAGGAAACAACTGCGTCTGATGAAATCGACCGATGGCCCAAGACCACTTTGAGGAGGTCGCGGCCGCGTACGACTCCGTCTTCAAGCCGCACATCTTCGATCACTACGCGTCCCGCCGCTTGACCCTGTTCGAATCGCTCTGTCCCAGGGGTGGCCGCATCCTCGATTACAGCTGTGGCACCGGCGTGCTGGCCGAACGCTTGAGTGAGCGGGGCTTTGACGTCCTCGGCACGGAATACTCTGCGAGCATGTTCAAGAAGGCTACCGAGCGCGGCGTGCGCGGCGCGCTCCTGAAGGACGGGCGGATCCCGTTCGACAATGGTCAGTTCGATCTCGTGTACTGCGTCGCGGTCTTTCATCATCTGGAGACGACCGAGAACGTGCGTAAGGCCATCCACGAGATGGTGCGCGTGGCGAGGGCCGGCGGCCACATCGTGATCTGGGATCACAACCCGCTCAATCCGTTCTGGCCGGCCCTGATGAAACGCTGGCCCCAAGATCACGGCGACGAAAGACTGGTGCCGCTGGAAGAGATCCTGGATGGGCTGCAACGTGAGCCCATCTCGGCGGTCCGCTGCTCCCGAAGCGGTTGGACGCCCGAATTCGTTCCCGCCCGTTGCATGCCACTCATGAGGGGCGTGGAGTGGCTGCTCGAGCATGCACCGATCATCAGACGGTACTCCGCGCACAACGTCGTGGTCGCACGGAGGCAGTGAGCCTGCTACCTTCCGCCGTGTGATCGCAGCAGAGAGAGTCGCCATCGTCACCGGAACGGCACCCGGTATCGGACTCGCCATCGCCAACCGCTTTCTCAGAGACGGCCCCGTTCTTGAAAAAGATGGGGCTTCCGTTGGAGTCCTCCGGGTAGATCATGCGGTATCCTTGCCGAAGCAGATGTTGCGCCTGATATCTGGCTTCTCGGCAGGAACCTGATGTCCGTCGCTGAGCGGTTCAAGGCGTCCCCGCTGCTGATTGCCGCCGTCACCGTCGCGGCCGGCTACTACGTGGCCGTCCAGATTGGACTGACGCTCACGTTCCCGCTCGTCACGACGTCTGTTCTCTGGCCCCCGAACGCGATCCTCACGACGGCGCTGTTGCTGGTCCCGGTTCGGCACTGGTGGGTGTGTCTTGCCGCCGCGCTGCCGGTCCACTTCACGCTGGAGCTCGGGGCGGGGATGCCGCCAGGACTCGTCGGCCTGCTGTTCCTCACTAATTGCAGTGAAGCGGTTGTCGCCGCCGGCGGGATGCGGCTGCTCAGCGACGCGCCAACGGAATTCAACACCTTCCGCCGCGTCGTCGTGTTTCTGTTCTGCGCCGTTCTGGCCGCGCCGATTCTCTCGTCGTTTGCGGACGCCGCCGTGGTGCATGCCTTCAAGGGTGAGTCGTACTGGACGGTGTTTCGCACACGGGTCTTTGGCAACGCGCTTACCGAGCTGAGCATCGTGCCGTGCGTCGTGGGAGCGCTCCTGGCCATCGCGCACGGCGTGCGGAAGCCGACGGCCCTGCGGGTCGTCGAAGCCGTCGCCCTCACGCTGTGCCTCGTGGCGATGGCCGTCTGGGTCTTTGGCGGCGGCGTGCAGATGCTGCCGATTACGCGGACGCCGCCGATGCTCCTTCTGCCGTTGTTCTGGGCCGCCGCGCGCTTTGGCGTCGGCGGTGTCAGCGCAGCGCTGTTCTTATCTGCGCTCCTTGCGAGCTATGAGACGCGACTCGCCCCGGCCGCGATCGAATTGTCGCCGCTCGAGGGCCTGATGGCTGTTCAGGTGTACCTCTCCGTGATTGGCGTGCCGCTCATGTGTATGGCGGCGCTCCTCGATGAGCGCCGGCGTGGCGCCCTTGACCTCGCCGACCGGCTGAAGTTCGAAGCGTTGCTGTCGACGATCTCGCGGGAGTTCGTTCGCACGCCGGCCGGCATGGAACCAGCCGGGCTCGACGGCTGTCTCCGGCGGGTTGGCGAGTTCCTGGAAGTCGATTGTGTCTGCCTGCAGCAGATCGGTGACGATTCCGGCGATCGGCCCCTGACCAGGCAGTGGAGGCGGTCTGCGGCACAGGCGTTGGCCGGCGCGGACTGTGTTCAACGGTTTCCGTGGGCCTTCAGCCGCGTGCTCGCCGGTGAATGGCTGGTGTGCAACTCGATCGATGGCCTCCCGGTCGATGCCGTGCAGGATCGTCAGGTGTTTCAATCGCGCGGTATCCAGTCCCTCGTGCTGCTTCCGCTCGAGGCTGGTGGGCGGATCCTGGGTGGAATGTCGGTCGTGACCCTCAGACCGCGCACGTGGGCCGATCGGGAGCTGACGCAGCTCGAAATCGTGGCTGAAGTGCTGTCCAATGCGGCGGCACGCCAGCAGGCCGAGGTCGAAGTGCAGCGGACCCGGCAGAAGATCGCCCATCTGGCACGGCTGTCGAGCATGGGCGAACTCACGGCCTCGCTCGCGCACCAGCTCAGCCAGCCGCTCACCGGTATTCTGAACAACGCTGAAGGCGCCAGGCGGTTCATCGACTCGGGACGGGCGACGATTCCTGATCTCCGCGAAATCATCACCGACATCGTCGACGACGATCGCCGGGCCGCCGATGTCCTGCGGCGCGTCCGCGACATGGTGGCTCGCACCGAATGGTCGCCCGTCCCGCTCGATGCCAATACCATCGTGCAGGACGTCTCGGTGCTCATTGCCAGCGACGCCGTACTCCGGAACGTGTCCGTGTCGTACCAGTACCACCCCCGTCCCCTGATCATCACCGGCAACAAGATCGATTTGCAGCAGGTGCTTCTCAATGTCGTGACCAACGCGATGGACGCCGTGGCCGATCGTCCGGTGGCGCAGCGGCTGGTGACCGTCCAGACGCGCGATGGCAGGGAACTGGTCGAGATCGTCGTGCACGACCGTGGCGCCGGACTGCCAGCCGGCGCCGAGGATCAGATTTTCGAGCCGTTCGTCACCACCAAACCGACTGGAATGGGCATGGGTCTCGCGGTCGCGCGCTCGCTGGTCGACGATCACGGCGGCAATATTCATGCGACCAACCATCCGGCCGGCGGAGCCGTATTGACGATCAGCCTCCCGATCGCATCGGACGAGGTAGGAGCGTCAGCGGGATGACGGTGTTTGTCGTCGATGATGATGCCTCGGTCCGTCAATCGATGCGCCGGCTGCTCACGTCGGTGGGTTACGACGTGGTCGTCTGCGGGTCGGCAGCTGAGTTTCTCTCGCTGCCCGAGCGGCCGCGCCCTTCGTGCCTGGTGACCGATCTGCGGATGCCCGGCAAGACGGGCCTCGACCTCCAGGAGGCGCTGCGGCGCAGCGGCCGGGAGCTGCCGCTGATCGTGAGCAGCGGCCAGGCCGATGCCGCGACTGCCGCTCGCGTTCGCGCCGCAGGCGCCCTGCGATTCCTCGTGAAGCCTTTCGACGTGCGGGATCTGCTCGCCGCGGTCTCCGAAGCGCTGCGGCTCGATCAGGACGCGATTCCGGAAGAGGCTTGATGGCGTTCGGAGTTGACGGGCCGTTCAGGCTGGCCGTCGGGCCGAACCGCGCGTCAGCGCCTGGCTTCCAACGGAATCATCCGGCTGAAAACCGCGAAGAAAAACCCGGTGGACCACCCACACATCAGGATGCCCGTCAGGGCCTCGACGCCTCCGAGCAGTCGCCACTCTGGTGGCAGCACCAGATCGCCGTACCCCGTCGTCGTATAGGTGACCGCGCTGAAATACAGTGCGGACTGCAGGTCGGGCATGGCGAGCGTCCACGCATAGTAGAACGCCCACAACGCGATCTCGATCAGGTGGAGGAGAATGATCCAGCCTGCCAGGCGAATCGACAGCCATGTCCAGGGCCAGACTCGTTGCGCTGTGGTTGGCAGGTCGCGCAGCCAGCGCATCACCCATGCCACCCCGGTCGCATGAATCGTGACGCAAACGGCCATCAGGCACCAGGCGACCAGGAGTTTCGACAGCATCGGGCGTCCTATGGGTGAGGCGAGCCAAGCGAATGGAGCGGGCCTTATTTGCCAATCAACGGCTGCACTTCGGTCAGCCAGTTCAAGACCATGGTGATTTCGCGTCCGCTGGCGTCCCCGGACGGTCGCACCAGAGCGACGGTCCGGCCGTCGGCTCGGTGGACGACCTCGTGTGAACCGATGCCGACGCCCGGCCGAAGTCTACCCGACCGGCGACGGCACCCAGATCCCGTAGCTCAGCGCCTATCATCTCGCTATGCGTGTCCTCTTCCTCATCCTGGCGGTCTCCACGTCCGCTGATGGACGTCCATTTCCGGGCCATCAGCTCGTCTCGATGTTCCGCGAGGAGGATCTGGTCAACCCGCTAAGCGGGTTGTTGAAGTACAACGCGGGACCGCAGATGGAACTCTGGGTGCTCAAATAAACCGTCAATCATGGCGACGGAAAGCCATAGCTCTTGACCGCCATGGCTTCGTCGTCGAACGTCTCCAACGACAGCAGCAGTCTGGATACCGGCATGCCATCTTATATGGTAGATTGTCTACCATGACTATTACCATGGACTCCGCCGGGCGGCTCGTGATCCCGAGCGAGATCCGCCGTGAGGCCGGCCTCGAGCCCGGGGTGCCGCTCGAGGTCAGGTGGCGTGAGGGCGTGATCGAGATCGAGCCGCAGCCGGCGCGGGTCCGGCTGGTCCGGCAGGGACGGCTGCTCGTCGCGTCCCGGAAGAATTCCGACGCCGTTCTGACCAATCAGACTGTCGAGCGCACGCGCAGCAGCCTTCGAGGCCGCAAGCGCTGAGGCTGGAAGAGTGACGGCGTTCTCGCTCGATTCGAGCTGCATCGTCGCCGCCGTCTGCGGATGGCACGAGCAACATGCCGTCGCGGCGCGGGCGCTGGAACGACGGCTGACCGCAGGCGATCGGCTGGTCGTCGCCGCACACGCCCTGGTCGAGGCCTATGCAGTACTGACGCGTCTTCCCGCGCCCCACCGCCTGGCCCCGGCCGATGCCTGGGCCCTCCTCGAGGCGAACTTCGTGTCCGGTGCGGAGATCGCCGCGCTGTCTGGATCGGCCCAGGTTGCGCTGCTTCGGAGGCTCTCGCATGCGGGGATCGCCGGCGGCCTGACCTACGACGCGCTCATCGCGGCGTCGGCCCGCCACGGCAAGGCAGCCGAACTGCTCACCTTCAACCGAAGGCATTTCGACGCTGTCGCGGACGATCTCCACATTGTCGAACCGTAACCTTCAGGCCGGGTATCCCAGCAATCTGCTAGCCGGCGAGGAACTTTTGAGTCAAGTCGAACGTGAGCAGGTTGGTCAACACCGAGGACCCGTTCTCGCCATTGGTCATCGCCACGTAGCCGGACCGCCCCGCGACTGACGCCACGGCGGAGCAGTGAAACCCCGCGTTGGCCCCTGCGTGATGAATGAAGTCCCGATCCGGGTTGTGAAACACCTGCCAGCCGAGCGCCCATGACGCGGCGTATGGCCCCTCCTCGAGCTTCACGTGGGGACGGAGCATCTCCTTGACGCTGTCCGGTCTCAGCCGAAAGGCGGTGACTGGCTTCGGATCGATCACGCCGACGACGAACTTCGCGTAATCGGATGGTGTGCAGAGAAGCGAGCCCGCAGATCCGTAGCGCGCGACGGACGACGCCGTGGACTTGTTGTTGTCGACCGGTCTTCCGTTCGGATCGTGCGGCTGGGCCATCCGGCGGCCAACCGCGTCGTTCCAGACATAACAACTGGAGGTCATGCCGAACGGCTCGAACAGCCGGATCCGCATGTAACGCTCGAAGGGCTGACCCAGCAGCGTCGTGACGACGGTTTGCAGATAGTTGTACCCCTCCCCGGAATAGAGATACCGACTGCCGGGTGTGAAGTGAATCGCCAGCGGTGACTTCTCGGACCGCCAGTTCTGGAAACCACCGGTATGAGAGAGCACATGCCGGGCCGTCATCAGGTCCAGTCTGGGATCGCCTTCCAGGAATCGAGTCGAGACGTACTTCGTCAGGGGCGTATCGAGATCCATCACCCCGGTCTCAGACAGTTTGAGGACGACGTACGCAAACACCGGTTTGCTCATGGACGCCGCTTCGAACAGCGTGTCGTTGTCGACCTGATCGTTCGAGCTGGCATCCTTGACTCCGAAGGCTCGACGCCACGCCAGACGGGCATCCTGGATCACGGCGATTGAAAGCCCGGGAACGTTGGCCTGCCGCAACCACTCGGGAATCTGTCGCGCCAGCTCCGCCTCCAGCCTGGCAGCCGGGATGCGCGTCGCCCGTGACTCACGCGAGGCCTGCCCGGCAAGAACCGGCACCGCGTCGAACGGCAGCAGCGCAGACGCAAGAACACTCTTCCCGCTCTGCGTCAAAAAGTCTCGTCGTCGCATACGATCGACTTCGCTCAGTGGCTCCGGGTACGTCAGGGACGGCCGCCGCCTCGCACCGGTCTCGAGCACGAACGCAGCGACGACGACCTTGGGCATGGCCCATGTCTCCGACGGTTATCCGGCCGCGGAATCTTACTCCGCTGCGCCGCTATAATCCCCGCGCACACGCTCGAAATGGCCTTGAGCAGGATCCTCTTCTCCCTGGCGGTCGTCCTTTCCCTGGCTGGATGCCGCGGGGCCCCAGGACAGGCGCCGGCCACCAATCTCAGACCCAACGTTCTCATCGTCCTTGTCGACGATGCGCGCTGGGATGATTTCGGATTCGCGGGCCATCCGTTCGTCCAGACGCCGGCGGTCGATCGACTGGCGCGCGAGGGCACGCGATTCCTGAACGCGTTTGCCACGACGCCGCTCTGCTCGCCGAGCCGCGCCGCGCTCCTGACCGGCCAGTACGCCCATACCAACGGCATCATCGACAACACCGCCCGCGACGCCGCGAGCCATCGGTTACCGACGTTCGCGGTGCCACTCGCCGCGGCCGGCTACCGCACCGGGTTCTTCGGCAAATGGCACATGGGGAACGACGACACCAAACGTCCGGGCTGGACGAGCTGGGTGGCGATGAAAGGCCAGGGCGAGGCGATCGACCCGCAGTTGAATGTCGACGGTGAGCGCATCCCGGCCAAGGGCTACGTCACGGACGTGCTGACGGACTACGTCCTGGACTTCATGCGCCGCGATCCCGGCACGCCGTTCATGGCGCTTCTCGCGCACAAGGCGCTTCATCCCAACGTGGCGCAGCGTGACGACGGATCGGTGGCGCCGCTCGCCGGGCAGCGTGCGGGGTTCGTTCCGGCTGAGCGCCATCGCGGCCGTTATGCGAAGGCCGCGGTCCCGCGCCGGCCGAATGCAACCGCGCCGCTCGCGCGGAAACCGGCGCTTCAACGCGCCATCCCCGGTTTGACTCCACTCGGACCCCAAACCGGCACACCCGATGCGGACGTCCGCGACCGGCTCGAGATGCTGCTCGGCGTCGATGAGAGTCTCGCACGTATCGTGGCTGCGCTCAGCGAGATGGGCCAGCTCGACAACACGGTGGTGATCTTCACGAGCGACCACGGCTACTTCTACGGCGAGCACGGACTGAACGAGGAACGCCGCCTCGCCTACGAAGAAACCGCGCGCATCCCGCTCATCGTCAGATATCCGCGGGTCGCACGGCCCGGTGCCTCCGCGAGCCAGATGGTGCAAATCATCGACATCGCTCCGACCGTGCTCGCACTGGCTGGCATCGCCGACACGGTGCCGCGGCAGGGCAAGTCGCTCGTGCCGTTGCTCGAAGGCCAGAGCGTGCCGTGGCGGTCGTCGATTCTGCTCGAGTACTACACGGATCAAGTGTTTCCGCGGATGCTCACGATGGAATATCAGGCCGTGCGCACCGAGCGGTACAAGTACATCGACTACCTCGAGTTGTCAGGCGCGGACGAGCTTTACGACCTGCAGGCCGATCCGTTCGAGATGGACAACCTCATCGCCACCGACGCGGGCCGGCGTTTACTGCCGGATCTCACGGCTGAACTCGCGCGTCTTCAGCGCGAGAGTGAATATCGACGGGACTTTCGAGGATATCGATAGGACGATCCGCCCGGCACCGGCTCATCGGGACTGAAAGCTGTAGCTCTTGACCGCCATCGCTTCGTCGTCGAACATCTCGAAGAGCAGCAGCAGCTTCGCGATGCCGAAGACGCGTTGGCCACGCGTGGTGAGGTTGAGGAGCTTCAGATCGCCGCCGCGCCCGAGCAGTGTTTTTTGCTTGGCCGCCAGCATGCCCACGCCGGCGCTGTCGATGTAGGTGACACCGCCCAGGTCGAGCACGAGCTTGAGCTTCCCGCGGTCGACGAGATCGTGAACCTTCAGCCGAATGGCCAGGTCGCCATCGTCGAGCAGGATCTGTCCGGTGAGGACGAGGATGGTGACATCGCCAGATTCACGCTCGACGATCGAGAGTTTTGACTCGGCCATGCGGCCCCTTCAGTGGGGAAGGCGACATGATAGCGCGGGTACGCGAAGATGTTTGGCGGTCAGTGAAGTGAGACGCAGCCGCATCCCGACCGGCGCCGAATTGCAGGATCTCCAGGACTGCCTGTGCCTCGCGCTCAGGCGGACGACGAGGATCGTCACGCAGCGCTACGACACGGCCCTCCGGCCATTCGGTATCCGCGTCACGCAACTCCCGATTCTGACTGCCGCGGCATCTGGCGACGGCGTGCCGCTGACGCCGCTGGCCGAAGGATTCGGGATGGATCGTACGACGCTGCTCCGGAATGTCCGCCCGCTGGCGCGCCGGGGGCTGGTCGACGTCCGTCGTGCCGTCGGCCATCGGCACGATGAGCTGCACGCGACTGCCAAGGGCCGTCGGTTGGTCGCGCGGGCGTACCCGGCGTGGCGTCAAGTGCAGGACGAGGTCCGTGCCGAAATCCGGGCGCCGGCATTTCGTCAGACCCTCCGATCCCTCGGCAGCACAGGTCGGAAGGATCGCCGCGGCTGAGACTTGTCGTTGGTGCGATGTGTGCATATACACATCTCCAGCACAACGCCAAGGAGGTTCTCATGACTCATCCGCTTCATGCTGATTCCTCGACCCCACGCAACCTGACGATCGTCGCCATCGCCGTATGGCTCGTCGCCGCCAGCGCCGCCGGCGTGTCAGGCCTCGTCAACACCCCCGGTCAGCCGTTCTTTCTGATCGCGTTCGTCGGCGTGCCGATCCTCACCGGCGTCGCGGCCTACGCGCTGAGTCCAGCCTTCCGGGCGTGGACCGGGCGCCTCAGTCTCACGTGGATCGTCGGGCTGCATCTCTGGCGATTCGTCGGATTGGGGTTCGTGCTCGGCTGGCTCTTCGGCGAGCTGCCGGGTGGGTTTGCGATCCCGGAAGGTTTTGGCGACATCATCGCCGCGGCAGGCGCGCTCGCGCTCTTGCCCGGCCTTCGACGGGGCACCGCGTCGCGCACCTGGTTGCTGGTGTGGAACACGTTCGGCCTGATTGACCTGATCTCGGCACTCACGATGGGCCTCCTGTACTCGAACAGCCCGCTCGGCCTGCTGAGCAGGGGAGGTGTCACCACGGAGCCGATGGTCACGTTCCCCGTCAACCTGATTCCGACGTTCCTGGTGCCGCTGTTTATCCTGCTTCACCTGCTGACGTTCGCCAGGCTCTCGAATCGTCACGCGGTGAGCGATGCGACGGATGCCGTTAGACGGACGGCTCACGCATAGTGATGTCGCAGGCCATGCGCCGAGGCGTCAGCACGTGCCGACACCTGACTCACGCCGGCATCGATCCACGACTGGACCTGTTGACGGCCCGGCATGTGCTCTGCGTACAGGAAGTCTCGGCGTTGCATGGTGTTCAGGGCGTGATATCGATTCGATACTCGCCGAGGAACGTCATGATCAACGACGCCTCGACCATATCCTTCGCCTGGAACCGGATCGAGTGCGAGTCCGTGCGCTCGAACATCGGCAGGTAGGCGAGCACTTCGGCCGGCATGTAGTTCTTGAACGAGACGTCCACGGTGACGGGGCCCGCGACGCGGTACGGCTTGAACTCGGCGCGGCGGCCGAGCGCCGCGCGGACGCGCTCGCCAATGAGCGCCGCAGACGCTTCGGGCGTGAGGCTGCTGGCCGAGTGAAACCCGAGGCTCTTCTTGGTCTCCGCCGCCTCGATGTTGCCAATCGCCTTTCGCACTTCGGCAATCGCGGCATCGTCGCCGGACATCATGACGACGGGCACGTTGAAGTGGCCGGCAATCGCCGCGTTCCAGGATCCTTCTGTGACGTTGGTGCCGTTCAGGGCTACGCGGGTCAGATTCGCGCTCGAGAACGTGTGCGCGCGGACGCCCGCGGTGTTGTTCGTGCCGCGCGTGATACCCGATGTAGATGAGCGCATCGACATTCTCGTCCACGCCCGCAACCATGCCCAGGCGGCGCGGCCACGACCTGATGACGCGGACATTCATTGGAAACTGATCGATGAGCAGGTTCTGCCCGTTGCCGTGTGCGTCGGCGACGACGATCTCCGTCGCGCCGGCGGCGCGCGCCGCGTTGACGGCCGCCAGTGCTTCCCGCGTCATGAACTCGCGAAATCGGCCGTACTCGAACCCGGTTGGTCCAAGCTGCTCGCCGGTCACGGCGCCCGCGACGCCCTCCATGTCGACCGAGATGAGTACTTTCAGGCGCGGCGGCTGGCCTTGATCGCCCATCGCCGCGACGCTCCACGCACCAGCGAACACGAGCGCCGCTCCGGCAGCGCACCGACTGAGAAACATGATTGACCTCGCTTGGCCGCCGATTCTATCGTGCCGAAAGGCTGGCATAATCGCCCCCATGCGAACGAGTGACCGCCTGATCATGGCCAGTGCGATCACCGTCGCTCTGGCCGCCGTCCTCGCCGCGCAATCCGGCCCCGACGTCGTCGCGCGTTATCGCGAGGTCAATGGTCCGCGCATCCTGCGCGACTTCGCGACCCTGCTGACCTATCCCAATCGCGCGCGCGATACCGCGGATATCGAGCGGGCCGCGACGTACATCCGCGACCAGCTGCAGGCCGCCGGCGTGAAGTCGGAACTGCTCCGCGCGGATGGCGCGCCTCCCATCGTCTACGGCGCGCTCACCGTGCCGGGCGCCACGCGCACGCTCGGGATTTACGTCCACTACGACGGCCAACCGGTGGATCCGCAGGCGTGGACGCATCCGCCGTTCGAGCCGACGCTCTACACGGCCGCGATGGAGGCTGGCGGCAAGCCACGGCCGATGCCCAAAGACGGTGAGCCGATCGATCCGGAATGGCGGCTCTATGCGCGATCGGCCGGTGACGACAAGGCGCCGATTGCCGCGATCCTTGCCGTGCTGCAGGCGTTTCGCGAACAGAAGATTGTGCCCACCTCCAACCTCGTGTTTTTCCTGGATGGGGAAGAAGAGGCGGGATCGCCGCACCTGGGCGAGTACCTCACGCGCTATCGCGATCGCGTCGATCCCATCGACATCTGGCTGTTCTTCGACGGACCGGTGCACCAGAGCGGCCGGCCGCAGATCACGTTCGGCGTCCGCGGATCGATGGGGCTCGAAGTGACGGTCTACGGCGCCACGCGCGAGCTGCACTCCGGTCACTACGGCAATTGGGCGCCCGACACGCCGCAAATCCTGGCGCGCCTGCTCGCGACCATGAAGGACGAGCACGGCAAAGTGCTCGTCGAAGGGTGGTACGACTCGGCCGAGCCGATTGGGGCCGAGGAGCGAGCGGCGCTTGCTGCGATGCCCGACTACGACGCGGCGCTCAAACGCGAGCTGGGACTCGCCGCCACGGAAGGGCAGCCCGCAACGCTTGCCGCGCGACTGCTTCTGCCGGCCTTGACCGTCAGGGGCATCTCGGGTGGCAACACGGGCGCGCTCGCGAGCAACGTGATTCCGGCGACCGCGACGGCCGCCCTCGGCATCCGCCTCGTCAAAGGCAACGACCCGGCGGCGATGCGGGCGCTCATTGTCCGCCACATCGAACGACAGGGCTTCCACGTCGTGACGACCGATCCCGATCAGGCGACGCGCCTGACGTACCCGCGCATCGCCAAGGTGACCGGCGGCACCGACGCGTCCCCGGCCGCCCGAACGTCGATGGCCAATCCCTTCGCGCGTCAGATCGTCGCTGCCGCCGGACGCGCCGCCGCCCGACGGTTCGGCCCGGAGTCGCTGCTCATCGCGCCGGGCATGGGCGGGACGCTGCCGCTCAACCTCTTCACCGACGTCGCCGGCAAGCCGGCCGTGATCGTGCCGATGGCGAACCACGACAACAATCAGCACGGCGCCAACGAGAACCTGAGGATCGCGAATCTCTGGTACGGGATGGATCTGTACGCGGCGCTGTTGACCATGCAGCGCTGATCAAATACCTCAACGTTGCGAAGGGTGCCTATTAGGGCGGTTCTGGGCACCGAACACCACGAACGTCTATCTGTCATCCACGGATTTTCCAGCATTTCCAAAAACATTTCATTCAAAGGCGTTTTCAGGCGCACTTAAAGGATACAATTCTGCGGCTCCAGGCTCCCCGGCCCCAGCGAGCAATTACGGTCGCCGTCTGTCCTGCCGAGTATTTCGAGCCTGTAACACAACACGCTCGATTCTTTATGAGGCTTCATGAGGCGTCTTACACCAGTGCTTGTACGTCTGTTCCTCGTCGTTACTCTGTTGGGTTGCGCATCACCGGTATTCGCGCAAATCCAATCCGGCAGCATCCTCGTCAACCTGAAAGATGAGCAGGGCGGTGTCATGCCCGGCGTCACGGTGACGATCACGGGCCCGACATTGCTCGCGGCCATGGTCGGGACGACCGACTCCGGCGGCGCCTACCGGGCTCCCGCGCTGGCCCCCGGCCGGTATGCGGTCAAGCTCGAGTTGAGCGGATTCCAGCCCATGGAGCATCCGGATGTGGTCGTGAACGTCGGCCAGACGTCGTCGTTCGACGTCGTCATGAAAGTCGCAGCCATCAAGGAGGTCTTCACCGTTCAGGCGGCGATTCCGACCATCGACACGACGAGCAACAACGTCAGCACCCAGATCAATCTCGGCATTCTCCAGAACACGCCGGGCGGGCGCGACATCTGGAGCCTGCTGCAGAGCAAGGGATCGGGTCTCACGACCAACCGGATCGACGTCGGCGGCAGCGAATCGGGCCAGCAGGCCGGCTTCGTCGTCCGCGGGACGCAGCACTCTCAGAACACGCAGGCGTTGAATGGCGTCAACGTGACCGATCCCGTCACGACAGGTTTTGCGCAGTTCTATTACGACTACGACACGTTTCAGGAAGTGCAGGTTTCGACCGGCGCGCATCCCATCGAGGTAGGCCCACCGGGTGTGTACGTGAACATGGTGACGAAGACGGGGACCAACGTCCTGAAAGGGCTCGTGTCCTTCTACTACCAGAACGACAGCCTTCAGAGCGACAACATCGACGAGGAGCTTGAAGCCCAAGGAATCACAAAAGTTGGGTTTGATTACCTGTCGGACTTCACGGCGCAGGCCGGCGGCCCGCTCGTCAAGGACAAGCTCCACTTTTTCGGCGCGTATCGCGACTGGCGCGTCCACCGGTTCGTGGCCGGCTTTGTCGACGATCAGGGCGTTCCCGTCGTCGAGCCGACGGACATGTACTCGTTCCTTGCGAACGCCACCTACCAGCTCAAGCCGAATCAGCGGCTGATGGGGTTCTGGACCCGTCAGGAGTACAACAAGCCGGAGCGAGACGCGAGCGCGCTGAACACGCCCATCTCCAACTACAACGAGGACGACACGTTCAGGATCTACCAGGGCGTCTGGAGCAACATCCTGAACGATCGTGCCTATCTCGAAGCGCGCGGGAGTTTCGTCGACATTTCCTTTCCGCTGTTGATCAAGGACGAAGCCAAGGCGGCCGGCAATCAGTCCACTATCGAATTGACGACCGGCAAAGTCACCGGCGCCAATAACAACGAGCAAATCAGCCAGCGCAAGCGGCTCCAGCTCAACACGGTGCTGTCCTGGTACAAGGCGCAGTGGCTGGGCGGACGTCACGAGTTGAAGTTCGGTTGGGATTTCGCCAACAACAACGTCTCGGCGGACGTGACTGCGCTCGGCGACACGAACGTGGCACTGTTCCAGGGCTTCCAGGCGTTTGCCCTGCATCTGAATACGCCGGTCCATCCGGAGGAGACCATTCGGACCAACGCGCTCTTTGCGTCCGACACGTACCAGCGCGGCCCTGTCACGCTGAACTTTGGCGTGCGCTTCGACCAGGCACGCGGGAGCGTGCCCGAGCAGTCGAGTCCGGCCGGCACCTTCACCGCCGCTCGCAACTTTTCGTCGCTCGGCACGCTCGTCGACTGGAACACGTTGTCGCCTCGGGGTGGCGTCATCTATCAACTGACACGGGACGGCAAGACGGTCCTCAAGGCGAGTGCTGCCCGTTACTATCACCAGATCAGCACGACCATCCTCAGCTCGGCCAATCCAAACAGCATCGGATTCGAGGTCTTCGAGTGGCTGGACTTGAACCAGGATTTCAAGTTTCAGCCGGGCGAGGAAGGCGGATTCCTGGGTGCGTCCGGAGGTCTTCAGACCTCGATCGATCCCGACTTGAAGGCGCCGCACACGGACGAGTTTCTGTTCACCGTCGAGCGCGAGATCATGCGCGATTTTCGGTTGACCGGCACGTTGAGCTTCCGCAACGACCGGCGCCAGGTCGGGGTGCAGGACGTCACGAGCACGTGGGAACCGGTTCCGTTCCAGGATCCGGTGACAGGCAACACCATCACTGTCTTCAACCAGGTCTTCGACCAAGTCACCGGTCCGCTGTTCAGCGTCGTCAACAGCGCGCAGCTCGATCAGGATTTCAGCGGCTTCGAAGTGATTGCCACCAAGCGGCTCTCCAACCGGTGGCAGCTCCTCGGATCCTATGCCGTCTCGAAGGCCATCCAGGAACAGGTGTCGGTCGAGGGCAGCAATATCTTCGGTTTCGGCGCCATCCCCGTCGATCCGAACAATGGCGTCAACGCCCGCGGACCGCTCTTCTGGGACCGCACCCACATGTTCAAGGTCTCCGGCAGCTACCTGATGGGGTGGGACATCCTGGCCTCGGGAAACCTGCTGATCCAGAGCGGACCCGTCTTCACGCGGACGGTCCTTGTCGAGGGGTTGAACCAGGCTCCGTTCACGGTTTATGCCGAGCCGCGGGATGTCTCCGACCGGCTGGACACGCTGACGATGGTCGACCTGCGCGCGTCGAAGGCGTTCAGGCTGGGCGGCAACCGGTCGATCGAGGCCCTGATGGACGTCTACAACCTTTTCAACGCGAACACAGTATTGAATGCAAATACGCTGACCGGGCCGGCGTTCGGCAGTCCGTTGACGGTACTTTCGCCGCGGATCATCCGGTTTGGCGGGAGGTTTTTGTTCTAGGCACCACGCACGACCGAGGCGGACGTCCCCAGGTCCCTCTCGCCAACTGAGGGGAAGGAGCAAGGTATGAGTATCGCAAGATTACGAGTTCTGGCAATCGCGGTTGCGCTGGCCGGCAGCGGAGTGGCGATCTCGCTGCTGCACGCGCAAGGCGGGAATCCCCCAGCTTGGGTCGTCGGCGATGTATTCGTCGCGGTCGGTAGTGGTAAGTACGAGGTCCGGTCCAGCGCAGGCACGCTCAAACAGACGATCACCTCCAATGTCAACCCGAAGAAAGACGTCGCCGGATGCTGGTTCGACTCCCAGTTCAATCTGTACACCGCCGACTTCAACAACACGAAGGTAGTGAAGTACAACTTCGCCACGCCGCACGCGGCGTCGACGTTCGCCAATACGGAACTGCAGGCGCCCGACGGCCACAGCAGTTCGATCGTGATGGCGGTGAACGGTGACGTCTACGTCGGCAACGCCGGCAACGCGAATGGCACAGGCACCCGGAACATCCTGAGATACCGGAGCGACGGCGCGTTCCTCGGCTCCTTCACGCCAGCCGTCGAAGACCGCGGCATCGACTGGATGGACCTGGCCACAGATCAGCGGACGATGTTCTACACGTCGAGAGGCCGCCTCATCAAGCGGTTCAACGTCGGCACGATCACCCAGCTTGGAAACTTCGCCGACCTCTCTACAACGACCCCGACCGGCGAGGCGTATGCCATTCGCCTCCTGCCGCCGTTCGATGGCACCGGGGGACTGCTCGTCGCCGACAACGTCAACATCAAGCGGTTGAATGGCGCTGGTGCCGTGGTGGCGACGTACGACTACGACCCTGCCGGCAGCAATAACGATGAGGACACCTTTCAGTCGTTGAACCTGGATCCCGATGGCCTGCACTTCTGGGCCGGCGGCAACTCGACCGGCAGGCTGTACCGATTCGCGCTCAACTCGCCAACGCCAGATCTCGGCCCGATCCAGACGGACGGCAAGGGCGCTCTCATGGGCATCTGCGTCCTGGGCGAGCCGCAGACGCAGGTTCGGCCGCTGGCGCTGTCGAACCCCTCCGGCTCGACGCAGCTCATCGACATCACGGCGCCGTTCGGCGACCCGGCGGCCACCGGCGAGAACGCGTCCTACAGCTTCAGCACCTGGCGGCTGCGGATTCGCGTCAAGGCCGGTCAGTCAGTCATGGCGGCGGTGAGCTTCACGCCGGAGTCAACCACGATGGCCTGCAATACGTCCGATCCCGCCGACTTCGACTGTCGCTTCACGAATCTGGACAACATCGCGAACACGCAGTGCGTGCCGTTCTTCAGGGATCCGAGCGCGCCGAATGCCCTCAATTCGCTGGACCCGTACCGCTGTGGGTACTACCGCGTCAAGGGCGTGCCGGTCTGCACCTCGCCAGGAAACTGCCCGTTCGACGAGCCGTTCGTGGCGAATTCAACCGACATCCAGGCCGAGATCATCCTGAATCTGACGAACCCGCCGACGTCCGTCTTCAACATTCCCGTGCTCTTCGGCAATGGCGTGAAGGGCAACCCGCGGCTCGCGCGCGATCCCGACTCGATTGGCGGGAATCAGTTCGGTATCGACTCGACGACCGCCGTCATCGACTGGCCGGCGTTCGGCTCGGGCTTTCCAAACGACTACAGCCCAGTACAGCGGGCGACCTCGACTCCGGGCGGCGGGTGCGCGACGATCATCAGCCCGAACGGCTCGGGTCATAACAGCGGCGCGTCGATCAAGATGGTCGTGGACGTGAAGACCGGGCCGATCGTGAATGGTGTGTGCACGGGCAGCCCGGTAACGGGCGCGTCGATTGCGCCGAAGAACATCACGCTGGCGGTCGCCGGCACCGGGACGAACACGAACCTGCTCATCTACTGCGTGCACCCCAGCTCGAATGATTGCTTCCAGGAGAGCAGCCCGGGCCGCTATCAGGCCAACGTGGATCTCGACCCGGTCTTCCTTCCACCCGACAACGTCAACCCCTACATCTTCGCGGTGACGTCGGTGAACATCCAGGACGCGCTCGGGCCGAACAACCCGGGCGTATTCCCGCCCACATCGCGGCAGGTACTTTATCTGCCAGAACGGATCGAACTGCGGGTCTCAGTAAGTCGCTACTGTGATCGACGAAGAGCCGGGTCTACGGGCCCGGCTCTTTCTTTTTCACGCGACGGTGATGTCTACAACCTTTTCAACGCGAACAAGTATTGAATGCAAATGCGCTGACCGGGACCGCTTTCGGCAGTCCGTTGACGGTGCTTTCGCGGCGGATCATCCGGTTCGGCGGAAGGTTCTTTTTCTAGGTCGACGCACGACCGAGGTGGACGTGATCCCCAGGTCCCGTCTCGCTACTGAGGGGAAGGAGCAAGTTATGAGCATCGTAAGAATACGAATCCTGGCAGTCGCCGTGGCGCTGGCCGGCAGCGGACTGGCAATCTCGCTGCTGCACGCGCAAACATCCCCAGAGTGGAAGGTCGGCGATGTGTTCGTCGCGATTGGCAACAGTCAGTACCGAGGTCCGTTCCAACACCGGCGCGCTCAAGCAGACGATTACGATCGGCACGACGGTGGGCTCTGAAACCGCGGGGTGCTGGTTCGATTCGCAGTTCAATCTCTACACCACTGATTTCACCAACACCAAGGTCGTCAAGCACAATCTCGCGGTTCCGCACTACTATTCGCCGTTTGCCGACCCGGCGTTGAACCTCGCGCAGAACAGCGAGTCGATCGTGATGGCCGTCAACGGTGACGTGTACGTTGGTCACGCCGGCAACGACGGAGGCGCGAAGTTGCTCCGCTACCGGAGCGATGGTACGTTCCTCGATGCCTTCAATCCCGACCTGGATCAGCAGGGCGTCGACTGGATCGATTTGTCCACCGATCAGCGGACGATGTTCTACACATCGAGAGGACGCGAGATCAAGCGGTTCAACGTCGGCAACAATACCCAACTCCCGGACTTCGTCGATCTCTCCCCGACAACCCCGACCGGCCAGGCCTTCGCCATCCGGCTCCTGGGCCCTTCGTTCAACGGCAGTGACGGCCTGCTCGTCGCCGACAACGTCAACATCAAGCGGTTGAATGGCGCCGGCGCGGTGGTGACGACGTACGACGTGACGGGGGAGGACGATTGGCGTTCCTTGAACCTGGATCCTGACGGCGTGCACTTCTGGGCGGGCGGGCTCACGACCGGCAAGCTCTACCGGTTCAACCTGGCCTCCGGCACACCAGATCTCGGTCCGTTCACCACGGCCGGTGCCGGCAACCTCAGGGGCATCTGCGTCATGGGCCAACCGCAGACGCAGATCCGGCCCCTGCAGCTGTCGAACGCTACCGGCTCCACGCAGCTCAGGGACGTCACGGCGCCGTTCGGTGACCCGGCCGCTATCGGCGAGAACGACTTCTACAGCTTCAGCACCTGGCGGCTGCGGATTCGCGTCAAGCCGAATCAGACGGTTGTCGCGGCGGTCAGCTTCACGCCGGAGTCGACCACGAATACGTGCAATACGTCCGATCCCAACGATATCGACTGTCGCTTGACGCAGTTGGACAACATTACGGACACGCGGTGCGTGCCGTTCTTCAATGATCCGAGCGCGCCGGGCGACGGCTCGCTGAACCCCTACCGCTGTGCCTACTACCGCGTCAAGGACGCGCCGGTCTGCTCGACCGGGCCAGCAAGCTGTCCCTTCGATGAGGCGTTCGTTTTGAACTCGACCGACATCCTGGCCGAGGTCATCCTGAACCTGACGAACCCGCCCTCGACGGTCTTCAACATTAACGCGCTCTTCGGCAATGGCGTGAAGGGCAATCCGCGGCTCGCGCGTGATCCCGATTCGATAACTGGCAATCAGTTCGGCATCGACTCGACCACCGCCGTCATCGACTGGCCGGCGTTCGGCTCCGGCTTTCCAAACGACTACAGCCCCGTGCAGCGGGCGACCTCGAATCCCGGCTCCTGCGCGGAGATCGTCAAGCCCGCCAAAGGCAAAGACAGCGGTTCGGTGATGGTGATCGAAGTGCACGTCAAGACCGGGCCCGTGGTCGACGGGCATTGCACGGGCAACCCGATCACGGGTGCCGCGACGTCACCGAACAAGATGACGCTCGCGATCGCCGGGACCGGGAGCAACAACACGCTCCTCATCTTCTGTAAGGAGCCCGGCAACACGTCGAACAAGTGCTTCCGCGAGAAGAAGCCCGGCGAGTATCACGCCAACGTGGAACTCGACCCGAGCGCGATTCCGCCGGACGCCGTGAATCCGTACGTCTTCGCGGTGACGTCGGTGAACGACCCGAACGCGACGGGACCGCAAAACCCCGGCATCTTCCCGCCGACGTCGCGGCAGTACTTCGTCTGCCCGATCGGGGGGAACTGCGGCGGGTAGCGCTGAGGACGAGGACACACGCAGAGCCGGGCCTTCGGGCCCGGCTCTTTTCTTGTACGGCCTGAAGTGACCTCGAGGCCTGGCTACTTTGCGGCGGCGATGGGCGCGAGGTCCGCGCGCTTCAGGACGGCGTCGGTCTTGGCTTCACCCTTGATCCTGTCCAGCAGGCCTCGCGCCGACTGAAGATGTTGGCGCGCGACAGCGGAGTCGGCGCCCGCCCCGGTCAGGGCCTGCGCCAGCCAGTAGTGGCTTTGGGCCTGCTGAACCAGCAACCCGATGCGTTCGCTTGAAGCGAGCGCGGCCTCGAGCTCGGATTGCGCCTGCCCATACTGCTTCGACGCCACCAGCCACTCGCCGCGCACAATCGACGCGGACACGGCCTCCGGTTTGAACCCCCACCTGTCGGCTTCGATCGCGAGCGTTGCCAGATCATCCCCCGCGCGCGGACGACCCTCTTTCGCGTCCGTCATCGCCAGGTGCAGTCTCGACAGGACCATCCGGGACGTATCATTCGCCTTCGTCGCCGCCTGCAATGCCTGGGTGTAACGATCCCGTGCCTGCTTGAGATCGCCCTGACGGAGGAACAGATCGCCGTGATAGTTCAGGACGTCCGAGAGCAACGGCGGGATGTTCAACTTCCGGGCGAGGGCTGCGGCCGACTCGAACGCTTTGGTCGCCTCGGTGACCTGACCGAGGTGTCCGAGCGCGCTCCCGTATTCAGCAGAAAGGATGACGGTCCAGTCGCTCTGCTCGGGGGTGCGCTGCATCGCGTCGTACGCGTCTTGGGCGGTCGCCCGCGCCGCTTCGAACCGCCCTTGCTGTCCGAAGAGCTTGGCCAGGCTGGATTGGACCTGTCCCAGGCCGCGTACGTCCTTCGCATCCCGTTGCAGTTTGAGCGCCTGCAGGAACCTCTGCTCGGCCTCGGCATATTGTCCCAGGCGTACCTGCGTCTCACCGACGTTGTACAACGCGTTCGCCGTGTTGATCGGCTTGTTGATTTTCTCGCCGACGCGGAGGCCCTGCTCGTAATAGGTCAACGCCGCCTGGTGGTCAGCGCGAATCGTATGGATCGCGCCGATGTTCGATAGCAGCATGCCCTCGTAGTTCACATTCCGCTGATCCCGCTGAATGCGAAGCGAGTCGGTGAACGCGGTGAGTGCCCGATCGAGCTGTCCGGTATTCGCGTACGCGTTGCCGACCTCGATCAGCGTGTCGCCGATCCCCTGCTGATCCTTGATCGTCTGGAACAGCGCCATCGATTCCTGGAACTGCTTGAGGGCCAGATCGAACTGGCCGAGGTTCGCCTGGACCTTGCCGATCTCCCGGATGTTCTCGGCCTCCAGGCGCTTGCGCCCGATTTGACGCGAAATCTTCAACCCCTGGTTCAACTCGTTCAGCGCCTGTTCGGGTTTGTTCAGCATCCGGTACACGCCGCCGATCCACTCCCGCGCCGTGGCCTGGCTTTCCAGGTTGTCGCGCTCGATGGCGATGTTCAGCGCCTTGGTGAGCGGCTCGAGGGCCGGCTGCGGCTGGCCCCGCTTCACCTGGGCGCGCCCAGTGCCCATGAGCGCCTCGAGGTTGTTGGGATCCCGCTCGGCGAGCTTCGTGTACTCGGCGTACGCTCTGTCGAAGTCCGCGTTCTCTTCGAGGGCGGAGGCGAGATCCGTGAGGACCTCGTCGCTCCCGGGCAGCAGCGTGGCCAGCTTGTCGTAGAAACCGACCGCTTCGGCCCGGTTCTTCATGATGCGCGCGTTGCTCGCGAGGACCATGAATTTCTCGGCATCGGGCAAGGCCCCGCTGAGACTGACCGACGTCCGCGCGTGCCGCTCGGCTTCTGGGGCATAACCCAACGCGGCGTAGGTCTGCGCCAGCCGGGCAAACGCCAGCGCGAACTCCTTGTCCTCCTCGGTGGACGTCTGGAAGGCCTTCATGGCGGCGAGCAGCTTGCCTTCACGAACCAACGCGATGCCCTCGTTGTACTTCTGCAGGGCCGAAAGCGATTTCGACGACGGGCGGTAGGAGGCGGCAGTTGCCGCCTTCAAATCATCCGGGGCAAGGGCCAGCTTCCCGCGGACCGCCTCTGCCAGACGACTGATGCTGGCAAGCAGCACCGTCTGGTTCTCGGCCGACTCGGGCACGGATTCTGTCGTGCCCATCGGCAGGTCCTGCATGTTCGCGGTGATCTGGATCCTCGGACCGAACGTCGCGTACTGACCCGAGATGACGATGTCGGCCTTCGTGAGACTCGCGATCTGCTTCGTCCTGTCGGGATCCAGCCTGGTGTCTTGCGAAATCTGCAGGTCGCTCAGGATCTGGCCGATGGTTGAAGACGACACGGCACGCAGCGCGCGCGACGAGCCGATCTGCGTCCTGAGCTCCTCGGCAATCGTCTGCCCGAGATAATCCATTGACCGGTCACCGGAAGCGTTCTGAAACGGCAGGATCACGATCGAAACCGACCGTGTCGCGACGGCAGAGCCCCTGCCCGTAAACAAGCGGTCCCGATACAGAAACGCGCCAGTCCCGATCGCCAGCCCCGCAACGCCAGCAGCCACGAGGAGCCACAGACGCCTGGACGGCCGCTGAGCCATCGCACCGGCGGGAACCGGAACCGTCTGCCCCGGCATCGTCTGCCCTGGGAACATCTGTCCCGGGTACGTGTGCGTCGGGACCGGCTGCGTCCATGCGTGTGTCGCTGCCACCGTCGTGCCGTCGGTTGGATGTCCGTGCTCGTCGAGGCTCTCGAGGTCCTTGAGCAGTTCCTTCGTCTTCGGGTACCGATGATCGGCTTCGAGGGCGGTGCAGCGCGAAACGATATCGGAGACCGTTTGCGGGAGGTTGGGATCAACCGATCGGATCGGCGGCGCCGCCGTTGTCATCCGGTGCATGAGCGCCGCCAGTGAGCTCTCGCCGCCATGGCTCGACTTGCGGCGCCCGATGAGCATGTCCGAGAGAATCAAGCCGAAGGCATAAATGTCCGCGCGGTGATCGACCGTCTGACCCCGCGCCTGCTCCGGCGCCATGTAGTCGAGCGTGCCGACGACGGTGCCGACGACCGTCCCACCGGCAGTCCCTTCGGTGGACCGCGCAATGCCGAAGTCCGTAATCAGCGCGTGATCGTTGTCATCGAGCAGGATGTTGGCGGGCTTGAGATCCCGATGGACAACGCCGGCGTCGTGCGCCGCGACCAGACCGCTCGCAATCTGCTTGGCGATGGAGAGCGCCCGCGAGAGCGGCAGCTTGTGCTCGGTCTTCAGGATGCTGCCCAGGTCCGATCCATGGACGTAGGGCATCGTGATGTACTTGACGCCCTCGACTTCGCCCATATCGTGAATGCGGACGACGTTCTTGTGCGTGACGTTGCGGGCGAGCAGGAGCTCGCGCTTGAAGCGACGCTCGAGCTCGCGCGCCGCTTCCGGATCCTGCATCGCCTCGGGCTTGATGACCTTGATCGCGACGACGACGCCGAGCTCCTGATCCCACGCCTGGTACACGGCGCCCATCCCGCCCGCGCCGAGCAGCCGCACCAGGTGGTAGCGCGGTCCGAACGGCTGACCGCCCATCTGTCCCTGGAACGCCGTGCCACCGACGGTCTTCACGGGACCGCCGGGTGCGGGCGTACCGGGACGCGGCGTGGTTGGCATCGGAAGTGGTGACCGTCCTCCGTGATGCGTCCCCATTCCCGGCGAGGCCGCGACGGTCATGTCCGAATCGGTCGGTACCAGTCGTGTCACGTCGGCTAGCGGCGTCCCGGATCCGGCCGGTGGCCAGACGCCGGTCGCAACTCCAGGGTCGGATCCCCCGCTGAGCCCCGGAGGCGTGCCCAGGACAGTCGCGTCATCGGCTTCCGGGTCGGGAGGCTTCGCGCGAGGCAGGTCGGTCTTGACGACGCTATCCGCGGTCGCCTGAGGCAGAAGGCGATCGCAGATCGTACAGCGACCATCGGGCGCGGGCGTCTCACCGCCGCAATAGGGGCAGGTCATTTCGCGTCTTGGTGGGCCAAAACGGAGGTCACATTATTACGTCAACCTGTTGACATGACAACAGGTTTCCGGGATGCCGGGGCCTTCCCGCACGGAAGGGGCTATCGGCCATCCGGCCTCACATCACCATCGCCAGATGACCAGGACGCGTAAGATGGTCGACGACGTGCCGCTCCCGTTCAACCTCGGCTACGCGTTCTGAGGGCACCGGCGGATCGAGGCGATCGAAGAGGAAGACATGCGCCTACCCGTAGTTCTGGCGTGCGCCCTGCTCGTGCCGGCCGGCGCGCGGGCGCAGACCGTAGCGACCGCAGAATCTCCCCCGGCTTCAGCGGAACAGTACGAACAGGAGCATCGTCCCCGTCCGCCGACGCGCCTGTACCTCGGCATGTGGACGGCACACCTCAAGAACGATGTGATTGCGCTCGACAACAACTGGGCCGTCGGTCTGTCCTGGCGCGGTTTTTTCGGCGCGACGTTTCTCAATTCCTACGGCCGGCGCGCCTACACCGGCGGGATCCAACGCACGATCGTATCAACCGACCCTCGCCCAATCGGCGCGTCGCTGGGCTTCCGGCTCGGATTCGTGACGGGTTACGACGGACGGCTCATGCGGCTGGCGCGCGAGACGCCGGTCCTGCCTTTGGTGCAACCCTTCGCGTCGATCGACGTCCAGCACGTGAGCTTCGAGGTGTCCTACACGTTCGTCGTCGTCTCGCTCGCGATGTCGTACCGGTTCTGAGAATCGACCGCTCGGGCCGAACACCCTCGAGCCGCTTCACCCCACCTGAAGCCGTTTCACCCCGAACCTGCGGCACGCAGTCCGGCGGCTGTGGCACGCTCGGGCCGGAGGAAGCATGCGTCTCCTGATCGCGTCGGCTACGATCTTCACGCTTGCGTTCGCCAGCGCCGGGTTCCGCGCGCCGGACCAGCTGCCGCAGAAGTTCACGAATCTCAAGATCCTGCCGACGGACATCGCGCCCCGCGATCTCGTCTCGATCATGAAACAGTTCTGCTCCGACCTGAACGTCCGGTGCGAGCACTGTCACGTCGGCGAGGGCAACGACCTCAGCAAGTTCGACTTCGCGTCCGATGCGCGGCCGACGAAAGCCTCCGCGCGCGTCATGCTGAAGATGGTCTCGGCGATCAACGGCGAACATTTGAAAACCCTCCCTAAGCCGGCGACGCAGCCGGTGACCTGTTTTACTTGCCACCGTGGAGCCGCGAAGCCGGCGACGCGACCCGGCGGCGGCTGACAGGCCGCGTAGTTCAGCGGCCTGCTGCGCGGTGATATAAGCCCTCCATGCGCGGCCGGCTGCGGACAGCGTTGCTCATCTGGTCCGCCTGGACCGCGCTCGCCGTCTTCTTCGCGCTCACGTCGTCGCTCACCTACGTCTCCCAGGGCCGGCCGGCGATCTGGGGGCTCTCGCTTGCGTACTCGCTGGGGCAGTGGTGGATCTGGGCGCTCCTGACGCCACTCGTCTTCTGGCTCGCGGCACGGTACCGGCTCACGCTGGCGCGTCTTGCCACGCGTCTTCCGCTCCACCTCGTGATGGGCCTCGGGGTCGCGTTGATCAAAGTGCGTGCGGAAGGTTTCGTGCGGCAGTGGCTGTTCGGCGTCAGTCCGTACCTTCTCATCAGCAACCTCGCGTTGCAGATGCTGATCTACTGGGCGCTGGTCGGCGTCGCACACGCGCTCGACGCCTACGGCCGGAGCCGGCAGCAGGCCGCGGAGGTGCAGGCGCGACTGGGCCGGGCTCAGCTCGAATTGCTGCGAACGCAGCTCCAGCCGCACTTCTTGTTCAACGCGTTGAACGTCATCGCCGAACTGGTGCACGAGGATCCGGAGCGAGCCGACCGGATGATCGGCCGGCTCAGCAACCTGCTGCGATCGACGCTCGACGCGGGGGACCGGCCCTTCGTGACCCTCGACGAGGAAGTTGGCCTGGTGCAGTCCTACGTGCAGATTCAGGAAGCGCGATTCGGCGAACGGCTGTCAGTGGGAATCGACGTGGCTCCGGACTGCCGGACCGCGCTCGTGCCTCATCTGCTGCTGCAGCCCCTTGTCGAAAACGCGATCCAGCACGGGGTCGCGCCAAGGGCCGACGGCGGGACCATCAGGATCCGTGCGAGCCGCGACGGCGACGGCCTGAGTATTCGGATCGAAGACGACGGGTCCGGCGTGAGAGGGGAGTCGAAAGCCGGCATTGGCCTCTCGAACACGCGCGCGCGTCTGGAATCGCTGTACGGTGACGACGCGTCGTTCGATCTGGTTCCACGTGCCGGCGGGGGAGCGGCGGCCACTATCCGGATCCCGTTCGACGGGTCTCGGGGACAGGTTTTGAGTTCGAAACCTGTCCCCGACCGTCCCCGATCCCGATGAAGATGCGCATCGTCATTGTCGACGACGAGCCGCTCGCGCGCCGGCGATTGAAACGGCTGTTGGCCGGGTCGGGTGGCGTGACGATCGCGGGCGAGGCGGGTGACGGTCTCAGCGCGGTCACCTGCATCAACAATCTCCGTCCGGACGTCGTCCTCCTCGACGTCCAGATGCCGGAGCTCGACGGATTCGGCGTCGTCGCCCGGCTCGTCCGGCCGGCACCGCTCATCATCTTTCTGACCGCCTTCGACCGCTATGCGATCCAGGCCTTCGAGGTGCATGCGATTGACTATCTGCTGAAGCCGGTGTCGCGCGATCGGCTGGCCGACGCGCTCACCCACGCCCGAGATCGATTGACATCGCGGGATGGCCATCCGGACACGAACCTGACGGCCCTGATGGAGTCGCTCGCGCGACGCCGCCGCGCCGCGACCCGGCTGCCCGTGCGATCGGATGGTCGCGTGGAGCTCGTGGACGTCACGACGATCGACTGGATCGAAGCCGCCGACAACTACGTCGTGCTCCACGCCGGCAGGCGGACGCATGTTTTGCGCGAAACCCTCTCACGGCTGGAAGAGCGCCTCGACCCCGAGCAGTTCGTCCGGATCCACCGATCGGCCATCGTGCGGCTCGATCGCGTCGTGCGGCTCGAGTCTGCCTCGCGCGGCGACTACGACGTCACTCTTCGCGACGGCACGCGGCTCACGCTGAGCCGGACGTGCCGTTCGCGGCTCGAAAAAGCCGTGCGGACGGAAATCTGGAAGTAGGCTTGAGGAAGGTGAACATGTACGACGCGATCATAGCCACGGTCTTCAGGGACCGGTCTGGCACGACGCCGCGCGATCGAGAAGCAGCTGGCGCTCGCGGACGTTGCGGGTCAGCGCCGCGGCCCGCTCGAACTCCGGCCGCGCGTCAGCCGGACGCCCAAGCCGGACGAGCAGATCGGCGCGCACAGCCGGGAGCAGGTGATAGTCCTTGAGCGACGGCTCCGATCGGAGCCCGTCGACGAGCGCGAGGCCAGCCGCGGGTCCCCGAGCCATCGCCACGGCCACCGCCCGGTTCAGCTCCACGACGGGCGAGGGCATCATCGCCAGGAGCAGATCGTAAAGGCCGACGATCGTCGACCACTCCGTCTCTTCCGGCGTCAGCGCAATCGCGTGGCAGGCCGCGATCGCCGCCTGCAGGGCGTACGGACCGCGGGCAACGCCGAGCGAGTCTGCCCGGCGAAGCGCCGCCAGGCCTCGGCCGATCAGCAGTCGATCCCAGAGCGCGCGGTTCTGATCGAGAAGCAGGACGGGCGCGCCGGAAGGTCCGACGCGCGCCTTCGACCGCGAAGCCTGAATCTCCATGAGCGCGACCAGGCCGTGAACGTCGGGTTCGTTCGGCGCCAGCTCGGCCAGGATGCGCCCGAGCCGCAGCGCGTCCTCGCAGAGCGCCGGGCGCATCCAGTCGTCACCCGCGGTCGCCGAGTAACCCTCGTTGAAGATCAGGTAGACCACTTCGAGCACCGACGACAGCCGTGCGGCCAGCTCGGCGCCGCGCGGAACCTCGAATGGGACCTGCTTGTCAGCCAGCGTGCGCTTGGCGCGGACGATTCGCTGGGCGATCGTCGGCTCGGCGACGAGGAAGGCACGGGCAATCTCGTCGGTCGTGAGGCCGCCGAGGAGACGCAACGTGAGCGCGACGCGGGCCTCGGTCGAGAGCACGGGATGACAGGCGATGAAGACGAGGCGGAGCAGGTCGTCCCCGACGTGGTCGTCCAGCGCGTCGTCGATCGCCAGGACGTTGCGGAACTGCTCCTCCTCGAGGGTGTGACCAAGCTCTTCGTGCTTCCGTTCGAGGAGTTTGCCGCGCCGGAAGTGATCGATTGCGCGATGCTTGGCTGTGGCCATGAGCCAGGCGCCGGGGTTGCGCGGGACGCCCGACTCCGGCCACTGCTGCAGCGCCGCCACGAGCGCATCCTGCGCGAGATCTTCGGCCAGCCCGACGTCGCGCACGACGCGCGTCAACGCCGCGATCAACTTCGGCGCTTCGATCCTCCAGACCGCTTCGGTTGCGCTCCTGGTCTCGGTGCTGGCCACCGAGACCGATCAGAGCACACGCCGCGTCAAGCCTTCAACTGTTCGCGGATCCTCGTGTGGTGGTCGATGGCGGCGCCAGCCCCGAAATCCTCGAGCTCGAAGACCTGCCGCACTTCGACCTCGCCGTCGTCGAAGGGCACACGCCGCGCCCACTCGAGCGCCTCTTCCATGGATTTGGCCTGGATCAACCAGAAACCGGCGATGAGCTCCTTGGCTTCCGCGAACGGCCCGTCGATGACGGTACGCTTGGCCCCGGAATAGCGGACCCGGGCGCCTTTCGAGCTGGCCTGCAACCCTTCTCCCGCGAGCAGAACTCCGGCCTTCAGAAGCTCCTCGTTGTATTTCGCCATGTCGGCGAGTTCCTTTTCGGTAGGCAGCACGCCCGCTTCGGATTCCTTGCTGGCCTTGACGATCATCATGAATCTCATGACAGTGTTTCTCCTCTATCGACACGTCGAATGGGGATGTGCCGGATCGACACGGGCAGGGGACGGGTCTCGCTTGCGCGAGCAAGACCCGTCCCCACTCAACGGGATACAAGCGTGAACGTCGCGCCCACGATGGCGGCGCCGTTCCACTGGCATTGATACGTGAAGGGCTGCGGCTGGCCGGGGGTTGACGCATCCTCGCCCGCACCCCGCACGAACAGCACGGAGTCAGTAGGCATCATGCCGGCGGTTTCGAAGCTGACCGGTCCGCCTCGCCGGTCGCGCTTCAACGCCGATATGACACCTACGTGACAGGCTTTGACGGCGTCGTTCGAAAAATCAGTGTCAGCCGACGCGCGTCTTGGACGGCCGTCGAAGTAGGCGAATGTCGCGCCGCCTCCCGTGCACGTGTATTTCAGGCGTCGGCCGTCGTCGAGCATATCGGTCGCCGTCCCGCGCACGGTGGACGCGCTGATTTCGGGCGCGTCGAACCGCACCTGAACGTGGCGCGGCGGATTCGATCGCAGCTGCTCGACGACGTCGGCCTGGCAGTCGAGAATCTGCGTCCACTCGGGTGTGAGAGCGGGACGTGTGCCGGGTGGCACGCTGACCGTGGCGTCTCGTGCGGTCGGAAATGGCGCCGGACGGGGTGGCGGTCTCGCCGGTTCCGGCACTCTCGCCGGTTCCGGCACACGCGGCGGCTCAGCGGCCGATCCAGTCGGGAGGACTGGGACGGGCGGCGGTGGTGGCACGGCAACGGACGTCGCGGGGGGCGCGGTGGCCGGCGTCGGGTTCGGGGCCGTCATCCCCGGCTTCGCTCCGGGCCGTTCCGGGACTGCGGGCGACGGCGTGCTGGGCTTCGTCGCCGCAGTACCCGAGAGCGCGCGATCCTGCGCGACCTGTTTTCTGAAGCTGTCCGACGTGACGAGCTTCAACATCGCCGGCACGTATTGCTTCGCCTGGACCTGCGGCAAATACGTCTTGGTTTCCGCGGCGGTCGGTGCGCGGTCGAGCATGCCCCGGAAGATCTGATTGACCACCTCCCCAGCGGCCAATCCGCCAACGCGGCCGGTGAACTCGGATGTCTGGACGATGACGGCCAGCTGCTGGGGCAGCCGGCCGCGCTGGAGCTCCGCGACCCATTCGTCGTGTTCCGGCGCGCGGGGTTCCCGATCGAGCAACGCGTCGTAAATGCGGCGCGTGACGTTCTCCGCGTCCGCGCGGAGAAAGATCAAGCTGACCATGCGTCCGTCAGCCCCGACCACCGTGGTGGTGGGTTCCTGAGGTGGCGGCTGCTGTGAAGGCGGGGGCGGCGGCGGCGTTTGAGCCGCAGACGGCGACGAGGCGCCCACGGCGACAACCAGGCAAGCGAGGCCGGCGCGGATCGAAAGCATGACCTGATCTTTACAGCGTTTTCGAGAACGGCGTAGCGTGTTCCGGCGCCCGACCTTTGCGAGCGCTACTTCTCTCGTGTACGCGCCCGCAGGGCGCTAGGGCAGGCCCTTGGCCCGCCGTAGCTTCAGCGGAGGCGGCCAATCACGCTTGCCTTGCGGCAAGCGGCGAGCGGGAGGGCGCCGGAACATGCTCCGCCGTTCTCGAAAACGGAATAGCAAAGACTAGACCAACGGGTGCCGTGATTGTTGCGCCGGCGGGAGTACCGCGCTGGGGGGATGGATAGTTGAACGGAGGAGCAACCGTCAGTTACTCTCCTCCGGTCGGGCGAAGAGTGCCCCGTTCGCCTGGAGGGAATATGACAACAGGTTGGAAAACTTCGGCAAAGCTCGGCGCCTTGCTGCTGGTGGCCGCTGGCTTCGTGATCGGGCCACCGGCACTGGCCGAGCGCCCGTCACCACAGGCACCCGCGCAGAATCCGAACGTCACGGTCGATCCCGCGCTGCTCAGCGGCGTTTCGTTCCGGAACCTCAACGTATTCAGCCGCGGCGGACGCGTCACGGCGGTCACCGGCGTGCCGGCCAATCAGCAGCTGTATTACATGGGCAGCACTGGCGGCGGCGTGTGGCGCACCGACGGACGCCGGCGCGACCTGGACGAACATCTCCGACGGCTTCTTCGAGGCCGCGTCCATCGGCGCGATTGACGTCGCCGACTCCAACCCGAACGTGATCTACGCCGGCACCGGCTCCGCCTGTCCACGCGGCAACGTCTCCCCGGGCATTGGCCTGTACAAGACGACCGATGCGGGCAAGACCTGGCAGCACGTCGGCCTGCGCGAGGCCGGAACCATCGGCCGCATCGTCATCCACCCGACCAACCCGGATCTGGTCTACGTGGCGGTGCTCGGCAACCTGTTCGCGCCCAACAAGGAGCGCGGGGTCTATCGCTCGAGCGACGGCGGCAAGACCTGGCAGAACGTCCACTTCCTGAGCGATCGCACGGGCGCCGTCGATCTCACGATGGACCCGAAGAACCCGAACATCCTGATCGCCGCGATGTGGACGACCGAGCGCAAGCCCTGGACGATCAACTCCGGCGGACCCGAGAGCGGGATGTACCGCACGACCGATGGCGGCAACAAGTGGGAGCGGCTCACGAACGGGCTGCCCAAGGGCCGCATGGGCCGCGTCGGCGTGTCGATTTCCGGCGCAGACTCGAAGCGCGTCTACGCGCAGGTCGAAGGGGAGTTCGATCAGGGCGGCAATTACCGATCGGATGACGGCGGAACGACGTGGACGCGGACGTTCGCCGGCCGCGCAGCTCCAGCAGCGCGCCTGGTACTACACGCACATCATCGCGGACCCGGTCGAGGTCGACACGGTGTACGCGCTGAACGTCGGCGCCTTCAAGTCGACCGATGGCGGCAAGACCTTCCAGCCCAACGCGATTCAGTCGCACAGCGATCATCACGACCTCTGGATCAACCCGCAGAACAACAAGGCGATGATCGGCGGCAACGACGGCGGCGCGACCGTCACCGTGAACGGTTCGCCTTGGACTCCGCAGAACAACCAGCCGACGTCCGAGCTCTACCGGTTGACTGTGGACACGCGCTGGCCCTACTGGGTGTACGGCGCGCAGCAGGACAACACCACGATCGCGGTGCCGAGCTCGAATCAGGGCGAGACGTATGCCGTGGGCGGCGGCGAGAGCGGTCACATCGCCGTCGATCCGCGCGACTTCAACATCGTCTACGCCGGCAACTACGGCGGCACGATGAGCCGCAGCGACCGCCGGTTCGGCGTGAGCGAAAACGTCCGCGTCTACGCCGACAGTCAGACGGGACAGCGCGCGGCGGACATGAAGTACCGGCAGCAGTGGAACGCGCCGATCAAGATCTCTCCGCACAACCCGGACGTCGTCTACACGACCTCGCAGTTCGTCCATCGCACGACGAACGCCGGGCTGGACTGGGCGGTCGTCAGCCCCGATCTCACGCGCAACGACAAGCGGCGCCAGGACTACTCGGGCGGCGAAGGCATCACGCGCGACAACACCGGCGTCGAGGTCTACAGCACGATCTTCGCGTTCGAAGAGTCCACGACGACGCCGGGGCTGCTCTGGGCTGGCAGCGACGACGGGCTGATCCACATCTCGCGCGACAACGGCAAGACGTGGACGAACGTCACGCCGAAGGACTGGCCGGAAGGGTGCATCAACTCGATCGATCCGTCCGTGCACGATCCCGGCCGCGCGACCGTCGCGATGTACCGCTATCGGCAGGGCGACTTCACGCCCTATCTCTTCCAGACCAACGACTACGGCAAGACGTGGCGGCGAATCGCGGACGGCAAGAACGGCATCCCCAACTGGCACTTCACGCGCGTCGTGCGCGAGGATCCGGCGCGTCGCGGCGTGCTCTACGCCGGCACGGAGTTCGGGCTGTACGTCTCGTTCGACGACGGCGCGCACTGGCAGTCGCTGCAGCTCAATCTGCCGATCACGCCGGTCACGGACATCGATGATCTACCGCGACGACCTGATCGTCACGACGCAGGGGCGCGGCTTCTGGATCCTCGAGCAACATGGCGCCGCTGCGCACGGTGAAGCCCGACATGCAGGCGCCGGCCGCGATGCTCTTCAAGCCGGAGGATGGGTATCGAATCGGCGCGGCGGCTGGCACGCTGCCTCCAGCGCCGTCGTTCTACTACTGGTTCCGCGACGCGCCGACCGCGCCGGTGACGGTCGAGATCCTGGACGCGAAGGGCACGTCGGTCGCCACGTGGACGGCGCAGCCGGGAGCCGCGCCGATTCCTGATCCGGTACGGTCACGAGCCCCGCGGCCCCGGTGGCGCCGGTGCAGCCGCAGCGCCGCGGCGGACGCGGAGGCGGCGGCGGCGGCGGCGGTCGCGGCGGTGGCGGCGGAGCGGCCGCGGAGGTGGCGCAGGCGCCGGACGCGGTGGTGGTCGCGGTGGCGGTGGCGGTGGCGGCGGGGAACAACCTCCTGAAGGCGGAGGCGGACAAGGCCGCGGCGGACGAGGCGGCGGTCCGGCCGGGCCGCCGGGAACGGCCAGCGCCGTGCAGGGCATGAATCGCGCGGTCTGGACGAACATGCGTATCCAGCGCTGTACACGCAGCCGCAGGGCATCGTCATGTGGGGCGGCGGCGGAGCGCAGGGACCCAAGGTGCCGCCGGGCGACTACACCGTGAAGGTCACGTCGGGCTCATGGTCGGAAAGGCAGACATTCCGTCTGGAGACGGATCCGCGGCTGCTGCCGGTCATGACGGACGCGGAGGGCGCGGAGCAGCTGCGGCTCGCGCGCGAAGTCGGCGAACAGATCAACGAGCTCTACACGAACCTCCTGAAGATCCGCGACGTGAAGCGGCAAGCGGCCGAGATGGCGAAGACCTCGGGCGCCGGCTCGCCCGTGGAAGCTGCGGCGAAGACGCTGACCGATCGGCTGACGGCCGTCGAGAGTGAGATGACGCAGATCCAGGGAGAGGGAGGGCAGGACGCGCTGAACTTCCCGGGACGGCTCGACAACCAGCTCGTCGTGCTCTACGGGAACATCGCCAACAGCGAGCGGCGGATGGGCACGCCGATCACCGAACGCTAGAAGGACCTCAAGCCGATCAGCCGACAAGATCCTGGGAGCTGCGCGGACGGCCTTGAAGACGGACGTCGACGGCCTTCAATGCGGTGGCGACGAAGGCGGGCATGGCGGCGATCGTCGTGAAGTAGCGCGTCGACACCGTCGAGTTCCCGACGGTTCCGGAACCACAAGGGTTTTATACTGAACGGATGCTCATCGCGCGCCGCTTTCTCGGTGAGCGGCCGAGTGCAGGGAGTGGGTTCCGTTTCTCACGTGCTCGAAGCCGCGCGCGTCGAAAACGTGCAGGGCTGGGTGCGCAATCTGCCTGACGGCAGCGTCGAGGCGCAGGCCGAGGGAGACCGCGAAGCGGTCGACGCGAATCGAGCGCAGGATCCGGCGCGGGCCGCCGGCGCGCGCGTGGAGAACGTCGAGGTCGATCGACGACGTCCCGACCGGCCGCGTCGATGGATTCACGTGCGGTAGCCGCGTGGCGACATGGATGGATGAGGCGTCGATGCAGCAGGCGTTGAAAGAGCGGATCCGGCACGTGCCGGATTTTCCGAAACCCGGCATCCTGTTCTACGACGTCACGACGCTGCTGAAGGACCGCGAAGGATTCCGGATGGCGGTCGAGGCGATGGCCGATCCGCACCGAGACGCACGGGTCGATCTCGTCGTCGGCATCGAGAGCCGGGGATTCATTTTTGGCTCGGCGATCGCCGACCGTCTGAAGGCCGGCTTCGCGCCGGTGCGCAAGCTCGGCAAGCTGCCGTCGACGCACGCGTCGCGCGTCGTACGCGCTCGAGTACGGCTCGGATTCGCTCGAGATTCACGAGGACGCCGCGAGCAAGGGCCATCGCGTGCTGATCGTCGACGACCTGCTGGCGACGGGCGGCACGGCGGCCGCGACGGTCGGCCTGGTCCGCGGCCTGGGCGCGGAGGTCGTCGGCGTGCAGTTCCTGATCGAGCTGCTCGCGCTGAACGGCCGCGAGAAGCTGCCGGGCGAGAAGGTCGGGGCGGTGCTGGCGTACTGACAGCGATCCGATTCCCGGCATCCCGGGTTTTCAGTTGACGAAGTTCTAAGTTCGAAGTTTCTTAAGCGCCCGTAGCTCAGATGGATAGAGCACCGCCCTCCTAAGGCGGGGGTCAGCCGTTCGAATCGGCCCGGGCGCGCCATAATCAAGTAGAATCTGCGCCGCCACAGATTCGGGGGAGCAATGGGGGAGAAGCATGAAGGCCCTTATTACGGCGGCGCTGATTCGGAAGCTGGCACCTGAAAGCGAAGTCTGGGATACGCGATGCCGCGGGCTCTGTGCTCCGCGTGCGTCGGAGCGGCCGGCGCGTCTATCGGTTCCAGGTTCGACGGAATCGCTGGATCACGATTGGGGCCGTCGATGACTTCGAGCCCGACGAGGCGCGCGACGAAGCCGACAAGCTCCGCGGCGCGGTGGCCCACGGTCAGGATCCGCACGCCGAACGGCGCCGGGCGCATGCGGAATCCCTCGATCTGTTTCTCAGTTCGGAGTACGAACCGTGGGCAACGGTGAACCTCAAGACTGGAGCCACCCCGACCACCAAGCGAGTCCGCGCGGCATTCCCGAAGTTCCTACCGCTGCCGCTCAATGAAATCGACGACGGCCGGATCGAGCGGTGGCGCATCGCACGGCTCGCGGCCGGAGTCGAGCCGGCCACGGTCAATCGTGACATCGCGGCGCTGCGATCAGTGTTCAAGGCGGCGCGCAAACTGAAGATCCTCAAGACGCGGCCGTTCGAAGACATCGGCTCGCTGAAGGTAGATGCGTCTTCAGTCACTCGATTCCTGTCGGCAGCAGAAGAGAGGCGGCTTCGAGAGGCGCTGGCGGCTCGTGACCAAGAACGCCGCGCCGCACGGGAGCGGGCAAACGTCTGGCGTCGCGATCGTGGCTACCCAGAGTGGCCGCCGTTTGGAACCTATACCGACCACCTCACGCCGATCGTGCTGCTGGCGCTCAACACCGGCCTTCGCCGCGGGGAGCTGCTCAACTTGGCCTGGCGAGACGTCGACCTCGAGCGGGGCCTGCTGACCGTTCAGGGCAGCGGCACGAAGTCAGGACAGAGCCGCGTCGTGCCGCTGAACAGTGAAGCAATCTCCGTTTTGAAGGCATGGCAGCCGGCCGATGACGATGGACGTGTTGTTCCGTTTCGCCGTGGCCGCCGCGGCTTATGCGGGCTCGTGTTTCCAGGTGACGACGGCGAGCGAATGAGCGGACTCAAGACTGCATTTCTCGCGATCATGAAGGCCGCGAAGGTCACGGACTTCCGGCTACACGATCTTCGTCACACGTTCGCATCGAAGCTCGTGCAAGTCGGCGTCGATCTCAACACGGTTAGAGAATTGCTTGGCCATGCTGACCTGAAGATGGCCCTCAGATACTCGCATCTCGCACCGGAGCATCGCGCAGCCGCGGTCGCAAAGTTGGTACAAGCATAGAATCGTTATCGGCGGCTAGGCTGATCCCCGAACACCGGCACTCCGCGCCGGTTGCCGCCGTTTTCCACTCGCCTGCGGAGCTGCTCGCGGGGGGCAGTCTCATGCCGTTTGAAGATCCTTGGCTTCGAAAGGACCAACCGTCACCGATCGACTGGGAAAGGCGCATGTACGAGCAAACCAAAAACCCCTTGCACGTCTTGCGTGCTTACCAGATTTGTAGAGAGCTGATGGAGTCGCCAGGAAAAATCTGCGACACGCTACCAGGATGGATTTTCGAATACTTCGACAGCCTCGCCGATGCTGCACAGGATGAGTCTTACGAAGAAACGCCGTCGCCCGCCAAGCTCCTTGAAGCGATGCAAGTGAAGGCCGCCGGGCAAGGGGTCAGAACGACGGCGTTCTCCGCGCACGCTCGTACTCAGCGCGATATGTGGTTGGCGATCGAGGTGCGGCATGCTCTTCGGGACAAACCTGGTCGATCGATTGAGGACGCTTGTGCCTGCGTCGAGGAAAGACTTGCTGACAGGACGCTACAGCACCCGTCGCCGGGGCCATCCGTAAAGCAGGACACGATTCGCAATGCCTTTACCCAGTGGAGTGCGTTTCTCGAAGAGCAAGCTCGACTATGGAAGTAGGGACTCTGCAAGAGCTGCCGAATGACTTCGGCGAAGTCGTTCCCTTGAGGCCAACACCAATCACACTCAGACTGCGTGCATGGCACGACAAAGCACAGCAGCCACCCCAGTTAGCAAGCCAGTTCTAAAGGAAGCGCCGGCAGCCGAGTACATCGAGATGTCAGCCGCGTTCCTGCGCGCGGCCAGGCTCGGTCGTTGTAACGGGCCGCCTTTCATCCGAATCGGCCGATCCGTTCGGTACCTTGTGCCGGACCTGGACCGATGGCTGGAATCGCGGCGAGTCCGTGGCCGCCGATGATGAGCGACATCCGCGATCTCGCCGCGACGATCGCCGAGGTTCGGAGCGACGGCAAACAGCGAGACGTGCGCTGTCCAGCGCATGAAGACGGTCGAGCGTCGCTCTCCGTTGGAGTTGGTGACGATAGCCGGCTCCTGTTGCACTGTCACGCCGGCTGCTCGGTCGAAAAGATTGTCGAAGCGGCTGGCCTCCAGATGGCCGACCTGTTCCCAAACGGGGGGAGGGGGGATCAACCACCCCGCCCACGGCTCGTACACTCGAACGCGTCCCGTCCGGGCCTGACGCTCGACGCCTACGCCAGCGGAAAGCAGCTTCCGTCGGCGTTTCTCCAGGGCCTCGGGCTGTCGGACTTCTGGTACTTCGGCGCGCCGGCCGTTCGAATCCCCTATAGGGACGAGGAAGGGCAGGAAGCCGCGGTGCAATTCCGGCTCTCCCTAGCCGGCGCCGATCGCTTCCGGTGGAAGACCGGGAGCAAGCCCGTCCCGTACGGACTATGGCGGTTGAAGGCCGCGAAGGCGGCGGGCGCGATTGTGCTCGTGGAAGGCGCGAGCGATGCCCAGACGCTCTGGCACCACGATGTTCACGCCCTCGGGATTCCGGGCGCATCGAGCTGGCGGCCCGAATGGGATACGCACGTCGAGGGGTTCGCGACGATCCTCGCGGTTCTCGAACCGGACCAGGGCGGCGAGACGGTGTTTCAGTGGATCACGCGCTGCAGCTTCCGTGACAGGGTGAAGTTCATCAGGCTCGACGGAGCCAAAGATCCCTCTGATCTCTATCTTCAAGACTCGTCGCCCGACGCCTTCCGGCGCCGATGGGAGGATGCCGTCGATCGAGCCGTCCCTTGGACAGTGCTGGACCAGGAACGGCGCACTACTGCGGCCGGGGCGCTCTATGCAGTCGCCGCACCGCTCCTCCATGCCACCGACCTCCTGAGTCGCATCGGTCAGGCCATGCACGCCCGCGGGTATGCCGGCGATCTCGACGGCTCCGAAGTTGATTTACATCGGTCTGACATCACGAGAACTCGAGCGACCGCAGAACCTTGCCGTGATTGCGCCCTCGGCGGCCGGCAAGAATCGCGCGGTGGATGCGGCACTCGAACTGATACCACCGGAGGCGGTGTACTGCGTCTCGGCGGGCTCCGCTCGGGCGCTCGTCTACACCGAGGAGATGTTCGAACACCGCATGGTGATCTTCGGTGAGGCCGACTCCATTCCGGAAGATGGGCCGGCGGCGTCTGCGGTGCGGTCGATCGCGGCGGATGGTCGCATGGTCTACGAAGTGGTCGAGAAGAATGCGAAGAGCGGCCGATGGGAAACCAGGCGCATCGAGAAGCCCGGGCCGACTGGGCTGATCACCACGAGGACCAAGTCACTAGGGGCCCAGATGGGGACGCGCGTCCTCGAGATCACCGTGCGAGACGATCCGGACCAGACCCGGCAGGTCATGAGAGCGCACGCCCTGACGGTACAACCTGGCGGGCGGGTCGCGGTGGACCTCGAACCGTTCATCGCGCTGCAGCGGTGGCTGACGGCGGCAGGCGTGCGACACGTCGCGGTCCCCTTTGCAGACGTGCTGGCCGATCGCGTGCCGGCGACGGCGGTACGGATGCGGCGCGACTTCAGGCAGCTCCTGACGACGATCCAAGCTATCGCGTTCCTGTATCAGTGCCAGCGACGAAATACAGCCGAGGGGTGGATCGAGGCAACGATCGAGGACTACGCGATGGCGCGGGCGCTGCTCGAACCAGTCTTCGATGCGCTCGCGAGCGAGATGGTGACGCCAATCGTCCGGGCGACGGTCGAAGCCATCAAGGCCGACGAGGAAATCTCTGAAGCGGAACTCGGCCGCCGGCTGAAGCTGTCGAAGTCCACGGTCAGCTACCGAGTGACCCGGGCGCTGGGAGGGGGCTGGCTGGTCAACCGGGAGAATCGTCAGGGTCACGCATCCCGCCTGGCCCGCGGGGCGGCGTTGCCGGATGCCGTGTCGGCGCTGCCGTCCGTCGAGGAAATCGCCGGGGTGTTCGACTGTTCGAACGGTTCCGGGGAAGTAGAGACCCCCTCCCCCCCTCTGAGTCGGGAATGGAGCGCCGATGACGACGGTTATCGACTCTGATGCTTTGATTCCCTTGCGGAACGGACCGACCGTGCGCGAGTCCGTCGTGCTGTGGCTACTCGGCGCGGAGGACCGCGGCCTCCGCTTCAAGGCGCTGGAAGACGGAAGTCTACACGTCGGACCCCGCCGCGGCGTTTCTGATGATGACCTCCTATTCGTCCGGCAGCACCGCGACGAGCTGCTGGCCTGCGTCCGTTACATCGCTCAGCAGGAGGCAGCGCCGCTATGAGCCGCGCCGGCCGATGAGGGGGATCGACGCTCGGGCGGCGGAGGGAAAATGTTGACCGCAAGCGTTCTCGGGACCGCCGCTGGCTTTTCAAGAGACGGCCGCGATTTCAGAATAGGGGAGTGACCTCAAAACCTCAGCCCTGTTTGACATGCGGACATCCAATCCCGATCCAACCAAGGCCCAAGGGTGGCCGACCCAGACGTCACTGCTCGCCTCGCTGCTTATACCGCCATCAACGCCGCTGCAAGACGGCGCGAAGTCTGACGCGGATCGCTCAGAGGGCGATGCCGGCGCGCGCTCGCGCGCTCCTGGAGCGAGCGGCCGAACTGAGAGCCGGCTTGGCAGCGGACTCGAGGACCAGGCACGCCAGCACGATGTCGGAGCTACCGCATCTCGAAGCCTGGAGGGGGCCCGATCGTGACTGAGCAGCGGCCGATCTACGGCGACGGCCCGCGGTCATGAAGCCGGCGCCCTCTCGCCAAGTGGCGGAACGTCCGGACGTCGAATCGCTGCTGGCCGCGATCGTCGCTGAGCTCCGGGGGTTGAGGGCCGACGTCCGCGAAGTTTTGGGGACTGTGGCCGCCAGTAAGTCCGCCGTTGACGGCCGACATCTCCGGCTGCTCGAGGCGCTCGCGACCGCGATGGGTGATGACGATCTCCCGTTCACGTCGGAGGAAGTCTTGCACCATGCGACCATCGCCGAGCCGCTCGATCAGGCGTTGAAAGCCTGCGGCATTACGTCAACGGGCGAGCTCGGCGCGTTGCTCCGCGAACTCGCGCGGCGTGAGACCGGCCGCTGGAAGCTGACGAGAGACGGCCGCGACTGGCGGCTCTGCACATGACGCACATGCATGTGCAGCATGTCTCTCAGACTGTCCCGCATGGAAATTTCACGACTTGGCGATCTCACCGCTCGGCACGAACTGGATTCAAAGGCCCGGACCTTCATCGAGTTTGCGCGTTCGCTGGCCGTGGCCCGAGGGTTCGGGGACGCCATCCGGGATCTGGAAATGCGACTCGGCCCCCGATCGCCGCACGTCGAACGGCTCAAGAGTGTCATCGGCCCCGAGACCACGGGATCGGCGCTCTCGAACGTGCGCACGCTCGGCAACTCGTTTCTCGAGCTCACCCGACCGCGCCGGCTGATCGGCCAATTGCAGGGCCTGGGCGCGCGACCGGCCCCGCTGAACGTGCGGATTCCGATCGTCTCGACGGGAACCGTCGCGGGCTGGTTCGAGCAAGGCACGGCGATGCCGGCGACGAGCCTCGCGGTCGAGTTGGGCGTCTTGCCCCCGACGACGATCGGCACGATTCTCGGCGTCGTGCGGGAACTCATGAAGTCGGCGTTGCCGCAGGCGTCCCGGCTGCTCGAAACGACCTCCGGCGCGCCGTGGTCGAACTCGAGGACAGCACGCTGCTCGACGCTCAGGCCGGCGTGGCGCTGACGCGACCCGAGGGGCTGCTTTTCGGCGTGTCTGCCATCGGCGCCGGCAGTCCGCAAATGATCGCGGCCGACGTCGAGGAACTGTGGGGCTCCGTCAGAGACGGAAACATTGCGTCGCCGGCGTTCATTGCGTCTCCGCGTGGCGGCATGTATTTGTCGATGCTCGAAACGTCAGGCGGCGCGAAAATGTTTCCTGATGCGCGCGCCGTCGCGGGCGGGACGATTGCCGGAGTGCCGCTCTTGATCTCGCCGGCCGCGGCCGGAAAGCTGGTGTTGCTGGACGTGGCGACGATTGCGATCGCCGATGGCGACCTCACCATCGAGGCGAGCGAAATTGCCGCGATCGCTCCCAGTGACGCGCCGAGCACGCCGTCGAACGTCGTGAGTGGATTTCAGGGCGACACGTCGTTTCTGCGAATCATCCGCACCCTGTCTTGGGTGAAAGGGTATGCGGATTCTGTCGGCTTTATCTCGTTGCCAACCGGATCACCACAATGAGCGACCTTCAGCCCATCCCCAATGAGCAGTTCGATAAAGCCGTGTTCTACCGCGGGGACGCTAAAGCTCGATCGCGCGACCTCGAGGAACGCGCCTCGCTCACTGACGTCGAAGCCCGACACATCGCTTGCTTTGACGTGGCGTTCGCCCGCGAGGCGCTGATTGGCCGCGACAAGGCGCTCAAGGCGCTCGACCGCCAACGTCTTGAGATCCAGGCGCGCGCGCGCGTCACGACCGCCGCACCACCGCGGGCGCGGGACGAAGGACCCCGAGAAGCCGAGAGTTGGGACGCCTTCGTGAAACGCAATCCTACCTATCGCGTGTCGGTCTGCATGCTGGACCCGCTCGTTCAGTTTGTGCATGAGATCAACGGAAAAAACAAAGAGCGCAACGCGCGGCTCGACGCACTCGAACAGCGCGTCAAGGAACTCGAGCAGCAGCCGGCGACGAAGGGCGGCGGCATTACGTTCCGCGGCGCGTGGGGTCCAGACGAGGCGTATGCGCCCAACGATCTGGCCGTCCATTCCGGCTCGTGCTGGATTGCGACGTCGCCGGTCTCAGGCGTCGCGCCGTCCACGACCGGGCACGGCGCAGAGAACTGGTCGCTGTTCGCCTCGAGAGGCCGAACCGGCCGGTCCGGCGAGCGGACATGACTGTCTATCCACACGACGTCTTGTCATTCCCCCCCGGCTGCACACGAGAGCTCGCACTCGAACGTCTGCGCCAGCTTTTTTCGCAAGTCTACGACGATCAAATCCGCGAAATTCAGACGGGCGCCCTGCTCAGCGACGACGCCGAAGATGGTGGAGTCGCGTTGGACGTCGATTCGTTGGACGGCATGTTGGCCTGGGCCGCCGAGCAAAAGGCCGACTTCATCGAGCGCGCACTTCGCCAGGCCGTCGCGGTGTTGGACGCCTTGGAGCGCCGCACATCTCAACGGCCGTGAGACGCGCGAGGCGCACCGACGGCAATCAAAAAACCATCGTCTCGGCCCTGCGGCAAGCCGGGTGCTCGGTCGAAGTCATCAGCGACATCGGCCGCGGCATTCCGGATCTTTTGGTGGCGCGAGCGAACGTCAATTTCCTGATTGAAATCAAACGGCCGGGCGAGCGATTGAACGCGCTCGAATCCGACTGGCATCGCGCGTGGCGCGGGCCGACGCATGTCATCGACTCGGCGGCCGCGGCGCTCGCGGTGGTTGGTATTGCTGGCCGACCAGCGGCAAGACTCCCGCTCGACCCATGACGTTCCGCACCCGGCTATGGATTGTGCTGGTCGTCCTCAATGGTCCTCGTCGTGTCGGCGCTCTTCTTCGCGCGGGAATGGCGTCGACTGACGGGTACGTGAGGATGGCGGCACAGCGGGGTGAGCGCGCCTGGCAGGAACAAGCTGCTTCGCTGCATCATCTCAGGTAAGTGCCACCCGAATTGGGGCCGGCTCACGGCCGGCCTGTGCCGCTATCAACGAATAACAATCGTCGTGCAGCGTGCGACCCCTTTTTCAATGTGACCCGTTCTGATGTCCTCCTTGGCCTTCTTCTGCCGGCACAAATGTGCCAGACGTCTTCTCCCTCCCGACGTAAGCATCATCCTTTGCATCGAGCCGTTAGGGAGAACAACGAACTCAGCCTTCCGCGGCACGACGACTCGATGCCGTCGGAAGAAAGCCCTGGGACTCTTCAGCAACTCCCTTGCTGACGATTTGTTCTTGATTGCGTCCTGGATGATCTTCTTGAAGTGTCGCTGGGTCATCTGGCTACACGCGTCGATCAAGGGCTGTTCCATCGTTTCCTCCACGGCGCTGAAGTCCGAGAATCAGCTAGGACGCCAGCACACTATCCGATCTTGCTGGTTGATAGGAAGGGGCTCTGGCAATGCCGGTTATGTCGCAGCCAACACCCCGTTATGGCCCGCCGCTCTCGAATCGGGCAGACGCACGAGAGAATAGGCTGTTTGATCGCCTACCGGACCTCGGTGAACGTCCAGTTGACCCCGCTGGAAATCGTGATCTCCACCACCCCGCCGCCCGGCGTCAGGTACGTCCCGTCGTGCGACAGCGTGTCGGCCACAGAGCAGGTCCCGAGGATGACGTTCACCACCAGCCGCCCCTTGATGTCCACGGCAAAGTTCTGGCACCGGCTCGGCGTGCTGGCCTGGATGCGGACGCGCCCCACGGTCGAGGGCATGTCGAAGACGGAATCGCCCGTCCCACTCCGGCTCCAAGGCGGCGCCGTGTTGATGGCGCCTGCCGCCACCGCGATCGTGTTGGTCCCGCCGGTCTGGTTGCCGTTGACGGTGATGGTTCCGTTGTAGGCGCGCGGCTCGGTGGGCGCGAACCGGATCGTGGCCGCCTGCGCCGCGCCCGCCGCAATCGTCCCGCTCGTGAACGTGGACGTGAACGCCCCGCCCGAGCCGGACGGCGCCGTCATGCCGTTCACCGTCAGCGGCGCGTTGCCCTTATTGCGGATGGTGAGCGTGCGCTCCGAGGACTGGCCCAGCTCGATCTCGCCGAACCCGAGGTTGCCCTCCAGCGCCATGATCCGCGTGGGCGTCGCCGAGGGCGGCGGACTCGACGGCGACGTCGGACTGTCGGAACCGCCACAGGCGCAGGCTAGCGCCACCAGGCCAAGCGTAAACATTCTTCTCATTCTGTTTTTCTCCGGCAGACAGCTGTCGCGGCTTTCGGTGCCTTGATAATTTTTCGGTTGGGAGTTTAGCGAGACGATAGAGCCGCCAAATGGACCAACGCGGAGAGCAAGCCTACACGAGGTTGTTCTGAAACCTCGTTGATCTCAATCAGGTGATCTTGATCAAGCCAGGCTCGACACTACGAATATCACTGCCGACGAAGCTGATCGAGAGCGGACCATTCAGGTAAGATCAGGGCCCGAAAAAGAGGACCTCACTGATGCGAACAGGCGGCACCATTGCTCTCGTTCTTGGTCTCTTAGGCGCGGCGTATTTCTTTCTCGTTTACGACATCTCAGTTCCGGCCAATGATGGCTCGCGCATCGTGAATATCGGCCTAATGAGCGAACGCCAGAACGGGCTCATCTTCTGCGGCCTCCTCGCAGTGATCGGAACAATCCTGCTCGCTGCCGCTCCGCGCGCGCAAGCCGCGGTACCCGTAACAGCCGACGTCCCACTGATCATCAAAACGCCGGAAGAATTACAGGCTGAGCAAAGGGCCGCAAAGCGCGGTACAAAGTTGGCCGTGATTGGAATCGCGTGTCTTGTGTTGCTCGTTGTTGGTATCGACTTTGTCAAACGGTTTCAGACCGGTCAGACCGATGAGATACGTGAAGCGCCTCCGCCACGCGGCTTCCTGGCCCTGCGAGCGGAACACGCGCTTGAGTGCGGCGGAAACAAGGCCGTCTCGTATCGTCCTCCACATGAAGCCGATGCGTCAGCGTTGATTACTGTTGCTCCTAGCGCCGCTGCGACAATGGCGGAGATCGAAGCAGCCGTAAACGACTGCATGCGGGTCGCGCGTGAGTCGTTCGATTTCACGGATATGTCGGTCAGGGTCGAGGCCTGGGGAGTTCGGGGCGGGGGGAATCCGACTCAATTGCCGGTCGGCAACGGCGGGGATGCTGTAACGTTTACTGCGAGCCGGAACGCACTCATCTGGACGATGCAAGGCAAAGAAGTGCTTGTTCGAGACGCGCCGAAAGTGAAGTAGGAAGCGGATTTTCTGGCTACTCGGCCACCCACGAATGACGTTCCGCACCTTTTCTTTCACGTCGCGGCTGCTGCTGGACGACGACCGAAGACCAAACGCAAACATCCAGCAACTCACCGGCATGCCAGCAAGACCAGACCGCAAGACCAGAGCTCTTCGTATTCAGGGGGCAATCGCTAACTCATTGCCTTATCGAGGCTTGCGGGCTCCTCTACGCTAATTCATTCCCAAATCAACAACAATCTACCGTCCGAGCTTTTTCCCATGCCAACCCAGCAACCGATGAAGATGCCCGTCCGGAACGGCGCTAGGACAGTCAACAGGTAAGCCAAGCACACCAGCGACCCTGTCAGCGACGTCGGCAAAACCAAGCGGGTAAGCTGTGTCTTAAAAAGCATCGCGTAACCACCTCGCTGAATCACGCGCCAATTGTACGGCTTCGGTGAAAAACGCGTGATGAACAAGGGCACCAACCTCAAATCTCGGCACATGTCCAACTTGATATCAAACTCGTGTTGCGGAATGTACTTGAGGGTGTTCTTAATCTCCGCGCCGAAAGCGATTCCATCACGCAGGTAAATTCGATCTAAGTCATGGCCTGAGCCGACCCACTTCCTCCCATTCCAGTCGGACACGTTTTTAGCAGCGATCGTGAACCCCGCATACGCAAAAGCGGCGTCGAACATGAGCTCGCCGTGCTGCCCGATCGAATCTCCCAGCGGTGTACCAGGCGAGAAGCCCTTAACCAGCTCGGCCATTTCCGACGCTTCTCGTTTCCAATTGCGGTAACTCTTCGCTCGGTAGATTCGCAAGGAATTGGTAGGTTCCCCTAGAACGACTTCTCCGGCCGCCAACTTATCCTCAGCAACCAATTCCTCCACGGCTATCCGCGTTATCCAATGAAAGAACTCTCCCTCAAATAACACCGATATCTGTTGCTGGTAGAAGATTCGTTCTGGATGATCACCGAACCATTGAACGAGACGCGCCTTGGCAACCGGAATCGCTGGATCGTGTGGGTGGACCCATACGGTCCGGGATCATCAACTTGATCCGCTGTGGACATCGCGCCGCGCATGACGCGGTGCGAATGCATTACTGCCGCTCCACCAATCCCAACCAGACCGAACGCCCAATGAATCCGGCACAATCTTTCTTTCCCTGGGGGAGCATTGGGGGAGATTGAGGCGTCATTGTTGTCACTCTAGGTACTCCTGCAAAGCACAACGATTCCCGCGGCGGCCAGTGTTTTCGGCCCTGCTTGTGTATGCTGAGTGACTACGAATACTGACGGCGACGCGTCAGAGGCCCTCCTAAGGCGGGGGCCGGCCGTTCGAATCGGCCCGGGCGCGCCAGTCATCGTCAGTGGAGAGAAGTGATTATGAAAGCGCAGCAACGGCACCATCTAAGCAGAACGAGATCGCGCAGACCACTGCGCGCATCGTCGAGACGTTTGCAAGCAACCGCGATCGGATCCTGACGATCTCCGTGATCGTCCTGCTCATCGTCGTGGTGGGCGGCGGGTATTTCTTCTGGCGCCAGCGGACGAACGAGAAGGCGGGCGCGATGCTCGGCGTGGCGATGGCCGTCGGTCAGAGCCAGATTGTTCCCGCGCCTACCGTTCCGGGCGCGACGCAGGCCGCGAACACCTATCCAACCGAGCGCGCGCGTCAGGATGCCGCCCTCAAAGCGTTCCAGGAAGTCGCGGCTACGTACCCGTCGACCGACGCCGGCATCGCTGCGCAGTATCACGCCGCCGGCACGTTGCTCTCGATTGGACGGCTTCCCGAAGCGGAGCAAGCGTTCGCCGATGCCGCTGCCCGAGCCGGATCGTCGGTGTACGGCGCGATGGCCAAACTCGGCCGCGCCGAGGCGATGATCGGGCAGACGAAGTATGACGACGCGATCAAGGCGCTGACGGATCTGTCGGCCGATCGAGACGGCGCGCTGCCCGTCGACGGCGTGCTGATGGAGCTGGCGCGCGCGTGCGTGAAGGCCGGCAAGAAGCAAGAGGCGCGCGCCGCCTTCAAGCGCGTGGTCGACGAGTTTCCGGAGTCGCCCTACGGCCAGGCCGCTCGTCAGCAGTTGACGATGCTGAATTAGACCTCGGGTGTCTTTTTCGTTTTGCTTTTCCAGAAAAAGACACCCGAGGTCCTTCCCCATATGGCCCGAATTCTCCTTTCCCTGCTCGTCGCAGCAACGGCGGTGGGCCTGGCGGCCCAGACGCCGCGCCAGACAGCCGACGACTCCGGACCCGCGGACCTCGTTCTCCTGAACGGCCGCATTTAACGCTCGACGCGGCCCGGCCGTGGGCTGAGGCGCTTGCCGTCAAGCGCGGCCGCATCGCGGCTGTGGGAACGAGCGCGGAAATCAAGCCGCTCGTGGGGCCAAAGACGACCAGCCTCAATCTGGCGGGCGCGTTTGCCACCGCGGGCTTCAACGACGGGCACGTCCACATCGAATCGACCGGCGCGCTGCTGACGGGCGCCAACCTTCTGGACGTCCACGAACCCAAGGCCTTCCGTCAGCGGATCGCCGAGGCCGCCAAGCGGCTGCCACCCGGCAGCTGGATTCAGCGTGGCGACTGGGGCGCGTACGAACAGTGGAACCAGGGTTCGGCCGGTGCAGCAGCCTCCGCAGCGGCGTCAGGCCCGTTCATGCCCGACCGGCAGTTGATCGACGACGTGACGCCGAACCATCCGGTCCTCGTCAACCGGTTCGATTCGTCCGTGTTTCTGGCCAACTCGCGCGCGCTGGCGCTCGCCGGCATCACCGACACGACGCCGAACCCGGAAGGCGGCGAGTTCGTCCGTGACGCGAGCGGACGACTGAACGGCTTGCTCAAAGGATCGGCCGTCGCCGTGGTGCGCAAGGCGGTGACGCCAATCTCGTCGAGCAGCGTCTCGTCCAGGTCCGCGCCGTGCTGCAGGAAGCGCGCGAAGGCGGCGTGACGACCATGCAGGACCTGACGTCGGCCAATCAGCTGCGCGCCTACCAGGCGCT
>CAWAEG010000009.1:0-478678 GCA_963780895.1 uncultured Acidobacteriota bacterium
CGCGAGGGACGTGGAGGACAGCGGCCGGCGGGATCGTGCTCGCCCGTCGCCTCCGTACAGTAATAGGGACATAGGCGGTGGCCCAATGAGCGATCGTCAGTTCGGAACCGTGGTCATCGGCGGAAGCCAGTCAGGTCTGGCTGTGGGATATCACCTGAGGCAACGGGATCTCTCGTTCGTGATCCTGGACGAGAACGACCGGATCGGCGATGCCTGGCGGAAGAGGTGGGATTCGCTGCGGCTGTTTACGCCAGGCCGTTACGACGGACTGCCGGGGATGCCGTTTCCGGGATCGCCCTCTTCGTATCCCACCAAGGACGAGACCGCCGACTATCTGGAAGCGTATGCCCGCGAGTTCGAGCTCCCTGTCCGAACCGGCGTCAAAGTCGACAGACTGTCCAAAGCCGGGGATCGATTCGAGGTGAGCTGGGGCGAGCAGGCGCTACTGGCCGAGAACGTGGTCGTGGCTACCGGCGCGTTCAACAACCCGAGGGTTCCGGCATTCACACGCGAGCTGGATGAGCGCATCGTCCAACTCCACTCCAAGGAGTACCGCAACCCATCCCAAATTCAGAAAGGAGGCGTGCTCGTCGTGGGCGCCGGGAACTCCGGGGCGGAGATTGCGATCGAGCTCGCTCCCCATCACCAAACGTGGTTATCCGGCCCGGACACGGGGCAGGAACCCACCCGCGCCGGAAGTCATCTCGATCGCCTGATCACGCCCATCCTGTGGCTCGTGGCGACGCGGTTGACGGTCAAGATGGCGCTTGGAAGGAAGCTCCGCGACCAGTTTCTCGACCCCCCTCGTGGAATCCCTCTCGGCCGGGTGCGACGGAAGGACTTTGCCCCCGCAGGCATCGAAAGAGTGCCGCGAATGACGGGCGTCATGAACGGATGTCCCGTCCTTGAGGATGGAAAAGTCCTCGAGGTGTCGAACGTCATCTGGTGCACCGGATTCACGCGCGATTACGACTGGATTGATCTCTCACTACCGACCCACATTGGTCTTCCCATTCATGATCAGGGCATTGTCGAGTCCTGTCCTGGCCTCTACTTCGTGGGGCTTCCCTTCCTGTACTCGCTGAGCTCGGCGCTCTTGGGAGGTGTGGGGCGGGATGCCGAGCACATCGTCGAGCACATCGTTTCCACGCGACTGGGAAGACGAGAGGACACTGTAGCCAGAGCGAGAACTGCCAGGAGTCAACCTGCGTAACTGGTTCGCCCCGCTGGTAGCAAGCCAGAGCGTACCCACGCCTCAGCGGTTGGGCGCGAAGGCCTGCGCGATGTTCAGCGCAATCGACTTCGTGTCCGCGAACGAAATGTTGGCCATCACGGCGACGACCAGCCCGCGTTCGGGAAACGTCATGAGGTACGTGGTGCCACCGATGAAGTCCTCTTTGCTGCCATGGCCCGCCATCCGCGTGGGTTGGCCCGCAAGCGGATGCGTCTCGAGCTCCCAGCCAAGGCCGTAGCCGGTCTCAACGCCTGAGGCCAGCCGCTGCGGTGTCTGGAGCAGTTGGACGGTACCGGGCTTCAGCAGCTTGCCGCCTTGGGCGCCGACTTGTCCGCCGTAGCCTTGGCGGAGGTGGAAGCCTTGGCGGAGGTGGCTGTTGATGCCGATCCCGAACCGCACCAGGTCAGACGGCGTGGACAGGAACGCGGCGGCGCCGGCGTAGCAGGAATGGTCCCCCTGGCGCGCCGGCTTCGGCCCATATCGGGTATCCCCCGCAAGCCCAAACAGCGGCCAGTAGAACGACGCGCGCGCCGGGATCGCCTCGGTCGCGACGTCAATCGTCGTGTCGCGCATGCCCAGCGGCTCGAAGACCTGCGTGCGCATGAACCTGAAGAACGGCTCGTTCGTGGCGGCTTCGACGGCCGCGCTCACGAGGATCCAACCGTAGCTCGAAGAGCTGTACCGAGTTCCGGGCTCGAACAACAGGTCACGCTCCGCGAAGTTGTCCAACTGCAACCCGTCGACAGTCCGCTCGCAGCGCCCAGCCGGGCTGCCCTCGCCACTGGGGGGATTGGACAGAGGCGCCTCGCCGCCGTGGTCGGTCGTGACGCCGGCCACCTGCGCCATCAACTGGCGCAGTGTCACGGGCCACGGCTTTTTCGGGAACTCGGGCACGTGCACCTGAATCTCTTCGTCGAGACGCAGCATGTTTTTCTCCAGCAGCAGCCCGACCGCAGCCGAGGTGAGCGCTTTGGATGCGTCTGCGACCCTGAACCCAGTATCTGGTGCGACGGGCACCTGGTTCTCGAGATTGGCCCAGCCAAAGCCCTCGGCCCAAACTATCTCTCCACCAGCACCGTCACCATCGATGCCGACCGCCACAGAGAGTCCCGGCAGGTTCTGCTCGGTGAGACCGGCGCGCATGATTTGTCGCCCGCGCTCCACCGCGTCGGTCCATTTTTGCGAGGGGGCCGAATGCGTCACGGATCGCACCTGCTGCGGGTCCGGGTGCAGGATCGGCGCAGTGACGCTCTTATAAGTCCAGAGCCCCACAATCGCCGCGACTGGCAGGCCGATAACCCCGACGATCAGCGCAAGCCAGATTGAGATTCGCTTCTTCGACACCGCTCCCTCAATTCAGTCGCGAAGGTGGTGACCCTGAGATGAGAATCGCGAGCGAGGAAACCGAAGCTCGCCCGAGCGAACGGAGCGGGGCAACGGGGTCCCCGCGAGTGAGCTCGTAAGGGGGGATGCGGCGGGGACGAAGTCCCCCCGCCTGAGGATGAAGTAGCCACCGCCTCTGTCGTACCGCAGTTCCGTAGCCGGACCACTGTTCCCGCCCCGGCCCTTCCCTGAGCTTGTCGAAGGGCGGAAGGTGAGAAGCGCCTGATTCTGGCGGAACGTCCAACCCTCGACCCATGGCAGCGGACTCGCCGCGGCGCCGTCGAAGGCGAACACGATCCCCTGCGGCGTCTGCGTCACCTCGATGACCATGTCCCTGCCACGCCCGAGACCCTTGTATGTGCCGACAAGCAGCGACGCGTCGCCCGTGAACGGGCTTGCCGGGCGCGGCACCGGCAGCACCGCGGCTGCGAGATCGTCGGTAACCATTCTGATATTGGTCGGTTCGCTGTTCGTCAGGACGACGACCGCGAGCTGCGCGTCCGGATACCAGTTCGCGACGGCTCCAAAGCCGAAGCCGCCGCCGTCATGTCCGATCTGCCTGAGGCCGCGGCTATCCTCCCCCACGAAGAGCCCCATCGCGCAGCGGGTGGCCGTCCCGTCGTCGAGCGTCACAGGCGTGATCATCTCGAGGTACGACTTCGGCGTCAGCACCTTGCCGCCGTGCAGCGCCTGCAGCCACGTGATCATGTCCTCCGCTGTCGAGCAGATCGCGCCGGCGGCGTAGGTCCCCGTGTGCAGGATCGGCGCAATGCGACCGGGAAAGCCCGGCCGCATGCCGTACCCGTAGGCGCGACGCGGGACGTTCTCCGAGTCGTTGCAGTACATCGAGCGCGTCATGCGGAGCGGCTCGAAGATCCTCTTCTCGACGTAATCCTCGTAGGTCATCCCACTCGCCTTCTCGACGACGAGACCGAGAAGCCAGAAGTTGGAGTTGCTGTACAGCTGCATGGTCCCCGTCGGGAACATGAACGCGTACCGACTGAGGACTTTGTAGACGTCGTCGCGCGTGAGCGTTGGGTTTCGCATCAGCTGGACCGCGCGCAGCTCCGGCATCTCGGCGAGATCCGTGATGCCGGACGTGTGGCCGAGGAGGTGGCGCAGCGTCACCTTGTTGCCGCGCGTCTCGAAGTCCGGCAGCCACTTCGTGATGTCGTCGTCGACGCTGAGCTTCCCCTGATCGCGCAGCTGGAGAATCGCCGCGGCGGTGAACTGCTTGGTGACGGACCCGATCGGGTACACGGTGTCCACCGTCGCCGGCACGTCACCTTCGACGTCGGCCTTGCCGTACACCCTGACGAGCAGCGGGTCCTTTCCCTTGACGACCGCGGCGACGATGCTGACGGAGCGCGTCATGGCGTTCGAAGGCGCGTTCGGGACCGGGATCCGATTCTCGCGAACGCCGACGCCAGCAATGGCGTCCAGCCGCTCGACGAGCTGGGCGGGCGGCCCACCTTCGCCGAGGCTACGGCGGGCAAGCCGATCTGCGCGGTGGCGGAAGCACCAATCGAGACGAGCACGAGTAGCGCGTAGAGGACCGATCGTGGTGCGCGAGTGTTCATCTCAGCCTCCGTTGGTCGAGGAGAAGCGCGGCGGACGCATAACTTTATATCCCAAAGTTATTTGCGTCAATGCGCAACGCTCTCGCATCGGGCGCCCGTTCGCGAGCTCCAGCCAGGCCGGCGACGTTATGTAGGACTCGCGGGCCGTTTTTGGTGTCTTATTCCGGAGGATGGGCAACACCTGGGCATGAAGCTGACGAGCCTGACGAGCTGCCTGATCGCTGCACTGGCCGCGCTCGGCCTGGCGGTCAGTCCGCAGACCAGCGTGCCGGTCGTCTCCGGAGTGGTCCGGGATGACGCGGGCGCGGTGCTGGCCGGCGCGGTCGTGGCCGCAACGCGCGTGGACCCGGTTCCGCTGAACAATCCGGCGATGCTGTCGCGTCCGACCGACGCATCGGGACGATACGCATTCGAGAGCCTCGGTCGAGGCAACTACGTGTTCAGCGTCACCATCCCGAGCACGGCCGCGCCGTTGCCATCGGGTGCCGCAGCTGTCGCGCCGGGTGCGAGTGTTCGCGGCGATTCGCCCGCCAGCGTCGTGATCGTCGATCGCGACGGTCGCACGTTCGCGGCGACAGCAGGTCCGGTGCCGGCTGCAGAGGGGAATCGAATCACGACACTCTACGCGCCGGCTTTTCACGGCGGCGCCACTGTCCTCACGCGCGCGCAGCTCGTGCAGGTCGATCCTGACCGTCCGCGCGCCGGCATCGACATCGTCGTCCCGCGAAAGCCGGCCGTGCGCGTCGCCGGTGTCTTGACGCTTCAGCCCCCGCGCGGAGCGACTGAGACCGGTGCACCTCAGCGACTCGTCGTGCGGCTGCTGCCGGCCGACACGCCCGTTTTGCCGCCGCGCGGGGCGGCGTCCGACGCACAGCCGATCGCCACGGCGCTCGCTGACGAGGGCGGCGCCTTCGTGTTCCCCGCAGTCCCGGCAGGTCAGTACGTCATCGACGCGTATCGCCCGATGCCGCCACCGACGGTGGGCCTCTCGCCGAAGGGACTTCCCGTCGTCACACCGCCCGATCGCGTGGACGGAGATCCCCTGGGTCTGGCCGCGGCGCAGTCGATCACCCTCGAGCATGATGTCGACGGGCTGCAATTGACACTGACACAGTGGGGTCCGGCAAGCCGCGCCGCAATCGAGGCCCGTGCCGCGCGCGGCATTCGAGGTGGTCCACCCGTTGGACGTTCGGGCGGCGAGGGCGCTGGCGCCGGCCGCGCGCTGCCCGGCGGTCCCCGGGGCGGCGGCGCTGTGTCGGGGCGGGTGACCGACGCTCACGGCGCGCCGCTCGCCGGTGTGCATGTTTTCGCGGCACAAGCGCGCGGCAGTGACTTTCTGCCCATGAGTCTGGCGGCAATCACGGACGCCGACGGACGCTATCGCCTCGGCGGTCTCGCACCTGGCAGCTATGCCATCGTCGCGCCCTCGATCCATCAGGGGATCGGCACTGGCGATCCCGTTCCGAACGCGTTCCCTCGATCGACGGCGTCCGAAAGCGGGAAAGCCGGCTACGCCACGACCTTTCATCCCGCGACGACCGACGCCTCTCGCGCCACTCTCATCGAGATCTCGGGCCAGGATCGCGATGGGATCGACATCACGCTTCCGCGCGTGCGCGTCACCGATCTGACAGGTACGATCGCCGCTTCCGCGTCCGGTTACGTGTTCCTGGCGCAGGACGACCGGCGGGCCCAACTCGGCGGGCGGAATGTCGTCCGGATGCGGCTCCTGCCAGGGGGAAAGTTCTTCTTTCCTGACGTGCCCGATGGGCGTTACACGCTGAAGTACGATTCGCCGCTGGGCTGGGTGCGCGCGTCCGTTACGCTACCGGACGCCGCGAGCGCCGGACCGCTGGTGCTGTCGCCGGAGCCGCACGTGTCGGTGAGAGGACGCGTGACGATCGAAGAAGATGCCCTGGCGCGCGGGGCGGCGCTCCCCGCGGGTCTTACGGTGCGGATCACGCAGGAGCAGTTGACGCCGGGCGATGCCATGACGCCAGGCATCGTCCAGCCTGACGGCACCTTCGTCGTTCCACGCGTCCTACCTGGACAACGGTATTTCCTCCGCGCGACGCTGACGCCGCCGTGGCGCCAAACGGTCGGCTCGATCTACGGATCAGACGCATTCGGCGTGGCCGTGACGATTACCGGACCAGCGACTGACGCGCGCGTGGTGATTACCAATCGATAGGCAAGCGGGCTTCAGATGTCTCTGCCAGCCGAGCGATAGAATCGGCGCGGATGCCGCCCCGCGCATTGCGTCGCGCCGTCAGCGTAGCCGATTTGCGGCTCGCGGCGAGGAAGCGCCTTCCGCGCGTCGTCTTCGACTACATCGACGGCGGCGCCGACGCCGAGGTCACGCTGCGCGAAAACTGCCGGGCATTCGAAGACGTGACGTTCCGGCCTCGGTCCGCGGTCGCCACCCCCGCGTGCGATCTGCGAACGACGGTGCTCGGCACGTCGCTCGATTTGCCCGTTCTCCTCGGGCCGGTCGGCAGCAGCCGGATGTTCTACCCGCGCGGTGAAGAAGTGGCCGCTCGCGCGGCAGGCGCGGCGGGCACAGCGTACGTCCTGTCGACGCTTTCGGGCTGCGCGGTCAAGGACGTGGCAGCAGCGTCGCGCGGTCCCGTCTGGTATCAGCTCTACCTCGTCGGCGGCCGCGACGTCGCGCTGGGCGCGATCGAACGCGCGAACGCCGCCCGATGTTCCGCGCTGGTCGTCACCATCGACACGCCCGTCGCCGGGCTGCGCGAGCGCGATATCCGGAACGGCACGAAGGAGCTGGTCTCTGGAAAGCCATTCGTGATGTTGCCGTTCATTCTTCAATTCCTGGCGCGGCCGCGGTGGCTGGTCTCGTATCTCGGCGACGGCGGCTTGATGTCGTTTCCCAACATCGTGCTGCCGGACGGGCCGATGCCGTACGCCGACGTCGCCGCCGCCCTCGAGCAGTCGATGGTGAGCTGGAAGGACTTGCGCTGGATTCGCGACGCCTGGAAGGGCCCGGTCGTCATCAAGGGCGTGCACACCGCCGACGATGCGCGACGCGCCCTGGACGAAGGCGCCGACGCGGTCGTGGTGTCGAATCACGGCGGCCGGCAACTGGACGGCGTGGCGCCGACGATCCGCGTCCTGCCCGAAGTTGTCGCGGCGATCGATGGCCGGATTGACGTGTTGCTCGACGGCGGCATCCGGCGCGGGAGTGACGTCGTGAAGGCACTGTGCCTCGGCGCGCGAGCCGTGCTCATTGGCCGCGCCTACGCCTACGGCTTGGGCGCCGCCGGAGGCGCCGGAGTCGCACGCGCGATCCAGATCCTTCGCCAGGACATCGTCCGCACGCTGACGCTGCTCGGGATCGAGTCGACCGGCACGCTCGACCGATCGTCGGTCGACTTCCCTCGCGAGTGGCTGCGGGCGTGTCGGTGAGAGCCTGCGCGCGACTGCCCCCTGGGCTTATGATGTTTCTGCCAGTGCCGGGAGAAGACCCATGGCTGTCCGACTGGAATCCCGCGTCAATCCCGGCGTTCTGTTCCTGACCGTTCTCGTCGTTGTCGGCTGGCCCGGCGGTGTCGCTCGCCTCCAGACTCCGCCCCCGGGCGCGCCAGCCCAGCAGCCGCAGTTCCGCGCCGGCGCCGACGTCGTGCCCGTCTATGCCACCGTGCGCGACCGGGATCGCGGCTTCGTGCTCGATCTCACGCAGGACGACTTCGAGCTCTACGACGAGGGACGCAAACAGACGATCACGCAGTTCACGATTGCCGTCCAGCCGCTCAGCGCGGTCGTGCTGATCGACGGATCGGGCAGCATGATCCAGGAATTCAATCGCGCCATCGAGGGCGCGCGGAACTTCGTGCTGCGCATGCTACCCGAGGATCGCGCGAAGATCGGCAGCTTCGCCGATCGCGTCGTCCTCGGACCGCGCTTTACGTCGGACAGGGACGCGCTGCTCGCGTATCTGGACGATCAATTCAACCTGCGTGTCGGAGGCGAGACGCATTTGTGGGAGGCGATCGTCGAGTCGTCACTCGCGCTCGGCAACGAGTCCGGCAAGCGCGTCGTGGTCGTGATGAGCGACGGCTACAACTTCGTGCTGCCGCCCGGGTACGCGCCGCCGCCGCCCGGATCCAGCGGCGGCTATCCTCCAGTTGGCGGGCGCGGACCCGCCTCGCCCCCGACCGGCGGCGGCCGCTTGCCTGGCGGGCTCCCCATCCCGATCAGTCCGCCGGCGCGAGGCACGCCGCCGGGGGGCGTACCGCGGCCGGGACCCGGCAGCGTCCGGCCGCAGCCTCCACAACCGTCGACGCCGTCGAGCATCGCGAATTTCGATCCGACCACGTACGGCGTGACGATGGGCGACGTGGACGCGGCCGCGTCAGAGCGCAACGTGATCGTGTTCGGCCTGTCGATGTGGGTCCGGCAGACGGTTGGCGCGGAGCGCCCGAGCCGCGAGCTCGAACGGCTCGCGCTCGAGACCGGCGGCGCCTTCTACGAAGTCGGCGTGAACGACGACCTGAATCCGGTGTTCACCGACGTGGTGCAGCAGCTGCGACAGCAGTACGTGCTCGGCTTCGTGCCGGCAGCCTTCGACGGCAAGCGCCACTCGCTCACGGTACGCGTCAAACGCCCCGGTCTCGAGGTTCAGTCACGCAGGAGCTACATCGCGACGCGCGAGCGCAAGTAGGCCGATGAACTGGCGAATGATTCTGACGGTCGGCGTCGTAGCAGTGGCAGGCGCGATCGTGTCGGCCGCTCCTGACACCGTGAAGGTGGACGGAGGCGAGATTGCCGGGGTGAGTGCTGGCGGCGTCCGCGCCTTCAAGGGCATTCCGTTCGCCGCACCGCCTGTTGGTGAGCTTCGGTGGAAACCGCCTCAGCCGGTGGCGGCGTGGAAGGGCGTGAAGACCGCCGACACGTTCGGCCCGCAGTGCGTCCAGACGCCGTACTCGGCCGGGTCCGTCTACATGATGGAGCCCGCGAAGCAGAGCGAGGATTGCCTCTACCTGAACGTCTGGACCACAACACAGTCCGGCGACCGGCAGCCGGTGATGGTCTGGATCCACGGCGGAGCGTGGACCCGCGGCGCAGCGAACATCGCGACCTACGACGGCGCGGCGCTCGCGAAGAAGGGCGTAATAGTCGTAACGGTGAATTATCGCCTGGGTCCGCTCGGCTTCCTTGCGCATCCGGAGCTGACGGCGGAATCGCCCCGGCACTCGTCGGGCAACTATGCCGTCCTCGATCACGTCGCGGCGCTCAAATGGGTGCAGCGAAACGTTGCTGCGTTCGGCGGCAATCCCGCAAACGTCACGATCTTCGGTGAGTCCGCCGGCTCGTGGAGCGTCAACGCGACGCAGGCCACGCCGCTTGCGACAGGTCTCTTCCAGAAAGCGATCGGCCAGAGCGGCGGGCAATTCGCGCGCACGCCCACGCTCAGCGACGCCGAGAAGGGCGGCCTGGCGCTCGCGAAAGCTGTCGGCGCCGATTCACTCGCCGCGCTTCGCGCGGTGCCTGCGGAAAAACTCGTTGCGGTGACGTCCTTCAGGCCGTCCGTCAACGTTGACGGGTGGGTGCTGCCGGCAGACGTCAGGACGATATTCGCGGAGAAGAAGCACAACAACGTGCCGATTCTCGTCGGCTCCAACGCGAACGAGTGGACGACGCTGAGCGATGCGGCGCAGTTTCCAAAAACGATGGAGGACTACCAAAAGCGGATGGAGGCCCAATTCCCCGGCCTTGCTTCCGAGCTGAACGAGGCCTATCCCGTGAAGACCGACGCCGACATCGCCGGAGCCTTGCTCGGCATCGGGCGCGACACGACGTTCTCTCTGGAGATGCGGACCTGGGCGCGTATGGTCACCGCGGCCGGGAAGAAGGCGTTTCTGTATCAGTTCACCCACGTGCCGCCCGGTCCCGACGCGCAGTACCGCGGTGCGTACCACGCGGCGGAAAACCAGTACGTCTTCGGCAATTTGCGAAACCCGCAGTTCGCCTACACGGACGCGGATCGCAAGTTGTCGGGCGCGATGTCTGATTACTGGATCAACTTCGCCAGGACTGGCGATCCGAACGGCAAGGGCTTGCCGGAGTGGACCGCGTACGACGCTGCCGACGAACCCTATCTCGTGCTGGGCATGCCGATCGAGCTGAAGCATCATCTGTTGAAGGCGCAGCTCGATTTCCTGGAGCGCGCGCAGCAGAAGCGGGCGGCAACCCGGTAACTGCGCTTCGTCCCCCATAAAGCGCTTTTGATCTCGTCTGCTACAGGTTTCGGTGAATAGGGTAAGCTGTGCGGCTCCGGCGCGCCATAACGCTGAAGGCACACTCACCAAGGAGAGGACCCATGTCAAAATCGTTGAACTTCGGTGCTATCGCGTTGGCAATGACATTCGCCAGTGGATCCACTGTCGAACCGCTGACCGTGGGCCGGATGGCCTCGGCGGTGCAGGGGAATGGCCCTGGCAGCGCGAGGGATGTGGAAGCGATTCAGCAGATCGTGACCACGTTCGATCAGACCTGGGGCTCCGACCCGGTGACGTATGCCGCGCAATACGGAAGCGTCATCGATTGGGTGGGTCCGACTGGAACCATCTTGAACGACCCGGCCGCCATCACCGCCCTCTACACCTTTCTGTTCACGAACGTCTTCGGCGGAACGACACGGATTTCGACGATCCGCAACCTGACCTTCCTCAGCGGGACGGTTGCCGTCCTGGACATCCAAACGGAGGTCGTTGGACGCGCGCGGGCGCTGGAGAAGAACGTCTTGATCAAGCGTGCGGGGGAATGGCGGATCCTGCTGCACCAGCAGACGCTGGTCACTCCTTGACTCTCCTTCATCCGCCTCCGCTCGCGCATGAGTTCATCGCGAGCGGCAGGCGGGATCCGCGCAAAACCAAACTGTGACGTGACGACGTCAGGTGAGCCTCGGATGGCTCGTTTGACGGCTCGTTACTTCTTCGAGACGCCCGTGACGACGCTGTCCATCGTGATCTCGGTGCGCGGCGACTCCACGATCTTGGTCGCCGTGATGTTCATGCCCTGACGCAGTTCCATCGCCTCCAGCTTCTTGCCGTCCACATCGAACCTGAATCCGGAGGGGATATCGTACTGTTTGTTCTCGCCGTTCTCGAGCGTCAGGATCACGCTCGTCGGCCCGGCGACCCAGACTCTGCCCTTCAGCGTCGAGATCGTGCGGTCGACAATCGGCGTCTCTGTCACGGTCACATCAGCCGTCAGCACGGTGCCGATCGGGGCTTTGTTCAGCGGCATCTCGACGCCATTGATCGTGGCCGTCTTTCCCGGCCTCAGCTGGAAGAGTCGGTAGGTCCCCTCCGGGAGCATCTTCGCGACGAGGGAGTCGCCCTGAATGTAGGCGACCTCGCCCTTCAACTGAGTCTTCGTGACCTTGGGTGCGCCAGGTACTGACTGCTTGGCCTGCGTCGTCTGGGCCCAGGCACTCACCGCGAGGCTCAGGGCCCCGGCGGCGACGGCAAGAACGCGCATTGTCCCGTTGAATGACTGTGTCATCTTTTTCCTCGCTTCCTCGGGCCATACGCGCCGAGCAGTCGCGCGAGGCCCATCGACGAGATCGACGGAGGGCAGATTAGCAGATGCGCTGGGGGGCCGCCAGCAACGATCCTGGCAACGGGCGAGAAGGCGGGTTCCTTCCGCCCACGTGACCGGCTCGAGCTGGGTCGAGTTCTTGCTCGACTCACGGCGTACCGCGGGTGCCGATGCCAAGCATGCGACGGTTGGGTGCCGTGTCCTCATAGACCCGCCACTCTGCGAGCTTGCCAGCGGACGTCCGCGCGACCCACAACGCCGGACCGCTCAGACGTACATCGGAACAGTGTGACCGGCCGACCACGCTAACCGTGTTGTCGTCAACGACGAGCAGATCGAATTCATTTCGGTAATCGGGGAACGACCTGAAGAAGCCACGCCACGCCTCGAGGCATCGCAACTTGCCGCGAATCGCGTGGTTGGCTGTGTCAACGAAGGCGTGGTCATCGGTCATCAGCGCTGCGAGCCCGTCCAGATCGCGGTTGTTGATGTGCTCGTTGAATCTGAGTGTGAGTGCTCGTGGGTCCATCGCAGTGTTGGGTCCCATACACCTCGTGCTCGAGGCCCGCTGGGTTAGCGGAAGCGCTGATGCGTCGGACGCCGCTCATGACCGCGGCTGCCGGGACGCTTTTGAGAACGGACCTTGCGCAACGCGGCGTTCTCGCGAACGCGTGCCCTGAGGATCTTCTGCACGAGGCGTGACGGCAGCGGATTGTCAGTCGAGAAATGAATCGTGGCGCCGCTCACCCTGTGCGTCTTCGTAATCTCGTCCTTCATCGCCGCGGCCAGCTTCGGGCTCGCCGTGAAGAACGACAGATGTTTTGGCTGCGACACGAAGCCCACGAGGTCGCTGCCCAGCGAGAACATCACCGCCGTCCCATACGAGATCCGCTCCTCCACATGGGGGACGGTCTCCTTGATGAGCGTGCGGAGCTGCTCGAGCGTGTCGCGCTCGGCATTGGGCAGCGTCGCGAGATAGGCGTCGACCGCCCGTGGATCGTTCTTGGATTTGCTGGCCACGAAGACTCTCCGATCGATTTCAGCCCGCCGCGATCCGCCCTTCGTGCGGCGCCAGGCTCAACGCCGCCTGCGGCGCGCGCGCTTACCCCGCGCGCGCGCCGGGCTAACGGCGCTTGCGGCGCGCGCGCTTACCACGCGCGATCTCCGTCGCAAGGGCCTCGAGCCGCGGGCCCCAGAAGCGCCGGAACGGCTCCAGCCAGGCGTCGACCTCGGCCAGCGGGCGCGAGTCGACGGCATAGACGCGGCGCGTCCCATCGGCACGGACCGTCGCGAACCCGCTCTCCCGCAAGACCTTGAGCTGCTGCGACACCGCCGACTGGGTGATGCCGAACTCCCGCGAAATGACCTCAACGACCTGACCGGACGCATGCTCGCTCCCGGCCAGGATCTCCAGGATGCGCCGCCGAACCGGATCGCCCAGAACGTCGAACGCGTGCATCAGGATCCCGTGTAGGCCGCGATGGTCCGTTCGGCCTTCGCGCGTGCCTCGTCCGGGTCCTCGCCCGATGCGGCGTGCGCGGCGCCCCACGCTTCACCGCTCTCGCGCAGAAACGCCTTCCCCTCGCTCGACGTCGTCCACGCCTCGAAGGCCGCGGGGTCGAGCTGAACTGCCGGATTGAGCAGGTGCCGTTTCAAACCTTCGAGCGCGAGATCCCAACCGATCCCCACGGCACCCGGACCAAACTGCTTCAGGTGTTCTTCGCCGATCCCATCCGTGTGCGCGATGTGCTCCAGCGTGAGCCGCGCTTTCGTCCCGTCGGGCGCGAGGCGGAGGTTTACCCAGCTCGTGCCTCCCATGATCTCCCATGTCAGATCGAGCGCTTCGGGACGCTCGCAGCGGGTGATGGTGCCGCCCGCGTTACCCTTCAGCTGATACCGACCTCCGAGCTTCAGGTCGCCCTCAACGGGGAGGAACCAGCGGGCCAGCCGCTCCGGCGTCGTGACCGCGTCCCACAAGTCGTCGACCGTGGTGTCGTACGTGCGGATCGCGACCGCGACGAGCGCGGGCTTGTCCAGGTACTCGCGGTTCTCCACCCGACGAAACTCTGCTTCGAACACGTTCCCCATGTGCGTCCTCCCGGCCCGCCACTCACTCAGATTGCAGGCACGGCTAATATTAGCACAGACTTATATTAATTGGCCAGCGCCGATCACACCGGCCTGTCTCCACGCCGGCGGAGCGATTTCAGCTCGCCGCTGACGCGACGTCCGCATTCCACACACCCGTTGCGGCGGTGTCCCGCACGTAGCCGGCAAATCGCCTCGGTGCTCTTCCGGTCACCCGCTTCACATCGTCGGTGATCGTACTGGCGCGATCCTCACGAAAGTAGCGCTCCAGGTCCAGCATCCGATCCGCAATGGCTTCCGGCATCCCCTCTGCGAGCATGCCGGCCCTCAGATCAGTCGCCGGCAGACTCACGTGACGGATGACACGTCCCAGCACCTGCGACAGTTCATCAGCCACTTCGTCGTAGGTCAGCGCCTCTGGACCGCTCAGCGTGTAGATCTGTTTTTCGTGGCCTGCCGCTCTCAGCGCCGTTACCGCCACCGCGGCAATGTCGCGGACGTCGATGTGGCTGATTCGCGCCTGACCGCTCGCGCTGTAGAACGCACTCTCCGCCCTGATCGTGGGCGCCATGAAGGTGACGGCGTTCTGCATGAAGCTGTTCGGGCGAAGAAACGTCCAGGCCATGCCGCTCCTCTCGATGGCCTTTTCCACAGGTCTGTGAATGTTCGCGAGGCTGTAGGCTTCCTCCGCAGCGCCCATCACGGACTGCTTCACGATGTGCCGCACGCCGGCGGCGCTCGCGGCATCGACAGCGTTCAGCTCGAGCTCGGTTTGGTTCAGCGCGTTCGGCCCGAGGAGAAACAGCGTGTCGCACCCCCGAAACGCCTCGCGAAGCGTCGCCGGGTGGTTGTAATCGATAGCAACAGCCTCGATTCCGCGGGCGCGTGCGATCTCTGCCGATCGCCCTGAGAAATAGGCTGCGCGAAACGGGACGTCTCGAGCCTCGAGCTGCCGGATGACTTCGCTGCTCACGGTTCCGCTGGCGCCGGTCACGCAGATCATAGGGACTCCTTTCGTGTTCTCCAGGTCCACTATGGCGGAGGCGATCGGTCGGGACAATGACCGGAAGTCGCTGATTCGTGCTCGTTCGTCCAACGGTCTGGACGGTCAGTCACGCCGGACGCATACTCGCGTCATGAGGATTCCCCTGGCGCAGGATCCGCTTGGCGAAGCCCTGCACTTTCTCCGGATGAGCGGCGTCTTCTACTGTCGCTCCGAGTTCACGGCGCCCTGGGCGCTTGCCCTCCCCGCGTTCGAGGACTGTTTGATGTTCCATGCCGTGACGTCAGGTCGGTGCGTCCTTGACGTAGAAGGCTGCGAGGATCACGTCCTGCAGCCCGGCGATTTCGCTCTGGTACCGCACGGCGCCGGCCACCGGCTGGCGAGCGAGTCTGGAGTGGCTGCCGCGAAGCTCTTCGACCTGCCACGCGACCAAGTGAGCGACCGGTACGAAATCCTGCGCCACGGCGGGGGAGGTACGCCGACGACCGTCATCTGCGGCGTGGTTCGATTCGACCATCCAGCCGCCAATCGACTGGCCGCCCTGCTGCCCAGAGTGATCGCCGTCGACGGGTGGAGCTCGCCCGAGGCGGAGTGGATCCAGAGTACGTTGCGACTGATGGCGATCGAGGCCAGAGAGCTGCGTCCTGGCGGCGAGACGGTGATCACACGGCTCGCAGACATCCTGGTCATCCAAGCCATCCGATCCTGGATTGCGAGCGATCCAGCCGCCCAGACCGGATGGCTCGGTGCGCTTCAGGACAAACAGATCGGCCACGCCGTTGCCCTCGTCCATCGAGAACCCGCGCGTCCATGGACGGTCGAGTCGCTGGCGAACGAGGTCGCGATGTCTCGCTCGGCATTTGCCGCGCGCTTTACGGAGCTGGTGGGCGAGCCAGCGATGCACTACGTCGCGCGCTGGCGCATGCATGTCGCCTTGACGTGGCTGAAAGAAGAAGATGCACCGGTCAGCGAGATGGCGAGTCGGCTCGGCTACGAGTCCGAGGCCGCGTTCAGCCGGGCGTTCAAGCGATTTCTCGGGTTCCCTCCGGGGGCCGTTCGACGGGCGAAGTCAGATCAATCGGCGCAAATACCTTCCGTGCACGGCTAACGATCGGCTGTACCGCTCGTTCCGCTCCACTGCATCGGTCAGCCAAGTTGCGTCACGTATGGGCGCAAAAGGGGTCTGTCATGTCAATGCCGACGGTCCAAACAGTTCTCTTGTGGCTGTTCGTCATCAATCTTGGTATCGCCTTCGGTGCTGGTCTCTACGAGCACCGCATCGTCACACCGGACTGGCTCAGCCACGATGGCTCAGGTTCGCATTGGAACGCAGAAGCGGCGCGGCGTGATGACACCGGACTGAGGTTCTGGGCCTATGTCACGACGGGACCGCTCACACTGCTGACACTGGCGAGTCTGGTTGTGGCGTGGAGAACGACAGGTCCCGAGCGTGGCTGGTGGCTGGCAGCGGCACTGGCGGTTTTCCTGGATCGCATCCTGACGTTCTCCTATTTCATCCCGACAATGGTCGGATTGATGAACGCTCCGGATTCGCCTGCGGCAGTTGCCGCGGCGACACGGTGGATGAATCTCAACTATCTGCGCCATGCCCTCCTGCTCGGGGCGTGGCTGGCCGCACTCAAGGCATTCGCGCTTCGATACCAGGCGTGAAGCGGCGCATCGTGACCCATGACATACAACGGCCGAGACGGCATTTCGAGGGCCTGGCGTGTGGCTGATGTCACATTCCGGCAGCTGCCAGGCGAATCAGGAACAGTACCAACGCGATAGTGCTCAGAACGCTGCGTACCGCGTGAAGACGCCCCCATCGAGTCAGAAGTTCGGTCGTTCTCGGGTCCTTCGGATCGAGTGACGGATCGAGCAGTTGCGTGTTTGTCGGCAGAATCACGACTAGGGTGAATGGAACAACGGCACCCAAGAGCAGCGCTCCGAAACCAACCCAGGCATCTCCCAAAACCCACGCGGACCACAGTCCGGCCAGGCAACCGATGACTGCAAGGGACGCCTGCATCACCGTCGCTCGACGATAACTCGGGGCGAACTCGCGCAGCGCGACGTCGTTGCCGCACGACACCCTCGCCGGGTGCTCGACTGCATTGATGTAGATCGCCGCGCCCGCGAACAAGCCCGCACAAATTGTGGCGACGATCAGTGCCCACATGAGGAATCACCCCCGATACCAAAGTCTGATGGACGATTGGGCATTGGGGAAGCATCCTGGAGATCACGAGATGTCCATCACAACGACCGCCAGCAACAGGACAGCGCCAACGCAGTTCCTCCGAGCGGGCAGCCACACGTACGCGTATCGCCGTTTCGGCAGCGGATCCGGACATCCGCTGCTGTGTCTCCAGCACTTCACCGGGACACTCGACAACTGGGATCCTGCAGTCACCGATCCGGTCGCCTCGGAGCGGGAAGTCATCCTGTTCGACAGTGCGGGAGTCGGGCGGTCAACCGGCAAGGTGCCCACCACGATCGCGGACATGGCGTCACATGCGCTGGGTTTTCTGAACGGCCTGGGGCTGGACCGCTGCGACGTGCTCGGATTCTCGCTCGGCGGAATGGTCGCGCAGCAGATGGCGCTGGACCGCCCCTCGATTTTTCGCCGGATGATCCTCGTGGGGACCGCGCCGCGCGGCGGCGAAGACATCATGCACCTGGAGAAGCCGAGTCTGGCCAGGCACTTCGGTGATCCGACCCTCAAAGGATATGCCGTGCTGCAGAAGATCTTTTTTGCCCCGACGTCGTCGAGCCAGGCGGCCGGCGAAGCGTTCATCGAGAGGCTTGCGCAACGCAAGGAGGACCTCGATCCGCCATCGGGCCCGGACGTCGCGGCTGCACAGATTGCCGCGTTTCGGGAGTGGGAGCAATTCACCGGAACACGCTTCGCGGATCTCAAGGGCATTCATCAGCCCACCCTTGTCGTCAACGGCATCCACGACGAAATGATTCCTGTCTCGAACTCCTATCGGTTGAGCGAGAACCTTCCGAACGCCGTGCTTCTTGTGTATCCAGACTCCGGACACGGCTCTCTGTTCCAGTTTCACGAGTCCTTTGCGCGGCACGCGGCGGCATTCCTCGCGTCGGACTCGCCGTTCGCAGCCTACTGAGGCAGGGTCGTGGTTACTGCCGAAGCACTTGATGAACAAACGCGACCGCAATCGATCCTTCGCCGACGGCCGACGCGACTCGCTTGACGTTGCCGGCGCGCACGTCTCCAACCGCAAAAATGCCGGGCCGGCTGGTTTCGAGCAGGTACGGCGGTCGGGCCAACGGCCACTTCGCCTTTGCGAGCTCGTCGGGCGTCAAATCCGGGCCCGTTTTCACGAAGCCCTTCTCGTCCAGGACGATGCAGCCGTCCAGCCATCCGGTATTGGGAAGAGCGCCTGCCATGATGAAGACGTGACCGATCTCGTGACCTTCCATCTCGCCGGTCTGGTCGTCGCGCCATCGAATCCGTTCGAGTCGTCCATTCCCCTCCAACTCGACGATCTGTGTGCGCGTACGCAGGACGATCGAGGGATTGTCCTCGATACGGCGAATCAGATACCGGGACATCGTGTCGGCCAGACCCGGCCCGCGGACCAGCATGTGGACTCGGCGCGCCGTAGACGCGAGAAAGACGGCCGCCTGCCCGGCCGCATTGCCGCCCCCGACGACCACCACGTCCTGGCCGACGCAGAGCTGGGCCTCCATCGGCGTCGCGCCGTAGTAGACACCAGCGCCCTCGAACGTTGACAGGTTGTGGATGGGTGGTTTGCGGTACTCCGCGCCGGTCGCGATGATCACCGCGCGCGCCGGGACTCGAGGTCCCTCGGCGATATCGACCGTGTATCGCTGGCCCTCGACGGCCAACCGTGTCGCGCCCTTGGCCACCATGAGGTGGGCGCCAAACTTCAGCGCCTGTGCGTACGCACGGCCTGTCAGGTCCTGCCCCGAGATGCCGGTCGGAAAGCCCAGGTAGTTCTCGATCCGTGAGCTGGAACCGGCCTGACCGCCGGGCAGGTTCGATTCGAGCACGAGGACCTCGAGGCCTTCGGACGCACCGTAGACCGCGGCGGCAAGTCCGGCCGGCCCGGCACCGACGATCACCAGATCGCTGACGCGGGTTTGATCGATCTCCTCATTGAATCCGAGGCAGTCGGCAATCTGCGCATTCGCCGGATTTCGCAGGACGGCATCGCCGCGGCAAATCACGACCGGGACGTCGGCCATCCTCACCTGAAACCGATCCAGCAAGTCCTGTGCGTCGGGATCGCGATCGAGATCGACGAACCGAAAAGGGTGGCCGTTCCGCGTCAGGAATTCCTTCACGCGAAGCGTTCCCGAGCAATGCATCGACCCCATCACGACGACGTCACCCCAATCGCGCGCAATCAGCCGCAGCCGACGCTGGATGAACGCGCGCATCAGAATTTCGCTCAGTTCCGCGTCGGTCTGGATGAGCGCGAGCAGTTGCGCGCGATCGACCTGGATCACTTCGCCGGGCTCGCTGACGCGCAGGCGTCCGAGTGCGCGGCGACCGCTGATCATGTTGACTTCTCCGGAAAACTGCCCGGCGTGATGGCTCACGATCAGCGTCTCGGCCGTGGCGGTCAGCCGCAGCGCCTGAAGTTCGCCGCTGAGGACGACAAAAATTGGCGCCGATTTGTCGCCAGCCTCGACCAACACTTCGCCGCGCACGGTCGCCCGGCGCTGTCCGTGGGCCGCAATCCGCGACACTTGCCGCGGTGTGAGCGTCGGAAAGGCAGGCTCAGGACGAGAGCTGCCAGCAGCCAGAGGCGTCAGCGCGAGGTCAGGTGTATCCATTGGCAACCAGCCACACAGAAGAGTCTAGCCTGCACTCACGGCTGCGCCCTCCGCGTCAAAAGCGATCGACCTCGATGACCGCGTCGGCAAACGCCTGTGGGGCTTCCTGCGGAGGTTGTGCCCGATGCCGCCTGTCAGGAGCCGGTGCGCGTACTTGCTCGAGCGCATGAAATCAGACGCGCGGCGCGCGATCTATTGGACGAAGGTATCGACGACACCTTCGTGTCAATGAGACGAAACCGATACCAAAGTCTGATGGACGATTGCGCTCCGAGTGAGCATCCTTCGTAGTGGCGCCGCCTTCCATGGTGTGGCACGGAGGTAGGGAAGTTGTCCCAGGAGTTTGACGTCGTGTGTCTGGGTGGTGGCGTCGCCGGAGAAGCGATCGCTGTGGGCCTTCAGGACAGCGGGCTGACGCTCGCGGTGGTCGAGCGAGAGCTCGTAGGGGGTGAATGCCCGTATTGGGGCTGCGTGCCTTCCAAGACCTTGCTCCGCTCAGCCGAAACGTTGAGCGAGGCCGATCGCGCCCGGCTCCTCGCCGCCTCACGCGTGGAATGGACCGTTGACTTTCCCAAGGTCTCCAAACGCGTGCGGGGGATGGCACGCAACCTCGATGACAGCAGGCCTGCCGCCGCGATGGAGGCGACCGGGGCCAGGCTCTTTCGAGGCGAGGGGAAACTGACGGACCTGCGCACTGTTGAGGTCGGAGGCGAACAGCTCGTCGCGCGTCGCTCGGTGGTGATCGCCAACGGCAGCACCGCGGCGATCCCACCCATCCCTGGTCTGGACACCGTCGAGTTCTGGACGAACCGCCAGGCGGCGATTCCGATCGAGCTGCCGGCAACGCTCGCGATCCTCGGCGCGGGCGCCATAGGCGTCGAGCTGGGGCAGGCCTTCGCTCGCCTCGGCTCGAAGGTGATCCTGATCGAAGCGGGTCCCACGTTCCTTGGTCTCGAGGAGCCAGAGGCCGGAACCGCGCTCCGGCCACACCTCGAGGCGGACGGCATCACGCTGATGATCGGGGACCCGTGTGTCGCCGTCGAAAAGCCATCCGAGGGACGCTCGGCCGTCGTCCTCCGCTTGAAGTCCGGCGCTGTGGTCTCAGCCCATCGGTTGCTGGTCGCGACGGGTCGTCGACCCAACGCCGAAGCCTGGCGCGCCGCCGGGATCGCACAGACGGAGCGTGGCTGGCTGAAGGTCGACGCGGCGACGCTCGAAGCGCGGCCCGGGATCTTCGGAGCCGGTGACGTCACGGGTCTCGGTGGGTTCACCCACCTCGCCTACTATCACGGGCAGGTGGTCGCGCGCCGACTGCGAGGGATGGACGCGAGGGCCGATCACACGGCGGTTCCTCGCGTGACCTATACCGATCCGGAAGTCGCGTCGGTCGGACTGTCGGAGGCTGCCGCGCGCGCCAACGGCATCGACGTCGTCGTCGCCAGCGCCGATCCGGCCGAAGCCGCGCGAGGCTACATCCATGACTTTCACGGCGGCGCGCTGAAACTGATCGGCGACCGTGAGCGCGGCGTGCTGATCGGCGCGACCCTGGTGACTCCGCGTGCGGGCGAGATTCTGGGCGAGCTCGTGCTGGCGATCAAGCTGGGGACGCCGCTGAAAACGCTCGCTGACGTTATTCACCCGTACCCGGCGTTCAACCGGGTGCTTGGAGCAAACCTGGAGAAACTTGCCGCAAAGGCGGCTTCACGGAGGTCACAATGAGCACACAGACGAGCAAAGAACACGCCACTCACATCCCGAGCGCCGCGACGGTCGACATGAAGCTCGAGGTCGTCGCTATTCCCGTGAGCGACGTCGATCGCGCCAAGCACTTCTATGAGGGCCTGGGATGGCGATTGGACGGGGACTTCTCAGGAGAAAACAACTTCCGGGGCATCCAGATGACGCCTCCCGGCTCGCCATGCTCCATCCATTTCGGCAGGGGAGTCACGACCGCAGCGCCGGGCTCGGTGCAGAACCTGTATCTGGTGGTGTCCGACATCGAGGCGGCACGCGCCGAGCTCATCGGCCGCGGCGTCGATGTGAGCGGGGCGTTCCACTTGACCGGATTCGGCGGATCACCCGTGCCGGGCCCTGACCCTGAAGGTGGCTCCTACCGCACGTTGGCCACGTTCAAGGACCCGGACGGCAACAGCTGGCTGCTCCAGGAGATCAAGACGCGGCTTCCCGGACGAGGCTTCAGCAACCTGGACCTTCCAACTCTGACAGAGCTTCTGCGAGAGACAGAGAAGCGTCACAGCGAGTACGAACCAACCGCTCCGGAGCACCACTGGTCGGCCTGGTACGCCGCCTATGTCGTCGCCCGCGAGCGCGGGAAGACGTCTGACGAGGCAGCCAAAGAGGCCAAGGTTCACATCGAAGGTACCGGCGACCGCGCGCAGGCGTAAGGGCATGCGATCCGACACGCTCCGCCAGGCAGTTGTGTCGAGAGCTCGACTTGCTGGTTTAGGCGCGGCAGGTGGTCGCGTGATCGAGCGGAGAGTAATGGAGACAGCAAATGATCACACGCGGCTTTCAAGGCAGACGGTCCCAATCCGAGTCGAAACGTCTCCCGCCGGGACAGCACCCGGCCGGGGACTTTCCCGTGTTGTCCGCCGGGCCCACTCCGCACACTCCACTGGACGCCTGGACCTTCGCGCTCGAAGCGGAGGATGGCACGAAGATCGTGTCGTGGAGCTGGGACGAGTTTCGTGCGCTTGGTCCGACGGAGGTCACGGTGGATATTCACTGTGTGACGCGCTGGTCGAAGTTCGACACTGACTGGCGCGGCATCTCCGTGGATCGGATCCTCGCTGCGGCCGGGCTCGAGGAGCCACCTTCTCCGTTCGTGATGGCGTTTTGCGATGGCGGGTATACGACCAACCTGCCGGTGGAGGATCTGCTGGAAGGAAAGGCGCTGGTCGTCTGGGAGTTCGACGGCGAGCCGCTCGAGCCCGAACACGGCGGGCCGGCGCGCCTTCTCGTGCCGCACCTCTATTTCTGGAAGTCCGCCAAGTGGATACGGGGCCTGCGGTTCATGGAGGACAACGAGCCGGGGTTCTGGGAGGTGAACGGGTACCACAGCTATGGTGACCCGTGGCGGGAACAGCGGTACACCGGTGATTAGAGCTCCCAAACCAGCCGCGTGGCAGCCCGCGACAGTCGTCTCCATCCGTGAAGAGACGCCTCGGGTGAAGACCATCCGGTTTGCGGTCAGCAACTGGCCCGGCCACCTGGCGGGCCAGCACGCCGACGTACGCCTGACGGCCGAAGATGGCTACCGTGCGGAACGCAGTTACTCGATTGCCTCGCCGCCCGAGGTCTCCGCAGTGGAGCTCACGGTCGACCGCTTCGAGGACGGCGAGGTGTCTCCGTTCCTCACCGGCCAGTTGCAACCCGACGACATGATTCAACTGCGCGGACCGATCGGAGGATATTTCGTCTGGTCCGCTTTGGAACGGCGGCATCCTCTTCTGCTGCTCGGCGGCGGGAGTGGGATTGTGCCGCTCATGTGCATGCTGCGGCACCGGAGATTGTCGGGTAGCGTGGTGCCCGCAGCGTGCCTCTACTCGGCCCGCACACGCAAGGATGTCATCTACCACGAGGAACTCGCGGATCTCGCACGCAGCGATGCCCGGTTCACGCTTCAGATGACGCTGACACGGGATCTTGAGCCGGACTGGTCCGGTCGCGTCGGGCGTATCGACCTGCCAGCCGTTCAGGCGCTGCTGGATGGCCTCGGCGGAGTAGCTGACAGCTTCGTCTGCGGTCCCGATGGATTCGTGGAGGCGGCGTCTGCCCTGCTGATGCAGGCGGGACAGCCGAGCGACGCGATCCGCACAGAGCGGTTTGGGCCAACTGGAACGTAGCGCGGTCACGGAGGCAGGCAAGGTGTCCGATGACGTCTGGGTTGCCCTGGGGTGGGGCGCCGTGTCCTCCGCCGGGCTGGTGGTCGGCGCGATCGCCGGATCATTTTCCCGACTGCCGCACCACGCGATCGCGATGGCCATGTCGGTGGGTGCGGGACTGCTACTCGCCGGTGTGTCCCTTAAAGTGGCCGCGGATGCAATCCAGATCGCCGGGCCCGCGGCAGCGGCGCTGTCACTGCTGATTGGGGCAGCCTTGTTCAGCGCGAGCAACGCGTTTCTCTCACGGTTCGGTGCGGCTCACCGCAAGCGATGCGGCGAATGTATTCAGCAGCCGGCCGAGTCGCAGCAGCCTGGCAGCGGAGTCGCCATCGCGCTCGGCAACGCGCTTGACGCGGTCCCGGAAGCGATGGTGTTGGGAATCGCTCTCCAGGATCGGATAGTCCCCCTCGCGCTGGTGTTCGCGTTCACCGTGGGCAACCTTCCCGAGGCTTTGTCGAGCGCCGCGGGGATGCGAGCTGCCGGCCGCAGTCACAGCTACATCCTTCTGCTCTGGGGTGCGGTCGCCATCGGGGCAGCGGTCGCACTCGCAGTAGGGTATGTCGGGTTCGGTTCGCTTACTGAGGCGTGGCCACCGCGGCTGCAGGCATTTGGAGCCGGAGCACTGCTCGCGATGACCGCGGAAACGATGATTCCGGAAGCCTTCCACAACAGTCCGCGGTTTTCAGGCCTGCTCGCCGCCTGTGGTTTCGGCCTCCTGCTGCTCGTAGACGCGACGACGCGTTAGACCGCTTTCGAGATCGGTGTCGCGTGTCCCGGCGCCCTCCCGCTCGCCGCTTGCCGCAAGGCAGCGTGATCGCCGCCTCCGCTGAAGCTACGGCGAGCCAAGGGGCCTGCCTCGCGGCGCTCGCAAAGGTCGGGCTCCGGAACACGCTACACCGATCTCGAAAGCGCTCTTTAGAGCGACGCGCGAGGCGACGATGGATCGCTGGTGGCATCCTCGATCGACAGTCCCGCGACGCCAATCGTGATCACTTGACCTCGGTGAGGAGCGGTTTTCCTTTCTCGACGATATACGTGGCCAGCTCCGCTCCTTTCCGGTTGCCCACGTTCTTCGCCGAGTGGATCGTGCCGGCCGGAATGAAGAGGACGTCACCCGGCTTGAGCGTCACCGGCGGCTTTCCTTCGACCGCGTACTCCAGCGGCGCCCCTTCGAGGACATAGACGATCTCTTCACCCGGATGCGTATGCCTGGAGGACGTCACCCCAGCCTCGATCTCGACGATCGTCTGGACGACCTCGCGTCCGGGGACGCTGAGATCGTGCCGCTGGAGATCGATGCGTTTGATTCCTGCCGGCTGTGCCCGCGCCACGTGGAGAACCAGACCGCTCGCGACGATGACCGCCGCCACCACCACTATTCGCGTCGTGCTCATGTGAATCTCTTTTCTGCTTCACACATCCGTGATGAACAACGCACATGACACCACCACTGGCGGAGTCGAATCTATTGGACGATGGTGTTGGCTGGTGCCGGCCCGGTTCCAACACCATCGTCCAATAGATTTCGTGCGACGTTTTCTGTGTGATCAGGCAGGTCGAGCGCGGCTCGAAATGAGAGGAGCGAAGAACATGATCACGCTGAAGCATGCAGCCGGGAACGTCGCGGCGGTGTTGTCCGTCGCCGCCATGATGCTGTACGGGAGCCCCGCAGTCGCACAGAGCGCCACGAAACCGTGTAAACCTGCCCAGGTTATCCCCATCACCGGGACGGAGCCCGCTGCAAAGCTCGTCATCGATGCCCCGCTGGCCGAACCACTCGCCTCACGTGGAGTGGTGGTGATCGCCTACTGCGCGGAGAACATGCACATTGCACCGGTGTTCGGCCCGGGTGCTCTGGCCGTTTCGCCGCGCGTGGGTCACATTCATGTGACCGTCGACGAGGCGCCGTGGCGCTGGGCGGACGCGAGTGGTCACCCGCTCATCCTGCAGGGGCTGCCGCCCGGTCCGCACAAAGTGCTGATTGAGCTGGTTGACGCGAACCACCAGCCGGTCGACAGGGGTACCGTGACATTCGATGTTCCAAAGAAAGCCGCGGCAAGCGCGGCTGCGGAGCGGAGGCGTTGAGCACGAGAGCGTTTTCCGGATCGGTGTCGCGTGTTCCGGAGCCAGACCTTTGCGAGCGCCGCGAGGCAGGCCCGATCACGCTGCCTTGCGGCAAGCGGCGAGCGGGAGGGCGACGGAATACGCGACACCGATCCGGAAAACGGGCTAGCCGAACGTGAAAGCGAACGCCTCCACGCCGGCATCGAGGAACTCGATCTCGAAGGTGCGATCGACGATCGGCTCCGGTTGCCGGATGAGCTGATACAGCGCTGTTCGCGAACGTTGCCGCTTCCGCTGTCGTCCACGTGTGTGCACGCCGATCACGGCCAACCCTTGCCTGTACTTCTGTACCCACGCGCGGACATACGGAAGCGTGCGCAGCCAGTTGATGCAGGTGTAGGTGCCGAACTGGACGAGCCCGACCTTCCCGAGCAGGGTCATGGCCGACTGCGGCGGCGAATTGAGCCACCCCGTCGCCCGGCCGAGCGCGGCGAGCTGGCGTGACTCACCCTGACTCGCCTTCGTCGCCGGAGCGCCTCCGGCGCGAAGGCGGCCCGGGATGCCGAAGTGCGCGCCCGCCATCGTCATGGCCACGCCAAGAAAACGTCGGCGGTTACGATCGATGCTCTCGTCCATGACATCACGCTCCCATCGGCTCGAAGCCAGGCTCGCGGACATCAGCTCCCAAGATCCCGCACTCGGCCTGCAACTGCGCGGGGCACTCGAATGCGATCGTGACATTCAGCGCAGCGATCTGAAGCCCGCGCGCACCTCGTTTGAAAAGAGTTGCGGCTGTTCCCAGGCCGCGAAGTGCCCGCCTTTGTCGACCTTGTTGTAGTAGATGAGCTTGGGATAGGCGCGCTCGGTCCAACTCCGCGGGGCTTCGTATTGCTCGCCGGGAAAGACGCTCACGGCAACCGGGATGGAGACGCCTTTGGCATTGAAGAATCCACCCTTGTATTCCCAATACAGGCGAGACGCAGACACCCCCGTGTTCGTCAGCCAGTACAGCGTGATGTTGTCGAGGATCTCGTCACGCGTCAGCTCACCCGTGGCGCTCGCGGTGCGTTTCAGACCCGAGGCAACCGCCGCCGCCGGCTGGCCGTCAGCATCGTTGTGGTCGAGCAGCCAGGCCGCCAGGCCGACGGGTGAATCCGCGATCCCGTACAAGGTTTGCGGGCGCGACCCCATCAGCCTCGCATAATCGACTTGCTTGAACGTCCTGACCAGTTGCTCATACGCGCGGTGTTCCTCGGCGGAGAGACCGGATGGCGCGGGGGCGCCGGCGAGGAGCGCCTTGTCGACATCAGCGGGAACGGTCGCAGGCATGTTCGTGTGGATGGCGAGCAATCCCGCGGGTGCCTGCAAGCCCATCTGGTCGACCACAAACGCACCCCAGTCGCCGCCTTGCGCGACATAGCGCGTGTAACCGAGACGGTTCATCAGTTCCGCCCAGGCTCGGCCCATGCGCTCGGGCCCCCAGCCGGTGCTCGTCGGCTTGCCTGAAAACCCGTAGCCCGGCATCGACGGAATGACGATATGGAACGCGTCCGAGGCGCTTGCCCCATGTGCGGTGGGATTGGTCAAGGGATCGATGATCTTCAGCTGCTCGATGATCGAGCCCGGCCACCCGTGCGTGACGATGAGTGGCAACGCATTGTCATGTCTCGATCGAACGTGAATGAAATGGATGTCCAGGCCATCGATTTCGGTGATGAATTGCGGGAGGGCATTCAGGCGTGCCTCGCCCTTGCGCCAGTCGTATTCTGTCGCCCAGTAGCGCGCGAGTTCCTGAATCGTCGCGAGCTGCACGCCCTGCGATGCATCCGCGACCGTTTCCCGTTCAGGCCATTGCGTCGCGGCGATTCGCCTGCGGAGATCGACGAGAGCCTCGTCAGGGAAGCTCACGCGGAACGGTCGGATGTCGCTGCCGCTGTTGTTGGCCGCGGCGTGGACGGCAGTGTCCGCGCGCCGCCGTACAGAGGTCGATGCGAGGACGAGAAGCACCAGCGCGACGACGACGATTGCGGCTGTGAGGGTGATGGGAGAGGGCTGTCGTTCGATTGGTTTCATGCTGATTTCCTCGAACGCATGAAAGCAGATGTGTGAGGCCAGGTCTATTGAGCGAAGGTATCGACCGACACCTTCGTATCAATGCGTGTAGGGGGTACGCGGGGCGAAGCCCCCGCCTAAATACAATCGAGAGCGAGTGAGCGCAGCGAACGAGCCACGCGAACGGAGCGGGGCATGGGGCCCCCAAGAGTGAGCGTGTAGGGGGTGCGCGGGGCGAAGCCCCCGCCTAAATAACCGATACCAAGGTCTGATAGACGACTGCGCGTCGCGCGAGCATTCCTGGTAGCGCAGCGCCGTCGGTGTCGTCGCGGAGGTACGGAGTTTCGAACGTCTCCACGCCGGCATCGAGAAACTCGATCTCGAACTGTCGATCGACGATCGGCTTCGGCTGTCGAATCAATTGATACAAACGCGGTTCGACCACCGTGCCGTTGCCGCGGTCGTCGACGTCGAGTCCATGAGCAGGACCCGGCGGCTGTCGGTCGATCGACACACGGAAACGTACGGGCATCCCTTCGCGCGGTGGACTCATGACGAGATGAAGGTCGCGCGCATGAAAGCGGTACACGATCCGGCCGTTGGGACTGCTGACGACGGTTGTCTGCCTGCCGACGAGTTGGATGCGGCCATCGGGCGACGCCCTCGGTAGGCCGGGTACCCGCGCGAGAGAAACGACGCACGCAGTAGCGATGGCATCAACTCTTGATGAACGCGAACAGGTCAGGATTGATGACGTCCGCGTGCGTCGTGCACATCCCGTGTGGAAACGTCTCGTAGACCTTCAGAGTGCCCTTCTTGGGCAGCTTTGCCGACAGCAGCGCGTGGTCGGCACACGGGACGATCTGGTCATCGTCGCCGTGCATGACGAGCGTCGGCATGTCGAGGGCCTTCAAGTCATCGGTGAAGTCGGTCTCCGAGAAGGCTTTGATGCCCTCGTAGTGCGCCTTCGCGCTACCCATCATGCCTTGACGCCACCAGTTCTCGATCACCGCTTGCGACACTTTGGCCCCAGGCCGGTTGTAGCTATAAAAAGGACCGCTCGCAAAATCTCGATAGAACTCCGCGCGATTCGCCGCGAGCGCCTGACGCAAGCCGTCGAACACTTCGATGGGCAGGCCGCCAGGATTGGCGGCGGTCTGGAGCATGATCGGCGGCACGGCGCCAATCAACACCACTTTGGCGACACGGCCTTTGCCGTGGTGCGCCGCGTAGCACGCCGCCTCCCCGCCGCCGGTCGAATGGCCGACGTGGACCGCATTGCGCAGGTCGAGGTGCGTGACGACGGCGGCGACGTCCGAGGCGTAGTGGTCCATGTCGTGACCGTCACTGACCTGGCTCGAGCGTCCATGGCCACGGCGGTCATGGGCGATGACGCGATACTGCTTCTCCAGGAAGTACAGCATCTGAGTGTCCCAGTCGTCGCCGCTCAGCGGCCAGCCGTGATGGAACACGATCGGCTGCGCGTCCTTGGGACCCCAGTCCTTATAGAAGATCGTCGTGCCATCCGTCGTGGTGATCGTGCCCATGTGAGTGCCTCCTTAGTGCAGTGGTGCCTGCCTCATCACTCATCGTAGTTCCTCAGCACCGGGTACTCCCGTGTTTTGGCGGTCACCCTGCTTTCAGTGTGTCAAGATCGTGAACTGGTCCTCTTGACCGAAAGCCCGCACATCGTCGGGCCGGAGCTGGTGGGCGGCCGGGTACAAGGCGACCGTGAAGGGCTCGACTGGAATCGCCGCTGGTTCCTGAGAGCGGCTGTCGGGGGAACCCATGGAGTTCGAAACGCTCAAAGTGCGTCGGGAAGGGGGCGTTCTGTTCGCGGATATTGCAGCCCCGCCGATGAATCTGCTGGGAACCGAACTGATTCGCGATCTCGTCTCGCTGATTCAACGGGCTGAGGCTGATGACGCCGTTCAGGTGCTCGTGTTCACGAGCGCCGACCCCGATTACTTCATTTCCCACGTCGACGTGAAACGGATCGGCGAGTACCGGCAGGCGACAGCGAGAGCAACGCGACAACCATCAACGCCTTGATCTGTTGATGCTTCATCCCAACACCTCGTTTCATTGGGCTTCCGGAGTGACTTGAAGGCGACACGGAAGTCGGTTGGCCTCCTCATTTGACCGGCACGACCAGCGGCTTCCCTTTTTCGACGACATAGGTGGCAAGCTCCGCCCCGGGGACGCCGCCGACGTCTTGAGAACGGGACGTAGTTCGTGTTCCGGCCCTCGCGACTGTCTCGACATTCGACAGGATAGGCTAGAGCCATGGGGATCCCGTGGCTGACGGCGATCAAGGCGGCTGAAACGCTTCTTTCGGGCGTGACGGCGCGCCGCGCCATGGCCGCGTCCGCACAACAGCTCCAGAGTGCCGCCGACCGGATCGCGGCACTCGAGAAGAACGATGAGGCGACGGCCCAGCTCCTCGTCCAGTTGGCCGGCCAGATTCAATCCCTGACGCAGGCGCTCGAACTTCAGGCAGCCAGGCTCCGTCGTCTCACCGTCATCGCCGTTGCCTCGGCGGCGGCTGCCGTGGCCGCACTGATCGTGGCGCTGGCCGCGTAGCGAAAGAGCCACCGGCCAACGAACCGGGCAGCCGCATCCCTCGTCTTAGAAGGACAGATCGGGGCCAATTCATGGGCACATTCCTTCAGGACCTGCGTTTCTCTCTGAGAAGCCTGCGGCGCGCCCCTGCGTTTCCGCTCGCGGCGATTGCCACGCTCGCGCTCGGCATCGGCGCGACCACGGCCATCTTCACCACGCTGAACGCGGTGCTGCTGAAGCCCCTGCCGTATCCGAACGCCGGGGACCTGTACAGCATCCGCACGGCGCTCACCGACGGACGCGTGACCACGGGGCTGGTCGCGGCCACCGAGATCTTCCCGTTGAACGACCCGAGTCTCTCGATCGAGCGGGCAGCCGCGCTCCAGGGATTCGACCTGACCTTGCTACACCCCGACGACACGCCGAGGCACGTGAAGGCCTATGCCGTCAGCAAGGGGTTTTTCGAGCTGTTCGGCCTGCCGATGACGCGCGGCGGTTTCACGGACGACCAGTTCGCGCCGTTCGCTCCACCGCCGCCGCCCGCGCCAGGCGCGCCGCCGGTGCCGCAGCCGCCGCCTCCGCCACCGGCCGTCGTGATCTCCCATCGCGTGTGGCAGAGCCTGTACAACAGCGACGAACAGATCCTCGGCAAGTCCATCCGCTTCGCGGAAACTCCCGGCACGATTGTGGGGGTGGCGCATCCGGACTTCGACACGCCGCGCGCGGCCGATTTCTGGTTCGCCAACCGGCTGGCGGCCAACGACGTGAACCACGGCATGGAAGGGTTCATGCGTCTGAAGCCGGGCGCGGACTACGAGCGCGTCAAGGCCGAGATGTCGAATGTGATCGCGGCGGTGGCCAAAGAACATTCGTCGGCGGTGAATCGCATCTACGTCACCAAGCCGCTCGTCGAGTTCATCGTCGGCGATCTCGGTCCAATCCTGATCATCGTCATGGCGGCGACAGGCCTGCTGTTGCTGCTCGCGTGTGTGAACGTGACGAATCTGCTGTTGGCACGGGGCGCCGCGCGGGCGCGCGAGATGGCGGTGCGCGTCTCGCTGGGCGCCAGCACCGGGCGCATCCTCCGGCAACTGCTCACCGAATCGGTCGTGCTCGCGACCGCCGGCTCGATGCTCGGTGTGCTCGTCGCCTACCTGGGCGTTCGTGGCCTACTGGCGCTGGGCGCGTCCAGGCTGCCACGGCTCCACGACGTGACGTTCGACGGCACCGTGCTGCTGTTCACCCTCGGGACGCTCCTGGTGAGTGGCCTGCTCGTCGGACTCGTCCCGGCCCTCCACCTCGCGCGAACGGACGTACCGAACCCTCCTCAACGAGAGCACCCGGTCGACGAGCAGCGGCCGCAACACCGGCCGCTGGCTGAGTGTCATGACGGTGGCGGAGATCGCGCTCGCCATCACGCTGGTCGCCGGCGCCGGCTGGCTCGTCCGCGGGTTTGCCAATCTGCGCAACACCAACCTGGGCTTCGTGACCGACGATCGGATCATCTTTGATCTCACGTTTCAGGGGCCCAGATATCCGAATGGTCCCGCCGTTCACACGGCGAGAACCGACTTGATGAATGCGGTGCGCGCACTCCAGGGCGTGACGGACGTCGGCACGGCGTCCGCCTTTCCGATGCGAGGCACGCTCGAGGGCTCGCTCATCCTGCAGTTCCGCGGCGAGGCGCCGGATCCCTCACGTGCGCAGGGCTCCCGGCGGCGGTTCGTCAGTCCGGGATTCTTTTCGGCGATGGGCACGCCGATCATGCGGGGCCGCGATTTCGGTCCGCAGGAAGTTCCCGGTTCGCCCGTGACGGCCATCGTCAATCGCACCTTCGTCAATCGCTATCTCGCCGGAAAGGATCCCATCGGCGTGCAGTTCGCGGCCGGATATCCCAATCCAGACACCGCGAACATGTTCACGGTTGTCGGCGTGGTCGACGACATCCGGCAGGAATCCGTCGAGCGTGAGGCGCAGCCCGCGTTCTATACCTCGCTGACGCAGACGCCGATCCGGCGGCTGACGATGATCGTGGCGACGTCACTGCACGATCCCGCGCCGTTGATGGATGCCATTCGCGCCACCGTGCGCAAAGCCGATCCGCAAATCGCCGTCGAGTTCGAGCAGGTGAAGGACATCGTGGGTGCGACGATCAGCCGGCAGCAGTTGGGCATGACGTTGATGCTGAACTTTGGAGCCGTCGCCGTCCTTCTCGCCGCCGTCGGTATCTATGGCGTCGTCGCGTACAGCGTGTCGCAGCGGCGCGACGAAATGGCGACGCGCCTCGCGCTCGGCTCCTCGCCGGGCGGCGTGTTCTGGCTCGTCATGAAGCAGGGGGCGCTTCTTGCTGTTCTCGGAACCGTGATCGGCCTCGCGGTGGCCTATCTGTCCGGCCAAATAGTGTCGAGCCAGATCTATGCCATCCGTGCGTCGGATCCGATCATGCTCGCGATGGCGATCGTCATCGTGGTGGGCATCGCGGTGCTCGCCACGATGCTGCCCGCGTGGCGGGCCTCCAGGCTCAGCCCCGCGCGAGCGCTCCACCCGGAGTAAATGACCCGCTACTGGTCCATCTGGCAATTGAGCAATTTGTAATTTAGCAATTGTTTTGCTTGAGAAAAGACAAATTACCAAATTACCAAATTACAAATTGCAAAATTATCCGATGCCTTACTTGGGCTGCGTCCGCCGCCACCGGTCGTACTGCCGCCGGAGCTCCAGCAACGGATTATCCCCGCCACGATCGGCGAGCACTGACAGATTGAGCCACGGTGCCTTGTTCGTGCTGGCATCGGTCATGCCGATGTTTTCCGTCGCGTACGGCGGGTCGCTGCCGCGCGCGACCAGGATGGCGGCCATTGAAGCGGTCTGCCGGACGCTGCCCTGGTTGCATCGGACGTCACCTCCCGCGACGGAGCCGGCTTCGAGTGCGCGCATGAGGCGATCCGCGAGCATATTGAAGCCGGCCGGATCCTCCCAGCGGTAGGCATCGAGCGGCCGCTGCACCACCTCGGCGCTGGCCAGCGTGTTGCCCTGGGAGCTCACGCCTCGACTTGGGTCCGCCATCACGCCGGCGAAGCGCCGCACGCCATCTTCGCCAGTGGTCATACCCTGACGCGTCGGCGTCGTGAAACCGGCGGCACGCACGAACCCGTCGTGCATCGTGAGCACTCCGTACTGTCGGCGATCGGTTTCGCTGTCCCACTTGGGGTCGGTCACCTGCGCGATCACTTCTTCGGCGGTCAGGCCCTGTTTGATCGCTTCGAACACCTTGTTCCGATTCTTGATATCGAAGCCGGCCTGAGTGGCGGCCGCTCCCTTGCCGGGGACGAGCGCCGCCACCGCGTCGCCCTGCCTCGTCACGCAAGACGCCACAGCAACGCCCACGTCGCCGGTCTTCGGATCGATGCCGACGATCGACCATGTGGTCATGTCCATTCCGGTGGGATACGTGGTCGGGTCGGGCGCGCATGCCGCCAGCGGAACGGCGAGCACCAGCATGAACGTTCTTCGCGGCGTCAGCACGGCTCTCCTCCAGTTCCGGGGGGCACGCGACAACGACGATTGTAGAGGTGAATCGCTGACCGTCGCCACGACCGGCGATAGGAGACAGAAACAGCAGGCCAACTCGAAAGGCGTCGACTTCTACACGCCGCCAGCGATGAGCCTCGACTCGGGCGGCACATTGCGGTCACGCGGCAGCGTGAGCTCGAACGTGGTTCCTGATTCCGCGGTTGAGCTCAGACGGACCTCGCCGCCATGAGCGACGACGATGGCACGTGCGATAAACAAGCCCAAGCCAAGGTTGTGTGTGCCTTCCGAGGTTCCCCGAGCGAGCGGCTCGAAGATGTTGGCCTGTGCGTGCGGCGGAATCGGGTCTCCGTCGTTGTGGACGGTGAGCCTCACGCGCGCGCCTCCCTCGGACGCGACCAGAGTCACGGGCGTCTTTCCGCCGTGTTCGATCGCGTTGCCAACAAGATTGGACACGACCTGGGCGAGCCGGTCGGCATCCCACGTACCAGTCACGTCCCCACATGATTCGAAGTGCACGACCGCGTCGGGGTGACTCGCCTGAACTTCCAAGACAACCTCTTCGCACACGCTCTGCAGGTCCGTACGGACAGGCTTCAACGGAATGACCCCCCCCAGGCGCGTCCGCGTCAGGTCCAGCAGGTCCGCAATCATGCGCTCCATGCGTTGAGCACTGTTCAGAATCCGCGCTGCGACTCGTGCCTGGCGCTGGTCATCCGCTGCGGCATGGGCCAACAACGCGGCGCCGGCCGTGATCGCTCCAAGTGGGCTCCGCAGATCATGACCGAGGATCCCAACAAATTGATCACGATAGAGGTCGGTCTGTGCGCTGTACCGCGTTACGGATTCGGTCAGGGCTTCATCGATGGCCTCATTGAATCTCCGAACGCCCGCAAGATCTGCTTCGCCGCTCAGTTCGTAGAGCCGTAGGACAGACGCGCGAAGCGCACGAAACTCGGCGAGCACCTGGACGAGGGTAAACCCCTGATGCAGCCGTCCGTCCGCGTGCAGGCGTCCGGAAACCCCCATGATCTTCGCGCTGCCCTGACCCCTGGATTTTTGGGATTGCTCCTCGGAGGTCTGCGCGGTGTCGAGATCCTCGGCGACGGCGAGCAGGAGCTCCTCGCAATGGTCGCGCAACTCCTGGTCGGTCATTGGAGATTTGGGCGGCATGAGCGTTCGCGCGAATGCACTGAACTCGCCGATGATTTCGCGGTGATTTCCCTGAATGAAGGCGTTGAGCGACTTCGGTTCCACGGTCGCGGGCATGTCTGACCTCCGTCGTCGGGATCGGTCTCCCGGAGCCTCGATCCGCTCTGGTCGTGATCGTTCTAGAGGGCTAACTCTCGAGGGGGTGTTCTGACGTTTGCTTCTTGTTTGCGTGCGCCGAGGTCGACCAGCAGCTTGCGAAGGGCGATCTCATCCACCGGCTTGACCAAATGCGCGTCAAAGCCAGCCTCCTTCGAGCGCCGGCGATCCTCGTCCTGACCCCAGCCACTCAGGGCCACCAGCACCGGCCGGCCCGTTTTGTGCTGTTCTCGAATCCTGCGACCCGCTTCGTACCCGTTGAGGCGTGGCAAGCCAATGTCGAGCAGGACCAGGTCGGGTTGCAGTCTCGTGGTCGCGTCGATAGCTTCCAGACCGTCGTAGGCCGTGTGCGTTTCATGTCCGCTGAGCTGGAGGAACATCGCAAGCATGTCGGCAGCGTCCCGGTTGTCGTCGACGACCAGAATACGGAGCCCCGTCGCCGTGACGGCCGGATCGGCAGTCATCGCGGGCGCCGGCAGTGCAACCGTTTCTACCAGGATCGGCAACCGCACGATGAACTCACTGCCCTGACCGATGCCCGTACTGGTGATGTCCACGCAGCCGCCGTGCATCTCTGTCAAGGTCTTTACCAGCGTCAGGCCAATCCCGAGTCCCGTCACCGCCCGCTCTAGCGCGGTATCCACTTGCGTGAACATTTCGAAGATGCGTGACTGTTGATCGGCCGCGATGCCGGGGCCTGTGTCGCGCACACGGATGAGGACGCTCGGCGGCAGTTCGCGTGACACATGCTCGATGGCACCGGCTCCGGATGTCTCTGAGCGCTCGACTGTCAGCCAGATGCGACTGCCGCGGTCGCTGAACTTGCTGGCGTTGTTCAACAGGTTGCCGACAATCTGCGCCAGGCGGGTCGGGTCGGCGTTCAGGTACACCGGCACCTGCGGCAATGTCACCGTCATTTCCTGATCCAGGGCTTCGCACAGCGGACGAGCGGCTTCCACCGCGTGGTGCACGACCGACGACAATTCGACGCGCTCCTTGCGAAGAACCAACTTGCCGCGGCTGAGACGCCCCGCGTCGAGCAGGTCGTCGACCAGCTTCACCATTTGTCCGACTTGCCGGTCCAGCACATCCATCGCCGTGTTGGCCGGATTGGCGGGAGCTGGTCCCGATTCGCCCGGCCACGGCCGAGGTGAGCTCGAGGATTCCAGCTTCCGGGCGCTGCGCATGATGGCAAGCGAGTTCAAGATAGGTGCGAGCGGATTGCGCAGCTCATGGGCGAGCATCGCCAGGAACTCAGTCGTGCGGCGGTTCGAGTCGCGCAGCTTTTCTTCGGTGTCCTTGCGCGCCGTGATGTCGTAGAAGCAATTGATCGCTCCTATGATGGCGCCTCGGTCACTTTTCAGCGGACGGATGTTCACGACGACGGTAATCCGCGAGCTGTCAGGCCGCTCGATGACCACCTCCTCGTCGCACGCCTCCAGTAGCGTGCCGGTGATGACCTCGGCCATGGGACACTGGTCGTGCGGCATGAAACGGCCGTCCGGGCGGAATAGCTTGAACGAGCCACAGAATCGTTTGTCGGTATCGCCGGCCGCCGGTTCGCAGCCCCACAATTCCACGGCGCGACGGTTGAATTCCTGAATGACACCGGAGGCATCACAGGAATAGACAGCCACAGGACCCAAGTCGAACAGTGTCCGATACCGTTCTTCATTCCAGCGCACGCCGTCATCCGCCCGACTGTCAGCAGCGACGTCGTGATGCCTGCCGACCCAATCGCCCGTTGAGTTGTTCATGTTCGACACACGTACAATCGTCCATCCCTTGCATGCTCGATCAGTTCACGAAAAATGAGGGCCGGCGCAAAGGAGACGCAGCTCCCGCAAAAAACATACGAGTGAACAGTTTATTTGCCGTGGTCTTTTCACACTGTCCCAAACAGCACAGTCTCAGAGGCTCGACTCGCAGATGTGGCGGTGAGCATGACAGTTGGGAGCTCGGCCCCTGACGGGGGCGCGCTTCGCCGCGGAGGCGACACGCGGTCGACGTGTCAGCCATCCGCGACGAAGCGACGACCTTACGCCGCAGAGGTGCTCCGCTCCTTGCGCAGTGATCTGAAGCCCACGCGAATCTCTTCTGAAAGAAGCTGGGGCTGTTCCCAAGCCGCAAAGTGGCCGCCTTTGTCGAGCTTGTTGTAGTGGATCAGTTTGGGATACGCCCGCTCCGTCCAGCTCCGCGGGGCTGGATAGAGTTCGTCAGGGAAGACGCTCACGGCAACCGGGATGGCGACGCCTTTGGCATTGAAATACCCGAGTTTGCCAAAAGTCTCCCAGTAGAGACGGGCGCCGGAGAGCGCCGTGTTCGTCAACCAGGTGATCGTGATGTTGTCGAGGATGTCGTCGCGCGTGAGGCCCTCGGCTTGTCCTTGAAAGACGCGTGAGATCAGCTCATAGCTGCGTGCGTCGTGATCAAGGAAATACGCCGCCAGGCCGACGGGTGAATCCGCGATGCCGTACAACGTCTGCGGTCGCAGCCCCATCTGGAACCCGTAGGCGATTCCCTTTTGATAGACGAACTGCAGACGCTCGTACGCGAGTGTCTCATCGGCTGAGAGACCCGCTGGCGCCGGCGCGCCAGAGAATGCCGCCGCATCGATGTCGGCTGGAAAGATGCCGGGCATGTTGGTGTGAATGCCGAGCAACTCCGGGGGTGCCAGCACTCCCATCATGTCGACGACCACCGCGCCCCAATCGCCGCCTTGCGCCACGAACTTCGTGTATCCGAGGCGCTTCATCAGCACGACCCAGGCACGCGCGATGTGAGGAACATCCCACCCGGTGGTGGTCGGTCTGCCTGAGTATCCGTAGCCCGGCATTGACGGGATCACCAGGTGGAAGGCATCGGAGGCATTTCCGCCGTGTGCGGTGGGATTGGTCAGCGGATCGACGATCTTCAACTGCTCGACGACCGAGCCGGGCCAACCGTGCGTGACAATGAGCGGCAACGCATCTTCGTGTTTCGAACGAACGTGGATGAAATGAATGTCGAGTCCATCGATCTCGGTGATGAACTGCGGTAGGGCGTTCAGCCTGGCCTCGCACTTGCGCCAGTCGTACTCGGTCGCCCAATAGCGCGCCAGCGCCTGAGTCGTCGCGAGCTGCACGCCCTGCGACGCATCGGTGACCGTTTCTCGTTCGGGCCATCTGGTGGCGTCGATACGCCTGCGCAATTCGGTGAGCTCCGCTACGGGAACATCCACCCGAAATGGACGAATGGCGGTCTTGTCAGCACTGGTTGCGGTCCTGGTCTCCTCGTCGCGAGTGGTGGTGGACTTGTCGGTCTGGACTTTCTGAAGGCTCATGGCAATCTCCTTACGGCACCGCGGTGGGTCAGTCGTTCGAGTGGCTTGATCGCGATCGCATGAAACCAGACCCGCGAGGCCGGATCTATCAGACGAAGGTATCGATCCATACCTTCGTATCAGTCCGTTCATGGATGGGCTGAGGTCGAGTATCCCTTCGCGTCACCCAAAGGTGAACGCGAACGTCTCCACTCCTGCGTCCTGGAACTGGATCTCGAACGTTCGATCGAGGATGGGCTGCGGCTGGCGGATCAGCTGATAGAGCCGCTGTTCAACCACGGTGCCGTTGCCGCCGTCGTCAACGTCGAGGCCATGCGCCGGACCTGGCGGCTGCCCGTCGATCGACACGAGAAAACGCACCGGATTCTCCGGCTGTGACGGCCCCATGACGAGATGAACGTCGCGGGCATGAAAGCGGCACACGATCCGTCCCGGGGCGCTTCCCAGGACCGTTGCCTGCCGGCCCACCGTCCAGTTCCCGACGAGCCCCCATTGGTTCAGTGCCAGGCGTGCTGGCGCCGCATAGACGCGCTGTCGATTCAACTGAGCGCGGCCGGGTGACGCGAAGTTCTGCGTCCGGTCGTAGCCGAGGTAGTTCTCTGGAGACCTCAAGTTGCCCCAATCAGCGGCCGCTTCGACACCACTGGCATCCACCGAAACGACGCTGCTATCAATGCCAGTAGCACCGGCTTCCGTCAGCAATCGCTGAATGGTTCTCTCCGACCGTTCGTACTCACCCTCGCCGAAGTGGTGCTCCCGCACGCGGCCGCGCGCATCGATGAAGTAGAGAGCCGGCCAGTATTCGTTGTTGAATGCGCGCCAGATGGCATAGTCATTGTCGATGACAATCGGATATTCGACCTTCATCTGCTGGACGGAGCGGCGCACATTGTCGACGTTCTGTTCGAAGGCGAACTCGGGCGTGTGCACGCCGATCAGCACGAGGCCCTGCCGGTACTTCTGCGCCCACGCGCGGATGTAGGGCAGTGTGCGCAGCCAGTTGATGCAGGTATAGGTGCAGAAGTCGACGAGCACGACTTTTCCTGACAGGTCGGCCGCCGTCAGACGTGGCGAATTGATCCATGGGGTACCTCGGCCGAGCGCGGCCAGCTCGCGCGACTGGCCGCCGGTGGCGCGACTCGCGTAGCAGCCAGCTTCAGCCAGCGCAGCGGTGCCAAACAGACCCAGCCGCGCGGCTGCCACCGGCATGGCCATCCTGTCCAGGAATCGACGACGGTCGAATGTGTCCACGTGCGTTCACCGTTCAGCGTCGCGCGCTCACTTGACCACGGTGATGAGTGGCTTCCCTTTTTCGACGACATAGGTGGCGAGCTCCGCCCCGTTGCCGCTGCCGACGTTCTTCCCTGTGTGGATCTTTCCCGCCGGGACGAACAAGACATCGCCGGCCTTGACCGTCGCTCGCGGCTGGCCCTCGATCTCGTACTCCAGCGTGCCCTCGATGACGTAGATGATCTCTTCGCCGGGATGCGTGTGCCTCGGCGAGAGATATCCCGGGTCGAAGTCCACTCGGACCTGGATGACTTCGCGGCCGGCGGCGCTGAGATCGTGCCGTTGCAGGTCGGTTCGTTTGCTTCCCGTCTGCTGCGCCTGTGCCACGTGCAGCGCCACACCGCCTCCAGCGATGAGTGCGGCGATGGCAATCAGTCGAATCGTTCGCATGACCATGTCCCCCGAGCGATGACACCAGACCCGCGACGCCGAGTCCATCAGACGAAGGTATCGATGACCCCGACCAACACCATCGTCCAATGGATTCATGAACGTCTGGATGCTGCAATGATGCGGGTTGGAGCGCGCACATGTCTGAGCACATCGATCGCGGCCGGCGCCGGTCGGTCACCTCTGGCCGTAGCTCGTGAAGACGAAATCGCGTGCCTTCACGAGCGTGTGGCACTTGTGACAGGTGTTCGCGAACTCCGGGCCGTTCCCGAACGGCTTCCAGGTGCCAGAGGCGGCGTCGTGCCTGAAGGTGGCGTACCCCCAGCCGTTGGTGGCGGGGAAGCGCTTCGAGTCCTTCATCGTGAACGACACCTCGATGAGCGGTCCGGGCATGGTGACCGCATACGGCGGCCCGGGGACGTTCTTTTTTGCCCATTCGACTTTGGCCATCACCGCGCCGTCGGGAACGGGTTTGCCATTGGCTGGAATGCCGTCGGCGTAGGCCTTGATCATCACGGGATTCCCGAGCACTGCCTTGATGCACCCAGGAGGCGGCGCCGAACCGCAGCCGTCGGCGTCGTCGGGCTGGCTTGGTGCAATCACCGGCCACGCCTCGTACCCTTTGAATTCCGAGAATGAAATGCCGTTCGGCGTCTTCAAGGTGAATCGATCCTGTGCCGCCAGCACGACGCTGACGACGAAGACGGACGCCGCGACGATCAGCAGTGCCGTGATGTGTTGACGTTTCATGCTGCTCTCCTGGAGCGCATGAAACCAGATGGGCGACGCCGGGTCTATCAGACGAAGGTATCGGGCAACCCTGGAATCGATCAATGCCGTGGACCGCGGCGATTGGACGGACGTCGATCGGCCGAGCCAGAATAGGCACGACTGCGATGAGCGCTAATCAGCCAGCTCAGGGTCTCGTCATCGTTCAGGGGAAGGCCGACACGCTTGCGCAGGCAATCATCGCAGGCTCGCATCGATTCGTCAGCGATGAGCCGGTGTTGGCGGGCGGAACAGATCGCGGCCCGACGCCTTACGACCTGCTCCTGGCTGCACTCGGCTCGTGCACGTCGATGACGCTGGTCCTGTACGCACGTCGGAAACGGTGGGCCCTCGAGCAGGTCACCGTTCGCCTCCGTCACTCACGCGTTCACGCTCAGGACTGTGCCGATTGCGAAACCGGTGAGGCCAGGCTCACCGTGATCGAACGCGACATCGAGCTCGGCGGAGTCCTGGACGAGGGTCAGCGGACGCGACTGCTGGAGATCGCGAATCGCTGTCCCGTCCACCTCACGCTCAGCTCCGAGATGGATATTCGGACCAGGCTCCTGTGATTGGAGCCCCGAGTCCGACAGGGGCGTAACTTTTCGAGACGTCCTCTCCTGGTCCCAGTGGTAGGACGAGGTCGGCGTGCGAAGTGTGACAAGAGCCTCGCGATTGGGGATCAGCCGAGATCGCCCACCATCCGACCCAGCGCGATCTCCCCGTCGCGCGTCTGGAAGCCGCGCGCCATCGCCACTCGGATCCGGCGTTGCGCCTCGGGGGTGCGCAGGGCCTCCCCGAACAGATTCGAATCGCGACGGAAGTCGTCGGCCGGCGCGAGCGCGACCGCATTGACCCGATCCTTGACGACGACTTGTCCGGCGGCCGGAAACCCGGCGATCCGACGCGCGAGCGATCTGACGAACTCGCCAAGCGCGGCGGCGGGCAACGCGCGGTTGATCCACCCATACCGTTCGGCCAGGTCCGCGTCGTAATCGTCCGCGCTCAACATGACCTCGAGCGCCCGCCCGCGGCCGAGGAGACGCGTCAGGTGCTGGACGCCGCCCGCGCCGGGGATCAAGCCGAAGGCCTGCTCCGGCTGGCTGAAAATTGCTGACTCTCGCGCGGCAAAGCGCATGTCGCACGCCAGCACGAACTCGCTGCCGGCGCCGCGGACGCGCCCCTCGATCTGCGCGATCGTGACAAGGCGGCTGGCGCTCAGATAGCGTAACAAGAGGCCGAGCGACGCTTCGCCGGTCAGCTTGACCGTGTGCTCCCGATACTCGGCGACCCGCGTCACGTCGACGTGCGAAATGAAGTAGTCGGCGTCAGCGCTCGTGAACACGAGTACCTGGCACCCGTCGTCGGCCTCAGCGGTTTGAATGAGGGCGACGAGATCGCGGACCAGTTCGGTTCCCAGAAGATTCATCGGCGGGGCCGCAATGTCCGCGAACAGAACGGCTCCTTCCTGGCGCACCTTTAGTGTCTCGAACACCATGACGGCACCTCCGCTGCTGGAACCTACCGCAGCGACTTGAACGCCGCGCGGACCTCTTCCGCGAGGAGCTGCGGTTGTTCCCACGCCGCGAAGTGGCCGCCCTTGTCCACTTCGTTGAAGTAGATCAGATTCGTATAGGTGCGCTCGACCCAGCTTCGAGGCGCACGATACAGCTCGCCGGGGAAGACCGTGAATGCCGTCGGCAGCGTGACCTGTCCCTTGTACGGGATGCGCGCGGCCTCCCAATAGAGGCGTGCCGCGGAGGTACCGGTGTTGGTCACCCAATAGAGCGTGATGTTGTCGAGGATCTCGTCGCGGGTCAGGGATCCGTCGGGGCGCCCTTGAAACGCGCGGACGATCTGTTCGTACGAGTGCGGATCGTGATCAATCAGCCAGGCGGCAAGACCGACCGGCGACTCCGCGAGGCTGAAAGCGCAGTTTGCGAAGTATTCCTTGCCGCTGACGATCGCCCGATGCTGGGTGGAGATGCCGGAAAACGGCGGCGCCATTCGGATGGAGGCGAAATCGGCAGCCGGGACGAGCATGCGTTTGGCGTACAAACGGCGATACCCGTCCATGACTTGCTCGCTCGTGGCGCCGGTCACAGCGCCCATGTCATCGAGCGTCGGAGATTGGCCCGTATTCGCGAAATGCCGGTACACCGCTGACCGCAAAGTCAGATCAAATGTGTCGTCCATGCTTCACTGCGATCGGAGCGATCGAAACGCCGCCCGGAGTTCGGCCGAAAAGAGTTCGGGCTGCTCCCACGCCGCGAAGTGCCCGCCTCTGTCGACCTCGTTGAAGTAGAATCAGGTTGCGATACGCTCGTCGAGCCCATGTCTCCGGGGCTCGATAGAGCTCTTCCGGAAACACGGTAATGGCCACCGGGAGCGAGATTTCCGACGTTCTCTCGGGAGCTGAAAACGCCGGACTGCGTCCGCCGGCCTCCCAGTACAGGCGTCCCGCCGATGTCGCGCTGTTCGTCAGCCAGTACAGGGTAACTTCGTCCAACACTTCGTCCGGCGATTTTTCGGGATCGCTGCTGCTGTACGTCCACTGTGAGAAACCCGGATGGCCGAGCATCCACGCCGCCAGGCCGGCAGGGGAGTCCGTCACGGCGTAGCCGATGGTCTGGGGCTTGGTGCCCATCATCACCGCGTAGGACCGGTTTCCTTGCTTGGCGGATGCATCGAACGCGTCGTACGCCGCGCGTTCCTTCGCCGTGAGCTCTGCCGGTGCCGGCGCGCCCGTGGCGAGCAGCGCCGCCACATCGGGCGGCACGATCGCTGGCAAGTTGATATGGATGCCGAGCAGGCCAGCCGGCGCCAGGCGTGCCATGGCACTCGACACGGGAGAGCCCCAGTCGCCACCCTGCGCGACATAGCGGGTATATCCGAGGCGCTGCATCAGCTCGATCCAGGTTCGCGCGATGCGTTCCGTCCCCCAGCCTGCGTCTGTCGGCTTGCCGGAGAACCCGTAGCCAGGCATTGAGGGAATCACCACGTCGAAAGCGTCCTCGGCGCGGCTTCCGTGGGCGGTTGGATTCGTGAGCGGACCGATGATCTTGAGTTGTTCGAGTATCGATCCAGGCCAGCCGTGCGTCACGATCAGCGGAAGCGCGTTCAGATGACGCGAACGGACGTGGAGGAAATGAATGTCAATGCCGTCGATGGTCGTCGTAAATTGCGGCAAGGCATTCAGCTTCGCCTCTGCCTTGCGCCAGTTGTACGCGGTGCCCCAATAATGAACGAGCTGCTGCAGTCGCGCCAGCTGGATACCCTGCGACTGATCCGGAACGGTCTCTTTGTCCGGCCATCGCGTGGCCAGTACGCGCCGGCGCAGTTCATCGAGTTCCGGCTGCGCAATGGTGACGCGAAACGGCCGGATGGCGTTGCCGTCGTGCTCTGCCCGGCCGGTAGACATCGCCGAGACGACGAGGACGATCGATGCGGCACCAGCGATGATCCCGCCTGGAAGCGCAATGCGATGGATGACTGGTTGGAGCGATCTCATTTGAGGAACGTATTGCAATCATCGGGCGAGATCCATTGGACGATGGTGTTGCACCGGGACAAGTGCGCAACCAATACGATCGTCCAATACCAAAGACTTGGGAGGACGAGGAGACTCGTGAGGTGGCGCGCGGAGGGTCCAGGAAGGAGGAACGTTGCCCCTGGAATTCGACGTCGTCTGTCTCGGAGGTGGTGTCGCCGGCGAAGCGATCGCGGCCGGACTTCAGGACAGCGGGTTGACGCTCGCGGTGGTTGAGCGGGAATTGGTGGGTGGCGAGTGTCCGTACTGGGGCTGTGTGCCGTCCAAGACCTTGCTTCGCTCGGCTGAAACGTTGGCGGAAGCCGATCGCGCTCGTCTGCTGGCGGCATCACGCGTGGGAATGGACGGTGGATTTTCCAAAGGTTTCCAAATGGGTATTGGGGATGGCGCGCAACCTCGATGACAGCCGGCCCGCCGCGGCGCTCGAGGCGGCCAGGGCCAGGCTCTTTCGAGGAGATGGGAAGCTCACCGACTTCGGCACATGGTAAAGGAGGAAGCTATGAGCACCAGCACAGGACGTAGCAAAGAAACGACTAGCGACGTGAGCACGGCGAAAGTCGACATGAAGCGTGAAGCAGCGGACATGTCTGACGACCGGCAAGCACGGCGGAGGTTGGGGATAATGAGCAAACGTATCCTCGCTGTCACCGTCGCGGGGGTGCTTGCCGTCTTGGGCTTGTCCCTCGTCGCCCAGGATAAATACTCGGTGCGGGTGCCGGGTGGGCTCGTATTCTCTGAGTTCAGAGGATACGAAGACTGGCAGACTGTCGCCGTTAGTCAGTCGGCGGCCGGGATCAATGTGATCCTCGCCAATCGCGTCATGATCGATGCTTACCGGGCCGGTGTTCCCGGCAACGGCAAGCCTTTCCCCGAGGGCTCCAAGACCGTGAAGATCGCTTGGAAGCCTGAAAAGAGTACGGAGGCCCCCGATCCGACGACAGTGGTGCCGGGTACCCTGAACGGCGTTGGTTTCATGGTGAGGGATAGCAAGAGATTCGCGGACTCTGGCGGATGGGGATGGGCGCAGTTTAAGTATGACGCCGCGTCCGACAGGTTCACGCCCTTCACGTCATCCGATACGCCGCCCCAGAGGAACGACGCCAAATGCGGGTTCGCGTGCCACACGATCGCGAAGAAAAAAGATTACATTTTCACGGCGTACGGGAAGCGGTGAACGGGAACCCGACAGACAAGCTCTTGTCGATGGTCCGCATTGAGGCCATTTCGCAGTCGACAGAAGCGACCGAATCGGACCCGATCCCCCCGATCGCGGGGGCACATTAAGGTTAAGTTAGACGCGGCCCGGCGGCCGCAGTCCGGACCGGACGGACGTCGGTGGACGCTTTGCCCCTGGGATCTCGTGGCCTTCGGTGCCGGGCTGTTGGTGTGCTACAGCGTCGACCGACCGTACACGCTACGCGGGTTTCTGCCTTTCAAAAGGAGGCAGGTCGATCTTGTTCGTCCAACCGTCGCGCTGGAGGCTTTTCACCATGTCCTCGGCCAACTGCGGTACAACGTTTCGAAAGAGGCCTGTTTCTTTCGGGATAATCTCCACCATGGCGTCGGCCATCAGCTGGGGATCCATCCGGTTCTGTTCATCGCCGAGGATTCTGTCAAAGAAGCCTTGCACGTCGGCTTTCTTCACGTAATTCCTGGAATCATCCATCCAGTGTGAAGCGGACTCGGCCTCCGTTTCATTGAAGCCGGTGAGATAACCTCCGGGGTTGATCACTTGCACCTGAACGCCAAACGGGGCCAGCTCGGCCTGCATCGACCCGGCGATCGCTTCCAGTGCATGTTTGGTCGCGGCATAGGGACCGCCATAGGGAATCGAGATCAAGCCGCCGATCGAGCTGGTGAATACGATCTTTCCGGTTCGACCCTCATCGATGAACTTGCGGACGAACTTCTGCGTCAGTTCCAGCGGGGCAAAAAAATTCGTCTCGAACATGCCTCGAAGCAGCTCCATCGGGATTTCGGTGATGGGCCCGCTTTCGGCAATTGCCGCGTTATTCACCAGGATATCGATGTCCCAACTCAGCGCGTTTCGAATATCGTAGGGATGCAGGAGATCAAGTTTTTCCACTCGGAGGCTCATCACGCCAAGCGCCTCAACTCTCCGTCGGAGTGCGGTCGCTTGAGGCCAGATCTGTACGCCGGCAATCACATCATGGCCCTCCCTTGCCAATCCGATCGCGGCTAGCTCCCCAAAGCCCGAACCAGCTCCCGTAATCAGAATGCGTTTCCTTTTCATTGCGCGCCCTCACTGCCGCCATTGTGCTTCTGGAGGCAGGCCGACGCAACGCGCCGTCTTCAATTACGCTGACCTAAGGAGAAAGTGGTCTGATCAACTCGCGGCGGGGAGACTCACATGAGGAGCCGAGTTCTTGGAAGCGTTGCAAGCTTGGTCGTCATCGCTGGTGTTATCGGTCCACCGGAGGTACAGCAGCGGGTCCCGATTAATGAGCGATTTGCCGACGTGAACGGCGTCCGCCTGCACTATCTGGTGGCAGGCAAGGGCGACCCTGTGATCCTTCTTCACGGCTACGCCCAAACCGGTCACATGTGGCGGCCGCTGATCGAACAACTGGCGACGACGCATACGGTGGTCGCCCCGGACCTGCGAGGGTTTGACCAATCGTCCAAGCCCGATACCGGGTACGACAAGAGGACCTTGGCGCAGGACATCCACGGGCTTGCGACGTCCTTGGGATTTAAGCGGGTGAAGATCGTCGGTCACGATATCGGCTTGATGGTCGCCTACGCCTATGCTGCGCAATACCCAGCCGAAGTCGATCGCATCGTGCTGATGGATGCCTTCCTTCCCGGCGTTGGCGACTGGGAGAGCGTCTGGCTCTTGCGGGACCTGTGGCACTTTCACTTTTACGGCGAGGTGCCGCTCAAGCTCGTGGCCGGCCGTGAACGGATCTACTTCGAGCATTTCTGGAACGACTTTGCCGCCGACCCCAAACGGTCGGTGCCCGAAGCCGATCGCAAGTTTTACGCGGCGGCCTACGCGCGCCCTGGCGGCATGCGCGCCGGCTTCGAGGTGTTCCGCGCGTTTGCGCAGGATGCCAAGGACTTCGCGGAGTTTGCGAAGGTCAAATTGACGATGCCCATGCTCGTGCTGAGTGGAGAAAAGGCGGGAGGCGAGTTCCTGATTCAACAAGGCCGACTGGTCGCCGACAACGTCGAGGGCGTGATCGTCAAGGCGTCGGGACATTGGCTCATGGAAGAGGCGCCCGAGCAGGTCATCCCGAAGCTTGTGGACTTTCTGAACCGCTGAATCGCTCGAATTGGAGGATGCCCAATGCCTTTTCGCATTCGGCTCGTGCTGGCGCTCGTTTTGTGTGTCTCGCTGATCGTCGCCCACGCCAGTCAGGGGACAGCTGGACGTCGGCTGACGCCGCGCGAGATCGCCGATCTCGTTCAGGTGGGGCCGGGCGCGGGAACGTCGGGGGTGGCCGGCATTCGAACCACGGTCCTCGAGAGTCCGTCACAGCATCGTCAGCCCGCCGATGCCCCCGTGGCGTAGGGAACAACAGAATGTCCCGGCGCGAGCGCCCACCACCAGGTTGGCGGTGTAACTGAGCAAGTTCGTCGCCTTGATGTCGTTGTCCAGATCGTCGCACAGAAGATCGGACGCGGTGGCGAGCATCGCGCCGCCGGGCCCGATGAAATGCATCTCCGGCCCAGTTTTCCGGAATAGTCGTGAAGTGACGCCGAGCATGACGGAAGCACCGATCGAGCTGCACACGCCCCTCGCGACCGCTTTCTTGGCGGTCGTTCCCGGGAGATGGCATGATCCGGGATGGTCCCCCAGGCTGATGCCCTGCGCTGTGCCAACAGCCCGTGGCAGGCGTAGCCAAGGCGTGACATGGACGCACCACGCGAATCTTCCGCTGAGTACATCACGCGGCTGCGAGGCGAGCTCGCCGCGGCGAATGAGGCGTTGCGCGAGAGTGAACGCAATTCGCGCCTGGTCATCGACAGCATTCCAGGCCTGGTCGCGCTCCTGACCACGGACGGCGACGTCGAATTCGTCAATCGCCAGATCCTCGAGTACACCGGCCAGACATTGGAAGAGCTGAGGCAATGGGGGACGAACGGCACGGTTCATGCTGAGGACCTTCCGCACGTCGCGGAGGTGTTCATGCGTTCGATTTCGTCGGGCATTCCATATGAAATCGTGCAGCGCCTCCGGCGGTCGGACGGCGCCTATCACTGGTTCCAGAACAACGGCTTTCCGCTTCGCGATGCCAGCGGCCAAATCGTTCGCTGGTGCGTGTTACTGACGGACGTCGACGACCGGAAACGCGCCGAGGACGCGATCCGCGAGAGCGAACGCAACCTCAAGCTGATCATCGACACGATTCCAGCCCTGGCATGGTCGGCACGCCCGGATGGAAGCGCCGAGTTCTTCAACCAGCACTACCTTGACTTCATCGGCCTGCCGGCGGAGCAGGCGGCGAATTGGGGTTGGACGGCCGCCGTGCACCCGGAGGACCTGGGTGCCTTGGCGGCGACGTGGCAACGCATCCTCGCGTCTGAATCACCTGGAGAGGCCGAAGCGCGGCTGCGCCGCGCTGACGGTGACTATCGCTGGTTTCTCTTTCGTGCGAGTCCGCTGCGCGACCAGACCGGGGCCATCGTGAAATGGTACGGCGTCAACACGGACATCGAAGGTCGCAAGCGGGCCGAGACGGCGCTCAACGGCGCCCGCTCCGAGCTCGCCCATGTAGCGCGAATCACCACCGTAAGCGCGCTGACCGCTTCGATTGCGCATGAGGTCAACCAGCCGCTCTCCGGCATCATTACCAATGCGGGTACCTGCTTGCGGATGCTGGCGGCCGATCCTCCGGATATCGACGGCGCGCGCGAAACCGCGCGCCGGACCATTCGCGATGGCAACCGCGCCTCGGATGTGATCGCCCGGCTGCGTGCGCTGTTCAGCAAGAAAGAGTTCACGCCGGAATCGCTGGATCTGAATGAGGCCACGCGAGAGGTCGTTGCGCTCTCGGTGGATGACCTTCGGAGAAACCGGGTCGTTCTTCAGTCGGAGCTGGCCGACGATCTCCCCGCCGTAACCGGTGACCGTGTGCAACTTCAGCAGGTCATCCTGAACCTGCTGCGCAACGCTACAGACGCGATGAGCCACGTGGACGACCGGCCGAGACAAGTCGTGATCAAGACCCAGCGTGACGACGGCAATCGCATCCGCCTGACCGTGCGGGACGCCGGCGTGGGCATCGACCCGCCGAGCCTGGGCAAGCTATTCGACCCCTTCTACACGACGAAGAGCGGAGGGATGGGGATCGGATTGTCCGTCAGCCGCTCCATCGTCGAGATGCATCACGGTCGCCTCTGGGCAGAGCCGAACGACGGACCGGGCGCCAGCTTCTCATTCTCCATACCGCTCGCTTCAAGAGCCAATACGGAACTGTGATCGTCAGCCGTGCGGCCAGGCTGGCGACAACCGATACCAAGGTCCAATGGACCGTTGCGGCGGAATGGCGCACGCTGTGCAAGGGAATGAGCCAAACCAAGAGAACGCTGATCCGATGGCTGAGAACCGCATGATCAACCACCGTCCACTCGTGGCGGTCGTCGATGACAGCGACTCCGTGCGCGAGTCGCTTCCCGACCTGCTGCAGCACGTCGGTTTTGCCGTTCAGGCGTTTGCGTCGGCCGAAGAGTTCCTCGACTCAGACGCCGCCAACACGACGAACTGCTTGATCCTCGACGTCGGATTGCCAGGCATGAGCGGACCCGATCTTCAGCAGGAATTGAAGCGCCGCGGGAAAACGCTTGCAATCGTCTTCATCACCGCGCAAGGCGACAAGTCGCTCCACCCGCGCCTTGTAGCGCAAGGGGCCGTCGCGTGCTTATTCAAGCCTTTCAGCGACGCCGCGCTGCTCGAAGCCGTCGACGCCGCGCTCGGGAAGAGGTAAGCATGACCACCATGTTTCAGGAGAACGTCATCCGCCGGCCCTATACTGGGATCCCATCGCGTGCAGCCCGCGTGTGGGAGGTCGCAGCCATGGCGGAGAGCACAGGCATCGTATTCGTCGTAGACGACGACATCTCGGTGCGAGAATCGCTGGAGCTGCTGATCAAGAGCTCCGGGTGGCAGCCGCACACGTTCGAATCCGCTCAGGCGTTTCTCGCCTGCCCTCGTGCCACCCGTCCCAGCTGTCTGGTCCTCGACGTGACGCTGCCGGGCCTCAACGGTCTCGAGCTGCAGAAGCAGCTCGTCGATCGGACCGAGATGCCCATCATCTTCATCACCGGTCATGGCGATGTGCCGATGTCGGTGCAGGCGATGAAGGCGGGAGCGGTCGAGTTTCTGACCAAGCCGTTCAAGGACGACGCGCTCCTCGACGCGATAGGTGGCGCGATCGAGCGAAGTCGCGCAGCACTCCGTCAGGAATCGGAGCTGCGGGTGTTGCGCAGCTGCCATGCGTCGCTGACGCCGCGCGAACGCGAGGTGATGGCGCTCGTCGTCTCCGGTCTCTTGAACAAACAGGTCGGCGGCGAGCTCGGCATTAGCGAGATCACTGTCAAGGCGCACCGAGGGCAGGTGATGCGGAAGATGAAGGCGGAGTCGCTCGCTGACCTGGTCACCATGGCCGCGACGCTGCGCCTGAGGCCCGCCACCAGGAATTGACTATCGAAGCGGTGTGGCTCGTGCCTCGCTATTGCGGGCTTCGATGGCCTTGACGGTGTTTCCAAATGCCCTTTCCAAAACACGCTTGCCGACAGTCCCGAGCACGAACCCGAGCGCCCGCCCTTTGAGGTTCTTGCCCTCGCGTACCACCACGGCGTCCACGTCGGTGATTCCGTCGGGCCGGCGCGCCCAACCTACCGGCCGGCAGCCATCTGCTCCCCAAACACTTCTGCCAGGTTCTTCGGTTCCTTACGCTCCTGGTTATTTGTTTGGTGGCGTAGGATGGATGATTGCCGGTAGACCTCCTTGCGCGAACGCATGATGCTGCCGAGCGGACGGTGCTGCTCCGTGACGCGCCAGGCGGTCATCGAAGTCTTGTCCATCTTTTCGAAATTGTCTTCCCCGCCGATGTCCTGTTGCGGCAGCCGCAATTTCGCGACGGTCACATACGGCGAGAGGCTCTCGGGCCAACGTACTGTCGTTTTCTCAACGGGCATTTGAGCCAGATCCGTGCAGAGCTGGACCTGGATCTCGAACTCGTAGGGTTGCTTGCGCAACTCCGCTACGAGCGCCGGCCGGAAGACTTGTTCGGCAGAAGTGAGATCGAGAGCTCGCTGTTCAACGCGGTCGGCGAACGATTGAACCGGGGCCACACGAACCTTTGCGACGTAGTCGCCATGGCGCACCGCACCCATAGTCCAATACGTCGAGAGGAGGAGATTCACGGGCTTGGTTTGCGCGATCTGCAGGAAAGTGCCGAGCTCCTCCCAGGCCCACTGCTCCGGAGGCAGCGTGCCCTTGCCCGTCACAAAGTTGTAGAGAACGCGGTGGAGTGCCGCCTGCCTTTCCTCCGGCGTAAGATTCGCTGGCGGCGGCAGGCCAAGGTTGGCAAACACAGACTGAATGAACACATAATGCGCGAGCGTGTTCACAAAGAAGACCGGCTGGTTGATCAGCGCATAGTCGAAGGTGTGGCTGTCCGGCTCATCCTCAAGGAGGGTTTTTCCTTCTATCCCGAAAATCTTCAGCCCGATGCCGGTGATCGGACCCAGAAACCGATCGCTACCAACGTGATTGGTCCCGTTTGAGAAACGAACCATGGCTTCGTGTCGGCCCGGTTTGGCGTAGATGCCCTGCGCATATTCGTTCGGCATTCCACTGAGAATTTCAAATTCTCCCCGGGCCAGACCGTAACCCTTGGCATGGGCGTTGCGCACCACAAGCCCGATCCCCTCGGTTTTGAGCGAGCCACGCATGTGCTGTTTCATGTCATCGAGGACCTGCTGCAGGGTTTGTTCGAAATCGGGCTCGTTCTGTTCGACGGCCGGACTGTAACGCACAAATGTCTGAGTCATTGTTGCTCCCTCCTTTCAGGCGAGCGGCGAGTCATCCTGATCGAGACCTTCCACTCCTTCGGTGCAGCGTTCGTCGTCTCGGCCCATGGGTCACACTCAGACGTCGGCAGACACCGCGGCGATGCGCGACGAGGTAGTGGGCCCGCGGTCGGCATCTTTCATCGTAGGGTCCGTGGTTCATAGCATGTTCCTTCATGGTTGGTGCGCTTGACGACAAGGAGTCCGATGCCCCGGCGAGTTCACGTTTCGATGTTGCGCTCCCACTGCCAAATCTGCGGCGTTTCCGGCTCGAAGCTCTCGATGAAGCCGACGATGAAGCGGCGCAGCTCGATTAAGGCCTGATTGCTCGCCGCATCGTCGAAGAACAGCTCGTGTTCGACTCCCCCGATCGGCACAAACGGCACGTAGGGCGTCGAAGCCCAGAAGGTGAAGTAGAAGTGGAGCATCGAGCCAATGCTTCCTGTTCTGGGAAGGAACCGGAGCAAGGCCTTGGTATCGAAGCTGACGGTTGGATCGGGGATCTTCGCGTCCTGCAGGCAAGGTGGGAAGTTGGCGACGAACGTGAGGGCCGGATTGGCCGAGCGGTAAAGACGACTGCTGCCATGTGCGGTGATGCGGTACACGAGGCTGTGAAGGATCCGCTTCAGCGCATCTCTGGAATCGACGACTGGCAAGCCACGGACGTTGCCGCGATCCTCTCTGCCGGAATCCGCAATCCAGCGCTGGAGCTCCTGATCCGTCTGCACGTTCTGGTCGGTCGGATAGGTTCGATCGACGTACGTGCTTACGTACCGGCCGGTTGCGTTCCAGATGGCCAACAGGCGGCCGACGTTGGGATACTGGTCCCACGGCTCGTGGACGGTGAAGTCCGTCTCGGCGAGCCCGAGTTGCTCCAGCCTCGTCGACGGATCGTCGTCGAAGAACGCCCGATCCTTCGCGTAGAGATCCATGAGCTCGACGAACTGTCGCGCGGTCGCAATAGAAGTCGGAGGCACCACCGCGCTCCACGTCAGGAGCAACACATTGTCGAACGGAATGACATAGTTCGTCTGCGGCTCGAGCAGTTTGCGGACCGGATGATTCGCCGAAAGGTTGTCGAACATCGTCATCGCCATGGCAGCGGTGACGATGTGCCACTGATAGACGTGACCGAGCCAGACGCCGTAGACGGTGATCGAGACCTTCGCTGCCTGGAGGGCGTAAACCCAGGCCGAGGGGGTCGTCGCGCCCCGCCGGCTGAACACTCTTGGTTCGTTGTTCCCGCCGGCAACGCGAACGAGCTCGGGAGTCAACGCTTTGGTTGTTGCGTTCTGCACCAGAACGGTGACAGTGCTCGGCGTGAACCGAGGAACGCCGGCGACGTTTTGGGGGTGCAGCGGCTCGTAGATCCGCAAATCAATCACGTACAACAAGCCGGCTTTCGCCGCCGCATTGAGCGCCGGGGTCCACGCGGTATCGAAGAGATCCCGCCACGTTCCCACTTCGTGGATCTGCACTTTTCTCGGCAGAATCAGGTTGAAGGACAGGCCGTAGCGCGCGATGGTCGGAAAGAACGCCTCGGTCGCCTTATCGGACTGCGTCACGTCCACCGTCGCCGCCCATTCGTCCAGAAGCGACGATGCCGAGGTGTAGACGTCGGGAAGCGTGGTCCACGACATCGACCATTGTCTGGGATCGTCGAGCGCGAGACTGGTCAGCTTGTCGGCGCTGCCCACCGCGGTTTGGCCCTGATCCTGGTGTGGCTCGTTGAGTGCCGCGACCAGGATGCGGGTGATCTCCGACGCGTCACGGCTCAGCGAGCCGCGCAGTTGCTCGTGAGCCGCTGCCTGCTTCTCGTCGGCCGCTTCGGTGCCGAAGAGGAAGTTATAGGCGCGGGCTGTCGATCCTCCGATCGTGAACGTCCTGGACAGGCCCTGCAGTGGCTGCTCACGCTGCTTGAGCCGGATGGCGAGTCTGAACAAGGTGTCTTGCAGGCCGCCGCTGTCGACGGGTACAGCCGGTATGTACTTGAACCCCATTTCGCGGAGCGGTAACTGGGGCATCCTGACGGTCGATGGTGTTCTGGCTGATTCGGAACCGGTTACGGTTTGAGTTGCCATGGTAGTGTCTCCTCGCATCAAGGCTGCTCTCCTTCGCGCGCCATCCATGCCCGGATGTATCCAGCACGAGGGCAGCTCTTTCACGCCATTGCAGCATCCATGCGAAGGCGAATCTATTGGACGAACGTATTGGTGATACCTTCGTATGTTTATTGTCCTCCCGACACGTATTCGCCATAGCCGATACGAAAGTCTGATGGCCGATCGTGTGTCGGCCGAGGGATGCGGCACCCCTTGAATCTTCCAGCGCCTCGGCCATGAAGCCCTGCGCGAAAGCGAACGCGAGTCGCCGTTTCACGCATCTCGTTCGTGACCAGGCGCGCCGCCGCTGCGTCCAATTGCGTCTTGGATGGCGCGCAACAGCTCGTCAGCGTCGAGTGGCTTCGTCAAGAACACAACCGCTCCCGCCGACAGCGCCCGAACCCTCATCGAGTCGTCGCCGTAACCCGAGATGAGGATGATCGGCATGTCAATCCCGTCGAGAGCGACGCGCGCCTGCAGCTCGAGACCGCTGAGATCCGAAAGGCTCACGTCGAGTACCAGGCAGCCTGGGGCTCGCGGGATGCGTGGATAGGACAGGAACTCCTTCGCGGATCCGAAGATCTTCGATTGCCAGCCTGCCGAGTCGATCAGCAATTCCAGCGACTCGCGCACGGACACATCGTCATCGACGACGAACACGACTGGAGCGGGCCGCGACATGGTTACGACGCCTCGGGTTTCGGGCGTATCATTCAGCCCTCGAGACGCACGTTGGCGAGCCTGCCAGTCGTGTTCGCCAGGCCCAAATGCAACGCGGCCCGGATGTGCGAAGAGTCGCTCCCATGCGGAAAACAGCGGCCATCCTCTCAGAGGAAGAGCAGCTTATTCTCTCGACCTTGTCGCCGGGCCCGGCACAGACACGCCTGGCGGTTGCCGTCGTGCTCGGATTGTTGATCGTCTTCGGGTTGATCACCCTCGGGCCGCTGTCGACCATCCGGACGAGCCCGGTCGCCGCCTTCGTGCCGGCGTATGCAACGGCGATGTTCGTGTGCGATTCGATCACGGCGATCCTGCTGTTTGTCCAGTTTTCCATCCTGCGCTCGCGTGCCATCCTCGTGATCGCGAGTGGATACCTCTTCACCGCGCTGATCCTCATCCCCTGGATCCTGGCATTTCCTGGCGTGTTTGCGCCCAACGCCGGCCTCATTGGCGGTCTGCAAAGTACCTCGTGGCTGTACTTCTCCCAGCACGCGGGCCTGCCTCTGTTCGTAATCGGCTATGTCCTGTCTAAGGCTGCGGATTCGACCACACGAGCCTGGCAGGGTACGACGCGTTCGGCGATTGCCCTGAGCGTCACCACGACGGCGGTAATGGTCTCGGTCGTCGCGTATATCTGCGTCGCGGGCGAACCGCTGTTGCCTCGTGTGGTTCTCGATTCCCTCCATCTCAGCCCGCAGTGGCCTTATGCCGGGGCGCCCGTCGCGTTGTTGAGTCTGTCCGCTCTCGTCGCGCTCTGGATTCGGCGGCGCTCGATGCTCGATCTGTGGTTGATGGTGGTGATGTGCCTGTACACGATCGAGATACCCCTCAGCTACTATCCGACGCCATCCCGCTTCAGCATCGGCTGGTATGCCGTCCGCGTCATCGGATTCCTCTCCAGTACGATCGTCCTGATTGTCCTGCTGTACGAGATCCAGGCCATCTATGGGAGGCTGCTCGACGCGGTCCTCGCCCACCGTCGCGAGCGCCAGGCGCGACTCATGACGGGAGATGCGGTGGCGGCCACGATTGCTCACGAGGTCAGTCAGCCATTGACCGGGATGATCGCCAGTGCCGAGGCGGGTGTTCGTTTTCTCGATCGCTCGATGCCCAATCTCGATCGAGCCAGAGACAGTTTCAAACGGATCGTCGCGGATGGTCATCGGGCGGGTGAGGTGGTCGGAAGCATTCGCGCGATGTTCAGGAATGATGACCGGACACGAACGTTGCTCGACCTCAACGAGCTGATCCAGGACGCACTTGCCCTGGAACGCGCCGATCTGCAGAAGCACCGGATCCTGGTCCAAGCCGAGCCGAGCACGCAACTGCCGGAGGTTCGAGGCGATCGAGTCCAGCTGCAGCAGGTGCTTCTCAACTTGATCACGAACGCCATTCACGCCATGGCGGCCGAGGATGAACCGAGAGTGCTGTGCGTGAGATCCGAGGCGTACGAAGGCAACGCCGTCATGGTGTCGGTTGCGGATACCGGGACAGGTATCAACTCGCAAGACGTCGATCGGATATTCAACCCGCTCTTCACGACCAAATCAGACGGCATGGGGATGGGCCTGTCGATTTGCCGCGCGATCATCCAGGCGCACAATGGCCGGTTGTGGGTGGTGCCGAACACTCCACGCGGGACCGTTTTCCAGTTTACTTTGCGCCACTGAGTCGTCGCCGAGACCAGACGCCGGCCTTGAGCGGGTGGGTGCCCTCGTCGCAGCCGCGAATGCCGAACGAGCCGCGGGCTTCCCGAGCGGCCGGTGGTTCCTGGGTTCCGTCGAGCAGGCGCTCGCGGTGGCGCTCGTCGAACGCTATGGCATCGTCGGCTGCTCGCCGGTGATACCGCGCGGCGGCCTGGGCGCCGCACGGCTGCGCAGCCATGGGATTACGCTAGCTTGGTATTGGCCGTTGGTGCTGCTCCGAGACCTTCGTCTGATAGATCATCGGGCCACCCGTCTGGTTTCATTGGCATCAACGGGAGGCAACATGGTGTCGGCGAACGGTAACTATTTCGACTTCCGGGTTCCCTGGAGGTCGTGCATGAACCGCTTCATTCCCGTCTTGTGGCTCGCGGTGACGTGGGCATCTGCGTGCACCAGTGATCCACAGACCGCGGCGTCGTCCCAGGCCTCCGCACCGCCAACGACACAGGCAACCGGCGCTGGCGATCCGCTGCCGTCCTGGAACGAAGGACCAACCAAGAAGGCGATCCGTGACTTTGTTGCGAGAGTGACGAGAGAGGGTTCGTCTGACTTCGTCCCCGTGCCGGCGCGCATCGCCACGTTCGACAATGACGGGACACTGTGGACCGAGAAGCCGCTGCCGTTCCAGCTGCTCTTCACGTTCGATCGAGTGAAAGCTCTGGCGCCGAAGCATCCAGACTGGGCGACGAAGGAACCGTTCGCCTCTCTGCTGAAGGGTGATATGGCCAAGGTCCTGGCGTCTGGCAGCAAAGGCGTGGCTGAGATCCTTGCCGTGACGCACTCGGGAATGACGACCGACGAGTTTGCGCCGATCGTCGAACAGTGGATCACCACCGCGAAGCATCCTCAAACCGGGCGTCTGTACACCGAGATGGTCTATCAGCCGATGATCGAGCTGCTCGCGTTCCTGCGCGCCAACGGATTCAAGACTTTCATCACGTCGGGCGGCGGCGTCGAATTCATGCGTGGCTGGACGGAACGGGTCTACGGAATCCCGCCGGAGCAGGTGATCGGAAGCGTCGGCAAGGTGAAGCTCGAGATGCGCGAGGCCACGCCGGTCCTGATCAAGCTGCCCGAGACTGAGTTCATCGACGACAAGGAAGGCAAGCCGATCGCCATCCAGAGCCGGATCGGCCGCCGGCCCATTGCCGCGTTCGGCAACTCTGACGGGGACCTGCAGATGTTGCAGTGGACCATGGCCGGCGGCGGTGCGCGGTTTGCTCTCTTCGTTCATCATGACGACGCGGCCCGCGAGTTTGCCTACGACCGGACCGACAAGCTCCAGCACTTCGACAAGGGCTGGGACGAGGCGGTCGCGAAGGGCTGGACCGTCGTGAGCATGAAGAACGACTGGAAGACCGTGTTCCCCCCAGTGAAGTAACCCCAAGCTTCGGGAGAAGGGAAGCTCGATCACGATATTTCGTGATCGCAGCGGGGTCGAGGCGGTGACGCAGCCCCGCAAAGATACGTTTCCGGCCAAAACCGCAACAACACCCCACCCCTGATGGCTGGCGGCGGTCTTGCCAATCAGGTCGCACGCCGGTATCGCGAACGCGAGCCGTTCAAATTCAGGGGAGCGACATGAGTTCACAAGACCACAAGCATCGGTCTCATCTCCCGATGTCGAACACGGGCCGAAAAGGACTGATTACCTTCAGTGCGAAGGATCCGGCCTCAAAGTTCCCGCCAATCGAGCGATTGAGACCACCCAAGGGTGCTCCCAATGTCCTGATCGTCCTGATCGATGACGTCGGCTTCGGCGCGACCAGCGCTTTTGGCGGGCCCTGCCAGACACCCACCGCGGAAAAGCTGGCGGCGGGCGGGTTGAAGTTGACCCGCTTTCATACCACTGCGCTGTGCTCGCCCACCCGGCAGGCGTTGCTGACCGGCCGCAACCACCATTCCGTCGGCATGGGCGGCATCACCGAAATTGCTACCGGGGCGCCAGGCTACTGCTCGGTGCTCCCCAACTCGATGTCGCCGCTGGCGAGGACGCTGAAACTCAACGGCTATTCCACCGCGCAATTCGGCAAGTGCCACGAAGTGCCGGTCTGGGAAACGAGCCCGGCCGGACCGTTCGATGCCTGGCCGACGGGCGGCGGCGGTTTCGAGTACTTCTACGGTTTCATCGGCGGCGAGGCCAACCAGTGGTACCCGACGCTCTACGAGGGCACCACGCCGGTCGAGCCTGAGAAGACGCCCGAAGAGGGCTACCACATGATGGAGGACATGACCGACAAGGCGATTGGCTGGATCGGGCAGCAGAAGAGCCTCGCGCCCGACAAGCCGTTCTTCATCTACTTCGCGCCTGGCGCGACGCACGCGCCCCACCACGTGCCGAAAGAGTGGGCCGACAAGTACAAGGGCAAGTTCGATCACGGTTGGGACAAGTTGCGCGAGGAAATCTTCGCGCGTCAAAAGAAGCTGGGCGTGATTCCGCAGGACTGCCAACTCACTCCTCGCCACAAGGAGATTCCGGCCTGGGACGAGATGCCGGAAGGATTCAAGCCTGTCCTGCGCCGGGAGATGGAGGTGTATGCGGGCTTCCTGGAGTACACCGATCACCACATCGGGCGACTGGTCGACTCGTTGACCAGGCTGGGCATCGCCGACGACACGCTCATCTACTACATCGCGGGCGACAATGGCGCCTCCGCCGAAGGATCGCTCAACGGCTGCTACAACGAGATGAGCTACTTCAACGGCCTGCAGGCGCTGGAGACACCCGAGTACCTCACGGCCCGGATCGACAAGCTCGGTGGGCCCGAGTCGTACAACCACTACGCCGTCGGTTGGGCGCATGCGATGAACACCCCGTACCAATGGACCAAGCAGGTCGCCTCGCACTGGGGCGGGACGCGCAACGGCACCATCGTCCACTGGCCGAAGGGCATCACGGACAAGGGCGGAATCCGCTCGCAATTCACCCATGTCATCGACGTCGCCCCAACCATCCTCGAAGCCGCAGGCATTCCAGAGCCGCTCTCGGTCAACGGCATCGCGCAGTCGCCAATCGAAGGCGTCAGCTTGCTGTCTGCGTTCAAGGACGCCAAGGCGCCCGAGCGGCACGAGACGCAGTACTTCGAGATGTTCGGCAACCGCGGCATCTACCACCAGGGTTGGACGGCGGTGACGAAGCACACGTACCCCTGGTCGAAAGAAAAGCCCCCGGCGCTCGACGATGACGTCTGGGAGCTCTATGACACGAACAAGGACTGGAGCCAGTCGAAGAACCTCGCGAAAGAGATGCCGGAGAAGCTCCAGGAGTTGCAGCGCCTCTGGCTCATCGAAGCGACCCGCTACAACGTGCTGCCCATCGACGATCGGTTGCTCGAGAGAGTCAACCCGGATCTGGCGGGCCGCCCGCGGCTCGTCGAAGGCAATACCCAGGTCCTCTTCGGTGGGATGGGGCACCTGTCGGAGAACTGCGTCCTGAGCATCAAGAACAAGTCGCACTCCATCACGGCCGAGATCGTGGTACCGGAGAAGGGGGCCGAGGGCGTCATCATTGCCCAGGGAGCAAATATCGGCGGCTGGAGCCTCTACGCCAAGGGCGGCAAACTCAAATACTGCTACAACTGGGGCGGCTTCAAGCACTTCATGGTCGAAGCGGCCACGCCGATTCCAGCCGGCGAGCATCAGGTGCGCATGGAGTTCGCCTATGCCGGCGACGGCCTGGGAAAGGGCGGCAAAGTCACGCTGTACACCGACGGCAAGAAGGTGGGAGAAGGCACCGTCGACGCGACGTTGGCGAACGTCTTCTCTGCTGACGACGGCTGCGATGTCGGCGAGGACACCGGCGCTCCGGTCTCTCCCGACTACGGGCCGCACGGCAACGCGTTCAACGGCCGGGTCAAGGGGGTGCAGCTCGCGATCGCGGAGGCCGCGGAGGAGGCCGATCACCTGGTTGACCCGGAAACGGCCATCCGCCTTGCCATGGCGCGGCAGTAAGCACACTCACGCCGGTAGCCCCTGCTCGGGGCTGCCGGCTTCCCGCCAGACCGTTTTCCGGATCGGTGTCGCGTGTTCCGGCGCCCTCCCGCTCGCCGCTTGCCGCAAGGCAGCATGATCGCCGCCTTCGCTGAAGCTACGGCGGCCAAGGGGCCTGCCACGCGCCCGGCGGCGCGTGTTCGAGAGAAGTCGCGCTCGCAAAGGTCGGGCGCCGGAACACGCGACACCGATCTGGAAAGCGCTGTAATGGTCGTCTACATTTGAGTCACGGCGGCACGTCTAGCCAGAATGCAGAGTCGAACTCAAGATGATCGAGACATGGTTTCAGCGGCTTCCTCTTGCGGCCGTGTTCGTTCTGGCTGTTGCCATCGTGCTGGCGTCCCTCAGCGCTGGATACGGCGCCGGCCTGCGCCGATCCAAACGTCTCGGGACTCAGGACGTCGGTCCGATTGGCTCAATCGTCGGCGCGATGCTCGGTCTCCTGGCCTTCCTCCTGGCATTCACGTTCGGAATCGCGGCGTCCCGCTTCGATGTGCGTAAGAAGTTGCTGTTGGACGAAGTCAATGCGATTGGTACGGCTGTTCTCCGGTCAGACCTGCTTCCTGAGCCCCACGCCACCGCGAGCAGGCGGCTCCTGAAGAGATACGTGGACATTCGGGTTGCGCAGGGGAACCAGTTGCAGGACATCGCGACGGCGATTGCCGATTCGGAAGCCGTGCAGCGTGAGCTCTGGTCCCACGCCACCGAGCTCGCCAAGGCGGATCTGAATTCCCCTATCGGCGCGCTGTTCGTGCAAGCCTTGAACAGTGTGATCGACTTGCACACGTCGCGGGTCACCGTGGCCCTGCAATACCACATACCGCTGCGCATCTGGACGGGCCTGTTGAGCGTGGCGGTGCTCACGATGATCGCGGTGGGATATCAGTTCGGACTGGCACGCCGGAACAACATTCTGATTCCGCTCGTTTTGGCCCTGGCGTTTTCAGCGGTGGTCTTACTCATCGCCGATTTGGATCGTGCGGGAGAGGGGGCGCTTCGAGTCAGCCAGGAACCGTTGCAGAAGCTGCAAGAGGCGCTGAACAAACAGTGAGCGAGGCGACGTTCGCCTGACGAGCGGCGCGTCGCGGGAGACTATCTCACTTCTCGACTTGCTTGAACACGACGGTCTCGATCGTGCGCGGCACGGTCACGAGGTGAAAAGGAGAGGTGAGCACCTGCGCCGTCATCCCGCCTGGCCGGGGTCGCCCCTCGACGTACTCGACAACGGCCTTGGTGCCGGTGGCAGTCACCGCGGTAATCCGAACGCTGAACCCGGCCGTCGGCCGCGTGCCGAGGAAGACACCCACCACGATCGCGCGGGAGAAGTCGACATTCGGCGCGGCTGCTGAATCGTGTGCCGTCCAGAGCGTCTGCCAGTCAGCGGCCGTTCGCACGACCACCTGACGCGGTTCCTGAATCTGGCTCCGGGTGCCCTCGGCGACCGAGGTGAACGAAATGGCCGTCGACACGACCGCCTGCGCAAGAAGGGAACAGAGGATGGGCCGCCTGCCAGCTACGAACGGCAACACGTACTCATCCTATCGCGCTGACGGAACGCGTGCATATCCGCACACGCGTCCTGTCAGGTCCTTCGACTCCGCTCAGGGCTGGCAGCTGCCCACGGCAAACCAGCTTGATGGCCGCCTCCGCCCTTGCCGGTCGTACCAGTGGCGACGGCACTGCCCTTGAGTGCGGCTTCCACGTCCGCTGGGCCCATGCCGGGGTTGAGCGACAGATAGATGGCGCCCGCCCCGGCGACGTGCGGCGCGGCCATCGAGGTCCCTGACATCGTGATGGTGCCACCTTTGATCCGGGTTGACAGGATGCTCACGCCCGGTGCCCAGATGTCCACGCACGATCCGAAGTTGCTCCACGACGCTTCGTTGTCGTTACTGTCGATGGCCGCGGTGGTCATGACGCCATTGTGTGTGCCGGCGCGCGCCGGCGAGGACGTGCACGCGTCGACACCGGAGTTGCCGGCGGCGACCGAATAGAACACGCCGCTGTTGGCAGAAGCAATGACGGCGTTGTCGAGCGCGGTGCTCACGCCGCCGCCCAGGCTCATGTTGGCGATGGCGGGCTTGACGGCATTCTGCGTCACCCAATCGACGCCTTTGATCACGTCCGACGTCGATCCGCTGCCGCCGCACCCAAGCACCTTGACGCCGGTCAGCCTCGCGCCCGCCGCGACACCCAGCACGTCAATCCCATTGTTCTGCGCGCCGACCGTCCCGGCGACGTGCGTGCCATGACCGTGGCAGTCGCTGTTCGGCCCGCTGCCGAATTTGACGTGGCCGACGACGTTCAGGTCAGCGTGGCGGGTGTCGATCCCCGTATCAATGATGTAGGCGTTCACGTTGCTTACGGGTTGACCGCCGTCGATGCGCGAGACACCCCACGGGACCGACTGGGCGAAGGCGAACATCGTGCCGTCCGGTTCGACAAGGGCGACGTCCGAATCCTGTTCGAGCGCGTCGATCTGGCGGCTCGTCAGTCGCGCTGCGAACCCACGCAGCGCGGCGCTGTACACATGTTCCGCGCGGAAGCCGTGACGGCGTTCGAGCGCCATCACGCTGCCGACGACGTCGTGGTTGAGGTAGCCCCACGCCTCGGGGTCCGCCGCGGCGCGTTCATCGCGTCGAAAGTCCGCCCGGTGACTCGACAACGCGGCATTGCTGCGGAACACAACGATGACCGGAAAGCTTGCGGCTGGCCGCTGAGCCATCCCGGTCGTACTCGATATCGTCAGTACGGACGACAAGAATCACTAAAAAGAAAGCGCGACGCATCTGAATCCTCCCCTAAAAGTGCGAAAGCCTTGGGGACAATCCAAAAGTCGAGCCAATAGGAAAACCCAATCTCGTGACGAGTGTTTCAAAATTGAAAGGGCCTATTAGCGCCGGAAAGTCGCTGATTCAGGGACATCACGAACGGGCCGTTCCGCGGTGAGCAGAACCAATGGGGAAAGCGGCTGGATCTTCGGAACCAGCTGTAGACGGTCTACGTCCAAGGACGTAGACCGTCTACTACTATGGCGGCGCCCCGGCGATCCGTGGACGGCAACTGAAGGATCGAGCCATGCGACCCGACGAACACGACCTCGACGAGGAAATCCGCAGCCACCTGGCCATCAACATCAAGGAGCGGATCGACCGGGGCGAAGATCCGGTGAGCGCGCGTCGCGCGGCGCTGATGGAGTTCGGGTACATGCCCGCCGTACAAAACGAGATGCGGCGGGTCTGGTACAGCCGCTGGTACGACGTGGGTGCGGCACTCGTACGAGATACCCGGTTTGCCTTCCGCTCGCTCCTCCGAGCCAAGGGCCTGACCACCACGGTGGTCGTGACGCTCGCCCTCGGCATCGGTGCCAACGCGGCCATTTTCAGCGTGGTTCGGAGTGTGCTTCTCCGTCCGCTCGTCAATCGCGATGCGGATCGGCTGATCTACATCCGTCAGACCGCCCTGGGCATCGGCACCGAGAACTTGACGTTCTCAGTCCCGGAAATCAATGACCTCAAAGCGGGCGTCACGACGATCAGCGCGTTCGGCGATTTTTCCACGGTCGACTTCACGTTGATCGGGTTCGGGCTGGAGCCTCACGTCGTAAAGGCTGGTGTCGTCAACGGGTCATTCTTCGACGTCATGGGACTTCGCCCGCTGCTCGGCCGCCTGTTGACGGCTGCCGATGATGGCCCTCAGGCAGAGAAGGTGGTGGTGCTCACGCACCCGTTCTGGACGACGGAGCTCCAGAGCGCCCCGACAGTCGTTGGCCAGAAGGTTCGTCTTGGTCCAGGTATCGCGACCGTCGTCGGCGTCCTCGAACCATCGGTGCCTCATCCGCAGGAGACCCAACTCATCGCGAACGTCGTGACGAGCCCGCATCATCTCGACGCGACGATGGTGACCGGGCGCTGGCACCGCATGACGGAGCTGTTCGGCCGACTTGCCCCAGGCGTCACGCTGGAAGCGGCACGCGCCGAACTCACCAATGTGCACGCGTCCATCGTGGGCGAGCATCCCGACGCGTACTCCGCCCAGGCCCACGTTCAACTGCAGGTCAGGACGCTCCGCGATCAACTCGCGTCGCCCGCGCGGACCATTCTCCTCTTGCTCCTGGCGGCGGCCGCGGTGGTGTTCGTCATCGCGTGCTCGAATGTCGCCAATCTCATTCTGGCCCGGTCGGTCCGCCGTGAGGGAGAACTGGCCGTGCGTGCCGCGCTTGGCGCGGGCCGGGGCGCGCTCCGGCGCACGCTCCTCGCCGAGAGCCTGGTTCTCTGTGCGGCCGGGGCCACGGTTGGCCTGTTGCTGGCGCGGCCGCTCGTGACCGTGGCGGGCCGCTTTGCCTCGCGCTTTTCCGTTCGCGCGCTTGAAGCCACTGTAGACGGCAGCGTGCTCTGGCTCGGGGCGGGGCTGGCCGTGATGGCGGCGGTGCTGCTCGCCTACGTCCCGCGGCTCCCGTCCGCCGAGCGGTCGGCCGGTTTGGGGCTGGCTGGCGGCAGCGTACGGATCACGCCGGGCACGAACCGCCGCCTGCGGATCTTTGCGACCACGCAGATTGCCTGCTCGTTCGTGCTGCTCGCGGGCGCCGGCATGCTGGTCGCCACGCTCACGGCACTGCAGACGGCGAACACCGGCTACGACATGCGACAGGTCCTGGCGATCGACGTCCCATCGTCGGCGACGGGCTTCAGCGATCCCGGCCGGAACAGCTTCTACCAGGAAGCCGTTCGGCGGATCGGCGAGCTGCCGGGCGTGCAGGGTGTCGCGTCCGGAATGGTCGTGCCCTGGCGCGACCCAAGCGATGGCTTGAAGTTCCGGTTTACGGTCGAGGGGTACCAGCCCGCGTATGGCGAAGAGAATCCGACTGGTCGGCTGCGGCCCGTTTCGCCAGGATTCTTCGGCGTGCTCGGCGTCCCAATCCTCGCAGGCCGGGACTTTACGGACAATGACCGCCACGGCACCGAGGGCGTAGCCATTGTCAGCCAGAGCGTGGCACAGCGCCTGTTTCCGAACGGCGAGGCGGTCAACCGGCGTCTGTGGTGGACAAGGGATGGAATCTCACCGCCCCGCCGCATCGTCGGCATCGTCGCGGACGTGGATGACGAGAACGTCGTGCAGGAGCCGTCGATGACCGTGTACGAGCCGATCGTGGGCGGAGGCCGCCTCTTTATCCGTGCCGCAGGAGACCCACGCGCGCTCGTCCCCTCCGTGATCCGCACCATCCGCGAGGTCTCCGCGGACCAGCCGGTCGAGCGACTGAGAACGCTCGAGGAAGTGCGCGCCGAGGTGCTGACGCCCAGGCGGTTGAACGCGTTCGTGTTCTCGGCGTTTGGTGGCATCGCGCTGCTCATCGCGGCCGTGGGCGTCGCGGGCGTATTGGCGTTTTCCGTGAGCGCACGCACGCGTGAATTCGGTGTTCGGCTGGCGATCGGATCGACGCCATCACAATTGTTGACGCGGGTCCTTTGGGAAGGCGCGGTCATCGTGCTGCCAGGCGTCATCGCTGGCGTTCTGTTCGGCTTACTGTTGGCGCGCGTGGCGTCAACCTACCTGGGGACCGACGCCGTGCCCGGCGTTTTGCCTGCCGCCAGCGCCGCCGCCGTCCTCATCGGAGCGGCCGTCATCGCGTCGCTCATCCCGGCGGCGCGTGCCTCACATGTCGATGTCTTACGAGCGCTTCGGTCTGAGTAGGTTCTGCCGACGGCACCCATCTTCTGAGCACTTGGGATCGGTCGCGGCTAGCGCTTGGGGATGATCACTTCACTCCGGCTTCGCCATTCCGCGCCCTTCCGTTTGACCCTGACACGAATCGGGTGGGGCCGGCCGTCGCGATCCTCCTCGCTGCCCTCGACGCCGAGAACGTAATACGCCGAGGTCTCGCGCAGGACGCGGTCGAACGCGACCTCCGGCGATGTGCCGCGAACGCGAATGACCGATCCGCCCGCGGTGCCCGCCACCATTTCAAGACCGGTCGCGGCCATCGTGGAATCCCGCATATAGCTGGTGCGGAGGCCTCCTCTGGACGCCAGCGCCTCCTGGAAGCTCCAATCGAGGTGTAGCGCGAACACGTCGAGGTTTGCCGCCGCGGCCTCACGCCCCAACTGCGTAGTCTCTGCATTGGAGTTCACCCGGCCCATCCCCCCGCTGGAGATCAGGCCGCCGCTCACCAGCAAGAGAATCTTCCGTCCGGGTATTTCGCCGAGACCCCGCGTCAGGCCGCGGAGTCCGCCGACACTCTGGGTGACGGTCATTTCGAGAAAGCCAACCAGGCTGATCGCTTCGTCCCGGATGTCGGTCAGCCTGCATCCGCCCCCCTTGCATTCCCGGTCGAACACATTGCGCTGGACCTGCTGATCCCTGTTGGCGACGTCGATGATCTCGGACAGGGACATGTGAAATCTGCCTTCTGGCTCCACACGAAGTCCCATGATGTTCCGCAGCGTGCGTTTCGCCGCGCCGTGATCCGTTGTCAGGTCGTGTGTGGCCTTGCCGGTCGGGTAGGCATACACGCCCACGAGATCGTCCGGCTGCAGCTTGTCGATGAACCGTTCCGCCGCGTTCGCCGCCGCCATGGCGCTTCCAACCTGCAGGCTGTGCTCGTCGATGGCGAGGATGAACATGCGCCGCGCGCTCGGCGCGGTCATCGGAGCCCGGTCGGCACCGGAGCTCGGCGTGGTGGGAGACGCTGGAGCCGTCGCCCCATAGATCCGGCGATCGATCGTGACAACCTTGCGCGGCCGCTGGGAGATCCAGACCTCGAAATCCTCGGCCTTGAGATCGGTAATCGGTTTCCCGTCCTTGTCCACGACAGTCACGTCGACCGTCACGAGATCGACGGCGGTATTGAACGTCTGCTGCTGAAAGCCGGAGGCGAGGATCGCAGCCAGCGCCAGGAAGATGATTTTCATGAGTCGATGAGCCGATTGACCTACCGGCTCGAACCGGGATGCATCATACCCGGAAGTCCGGCGCGTGAGGGGGAACACCATCCGTCGTCCCCGATGCCCTGTTGACATTCCACATAAGCCGGCCGTAGTCTTCTGTTGAACGTCCACAGGAGTCTGCATGCCGGACAAGCTCGACATTCTTCAGGGCACCCTCGACTTGATGGTGCTGCGCACGCTCTCCACCCTGGGGCCCCTGCACGGATACGGCATTGCCCGGCGGATCGAGCAGGTCAGCGGCGACCACCTCATCCTCAATCAGGGCACCATTTACATCTCGCTGGTCCGCCTGCAGGAGCGCGGCTGGATTCGATCGAAGTGGGGCGTGTCGGAGAACAACCGCCGCGCGCGGTTCTACACGATCACGAAGGCGGGCGAGAAACAGCTCATGGCCCAGACGGAGACGTGGGAACGGGTGGCTGCGGTGATGGGACGCGTCCTGGCGGCTGATGGATCGGACGGTGACCGATGACTCCCTGGCTCCGCATCATGTGGTCGAAGGCACAGTCGATCGTCAAGAAGGACCGGCTGGACCAGGAGTTCGACGTTGAGCTCAGCACGCACGTCGAGCTCCTGACTGACGAGTTCCGCCGCGGCGGCCTTTCCCAGACCGACGCCAGAAGGGAAGCACTGAAAAAGCTCGGCGGTCCGGCCTCGCTTCGTGAGCAACACCGCGACCGGCGCGGTCTGCCGCTCGTCGACGCGCTCGCGCAGGATTTCAGGCACGCCGTCAGGATGCTCTGGAAGACTCCCGGGTTCACGGCGATCGTCACGCTCTCGCTGGCGCTAGGGATCGGCGCCAACACCGCGCTCTTCAGCCTCGTCGATGGGTTGCTGCTTCGCTCGCTGCCGGTGCGCGAGCCGGACCGCCTCGTGCAGGTGAACGTCGTCCCGGTCATCCCGGGCTTCAAGAAGGCTTTGCTCTCTTTCGATCGAACGGCATTCGCTGCCGTTCGCGCACGCGACCAGATCTTCTCCGACGTCGTCGGCTTCTGGCGCCTTGACCGGCCGCTCGTCACCATCGACGGCGCGGCGGAGCCGACCCGCGAAGTCGAGCTGGTCTCCACGAACTTTTTCCGCGACCTTGGCGTGCTACCGATCCTCGGCAGGACGCCTGAGCCTTCGGACGGTGCGGTGGCGATCATCAGCGCCCGCTGGTGGCAGGCCCGGTTCGACCGCAGCACCAGCGCGCTTGGCCGCACGCTGACCGTGAACGGCGAGCCCCACTCGATCATCGGCGTCGCCCCTTCTCGGTTTCACGGGTTCAACCTCGAAAGCTCAGCCGATGTCTGGACGTCATCTCCCAAAAGCGGCGATCTCATGATGATGGCCCGCCTGAAGCCGGGCGTGACGACCGTTCAGGCACAAGACGCGATACACGCGTACTTTCGTCAATACATGCTGGAACGCTTTCGTGGGGGGTTCCCGCCCGATCAATTGATCGAGACCGAGCTCGTGCCGGCGGGCAAGGGGCTCTCGCCCATGCGCGAACAGTACCGGGGCGCGCTCCTGGCGCTCATGGCGCTGGTAACCATCGTGCTGTTCACCACCTGCACGAATGTCGGCAATCTGCTCATGCTCAGAAACGCCGCGCGCAGGCGTGAGCTGACCGTGCGAGCCGCGCTCGGCGCGGGCCGATCGCGTTTGATTCTGCAGTACCTCGTCGAGAGCACGCTGCTCGCGGTCATTGGCTGCGCCTTCGGTCTCGCCTTCGCGGCCTGGGGCGTGTCGATCATCCTGTCCATGCTGCCGCTGCCAGCGATTCCCGAAAGCCTCGCGTTCCATGCCGACGCGCGGATTCTGGCCTTCGCGGCCGGCGTGGCGTTGTTCGGTGCGCTCCTGTTCGGACTCGTGCCCGCGTGGCGGGCCACCGAAGTCGATCTCACGGGCACGCTGCGGTCGAGTCACGGGACCACTCCTCCGAAGAGTGCCCGGCGCCTGGGCCGCGTGCTCGTCGCCTGCCAGGTGGGACTCTCGGTGCTGCTGCTGGTGGGCGCCGGACTCTTCGTGCAGACGCTGCGGAATCTGTCGTACCTGGATCTCGGGTACAGCACCGATCGGCTCTTGCAGGTCTCGATCGACACGCGCTTTGCGGGCTACGGCGCGCGAACCGCGCGTGGCGGCAACGTCGAGGCCCCCGACCGCGAAGGCGAAGTCGGCGCCGTGTATCGCCTGCTTCGCGAACGCGTCAGCGCCGTCGGCGGCGTCCGTTCCGTGACGGGGTCGCGCAATCCCCTGATGCGCCGCAGCTTCAATCGCATGGCGACCACGCTGCCTGGCTTGGAGCGCCGCGGTGACGACCTGTGGGATGCGGCTGAGGTCGGCCCGGATTTCTTCGAGACGATGGGCATTCCGGTCGTGCGCGGCCGCACGTTCAACGCGACCGATTTCCAGCGTCGCGGCGTGTACGTCGTCAACGAGGCGTTCGCCAGGCACTACTATCCCAACGACGATCCACTCATCAAGTCGCCGGCCATCATCGGCATCGTTCGAGACGTGAGAGTCTTCGACGTGCGGAGCGAGGTGCGCCCGATGATGTACGAAATGTCGCGGCGGGAACCTGACCGGGTGAACTCACTGCTCGTCCGCGTCGCAGGAGATCCGGACACGATCGGGCCCGCGATCCGTGACGCCGTGCTGAGCGTGAATCCGCGCCTGTTCGTCGGGATCACGACGATGCGCGAGGACATCGACCGGGACATCGCGAGAGAGCGCATGGTGGCCGCGATCAGCGCGTTCTTCAGCGGCCTGGGGCTGCTGCTCGCCTCCATCGGGATCTTTGGCGTCGCGTCGTACACCGTCGCGCAGCGGACCAAGGAGCTGGCCATTCGCAGGGCGCTCGGCGCCGGCTGGTGGTCCGTGATTCGCGCGTCCCTGCGTGAAGCGTCGGTCGTCTTCAGCCTGGGACTGGCGGCCGGCACGCTCGCCGCTGTCGTCCTCGTGCGGCTGACGAAGAGCGTCATCGCCGACTTGCTGTTCGGCCTGACGGCAACGGACGCCGCCAATATCGCTTTGGCGGTGGCCGTGATGGTGACCGTGGCGCTCGCCGCCTGCATCCTGCCGGCGCATCGGGCGACCTCCATCGATCCGCTGGCCGGCATTCGGGAGGAATGAGCGGCGGAATCTGGCCGCGCTACTCGTGCCGAAGAGCGCGCATCGCGTCCACGCTCACCGCGCGACGCGCCGGGACGAAACATGCGGCGAGCGCGATGACGACGAAGAGCCCGGCCGATCCCACGAACGCGGCCGGATCCGTCGAGCTGACGCCGAAGAGCAGCGATTCGAGCAACCGCGTCGCGACAGCAGCCAGCGCGAGCCCGATGGCCACGCCCGCGACCGCGAGGCGCATCCCCTGCCGCAGCACCATCCGCACGACGTCGCCCGGCTGGGCGCCGAGCGCGACGCGGACGCCGATCTCGCGTGTGCGGCTGGTCACCCTGTAGGCGGTGACGCCATAGATCCCCATCGCGGCGAGCAGCAGGCCGACGAGGCCAAGGCTGCCGGACACCGACGCCGCCACGCGCTGCGGCACCAGACCGAGCGCCGCGTACTCGTCGAACGTGACCGACGTCACGATCGGAAGGTTCGCATTGAGCGACGCAAGCACGCTGCGCAGTTCGGCGGCGAGCCGCTGGCCCTGCGTCGATCGCGCCACGATAGTCACGCGCGGGATGAATTGCTGCGCGATCGGCACGTAGACGAATGGGCGGGGATCTTCATCCAGGTTGCGGTACTTCGAGTCGCGCGCGACGGCCACGACGGTGAGGGTCCGCGTCGCGTCGGGCGCCCCCGTCCGGCCCTCCTGCTGGAGCAGGGTCTTACCCACGGGATCCTGGTTTTGCCACCACCGCCGCGCCGCGGTCTCGTTGACGATCACGACCGACGGCGATCCGTCGCGATCGGCATCGGTGAAGTCGCGCCCCGATGCGAGCCGCATCTTCATCGTCGCGAAGTATCCCGGTGTGACGACGTTCCAATCCACGTCGAGTGGACGGGCAGCGCCCTGAGCCGTGGAACCGGGGACGGTGAGTCCGCCGAGGCCAAGGCCACCGCCTCCGAGCGGCACCATCGCCGCCAGTGCCGCTGACTGCACGCCCGGTGCGCCACGCACGCGTTGAATCAGCTCGTTCGCGAAGACCCGGCCGGTCTCCGGCGTGTAGCCGGCGAGTGAGAGATCGAGCGCGGCCAGTTCCACGCCTCGCGGATCGAATCCTGGATCGATGGCGCCCGCCCGTTCGAGCGCGCGCACGAACAACGCGGCAGCCACGACGAGCATGATGCTGAACGCCACCTGTCCGACGACGAACGCGTTGCGCAGCCGCTGGCGGTCCGGTCTGCTTTGGGCGTCCGCTTTCAGATCGCCCACCACGTCGGCGCGCGATCCATGCAGGGCTGGCGCGAGCCCGGCGGCCACGGCGGCGACGAGCGAGAGACCGAGCGTAAAGCTGACGGCGCGCAGGTCGAGCGGTAAGGACATGTCGATCGGAATCGGCAAAGACGGCAACTGAGACAACAGGAGACTGGTCATCACGCGTGCGAGCGCAAGACCCATCGCGCCGCCCAGGACGAACAGCAACGTGGACTCGATGAGCATCTGCCGGACGAGCCTCCCCCGGCCGGCGCCAATCGCGAGCCGGACCGCGATTTCGCGGCGCCGCGCGGTCGCGCGGGCGAGCAGCACGCCGGCGACGTTCGCACACGCGATTGCGAGCACGAGTGAGACGATGCCCATCAGAACGGCGAAGAACGCCGCGAACGGTCCGCTGTTGCCGGGAATCGGCGACTGCGCGATGACGCGCAGTCCCTTGCCGCGATTCTCCCGGGGAAATTCGCGCTCGAGCTGCTGGCCGATCGCCGCAAGCTCTTCCTGCGCCTGACGCACGCTCACACCCGGCTTGAGACGCGCGCCCATCACCAACCACACGCTTTCCCGGCTCCGCAGTAGCGACGCGGAGCGCGGCGAGAGGTCGCCGACCATGTTGATCGGAACCCACAGGTCGACGGTGAGAACTGACGTCCCGTGAAATCCCTCGGGCGTCACGCCGATGACGGTGAACGGCCGTCCGTTCAGCGTCAACGTTTGCCCGATGATGCCGGGGTCGCCGTCGAAGCGACGCTTCCAGAACGCGTAGCTGAGAACCGCGATCGGTGCGGCGCCCGGCTCTTCGCTGTCCGATGACGCAAACAGGCGGCCAATGTGCGGACGTGTCCCCAGGACAGTGAAGTAGTTCAGCGTCGTCATGGCGCCGAAGATCCGTTCGGCGCCAACGTTGCTTCCAGTCCCGCCCCCGAGGCTCATCGGCTCCGGTTCAAAGCGGTACGCATAGATGCCGTCGAAGACGGTGTGGCGCGCCCGGATGTCGAGATAGTTGGGATACGAGCTGTTGTCGAAGCCCTCGCCGTCCTGCGAGCGTCCGACGTCGACGAGCCGGCGGGGAGTTACCACGCCGGCAGGCGGACGAAACAGCAGGGCGTTGGCGATGGTAAAGATGGCGGTGTTCGCGCCGATGCCGATGGCCAGCGACAGCGCGGCCGTCAGCGCGAAGAGCGGATTGCGGCGTAACAGACGGGCGGCGTATCGGAAGTCCTGAAGCATGGCTCAGCCTCTGATACGAATTTGGGGTTGAGAGGGTTAACTGCGTGACGGGTCGATATACTCACGCGACCGATTTGGCTCTGACCCCCGGCACCCGCCTCGGCCCGTACGAAATCACCGCGCAGATTGGCGCCGGCGGGATGGGCGCCTGCGGCCCGGCGAGCGAGCGAAGCGAGACGAGCCGTCACGGCGCGGGGGTGGGGCCCCGCGCAACTAGAACAAAGTAGACTTCCGAGCCCATGCCGCTACCGACTGGCGCGCGAATTGGTCCGTACGAAATAACTGGCGCGCTCGGTGCCGGCGGCATGGGTGAGGTCTATCGGGCGAAGGACACCAAGCTCAATCGCGACGTCGCGATCAAGGTGCTGCCCGCGGCGTTCGCCACCGACGCCGATCGGCTCGCGCGCTTCACCCGCGAAGCGCAAACGCTTGCGTCACTCAACCATCCGAACATCGCGGCGATTTACGGCATCGAAGAGTCCTTGTCGTCGGGGTCAGGGCAGGCCCCTTCGACCGTTCGAGAGCCTCACGGTCGCCCCGAGGACGCTCGAGGGGCGACAAGCTCAGGGCAGGCGGGCGTTCGCGCGCTGGTGATGGAACTGGTCGAGGGCGACGATCTGTCGGCATTGATCGCGCGCGGCTCGATGTCGCACGCCGACGCCGTGCCCATCGCGCGCCAGATTGCCGAGGCGCTCGAAGCGGCGCACGAGCACGGGGTCATCCATCGCGATCTGAAACCTGCCAACGTCAAGGTGCGCGCCGACGGCACCGTGAAAGTGCTCGACTTCGGTCTCGCCAAAGCGCTGCGAGGGGACGGGTCTCGCTTGCGCGAGCAAGACCCGTCCCCTTCGGCGGACGCGATGAATTCGCCGACACTCACCGCGGCCGCCTTCGCCACGGGCTACGGCGGGCCAGGCGTGATTCTCGGCACGGCCGCTTACATGGCACCCGAGCAGGCGAAGGGGAAGCCGGTCGACCGCCGCGCGGACATCTGGGCGTTCGGCGTCGTGCTCTACGAGATGCTGTCGGGCAGACGCGCATTCGAGGGCCAGGATGTTTCCGAGACGCTGGCCGCCGTGCTCACCCGCGAGCCGGAGTTTGCCGCCGTGCCGGCATCCACCCCGGCGCCGCTCGTGGCCCTGATGCGGCGTTGCCTCGAGCGCGATCCCAAGCGCCGGCTGCGCGATATCGGCGAAGCACGATTGACGCTCGAAGCGCCGATGCCCGACCGTCCGGCCACGCCGGCCGCGGCTCCGGCGGCGGGTGCGTCGCGACGCGTGGCCCTCTGGCGCGCGGCGACGGCGATCCTGGCGATGACGCTGCTCGGCGTCTCGGTTCTGTGGTGGCGATCATCGCGCCCCAACAGCAGCGCCCCGATTCGGGCGGCGATTCTGCTACCAAGGGGCGTCACGCTCGACCTCGGTCTCTATACGGTGGTGGCGATTTCACCGGATGGCTCCACGATTGCGGTCGTCGGGAGCAGTGGGGGAGTTCGTCGCCTCTACGTCCGACGACTGAGCGAGTACGAGCCCCGCCTGCTCGAGGGCACCGAGGACGCGTCGTCGCCGTTCTTCTCGCCGACGGGATCGTGGATCGGGTTTTTCGCGGGAGGCAGGCTGAAAAAAGTGCCCGCCGATGGCGGCCCGATCATCCCGCTGGCTGACGCCCAGGACAACCGCGGCGGCATCTGGACGCGGGACGACACGATCATCTACACGCCGTCGGCCTCCACGCCGATCTATCGCGTTCCTGCGGCCGGGGGCACGGCGTCGACGGTGTCGAAGGTCGACGAAAGCAAGCGCGAGCGGACCCATCGTTGGCCGACGCTGCTTCCCGACGGCAAGACGGTGCTCGTGACGGTCGGCAGCATCGAGCATCCGGACGATTACGACGACGCGAGAATTGATGCGGTGCGCCTGGATACCGGCGACCGAAGCGTCGTGATCCAGGGCGGGCGAATGGCGCGATATACGTCGACCGGTCACCTGCTCTTCCTGCGTGGAAAGGTGCTGTATGCGGTGCCGTTCGACCCCGCGCGCGGAACGGCCGGCGCCTCGCCTGTGCCGGTCATCGATGGCGTGTCGGGCGATGTCACCACCGGCGCGGCCAACTACGCGATGGCCGATTCGGGGGCGGTCGTGTTCGTGCCCGGGGATCCCGCGGGCGGCGAGCGAAGGCTGGCGTGGGTCGATCGGAAGGGCGTCGGCGCGCCGATCGAAGCCCCGCCGGCCTTCTACTCGGATCCTCATGTCTCGCCGGACGGCCGCAGAGTGTCGGTGTCGATCAACGTCGGGAGCAGCACGCGAGACCTGCACGTCATCGACACGCAGCGCGGCACGTCGAGCCGGCTGACGTTTGGCCCCGAAAACCGAACAGCGCTCTGGACGCCCGACGGCGCCCGGCTCATTTACATCACCCTGGACCGAGCCCGCAATGTTTCGACCGTGATGAGTCGATCGGCCGACGGCAGCGGCGTACCCGAGGCCCTCGGCGAAATCGGCGGTCAGGCGTACGCCGAAGACCTCACGGCGGGCGGCGACGCCTTGGTGCTCTCGGCCAATCCCTCGACGGCCGGCGGCAGATTCAGCGTGTTCAAGCTGACGCTTCAGAAGGGATCGAAACCCGTCATGGTCGCATCGGCGGCGACGGGAGACGTGTCCCAGGCGACGCTGTCACCGGACGGCCGCTGGCTCGCGTACGTTTCGACTGAGTCCGGGAGGATCGAGATCTACGTGCAGTCGTTTGCGTCGGGCGGCGGCCGGTCCCAGGTTTCGAACGCGGGCGGCGCGGAGCCCAGATGGGCGCCGGATGGCCGCGCGTTGTACCTACGTACAGGCCGACACGCTCATGAGGGTGCCTATCGAACCCGGGGCGGCGTTCAGCCCCGGCAAACCTGAGGCGCTGTTCGCCGGCATGACGCCGCCGGTGACCGACAGTGGCCAGACGTATGCCGTGGCGCCGAAGGGTGAGCGGTTTCTGGTGCTCCGTCCCGCGCGCGAGAACGCGGGACCGCCCGAAGTCCGGCTCGTGCTCAACTGGTTCGACGAGCTCCGCGCGCTCACGATCGGGAAGTAGGGTCGCGCAGGGCCGGACGCATTCCTGTTGCTTTCCAAAATGAGGTGGGCTACTCTCCTGTTGGAAACCAAAAGGAAGCCGGAGGACGTGCGATGAGCGCGCTGAGGCGGTTCCTGATGCGGCTCGTTTCGACACCGAGACGCCGCGACGAGGCGCGATTCAGGGAGGAGCTGGACGCTCACCTGGAGATGCGCACGGCGGAGCACGTGCGCGCCGGTCTGTCGTCGGGCGAAGCGCGACGCCGGGCCGTCCTCGAGTTCGGACCGATCGAAGCGATCAGAGGCCGTTACCGCGACGAGCAGGGCCTGCCGATCGTCGACGACCTTCTTCAGGACGTGCGGTACACCTTCCGACAGCTCCGGAAGGCCCCGTTGTTCACGCTCACGGCGGCGGCTTCACTCGCGATGGGCATCGGAGCCACCGCCGCGGTCTTCACGGTCATCGAGCGAGTGCTGCTTCGGCCGCTGCCCGTCTCGAAGCCGCACGAGCTCGTGTATGTGACGGACGAACGGATCCTGACCCAGCCCAACGCGCGGTTCTCCTATCCGTTCTATATGGTCCTGCGAGACAACACCGTTCTGAACGGCCTTGCGGCCCGCGCGGCCTATCCGCTGAACCTGACGGTGAACGGACAGCCCGTGAGAGCCAACGGCGAGCTCGTGTCCGGCAACTATTTCGACGTCGCGGGCGTCGGCACGATCTCTGGCCGGACGTTTTCGCCGGACGAAGACAAGACGCCTGGCGCCCACCCGGTGGCCGTGATCAGCGAATCGTTCTGGCGCACGGTTTTTGGCTCCGACCCGGCGATTGCCGGCCGAACCGTGTTGGTCAACGATCAGACATTCGCCATTCTGGGCATTGCCGGAAACGGTTTCACCGGCACGGACGTGGGCCGCCCGACCGACATCTGGATCCCATTGGCCATGCAGCGTGAGGTCGGCCGGAATCTCTTGACCGAAGCCCGGACGAACTGGCTCGAAATGATTGCCCGCCTGCACACTGGTCGAGACCTGACGGAGACGGCGGCAGAACTCAACCGGGATCTTCAGCGACGTGTGTCCGATCTGCCGCCACAGACATCGGTCAGGATGCTCGTCCTCCTGCCGGCCGACAAGGGGGCCTCGCCTGCGCGTGGCGACCTGGGATCCGCGCTGCGCGGGCTCTTTGCGCTGAGCTGTCTGGCTCTGGTGCTCGCCTGCGTGAATGTGGCTTGTCTGTCGGCGGTACGGTCCGCGAGCCGCGAAAAGGAAATGGCGATACGCCTGGCTCTCGGCGCGCGCCATTCACGGCTGCAGCGGCAGCTGCTCACCGAAGGGCTCGTGCTCGCGGCCCTCGGAGGAGTTGCCGGTGTCCTGATCGCGCCCTCAGCGGCGCGAGCGCTCGTCGCCGCTCAGTCCACCGGGCTCCGGATCGAGACGGGCCTCGACCCGCGAGTGTTGATCGTCGGTCTGTTCGTGACCTTGATGAGCGGTTTCATCGTGGCGCTCCTGCCGATCCTCGGGTCCAGGAAGGTCCGACTCGTCCAGACGTGGAACGCTGGCACGGGCTCGCGACCTGCGACCCATCGACTCATGGCGCACGACGGGATCGTCGCGCTTCAGATCGCGATGGCGCTGTCGATGCTGATCAGCGCGGCGTTGCTCGTGCAGAGTGTCCGCAGCCTCCGCTCTGTCGATCCCGGATTCCGCTCGGATAACCTGTTGCTCGCCTCGCTCGACCCGGCCGCCGGCGGCTACGACTCGAACCGGATCGATGGCTTCTGGCGCGCCACGCTGGAGCAGGTGAGCCGGGTACCGGGAGTCCGGAGCGTCTCACTGGCCAAGACCGTTCCGCTCGCACCGGGCCGGCAGCGCCAGCCCTGGGTGCATGCGGCCACCGGCGAGAAGATCGAAATCGACACCAATGTCGTTGGACCGTCGTACTTTCAGACACTCGGGATCCCGGTGCTCCGCGGGCGCGAATTCAACCACGAGGACGGAAGAACCTCACGACTCGTCGTCATCGTGAACGAGCGCCTCGCGGCGATGTTCTGGCCGCAGCAGGATCCAATCGGGAAGGGGATTCGCCTGCCGGATTCCGGGAAACCGGTCGCTGAAGTGGTCGGCGTGGTCCTCGACGTGAAGTACCGGGACCTCCGCGGCGAAGCCGGCCCGATGTTCTACCGGCCGGCCCTGCAGAGCCGGTCCATCGACTCGATGGCCCTGCACGTTCGCGCAGCAGGCGATCCGGCTGCGCTCGTGAACGCCATCCGGCTCGGCGTCCGCAACGTCGCCCCGAACGTTCCGCTGTTTCAGATCACGACCCTCGAAGAGCAACTCGACGCAGCGTTCGCCCAGACGCGTCAGGCGGCGCTGCTGACCGGTACGTTCGGCGTCCTCGCGCTTCTCCTCAGCGGAATCGGCGTCTACGGGGTGACTGCGCTCGCGGTGAGCCGCCGGACTCGGGATATCGGCATTCGGATGGCGCTCGGCGCCCGGCGCGTTCAAATCGTTCGAACCATCGGCGCCCGCGGCATCGCGCTCATCGCCATCGGCTTGAGCCTTGGACTGCTGGGTTCGTTGGCGTTTGCCCGCGTGACGGGAACGTTGTTGTTCGGCGTGACCGCCGGCGACACCGCGACATTCGCCTGGATGGCGACGCTGCTCGCCGTCGTCTCCCTGATCGGTCTATCGATTCCCGTTCGAGCCGCAACCCGGCTGGATGCGCTCGCGGCGATCCGACAGGACTAGCGTCAGTTCCGCGACGCCGACAGGAGTCGCCTCAGTTCCGCGACTCCGACAGGAGTCGCCTCAGTTCCGCGAAACCGCCGGCGCCTCGTCCGCCGATGCGAGCCGTGACTCCTCTCGGCTCCGCATTGGCCGGGTGTGGCCGCCCAAGATGACGGAGTTTGCGTACCACGAGGCCAGGCTGCACCCCAGCGCCGCCGTCGAGAGTGCGTGATACGCGAGCGCGACAGCGCCGCCGATCACCCACAGATTCGTTCCCGTTGATTGGGTGATGATGGCGGCCAGCAGAAGCACCACGCACGTGTCCGCGACGACCGTCAACATCCGGCTCACCGTGCGCTCGCTCCATCGGGCATCGGGCTCGATGGTCAACCGCAACCTGGCGCCTTCGCCGGCGCCAGTCTCCGGGTAATGCTGGTAGTACTCCGCCAGAATCGCGGCAGACGGAACGCCGATCGCCGTGGCATACGCCCGCAGCATCGCCCGACGGTAGAAATCGTGGGACACGTTCGAGGGGCCGTTGGCTTCGAGGTCCTCCAGAACGGACATTCTGATCATCGTCGAGGCGGCGACCGTCTCGAGCTTGACGCCGCGCTGTTCGCGCTCGCGCCGTAGTACCGCGCCGAACGACGCCTGGGTCTTCATAAGACCAAAATACGCGCGTCGGCCGACGGGTGCAATACATGGTTGGTTCCTGTTCCTTTGTGGACAGCTATTCCACCCCACCTGCACACCGATCATTGTCGAGAGCGCTCCTTCGTCGAAGTGAGGATTGGGCAGCCCGACCTGCATCAGCCCACGATCATTCGTGGCGCTGATCGCGCCTCCGGGTCATCGTCGCCAAAGATGCCACGCTGCCAGACGACCCCCGCGGCGTACCGTGTCTCGGGCCCTCCAACCCGCAGTTCCTCCTGCGCACGCGCATGTGCAAAAACAGGGCGAAAGCGCCAGATTTTGACCATTCCATGCCGCCTCCCAACCGGTTCATACCCAAGACGGGCTGTTGGCCCTCGACCGCGGTCCAGCCTGAATCTTCCACAGTGAGGGGCGGCGGGGTAGAATCGCGCCGTACGAGGGGCCTGCATATGTCGCGACGACTGCTTGAAGAGGTGAAGGGTATTGGTGAGGTTTCGGCCGGCGGGGTCGTGCTGCGATCGACCCCTTATACGCTCGAAATCTGGGGCGAGGATACCGAAGCCGGGCACCTGGCCCACCCGTCGATCGAGGGACATATCGACATCACCGGAATCAGCGAAGCGGTCGTGCTCGCCGGACCGACGACGCTGACGCTGAAGCTCGAGGACGGCCGCCATCTGCCGTTCTCGATTACCGACACGGGCGGCAAGATCGTCGGCCGGGGATTCGTCGAGGCGGCGTAGCCGTCTCGGGGTTTCCGTGACACCCGAACGCTGGCGGCAGGTTACCGATATCTTCCACGCCGCGCGCGGCCGGGCACCCCAGGCGCAAGAACAGTTCCTCGCGGAAGCATGCGGCGCGGACGCCACGCTCCGTGCCGAAGTGGACGCGCTGCTCGCTGGTGACGCCGACGCGAACACCGCTCACGTCCACGCGGCCCTGACACCGTCACGCCATCTCGAACCTGGGACGACGCTCGGTCCCTACCGCATCGATGCCCTCGTCGGGACCGGAGGAATGGGCGAGGATCCCGAGTTCATCGCGTTCATGGAGCGGCTCAAGGCGCAGCACGAGCGATTTCGTGCGACGCTCTGAGACTGCAGTGTCGTCTCCGCGGCGTTTCCATGAAACGACCGAGGCCTTCCTTCGCCTCACTCCAAGCCCTGCTTGCCAGACCAGCCGGCGTGAAACCCGGCGGTTGACGTCGCGCGCGACCGGGGCACGCGCTTTGCAGACACCGTGGAACGGACGACTGCGGCGATGCTCGCGTACTTCGACGTTCCTATTGGCTGGAAAGAACTGCTCAAACGTACCCTTGGCGACACGCTCAAGGACGACGCGCAAGGGCTGGCGGCGCAGCTGTCGTACTACTTCTTTCTCTCGCTCTTCCCGACGCTCCTCTGTCTCATCGCCCTTGCCAGCCTGTTCCCGATCGAGAACGTCGTCGATGACATGACGCGCATGCTGCAACCCTTCATGCCGGCCGAGGCGATCGGCTTCGTCGGGGATCAGATGATCAAGGTCGCGCAGAGCGATGACCGGGCGATTCTCAGCTTCAGCATTCTCGTCGCGCTCTGGAGCAGCTCCGCGGCGATGGGGGCGATCGTAAATGCCATGAACCGCGCCTACGACGTGGAGGAGCAGCGGCCCTGGTGGCGCGTCAAGCTCCTGGCGATCGTCCTCACGATTGGCCTCGCGTTGTTCATCCTGGTCGCGCTGACGCTCGTGCTCGCCGGACCGCAGCTCGCGGATCTGGCCACCTGCTCGTTCGGCATGTCGGTCGTGTGGGCGTGGATCTGGAAAGTGGTTCAGTGGCCACTCGTGTTCGCGCTCGTCGCCACCGGCATCGGCATCATCTATTACTTCGCGCCAGACGCGGAACAGGACTGGGTGTGGATTACGCCGGGCTCACTCGTGGCGACGGTGCTCTGGATAGCGGCGTCGCTCGCATTCCGCTATTACGTCGTGACGTTCGGCGACTACACGGAGACCTACGGCGCGCTGGCCGGCATCATTGTCATCCTGCTCTGGTTCTATCTCTCGGGGCTGGCCATCGTGATCGGCGCCGAGCTCAACGCCGAAATCGAGCACGCATCGCCGTGGGGCAAGCAGCCGGGCGAAAAGACGCCGGGCCAACGAAAGAAGATCGGCGCCGCGGCGGCGCGTCATTACCGGCGCGCTCCGCGCTGATGTCGATCAGGTCGCGGCAGGTGCCTTGGCCGGATGCTTGCGCAGGTACGCGCGTACGAACGGGCAGATCGCGACGAGCGTCAGACCTTCCGATCGGGCGGCCTCGATGCCGGCCTGCGCGAGCGCGTCGCCAATCTTCCGCCCGCGCAACGCTTCGGGCACCTCGGTGTGGACGAGCGCCAGTGAGCCGCCCCGGCGCTCGTAGCGGAGGAACGCGAGATGCCCGTCGACTTCGAGCTCGAACCGGTTGGCGGGACGATTGTCCGTCACGCGCGGCTCCGGAGGTTCGCCGACGCGAATGCCGGTTTCAACCGTGTTCGCCGGCGCGTCGCTCGCGGGAAACGTTTCTTCCAGCGTTTCGTCTAGAAGGTCTTCCCGATGTTCGTTCGATTCGTTGAGTGGCACCGTCCAACGCTCATGCGCAGAGGAACGATCCCATCTTATCGTGATTGAACCGGACAGGGCACAACGGTCCGTGCGGCGAGCGACTCTCCCCGGTCCCGTGCCGTCCTGAGTCCGATGCAGTCCTTCGGATCCGGCAAAGGCTCGGACACGTTGGACGTGCGCGGCGCCCGAGATCCGACATAGCCCAGCGCGGCGAGCTCTGCCGTCACGTGAGGGGGAAGGGCAGTGGGGGATTCACGGCCGGTCGCGGAAGGGGAGCGGGCAAGAACCTGCAGGCGGCGGGTCATGGCAGCGGCCGTGGCCGGCCGCTCGTCGTACAGATTGCGCTCCTCGAAGGGATCGCGATCGAGGTCGTAGAGCTCCGGGCGTGGTGCATCGATCAGCTTGAACCTGCCGTCGCGCAGCGCGCGCAACGAACTCCACCCCAACCGCCGTGGGTATATCGGACTCCGAATACGCTTCCAAATCGAGCGTGCTCCGTTGGCCGGTGAGCAATTCGACCAGGCTGACGCCATCCGCGCGTGGCGCCGGAATCCCAAGCAGATCGAGGACCGTCGGCATCACGTCAATGAGCCTGACGACGGCGCCGACTCGCCTGGGCGAGACCGCGGGCGCGCGAATGATGAGCGGGACCCGAAGCACACTTTCATAGACGAACACGCCGTGATCCTGCTCGCCATGATCGCCAAGCGACTCTCCGTGATCTCCCGCGACGATCACGATCGTCCGCTCCATGAGCTGTCGAACGTCCAGCGCGTCGAGCAGGCGGCCGATCTGCGAATCGGCGAACGCGATCTCACCCATGTACGGGTTGTGGCCGTAGATCGACGCGTAGGGTTCCGGCGGGTCGTAGGGGACGTGCGCATCGTAGAGATGCACCCACAGGAAGTACGGAGACCCGTCCACCGCGTCGACCCACCGAAGGGCATCGTCCACGACGGCATCCGCGCGCCGCTGGCGGCCCGCCGGAGCGGTTCGGCCGGTGGAATCGACCCCCCTGTATTGCATCGAAGCCTTGCTTCAAGCCGCGACCCGGATCGAGCACCAGGGATCCAACGAACGCGCCGGTGCGTAAACCTCGAGCGCGCAGGACTTCCGCCAGCGTCGTCTCCGTTTCGGCGAGGGCCGGGTCGGCGTTGTCGCGAACGCCGTGGTCGCGGCGGGAGCAGGCCCGTGAAGAGGCTCGTGTGCGCGGGCAGCGTCATCGGGGCGACCGACGTGGCCTGATCGAACACGACGCCGTCACGGGCGAGCCGCTCGAGATGCGGCAGCGACACGTTCATGAAGCCGTACGGCGAGAGGCGATCGGCGCGCGTCGTATCGAGGGTGATCAGGACGACGCTGACCGGCGCCGCGGGCGCTGCCCCCAGGAGCATCCGCCCGAGGGCGGACAGAGCCACGGCCGAGATCAAGGCCACGACGGCGAGCGAGGCCCGCATGCTTCACAAAACGCTGGAGAGCCGTGAAGCGGACAGGCCGGCGGGAGGCTGCGTCTGTCCGATTCCGGCCGGGAGCGTTTCGACGATCATGCCCCCTTACGCGTATCCGTCGCCTGCGCGGTCCTCACCGTCGTCCTGTCCGGATTCTGGGCAGCGTGCGGAGATTCGCGCGAATCCACCGTGCCAAGCGGACCTGGCGCCCCTTCAGGCCCCGAAGTGGTCCGGCTCGAAATCGTCGGACCCGCCTCGATGCTCCTGGACAATCAGCGCAGACCAGCCACGCAGTTCCTGTCGAACGGATTGAGCAGGCCGGCCACAGGAGTTACCTGGTCCAGCACACAACCGGCGCTGCTTCAGGTGAACGCGACGGCCTGGCGACCGCGCAGCCTCCGCTCCGAGGCGAGGCGACGCTTCAGGCCGAGCTGACGGGCACCGGACGGCGCGCCAGCCGAGAGGTCCTCGTTCTTCCGGACGGCACGTTCCGGCTTGTCGGGACGGTGATGGAAGCCGACGCACGAACTTCCCAGTCGCCGGAGCGCGAGTCGAAGCCGCGGCTGACTCGAATCCCTCGACGCCTGTGGCGACGTTCGCGACGACTGGACCGGACGGCCGGTACAAGCTGTACGGCGTCCCGGCTGAAGCCGAGATCCGCGTTTTGAAAGACGGCTACATCGCCACCGCGGAGCGGATCACTCGCCAGTCACGAGACACGAAACTTCGAGCTCCGGCTGGTGAGCCCGCGGCCCGGACTCGCCGGCGACTACACGATGACGGTTGAAGCAGCCGGCGGCTCTTGCGAACTGCCCGATGATCGGCGGCGTCGTGACGTACGACGCCGTCATCGCGCAGAACGGCTCCCTATTGACCGTCACGTTGACCGCCGCACGATTCCTCGTCGACGCCGGTGGGCAGGGGAACCGGTTCACTGGTATGGTCACGGCGACTGGCGCCACGTTCCAGATGCGGGCCGGCTACGACTTCTACTACTACCCCAATAACCCGACTTATCCCGACGTGGCCGAACTGCTGCCGGACGGGACCCTGCTTGTCATCGTAGGCCGCCCCGCAGTCACGGCCACGTCCGCTGGTCTCTCCGGCCAGGTGTTCGGGACATTTTTTCTGTACCGGGGTTCAAGCTTTCCGGCGACCTTCCTGAATAACTGCAGCGCGGGCCGACGACGTTGACGCGGCGATAAGCGTTGTCGCGCCGGCCGCCGCGGTCCGGCGCGTTCGCGTAATCCTGCGTGTTAGACTGCCGTAAAGTCTCCGCACCCCGGACCGCGGTCCGGACCCTGTGCAAGTTCAGCCGACGAACCGCGTCAGGGCCGGAAGGCAGCAGCGCTCAGTCGATCCTGTGCTGTGCCGCAGGCCCTCCGGGCCGCGGTCGGGGGCGTGGCGCAGTGAAAGGCACGAGTTAAGGCAGAAGTCAGAAGTTCGAACTTGGAACTTGAACGTCAGAATCGAACTTCGAACTTCGGCTTCTGACCTTCGACCTTCTGGCCTTTTGCCTTCTGACCTTCTGACTTCTGAACTCGAATCTATTCTCCCTCATGTCCCACCTGGCTCTGGCGCGAAAATGGCGTCCGCAGCGGTTCGAAGACGTCATCGGCCAGCGCGGCGTCGTCGAGACGCTGAAGAACGCCATCGCGACCGGCCGGCTGGCGCAGTCGTTCATCTTTGCGGGCCCGCGCGGCGTGGGCAAGACGACGACGGCGCGGATCCTGGCGCGGGCGCTGAACTGCGTGAAGGGGCCGACGGCTGAGCCGTGCGGCACGTGCGACGCGTGCATCGAGATCGCCGACGGCCGCGACATGGACGTGCTCGAGATCGACGGCGCCACCTACACCGGCGTCGATGCCGTCCGCGAGGTCATCGTCGAGCCGCTCGCCATCGCGCCGATGCGCGATCGCTTCAAGATCTTCATCATCGACGAGGTCCACCGGCTCTCGAAGAGCGCGTTCGACGCGCTGCTGAAGTCGATCGAAGAGCCGCCGCCCTACGTGAAGTTCATGATGGCGACGACCGATCTGCACTCGGTGCCGGCCACCATCCAGTCGCGCTCGCAGGTCTTCGAGCTGAAGACGCTGCCGTTCAGCGCGATTCGCGATCAGCTGAAGACCGTGACGACGCGCGAGAAGGTGACAGATCGACGACGCGGCGCTGGCGCTGGTGGCGCGGTCGGCCGAAGGCAGCATGCGCGACGCGCTGTCGGCGCTCGACCAGATCCTCGCGTTCACGAGCGATCGCGTCACGGCCGCCGACGTCAGCACCGTGCTCGGCCTCATCGGCCGCGACTCGCAGTTCGAGATCGCCGAAACCGTCGCGCGCGAAGATGTCGCCGGCGCCTTCCGCGCTCGCCGGGCGTCGTCGTCGAGGCCGGCTTCGACCTGCGGATCGTCTGCCGCGAGCTCGCGCGGCTGATGCGCGACCTGATGGTCGTCAAGATCGACCCGGCGCGGCTGACGGATCCCGAGATCGCCGCCGAAGGCGAGCGCGATCGGCTGAAGGCGCTGGCCGAGCAGTACTCGCGCGAAGATCTGATGCGCGCGTTCGATCTGCTCTCGCACGCCGAGTACCGACATCCGCGCGTCGTCGCAGCCGCGGCATCAGTTCGAGATGGCGCTGGTCGAAGTGGATCCACCTCCGCAAGCTCACGCCGCTGTCCGAGATCATCGGCGGCCTCGAGAGCGGCGGGGCCGGCGGGAACGCTGAAGGCCGAAGGCCACAGGCCGAAGGCCCAAGGCGAGTTCCGCGCGACCGGCTCGCCGTTCAGGTTCAGCGGCTCCGGCAGGCCGCAGGAAGTCGCAGAGCCAAAGGCCCAAGCACCGGCCGGACGCAGCCCGGACCCAGGCCGAAGGCAGAACGGACCGGCGATCGAATCCGGCGGACGTCAAGACCAGCTCTACTGACGTCGATCCGTGATCAGAACAAGATGCTTCTACAGCATGGTGATCGCGCAGGCGCAGAAGGTGGAGGTCGAAGGCGATGCGGTCGTCTTCACCTTCGCGCCGGTCCACAAGGCCTGCGGGCGCAGCTCGAGGGCAGCGCGCGTGGCTCGAGCAGCTGGCGCACGCGACGAGCGGCCGCAAGATCGCCGATCGTCGCGCGCGAAGGCGTGCCGGCGGCGCCGGCGCCGCAGGCCGAGCCGCGTCGATCCGGCGCCGGCGCACAAAGCCACGTTGCGCGCGCGCGCCAAAGCCGACCGGCGTGTCCAGGCCGTCCTCGACGTCTTCGGCGGCGAAATCGAGGACGTGAGAAGTAGACTAGACAAGTTGAATGCAGCGTTGCCGTGACAGTGCCCCTATGAACATTCAAAAAATGATGCAGCAGGCGCAGCAGATGCAGGAGCGTCTGCAGCAAGCAGATGGCCGAGATGCGCATCGAGGCGCACCGCCGGCGGCGGCATGGTGACGGTCACCGTCAGCGGCAACAAGCAGCTGCAGCAGATCAAGATCGATCCCGAGGTCGTCTCGAAAGACGACGTCGAGATGCTGCAGGATTTGATCGTGGCGGCCGTCAACGACGCGCATCGCAAGGTGGATGAGGCGCTGGCGAGCCAGATGCAGGGCATGATGGGCGGGCTCCGACTGCCTGGAATGTCCTGATGGCCCGGCCGGATCCGCTGGCCGAGCTGGTGGCCGCGCTGCAGCGGCTGCCCGGCATCGGCGCTCGAAGCGCGCAGCGCCTCGCGTACCACATTCTCAAAACCCCGCGCGAGGAGGTGGACGCCCTGTGCGCCGCCATGCTCTCCGTCAAGGACCGCGTGACCTACTGCTCGCATCTGCAGCAACATCACCGACGTCGATCCGTGCACGTACTGCACCGCCGCCGATCGCGATCGCGCGCCTCATCTGCGTCGTCGAGCAGCCCGAAAACGTCGCGGCGATCGAGAAGACGCGCGGCTTCAAGGGCCGCTATCACGTGCTCATGGGCGCGATCGCGCCGCTTCAGGGCGTCGGCCCCGACGACCTCAAGATCAAAGGGCTGCTCACGCGCGTCGGCGAGGGCGGCGTGGAGGAAGTGATCCTCGCGACCAATCCGACCGTCGAAGGCGAAGCGACCGCGCTCTATCTGGCGCAGCTGCTCAAGCCGCTCGGCGTCCGCGTGACGCGCATCGCGATGGGCGTGCCGGTCGGCAGCCGACCTCGACTACACCGACGAGTTCACGATGTCGAAGGCGATGGATGGGCGGACGGGAGATGTAGAAGGCCCTAGGTGAAAAGCGCTCGCCGAATCTGAAAAGCACATGTCGGTACGAAAGGAGTGAAAGGCGCTCGTCGGTACGACGGGTACGGCGGGTCCCTGGAACGAGACTGACGCTGGTCTTCTTACTTAAAAAAGATGACGAGCGTCAGACACGTTCCCGGACCCGCCGTACCGTCGTACCGACGAGCGCTTTTCACTCCCGTCGTACGACGGTGCTTTTCAGATATGATTTTTTGAATGTTGCCCGCCCGCTACGCCGCGCCAGCAGCGCTGGTGCTCACCGTGGGCGGCCTGATCTCCTGTTTCGCCGGCTACCGGCTCTTCCGCGTCGTCCTCGGTCTCTACGGATTCTTTCTCGGCGCCATGCTCACGACGTCCACGATGGGGACGTCGAACATGTGGTACCTCGTGCTGGCTGCCGTCGTCGGCGGCCTCATCGGCGCTCTCCTCATGGTCGCGGCGTATTTCATCGGCGTCGGGCTCATCGGCGCGGGGCTCGCGGCGCTTGCCCTGAACGCGCTGTGGCGGGTCGTCGGCGGCGGCGATCCGCCGACGCTCGTGCTGGTGCTCGTCTGCGTGCTGGGCGCGCTCGCCGCGCTGTCCGTCGTGCGGTACGTGGTCGTCTTCGGTACCGCGATCGCGGGCGCCTGGACGACGATCGTCGGCGTGCTGGCGCTCACCGGCCGCGGCGCCATTCCGGGCGTCGGGGCGAGCGACGTCTGGGTGTTGTATCCGCTCGATCCCGCGCCCGGCCGCTGGTGGGTGCTGGTGATCTGGTTCGCCCTTGCACTCGCCGGCGTCATCGTCCAGCTGTCAACGACTACGAAGACCGGGAGGAAGAAGCCCAAGGCGCGGCCGGCGGCAGCTTGAGAACGAGGCTCAAAGGCTCAAGGCCCAGAGCTCAAAGGCCGGCCCAAGATGCAAACGATCGGAACACCTCGGATCCATTAGACAGACACGGAACGACATCAAACACCCGCGCCGGAGAGGCCGAGCATTCGGACTGACCCGAGACGATGCCTCCGGGCCTTTGAGCCCTGAGCCTCCGAGCCTCCCGAGCGCTTTTTCAGGAGCAAACCATGCCAGCGTTTTCACGACACGCGACCGTTGATTGGAAGGGCACGCTGATGGAAGGAGGCGGCGAGCTCAAGGCCGGGACCGGGGCGTTCACGCTGCCGGTGTCGTTCCCGCGCCGGATCGGCGACCCGGAGGGCTGCACGAGCCCGGAGGAACTGATCGCGGCCGCGCACGCGACGTGCTACGCGATGGTCGTCGCCGGCGCGCTCGCGAAAGCCGGTGCTTCTACCAGGGGCACGAAGGTCACGTGCACCGTGACCGCCGACAAGAGCGACACCGGCATCAAGGTCATGACCTCGAAGCTCGACGTGGTCGCCGAAGGCCTGACCGGCATGGACGCTGCGACGTTCGAGAAAACCGCGAAGGAAGCCGAAGGACGCTGTCCCATATCGAACGCCCTAAGAGGAACGCTCGCGATTGAGGTGTTGGCGCGAGCGTCCTGAAAAACGGAGGTCGGTACGTCGGGTACATCAGGTACGCGGGTACGTCAGGTCCAAGGAACCTGATCCCCGTCAACTTCTTTGGTTTCATTCAAAGGAAGATGACTCCAACTCAGGTTCCAGGGACCCGACGTACCCGTCGTACCTGATGTACCCGTCGTACCCGACTCGCGCCAGCGCCTTAATGTGTTCGCGATCCCGCCGCCGTCGGCCGATGCGGCTCTGAAATCGCCGTCACCGTATTCGCCAGCAGCGTCACGGCTTCTTCACGCTGCCGGCCCGGCGTGTTGCGCGTCTGGCGCGCGACATCGGCGAGCGACAGGATGCCGATGAGCGATCCGTCGTCGGTCACCACCGGCAGCCGGTGAATCTGTTTTTCCGCCATCACCCGTTCCGCCTGCACCACGTCATCGTCGGCGACGCACGTGCAAACCTCGTGGGCCATCACGCCTGCGAGCGGGATGTCGCTGAGCGGCTGGTTCTGGAAATGCGCCGCCATGCAGAGGTCGCGGTCGGTGACGACGCCGACCACGCGGCCGTCGCCGTCCACGACCGGGACGATGCCGCAGTCGTGCTCCCACATGATCTGGGCCGCGGTGTTCGCGCGGTCCTGCAGGCGGCAGGTGTGAACAGGATGTGTCATGAGTTCGCTGACACGCATGTCGAGTTCCTTTCTTGGCCAGGCGGACGCGGCCGCAGGTCGCGGCGCACGAGCAGCCTTGCGAGTTGAGGGGGGCCCAAGCCCACTCTATCAAGTCGCGCCGGCGATGGCGCGACGAGTTTGGCGGTTCGTCGGGCCGAACGGGCTGGCGGGTGGATTAGCCGGGCGGCCAGGCGAGCGGTCTGCCGCCGAGGACGTGCAGGTGGATATGGAAGACGGTCTGGCCGGCTTCGGCGTTGCAGTTGAAGACGGTCCGGTATCCACGATCGGCGTAGCCGCGTTCGGCGGCGATGGCCGCGGCGCGGCGGAGCATCTCGCCCGCCAGCGCGTCGTGGGATACGTTCAGATCGTTCAGCGTCGGGATGTGCGTCTTGGGGACCACCAGGACGTGCATGGGCGCCTGCGGATTGATGTCGTTGAACGCAATCAACCGATCGTCTTCGAACACCTTCGTCGCGGGGATTTCACCCGCGACGATTCGGCAGAACAGGCACATGTCTCAGGAATTCTGATCCGAAGACAGCCGCGTGACAAGGCCCTGCCGCCGGCGTTTCAGGAACAGGCCCTTGCGGGAGATGCCGAGCAGCTGCGCCGCATCGGCGACGCGGCCGCCGGACGATTCCATCGCGTGCTCGATGAACTTCTTCTCGAGCTCGGCCAGCGCCTGCACCAGCGGTTGATCGATGCGGACGGTGACGGCCGGGACGGTGACCGACGCGTGCGACGTCGGCCGTGAGTTCCAGGCCTCGGCGATTTCCGGCGCGAGATCTCCGGCGCCCAGCGTCTGTCCATCCGCGGCCAGCGCGACGACGCGCCTGATCTCGTTGGCGAGCTGCCGGATGTTGCCGGGCCAGTCGAAGAGCAAGAGCGCGGCGATGAAGTCGTCGCCGGGCCGCAGGCCGGTCCGCTGGCATTCGCGGCTGAATCGATCGAGAAACAGCGCGGCGAGCGCGGGAATTTCGTCTTTCCGTTCGCGAAGCGGCGGCAGGTTCAGGCGTGCGACCCCGACGCGATAGAAGAGGTCGCGCCGGAAGCGGCCCTGATCGACGAGATCATCCAGGTCCGCGTTCGTCGCCGCGACGACGCGCACCGAGACGCGCTGGGGACGGACGTCGCCGACCGGGTGCACCTCACCGCTTTCGAGGAAGCGCAGGAGTTTGGGCTGGGTGGCCAGGTCGAGGTCGGCCAGCTCATCGAGAAAGACGGTGCCGCGCTCGGCCGCGCGGAGCACTCCGGGAAACGAGTCCATCGCGCCGGTGAACGCGCCGCGGCGATGGCCGAACAGCTGGCTCTCCACGAGATCGCGTGGCATGGCGGAGCAGTTGAACGGCACGAAGGGCCCGCGCTTGACCTGGCTGTATTGATGGATCAGTCGCGCAATGATTTCCTTGCCCGTGCCGGTCTCGCCGGTGATGAGGACCGGCAGGTTCGTCGAGGCGAGCCGCACCGCGATGCGCAGGAGCTCGACCATCCGCGGCGATCGAAAGACGGTGTCGTCGCCGTCCTGCACGAGCGTCCGCGGCCACAGATTCTGCTCGTCGTCTTCGGATTCCGTGTCCGCGGTCCGGTTGACGGCCGCCTGCGTCAGATCGGCGAGGCCCTTCAGCAGGGTGATTTCCTCGATCGTGTGCGCATCGCGGACATGGATCGACACGCGCCGGTCGGATCCGTGAAGCCGGATCCGAAACACGCCGTTGGGATCGATGTCGGAGACGCTGGACGGCTCGGGCTGATATTCGCGCCCGGACTCGCTCTGGATCTCGACCCGCGCGTTGAGCGACGTGCTCTGGAGGATCGCGGCGATCCGATGCGCCATGAGATCGATGGAGTGTCCGGCGCCGAGAATCGTCGCGACGTCGTTCAGCAGCAGTGCGGTGTCGGTCAGGTCGCGGCTCGGGCGCTCGACGGCGACGGTCGATTTCAGCGTACGGCTGATGTCGCGCCGATCGCGCTCGATCCAGGACTCGTGATAGCGGTGGCCGATGGCGCGGCACGCGGCGAGCGCGCGGTCGTAATGCACCTCGCCTTTGGCCGCGTCGCCGCGCAGGCTGAAGCAGAGCGCCTTGGATGCTTCGAGGACGATCAGCGGATCGACGGCGCCGCGCGGGCAGGAGCGGACGGCGGTCGCGAGAGCGGCATCCGCGCCGCCGTGTTTGCCCAGTCGTGCGAGCGCCCGCGCCTTCGCACAGAGCAACGAGGTGCGCACGGCTTTGAACTGCCGGCGTGCCAGCTCGGGGTCGGCCGCGTCGGCGACGGCCACCACCTCGGTCGAGTCTCCGATGGCTTCGAAGTAGGAGCACCGGGTGACGTCGATTGGCGAGGTCGTTCCAAGATCGAGCAGGCACCTTGTCGGCTGAAGCGGTGGACTGGCATTGCGCCAGCAGAGCGCGGCATTCTGCGGTGCGTCCCTGACAAAGTTCGACCAGCGCGAGGTTGTCGAGCGCGGCAAGCTTGACGTAAGTGGCTTGACCAGCGGATTTGAGAACAAAGTCGAGGTAATCGCGCGCCTTGGCGAAATCTCCGGAATGCGCCGCATTGAGCGCTAAGTTGGTTGCGGAACCCAGCTTGTAGGTCGAGAATCCCGCAGAATCGGCTCGCTCGAAACATCGCTCACCCATTTGCCTTGAGTGAACAAGGTTTCCCGTTACCGAAGCCAGCGAGGCCTCGACCAGATCAACCGAACAAACCAATGCAGGATCTTGGACGTGACCGGAAAGCTGACGGGCAATTCCAAGGTGTCTGTGCGCATCCGAGCACCGCCCTCGGCACCCCTCAAGACGCGCCACGGCCAAGTGAAGGCCGGCAAGTGAGCGCGCGTCCCCACTTAGGCATGCCAATTGACGCAGCCGAGTCAGCGCCGGAACCACTTCCTCCGGAGCCTGGAAATCCGTCTCTCTTACGAACAGGTTGAACGCGACGTTGAACTGAACGGCTGCGGCGCTGCGTCGGGACCCTTCAACCGCAAGCTTCAGTGTAGCGATTGAATCCACGGCGTTCCCCGAGTCAAACAACGCTTTTGCCCGAAGTACGAGCAACCGAACGGTTGATTCGGCGTCGAGGTTCCAGCTGTCTGCTGATTCGCAATACTCAAGAGCGCTTTGTACTTGCCCCGCGCGATAAAGAGCTTCCGCACGTGACACATGCTCGTCGGGCGAACCAATGCTTTCGTGGTTCGGGAGGTGCAAATGGCGGGTGGTTCTCCGTCCCGCTCCGTCAGCTTTGTCAGCCATCGTGTCCGGTCCCAGAACGTCCGATTGGGATCCGGGACGATATCAAACCTTGACGTGCGCCGACAGCAAATGTCTGGGCAGGTCCAAAATGCGGCGGAAATCGTTCAGTGAATGCGGGATCCAGGCCTCTCCGTTGGCCGGCTATCTTGGCGAGGTTCTTTTTGTCCTGAAGGACTTACAGCCGCGGCAAAGAGGGTCGCAGCACTCTCCAGCATTCGCTTGTGATCGTTATTGAAAGGGTCACTGCCGTAAGCGGTGATGACGCCAATCGGCGTCAACACAGGACCATTCAGAATCGGAACTGCCAGGGCGTACCGCAGAGGTACCGAGAAAGTTCGCGCGACTGGTCCCAATTCGAGTGCCGCGTTCGAATTCAACACGGCGTGTTTGTGAGCGTGTGCCCAGCCAGAAATCCGATCGCCGATGGCGATCGTAAGCCCTTCGATGGTTGAGGTGCCGACGCCTGAACAGGCGATTACAGCGAGTTCATTCTTGTCATTCGGAACGAATAGGGTCAGAGTAGCAGCCGGGATAACTCTTCGAAGGTGTCTAAACAAAACGTCGGCCGCGTCCGTGACGGACGCCGTTAACGGCAGATCTCGACGAAGTTCGTTAAACTCCCGTTCTTCAGCAGTAGTCGCAGCGATCACGTCGAGCTGAGACGGAGACAGAACCGGCGCTTCGGCGCCCGGAGTCACCAAGCTCTCCTCGGCGTCCATCCGCTCAAGACGGTCAAGGATCCGTAGGAACTCATCCACGACCCACGGATCGTACCAAGTTCCCCGTCTCTCGCGCAGCACTTGTTCGGCATGCTGGCGAGTGTACCTTGGCCGGTATGGCCGGTCGGATGTGAGCGCATCATAACAATCGACTACGGAAAGAATTCGGGCACCGAGCGGGATGTCATGAGCCCGAAGTCCTTCAGGATATCCCGAGCCATTCCAGTTCTCATGATGATGCCGAACGATGGGTTCGACTGGATAAGGAAAATTGATTGACTTGAGAATGTCCGCGCCGACTGCTGCATGCACCTTCATCCGCTCAAACTCGGCCGGAGTCAGCGGTCCTGGTTTATTTAGGATGTACCTCTGGGACCGCGAGCTTGCCCGTGTCATGTAGCAGTGCCGCCGCTCTCAGAGCGTCTAGCTGTTTTGGATCCTTAATCCCCAGGGCCTCCGCAAGCGTCATCGTGTAACGCTGTACGCGTCGAATGTGACCATGAGTCACCTGGTCCTTGGCGTCGATGGCAAGCGCCAGAGCTTCGATAGTTGACAGGAACACTCTGTTCAGTTCGGCAACCTTCTGGCGTTCCGACTCGACCCTTTTGTTTGACCATTGGTACGCCAAGAAAAGAAGAATCAATAAAGGAATGATCGCGGCAACGAAAATTGGGTCGACGGTCCGCGTGTTATATACGAGCAGAGCACCGATAGAACCGCCGGCGCCATAGTTCACAAGCAGGTCGCGGCAGTACTTCGTCCAGAGCTCATACGGACGCATCTGCCGCTGAAGAGCGATCGCAATTGTCAAAAGCCAGCTAATCAGGAAGAAGTAGACGGTTGTGAAGATCGCGAGCTTGGCAACAAACCAGAAGTCCAGCTTCGTAACCGCTGGGTCGGTCTCAAACAGCGGCGTGATGCCTGCAATTTGGGCGGCGAGCCAGACAGCGACAGGACCAGCGGAGGCGTTAAAAATAATTTGTTTCCATTGAATGCGCCGCGAAAAACGGAGCCGCAGCGACATGAACAGCGCGTCAATCAGGATAAGGACCGTTCCACCGGCCGCACCGAAGAGAAGCGTGCCCGCAATGACGAACGTCTCGGAAATCGAAATGCTGATACTGACGTTGGGCAGCGTAACCGGGATCAGGCCACTGACAACCGTGAGCGCGACTAGCGAGAACCACTGAACGCGAAAGTCCGGGCCTTGATTGACGAGCTCAAACGTACTGAGAGAAACCACCACCGCGCCGACAGCGGCGACGACGGCCACATATGTGGAGAGAGTGCCTGAAGGAGGCGATCCTGGGGAATCCGACATGCTGGCGGTTAAGTTCCAAGCGGCTGCCGGATTGGGACGTCAGCTTGGCAACCAGCTAGCTCCAGACAATTATTCGGCTCTTCATTTCACACCCACTAGTCCGATTCGAGGGCTGGGGAGCGATCGAGGCAGGTCTAACCCAAAAGGCGTGCCGATGTAATTACAGAAAGGTAGGCGGTGCTAACTTGTTGGATCTGAGTGATTAAGCGCCAAGATGACCCGAAGGCTTGATTACTTAGCTCCAGATAACGATCTCTTTTGTCACCATACTCGCCTCGGCCTTACAAAACTGCTCATGGTTCGAATTTAGTACCAAGGGTCGTCTTCGCGAACCGCACCGCCCCAAATCATTCCGCCACCCCAAATCATTCCCCCGCCCCAAATCATCCCCTCGCCCGAAATCGACTTGCCGCCCCAAATCATGCCGTCGCCTGAGATGGCTTCGCCGCCCCAAATCATTCCGCCGCCCCAGATCATTCCGCCACCCCAGATCATCCCGCCGCCCCAGATCATCCCGCCGCCCCAGATCATTCCGCCACCCCAGATCATTCCGCCACCCCAGATCATTCCGTTGCTCCAGACTGATCCGTCGACGAAATACAATTGACCGGCGTGGACTTCTTCTCCTCCAATGACGTTCCACGGCTGGAGTTGGGTGCCCTTAGCCTGGACAAGTGCGGCAGCCAGCGCGACGTTCACACTGCCTGCGCCTTGTTCGGCCAGACCGTAACCAGGGACAAACTGGGCGGAGATCTGCAAGGCGAACTTGGCCTCGCGCGGAGTCAGCTTCGGTTGGGCTTGGAGGATCTGCGCCACTGCGCCAGAAACTACGGCCGCTGCCATGCTAGTTCCCGACAACTTGAGGTAGGTCCCACCGGCCGACCCGTACATCCGTCTCTGTGGGTGGTCCCGCCACAACGAACTGCTCTCTGAGATAGCGGCCACGATGGCGTTTCCAGGCGCTACAACGTCTGGCTTCATCTGCCATGATTCGGGCGAATCCGGCGATCCCACCGGCCCGCGCGAGCTGAACGTCGCCAGAATGTCATCCGATCGCTCGACCGTGCCGCGCGTATTCAGTGCGCCAACCGTGAGCGCTCCGGGCGTGTAACCTGGCGAAATAATCGCCCCCACGATCGGCGTGCCATCCTCGAGCTTGCCCAGATTGCCCGCCGACGCGACGACGACGAGCCCGGCGTCCACCGCCTGCTCGACGGCCTTCGCCATCGGGTCATCCATCGGTGACCCGGACGCGGGATGGCCGAGCGACAGGTTGATGACGCGAATCTTGAATTTGTCCCTGTTGGCGATCGTCCACTCGATCGCCTCGAGCACGTCCGAGACGTACCCCGATCCGTCTTCGCCCAGGACCTTCAGGCTGATCAGGTGCGCGCCCGGCGCCATGCCGACGTACTCGCTGCCTTCGGCCGTCCGGCTGCCGGCGCCGCTGCCCGCGATGATGCTCGCGACGTGTGTGCCGTGCCCGTACGCGTCGGCTGCGTCAACTTGCTCGGCGTTGAGCTCGCCACGGAAATCGAGCGACAGCGCCAGCCGATTCGCCAGATCCGCGTGCCGTGCGATGCCCGAATCAATGACCGCGACGCCGATGCCCTTGCCCGTGATTCCGCTGAAGTTCCCCGACTTGCCGGCCGCCTTCCAGAGCTGGCTGGCGCCCGTCGACTGCGCCGTCACCCCGCTCATCCCGACGACGCGGTCGTCCTGCGAAAGCGCCGCGACCTTGGCGTCGAGCGCGAGCAAACGGATTTGATCCGCCGACCCGCTCAGGACGGCTCCCGACCCGAGACGCTTCTCGACCCGCACCCGGTACGTCGCGGCCAGACGGTTCACCTCCGCCTGGGGCCCTTCGTACACGACATCCAGCCGGGCGGCGCCCGCCGCAAGCTGGTGCTCGAGCCCTCGTGAGAGCTTCGCCCGATGCTGTGCCGTGGCCGGTAGCGGTGCCGCAAGGATTCCCGCCACCAGGCCGATAAACGTAATCAGCCGGGCGCGGTCGACCGTGGGGAACGGTAGGCGACTCATTTTATGCGTCCTGAACGCTAAAGACACCGAAGTGGGAGAACCGCGCGCCACTTACGAGCATGTACTGTACCAACGAATCTGTATTACAAAGCTTGGATTTCCGCTTAGTTCTTGAGCAGAAACCACTTGGAGCCTGCCTGATCACCGACAAATCCGGAAGTTTGATCACAAAACCGAAAGCCGAATCACGGACTTGGAATTCCCGGGAAACGCGCCAGCCCCGGTTTTTTGAGGCAAGAGCCGCAGAGTCTAGTCGAAACCCACGCTTTTTGAAAGCGGATTGCAGAACCGTCGGAAACGAGGTCCAGTTTTGAAATCCAGCCGTCTGCTGGCGCTTGCGCTCGTGGTCGTCGCGATCAGCGCGGGCCTCTACTGGGCCCGCACTGGCCGATCCACCGACAGATCCGTCAGCCGCGGACCCGAGGTCGGCGGACGGCTCCTCGCGTCGTACAGCTCCGAGCCCAAGAGCTTCAACCGCCTCGTCTCGACGCTCGGCGCCGACGAGCTGATCTCCCGGCTCACGCAGACGACGCTCGTGCGTGTGAACCGTGCGTCGGGGGAGGTCGAGCCGCGGCTCGCACGCGAATGGTCGTCGTCGGCCGACGGCCTGACCTGGACCTTCAAGCTTCAGGAAGGCATCACCTTTTCAGACGGCACCGCGTTCACCTCGTCGGACGTGCTCTTCACGTTCGCGGCGCTGTACGACCCGCGGGTGAAGAGCGGGATGGCGACGACCCTCTCCGTCAATGGCCGGCCGCTCGAGGTGAAAGCGCTCGACGCGCACACCGTCACGATCAAGTTCCCGTCGGTGTTCGGGCCAGGGATCACGTTGTTCGATACGCTGCCGATCCTGCCGAAACACAAGCTGCAGGCCGCGCTCGACGCCGGCACGTTCCGCGACGCCTGGAGCGCGACCACGGCGCCGTCGAGCATCACCGGGCTCGGCCCGTTCGTCCTGAAGTCGTATTCGCCCGGGCAGAGTCTGCTCTTCGAGCGCAATCGCCGTTTCTGGAGACGCGACGACCAAGGCCGGACGCTGCCGTATCTCGACGAAATCCAGATCGACATCATTCCGGACATGAGCGCGCAGGTCCTGCGACTCGAGTCCGGTACGGCCGATCTCATCAGCGATTCCATCCGGCCCGAAGATCTCGCCGCGTTCCGGAAACAGGAAGCGAACGGCGTCGTGAAACTGGCCGAAGCGGGCATCAGCATCGACCCCAACGTGCTCTGGTTCAATCTGAGGCCCGGCACACCGGCCGCGAACGGTCGGCCCTGGCTTCAGGACGAAGCGCTGCGGCACGCGATTTCGTACGCGGTCAACCGGCAGACGATTGTCGACACGGTCTACCTGGGCGCCGCCGTGCCGATTTTCGGTCCCGTGACACCTGGCTACGGGGACTGGTACCTGCCTGACTTACCGCAGACCAAACACGATCCAGCGAGAGCCCGGACGCTGCTCCGGTCGATCGGCATTGCCGACCGGAACGGCGACGAACTGTCCGAGGACGCGGCCGGCAAACCCGCGCGGTTTTCGATATTGACCCAGAAAGGCAGCACACAACGCGAACGGATCGCCGCGATCGTGAAAGAACAGCTCCGAATCGTCGGACTCACCGCCGACGTCGTAGCCGCCGACCCAGGCTCGCTGTTCGCGCGCTTCCAGAAGGGCGACTACGATTCGATCCTGTTCTACGCGCCCGTCGATTCGGTCGATCCGGCGCGGACGCCCGAGTTCTGGATGAGCGCGGGCCCGTTCCACTTCTGGAATCCGAATCAGCCCCGGCCCGCGACCGACTGGGAAGCGACGATCGACGACCTGATGCGGCAACTGACCACGACGCTCGATGGCGCCAAGCGGCGGCAGCTCTTCGAGCAGGTGCAGCGGCTGGTGTCGGCGCATCTTCCGGTGCTGCACTTCGCCGCGCCGAAAGTCACGATTGCGATGAGCGCGCGGCTGCACGGCGCGATGCCGTCGGTCTTCGACCCGCCCGTCTTGTGGAACGCCGAGGTGCTGTCCCTTTCAGGTCCGCCCGGCGGGAAGTAGTGAGCCGCACGGTCTGGACGTTCCTGATCCGAAGGATTTTCGGCGCCGTCGTGTTCGTGGCCGTCGTCTCGACGAGTGCGCTCGTCCTCGTCCGCCTCGCGCCGGGCGATGCCGCAACGGTGCTCGCGCTCAAAGGCACCGACGCGGCGACGCTCGAGGACATCCGGCAGCGCTACAAGATTGGCCTCCCGGTGCTGGACCAGCTTGGCGACTGGGTGAGCGGCGTCGCGCGCCTGGATCTCGGCCAGTCCTATCTCTACGGCCGGCCGGTGGCGGGGCTCGTGATCGAGCGGGCCCAGCGAACGGCGCTCCTCGCCGCGATCGTGCTCGTGGTGGCGACCCTCATCGGCCTGCCGCTCGGCGTGCTCACCGGCGCTCGTCCGCGAGGTCTTCTGGCTGCGCTCGTCTCGCCGCTTTCGATCGCGCTCGTCGCCTGTCCGCCGATCGTTGGCGCCCTCGCCCTACTCCTGCTCGCGGCGACCACCGGATGGCTGCCCACGTCGCCGGGAAGTCTTGCGGTGCCGACGCTCGCCCTCGCGCTGCCGCTGGCCGCTTCACTCGAGCGGCTCCAGTCGCAGGCCACGGCCGAGTCGCTCGCGGCTCCGGACATCACGGCGACCGCGGCGCGCGGCGTCCCGCGCGCGCGGCTGATCTGGATTCACGCGGCCCGCCAGTCGCTGCGGCCGGTTCTGGGCGTCTACGGCATCGTGATCGGCACGCTCTTCAGCGGATCGCTCGCGGTCGAGGTGATCACCGGCTGGCCCGGCCTCGGGCGCCTCATGTCGGACGCGCTCGTCGGCCGCGATCTGTATCTTGCGACCGGGTGCGCGCTCGCGGGCGCGGTCCTGATCGCGTTGGGCAACACGATCGCGGACCTCACGCGGGCGATCGTCGATCCGAGGATCGAGAGCGGACCATGACGCGGGCGAGCGCGCGCGTCGGTCTGTCGATGCTGGCGGCCTTCGGCGCGCTGGCGCTGCTCGCGCCCGTGCTCGCCCCGAATCCGCCCGGTGAGCAGTTTGCCGACCGCGCGTATGCGCCGCCCGCCCGCGTGCGAGTGCGCGACGCGTCCGGTTTCCGCGCGCCATTCGTCTATCGCCAGGTCCTCGTCGATCGGCTGTTCCGCGAGTACCGCGAAGACACCAGCACCCCGGTCCCGCTCCGCTGGTTCGCCGGGGGACGCGTGATCTCGACGCCGCCGGAGGCCGGTCCGTTGCTGCTGCTCGGCGCGGATGCGCTCGGACGCGACATCTTCGCGCGGCTCGTCCACGGCGCACGGCGCTCGCTCGGCGTCGTGATGTTGGGCGCGTTCGGCGCGCTCGTGCTCGGCACGCTCATCGGCGGCGCGGCCGGCGGACTGGGCGGACGGATCGAATCGGCGCTGATGCGCGTGGCCGACTTCGTGATCGTGCTGCCGGGCGCGTATCTGATCCTCGTGCTGCGAGGTGTCCTGCCCGAGGTCCTGTCGTCGACCGAAGTCTTCGGGCTGATGTCGCTGCTGTTTGCGGTGGCGGCCTGGCCGCACGTGGCGCGGGGTGTGCGGGCGATCGTCGCGGTCGAGCGCGCACGCGACTACGCGGACGCTGCGCGGGCCTCGGGCGCCGGCCCGCTGCGTGTCATCTCGCACCTGCTGCCGGCCGCGCATGGGTTTCTCGCCGTGGAGATCGTGCTGCTCGTGCCGGCGCTGCTCGTGGCCGAAGCGACCGTCTCGTATCTCGGTCTCGGCTTCCCCGAGCCCGACGCGAGCTGGGGGACGATGCTGCGCGACGCGGCGGACATCCGCGTGATGACCGAAGCGCCGTGGATGCTCGCGCCGGTGCTCGCGCTGTTCCTCGTCGTGCTCGGCGTGCAGCTCGTCGGGTCGGCCCGCGATTCGGCGACCGTGCTGCTCCTCGGCGAGCGGCGGGCGAAGGCTACGTAGCGGCGGGCTTTGGAGCGTTTTGCCAGATCTGCGTAGCATGTTCCTGCGGCCTCCCGCTCGCCGCTTGCCGCAAGGCAGCCGCCTTCGCTGAAGCTACGGCGGGCCAGGGCTGCGTCCGCTGAAGCTACGGCGGGCCAAGGGGCCTGCCACGCGCCCGGCGGCGCGTGTACCAGAGAAGTCGCGCTCGCAAAGGTCGGCCTTCGGAACACGCGACGCAGATCTGGAAAGCGCTATAGCCGCCTGACGTCTGGCCGGCTGAAGCCGGCCGCTACGACTGGCGTGGCCGTTTGACAGCGCCGACCCCGCGCCGCTAGCCTCGCAAATAGACTGTCCGCGCGAGGAAAGCGAGTCGGCGAGCGCCGGAGCGCGGGCGAGCGGGGGTGGGCCGCCTTCGCGCCGAAGGCGCTTCGGCGAGCTTGGCCGTAGCCTTGGCGGAGGCCAGGCTCCGCGAGCAGGAGGAAAATGAAGGACCGGCTGCGCGGCATCTTTCCACCCATCCCCACGACTTTTGACGATCACGGCGACGTGGACGCGGCCGCCATCGCGTCGAACGTCCGGCAGTGGATGACGACGGGCCTCGCGGGCATCCTCGCGCTCGGCTCGAACGGCGAGGCGGGGCTCGTCGACGACGACGAGGGCGATCGCGTCGTGCGCGCGGTCCGGCAGGCGATGCCAGCCGGCAAACTGCTCCTTGTCGGCACCGGCCGCGAGTCCACGCGCGGGACGATCGCTGCGACGAAGCGCGCGGCCGATCTCGGCGCGGACGCGGTGCTCATTCGCACGCCCTCCTTCTTCAAGTCGCAGATGACGGTGGACGCGCTGACGAAGCACTACACCACCGTCGCCGACGCGTCGCCGGTGCCGGTGCTGCTGTACAACCTGCCGGGTCCGACCGGGATTACGCTCACGCTGCCGTTGATTCAGGCACTGGCCGGCCATCCGAACGTCATCGGCGTGAAAGAGACGAGCCCTGAACTCGATCGCCTCGGCCAGTTCGCCGCGGTCCGTCCCGAACGATTTTCCGTAATGTGCGGCTGGGCACCGGTCGTGTATCCGGCGATCGTCGCGGGCGCAACGGGCGCGATCCTGGCTGTGGCCAACGTGCTTCCCAGCGAGACGGTGACGCTCTTCGAGCACATCCAGGCCGGACGGCATGCCGAGGCGCTCGCCTTGCAGCGGCGCCTCACGCCGATCGCGCAAATGGTGAGCACCACGCACGGCGTCGCAGGGCTCAAGGCCGCGCTCGATCTGGTCGGGTACCGAGGTGGACCGGTGCGCGCGCCACTGCTGCCGGTGCCGGATCGTGTGCGCGGCGAGATCGCGCAGGCGATCGAGGCCGTGGCGCGCCACCATCATGCTTCCGCAGGCTGATCGACTCCTTCTCGGACCCGGGCCGTCGCCGGTGTCACCGCGCGTGCTGGCGGCCCTGGGCGCATCCCCGCGATCGCATCTCGATCCGGAGCTCGTGGCGCTTCTCGACGATATACGCACGAGACTCGCGCAGGTCTTCCGCGCGCCGTCCGGGGCGCTGACGCTCGCGATCTCCGGCACCGGCACCTCGGGGATGGAGGCCGTCGTCGGCAATCTGACTCAGCCGGGAAGCCGGGCGCTCGCGATCGTGACCGGCTACTTCGGCGCCCGTCTCGCGGATGTGCTCCGGCGCTACGGCGCCGACGTGACGACGATCGACGTCGAATGGGGCCGCGCCGTCGATCCCGCGGACGTCAAGCGTGCGCTCGAAGACGGGCGATTCGATCTCGTCGCCATCGTGCACGCGGAGACATCCACGGGCGTGCGAAATCCCATCGAGCAGATCGCCCGGCTCGCGCGCGAGCAGGACGCGATCACCATCGTCGACGCCGTGACGTCGCTCGGCGCCATGCCGCTCGAGACCGGCGAGTGGCAGGTGGACGCGTGTTATTCGTGCTCACAGAAAGGGCTTGGCGCGCCCTCGGGACTGTCACCCGTGATGTTCGGTCCGCGCGCGCTCGAGCGCCGCGTGGCGTGCCGAAGCTTCTATCTCGATCTCGCGCTCCTCGAGGATTACTGGCTGCGGCGGAAATATCACCACACCATCTCCGCGCCGCTCGTCTATGCGCTCGCAGCCGCGCTGGACGAAGTGGTCGAGGAGGGTCTCGAGGCGCGGTGGGCGCGGCACGAACGCGTGCATCACACGCTGGTCACCGCGCTCGCTCCAATAGGTCTCTCACTGCTCCCGCCAGAGGCCGAACGCCTCTGGAGCCTGAACGCCGTGCGCGTGCCGGCCGGCGTGGACGAAGCGTCGGTTCGGGCATGTCTCTTGCAACGTCACGATATCGAGATTGGCGCGGGCCTCGGTCCGCTCGCCGGCAAAATCTGGCGAATCGGACTGATGGGATCGGGCGCCACGACGGCCAACGCCGAGCGCGTTTCGCACGCACTCGCGGACGCGCTCCGGACGTAGCGGGACCGAGCCCGCCAGGCATCGTCAGCCCGGACGGCGCGGCGGGCTTCAGCTGCTCAGCCGGCCTCTGCGACTTGTCTTTCAGAGAACAGGACGCGACATGAGATTCGCCCGCACGCTGTTGATCGTTCTCGTGGCCACCGGCTGCGCGACCAATCCCGCTACAGGGCGCCGGCAGGTCATTCTGATGTCCGAGGCCGAAGAAATCCAGCTCGGCAAGCAGACGGATGCCGAAGTCCGGAAGCAGATGGGTCTCTACGAGGACGCCGAGCTGCAGCGGTACGTGCGCGACGTCGGCGATCGACTGGTGCGCGCGGCGCACCGGCCGAATCTTCCCTGGTCGTTCGCCGTCGTCGACGAGCCGGCCGTGAACGCGTTCGCGCTGCCTGGCGGGTACATCTATCTCACGCGCGGCATCATGCCGTTCCTGCGCGACGAAGCGGAGCTCGCCGCGGTGCTCGGCCATGAGATCGGCCACGTGGATGCGCGCCACCAGGCGGCCGCGTACTCACGGCAGACGCTCGCGGGCGGCGGCCTGGCGGTCCTGGGCATCCTCGTGCCCGAAACGCAGCCCCTGCAGGGCGTCGCGCAGGTCGCGTTCGGGATGCTGTTCCTGAAGCATGGCCGCGAGGACGAGCTCGAGTCGGATCGGCTCGGCGTGACCTATGCGGCGGCGAGCGGGTGGGATCCCGAAGGCATGAAGGGGCTGCTCAGCACGCTGGCGCGGCTCGACGAAGCATCCGGGTCCCGGCGCGGCGTGCCGAACTGGGCGCTTACTCATCCGCCGGCGGCCGACCGTGCCGTGAAAGTGGAAGAGGCCGTGACGACCGCGCCCGCCCGCGGCACCGCGCGGAACCAGCCCGCGCTGGACAAGGTGCTCGACGGCATCGTCTTCGGCGACAGCCGCGAGAAGGGCATCGTGCGTGGCAACGAGTTCCTCCACCCGGTGCTGAGCTTCGCCTTGCGGTTCCCGCAGGGCTGGGAGATCGTCAACACGAACGAGCAGGTCGCGGCACGCGAGAACGAAGAGAGCAACGTCGCCATCGTGCTCCAGCTCGCGACGGCGACGGGATCGATCCAGCAGACGGCGCGGCTCGGTATGGCGAAGGCGGGGTTTCGGGAAGCAGCCGGCGAACGCACGGATATCAACGGTCAGCCCGCGTACGTCGGCATTTATGACGGTGCGATCAACAACACGCGCGTCAGAGTCCGCGCCGCGCATATCCAGTCGGGTGGACGGGTGTATCTCGTCGCGGGGATCGCGCCGGCCTCGCAGTTCGGCAGGGCTGACTCGCTTTTCGAGGCCGCCATCTCGTCGTTCCGTCCCCTCGCTCGCGCCGAAGCCGAGCGGGTTCAGCCCAACCGCGATCGATTTCCACACCGTGCGCGGTCGGGCGAGACGTGGGAGTCGATCGCGAAAGGCCCCGGCGGCGGTGCCGTGCGCGCCTCCACGCTGGCCATCATGAACGGCCGCGACGTCACGACCCAGCCGCGATCCGGCGAACGCATCCGGATCGTCGTCAGCGGAATGTAAGGGCACACGTAGAATGAGATCGTCGTGTCATGAAGAAGTGGCTGCGCAGGCTCTATCGCGGAGCCGTGGGGACTATGGCCGTGCTGTTTGCCACGTTGTCCTACACGTGGCTCACGCTGCCCGACGTGCGGACGCTGCGCAAGGAAACACCGGCGCGGACGTCGTTCATGCTCCTCCGCGCCCGCGAAGCGGCCGACGCGGGTAAGAGCCCACGCTTCTCACACCGCTGGGTGAGCTACTCACGCATCAGCCCCACCCTCGTGCGCGCCGTCCTCGTCACCGAAGACGCCGCCTTCTACCAGCACGACGGCGTGGACCTGGACGAGATCAAAGCCTCGATGGAGATCAACTGGGCAAAGGGTGAATTCGTCCGCGGCGGCTCGACCATCACCCAGCAGCTCGCCAAGAATCTCTACCTGACGCCGTCGAAGAATCCGTATCGCAAGCTGACGGAGCTCTTCGTGACGCGCCGGCTCGAAATGGAGCTGAGCAAAGCCCGGATTCTCGAGCTCTACCTGAACCTCATCGAATGGGGCGACGGCATCTGGGGGGCGGAGGCGGCCGCGCGGGCCTATTTCGGCGTGCCGGCGAGCGCGTTGTCGGCCGAGCAGTCTGCCTTGCTCGCGGGCGCGATCATCAACCCGCGCGTCTACAGACCGTCCCATCCGAACGCCCGGCTGCGCAATCGTCAGGCGATCATCCTGGCCCGGATTGGCTATGTGACGCCGCCGTCACCCATTCCCTCACTCGATATTCCGATTGGCGTCGGACTGCCGCCGGCCACGGGCGGCTCCGGGTCCGAGTGACCCGTCAGTCGTCGTCAGAACAACCGTCGCGCGCCCAGAAACCGCGGACGCCAGTACGGCGATTCGAGCACGTCGACGCGCACCACGCCGCTGGCGCCAGGGGCGTGGACGAACGCACGTCCGGACCGACCGTCAGGTGCCTGCGCGGGATCGATCGCCATACCGACGTGCGATGCGCCGCGCGACTCCGTCTCAAAAAAGAGCAGATCGCCCACCTGGATCTCCTGCTCGCGAACTTTCCGGCCGTAGTCCCACTGCTCGCGCACGGTTCGCGGCAGTTCCCATCCCTGATCGCGGAACAGGAATCGGACGAGACCGCTGCAGTCGAACCCCGTCGACGGCGTTTCACCGCCAAGGAGGTAAGGCGTGCCCTGAAGCGCGAGGGCCGTCTGTAACAGGCGCAGGACATCCAGTGGCGCGATGGGCGCGGGCGAGACCGGTGCGGCTCGGGAGACGACGGGAGCGCCTGGGAACGCCGCTGGTCCGACGCCCCCGGACGCCGAGGCGCAGCCGGTCGTGAGTATGCTGACGACGGTGATACAGGTGGCCCTCGGGAAGTGCATGGGGTGTAGGTACTATCGGCGCGTACAGACCTCGGGTTTCGTTTTAGCCAGGACGAAAAATGAAACCCGATGTCAAGGTAACTCTCTGACTACATTAGTGTTACGACCGCACCTCTCTTGACAAGGCGCGGAATTTCCAGTGAAAATGGCCCAATTTCAGTCATGGAACAGACGCTGCTCCTGAACGCGACCTACGAGCCGTTGCGCGTCGTGCACTGGCAGAAGGCCATCACCCTCTGGTGCCAGGGGAAGGTGGAGATTGTCTCCAGCTACGACCGCGAGGTCCGTTCCGTCTCGTTCAGCATCCGGCTGCCCTCGGTGATCCGCCTGCTGCGGCGGATCCGGATGCGCCGGACCGTGGAGTACGTGCCGTTTTCGCGCGCCAACATCTACGCGCGCGACAACCACTCCTGCCAGTATTGCGGCGATCCGTTTCCGACGAACGAGCTGACGTTCGACCATGTCGTGCCGGTCGCGCACGGCGGCCGCAAGGACTGGGAGAACATCGTCACCTGCTGCATCGGCTGCAACCGCAAGAAGGGTGGACGCACCCCCGAGCAGGCTGGGATGCGGCTCATCCGTCATCCGCGCCGGCCGGATCGCGCGCCGGCCATTCGCATCACGTTCGGCCTGCGCAACGCGCCTGAAAGCTGGCGCGACTACGTCTACTGGAACGTCGAGCTCGACGACGCGTAAGTGTCTCAGGTCATCACCGACATTGTGCCGCGCTGGGTCGTCCCTGGGGCCCGCGTTGCCGTTACCGGTGTGCACCTCCCCCTCTCCGCCGACGGGCCACCGCACGTGCTCATCGGCAAGCACAACGCGCATGTCGTCGCCGCGTCCCGGCAGGGCATCCGTTTCGTCGTGCCCGCGGACGTCGAAGGCGGATCGATGCCGATCCGCATCGATGAGCTGCTCGGCGATTCCACGACGCTCGAGGTGGCGCGAATCCTGGCGAACGGCGTCCACCAGGTGGACAGTCCGGCCTTCGATCGGCTCGGCCGTTTGTACGTCACGCAGAGCGGCAGCCGCGACACGAAAGTTCCCGTGCCGCTCTACCGGATTGGCCTCGATGGCGTCCGCGAGCCGCTCGCCGTCGAAGTCGCCAACCCGACGTCGCTCGCGCTTGGACCGGACGGGATGGTCTACATCTCGAGCCGCTTCGAAGGCCACGTTCACCGGCTGACGGCCGACGACCGCGTCGAGCTCTATGCGACGGAACTGGGCGTGCCCACCGGGCTCGCCTTCGCGCCCGACGGCACGCTGTTCGTGGGCGATCGATCGGGATCGATTCTGCGCGTTTCACCCGAGCGGCAGGTCGAGACGTTCGCATCGCTTCCGGCAAGCGTCGCCGCGTTTCATCTCGCGTACGGTCCGGACGGGTCCCTGTACGCCACGGCGCCGACCCTCGCGACACACGATCCCGTCTATCGCATCACGCCCGACCGGCTGGTCGACGTCTTGTGCGACGGCTTCGGACGGCCGCAGGGACTTGCGTTCGATTCGAGCGGCGCGCTCTACGTGGCCGATGCGCTCGCCGGCAATGCCGGCCTCTACCGGATCGATCTCGCCGCCAAACCTCCCAAGCCCGAGCTGGTGCTGGGCGCACCGATGCTGGTGGGCGTGGCGTTCGATCCGCGCGGCGGGCTGATCCTCGCGTCGAACGACACCGTCTGGAAGCTCGACGTCGATTTGAAGCCGTTCGCAGCTCCCGCGAAGTAGAAGGCCCACCATGAGCCTTCTCCGCGTGAAGCCGATCGACGCGCTCGACGTTTCGGGCGATCAGTCGCTCAAGCGTGTGCTTGGGGCCAGCGATCTCGTCATGCTGGCGATTGGCGCGGTCATCGGCGCCGGCATCTTCGGCGCGATCGGAACGGCGGCGGCGGGGCAGACCGGACCCAACGGCGAGGTCATCCGGTACGGCGCCGGGCCGGCGCTCATCTTTTCCTTCATCCTGCTCGGCTGCGCGTGCGGCCTCGCGGCGCTCTGCTATGCGGAGCTCGCGTCGATGATTCCGCAGGCTGGAAGCGCGTACGCGTATTCGTACGCGACGCTCGGCGAGCTCGTGGCGTGGATCATCGGCTGGGACCTGATTCTCGAATACGCGGTTGGCAACGTCGCGGTCGCGATTTCGTGGGGCGACTACTTCAAGACGCTCATCGCGGGCATCGGCCTCGCGCTGCCTGACTGGCTCGCGACGGGATACCGCACCGCGCTCCTGAGCGCCAATCCCGACGTGCACGGCCTGCTCCAGACGGCGCCCCGGCTGGTGGGGATGCCGATCCTCGTGAACCTGCCGGCGTTCGCCATCGTGATGGTCGTGACGTGGCTGCTCCTGCGAGGCGCGCGCGAGAGCTCCACCGCGAACAAGGTGATGGTGGCCCTGAAACTCGCTGCACTCACGCTCTTCATTGTCGTCGGGCTGACCAGGATCGACGCGGCGAACTACACGCCGTTCGCGCCGAACGGATTCACGGGCATCCATCAAGGCGCCGCGATCGTGTTCTTCGCGTACATCGGGTTCGACGCGATCTCGACCGCCGCCGAGGAAACCCGCAATCCGCAGCGGAACCTGCCGATCGGCATTCTGGGCGGGCTCGCGATCTGCACCGTGATCTACGTCATCGTCGGGATCGTGCTCACCGGCATCGTGCCGTACCAGACACTCGGCGTCGCCGATCCGCTGGCGTACGCGCTCAATGCCGTCGGTCTCACCGGTGTCGGCTGGATCGTGGCGCTCGGCGCGGCGATCTCGATGACGACGGTACTGCTGGTCTTCCAATACGGCCAGCCGCGCATCTTCTTCGCGATGGCGCGCGACGGCCTGCTCCCGAAGTGGGCCGCGCGCGTCGATCCCAAGACGCGCATTCCGTACGTGACGACGCTGGTAACGGGGATCGTCGTGGCGGTGGCCTCGGCCGTCGGGGACGCGGCGGAGACCTACGACCTGACGAACATCGGAACGCTCTTCGCCTTCGCGCTCGTCTGCATCGGCGTGCTGATTCTCCGCGTGAAGGAGCCGGACCGTCCGCGAGCGTTCAAAGTGCCGTTCGTCTGGATCGTCGCTCCGCTCGGCGCCGCGGCGTGCATCTTCATCATGCAGGGCCTGCCAAGCCAGGCATGGACGCGCTTTGGCTGGTGGCTGCTCATCGGCATCGTGCTGTATTTCACGTACGGGTACCGGAACAGCCGGCTGCGGGGGCGGGAGTAGGCTGAACGGCCAAAGGCCAAAGCCGGAGAGCGTTACCCGCCTTCAATTACCCAATTACCCGAATTACCCGATTACCCGATGTCGTTCCCCCTCACCGGTGTCCGCGTCCTGGATCTCACTCGTCTCGTCCCGGGCGCCTTTGCGACGTTGATGCTCGCGGAGATGGGCGCGGAGGTGATCAAGGTCGAAGATCCCGCGGGGCGGGGATCCGATGCGCCATTTCCCGCCTTTGCTCGACGGGCGTGGCGTCTACGATTTGCTGCTCAACCGCGGGAAGAAGAGCGTCGCGCTCGATTTGCGCGCCCCCGACAGCGCAGGCGTTCTCGATCGATTGGTCGCGCGTGCGGACATCGTCGTCGAGAGCTTCCGGCCGGCGACGGCGAAGCGGCTCGGCGTGTCGGCGGAGCAGATGCGCGCCCGGCATCCGCGGCTGATTCATTGCTCCATCACGGGGTACGGGCAAACGGGTCCCTACGCGGACCGGCCGGGTCACGATCTGAACTACGTCGCCCTGTCGGGTGTGCTCGGGCTGGATCAGCCACAGCCGGCGACGCTCCCGAGGATGTTTCTGGCGGACGTCGGCGGCGGAGCCATGAGCTCCGTTGTCGGGATCCTCGCGGCGCTTTACGGGCGCGAGCGGACCGGCGAAGGCGCGTCCATCGATCTGTCCATGCACGAGGCGGCGCTGTACTGGCTCATGCTGCCCGCCGCCCGCGAGCTGCTCGACCAGGGAGCGCGCGCGACGGGGGAGTTGCCCGTCTTCGGGGCCCACGCCTGCTACAACGTCTACGAGACGCGCGACGGAAGACACGTGGCGCTCGGCGCGCTCGAGCCGAAGTTCTGGAGCGCGTTCTGCTGTGCGCTCGGGCGCGAGGATCTGCTGTCCAGGCAGCTCACCGAAGGTGACGATCAGGCCGAGGTCATCGCCGAAGTCCGGCGGACGTTCGTCACCCGCACCCGCGACGAGTGGGTCGCGTTCTTCGAGGGCCATGACGTCGCGCTGACACCGGTCAACGGGCCGGCTGAGGCCCTGGCCGATCCACATGTCACCGCGCGCGGGACGGTGGTACGCGGCCGGGACCTTCGCGCCGTTCGACCTCCGTTCGCGCGGGCCGTGGCCGATCTTTGCCCGGCGCCCGCGCTCGGTGAACACACGGAGGAGGTGCTTCAGGGCTGCTACAATGGCCTGTTGGGCTCAGGGCTGGAAGAGGCCACATAAGACCGATGGCGCACGACTGGATTGCCGTCCGCGGGGCGCGCGTCCATAACCTCCGGAATATCGACGTCGACCTCCCCCGGGACCGTCTGGTGGTCATCACCGGGCTCTCGGGGTCGGGCAAGTCGTCACTGGCGTTCGACACCATCTACGCGGAAGGTCAGCGGCGGTACGTCGAGTCGCTCTCGGCCTACGCCCGGCAATTCCTCGAACAGATGGAGAAGCCGGACGTCGATCTGATCGACGGCCTTTCGCCGGCCATCTCGATCGAGCAGAAAACCACCGCCTCGAACCCGCGCTCGACCGTCGGGACCGTCACCGAGATCTACGACTATCTGCGGCTCCTCTTCGCCAACATCGGCGTTCCGCACTGCCCGAACTGCGATCGCGAGATCTCCTCCCAGTCGCTCGAGCGGATCCTCGACATGGTCATGACGTATCCGCCCGACGCGCGGATCAACGTGCTGGCGCCGGTCGTGCGGGGGCGGAAGGGGGAGTTCAAGCGAGAGCTGGCGGCGCTCCGGGCGCGCGGATTCACGCGCGCGCGCATCGACGGCCAGTTCGTCGCGCTCGAGGAAGACGTCTCCCTCGATCGCCGCAAGAACCACACGATCGACGTACTGGTCGATCGGCTGATCGTGAAGTCGGGGATCGAGCGCCGGCTCGCCGATTCGATCGATCTCGCGCTCAAGCTGGCCGACGACATCGTCGTCATCAACACGCTCGAAGGCGGCGACCGGCTGTTCTCGCGCCGGATGGCGTGCCCGTCGTGCGGCATCAGCATTCCCGAGATGTCGCCGCGCGCGTTTTCGTTCAACTCGCCGCATGGCGCCTGCTCGAACTGCCAGGGCCTGGGGGCGGTCTACGACTTCGATCCCGCACGCGTGGTGCCTGACGATGGCGTGGCGCTCGACGCCGGCGCGATCGCGCCGTGGGCAAAAGGCGACCGCCGGCTGATCGAAGAGATGCTGCAGGGCCTCGAGCGCACGTTCGGGATCGACCCGCGGATTCCTTTTGCGAAGCTCGGCAGGAAGCTGAAGGACATCGTGCTCTTCGGCGCGCCGGGCCGGCGGGGACAGAACGGGCCCAGGGCCAAAGGCCCAAGGCCGAAGGCCGAAGCTGGATCTTCAAAGGCGCGCCGCGGAAAGGATCCGTTCGGGCTGGACTTCGAGGGCGCGATTCCGAGCCTGCGCCGGCGCTTCGAGGAGGGGACCTGGGACGATCAGGAGAGCCTCGAGCCCTATCGCGCCCTGCAGCCCTGTCCGGTCTGCGACGGCGACCGGCTGCGGCCCGAGAGCCGCGCGGTACGCGTGAAGGGGCGCCGGCTCGCCGACTACGTCAATCAGCCGATTTCCGCGGCCCTGCCGCTGTTCGAGACCCTCGAGCTGACCGAACGCGAGCACCTCATTGCCGGCCGTGTGCTGCGCGAAATCCGGCAGCGGCTGCGGTTCCTCGCCGATGTCGGCGTCGGCTATCTCACGCTCGCGCGCGGGGCGGCGACGCTTTCCGGCGGCGAGGGCCAGCGCATCCGGCTCGCGACCCAGATCGGATCGCAGCTCACAGGCGTGCTGTACGTGCTCGACGAGCCGTCGATCGGTCTGCATCAGCGCGACAACCGGCGGCTGCTCGCGACGCTGTGCCGGCTGCGCAACCTCGGCAACACGGTGCTGGTCGTCGAGCACGACGAGGAAACGATCCGGACCGCGGACTACCTCGTCGATCTCGGCCCGGGCGCGGGCGAACACGGCGGGCACGTGATCTATCAGGGCCTGCCCCAGCAGCTCCTGTCGACGCCGGGCGATTCGCTGACCGGGCAATACCTGGTCGGCGAACGGACGATTCCCGTACCGGCCAGCCGCCGATCGACCTCCCGCGGCGAGATCGTCGTCCGGGGCGCGCGCGCGAACAACCTCAAGAACATCGACGTCGCGTTTCCTCTCGGCACGTTCATCGCCATCACCGGCGTCAGCGGCTCCGGCAAATCCACGCTCGTCAACGAGATCCTCTACCGGGCGCTCGCCCGAAAGCTCTACCGCGCCGCGGACGAGCCGGGCGCGCACGGGGCGATCGAAGGCATCGACCTCGTCGACAAGGTGATCCAGATCGATCAGTCCCCGATCGGCCGCACGCCGCGGTCGAACCCGGCGACCTACACCGGGCTCTTCACGTTCATCCGCGAGCTGTTTGCCATGCTGCCCGACGCACGCGCGCGCGGCTACAAGGCCGGCCGGTTCTCCTTCAACGTGAAGGGCGGCCGGTGCGAGACCTGCCAGGGCGACGGCGTCATCGCGATCGAAATGCACTTTCTGCCCGACGTGTACGTGACGTGCGAGGAGTGCAAGGGCCGGCGGTACAACCGCGAGACGCTCGAAATCAAGTACCGCGGCAAGTCGATCGCCGAGATTCTCGATCTCACCGTGGACCAGGCGTTCGCACTCGTTGAGAATTTTCCGGCGATTGCGTATAAACTCCGGACGCTGCGCGAGGTCGGGCTCGGCTACATCAAGCTCGGCCAGTCGGCCACGACGCTCTCGGGCGGTGAAGCCCAGCGCGTCAAGCTCGCACGCGAGCTGGCCCGCCGCGGCACGGGAAAGACGCTCTACATCCTCGACGAGCCGACCACGGGCCTGCACTTCGAGGACGTGCGGCGCCTTCTCGAGGTCCTCGGGAAACTGGTCGATCAGGGCAATACGATTGTGGTGATTGAGCACAACCTGGACGTGATCAAGTCGGCCGACTGGGTGATCGACCTCGGGCCGGAAGGCGGCGACGAGGGCGGCCGTGTCATCGTCACCGGCCCTCCGGAAGTGGTCGGGCGGGACGGCGTATCGGCGACTGGAAAATTCCTGGCAAGGGTGCTCGGGGCCGCCCCGCAGCGTGAGCCAGCGGCGGCCTCATGACACTTGTGGCTTCGATGACACGCGCCTTCGTGGGGTGGTGTGTCAGGATTGACACGTAGAATGGACGATCCAATCCGGAGTTCGAGGCCTTGGTCTTGCGTAAGTCCATACGGGCGAAAGGGTTAACCGCAAAAGTCCACGCCTGCCGCCAATTGGCAATCCGCTTGCTTCAAGCGTGGCGGCCTTAGACGTATGTCGGCTCAACGAACGCTTCGGCGGACGGTGCATTGCACTGGAATCGGCCTCCACTCGGGTCAACGGGTCAAAGTCTTCCTCAAGCCGGCTCCAGCCGATTACGGCATTCGATTCCAACGTACGGACCTGGCAGGGACGGAGATTCCAGCCCACATCTCACATTTGGGTGCTCAACAGCACCTCCAGACCAGCCTGGTCTCGGGACACGCGGCCGTGGACACCGTCGAGCACCTCCTGGCGGCGCTTCGCAGCCTGGGCATCGACAACGCCTGCGTGGAGCTCGACCACTCGGAAGTGCCCATCATGGACGGCAGCTCGGCGCCCTGGGTCTACCTGATTCAGGATGCCGGCGTGAAAGAACTCGCGTCGCCCCGCAAGTCGATCCAGGTGCTGCGCCAGGTGCACGTGCAGCAGGGCGACAAGCGGATCGCGGTGTACCCGTCGGACCGCTTCAAAATCAGCTACACGATCCGGTTCGACCACCCGCTCCTCCGCCACCAGCAGAAGACGCTCGACCTCGACGAACAGGTGTTCATCGACGAAATCGCACCGGCCCGGACGTTCGGCTTTTTGAAAGAAGTCGAGATGCTCCGCCAGCGTGGCATGGCGCTCGGCGGCTCGCTCGAGAACGCCATCGTGCTCGGCGAAACGGGCGTGCTGAACCCGCTGCGGTTCGAGGACGAGTTCGTGCGCCACAAGATCCTGGACGTCCTCGGCGACCTCGCCCTTGTCGGGCATCCGATTCTCGGACACCTCGTCGTGCACCGCGGCGGTCACGCGCTGCACACCGCCTTCGCGGCCGAGCTGCTTCGTCAGCGGGACGCGTGGCGCTTCGTCGAGATTCCGGACGGCGCCGATCTCTACGGCAGCCGGGTGCCCGCGCCTCTCGGCCAGCACGTCGCGCACTGAGCGTATCAAGAAGGAAAAATCTGGCAGTCTGAGCGACGGGACCGCCCGCGCGGGCGGCTAATCTTCAGTGGCGCGATTGGCCTTTCGCACGAGGGCCACCAACCGATCGTTTTCGAACCGGTTGAAGCTCATGAAGAGGCTCTCCTTGAGGTAGGCCTGCAGCTCTTCCGGCGTCATCTGCGACACGATGTTCTGGATCTCGTGATCCACGTCTTCGAAGCCGTAGTCGAGCCCCTTCTGCCGCGCAAGGTCTCGCGAGATGATCTCGATGATCGCGAGGGCGTCCCCGTCGAGATCCACGCGGGTGCCCGCCGTGGTCGTGATGGTACGCATCGTCATCCTCCGAAGCTCGCGAGCGCGGACGCCTGGTCGGCATGCACCTCGAGGAAGTTGTGCGCGCCCGTCATCTGCAACATCGTCTCGACGCGCTTCTGCACGCCCGTGAGCTTGAGCGACCCGCCCGCCGCCTGCGCCTGGCGGAACAGATCCATGAGGCACCCGATCGTCGCGCTGTCCACGTAGCTGACCGGCGTGAGATCGACCAGGATCTTCTTCTCGCCCGCGCCGATGAGGTTCGTGGCCGCGGTCGCGAAATCGGCCAGGATGGGATAGGTCAGCCGGGTTTCCTTCACCAGCAGCAGGACGACGCCGTCGATGTGAGAGGTCGTGACGTTCATTCGGTTCCTCCGCGCGAAGCCGGCTTCACCGCCGGTCCGCGAGACTGAAGACGACGCAACTGCCGGGCGAGCTCGAGCCGCCCGCGATTGATCCGCGACTTGACCGTTCCCTCCGGCAGGTCGAGCTTGTCGGCGATCTCCTGATACGAGAACTCCTGCAGGTCGCGAAGCACCACCGCCTCCCGAAGCGCTTCGGGCAGCTCGGCCAGCGCCTGCCGGATGAGATGCCGCAAATCGAGCTGCTCCAGCTCGCCGTGCGGACCCCGGTCGCGCGACACCGGCATCAGATCGGCGGCGTCCACGTCCCGGGCCATCGTCTCACGTTCCTTGCGGACGCTGCGGTAGTGGTCGATGCAGAGGTTGCGGCTGATGCTGATCAGCCAGGTCTGGAAGTTGGCGCGCCGATCGAACGTGTGGAGCGCCCGGAAAATCTTGAGAAAAATGTCCTGGGTGAGGTCTTCGGCCTCGTCGTGACGGCCGACGAACTTGTAGGCGAGGTTGAAGACCTTGCGCCAGTGCTGGCGGACGATCTGCTCCCAGGCCTCCTGATCGCCCGAGAGACACCGCGCAATCAATTCGTCGGTGACGGTAGCCGGCGCAACATTGGGATCGGTGGACATCGACGAGATCGGCGGGTCCGCGCATGATAACAAAGACCTCGGGTTTCGTTTTTTTGAGCCTGACGACCAAAAACGAAACCCGAGGTCTTACAATGTCCGGTCCGCCATGCCGTTTCGCCACGTACAGGGAACGCTCACTTGCGATGATGTCCCGCTCGACCAGATCGCGCGCGCAACGGGCACGCCCGTACACGTCTACAGCGCGGCGACGATCGTCGATCGCCATCGGGCGCTGGACGCCGCGGTGGACGCGCACCCGCACCGGCTGCACTACGCCATCAAAGCGAACTCCACCCTCGGCATCGTCCGGCTGATGCGCGAGCTCGGCGCGTCAGCCGACGCGAACTCCGGCGGCGAAATCGAAGTCGCCCTGCGCGCCGGCTTCAAGCCCGCCGACATCGTGTTCACCGGCGTGGGCAAGACCGGCGCGGAGCTCGACCGCGCCATAGGCCTCCACCTCGGCGCAATCAACGTCGAGTCGTCCGGCGAGATGGACCGGATCGCGGCCCGCGCGCAGACACAGAACACACGCGTGCGAACCGCCGTCCGCATCAACCCGGATGTGGACGCCGGCAGCCACCCGCACATCTCCACCGGCCGCCTCGACACCAAGTTCGGCATGACCGTCGAGGACGCGACGACCTTGATCCGAAAGATGTCGCGACACCCTCACCTGCAGGTCGTGGGCCTCCACGTCCACGTCGGCTCGCAGGTGACGACGACGGAGCCGCTTGCGCGGGCGTCGGCGACGCTGGCGGACCTCGCCCGCGCCCTCGCCGCCGAAGGCATCCACCTCGAACACCTCGATCTCGGCGGCGGCCTTGGCCTCGCCTACGAGCCCGGACAGAAGATCCTCTCCGTCGAGGAGTACGCCGAAGCCATCCTCCCGCCAATCCGCGCCGCGGGCCTGACCCTGCTTCTCGAACCCGGCCGATGGATCGTCGGACCCGCCGGCGTCCTGCTCGCCACGGTCGTGGACATCAAACCCAGACCGGCAGGCGGGTCGTTCGTCATCGTGGACGCCGGGCTGACCGATCTGTTGCGGCCCGCGCTCTACGGCGCGTGGCACGGCATCGAGCCCGTGACGCCCCGATCCGGTCCTCCCCTCGAGGCCGACATCGTCGGGCCGGTGTGCGAGACCTCGGACACGCTGGGCCGCGCACGCACACTGCCGCCGGTCTGCGTGGGGGATCTCGTCGCGATTCGCGATACCGGCGCCTATGGCGCGGTGATGGCCTCCAACTACAATCGGCGCCCGATGGCGAGCGAAGTGCTCGTCCAACACCAGACCTTCCACACCATCCGTCGTCGTCAAACCATCGACGAGATGCTGCAGTGGGACGAGTGATGCTCATCGCGTTCGAGGGACTCGATCAAAGCGGCAAAGCCACCCAGGCCCGACGGTTGAGCACACGGCTCGAACGGGACGGCTGGCGCGTCCACCTGATGTCGTTCCCCGACTACCGCACGCCAATCGGGCCAGGAGATCGCCAAGGCCCTGGCCGGCGAACGGGAGTTCGGGCCCGACGTCATGCAGCTCCTCTACATCGCCAACCGGTTCGAGTACAAGCCGCGCATCGACCAATGGCTCGCCGCCGGCGACGTCGTGATCTGCGATCGATTCCGCGCCTCGAGCATCGCGTACGGAGAAGCACAGGGCCTCGATCCGGTCTGGCTCGACGAAACACAACGGCTGCTGCCGACGCCGGCCGTGACGGTCTTTCTCGACATTCCGCCCGAAGCCGGCGTAAAACGCAAAGCCTCCGGGCGCGACGTGTACGAGAGAGACCTCGCGCTCCTCGAACGCGTACGCGAGAGCTACCGCCGACAGGCCCGGCAGGCCGACTGGGTCGTCATCGACGCGACGCCCGCCAAGGATGATGTTGCGGCGGCGGTCGAGCAGGCCGTCCTGCCTCGGCTCGGGCGACCGTCAGCGCCCGAACGCTCCTGACGCCTGCCTCGAGCAGCGGCCGCGCACACGCCTCCACCGTCGCCCCCGTCGTCATCACATCGTCTATGAGGACGACCACGCGATTGCGCAGATCCAGCCGCTCGTGGAGGCGTGGCGCAAGCCGGGCGCGCCAGGTGAGCGCAAACGCCGCGCGCACGTTTGCGTTGCGACGCGCCGCGGGCAGGGTGGCCTGCGGCGGTCCGTGCCGCACGCGCCGCAGGACACGCCAGACGGGCAGCCCGAGCTCGCGCGCAAGGTCGTCGGACTGGTTGAAACCGCGCTCGAGCGCGCGGAACGGATGGAGCGGAACGGGAATCACGGCGTCCGCGCCCGCCAGAAGATCCGCACCTGCGTCCCGCAGAAGCGCCGCAAGAGGCCTGGCGAGCCCGCGCCGGCCCTGGTACTTGAACGCGTGAACGATCGATCGCAGCGAGCCGTCGTACCGGCCCGGCGCTCCGCGCGCACGAGACCCGCGCCGGTACGCGGCGGCAACGCGCGCAGAGGTTGGCGGAGCTGCGCCACTGCCGCAGCGAATCACCGCACCGGTCGCAGCGCGGCGGAACGAGCGTCGGCACGTCGCGCCAGCACCGGTCGCAGACCGGACTCGCGAGCGGTCGCCACAGCAGGACACCACACGCCGCGCAGCCCGGCGCGAGCAAGACCCTGACGACGACATTGGCGGCCACGGCGAGCACGCGGGCTCGTCAGTGCAAACGCAGGGCCAGCGTGATGCGGCGCAAGAAAACCGCTTTCACGCGGACGTACGCAAATTCTCAAGTGTCGCCACCGCGTGCGGGTGGCGATTTCTTCGATGTCCTGGGCCTTCCAGCCTTGGGCGTTGTGCCTTGTGCCTTGGGCCTTCGGCCCTCGGCCTATGGCCTTCGGCCTGACGGCCGACTCTTATGCGGAAACTTCAATCCGTTCGGCGTCGCCCCACAGCCGCTCGAGCGCGTAGAACTCGCGCGTCGCGGGCGTGAAGACGTGGAAGATGAAGTCGAAGTAGTCGATGAGGATCCACTCGGCGCGATCGTAGCCCTCGACGAGCGCCGGCTTCGTGCCGGCGCGCCCGAGCGCCTGCTGCACGGCGTCGGCAATCGCCTGCACCTGCCGGATGTTCGCCCCCGTGCAGATGACGAAGAAGTCGGTGAACGCCGACGCCTTCCGCAGGTCGAGGACGAGCACGTCGAGCGCTTTCTTCTCGAGCGCGGCGGTGATTCCGGCGGTCAAATCCGACGACAGGCGAGGCGTGGCGGGTCGTTTGCGCGGGCGTTTCGGCGTTGGCGTCATGCGAGGTACAGGTTCTGCCTTTCGATGTACGTCTTGACCGCGGGCGCGACAAGGCCGTCGATGGACTCGCCGCGCGTTCGACGCTCGCGCACGTCGGTCGACGAGACCGGCGCCGTCGGAGCATCAACAAGAAAGATACCGGGTCTGGAGGGGATCTCACACGGAGTTTCGATCATCCTTCCGGCGAGCGTGGGGAGCAGTCCCCGCAGCAGGGGCGCGGCGCAGCCGGGCCGCGAAACGACCACGAAGTGCGTGCGATCGAGGATGGCGGGGTAGTCCTTCCACGTGGCGATGTCGCGAAACGCGTCGGCGCCCGTGATGAAAAACAGTCTCGCAGGATCGATACCGGCCGCGGCGAGCCGATCGAGCGTCGCCAGAGGTATAGGACGGACCGTCAGCCTCCATCTCGAAGTCGGACACGACCAGTCCCGGCCGGTCCTGCGCGGCCAGCGCCGCCATCGCGAAACGGTGTGAGGCGGAGGCGGTCGGGGGGCTCCGATGCGGCGGCCAACGCGCAGGCATGACCTGCACTTCGTCGAGCCCCAGCGCCCGCCTGGCGGCTTCCGCGACGTCGAGATGACCGAGATGAATCGGATCGAACGTCCCACCGAAGATGCCCGTCCGCATCAGACGGCCGTCGGTTGGGGGCTTCGCGCCACTTCGCGCCAGATGGCTTCGAGGAGCTCGGGCAGGCCTTCGCCGGTGGCGCCGGAGACCGGGTACAGCGGAACACCAGCGGCGTCGAGGTGCTTTCGCAACGCCTCGAGCCGCGAGGGATCGCCCATCACGTCGATCTTGTTCGCGGCGGCGATGCGCGGCTTGTCGGCCAGCGCGACGGCCGCATCGTCGCCCGCGCCCGCGAAGAGCGCGAGCTCCCGGCTGATCACGTCGAAGTCGTTGGCGGGATCGCGTCCCGTTTCCGGCGACATGTCGATCACGTGCACGAGCAGCTTCGTGCGCTCGAGGTGCGCGAGGAACTTCGTGCCGAGGCCAAGGCCCGTGTGCGCCCCCGGAATCAACCCAGGCACATCCGCCACCACGAACGTCCGATCGTCGCTCAGGTGCACGACGCCGAGGTTCGGGGTCAGCGTCGTGAACGGATAGTCGGCGATTTTCGGCTTGGCCGCAGAGACACGCGAAATCAGCGTGCTCTTGCCGGCGTTCGGAAAGCCGACGAGACCCGCGTCGGCCAAAAGCTTGAGGCGCAGCCGGAGCGTGCGTTCCTCGCCGGCGCGGCCCGGCTCGACGCGGCGCGGCGCTCGATTCGTGGACGTCGCGAACGCCGCGTTCCCGCGGCCGCCATGCCCGCCGCGCGCGACCAGGACGCGGTCGCCGGCCTGCGCGAGATCCGCGAGCGGAATCAGGTCGTCTGCGACTTTTTCGTACACGATCGTGCCGGGCGGCACTTCGAGGACGAGATCGGCTCCGTCGTGACCCGTGCGGTTCGAGCCCTGGCCGTGCTGGCCGCGCTCGCCGCGAAACTCTGGATGAAAACGGTACGTGACGAGCGTGTTCTGATGGAGCTCGCGACGAGATAAATCGAGCCGCCGTGTCCGCCATCGCCGCCGTTCGGTCCGCCGCGCGGGACGAACTTCTCGCGCCGGAAGCTCAGGCAGCCGTTGCCGCCGCCGCCCGCTTCGACCTGGATATCGACTTCATCGACGAACATGGGAGGAATCTGAAGAGATGGACTTCAGATTCTCGTGCTCAGTGTTCGACGGGCTCGATGCTGATGACCCGCCCGTGCGCGCCGTGATCGGAGAACTTCACCCGTCCCGCGATTTTCGCGAACAGCGTGTCGTCTTTGCCGCGGCCGACGTTCAGGCCCGGCCGGAACCGCCGCCCGCGCTGGCGGACGAGGATCGAGCCGCCGGTGACGAGGTTGCCGTCGAACCGCTTGACGCCCAGGCGCTGCGAGTTGCTGTCGCGTCCGTTCCGCGAACTGCCTTGTCCCTTTTTATGTGCCATGACGGCTTTCCTTAGACGTTGATGCTCTTGACCTGGACGCGCGTCTGGTGCGAGCGGTGGCCCTTGGTCCGGCGGTACTGCTTGCGCCGCTTCATCTTGAAGACGCGGATCTTCTTGCCCTTGGTCTCTTCCAGCACGACGCCGGTCACCGAGGCGCCGGCGACGTACGGCGTGCCGACGACGACGTGGTCGCCGGTTTCGACGATGAGGACCTTGTCGAAGGTCACTTCCGAACCGGCATCGGCCCCGAGTCGGTCGACGACGACGACCGCCCCTTCCGTGACTTTTTCCTGCCGGCCGCCGGTGTCAACGATTGCGAACATGTCCCATGCTCCCGCCTGCGCCAAGGCTTCGGCGAGGCCCGCGGACGCGGGCCCTCAGACTGACGTACGCACGGCGGCGCGTTTCCGGCCGTGCCAGAACACATAAGCGTAGCACACCCCCACCTCGGGTTTCCTTTTCCTGGTGGTGCTCTTCGGAGGAAAAGGAAACCCGAGGTGTTCCTCAGTTCACTGACCGGAACTGAGCGACTCCCGGCGGTGCGACAGGTGTGACGTGAAAAGACCTACTTCAGCAGAATCCGCGTGCCTTTGATCTTCTGCGTGCTGAGCGTGTTCAGGAAGCCCGGCAGGAGCTTGTCCATCAGCTCGAAGTACGACGAGAGCGCCGGCGTGTTCTGGTTTTCCTGATACAGCGCCTCTTCGTGGAACGACTCCGAGTACAGCTGCGCGCCGGTCCGGCCGTCGATGAAGACGAACTTCGGCGTCAACGCGAAGCCTTTCATGTTGCTGAACTGCCGCTGCTCGACGTAGCGCGTGATGCCGCGGTCGTCGATGAACGGCTGGGCGCGCGAGACCATGCCGCTCTTCGCGACTTCCGTGAACAGCACGGAGCCGGTGACGATGAGCGGTCCCTGATACTCCTCGCCGATCTTCTTCCAGAACTCCACGTCCGCGAAGATCTTTTCGTACTCCTGGAGATCCTTCTCGTTCTTGATCTTCGGTTCATCGGAGGGTGTGTCGCCCTGGGGCGCCGACCCGTTGCCGGCGCCGCGCCGGCGATCCACTTCGTCGACGAGCGTCAGCACGTCGGCGTCGATGACCTTGAGCTCCGACTTCGTGCGGAGCTGGCTGCGGAGCAGCCGCGCCGTCTCGGTGTTCGGATCGATGTTCTTCGAGCCGCCGCCGAGGAAGCCGGCGACGAGCACGCGCTGGAACGGCGTGACGTCGAGCTTCGCCTGGATCGGCGTCTCGACGGCGATTTCGTAGAAGCTCAGGCACCCGGCCGACGCCAACGCGGCGACGACACTACCGATCGCGGCGACGGTTCTGACGGTCATAGATTTCCCTGAAGAGATCGTAGTTGTTGCGGATGAACGTGTTGCTCGGCTCGAGCTCCAGCGCCGTCTCGTAGGCTTTCCGCGCCTCGTCGAATCGGCCGAGCTGCTCGTACGCGATGCCGAGGTTGTTCCAGGCGCCGCCGTACGTCTTGTCGATCTCGATCGCTTTTTCGAAGCGGTACACCGCTTCCTTCCAGAGATTCTTCTGGGCGACGCGGATGCCGAAGTCCACTTGCGCTTTCGCGTCCGACCGCCGGTCCGCCAGGGCGGGTGCCGACATGAGGGCGACGAGAGCCGCCACGAGCCAGAGCCTGGTTCTCATGGAGTCTGCTCAAAATATAGCGCCGTCGCGCTGGCGAGCGACACCAAAATCGGGTGTCGAAGGCGACGAAGATCGATGAGATTTTTGCAAGACCGCTGCCGCGGGACGTTGCAGTTTTCACGCACCGGGACCGGCTTTGCCGGCGGATTTCACTTTCGAACCGTGGCATGGCCACTGCATTTCACGGCGCTTTCAGTGGCGGCCGACCGACTCCTTCGCCCGGGCTCCGGCATCGAAGAGATGGTGGCCCTCTCGCTCCTGAGGCCGGGGCCAGACACCGCGGCCGCCCGGCACTTCAAGGATCTCGCCGAAGCCGGCGCCTTGTCACTGGGGAAACTCGCGGAACGGCTCGAAAGACGGCCCGGCGCGCGGGCCACGCTCATCCAGCGCGCCAGGCTGCTCGCCGGCCCGGCGCTGGCCGAAGCGGCCCGGCTGGGCTTGTCGATTCTGACCCAGCCGTCACCCGACTACCCGGACCGGCTTCGCCAGATTCCCGACCCGCCAATCGTCTTGTGGGTCCGCGGCGAACGAGAGAGTGTCCACGGGCCCGCGGTGGCGATCGTCGGATCCCGGTCCGCGACCCCGACCGGCATCGCCGTGTCTGTGCGCCTGGGCCGCGAGCTGGCCGAGGCGGGGCTCGTGGTCGTCAGCGGGCTCGCGCGCGGCATCGACGGCGCGGCGCATCGCGGCGCGCTCGACGCGGGCGGCCGCACGCTCGGCGTGCTGGGGAGCGGCGTGGACGTGATCTATCCGCGCCAGCACGCGGCGCTCGCCGAGGAGATGCGCGCGCGCGGCGCGATCGTGAGCGAACTGGCGCCGGGCACTCCGCCGCGCGCGGGACACTTCCCGCTGCGCAATCGCATCATCAGCGGTCTCGCGCACGCGGTCGTCGTCGTGGAGGCGTCCGAGCGGAGCGGTTCGCTGATCACCGCGCGCGCGGCGCTCGAGCAGGGTCGCGACGTGCTGGCCGTGCCCGGCAACGTGATCTCCGGGCGCCACCGGGGCTGCCATGCTCTCATAAAGGATGGAGCGCGACTGGTCGAGACTGTAGACGACGTACTCGACGAGCTGAAGTGGCCCGCCTCTGCCAAAGCTCGGCGAGGCTCGCCACGCCCGAACCGGCGGTGACGTTGCAATTGAGCGGCCTGGAAGGAACAATGGCCGCCGGTGAGCCCTACAGCGTTGACGAATTGGCGCAGGCGACGGGCCGCCCCGTACACGAACTGCTCGCGGAGCTCGGGGCCCTCGAGATGGCCGGACGCGTCGCGCGACGGGCAGGCAGCGTCTTTGTCAGAACTTGACGCGTCTGGTATGGGTACTAAGAGCACGTGCAACGTGGAACTCAAAACTGAGAACTGAGGACTCTGCAACACTTGCCCGACGTGGGAGCATGCTCTAAGTTCTGAGTTCCAGGTTCTGAGTTCTGAGTTTCAACGACAGGGCTCCAGACAAAGGAGAGATGTGGCAAAGGTACTCGTGGTCGTCGAATCGCCGGCGAAGGCGAAGACGATCAACAAATATCTCGGACGCGACTACAAAGTCATCGCGTCGATGGGCCATGTCCGCGACCTGCCCAAGAGCAAGCTCGGCGTCGACGTGGACGCCGGTTTCGAACCGGAATACGTCGTCCTTCCCGACCGCGTGAAGGTCATCAAGGAGCTCAAGGACGCGGCGAAGAGCGCCACCGACATCTACGTCGCGACCGACCCTGATCGCGAAGGCGAAGCGATCGGCTGGCATCTGTCCGAGGAGCTCGGCGCGGCGCGCAAGAAAGTGCGCCGTCTGATGTTCAACGAGATCACGAAGAAGGCGATCCTCGAGGCGATCAAGCACCCGGGCGAGATCGACATGAAGATGGTCGACGCGCAGCAGGCGCGGCGCGTGCTCGATCGCCTGGTCGGCTACAAAATCAGCCCCATCCTCTGGGACAAGGTGCGTCGCGGCCTCAGCGCGGGCCGCGTCCAGTCGGTCGCGCTCAAGCTCATCTGCGATCGCGAGCGCGAGATCGAAGCGTTCGTGCCCGAGGAGTACTGGCACGTCTTCGCGCGACTGGCCGCCGACGAGCCGCCGGAGTTCGACGCGAAGCTCGTCAAGAAGGGCGAGAGCGCCGTCAAAGTCACGAACGACGCCGAGGCGCAGGCCATCCTGTCGGATCTGTCGGCGGCGACGTTCGTGGTCTCGTCGGTGACGATGAAAGAGCGGAAGAAGCACGCCGTTCCGCCGTTCATCACCAGCAAGCTGCAGCAGGCGGCCCGTTTTCCAGTGAAGAAAACGATGATGGTCGCGCAGCAGCTCTACGAAGGCATCGAGCTGCCGGGCGAAGATGCGGCCGTCGGGTTGATCACGTACATGCGCACCGACTCCGTGCGCGTCGCGGACCAGGCGCTCGACGAGGTTCGCGGGTTCATCGGCGCGCAGTTCGGCGACGCCTACGTGCCGGAGCAGGCGAACCGCTACCGCGTGAAAGCCACGGCGCAGGACGCGCACGAAGCCATTCGCCCGACGTCGATGAAATATCACCCGGACGAGGTGCGCGCGCAGCTCACGCCCGACCAGTACTACCTGTACCGGCTGATCTGGAACCGGTTCGTCGCGTCGCAGATGACGCCCGCCACGTTCGACGACACGACGGTCGACATCGCCGCCGGCGACTATCTCTTCCGCGCGAAGGGATCCGTGCCGAAGTTCGCAGGCTGGCTTGCCGTGTACGGCCAGGCCACGACCGAGGCCGAGGAGAGCGAGCGCACCGAGCAGCCGCTGCAGCCCCCCGCGGGACAGACCGATCAGGACGATGAGCCGTCGAGCGCGATTCTGCCGCCGATGCGCGAGGGACAGATTCTCGACGTCAAGGCCATCCGGCCTGAACAGAAGTTCACGCAGCCACCGGCGCGCTACAGCGAAGCGACGCTCGTGAAAGCGCTCGAAGAAGACGGGATCGGCCGCCCCAGCACGTATGCGTCGATCATCTCGGTGCTGCAGGCGCGCGATTACGTGAACAAGGTCGAGAGCCGGTTCCGCCCGACGATCCTCGGCCGGCGGCTCGTCGATAAGCTGCTGCACCCCGCGTTCGACGACATCCTCGACGTCGAGTACACGGCGAAGATGGAGGAGCAGCTCGACGAGATCGAAAAGGGCAGGGCGGACTACAAGGAAACGCTCGCCGCGTTCTACCAGAAGTTCAAGAAGGACCTGAAGCGCGCGAGCAAGGAAATGCCGAACTTCAAGGAAGGGCAGCCGCTCGACCCGCCCATGCCCTGCGACAAGTGCGGGCAGGGTGAGATGGTGGAGAAGGCCGGCCGGTTCGGCATCTTCCTGGCCTGCAGCCGGTATCCGGAGTGCGACAACACGAAGGAGCTCGAGACGGCCGAGACGTCCACCGAGGAGCTCGACGAGACGTGCGAGAACTGCGGGCGGCCGATGGTCGTCAAGCGCGGCCGCTTCGGCATGTTCCTCGCCTGCACCGGGTATCCCGAGTGCAAGACGACCAGAAAGATCATCTCGACGAAGCAGGGCGTCAAAGCCGCGCAGCCCGATCAGGTGCTCGACGAGACCTGCCCGAACTGCGGCAAGAACCTCGTCGTGAAGCACGGCCGCTTCGGCGAGTTCACGGCGTGCACGGGCTACCCCGAGTGCAAATACGTGAAGCTGAAATCGACCGGCGTGATCTGCCCGAAAGACGGTGGCGACATCGTCGAACGCAAGTCGCGCCGCGGGAAAGTGTTCTACGGCTGCGCCAACTATCCGAAGTGCGACTTCACCCTCTGGAACAAGCCCATCGCCGAGCCGTGCCCCAAATGCGGGTGGAAGTTCCTCACGGAAAAGATCACCAAGCGCTACGGCCGGCAGCTCATCTGCGCCAACGAGGCGTGCGACTACGTGCGGGCGGAGGAGCTGGCGACGGCGGAGGCGTGAGAGGCTCGCGACAGGCCGAAGGCCTTGGGCCTTTAGCCTTGGGCCTGGACACCATCCCTGTATCATCATCTCGTGATCCACATCATCGGCGGCGGGTTGGCTGGCAGCGAGGCCGCGTGGCAGTCGGCCGCGATGGGCGTCCCGGCGACGATCCACGAGATGCGGCCGATCCAGCCGACCGCCGTCCATCAGACGGATCGGCTCGCTGAGCTCGTCTGCAGCAATTCGTTCCGCGGCGACAAGCTCGACAACGCGGTCGGGCTGCTCAAAGAGGAAATGCGGCGGCTTGGCTCGCTCGTCATGCAGGTGGCCGACCGCGTGCGCGTGCCCGCCGGGGCGGCGCTGGCGGTCGATCGCGCGAAGTTCGCGGAGGGCGTCACAGAGGCGATTGAGGCGCACCCGCTGATTCGGGTGGAGCGCGGCGAGATCGCCCGCATCCCGGCGTCAGACGAGATGTCGCCGGTCATCGTCGCGACGGGCCCGCTCACGTCGGAGGGACTCTCCGCCGGCATCGCGGCATTCGTCGGCCAAGATCACCTGGCGTTCTTCGACGCGATCAGTCCGATCGTGCTGGCCGAGACGATCGACATGTCGAAGGTGTTCCGGCAGTCGAGGTGGGACCGATCGCTGCCGTTGATTGAGGGCGCGGCCCGACGAGATAACTCAGACGCAAGATCACGGACGGGCACGTTGCCGACGTCTGGGACAGGTCTTGAAGGGCGAGACCTGTCCCCGAGCGTGCGGGATCGGATCCCACCTGAGGGGGACTACCTCAATTGCCCCCTCAGCAGAGACGAGTACCTCGCCTTCCACAACGCGATCGTGACCGCCGAAAAGGCAGCTGTACACGACTTCGATCGGACCAAGTTCTTCGAAGGCTGTCTGCCCGTCGAAGTGATGGCGCACCGCGGCGTCGATACGCTCCGATTCGGCCCGATGAAGCCGGCCGGGTTGACCGATCCGCGCACGGGCCGCTGGCCGTACGCCGTCGTGCAGCTGAGACAAGACACGCTGGCGGGCGATCACTACAGCCTCGTCGGTTTTCAGACGCAGCTCAAATGGGGCGAGCAGGCGCGCGTGCTGCGGATGATCCCTGGACTCGAGCAGGCCGAGTTCGTCCGCTTCGGCATGATCCACCGCAACACGTACATCAACGCGCCGACGGTGCTCACCGAGACCTGGCAGACGCGGCAGCGCCCGGACCTGTTTTTCGCGGGCCAGGTGTCGGGCGTCGAAGGCTATGTCGAGTCGGCGGCGTCCGGTCTCATCGCAGGCCGCAACGCCGCCCGCCTGGTTCTCGGCAAGCCCGCGATCGCGCCGCCACGCACCACCGCCATCGGCGCCCTCGGTTACTACGTCGCGCACGCCGATCCGCGGCACTACGATCCGTCGAACATCACGTTCGGCATCATTCCGCCGCTCGCCTCGCCGCCCAGAAGCCGCCAGGAGCGCCAGCTGGCCACGAGCCGCCGCGCGCTCGCCGACCTCGAGCGATGGGCGCATCGAATGTAGCCTTGCGCTCCAGGCGGCCAGCTCATGACGATGTTGCTCTTCAATAGATCGATAGAGCGATAGATCGATGTCAGCGCGAGACGCCGTTCAGGATCAGACGAGAAACTTCCTGTCGTTTCTCCGCTTCAACCGGAACGTGTCTCCTCATACGCTGCGGGCCTACGAGACCGACCTCGCCCAGCTCGTCGATCACCTGGCCGGTCGCGACGGGTGCCCGCCGAGCGCGGTGACGCTCGCGCGGTTCGACGTGGACGGCGTGCGGGGGTTTCTCGAAGAGCTGCACGACCGCGGCAACAGCCGATCGTCGTCGGCGCGCCGGCTGGCGGCGTGCCGCACCTTTGCCCGGTACCTCATTCGCGAAGAGCTGATCGAGGACGACCCGACTGCGCTCGTCGGCGCGCCGCGAAAAGATCAGACGCTGCCTTCGCATCTGCCTGCCGACGACATGGAGCGGCTGCTGGCGGAGCCCGACACGGACACCGTCGGCGGCCGCCGCGATCGCGCGATTCTGGAGCTGTTTTACGCCTCCGGTCTGCGTCTCAGCGAGCTGGTCGGGCTCGACCTCGAAGACACCAATCTTTCGAGCCGCGTCGTTCGCGTGCGCGGGAAGGGCGGCAAGGAGCGGCTGGTGCCCTTCAACAGGTCCGCCACCGACGCCATCCGCTCGATGCTGGCGGATGGGAAGGGCAAAGGGCAAAGGGCAGAGGGCAGAGGAGAGGGGAAAGGGACGAGGGAAAAGGGGAGGTTCGGACCGGGCGCGAGATTCAGCCGGCACGACCCGCGGCGCCAGCCGCTGTTCCTCAATCTGCGCGGGCAGCGGTTGACGACCCGAAGCGTCGATCGCATCGTGCGGCGGTATGTGAAGCAGGCTGCGCTCACCGGCGCGATCAGCCCCCATGCACTGCGCCACACGTTCGCGACACATCTGCTGCAGGCCGGCGCCGATCTGCGTGCGATTCAGGAGCTGCTCGGCCATGCGCGGCTCAGCACCACGCAGCGCTACACCCACCTCGACGTCGGACGACTGATGGAGGTCTACAAGAACGCGCACCCGCGGGCCCGGCGTTCATCGCGGCCAAGACCTGATTGAAGAGGTCGCGGCCCAACACCCTTCATGCGGCGTTCACCGTTCGCGCTGATCCGCAAGGTCGTGTTCCTGGCGATCGATGCGACTCTGCTTGCGCTCGTCGTCGGAATTCTGTTGATTGTTCTCACCGGCGGCGCCGATTTCACGATCGCAGGCGTGCCCGTCAGCGTGCACTCGGCCGGAAACCCGGTCGCCATCGCACTCGCACTCGGCGCCCTTCGATACGCGGTCCGGCGACAGGCGCCGTTCCTCGGGCTTCGGCGCTTTCCACTGGACCAGGTCGATCGCGCGAGCGCACACGCGCTCGTCGCCATCACCCGCACCCTGGAGGGTCTCTCGAGGGATCAGGTCCGTCTTTTCGTGACGGCGTGCAGCCTGGCGGTCTTTGGAGTGAAGGTTGCCAACGCCATCGTGCATCCCGGATTCGTCACTGGTGACGACGTCGAAGTGCACGAAATGACGCTCGGCCGGCTGTTCGGTGAATCGTGGCTGGTGTGGGAGTTGCGGAGCGCGTTCTACCCGATGACGTTCATCTACCCGGTCCAGGCGGCGCTGGCGGCGCTCGGGATCGAGGACTCGCGCACGTTGATCGTCGCTGGGCGTCTGGTGGTCGCCGCGCTCTCGACACTCGCGCTGCCGCTGTTGTTTCTGGCCGCGCGGCCGCACGGGACGGGTGTGGCACTGGTGAGCGTATTGTTCGCTGCAACGAGCGCGCTGCTGGTCGATTACGGCGGCACGGAGCTGCCGAGACCCGTTTCGACTGTGTTTGTGCTCGGCGCCTTCGTCTGCCTGGCGCGATCGACAACGTCGCGATCGGTGGCCGGGGGGGGATTGTTGGGTCTGGCGGCGGCGATGCGGTTCAGCGAGGCGCTTTTCGTCGTCCCCGCGATCGCGCAGCTCGCCATCGCGCGCCGATTCGGGGATGTCGCGCTCATGACCGTCGCGTGGTGTGTGGCCGCTGGCGCAATCCAGGGCGCGAGTGACTGGCTCTACTGGGGGACGCCCTTCTACAGCGCTCAACACATCGTGGACTTCACGCTGGTCCAGGGCTTGTCTTCACGTGGCTACGAGCCGCCCTGGCATTACCTGACGCACGTCACGTCCTGGACCAATTATCTGGTCTTCTTCCTCGCGCTTTGGGCGACGGCCCTGGGACACTGGCGAATTGCGGTCTGGGCCTGGATTCCACTTGGCCTGCTGTCGCTGTTCCCGCACAAAGAGGCGCGATACGTGATTCCGCTCGTGCCGTTCGTATGCCTGCTGGCGGCATTGGGATTATGGAAGTGCGTCGTGCTCATCCGAGATGAGCCGGTCGGACCGAACGGATTCGGTGCTGTTCTTGCCGTCGGGCTGATCCTGGCATTGGCGGGTTCGGTCCTGGTCGAGGGCGCACGATTTCATGTCCGCCGGACCGACAACGAGGCGCGGTTTGCGCTGGCGCTCGCCGCCGATGCCACGGTGAAAGTGCTGGCGATTGAACGATCGTGGCGGACAGGCGGACCGCTCTACCTCAAGGATATTCCGGCGCTGAGGATCCTGGACTCCGAGACGTTGTACCTGTACGCCTACGTGTCGCCGGATGCCTTGAACCAACCCGCCGCGGATACGGTCGCGATTACGAAGAACACGTGCCGGCTGGCAGGATGCGACGAGCGTCTGCGCCTGGCGGGGTTCGTTGAAACGAGCACGCCGTTCAGCGCCGCGGCGAACTATCGGGTCTTCAGGCGCTCGGGGCCGTGAACCGATCCAAAAAAAGAGAGAAGCCGGGGCTTGCGCCCCGGCCTCGCGGCGGCCATGGGAGGCCGTCGGGCAGGGCTCGGTCTTAGATCGAGTTCGTCGGGACCTGTTCCGGCACGACCTGCCGGCGGCTCCGCGGAATCTCGATGCTCAGGATCTTGATCTTGTAGTTCATGACGCGCGGGCTGATGCCCAGGAGCTCGGCCGCGTCCTTCTGCACCCAGTTGGACATGCGGAGCGCCTCGACGACCGCCTGGCGCTCGATCTCCTCGAGCGGGATGCCCGTCGGTGGAATCTTGACCGCCAGCGCGCGATCGCCGCCCGCCGACGCCGGCGCCGACTGTTCGCCGATCTGGAGGTCGGCCATGCCGACCAGCCCGCCGTCGGCCAGGAGCACCGCGCGCTCGATCACGTTCTCGAGCTCACGGATGTTGCCGGGCCAGTTGTGGCGCATCAGCACCTTGAGCGCGTCGCCATGCACGCCTTCGATCTTCTTCTTGAGCTCGGCGGCGAACTTCTTCACGAAGAAGTCGGCGAGCGCCCCGATGTCGTCCTTGCGGTCCCGCAGCGGCGGCGTCTCGACCGAGACGACGTTCAGACGGTAGAACGAGATCTTCACGGAAGCGGCCTTCCTGGACCATCGTCGTCAGATTGCGGTTGGTCGCCGCGATGATCCGGACGTCCACGCGCAGCGTGCGCGTGCCGCCCAGCCGCTCGAACTCGTGCTCCTGGAGCACGCGCAGGATCTTCGCCTGCGTGCTCGCGCTCATGTCGCCGATCTCGTCGAGGAACAGCGTCCCGCCGTCGGCCTGCTCGAACCGGCCGATGCGCTGTTTGTCGGCGCTCGTGAACGCGCCCTTCTCGTGACCGAAGAGCTCGGACTCGAGCAGGTTTTCCTGGAGCGCCGCACAGTTGACCTTGACGAACGCGCGGTTCGCCCGGTGCGAGTTGTGGTGGATGGCGCCGGCGATGAGCTCCTTGCCCGTGCCCGTTTCTCCTTTGATCAGCACAGTCGAGTTGCTGCGCGCCACCTTCTTCACGATCGTGAGCACTTGCTGCAACGCGCCGCTCGCGCCGACGATGCGGTCGAAGTCGTAGATGTCCTGCTGCTCGTGCCGGAGGTACTCGACCTGGTACTTGAGGTGCCGCAGCTCGATCGCCTTCTCGATCTTGAGCTCCATCTCCTCGATCTCGAACGGCTTCTGGACGAAGTCGAACGCGCCGATCTTCATCGCCTCGACCGCGGTGTGGATGGACCCGAACGCCGTCATCAGGATGACGGCCGCGCTCGGCTGGATCGATCGCGTCGTGCGCAGCACGTCCATGCCATCGGCGCCGCCCATCCGCAGGTCGGTCAGGACCACGTCGAACTGGCTGTCCTGCAGCCGCTCGATAGCCACCGTGCCGTTCGGGGCCTCTTCCACGTCATGGCCGGCATTGGCCAGCGCGCGGACGAGGCCCTTGCGCAGCGAATCGTGATCGTCCACTACCAGAATGCGTCCCATTGCTCATCTGCTCCGTTCAGAGGGTACGACCGGAAGAGTCACGCGGAATGTCGCCCCATGCCCACGGGCCGAGACCGCGTCGATATGTCCGTCGTGCGCGTCGACCACCTTGCGCACGATTGCCAGGCCGAGGCCGGTGCCCTGCGGCTTGGTCGTGAAAAACGGACTGAAAATCCGCTCGAGATCGTCGGGCGAGATGCCCGGACCGTTGTCCCGCACTTCGACGACGACTTGCGGCGGCTGCGGCTCCGTCGCGCCTGCGGGCTCTTCTTCGCCCGGCAGCAGCGTGCCGCGAATCTCCACGTGACCCTCGCCGCCGAGCGCTTCGAACGCGTTGGCGAGAAGGTTCGAAAACAGCTGGCGCAGCTGGTGCCCGTCGGCGAGCAGCGGCGGCACTTCGGGCGCGAGGTGCATCCCGATCGACACGGCGCCGCGGCGCATCTTGCCCTCGGCCATCGTGATGGAATCCTTGATGACGTCGTCGAGCGCCGCGCGCTCGACCTGGAGCTGGATCGGGCGGACGAACTCGAGGACTTCGACCACGATGGCGTTGGCCATCTTGGCTTCTTTGATGATGTCGTTGAGCGTCTCGAGCGCTTCGCCTTCGTTCGGCAGCTGGCGCTTGAGCACGCCGGCCATGACCTCGATGCTCGCGAGCGGGTTCTTGACCTCGTGCGCGATCGCCGCGGCCATCTCGCCGAGCGTCGCCAGCCGGTCGCGCAGCCGCTCGCGCTCTTCGAGCTGCTCGACGCGCGTCAGATCCTTGAAGAACAGCGTCGCGCCGACCATGCGATCGTCATCGTCGTGGATGTGCGACAGCGTGTAGCCGATGGCACGCCCCGTCTTGCGCAGACGCATCTCGGCGCGGTTCGGCAGGTCGGCGCTGTCGAACGCCTGCTGCAGGACGCGCGTCACTTCGGGGCAGTCCGTCAGGACTTCGGGAAACGGTCGGCCGATGTCCGTCGGCCGCTGCGTGAGACCGAGCAGCCGGTAGGCCATGTCGTTCATCGCCGCGACGTGACCGTCGCGCGTGATCGCCAGCACGCCCGTGCGCAGATTGAAGACGAGATGCCGGAAGAAGCGATCGCCCAACGCGTCCTCCGTTCCCGAGGCATCATTCCGGCGGGCGAGGTCCACACGGACGATTCGCCGATCTACCGGCCTGGCAGGGCTGCTCTGGCGTGACATCGTTTAGTCTCCCGTTCGGGCGACCAGCTATAAGGCAAGGGCCGTACCCGGACGAATGGGCCTTTTACACACGAAAACTGTGAGTAAGGCGCTCGGAGACTACGTTCGTGGGGTCCAATGATTACAGAACGGGTGCCGACTTACAAACTTGTAACAGTTCTGTACTATTACTCTGAGACCTCCTGTGTTTGCAGTGCTTCCCACTGATTCATGAGGTCTCCGACCTCCCACATCAGGGCCTGGTGTCGGGTCACTGACGCTTCGGCCTGCTCGCGCGCGTCGTAAAAGCCCGGCTCAGCCATCTTCGCTTCGAGCTCGCGGATTTCGCTTTCCCGCGCGGCGATCCGCTCTTCGAGCTCGGCAATGCGGCGGGCCCGGTCATCGGCCGCCCGCTTTCGACGGCGATGTTCGGAGTCCGCCTTCTTTTTTTCTTCATAGGAGACTGGTGGTTGGTCCTGCCGAACGGCGGGCCGCTCGGCATGACGCCTTGCCGGCTGGCCGGGTCGCTGGGTCTCCCGGTTCCCGCCGATCGGGCGTGCCGTCCCCCTGGCTTCCCGTGTGCGGAGCTCGCGGGTTCCCAAGCCCGCGGCCGGTCCGGGCTCTTTCACCGTGACGCCGGCGGATGGCCCTGAGCTGTCAGTTTCCTGACGTCGCGCCCGGCTCCAGAGGAACTCCTCGTAGGTTCCTGGATAAACCTCGAGGGTCTCGTGACCGACCTCGATGATTTTGGTCGCGAGCTTGTCCACGAAGTAGCGGTCGTGCGACACGAAGATCAGCGTCCCGCCAAAGTCGTCGAGGGCGTCGAGCAGCACGTCCTTGGAATCGAGGTCGAGGTGGTTCGTCGGCTCGTCGAGGAGCAGGGTGTTCGCCGGACGGAGGAGCATGCGCGCGACCGCGAGCCGCGTGCGCTCGCCGCCCGAGAGGACGCCCGCGCGCTTGTAGATGTCGTCGCCCGAGAACAGGAACCCGCCGAGGATATTGCGGATCATCGGCACCATGCCGACTGGCGAGTCGGCCTGCATGATCTCGTAGACGGTGCGGCCGGGCTCCAGGCGGGTCGCTTCGTCCTGCGCGAAGTACTGCATCACGACCTGGTGGCCTTCGCGGCGCGCGCCTTCGTCCGGCGGTTCGACGCCGGCGAGCAGCCGCATCAGCGTGGACTTGCCGGCGCCGTTTGGCGCCACGAGCGCGATGCGATCGCCCCGCTCGACGTGAAGCCGGATGTCGTCGAGCACGACGTTCGTGCCATAGGCCTTGCGCACGCCTTCGAGCTCGATGACGGTCCGGCCGCTCTTCGGGCACGACGGAAACGTGAAGCGCACCCGCTTCCGCTCGGCTGGCACCTCGATCGGCACGACGCGGTCGAGCATCTTGATCCGGCTCTGTACTTGCGCGGCTTTGGTCGCCTGGTAGCGAAACCGATCGATGAAGGCCTTCATGCGCGCGACTTGTTCGTCCTGCTCCTTCTTCGCCTGCCGGAGCCGTTCGAGCCTTGCGTCGCGCTCCACGAGGTACTGCGAATACGTGCCCGTGTAGTCCGTAATCGTCCGCAGCGAGATCTCGGCGATGCGCGTGACGACCGAGTCGAGGAAAAACCGGTCGTGCGAGACGAGGATCACGGCGTGCGGATAGGACGAGAGGTACCCCTCGAGCCAGTTCCGGGCGTCGAGGTCGAGATGGTTGGTCGGCTCGTCGAGCAGGAGCAGCGTCGGGCGGCCGAGCAGCAGCTTGGCGAGCGCGATGCGCATCTGCCAGCCGCCCGAAAACGTCTCGGTCGGTTTCGTGAAGTCCGCTTTGCCGAATCCGAGGCCGGCGAGCACCTGCGTCACGCGCAGGTCGATGCTGTGGCCGTCCTCACGCCGGAAGAAATCCGTGAGCTCGTGATACCGGACGAGGAGCGTCTCGTGTTCGCCCTCGGGGAGCGACGGGTCGGCGAGGTCGTGCTCGATTCGATCGATCTCGGTTTTGGCCTCGAGGAGCGGCGCGAAGGCGAGCGACGCCTCGTCGAACAGCGTGCGTCCGGAATGGTCGAGCCCGTCCTGCGGCAGATAGCCGACGGTGAGCGCCGCGGGGCGGATGATCGCGCCGCGGTCCGGCTGGTCGAGGCCGGCGAGCATGCGGAGCAGCGTCGTCTTGCCGGCGCCGTTGGGACCGGCGAGCCCGACGCGTTCGCCGCTGGTGACCTGCCACGTCACCTCGTCGAGCAGGACCCGTTCCCCGAAGGCCTTCGTGAGGGCCTGAAGCTGGATCAAATGACCTCTGAGGTCATTTTATGAGAAGGAGAAAAAATGACCTCAGAGGTCTTCTCAGACCGCCGCGGGTTCCCCGAGCGCACGCGCGGCGACAGCCAACACGCGCTCCATGCGGAACGGCTTGGTCAGATATCCGGACACCCCGAGGTTGATCGCTTCGATCGCACTGGCTTCCGTCGAGTAGGCCGTGATGATGATGATCGGCAGATCGGGGAAGTGCCGGCGCGTTTCGCGGATCACCGAGAGGCCGTCCATGCCAGGCATCTTGAGATCCGTGATGAGCAGGTCGAACGGGCTGGTCGGCTGACTCGTCTGCAGGCGCTCGAGCGCCGTCGGGCCGTCTTCAGCTGTTTCCACGTCGTAGTCGGCGGTGGCGAGGTATTTCGAGACGAGATCGCGAACGGCCTGTTCGTCGTCGACCACGAGAACGCGCGGGCGCTCGCCGATCTTGCGATGTCCAGTCAGCCAGGCGTCGATGTCGCGCTTGCGGAACCGCCATTGCCGCCCGACACGGACCGCCGGAATCTTGCCGGCCTTGATCAATCGATAGATCGTGCGGAGATTGATATGGAGGTAGTCGAGCAGTTCGTCGGTGGTGAGGTAATGGTCGGCGTTCATACCGATGAGGCGACCAGACCCCCGCCAGTCCGGAGCCGGTGCCGCAGTCTAACACGCCGATTTCCCCGCTGGACCCCGGCGCCGCGTGCCGGCGTGGCCGGGCCGTGAGCGACACCGTATACTGCAGATCTGGGCGTAATTATGTGGCGTACCGACTGGCCGACTTCACAGGCCGTCTAATCTGCAGAGCGCGCGATGGGTCGACGAGCGGGTCGCGCGGTCAGGCGCGTCAATGACCCCGACGGATGAGGAACTCGTTGCCCGCGCCTCCGCGGGCGACCTGGAAAGCTTCAACCAGCTCGTTACACGCTGGGAGAGGCCGATCTATGCTCTGGCGTACCGGACGCTGGGTCGTGAAGAAGACGCTCGCGATGTCGTGCAGGAAGCCTTCCTCCGGGCCTACCGCGGCCTTCGCGGGTTCAAGGGACAGGCGAAGTTCTCGTCATGGCTGTATCGGATCACGCTGAACCTCTGCCGCGACTGGATCCGGCGCGAGCGGCGTGCGCCGCTCGTTCAGGTGCCGGAAGGCACCGATCCGGTGGAACTGGCCGATGAGCGGGTCGCGCCGACTGAATCGGTCGAGGAGCTCGTCGCACGACGCGAGCTGTCAGAGGCGGTCGCGCTGGCGATGGCCGAGCTGCCGGAGGAACAGCGCACGGCGATCATGTTGAAGGAGTACCACGGCCTGACGTTTCAGGAGATTGCGGACATGCTCGACTGTCCGCTCAGCACCGTGAAGACGCGTCTCTATCAGGGGCTCTCTGTTCTGCGTCGCCGACTGGAGCGGAGGCAGGCGGAGGCGGCGAGCCTGAGACGCGCGACGTGGGAAAGCAGTACATGAAACTTAGAACTTCAAACTTCAAACTTCGAACTTCGAACGACAGACCCGGGACGTCGAAATCGGCGTTCATGTGACCGGGTTCGAAAGTTCGAAGTTTGACGTTCGGAGTTCGAAGTTTCCGTGAGGTAGATGCCAGCTATGTGCGATGAACGCGAACGACTCATTGGGTACGTCTACGACGACTGCGATCCTGCCGAGCGTCGGGCGATCGAGGAACACCTCGAGGACTGCGGGACGTGCCGGGCGGAGATCAGCGGGCTGCGGAGCGTGCGCCAGGATCTGCTGGCGTGGGACGTGCCGCCGCACGAGGCGATCTGGCGTCCGCTTCCGGCAGCGCGAGTCTTGCCGTGGTATCGCCAGGTGCCCGTATGGGCGATGGCGGCCGCGGCCGGCGTGATGTTCCTCGTCGGCGCCGCTGGCGGCGTCGTCACCCACGCCCTCGTGCCACATACGCAGCCGACGACGACGGTCGCCAACGGTTCCCCTGAGCAGATCATTCCGGCTGGGGTCACGGAGAGCCGGCTCTCGGAAGTCGAGCAGCGGATGGTCGACATGATGCGCGCCGAGCTGGGCAAGCGTCAGGTGGTCGCGAACGGACCGGTCCCCGCTCGGGTCGTCCCGGCCTCGATGGGGCCGGATCTCCTGTCTGCGCGGATGAATGAAATCGTCGGCGCGAGTGAACAGCGTCAGTGGGAGATCGTGCGAGACGTTCAGAACGAAATTGACAGGTCGTTCCGAGCGTTGAAGCAGGAAGTCAACGGTCTGAAGGCTGCTGTTCAGGAAGTCGTCCTGATGCAGAGCGGCGGCGGCCGATGAGGCGCGGAGGTCCGAAGGTGGGATCCCGATTCTGCGTTATTGTCGCAATCTGTGCGATGTCGGCGGGCGTGGCGGCGCAGCGGGCCGAACCGCAGGGACAGCCCCCTGCACCTGACGCCCAGCTCGAGCGAATAAAAGCGGAGGTCCGCACGTTTGAGATCGTGCTGTTCCGGTCGATCGAAACGGCCGGACAGAACCTGGCCGCGTGGGCTCAGACCAAAGTCCCGAACGTCGTGCTGTCGCCGTCGGCCGATCCCGTCGTGAACGGGTTTCCGGCGCCCAGCTCCGATCTGGTCTTCATGGTTCGGATTCCGGAACTCTCCGGCTTAACGGTCTTCAATACGGGCCAGCGATTTTTCCCGTCGCCGTCCGTCGTCGTCCAGCCTGACGCCACCGGAGGCGCGGCGCGGCCAGTCTCTACCGGGACACAAACGGGCGACCCGAAGCCGCCCGACGGCAGAGTCGCGAGCACGACAAACGTCGTCCCGGACGATCCGATGAAGGGCGGGACGGCGGGTCCGCCGAATCCGAACACCATGTATTCGGACTTCGTCCGGCTCAGTCTCATGGACGCGATGCTGGATAGCTCAGGTGTGTTGACGGTGAAGGACGGCCAGTGGCTCACCGTGGTCGCGATCCCGATCGACGTACTGGTGACCAACCCGTACTATCGGAACACGTCACGCAAGCTCATCCTCAGTATCAAAGGGGAAGATCTGGTGGCGCTTCGCGCCGGGAAGATCACCCGGGACGAAGCGAAACTGAAGATGGTTGAAATGCGGTTCTGATCTACAATCGCCCGGCCATGCTGCGGCCGTCGCGCGCGCTCGTGCTTTTCCTCGTCCTGGCCGGAGCGGCCGCGACGGCCTGCGCGACGGCCGACCTCACCAAGGCCCTCCAGGTCACCGACGTCCAGGGCGGCTGGTACGACAACGGCCTCAAAGAGGGGAAGAACCATCTCGTTCCGCAGATCACCTTCCGGTTGAAGAACGTCTCGTCGGCACCGATCAACAGCGTTCAGCTCACTGTCGCGTTCTGGCCGGACGGCGCGGACGGCATGTCGGACGAGGTGCTGCTTCAGGGCATCAGCAGCACCCAGCTGCCCCCTGGCGCCTCGACCGAGCCGCTCAAGGCGCGGAGTCCGACCGGCTATACCCAGGAGCCGGGCCAGGCGCGCGCCGACCTGTTCATCCACAGCCTGTTCAAGGACATGACGGCGAGGATGTTCGCCAAGCGAGGCGGCGCGCTGTTCAAACTGGGCGAGTTCACGATCGAACGCAAGATCATTCCAACCGACCAGAGAGACGCTCCCCGTCCGTGAGCGCCCCTGCCTCTCCCGATCGCGCCGGACACGCGACGCCGACACTCGAGCGGCGTCTGGGCCCGCTTGACGCAGCCGCGATCGTCGTCTCGAACGTCATCGGCCAAGGCATTTTCTTCGTGCCGATCATCGTCGCGATGACGGTGCCGAGCGGGCTGGCCATGCTCGGCGTCTGGCTGCTCGGCGGGTTCCTCGCATTTGCCGGCGCGATGGCGTACGCGGAACTGTCGGCCCTGCGCCCCCGCGCCGGCGGCGAATACGTGTACCTGCGCGAAGCCTACGGCCCCCTTGCCGCGTTTCTCACCGGATGGACCTCGCTTCGTCGCGGGGTTCTCCGGCGCCATTGCCGCGGGCGCGGTCGGGCTCACGGACTACGTCGGGCGGTTCCTGCCGGCCGCGGCCGATCGCACGCCGATCTTCACCGTGCCGGTTCCGTACGCGCCGCTGATCGTCACGCCGCAGGCGATCGTCGGGATCACGGCGATCGTCGGGCTCTCGCTGATTCATATCAGCGGTCTCGGTCCGGGACGGCTCGTGCACAACGTTCTGGCGACCGGGAAGGTCCTGGCGCTGGTCCTGTTCATCGCGCTCGGCTTGTCGATTGGAACGGGCTCGTTCGATAACCTGTCGGCCAGTCACGCCGTGCCGAACCCGGCGACGGGCTGGCTGCTGGCGCTGATCCCGATCATGTTCAGCTACTCCGGCTGGAACGCCGCGGCGTACGTCGCCGAGGAGATTCGCAATCCCGGGCGCAACGTGCCCATCGCGCTGGCGGTCGGCACCGGCGCCGTGGTGGTCATCTATCTGGGCCTCAACGTTCTCTACTTGTATGCGTTGCCGCCTGCCGATCTCGCTGGGGTGATGGGCTCAGGGCAGGGCTTGACCGACGTCGTCGCGCAACGGCTCTTCGGTCCCGTGGCCGGGACGCTGCTGGCGGTCCTCACGATCGTCAGCATCGCCGCGAGCATCAGCGCGATGGTGCTCGCCGGCCCGCGCGTCTATTACGCGATGGCGCGCGACGGCGTGTTTCCGCCGATCGTGGCGCGCGTCCACCCGCGATTCCACACGCCAGCCATCGCGATCGCGATCGCAGGCGGTCTGGAGCTCCATCCTCGTCCTCTCCGGAACGCTCGCAGGACTCGTCAACTACACCGGCTTCGCCGTCATGCTGTTCGCGGGTGTCGCGGTCATGGCGGTGTTCATCCTGCGGTGGCGCGAGCCGAACGCGCCGCGTCCGTTCAGCGCGTGGGGCTATCCGTTCGCGCCGGCGATCTTCGTCCTGGCGGCCTTGTTCATGGTCGCCTACAACCTCTACAACAATCAGTTCGGCGAGCGGTACGGGCTCCTCATCATCCTCGCGGGCCTGCCGCTCTACTTCGTCTTCCGCGCGTTGGGGAAAAAATCGGACATGAACGGCCCTTCATGAAGGATCTTTTCTGATCAACGCTGCGAGCGTCGCGATCGCGAGCGCGCCATCCGTCAATGCAAATAGCAGGAACGACGCCGGCGACGCGTTCACGAAGTAGTCGACGATGAAGAGCAGGGCGCCGGCGCCTTTGAGCAGGGGGCCGAACACCCACAGGTAGGCCCGATAGCGGACCGGATCGTACAGCGGCATCAGGTATCCGATGCCGACCGCGATCAGGAACAGACCGTTGAGCTTGGCGAAGATGACGGGATGGGGTGCTGGAACGCCGAACCAGCCGGCCATGCTGTCGGTCGCCGCGAGCAAGAGGAGCCCCGCGGAGAGGTCGTACGCGAGCGAGATGCCCGCGACGATTCTTAGTCCGGGGGACTTTCGTCCCGCCGGACCCCCTTGCACGCTCGCTCGCGGGGGCCCCACAGCCCCGCTCCGCTCGCGTGGCTCACTCACTTTCGTTCGTTCGCTCTGAACTTACTTGTTCAGCTTCTTCAGCGACACTCGCTCCGTCAACGTCTTGCCGACTTTGACGTCGATCTCGCCGCGGTAGGTCTGATAGCCTTCCGCGCGGAGCTCGATCGTGTGTTTCCCGCCGTCGAGCTCGAGGTGGTCGGAGAAACCATCGAAGTCGTCAGCGGTCCCGACGAGCGCGCCGTCCACGTAGACCTGCGCCGAGCTCGGACTGACCTTGAGCCGGATGGAGCCCACCATACTCTTCGGCTCGTCGTAGTCCCGGCCACCCCCGCCCGAGCTGTAGCCGCCGCCTCCATAGCCGTAGTAGTACGGGTCGTACATAAATGGATCGTAGATGAACGGGTCGTACCAGAGGCCGTAGCGTCCCCAGTACCAACGCGCCGCGCCGTAATGCCACGGGTTGTACGTGACGAACCCGAGGTTCCAGCCGAAACCGCTGCCGTACCAGGGATACCAGCGGCCCCATGGACCGTAGAGCGGGAACGAAACCAGGGTCGTGTCCGGCGCGCGCCGCGGCACGGCGATGCCGCTCAAGGAACGGCCGTCACGATCGCGGCTGACGGCCACCACGCCGTTCGGCAGCGAGCTGGACCGTGTCGAGTTCGACTCGGTGCTTGCGGTCAGCATCGGACGGCCGGGGCCGGTCACGACGCCGCCCGGCTGGGGCGCGGGTGCCGATCGCGATCCGCTGCTCACGCGCGACGAGCTCGGAATGCGGCTCGGGGAGCGGGAGACACTGGACCTGGAGCTGCCAGAACTGGATGACTCTCCAGCACTCGATCCGGAACTGCTCGAGCCGGAGCTGCCGCTCGAACTCGATCCGGACGACCCGGAGGAGCCGGACGAACCCGAAGAACCGGACGACCCGGAGGAACCGCTGCCTCGAGGCACCGCCTGAGCGCCCGCGACGGTTGGAGCAGTGAGGGCGATCGAAACGACGAGACTGAGTGCGAGACGTGTCGACCTGGCCATGACGCGTACTCCCGAGGTCTCAAGACCTCTGCGGTAGACTCAAGTGCAACTCTACTGCCACGCGACCGTGCCCGTAAATACCTTAGTTTCTATTGACTTGAGCCGGATCTGTCCTCTGGCCTTGCCCTCCTGTGCAGACGGCACTACGATGCGAAAAGTGTCACCGGCCCACGCGACGACCGTTCTCGCCGTCCGCCACCAGGGCAAGGTCGTCATGGCGAGCGACGGCCAGGTCACGCTCGGGCAGACGGTCGTGAAACATCAGGCGAAAAAAGTGCGTCGCTTGTACCACGACCGCGTGCTCGCGGGCTTCGCCGGATCGGCCGCGGACGGGTTTGCGCTCTACAGCCGTTTCGAGAGCAAACTCGAGGAGCACCGCGGCAACCTCGAGCGCGCGGCGGTGGAGCTGGCGCGTGACTGGCGCACGGATCGAATCCTCCGGCGCCTCGAAGCCATGCTCCTCGTTGCGGACACGCGCGCCATGTATCTGCTCTCGGGCACGGGCGATCTCATCGAGCCCGACGACGGCGTGATGGGGATCGGGTCGGGCGGCGCGTTTGCGATGGCTGCCGCGCGGGCGCTCGTCAAGCACAGCTCGCTCGAGGCGCGCGCGATTACCGAGCAGGCGATGGCGATCGCGGCCGAGATCTGTGTTTACACCAACGCGCGGATCGTCGTGGAAGAACTCGCATGACACCCATCTCCCTTCCGGAATCCGCGCTCTCGCTGGCCGGGACGCTCACGCCGCGTGAGATCGTCTCCGAGCTCGACAAGTACGTCGTCGGCCAGGCGAAGGCCAAACGCGCCGTCGCCATCGCGCTCCGCAACCGGTACCGCCGGCAGCGGCTCGCGTCCGACATGGCCGAGGAGGTCGCGCCGAAGAACATCCTGATGATCGGGCCGACGGGCGTCGGCAAGACGGAGATCGCGCGGCGCCTGGCGCGCCTCGCGCAGTCGCCCTTCCTCAAGATCGAGGCGTCGAAGTTCACCGAGGTCGGCTACGTCGGCCGCGACGTCGAATCGATGGTCCGCGATCTCGTCGAGATCGCCGTCAAGATGGTGCGCGAGGAGCGCGAAAAGGAAGTGCACGACAAGGCCCAGCAGGCCGCCGAGGAGCGCCTGCTCGATCTGCTCCTGCCGCCCGTCACGCCGTCGCCGCTCGGCGACTCGTCGACGGACGCGACGCTCGCGCGCGATCAGGCGACCAACACCCGCGAGCGTCTGCGTGAGCAGCTTCGCGCCGGCCGGCTCGACTCGAAGTCCGTCGAGATCGAAACGCGCGAGCGTCAGATGCCGTCGTTCGAGATCATCGCGGGGTCGTCGATCGAGGAAATCGGCGTCAACCTGCGCGACATGCTGCCCGGATTCTTTCCCGGCAAGACGCGCCGGCGGAAGCTGCCCGTGTCCGAGGCGCTGGATCAGCTGATGCAGGAAGAGTCGCAGAAGCTCATCGACATGGAAGGGGTCGCGAAATCGGCCATCCATCGGGTGGAGCAGGCGGGCATCATCTTCCTGGACGAGATCGACAAGATCGCCGGCCGCGAGGGCGGACACGGGCCCGATGTCAGCCGCGAAGGCGTCCAGCGCGACATCCTGCCCATCGTCGAGGGCACCACGGTGAATTCCAAGTACGGGATGGTCCGGACGGACCACATTCTCTTCATCGCCGCGGGCGCTTTCCATGTCTCGAAGCCGTCGGATCTGATTCCCGAGCTTCAGGGCCGTTTCCCGATTCGCGTCGAGCTCGAAGCGCTCGGGCGCGACGATTTCGTCCGGATTCTGACCGAGCCGCGCAACGCGCTCATCAAGCAGTACATGGCGCTCATGGCGACGGAAGGGCTGACGCTCGAGTTCGTTCCCGACGCGATCGACCGGATCGCGGAGCTTGCGTCGCTCGTGAACGAACGCACCGAGAACATCGGCGCGCGCCGCCTCCACACCGTCATGGAGCGGCTGCTCGACGAAGTGTCGTTTCACGCCCCCGAGCTCGACGGGCATTCCATCCGCATCGACGGCGCCTACGTGGATCGCATGCTGGCCGATATCGTGAAGAGCGACGACCTGTCGCGCTACATCCTGTGACGTGCCGCCGGAGCGGCCTGGTCATCGCCGCGATCCTCGTCGCGATCGTCCTGGCGGCCTGCGGCAAGAAGGGCGCGCCGCAGGCGCCGCTGCGCCGGGTGCCGGCCCGCGTCGCCGACGCCGCAGCGCAGCGGCTCGCCGATCGCGTCGAGCTGCGATTCACGATTCCCGGGACGAACTCGGACGGATCGTCACCGCCGACGATCGAGCGCGTCGAGGTCTACCGTCTGACGCTCGGCGCAAAGGCGACGCCGCCCACGATCGCGCAGGTCACCGCGGCGGGCAATCTGAAGGCGACCGTACTCGTGCGCCCGCCGGCTGAAGAAGGCGCGCCGCCACCGGCGAAGCCCGATCCGCGCCCGGGCGCCGGCGAAGCGACGACCGTCGTCGACACATTGACGGGCGATCAGACCGGTTCGCCAGACGCGCCCGTGGCCCACTACGTCATCGTCGGCGCCACCGGGCGGCGGAGGGGCCCGGCGTCGCCCATCGTCAGCGTCCCGCTCGGCGCGCTGCCCGCCGCGCCGACCGACCTCAAGCCGACCCACGACGAGAAGACGCTCACGCTGGCGTGGTCGCCCGGCTCGCCCGATCAGAAGTTCCGCGTGTACCTGATTCCCAACCAGGCGACCCCGGCGGAGCGCAAGCTGCTCACCGCCGAACCGCTCGCAACGCCGACGTTCGCGCAGCCGGTCGAGCTGGGCAAGGAACAGTGCTTCACGATCACGGCCGTCGAAACCCTCGGCAAGGCGATGGTCGAAGGTCCCGGGCTGGGGCCGGCGTGCATCACGCCCGAAGACAAGTTTCCACCGCCGGCGCCGCAAAAATTGCGCCCGACGTTGAGCGGCGGGGCCGTCCTTCTCGACTGGACGCCCGTCGACGTTTCCGATCTCGGCGGGTACATCGTCTTGCGCACCGACGGCACGAATGACACACTTCAGCCGCTCACGCGCGAGCCCATTGCGGAAACCACCTACGAAGACAAGAATGTGCAGGCTGGCGTGACGTACGTCTACGCCGTGATCGCCGTCGATCGGGCGACGCCGCCCAATCCGAGCCCGCCGTCCGAACGGGTGACGTACACCGTTCGCGAGCCCATCCGCTAGGGCGTTCGGCCGGTCGGTGTCGCGTGTTCCGGAGCCCGACCTTTGCGAGCGCCGCGAGGCAGGCCGGATCACGCTGCCTTGCGGCAAGCGGCGAGCGGGAGGGCGCAGGAACTCGCGACACCGACCGACCGAACCAACGTTCTTGGCTTCGGCGCGGCGGCGCGAAAACGTTGGAGGAGCGCTTCGTCCATGGTGCGTCTGTATCGAGTCGAGGACAACGGCACGCCGCGCTACGCCGCGGAACGCGAAGGGCGCTGGCGGCTCGTCGACGGCGACATCTTCGGGAAGTTCACCGAGGGCGCGGAGATTCCGTCCGAAGGTCTCCAGTTCCTGGCGCCGGTCTCGCCGTCGAAGGTCGTCTGCGTCGGCCTGAACTACAAGGACCACGCGGCCGAGCAGAACAAGCCGCTCCCCGAGGAGCCGCTCCTGTTCATCAAACCTTCGACCGCGGTCATCGGCCCTGACGCGCCGATTGAAGTACCGCTCTGGGCCGGCCGGATCGACCACGAAGCGGAGCTCGGCATCGTCATCGGCAAGAAGGCGTCACGCGTTCCGATGAATCGCGCGAGCGACCACATCCTCGGACTCATCGGCTTCAACGACGTCACGGCCCGCGACCTGCAGAACCGGGAAAGCCAGTACACCCGCTGCAAGGGGTTCGACACGTTCGCGCCCATCGGGCCGTGCATCGCGGTGGGCCTGGACGGTCGCGATCTGCAGGTGCGCGCCTACGTCAACGGTGCGCTGCGGCAGGATTCGAGGACGCGCGAGCTGATCTTCACGATTCCCGAGCTGGTGCAGTTCATTTCGACCGTCATGACGCTCCTGCCGGGCGATATCATCGCGACAGGGACGCCGTCGGGGATTGGCCCCATCAAGCCCGGCGATCAGGTCACGATTCACGTCGAAGGCGTGGGCGCGCTGACCAATTCCGTCGTCGCGCGCCAGGAATGAGGCACCATGAAGATCTTCATTGATTCCGGCAATCTTCGCGAAATCGAGTCGCTCGTTCCGCTCGGCATCATCGACGGGATCACGACCAATCCCTCGCTGCTCGCGAAGGAGTCCGGCGATCCGCAGCAGATCATCAAGCAGATTTGCCGACTCGTCAGGGGTCCGGTGAGCGCGGAGGTCGTGACGACGGACGCCGCCAGCATGATCGCCGAAGGCCGCGAGCTGGCGCGTATCGACGAGCACGTCGTCGTCAAGATTCCGTTCACGCGCGAAGGCGTGAAGGCCGTGAAGACGCTCACCGAAGGAGGGATTCGCGTGAATGTCACGCTGATCTTCTCGGCCACCCAGGCCCTCTTCGCCGCCAAGGTTGGGGCGTCCTACGTGAGCCCGTTCGTCGGGCGGCTCGACGACATCGCGTCTGACGGCATGGGTCTCATCGGGCAGCTCGTGGACGTCTTCGGCCACTACGACTATCCGACGGAAATCCTCGTCGCGAGCGTCCGCCACCCGATGCACATCGTCGAAGCGGCGCGGATGGGCGCGGACATCTGCACGTGCCCGGCGGCCGTGATCGAGGCCTGCTTCAAGCATCCGCTCACCGACATCGGTCTCGAGAAGTTCCTCAAGGACTGGGAGAAGGCCCAGGAGAAGTCCGCGGTCGCGGAGCGCTGAGGCGCCCGCGACCCGATCCGCATGACGATGAATCCCCGCGATCATCTGACCGAGCTCGAGCGCCTGGCCGAGCTCGGCGGCGGAGACGAACGTCTGCGCCGCCAGCGCGAGGCCGGCAAGCTGACGACGCGCGAGCGTGTGGACCTGCTCTTCGATGCCGGCACGTTCGAAGAGGTCGACAAGTTCGTCACGCACCGCTGCCGGGACTTCGGCATGGAAAAAGAGGTCATCCCCGGCGACGGCGTCGTCGCCGGCCACGGACGCGTGGACGGCCGTCAGGTCTACGCCTTCGCGCAGGACTTCACGGTGTTCGGCGGATCGCTCTCGGAGACGAACGCCGCGAAGATCGTGAAGGTGATGGATCTGGCCGTGCGCATGGGTGCGCCGATCGTCGGGCTGAACGACTCGGGCGGCGCGCGCATCCAGGAAGGCGTCGTCTCGCTCGCGGGCTACGCGGACATCTTTCTTCGGAACACGCTCGCGTCAGGGGTCGTCCCGCAGATCTCCGCCATCATGGGGCCGTGCGCCGGCGGCGCGGTCTATTCGCCGGCCATTACCGATTTCAACATCATGGTCGAGGGCACGAGCTACATGTTCGTGACCGGGCCGGACGTCATCAAGACCGTCACCCAGGAGGAAGTGACCAAGGAAGAGCTCGGCGGCGCGATGGCGCACAACATGAAGAGCGGCGTCGCGCACTTCGCGGTGGGGGACGACCGCGAGTGCCTCGCGCTCATCCGCGAGCTGCTCGGCTACCTGCCGTCGAACAACCTCGACGACCCGCCGCGCCGGACGACCAGCGACCCCGTTGACCGGTCGGACCCGGCGCTCGACTCGCTCGTACCGGAGCAGCCGAACCAGCCGTACGACATGCACGAGCTCATCGGCGCAGTGGTCGACGACGGCGTGTTTCTCGAGGTACATCGCCACTTCGCGCAGAACATCGTCGTCGGCTTCGCGCGGCTCGGCGGCCGGCCGGTGGGGGTCGTCGCGAATCAGCCGGCGGTCCTGGCCGGGTGTCTCGACATCGACGCGTCGGTGAAGGGCGCGCGGTTCGTGCGGTTCTGCGACGCGTTCAACATTCCGCTCATCACGTTCGAGGACGTTCCGGGCTTTCTGCCAGGCGTCCGGCAGGAGCACGGCGGAATCATCCGCGCGGGCGCGAAGCTGCTGTACGCGTTCGCCGAAGCGACCGTGCCGAAGATCACGGTCATCACCCGGAAGGCGTATGGCGGCGCCTACTGCGTGATGTCGAGCAAACACATCCGCACGGACTTCAACTACGCCTTTCCGACGGCCGAGATTGCGGTGATGGGTCCCGAAGGCGCGGTGAACATCCTTTATCGCCGCGAACTGCAGGCGGCCGCCGATCCGGCGTCGCTCCGCGCGACGCTCGTCAGCGAGTTCCGCGAAAAACTCGCCAACCCGTTCGTCGCCGCCGCGCGCGGCTATGTGGACGAGATCATCCATCCGCGCTCGACGCGCCCGAAGCTCATCGCGGCGCTCGCGAGCTGCGACAACAAGCGGGACAAAAACCCCGCGAAAAAGCACGGAAACATCCCGTTGTAGAGATGACCTCCGAGGTCATTTTCCTGAGCGCAAATAAAATGACCTCGGAGGTCTTAAGAAAGGAGCACTCAAGTACCGGAGGAAAAGGCCGCGAGGTACCATGCCAAGATCTCGAACTCGATCCGCCGGCTTTTCGGACGATGACCGTCATTGCCGTGTTCGAAGAACGAGGAATACTGGACGCGACAGGGGCGAACGACCAGCGGCAGTGCCGTACTTCTCCGTCAGTTCCGGACTTCGAGCGCATGTAACCCCGTACTTCCTCCGACCTTCATGAAGGTTCTCATTGCCAACCGTGGAGAAATCGCAGTCCGTGTGATACGCGCGTGCCGCGAGCTCGGTTTGGGAGCGGTCGCCGTGTACTCCGATTGCGACCGCGCGGCGCTGCACGTGCGGCTGGCGGACGAAGCGCATCACATCGGGCCGAGTCCCGCGGTCGAAAGCTATCTGCGAATCGACAAGATCGTCGACGTCGGGAAGCGGGCGGGCGTGTCGCTGGTCCATCCCGGATACGGCTTTCTCGCGGAGAACGAAGACTTTGCGCGGGCGTGCGCCGACGCCGGGCTGACGTTCGTCGGCCCGAGTCCCGAGGCGATGGCGGTCATGGGCAGCAAGACGGCGGCGCGCGACGCGGCCGTGCGCGCCGGCGTACCCATCGTGCCCGGCAGCGCGGCCCCGTTCGAGGCGGACGTGCCCGACGCCACGATTGCAACCGAAGCGAAACGCATCGGGTTCCCGTTGCTCGTCAAGGCCGTCGCCGGCGGCGGCGGCAAGGGCATGCGGACCGTGGCGGCTGAAGCCGATCTCGGTTCCGCCATTCGTGCCGCGAGATCCGAGGCGCAGTCGGCCTTCGGCGACGCCGCGATCTATCTCGAGCGGCGAATCGTCGCGCCGCGGCACATCGAGATCCAGCTCATGGCCGACGCGCACGGCACGGTCGTGCCGTTCGTCGAACGCGAGTGCTCGATCCAGCGCCGGCATCAGAAGGTCGTCGAGGAGTCACCGTCCATCGCGCTCGACGCGAAGACGCGCGCCGAGATGGCCGAGTGCGCCGCCCGCATCGCGCGCGACGTCGGCTACACGAACGCGGGCACGATCGAGTTCCTGCTCGACCCGGACGGCCGGTTCTACTTTCTCGAGATGAATACGCGCCTGCAGGTCGAACACCCGATCACCGAGATGGTCACGGGCGTCGATCTCGTGCACTGGCAGCTCCGGATTGCGCGCGGCGAGCGGCTGACCGTGCCGCCCGAGCGTGCGCTCACCCCGCGATCACACGCGATCGAATGCCGCATCTACGCCGAGGATCCGGACTCGGGCTTCATGCCGTCGCCGGGCCTCGTGCGCGCGATCTCGACGCCGGGCGGACCCGGGATTCGCGACGATCGCGGCGTCGCGCCGGGGTTCGAGATCCCGGTGTACTACGACTCGATGATCGCCAAGCTCATCGCGTGGGGCGACACACGGGCGGATGCAATCGTCCGGCTCGGCCGCGCGCTCGACGAATACCGCGTCGCCGGCGTCAAGACGACCGTGCCGTTTTTCCGCTGGCTGATTCGCCAGCCGTCGTTTCACGAGGCGCGTTTCGATACGACCTATCTCGATCGGATCCTCGCGGAGCGCGCGGGCGCTCCGTTCGTCGCGCCGACCGATGAGGAAACGATCGACGCCGCGATCGCCGCCGCGATCAGCGCCTGGCGCCGGCAGTCGACGACGGCGCCGCCTGCCGTGGTGAACGGAGAGTGGCGACGCGCCGCGCGGATCGAGGGCCTGCGATGACCTTCGAAATCGAAATCAACGGCGGCGTCAAATCGGTCGTGCTCGAGCCCGTTCCCGGCGGGGCCGGCACGACTCTCCGTGCGACCGTCGACGGGCGCGTCCAGGAACTGGACGTCACGGCGACGGAGCTGGGCTGGTCGCTGCTGTTCGCCGGCGGCCGGTCGGTTGACGTCGCCGTCACGGAACGGACACCCGGCGAGTGGCTCATCCAGCTTCCGAAGGTAGACGTCACCGCCACGGTGAACGGCCGCCGGTTCGGGCGCGGCCGCCCGGGCGACGCGTCGGCCCCGGGCGAGCGGCGGGTTTCGGCGCCGATGCCCGGCCGAATCGTCCGCGTCCTCGTCAGAGCGGGCGATGCCGTCGCCGCCGGGCAGCCGCTGGTCGTCGTCGAAGCCATGAAGATGGAGAACGAGCTGAAGTCTCCAAAGGCCGGCCGGGTCAAAGAGGTGTCCGTCGCCGAGGGCACGTCCATCGAAGCCGGCCGCTTGCTCGTCGTGGTCGAGTAACGGCACGGCGGTTGCTTGAGCCCTTGATAAGCTGACTCCCGTGGACGCCTCTCCACATTCGGCGCCGCCTCCCGAGTCCGAACCTACGCCACAAGAACTCGTGCCCGCGTCGACGCGCCGGTGGCCGAAGGGCACCCGGCGGCGGTTTGCCGGGCGTTGGACGAGGCGGATACTCGCGGTGGTCGCCGCGTTGGTCGCGGCGGTCGTCGTCGGCTTCTTCGCGATCGATCTCGGCCGCGTGGACCTCGGCGGCGGGCGGTCGCTTCGCGCGCTCGCCGAGCGCGAGGCGACGAAATATCTCGAGCGGCCGATGCACATCGGCCGGCTGTCGGCGCTCATCACGCCGGGCGTCTTCGCCCTCCACGACGTCGTGATCGATGGGCGCAAGCCGGGCGACCGTCCGTTCCTCACGGCCAAATACATCGAGGTGCGGCTGCAGTACTGGCCGCTCCTCAGTAACCAGATCGTCCTCGAAGTCACCATGAACGACTGGCAGATGGTGATGGAGATGTTCAGGGAGGGCCACAATCTGCCGAAGTTCACGCCGAAGACGACGGGCACCGGACCGCGGAGATTCACGACCACCGTCAAACACGTGAACGCGCGCAGGGGGTCGTACACGTTTGTCGATCACGTCACGCCCTGGAGCGTCGAGTCACGGAACCTCGAATTCAGCCTGGTCCGCCAGGAAAATCTCAAGGCGTACGTCGGAACGGCCGGCTTCGACACCGGCGTCGTCCAGATCCAGAAGTTCCAGCCGATGTCGGCGAAGATGCGTACTCGTTTCCAGATCGACGGGCCGCGGGTGCGTCTGCCGCACATCGATCTGACCACCGACGGCGCCGAATCGCACGTCAGCGGCTGGGTGGACTTCTCGAAGCAGGAACATTTCTACAACGTCAGCTCGAGGGTCGACTTCCCGCGGATGCGGGAGCTGTTCTTCGCCAACGAGAAGTGGCGGCTCGCAGGCGAAGGCGACTTCGAGGGCACCTTTCATTTATATAGAGGCGGCCGGCAGCTCGTCGGCCAGTTCTCGAGCGAAGAGGCTGTCGTCAACGATATTCGTTTCGAGGACCTGCACGGATCGCTCGTGTGGGACACGAAGCGCTTCTCCGTCACGCACGCTGACTCGCGGTTCTACGGCGGCGAGATGAATTTCGCCTACGGGCTGGAGCCGCTGGGCTCTTCGCGCGGCGCGACGGCGACCTTCAGCGGCGACTTCACGGACGTGGACCTGCACGCCTTCACGCGGTACTTCAACTGGCACTCGCTCGAGCCGGACGCGCGAGCGACAGGCATTTTCGCGCTGGCGTGGCCGAATGGCCAGTTCCGGACCGGCGTGGAAGGGGAAGGCGAGGTGACGCTCACGCCGGGCGTGGCGGTCGCGGCTGCCACCCTGCCGACGCTGCCGCCTGCGCCGCCCAAGCCGGAAGCCGTCCCGGAAACGCCGGAGGAGAAACCGGTCTTCGACAAGTTCCAGCCGCTGGGCCGCTTCCCGGTCGGCGGACGGGTCGTCTACAAGTTCGATCCCGAATCGATCGCGTTCGCCGACAGCACCATCGCGACGCCGGCCACGTTTGTGTCCTTCAGCGGCGTCTCGGCCGGTTCTCAATCCAGACTGCCGTTTCACGTGACCAGCCACGACTGGCAGGAAAGCAGCCGGCTGCTCGCGGCGATCCTCACCCAGTTCGGGTCCTCGCGCGCCGGCGCGATTGACGTGGGCGGCCGCGGCACCTTCGACGGCGACATGATCGGGTCGTTTTCGGCGCCGCGCATCGCAGGCAGGTTCGCGGGCGACCGGATGCGCGCGTGGGACGTCACGTGGGGACCGGCGACCGGCGATCTCCTGATCGAAAACCGGTACGTGACGATCGCGAATGGCGTCATCGGCGAGCCCAACTCGCCGGCGACGATCCTCGCCGACGGCAAGTTCTCGCTCGGTTATCCGCGAAACGACGGCGGCGACGAGATCGACGCACGGGTCCGCCTGCAGGGCTGGCCGCTCCAGGACATCCGGCACGCCTTCGGGCAGGACGACTGGCCGATCGACGGGACGGTCGGCCTGGCCGATCTGCAGTTGAAGGGGAACTACGAGGGACCGTTTGGCGCGGGCAAGCTGCGGATCGAAAACGGGAAAGCGTGGGGCGAGCGTTTCGAGTCCGCTGCCGGGGATCTCGTCTTCGAAGGGACCGGACTGCGCATTCGATCGATCGACATGAAGAAGGGTGCCGGGACGATCTCGGGCACCGCGCTCATCGGCTGGGATGGCACGTACACCTTCAATGTCAGCGGCGAGCGGATCGCCATCGACTCGCTCGACGGGTTCAAATTTCCGACCGCGCCGCTGACGGGATCGCTCCGGTTTACGGCCAAGGGCGCCAGCCGGTTCGATTCGCCCGAATACACGTTCGACGGGTTCATCGCCGACCTCTACGCGGGCGACGAAGGCATCGGCCAGGTGCGGGGCCGGCTCGTCGTGCGTGGAGACCTCATGACGATCGAGCAGCTGACGGTGCAGGATACCCGTCTGTCGCTGAACGGCGGCGGCACCATCACGCTCGACGACCGATCACTCGCCAACCTCCGCTTCAGTTTTCTCAACAGCTCGCTCGATCCGTACCTCAAGTTCTACGCGCCGAAGATGTCGCCGTACACGCGCATCATTGCCAGCGGATCGATCAGCGTCACGGGTCCGCTCGCCGACCGTTCGCAGATCCAGGTCGAGGCGACCGTCGACGAGACGACGGTCACGCTCCTCGACTACACGCTGCGCAACGAAGGGGAGGTGCAGCTTTCGTTCGGCGGGGACGCCTTCCGGATCGGCCAGCTGCACCTGGCCGGCCAGGACACCAAGCTCGAGGTGTCCGGCGGCATCGACGCGGGCCAGGAGCGAATCAGCCTGGTGGTCACCGGCGGCGCGAACCTCGCGATCCTGCAGCTGTTTTCGCGCGAGCTCGCCGCGAACGGCCGCGCGACGATTGCCGCGCGGCTCGAAGGACCGCTCGACGCGATGGCGCTCACGGGCGAGTCGCGGATCATCGACGGCCGCCTGAAACTGCATGCGCTGCCGCACAGCCTGAGCGAGATCAACGGTCCCATCACGATGGACGGGACGAGCATCCGCGTCGACGGCCTCCGCGGCAAGATGGCCGAAGGCGACGTCACGTTCAACGGCAGCATCACGCTGAACGGCTACGTGCCCGAACAGTTCCAGCTCCGGGCCACGGGCGCCTCGATGCACCTGCGGTATCCGCCGGGTCTCCATTCCACCGTGAACGCGAATCTGCAGCTGGTCGGGCCCGTGGAAGCGCCGCGGCTCACCGGTGACGTGGAGGTCCTCCAGGCCGCGATCCGCCGGCGCGTGGAAGGCGGGGAAGGGCTCCTCGCGCTGGCGTCGGGCGGCGCGGCGACGGGTGGGCTCTCGGCGCCGGTACAGGTGGCGCCGCCGTCGGGCGTCCCGATCGCGCTCGATATCCGCATTCTCACGCCGGCGCCGGTCACGTTCATCGATACCGGGACGGCGAAAATCGACGGACGCGCCAACCTGCAGATTTCGGGCACCATCGACCGGCCGGAGCTCATCGGCTCTGTCGAAATCGAGCGCGGCGAGGTGCAGTTCGGCAGCAACCGGTATTTCGTCCGCCGGGGATCGATCGAATTCCTGAACCGGACGCGCATCGATCCGGTGTTCGACGTGGAGCTCGAGGCCCGGCCGCGATCCAGCGGTCAGGTCTTCACCGTCAACCTGCGGATCAACGGGACCTTCGGGAAGTTCGCGATGACGGCCGAATCGGATCCGTATCTCACGCAGACCGAAATCCTGTCGCTGCTTCTGGGCGCGCCCACCGATGTGGCCTCGACGACCGCGCGGCAGCTGCGGTCGCCGCAGGCCGCGCAGCAGCAGCTCGTGCAGCTGGCCGCCGCGCAGATCATCGCGAGCCCGATCATGTCGCGCGTCGGCAGCGTCTTCGAGCGGTTCCCGGTTGACACCGTGCAGATCACGCCACTCTTCTTCGACACGGAGGGCGGACAGAAGCTGAATCCGAGCGCTCGCGTGACGATCGGCCAGCGCATCTCGAGCCGCGTCTACCTCACGTACTCGCGCACGCTCGGTGCGAGCGGGATCGACCAGACGGATGAAATCCTGCTCATCGAGTACGAACAGAGCGACCGGATCTCCTGGGTTCTCTCGCGCAACGAAGATCGCACGTTCGCGCTCGATTTTCGCATCCGCCACGTCTTCTGATGGCCGCCGGTCCGTCCCGTTCAATTGGTCGACCGGGGCCTCGGCCCGGGGCGCGGAGCTCGATTAGAGCGGTTTCCGTTTCGGTGTCGTCGAGTGACGTGCACGGAAAGGGGGACGGGTCTCGCTTGCGCGAGCAAGACCCGTCCCCCTTCTCTGCACGTCTCCATGACAGCCTCACGGAAACCGCTGAGCCGTTTCCACCGCCACAGACAAATGGAAACGGCTCTCGCCCCGTTCGCGCGGGTGGCTGGTGGCGATGGATTCTCGCCGCCGGGGTCGGCCTGGTCGCGGCGTCGCCGAACGCCGCGGGGGCGCAGGCGTTCATCGAGCAGTACCTCGGCCAGCCCGTCGTGTCCGTGAAGGTCACCATCGAAGGGCGCGAGGAGACGTCGGCGCAGCTGTACCTCGTTGATCGACGTCAAGCCGGGTCAACCGCTGACCCTCGACGACCTGCGAACCACGACCAGCCGCTTCGTGAACCTGGGCCGCTTCGAAGACGTCCGGGTCCTGGCCGCGCCGGTGCCTGGCGGCGTCGAGGTCACGTTCCGGCTCGTGCCGCTCCATCCCATCGATCGCGTCGAGTTCGCGGGCGATCCCGGGCTGCCGCCCGACGAGCTCGAGCGGCTGCTCCGGCAGCGGTTCGGCGGCCTCCTTCCCGCGCGCGTGCGCACGAACGACATCGAGGAAGTCGTACGCGACATCCTGGCCGACGAGGGATTCAGAACCGCGAGCGTGACCGTCGACGTGGTTCCCACGCATGACCCGGAGCGCGCCACGCTCCTCGTGCTGGTGCAGGCCGGTCCCCGGACGACGATTCGCGAGACGACCGTGACCGGCACCTCGCCGCTGTCGCAGACGGAGATCATCCGTCGCGCCGAAGCCGCCCCTGGCACGCCGTACCGGCAGCGCGTGATCCAGACGGCACTCGCCCGGGTTCGCGATTCACTTCGAGGCCAGGACTATTACGCGGCGGTCGCCACGCACACACCCCGGTTCTCCGACGACAACGCCAGTGTGGATCTCACACTCTTCGTCGACGCCGGACCTCAAGTCCGTGTGGTCGTCCAGTCGGCCGGCGCGGTATCGACCGACGACGCCTCGCTGCTCATCCGGCAGGAAGGGTCGGTCGACGAAGACCTGCTGGACGACACGGACGCCGCGCTCGAGAACAAGCTCAAGCGCGAGGGGTATTGGCGGACCGATGTCTCGCACACGAGCGAGGACTCGAACGGGGTGCGCATCATCACCTTCAACGTCCAGCGCGGCCTGCGCTACCGCATCGTCGCCATCGACTGGGCGGTCGGCGTCAAGCTGCCGCGCGCGGTGATCGACAAGCTCCTGGATGCGAAGGTCGGCGAGTGGTTCGATCAGCAACGGTTCGAAGCCGGTCTGATGAGGATTCAGGCCGAATACCAGCGGCTCGGGTTTTATGCCGCCGAATTCAGGCCATCGTACGAGGAGACACCCGGCAGAGCGCCGGGCGAAGCGGGTGTCATTCTCCACCCCAACCCGACTGAGGGACCGCAGGGGCACGTCAGCGACATCCGGTTCGTCTATCCCTCCGAACCGCGCGTGCCTGAAACCGAGGCCCGTGCCGTGATGCAGTCGCGGGTGGGTCAGCCGTACGTGCCCGCCACGGTTCTCGCCGACGTGGAAGCGCTGAACACGCTCTATACGAATCGCGGGTTCAGGTCGGGCAGCATCGAAATCAAGCCGGAGTCCTCGGCAACTGGCGAGCAGGTCGCGCTGGTGGTGTCGATCGACGAGGGCATCCAGGTCCTGGTCGGCGAGATCACCGTCATCGGCAACGACCACATCGAGACGTCCGTCATCCTGGAGGAGATCACGCTGCGGCCCGGAATGCCGCTCGGCGCCGCGACGCTCGAGGAAAGCGCGAACCGTCTGCGGCAGATGGGCGTGTTCAGCCGCGTCCGCATCCAGGAAGAGCCCAGGCTCGCTGGCGAGACGGTGGCCGATCTGGTGATCCTCGTCGAGGAGGCGCCCGACACGACGATCGGCGGCGGCGGCGGTCTCGAGGTCCAGCCGCTCACCCGCCGGCAGGCGGACGACACGCTCGAGGATTTTCTCGACTTCTCGCCGCGCGCATTCTTCGAAATCGGACGGCGCAACCTCGGCGGCCGCAACCGCGCCGTCAACTTCTTTTCGCGGATCAGCTTCAACCGGCCGACCAACGAGACAGTCGGGACCGGACTCGGATTCGGCGAATACCGGGTGACCGGCACGTTTCGTGAGCGACACGCGTTCCGTACCGATACCGATCTGCTGGTGGCGATCACGGCCGAGCAGGCGCATCGCTCGACCTTCGACTATGTCCGGCAGACCCTGAACGCCGAAGCGCTCCGCCGTCTCACGCCGACGGTCAGCGTCGTCGGACGCTATACGCTCGAGTTCACGGACTTGCTGAACGAGATCATCCCCGAGGCCGACCAGCCGCTGGTCGACCGGCTTTTCCCGCAGGTCCGGCTGTCGATCCTCTCAACGGCCGCGCTGTGGGACCACCGGGACAATCTGATCGCGCCGACACGAGGCCGCCAAGTCGGCGGTGAGGTCGAGTTCGCGCTCCGCGCCATCGGATCCGAGGTCGGCTACGTCAAGACCTTCCTGGAGGTGGCGCAATATCACTCCCTCGATGCTCGCCGGCGGCATGTCGTCGCCGGTCGGGCGCAGTTTGGCTTCGCGCGCGGGTTCGAGCAACTCGTCCAGGTCGTGCAGGAAAATGGCCAGCCGGTCATCGGCCCCGACGGCCTGCCGGTGTTCGAGACGGTCGCGGCTATCCCCGCGAGCCAGCGCTTCTATGCGGGTGGCAGCACGACCGTACGGGGCTTCCAGCAAGACCGTCTCGGGGTGCCGGAGATCCTGACGCACGACGGGCTCTCGACGGGCGGCAACGGCCTGGTCGTGCTGAACGCCGAGCTCCGGTCCCGCGTCTGGCAGGACGACTCCAGCCGGGTGCCGTTCGTGAACGACCTCGGCGTAGTCGGCTTTCTGGACGCCGGCAACGTCTTTAAGAACGCAGGCGATGTCGCCCTGAACGAGCTTCGGACCGCTGCCGGGTTCGGGTTCCGGCTCGGATCTGCGCTTGGTCCGATCAGGTTGGATTTCGGTTACAAAATCCGTCCCCGGTTCATCGGCACGACCGGGCAGCGTGAAAAGGGCTGGGAGTATCATTTGAGTATCGGCGAGGCCTTCTGATGCGAAACCTCCTGGCGCCCGTGGTGCTGGTCGCGGCAGCCGTGTCCGGCGTCGCTGCCTGGCAGCAGTCTGAAATCGATCGCGTGCTGTGGAACTTCAACGGCGCGATCGTCACGACGAGCGACGTCTGGCAGGCCCGCCAGCTCAAGCTCGTGCCGACCGACGCGGATAGCGACGACAAGATCCTGCGGGCGCTTCAGAACCGGCTGCTGATCCTGATGGAGGTCAAGCGCGTGCCGCCGTCGCTGCCAGCTGCCGACGACGTCGAATTCCGCCGGCGGGAATGGGAAGCCACGCTCGGCCCCGGCGCAGACGTCCGCGGCCTGCTCACGAAGGCCGGGATGTCCCAGAAAGCCTGCGACACCTGGATCACCGACGATCTCCGCATCCGCGCCTATCTTCGAGAGCGGTTCGGCATGTTGCCGGAAACCGAACGCGGCGCGCGCACCGACGAATGGCTGCGCGGCCTTCGCCAGCGCGCCGGGCTCGGAAAGTAGCAACCGAGCTACACACCCGGTTACGAGCTGGGTCTGGCGACGATCTTGAGAATCCTGATCGTCGGTCCCGGATGCGCCGCGGTCGGCGCGAACACCTGAACGGTCTGCGTCTCCCTGAACATGGCGTTGTACGCCGAGATTTCATGTGCCACGCGGCCCGTGTCCGGCGCTTTGAAGTACTTGTCGTATTCGGACGACGAGGCGACGAGATAGACGGTGCCGTCCTGCCGGTACTGATCGACCGTCTTTGTGATCAGACGGAGCGTGACCCCGACGCGGAACTGGTGGGGCGGCAGCCGCGCGACCGCGCCTTCCATCACGATAGGCTCGTCGGGCTTGATGTTGATGACGATCCATTGCGCCGCCTGTTCGGGTGTGCTTTCGAGACCCAGGGCCCGAGTGGCCGCGATCGACTGACCCAGTGACGGGAGCAGCAGGATGATCAACGCCACGCTGCCCACGTGGCGCCGCCAGCCTCGGCCGAAGCGGCGATCGATCCACTGGTACGCGGTCATGATCCCGAGGGCGAGGGCGATCGAGAGGGCCGGCGCGAGGGGCATTGCATACCGCCCGTAGACGAGCGACTGGTTCGCGATGAACCAGAAATACGCGAGGGGAAAGACCAGCAGCACCGCGGCGTCCGCCTGGGTCTCGCGAGACCGGAGCCGCGAGGCCGCGACGAGGAGTCCGAACAAACAGAGCGCCATGGCCGGCCACGAGATGAACGCCGGAAACACGCCTGGCCAGCCGAACCACCCGCGGACGTACTTCACGTAGGTGATGGCGGTGTCGACCGGCGAGATCTCGCGGTTGTAGTGCTGCATCAGCCCGGCGAAGCCGTTCAGGAACCCGGGCAGATCGAGCAGCGAATACGGCGCGCCGACCAGGAAGCCGAGCGCGAAGCTGCCGAACACGGCCGAAAGGGCCGCGGCCCGGGCGCGTAGCGGCATCCGGATCGGCATCGCGACGAGCGGCATCAGGATGGTCAGCGCCCCCGGATATTTCGTGGCGGCGGCGAGTCCCGCGAACAGGCCCGCCAGAAAGAACCACCGCGTGCGCCCCTCGATCGCGGCGGTGAGCGCCGTCACCAGCGTGAGCGCCACGAAGAACGTGAGCGGCGTGTCCGTGAGCGCGAAATGGGCTTCACGGACGAGCTGCGGCTGCACCGCCATCGCCAGCCCGGCGACGAGCGCCACCGCTTCGCCCCAGCGCAGCGCCGTGCGGTAGACGAGAAAGATCGTGAGCACGCTCAGCCACGCCGTCGCGATGCGGCTCCAGAGATAAAAATCACCCGGCCACACCTGGTCGAGCGACGACCATCGTCCGGCCATCGCGCCGGTGAGGAACCGGGCGCTCGCGATCGCCGTGTGGAAATAGAACGTGAACCCCGGATAGTCGTAGAAGCGCGGATTGAACTCGGCCGTCTTCATCATCCGGACGGCGCGCTCGAGAATCTCCGGCTCGTCCACGCCGACGACATACGGCAGACCGTCGCCGATCTCGGACAGGCGCAGGGTCGCGCCGAGCAGGAGGATTCCGAAGATGGCGATCCGGTTGAAGCGCACGACGGATTCTAACTAACAGACGAGGGTCGCACTCAAAGGCTCAAAGGCTCAAAGGCGAAAAGGACAGATGGTTCATGGCGTCGGCCGGGAAGAAAGCAATTCTTCGTACACCGCGATCTGTCTGTCGACCAGCACGGCCCAGCTGAATTCCTGCTCGACGATTTGCCGGCTGCGGGCGCCCATGGCCGGAAACCACGCGCGCTCGGTGGCGGCCTCGTCGATGGCGCGTGCGAGCCCGTCGACGTCGTTCGGTTCCACCAGCCAGCCGTTTTCGCCGGGCCGGACCTTGTCGGGCAGACCGCCGGCGCGCGTCGCGACAATCGGACGCCGGTGCGCCATGGCTTCGAGCGTGACGAGCGAGCTGCCTTCGTAGCGCGTCGGATGCACGAAGAGCGACGCGGCCTCATACCAGGCGTGGAGGTCGGCGTCTGCCGCGCGGCCGACGAACACCGTGTGCGAGCCGATCCCGTTCGCGGCGACCGCCGACTCGATTTGCTGCCGGTACGGACCGGCGCCGACGATGACCCAGCGCCAGCCGGTGGCCGAAAGCGCCGCGCTCGAGCGTGCGCGGCCGAGGGCGGCGGCCAGCACGTCGAGGCCCTTGTTGAACTCGAGCCGGCCGACCGTGAGCAGAATCGTCTCGCCTGCCGTCACGCCGTAACGCTGGCGCATGATGGCGCCGTCGGCCGGTCCGGCGAGTGCGGCCGCTTCGGCGAGATCGATCCCGTTGGGGATCGTCCGCATCTGACCGGGTCGCGGGTGGAGATGACGGGCGACCGTCGACTCGAGCGATTGGTCGGTCGCGATGATGCAGTCGGCGGCGGCTGCGCAGCGCCGCACCGCGCGGCGCAGCGGCGCGTAGCCGATCCGCTTCAGCAGAGGCTGCGCGGCCGAGGTCGCGCCGAATTCCTCGAGACCCTGCGGATTGAAGACGAGCGGCATGGATCCGGATCGGCCGGCGGCCGATGCGCCCGCCCGGCGCGCGCGCTCCCGCGCGCGAGCGTATCCGAGCACGCTGGCGCCGAAGCCGTGGACGATGGCCACCTCACCCTGCCGCACGAGGCTGGCCGCCAGCCGTCCCGCGCGCTCTCCGTAGAGCAGATACGACGTGCTGCGATCGAGGATCGTCGTGCCCGGGCGGTTCGCCAGCGGGAAGGTCAGATACGGCACGTGCCGCAGCCGGATCTTCGGCGACGCGAACGGGTCGGTGGCCGCCTCCCGGCGCACCGCTGAGGGTGGCGGCGTGATCAGCGTGACCTCCACACCGCGGGCAGCGAGGTGCCGCACGAGGTCGCGCACCGAGCGCTCCAGTCCGCCGACGCCGTGGAGCGGCATCACGGCGCGCGCAACGACCGCGACTCGAAGAGGTGCGTTCACGCGGCCTCTGGTTCAAGGAGCGATCGGTACACTTGTTCCACCCGTTCCACGACCGACGGCGCGGCGAAGCGGACGCGGACGTCGGCCCGCGCGGCCGCGCCGATGGACGCCCGCAACCGCTCGTCGGCGGCGAGCCGCGCCAGATCCCGCGCGAACCCGATGGGATCGGACGAGAGCAGACCCGTCGTTCCGGCGTGGAGGATATCCCGCGTGCCGCCCGTGTCCATGGCGGCGATCGGCACGCCGAGCGCCGCGGCTTCGATGAGGACGCGGCTGAGCGACTCCGGGCCGTAGGACGGAAATGCGAGCAGGGCGGCGTGGCGCATCCACCTCCAGACCTCGTGGCGCGACAGCCAGCCGAGCTCGCGGACTTCGATGTCGAGCGCGCGTCCCTCCGATTCGAGCCGGCCCTGCATCGGTCCGTCGCCCACGACCACCAGCGGCCACTTGATCCCCGCCGCCTTGAGCGCCGGCATCAGGAACTGCACGCCTTTGTTCGTCGCGAGCTTGCCGGCGTACAGGACGTACGGTTCCGGTGCGGGCCGTGAGGCCCGGTCGTGGACGTCGTCGAGCGCCACCATGTCCACCGGATTGGGAATCGTGTACAGCGGCGTCTGCGCGATCTCGGGCGCGCGGGCGCGCAAGTCGTCCGCGATCGTCGTGCTCACCGCGATGATCGCGCTCGCGCGCGCGAGCGTGCGCCGCTTCGTCCTCAAGTTCCGCCGCATGTACGGAATGAGCGGCCAGGCCCCGACCGAGGCCGCACCGGATCGCGGCAGCACGCACTTCGACATCATCCGCACGCTGCACTCGGGACAGAGGTGCGGCGACTCCGGGTCGTAGATGAGATTCGACCAGTAGCACACAGGCCAGTAGTCGCGGACCGTGGCGACAACCGGCACGCCGATCGCATCGGCTGCGCGGATGCTGGGCACCGTCGACATGACGTGCTGCGCGTGCAGGACGTCGACCGGTTCATTCTTGAGCCGGACCTTGAGCAGGTAGCCCGCCAGATCCGACCACATCTTCTCGTTCTTGAGGACGTTCCGGACGAGCGGCAGATCCGGGACCTGCCCGCGCAGCGTCGTCACCCGGAAGGACTCGTACCGGGTTTCGTATAGGCCTGGCGAGCGGCCGATTTCGGTTTTCACGATGTCCACGAGGTGGCCACGCGCCGACAGGCCCTTCGCGAGCTCGTACGTGCTCCAGCCGCTGCCGCCGCAGATCGGCGGAAAGGCGTCGGTCGAGAGCAGCACGCGAAGAGGGAAGCTCACTGGGCTGTCAGCTGGCGCAGACGCGCATCGAGCGCCGCGCAGTGCGCCTGCCAGCTGAAATCGCGCACCACGCGCTCACGCGCCGCCGCCCCGAGCCGCCGCCGGACGTTTGCGTCGGCAAGCGCCACCAGGGTCCGGTCCAGCGCGCGGGGATCATCCGGATCGTAGAGCAGACCCTCATGTCCGTGCTCGACGAGCCGCCCGAGCCTCGAGAGCGCCGGCGCGACGACCGGCAGCCCCGAGGCCATGTACTCGAAGATCTTGAGCGGGGACCAGTAGAAACCCAGCCGAAGCGGGGCGTGCCTGTCCGGATCGAACGGCGCCACGCCGATGTCTGCCGACGCGAGGCACGCTGGAAGCTGGTCGTGGGGAAGGGCGCCGGTAAAGACGACGGCGGGTGTGTTGCCGGCCGCGCGTTCAGCGGTTTCGCGTTCAGGGCCGTCGCCGATCATCACCGCGCCAAAACGCGTGTCACCGGCCGCGGCGAGCCTGGCGAGGGCCGCCGGAAGATGCGCCGCGCCATGCCAGGCGCGAAACGCGCCCGCGAAGACGCAGAGCACGCGATGCGGATCGCGCGGGAACGGCAGCGGGCCCGCGGCGTCCGGGCGGAAGCGTTCGACGTCGGCGCCCCACTCGATCTCGAGCACGCGCCCGCGATCGACCCAGTCGGGCAGGATCGCGGCGCTCGGCGTGACGAAGAGATCCGTCATCCGGCAGATGCGATCGCGCCAGCGGCGCATGGGTTCCACGCCAAGCATTCGGTCCAGGCGCGCCTTGTCAGAGCCCGGATAGTCGACCACCGGCGCGTTCACTTCCAACACCGCCGGCACACCCAGACGCCTGGCGGAGAGAATCCCCTCGCCGCCGAAGTTGTAGTACCGCTCGATGATGGCTTCTGCGCCCATCTCCCGCGCGAGCTTCGTGATGGCTCCCCGCCGCGCCCATCGCAGCTGCGGACGGCCGAGCGGAGGTGACATCGGGTGGAGCGTGAAAGACCTCGGGTTTCGTTTCGAGGAGTCTATTGACGGATCGAAACAAAACCCGAGGTCTTCCTGCGCCGCGACGTGCACCTCGTGTCCCAGCCTCGCGAGTCCTTCCGCGACCGCCTGAACGTGGATCGATCCGCCCAGCGTGCCGGGGATGCGCTGATCGAGGGCCACATAGAGCAGCCGCATGACGGTTACCCGGCCTCCCGCACGCCCGACGGCTGCTTCCGCAGGAGCGCGAAAAACGGTCCGGACCTGATCCGGCCGAACAGCCAGACGTCGACTTTCATCACTGCCGACAGCGCCACGAGCGCCTGGTACGTCCATCCGCGCCGCTGCACTCGCGCCTGGGCGGAGGCTCTGACGGTTCGAACCGCGGCGTCGTCATCCGCCGGGCGGCCAAGCCGGCGCGCGGCGTCGCGGACGAGCAGACGTTCCGCGATACGGACGAGCACGTTCTCGACGAACGCGCCGACGACCGGCGTGTAGTACGTGACGCGCTCGAGTCGAAAGCCGGACTGCGCCAGCACGCGCGCGAGGTCATCGTGATCGGCCAGAGGGTTCAGATGGTCGGACTTTCGCAGCCGCTCCTGTCTGAGATCGATGAGCCCGATGCGCTCGCACGCGCGCGCCACCAGGTTCACCATCCGCACGCCTTTCGCGATCCACGCGTTCTTGCGCACGTGCGTGTACACGAACAGCTGCCCATCGTCGGCCAGCACCCGGTGCGCTTCGGCCAGTGTCTCGCGAAGCGCGTCCGGCGACAGATGCTCGAGGACGTCGAGCGACCATGCCTTGGTGAACACGCCTGACCGGAGCGGCAGCCGCCTGAGATCGCCCAGAACCAGATCCCAGCGGTCGACCGCTTCGCGCGCGAAGTGCGGGCTGATGTCGATGCCGACCATCGATGCGCCGCGGTCGGCGTTCCAGGCCATCGCGCGGCCGCTGCCACACCCGAGATCGACGATTCGATCCGCCGGCGTCGGAGACAGGAACATCCGCAGCATGTCGTTGCGGATTTTCGAGCCCAGAACGGGCGGTGAGATCGCCTCGTGGCGCGCGTCGGCGTGGAGCGCCTCGTCGAGGTAGCGCGTCTGTTCCGTGAACACGGTTCTGGGCCTGAGATCGAGGTATCCCTCGGCGGTGAAGACCCGCCCGCATCCCAGGCAGCGGACCCCGTCGCGCCGTTCGAGGGCCTGGCCGCAGTCCGGGCATCGCACCAGCGACAGCAGGCCGGCCGAGATCATGACGGGCGCGCGGCCTCGAGCGCGGCTTCGAGGCGGCGTGCGCGCATCGACCACGTGTACTGCGACGAGAGGGCGTGCGCGGCCTGTCCCAGCGAGGCCGCCAGCCGTCTGTCCGAGGCCAGCCGCTCGAGCGCGCGGGCGAGTGCCGGGGGATCGTCCGGCGGCACGAGGAGCGCGGTCCGTTCGTGGGTCAGCACTTCGCGGACGGCAGGCAGATCGGAGGCCACGATCGGCCGGCCGAGCGTGAGGTATTCGAAAAGCTTCAACGGGGAAGTGTACCGCTCCGAGACTGCGGAGGACGAATTGGGCAGCACCAGCATCGATGCGCGGCCCAGCTGACTCCGCACTTCGCGGAAAGGCAGCAGGCCGGTGATCGTCACACGACCTGCCAGCCTGAGCTCGCCGATCAGCGCATCGATTCTCGCGCGGTCGCGCTCTGCCGGATGACCGCCGACGATCAGCCCGCCGACGTGCGGCGCCAGGGCAAGCGCACGGATGAGCACGTCGACGCCCTTCCACGGATACAGATGGCCGGCGTATCCCGCAACGGCCGGTCCATGACGATCGACATCCACGTTCGGGGCGGGCGAGGCGCCGTCGGGCACCACGAACACATTCGGCCGCGGACCATACCGCGCGGCGAGATCGTCGGCGAGCGTCTTCGTGATCGTGACGTACGCGGGTGCGCGGCGCCACACGCGGCGCTCGCGGCGGTCCAGCCGCTCGAGCTTGCGCCTGGTTGGCGTCAGCTCAGGATTTCCAAGCAGCCGCGGCATCTCTTCGCTCACCACCGGCGCCACGCCGTGTGACTCGTACACCACGACCGGCCGGCGCGCCGACGGCAGCTGGAGCAGGAACGCCGCCACGCCGAGATCACGCGTCCAGATCGTCGCACCAGGCCGATCCGCCGCGCGCTTGAGGGCGCCGAGCAGGAAGCGGATGCGATTGGCGCGGGCCCCGGCTGAGCGCGGGATCGTCTCCACGCGTATTCCCCGGACCGGCGGCAGGTCGTAGAACGCGAACGGCTCTCGCGCGGGTGACGTGGTGTCCGGCCGGACGACGAGCGTCACGTCGTGCCCGAGCGACGCGAGTGCCTGGCACGTCGCCATCGTCTGCAGGCCGTTCGCGCGCTCGATCGGAAAGCGCGTGTCGGCGAAACACAGAATGGTCAAGGCTCTCGTCCGAGGAAACCGACCCCCGGCCCGTCCCACAGGCTGAAGTTCTGAGGACTCGGCGCGCTGCGGAAGACGCGAAAGACCTGGGCGTCGCGAATCTCCCAGAGGCGATGGTGCGCGCGATCCACTTCGTCGGGGTTGGTGTTCCACGCCTCGTTCGGATAGACGAATGCGCCGGCGGCGGCGACTGCGATGGACCAGAGCAGCAGCACGCCGGCGACGCCCTTCCCCCAGCCCGCCTTCGCCAGACGCGCCAGCCCGAGCGCGATCGCTGGCGCCATCGGGACGAGGAGATCCAGCGTGTACCTCGGGCCGTACGTGTGTCCGCCCCACCAGACGCTGTACGCGGAGTACACGGCGAACTGAATCACGATCCCCGCCGCGAGCCAGCGAAGTGCGAGTCCGGTCGGAGTCGAAGCGGTCGGCCGGATCGCCGCGAGACCGGCCAGCACGATCGGGCTGAACACAAGGAGCCCACGGCTCGGCGAGAGGAGGAGGCCGAGCGCGCCGACCCACGGCGTTGCGCTGACGCTTCCCTCGACCCCGTGCGTGGCCGGGTGCACGTCCTCGAGCCGCGATGCGCCGCCCAGGATGTGACCGAACCAGTAATAGTTCGTCGCGATCGTGAGCGCCGCCGTCAGGGTGACGACCGCCGTGGGCGCGAGGGCCGCCCGCGCTCCGGATCGTGCGGCCAGCCAGCCGAGCAGCACGGCGACGAGCGGCGCGACTTGCGGACGCGCCGCGCCGGCAAGCGCGAGACCGACTCCGCCGAGCCAGAGGTCGCGCGATCGAATCTGGTCGACGGGCCGCAGCCAGGCCCAGAGCGTCAGCCCCATTCCGAATGCGACGGTCTCGTGCTGCCAGAGTGTCCGGCTGACAAGAGCCCAATAGTTGGTGCCGAGGCCGATCGCGAGGGCCGTGAGCAGCGCGACGGGCTGCGGCACGAGCCGCGCGACTGTCAGGAAGATGAAAGTCACGGCCGCCGCGGTCAGGATCGATGCCGTCAACGCCGCGACGAGGTTTGGCGCGAGCGGCGCCTCCATGTCCACGAGTCCGGAGTGGTGCAGCAGCGTCGCCGGCAGCGAGGCCATCAGGGCACTCGGCATCGGATACGCCGATCGCACGTGCCCCTGACGGTCGCGCGCGAAGGCTGGACGTTCGCCGAGGCCGGGGCGCTCCGCGACCACGCGATCGAGCGTCAGCGTGCCGCGCACCGCGACTTCCCGGGCCGTGAACTTGGCTGGCTGCGAGTCCACGGTGCCCACTTCCCGGCCGTTCGTGTTGTACACGATGAACAGCGCGGCAAACAGCGCGACCGCGAGACGGCGCCGGCTCCGGTCCTGGGACGTCGCGTTCACCGGCGCGGGTTGTTGTAAAAGGACGACCGATCGGTGAGGTATCGCCAGACCAGCACGGGAGCCTCACGCGGCAGCACGGCAAACGTCGTCCAGGCGTTTTGTTTCAACGTCAGCCGCTGCCGATCCATCGTGTGCGTGCCGAACTGCACCATCAGTCCGATGTTCCACCACACGCAAAGCGCGAGCAGGACCGAAACCATGAACCGGCCTCGCGCTGTCGAAACCCACGCGAGGAGCGCCGCCACGCCGACCGTCAGGATTGGCGTCAGGCTCACGAACCGGCGCTGACCGAACGATCCCGCGACGGTCCACGATTCGACGGCGCCCGAGACGTACGCCTGAAGAGCGACGAGGATGAGCGCGAGCAGGCCCAGCCACGCGGCTTCGTCTCGAGAGACGGTGCTCGGGGCGCCTGACGCCGGTTGGACAGGCGTGCGTCCGAGCGCCAGCAGGACGAGGCCCGCAATGGCTACGAGCGCCAGCGGCGTCCACGCGAAGAATCCGTGCGCCGGTGAGAAGAGCACCTGGAGGCCATGCGGGGACGTCCACGTCATCTTGCGTGCGACGACCTGGCTCGGACCGAGATGACCATGGAGCGCCGACGAGGCCAGGAGCTGCGGCGTATAGGCCGCGACAAAAGCCAGCGCAGCCGCGATCGGCGTCACCACGGGCAGACCTCGCCTGGCCGAGGCCGCTTGCCCGCTCCGCGTCCCTCTGGCCCTTCTGAGAAAGCCGAGGAAATCGAGCGCCGGTCCCGCGACAAAAAAGAGATCCTGGTCGCGCACCATGGCCATCAGACCGCCCACTGCGCCGAGCAACGCGACGCCGCCCACACTCCAGGTCTCTCTCACCCTCAACCACACCCAGAGGAACAGCGCGACGGCAAACGCCGAGTTCGCATGCGACATCGGCGGCGCGATGTAAATGTAGAACACGAGAGGCGTGCCGAAGCACACCACGAGACTGGCTGCGATGCCGTGGCCGACCAGCCGGCGTGCGATCGCCGCCGAGAGCACCACCGCAAGCGTGCCGTAGACCGCCGAGCCGTAGGCGACCGCCGAGATGTACGGCTGCGAGTACCCGTCGGCCGGCGCGCCGGTCACGAGCGCGACGACGTGTCCCACGGCGTAAAACGGCGCCCAGAGAATCGCCGAGCCGATCGGCCCGTAATTCTCGCGCCGGCCGGCTTCGTTCTGGCGCACCAGAAAGGTCTCGCGAAACAGCTCCCCGCCGCCAAGGCCGGCGTCGTAGAAACGCCGGTACTCGTTTTCGAAGTCCACGTCCCGGTCGAACGCCAGCGATCGCAGCCAGGCGAAGTACTGGATTTCGTCAGACGCGTAAATCCGCGCCGTCACGAACGGCAGCGTGAGAAGGAATCCGAGGAGAAGGACGATCAGCTCGCGGCGCGTGAAGGGCCACTCCGCCGGCAGGCGTCCGTTCACATCACTCCCCGAGGATCTTCGAGGCCAGGAGCAGCACCTGCGCGGCATTGAACCCAGCGTGATTCACCATGGCCATCACCGCCGATCGCCGCGTCATATACAGCACGCCCCAGAAGACCCCGAGCACGCCGACACCCACCGCGGCATCGACGCCCTGGTTCACATGCATGATGCCGAAGAACACACTGAACAGCACGAGGCCGAGCTTCATGCCCCAGAGCCGCTGATCGAACCGGTGCAGGATGAACGCGCGCTGCAGCTCTTCGCGGACCCCGCCTGCCAGGACGACGACGACCGTGAAGATGGCGGCCTCGAGGGGCGATTTCACGAAATCGCCCAGCGGGTTCTGTTCGACCGTGTGCGTCCATGGCGCCACGGTTCGGAGGCCGAGCACGATGAGCGTGACGGCGATCGACACGACAGGCACGAGCAGCAGACCCCGCAGGATTTCGCCGGCGGGCCGGCGAGGGCCGACGAACACCTCGCGTGAGGTCTCTCCGCTGAGCGACAGGAAGAGCCGGATGAGGAGCGCGACGACCGCCGTGTCGAGCAGGCTCAGCATCGCGAAGAATTCGAGCGACAGGTTGCCGCCCTGGAACATCTGGATGCCGGTGCCGACGGCCAGGATGGTGCCCACGAGGATCTGGGTCGGCACCACCCAGATCAGCGCCACCTGGAAGAAGGCGAACGACCGCGACAGCCGCACCGAGCGGCCGGGCGGCGTCTTGCCGGAATCGACCAGTGAATCCGTGTTCGTCGTGTCTGCGTCGGGCAGCATAGGCAGCGCCGCCGGCGAGTCGGGCACGGAGAAACTGTATCAGGGGGGCTGCGCCGCTCGCGTCTTCACAGGGCTGCACGGCTCTGCATGGATTTTTTCGAAGCGATTCCGCCGTACCCGTACGGGCTTTTCCGTGCTCCCCTCGTCGCGGTTCTCAGCCTTTTCCGTCGCGAAAGCGCACAGCAGAATAGGTCAACTGAAAGAACCGTTGTACTACTGCGGGCGAAACGTCAACATCTGGCGTAAGACCCAATTCAGAGCCACAATATGTCGTAGGTTCGTCTTGACAACGGCGTGAACGAAGCGCATATTCGTTCGCCTGCGGCAGAACAGCCGGTGGCGAAACACTCCCAGAGTTTCGCTCGAGCACGACAGCCTATGGCGTCCCGTTCGAGGCGAGCAGATCGTCGAAGGATACGCCTGCGAAGTGGGTCATGGATGTCTGGGGCTGAAGCGGTGCCCGCCATAGAACAGTGAAGACGGGGCAGTTAGCCGTTTGAGGGCAGGCGCGTCGCCATGTACGGACGAAGACGCGACGATGGCGTAACGGTGAGCGAAGAGTGATCGGAGGTCGGCATGGAGCGTGGTCAGCAGCTGGAAACGGCAGTCTCGCAAGGCGTCGGGCGCACATTCGGGCCGGGTCGTGAAGTGGCTGGACTGGAATTCGAGCGGCACTTCACGAAGGACATGGCCGATGGCGTCGATCCGTTCGACGAGATCGAGTGGGAGCTCCGGAGCGCCGTCATCGCCAACGAACGCGGCGAGCTGGTCTTCGAGCAGCGCGACGTCGAGTTCCCGCGTTTCTGGTCCCAGCAGGCCACCAACATTGTCGTCTCGAAATATTTCCGCGGTCAGCTCGGCACGGCGACGCGCGAGCGCTCGGTCAAGCAGCTCATCGGCCGCGTCGTCGACACCATCACCCAGTGGGCGCGCGAGCAGCAGTACTTCGCCTCGGACGACGACCTGCAGGCGTTCAGCGACGATTTGAAGCACCTGCTCGTGTACCAGAAGGGGTCGTTCAACAGCCCTGTCTGGTTCAACTGCGGGTTCGAGCGCCAGCCGCAGTGCTCGGCCTGCTTCATCAACTCGGTCCAGGACACGATGGAGTCGATCCTGACGCTCGCCAAGACCGAGGGCATGCTGTTCAAGTTCGGATCCGGCACGGGGTCGAACCTCTCGTCCATCCGGTCCTCGCGTGAGGTGCTGGCCGGCGGCGGCACGGCGTCCGGCCCGGTGTCCTTCATGAAGGGCTTCGACGCGTTTGCCGGCGTCATCAAGTCCGGCGGCAAGACGCGGCGCGCGGCGAAGATGGTGATCCTCAACGCCAACCATCCCGACGTCGTCGAGTTCATCAACTGCAAGGTGGAGGAGGAGCGCAAGGCGTGGGCGCTCATCGACGCGGGCTATGACGGATCGTTTACGGGTCCGGCGTACGCGTCAGTGTTCTTTCAGAACTCGAACAACTCCGTGCGCGTGACCGACGAGTTCATGCGCGCCGTTCTGGACGATGGGGACTGGCAGACGCATTCGGTGACCTCGGGCGAGGTGATGGACACCTATAAGGCGCGCGGTCTCATGCGCCAGATCGCGGACGCGACGTGGGTCTGCGGCGATCCGGGCATGCAGTTCGACACGACGGTGAACGACTGGCACACCTGCCCGAACACGGCGCGGATCAACGCGTCGAATCCGTGCTCCGAATACATGTTCCTCGACGATTCGGCCTGCAACCTGGCGTCGATCAACCTGATGAAGTTCCTGACGCCGGCCGGCGAATTCGACGCCGAAGGGTTCGAGCGCGCCTGCGCGACGTTCATCACGGCGCAGGAAATCCTGGTGGACAACGCGAGCTATCCGACCAGGTCGATCGAGAAGAACAGCCACGACTACCGGCCCCTCGGGCTGGGATACGCGAACCTCGGTGCGTTGCTGATGTCGCGCGGGCTGCCGTACGACAGCGAAACCGGCCGCGACTACTCGGCGGCCATCACCGCGATCATGCACGGCGCGGCGTACGCGCAGTCGGCGCGCATCGCGCGCGACCACGGCGGCCCGTTCCCCGGCTTCGAGAGGAACCGGGAGCCGATGCTCCGCGTCATGCGCAAGCATCGCGCCGCGCTCAAGGACATCGATCGCACGCAGGTGCCGAAGGATCTGTTCGAGCGCGCCAGACAGATCTGGGACGAGTGCGTCGATCTCGGCGAGAAACACGGGTATCGCAACGCGCAGGCGACGGTGCTCGCGCCCACCGGCACCATCGGCTTCATGATGGATTGCGATACGACCGGCGTCGAGCCGGACATCGCCCTCGTCAAGTACAAGAAGCTCGTCGGCGGCGGTCTCATGAAGATCGTGAACACCACGGTCCCCATGGCGCTCGAGAAGCTCGGCTACAGCCAGGCGCAGGTCAAGGACATCGTCGACTACATCGACGAGCAGGAGACGATCGAAGGCGCGCCCCACCTCAAGGACAAGGACCTGCCCGTCTTCGACTGCGCGTTCAAGCCGACGCGCGGCGTCCGCTCGATCCACTACATGGGCCACATCAAGATGATCGGCGCGGTCCAGCCGTTCATCTCGGGCGCCATCTCGAAGACGGTCAACGTGCCGAAGGACGCCAGCGTCGAACAGATCGAGCAGGCGTACGTCGACTCGTGGCGGCTCGGCGCCAAGGCCGTCTCGATCTACCGCGACGGCAGCAAGCGCACGCAGCCGCTCAACACCTCGAGAACCGAACCGGGCCGGGCCTCCGACGCGCCGGCCGACCCGGCACCGCGTCGCCAGCGCCTGCCGGATGAGCGGCGGTCGATCACCCACAAGTTCGACATCGGTGGGCACGAGGGCTACATCACCGTCGGGCTCTACGAAAACGGTCAGCCCGGTGAGCTCTTCCTCACGATGGCGAAGGAAGGCTCCACGATCTCCGGCTTCGCGGACGCGTTCGCGCAGGCGATCAGCTACGCCCTGCAGTACGGCGTGCCGCTGCAGGACCTCGTGGACAAGTTCAGCCACGTGCGGTTCGAGCCGGCCGGCATGACGAAGAACCCGGACATCCGGTTCGCGAAGTCGATCGTCGACTACATCTTCCGATGGATGGCGGTGAAGTTCCTGTCACCCGAGGCGCAGTTCCGGGCCGGCGTGAACAACCGCGAGGAAACCTCGTCGCCGGAACAGCTCGTCCTGGACGTGCGGAGTACCGGCGGCCGAGACACCGGCGCCGGATCCCGCTCAGCCGCCGGCGCGTCCGGTCCAGCCGGCAAAGTCGAGCTTCGCGGCGATCCAGAATCAGGAAGACGCGCCGCCCTGCTCGACGTGTGGCTCGATCATGGTGAGATCCGGCGCCTGCTATAAGTGCCCGAACTGCGGCACGACGTCGGGTTGCGCGTAAATTGCCCGAAAGAAGGACATGAAGGCCCTGAAGGGCATGAAGAACATGAAGAAACCACTTGAGGTTTTCTCCATGTCCTTCATGTTCTTCATGTTTGCTTGGCTTTGATCTTCACTGCCGGGCAACCTCTCTTCAGTGATCCGACAGAGGAGCTCTGGCAACTCGTCCATCGTGAGAATCGTGTAGGTCGGCGTCGCGGGGACGCCGCTGTCGTCTTCGCTGCGATAGGCGGATCCAGACAGCCAGACCGTTCGAATCCCGTATGACTCGCCGCCCGCGACGTCGGCGTCCGTCGCGATCCGGGTATTCGCCCAGAGGGCGAGCGGCAGATCGAGCCGCGGCATCGTCTCCGCGACGCCTGGCCTCAAGTGAATCGGCCGCGTTTCCAGCGGGATATCCGCGTCGCGCCGCTCGTCCATCAGCGTATGACCCCAGTCGAACGCGATGGCTTTGAGGCATGGTCCCGACCGCGCTATCTGCGGAATTGCTGCACGGCATGGCGGCCGGCGTCCGATACGTACAGCCGTCGCGCCGAGATCGCGACATCTACGGGCCGGTCGAGCGGCGCCTGCGCGCCGCCGGTGATCGACGTCAACACCTGACCGGTCGCGGTGAAGATCTGGACACGCCCATTCCCTGAGTCGGCGACGAAGAGGCGCCCGTCCGAGTCGATGGCGAGTCCGGAAGGACCGTTGAACTGGCCAGGTTCTGTGCCGCGCCCGCCGATGACGCGCAGGAACATGCCGCTGTGGTCGAAGACCTGAACGCGATGGTTCCCCTGATCGGACACGTACACCCGATCGTCGGCGTCGAGCGCGATGGAAACAGGATTGACGAACTGGCCGGGCTCGCGGCCTTGACCGCCGATCGACAGGAGGTGACGGCGCGTGTCCGAAAACACCCGAACAGCGTGATTGCCCCAGTCCGCAACGTAGAGGCGCCCATCGCGGCCGATGGCGACATCGCGAGGATTGGCGAGCTGTCCACCGATCACCCGCCATCGACGAATTTCCGCGAGCGGCGTCCACGCGGGCCCGAGGATCTGGACGCGATTCGCGCCCGCGTCCGCGATGTAGAGGTTGCCGGCCGCGTCAGTCGTGACGCCGTCCGGATAGAGCAGCTGACCCGGCCGGTCGCCCTGCTCGCCGAATCGACCTGCGAGCACTCCGCTCTCCTCGAACACGAAAGCGGTGTGCGCAAGGTCGTCCACGACGATGAGCCGGTGTCGGGCATCGACGTGGACGCCGAATGGCCCGAGAAAGCTCACGGCATCGGGTGAGCCGCGGCCAATCTCGCCGTCGAAGACGAGCGTCGGACTCTGCGTTGACGGTGAAGACGCGCGATCGGCCACTGGGGGCTGGCTCACGGAGCGGGTTGGTGGTGGCGTCGCGCGCTCGCAGGCAATCCCAGCCCCGACGAAGACGAGACCTGCCGCGAGCAGGCCGCAGGAGGCCAGGACTTTTGCTCTGACCGCCTGCGCGCCCACCGGCCGCGAGTATGGCAGCACAGCCGGTCAAGAGGCGCTGGTGCCGCGTGCCGCGCCTATTTCTTGAGTGCCGCCGCGATCCGCGAAAGCGTCGCGCGTTCGTCCGCTGACACCTTGCCGAGGCCAAAGATGCCACCTGACGCCGCGGCGATGTCTTCGCAGTACTTGATGAGCTCGTCGGCGGACATTTCGGTGCGCGCGCCCGACTCGAGCACGGCGCCGATGAGCCGCATCGCGCCCGAGAGCACTGTCGCGTCGGGCCGCCGATCCAGCCAGGCCGTGAGCTGCTGGTCGGCTTCGCTTCCCGCCGCGATGCCTCGCCGGCGTGCGAGATCGACGATGAGCGTCGCGTTCGGCCGGACTGACACCCCCTTCCGCCCACGCCGTCTCGAGAATGGGGACGAGGGGCACCAGGGTTACGGTGTCGGGCGTGAACCCAAGCTCCTGCAGCTCGGCGAGCAACGCTGGATCGGCCAACCCCATCTTGGCGCCGATATCCTGCCGCTCCTGGTCGGCGGCTTTCGCCTTGCGAAAGCGCTCGATGAGCTCCATGTCCCGTTTCCGAAAATAGTCCTCTTCGTGGCTCCTTCTGCGATCGGAAAGAGGATCGTCTGCCATTGCGCCTCCATGAGGATCGTATCCGTCTGATGGAGAGAGGCACAAGGGTTCCCATCGTTTCACGACGGGTGGAGTGGAACCGCGGAACCCCGGAACCCCGAACCGGAACCCCGGAACCACCCGTGGAACCCCGGAACCACCCGCGGAACCGAAGCGCATATTTCCCGTATCATAGATAGCACTACTATTTAGATAGCCCCAATGTCCAAGAGCCTTTCGGTCGCCGCTCTCACCGTCCTCCACTCCGTCGCCCGCGGCACGGCCCACGGCTTCGACATCATCGACAGCAGCGGCCTGCCGGGCGGCACGGTGTATCCGGCCCTCAGCCGTCTCGAGCGCGACGGCTTCGTCTCGTCCTCGTGGGAGGACGCGCAGATTGCGCGGGCCGAGCGCCGTCCGCCGCGCCGTTACTATCGTCCCACGCCGCTCGGCATTCGAACGCTGAACGAGGCGCTCGAACGTCTGCATGCGTTGAAGCCGGTTCGCGCGCCTCGTCCGGCTCGAGCAGGGCGGTAAGCAACCGCATGAACTCGAAAGCCGCCTCGATCGCCCGTCTGATTGGCGCGATTGCGTGGCTCGTGCCGGCATCCGACCGCGATTCCTGGCAGCGCGAATGGGCCGCCGAGTTCGCCTACGCGTTGCGCACCGAGAGCGCTGGCGCCACGCCGCGAGGCCTCGCCTGGCTGTCGGGACGAATGGGTGCTCTCGTGCGACATGCGCTGTGGCTCCGCTGGCAACGCGTCACGGTCGATTCGCTCGCGCAGGATGTTCGCCACGCGGTCCGCGCGCTCGCGCGCCGCCCCGCGGTCACCGCGGCGGCGATTCTCACCCTCGCGCTCGGCATCGGCGCGAACACGGCGATTTACGGCGCCGCCCGCGCGGTGCTGTGGCGTCCCCTCCCGTATCCGGACGCCGACCGGCTCGTCATCGTGTCGAGCCTCGGTGAGGAATTGTCGGGCGCCGGGCCCGCGCTGAATAGCGTCTCTCCGCCGGATTTCGCCGACTGGCAGCGCGAGGCGACGGCCTTCGACGCGATCGCCGCGATCAATGACGGCGGGTACGCGCTTACAGGCGTCGGTCCCGCCGAGCAGATTACCGGTGCGGCCGTCACCGGCCGATTCTTCGACGTGTTCGGCGTCCGGCCCCTGCACGGACGCGCGCTCACCGCTTCGGACGAGAGTTCAGGCGCGCCCACCGTCGTGGTCCTCGGCCACGGCCTCTGGAGGCGTCGCTTCAACAGCGATCCGGCCGTCATCGGCCGATCGGTCCACCTCGACGGCGTCCTTCGGGAAGTCGCCGGCGTGATGCCCGAGACGTTCGACTATCCCCTGAGCATGGACGCCTGGGTGCCGCTTCGGTTCGCGCCGAACGACCTGACCACGCAACGGGGTGCGCACTATCTCACGGTGGTCGGGCGGCTCAGGCAGGACGTCGATCTGTTGGCGGCACGCGTCGAGATGTCGGCGGTGTCCCGACGGATTCGGGCCGGGCTTTCCAATCCGAACCAGGGCAGTTACGCAAGTGTGCATCCGCTGCGCGACGCGATTGTCGGCGACGTTCGTCCCGCCATGAACGTTCTACTTGGCGCGGTCGGTCTGGTATTTCTGATTGCCTGCGCGAACGTCGCGAGTCTCATGCTCGGCTCGGCGCTCGGACGGACGCACGACTTCGCGATGCGCACGGCGCTCGGCGCCGGGCGCGGGCGGCTGATTCGCGGCGTCTTCGTCGAGATGCTGGTGCTGTCGGCCGCGGGCGCTTTGCTCGGCGTGGCGGCCGCCGCCGGCGCGATGCGCGCCATCGCGAGCCTTCAATCGGCCGGCATTCCGCTGCTCGATCAAACGCGCGTCGACGTGAGCGCCCTCGTGTTCACCGTACTCGCGACGACGGTCGCGGCGGCGCTGGTCGGATTGATTCCGGCCCTGCACGCCTCGCGCACCGACGTCGCGATCCCGCTTCGGCTGGGATCGGGCCGCACGACGGGCGGTCGCCCTCGCGCGCGGACACGCAGCGTGTTCGTCATGGCCGAGATTGCCGTCGCCGTCGCGCTGCTCATCGGCGCGGGACTCCTCGCGCGGACGTTTTTCAGGCTCGTCGATGTCGACCTCGGGGTGAACCTCGATCGCGTGCAGACGTTCTCGATCTCGCTGCCGGACGACCGCTACAAGGAGAATGCGCGGCGCGCGGCCTTCGTCACGGACCTCATGACCGCCTTGTCGTCGCGGCCCGAGCTCGAGGCTGCCGGCGCGTCGTTCGGCCTGCCGCTCGGCGGGTTCACCTACTCGATTTCCGTGTTCCAGCGCGACGGCCAGCGGCTGTCGTCCGAGGAACAAAGCCGTTCCGTCGTCCAGCTTCGCATCGTGACACCCGGATTCTTTCGGGCGATGGGCGTGCGCGTCCTGCGCGGGCGCGGGCCGGAGCGGGCCGATCTGGCCGGGTCGCCGCCTATTGCCATCGTGAACGAGAGCGCGGCGCGCTTGCTCTGGGCGGGCGTCGATCCCCTGAGCCGGCGCGTGACGCTCGGCACGCGGCTTGGTCTCGGGGGAGATCGCGTCGGTGGGGAAGTCGTCGGCGTCGTGAACGATGTCCACGATGTGGGTCCGGCCAATCCGCCGCGCCCGACGCTGTACCTCGTTCACGCGCAGTTTCCGACGGATTTCCTGACAGTTGCCGTGAAGCCTCGCGGAGACCCGATCGGACTCGTCGACACGCTCCGGGCCACCGTCGCCAGCCTCGATCCGAACATTCCGCTGTACAGCATCCGGACGATGGAAGAGCTGGCGGGCGCGACGGTCGCGCAGCCGCAGCTCTACCTGCAGCTGCTGGCCATCTTCGCGACCCTCGCGCTCGTGCTCGCGTCGATCGGGGTGTACGGCGCGATGGCCCACACGGTCGGCGCACGGACGCGAGAAATCGGCATCCGCATCGCGCTTGGCGCCACGCGAGCTGAGGTCGTCGGCTTGGTCTTGCGCCACGCGGGCGCGCTGGCCGTCGCCGGAGTCCTCGTCGGCGTCGCACTGGTCGTGGCCGCCCGGGAACCGCTGTCACGCGTCGTCTTTGGCGTTGGGCCGACCGATCTGCTCACGTGCGCGGTCGCCGCTGTCTCGATGTTCGCGATTGCCTGGCTCGCCGCCTGGGTTCCGGCGCGCCGCGCCTCGCGCATCGATCCCGTGAGGGCGCTGCGCGCTGATTAGGAAGTAGGGGCGCTACGTTTCGTCTTTCGCTCCGCTCACTCCGCCCTGAGTGCCCTCGTGGGGTCTACTCCCGCTGCTCGACGTGCCGGCAAGACCGCCGCGAGGATGGCGCTCATGAGGAGGACCAGTGTGGCCCCGCCGAGCACGATGGGATCGGCCTGGCCGATTTCGTAGAGCTGTGCTGAGAGTGCGCGTCCGGCGAGGAGCGCGAGCGGCAATCCGATCGCCAGGCCTATGACCGTCTGGAGCAGCGGTCCGCGCAACACCGTCTTCATGATCCTCGCCCGATCCGCGCCGAGAGCCATCCGGACGCCGATTTCCCTCGTCCGCCGGGCCACGCCGTAGGCCGTCACGCCGTACAGCCCGATGGCCGCCAGGGCGAGTGCGACCGCGCCGTAGGCCGACGTGAGTCGGGACATCAGGCGCTCGAACCGGAAGTTGAAGGCGACCTGTTCGGCGAGCGAGCTGTATCGGAGCACCGTAAGGTCCGGATCGATTCCGGCAAGTGTGCGGCGAATCGAGGCTTCGAGGCCGGTCGTGCCGGGCGCGGCGCGAATGACGATCGCGCGCAGAAGGGTGGAGCGCGCCTGCACGTTCCGATCGGCCGGGTCTTCGTACGGCACGAGCTGCATCGCCGGCAGGAAAATCATCGGCCGCACGGGCCGGTTCGCCGTGGTGTATTTGACGTCTTCGACGACGCCGACGATCTCCCAGTCGCCGCTGCGGCTCGCGCCGCCGAAACCCAGCCGGCGGCCGATCGGATCGCCGTTCTCGAAGAACTGACGGACGAACGCCGAGTTGACAACGGCGACGCGCGCCGCTGCCGGGGTGTCGCGCTCGTCGATCAAGCGGCCTCGAACGAGGCGTGTGCCGATCGTTTCGAAGTAGCGCGGTCCGACGCGATTCCACGAGGAGCCGATCGTTCGGGCTGGATCGACGGGACGTCCTTCGATGCTGATGCCCGACGACCAGTTGTTGCCTTCCATCGGGCTGTAGAGCGCGTAAGTCACCCCCTGGACGCCTGGGACGCGCTGCAACTGATCCTGCAGAGACTGATAGAACACGCCGAGCTTGTCGGGTTGATCGGCGAGCGCGGGCGGCTCGATGCGCACGACGACCCGGTTTTCGGGATCGAACCCGAGCGGCTGGCGTTCGAGACGATTCAGGCTCCCGGCCAGCAGACCTGCGCTCGCCAGCAGGACCATGGACAACGCGACCTGGACGATCACGAGCGATCGCCGCGGCACCAGCGACCGCGACACCGCACTGCGTCCGACGCCGTGCAGCGCTTCGATCGGCTGCGTTCGCGACATCGCCCAGGCTGGCGCGGCGGTGAAGATCGCGCCGGTCACCACGGCAAGGCCGACGGTGAACGCGAGCACGATCGGCGATGGTGTGGCATCCACCGGCATGACGGCCGCGGGAAATGCGAGGGCCAGGAGCGCCCGCGTCGCGGCCGTAGCCACTGCGAGCCCGGCCAGCCCGCCCACCACAGAGAGGATGACGCCTTCGGTGAGCGACTGACGGATGAGCCGCCCGCTGGACGCGCCCAGCGCGGCCCGCAGCGCGGCCTGGCCACGGTCGGCGCGCGCCAGCAGCAGATTGGCCAGGTTCGCGGCCGTGATGAGCAGCACGAGCGCCGACGTGCCGAAGAGGAGATTGAGCGGCTGCGCGTAGCTGTAGCGCATGAGCTCGACGCCGCCGCTCGCGGAGACGACGTCCACGCGCTGCTGGGCGATTTGCGCCTTGCTCTCCGCGGAAACGAACGACTGCGCGGACAGCCACTGCTGCACCAGCCCTGTCGCGCGCGTCTGGATTTGGGCCGGCGCCGCGCCCGGTGCGATGCGGCCGATTGCGTACAGCCAGTGTGAGCCGGGGCGATCCAGGATCGACGCGCCGCCGCGCAGCGTCGGCTCCTGACCGATGGGAATCCAGAAGCCGGCCGGATCCGGCCGGACCGTCTCGCCGAAAAAGCTTTCGGCCGCGACGCCGACCACGGTCACCGGCTTCCCCATCACGAAGTACGTCGCGCCGACCGCGCCGGGATCGCGCGCGTATCGCTCCGTCCATACCTGGTGGCTCATGACGGCCACCGGCGGCGCGCCGGGGCGATCGTCGTCGGCCACGAGCAGGCGGCCCGCAGCAGGACGGACTCTGAATGTCGTGAAGTAGTTGCCCGTCACGAACTGCGCGGGGAACGAGTCCGATGCCGGGTCGCCGTCGCGCCGGATCCCCACGCGCAACGTGTTGGCCTGGAAGCCGGCGAGCGAAGAGAACTCGGGGATGTTATCGCGCAGATGCCGGTAGAGCGGATAAGAGAACAGCGCGAAGTCACCGGGCAGTCCGCTGTTCACGCAACAGTCATTGTTGTCGCCGAGCCGGTAGAGCTCCTCGGCGCGCTCGACCGGCAGGCGCTGCAGCAACAGCTCGTGCACGAGCGTGAACATCGTCGTGTTGGCGCCCAGTCCCAGCGCCAGCATCACGACCGCGACGGCGGTGAAGCCGGGCTGCTGCCAGAGGCGTCGGATGCCGCCCCGCACGTCTTCGAACAGGATTCCCATGAATCGCCTCCTCGCGTGCCGTCGCGTCCATCCCTCAGCGCCGAATCACGCGCCCGCTGGTTAGACGGCTCGGCGCGAAGAGGGTTGCCCGGCCGGTCCCAGGTGCCTCCTGCCAAAGCGTTTTCCAATCCACGTCGCAGGAACATGCGACGTGGATCTGAAAAACGCAATAGGCTGTTCGCATATGGCGCAGCTCGACGACGAGATCGACCGCCTGTATCAGTTGCCGGCCGGTGAGTTCGTGGCGGCCCGGAACGCGCTGGCAAAACAGGCCGGCCCCGGCGCGGCCACCGTGAAAACCCTTCAGAAGCCCAACGCGCCGGCCTGGGCCGTCAATCAGCTCTACTGGACCCGCCGGAAGGTCTTCGACAAGCTCATCGACGCCGCCAACAAGCTGCGGGCGGCGCACAGCCAGATGCTGTCCGGCAAGCGTGCGGACGTCACCCCGGCGGAAACCGCGCACCGGGACGCCGTCAAGGCCGCGTCTGCGGAAGTGAGAGAGATCCTGAGCCAGGCAGGTGATCCCGCGACCGCCGCGACCATGATGGCAGTCAGCGATACGCTGCAGGCGCTGCCCGGGCCCGAGCGGCCAGGACGGCTTGTCCGGCCGCTGAAGCCGCGCGGGTTCGAGGCGCTCGCCGGTCTCGTTCCCGGTGCAGCAGCCGCTTCGAAACGGCTCGCCGAGATCGTTCCGATCGGGCGTGGACACGCGATCGTGCCGATCGGGCGGGGGCGCGCGATCGTGCCGATCGCGCGGGGACGCGCGGCGACGCCGGAACGTACCGCCACAGAATCGGCCGGCGACACCGGCAAATCGTCCGAAGCGGCCGCGCGGCGGGCCGAGGCCGAGGCCGAGGCGAAGCGCCAGGCTGAGATCAAGAAGCAGCACCTCGAAAAACTCGACGCCGAGATTCGAGCCGCCCGCAGCGCGGAGCGTCAGGCCGAGACGACGCTGTCAAGAACCCGGGACGCGCTGGCTCGAGTCGAGCGGCAGACGGAGGAACTGAGGAAAGAGCTCGAGGCGCTCAGCGACAAGGCACAGGAACTGGCCGAGCAGGTTCGCCGGCAGGAAATCGCGGCGCGTCAGGCATCCACGGAGCGGATGCGCCTCGAGGAACGTCGCGGCTGAAACGGTGAGCGGCGCGGCTGCGAGGACGTGATCGATGTTCGCCGGTCATCTCGGAGCGGCGTTCGTCGCGAAGTCGGTCGAGCCGCGCCCGTCGCTCGGCGTGTATGTCGCCGCCGCGTATGGGCTCGACATGTTGTGGCCGGTCTTCCTCCTCGCCGGCGTCGAAAGCGTGCGGGTCCAGCCTGGCGCAACCCCGTTCACGCCTCTCGTGTTCGTGAGCTATCCGTGGAGCCACAGCCTCGCGATGACCGTGGTCTGGGGCGGTCTGGCCGCACTCGCGATGACGCGATTCGTGAGCAACCGGATCGCGTCTCTCGCCGTCGGACTCGTCGTCGTCAGTCATTGGTTTCTGGATTGGATCACTCACGTCCCGGACTTGCCGCTGTGGCCCGGCGGTCCGCTCGAAGGTCTCGGCCTCTGGCGCTCGACGACGGCAACACTCGTGGTGGAGGGCGCCTTTTTCCTCGCCGCGATTGGCGCATATGTCCGCAGGACTCGGGCTCGCGACACCGCCGGCCGCCGGGCGTTCTGGGGACTTGTCGTTCTCGTCACGCTGATCTGGGTCAGCGGACCGTTTTCGCCGCCGCCGCCCAGTGTCGGCGCGATCATCGTCGTCGGTATCGTCGGCGCGCTTCTCCTTCCCGCATGGTCGGCGTACATCGATCGGCATCGTGTCCACCCGGCCGCTGAAACTGTCGGCCCTTGATTCTTGCCGTGTCAGGCGGTACTGTCCGACCGGACATCCTCCCCACGGAAAGTCACTTGACGTGACGTGTGTTCCGGATCAGGAGCATTTATGAGGAAAACAACCGTCTTTACCTCCGCGTTGTTTCTGCTGACGGTCGCGTTCGTCGCCGGCCAGACACAGCAGCAGACTCAGACAGGTCAGCAGCAGCAAGGTCAGCGGCAGGGTGGTGAAGCCGGCCGCGGCCGCGGCAATCCGCCCGATCCGCGAACCGCCGGCGGCGGCAGCTGCGCCAACAGCGTCTACAACTGCATCGACACGCCGAACCCGCTGCCGGCGCCCAACACGGTCTGGCTCGAAGAGATGACGTGGATGGACGTTCGGGACGCGCTGAAAGCCGGCAAGACGACGATGATCATCACGACGGGCGGCATCGAGCCGAACGGCCCGTGGCTCGCGCTCGGCAAACACAACTACGTGCTGCGCGCCAACTGCGACGCCATCGCGCGTAAGCTCGGCAACGCGCTCTGCGCGCCGATCCTGCCGTTCGTCCCCGAAGGCACCATCGAGCCGAAAAGCAGCCATATGACGACCGTCGGCACGATCAGCATGCGCGAGGAGACCTTCCAGGCGATCCTCACGGACATGGTGCACAGCTTCAAGATGCACGGGTTCCAGAACATCATCCTGATCGGCGACAGCGGCGGCAACAGGAGCGGCATGGCGGCCGTCGCCAAGAAGCTCAACACGGAGTGGAACGCCAATCCGGTCGTCGCGCACATTCCCGAGTACTACGACTACGGGGCGGTGTCGGACTACATCGAGAAGCAGGGACTGATCAAGGAAGGCCAGGGCGACGGGCTCCATGACGATCCGATCATCACGATGAACATGATGGTGGCCGATCCCAACAGCGTGCGCTGGGAACAGCGCGTGAAGGCCGGCAAGGCGACGATCAACGGCGTCTCGATTGCGGACAAAGCCAAGGCGCTCGAGATCGGCAAGCGCATCGTCGAGTTCCGCGCGGACGTGACGGCTACGAAGATCAAGGAAGCCATCGCGAACAAAGGTGTGACCACCAGCGGCCGAGGCGGTGGAGGGAACTAGGAATCGGGTAATCGGGCCAATTACCCGATTACTCAATGTCTTGGTCTGCGAAGCGTCGGCGCCGCGATTGTCACCCGCCGATCGGCCACATCCTTCCCTGACAAGAACTCGACAATCGCTTCCTGCACGGCCGATTCCGGCAGCGTGCTTTCGTGGCCGGCGTTCACGACGACGAGGTGCGATGAGCGCGAGAACGTCTTGCGAACCTCGTCGGCCTGCGCGGGTCGTGTGTTCGCATCGAGCGTTCCGCTGATGAACAGCGTGGGCACGTCCGTGACGACGGGCTCGCGAAACGACTCCGGCAGCGGCGGCACGCCAATCGCCTGGCAGACCTCCGGAAACGGCGCGTTCACCAGGCGGCCGAGGATCGAGCCTGGCGTTTCGGCCTCGATGCGTGACAGACGCGCGCGTGACGCGGCCGAGCTGCAATCCATCGCCGTCGCCATCAACTGGATGCCGCCTTCGTACTGCGGCCAGCGGCGCGCCACGATCGTCCGGAGAAGGTCGAGCCGTCCCGCGAGCGTGTCGTAGACAAGCGCCGGAATCCACGGCGTGTCATTCGTGTCGCCCAGATCGCGCCGCAGCAGAGACAGAAGGCCGGCGTCGCCGACCTGCACGGAGCGGCGTGCTGCGCCGTCACCGATCTCGATCGTGACAGGGGCCTGCTTGAGCTTCGCGACAAGCCGTTTCAGCGTCCCGACGAAGTCGGGCATGCCGGCCGCCGCGTCGGCCCGCGCGAGCGCCGCGATCTGTTCGAGTTGATCGTCGTAGGTGGCCGGCAGCTTCCAGGTGTGATCGGGACCTTCCGTGCCGGCGAGCACGACACGGTCGAGGCCGGCACGATGCCGGCGAATGGCGGCCAGCGCCAGATGCGTGCCGTAGCTGAACCCGAACAACGACACGCGATCGGACCCGATCGCGCGACGCAACGACTCGATATCGGCGGCGCTCTCCTCGGTGTTGTACGCGCCGACGTCGTGGCCGGCCGCGCGGAAGCTCTCCGCGCACTGGCGGAAACGCGGCAGAGACAGCTCCAGCATCCGATCGTCTGACGTGAGGAAATCGGCCGCCAGTGGACCCGACGATGGACAGGCCAGGCGCGGCCGCGCGAGGGCCGTCCCGCGCTGCGCGAGGAGCAGAACGTCGCGCTGTTCACGCAGCTTGACGATCAGCCGTGCATACGCGGGAATCGAGAGAATCGAGACACCGGAGCCGCCCGGACCACCGTCGAGGTACACGACCGGCGATTTCGGTGCGCTCGACAGGCTCTTCAGTCGTACGACCGCGAGCTCGATCGACTTGCCGTCCGGCCGTGCGTGCCGTTCAGGAACCGTGAACCGCCCGATTTCGTGCGTTTGCGTTCCGCCGGACGCCTGAACGGGATAGGGCTCCCATTTGATGGCGGCCGGGCGCTCTTGTCCTTCTGCAACGACCGTCGTCTGCCTGCCCACTGCTGGAAACAGCGAGCAGGCCAGACCGAAGGCGCAGACCGATGCGATCGCCCGGAGCACACCAACCCCCTGAGTGTCCTTGGACGCAGGAAGAGCCGGCGGCGTTGCAGGGAGCGGCCGAGGGCAATGTACGGCCGCACCGCTTTTCAGGGTGTCTTTCGCACACCGATCATTGCCACCGGCTCACCCTTGCTGATGGGTGGCGTGCCGATGACGTAGAGAATCTCGCCGCCGAATGGCGCGACGATCTCTTCGAGTGTCCGGCCGTGGAAGTCCGTAATGCGGCCGATGCGCGCGCCTTTGGTGACCGTCGTGCCGTGCTCGACGGCGGCATAGAAGATGCCGGAGACGCCGGCGCGCAGCACCTCGCTCGTCGCGATCCAGACCGGCGACGTAATCGCCGGCGGTCCGGTCGTTCGCATGCCAAGGTGACGGAGCAGGCCGGCCACGCCGCGTTCGATCATGCCGATCGAGGCTTCGTCGACGCGCGCCATCCCGCCAGTCTCGGTCGTGATGGCCGGTTTGCCGCGCGTGATCGCCGTGTTCGACAGATAGAGAGACGCCGCCGGATCGGTCGGTCGCGCGCCGTCGACCACGATGTGATCGAGACCGAATGCAAGCGCCATGGCTTTGCCGGCCTCGGCGACCTTCGGATCGCCGGTGGTGATCCAGTACGAATAGGGCCGCAGCGCCTCGTTGCCGTCGCCACAGTGAAGATCGACGACATGCGTCGCGCGCGTGATGAACTCGCGCGTGATCACCTCGGCCACGCGCTCCGACAGCGTGCCGTCGGTCTTTCCGGGGAAGACGCGATTCAGGTTCTTGCCGTCAACCGGAGAGTAGTAAATCGTCCGGCCGAGGAACGACGGCATGTTCGCGACGTGCACCATCAGCACGGTTCCGCGGAGGGTCTTCGGATCGATCGCCGCCCTCATCCGCTGGAGCGTGATGATCGGGACGTACTCCATGCCGTGCGTGCCCGCGACCAGCAGGAGGACCGGTCCGGACGAGGCGCCGTGGATGATCGTGAACGGGATCGTCGTACCGGTGTCGCCTGGCCGGGCCGCCACCTCGATCGTCCCACCCGCGACCGTGCCTGGCGCTGCCGAGACGGATCCGATCGTGAACGGCGCCTGGGTGGCTGTCTGGACGATGAGGAGGAGTGCGGCCAGCACGGGGTCGGGTTAGTTTTCCACAGATCGGGGACAGGTGTCGTTCGAAGGAACGACTTCGCGAACGAGACCTGTCCCCGATCTGTGGAAAACTAACCCGACCCCGCCAGCCGGTGCGTCACGTCGAGCCGGCTCACGTGGACGTTGATGCCCTTCCCGATGCGGAGACCGAACGGGCCGTCGACGGCGAGCGACGCGCGCGGAAGTTTCGTCACGAGGGTGCCGTTCGCGCTGAAGACGACGTCGGCTGTGCCGACCTCGACCTTGAGGATGTTCTTGACCGCGTCCGGTCCCTTCTGCGGCGCGAATGACCCGGCGGTCCAGTTGAAGACGGGCGTGGCGCCGTCCGGCTTGTGAGTGATGACCGCGGCCTGTCCGTCCCGCCGGCCGACGAACGCGACGTACGACCGGTTGGCCGGCGCGTCGAGCGATCGACCGCCCAGGAACACGCCGTACTCCTCAGTGCTGCTGTCCGGGAACAGGAAGATCTCCGCCTCGACGACGAAGTTGCCGCGCCCCTGGTAGTCGGGCTGATACAGCACCGCGCCGGGACCCTGCGTGATGTGCCAGCCGGGCGGCATCGCGACGAAGAACATCGCGTCCGGCTTCGCCTCGCCCGATTCGATGACCCTGGCTGGCGCGTCCGGAACCCACTTCCAGTCCGGCGGCGTCTTCAACCCCTGAGCACTGCCCGGTTCAACGGCCATCACGCCCGCGAACATCACCGCTGTTGCCCAGCGCATCATTTGCTCCTTTGCCTCCGTGTCGAGGCTATGCTCTAGCCATCCTTTTCAGTTTTCAACATGCGGTTCTTTTCGAAGGGTCGCCGGATACCATTTCTGGGCACCCGCGGGGAGGAGACCTGATGCGCCGTCTGGGCCGAAAGCGGGAAGGATGCGAGACCGCGTTGGAACCGTCGATGCTCGAAGGTGGCCCCGAGGTTGCGTCATCGCCCGGCATGCAGGTGCTGACCGATGCCACGCGAGGTCCCGGGACCCCGTTTCCGCCCACGCTCATCTTCGTGATCGGCCTGGTTTTCGCGTGGCCGCTGCACGATGCGTTTCCGTTTCATGTGGGGACCACGGCGGCGCTGACGAGCTGGCTCACGGGCATCGGCGCCGTCATCCTGACGGCGGGCACGGTCGTGTTCTGGTGGGGGATGGCGGCGTTCGCGCGTGCGCAAACCGGCATCATGCTGCAAAGCCCGGCCAGCCAGCTGGTGATCATTGGCCCGTATCGCTGGTCACGCAACCCGATGTATGTCGGCTTCGTCGCGATGTACCTCGGCTTTGCGCTGCTCATGAACAGCGTCTGGCCGCTCCTCCTGCTGCCGGGCGTGATCATCGCGCTCGAGATCCTCGTCATCACACGCGAGGAGCGCTATCTCCGATCGATCTTCGGGCCTGAGTACGAGGAGTACTGCCGCCAAGTCGGGCGATGGTTATAGACCTCGGGTTTCGTTTCGCCACACGCAATTCACTCGCGAAAAGAAACCCGAGGTCTTACTCGGCACCGGGTGCCCCAAACCGCTTGGCCGCCTCCGCCCGCGCCCGTGCGGCCACCTCTTCGCGATTTCGCGGGGGCGCCTGGGTAATCAGATCGTCAATCAACCGTCGCGCGATTGCCGCGACGTCTTCGATCGCCGACTCAAACGCCGGCTCGTTCGCCTTCGATGGCTTGTTGAACCCGCTCAACTTGCGGACGAACTGTACGGACGCGGCCCGGATTTCCTCGCCGGTCGCCGGCGGATCGAAGTTGAAGAGCGTCCGGATGTTTCGGCACATGCCTCCATTTTACGAGCACGGCCCGACCCTGCGTACAATCCCCGTTCGTGGTCGATGAACGCGGTCCGGCGGTCCGGTTCCCCCCTCCTTTCGTCTTCGTGGCCGGATTCCTCGTGGCCTGGCTGCTCGAGAACTTTCTGGGGTTCGAGATCGACGGCGAAGGTCCGACGCTGCCTCAGACGGTCCTTGGGGTCGCCGCGATCGCGACCGGCTTAGCGCTGACGTTCTGGGGGCTGTCGACGTTCGCCCGTGCCCGGACCCCCATCATTCCCGACCGGCCGGCGCGTGAGCTCGTGACCACGGGCCCGTACCGGTTCACACGCAATCCGATGTACGTCGGCCTGACGGTCCTCTACGCCGGCCTCGCCCTCGTGCTCAACATGGCGTGGCCGCTCGTCCTGCTTCCCGTGGTGCTGACCGCGCTCACCACGCTGGTCATCGTGCACGAAGAGCGGCATTTGAGAGAGGCCTTCGGTCCGTCCTACGAGGACTACTGCCGGAGGGTCAGAAGATGGATCTGAAAGGCTTTTATCGGTACGACGGGCCTGAAATGCGCATGTCGGTACGACCCTACTGAAAAGCACTCGTCGGTACGGCAGGTACCTGGAACGGACTGACGCCCGTCTTCTTTTTTTTAGAGAAGAAGATGGCATGCGTCAGGCGCGTTCCTCGTACCCGCCGTACCCGTCGTACCGACGAATGCTTTTTAGCAGGGTCGTACCGACATGCGCATTTCAGACCCGTCGTGCCCGGCGAGTGCTTTTCAGGAGTACGATGTCCGCGCAAGGATGGCGGCTGACGATCTGGAACGGCTCGTCTCGGAGCTCGAAGCGACGCGCTTCGACGCGCCTGAGGGCGCGTCGCGCCTCGATAGCTGGCTCGTGCTTGTCGCCGAACGGGACGGCAGCGATCTGCTGCTGGTCGCCGGTGAGCCGCCGGCACTTCGCGTGCACGGCCGCATCGTGCGCGCCGACCATCCGCCGCTCGACGGCGTGGACATCGAGGAGATGGTCCTGCCGGAGCTCCCGCCGCACGCACAGCGCGCATTCCGGGAATGTGGCATCGCCGACGCCGCCCGCCAGGTGCCCGGCGTGGGCCGATTCCGGATCAACCTGCATCGCGAACGCGGCCGGACCGCGGCGGCGATCCGGCGGCTGCCGCGCCAGGTGCCGGCGCTCGCGAGTCTCAACCTGCCGCCGGGCGCCGAACTGCTGACCCGTCTCCAGCGGGGCCTGGTGCTCGTCGGCGGCGCCACGGGTTCGGGCAAGACCACCACGCTCGCCGCTGTCGTCGAGGCCATCAACGCGCGTGAGCCGAAGCACATCATCACGATTGAAGATCCCATCGAATACGAACACGTCAACCGTCAGAGCGTGATCGAGCAGGTGGAGATCGGCATCGACGCGCCCGACTTTCCGACGGCGCTGCGCTCGTCGCTGCGGCAGATGCCGGATGTGCTCGTCATCGGAGAGATGCGCGATCCGGAGTCGATGCGCATCGCGCTCGCGGCAGGGGAGACGGGACAACTCGTCTTTTCGACCGTGCACACGACCGACATGCCATCGACGATCGGCCGGATCACCGACTCCTTTCCCGCGGAACGGCAGCCGACGATCCGGCAGGAGATCGCGGCGGCCCTGACGGCGGTGTTCATTCAGACCCTGCTTCCGCGCACCGGCGGCGGACGAATCCCCGCGGCCGAGATGCTGGTGGTGCAGTACGGCGCCCGGCAGCACATCCGGCGGAACGCGCTCCACCATCTGCACCAGGAGATCACGATCACGCGCAAGTCCGGATCGTTCACGCTCGAGGAGTGCCTCGCCCGGCTGGTGAAGGACGGCCTGGTGGACCGCAACGACGCCGCGTTGCGCGCGAACCATCCCGAGGATTTCGAGCACGCGATGCAGGTTGGTTAGCACGTGCGCCGCGCGCTGCTCGGTCTCGTCATTCTCGCCGTCCAGTTCGTCGTCCTCGAAGGCGCCATCCGGCTGCACGGCGGCTCCGAAGTCGCGCCCGAGTTCCGGCGACTCTTCATGCAGGACCCGCGCGTCGGGCATCGCCTGCAGCCCGGCGCCCGCGCGCGGTTCACGACCGTCGAGTTCAGCACGGACCTGGCCATCAACGCCCAGGGCGTGCGCGACGACGAGCCCATCGGGCCGAAAGCGTCCATCGAGCGGCGGATCGTCGTGCTGGGCGATTCGCTCGTCATGTCCGTCCAGGTGGCGTTCGCCGAGACGTTCTGCGAGCGACTCGAAGCGAAGCTGAACGCAGCCGATTCCGCGCATCGCTGGCGCGTCATCAACGCGGGCGTGCAGGGTTATGGACCCGTCCACGAGTGGCTGTTCTTCGACGCCATCGCGTCCGCGTTCGAGCCGGACATCGTGCTGATTGGCGCGTTCGCCGGCAACGATGCCGTCGAAGCGAACGACACGGAAGAGTGGCTCGACGCAGGTCGATCGACGACGGCCGGGACCGAAGCGACGTTGTCCTGGCTTCGCCGGCTGATCCGGACCAGCGTCGTCCTTCAGCTCGTCCGCGTCCGGTGGGACCAGCTGCGATCGCGCGTCAGCAGCGGGGCGCCGGAGCGGCCGGTCTCGAGCTATCTGGCCGACCCGCCGCCGGATGTGACGCACGGTCTCGAGGTCACCGCGCGCGCGTTCGGCAGGATCGCGGCGCGCGCCGAAGCGCTCGGCGCCCGGCCCGCCCTCGTGCTGTTTCCGGCGCGCTTTCAGACCGACGACGGCGATTACGGCCGGCTCGATGAAATCGTCCGCCGCGCCGGCGGCGTGCTCGTCCGGAACTCCGCGACGGAACGGCTTCGCACCGCGTTGGCGCCGCTTGGTCTGCCGACACTCGACCTGCTGCCGATTCTCGAAGCGCAGCCCGATCGCATCGGCCTCTTCTTCCAGCGCACGATCCACTTCACGCCGCGCGGGCATGAGGTCGTCACCGAGGCGCTGTTCAGCTTCCTCACGACGAGCGGGCTGGTTCAACCGCGTCCCTGATGGTCTTCAACTCGCTCGAGTTCGCCGCGTTCTTTCTCGTCGTCTACACGCTGTATCGCCTGCTGCCGCACCGGGCGCAGAACTGGATGCTCGTCGCGGCGAGCTACGTCTTTTACGCGGCGTGGGACTGGCGGTTTCTCGGCCTGCTCATCGGGTCCACCGTCGTCGATTACTTCGTCGGCCGGTACCTCGGCACCGCCACCGCGCGCGGCGCGCGCCGTCTCGCGCTCATCCTCAGTCTGGTGTTCAACCTGGGGATGATCGGCTTGTTCAAGTACTTCAATTTCTTCGCCGACGGCCTCGCACGCATCTTCAGCTGGCTGGGTTGGCAGCTGGATCCGATCACCGTGAACGTGATCCTGCCGATCGGGATCTCGTTCTACACGTTCATGACGATCAGCTACGTCATCGACGTGTACCGGCGCGACATTCAGCCGACCAGGAACTTCATCGATTTCGCGCTGTTCGTGAGCTATTTTCCGCACCTGGTCGCGGGCCCCATCCTGCGGGCGTCGCTCCTGATTCCGCAGCTTGCCCGTCCGCGCGTGATCACGCAGGCGCAGATTGTCGACGGGCTGTGGCTCAGCGGCTGGGGGCTGTTCCAGAAGATGTTCGTCGCCGACAACCTCTCGCGCCTGGTGACGGCGGTGTTCAGTCCTGCGGCCTCGCCGACCGGCCTCGATGTGCTGGTCGCCATCTATGCGTTCGCCTTCCAGATCTACGGCGACTTTGCGGGCTATTCGAACATCGCGCGCGGCATTTCAAAGCTCATGGGGATCGAGCTCAACGTCAACTTCCTGTTTCCGTATTTCGTCATCTCGCCGCAGGCGTTCTGGCGCAACTGGCACATCAGCCTGTCGACCTGGCTGCGCGACTATCTCTACATTCCGCTGGGCGGCAACCGGGGGTCGAGCGTTGCGACGAAGCGGAACCTGATGATCACGATGATCCTCGGCGGACTGTGGCACGGCGCAGCGTGGACGTTCGTCCTGTGGGGCGTCTATCAGGGCCTCGCGCTGGTCGTCGCCCGCACGATTCAGGACTGGGCCGGCAGGTCGGGCGTGACCGTGGCCCGCGGGCTGACCTGGCCGCGCGTTGTGCTCGGGCTGCTGATGTTCCACGTCACCTGTTACGGCTGGCTGATCTTTCGAGCCGATTCGGTCGCGCAGATCGGGCGATTCACGGAGCTCATCGCCGGCGATCTCCGTCCGGGTCCCTCCACGGTGCGATCGCTCGTCATTCCGTTCCTCGAGATCGTGACGCCGCTCCTGCTCGTGCACATCTATCAGGCCCGGCGTGGCTCGGAATCGGCGCCGCTCGAGCTCGGCACCGTCACGCGCTACGCACTGTATGGCGCCGTCGGATATCTGATCCTGCTGTTCGGGGACTTCGAAGGTGCGCAGTTCATCTATTTTCAGTTCTAAGGCTCGTCACGCCGTTCGCCGATGGGTCAGCTCGGCGGGCCGTCCTATGAAAAACCGCGAGAACTGGCGGTTGAAGTTCGTCTTGTTGTGGAAACCAGCGAGGCGCATGGCGGCCTCGATCTTGGTGCCGCGCTGGACGAGCAGCCGCGCGTATGTCAGGCATGAATATGTCAGCGCATCCCTGAACGTTGCGCAATAGCCGATCGACCCGAGGATCCGCTGGATTCGTTCGGTCGTCCGCCGTATGTCAAGCGCTGTGCATCCCCGGACAACGGCCAGTTCATCCATCGTCGGCCGGTGACCTGGATGCTCCTCCAGGAGTTCCCAGACGATGCGCTCGATCTCCGGCAGCGTGAGATTCACTTTCACGTTTTGCCTCGTTCATTGATCGACGGGCGCGCAGCCGGGGAGGAAGGAAAGGTTACCACCGCACGACGGCCTTTGTGTTCAGCTGTTCAGTCAGCGCACCCGATTCCGAGCCAGCAGTCCACTCAGCGCACCCGATTGACAAGTCTTGCGAACGAAACAGAGATATCGTGCATTCCAAGATACGAGGCGTTGAGGACGCTCTCGAGATGACGCGAGAAAATGCCATGGCGATAGGCACTGCTGTGAAGGACATCCTCGAAGTCGGAGCAACAGTAGTCATGCTAGCGGCCGGCGGTGTTGTCTTGTGGTCGACACTCGAACGACGTCCGCCGACTGGCCGACCACCGGATCCCCCTCTAGTCGGCACTTCAATTGCCTTTCCTACAGGTCACGCGGTCTTTGGGGCGTCGAACGCGCCCGTCGGCATGATCGTATTCTCCGACTTCGAATGTCCGTTCTGCAGGCGGTTTGCTGAAGACGTGCTTCCGAATCTGCGACAACGATACGTCGAGCCAGGACGGGTTCGGCTTGCATTCAAGCACTTGCCGCTCCCGAATCACCAGCGTGCTCGCGACGCAGCCATCGCGGCCGAATGTGCGGGCCGAAGCGGACTCTTCTGGAAGATGCACGACGTGCTTTTCGCGGCTGGACCGACCTTGGACGACGACGTGATTCGGCGAAGCGCAGCAGCGTTAAGCCTCGGTCAGGCATTCGACTCTTGTATTACAGGCCCCGGCAGGGAGGCAGTGGACGTTGATCTGAAAGAGGCGCGCGAGCTGCAGCTGAATGGAACACCCACGATTCTGATCGGTCGTCTTGAGCCATCGGGTCAGCTGCGAGTGGCGTCCTTGTTTGTTGGGAATAGACCCTTGGCCGACTTCGATGAGGCGCTGACATCGGTCGCGCGCTAGACATGCCGACGGTGTCGTGGGCTTATGCTTCCACATGCAGGCACTCAGTCAACCCGGCCCGTTCAGAAGAGGAGTTGCGACAATGAAGACTCGGAGAAAGAGTTTGATCGGTGCATTTCTGTTCTTTACCGCGGCGCTCCTTCTGCAGCAGGCGCCCATCCTTGCTGATGCCTGCGAGGGCTGCGGTGACACAACCGCCGACGGCGGCTGTTCGTTCACGAAAAACTGGCCAGGCTGCAATTACTGCCCAGATGCTAACGAGTGCATGGAAGGCTACTGCGCTCTTGTCTCCTGTGGAGGCGGTGGCGTAGACAGCTATGGCGCCTGTTACTATAACGAGTGGAGTGCCTGGATTTGGTTCCAATGCACATTAGGCAGGTAAGCAGACTTCCACGCTTGCACCAGCTTGCCAGATAGCGCTGTCAGTACGCGTTCCGGTCAGTAATCTGACTGCTCGGCTCCCCCGGAGTTGTCTACCCTTCACGGGGGAGCCCGAAAAACCGCTTGACTTCCACTCACAAGTCGGGCATGAACGGATCATCACCTGTTCCGCCACATTCAATGATCGGCGACCTTCTGGTGAATAGATTCCTCGTCGAAACACGTGCCGCCATCCGGTTGCTCTGGCGGGCGCCGGCCTTCTCAGTGGGGACGATTATCGTCCTGGCTATAGCCATCGGTAGCAGCGTCGCAGTGTTCGGCATCGTTGACATCATAATTTTCCCGGAGTTGCGGGTCCAAGCACCCGAGCGCTTGATCTTTGTCTACTCAGACAACATAGCCAGCTCTGCATGCACGATTGATAGGTGCCGTCGCTTCGGCGAAAACCGAGAGCTATTCCTCTCCGTGGCTTTCTCGGCCCGCGATCGCAGTTGGTCGCGGGAAGGGGTTGAAGTACGGCCTCTCGTGGGTGAGGCGGTGTCCAGCAACTACTTCGATGTTCTCGGGGTCTCGGCGGTATTCGGCCGATCTCTCAGCCGGACTGATGACGCAGTCGACGCGCCTGCGGTTGTCGTGATTAGCGATGTAATCTGGCGTGGAGCGTTCAATCAGTCGACCAGCGTGCTTGGGCAAACGCTTTACGTAGGCGTGGGCCAGTTTGCGACTCCATACTCAGTGGTGGGAGTCATGCCGTCGTCGTTCCGAGGCCTGCACGGTGCGCTCAGCCCCTCCGACTATTGGGTACCGTCTAGTCAGCGTGAACGGGACTTCAGGACATGGGAGCCTTCCCTCACGGAGCGTGAGTTGTCTGCGGATGTTGTTGTAGCCCGCCTGCGCCCGAATGTCGCCATTGAGCAGGTGCGCGCGTATGCAGCGCTTTGGGACGAAACTGATCCCGGTGCGCCGTCAAGAGTGGGGTCACTGGAGCGGCGGCGGAGTGTTGTGCGTGCCGTCAACCGAACCAGACTGCCGTTCAGCGCGGCCAGCGCTGAGACTGTGGCAATGGGCTTGGTCACGGTGACGCTCGCTGTTCTTCTTGTCTGCATCGTGAATCTGATCGGCATCTTGTCAGCACGGGCGCTAACTCAGCGGCGGGAGGCCGCCATCAAGCTGGTGCTTGGAGGCAGCCAGTTGCAGCTCGTCCGTCAGCCGCTTCTCGAAAGTCTGCTGTTGTCAGGCTGTGGCACCGCGATTGGATTTCTGGCCTTTCGAGTGATAGCCGTGCGGCTTCTGAGCGGAATGCCGGGCGTGCCAGATGCGCCGGAGCTGCCCCTCAACCTCAGGGTACTCCTCCTGACAGTCTCGCTCTGGTCGGTCACAGCGGTATGTCTCGCGCTTGTCCCGCTTCGTGTCGCTGGAGCCGCACGGCCGCTCGATGCCGTGGCGACGGGCCGCATGCGGTCCGTGCGGCGTCGCCGCTTGCCGCTGCTCGAGACGATCCTTATTCCACAGGTCGCTCTTTCCCTGGCCCTCCTGGTCCCGGCATTTGTCGCTGTTGGGCAGATCGCGCGGCTGCTGGCCAGCGCCCCCGGCTATGACGTTGATGCCGTAGGGTTCGTCAAAGTGTCCCGACCTATCTGGCCTCGGCCAGGCTCCTCAGGAGAACAATCAAGGTCCTTCTACGCAGCGGAGTGGTCGTTCATGCGTCGGTGGCTGACTCTGACTCAGGAGTCACCGGTCGTCAAAGCAAGCGCTCTGACTAGTAGTACGCCGGTGGACTGGTCGATGGCCCCATTTTACCGCCCTGGGGGCGTCCCGAGGCCTGTGGCGACTGCCTATGTTACGAAAGACTACTTTCAGGTTTTGGGAATACTTCTGCTGCGCGGCAGGGTATTCACGGATACTGATTCTACTGACTCACCGTCCGTCACGATTGTCGACTTGGCACTAGCCAAGGAGCTGTGGCCCGATGGCGATCCACTCGAGAAAGTCGTATACAGCACAAATGGTGACCGCGAACCGATTTCCGTCGTTGGGGTGGTCGCCGAGATTCGGTCCCCGCTCTCCGAAGGCCGGTCGCTCCCATTTGCGTATCGGCCTCTGGCACAGTCAGGTTTGAGGCCCCAGGCACGATTCATCCTCGCAAGTCGCAGCGGGCCGGTGAGCAGTCTTATTCGCGCGGTCAGGGATGCTGCGATCCAGGCTGACCCACAGGTGAGCGTAACTCGCAGCGGAACCCTCTCTGGGGAGATCGCACAGCAGCGAGCGACGCGCCGTCTTGCGGCTGAGCTCCTCACCGCCTGCGGCATTCTTGGTCTTGGCCTCGCTTGTGTGGGCTGCTATGGCGTCATGGCTTACGGAGTCGCGCAGCAGGACAAGGAACTCGCAATTCGGAGCGCGCTTGGAGCAACACGAGCCAACATTCTGGCAGGATTATTGCGCGGCGTAGTTCGGATCGGAGTTGTAGGTTGCCTGCTCGGTTCGGCATTAGCTGTCGTGGCGTTGCGCATTGCTTCGCACGCCGCAATCGCCCTGCCGCAGGCCAGTCTTGTCGCCTTTGCCGGTGTCGGACTCGCGGTTGTTGCAAGCATTATCGCTGCGGCTTACTTGAGCGCGCGGCGCGCGCTGCTGCACGATACAGCCCAGGGATTAAGAGAGTTGTGAATTCTAGCGGCCGCTGAGGTTCGAGGTGCGCGGCCAAATCGTGGGACGCCGAGTCCCGTGCAGGTTATTCAGCCCACATGCGCTGGCAGCGCTCGGCCCAGCATGTCCCAACGGCCAAACGGGACTTCGCCTTCGTTTCAAGGCTCAAAGTCGGATGGTTCCACATCTCATTCGTAAGCTCCTATCGGACGAGGGGTGACGGACGCGTCGATTCACGCCACGCGAGGTCCGCGATCGCCCTCATCCTCCAGCCAGGTGCTTGATAACCGTCGCGTAGATCTGGATGGCCTTCTCATATGCCTCGATGGTGACATGCTCGTCGACGCCATGGATGGTTTCGACGGCGCCCTCGAAATACACGGGGAGGAATCGATAGATCTGGGGGGCGATTCGGACGAAGTGCCGCGAATCGGTGGCGGCGACGGTCAGGAAGGGCGCGACCAGCACTTCCGGATAGATCGATCGAATCGCCGAGCCGAGCCGGACGAACTCGGGCGTGCCGGTGGGGGAGATCGGCGGCGGGTTGCGATCGCCGCCCGCCAGCACCGTGATGATGACGCGGTCGTCGTCGATCACCGATCGCATGTGCTGCGTGACGGTCTCGTTGGTATCGCCTGGCAACAGCCGGACGTTGACGATCGCGTGGGCTGACGTCGGAAGGACGTTGGACTTCTGACTGGCCTGCAGCATCGTCGCCGTCATGGTGGTCCGGATCGTGGCGTTGGTTTCGGGCGTCATCGCGAACCGCCGCAGCACCATCGGACGGGTCAGCCAGAGATTCGCGAAGACCGCGCGCATCGGGATGGTCATCTCCGGCGCGAGCGTCATGAACATGGCGCGCGCGGCGCCGTCCAGTCGCGAGGGCATCGGCCGCTGTTCCAGACGATCGAGCGCGCGGCCGAGCAGGCCGACCGCCGTTTCGGCCGGCGGCATCGACGCGTGACCGCCGGCGCCGACGACGCGCAGCTCGAAGATCACCGGGTCTTTTTCGGTGATCCCGATGAACGCAACCGGTTGCCGGACGCCCGGCACCCGGTCGTAAATCACGCCGCCTTCGTCGAGCAGCCAGGCGTCCTGCACGCCCCGGCCGGCGAGGTGCTCGGCGATAGCCGCGGCGCCGCTCGGGTCGCCGCCGTCCTCTTCGTTGTGTCCGAACGCGAGGTACACCGTTCGTTCAGGCGTGAAGCCCATCGCGATCAATGCTTCGACGGCCTCGAGCAATCCCAGCACGCCGCTCTTGTCGTCGATCGCGCCCCGGCCCCAGACGCTCCCATTGGCCAACGCGCCGCTGAACGGTGGCTGGCTCCACGCGCGGCCGGACGACTCGACGGGCACGACGTCCAGGTGCGCGACAAGGATGATCGGCGGCAGATCCGTGCGGCGGCCTGGCCAGGTGTAGAGCAGCGAATACGTGGCGATCGTCTCGCGCGTCAGCACCCGGCCGACGCCGGGAAATTGATCGGTCAAATAGGCATGCAGGTCGAGGAACGCCTTCGTGTCCCGCCTGCTCGCGTCGCCCCAGGAGACGGTTGGAAACCGGATGGCGCCGCCAAGCCGCTCGGCCGCCGCGTTGGGATCCAGGGTGATCGACGCGGGCGAACCGGGCGTCGGCTGCACGCTCTGAAGGAGAAGGGTGCGGACCGTGCCAATAACGACCACGACCGCGAGCACGATCAGGACGAGCCTTGCCAGCCGCTTCACGTGAACGCGCATGATAACGCTGCGGCCCGCGGCGCGGGGCACCGTGCGATACGCTAGGAATATGCCAACCCCATTCACGCTGCTCGTGATGCTCTCGTTCGGTGTTTCCGCGGCACTCGGTGCGCGCGGAGCAGACGACGCCCGGCTCAAGGACGCGGAGCTTGTCCTGACCGAAATGGCCGGCAGCTTCGACACCGGCATTCCCAGGAGTCTCCTGGCCAAGGCCAGGTGCGTGGTCATCATTCCCGGCGTGAAAAAGGCCGCCCTGGGCGTCGGCGGTCAATACGGGCGCGGGTACATCTCATGCCGGCTCGACGGCCCGAGCTCGTCGACCGCGGCCGATTCCGTCGTGGCGTCGCGCTGGAGCGCGCCGGGCGGGATCCGCATCGAAGGGGGCAGTGTCGGCCTGCAGATCGGCGGAGCCGAGACGGATGTCATTCTCCTCGTCATGAATCAGAGGGGCGTCGATCGACTGCTCACGAACAACTTCAAGGTCGGCGCCGATGCTGCCGTCGCCGCCGGTCCGATCGGCCGTGAAGCGACGGCCCAGACGGACATCACGATGCGCGCTGAAATGCTTGCGTGGTCGCGCTCGCGCGGCGTGTTCGCCGGGTTGTCGATCCAGGGGTCGACGCTGCGAGACGACAGCGGGGAGAACAAGGAACTGTACGGCCGCGAGATCGACAACCGCGAGATCGTGACGGGGAAAATCCCCGCCCCCAAGCCCACCCACAACCTGCTCAAGGTGCTGTCGAAGTTCTGACGACCGAATTGATCGATAGATCGATCAATAACTAGTGAATTCTTATCAGCTCGATATCGAAGACGAGCATGCCCTTTGGCGCGTCGGGCCGAGGGTTGGTGTCGTAGGCCAGCGCGCCTGGAATCCAGAAGCGGCGTTTCTCACCCACGCGCATGAGTTGCAGCCCTTCGACCCAGCCCTGGATGACTTCTGTCACGCGGAAGGTAATCGGCTTGCCGTCGGTCGTCGAGCTCTCGAACATCTTCCCGTCGGCCGTCCAGCCCGTGTAGTGGACGGTCACCGTGGACTGCGGACTGGGATGCGTCTGGCCGAGCCCCACGCGCAGCACCTTCGAGGCCAGTCCGGACGGCGTCTTGAGCGCGTCGGCCGGCGGGGCCGCAAACTCGTTTGTGGAGGAGCAGGCCGTCAGCAGTCCGCCGGCCACCAGCACGATCGCGACACGATTCATGAAACTAGTCTTCCACACGCCGCGGACCTTCTGACACCTGTCCCTCCAGGCGTGGTTTCTGTGGAAAACTAACCCGTCCCCATGAACCTCCAACTCGCTGACAAAGTCGCCATCGTCACCGGATCGAGCCGCGGATTGGGCAAAGCCAGCGCGTGGGCGCTGGCGGCCGAAGGGTGCCGGGTCACGCTCTGCGCGCGAGGTGCGGAAGCCTTGAACGCGGCGGCCGAGGAGCTCACGCGCACGATGGAAAAACCCGATCGCGTGCTGGCCGTCGCAGCCGACGTCTCGACGCCCGAGGGCGCGAAAACCGTCTTGCGGCAGACCGTCGAGACGTTCGGACGGATCGACGTGCTCGTGAACAACGTCGGCAAAGCCGGCGGCGGCGATTTGCTCGCCACGTCCGACGCCGAGTGGCAGGCCGCGATCGATCAGACGCTGTTCCCGGCGATTCGCATGTCGCGCGAGGTCGTGCCGTACATGCGCCGTGACGGCGGCGTCATCATCATGATCACGTCCATCTTCGGCCGCGAAGCCGGCGGACGCATGACCTACAACGCCGTCAAAGCCGCCGAGATCAGCCTCGCCAAAGCGCTGTCGATTCAGCTGGCTCCCGACAACATCCGCGTCAACAGCGTCGCACCGGGTTCCATCCTGTTCGATGGCGGCTCGTGGTGGAAACGTCAGCAGGACGATCCGCAGGGCATTGCAGAATTCGTACGCCGCGAGCTGCCCTTCGGCCGCTTCGGACGACCGGAAGAGGTCGGCGCCGTCGTCGCGTTCCTGGCTTCACCACACGCGAGCTGGATCTCGGGAGCGTGCATTCCGGTGGATGGCGGCCAGGGCCGATCGAATATCTAGGCCTAGGGCCTGTGCCTGCTGCCTGACGTAAACTGTCGGACCCCATGGCCGACGCCATCCAATCCATCACCGACTGGCTCCGTAAACTGTCGGGCCCCATGGCCGACGCCATCCAATCGATCGCCGACTGGATCTTCATGCCGTACCTGGTGGGCCTGCTGCTGGGCGTCGGGCTCTTTCTGACGTTCCGGCTCGGTTTCGTCCAGTTCCGGCGGCTCCCAGAAGCCGTGCGCGCGACCGTGGCGCCCTCGCGCGGCGCGGCAGGCGTCCTGACGCCGTTTCAGGCGTTCATGACCGCGCTTGCCGCGTCGGTCGGGACGGGCAACATCGCCGGCGTCGCGACCGCCATCATTACCGGCGGGCCGGGGGCGCTCTTCTGGATCTGGGTCTACGGTGTCGTTGCCACCGCGATCAAGTTCGCGGAGGCCGTGCTCGGCATTCGGTTCCGTCAGGTCCAGGGCGATCTCGTCCAGTCCGGTCCGATGTATTACCTGCGCGACGGGCTGAAGTCGCCCGCGCTCGCCTGGACCTATGCGCTCGTCGCCGGCGTGGCGGCACTCACGACGACGCCGTTCACGCAGCCGAATTCCATCGCCGTGGCGGTCAACAGCGTCTTCGGACTGCCGACCTGGGTCGTGGGCGTCATCGTCGCGGTGCTGACGTGGCTGGTCATCATCGGCGGCATCAAGTCGATCGGCCGGGCGGCCGAAAAGCTGGCGCTGCTCAAGGTCGGCCTTTATCTGATCGGCGGCACCGTCGTCATCATCAGCTTCGCGGATCGGCTGCCGTATGTGTTCTCGATGGTGTTCCGTGAAGCGCTGACGACGAGATCGGCGATGGGATTCGGGATGTTCGTCGCGATGCGATACGGGATCGCGCGCGGAATCTACGCCAACGAAGCCGGATACGGCACCGCGGCGGTCGCCTACGGAACCGCGCGATCGGAGAACCCGACGCAGCAGGGACTTCAGGCAGTGATGGAAGTGCTGATCGTCTCCTTCGTGACGGCCACGATCAGCGCGATGACGATTCTCGTCTCAGGTGTCGCGGAGCAGTCGATCGCCGCGCGCCAGGCCGGCGCCGCGTATCTGACGAGCACCGCCGCGGTGGCCAGTGCGTTCAACGCAGCCATGCCGACCGTCGGCGGCTGGATCGTCGCCTTGTGCGCGTTCCTGTTCGGATACACGACGCTGATCGGCTGGGCCTACTACGGCGAGCAATTCCTCGAATACATCCTCGGCCGCAAGGTCACGCTGCCCTATCGCTGGATCTACTGTCTTCTCATCCCATTCGGCGCCGTCGTTCGTCCCGAGGTCGTCTGGGCGTGGGGCGATCTGATGAACGCGCTCCAGGTTTTTCCGAATTTGATCGGCCTCGTCGGTCTGAGCGGCATCGCGGCGATGTATGCGAGGAAGAAATGAGGCGATGAGGCCATTGAGGCCATGAGGCCATGACAGTGCCGCTCCGAACCCCTGAACCCAACCGAACCTCGGAACCCTGGCACCTCGGAACCCCGGAATCCCGTCGAACATCGGAACGAATCGGAACCCCGGAACCCCGAACCGGAACCCCGGAACCAACAAGTCTTTAGACAGCCTGCTTCGCCTCTTGATCGCCCCTTCCTTCAGCGGTACGATTTCGGCCCATGCCGCTGCTGCCGTCCCTGCCTGCTGACAAGGAACACTCGCTGCAACTCGCCCTGTCGCGCATGCTGGCGGCGCACGAGGCTTCGGCGCGGTCTGGAGACGACGATCCGCACGTCACGACCGTCAAGCGGCTCGCGCCGGCCCCTGCGATTCTGGAGCCGTTTCCGGAGGCGCTCGACCCGCGGCTGCAGCAGGCGTTACGGGCTCGCGGGATCGATCAGCTGTACCTGCACCAGGCCGAGGCCATCGATCACGCTCTTGCCGGCAGGAACGTCGTCATCATCACGCCCACGGCGTCGGGCAAGACGCTCTGCTACAACGCGCCGGTCCTGCACAGCATTCTCAGCGACCCGTCCACGCGGGCGCTCTATCTCTTTCCGACGAAAGCGCTCGCGCAGGATCAGCTCGCCGAGCTTCATCAACTGGCCGATCGAGTCGGGAGTCTGGGCGGCGGAGACATCGGCGTGTTCACGTACGACGGCGACACGCCGCAGGATGCGCGGCGGGCCGTGCGCGCGCGCGCGAACGTCGTGCTGAGCAACCCGGACATGCTGCACTCGGGGATTCTTCCGCACCATCCGCGGTGGGCGAAGCTCTTCGAGAACCTGAAGTTCGTCGTCATCGACGAGCTGCACGCGTATCGCGGCGTATTCGGGAGCCATCTCGCGAACATCCTGAGACGGCTGCACCGCGTCTGCCGGCACTACGGATCGTCGCCGGTGTTCATCTGCTCGTCGGCCACGATCGCGAATCCCGCCGAGCTGGCGGAACGGCTGGTCGGCGCGCCGTTTTCGCTCGTCGACCGAAGCGGGGCCCCGCGGGGAGAGAAGTTCTTTCTCTTCATCAATCCGCCGGTCGTCAACGCTCAGCTCGGCATCAGAAAGTCGTATCTCTCGGAGACCCGGCGCATCGCCGTCGAGTTCCTCAAGCGCGGACTGCAGGCGATTGTCTTCGCGCAGAGCCGCCTTTCGACCGAAATCCTGACGACGTATCTCAAAGACGCGTTTGCGGGTGCGCCCGGCGCGTCCGACGTCATTCGCGGCTACCGCGGCGGGTATCTGCCGCTGCGGCGACGGGAGATCGAGCGGGGGCTCCGGACGGGCGAGGTCCGCTGTGTGGTCTCGACGAATGCGCTGGAGCTCGGCATCGACATCGGCGCGCTCGATGTCTCCGTCATGGCCGGGTATCCCGGCAGCATTGCCGCGACGTGGCAGCGTGCGGGACGCGCCGGGCGGCGTACCGGCCGATCAGCCGCGGTGCTCGTCGCGTCGAGCGCGCCGATCGATCAGTTCGTCATCCGCCACCCGGAGTATTTCTTCGGCGCGTCGCCCGAACACGCGCTCGTCAATCCGGACAACCTGCACATCCTGCTCGATCACGTGAAGTGCGCCGCGTTCGAGCTGCCGTTCACGGCCGACGAGGAGTACGGCACGCTGAACGTCCAGGAGATCCTGACCGTTCTCTCCGAAGACGGATTCGTCCACCCCGTCGACGGCCGCTGGCAGTGGACGCAGGAATCGTATCCGGCCGATGCCGTCAGTCTTCGATCGGTCACATCGGACAACTTCGTCGTCGTGGACGTCACCGACGGCGAGCGCGTCATCGGCGAGACCGACTTCACGAGCGGCCCGTCCACCCTGCACGAAAAAGCGATCTACATCGTCGAGGGCCAGCTCTTCCAGGTCGAGCGATTCGATTTCGACGGCCGCAAGGCGTTCGTACGGCAGGTCGAGTGCGACTACTACACCGACGCGATCACGTACACGAAAGTGACGATTCTGGATACGTTCGCGGCCACCGGTGACGGGCCGCAGGCCGAAGGCCAAAGGCCGAAGGAAGAAGCGACGCGGCTCGACGGCACTGACCTCGAGCCGGATGACCGCTCCGACCGCGATCCCTCTTCCATCGGCCTGCGGCCTTCGGCCTTCGGCCTGTCCCCGGTCACTTCATCCTCCGGAGCCGCCTTCCACGGCGAAGTCCACGTCGTGTCCCGTGTGGTCGGCTTCAAGAAGATCAAGTTCTACACGAACGAAAACGTCGGATCGGGCGAGCTCGAGCTGCCCGAGCAGCAGATGCACACGACGTCGTACTGGCTGCGTCTTTCGCCGGAGCTCATGGCCACCATTCCGTTCAGCAGCGCCGATCGGCGCGACGGAGTCGTCGGCCTCGCCTATGCGATGCGAAACGTCGCGCCGCTGCTCCTGATGTGCGACAGCCACGACCTCGGCCTTTCTGTCGACGGGTTGCCGGTGGAGGGCGCGTCGCGGATGGGTGGAACCTCGCGAGGAGCGCAGGCGCAGCTCGCGGCCGAGCCCACGATCTTCCTGTACGACAACTATCCCGGCGGGATCGGATTCAGCGAGCCGCTGTTCGGCCTCCACGAAGTCCTCATTGCCCGGACGCGTGAGCTCATCGACGAGTGCGCGTGCGAGTCGGGGTGTCCGTCATGCGTCGGCCCCGAGGGCGCGACCGGGCCGCTGGCCAAAGCGGTGGCGTCGCGCTTGCTTGCGCAGTTGATGGCGGCGCGGGCCGCGGCCTAGGGCAGCGTCGATGCGAGACCTGAGCGCCCGTCTCCGCGAGATCGTCCGGCAGAACCCGAAACCGGCGCCTCCGCTGCGAGAGCTCACCTACGTCCCCGACCTGTCGACGGACGGCTCGGAAAACGTCCGCGCCGCGGCGGCACGGCTGGGCGGCAGGCTGCACACCGTCGGCTCGAGCGGCTGCGTGGTGCTCGATCGGCGCTGGGACGCCGACGACTGGTACGGCAAGAAGCGGATCTCGTCGTTCGTGCTCGACCGCGAAGCCCCGATCGGGCTCTTCGACACGCGCGCCACGGTTCATTCGGAGTGGGCTCGCCGGATCGTGTTCTTCGACATCGAGACGACCGGTCTCAGCGGCGGCGCCGGAACCCTTGCCTTTCTCGCCGGCTGCGGCTGGTTCGAGGACGGCGACTTCATCGTTCGCCAGTTCTTTCTCGTGGGCCCAGGCGGCGAGCCCGCACTGCTGGACGCGATCGACGAGATCTTCCGGTCCGCTTCGTTGCTCGTGACCTACAACGGCCGCTCGTTCGATGTGCCGACGATGGATACGCGGTGGGCGTTTCATCGGACGGACACGCCGACCGAGGGCATGGCGCATTTCGACATGCTCCCGCCGGCGCGGAAGTTGTGGGGACGGCGGGAACAGGAAACGAGCCCCGAGGGCTTTTCGTGCAGCCTGTCGGCGCTCGAGCGGGCGGTGCTCGGCGTGCACCGGCTTCGCGATGTGCCCGGGCTCGAAATTCCGTCACGCTACTTCCGGTTTCTCCGAAGCGGCAATCCGTCGGTGATCGATGGCGTCATCGAGCACAACCGCTCCGATCTGCTCTCGCTTGCGGCGCTCACGGCGCATGCGCTGTGGCTGGCGCGCGAGGGGCCCGACGCGTGCCGTGAGCCGTCAGAGCAGTGGGGGCTGGGCCGCGTCTACGAAAACGCCGGAGACGTCGATCGGGCGACGTACGCGTACGAGCGCGCGGCCTCGTCCGGCGGCGGCGAGGTCCGGCGGCACGCCCTGGCGCGGCTCGCGGTGCTCCTGCGCCGGCAGGACCGCCACGCCGAGGCTGCCACCGCCTGGCAGGAAGTCCTCGATCTGGCGGCGGGCGACGGCGCGCTCACGCCTCTCGCACGACGGGCGGCGCTGGCGCTGGCCATCCACCATGAACATCGCGCGCGCGACCTCGACGCGGCAAAGCTCTATGCCGACGCGCTGCGCGCCGAGTCCGCCGGCCGGTCGCGGCAGGCAGCCGATTACCGGGTCAATCGGTTGAAGAGAAAAATCCGGTCGGCAAGCGCCGAGCGGCTGCTATGGAAGGACGCCTAGGTCCTTCATGTTTCTACGTCGTCGCTGCCGTGGTCTTCTTCTTGCTCTTCGCGGCGCGGCTGGCCTTGTTGGCCTGCGTGGCGGCCTTCCGGATTTCGGCGGTCTGCGCGCCGAACCGCTTCGTGAACCGCTCGACACGGCCTTCGGTGTCGATCAGCTTCTGGCGGCCGGTGAAGAACGGATGGCACTGGTTGCAGATCTCGAGGTGCAGATCCGGCTTGGTCGAGCGGGTCTTGAACGTGTTCCCGCACGCGCACCGGACTTCCACTTCGTGGTACTTCGGATGAATCCCCGCTCTCACGGCTGGCTCCTTCGGAACTTGGCCAAAAGACCAGTATAGCAACAAGGCTCAGAGGCCCAAAGGCTCGAGGTCCGTTTCAAAACTCTCGGAGGCGCGGGTCCTGTCGCCGGACAGCCCCACTTGGTGCTCGGCGCAAAGCGCTTGTCACGGGTGTCGCCTGCGCGCCAAGCGGGGCGGCCCCGTCCGGCGCCACCCGCGCAGATGAGTTTTGAAACGCACTTAGCCTTTGAGCCTTTCTGCACGCGTGCTTGACACTACTACGCATTACGTAGTATTACGTATGGCGATACAGTGGCATGACGAAACGCTCCGACTCCCTCGCCGACCTGGGCCGGTTTTCCGAGCCCGCGCTGTTCATCCTCATCAGCCTCGCCGACGGGCCGAAGCACGGCTATGCGATGACACAGGATATCGAGGCCGTCTCGGGGCAGCGGCTGGGTCCCGGGACGCTGTATGGCGCGCTGGCGCGGCTCGAAGCCAGGAGGTGGATCGAGCCGCTGCCGGCCGAGGAGCGTCGGCGGCCGTACCGGCTGACCGGTGCAGGCCAGAAGGTGCTGCGCGCGCGGCTCGAGAGTCTGCGGACGATGACGCGCGTCGGCCAATCGAGGCTGGCGGAGAACTGATGACAGCCGAAGTCGAATCGTCGCGATCGCGACTAAGCGGGTTGAGACTCGAACGGGCGTCGCGCACCGCCGCCAGGAGACAGCCATGAAGGCCGATCGTCTTCTGCGCCTTTACCCGCGCGCCTGGCGCGACCGCTACGGCGACGAATTCCTCGCGCTCGTCGGAGATCGGCCCGTCAGCCTGCCGCAGATGATCGATATCCTGTCGGGCGCGATCGATGCGCACCTGTCGTCGGACGTGCGGGCGACGACCGTCGCCCGACGCAGTGAAGTGCGACTGGAAGGAGATGTTACGGTGCTGAACTCGTTGAAGACCGTCTGCTACAACAACGCCTACGTTCCCTTCTCGAGACGCGACGCATGGATTGGCGCCGCCGTGATGGTCGCGGCGAGCGCCGTCTTCACGACCGCGGGCATCCTGTTCGACCGCATCGGCTACGAAGAGCTCGGCGACGCCGCCAAATCCTTTGCGTTTCCGGCGGCACTGCTGCTTTCGATGCCGGTGACCTACGTGAAGGGCCAGTCCTGGAAAGCCAAATGCGTACTCGTGGGGATTCCGTTGGCCATCCTGGCGCTCCTGACCTACGTCGCGACCCGGCTGTAAGGTCCGTGTCTGAGGCTGTGGCCTTTGCGTTTGAGCCTTGAATCTCTGAACCTCTGAGCCTTTGAGCCTCCGAGCCTCTGAGCCTATGATTCCTCTGTCCAGGAGGAGTCATGAAGCGCCTCGCTGCTATTGGTGTCGCCGCCTTCGCCGTGGCGGCCCTCGCCGCACAAACCGCCGAGCGCGTCGACGCCGACGCCATCGCCAAGATTCGCGAGGAAGGCCTGAAGCGCTCGCAGGTCATGGAGCACATGTTCTGGCTGACCGATGCGTACGGCCCGCAGGCTCACCGGTTCGCCCGGGTTCGAGCAGGCGGGCGACTGGACCGTAAAGACTCTTAAAGATTGGGGACTCCAGAACGTGCGCAAGGAACGGTTCCCGTTCGGCAAGGGCTGGTCGCTCGGGAAGTTCCACGCGACGATGACCGCGCCGCAGGTGATGCCGATCATCGGGTTGCCGAAGGCGTGGACGCCTGGGACGAACGGGCTCGTGACCGCCGACGTCGTGCGGCCGCAGATCTCGAACGCCGCCGAAGCGGAGAAATACAAGGGCCAGCTGCGCGGCAAGATCGTGCTCACGCAGCCGGCTCGCGAAGTGCGGATGCTCGACGAGCGCGTCGTGCTCCGGATGAACGACAAGGACATCGAAGAAGCGCTCGCGCCGCCCGCGCCGCGCGGGGGCGGGGCCGGTCGAGGCGGTGATCCGGCCGCTGGACGAGTCGGCGGGGCCGGCGCCGCTGGCGGACGCGGCGGCGGGCGGGGCGGCGGAGGCGCGGCCGCCACGCCGGCGTTCGACGTGAATGAGTTCTATAAGAACGAAGGTGTCGTCGCACTCTTCGATCGCGGCGGCAACAGCGACATGTCGGCCGGCGGCAGCGACCTTTCCTGGCAGACGCAGCGCGTGGACGGCGGCACGGTCTTCATCGGGTCGGGCGGCGGGCGTGCGGCCGGATCACCGGTGACGGTCCTTCCGCAGGTGACGCTCGCGGTCGAACACTACAACCGCCTGGTGCGGCTGCTCGATCACAACGTGCCCGTGAAGGTCGAGCTGAACATCGAGGCGTCATTCCATGATGAGCCGGCGGCTGATCCGGCCAAGCTGAACGGCTTCAACATCATCGGCGACTTCCCGGGCACCGATCTGGCGAAGGAGATCGTGCTGATCGGCGGGCACTTCGACTCCTGGCACGGTGCGACCGGCGCCACCGACAACGCCGCGGGCGTGTCGGCCATGATGGAAGTGCTGCGCATCTTCCGCGCGGCCGGCCTCAAGCCCCGTCGGACGATCCGCATTGCGCTCTGGGGCGCCGAGGAGCAGGGCCTGGTCGGCTCGCGGCTCTACGCAGAGAAATATCTCGGCAGCGTGAAGGAGCCGAAGCCCGAACACGCGCTCCATTCCGCGTACTTCAATATCGACAACGGCACCGGCAAGATTCGCGGCATCTGGATGCAGAGCAACGAGGCCGTGCGCCCGATCTTCGCGGAGTGGATCAAGCCGCTCAAGGACCTGGGCGTCGAGATCCTCGGTCCCCGGTCGGTCGGCAGCACCGATCACGCGAGTATCGACAACGCCGGCGTCCCGGGTTTCCAGTTCGTCCAGGAGCGATACGAATACAACTCCCGCACGCATCACTCGAACATGGATTTCTACGATCGCGTGCAGGTGGAGGACATGAAACAGATGGCGACGGTGGCGGCCGTCTTCATCTGGCAGACGGCGAACCGCAACGAGAGGCTGCCGCGCAAGCCGGTGGCCGGCACGCAGTAACCTTCACAGGGGGGCCTGCCCATGCGGCAGCTGCGGTTCTTCAAATTCGGGTGTTGGGCCGCCGCCATGACGGCCGTCGTGCACCTGGTGGGCTTCGTCTCGGGCGGGCTCCAGCCCGCGAACGAAACCGAACAAGCGCTCCTCGACACCGCGCGGAACTATCAGTTCCCGCTGCCGGGGGGCACCAGGCGCTCGCTCATGGACATCACGGACGGGTTCAGCCTGTCGTTTGCGCTGTTCCTGGCGACCATCGCCGGGCTGGGTTTCCTCATCGCCCGTCGCGGCGCCGGCGATCCGGTGCTGATGACCTCCGCCACGCGGACGCTGGCGGCGTTCAGCCTCGTCCTGTTCGTGATCTCGCTCTGGTACTGGTTCCTGATCCCCACGCTGTTCATCGCGACGGTGGCCTTGGGCTTCGTCCTGGCAGCGGTCAGTGGAAAGACCTGAGCGACCCTCCGACTAAAGCGTTTTCGAGAAGCGTGCAGCGTGCTACATGCTTCTCGAAAACGCTCTCTAGAGGTACCGCTCGACACGTTCCCGAAGCTTCGTGTAAATCCACGAGACTGCCAGCAGCACGAGGCCCAGGACGACGAACGAGATGATGCGCGGCCAGGGATCGAGCTGTCCCAGGTCGTAGAAGAACAGCTTGATCAGGCACAGGAACAGGAGCGCCAGGCCCGACAGCCGCAGCACGCGCTCACGCGCCGGGAATCCCGCGAGCAGGAGGCACAGGCCGCTCAGGCCCCACGAGAGCGTGATCATCGGTCGCGGGACTTCTTCGACGATCGCGATGGCCATGAGACCGGTCCCGGCGATCGAAAGCGCGATTCGACACGCGTCTTCCACGTCGGTATTTCCACCGGCTTTCCGAATCGCGGCTCGGACCAGGAGACTCGTGCCGTAGAGCGTCAACACCTCGAGCGCGATCCAGACCAGCACCGCCGCGTCCGCCGTACCGGGCTCGAGAATCCTCGTCAGGCTCAGGCTCGATCCAGCGAAGAGAAGAACGTAACCCTGCCAGCGGATGTCCGCGAGCGTCGCGCGGAGGCCCCGCAGACCAACGACGAGCAGCATCAGGCCCGTGATCGTCCAGAGCCCGCCCGTGTGAACCGGCGCGAAGACCCGCCACTCGAACGATGCGAGCACGGCCGTCGCCGCGATCGCGACGACGATGGTGGCGTTCCATTCAGCCGCGTGCGCGGCCGCGCGCGGTACCGATCGCCACAGCCGCCGGCCGATCGCACACGACGCGTAGGCAGCCGCGGCGACGACAGCCGCCGGCCAGGTCGGCACGAGAGGGTCATTCGAGTGCTGCAGCAACGCGTGGCGAGCCGCGATCATCGCCAGGAAGTATCCGTGCCAGCGAGCGAGCGCCAGGTTCCGGTGCGCGCCGAGCGCCACGCATGAAAGGGCGGTAATCGCCCAGACGGCCCCCACGTGATCCGACGGAGTGACGTGCCATTGAAGCAGCGCCAGGAAACCGACCGCGATGGATGCCGCGGCGCCGGCGACAAGCCTGAGCTCGCGAGGATAGTCGTGCGTGGGCGCGCGATGGGCCAGACGGAACGCCGCGCCAAGCGTCATCGCGATCACCGCCGGCAAAACAGACCAGACGTCCTCGAGCAAAACCCCAGGAGATGGGGTGAACCGCACGGCGACGGCTAGCGTGGCAAGGGCGCCGACGACATACGCCTGGCTCAAGTACTCCTGCGCGCGCCGCAATCCCGCTTCGAGCAGCACGGCGGCCACCACGAAGCCGCCAAGTCCGAGCCAGACCGGCTTCAGCTCGAGCGCCAGGACGACGACCACGAGAACGCTCGCGACCCAGGTGTACGCGCGTTCCAGCGCGTCCGGCGCGAACCCGCGCGCTCGCATCCACTCGCGGTTGGCGTACCACGCCAGCGCGGTCAGCCCGAGCGCCGCGGTTGCGGGCGGGATACCGGGCCTCAGATACGAGGTTAAGAAGCCTCCGGCAGAGGTCGCCAGGCCATGCCAGGTCACCGCGATAGCCACGACGGCGCCCATGCGCCGAATGTACGAGTCGCCGAGCGCGATGCCCGCGGCGACCAGCAGCTGCGTCTCGACGAGAAGCGCGGCCGTCTCCCAGGATCCGGATGTCCGGATGTCGATCGTCCAGGCCACGAGCGCGGCCGCGATCGCCAGCGCGCCATGCGTGGTCGTGAAGCGGACAGCGGACGTCTCGGCAGACGACTTTCCAATCACCGCGGATCGCACGATCGCCGTCGCAAGGTATGCGCTGGCCGTGCTCGCCAGAAACAGCGAGAGCACGTCGGGGCGCCCGAGCGGCACCTGGACGATTCCGGAGCCCAGGAACGCGACGGCGTTGAGCGCAAACAGCGGCGCGGTTTTTTCGTTCCGTCCCGACCGCAGCGCGGCGATGTCGGCCACCTCGAACGAGAGCCAGTAGGCAGCGAGCACCAGAAACGGAACCCACCCGGCCGCATCGTCGGCCGCGCCGGGTGCGAAGAGCCGTCCGCGCAACATGAAGATGCCGTACGTCGACACCAGGCCAAGGCCGGAGATTCCCGCCCAGCCCAGCCGTTGCGCCACGACCAGGAGCGAGATCGCGAGCGGCACCGAAGCGACGAGTGAGAACTGGGACAGTGGCGTCAGCGCGAGCGTGACGTATGCGACGACGTACGCCAGCGCCGTGACCGTTTGCGATCGGTAGCGCAGCGAGTGGGCGATCATGCCGGCCGCGATCGCGATGAGGCCGATCGTACCCACGAGCGGGCTCGTGACGATGCGCGCCGCAGGCAGCGCGTGCATCGCATAGGCCGTGAAGTAGGCGGCGGCCCAACCGCCGGCCACCAGACCGTGGGCGTAGTTCCGGTAGTCGTCCCTGCGCTCCAGCACGACGCCGGTGGCCAGCATGGCCGCGCTGATCCCGAACCCGATGGCGACGCGTCCGGCAGGACCAAGCTGGGTCATCGAGTACCCGACGAGCAGCGCCACGCCAATGACGAAGACGAGCACGCCGATCTTGTTCAGCCAGCTGGTGCCGACGACAACCTCCCAGCCGTCCGCGCCCGCCGGCATCGCATGCGGTTGCGGGGTGGAGGGAGTGGGGATCGCGTCGGGCGTCTTCGCCGCCTCCATCGCTGGAACAGACGGCGGCAGTGCAGCAGGTGCGGGCGGAGGTGTCGCGCGCACGGGCGCGCGGTCGGCGTATCGCGCCGGCATCGAAGCCTCGCTTGAGACGGACCCCGTGGCGCCAGCGACCACGGACGCCGGTTCGGCGGCGTTCAGCCGTGCTTCGAGGATTTCGATGCGAGTCCGCAGCCGCTTGTAGGCGAGCCAGAGACCAATGAGTAGCGCCGCGAGAATCAGCGTGAACATGGTTGTCTACGCCGTGACGCCCGATCGCTCGGCCGCGAGTTGACGAAGGCGGCGGAGATCGACTTTCCCCGTGCCGAGCGTCGGAATGGTCTCGATGTAGTGAATGTTCTCGCGGCGTGGCAGCCATAAGCGCGGCAGTTCCGTGCCGGAGAGCCGCTCCCAGAGCGCCTCGGCGGTGACGTCGCCGCGCGTGTGGAACACCACCAGCCGTTCGCCGCGCGCCGGATCGGGCACCGCCGTGACGGCGGAGCAGGAATCGCCGAGCGCGTCGTTGATCGCTTCCTCGATTTTCACGTGCGGCACCATCTCGCCGCCGATCTTGCTGAAGCGTGAGAGCCGGTCCGTGATGAAGATGAACCCGTCTTCGTCCATCTTCGCGATGTCGCCCGTGACGTACCACCCGTCGCGCATGACTTCGGCGGTTTTGGCGGGCTGATCGAGGTAACCGGTCATCAGGTTCGGTCCTTTGACGAGCAGCAGGCCCTCGCGGTCGAAGATCGGGCCCTCGCCGGTGTCCTGGTCCACGATCCGTGCCGCGACGCCCGGGATCGGATGTCCGACCGAGCCGGGCTTCGTCCCGATCTGCCGTTCCTTGAGGTGGTCGACGTCCGGAAGATTGACCGAGACGACCGGCGACATCTCCGTGCAGCCGTACCCCTCGAGCAGATCGACGCCGAACTGCTCCCGAAAGGCGGTTGCCAGCTGCGGCCGGAGCTTTTCGGCGCCGACAATCGCGTACTTGAGGTTGCCGAATTGCTCCTTCGTGCACCGGCGGAGGTACGACATGCAGAACGTCGGCGTGCTGATCAGCATCTTCGCCTGGTGCGTGGCGGCGAGCTCGCCAATCGTCTTCGCGTCCATCGGGTTCGGGTGGTAGGCGACGCGCGCGCCCTGGAGCATCGGGAACCACAACGTGCCGGTGAGGCCAAACGAGTGGAAGAACGGCAGCACGCCGATGAAGCAATCCGACTGCTCCATGCGGAAGATCTGCGCGAGTGAATCCACGTTGGCGAGGATGTTCGCGTGCGTGATCATCACGCCCTTCGGAAGGCCCGTGCTCCCGCTCGAGAAGATCACCGTGGCGAGCGCGTCCGAGGTCAGTTGTCCGCCCAGCCGGCGGCGCAGCCACGACGCCGGCATCAGCCGGGCTTGCAGCAGGGCGCCGATCTTCGCCCCTCGGCCGATTTCCTTACGAAGGTCCTCGAGGAACACCATGCCCGGAAGTTCCGGCAGTGAGGCCTTCGTAAGAAATATGCGCGACGTCACGATCGTCCGGATGCCGGCCTGGGCGATCGCCGCTTCGAGCGCTTCCTTGCCGACGGTGAAGTTGAGGTTGACCGGGATCCGTCCGGCCATCAGCACGGCGATGTTGGCGAGGGCGCCACCGACCGATGAGGGCAGCAGGAGCCCGACCATCCGCTCGTCCGGCGTGCGCTGTTTGAGCAGGCGCGCGAAGAGCATCGCTCCGACGAGCGTTCGCCCATGCGTCAGGTTCTGTCCCGTGCTGTCGGCGATGGCGGGATGCCGCCAGCGCCGCTTCGCAATCCGGATGTATTCCGTGTGCAACAGGTCCGTGCGCGGCCGCCGATCGCGCGACGCTTCCGAGGCAAGCTCCATGACGGCCAGTCTGGCTTCGGCGGCGCTGACGGCCGGGCGCAGCGGCCGTCCGATGACGACGGTCACCGGGTACGGCAGCCGCTCGGGCCGCTTCCAGAAGAACTTGCCGCCCTTGTAGCTGAAGATGCTGCCCCAGACGCGATCGAGGTAGATCGGGATGACGGGCACGTCGAGCCCTTCGACAATGCGCTCGAACCCGCGCTTGAACGGCAGCAGGTTGCCGGTGCGCGTGACCGCGCCTTCCGCGAAGATGCAAACAACGTGGCCGGCGGCGAGCTCGGCGCGCGCGTGCTCGATGGCCTTCACGACCTCACGGCGGTTGCCCGCTGTGACAGGAATCGCGTGGAGCTGGCGCATGAGCCAGTGCAGGCCGCGCAGCCGGAAGTGGGGTCCGTAGACCAGGAACCGCACCGTCCGATCGATCGAGGCGCCGACGAGCGCGCCGTCGATCATCGAGATGTGGTTCGAGATGATCAGCGCCGGGCCCTTCGCCGGCACGTGCTCGCGCCCGACGATGCGGATCCGGTAGATCGTGTGGGTCAGCATCCACAGGAAAGACCGGACGGCGTAGCGAATCAGCCTGGCCATTATCGTGCTCGTCAGGAAGATACGCCGGGGGCCCGTGAAAGTCCTGAAACGGCCGTGAGGAAGGGTGAGATCCGGTGAATACGCGTCACCGGGCCCGTTCCGCAAGCCTCGCCAGCACGCGGGCGAACCCCACCTGGCCGGCCAGGGGCCGGAAAAAGGGTTCCACCGGCAGGGTCCAGCCCAGGACGCTGGGAGGCCCCGATGCCAGCAAGCGTTCCAGGGCGTCGAGTGCCGCGGCGGGATCGCCATGGGCGGCGCCGTCGCATGCGCCAATCATGAACGCCTCGTGCGCGCGGCCCGTCTGCTCGTGAGCGGCCATCGCCTCGCGGGTTGCCTCTCGCGCGGCGGCAACCGCGGCCGTGTCGCCGAGTTTCAATGCCGCGAGCGACAGACCCACCAGCGCGCGGCCGTAGCCGGCGATGTACGTGAGGGCGGCGGCAAACGTCTCGCGCGCGCGATCCGGCTGACCGAGCGCGAGCTCGGCGTGGCCGCGCGACACCAGCGCGGCCGCCGCGTACTCGGGTCCGTAGAAACGCCGGGGATGCACCTGGCTGAGCTCGAGGTTGAACTCGTCTATCGCGCCCGCGGCGTCGCCCCGAGCCGCTCGCACGACGCCCGACATCCAGTGGAATCCAATAGCCGGAAAGCGATCCGACGTCCGCCCCGGCCGGTCCTGCCCCATGACGCCCTCTCGCAAGACGTCCTGGGCGGTCTCCAGGTCGCCACGGGCGACATGGACCATGGCCATTTCGAGACTCGCGTACGCAAACTGTGGATAGAGCGCGATCGCGCGCTTGCACGCATTCAGCCGGGCCTCGCCCCAGCTCGCGTGACCGAGGCGGTAATGATGCCGCCAGTTGTCCGGCTCGATCATCACGGCCTGCTGTCCCGCCCGCCTCGCCTCGTCGAACTTCAATGCGCTCGAGAGAAGAAAGGCGAGCGTCGCGTGCGCTTCAGCGAGCCGATCGTCGAGATGAATAGCGTGGCGCGCGTGCTCGATTCCCGATGCCAGCGCGGCCAGGTTTGGGACGCGCTCGGCGCGTGTCATCTCGTACGCGACGAACTCCGCGTTGGCGATGCCCGTGTAGGCGATGGCGTATCGCGGATCGATCGCGATGGCCCGTTCGAAGTCGCGGATCGAATCGCTGATGAGCGTCGTGTCGAGGCTTTCGATCTTGAGCCACCCTTCGGTGTACGCGCGGTACGCGTCGAGGCTCGAGGTTTCCCTGACGCCGAGACGGCCCGCGCGAGGGGTCGCCGGTACGCCGAGATCGCGGGCGAACGCCACGGTGATGCCGTCCTGCAGCCGGAAGACGTCTTCGAGGGGGCCGTCCACCTTCGCGTCGGCGATCGCCTCGCCGCTCGCGAGATCGACGAGCCGGGCCGTGATGCGCAGATGCGGTCCGATGCGCTGGTAGCTGCCCGTGACGATCAGGCTGGCGCCGAGGGCCGCCGCCATCTCGTGCATGCCGCCGTTCGTCCGACGTCCGGCTTGTGCGACGCGCCAGCGATCGATGACCCGGAGGTGATTCAGCGCGGCCAGATCGCTCGTGACCGTTTCGGCGATGCCCGCGCCGAGCCACGCCACGTCCGGATCGCCCGTCACGTTCGCGAAGTCGAGCACGGCGAGGTTGGTGATCTCGGGAGTCGCGGGGGTCTTCAGGGGCAACGACTCCCGAGGTCCATCCTTCGGCGCGGCCGGCGCCTCCGCCTCCACCGGCGCGACGAACCGGTATCCGCGACGCGCCACCGTCCGGATGTACGTCGGCGCGCTCGGGGAGTCGTTGAGCGCATCCCGGAGATCCGAGATCGCCTGCGCGAGCGCGTTGTCCGTGACGTTGGCCCCGGGCCAGACCTGTTCGAGCAGTTCTTCCTTCGTGACCAGCGTGGCCGGCCGCTCCAGGAGATAGAACAGCAGATCGAGCAGCTTCGGCGTGAGGTCGAGCGCCCGTTCGGCCTCGAACACGCGATAGCCGATCCGATCGGCCCGGAACGGACCGAAACGGTAGGTCATGGCGGGATTCTACTGTGCGAGCGTGAGGTCGATGCGCGCGTCGGCCGCCGGGGCCGGCAGGTCAGGCGCGGCACGGCCGCTGGGTACCGCCGGGCGGAGCCATTGGTACATCTCCATTTCGCCCGCCAGCAGACCCACGCGAAGCGCGACCCGGACGAGCACGAACACCTGCTGCAGCGCGATCCCGGCGAGGATCAGTCCTATGGTGTGGGAGCCGAGCCGGGCGACGACGAGGAGGTATCCGGCCGCCGCCCCGACGAACAGCACGCCGAAGACGAACGCGAGCCCGTACGTCCGGACCGGGTGCCGCGCGACGAGCGCCAGCGACGACAGCCAGGCGCGAAGGACGCCGCCACGGTCGCTCAACGCCAGCCGGATCCGCGCGTAGTCGAACGACAGCAGGAAATACATCGCGACGAGGCCGATGGCGAGCCCTTCGATCGCGAGCGCCACGAACCCTCCCGGCGGCCAGCTCGATCGGTTGAGCGGGCCGACCAGGGAGTCGATGCCGATGGCGGTTGCGGCGAGACTCAGAATCATGACCACGCCGCCGAGAATCATCAGGCGCAGGAAGCGCCAGAAGAAGTGGGCGCCTCCGCGGAGGAAGCGCTGCACGAATGGCAGACCGTCCTCCGTGATCAGCACCTCGAGCGTGGCGCCGGAGAGGAACACGCTGACGGGAAGCGCGACCACGACGAGCGCGACGACGATCAGGCCGAGGGTCAGCAGTCCGGATGCCCCGCCGTCGATCAGGAGGTCGCGAAAGATGCCGACATGAAAGCGCTCGAGAAGCGGATCGGTCTCCGGCAGCATGACCGTGCGCGACCACCACCACCAGATAGGCAGGAACGCGACCATCGCGAGCGCGATGTTCACGAGCCACAGGAGGATCGCCGTTCGGGCGTGGGTGAAGATGGCGCGGATGCCGCGCCCGACCGATGTGGTCAACATCTCATACCCCTGCCAGCCTGAGCACGTTCTGCAGCCAGAAGAGCCAGCGCGCACTCCACTTCGTCGCGACCCGGTGATCGGCCGAGAGGCGCCTGGCGTTGTTGACCCAGTTGACGTCGAGCCGGAGCAAGTGCCCGGGATCGACCTGCGCCCATTCGATTTTCGACGGCCGTCTGAACGTGAGCTTCTTCCACTCGTCCTGGCCGTCCCACGTGACACGCTCCGGCCCCTCGCCCTCGAACTTGACCGCGATCTCGACGGGGACCGTCACGCCGCCCAGCCGGCGGACGAGCACCGAGCTCTCGAAGGCCGCCGATCCGTTCGTGCCACCGGATTCCAGTTGAACGGCCGCGACGGATGAGACCTCGTAGTCGAGGATGTCGGCGCCTTCGATCGTCTGCTTGAAGAATGGCGTGAGGTCCTGCCCCGAGACCTCGCTCGCGACCGCGTAGAAGTCGTCGCTCGACGGATGCCCGAACCGCCAGCGCTCGTGATACGTGCGCATCACGCGCGCCATCGTCTGTTCGCCGAGCAGCCCTTCGAGCGTCCCGAGCACCAGTTCCGGCTTCATGTACGAGTAGAAGCCGTAGCTTTGATCGTCCAGGTACGTCCAGGACGGCTGGCGGACCTTCCCGGGGCGAGGTGTCGGCATGTTCAGCGTGCGCACCAGTTCGAGCTCGCTGAGCCGCAGGCCGAAAAGCGACGCAAACGATCGATCGGCGCCGTAGTGCCGATCGATGATGCGCGCGCTCGAGTAGGAGGTGATGCCCTCGTCCAGCCACGCCTCCTCGGCTTCGTTGTTCGCGACGAGGCCGTACCAGAACTGGTGCCCGAATTCGTGGATCACGATCTGTTCCGGCAGAAGTACTTGATCCAGGGGCCGGTGGTTCAAAAAGCGGCTCGTACCGCCGGTGATGAAGGTCGGGTACTCCATCCCGCCGGCGCCTTCGCCGCCTTCGGGAGGATCGACGACCGTCAACGTCGCGTACGGGTAGCGCCCGTACGAGAGTCCGAAGTCCTTCACCGCCGCTTTCACGGCACGCATATGGCGCGCGGCCTGCGGCATGTGGACCGGCTGCATGAGGAGCGTGATGTCGACGTCGGTGAGCGCCACGTCGCCGATCGGCCGGTCGAGGAGCGTCGCGGTCCGTTCCTGTTCGGCCGGGGTCACTTCGCGCGCGGCTGAAAATGTCTCGCGCACGACAACGAAGTTCGGGTCGGCCGCCCAGGCGAAATCGTGGATGTCTTCCTGTTCGTAGGTGTACGTCGCCGTGCCGTCGGCGTTTTTGCGTTCCGCCGTTCGCCGTCCCGTTGCGCCGACGGTGAACGATCCGGGGACCGTCATCTCGACCACGTAGCGTCCGAAATCCGCGTAGAACTCCGAGTGCGCGTGGAACTGGTGGCACTTCCAGCCGCCCGCCGTCCGGCCGCGCCTGCCGGCCGGCTCGTACACCGCGATTTTCGGGAACCACTGACCCACTAGATAGAAGTCGCCGAAGTAGCCGGTCCGCGCGAACACCCGCGGCAGCTGTGCCGTGAAGATGAAGTCGAGCGTCACCGTGCCGCCGGGCGGCACGGGCGTCGGGAGCGGGACGCGCATCACCGTCTGGTCTTCGGGATTCTGATCGTCAGGCTGGTCGAAGCGCATCGCCCCGGTGAGGTCGGTGCCGTCCTCGAGCTTCAGCGAATTGATCTGAATCCATCCCCAGTTGTCCTGCCCTTGGGCGGCGCCGCGGAGCTGTCCGCCCGACTCTTTGAAGAACGTCGTGTTCGGGCTCTTGAACGCGTTCAGGTACAGGTGGAACCACAAATCCGGGATCGTGTCGTTGGACGGATTACGCCAGATCAGCCGCTGCTGGCCGATCAGCTGCCGCATCTCGTGATTGAGCTTCACGCCGATTCTGTAATCGACGATGCGCTCGGCGCGATCGGGCAGCCGCGATGCACCGGCGGCCGCTGGCGTGCCCTGCGGTTGACGGGCGTCGAACGACGTGCCGGCCGCCACGAGCGCGGCCGCGCAAAGGGCAATCCACAGGCGCATGGGGTCGGGGTCTTTCAGTATTCTATCGGCCGGGAGTGGGCCGCACATGCACACGAGACTCGTCGTTTCCGTGGCGATTTCAGTTCTGGTGCTGTCGTCGGCGGGCGCCCAGAACTCTCCGGGCATACAGGAATGGCCGACGTATGCGGGTGACGCGGGGGCCAGCCACTACTCGCCGCTTGCCGATCTCAGTCGTGAGAACGTCGCGCGGCTTCAGCTGGCGTGGGAGTGGAAACCGGCTGAGGACGTGATGCCGGCGTTCGGTACCCGGCCTGGCAATTTTCAGAACACGCCGCTGATGATCGACGACGTGCTCTACGTGAGCACGATGTACAACCGCGTCGTCGCCCTCGACGCCGAGACCGGCAAGGAGCTCTGGTCGTTCGATCCGAAGTCCTACGAAGACGGGCAGCCGCCGAACGGGACGGGGTTCGTGCACCGCGGCGTGGCCGCGTGGCGCGACGCCGGCCGGCTCCGCATTTTTCTCGCCAGCCGCTATCGTTTGATCTGTCTCGACGCGAAGACGGGTGAGCCCGTGTCGTCCTTCGGCGAGAAGGGGATCGTCGACCTCACGCAAGGCCTCCGCTGGCCGGTCAACCGGCAGCACTACACGAACACGTCGCCGCCGATCGTGTACCGCAACCTGGTCATCGTCGGGAACGGCGTGGGGGATCGGCTGATGTACCGGCAGGATCCGCCGGGCGACGTGCGCGCGTTCGACGCGCGGACGGGCAAGCAGGTGTGGCGGTTCAACACGGTGCCGGGGCCGGGGGAGTTCGGACACGAGACGTGGGAAGGCGGTTCGTGGAAGTACACCGGTCATACGAACGTCTGGGCGCCGATGAGCCTCGACGAGCGGCGCGGCCTCGTCTATCTGCCGGTGGGCACGCCGAGCAACGACTACTTCGGGGGACGCCGTCCCGGCGCGAATCTCTTCGGCGAGTCGCTCGTCTGTCTCGACGCGGCGACCGGACGTCGCCGCTGGCACTTTCAGATCGTGCATCACGGATTGTGGGACTACGATCCGGCGTCGGCGCCGAACCTCGTGTCGATGACGGTGGACGGCCGGCGCGTGGACGCCGTCGCGCAGCTCACGAAGCAGGGCCTGGTCTTCGTGTTCGACCGGGCCACCGGCAAACCGATCTGGCCGATCGAGGAACGGACGGTTCCGCCGAGCGACGTCGCCGGGGAGCGCGCGTGGCCGACGCAGCCGTTTCCGGAGCGCCCGGAACCCATTACGCCGCAGGGGATGACGGCCGATGACGTGTTCGACCTCACGCCGGAGCTGAAGGCCGCGGCGCTCGAGGAGTTGAAGAAGTACCGGCTCGGTCGGCTGTACACGCCGCCGTCGGTGGAGGGCACCTTCATGCGGCCCGGCGTCATCGGCGGGGCCAACTGGGGCGGCGGCGCGTTCGATCCGGAGAGCGGGTTTCTGTACGTCAAGACCAGCCACTCGCCGGCGGTGATCCGCATCGTCGCGCCGGACCGCACGACGGCGAACCCGCGCGCGGCGGAGGTGGACGCCGACTTCATCGGGAACAGCGGCGGCGGAACGACGTTCATTCCGCGAAGCGGCGGAGCCGGGCTGCCGATCGTGAAGCCGCCGTACGGCGAGCTGGTCGCCATCAACCTCAACACGGGCTCGATCGCCTGGCGCGTGCCGTTCGGCGACACGCCGTCCATCCGCAATCACGCGGCACTGCAGGGCGTCGCGCTGCCTCCGCGCCTCGGCGTCGCCGGCGCGCCCGGCGTCATCGTCACGAAGGGCGGACTCGTCCTGGGCGGCGGCGCCGACAACGCGCTCTACGCATTCGATAAGACGACCGGACAGGAAATCTGGCGCGCGGAGCTGCCGCGCCGGTCCTCAGGGACGCCGATGACGTACCGGACCCGATCGGGCCGGCAGTTCGTCGTCATGGCGACGGGGGCTGGGAATAATGCGGCGCTGGTGGCGTGGAAATGAAATGACCTCCGAGGTCATTTTACGAAAACCGTAAAATGACCTCGGAGGTCTTTCCCCCAGCCTGGCAGCCAAATTGATTGTACGCCTGCGTGCCGTACCCTCCCAGAATCGCAACCGCAGGTTTCATTTTCCACGTCATCAATCGAGCGGTGCGCCGAGCGCAGCTGTTTGGGGACCCCTGGGACTATCAAGCGTTCCTCAACGTGTTTGCGGAAGCACAGGCGCGCATTCCGCTCCGCATCCTTTCGTACTGCGTGATGCCCAACCACTTTCACCTCGTGGCGTGGCCCTCGCGTGAGAAGGAAATGTCGAATTTCATGCGGTGGATGACGGCCACGCACAGCAAGCGCTGGCACAAATATCGCGCGACAACTGGAACGGGTTCGGTATACCAGGGTCGATTCAAAGCATTCCCGGTCCAGACGGACCGGCATTTTCTCACAGTGTGCCGTTATGTCGAGCAGAACGCCCTTCGCGCGCGGCTGGTCGACCGCGCCGAAGATTGGACGTGGTCGAGTCTGGCTGACCGTTGCAAAAACCGCGATCAGATCAAACTCGAAGCATGGCCAATTGTGCGACCGCCCGACTGGCTGACGCTCGTCAACCAGATCGAAACCACCGCGGTGTCGCAGATCAGGCGATCGGTTGCGAAGAGTCGTCCGTTTGGGACGAGCGACTGGGTGAAGCAGACTGCCCGAGAACTGAAGGTCACCCGGAGTTTGAGAGGTGTGGGGCGACCAAGGACCTCCGAGGTCATTTTACGGTTTTCGTAAAATGACCTCGGAGGTCTCCCTCAGTGCCGAAGGCCCAAATCCTTGATTTCCCTCTCCGACGGTGGCGGCAGGGCAGCCGGCAGTGGCGCGGCGAGCGCCTCGCGAAGAACTTCGTCCATCGTCTCGACGAGGTGCACGTTCATCGTGTCGAGCACGTTCTTCGGAATGTCGGCGAGATCCTTCTCGTTGTCCTTCGGCAGCACGATCGTCGTGACGCCCGCGCGGTGCGCGGCGAGCACTTTCTCCTTGACCCCGCCGATCGCCAGGACCTTGCCCCGGAGCGTGATCTCGCCCGTCATCGCGACGTCGCGCCGCGTGGGCACGCCCGCGATCGCCGAGACGAGCGCGGTCGCCAGCGTGATCCCCGCCGACGGGCCGTCCTTCGGAATCGACCCCTCGGGGATGTGCACGTGCACGTCGGTCCTGCGGTTGAAGTCACGCGGAATGCCGAGCTCGGCTGAGCGGGCGCGGACCCAGCTCATCGCGGCCTGCGCGGACTCCTGCATGACGTCGCCGAGCTTGCCGGTCAGCGTCAGTCGTCCGCGGCCGGGCATCAGCGTCGCCTCGGTCACGAGGATCTCGCCGCCGACTTCGGTCCAGGCCAGGCCGGTCGCGATGCCGATCTCGTTCTTCTCTTCGGCCACCGACGGCCGGAAGCGCGGGACGCCCAGGTATTCAGTCACCTTGGCGGCCGCAATCTCCACCAAGAACGTCTTGCCTTCGACGACGACCTTGCGCGCGACCTTGCGGCAGATGGACGAGATCTCGCGCTCGAGATTGCGGACACCAGCCTCGCGCGTGTAGCGCTGGATGATCGTCTGGAACGCCTCGTCGGCGAACGTGAGGTTCTCGTTGGTGAGACCGGCGCCCTCGATCGCTTTGGGGGCCAGGAACCGCTTGCCGATCTCGATCTTCTCCTGCTCGGTGTAGCCCGCGAGCTGCAGCACTTCCATGCGGTCGCGGAGCGCCTGCGGAATCGTGTGCAGCACGTTGGCCGTGCAGATGAACATCACGTGCGACAGGTCGAACTCGACGTCGAGGTAGTGGTCGAGGAACGTGTGGTTCTGCTCGGGATCGAGGACCTCGAGGAGGGCGGCGGACGGGTCGCCGCGGAAGTCCATCGACATCTTGTCCACTTCGTCGAGCAGGAAGACCGGATTCTGCGTCCCGGCCTTCTTCATCATCTGGATGATCTGGCCCGGAAACGCGCCGATGTAGGTGCGGCGATGGCCGCGAATCTCGGCCTCGTCCCGGACGCCGCCGAGCGACAGGCGCACGAACTTGCGGTTCATGGCGCGCGCGATCGACTTGGCGAGCGACGTCTTGCCGACGCCCGGAGGCCCGGCGAAGGTCAGGATCGTGGCCTTCGGCTTCTTGACGAGCACCCGGACGGCCAGGAACTCGAGGATGCGCTCCTTGATCTTGTCGAGGCCGTAGTGGTCCTCGTGAAGAATCGTCTCGGCGCGCTTGAGGTCGCGGCTTTCCTTGGTCTTCTTGTGCCAGGGGACGGCGATGAGCCAGTCGAGGTAGTTGCGCGACACGGTCGCTTCGGCCGACATCGGCGGCATGGCCTCGAGCCGTTTCAGCTCGTCGATCGCCTTGCGCTCGACTTCCTTCGGCATCCGCGCCTGTTCGATCTTCTTCTTGAGGTCTTCGACCTCGTTGCCCTTCTCGTCCTTGCGGCCCAGCTCGCGCTGGATCGCCTTCATCTTCTCGTTGAGGTAGTACTCCTTCTGCGCCTTCTCCATCTGCTTCTTCACGCGAGACTGGATCCGGCGGTCCACCTGGAGCTTGTCCACCTCGGCCTCGAGCACCGTGATGATGCGCGACAGCCGCTCGACGGGGGCGATGATCTCGAGCAGGTTCTGCTTTTCCTCGACGCCGACCTGGAGGTGCGCCGCGATCGTGTCGGCGAGGCGGGACGGGTCGTCCACGCGCACGGCCGCGATCATCGCGTCGTACTGGAGGTTGTTCGAGAGCTTGATGTACTGCTCGAACAGCGAGACGACGCGGCTCATGACGCCTTCGGCGTCGGAGGCGGTCTCGGCCTTGCGGCCGACGAGCTTCACGGTCACCCGGTAGAACCCCTTGTCTTCCTTCCACTCGACGGCGCGGGCGCGTTCGACGCCCTCGACCAGCACCTTGATGTTGCCGTCGGGCAGCTTCAGCGACTGGACGATGTTGGCGACACACCCCATCGTGTAGATGTCGGCCGGCTGGGGATCGTCGATCGACGCGTCGTGCTGGGCGGCGAGGAAGATCCGCTTGTCGGTGACCAGGGCGTGTTCGAGTGCGCGCGTCGAGGACGGCCGTCCAATGACGAACGGCATCATCATGTGGGGGAATACCACGACGTCGCGGAGCGGAACGACGGGGAGCGTTTCGTACTGATCCATGGGGAAATGTATCTATCGCCCGATCGCGCTATCGATCTATTGACAACCGCTGGTCTCGATCGATCGTGCTCTTCACTCGCGCGATCGAGCGATCCTTCAATCGATCGATGTCATCCTGCCTTTTCGATGACGGTGATCGGCTTCTCCTTCGACTCTACCACCTCGCGTGTGATGACGCACTCCCGAATCTTCTTCTGGCCGGGCAGGGTGTACATCAGGTCGAGCATGATGTCCTCGATGATCATGCGCAGGCCGCGCGCGCCAATCTTCCGGCGCAGCGCCGCCTCCGCGATCGCTTCCAGGGCATCGTCCGTGAATCGAAGCTTGACGTTTTCGTACTCGAAGAGCCGCTGGTACTGCCGGGTGATCGCGTTGCGAGGCTGAGTGAGGATCTGGATGAGCGCGGCCTTGTCAAGCTCGTGCAGCGCGCCCACGACGGGCAGCCGTCCAACGAACTCCGGGATGAGGCCGTACTTGATGAGGTCTTCCGGTTCGACCTGCTCGACGAGCGCCGACGACTCCTTGACCTGGCTCCTGGCTTCGGTCTTGAAGCCCATCGTCTTCTTGCCGAGCCGGCGCGCGATCTGCTTGTCGAGGCCGACGAACGCGCCGCCGCAGACGAAGAGGATGTTCGTCGTGTCGACCTGGAAGAACTCCTGGTGCGGATGTTTGCGGCCGCCCTGGGGCGGCACGTTGGCGACGGTGCCCTCGAGGATCTTGAGCAGCGCCTGCTGCACGCCCTCGCCCGAGACGTCGCGCGTAATCGACGGGTTCTCGTCCTTGCGGCAGATCTTGTCGACCTCGTCGATGTAGATGATCCCCTGCTGCGCCTTCTCGATGTCGCCGCTGGCCGCCTGCAGGAGCTTCAGGATGATGTTCTCGACGTCCTCGCCGACGTAGCCGGCTTCAGTGAGCGTCGTGGCGTCGACGATCGTGAACGGGACGGAAAGCAGGCGCGCCAGCGTCTGCGCCAACAGCGTCTTGCCGGTGCCGGTCGGCCCGATCAGCAGGATGTTGGACTTGGTGAGCTCGACGTCGTGGCGGCCGCGCGACTGCTTCTGAATCTCCAGCCGTTTGTAGTGGTTGTAGACGGCGACGGCCAGCTTCTTCTTGGTCTGCTCCTGGCCGATTACATATTCGTCGAGGAACTTCTTGATATCGACCGGCATCGGCAGCGACGAGCGCGTGCCCCGGTCAAATTTGTTGTCGTCCGCAATGATGTCATTACAGACTTCGACGCATTCGTCGCAGATGAAGACGGTCGGGCCCGCGATCAGCTTGCGGACGTCGTTCTGGTCCTTGTTGCAGAACGAGCAACGAAGGACTTCTGCATCGCCCGTCTTCTTCGTCGTCATTGGGCTAACCCGTGTCTCCTCTCTCGATTATCGGCCGTCGGACGGGGGGCGTTAGCGGGGTCCCGGATCACGCCCGGCGCATGAGGACATCGTCGATAATACCGTATTCCTTCGCCTGATTTGCGCCCATGATGTAGTCGCGATCGGTGTCGTCCTGAATCCTCGCGAGCGGCTGGCCGGTGTGCAGCGACAGAATTTCATTCAAGCGCTCGCGCATGCGCAGGATTTCCTTGGCATGAATGTCGATGTCGCTCGCCTGGCCCGCCAGGCCCGACATCCACGGCTGGTGGATCAGGATGCGTGCGTTCGGCAGCGTGAACCGTTTGCCCTTCGCCCCGGCCGTGAGGAGCACCGCCGCCATCGACGCCGCCTGACCGATGCAATACGTCTGCACGTCGGGCTTGATGAACTGCATCGTGTCATAGATCGCGAGCCCCGCCGTGATCGACCCGCCCGGACAGTTGATGTAAAGCAGGATGTCCCGATCGGGATCTTCGGCTTCGAGAAACAGCATTTGCGCGATGACGAGGTTGGCGACGCCGTCGTCGATCGGCGTGCCGATGAAGATGATGCTGTCCTTGAGGAGCCGGGAAAAGATGTCGTAGGCGCGTTCGCCGCGGTTCGTCTGTTCGACGACCATCGGGACGAGCTGGGCGCGGAGTTCGGGCATGTTGGACATGTTAGCTGAAGACCTCAGGTTTCTTTTTGATCAAGATCACCCCAGCAACAGAAACCCCGCGTCATCCCGTGACGATCTGTGCCTTTTCGAGAATCCAGGTCACCGTCTTCTCGCGGCGCATGCCGGCGCGGATGCGATCGAGGCCGCCTTCCTTCTCGAGTCTGGCGCGGACGGCCGCCGGCGTGCGGCCGGCGCGCTCGGCGAAGCGCTCGACTTCACCCGTGATATCGGCATCGTCGGCGTCGATCGACTCGCGGCGGGCGATCTCGTCGAGCACCAGCGTGCTCCGGACGGTGTCGGCCGACGGTCCCCGCTGCCGCTCGCGGAAGTCGGCCCAGTCGATGTTCGCCTTGGTGGGATCAATGCCCTGTTCCATGAGCCGGCGGACGAACTCCTCCAGCCGCCGCTCGATCTCCTGATCGACGAGCACGTCCGGCGCGGTCTTGAGGCGGCTGGCGAGGGTCTGCAACAGCTCGTGCCGGACCTGGTGCTCCGCGTCATGCTCGGCGCCTTTCTGCAGATCTTCGCGCACGCGATCCCGGAGCGCGTCGAGCGTCCCGAGCTCACTCACTTCCTTCGCGAAGTCGTCGTCGAGCGGTAACAGCTCCTTGCGGCGGATGCCCTTGATCGTCGCGTCGTAGTCCACCGTTGCGCCGGCCAGGTCCGGCACCTCGTAGTCCTGTGGGTAACTGACTGTGAACGATCGCGCCTCACCGGCGTTCGTGCCCGAGAGCTGCGTGTCGAATCCCGGGGGATTCGCCTTGGCGCCGAGCTCAATCGACACGTTCTGCATCTGCTCGGGTTTGTCATCCGGCGATCGCGACGGTCCTTCTCCCGGAATCTCAATCAAGCCCGTGCGCCGGGTGCGCGCAAGATCGAGCAGCAACGTATCGCCGGTGCCGGCCGGCCGATCCTCCACCGGATGCCAGCGCGCGGCGCGCTGGCGCAACTGTTCGAGCGCGCGATCGACGGCACCGACCTCGAGCACCGCGGGGGGTTTGCGAAGCGTGAGCCCCGTGTAGTCGCCCGGATCGATCGGCGGCACCGTCTCGAAGTCAGCGACGAACGTCATCGGCTGGCCTTCCTCGAGCACGACATCTCGAATGTCCGGTGTGGCGACCGGTTCCAGCCCGCGTTCGCGGAGGGCATCCCCCACCAATCGGGGAATCAGGTCATGCGCCACGTCATAGAGGATCTGCTCCCGGTAGCGCTGCTTGACCACCGACGCGGGGACCTTGCCGGGACGGAAGCCGGGCACGCGCGCCGTGCGCGAATACCCGCGGGCGACCCGATCGATCTCGGCGTCGAGGACGTCGGTCGGGATTTCGAACGAGAGGTTCTTGCGAGTGTCGGAGACTTCGGTGAACTCGGTCTTCATCCTGAAGCGATTATGTCCCGCCTACGCCCTTCGGGCTACGGCGGAGGGCAAGTCCGGGTAGTACACTCGGCTCACTCCACGCTCAAGGCTTGGTCATGATGCGCCTCCTGACGGCGTTATCGGTCGCGGCGTTCGTCGCCGGCGGTTGGCCGGCACGCGTCCAAAGCCAGAACCCCACCTTTCGCGGCGGCGTGCGCACGGTGGCGGTCTACGCGACGGTTCAGGATCGAGGCGGCCGCCTCGTGCCGGACCTGACACGCGAAGATTTCGAGATTCTCGATAACGGCCGGCCGGTCCAGTTGACGGTGTTCTCGAACGACGAGATCCCGATCACCGTGACCGTCATGCTCGACATGAGCAACAGCATGGTTGCGGAGTTCGGGCAGGTCCGCGAGGCTGCGTTGCACTTCGTGAACCTGCTTGGCCCCATGGACCGGGCCCGAATCGGCTCGTTCGGGGACGAAGTGGCGCTCAGTCCGCACCTGACCGGCGACACAGGTGTACTTGCGCGCGTCCTGGAGGAAGAGCTCTGGCCCGGCGGCCCCACACCGCTCTGGTCCGCGCTCCATGCGGCGATGGGTTCGCTCGCATCCGAGCCTGGACGAAAGGTGATCCTGGCGCTGACCGACGGTGACGACGCGTGCCACTTGAGCATCGTCCCGCGACGGCTGGTCCTCATGCCAGACCGTCCTCAGCAGTCACTGCCGGGGTATGCCAATTTCTGCTCGACCCTCGAGCGCGTGAGCGCGCGCGCCCTGCTGGAGGAGTTCATGTTCTACGCCATCGGCATGCCGGATCTGAGCGGTGAGATGAGAAGTCTCTCCCTGGAAACCGGCGGCGGCTTCTTCACGCTCGGAGGCCGGGCAAATCTGCGCGAGTCGTTCGCTCGCGTCGTCGACGAGCTCCACCATCAGTATCTGCTCGGATTCACGCCGGCCGTTCTCGACGGCGCCACGCACAAGCTGGAAGTCCGAGTCAAACGCGATGGATTCACCGCCCGGGCGCGGAAGAGCTATGTCGCATCGGAGGGGCAGTGAATCGCGTCCTGGCCGCTGGCATTCTGGCCTGTCTCGCCGGTCACGACCGATCGATCTACTCTGAGTCGGCAGTCAACGCTCAGGCGCCGGCGATCATTCTGCATGTCGGCGTCGAAGCCATCGATGGCACGCCGGTAAGGAACCTGGGGCAGGCTGACTTCGAGCTCCTTGTCAGTGGCGTTCCGCGACCCATCGTTTCTTTCTCGGCTGAGGGTCGTCCGTTGGTGCTCGCCATGCTCGTCGACATGAGCCTCAGCATGGGGAACAGAAACACTCCCATTGGCGAGGATGACCGCAACCGCGGCGAGGATGCCCGCTACCACCGCACCCTCGAGTCCGTCATTTTGCAGCTGGAGACAGGTGACCGTGCCGCATTGGGCCGCGTCTCGGCCAAGCCGGCACTCAGTCCGGCCTCCTCAGACTCCCTCGCCCTTTTCAGCCATGTGAGGGACGTGCTGACGGTGCCCGCCATTGAGCGGATGGGCCCTTCGCCGCTGTGGGACGCGGTGATTTCCGCGATTGATCTTGTCTCCGCGGAGTCCGGGTCACGAGCCGTGATGCTCTGGACCGACGGGCGATCGACCGGCAATCGGTTTGGCAAGGCGGACGTCATCGACCGCGCGGTGGCCGCCGGAGTCTCCGTGCACCTCCTCGTCGAACACTTCCCGCCGATGGCTTCACTGCAGCAGACGAGCCCGGATCCCTGCTCATCCGTGGTCTCGATCGTCGCCGCCACAGGAGGGTCCTGCCTGGTGAATCTCCGCGAACGCCAGGTGAACGTGCCGCCCATCACACCGGTCCGGCGCGCGCTTCGGGCGCTCCACCAGCGTTACGTGCTCGGCTTTCACGACGATCGGCGGGATGGACAGGCGCACGAGCTCGAAGTTCGCGTCAAACGACCGGACGTGGTCGTCCGTGCTCCACTCCGATACCGCGCCGTCAAATAAGGCTTCCTCTTCGGCCATTGGCCTTCGGGCCTTGGCCCTTGGCCAGCGACGCAAGCCTGCCTCGCCGTAGCTCGCCGCAACTGCCCTCCAGAGCGGCGAGCGAAGGCGGGTGCGAAAGGAGGGACTCGAACCCCCAAGGCCTTTCGGCCACCGGATCCTAAGTCCGGCGCGTCTGCCAGTTCCGCCACTTTCGCGTGGGATCAGGGTAGCGCAACTTGCCCCTTCTAATGCCTAGTGAGATAATGCGGCATTATGTCGCCCAAGCTGCCACCGATCACCCATCTCCAGTTCCTGGTCCTCGAGGCGCTGTCCGTTGACGAGCAGGCCGGCCGCGAGCTTCGCGCCCTGCTGTCCTCGGTCGGGGTCCGCAACAGTGGCCCCGCCTTCTATCAGATGATGGCGCGGCTCGAGGAGGCCGGTCTCGTGGACGGGTGGTACGAGCAGAAGATCCTCGCGGGGCAGACGCTGAAAGAACGCCGGTATCGACTGACGCGTGCGGGCCTCCGCGCGGTGTCCGACACGCGCGCGTTCTACCTCGAACGGCTTGGCACGCTGCGTCTGACGAAGCGAGGCTCGCTTGCCTGACCGATGGCCGGAGCTCTGCCGGCGGCTGGTCCCCGAAGCGCTTCGTGAACGCGCCTTCGATCCGGCAGCGGCCGATCTCCGCCAGGAGTGGACGTCGCGAACCGCGCCGCACACGCGCGGCCTGGCGCGCGCGACCGCGCAAGTCCGCCATGACCTGCGGCTGTTCGCGATCGCGCTCGAGTGCCGCCGGCTGGCCGTGAGCAGCCGGTGGTCCGGCCCATCGGACGAGAACCGGGAGAATCGCATGCGGATGTGGTTTCGAGATCTTCGGCACACCGTTCGTCAGCTCGCTCGCCAGCCGCTCTTCACGATGACCGCTATCGCGACGCTCGCGCTTGGCACCGGCGCCAATCTGACGATCTTCAGCTTCGTGAACACCTTTCTCATCGCGCCCATCTCTGTCCCGCAGCCGCACGGACTGGTGCGCGTGTATGGCGTCGCGGAGGGAACGAACCGGGACGTCATCTCCTATCCCGACTACCTCGACGCCCGGGCCGCGGCCAAGAGCCTCGATCTGGCCGCGCACGCGGTGACGTCCGCGCGATTCGGCGGCGGGGAAAGCCTTGAAAAGCGCACGGTCGAGCTCGTCACCGGCAATTACTTCCGGGCGCTCGGTCTCGCCCCGGCCGCCGGGCGCTTGATCGACGAGCGTGACGCCGGCGGCGAGGGCACCCAGCCGGTCGCGGTGCTCGCACACGGCTTCTGGCGCTCGCGATTCGCGGGAAATCCTGCCGCGGTCGGTCAGACGCTCGACGTGAACGGCGTCGCGTTCACGATCATCGGCGTGGCGCCGGCGTCGTATCGCGGCACCTTCAACGCGCACGCCGTCGATTTGTGGGCGCCGCTGACGATGCACCAGTCGGTGAGGCCGAGCGGGCTCTCGCTGAGCCGGCGCGGCTGGGGTTGGCTTTCGATGATCGGCCGGCTGCAAACCGGCGCCGACCTCGCCGCCGCTCGACACGACCTCGAGCTCGCCGCCGCCGACATCCGGCAGCGCTTTCCGGACCACGCCACGATGAAGTTTGGCCTCGACATCACGCCGGCCTCCGGCGTGAACGAAGCCGACCGGACGGTGATGGCGCCGATCCTGGGCACCGCTTACGCGTTCACCGTCCTGCTGATGATCGTCACGTGCGCGAACCTCGCGGGCGTGATGCAGGCACGCCTGGCCGCCCGCTGCCGCGAGATGGCCATCAGGCAATCGCTCGGCGCGGGCCGTGTCCGCCTGGCCATCGAATGGATGACCGAATGTCTCTGCCTGGCCGTCGTGGGCGGCCTGGCCGGACTTGCGGTCGCCCGGCTCATCGGCGCGGCGCTCTCACGTGTACCTCTGCCGCTCCAGCTCCTTGGCGATCTGTCGTTCGAGACGGCGCTCGACTGGCGGCTCGTGACGTACGGCCTCGGGCTCTCGCTCGTCTCTGGCCTCATCATCGGCCTCGCGCCCGCGTGGCGCGCGGGCCGCATGCGGGCGTTCGAGCTGCTCAAAGACGAAAGCGGAACCGTCACGAGCGGGCGACGGGGCTCGCGCCTTCGACGGATGGGTGTCCTCGTGCAGGTCACCGTGTCGGTGGTGCTCCTGACCGCCGCCGGCCTGCTCGCCGCGGCGCTCGTGCGGCAGCAGCGCCTCACCCCAGGATTCGACACCGGCGGGCTGGGACTGTCATCCTTCAACCTCCACCTGGAAACCCCCGAAGCCCGACGCGACCTGATCGATCGGCTGCTCGCGGCGGCCCGGAGCCATCCGGGCGTCGCCAGCGCGGACATCAGCACGACGGTACCGCTCGGGCTCAATCGCAACCGCATGGGCATCGCCGTGCCCGGATACGTCGGTCCGGACGGCCGGCGCATCAGCTTGGCTGACTTCAACACGGTGGGTCCCGCGTTCTTTCAGACGCTCGGCATTCCCTTCGTCGCGGGCCAACCGTGGCCGGCGCAGGACGTCAAGCCGCTCGCGCTGGTCGTCAACGAGACGTTCGCCCGCCGCTACTGGCCCAGCGGCAACGCCGTCGGCCAGCCGGTCGAGATCGTCGGACGGGGATTGGTGACCGTGAGCGGCGTCGTGCGCAATCACGCGTACTACGAGATCGGCGAGACGCCGCGGCCGTTCCTGTACGTACCGGCGGCGCTCGAGCCGCCGGGCAGTTTCACGCTGTACGTCCGGACGCGCGTGGACACGGCGCCCGTCCTGAAGGAGCTCAAATCGCAGATCGCCGGCATCGATGCCCGGCTCGCGCCGTACGACGTGATGACGTTCGACGACCTGCGCCGGGTGCCCCTCTTCCCGGCGCGGATCGTGATGTGGACCGCGGTCGCGTTCGGCCTGATCGCGCTCCTGCTCACCGGTGTCGGCCTGTTCGGCGTCGTCTCGACATCCGTGGCGCAGCGATCGCGCGAGTTCGGCGTGCGCATCGCCCTTGGCGCGCGGCCCGCGGACATCCTTCGCGGTGTGCTGCGCGAAGCCGGCGTGCTGGTCGTCATCGGCGCCGCGGGCGGGATCGTCGTCGCCTGGTTGAGCGCACGGGTTCTCGAGTCGATGGTGGCCGGCGCGGGCACGTTCGATCCGCGCGTGTCCGTGCCGATCGCGCTCGCGCTCACCGTGCTCGCCATCCTTGCGGCGTGGGCGCCTGCCGCGCGTGCGGCGACGGTCGATCCGGTGATTGCGCTGAAGAGCTGAACGACCCGCACCGCGAGGCTCAGTTCTCCGGACGCTGCCGGCTGATCACACTGGTGTAGCCCTTCCGGGCTCTCACCTCGTAGGTCCCTTTTTTCACGCGAACGGTGATGTCGTGCCAACCCTCGCGTGAGACGCCGGCGGGCACGTACCGCAGAACGTAACTCGTCCGAAAGTCCGAAACGGCTTGCTTGAATGCGGCCCCGACCGGCGCGCCGAAGTCCACCCAAAAGAGCTTCCCCCCGGTTCGCGCCGCCAGGTCGTGGATCTGCGTGGCCTGTGGAATCGAGCCTTGCGGACGGCCGCGGCCGTCGAACGGCACCGGCACGAGAATCTGCACGACCGCGTCGGAGGCGCCGGCGATGTCGCGCACGGTCTCGAGATCGAGAAAGCTGATGGTGTCGATCCCGTCGGTGTACGCCACGATGAACTGCCGGCGGTCGGGTTCGATCCGGTGCATCATGGCGGCCGCCAGGCCATCGAACAGCGCCGTGCCGCCGAAGGCGGTGACGGCCTCGACGTTCGGCTTCGTGCTGCCGGGTTGAAACGGGAAGACGAGGCGCAGCTCGTGCTGCACCGAGATCAGCCGCAGCCGGTCTTCTTTTCTCAGCAGCTCCGCCATTTCGACGACGCCGAATTTGAGACGTTCGAGCCGGCGGCCGGCGACGCTGCGGCTGAGGTCGAGCAGCAGCGTGACGTCGATCGGCTGCGTCTCCACGGAGACCGCGCTGATCGTCTGCGGCACGCCGGTGTCGAGGAGCTCGAAGTCGGCCGCGGTCAGACCCGGGACCGACTTCTCGCCCTGCAGAACCGACACGCTGACCGTGACGCCTTCGGTCGTCGCGACGAAACGGGGCGGCTGTTGTGGCTGTTGCCGGGCGGAGGAGAGACCGCCGGTCACACACACAACCACGAGCATGCCGGCCGCCAGGCGCTTCATCGGTCACCCGGCGGCGCGTCCGACGTGACCGCCGATCGCATCGCGGCCAGCCGCGCGTCGAGGTGGCGATAATCGGCTGGCCAGTACACCCACCAGGGGTCATCGGTCCGTTTTTGACGATCGAAAAGGGTCTGCACCTGCCGATCCGCGAGGTCACGTTCGCCCCGCCGGAACAGCAGCGCCGCGAGTGCCATCGAGGCCGATTGCGTTTCCGGCCTCAGCGTCAGCGCCGCTTCGTACGCCTGTTTCGCATCGTCCGTGCGCTTCAATCGTTCGAGCGCCTGGCCCCGGAACAGGTGTCCCAAGTACTGCACGTTCGGGTCGTCGGTCGGGCTCACGCGACCGAGCGACTCCAGCGCCTGATCGGCGCGCCCGAGGGCGAGCTCGATCCGGCCGCGGCGCAGGAACGCCTCCGCCCGCGTCGGTTCGTTGCTCGCCGCCTCCGTGTACCGCTTCACCGCTTCCTCCATCGACTTCGTGACCGTCGCGGCCGGAATGCGGGACTCGGCGACGACCCTGGGGAACGTCCGCAGCTCTGACGCGACCGCGCGCTCGAACGCCAGCCACGGCTCCTTGGGAAACTGAAACCGCGCGTGCACGACATGCGCCTCGAGCCCGTCCGGGTCGACCGCGCCCGCGAACAGCGCGAAGGCGGCGAGGTGCCAGAGGCGATCGAACTCGTCAGGCTTGGGATGACGCCGAATCTGCCGGCATCCCCACTCGAGCAGTTTCGTGGCCGCGCTGCCGCGCTCGAGCTGCGCGCTCGTGCTTTCGAGCGCGAACGCCGCCAGCGCGCGCCGCCGCAGCTCCGGCGTTCCAGCCGTGCCGGCCAGCCATTTCGCTGCGGTCTTGTCGAGGTCGGCCTCGAAGGCCTTCAGGTCGCTGACCGATTTCAGCTTCGCGGCGACGTCGGCGTGACGACCGGCCGCATACTCGCCAAGCCATGACTGGATCCACTCGGGCTGGAGGGACGGCCGCGCGCTCGCCGCAAGCGCGATGGACAGCAGCAACGCGGCAATGCGGACCACGTCGGTAGTATAGAAAACGCTGAGCTCAAAAATTCAGCCAGCGACTCACCTTGATCAGAAAGACATTCGCGGCCGGGGCACCGAAGGCTCCGCTGAGATCGCGGCCGAAGCGAAAATCTCCTTGCGAGGCGACCTCTTCCCGGCCCTGTTGCCAGACGATGAAAAGCGCCGAGCCGGGCCGGTATTCCCAGCGCAGGACGTTGGTCGTCCGGAACGAGCGGTAATTGAAGTCAGGATTGTCGGCAGACGCGAACGGCCCGTAGCGGTCTTCGTACCGGTCCGCGCGGCCGTTGATCAGCTCTTTGAAGTTCGAGTAGCGGCCCGCGGAGACGAAGGGGCGCGCGTAAATCTGCAACGAGAGCGTCGGGGTCATCGTGTAGTTCAGGCGCGTCGACATCCCGACGGTCTTCTGGTTGATGCGGGCGAACACGTAATGGGTGTGCGGACCGATGGCCATGTTCTCCACCCACTGCGTATCGCTGTCGTTCGTGTTCAGTCCCGGGCCGACGCTGATGAGGAGCGCCGAGGACGGCCGGAAGTTGATGCCGGGATCGATGCTCCAGCCGCTGGAGCCATGCCGGTCGTTGAACCACGAGAAGTTGAAGTAGTACGAGAACTTCTTGCGCTCGTCAGATTCGACGTAGCCCCACTGATTCAGGTTGCCGGGGACGAGCGCGCCCGGGCCGCCGCGCGTGTGCCGATCGGCGAAGCCTTCGACGTTGACGTTGAAGCCGCTGCCGATGCTCCAGTTGTTCATGAACGTCCAGTGGCTGTTGACGTTAGCGCCCGAGAAGCGCAGGTCGCCGTCGAAGTTCCACCCGGCCCACTGATTGAAGTTGATGTTGCGGTTCCGGACGTACTTCCCGGGCTTGTCGTCGCGGACCTGAAACCAGTTGCTGATCGAGATGTCGTCGGCGCGCGACTGGAAGCCCAGGTCGTTCACGTCGAAGCCGGGCGACTTGAATCCGATGAAGGAGTTGCCGCGCGTGCGTTCTCCGCTGATCTTGTTGAAGTTGACCGCGCCCGCATGACCGCTGAGCTGAGTCCGGAGCGGGTCGTACGTCAGGTGGCCGGCGTCCGGCCGCTGGAAACTGTGGACGTTGCTCCGCTGCAGGCGATCGATGGCCTCCGCCTCGCCGCGCACCATGCTGCCCGCCCAATATCCGGTGAGGCTGTAGCGGCCGTTCCGGAGCCGCCAATCGCCGTCGATGCCGCCCGTGACGGCCGTATCGGGCAGGAACCGCAGTTCGTCGGTCAACGCCCGGTTCGTGCTCGTGACGATGAATCCCAGCCGCGAGCGGTTGGCGAACTCACGGTTGGCGCGGACCACCGAATAGCTCGTGAACGGCTCCACCGGCGACGTCGACTCGTCGAGCGCCGGTCCGGACGCCAGATGCGCGTCCTCGCGCGTCGTGATGGCGTTGAGCGCGCCTATCGCGAAGTGACCGACGCGGCCCGTGAGCTTCGCCGCGCCGACGATCGTCGAGTTGGCCGGCTGGGCCACGTAGCCGTCGTTGGGCGCATTCAAGACGCGGTGCGGCGCGCGGCCGATGCGCCGCGAATAGAACAGTCCCGTGCACTGGCCGTCGCTGCAGTCGAGATCGAACGAGAAGTTGCCCGATCCTTCCACGAAGAACGGCCGCCGCTCCGCAAAGAACGTCTCGAACGCGCCGAGGTTCACGACCGCCGGATCCGCCTCGACCTGGCCGAAGTCCGGATTCACCGTGCCCGTGAGCGTCAGTCCCGGCGCGACCTTGTACTTGAGATCGAGCCCCGCCGCCGCGTCGGGATCCGGCGAGCCGACGAGCGGGTTGGCGGATGCCACAGGCGCCGTCTTCACCTGGCCCACGACATACGGTGCCAGCTCGAGCCGCTTCTGCGCGCTCGCGAACGTGAGCCCCGTGAGCTCGCCGAACGACGAGACGTATCCGCTCGCGCTGCGCGCGAGCAGCGGCCAGGTGGACGTTTCGTTCGCGTGCGCGACCGTGCGGACGATCGCAAAGCCGAACGACGCGCTCGCGGCCGGATTGAACCGGAGCTGCGAGAACGGAATCCGGAACTCGGCGCGCCACCCCTGCGGGCTCTTCGCGACCGCGACGTCCCAGACCGCGTCCCAGCTCGTGTCGCTGTTGGTGTCGTTGAACCAGTAGCGATCCTGCTTGACGCCGGCGGCGTTGACCGCGAACTCGTACGCCGTGCGGCGGTCCCGATACGAGTCGACCATCACGCGGATCCAGTCCGACGGCGAGTTCTCGTCGCGCCGCGTGAGATGACCGACGATCTTCGACGTGTCGGGCTCGAGCGCGCGAACGGCGACGTAGAGCGCCGCCGCGTCGAAGACGACGCGCGCTTCCGTCTCTCGCGTCGGTCTGGCGCCTTCAGTGGGATCGCGCTGCAGGAACTCGGTAATCGGCGGCGCCTTGGTCCAGATGTCTTCGGCAATCTCGCCGTCCACTTTGATCGGATCGGCGCCGACGGGAATCGCGACGGCGCTATCGGTTGGCGGCGCGGAGCGGCGGGACGCATCGGTCGGCTGCGAGGCGCCGAGCGCGGCTCCGGCGATCGCCCACGCCAACACCCCCACAGAGAGGCGTCTACCTGTCGGCACGGGAGTTTAGACGAGACCACCCGCGCGCGAGTTGATTGTGGAAACGAGTTGATTGTGGAAAAAGGTCGGCTACGGTTGTTTGCCGTGACTCGACTGTCCAGGAACGGACGGTATGACGACGTGTGTCCGACTTCGCACCGTGGCGCCGCGAGCCTTGGTCTTCACGTTGATGAAGTGAAGCTTGCCGTCACGATCGCCCGCCGTGGACGCCACCCCGATCAGGTAATACGCCATGTTCTCGCGGAGCACCCGGTCGAACGCGGACTGACCGGTGCCGGCCTCGATGGCCAGCAGCGCGCCGCCAGATTTGCCGGCGACCATGTCGAGACCGTGCCGGAACGTATCGCTGTCGCGGAACGCCGATGTGAACCGGTCGCCCGACGCCGTGCTCGTCGCGTTGACGGCAGAGTACGTCTCGAGAAAGTGCGTGTCCCAATGCATGACGTAGAGGTTCGTCTCGGCGGCGGCGGCTTCCTCGCCGATCGCCGCAAACAGGCCCGTGACGTCCGGACGGCCGCCCGTCCGGTCGCTCGTCATGACGCCGCCGCTCACGAGCACCAGCGTCTTCCGGCCCGGAATCCGGCGCAACGATTTCACGAGCACGGAGAGCGAGGCGAGGCTCTGCGCCGCCTGGCCCTCGAAGTACCCCGCAATCGAATGCGCCTCGGAGCGCACGGCGCCGGGACAGGTCGGGTCGGTCGTCGGACACTCGCGGCTGATCACCCGGTTCGTCACCGCGAGATCTTCGGCTGTGATGTCGATGATCTCCGACGGGCTGAGCGAGAACATGCCGAGCTGCCGGTCCCGTCGTCCGTTGACGCGGTGAAGCGTGCGCTCGGCGGCGAAGTGATCGTGTGTGAGATCGAGCGACCCGGTGTGGAACGGATAGGCGTAGATCGCGACGACGTCTTCGGGCCGGAGCTGCTGGATGAACCGCCGCGTCGCCTGCATCGCCGGGCCGATGGCGGCCGGCACGAAGCTGAACTCGTCGATCGCGACGATGAAGACCCGCGCGTCTGGCATCAGGCGGCCGGGTGTTCTGACCGGCAGCACCGTCGGCGCGACGGTCGAGTACTCCACGAGATCGACCGAGACGATCTGCCGCGCCTTGCCGTCGATGGAAACCTCGAAGTCTTCCGGGGTCAGGCCCTTGAACGGTTCGCCGGAGCGATCCACGACCTGCACGTCGATGCGGACGACATCGACGGCGGCGCGGAACACGGGCGCCTGCGGCTCCTGCGACTGGGCCTGCGCAGCCAGCCAGCCTTCGAGCACCACCAGTGCCGCTATGGCGAGAGCGATCGTCTTCACCGATTTCACGAGCTGCATGAGCTTCATTGCGTTGTCGCTGTCCGCTCAGGTCCCCGCCAGCCGCCGCGGCACGATGACCTGCGTGCGGTGCCGCACGGTCGATCCCCGGCGATCCACCTGGACTCGCAGGAAATGCGCCTTGCCATCCCGATCGTCGGCTTCGGGCTCGACCCCCAGGAGATAGTATGCCGCCGTTTCCCTGAGCACGCGGCTGAACGCGAAGTCGCCGTTGCCGGCCTCGACGCGCAGGACCGCGCCGCCGGCTTTGCCGGCGATCCATTCAAGCCCCTGCCCGAGCGCGTGCCGATCGGCGAAGAGCGTCTGAAAGCGATCGATGTAGTTCCGGCCAGGCCTGCTGCCCGCCGCCGAGTAGACGTCCGTGTAGGACGTGTCCCAATGCAGCACGTAGAAGTTGGCGTCAGCCGCCGCGGCGAGCTCGCCGAGCTGACTCATGAGCCCGGTCACGTCCGGCCTGCCGGCGACGCGTGTCGTGCTCAACAAGCCGCCGCTCACGAGGATGACCGTCTTGCGGCCGGCAACGCGCGACAGGCCGCGCACCAGGTTGCTCAGGCTGCGCAGGCGCTGCTGGGCTTCGGTCTCGAGCATGCCGGCGATCATGTTCGCTTCCTGCCGGATGAGCGACGAGCAGAAGGGATCGGCGACGTCGCACTCGCGGCCGACGACGCGGTTGAGCGCGTCCACGTCGAGGGCGGTGATGTCGATGATCTCCGACGGCGAGAGGTTGAAAGTGCCGCCTGTCGGCTCCTTCATGCCGACCAGCCGCGTGAACGCGTTCGTCACTTTGGCGTGATCGTGCGTGAGGTCCATCATCGGCTCGCGGAAGGGGAAGTCGTACATGGCGACCATGTCTTCGGGGCGCAGCTGCTCGACGAACTTTCGAATCGCCGGCCGGAGCGCCATCAGCCCTCCCGTCGAGAACCCGGGCTGATCTACGGCGAGGATGTACGCGCGGCTGTCCTCCGGGATGCGTCCCGGGGTCCGAATCGGCACGACCGGCGCGACGGCATCCGGCGACCGCTGCGAGTATTCGACCAGCTCGGCCGAGACGATGCGCCGCGGCCGGCCGTCAATCGCGACTTTGAAATCCGCGATTTCGAGATTCGGGATTGGTTGGCCATCGTCGGCCACCACCTGGACGTCCACGCGGAGCAGGTTGACCTCGGCGCGGAAGACCGGCCGCTGCGGATCCTGTCTCGCGTCGAGCCAGGACGTCGCTGCGACGGCGACCAGAGCCGTCACGCCGAAAAGGGTCCGTCGGAAACGCGTCATAAATCTCGATGAGCGATTCACGCTGCCTGGATCCTGAAGCTGAATCCCATGGCCGTTACTCCTGACCTCAAATCGGCAATGGCGGCGCCGCATCCACCGGCGGACGTGCGTCCTGCAGGTCCAGCTTCGGCTCGTAGACGTGGCACGCGCGTTTGAGCTCGTCGAGCACGGCATCGGCGAGCGCCGCTGGTTTCACGACACGGACGCTCGCGCCAAACCCGAGCACCCAGCTGCGGAGCGCCCAGTCGTTGGAAACGTCCAGGGTCATCCTGACCCGGCCGTCGGGCAACTCGTCCAGGCGCTGCGAGTCGTGCCACGTGCGGCCGCGGACGTACGGCGCGACACGGGCCTCGAACTCGAGCTCCACGCGCTCCGGTTCGGCCCAGAAGGCGCCCATCGACCCGCCGAACAGTTCGCTCGGCAGCTCGCGCGTCTTGCGGAACGTCTCTTCGCCGACCGTCAGCCGCTCGATGCGTTCGAGCGCAAACGTCCGGAACTCGTCGTAGTGGGGGACCCATGCCACCAGGTAGACGCCGCCCTGGGCGAGCGCCAGCCGGTAGGGGTGAACGGCATACGACTTAGCCCGGTTGCTGCTAGCTGAAAAGTATCGCATGTCCACGGCACGGCGATCACGGACCGCGTCCCGGAGACGCCGGGTGACGTCGACCAGCTTGCCCGAGGCCTGCTGGGCCCGGGGCCCGGCCTTGGCCGTGACGACTTGCGGCAGCGTCGAGAGGAATTCGCGCATGCGCGGGTTGAGCCCGCGTTCGATTTTCTGAAACGCGCCGCGGAGCTCGTCCGCCAGTGGCCATCCCGAGACGCCTTCGACGACGGCGCGGCTGAGATACAGCGCGGCCACGTCGCCCACCGACAGGCCCTCCTGCACGTTCTTGAACGGGTGCGCGTCGAGCTTCCAGCGCTTGGTCTCGTTCTCCTCGCCCTCGTCGTACACGGCGAAGCCCGCTTCCTGCAGCGCCTGGAGATCGCGGCGGATCGTGCGCGTCGAGACCTTCACCAGCTGCGCAAGCTCGTGGATGGTGACGCCGGCGCGTCGCGTTTCCACCTCGCGCAGGATCTGCCACTGACGGATGACTTCGGCGTTCCGCACTCGTCACGTTCCTTGCGCGCGCTTGTCGAAATCGCTGTGCGCTTTGCCGGACTGATAGCCGTTCCACGCATGGAGCGGCCCCATGAGCATGTAGACCATGCCGGCGATACCCGCCAGCTCGGGGTCCACCCCCATGATCGCCAGAACGATGGCGAGCGACGTCAGCCCCAAGCTCATGCTGATCAGATGGGCGCGCTGGCCGAACTTGAGCGACAACTCTTCTCTCTTCGTGAGCCCGAGGAGCTCGCGCTTCTTCCACGCGTGCCGGTAAAGCATGACGAACACGAAGAAGATGAGCACCACGCCGGTGCTGTACAAGAGCATGAGCGTCGGGCCGTCGCTTTTCTCGGTGAAATGCGGCCCGGCATCGCTGCCGATGCCGAAAAACTCATTCATCAGCGCCCCCGTCAGGAACTTGAGCGGGTACACATAGAACAGCACGACGAACAGCAGGACGCAGTTGAGAAAGACCGTCCACGGATCCTGCAGGCCGTACGCGCGGAAGAACACATTGTGCTCGTACCAGATCCAGCAGACCATCGCGAACATCAGCGCGAAGCCGGCGAGCCCCTGCATGTCCCGCACGAGCTGCGCAACGCTGTTGGGCACCTCGAGCGAGACCACGAGCAGGGTCAGGGCGAAGCCGAACACCGCGTCGCTGAATCCCTCCAGACGGGTGACCTCGTGACGGCGCAGCGGCATGAAGGGTGATTGTAGAACTCAAATCACTGCATTTGCCGCAGACGTCCCGCGACCAGCTGCAACCGGAGATCCGCGCAATCCGGACACGGACGCCTGAGACCCATGATCTCGGCGTGTGGCGGGGGCGGCTCGATCCAGATGTCCATCGGCCCCTCCGTCACCAGCGCGCCCGCGTCACTCGCCATCGTCCCGAACACCGCCGCGAGATTGCCGTGCGGGTCGTTGCGATCGTCATTCAGGACGACGTGTGACCCGGCGGGAAGACCGGAGGTCAGCTCATCGAGATCCCGGAGCACCGTCGCGGCGAACTCGGTTCTCATCGCCCACTCGCGTGCACCCCGGAGGTGCACGGGCACCATCGCCGCCACGAAGACGATCGCCACCACGAGCGCCGCGCGTTGCCGGGCGGGTGACGCGCGTCTCCAGCGCTGTGTGCAGAAGGCCGCCGCCGCGAGGCTGACGCCGACCGCCGGCAGAGCCAGGTACAGATCGGATCGCACCGGAATCCAGATGGTGAGAGCGAACGATCCGGCGATCCAGAGCGCGCTGCACATCAGGATGGAGTTGAGGCCGGGCGCCCGGGGGCCGTCTGTGCTCTCCGGCTTTCCGTGCAACACGAGCGCGCCGAGCACCGCGACAATCGCCGCGGTCCATGCGCCGTGTATGGCGTACCAGACCAGATTGTCCACGACGATGGCCGGCTCGAACGTCAAGCGGTAGAAGGCGGGCGCGTTCACGGGATTGGTCGCCCCGGCGAACGTGCGGGCGATGAGATAAATGACCACGAGCGTGCCGGCGCCCACCGCCCATGCGAGCGGCCGAATCGCGGATGGCCGGATGATGAGCCACCCGAGAAGCACGAACGGCAACACCACCGCTTCCTCTTTAGAGAACAGCGCCACGGCGAGCCAGGCCAGAGCCGGCCAGAATCGGCCACCCAGGAGCGCGGCGGCCGACGCGGTCGCCCCCAGGATCATGACGAGCGCGGTGCGTCCGCTGATCCACAGGACGCCGATCGGCAGGAATTCCGCGTGCAGGAGCCAGAGCGCGCCGGCGACCAGTGCGCCGCCAGGGGGAAGTCCCATGGCGCGGCCGAGCACGACGACCGAGACTGCGCACCCGAGGGCCAGCAGGAAGTTCGTCAGTCCGTATCCCCAGGGACGGACCCCGAAGAACCATTCATCCACGGCGAACGTCAACCCCACTATGGGCCTGTAGAAACCGATGTCGCGGCTCAGCAATCCAACCAGGTCTTCAGGGCTGGTGACCCGGCTTTGGAGAATCCAGGCGTAGTCGTCGCGTACGAACCCCTGACCGGCGAGCGGAAGGTAGACCGCCAGGAAGAGCACGAGGGTAGCCAGGGTTGCGGTGGTACCAAGGCGCCACCGGGAGTCCACTCGGGGGGCGACTTGTTGGTACTTTTTGCCCATTGTTGTGCAATTGACCTAACACTGTTCCATTTGGGACAGCGCGTGTCCTGGCAGACGGTCAGAATGCCTATGTTTCTGACTAAAACACAGCGTGACCTGACTTGTCACACTGTTTGCATATCGTCGTGCTACTTGGAGAGTTGCTATGGACCACATTGACGGCACGGCCGCACGCCAGCTCAGTCTTCTGGATGACGGGCAAGGCCAGGGTAGTTCCCGGCGTTCGACGCCGGTGCAGCCCCGGACGTCCCTTCGCCTCCTTCGGAAGGACGTCTACGCTGAGCTCGCTCGTCGGCGTCGGCGGGCGCAGATCGCGGCTCGGCACCTGCTGGATAAGTAGGCTGGCATAAACGCAGGCCCAAGGCCCAAGGCCCAGGCCCAAGTAGGGCACGGGGCCTCTGACTCTGGGCCTTGTCCCGGCCCTCGGTCTCTTCTGGCCATCTGCCTTTGTCCCTGACGCTCCGGCCCCTGTAGAATCCTCGGTGAGGAGCTGCCATATGTACAAGCTGGTGTTCGCGGCGGTGGCCGCGGTCGGCCTGACGGCAGCGACGAGTGCTCAGACCCCCGTGGAACTCAAAGAAGGCGACGCGGCCCCGGCGTTCACCCTGCCTGGATCGGACGGCAAGAACCACAGCCTGTCCGACCACAAAGGGAAAGCCGTCGTGCTCGCCTGGTTCCCGGCGGCGTTCACCGGTGGTTGAACGGCTGAGTGCAAGTCGCTCCGTGCGAGCGGCGAGGCCATCCGGAAGTTCGACGTCGCCTATTTCATGGTGAGCGTCGATGATGCTGAATTGAACAAGAAATTCGCGGCGGAGCACGAAGCGGATTTTCCGATCCTGTCGGATCCTGGCAGACAGGTCGCGACCGCGTATGGCGTGCTCCCGCCACCGAACCCCGAGAAACCGGAAACGCCGAGACGTGCCCGTCGCTGGACGTTCTACATCGGCGGAGACGGCAAAATTCTTTTCATCGACAAAGCGGTCACGAACCGGAACCGCCGGGGAAGATCTTGCGACGAAGTTAGGCGAGCTCGCTGACAAGGGACTGGTCAAGCGAAAGTAGTCCGCACGCCGCCTCCGAGCCTTTGAGTCCTGAGCCGTTGCGCCTTTAAGAGCCGTTTCCATTTGTCTTTAGCGGGTGGAAACGGCTCTAGTCTTTTAGCCTTTCACTCTTTGACTCTGATATACCGTCCTTCGTGATCGATCCCATCGGGAAGTATCACGACTGGTTCTCTGAAGCGGCGGAGAAGGGCGGATTCGATCCCAAAGCGGCGTCGCTCGCCACGGTCGATGCCGACGGACGGCCCTCGAGCCGGATGGTCCTGATCCAATACGCCGATCACCGCGGGTTCGTCTTTTTCACCAACCTGGGCAGCCGGAAGGCGCGCGAGCTGGACGCCCGGCCGGCGGGCGCCCTGTGCGTGTACTGGCCAACGGTCGAAAAACAGATTCGTGTCGAAGGACATTCGACTCGTGTGCCCGAAGCCGAGGCGGATCGCTACTTCGCGTCGAGGCCGCGGGTGAGCCAGATTGGGGCCTGGGCATCGCGGCAAAGCGAGACGCTCGAGTCGCGGGCCGAGCTCGAGGCCCGCGTGGCGGAGTTTGAAGCGCGGTTTGCCGAGCAGGACGTGCCCCGGCCGCCGTTCTGGTCCGGCTACTGCCTCGTGCCGGATCGCGTCGAATTCTGGAGCGGCCGTGCGGGCCGCCTGCATCATCGCGAGCTATATGAGCGGCGCGGACCGGACTGGCGCGTGCGGCTCCTGTATCCATGACGCCGGGCCCTCCCAATCCCTCAAAGACCGGGCCTCCGCCGGTCTCGCCCACCCCAGCCGAGACGGCGCCGCCCCCGGAAATGGCGCCCGTTGCGCCGCCGGGTCAGCCGTCACCGCCCGGAGCGAAAGGCTCGGAGAGTCCGCCGGGACCCGCGCCGGGCGGTTCGCACGACGTCGTCCTCCTCGAAGGTCCGCAGTCGCGCGTTCAGGATCTGGTGACCCTGTTTCGGGCGATGTGGGATTTCGTCCGCGGCTTCCGCGCGTTGCACTTCGTCGGGCCGTGCGTGACGATTTTCGGATCGGCGCGCTTCAACGATACCCATCCGTACTACGCCATCGGGCGGGAGCTCGGCCGGCGCGTGGCAGGCCTCGGCTTTACCGTCATGACCGGTGGCGGGCCCGGCCTCATGGAAGCGGCCAATCGCGGGGCACGCGACGTCGGCGGCCTCTCGGTCGGCTGCAACATCGAGCTGCCGTTCGAACAGGATCCGAATCCGTACCTCGACCGCTGGATCACCTGCCACTATTTCTTCGTCCGCAAAGTGTTGCTGTTCAAGTATTCGTACGCGTTCGTCGCGTTGCCCGGCGGCCTCGGCACGCTCGACGAGCTCTGCGAAGCGCTGACGCTGATTCAAACAAAGAAAATCCAGGAGTATCCCGTCATCCTGATCGGGACCGGATACTGGAACCCGTTCCTGGTTCTGGTGCGCGAGATGGTGAGCCACGGCGCCGTCGGCGAACGCGATCTCGATCTGCTGCTCGTGACCGACGATCTGGACGAAGCGATGCGCCATCTCGAGACGCACGCGGTCGGCGCCTTCGGCCTGAAGCGTGTCGTCTGGCGTCCGAGATGGTGGTTGGGGGAGCGGTCGATCATGACTCCAAAGAGATAAGCAAACGCGGCTCACTCGCGCGGCAAGCGTCAGTGAGCCGCGTAGACCATTTCTTTCAACCTGACGTAGTTGACGACTCCCGCCTGCTGGGCGACGACTTGCCCGTCTTTCAGCACGACGAAGTTCGGGATGCCCTGGACGTTGTAGCGCGCGGCGATTTCCGGGTACTTGTCAGTGTCCACTTTGAGGACGAGCCCGCGGCCGGCGACTTCGAGCGCCGTGCGGTGGACTTCAGGCGCGGCCATCCGACAGGGTCCGCACCAGGCCGCCCAGAAATCGACCAGCACCGGCACCCGCGCGTCGCGTAGCACTTCGTCGAATGTCTGGGCGTCGGCGTCGATCGGTTCCGCGATGGGTTCGATCGTCGTCTTGCACGCTCCGCAGCGAACCTGGCGCGCGAGGTGGGCGGCGCCGACACGGTTCTTCCTTCCGCACTTCGGGCAGACGCGAATCATGGGGTGCTGGACCCATGATGCCTGAAGCCGCGCGCGACCGGCACCGGCAATACTCCCGGTTGACCAACCAGGGAATCCGAGGGGAGAAAGATCCCAGGGGCCCGATGGGTCAGCTTGACTGACGTTCCGTATCTCCGAAGGGTGGGCCATGCGTTGATGTCGCGCTGTGGCACAGGCAGTGCATCGTAAGGGTCCGGTGTCATTGCTGACGTCTCTCCGGCGCCGGCCGGCCGCACCGCACGGCGGCTGGCTGGTATCAGAGCCGGCTGTCGAGGCGCGTAACCAGGCGCCTGCGCCAGGTCCGCTCGACAAGTGGTGTCTCTCCTGGCTCAGCCGCGCGTTGCGCGGCAGCCCCGTCAGATTTCAACTCTGGGACGGCGCGACGTCCGCTCTGGCGGGCGAAATGCCGATCGCCACCGTGGTCATCAAGGATCGGCGCACGCTCGTGGGGTTGCTCACGCAGCCGGCGATCGAGTTTGGGGAGGCGTACACATCCGGACGCCTGACGGTCCAGGGCGATCTCGTCGCGTGCCTCGAAGGCGTGAATCGCGCGCTCTCGGGCCGTCGCTATCAGCGTGGCGGCCGCTACGCCCGGCCGGTGTCGCGCATGGACTCGCGCCGCAACGTCCGGCACTATGACCTCGGCAACGACTTCTACCGGTTGTGGCTCGACGCGGACCTCATCTACACGTGCGCGTATTACGACCGGCCCGACGCGACGCTCGAGGACGCCCAGCACGCCAAGCTCGAGTACGTGTGCCGCAAGCTGCGGCTTCGGCCCGGCGAGCGCGTCGTGGAGGCGGGCTGCGGCTGGGGCGCTCTCGCGTTGCACATGGCCCGGCACTACGGCGTCACGGTTCGCGCGTACAACATTTCCCCGGAGCAGCTGGAGTTCGCGAAAGCGCGCGCCGCCCGCGAGGGTCTCGACCATCTCGTGACGTTCGTGGGCGACGACTATCGATCGATCGACGATCGCTGCGATGCCTTCGTGTCGATCGGCATGCTCGAGCACGTCGGCGCCGCCCAGTATCAGACGCTCGGCGACGTCGTCGATCGCGTGCTCGACCGCGACCGCGGGCGCGGCCTGTTGCACTTCATCGGCCGGAACGTGCCGCTCGAGTTCAATCCGTGGATTACGAGACACATCTTTCCGGGCGCGTACGCGCCGACGCTCGCCGAGGTGATGGAGCCGATCCTGCAGCGGCAGAACCTCTCCGTCGTGGACGTCGAGAACCTGCGCCTGCACTACGCTCGCACGCTCCAGGATTGGCTGACACGCTTCGACGAACACGCGGCCGCCATCGGCGCGATGTTCGACGAGTCGTTCGTCCGGATGTGGCGACTCTACCTGGCGTCGGCCCAGTCCTGCTTCCGAAGCGGCGACCTGCAGTTGTTCCAAGTCACGTTTGGCCGCGCCGCCGACAATAGCCAGCCCTGGACGAGGGACGACCTTTATGCGGTGCGCAATGAATGAAAGTCCGCGCGAGGAGAACGAGTCGGCGAGCGGCGCAGCGCGGGCGAGCGGGGGTGGGGCCCCGCGAGCGAGTGAAAAATGTGAGGTCCTGATCGTCGGCGGCGGCCCGGCCGGTTCGAGTTGCGCCTGGAAACTCGTCGATGCCGGGTTCGACGTGGTCGTCCTCGACAAGGCACCGTTCCCGCGCGACAAAGTGTGCGCCGGCTGGATCACGCCGGCCGTCGTCCAGGCTCTCGAGCTCGACCTCGAGGACTATGCCAGTCAACGGACTCTCCAGCCGTTCAGCGGATTCCGGACAGGTTCCTTTGGTCGCGCGCTGCGCACGACCGATTTCGGATGTCCGATCAGCTACGGCATCCGGCGATGCGAATTCGACGACTACCTGCTGTTGCGATCGCAGGCACGGCTCATGACCGGCTGCACGTTGATGGATCTCGAGCGGGCCGGCGAAGGGTGGATTGTCAAGACCTCGGGTGTCGTTTCTGGAGGAACAACGCGAAACGAAACCCGAGGTCTGCGCGCGTCGGTGGTCGTCGGCGCGGGTGGTCATTTCTGCCCGATCGCACGCCGGCTGAACCCGCGCGACCAGCAGGAGGACGTCGTCGTCGCCCAGGAGATCGAGTTCCGGCTCGACGATGAGAGGGCCGCGGCGTGCCGGGTGAGCGGGGACTCGCCCGAGCTCTTTTTCTGGTCGGACCTGCTCGGCTACGGGTGGTGCGTGCGCAAGGGTGAGTACTTGAACGTCGGTGCGGGCCGTCTCTCGCGGAACAACTTCCCGGCGGCCGTTCGCGAGTTCACCGCGATGCTCGAATCGCGGGGGCTCTCCGGTCTGCCGCCCGGCGCGTGGAAGGGACACGCGTATCTGCTCAACTGCACCTCCAGGCGCAGGCTCGTCGGCGATCGCATGCTGCTCGTGGGCGACGCGGCGGGCCTCGCGCTCGCACCGAGCGGCGAAGGCATTCTTTCGGCAATCGAATCTGGACTCATCGCCGCCGAGGCCATCATCGACGCCGCCCCTGACTACTCGGGCGCGCGCCTGGCCGCCTACGGCGATCGCATCGACTCGCGATTCGGACCGCGCGGGCGCACGGGTGGACTCCCAACAGTCCCATCCTGGGCGAGAGCGGCCGCCGCCCGAATCCTGCTTGGATCCGGCTGGCTCACGCGCCGTTTCCTGCTGGAGGACGCGTTCCTCCACACGCGCAGAAATGACCTCTGAGGTCATTTCGCTCGATCGGACGAAATGACCTCAGAGGTCTTCTCAGTCAGTGCGAGCGCGGGGCCTTGCGGCGGGGCCGGGTCGTAATCAGGGTCGGCAGTTGTCGAACCTTGGCGGCAGGGCAGTCCTCGCACGGCTTCGTCCGCATCGTGCGATATGGGTGCTCACAGATCCAGACCAGAGTCCGAGAAGGACGGCCGTGGTGGACCGGTCCGTCGATGTGACTCCAGTGGCAGGTCCAGTGACGGTGAACACCGTTCATCCCGTGGGGCATGCCCGGGTCGGGACAGCAAGGGGTGTACCCGGCGCGAGAGTCCATGAATGCAGGCGAAACAGCGGTCCCCATCACGGGTCGTACGGGGCTCGTTCACAATTCTCGCCGGACGTTGGCAGGACCGTCGCGAAACGCGCACGGGTTCACTCCCGACGCGTCAACCGTCCCAGGTAGCGAAGCAATCCCAGGTTGAGAAGGAAACACGCGAGACTCGACGCAGCCGCGGGCCAGACCACGCCGTCGTCGCCGCCGAGATAGGCATTCATCGTGGCCGTCAACAGCCAGAGCTGCAAAACGACCAGAATCACGACGAACCCGAGCATCCCGTAGACGATGGTGGAGCGTTGCTCGCGGGTGAACGGACGTCGCAGCGCCATGTCAGACCGTCCTCAATTCGACGCCGGTGGCGAAGACGTCATCGCCGCGCACCTGGAGATGGATCCGGGGCAACGGTCGGGGCGGTGGACCGGCGATCGGCCGGCCGGATCGCAGATCGAACGCACCCTCGTGACAGGGGCAGTGTAGAACGCCTTCGACAGGTCTTGGAATCACCGCGCAGGACAGGTGTGTGCACTTCTGGCTGTAGGCGACCAGATCGCGTTCGCCCATGCGGACGAGTACGCAGGGGTCGTGCTCCTCGGGATAATTGAAGACCAGTGCGCCACCGATCGGCACCGCAACCAGGCTGGCGATTCTTCGGATCTCGAACTGGCCGCGTCGGCGGCGAAGCCAGTTCTGCCCGGCAATCCAGAACTGGCCGACGGTCATCGCGAAGCTCGTGAGGACCAGGAACTTCACGAAGTCGCGGCGCTCGACGTACTGATCCTGGGGCCAATCGATCGGGAAATCCTGTCGCCAGGCGGGCTGAAGCTCGAGCGGCCGGAAGTCCGGCGGAATCGTGATCTGCTCGCGATCGGTCGCCGGCCCGTACAGGTTGGCCGGCGCCGTTCCAGTCAGCCCTTCACGCGCGGCGGAGTCCACGCGCGCATCGACGGCCCCCTTCGGGTGGATCTCCTGGTGGTCGGCCACGACTAGACCTCGACTCCGGCGAACGGATCTGGCTCGCCATCGGCTGGCGGCGACGTCGGTTCCGAAGCGACGAGCCTCAGAGCGATGGTGCGGCTGCGCGGCCGTTCGCCCATGGCCGCGGTCACGTCGACGTACGCAGTGGCGGTCGCGGGGTCGCGGGGCGTCATGATCATCACCTGTGTCGTGATCGTCTGCTTGCCGAAGTGAAACTCGTTCACCGGTGTTGACCGTGGCCGGAGCTGCGCGATCTGCTCATGCGTGCCGAAGAAGAGCGCCTGACTCGGACAGACGGTCGCGCACATCGGCTTCTTTCCGACGCTGGTCCGGTCGTAGCACATGTCGCACTTCATCATGATCTTCCGGTCTTCGTAGAGCTCGGGCACGCCAAACGGGCAGGCGACGACGCAGTTGCCGCAGGCGATACAGCGCGGGCGCCGGGCCGATTGCACAACTCCGTCTCCGGTTCGCTTGATCGCGTCGGCAGGACAGACCTCGGCGCACGTCGGCTGCTCGCAGTGCATGCAGACGACCGGCACCGTCTGCGTGCTCTGCGCGCGGTCGACGTATTCGAGGTGAATCATCGATTCGCCTCGATGCGTGTCGCATTCCGTGCACGCCTGCAGGCACGCCTGGCACCCGATGCACCGGCTCGGATCGATGAAGAAGTGGAGGTAGTCGGGCTTGGCCATGTGCTTTAAACCGGTACGCCCATCACAGCCTGTTGTCGATCTCGGGCGCGTGTTCCGGCGCCCGACCTTTGCGAGCGCCGCGAGGCAGCCCCTTGGCCCGCCGTCGCTTCAGCGGAGGCTGCGATCCCGCTGCCTTGCGGCAAGCGGCGAGCGGGAGGGCGCCGGAACATGCGACCGAGATCGGCAACAGGCCCTCCCTCATTGCTGCGGCTCGAGGGTCGCGGCGTATTCCGGAGGCCCCGCCGCCTTGCGGAGCCGGCAGCCGCAGACCTTGTACTGCGGAATCTTGCTGATCGGATCCTGTGCCGCCACCGTCAGCTGATTCACGCTCTTCCGTCCTGGCCAGTGATAGGGAATGAACACCGTGTCGGGGCGGATGGTCGTCACCACCATTGCCCGGAGCGTGATCGATCCGCGGCGCGTCTCGGCGATCGTCCACTCGCCGTCGGCGATGCCGAGTCTTGCCGCCAGACGCGGATGCATCTCGATGCGCGGCTCTGGATACTGCTTCACCAGCGGCCCAATCCTGCGGGTCTGCGTGCCCGACAGGAACTGACTGACCACGCGACCGGTCGTGAGAAAGATCGGGTACTCCTCGTTCGCATCGTCGACCGGCGGCCGGTACTCGGCGACGTTGAAGCGCGCGCGACCGTCCGGAAAGTAGAAGGGCCCGCTGCCTTTGGCGACCGGGTTGTAGCTGCCGTGCTCGAAAAGCCGCGGCGTGCCCGGATGGTCGTGCAGCGGCTCTCCCGTCCGCGGGTCCTCGCTGTAGCAGGGCCAGAACACACCCAGTTCCCGTTCGACCTTTTCGTAGGTCACGCCTGAATAGTCGGCCACGCCGCCTTTGCTGGCTATTCGCAGCTCCTCGAAGATCTCCCGGGCCGATTCAAACGTGAACCCCTTCTGCCGGCCAAGCCCGCGGGCGATGTCCTGGATGATCCGCCAGTCCTCGCGCGCGTCCCCGGGACAGGCAACCGCCTTGTTGATCTTGATAATCCGCCCTTCGACCTGGGTCACGAGGCCTTCGTCTTCTTCGTGCAGGCTCCCGGGCAGCACGACGTCGGCGTGCCGCGCGGTGTCGTTGAGGAAGAAATCGATCACGGTGAAGAACTCCAGCTTGTCGAGGCAGCGGGTGACGAAGCTGTTGTCCGGAAGCGAGACTTTTGGGTTGAAGCAAATCGCGATCAGCCCCTTGATCTCTCCCGTGTCGATCTTCCGGAACATCTCGTACGCGTCCACCCCCGGACCCGGCAGATCCGGTTCGTCGATGCCCCAGACGCCGGCGATGTAGCGTCGATGATCGGGATTGCTGATGTCGCGCCAGCCCGGCAGCTGATCGCACTTCTGCCCGTGTTCGCGCCCACCCTGTCCATTCGCCTGTCCGACGATGGTGCCGTACCCGCTCTTGGGCTTGCCGATCCGGCCCGACGCGAGCACGAGGTTGATGGTGCCGAGCGAATTCTGCACGCCATTCGAGTGGTGCTCGATCCCACGCGCGTGGAACAGGAAACTCGTTCTGGCGCGGCCCCACCACTCGGCGGCCTGCATCAGGGACGGCTCGGGCACGCCGGTCACGTCGCTCGTCCGCGCGAGCGTCCACTCCGAACAGTAGGCGGCAACCTCGTCGAAGCCGGTGGTATGTGCCTCGATAAACGCGCGGTCGATCCAGCCGCGCTCGATCATGATTCGGAGCACGCCGGCGAAGAGGGCGGCGTCACGGCCGGGCTTCACCGGCAGGTACAGGTCGCACGTGCGCGCGGCCGGCGTGATGCGCGGATCCTGGATGATGATTTTCGCGCCCTGCTCGCGCGCCTGCCAGAGATAGTTCGTGGTGATCGGCGAGCACTCGGCGACGTTCGATCCGGCGACCCAAATGACGTCCGTGCCGATCATGTCCGACCACGGGTTGGTTGTGCGGTCGATGCCGAACGCCTTTTTGTTGGCGGCGCCCGCGCTCACCATGCACAGCCGACCGTTGTAGTCGATGTAGGGTGTCTTCAGGCACACGCGCGCGAACTTGCCCAGCAGGTACGTCTTTTCGGTGGTCAGGCTCGCGCCGCCCAGCACGCCGATCGCCGATGGTCCATGCGCCTTCTGCAGCCGGTCGATCTCGGCTGCGACCCGCGCGATCGCCGCCTCATACGGCATCGGACTGAATCCGCTCGCGCTCGACGTGTCGCGCGCGAGCGCCGTCAGCAGACGATCCGGATGCGAGCCCTGCAGGTAGCGCTTGACACCTTTGGGGCACAGCATCCCCCGGTTGAACGGAAACTCCTCCCAGGGCTCGAAGCCGATGACCTGATTGTCGAGGACCTTCAGCTGAATGCCGCACTGCTGTCCGCAGAAACAGCAATGCGTCTTGACGAGGCGCTCCGGTTCGACGCTGGTGGAGCGCCGCACACCGGCCATCTCGGAGAGATGCGGCCCGAATGCCTGCGTGATGTGCAGTTCGTCGACGGGAAGGGTGGCCATAGTGAATTTATCCGGGAACTTCGTCCCGGACCCCTTACACGCTCACTCGCTTCTTCCAGTTGGCGTCCTCGCCACGTCCGCGGCGCGCCACAGCGCGCCCTGCGACAAGCCGAAGAGCGCGCGCCGGCATCGTGGACACACATCCTGGTAGTGGCGGCCGCCCTCGAGCTCGTACCGGAAGCCCAATTCGCGCTCGACGGTGGCCAGATCCCGAACCATCATTGCCGGCGCGAATAGTTGATCGCACCTGAGGCAGCGCGCCTGTTCACCGCGCTCACCGGCGTCCTTGTAGAAGCTCACGCCGAGCTGCGCCGGGCGCTGGAAGACATGAAACAACTTGCCGAACGGCAGCCACAGGAGCGTGACGATCACCGTCGCGGCATGGAGAATCGCCAGAAAGTCGTACGCGTACCCTTTCATCCACGTGTAGCTGGCGGTCAGCATCAGACCCGTCACGCTGATTGCAAAGAGCAGCAGCAGCGGCAAAATGTCCTGGCCGAACTGCTGAACGGCCGCCACGCCGTGATCGATCATCCTCCGGCGGAATGCCAGCATGACCCCGGCGATCACGAAGAACGACGACCACACGAGTCCGTGGAACACGACGAACGCGAGCAGAGAGGCGACGGGAAAGTCCTGCACCGGAACCCCGAACAGGAACGTGCGATACGTTTCGAGATCACCAGGCACCGTCTCGAAGTGGATCCAGCCCCAGACGAGCGGAAACGTGATCGCGGCGGCGAGCAGGCAGCCCCACATGATGAGCCAGTGCGCGAGCCCGCGCATCCGCCCGCGCCGGAAGATGAAGCGGTTGGCGGCCACGTCCGTCAGCACGCGCTGCCCGAGCCGCGCGATGTTCCCGCCGATCCGGCGGCGCGTGAAGAAGGTCTGCCAGCCCCGCCGCCAGTACAGTCGCGTCGGCGGCCGCTCGATCCACATCGCGTAGCGGTAGGCAATGCCGAACGTCGCAAAGAGTGTCGCGAAGGTGTAGCCGACCAGCGCCGCGTCGAAGTGCTGCAGATTCCGCGATCCGATCACGATCGCCGCAGCCAGCCCGAGCGTCACCAGCATCGCCCATGCGCCGGCGCGCATCCGATCCATGGCCGTCCGCGCCGAGATGGGAAGCGCCTCGCGCCAGGATTTGTCCTGCGGCTGAAAAACCCGCTGATTCGCGATTCGCAAGACGAGCGCGGTCAAGGACAGCAGCGCAAACCCCGGCCAGATCACGCCGAAGGTATCGCGGAACAGTCCAAGCAGAAGAGGCGGGAAGAATCCACCCAGTCCGCCGAGCGCGCCGACCAGCCCGGTGACCGTCCCCGTCTCTTTCGGGAAGTGTTCAGGCACGAGCTTGAACACCGCGCCGTTGCCGAGCCCCATCAACACCGCGCAGCCCAGGGCCCCGACCGTGAACGGCACCATTGACGGCCAGGCCAGCAGCCACGAAAACGCCGCGACGCCGCCGAAGACCCACGAGAGGACCTGCGCGCCGCCGATCCGATCCGCCAGCCAGCCGCCGACCGGCCGCATCGCGGTCGCGAGCACGACGAATCCGGCCGCGCGGAAACCGGCATCCGCCGGGCTCAAGCCGAAAAGCATGCGGAGAAGCGTGGGCAGGTAGATCGAAAACGCTACGAATCCGCCAAACGTCAGGAAGTAGAACGCGCCGAGCAACCAGGCCGTGCGCGATGACCGGATGACGACCAGCATCGCGCGAGCGCCTGCCGGTCGCGGGCGTCCAGGGGCATTTCGTGCCAAGAGCACGAAGACCGCGGTCCACACGAGGAGAATCACGCTCGCGCCGCGAAACACCGCCGGCCATCCTAGCCATCGAGCGACAACCGGACCTCCGAACACCGCGATCGATTGTCCAACGGTCCCGAGACCGTAGATCCCGAGCATCGTGCCCTGCCGTCCCGCCGGCGACCACCGCGCAACGAACGCGGCGCCGATCGCGAACGACGAACCGGCCAGGCCCAGGAAAAACGCGGCGGCGATCAGGTTCCCGTAGCTAGTGGTCAGCGGGACGAGCCACGCTGCAACGGCTGCGAGCGGCAGCAGCAGCCCGAACATGAGCCGGCCGCCATAGCGGTCAGTGAGCATGCCCATCGGCAGCCGGGCGATCGACCCCAGCAGAACGGGCACGGCGACGAGCAGCGCGGTCTGCGACGCGGTCAGACCGTACAGTTCGGCGAAGACGGGCGCGAGGGCGCCGACGAGGCCCCACGCCGCGAACGAGAACATGAACGAGATCGTCGCCAGCGCCAGCGCTCGACGAGCAGTCCCGTCGGCGATGGCCGTTGTTGGTGCAACCATCATCCTTCGGCAGGCATCAAGAAAGATCCATCACAGCATACGTCGTCCATGAGCCAGCCGATCGCGATCGACGCGTAAGTCGTGCGGGCATCCTGCGCGCGGACAGACGTCTTTTTCCTGCGCCGACACGCAGTTGAAGTCCACCAGTTCATCTGCGCCCGTGGCCACGAGCCCAGCAAACACGCGCACGTCGAAGTCCGCGCGGGTTCGCGGGTCGGACAGGGCCCACCGATCGGCCCAACCATGCGGCTCCTCGAACTTCTGCTGGACCAGCGCCGCGATCTCCGCGGCCGCCCATCCATTTGCCAGCAAGCCACGCACGACGTGCTGAAGGTGCTCGGGCTTCAGAAGGAGATCGTTGGGCCGTTCCAGCGGAGCCGTGATGCACGGCGGCAGACCGGCGGCGCTCCAGTCTGGCAGAGGGCCGGTCAAATGCCGGCGCTCGGCGAGGAACGTTCGATGAAACGCGGCAAGCGGTGAATGCAGATAATTCCCCATCAGCCGGACGAGGCCGAGCCTGATGTCAGGAATGGCGGTGCTCGTGGTTCGCGCCGCATCCCGACCCACATTCAGGCCACGCCCATCAGTCAGCAAGGTCACCAACGGCTGCCGGTCGCGCGGCAGGGCGATGAGCGGAGGGAGATCCGCGACGCTCCGACCGAACAACTCGGACCTGTACTGGTGCCGCCGGTACGGGCTGAACGCTGTGCGAAGACGTACCAGGTCCAGCGGTTCGCCCACATGGGAGAAGTCAATCGAGACACATTCGCGGCCCGCGAGACCTGTGCCGACTCGGGTGCCGTTCACCACGAGCGGAACCGAGCTCGTCCATCTGCGCGCGAGGATGAGATGGGCCGCGTGCTCGATCAGCAGCCCGAGGCCGGTTGCCGCTCGCGCATGGCGCGCGGTGATCATCGCCGGGGAGCCCTGCCGACGGCGAGCCAGATGGCCGGCGTGCCATGCCGGCGTCTCACCGCTCAGAGAGGCGAGCGCCTCGATCGCGATCGCGTCGAGCGGGATCTGCCCGATGAAGTGGTAGCCACGGCCGGTCGCAATCGACAACACGTTGAGATCGAGCGCATCGAACACCGCCCGGCATGCGCGGTACGCGGGCTCGAGTTTCAGCAGGACGTCGGCGGGGTGGACGAACGCCTCCTCCGGGTGATCCGCGTTGAGGTAATCGAGCTGGATGAAGAAGAGCAGGTGAAGGAGGTCCCAGAGCGATCGCGCCAGGTCCGGCGGTTCACTGTTCGGATGCGTTGGTCCCAGGCCGGCGAGATAGGCCGCAGTCGGCGGCCGGCCTTCCGTCGCCCCGCAGAACTCCGCGATCCGGGCCCGCACGTGTGCGTCGCCGTAGTACTCAGCGGCGGAGGCATCTCCGTTGGACGTTCCTGTCGCCTGTACCGGCGGCATGGGTCCGATGTCCGGCGTCGCGTCGCGGGTCATTACAGGTGTCATACACGGCGCGGTGGTGCACGAGTCTTGCCAGCAACCGCGCCGGGCGGACGCGGAACTCACCGGCTCCAGAGCGAAGAAACCCGCAGTGACGCAGGGTATTCCGCGGTGTCCGTGTGCCGCATCCAGGTCGCACGGATCCGGTTAGGAAGGTCTGTCATCGCGCCTTGGCAGGTCGATTGCACCAGTCACGACCGCTGAGGGCGACATGGTCGAAAGAACCTGGTGGGAATACCTGGAAGGCTGCGGAGATCAACCCGTGGAACGACTGCGCGATCTCATGCGCGAGGGCCGCGTTCGTCGTGTCGTCGTCGAAGAGGACAGGCACGCCATTGCCGATTTTTCGGTCACCGCCGACGACTCGCCAAGAGCCGGGGCCGTGCTCAACGCCATCAAACGACTGACGGCATCGGAGGTCGACTGCACGATCATGGCGGAGCTTGCTGACCTGGAGGCCGCGCGCGTCGCTCGATGGCAGACGATGACGCCGTAGCGGAGGAACCATGGCTGTCGCTGTATCGCACTCCATTCAAGGAGAGGTCGGCCGGCGCTTCGGCGCCGTGCGCGAGGCGTTTGCTGCAAACTTCGCGCGGCGCGCGGAGCTGGGCGGCGCCTGTTGCGCCTATCACCGCGGCGAGAAGGTCGTTGACCTCTGGGGCGGCGTCCGGAACAAGCAGACCGGCGAGCCATGGGAGAAGGACACCATGGTCATCGTCTACTCGGCCACCAAGGGGCTGGCCGCGATGACGCTGGCGATCGCGCACTCGCGCGGCTGGCTCGACTACGAGGAACGGGTGTGCACGTACTGGCCCGAGTTCGCGCAGAACGGGAAAGAGCGAATCACCGTCCGGCAGCTCCTGGCCCACCAGGCCGGGCTGTACGTGCTCGACGAGCCCGTCGATCGCCGGCTCGTCTCGGACCTCGACCGCCTTGCCGTCGTGCTCGCCCGTCAGAAGCCCGCGTGGCAGCCAGGCAGGCGTCAGGCCTATCACGCCATCACGCTCGGCTTCTATGAGAGTGAGCTGCTGCGCCGCATCGATCCGCGACATCGCAGCCTCGGACAGTTCTTTCAGGATGAGATCGCGTCGCCGCTCGGGCTCGACGTCTTCATCAAGCTGCCCGCGGACATTCCGAACTCGCGGCTGGCGGTGGTTACGCGGCCGCCGTGGGTCGACATTCTGCACGGCTTCCCGCTCCGCCTGGCCCTGGACACCATGAACCCGCGCTCCAAGATCGTCCGGGCGCTCAGGGGTTCCGAGCTGCCTCATGATGAGCCGCACGTCTACGCGCGAAATCTGGAAGTGCCATCGGGCGGCGCGGTCGGGACGGCCTGGGCGATCGCACGTGCCTACAGCGTTTTCGCCACCGGCGGCCAGGAGTTGGGGTTGCGTCCGGAGACGCTCGAGCTGCTCGCCGCTCCGGCGGTTCCTCCGACGCGCGGGTTCTACGACGAATGCATGAAGAGCGACGGGATCCAGTTCTCTCTGGGTTTCATGAAGCCCACCCCGGTCCTGCCGTTCGGCAGCGCCAGTTCGTTCGGGTCACCCGGAGCCGGCGGGGCGTTGGGATTTGCGGATCCCGCGGCGGGCGTCGGCTACGCGTACGTCACGAACAGAATGGGGACGCGATTGAGCGGAGACCCGAGGGATGTCGCTCTAAGGGACGCCCTCTATTCCGCGCTCCCGATGGCGTCATCCACTCGACCATCGTAAAAACGCGGGACCGGCTGCGCGCGATCCCGCGCCGCGGCTAACAAATTCCGACTGGGTGAGAGACCGCGATTCGCCCAGCTAACACTGCTCATCCATGGCCCGGTCGCCGGCCGCGACCGGTTCCTCTGAGTGGCCCGGCGTACGTTCGACGTCAATCGTGCACTCCGTCACCAGCGCGGCCACCGCGCCGACGGCGGCGAGCACGGGCGCCAGCACGGCGCCGACGACGCCGATCGTCAGCGGAAACTCGACAATGGTCCGTTCCTTCTGCCGGATGCGGACCCGCCGGACATTGCCCTCGGCGATCAGCTCCTTGACTTTGTCGAGCAGCTCGTCGCCCTTGACTTCGATAGTCTGCCAGAACGTTCGGTTCGACATGGTGCAGTCCTCCAGTGGCCGCTACGGCACGATCGCAATCTGGTTGTCGACCTTCGTCACTCCCGGCGCGGCCCAGGCGGCGCGTTCCGCATCCTGTTTCTCCGCGAAGGAGCGCACCTCTCCGATGAGCTTGACCTCGCTGTTGTTGACGAAGACACTGATGTGCGACGCATCGGTCTCTGCGCTTCGCCGGAGCGCGTCCTCGATCTTTGTCTTTACCTCGACGAGCGACACGCTCGGCTTGACGCCGATCAGGTTCAGCACGCTTCTCACGCCCGGGACGTGCCGGACGGCGTAGTCGGCCGCGTGCTTCTGGTACATCCACGGCACGGTACCCTCGAGAATCACGTGGCCGCTACGCACGGCCGCCTTGATGGTGTTCGGAATACTGAGGTGGTTCCGCAGCGCCGCCCCGATGCTGCGGGCTATCTCCGGATCGATCCGTTCGGTCTGCAGCTTCACCTGCAGGTCGTTAGCGACGGCGCGCACGCCCTGGATGCGAAGCGCGGCTCGCTCGGCCGCAATCCGCTCGGCGTAGGACGCGACGTATCCCGACAACGTCACGACGCCGTCATCGGCGACGACGCCGATTGACTTTGACGTGACCTCGGGATCCCAGGACAGTTCGTTCTCGACGAGTTCGTGAAGTTGTGTGCGTGTCAGAACAGACATGAGGCGCCCCCCGGAGTCGCGGCAGCCCCCACGGCCGCCCAAGTCCTAGATGGCAAACCGTGTTCCAACCGGCGGTCTGCGGGGAGCAGCCGGAATCGGACCGGCGGACGCAGTTGCGCGAGTGTCATGGCGCGAACAGGGGGAAATCCACCAGCCGTTGCGGACTTCTCATCAACCACGGCTGGTGGAACCTGCGATCCCGACACACCCGTTGGCAGACGTCATGCAGGCTCCGGACCTCGTGGCTATCGCGCGACCGTCGAACCATGTCGAACCGACCGGGCCGCTTCAGATCACGCGGCACTACGTGCGCGAGCTCATCTACGGTTCGAACGACGGCATCATCACGACGTTTGCCGTCGTCGCCGGCGTGGCGGGCGGCAGCCTGTCACCGGCGGTGGTGCTCATCTGCGGCGTCGCGAACCTCGTCGCGGACGGTCTGTCGATGGCGGTCGGCAACTACCTGGCGATTCGCGCACACGAAAGCGTGCTCGAGGCGCAGGGCCTTCCGGAGGAAGAGGCCGCGCCGGCGCGGCACGGAATCGCCACGTTCGCCGCGTTCGTCGCCGCCGGCGTGCTGCCGCTGATCCCGTATTTGATTCCTGGGTCTGCAGGCGATCGGTTCGGCTGGTCGATTGTCGTGACGCTGGTCGGCCTGTTCGGCGTCGGCGCGCTGCGTGCGCTCATCACTCCCGTGCGATGGTGGGCCGCCGGTGCCGAGATGTCCGGGCTTGGCGCCATCGTCGCATTCGTGGCGTACGGGAGCGGCATGCTGATCGCCGGTCTTGTCGGCAGTGGTCCCTCGGTCGGGTGACCGTGACGTGCGCTCGGCGGATGCCTGCGGGGCCGCGTGATTTTCCCCGCGGGGTTGGTGGAATCCCGCAACAAGCCCTGAAATTCCGAATACTCCGCAATTCATTCCACGCCGTCAGGTGGTTCCAAGTTTGCACACCAGTCCGGCGGCGAATCGCACCGCGAATCGCCAGGAGGCACGAGAACCATGAACATCGTTCGCTGGGATCCATTTCGTGAGTTGGAAGACATGTCGACGCGGCTGGGCCGGCTCTTCAACCAGCCTCGCCTGCGTCGCCTCGCCGACGACGAGGGCGCGTTCTTCGCCGATTGGGCGCCTGCCGTGGACGTCCAGGAGACCGACAAGGAGTACATCGTCAAGGCCGATCTGCCCGAGGTTCGCAAAGAGGACGTCAAGGTCGGCATCGAGGACGGGATCCTGACGCTCGAAGGCGAGCGGAAGCAGGAGAAGGAGGAGAAGAACAAGAAGTTCCATCGCGTCGAACGCGTGTACGGCAAGTTCGTCCGCCGTCTCGCGCTGCCGATGGAGATCGACGCGCAGAATGTCGCGGCCGAATTCAAGGACGGCGTGCTCAACGTGCACCTGCCCAAGACCGAGACCGCCAAGCCGCGCGCGATCGACGTGAAAGTCGCGTGAAACCTGGCAGGTGGGCACCGAGCGCGTGCCGACCCGATCGGCACGCCGGCGCCCTCTGGAGGAGTGCCATGTGTGAATGTCCCGTCTTCTACGCGACGACAGAAGGACACACGCGTCGCATCGCGGAACGCATCTCGGCGTCCTCCACGCGCACGGCCTCGAGAGCCGACCAGGCCAACGCGCGCAACGCGCGCGTAGCTTCATGAAAGGGGACAGAGCCATGACGCCGCTGCCACATCGGTATACCGTCGATTTGTCCGGAGGCCCGGCGGGCTATGCCCGCGTGGAATGCGGTGCGTTCCCGGGCATCCGCATCGCGCCACCCGCCGAGTACGGCGGCCCTGGAGACGCGTGGACGCCTGAACATCTGCTGCTGGCTTCGGTCAATGCCTGTTTCATGTTCACGTTCCGGGCGGTGACCGCCGCCGCCCACGTGTACTTCGAATACCTCGAGCTCACCAGCGCGGGGATCGTCGACCGGCAGGACGGCACGACGCGCTTCACCGAGATCGTGCTCAAGCCGCGCGTGATGATTGGTCCCGACACCGATGCGCAGAAAATCCTGCGGCTGATGCACAAAGCTGAGCGCGCGTGTCTCGTGTCGGCGTCGCTCGGCACGCCGATCCGCGTCGAGCCGGAGATTGTCGCCTCCTCCTGTCCTGCGTAAGGAGGGTCACGTGCGAGACAAGAGAAACCGGCTCGGCCGCTTCGGGATCGCGGTGCTCGTGGCGCTCATCTGGTTCGTGACGCTCGGCGTCGTGGCCCGCCTCCAGACGACCGGGACCACCTTGCCGCCGCTCGCCATCAAGTCGGTCGACGGACAAGACCTCTTTCAGTTCTACTGCGCGTCGTGCCATGGCAAAACCGGCCTGGGCGACGGGCCGGTTGCGGCCGCGCTCAGGGGCGCGCCCGCCGATCTGACGGTGCTCGCCAGACGCAACGGCGGCGCTTTCCCAGCCGTTCGCGTCGAAGCCACGATTGCTGGAACGGGTTCCGGCGGCACGACGCCGGCGCATGGCTCGGGCGACATGCCGGTCTGGGGTCCGATCTTCCGGGCGCTCGATCCCAACGATGCGCGCGTCGCTGTCCGCATCCGCAATCTGGTCACGTTCCTCGAGTCAATCCAGGTGAAGTGACGGCTGCGGGCGCTCGCGCTGGTTCGATGTCGGGAGGAACGGTCATGCCTGACTGGACGTGGTGGGAATCAATGGGGACGGACCTGGCTGGTGCGGCAAGTCGACTGTGCCGCTTGATGCATGAGGGCCGCGTCTCCCGTGTTCAGGTGCAGAAGGATTGCCAGACTGTCGCCGAGTTTCCCGTGGACGGCGACGCCAATGAGATCGTTTTCGCGTCGGTGATCGACGCCGCTCGCGCGGCCGGGCCCGCGTGCACCATTCGCGTGGAGCTCGCGGACCCTGAAGCGGCGCCCGCGGCGGGGTTGCAGACGAGCGTGCCGTAACCGATTACATCGCCGTTTCTATTGGCGTGACCGTCTTCGGGCGGTTCGTTCCCGGAAGCCCGTGCACGGTGAGCACCGGCACCGGCGATCGCCGAACGACCCGCTCGGCCACGCTGCCAAGGAGCACATGCTCGACCATCCCCCGTCCATGGGTGCCCATCACGACGAGATCGATGCCATCGTTGGCAATGGCGTCGAGAATCTCGCTGACGGGCGTCCCCACCGTCGTCCGGACGCCGACGCGATCGGCCGGCAGACCCGTTCCGCGCGCCAGTTCCTCGAGCGTTTTTTGCGCGGCCGTCTCCGTCTCGGTCATCAGTTCGGCCATGGGGAAGGCCACCGCTTCAGCTCCCATCGGATAAAAGGTCGGCAACGCGACCACATGAAGAAGCTGAAGACGAGCGCCGAACTTCTCGGCCAGCTCCTCCGCGTAGATCAATGCCGCGTCGGCGGGCTGACTGAAGTCGGTCGGCACCAGGATCCTCTGAATCGTCATCATGGCTTCCTCCGATCCTGGCAAGAAAGCAATCCGTGTGCCGTGCGGTCAGCCCGGGCTGAACTCGCGCCGCGGGAGGCGGACAATCGCCGTCGTGCCTCCTGTCGGGGGGCTTTCGAACTCGATGGTCGCCACGGTGTCCTTCGAGAATGCGCCGCGCCGTCGCCAGGCCGAGACCCGTGCCGCGATGTTTCGTGGTGAAGAAGGGCTCGAACAGCCGTTCGCGAGCCTCCGCGGAAATCCCCGGTCCCTGGTCGATAATGCGCAGCTCGTGCCAGCCTCCGGCTGTCCTTCCGCTGATGCGAATCGTGCCATGTCCCTGCATCGCCTGGGCGCTATTGATCACCAGATTGAGGATCACCAGCTTGAGCTGCTCGAGATCCGCGACGATCGTCTCGGCGTCCACCGCGACGTCAATCACAACCTCGCCGAACCGTGGATCTTCACGAAGGAGCGAGATGGTGTCCTCAATCAGGCTGGCGGCCGGAAAGGCCTGGAGAACCGGCTCGTGCGGCCGCGCGAACTGCAGCAGGTCGTCCACGATCTCGTTCAACGTGTCGATGCGCTTGATCACTTCGACAATGACGCCGTGCTCTGCGGTCGTCTCGGGGAGACGGCGTCCGAGGACCTGCATCGCGCCTCTGATGCCGGCCAGCGGATTGCGCACTTCATGCGCGACCACGGCGGCCATCTTTCCGAGCTGCACGAGAGCCGTCTGCTCGCGCAACGCCGCCTCGGACCGCTTCCGCTCGGTGATGTCGTAGCGAATCGCGATGTACTGATGCGGCCGGCCATCGTCCCGGAGAAACGGGACGATGGTCGTATCGACCCAATACAGCGTGCCGTCCTTGGCGCGGTTGCGGATCTCTCCGCGCCAGACATGGCCGTTGGCGATGGTGCGGTACATGTCTTTGAAGAACTCGACGGGGTGCAGGCCTGAATTGAGGATGCGGTGATTGCGCCCCAGCAGCTCCTCGGCGGAATACTTCGAGATCTCGCAGAACTTCTCGTTCACATACGTGATGTCACCGTGGACGTTCGTCGTCGCGACGATGGCGGACTGGTCGAGCGCGTGCTTGATGTCCTGCAGGTCACGGGCCGACTGGGAAACGGCTGCGGCGCCCTCAGCGTGGGAGGCAGCCGGCCGGGGCCTGGCGGCCTTGACCGGTTTCGGTGAGCGGCCTTGGCCGGATTTTGCCTGCCGGGCGGTTCCCGGCCCGGCCTTTCGACGTTTCAGAACTGACATGACGAGGTTGGCCCGACCCTTGAATATAACTGTAGCGGGATGGTCGCCGAGGTTGAAATGCTGGCGCTAACGACGATCAGGGTCGACCGGAACGCGGAATACTCCCGCACAATGGGGGGAAAAGTGCCCATGCCTATGGTGCTCGTGGTTGATGACGAGCCGCTGATTCGGTGGTCGCTTTCCGAAGGGCTCGCCGATGTCGGATACACCGTCAAGCAGGCGGCCACGGGCGCCGAAGCCCGGGAGATGCTGGCCGCCTCCGGCCACGATCCGCTCGTCGTCGTGCTGGACCTCCGCTTGCCCGACGTCACCGACCTCTCCCTGCTGCGGCACATCCGCGCGCGCCGGCCCGACGTGCCGGTCGTCATGATGACCGCCCATGGATCGGCCGATGACGCGCGCCAGGCGACGAGCCTTGGTGCATTCCGGTTCGTGATCAAGCCGTTCGACGTCAGCGAGATGATCGGGCTTGTCGGTGACGCCTGGGCGGCGCCACTGAACGTCCGGATCGTAGCAATTCCACTCTATACTTCGCCTCCATGGCTGTCCGCCGCGTACTCGTCGTCGACGACGAAGATCTGATCAGGTGGTCCCTCGTCGAGCGGCTCCGAGCCGACGGCCACGACGTCGTCGAGGCCGGAACTGCCGCCGAGGCGCTCGAGAAGGCGCAGATGGGCGTCGATCTCGTGCTGCTCGACTACAAGCTTCCGGACGAGGACGGGCTCACCGTTCTGAGAAAGATCCGCGAGATCGATCCCGACACGCTCGTCATCATGCTCACGGCCCACAAGGGCGTGGAGACGGTGGTTGTCGCCATGAAGGCCGGCGCCTTCGACTACGCGACGAAGCCGTTCGACCTCGAAGACGTCGCGGTCCGCGTATCGCACGCCCTCGAGACGACCCGCCTCCGGCGCGAGCTGCGCGCGCTCAAGAACAGTATGGCCGCGCCGTTCGGCCTCGGGTCGATCATCGGCGAATCCGCGGCGATGCAGCGTCTGAAGGCGCTCGTGCGGCGCGTGGCGTCAAGCCCGAGCTCGACAGTGCTGCTGACCGGCGAGACCGGCACCGGCAAGGATCTGATCGCGAAAGTGATTCACTACGTGAGCGACCGCGCCGGGCGGCCGTTCGTCAACATCACGGCATCGGCCATGCCGGAACACCTGCTCGAGTCCGAGATGTTCGGGCACGAGCGGGGCGCGTTCACCGACGCGCGCCAGCAGAAGCGCGGCTTGCTCGAACAGGCTGACGAAGGCACGCTATTCCTCGACGAGATCGGCGAGATGGTGCCGATTCTCCAGGCCAAGCTGCTCCGGTTCCTGGAGGAGAAGGCGTTCCGCCGGGTCGGCGGCAATGTGGACATCAATGTGGACGTCCGGGTGATCGCGGCGACCAACCGCGACCTCGAGGGGCAGGTCAAGTCGGGCAAATTCCGCGAAGACCTGTACTACCGGCTGAACGTGCTGCGCGTCGAGGTCCCGCCGCTGCGCGACCGCATGGAGGATCTGCCGTTGCTCGCGCAGCATTTCGTCGGGGCGTTCGCGCGTGAGTTCAAGCGGTCCGTCCGGTCGTTGAGTCCGGCGGCCGAAGCGGCTCTTCGCGCCTACAGCTGGCCGGGCAACGTCCGGGAGCTGCGGAATCTCATTGAACGGGCCGTTCTGCTGTCGGAGGGCCCGGCGCTGCAGCCGTCGGATTTTGACAGCCTGCACACCTCACGTCGCGAGAACAGCCCGGCCCCGTCCGGGTTCGCGCTGCCATCGGACGGCGTGAATCTCGACGACGTCGAAAAGATGCTGGTGACGCAGGCCCTCGAGCGCACGCACGGCAACCAGACGCGGGCCGCCGCGTTGCTCGGGTTGCATCGGGATCAGATCCGGTACCGGATGGAGAAGTTCGGTCTGAAGAAGGCCGACGTCGAAAGCTGATACGGCGCACCGGTTCTGACGCCGGAGCGCCGCCCACTCATTCCTTCGCCGTGACGGGTGCGATGGCTGCGAACCATTTCGCACCCGCGCTGAAAATGACTCAACCGATCGTTCGCCTCTTGCAGAAACCGCAGCCGGCAGTCTGGCACGCGCGCTGCAACTGACGGGGACGTCCCGGCGTGGCCGGCGTCCCTTCAAGGAGAAACGAGCATGCGCATCAGAGAGCTCATGAGTCATCCGCCCGTGACCTGCGCGACCGGCGATCATCTCGACGTTCCTGCACGGCTCATGTGGGAGTACGACTGCGGAGTGATCCCCGTCGTCGATGACAACGGCCGGCTGGCCGGCATCGTCACGGACCGCGATATCTGCATGGCGGCGTATACGCAGGGGCAGCCGCTGCATACGATTCCAGTGACGACCGCCATGGCGGCGAAACCCATGGTCTGCCATCCCGACGACGCGATCGAGGATGCGGAGCGGCTGATGCGTGAAGCGCAGATCCGCCGCGTGCCAATCGTCGACGCGGAGCATCGGCCGCAAGGCGTGCTTTCGCTCAACGACATCGCGCGCGCCACCGCACGCGGCAGGAAGGGCGGCCTCGATCGCGAGCTCGTCGTGACCATGGCCGCGATTTGCGAGCCGCGCGCCGCGGACGGGGCCGCTGGACGAGCGCGGCCTGTCATTCAGACAGCCGCCGCGTCGTGACGTCATGCCGGTACGCGCACAATCGCTCTCGTCGAACCCGGTCACCCATCCGCTGGCCTGGCTGGACCAGTGGGCCCTTGCGCGCTTGGCCTGCGGGCTGCCCGGAGCGCCCGTCCGGATCCAGCTCTGGAGCGGCGACAGCATTGTCGCCGGCGAACCGGTCGTCGCGACGGTGGTCGTTCACGACCGTCAGACGCTCGGGAAGCTGTTAGTACAGCCGGCCTGGGCGTTCGGCGAGGCCTATGCGGCCGGACGTCTCACGGTGCAGGGCGATCTGGTCCGGATGCTCGAGGGCGTGAACCGGTCGCTGGCCGGGCGGCCGTTCCAGCGTGTCCGTCAACGCCGCGCGGGATCGGTCGCCGACGCCCGTCACAACGTTCACGTTCACTACGACCTGGGCTATGCGTTCTACCGGCTGTGGCTCGACGAGTCCATGGCCTACACGTGCGCGTACTACGAACGGCCGAACGCGACGCTCGAGGAGGCGCAGCAGGCGAAGCTCGACTACGTGTGCCGGAAACTCGAGCTGCAGCCTGGCGAACACGTCATCGAAGCGGGATGTGGCTGGGGCGGGCTGGCCCTGCACATGGCGCGACGTTATGGCGTCACCGTCGAGGCGTACAACGTCTCGCCCTCGCAGCTGGAATATGCCAGAGACCGCGCGGCGCGTGAGGGGCTCGGGGATCGCGTGACGTTCATCGGCGAGGACTATCGTGCGATCACCGGCCGGTGTGACGCCTTCGTCTCGGTCGGGATGCTGGAGCACGTCGGCCGCGCGCACTATCCCGATCTGGGACAGGTCATCGACCGCGTGCTCGACCGCACGCACGGGCGCGGGTTGCTGCATTTCATCGGCCGCAATGTGCCGATGCCGTTCAATCCGTGGATCACCCGCCGGATTTTTCCCGGAGCGTATGCGCCGACTCTCGGCGAGGCGATTCAGGGCGTCCTCCAGCCGTGGGCCTTTTCGGTGACCGATGTCGAGAACCTCCGGCTGCACTACGCCCGCACGCTGGGCCACTGGCTCGGCCGCTTCGAAGATCAGGCCGAGACGATCCGCGCGATGTTCGACGAGCCGTTCGTCCGCATGTGGCGGCTGTACCTGGCCTCGTCGCAGGCGTGCTTTCTGAGCGGCGATCTGCAGCTCTTTCAACTGACGTTCGGCCGGCCGGCGGACAATTCCCGCCCCTGGACCCGGATGGCACGAGTACCTTGTCCCGAGTACCAGCCATCGGGACGCGCAAGTGCCGTGGCATGGCCGTTGCTGACATGCACGATAGAAGTCAGGGGCGACGGGTTCCATGTTGCGCGCTCGGGGAGGTTTCTGCCGCGCACTGCCTAGCTGGACTCGTCGCGGCGATCCTGGTGTCGGGGTGTGCGTCGTTCTCTTCGCCGCCGATCCGCGTGGACGCGACTGCGGCCGATGTGGAGATGTTGAACGGCGAGTGGTTCGGGGACTATCTGGTCGACGAACCCCGAGGCAGGCGCGGGACCATCGTGTTCAAGCTCATCGCGGAGGAAGACCACGCGCATGGAAGCGTGGTGATGATCCCTGAAGGCTCGACGCGCGCCTACGAGCGGTATCACGGTGACGCGCCCGTGCCTATACGAGCGGGTGCGACGTTATCGCAAGTGCTGACCATTCGATTCGTGCGCGCGATCGACGGCGTGGTCACAGGCCAGCTCGATCCTTACTGGGACCCGGATCGCGACTGCTCCGCATCGACGCTCTTCACCGGGTCCGTGCAGGACGGCATCATCGCCGGCACGTTCACGACGAGATTCGGCACCGGCGTCGCCGAGGTCAGCGGCCGGTGGAAGGTCACCCGGTCCCCAGTGCGCCAGCCGCGCCACTGACTCAGCGATGACAGCGTTTTCCAGATCGGTGTAGCGCGTTCCGGCGCCTCCGCTGCCGCTTGCCGCAAGGCAGCGTGATCGGGCCTGCCTCGCGGCGCTCGCAAAGGTCGGGCTCCGGACACGCTACACCGATCTGGAAAACGGTCTAGACTGTGAGGATCTCGCGCGTTCGGTCGACCGCACGTTTCAGGTACGCGCGTCTCTCGCCCGATGGACATGCCAACTCCAGCATCAGCCAGCCGTCGTAGCTCGCATCCCGCAGACTTCGTGCGACGTCGCCCCAGTCGATCACGCCCTCACCCGGCGGCAGATGGTCGTCCCATTGGCCGCGGTTGTCGTGGACATGGACGTGAAGCAGCCGCGCTCCCGCGACGGCGACGAAGCGAGGCCAGTGCCCGCCGAGCGCGGTATGTCCCGTGTCGAGGCACACCCGGATCGCGTCGTCCGAGTGCCGAAGCAGCCAGGCGAATTCATCGGGATGTCCGCCAATCAGGTGCGGCAGGGGTGATTCGAGCGCGACCGTGACGCCTTCAGCCACGCAGTTCCGTGCGAGCAGACGGAGGCTGTCCGCGCAGTCGGCCAGGCGGGCGCCGACGTCGCGTCCGTGACGCTCGAGATCGCTCGGGTGGACGATCACCATCCCGCCACCCAGCCGTTTGATCGCGCTTGCCGCCGTCAACGCGGCCCCAATCGCGGCATGACGATGATGGGGATTGGGGTCGGCGAGATCGAACAATCCGCCAAATGGTGCATGGATGGAGACCGCATCGAGCGCGGAGGCTCGAAGGGCCTCCGACAGGCGCACGATCTGGTCGTTCTGAAGCGGGTCGAAGTGACGAGGCGGAGTGCCGATCTCGACGCCCGGAACCCCGCTTGCCGCCAGGTCCGGGAGGACGTCGAGGATGGGACAGTCGACGCACCCGCCCGTCGAGAGTCCGAGCCGCCAGCTCATGCGGGTGTCGCGCGCGCGAGACGGTCGCGGTCAACGCGCAGATCGAAGGGGCAGCCCGTACGCGGACAGATATCTTTCTCCTGCGCCGAGGTGCAGTTGAAGTCGACGAGGGTATCGAGTCCCGTGGCCAGCATGCCGGCGAACACCCGCACGTCGAAATCCGCGCGCGTGTGCCGATCCAGATAGGCCCATCGATCGCCCCAGTGGTGGGCGCCCTCATAGGCCGCAACCAGGAGCCCGGCGATGGCCGCCGCGCTCACGCCGCGCGCGGTGAGCACCCGCACCAGATGCTGGATGTGCTCCGGCTTCAGCAGCCGGTCGTTTGGCCAGGTCAGCGCGATTGACACGCAGGGCGGCAACGTCGCCTGGTCGACGACCGTTGGCCCGGCCGGAGTCGCCTGCCGATCCAGCTCGAACGTGCGATGAAAGCGTGCGAGCCGCGACCGCGAATATCGCTCGAGGAGCGTCGCGACTCCCGCTGAGACATCCGGCAGCCGTCCATCCTCGCGCCGGGCCGCGCGAATGCCCGCAGCCAGGTCGCGCCGCCTCGACAACCGCGTCAGCAACGGTTCGCGCCCGCGAGGGAGCGCGGCGAGCGGCGGCACGCTCGCCGCCTGCAGGCCGAAGATGTCCGGACGGAGCCGGTGCCATTGATAGGTGCTGAAAGGTAGCCGCATGTGCCGGACATCGAGGGGATCGCCGACGTGGGAGAAGTCGATGGACACACACTCGCGGCCGACGAGACCGGACCCGACGACAGTCCCGTTGAACACGACCGGGATACTGCTGTGCCGCATCGCGCGCGCCAGCACACGGTGTGCTGCGAACTCCACGAGTTTGCCGAGACCGCCGGCCGCCTTGGCCTGCTGCACCGTCAGCGGGGCAGTCGCGCCCGGTGGCCGCCTTCGATCGACGCCCGCGAACCAGAACGGCAGCCGGGACAGGGCCGCTAGCTGGTGAACGACCGGGATGATCGAGCGGCACGGCGCCGGCAAACTGATACCCGCGGCCAGTCATCAGGATGCGTGGCACTCAGGCCAAGCTGACGAAACTCTCGCCTGACCGCGCGATACGCCGGTTCGAGCTTGACGAAGACCTCTGCCGGGCGGAGATAGGGTTCCGCGGGCTGATCGACGTTCAGGTAGTCGAGCTCGAGCATGAAGAGGAGCTGTTTCGCGTCCCACAGCGATCGCGAGATATCGACACCTCGGGCCCAGAGCGTGGCGATTTGATCGACCGGGATCCGGACGGCTTCGGCCCAGGTCTGATGGGGCGGTCCCGGCTCGCCGAGGCCGGCGACGTACGCGGCCGTCGGCCGTCCGTCCTGATCGGAGCCACAGGCTTCGAGCATCCGCGCGCGGATGGCCGGGTCGCGATAGTAGTCGATGGCCGACAGAGTCTCCGTGTGCGCAGGCTCGAGCATGTCGGTTCCATCGGGAGAAGGCATCGTGTTCACCTCGCGCAGGCGCCGCAGAGGCACCGGATGTCTGCCTGACACGTGACCGCGTCGCCGAGCATTCGGCAAACGGGTGAATCGTGGAGTGACGCGCGCAGGAGCCGCTCGACGTCGGCAGGAAAGGCGCCTTCAGTAGTGACGACGTAGCATCGGATCACCACTTGGGGCACCTGGCTGGGACCGGTCGGGTTGACGTGCGACGCCGAGGCATAGCTCAGGATCGAGACGTCCGCGCTGGCGGCCCGATCGAGAAACGTTTCCATGAGACCGCCGGCCGCCGCGGCCGCCAGCAGGTCGTCAGGTGAAAAGTCCGAACGCTGTCCGACGGTAATCGACGCTCCCGTCGGGGCCGTTGCCGTTCCCGACCGGTCTTTGTCCCAAATGAGCTCGACCATGACCATCTCCTCGCGACAGCACCTGCAGACGAAATGAGCGGCGTCCAGACAGCCTTTGCAGAAGCCCTGCCAGGTCTTGATGGGAAAAAAGGGAAGGGTCGTTCGGATGAACCAGCGAAATTCCGCATGACCGCTGAAGATTCCCCGGCGGTCGCCGTCGCGTCCGATCAGAGTCCAGCCCCCGACGCCGCGGCCGGTCGCTGCAAAACGGCAGGCTCGTTGCACAGGAAACGTGCGCGCAGCGCTGACGCCGGCGGCGAGGGAGGACACCTGTGGGGGAGCTGATGAATCGGGAGATCCAGAGCTTGACGACGGTCCCGTCTCACGTGACGGAGTTCCTGATCACTCTCACCGTCGCGGGCCTCCTGGGCGCCGCGCTCGGCGTGATTCGGCCGGTCCGGCGCGAGATCGCGCCGCGTTCCCTGCACGTGGTGCATGCGCAGATTCTTCTGTCGATCGTCGGCGCGATGATCATGGTCATCGTCGCCGAAAGTCTGGCGCGGGCGTTTGCCATCGTCGGCGCGGCGGGACTCATTCGGTACCGGGCGCGCATCAAGGATCCGAAAGACGCCGGAGTGATGCTCGTCGCCCTCGCGGTCGGCCTCGCCACGGGGTCCGGGTTGATCAGCCTCGCGATCGCCGCGACGGTGTTCGTCATCGGAGTCCTCTGGTTGCTCGACTCACTCGAGCCGTCGACGCGCGATCAGTTCGAGCTGAAGATCTCGACCGGCGAGCCTGGCCTGCTCCGGCCCCAGATCGAGGGCGCGTTCGCCCATCACGGTGTCGGCTTCGAGCTGCTGGGCGCCACGCACAACGCGCTGCACTACGAGGTCTCGCTGCCGCTCGAGCAGAAGATCCGCCAGGTCTCGAGTGCCATCAAGGAGCTCGACGGCGGTGGCGGCGCCACGGTTGAGTGGGAGATCAAGCACAAGCGGGAAGATCACGACTGACCGCACGGGGAATAACGCGGTAACGCGTTGGAAGATGCCATTCATGTCGGCCAAACAGATCCACCAGCGAGGTCGGCATGACCTGCAGACGGCACTTGACTGGCTCGCACAGATCGGTTGGCCGCAGGCGGCGCCAGCTCAAGCGAGCGTCTCCACGACGAACGTGACAGGCCTTCCTTCGTGGGCTTCGTGAGCTTCGTGGAAACCCTGCTCGGCCCGCGCTGCACATCTGTCAAGCCTGGTGGCGCCTGCTCGGGTTCCGCGTGATAGCGCGCAGCCCCTGTTGAAAACCCCGCGAGCGTATCGCTCGCATCGAGACGCGGGTCGTTGTGGCACCCGGCACCCGTCCGACCGCTCTGGCAGCGTTTATGCCTTTGTCTTTCGGCGACGAACGATGAGCCGCTCCGGAGCGCCGTATGTTTCGATCTCATCGAAATCCATCTCGATATCCTGTGTCGCACGCCTGCCTCGTGCTCGGATGTCCTGCTGAGCGCTCCTGCACTCGCGCAGGGTCAACTGCCAGCGGCATCGCGCCCCGTCGAACAGGAATCGGTGCCCAACGGATGGCTGCGCGAACCCGCGCTGATCGTCCGCGCCATCGATGTTGGCACGCGCACGATCGGCGACGGGACCAGCCGCAAGACCGGGGTCTATCCGGAGCTCGACAACATGCCGGCGGGGGCCGGATGGGTGACCGCCGGCCCGGGGTACCGGCGGTGGCTGGGCGGCGATCGACTGGTCATCGACGCCTCGGCTGCCTGGTCGTGGCGTTCCTACACGATGGCGCAGGGGCGATTCGAGCTGACCAACCTCGCGCGCAGCCGCGTGGCGGTCGGCGCGCAGTTTCGGTGGCAGGACCTGACGCAGGTCACGTATTTCGGTACTGGTCTCGACGCCCCGCTCTCCGATCGCAGTGAATACCGACTGACGTCGACCAATATTGCCGGCTACGTTACGTTCCGTCCGGCCGAGCACGTGGCGGTGACGACCAGAGTCGGGTACTTGCCAGGACCGAAGATTGCGGAACCGGCGGGGACGTTCAAACGCGGGAATCCGGACACCCAGGACGTCTTTCCGAACGACCCCGTCTATGCCGTGGAGGAACAGCCGCCATTCGTGCATGGCGAGCTCTCGGTCACCGTTGACGACCGCGACGCGCGAAGCCATCCCACCCGCGGAGGCATCTACCGCGGGTCGTGGGCGAGCTACAACGATTTGCGTACCGGGCTGTTCAGTTTCGCGCGGTACGAAGTCGAAGCCGCCCGCTATGTGCCCGTAGCGGATGCGAGGTGGGTGTTCGCCTTCCATGGCTGGGGTGTCTTCACCAATACCAGCGGCAACGCACTCGTGCCGTTCTATCTCATGCCCAGTCTCGGTGGCGGCAACACGCTCAGGTCGTTTCCGGATTATCGCTTTCACGATCAACACCTGCTGCTGACCACCGCAGAAGCCCGATTCGCGCTGTTCGACCATGTCGATCTGGCCGCGTTCGTCGATGCCGGCAGCGTCGCCAGCCGCATGCGCCTTCTCGATCTTGCCGAGCGGTCGTATGGGATGGGCGTGCGCCTCCACGCCGAACGCGCGACGTTTCTCAGGCTCGACGTGGCGCATGGCCGGGAAGGCTGGAACGTCCAGCTTCGCTTGAGCGATCCGCTCCACCTGTCGCGGCTGTCGAGACGAATGGCGATGCTGCCGTTCGTCCCGTGAGGAGGTCGTGATGAGGCTGCTGAAACCGCTGCTCACCATGGTCCTCGCCGCCGTCGCCGGCTGTGCACCGGCCGTGCGACCCGTCCATCCGCCGGCCGAGGCACCGCGCGCCAGTCTCTGGCAGGCGCCGGTGGATTTGCCGAAACGCGACCTCTTCAACGGACCTTGGGGAGCCGACCGCGCGCCGGATCCGGACGACCGCTACCGGCTGGTGGAACACAAGCACACCGGCGTAAATCCCGGACTGACGGTCCTCGATTCGCAGGACCGGCAATGGAGCGTCAAGCAGCCGCCTCCGTATCGCCAGCCACCGGAAGGGCCGATCGAGGTGGGGTTGTCACGGGTGCTCTCGGCCGTGGGCTACCACCAGCCGCCGGTCTATTTCCTGCCGAGCTTCACGCTTGTCGATGACTGGGGCACTCGCGTCGTGCCTGGCGGGCGATTCCGGCTCAAGGAGCAATCGATCAAGGACCGCGGCGTCTGGTCGTGGCAGCAGAATCCGTTCGTCGGCACGAAAGCGTATCAGGGGCTGCTGGTGATCCTCATGATGTTCAACAGCTCCGATCTCAAGACCGACAACAACACGGTCTACGAACACCGTGGCGAGGACGGCACCGAGCTGTGGTACGTCGTCCGCGATCTCGGAACCGCGCTCGGCAGCTCAGGACGATTCGCGCCTCGTCGCGGCGATCCCGATGTGTTCGAGCGTCAACGGTTCATCCAGGGCGTCCGCGAAGGCTTCGTCGATTTTGACTATCGCGGCCGGCACCAGGAGCTGGTGCGCGACCGGATTACGCCGGACGACGTGGCCTGGGCCGCCGACCTGCTCGGCCGTCTGACCGACCATCAATGGCAGGACGCGTTTCGCGCTGGCGGGTACGACCCGGCGGTGGCAGCGCGATTCATCGACAAACTGCGGGCCAACATCGAGCTCGGTCACCAGATGGCGCACGGCATCGCGCGCCCTCCGGAACGGCGGTAGTCAGCTATGCGCGCTTTCTCGATCCTCCTCTCCAGCGTCGTGCTGAGCGGCTGGTTTGCCGCGGCCCAGACACCGCCGGCTGCCGTGCGCAACGGTGCCGTCCGCTTTGCGGTGCTCGGCGATAACGGCACCGGCCAGAAACCGCAGTACCAGATCGGTGCGCAGATGAGCGCCGTGCGGACGGACTTCCCATTCGAGTTCGTCATCATGGTCGGCGACAACCTGTACGGCCGCCAGCAGACGACGGACTTTCTGGAGAAATTTCAGCGGCCGTACGGCGACCTTCTGCGCACGGGCGTGCTCTTCTACGCCGCACTCGGCAATCACGACGAGCCCGACCAACCGCCTCTACGAGCCGTTCAACATGGGCGGGCAGCGCTACTACACGTATGTCAAGGACGACGTGCGGTTCATCGTGCTCGACACGAACCTGATGGAGCCCGCGCAGCTCGCCTGGTTCGAGCGCACGCTGCGTGACTCGCGGGAACCCTGGACGATCTGCTACTTCCATCACCCGTTGTATTCGGACGGCGGCCGGCACGGACCGGATGTGCAGATGCGCGTGCTGCTCGAGCCGCTTCTCGTGCGGCACAACGTCGATGTCGTCTTCACGGGCCATGAGCACTTCTACGAGCGTCTCAAACCCCAAAAGGGGATCACGCATTTCATTGCCGGTTCCGGCGGCCAGCTCCGCAAGGGCGACGTCACGTGGTCCGACATGACCGCCGCGGCCTTCGATCAGGATCAGGCCTTCATGCTGGTCCAGGTGGAGAACGACACGATGTCGTTTCGAGCAATTTCAAGAACCGGCCTCATCGTGGACTCGGGGGTGATTCACCCGAGACCCAAGAACTAGCGAGATTCATCATGGCCCATCATTCCGCCTCACGTCCGCTGCCGCCCGTCATCAGACCCGCCGTTCGACCGGGTCGGCCGGGCGTCTGGGAATTCCTGACCGAGCGATTCCTGCTGCTGCCGGCCGGTGCGGCCATCGCGCTCGTCTGGGCGAACGTCGCGCCGCAGAGCTACTTCGAGACCGCTTATCGCCTGTCGTTCGTCGTGAACGAGATCGCGATGGCGTTCTTCCTGGCGCTCATCGCGCAGGAGGTCCTCGAAGCGGTCATGCCCGGCGGCGCCCTGCACCACTGGCGGCGTTGGGGGCTTGCGCTGGTCGCCGCCGCCGGAGGCGTCCTCGGCGCGGTCGGCGTCTTCATCCTGTTCGTGCAGTTGAAGTACGAAACCGTGCTGACGATAGCGTGGCCGGTGGCCTGTGCCATCGATCTGGCGGCCGGGTACTACGTCCTGAAGACGATCTGGCGGCGGGGAAGTGCGATGCCGTTCCTGCTCCTCATCGCCGTGGCGACGAATGCATTCGGACTCCTCGTGGTGACGTTGCGATCGCCCGTCGCCGACATCGATCCGCTGGGCATGGGTCTGCTGGTCGTCGCGATCGGCAGCGCCGCGCTCCTCCGCAATGCCGGCTTCTCTCGTTTCTGGCCCTATTTCCTGTGCGGGGCCGTGTCCTGGTGGGGGCTGTACCGCGCGGGGCTGCACCCGGCGCTGGCACTCGTCACGATCGTGCCGTTCATGCCGCGAGAGCCACGCCGCCGGGAGATCTTCGCCGACCCAGCCGACGACGATCGTCAGCATCATGTGGAGCGCGAGTGGAACCAGCTGGTTCAGGTCATCTTGTTCCTGTTCGGGCTGGTGAATGCCGGCGTCATCCTGCGGGATTACGACACGGGCACCTGGGCGATGCTCACGGCGGCCCTCATCGGCCGGCCGGTCGGCATCATCGTCGCCATCGGGCTCGCCACGGCGGCGGGCTTGTCCTTGCCGCATCGGATCGGATGGCGCGAAGTCATCGTCATCGCGCTCGCCACCTCGAGCGGCTTCACCTTTGCGCTGTTCTTTGCAACGGGCGTTGTGCCGCCTGGTGGCAGTCTTGGCCAGATCAAACTTGGCGCGCTCTCGACGGCAGTGGGGGCGCTCCTGGCGCTGATCGCCGCTCGATCGCTTCGAGTCGGACGGTTCGCGCGTTGACGGGGCGCCCACGCGCGCGTCAGCGGCCGCCGCCGGGCGGCGCGTCAATCGAACTGACAGCGTGTAGTCCGATCAGTGAACCGGCCTTGGGCAGCGCGTTCGAGCAGCTCGGAGAGGCGCCCACCGGATGAGGCGCGGGTTTTCAGCCGGCAGGCGTCGGATTCGCGTTCGTGGTAGCGGCAGATGACGGTCATGACGTTGGCTTCGAGATCCGTCACGACCGTCACCCGGGCCCCGAGGACAGGGCAGAAACGGGAGGTCAGCGCCATGCGGATCCGATGTGCAGGTGCGGTGCCAGCCGAAGGCCGTACGGTCACGCGCGCTCGTAGTCAACCCGGCGCGGATTCTTCAGCGCGGCTGCGTGCAATTCCGCATAGCGAACTCGCGCGGAACCCCGGATAACTGGTCGGGTTTCTGGCATGGACGATGCTCAAGGCAGTCAACGGAATACGAGGTGCGATCATGACTGCCAAGATCCGAATCATCGCGTTCAGTCTTCTGGCCTCTGCGACGGCCGCCTTTGGCGCACCCGCCGCGCAGGTGCCGGTGACCTCGGAGGATTCGGCCGCCCTCCAGCAATGGGCGCTCGGCATCGAGAACTACCTGGTGATCCGCGAGCTGGCCGCGCAGATCGCCCCGCCGCCGCGTTTCCCCATGTCAGCCGCCGAGCTTCTACGGGCGGGGGACGCGTTTGCCGCCGAGATCCGGGCCCGGCGAAGCCGCGCGCGCGAGGGCGATCTGTTCACATTCGACGTGCGGCGTACGTTCCGAAAAATGATCGCGCAGACGCTGAGCGAGCATCAAATCGCGTCGGCAGATCTGATTGCCAGAAGGTGGTCCGACATCGTGCCCGCTGCGTCGAGGCCGGTCGTCAATCGGCGGTTCCCCTGGCAACTGGGTCTCGACATGCCTCCATGCATGCTCGCCGCCCTCCCCGAATTGCCGAAAGGGATCCAGTACCGGCTGGTGGGACACGATTTGATCCTGTTCGATCTCGATGCGAACCTCGTCATCGACATCCTGCGTGAGGCCCTGCCTCGACCGACAGTTCCTGCCGGCGCAGCCGGGCGACGGTGACCGCCCGTCGCGTGAGGTGCATCATGACCGGCCTCGCTCGCCCCCGTGTCATCGGCGCGCTCGCGCTCACGGCCGTCCTCATCTCGGCGCCGGCGCGGGCGCAGGTTCCGCTGACCGGCAATGATCTGGCGGCGGTCCTGCAGTGGATGGGCGGGCTCGAGGAGTACCTGATGATCCGGGAGCAGGCGGCGGGCACCGTGCCGCTGCCGCGCACGTCTCCGGATCTCCCGCAGGTGCTCGAGGCGAGAACCGCGCTGGCATCGGCAATTCGGGATCGCCGCGCCGGCGCGAAGATTGGCGATCTCTTCACATTCGAGGTGCGCCGCACGTTTCGAAAACTGATCGCGCGCAGCATCATCGCGCACGAGGTGGTCATGAGCGATCTGCTGGCCGCGGTGCGGCGACAGATCGGCCCCGGGTCGTTCCGTCTCGCCGTCAACCAGCCGTTCCCGCGGCAGCTTGCGGCCGCGCCGCCGTGGTGTGTGCTGGATCTGCTGCCGCCGCTGCCCTGGGAGCTGGACTACCGGATCGCCGATCACGATCTCGTCCTGATCGATCTGGGTTCCGGTCTCGTGATCGACATCCTGCCCGACGCGCTGCCGCACCTGATGACGGCGACGAAGCCGCGCCAGAGTTCAGCCGTTCCTGCGTTAGCCCGCTGACAGGCGAGGACCGCCATGCAATCACGACCCAAAGGAATCGCGATCATTCAAGGGCATCCAGACGACCGGGGCGGCCACTTCGCCCACGCCCTCGCTGAAGCCTATGCGGCCGGTGCGCTTGAATCCGGTCACGAGGTGCGAACGATCAACGTCGCGAAGCTGGAGTTTCCGTTAATCCGACGCCGGGCCGATCTCGAGCGGGCCGCGCCTCCCGACGCGATTCGTGCCGCTCAGGCGGCGCTTCTTGGCGCGGATCACATCGTGCTCGTTCATCCGATTTGGAACGGCGGTGTCCCTGCCTTGCTTCGAGGGTTCCTCGAGCAGACGTTCCGCCCGGCGTTCATGTTTCCGCAAGCCAGGCCTGGCGAACGGCTGGGGTTTGTCTCGGCGCTGAGACAGAGAAGGGCTCTGGCGGGCAAAAGCGGCCGCATTATCGCGACGATGCAGATGCCGGCGTTCGTCTACCGCTGGTACTTCCATCCGCATCCCGAACGGAACACGTTCAGACTTGCCGGCATCAGGCCGGTCACCGAGAGCCTGATCGGACTCGTCGAGTCACCGAATCAAGAGAACCGCACACGGTGGCTGGACAAAATCCACGAACTGGGCCGAAGAGCCGCGTAAATCGTGGCGATCGCGGAAGAATTCCCACTGCGCCGGAAAAATCCCACCGTCCCGAGGCCGACGGGTCATATCCGCTGTCCCGCTGCGCGGCAACGTGCTTGCAGTGAGAACGGGCGGAACTGGCGTGACCTGTGCGCCGGAAGGGACCCGCAATCCAGTGGCTGCGCCAACGACTGCTCGAAGCGTGCTTCCGCCCATCGCGACGGAGGCCACTCGCCCTGGTTCGGCGTTCCGTCGATGGACGCGCCGGGCGATCGTCGTGGCCATTCTGATCGCCGCCGGTGTCACGCTCCGGCTGACCTACTTCCGGCCGACCCCGATTTCGGTCACCGTCATACGCGTCGAGGTCGGGCCCGTCGAAGACCTGGTCACAAACAACAAGGCGGGCACCGTCACCGCGAGACGTCACGCGTCGTTGGCCACGGAAATCGGCGGCCGCGTCGCGCGCCTGCCGGTGGCCGAAGGCGACCGAGTCCGGAAAGGCGACGTCCTGCTCATGCTGTCCGACACCGATCTGCGCGCGCAAGTCGTCCTCCAGGAGCGTTCGTTCGACGCCGCGCGGTCGGCCGCCGTCGAAGCCTGCGCGTTCGCCGATCACGCCGCGCGTGAGCTCGAGCGCAGCCGGCGGCTCCTGGCCGACGGCGCGATCGCGCAACAGGCCGTGGCCGAGGCTGAGACCCGGCGCACGACCGCCGTCGCAGCCTGCAGCGCCGCGAATGCGCGAATCGCCCAAGCGGCAGCTGCCGTGGACGTGGCCCGCGCCACGCTGGACAAGACCGTGCTGCGCGCGCCGTTCGACGCCGTCGTGACGAGGGTCGCCGCACAGGTCGGCGAATGGTTGACGCCTTCTCCCCCCGGATTACCGCTGCCCGCCGCGCTCGAGCTGGTGGACGTGGGCTCGATCTACGTGCGCGCGCCGCTCGACGAAGTCGATGCCGGCAGAGTCCGGTCGGGGCTTCCCGTACGCATCACGATGGACGCATTTGCCGGCAAGGCCTTTCCCGGTCGTGTGACTCGCGTCGGCGCGTACGTGTCCGAAACGCAGCAACAGAACCGGACGTTCGATATCGACGTGGCGTTCGATGATGCGACATTCGCGCGGACGCTGCTGCCGGGAACGTCGGCCGACGTCGAGGTGATTCTCGACGCGCGCGACGAGGTCGTCCGGCTTCCCACGTCCGCCATTCTGCAGGGCAGCCGGGTCCTCGTCGTGCGTGACGGCGTGATCGCCGCCGTGTCGATCCGCACCGGCCTCGCTAACTGGGAGTTCACCGAAATCACCTCGGGTGTGCAGCCCGGCGACCACGTCGTCGTCTCGCTGGACCGTCCCGAAGTGCGGGAAGGCGCCCGCGTGACGGCGACGGAGCTGGTGAAGTGATCGACCTTCGAGACGTGTCCCGTCGGTATGTCGTGGGCGGCCGCGACGTGCACGCGCTCCGCGACGTCGATCTGCACATTCCCGCGGGCGACTACGTCTCGATCATGGGGCCGTCGGGATCCGGCAAGTCGACGCTCCTCAACATCATCGGCTGCCTGGATCGCCCGACCTCCGGCACGTACCTGCTGGACGGGCAGGCGGTCGGCGCGCTCGACGAACGGGCGCTCTCGCGCATCCGCGCGCGCAAGATTGGCTTCGTCTTCCAGGTTTTTCATCTGGTCCCGCGGCTCACCGCCGCGGCCAATGTCGAGCTGCCGATGCTGCTGGCCGGCATCGAGCCGCGCCTCCGCGCGGACCGCGTCGCGCGCGCGCTCGAGGCCGTGAATCTCTCCGATCGCGCGCTGCATCGACCCGAGCAGTTGTCCGGAGGCGAGCGCCAGCGTGTCGCGATCGCCCGCGCCATGGTGATGGGACCGGCCGTCCTGCTCGCCGACGAGCCGACAGGGAATCTGGATCGCGCGTCGGGGAACGAGATCGTCGCGCTGCTCGAAGCGATGAACGCCGAGGGCCTGACGCTGATCGTGGTCACGCACGATCCGGATGTCGGACGCCGGGCCCGGACCCGGCTCCGCATGGACGACGGCGCGCTCGTGTCGCCGAGACTGGCGCAGGCGGCGTCATGACCGCCTTCGAGATCGTGAGATTTGCCGGCGGCGCCCTGCGCGGCCATCGGTTGCGGGCCGGATTGTCGCTCCTCGGCGTCGCCGTCGGCGTGACATCCGTCGTACTGCTGACCAGCCTCGGCGAAGGCGCGCGGATGTATGTGACCGGGGAATTCGCCTCACTGGGGTCCAACCTCCTCGTCATCATGCCCGGCCGAACGGAGACGACGGGGTTGGCACCGCCGATCGGCGGCGCGCCGCACGACTTGACGCTCGAGGACGCGGAGGCACTGCGCCGCCTTCCCGGCGTCCGCCGGGTGGCGCCCATGGCGCTCGGGAGCGCGACCGCCCGCTTCGCGGACCTCACGCGTGACGTGATGGTCATCGGCGCGACGGGGGAGTGGCGCGAGGTCCGCCGCATCGAGATGGGTCAGGGGCAGTTTCTGCCAACCGGAGACGCCGAACGCGATCGGTCCGTCTGCGTGATCGGGCGCGGCGTCGAACGTGAGCTGTTCCTGGGCCGCAGCGCGCTCGGGGCGCTGCTGCGCGTCGGCGACGAACGCTTTCGCGTGATCGGGGTCATGGCCCCGCGCGGGACGAGCCTCGGCATGAATCTGGACGACATCGTGCTCATCCCCGTCGTCCGGCACATGAAGATGTTCGATACGGCTACCCTCGCGCGCGTCCTCGTCGAGATGCGATCGCACGACGAGCTGCAGGCCGCCCGCGCCGCGGCGATCGACGTGCTCACGCGCCGTCACGACGACGAAGAGGACGTGACGATCCTCACGCAGGATTCGCTGCTCGCGACGTTCTCACGGTTGCTGACGGTGCTGACCGCCGCGCTGACCGGCATCGCGGCGATCTCCCTGTCGGTTGCCGGCGTTGGCATCATGAACGTCATGCTGGTGTCGGTGTCCGAACGGACGCGGGAGATCGGGCTCTTGAAGGCGCTCGGCGCGACGTCCGGTCAGGTGCTGCGGCTGTTCCTCGCCGAAGCCGCGACGCTCTCGGCAATCGGCGGCGTGGTCGGCCTAAGTGCGGCGATGCTCGCAACCGCAACCGTGCGGAGCTGGTACCCGACATTTCCGATGCAGCCGCCGTCCTGGGCGATGCCCGCCGCTCTGCTCGTGTCGCTCGCCGTCGGCACCCTCTTTGGCGCGTTGCCGGCGCGCCGGGCCGCGCGTCTGGACCCGATTCTCGCGATGACGCGCCGGTGAGAGGGACGGCATGACGACACGGGATCTGCTCGCGTTTGCGGGCGCCGCGGTCGTGGCGCATCGCCTGCGATCCGCGCTCACCGTGCTGGGCATCGTGATCGGCATCGCGTCGGTGATTCTGCTCACCTCGCTGGGCGCGGGCACGCGCGCGTACATCGCCACTGAGTTCGCGCAGTTCGGCACGAACCTGCTGCAAATCAATCCCGGCCGGACGACCACGGGCGGGATGCCGACGCCGATCGGTTCGACCGTGCGCAAGTTGACGATCGACGACGCGGAGGCGATTCGCCGGCTGCCCGGCGTCGAACGCGTGCTGCCGCTCGGCTTCGGTCAGGCGCGGGTCGAGGCCGGCCCGCGCGCGCGCAGTGTGTACGTGTACGGCGTGACGTCCGAGGTCCCGGCCATCTGGAAGTTCGAGGTCGGGCGCGGCCGGTTTCTTCCGGAGGGCGACCCGCGACACGGTGCGCCGGTCGCCGTGCTCGGGCCCAGGCTGTCGCGCGAGCTGTTCGAGGCGGCCAATCCGCTCGGGGCCTACGTGCGCATCGGCGGCCGGCGTTTTCAGGTGATCGGCGTGATGGCGCCCAAAGGCCAGCTACTCGGGTTCGACATCGACGATGCCGCGTACATCCCGGTGAGTATCGCGCTGGAGATCTTCAACCAGGACGCCCTGGTCGAGATCGACGTGCTCTTCAGCCACGCCATCGGATCGGGACCGATCGTCGAGGCGATCCGCGATCTCCTCACGCACCGTCACGACAACCAGGAGGATTTCACGATCGTCACGCAGACCCAGATGCTCGAAGCTGTGGATCGAATCCTGGGGATCGTGAGCTGGGCCGTCAGCGCCATCGGCGCGATCTCGCTCGTCGTCGGCGCAATTGGCGTGTTGACCATCATGTGGATCACGGTGGGCGAGCGAACCTCGGAGATTGGCTTGCTGAAGGCGATCGGCGCGACGCCGTCCGACGTCCTCCTCATCTTCCTGAGCGAGGCGACGATGCTCTCATGCGCCGGCGGCGTCATCGGGATCGCCGCCGGGTTCGGGATCGCGGCCCTTATTCGGGCGGGCTTTCCGGGCGTGCCGTTCGCGGTGTCGCCGCCCTACGTGGCGGCCGCGCTCGCGACGAGCATGCTGGTGGGCCTCATCTGCGGCGTCCTGCCGGCGCGGCGCGCGACGCGGCTGGATCCCGTCGAGGCGCTGCACGCCGACTGATCCATCCATCGGACTCAGGCGCGGAGTTTTCCGCGACCCGGCGGGAGCAAATCCGCACCGCTGCGGGATTCCGGCGTGCGGGCCTGCGGTACGCGCCTCTTGTGACGACCCGCTGTTGGCATTGCTCGTGCTCACTTGCGATCGCAGGTGAATCGACGGGCCGTCCGCGCCCGATCGGTTCGTTTGACGGGTCGGCTCTGGACCGGCCGGAGGCCATATGAGTTTCGCTTCGCGTCGCATCGGCAGTCTCGTGCTCACCCTGCAGGACTGTTTTCTCGAGAATCCTGGTCTTGCGCTTTCACCCTGGCAGGCCGAGCAACTCTGCGGCACCGACGAGAAGACCTGCCGCGCCGTTCTGAATCTCCTGGCCGACGCCGGCGTGCTTGCGAGGACCCGCAACGGGCGGTACGTTTCGACGTCTGCGTCCAAGAAGGAAACCTCCGGAACGCTGCCGCGTGCCCGCGCGGGCGCACCTCACGCTCATCCGGCCGGCATGGGCCAACTGGCTTGAGTGTCAGGCCAGGTCACTGGTGCGCGGGCGATTCGGAGGTTGTACGTCATGGCAGACGTGAGAAACATCCTCGTCGCGATCGATCTTGGCGAGTCGTCGCAGCAGGCACTCGCGGAGGCGCGCGAACTGGCCGGGCGGACCGGCGCCGCCATTCACCTCCTGTGCGTGGTGCAGGATCCGTCCGCGCTGGCATGGGCGCCCGCGGCCCAGGCCGACGTGCTGGCCTCCCTTTCCGGACAAATGCAGCGCGATGCGAACACGTATCTCGATCAGCTTCAGCGCGCGCTCGAGCGTGAGCGACTCCAGGCGGACGTCGTCGTGCGGGTCGGCACGCGGCCGTCGGCCGGGATCCTCGCCTACGCGGCGGCGAAGAACATCGATCTGATCGTCATGGGCAAAGGTGATCACGGCAGCCCGGAAGCGGCGGCTGAACCGGCCGTCGCCGAAGCGGTGGTCCGCGGCGCGACGTGCCCGGTGCTGGTCGTGCCGGCTCGGACGGCCGCAGGTCAGGCCCAGAATGCCTGAAGGTGCAGCCATGGCCGGACCTCTATATGTACGGTTCTTTTCCGAGCTCGGCCTCGGCGACGTGCAGATCGTCGGCGGCAAGAATGCGTCGCTCGGCGAGCTGTATCGCGCGCTTCGTCCGCAGGGCGTGCTCGTGCCAAACGGGTTTGCGACGACGGCGGCGGCCTATCGTGATGCCCTGACGGCTGCAGGCGCCTGGGACCGGCTTCACGCAATCCTCGATCCGCTCGACGCGTCGAACGTGGCCGATCTGGCCAACAGGGGGAAACAGGCGCGCGACGTGGTGTACGGCGCCGGCCTTCCGGACCCGCTTCAGGTCGAAATCCTCGATGCCTATCACTGCCTGCACGAGGAGTACGGCCCCGAGATGACCGTCGCCGTGCGCAGCTCCGCGACGGCCGAAGACCTGCCGACCGCCAGCTTCGCGGGCCAGCACGAGACCTATCTCAACGTCAAAGGCGATGCCGCGCTGCTCGAAGCGTGTCGCCGCTGCTTTGCGAGCGTCTTCACCGACCGGGCGATCCACTACCGGCACGATCGCAGCTTCGATCATTTCAGCCTCGGGTTGTCAATCGGCGTGATGAAGATGGTCCGCGCCGATTTAGCGTCGGCCGGCGTGATGTTCTCGCTCGACACCGAATCGGGCTTCCGCGACGTGGTGTTCGTCACCGGCGCGTACGGCCTGGGCGAGAATGTCGTGCAGGGCGCCGTCGGTCCTGACGAGTTCTACGTTCACAAGCCGACGTTTCTGGACGGGCATCGCGCGGTCCTGCGCCGGCGTCTCGGCGAGAAGAAGATCCGGATGGTGTATGCGACCGGCGGTAGCCGTGACGCCACGCGCAACATCCCGACGCCGCAGGACGATCGCGGTCGGTTCTGCCTGATCGATGCCGAAGTGCTCGTGCTCGCCGACTACGCGATCAAAGTCGAGCAGCACTACAGCGCCGCGGCTGGGCATGCCATGCCGATGGATATGGAGTGGGCCAAGGATGGCCTCGACGGCAAGCTGTATCTGCTGCAGGCGCGTCCGGAGACGGTCGTGTCACAGCGGCGCGCGGGTGTGCTCGAGGAATTCGAGCTGACCGGCACGGGTCCCGTACTGGCTACCGGACGCGCGGTTGGAGAGAAGACCGCCGCGGGCGCGGCGCGAATCATCCGCAACGTGACCGAACTGCACGAGTTTCAACCGCACGAAGTGCTGGTCGCCGACTCGACGACGCCCGACTGGGAGCCGGTCATGAAGCGGGCGGCCGCCATCGTGACGAGTCGCGGCGGTCGCACCTGTCATGCGGCCATCGTGGCGCGCGAGCTCGGCATCCCCGCCGTCGTCGGCGCGGCCGGAGTCGTCGAGCGCATCAAATCCGGGCAGGTCGTCACGGTCTCCTGCGCCGAGGGCGAGACGGGCCGAATCTATGACGGGCGCGTGCCGTTCGAGGTCCGTACGATCAATGTGGCGGAGATCCCGCGCCCGGCCACGGCAATCATGGTGAATCTCGGCAATCCGGATCTGGCATTTCGCACGAGCGCGATTCCGAACGACGGCGTCGGCCTGGCCCGGCTCGAGTTCATCATCAGCGAAGAGATCAAGGCCCATCCGATGGCGCTGCTGCACCCCGAGCGGGTCGAGGATCCCAAGGAACGGGACGCGCTCGCCGCGCTGGCCAGACACGACGCGTCGCCGGCCGACTACTTCGTCCGCAGGCTCTCTGAAGGCGTCGGCACGATCGCGGCGGCCTTCTATCCCAAACCGGTGATTGTGCGCATGTCCGACTTCAAGACGAACGAATACGCGTCTCTCCTGGGCGGCAAAGCGTTCGAGCCGGTCGAGAGCAACCCGATGATCGGCTTTCGCGGCGCGTCGCGCTACGCCCATCCCGCCTATCAGGAGGGGTTCGCGCTCGAATGCGCCGCCATGCGCCGGGTACGCGAACAGATGGGACTTCGAAACGTGATTCTCATGATCCCGTTCTGCCGGCGTGTGGAAGAGGGGCAGCGCGTGGTCGACGTCATGGCCGCGCACGGATTGACCCGGGGCAAGGACGGCCTCGAAATCTACTGCATGTGCGAAATCCCGAACAACGTCGTGCAAGTGGACGCCTTCTCGCGTATTTTCGACGGATTCTCGATCGGCTCGAACGATCTGACTCAACTCGTCCTGGGCGTGGATCGCGACTCCGAGCTAGTCGCGTTCGACTTCGACGAGCGCGATCCGGGCGTAAAAGAGATGCTCCGCCAGGCGGTCGACGGGGCGCGCCGCAATGGCCGGCACTCCGGCATCTGCGGCCAGGCACCCTCTGACTATCCCGAGATGGCGGAGTACCTCGTCCGGCTGGGGATTGATTCGATCAGCCTCAACCCCGACACCGTCATCAAGACAACGATGCGGGTGCTCGAATTGGAGAAGACACTCGGGCGCGGCCGGCGCGTCGCGTAGCGGCCCGGGCGCCCTTCTGATCCGGGACGGCTTCGAACGGCTGCGAGCTTGTGCGGGATATTCCGAGGGACCTGCTGAGAATTCGCCGGTCGCCATCGCCGCGGCGACGCCGAACTGCGGATCACGAAACCGATGGCCTGGTACCGAATCTGCGTTACCAACGCCAGCAACGCGGGGAACCGAGCTATCGGTATGCATGGAGGAAGTCATGACTGACAGGCGACTGCAGGAAAACGTTCAGGCCGCCCTTGACTGGGAGCCGAGCGTCGACACCGCCGATATCGGCGTGACGGTGGACAAGGGCGTCGTCACGCTGCGCGGCGATGTCAAGACGTATGCGGAGAAGTCGAACGCCGAACGCGTGACGCTCGGTGTGTACGGCGTGAAAGCCGTGGCGAATGACCTCAATGTCCGTATCGGGACGGGTCTCGAGCGGACGGACAGTGACATCGCGCTCGCGACGGTCAACGCGCTCAAATGGAACACCCAGGTGCCCGCCGACAAGCTTTCCGTGGCGGTCAGACAGGGGTGGGTCACGCTCAAAGGCGACGTCGACTGGAACTTCCAGCGCGACAGCGCTGGCCGAGCCGTGCGCGATCTTCCCGGTGTCGTCGGCCTCACCAACACCATCACGGTCAAGCCGCGCGTCAGCATTGCTGACGTCGAGTCGAAGATCGAGGCGGCGTTGAAGCGGAGCGCTGAAATCGACGCGCGCCGAATCAACATCGGCGTGAGCGACGGCAAGGTCATCCTGAGCGGCAACGTGCGCTCCTGGGCCGAGCGCGAGGAGGCCAGGCGTGCGGCCTGGGCGGCCCCGGGTGTGAGGGACGTTGACGATCGCATCTCGATCGTTCCGTAACTTCAGGTCCAGGCGCGGTCGGGACGTCACCGGCCGCGCCTGGCGTCAACACTCGGCACACTGAGGGAGAGGGAACATGGCCAAGGAACACGTTGCACTCAGAAAAACCGACTCCGTGCTCGACGAGCTCGAGCGGCTCCACGAAGACATCAGTCAGCGCGCCTACGATCTCTTTCGGGAGCACGAGGGGCTCTTCACCGGACCAGTAAATGACTGGCTGCGCGCCGAACGCGAGCTGGTCTGGCGCCCGGCGGTCGAGCTGCGGCAGAAAGACGGCGAAATCGAGCTTCTTGCGGCCGTCGCCGGGGTCGAGCCGAAGGACCTGGACGTCCGAGTCACGCCGCACGACATCCTGATCACGGCGGCAACCGAACATCGCCACGAGTCTATCGAGGGCACCGTTCACCTGTGCGAATTCGAAGGGGGACGACTGTTCCGTTCGATCCATCTGCCCGATGCGATCGATGCCGACAGCGTCAAGGCGGAATGCCGGAACGGGCTGCTGCGGCTGACTGCAGCGATCTCGAAAGCGTCGCCCAAGAACGTCAACGTTCAGGCGGCCTAGTCGTGGCGGGTCAACTCTGGACGGCGGTGCTTGCCGCTGGCGCCGGCCGGCGCTTGTCGGCGGTGACGGGCGGCGTACCGAAGCAATTCTGGCGTGGGGCGCACGGGCGCTCGCTTCTCGAGGAGACCGTGCAGCGCTTCCTGCCGCTGGCGCCGCCGTCGCGCACGGTCGTCGTCATCGATGCCACGCACCGGAAGTTCATGTATACCGACGGCGTAGCGGCAAGTGTCGGCGCGACGATCATCCAGCCGCACGATCGCGGCACGGCCGCCGGTGTCCTGCTGGCGTTGCTCCCTGTGCTCGATTCCGACCTCGACGCCGTCGTCACCATCACGCCGTCGGATCACGGCGTCATCGACGACGCGAGGTTCCGGCGGGGCGTGCTCGAGGCGGTCCGGTACGCTCGATCGCACGCCACGATCGTGCTGTTTGGCGTGGAGCCGGTGGTCGCCCACGACGATTACGGCTGGATTACCCCGGGTCCGTCCCGAACACCCATCTCGCTCCGGCCGATCGCGTCGTTCGTCGAGAAGCCGGCGCCGACAGACGCGGCTCAACTGCTCGCCTCGGGCGCCGTCTGGAACACGATGGTGCTGGTGGCGCGCGCGCGCGACATCTGGGACCTCTATACCGACGTGGCTCCCACGCTGGCCGCGGTCTTCGAGACTGTCCTGCGGATGCGTCCATCGGCGCGTGACGCGTTTCTGGCGGACGTCTATCCCTATCTCCCGAGAGTCGATTTTTCGCATGATGTGCTGACGCCAGCGCGCAATCTCTCGACCTATGTCTGGCCGTCGGTCATGGGCTGGTCGGATTTGGGAACCCCTGAGCGTCTGGACGACTGGCGGAAGCGGGCCGCAATGGCCCGGCCATCGGCCATCATCACCGCGGCGTGAAGGGACGATGGCGACATGGTCAACTGGCGTGTGTTCGGAGTGTTCGCAGCGCTGCTGCCGCAGCTCGCCGGACGACCCGTCTTGGGCCAGCCCCAGCCGAATCCGTTCGAAGTGCTGCGGTCCTGTGTGTCAATTGAGGCTCGTGACATCGCGCGGCTCGATGCCGGCAGCACGCTGACCCGAGTCCTCTCTGAAGACGACGGCAACGTGGCTGTCTTCGGCGCGAGCCGGGTGGCGGTCGACGGCGATCGGCTGGTGGCCTGGATGCAGCAGATCGAGCAGCTCAGGCAGGGCAAATATGTCGAGAGCATGGCGCGCTTTTCCGATCCTCCCGCCCTCGATGATCTGGCGCGGCTGTCGCTCGACGCCTACGATCTGGAGATTCTCCGGGAGTGCACGTCGGCCAAGTGCCGCGCGAAACTGACCGGCCGGGAAATAGAGATTCTCCGACAGGAGATGGACCCGGCTGGCCGGAACGGCGACGCACGCCTTGATGCCGCTTTCCGCCGGCTCATCCTCGACCGCATGCGTGGCTATCTGGAAGGCGGTCATCCCGCGCTCGGTCGGTGGGTGGATGGCCGGTCACCTGTACCACTCGATGCCGTCTTTGCGTCGCTGCTCAAGCGAACGCCCTGCCTGACCGAACAGTTCGCGGACCTCGGAGAACACCTGGAGCGCTTTCCAGATCCGGTGGACACGCCGCTCGACAGTTTTTTTTACTGGTCGAAGGAGCGCCTTGGCGGGAAGCCGATCGTGAGCGCGACCCACGTCGTGATCGCACGAGGGCGCGGCGACCGGGCGCGCGACGCGCTGGTCGCCGGCAAGCAGCTTTTCGCCACGCACTACATGAACGGTTCGCTGAACGTCACCGCGATCGTCGGCAGCGGGCCGGGCTCGGCGCAGTACCTCGTGATCCTGAACCGGACCAACGTGGATTTTTTGCGCGGCTTGTTCGGCACCTTCGCGCGTAAGGCGGTCGAGCGGCGAATCAAGTCGGAACTTCCGGCGATCCTCGCGCAGCTCGCGCGCAAGCTCGAGTCGGGGCCGCCGCCGATCGGCGCCACCCGCACTGACCGCCAGCGGAGCCGCAAGCCATCCGCTGACCACCAATGAAAATGCTGCTCTCATCGGAGATTCCCATGCGTACATCGAAACGGTGGACCAACGCGACCTTCACGCACCGGGTGGATCACGAAGCCGGCAAACACCGGGGACCGGCTGCCGCGAAGGGGCCCCGCGTCTGCGAGCGCTGCGGCGCGATCAACACCAAGCGGCGCTGGACGATGGCAGGCGCGATGAATGGCCTAAACCTGCACGCCATCGCCGCCCCTCAGATGACCATCTGTCCGGCGTGCCAGATGATGGCTGCCGGCCAGTTCGCCGGGGAAGTCCGCGTGTCTGGAGCGTTTGCGGCCAGCCATGTCGCGGAGGTCGAGCGGTTGATTCGCAATGAAGCGAGGCGGGCCGCCGACGACAACCCGCTTGCGCGGATCGTGCGGCTGGATCGCGTGCCCGGCGGGCTCCTCGTGCGTACCACGACGGAACACCTGGCGAAGCGGATTGGTCAGGCTTTGTACAAAGCGATGCATGGTGAGGTCCACTACGAGTTCTCGCACGAGAACAAGTTCGCGCACGTCACCTGGTTGCGGGACTGACGACGTCGCCCCGAGCCCAGAGCCTGACGACGAGCAACGTCTGGTCATCCTGGGTGGGTACCTTGCCGGTAAACGTGCTGACGGCGCCGAGGATTGCCTCGCAGATCTCACGCGACGGTCGATGCCGCTGTGCTTCCGTGACGGCGATCAGCCGATCCTCGCCGAACGGTTCTCCGTGCCTGTTCGGCGCTTCGACGATACCGTCGGAGAACAGCACCAGGAGATCGCCAGGTTGCGCCACGACTGACACCGTGTTGTAGACGGCCGTCGGCAGCACGCCCAGGATGGGACCGCCCTCGGCCAGTCGTTCGATCGCCGTGGACCCATCCGGGCGAAGGCGGAGACACAACGCCGGCAGATGCCCCGCATTGACATAGCGAACCGTAGACGAGGCCGGATCGTACGCGCACCAGAAGAGCGAGGCGAACCTTTCGCCCGATGACTTCGCGATCAGCAGTTGGTTGAGCCGTTCGGCCGCGCGTCCCGGATCCTCCTGTGAGACGCCCCATGGCGGACTGCTCATCGCGCCGTGGATCAGGCCCATCAGCAAGGCCGCCGAGATGCCGTGTCCGGACACGTCGCCGAGCGCGAACGACACGCGTCCATCCGGCAGCGTGACGATGTCGTAGAAGTCGCCGCCCACTTCCCAGGCCGGACGACAGACCGCACCGAGATCGAGACCCGATGGCCACGTGCCCGCAGCGGGCAGCAGATCGCGCTGCACCTGCCGGGCCAGTTCGGCCTGGACTTCGAGCTGTTTGCCGCGGACGTAGGGCCGAAGGCGCGCGGCAATCAGGGTTACCGACACGAGGAGCGCAAGGGCGGCCGATGCGCTCACGGCGGCGTTGCGCCGCAGCCTCGTGAAGGGTGCCGACAGGCTGTCGCGATAGAGCGCCACCTCCAGGACCAGGCGGCCCGAGCCCGTCTGCTCGCCGGTGTCCGCCGCCTGGCGCGGCAGACTGCAGCGACACGGAAACACGCCCACGAACAGCTCGCGCCCGTCTCGCCAGATTCGGGCGAGCGGCGCATCCCGCTCCGCGAGCATGCGTCTGCGTTCATCGGCGCCGAGCGTGGGTACGGTTTGGCCCGTCGTGGCGATGATTGAAGCGGCGCCCTGGAGCAGGGTGAGCGCCGAGAGCTGATCGCTCGTCTCTGCGTAGACGTCGTCAAGAATCGCCTGGAATGCCGCGGGGTCCTGCGGCCGGGCCAGCCGCGCGGCGCGCTCCACGTTGCGCACGCGCTCCTCGGCGGTCCGGCGTGCCTGTTGACGGATCAGGCTGGTTGAGACGTACGAGTAGTTGACGGTCGTCTGCGCCAGCAGCGCCAATGCCAGCAGAGCGCCCCCGGCGAGCAGAGCCCGAATCCAGACGCTCGACACTCGACTTGGGAGGGCCATTGTCGCGTTTTCACGCGTCTGAACTCGGTTGCTGGATCCGTGCCAGACGCACAGGGGTGACCTTGTACTCAGGAGTCCCGACCGGATCGCGTACATCCGAGGTCACCCGATTGAGGAACGCATCCGCCGTGTGAAACGTCGCGAACAGCACGCCTGGCGAAAGTGAGTCCGTCACCCGAATCGGCAGGGTCGTCTCGCCGAACCGGCTCGTGACACGCACAGGATCGCCATCGGCGACCCGAAGGTCTGCCGCATCGGCGGGCGCGATGTCCAACGTGTCGGCTGGTCGAAGCTGCTGATTGTCGGTGCGAGTGGTCATCGTGCCGGCGTTGAATTGGTAGAGCGTCCGGCCGGTGGTGAGAAGGAGGGGGAACTGCTCGTCGACGGTCTCCGCGCTTGGACGGAAGTCGAGTCGCTGAAGCCGCGCGCGGCCGACTGGAAACACGGTCTCGTGTAGCCGGACGGAGCCCGGATGTGTCTCCGTGGGACATGGCCACTGGAGGCCTCCGGTCATCGAGCCGGCTGTAGGTGATGCCCCGAGCATCGGGCCACACCGCGCGAATCTCGTTCCAGATGGCTTCGGGGCCGTCATAGGAAAACGCCGCACCGTGGCCGAGCGCAGCGGCCAGATCACAGATGATCTCCGCATCCGATCGCGCCGCTCCGATCGGGGCGACGACGCGCCGGACGCGCTGGACGCGTCGCTCGGCGTTCATGAACGTCCCATCCTTTTCGAACGACGACTGCGCAGGCAGGAAGACGTGCGCCACTCCGGCGGTTTGGGTCCAGAACAGATCCAGCACGACGAGCAGCTCCAGCCGTTCGAGCGCGCGGCGCGTACCGATCCGCCTGCGGGTTGGTCAGAAGAATGTCGTAGCCAACCACCACGAGCGCCTTCAGGCGCCCTTCGAGGGCGGCATCGATCATGTCGAGCAAGCGAAGGCCCTTCGACCGCGGCACCGGGGCACGCCAGACCGCTTCGAAGGCGGAGCGGCCCGCGTCGATCGACACGCCGCCCGTGAGGCTGGCCGGGTCGCAGCCCATCTGGGCCGCCCCCTGCACGTTGTTCTGCCCCCGGAGCGGATTCACCCCGGTGCCGGGCCGACCGATGTTGCCCGTGATCAACGCCAGGTTCACGAGCCCGCTCACACCGTCGGTTCCCTGGGCGTGTTCCGTGATGCCGAGCCCGTGCACGATCAGAGCCGGCCCGCCCGTCGCGTAGAGCCTGGCCGCCTGACGGATGTCTTCGGGTTGCACGCCGCAGATTGTCGCCGCGCGTTCCGGCGGCCACTCGGCGGCGAACGTTCGGAACTCCGCCAGGCCCGTGACGCGGTCCGTGAGGAAGGACAAATCACACAGGTCTTCCGTCAGGATGACGTGAGCCAGCGCGTTGAGCAGTGGGACGTTCGTGCCGGGCCGCGGTGCGACGTGGATCGCCCTCACCTCGCGCGTGAGCTCGGTACGCCGTGGATCGATCACGATCAGCTGTGCCCCGCGGCGGCCGGCTTGACGAATCCGGGCCCCGACCACGGGGTGGTTTTCCGTTGGATTCGCGCCGGCGATCAGAATCGTGCGTGCCAGATCGATGTCGTCGAAGCTGTTCGTGGCGGCTCCGGCGCCAAGCATGGTCTTCAGGGCGGCCGCGCTCGGCGCGTGGCACACGCGCGCGCAGCAGTCGACGTTGTTCGTGCCGACGGCGACCCGCGCGAATTTCTGTGCGAGATAGTTCTCCTCATTCGTGGCGCGCGCCGAGCCCAGCACGCCGACCGCGTCGGGTCCGTCGCGCGCGATAATCCGACGCAGTCCGTCGGCCGTGGCGGCGACGGCGTCCGGCCACGTGGCGTCCCTCCACTCGCCCCTGTCGCGGACTCGTGGGCCGACGACGCGATCGGCGGCGACCACGAAGTCGAAGGCGTATCGACCCTTCACGCAGGCATGACCGTGGTTGGCGCGTCCGTCGAGGGCCGGGCGCGCCTGGACGATCCGGCCGTCACGCGTGCCGTAGTCCAGCTCGCAGCCGACGCCGCAGTACGGGCAGACCGTGCGCGTCCATGTCGTGGCCGTCCCCATGCGAAGCACGCTGCGATCCTCCAGCGCCCCGGTGGGACACGTATCGACACAGGCGCCACAGGCGACACAGGAACTCGCGAGCAGCGACGGTCCGTCGGGATGTACGACGGTCTCCGCGCCGCGATCCCAAAGGTGCCAGACGTCCTGTCCCTGAAGGTCGGCACAAATGCGCACGCAGCGATAACAGTCGATGCAGCGCGACATGTCGGCGTGGAGGTAGGGATGACTCTCATCGATCGATTCCGGCAGCGCCGACGACGCCTCCGCGGCGAGACCGGCCGCGCGCACGTGACGGTGGAATTCTTTCTCCGGCGCTTCTGCGAGGGCCGCCGCCGGATAGTCACGGGCGAGCATCTCCAGCACCATTCGGCGCTCGGTCAGGATCGGCTCCGAGCTCGTCCGGATCGCCATGCCGTCGAGGATGGGCGTGGCACACGCGGCAACAGGCTTGACGCCGCCCGAGACCTCCACAAGACACAGCCGGCACGCACCTGATGGTTCCAACCGTGGGTCATCGCACAGCGTGGGGATCTCGATTCCGAGCTGCCGTGCGGCTTCGAGGATGGTCGTGCCGGCGCCGAACGAAGCAGGCCGGCCATCGATGGTCACATGGACAGTCGCCATCTCGGCGATGGTACTCGACCCGTCTCGTGCGGAAGAATCCGGAGCCGGTGATGAGTATTCCCCAGCGCCTCGACGGCCTCGGCCTGCCCAGACTCCGGCTGGCGCGCGTATCGCGCGTATGAAGACGGCAGGCTCGTTGCACCACGTCACAGGTCATGGCGCGCGCCCTCACATTCGGATTGCTGCTGGCGGGTCTGGCATGGACGACGCCGCCGGCGTCACCGCCGCCTTCGCTGCTGCGCGACCAGCTGCTGGTCACCTGGTACGGCAACCCGCGGAGCGCGGGCATGGGTATTCTCGGCGAGCGCACCGGCGACGCCCGGGCGTCCGGCCTGCGGCAACAGGCTGAGGCCTACGCGCGTCTGACGTCGAAGCGCGTCCTGATGGCGTACCACCTCGTCGCCGTGGTTGCCCAGTGCACGCCCGGTGCGGATGGCCTCTGGCGGCGGCGCGAAACCGCCGACGTCATCCAGACGTTGCTCGACGAGGCGCGCGCGAACGGCTTCCGGCTGGTGCTCGACATTCAGCCCGGGCGCTCGACCGTTGCGGCCGAGGTGGATGCGCTGGCGCCCTTCCTGGCCCAACCGGATGTGGATATGGCGCTCGATCCGGAATTCGCGATGACGGATTGTCAGATCCCCGGAAAACAGGTTGGCACGCTGCGCGCGGCCGATGTCAACGCCGCGCTCGATCGACTCGAGGCCGCGATCGCCTCGCACAATCTGCCGCCGAAGATCCTCATCGTTCACCAGTTCAGGCTGGACATGTTGCCCGACAAGGCGCGCATCCGCCGGAGCGCCGTGGTCGACGTCGTCCTCGACATGGACGGGTTTGGATCACAGTCGCTGAAGCTCGCGAGCTACCGGGCGGTGATGCGGCAGCCCCTGCCGTTTGCGGGCATCAAGCTCTTCTACCGGCAGGACACCGGCCTCTTCACGCCGGCGCAGGTGATGTCGTTGTCGCCGGCGCCGGCCGTGGTGATCTATCAGTGAGTCACGCGGCCGGCAATCGGTACTGGGCACAGGACGCGGTCTCCGCGATGGCGCGGCTTGGCTCCAGGCCCGACGGGCTGTCCGACGCTGAAGTCAGGAATCGGTTGATCGAACACGGCTTCAACGAGCTCCGGGCGAGCCGGCGGTTCTCGCGGCTCCGGATCGCGGGCCGCCAGTTGCGCAGCCCGCTCCTGTTTCTGCTGATCTTCGCGGCGGCCGCGTCTGCCGCAGGCGGCGAGTGGCTCGACGCGGGCATCGTGCTCACGATCGTTCTGGTTTCGGTCGGCCTCGCATACGCGAGGGAATCAAGCGCGCAGGCGGCCGCGGCCGCGCTGCGGAACAGGATCTCCACCCGGGCCACTGTGCGCCGCGATGGCCGCGATCAGGTGGTGCCGGCGCGGGAGATCGTTCCTGGCGACGTTCTGCTTCTCTCCGCCGGCAGCCTCGTGCCAGCTGACGCCGTGGTCGTCGAGTCCGCCGACTGCTTCGTCAGTGAGGCGGTGCTGACGGGCGAAAGTTTTCCGGTGGCGAAAAGACCGGGAGTCGTCGACCCGTCGACCCCGGTGGCGGCCCGCACCAACTGCGTGTTTTTCGGGACGAACGTGCGCAGCGGCACCGCGCGCTGTCTGGTCGTCGCGACAGGCTCCGGAACGATGTTCGGCGCAATCGCGCATCGATTGACGCTTCGGCCGCCAGAGACGGAATTCGACCGGGGCCTGCGGCACTTCGGCTATCTGCTGACGACCGCGATGCTGATCATGGTGATCGCGGTCTTCGCGGTCCATGTCATGCTCGGGCGGCCTCCCGTCGAGACCCTGCTCTTTGCGGTGGCGCTTGCCGTCGGGCTCAGTCCGGAATTGCTGCCAGCGATTCTGAGCGTCAACCTCGCGCGTGCCGCGGCCATGATGGCGCGGCGCGGCGTCCTCGTGCGCCGGCTGAACGCGATCGAGAACCTCGGGAGCATGAATGTGTTGTGCACCGATAAGACCGGGACCCTCACCGAGGGCGTGGTACAGGTCGAAGGCGCCTATGACGGCGCCGGCCAGCCATCAGGCGAGGTGCTCGAACTCGCAGCGTGCAACGCCGGTCTGCAAACGGGCATTGCCAGCCCGCTCGACGACGCGATTCTGCAGGCACGTCGGCCGGAGACGCGCCAGTTCCGAAAGCTCGGCGAGATCCCGTTCGATTTCGTTCGCAAGCGAGTCACGGTGGTCATCGACGACGCAGCGGGGCCGCGATTCGTCACGAAAGGCGCGTTTCACCATGTCCTGGCCGTCTGCGACCGGCTGCCGGACGGCGCGCCGCTCACGGACGCCGCGCGCGACGACCTCGAGCGCCGGTACCAGGACTGGACCGGTCGTGGCATTCGCGTCCTGGCGGTCGGGACCAAATCGATGGAGGGCCGAGTCGCCTACACGCGGACAGATGAGCGCGACATGACGTTCCAGGGCTTCCTCACGTTCCTGGATCGACCCAAAGAAGGCGCCGGCGCCGCCATTGCCGACCTGTCGGCGCTGGGGGTGTCGATCAAGCTCATCACCGGCGACAGCAGGCTCGTCGCGATCCACGTGGCGACGTTGATCGGCATGCGCACGGACCGTGTCCTGACCGGCCTGCAGCTCGACGAGCTCCACGACGAGGCGCTCTGGCGCGCGGCCGGCGAGACCGATTTGTTCGTCGAGGTGGATCCCAACCAGAAAGAGCGCATCATTCTCTCCCTGAAGAAGACCGGGCACGTTGTCGGATTCCTGGGTGACGGCGTGAACGACGCGCCGGCCATGCACGCCGCCGACACGAGCCTGTCCGTCGAGCACGCGGTGGACGTCGCGCGCGAGGCCGCCGACTTCGTGCTGCTCGAACGCGGGCTCGACGTGATCCGGCGCGGCGTCGAAGAGGGACGGCGGACGTTCGCCAACACGCTCAAGTACGTCTTGATGACGACGAGCGCGAACCTCGGCAACATGGTCAGCATGGCGGCCGTCTCGCTCGTGCTGCCGTTTCTGCCGCTGACGGCCGGGCAGATTCTGCTGAACAATTTCCTGTCCGACATTCCCGCGGTCGGCATCGCGGGCGATCGCGTCGATCCCGAGCTGGTCGATCGCCCGCGACGATGGGATATGCGATTCATCGGGCGCTACATGGCCGAATTCGGCGCCGTGAGTTCGATCTTTGATTTCCTCACGTTCGGCGCCCTGCTGGTGGTCTTTCGCGCCTCGCCAGAGACGTTTCGCACGGGCTGGTTCGTCGAGTCGCTGCTCACCGAACTGGTGGTGGTGCTCGTGATGCGGACGAGGCGGCCGGTCTTCCGCAGCCGGCCGGGCGCGCTGTTGCTCGGATCGACGCTCGCGCTCATTCCGCTCTCGCTGGCCATCCCGTACCTGCCATTTGCCGGCGCGCTGGGGTTCGTCCCGTTACCCTGGACCGTCGTGCTCGCCGTCGTCGCCATCACGGTGTGCTACGCCGGCGCGACCGAGCTCCAGAAGCGATTCTTCTTCCGTCAGCCGGCGTGACGCCGCGCGCGGGAACGCGTCAGCGCTCCATCCCGCGCCGGCGGCTCCGCACGAACTTCACGCCCTGCCCGAGCACCGCGGGCACGAGCGCCAGGACGGTGATGACGATCCAGTCCGTCGTGTCGAGTGGCGTCACACGGAGCACGCGGGCGAGCGGCGGCCACAGCACTGCTGCCAGTTGCAGCCCCACCGAGATGCCCGCGCCCAGAAGCGCGAAGGGGTTGGCTACGGCACGGCCGGGCCGCAGCACCGGCCGTTCGCTGCGTGCGTTGCCCAGATGCGCCGTCTGCGCGAACGCGAGCGTCATGAAGGCAACCGTTGACGCGTGTGCGGCCGAGGTCTGGAGCGCCCAGAGAAACGCCGCAAGAGTGGCCATCGTGATCAGCGTGCCATAGGCGAAGATCTGGGCGAGAAACGATCTCGACAGGATCGCTTCCTGCGGGCGGCGCGGTGGGCGCGACATGACGTCCGTCTCGGCCGGTTCAAGGGCGAGCGCCAAGGCGGGGAAGGTGTCCGTCACGAGATTGAGCCACAACAGCTGCAGCGGCAGCAGCGGCAGCGGCAGACCGGCCAATCCGGCGCAGAGCAGCACGAGAATCTCGGCGACGTTGCAGCTGAAGAGGTAGAAGACGAACTTCCGGATGTTGTCGAAGATGATGCGGCCCTCTTCGACCGCCGCCGCGATCGTGTCGAACCGGTCATCGCCGAGAACGATAGACGCCGCCTGTTTCGCGACGTCCGTCCCTCTGATGCCCATTGCGACGCCCACGTCGGCCTGCTTCAGCGCGGCCGCGTCGTTCACGCCGTCGCCGAGCATCGCCACGACTTCGCCGCGAGTCTGCAGGGCCTGGACGATGCGGAGCTTGTGCTCGGGCGTAATCCGGCTGAATGCGGCAGCTTCCGCCGCCGCGCGGCTCAGTTCAGCCGGCGACATTCGATCGAGCGCGCGGCCGTCGATCGCGTGATGGTCCGGATCGAGCAACCCGAGCTTGCGGCCGATCGCCTCCGCTGTCAGTTGCTGATCGCCGGTGAGCATGACGGTTCGCAGGCCGGCCCCGCGCAGCCGCGCGATTGTCTCTTTGACGTTCGGCGCCGGCGGATCCTCGAGACCCACCAGGCCGACGAAGGTGAGATCGGTCAGCGCTCGCGCGTCGGTGCCGGTCACCACGCCAGCGGCGACCGCCAGCACACGCAGCCCGTCGCTCGCCAGTCGATTGTTGGCATCGACCAGTCGAGCCCGGCCCGCATCGTCGAGCGGCCGCTCGCCGCCGGATTCGAGGGCCCGGGCGCTGATCGCGAGAATCGCGCGCGGCGCGCCCTTGGCATACGCGACGATCTCGTGCCCCACACGATGGAAGCTGGCCATCAGCTTGCGCTCGCTCGAGAAGGGCAGTTCCGAGAGCGTCGGTCGATCGGCAGTGAGCTGCGACACGTTAATGCTGGCGGCGGCCGCCGCCCGAAGCATCGCCAGATCGACCGGGTCGCCGCTCGCCGATTGAGGCTGGCTCGCCGCTTCCGCGGGCGGGCGGCTGGCGAGGGCCGCGGCCTCGAGCACGCGCACGACGCTGGGCTCTCGAATCGCCTTTGCGTCAGGACCGTCGAGTGGCACGTCGTGGTCCGCTGCCCACACGCGGACGACTGTCATCTCACCGGACGTGAGAGTTCGTGTCTTGTCGGTGCAGACGACGGTCGTCGATCCAAGCGATTCGACCGCGGGCAGCCGTCTGACGAGTGCGTGACGCTTCGCCATCCGGTGGACGCCGACGGCGAGTGCGATGGTTGCCACGGCCGGCAGCGCCTCCGGCACCGCGGCGACCGCAAGCGCAATGGCGGTTTCGATGACGACGTTGACCGGCATCCCCTGCAGGGCGCCGAGTCCCGCGACGAGCGCCGCCACGCCGCAGGCCAGCCAGACGAGCCGGCGGCCCAGCACGTCGAGGCGCCGCTCGAGCGGCGTCTTCTCGATCCGCACCGAGCCGACGAGCGCGCCGATGCGCCCGACTTCTGTCGCGGCTCCCGTCGCGGTCACAGTGGCGCGTCCAACGCCGCTCACCACGACGGTGCCCTTGTACGTCATGTTGATGCGCTCGGCGAGCGGCGTATCGTCGGGTAGCGTCGGCTCGTGCGGCTTTTCGACCGGGAACGACTCGCCGGTCAACGGAGCCTCATCGGTTCGCAGATCGACGCTGTGAATCAGACGGGCGTCGGCGGGCACCTGGCGGCCGGTGTTGAGCTCGATGACGTCGCCCGGGACCAGTCCGATGGCGTTGATGATCTGGAGATGTCCGTCGCGGACGACGGACGCGTGAGGGACGTCGAGCGCGAGCAGCGCTTCGATCGCGCGACGGGCGCGCAGCTCCGTGATGACGCCAAGGACCGTGTTGATGAGCAGCACCACGCCAATCGCGGCCGCCTCGATCCGATCGCCGAAGAGCAGCGAGACGAGGACCGCGCCCAGGAGCAGGAACACGATCACGCTTCGAAGCTGGCCGGCGATGATCTCCCGGAGCGAGGCGGGCGGCTGCAGGGTGAGCTGGTTCGGTCCGTACCTGGCCAGCCGTGCCGAGGCTTCGGGTACTGGAGAGTCCGGCGGCAGTCGTGCCGAGCGCCGCAAAAACCTGCCCGACGGTCAGGGCGTGCCACCGCGTGCGGTCTGGATCGTTCCGATTACCGGGCATCGAACCCGCCGGCCGCAAGGGCGTGCGTGCACGCGTCTGGCCGCGAGCGTGGTGCCCGATCAGGCGCGCGCGACGGTTTGAAGGGCGTCTGGCAGCACAAACTCATGTTCCGGATGTCGGACCGTCAGCACGGGACAGGGCGCGTGCCGCACGAGCTTTTCCGCGACACTGCCCATGAAGAAGTGGGCGACTCTGCCGCGCGCATGCATCCCGACCACCAGCGCGTCGATGTGCGCCGCCCGAGCGTAGTCCAGAATCTCACGAGCGGGCCACTGCGACACCAGCACGACGGTCTTCGCGTGCAGCACCTGGCGATCCTCGTTCGACACGAGCGTCTCCATGCGCGTGCGGGCCGCGGCTTCCGCCTCGGCCTGCATCCGGCCGAGACTCGGCGCGTACTCCGGGAACCCGACCACCCGGCCGGCCAGGTCGTCGACGACGTGAATCACGTGGAGCGTTGCGCCAAACGTCCGGGCAAGCTCGCGTCCGTATCTCAGAGCGATGTCCGCCTCCTCCCCGAAATCGGTCGCGACCAGGATGTTCTTGAGAACGATCATTGCAGCCTCCACTGACTTGGAGAGAGCAGGATCCCTGCCACCCGTCATTGACCGGGACGGGCCTAACGCCGGCGGTTCAACTGTTGCCTCTTCCGGATCCGCGCGAATTTTTCCGCAGTACCATCTCGGTTGCCTGTTGCTCCTCACGTTCCGGTTGGCATTGCTCGTGCTCTGACTCCAACGGATGAGGCTCGACTCACACCGGATCTCCGTTACCTCATGATCGTCATCAGTGGATCGGCGAATCCCATCCTTCCATCGTCTCGGCCGAACGAACGACTGGGTGGTGATCTACTGCGATCGTGCCGGCTCGGGTGGCAATGGACGATCGTCACTGCGCGAACCGGCCCGCTGAGCGGTCGCCGAGTGGTCCGCGGCAGAACCGGAGTGCGCACTCCACCATGGGGTGTCCTTCGCGACCGCTTCGTGAGCGAGCAAAGCGACCGAATCGCCCGCCGAGTCATCCGCGTCCACGTCCCGCAGTGAAGTATTCCGGAGCCGGGTGCGGACATTCCCGCGGGATCTGGCTGTCAACTCCTGGAACAGCGCCAATTACGAAGGCGTCGGCTGGCATCGATTGCGCCATCCATTGATCAAGGGTGGTCGCTCGACGCGATGGGCAGCGACTCGGAGAGTCGCGCGAACGCAGGGGCAGCAAGGAGCCAGCGATGACTTCGGGTACTTCTCCAGTTTCAGTGACGCCTGTCCAAATTCCGGTTGGCCGCGAGCGTCTCTCGGCAGATCTCGCCCTGTCAGGGACGCCGCGTGGTCTCGTGATCTTCGCGCACGGCAGCGGGAGCGGGCGGCACAGCCCGCGCAATCAGGCCGTCGCGCGCGCGCTGCAGTCACGTGGTCTCGGGACGCTCCTGGCCGATCTGCTCACACCCGACGAGGAGGCGATCGATCGGGCCAGCGCGCACCTGCGCTTCGACATCAGCCTTCTGGGCAACCGGCTGCTGAAGCTCGTGGACTGGACGCGCCGCCATCCGGATCTGGGAAACGTCCGGATCGGGTTGTTTGGCGCCAGCACGGGCGCCGCCGCGGCGTTGATCGCGGCCGCCGCCCGTCCGAACGACGTCGCCGCAGTCGTCTCACGAGGTGGCCGCCCGGATCTCGCGGGCGCTGTGCTCCCACACGTGGCTGCGCCGACCTTGATGCTCGTCGGAAGCCGGGACCCCGAAGTGATCGAGCTCAACGAGTGGGCAAAGCGCCGGATGCGATGCCCGGTGTCGCTGGAGATCATCTCCGGTGCGACCCACCTGTTCGAAGAGCCCGGGACGCTGGATCGGGTGGCTGCCCGCGCAGGCGACTTCTTCGTGACCCACCTCGTCGAGGCGCCGGCAGGCGCGAAGTGGACGGTCGATTCCGCGACCGGACGGGAAACGCACCCGCAGCGATCCTGAGTAAAGACGACGTCCCGGCGACGTGTGTGGGAACGGCCACCGACGAAGGGACGCAGTATGCAGGCGAGCCCCGTCGAGGTTCTCAGCGATTGGAGGATGTCATGAGACGAAGACATGTGCAGACACGCCAGACAGCAGCGGCGGCGATCGTTGCGATTGTCGCTTGCGGCATTGCGGTGGGCGCACAGAGGGGCTCGCCGCCGCAGTACGATCCCAAGACGGAGGTGACGCTTCAAGCCACCGTCACGAAGATCATCCAGATAGAAGGACGCGGTTCGGGCGGAACGCACCTTGTGGTGAAGTCGGGGGACGAGACGCTCGAGGTCCTTCTGGGGCCGCAGTGGTTTCTCGCCGATCGCAAGTATGTGTTTGCTGCTGGCGATGCCATTACCGTGACCGGCGCACGGCTGAAGCGCGACAATCGCGACGCAATTATGGCCCGTGAGATCAAGAAGGGCGGAGAGACCATGGCATTTCGGGACGCGAAAGGGTTTCCGCTCTGGTCGGGCCGCGGGCGCGCCGGAACAGGAGCGGGCGCGTCGTAGAAGCTGGTCGCGCGACCGTCAGCCGTCTCGTCCATCGGCGCCCTGGGTGGGTCACAAAGCTGGGAACATGAAGGACACGAAGGTCACGATGGTCATGAATGAAGAGCAAGGCACCCGCCAGGCGGCGGGCAAGTCGGGTCGGAGCGCCCTTCATGAGCTTCATTCCTTCACGCCCTTCATGTCTTGTTTGCTCTTGGCGACCCCGCGTCGATTCGGCCGACATGACGGCTCGGTGAGACGCGCGGGATATTCCACAGGGCGATCGGAAAAATCAGCGCGACGATCCGCGCGACGCCTCCACGCGCCCGTGAACGCACTCGCGCTGCTGGCACACCCGTTGCGACGGATACCGATGGTCGCTGAAGGAGCCCCATCATGCTCTTGGAAAATCGCGCGCATGCGGGAGAGTTGCTGGCTCGCCGTCTGGCCCCGTACAAGAGTCTGCATCCCCTGATCCTGGCCATTCCTCGCGGGGCCGTGCCGATGGGACAGATCCTCGCCGAGGCTTTGGACGGCGACTTGGACGTCGTGCTCGTCCGCAAGCTGCGGGCGCCGAATGCCCCTGAGCTGGCGATTGGATCCATCGACGAAATTGGTCGGGTGTACCTGGATCCAGATACTCGCTCGCTGTGGACGGAGACCTATCTGGTCACCGAAAAGCAGATTCAGCTCGACACCATTCGCCGCCGCCGCGATCTGTATCGCGCCTCGGCGCCGCCCATCGACCCCGCTGGCCGGACCGTGATTGTCCTCGACGACGGCGTCGCGACGGGCTCAACGATGATCGCCGCGCTGCGGGCGGTGCGCGCCCGTCAGCCGGCCGAGCTCATCGCGGCGGCCGGCGTGGCGTCGCCAGAAGCCCTGCAGCGCATCAGCGTGGAAGCCGACCAGGTCGTGTGCCTCGAGACGCCGTGCGAGCTTTACGCGATTGGCTATCACTTCCGCGATTTTTCGCCGGTCACCGACGACGAGGTGGTCGCCGCGCTGGGAGCGGCACGGACTCGGAACGCGGCCGCCGGCGCAAGTCAGTCACCACGGGAGTCGCCGATGACCCCCAAGCCCGTTGAGCCAAACGTCCGTTGAGAGGGGGATGCCGTGTCGAATCTCCGTGTGCGCGATGTGATGACCACAGAAATTTTTGCCGTTTCACCGGGTGCACCGGTCTCGGCGGTACAGGATCTGATGGATGAACGGAAGATCCGGCACGTACCGGTCGTCGATACCGACGGCGCGTTGCTCGGGCTCGTGTCCCAGCGCGACGTCCTGCGATCCGCATCGGCCATGGAAGAAGACGTGCCCTTGTCGGTGAGCGTCGATCTGCTCAGTGCCGTGCGCGCCGCCGACATCATGACCCGGGAGGTCGAGACGGTCGAGGCCGACAACGATCTGGCCGTGGCTGCGCGAATCATGCTGGACAACAAGTACGGCTGCCTGCCCGTCTTCGAAGAAGGCGTTCTCGCGGGCATCATTACGGAAGCCGACTTCGTGCGATTGATGGCAGCCGTCGGGACGCCTGACGACGAATCCTGATCAACGCGTCGGTCAGCGTCATCGGGCGGCACCCGCCGGACGAGACGCCCACGGTTGCAGGCGGCCATGATCGAGATCGACGACGCGCGCGCGCATGGCTCTCCAATCTGACACGTGCGCGATCTTCCGCGATGATCTGAGCGAAATCACGCAGCTCTTCCGGCACATGAACACATTCGAACACGACATCTTCTGTGGCGCAGGTCTTGCTCTCTTTCCCTATCGGAGAGCCTTTCGAAACCGAGAGGAGACCGCCAGTGACGCCACGGACGGAGCGCATTCGAATCGAACAGCACAGCTTCGTCGGCACGGCCTGGTTCGGAGGGTGGCTCTTCTCTATCGGCTTTCTGCACTTGTCATTCTGGAAAGGGATGCTGGCCGTCGTGCTCTGGCCGTACTTCCTGGGCGTCACCGTCCGCACGTGGGTGCCTTGATCGAGACGGAGTTCCGCACTGATACCAGCGGGGCCGACCATGAGACCGCGAGTTCACATTAGAGCGATCACAATCTCTGCGTTGGCGATTGCGCTCTGGGCATCGGGATGTGACACGAAGAGTCCCACGCAGCCTGACCCAGTCTGCACGTTCACGATTTCCCCCGCCGCGCTCGAGATCTCGCGCGATGGCGGAGCTGGCGCTGTCAATGTCACCGCGTCGGCTTCGTCGTGCACCTGGACGGCAACGTCGAACGTCTCCTGGGCCACGATTGGAGAGGGCACGAACGGCACTGGATCCGGTTCAGTCAAGTACGTCGTCGCGGCAAACCCGTCAACAGAAGCGCGCACTGGCACGCTGACGATCGCCGGGTCCCCCCACACGATTACCGAGCCCGGCCAGCCTCCGCCGCCACCCACCTGCACGTACGCCATTGACCCTGTCAGCGCCACCTTCGACAGCAACGGCGGATCTGGCAGCGTCGCGGTCACAACGCCAGACGCCTGCGAGTGGATTGTCACGACAAGCGCGTCCTGGCTGGCAATCGACTCCGGCGGTCAAGGGCGGGGCAACGGAACCATCTCGTACACCGTCGAGCCGAACCGCAACGGCGAGCGCACGGCGACGATAGGCGTTGCCGATCGGGTGCTGACCGTGACGCAGGCAGCCGAAACGCCTATCGCGTGCGAGTACAGCGTGGCGCCGGTTCAACTTAATCCATGCATGCCGAGCGGCACCTTGACGACAACCGTGTCGACCAGTGCCAGCTGCTCCTGGACGGTGAGCTCGAACGTGCCATGGCTCACCATCTCGGGTGGCGGATCGCGGAGCGGTCCGGGCGCGATCAGCTTTGCCTTTACGTCGAATTACGATGCGCCGCGCGAAGGGCTGGTGATGGTTCGCTGGCCGACGCCAACGGCTGGACAGAATGTGCGGGTGTCGCAGGCCGGCTGCCTCTACGCCGTCAGCAAGACCGCGATGAGCTTCGAGGCGTCCGGTGGACAGGGCACCTTCGACGTCATCCAGCAGAGCGAGCCTAATACGTGCGGGGGCGCCACGCAGGACGCCTGCGTGTGGACAGCGGCCGCCGACGTGCCGTGGATCACGATCGCCAGCGCGATGCCGCGAGCCGGCGACGATCGAGTGTCTTTTTCGGTCGCCCCCAATTCCAGCACCGCGCCGCGCACGGGGCGAATCCAGGTGCGGGATAAAACCGTGGTGATCACGCAAGCCGGCCTGCCGGGATCGGTCTTTCCAACGGCCCGCGCGACCGTGCCACTGGTCAAGCCAGGACGCTAAAGCGTTTTCGAGAAGCATGTAGCACGCTGCAGGCCGAATTTGCCGCAGCGCGCCTGACGGTCTGCCCAGCGGAAGGCGCGCGAGCGTGCGGCTGAGGCCAGCAGCGAGCTACATGCTTCTCGAAACCGGTCTAGGCTCGTGAATGAGCTTGCGGGAGGATCGAGCCGTACACGCTGCAGGCTCGGAACGCCTGACGACGAATCCTGATCGGAGACTTACGCCCGCGCGACCGGTTCGAGCACGGGCTCCAGAAACTCATATCTGGCGCGAACTGCCTGGGCCAGGCTGGCCGGAAGGTCGGGGGCGCGACCCCCGCGATAGTCGTCCTCAATCTGCCGGACGGTCTTCGCGAGGGGATAGTCCCCAAAGACGTCCGCAATCCAATGCGAGAAATCGCCGCGTCGCAGGTGACCGTCGAGCGCCGTGACGGACGATTCCTCCAGGGCGGCCACGAAGTCGCGGAACGTGCGCGCACGGCGCCCGATCGGAAGGCCGTCGCGCCAGAACACGAAAGCGCGCCTCTCGGAGACGGGAGTGTCGATGTACTTCGCCAGATGCCGGACGTGCGGGGTGAGGCGCTGCGCCAGCCGGATCCGGCGCGCCTCGCCGCCCGCTTCCTCAGTAATGGGCAGGACCACGGCCTCTCCGATGGCCAACTGGCCGAGCAACTGTTCCCAGTCCGTCTCGCTTCGCCGGCCCTGGCACGTGCCACACAGCGCGAACAGCGCCCGGACCTCGCCCGGATCCGACTCACGTGTCACGACAATGGCCTGACTGGCCGCGAGCACGTCTCGATGGAGCCGCGAAGCCCGGTACGACACGAGCGTGTAGCCATTCAGCTCGAGATCCAGAAGGCCCGACACGTCCGCATCGTGCAGGAAGAAATGCGCCTCGTCGACGACGATGCGATGGGGAAGCCCCGTGTGGCGCCGGAGCGTGGCGAGCGCCGGCAGCACGCTGCGAAGGTAATCGACCTTGTCCCCGTGCGCAGCATGTGACAGATCGATCACGATACTGACGTCGGCGTGCCGCAGCGCGCGGAGCAGGTCGCGAGGTCGGGGCAGGGGGTCGGCGCCGCCAAACACAACGACACCGGGAAGGGCTTCGAGCGAGACGTAATCCCCTTCGGGATCGAGAATGCAGAGCGAGTATCCGTACAGGATCAGCTGCTCGCAGAGCAAGCCACTGACCCATGATTTTCCCGACTTGGGATCGCCGGCGACGAGCACGTTCCGTCCACGCACGGCGAGCGCGAGCGGCTGGCCGTCGTCGGCATGGCCGAGCAGGAGGCGCCGGCGCGTATGAATCGGCGCCGGGACGCGGCGCCGATTGGCCAGCGCGCGCACATATCCGGCGACCGCCGACGGCCCGTCGCCGGGAAGGACGTAATCAGCCGTCGCTTTCAAGGCGTCGCTGCCCCATGCCACCGCGACGCCGACCTCGCAGCTCTGCAGCAGCTCGTGATCGTTTTCGGCGTCGCCGATGGCCACGGCGTTATGGGGTGAAAGGCGCAGAATCGTGAGCGCCTGCCGAACGCCCGTGGCCTTGCTGATCGTCTGAGGCAACACCATGAGCCGGCCGCGATTGAACGCCAGGACGAGCGGCAGCTCCAGCCGCCGGATGATCCCGAGGATGCGCGGGGCGTCGTTGGCATCGGCTTCGACGACGATCCGTCCCGCGTCGAACCGCACGCCCTCCTGACGCAGCGCGGCGAGGAGATTCTCCGGCGGCGGCTGGCCGAAGGCGGTCGAATAGCCGCTGTCGGGAAACGCCACGACGGCGCCGTTTTCCGCCACGACGGCATCGACGAAATGCAAGTCTCCGGCTACGCGCTGCAGATCTTCGAGAATCCGGCCCGTGGCGAGCACCACGACGATGCCCTGTGCGCGCAACTCGCCGACGGCACCGCGCACGTCGGGATCGAGCACGTCGTTTTTGGCGATCGTCCCGTCGAAATCGACGACCAGCACGGAAAACTTCATGGCTGACGGCTCACCGGCGGACTTCACGCTCGCGTGACTGTTCCCGCGCGACCAGCCCCACCATGCCGTCGAGCTCAGTCGACATCAGCTTCAGGATGTCGTCGAACGTTACGATGCCCTCGAGCCGGCCGTCCGACGACACGACCGGCAGCCTGCGGATACCGCTGGCGCGCATTTTCGCGAGCGCGTTGTCAATCGTCTCGTTCAACAATGCCGTGACCGGATCAGCGGTCATCACGTCCCCGACCAGGAGCGCCTCGAGCCGGTCCGGGCTCTGCGCCACCGAGCTCACGACGATGTCGCGATCGGTCAGGATGCCGACCGGCCGTCCTTGGGTGTCCGTCACAATCAGAACCCCGACGTGGCGATCGCGCAGGCGCCGGGCCGCCTCGACGATCGTCTCGTCCGGATGGGCGGTCACCACGAATCTCGTGCAAATCTCGCTGACGGTCATGACGGTCCTCCCTTCCTGTGTTGGATCGGGTGAGAGGGGCGTGTCGGATCCCCGCGTGAAGGGAGAGCAGTAGCGATGCCAGGACGTCGACGGCCGCACGCGTGATTTCGGCGCCTGCGATTCGTCCCAGTGCGGAATGATCCACATCGGCGTGGGGAAAACGCCTCGATCCGGTCGGAAAGGGTGCTGGGCGCTGTATGCCTCTTCACGTTGGCCGACGGCCGCCGCGTGGCATCCATGTTGCTCATTCATGGACAGCGCACTGTGCGCAATCCCTGGAGGGCCGAATGGCGACGATGAAGGCTGTCGTATTCCGCGGAAAAGATCGAATTGCGGTCGAGGAAGTCGCCAGACCAACCCCACGCGCCGGCGAGGCGGTGATTCGCATCACGACGACCACGATCTGCGGCACCGACGTGCATATCGTTCGCGGGGAGTACCCGGTCAAACCCGGCCTGGTGCTCGGCCATGAGCCGGTCGGCGTCATCGACGCGCTCGGACCCGGCCTGGAAGAGTTCTTCCACGTCGGGCAACGGGTCATCGTCGGCGCCATCACGCCGTGTGGACAGTGCTTCTACTGCCTGAATGACGCGCACGCGCAATGCGGCGGGCCGATCGGCGGCTGGCGGTTCGGAAACACCATCAACGGCGCATGGGCGGAGTACCTGCTCGTGCCGTTCGCCCGCGCGAACCTCGCACCGATTCCCGAAGGCTTGTCGGACGACGAGGTGCTGCTCGTGCCGGACATCTTCTCGACCGGACTCGGCGGCGCCGAGTCGGGCAACATCCGCGTCGGCGATGCGGTGGCGGTCTTCGCGCAGGGACCGATTGGCCTCTGCGCGACGCTCGGCGCGAAGCTGCGCGGCGCGTCGCTCATCGTCGGCGTCGACTCGAATCCGCGCCGCCTCGAGATCGCCAGAACCTTCGGCGCCAACGTGACGATCGACATCCGCGATGGCGATCCCGTGGCGAAGATCAAGAACATGACCGACGGCCGCGGCGTGGATGTCGCCATCGAAGCGCTCGGCCAGCAGACGACCTTCGAGAATGCGCTGCGGGCGATTCGCCCGGGTGGGACGCTGTCGAGCCTGGGCGTCTATTCCGGGAAGATCGCGGCGCCGTACGAAGCAATCTATGCGGGTCTCGGTGACCAGAAGATCGTGACGACGCTCTGCCCCGGCGGCCACGAACGCATGCGGCGGCTGATGGCGATGATCGATGCCAGGCGGGTCGATCTCACGCCCCTCGTCACCCATCACTTCGCGCTCGATGACATCCAGGAGGCCTTCGACCTGTTCAGCCACCAGCGCGATGGCGTGCTCAAAGTCTCGCTGTCGCCGAGCGGCGTGTCCGCATCGCAGCAGCGGGAGTATGCCGGAGTCGCAGATGGGGAATGCTGAACGGACTTCCCGGCCGCTCGCGCGCGAGGCGTCGCGTCACGAGCTGATGAGGAGGACCTTGGCGCCGCCGCGGCCGCCGCGTTTGAGCTCCACGAGCGCCTCGTTGGCCGACGCCAGCGGGTACGTTTCGGTTTCGGGCTTGATCGGACCCGTACCTGCCAGGTCGAGGCACGCGCGCACGTCGGCACGCGTGACGTTGGCGACGCTCTTGATTTCTTTCTCGAGCCACAGATGCCTCGGATAGTCGAGCCGCAGCAGCGCATCTCGATCGCCGCTCTCCTTGCGGATGGCGTTGATGACGAGCCGGCCGCCGGGCGCCAGATTTTCGAGCGCCTCGACGACCGGTGTCCAGACCGGTGTCGTGTCGATGATGGCGGCGAGCGGCTCGGGAGCGTGCTCCTCCGTATTGCCGGTCCACGCCGCGCCCAGAGCCCGCGCCAGATCACGCTCCCGCTCGGCGCGGGCGAAGACATGCACCCGCGATCGCGGATAGCGCGCCCGCGCCATCAGCAAAACCAGATGCCCTGAGGCGCCGAATCCCGTCAGCCCAAGCGGCTGGCCATCCTGAAGGTTGGCCAGCGCGAGCGATCGGTAGCCGATCGCCCCCGCACAGAGCAGCGGTGCCGCTTCAACATCCGCGAGATTCTCTGGAATGCGGTGAAGGAACGCCGCCGGAGCGGTCATGTACTCGGCGTAGCCGCCGTCGACGTCCTTGCCGGTACCAACGAAACCCGGACACAGATTCTCCAATCCGGCCGCGCAGGCGGCGCACGTGCCGCACGCCTGATGGATCCACGCGACGCCGACACGCGCGCCGATCAATCCGCGATCGACATCGGGCGCTGCCGCTTCCACGTGGCCGACGACCTGATGACCGGGGATCCGTGGGAAGGCGGATGGGGGCAATCGTCCTTCGATTTCGTCCAGCTCGGTGTGACAGACGCCGCAGGCTGCCACGCGGATCAGGACGTGCCCGGTGGCCGGATCGGGACGTGAGACATCGCGGGCGATCAGAGGCCGGGCGTTCGCGCGAATGTCGCCGAGCTGCTCGAGAAGCATCGCGCGCATGCGAGCGCTCGCCCGCGATCGTAACGCCATCACGCCCGCGGCATCGGCAGCGTGACGGTCGCGATCGCGCCGCCGTGCGGTGCGTTCTCCAGCTCCAGGGTCCCGTTATGGGCCTCGAGGATTTTTCGGGCCGTGACGAGTCCGAGACCGGTCCCCTGGTGTTTCGTGGTGAAAAAGGGTTCGAACATCCGTTGAGCGACCTCGCTGGTCAGTCCAGGTCCCTCGTCGCCGATGCGCAGGGTCAGCGCCGTCTCCGTCCGTGTGGCCGAGGCGTGGATCTGGCCGCGGCCCTGCATGGCCTGGGCGCTGTTCACCAACAGGTTCAGGAGGACGATCCGCAGCTGTCCGCGGTCCGCGAGGCACACGACGTCCGGCACCTCGATGCGCGCGGTCACGCCGGCAAACTGCGGGTCGTGACCCAGCAGCTCGGTTGTTTCCTGGACGAGCGCACGCAGCGGGATTGGGGCAAGGAGCGGCTGGAGCGGCCGCGCGAACAGCAGCAAATCCTGGACGATGTCGCTCAGGGCGTCGATGCGTCCGACCACGTCGCCAATCACAGCCCGCTCCTGGCTCGCCGCGTCCATCCGGCCGCCGACGATCTGGAGGGCGCCGCGCATGGCGGCGAGCGGATTGCGCACCTCGTGCGCGACGACCGCCGCCATCTTGCCGAGCCGCGCCAGAGACGCCTGTTCTCTCAGCGTGGCCTCGGAGCTCTTACGTTCGGTGATGTCATAGCGAATGGCCATGTACTGGTGTGGGCGGCCGCGCTCGTCGAGGAATGGGACGATGGTCGTATCCACCCAGTAGAACGACCCGTCCTTGGCGCGGTTGCGAATCTCGCCGCGCCACACCGTGCCGGCCGAAATGGTGGCCCACAAGTGCGTGAAAAACTCCGGTGGATGGAAGGCCGAGTTGGTGATGCGGTGGGTCCGCCCGATCAGCTCGTGGCGGGCATACTTCGAGATTTCGCAGAACTTGTCGTTGGCGAACGTTATGCGGCCGTCAACGTCTGTCGTTGCGAGGATCGCGGCCTGGTCCAGCGCATACGTCGTGTCTTCCAGCCGCTTGAGCGACTGTCGCTCGCGCGCCATGCTCCGTCGATACATCGTCTGGCCGCCGGCCGTCACCCACAAGACGGCGACGGCCAGCGTGCGATTGAACAGGCCGGTGATCCGATCGCCGCCCTCGCTCCACAGGAAGAAATCGAGGCCGGTCAGCGCCGTTGCCGCGGCGGCGATCTCGATCGCCAGCCGCGGCCGCGGCGACCACATGGCGAGCAGCACCACCAGGGTGTACAGCAGCGGAATGGCATAGCCCGGAGGATGGTCCAGGTCGATCACAAAGATCGCTGCGGTGAGCAGCCAGGCGGTCCAGGCCACGCGCTGGTCAATGTCAGCGGCGCGCCGCGCGAATCGCGTCATCTCGACTACAACCGTCCGGACCGGACGATGCCGATCGTCAATCCGATGCCGAGGACGCCCGCGATGACGAAGCCGGCCAGGCCAAGCGCCGGATAACCGGCGATCGTCCCGCCGATGCCGGACTGAATGACGACCGACGAGGCGACGACGAGCGAGCCGATCACGATGGCGAAGCTCAACCGGTTGCTGGACCGATCCATCTCGCGCACGAAATGATCGAGGTTCCGGTGGACGAACTGGATTTCCAGCCGGCCGTCCCGCACCTTCCGGCCGATGGCGTCGAGATGCGCCGGCAGCCGTTGCACCGCCTCGACCGTGTCCTGGATGCGCTGGCTCACACGCCCGGCCACCGCGCGTGGAGACGATTCGATGCGCCAGAGCCGCTCGGCGAGCGGCGCGGCGTGCTCGACGATTTTGAAGTCGGGATCCAGCTGCCGCCCGACGCCTTCGATCGTCACAACCGCTTTGATGAGCAGCATCAGGTGGGACGGGATTCTCAGATGATGGCGGGCGGCCGTGGCGACGATCTCCGTCAGGACCTCCGTCATCGACAGCTCGCCGAGCGGCAGATCGGTGTATGCGTCGAGAAGGCCGGAGAGATCCTGGCCGAGCGCCCGTGCGTCCACGTCGACGGCGGGTTGCGCGATCTCGACCGCCAGCCTGGCCAGTTCCTCCACATCGCGCTGCCAGACGGCGCGCACGATCTTCGTCAGCGCCGTCCGCATCGGGCCGTCGATGCGTCCCACGATGCCGAAGTCGAGAAAGCCGATGACGAATCCAGGCAGCACGAGCAGGTTGCCGGGATGCGGGTCCGCGTGGAAGAACCCGTGCACGAGGATCTGCGCGAGCATGGCGTCCGCGCCGCGCCGCGCGATCAGCCGCCGCTCGTCCGGACCGAGTCCGCTGGCCGCGAGCTCCGAGATCTTCCACCCGTCCAGATACTCCAGCGTCAGCACGTTCCGCGTCGTGCGGTTCCAGATCACGCGCGGCATCCGCACGGTGGGATCGCCTTCGAAATTGCGCGCGCAGCGCTCGATGTTGTGGCCTTCCCGCTGAAAATCCTGTTCGGCGCGGATGGTCCGCGCGAATTCGTCCACCAGCGCCACGGGTCCGACGGCCGCCGCGACTGGCAGATGGCGTTCGATCAGATGCGCCAGTTGCCGGAGGATTTCGACGTCGCTCGAAATCACGCGCGCGATGCCGGGACGGCGCACCTTGACGACGACACGCTCGCCCGACCGCAGCTCGGCGCCATGAACTTCGGCCATCGACGCGGCGGCGAGCGGTACCGGATCGAAGGATCGAAACAGGTCGGAAAGCGGTTGTCCGAACGCGGCTTCGACCGCCGCGGCGGCCGTCCCGGCCGGCAGCGGCGTCGCCGCATCCTGAAGTTTCGCGAGCTCTTCGATTAGCTCGTCCGGCAGCACGTCAGACCGGACGCTGAGCGCCTGGCCGAACTTGACGAACGTCGGGCCGAGTTCCTCGAAAGTCAGGCGGAGCCGCGCCGAGCGCGACAGTGACGGATCGATTCGCGAGCGCGCGGGCAGGAGCCGCGTCCCCGCAGCCAGGTACCGTCCGAGATGGAGCGCGTCGACGACGTCAGCCAGGCCGTGCTTCATCAAGACGGCTGCGACCTGGCGGTATCGCTGTAGCGCCGATCCGCCGGCGGCAGGACGTTCACGAGACGCGACCAGCACGCTCACCTCCCGCTGCCGAGTCAGAGGCCCGACGGATACGTCTCGGCGACTTCGCCGACGTCCCACACCGCCGTGCGCTCGAGCGGCTCGACGGCCCGTGTCTCGTCGAAATGCAGCACGTAATCGAACTGATCCGGCAGCGCCGCATGGAAGTAGTGACTCTGTCGCTCGGTCCGAGGCGCGTAGATCACCCCGATCGCCCGTTCCAGCCTCGGCGGGCGCAGCACCCGTTGCACCTCCGGATCCTTCCGCAGCGGCAGCAGGAACCGGTCGATTCCGGTGTCGTGAAACAGGCGCTCGTAGCTGTCAGGCAGCGAGGGCCGCACGTGACGGCGCTCCGCGGGCCCGTCCCATTCTGGAGCGGCTGTGACCGTACCGCTGTGGGTCGTCAGCCCGATGAGGACGGCCTCGTCGCCGAATTCCTCACGCACCAACTGTCCGAGGTTGAGCTCACCGTGCTGGCCCACCTCGGTGGCGCGCGCGTCACCCAGATGTGAATTGTGCGCCCACACCACGACGCGAATCCCGGGCGTCGAGCGTCCCAGGAACTTGCGGAGCTCGCGGAGCGTGTCGGCCATGTGCCGATCGCGCAGGTTCCATGACTGCACGCGCCCCCCGAGCATCGTGCGGTAGTACGCTTCGGCATTCCGCACGACGCGGGCGTTCTGTTCGGCGACGAAATACTCGTCAGCGGCGATGCGCCCGTCGCGCTTGGCATAGTCGGCCGCGCGCCGTCGCAGCTCGACGAGCTCACTCACGACTTCCTGTTCACATGACGGCGTCAGACCTGAACCGGTCGCGTACGCGTACGCCTGCAGCTCGTCGCCGAATCGATCGAAACAGGCGTAGCGCGTCCGGGCGCGTGCGGCCGCGTCCGGATCGACCTTGTGCAGATACGACAACACCGCTTCGGCCGACGCGTGCAGGCTGTAAAGGTCGAGGCCGTAGAAGCCGGCGCGGTCGGCTTCCGGGCGGTGATCGTTGAAGTTGCGCAGCCAGCCGACGAAGTCGAGCACGTCGGCGTTGCGCCACATCCACGCGGGAAAGCGCTTGAAGTCGGCGAGCGAATCGATCGCCTCCTGATCACGCCCGACGCCGCGCACGTAGCGGTTCACGCGATACGCGTCAGGCCAATCAGCCTCCACCGCGACCGCGCGGAAGCCCTTTTCCCGGATCAGTCGTCCGGTGATGAGCGCGCGGTGACGGTAGAACTCGTGCGTGCCGTGCGTCGCTTCGCCGATGAGCACGATGCGCGCCTCGCCGATGGCAGCGAGCAGCGCGTCATAGTCCGTCGGTCCCCCGGAGAGCGGCTGCGCGGACCGCCGGACCACCTCGACGGCCGTGTGACCGCTCGACTTGTGCGGCGGTTGAGGATTGACCGATAGTGACGCGGAAGCCGGGTTCAACAGCCGTCGAACCTCGTCGTCCGTGGTCTGATCGAAATCGTCGTACCAGAGGCCGACCGCAGAGAAGGGTTCAGGGGTCAGCGGGCAGACGACCTGGTGGGCGAGCGCCGCGAGGCGCGTGCACGTGTCCTTCGCCCCGACAGGGGCCGCGACGATGATGCGCGCCGGCTTCTCCCCGCTGAGCGCCATGATCGCCGCTTCCATCGTGGCGCCGGTGGCGAGCCCATCGTCGACCAGAATCACCGTCCGGCCGGCGACCGACGCTCGCGCCCGGCCGCTGCGGAAGAGGGTGTCATGCCGATCCAGATGCAAACGCTCGCGCGACGCGACCTGCTCGACCAGTGCTGCCGGGATGGCCAGATCGCGGATCAGGCGCTGGCTGAGCACTTTGACCCCGCCTTCCGCGATGGCGCCCATCGCAAGCTCCGGATGTCCCGGCACGCCGAGCTTCCTTACCAGGAAGACGTCGAGGGGCGCCTCGAGGCGCGCGGCGATTTCGGCGGCGATGGGCACACCTCCTCGAGGGAGCCCGAGCACGAGGACGTCAGAGCGACCGGCGTATTCCGTGAGATGACGTGCGAGCTCACGGCCTGCATCGGTTCGATTGTGGTAGCGCATGATGCACCTGCACCTGCGTGTCATCGGAGCAAGCCACGTGCCACCCACGCACTCGCGGGGTGTGGAACGCGCCGGCGGGACAACAACGTTTGCGTAAAGCACCCCTCGTTCCGACAGATCGTCAGCTGACCTGTTGAGGCCTCAAAGTGCAGGCGCCCGACGTGATGATGCAGGTCTCTGCGTGACGTCTACCGGTGCACCGACCCGCTCCCGCACAGCAGCCGCGACCGCCTGCCAATCCACTTCCGCATCGAGCTCCTCGGCGGCCGCCCATCGACGGACGAATGCCAGCGGGTCTGGCGCACGTCGATAGACGTCGGGATGCGCCTCGATCCAGATGGTCCCGTCGGCGGTTCTGGAAAGCAGGATCGGCTCGTACATGATGAGACCGCGGGTGCCGACCGCGACCGACGCAACCAGCCGCGCGACGTCATCGGGATGGAGCCGGATGCATCCGTGCGTCTGAAAGCGATAAATGCTTGCCGGAGCATTCGTGCCGTGAATGCCGTACCCGGCCCGATCGAGACCGAGCCAGTGCGCTCCCAGCGGATTACCCGGACCCGCCGGTACGTGGGTCAGCACGGGTTTGCCCGCGCGCCGCATTTCGTCCTGAATCGAGAGGGGCACGTCCCAGACGGGATCCGTTTCGAGCGACGCGACGCGGAACGCGCCGACGAACGTCGGCCAGGTCGGCCGGCCGAGACCGACCGGATACGCGGTGACGGCACCCGCGTCGTCGCGGAAGAACAGCAGCCGCTGCGGAATGTTGATGACGATTGGCATCGCCGCTGATTCTGGAATCAGGTGACGGTTGTCCACCGCCAGAGCCTGGCCCGATCGCAGGCTGGCCGTTGCAGTGAGCTGATTGAGTGCCGCGAGCTGACGCAGATTGACGCCAAAGCGTGCGCTGACGAGGGTAAGCGAATCGCCCCGCTTGACGGTGTAAACGAAGCGGCCGCCGGTCATGACGGCGTCGGGCCGGGACCGCTTCGTGGTCACTCCACGCCGATCCGCCCATCGCGGCCGTCATCACGACGGCTACGGTGACGGCAGCCCGGTGTCCGAACAGAGAGAGAGCCATCGCGATCCTCGTTCGCCGCTTTTCTTCTCGAGCAAGCGGTGTGCCGGTCGCATGCGCCGGGAACGTTCGCCAAGCTCATCGGCCAGCCCGTGAATTCCTCCGCACCACCGCGGGGTTTTCAGCGGTCGCGCCGCGGCTCCAGCCGGGCCCGCGCCGAATCGGCCGTGAATCGCATCCGGCGCTTCAGCGATGCGTTGGTCCCGAAGCTGCAAATGCACTTGCCGATGTGAGGGAGCGATGCTGGCTCGAAGACTCGGGTTCCGCGTCCTGCTGCTGATCGGCGCCCTCGGGGTTGTCGTCACGGCATTCCTTATGTACGTGCGTCCGTGGTACCTGCGCTGGGGCGCGTCGGACGCCGAGCTCACCCAGGCGCTGCCCGGGGACGGCATCATTCCACATGCGATCGCTCAGCAGACACGAGCCATCACCATCCAGGCGCCGATCGAGCGCGCATGGCCTTGGCTGGCGCAGCTGGGCCAGGACCGCGGCGGTTTCTACAGCTTCGACCTGCTCGAGAACCTCGTCGGCTGCGAGATGCCGGTTGACGATGTTCTCCGCCCCGAACACCAGGCCTGGCGGCTCGGCGACAAGCTCTGGATGTATCCCCCGGACAAGGCCGGCGGCGCAGGATTCGCCACGCTGCAGTCGTACGTGCCGGGCCGTGCGCTGGGCTTTGCGACCCGTGCGATCGGGACCGGACTCGACGAGCCTGAGAACGGCAGTTGGTCGTTCGTGCTGCAGCCGATCGACGCACGGCGAACACGCCTCTTGATCAGGGGGCGATTGGCGCCCGGTCGGTCCACGGCAGGCGTCGCGTTCGACCGCCTGGTCTTCGAGCCGATTCATTTCTTCATGGAACGCCGCATGATGCTCGGCATCAAGGACCTCGCGGAAGGCAGGTCTCGCGGCCGGCCGGTCAATCACGCGCAGGTCGGCCTGTGGGTGCTGGCGTTCCTTCTGCTGACGGGCACGGGCGTTCTGCTGCTTCGCGGTGACGACTGGATCCTCGCGGCGATGTCCTTCGTCAGCGCGGCGCTGGTGTTCCAGGTGTTGACGCTCGGTCAGCCGCCGCCGGCGGTCGGGGCAGCCATCCTCGTCATGGCGAGCGCGCCAATTGTCATGGAGGTGCGGCGGAGCCGCGCGCTGCGTGCCGTGAGGCCGTCGTGACGATCCGTGCGCTGCTCGTCTGGTCCGCCATCGTGCCGATCGCCATCGTCAACGGCGTGCTCCGGGATCTCGTCATCAGCCCATACATCGGCGCCATCCTGGCCCACGTGATCAGCACGGCGTTGTTGTGTTTCGCGATTGTCGCGTGGACCTGGCTGATGATTCCGTGGATCCGGCCGCCGCATTCGATCACCGCCGTTCGTATCGGCCTGGGCTGGCTCGCGCTGACCCTGGCGTTTGAATTCCTCGCCGGTCACTTCGTCTTCGGCATGTCTTGGAGCCGTCTGGCCGCCGACTACAACGTCGCGCAGGGCCGGGTGTGGATCATCGTGCTCGCGACGACCGTACTGGCGCCGTGGTTGGCCTCGCGCGGCCGCCGGATCGGCCATGCGTCTGCGGCCAGCGCGGAACGGCCGTCGCGTGGACCTGAACCGGTCGGAGGTGCGTCATGACGGAGCAGGAATTGCTGGACGCGCATTGGGCAGCCATCTTCGCTTCGCTGCTGTTGTGGTTGATCAGCCGGCGATAGCGGTCAATGGGCGGCCCGCGCCTCTAGTAACTGACTCGTCTTGAAACAGGCCGGCTCATCGGACGCTCGATCCGCACCCGGACGTCGAGCGCCCGCACGCCGCGCTCGAGGACGACGAGCGGATTCACGTCGAGCTCGCGGATTTCCGGACAGAGTCGACGAGCGCCGACAGCCGGAGGAGCGCTTCCCGAAGCGCCGGCTCGTCAGCGGGCGTCGCGCCTCGATAGCCGCGGAGCAGTCGCGCCCCACGCAATCCGTCGATCATCGCCGCGGCGTCGGGCTCGGTCAGCGGATACAGCCGGAATTGCATGTCCGCGAGAAGTTCCGTCAGCGTGCCTCCGGTCGCGCACCCGAGGACGGGTCCGAACGTCGGATCCTCCACGGCTCCGACGAGCATCTCGATCCCGCCAGGTACCATTTCCTGCACGAGCGCGCCGGTCATTGCGCCGCCGAGCCGGCGTGTCAGGTCGCGCCACGCTTCACGCACATCGCCGGTCGTCTGCAGCCGCAGCCGCACGCCGCCGACTTCGGTCTTGTGGAGAATCGTCGGGCCGATCGCTTTGAGGACGACCGGGTAACCGATGCGATTGGCTGCCTCGACGGCGGCGTCCTCACTCGCGGCGCTGCGACTGACTGCCGTGGGAATCCGGACGGCCGACACAAGCGCCTGCGCATCGTCGGGCGTCAGCCAGCCGCCGCCGCTCTGCAGGACGCGATCGACGATCGCCCGCGCGCCATCGCGATCGACGTCGTCGAAGGTCGCCGGGGCGGGTTCCGGCTGTCGTCGCCAGTCGCCGTACGTCGCGGCCCGGGCGAGCGCGCCGGCCGCCGCTTCCGGAAACCTGAAACAGGGGATCGGATCCAGCATCGGTCCGGCCGACTGGGCCGACATGAAAATAGCGAGCACGGGCTTGGCCGGTCGCGACGTCGTCACCCGTTTGATGGCCGCCGCGACGTCCTCGCCTTTGGTCACCAGCGGCGGGATGAAAATCACCAGGACACTGTCCACGGCTTCGTCGTCGAGCAGCGTCGCGAGCGCGCGTTCGTACTGATCGGCCGTCGCCGACGCGATCATGTCGACCGGGTTGCCGATGGCCGCCGCAGGCGGCAGAAACGATCGCAATGCCGCGAACGACCGTTTCGACAGCACCGGCAGCGTGAGCCCGGACGCCTCGCACGCGTCGGCGGCCAGGATACCGGGTCCGCCCGCGTTCGTCAGGATCCCGACGCGATGTCCCTGCGGCAGCGGCTGTGTCGCGAGCAGCCGCGCCACGTCGAACATCTCTTCGAGCGTGTTGGTCCGGATGACGCCGGACTGACGAAACAGCGCATCGACAATGGCGTCGCTCGATGCGAGTGCCCCGGTGTGCGACAAGGCCGCGCGCGCGCCGGCTGCTGACCGGCCCGATTTGACGGCGACGATCGGTTTCCGCCGACCGACCCGGCGCGCGATCTGACTGAACTTGCGCGGGTTGCCGAAGCTTTCGACGTACAGCAGGATGACGCCCGTATTCGGATCGTTCACCCAGTACTGGATGAGGTCGTTACTCGAGACGTCCGCCTTGTTGCCGACGGAGACGAAGGTGGAAAGGCCGATGCCCAGGTCGCGCGCGTAATCGAGCACGGCCAGGCCGAGCGCCCCGCTTTGCGTGGACATCGCGACGTGTCCGGCCGGCGGATAGACCGGCGCGAAGGTCGCGTTCAGCCGCACGTCCGGCGCGGTGTTGAGCACGCCCATGCAGTTCGGGCCGACGAGCCGGATGCCCGCCTCACGAATGCGCGCGACGATCGAGGCCTCGAGGGCTCGACCCTCGGCGCCTGTTTCGCCGAATCCCGCGCTGATGATCACCAGGGCCCGCACACGCCTGACGATGCAATCGTCCACGACGCCGCTCACTTGGCTGGCCGGCACGCAGATCACCGCGAGGTCGATGTCGTCGGGAATCTCGTTGAGGCGCCGGACTGCCGGCACGCCGTCAATCTTGGCCGCGCTCGGGTGAACGACGAACAGGCGTCCCGTGAAGCCCGCGCTGACGAGGTTGTGCAGAATCTCCGATCCAATCTTGCCGCGCTCGCGGCTGGCACCGATGACGGCGACCGACCGGGGGGCCAGAAACGCCTGTACCGAGGCCGTCGCGGCCGTTTCGGATCGCGCGGCGGCCCGAGCCTCGAATCCTGGCGTGCGATCGAGATCCAGGACGACGTGGAAGACGCCGGCCTCGAGCTGCTGATCGATGGCAAAGCCAGAATCGACGAACACGCCCATCATGCGGTGGTTGTTCGTCAGCACATACGCGTCGAACCGCTGGATGCGGTGCGCGCGCGCAATGTCGGCGAGGGTCTCGAGCATGCGCGTGCCGATGCCCCGGCCCTGCAGCGCATCGCTGGTGACGAACGCCACCTCGGCCCGTTCCGGCACGTGCGGATCCCGCATGTAACCGGCGAGCGCGCACGCCTCGCCTTTGGATTCGGCGACGAGCGTGAATGCCTGGTCCGGATTGGCGTGGAGCAGTCCGGAGACGTCGAGCGTGGGCAGCTTGGGAATCCGGAAAAAACGCGAATACAGGCTTTCGGTCGAGAGCCGGCCGAACATCGCCCGCACCGCCGTCTCATCGGCTGGCTTTGCCGGGCGAAGGTGGACCGTGGATCCGTCGCGCAGGACGACGTCGGACTCGTGAGTGGTCGTTGCAGCCGTCATGTCGATCTACACCGGTTGGTCCGCGCCAGAGCCGGCCGAAGAGACCATCACCCGCCCCACTGGTTGCGCCGGAGTTCCGGCTGCGCCTGCCAGAGGCGTCTCAACAGCGTATCCAATGACATATCCCACTCCGCGCACGGCATGCAGAAGCGGCCTTTCGGCTGGCAGGTCGACTTTCTTCCTGAGATGGCTGATGAAGACGTCGATGACATTCGTCAGCCGATCCCAATTGACGCCCCACACGCGCTCGGCAATCGTCGAGCGGCTCACCGGCTGGTCCGCGTGTCGCATGAGGTACTCGAGCAGCGCGAATTCCCTCGATGTGAGCTCGATTCGCCGGCGTCTGCGGCTGACCTGCCTCGTCACCGGATCGAGCCGCAGATCGGCGACGACGATCGGGTGGATGGCCGGGCCGCGGTTTCGGCGCAGCAACGCCCGCACGTGAGCGTTGAGCTCACGCGGGGCAACCGGCTTCGTGAGGTAATCGTCGGCACCGGCATCCAGTGCGTCGACGCGATCGGCGACGCGCGCCCGCGACGAGAGCATCAGAATCGGGACCATGAGTTCGGCCGTCCGGAGGCTGCGACAGATCACCAGACTTTCCCGATAAGGGGCATCCAGAATCAGCAGGTCGTACACGCTCCCTCGCAAGCATTCGATCAGTGCCCCGGGTTCCGACGTCACGTCGACGTCGAATCCTTGCGTCTGTAACGCCAGCCGCACTGGTCTTTCCTGTGCCCTCAGCTCTCGAACAATGAGTATGCGCACGTCGCAATCCTGGCCGCCGGCGACCTGCGTACGCCGGTCGGTCCGGACAAATGATTAAAAGTCGTTCACGAACATTCGTCGAGCGCGTGGCCGTGTTATGAAATGTCGATCGTGCCGGTCCGTGCCGCCCCGAATCGCGCTCTCACTCTTCGGCCTCACAGGAGCAACGGTCGTACCCGATCAAAAAGACGGTCGTCGTGTTCATGGCATGGCGCTTGCTGATCTGAGCAGCCCGGTGGATACGCGCTGACTGGCTTCTGGGCGGAGGTAAACAGCCGCGATGCGCCGAATGACTCAGCGAATTCAGCCGTGGACCTGCGTCGTGGCCGCTGGGGTCGTCTGGGTGATCGCGATGGCCCGCGTACAGGCGGGCGCCCAGGCTGCCCCCGACACGATCGGGCCTGCGGAAAATCCCCCCGCATCGTTGAATCTTGCTCAGTCGCCCCAGGCTTCTCCCCAGCAGCCTGCAGCGGCCGCCGGCGCGACGTACGTCGGCGAGACCACCTGCCTCACGTGTCACGACGACAAGAAACAGGGCTACTTCAGCAGCCCGCATCACCGCGCCATCGATCCGCGGACCCCCGCCGCCAAGCAGGGCTGTGAAAGCTGTCACGGGCCGGGCAGCCTGCACATCACTGATCCGGCCGCGAATCCGGTCAAGCGTTTTTCGAAATTACCGCCCGATCAGGTGAACGCCACCTGCACGACCTGCCACAACCGGGGGGAGCACACGCTCTGGGACGGCAGTCAGCATGAGAATCGCGGCTTGAGCTGCGTGTCCTGCCACACCGTCCATACGCCGAAGAACGAGTTCAAACAACTGAGGGAACCGACGCAGGCCAGGCTGTGTGCCAACTGCCACCGCGACAAAGTCGCCAAGCTCGATCGGTCGGGTCACATGCCCGTCCGGGAGGGCAAGATGGAGTGCTCGACCTGCCACAACGTTCACGGGTCGACGAACGTCAAGCTCCTGCGCAGGGGCGACTCGGTGGCTGAGCTGTGCACGACCTGTCACGCCGACAAACGAGGGCCGTACCTGTGGGAGCACGCGCCCAGCCGCGACGGCTGTACGACCTGCCACGATCCGCACGGCTCGTCGAACGAGCGGATGCTCGTGGCGAAACCGCCGATTCTCTGCCAGCGCTGTCATGTGGCGACGCGACATCCGAGCACGATCTACGATGCGGCGCTTGTCGGAGCCGGGACGAACCCGAGCGCCCGGATCTACGGCCGATCGTGTGTGACGTGCCATTCGGCCATCCACGGGTCGAATCACCCGAGCGGTCAGCGCTTCATCAGGTGAGGAGAGCATCATGCGCCGATTCAGCGTCTTGGTGATGGCGCTCGGCCTCGTCCCTGGTGCGGCGTACGCCCAGGCCACCGATCCGCCGGTGACGACCGGGGCCATCGATTTCGGGGTCCGGGGCACCAGTGTCAACGGCGACGCCGCGCGCTACGAGCGCTACCGGGACCTCGGCGACGGGTTGGCCCTCGAGGGCGTCCGGCTGAGCCGAGAGCGCCGGGGGTGGCTGTTCGACTTCATGGCCGATCACGTCGCCCGGGACGACCAGCGCTACCGTGGCGACATCGTCAATCCAGGCAAGGTCAAGGCCTACGTGCTCTGGGATCAGATCCGGATGCTGATGAGCCGCACGACGGAGACGTTGTTTGCCGACTCGTCGACAGGCGTCTTCGAGATAGACAACGCGCTTCAGGCGCAGGTCCAGGCGAATCTGGCCTCGATGCCGGTGGTATTCGACCAGAATGCGCGCGTGTTCGACACGGAGTCGAGCCGGCACATCTTCGAGAGCGGCCTCGAGTACCTCGCGACGCCGGAGTTGACGGTCAAGGGGCTGTTCCGGTACATCGATCGCGACGGCGACCTGCCGTACGGCGGCAGCTTCGGCCACAGCAGCCTCGTGGAAATGCCGGCGCCCGTTCAGCACACGACGAAGGATTTCGCCGCCGCCGCAGAGTTCACGCGGGATCCGCTGCTTCTGCGTTTCGGCTATACCGGGTCCTGGTTCCACAACGACACGACGGATGTGACGTTCGACAACCCGTTTCGGGCCGTCGACGCCGCCAACAATCCTTCACGGGGCCGGCTGACGCTGGCGCCGTCGAACTCGTTCATCGGAGTCAACGGGTCCGCGTCCGTGCGGTTGCCGTACCGCTCGCGCGCGACCGCGTACGTCTCCACGGGCTCGCTCAAGGACACCGGCGATCCGCTGGTGACGCAGACGGTCAACACGGTCCTCACCCCGGCGCCGGTCGAGCGCGCGTCCGTCGATGGCGAGGCCCGGACGACCGCCGTGAACCTCAGCTTCGTGTCCAGGCCGAACCGCTACTTCGACGTCAACGTCCGCTTTCGGGATTATGACTATGACAACCGGACCCCGGAGTTCACCATGCTCCAGCGGGTGTCCTATGACAACTCGGTATCGACGGCCAGCTACAGCTCGCTCGGCGCACAAACGTGCTCACTCGTCACGGCGACTCCATGCTCAGTTGTCACGGAACCCTTCGGCGTGGGGCGGACCACGTTTGACGCCGATATCAGGACGACGCCGAAAGCCGGTCTCGCGGCCGGAATTGGCTATTCGTACATCGGCGAGGAGCGAACCCACCGGGTCATTGAAGAGACGACCGACCACGTCTTGAGGCTGACGTTCGATGCGGTCGGCCATCAGTTGTTCAGTATCCGCACCAAATACGAACACACCCAGCGGAGCGGCGACGTCACCGAGGAGGCCGAGCGCGAGCTGTTCATGATTGGCGAGCAGCCCGGGATTCGTCACTTCGACATCGCCCCACGCGACCGAAATCGCGTGACCATCCTCGGCGCCGTCACGGCAACGGCCACGCTCTCAGTCAACGCATCGTTCGCCGCTGGCAAGGACGACTTCAAGGAGAGCCTGTTCGGGCTGCGCGACAACACGCACCAGGTGTACGGCTTCGGTGTAGACGCGGTGCCGTCGGAGACCGTGACGCTGGCCGGGTCGTACAGCTACGAGCGCTACAACGCGCTCTCGCGGTCGAGGCAGGCGGACCCACCCAGCTCGGGCTCCAGTGATCCCTTCAACCGTACGCCGTTCACCTACGACACCTATCTGCAGTTCCCACAGGACTCGAATACGGTCCCGCAACCAGCCCGGGCGTCGCGCAACTGGGCGACCGACGGCCGGGACCGCGCGCACTCGCTCATCGCCACCGCGGAGTTCGCCCGGATCGCCGAAAAATTCGACGTCCACGTGATGTATGACTTCAGCCTGGCGAGGAGTAACTACGGGTACATCACGGGACCGGTGCTGGATCGCACGCTGCCGGAGGAGGTCGTCATTGACACCACGCTGCCACCTCCGACGGCGCTTCCACAGCTCAGGAGCGAGTTGCAGCGGGGAATCGTGGACGTCATGTACGCGCTGACGCCTCGAATCAGCATCGGCCTGTCCTACTGGCACGAGCGGTATCGGGTGGAGGACTTCACGCTCGACCTGCAGGCCCAACCCGAACTCGGCCGCTCACCGGTCCTCTTGATCGGGTACCTGTACGAGCCCTACACCGCCAATACGGTGTGGGGCCGGATTTTCTATCGGTGGTGAAAGACCGCCCGAGGAGAGCGAGTCCGCGAGCGCCGCAGGGCGGGCGAGCGGGGGTGGGGCCCCGCGAGCAAGTAAGAGAAGACGACGAGGAGACACCATGAGACTGTTCGTCACGATGCTGGCAGGAGTCTTCCTGCTTGGCGTGTCCGGCGTCGCGCAAGACGCCAAGAAGATCGAAGCAGGGAAGAAGATCTTCGAAGCGCAGAAATGCGCGACCTGCCACATGATCGCGGGGAAGGGCAACAAGATGTACCCGCTCGACGGCGTCGGCGCGAAACTCTCGGCGGCCGACATCAAGCGCTGGTTCACGCACACGGCCGAAATGGAAGCCGCGCTGCCGAAGAAGCCGACGTTGAAGATGTCGTCGAAGAAGTACGAGCTCAAAGACGCCGATCTCGACGCGCTCGTCGCGTACATGCAGTCGCTGAAGTGACCGCTGAACTCCCGGACCCCCGCGTGCTGCGCGCTCCACTGGCCGATCTGGAGCGGGCGCTCATTGAGACCTTCGTCCACGCGCGAGGGTTCGACGATGAGAAGCTGGCCGGGCTGCCCGAGCGTGAACGGGACGCCTTGCTGAAGGAAGCTTCGCTGTACGCCTCGACGAAGCTGGCCGAAGTCGAAATGCGGGCGCACTACCTGCACGAGATCCACGAGTAGCGGCCGCTGGCGGACGGGTTATGCCGATTGCGCGCCCGAGCCGGCTTTCACCCGCCGGCGGCGAGCAAGGGAGACGTTACCTTCGGCCTCATGCCTTGACATGTTTCTCTTCGCCCGGTGTCCATGGCGGCAGGACGCGAATCAGGACGGCGAGAATCACGAACGGCAGCATCAGGATGAGTAACGCCGGCAGCAGGCCCTCGCGCGTCGCGAAGCCCATCTTGTACGTCGTGTAACCGAGGAAGCTCTTCGAGAACAGCTGGCCGCCGATCACGACGTTCCAGCGCATGGCCAGGATGCCGACCAGCGCGAGGACGCTGGCCGCGACGTACAGGGCCTGGCGCGTCCGCGCGCCAAACCGCAGCAGCTGAACCATGGCGAGGAGGGCAATCGGCAGCAGCGTGCCGAGGACGATCTGGAGCACGATCTGCGACACGAAGAGCCGCGTCTTCACCATGAAGTCGAGCGCGCGCAGCGATTCATCCGCCTCGTACAGCCGGTGAATCAGGTCGAGCATTTCGAGCGAGAAGTCGATCAGGAACGCGTAAAAGAGGTACCGGGCGATGGTGTCGACGCAGGGCATGTCGATCGGCACGCGACGAATCCGACAGAGCGCCATGTAGATCAGGAGCACGAGCGCGATCCCCGAGACGATCGCCGAGAACAGGAACACGACCGGCATCAGCGGTGTCGACCACCAGGGGTTGGCTTTGACCGATCCGAAGATGAAGCCGACGTAGCCATGGAGCAGGAACGCCGATGGAATGCCGACGATGGTGATGAACCGGCCGATCCGCTCGTCGACGTGCAGCGCGCGCTCGCTGATGTTGTCGGACCAGAGCGTGGCCGCGCCATAGAGCTTCCGCTTGAGCCCCCGGCTCGCGCGCCAGGCGAGGACGAGATCCTTGCGATAGTCGAACCAGATCTCGAGCACCAGAACCGCCATGAGGTACCAGAGATAGACGAACCCGAACATCGCCATCGCGGACTCGCGATGCGGCGTCAAGTACATCGAGAACGAACGCTCCGGATGCCCGAGGTGCATCTGCAGGGGCAGCGGCGCGACGAGCAGGAACGCCAGGGCCGTGAGCAGCGCCAGGCGATAGGTCGGCCGGACCGCGGCGACGTTGAAGACCCGCTCGAGCGAAGCCAGAATGAAGGCGCCGGCCACCAGACCCGTCAGAAACGGGTACAGCACGATGAGGACGCTCCATTGGAGCTCCACTTCGTTCGGATAGATGAATCCGTCAACGCCAGGCATGGTGGTCCTCTATCTAACCGAGCCGTCCAGCCCGCTGTAGAACGCCTTGGCTCCGGTGGCCAGGTTCGGCTTCAGCACGTGTACCTTGTGCGTCCGCATGAACTCGTGGACCGGATCCTTCGGGTTCTTCAAATCGACGAGCTGACGGGCTCCGGTCGGACACGCCTCGCAGCAGGCCGTCGTGAGTCCTTTGGTAATCCGGTGATAGCAGAGCGTGCATTTGTCGGCGGTATGCGTCCGCGGGTCGATGTACCTGCAGCCATAGGGGCAGGCCTGGACGCAGTAACGGCACCCCAGGCACCGGTCCTTGTCGACGAGCACGACGCCGTCCGGGCTCTCGAACGTCGCGCCCACCGGGCACACTTGCACGCAGGGTGAGTGAGCGCAGTGGTTGCAGAGCTTCGGGACGAAGAAGACCTTGACGCCGTCGCCGGGCTTGTCGATCTCGGGGAAGCCGTCGTAGGCCCCGTCGGGTGAGTCGACAATCGGATGTTCCAGGTCGTCCGGCCGGACCTGGTACCGCTCCACCCATGTGCGGTAGCAGCCCGGTTCGTCGGTGGGGACGTCGTTCTCGGCTTTGCAGGCGCGTACGCAGTTGCCGCAGCCGATGCACTTGTCGATGTCGATGATCATGCCCCACCAGTGATCGGTGGCGACGTAGTTCGGCGCGGCCTCAGGCGTGCCGGCAAGAACCGAATCCCACGCGAGCGACGCGGCGCCCGTCAGAACGATGAAGCGTCCGGTCTGCTCGAGAAACGCGCGTCGGGTTGCACGTTCGCTGCCGTCCATGTCGCGCTCCTAATCGATTTTCGGGCGATGCGGCTGATGGCACGCCATGCACGGCCCCTCGGGCGCGTGATCGGCCGCCACGACTTGGGGCAAGGTCGGCGGCTTGCCCGCGCCTCTCGTGTGGCACTGCAGGCAGAGCAGGCGGGGATTCAGAGCCCTTGGCTTGATGTCGAAGTTGCCTGTCGCGTGATGCGCCAGCGGACCATGACAGGCTTCGCATTTGATCGCGGCATGGCGCGCCGTCCGGCGTGTCTCACCGACGTCGGCGTGGCAATCGAGGCACGCGGCTTCGCCGGCATACTTCGCCGGAATGGCCCGGGCGTCGGCGAGCGCGCCGGCGCGATAGAAGCCGTAGACGCCGAAGTCGGGCGGAACCAGCAGCCAACGGATGACGAGGAACAGCGCGAAGCCGCCGACGAAGAGGGCGGCGGCGCGGAATACGTGCTCGACATGCCGGAATCGCTCACGCATGACGTCGCGGTGTGCAAGAGCGCTGCCCGTCTCTCCGGGTCCCAGGGATCGGGGACCTTCACGCAAACAGGTGGAAAGCTGAAGACGGGGTGCGCGGGCGCTGCGAGGTTTTTCCCACGGGCGAGCAGTTTTCAGCGCCGCCTGGCCCGGGCCGGCGCCCGTTCATCGCGTGCCGATCATGGCCAGCCAGTCGCCTTCAGCCGAAGCGACGGTCCGTCCGTACACGGCTGCGAAGTGCGCGCGCACGTCGGCCGCGACGTCGTTCGGGCCGCCTTTCCCGTACAGCTGCTTCCACGTCTCGAGGCCATAGGTATCCAGCAGGTAACGCACGAAGGATCCCGCCTGCGGATACGTCACATCGGAGTCAAAGCTACGGAAGTCTCTGGTCTCGAGCAACTCATCGATTCGCACCAGCCGGCCCTGCTGCTGAAACTGTCCGGCGCGGGTATGTACAGGCGTGCCGCTCCACTTGGCGACGAAATCGCCTGCCGGGGCATTCATCTGGAATGCGACGGCCATTCCCTCGCTCCAGAGTGCCACCGGGTCTCCGAAGAGGGAGCCGAAGAGATGGATGACCTCGTGGTTGTCGATCGGCCAGAGCGTGTGAATGGCGAATGCTTGCCGATCGGCGAACGCATTGGTGCCGTAGGAACGTGTGAGCTGACCCATGTGATCGAGGCTCACGTACTTGTTGTAGACAATGCGCCGCGAGACCGAAACCTGCAGGGCCTGGGCTGCCCAGGCGTGGTAGCGCTCCTGCCATTCCGAATCGACCCGGTCGCCCTGTGAGTACTGGAAGAGATATGACGAGGTCTCCAGGCTTTGTGTGAGCGGCAGCCCCGAGGGAGAGGTCGGCGATCCGCCGCACGCGAGTGAGAGTCCGGCGAGGGCAACGAATAACGCCTTCATGGACGAGCTCCTGACGAAGGGAACAGGCACATCGGCATGTGATCGCCTGTCGCTGCAAGAGCTCTGCCTCACCCGTCCGGCAGTCGCCGACGTCCAGCGCTACGCCAATGACCTTTGGCTGAGCTGGTCGTCGGTCGCGGCCGCGAATTTTTCCGCAGCATCCCGCAGGTTTCAGCAGATCGCGGCTGGAACACCTGCCTGGCCTCGGTGATGGCTGACCCTCCCGCAGGGCGATCAACAGACTGACTTCGGAGGCGCACCAGACCCGCGTGCTACCGTGGCGCCCATGGCCATGGGCCCTACGCGTCCCGACGCCGACGGACCGATCGCACGCTATCTGACCGAGGACCATCGGCGCCTCGAAGAGTTGCTTGCGCGCGCCACGGCCGGTCCCGGCAGGATCGATCCCGAGCTGTTCGCGCAGTTTCGCGCCGGGCTGCTGCGCCACATCGGCATGGAGGAAAAAGTGCTGCTGCCAGCCGCGCGGCGCGCGCGTGGCGGCGACCCGCTGCCCGCAGCCAGGCGGCTGCGCCTCGATCACGGCGCTATTGCCGCCCTGCTCGTGCCGACGCCCCGCCCCGACATCATCGCCCGGTTGCTCGAGGTGTTGGCGCGCCACGACGCGCTCGAAGAGGGGCCCGAGGGAGTTTATGCGGCCTGTGACGATCTCGTCGCCGGCAAGGTGGACGCGATCCTGGAAGAGCTGCGTCAGTATCCGCCCGTCCGGGTCGCACCGCACCATGACAGCCCGCTCGTCGAACGGCACATCGAGGAGACGCTCGCACTGGCCCGACAGGCGCACTGATGAGAATCCCGCACGGCTGTGGGGAATTCAGCGCGCTCGACCGGCCGTCCCGCCTACCGTCGCCCGGTTTTGCGGGCGCCGTCCTGGTATGCGCCGTGCTTTGAGAGACCGCTGTAGACGCCCACGCCGGTACGGGTTCGGCCGTCCCGCGCTTCGAGGAGAGAAATCATGGCTACGACGACCGCGGCACCGGCCCGCACTGTCACACTCGAGTTCGACGAAAAGTCCCTTTCGCTTCCGCTGGTAGAAGGCTCCGAAGGGGAGTTCGGCATCGACATCACGACCCTGCGCGCCAAGACCGGGATGATCACGCTGGACCCGGGATTCGGCAACAGCGGCGCGTGCAAGAGCGCGATCACGTTCATCGACGGCGAACAAGGCATCCTGCGGTACCGCGGCTACGACATTGCCGACCTGGCCTCGCGCAGCACCTTTCTCGAGGTCGCCTGGTTGCTGCTGAACGGCGAGCTGCCCACGCGGACCGAGCTCGACACGTTCCGGCGCGACGTGACGTACCATTCGATGCTGCACGAAAATTGTGACCGGTTCTTCGACGGGCTCCCGAAAGACGCCCATCCGATGCCGGTCTGCTCGGCGGCGGTCGGTGCGCTGGCGACGTTCTACCAGCAACCCGAGACCGATCAGAGCATCCGCGACACGGTGACGCGCCTCATCGCCAAGATGCCGACGATCGCCGCCCATTCGTACAAACACTCGATTGGCCAGCCGTTCATGTACCCGCAGAACCGGCTCAACTACTGCTCGAACTTCCTGCACATGATGTTTGCGACGCCCTGTGAGCCGTACGACGTCGATCCCGTGCTCGCCAGGGCCGTCGATCTCCTGCTCATTCTGCACGCCGACCACGAACAGAACTGCTCGACGAGCGCCGTCCGGGTCGTGGGCAGCTCGCGTGCGAACCTGTTTGCGAGCATCGCCGCGGGCATCAGCGCGCTCTGGGGCCCACTCCACGGCGGAGCGAACCAGGAAGTGATCGAGATGCTCGACCGGATCGAAGCCGAGGGCGGCGACGTCCGGAAGTTCGTCGATCGGGCCAAGGACAAGAAGGACACCAGCCGGCTGATGGGCTTCGGTCATCGGGTCTACAAGAACTACGACCCGCGCGCCACCATTCTGAAGTCCGCTTGCCGCGACGTCCTCGAGAAGCTCGGCGTCCGCAGCCGGCAGCTCGAGATCGCGATGGAGCTCGAGGAACTGGCGCTCAGCGATGAGTACTTCATCAGTCACAAGCTGTACCCGAACGTCGATTTCTATTCGGGCATCATCTATCGCGCGCTCGGTATCCCCGTGAACATGTTTACGGTGATGTTCACGCTGGGCCGGCTTCCTGGCTGGATCGCACACTGGCTCGAGATGCGCGCCGATCGCGAGACACGGATCGTCCGGCCGCGTCAGATTTACACCGGCGCGAGGCAGCGGCCGTACGTGCCGATTGAGGCACGGTGATGGCATCCGCGCCCGCCGCCGTCGTGGCCGGCCGATCGGACCGGCGATTCGAGGAACGGATCGATCCGCGCACCGGCGGGGAGTATCGCGCCGTGTTCGTTCGTGGCGAGGCTCTCAAAGCCGATCCGCTCCTCAATAAAGGGACCTGCTTCAGCGAATCCGAGCGCGACACGTTCGGTCTGCGAGGCATCCTGCCTCCGGCCGTGTCCACTCCGGACGAGCAGGCCCGGCGCGCCTACGAGAATTACCTTCGTGCCGCCGACGACGTCAGCCGGTATGTGTTTCTCGCGGCGCTCCAGGATCGGAACGAGACGCTGTTCTATCGGCTCCTGCGCGATCACCTCGAAGAAATGGTGCCGATTGTCTACACGCCCACGGTAGGCCGGGTGTGCGAGCAATACAGCCACCTGTATCGCCGGCCGCGCGGTCTGTACGTCTCGAGTCAGGATCGCGGCCGCGTCGCGGAGGTGCTCGCCAATGCCGAGCGCGGGCGGACCGAAGTCATCGTCGTCACCGACAGCGAAGCCATTCTCGGCATTGGCGACCAGGGCATCGGTGGGATGGGCATCGCGATCGGCAAGCTTGCGTTGTATACGGCCGGCGCGGGCATCCATCCCGCCCATGGTCTGCCGATTACCCTCGACGTCGGCACGGACAACGCGGCGCTGATTGAAGATTCGCTCTACCTGGGTGTTCGGCACGCCCGGCTGCGGGGCGACGCGTACTTCACGCTGCTCGACGAGCTGGTCGAGGCGATCGCGGATGTCTACCCCGGCGCGATCGTGCAGTGGGAGGACTTCGCGAGTGAGCGGGCCTTCGACGTGCTCCGCCGGTATCGGCAAAGGCTGCCGAGCTTCGACGATGACATTCAAGGTACCGCGGCAGTGGTCGAAGCGGGCATCCGTACGGCGGTCGCGCGCGTCGGACGCCGTCTGTCAGACGAACGCATCGTGTTCTTCGGGGCGGGCGCGTCGGGCGCGGGATGCGCGCTGCAGCTTCATCGCGCGCTAACCGCTGACGGCGCCAGCCCGCGTGCCTTCGATCGCGTCCTGTGCCTGGATTCGCGCGGCCTGATCCTGCAGGACCGGCCCGGCCTGAGCGGGTACAAAGTGGATATCGCGACGCCTCCCTCGGTCGTCGCCGGATGGACGCCGGCTACGGATGGAACGTTCCGCCTGGCTGATGTCGTGCGTCACTTCAAGCCGACCGTTCTCGTCGGTGTCTCCGGGCAGCCGGGCGCGTTCACCGAGGACATCGTCCGGACGATGGTCGCCGGGTGCGAGCGTCCGATCGTGCTGCCAATGTCGAACCCGACAAACCGGGCGGAAGCGACGCCCGCCGACATTCTCAATTGGACCCGCGGCGCTGCCGTCGTGGGCACCGGGAGTCCGTTTCCACCCGTCCAGATCAACGGCACGGCCTATTCGATTGGCCAGTGCAACAACGCGTTCGTGTTTCCGGGCATCGGTCTCGGTGCGCGCGTCGCGGGCGCCCGCTGGCTGCCGGACCCCGTGTTTGCTGCCGCAGCGCAAGCTGTGCACCAGTTTGTCGGCACCGACAGTCGCCCGGGCGCGTCCATGTACCCCTCCATTGCGCGGCTCAGGGACGTCTCGCGCGAGGTGGCGGTGGCAGCGGCCAGCGCCCTGGTCGACGCGGGCGACGTCGCGCCCCTGACTCGCGAGGAGATTGGGCGGCGTGTGTCAGCGGCGATGTGGGAGCCCGTGTACCGGCCCTATCGCGTCGTATAGCTCCGCACGGAGGTTTTCATGGATCTGTCGACGAAGTATCTGGGGTTGACGCTCGCGCATCCATTGATGCCTGGCGCGTCGCCGCTCACCGACACGCTCGACGGGTGCAAACGCCTCGAGGACGCCGGCGCGGCTGCTCTCGTGCTGCGATCGATTTTCGAGGAGCAGATCACGCATGAGGAACTCGGGACGGTACACGAGCTCGTCGTCGACGACGCGTCGGATGCGGAAGCGTTGAAGCATTTTCCGCGGCCGAATGAATTTGCCTTCGCGCCGGATCGGTACCTGGAGCACCTGCGCCAGGCCAAGGCCGCGGTCGGCGTGCCGGTCATCGGATCGCTCAACGGCACGGCCCGCGCCGGCTGGCTGGCGTACGCGCAGCAGATCGAACAGGCGGGCGCCGACGCGATCGAGTTGAACCTCTACCATGTCCCGACCGATCCGCGCGAGTCGGGGATGGACGTCGAACGCCGTCTGCTCGATGCGGTGCGGCAGCTGAAATGGACCGTCCGCATTCCCGTAGCCGTGAAGCTCTCGCCGTTCTTCTCGTCGATGTCAAACCTCGCGATCGAGCTCGACGCGCTCCGCGCCGACGGCCTGATCCTGTTCAACCGCTTCTACCAGCCGGACATCGATCCCGAGATGCTCCAGGCGGTTCCACGGCTGTACCTGTCGAGTCCGGATGAGCTTCTGCTGCGCATCCGCTGGCTGGCGATCCTGTGCGGGCGTGTGGAGGCGTCGCTTGCCGTAACCGGCGGCGTGCACACCGGGGAGGACGTCCTGAAAGCCATCATGGCCGGGGCGGATGCCGTGCAGATCGTCTCCGCGCTGCTCGAAAGAGGCATCATCTATCTCACACATCTGAAGCGTGACCTGTCGCACTGGCTCGAAGCGCACGAGTACGACTCCCTTCGCCAGGTTCACGGTCGCGTGAGTCTCATGCACACGCCCAACGCCGAGGCGTTCGAGCGCGGAAACTATCTGAGCGTCCTCCAGCACTGGCGGCCGCGATCAGCGTCGCCCGTGCTCCATCGATCGTCCGGCGGTGGCCAATGACCACGGCGACGTCCTCGAGCCGTGTCCTCAGAATCGTCGGCGCTTTCGCCGCCGTCGGTGGGGCCGTCCTATGGCTCGCGTTCTTCGTCGAACACGTGACAGCCTGGTTCATCGGTCCGCCCTGGCCGCCACCGATCGTCTGGATCGCTCTGTCCGCGCATCTGGCGATTTTCGTCGGCCTGATGGCCAGCCTTCGATGGCGGCTCGCCGGAAGCGTCGCCACAATCGTCAGCACCCTTCTCTTCTTCGCGATGACCGTGTGGCCGCCCGTGCCAGTCCTGTTCATTCCTGCGATCGCGCCGGCGCTGATCTTCCTGGCGGCGTGGGCTCTCGGAAGGCATGCCAATGCTCAACGCCTGCGAGCTTGAGATCGATCTGTTCTGCAAAGGCCTGCGCGTCCCACCCGGGGTTCCGCTGGACGGGGCGCGCGGGATTTCGCGCACGCGCGCCGGGCTCGGCTCCGGCCTCGAGCTCGCGCTGCCCGCCAAGTCGTGGCTGAAAGACGAGATCTGGGTCAACGCACCTGTCGTCGAGCGCTTTGCGGCCGCCTCCCCCTATCGGCTGGATCACGACTCCAGCGCCGGCCACGTCATCGTGGACGATCGCACAGGAACGCGCTACCGGGTACGGTTGCCCGCCGAACCGGAATGGTACAGCTGGACGACGTCGCGTGAGATTCCGATGAGCCGGATCGGGGTCATGCAAGGCACCTATCTCGGCATCTACATCAATCTGGTCTGCACGTTCTGGAATTACTCGCCGCCGCTCAACTGCCGGTTCTGCACGACCGGCCAGAACGTCGGCGCGACCGAAGCGCGGGACAAAGCCGTCCCCGACGTTGTCGAGACGTGCCGCGCGGCGCGCGACTATTCCGGCGCCACGTTCGTGCATCTGAACGGCGGCTTCCAGGGATCGCGCGGCATCGCCATGGCCGAGCCGTACCTCCGGGCGATCAAGAAAGACGTCGGGATGCTGGTCGGCGTGCAACTCGCGCCGGAGAAGGACTTCAGCCGGTACGATCGGCTGATCGATCTCGGCGTCGATCACCTGTCCTTCTGCGTGGAACTGCTCGATCCGGCCTGGTTTGCGCGGATCTGTCCCGGAAAACAGCGCATGCTGGGCCAGCGTCTGTTTTTCGACGCCATGGAGTACTGTGCCAGACGCATGCCTCATGGCGCGGTCTCGGGCGAGATCATCGCGGGCATCGAGCCCGTCGAGCGCACTCTCGAAGCGATCGACATCATCACCGCGCTCGGCGCCTTCCCGACCGTCTGCATCTTCCGGCCGACCATTGGATCGGACATGCAGGACTGGCCGCCGCCGTCGTACGAAGACATGCGCATCGTGATGCGTCATGTCTATGAGGCTTGCCGTCGCCACTGGCTTCCCATCGGGGCCGCGCCGAACATCGAGGTCAGTCTCGTCGTCAATCCGGACGACGCCGCGTTGCTGGCGGATCGCGATGCCGGCTTTTACGGATATGAGGCCTGGCGGCGGCTGGTCAGGATCGCCGCCCGGCCGATCTTCCGGCGACGAATGAAACCGGTGGCTCGCCCCCGCCGCGCCCTCCGCGCGGCGTGAGACGATCTCTGGATTGGCTGAGAACCCCTGGAACGAGATCTTCGCCGAGCGTGGGCGCTTCTTCATCGAGGTCCATGAAGACATCGCCCGGATCAGTACCCGGTTGTCGCTGTTAGACGCGGGACAGGTTCTGGATCTCGGAAGCGGCTCGGGCCGGCATCTCGTCCACTTCGCCCGCCTTGGCTTCTCGGTCTACGGGCTGGACGAGTCCCACGAAGGCACCCGGTTGGCCCGGCAGTGGCTCGCCTCCGAAGGTCTCACCGCCGACCTCCAGACGGGCAGCATGCACGATCCGCTGCCGTACACCGATGAGTTTTTCGACGCGGTCATTGCCGTCCAGGTGATTCACCATGCCCGCCTGGCAGCGATTCGGCGGCTCGTCGACGAGATGACGCGTGTGCTGAAACCCGGCGGCCTCGCCTTTGTGACGGTGCCCGCCCTTCGGAATCAGGCGTCGGCATTCGACGAGATCGAGCCTGGCACGTTCATCCCGCTCGATGGCCCTGAGAAGGGCCTGCCTCATCACTATTTCGGCGCGGGGGAGCTGCGCGAGCTGTTCGGAGGTTTTGATGTCGATGACATTCATGTCGACGCCGTTCAGCACCTCTGCCTGACAGGCGTGAAGCGGTCAGCGACTCGCTGAAAAACTCCCAGGAGATCGTTGGATATTCCGCACTCGATGGACGGGGGATTCCGGCGCATGTCTGATCCGCGCGACAACGTGATTGGCACAGCCCATGCTTAATAGATCAGCGCGAGAGTCGCAGGGACCGGCTGACGTGCTGATAACCCTGCTGAGGTGAAGCTGGTTGAGATTGAGCCTCATTGCAGCGCACAACGGGTGAGCATATTCCCCGTGCTCGTCGGGCGACGACAAGGTGCCGTTCAATGACAGCAGATCCGCAGTTCCCGGCTATCACCCGCAGGACCCTATAAGCTCCGAGGAGCTTCGCACGGCACAGCTGACAGGTCCCTGCGACCTGTTTCCATTCCATCTCAACTGTTTCCGCAGAGAACAGCGGGCCTTTCCGTGATCAATTCGCGCCGCCGCGGACAAAAAAAGGGCGGGCTGATGCCCGCCCCCTTTGGGCTGACCGGACGGCTGAGAGCTTCTCCTTACTTCAATTCGGCCAGCTTCTTCAGATCGATCGCGGCCAGAATCGCCCGCAGCGTGTCGAGCCCGTCGACGTTCATGCCTTCCACGGAAGCGACGAAGCGACCCCCGACGAGCATCGTGATCTCGCCGTTGCCCTTTTGCTCATTCCATCGTTCGGCGACCTGCGCGCCATCGCGCTTGAGCCGCTCGATTTTCGTCGCGGGCGGGATCCGCTCCGACGAGCCTTCCGGCAGCAGGACGATCATGGGCGCCAGCGCCATCAGGCTGTTGGGATGCCGGCCGGAGTCGGCGAGCGAGATCTTCAGGCGCATCTCGCCCTGGGTGTACATCACGGCAGCCACCGGATGGCTGCAGTCAGGAGAAATGACTACTTGATCGGTCTTCGTTTCGACCTTCGTCCACCCTGCCGGTGCCGGCAGCAGCTGCTCGAGCGCAGCCACCGGTACGGTGGGGACGACCTGTTCCTGCGCCTGCAGGTGGGTTGAGCAGTAGGCGACCGCCATCGCCAGAGCGAATGTCGCGAAGCCGATGATGAGTCTGAACGATGAGCGCGTGGCCATGACCGTCCTCTTTCCGCGAAGATGGGTGACGCGACTTCGCTCCCGCGTGTTGCACGAACTTGACGGTCAGGGAGTGCGAAGCTCATGCCACGCGGCGTCCCCATCGGGCGGGCCGGACGTGACGGAAACGGAACCGGTGGGTTGGGCCTCCCATCGCGACCGCTGGTTTTCCCGCTCGGCCCGAGAAAAACTCCGCGGTCACCAAGGCACAGTCCCGAGGTCCCGGGCCCCTCCGCGGGCCGTGAATTATCATCGCTGTCATGGTTTCGAAGTTGGTGTTCGCGTTGGCCTTCGCGTTGGTCTGCACCTCCGGCCGTGCAGAAGCCCAGACGTCGGCGACTCTCGCGGGGGTCGTTCAGGACGCCAACGGCAACGTGCTGGGCGGAACGACCGTGACCGCCACACAGGTCGACACGGGTGCGGTCCGCACCATCGTCGCCGGCGCTGACGGCCGTTTCATATTCTCCAGTCTGCCGCCGGGAGCGTACCAGCTGCGCGCCGAGCACGTCGGCTTCAGTCCGCTCGTCCGTACGGGGGTTCGCTTGACGGTGAGCGAGCAGGCGGCGATGAGCCTGGTGCTGCAGATCGGCGTCTCGGAGGAGATTACGGTGGCGGCGGCACGCCGCTCGTCGACACGCGTAGCTCGGCGATGCGCTTTCTGGTCGACGAGCGGACGATCGAGCACGATGCCCGTCAACGGCCGCAACTTCACGGACCTGATGGCGCTGCAGCCGGCGGTGAACGCCTTCCGCATCGCGACAACGGTTCGGTCGTCGCCCACGGCCTGGCGATGAGCGTCAACGGCCAGGATCCGCGCGCCAACGTGTATCTGCTCGACGGCACGCTGCTCAACGACTTCACGAACGGGCCGGCCGGCAGCGCCGCGGGCACGGCGCTCGGCATGGAGACGGTCCGCGAATTCCGCGTCGAGGCCAACACCTACAGCGCCGAGTTCGGCCGCAACGTCGGCGGCCAGATCAACGCGATCACCAAGTCGGGCACCAACCGGTTCACGCGGCAGCGCTGTTCGAGTTCCACCGCAACGACGCGCTCGACGCGCGCAACTACTTCGACGTCGGCGACAAGCCCGACTTCACGCGCAACCAGTTCGGCGGCACGGCCGGCGGCCCGCTCCGGCAGGATCGCCTGTTCTTCTTCGCCGGCTACGAGGCGCTGCGCGAGAACCTCGGCCGCACGATCGCTGACGACGCGTGCCGGACGACAACGCGCGGCTGGGCATTCTGCCCGAGCGGGCCGGTGCACGATCGATCCGGCGATCCGGCCGTACCTGGACGAGTTTCCGCTCGCGAACGGCGAGAACCTCGGCGGCGGCCTGGCCGCGCTACACGTTTCCGTTCGACCAGCAGCTCGACGCAGCACTTCGTCCAGGGCGCGCGTCGACGCCGTGCTCGGCCGACGGCGTGCAGATGTTCGGCCGCTACACGTTCGACGACACCGAGCAGCGGCTGCCGACCGACTATCCCGCAGTTTCCGCGCGCGTTCATCTCGCGCAACCAGTTCGTGACCGGCGAGTACCGGCAGGTGCTTCGGCGCACGACGCCTCCACACGGCTGCGCTTCGGCTACAGCCGGACGCGCATCGGCCAGAACGTCGAGGCGAACACGTCGCAGCCGCTGCCGGTGTTCGTGCCGGGCCGCGCCGATCATGGGCGCGATCGACATCGGCGGCATTCCGCGCTTCGGCCCGCAGAGCTCGGCGAACCTGCGGCTGCGGCCAGGACGTCTACAGCCTGCAGTACGACCTCGTGCAGTCGCGCGGCCGCCACCTGCTCAAGGCGGGCGCGCTCGTCGAGCACTACCGCGACGACGAGTTCAATCCGACGTTCAGCCTCGGCATCTTCCGATTCGCGAGCCTGACCGACGTTCCTGCGCAACGTGCCGGCTGCAGTTCATCGGCCTCACGCCCGCAGGGCGACATCAAGCGCCACTGGAACTGGACGCTGCTACGGCGTGTACGTGCAGGACGAATTCCGGCTGCACGCCGGACCTGACGGTCAACGCTCGGGCTGCGCGTCGAAGGCGCGACGACTGCCGCATCGACACGGGCGGCCGCGACATCAACATGCCGGATCTGCTGGCCGCCGGCGCCGACCGTCGGCCCGCTCTACGAGAATCCCGGCGCGACGCTGGTCGCCGCGGCTCGGCGCGGCCTGGAACGTGGTCGGCCGCGGCCGCACGTCGGTGCGGGGCGGCTACGGCCTGTACTACAACACCAACAACCAGCAGAACCTGATCGTCACGGTCACGAATCCGCCGGCGACGCCGCGCGTCGGTCATCGCCAACCCGACGTTCCCGGTGCCGCCGTTCGAGCGCGCGCGCCGGCATCTCGGTGCGGCCGATCCAGTACGACGTCGAGTATGCCGCGCGTGCACATGTGGAACGTGAACGTCCAGCAGGAGCTGTTGGCGGACTGGATGGTGATGCTCGGCTACGGCGGGATCGCGCGGCCGGCACCTCTGGCGCAATTCGGATCGTGAACGTGCCGACGCCGACGACGCTCGCCGACGGCACGCTGTTCTATCCGACGGGCCTCCCGCGGCCGAACCGCAATTTCTCGGCGATCGAAGTGAAGTCGAGCGACGGCGACTGCCTGGTACAAGGCGCTCGATCATCGACGTGCGCAAGCGCTGGAGCCGCGGCCTGCAGCTGCAGTCGTCGTACACGTGGTCGAAGGCCGAGGACACGACGCAGAACTCGACGTTCTTCTCCGACTCGACGACGGCCACGACCTCGGCGATGCCGGAGTTCATTCCCGGCTACAACAAGGGCCTGGCCGATTTTCACGCCGAGCACAACTGGATCGATGAACTTCGTCTGGCAGATGCCACGAGCCGACGCGCTCGACTGGGCTGCCGGACGCGATGCTGAACGGACTGGCAGGTCTCGGGCATCATGCGCATGCGCAGCGGCAATCCGCTGACGCCGTTCCTGCAGACGCAACCGATCGCGCTCGCTGTGGGCGCCGTCGCTCGGCCCTGGCACGGGGCCGGATCGGCCGAGCTACGCGCCGGGCCGGGGCCCGGACGACGCGGTGACCGGCCGACCCGGACGCACTGGTTCGATCCGGCCGCATTCGTGCTGCCGCCGGCTGGCACGTTCGGCAACGTCGGCCGCAACGAGCTGATCGGTCCGGATCTGCAGAACGGTCGACGTCGCGTTCAGCCGGCAAGCTGCGTGGCCAGCGCTCGGCTCGCGGACCCGGATCGAGTTGCGCGTCGAGGTGTTCAATCTCTTGAACCGCGCGAACTTCGGCCCGCCGTCGCTCATCGTCGTTCGCCGGCACGACCGACGGCGAAGCGCCGCTCGCCGTCGTTCGGCCAGATTCGAACGACGGTCACGTCGTCGCGCCAGACGCAGCTCGGCGTTCGGGTGACGTTCTGAGAAATGGAGCGCGTTCGAGATGGCTGTCACCGCCCGGGCCCGTTTTTTCGTGGGATGGATCGCAGTCGCTTTCTCCACGGCTCTTTCGAGTTTCTGGGCCTTCTGGGGAAGCATCGAAAACTTCCACGAGGGTTGGTACTTCCGGGAACTCTGGCGCAACCTCGGGCTCATGGCGGTGCAATACCTGCCGTGGATGTTCATCCCCATGGTCGCCGGCCTGCTCGGACTGTGGCGGCCGGCGGTGGGGGTCGCCGCGCACCTCGCGCTGGCCGCCGTCGTGTTCTGGTTGTTTGACGTTCGCGAGGTCGGCGGTTTCCTAATCGGCTTGCCCGTCTTGCTCCTGGCGGCCCTGTATGGTTTCGGCCGTCCAATGCCGGTGAGGTGGGCGCGGCGGGTTCTCATCGGTCTTCCAGTCGTCACCGCTGTCGCTTCGGGAGCCTATCCAGGCTGGCGCGTTCTTACGCGCCCGAGCATCGTCGACACGTCGATGCGACGCATCAGCGGCAACGGCGTCAACCTCGTCTGGGCACCCGCTGGTCCGGGTTGGGACGACAGGGGATTCTCGTGGTTCGAGGCAAGACGGCGCTGCGAGTACCTGACGGCAGACGGCGGAACACTTGCGGCCGAACCACAGCGCGTGTGGCGTCTCCCGACCGTCGACGAGACGGTGCGGACGATGATTTGGCGAGGCCGGAACGCAGGCGGAACGTGGAACGGGGAACGCGCGTCGTTCGGGGCCATGCCGGACAAAGAGGCGCCGCTCTGGCATCCTGTACAGCCAGATCATCTACTGGTGGACGGCCGACGAGGTCGATGCCGATCGCGCGTACCGCGTGGCCTACAACGGCTACGTGACACGAATGAACAAGAAGGTGGGCGCCGGGTACCTTGCCTGCAGATGCGTAAAGGCGGAATGAGGCCACCGGCCCGGTCGAAATGGTGACGGGGGACTCCGCACATGCGGTTCACATCGAAACGCCATTTCGTCGAGGCCATCGATCACGAGCATCGGTCGCTGATCGAGCTCGTGAATCGATACCGGCATCGCGCTACCGGGAGCCGGGCGTGTGGGGTGATGGGTGGACCATCCGGGATCTGCTCGCGCATCTCACCGAGTGGGAGCAGATGTTCCTGACTTGGTACCGCACGGGGTGTGAGGGCGCGTCGCCGGTGCTTCCCGCGCCGGGCTTCAAGTGGAATGAGACCCCGAGGTTGAATCGGGCGATCTGGCGCAAACATCGGCACAAATCGGTGAGCCGCGTCCGCAACGACTTCGAGCGTCGTACCGCGAAGTCCGGCGCTCGTCGAGCGGTCTCGGAGGACGAGCTGCTCGTCCCGGGGTGTTTCGCGTGGACGGGGGAACATCCCCTGGCAACCTATCTTGCTCCCATACATGCAGCCATTACCGCTTCGGCGCGAAGGTCCTTCGGCGGTGGCTGAGGAAGCAGCGATGAACGGGCCCTGCGTCACGGCGGACCACCTGCGGAACCTGGGTGAGCCCGGCTGCCACGTGCGGCCGTAGCTTCATCGAGCGCCTGATGGCCTCCACAACAGTAGTCGAGGCCGAATCGGTCGAACACCGTCGCGGCGCGGGCGTCATGGTTCACCAGATCGGAAAGCGATCGGCGGCGTAGGAAACCATGGTTGTGGGATTGGGCATGCGACACCTCGATGTGCGGGAAGAAATTCGGGCGCGTCTCCGGCCAGCCTAAGCGCTGCAGCGGCCGCGGCCTATGACCGCTGTCTAAAACCCAGGCCACGCCCGGTCCATCAGAAGCTGACGAGGTCACGTGAGCGGAAAAGCGTCAACGCCGCGTGAGAAGGGCATGCGGAAAATTCCGCGCGTTCGCGCTCTCGGGACGAAATAAGCATGTCGGGAAAAATCGGACTGGCACGCGCGTGCTCGTCAGATCAATGCACGAGTCGCAGGGACGTTGGCATGTTGAGCTGAAATCAGGATGGCCCATGAATCGAGTCACCGTTCGCTATTGCGCCTATTGAGTCTCCGGACTGCACGCGTCGTGTGGCGGCGCGCTTCGGCGGGAGTTCGGAGTGGACGTCGAGATGGTCGCGGCCGCTATGGTGAGTTCAAGGTCTGGTGGATGGCGAGACCGTCATTGATCCCGGGGCACTGGCGGTGCTCGGCGTGCTGCGTCGGGCGGAAGGTCGTCGCGGCCGTGCGGTCGCGCCTGAGGAGCAGGCGTCGTAAGCAGGTGCTGGACCGCTGATTTCCCGCTCGAACCGAGGAACTCAGCAACCGACACCGTAACACCCCCAAAATCCGGCGCTCGGTTGGCGACTGAGTGGAGAGCTGTTTGCACCTGGCGTCACGAGATTCAGTGGCGAGCCATGGAGAACCTTCGTCGGGTTCAGTCGTGCCGATGGGAGGTCTGACGCTCTATCTGCCGTATTTGCTCTGGATGATGACCGAGGCGTCTCCGTGGTGTTGCTAGCGTGACTTGCCGGCTAGGCCTCTCGCAACCGCCGACGCGTGCGCGAAGTGCCAGCTCTGGGAGCGCGGCCAGAGGCCGTCGCAGAGAGGAGGACCGGCAGTGGCTTGGCTCTTCGGTGAGCGGTTCTTCGAGCTGCGCTTCGAGTCGATTGGCGGCCTGGGCGCGCATGCCGCCGGGCAGATCCTCGCGACCGCGGCGGTGCTTCGATGGATCTCAACGCGGCGCACTTCTCCTCGTTCTGATTGGAGAAGTAAGGATTGCTCGTGCGATCGTTCGTGCGCCTCGGGCCGCCGAATCGACTCGTTCGCACGAGCGCGCCGGTGGAGACGCCGGATGGCATCGTCGTGTTTCACGCCGCGCTGGTGCGCAATCCGATCACCGTTGCCGGGCTGCGGGCAGCTGGCACGTTCATCTACAACGCGCCTGCCGGGCCGGTGCCGGAGAGTCTGGCCGCGCTGCCGCGTTCCGCGCGCGTTATCCGGGTCGACGCGCTCGGCATCGCCGTGCAGGAGAAGTCACGGCCGATGCCGTGCTGCTCGGGACGCTCAGCGCGCCTTTCCGTTCTTCGATCGCGACGTTCTGCTCGACGTGCTGTCCGAGGAGTTCGCCGGCAACATCCGGAGGCGGTCGCTCGACGCGCGCGCGTTTCACCGCGGCGCATCGGAGTACCAATTCAGGAGGGAATCGGCCAGGTCGACGGCGATCTGCCGATCGCGCGTCCCGAACCCGTCTGGGGATACGACACCCAACCGCTCGGCGGCATGATTGCCGAGCCGGGCAACACGGCGTGGAACGACCTGTCGATGTCTCGCACCGGCTGGATGCCCGTGCTCGACGCCGGCAAGTGCATCCACTGCGGTATCTGCGATCTCGTGTGTCCCGATTTCTGCCTTGTCTGTTTCTTCGGCGATCCGAACACGCCATTCGTCCGCCGGCTCTAAGGCATCGACTACCGCTACTGCAAGGGGTGCCTGCGCTGTGTCGAGTCGTGCCCGAGCGGCGCGCTCGTCAAGACGCCCGAGGTCCTCGACTTGGCGGCGCGGCTGCGCGTGCCGCGATTCCCCGAACTGATTGGCTGACACGTCCATGCCCACCCTCACCGCGCCTCCGCAGCCATCCACTGCGAGCCTGACCGCCGGGACCGCGAAGCAGACGCTCGACTTCCGGAGCGGCAACGAAGCGGCGGCGCTCGCGGCTCGTCAGATCGGATTTCACGTGATGGGCTACTTCCCGATTACGCCCTCCACGGAAGTCGCCGAGACGCTGGCGAAAATGCAGGCCGACGGTCAGCACGAGATCGTGATGATTGCCGGCGACGGCGAGCACGGCGCCGCGGGCATCTGCTACGGCGCGGCCCTCGGCGGCGGCCGCGTGCTGAACGCGACCAGCTCGCAGGGCCTGCTGTTCTCGCTCGAGCAGCTGCCGGTCCAGGCGGGCACGCGCGTGCCGATGGTGCTGAACGTCGCGGCGCGCGCCGTGTCGGGTCCGCTCGACATCCGCGGCGATCATTCAGACCTCTATTTCGCGCTCAACACCGGCTGGATCGTCCTGTGCGCGCGCGATCCCCAGGCCGTCTACGACATGAACTTCGCCGCGGTGCGGATCGGCGAGCACGCGGACGTCCGCCTGCCGGTCATGGTCGCCTACGACGGGTTCTTCACGAGCCACCAGAAACGCCGGCTCTAGGTGTTCGACGATCCCGGAGCCATCCGCGACTTCCTCGGCGATCGCCCCGCGTTTCCCACGCTGCTCGACATGTCGCATCCGAAGACGTTCGGGCTCTACATGAACGATCCGGATCTCATCAACAACAAGGTCCAGCTCTCCCGCGCCATGGACGCGGCGCGCCGGGTGATTCCAGAGGTATTTGCCGAACTCGAGCGGATGACCGGACGGGCCTACCGGATGCTGGACGAATACGCGATGGCTGACGCGGAGACGGCGGTCGTGCTGTTGAATTCCGCGGCCGAGACCGCCAAGGACGCGGCCGATGCACTACGTGCCCGAGGCGAGCGTGTCGGCGTGCTCTCGCCGAACGTCCTGCGGCCGTTCCCGCCGACGCGTTCCGAGAGGCGCTGAGGCCGATCGCGGCGGTGACCGTCGGCGACCGAGCCGATTCGTACGGGGCCGGCGGCGGAAATCTCTCGCTCGAGATCCGCGCGGCGCTTCAGATCGATCCCGATAACCGGACGCGGGTGCTGTCGCGCATCTACGGCCTCGGCGGAAAGGACTTCTACGCCGCCGACGCGGCCGACTTCTTCGCCCAGGCGCAGAAGGCCGCGCGATCGGACGGGGCCGTCGAGCCGTTTGCCTATCACGGCGCGACCGCTGGCCGCGCGGATCGCGGGCCGCGCCCAGGTCTGCCGCCCATTCGCGCCGAGGAGACACGCGGGATGGCGCACGTCGCGCGCTATCCGTCCACCGGTCGGCTGCGCGTCGAGCTCGAGCCGATCTGGAAGATGACCGAGTACCGAGCCGCATCGCGCCCGGACATGGCGCCTGTCCCGGCTGCGGATTCTTCCCGACCTTCCATCAGATCAGCCGAGTGCTCGAAGGCGATCTCGTCGTCTTGTACCAGACGGGTTGCGCGATGGTGGTCACCACCGGCTATCCGTCCACGGCGCACCGCGTCAATTACGTCCACAACCTGTTTCAGAACGGTGCGGCCACGCTCTCGGGACTCGTCGAGGTGTATCACGAGCGCGTCCGCCGGGGGAGCTCCCTGCCTCCGACGACATCACGTTCGTGATGATCACCGGTGACGGCGGTATGGACATCGGCATGGGACTGGCGCTCGGCGCCGCGCACCGGAACCACGCCTTGATGATTCTCGAGTACGACAACCAGGGCTACATGAACACCGGAGCCCAGTTGTCCTACTCAACGCCGCTCGGTCATCGGACCTCGACGAGTGAAGTCGGATTGCGTCAACCGGGCAAGCGCTACCACCACAAGGACAGCGCGCAGATCTTCGCCGCGTGCCACCTGCCGTACGTCTTCACGGCGAGCGAGGGCTATCCCGAAGACCTGATGCGGAAGGTCGCGAAAGGGCAGTGGTACGCCAAGCGCGAAGGGCTCGTCTACGGGAAGATCCTCTCGTTCTGTCGCTCAACTGGCGAACGACCGACGATGCGGCCGCGCCGGTGCTGCAGGCGGCAATCGACAGCTGCTTCTTCCCGCTCTATGAGGTCGAGCATGGTCATACGACGCTCACGTACGACCCGGAGTCGTCGGGCCGGCGGGAACCGGTCGCGAACTGGCTCGGGCTGATGGGCAAGACGCGCCATCTGACGCAGCCCGCGCATGCCGAGTGGCTGCAGAACATCCAGCACGAGGTTGACCGGCGCTGGCGCCGGCTCAAGGCCATGCACGCGCATCCGGAGCTCTAGCGATGGCGGCCATTCTCGACACCCGTCGTCTGACGCCAGTCACGAAGTACTTCCGGCTGGACGCGCCGCTCATCGCCGCCTCGGCCCGACCGGGACAGTTCGTGATGCTCCGCGTCCGCGAGGGCGGCGAACGAATTCCGATCACCATTGCCGATTTCGATCGCGCCGCCGGGACGATCGCGATCGTCGTCCAGGAAGTCGGGGCGACGACCAGACGGGTCTGCGCGCTCGAGACGGGCGACGCGATTCTCGACGTTGCCGGCCCGCTCGGCCAGCCGATCGACCTGCCGCCTGGCGGCCACGTCTGCGGCGTGGGCGGCGGATTCGGCGCCGCCGCACTGCTGTGTCTGATGCGCGATCTGACCGAGCGCGGCGATCGAACGACGGTCATCCTGGGGGCGCGAACCGCAAGCCTGATCATCCTGGCCGACGAGCTGCGGCGCGCCTGCACGCATCTCGAGATCTGCACCGACGATGGATCGGCAGGGCTCAAGGGCGTCGTCACGGATCGGCTGGCGCAGTTGATTGCCGGCGACGGGCCCGGCCGGCCCGACGCAGTCGTCGCCATCGGACCCATGGCGATGATGCGCGCCGTGGCGGAGACCACGCGGGCCCCCGGGATCAAGACCCTGGTGTCGATGGATCGCTTATGGTGGACGGAACGGGGATGTGCGGCGGATGCCGCGTCACCGTTGCCGGCCAGGCCCGGTTCGCGTGCGTGGACGGACCATGCTTCGACGCGCACGAGGTGGATTTCGACGTCGCGATGCGGCGGAACAAGGTGTACGTTCGCGAGGAGCGGATGGCGCTCGATCGCCTGGGCTGTCGTTCCGCGCGGGAGATGCGGTGATGCCGGTCAAACGTGCCGACAAGACGCCGATGCCGGTCCGGGACGCCGGCGAGCGCGCGCACGACTTCCAGGAAGTCAACGCGGGCTACTCGACGTTCCACGCCGCCTTCGAGGCCGAGCGCTGCCTGCGCTGCCAGGATCCGGTCTGCGTGGAGGGTTGCCCGGTCCGGATTCCGATTCCCGACTTCATTCATGCGGTGGCGGCCGGCGACATGCCGGGCGCCGCGCGGATCCTGCGGACGGCGAATCCGCTGCCCGCCATCTGTGGTCGTGTCTGTCCGCAGGAATCGCAATGCGAAGCGCGGTGCAGCATGCGGGCGCGATTCAATCCTGTGGCGATCGGGCACCTCGAGCGGTACGTCGCCGACTGGGAGCGTACGCAACCGATCCCCGTGGACCTCGGGAGTCGTTTCCTGCCGCGTTCTTCCGCGGATACCACTCCCGAGGTCTTGCCCAGCGCCCAGAAAATTGCTGTCATCGGCGCCGGGCCGTCCGGACTCGTGTGCGCCGGAGAGCTCGCCCGATTCGGCTATCGGGTCACGGTGTACGAGGCGTTGCACGCGCCCGGCGGCGTGCTCCGGTACGGGATTCCGGAATTCCGTCTGCCGAAGTCCGTCCTCGACTGGGAGATTGGGGTGCTCGAGGCGATGGGCGTCGAGATCGTCTGCAACGTGATCATCGGCAAGACCTTCACGCTCGACGAACTGTTCGATCGGTTCGGCTACGACGCCGTGTTCGTCGGCACGGGCGCGGGGTTGCCGCAGTTCCTCGGCATTCCCGGCGAGCAGCTCAACGGCGTCTATTCCGCGAACGAGTTTCTGACGCGCGTCAACCTCATGCGCGCCTACGAGTTCCCCGAGACCGACACGCCGGTGCGCGTCGGCAGGCGGGTGGCCGTGATCGGCGCCGGCAACACCGCGATGGACGCCGTTCGCACGGCGCTTCGCATGGGCGCCGACGAGGCGGCGATTGTCTACCGGCGCGGAGAGCAGGAAATGAGTGCGCGTGTCGAGGAATATCACCACGCCTGTGAAGAGGGTGTGCAGTTCCACTGGCTGACGAACCCACTCGAGGTCCTCGACGACGGCGAAGGCTGGGTGTGCGGACTCAGGTGCGAGCGGATGCGGCTCGGCGAGCCCGACGCGTCGGGCCGTGCCCGGCCGCTCCCTATTCCAGGCTCGGCGTTCGTCCTGCCGGTCGACAACGTGATCCTGGCGATCGGCACGACGCCCAATCCATTGCTCACCAGAACCAGCGCGGGGTTGGCCATCACGAAAAAAGGCTGTCTTGTCGCCGACGAGCGCACGGGTCTCACGTCGAGGCCGCAGGTGTACGCTGGCGGCGATGCGGTCACGGGCGCGGCCACGGTGATTCTCGCCGCGGGTGCCGGCAAGCGGGCCGCCCAGGCTATTCACGATCGAATGACCACCGAGGTCCTCAATCTGAGAGGTGCGCGATGAGTCGCATTATCAATCGACCAACGATCTGGCTCTTGTTCGCTCTGCCGATCCTGCTCGTGCCCGTGCTCGTCACGGCACAGCAAACGCCTCCGCAACCTTCCCGCCGGATCAATAGATGAGACTGGCCGATTCGGCGCGTCCTTTGGAGAGCGGTTTGCACTAGCGGGGGCAGGCCCAGCCATGACCTGGAGGTCATTCGGAAATCCCCAACTACGGAGGTGCGCGATGGGTTGCTGCTTCGATCGCCGAACGATCGGTCTTCTTCTCGGTTTGGCGCTCGTGCTCGTACCGGTGTTTCTAATCGCGCAACAGCCGCCGCCAAAGGTCCAGACGGAGCCGGCAAAGCCGATTCCCGCCAGCGACGGCCCCGGGATGTTCCTCAGCTACTGCTCGCCGTGCCACGGCAAAGCGGGGAAGGGCGATGGTCCGGCGGCTGCGGCCCTGAATCCGAAACCCGCCGACCTCACGCTGTTCGCGAAGCGGCGCAATGGCACGTTCTCGGCGAAGGACTTCGAGGACAAGTTGAACGGGCAAGCCGTCGTTCCTGCCCACGGCAGCGCGGAGATGCCGGTGTGGGGACCGATCTTCCGGCAGCTCGGCAACGAGCAGTTGCGCGTCGTCAATCTGCGGAAGTACGTCGAGTCGCTGCAGGTTCGTTGAGATTCCGGCGACCGGACACCAGATCTTTGCACTGAGGAGCACGTCATGGCCATCGCGATACTTCTCGTTCTCTGCGTGCTGGCCGCCGCACGAGTCTATGTCCTCGTCGTGCGACCGTGGATGCAGCGATGGGGTGCCACGGACGCGGACATCGTCCGAGCGATGCCAGGTGACCCCGACGTGCCCGATTCCAACTACGGCACGACGCTCGGTGTGACGATTGACGCCGGTCCCGCCGAGGTCTGGCCATGGCTGCCGCAAATGGGCTATCAGCGCGGCGGCCTCTACAGCTACGACTGGCTTGATCGTCTGTTTGGGTTTCTCGATCGTCCCAGTGCGACTCGTGTGCTTCCGCAGTGGCAGCACCTCGAGGTTGGGGAGGAGATTCCGATCGGAGCCGGAGCGGGGTTTCCCGTGCGGGCGGTCGATCCGTTCTCGTCACTTGTGCTCGGCGGGGACCGGCCAGGTCTTTCCTGGATCTGGGAGTTCGGGCTCTATCCGATAGGCGCCAAACGAACGCGGCTCATTTCACGCAATCGTGCGAGGGTGGCGCAGACGATCGGCCGGCGGCTTTTCCTGGCCGCCCTCGAGCCGGCGGCGTTCCTCATGACGCGCAAGATGCTGCTCGGGATCAAGGAGCGAGCTGAAAGACTCGCAGCAGAGACCCCAGCTTCCAGGCGACGCGCGGCGTAACCACCGCGCACGAGGTCGATCATGGCGCGTCAATCAGCAGCTGCATGGGCTGTCAGACTGGGTCTGCTCTCGCTGTTCGCTATCGTGCTTGCCTACCTGGCGCTCACGGACATCTCTCACGGCGAAGCGGATCTGACGCTCGAATGGAACGTGCTTCGATTGTCGTTCGTCGTCATCATCGCGTTTCACGTCGTCGCTCTGCGGGCGCTCCGGCAAGCGCCGGGCGCGCCGTCGGCTGCCGACAACCGTCAGCGATGAGACCGGCCTTGCCGTGGTCGTCGCGAACAGCGCCAACGTGACGGCCTTTGAGCGAGGCGACCCGCTCGTCAATCAGGTTCGTCCCCTGTCCAGAGCACCGGCTCGAGCGGCCATTCTGCCGGCGGGGTTTCGTAAAACACGCGCTCCAGGAACAGACCCGACGCCGGAGCCGTGAGCTTCGCGGGAAGATCCGAATCGCCGGTCAGAAAGCTCACGAGGGCGCCTGATTCGAGCTCGCGCCGGCCGACCGCCACGAGCACACCCGCAATCCGCCTGACCATCTTCCACAGAAAGTGCGAACCGACGATGCGGATCAGAATGAGCGAGTCCCGGTGCGCGATTGCGACCTGTTCGATGGCCACGCGCGTCGATTTCTCGTCCGGATCGTCGTCGGTGAACGCGCGGAAGTCACCGAACCCGACCAGCGCGCGCGCCGACACTTCCATCCGGCCGACATCGAGATCGTCCCGCACCCACCAGACGAACGGCTTGGCGAACGCCGTGCGCCGCAGCGCAATCTGATACAGGTAGCTTCTTGCCACCGCGCTGTGCCGCGCGTGGAAACGAGGCGCGACGCGCTCGGCGGCGAGCACGTTGATATCGGCGGGCAGCGCGTCGTTGACGCGCGTGACGAGCGCGGCCGGTGGCAGGGTGGCACCCGTATCGACATGCGCGACCTGACCCAGCGCATGAACGCCGGCGTCCGTCCGCCCCGCGCCATACGTGTCGAACTGGTCGGATCGCAACGCGTCGCGCAAGGCGCGGTGCAGCTCGCCCTGGACGGTCCTGGCGTTCTTCTGAATCTGCCAGCCGCTGTAGCGCGTCCCGGCGTATTCGATGGTGAGCTTGTAACGGGGCATGGGTCAGTTGTTAAATGCGGTGGGGCGGGCTTTCAGCGTTTTCCAGTCGGTGTCGCGTGTTCCTGCGCCCGACCTTTGCGAGCGCCGCGAGGCAGGCCCAATCACGCTGCCTTGCGGCAAGCGGCGAGCGGGAGGGCGCAGGAACACGCGACACCGATCTGGAAAACCGCTAGCCCGCCTGCAGTCGGCGCCTGTCCGCCGAGTTCAGCAAGGCGAAGCCGGCCGCTGCTGTTGCCGTGTATTCTGTCTTCATGTTCGTCAAGCGGTTCTTCGAGCCCAAACTGGCTCAAACCAGCTACCTGATCGGCTGCACCGTCACCGGCGAGGCCATCGTCATCGATCCCAACCGCGACGTCGATCAATACATCGAGGCGGCGCGCGACCAGGGTGTCAGAGTCTCGCATGTGACCGAAACGCACATCCATGCGGACTTTCTGTCGGGCAGCCGCGAGCTCCGCGCAAAGACCGGCGCGACGCTGTATCTCTCGGACGAAGGCGACGCGAGCTGGAAGTACGGTTTTGCCGGTGACGAGCGTACCAGACTCGTGAAACACGGCGATCGCCTCGCGGTCGGGAACGTCAGGCTGGATGTCGTGCACACGCCCGGCCACACGCCGGAACATCTGGCATTCCTGGTGACGGATGGCGCGGTGGCGAATGAGCCGATCGCGGCGGCGACGGGAGACTTCATCTTCGTCGGCGATGTCGGGAGGCCCGATCTGCTCGAGCGGGCGGCAAACCTGAAGGGCACGATGGAAGCGGGCGCACGCACCTTGTATCAACAGGTGCGGAAGTTCGCCGAGCGTCCGGACTGGCTGCAGATCTGGCCCGCGCACGGCGCCGGATCCGCCTGCGGCAAAGGGATCAGCGCGATTCCGCAGAGCACGCTTGGTTACGAGAAGCGATTCAACTGGGCGTTCCGCGCGGCATCCGAGGCGGAGTTCGTGAAGAGCGTGCTCTCGGGCCAGCCGGAGCCGCCGAAATACTTCGCGATGATGAAGCGGCTGAACAAGGAGGGCCCGCGGATCCTCAACGGATTCCCGCATCCACCGCTCGCGGATCTGCAGACGCTCTCGCGCGAGCTGGCCGACGACGGGTTTGTCGTGGACACGCGGCGCGCCGCGGACTTTGGCACCGGTCACGTGCCCGGGACGATCAACATTCCGATGAACGGATCGTTCACGACCTGGGCCGGCTGGCTCGTGCCGTTCGATCGCGACGTGTATCTCATCGTCGATGGCCACGGCGACCAGGCGGCGCACGCGGCCGCGGCGGCCGCCCGCGACATGGCGATGATCGGCCTCGACCGGGTCGCCGGCTATTTCGAGAGCGGCGTCGTGGACCAGTGGGCCCACGCAGGCCGTCCGCTGGCCAAAATCGCGCACATCGACACGACCGATCTGGCGGAGTCTTTGAAGCACAAAGGGGTCACGCTGATCGACGTCCGCAGCGAAGCGGAATGGGAGGTTGGCCGCATCGACGGCGCGATGCACGTGACGCTTGGCTATCTGGCCGATCGTCTCGACGACATCCCGCGCGAAAAACCGATCGTGCTGCAGTGCCAGTCCGGCTCCCGCTCGGCGATCGGCGCAAGCCTTCTGCGCGCGCGCGGGTTCGATCGCGTGGCGAATCTCGCCGGCGGGTTCACGGCCTGGACGCGAGCGGGCCTGCCCGTGAACACGGAGAGACCCGTGAATACATCCGGTGCCGAACTGGGGATGTCCACGTCCCCAGATTGAACATGCCGAAAGATCGCATCTCTCCAGAAGCCTCAGCGGCGGCCTTCGGTGTCGGCAAGATCGTCCGCCACATGTTCGTCTGCATCGGACCGGACTGCTGTACGTCGGAACAGGGCGCCGAGACATGGGACTACGTCAAGCGGCGCATGAAGGAGCTGAACATCGCCGGCGCGAATGGTCCTGCGTACCGCACGAAGGTCCAGTGCTTTCGCATCTGCATCGGCGGACCGATTTCGGTCGTCTATCCGGAAGGTGCGTGGTACCGAAACGTCACGCCCGCAAATGCGGAACGCATCATCCAGGAGCACGTCATCGGCGGCCGCATCGTCGAGGATCTCTGCTTCGCGAAGAATCCGCTCTGTGCGCCGGAGCAAAGCAAGGATGCAGGGTCTCCGGCGACGGACGGCGGGACGGATATAAGCTCTAACGATGGAAACCGGCGCGGTCGTCAAGGCCTGGGGGCTGATCCTCTCGGGCTATCGGCCAAATCTTTCGATCGAAATCACGCGTGAGTGCCCCCTGCGATGCCCGGGCTGCTATGCGTACGGCGATACGCATCTCGGGGGCGACGTCGTGCTGCGCCAGCTTGCGGACTACAAGGGCCAGGAGTTGATCGACGGCGTGCTCGACGTCATCAAGCGATACAAGCCGCTGCATCTGTCGATCGTGGGCGGCGAACCGCTCGTGCGGTACCGGGAGCTCGAGGTGCTGCTGCCGACGCTCACCGGCATGGGTGTCCACACGCAGCTCGTCACGAGCGCGGTCCGGCCCATTCCCGAAAGCTGGGCGAACATGCCGCTGCTGCAGGTCTGCGTGTCGATCGACGGGTTGCAGCCCGAGCACGACGTGCGGCGTGCGCCGGCGACCTACGACCGCATTCTCAAGCACATCAAGGGCCAGCACGTGACGGTCCATTGCACGATCACCCGCCAGCAGTCGCGGGCCGGCTACCTGACGGAGTTCACGAATTTCTGGGCCCGCCTGCCGGACGTCAAACGCATCTGGTTCAGCCTCTACACGCCGCAAAAAGGGGAGGACGCACCGGAGATCCTGCGGCGCGAGGATCGCGAGCGGGTCGTCGCCGAGATGACGGAGCTCTTCGCGCGCGAGCCGAAGCTCCACGACATGATTCCATCGGTCATTCAGGGCTATCTCAAGCCCCCGCAGAACCCCGACGAGTGCATCTTCGCGAAGACGACGGCGTGCATCTCGTCGGATTTGAAGCGGACGATCACGCCGTGCCAGTACGGCGGGGACCCCGACTGCACGCAGTGCGGCTGCATGGCGTCGGTCGGGCTCGGCGCGCTCGGCGACTACAAGGTCGGCGGCGTCATTTCGCTCCGGTCGATCTTCAATACGTCGTTCAAGATCGGGCACGGGATGCGGCGGCTGCGCGGCGGGAATGGCCACGGGAACGGCCACGGAAACGGCAACGGCGCGCACTGAAGCCAGCTCGGCCAACCCGCTCTGCTGTCGGCGCGCCCAAGTTCGAAAGGCGCTGTGCTACGTTCGCGGTGTCCGGCGTTTTGGAGATTGGTGTCGCGTGTTCCGGCGTCCTCCCGCTCGCCGCTTGCCGCGAGGCAGCGTGATCGCCGCCTCCGCTGAAAGCTACGGCGGGCCAAGGAGCCTGCCTCGCGGCGCTCGCAAAGGTCGGCCGCCGGAACACGCGACACCGATCTCCAAACGCTGTCGTCGGCCGCGATCCATCAGAGGCCTTTCGATGCCCGCGCCGGATGCTTCGATGTTGGCCACACCCTCCCGCCGCATTGTCGAATCGCAGGCCGGCGTCATGGTAGGCTTTTGGTTTGCGCGCCCGTAGCTCAGTTGGATAGAGCGCCGGGCTTCGAACCCGTAGGTCGGGGGTTCAAGTCCCTCCGGGCGCGCCAAACGCCGCCGCGTGCGCGGCGGCGCACTTCGAACTTCGAACTTGGAACTTCGAACGGTGGTGGTCGCCTTCGGCGACGTCTTTCCTGGATGGAAATCTTCCATCGAAGTTCCCGACTTCCGGAGTCGGTTTCCAGTTCGAAGTTTGAAGTTTGAAGTTCGGCCCGCCGAAGCGACGAAGTCGCGAAGGCGGGCGGTTGCGCCCGTAGCTCAGCTGGATAGAGCGTTGGCCTCCGGAGCCAAAGGCCGCAGGTTCGAATCCTGCCGGGCGCGATACCCGCCTTCGCTGCGCGAAGGCGGAACTTCGAACTTGGAATTGCGAACTTCGAACAAGTTTGGCAAGTTCTAAGTTCGCCGCGCCGAAGCGACGAAGTCGCGGAGGCGGGCGCCGTGGGCCCGTAGCTCAATTGGCAGAGCAGCAGACTCTTAATCTGTTGGTTCTCGGTTCGACTCCGAGCGGGCTCACCAGTTTTTCATTCGATTTCCTAGGGAATCTGGCAATCCGATAAGACCCGACCGCCGGCTGACTGCGAGGGTTTCGGCGACTGATCCGTTCTTGAGCCCGTCGTTGGCGACATGCGTCTCCAATCGCGATGCATGGCGCAACATGAGTCGAAAGTCTGTCGTGTCGCGCAGCTACGCCGCGACACTCGCAGCATGCTGGTCGATACCTCGTTTGACTTCAGGACTCACACGCTACCGGGAAAGGATCCTGACTCGTGCAGTCTCACTCTTCGCCGGTATCACAGGCTCCTTTGGAGCAAGGAGCTGCCAGGAGGCGCGTTCTTCGATCTGAACGACGCCAAGTGCGGCATATACCTGCATCATTGCCATGCGTACGCCCGACGTCGCGGTGATACCATAGCGCTCGCCTCCGAAAGGAAACGAAATGCCGACGATTGTGGCGCATCACGACATCATCAAGGGACAGGAGCACTGGCTCCGCTCACCGAAGCGGAAGGAGCTGTTTGGACCGCTCGGCATCACCAACATCCGGACTTTCTCGATCCGCAGAACCCGAAGCGGGTGGCCCTGGTGATGGACGTACGGACATGGGCGCGCTGAATGCCGTCATGCAGACGCCCGCCGCGGCCGAAGCAATGGCTCACGACGGCGTGGTGCCCGAGACGCTCGTCATCCTGGTCCAGTCCTAGGCTCGCCCGTAAACGGGAGGTCGGACGTCTTTTCGGCTGAATAGACCGAAAACGATGTCCGACGTCATTCTCCGAAGACCACGCACCGGGTTCTCTTGAATCGGTTGGTTCTGGGTGCTACTCTCACTGGGCTCACCACTTCCCTTCGTTTTTCCAAGAGATTCCGCAAACTCGATCCGCGGCGCAGGCGGCGACAGAGCCGCCCGAACCATGAACGTTGGAGTTCTGTGCCTGTTCGGGTGCAATCCTAGAGGCAGGTCGAACGAGACAGGGCCCCGGAACCTGCCCGCACTGACGGGCGTGACGATTATCGCGCAGAAGGGACGACGAGTGCCGAGACGACCCACTTCATCAGCGCGCGAAGGCTCGTGGTCGGCGCACACCGCTTCGTCAACGTCCAGAGGCCGAGTAAGTCGGACGGCGGCAGCCGCCGAGGGCGCCTCGCCATGAGGGAACGACGCTACTCAAACCCTTGGATGCCAAGGCGGTGATTCTCGTCGCCAGTGTCGTGATGGTCGTCATTCGAGCACTCACGGGCGCAGTCGCGGGTAAGGTCGCGCTGAGCAACAAAGGTCCGCGCGAGGTCGTCCTGCCGACTTTCGCATGGATGGGGTTCCTCGTTCCGTTGATCTGGGCGGTGTTCCCTTTCTTCTCGTTCGCGGAGTACCCACTTCGTCCTTGGCCGTTCGGCGCCGGAGTCTTGTGCCTCGTAGGGGGCCTCTGGTGGTTCCACCGGTCACACTCGGATCTGGGCAGGTACTGGTGGGTTACCCTTGAACTGCGCGAGAACCATCGACTCATCACGCAAGGGGTCTATCGCTATGTCCGTCATCAAATGTACGCAGAACTCTTCCTTTACTCCATCGGCCAAGCGCTCATGCTTCCGAACTGGGTCGTCGGGCCGTCGTATTTAGTGGCGTTTGGAATTCTCTTTGCACTTCGTATCGGTGCAGAGGAAAGGATGATGCTCGAGGCATTCGGCGACGAATACGCGGCGTACATGGCAAGGACAAAGCTGCTCGTACCCGGAATCTGGTGATCGGGCGTGCCGGCTACCCTTGTCCCGGCGCCGCCATTGGTCCGGGGCCGAGCTCACTCATGTTCAGGTCCTTAATACGGGTTGATCCTCAGCCGCTCAGCCGTCCGCCTGGCCGTGTGATGGTCCATCTGCGCGAATGGGGACTGGGTGATACTGGCAGTGTCTTCACTGCGTCAGGGGCCAATAGATCTCAGTGCGCCAGTCTTTTATATCGGGGAATTCGCCTGGATCCGTCAGGTACGATTCCCATGGTGCGCGGCCGGACGGTATCGGTTCGATTCCATCCATCGTTCCATGGCGAGTTACGTCTCGATGAGAGAATCGTAGGAGCCGGCGTGGACGCCGACGGCAAAAGGGCTATCGGGAAGCTCGCAGTCCTTAACATCACCGTGACCTGGTAGATGCTGCAGACAGCGGCACGCCGATCTGCATGTCAAAAGTGCAGGGCCGGTGTGAGATAACGCGCGGTCGGCGGCAGCAGGCGAACCCGGCCTGCTCGCGTACGGAAACGCCTTGCCGCGATTCGGCGATGGCCTGGGGATGTATGGGGTCGGGTGTTCGGCGGACGAGCAGAATGCTGGGGCCGGCGAGGCGCGATCGAAAGGTGGGCATTTCGTTCTCTGGTAGATGAACTGACGACGTGAGAACAGCCGAGCGCGATCGAGCCGTCAGAGCAGGGCGCCGTGTGGCGGCGACGGCTCCGGCCTCGGCGAAACGACGCGCGATAGGCGCCGGCGTGCAGCCGAACCGACGACGGAATGCGGGTAGAGACCTGTGGCGATTGAAGGCCATCGCAAGGGAGATGTCGAGTACGGCATGCCGCTGGTGTGACCGGCGCCATCGTGCGTCGAGTGCAGGGTGCCGGTGTGTTCGGGGCGATTCCCTCGACGATCGAACGAAACGCTTGGGCAAATGTAAAGGCGAACCTCTCGGCAGGGGCTGCGATCGTGACCAGCGCTGGAGCCACGATCGGAAGGACGAGAGAAGCACTAGAGAAGGTCGTGGTCGAAACGCTTGGGGGGGAGGCAAATTGCGAAAGGCGAAATCCGTCTCGTCGCAGGTGCTGGCCTGACCACGCGCTGATGAGTCTACTCTATGAATCATTGAGGACGTGATGCGGAATTCGAAGCGCGTAGTCGTTGCCGGCCTGGCATTCATGCTTGTGGTTGCGTGTGCGGTAAGTGCTTCACGCGGCCAAGGCGACCGAAACGATGCGAAGACGAAGAAAATCAGGATCGTCACGGTCGTCAAGCGAACTGGGATCGGGTGGTTCGAGCGCATGGAGCAGGGGATCAAACAGTTTGCCGCGCAGAATGGGGTTGACGCCACCATGACCGGCGCGGACGATGCCGATCCGCAGAAGCAGGCCGACATTATTCGGAAGCTGATTGCGGAGAAGCCCGACGCGATCACGGTTGTTCCGAATTCGCCGGAGGCGCTCGAGGAGGTCTTGAAGCAGGCCCGGGCGGCGGGAATAAAAGTGGTGACACACGAGGCGAGCAACCAGGTGAACACCGATGTGGACATCGAGGCATTCGATAACCTCGCCTATGGCTCGCACCTGATGGATGAGCTGGCGTCGTGCATGGGTGGTAGCGGCAAGTATGTCGCATTCGTCGGCCACACCACCGCTCGCAGCCATATGCGATGGGCCACGGCGGCTTACGAGCGCGCGAGGCAAAAGTATCCGAAGATCGTGCGCATTTCTGCGCCGGTTGAAACCGCCGAGCGCCTCGAAACCGCCTATCAGAAAGCGAAGGAGCTGCTGGTAAAACATCCTGACCTCAAGGGCTTCGAAGGCAGCTCAGTCGTGGATGTGGCGGGAATTGGAAGAGCAGTCCGGGAGGCCGGGGTTCAGGGCAGGACCTGCGTCATGGGAACGAGCCTGCCATCGGTTGCGGGCGAATTCCTGAACGACGGCGCGGTTGACAAGATGTTTCTGTGGGACCCGCTGGTCGCAGGGCAGGCGCAAGCCAAGCTGGCGCTGATGCTCATCAAGGGGGAGAAGATTGCCCCCGGTCTCGATCTTGGCCTGCCAGGCTACCGCAACTTGAAAAGGATTCCCGGAACTCCGCATGGCCTTGCCGGCTCCGGCTGGATCGCGATCGATAAGTCAAATGTAAGACAGTATCCGTTCTGAGTCAGTCTTGCTGCGACCATGCGACACCTGTTCATCTGCACGCTGCTTTGTATTCTGCCGATACAGACTCGCTCAAACCACGCGTTCACCCCCTCAGCCGCGCCAGGCCAAGGGTTCGGATCTTTCCACGAACTCCGCGTCGGTGCTTGACTGGGCAAATCGCCTGAAGGCCAGCGACCCGAAGGTCCGGGCAATCGCCGAAGCCGCCCTGGTCCAAGGGGCGGGGCGTTCGCTGCCTTTGCTGAGACGATTCCTCGACTGGCAATGAAGACCTGCAACTGAGGACGTTTGAAATCATCCGGCGGATCGGTCCGCCGGCCATTCCGCTGCTGGTGGACCTGCTTCGGGATGAGCAGGTCTCCATCCGGCGCAACGCCGTTGATGCCTTGATTGACCTGGCGCCCTATACAGAATCGATTCAACCGGCGTTGAGACGGGCACTGAGAGACGAGGATTCGGAAGTTGCGGGCGATGCCGCACGTGCCCTGGGCGCTTTGGGCAAGAGGGCCAGTCCTTCGGTACGCGCTCTCGTCAAGGCTCTCTCGCACGAGGACCCACACGTCCGCATCTACGCGGCGGAGGCCCTGGCGTCCATCGGTCCGAAGGCGGGCGCGGCGACCGAGGACCTCGCCAGAGCCGTGGGCGATCCGATTCCCGGCGTCCGATGGGCGGCGTGTGAGGCCCTCGCGAGCATCGGCCCCGCCGCGCAGTCCGCTGTGCCGCAGTTGATCGAAGCGCTGACGGATGAATTCCTCTATGTGCGCATCTTCGCGGCCGGGGCGCTGGGAAGCATCGGGCCAAAGGCACACACGGCCCGGGAGGCGCTGAGAGCGGCCGCAAACGATCCCGCACTGCGTGACGAAGCTGAGTGGGCGTTGAATCGAATCGCTGGCGTCGAGTCTGGAGAGCCTGTCGCCTCGCCACTTGTGCCCGCGCCTTCCGTCGCGCCACAACCCCAGACCACGGTGGCTCAAACGGGCAATCCTCCGGTTGACTGGGATACGACCACTGGGCGGAACATCGTCTGGAGCGTCGAGTTGGGAAACGAGACGTTTGGCCGTCCCGTGGTTGCCGGCGATGCGGTCTATGTGGGTACCGACAACGCCAGGCACATGAACCCCGCGTTTCAGGAAGAGAGCGGCGTGCTCATGGCCTTTCGGGTGACGGATGGCGCGTTCCTTTGGCAGGACGTGGCCCCGAAAATGGAGCGCGGCCTGCGGGAGTTCCTGCTGCCTTCGACGACCAGTGCGCCGTATGTGGAAGGGAACCGCTTGTACTACGTCACCGCCGAGTGCCAACTCCGTTCCCTCGACACGCAGGGTTTCCGCGATGGCGAGAACAGTGGTCCGTATCGGGAGGAGGTCTTCCAGGACAACGCTGCGGCCGACATCGTCTGGGAGCTCGACATGTGCGCCCGCCTGGGTGTCTTTCCGCATGAAGCCTCCAACAGCGAAGTGTTGCCCGTGGGCGATCTGCTGATGGTCAGTACCTCCAACGGCCAGAATGAAGGCCATACGCGCGTCCCATCACCGCGCGCCCCAAGTCTGATCGCGGTCGACAAGCACTCGGGCCAAGTGGTCTGGCGCGCCATCGGCGCGGGCGGGCAGGTGCTGCATGGCCAGTGGTCCAGCCCTGTGGCGGCCAACGTCAACGGGCGAATGCTGGTGCTCTTCGGCGGAGGAGATGGCTGGCTGCGCGCCTACGACGCGGCGTCGGGTCACGAAGTCTGGCGATTTGACGGCAACCCGAAAGACGCCCGCTGGCTTCCGCGCCCCGGCGTCCTTTCGCGCGGCTCCATCATTGCTTCACCGGTCTTCGCCGACGGCCGCGTCTTCATTGCGATGGGGCAGAGTCCAGGGCACGGCAACGGACCTTCGTTGATTCATGCGATCAGTCCCAACGGCCAGGGAGACGTCACCGGGAGCAGGCTCCTCTGGACTTCTCGCGAGGTCGGCCGCGTGGTGGGAACACCCATGGTGAAGGACGGTCTGCTGTACGTCGGGGACCTGGGCGGGACGGTTCATTGTCTGGACGTGGCGACCGGCGCCCACGTCTGGAAGCACGAGACGAACGAGGCCATCTGGGGTTGCCTCCTGCTGGCTGGCGACCGGCTGTACGTTGGGACCGTTGAAGGCAGCATGACCGTTCTTCGTGCCGGGCGGCGAAAGGAATTGCTGGCGCAGATCGAGATGGATGCGCCGCTCTATTCGCGTCCGGCGCTGATCGGCGATGCGCTGTATCTGGCCACCGCGCACCGGTTGTACCTCATCGCGGCAAAGCCTTGATCACTCCCACCCCATTTGACGCCCTAATGGAGACGTGATACTGATTCCATTGGCGTGTCTAATAGAGAACCCTCGAAGGCCGACGTCCTGCAGGGCACGCTCGACCTGATGGTCCTCCAGACGCTCGAGTCGCTCGGGCCGCTCGCACGGCTACGCCATCGCCGCCCGGCTCGAGCAGGTGTCGAACGGCGCGCTGCAGCTCAACATGGGCACGCTCTATCCAGCGCTGATGCGGCTGGAGCAGCGCGGGCTCGTTCGCGGCACCTGGGGCACCACCGAGACGAATCGCAAAGCCCGGTTCTACGCGCTCACGGCGGCCGGGCGGCGGCAGCTCGCGAGGGAGAAGCAGGCGTGGGACCAGATGGCGGGCATCATCCACACGCTGCTGCGCGACGACGTCTGACCGGAGGACACCGATGGCTTTTCTCCGCGAGTGGCTCCATCGGCTGTGGGGATACTTGCGCGCCGGCCGGCGCGACAGCGATCTCGAACGCGAACTGCGCGCGCACCTGGAGCTGGCCGCGGAAGATTTGAAGCATCGGGGCGCGGCCGCAAACGGCGCGGCTCGAGACGCCCGGCTGCGCTACGGCAATCCCTCCCTGGCGATGGACGCGCTGCGCGACCAGCGGAGCCTGCCCTGGTTCGACGATCTGACGCGTGACATTCGCTACGCCCTGCGCACCCTGCGCCGGAGCCCGGGCTTTGCCCTCGTCGCACTGGTGACGCTCGCGATCGGCATCGGCGCGAACACCGCCATCTTCTCGATCGTCAACGGCGTGCTCCTGCGTCAGCTCGTCTATCCGAGTCCCGAACAGCTGATGCGGCTGACGACGGTATTCCCCGTGATGGGCTCCAACGGCGCCGGGTTGTCGTACCCGGAGTACGAGGAATTCCGGCAGATGAACCGATCCTTTGCAGACGTCGGGGCGTTCACGACCGGCCGAAGCAATTCTGGCGGCGGAGGGGGCGTCTGGGCAGGCGAAGTGAATCTCACCGCGGGCGATCGGCCGCTGCGCGCCCGGTCGGCCGCGGTCGACCATCACCTGCTGGCCGTTCTGGGCGTGCAGCCGGCTCACGGACGGTTTTTCGCGCCGGGAGAAACGGACGCGATGGCCTCGCGCCCTGGCCTCGGGGGACCGCCGCTCGCGGTTCTGTCGCACGAGCTCTGGCAGACCGCGTTTGGCGGCCAGGCGCTCGTCGGGCAGACCCTGAATGTCGACGGCCGTCCGCACGACGTGATCGGCATCATGCCGCCGGGCGTCGATCTGATGGACAGCCGTCCGGAGATCTGGCTTCCCATCGGGTGCATCCGGCCGTCCGTCGAATTCGCACCAGCCATTCCCTGAGTGTCGTCGGACGACTGAAAGACGGCGTGACACCTGAGGCGGCCCAGCTCGAACTGAATGCGTTCCTCGAGAACTGGGCTGATCGTGCCGGCGCCAAGGGCCACGTTCCGACCAGAAGCCCGTCGCGTCCGGAAGATCACCTGCTCCAGCTGGAGCCGCTGCAGGACGCGATCGTCGGTGATGCGAGCCGCGCGATTTGGCTGCTGCAGGCTGGCGTCGGGCTCGTTCTTCTCATCGGCTGCGCGAACCTGGCGAACCTCGCCCTGGCTCGTGTCGAGTCACGGCGCCGCGAGTTTGCGGTTCGCACCGCGCTTGGCGCCAGCCGCGGACGGCTGTTGCGGCAGACGATGACTGAAGGTGTGTTGCTCTCCGCGGCTGGAGGCGTCCTCGGTGCGCTGGTCGCAAACGCCGGCGTTCGCGCGCTGCTGCTGGCATACCCGGCGAGCCTGCCGCGGACGAGCGACGTCGCGATCGATGTTCCGGTGCTGTTGTTCGCGCTCGTGGTCTCGATCGCGACCGGTCTCCTGTTCGGGCTCGCCCCCATCGCTCTGCGTCGCGCCCGTGACCTCGTGCCGGCGATCCGGGAAGGCCACGACCGAGGAGCGACCGGAGGCCGTCAGCACGTCCGGCGGATCCTCGTCGTCGCGGAAGTCGCATTGGCGATGATGCTGGTGACCTGTGCGGCGCTTCTTCTTCGCACGGTTTACAACCTGACGCGTGTCGACGCCGGATTCGACCGATCGCGGCTGGTGACGTTCTCGATGACGCTGCCGCGGAGCACCAAGTACCCGGAGGGTCGCGCGCAGGTTTATCAGCGGCTGCTCGATACCCTCAGGGCCGCTCCGGGTGTTCAGGCCGCGACGGCCATGTCCGATTTACCGATCGGCCGCTTCGTCCAGCGGCTGTCGACCCGCGTCGAGAACGACGGCGCGACAGGCCCGACAACCGAGTCCGTCGATTTCTACCAGTTCGTGATGTCCGGTTACTTCGACACGATGGGCATTCCGATCGTCACCGGCCGCCCGTTCGATCGCACCGACGCGGCCTCGCTCGACCGGGTCGTCATCGTCAACGAAACGCTGGCGAACAAGCTCTGGATGGGCCGCAATCCGGTGGGGCAGCGGCTGCGCCCGAACCTCGCGGGGACGCTCGGCACGATGGAGAACCCGTGGCACACGGTGATTGGAGTCGCCAAGGACGGCAGGGAAGGCGGGGTCGATCGAGACGCCGGCACGGCGCTCTATCTCTTCGTCGATCAGGCTGGACCGCCGATCGACGGCACCGAGCGTCCATGGGTCTTGACCGCGCCGCCCACGATGCACGTGGCGCTGCGGACCGTGCTGCCGTCGGCCTCACTCGCTGAAACGCTCCAGCGGGCCGTGCGTGCGGCCGATCCCGCGGTCCCGATCGTGCGGCTGCGCGAGATGGACGCGGTGTTTCAGGAATCGATCCGGCGCCCGAGACTCCTCTCAACTCTGCTCAGCGCCTTTGGCGTCGTGGCGCTTCTTCTCGCCGCCGTCGGAACTTATGGCGTCCTGTCCTGCATGGTTACGGAACGCCGGCGCGAAGTGGGCATCCGGATGGCGCTCGGCGCGGCGCGATCGGGCGTGCTGGCGCTCATCTTCAGGGAAGGGCTTCGACTCACCGCTGTCGGCCTCGCGATTGGACTCGCGGGCGCGGCGCTCCTGAACCGGCTGATCGCGTCCCTGCTGTTCGGCGTTCGTCCGACTGACGGCGTGACCATCGGCGTCGTGATTGGCACAATTACACTGGTGGCCGCGATCGCGTGCGTCCTTCCGGCCTGGCGCGCGTCGCGGCTCGATCCGAACGTCGTTCTCAAAGCGGAGTAGATGTCACCCACCACAATTTGCGATGGGCCGGCCGTCTGCGAGCGCCGCCTCGCTGTACCTTCCGGCGGCCGCGGTTCCTGCGGTACGGTAGCCTCTGCGCTGCCGTATGTCCCGCAAATTCCTGTTCGTTTCCCTCGACGGCCTGATTGGCGACACGGCCTGGACCGTCACCAAAGAAGGCAACGACGTCCGGTACTTCATCGGCAACGAAGAGGAACGCGAAATCGCCGACGGGTTCGTCGAAAAGTCCAGCGACTGGCGCCGCGACGCCGACTGGGCCGACGTGATCGTCTTCGATGACGTCCTGGGACAGGGCACGGAAGCCCAGAAGCTGCGGCAACAAGGCAAGCTGGTCGTCGGCGGCACGCCCTACACCGACAAGCTCGAGGACGACCGGGCGTTCGGCCAGAAAGAGCTGCAGGCGGCCGGCGTACCGATCATTCCCGAAGGGGAATTTCACGTCGTTCGACGATGCGATCGCGTTCGTGCGCGAGCACCCGAACCGGTACGTCATCAAGCCGAGCGGCGAAGCGCAGAACATGAAGGGGCTGTTGTTCGTCGGCGAGGAAGAGGACGGACAGGATGTCCTCCAGGTCCTCGACGATTACAAGAAGGCGTGGTCGGACAGGATTCAAGCGAGTTCCAGCTGCAGCGCCGCATCGTCGGCGTCGAGGTCGCGACGGGCGCGTTCTTCAACGGCCGTGAGTTCATGTCGCCCATCAACGTGAACTTCGAGCACAAGAAGCTGTTCCCGGGGGATATCGGTCCCGCCACCGGCGAGATGGGCACGACCATGTTCTGGAGCGAGCCCAACCGGATCTTCAACGTCACCCTCAAGAAGATGGAGCCGACGTCTCCGCGAGGAAGGGTATGTCGGCTACATCGACGTGAACTGCATCGTGAACGCGAACGGCATCTACCCGCTCGAGTTCACGGCGCGGTTCGGCTATCCGACGATCAGCATCCAGCAGGAGGGATTGCTCACGCCGATGGGCGATCTCCTCCACGGGTTGGCCGAGCGGCACGCTCTCGCGCGCCAAGGCCCGAAGCGGGTTTCAGATCGGCGTCCGCGTCGTCGTGCCGCCGTTCCCGTTCGACGATCCCCGCCGCTTCGAGTCCAGTTCGAAGGATGCCGTGATCCTGTTCAAGACCCCGTCACGTGAAGGGATCCACATCGAAGACGTGAAGCTGGTGAACGGCGAGTGGCTGGTGACCGGCACCTCCGGCGTGGTCCTGATTGTCTGCGGCGCCGGGCCGACCATGCGCCAGGCTCAGCGGCAGGTCTATAACCGGGTGCGGAATGTGATGATCCCCAACATGTACCACCGCGAAGACATCGGAGACCGCTGGTCGGAAGAGGATAGCGACCGTCTCCACTCGTGGGGCGACCTGCGAGAGTCCTGACGCGAGCCGTGCCGGATCGTGGCGGCCACGGGATGCCACGAGCCCGCCGCGCGGCATCGTCGCCTTCCTGTGCTTATTCCTGCGCCAGAAGACTCCGCCGTTCATTGGTCAGGTGGAATGGACCGTGCTACGGCGAAGCGTGCGTTGTCGTAACGAGAACGCCGCGCATCCAACCGCTGCCGGAGGTGGTGACCGAGCATACCTGCCATGGACGCCTCACGACTGGGCCCGACCCGCTCGGCTCGACCCGGTCATAGCACTGGAGGCGGTGGAGACCGCACGGGTTCGACCGGCAAGCGCCCGTCGAGGCACGGGCGCGAGACTTGGCCGACCCGCTCCTTGCTCACGTCTCCCACCACGGCGGCGGCTGGATGCACGGCGCTCCGTTACGCTCGCCGTCGCCAGCGGCTCAGCGTGCCTGTGCCGCTCGACGCGCTGAACGTCGTCGGCGGCGGCTCTCCCGGGTGCGCCATGAAGAAGCGCACCTCATCACCCACCCATTCCATGATTCCCCGGCTGATCGTGCCGGAATGGGGACCCAGGTTGAGGTACTCGACCGCCATGGGCGTCGTGTTTTCGTCGATCCGCATTTTCGCGTGCACGATGACCTGGCCGCCAAACACGACTCTGACCTCGTTGCCGGTCGACGTTCGCGAGCCGTACGCCAGCCACTGATCCGTCATCGCCTTGCCGTCACGGATCAGTTCCACGGGGACCCACTCGCCTTCGAGGCGTCGCAACAGCGGTGTCATCTCCACGTCGAATCTGGACGGGTCGATCTCCTCTTTAATGGCGGGCGGCGGAGGCTGGCGCGTGCCGCCGGTCACATCGGCCGGCCGGTCGGCTGATGCCCGGCCGAGACGCTCCAGCGCGTGGCCGCTGCCCTGGCTCGTTGCGAACGCCTGCGGGCGCGTCGCACCGCCCAGGCTGAGACAGAACGTCAGTTGGTCGCCCGCGAGCTCGAATAATCCATAGCTCCAGTTACCGGCGTCGGGACCCTCGACGAATTCGATGTCGATCGTCGGCGGTGTCGCTTCGACGTCGATCGTGAAGATGCCTTCGTAGGTCGCTTCCGGCGACTCCATGCGAAACCGGTCGCCGTCGATGAGCAGCCGCGCGTGCGTCATCGACTCGGCGGGCATCGCCGCCCCGTCGATCTCGAGACTGACGAAGCGCCAGTCGCCTTCGAGCGCGCGAAGCTGTTGGACGTGACGTGACAGGGCGGGCCAGCTGGCGAAGCCGGTCTGGCGCGCGACCACCGACTGCGCGTCGGCAAGACGAAACCCGGCGCCGCGCACGGCGTCGGGCGTCAGCGTGCGCGCCTCGGGAAGATGATCGATGAACGCCTGTGCGGCTGCCGGCGCGCCGTCGTTCAGTTGCGCGAGCAGCGTCTTCGCCTGGCGCCGCAGATGATCGAGGTTCGGACGAGCGGGAAGATTCTTGGACACGGTTCCTCCATGCATCGCCTGGGTCCGCAATCAGGCTGCACGAAGGACGTGCGTGAACGAAGGTGTTCGGAAGGTGAGTTGAACTCTTCCCGCGGACCCGGTGGCTTCCTTCAAGCCGGGAAACATTGTAATCGGGTAATCGGGCAATTGGGTAATTGAGTAATTGGACCGCGCCCGCATGTCAAAATGAGGAGCGTGCTGAAACGCATGCGGCAATGGGCGCGGACGATCAAGCGCGACGTCCACGCCATCGGGTTCGCTGCTCGCGATCCGCGTGTGCCGTGGTACGCGAAGGTGATGGCCGCGACGGTGGTCGCATACGCGCTCAGCCCGATCGATTTGATTCCGGACTTCATCCCCGTAGTGGGATATCTCGACGATCTCGTCATCGTCCCGCGGGATTCTCTGACGGCACGCTGATACCCGCGGACTCCTGAGCGAGTTCCGTGCCCGAGCCGAAGAGCACGCTTTCGTCCCGACCAGTACAGCGCGACCCCGATCACGTTCGTCACGAGGATCAGCCCCGCAATCTTCAGCGCGAAGACCGTCCGGCTGCCGACCGGAATGATCGGCAGGACCGAGAGCCCGACATAGAGCGCCGTCATGATGAAGCCGGAGAGGGCGCAGAGCTTCAGCCACGACGGTGCGGGCAACTTTGCGCGTTTCAGTCCCACGAGCGGAATCGCGAACATCGCCAGGTACGTGAGCGCGTAAAAGATCCCGGCTGAATTCCAGAGCAGCTGAAACGCCTCCTGACGGCCGACGCCGACGAGCCCGAGCGTGCTCAACACGAACGTGGCGGCCCCGACGAAGAGGATCGAATTCACGGGCGTCCGGTAGCGCTCGCTGAGACGGGTGAACCAGGCTGGAAGCAGGCTGTCCCACCCGGCGACCATCGGCAGGCGCGTGCTCCCGGCGAAGTTCACGCTCGCCTGCGCAAACCGGATCGCGAGCATCGCGCTGAGCGTCAGCGGCGCGACCGCCGCCACGGCGCCGAGCGGACCGAAGCCGACCGTGAGGAGCTGCGGAATCGGCGCGATGAGATCGATGTCGTCGATCGGAATCATCCCGAGCACGGAGCTCGTGCCGAGCACGAACATCAGGACGATGATCGGCGCGCCGATGACCGTCGCGCGCGTGATGCTCCTTACCGGATCCCGGCACTCGCCGGCGTGAATGGCGACGTATTCGAAGCCGCCGAACGCGCCGAATCCCATCTTGCCGAGGAGGTTCAGGCTGAGCAGCGAGATGACGGGCGTGGCGGTCTGCAGCGGATGAAATTCCGCGAGCGTCCCGTTGGCCACGTTGAGCCAGGGGAGCGCGATGATCATCGCGAACGTCCCGAGCATCAGCACGCCGCCCGCCGTGTGCACCCATTTGCCGACGCGAAGGCCGACGATCGTGATCCACACCAGCGCGCCGACGACCATCGCCGTCGTCGCGCAGATGACCCAGTTCTGCGCCGTGAACCCGGCCACGCGCGGGCCGAAGATGTAGCCGAGATACTGCGTGAACTGCAGCCCGACGTTCGTCATGTTCAGGATCGCGAACAGCCAGAGATTCCACGCGACGATGAAGCCAATCGACTCGTTGAAGCCGATCTTGGCCCACTGGTAGAGCCCACCTTCGAGCGGCATCGCGCGGTTGAGCCACACGGCGACGATGGCCGACGGCACGTAGAACAGCACCACGGCGATGAGCCAGAAGATGACGTGCGCCGGTCCCTGCTTGGCGGCGACGCCGACCCACTGCAGGCCGACGATGAACAGGATTTGCGCGAAGACGAGGTCGCGGATCGAGAGTTCCTTGCGGAGCGCGGCACTGTGCGCGTGGACGGCGGCTTCGCCGTGACCGCGGTCCGCGGGCGCTTCACGCACGTTCATGACGGTCAATCGCGCCGCATTATGACAGTCGACCCGCGCGGCTACTGCGTTTTCCAGTTGTCTGTAGCGGGTGGAAGACGTGCACGTCACTCGACGACGCCGATCTGGAAAGCGCTGTAACGCCCATCTGCCCGGAACCGATAAGCCAACCGGGTATGAAATCGGTCTTCGCTTGGGCGACGGTGTTTCTCGGTCTCGAACTCTTGAGGTCGCTGGTCATGTCGATCGCACCTTCCGGGGAACCAGTGCTCGTTCGACGGGTCTCCGCTAACACAGTTGTAATTGTTCGTGACGTGGGCGGCGGCTACCTCATCGAAAAAGGTAGCGGCTGTGTCGCTCTGGATCGATATGTGGGCAAGCGGGTCGTTCTCGATTCACCGGAGCGGTTCCTGGACGGCGGTTCAACGCTCCGCATACCCGACCTCGATCAGAACTGTCCAATCCTGACCGCACAAACGGTCGACGCGTGGGACCTTTCCCGGGTTCGTTGACCGGGCGTTACCGGCGCGCGATTTCCGCCACCCAGATATCCGCCTGGCGATCTTCGAGCGTGAAGAAGAACTGGCCCTTTGCGACGGCGAAGTCCGGACGAATCGACGGACGCGAGAGGTCGCTGAACTGCACGAGCAGCTTCGGGCGGCCGCCGGCGACGGGGACGCTCCAGAACGACGCGCGCCGCTCGGCGTCGTGACTCTTGAAATAGATCGTCTGGCCGTCCTCTGACCTGGCCAGGCTCTCCGCGGCGGGATCACCCGGCGACGAGGGCGCGTACACCACCCGGACCGCCTTCGACTCGACGTCGACGATTTCGATCGCACCCTGCCGTGGGACCGCGAGCGATCGCCCGTCCGGAAGCCACAAGGCTTTGTAGCTCGTGCCCGGGCGGAGTAAGGCGGGCGAGGTCCAGCTTCCAGATGACTCTCGCCGCATGAGGAACGCACCGCGAGCCTGACCGCCGACCCCCGAATTATCCCAATATGCCAGGGAGCGGCCATCCGGCGACCAGGCTGGGTAGGCTTCATGCGACGGCGTCGCCGTCAGCTGCTGCGGCGTGCCGCCGTCGAGCTTCGTGACGAAGATGTCGCGCGACCCGGTCTTCCACGAGTGGTACGCGACCTCGGTGCCGTCGGGCGACACGTCCGGACAAAAATCATGTGCCGGATCCGTCGTCAATCGCTCGACGGGGCCACCGCCGATCGGCATTCGGAAGATCTCGGCGTTGAGATGGAGATTGGAGTCGTACACGAGCCAGCGTCCGTCCGGCGACACGGTCATGGCTTCGATAATCTGATTTCCGCTCGTGATGACTTTCGCGGCGGAAATATCGACGGGACCGCGCGTCGGGACGGGCAGTGACCAGATGTTCGCGCGGGCGGTGTACGTCACATATGTCAGGCGCTCCCCCTTGGCGGAAAACGCCATCGAGTACACGCCGAGACCGGTGGTGACCCGCTGCGGCTCGCCATGGGCCCGTCCGTCGTTGCCAATCTCGGCAACATAGATGTCGCGCGGGCCCTGGCGGTTCGAGACGAAATACAACTGGCGCCCATCCGGCGACCAGACCGGACTGTGATTCATCGTGCCGCGCTGTTCGACCAGATCCACCGGCGCGCCGCCGCCGACTGGCACCAGCACGATCGAGGTCGGCGAGATGTTGCCGAACTGCAGCCCGGGCTCGCTGGCCGGCCGGTTGCCGGAGACGCACGCAACCCACCGGTCATCCGGCGACCAGGCGCAGGAGTGCGGCTCGCGAGCCTTGCCGAGCGGCCGTTCATTGCCGCCGTTCGGGTCGATCAAGGACAAGTCATCGTCGCGCACGAGCAGAATGCGTTTCCCGTTCGCGGCCCACGTGGCCGAATCGACCGGCGGCGCCGCGACGCGCTGTCCCTTTCCGCCGAGCGCCGACACGAGAAACGCACCGGCCTGGGTCAGATACAGGATCTGACTGCCGTCTGGCGACCAGCGAGGCTGGTACTCGAGCGCCTGCGGTTCCTCGGACAGCGTGATCGTCCGGCCGCCGCCAACGGGCCGGATGAAGATGCGCATGTGCGTTGCGGTGCCGGCGGCGTAGGCAAGCAGCCGGCCGTCCGGAGAGATCGCCGCGTCGATCTCGAGGCCATCGTCGGCCGTGACCTGCGTCGCCGTTCCAATCGAGATGACGGCCGGGGTCGTATCCGCCGGGCGCGGCTGCCCGCGCCACCACCAGAACGCGGCGCCCGCGCCGGCCAGGGCGATGATGGCAGCGGCCAGCGGGATCCACGACGAACGACGGGCGGTCGGCGGCGCGGTGACGGGAACCGGCTGCGTCGGCGACGAACCGGAGAGCGTTTCGAGCGCGAAGGCGATGTCGCGCGCGCTCTGGAAACGCTGCGAGGGATCTTTTTCCAGGCAGTGCCGGACGATGCGATCGAGCGCGGGAGAGAGATCGGCACGCTGCTGCGTCAGCTCGGGCGGCTCGTCGCGCAGGATCGCCGTCATCGTTTCGGCCGCCGTGTCGCGACGGAACGCGCGCTGACCGGTCAGCATTTCGTAGAACACCGCGCCGAACGCGAACAGATCGGCGCGCGCGTCCACGTGTTCGCCGCGGACCTGCTCGGGCGCCATGTATCCGACCGTGCCCATCGACGACGCCCGGATCGGTCGCCGCGGCCACGGTCTGCGTGGCTCCGGTGAACGACGGCAGATGGCGCGCGAGGCCGAAGTCGAGAATCTTCACGCGCCCGTCGCGGATCAGAAACAGGTTGTCCGGCTTCAAATCCCGGTGGACGACCTGTTTGTCGTGGGCAGCGGCGAGCCCGCGCGCGATCTGCACGGCCACGTCGAGCGCCTTGCGCACGGGCACGGGACCGGCCTTCAGCCGGGCGGCGAGCGTCTCGCCTTCGAGGAGCTCGGTGACGACGAACATCTGGCCGTCGTGAGTGCCGGTGTCATGAATGGCGAGGACGTTCGGGTGCGAGAGCGAGGCGACCGCCTGCGCCTCGCGTTCGAAGCGCGCGCGCCGTTCGGGATCGCTGGCGAAGCTTGCGGGCAGGATCTTGATGGCGACGTCACGGTTGAGCCGCGTGTCGTGCGCGCGGTAGACCTCGCCCATCCCGCCGGCGCCGATGGCGGCGACGATCTCGTACGGTCCGAGGGTTGTGCCGGGGGCTAGGGGCATGAGCGGGAGCAACTGTATCGGGTAATTGGGTAATCGGGGAATTGGGTAATTGGGTAATCGGGGAATTGGGTAATGGCTTCGCGCCTATAATTCGGGTTCGATCTCGAGTCTCTCGACATGCCGCTTGACGTAGGCAGCAAACTCGGCGCGTACGAAATTCTCGCGCACCTCGGTGCAGGAGGAATGGGCGAAGTCTATCGCGCGCGCGATCCCCGGCTTGGACGCGAAATCGCGATCAAGGTCCTGCCGGCGACGCTCGCCGACGATCCGGACCGGCGGGAGCGCTTCGAACGCGAGGCGCGCGCCATCGCGTCGCTCAACCATCCGCACATCGTCACCATTCATTCGGTCGAGCAGGGTGCGGGTCTGCACTTCCTGACCATGGAGCTCGTGGAGGGGACGACGCTCGCCGACCTGATTCCCCAACGCGGGTTTCCCATTTCGCGCGTCCTCGAGATCGCGATTGCGATCAGCGATGCCGTCGCAGCCGCACATGACAAGGGCGTGACCCATCGCGATCTCAAGCCCGCGAACGTCATGATCCGCAGCGACGGCCGGGTCAAGCTCCTTGATTTCGGCCTCGCCAAGTTGAGAGAAAAGGCGCCCGACGGTGGCAGCACCGTGCTCGCGGCCACGCAGCTGGCGACCGGCGAAGGACGGATTGTCGGCACTGTGGCCTACATGTCACCGGAGCAGGCCGAAGGCAAAGCGGTCGATCATCGCACGGACATCTTCTCACTCGGCGTGATGCTCTACGAGATGGTAACGGGCGAGCGCCCGTTCACAGGCGAGACCTCGCTCTCGGTCCTGGCGTCGATCGTCAGAGACACGCCGGCGGTCGCATCGTCGCTGCGGAATGACGTGCCGCAGGAGCTCGGGCAGATCATCCGGCGCGCCCTCGTCAAAGATCCGGAACGGCGGTATCAGTCGGCGAAAGATCTCCGAAACGAGCTCGAGGACTTGCAGCGCGACCTGCAGTCCGTCGCGCATCCGGTATCGGAGACAGCAGCCGCACCCCAGGCCGGCCACCGCTCACGGCGGCTTTTGATGCTGATCGCCGGCATCGGGGCGCTCGTCGTCGTCGGTGCCGTGGGCGTCTCCCTCGGATGGTTTTCGAGGTCCGACCGTGTAACCGCTGGCCCGGCGCTCGGGACGTTTCAACGCCTGACCTTGCAGCAGGGCCTCGAAGCCTTTCCGAGTCTGGCGCCGGATGGCAAGTGGCTGGTGTACTCGGTCGGCGGCGACATCTTCCTTCAGAGTGTCGGCGGTCAGGGCGTGATCAACCTGACGAAGGATTCTCCCGCGGACGACTCCCAACCGGCGTTTTCCCCCGACGGCGAACGCATCGCGTTCGTCTCGACCCGCGAGGGTGGAGGCCTGTTCACCATGGGGCGGACCGGCGAATCCGTGCGGCGCCTCGCCGAAGCCGGGTTCAATCCCAAGTGGTCCCCCGACAGCAAAGAGATTGTCTACGCCACCGAACCCGTCCTGGGCGAGCCGCACAATCGCAACGTCCGCACCAGTGAGCTCTGGGCCGTCAACAGCGAGACCGGCGCCAAACGCCGCATCATCGACAGCGACGGCGTGCACCCGTCATGGTCGCCGCACGGCAATCGAATCGCCTACTGGCGTATCAGGATTCCCGGCCGCGGCCTGGGGCAGCGCGACATCTGGACGGTGCCCGCGACAGGCGGCGAGCCATCGCCAGTGACCGATGATGCTCCCCTCGACTGGAGCCCCGTGTGGTCTGCCGACGGGAAGTTTCTCTACTTCTCCAGTGATCGAGGTGGCAGCCTGAATCTCTGGCGCGTGCCGATTGACGAAGCGTCCGGGAAGACCCTCGGACCGCCGGAAGCGGTGACGACCCCTTCCGCGTTCCTCGGGCATTTCAGCTTCTCGGCGGACGGCACGCGACTCGCCTTCGAATCCCGGGTCATGGACGCCAATGTGCAGAAGCTGGCCGTGGACTCGACCACTGAGACTGTGCCCGGAACGCCGGTGCAGCTGACGACCGGCTCGAGGCCATGGCTCTACGTAGACGTTTCGCCTGACGGCGAGTGGCTGGTGCTGGCGCCGCAATTCATGAAGGAGGACTTGTACGTCACCCGCATCGGAAGCACCGATATCCGGCAACTGACGGACGATCCGGACCGGGATCGGATGCCCCGGTGGGCGCCCGACGGCAAGACGATCGCCTTTTATTCAGATCGCGAAGACCAGAACTACAACCTGTGGACGATTCGGGCCGACGGCAGCGGACGTCAGCGCGTGAGTTTCTTGGCGGGTGGCGGCTACTATCCGAGCTGGTCGGTCGACGGGCGCCGCCTCGCCGGGTCGCAGGGAATCACGCAGGGTGGTGCGGTGTTTCTGTTCGATCCCACGAAACCCTGGAAGGAGCAGACCGTCGAAACGGTGTCACCGCCGCCCGAGGGTTTCCGTGGGTGGTCGTGGTCAGCCGATGGGCGCTACATCCTCGGGCAGTTCGAGCGAGGGACTGTGCAAGGCGGAGGCTTGATTCTCTATTCCGTCGAATCGAAGTCGTTCGAACGCTTGCGGGATTCAGGGTCGATGCCTGGCTGGCTGAAAGACGACCGTCGATTTGTGTTCTTCGAGCGCGACACGATCTTCCTGATGGATATCCGAACGAAACGCGTCAAGGAGCTCTGGTCGACGAAAGGCATTCCCATTCGCGCGCTCGCGGTCTCGCGCAAGGACGAGTCCGTCTACTTCGTTCCGCTCGCCACGGGCGGCGATATCTGGATGGCCACGCTCGCTGCGCCACCCGACAGGTAGTCGGTGGTTAGAGCGTTTTCCAGATCGGTGTAGCGTGTTCCTGCGCCCTCCCGCTCGCCGCTTGCCGCAAGGCAGCGTGATCGGCCGCCTTCGCTGAAGCTACGGCGGGCCAAGGGCCTGCCTAGCGGCGCTCGCAAAGGTCGGGCTCCGGAACACGCTACACCGATCTGGAAAACGCTGTAGCCCTACCGATCGGTTTCCGGCGTCACGCCCAGGACGATGTCGAACTTGGCCGCCAGGCTTCCGACCGCGTTGCCTGGAATTGGCGTGAAGTCCACCAGAACGGACTGCCGGGCGCGCTCGTCCCGGATTCCGCGCAAGACGCCATCCTTCTCGTTGCCAGGCTCGCCCTTGATGTAGCACTGCGTCGTCAGCACGTCACGGCCGCTGCGCTTGATCTTGAAATGGATGTGCGGTGTGCGCCCGGGATAGGGGACCGGTTTGATCGTCCGGAACCTGTACTCGCCGGTGGAGCCCGTTTCGAACCGGCCGAAGCCCTGGAAATTCGGATCGCGCTTGTCGCCGCCGGCGCTGCCCTGGTGCAGGTAGACGCCGTGATGATCGACCTGCCAGATCTCGACGACCGCGCCGCGGATTGGGGTGCCGCTGGCGTCGAGCACGCGCCCGCTGAGTTGGGTGATCGCTCCCACCGCCGGCGTGATCGCGTCGTTGATGACGAGCAGATCGTTGTCGGTATCGAGCGGCAGTTTCGTCGGGTAGAAGGGGCCTTCCGTCTGGGGCGGCGTCAGGACGAGCGCCTGCGCGAAGTCGCCGCTGGCGATCAGCTTCCAGTCCCAGGTGAGAAGGAATGGGGCGGCCGCCGCGCTGGTTCGAAGCAACTCACGCCTAGTTAGAGCCATCGGGCAACGGTACAGGGGGACGGGACTTTTTTCCACAGGTTTCCACAGCCCGGTGCCGGAGGTCGAACCGACCTCCGGCCCCAAGCTGTGGAAACCTGTGGAAAAAAGTCCCGTCCCCCTTATGCTGTGCCACCTTGTCCGTCCACGCGATCGGTATCGCCGGGCTCGTCCTCATCTTCATCGTCGGCACCGTCCGGCCGATCAACCTCGGCGTTCTCTCCATCGTCATGACGTTTCTCGTCGGCACGTTCGTCGTCCGCGAGGCGCCGCGCGAGATGTACTCGGGCTTTCCGGTGGACCTGTTCGTGCTGCTGACGGGCGTCACGTACCTGTTCGGCATCGCCGCCCGGAACGGCACCGTGGCGTGGATCGTCGACGAGTCGGTCGGCGCGGCGCGGCGCCGGCGCGCGTTGATTCCCTGGGTGGTCTTTGGACTCGCCGCGCTGCCGGCCATGGCCGGCGCGCTCGGATCGAGCGGCGTCGCCCTGCTCGCGCCGCTCGCCATGCGCGTCGCGGAGCGCTGCGCCCTCGATCGGCGGATGATCGGCCTGATGGTCGTGCACGGCGCGGCGGCGGGCAACTTCTCGCCGCTGAACGTGCTGGGCGCGATCGTGCACCAGGCGGTGACGTCACGCGGGCTCGAGATGTCGGTCTGGACGCTGTTCGCGGGCAACCTGATTTACAACCTGGTGCTGGGCGTCATCATCGTTGCGGTGTTTGGCGGCGCCGCGCCCGGCGGAGCCCAGCGACGCGCTGACGCCGAAGGCTCGACGACCCTTCGGAGCCGCGTGTCGCCCACCCCCCTGTCGGCTTCGACCAGACTGCACGCTGTCGCGCTGGCGGTCGTGGCCATCGTCACCCTGGGCTTCGGGCTGGCGATCGGATTCGTCGCGTTCGCGGCTGCGGCGATTCTCCATCTCGCCTTTCCGAAATCGAGCGAAGGCGCCGAGAAGCACGTGGCCTGGGGCGTCGTCCTGCTCGTGTGCGGCGTCGTGATGTACGTCGGCGCGCTGCAGCGGTATGGCACCGTCGCCGCCGTCGGCGGCGGGATCGCCTCGCTCGGCAGTCCGCTCGTCGTCGCGCTGCTCCTGTGCGCGGTCGGCGCCGTCACGTCGGCGTTCGCATCGAGCGCGGGCATCCTTGGCGCGATGATCCCGCTCGCCGCGCCGTTCATGGCGCAGGGCGCCATCGGCACGACCGGCATGGTCACGGCGTTGGCGCTGTCAGCGACGGTCGTCGACGCGACGCCGTTTTCGACCGTGGGCGCGCTCGTCGTCGCGAATGCCAGCGACGAGGAACGCCAGCACGTCTATCGCGGTCTGCTGGTCTGGGGCGCCATCATGGTCCTGACCGCCCCGTTCGTGACGTGGCTGCTGTTCATCCTGCCGGCTGCGTGGGTGGGCTGACAGCCGCTTGGGCCTCTGGACCTGAGTCACTAAACTCGGTGCATTCCCTTTGGCCTGTGGCCTTCGGCCTTCGGCCTGACGAGGATCAGTGCGCATCACGCTTCTCGGTACCGGCACCCCAGGTCCGTCGCTCGCTCGACAGAGCTCCGGTTATCTCGTCGATGTCGCCGACGACGTGATCGTCCTCGATCACGGTCCGGGCGCCCATCATCGGCTCCTCGAGAGCGGACGCCGGGCCGTGGAGGTGACGCACGCCTTTTTCACGCATCTCCACTACGACCATTGCCTCGACTACGCGCGCCTCGTGCTGCAGCGATGGGATCAGGGCGCGGGCAAGATTCCCGAGCTCGAGGTGTACGGTCCGGCGCCGATTGCGCGCATGACGAGGCAGCTGTTTGGCGAGGACGGCGTGTACGGTCCGGACATCCGCGCGCGGGTGGAGCATCAGAGCAGCCTCGACGTGTTCCAGGCGCGCGGGGGCGTGCTGCCGCGGCAGAGGCCGCAACCGCGGGCGATGGAAGTGCGCGCGGGCGCCGTCATCGATTTCCGTGGATGGCGCGTGACGGTTGGCCACGCCGCGCACGTGCAGCCGCAGCTCGAATGTCTCGCGTACCGGATCGACAGCGACGAAGGATCCGTCTGTTATTCAGGCGACAGCGGGTTCTGCCAGGAGCTCGATCGACCTCGCCCGCGGGTGCGATGTGCTCATCCAGATGAATCATTACTTCAGCGGGACGGAGCCGTCGGCCGCGTACCGTGCGGCGTGCGGCAACCACGAGGACAACGCGCGGCTCGCGCGCGACGCAGGCGTCAAGACGCTCGTCCTCACGCATCTGCTGCCGCAGATCGATCAGCCCGGCGTCCGCGAACAGATCGTGCACGAGATTCGACGCGTGTTCGATGGCCGGGTGATCTGGGGGGAGGACTTGATGAAGATTAGTCTGATGCCTGACAATCTGAAATCTGATATCTCGTGATCTGGAATCTGAACCGAGATTTCAGATTTCAGACTGCCACGCTCTACCGGGTCCTTCCCACGTAAACATTCCCCGGCATCTTGGTGGCCGGAATGACCTGACGGACCAGCTCATACAGCCTCGGGTCCGCCGCGATCAGCGAGTCGCGATCGCGGCCGCTGCCGAAGACGTACGCCTCGATGCCGGTCGCCCAGTATTCGTTGAAGTTGTTGCCGGGATAGCCCTGCGCCGACGTCAGGTTCTGTTTCTTCGCCGCGGCGTACGCGTCCTCCACCGCCTTGCGATAGTCGGGGTCGACCGTGTAGACCGCGCCGCGCATGATGCCGTGCGAGAACTCGTGTACGCAGATCGAAGAGCCGAAGTACCGCGTGCCTGGGTAACCGAGCAGGTTCTCCTCCGCGCACGAGGTCGTGTTCTCGCCGTTCGGCTCGCCGCCAAATCCACGGCCGCGTGCATTCCAGTACTGCTCGCCGGTCATGCTGCCGACGCCGCCGGGCTGGTTGTACGTCTCCCGCTGCTGCGGCGTCAGCCGCTCGTCGTCGATCTTCGGCAGGGGCCGGAACTTCCGGTGCTCCGGGATGTCGTACGTGACTTCGCTCTCGGCCATGATCGCCAGCTTCCACTTCTTGCGGATCAGCTCCTTCCGGAGGTCCGGCCGATCGGCCAGCATGAACTTGACGATGTCGCGGGCCATCAGCAGCGCGGCGTCAGGGACCTTCTCGGATGTCACGACAGGGATGCCGTGAGCGTCCGTGTATTTCTTGTAGAAGGGATCCAGCTCCAGCGCCGCGGGAGGCGCGGTGACGCTGAACTCGGTGTAATTCTGGAGCAGCGCCGGCGGGCGCTGGCCTGCCGCGGCCCCTCGAGCGCCGCCTCGTCCCTGGCTTTCGAGCGCGGTCGATGCCGCCGCAAATCCGATCGCCGCCGCGATCGCCGGAATCACCAGTCTTCGCATGAGAGTCTCCTTGGCCGCCGCGCGGCGGTTTCGAAGCAAACACCAGAGCGGTTTCCGTTTCGGTGTCGTCGAGTGACGTGCACGGGAAGGGGGACGGGTCTCGCTTGCGCGAGCAAGACCCGTCCCCCTTCCCTGCACGTCTCCATGACAGCCTAACGGAAACCGCTGAGCCGTTTCCACCCGCCACAGACAAATGGAACGGCTCTAGCGCTTTGGATGGGTACGGATCTACTGCGGCTGCGCGTTATGAGTCGATTCGTTCGGCTAGCGCTGCCCTCACGCCTCGGCGACCTTCACTCGAATCCGCGCCTCGCCAAGCAGCACCTCGTCGCCGGAGCACAGCCGCACGCCCCGGGCTCCGCGCGCGACGTCGATCGACTTGCCGTTCCTCAGCACGGCGGTGCCGTGCGCGCTGCCGTCGTCGTGCACGCGATAGCTCGCGGTCGCCGCATCGAACGAGATGTGCGCATGGCAGCGCGAGACGCTCTGATTGGCCGTGTTCTCGTCGTCAAGGAAGGCGACGTGGTTCGTGCGGATCAACCGCCGCTGGCTGTTGCGCACTTCGAACCGCCGGCCGAGATCGATCCGCGCGCCGCGGAGGGAGTAATGGCGCTTTTCCGCCGCGCCCTTGGTCACGAAGATTTCCAGCCCGGGACCATCCGGATCGGCCGGCGCGGTCACACGCGCCGCATGCGCGACGCGATCGAATTCGAGATGGAACTGCGGGTGCCGCCAGCCTTCGGTCCGGACGGCCGCGTAGACGATGGCCACGGCCAGCCCGGTGGGATCGCAACCGGCCGCCCGCAGCCGATCCACGAGGCGATCGTGGAGTGACGGCTGGCCTTTGACGATCGCGTCGAGGCGTGCGCGTTCATGCCGCGTGACCGCCAGAAGCGTGACGCGGATCCGGTTGAATGGAAACATCCGGATGCCGCGGCCTGCCGGTTCCACGTGCCCGTCCACCGCGTGCAGAATGCGGTGCACGATCTCCAGCGGCTCGAGCGCCTCGGATTCTCCACCGGCCACACGTTGCGACGCCCTATCCAGCGCGCGTCCGATGCGAGATTCGAGCTGCCGGGCCTTGCCCAGGATGTCCATGACGCTACCGCTCCCTGACGAGCTTTCCGCCTTCGCGCGAAGCGCTTCGGCGAGACTCCGACGAAGCGCCAGGAGCGTAGTCGGCCAGCGACGAGGCCGCCGAGACGATCTCGCCGGCCGCCGCCGCGGCGGTCGAGCCGCCGTATCCCGCGTTTTCCAGAATGACCGCGAACGCGATCCGCTTCGTCGCCGGCCCGTACGGCGCGAACCCCGTGAACCAGGCATGCGACGGCGAGCCGGCCACCTGCGCGGTTCCCGTCTTGCCCGCAATCCGGGACGGGTGTGCGCGCAACTGCCTGCCGGTGCCCTGCAGAACGGCGTCGCGCATCGCCCGCGCAAGCAGCCGCGAAGACTCGGCGGACATGAGGCGCTCGGGTTTCGATGGTTCGGCCGTCGGATACAGCAGGGGAGCGCGAATGGCGCCGTCGGTGCCCACCGCGGCCGCGACGCGCGCCATCTTGAGCGGCGTCGCCAGGACCTGGCCCTGGCCGTATCCGTCGTGCGCCAGCGCGTCGAGGCCGCCGTTCCGTGACGCCGGCACGGGAATACCGGCCCGCGCGCTCGTCGATTCGAGCTGCTTCCGGCCGACCCGCAGCGCCAGCTGTGCGAAGTACGCGTTGCAGGAAACCACCAGCGCGTCGTGCAGGCCGAGCGTTCCGTGCGGATGTTTGTCGAGCACGTCATCGCGAATCGGACGCAAGCCCGGGAGGTCCGCGCCGACGCGTCCATCCGGCAGCCGCCGGCAGGCAAAGCGCAGCGCCCCGGAGCCTGCGGCATCGAGCGCCGCCGCGGCCGTCACGAGCTTGTACGTCGAGCCCGGCGGATACAGGCCGTACCGCGCGCGATCGAGCAGCTCGTCTTCGATCTCTCCGGCGTCGGGTCGCACGCCCTCTTCGATCGACTCGAGATCGGGCCAGGGGTAGCTCACCGCCGCGAGGATGGCACCGGTCTCCGCGTCGATGACGACCGCCGCGGCGTGCCCGCTCTCGGATGCCTTTGCGTACCGGCTGAGGATCGATCCCACTCTGCTCTGCAGGCGTGCGTCGAGCGTGAGCCGCACATCGCGCGGGCGTTTGAGCACCGCTTTGACGGCCGCATGATTGGGCTGGTAGCGGTGCCGCACGAGCGGCACGAGTTCGCGGTAATCGCGCTTCACCGCGATCGTGGTCTGACCGGATTCATCTGTCGTCCTGATCGTCGCCTCGTGATCGTCGAACCCGCGGAGCCAATCCTCCGCGTCACGTTCGATGTACGAGCTGTTCGACGCGCTCCAGTTCAGGCGGGTCCGCGCGTCGCCGAGCACGTGAAAGGCCACGCCGCCGAGCGGGTAGCAGCGTTCGCCGCGATTCGGGCAGGACCGGTCGACCTCGATGTCGAACGTTCGATAGTCGTCGGCCGACTTCGCGACCAGATCGGGATCGCCGGTCGCGAGCGGAAGCCCCTGCCGATCGAAGATGGTGCCGCGCGGGATCTGGCGGGCCACGTCGAGGACGCGAGCGTTATAGAGATAACGCCGCCCGCCGTCGGCTTGCATCGAGAGCTGCGGACGCACGAGGTAGTCGTCGGGCTGCACGGCTTGGACCTTGACGAGCCCGGCGATCAGGACCGCGGCCGACGCGCCGAGCACGGCGGCCAGCGACCGCAGCGGCGCCTTGAACGGTTCGGTTGCGGCGGCCGGCCTGCGGCTGCCGTGAATCGCGGCCAGGATGCCGAGGCCGGTCAGGTTCACGACCATCGCCGACCCGCCATAGCTCAGGAACGGCGTCACGACGCCGGTGAGCGGAATCAACCCGAGCATGCCGCCAGCCATGACGAGCACCGGCACGATCAGCATCAGTGTGACCGCGAGCGCGAGAAAGAAGGCGTAGTCGCTGGGCGCCGCGCGCGCGATGCGGAATCCACGCCGCACGACGAGGCCGTACACCACGGCGATGAGCAGCAGACCGACAACGCCGAGCTCCTCGCCGATGGCTGAGAGCGCGAGGTCCGTGTGACCGGCCGGCACGTACCGGCTGTCGCCGATGCCAAGCCCGGTTCCGGAGATGCCGCCCGTGGCGAGCGCCCAGTGCGCCTGCGCGATCTGGTCGCCGCCGCGCGCGGTGTTGTCCCATGGCGATTGCCAGATGCGAACCCGCTCGGCGAGCGTTTGGGAGATCTCGAGCCGGTAGCCCACGTAGAAGCCGGCGATGAGCAGAGCGAGCCCCGCGACGGCGAGCCCAACACGTCGGCGGGCCACGGCGTACATCGCGAGGAAGACGAACGACAGGAAGAGCGCCGGTCCGAGATCTTTCTGGATGAAGAAAAAGCCGAGCGCCACGGCGACGCCGATCAACACCGGCAGCAGGTATTCCACGCGCGGGAGATTGAGCGCGCTCGGGACCGGCCGGTCGCGGAACGTCTTGCTGCGGATGTCGCGCAGCAATTCCCACTTGCTGGCGAAGTAGCCGGCCAGGAATAGCGCCAGGAGCAGACGGATCGCTTCGATCGGCTGCACCGGACCGAGATTCACCTTCGCGCCGCTTCCGCCCGGGCCTCCGCCGAAGACGATCAGCACGACACACAACAGGCCGGCGAGCGCGAGCGGGACGTAGCTGAGCTCTCCGAACACCTTCTTTCGGAAGTCGATGGCCGATGCGAGCGACAGAAAGACGAGACCGATCAGCGTGCCTTGAGCGAACCGGACGAACAGCATGGTGTCGCGCAGCGGATCCGCCCGGCTCACGAGAACCGCGAACGCGAGGCCTGTCAGGAGATGCGCCGCCGACAGAAGCAATCGATCGCCATCGATTCGCCGGCGCCGCCAGATCAGCGAGACCGCATGGAAGCCGACGACGTAAAGAACCACCCAGACGAGCAGCGCCCGCTGGAACGACGCCTCGGTCCGGACGCCAAGCCGCGGCTTCAGCTTCAGCAAGTCCGCTGTCGTCAACACCGGAACCGTCACCGGCAACGGCCGTTCCGCCGTGAACGCGCGCGCCCGTGCGGCGCGGAGTCGTTCCGCGTATTCGACCAGCGGCTGGTCGCGATCGATTTCTTCGACCGGGACCTGAATCCGGAGCAGGCCGCCGACATTCGGCAGCAGCTGCCGGTCTTCCGGGCCGCTGACGAGAAACTGCAAGAGTTTACGCGCTGCGAACTTCGCGTCAGCCGGGCTTGTCGAACACCTGCCCCAGCACGGGCTCGAGCGCCCCGGTACTCGTCACGGTATTCAGATTGAGAACGGCCGGATTGGCCGGCGGCCTCGGCCGACCAGGCCAGCGTGCCCATGCGGCCGGCGTACGCCAGGGCAATCGCGATCGCCGCGACGAGCGACGTGGCGGCGAGCACGAGGTCGCCCGTGCCGAAGCTGGCAGCGCTCAGCCGCGCGCGGCGGTCGTTGCGCTCCCCGGCGGTGATGCGAGTCAGCGCCACGGGAGTCCGAACCAGTGGTCTTTCTTGATGACCGACAGCCGTTCCTCGATCTGCTTGAGCCGCCGATCGACGCGCCTGATGCTGATCGCCGTGTCGGTGAAATCGACGATCTTGGAATAGAGCGTCAACGCCTCGCGGTACGCCTCGCCGGCGCGACTGAGATAGTCCTCTTCCTGCGTCATCCCGCGGAGCGTTGCGGCCGTCCGCGCCCACACGTCGCCGCGCTCGCCGTAGCCGTCCGCGAGCTGCGCGGTCTCGCGCTCGCCGAGCGCATAGCCGAGCGACTCCGCCCGCTTGAACGCATCGGTGCCGCGGTCGAGGTCCTGCATCGCGATGAACGTGCGCGCGAGACCGAGGAACGGATCGGGCCAATCCGAACGCTGTTCTGCCGCTTCCCGGAACGCCGCAACCGCGTCGGTGAACGACTGCTGCGCCGCCTCGGCTTCACCACGCCGTTTTCGCGCTTCGCCGTTGATCCGGTGGAGATGGCCATCGCAGTACCGCAGCGCCGCCTTCAACCTGTTGTTCGGCGTGACCGCGACCGCACGCGCCAGGTTCGCGCGGGCCGACGCCCACTGGGCTTCACGAACGGTCGGCCGGGGCAGGCGGTAGTTCTCGATCACCCGATCGGCCAGGACCGAGGTCTGGCGGACGAGCGCTCGCTCGAGCTCGCCGACGCCAACACCGCCGAGCCAGCTCTTCCGAACGAGCACATCACGGTGCTCCCACGCCTGGGCGAGCTCCGAAAGCTCCTGCACCTCCACCGTACCCGCGAGCCGGTTGGCTCTCGCGCTGATGCACCCTTCGTTTCCTGCCGCGATGATGAAATACACGAATCCGGCCGCGGCAAAACGCCGCAGCCATCGTCGTCGCTTCGGCGAACCACCGCCGGTGGCGACTGGCGGCACGACGGGCGTGGCGCCCTTGCCGCCGCGGTCGTGTGACGTCCGTTTCGTTTCGGGCTCGACGATCGTGACAGGCGCTCGGGTCGATCGTGTCGGCGCCTCTTCGTCGACGCGCCGGGACCAACCCTCGCGTTCGGCCTCGGTTTCCTCTCCGGCGGTAAACCGCCGGAGATCTTCGATGATGGCCGAGGCTGTCAGATACCGTCCCGCCATGTCCGGCGCGAGCGCTTTCGCGACGATGGCGCGAAGGGCGATGGGACAGCCCGGATCGAGCGGCGCTGGCGGCCGCCGGGCCTTGATGCGATCTTCCACACGCCGCGTGTCGGCGCCGCGGAACGGCGGCACGCCGCTCAGCATCTCGTAGAGCAGCACGCCGATCGACCAGAGGTCCGACGCTTCGTCGATTTCACCGGTCTCGAGCCGTTCTGGGGAGAGGTACGCGATGCTGCCGAAGTCGTTGCGCGTCACCCGGCGCGTCATCGAAAGCGCCTTCGCGATGCCGAAATCGAGGACCTTGATGTGCCCGTCGGGCGTGATGCGGATGTTTTTCGGTTTCAGGTCGCCGTGGAGCAGCGATCGCAGGTTGCGATCGTTCAGCGTCACTTCGAACCGGTGCGCCGCTTCCAGAAAACTCGCGAGCTCGGACGCGATGCTGACCGCGCGCGCGGCGGGCATCGGTCCGCGGGCGATGGCGTCAGAGAGATTTTCGCCATCGACGTACTCCATCGCGACGTAGAAGTGATCGCCGATCGTGCAGTGTTCGTAGACCTTCGGCACGAGCGCGCTCACGGTGGAGAACTGCTCTTGCAGCCTCGCGCCCCATTGCTCGGCTTCGAAGATCTCCCGGCCCTCGCGGTCGGTCCCGACCGGCACCTGCTTCAGCGCGACGTCGGTGTTGGTTCGCGTGTCGCGGGCGAGAAACACCACGGCCATGCCGCCGCGCCCGATCTCGCGGTCGATGTCGTAGGGCCCGATCCGGTTGAAGATGCCCGTACTCATCAATCGCGTCCGTTGGTGGCGGTGGGGGACTCCGCCCGGCGGCTCGCCACGAACCAGTTGTTCTGCTGGATCTGACCGCGGACCGCCTCGTCGGGAGCCGTGAGCGGCGCGGCGCCTTCGAAGATGTTGCCGGAGACCACTGGATTCGCGCCTCGCTCGACGATGACGGACGAGCCGGCGCGGGAGGCCAGACCGTTGCGGGAAAAGACGTTGTGCGTCACGCGCGGGGCGGCGCCGGATCGGATCTCCAGCGCCGTGCCCGGGTTGTCGTGAATGTCGCTGCCAATCACCACGGCGTGTCCGCCGCCCAGATCCAGAGCCGTTCGCGCCGCGCCGGAAATCTCACAGTTGACGATCGAGACCGCCGCGTCCCGCACGACGATTCCCGTCCCCAGCGGCGTCGCGGCGTCTCCGACGATCCGGAATCCGGACAGTTCCGCCGTCATCGATCCAATGGCCACCACGGCCGCTTCGCTTTCGGAGGCGCCGCCGGGCAGCCGAATCGTCGCCGCGCGCGGGACACGACTGACGACCCGGATCCCGTTCCGAAGAACGAGACGCTCGCGGTACTCACCGGGCTCGACGATCACGTCCGTCCCAGCCGCGGCTTCCGCAATGGCGGCGGCAATCGATCCGCCAGGCCGGACGACCACGACGCCATCCGACGGCGTCACCGGTAGCCGAGGTCCTTCGATGGTCACCATCGGCCGGCTGGGTGAGGCGCGCATCATCACGACCATTACGGCAAGGGCCATCAGGATGGTGCCTGCAAGCAAGTCTCGGAACGCACGCGGCCGCCCTGGTTCGGGCCCGCGCACCTGCCTGGCGAACTGTTCCCTCTCCACATATACGCAGCTGACGTTGTCTTTCCCCCCGGCGGCGTTCGCGGCGTCGACGAGCGCCTGGACGACGTGCCGGGCGTCCCCGGCCATCCGGGAGACGATCTGACCGATGGCGGCCAGGCTCACCATGTCCGTGAGGCCGTCGCTGCAGATGAGCAGGGCGGCATCCGGCTCGACCGGAATCTCGTAGATGTCGATGAACTCCGGATCGTGCGCGTTGTGGGGCTCCGACCCGACATCCCGGTACACCTCGTTCCGCCGCGGATGGCGCATCGCGTCCGCTTCGGAGAGCTCGCCGGCGTCTTCGCGCTCACCAACCGGCGAGTGGTCCTGCGTGATTTTCTCGATGCCGTCCGAACGCAGCTTGTAGAGCCGCGTGTCGCCGACGTGGCCGATGACCGCGCGGCCATTCTCGATGACGGCAACGGTGAGCACGCACGCCATGCCGTGCCACTCTGGGCGGGTCGCCGCCAGCCGATGAATCTCGTTGTTGGCGGTGGTGATTGCCTCGCGAATCCGCTCGGCGACCGAACCGTCGCGCCGCTCGAGCCGCATACGCAGCACCGCGAGCGCCGTGTCGGCCGCCTTTCCGCCGGCGGCCTGTCCGCCCAGGCCGTCGACCACCATCAGGAGCCCACGCCGCTCGTCCACGTGGAACCGGTCTTCGTTGACACTCCTGACGAGACCCGGGTGGGTGTGCCCCGCGGCGCGCACGGAACCCGATGCAGCCATGCGGGTCGGCCGGGTGCCCGGATCGGCGAAGTGCGATCGGGAACTACTCATTCGATCGAAGCTCCGCCCAGACGTACAGCGCGACTACGCCGGCCAGGGCGAGAAGAAACCCGAAGCGGACCCAGAGGAGAAGAGTCATCATCGAAGCCGCGCGAAATCCATGTACAACGTCTCTGCCAGACCGATACGGGCCCGGTCCGGCAAGGCCGTCTCGTCGCCGTTCTCTCGCTTGCCGTGTTCGCCGTTGTCGTAGCCGCGCGGTACGTGCCGGCCGTCCAGCGTCGTGCCCAGCAGGCTGAGATCAATCAGAAAGAAGCGCCCCGTCCGAGGATCACGGCGGATGCGGGCGTGCTCCCGCGAGACGTCTTCGGACGACGAGACGCGGATGTCCACCGGGTAGGCGATGCCGCCGCGGCCGATGGTGATCGAGTCCTTCAAGACCTCGTGCGTATGAAGGCCGCCGCGGTCTTCGTACGACAACCGCGCGAACACCGTTGGGGCGGTCGACGACGAGCCCGTACTCATCGTCTGTTCCCGTGATGTCGTCTGTTGCGGCGCGACCGTCGTCGTGATCCGGCGCGTCCGCTCGCCGACGCCGAGCTCCGGTTGGGCGGGCAGGACGAGTTCCGAATCGATGAGCACCGTGCCTTCTTCGATTTCGCCGTCGGGATCGCTCAGGAATTCGATCTCCCACTGCGGTCCCGCGCTTTGGACTGCCGGCCGCTGGCCCGTCAGTCGCCTGACGGATCGTTGCAACACCGACTGCCGGTTCAGTCGCCGGAGCTCCTCGTCGAGCGCACGGATCGTCTCGGCCTGCAACCGCGGCACGATCCCGTTCAGCCGCGCGTGCTCCCGGGGATGCAGATAGACGATGTAGCGGCTTGGCGCCAGCGTCGAATACTTCAGGTGCTCGAGGTTCTGGCGCATGTTGTCGAGCACCGCGTCGATCAGGTCACTCGCGGGGAGCCTGGACGGCATGGGAACACTTTCACTCGAATGGCTGGGGTAGAGTCTTAAAGGAATTGCAGGATTTCCGTAAGGCGGGCGGCGCCCGCCGGATGGCCGTTGTGAAAATCCGCTTTGACGACTTCGCCCTCGATTCCGACCGCCGGCAGCTTCTCGCCGCCGACCGCGAGGTGCATCTCTCCGTCAAGGCGTTCGATCTTCTGTGCGTCCTGCTCGAACATCGGCCGAACGTCGTGCCCAAAAACGAGCTTCAGGCGCGCCTGTGGCCGGACACCCACGTCGTCGAAGCCAACCTCGCCGTGCTGATTGGGGAGATCCGTCGCGCCCTCTCGGATCCGGCCGCCGACCCCCGGTTGATCAGGACCGTGCACCGGATCGGGTATGCGTTTGCGGGTGACGTGGTCGAGGCCGACGACGATCGCCGTGTGCCAGCCGAGGGGGCACGATTCTGGGTTTCGGTCGACGGGCGGACCGTGGTCGTTGCCGAAGGAGAGACGGTCATCGGGCGCGATCCAAGGTGCGAAGTCTGGCTCGACTTGGAAGGAGTGTCGCGGCGGCACGCACGGCTGCGCCTGGCTCGGGGCGGCAATCAGGTACTGCTCGAGGATCTCGCCAGCACGAACGGCACGTTCGTCGGACGCAGCCGGGTAACCGACCCGCGAGTATTAAAGGATGGGGATTCGATCCGCGTCGGTTCGGCAACCCTCTCGTTTCGCGCCTGGTCGGACAGTCTTTCCACCAAGACCAAACGTCTGAAATGACCTCCGAGGTCATTTTTTTCCATTCCTGTAAAATGACCTCGGAGGTCATATCTCGTCACGCCCTCTTCTCGTACTTGTGCTCGTCGTCCTCGCCGCCGGTTCCGCGTGCATCGGCACGGCGACACCGACACGAACGCCGCCGTACAGCCAGACCGACCTGCAAATCGGCGCTGGCGACGAGGCGGTCACCGGGATGGTCGTCTCCGTCAATTACACCGGCTGGCTCCACGAGGATTCGCGGCCGGATGCGAAAGGTGCGGTGTTCGATTCATCGGTCGGTCGTGATCCGTTTATTTTCCGGCTGGGATCGGGCGGCGTCATCGCCGGGTGGGAGCGGGGAGTGCCGGGCATGCGGGTCGGCGGAATCCGGCGACTGGTCGTACCGCCGTCGCTCGCGTACGGTGCGCCGCGTACGAACGTGTTGCCACCATATGCCGCGCTCCTCTTTGAGATCGAACTTCTGTCGGTGTCGACTGAGGCTACGGGCGCACAACACCGGTAACGTTCACCGGCCGAATCGCCCGAGCCGGTACCGCACGCCCGCGAGGAAGACCCTCATCGTGTCGTCGACGGTGAACTCGCCCCCTCTGCGGTCATCCCCCTTGATACCGACGAACTTGAGCTCGGCGTAAATCGCGAGCGGCGACGTCGCCCAGATCTCCGCGCCGCCGCCCCAGATCCAGCCAAAGCCGCTCGTTTCGTAGTCGAACGTCTGTGTTCCACCTTGAAGCACGAACGGTTCGCCATCGACGGTGACCGTGGCCGGATCGGTCGTCTGGATCGTCGTAAACCGCCCGCGGTGATAGTTGAGGCCAGCATGGCCGAACAGCCTCACCCGGCGAACCGGCACGCCGACGGCGCCGCTGACCGTCAGGAGTTCCGTGGCGAACTCGCTGTTGAACCGAAATCGGGCGCCGCTTCCCGTCGTCGTGCTTTCCAGCGGCGCCGTGTAGCTCCCAATCGCGCCGATGTACGGCGTCAGCCAGAACGTCACGCCGCCGGTGAAGGTTGGCCTCCACGAGTCTCCGCTGCAGTCCGCGACATCGCCGCAGAACAGATTGACGACGTTTTTGACGCGGCCGATGCCGCCTCCCCCGAACACCATCAGTCCGGCGGGCGGTATGAAGCGCTCGACGGTTGACCCCTTGACTCCCTCGAGCCACGACTCAGGCGGCGGCCCCTGCCTGATGAGCAGCGTCGGCGCGCTTCCGGTGACGTCGATGTTGAGCGAGGTGATGCGCCGCACGACGAAAGCGCCGGGGATCTCTCGCCGGATACAGCCCGGGTTGGGAGGCGGCACGTCGGTCGTCCGCTCGACGAGCACCGCTCGCCAGTTCGTCCCGCACTGATCGACGTAAACCACCACGACCAGCTCTGCGGTCGGGGCCGCGTCAACCGCGTTCAGGACCGCGCGCGCGATGCCATCGGGACCGGCTTTCCCGGACGCGGTCACCTGTCCCAGCGTGGCCTCGAGCGTGGCATCCGCGGCGAGCACACGCATGACGACCGTCTGGGCGTTCCCGCGGCCCGCGCCGACCGTCGCGATCATGACAAAAGCCCACAGGGCCAGATACGGCCAGCGCCGGGGGGTCGAGTGCCAGACAGAAGGGGAGTCCGTCATCATCGGGCGGATATTTTCCTGGGCTGAAGACGTGAGGGCAAATGATTCGCGGGTTTGGACGTCGCCCGTGCGGGAATGGTCGAGTTTACTATGACCTCCGAGGTCATTTCACGCGCATGAAGACCTGGCTGCTGCTCCCGCCGACGATCGCGATCGCGCTCGCGCTCGCTGCGTCAGCCCCCGCCTACCAGCCGGACGCTGAACGCAAAGGTCGCGACCTGCTCGAGCGGGCGCTCGCCGACCTCGGCGGTCGTGCTGCGCTGGAGCGCATCAGGTACTGGCACACGGTCGCGAACGGCCGCGAGAACCTCTCGGCCGACCTCCAGGGGCTTCGACCGGGAACCGCCACCTGGCGCGTTCACGACGAGTCGGTTGGCATCGACGCCGACACGTTGACCACGTCGTGGGAGCGGAAGTCGGCACGCAATGATCACAGCCTTCGCTGGCGCCGCATTGTCATGTCCGCCGAAGGCACCTCGTTTTACGACTGGGTCACCCATCAGCGCGGCATGGGAAGCACGCCCGCGCCCGAGCCTCGGCGGCGGGCGATAGCGCGCCGCGTGCCGCACCTTCTACTTCTCGAGGCGGTGCAGGCCCCTAAGGTCTCCTGGAAGCAGATCAAACGCGTGGAGGAAGGCGCCTCGGACGAGGTCGTCGTGACGATGCGCGATGGATCCGAGCTGACGCTCTCCATTGCACAGGCGTCGCCGCGGGTCGTCCGCGCGGTGGAGTTCCGCGGGGATCTCCCGGGCGCCGGAAACGTGCCTGTGGTGTGGCACTGGCGTCACTGGCGTCCGCACGCCGAGCTCGGCGCGATCCCGAGCGGGCAGACGATCACCATCGACGGCGTGCCGTTCCAGGAGGTGGCGTTCGCCAGTTTCGGCGGATCGTCACGGCGTCCGTCGGTACTGGGGATGCCCGCGCCGCCAGCTCAAGATCACGTCTCGACCTTCACGGCCACCTCACCGACGCCCCTTCCAGCCACCGGCGAGGTCAAGCCGGGTGTGCACGTGTTCGACGTGAGCGGCTTCGTCGTCATGGCTGTCGAGTTCCGGGATTTCCTCGTCGCCGTCGAAGCGCCGGCCGTGCATCCGGGCTTCGAAGGCATTCCGGCGCGTCCTGGCGCGACGCAGGTCTCGGCGGATTTTCTCGCCGCGATCGGAAAAGCCATGCCGTCGAAGCCCATCCGGTTCGTCGTGCTGAGCCACCACCACAGCGATCACCTTGGCGGCGCCGGGCTGTTTGCCCGGATCGGCGCGACGATGCTCGTGGCGCCCGGCGACCGCGCAGCCGTTGCGCGGGCTGTCGCCGCGACGAGCGGTCGGCCCGCGCGAATCGAAACGGTTGGACGCCGCCGCACGATCTCGGACGGTTCGCGATCGATCGAGATTCTCAATACGGGTCCGAATCCGCATACCGCGGAAAACCTGATCGTGTGGCTGCCTGCCGAACGGGTCGTGTTCCAGGGCGATCTGTTCTATTACGCGATCGGATTGCCGTTTCCGCCGTCGGGGCGCGCGGCGATGAACCGGTTCTTCGCGGAGTGGCTGCAGAAGCAGGCGCTCGAGCCCGACGCGGTGTACGGCGTGCACAGCGCCGGCGCGGCCGGGCCCGCATTGCTGGAGCTGGCGTTGCGAGGGTCAGGCGGCCGGTAAGGTCAATTCTGCCCGGAGTCCGCCCAGCGGTGAATCGCGCAGCACGATCGTGCCGCCGTGCAGCTCGGCGAGATCGCGGACGATGGCCAGTCCCAATCCGGTTCCCGGCGCGGCCTCGTCCGCGCGCACGCCACGCTGCAGGACGGCGTCGCGCATCGACATCTCGAGGCCTGGCCCGTCATCGTCAACCGTCGCCACGATCTGACTGGATGGGCGGGACGCGGTCAGCACCACGCGCGTCCTGGACCATTTGCACGCGTTGTCGAGCAGATTGCCGAGCATCTCGTCGAGGTCCTCGCGCTGCGCCCGAACGGCGAGGTCGGCCGGCACGTTGACTTCGATGGCGACGCCGCGTTCCGCGTGGAGCCGCCGCAGCGTCCGTGACAGTCCGTCCGCCGATTCGGCGAGAGACGCGCGGGCGCCGGGCGCCGCGCCGGACGCCGCCGCGCGCGCCTGCGCGAGGTGATAGGCGATCTGCCGTCGCATCCGGTCGACCTGCTGCCGGATCGACGCCGCCACGTCGTTTTCACCCGCCGACCCGGCGCGTTCGGCGTCGTGCGAGAGGACGGCGAGCGGTGTTTTGAGCCCGTGCGCAAGGTCGCCGGATTTTGCGATGGCGCGCCGGAGCGCCTGTTCCCGCTGATCGAGCAACGTGTTCAGATCGCGGACGAGCGGCTCGAGCTCGGCCGGATACCGGCCCTCGAGCCGTCGCTCGCGTCCGGCGTGAAGGTCGGCCAGCCGCCCGCGCAGATCGTCCATCGCCGACAGCGCCCGCCGCACCTGCCAGAACCCGACGAGCATGCAGACGGCGGAGATGAATGACACCGTCCAGAATTGCTCGAAGACGTCGTGAAAGGTTCGGGCCGCGTGCGGGTGCTTCAGGACCGCGCGCACGACGAGGGCGCTCGTGGCCGAGAACAGTCCGACCGTCCAGAGCAGCGCGCCGACGAGGAGGCGGAATCGCAGCGAGAGGAGCGCCACTATTGCCGCCGGGATTCAGGACTCGTCGCCGGCGCCGCGTCAGCCGGCGCGATCCGGTAGCCCAGCCCGCGCACCGTCTCGATAATCGACGGTCCCACCTTGCGCCGCAACCGCGCGACGAACACCTCCACCGTGTTCGAATCGCGATCGAATCCCTGGGCGTAGATATGCTCGGTGAGCTCGCTCTGCGAGACGACGCGCCCGCAGTGGTGCATGAGGTATGAAAGCACTTTGAACTCGTGGCTCGTCAGCTTGACGGGAAGGCCAGACGCCGTGACGCGCGCGCTGCGGGGATCGAGCACGAGCGGACCACATCTGAGCTCGATCGCGGCGTGCCCGGTCGATCTCCTGATGAGCGCGCGCAGGCGCGCGAGGACTTCTTCAATTCGAAATGGCTTCGCCACGTAGTCGTCGGCGCCGCCGTCAATCCCCTGGACCTTCTCGTGCCAGCTGTCGCGCGCGGTGAGGACGAGCACCGGCACGGCGATCCCGGAGCCCCGCCAGCGGCGAAGCAGGGTCAGGCCGTCGATCGACGGCAGCCCGAGGTCGAGCAGGACCGCGTCGTAGGGCTCCGTCCGGACGAGAAAGTCCGCGCGCGCCCCGTCGGCGGCCGCATCCACCGCATAGCCGGCCTCCTCACAAGCCGCGGTCAGCTGGCTCGCGATCTGGGCCTCGTCTTCGACGATCAGAATGCGCATGAAATGACCTCCGAGGTCATTTTTCACAATTCGTAAAATGACCTCGGAGGTCTTGTTATAGCCCGCATCAACCTGAACGCGGGCTGAATAACCCGTTCACGGGCGATTCAGTCGTGATGCCGTAGCGTCGGTGTCGTGCGGCACGCCGTCTTTCTGCTGTTTCGGGATCTTCGGCACGCGGTTCGAACGATTCGGAGCATGCCCGGTGTGGCCGCGGTCGTCATCGCCTCGCTCGGCATCGGGGTCGGCGTCAACACGACGGTGTTCTCGTGGATTCAGGCCCGCACCCTGCAGCCGCTCGCCGGGGTGCCGTCGGGCGGCAGCTTCTACCTCGTCGAGCCCAGGACCGACAGCGGCATCTATCCGGGCGCATCCTGGCTCGAGTTCCGGGACTTGCGCGACCGGATGCCGGCGTTTGCCGATCTGATCGCGTTTCGCATGGCGCCCTTCAGCGTCGGTGACGCGGCGTGGAGCGAGCGCACGTTCGGCCTTCTCGTTTCTCCGAACTACTTCACCGCGCTGGGTCTGACACCGGCGCTCGGCCGGTTCTTCTCGATCGACGACGCGCCGATCGCCGGCGGGGCGGGAGAACCCGTCGCGGTCGTTTCGCACGCGTTCTGGCAGGCGCGGCTCGGCGGCGGTCCCGATGCGATCGGGCGGACACTCCGGGTGAACAACCGGACGTTTACCGTCGTGGGCATCGCGCGGCCGGACTTCCGCGGAACCCTGATGGGTGTGTCGTTCGACCTCTGGATCCCCGCCACCTTCGCCCCGGCCGTGCAGTCAGGCTCGCGTGAGCTCGAGACGCGCGGCCAGCGCGGGTACTCGCTCATTGGCCGCCTGAAGCCGGGCGTCTCGACGGACGTCGCTCAATCCGAGCTCGAGGCGGCGATGGCGGACTTCGCCCGCGAGTACCCGGACATCAGCCGCTCGATGCGCGCCGATGTCCTGCCGATCTGGCGAGCGCCGCGTGGTCCGCAACGGATGCTGCTCGGCGCGCTGGCAGTGTTGCAGGGCCTGATGTTCATCGTGCTCCTCACGGTGTGCGGCAATACCGCCAGTCTTCTGCTCGCGCGCGCGAGCGCCCGACGGCAGGAGGTGGCGGTCAGACTGGCGCTCGGCGGCGGGCGCGCGCGCATCGTGAGCCTCCTTCTCACGGAGAGTCTGGTGCTGGCGGGCGCGGGAACTGCACTCGGCGTCGCCCTCGCCGTGTGGGGCACCGACGCGTTGCGCGCGGTGCCGATGCCGACCCCCGCCGGCGTGTCGTTCCGGTTCGAGTCGGCGGTCGACGTCGTGACCGTGGCGTTTGCGGCCGGTCTCGGTCTGCTTTCAGGAGTGCTCTTCGGTCTTGCGCCGGCGTGGCAGCTCGCCCGGCTCGATGCCCAACCGGCGCTGCGCCTTGGCGTCAGTCCAGCCGGACGCAGCCGCGTCAGGGACGCGCTGATGTTCGTCGAGGTCGCCCTCGCCATCGTGGTGCTCATCGTCGCCGCGCGATTTGTCCGCAGCTTCAACGAGACGCAGTCAACGGATCCGGGATTTCAGAAGGACGGGGTGGTGTTGGCGGCGTACGACCTCGCCACGCGCGCCCGAGGCATCGACCCGGAGAGCTCGCGCGCATTCGCCGCCCGTCTGCTCGCGCGCACGCGGGAGCTCCCCGGCGTCGAGGCCGCCGCGCTGGCGACGTCCGTGCCGCTCGACATTCACGGCATGGGCACGCGGTTCTTCACGCTCGAAGGGCGCGCGCGCGACGACGGGCGGCCCGATCAGGCGGTGGCCAACACCGTCTCCGACGGCTACTTCCGCACGATGGGCATCGCGCTTCGCGCCGGGACGGACTTCGCCGGCCTCGGCGACACCGACGCGCCGTCCCAGGCGATCGTGAACGAGTCGTTTACGCGGCGGTATCTGCGCGGTGGCGAGCCCGTCGGCCGCTGGGTCGAGGCTGCCGGACGCCGCTACACGATCGTCGGCGTCGTCGCCGATTCGCTGTCGAACGCGTTCGGCGAGCAATCGACGCCCGCGCTGTACTTCTCGTTTCGCGATCGCCCGTCGGCGGTTGCCGAGCTTCACGTCCGCACGCGGCCCGGCGGCGAAATGGACATCGCCGCCGATGTACGCCGCACGCTGCGCGACATCGATCCGACGCTTCCGCTCTACAACGTCCGCACCCTCAGCCAGCACGTCGAGACGAACCTGATCTTCCAGCGGATTCCGGCGCGCATTTTCGCCGTCCTCGGCCCGTTGCTCCTGGTCCTTGCCGCCATCGGCATCTACGCCGTCGTGTCGTACGGGGTCGCGCAGCGGCACGCCGAGGTGGGCCTGCGCATGGCGCTCGGCGCGACCTCGGGTCGTGTGGTCCGGCAGATCGTCGGCGAGACATTGAGAGTGGTCGCGGCTGGCGCCGTCGCCGGGTGGGTGCTGGCGCTCGGCATCGATCGTCACGTGGCCTCGAGCGTTCCGATCGATATCCAGGCATTTGCGGCCGTACCCGTGCTGCTGCTCGTCGTGGCGGTCGGCGCGGCGACCTGGCCCGCGCTCAGAGCCGGACGGGTGCGTCCGGTGGTGGCCTTGAAGGAAACAGGGAACTGAAAAGGAGTCGGAGCATGCGAAAAGTACCTGGCAGTGATGACCGCAATGGCGATGGCGGCGGCCGTGATTCCAATCGTGGCAGCTCAGGAAAAGGAACCGCCGATCGTCGGCCTCTGGCAGGCCGCGATGGAAACACCGCACGGCAAGATGGACCTGGCGTTCGACTTCAAGTTCAACGCAAAGGAGAAAAAGAACATTTCGGGAACGGTGACGAGTGCCACGATGGGCAGTTTTCAGCTGAGTGGTGAGTTCAGCGGCGGCAAGCTGACGTTCGCCGTTACCGGTGGTCCCCCGGAGATGACCTTCTCCGGCTCGCTCAAGGACCGCGATACGCTCGTGGGCGTCATGTCGGCGCACAACACCGATTTCGAGTGCGTCGCGAAGCGGGTGGTGAAGTAGTCCTCGCTGGTTGGCTCACGATAGCCGCGGCTGCTCGCAGTCCTCCGTACCCGTCTCCCCGGGGCCGACCAGCGATCCTGCTGGCTGGCATTGGCATGCCTCTCGCAAAGCGGCGAAACCGCGCTAGAGTGCCGAGATGCCAGCAGGAACCCGCGCCCGGATCCTCATAGCCGCCGTTGTGCTCGGGGTGACGCCGGTCGCGCCCGCCGCGCGCGATCAGGCGCAGCCACGCGCCGCCCCCTCGGCCTCCGACCTCAGCCGATCGCTCGAAGCGACGGCACGCGTCGTCGGCGCGTCCGTCGTCGAGATCTTTGCGACGACGTTCGCGCCCGGGCAAGGCGTCGTGCCGCGCAATGCCGATCTCGTCACGACCCAGCGCGCATCGGGATCTGGCGTCATTGTCGCTGCCGATGGCTACATCGTCACGAACGCGCACGTCGTCGCCGGCGCCCAGCGGCTGCGTGTCGAGGTTCCCATGCCGGCCACCGGGCAGTCGATCCTCGCGACGCGGAGCCGATCCGTGACCGGAAAGGTGATCGGAATCGATGTGGAGACCGATCTCGCGGTCATCAAGGTCGATCTGGAGAACCTGCCGTCGCTGGCGTTCGGCGATTCCGAAGAACTGAAACCGGGACAGCTCGTGCTCGCGTGCGGCAGTCCGCTCGGCCTGAACAACTCGGTCTCGCTCGGCGTCGTCAGTGCGGTCGCGCGCCAAATGGAGCCCGACGCGCCGATGATCTATGTGCAGACGGACGCATCCATCAACCCGGGCAGCAGCGGCGGTGCGCTCGTGGACGTCAATGGCCAGCTCGTGGGGCTCAATACGCTGATCGCGTCCCGGAGCGGCGGGAACGAGGGAGTGGCGTTTGCCGCTCCGAGCAACATCGTCCGCACCGTGTACGAGCAGATCCGGAAAACCGGCCGAGTCCGCCGCGGAGAAATCGGCATCCGCGCCCAGACGATCACGCCCGCGCTCGCGGCGGGGCTGGGCCTGGCGCGCGATCACGGCGTGGTCGTCGCCGACGTCGATCCGGCCGGCGCGGGCGCGCGCGCCGGACTGAAGGTGGGCGATCTGGTCCTCGCGCTCGACGACAAGGTCATGGAAAACGGTCGCCAACTGCAAGTCAGCCTGTATCGCCGCGTCTTCGGTGATGTCGTCACGCTCTCGATTCTTCGCGAGGGCAAAGAGTTGAAGGTGCCGGTCGCGATGGCCGAGCGCCAGGAGCCACTGGCAGCTCTCTCCGGGACGACCGATCCGCGACAGAACCTCGTCCCGCGTCTCGGCATTCTCGGGGTGAGCGTGGACCGGCGCCTCGCCCAGATCTTGCGGCTCGTGCGCGTGTCCTCCGGGGTCGTCGTGGTGTCGCAGGTCGCCGGCGCGACCGACGTTCGAGAGGGCGGGCTGCAGCCGGGCGACGTCATTCATGCCGTCAATCGAACGCCGGTGCCCGGGCTGCCCGAACTTCGCGCCGCGCTCGATGCCCTCAAGGCGGGCGAGTCCGTGGTGCTTCAGATCGAACGGCTTGGCGGGTTGATGTACCTGGCGTTCACGATTGAGTGAGGATTCATGCGGGTCGATCCGGTGCAGTTGCTGCGAGAAGAGTAAGTCCGACCGACCGTTCCCGGCACGCCGGGCGCCGCTCGCGTCGTAGGCGTTGCGGCCGACGGCCGGTCACTCCATGGTGTTCTCGCGAGCTATCGCGATGACACCTCCAACAGCATCCGAGATCGGTCCGATCGCCAGCCACCGGCTGAGATCACTCGACATCATCCGCGGCGCGGTGATGATCCTGATGGCCATCGATCACGTTCGCGTGTATTCCGGCATTCCCGCCGGCGGGCCGACCGCCGGCGTCTTTTTCACCCGCTGGGTCACGCACTTCTGCGCGCCGGCGTTCGTGTTCTTCGCCGGCACGGCTGCGTTTCTGCACGGACGCAAGATCGCGGACACCGGCACACTCTCGCGGTACCTCGTCATCCGCGGACTGCTGCTCGTCCTGCTCGAGCTCACGGTGATCCGCTTCTCCTGGACATTCAACGTCGACTATTCACAGTTCGTGCTCGCCGGCGTCATCTGGATGCTGGGCTGGTGCATGGTGCTTCTCGCGGCGTTCGTCTCCCTGAAGCCGCGAACGGTTGGCATCGCCGGACTGCTGATCGTTTTTCTCCAGCAGCTGTTCTCGTTCGTCCCGCGCGCGCTGCCGGCGTCGATGCGATCACCGGTGGGGTCGATCTGGGAGTTCGTGTATCCGGCCGGATCCGACGGCTGGCTCGGCATGACCGTGCTCTACACGATCGTGCCGTGGATCGGCGTCATGGCGGCCGGGTATGGCTTCGGGACCATCCTTCTGCGCGAGCCCGCAGACCGGCGCCGGCTCTGCCTGAGGATCGGACTGATCTCGACGGCACTGTTCGTGGTTTGCGCGGTGCTCATGGACCGGCTGGCGCCGTCAGAAGGCGATACGAGGCCTGTGCTGTTTCGTCTGCTGAGCGCTTCCAAGTATCCGGCGAGCCCGCTGTTCCTCTTGATGACGCTCGGGCCGACGATCGCGATTCTTCCACTGGTTGAGCGAGCCAGAGGCTGGCTGGCCGACGTGGTCGGCACGTTCGGGCGCGTGCCGATGTTCTACTACCTGCTACACATCCCGACGATTCACGTCACGGCTCTGCTGGTCAATGTGCTCCGCACCGGCAGCACGAACGCCGGGCCATATGCCACCGCGCCGTACGTGAACATGCCACAGGCCGATCACTGGCCTCTGTGGCTGCTGTACGTCGTGTTCGTCGTGGACGTCGGGCTGCTGTACTTTCCGTGCCGGTGGTTCGCCGGCGTGAAGGCGAGGCGGCGGAGTCGGTGGCTGAGTTACGTATAGAGGAATCGTTTACGGCTAGCAGGTTCCGGATCCTGGAACCGAAGCGAACCAGGAACCTGGAAGCGGAAAACGAACCCGAGGTGGTCACCGCCCCGAGTCGAGGTGCCACCCCGGATGCAGCCACTGCAGGCCGTCCCATCGGAAGATTTCGGTACCGCGCCCGGTGATGGGTGATTGCGTCTGGCCGTTCTTCGACAGGACCAGCTCGAACGTCGTGTAGATGATCGCGACGTCGCCGTACCGCTGGATCTTGTTCTCCGGAAACTTCAGCGATTCGATCTTCATGCCGGCCGCGATGTCCGCGCGCGAGTTGGCCAGCGTTTCGGTCTTGTTGCCCCACTTGCCGCCAAGACCCATCGCGACGAAATCGTCCGGCAGCATCGCCGCGAGCTTGTGCGTATCGCCGTAGTAGTTGCGCCACGCGGCTTCCCGCGCGTCGAGGAGTGCAGCCTGCCAGTCCGTGCCGGCCGCGGAACGCTGACCGAGTCCGGGTGCGGCAGTGGCGGCGAGCGCGATCATGAAGGGGAGTTGCGTCAGGAGGTTCGTCATGTCCTGAACGTAACGCGGTAATCGGGTCGGCCGAGTCACCGCTTACGGCATCTCGACGGCCGTTCACGTCTTTTCGCCGCTCAGCAGCACACGCGAGTGTCCTGGACCTACAGCGTTTTCCGTGCGCCGGTCGAAACCGACGAGATGTTACGGATGCAAGAGCCGAACGATGAAGGAGTAGCGAACCACATCGTCTCCGAGTCATGCGCCGCGCGCCCGTAAGGACGGCGGTGAAGCGTTGACAGGGGTACGCATGGGCCGGGTATTGAGCCGCGAAAACCTGTTCACCTCCAGGGTGCCGACGTCGTGGAAAAGAACGGAAGGCCACATCGGGGTCGTCGCCAGCGCGAGACAGCTCCGAACCCTGCGCGGTCTGAGACCCCGAGCACGTGCGGACGCATCTCGCGCGGGAACCGGGAGGTCCCGTGCTTGCCTTGGCGCACACCAAGGCCGCATCGCGAAGTCTGAGGACCCACGGCGATGATGGACGAGCACGGGAAGTCGGACCGCTTCGTAGTACCGCTGAACGCGCCGAACGTTGCCCCGGAACGGCCGACGGAGGCGCGGGAGGGAAGGAAGCGGACCAAGGGGAACTCGCCGAAGCATACCGTGGCCCGGACGCAGCGCCGGACCGCCACGCCCAGCGCGCTCGAGCGAGTACGGCAAGCGGCAAAACGGGACAGCAAGCAGCGGTTCAGCGCGCTCCTCCACCACGTGTATGACATCGAGCACCTGCGCGCGGCGTACTTCGCCGTGAAGCGTGACGCGGCCGCGGGCGTCGATGGAGAAACGTGGCAGCACTACGGGGAAGCCTTGGAGGCCAATCTCCAGGACCTCTCGCAGCGGCTGAGGCGAGGGGCGTACCGGGCAAGACCGGTGCGTCGCGCGTACATCCTGAAGACGGACGGGCGGCAGCGGCCGCTCGGTGTTCCCACGCTGGCAGACAAAATCGTCCAGCGCGCCGTCGTCGGAGTACTGAACGCGATTTACGAAACGGACTTCCTCGGGTTCTCGTATGGCTTCCGGCCTGGGCGCAGCCCGCACAGGGCATTGGACGCGCTCACCGTCGGCATCATGACGAAGAAGGTGAACTGGGTGCTCGATGCGGACATTCGGAGCTTCTTCGACACGTTGCAGCACGAATGGCTGATTCGGTTTATCGAGCATCGTGTGGCAGATCGGCGCGTCGTGCGGCTCATCCAGAAATGGCTGAACGCCGGCGTGCTGGAGGAGGGTCAGCGCCTCATGAGTGCGGTCGGTACGGTGCAGGGCGGCAGTGTGAGTCCGCTTCTGGCCAATATCTACCTGCACTACGTCTTCGACCTCTGGACTCACCGATGGCGTCACCGGCAGGCGCAGGGCGATGTGGTCGTCGTCCGGTTTGCCGATGATTTTGTCGTGGGATTCGAGCATCGAGACGACGCCGAGCGGTTTCTCACCGACCTGCGCGACCGGTTCGCGCGGTTCGGTCTGACGCTGCATCCCGACAAAACGCGACTCCTCGAATTCGGGCGCCACGCGGCGGCGAACCGGCGAGCGCGCGATGAGGGGAAGCCCGACAGCTTTAACTTCTTGGGATTCACGCATAGCTGCGCGACGACCCGGAAGGGCGGCTTCACGGTGCTGCGGCGGACGATGCGCATACGGATGCAGGCGAAGCTGAAGGCGGTCAAGCTCGAACTTCGGCGACGGATGCACCGGCCCCTCCCGGAACTCGGCGCGTATGTGCGCGCGGTGGTCACGGGTCACATGCACTATTACGGTGTGCCCATGAACTATCCGCCGCTCTTCGCCTTCGCGCGCAGCGTGAGCCGGTTGTGGTGGCGCACGCTCCAGCGTCGGAGCCAGCGCCATGTGCCGTGGCATCGCATGCGACGGTACATCGCCGGTGGGTTCCGCCTGTCCGCATCTGTCATCCGTACCCGCTGGTGCGGCTTGGCGTGGTTACCCAAGGTGGGAGCCGGATGCGGTAAATCTGCACGTCCGGTTCTGTGCGGGGGGCGACGGGCGACCGTCGTCCCTACCGCAACAGATCGGCGTAGCGTGGTCCTGCGCCCGACCTTTGCGAGCGCTGCGAGGCAGATCACGCGATGGCCATCCCCGTGGTCGATGACCGCAACGCCGGGATTCGTACCGCCCTCATAGGACATGAACGTGTAGCGGCCGCTCGGCGCCGCCATGGTGCCCGGCAATCGTGCCAGCTTCATTGGTCGGGCTGAGGTTGACGAGCGTCGAGACGTCCCTGCTCAGTCCTGTGGACTGAAGCTGTACGTGCCGGTCCAGCTGAAGTTGGGCCCGCCCGGGCCACCCAACGGCAGAGAGACGGCCACCGTCGTCTGGAAGTGAGTGAACTTCCCGGTCCCACCCGAGAACGTGCACCGGCGGACGGGCGCAATGAGCGTGCAGTGGCCGAATGCCCTGTTGTTGCCGGGCCCCGGCAGCTCGAGGATGACGTCGCTGTCCAGGCCTGCCGGACCGCGCGCCGTTAGATAGATGACCCTCGAACCGACCTCAATGGCGTCGACGTTCGAGGACGTGATTGTGCAGAACTGGCCCGCCAGGCCCGCGAACTGCGAGCACTCCTTCGTCACGAAGAGGTCTCCGGCTCGATGGGCGGACGCCGCCAGTGCGGAGCGGCACCTGCGCTCGGTCGTATCGGAACGCCAGATCCGTCGGCACATGCGCCAGCGGCCAGAGCTCCAGCGCAGAAACATCCAAGAGCCACCCGTTTCGTTGTGAGAACACCTGCGAATGTCATGATTCTTCTCCTCGGGAGTTGACGGCAATGGCCGGGTTCGTGGCGCGCCCCCATACGCGTAAATCGCCGAAAAAGCGGCTCAACCGGTTTGACCCCTGCAGAACCCAATGAAAGAATCGGCCTCTTCGAGAGGCGCACGTGGAGGATCCGAACCTCCCCGGTGGAGAAATCACCGGCCTGTTGCAACAGTGGCGCGAGGGAAGCCGCGAGGCTTTCGATCGGCTGATTCCGCTCGTGACAACGAGCTTCGGTTGATTGCGTCGCGGCATCTCGCGCGCGAGTGGCGCGGTGACGCACTTCATACGACGGCGCTGGTGAACGAAGCGTACCTGAAGCTTGTCGGCCAGCGCGGCGTTGACTGGCAGAACCGCGCCCATTTTCTCGCGATCGCCGCGCAACTGATGCGACGCATCGTCGTGGACGATGCGAGGAAACGTCTGAGTCAGAAACGTGGCCGGGGCGGCATCGCCGTCACGGTGGACGACGTGGCGGCCCCACAGCCGTCCGTGGACTCGGTGGACATTCTGACCCTTGACAGCGCGCTCGGTGAGCTCGAGCGCCTCGATCCCGGTCAGGGGCGCATCGTGGAGCTCCGCTTTTTTGGCGGCCTGACGGTCGAGGAAACCGCCGAGGTTCTTGGCGTGTCGCCCGCGACCGTCAAACGCGAGTGGGCGGTGGCCAAGGGCTGGCTGCATCGGGCCCTCACCAGCGGCACGGCATGACCCCCAGCGTGATGACGGCAGACCGTTGGCAACGAACGAAGGCGATCGCGAGCGACGCCTGGTCGCGCCCGGTCGCAGAACGAATCGCGTATGTCACGAGCGCGTGCGCAGACGATGCGGCGTTGTGCAACGACGTGTTGTCCCTCGTCGCGGCGATGGCCGCGGCTGAGCATAGATTCGAGACGCCCGTGCTCTTCCCGGCGAGCGTCGCACGCGCCCGCGGCAGCCTGATCGGGCAACGCGCTGGACCGTACGAGATCCTCTCGCGGATCGGTGGCGGGGGAATGGGCGAGGTCTACCAGGCACGTGATACACGGCTCGACCGGATCGTGGCGATCAAGATCATCTCGGCGGGGACCCCGACAGATTCGGTTTCCCGCGACCGGATGGAACACGAAGCCCGGGCGGTCGCCGCACTGAAACATCCACACATCTGCACGCTCCACGACATCGGGAGCGACGCCGGTCTTGACTTCCTGGTGATGGAGTATCTCGACGGCGAGACGCTCGCGGCCCGCCTGGCTCGCGAAAGGCTGCCGGTCGCCGAGGCCCTCGAGTACGCCGAGCAGATTGGCTCGGCCCTCGACGAGGCCCACCGGTCGGGCATCATCCATGGGGATGTGAAGCCCGGCAACATCATGCTCACGCGGGACGGCAAGCGCTCGACGGGCGTCGTGCACGCGAAGTTGCTCGACTTCGGGCTCGCCAACACCAGTCCGGTGCACACGCGTGTCAACCCGCCTTCTTCTGCACCGGATCCCTCGCCGGACCTGTCGATCCTGGGATTCGTCCTCGGCACGGCTCCATATATGGCTCCCGAGCAATTCGCCGGGAGGGCCAAAGACGAGCGGAGCGACATCTTCGCGTTCGGCGCGGTGCTCTTCGAGATGCTGACCGGACGCAAGGCGTTCGAGGGGACTAACCAGGCGCAAATGCTCGCGGCCATTCGTGACGAGCATCGGCCGCGCGCCTCCGATCATCGGCAGGATATTCCGTCGGCGCTCGATCGCGCGGTTTCCAGGTGCCTGGCCAGGAATCCCGACGAACGCTACACGTCGGTTCAGGATCTGGTCACGGATTTGCGATCGGTCCGACGTGGACGTGAGTCATCGTCGCGCATCAAAACCCTGCTGATCATCGCTGCGGCGTCGGTGCTGGTGATTGCGGCGACCACGACGTGGGTCATGCGAACGGGGCGTGATGTCGGCGCTTCAGTATCGCCGTCAGTCACCAGGCTGACAGGATCGGCGGGTGCCATCGGTGAGGCGGCGCTTTCCCCAGACGGGTCGAGCGTGATCTTCTCCTGGACTGGCGATGGATTCACAAGTCCTGAGCTTGTCCTCCTGCAAATCGGATCGACGTCGCGGGTGCGGTTGACCAACGACCCGGCGGTCGAAGAGTGGCCGACCTGGTCGCCTGACGGAACGCAGATCGCATTTGTCGGCTGCGAACCGGGGCGATGCGGCATCTTCACGCTGCCGATTGCCGGCGGACAGAAACGCAAGCTGCTGGACGTGCGCGTCGACCGCTACTTCGGCCTGGCCTGGTCTCCCGATGGCAAGTCGATTGCGTACGCCGAGCGCCGCTCGTCTTCCGAGTCGTATGCGCTGTTCCTTCTCTCGCTGGACACGCTCGCCACACGTCGGCTCACGTCGCCCAAGGTTGGCCTCGGCGTCCTGCGTTTCGCGTTTTCGCATGACGGCAAGACGCTGGCGGTTATCCGGGTCGAGGAGACCGTCGGCGTTCATCTGCTTTCGGTCGAGTCAGGGGCGGACATCGTCCTGCTGGGTGGGCTGCATGAGTGGTTCGGCGGCCTGGCGTGGACGGCCGATGGGCGAGATTCTGATTCTCTCGGGGAATCAGGGGGGCGCCCGTCGTCTGTGGACACTTCCGGTGACGGGAGGCGGGCTCGAGCCGTTGGCCATTGCCGGTGAAAACGCGTACTACCCGTCGGTCTCGTCACGCGGCGGCCGGATGACGTTCATTCACGAGTTCCATGACTGGGACTTGTGGCGGCTGCCGCTCGATTCTGGTCAGGCGCGCGCCACGTCGTTTCCGAGCTCGACGCGTCTGGATCTGGATCCGGCGTTTTCGCCCGACGGCCGGAAGCTCGCGTTCATCTCGGAGCGCGGCGGCACCCGTGAGCTCTGGGTGAGCAACGCGGATGGCAGCGAAACGCGGCAACTCACATCTTTGAGCGGTGAAATGACGGGCAAACCCAGTTGGTCGCCGGACGGGCGATTGCTCGCATTTCACGGCTGGGGCATCAAGGTCGTGCCCGCAGACGGCGGACCGGTGCTCACGCTATCCCCCTTGGGCGAAATGCCGACCTGGTCGTCTGACGGCCGATCGATCTATTTCAGGCGCGGTGAGAACGGCCGGTTTCACGTGTTCAAGATACCGGCCCACGGCGGGTCTGCTGTCCAGGCGATTGCAAGCGCGGCAGCTGTCGCCCGCGAAGCGCCGCAGGGTGCCGATCTCTATTTCGTCAGAAGCGACGGTGGCATCTGGCGTCGGTCGGTGGCTGGCGGCGCGGAGACCCTGGTGATTCCCGACTTCAAGCTTTCGATGCCTGGGTACTGGACGGTCGTGAGCGACGGGATTTACTACGTTGCGGAGGAACGCCACCCGGATCAGACCGTTTCGTACCGCCTCAGGTTTTTTGATTTTGCCCGGCGTCGAACCGCCTCCGTCGGAACACTCGCGGGCATCCTTGACGATTGGGTCGGGGGCCTGACGGTCTCGCCCGATCGGCGAATCCTCCTGTATTCTCAGCGCGCCTACCAGACCAGGGAGGTGATGTTGGTGGAGCACCTTCGGTGACCTCTACCACCGTAATCCGAGCGCCTTCGTCTGAAACTCGATGAGCGGCGCCACCTGCGCGCAACACTCCGTGAACCGATCCTGGAAGTCAGCCCCGACGACGTCCTGCTCGCTGAATTCCACCAAACTGTAGAGGTCTTTGCGTTTGAGGTCCTCGACGAAGCGATGGTTCGCGTCGAACCCCGCGGGCGCTCGCTTCAGTTGCTCGCCCTCGATTTCGATGCCGCTGTCGAGCACGGTCTGCCAGCTCGCCGGCTGGTCGACCATGTGCCGCCGGAGGCGGGTGAGGACGGGCATCGCGGTGTGGTACACGCCGCCGCCACCGTGGCACTCGCCAGGCGCGAGCGAGAGATAGAAGGCAGGCACGCCCTCGACCTTTTTGCGCGCCTCGTGCGGGAACCGCGCGGCGACGTTGGTCTTGAACGGCGACTTGTCGGCCGAGAAGCGCGTGTCGCGGTGGATCCGGAACATGGAGCCGCCCATCCGCCGGAGGTCGGCCACGTACGCCGGACTGATCGTCCGCAGGCGCGCGCCGAAGTCGCCGATGAATGCGAGCATGGGACCTTCGACGTCGGCCGCGTACCGCTCGCGGTTCGCGGCGAACCACTCGCGATCGTTGTGCCGCTTCAAATCGCGCAGAAATTTGAAGAGTGCCGGTCGTGAAATGTCCGCTCATAGACCAATCCTGGTCCGCCCTCGCGACATCGAGGCATCGGTGTAGCGTGTTCCTGCGCCCGACCTTTGCGAGCGCCGCAAGGCAGGCCCGATCCTGCTGCCTTGCGGCAAGCGGCGAGCGGGAGGGCGTAGGAACACGCTACACCGATCCGAAAACGCTCCAGCGACATCGAGGCAACGCCATCTTAGGAACGTTTGCCGCCGGTCACCTCTCGGCTGTCATGATTTGAACCTATTTAAGTCGACTTGAGTAGCGATTCGAATCGATCTAATCTCTTTCGCCAGGCAACATGATCGGGCGAAGGGATGTGTGGTGCCTGACGTGTCTGGCTGCTGCTCTGGCTCGCGACGCCGGCGCGGCTGGCCGCGCAGGTCGGCTCCGGGGCGCTCGGCGGCACCGTGCGCGACGAGACAGGCGCCCCCCTTCCAGGGGCGACCGTCACCGCCACGGCGTCGGGGACACGACAGACCCGGATGGCGCTGACCGGCCAGGACGGCGCCTACACGTTTCCCAGCCTTCCGCCGGGCACGTATCAGATTCGAGTCGAGTTGAACGGGTTTCGCCCGCTCGCACACGAGGGCGTGAAGATCGCCACCGGTGAAACCATCCGACTGGAACTCCAGTTGCAAGTGGGCGGATTGACCGAAGCGGTCACCGTGACCGCCGACGCGCCGCTCCTGCGGACCGGGACGTCAGGGCTCGGGCAGGTCATCGACAACCGCAAGATCGTCGAGTTGCCGCTGAATGGCCGCAGCTTCGTCACGCTGGCCGGTCTTGCGCCCGGGGTCGCGTTGCCGCCTGGATCGTCGCTGCCACGCATCAACGGCGGACGGCCGCGCACGAACGAGTACCTCTTCGACGGCATCTCGGTGCTGCAGCCCGAACCGGGACAGGTGGCGTTTTTCCCGAACATCGACGCCATCCAGGAGTTCAAGATCGAAAGCAACAGTCCGCCCGCGGAATTCGGCCGCTTCAACGGCGGCGTCGTCAACCTGACCACGAAGTCCGGCACCAACGCGCTTCACGGCAGCGCGTTCGAGTTCTTTCGCAACGAGGCGCTCAACGCGCGGAACTTCTTCGCTCCGGCCAACCAGCCGAAGCCGAGCTTCCGACGCAACCAGTTCGGCGGCGTCCTGGGCGGGCCGATTCGCCGCAATCGGAGCTTCTTCTTCGCCGACTACCAGGGTCAGCGCCAGACGATCGGCCGCACGGTGATCTCGACCGTGCCGACGCTGCTGCAACGAGAGGGCGTGTTCACGGAGGCGATCGGCGGTCGCGTGCCGGTCATCTACGATCCGACGACGACGACACCGCTGCCGGGTGGCGGCGTCACGCGCCTGCCGTTTGCCGGCAACGTCATTCCTCCAGAGCGCATCGACCCCGTCGCGCGGGCGTTGCTGGATCGGTATCCACGGCCGACGACCGCAGGCACCGCGAACAATTTCCGGCGCGTCGGCGACGAGCGGGTCGATCAGGATCTGTTCAGCGGGCGGTACGACCATCAGTTTTCCGGGGGCCGGGACTCGCTGTTCGCGCGCCTGACCGGATTCCGCGAGGAGTTCATCCCCGTGACCCCGCTGCCCGATGGCAGCGGCGTCACCTCGGGCACGCTGGGTCCGCAGCAGACGAAGGCCTCGGCGTTCGCGTCGAACTATCAGCGCACGCTCTCGGATCGCGTGCTGAACGAGTTGCGCATCGGCGACACGCGCCGGTCCGTGGCGCGAACGGCCGCGGAGCTGAACACCGCGGTCTCGGCGGGATTGAGCCTGCCAGGCATTCCGTCGACCGCACGGTTCCCGAACGCGCTGCCGACGTTTCTGATTAGCGGGTATCAGCAGCTCGGATCGCCGCCGAACACGGCAACCGACTTCAGCACCAGCGTGACGCAGGTTGCGAACACCCTGACGTGGTTGAAGGGGAAACACGTGCTGAAGATGGGCGCCGACCTCCGCTGGGAACGGCTGAACGTCATCCAGCCGCCGTCGCCGACCGGGAGCTTCACGTTCAGCAGCCTGTTCACGGATCTGCCGGGCGTCACGAACACGGGCACGCCGTTCGCGAGCTTCCTGCTCGGCCAGGTCCAGCAGTTCTCGATCGACATGCAGCGGAACGAGATCCGCAACCGCGCGCACTTCCAGGAGTACTTCGTCCAGGACGACTGGCGGGCGACCGCTCGTGTGACGGTGAACGCGGGCCTGCGGTACACGCTCAACTTCCCGTCCACGGAGGTCGACAATCAAGCGGCTGTGTTCAACCTCGACACGCGGCAGCTCGAATACCTCGGCCGCGACGGCCATCCGCGCGCGGCGCGCCGGCTGCACAAGGACAATTTCGGTCCGCGGCTGGGCGCGGCCGTTCGCGTGACGGACACGACGGTTCTGCGCAGCGGGTACGCGCTCGTCTGGATCGAAATGGCGGGCATCACGACGCCATTCACGACGCCGGTGTTTCCGTTCCTGCAGACGGTGTCGCAGCGCACGCTCGACAACATCGTCCCGGCGTTCGTCCTGGCGGATGGACCAGAGGTCGAGCCGATTCCGCTCACGCCGGATGCCGGGGTGGGCCAGGGTGTCTTCGCGGTCAATCGCGATCTGGAGTCGGGGTACGTGCAACAGTGGCACGCGTCGCTGCAGCGGCAGCTCATGCCGGACCTGGCGGTCGAGGTCGCGTATGTCGGCTCGAAGATCACGAACGTCGGGGTCCCCGACGTGAACCTGAATCAGCTGACGGTCGAGCAGCTTGCCGAGGGCGACTCACTGCTGACGCGGGTGCCGAATCCCTACTTCGGAATCATTCCCCGGTCGTCGTCTCTCGGGGATCCAACGATTTCACGCGCGCAGCTGCTCAAGCCGTATCCGGAGTACACGACAGTCAGTGTCTATCGCAACAACATCGGGACGACTATCTATCACGGCTTTTATCTCAAGGCCGAGCGGCGATTCGCGCGGGGCTTCTCTGCGCTCGTGAGCTACACGCGGTCCAAGCTCGTGGACGACGCCTCGTCGGTGTTCGATGCGTCGATCCTGACCGGCCCGGTCGCGAACTTTCCGGTGGCCGACAGCTTCAACCGGCGGCTCGAGCGCGACTATTCGACGGGCGACATCCCGCACGTCTTCGTGACGTCGGCGGTCTGGGACGTGCCGGTCGGCCCGAACCGGAAGTTCCGGACGGGCCGCGTGCTGGGCGCGATCGTCGACGACTGGACGATCACCGGCGTGGTCACATGGCAGTCGGGTCATGCCGATTGCCGTGACGCAAGTCACGAACAACAACGCGTTTGCAGGATTCGGGACGCAGCGGCCGAACCTGGTCGGGGATCCCGAGCTTCCGTCAGACGAGAGGACCGCGAACCGCTGGTTCAACACCGACGCGTTCGTCGCCGCGCCGCGCTTCGTGATTGGCTCGAGCTCGAGGAATCCGGTGCGTGGGCCCGGTTACCGGAGCCTGGATCTCGCATTCGTGCGCCGCGTGCCGCTTCCGAAACGGACCGCACTCGAAGTCCGCGCGGAGGTGTTCAACGCGACGAACACGACGCCGTTCGGCCCGCCGAACGGGGTGCAGGGATCGTCGGCGTTCGGGACGATCACAGCGGCTGGAGATCCGAGAGTGGTCCAGATCGGGATGAAATTCAGCTTCTGAAAAAGCACCGACAAGTCTGTTCAAGGCCCAGACGAGCGTTTCTACTTCAGAGCATTCAACCGCTTCACCACTTCCGCTGAGACATCGAGTCCTGGATCGTAGGAAAGCAGCGTCAATCCGCCGCCTTCGGGCTGTACGGCGAAGATCGCGTGCAGGCGCTTTTCGACGCGGAGCGTGTCGAGCACCGGCACGATACGCCGCTCGAAATCGGCGAACACCTCCTGCTGCAGTTGGCTGCTCTGGACCCGGGCTTCCTGTTGCGCGAATTGCGCCTCGCGTTGCAGCCGCTTCTGCCGGCTGCCCGGGATGGCTTTAGGACGCCGACGTGTCGGCCATGGACGGACCGACCGTTCGTGGCCGGCGTCAGACGATCCCATTCGTTTAGGATTGAGTCCCGTCGTGTGGAACCGTCTGCTCGGGGCAATCGTCGTCCTGGCGCTCGTCAGCCAGGGGCTGACCCTGTTGATCGCCGGGCACTCCGCCTATCTCTGGGTGCAGGGACTGGAAGCCATAGCCGCATCAGTCGGCCTCCTGGTTGCCGGTCTGCGATATCTCCGTCACGATCCTCGCGCGAGCCGGTGGCCGCCGCTGTTGCCGCTGGCGGCTATTGCCCTGTCTGGCGGCGTGAAGGACATCTACGTTGCCGTGGCGGCACCGACGCCGCTCTGGCTGATCGTGATCCTTCTCGGTTCTGTTGGTTGGCTCGTCGTCGAGTCCTCGGACCATCTTGCGCGCCGAACTACGGTCGCGATCTCCACCCGTAACCAGCGCTCCCGCGGCCCGTCTGCAAGCCGCGCCCCGCGGGCATATATGCTTGTCGCATATATGCGACCCGATATGTTTGCGGAGCTGAAGAAGGGAAGCGCTGAGACGCTGATCCTCGCGCTGCTCGAAGAAGGCCCGCGCCACGGCTACGAGCTCGGCAAGATGATCGAAGATCGGACACGCGGGCGCCTGTCCTTCCACGTCGCCAACGTCTACACCTCGCTGTATCGCCTCGAGCAGGCCGACCTGATTGTCGGCCGCTGGGTCGAGAAGGCCGGCCAGCGCCGCCGGCGCTTCTACCGGCTCACCGCCGCGGGGAAGCAGCAGCTCGCCGTCCGCCGCCGGCACTGGCGCGAATTCGTCGGCGCCGTGGATATCGTGCTCCGTCCAGCCTCATCGTGACTTCACCCGATCTGTCCACCTGGATCGACGCCGTTCGCGATCGGCTCGAGTCGCTCGGGACCGACCCGCCGGATGCGGTGATGGTCGAGGAGCTGGCGGTCCACCTCGCGCAGACGTATGAGGAAGCGCGTGAGAGCGGGCTCGACGATCCGGCCGCGCGCACGGCGGCGTTGCACGTGCTCGACGCCACCGATCTGTTTCGCCGAACCATCGCGGCCCGACGTCCCGGCCTGCCGCGCCGGATTCACGCCTGGAGCGCGCAGGATGGCACCCCACCCGAGAAAGGACGCTGGATGTCTTCGCTCAACCCCGCACGCGATATTCGATACGCCCTGCGCATGCTCCTCCGGGCGCCCGGGTTCAGCCTCATCGCGATCCTGACGTTCGCCGTCGGCATCGGCATCAACACGGCCGTGTTCAACGTCGTGAATGGCGTCCTGCTGCGGCCGCTGCCATATCCGGACGCGAACGAGATCACGATGGTCTGGATCGACAATCGCCGGCAGAACATCAAAGAAGACATCACGTCGTACCCGAACTACCTCGACTGGAAACAGCAAAACACGTCGTACGCACACATGGCCGGCTTCACGCCGTCCGCCTTCACGCTCACTGGGGACGGCGAGCCCGAGCGCCTGCAGGGCGCGTCGGTGACCGCGAGCTTCTTCGACGTGATGCGGATTGCGCCGGCGATGGGACGCGTGTTCACGGCCGACAACGAAGCCGAAGGGCGCGACACCGTGGTCGTCATCTCGCACGGCCTGTGGCAGCGGCGCTTTGGCGGCGCGAACGATGTGCTCGGCCGGACGATTCTCCTGTCCGGCCGCTCGTACGAAGTGATTGGCGTCATGCCGTCGTCGCTGCGGTGGCCCGACAAGGCGCAGCTCTGGCGTCCCCTCGCGCCGGCCCAGCAGCTGCGCGACTCGCGCGGCTCGTTCTGGCTGCCGGTCATCGGCCGTCTGAAGCCGGGTGTCTCGCCAGAGACCGCGCAGAACGAGATGCACCAGATCGGCAATCGGCTCGAACAGGCTTTCCCGGCGAACCGTGGCTACGGCATCAACGTCGTGCCGCTCGAACGGCAGATCGTCGGAAACATCGAGCGGCCGCTCATGGTGCTCCTCGCCGCCGTTGGCTTCGTGCTGCTGATTGCCTGCGCGAATCTCGCGAACCTCATGCTCGGGCGAACGTCCGCACGGCGCAAGGAGCTGGCGATCCGCACGGCCCTCGGTGCGGGCCGCGGCCGGCTCGTGCGTCAGATCGTGACGGAGACGTTCGTCCTCGCCTGGCTCGGCGGTGTCGTGGGCGTGCTGCTCGCGTACTGGGCGACCGGCTTCTTCGTCCAGCTCGGCGGCGAAAGCATTCCGCGTCCCGATGCGATTGCCATGGACGCCCGCGTCCTTGCATTCGCCCTGCTCCTCGCGACGGTTTCGGCCTTGTTGTCCGGCCTGGTGCCCGCGCTGCAGGCATCCAGACGGAAGGTCGTCGACCACTTGCGGGAAGGCGGCCGGCAAGGCGCCGGCGTCGCCAGCCGCCGCACGCGAAATGTCCTCGTCGGCGCGGAAGTCGCGCTCGCGCTGATTCTGCTCACCGGCGCCGGCTTGTTGATCCGCACGCTGGTGACAATGCAGCAGGTTGAGCGCGGGTTCAGGCCGGAGAACCTCGCGATGATGACGGTCACCGTTCCTGCGAGCGCCTACGCTCAGGTACCGGCTGTCCGATCCTTCTACGCGCGTTTGCTCGAACGGGTCAGAGCGCTGCCCGGAGTCGAATCGGCCGCGACCGGCACGGCCGTGCTGCAACCGCTCGTGACGAACTCCACGGTCTGGTCGATCGAAGGCAAGCCGAATCCGCCACCGGAGCAGCAGGAGGAGTATCCGGTCGAAAACGTCTCGCCCGGGTATTTCGAGACCGTTGGAATGAAGATGACAATGGGACGCGGATTCACCGACGGCGATCATGACCGACGCGCAGCGGGTGGTCGTCATCAACGAGACGCTGGCGCGAAAGGGCTGGCCGGGACAGGACCCCATCGGCCGCCGGATCCGTCCGGGCGACGACACGTCGCAGGTGCCGTGGATGACGGTGGTCGGCGTGATTCGCGACGCCCACCGTTCGGAGGTGACGCGCGCCATCCGTCCGGAGGTCTACCTGGCCGCGACGCAGGCCACCCCACGAACGCAGACGCTCTTCGTGCGCACGTCGGGTGATCCCGTCGCCATCGTGCCGGCCATTCGGCGAGAAGTGCGGGCGCTCGACGCCCAGGTGCCGCTGTTCGACGTCACGACGCTCGACGACGAACTGACCAGGACGCTGACGCAGCCGCGCTTCCAGGCGGTGCTGCTTGCCGGGTTCGCGTCGATCGCGTTGCTCCTCGCGACGATCGGCATTTACGGCGTCACGGCACATGCGGTCAGCCAGCGCACGCAGGAAGTCGGGATTCGGATGGCGATGGGTGCAGGCCGGCGAGACGTTCTGCTCCTGCTGATCGCGCAACATCTGCGGCCGGCGCTCATCGGCCTGGCGATCGGCCTGGCCGGCGCCCTCGTCCTCAGTCGATCGCTGCAGTCGCTCCTGTTCGGCGTCGGCGCGACCGACCCGGCGACGTTTTCGCTGGTCGCGGCGGCGCTCCTCCTCGTCGCCGCGGGCGCGTGCTGGATTCCGGCGCGTCGCGCGACGCGCGTCGATCCCCTGACGGCGCTGCGCTGGGAGTAGGTTTGACAGGCGCGGACGCGTGAGGCACGCTGAGCCCTGCTCCAGCTCTGCTGGATCCTATCGCCCGGAGGGACTATGCGAAACACTCTGACAGCTTCCGTCGCCGGCATCGCCGTGGTGCTCGGTCTCGCGGCAGGGCAGGCGAGATCGAATGCCCAGACAGCCCAAGGCCACGTGATCAATCCTGCCGACATGAAGTGGGGCCCGGCGCCGCCCGGACTCCCGGCCGGCGGCGAGCTCGCCGTCTTGAGCGGCGATCCCGGCAAGCCCGGTCCGTTCACGATCTTGGTCAAGTTCGGCGACGGCTACACGATTCGGCCGCACTGGCATCCAACGGACGAGAACGTGTCCGTCGTGTCCGGCTTGATCCTGGTCGGGATGGGCGACAAGTACAACGAGGCGTCGATGAAGCCCCTCATGACCGGCGGGTTCGCGCAACTGCCTGCCAAGAACCCGCACTTCGTGAAAGCGAAGGGCGCGACGACGCTCATGATCTCCAGCACGGGGCCATTCGAAATCACGTACGTCGATCCGCAGGACGATCCCAGAAAGAAGTGAAAAGCAATCGCTATCGATCTGTTGAGCGATCGCATTTTCCCCATTGCTGACAGCGTTCCAGATCGGTGTCGCGCGTTCCGGCGCCCGACCTTTGCGAGCGCCGCGAGGCGGCCCTTGGCCGCCATAGCTTCAGCGGATGCGCCGATCACGCTGCCTTGCCGCAAGCCCCAGCCGGATGGCGCCAGACCACGCCACACCCCATTGCAAAATGGTCTAGTCCGTCACATAACGGGCCACTGACCCGCGGAGCCTCGACAGATCCAGCGGACGGCCGGTCGGGAGCGAGAGAAAGTACTCGACGAGCGGACGGTCGTCCGTGAGGATCGGTCCGGCGCCGACGAACCGGCGAAGCTCGTCCGGGCCGGCTCGGTAGAGATCGAGCAGGTCCTGGAACGTCTCGACGCCGAGCGCGCGAAACGTCGCGAAGTACTCCGGCGTCGCGAGCTTGGCGTCCACGGTCGAGCGGCTGAGCTGAAACCGGCCGTTCGTTCCCAGAAACAGGCTGCCGTCGAGCCACACGGTCGCGTCCGGAAAGACGCTCTGGAACGTCCGCGCCATCACTTTGTATTCGGCGTCGCTGCCCGAAAGCCACTGCAGGAACATCCCGCCGGGTTTCAGCGCCCGCTTCACGAGCGTGAAGTATTCGGCGGCGTAGAGGTTGTTGGACCCCGCGTGGTTCGGCAGCACGATGTCCGCCGTGATGACGTCGTACCGCTTGTCCGTGAGCATCAGATAATTCCGGCCGTCGTCGATCCGGAGATGGGCGTTGGGCAGCGCGAGCACGTCGTGATTGATGTGCCTGAAATACCGGGCGGCGTAGACGACTGCCGGAGAGAGCTCGACGATATCGACGTTGAGCTTCGGATAGAGCGCGACGGCGCCGCCCGTCGCCCCGCCGCCAAGCCCGATGACGAGAGCATCTTTGGGATCGGGGTGGAGGGCCACCGGCAGATGGCCGATCCGCCAGTGCGTCTGGGCCATGCCGAGCGAATCGCTCGCCTGGTGGTTGCCTTCGAGGTGCAGGTTCAATCGCCCGCCCGGCTGACGGTGCACGCTCACCGTCGACTGCACCGCTTCCTGCTTCCAGAACACGACATCCTGCGGAAACCGGACGCGGAGATAGGCGCGGAAGGGATCTTCGACTTCACGCGCGACCAGCACGATGCCGGCTGTCAGGGCCGCCGCGGTGATCCAGGTCCATCGCTTCGGGGACGGCTCTTGCAAGGGGGACGGGTTTTGCTTACGCAGGCGAAACCCGTGGGGGGACGGGTCTTGCTCACGCAAGCGAGACCCGTCCCCCATAGGAGCGCGAGACCGGACGCGAAGATAAGGCTCGCGACCAGGATGAGGCTCGTGCGGCTGCCGAAAATTGGGAGCAAGACGAACGCGGACGCGAGCGAACCGACGATCGCGCCGGAGACGTTCAGGGAATAGAACAGGCCGACCCGGCTCGCCGTTCGGGACTCGTCCATTCCGCCGGCCCAGAGCTGCAGGCCGATGGGAAACGCGACGCCCATCAGAAAACTCGCCGGCAAGACCGCCGGCACGGCAACCGCGAGCGGGTACGCGAGCGCGGGACCCAGAATCGGCGCCAGGACCGGCTCGATCCAGTCGTAGACCGTCTGCGAGTAGTTCAGCGTCGCCAGCGACACCATCACTGCAAAGGCCAGCGCCAGCTCCAGCGCCGCCAGCACGCCGACGCGATTGAGACCCCGTCGCAGAAACGGCGTCGCGACCGCACTCCCGATCGCAATCCCGGCCAGCACCGACGCCAGCATGAGCGAAAACGCGTAGACCGTCGGCCGCGCGATCAGGACGATCACGCGGAACCAGATCACTTCGAGCGCGAGGGTCGCGAAGCCCGAGACCACGAACACCGCGAGGACGATGAGCCGGACGCGGTTCGAAAGGCCCGATGACGTCGCTGCCAGGTCCCGCATCTCCACGGCCCCTTCCGGCTCGGGCTGGATGGCTGCCGGGTGCCCGTGCCGGCGCCCGAGCACGATCGCGACGCCACCCGCCAGGAAATTGCCGGCCGCCGCGATCCAGAACGTTCTGTTGAGACCGACGTGCGGCACGAGCACCAGGCCCGCCAGGAGCGTGCCCATGATCGCGCCCGCCGTGTTCGCGCTGTAGAGAAAGCCGGTCCGCGCGCCGACGTCCCGCGAGCGGCGCGTGACCGCCTTCACGATGAGCGGCAACGTCGCGCCCATCAGCGTCGTCGGCACGATCAGCACTGCGAGCGACATCGCCAGTCGAATGAGCGTCGTCGCGGCCGTTGAGCCGATTACCGGTGTCGCGGCCGCGGAGTACAGGCCCTCGAGGGCGACGAAGACGAGCGGCGTCGCGAGCGCCGTGATGCCGGTCAGCACTTCGATCGCGCCGAACAGGACGAGCGGGGCACGCGTTCGATCCGCCAGGCGGCCGCCGAAAAAACTGCCGAGCGCGAGGCCGGCCATGAAGCTCGCCGACACGGTGCTGGCGGCGTAGACCGTCACGCCGAACACGAGGCCGAGCAGCCGGAGCCAGAGGATTTGATAAATGAGCGCGCTGGCGCCGGAAACCAGAAACAATCCGGCCAGCGTCGGGCTCAGCCAGGGGCGATCGGCGGTTGACGAGGCAGCTACTGGCGGCATTCGAAGTGGTGGGTTCGACGTTCGAGCGTTCCGAGGCACGAAGTTCGGGCTGCGAAGCAGCCCGGCTAGGTTAGGTTAGACGTATGACGATGCGCAATGCCGGGCTGGCCTGCGTACTCAGCCTCATCCTTCCCGGCGTCGGACAGTTCTACAACGGCGATTTCCTGCGCGGGTTGTTCTGGTTGATCATCACGCCCGGATTGTGGATTGGTTCCGGCGGCACGCTGGGGTGGATCTGCCACGTGATCGCCGCCATCACGGCGTACCGGCGCGCCGTCTTGAAGAACCGTCAGGAAGTTCGGAGCAGCTGAACGGCGTCACCGTCCGTTCGCGGCCGATCCCGCCTCGCGATACCGCCGCCGGCTCAGGTCCGACGAGAGCGCGAAGGCGCAGCCCGTGACACCGAGGAGCGCGCCTGTGACCGTGCCCACGATGACCTGAACGCTCTGCTGGATCCAGTCGAGGCCGAGCAACGTGTGGCCGACGCCGGTGAGTCCCGCGACCAGGATGATCTCGACGAGCAGGATCTGCCGCACTCGGCGGCGTCGCCGCTCGTCCGCGATCCGCTCGTCGTCGCCGACGCTGGCTTGACCGGAGATCTCGTTCCGCATCCACACTTCGTAGAGCCACAAAAACACCGGCGCGGACAGGATGAAGGTGACCCGCATCAGCAGCCGATCGGAGGGCACGTCGTCGATCCGCCATCCCAGGGCCAGCAGGCCCATTGCGGTGACGACGAACGGCACGAGGCGCAGGGGCAGCGGCACGTACTGACCGAGCCGGCGTGGCCGGAGGCTGGCCGTGCGCTCGGCCGCCCGAACGTCCCGCGCGGGTCCCGATGCCGAGTCGATCTCTCCAAGGGCCCGCATGCCGAACACTGACAGCACCGCGAAGGCCGCCGCGTCGATCGCGCCCATCAGCAACGACGGTGGAGTCAGCACGAACGCGGTCGCCATGACGACGGGCAGAACGAGCAGCGTCGCGCGGCTCAGGTGCCGGACAGCCCGTGGCGTCGTGAATGGCGCGCCCACTTGCCCCGCGTGACGCGCGGCCACCATGAGCGCGACACGGACGACCAGCCACGGCGTGCCGGCCGCGACGCACGCGACCGCAATCTGAAGAACCTGCAGACTTTTCATGATCGTCGTCGCTCGGCGAACCGCGCGAGCGCCTCCTGAAAGATACGTCCGATTTCATCGCTGGGGATACCACCGAGCACGGCCGCGGCGATGGCTTCGTTGAGCTGATCGCGCAGGCCGGTGCGCGCCACGCGCGAGACCTGGCCCGACAGCTCGCGGGCCACGACGCTCCGGCCCCGCCGGACGATCAGCAGCCGCTCGTCCGCGAGCCGCCTGTACGCGCGGGCGACGGTATTCCAGTGCACACCGAGGTCGCCGGCGAGCTGCCGGACGGAGGGGAGCTCGTCGCCGGGGCCGATCTCGTTCTGGGCGAGCGCCTGTCGAAGCGCCGCGGCGATCTGGTCCTCGAGGGGCCGGGCACTGGTGACGTCGATCCGAATCATGTGGATAACTGTATCAGACAGTGAGACAGATGTCAACTGGCGCTGGAGGGACGGGAACTGACGTTGGAAGTACGGCGCTACGCGCTCAAGTACTGGCACTGACGCAGAGGTACGGCAACTGGCGATGGAGTACATGCTCGTCTTGATGGGTCGACCAGTCGTGACGGAATGATCTTGAAAGCACGTAATTGGGAATCAGCAGGGCACTTGAGCGTTAGGTCACGTACTTCGTCGACAGTGCCGTACCTCCAGCGTTAGCACCGTCCTTTGCACCGGCCATGGATCGCTCCGGCGGCGCCGCTTTGACAGTCTTTCTCACCGTTTCTCAGCGCGGCCACAGGACTTCTCGCCGGTATGACTCGTAACCTCTAGTTGAACGCACGGCCCGGGAGGGCAGGAGGACATCGTGGCGATCGACGACGAACTCAACGGATTTGTCCGGGACGCACTGTCTCGGGGTACGCCGCGCACGGCCGTCGCTGACGTGCTCGCACGCGCCGGATGGGAAGGGCATCAGGTCACCGGCGCGCTCGCCGGATTCGCCGAGGTCGACTTTCCGATTCCGGTGCCGCGTCCCCGCGCGTACCTCTCGCCGCGAGAAGCGTTCATGTATCTCGTGCTCTTCTGCACGCTCTACGTCTCGGCGTTCAACCTGGGCTCGCTGATCTTCGAGTTGATCAACCGGGCGTTTCCGGATCCAGCCGACGCCCGTCTGCAGGTCTGGTCCACATTGCGGGTCCGGTGGGCGATCTCCTCGCTCATCGTCTCGTTCCCTGTCTTCTTGTTCGTCTCGCGCCTCACGCGCCGCGACGTGAGCCGGGATCCGCGTAAGCGTGCCTCGCGGGTCCGGCGCTGGCTGACATATCTCACGATGTTCGTCGCCGCCGGGGTGCTGATCGGTGACGTCACCTGCCTCGTGTATTACCTCCTGGGCGGCGAGCTCACGATTCGCTTCGTGCTCAAGGCGGCCACGATCTTCGGCATCGCCGGGGCCGCGTTCGGCTACTACCTCACCGACCTTCGGGCCGATGAGAAGGAGGGCCGTTCATGAGAGCCGTTTCGCCACACGCGGTGATCGGCGGGGTGATCGCGCTCGTGGTGGCCGGCGCCGTCACGGCCGGTCTGGCGGTCATCGGATCGCCTTCAGAAGCGCGGCTCGAGCGTCTGGATGCCCGGCGGATCCAGGATCTTCAGACACTGTCCCGGCGGATTGACGTCTACTGGGTGAGACACGGCAAGCTTCCGTCCACCCTCGACGCCGTCTCGCTCGAATCGCCGGCAACCGCTCCCCGCGACCCGGTGAGCGGACAGCCGTACGAGTTCCGCGCGGCCGGCGAGAAACGCTACGAGCTCTGCGCGACGTTCGATCGGCGCTCAACGGGCACCGCACACGGACTTGGGGAAGAGCTCTGGGCGCACGGGGCCGGACGCGGATGTTTTCCGCTGGAAGTCAAAGCACCTCCCCGCTCCTGACCTTCGCCCTTTGCCCTTCCCTTGCCGGCTCTTTCGGCAACCTGCTACTCTCGCCGCACCCGGAGGTATCCCATGTTCCGACCTCGGAGCATCCTGCTCTACGCTCTGCTCGCCCTGCTCTGGCTGAGGCCACTCGACGCCGCGCCGGAGAACACCGGCACGCGGCTCTTGCGCCAACCGACCGTCAGCGCGAACCAGATCGCGTTCGCCTACGCCAACAACATCTGGATCGTGCCGCGTGCGGGCGGCATGGCGCGCCGCGTGACGAGCTTCCAGGGCACGACCGTCAATCCGAAGTTCTCACCCGACGGCGCGTCGATCGCCTTCAGCGCGGAGTATGGCGGCAACCTCGACGTCTACGTCGTCCGCGCGGAAGGCGGTGAGCCGCGCAGGCTGACGTGGCATCCGGGCGCCGACACGGTCCAGGGCTGGAGCCCGGACGGCAAGTCGATCCTCTTCACGTCATCGCGCGCGACCTGGGCGCCCAGCGGCGCAGCGCGGTTCTTCCTCGTGCCGGAATCGGGCGGCGTCGAAGAGCCGATGGCGCTTCCGCGCGGCTATCAGGGGAAGATCTCCGCCGATGGACGCCGCATCGCGTACCGCATGAACAGCTCGTGGGACGAGGAGCGGCGGAACTACCGGGGCGGCCAGAACCGGCCGGTCTGGGTGGTCGATCTGAAAACGTACGACCTCGTGTCGCCGCCGTGGACCGACTCGAAGGACACCGATCCCGTCTGGGTCGGCGACCAGGTGTACTTCATCTCCGATCGTGACGGCGTCGCGAACGTGTGGGCGTTCGAAACGGGAAACAAGCGGCTTCGCCAGGTCACGAAGTTCTCCGACTTCGACGTCAAGGCAGTGGACGCCGGCGGCGGTGCCGTCGTGTTCGAACAGGGCGGCTACATCCACGAGCTCGAGCCCGGGTCGGGCCGTACGAAGGTCGTCAACATCACGGCCACCGGTGACTTTCCCTGGATGATGCCGCGCTGGGAAGACGTATCGGCCCGGATCTCCAACATCGCGATCTCGCCAACCGGCAAACGCGCCGTCGTGGAGGCACGCGGCGAGATCTTCACGATCCCGACCGACAAAGGTGACGTGCGCAACCTGACCCGGACGAGCGGCGTCGCCGAACGCAACCCGGTCTGGTCGCCAGACGGCAAGTACGTTTCGTACTTCAGCGATCGATCCGGCGAGTACCGGCTCGTGATCGAGGAGCAGGACGGGCTGGCGCCGCCGCGCGAGATCACACTGCAGAAGCCGACGCACTACTACACGCCGTCCTGGTCGCCCGACTCGAAAAAGCTGCTGTACACGGACACGAACCTGAAGGTGTGGGTGCTCGACGTCGCCACGGGTCAGGCCAAGGTGGTCGGCAACGACCCGTGGATGGTGCCGGAACGGACGCTCAACCCGGTGTGGAGTCCGGACTCGAAGTTTGTCGCGTACTCGAGCCGGTTGCGGTCGATGTATCACGCGATTTTCGTCGCCAACGTGGACACTGGAGAGTCGAAGCAGGTCACCGACACGCTTGCCGACGCCATCTGGCCGGCGTGGGACGCGAGCGGCAAGTACCTCTGGTTCCTCGCGTCGACCGACTTCGGTCTCGGATCGCAGTGGCTCGACATGACGTCGTATCCGTACAACGAGACGTTCGGCCTCTACTTCGCGATTCTGAAGAAAGGCGAGCCGACACCGCTGTTGCCCGAGAGCGACGAGGACACGGGCGTCCAGAGCAGCCGTCCCGGGCCGGGCGGCGCGCCAGGCGGCGGGCGCGGCGGTCGAGGCGGCGGAGGTGGCGACGCGACTGAAGAGCAGCCGCCATCGCAGTCGAACGAGCCGCCGCGCGCGCCGCAGCGTCCCGTCACCGTCGTGATCGATTTCGACGACATCCATCGACGCATCGTCGCGGTGCCGGGCGTGCCGGTTCGCCAGTACTCGCAGCTGCGCGCGGGACTGGCGGGAACGGTCTACTACCTCGAAGCGGCGGCGGGAGCCGGCGGTGGCGGCAGCACGCTGCACCGGTACCGGCTCGCCGATCGGCGCGCCGCGCCGTTCGTCAACGGCGTCGCCGACTACGACGTCAGCGCGGACGGGCGAAAGCTCCTGTACCGATCCGGCGGTGGCGGCGGCGGGCGCGGAGGCCGCGGCGGCGCACCCGCGGGCGGTGGACCGGGACTCTTCGTCGTCGATGCCGATCGCACGCCGCCTCAGGCGAACGCAGGCCGGCTCGACGTGCAGCTCCGCATGTATCTGGAGCCGAAAGAAGAGTTCAAGCAGATCTTCAAGGAAGGGTGGCGCAACCAGCGCGACTACCTCTACGTGCCAAATCTGCACGGCGCCAACTGGACGAAGATGGAAGAGATGTACGGCCAGATCCTGCCGCACGTCATGCACCGGGCCGATCTCAACTACCTGCTCGACAACATGGGCGCGGAGATTGCCGTCGGGCATTCGTACGTCCGGGGCGGCGCGATGCCGGACGTGCCGACGGCGGGCGGCGGCGGACTCCTCGGCGCGGACTTCGCGATCGAGAACGGGCGCTACAAGATCACGCGTATCTACGACAACGAGAGCTGGAACCCGGAACTGCGCGCGCCGCTGCACATGCCGGGCGTGGATGTGTCGGTCGGCGAATACCTCATCGCCATCAACGGCGAAGAGCTGAAGGCGCCCGACAATATCTACCGGCTGCTCGACGGCACCGCCAACCGCCAGACCGTGCTCACCGTGAACGGCAAGCCGGTCCCGGACGGTGCGCGGCGCGTGACCGTGATTCCGCTGGCGTCGGAACAGGGACTTCGGTACTCGCGCGTGGGTCGAGCACAATCGCCGGCTCGTGGACAAACTCTCGGGCGGTCAGCTGGCCTACGTCTATCTGCCCAACACGGGACAGGGCGGGTATCAGAGCTTCAATCGCTACTACTTCGCCCAGCAGGACAAGGTTGGCGTCGTGGTGGACGAGCGGTTCAACGGCGGCGGATCGGCGGCCGACTACATCATCGACGTCCTGCAGCGCGACTTCGACGGCTACTTCAACAACGTCGCGGGCGATCGGTATCCGTTCACGAGTCCGTCGGCGGGCATCTGGGGGCCGAAGGTGATGATCATCAACGAGATGGCGGGTTCCGGCGGCGATCTCCTGCCGTACATGTTCCGCTACCGCAAGATTGGACCACTCGTCGGCAAGCGCACGTGGGGCGGACTGGTGCACACCGCCGATACGCCTGGCTTCATCGACGGCGGGTCGATGATCGCGCCGCGCGGCGGCTTCTTCACACGGGACGGCAAATGGGCCGTCGAGAACGAAGGCGTCGGACCCGACATCGACGTCGAGAACTGGCCGAAAGATGTGATTGCCGGACGCGATCTACAGCTCGAACGCGCGATCGAGGAAGCGATGACGCTGCTGAAGACGAATCCGGTCGATCGGATGAAGGCCGAGCCGCCGCCGCCAATCTGGGGAGTGAGGAAAGGCGGGGGAGGGGAAAGATAATTGGGTAATCGGGTAATTGGTAATTGGGTAATTGATCGTTCAATTGCTCAATTACCAATTACTCAATTACCCGATGCCTGTCTTAGAATCGCCAGCCGACGGAGAAGCTGAAGGCGTTGTTCTTCAGCGTCGGCGCGCCAGCATCCTCGGTGTCGTAGATATCCATGAGGCCCCAGGTGTAGCGGGCGTCGATGATGAACTTGCGAATCTCGAACGCGCCGCCGAGTACAAAACCCATTTCGAAGGGCTTGAGAGGCACGTCGTCGCCGTCGAACTCGACGTCGCCGACCTTGATCGACTCGTTGACGTTGAAGGCAAGTGTCGGACCGGCGAGCACGCGGACCTTGTTTGTGGATGCCAGGAAGTTGATCCGAGCCAGCACCGGGAACTCGAGGTAGCTCAGCTTGAAGCTCGGGTCACCGGGCTCGTCGAAGAATTGATCCTCTTCAGCGAATTCGCCGCCCTTCTGCGAGAACAGGGCCTCGACCTGGATGCCGGCTCGACGGTTGAAGTCGTGACCCATGAAGAACCCGAACAGGAATCCTGCACGGCCGTCGCTCGTGATGTCCCCGTCGTCGAAGCTGACCTTGATGTTGGAAACGTTGAGGCCGGCCTTGATGCCGAACGACGTCGCGGCGTCCTGAGGGGCCTGCGCGGCCGCGAGACTCGGAATCGCGAGAACGAACGCAGAAACAATCAATACCCTGGCTAGGGTTCGAAAACGCACACAAACCTCCTGAGAAAGAGACAAATGAAGCACCAACTGAGTATGACGAAAGCCGACCCGGGACGGTTCGTTCACCTACATGAAACTGCACTGGAGAGTTGGTTTGTGTCGTCTCAATTTCTCAGTACTGCATGCAGCTGGGATCCAATGACAGTCGTGTAGGCCAAAAGACCAAAGGCTTGACAGTGCCTCCACTCACTTCTGCTTCTTCAACAACTTCTTGATATCTACCGGCTTGCCCGTTCGCAACGGCGCCCACAAATCGCCCACCTCTTTGAAACGTGCCGGTGCCGTGCGGATCGTGAACGCTTTCGGATCGATCCCGCGGGCGACTTCGGCCCACGTGAGGGGTGTCGACACGCCCGCGTAGTCGCTGGCGCGGGCGGAATAGGCGGTCGCCAGCGTCTTGCCGAGGATGTTCTGCAGGTAATCGACGTACACGGTGCCGCGCGGGCGTCTTTTGACCCAGCGCTCCACGGTGGCGACCTTGGGATGGGCGGTCGCCACGATCGTCGCGACCATCTCCGCGAGCAACTGACCGGTCTGGTACGACGTCTGTTTCGGAAGCGGGATATAAATGTGAAGTCCACGCGAGCCTGAGGTCTTCGGCACGCCGGGAATGCCGAACCGATCGAGCTCGTCTTTGACCCAGCGCGCCACGTCGAGCACGTGCGCGAACGTCGCGCCTTCGCCCGGATCGAGATCGATCGCCGTGTGGTCCTGGCTCAGCGGGTCGGCGACGCGCGAGAACCACGGATCCTGCGAAATCGCCGCCAGTTGCGTCATGTAGAGGAGGGTCGTCAGCGATCCGCCGATCAGCCGATCGCGTGGGCCCTCCTCGTCGATCGGCTCGATGTGATCCGGCAGCACTTCACGGCGGACGCCAGGCGGCGTCTTTTCAGGGTGCCGCTGCTGGTAGAACGCGGGCCCATCGACGCCGTTGGGAAACCGCTTCATCACGAGCGGCCGGTCGTCCACGCAGGGCAGGAGGTACGGCGACGCCTGCACGTAGTACCGGATCAGTTCGCCCTTGGTGATGCCGAGCTTCGGCCAGAAGACCTTCGCCAGATTCGTCACGCGAAGCGGTCTCGCCGTTGGGAAGGATCAAATCGGCGTCTTTTCTGGTTCTTTCGAGCGTGGTGAGATGGTCGAGCAGTGATGCAAGATCGGCATCCATCGCGATGCCGGTTTTGGGGTTCGATGACCGACGTTTCGCCGCCGCCTTGACCGAAGTCTCGCTGCGGACTCGGTGGGCCTTGGGCCTTTCGCCTAGGGCCTTTTGCCTTTCGCCTTTTACCTTTGGCCCTTGGCCTTCGGCCTTCGGCCGTCCGCTTGGCATGTCCTCCCGCACGACATCCTTGGCCTTCTTGTCCGTCCTCATGCCGAGGTAGACGGGCTGGCGCAACAAGCCTTCGCTCGTCCACTCGGTGAACTTCACTTCCGCGAGCAGCTCGGGCTTTACCCAGTGCTGGCGTTCCGGCGTCTTGAATTTCTGCGCGAACGGACTCGTGGCGACCTCACGCGCGCGGAGAAGTGTCGAGACGCGATTGAGCTCGGCGTCGTTGAATCCCGTTCCGACACTGCCAGCCCACCGGAGATCTCCATCGTCGTAGTACCCGACGAGCAGCGCGCCGAAGTTCTGACGGCTGAGCCGCGGCTCCGTCCATCCGCCGATGACGAACTCCTGCTGCTTCAGCAGTTTCTTCTTCTTCCACGCGGGTGTCCGTCGGCCGCTCTGATAGACGGACTGGCCGTCCTTGGCGATCAGCCCTTCCCATCCTTCGGTCGTCGCCCGTTCGAGGAGCGGCCGGCCGTCGTCGACGGTCATTTCGCTCAGTCGCAGCACCGGCTTCGTGGCCGCGGTGATGCGCACGCGTTCCTGAAGACGCAACCGTCGGGCCGCGAGCGGCAGCGACCTGATGTCTTCGTCGCTGTCACGCAGCAGATCGAACAGCACGAGAATCGCCGGCTGATCGCGTTCGCCGCGCTCGATCTCGCTGGCCGTCGTCCGGTGGATTCGGCCCTGGATGTGCTGGAATCCCAACGGTCGTCCGGCCTCGTCCACCGCGACGATTTCGCCGTCCAGCAGGACGGGCCCCTCGAGTGTTCGCGCGATCTTGGCGAGCGCGTTGACGATGGCGGGGAACTGGGCCGTCTTCTCGTTGCCGTTCCGCGAAAACACCCGGACGTGTGCCGGACCCTTGGTCGCGGGTGGCGCCAGATCGACGAGTGCGCGAATGCCGTCGTACTTCGGCTCGTACACCATGCCGCGCTGGACCATCGGCGGTTCGTCGAGCGAGGCCAGCATGGGCCGCACCTTTGCCGGATCCTCACGCCATTTCGCCAAATGACCTCCGAGGTCATTTTAGGGCGGGGGCGACTTCGCCCCCGCCGGCCTGTCAGAATGTGCAAATCCGGGCACGATGGCCGGCCGATCGTTTTCGACCGATAATGCCCCTTCGCCGGGGACCGTAAAAGGAGTCTTTATGGCAGCGCGCCCGACTTGGAAGGGCTACCTGAAAATCAGCCTGGTCAACATCCCCGTCCGTGTGTTCCCAGCCACGGACGCGGCGGCCACCGTCAGCTTCAATCAGCTTCATCGCGAATGCCGTACGCGCATTCAGCAGAAGCGCTGGTGTCCGACGTGCCAGACCGAGGTGGCCAACACCGATCTCGTAAAGGGCTACGAGTTCGAGAAGGGCAAATATGTCGTCCTGGACGAGGAGGACATCGCCAAGGTCCGTCCGGAGTCGACGCGCGTGATCAACGTCGTGCAGTTCGCGGATGCGAAGTTGATCGATCCGGTGTACGTGGAGCGGCCCTACTACCTCGCGCCTGACGGCGCCGTCGCCGCCGAAGCGTTCGCCGTCATGCGCGAGGGGATGGTGGGCAAGGCCGCGGTCGGAAAAGTCGCGCTCTACGGCCGGGAGTACCTCGTCGCCATCCAGCCGCGCGAAAACGGCCTCGTGATGTACACGCTGCGGCACGCGAGCGAAGTGCGCTCGATGGGCGCGATCGACGAGCTCCAGACCGTGCCGTCGAAAATCAAACCGGACGAAGTGAAACTGGCGCGCCAGGTCATCGGCAACTTCGAGACCGGCGGCGATCTCACGCAATACAAGGACGACTATCAGAACGAGCTGCGTCGCATCATCGACGCGAAGATCGCGGGCGAGGAAGTCGTCGCGACCGTCGAAGAAGCGCCGCCCAAGGTCGTCAACCTCATGGACGCGCTCCGCCAGAGCCTGGAGCGGGTTTCCGCGGGCAAGAAGCAGCCCGCGAAGATCGCCGAAGGGAAGACCGCGAAGGCCGTCGAGCGGCCCGTGATGAAAAAGCGAGCACGAGGGTAGACTTCCGAAGGACCTTGACCGGATCGATCCGGACCGCGCGCGAGGCCGGATGCCACGTCGCGGCCAGGCCGGTCGCGATCAGAATCACGGCGTTCGCCGCCAGCATCCATGGGCTCACGTCCTTCTGAATCGGCACCAGCGCGCCGACGGTCCGCAGCGCCGCGAACCCGGCCACCGACCCCAACGCGGCCCCGATGAACGCGAGGCGGACGCCGTCGCGCAGTACCTGCCGTCCGACGTCCGAGGGACGTGCCCCCAACGCCATGCGAATGCCGATCTCGCGAAGGCGATCCGTCACGCGCTGCGCCATCAGTCCGTAGAGGCCGATCGACGCGACGAGCAGCGTGACCACGGCGAAGCCGGAGATCAGCGCGCCGGCGAGCCGATGCGACGCGAGGTACCGATCGACGACCGAGTCGATGGCGTGTGTGTCGAAGATGGGTATCGACGCGTCCACGTCGCGCATCGCCGCGCGGATCGCCGCGATGCCCTCGACCGGCGGCCCGTCGATCTCCGCGATGAACGACAGGTTGCCGAACGGCGGGCTCTGCGCGATCGGGACGTACACCTGGCTGAGATCGCGATCGTTCGCGTCGGCCGCGCGGTAGTGGACGTCGGCCACGACGCCTACGACGTCGAACACCGCGGGTACATGGCGGGGACGCGTGGTCTCGACGCGCTGGCCGATCGCCTCGCCGTTCTGAAACAGATGACGCGAGGCCGTCTCGCTCAACACGATGACGGGAGGCGCGCGAACCGTGTCGCCCGGCAGGAACGGCCGGCCGGCGACGACGCGAATGCCCATCACGGCGAAGAAGTCTGGCGAAGCCGAGAGGTACGACGCGAAGAATCGCGTGGCGTCCGGCGGCGCGGGCCGGCCCGATACGCGAAACGGCAGGCCGACACCGATGTCCTTGCTGCCGGGGAGAAAGCCGGTGCCACCCACGCGCCGTACGCCTGGAACCGCCACGAGCCGCTCGTGCGCGCGCGCGAAAAAATCGCTGATGGTCGCCGGTTTCTGAAAGCGGGTCATCGGCAGCGTCACCGTAAACGCGAGCGCGCGCGAGCTGCCGAAGCCGACGTCGATGCGCGTGACCTCGAGGAGAGCGGCGACCGAGGCCGCGCTGGCCGTCAGCAGCACGAGCGCGAGCGCCATCTGGCTCACGACGAGACCGCTGCGGATGCGCCGCCACCCAGGCGACCGTTGGTCGTCCCGTCCACTCCGCACGACATGCTCCACCTGGCCGGAAGCCGCCGCGAGTCCAGGCGCCGCGCCGAACAGCACCGTCGTCACCAGCGAGACGACAAGCGCGAGCGCCAGTGATCGGACGTCGATTGCGCCGACGCTGAACGGACCCAGCGCGTCGGGTGCGAGGACCCGAAGGCTGTGGAGCGCCCAGCTGGCGGCGAGCGCGCCGATGAGCGCCCCGGCGCCGGAGAGCAGCAGGCACTCCACGAACAGCTGCCGCACGACGCGCCACCGGCTCGCCCCGAGCGCGAGCCGGACCGCGAACTCCCGCTCACGCGCCGCCACCCGCGCCAGCAGCAGGTTCGCGACACTCGCGCAGACGACGAGCAGGAGCAGGGAGACGCTTGCGGCCAGGAGAAGGAGCGTCGGTCTCGATTCGCGGGTCAACTGGGACGCCAGCGGTCGGAGGCCCATCGCTTCATCCGCGGGCGGCGGTCCCGTTTCACCTCGAGCCGCTCGCCGGCCAGTGTCGTACGCGGCGATGGCTGCCCGGGCCTGGTCCAGCGTCACGCCAGGCTCGAGTCGCGCCAGCACCTCGGGCGCGAACGCAGCACCCGTGAGCTGCAGATCGATCAACGGCGGCACCCAGAGCTCGGTGCGCCCCGGAAACACGAACCCCGGCGGCATCACGCCCGTGACCGTGAAACGGCGGCCGTTGATGGAGATCGCCTGGCCGATCACGGCGCGATCCCCGTTGAAGTGGCGCTGCCAGAGCTCGTACAAAGCACGACAATGAAGGTCTGAAGGCTATTCGGCAAGATCATGACCGACGACTGCCGGCACCGCCATCGCGGCGAAGAAGCCGTCATCGACGGCGGCAGCCGCCACACGAACGGCCGGGCCGCTGTCATCCAGATTCACTCCTCCCGAGGCCCACACGCCGGCGGCCGCGATGGCTGGCAGGTCGATGAACGAGCGGGACACCATGCCGCCAGTCTCGGCAAAGCGGAGCGGCGGATGGACGACGTGCACGAGGCCGTCCGGGTCGGGGAAGGGCAGCGGCCGGACGAGCAGGCGATCGACCGCCGTGAAGATCGCCGTCCCGGCGCCGATGCCGATCGCCAGCGTCAGCACTGTCGCGATCGTTGCGGCGGGCCGCCGGCGGATCAGCCGCAGCGCATATCGAATGTCCTGACCCATCCCGAATCCTCCTCCGGACCGTGGCCACGAGGGCTTCAGCGGTGACCCGGTGCGATAGGCGGGTTGAAGCCGCACAACCGCGAGACCCGCCAGGTCCCTGACGTACGCGCGGCGGAGATCGCGCCGGCCCGCCCGGAACCGGTGTTCCCAGAGCTCTGCCAGATCGCCTTCGATCTCGTCGCGCCGTCGCGGGTCGATCAAGGTGGCGATGACGACCTGGCCGAGCCGGCTGAGCCAGCCAGGGGGACGATTCCGCACGCCGATCATCGCGCCCGCGCCGGTGAAGCGCGCCACAGCCGTTCGCGGAGATCGCGCATCTCGCGTAACACCCGCTGGCCCGCAGGAGTCGTCTCGAACGCCCGCCGCCGGCGGCCGCCGCGCGCGGCGGGACCCGGCATCTCCCGTGACGAGACGAGCGATTTGCCTTCCAGCCGATCGAGCGCGGAATAGACGGCGCCGATCGAGATGTCGCGCCGGGTCTCGTGGTCGAGCCGTTCCTTGATCGACACGCCGTAGGCGTCATCGCCCAGGACGCCGACGGCCAGAAGCACCAGTTCTTCGAACTCGCCGATATGGTCACCCTTCATAGTTCGCTTTTGTATATCAAATCAGACGACGGCCGGCGGGTCATGGTTGGCCTATGACCGCTCGACGGCCGCCAGGCTCGCCGCTAGGCGCCCGCAGGCTGTTGGCAAAGGGCCCCCAACCCCGGCTAACATCGACCCGTGGCCACCGACGAGAAGAACCAGACTCTGGCCGGGCCGAGCCGACCCCTCGGATCGGTGGAAATCCCGCAGTTTTACCTGCCGGGGGGCGACAAAGGCGTCTATGCGCCCCGCCTTTACGGCGCGGCCACGATCCAGTTCGGCACCAAGCGTCAAAAAATCGACGAGACCCGGCGTGTCGCGTTCCTCGTCCCGCTCGACCCGCAAGTGAAGGTGGTCGACTGGGACACCGCGAAACCGACCGACGTCTTGCCAGGCGAGTTGTTGAAAGAGAGCCAGGTGAAAGCCGAATACCTGCCGCTGCCGGCTGACGCCATGAAGGTGCGCACGTTCACGCGTTGGGCGAAGAGCTTCGACCGCTGGCTCCAGCGGACGCAGCGCCTCGATCTGCCCGGCAAATCCGATCAAGGCGAAACGATCTCGGTCGGCCCCAAGCGCGGCGGCGTGTCCGTCGAGCTGGTCGCGATTGTGTGGCAGCTCGGCTGAACGGCGCTGGAGGTCAGGCGAAAGGCCCAAGGCCGAGGCACGGCGAGGCCCATGGCGAAAGCCCAAGGCCCAAGGGCGGAGGGAGCGAAGGAAGGAGGGAAGGAAAGAGAGGGGAGGCAAGGGCAGGTCGTTCGTCCTCAAGAATCTCATCGTCTGGCTGCTGATGGTCGTCGTGCTCGTGCTGGTTCCAGATACTTTGGAACCGTGGCTGGGCATCGAGATCGCACGTGTCATCGGCTGGGGCGTTGCCTTTCCCGTCTGGATGATCGTCGTCGAGCGCGACTGGCAGGCCCGGTTCGGTCCCATGACGCGCGTCGCGCTGCAGGTGCCACTGTGGATCGCCGCCGCATTACTGGCAATCTGGATCAGCGAGCAAGCAGGAAGAGGGCTCTGAAAAGCGCTTCCAATCGCGCTATCGATCGATCGTTCACATGGAGTTGAGCGATTGATCGATGGACGTTTGCTTTTGAGGGCTCCCTGGCTTTCTGCTAAATTGAGGGTTTGTGCGGTGAGTGTAGCTCAATGGTAGAGCACCGGACTGTGGCTCCGGTGGTTGCGGGTTCGATCCCCGTCACTCACCCCAAACATCGCTGGCGCGATTGAGCCAATCATCTCTTCACCCGATACAGCCGGTGCCCCTTCGGATCGGCGCCGAGTAACTGAAGATCCTGCCGACCGGCAAGCGCCGTGAGCACGTCAGGCGCTTCGGCTCCAAATCGCTCCAGATGCACCATGACGTGCGTGGCGCCCTCCTTTTTCATAGCGTCGATCGCCCAGTCACGGGGGAAGAACCAGAAGCTCTCGGCCCGTCGGCGGTAGGACATCGGCGTCACACCGCTCATGCCGTTCATGACCGGTTTCCAGTGACCGGTGGCGTTCAGGACATATTCGCCGTTCTCGAACATTGCGTCCGGCGGGTAGAACGGCACCTCGACGAGCATCACGGGGTCGGGGCTCTCCGCCACCATCGAGTAGATCGCGGGCACGCCGTCGAATGGCTGCGTCCGAACCGGACCCTGCCAGGCCTCGAGCGAGATGCCGGCCAGGAGTGCGATCGAAAGTGCCGTACGGGCGCGAGATGACGAGAGGCGGCGCTCGAGCCAGGCGGCGCCGAGCCCCGCGAGCAGCGCGACCGCCAGCAGATACAGGAATCCGAATCGCGCTGCGGCCCGGAGGCCGCGAAGGGGCAGGAACCAGTCGTACAGCCACCGATAGAGTCCCGTTGCCGGACCGAGCGACAGGACGATGCCGGCGGCGGCGATCAGGAGAAGAGTGATCAGACGCCGGCGTTGGTTGCGATCCGACGTAAAGATCGCTACCGCGGAGAGCGCCAGCGCCAGTACGCCCGCGAAAAAGACGTTGACGTCATCTCGAAAGAATCCGGCGCTCCAGGCTCGATGTAGATGGGTCGTCGACGTCAGATATCCCGCCGGCGTCGCGGAGAATTGGGCGACGACCTCGATCGGCCGCGTGGCGCCAGAGGCCCCTGCACGCAGATACGGAACCAGCACCGGCAGCGCGAGCGCGAGACCCAGAACACTCGAGCCGGCGATGGTGAGTGCCGGGCGCCATCGGCCCTGGACCGCCGCCACGACGACGACGATGAACAGAGAGAGACCGGCCAGCGCCAACCAGTAAACAGAAGTTGCCGCGGTGGCCGCGACGATGACGGCCAGCAACGCGACGTCGCGGGTCGTGACGCGTTCGATCAGTCGATCCGCGAAGTAGATCGATAACGGAAGCCCCCACGCGTGCGCCGCTTGCAGATGCGGCAGACGCGTCAGCAGGTGGACGTTGAAGGCCGCGAGCGCTCCGGCGATCAGCGCGGCGGTCGCAGATCCCGTCCATCTCCAGATGACGAGCCAGGTGCTCCAGGCCGTCAGCGCCAGCCCGGCCATCAACACGAGGTTGAACGCGAGGACCGGCGAGCCGCCGAGGTAGAGAACCGGCGCGCCGAGCAGCGCTTGTGGCATGAGCGGCTCGGAATACGCCACGGTCGCCGGCTCGGGCGCGAAGATGTTGCCGTCGAAGACGTGCGCCGGATCGTGCGGAAGCGTGTGCGCGATCCACGCGATGATCCAGGCGTTCAGCTGGGCGTCGGCGTTGTGGTTGAGCGAGACTCGCCAGGGCGCGCTGGCAATCGGCCACGTATGAAGGACGGCAAGCGCGAGGAAGATCGTGAGGGCGTGTCGGGGCCGCACGGACGAGGGAGAGTTGGACACGGTCAGGACTGGGCCGGTGATTCCGTCGAGCGACGGCGCTGATCAGCGGAAACCGACTTCAGCCCCTCGGCCTGGTCGGCGGGCGCATTGACGACGGCGCGACGTCCGCTGTTGGGCAGCTCCTGAGCGTCGAAATAGCAAAGTGACTGGTCATGTCGCTCAGCTGAGACGTCGCGTCAACACCGGTGGTTGGGACGGACCGCATTCACCGGCCGCGAGCACCGCGCTGGCGGCCGCGAAGGACCTCGCCAACGTGGTGAAATACTGCCATGTTCATTATGAAAACGCTGGCCGGCGTCATCGGCGTCGGCCTGATTGGCTACGTCCCGGGCCAGGCCACGCTCACGTTCGAGGACTCTCGCAATCCGCCCCTCGACGTGAAGGAGGTCTCACGACGCGAACAGGGCACCGCCGTGCTTCGGGACATCTCGTACGCGATGCTCGAGGCCGGCGTTCGCAACAGCGCGACCATCGTCGAGCCGAAGACTCCGGCCGCCAATCCGCGCCCGGCGGTGCTGTTCGTTCACTGGTACGGTCCGCCGCGGCCGACATCAAATCGGACGCAGTTCATCCCGGATGCCATCGAGCTGGCCGGCGCCGGTGTCGTGTCGCTGCTCATCGACACGCCCTGGTCGGATCCCGAGTACTTCAAGAAACGGAAGCGCGAGGAGGACTACGCACGGTCCATCCAGCAGGTGAAGGACCTGCGGCGCGCGCTCGACGTGCTGCTTGCGCAACCGAACGTCGATCCCGCCCGCGTGGCGTACGTCGGCCACGACTTTGGCGCGATGTACGGCGTGCTCGAAGCGGCGAATGACAAACGGATCAGAGTATTCGTTTTCATGGCGGGTGCGCCGTCCTTCAGCGACTGGTTCCTCTACGGCCCGGCGATGCCGCCCGACGCGCGGCAGAAGTTCATCGACCAGCTCGCGCCGCTCGACCCCGTCCGCTACCTCGCGAAGCTGCAGGTGCCGGTGCTGCTGCAGTTCGCGAACACGGATGAGCACGTCGCGAAACCGCGGGCGGACATGATGGTCGCCGCGGCGCCGGAGCCGAAAACGGTTCAGTTCTACGAAGCAGGTCACGAACTGAACGAGGCGGCGACGAAAGATCGGCTGCAGTGGTTGAAAAAGCAGTTGAGTGTGCGCTGAAGAAACCCCAATTACTCAATTACCCAATTACCCGATGACCAAATTTCTCAGTTGCCGATACCAATCACTCTGAAACCGTTCGCCCGGATCGAACTGTCGTTTCGCGTTCAGGAACTCGCGCATCTCCGGATAGCAGCGCTCCACCTGATCCCGCCTCGCCCAACGGTGATACGTGAGGTAGTAACTTCCGCTGTGCTCGATGGCCAGATCGATGAGCTCACGAAAGGTATTGGCCGCATGGGCAATCGCCTGCGGCGTGTGCTCGACGTGAAGGTTGAGGACGATGCACGCGTAGCGCTCGCGCGCCCAGCACAGCAGGGTCTCGTCGTCGGGTTCGATCAACCGGATGGTGCCGTAGATCACGTGGGCGTCTCGGCGGCGGAGCAGAAGGCGCGCGCCGTTCATGAATCGATCGAGCTGGTCCGGCGGAACGTACAGCTCGGTGATCATCTCCGTGCCTTTGATGCAGCTGCCTAGCGCGCGATCCAGCGTCGCGTGATAGTCGTCCACGTACGAGGAGAACAGCTGCGAATCGGACCAGTAAATCTGACCCGAGGTGTGAAGATACTTGCGGCGGTAGAGATCGAAGGCCTGCCGCTTGTCGCTGTGCGAGTAGAACGTCAGCCGCGCCCAGTCTTCCGGCGTGAACCGGACCGGATCGATCGTGAGCGGCGTCCCGTCCGGCACCGGTTCGTAGCAAGACATGATCCCCCGCCTGAGAAAGCCGGCATCGCTTTCGTCCGTCATGAACTGATAGTCGCCGTAGAGAAAACCCGAGCGGATCCGCCTCTCGAAGAGATCCCCCACGTCCTCAGTTGCCGCCATCCTGACGACCCGGCGAACTTTCACCCGCGGCCGCAGCCGCAGTGTGAGGCTCGTGATCACACCGAACAGGCCGTACCCGCCAATCGCCAGCCGGAAAAGATCGGGGCGCTCGGTCCTCGAGCAATGCAGCACCTCGCCGGCGGCGTTCATCAGATCGAACGATTCCACTTGCTGAACGATCGGCTTGAGTGTGAGGCCCCGTCCATGAATGTTGGCGGCCAGCGCACCGCCCAGGCTCAGCCGGTCGGCGCCGGTTTGCTTCTGATAGATTCCCCACGGCCGCTCGAGGTCGCCTTGGACCTTCTCGAGATAGCTCAGTAGCGCGGGCCACTGAATGCCGGCCTCGGCCGTCACGTGGCCGGCGACGTGGTCGAACGACAGCACGCGATCGAGGGCGCGGGTGTCCACCAGCAACGAGCCCGTCCCGAACTGCTGTCCGCCCATCGCGTGGCGACCCCCGGCAATCGAGATCGCCTGGTCCGACCTGGCGGCGGTCGCGAGCGCGTCGCGGAGCTCGCCGAGATTGTGCGGCTTGACGATCGCGGCGACGCGCGTCTCGTTCAGCTGAGAATGAACGTCGTTCACGAGCGTCGTGGTCTCGCGGTCGGGAATCGCGGACATCTCCGGCGAGCCCGCGGGCATCGGCAGGGCGGGGGCGTCGATCGCCATGGCCGTGTCGATGGGACTGGAAGTGAGGGACATATCCGCGCTCCGTCTGTCGATTGTGAGACGGTCCGTACGCGGCGCGCGGTGAAGAAAGACTGAGAAACGATGAGCCCCGAGAGCTACAGCCCCTACCTCTGGATTCTGACCGTCCTGCTCATCGGACGAGTCGTCGGACAGCTCATCGTCGCGCGCTGGGCGCCGCCGTGGCTGCCGCCGATGGAGCAGTGGCAGTCCGGACTGTTGCCGTACCCGGTGCTCGTCGCGGGACAGGTCGTCGTGCTCACCCTGATGATCTGGATCTCGCTGGACTTCTCACGTGGTGAAGGCTTCTGGGTGCAGCCGCGTCCAGGCCTCGGGCGAGCCGCCCTCTGGTGGAGCTACCTCTACTTCGGGGCGATGGTGGTGCGCTACGTCGTCCGAATGACCCGCCGTCCGGATCAGCGCTGGCTCGGCGGAACGATTCCCATCATCTTTCATTCGTTCGTGGCCGCATTTCAGTGGCTGTTCGGGATGTATCACGTCGCTCCGCGGTGATTCGACGAGCCGCGCGCCTGGCACCCCGCCGCGGTCAGGTCTTGACTACAACGTCTTCAAATACTCAATCAGCGCCCGTCGATTCTCGTCCGTGCGGATTCTCGACCAGAAATCGTGGCCCCCGTTCCCGCTGCCGGGGCGCCGCGTATTGAACCAGTTCCGGTCGTTGCCGAACCGGCGGAAACGCTCCGTCTCACCGAGCGGTCCGCATGTCGGATCGGTGTACAGCGGCTGACCAACGCGTCGTCGATCCAGCGTTCGCGCGGCCATCACTTCGAAGATCGCCGGCCGCTCCGCAGCCGGGCCGAGCAGATGATGCAGCGTCGGCACACTGCCGTTGTGGAGATACGGAAAGTTCGCCCAGACGCCCGTGAGCGGCGTGGCCGCATAACCCTGGCTCTTCACGAGCGCGCCGTCGCCCGCGAGCGGACTGCTGTTGAACGCGGCGATGAACTGGTCCGACACGACGTCGAGGCGTGAACGGTCCGTACCGACGTCCGTGTGCACGCCGGGCCACTGCACATTGCCGCCGCCGTCGTAGGTGCCATGGCACCGGAAACAGCCGACCTCCGGTGAATAGAACAGCTCCCGGCCCCGCGCAGCCAGTGGCGGGTCAATCTCATACGGGTATCGCGGCGGCCGAAGATGGCGGACCACCGATTCGAATTCGGATTTGATCGCCGGAATAACGGTCTCGATCAGCGCGTCGAACGGGCGATCCTTTTCGAGCTCCATCGAAGACGCCATCAGCGGAAAGGGACCGTGAAAACTGCCGTCCGTGTACCATCGACCGCCTTGCAGCTTCGCGGCCGTGTGCCAGAGCGGCGGCGTCTTCACGTCGCCACGCCCGACGTCGTCCACCCGCGGCATCCGGTTCTCGTGTGCCCGCATGTAGAGCTCGACGTGCGACGCGGCGAACGCGGTCGATCGCGCGCGTGTGAGCGAGTCGATCCGATCGTGATGGTGGCTGTTCAGGATCCGGTTCGCATCGGCCGCGAGCGCGTCGTCCGGTGAGGCCAGCGGCAGCATCCGCCGCCACGAGTCGCTCGTCAGCCGTTTCAGTGCCTCGCCGAGCCAGAGCTCGTCGAACGTCTTCGTGCCCGCGCCGAAATACGCCACGCCGTCGATCTCCGCCGTGTGACAGACGAGGCAGTTCACGGTCCACTTGAGAGGCTCCGGGTCGCGGCCGCCGGCGGCCGACGCCCATTCGGCATTCGGTGCCATGCCGAACGCCGGCACCCGGGCGTTATCGCGCCAGAGCACCAGGCCGACCTTCTCGCCGACAATGGTCGCGACGTCGCCGACGACCGCCTGCGTGACGATGTTGCTGTCGAAGAGCGACTGCGGGATCCACGCCGACGCGTCGTACGTCTGATAGACGAAATCAAACAGGGCCCGGCGGCGTTCCTCGGCCGGGCGGGGGTCGTTGGTATCCCACTCGAGCACGACACGCCGGAGGTCGGACTCGAAGCTCGCTGCCAGCGCTTCGCGCGTCATCGGGGCGACCGACGCGCGCGTCCAGAGTGAGGCGCAGAAAAGCACAGCGGCCAGCGCCAGCAGCCACACGATCAAGCTGACGGCACGATCGAACCGGTCCGCTGTGCTGTTTGGCGTCGTCGTCATCGCCCCACTCCACTGCGATACCCGTTCTTGAGGAGCGCCTTGAGATCTTTCGTGCAGGCGTCATCACCGTCCGCGCGGCACAGACTGTCCGCACGGCGGTACGACGCGACCGCGCGGCTGCGATCGCCCTCGAGGTCGGCTACCTTCCCGAGCTCCTTGTGAATCCGGCCGCGCAGCCAGTCGCGGAGGGCGCCGTCGAGCGCGGTCTCCAGCTCCGTTCTGGCGCGGGCGACGTCGCCCTGCAAGACCAGCGTCGCGCCGTAGGCATGTCTCCAGCGGGCCTCTTCGCCAGGCGCCCGGGGGCGGGCATCCGTCGCCAGCTTCGCGAGCCCCTCCTCGAGCGCCGCGCGCGCCTCGGCGGCGCGGCCCGCGCGAAGCGCGGTATTGCCCGCCTCGAGCCACAGCAGACGGTTTCTCGGATACCTGCGCTGAAGTGTGCCGATCAGCTTCAGCGCTTCGTCGAACCGGTCCTCCCGGTTGTAGAACAGGACCAGCACGAACATCGCGTTCGTCTGCGCGTCGCTGGGGTAGCTGGCTGCCTCTTCCACCATCCGCAGGCCGAGGGCTCGGTCGCCCCCAAAGCCGGCGAGATAGGCCCCGAGCCGCATCGGCATCGAAAGGTTCGAGACGATGTAGCGATACATGCCGACGACCAGGCCGGCGTCCTTGCGCCTGGGGTCGAGCGTCACCGTGCGTTCGTGCTCCCGATACGCCCGCCGCGCGTATTTCAGGCTGTCCATGACGCGGCCTTCAATTGTCGCGACGTAGGACGCCTGGACGCCGAACGCGGCGCCGAGCTGGTAGTGGGCGTCGGCGTCGCCGGCCTGCTCGCGGACGCGTTGTTCGCTGATGACGATCGCCCTGGTCAGGGAGTCGTGAAAGAGCTGGTCGAGCTCGCCGCCCCGAGGACGCCGCGGAAGATGCGCGCGCGTCTGGCCGAGATAATCCTCGACCGTGATCGCGCCCTGTTCGAGCAGGAGACGGACCCAGGCGCTCGCGGCGAGCAGGCGATACGCGGCTGTGTCGTCGGGATCGACGGCAATCGCTTCCTTGAACGTCGCGAAGGCGTCCGCGTAATCGTGGTTGTAGCCCAAGTCGAGCCCGCGCGTCCGCAGGGCAGCGACCTTGTCCCGATCGGTCTGCCGCGCGGCCGGCGCATGAGCCGCGAATTCTGTCGTCAGCCCGACGAGCACCGCGGCCGCGGTCACCGCGCTCACCGATGTTCTGTACCAGCGCAGCCTTGTCATGATCCTCTGACAGACTAGGCGGTCGGGCCGCGGCAAGTCGTGAGGCATCGCTGAAGAAACACTGAATTGAAATGAGATTCATGGATCGCGGCAGCGATGTCGTCGTGTACTATCGACACACCTCCCCGACCGGTGCGAGAAGACAACTATGGGTGATTCAGGCGAAGGTCTGATCGATAACGAGGCCCGGATCCAGGAACGTCGTGAAGAGCTGGAACGGGCGAGGGAAGAACGTCGCGTGCGAGATGCCGGGGTTCGGCAGATGCCGGCGGAAGTCGAATCGCTCCGGCTTGCGCGCGTCGAGCTGGAACGCCAGCTCGCCGCGACGACTCACGAACGGCGCCGCGCGGCGCTGACCGACGCCATCGCCGAGCTCGATCGCCGGGTGGCCGAGCTGCTGAAATGACCTCCGAGGTCGTTTTACAAGAAACGTAAAATGACCTCGGAGGTCATTTCATCGCTGCAGGACGATTTTTTCGGTCACGCGGCCGCCGGCATCGACCGAACGAACCGAAAAGGCGCGGTTCCGGCGCATCTCGTCCGTCACGAACGGATCGCCCTCGAAGACAATCTCGAAAACCCTGGAAGCGTAGCCGGGCGCCGAGACTTCGAAGTGAATGTGAGCAGGCGCCTTGCTGTTCGGATACGAGCCCGGCTTGATCGTGTCGAACGACCACGCGCCCTGCGCATCCGAGCGCAGGAAGATCTTGAGCCGGGGATTCTGGCTGTCGCTCGCCGGCTTGACGCCGTAGTAGCCCTCGGCGTCGGTCTGATAGGCGTAAATCGACGCGTCGCGAACCGTGGCGCCGGCCGAGTCGACGACGACGCCGCTCACGTTGATGGCCCGTCCGGGTTCACCGGCCGCGGCGAGCCGGCCGGTGGATGGCGCGCCCACCGGCGCCTGTTTCGCGGACTGGGCGACGCCCAGGGCCCCGGCGAACAACACGAGCGCCGCGGTCCAGGCAAGGGACGACAATGGTGGTCGCAGGGAAGTGTTCAGGCTCTGCATCGGCATCTCCCTGGGCAATTCCGCGGGATGCGGCACGCTACCACCGGCGCAGGCCGCCCACAACAATTCTGGGACGGGAACAAACGAAATGGCGTCGATTTACGTCTCATCAATCTGCGGAAAGTCACCTGACTTGACGTGGAATCGTCATCGCGCTTCCGAAGCATTGGTTGGGCGCGGGCTGCCACGTCGAGTCAGGTGACTTCCTGGGCTAGCAACGGGAGAGGTCTCATGAGCTTTCTGCGCAAACTGTTCTCAGGCAAGGACAAATCGACCAAACGGGTGCGAATCTGCGTCGAGTGCGGTATGCCCGTTGCCGAACACAAGTCGTGGTGCAGCATCTACCGCACCCTGCAGGAGCGGGACGCGAAGGCGCAGGGGGCCAGTCAAAGGCTTAGGGCCGAATAGGCCCAGGGCCAGGTCTCAAGCCCCCAGGCAGAGGGACGCGTTTCTGCCGTTTACATTTTCTGCGGTTGTCTCATGCCACGGGCTGGTCGGCAAGCCTTCCATCGAAGAGATAGATGTGGCGGTGGGCCATCTCGATGTACCGGGGATTGTGCGTCGCGATGCACAGCGTCGACCCGGTCGCGTGCAAATCCGTCAGCATCTGCATGACCGACTCGCCGGCCACGGAATCGAGGTTGCCCGTGGGCTCATCGGCCAGCACGATCGGCGGCTGTCCGGCAATCGCTCGCGCGATCGCCACGAGCTGCTGATGCCCGCCTGAAAGCGATCCCGGCCGCTGTTTCGCGCGGCCCGTGAGTCCTACTCGTCCGAGCGCCGCCATCACGCGATCCCGCCGGTCTTCCACGCTGACCCCCCGCAGCGTCAGCGGGTACTCGACGTTCTCGAACACGGTGAGATCGGCAATCAGATTGAAGCTCTGAAAGATGAGGCCGATGTCCACGTTGCGCGTGCGCGCGCGCTCGCTCTGCGAGAGCTTGTCCACGGGACGGCCGTTCAGCCAGTAACGCCCGGTCGTCGGCGTGTCGAGGAGCGCGAGAATCGACAGAAACGTCGATTTGCCGCAGCCCGAGGGCCCCGAGACCGAGATGTATTCCCCGCGGTCGATGTCCACGGTGACATCGCGCAACGCCACGGCGGGTTCCTCGGAGTCCCCGTCGAAGACCCGGCCGATGCCCTCCAGCCGGATGAGGGGGAACCCCTCCGCCAATGTGTCATCCGACGATTGTGCGCTCCGCTTCCACCACGCCATTCGGGGCTCCTTCCGCGGTGCCGATGGTATAGGACGGAAAATGCCCCCAGAGTGTTGGGTGGTGTCTGGTGACGCCAAGAGCTTTGGATCACATGTGTGTAGTGACGAGCCACGAGCCTGACCACGAAGGACACGAAGACGGCGCTGACCTGGCGGCCGCCTGCGGCGGCCATGCGGTGTGAGGGAGACGCGCGACCGACAAGACGACGAGATCAGGTTTCGGGTGTTGGGGGACGGGTCTTGCTCGCGCAAGCGAGACCCGTCCCCCAAGAGCGAAACCAGTTTCAAGCGTCTTGTCGGGTCGCGCGTCTCCCTCACATCGCAGCCCGGCTTCGCCGGGCTCGCCAGGTCAGCGGATGTCTCAAATCCTTCGCACACCTGTCGGGTTTCCTTCGTGCCCTTCGTGAGCTTCGTGGTTCATGCTCTTGGCAAGCGCCTTGGCTCTTGTCGAGCGCTTTTGATCCTGCCAGCGCACTGCACCGACAACGCGGAGCGGGAGCCTCATGCCAAACGAAGTCGATCACATCGTCGTGGCCTGCGCCGATCTCGACCAGGGGGCGGCGTGGATCCGCTCCGCAACGGGGGTCGATGTCGTCCCGGGCGGCAGGCACGCAGCGATGGGCACGCACAACCGGCTTCTTCGCCTGGGACCGCGCGCGTACCTCGAGATCATCGCGATCGATCCGGACGCGCCGCCGCCGGGCCGGCCGCGCTGGTTCAATCTGGATCACCCCTTGACTCGCGAGCGGGTGGCGCACACGCCGTTCGTGGCGACCTGGGTCGTACGATCCGTCGACATCGCCGCCGCCGTGAGTCGCGTGCCGGTGCTGGGTGACGCGCTGTCGCTTTCGCGCGGTCCGTACCGCTGGCAGATCGCCGTTCCCGCCGACGGCGGGTTGCCATTCGATGGTGTCCTGCCGGCCGTGATTCAGTGGGACGGCGACGCGCATCCGGCAGACGCGTTGCCCGATCTGGGCTGCGCGCTGCTCGGCGTGTCGGTGACCCATCCTCGAGCGGACGAGCTTCAGGGGCTCCTGGAACGCCTGGGCATCGAACCTCCGGTCGCGGCGACGCCCGGTCCGCCCGCGGTCGAGGGTCGGGTTCGATGTCGCGCAGGAGTCTGGACGGTGGTCTGAAGTGGCGATGCAGTTGACATCGCGCGAACGCATCACTAGGATGCTTTTGTGCTGTTCGCGCGCGCCTTTTCCTTTTGCACCTGTTGCAGCTCCCCGACGGGGAGAATGGGACGGCCTGTGCGCGCGATAGCGTGAACTAAGTAGCGGATCTGTTTTTTCAGGCTCGAGACCCTTCTCCCGTAGAAGGGTCTTTTTTTTGTCCGAAGAGGGGTTTGACATGGCGAAGGCAACACCCGGCAGCTTCAGCCGCGCCAACCGGCGCGGCCCGCGGGAGCGGAGCGGGGATGGAAGGGGTTCCCGCGAGCGACCGCGTGAGGGGGTCCGGCGGGACGCAGTCCCCCGGAACATATTGGCCATCTACTACGAGCACCCGGACTGGTACCGGCCCCTGTTTCAGGAGTTGGATCGGCGAGGCGTGCCGTACGACGCTCTGCACGCCGATGAGCACCGGTTCGACCCATCCGATCGGTCGTCCCCGTATGCCGTCGTGTTCAACCGGATGAGCCCGTCGGCCTACACGCGCGGGCGGGGACACCTGATCTTCTACACGCTCCAGTACCTCGCGCATCTCGATCGCCTTGGTGTCCGGGTCATCAACGGACAGTCCGCGTGGCGGACCGAGATCTCGAAGGCGTATCAGCTGACGCTGCTCGAAGAACTTGGGCTGCCGTACCCGCGCGCGCGTGTCATTCATCACCCATCGCAGGCGCCGGCCGCGGCCAGAGGGCTCCGCTGGCCGATCGTCGTGAAGCCGAACATCGGCGGAAGCGGCGCGGGCATTCGAAGATTCGACACGCCCGACGGGCTCGAGCGCGCCGCCGGCGCCGGCACGCTCGACCTCGGCATCGACAGCACGGCGCTCGTGCAGGAGTGCGTGCCCGCGGCTGACGGCCGCATCGTGCGGGTGGAGGTTCTCGACGGCCGCTATCTCTACGCGATTCGTATCTACACACCCGGCGACAGCTTCAACCTGTGTCCGGCCGACGTCTGCCAGAGCGTGGACGGCGCGGAGCTGGCTCGACCGGCCTGCGCGGTCGACGCGCCCAAAAACAACCTGCGCGTCGAGGGCTATACGCCGCCGCCCGAGATCATCCGCGCGGTCGAGCGCATCATGGCCGCGTCGGGCATCGAGCTCGGCGGTGTCGAATACATGATCGACGCCCGCGACAACCGGCCCTATTTCTACGACATCAATGCGCTGTCGAATTTCGTCGCGGACGCCCCCCGCATCGTCGGATTCGATCCGTTCGCGCGGCTGGCCGACTGGCTCGAGACGGAGCTGGTTGCCAGCCTCCGCCAAGGCCATGGCGAGGCTCGCCGAAGCGCCTTCGGCGCGCAGGCGGCCCGCGTCGCCAAGGTTGAGGAGGTGGCGCGATGAGGTTCGGCTATTGGCTTCCGGTGTTCGGCGGCTGGCTCCGCAATGTCGACGACGAGTCGATGGAGGCGACGTGGCAGTACGTCAGCCGGCTCGCCCGCCGCAGCGAGCAGATCGGGTTCGATCTGACGCTCGTGGCGGAGCTGAACCTCAACGACATCAAGGGCGTCGAGGCGCCGTCGCTCGACGCGTGGAGCACGGCCGCCGCGCTGTCGGCCGTCACCGAGCGGCTCGAGATCATGGTGGCCGTGCGGCCGACGTTTCACGCGCCGGCGCTGCTCGCCAAACAGGCCGCGAACATCGATCACATCAGCAACGGCCGGCTGTCGTTGAACGTGGTGTCGTCCTGGTGGGCGTCCGAAGCGCGCATGTACGGGGTGCCGTTCGATCAGCACGACGATCGCTATGCCAGAACGTCCGAGTGGCTCGACGTCGTGGACGGTCTCTGGCGCTCACCGGTCTTCTCGCACCACGGCCAGTACTACGTCGTCGAGCAGACCGTGCTCGAACCGAAGCCCGTGCGCCAGCCGCGGCCGACGATCTACGCGGGAGGGGAGTCGCCGGCGGCCAAATCGCTGATTGCGGCCAAGTGCGACGCCTGGCTCACGCACGGCGATCCGCCGGATGTCATCAGCCGCAAGATTGCCGACATGCGCGCACGGCGTGAAGCGACCGGGCTTCCGCCCATGACCTTCGGAAGCGCTGGCTACGTCGTCGTGCGGTCGACAGACGAGGAAGTGCGCAGGGAAGTGGACCGCATCGTCGACGTGCGTCAGAGCGCGAAAGGCTACTCGAACTACCAGGAATGGATCGGCAACACCCAACTGGAGCAGCGCGTCAGCCTCGAAGACTATTCGGTGTCGAACCGCGGCCTCCGAAGCGGGCTTGCCGGGACGGCCGACCAGGTGGTCGATCGCATCAGGGCGTTCGAGGAAGCCGGCGTGGACCTGCTCCTGCTCCAGTTCAGCCCGCAGTACGAGGAAATGGAGCGGTTTGCGGAGGAAGTCATTCCGCACTTCCGGCAAGCGCAACGGCTCGATCTCAAAGAGAGCTATCCGGATCTGACCGTGCTCTAATCTCCCGCCTTGGGCCTTGGGCCTTGGGCCTGGGCCTTGTCGTCGGAACATTCCGGCCGCCTCTGCGTCGTTTCGTGCACGGCACCCCGTGGCTGGTCGCGCTGAAACTTTCCCTCGCCTGCCGGGTTTCTTCCCCAGGCGCGGACCGGACGTGATGGCGGACGTCCCGTCGTCACCGTCCGTGGAGCTTTCCACGATCGGACTTCCGTCTCTCTCCGACCGGTTCGAAGCGTTCGTCCTGCGGCACCAGGACCTGGTGTTCGGGACGGCCGTGCGGCTGCTGGGGAGTCGAAGCGAGGCTGAGGACGTGGCGCAGAGCGTGTTTCTGAAGGCGTTTCAGCGGTTCGACCAGCTCGAAGAGAACCTGGCGGCGGGCGGGTGGCTCCGCACGGTGACGCGAAACGCGTGCCTCAATCACCTCAAGCGGTATCGATCGCGGTGGCGGTTCTTCAGCGAGCTGCGGTCGTCGCAAGGCGCCGCCGACCGGTCGGAGCACGGGTCCAGTGCCGTTGACGCCGTCGTCGATCCTTCCGCGTCTCCGCTGGCGGCGCTCGAGACTGCCGAAGCGCAGCAGCGGCTCGAGGCCGCGCTGGAGCGCCTGCCGGACCATCAGCGCGTGCCGCTGGTGCTGTTTCACTTCGAGCAGATGAGTTACGAGGAGATCGCCCGCACGCTCAAAGTTGGGCTTGGGAAGGTGAAGACGGACATCCACCGCGCGCGTCTCGCGCTTCGCGTCGTGCTGGAGTGATGGCGATGATGGATCCCGATCTCGAGCATTTGATCCATCGCGAGCTCTCGCGGCTGCCTCAGCCGCGCGCACCGCGGACGCTGGCGCCGCGCGTCCTGCGCGCGGTTCAGTCACGGCCTCGTGAGGCGACGGGTTGGTTCACGTGGCGGCTGGAATGGCAAATCTGCTCGCTCGCCGCGATGGTGCTGTTGCTGGCCGGCGTCCTGAACGCATGGCCGATCGCGCAATGGGCAGCGGCCGTCGCATCGACATCCGGCGCAGGGCAGATGACCTGGGCGGGCGATCTCCTGCGACAGGGCGCGAACGTGGTTGGCGCGGCCGGCGTCATTTGGCGTGTGCTCATCGAACCGGTCGTCCTGTTTCTGGCCCTGTTTCTGGCGGCGATGTGCGCCGCCAGCGCGGCGTTTGGCGCGGCGTTGAGAAGCGTTGTGCTGGGAGGCACGTCGAGATCATGACAAGACGTCACCGTGTGTCGTTTGTACTGGCTCTCGGGCTGCTCGTCGCCGGCGCCGTGAGTCCGGCCCGCGGGCAGTCGTACGAGCAGGGCCCTCGCATCGTGCGCTCCGGCTTCACGATCACGATCGGTCCCGGTACGCCGCAGGAGATCTATCCGGGTCCGTTCATTCAGGTCGGCGGGGGTCCGGTCGTTCGCATCTGGCAGGACTATCAGCTTGCGAGCGGGCGTGAAGTGCGCGGCGTCCTGGTCATCGCCGGCAACGCGACCATCGACGGTCACGTGGACGGCGACGTCGTCGTCATCCTGGGCACGGCGCGGCTGGGCAGCACGGCGAACATCGACGGCTCACTGATCGTCGTTGCCGGCGACGCGACAATCGCGCAGGGCGCGTCCGTCCGCCAGGATCTCGTCCTGATCGGCGGCGGGCTGGACACGCCGGCTGGATTTACGCCCGGCAGCGAGTACTTCGTGATCGGCGCGCCCTGGCTCGGCGACGGGCTGCGCGCGGTCCTGCCCTGGATCACGCGTGGTCTTCTCCTGGGCCGCCCGATCGTGCCCGATCTCGGGTGGATCTGGGGCGTCGTCTTCGTGTTTCTGATCGTGGCTCTCGCCGTCAACGTCTTGCTGCACGGACCGGTCGGAAGAGTCGCCGACACGCTGGCGGGCAGGCCGCTCGGCGCCTTCGTCGCCGGGTTGCTCGTGCTCCTGCTGACCGCGCCAGTCGCCCTGCTGCTTACGGCGACGGTGATCGGTCTGGCGATCGTGCCGTTCCTGTTCTGCGCGGTGGTCGTCGCATGGATCGTCGGCCGGGTCGCGGTCGCGCGCTGGATCGGCCGCCGGGTCACGCGGCAGGACGAGGTGGAAACACCTCTCGAGGGTCTCCGCTCGTTCATGATCGGGTTCGTCTTGCTCGTTCTGCTCTACATGGTGCCGGTCATCGGGTTCGTGGTGTGGGCGATCGTCGGCGTGTTCGGGCTTGGCGCCGCCACGCTTGCGATCATGGCGGGATTGAGACGCGAGCGTCCGCCCGCGCCGGAGCCGACCGTGCCGGTGCCGCCATCAGAGCCTCCGCCCACGACGCCACTCGATCCGGTCACGTCGCCACATGTCGCCGCCGCGGCGGTGGCCCCCGAAGTCGCCGCTGCCGTGCCGCCCATCGTGGGCACCGATGCGCACGCGCCTCCGGCTGGCCTCGCTTCGGGCGGCGCTCAGTTCACGCCCCCCGCACCCTCCAGCGCCGCGTCCGATCTCACGCTCCTGCCCCGTGCGACTTTCCTCGATCGACTCGCCGCCTTCGTGGTCGACGTCATCCTCGTCGTCATCGCGGTGGACTTCACGAACATCGTGCGAGAAGAAGGTGCGGTCCTCGTCGTGCTGCTCGGCTACTTCGTGGCGTTCTGGGCGTGGAAGGGCACGACGATCGGCGGCATCGTCTGCAACATCCGCGTCGTCAGGGTCGACGGCGCCCCGCTTCGATTCGTCGACGCGTTCGTCCGCGGGTTGTCGTCGATCCTTTCGTTCGTCGCGCTCGGTCTGGGCTGTTTCTGGATCCTCCGCGATCCTCAGGGACAGGCCTGGCACGACAAGATCGCGGGGACGTACGTCGTCAGGGTGCCGAGGAGCTGGCCGTTGCCGTGAAGGGCAGAGCGGTCGGTCAGCTACATTCTCGACACGGCGTACGCAAGCAACACCAACCCAACCGCCAGGAAAAACACGAAGTAGACCACGCCGACGGCCGCGGCCTTGGCGATCGTCAGGGGCCAGGAATCACCAAACACCCGCCGCAGAGCGGTGAGCCCATACCAGACGACATAACCCTGGAAGGCGAGTCCAAACGCCACCGCAATCCAGTCTGATCGGGTCACGCCGACCAAAAGCGCGAGAATCAGCATGGCGCCGAAGATCGCGGCGTGAATGTGGAGCGCGGCGTAGAGGTGCGCGGGATACCGAGGTTGAACTTTCCGCCATGCGAAATTCGTGAGCAGAGCAAACACCGGCAGGAGAACGAACATTGCCCGCGGCCACGTCGACTCGAAGGCTTTGTTGAACTGCCGGCTGTCCCGCACTGCGCGCTCGAGGCGCTCCACGCCGAAGATGCGGCCGGGGAGTCCTTCTGCGAGCGTCTGCCGCTCTGCCGGCGTCAACGGCCCGGTTGCGCCGTCTTCCCGCTTGAAGGAGACACCGGCCATTTCGCGAGTCGGACGGAGTCCGATCTCGTCGATCAGCGCACGTCCCGCGAACAGCGCAACGCTGCAGATGAGGTAGACCCGCAACGGGGACAGCCACCTTGCGCGCCTGCCGGCCAGGAAATCGATCGTCAGAACACCCGGGTGAAGGAACAGCGTCCGCAGTGTCGCCGGCACCTTGCCGTCCCAATGGGTCAGCTCTTCGGTCGTCTCTTTCAGGAGGGCGCCCAGCGTGAGATTGGGGCGCACGGCCTTCTGTCCACATCGCGCGCAGTACCGGCCAGTCAGAGCGGCGCCGCAGTTCAGGCACCCGGCGGGGGAGGGGGCGGCCATGCGTTTGCCACGGATGGGCGGCGCCCATGATAATCCGCCGCGTCCCCAACCCTAGAGGTGATCCATGCAGATAAGACGAGTCGGTCCGATTTCAGCGGCGAAAGTCGGCGGCGTGCTCTACGCAGGGCTCGGGCTCGTAATCGGCGCGTGTGTGTCGTTGGTCATGATGGTCATCGGGGGCGCCGCAGCCGTGAGCGACGAGGCGCCCGCGGGCGCCTTCGTGGGCATGCTGTTCGGTGCGGGCGCCATCGTGGTGATGCCGGTCTTCTACGGCATCATCGGCGCGGTCACGATGTTGATCAGCGCCGCGCTGTACAACGTTGCGGCGAAGATCGCCGGCGGGATCGAGATCGAAGTGCAGCAGCAGCCGTAGGAACCTCGGGTTTCGTTTCTTGACAAGCAGCACGGAAACGAAACCCGAGGTCTTTACACGTTCGCGTGGACCCCGCGCGGGTCTCTTTCGTAGCTTTGGTAACCGCGGTCGTCGTGCGCCTGGCGCCCGAACTGATCCCGGAAACCCGGGACGAGCTCTCCAACGAATTCGACCGCGCGCGCGGAGGCGACCCGGAGCAGGGCGTCCGCGATGTCGTGCCAGGTCTCGCTGACCTGCCGGCGCGCGAGGGCCCGCGTGCCCGAGCCGCCGGAGCTCATCGCGCTGACCGGGTGCAGCGGATCGTGACTCGTGTCGCGCTCCGCCCACGTCGATCGTCCGACGCGTTTCATCTGCGGCACCGTCGCGAGACCGAGCGCCATCCCCGCGCCAAACGCCAGGCCCAGGAAGAGGCCCGGGTGGTTGCGATGGTGCTCGCGCCAGTCGGCGAGCGCGCGCGTCTTGTCCTCGAGCTCCCGCAGATTGCGATCGAGATCCGATCGCTCCTGCCGAATCTCCCGTTCTATCTGGTTCGGGTTTTCGCCCATTCGATGTTCTCCTGAATCGTTGACACGGTGCGTGGCGGCCGCAGGCTGACGCTCCTGATCTGGCGAATCCCGGTCGTCACGACCGCGTAGCCCACGAGCGCGGTGCCGGCGCCGACGACGAGCGCCGCGGCCCACAGGGGCCAGACCAGCGCGAGCGCATAGACCGCAGCGAGCAGGATGAACACCACCGCCAGCGCTGCGGCCATCCCGCCCGCCGCCAGGAAGATCATGCCGCGCTTCGCCTTGCCAAATTCCTCCCCGACTTCGGCTTTGGCCAGCTTCACCTCGGCGCGGACGATGTGCTGGACGTTGCCGACGATGTCCGACAGCACCGACGAGATAGGCCGCTCGGTGTCGTTCATGGCTCAACCTCAGCTGCGGCGCAGGAATACCGCGGCGAGAAAACCGAGCGCCGCCGCTCCGAGCAGGGCCTGGGTCGGATGCGTCTTCACGTATCCCTGGAGATCCGAGACGATTTCCTGCATCTCGTTCTCGCGGAAGTAGTCGGCGGCGTTACCGAGCTTTCTGATCGCATCCTGGCTGGCGGTGGCGACCGTTTCCTGAGCGCGCGAGGCGATCTCCGACGCCGCATCGACTGTCCGGGACGCCGCCTCCGACACGTTGGCGGCGGCCGATGATGCCGCGCGGCGGGCGTCGGCTGCTGATCCATAAGTGGTTTCCGTCACGTCTTCTTCTCCTTGATGGCGGCTGCTGGCGTTCGGCTCAACCCTGGAGCGATCGCCCGGTGCCGCTGTCAAGAAGTGCAAGAACCAGTCCGCAATGCATGGCGAAGCGAGTGCCCTGACCCCCGAGCAAATGGAAGCTGGCAACTGGTTATTGCCACCCAATTACCCAATTACCCGATTCCTCAATTACTCAATGCCGCGGGATCCGGCCCGCTGCCCGGCGGCCATACTTTCTCCATGCCGTCCCGCAAGACCGCCATCGGCTTCGACACCGTGCGCGCGATGGGGCTCGCCATGGCCGACGTGGACGCCGGGACGACGTTCGGATCGCCCGCACTCAAAATCCACGGCCGGATGTTTGCGTGCCTGGCGACGCACAAGTCCGCCGAACCTCACACCCTTGTCGCGAGCGTCGGCTTCGATCGGCGCGACGAGCTCATCGCCGCCGACCCGGACGTCTATTACCTGAAGGAACACTATGTGAACTATCCCGTCGTCCTCGTGCGGCTGTCGCGCGTGCATCCGGACGCGCTGAACGGACTGCTCGGGACGGCGAAACGGTTCGAGGAATCGCGTGCGAAGAGGCGGACGAAACGGGGCGCGCGTTCGCTGAAGCGACGGCGGACAGGTCAGTCGTCCTGACACGACGCGGGCTACCGCGTTTTGCAGATCGGCGTAGCATGTTCCTGCGCCCTCCCGCTCGCCGCTTGCCGCAAGGCGCTGATCGCCGCCTCCGCTGAAGCTACGGCGGCCAAGGCGAGCCGTGCCGTCGGCGGCGCTCGCAAAGGTCGGGCTGCGGAACAGCTCCGCCGATCTGCAAAACGCGATAAGCCCGCCCCGACGTACTTCACCACGCGTCGGCGCCTCGCAGCACCCCAGCCGCGCAGAACGCGTCGACGATCTCGACGACAGTCGGCCAGATCGCCGGCATCGCCGTCTCAACCGGCGCCATGCGCCGCAGGACATCGGCGCGGGTCAGATCGTGCGTCCGCCAGCTGCCCCCGTCGGAGCTGGCGTTCTGGAGCAGCGGCTGCAGCCGATCGAGGGCATTTGCGAACTGCGACTCGATCGTCTGTCGGGCCTCGAATTCTTCCCAGAGATCCCGGACGTACGCGGCCTGCTCCGGGGGCAAGAGTCCGAACAGCCGGTCCGCCGCGGCTTCTTCACGCTGCGCCCGGATCGACTGCGCGGCCGCGTCGTACGCGAAGGCGTCGCCCGCGTCGATCTCGACGAGGTCGTGCACGACGACGAGCTCGAGGACGCGCACGAGATCGACGGGCGCCGCGGCGTACTCGCGCAGGATGATCGCCGCCAGCGCGAGATGCCAGGAGTGTTCAGCGGAGTTCTCGAGCCTCGACCCGTCGATGAGTGACGTTCGACGGGTAACGGACTTCAGGCGATCGGCTTCGACGAGAAACGCGATCTGACGGGTGAGCCGATCCGCCGGCATCGCCGGATTATAGCGAGCGGTCGCTCATTCCCGTCTCAGCGCGACCGTCGGGTCCAGCCTCGACGCCCGGAACGCAGGTATCCCGCACGCCGCCGTCGCCACGACGATGAACAAGACTGCGATGGCGACGAAGGTCGCCGGATCGGTCGCGCGCACGCCGACGAGCAGCGTCTGGATCGTGCGCGTCACGCCAATCGCCGCGACCGCCCCGATGACGATCCCAATCGCGGCCAGCATCAGTCCGCGGCCGACGATCAACCTGAAGATCGCGCGCCGCTCGGCGCCGAACGCGAGCCGCACGCCGATCTCGGCAGTGCGCTGGCTCACGGCTGTCGACAGCACCCCGTAGAGGCCGACGGCGGCGAGAATCGCCGCAATCGCGCCGAAGACGGTCGTCAGCACGAGCGCGAACCAGGTCGGCGCCTGCGCGCGATCGACCAACGCCGACATCGGCTGGACGTCGGCGAGCGCGACCGCCGGATCGACCCGTGCCACGGCGGCCCTGACCGTATCCATCAGCTGGACCGGATCCTGATCCGTTCGGACGACCCACCGGTTCGAGACCCCGAAGCCGCGCTGGCCGTCCAGGAAAAATACGGCCTCGCGTCCGTCCTGCGCGAGCGACGCGTGGCGCTGGTGCGCGACGACCCCGACGATCTCGAACGGCACCGGATTCTGGCCCGCGATGCGCATCAACAGGCGCTTGCCGATCGCGGACTGACCCGGGAACGTCCGTGCCGCGAGCAGACGATCGACGACGACCGTCCGCGCGTCAAGGTTGTTCTCCTGTTCGGTGAACGTCCGGCCCTCGAGCACGCGGGTGCGCATGGCCTCGAAATAGCCCGGTTGCACGTTGTGAACCGTGGCTTGCGCGAAGAGCGTCGGGTCGGCGGCGGCGGCTTCGGTGCCGTACGGCATGTTCGCTGTGCCGCCGTCGAGCGGCAGCGGGTTCGCGCCCGAGACCGCCTGCACGCCGGGAATCGCGCCGAGCTCCGTCCGCATCCGCCGCATGAACTCGGCCCGCGCCATGGGCGTCGGTCCGTTGAAGTTCGGCACGAGGAACGTCAGCAGGCCGTTCGGGTCATAGCCGGGATCGACGTGCTGCAGCGCGAACATGCTGCGCACCATGAGGCCCGAACCGATGAGCAGGACGAACGTCAGCGCCACTTCGACGATCACCAGGCCGCTGCGCGCCCGGCCGTGACCGAGACCGGCGACACGCCCGCTCCGGCGGAGCACGCTCGTGACATCCAGACGCGACGCGCGGAACGCCGGCAGCAGTCCGAACAGGATGGCCGACGTGACCGAAGCCCCTGCGGTAAATGCGAGCACCCGCCAGTCGATCGCCACGTCCTGGAGTCTCGGCAGATTCGCCGGGCCGATCTCCTGCAGCACGACGATGCCGATCCGGGCCAGGGCGAGGCCCGCGGCCGCGCCGGCCAGCGCGAGCACCGCGCTTTCGACGAGCATCTGCCGCACGAGCGTGCCGCGTCCGGCACCGAGCGCTGCGCGCACCGCGAGGTCCCGCTCCCGTCGCGCCGACTGGGTCATCGTCAGATTCGCGAGATTCGCGCAGGCGATGAGCAGGACGAACGTCACGGCGCCCATGAGCGCGAGGATCGACACGCGCACGTCCGAAACGAGCGTGTCGTGCATCGAGACCGCGGTGATGTGCACGCCGGCGTTTCTCTTGACGGGGTGCGCCGCGCGCAGCTCGGTGGCGAGCCCGTCCATCTGCGCTTGCAGTTGAGGGACCGTCACGCCCGGTTTCATCCGGCCGATCACGCGCACGACGCCCGCGGTTCTCGTGCCCGTCGCGAAGTTCGTCCGGCCCGCAATCCACAGGTCGGGTACGCGCTCGACGTTCGTGCGCGGCGGGAACAGCAGCTCCGCGCCGGGTTCGGCGATGCCGGCGACAAACGCCGTCGCGCCGCCGAACTGCAATGATCGGCCGACGATTGAGCCGTCGCCGCCAAACTGACGCAGCCAGAACTCGTGGCTGAGGATCGCGGCAAACGGCGGCGGCGGTGGCGCGGGCGTCGGAGGAGCGGGCGCGGCGTTCGCACCCGCCGACGCAGCATTCCCCGCGGGCGCAGTCGGACCGGCCGGCGGCGGAGGCAGCGGCGTTCCATCGGCAGGCTCGAAATCGCGGCCGCGAACGACGTCCAAGCCGAGCAGCCTGAAGAGGTTCGGGGTCACGAACGCGACGCGCACCTGTTCCGGCCGCCCCGCGTCGGTCGAAAGCGACTGACGGCCGGTCTGCACAACGGCGATGTCCTCCAGGAGCGTGCCCTTCTCGCGAAGATCGGGAATATCCCCCGGCGGGAACGGGAATTCCGTCACGCCGCGAGCCCGCAATTCCTGCCACACGAGCACCAGACGGCCCGGATCCCGATACGGCAGCGGCTCGATCAACACACTGTTCACGACGCTGAAGATGGCGACCGTGGCGCCAATGCCGAGCGCCAGCGTGAGCACCGCGGTCGCGGCAAACCCGCGGTTCTTGACGAGCGAGCGGAACGCAAGGCGGACGTCGTGCATGGTGTTCATGAGGTTCCTTTGCGGCAAGAACGACGGCCGGGGCTCATGGTGGAGCTGCCGGGTCGCCCGGCGCTCGGCGGTCGACGTCACGACGAGGTCTGCGGCGACACGCCACCAGAATGCCAGCCGGGCGCCAGGCGACCGCGACGGCACGCGCGCGTGCCACGCGCGAAACGTCTCGAGCAGCTCGGGCTCGGCCTCGTGCCGGAACTCCTGTGGCAGCACACACAACAGGCGCTGGTAGACACGCTCGGATCGCGTCGTCATCATCGCTGCGGTGCGGGCCGGGCCTTGTCGGCCAGCGTGATCGTGCGCCGCAGCCGCGAAAGCTCCGCCTTGAGCACGGCCTCGCCGAGAGGCGTCAGGAGGTGGTGCACCTGCCGGTCGTCGCGCGCGACCGTCACTCGCTCGTCCGGGTTCCCACGCGTAATCAGCTTCTCCTGCCGGAGTTCCTTCAGCAGTCGATACAAGCTGCCCGGTCCCAGAATCGGACGTCCGGATACGGTCGCATTGACGGCCTCGAGCACGTCGATGCCGGGCCGCGGCCCGTGCGCGAGCGCGGCGAGCACGGCGCAGGCGACCGGCCGTAACGGCAGGTGGCGCGCGACGTCGGCGGCGGTGTGGATTTCGCGAGACGGCATTACCTTCGATATCGCATGTAATTGGACGATGGGGCAGGGCTGGTGGTTCGTTGCCAACAACGAGTTGACGTCCGCCAGATCCTGACGTCACGATCTCGGCGTGAAACTCGAACACGTCGCGTTGCAGGTGGCCGATCCCGTCGGCCTGTCCCGGTGGTATGTCGAGCAGCTGGGCTTGACGGTCAAGCGGGCCCAGACGGCGTCGCCCTTCGGACATTTTTTGGCTGACGATGGGGATGCGGTGATGCTGGAGTTCTACGGCAACCCGAAGATTGCGGTACCCGATTACGCCCGCATGGAGCCCCTGGCTCTCCACCTCGCGTTCCACGTCGAAGACGTCCCGGGCACGCGGGCGCGGCTCATCAAGGCCGGCGCCACGCCCGTCGGCGAGGTCGAGTCGAACGACGTCGGCGACGAAGTCGCGATGCTCCGCGATCCGTGGGGCATTCCGGTTCAGCTCGTCAAACGGCGCGACCGCATGATCGGCGTTCGGCCCTGAACCCGCATTCTACAAGCCGTGTGATGGGCGTCGGCGACCGCGGCTCCTTGCAGACCCTCGCCGACGTTCCGGCCCTTTCGCCCGTCGGTCGGGTGTGCGCTTCGCGGGGCGAGGCGCCACCGTCAGCTCCCAGGGCATCGGGCGCTCCCGCCGCTGTGCCACGAAGGCCTCGACGAGATCCCGGCTCAGCCAACCGCGCATCACCTCAGCCTGAAGCTCGGCGAACGCCTCTTCGCGCGATCGCGCGGGCCGGTTGGGACGGGTGGTGGTGATCGCGTCGTACACGTCCACGACGCCGACGATTTGCGCGAGCAGGGGAATCTCGTCGCCCTTCAGTCCGTCGGGATACCCGCTGCCGTCCAGGCGCTCATGGTGGTGGCGGACGATGGGGCGAACGCGGTGGAGCACGCGGAGATTGCCGCACAACCGTTCGCCGATCACAGGATGCTCGCGCATGATGCGCCGCTCGGCGGCGGTGAGCTTGCCGCGTTTGAGCAGCACCGAATCGGGGATGCCGATTTTTCCGATGTCATGGAAATACCCGCCGCGCTCGAGCGCCAGGAGGTCCTCTTCCGGCAGCTCGAGCAGCTGGCCGAGCGCGACGGCATAGTTCGCGAGCCGTTCGCAGTGTCCGTCCGTATAGGCATCGCGCGCCTCGATCGTCAGCGCCATGCTCCGCAGGACGGCTTCGGCCGAGTCGAGGTCGTCGGTGAACCGCTTGAGCTGCACGAGCGACCGGACGCGTACGCGAAGCTCGGAGATGTCGATCGGTTTGCTCAGGAATTCGCTCGCGCCCGCCTCGATCGCGCGAATCTTGTCGTCGGTTTCCGCGGACCCGGTCACGAGAATGATCGGCGTCAACCGCGTCGCCGCGGCGGACCGCAGCTCGCGACAGACGTCGAAACCATCCTTTTTCGGCATGCGGATATCGGTGAGGACGATATCCGGGAGCTCCCGCGCGGCGATGGCGAGCGCCTCCTCGCCATCCTTCGCGATGAGGACTTCATACCCATGGGCGGCGAGCAGTTGTTGCAGGCCGTGCAGGTTGGCCTGAATGTCGTCAGCCACGAGCACCGTGCCAGCAGATTTCAGGACGTTGGCGACGGGAGCGGTGGACATTGGTGAAGTCCAGACCTGCAGGCAAAGCTCATGCCCTGATCCGGATGCGCTATGACTGTATCGGGGATTCAGCCCGAACTCGCCATCCTTGGGGCGCGCTGACCGGCGTTGCGCGACGGTTACAATTCTGTCTGGGCTCGAAACGCGCGGTCATTTCGCCTTGGATGGCTCGCCGAGCAGGGCTAGAAGCGCCAGCGGATCGACCCGAGCGTTGCTCACGCGAACGGTCCAATGCAGGTGCGGACCTGTCACGCGTCCTGTCGCGCCGACGGCGCCGATCACCACACCCGGCGTGACCGACTCGCCCTCCGCGACGGTCATCTCGGAGAGGTGGGCGAAGTACGAGAACACGCCGAGGCCGTGGTCGACGATCACCGTGTTGCCGGAGTAATACAGGTTGCGCACGAGGACGACCCGTCCGGCGTTCGGTGCCCTCACCGGGGTGCCGGCCGGGCTCAGAAAATCCGCCCCGCCGTGCGGGCTTCGCGGCTGGCCGTTGAAGATGCTGCGTGTGCCGAACGCGCTGTTGGCGGCGTGGGGAACGGGCCGGACGAATGGGTCCGTCCACAACCGCTCCGGCAACGACGCGCTCCAGAGCGATGCGACCAGCTTCGATTCGTCGTCGATCCGCTGCGTCACCGATTCAGGGGGATCCACGAACGCCTGGTCCACGGTCAGCCGGCGGGTGGGAAACTTTTTTGGCGCGACCAGGAGCGGGTGCGTCCGGCGCTCGCCACCCGCATCGATCGTGACGAGATGCTTGCCGGGTTTGGTGTCGATGTCGATGCCGACGAGCACCCGCCAGGTGCGGTCATTCTCCGCGAATGGCGTGAGGTCCTGTTCGAAAGCGCGCACTTTCGGTGTCGCAATCGGCGTCGTCGAGGCAATCGTCACGATGACGATCTCGCCGGGCGCCACCGCGCGGGAGCGTGTGGTAATCGTCAGCGACCCGGCTGCGGCTCCCAGGAAGCCCGCGAGGGCGAGAAGGCACCACGGCACGTGGGAATTGTACGACCCAGGGTGCGCGTTTTACGGTTTGTGTAAAACGAAACCCGAGGTCTTTCCGTATATCCGGGTAATCCCACAATGGGCACCTTGCTCCAGGACCTGCGGTTTGCCATCCGCAACCTGCGGAGGACGCCGGCGTTCCCGCTGGCCGCCATCGCCACGCTGGCCCTCGGCATCGGAGCCACCACCGCCATCTTCAGCACGGTCAACGCCGTCCTGCTTCGGCCGCTGCCGTATCCGAACCCGGAGGACCTGTACGCGCTCCGCACGACGCTCACCGATGGGCGGGTCACGACCGGCATGCTCTCGCCGGTCGAGATCATCCGTCTGAACGATCCGAACCTGTCGATCGTGCGGGCCGCCGGCCTGCAGGCGATCGATGCCACGCTGCTTCGCGACGATGGCACGCCGGTCCGGACGCGTGTGTATGCCGTCAGCAACGGCTTCTTCGAGCTGTTCGGTCTGCCGATGACGCTCGGCGGCGTGGGTCAGGTGCCCGCGCAGAACACGCCGCCCACCGTCGTCATCTCACACCGCATCTGGACCAGCCTCTACAACAGCGATCCGGCAGTCGTCGGCAAGCCGATTCGCTTCGCGGAGATCGCGACGACCATCGCGGGCGTGGCGCCGCGGGACTTCGACACGCCGCACAACGCCGACTTCTGGTTCCAGAACCAGCTCGACCCGCAAGGCGTGAACCACAGCTTCGAGGCGTTCATGCGCCTGAAGCCCGGCACGTCGATCGAGCGCGCGCGAGCCGAGATGGCCGGTGTGATGGCAACGGTCGCGCGCGACTTTCCGGCCAGCGCCATCTCCCGGGTCTACGTGGTCCGGTCGCTCGTCGAATCGATCGTCGGCGATCTCGGTCCAATCCTCATTGTCGTCCTCTCGGCGACAGCGCTCCTCCTCGTGCTGGCGTGCGTCAACGTGACGAACCTGCTGCTCGCACGCGGCGCCGCCCGGGCGCGCGAGATGGCCGTCCGCGTCGCGCTGGGCGCCGGACGTGGCCGGATCGTGCGCCAGCTGCTCACGGAATCGGCGCTGCTCGCGACCGCCGGCGCCCTCGTCGGTCTGCTCGTCGCCTATTTCGGCGTGCGGCTGCTGCTCGTCATCGGCGCGGCGACGCTGCCTCGGCTCGACGCGGTGCCGTTCGACGGCCGGGTGTTGATGTTCGCCCTCACCGCCCTCATCGTGAGCGGCATCCTGGTTGGATTTGCGCCGGCGCTGAGGCTGGCGGCTACCGACGTCAAGACCCTGCTCAACGAGAGCGGCCGCTCCACGAGCGGCGGACGCGGAACGGCGCGCTGGCTGAGCGCGATGACCGTCGCCGAGATCGGACTCGCCATCACGCTCGTCGCCGGCGCGGGCTGGCTGATTCGCGGATTCTCGAGTCTGCGGTCGACGGATCCCGGCTTCGTCGCCGAGCAGCGGCTCGTGTTCGATGTGTCGTTCCAGGGCGATCGCTATCGCGACGGCGCAGCGGTCACCGCGGCGTCCCAGAACCTGCTCGAACGGCTGCGTGGTCTCACCGGTGTTGCCTCGGCCGGCGCGACGCTCAATTTTCCGCTCAAGACAACACCCGAGAATTCCCTGTTCGTGCTGCTGCGCGGCAACACGTTCGACCCGGCGCGTCCGATGAACTCGCGCCAGCGCGCGGCGAGCCCGAGCTTCTTCGAGGCGATGGGGATCAAGCTCCTCGCCGGGCGCGATTTCTCCGTCGACGATCGACCGGACACGACGCGGGTCGCGATCGTCAATCGCACGTTCGCGCGGCGGTACCTGACCGGCATGGAGCCGATCGGCGTCCGGTTCTCGTCCGGGTATCCGACCATCAACCCGAACAGCGAGGTCACCGTCATCGGCATCGTCGAGGACGTGCGCCAGCGATCGCTCACCGACGCGCCCGAACCGGCGTTCTATCTCTCGCACGGCCAGGGCACGCCCCGGCGCCAGGCGATCGTCGTGGCCACCAGGCTCGCGGATGTGGCGCCGCTGCAGTCGGTCATCCGTGAAGAAGTCCGGAAGATGGACCCGCAGATCGCCGTCGAGTTCGAGCGGGCCTCCGATATCGTCGCCTCCACGCTCCGGCGTCAGCAGCTCGGGATGACGCTGATGCTGCTGTTCGGGGCCACCGCGGTCGCGCTCGCCGCGGTCGGCATCTACGGCGTGGTGGCGTACGCCGCCGCGCAGCGCCGGGGGGAGGTCGCCACGCGGCTGGCGCTTGGCGCCACACCCGGGAACATCTTCTGGCTGGTGCTGAGACAGGGGCGGACGCTCGCCATCACCGGCACCGCCATCGGTATTGCTGTCGCCTACTTGGCCGGCCGCATCGTCTCGAGCCGCATCTACGAGGTGCGTGCGTCGGATCCGATGATTCTCGGCGGCGCGACGCTGCTCGTCCTCGGGATCACGCTGCTCGCGACGATGATCCCGGCGTTTCGATCGTCGAGGCTGGATCCGGCGAGGGTCTTGAGGCCGGACTAGAGCAGACATGTGTAGGGCGGGGCTTTAGCCCCGCCAGTCCGCCAGTCATCGTCCGCAACACACCCACCGCAACGCCGCCCGTGCCGGCAAGTTTTGTGATAGCTCGATCGCGCGATGACCCGATCGCGCGATGCACCAATTCCAATTTCGTATAGCATGCCGCCGTGCTGACGCTCGATCAAATTCAAACCGTTGCCCTGGCCGGCCTCGTGCTCTTCATCGGGTACGGCGTCCGGCGGCTCATTCCGTTCCTCGTGAAGTACAACATTCCCGCGCCGGTCGTCGGCGGTCTGCTCATGGCGGGCTTCGTGACGATCAGTCGCGCGTACGGCTGGACACCTCTTGCGTTCACGGCGACGCTGCAGTCGCCGCTGATGATCGCGTTTTTCACGACCATCGGCTTCGGCGCGAGCCTGTCGCTCCTGCGCATCGGCGGACCGGCCGTCGTCTTGTTCTTCATTCTCTCGACGATCATGGCTGCCGGGCAGAACGTCATCGGCGTCGCCGCGGCGTACGCGCTCGGCCAGCATCCGCTCATGGGCGTGCTCGCCGGGTCGGTGACGCTCACGGGCGGGCCCGCGACCGGACTCGCGTTCGCGCCGCTCTTCGAAGCCGCCGGTGTGCCCGCGGCCGCGACGCTCGCCGTCGCCGCCGCCATGGCCGGCATCGTCGCGGGCGGTGTCGTGGGCGGACCCGTGGCGACCTGGCTGCTCGGCCGGCTCGGCCACAAGCCGGTCGCCGTGCACCCGCGCGGCGCGCGTGCCCTTGCCGAACATGTCGTCGAAGGGCAACTGCGGGAGCCGGCCGCCGCGGCTCCGACCGGCGAAGACGTCGAAGCGTACGGTCTGCTCAAGGGGCTCGTGTTGATCCTCACCGCGATGTGGCTCGGCTCATGGGTGAGCGCATGGTTCGTGTCGATGGGCGCGACGTTTCCCGCCTATATCGGCGCGATGCTGGTCGCGGCGATCATCCGCAACCTCGACGACACGACGAAGCTCATCGGCGTATCGCAGCGAACGATCGATGACCTCGGCGGGACCGCGCTTTCGCTCTTCCTGGTCATGGCGCTCATGACGCTCCGGTTGTGGGACCTCGTCGGCGTCGCGCTGCCGCTCGCCGTGATGCTCGTTCTACAGATCGTCGCCATCATGATCGTCGCGGGGACCATCGTGTTCCGGCTGATGGGCCGCGACTACGAGGCCGCGGTCATGTCGGGCGGCTTCTGCGGATTCATGCTCGGGACGACGGCCAATGCGATGGCCAACATGGAGGCGCTGGTCGAGCGGTACGGACCGGCGCCGAAGGCATTTCTCGTCGTGCCGATGGTCGGGGCCTTCTTCGTGGACTTCACGAACGCGATCATCATCACGGCTTGTCTGAACATCTGGAAATAAGAGGCCAGGAATCCGAGGAGCGGCATGTCCCTCTTCATCGACATCATCGGCTGGATCGGCGCGGTGCTGGTCCTCCTGGCCTACGCGCTCGTGTCGACCCACCGCGTGCGCGCGCAGTCGGCCGTGTATCAGTGGCTCAACATCGGCGGCGCGCTCGGGCTCGTCGTGAACAGTGCCTGGAACGGCGCGATCCCGTCGGCCGTCGTCAACCTGGTCTGGATCGGAATCGGAGTCTATGCGTTGCGGCAGGTGAATCGGTGACCGCACAGAAACGTCAGCGGAACACGACAGCACCCGATCACGTCGCTCGTTTCACAACCGTCGTCACCACCGACTGGCGCCGCCGGACCGTGATTCCGGTGCCCCTGTAACATTTCGTCCTTGCGGCGTCAACGTCATGTGAAGGCGCCTGAATTCCGCCCATAATCATCCTGGATCACTCCGATGGTCCGAGCCTGACGTGCCTCGCGGCGTCGTTTTCATCATCGCCTTCGTCCTCGGGCTGGCGTCGGCTGGTGGTGCGGCTGGCCAGACCGTCTCCGACACGGGCGGCGCCATCGTCGGCCGAATCACCGATCCGGCGGCTGCCGCGATGCCGGACGTGACGGTCGTGATTTCGAGTGCCGGCCTCATGTCGACGCGGACGACGGCGACCGGCCCGGACGGACGCTACCGGTTCACGGCCCTGCCGCCGAACCAATACACGCTCGTGTTTTCCCGCGCGGGATTCCGGACCGCTAACCACACGGCGGTCCCGGTTTCGGTTGGCGTCACGACCCCGCTCGACGTCGTCATGCTCGTCGCGCCCGTCGAGGAGACTGTCACTGTTTCGGGCGCCGGCGTTCTCGATCGGCAATCGCCGTCGCACAGATTCAGCTTCGATACCCCCCACCTGGCGAACCTACCCGGTCCGCGCACCATGAACACCATCCTCTCCACGCTGCCGGCCGTGCACCTGACGCGCCCCGACGTCGGCGGCAGCGCCGGCCTCATCGCCGGGCCGACGACGACGTACGGGACAGGCACGACGCCGCCGACACTCGAAGGCGTGGTGATTGCCAACGTGAATCCGTACGGATTGACGCTGGACTACGGATCGATTCAGGAAATCGCCGTGACGACGGCGGCGCACGCAGTCGACCTGGAGACGGCGGGAATCCGGCTTCAGTTCGTCACGAAGTCGGGCGGCGATCGGTATCACGGTTCGGTTTACGCCGACTACGAAGATCGCCGCTGGCAGGCGGTCAACATCGACCGGGCGCAGATCGAGCGCGCCGCGGCGGCCGACGCATTCCTGTCACGTGATGCCAACCGCCTGTGGAGCTATCACGACGTCAACGCGGACGTCGGCGGCTACGTCGCGAGGGATCGCGCGTGGTGGTACGCGTCCGTGCGGGGGCAGGCCGTGTCGAGCCGCCTCGTCGCATTCCCTGTCAAGCCGTTCAGGACCGAGGCGCGGAACGTCAGCCTCAAGGGGGACGTCCGTCTCGGTCCTGGTCAGAGACTGATCCTGTTCGCCAACACCTCTCGGACGAACGTGCCGAACTTTCTCGATGGATTCGGCGCGGCGGGAGGGGCGCTGCCAGGGACGACGATCAACCTGTCCGAAGAGTCGACCTCGCAGCGGGTGTCGTCCGGTTCGGTCGTCAAGGCCGAGTGGCAGTGGATGCGCAACGCGATGTTTGCATCGGTGCGCGTCGGCCGCTTTGCGCCGCGGCGGGACGAGCGGCCCCATGGCAGCGGGCCACGATTCGAGAATGGGAGCACGGGCGTCGTGAGCGGCGGCAACCGGACATGGGAAGCGACCCTTTCGCGTCCGCAGCTGCAAGCCTCGGCGTCGTATTTCAAGGCCGGCTGGTACGGCCGTCATCAGGTGAAGGCCGGCCTCCAGATCCTCCGATCGACCGAGAGCCAGTACCTGGAAGCAGGCGTATCCCGGCGACGTGCTCCACGTGCTGCGCGACCACACGTTGTTCGGCCCGAATCATCCGTCGGAGGTCTATCTGTTCGCGACGCCGTCTAAATCTGAGAGCGGGCTGTCGTGGTCCTCCGCCTACATCGGCGACGCGTGGGAGACGCATGGAAGGCTGACACTGAACGCCGGTGTCAGGTTCGATCGATTCGGTTCGTTCCTTCCCGAACAGATGAATCCACCCGGCGACGTGACGCCGCGCACCGTTACGTTTCCGGAAGTGAACCCGCTCGTCGAGTGGAACGTCTTCTCACCGAGGCTCAGCGTCGTCTATGCGCTGACGAAAGATTCGAAGACATTGGCGAAGGCGAGCTACGGCGTCTATCCGACGGTCCCGTCGCCCGACCTTGGATTCAACGCGAACCCCAACTCCAACCAGCCGTGGACCCGGTACCAATGGGTGGACGACAACGGCGACGGATTCTGGCAGCCGGGCGAACAGAGAGCGACGCTCGCCACATCGGGCCGCGAGGCGATTGATCCCGGGCTGAACCTCCCATTCACGCGGGAAGCGACGGTCGATGTTGAGCAGGAGCTGCGCGGCGGCGTGGCGCTGAAATCGGGACTCGTGTGGCGCGGCCTGCGGCAACCGTTCCTCCGGCAGAACGTCAGTCAGCCCTGGAGCGCCTATAGCGTAGAGACGATCGTTCGCGATCCCGGCCCGGACAATGAGCCCGGCACGGCTGACGACGGGCGCGACATCACGGCGTACGCGTTGCCGCCAGGATTGCCGCCGGCGAGCCATGTGGTGCGCAACGTGCCTGGCGCCCGGACGGACCACTGGACCTGGGAGATCACGGCCGTGAAACGTTTTCGCCGGTCCTGGTCTCTGCTGGCCGGGTTCGCGAACACCTGGAGCCGCGACCACGCCTCGGGCTACGCGGGGCAGGCGGTTCGTCAGAACACGTATCCCCTCACGCCGAACGATCTGGTCAACACGGGCGATGACGGCCGGCACGAATTCAGCGTCTGGTCGGCCAAGATTCACGGCACCTATCACGCGCCGTGGGATCTCCGCATCACGCCGTTTCTCCGCCATCAGTCGGGACAGCCGTTCGGTCGCACGCTGGCGGTCAGCCTGTCCGGCATCAATCGGATCCTCGCTGAGCCGATCGGCACGCGGCGTATGGACCATGTGACGATCATCGATCTGCGCGTCGAGAAGGGATTCGAGGTGCGCAGCCTGGGGCGCGTCGCGATCTTCGTCGATGCGTACAACTTGTTGAACGGCAACCCTGAGCAGAACATCAGCTGGGTGACGGGCCAGGACTTTCGACCTCTCACCATCGTTCCGCCGCGAATCGCGCGGATCGGTGTCAGGTTGGACTGGTAGCGCCGCGACCATTCCGGCAGGCAGAGCCGTTCCCGACGCGTTCGATCCGGACGCCGTCTACCGCAGACTGGCAATTATCTGACGGGGCCGTTCATCTGCCGGGCGAGGCTGACGACCGCGCGCTGGACGGCCTTGCGCGCCGCATCCGCATTCGGCTTCTGCAGCGCGTCGGCCAGCTCCAGCGTACGAATACCCCATTTCGATCCGGCCGATGATGGCTTCCCGCGCAGCCGGTTCGAGTGTCGCCAGCGCGCGTTCGTAGCGCTCGAGGTTTTCGCGTCCGATCGACGCCTCGAGCGGGGACTGACCGTGGTCGGGCTCGCGGCCGTCGAGACCGACGGCCTCGGGCCGGCGGCTCCTCTTGCGAAGCTCGTCGCGCACACGATTCTGGATGGCAGTCCGCAGGTACGCCTGCAACGCGCCCGCGCCGCGGACTTCGAAGTCGTCGAGGCTCTTGAAGGTGCGAAGGAGGGTGTCCTGGACGAGGTCGTCGGTATCGGCCGCGTCGCGCGCCCACTGCGGCAGCCGGCCCCGGGCCCACCGGCGGAGCGGTCCGAGATGCCGCTGCATCAGGCGCTCCAGCGCGTCCGGATCGCCCGTACGGGCGCGGTCGATCAATCGAAAGGTCGATTCGAGATCGTCCGGTCGATCGCCGGCAGACGCGAACGGATCGGGGCCGTCGTCGGTCATCGGAAAAGTGCGGTGGCCGATTCTACTTGAAGGGTGTGACGGGGGACGTTACGGTCGAGCTTGTGTCTGGCCGTACAAAAATGTAAGGCACGCGCGTAGCTCAGCGGATAGAGCATCGGCTTTCTAAGCGGGGCGGATCCATGGTCGATTTACGGCTGACCCCTGTAAGAGCAATGTGGTTTGTGACGCGAGGGGGCTCCCAACTCAGCCGGTGTTTCAAAGCTGACAGACTAGTTGGATCGACGGGTTGTAAGTGCGTCAGAAGTTCACTGAGCTGCGTCGGGAGCTGCTGAGGGCGATTCAAGTCGAAGAGTTTCGGCGCAGGAAGACCTCCGAGGCGGCGCCGCATTGGTTGCAGGTTCCACGCGACGAGCGCGACGCTCGCGCGGCTCTGGAGCGACTCCGCGCGTTTGCCGACCGCTACCTGCACGTCGAGGATGAGCTGCAAGCCTTCGGTGAGCACCTCGATGCTCTGACCGAATCTGTTGAATGGTGGGCGCAATGGTATGGCCCGCGTCGAGGCAGAGGACGCATGGGCCTGCACAAGCGGCTCCACGCCCTCGGCGAAGACTGGGGCCTGACGCCGAGGCAGATTGCCGAATTCATTCACGACCAGGTATGCCCGCACCTGTCCCCGACAGCGAACGCACTGGTTCTCACCGAAGCCCCCGATCGCGAAACGCGAATTGACCTGCTGACCGATCGGTTGCAGAAAGCGGCCGGCCCCGAGCGGGGCAGAAAGCAGACGGACCACTCGTAGGATACTCAGCCCTACCGGCCATGCGTCCCTCGGATCCCGGACAGACACTGTTCATCCCGACCGCGCGCGGCTCGATCGCCGATCGCGCGACCACGGGATTGCCACCCGACCTGCTGAATCGTGCCGCCACGCGGCTGCAGGCTATGGCCTGGCTCTACGCATTCACCTTCTTCATGGCCGCGTTCTTCCCGGCGCTGATCTTCCCGGACATCCGGCGCCAGCTCTTTGAACATCCGGTCCACTGGGCGCCGGGCGTCACGTCCATCGCCGTGGCCGTGCTCGTGGCCTTGGCGATCGGCATGGCCCGGCTGCGGCCGGCGCTGGTGACGGTGCTCGCGCTGGCGTTCGAAGTGGTCAGCAGCTACGGCATTGCGGCCGCGGAGTTTCTGCAGCCGGGCCTGAGCGTCGGCCCGACCTGGATCGGCCTGTCCTGGGTCGCCGTGTGGATGTTGCTGTTCAACGTGGTGGTGCCGACCGTGCCGCGCTACGCCGTGATCGCCGCGCTCCTGTCGGTCACGGCGGTCCCTGTCATGGTGCTGATTTCGATCGGGGTGTTTCCGCCGGCGTCGCCGCCGAATGGGATGATGATCTTCCTCGCATTCGGCTTTCCGTACGTGCTCGTTGTCATCATGGCGTACGTCGGCGCGCGCGTCGTCTACAACCTGGGCACCGAGGTCACGCGCGCGCGCGAGCTGGGCAGCTACGTGCTCGAGGAGCGCCTGGGCGCCGGCGGCATGGGCGAAGTCTGGAAGGCGAGTCATCGCCTGCTCGCCAGACCGGCGGCCATCAAGCTGATCCGGTCGCCTGAGCCGGGAACCCCGGCCGGCATTCCGGACGACATGCGCCGACGATTCGAGCGGGAGGCGCAGGTCATCGCGCAACTGCGATCGCCCCACACGGTGACGCTCTTCGACTTCGGCATCGCGCAGGAAGGAACCTTTTATTACGTCATGGAGTTGCTGGAGGGGGTCGATGCCGAAGCCCTGATCAACCGCTTCGGGCCGATCCCGGCCGAACGCGTCGTCCACATCCTGCGCCAGATGTGCCACTCGTTGTCCGAGGCCGAGTCATGCGGGCTCGTGCACCGGGATATCAAGCCCGCCAACATCTTCCTGTGCCGCTATGGCGAGGACCATGACTTCGTGAAGGTTCTCGACTTCGGAATTGCGAAGGCCCTGCACGGCGCGTCATCCGAGACGCGCATGGATATCACGGTTCGCACCGTGATTCACGGCACGCCGGCGTTCATGGCCCCGGAGCAGGCACTCGGCGGCGCGGACGTGGACGCCCGTGCCGACATCTATTCGACCGGTTGCGTGGCGTACTGGCTCCTGACAGGGCAGCACGTGTTCACGTCCGACTCGGCGATGGGATTGCTGCTGGCGCACGCGCAGACGCCGCCGCAGTCTCCCTCCGCAAGGAGCGAGCGTGCCCATTCCACCAGACCTCGACGCGCTCATCCTGTCCTGCCTCGCCAAGGATCGCGACCATCGACCGAGCTCGGCGCGAGATCTGCTCCGGCGCCTCGACGCGGTTCCCATCCAACACCCGTGGACCGAGGAACGTGCGCGCGAATGGTGGCACGCGCATCTCCGACCGTCTGCGATGAGTGCATCAGCTGCACGCTGACTGGCTGCTCGGGTTGGCGGCCGCTTCGCGGCCGAACGTGGAACTTCACACTTCGAACTTCGAACCGAAGGCACGCCCTCGTACAATGGGCTCACGCGCCCGTAGCTCAGGGGATAGAGCATCGGCCTTCTAAGCCGAGGGTCGCAGGTTCGAGACCTGCCGGGCGCGCTTACGCCGCGCTTTTCGCGGCGAACTTCGAAGTTCGAACTTTGAACTTCGAACTCAAGGCCCGGCACTTGACGGGCTGCGACCCGAGGGACAGCCGAGGGTGCCCGCTCTAAGACAAGCGCCGGGGGTGGGGCCCCGGCGAACTAAGAAAAGGTTCGAGACCTCCCGGGCGCGCTTCGCCGCGCGTCGCGCGGCGAACTTCGAACTCAGAACTTCGAACTTCGAACTCAAGCCCGACACCTGACGGGCTGCGACCCGAGGGACACGCGAGGGTGGCCCGCTCTTAGACAAGCGCCGGGGTGGGCCCCAGCGAACTAAAGACAGGTTCGATTCCTGCCGGACCATCCGCCTTCGCTCGCGCCGCGTGGGACGAGCTGCGACACCTGCAGCGAATGTTCGGGCGTTACGGATCGTCCTGGACCGCTCCCAGCTTCTTCTTCGCGTCTGCTACGTGCTCGCGGTCGATGTCGCCGTCGCCCCAGCAATTGACGAAACGCTGATAGAACGTGCGCGCCTTCTCGCGGTCGCCGCGCCGCTCGGCAATTTGCCCGAGGAAGTAGAGACTCCGCACGTACTGCAGCGGGTATTCTCGACGCTCCGTGCTGTCGACGATCCGTTGGAACCGCACGGTGGCTTCCGCGTCGTTGCCGGCGGCGACGTACGCGGTGCCCACGTCGAACCAGATGAGCAGGTAGGCCGTCCTGAACCCGGTCCACGCGCGGAACATACGGAGGCCATGCGCAGGCAGCATGGCCTCGGCCTGACGAAGCTGGCCGAGCGCGCGCGTCGTGTCGCCGTGATCGAGCGCCAGGACGCCCGTCAGCTGGTGCACGCGTCTCTTTTCGCGGTCGCTCGGAAAGGCCTTGGCCTTCGTATCCAGGACGTCCAACGTCCTCGCAGACTCCGCGCCGTGACCCAGTCGCGACTGAGCGAGCGACGTGTAGTACAGGCTTTCCCACATTTCTATCGAATCGCCATCCTCCTTGGCCGCTTGCGTCGTCTGTGCGAGCGCCGCCGCGTTGTTCCCCTGCGCCAGGAGAATCTCGACCGCCAGGTGTCGCGCGTGCGCGGTTAGATTCGACGGCTCCGGGCTTGTCGCGGCCACCTCGAGGAACTTCAGCGCGGCCGCCATTCGGCCCCGGTTCATCTCGCCGAAGCGCCAGGCGTATGTGACCGAGCCACTTGGTGTAGGGGTCTGCATCCTGAACGTTTGTCACGCGCAATAGCGTCCGCTTCCATCCACTTGTCTTGCAGCACATTCGCCAGCCACACCGCCGACGCCGACTTGCGACCATCGATGGCGTCGGCTTTCGCATACTCGTTCAGCCCCTCGTCGACCTTGCCCCAAAGAGTCAGCAGTGCGCCCAACAACCGATGCCCCGCTGCATTCGGCGAGTTCCGGCGCAGGAAGTCATCCATCACCTCCCGCGCCGCGTCGAACTGGCCAGCCGCGGCATAGTGCTCGGCGAGGTTGGGCCACGTAACGGCGTTGGACACCCCGCGCTGGCGGAGTTCCTCGCCGAAGCGAATTGCCTCTCCTTGCATGTCGAGGCGGTTATACGTCGCGGCGAGCGTGTGCTTCGCCTGATCGTCGTTTGGATACAGCGCGAGGGAATTCTTGAAGGCGTCAATGGCCTTCTGCATCGTGGCTTCCTTCTGCCAGTAGTAGATGCCCTCGATGTAGTATCGCTCGCGGGGCGTGAGCCGGTTCGTCAGGTCCATTGCGCGTTGCGCATACTTTTCGAACTCGACGGGACGGCCGAGGTTGCTGTGAATGGCAGCGAGCTTCACGAGCGCCAGGGCAAAGTCCTTGTCTATCGCAATCGCTTTCTCGAACAGCGGCACAGCCTCCCGTTGCGACCCACTCCGCTGGAGATCGAGACCCTGCACGTAGTAGCGATAGGCTTCGGGCGAGGCCGTCGTGACCTCCTTCAAGTCGCGGAAGAACACAAGGGACTCCGTCCCACCGGGCGGAACGATCAAGCCCGTCGGACCGCCGGACGCGGCCCTCACCGCAAACGTCGTCTTGATCCGTCGGATCAGATCGTCGACCGTGGCAAACAGGCTGGCTTCGTTCGGCGCGTCGACCTTTTCGGACGACACGATCTTGCCGGTCGCCGCCTCTTGCAGCGTGACGTTGATACGAATCGTCTCGCCGGCCTTCATATAACTGCCGACGACCGCGTACTTCACTCCCGCGCGCCTGGCGGTTTCCTGAACCGTGTCGAGCGACACGACCCGATCGTTCTGCCGATTGAGCGCCGTGAGAATCTGCCAGAGATGATCGGTCGGAAGCACCTCGATGTCGGGCGACTGCGACAGATCGGTCACGACCATTTCCGTGAGCCCCGTTCGAAGCCAGTCGAGATCCGTTTTTCCCGTGTGGTTCTCGAAATGCATGACTGCGACCGACGGCTTGCCGCTCGGCGAAGATGACGGGGCTCGGCTCGGGAACGAGGTACGGCCACAGCACGACGCCAGCGATCGCCACGACGATGAGGGCGACCGTGGCGATGGCGACCGGTCGTCTGAGCGACCACAGCGACACGGCGGTCGACGCTGCGACGGGCGCGGCAGTCACCGTCATCACTGGCTCCCGACTCGAGCCGCCGCCGCGCCGCACGCAGATCGACGACGACGTCGCGCATACCCTGATAGCGCGCGGCCGGATCCTTGGCGAGGCACTTCTCGATGATCCGCTGCAGGTCAGCGCTGGCCTCGTGCTCACCGCAGGGCCCAAGCGCTGGCAACGGGGGCGCCGGCGTGTGCAGAATCGCATTCAGCGTCTCGAGGCCGCTATGGCCGTGAAAGGGCCGCCGGCCCGACAGCATTTTGTAGAGCCAACACGCCGAAGCTGAAGATGTCGCTGCGGTGATCGACCCGGCCCGCTCTCGCCTGCTCCGGTGACATGTAGGCCATCGTCCCCATCACGACGCCGGGCATCCGTCGCCGCGGCGGTCGTGGCGCCCGGCTCACCGCTCAACGCGCCCACGAGCTTCGCCAGCCCGAAGTCGATGATCTTCGCGTGGCCCTCCTCAGTGATCATCACGTTGGCCGGTTTGAGGTCGCGGTGCACGACGCCCATCTCGTGCGCGCGCGCGAGACCCTCGGCCACCTCGGTCGCGATCTGGAGCGCGTGCGACGTGGACATCCCGCCGCGCGTCAGCACATCGCTGAGCCTCTCGCCGCGGATCGAGCTCCATCGCGATGAAGGTGGCGCCGTCTGCTTCGCCCGCCTCGTGGATGACGCAGATGTGCGGATGCTCGAGCCGCGACGCGGTCTGCGCCTCTCGAAGGAAGCGCTGCCGGCGGTCCGGATCGGCGACGAGTTCCGGAGGGAGGATCTTGAGTGCGACATCACGGTGCAGCGTGGTGTCAAGCGCGCGGTACACCACGCCCATCCCGCCGCGACCAATCTCATCGAGGATTTCATAGCGCCCGAGCGTGCGGGCGATCAGGGGGTCCATGGATCTGAAACGTCTCCCGGCGAGAGTGGCGC
>CAWAEG010000010.1:0-332318 GCA_963780895.1 uncultured Acidobacteriota bacterium
CCGATTCAGACGACCGACGGCCTCACGGTGAGCTTCGTCGAATTCGCGACGATTCCCGACGCCAACACCAGGCGCCGCGCATGATGCACTTCGCCGACGAGCCGGGCACGCGCCGGATCTTCGTCAACACGATGCGCGGTCCGATCTACAGCATCAGCTACGACGGCAAGACGGTCACCGAATACCTCGACGTCAACGCGACGAACTGGGGCATCGGCGTGCAGGCGCAGGGCTCGGAACGCGGATTCCAGAGCTTCGCGTTCCATCCGCAGTTCAACCAGAAGGGGTCGCCGGGTACGGGAAGCTCTATACCTACACCGACACGACGGACACGACGCCGAAGCCGGACTTCCCGAGTCCGGGACCGAACCGCACGCACGACACGGTGCTCCTCGAGTGGACGGCGAAGGATCCGGCGGCCGCGACGTACGACGGCGCCGCGCCGCGCGTGCTGTTCCGCGTGGGGCATCCGTTCCAGAACCACAACGGCGGCCAGATCGGATTCAACCCGCTCGCCGCGCCCAACAGTCCTGACTTCGGGCTGATGTACGTCGGCTCAGCCGATGGCGGGAGCGGCGGCGATCCGTTCAACGCCGCGCAGAATATGGCGTCGATCTTCGGCAAGATCCTGCGCATCGATCCCCTCGGTAAGAACAGCGCGAACGGTCAGTACGGGATTCCGGCGGGCAATCCATTCGTGAAGAACGCGAAGCCGGACACGCTCGGCGAGATCTACGCGCTGGGCGTCCGGAATCCGCAGCGCTTCTCCTGGGACTCGAAGACGGAGCGCATGTACGTGGCGGATATCGGGCAGAACACGATCGAAGAAATCAGCCCGGTGACGGCCGGCGCCAATCTCGGCTGGAACAAGTGGGAAGGCAGCTACCTGTACGGGCGTGGCGGCGTGGACACGTCCAGCCCTGGCGGAGAGGCGGGGATGACGTGGCCCGTCGCCGAATTCGATCACCGCGATCCGCTCTTTCAGCGCGCGGCGATTACCGGTGTCTACATTTATCGGCAGACCGCGATCCGTCAGCTTCAGAACCTGATGCTGTTCGGTGACAATCCGAGTGGCGAGATCTTCTATCTGAACGCCGACAAGCTGCCGGGCGAGGCGCCGGCGACCTCGACGGCGCTGCGACGGATCCTCCTCAACGACAAAGGCACGCCGAAGACGCTCCTGCAGATCATTAGGGAGAAGAACTTCGTGCAGGGCAAGCCGCCGGCGACACGCGCCGATCTTCGCTTTGGCGTCGGCCCACAGGGGCAAGTCTTCATCATGAACAAACGGGATGGGGTGATACGGCTGCTCGTCCCGGACAAATAAGGGACATCTGGTAATTTGGCCATTTGTAATTGGTAATTGAAGTTCATCCTGTCGCGATAAGCCCGACGGCCGCGAGGCCAAGCGCGAGGCCGATCCCCTGCGCCCGCACGATCGGCTCGTGCAGGACGACGGCCGCGAGGAGAACGGTGACGGCCGGATAGAGCGACGCGAGCACGCCGGCGATCGTGAGCATTCCGGACTGCACGGCGAGCTGAAATGAGATTGTCGCGATGCCGGCAAGGACTCCCGCGACCGCGCCGAGCCGGCTGAACCGGTCGCGCGGCAGCCATGGCTCGGAGATCGCCGCGGCCCCGATGACGATTGAGGACGCCGACACGACCTGACTCACGGCGAGCGGCGTCAGTCCCGCTTCAGGCGGAACCTGGCCGAGCGCGGAGAACTGCACGCCGAAGCCCAATCCGGCGAGCAGGCCGGCGATCACGTCGGCCCGGTTCAAGTGGCGCCGTCCGGCCAGACCGCCCGACACGAGCCAGATGGCAGGCATGGCGACGAGCACACCCGTCGCCTGCGCGAAGCCGGGGCGCTCGCCGGTCGCGAAGCCGACCAGCACCGGCAGCGCCGCTGCGGCGATCGCCGAAATCGGCGCGACCACGGCCATGCGGCCGTGGGCGAGCCCGCGATAGATGAGAACGTTGCCGGCGCCGCTCCCGAGTCCTCCCAGGACTCCCCACGCCAGCGCCGCCGAACTCGACTCGTCCAGATTGCCGGCGACGAGCAAGGCGGTCAGCATCGCGGCGGTGCCCTGGCTCGCGGCCGAGACAGCCCATACGTTGGCCCGGCGCGCAAACAGGCCGCCGAGAAAGTCGGAGAGCCCGTACGCGACGGCTGAGCAGAGGGAGAGAACGACGACGACGCCCATGGTCAGCTCTTTCGCGTCAGCAAACCGTGAGAACGATGAGCCTCAGGTGTCTCATTTTGAACAGCGCCGGCCAGACGGTGTTGCGTACCATCGCGGCTCGTCTCCGAGGTTGAAATGTCATTTCCTCCGCCAGCCATCATGTTGAAGGTGCAACCCACCGACCGATCGGCCGTGGTGCTCGTGTTCAAGACTGCTTCCGCCGTTCCACGCCGAGGCCGAACGGGCTCCCTCGGCCGGGCGAAGACGGAGGCCGTCGACCTTCAACGCTGGCGAGAGGAAGCGTTCGTCTCGACCTTTGCTCAGGAGCTCCGTCAACCGCTGCTGGTTCTTTCCGCGGCGGTCGAAGTCATCCGACTCGCCCCAGGATCGGAGGTCGCTGCGCGCGCGACGAACGCGATCGAACGGCAGATCGGTCAGATGAATCGTATTGCCAAAGACTTGACGGATGCGATGCGGAGGGTGCGGCACAGTGCATTGCGGAACGTTGCTAGCGATGACCCGCGACCGCTAGGCCCGCGCTCAATCGGCGTACTTGACGAGATCGACGTCGCGATCGGCGTGGAATCGGAATTGACTAGTGCGGATCCGTCCCATCGCCACGATTGCCGGCAGGTCCCGGTCCTCGCCGGTGCGGACCATCGTCATCGGGGCGCCATGACGCGGCGATTCCGCCACCGCGAGGTCGACCTCCGTCGCCGGAATCGAGGCGAAGCCATCCGGGACAGAGGAGCGATCCTCGGTGCGCACGAAAAGAAGCGCGATGTCCGCGCCGTCCCGGGCTGCGGCGTCGACCAGCCGCTCGATCAGCACCCGCGCGTGATGACCGTCGCTGTGCCCTGGGTCGGCGAACACGCCGCCGATTCCACAAATGCGTACGGGCTGCCCATCGAGCGCGCCATTCACGTCGTACCGCAGGGCGCTGGCGAGCAGGTTGGCGCCCGCCATCAGCGCCAATCGTCGCCGATGACCGATCGCCCAGTCCGTCTTGACTTGAGCGGCCTCGAACCTCGCGGCAGCCGCGCGATCGAGACTGTCATGCCCAATCAGGCAACCTGCGTCGAGAATCCGTTCGAGAATCGGCCCCTCGGCTGCGACGACGGAGGCCTCGGTGCTCACTCTGGCGCGCCGCCAGGGATCAGGACAACGACCAGAAACCGGAGGTTCCTACGCGAGTGCCCAAATCGACCATGACGCAAGGCCGCCACCGATCAGACCCGCACACCAGGCCATTCGATGCCGCATCCGAGCATCATGAACGCGGACCGTGGCGAGCCACTCCATCCATCTGCGTTCTTGCTCCACATGAGTGTCCATCGCATTCGCGGGTGGGAGCACCTCGAGCGCTGGTGGGGGCGGCACGAACGTGGCTTGGAGCGTGGTCATAGGCGGCGTCTCCTTGTCGGATCCATGCCGCACAATTGTGGCTCACGCAGCAGGACGCGAAACACCGGCGCCGTCTGTGCTCTTGTGAACACGCACGATTTCCACGGACGTGTCTGGCGCCAGGACCGCTGGAGAGTCGGGATGACGCCCAAGCCGCTCGGGTCTTTCCGGAGGAACAACGACTCCCTGTCACGATGGGAAAGCGAGGGTGGCGCTCTCGAGCGGCCGCCGGAACAAGCGGGCGGCCAGCGCCGAGCCCGCCCTCGTGCCGATCGCCTGCTGACGCCCAACGGTCGCGTCGGCCACGACAAACAGGGGCATGGGAGCGTTTCAAATCAGGACCGGACGGCGCGCCGGAAACGCAGCAAGGATTGATCGTCTGGCGGCGACTGACGACTTGCGCGTTGATGGCGGCCGCGCGGACTCAGCGCCCGACACCGGTCGCCAGGAGTTCGCCGAGCCGTTCGGCTCCGACCGGCGGGCTGAACAGGTCGCCTTGTGCCTCCGGGCACTGTTGGGCTCGCAGGAATGCGAGCTGGCAGTCGGTTTCGACGCCTGCCGCCAGCACTCGATGGTTGAGGCTCTTCCCGATGCCGATGATCGCCGAAAGGACCGGCGCACTCGCGACGCCGACGACAATCTCCCGGACGAACGATTGATCGACTTTCAGCACGTCGATCGGAAACTGTTGCAGGTCACTCAAACTCGAATGCCCGAGGCCGAAGTGATCGACAGCGACTTGCGTCCCCAGGCCTTTCAGCGCGTGGAGCGCGGCGACCGCCGAGGCCATGTCCTGCATCAGAATGTCCTCGGTCAGTTCCAGCTCGAGGTAGCGAGGATCCAGGCCGGTGTCCCGAAGGATCGCCTGCACCTTCCCGACAAAGTCCTCGCCCCAGAATTCGACGGCAGAGACGTTGACCGCAATCAAAATCGGACGCAGGCCTGCGTTCTGCCACGCGCGAGCCTGCCGGCACGTTTCGCCGATCGCCCAAAGCCCAATCGGCACCATCAGGCCGCAGTCCTCGGCGACCGGGACAAACTGCGCGGCCGCCAGGACGCCCCGTTGCGGATGCCGCCAGCGAATGAGCGCCTCGACGCCGACAATCGCGCCGGAGGCCAGATCGATCTGCGGCTGATAGCACAGTTCGAACTCGCCGCGTCCCAGTGCGCCATGCAGATCGCGTACGAGGGATCGTCCCTCGACGGCCCGTGCGTCCATGCCGATGTCGAAGATCCGGTACTGGCCGAGCCCCGCGCGCTTGGCGTCGTACATCGCGGCGTCAGCGTTCGCGATCAACGTGTCCGCATCCCGGCCGTGATCGGGGAACAGCGTCACGCCAAGGCTGGCCGTGATGTTGACAACCTGAGCGTTGATGGGGTGCGGCTCGGTGACCGCCCGAAGAATTTTTCTCGCCACGCTGGCCGCATCCTCGGCGTGCTCGATCTCCGACAGCACGATCACGAACTCGTCTCCGCCGTACCGGCTCACGGTGTCAGACGCGCGCAGCGCCCCGGTCACCCGCGCGGCAATTGACCGCAGAAGCTGGTCTCCCGCCGCGTGGCCGAGCACATCGTTGATGTCCTTGAAGCCGTCAACGTCCAGGAAACACACCGCGAGCGGTTTGCTTCGGCGATGTCCCAACGCGATCGCCTCCGAGAGCCGGTCGGTCAGCAGCAGGCGGTTGGGCAGGCCGGTCACCACGTCGTGCTGCGCCAGGTGGGACATCTGGCGCGACGTCTCGAGCGCGGTGCCCACGTCGCGAAACACAATCACCGCGCCGGTCACCCGCCCATCCTTGTCGTGAATCGGCGCGGCCGAGTCCTCGATCTCGGTTTCCTTGCCGTCGCGCCGGACGAGGATACAGTTCGGCGTGAGGCCAACGGTCTTGTCGAGCCGCACGGCCAGACTCATCGGGTTCCTCGCGACTTCCCGCGTTTGGCGAGTGATGATGTGGAAGACTTCGTCGAGCGGCCGGCCGGCGGCGGCCTCCCGCGACCAGCCGGTCATCGCTTCGGCGGCCAGATTGAGATAGGTGACGTTGCCGGCGACGTCCGTGCTGAGCACGGCGTCACCAATCGAGTTCAGGGTGACTTCGGCTCGTTCGCGGGAGGCGAACAGCGCTTCGGCGACGCGCCGCTGCTCGATCATTCGACGTTCCGCTTCCTTTTGGCGCCACTCAGCCGTCTCGCAGACAGCCGATGCGGCAGCATGTACCAGTACCACGGCGCATCGACACACGGCTGTTCACATTTGCACAGGGTGTGCGTCACGGTCGGTGAGCGCCGCACTTCTCCAGCGCCTGCCGTTGGCCTCCCCTGAGACGGTGGCGCTGGTCTGTGCATTTGCGAACACCAGTGCACCGATGACCGCGTTATGGTTGTGGCGGTATGCATCACCACGTCGGTATTTGGATCGACTTCAAGAAAGCGGTCATCGTGTCCGCCGTACCGGAGCGCATCACCTCGATGACTCTGGAGTCCGACACTGGGCAGCCGCCGCCAGACGGGCTGCCGGATGACCGGTACTACGACGAGATCCTCAGCCAACTGGGTCAGCCCGACGCGCTTTTGATCTTCGGGCCGGGCGAGGCCAAGCTTCAGCTCAGAGAACGGCTCAGCCGCTCGAAAACGCTGTCGACGTGTCTTGTCGGAGTCGAGACCACGGACACGCTGACCGATCCGCAGATCGTGGCCAAGGTCAGGCAGCACTACGGGATCGCTTCCCCAGGCGCCGGCGTGACTAGAAGTCGGACGCAGTGAGGAATGGCTTTGGCGTTTTCCAGATCCACGTAGCATGTTCCTGCGCCCTCCCGCTCGCCGCTTGCCGCAAGGCAGCGTGATCGGGCCTGCCTCGCGGCGCTCGCAAAGGTCGGGCACAGGAACACGCTACGTGGATCTGGAAAATGCTCTAAACTAGGCCGCCCTCTTGGATCGTCGGAAACAGGCGGGCGGCTCGCGCTGCCGGTGTTTCAGGAATTGATGCTCCGCGTCTACGGCGAGAAGCTCGTCGGGCCCGCACCGGCGTTTCCAGGCCGGATGGAAGCGCGCAGTTCGGCCTCCCTCGTCCCGGCGGCTCCCTCTGCGCCACGGCCACGGGAATGATCTCGGGTTGCGTTTTACGTGTTCCGTAAAACGCACCTGATGTCATTTCGACTTCAGATACTCCACGAGATCCCGCTGCTGCGCCGCCGTCAGGCCCAGCGTGCGAACCCGGTTGTAGTGCGTTACGACGTCGGCCAGCGTCGCCGCGCTGCCGTCGTGGAAGTACGGCGGGTGCTGCCACAGCGCGCGCAGCGGAGTGGTGCGGTACGCCTTGTTGGCCGTCCGTGCCGCGTACGCTCCGTCGACCCCGGTCTCGTCCGGCTTGTGCAGCGCACCGCTGTTGTTATCGGTGCCAGATCCGCCCAGGTGGCAGCTCGCGCACGACTTGTCGAACAGTCCGCGTCCACGCGATGCTGCCGCGGCGTCGAAGCTGCCCGCCGGAGGCGGAGGCGCCGGCAGGCTGTGCTGGTAGGCGCGCAACGCCGGCAGCTTGGATGTCACCAGATCGGGCGAGTGCTTGACGTCAATCTTGAGCCGGGGATCCGAGAAGTTGCCTCGGCCGCCCATCTGGGTCACGGCGACATACGCATTCCAATAGGAGATCGGTCCCTCCGCCGTGTACGTTTCGTTCTTGATGTCGGCCAGGCCGTACGCGGGCGGAAGCACGAGCGGCGTGCTCTTGCCGTCCTGGTTGTAGCGCGGGTCGTACTTGCCGGGCCCCCACGAATTGTAGACGGCCTTCTGGTCCGTTGACAGCGCAGGCGACAGCGCAATGATGGCCCCAACGTTCAGATCGCGGTTGGGCCAGCCATCCTGCCGGCGGCCGATGCCGGGCATGACGGAGTTGTCCACGTTGGAGTGGCAGAGCGCGCAGGTGACGCCGAGTCGCGTAATGTGATTGTTGGCGTCCACGGTGGCCTGGATGCCCACGACGGCATTCATCTTGAGCAGCGCCACCGTCGTCGCCGGGCTCTTGAGATCGACCTTGTCGAGAATGCCGGGAGGCAACACCTCGGCGTCGACTTTGAGCCCGACCTTGAGCGCCGTCGTCGGATCGACACTCTTCTCCACGACGTCGTGCAGGCGGAGTTTGTCGGTCCAGACCTGCTCGTCGCCAAAGGTATCGAAACGAAAGACCTTCTGGCCTTCGGCGACGAGGGCAGCTGTTGCCGGCTTCTCCGTCGCCTGCGCTGTCGGCGCTGCGGCCCGTGTTCCGTCGGGAGGCGTCGCGCCGCTTGAGCATCCGCCCAGCACGGCTCCTGCCGTCATGGCAACAAGAACCAAGCGTGTCCTGTGAGTTTCTTGCGTTCGACGCGTCGAAGGCGCAGTGCGGTCGTTCGAACGTGCCATGTGGGCCCCCTTTTTGTCAGGTTTCTCGACACAGGAGGCGCCGCGCTGCCGGCTGCAGGGGGCGGCGGCCGGCATGGGACGTCTCCAGAATGCAATGTAATCAGGTTAGAGATGCAGCGGTCTGTTCCAGACCGCACAGGTCTGGGCCCGCACAGTGGGCCCAGACTATCGGCCGGCGCTAGCGGCCGGTCGTGCCCGACTGATTGTGGGGCGCGCGTTTTTGGAGCACGTCCACGAGTGCCCGGCCAGAAGCCGGCACCCTGACGGTGGTCCCGGCAATGATCTCTCGGGCGCTGATCCTGCGTCCGTAGACCTGTTCCGTGGCGTCGTCGTCCGGGCGGAGCGACGTGCCCTCGAGCGAGATGCCGGCGAAGAGGCCACGTGAGCGTGAGTAGCTGAGGATCTCGGCGCGCATCGTCGCGTCCGTCGATGCTGCGACCTGTCGTCCCTTGGGTCCAGCCGCGGCCGAGGCTTCGCCCCCGAGCTTGACCTTGCTGCTGAGCAGCGCCTCAACACCGCGCGGGTTCATGACCATCAACACGACGTCGGTGGCTTCCGCGCCGAGCTGAAGGCCGAAGCTGCCGCCTTCGATCGCGTACATCGCCGGCGCGCCCCACGATCCGGTGAAGGCCTTGCCGGAGCGGCAAACCATCGCGCCGCGGCCGTAGCTGCCGCCGACCCCCAGCGCGACCTTCGTCATGGACGGAATGACGACGACGCACTCGGCTTTGTCCAGGATTTCCTGCGGAACGTTGTCCGGGACGTTCAGGACTTCGCTCATCACGACGCCGCACTCGGCGAGGCGATCCTGTTCCTTGTTCTGATCCTTCGTTTTGTTCTGAGCGCCGACCGCAACTCCAGCGAGCGCGACGCAGAGTGCGAGGCTGAGATAGCGACGAGACATGGGTGACCTCTCTTCGATGTTCTTGTGAACGTTGGAAAGTTCGGGCGGTACGGCTCGGAATCGCGAGACATTCGGTCGCATGTCGACCGCCACCCCGCGACAGGAAAGTGAGAACGAAGCTAGGCGATGCGTCGGCCTGAAATAAACCGGAACAGGATCATCACAATGGCCAGAACCAGGAGAACGTGAATGAAGCCGCCCATCGTGTACGAGCCGACCATTCCGAGCAGCCTCGTTACCAGCCTAGCGATTCACGCCCGGACAGTCTGTCCCGATCAGCACTGTGCTGTATCGAACAGCGGCCAGGCTGTGAGGCCGCTAGGGTAATCTTCTGGACCCTCTAACGACCGAACGGTCATGATCGGCGATCTCTCTTCGGACCCGGCCACGCCGCGTGCAAAACGGCGGCAGCACATTGGAGTCATCGAGCTCCTGACGGACACGCGCACGTCCGGGTGGGTGGAGCGGGCGTACGCCCGTGTTCTGACCAAGCAGTTTGCGAGCATCACTCCACAGGCCGTTGCGATCTGGTGCCGGCAACTGGGCCATCGCGTGCACTACACGACCTACTACGGTCAAGCCGATCCGCGCAGCCTCCTGCCCGGCGATCTCGACGTGTTGTTTGTCTCCGCCTACACGCGTTCGAGCGGCGTGGCGTACGGACTGGCTAAACTCTTCGGCCGGTACCGGACGCTCACGGTGATTGGCGGGCCCCACGCGAAGGCTTATCCCGCCGACTGCGCGCGCTACTTCGATATCGTGGTGAAGGAATGTGACAAGTCACTGGTCGCCGACATCGTCAGCGGCCAGTTCGACCATCCGTCGGTCGTCACCAGCGGCCGGCCGCTCGAAGAGATTCCGACCGTCGAGGAGCGCATGCCGGAGATTGCGGCGTCGGTCTTCCGGCGCGGCCGCCCGACGCCGGCGACGATGGTGGGACTGCTGTCGAGCGTGGGGTGCCCCTACACGTGCGACTTCTGTACGGACTGGAACACGAGCTACGTCACCCTCAGTGCGGAGCGGCTCGAAGCCGACTTGCGATACCTGTCCGATCGTTTTCCAGACACGCTCGTCGCGTTCCACGACCCGAATTTCGGCGTGCGCTTCGACGAGACCATGGGCATCATGGAGCGCATCCCCGCGGGCCGCCGCAGCCGCTACATCATGGAAAGCGCGCTGGCCATCCTGAAACCCGCGCGGCTGCAGCGGCTCCGCGACACCAACTGCGTGTTCGCGGCGCCCGGCGTCGAGTCCTGGGCCGACTACTCGAACAAGGCTGGCGTGGGGGTCAAGCAGGGTCGGGACAAGCTCGAACAGGTCGTGAGCCATTTCGATTTGCTGGGCAAGTACGTGCCCGGGCTGCAAGCGAATTTTCTCTTCGGGTTGGATGGCGACTCCGGCCCGGAGCCTGTGGAGCTGACCAAGGAGTTCATCCGGCGCTCCGCGCGCGTGTGGCCGACGATCAACATCCCGACGCCGCTCGGTGGAACGCCGCTGTTCGATCAGATGCGCCGGGACGAGCGCGTCCTGAAGGCGATGCCGCTCGCCTTGTACTTCACGATGCACTACCCGGTGACCACGCTCAAGCACTACGCCCCGGTCGAGTTCTACGACCATCTCATCGACATCTACGACACGATTGGGTCAAAACGCATGCTGGCCCGGCGCCTCAGCGCGCGGACCCACCCGTACATCCGGTTTCTCAACATAGTGCGCACGTTGAGCGGCCGCGCCGACGCACGCGAGTTTCGGGCGGTACGCCACAGGCTGGCGACGGACCAGCAGTTCCTGTCCTTCCATGAAGGGCGCTCGCCGACGTTGCCGGAGTTTCACCAACGGCGCTTCGAGGCAAGGATGGGGGCCTACGCCGAGCTGATTCCGCGCGCCGAACGGACTCCTGTGCTGGATCCCATCGTTCCCGCCCTGGTCGGACGCTCCAGCGTCACGCTGCGCCGGAAGGCCGCCGCCCTGGTGTAGCTGGACGCGGGTGTGGTCCCGGTAGGCATTGACCCATGTGCTCTTGAGGACAGCGTCGCGCGGTCCGGCTCGCTAAGCTCAACACCAGCTCATCATGACGTGGCTGAAGAAATCAGGTTCGACAGCGAGCGGCGATCGGGCCGAAATGCCGGAACCGGCGAAGCCTCGACCATCTGCCGTACCGGCTGAGTATCGTGTTCTGCATAAGTACTTGAACGACAGATACGCCGACACCGTGGTTCTGACATTTGGCGAAATCGAAGATCTCCTCGGCTTCGCGCTGCCGGAGGTCGCGCGCCTCGACCACGCATGGTGGGCGCGGTCAGATGCCGGCTCCGCCGCATCACCTGAGTCTCATTCGTGGATCCAGGCCGGCAGGACCGCGACCCCAAATCTTCTGGCACGAACCGTGGCGTTTGAGCGCGTGATCACCTGAGGGGAATCGATCCGCCTCACCGACGAACGCCGCGGCCGGACGTCTCCGACTGATCACGGGCGGCGGGGTCATTCAACGCCGGCGGCGGCCGGACTCCGTCGGGCGGGCGCAACAGGCGCGCGACGTCCAACGCTGGCGACAGGAGGCGTTCGTCTCGACACTCGCCCACGAGCTGCGTCAACCGCTGGCGGTCCTGGCCGCGGCGGTCGAAATCGTCCGCCTCGACCCCGCCTCTGAGGCCGCGAGCCGCGCCACGACGACCATGCAGCGGCAGATCGGTCAGATGAACCTCTTGGTCGAAGACCCGGCCGGCCGAAGGCGCAGGACTGGGCATCGGTTTGAGTGTCGTGCGCGAGATCGTGGCGCTCCATCATGGGCGGATCGAAGCGCGAAGCGAGGGCCGGGGAAAGGGCAGCGAATTCATCGTCACATGGCCACCCGCGCCCCCTCCCCCCAACTGATTTCTTCCCAGGGCGGCGGGGCCGCGTGCGCGCGGGTAGCTGAGGAAGGCGTCACTTGCCGTTGAGGATCGAACGGTCCTTGCGAACCCGCGGGAGCGATGGGATGATGTGGGTGGCAGTTGTCCCCGATGAAGCGAAGAGTCTCTCGACCTTCGGCCCGCCGGTTCAACGCCCAGAAGTTGCTCGATTCGGCGGGCGTGAAGCGGCGGATCGTCCAGTATCCGCCGCGCCGCGTGATTTTTTCCCAGGGCGATCCGGCCACGGACGTCCTCTATATTCAGGGCGGCGCCGTCAGGCTCTCGGTGCTCTCCAAGACCGGCCGCGAGGCCGTCGTCGCCATGCTGGGCGCCCGGGATTTTTTTGGGGAGGGCTGCCTGGCCGGGCAGCAGGTGCGCATGGGCACCGCGACCGCGATTGCGCCGAGCACCGTCCTGATGATCGAGAAAGCGGAGATGGTTCGACTGCTGCACGGCGAGCCTGAACTCTCAGATCGATTTTTGTCTCATGTCCTCAGCCGAAACATCCGGATCGAGGAGGACCTGATCGACCAGCTGTTCCACTCCAGCGAAAAACGCCTCGCCCGGGCGTTGCTGCTCCTGGCCCGTTACGGGAACGATGACGTGCACGTTCGCGTGATCCCCACCCTGTCGCAGCAGATCCTCGCCGAGATGGTTGGCACAACGCGGTCGCGCGTGAACTTCTTCATGAACAAGTTCCGCAAGCTGGGCTTCATCGAGTACAACGGCGGGATCAAGATCAACAAGTCGCTCCTGAGCGTCGTCCTGCACGAGTAGACGCAGGGTCGGGCTCGAGCCCGCCCGGCGTGGCCGGCTGAAGCCGGCCTCTCCGTACGTCAGGTCAGTGATTCCCGGGATCAGTTCAAGTCGGGCTTGCCGGCGTCCGTGACTTCTCTGAGAGTCCGCCGGAGCCGTTCGACGACCTCCATGTGCTCCAGCGTGGCTTTCAACGTGTCGGCCGTGGCGCGCACCGCGTCCATCGCGGCGTGACGGGCCCCCTCGGCGGCAAGTCGGGCTTCCTCGCCGGCGGTCCGCGCCAGTTCCGCGGCGGCCCGCAGGTGCTCGCGCTCCTGCCGGCCGAGTTCGAGCGCTTCACGATGCTGCTCGCGCAGCTGCCGCGTGTCTTCAGCCAGTCGTCTCGTCTCTTCCGCCGCGTTCCTGGCAGACTCGCCTGAGATCGGTTCGATGTGCTCCCGCATACAACACCAGCCTACGCCTTTCGCGTGTCGAAAGATGTTCTCAAAGCGACATCGGCGATGTCCAAAAGAGGACAAGGTGCGCGGTTCCTGCGCCCGTAGAATCGGCAGAGCGTGGCTGCCTCAAACGTCACCCTGGCCGTCCGGTGCGCTCATTGCGGCGGTGCGGTCAGCCTCGAATGCGAGGGCCTGCCGGGTTTCTGGGGCTACCGGACGTACAACGGTTCTTCTGCCCGCTCTGCTGCAAACAGAATCACGCGTTGAGCTCGGGCGCCATCGTTGCGGCGCACGCGGCGTGGAACGGCCATCCGGAGACGTCGTCCGACCGGACACTTGGCCGGCATGGCTGAGTCGCGCAAGCGAACGACGCCGACGTTCGCCTTCGGGTCAGCGGATCGTGAGAATGATGAGGAGCGCGCCGCCGATCGCGACGGCGTCTTCGATGAAGGCCGCGGGTGGATCGCTGCCGAACGACGCGGCAAGCCGCGCCCTGAATCCGCGGCCGCCAAGCGTGCCGATGAGAGCGCCGACCCCGCCGAGCAGGGCGCCACCGACGGCCGAGTCCGCGGCTGTGAGTGCCGCGCCGCAGAACGCGCCCGCGACAATCCGCGTGCCGAACTGGAGCGGCACCGTCCGGCTCGGCGTGGACGGCAGCTGATCGCCGACGAGCTCGACGAGCGCGAGGCCCGTCAGAATCCACGTCGTCCAGCGGCTGGCGAGGAAGGCGAGCCAGGTGCCGCCGACATCGAGCCAGCCAAACGCGGCGGCCCAGCTCACCACGGCCGGCGGCGTCATCGCGCGGAGTCCGGCGATGACGCCGATGAGAAGGGCTAGAAGATAGATGGGCACGTGAGGCGTAAGTCTACTCGCTCCGCCGTGTCGGTAGCGGTCCGGACGGGTCTGAAAAGCGCTCGTCGGTACGACGGGTACGGCGGGTCCAAGGAACGTGCCTGACGCAGGTCAGCTTTTTTACGGGAGGTTAGAGGCGCCACGGTCGAACGGCCCAGTTGCCGGGTCCGAAGGTTGCGGACCGTCGTACCGCCAGATCAAAAAAAGTTGACCAGCGCCAGAACGTTCCGCGGACCCGCCGTACCGACGGGCGCTTTTCAGACCCGTCGTACCGACCCGGCGAAGTGAGCGACCCGGCGAAGCCACCGTCGTGGCGAAGCGACGCGTCGTATCGACGCGCGCGCGGATGGCGATCCAGCTGTCTATCCCGATAATCCGTCGAGCGCGTGCCGGGCGATGCGGGTCCGCGTAGCCCGCATGTCGTCGCCACGCACTTCGCGCAAGGCGTAGGTGACGAAGTCGCGCGTGACGCGTTTGCGCCAGACGAGCGCAAAGTCCGTGTTGTCCATTGGCTTCGCGACGACGAACGCGAGATCGGCCGCTCCGGCGATCGCATCGTCGGTGAGCGGCTTGCCCACGAGTGACGCGGCGGCCTTGTCCGCGACGATCGGGCGCGACGACACGGCGCCGAGGACGAGACGCGCGTCCTCGACCGCGCCGGCGCGGTCGAGCCGAACGGCGGCCGCCACACCGAGCACCGGAAAATCGAACGACCCGCGGCGGCGCAACTTCCAGTATGTGCTGCGCCAGCCCGTCGGGTCAGGCACCTGAACGCGTGTCAGGATCTCGTCCGGCCTCCGCGTGAGGTAGGCCATGCCGTCGTTCCGGTAGAGATCGCCGATCGCGAGGTCACGCGTTCCCGCCGACGACACCAGCGTGACCGAGGCCCCGAGCGCGATGAGCGCCGGCGCCGTGTCGGTCGAGGACACGGCCAGGCACGTCGGGCTCGACGTCGCGACCCAGCAGCGATCGCCGTCCTTTTTCATGCAGTACCCGATCGCCTTCCGCCACTCGTAGGACTGGTCGTAGTAGTTGCAGCGGGTGTCGAGGCAGAGGTTCCCGCCGAGCGTGCCCATCGCGCGCAGATGCGGCGTCGCCACCTGCGCCGCCGCCTGCCAGAGCGCCGTGCAATCCCGGCGCAGCGAGTCGTCACGGACGAGCGCCGAGAGCGTGAGGCCCGCGCCGATCGCGTGCCCGCGACCGTTCGTGTGCTGCTTCAGCTCACGAATCTCCTGCAGCGCGATCAGCATCCGAGGCGTCTGCTGGAGGCGCTTCATGTTCGGGACGAGATCGGTTCCGCCCGCGAGCAGCATCGCGTCCCCGCGCGCGCCGGAGAGCAGGTCGGCAGCCTCGGCGATGGTGCGGGGTGAGCGGTACTCGAAGCGCGGGAGCCGGATCATTGTTCGGCACCGGAAGACCTCGGGTGTCGTTTCGCTGGATCTGTCGAAACGAAACCCGAGGTCGTCGAATGCCCGTCGCCGCCTTCCCACGGTGGCGTCACCTGAAGCGCGTCCGGCCAGGAGACGGCCGGGAACGAGGAGGGGCCATATCGCGCGGGCTTGCCGGCGGCTTTGTCGGCCAGCGCCTTCACGATCTTCTCCGGTGTGATCGGCACTTCGTCGATGCGGACGCCGATCGCGTCGTACACGGCGTTGGCGACCGCGGGCATGATCGGGAGCAGCGGACCCTGACCGGCTTCCTTCGCTCCGAACGGCCCGTTCGGATCCGGATTCTCGACGAGATCCGTGAACACCTCGGGCATGTCGAGCGACGTCAGGCTCTTGTACTCGAGCATCGACGGAAACTTGTGGACGAGCGCGTGCGAGAGGCGCGGCGGCAGCCGGCGGTACGCCTGCTCTTCCATCAGCGCTTCGCCGAGCCCCATGTAGACGCTGCCTTCGACCTGCCCGCGCACGAGCGTCGGGTTGAGCGCGCGGCCGATATCGTGCGCAATCCAGACGCGCGGCACGACAACCCAGCCCGTCGACTCGTCCACCTCGACCTCGACGACGGCGGCGGTGTACGAGTAGGTCGGGGATGGGCCGACGCCTCCACCTTTGAATTTCGCCGCGCTCCTGGGTGGCGTGTACGAGCCGACCGTTCCGATCGAGCCGAACATCGCTTCCGCCGTGCAGATCGCGTCTCGGAACGACATCCCCCGATCGGGATCTTCGGTGTCGAAGACGCGCCCCTCAGCGAAGACGAGCCGTCCTTTCGGCACGCCCAGTGTTCGCTCGACGGCGTCGGCGAGGAGGTCCCGCGCGCGCGTCGCGGCCTGAATTGCCGCGTTGCCCATCATCAGCGTCACGCGGCTCGAGTACGACCCCAGATCGACGGGCGTGAGATCCGTGTCGCCGGTGACCGCCCGGATGTCGAACGGCTGAATGCCGAGCACCTCCGCGACGCACGCCACCAGCACGTCGTCCGATCCCTGGCCGATCTCCGCCGATCCACAGAAGGCCGTCACGCCGCCGCTGCGATCGAGCTTGAGCTGCACGGCCGAGTGCGGCATGTCGTTCCAGTAGATCGGGAGCCCGGCGCCCGACAGGTAGGACGAGCAGGCGAGACCCAATCCGCGTCCGCGACCCATCTTTCGATACCGCTGTTTCCAGTCGGAGCGACCGACGACGCGGCGGATGCACTCGGCGAGCCCGATCGTGGAGACGCGCAGGAAGTTCGCCGTGAGGGTGTTCGGCTGCTCGACGATGCGGAGACGGAAGTCGGCGGGATCGGTGCCGAGCCGCTCGGCAATCTTGTCGATCTGGACTTCCTGGCCGAACCGGCTCTGCGGCGTGCCGTGTCCACGCTTGGGCCCGCACGGCGCCTTGTTCGTGAACACACGGCACCCCTGAAACTTGTAGCGCGGCACGTGATACGTCACCGTCTGGAGCGCGCCGGTATAGAAGGTGCTCGCGACGCCGTACGAGCCGTACGAATCCGCCGTCCAGAATCGTCTGGAGGTGCACCGCGGTGAGCGTGCCGTCGTTCTTTACTCCGGTGCGGAACTTCATCACCACGGGGTGCCGGCCGCGATGGCAGTAAAAGACCTCCTCGCGCGTCAGCGTGATTTTGACCGGCCGATCGAGGATGAGCGCCGCCTTGGCGGCCGCCACCTCGTGGTTGAACGGATCGCTTTTCCCGCCGAACCCGCCGCCGTTTGGCGTCGCAATGACCCGGATGTGTGCGGCGGGCACCTCGAGCGCCTTGGCGAGCGCCCGATGGACGTAGTGCGGCGTCTGCGTGCTGGACATCACCACGAGCTTGCCGCCGCCGTCGAGGTACGCGACGGTCGCGTGCTGCTCGAGCGGCAGGTGCGTGTTGCCTTCGTAGAAGAACGTGTCTTCGAAGATCTGATCGGCCTCCGCGAAGCCCTCGTCGACGTCGCCGAACTGGAGCGCAACCTTTTTATGAACGTTGCCCTCGGCGCCGTAGTCGTGAATCCTCGGCTCGTTGGTCGTGAGGGCATCGTCGAAATCGGCGATCGTCTTCAGCGGCTCGTATTCGACGTCGATCAGGTCGAGCGCCTCGGTCGCGGTCGCCTCATCGCGGGCGACGACGAGCGCGACGGGATCGCCCACGAACCGGACCTTGTCGATGGCGAGCGCGTGCTCGTCCTGGGTGACCGGCAGGATGCCGTACGGGATCGGCAGGTCCCGTCCCGTGAGCACGAGCAGCACACCCGGGTGCGCGGCGGCGCGCGCCGTGTCGACCGACGCGATGCGCGCATGCGGCACGGGCGATCGCAGCAGCTTCGCAAACACCATGCGCGGCAGCGACACGTCGTCGGCGTACTTCGTCTGGCCGGTCGTCATGGCGCGACCGTCCACCCGGCGGCGAGGGAAGCCGATGACGCCGGTCTTGACGGTCATCGGGATTCTCGGGTCGAGGAAGGGGACGGTCTGGGGGGACGGGACTCGCTTGCGCGAGCAAGACCCGTCCCCCGCGAGACCCGTCCCCTTCGTCCCGCATCACCGCGGCCGCGGCCTCCACGGCGTCGAAGATTTGCTGATAGCCGGTGCAGCGGCAGATGTTGCCGGAGAGCGCTTCACGAATCTGGTCACGCGTCGGATCCGGGTTGCGTTCGAGGAGTGACGCCGCCGTCACCAGCATTCCCGGCGTGCAGTACCCGCACTGGGACGCGCCGCATTCGGCGAACGCGAGCTGCAGCGGGTGAAGCTGCGCACCACTGGCCATCCCCTCGACGGTCTGGACGGACTTGCCGGCGCACGCGAGGCCGACCATCAGGCAGGAAAGAATGGGCTCGCCGTCGACCAGGACCGCGCAGGCGCCACACTCTCCGAGCTCGCAGCCATGTTTCGTCCCGGTGAGATTCAGGTCCTCACGGAGGACCTCGAGCAATGTCTTGTATGGATCGAAGGCCACTTCGACGTCTTCGCCGTTGACGCGAAGCCGCATCAGGACTCGACCGAAGGAAAGGGTGTCGTCGCTCATCGAGACCTCGCGGTTCGCGCAGCCGGCGGCGTGCCGTCGAGCCCGCGAATGAGGTAGCTGGCGATCGTCTCCGCGACGGCGGCGGCGGATCGTTCGCCGTCGGGCCGAAACCAGGTCGCGGTCCAGTTGAGTGCGCCGAGCATGGCGCGGGTCAGCACGGCGACGTCACCGTTGACCGCTTGACGATTGGCGACGCACGCGCCGACGAGCTCGCGCATCGCGCGTTCGTACCGATCGCGTTTGGCGACGATCCGGCGGCGCAGCGGATCGGACAGCGCCTCCGTGGCCACGTGCGCGACGGCGCCTTCGACTTCGTCCAGGACCGCGTCCGCATGGGCGCGAAGGACGTGGCGCAGCCGGGTGGACGGGGCACCTGGCAGCCGCCTGGCCTCCGCGACCGCGGCGAGCATCAGGTCGAGCGATCGGTCCTGGCAGAAGAACAGGATTTCGTCCTTGCCGGAGAAGTGGTGATACAGGTTGGCGACCGAGAGGTCGGCGGCCTCCGCAATATCGCGCATGGCCGTTTCCGCGAAGCCCCGCTCCCGGAAGATGCGCCCCGCGGCGCGCAGGATGGCGATCCGCGTCGCGTCCCGGCGGCGCTGCATCCGCGGCGACGACGATCGACGGCGTCTCGTCGGTGCAGGCATTCTGAACACTCATTCTACTATTAGAACGGCCGTTCTAATTATTGTCCCAAATCCGTCAATCGATTGACAGTCGGGGAGGTTACGGACTGCTAATCCCGTCTGTCGATCCCGCTGGAGCTCATTCGACGTGACAGTAGGAGGCCATGATGCGGAAGATTGTCTCGGGGTTGTTCATCTCGCTGGACGGGGTCGTGGAAGCCCCCGACAAGTGGCACTACTGGCCCGACAAGGGAGTCGAAGACGTTTCAGACGGGGGTTCTCAACCTCATCTATCAGCGGGCGTAAAAACCGGTGTCTCCTTCTATCGCTTGTCTTCAGTCGGTACGACGGGTACGGCGGGTCCGAGGAACGTTCTAGCGCTGGTCATCTGTTTTTTCTTCGTCGAACGGTTGACGCATCGTTGAAGATGATGACGAGCGTCAGAATGTTTCTCGGACCCGCCGTACCCGTCGTACCGACGGACGCTTTTCAGGCCCGTCTTTAGGAGTGCTGTTGATGAGCTATGAGATTCGTCCGATCGGGCGCGTGCATTCCGAGCTCACGGACCGCACGCGGGCGCCGAAGCAGGGGTTTGAAGACGCGCCGGACGCGAAGCTGGAGATCTTCCCCGAATTCGTGGATGGTCTCGACACGGTCTCGGCCGGGACGGAGGTGCTGCTCCTGACCTGGCTGCACGAAGCCGAACGCGACGTCCTGAAGGTCCACCCGCGAGACGACTTGTCGCGGCCGCTGACGGGTGTTTTCGCGACGCGCTCGGCCGATCGTCCGAACCCGATCGGCGTACACCGGGTGCGGGTTCGCGAGGTCGATCGCCGCGGGTGGTTGACGGTGCAGGGCCTTGAAGCCGTGGACGGCACGCCGATCGTCGATCTCAAGCCCGTGCTCGATCGATTTCTCGAGGAGTAGTTCTGATTACGACATCCGGCCAATAGACGACCCGCCAGTCATTGCGTAGCCTGACGACGCCATGCCGGTCCACGCCTTTCCGAAAGGTGACCGATGTCGAACGTCAATCGTGTGAGCAGCGTCGCGAGCCGAACGTTGGCGCTCACCGCCTGGTTTCTCTGGACCCCGACCGTCTTACTAGCCGGACAGGGCGCCCCCGCTTCTCCGCCCGGCAAGCCCCAGACCCAGCCCGACGCGCCGTTCCTGCGAGACAGGGGTCCAGGTTTGCCCACCTCGATGTTCGGGACGTATATCCAGCGCGGCGAATGGATTGTTTATCCGTTCTACGAGTACTACCGGGACCACAACTTCGAGTACAAGCCGTCGGAACTGGGCGTTTCAGGGGACGACGACTACCGCGGGCGCTATCGCGCGCACGAGGCGCTCATCCTCATTGCGTATGGCTTGTCCGACAAGCTCGCGTTCGAAATCGAGGTCGCCACCATCAAGGCGACCTTGAACCAGGCGCCCGAAGATCCGTCAGGGCTGCCGGATCCGCTCGAGGAATCCGGACTGGGCGATCTGGAAGGCCAGATCCGGTGGAGATGGCGGCAAGAAACCAGCACCAGGCCAGAAGTGTTCAGTTACGCCGAAGTCGTCGTCCCGCACGCCAAGACGAAACCCCTTACGGGAACCCCAGGCTGGGAGCTGAAATTCGGGACCGGCGTCGTACGCGGCTTCAGGTGGGGCACGCTGACCGCCCGCGGCGCAGTCGAGTATTCGGAAGCCTCCAGCAGTCACTTCGACATCGGCGAGTACGCCGTGGAGTATTTGAGACGGCTGTCTGCCAAGTTCCGGGTATTCGCCGCCGTGGAAGGGACGCAGGACGAAGTTTCGCTGATTGGTGAAGCGCAATGGCACGTCCTGCCGGGGGCGATCGTGAAGCTCAATCTGGGAAAAGGCCTCACGTCGAAGGCCACCGATTGGGCGCCCGAAGTGGGTATCCTCTTCACCTGGGGACGATGACGATGAACGGCTCGGTCGGCGTGAGTGCGCTGCCACGTCTGTGGGCGGCGGCCGCTGTCGTGGGTGGCCTGGCTCTTCTGCTGGTTCTCGAATGGCGTGACGAGGCCAATCGAAACTGGCCCAGCCTGGCGATCGCGCTCGTCGACGTCCTGCCGGTCGTCGCGGTGAGCGTCGGCGTGGTGTTCCTGATTCAGGTCACACGCCGCCAGCGCGACGAGAACATGGCGCTGCTGCGGGATCTCGAGCTCGCGAGGCTGCAAGGTCAGCGGTGGCGAGCCGAAGCGCGTACCGTGCTCTCCGGCCTGGGCGAGGCGATCGAAGCGCAATTCTCGCGTTGGAATCTGACAGAGGCCGAACGGGAAGTCGCGCTGCTTCTCCTGAAAGGCCTCAGCCTCAAAGAGGCCGCCGCCGTGCGGGCCACGACCGAACGAACGATCCGGGCCCATGCGCGCTCGCTCTACGCGAAGGCGGGGCTGACCGGCCGGGCCGCGCTGGCCGCGTTCTTCCTGGAGGATCTCTTGGCGCCGATTGGCGATCCGAGTCAGGAGCCGTGACCGTCGACTCGATGGTGCGCGAAGTCCGGCACGCCATCCGAATGGTTGTGTCCGGAGGGCTCTTCACCGTCGTCGCCGTTCTGTGCCTCGCGTTGGCCATCGCGAGCAACACGACGATGTTCTCGGTGTTCGACGCGATGTTCCTGCGCCCTCTGCCGTTCCGAGACGGAGATCGCCTGGTCTTGATTTCGGGGCGGCATCCCGAAACGGGCCGTCGGGTGACCCTGACGGCCGGTGACGTACGTGAGCTCACAGAGGGGGTCGCGTCGCTCGAGGCCGTCGCCGCCTATGCCGGACGAACGGCCACACTCATCGACGGCGGTGATGCCGAGCGCATCGGCGTCCAGCAGGTGACTCCCAGCCTCTTTCCGACACTCGGCATCATGCCGCAGCGAGGAGGCGGCTTCGAGTCAGCGGCCGGACACTCGTCGGCTTCGAGCGAGGTCCTCATCAGCGACTCGGTGTGGCGGCGGCGGTACCAGGCGGATCCGAACGTGTTGGGACGCCTCATTCGCCTCGACACGACGACGCACGTCATCGCCGGGGTGATGCCTCCAGGATTTCGTTTTCCGAGCACGAGCGAAATGTGGATTCCCTTTCCCGCATCCGGTGCCGCTGCCGGCGGATCGCGAACGGTTTCGGTGCTGGGCCGGCTGGCGCCGGGCGTGACGCTCGAACAGGCCAATGCCGAGCTTGGCGCGCGAGTGTTGCCGGCACGCGAATCACGCGGACCTCGCGCCGGTCTCGCGCGCGCGTACCGGAGTGCCGCCATCGGGAGCGAGGAGCGGACGATCACGGGCGCGCTGATGGGCGCGACCACGGTGCTTCTGCTCATCGCCTGCGTCAACGTCGCCAACCTCCTGCTTGCGCGTGGCGCGGGCCGGCGGCGGGAGATTGCGGTGCGAACGGCGCTCGGCGCGAGCCGGGGGCGCATCATCCGGCAGCTCCTTGCCGAGTCGATTCTCCTCTCGCTCATGGCCGCGGTCGTCGCGCTGCCGCTCGCCTGGTATGGCATCAACTGGGTGCACGATGCCGTGCCGCCGTCCGAGCCTCTCGGTCCGTACTTTGTCGACTGGTCGCTCGACGTCCGGACGTTTGCCTACGCCGTGTCGATTGCCCTGGTGACCGGCCTGGTCTTCGGGCTGGCGCCGGCGCTCGACGCCAGCGGCCGGCGGATCGTGAACCCGCTGCGCGCCGGCGCAGGCGTCGCCAGCAACCGTGTTCAGCGCCGCGTGCATGCCGCGCTCATCGTCGCGCAGCTCGCGCTGGCCGTCGTGCTCGTGGCCGGGGCGTCGCTCTTCGTGCGGACCTATGTCAGCTTGAGCCGCGTCGAGCTGGGTTACGACATGTCGCCGCTCATGACGCTGCGCGTGTATTTCGCGGGCACGGCGTACGACTCAGCCGATGCCCGCGCTGCGGCGGTCGATCAGATCGCGGCGCGTCTCGCCACGCTGTCCAGTGCGCACGCGGCGACGGTGACCGATCTTGTTCCGCTCGACGACCAGGGCGGCTCCGATGCGCCGGTCGAAATCGAAGGGCGTTCCTTCGAGAAAGGGAACGAGCCCGAGGTCCACTACGCTGGCGTGGCGGGCCGATGGCCGGAGACCTTCGATCTTCGGCTCGTGTCCGGCAGGACGTTTTATGAACATGAGCTGACGAGCCCCGCGCCGGTGGCGTTGGTCAACGCGAAGCTGGCGGCCACGTTCTGGCCCGGCGCCAATCCGCTGGGCCGGCGGTTTCGTTTGACCGAGGACGCGTCCAACCCCTGGCTCTCGGTGATCGGGGTGGTGCCGGACATCCGGACGGTCAAGCTCGACGAGAGCCGATCGACACCGCCCACCGCGTACCTGCCGCACCGATTCATTTCCACGCGCAACTACGGCATCGTCGTCCGGAGCCGGTCGCAGCCGGGCGCGGTCGTTCCAGACGTTCGCGCAGTGGTGAAAGCTGTCGATCCGTCGCTTGCGCTGTTCGATGTCTATTCGATGGAGTACGTCCGCTGGTTCAGCTACTGGATGTACGTGATGTGGGGCACCATGTTCGGCGTCTTCGGCTCCATCGCGCTGCTGATTGCCGCGGTTGGCGTCTACGGCGTGGTCTTCTACACCGTCACGCAGCGGACGCGGGAGATCGGGCTCCGCGTCGCGCTCGGCGCGCGCCGCGGGCAAGTGGTCGGACCGATGCTCCGGCAGGTCGGGCTGCTGTCGGCGATCGGACTCACCATCGGACTTGCCGCCACGCTCTTCGTGACGCCGGTCGTCGGCAGTTTGCTCCTTGGGGTGACGCCGAACGATCCATCCGGTCTTGCGGCCGTGTCGCTCCTGCTGGCCGCGATTGCTCTGGTTGCGACATGGGTGCCCGCGTGGCGGGCGTCAGCGGTCGATCCGACACTCGCGCTGCGCGAGCCGTAGGCGAGGCCGAAGGCCAAAGTGTTGCCTTGGTCAGGTGAGTGCCGTGGGCCTCGAGCTTGACTTCGCCGTTCGCCCCTCGGCCTTGCTTACAGCGTTTTCCAGATCGGTGGAGCGTGTTCCGGCGCCCGACCTTTGCGAGCGCTACTTCTCTCGTGTCCGCGCCCGCTGGGCGCTAGGCAGGCCCTTGGCCCGCCGTAGCTTCAGCGGAGGCGGCCGATCACGCTGCCTTGCGGCAAGCGGCGAGCGGGAGGGCGCCGGAACACGCTCCACCGATCTGGAAAACGGGCCTCCCGCGCTTTCAGACCACCCGCGCCATCAAGACACCCGGAATCGCCGCGACTTTCCGGACGAGGTCCGGCGGGATGGGATCGTCGAGATCGACGATCGTGTAGGCGTAGTCTCCGCGCGAGCGGTTCACCATGTCGTGAATGTTGAGTTTCGCCAGACCGAGCGTCTCGGAGATCTGGCCGAGCATGTTCGGCACGTTCGCGTTGGCCACGGCCAGCCGGTGGGCGGTCTCTCGAGGCGCGGCGACGTCTGGAAAGTTCACGGCATTCTTGATGTTGCCGTGCTCCAGAAAGTTCCGGACCTCGTCGACGACCATCACCGCGCAGTTATCCTCGGCCTCGGCTGTGGACGCGCCGAGGTGGGGGAGCGCGATGACGCGATCGTGCTGCTTCAGCTCGTTGGCCGGGAAGTCGCAGACGTAGCCATACACCTTGCCACTCGTAATGGCGGCGGTGACCGCATTCGTATTCACGATGCCCTCACGGGCGAAATTAATGAGCACGACGCCGTCCTTCATGATCGACAGCCGCTCGGCATCGATCAGATTCTTCGTCGTCTCCATCAGCGGCACGTGGATCGTGACGAAGTCGGCGACCCGCAGGAGCTCCTCGAGGGTGTCCGCTTTCTTCACGCTCGCCGCGAGCTGCCATGCCCCCTCGACCGTGAGGCCCGGATCGAATCCGATCACGTCCATCCCCAGCGCCACGCCGGCGTTGGCGACCAGCCGGCCGATCGCGCCGAGCCCGATCACCCCCAGCGTGCGACCCGGCAGTTCGAAGCCCGCGTAGGACTTCTTGCCGGCTTCGACGGCTTTGCTGATCTCCGCATCGGACCCGGTCAAGCCCTCGGCAAACCGCAATGCCGGCCCGATGTGCCGCGCCGCCAGCAGCATCCCGGCGATCACCAGTTCTTTCACCGCGTTGGCGTTCGCGCCTGGCGTGTTGAAGACCGGGATCCCGCGCTTCGTCAACGCCTCCACGGGAATGTTGTTCACGCCGGCGCCGGCGCGGCCGACGGCCTTGAGCGACTCGGGAATCGGCACATCGTGCATCTTGAACGAGCGCAGCAGAATGGCGTCCGGCTCGGTCATGCGGTCCGATACCGCGAAGCGATCCTTGGGCAGCCGGTCCAGCCCCAGCGGCGAGATGTTGTTGAGGGTCAGGATCTTGAACATCAGTCAAGGATAAGCCGGCACGTTCTTCGACATCGCGGACGACATGGAGAGGACGTTTCATGTCTAATAGGGGCGCTCATCGACCAGGTCGAGAGCAGGCGTCACCAAGGGGGCCCATGTCCGCATCTGAAAACAGCGATGTCCACCGCACAGTCTTCCGCAGCAGTCCTCTCATCCCGCCATCCGAGTCCACGGCGGACGCGACCGGACACTATCTGGTCGTCATGGAGGGCGCCGAACCGGGAAAGTGCATCGAAGTCGCCGACGAGCCGGTGACGATCGGGCGCGACGCCAGGCAAACGGTCGTCGTCGGCGGCGATTCGCAGATTTCCCGGCTGCACGCGCGCGTATCGCTTGTTGGCGGCGGCGTGGTGGCGGAAGACATGGGATCGACGAACGGCACCTTCGCGGGCGCGCTGCGGATCACCCAGCCCACCGTCCTCACCGAAGGCCAGCTGCTCAGAGTCGGTCAGCAGATCCTGAGGTACGAACGTCGCAACCGTCGCGACGTCAAGCGCGGTGAGGAATTGAGCCGGGATCTGCGCAAGGCCAGCATGTACGTCCTCTCGCTGTTGCCACCCCCAATCTCGTCGGGACCGGTGCATGTCGACTGGCACTTCCAACCGTCCGCACAACTGGGCGGCGACGCGTTCGGATATTACTGGCTGGATCCGGGAACGTTCATTTTCTACCTGATGGATGTCTCGGGACACGGGGTGGGTCCCGCCATGCACTCGGTCACCGTGATGAACGTGCTCCGGCAGCGCGCGCTGCCGGGAATCGACTTCACCAATCCGCCGGACGTGCTTGCGAGTCTGAACGCCCGATTCCCAATGGATCAGCACAACTCGCTGTACTTCACGATGGGGTACGGGGTGTACCGCACCGGCGACCGCACGCTCACGTACAGCTCCGGCGGACACAACCCGTCGTTCCTCGTGTCTCCCGAGAGGGCCGCCGCGCAGCCACTTGGTCTTCCGGGCCTGATGATCGGCGGAATGCCCGATCAGACGTACGACGTCCAGGAGACGACCGTCCCGCCTGGAAGCAGGTTCTATCTGTTCAGCGACGGCGTCTTCGAGGTCGCGACGAAGGACCAGGAGACCTGGATGCTGGCCGACTTTCTCCCGCTGCTGCTCGAACCGCCCGTGGACGGCATGTCGGAGCCGGCGCGGCTGTTCCGGCGAGTGAGAGAGGTGGCGAAGGCCGGACCTCTTGACGACGATTTCTCACTCATGACCGTGACGTTTCCGTAACAGGATCGTCCTCAGGAATGCACGCCCGGCGCTTCGTGTCCGGTCCTCGCCACGTACTCGACGTACGACCCCGGATACACCAGCGGCTGGATGTCCGTTCCGGTCTCCCCGCCGAGCTCGAGCACCCGGTTGCTGAGGCCACGCAGGAACGATCGGTCGTGCGAGACGAAGATCATCGTCCCCTCGAACTCGCGCAGCGCTTCGATGAGCATGTCCTTCGTCGTCAGGTCGAGATGATTGGTCGGCTCGTCCAGCACGAGGAAGTTCGGCGGATCGAACAGCATGCGCGCGATGACGAGGCGCGTGCGCTCGCCGCCTGACAGCGCGCGAATCGGCTTCTCGATCTCGTCGCCCGAGAACTGGAACGCGCCGAGCAGCGTGCGCAGCACGCCTGTCGATTCGTGCGGAAAATCCTGCTCGATCTGCTCCCAGACGGTCAGACGCGCGTCGAGCACCTGCAGCGACTGCTGCGCGAAGTACCCGAGCTTCAGGCTGGCGCCGAGCGCGATCTCGCCGGCATCCGGCGCCAGGACGCCCGCGATCATCTTGAGGAGCGTCGTCTTGCCCGCGCCGTTCCGGCCCATCAGCGACCATCGCTCGCCCCGCCGGATCGACAGGTCGAAGCCGTCGTAGAGGACGCGCTGGCCAAACGCCTTGCGCACATCGCGCAGGGTCGCCACGTCCTCGCCCGACCGCGGCGGGCGTTTGAACTCGAACTTGACCACGGGGCGCCGCTTCGGCAGTTCGATCCGCTCGATCTTCTCGAGTGCCTTGACCCGGCTCTGGACCTGCGCGGCTTTGGCGGCGTTGGCCGCGAAGCGATCGATGAACCGCTGCTCCTTTGCCAGCATCGCCTGCTGGCGCGCGAACGCCGCTTCGCGATTGGCCTCGCGGAGCCCGCGTTCGCGCTCATAGAAACTGTAATTGCCGGAGTACGAGGTGATCTCGCCGTCGTCGATGTCGGCCACACGCCTGACGACCCGGTTCATGAAGTCACGATCGTGCGACGTCATCAGCAGGCCGCCGGGCATCTTCGTCAGATACTCTTCGAGCCAGACGATGGACTCGATGTCGAGATGGTTCGTCGGCTCGTCCATCAGCAGGAAATCGGGCTTGCCGAGCAGGACGCGCGCCATCGCGACACGCATTTTCCAGCCGCCCGAGAGCGCCCCCACATCGCCTTCGATCCACAGGTCGTCGAAGCCGAGGCCGGCGAGCACTTCGCGCGCCTGGCTCTCGAGGGCGTAGCCGCCAAGATGTTCGTACTCCTCCTGGACCTCGCCGAAGCGGGCCAGGATCGCGTCCATGTCGGCCGCCCGCGACGGGTCGGCCATCGCGTGTTGAAGGTCCTCCAGCTCGTGATGGAGATCGCCAAGGCGACCGCTGCCGGCGATCGCTTCGTCGAGCACGCTTCGGCCGGACATCTCCTCGACGTCCTGCCGAAAGTATCCGAGCGTCATGCGGCGCGGGATCGACACCTCACCGTCATCAGGCGTCTCCTCGCCGGCGATCATCCGGAACAGCGTCGTCTTGCCGGAGCCGTTCGGCCCGACGAGGCCGACCTTGTCGCCCGGGTTGAGCTGGAACGACGCATCGACGAAGAGAAGCTGCTTACCGTAGTGCTTGGTGACACGGTTTATCGCGATCATCGGCTGCGACGGGGCCTCTTCTCGACAAGACGGTTGGCTGACGTCACGACGGTTGCTGCCACCTCGACTCCGCGGCGGCGTGTTACCGTCGGCGCATGCCCATCATCGCGCTCGACGACGTGTCGACCGCTTTTGGACATGTCCCGCTGCTCGATCATGCCACGCTGACCATCGAGGCGGGCGAGCGCATCGCGCTCATTGGCCGGAACGGCACCGGGAAGTCCACGCTGCTGCGCATCCTGGCCGGCGAGCTCGTTCCCGACGCCGGGGTGGTGCGGCGCGAGCCGGGCCTGCGGGCAGCCAGACTCGCGCAGGACGCCTCGCTCTCGACCCCGGAGTCGGTCTTCGATGTCGTGGCCGGAGGGCTCGGCGATATCCGGAGTCTCGTGACCGCGTACCATCACGCCGCGGTCGAGGTCGCGGATCGCGCAACAGCGGCGGCGCTCGCCAGGCTGGCCAGGGTCCAGCACGAACTGGACGAGCGCGATGGATGGCGGATCGAGCAACGGGTCGAATCGGTGATCGAACGATTGGGCCTGCCGCCGGACGTGTCCGTGCAGGCGCTGTCCGGTGGCATGCAGCGACGCACGCTCCTCGCGCGAACTCTGGTGGCCGAGCCGACGCTGCTCCTCCTGGACGAGCCGACCAATCATCTCGATATCGAGGCCATCGAATGGCTGGAGGCCTTTCTGGCCGACTATGCCGGTGCGCTCGTCTTCGTCACGCACGACCGTGTGTTTCTCGACCGGCTCGCCACGCGCATCGTTGAGCTCGATCGCGGCAGGCTGAGGTCGTGGCCAGGGGACTACGCGACGTTCGTTCAGAGAAAGCTGACGTCGCTCGAGATCGAGGCGGTCGCCGGCGAGAAGTTCGATAAGCGCCTGGCGCAAGAGGAAGTGTGGCTGCGCCAGGGCGTAAAGGCGAGACGGACGCGCGACGAGGGTCGTGTGCGCGCGCTCATGGCGATGCGGGAGGAACGCGCCGCCCGCCGCGCACGGGCCGGCAACGTACGGCTCCAGGTGGACCTGGCCGCCCGTTCCGGCCAAATGGTCTTCGAGGCCGATCGCGTCACCAAGGTATACGGCGGCGGTCCGGTCGTCCGGGAGTTCTCGACACGAATCATGCGCGGCGACCGCGTCGGGCTCATCGGACCAAACGGCGCGGGCAAGACCACGCTTTTGCGCCTGCTCCTGGGAACGACCGGGCCCGACACCGGCGACGTGCGCCGCGGGACCAACTTGCAAATCGTGTACTTCGACCAGCAGCGTGAGGAGCTCGATCCGGATCGCACCGTCATGGACACCGTCGCCGAGGGCAATGACACGGTGACCGTGGCCGGGGTTACCCGGCACGTGTTCGGCTACCTCGAGGATTTTCTGTTTCCACCCGAGCGCGCCCGATCGCTCGTCAGGACGCTCTCAGGCGGCGAGCGCAGCCGGCTGCTGCTGGCGCGTCTGCTCACCAGGTCCGCGAACGTCCTAGTGCTGGACGAACCCACCAACGATCTCGACATCGAGACACTCGAGCTTCTCGAAGCGCAGCTCGTGACGTTCAACGGCACGATTCTCCTGGTGAGCCACGATCGCCGCTTCCTGAACAACGTCGTGACGAGCACGTTCGTCTTCGAAGGTGATGGCCGGATCGAAGAGTACCTGGGTGGCTACGAAGACTGGCAGCGAGAGCGGGCGCGCACGGTCGCCGAGGTCGTACCCGCGTTGGCGCCGGCGGCTGAGCCCAGGAAAGATGGACCTGTATCCGGCACCAGGAAGCTGTCGTACCGCGAGCGCCTCGAGCTCGAGGGCCTGCCCGGGCGCATGGAAACGCTCGAAGCCGAGCGGGCGCGTCTGGCCGCCACCATCGCAGGGGCTGAGTTCTACAAGGAGTCGCCGTCAGCCATCAATGGTGTCCTCGAGCGCGCGGAAGCCGTGGGCGTCGAGCTCGATGTCCTGTACCGGCGCTGGGACGAATTGGACTCGAAGGACGACGCAGCTAGCGAAACGAACGCTCGAAGAGTCCCTCGATCGCCTCGCGGCCGTTAGGTTCGAGCGTGCGCGTGCCCGTCCCCGTGAAGTGAGGATGCGTGACAACGGGGGATGTGGCGTCGCGACGCGATTCCCATGCCTCGCCGGTCCATTCGAACCAGCCGTTCTTGGTTTGATCGAATACGTACAAGGGCTTGTTGCAGAGCTTGGCAAACTCCGCGCCCCAACCCGTGCCGCCGCGCACCGTCAAGTCATCGAGAATCGTGCCGATGACGTAGATCTCCTGGCCCTGATTGACCTGATACCAGAGCGACTGCAGCACGCGACGAATCGTCGGCGCGTCGGTGTAGCGCCGGTGCATCAACCGCGAGACATAGGCAAGACTGACATCGCCCGCTTGCAGCTCTTCGTGATTGAGCATGCGCACGCCACGCTGGCGCGCCATCCTGTGCCCTTCGAACGTGAAGTTCACTTCTTCTACACCGTGGCGCTCGGCGCATGCGCCAAACGCCGCTTCGGCGCCAGGCGCACCGCCACTGAAGAGGATGCAGTCCGCCGGTTTCATCGCGGAGGATTGTACCAGTCCGCAGCCGCCAACCATGAGACGCCTGCCAGGGCTTCACCGCGACACAGGAGGATCCGCAAATCCCGGGGATCGCGGCGCTCGAGCCGAACGGCGCCCAAAGGCATTGACACCAACACGATGTTCCATTTCACGCCCGCCCGATCAGTTGACGGCGCGGCACGCCGATCGCTTCAACCTTGCCCCTTGGCTTGAATAGGTGACGAAACGCCGCCAGCGCGGCCGGATGGTAGATAGTCGCGTGCGTTTCGTTCGGCATCCCGAAGAGTACCTTGGTGGCTACGAAGACTGGCAGCGAGAGCGGGCGCGCACGGTCGCCGAGGTCGTACCCGCGTTGGCGCCGGCGGCTGAGCCCAGGAAAGATGGACCTGTATCCGGCACCAAGAAGCTGTCGTACCGCGAGCGCCTCGAGCTCGAGGGCCTGCCCGGGCGCATCGAGACGCTCGAAGCCGAGCGCGCGCGCCTCGACGCCACCATCGCAGGGGCTGAGTTCTACAAGGAGTCGCCGTCAGCCATCAATGGCGTCCTCGAGCGCGCGGAAGCCGTGGGCGTCGAGCTCGATCTCCTGTACCGGCGCTGGGACGAATTGGACTCGAAGCCGGCCTGACACGCGTAGATGCCGGCGGTGGCCAGCAGCAGCGCGATGGACCGTGCACCGATCCGCGCGCCGCGGTCGGAAAGGAGACCTGCGTGAGCCGTCCATGGCATCTCAGTTCGGGACGATGCGTGCTCGCAGCCTCGGCCTTGACGGGAGTCGATGCCGCTGGCACTGTCTAAGAATGCGACAGATTCTTCTCGTACTCACCCTTGCACTCGCCGTTGCCGGGTGCGAGGACGACAACAATCCGACTCAGCCGACCACCGGAACCGGCACCGCCGTCTCGATGACGGGTGCTGGCGTCGGCGGCACATTCTCGCCCACGACGCTCACCACGACCGTGGGATCGACAGTCGTCTGGACAAACATGGACTCGGAAGTCCACAACACGACCTCAAACACCAACCTGTGGAGCTCGGGCAACGTCGCAGCGAACGCGACGTTCAGCTTCCAGTTCGCCACGACTGGCACCTTCGCGTACCGCTGCACCATCCATCCGACGATGACCGGCACGGTGATCGTGCAGTAACTCAACCGCGCGCGGTCATCGATCGCGCGCGGTCGTCGAATCCCGTCTGCCGCGTCAGCCCTGCCGTGTCGATGGCGCGACATTTCCCTCAATCGACAACGGCCCGATCGGTGGACGCAACGTTGCGTGGGCATGGGCGACAGGCCGCCTGGCGGGGCTCAGCGCAGCCGCGGCGTCACGACGTCCTCAGCGCGTCAGTTGGCTGAATACCGAGCGCGCGCCGCAGCGGCACGGTGCACGAAATCAGCGCGACGACCGCGACGAACGCGCATACGCCCAACGTCGCTACCGCGCCGGCCCGCGTGTTCATCTCGCCCGCATCGTCGGAGCCCGACACCATGATCACCAGGCCCGGCAGAAAGCCGGCGGCCACGCCGAGTCCGATCTGCACGAACGCGCGCGCGAATACGGTAGTAATGATGCGGCGCGGCGAGGCGCCGAGCGCCACGCGGATGCCGATTTCGCGCGTGCGGCGCGCGAGGGTGAATGAAATGAGCGCGTAGATGCCGGCGGTGGCCAGCAGCAGCGCAATGGCGCCTATGACAGTGAAGGCGCGCAGAAAGATCCGCTCGGGCAGGGCATCGTCATAGGCAACCTGTGCGAGCGATTTCAGATCGGCGAGCCGGATATCGGGATGCACCGACCGCGCCGCGGCGTAGATGCGCTGTGTCATCGGCGCCGCCGCACCGTGCGTCCGGACCAGCAGTCGCACCGGCTGCGCGGGCGCCGCGGGGCGGTACACCGCCGCGTCGTCGGGGCCTTTCCGCGGCATCGTCGTCGCGTCCTTGACGACGCCGACGATCTCGAGCCAGGGACCGGGCTCCTGGCCCGCTTCCTCCCCGCGCTGCCGGAGCCTGACGCCGAAGGGACTGCGTCCTCCGAGCACAATCCGCACGAATGTCTCGTCGACGATAGCCACCGGGGCGCCTAGCCGAATCTCGGCTGCACTGAAGGTCCGGCCGGCGGCGAGCGGGATGCCGACGGTCTCGAAGAAGTTCGCGCCGACGCGCGCGCCCTCGGACCACAGCACGTCCGTCCTTCTTCGCGCGTCGGCGTGCTTCTGCAACTCGAGCGACTGGAACTCGAAGACGACTTGCTCCCAGATCGTTCCAGGCAAGGCCGTGGTGTAGCTGACGCCCGCGACGCCCGGCTCGGCGCCGAGCCTGTCGGCGATCGCCTGCAGCGTCTCGGTGTTCGGAGGCTGCGCTCTGCCGGTGTTCGCCTGCTCGACGACGATCTGGGCCGTGAGCAGCTGATCGCGGGCATATGTGACGTCCGATCCCCACTGCTTTCGCAGCTGGGTCCAGCCGAACGACACGACGGTTGCGAGGAAGATCACGGTGATGGCCGCCTGCGTGATGATGATGGCGGTCCAGAGTCCTCCGAATTTCATCGCCGACGTGCCTGACGCCGCTTCGCGCATCCGGCCCTGGAGCTGCGCGCCTGTGGCTTTCAGCGCGGGAATCACGCCGACGATCAACGCGGCGAACACCGCGAGCGCGACCGCGTAGAGCATGGTCGGGTAGCTCAATCCGTCGTCCCACCAAAACGGCGTCGGACCGATGCCCTGAACGTAAAGGCCCTTGGCCCATTGCCCCACGAGTCTCGCCGCGAGCAGTCCCGCACCGGCGGCGAGGGATGAGAGCACGAGCGCCTCGGCAAAGAGCTGCGCGCTGATGCGTCCGCGGCTCGCGCCGAGCGCCGTGCGGACGGTGATCTCGGCTTCGCGCGTGGCCGTGCGCGCGAAGACGAGCGTCGCGACGTTCGCGCCGCAGAGGCCGAGCAGCATGATGAAGACGAAGTTGACGGCGCGGATGACCACCAGCTCGAAGCTCTCGAGATCCTCGGCATTCAGGGACGCGATGTACGGACGGACGTCGATTCGGAGGGCAGGACCAACTGGCTTGTCCGCCGGAGCGGCACCAGCCGGGAAGCTGGACTTGTCCACCGTAGCGGCGTCAGCCGCGAAGGTGGAAAGCTCTCCCTGCGCCGCGGCAGCGCTTGCGCCGTCCTTCAGCCGGCCGAACACCTGGAACACAAGTCCGTCGGTCCTGAGCGGTACCCACAGGTTCTCATTGACCGGGAACCCGAATCCTTCCGGCATCACGCCGACGATCGTGTGAGCCGCCGATCCCAGCTGAACGGTGCTGCCGACCGCGTTGGGATTGCTGTTGAACCGCTCCCTCCAGAGATCGTGGCCGATGACGGCCACCGCACCCGCATCCGCCCGCTCATCGTTGTCGCTCAACGTGCGTCCATGGAGCGTGGCCGTCGGAAACAGTTGGAACGCGGACGCGCTGATCTCGACGGCGCGCACAGGTTCAGTACGTCCGTCGGCGGTGGTCAGATGGCGGCTGATCGGCCGCGCGGCACCCAGGTGTTCGATGGTCCGCGTGTTGGCGCGCCAGACGGCCACGTCCTGCAGGGAGCGCCATTCATCCTTGCGCCGTTCCGCGTTAAAGACTCGGACGCCCACGATGCGGTCGGCGTTTGCCACCGGCAGGCGTGGGCTGATCAGGTCGTGCATGACCTCGAAGTACGCCGCGCCGGCGCCAATGGCAATTGAGAGCGCTGTGACCCCGACGACGGTGAGGCCCGGCGACTTCACGAGCATCCGCGCGCCAAGCTTCAGGTCCATCGACCAGCCGGCGAGCCAGCGGAACGACCGCGCGTCGCGCTGCTGTTCCTTGGCCTGCTCGACACCGCCGAACGTGCGCCTCGCGGCGTATCGCGCCTCGTCTCGGCTCATCCCCTCCGCGACGTGCGTGTCTTCGAGCAGTTGCAGGTGCGCGTTGATCTCGCGCGACAGGTCGGATTCGGCCCTGCCGGGGTGAAACAGGGTCACCAGCCGACGGAGGAAACGGCGGACCTGGGCCATGTGCTAGACCGCTTTCCAGATCGGTGTCGCGTGTTCCGGCGCCCTCCCGCTCGCCGCTTGCCGCAAGGCAGCGTGATCGGGCCTGCCTCGCGGCGCTCGCAAAGGTCGGGCGCCGGAACACGCGACACCGATCTGGAAAACGCTGCAGGCGGGAAGCGGACCCATGGCGGACACCGCGCGGAGGACGATCAGGTCCAGCGTGCCCTGGAGCCGTTCAACGGGTTCACTTGGCATTCAAGTGAACATGCCACAGCCTCCACTTGACTGTCAAGTGAAGGGCGAGCCGTCATGGGCGGCCGCCCTTTGGTTTGAAGAGGTGGCGAAACGCCGCCAGCGCGGCCGGATGGTAGATGGTCGCGTGAGTCTCGTTCGGCATCGGCTCGAAGTGCCAGGTCACTGTCGCCGGAGCGTTGGCTCGAAGGAGTCCGGCAAACTGCTGCGTCAGGTCCGATCGGTCTTCGCGGCTGGCGGCGAGATAGAGCGTCGCCGGACGGCTCGCCGTCGCGCGCAACCGGTCAGCGGCGCTCGTCACCAGCGCGCCATTGTTCCACCAGAGGCTCGGATCGAAGGCGATGTACGTGCCGAAGAGGTCGCGCTCGAGGAAGAAGGTCTCGACGATGAAGAGGCCGGCGAGTGACTCGCCGATGATCGCGGTCTCGGCCGTCGTCCGGTATCGCGTCGTGATGGCCGGCATCAGCTCGGAACGAACGAATCGCCGGAACGCTGCCGACCCTCCCACAACCGGCGCGATCTTCTTGTCCTCGGCGCTTTCGGTCGGCCCCGTGAGGTCGCGGCGGCGCTGCGTATTCTCGATGCCGACGAGCAAGAGCGGCCGCATGGTCCCGTTCCCGACGGATACCTGGACGAGCCCGGCCACGTGGAGAAAGTCCTCGGCGAGACCACCGTCCGGCATGTAGAGGACTGGCAACGGCGCGTCTGCCGGCTGGCCGAACACCGGCGGCCGGTACACATTGATCCGCCTCGTCTCACCGAGCACGTGTGATTCGATCGTGAACGTCTCGCCGATCGCTAGCGGCGACGCCTGTGCGACGAGGGGGAAGCCTGCCCAGCCACGTCGAGCCGATCGGGCGTCGTGCCGCGTTCGACCCAGCTCTCGAGTGCGCGCGAGAGCGCGGCGGTCCGTCCGTCATCGACGTCGGGACAGCTCGGTTGGCCCGGCGTCAGAACCAGACGAATCGCGCCGTTCTCGCGCAGCGGCAACAGGGCGGACGCCGCGCCGGCTGCCTCGTCGTAGAGCAACACCTTGCCGCCGCGGGCCCGATAGGCCTCCAGAGCGAGTTGCGGCGTCGTCTTGCCGGGACCGCTCGCCACCGGCGGCCCGGCCTCGCTCAGCCCACCGGCGAGGATGCCGTCGAAGTCGTCGGGGTACCGATCGGCGGCGAGGAGTCCGTCGCGCGCGCTGGCCGCGCAACCGCTCCAGTAGATCCAGCGGGCTTCAGGACCAAAGTAGGCCGCGAGCAGCTGGTTCACGGTGTTCGTCGCCTCGTGAATGGCCGCCGGGTTCGCGGTGTCGAGCGATGCCGTCGTAAAGCCGCCCGACAGCGCGGTGGCCATTCGACCGAGATCGAGTGACGTGCCCGATCGATTCCGTCCGACCATCATGAGCTTGCCGTTCCACGAGTGTGTGGGGATCCAGACGTCGACGCGGCGGAATGCGCTCGGTGGGCCTGCCGTCAGCTCCGCGCGACAGAACTCCGGAAGGTCGCGGAATGGCGGCGCCGCGCTCGTTGTCTGTTGTGTCGGGCTCCGCGGATCGAACGTGCCCGTTGCGAACCTGAGGGTGAACGCGACGGTCGCGCGCGCGACGCCGACGCCCGCCAGCGCCGTACACGAGCTACCGTACGCCACGGGCGCCGCCGACTGCGCCTGGCCAGACAACTGCGCCAGGCAGAGCACTGAGAAGACGGAGACGACACTGAGCAGCCGACGGGAACGGGCGGCGACCAGTGAGACGCGATGCATCCTTGGTGACGATACGCCGATTCAGTCCATCCTGAGCGCGATCACCGGATTCTGCGCCATCGCGCGACGCGCGGGCAGCCAAATGGCCAGCATGGCCATGGCCGCGAGCACGGACGGTCCAGCCAAAAGCGCGTACGGATCGCGCGGGCTGACGCCGTACATGAGGTGCGCGAGAAACGGCCCCGCGATCGTGCACGAGACGAGGCCCGCCGCGACGCCGATCGCGACAATCGCCGCGCCGCGCCGAAACACGAGCCGTCCGACGTCGGACCGCGAGGCCCCGAGTGCCATGCGGACGGCGATCTCGCGCGTGCGCTGCCCGACCGCAAACACGAGCGCCGCATATAGCCCAAGCATGCTCAGCGCGAGCGCCAACGTGCCAAACGTCAGGAGCATCGTCCGTGCCGCGCGCACGGCGGCGAACTGAGTGTCGACCTGCGCGCCGAGCGACTGCGGCTCCGACGCGGGCACGTCAGGATCGATCGCAGCGATCGCGCGACGGATCTGGGGCAGCATTGCCGCCGCGTCGCCGGACACTCTGATGTGCGTGCGCGAATCCTGCGACCAGCTGTTGCTGCGGTCCTGCTGCCAGAAATTCAGAAAGGCAATGGAATCCGGTTGTTCCAGCGCGCTCACCCATTGCAGGTCTTTCACGACGCCCACCACTTCGTAGACGTGCTGACCGATGGTCAGCGTGCCGCCCACGGCGCCGCCGTTTGGCCAGAAGTGCCGGACGAGGGTTTCGTTGACCATCGCCACCCGCGGGGCGGCCGCCGTGTCGCGCTCATCGAACTCGCGCCCGGCAACCACGCCCGTCCCGAGAGTCTTGAAGTAGCGCGGGCCCACGAAGGTCGTTGGCGCGCGATATGCGGTTGACGGATCGTTGGCATCCCCAGGAAGCCGGATCGGTTGAACCGGGCGGCCCCACTTTGGGAATGGTGGAACCACCGCCGGACTGGCCGCGACCACACCGGGCAGCGCCTCCAGTCGCTGAATCGCCTCGCGTTGAAACGCCCACGCGCGCTCGTTCGTGTAGCCGACGAGGCTCGGTCGCAGTCGAACGGTGACGACGGCGTTGGGATCGAAGCCTGGCCCACGGTGCAGCATCAGGAAGCTGCGGACGATCAGGCCGCTGCTGCCGAGGAGCAACACGGACAACGCCACCTGCAAGACGATCAGCCCTTCGCGCAACGCTGAACGGCGGGGACCGGTACCGGCCGACTCTTCCTTGATGGCGACCACCGGGTCGGGTCGGGTGGACTGCAGCGCGGGCGCGATGCCGGTCACCACGCCGGTGAGCAGGGCCACACTCACGCCGATCAACACTACACGCAGGTCCAGTGAAAGATCGAGGTTCAGTGCGCCCGTCGGGGCGACGCCAAGAAAGACCCGCAGCATGTGCGTCGACCAGAACGCGACGATGAGGCCCGTCACCCCCGCGAGGGTCGCCAGCGTGACGGACTCGACGAGCAACAGACGCACCAGCCGGCCGCGCCTGGCGCCGAGCGCGAGGCGAATGGCGATCTCCTTGCGGCGGCGCAGCCCGCGCGTGAGCAGCAAGCCCGCGACGTTCGCGGACGCGACCAGGAGCACGAGCGCGGCGGCGCACGCCAGGAGGATGACAATCGGCGCGTCTCTGACCTGCTCCCCGATGCGGATACCTCGGGCCGGCCGTACGAAAACGCCTCGTCCCGTGTTCGTCTCCGGAAACGCCGCCTCGAGTTGCCGCGCCAGTCCCTCCAGCTCGGCTTGCGCCCCGTCGGCCGACGCGTCTGGTGACAGACGGCCGAGGAGATTCACGATGTTGCAGCCACGCGTGAGGCCCTCGCAATAGCGATAGCCGACGCCAAACATCGCCGTCGGGATCCACACCTCGTTCGGCTCCAGGCCGCCGAGCGTGCCCTGAAACCGCTCCGGCGCAATCCCGACGACCGTAAAGGCCGTGCCGTTGATGCGCACCGCGGTGCCGAGGATTCCGGCGTCCGCGCTGAACCGCGTCCGCCACAGGTCATGACTCAGCACCGCCACCGGATTCCTGCCTGGCACGCGGTCTTCCTCGACCGTGAAGAACCGGCCGAGGGCGGGCTGCAGGCGCAGCAGACTGAAATAGTTGGCGGTGACGACGCTGCCCATCACGTTGAGTGGCCCGGCGGGCGTCACCACGTTCATGGGTGACGTCGAGTAGTGCGCGGCCAGCTCCGGGATGGTCCGCGCGTGGTCGCGATAGTACGCATAGTCGGGAAACGACATGGGGTAGCCGTTGAACACGGGCCGGTCCGCGAGTGTCTGATCGACAATCACGATGCTCGACGCGTCGTCGACCGCGAGCGGCTTCAGGAACACCGCCTGGGCCAGGCTGAGGACGGCACTTGTCAGGCCGAGCCCGAGCGCCAACGTGGCGATCGCCGCCGCCGTGAAACCCGGCGTCTTGCGCATCCGCCGAAGCGCGAGGCGCACATCCTGCAGCAGATGTTCGACCCACGGCACGCCCTGCTGATCCCGGTAGTCGTCCTTGATCGCTTCGACGGCGCCGAATTTGAGCACGGCCTGACGCCGCGCCTCGCCGGCCGACAGGCCCGCTCGCATGTTGTCGTCGGCCTGGCGCGCCAGATGGTCGTCGAGCTCCTCGCGCAATCGCCGTTCGTCGTGCCGCCGCGTCGCTGACGTGGTCCACCGAATCAGGAACTGCCGCAGTCGTCTCATCGAAGGTCCTCCGCTTTGACGTCGAAGAACCGGTCGATGAGCGCGGTCGTCTGCTCCCAGGCGCGCGCCTCCGACTGGAGCTGTTTCCGCCCGACGCTGGTCAGCCGATAGAACCGGGCGCTGCGGTTGTTCTCGGACGGGCCGCGCTCGGACGTGATGGCGCCTTCCTGCTCCAACCTCAAGAGCAAGGGGTAGAGCGTGCCCGTGTTGAGCGTGAGCCGATCGCCGCTGATCTGCTCGATGCGCCGGGCGAGGCCATAGCCGTGCAGCGGGCCGAGCACATCCAGGGTCTTCAAGACCATCAGCGCGAGCGTGCCCTGCTGGACGTCGGTTTTTCTTTTCATCGTCGTGCGCCTGACGCCCCGCGCCTCATATGGCCATCCTTTGGGTTTGCCAAATGAGAGTGGCACACCTCCTTTGGGAAAGCAAGAGGGCAGAAGCGGCGCCGTGGACCAAGCTGTGGTGTGGTATTCTATTCTCTCTTAGTATTCTCTCCACAAAAGAGATAACCATAGTGCCCACCAAGGTGAACATCGTGCTGGACGATGACGTCAAAGCCGACCTCGACCGGTTGGTGGACAGCGGCCTCCGCAGCCGGGTCGTCAATCGCGCGCTGCGCAAGGAAATCCTCGCCATTCGCCGGCAGCGCGCCAGTCAGCGTCTGGACGAGCTGAGGCGGACGACGAAGCCCATCTCGACAACCGAACTGGTGGCTCTGCTTCGACGAGACCGGGAACGCTGATTGTGGCCGTCCCCATTGTGGTCCCCGACGCGTCGGTCATTTTGAAGTGGATGCTGCAGGGGCCCGATGAAGAAGCGCCCGATCCTTCTCTGGCGCTCAAAGACGCATGGCTCGAGGGTGCGATCGAGATCGTCGTGCCGACGCTCTGGATCTTCGAAGTGGGCAACGTCCTTGGCCTGAAGCAGCCCGCAAAGGCGGAGGTCCTGCTTCAGACCGTCGTCGACCTGACGCTGCCGGAAGAATCAGCGGCCGCCTATGCCACGAGCATCCTCAGGGTCATGCGGGAACACGACGTGACGTTTTATGACGCCGCCTACCACGCGCTGGCCATCGTTCGGCAGGGCACGATGCTCACGGCCGATCGACGGTACGTCAAGAGAACCGCGGCCGCCGGCCACGTTCAGCTGATCGCAGATTGGGTGTCGCCGGCCGCGTCACGCATCGGTGACAATCGCCCGCGGCGGTAGCCCGGACGTCGAACGTTCGGGGCTGGACACGCGGCCGCATTCGGCAGGCTCAACGAATACTCTCCACCTCGCGCAGGTCCACCTCGTCAGCGTCAACGACGTCGATGTACTGAAGCGCCCATCGCTCCGCTTCCTCGAGCGACTCTGCCGCCACCATGACGTAGCCGGCAATCAGCTCCTTGGACTCGGTGAACGGCCCGTCCGTGATGCTGACGCCGTCGCGGGAATTCTTGTACCGCCTGCCTTTCGCGCTGGGTCGCATCGTCGCGCTGGCGACGTGTACGCCGGTGCGCTCGGCCTCGTCAATCAACCGCGCCATCTCCGCCTGCCCGTCCGGAGACAGGGGCACGTCAGCCTCCGAAACGGGAGTGGCCTTTCGCAGAATCATGAAGCGCCTCGTCGTCAACTGTTCAGGTTTCGGTGTGAGGCCGATGTCCCATGGCTCGGTGACTGGCCGGATGTCCATCTCCACGTCTCCGAGCGACTGCGCCTGACGCGAGGCCCACTCGATCGCCTGGTCCATCGACTCCAGGCGCAGGATGCTGAATCCGGATGGCAGTTCGTGTTCCCCCTTGAAGGGCCCGTTGATGATCGTTCGCCTGCCCCCCGAAAACTTGAGCCGGACTCCTTGTGAGCTGGACCGAAGACCTTCTGCGCCGAGCAGCACGTTCGCCTTCTTCAGCTCACCGATGAGTTTCCCGACCCTGGCAATCAACGTCTGGCTCGGAACGGCGCCGGCCTCCCATTGAGCATTGGTTTTGTGCATGATGATGAATCGCATGGGTGTCAGCTCCCGTAACTCGACGCCGCAAATCAGGCGGTGAAAAACGTCACCACAGCGGGCGCGAGGACGGCTGGGCTGACGTTGTGCGTCTGCCCCGCAAGCGTGAGGCTCTGCGCCTCGGGGACGGCCTCCGCGACGCTCCGTGCCGCTCGCTGCAGCCTGGCGTCCGTCTTCGAGCCGTGCAGCACAAGCGTCGGGACCGAGATGGTTGACAGGCGTGCCGTTGGCACCTCGAACTCGTTCATGACCGTCGCGTCGTACGGAAGCGTGTGAGCCACGGCTTTAAGCTTCCGCCAGATCCACGGCATGAGTCGCATGATGATCACGACGGCTGCCGGTGCGCCGACCATGGTGGTCATGAAGTATTTCACCGCACCACCGCGGTCGCCGGCGGCGAGCAGCCTGTCGAGCTGCCGCTCGTGTTCGGCGCCGCCACCGTGACCGCTGGCGCCGACATACGGCGGCTCGTACACGGCAACCTTCCTGATCCCGAGCCCGCTGGCCGCGGCCTCCAGGGCCAGCGCCCCTCCCGACGACAGCCCGAGGAGAAAAGCCAATCCGCCGGCCTTCTCGATCAGCGCTCCGAGATCTTCCACCTCGCGCGCCTTGGAGTACGGCAGCGTGTCGCCGCTTTCTCCGCGGCCGCGGCGGTCGTACATGTAGACGGTGAAGTATTTCGCCAGGAGCGGCGCCAGCTTGGGCATGGGGCCGAATGAACGGCTGCACAACGCTCCGTCCACGAGGATGAGCGCGGGTCCCGTGCCGGAGGTCTCGTAACCAATGGGAGTTCCGTCTTTCGAAATCGCCTGCTTCGTTCCGGTTGCTCTCATGCCGACCTCGACACTTCGATCATGTCGGACACGCCAGGGAAGGAACAGGCGCAGCCGGTCATCGCGGAGGAAGAGGCCGGCCCAGAGGAATGAGGCGACGTAGATGGGGAAAAGAATGTGGCTGAAGAGAGGGCTCTCCACCCGCACGTGCGTGGCGATGGCGCCGCCGAGATAGCCCGTCAGCAGGACCACGCCCAGCACGGACGTCCTTGGAAACAGATAAGCCAGGACGCATAGAAGTTCGATGACTCCAAGGCTGAACACCACACTTGGCGGGTAGCCGAGTTGAATAGTCCCGTCGACGACCGGCTGCAGTTCCAGCAATTTACCCAGGCTGTCGAGGGCCAGAAACGCCACGGCGATCGCCGTGAGACCCCGGCCCGTCCAGAGGGCACGCCGTGAGCGGACGCTCCCAGTGGCCGTGTTTGCAAAGACGTCGTGTTGCGCAATGGTCTGCATATGCCTCTCCGTCTCTGGAAAGCCTTGCTTTCCAGGTAAGTTGGACCAGGCGTGTCCCGGCCTCTACCCAGACGACGAACAGGGAAGGAGGGAATCGACAAATTCATTAAACTGCCAGCATGCGTCTCACCTTCACGGCTCGCGCATTCACGGTCTTCCTGGCCGGCGTGGCAGTCATCGTCCTGGCGATGTCGGTTCAGGCGCGGTCTCAGCAGGCGCAGGGCAGAGGGCAGCCGCAGCCGCCACCGCCGACGCTTGGCCTGGATCACGGCACGCTCGACTTCGACACGCCGCACTTCCGAGTGAAGCTCGTCAAGGATTCGCAGACGATCGCGGCCCTCGAGCCGAAGGGCGCCAAAGGCATCGACGCGAACACGCCGTTCGATTTCACGCCCGCGGATCAGTTGACCGCCCGGCAAGGCGATCGCTTCAACCATCTGGGCGACATCCACATCCGGTTGAAGCAGGACGGCTGGCAGGACGGCGCCTGGGTGGATTTCGCCTCGAGCAACGTCCGTAAACCGGTGGAGCCATTTACCTCGCCACCCAAGTTGCCGGCGGGTTCGAAGCTGCTTGCCGGCGCGATGCTCACGCCGACGATGTCCGGCACGCGGTCGACTCTCGGCGCCGCTTCCGCAGCGGGCCAGCCACCCGCCGCAGCGCCGGCGATCGCCGACGCTCCTGTCCAGGTCGCACGCGCCTGGCTGCTCGACACCTCCGGTCAACTGGTTCTGCACTTCGAGATCAGAAACACGAGCCAGGCGCCGGTCGTGATCGGCGGCCTCGGGTTCCCCGTCGTGTTCAACAACATGATCCAGAACTTCGTGGCCAACCGCGCGCGGACGCTACCGCAGGCGCATGAGATCTGCTCGTTCTTCGATCCGTACGTGGGGCTCGATGCCGGCTACCTTCAGGTGACCCGGCTGTCAGGTGCGGGTCCCGCGCTGGTCGTGGTTCCGGAGAACGGCACCCGGACACCCTTTGAAGCGTTTCGTCCGCTGAGCGACGCGTCGCGTCGCGGCCAGACGTTCGAAGGTGCGTTCGAGTGGACGACGCACAGCCTCGCGTACGCCGAAAACGAATGGAAAAGCGCCAACCCGTGGAACCAGCCGACGTCGGTGACGCTGCCGCCCGGCCAGTCGCGCACGTACGGTCTCAGGTTCCTCCTCGCCGACGCGATTCCCCGCATCGAGCAGACGCTTGCGGCAGCCGATCGGCCCGTCGCTGTTGGCATTCCGGGCTACATCGTGCCGATGGACATCGACGCCAAGCTGTTCCTGTCTCCAGGCAAACGCAAAGTCGCGCGCGTGGACGTCGAGCCCGCGGGCGCCCTGAAGGTGACGCCGGGTCCGGCAACGAAGGGCGGGCAGGCGCAATACATGGTGCGCGGAACCAGATGGGGCCGTGCCCGGTTGACCGTCGACTATAGCGATGGCTCCGCGCAGACGATTCACTACGTCGTCACGAAGCCCGCGCAGCAGACGGTCGCTGACATGGGTCGCTTTCTCACGACGAAGGCCTGGTACACCGACGAGACCGATCCGTTTCAGCGCGCACCGTCCGTCATGACGTACGACCGAGCCAACAATCGCATCGTGACGCAGGACACCCGCGTGTGGGTTGCCGGACTCTCGGACGAGGGCGGCGTCGGTGCGTGGCTGGCGGCGATGATGAAAGCGTACGGCCAGCCGGACAAGGCGGAAATCGACAAGCTCGCCGAGTTCGTCGACAAGGTGATCTGGGGCCGGCTGCAGTACTCCGAAGGGCCGCGCATGTACGGCGTGAAGAAGAGCCTCTTCTTCTATCAGCCGGACCTGATGCCCAACTTCCAGTATCAGCAGGGCAACTGGACGACCTGGACGTCGTGGAACAAGCAGGCGGCCGACTCGGTCGATCGCGCCTACGACTATCCGCACGTGGTCGCCGCCTACTGGACGATGTACCGGCTTGCGCGCAACCACCCGGGTCTCGTCACCACGCAGACGTGGGAGTGGTATCTCGACAAGGCGTTCAACACGGTGAAGTACATGACCGGCGGCTTCGCGCCGCCGGGCGGTCGCGGCGGCGTCGGATATGTGAATGTCGGGCTGATGAACGGCGACATCTTCGTCATGCTCCTCGAAGATCTGAAACGGGAAGCGTGGAAGGAGCAGGCGGACTACATCGAGACCGCGATGAAGCGGCGCGCGGATCGCTGGAATGCCGACGCCTACCCGTTTGGATCCGAGATGGCCTGGGACTCGACCGGACAGGAAGAGATCTTTGCGTGGACGAACTACTTCGGCTACAAGGACAAGGCGCTCGTCTCGCTCAGCTCGATTCTCGGGTACATGCCGACCGTGCCGCACTGGGGCTACAACGGGAACGCGCGGCGGTACTGGGATTTCTTCTACGGCGCCGCACCTGGCGGGACGACCGAGCGCCAGATTCACCACTACGGCTCGGGTCTCAACTCGATTCCCGTGCTGGCGCAGTACCGCGAGCATCCGGACGACTTCTACCTGCTGCGGATCGGCTACGCGGGATCGATGGGGGCGCTCTCCAATATTGATGAGGAGGGCTTCCCGTCAGCGGCCTTTCACTCGTATCCGCAGAACCTGCGGTGGGATACGTATACCGGCGATTACGGGCCCAACTTCTTCGGCCACGCCGTCACGACGGGCACGTACGTCATCAACCATCCCGAATACGGCTGGCAGGTGTTCGGCGGCAACGTGACGACGAGTGGCGGGTCGGTCAGCGTGCGAACGCTCGATTCCCTCCGCCGGCGCATCTACATCGCGCCGCTCGGCCTGTACCTCACGCTCGATTCCGGAACGTTCGAGAGCGTCACCATCAACCCGGCGACGCGTGCAGTGCGGGTAACGCTGTCCTCTTCTGGGCCATTTACGCCGACCGCGCGGCTGCGCATCGAGCAGCCGGCGAAGGTGACTGGGATCGGCGCGTATGCCACGACACGGGCATTTCCGCTGGAACGCGGTGCCATCGTGGTACCGCTAGGATCCTCGGCGACGGTCGTCGAATTGACGGCCAAGTAGCCTCATGCCAACCCGTCGTGAATTCCTGGACTCTACGTTGTCGGCTGGCGCGGCGGCTTTCGTCGGAGTCTCTGCGCCCGCGGTCGTCGAATGGGCCGCACGATCCCCGATCAAGATCGCGCACCGCGAAGGCAACATGCTGCGCACGTCATCGGCCGGCGTCTATGAGCTGGCCGCCAGGATTCCAGGCCTCTCCGGCATCGAAGTACAGACGACGCGTTCGAACTTGTGGGACCGCGACACCGTCCTCGCTTACAAGCGCGAATCGAGTCGTTGGAACATCCGGACGGTGTCCATGGGCGGCAGTCTCCCCGCTGGCGGGACGCTGCTTGAACCCGGCCCGTGCGAAGCATCTCTTCGGAAGACCATCCGCGCGGGCGAGATCCTGGGCGCGGGCGTCGTGCTGGTTCCAGGTTTCCGCGAAACGTGTCCGAGGATGGACGACGAATCTTCGTATGGGCCGGTGGTGCAGTTGCTGAAGAAACTGGCGCCGGTCGCGGAAGATGCCGGGATCGTTCTGGGCCTGGAGCTCTCCCTCACCACTGACGAGTACGTGAAGCTTCTCGGACTCGTCGCGCACCCCGCTGTCCGCGCCTATTGGGACGCGACGGGGACCGAGAGCATGGTGCACAACGGCGAAGGGATCAAAGGGATCGAGGTGCTCGGCGCCAACATCGTCCAGATGCACCTGAAGAACAATCGTGAACCGCTGATGGAGGTGCCCGGCCTCGTGGACTGGTCGAAAGCCTGGCCCGCCATCAAGAAATCCGGCTTCGAAGGCTGGTTTGCTTTCGAGACCCCACACGCGAGCCCTGAAGCGTGCATCGAGGAAACGAAGAAGAACATCGCCTGGGTGATGAGAAACCAGGCACTCCGTGATCTATTCGGTGCGTAGAGCGCGTAGCCGCGATCGGAGGCTACTGCACGCGCCCGAGATACTTGTCGAGCCAGGCCACGACTTCCTGAACGATCTGGCTGCGCTTGGTCCCGGTGGCCTCGTGGCTGCCGGGATAGAGCACGTGCCGCTTGTCCGCGGTCGGCGTGCCGAGCCCGTCGAACAGCGGACGCTGCGTCGTGTGGACCGGGAAGATGAAGTCCTGGTCGCCGTTGACCATGAGGATCGGGACGCGCACGCGCGGCAGAAAGTTGAACGGATCGGCTTCTGGCGCCGGTGTGCTGCTGCCGAGGCCGCCTAAGACCAGCACGCCCACGTGGATACGCGGGTCGAGCGCGATGGTCAACGGCGCGACCCGCGCGCCCCACGACACACCGTAGTAACCGACCTGCTTGCCGGCGAGATCCGACCGCGTCTCGAGGTAATCGAGCGTTCGGCGCGCGTCGGTCACGATCTGCTGCATCCAGGTCGTGTACGCGCGCGTCGGCGCCGGCCAGGACGAGGTCCATGACGGATCGCTGCGTTCGAACGTGTATTTGTAGATCGGAAACGCGACAGCCCGGCCGCTCATGAGGATGAAGTCGAATAAGTTCAGGTCGGCTTGAAGGGTTGCGCTGGTGGCGGTCCGGATCGCGCCGGATCCCGGAAAGTACAACAGCGTCTGGAACGGGGGCTTGACGTTCTTCGGCAGAAACAGGTTGATCGGCAGCCGCTCGCCGCCGTAGGCCGGCGCAATCGACACGGTCTCCCGGCGCCAGTGCGGCGACGAGTCGTCCGTTTTCTCGACGCGCGGATCGAGCGGCGTCCGGTCGTAGGCGTACTGTTCCGCATAGATGCGATAGACGGCGTCGGACACCGGCTTCTCGTTGGCGTAATTCCGCGACGGCGGGGCGATCGCCGAGTAGAGAGTCGACGGAGCCGGCTGACCGGCATCTTTCATCGTGCGAAAGCCGTTGGTCTCCGATCGATCGAATGGCGGTCGCGAATCGGAGTACAGGAACGCATAGTCCGGATCGTTCCAGGCGCCGCCGAGCAGATAGCGCGCGCCGCCGCCGGTGTCGTTCCACGCCCACTCTTTCACGTTGCCGGCCATATCGACCGTGCCGTAGGGGCCGAGCCCGCGAGGGGCGGTTGCGGGCCGCGGTCCGGTTCCCCCGTAGTTGCTCGTCCGGGTTACGGCGTCGCCGAGCTCGGGGCCTGCCGCATGCGACCAGTGATAGATCGACGGCAGCCGCCTGGCGCGAAACGCCGCGTACGCGACCGCCTCGTACCAGCTCACGCCGCTCACGGGGTGCTGCTCCTGCCCGACCAGCGGCGCGCCACCCTGCCACGTCGCGGGCCCGGGACGTCCCGTCCGATCGCGGAAGAGCGCCATCGCGGCGGACCAGTCAAGCGGCTGCCCGTCCCGGACGAACGGTTCCTTCCAGTACTCTCGTTTCGCATAGCCGCCGGCATCGACGAACGCCTTGAAATCGGCGTTGGTCACCTCTGTGCGATCGATCAGGAAATCCGTGCCGGGAACAGCGATGTTGAAGTCGAAGCCTGTGATCATCAATCGCAGCCCGTCGGGCGGCACCGGCACCATCTCCATCTCCGGAGGAATCGCGCCCGGCGGCGTCAGCGACACGCTTCGGTCGAGCGCCAGCAGGAAGCCCCCGGGTGCCGACGCGCGAACCACCTCGCGGGTCTCCAACCCCGCTTTGACGAACCGCCACCGGAAGATGCCGCGCGGCACACGCACGTTTTGGAGCGGCGTGCGTCCCACCGCATGCCATGCGCCGTCGCCGCCGATCAGGGCGAAGGAGAGGTCGGCGCCCTCCGGCGACGAGGTGATGTTCGTTGTCCGGGAAATGCGGGGCCAGAGACTCGCAAGGACGGGATCACCAGGAATCGCGCGTTCCGCCTCGGTGGCGAGCACGAACGCTTCGCCGTGCCGATCGAGATCCGCCAGCCGCAGTGCTTCCGGCAACGTGACGTTGCGCGCCGTGCGTGTGCCGCTCGATCGCCACGCCCACAGACTGCCGCCGACCACCGCGGCCACCACGATTGTTGCCACGGCGATTACTGTGCGGGACCGGCCGGCGCGAGATGCCGGAACAGCCATTGACACCGTGGTCGCCGACGACTGCAGCAGCCGCTCGATCGCTTGCGCCATCTCTCCCGCGCTGGCGTAGCGGCGGCTCGGATCGCGATCGAGCGCCTGGGAGACGATCCCGGCGAGCTCATCGTGCCGCCCGGAGGGTCCAAGAGCGGGCAACGATGGCACCGGCTTCTCGATAATCGCTTGCAATAACTCGTAGTCGTCGCCGCCCGTGAACGGGCGCGTGCCCGCGAGCATCTCGTACAGCACGACGCCGAGCGCCCAGACGTCGCCGCGCGCGTCGCCGACGCCGCCGCGCACGTGTTCGGGCGCCATGTACGCGATGGTGCCGACGGTCGTGCCGGTGCGCGTAAGATCGCCGCCGCCCGCGAACTTCGCGATGCCGAAATCGAGCAGCTTCGCTTCGCCTTCGGGGGTGATCATGATGTTGCCGGGCTTGATGTCGCGGTGGACGATCCCGGCGTGGTGGGCCCGGGCGAGGCCGTGCGCCACCTGCATCGTCAGACGGGCGGCCTCGGCCGGCGGAAGCGGCCCGCGTTCGAGCCGTGTCTTGAGCGTTTCGCCGTCGACGAACGCCATCGCGATGAAGGCGCGGCCGTCAGGCAATTCCTCGACGTCGTAAATCGTGCAGACGTTGGCGTGATCGAGCGTGGAGGCGGCGCGCGCCTCGGCAAACAGCCGGCGGCGGGCGTCATCATCCCGCATCAACTGCGGCGGCAGGAATTTCAGCGCGACGAATCGGCCGAGCCTCAGGTCCTCGGCCTTGTACACCACCCCCATGCCGCCCGCGCCAATCTCGGAGAGGATGCGATAGTGGGAGATCGTCTCGCCGATCACTCGGGGATCCTACACCCGGGTCGAGCGGCTCATCGAACTCTCGAGAGGTCGCTGATGCCCAACTCCCGAATTTTCCGCCCATAAATGGCCCCATGATCGGGGGAATCGATGTGGGCATCCCTTCGTCGCCGGCCTCGCGATTGATCCGCGAACTCTCGAGAAGTTGATTCAGCCGTCGACAGCGTAGCCCCGATCGGAGGCTACTGTACGCGCCCGAGGTACTTGTCGAGCCAGCTCACGATTTCCTGAACGATCAGACTCCGCTTGGTCGTAATGATCTCGTGGCCGCCGGGATAGAGCACGTGCCGCTTGTCCGCGGCCGGCGTGCCGAGGCCGTCGAACATCGGGCGCTGCATCGTCTGGAGCGGGAAGATGAAGTCCTGGTCGCCGTTGACCATCAGGATCGGGACGCGCACCCGCGGCATGAAGTTGAACGGGTCGGCTTCGGGCGCCGGCATACCGCTGCCGAGGCCGCCCATGAGCAGCACGCCCACCTTGATTCGCGGATCGAGCGCGAGGGTCAACGGCGCGAGCCGCGCGCCCCATGAGACACCGTAATAGCCGACCTGTTTGCCGGCGAGATCCGACCGGGTCTCGAGGTAATCGAGCGTTCGGCGCGCGTCGGTCACCACCTGCTGCATCCAGGTCGTGTAGGCGCGGGTCGGCCTCGGCCACGACGAGGTCCAGGACGGATCGCTCCGTTCAAACGTGTACTTGTAGATCGGAAAGGCCACGGCCCGGCCGCTCATGAGCACGAAGTCGAACGCACCAAGGTCCGCCGGGGCCGTCGGAAGGACGGCACTGCTCGCAGTCCGGATCGCGCTCGATCCCGGAAAGTACAGCACGGTCTGGAACGGCGGCTTGACGTTTTTCGGCAGGAAGAGATTGACCGTGAGCCGCTCGCCTGCATACGCGGGCGCGAGCGAGACGATCTCGCGGCGCCAGTGCGGCGGCGTGTCGTCCGTTTTCTCCAGACGCGGATCCAACGGAGTCCGATCGTAGCCGTACTGGTCCGTGTAGATGCGATACACGGTGTCGGACACCGGCTTCTCGGCGGCGTAGTTGCGCGACACCGGGGCGATCGCGGCGTACACCACCGCCGGCGCCGGCGGCCCGGTGTCCTTCATCGTGCGAAAGCCGTTGCTCTCCGATCGATCGAAGGGCGATCGCGAATCGGAATACAGGAACGCGTAGTCCGGATCGTTCCAGGCGCCGCCGGCCAGGTAGCGACCGCCGCTGCCGCTGTCGTTCCACGTCCACTCTTTCACGTTGCCGGCCATGTCAACGGTGCCGTACGGTCCGAGGCCGCGGAAGGGCGTTGCGGGGAGCGGCCCCGGCCCGCCGAAATTGCTGGTCCGCGTCACGGCATCGCCAAGCTCGGGACACGCGGCCTGCGACCAGTGATAGACCGTTGGGAGTCGCTTGCCGCGAAACGCTGCATATGCGACCGCCTCGTACCAGCTCACGCCGGTCACCGGGTGTTGCTCCTGGCCGACCGGCGGCGCACCGCCTTGCCAGGTCGCCGGCCCGGGCCGCCCCGTCCGGTCGCGGAGGAGCGCCATCGCGGCCGACCAGTCGAGCGGCTGCCCGTCCCGGACGAACGGCTCTTTCCAGTACTCCCGCTTCGCATAGCCGCCGGCATCCACGAACGCCTTGAACTCGGCGTTGGTCACCTCCGTGCGATCGATCAGAAAGTCCGTGGCGGGGACAGCAATGTTGTAGTCGAAGCCGGTGATCCTCAATCGCACGCCGTCCGGCGGCACCGGCACCATCACCATCTCCGGTGGAACCGTGCCCGCCGACGTCAGCGTCACGACTTGGTCCAAGCCGGGCAGAACCACCAGGGCGTCCGTCGCGCGCAGGACTTCGCGCGTCTCGAATCCCGCCTTGGCGAACCGCCACCGAAAAATGCCGCGGGGCACGCGCACGTTCTGGAGAGGCGTGCGTCCCAGCGGATGCCAGGATTCATCGCCGCCGATCAGCGCGAAGGACACGTCGGCGCCCTCCGGCGACGACGGGATGTTGATCGTCCGGGAAATACGGGGCCAGAGGCTCGCGAGCATGGGATCGTCTGGAATGGCGCGTTCGGCTTGGGTGGCGAGCACGTACGCCTCGCCGTGCCGATCGAGATCCGTCAGTCGCAGCGCGTCGGGCAGCGTGATGTTGCGCGCGGTACGCGTGCCGCTCGACCGCCAGGCCCACAGACCGGTTGTGGCCACTGCGGTCACGGCGATCACGACCGTGATGATGGCGACGCGGGATCGGCCAGGGCGAGACGCGGAAACGGCCGTCGCCACGGTCGTCGTCGGCTGCAGCATCTGTTCGATCGCATGCGCCATCTCCCCGGCGTTGGCGTAGCGGCGAGCGGGATCGCGGTCGAGGGCCCGTAAAACGATGCGCCCAAGTCCGGAATGTTCGCGGGCCGGCAACGGAGGCACCGGCCTCTCGATGATGGCCTGCAGGAGTTCGTAGTCGTCGCGGCCGGTGAAGGGGCGCGTCCCGGTGAGCATCTCGTACAACACGACGCCGAGCGCCCAGACGTCGCCGCGCGCGTCGGCGACACCGCCGCGCACGTGTTCGGGCGACATGTACGCAATCGTGCCGACGGTCGTACCGGTACGGGTGAGATCGCCGCCCCCGGCAAATTTCGCGATGCCGAAATCGAGCAGCTTCGCGTTGCCGTCGGGAGTAATCATGATGTTGCCGGGCTTGACGTCGCGGTGGACGGTCCCGGCGTGGTGGGCTTGGGCGAGGCCGTGCGCCACCTGGAGCATCAGCCGGGCGGCCTCCGTCGGAGGAACTGGTCCGCGCTCGAGCCACGTCTTGAGCGTCTCGCCGTCGACGAACGCCATCGCGATGAACGCGCGCCCGTCAGGCAACTCCTCGACGTCGTAAATCGTGCAGACGTTGGCGTGATCGAGCGTGGACGCGGCGCGGGCTTCGGCAAAGAGGCGCCGCCGGGCGTTCTCGTCCCGCATCAGCTGCGGCGGCAGGAACTTCAGCGCGACGAACCGGCCGAGCCTCAGGTCCTCGGCCTTGTAGACGATGCCCATGCCGCCCGCGCCGATCTCGGAGAGGATGCGATAGTGGGAGATCGTCTCGCCGATCACCCGGGGATCCTACACCCGGGTCGAGCGGCTCATCGAACTCTCGAGAGGTCGCTTCCCGTGTGATCGCTGTTTGCGGCCGACAAACAGCTGCAACTTCGCGTTTCAAAACGTAGGCTGGCCCTTCAGGGCCGGCGGGGCTAAAGCCCCCGCCCTACGTGTGTTGAACCTGCGGGGCGCCTCTCATTGTGACGATATGTGAGTGGAGATGCGCTGGCTATGCCCGTGGGCCCTGCTCGTGACGGTTGTCGTCACCTCTGTTCAGACGGCGAAGTTCGGCGTGGATGGCGTGACCACCACGCCGTCCACCATCGTGGCGATCGTCGAGCCCCGATTGGGTGCGCCAGGATACTCGTGGCTCCGCGTCTACTTCTACTCGTCACTGGCTGCCGGTGAGCGTACGCACGCCGCGAAGGGTCAGATCGAATCGATCCGGACGGCCTGGGACGCGGTCCTCCAGTTCACCGTCGACAAGACCTCGACCGTCTGGCAAGTCGACCTGGCAGTGCCGGGACACACGTGCACGATCGCCGACTCGGATTCCGGCGCACGGAAGGCTTTTCAGGAGTTCCTCTACGACGGCAGGCGCGTGCGGCTGAAGGGAAAGGGCACCTTTGTGTGCGTGATGGGTTCGAGCGGCGTGCCCAGGCGAACGTTCGAATGGGAGGTGGACGTCGAAACGCCGGTCGTCTCCAGGCCCGCTTCTCTCCGATAAGACGCCAGGCCGCAGCCGCTGTCGCCCGAACTCGCGCGGTGTCCATTTCCGGTCGCTGGATCGACATATATCTTGATCGAGATTTATCTCTATAGAGATACAATCCCGGCGTGTCGCCCATCTGCTTTCAGATCCTGCTGGCGCTCGCCGACCACGATCGCCACGGTGTCGCCATCATGAACGAAGTCCTGGAGCGCACCGACGGCGCGATGAAACTGTGGCCGGCGATGCTCTACCGGAACCTGCAGAAGCTCGCGGCCGAAGGGTCGATCGTCGAAGTGGCCGCGCCGTCGCCCCACGCGGGCAGCCCGCGGTATTTTCGCCTCACGCCGGCGGGCAGGCGCGAGTGCGCGGCCGAAGCCCGGCGCCTGGCCGGCTTCGTGGACGCCGCGCGCGACAAGCGGCTGCTGAAGAGGCACTGATGCCTGGCGATCGTCTCGATCGCCGGCAGCCAGGCGATCGTCTCGATTGCCGGCATGCCTTCTACCGGATGCTGGTCCGGGTGCTGCCGCGCGAGTTCCGCGCCGCCGCCGGTCCCGACCTCGAGCGGGCGGCAATGGCCTGTCTCGCCCGTGAGCGCGCGCGCTTCGGGCCCATCGGAACACTGTTCGCCTGGGTGCGGCTCGCCGCCGACACGGTCGGCACATCCGCCGCGCTGCGTTTTTCCGCTCCGCCGCCCACGACACGACGACGAGGATTCATAGAGGCCTTCATGGACAACCTGAAGAAAGATCTTCTGTACGCCCTTCGCGGCCTCAGGCGCCAGCCGGGATTCGCGGCGCTCACGGTTCTCACGCTCGCGCTCGGCATCGGCGCCAACACCGCGATCTTCAGCGTCGTCAACGGTGTGCTCCTGCGCCCGCTGCCGTATCCGAACGCCGATCAGCTCGAATACGTCACGACGACGTTTCCGAGTCTTGGCTTCGACCAGTTCTGGATGTCCATCCCGGAAGTTCTGGAGCTGGAGAAGAACAACCAGTCGTTCAGCAGCCTCGGCGCGTATCGTGCCGCCGAATTCAACGTCGATACGACGCCTCCGATCCGGCCGACCGTCGGCGTTCTCACGCCCGGCTTCCTGCCCACGCTCGGCGTGCGGCCCCTCATGGGCCGATGGTTCACCGAGGCGGACTCGGTTCCCGGCGCGCAGCGCGTGACGATCCTGTCCTGGGAAATATGGCAGCAGACGTTCGCGGGCGACCCGAATATTCTCGGCCAGACGTTCCGGGCCGACACCATCACCCGGACGATCGTCGGCGTGATGCCACCGGGCTTCGACATTCACGACGCGCGCATCGAGGTGTGGGTGCCAGCGATCATCGACCCGAAGACGCTCCCGAACAATCGCGGCAGTCATTCGTGGTACGTCGTCGCCCGGCGCAAAGACGGTGTTTCGGCCGCGCAGGCGCGCGCCGATCTGCAGCAGATGCAGACGCACTGGCAGGATTTCGTGCCGGCTGGCACCGGTCACGTCTTCCTGATCAACAACCCGAATCCCGCAAACCGCCACGAACTGCGCATCGATCCGCTCAAGGCCGACGTCATCGGCGACATCCGGACGGCGCTCCTGATTCTCCAGGGCGCCGTCGCCTTCGTGCTGCTCATCGCGTGCGCGAACCTCGCGAACCTTCTGCTCGCCCGCGCCGAGTCGCGCCAGCGCGAGTTTGCCGTCCGAACGGCCCTTGGCGCCGGGCGGCGCCGCCTGTTCTCCCAATTCGTGACCGAAGGTCTGGTGCTCTCGGTGCTCGCCGCGGCCGCCGGCGTGGGGCTTGCGTGGTTCGGGTTGCGCACATTGCTCCGCATCAGCCCGGATGCGATTCCACGGTCAGCCGAAATCGGCCTCGACTGGCGGGTCCTGCTGTTCACGTTCGGCCTCACGATCATCACCGGGTTCATCTTTGGCCTCGCACCTCTCGCGAATCTCGGCAAGCGGGTGATGGTCTCGCTTCGCGACGGGACGCGGACGAGCGGTACGCGAGCCCAGAAGACGGTTCGAGGGGCGCTCGTCGTCGCGGAAGTCACGCTGGCGGTGGTGCTCGTCGCGGGGGCAGGGCTGCTCATCCGGAGCCTGGGCAATCTGATGACCGTCGACGCCGGCTTCAAGCGTGAACAGCTCGTCACGTTCCGTCTCGTGCTCCCGGGCGTCACGTACAACGCGCCACAGCGCGTCGAGTTCTTCGGACGGCTGGAGGACGCCCTCAGGCGGCTGCCGAGTGTGTCGAGCGTCGCGTCGATGAACGGGCTGCCGCCGAGCCGGTCGGTGGACGCCAACGACACCGATTTCGAGCACATTCCCAACAACGCGCCGGCGGAAGCGGGGCTCCCGATCGAGAACGTGGATTACTGGCAGATCGTGAGCCAGAAGTACATCGAGACCATGGGGATTCCCATGGTGCGCGGCCGATCATTCGAAGCCGGCGATGCCACCGGTCCGCCCGTTGCGCTCGTCAACGAAGCCCTTGTGAAGCATTTCTTCAAGGATCGCGATCCGATCGGCGCGCACGTTCGTCCGCCGTTTCCGGCGAATCTGCCCTGGATGACGATCGTCGGCATCGTCAAGGACGTGAAACAACGCGGCGTCAACGAGCCGGTCGGCACCGAGATCTATTTCCTTTTCGAGCAGGCGCCACGCGTCACGACGTTCGCGCCGAACGACTTGAACGTCGTGCTTCGGACGAGCCGGCCGATCGATGAGCTCTCGCCGCAGATTCTTCAAACGGTCCGTTCGCTCGATTCGGCGCTGCCGGTCGTCAGGCTCCGGACGATGGACGAGGTCTTCGGTGAATCCGTCTCACGGCCACGGTTCCTGACCATGCTGCTCGGCATCTTTGGAGGCCTCGCCCTCGTGCTCGCGGCCGTCGGCACGTACGGCGTGCTGTCGTATCTCGTCAGCCAGCGTTCCCAGGAAATCGGCATCCGGATGGCGCTGGGCGCCGACCGGACGGCCATGCTGGTGCTCGTTCTTCGTCAGGGACTGATCCTGGCGGGCGTGGGTCTTGTACTTGGCGTCGCCGGTGCCATGGCGGCTGGACGGCTGATGCGCACGCTCTTGTTCAACGTCTCGCCGCTCGATCCGATGACCCTCGGCGCGGTCACGATGGTGATGACCGTGGTCGCGCTGTTCGCGTGTCTCGTGCCCGCGCTGCGGGCGACGCGAGTGGATCCGCTCACGACGCTGCGGCAGTAGCGCTTCGAGGCGTGAGTCACGTTTTCTTCCAGAGTTGCCCCACGACGACGTCGGCGACCTTTCGCGCGGATTCGGCCGAATCGCCCGTCGCTTCGAACATCAAGTCCCCGCGCTTCAGGACGCGGAGTTTGAAACGGCCATCGCCCTTGTCCTGAAAGATGTACGCGCCGTCGCCGAGGCCGGGGACCGGCGTGAGGGGTGACTCCGTGTACTTCTTCAACTCTTCGAAGTTCGTTTCAGGCTGCATCCACACGATATAGCCTGCCGGCTTGCCGGTGGCCTTGAGGGTGATCAGATACGTGCAGCGGCTGATGACCTTGTCCTGGAACGGTCTCGTTTCATTCAGCGTACCGGCCACCGCCCGCGCCACGGCCTCGCCGGGCACGATCTGACACACGTTGACCGTCGTCCAGTCGCGCGGCTGCTGGTTGGCCGGCGTCTCGCCGGCAGGCGGGAGATCCGGGATGCGATTTTCACCGACGAGCAGCGCGCCGAGGGCGAACCCGGCTCGAACCAAGCCGAGGCGACGGACGAGCATGAATACCTCCGGACAACCTGTTGACTGACGTCTCGGTTACCCAGTCAGCGTAGGACGCGACCGCGAGAGCGTCAAGCGCGCCGGAACGCGCATAAGATGCGGTTCGGAACAACGTGACCCTCACGGACAAGGTCGTGCTCATCACGGGCGGGAAGCGAATCGGCCAGGTGGTCGCGCGCGAGCTGGCCTCACGCGGCGCGCACATCGTGACCGCCTATCGAGGATCACGGACCGAAGCGGAACAAACGGTCCATGACGTCTCCGCGGTCGGCCGCCGCGCGGCGGCGATCCAGGCAGACGTCTCGAGGGAGGACGACTGCCGGCGGCTGGTCGCAGACGCGGTCAAAGCGCTCGGCCGCCTCGACGTTCTGGTCAACATGGCCTCGGTCTATCGGGCAGTCCCGTTCGACGCGATGACCGGGCGAGACTGGGATGAGATGCTGAACGTCAATCTCAAAGCGGCGTTCGTCTGTGCGCACGCGTCCGCGCCGCACATGCGCGCCCAGGGCGGCCGCATCATCAACTTCTCGGACTGGCTCGCCGCCAGCGGCCGTCCGGCGTATCGGGACTACGTCGCGTATTACGTCGCGAAAGCCGGCGTGAAGGCCCTGACGGAAGCGCTTGCGCTGCAGTTGGCGCCGGCCATCCTCGTCAACGCGATCGCGCCGGGCCCGATTCTTCCTCCGCCCGATCTCTCGGACCAGGAAAAGCAGGAGGTCGCCGACGCCACACCCGTCGGCCGGTGGGGCGGGGAGCTCGAGATCGCCAGGGCCGTCCTCGCACTCATCGAGACGGATTTCGTGACGGGCGAAACGATCCGCGTCGATGGCGGGCGGCATGTGAAGTAGAGAAGCCGAGAGTGCCCCATAAGGCGAAAAGCCTGTGTTAGGATGCCGGTTCACTCGTACGTGCTAGACGGCCGGCCGCACCCCGCTTCCGGCTCGGGTTCGACAGCCCTCGTTCGACCACCGCCGCACGAAGGACTCGCCCCGCAAGCTGCACGACGCAAGACGCAAGGAGCTCTTCCATGACGATCGCCCGACGCCTGTTTTCCGCGCGAATGGCTGCTGTAATCGTGATGGTGTCCGCCGCGCACTCGGCCGCAACCCAGGGGAATGTCGTGAACGTGTCGACGGTGTCTCAGTTGCAGGCAGCCGTGGCGTCACTGACCTCGAATGCCACCATCGTGATCGCGCCCGGAACGTACCGGCTGACGCAGGAGCTGTTCATCCGGAACGGCGTCACGAACGTGACGGTCCGTGGCGCGACCGCGAACCGCGACGACGTGGTCATCCTCGGCTCGGGGATGAACGTCCCGGGCATCAACATTCCTCTCAAGGTCGAAAACGCGCAGGACGTGACGATTGCCAATCTCTCGATTGGTGAAGCGTTCTTTCACCCGATCCAGCTCCAGGGCGAGCAGGGGGCCGATCGGATCCACATCTCGAACGTGCGGCTCTTCGACGCCGGCCAGCAGTTCCTGAAGAGCACGGTCGATCCTCAGAATCCGAACGGCGTGGACGACGTGATCGTCGAGCACTCGCTCATCGAGTACACCGTCATCGGCCCGGACCATGGCTATACCGAGGGGATTGACGTGCATCACGGCGCCAACTGGCTGGTTCGCCACAACGTCTTCCGCAACATTCACGTGCCGGCCAACGCGCCCGACCGGTTCCGACCGGCCGTTCTGTTCTGGAGCGGGTCGCGGGACACCGTCGTGCACAGCAACACGTTCATCAACTGCGAGCGCGGGATCATCTTCGGTCTCGGTCCCCAGCCGCCGTATGCGCACGGCCACTCCGGCGGATCGATCTACAACAACTTCATCTATCGCACGGAGCCGCTGCACGCCGACGCGGGCATCTCGTTGTGGGACTCGCCCGGCACGCGCGTGTATCACAACACCGTGATTCAGAACGGTACGTATCCGGCGGCCATCGAGTACCGATTTCCGGGTACGACCGGCGTGGAAATCATCAACAACCTCACCGACGGATCGATTCTCCGGCGCGACAACGCGCAGGGTGTGGTCCACACCAACTACACGCAGGCGACCGCGGCCTTCTTCGTCAACGCGACGGCCGCAGACCTGCACCTGGCGCCAACCGCGTCGCTCGCCATCGACCACGGCGCGACTCTCTCCGACGTCACAACGGATTGGGACGGAGATCCCCGACCCGCGGGGGCGGCGCCGGATCTGGGCGCGGACGAACGCAGGACAACGAGCGCCAACCAACCGCCCGCGGCCGTGATGACGGCCACGCCAACCACCGGACCGGCGCCGCTCACCGTGACGTTCGACGGACGAGGATCGACCGATCCGGAGAACGGACCGCTGACCCACTCGTGGGTCTTTGGCGACGGTCAGAGCGGTGCCGGGTCGACAATCGTCCACAGCTACGCTGCGGAAGGGACATATACCGCCACGCTTCGCGTCGTCGACGGCGGCGGCGCCGAGGCGTTCCACAGCATGACGATCATGGTGGGCCCTTCGACGGTGCCGCCCGAGCAGCCGACCCCGCCGCCCGAGCAGCCGACCCCGCCGCCCGGGCAGCCGACCCCGCCGCCCGAGCAGCCGACCCCGCCGCCCGGGCAGCCGACCCCGCCGCCCGAGCAGCCGACCCCGCCGCCCGAGCAGCCGACCCCGCCGCCCGAGCAGCCGACCCCGCCGCCCGAGCAGCCGACCCCGCCGCCCGAGCAGCCGACCCCGCCGCTGGCGGCGCCGACGAATCTCCAGGCGTCCCTGGTGTCTGGGACGGTGCAGTTGACCTGGACGGATAACGCCGGGAACGAAACGGCGTCGTATATCGTCGAGCGTGCGATTGGCTTCGATGCCGCGTTTGCCGAGATCGCGCGGCTGCCGGCGAACACTCAGAGCTTCACCGACAGTAATCTGTTGGCCGGCGCGCATCTGTATCGGGTCCGCGCGGCGACGGATGTCGAGCTTTCCGCATATTCCAACGTCGTGCGGGCGGACGTGGAGGTAGGGTCGAAGCACTGACTGACGATTGTCGGTACGACAGGTTTGAACAGCGCTCGTCGGTACGCGGGTACGGCGGGTACGGACCCGCAGTAGTTGAGGCCTTTTCCGAGTCGACAGAAACGGCCTTATCGGACCCGATCCCCCAATCGCGGGATTGGGACGGGCGGATTATTATGGGCGCCGCTCATCTCTGGCAGATGTAGGGGATGCTTCAGGATCCGGCGCAGCCGCCTGACATCGGTCCGTACCGCATCGTCGACAAGCTCGGCGAAGGCGGCATGGGCGTGGTGTACGTGGCCATCGATACCCGTCTTGACCGCCGGGTGGCGTTGAAGATTCTGCGGCCGGATGCCGGTGGGCCGGATGCGCAGCGTCGCCTGATCCGCGAGGCGCGGATTGCGGCAGGGCTTTCTCATCCGCTGATCTGCCAGGTGTTCGAGCTCGGAGAATGGCAGGCGCAGCCGTTCATTGCGATGGAACTGGTCGAGGGCGAATCGCTCGCCGCGCGTTTGCGGCACGGCGCGCTCGGACCGGCCGAAGCCCTGCGTCTGATGCGGCTCATCGTCGAGGCGCTGAAGGTGCTGCACACACGCGGTGTCGTGCACCGCGATCACTATGCTCGCGCGCTCGAGGAAGGATCGGACGTCCGATCCCTTCGAGGCCCTGGTGCTCGGCGCGATGGGTCGCGTGGCAGAAGCGATCGACGCGGCGCGCCGGGAGGAGGCGCGCTTTGCGAGTGTCCCGATGCTGCAGAGCTTCTCGACCGCGCTCCACGCCGCCCTCGAAAGCCGGGCCCAGGACGCGATCGCGGCGCTCGACGCGCTCGAAGCGTCTGGGTTCAAGGATGGCGAAGGTCTGTTCTACGTCGCAGAAATCTGCGCCCGGATCGGCGAGGCCGACCGCGTGCGCCGCACCTTGGAGGCGGTTGTCAACAGCGGTTTCGTCTGCCTGGTGGCATTCGATCGCGATCCCTACCTCGCACCGGTACGTGCTTGTCGATGGTGGGAACCCCTCCGTGAGCGCGTCCAGGCCGAACACGACGCCGCCTGTGCGGCCTTTGCCGACGCCGGCGGACCTGAGACGTGCTTGGCTTGACCTTTTAGCCCAAGCGCGAGCGTGAATCGTCTTAGAGCGTGGTCCGGCGCGCAGTGCCGAAATCGACGCCCAGCATTCTATTGGTTAAGGGCGATGAACCGCAGCGAGACCGCGATGGCGAGGTGACGCTGCCGTTCGAGGTTCGCGCTCGTGCTGAACAGTCCGACATCGATGCCGAAGTGATCCGAGAAGTCGAATCCGGCGCCTCCCGTCGGCTCCCACCGTTCCTTGATGTACCGGGCGCCGCCGCGCAACTGGAGGCGATTGAGGCGCTGCTCGTACCCGAGGCGAACGCTGGTGCCGTTGAAGCCGTGCCCGAACTCCGTCGTGGCCGTCCACTGTTCGGCGTTGTATCTGAGGTTGACACGGACGTCGACGGGCAATTCCACTCGGATGTCGTCGATCGGGACCGTGGACAGGTCGTTGAACTCGCCGCCGTCGAACAGGCTGTCGAGCACGTAACGCGTGCGCTCCGCGCTGTTCCAGTTGATGCGGTTGGCGATGCCGTTGACGCCAACCCCGACCTCCCACCGGTCCACGACAGCCGCGACCCCCATGTCGATCGCGAAGCCGGTTCCGCTGGTCGACGTGCTTCGGTCGATCGTGACGGGCAGGCCCTGGGCGGCGTTCACGACCAGGAGACCTTGGGCGTTGGTGTCGAGCCTGGCGTCCGGCTCGAAGTGCTCATAGTTGAACCCGAGCAGATAATGGTAGTTCGCGCCGATGTACAGGCCTTCCAGCGCCCGATCGCCGCTGCCCGGGTCCCCGCCGCTTGGGACCCTGCCGGGGATCGCGAACCGGCCGCGATACCCGCCGGTGATCGCGATGGCGAACTGGCTCTCGGTGTTGTTCGACATATAGAAGCTGGTGTTCGGGACATACACCGGCGTTGGGCTCGCAAACACCTGGGCCAGCGCGGGATCGATCTCGGCCGCGGTCTTCATCGAGAAGTAGATGCCGCCGCCTGCGTAGATGCCCTGAAACGTTCCGTTGTCGTTCCTCTTGAGTTTGAACGTGTGCCCCCAGTTCGGTGACGCGAGACCCTCGGCCGATACGCTCGTGGCGGGAGAGAAGCCCCGGTAGACATTGAGATCTCTGTTGAGCTCGCCGTTGCGCAGATCGGTGATGAACTCCGATGCGGTGTGCGTGTCGTCTCGTCCGACGATGAAATGAATCGGGCTCGCGGCGTACTCGATCGCCCGCACGAGGTCGAACTCGTCCTTCGTGGGATCGAGCTTGGGCAGGTTCGGCAGCACCTGAAAGAGCCCGAACGGCAGCACAAGAGGCCGGTACGGCCGTTGTTCGTCGATCATGTCCACGGCGATATTGCTCGTGGAGCCGATGCCGCCCATGCCGACGTTGCGGGCGTCGAAGCTCCAGTTTTGTGCGAGGGCCGGGGTGGACGTCAGGAGACACGCGCTCAGGCACACGAACAGCATTCCACGGCTGGGGAGTCCCATGGTTTTTGTCCAATCCTTCCAGAGCGAGCTAGCGCGGCGGAGCTTATAGGCATTGCGCCCCACGCGGCAAGCGGACGACTGGGGACGGTTGCGCAGCGGCAGGAGGCAGGCGTCTCTTCAGCTAGAACCCGGCGCTGCAGACGAAGTTCCGCGCGTCGTCCGTACTCCCGGCGCCTCGGTATTTCGCGACGAGCGGGTACTGACACAGCGGCCGCGAGCGCGTGACCGCGCCGGTCTGATCGCGCCGTGTGGCGGTCAGCGTCTCCGGCGCCTTGCCGTCCTCGACCCATGACACCAACGCGTCGAGGACTCCGGTGGGCTGCGGACCAGGACCGCCGCCGCAGTGCCCGACGCCCGGCGCGAGGAACAGACGCGCGAAGCCCGACGTCTGTTTCGCGCCGCCCATGCGCTGCTGCACGCGCGTGTAGTAGTCGATGGTGCCCTCAGCGGTGATGAGCGAATCGGCCAGACCGTGCCAGATGATCGTCTTCGCGCCACGATCGCGGAACGCGCCGAGATTTGGATCGTCGGTGCCGATGACGTTGCCGTACTGCTCGTAGGATCGATCCCAGAACGCCTGATACGCCGCTGGTGTGATCGTCGTCCAATCGAACTGCAGATCCTGCGTGATGAAGTACCGCAGCCAATCAACTGAGAAGCCAAACGCCTGCGGCTGAAGCGGCGTGCCCCGACTCGCGGCCAGCGCGTTGAGATCGCTGCCCCGCGTCGGTCCGTACCACAACGCGCGGCCGTCCGGCCGCCGTGGTCCCTGCCACAGCCCGCGGACGATGTCGGCGTCCGCCTGCGTGAACGCGCCACATTCCCCGGCCGGCACGCCGATGAGCGACTTCGGATCAAACGTACATCGGCGTGGATCTTCGAGCACGCCGTCCGTCACACCGTCGATGGCGTCGCAGGCGGTGACGGCGGCCGCCGTCGCTGCCGCCAGCTTGCACGACGGAATCGGGTTCGACGCCGCGTTCATCAGCATCGAGCCCCAGAACGACTGCATCATCAAGTTCGTCCAGTTGATGGCTGGCGCGGCCGCGGCGATGCCGTTGTAGTCCTGCGGATATCGCTGTGCTTCCATCAGGCCTTGACGCCCGCCGGTCGAGCACCCGTTGAAGTACGAGTAGCGTGGCGCCACGCCGTACATCGCTTCCGTGAGCGCCTTGCCGGTGAACGTCATCTCGTGGATCCCGACGTGCGCAAAGTTGCGGATGGCCTGCCAGTCCAGCTTGCCGCGGGCGTCGAGCGCGAACGAAGCGCTGCCACCGATGTGTCCCGCGTCGGTCGCACCCGCCGCAAATCCCAGCGCTGCCGGCGGATTGACGCCGTTTGCCGAGCCTCCGGAGAACCCGCCGCCGCCGGTGCCGAGGAACCGTCCGTTCCAGTTCGACGTGGGAATCGCGATCCAGATCCGGACCTTGTCGCCGGCTGGCGGATGCGTCGTGACGGCGACGACGCGGCAGATGTCCGGGTTGGTCGCATCGGCGGCGGCCGACTCGATGGTCGTGTCCGGCAGCGTCACGCTCGCCAGGCTCTCGCACGATCGCACCGGTTTCGCATTCGCGACGAGCGGCTTCGGCGGCGCCTGCATCAGCGACGGGCCGGGTCCGCCTCCTCGTTGCGGAACCTGGGCCCGGCCCGCGACCACCAGCAGGGCGGTGATTGACGCCGACACGACAAGCCGCCAGTTCGCTCGAGTCATCCGTGCTCCCGCGGTGATTCTACGCGCGGCCGGCAGACGTCGCGACGTGGCGCCTGACGCTGGCCAGGGCCACGAAGCACACGACCATCGCCACAGCGATCAGCGCGAAGTAGGCGGCGCTGCCGCGAAAGGCGAGGGCCCACGGCCCGGCATACCCGCTGATGATCGCGCCCGTTCGACCGACGGCCGTTGCCGCGCCCACCCCGGTCGCGCGCACGGCGCTCGGGTACACGTTCGTCGCCAGCGCGTACATCGTCGTTTGGATCGCGTTGATGAGGCCGCCGGTGATCGTCAGCATGATCATGATGGGCGCGAGCGGCGCCGCGGTCGAGAGCGTCATCAGGCTGAGCGTGACCGCACCGGCGATGGCGCCGACGTTCATCGTCAGCATCGCGGCGCGCGACCCAATCCGCGACATGATCGCGCCACTCACCAGTGCGCCGGCGACACCGCCGAGGTTGAAGGCCGTGATGCCGTTGCTCGCGACGCCGGGACCGAAACCGGCTTCAGCCAGGACCGTCGGCAGCCAGCTGAAGCCGAGATAGACGGCGAGGAGGCAGCTGCAGAAGGAGCACCACAGCGCGATCGTGTCCCGGCGGAACTCGGCGTCGAACAGCGACGAGATCGGCGCGCGCGCCACGTTGCCTTCCGTCGAATCCTCGAACGCCGCGCCGGGCGGGACCGGACGGCCGAGCTTCCCGGCGAGCCGCACGAGCTCCGGCCATCGCGCCGGATGACGCGCCAGGAAGCGCGGGGACTCCGGCAACAGCCGCGCCAGCGCCACGGCGGCGACGAGAGGAACGACACCACCGGCGGCGAACAGGGCGCGCCACCCTGTCGTCGCCAGCAGCTGACTGCCGAGAATCCCGGCCAGCATCGCGCCGAGCGGCACGCAGACGATGGTCGCCGTCACCGCCATCGGCCGCTGCGCCCGCGGGACGAACTCGGCCGCAAGCGTGGCCGCGTTGGGCAGTGCGCCACCGAGCCCGATCCCGGCGAGAAACCGCAGCACCGCCAGCGTCGTCAGGTCGTGAACCGCCGCAGTGGCCAGCGTCATCGCGCCGAACGCCGCGACGCTACTGAGCAGCGCCCGCTGCCGCCCGAACCGATCGCCGGCAAGGCCGGCCAGCGCGCCGCCCACCAGCATTCCGGCATACCCCAGCGACAGGACCGGCGCGAACGCGGACCGCGCGACGCCCCACTCGTTCATCACGCTCGGGATGACCACGCCGAGCAGCTGATTGTCGATGCCGTCGAAGACGATCGTGATCGCCGTGAGGAACACCAGCCATCGCTGGTAGGCGCCGGCGCGGGCGGTATCGAGCAGCGCGCCGATGTCGTACGGCGCGGCTGCGGCTGTCCTCACCAAGTCAGCGTCTCGAGCGCTGTGCCGCCTGGGGGCCGATCGGCGCACCGCCGAGAGCCAGCAGCGCGAGGACAAAGGTACTGGTGCCTCATGCGAGGAGAATAACGCGGCCTCAGTCCTAGCGGCCGGCGCGTCCGCGCGCTACGCGACCGTCCGCGATCCCAACCGGCCGTCCAGCGGAGAGCAACGCACGTCCGGCTGATTGCAGGACGCCGTTGAGATCGGCGCCTTGGGATACACTCACGCGGCCCGGAAAGGGCTTGCGCGCGCATGGAACTCACCTCAGGCACTCGTCTTGGACACTATGAAATTGTCCGTCCGCTCGGGGCGGGCGGGATGGGTGAGGTCTATCGGGCCACCGATACCACGCTCGGCCGCGACGTCGCCCTGAAGGTGCTGCCCGCGACGATGGCCCTCGATCCCGCGCGCCTCGAGCGGTTTCGACGGGAGGCGCGCGCCGTCGCCGCCCTCAACCATCCTCACATCGTCACCATCTATTCCGTCGAGCACGCGGAAGGCGTGCATTTCCTGACGATGGAGCTGGTGGAAGGCGAGTCGCTGGACCGGAAGGTCCTGTCGACCGGACTGCCGGTGGGGCAGATCCTCACCCTGGCGATGGAGATCGCCGAAGCGCTGGCGGCCGCTCACGAGAAGGGCATCGTGCATCGCGATCTGAAGCCCGGCAACATCATGGTGACGGGCGACGGCCGCGTGAAGGTGCTCGACTTCGGCCTGGCCAAGATGGCTGCAGACGCGGCTTCGGAACTCGAGACCATCGCCCAGACGAGTGAGGGCGTCGTCATGGGCACGATGCCGTACATGTCGCCCGAGCAGGTCGAGGGCCGCGCCGTTGATGCGCGCACCGACATCTTCTCGCTCGGCATCGTGCTGTACGAGCTGGCGACCGGAAACCGGCCGTTTGCGGGCAGAAGCCAGGCCGCGCTCGTGTCGGCCATCCTCAGGGACACACCAGCGGTCGTGACCACGCAGCGCCCTGAGGTGCCGTCGGAGCTCGGCCGCCTGATCACGCGGTGTCTCGAAAAGGATCGCGAGCGCCGTCTGCAGACCGCGAAAGACGTCCGGAACGAGGCTGAGGAGATCCGGCGCGCGCGCGAATCTGCGCCGGCGGCCCCGCGCGCTTCTTCAGCCGCCGCTCCGGAGCGCGCGTCCATCGTCGTGATTCCGTTTGCCAATTTCAGCCCGGATCCCGAGAACGAGTACTTCAGCGACGGGCTGACCGAGGAGATCATCGCGGATCTCTCGAAGGTGAAGGCGCTCCGCGTCATCTCGCGGACGTCGTCGATGCAGCTCAAAGGCGTGAAGAAGGACGTCCGGACGATCGGACGCGAGCTCGGGGTGCGCTACGTGCTGGATGGGAGCGTCCGCAAGGCCGGCAACAGTCTGCGCATCACCGCGCAGCTCATCGAGGCCGCATCGGACGCGCACGTCTGGTCGGACAAGTACAGCGGGACGATCGACGACGTGTTCGAAGTACAGGAGCGCGTGTCGCGCGAGATCGTCAAGGCGCTCGATATCACGCTGACGTCGGACGAGCAGCGGCAGCTTGGCGAGCGTCCGACGCATGACGTCCGGGCGTTCCAGCTCTTCCTGCAGGCGCGGCAGGAGCTGCGGCGCTACGCGCCGGCCCGCGCGGTGGCGCTGATTCGCGAAGCCATCCGCATCGAGGGCGAAACGCCGGCGTTGATGAGCATCCTCACGGCGGCCAAGGTCGCGGAGGTGCGCGCCGGTGTCGGCCGCGATCGGGCGCCGCTCGATGAGGCCGAGCATGAAGCGCGCGATCTGCTGGCACGGGTGCCGGGAGCGCCGTACGGGCACGCGCTGCTCGGCCAGGTGTTCTACGAGCGGGGCGACCTGACCGAGGCGGTGCGTCACTGCCGGATCGCTATCGACCGCCAGCAGAACGACTCGGACACCGGGATGTACTTGTGGATGACCTACATCGCGGCCGGCCAGAATCCGGAGATGCTCGACGCGGCACGCCACATGGTGGCGTTCGATCCGCTCTCGCCGTTTTCCTCGTTGGCGACCGGCGTGTCGTACTGGTTCATCGGCCAGGCCGGGCAGGGGATTCCTGACATCCAGAAGGCGCTGGAGATCGATCCGCAGAACCTGATTGCGCACTGGGCGATGGGCTACACGTATGCCCTGGTCGGCCGGCTCGCTGACGCCGCGCGGCATGCAGCAATCGCGAACGATCTCGCTGCCGATGTGGTGTACACACGACAGGTCGTCGCGCTCGTGGACGGCCTCGAAGGACGATCGCAGGCCGCGCTCGATCGCATCGCGGCCATCGACCTGGATCCACTCGACGCGCACCAGCGCTTTCATCTGGCGGAGTCGTTCATCGCGGCCGGCGCGCTCGATCGCGGCCTGGATCTGCTCGAGCGATCGGTCTCCGGATTCCATCCGTACCCGTACCTGTCCGAATACTGCCGGTTCCTGGATCCGGTCCGCGGCACACCGCGATTCGAGGCGGTGCTCGCCAAAGCGCGGCAGCTCACTGACAGGTTCCCGAAGACTCAGCTCGCAAGCGCGCCCGTCACATAATCCGGCGACCTGCATGGCTCTCACGTCCGGCGCGCGGCCGTCCGCCGCTGCGGTATTCTGACCGCCCCATGTCCAACGATCCGACACGCGTCGGCTCGGACGGGAGAGACGAGACCCGGCTCGGTCCCGGGCAGCCCACCTCGGCGAGCGGCTGGCTCGGCTCGTCGGGGTCGATCGACCACGGCCGGTTTCAACCGGGCGAGATCTTTCAGCAGCGCTACCGCGTTCTCGGCCTGCTCGGCCGCGGCGGCATGGGAGAGGTCTACCGGGCTGACGACCTCCGTCTCGGTCAGCCCGTCGCGCTGAAATTCCTGCCGCCCAGCCTGAAACAGGATTCGCAGCAGCTATCGCAGTTCCACAACGAAGCGCGGACGGCGCGGCAGGTCTCGCATCCGAACGTCTGCCGCGTGTACGACATCGGCGAAGCAGACGGCCATCTGTTCCTGACGATGGAGTATGTGGACGGCGAGGATCTGTCGTCGCTGCTCAGGCGCATCGGCCGCCTGCCTGAAGACAAGGCCATCGAAATCGCGCGCCAGATCTGCGCGGGACTCGCGGCGGCGCACGAGCGCGGCGTCGTGCATCGCGATCTCAAGCCGGCGAACATCATGCTCGACGGCAACGGCAAAGTCCGCATCATGGACTTCAGCCTGGCGGCCACTGGCCCCGTCACCGGCATTGCCGGCACGCCGGCTTACATGGCGCCGGAGCAGCTCGCCGGCGGTCCTGTCACCGCGAAGAGCGACATCTACGCGCTGGGCCTGGTGCTGTACGAGCTCTTCACCGGCAAGCGCGTGTTCGAAGCCAAGACGATCGCCGATCTCGTGGCGGAGCATTCGTCCGGGTCCATTACGTCGCCCGCTGCGCTCGTGAAATCGCTTGATGACGCGATCGAGCGCGCGATTCTGCGCTGCCTCGATCCCGATCCGGCGCGGCGGCCTGCGTCCTCGCTCGCGGTTGCGGCCGCGTTGCCCGGCGGCGATCCACTGGCCGCGGCGCTGGCGGCCGGTGAGACGCCGTCCCCGGAAATGGTGGCGGCGGCCGGTGGCGAGAGCGCAACGGTCACGCTGGTGTCCGGAGCCGTGTGGCTCGGTCTGGCTGCGGTGCTGTTGGTTGCGGTGTCGGCGCTGGCCGATCGCACATCGATCCTCACGCGCGTGCCGCTGACCAAGCCGCCGGCGGTGCTGTTGGATCGCGGGGAAGAGCTGCGTCGATTGCTGGGTTATCCGGAGGCGCCAGTCGACCTCGCGTCCGGGTTCACGTACGACCAGAGCTATCTGAACTGGAATCGCCGCAACGCGAAGGGTGAAGCCCCCTCGCGCGCGCAGTCGGAGGGACGCCCGGCCGCACTGGTGTTCTGGATTCGCACCAGTCCCGTGCCGATGGCGGCGTGGAAGACGCTCAGCATTACGGACGAGACCGATCCGCCGCTCGACATCGCCGGCATGACGCGCATGACGCTCGACACGAAGGGACGGCTCGTGGCGTTCGCGGCCGTGCCGTCTCAGATCGAGTCGAAGGCGCCCGCCCTGCAGGCCGCGGACTGGGCGCCGCTCTTTGCGGCGGCCGGTCTGGACATGGGAGCGTTCACGACGGCGTCGCCAGCGCGGACGCCGCCGTCATTTGCCGACGACCGTCGCGCCTGGACGGGCGCATTGCCGGAGACGCAGACCCCGGTCACGATCGAAGCCGCATCGTTCCGTGGCAAGGCGGTGTCGTTCGAAATCGTCGGACCATGGTCTCCGGCGTCGCGCGAGCCCGGTGAAGACGGCGACGACTCGAACGGCTTTGTGGGGCCGGTGCTCATCCTCGTCTTGCTCGTGTCGGCCGTGGTGCTCGCCAGGCAAAACCTGAAGTCAGGCCGGGCGGATCGCCGCGGCGCGTACCGGCTCGCGGCCGTGTTGTTCTTTACCTATGCGGCGTTCTGGGTGCTCCTGCCGCACCTGTCCAATCTCGACCAGGAGATGAGCCGGCTGTTCACATACCTGGGCCTCGGCATGTTCGTGGGTGGCGTGATGTATCTGGTGTATCTCGCGATCGAGCCGTTCGTCCGCCGAAGCTGGCCGACGATGCTGGTGGGCTGGTCGCGCGCGCTCGCCGGACGCCTGCCCGATCCCGTGATCGGACGCGACCTGCTGATTGGCGTCGTCAGCGGACTGCTGTTGTCGGCGGTCGATCTCCTTGACGTGCTGGCACCCGAGATCCTGGGTTCGTCACAGGCGGCGATACCGACGAGGCCCGAGATCGGGATCCTCGAGCACAACCGGTTCTTCCTGCTGACCATCGCGTCCACCTTCAACAACGGCCTGCAGAACGCCCTGCTCACGGTGATGATGTTCACGGTGCTCCGCGAGATCGTGAAGCGCGGGCTCACGCGGCTGAAAAGGAAGTGGCTGTCGCCGGACTATGTGGCGGCGACGATCGCACTCGCGTTTCTGGTGTTCCTGGGGATCGTCAACAATGAGAATGGCCAGACCAACTTCGGGGTGCTGGCGCTGCTGCAACTGGCCTCGGCAGGCGTCTTTCTGATCGTCCTGCTGCGATTCGGTCTGTTCGCCACGGTCGTGATGTTCACCACGAATGCACTGGCGATACGCACGCCATTGACGCTGCAATCCGCCGCGCTGTATTCCGGGCCCGCGTGGGTCATGCTCGGCGTCATCTTTGCGATTGCGGCGGCCGGATTCTGGATGGCCAGAAGGGCAGAACCTGCCTAGGGACGCTTCAGATGTCGCGCGTCGCATCTGGCTCGCGACTTCGAACTGCGGAATCTGACCATTTTTCGGCACACTTGAAGTTTGAAGTACTAAGTTCGAGCGTTCAGGCCGCGTGTTTCAGCGGCCTGCTGCGGCGTCACTCCGGCGCAGACCGCGCGTGCTCGTCAGGAAGGCTGTATGCCGCCACGATCACGGTGACGTTGTCGCGCCCTCCACTGTCGAGCGCGAGCTGCACAAGCTCGGCGCACGCGTCCTTCGAAGAGTGTGTTTCCATGAGCGCTTTCGCGATCGTGTCGTCGTCGACGAGATCGGTGAGCCCGTCGCTGCAGAGCAGTACGCGGTCGCCGTTCTCGAGCTGCAACAGGTCGATGTCGACACGGACGTGTCCCATGGACCCGCCGAGCACATTGGTGAGAATGTGACGCTTACCGGAATCGGGGACGTCGCAGGCTTGCAGTTGTCCCATGTCCACGAGCAGCTGTGCGTACGTGTGGTCCTTGGTCAGGCGATGCAACCGTCCGGCACGGAACAGGTAGGCGCGCGAGTCGCCGACGTGAGCAACCAGAAGGTCGCGCCCAAGGCTGCGCACGCCGGTCATCGTCGATCCCATGCCGCGCAAGGCGGCGTCCTGACGCCCGCGCTCGGTCAGCTCCGCCCCGATCTGTTGCACGAGATGACGGGCCCGATCTTCGATCTCGGGTACGCGTTCCTCGTCCACCCGGAAGAACCAGTCGGGCACATCGAGGGCCAGCCTGACCATCCCGCTGATGGCCAGCCGGCTGGCCACCTCGCCGGCGGCATGGCCGCCCATGCCGTCGGCCACGACCATCAGGTAGTTGACCTCGTCTGCACGCTGCGGCACATCGCCAGCCGGGAGACTGGTGAGCATGGTTTCCAGTGAGCGCGTCAGTCTGGTGACGAAGAACTGGTCCTCGTTGTTCGGCCGCAGGTGGCCGGGATGCGTGAGCGCGCTGACATCGATGCGGACCAGCGACGAGTAGGGCCGAAACGGCTGAACCGCGACGGGCGCGGGACCGCCAGGTGTTGTCGTTGACGTGTCGGTCACGACCGCTCCTTTCGTAAGGGCCCTGTGGCTTCTCGCAAGGAACGGGCCACTCGATTCCCGCAAGGATTCGTGCCCGTACCCATGCGAAAGCGCTCACCGGTCACGACTGGCGGTGAGTGTCCCCCGATCGCGGGCCTTCGGGGCCGGATTCCTGTTGCAGCCGTATGTCTTGACGCACTGCCAGTCCTCTCAGCAGGGCGTCCAGTAACTCCGCCGAGCGTTGCGGGTCGCCGTCCGATGGCATGCCGGTGAGCGGCTGAACGATGACGTTGGAACGTCGATCAACGTCAAGCAGGAGCTGCACGATTGTGGACGATCGATCGAGAGGCGATGCCGGCAGCCGACCAAGGTCCATTTCTAATTCCCGCCATTGGGTCGGCAGCGCATGACGCCGGTCGAAACGGTTCGCGCCAACGTCGAGCACTGACGCGTACCGGGCTTCTGGGCACACGAGCGCCAGGCCGAGCAGTTGGCCGGTCTCGAAGTCTTTGAGCGTGAAACTGAACGCGCGAAACGTCATGGGGCCGCCGAGTGTACCGTTTCCATGTGTTTGGTCTCTTGATAGTGGTCAATGCTTGGATAGAATCAGCCAATGCCCCCGCACAAATGGTCTGAAGACGCCCGGCAGAAGTTTTCGGACCCGGCCGAGACCACCCACGCGAAGGCATCCGACCTGGTGGCGCTGACGGTCCAGTGCGCCCACTGCGGTGACACAGTAACGCTGGAACTTGCGGACTGGAAGGCCGATGAACCGCCGGCCGAGCATACCTACGGCTGCCCGTTCTGCGGGCGTCAGAACGCGATCGAGACGCCCGGCCGTGTGCTCTGGGCGAAGAAAGGCACGAGCGCATAGATCCCTGACCGGGAAGTGCCCGTGAGCCTCGAAACCGGAGGCTTGAGTGATTCGAGAGTCTCTGCAGCTTGAACAACCCGCCACGTGTCCAGCCTGCTCAGCCAAGGTCACAGTCGAGTACCTGAAGGAGCCGCCCAGGCCGCGAGACGCGGGACCGCAGACCTTCGCGTGTCCAGCGTGCGGACAGGATCCCGAATGGCCCGAGTTCGCGTCATTCAATATCTCAGAGATCCGGATCCTCCAGCCGGAAAATCAGGACGGAGAGTTCTAAGCCACTGGCCAGACCCGACGCTTCGCCTGCTGGCCAATCCCTCGGCCGTGATGCTGGTGCTGCAACGGTGAGTCGACGCACGCCCGCGGTGGTCGTCGCCCCGGGGCCGGGCCACCGGCGCGTGACTCTGCCACCCTGAACGGGCTACTGTTGTGCGCCAGTAGTCCAACTCGAACGCTCAGATGAGGCTTGCATCCGGTGTGAGACTCGGCCCGTACGAAATCCTTTCGCTCATTGGAGCGGGCGGGATGGGCGAGGTGTACAAGGCGCGCGATACGCGGCTCGATCGCGCTGTTGCCGTCAAGCTGCTCCCGCCGGATCTGGCCAACCGGCCCGATCTCCGGCGCCGCTTCCAGACGGAAGCGCGCGCGATCTCCTCGCTGAGCCATCCGCACATCTGTCCCTTGTTCGATATCGGCGACCAGGACGGCCGCGCGTTCATCGTCATGGAGTACCTCCAGGGCGAGACGCTGGACGACCGCCTCACACGCGGGCCGCTCGGGGCCGTTGAGGTGCTCCGCTACGCCTCGCAGATCGCGGATGCTCTCAATCACGCCCATAGCGAGGGGATCGTTCACCGCGACCTGAAGCCGAGCAACATCTTCCTGTGCTCGCGAACCGCGGCGGTGCCTCTGCCGTTCGGGCCCGCGGGAAGCGAGGCCGGTCTCAAGGTCGGCGACGACGCCGACGTGAAACTGCTCGACTTTGGGCTCGCGAAGGGACCGCTCCTCGAACCGGCCGGCGGGCACTCGACGGCCTCGTTCGATCCAGGCCGGCTGACGACCGAAGGGACGATCATCGGCACGCTGCAGTACATGTCGCCCGAACAGCTCGAGAGCAAGGCGGTCGATTCGCGCACGGACATCTTCGCGCTTGGCGTCGTGCTGTACGAGATGGCGACTGGCCGGAAAGCCTTCCACGGCGAGAGCCAGGCGAGTCTGATTGCGTCGATCCTGACAGGCGACCCGCCACCCGTCTCGTCGGTCCGCAATGACAGCGGCGACCGGCAGATGCCTGCCGCGCTCGATCACATTGTCGAGCGGTGCCTCGCGAAGAGCCCGGCGGATCGCTGGCAGACGGCGCGCGACGTCAAGCTGGAGCTTGAATGGGCGGCCAAGGGCAAAGTGCGCACGGGACCTGTTGTCGTCACGCAGAAACGGCCGCGTCGCGAGGCGCTGGCGTGGGGTATTGCTGCGTTGGCGATCGCGGTCGCGGTTGCGGCCATCGGCTTCAGGCGCCCGGCGCCGGCCCCGACGGAGGTTTCACGATTCGACATCAGGCCGCCTGCGGGGGCGGTCATCGGCCTGGCGGAAAACCGAACGCGCCTCGCGCTGTCGCCGGACGGCCGTCAGTTGGCGTTTGTCGCGGCGATGGCTGGCACCTCGCGGATCTGGGTTCGATCGCTCAGCGACACAACGCCGCGACCGCTCGCGGGCACCGAGGCCGGCGTCTCTCCGTTCTGGTCGCCTGACAGCCGGTTCATCGGGTTCTTCGCAACCGGCCAGGGAGAGCTGAAGAAGATTGAGGCCGCCGGCGGGCCTCCACTCAAGATTTGCGCGGCGCAAGTGGAGGGAGCTCCGACATGGGGCGGCGACACCATTCTGTTCACCGACATGCGCGGCGGCATCTATCGCGTGCCGTCGGAGGGAGGCGAGCCCACACAGGTCACTCAGAAGACGGGGCGCGAGTTGAATCACAACTGGCCCGAGTTCCTCCCGGACGGGCGCCACTTTCTTTATATGTCGTCTGCGCTTGCCGCGGAGGGAGAGCGTGCGACTCCGACCGTTTATGTTGGATCCCTGGATGGCACCGCCCCAAAACTCCTGTTGCCGATTCACGCCAGGATGGTCTACGCCGATCCGGGCTATCTCCTGTACGTGCAGGACGGCGCCCTGCTGGCACATGAGTTTGACCTTGCCGGTTTGCGCCTCGTCGGGGATGCCAAAAAGATCGCCGACGGCGTGGTCTATTACCGCACGCTCGGCAGCACCGGCGTCTCCGTCTCGCGCGTCGGCAGCCTGGCGTTTCAGGGAAGTATCGACGACTTCGAGCTGGTCTGGTACGACCGGCAGAGCAACCCAACGCCGACGGGCTGGCCGAACCGGAACTTCGGATCGCTGAGTCTGTCGCCCGATGACCAGAAGGTGCTCGTCGACGTCGTCGATCCCCGTGTCGGCACGAATGACATCTGGAGCTACGACGTGGCGCGTTCCTCGAATCAAAAGCTTACGACCGACCTGACGAGCGAGAGCCGCCCGATCTGGTCGCCCGATGGCCGGCAATTCCTCTTTCGCTGGGAGCGGGATAGCGCGCCAAATATCTACACCCATTCGCTCGACACCGGGATCAATGAGCTGCGCGTGAGAGATCGCGGGCCGCTCACGCCGGAGGACTGGTCACGCGATGGACGCGTCGTGTACGCGCAGCAAACGCGCGGGACCGGGCTGGATCTCTGGATATCCGGGCCGTCCGATCCCAAACCGCTGCCGTTTTCGACCAAGCCGTTCATTGAGGAATGGGGCGCTCGGTTTTCACCTGATGGCGCGTGGCTCGCGTTCGTGTCGGATGAATCCGGCCAACCGGAAGTCTACGTCGCACCCGTGCAGGCACCGGGCGCCAGACGCCAGATCTCGAACGGAGGCGGGACGTCTCCCAAGTGGCGGCGGGACGGCTCGGAGTTGTTCTACGCGTCCCTGGACCAGCGAGCCATCATGTCGGCGGCAGTCGCCTGGGGGACGGCGCCTCGCTTCGGCGTTCCCGCGCGACTCGTCCGGCTTGGATCGACACCCGCCGCGCGCGACCGGGCGCGGAGCATGGTGTACGACGTCGATTCGAAGGGGCAACGGTTCCTGGTCAGCTTGCCGGTGGGCGAACCCGGCACGTCCCGGATCACGTTCGTGCAAAACTGGCTCGCGCTGCTGAAGCGCTAACGCGGCTTACGTGCGGCGCGACTCCACGTGGCGGTGGAGCCCCCGCGCGACGTCATCCGGAAATGAAACACAACGGAGCCCGTCCGGATTTCGTCGCCGTTTTTCAAGCACACGGTCTCCGAGACTGGCGCCTCGCCGAGGTAGGTGCCGTTCTTGCTCGCCAGATCCTCGAGCGTCGCCCCGGTCTCTGAGACGACGATTCGGGCGTGCCGGCGCGACACCGTGGCCGATTCGATGCGGATCCCGTCGTCGAGGTCCCGTCCGAGGATGTTCTCGCCGGCTCGGAGTGGCACACGCCGGCCGTCCTTGATCAGCCAGCAGAACGAGGCTGGCTCCTCCGCCGGCACGGCATCGGTGTCCACAATCTCGGTTGCCTCGCCGCAAAAGGCATAGCCGAACCGGTGCGACGTGCGGACGAAGCGTGGCGTGCGCACCGTGTCGCCGAGCGCCTGCCGGACTTCCGTCACGAGGGTGGGAAGGTTGGTCTCGGACACGAACGTCGACGGCCACAGCCGCTCATGCAGCTGCTGCTTCGACAGCGCGCGCGGACGGTGCTCGATGAGGGCGCTCAGGAGCTCGAACGCCTTTGGGGACAGGTGGATTTCCGCCTGCCCGTGCCGCAGCTGCCGGGCGTCCAGGTCTAAGATGAGCTCGCCAAGCTGGAGCTTCATGCTGCGCCAATCGGAATCCGTCCAAATCCCAAGAACTCGCCAAGGACTCGCGACGAAGCCATCAGCATACTAGCCGCCATCGGAGGCTCACGTGAGGACGACCCTCTTGTTTGTCTCAGCCCTCGTCATGGCCGTGCCGGCGGCCGGACAGTCCTTTGGCGCGAGCATCGCGGGCGTCGTCACCGACGCCTCGGGGGCCCGCGTGCCGGACGCGACCGTGTCCATCACGCACGAGCAAAACGGCCGCGCAGAGGTGCGCGTCTCCGGTCGCCTGGGTGAGTACCGGGCGCTGGCGCTGTTGCCCGGGGACTACACGCTCTCGGCCGCCCGCAAGGGCTTTGCCTCGGTCACCCGCCGGATCACGTTGTCGATTGGCGCGGAAGCGACCCTGAATTTCACGCTTCCAGTGGCCGGCGTCGAAACTCGCACGAGTGTCGTCGCGGAAGTGCCGTTGGTGGAGGTCAGACGGTCGCAGCCATCTTCCACCGTGACGAAGGACGACGTGGATCGGCTGCCGGTCCTCGATCGGAACTTCCTGGTGCTCGCCCAACTCCTGCCCGGCTCCGGTCCGCTGAACAGCACGATCGGCCGCTTCGCCGTCACCAAATTTGGCGGACCGGCCGACCAGCGATCCGGGTACACGACGGTCGTCGACGGTGGCGCCATCGACGACGCGCAATGGGGGAGCCCGACGATCAACATCGGACAGGACGCCGTGCAGGAATTCCGCGTGTTCAGGAGTCAATTCGACGCCGAGTACGGCCACGCGCTGAATGCCGTGGTGACCGTGACGACGCGATCGGGCACGAACCTGTACAAAGGGAGCCTGTTCTACTTCGGGCGAGACGACGCGCTGAATGCCCGGAACTTTTTCGCGACGGAGAAGCCGCCGTTCGACGAGCAGCGGGTCGGCCTCTCGATCGGAGGCCCGCTCGTCCGCGATCGGAGTCATTTCTTCGGCGCCTACGAGCGCGACAACGTCGACAACGTGCGGATTATCTCGCTCCCGCCGAGCAATCCGCTGGCCGTCACTGAAAACGGGACCTTCCCGGCAGCGTCGGACAACCAGACGCTGGCCACGAGGATCGATCATCGCTGGCGCAGCGCTCACTCGCTGTCAGTCCGGTATGGCCTGGACGCGCAGCAGCTTCGCCGTGCACAGGCGGGCGGGACGTCGGACTCGAGCCAGGTCGACATTCGCAACCGATCGCATCGGCTGGTGTTCGAAGACACGTGGATTCCGGGACAGACAACGGCCAACGCGTTTCGCGTGTATGTGCTGCATCACACGCTCGGGACGACGCCCCGGACGGCTGACGTCGGGATCATCCGGCCGGCAGGCACGACCGGCCAGACGAACACCGATTCCCAGGTGCTCTCCCGCACGATAGTCACGATCAGCGACGCGCTCTACCGGCACACGGCGCAGCACGACTTCAAGCTCGGCGGCGAAGTGTCGTTCGGTACGCACGACAACGATTCCCACGTTCTCGAAAACGGCGTGTTCCGCTTCACCACGGATGCCGCATTCAACGCGAGCGCGTCGGGGACGTGGCCGCGCGAATTCAACCAGCAGGAGCCGACGGTCGTGACCTACCGATCGCGGCAGCTCGCTCTCTTCCTGCAGGATGACTGGCAGGTATCGAGCCGGCTCCGCATCAATGCCGGCCTCCGCTATGACATCGACTTCAACCTCCGGCTGAATGAGCTCTACGGAGCGTTGCTCGACGATCCCGCCTGGACGGGACTCGAACAGTTCGTCAGCAAGGACCGCGGAACCGATACGAACAATGTGCAGCCCCGCATCGGCGGCACGTGGGACGCGCGTGGAGACGGGCACCTGGTCGTCCGCGGCGGCTGGGGCATGTATGTCGCCCGCAATCGACCCTGGTACCAGCTGCGTTCGCTGAACCAGTTCGCGAGCCAGCCGGTCCGCGTGACGGATAGTGCCTGCCTGAAGTTCTATCCCGACATCACAGCCGTGCTCGGGGCGCAGCAGGCCAACGGATCCTTCGCCTGCGGCCTGGCCCGCCAGCTCGGGACGGTCATTCCGAACGACTTCGTGCACGCGTACGCGCTCAACACGACGGCGGGCGTCGGATGGCAGCTCGGTCCGTTCACGGCGCTCGACGTGGACTACGTGCATTCGGCTGCCACCCACCAGACAGGTACGACCGATCGAAATCTGCCCCCGAGCGGCCCCATCAGCGCCACGAACCCACGGCCGGTCTCGCAGTTTGGCCAGGTGCTCATGCTCGAGAATTTCAGCCGAAGTTGGTACGACGCGCTCGAGACGCAGCTGCGCGCGCGGTTCCACGCCAACGGCTCGATGCGCGTCTCGTATGCCTTGTCACGGAGCTATCTCGACGGCGTGGACTTCTTTCTCACGACCCGGGGGACGCAGCGAACCCCTCGCGAGCGAGGCTATAACCCCTCCGATCAGCGGCACAATCTGACGGTTGCCGGGACGGTAGGCCTTCCCTGGTCCATGGAGCTTTCGGGTGTGCTGACGCTGGTCAGCGGGTCGCCGATCAAAGTGCAGGCTGGTGAAGATCTCGACGGCGATACGACCGTGACGGGCGACCTGCCGCCCGGCATTCCGATCACGGTCGGGCGAGACCGCGTGGACGAGTCGCTCGCGGGGATCAACGAGTACCGTGCGACCAAAGGCCTTCAGCCGATCGACCGATCACTCCTGGAGCTGGATCCCTATCGCACCCTCGACGTTCGGATCGCGAAGGCGATGCGGCTCGGCCGCCAGCGGCTCGACGTCCTCGTGGAGGCGTTCAATCTGACCAATCATGTGAATTTCCGCACGAACGCGAACGCGAACATGAACACGGCGTCATTCCTGCAGCGTCGTGCGGCGCGGGATGCTCGCCAGATTCAGTGGGGCGTTCGCTGGGTGTTTTGAGGCGCTCAAGTCCGATAACTGCGGATTCCAATCTCGCAGCGTCCTCGATTCTCACTTCTTGCCGTAGCCTTGGCTGCGCTGACGAGCTATCCTATTTCCCCTCCCCACTGCGCCGGACTGACTCGTCGATACACGAGGAGCGGAAATGGCAAGTCTGAGCAACCCCGGCATCCCCGGTGACGTGCCGTTCGACACCTTCATCTATGGGTCGCCGCCGCTCGCCTACCCGGCATCGTTGTCCCAATATGTGATCTACAACACGCCCGATCCGGCGTACGTCACCCCGCGCCGCAATATTTCGGCCTTCGCCAACCTCGGGGCCTCGACCCCGTGGCCGTTTCTCAACACGAACGTGCCGCTCAACGGACACGTCTGCGTGCCGCGCGGCCGGGGCCCCTTCCCGCTCGCCGTGTTTGCGCACGGGAACCACAACCCTTTCGAAAACTCGACACCTGGATACCTGTATCTCTGCCGGTTGTTGGCGTCGCACGGGATCATCGCGGCCACCATTGACGCGAACTTCCTGAATGGATCCAATTTTGGAGAGAACGATGCCCGAGCGATCGTTCACCTCGAACATCTCAAACAGTTCCGGACGTGGAACAACACCGCGACACATCCGGTCCACGGCAAAGTCGATCTCAACCGCATTCTCATCGTGGGGCATTCGCGCGGTGGGGAAGCCGTGGGACACGCTTCGTTGTTCAACCGGCTCGCCGCGATCGGCCCGGTGATCCTGGACGGCTCTGCCGGGCTCGGTCCCTATCGCTTCGGATTGTCCGCGGCCGCCGCCATTGCGCCGACCGATCGGCAATTCACACCGGTCTCCGGACCCACGGTTGTGCCGGATTCGTACTACATCATCCACGGCAGCAAGGACTCGGATGTCTTCACGTTCGAGGGCTACCATACCTACGAGCGCGCGCATGCCGTGGACCGCGCCAATCCCACAGTCTCCGACGGGAAGTTCAAGGCGATGTTGTGGGTGCACAAGGCGAACCACAATCAGTTCAATACCATCTGGGCGTCCGAGACCGGCCCCGGCGTGGCGATGCCACGCGCCAGCCAGGAAGAGATCGCCAAGGTCCACCTCGGGGCCCTGGCCCAGGCCGTGCTGCTGGACCGGACTGAATACTTCGAGGTCTTACGGGATCACGGCGCCGCGGTTGCTTGGGATCCGGCCGGCACCGAGTTCGTGTCGCAGTACCAGGACCCGCGGCGAACCTTCGTCCAGCACAACCAGGAGGGCCTGGCGCCTCCGGTCGTTTCACTGCCGGTTCAAGGGACGGTGGCCGCGGACGCCGTGGTCGCTACGCGTCAACTGACAGCGCTGGTGGGCGGAGCCCCGACCACGACGATCACCCTCCGCCTGGCATGGGGCGGGCTCGGATCGCGACTGCTCCTGCGACTCGATCCCTCGACGCTGCCCGCCGAACGCTACAAGACGCTGTCGCTCCGCGTGGGACAGTCCACGGAGGCCGCCAACGCGGCGAGCCGCGATCAGGAGTTCACGCTGGAAGTGGCCAGCGGGTCGCGCACCGCGGCGATTCCGGCGAGCGCGCTCCACCGCCTGCTGTATCCCGATCCTCCGCCGTTCGGCCCCGCGAAGATCGTGATGCAGACGCTGCGTCTTCCCGTCGAGCGGCTCGTCGAGTGCGGTGTCGACCCGATCGATCTTCGCTCCATCGCGTTTGTCTTCGACCGACGGGCGACCGGCACGCTGTACGTCGGCGATGTCCAGTGTTCCGCATGAAACGAGCGAGCCTTGGCGAGCGAGTCGGCGGAGCGGAGCGGGGCTTCCGGGGTCCCCGCGAGCGACGCCGTAGGGGTGTCCGCAGGGGCGAAGCCCCTCGGTTTCTTTTTTGAGTCGAGGCACGTCATGCAGCCACCGAAACCACCGAACATCACGGCTGTCGAGGTCATCCCGGCGCAACCCACCGAAGCGGACAGCGCCGCGATCGCGCATCTCAGCGCCCAGTTGAACCGGTCACTGCCTCAGGTTGTGCACGTCGTCAAGGTTCGGCTCGAGACCAAGCCGCCGGCGACGTCCATGGCCTGGGCTCTTTACGTCGACGCCGAGCTCATCCCGAAGTATTGGGAGTACGACGAGGGAATTTATTTCACCGTGCGCGACCCGCAATTCCTGGTCGACCACAAGGGAGAGCGGTTGCGTTTCTCGCAGGACGGCGTCCATTTTCACGACACCGGGATCAAGCTTCCCGCACCAACCGCGGCGCGCGTCTCAACAGTCAGAGGCAGGGCGGGCAAAGCCAAGGCGGGCCGAGGCAAGGTCCCCCGATTGCCGACCTTGGCCGACGTCCTGAAGTAGCGGTTGGCGCAGCCCACCCTGTCATAGCTACGCTTCACCCCGCATCTCGAGTCCGGTCCCCGGACGCACCAGGGCGCCCGGGAACTCTTCCCCTGGGTCTTTCGTATGACAGTCATATCTTGACAGTCAAGATGAGAAGCGACAACAGCTGATCCCGGTGGGGAATCGTGACTGAATCAGGTACGGACGTCATCCAGGGAACCCTGGACATGCTGATTCTCAAGACCCTGAGTCTCGAACCGATGCACGGCTACGGGATCGCCAGGCGCGTCGAGCAGATGTCGCGCGGCGTGTTCAAGGTCAATCCGGGGTCGCTCCTGACCGCGTTGCAGCGCCTGGAGCGTGCCGGATGGCTGGACGCCGCCTGGCGGCAAACCGAGAACTCACGCCGCGCCCGGTTCTACACACTGACGCGAGCGGGCCGGAAGCAGCTCGATGCCGCCGCCGCGGACTGGAAGCGGCGCGCACTGGCAATCGCCAGGCTGCTCGACGCAGAAAGTTAGGGCGTCATGTCTTTCTGGAGACAGTTCACACGCGGCTGGCGCGCCCTGACGCGGCCAGGGTCGGCCGACGAGGAGGTGGACCGCGAAGTGCAGCACTTCCTCGACGAGGCAGCCGCCGCACACGAAGCGCGCGGCCTGTCGCCGGACGAGGCACGCCGCGAAGCCCGGCTCGAGCTCGGAGCGCCGATCGCGATTCGTGAAGAAGTTCGCGCGCATGGCTGGGAAGCCCTCGTCAGCACATCCCTCAGCGATCTGCGCTATGCCGCACGGCAGCTGCGCCGCTCGCCGGGGTTCGCCCTTGCGAGCATCGGCACCGTGGCGCTCGGCATCGGCGCCAGCACGGCCATCTACAGCGCGATCAAGCCGATCCTCCTGGACCCGCTGCCTTATCCGAATCCCCGTCACATCGCGACGATTTGGGATCGCGGTCCGGACGGGCGGCGCGTGGACGTGACGTTTGGCACGTACCGCGAGCTGATCGAGAGGTGCCAGGCCTGGAGCGAACTTGCGGTTGCCCGAGCGTGGCAACCGACGCTCACCGGTCCGGACGACCCGGAGCGACTCGAAGGACAGTTCGTCACCGCGGGCTATTTTCGCGTCCTTGGTGTGTCACCCGCATTGGGGCGGGACTTTCGGTTCGACGACGATCGGCCGGGCGGTTCACAGGTCGTCATCGTGAGCGACACACTCTGGCGTCGCAAATTCAACGCCGACACCTTGATCGTCGGCCGTCCCATGATGCTCGACGGCGCGCAGTATTCGATTGCGGGCGTGATGCCCCCCGGATTTGCAGACGTCACTGCCCCCCGCGTCGAGCTCTGGTCGCTGCTGCAGTACGACCCGGCGTTGCCGGCGAACGGCCGTGAGTGGGGGCATCACCTGCGCATGATTGGCAGAGTCAAGCCCGGGCTGATGCTGGCGCCGGCGGCCCAGGACCTCGACGCGATCGCCCGGAGCCCGCTGCAGTCCTTTCCCCGGCCGCCCTGGGCGGCGCTCAAAAACGGATTCACGGTCAGCGAGCTGCAGGACGACGTCACGAGAAGCGTTCGGCCGTCGCTCGTCGCTGTCATCATTGCCGTCTCAATCCTGCTCGCGATTGCCTGTGTGAACGCGACGAGCCTTCTGCTCGCCCGGGGCGCCCAGCGGCGCGGCGAACTCGCGTTGCGCGCGGCGCTCGGGGCCGGACGGCTCCGGCTCGTACGACAACTGGTCGCGGAGAGTCTCCTCATTGCCGGTCTTGGCGGCGCACTTGGCTTGCTCATCGTCAGAGTGAGTCTCAGAGCGCTTGCGGCAATCGCGCCGCCCGGACTGCCCCGAACCGATGCGATGGCCGTCGATGGAAACGTGTTTGCGTTCACGTTCGCCATCACCGCGATGTTCGGGATGGTGATTGGGCTGCTGCCTGCGCTGCGCGCGTCTCGAGGCGCGCTCCACGCCGGGCTCCAACTGAGCTCGCGTCAGTCGACCGTCCGCCATCGCCGCATCCGAAAGACGCTGGTCGTGGCTCAGGTTGCGCTGGCGCTCGTACTCCTCGTCGGGGCCGGCCTCTTGCTGCGCAGCCTCCATCGACTGTTCTCGGTCCCGGCCGGGTTCGACCCTTCGCACGTGGTCGCGATGAAGGTCCAAGTATCGAACCGGCGCTTCGATGCCGGCACCATTCAGCAGCGGTTTGCTGAAACGCTCGCCGCAGTACGTGCTGTTCCAGGCGTGGCGAGCGCGGGCCTGACGAGTCATCTGCCGTTGAGCAGCGACATCGATGCCAACCGATATGGCGTACAGACCGAGTGGAGCCTGAACGATCCGAAAGCACAAGGCGGCGACGCGTACCGCTACGCCGTCAGTCCGGGTTACTTCGACGCGATCGGGATTCCGCTCCGTCGCGGCCGGTCGTTGGACGAGCGCGACACAGAGCAGTCACCGTTGTCGGTCGTGATCAGCGAGTCGGTCGCCAAGCGCAGGTTCCCGGACCGAGACGCGATCGGTCAGCGTGTTCACATCGGGCCGTCCAACCGGCCGTGGTACACGATTGTCGGCATCGCCGGCGACGTCAGGCAGGCGTCGCTCGCAGTGAGTGAGACCGACGCGGTGTACGTGACCACGCCGCAGTGGCATTTCGCCGACAACGCGCTGTGGATCGTGGTTCGCACGGTTGGAGACGCCGGTACCGTCACCACCGCGGTACGCGAGGCCATCCGGTCGGTCGATCGGAATCAGCCGATCGTGTCGACGGTGAGCATGGAGGATCAGATCGCTCGGTCGGGCGACGAACGCCGGTTTGCGCTCGTGCTCTTCCAACTGTTCGGACTGGTCGCCCTCGTGCTCGCCGCAACGGGCGCCTACGGAGTGCTATCCGAAGGCGTGACGGAGCGCACACGCGAGGTTGGCGTGCGGCTGGCCCTCGGCGCCTCGCGCCGCGCCATCCTGGGAATGGTCGTGCGCGAAGGCACGCTCCTCGCATGCGTGGGTGTCGTGCTCGGACTGGGCGGCGCGGCCATCGCCAGTCAGGCGCTGACGACGCTGCTCTTCAATGTCTCCCGTCTCGACGCCGTGACGTATCTCGGTGTCATCGTTGTCGTGCTCGCCGTGACGTTCGTCGCTTCTGCCGTGCCAGGGTGGAGGGCGGCAAGGGTCGATCCGGCGACGACGTTAAGGGCTTAGGAATATCGGCAATCCTCCCTTACATCAGCGTTTTTTCACGTAAGCCTCAGGTTTCACTCACGACGCCGGGGCCCGTCGGAGCGCAGCATCTTCGTGGAGGTGGCGATGTCTGCGACATGGGTTCCGTTGATCCTTCTCGTTTCGAGGTTGTCGTCGGGCGGCGGGCCAGCCGCGCCCGTCGTCCCGGCACCAGCCCAACAGTGATCACCCAGGCGGCCACCGTCCCATCGAAGGGACGCTCTGGGTTGATCGAGGCCACGATGGATCGAAGTGGCGGTAAGATCGTCGTGGGATCGCCGGCTGTGCCGACCGCGACGCTGAGAAATGGCCACGGATCCCGCGCGGAATGCTCCCGTTCCGGATCGGACGTCTCACCCTCAAGCCTGAATCCGTTCGAATGATCGGCGCCGCTCAACGGCAACCGCGACACCAGCCCGACTCCACGCACGCCGGGAATTCGCGCGGCGCGCTCGCGCACCTCCCGGAAGAATTCAACCACCGTGTCTCAGCAGTTCTTGATGGGCTTGGCCTGACGATCGATACCGCTGTTACACGAGTACCATCGTCATCGCTCAACTGGCCTACTGGGTTCGCACAAAAGAGGGGCGCCAGCGGCAGGCAGTACAAGCCTGGTTGTCGCGCCTCGTCGACGCGATGCACGTCACCGAGACTTGGCCATGGCCGTCAGGCGCGTCGGATTCCCGGAGGCCGTCGCCCTGCTCGAACGCGCGACACCAGCTTACGGGCCATCCAACCGAGCAACATCAGAACCAGCGGACGCTTCAACAGACCCTTCATCGGGGAACGCTCCCTTCAAGAGCACGTACAGCAAGTTCCGGGCCGGCCTGGCTCAAGGCTCGTGGCCTCACTCAAGAAACCCTGGACCTCCATGAGGTGTTCGAGTACCTACAATCCAGCAAGACGGTCCGCTTTCAGCGGCTCCGTAATGCCCAGAATCTCGCGCTGCCACGTCATGCGCGTGCGAGGAAGCCAGCCGCCCGCCCACGCCACCCCGCCAGCGTCGCCCCCGCCTCCCGCCACCGGTGCTGCTCGCTTCGCACGAAGCGCGCGTACGGTGCCAGACCGTCGTCGAGACGGCGGCTGCCACGCTCGCGCGCCGTCTGAAACTCCTTCTGCAGCGCTTCGGCAAGCCTGACCCGCAGATTGCTGACCTTTTCGCGCAGCTCCACACGCGCCCGTCGGCGCTTCGCCGGAATGATGAGCAGCCCGACCGCTCCGATTACGCCGGCCGCGAGCATGCCCGTGACGTCCATTGCCGCCGTTGTGGCCGCCACCGTCACCACGGTCCCGAGGCCGAGGGCTCCGGCACCCACCGCGGCGGTCGCGGCGACGGCCGTCCGCGCGCCGTCGGCGATGGCTGCCGATTCCCGGCCGCGATCGTAGGTCTGCACCACGCGCTGCGCCTCGCGCCCGACCGATTCGAGCAGCTTCGCCCGATCTGCGTGAAAGCTGCCGATCTCGGGTGCACCGAGAATGCGGTCGCCGTGCGCGGACTGGCGCGCCGAGAGCTTCGCCGAGAGCGCCTGCCACTGCCGGAAGTCCTGATCCACCAGCCAATCGATGATCTCCGAGACCAGCCGGTCGATTCGCGTCGGCGCGTCGCCCACGACGCGCTGTTCGAACTCGCGCTGTATGCGCGGCTTGTTCAGCAGGTCGAAGACGCGGCCGACGCGGAGCGTGTCCTCGAAGTAGGTATGGCCGCGCGCTTCCATCTCGAGCAGCACCTTTTCCACGCCGGCCATCCGGAGCTCGAACCCGCGCCCCAGGTCATCGCGGTACGCCGAGAGTTGCCGATCGATGTCGTCGAGCGCCGCCACGTCGTCACCGAGCAGTCGCAGCCGTTCGTCGGCCACCGCTTCATACCGCCGCGCGAGCGTGCCGCCGACGCCGAGGGGGTTGGAGAGCTTCAAGTGGAACCGGCTCTTGTCGTCGAGGGTCTCCCGAACGAATTGCTCGAGCGGTTCGAAACCGCTGGCCCGGAGGTCGGCCGTCCCGGTCTGTTTGGCGCGCATCGCCAGGCGGGCGCTCACGGCAAAGACCTCTGGCACCACGTTTAACAGGCGGCTCGCCGATTCACGAACGAAGCCGAGGACTTCGGCGCGTTCCGATTCGCGCTCCAGGATGTCGATCTTGTTGATCACCAGCACGATCTTCTTGCCCCAGTCGCGGATGACGTCGAGGAACACGCGCTCGGTCTCGGTGAACGGCCGGTCCGCAGACGTGACGAACAGGACGAGGTCGGCGCGCGGCATGAAGTCAAGGGTCAGCCGCTCATGCTCCCGGACAATCGCGTTGGTCCCGGGCGTGTCGACGATGTGCAGGTCGCGGAGCAGTTCGACGGGCGCGGTGACGACGCGGAGACCCGTGGCATCGCGTGAGCTTCCGATCGCCTCGCCGTAACGCACCAGCTGAATCTCCGCCGTGGTCGGCGTGACGCCTTCTTCGAGCACACCCGCCCCGGCCAGCGCGTTGATGAAGGCGCTCTTGCCTGAGTTGAACTCGCCGACGACGACAATGAGGAACAGATCGTCGAGTTGACGAATGGCCCCGGCGAGGGTGGCCGCATCGGGGTGTGTGGCCGGGACGCGCGCCAGCGTCTCCCGCAGCTCACCGAGAAGCGCCCGCGCGTCGGCAAGCTCCCGCTCAGCCGCGGCGCTGACCACGCGGGATCGTTCGATCGACACGGCACAGAGGATTGTATCTGGCGGTTGCGGCCGTGTATCAGACGGAACATCCCTACGTCCCCATGCAACGGTAGGCTCTATCCGAGCCTCTCGCGTAAACCGAACGATCATGTGCGGGCGTGCGCGCGTCGCAGTCCGTGACCGCTGCAGGGCTCCGCTGAAAGGACCGCAGTAATATGACTTCCCTTGGTGGCAGCGCGGATACAATCGAGACTGCACGAACGAAGCTGCCGATGACCGGCGATTTCGCTACGCCCACGCCTCCCCGCCCGCTCGCCGTGAAGGCCTTTGGCGTCACCGATAAAGGTAAGGTGCGCGCGGCGAATGAGGACCAGTTCCTCATCGCCGAGCTCACCAAAGCGATGCGCATCTGGCAAACGAGCCTGCCCGAGCCGAAGCTGCAAGTCGGCGAGGAGCGCGCACATTTGTTCCTCGTCGCGGACGGGATGGGCGGGCACCTCGCGGGCGAACGGGCGAGTGCCCTCGCGGTCGCGGCCATCGAGCAGTTCACGCTCAATTCATTCAAGTGGTTCTTTGGGTCGGACGGCGGCGAGGCCAAGAAAGTGCTGACGCAGTTCCAGTCCGCCTTCAGTCAAGCTGACACGCAAATCGTCGAAGAAGCCGCCGGGAGTCCGGAATTGACCGGCATGGGGACGACCGTCACGATGGCCTTTCAGCTCGGTGCGCAGCTGTGCGTCGTGCACGTGGGCGATAGCCGGGCCTACCTGTTCCGAGACCGCGAACTGCACCAGCTAACACAGGACCACACGCTGGTGGCCGAGATGGTGCGCAGCGGAGCCCTTCACCCAGATGATGTCGCCGAGCACCGCCTCCGCCACGTCATCACGAACGTCGTCGGCGGCAAGGAGGCTGGTGTGAAAGTTGAAGCGCGTGCGCTCGAAGTGCAGGCGGGCGATCGCTTACTGCTCTGTTCGGACGGATTGACCGAGATGGTATCGAATGACGTGATTGCCGTCACGCTCGACGCCGAACCGGCCCCCGAGGCGGCTGCGAAAAAGCTGCTTGAGCGCGCCAATGAAGGAGCCGCCGCCGACAATATTACGCTGGTCGTTGTCCGGTTCGATGCGGTCGATTCCGACGCAGGCAACAGTGGTACAGCAGGGTGAGCAAGGGCGACGGCGCCGTGAACGGCTTGCGCCGGGACGGGGCGATTGGCCGCGGCGGTGGCGAGAGGGTCAGTGTGCCACAAGCGAACGTCCGGGGCGTGATCGCGCTGGCCCCAATCAGGTCGTGCCTACGTCTCACTCCGCACGTCGAGTCCCATCTCTGGACGCGCGAGCGCGCGCGACAAGCCACGGCCGGGCAGCAGCGCGAGACCCAGCAGGTACAGCCCGAGCGTGGCAAACGCCAGATAACTCGTCGCCGGATGGAAACGCTCCTGCGAGAGCGCCCCGAGCGTCAGGCCTTCGAACAGCACCTGCAGGACGCGCGTCAGCCGGCCGCCAGCCGGATCGGACAACGCCGCCAGCACGACAAACTTGAGCGTGAAGGTCGACCCGACAATCACCAGCAGGCTGCGCAGCACGCGCGGCCGGTCAGGCGAGGCGGCCAGCGTGTTCAGAAGCAGAACCAGCAGAAACAGGCTCACGAGCACGCGCGGCAATCCGAAGTCCGGCGTCACGAGCGTGAACGCCTGCGCCGACGCCAGCACGAGGGCCGCAATCACCGTGAAGCCGTTGAGATTCGCGAGCCGCGATCGCGTCGAGTGCATCAGGCTCTCGGGCGCCAGCGCGCCGGAGCGCACTAACAGGCCGAGGAGCATGACGCCGAGCACCAGCCCGAACAGCGACGGCGGGCGAAGCGCCACGCGGTCGGCGACGTGCACCCCGCCGGCCAGCACGACGGTGAGAAAAAGGACCGGCAGCTGGACGGCTTCGCGCGCGGCGGTCACTTGCGCTCCCGGAGCACGCGGAGCGGATTGAAGTCGGACAGATCGCGCCGCAGTCCCGCCTCCAGCTCGGCCTTCAGTTCGTCGCCGGTGCGCATCTTCAGATCGGGGTCATCGACGACAATGCGTCCGTTGGGCGAAACGGCCATCGCGCGATTGACGGCCTCCAGCCCCCTGGTGAACGACGCATCGTCGGCATAGAGCCGCCCCCATCCGCGGCGATAGTGCGCGTAGGCGATGTAGAACTGGGTGCGCCCATCGCGCTTCGCCGGGTCTGCGCGCTCGAAGGCCGAGACCGCCGCCTCGAACTGATTCGCCCGAAACAGCCGCAGCCCGTCTTCGAACACCGGCTGATCGATGCGATAGGCGCCGACGGTGGCCGTCAGGCCGCCGGTGACCTCGGCCATCGACTGCGGTTGCTGCGCGAACAGCCACACGATCAGCGCGACGTAGGCGGCGGTTGCCGACAGGCCGAGGACCCGCACGAGCGGCTCGCGCATGACGCCTTCAGCTTACCCGCGCGGGTTAGAATGAGGGCCATTCGTCTTTCCCGGGAGGTCCCCATGCGGCTCCGGCTCGTTTCGCTCCTCCTGGTTCTCGGTCTGGGCGTTCCAACCGCCGCCCAGCTCGAAAACGTCGGCAACCTCACGTTCCCCACGTCCGCCTCGCCGGAAGCGCAGCGGCACTTCCTGCGAGCCGTCGCGATCCTGCACAGCTTCGGCTGGAAGCAGGCGATCGCGGAGTTCAAGCTCGCGCAGAAGGCCGAGCCGGACTTCGCGCTCGCGTACTGGGGCGAGACGCTCTGTTACAACCATCCGCTGACCGGCGAACAGGACGCGAAGAATCCGCGCGAGATCCTGGCGCGACTCGGACCGAACACCGCCGCGCGCCTGGCCAAGGCGCCGACGCCGCGCGAAAAGGGATTCCTCCAGGCCGTCGAGGCTCTCTGGGGCGACGGCGAGTGGCGCGCGCGCCGGGTCGCGTACATGGAAGCCATGGAGCGTCTGCACAAGCAATTCCCCAATGACGACGAGGTGACGACGTTTTATGCGCTGTCGCTGCTCAGCGCGGCCCGCGCGACGGACGACAGCACGTACCGGCCGGAGATGAAAGCGGGCGCGCTCGCGATGCAGGTGTTCAGGCGCAACGCCAACCATCCGGGCGCCACGCACTACATCATTCACGCGTTCGACGATCCGGTGCATGCGCCGCTCGCCCTCGAGGCGGCGTTCGCCTACGCGAAGATCGTCCCGGCCGTCTCGCACGCGGTGCACATGCCGACGCACATCTTCATTCAGCACGGGATGTGGAACGAGGTCGCGCACCAGAACGTTCGCGCGTTCGGGATCGCCAAAGACTTGTGGCAGCCGGGCGACTCGCCGGGAGACATGGCGCATTCGGGCGACTGGGGTCAGTACGGCTTCCTGCAGCTCGGCGACTACGGCGGCGCCCGCGAACGCATCAAGGCGTTCGAAGAGATGGCCGAGGTGACCAAACAGGCGCGCGCGACGTCGGCGCTGACGCTGGTCCGCGCGCGGTACATCGTCGAAACGGAAGAATGGAACGTGCAGTCCATTCCGGACAACGCATCCGGCTCGACCGTCTTCGCGAACGGGTTGAGCGCGGTGAGCACAGGGGACAACGCCACTGCTGAGAAGATGCTGGCGAGGCTCGCGACGATCGCGAAGGTCCCTGCCACACCCGCCGGAGGCGCGCACGCGGATCACGGGGCGGCGCCCGCCGCGCCGGCGGCCGCGGCCAGCTTGTCGGAAGGCGACAAGGCGTCGCGGATCATGCACCACGAGCTCGCGGCGCGAATCGCGGAGTCGAAGGGCCAACGGGATCAGGCGATCGCGTTGCTCAAACAGGCCGTCGAGATCGAAGAGAGCATGCGGCCGCCAAACGGCGCCGCCGATCCGATCAAACCTTCGCATGAGCTGCTCGGAGAGACACTCGCTCGCGCAGGAAAACACGCCGAAGCTGCCGCCGCCTTCGACGCCTGTCTCCTGCGCATGCCGAACCGCGCGCGGTCGCTCCACGGCGCCGCCAGGGCGTACGCGGCGGCTGGCAAAGCGGACGCGGCTCGCGAACGCTGGGCGAAGCTGCAGTCGTTCTGGAAGGGCACTCCGCTCGCCGCGCCCGATCTCGGGGGTAAGTAGCCGAAGCTGCCACACGATCTGCTTCAGTGCGGCCAGGTCCGGACAGCGGCATCAGAGCAAGGGACCACGAAGCTCACGAAGGGCACGAAGACAGCGCTGACCTGGCGAGCCGCCTGCGGCGGCGAGGCGATGTGAGGGAGACGCGCGACCGACAAGACTGACGTCTTACTTCTTCCTGGTCTTGTCGAGTCGCGCGCCTCCCTCACATCGCGGCCCGGCGAAGCCGGGCCCGCCAGGTCAGCGCTGTCTCAATTCCTTCCCCACTTGTCGGGTTTCCCTTCGTGTTCTTCGTGCCCTTCGTGGTTCATGCTCTTGGGGAAGATCGCCCGGCGGCCAGACCGTCGAGTGACAGGAACTCCTGGAGAATAAGTCGCCGCCCCAGTTTTCGGTCTGGACGATCTTTTCGCCCGGGAGGATCTCCTTGAATACGCCGTTCATCTCCATCATCGAGCCGTCAGGGGACTGCCATTCGTAGTGCCACTTGCCGCCCGGGCGGAAATCCATCTCACAGACCGGCACCGACATGCCTTCGGGACCGAGCATCCACTGCTGCATGTGCTCGCAACGGGCTCCACCCGGCCAGGTGTTACCTCGGCGGCAGTCCGAGCTTTCGGCGCAGATCATTCAGGCGAGGGTCTCCGCGCAGCAGAGCCATCTCGGGGCGCTGCATATGAAATGCGGCCAGCCACCAGTTGAGAGTTGACAGGCGTTCGAGCGCTTCAAACGCGCGGTCCTTGTCCCCGAGCCCCGCATACACCTGCATCAGACGTCCAGGGCGATTCGGGCTGTTGGCGAGCAGTGCCTCGGCGTCCGCGCGGCGGTCCAGGACACCGTACACGAATCCGAGCAGGCCCCAGTTCTGGGCGTGGCTCGGCTTCTGGAAGATTTTCAGCGCTTCCTCAGGTCGTCCGCTGACCGCCAGTGCCAGCCCCAGATGATTTTCCGTGGACGGGAATTCAGGATCACGCTTCAGAACCCAGGTGAAACTCTCGATGGCTTCATCGTAGCGCCCGCTGTTGAGTTGAACGATGCCCATGACCCTTCTCACGTCCAGCGACAGCGGATCAACCGTCTGCGCGTCCGCCAGGTAGCGGAGCGCCGCCTCCGGCTTTCCGAGCGGGATGAGCGTGGAGAGCACGAAATCAGTGTGGGTGATTGTCCGGCTGGGGTTGAGCTCCAGTGCCCGCTCGAATGCGGCTTCGGCCTGTGTCCAATTGCGATCGTAGGTATAGACGAAGCCGAGCGCGGCATACGCCTCGGGCAGCATCGAGTCGAGAACGATCGCCCGGTCAGCCGCCTCGCGCACTCTGGCGAGGTCGTGATCGGATGGCAAACCGCTGTCCGGGTTGGCGTTCCTGAGCACCTCGGCCAGCGCGCTCGCGAATCCGGCCCACGACGGTGCGTGATCGGGACGTGCAGCGGTGATTTCTTCGAACTGGATCGCGGCCTCGGCGGAGTCTGGGCCACGTCTGGCCAGCAGGCGTTCCGCCCTCACGTATTTGACGTAGAGCGGAAACGGAAGGTCATAGCGTCGCTGGCCTTGTCCGAGCTTCAAGCGAAGCCGGTTGACGATTTCCCGCGCCATCTCTTCCTGAATCGCCGCAACCTCGGTCGATGACGTCATCCGCCGATTGAACCGATCGGACCAGAGCAGGACGTCCGGCGCGCGTGTCAACTGCGCGGTGACGTGAAACACGTCACCGTCGAGCCGAGTCTGGCCCTCGATGAACAGCGTTGCGCCGAGCTGTTGGGCGATGTCGTCAAGGTTCCGCGGCGTGTCCCTGAACCTGAACGACGAGAACTGCGATGTCACGCGTAAACCATCGATCACGGCGAACTGCTGCATGAGGCCCAGGGTCAGCCCTTCGGCGAGCTCGTCGCTTCCCGGGTCGCGGCTGAGATTCTGGAACGGCAGCACGGCCATCATGGGCGGCTCGAGCGCGACCCCCGGCGCCAATCCGGCGAGGCTTGTCAGCATCGCGCTCGGCCGAGTTGTCGCGCCGGTCCGCCTCGCGCGGACTTCCCACACGATTCCGGCAACGCAGACGAGGGCGGCCGCGACCGCCAGAAGGCGGGCCACCCGCACGAGTGCCGAGCGCGGCCGGAGTGCCGTCAGATCCGTCGCGAGGGCTTTTGCGTCCGCGTGTCGAAGCTCCGGATCCGGGTTGATCGCGCGCTCGATCACGCGAGTAAGACGAGTGGGAAGATCCGGGCGCGCGACCTTTACATTCGTGCGAACGCTCTGTTCGTGTGCGGATCTGAGCGCGTTCAAGGTGTTGCCGTGCACGGGATACGAGCCAGTGACGAGGTGATACAGCAGCACGCCGAGACTGTAGACATCGCTTCGTACTGTGGCCACTCCGCCCTGGAGCACCTCGGGCGCCAGATACAGCGGCGTGCCCGTCACGACCCGCCCCGCTTCGTCGTCGAACTCCCGGCCGGCGCCGAAATCCATCAGCACCACGCGGCTGTCGTCGGCGACCATGACGTTTTGGGCCTTGATGTCGCGATGGACGAGGCCGGCCCCGTGCACCGCCGACACCGCCTGACAGAGCTGCAATCCGATCTCCACGGTCTCGGCCGCGCTGAAGGCCGCGGTCTCCCGCAGCCGCTGCTCGAGCGTGCGGCCATGGACGAACTCCATCCACAGCCCGATCTCGCTTCCGATCTGCTCGGCTCCGTAGATCGTGACGACGTTCGGATGCCGGACACGGGCCAGGAGACGGCCCTCGTCGATGATGGCGTTGGCGGGTGACCGGCCCCGGCGCGGGTCAGCCGGCAGGAGTTTCAGGGCGACTTCGCGATCCAGTCGTGTGTCCCAGGCCCGGAAGACGTCACCAAACGCCCCGCGGCCGATCTGCTCGAGGATCCTGAGGTGTCCCCACTGTTCTCCCACCAGCGTGTGGACTCTGGCAAGCTCGGCGACGATCCGCAGCTGTCCGACAAGCTCACGATCGTCCCCGGCGCTCGACTCGGCCGCCTCCCAGTCAACGGTTTTGCCGTCGATGATGGCGTCGGCCAGCTCGCTGAGCAGTTGTTCGTCTGGCATGGCCTCTCCGTGGAGTAAACGCACGGCGCTGGATAATCAGACATGACCTCTGAGGTCATTTTGCGCCCGTCGCTGAAAAATGACCTCAGAGGTCTTCCCGGGCGGTTATCCGGGGCGACGAGCCAATCGCCGCTTCGAGCGGAGACATTCGCCGGTCGTCCTCGAGCCCAGTCGCCGCCGGCCGGCGGCCCTTCTTGCGCAGCTCGTCGCGGATGCGATTGAGGATGGCCCGCCTGAGGTATCCCTGAAGCGCCCCGACATGACGAGCTTCGAAGTCCTCGATGTTCCGGAAGGTCCGAAGCAGCGTGTCCTGCACCAGGTCGTCGGTGTCGGCGAGATCGCGCGCCCACTGCGGCAGCCGACCCCGGGCCCAGCGCTGGAGCGGCGCGGAATGTCTGGCAAACAGACGATCCAGGGCCGCCTTGTCACCAGCTTTCGCGCGCGCGATCAGCTGAAACGTGGTCTCGAGATCGTCGGCCGCCGGCTCGTCTCCGGGCATATCTGTGAGTTGAGAGGCCCCATCTTAACGTGGGGGTGGACGCGACCGGGCGTCCGATCCGCGACGGCACAGCGTTCTAGGGAGGCATGAATCGCCAGTTGACACGTGCCATGGCTTTGGCGCTCTGGGGCCGGGTCGCCGTGGTCCTGTTCTTTACCGCTCTGGTCGCCTCCAATTGCGGCGACGACCCGAGCCCAACCGGGCCGAGCGGCCCGAGCATCGACGGAACCTACACACTCAATCTCCAGACAACCTGCGCGGCGGTGCCGGCCGATCAACGCAGCCGCAAGTACATCGCGACCATCACCGGTTCGCCGAACGCGACCGTGACGCTGGCGGGCGCCACGTTCTGGCAGCATCCAATCGAAGGGCTCCAGAACAAGCTTTTCGTTTCGGTGATCGGCAAGCAGCTCTCGTTCAACATTGAGCCAGGCGCCGACGTCACTGAACAGACGGCTCAGAAGACCTACTTCCGGTTTCGCGGCGGTGGCGCCGGGGAGATGACTGTCGAGCCTTTCAAGGGCCGCGTCAGGGAAATCTCGGGCGCGGTCGCCGGTCCGGCGGGATTCGGCGAAGACCTGTTCGACCGGTCCCGCCATGCAAATTGCCCCCTCGCACAGGGACTCGTGACGCTGCGCTTCATTCGAACGGACGCGCCCGCGCCGCCGCCGGGAATCGCGCACAGCATCTCGCGCATCGAGCTCGCCGGACCGGCCTCCCTCGCGCCGAACCGTTCCGCGCAGTTCAGCGTCGTCGCGCATTTGACAGACGGCTCTACGCGCGAGGTCACCGAAGGCGTGACCTGGCACACATCGAATACTGCGGTGCTACGCCCAGGGACCAATGGGGAAGTGGTTGGCGGCAGGGTCGGGGAGGCCAATATCACCGCGACCGTCGCGCGCCCCAACGTGTTCCCGGTCAGCACGGAGCGGGAGGTGATTGTCGTGCCCGACGGAACCTTCCGCGTGATCGGCCAGGTGACCGCGACCGACGCGCCCACGAGTCCTGTTCACGACGCGCGTGTGGAGGTCGCGGCGGGCCCGGCAGCCGGCTTGGCGACGTCGACCGATTGGGATGGCCGGTTCCGGTTGTATGGCGTACCCGCGGGCGCGGAGATTCGTGTGAGCCGGGATGGATACCTGTCACGCGTCCTGCAACTGTCCGCGGAACATCAGAGTTTGAACGTGACACTCACGCTTTCGCAACCTCGGGCGACCGTATCGGGAGCCTATACGCTCACCCTCACAGCCGATTGCCGGATCGGCTCGTTGGCGCCGGAACTCCAGGAGCGGAAATACACGGCAACGATCTCGCAGAGCGGATCGGATCTTACCGTGACGTTATCCGGAGCGACCTTCCAGGTCGGGAACCAACGCGGCAATACCTTCAAGGGCCGAGTCGATTCGACGCGCGCGTCTTTTCTGCTGTACTTCTCGCCCTACAATTACGGGTCTCCGGACGTTTTCGAACTACTCTCCGACCAGACCGTCCTGATCGTGGGGGGGAACGCCATTACAACGGTTTCTCCCACCTCGCTCTCGGGCACCCTTGACGGTTGGTTCAGCAGGCAGACGAAACTTTTTGGGAATTGGCTCGAGGGATGCTATTCCGCCAATCACCAGTTCACGCTCACGCGATGAGCCGGGAATGAGGCGTCTGGCGGCCGGGCCGACTATCATCACAGGTCATGCCGGCTGGCCGCTCGACCGCGCTTCAGCTGAGCCTGGCGCTCGGTGTCGTCGCGGTTGTCACGTTCACGTACGCGTACTTGTTGCACATCTCGAATCCGGCGACGGTCTCGACGACGTTCCTCCTTGTCGTGCTGGTCGTGGCGGCGACCTCCAGCCTCCGGGTTGCGGTGGTGACGTCGTTTGCCGCGATGCTCTCCTTCAACTTCTTCTTCCTGCCGCCGGTGGGCACCTTCACGATCGCGGACCCGCACAACTGGGTGGCGCTCTTCGCCTTCCTGGCGGTCAGCCTTGTCGCGAGCAATCTCTCCGCTGTGGCTCGGGCGCGGACGGCGGAGGCCGTCGGGCGCCGTGACGAGCTCGCGCGGCTCTTCGATCTCAGTCGCGATGTCCTGATGATGACCGCCGGGCGCGAGGCCATGTCGGTCCTGGCCCGGTCTGTCGCCCGCCGGTTCGATCTCGACTTCGTCGCCATCGCCCTGCCACGGGGGCCTGCCAACCGAAGCCGCGAGAGTAGCGAGCGCGTGGCGAAGGTTGGCGACTGGGAGATCGTGGACGCCGGTCCGAAACGGGTACCGCTCGACAGCCGTCAGTTGAGCGAGGCCATGGCTGCCGCGCAGGCCACGCTCGAATTCGATGCGTACGCGCGGACCTACTCCGGCCATCGGACGCTGACCGCGGGTCCAGACACCGTACGCCTCGTCCCGCTCCGCGTGGGCACGAAGCCGATCGGTCTCCTCGCCGCGGCCGGACGTCCCGTCGAGGCCGGCACGCTGGACGCCCTGGCCGGCGTCGTCGCCATTGCGATCGAACGCGCGTCCTTTCTAGAGGAGCGCAAGACGGCGGAGCTGACACGCCAGAGCGAGGAGCTGAAGACGGCGCTCCTCGCGTCGCTCGGGCACGATCTGCGGACGCCGCTGACGGCCATTCGCATCGCCGCGAGCAATCTCAAGGCCACCTGGCTGAGCGATGACGACCGCGCGGGACAAAGCGACCTGATCCTCGCGGAAGTCGAGCGCCTGACGCGGCTGTTCCAGAACGTGCTCGAGATGGCTCGCATCGACGCCGGCGCGGTCGCGACCGAATCACGATGGACCCATCCGTCGGAGATCATCGACGCGGCGCGCGATCACGTCGAACAGACGCTGCAGCAACACCCTCTGGAGTCGCATATCTCCGACGATGTACCGGTGAGACTCGATCCTCGGCTGACCGCCGCGGCACTCGCCCACCTGCTGGAAAATGCCGCCCAGTATGCGCCGGCGGGCACCACGATCGACGTTCACGCCGGCGTCACCGCAGAGGGCCTCGTTCTCCGGGTCCGTGATCACGGGCCGGGCATCGCGCCGGCCGATCTGCCTCATGTCTTCGAGCGGTTCTATCGTGGCAACGCCGCCAGGCCTCGAGCGTCGGGGACCGGCATGGGGCTCTGGATCGCGAGGGGTTTGCTCGCCGCCGAACAGGGGCGCATCTGGGCGGAGAATCGGCCCGATGGTGGTGCCGAATTTACGATCGTCGTTCCGGCGGCCGTCAAGGAACCCGATCCCACCGAGTCGCCGGCCCTATGACCCAGCGACAGCCACGGATTCTGCTCGTGGACGACGAGCCCGCGATCCAGCGTGCGGTCGGACCGCTGCTGCGCGCACGCGGGTACGATGTGACGATTGCGGGAACCGGCGCGGACGCGCTCAGACTGTTCGCGGAACGCACGCCGGACCTGATCGTGCTCGATCTCGGGTTACCGGATCTCGAGGGCACTGAAGTGTGCCGGCGCATCCGCGCCGGTTCCCAGGTGCCGATCGTCGTGCTGTCGGCGCGCGGCGCGGAGGCCGACAAGGTCAACGCTCTCGACCTCGGCGCCGATGACTACGTCACGAAGCCGTTCGGGCCCGAGGAGCTGTTGGCGCGTATACGCGTGGCGCTGCGGAGGGTGTTGTCGGAGGACACGCCTGAGACCGGGCTGTTCCGCGCCGGCGACCTCACGATCGACTATGACCGCCACCGCGTGCTGCGGGGCGACACGGAGATCCGGTTGACTCCGAAGGAATTCGAGCTGCTCTCGTTTCTCGCCCGCAACCACGATCGCGTGTTGACGCACCGGGCCATTCTCAAGGAAATCTGGGGTCCGAACGCGGTCCAGCAGCCTGAACATCTCTGGACGCTCGTCGCGCAAGTCAGGAAGAAGATCGAGCCGGACGTGTCGAAACCACGCTACCTGCTCAGCGAACCGTGGGTCGGGTATCGGCTGGCGAGTGGCGACCCCGGCGGACCATGATCACGTCGTGACCCAACCTGAGTAGTTCCTTCAAACGGGCACGCACCCGCGCCAGACAGCTCTCCGCGTCCTTCAGTGACTTTTCAGGCACTTCTTGGGCCGGTTTCAGGCGGTTCTTCCTATGCTCGATCGGTGGGCGGAGGACACATGGGTTCCGACCTTCACCGTTCATCGATGGCGCGCGGTGCGTCGGCACAGACGCAACGCCGCACGGCAGTTGCGGCGATTCTGCTGCTTGCGATCGGCATGACCTGGGTGTTGGCGGAAGCGCCAGCGTTCCTCGGGTTCGGGCTCGCCGTCTCGACCGCGTTCTGCTGGTGCCTCTGGCTGGAGAACCACCCGGTGCCGACGGGTTCGCAACCGACACCGGATGGCGGGACACGAGTGCTGCCCGAGAGATACGCGCGCCCGACCGATGCCGGCGCGCTTGACCACCCTGCGGACACCAGGAGACAGGCCGCTTAGGTTCGCCTCCCTGCGAACTAGCCAGCCCATCGTTCAGCAACTTTTCAGGGACTCTTGAGCCAGACCTCAGGTCGCATTTCCTATGCTCGGGTGTTGGACGGCCCGCAATTGGGACGTCAAGCGGGCCGTCAAGCAAGGGCCCAGGGAGCTTGTCGTGATCGAGCGTTCGAGGTCTTTGCGGGATCGTTCGTCTTCTGCCGATAGCGATGGTTGCCGCGGCGTTCTGGTTCGGCCCCGTCGCAGCCGGAGCTCAGACCGCCGCGTCGCCGCCACCCGCGGCTGCCAGTCAGCCGCCGCCGGCAGCCTCCGAGAATCCGCTCGAAGGTTGGACGTTGTCCGCCGCCTTCGAAGGTTACTACCAGTGGAATTTCAACCGGCCACCGGATCGCGTCAACCTGTTGCGCGCCTACGACACGCGCGCCAACGTGTTCGGCATTCAGCAGGCGGCGCTGGTCGTCGAAAAAGCTCCGGATCTCGCGAAGGGTCAGCGCGCCGGCCTCCGTCTCGATCTGCAATTCGGCCAGGCCACGGAGACCGTGCAAGGCAGCCCGGCCAACGAGCCCCGCAATAACGTGTACCGGCACGTCTGGCAGGCCTATGGATCGTACGTATTTCCGATCGGCCGGGACGTCCAGGTCGACTTCGGCAAGTTCGCCTCGAACCTCGGGTACGAGACGAACTACGCGAAGGACAACAACAACTTTTCGCGCGCCTATCTCTTCAATTTTCTGCCCTTCTACCACAGCGGCGTGCGGACGACGATTCCGGTGACGGACACGATCACGCTGACGTACATGCTGACGAACGGCATCCAGCAAACCGAGGACTTCAACAACTTCAAGTCGAATCACTTCACGGGCATCATCAGGCCGACCGGCGCGATCACCTGGACCGTGAACTATTACTTCGGCCAGGAGCAGCCCGACGGCGGAGAGCCCGACGGTCCCGATGGGTTCTTCAAGGTGTTCGACACCTACGTCGCCTACATGGCGTCCGACAAGGTGTCGCTCGGGCTGGACGTGAACTACGTGTCGAGCGAAGTCACCAAGGACGGCCCGGAAGGCACGCTCACCGGCCTCGGGGCCTACGCGCGTTATCAGGCGACGACGCCGGCGGCGTTCGCCGTTCGCTACGAGTGGCTCGATGACGAAGGCGGTCTGTTTGGCGGTGTGCCGCAGACCCTTCAGGAAATCACCGTGACCGGGGAATACAAGTTCACGGAAGGGTTCCTCCTCCGTGGCGAGTTCCGGCGGGACTGGTCGGACATTGCGTTCTTTCCGCATCGCGATCGCGAGCTGCGCGAGGGCCAGAACACCGTGCTCATCGGTCTGGTCTGGTGGATGGGCGGGAAGAAAGGGGCTTGGTAATAGCTAGTTATAGAAAGACCGCCCGAGGAGAGCGAGGCTTGGCGAGCGCCGCAGGGCGGGCGAGCGGGGGTGGGGCCCCGCGAGCAAGTAAAGGAAGAAGACATGTTGCTTCTCGAGATGCTGCTGCTCGGTCTCGTGACGTTTGCCGCGATGTCCGCGTTCGTGCGCCTCTGCGATCGGGTGTAGGTGAGCCATGACTCTGTTCGCGCTGCTGTTGAGCGTTGCCGCGTTCGTGTACCTCGTGTACGCGATGCTGCGCCCGGAGAAGTTCTGAGGTCGCGATGACCACCGAATTCGTCGCCGTCGTCCTTACAATCCTCTTCACCATCGCGACGAGCCTCGTCGTCGGCCGGTACATGTTCAAGGTGTTCACCGGCGGGCGAACCCTGCTCGATCCGATCCTCGTGCCGATCGAACGGCTCGTGCTGCGTGTGACGGGTGTCGATCCGTCCGTTCAGCAGGATTGGAAGCAGGTACTCGGTGTCGCTGCTCGTCTCGAACGTCATCATGTGGCTCGCGACGTTCGCGATCGTGTCCGTGCAGAAGTGGTTGCCGCTCAATCCGGACGGCATCGCCAACATGGAGCCGACGCTCGCGTTCAACACGATCTCGAGCTTCACGACGAACACGAACCTCCAGCACTACAGCGGCGAGACGGGGCTGTCGTACCTCTCGCAGATGTTCGTGATCAGCTTTCTGCAGTTTGTGACGGCCGCGACCGGTGTCGCCGCGTGCATCGCGACGATTCGCGGCCTGGCGGGCAACCGGCTCGCGCACCTCGGCAACTTCTACGTCGATCTCACGCGCGCAACGGTCCGCGTGTTCCTGCCGCTCGCGGTGCTGGTCTCCGTGATTGTCATGTCGCAGGGCACGCCAATGACGTTCGAAGGCGCCGCTCAAGCCACGACCCTCGAAGGGCCCGCGCAGGCGATCGCCCGCGGCGTGACGGCGGGTGTCGTCTCGATCAAACAGCTCGGCACCAACGGCGGCGGCTATTTCGGGCCCAACTCCGCGCATCCCTACGAAAACCCGACGCCGTTCTCGAACCTGGCCGAAACCTGGTCGATCACGCTGATACCCATGGCGATGGTCTGGACGCTGGGCGCACATGGTCGGCCGGCGGCGCCTCGCCGTGGTGATCTTCGGGACGATGCTGGCCATTTATCTGCCGATGGTCGTGTTCGCGGTCAACCAGGAAGCCGGCGGCAACCCCGCGATCGCGAAGATGGGCGTCGATCAGTCCTCTGGGTCGATGGAAGGGAAAGAAGTCCGGTTTGGCGCCGGCCTGTCCGCGCTCTGGGCGGTCACCACGACGGTGACATCGAACGGGTCGGTCAACAACATGCACGACTCGCTGACGCCGCTCGGCGGACTGATGCCGCTCATCGGCATGTGGCTCAACAACATCTTCGGCGGCGTCGGCGTCGGCTTCATCAACATGCTGATCTTCGTCATCGTTGCCGTCTTCGTGGCGGGCATGATGGTCGGCCGCACGCCGGAATTCCTCGGCAAGAAGGTCGAAGCGAAGGAGATGAAGCTGGCGAGCCTGGCGCTGCTGTGGCATCCGCTCGCGATTCTGGTGGGCACCGCGATCGCCTGCTACCTCTGGACCACGACCAGCGATCCCGGCACGGCGCTCGCCTGGCTGAAGAACCCGGGTCCGCACGGCTTCTCGGAAATGCTGTACGAGTTCACGTCGGCGACGGCCAACAACGGCTCGGGGTTCGAGGGCCTTGGCGACAACACACCGTTCTGGAACATCTCGACCGGCGTCGTGATGCTGCTGTCACGCTACATCCCGATCATCGCGCCGCTCGCGCTTGCGGGCTCGTTGGCAGCCAAGCCCGCCGCGCCGGAGACCGCGGGGTCGCTGCGTGCCGACAGCGCCACGTTTGGATTCACGCTGTGGGCCGTCATCGTCATTCTCGGCCTGCTGATGTTCATGCCGGTGGCGGTGCTGGGGCCGATTGCGGAGCACCTGGCGCAGTAATGAAATGTCCGCGCGAGGAGAGCGAGTCTGCGAGCGCCGCAGCGCGGGCGAGTGGGGGTGGGGCCCCTCGAGCAACTGAGAGAAGAAGACAATGACAGAGATTCGCAAAGCCATCCTGTTCACACTCGTCACGATGCTGCTTCTTGGCGGCGTCTACAACCTCGGCCTGTGGGCGATTGGCCGCGTGATTTTTCCGTCGCAGGCCGAGGGCAGCCTGATCCGCCGGGCGGATGGCACGGTCATCGGGTCGCGGCTGATCGCGCAGAAGTTCGCGCGGCCGGAATACTTCCAGCCGCGGCCATCCGGCGTGGACTACAACGCCGCCTCGACCGGCGGCACGAACTACGGACCGTCGAATCCGGATCACCTGAAGGCTGTGCAGGAGCGGCTCGCCGCGGTCACCGAGCAGGAAGGCGTGTCGGCCACGACGGTCCCCTCCGAGCTGGTCACCGCGAGCGGCGCCGGCCTGGATCCGCACATTCCGCCGAACGCGGCCGAGCTGCAGGCGCGGCGGGTCGCGCGCGCCCGGAACGTGCCCGTGGAGCGCGTGCGCGAGCTGATCGCGCGGCATACCGAACCGCCGACGTTCGGCTTTCTCGGCCGGGCGCGCGTCAACGTGCTCGAGCTGAACCTGGCGCTGGATGAAGCGCTCGGTAACCCGGGCTCTCGCTCGACATCGCGGTGAGGAGAGGCACCAGAGCTGTGAACCACGAAGGACACGAAGCGCACGAAGACAGCCCTGACCTGGTGGCCGCCTGCGGCGGCCTGCGGCGTATGGAAGACTCGCGACCCGACAAGACCGCTCACGAATGCTCCATGGTTTTGTCGGTCGCGAGTCTTCCACACGTCGCGCCCGGCGAAGCCGGGCCCGCCAGGTCAGCGGGTGTCTCAGATCCCTCCCAACCTGTCGGGTTTCTCCTTCGTGTCCTTCGTGAGCTTCGTGGTCCAAGCTTTTGGCAGCAACCAGCAGGCCTGGCTCATGCGTCAGGTCCTCGGAAGAGAAACGTCAATGACTGACCGTCAGCACACACTCTCGATGCCGCCTTCGCGCCGACGGCGCTTCGGCGAGCCTGGCCGAAGCCTTGGCGGAGGCCGGTGGGACGCCGGCATCGTCCGGCAGGCGATCGTCGATTCGTTCGTGAAGCTCGATCCGCGCGTCCAGATCAAGAACCCTCTGATGTTCATCGTGGAGGTCGGCAGCGTCCTCACGACGATCATCTTCTTCCAGGAGCTGATGAGCGGCACCGGCCGGCCGCTGTTCACCGGCCAGGTCGCGTTCTGGCTCTGGTTCACGGTGCTCTTTGCCAACTTTGCCGAGGCGATGGCCGAGGGCCGGGGCAAAGCCCAGGCCGAGACCCTGCGGCGCACACGGACCGAAACCGTCGCCAACCGGGTGCTCCCGAGCGGTCAGATCGAGACCGTTCCGGCCGCACGGCTGCACAAGGGCGATTTGGTGATCGTGAAGGCTGGGGAGTTCATTCCCTCGGATGGCGAGATTGTCGAGGGCGTGGCCTCGGTCGACGAGTCGGCAATTACCGGAGAGTCCGCGCCTGTCATCCGGGAGTCGGGCGGTGATCGGTCCGCCGTCACCGGCGGCACGCGCGTGATTTCAGACTGGATCAAGGTGCGCGTCACGTCGGATCCCGGGCACACGTTCCTCGATCGGATGATCGCGCTCGTCGAAGGCGCCGAGCGGCAGAAGACGCCGAACGAGATCGCGCTCAACATCCTGCTGGCCGTTCTGACACTCATCTTCCTGCTCGTCGTGGTTACCTTGCAGCCGTTTGCGTACTACGCGGAGACGGAGATCCCGATTCCGGTCCTGATCTCGCTGCTGGTCTGCCTGATTCCCACGACCATCGGCGCGCTGATTTCCGCGATCGGGATCGCCGGCATGGACCGGCTCGTCCAGCACAACGTGCTCGCCATGTCGGGCCGATCGGTGGAAGCGGCGGGCGACGTGGATACGCTGCTGTTGGACAAGACGGGGACGATTACGCTGGGCAACCGGCAGGCGACCGAGTTCGTGGCCATGCCGGGCGTGACGGAGGCCGAGCTGGCGGATGCGGCGCAGCTGTCGTCGCTCGCGGACGAGACGCCCGAGGGGCGATCGATCGTCGTCCTCGCCAAGGACAAGTACCGGATTCGCGGACGCGAGCTCTCCGACAAGAACGCGGTCTTCGTCCCGTTCACCGCGCAGACCCGCATGTCGGGCATCAACCTCGACGGGCGGGAGATCCGCAAGGGCGCGGCCGATGCCATCGCCACGTACGTCGCGGGCCACGGCGGGACGGCGGTGCCCGAACTCCAGGTTGCGGTCGATCGGATCGCCCGGGCGGGTGGCACGCCGCTCGTCGTCGCCGAACGCACGCGGGTGCTCGGTGTGATCCATCTCAAGGACATCGTCAAGGGCGGCATGCGTCAACGGTTCGACGCCCTGCGCGCGATGGGGATTCGCACGATCATGATCACGGGCGACAACCCGCTGACCGCGGCATCGATTGCGAAGGAAGCCGGGGTGGATGACTTTCTCGCGCAGGCGACGCCGGAAGACAAGATGACCCTGATCCGGCGGGAGCAGGCGGCGGGCAAACTGGTCGCGATGACGGGCGACGGCACGAACGACGCGCCGGCGCTGGCCCAGGCCGATGTCGGCGTCGCGATGAACACGGGCACGAGCGCCGCCAAGGAAGCCGGCAACATGGTCGATCTCGATTCGAACCCGACGAAGCTCATCGAGATCGTCGAAATCGGCAAGCAGCTCCTGATGACGCGCGGGGCGTTGACGACATTCTCGATTGCCAACGACGTCGCCAAGTACTTCGCGATCATCCCCGCGATGTTCATCCTCGCGCTTCCGCAGCTCGGCGTGCTCAACGTGATGGGGCTCGCGACGCCCGAGTCGGCGATTCTCTCCGCCGTCATCTTCAACGCCCTGATCATCATCGCGTTGATCCCGCTGGCCTTGAAGGGGATTACGTACCGACCCATGGGCGCCGCGGCGATTCTGCGCCGCAACATGCTCATCTACGGCGTCGGCGGCGTCCTGCTGCCGTTTGCCGGCATCAAGGCGATCGACCTGCTGCTCGTGGCGGTTGGTCTGGTGTAGCCATGGGGACGAGCCTGGTCCAGCGCCCGACCGCGGACGCCTTGCTGGCGCGCATCAAGGAACAGGATCGGTCGCGCCTTCGCATCTATATCGGCGCCGCGCCCGGGGTCGGCAAGACCTACGAGATGCTCCAGGAGGCGCACGCGCTCCGCGCGCGTGGACTCGATGTCATCGTGGGATACGTCGAAACCTATGGCCGGCGCGACACCGAGGCACAGCTCAGAGATCTCGAGATGATTCCGCGCCGGCGCGTGGACTACCGGGGCGCGTCTCTCGAGGAAATGGATGTCGAGGCGATCGTGCGGCGGAAACCGCAGGTGTGTGTCGTCGACGAGCTGGCGCACACGAACGTGCCCGGCAGCCGCCATACGAAGCGGTACGAAGACGTCATCGAGATCCTCGATGCGGGCATCCACGTCATGACGGCAGTCAACATCCAGCATCTCGAGACGCTGAACGACGCGGTCGCGCGGGCGACGGGCGTGCGCGTTCGCGAAACCGTGCCCGACACGTTCCTCGATCGCGCCGACGAGGTGATCAACGTCGACGTGACGGTGGAGGAGTTGCGCAACCGGTTGCGCGAAGGGAAGATCTACAAACCGGAGAAAGTCGAGCAGGCGCTCACGAACTTTTTCCGGAAGGGCAATCTCTCGACCCTGCGTGAGCTCGCGCTGCGAGCGGTGGCCGACGAAGTGGGGGAAAAGGCGGCGAGCTACCGGGAGCGTGAAGGGCTGGAGCCGGCGCTCATCCCCGAACGGGTGATGGTGTGCATGAGCTCGAACCCGCTCGCGCCCAGGGTCATTCGCACGGGCGCGCGCATCGCCGGCCGGCTCGGGTCGAAGTGGTATGCCGTCTTCGTCGAGACGCCGCGGGAGCGTTCGGGCCGCATCAACGCTCGGCACAACGACGCGCTCCAGCAGAACATCCGCCTCGCGGAGAGTCTCGGCGCCACCGTCGTGCGCGTCAAGGCGGACCGTGCGGCCGACGGGCTCATCGCGTTCGCCCAGCGGGAGGGCGTGACCCACGTCATCTTCGGTCAGAGCGCGCGGACGCGCTGGGAAGTATTGATCAGAGGGTCGACGCTCAACCGTTTTCTGAGCGCCGTACCGGATGCGGCCGTCCAGGTGGTGCCGTTGAATGGCGCGAATGAGTGATGCGCGAAACCTGGGCATGACGCCGAAACGACCGAAATAGGCCTGTTTTTGCCTGAGATTTGACTCGGGTCCCTGACAGGTCTAGCCTGAACGGTTGACGCCTAAGACACCGAAAGGTGTCGCGGGGGACCCACCGGCGCGATACCCGCGCCACGGGGCGAATCTCGCCAGAGCTCGCGCCAATGCGCGAGCGAAGGCGGAAGAGGACTCCAACCTCTAGCCCGTCAGCTAACCCCGTCGGCTCATTGGAGCTCTCCGTGTCCCTCATCCACTGGAATACGTCCGGCGTTCTGCCGGATGTCGTTCGTTCCTTTCGAGCGTCTCGTCTGACCGTCGCCGGCATGGCCGCGGCGGGTCTTGCGCTGTTCGTCTGGCTCGCGGGTTCCGCCAATCCGTTCACACCTGCCGGCTACGTCGGGTATCTCACGCGCGGGGCGGTCATCGGCCAGTCGACCTTCTATGGCACCCAGCGAGGGCCGGTCTCGCCTGGCCGGAGGTGGCTGCTGGCGGTCACCAACATCAGCGTCACGCCGTACACCTATACGGAAGACTTCATCGGCGACGATGCCGTGCTGAGCCGCGACAACCTGAAGATCGCGTTTCGCGTCCACACGGTCTGGCGCATCGATGAAACCCGTGTGCCGATGTTCATGGAGCGGTTCAGCACCACGGTCGCCAACGCCACTCTCGAAAAAGATCCTGACGCCATCGTCAAAGTGGCGTACGGCCATTTTGTCCGCGAGCCGCTCCGTACCTACGCCCGCGACGAGGTGCAACGCCGCGACGGCCTCGACGTGAAAGAAGCGCTGATACCGATCGGCGACGCCGTGCTCGCGCGGATCCGTCAGTACGCCGCCGACTCGCCGTTTGTCATCTCCAGCGTCGTCGTCGGCAACGTGCAGTATCCGACCGAAGTCGCCGATGCCGTCTCCCGCAAGCTCGCCGCGACGCAGGAGCTGCAGCGGAAGGACACGGAGATCGAGATCGAGCGCAAGGAGCGGACGAAGCGCGAAGTGCAGGCGCAGGGCATCGCCAACGCGATGCAGATCATCCGCGGGCAGCTGAGCGCGATGTACATCCAGCACGAAGCCATCGAAGCGCAGAAGCTGATGGTGAATTCGCCGAACCACACGGTGGTCTACATTCCGTCCGGCCCGATGGGCGTGCCGATCACCGGCACGTTTCCAGCGACCGCTCCCCAGGGCCCGACGTCAACGCCGCGTGTCCAGCGGTAAGCGAGGGTGGGTGTGATGCATCTGGGCCACCGCCCGCGCGGCGGACGCCTCCGGGCGTGGTTCCTCGCTGATCTCGGTGAAACACCAGGCGCGCACCAGGCCCGTCCGCACCACACGGCCCCCTGGTGGCAGGTGATGTGCCTGACCGGCGTCGATTACTTCTCGACGCTCGGATACCAGCCGAGCATCGCCTTCATCGCGGCCGGGTTCCTGTCGCCGTTCGCGACGATCGTGATCGTGCTCCTCACGTGGCTGGGCGCCGTGCCGGTCTACAGCCGGATCGCGGCGCTCAGTCCGCACGGCCAGGGCAGCCTGTCCGTCCTCGAGGAACGCCTTCCGCGCTGGCGAGGGAAGGCGTTCGTCCTGTGTCTGCTCGGGTTCGCGGCCACGGATTTCGTCATCACCATCACGCTCTCGGCCGCCGACGCGACGCAGCATATCGTCGAAAACCCGTTTGTTCCGGGATGGCTGCGGCACCAGGTGATCGTGACCTTCGTCCTGGTCACGGCGCTGGGCGTCATCTTCCTCAAGGGTTTCCGCGAGGCGATCTGGCTCGCGGTCGCCCTCGTGATCCTCTACATCGGGTTGAATGCGATCGTGCTCGGGCACGGACTTCTGCGGCTGTGGTGGGAGCCGTTCCATGTCGTCGAGTGGAAGCAGAATCTGTTCGCTCAGGAATCGAATCCGCTGATGATGGCCGCCATCGTGCTGTGGTTGTTCCCGAAGCTCGCGCTCGGCTTGTCGGGATTCGAAACGGGCGTCGCCGTCATGCCGCTCGTCAAGGGCACCGGCGACGACCCGGGCGCAGTGCTCGCGTCCCGAATTGCCAATACCCGCAAGCTGCTGGTGGCCGCCGCGGCGATCATGACCGTCTTGCTCATCGGCAGTGCCATCGTGACGACGATGCTGATTCCCGCTGCGGAGTTGCGGGAGGGAGGGCAGGCCGACGGCCGGGCGCTCGCTTATCTCGCGCACCGGGATCTGGGCGAGGGGTTCGGGACACTTTATGACGTCTCGACGATTGCCATTCTGTGGTTTGCCGGCGCCTCGGCGATGGCCGGTCTGCTGAACCTCGTGCCGCGCTATCTCCCGCGATACGGCATGGCGCCCGACTGGGCCCGCGCACGCCGTCCGCTCGTCATCCTGATCACGGTGATCGGATTCATCGTCACGTATATTTTCGACGCCGACGTCAACAAGCAGGGCGGTGCCTACGCGACGGGCGTGCTGGTCCTCATGACGTCGGCTGCGATCGCGGTGACGATCGCGCGACCGCGTCACCGCGGGTTGTTCGTGGGCGTCTCGTTGGTGTTTGTCTACACGACACTCGCGAACATGTACGAGCGTCCGGAAGGCATTCAAATCGCCGGCTGGTTCATTGGCGTGATCATCGTCGCATCGCTCGTCTCGCGCGTCCTTCGGTCGACGGAGATTCGAATCGAGACCGTGGCCTACGACGAGATGGCCGCCCGGTTCGTGCAACAGGCCGCGCAGGGGGGCGGGATTCGCATCATCGCCAACCGGCCTGATTCCGGCGAGCCGGACGAATATGCCGGCAAGCTGCGCGAGGCGAAACTTTCACATCACTTGACCAACCCTGAACAGGTCCTGTTCCTGGAGGTGCGGCCGGGCGATGTCTCCGAGTTCGCAGGCAATCTCGAGATCACTGGCGCCGCGGTGGGCCAGTACCGTGTACTCCGTTGTGTCAGTCCCGCGATTCCGAACGCCATTGCGGGGCTGTTGCTCGACCTGCGGGACCGAACGGACTCCATTCCGCACGCGTACTTCGGCTGGACGGAAGGGAATCCGATCGTCTACCTGTTGAAATTCCTGGCTTTCGGGGAAGGCGATACCGCCCCGGTCTGCCGGGAGGTTCTGCGCAAAGCCGAGCCCGATCCGGATCGCCGGCCGCGCATTCACGTCGGATGACCGGCCCGGGTCGATCGAGCCGGATCAATCCGCTTTCAGCGTCGTGGCCGGGTCAACCCGCAGCGCGCGCCGGATGGGAATCGCCGTCGCAAGCAGGGCCGCGACGATGAGGACCGCCGCGACCGCGAGATAGCTGACAGGATCGACGGGCGAGAGCCCGAACAGGAAGCGGCGGAGTGCCAGGCCGGCGATCACGGAGAGCGACAGCCCCACGATGAGGCCGCTCGCGACGGCGCCGCGGCTGGCGTCGAACAATGCGCCGCCGATCCACGCCCGCGACGCGCCGAGCGCCAGGCGGATCCCGATCTCCCGCCGCCGCTCCTCGACCAGATACGAAAACACGCCGAAGACGCCGACGACTGCCAGGAGCAGCGCGACGATGCCAATCGCACCGGCGATTCCCGCGCCGACCATTCGAAATTCCAGGGTTCGGGCCATCGACGCGGACAGCGGCGTGACGGTCACGGCAAGCGCCGGATCCACCGAAGCGACGAGCGTCTTGACCTTCTGCTCGAGACCGGGCGCGGTTCGGACCAGCAGTGACGGCATGCCGAAGTCCGGCGCCACATGGACGGTCGGTTGGATCTCTTGAAGCGATGTCAGGTGGGCGTCTCGTGCCACGCCGACGATGGAGTACGTGCGGCGGCTGAAGAAAACTGCGAGCGACTGGCCCAGAGGATTCTCATCCGGCCAGAGTTGCCGGGCGAGCCGTTCGTTGACGACTGCTTCGCCGGCCGCCGCGTCGTCTGACGCCCATCGTCCCGACGCCAGTCGGACTTCGAGGATCTCGAAGGCGGTCGCAGAAAGCGGCACGAGCTGCGCACGGTGCTCGACATCGGATGCGGGTCGGCGCACGAACGTCTCGAGTCCGGCCCAGCCACGTCTTGGCATCGAGTCGGCCAGGCCCGCCCGCCACCCGGCGCGCGCAAGCGCTCCGGCCAGCGCCGTCCGGATGTCCGCGGCCTTTCGCGCGTCGTAGCCGCGATCCATCGGCGCGTGCAGGGTCACCGCCGAGGTCGTGTGGAGTGCGAAGTCGGCCGGCGCCGTGAGCGTATGTTGAATGCTTCGCGTCATCAGCGTCGCGCTCAACACGAGCACGGTCGCGATCGCTATCTGGATCGCGAGCACCGCTTTCCGGAGTCCGCCGCTCGGGGCGGACATCGTCGCCGTGGCACCCCGCCACGCGATGCGCGTGGTCTGGAGCGCGGGCGCGAGCGAAACGACGAGACACGTGATCACGACTCCGGCGGCGGTGAACGCGGCGACACGCCAGTCGGAGGCGAACATCGTTGCCGTCGTGTTGTCTTCAAGGAGGTGGAGGAGCACGGGTACACCCGTTGTCGCCACGAAAGCCCCGGCGCCCGCGATCGACGCCATCACGAGGCCTTCGGTGAGCAGTTGCCGCACGACGCGGGCGCGGCTTGCCCCGAGCGATTGCCTGACCGCGATCTCGCGCTGACGGCGCAGGATTCTGGCCAGGAAGAGGTTGCCGACGTTCGCACACGTCAGCAACAAGACGAGGAGAAAGGCGGCGCCGATCAGGGTCAATGTTGTTTCCATCCCCCTGCCATGCGGGTCGATGTTTCCCTGGGCCGGTGCCGTCCCGCCCAGTGCGACCGTCAGCGGCGGCTGGCCCATCGACCGCCGGTACTGGGCCGTGAGGATCTCGAGTTCTTCCTGCACCTGCGCGCGGGTCCAATCGCCACGGACACGGCCCGCGAGCCGGACGCAACAGGCCGTCTCATCTTTGATCTGCTCCGTGACCGATCCCTGGCTGAACAGCCGGACTGCCGAGGTCATCTCCGCGACGACGTCAAGCTGGCTCGGCCCCAGCCCGTCGAAACCGCGAGCCGTCACGCCAGCGACGGTCACGGGCACCGCGTTCAGCCACACCGTCCGGCCGACGATCTGCGGATCCGTGTTGAAGACATTTCGCCAGACGCGATCGGAAATCACGATCCGCGGTTCACTTCCAACGGCCGCCAGCGAACCGGTCCCTGACTGCAGCGGAATCCGGAGCGTGTCGATGAAGTTGTCGCTCACGAACATGCCGGGCATGTGCACGCCGCGCACGCCGCGTTCGGGATGAATCCGGAAGTACTGAACGTTCATCGCGACGACGTCGGCTGTCCGGGCGCTGGCGCGCAGATGCTTGAACGCCCCGAACGACGGCCCATCGTCGACGATGCCGGTTGCCGGCAGTGTTGCGCGGCGGGCAGTCGCCGTGAACACCCGGGAATTGTCAGGTACCGCCCATCCCCGGACGAACAGGCCGTTGACGACGGTATATCCGCCCGCGACCAAACCCAGGCCGAGCGTGAGCATGGCGATCGCGGCGAGGCTGAATCCCGGGGACCGGCGCAGGCCCCGGAGGGCGTAGCGGGTGTCCTGCGCGAGCTGTTGCCATCCCAGCGGAATCCACACGGCTCGGCCATCCTCTCTCGCGAGCGTCATATTGCCGAGTGCGTGCGCCGCGCGCCGGCGGGCGTCGTCCGGGCTCAGACCGCCGGCCTCAATCGACTCTTGCGCCATCGCACGGTGCGACTCGAGCTCCTCCGCGAGGTCGTTCTCGAACTGCCGGTACGTGACGCGGGCGCACAGACGCCGAAGGAAACGCAGCATGGGACCCTCACGCGAGCGACGGCCCGCTCCCATCGTTAGACGATGGGAGAGTAGCAAGGGTTCGCGTTTCGGGCAAGATGCGGCAGTATCTACAGGTTGCTGAAAAACCCAGCAACCTGAACTTCGAACTTCGAACTGAGAACTTCGAACGGCGAAATCTTCCGATTGAGGGAGGCCCCTTGCCCCGCGCACTATTGATGATCAGTCTTCTATTCTCCGGAAGTTCCGTCTTACAGGACGATTCTCAGAAACCGCTCACTGCCGTTCAGGGGACGTGGGCGCTGACCTCGGTGGAAGGGCAGGGGCTGCCGTCCGGCATCCATGTCGGCCTCGTGTTCGACGGCGACAAGTACCACGGCCTCCGGAGCGGAACGATCGACGAGCGAGGGACGTTCAAGCTCGACGCGGCCGCCACCCCGATGGCGATCGATCTCGTCATCAGTGAAGGTAAATACGCCGGGAAAACGCAGCTGGGGCTCGTGAGCGTGACCGACGACGCGATGACGCTGGTGCTTGCCGAACCCGGAGCACCCGCGCGGCCGACCGCGTTGACGCAGAGTCCCCTCGGCCTCACGAAGCTCAGGCCCATGCCGAAAGAGCTCGAGGGTCAGTGGGAGGGAGCGATCGACGCGGATGGCAAAGCGCTGCGGGTCCTCGTGAAGCTCTCGACCGGCGCGGATGGCTTTGGGACGGGTACGCTCGCGAGTCTCGACCAGGGCACCGGCGCCGAAGCCGCCATCGTGGCGGTCGTTCAGATCAAATCGCGGATGGCGCTCATCGTTCCGGCTTTACGAGGAACGTACAACGGCGAGCTCAAGGACGGTCAGCTCACCGGCACGTGGTCGCAGGGTCGCGCGAACGTGCCCCTCGTGCTCAAGAAGTCGAAGAGCCTGAACTGAAGTAGGGCGGGCGTTTCGGCGTTTCCAGATCGGCGTAGCGTGTTCCGCGCCCGACCTTTGCGAGCGCCGCGAGGCAGGCACGATCATGCTGCCTTGCGGCAAGCGGCGAGCGGGAGGGCGCCGGAACATGCTACGCCGATCCGGAAACGCTCAAGCCCGCTACGACTGACGTTGCGACGGGTCCTTCAATAGACTGCGAGGAGAGAAGAGGTGACGAGACAGACCCGCGGTCTGTCTCGCCCTGTGACGCTTACCAGCGAGGCTCGGATCGGCGGCGCGGCCGATCGTCGCCGGTGCTGAAGCCGCCGGAGCCGCCCGCCCGAGGGCGCGCCTCGTTGACGGTCAGGCCCCGACCTTCGAGCTGGTGATTGTTGAACTCGGTGATGGCCTTCTGCGCTTCGTCGTCGGTGCTCATCTCGACGAACGCAAATCCGCGCGGGCGGCCCGTGGCCATGTCGCGGATCACCTTGACCGTTTCGACCGTCCCGGCTTGCGCGAACAGCGCCTGCAGCTCCGGTTCCCCGGTCTGGAACGGCAGATTCCCAACATACAGTCTCCGACTCATGAACGTGCTCCTCAGCCGCGGGACTCGCGGCGAATCGCGCGCCGGCTTTCCGGCCGCGATGTGATGCCTCCGTCCAGCATGGACGGTCGGCCGATTTCTTGTCGTGGCTGAGCGACGCTACAGGAGGAGCGAGTCAGAACTCGGAACGCCCGGAGATGGCACTGCGCGCGGCAGGAAACAGCATGAGCATATCACGAGCCAGGAGGCCGCTAGTGGGCCGCTGAAATACGCGGCCTCCTAGTGCTGAAGCGACGATCGCCGGGCTCCGGCGAACTGCTTCTCGAGGCGCGGCTGAAGCCGCGCCAGCGAATCGGCGACCGTGCCGCGCGCCTTGCCGCTCACGATATGGCGCGCCATGGCGCCGAGGAGTCCGTCGAAGATGTCCACGCGAGAGCGATTGAGGTAGACGACGTACGTCACGGGCGACGTGGCCTGCCGATCCCGCACGAGAATCGTCAGGCCGAGCGATGAATCGAAATAGTGCGTGGCGTAGATCTGTCTCGAGGCGATCGCATAATCGGCGGGCGTGTCGCCTGATGCGCGCATGATGGCCAGATGCGTCACGCTCACGACCGTCCGGCGACCCACCTTTTCCTTCGACCAGTAAAACCGATCGATCGTGCCCGGGAGGTCCGACGCCGGGTAGTCGACGAGATACTGGCGCAGCGCCGGAAACATCTTCCAGCCAGGAACATCGGGTCCCATGAGGGACGTCCACTCGCGGCCGGGGTTGATCCGGTCGATCTCGTCGGCGTACTCGATGGCGGCCGAGCTACCGGCTTTCATGTACGCGGTCACGTACTCGACGAGGGTCTTCCGCAGCAGCTGTTCGGCCTGCTGGTGCGCGTTCGGCAGGCGCCAATCGATGCTCTGCTGGAACTTCGCGATCGCCCCGGCCGATAGCTGCACGCCGCAGTCGCCGGCGCGGCACCGGCGGAGGCTTCGGACGTCGTAGTCATCGAGCGTCATCGCGGCCATGTCCGCAACCACCGGCGGATTTCCAAACGTGCCAATCTGCAGAACCGCCTCGTTCTTCTTGAAGCTGACGATGTCTTCGAACCGCTCCACGTAGAACTCGGGCGTGATCTTGATGCGGACGACACCGAGCGTCACGACCTCGCGGTCATCCGAGGCCTCGAGCGTACGGGTGACGACATGGCCGGCGTCGAGCCGGTCGTAATCCGCCTTGGTGAGATTGAAGGTGCTCGTGAGGAACGCGCGCGCGGGCGCCTGGTCCGCCAGGCCCGGCGCGCCGAGCACGAGCCACGCGGCAAACGCGGAGCCGAATGCGCCCGCTCGCGTGGACGACGTCATGGCGTCACCCGAATCGGAATCGGCTCTCCGGCGGACCTGGAATTCGCCACCGGCTCCTGGAGATCCGGCATCGGCGCCGCGATGAACACCCGCCGCGAGGCCCGCGCGAGCCAGCGGGCGCGCCGCACCGATCGCGCGACACGCGCGCTGTCGGTCGCGATGCCGGTGTTGGCATACATCTGCCGGTACAGCTTCGAAAGGAGGACGAAGGCGAGGCGCGACCGGACCGACCGCACGACGATCGATCGCTGCCAAATTGCTGCCAGACCGTAGAACTTGTCCCACACGGCCTGCGTGCGTTGACGGATCTCGTCTGGCGACATCAGTGGGTGCGGCGAGTACACTTTCGGGCGCCGCGCGGAAGGAATGAGCCAATACCGTGTCAGCGGCACGCCATCCACGGTGGGCCCGCCGGCCGCGTTTTCTTCCCATTTCGCGAAGTCGAGCGTGCCCGGAAATGGCGTGAGCATCACGAACTGCGCGAACGACACGCCGGCACGCTGCGCGAGATCTGCCGTCGCGTCGAACGTCGAGGGCGTGTCGGTCCGCAGACCGAAGATGAACGACCCGAGCACGTGGACGCCGTGCTCGCGGAACGCCTGGAGGCGCGTGACGAGCGCATCGCCCGCGAGGTTGAAGTCCTTGTAGACGGCCTTCAGGCCCTCGGGCGTGACCGATTCGATGCCCACCAGCGCGCCGTGTATCCGCGCCCGCTTCATCGCCACCAGGAACTCCGTGTCTTCGGCGGCCTCCATCGTGATCTGCGTATAGAAAACCATGTCGCGGGGCAGCTGCTCGAGCCGCGCCATGAGCTCGAAGCGTTCCTCCCGAACCGCTTTGAGCTGACCCAGCTGGGTCTTGTCGGCACGGCGATCAGCCGCGGCCAGATCGGCCAGCGCGACCGGGTAGAAGTTGTCGTCGGCAAGCAGGATGAACCGAAATCCCCGTCGCCGCAGCTCGACGATCTCGCGGATGACCGCGGAGACGTGCCGCAGCCGGGGCTTTTGCCCGTCCGTCCGCCAGACCGAACAGAACGAACAGTGTTTGGGACATCCGCGAACGGTCTGCACCGAACCCCACATGTAGCGACCTGCCGGCAGCAGATCCCACCGGGCCGAGACGAACGTGTCGCCCTCGACGCGACCCCCGTCGTACCGCGGCTTCGGCATGCCCGTCTCGTAGTCGCTCAGGACCTGCGCCCACACGACGTCGCCATCGCCGCTCACGACCGCGTGCGCCGTGCCGTGTTCCCGGACTTCGTCGGGGAAGAGGGACGCGTGGATGCCGCCGAACACGACGAAGGCGCCCCGGCGCCGCGCGAGACGCCCGACCTCGTAGCCACGCAGCACATTGGCGGTGTGAACGCCGATGCCGACGACATCACCCGGCTGGACGCTGTCCAGATCGAACGGCTCGAGCGTTTCGTCGACGACGACCGGCGTGCCGAAGCGGGCCGGCGTCGCGGCGGCAAGCACGTAGAGCCAGCGCGGCGTGATCACCGCGGTTCCGAACGAGAGATCGCTGGGATTGACGAGATGGACTCGCATGGAATCCTGCTAGAAGGAGCCGGCGATCTTCTTGCCGAGCCTGGTGAAGAAACCGGCGGTGGCGACAGCGGCCTTCTCGGAGACACGACCGACCGAGACGCCGACGTCAGCTGCCGCACTCCACGGCGTCGCGATGGTTACCTCCTGCGACGATGGTTCCGATGGCGGCACACCGAGCGTGATTGGACTGACGGCCGGCGCCGTGACTCCGGCCGAGACGAGCGACGGCCACGCGGATTCCATCGGTGGCGGCGCGCCGCTCGGTCCGGGCGTGCCGTCGCCCGCGGCCGCGGATCGATCGAGCGGCGGAACGATATCTCGCGCCGGAGATTCTGAAGATGGCCGTGGCACCTGGCCCGGCATGCGGGATCCGGCTCCCGGCCGTCGAACGGGGTTCATCGCAACCGGCGCGGCCGATGGTTCGTGTTCGCGATCGACGATTGGTGTCGCGCTGGTTTCGCGCGGCTCGAACGGCGCCGCAAGCGCGGCTGGCCCGACGAGTCGAAGCGCGCCCACGCAAAGCGCCAGCCCCACGACGGACGCCGAGGCAGCCAGGGCCGTCCTGAGCGACCGCGCCTTCGATTCGAGCCGGCGGTAGGCGAGGATACGAACGATCCGCCCGCGCAGGGCAGGGCCGGACAACACGCCCGGCGCGGGCACCAGGCGTCGCCGCGCCGGCTGCAGGACCGCCGTCTTGGCCAGCGACGCCGCGTAGCCTTTCGGAGAGCCCGTCACCGCGATCGTCATCTCGTCACAGGCGGCCTCACGTTCGATCTGCAGTTGACGGTTCAGCCACCAGACCGCCGGGTGCCATCCGGCCAGCGCCCGAATCGCGAGCTGGGCCAGGTTCAGCCAGTCGTCCCGGCGCTGCACGTGCGCCCATTCGTGGATCACGATGCGATCGAGCTCGTCGGGATCGAGGTGCCGGATGAGCGCCGGCGCGACAGCAATCGACGGTGATCCGCAGCCGAGGATTGCGGCGGCGCGTACATCGCGCGAGACGACAAGCCGCGTCGTCCGGCCGCCTGCCTTCACGAGATTCCAGGTACTGCAGCCGCGACTCCGCCGCGATCGGGAACGGCCGGCACCGTCGCCGCGCCCTGCGAAGCGCGCGCAGCGCTCCGCCGATGCGGAGCGCATGCACGGCAGTCCAGACGGCGAACAGCGACAGAATGACGGTGGTTGACGTCCACCACGTGTCAGGGACGGCGATGACGGTTTCCGCCGCCGGCAGCGCTCCGATGCCCGCCTGTAAGGGTGCTGCGGCCGGCGTGACGCCGGGGATCGGAACAATCGGCAACGTCATGACCACGGCGAGCCCGATCCAGCCGAGGACGTACCTGAACTGCGCCCGTGATCGCGTCATCAGCCGGAGACTCAGGCTCGTCGCGCCAGCCACGACACATCCCTGCCACAGCCAGTTCAGCACGTGGTCCACGTGGGCTCGCCTTTCGGTGTGTCCGTCACTGTCGCCTGCGCCAGCCGTTTCATGCTCATCGCCCTACGCTTCTTCGATCGCTTTCTTCACGCGCTGCAGTTCCGTCGGATCCAGGGTCTCGTCGTCCAGCACATTGAGCACGAGGAGACTGGCCGATCCATTGAAGAACCGGCTGAGGAGGTGCCGCGTGGCACGGTGGCGCGCCTGCCGCTCGTCGATCAGCGGCCGGTAGACGAACGCGCGCGCCACTTTGTCGTGGGACACGTACCCTTTGTTCTCGAGTATTCGAAGGATCGTCTGCACCGTGCTGTAGCTCACCGCCCGTTTCTTCCTGAGCGCGGCAACCGCGTCGCCAACGGTCGCCGTACCGCGTTGCCATAACACCGACATGACGCGCCCCTCGGCTTCGGTGAGCGCAGGGGATCGATGTCGCGGCATGGCGTATCGGCCAGATCTCTTAAAAAATTAAGACTAGGAAAAGGACTGTAGCAGGAACCCGAGGCCTCGTCAATTAATGAATTAAGAGTTCAAAACGGTACAGTTCTGGGCCCGCGTTCTGCAACGATCGGTCAGACATCACCGTCGTTTCGCCGTGAGGAGATTCCCTGAAATGGCCGCACCCCGACGACTCGTCGTAGTAGTTGCCCTCGGCATCGCGATCGGCTCGTTCCGTCCAGGCGCTCAGGAACAAGCTGTTCCAGCCGATCTGAGGCCGTTGCTCGCGGCCCCGCAGAGCGAGATGCGGATGGTCGTGCAGCGCTCCACCCTCGATCGCACGACGCTCTCGGGCAACTACGCGAACGGGTCCGGCCGTGGCGGCGGGCGGGGCGGCCGTGGCGGCGCGCCCCCGGCGGGGCAGCCTGCGGCGGCTCCGGTTCCGCTGTCACCCGCGCGCATCGCGCGGTTGAAGCGCTTCGACCTGAACTGGCAGGCCGCGCTCGGTCGCATCGACGCGGCGAAGCTCACACCTGCGGCGAAGACCGATCTCGATCGCGTCCAGGCGGCGGTCGCCGAGAATCTGAAGCAGCTCGACGCCGAGACGCTGACGATGGCGCGGGCGATGGCGGTGGTGCCGTTCGCGCCGAAGATCGTCCAGCTCGTCGAAGCCCGGATCCGCGTGGACGACATGAACGCCCAGCGCGCGGCCGGAACGATGACCGAGGTGACGAAGGACCTCGCGCGGCTCACCGCGACGCCGCCACGCGTCAACCGCGACCAGGCCCTGCTTGGCGCGGCGGCGGCCGAGCAACTGCGGGCGCTCACCACGGAATGGTTCAACTTCTATAACGGCTACGACCCGCTGTTCACGTGGTGGATGGGGATGCCGTATCAGAAAGTGGACCAGGCGCTCAGCGACTACACGACCCTGCTGCGCGACAAGGTGGCCGCGGAGAACCTGACGAACCCGCCAACGCCCGCGACCGCCGAGTCGATTCCGCCAGCCGCGGCGGTGAAGTTTCCCGACGTGCCGGACCTGAACGACATCATCGGCTTGCCGCAAGACGAGATGCGGGACATCGTCGCGCGCTTCACGGGCGGGGGCGGGGGAGGACGGGGCGGCGGCCGGGGCGGCGGCGCCCCCCGCGACGTCGCGTTCTACACGAGCTGGCTCGCGGCCCTGAAGACACTCGACTTCGACAGGCTCTCGAGGAACGCGCAGGTCGATTACCTCTTCATTCGCCGGACCGCGGAGACGCAGATCGCGCGCGCCAACCTGAAGCTGGATCCGAACCCGCCGCGCAAACCGGACTCGAGCGGCATTCCGGGCCCGGCGCGCGGGCGCGAAGGGCTGATCCAGGACCTCTCGGAAGCCATGATTCCGTACACGCCGGAAGAGCTGATCGCGCTCGCCGAAAAGGAATTCGAGTGGTGCGACCGCGAGATGCTCAAGGCCACCGCGGAAATGGGTCTCGGGAGCGACTGGAAACAGGCGATCGAGCGTACGAAGGACACCGCGGTGCCGCCGGGCGGCCAGCCGCGGATGATCATGGATCTGCTCGTCGAAGCGGTCGACTACCTTCGCGCGAACAACCTCATCACCGTGCCGCAGGTCGCCGCCGAGTCACTCCACATGGGAATGATGTCGCCGCAACGCCAGCTCGTGAACCCGTTTTTCACGGGCGGCAGCCAGATCAGCGTGTCGTATCCGACGAACACGATGGAGTACGACGCGCGCATCCAGAGCATGCGCGGCAACAACCCGGGTTTCTCACACGCGACCGCGCATCACGAGATGATCCCCGGCCACAACCTCGTCGGCTTCCTGGGCGACCGGTTCAACGACTACCGGGCCAACCTGAGCGGCGGCGGCCCGTTTTTCGGCGAAGGCTGGCCGCTCTACTGGGAGTTGACGCTCTACGATCTGGGCTTCAACAAGACCCCCGAGCAGAAGGTCGGCGCACTCTTCTGGCGGATGCACCGCTGCGCGCGCATCATCTTTTCGCTCAAATTCCACATGGGCCAGTGGTCGCCGCAGGAGGCCGTCGATTTCCTCGTCGATCGCGTCGGTCACGAGCGCGAGAACGCCACGGCCGAGGTGCGCCGCTCGTTCGATCCGGCCGCCGGGTATGGCCCGCTCTATCAGGCGGCGTATCTGCTCGGTGGGCTTCAGCTGCGTGGCCTGCGGCGGGAGCTCGTGGACACGAACATCCTGACCAACGCACAGTTCCATGACGAGATCATGCGGCAGGGCGGCATGCCCATCGCGCTGTTGCGGCTCGCGGTGAACACTCGCCTCACGCTCACGCGCGACATGAACGTCGACTGGAAGTTCTACGGAGAAATGGCGAAGTAATCGAGAAATTGAGCAATTGCGTCAAAAATACCCAATGCTCTACGTGGCCATAGCCACGACCCAAAACAAAACCACAAAACCCCTAATAAACCCCGTACGCCGCGGGTCAACTCGGCCGCGCGCGTAACCGCAGGGGAGAACCCCATGGATCGACGGCGATCCGATCGGCGCCGTCGGTTGTGACGCGATAACCCGCGTCTGTCAGGCTCTGCGCCGCCTTCTCGACATCGGCAGCAGGAAGGACCAGGTCCCACTCGAGCAACCGCGCGTCCTCGTCGGTTGCGACGGGTGCCCCCGCGGCCCAGATGTTGGTGCCGAGATGGTGGTGATAGCCGCCCGCGGAGAGGAACAGCGCCCCCGGAAAGCTCCACGCCGTTTTGTCGAAGCCGAGCGCCGCATGATAAAGAGCCGACGCTTCTTCCAGCTCGCCGACGGAGAGGTGCATGTGACCGATGACGGTGCCCGCCGGCAGTCCGGTCCACGGTGTGCCGCCAGCCTCCCGGACCAGATCGCGCAGATCGAGCGGTTCCACGGTGAGGTGAACCTCGCCGCCGTTCACCTGCCACGTGGTCCGCGGCCGATCCGCATACACCTCGATGCCAAGCCCATCAGGATCGGTCAGGTACAACGACTCACTGACGGCATGGTCCGCGCTGCCCGCGTACACGCCGAGTGTGCCGAGGTGCTGCACAAACCGGCCGAGCGCCGCTCGCGTCCGGGAGCAGGATCGCGAAGTGATACAGCCCCAGCAGCCCACGCCGCGGAACAGGCCTCGCGCCCGGACGCTCGTGCAGCATCACGATCGGCGTCTCGTCGCCGTACGCGCCGAGCTCCGCCGATCCGCTGGACCCCGACAGCACGCGCAGGCCCAGCACGCCGCTGTAGTACTCAATCGAGCGCTGCAGATCGCTCACCTGCAGGTGCACGCGGCCGATCCTGGTTTCGTCGGGAAGCCGGAACGACGGAGGAGGGATCCCGAATGGGGTCGTGGGCATGACGACGTCGGGAGCCTGGAAGCGGGGAGCTTGAAGCCTCCAAACTTCCTCGCTTCCAGGCTATCCAGCGCTATTCATCGAGCACGAACGTCACCATCAGGTTCACCTGATATTCGGTGATCTTTCCGTTGTTGCACCAGACGCGCTGCTCCTTCACCCACGCGCTGCGGATATTGCGGATGGTCTTGCTGGCCCGCTTCAATCCCTGATTGACCGCGTCTTCGAATCCCTTTTTCGACGTAGCGCTGATCTCGGACACTCTGGCGACTGACATGGTCCCTCCCTCAGCCATTCTGTCACTGGTGGGATGAAGAAAGGCTCAAAGGCTCGGAGGCTGAGCGGTTCAAAGGCTCAGAGGCTGAAAGGCTGAAAGGCGGGCCTGCAGCAGTCACTCCGATTTCAACGTGACCATCGGATCGACGCGAGCGGCCCGGCGGGCCGGATGCCACGTGGCCAGCGTGGCCGAGAGGACCATCGCAGCCACGGTCCCGATGTAGATAAAGGGATCCGCGGCGCTGACGCCCGCGATCTGACTCTCGATGGCTCGCGTGGATGCCAGGGCGGCGATCGTCCCAAGCACCACACCGGCGGTCAGATACCGGAATGCCGGACCGAGCACGAGCTTGCGGATGTCGTCACGCTTAGCGCCCAGCGCGAGCCGAATGCCGATCTCGCGTGTCCGGCTCGCGACGAGCACGGCGGTGATGCCGTACAAGCCAACCATGACGACCGGAAGAGCCATCAACGCGAAGGCACCGGTAAGCGTCGCGGCAATCCGGGTGTCACCGTAAACCTCCGCATAGCGATCATCCATCCGCCTCACGCGGACCTGGCTGTCGTCGGCGAGCGACCGAACAAGGGTCGTGATGTCCGGCAGACGTTCCGGCGCGGACGGTCGGACGACGTACGTGAGAGCCGTGCTGTCCGGGGACAGCGTTCGATGAAAGATGTAGACGTCGCCGCCCTGCGGCACCTGTGTGGTATCGAGCTGCACGCGCGAGGTGATGCCCACGATTTCGTATGTGGGGCCGGACGGTTTCGGGCGGCCCGTCGAGTACCGCGCCCCAACGGCATCTCCGTTGGGCCAGAACCGGCGCGCGAATTCCGCATCGACGACAACCTGCGTCGGCGAATCGTTCGCGGCCGTGAACCGGCCGGCCAGCAGCCGGATGCCCATGGTTCGGAAGTACTCGGGATCCACGTCGAAGTACGTGTTGGCCACTTCTCCAGCCGGCGAGGCCGAGCCGGAAATCCAGAGCTGACTGGTCGAGCCGCCACGGAGTCCAGGAGGCAACCGGTTCGTCCGCGCGACGGACCCGACAGCGGACGACGCCCGCAAGCGGGAAAGAATTGCGCGATCGAGGTCAGCGGCCGCTTGCGACGAGCCGCGAGGCTGTCGTATTTCGATCGTCGCAAGTGATGCGCTGTCGAACCCTTTGTCTTCGTCGAGACGCGCGAGGTACGACTGGACCAGCAGACCGGCGATGGCGATCAGGAGCACCGTCAGCGCCATCTGCCCGGCCATGAGCGCGTACCGCGCCGTCATTTGCCGTGGCGACATGGTGACCGACGCGCTGGCGCGGCGAAGGCAATCGACGAGAAAAGGCCGGGATGTCCACCAGACCGCCGGCAGCGACGTCAGGATTACCCCAACGCCCGTGACAACCGCCATGGAGATGAAGGCCCGGAGATCGACGTCGATCGGATTCGCGAGAATGCTGCTGAGCGCCGGCGGCAGCGCGGCCGCGAGCGCCGACGCACCGGTGATCGCCAGAACGAGACCTCCGGCGGCACCCGCCACGGTCGGGATGGCGCTCTCGAGAATCGCCGTGCGAACGAGCGTGGCGCGGGAAGCGCCGAGCGCGGTCTGCACGGAACGGACGCGCACCCGCTCGATCGAGGACGCCAGCGACAGCCCCGCGACGTTGAGCCAGACGATCGCCGCCAGGCAAATCACGAGGCCGATCAGCATCATGAACAGCCGGGGCGCGTCGAACGACGTAAACGCGCCGCTGTTGGTGAGGGCTCGCGGATCCTTGTGGGCGCTCGGCATCGGCACGGCGGTGATCGGGCCGAGCGAGTCGCCGGGTTTGCGGTCCGCGTTCACGAGCGACGCGACCATCGCCGAGACCGTTGACGCCCGCGCGGCATCCGCGAGGACCGCCACGATTTGTTTCGACCGGTCCCGGTCCTGCGGTGGCGGCACGAGCGGTCGCCAGATCTTTTCGATCGCGGTCGGAAATCTGAAGCCCGGCGGCATCACGCCCACGACACGGAACGATCCGTCGGCGGTTTCAACCCGCTGGCCGATCGCCGCCGCGCGGATCACCGAAGAGCGTCCGCGCGAAGTCTTCGCGGAGCGCCGCGACCGGCTCCCGGCCCGGAAGCGCGTCGTCGGATCCAAACGGCCGGCCCCAGCGGGTCAGGACGCCGAGCGCCTCGAAGAGCCCTGGTTCGACGTCGTGCACGCGAACGGAATCGACCACACCTCCAGTCCTGACGAGAGGCGATGGCCCCATCGCGTGCTCGAACAGCTTGCTGAAGAGGTCGGGTCGCGCGCTCAGGAGGTCGCGAACTCGCGCGAATCGAGCACGTCGATGAGCCCAACAGGCGACGTCCGCTGAAACACGACGAGGCGATCGGCGTTGGGATAGGGCGCTGGCCTGAAAACGAACGCGTCGGCCGCGGCAAAGACGACGCCACTCGCGGCCACGGCGAGAGCGACGAGCGTGACGTGCAGGCCGGTGACGAACCGGCGAGCCGCGAAGCGTCGCCAGGCCGAGCGAAGCTCCATGAAGAATGACGAGCCGTGTCTGCGGGCTCGTCGGGACGGCGCTCGACATCGAAGGACCTCCAATCGTCAGTCCAGGTTGTTGTAAGGACGCCGCCCGGCGTCCGATCATTTCTTGGGCCTTGGGCCTTGGGCCTTGGGCCTTGGGCCTTGGGCCTTGGGCCTTGGGCCTTGTGCCTTGGGCCTGATTCCTCAGCCCCGCCCGCGTGAATGCGCCTTCACCGCCGCGCTGAAGGCCGCTCGCCTTCGCCGCGACACCGGGATCCGCGCGCCCGACGCGAGCACGGCGACGAGATCGCCGTTCTTGTTCCAGGTGAGTTCGCGGACACCGTCGAGGCGAATGAGCGCCCGCCGATGCGCGCGGACGAAACCGCGCTCGCTGACCCGCTGCTCGAGCGTCCGGAGCGGCTCCCGCAGCAGATAGCTGCGCTCGCCGGTCCAGAGACGCGCGTAGTTGTCCGCCGATTCGATCCAGTCGATGTCGCGTACAGGCACGACCGTCGCGCCGCGCGCCGTCGTGACGACGATGGCGGGCTCGCGTAAGGCCGGGGACGCGGTCTTCAGCTGCCGGACCAGCCGCTTCATGGTTGCGGCAAACCGCGCCTCGGTGACCGGCTTCAGCAGATAGTCCAGCGCCTGCGCCTCGAACGCGCGGATGGCGAACTGGTCGTAGGCCGTGAGGAACACGACGATCGGCATCCGATCGGGTGTTCGCCGTCGGATGACCTCGAAGCCGTCCACGCCCGGCATCTGGATGTCGAGAAACACGACGTGCGGATTGAGCGTGTCGAGCGCGGCCAGCACTTCGGCGCCGTCCCGGCACTCGGCGGCGACCGTGAAGTCCGGGAACGGCGCGAGGAGTTGCCGGACGCCTCTCCGCGCCGCCGGCTCGTCATCGGCAATCAGGACGGTCCACTCAGCGGTCGGCAACGTCGGACTCCAGCGAGATTTCACGCCAGGGCACCCGCAACGTGGCGACCGTGCCGCCGGCGGCGGGTCTGGCGAACGTGAGCGTCGCCCGCGAGCCATACAGCGCGCGCAGCCGTTCTCGGGTGTTATCGATGCCGTGACCCGGCCGAACCATCACGTCGCTGTCGAAGCCGGGCCCGTCGTCCTCGACGGCGATCTCGAGCGAGTCGCCGGTGCGCCGCGCCGTGACGCGGATCAGGCCCGCGCCGGCACTCTTCGCGATGCTGTGTCGAACCGCATTCTCCACGAGATGCTGCAGCGCGAAGCTTGGCACGGCCGCGGCCCGGGCGGCCGGTTCGACCTCGAACGACGGCCGAAGCCGATCCGAGAACCGCGCCTGTTCGATCGCCAGATACTGCTGGACGAGGTCGAGCTCGTCCTGAAGTGCGACTTCGTTGGCGCGGTGCCGGGTCAGCGTCCGCCGGAGCACGTCGCTCAGCTGCTCCACCATGCGGGCGGTGCCGACGCCGTCGCCGTCCCGCGCGCGGACCGCGATCGTGTTCAGCGTGTTGAAGAGAAAGTGCGGATTGAGCTGCGCCTGGAGCGCCGAGAAGCGCGCGCCGGCGAGCTGCTCCGACAGTCGCGCCAGCTGCACCTCGCGCTCGCGCGCTTCGAGGAAATACCGCACCGCGTGGGCCATCCCGGCGACGCAGATGTACACGATCACGCCGAACGGCAGGGTGACGAAGATCCATCCGACCAGATCGAGGCCCAGCCGCTGCCACAGCTGGTCGCCCATCTCGGCTCGCATCCGCTGTGCTTCGGCGGAGTTCAGCGTGTTGACGAGGAGAAACTCCAGAACCTTGCCGCCCGTTGCCCACAACACGCACGTCAGGAGCGCGAAAAGGAAGTGCACGCCCATTCGTCGTCCGAGGTGTGGCCGGACGATGGGCCAACGGTCCACGACCCAGAAAATGAGCGGGGCGAGAAAGCCGTAGATGAGCCAGTCGCCGCCGGAAAACAGCCACTCGTGCGCCGGCGGCCACGGCTCGCCGGCCAGGCGGCGCTGGGCGATGTGGCTGATCGTCGCGAACACCGCCGGCGCGATCCAGATGACCGAGCCGAGCATCCAGGGGCGGAGCCGCGTCGTGGCAGGCACGCGCCGACGCTATCGCGGGCGCGCGGCCGGCGCAATCATTGCTCCAGCCGTTCCCGTCAGGAGGGGTGCCGCTGGCGGATTTGTCGTTGCGGCGCACATCGATCGGCACGATGCTCGGCGGTGAGGGAGCGCCTATGTCACTCAGACGTGTCGTCATCACAAGTTGCGTGCTGGTGGCCGTGGGGACCGTCTTCGCCCAGACGCCGCAGACGCCAGGGACCACGATCGATCCCATCTCCGGCACCTGGACCGGCGACATTGGCCTGACGGACGCCAATCGGTTCCCGGTCACGTTCGAGTTGAAATTCGACGGTAAGGCCATCGCCGGGTCCGTGAAGGGCCCCGGCACCGCTCGACTGAAAACCGGGACCTTCGATCCGAAGACGGACGCGCTCCGGCTCGAGCTCGACGTGGACGATGACGGGAAACCATCGCCGTTCATCTTCGAGGGCATCGCGGTCAACGGCGTCGCCACCGGGCGCGTCAGCGGCAACAATCAAGTTGGCACCTTCAAACTGGCGCGTGCCGGCAACGACGCGAATCCGTCTCCTGAGGCCGCCGCGGCGGACACGGCCGCGCTGCTCCGCAAGGGCTTCGAGGAGGTGAGCGGCTGGGTCACGAAGTCAGCGGCGCTTGTGCCTCCCGACAAATACTCATATCGACCCGTTCAGACGGTGCGGACGTTCGGCGAGCTCGTCGGGCACATCGCCGACGCGTACGATTTCTACTGCGGGCGCGCCGCGGGCAAGGACGTGCAATGGTCGGACGCGGCCGCGAAGGGGAAGACGGACAAGGCCACGCTCGCGCAGAAACTGAAGCAGTCCACCGATGCGTGCACGGCTGTCTTCGACAAGGGAGGCGACGTCGGGCAGTTGCTCGCGAACCTCGGCCACACGAGCCTGCACTACGGGAACGTCATCACGTATCTGCGAATGATGGGGCTGGTGCCGCCGTCGAGTTAGTGACGCCCAAGGCTAAAGGCCCAAGGCCCAAGGCCCAAGGCCCGAGGCAGGCCCAAGGCCACGTGAAGGCCCAGAAACCGGTGTGTCCTTTTACCGGGATGACGATCAGCAGAAACCTCTGGATTTGTCCGCGCCGGTCCTGGATGTCTCGAGTCAGCACTGCCGCACATAGATCATGGCCGCTCGCCGGCGTCGCGATGGCGCGGCATCGAGCCATTTCGAGCGGATGAACTCGGCCACGCGCGGCCGATCGAAGACGTGTAGTGCCGTATCAGGGTATGGGTGTGCAGGAACCGGCTGCGAGTGGGTCGAGCGCGACCTGATGCGAGAGCACCCGCCGGATTTCGCCGAGGGAGACACCCGCCGGGGCGCGGCGCCTGCTTGATGTGGTGCGCGCGACCGAGTACGCCACCGCACACGTCTGCGCTATCAGGGCTGCGCGGCGCGTTAGCGCGGACGCGGCCAGTGTTCTCGTCGGCACGACCGCGCGGCCGACCCGCCTGGCCGTCAGCGCGTTGAAGACATCCGCCTGGGTCGGGCAGGGCCGGGCGGCGCCCGGGCGCCGACGAGTGCAACAGCTGGCGTCCGCGCTAACGCGCTGGCAGCCCTGATATGCGCAGACGTTGGCGCTGGCCGATAACTTGGGCCTCCATCCACCAGCACGTCAAGCTCGCGGCCATAGGTCTCCTCCGACAACAGAAAAGCCCGCCCCCTTTCGGGTAGCGGCTCGACTGAAATCTGGTTCGTGTGTCCGGATCAGTTCACTGCGCTACCCACCGCCGGCGCAGGGCCGAGAATCAACCGCTCAAAATGGCTCGATGCCGACCGTCGCGGTCTGTTCCGAGGCTTTCTGCGATGGCCGGCGGCGCATGACGACATCCAGGACCGGCCGGAAACTTCACGAGGTTTCTGCTGATCGAAACCCGGTGAACCCAACGGACCGACGTCGTCGTTCTGCTCATGTTATTCTGCCGACAGCTCCCCCCACGTATCCGTCTGAGGCGTCCCGATGAACGTTCTGCTCTTTTCAATGCCGGATTCGTTCGAGCACACGCCGTCGTTGACGATGCGGATGCCGAACGGCGCGCTGGCGTCGCTCGCGGGCAACGTCGATCCGCAGCACGACGTTGCCGTGGCCGATCTGATCCTGGCGCAGACGTCCGTTCCCGAAACCGTCACGCGGCTGGTCGCGTCGCACCGGCCCGACGTCGTGGGCCTCTCGGTCATGACGTTTCAGCGAAAGACGGCGCGCAAGGTCATCGCGCTCGTCCGCGCGATCAGGCCGGAGGCCATGATCGTCGTGGGCGGATACGACCCCAGCCTCGCACCCGAGCACTACGAGGATCCCGAGAGCGGCGTCGATTTCATCGTATCGGGGGAAGGGGATCTGACGTTCCGCGAGCTGCTGCGGGTGCTGGATGAGCAGGCCGAAGGCCAAAGGCCGAAGGCCGAAGGGGTGACATCGGATTCAGAGTTCAGGAAGCTCGGGGGCATCGCGGGCTTGTCCTACCGGGGAGCGGACGGCCGGTTCGTGCGCAACCCGGCGCGCGCTGTGAGTCACCTCGACGGGGAAGTGAGGCCGCCCAATCGCGCCGCGCGCGTGCTGTCCGGCTACACCCTGATGGGCCGGCAGGTGGACATCGTCGAGACGTCACGCGGATGCACGTACGACTGCAGCTTCTGCTCGATCATCGAGATGCGCGGCCGCAACTTCCACACGTGGTCCTACGATCGCGTCATCGCCGACATCGCCGACGCCAGGTCGCGCGGGGCCCGGGCCATCTTCCTCGTCGACGACAACATCACGCTCAATGTCGCGCGCTTCAAGGGGCTGTGTCAGGCGATCGTCGATGCCGGGCTCCACGACATCGACTACATCGTCCAGGCGATGACGAGCGCGATCGCGTCGAGCGGCGACGAGCTCGGCGTGGCGATGCGGGCAGCCGGGTTCCGGTATGTCTTCCTGGGCATCGAGAACATCCTCGACGAGGACCTGGCGTTTCTTCGCGCGAAGGCGAAGAACGCGCATCGCGAGTCCGGCAAGACCGTCGGGAGCGCGACCATGCGCGCCGTGGAGGTGCTTCACCGGCACGGGATGCTCGTCGTGGGTGGCTTGATCGTCGGTAATCCCGGCGACACGCGCGAATCGATCGAAGCCAACCTGGCCTTCGCCCGGAAGTACGTGGACTGGCCGTATATCCAACACCCGACGCCGTACCCGGGCACGCCGATGACGAACGACTTCCGGGACCGCAATCTCATCGTCAACGAAGCCGTCGAGGAGTACGACGGAACGACCGCGGTGGTCCGAACGGAACACCTCGAGGCTGAGGAGATCGAGTACATGCGGTGGCGCGCCGAGCGCTGGATGAAATGCCGGCATCTGCCGTCGGCGCTCGCGCACGATCCGCTGTTCGTCATGAAGAACTGGCCACGCATGCTCGCGCACACCTTCCGCGGGTCGACGTGGCGGACGTGGCTCGGCCTCGAGAGCGAGCGCGAGGCGTTCCGGCGGTACAAGGCGATCCGGCGGCGGGAGCGCGAGTTCTTTCCCGAACCGGCCGGTCCGGGCCCGACCTTCGTCGGCCGGAGCGGACTGGAACCCGCCACTCCCTCGACCGGGTCTTCCGTCCGGATGTAATGCCGGACCCGCGCGTGCGCACCGGACACCCATCGGGCCCGATCCCCGGTGCGGGAACAACGCTGGTGGCCCTCGCGATCATCTCTCTGTCGGTCGCGCTCGCCGCGCGGGAGCTGAAACCGGCGACGCTTGCGGCCTTCGACAAATACGTCAAACTCACCGAGGCCCGGATGGCCGGTGAAATTAACGGTACGTCGCCGTTTCTCTGGATCGATCGTCAGCCGGAGGCGAGGCGCGCCCAACTCTACGCGCAGTTGAAGCGCGGCGAGGTGCTCGCCGAGCGCATGCAGACCCGCGAGGGCAACAAGCCGATCGAGATCACCGACGGCCTGATCCATCACTGGGTCGGCACGGTGTTCCTCCCGGGCGCGACGATGGACAAGGCGATGGTCTTCGTCAAGGACTACGGCAACTACTCGAAGCACTTCGCGCCGACAATCCTCCGATCCCACGTCATTTCGCAGACCGAGGATCACTTCGAGGTCGCGATGCGCACGGCCACTAAAAAGATCATCACGGTCACCATCGACGCCGACTATGTGATCGACTACCGGACGCTCGGCGCGGATCGCGTCTACACGCGGAGCGTGGCCAGGAACTTCTTCGAGGTCGAGCATCCGGCTACTCCACACGAGCGGCGCACGCCGGCCGAGCAAGGCCGGGGATATCTCTGGCGCCTCAACAACTATTGTTCGTTCCAGCTCCGGCCCGAAGGCGTGTACGAGCAGTGCGAGTCGGTCTCGCTCACTACCGACATTCCGTGGTTCCTCAGGATGATCGTCACGCCGTTCGTCACCGGCGTGCCGAGGGAGACGTTAGAGTTCACGCTCGGGCGCGTGCGGGCCGGCGTGAAGTAACACACTTAGTCGTTGACACCGACTACGAGAAAGTGAGATGAAGGCGGCGGTGGCCACTCGTCCAGATGGCAATCGGGTTCTCCAGCTTGCTGCCTGCATGCTGGCAATGGGGGCTGTCGCCAATCTGCAGTACTCCTGGACGCTGTTCACCACCCCGCTGATGGCACACCTGGGCGCGAAGCTCTCCGCCGTGCAGGTCGCGTTCAGCTTGTTCGTCATCACGCAGACCTGGCTCGTCCCCATCGAGGGGTACTTCATCGACCGATTCGGCGCGCGATGGATCGTCACCCTCGGCGGCGCGCTGGTCGGGCTCGGGTGGATCGGGTCCGGGTATGCGAATTCGCTGAGCAGCCTCTACTCGTGGTACGCGATCGGCGGCGTCGGCGCCGGCGCCGTGTATGGCGCCGCGATCGGCACCGCACTGAAGTGGTTTCCGGATCGGCGCGGACTGGCCGCCGGACTGGCGGCCGGGTCGTACGGCTTCGGCACCGCGCTGACGGTCATCCCCATTCAGCGCATGATCGACAGCCGCGGCTTCCAGGACGCGTTCATCTTCTGGGGCATCGTGCAGGGCGTGCTGGTGATGATCGCCGCGCAGTTCCTCGCGAAGCCGCCGGAGGGCTGGTCGCCGCCCGGCCGCGGCTTCACCTTCGCCAAGCCCGCCCGCGTCTCGACCCTCCAGGCGAGCTACACGCCGGGGGAGATGGTCCGCACGCGGACGTTCTGGGTGATGTACGTGATGATGACGCTCGTCGCGTTCGGCGGGTTGATGGTCGTTGCCCAGCTCAAGCCGATCGCGGGAAAGTACGGCCTGGACAAGGGTGTGCTCTGGTTCGGCGTGTCGGCGCTCGGGATCGCGCTCGTGGCGGACCGCGTGCTCAACGGCATCACGCGGCCGTTCTGGGGCTGGATCTCCGATCACATCGGCCGCTACAAGACGATGGCGATCGTCTTCTCGCTCGAAGCGGCCGCGGTGTTCCTGCTGTTGCAGTTCATCGATCATCCCGTGCGGTTCGTCGTCCTCTCGGGCCTGGTGTTCTTTGCCTGGGGTGAGATCTACTCGCTCTTCCCGGCCGCCATCGCCGACGTCTTCGGGCCGAAGTACGCGACGACGAATTACGGCCTTCAGTACACCGCGAAGGGTACTGCCGCGATTTTCGCCGGCTGGGGCGCGGCGTGGGTGGTCGAGCAGACGGACGCCTGGGCGTCCGTGTTCTGGATCGCGATCTTCTGCGATCTCATCGCGGCGGGGCTGGCGTTCTTCTGGCTCGGCCCACACGTCGCGCGCCTTGCGCACGAGCGGCGTGAGCAGTCGATTAAGGCAGAGTCGTCGTCGGGCGCGGCGTCGCCCGCTCTGGCACCCGCGGGCATCGCCGTGTCAGCCGCGGCGAGGCCGCCGGAGAGATGAGTGGAGTTACGGTGTCAGGCCGGAGGCCAAAGGCCTTCGGCCTACGTCGTCACGACGCCTCTACCCCTGCCCTGAACGGCGCCACGCCCGGCACTTCCCACTCCTCCCACATCTTGTCCACCATGCTCTGGATGTAGGCGTAGTCCTCGTCGATGAGGTGTGCGAAGCGGCCCTGCTTTTCGAGATAGCCGCGGACGGGAATGCGTCCCCTCTTGCGCGGGTCGTACGTGTAGATCACCTGGCCGTCGATCACTTCGTACAGCGGGAAGATGCCGCACTTGATGCCGAGCTCGCCGAGCTCGCGCGAGTAGCGCGGATGGAAGTCCCATCCTTTCGGGCACGGATCGAACGTGTGGATGAACGTCGGTCCGCCGATGTTGAGCGCCTTGCGGACCTTGTTCATGAAGTCGAGCGCGGGGAACGTCGCGCTCGCCGTCGCCACGTACCGGCACGTGGGATGGCCGACCGCGAGCATGCCCGCGATGTTCTTCTTCCAGCGCCGCTGCATGATGCGGTGCTTCGATCCCGGCGGCGTGAACGTCGTCTGCGCGCCGTAGGTCGTCGAGCCTGTCGCCTGGATGTCGGTGTTCGCGGCCGACTCGTTGTCGTACAGGATGATCAGCAGGTCGTAGTCGGTCTGGAGCGCGCCCGACACGCCCGACAGGCCCATGTCGCCGCCGCCCAGATCGCCGGAGAAGTTGATCACGTTGATCTTCTCCGTCGGAATCTTGCCTTTGCGCATCAACGCCCGGAGGCCGGCCGCCATGCCGATCGCGGACGCGCCACCGGCGCCGAGCTGCGTGTGCATCCAGGGGATGATCCAGGGCGTCGTCTGGTAGCTCGTGTTGGCGACGTACATGCAGCCCGTCGCGCCGGTGACCACCGTGCGCGGCCCGGACGCCTTCGAGAAATCGCGCATGACGAGCGCCGACTCGCACCCCTGACACGTCCGGTGCCCCGAGGTGTAGAACTCCTCGTATGGCGTGTCTTTGACCTTCTTGATGTGCTCGTACTCGACGACAGGGAGATGCGTTGCCATTTATTCCCTCAATCCAATCCAGGTCACGGCGACGTCTTCCATGCCCTTGTCAGCCGCGTGTTTCGTCATGTCGAACATCTTGATGCAGTCATCGATCGAGATATCCCGTCCGCCGAGGCCGCCGATGAAGTTGGTCATGACGGGCCGCTTCGTCAACGGATACAGACAGGATCGCATGTCGTGGAACAGGATGCCGCCCGAATCCGGCGAGCCGTGCGCGCAGTCCCGATCGATGATGCCGACGCCTTTGACCTTGCCGAGCAGATCGCGCAGCTCGACTGACGGGAACGGCCGGAACCATCGCAGGCCCACGTAGCCGACCTTCTGGCCCTGGTCCCGCATGCGCCGAACCGCCGTCCGCGCCGGCATGGCCACCGCGCCGAGGCCGACGAGGACGATCTCGGCGTCATCGGTCATGAACTCGGTGAAGAACGGACTCGAATACCGCTCGCCGAAGATCTTGTTGAATTCCTTGTAGGCCTCGGCGATGACGGGCCCGGCGCGGCGCGCCGCCTCCCAGTTCTGCCGGCGCAGCTCCATGACCCAGTCTTCGTTCACCTGCGGCGCGATCGAGATCGGATTGTCCGGGTGCAACACGCGTTTGCCGAGATCGAAGCGAGGGAGAAACCGCCTGACCGCCTCCGTCGAGGGCACCTGCACCATGTGCTGCGAGTGCGTCAGGAACGCGCCGTCCATCGCCAGCGCCATCGGCATCAGCACCCGGTGATCCTCCGCCACGCGATAGCCGATGAGAACGTGCTCGAGCGCTTCCTGCGCCGTGGTCGCCCAGCAGAGCAGCCAGCCCATGTCGCGGACCGCCATCGCGTCGTTGTGCTCGACGCCGAAGGCGCCGGGATCGTCGAGCGCACGGTTGCCGACCAGAAAGAGCGGCGGCAGCCGGTCGGTCGCCGTGACGACGAGCGCTTCCATGCCGTACATCCAGCCGGTACCGCTGCTGCCCGCGAACGATCGCGCGCCGACCGAGGCCGCGTGCTTGACGATCTCGAATTGTGAGTGTTCGCTGTCGGCGATGATGTATTCGGCGTCGAGCTGTCCGTCGGCAATGATCTTCGACAGCGCGTCCATCACTTCCGTGTACGGACGGATGGGATACGCGGCGATCACGTCGACGTCAGCCAGGCGGACGCCTTGTGCGACCGCCTGGCAGCCATTCAGCAGGTCCTGACGTTCCCACGCGCCGGTCGGCTGTGTCTGGTCTGTCTGGGTCGCAACTGCCACGGAGGCTCCTTCGGAGAAACTGGATTTGGACGCCGGATCAGCACGTCCCCGGATTCACTTTTTCGCCACCTTCATCGGCACGTTCTTGCCTTCCCGAATCTCCCTGCCCGTGCCGGTGACGTGCGGGTAGTGTACGCGCTCGGTGCCCTTCATCTCCTCGGCCCACGCGGTGTACTCGACCGGATCCTTCTTGTACCGTTCCCACGGGCTGTTGTCGTCCGTGGCCCTGAGCTCGTCCACCATGACGATGCACTCGGGCACCGGGCAGACGTCCGCGCACTTGTGGCAGCCGACGCAGACCTCGTAGTTCACGTCGTACAACCCGTCGTCCGTCGGATCGAAGCAGGCGTCGGGGCAGTCCAGCCAGCAGAGTGTGCACTTGATGCAGAGATCGAACCGGACGATCGGCCGGTGGGTCTTCGTCGTCCCGCGCTTGAACATGTCGTTTCGGGCCTGTCCGCGCGGACCGACTTCGAAGCTCCGTTTGACGGCGGGCACGACGACGCCCATGTCCTGGAACTCGTGCCACTTGGGCAGGACCGGGATTTTGTGCGGCCAGTCGATGCCCTGTCCGGCCTGCACGACCGTGATCGATCGCAGCGTCGAGTCGTAGGCGTCCCGTGCGGCCTTCGCGCGGCGGGCCCCGTCGTCCTTCTTGGCGAGATACGCCTCGACCGCCTCGATGGCAATGATGCCGGGATCGACCGCGGCGATCGCGCCGAGCACCCGCTCGCGCGTCAGGTCGTCTTTGAACACCCAGAGGCCCGCGAGGCTCGCATCGCCTTCGAGCGTGGCCAGCCGGTACGGGTGCGGCAGCTTGCCGATGAACTGCAGCAAGTCCGGCGTCGTGCGCCGGGTGACGACGAGCAAGCAGCCCTTCTCGCGGACTTTTTCGTTGATCGATCGGACTCCGTGCCAGCCCCACGGCTCGACGCCTTTCACCATCGTGTCGTCGAGCACCACCGAGACGTCGGCTTCGTCGATGTCGAGCTTGGCGCCGCACTCGGCTTCGAGCTCTTCCTCGGCGAGATCGGGCGATACGAACGCGAAGTACTTGCACGGGATGCCGTTGCGCTCCGGCGAGTCGCTGTACCGGCCGTTCGAGAACGCCACCTTGCCCATGCTGGTGGCGATCATCACGATGTCGCTGCCGATGTACTTACCGAGATTTTTCTGGAAAATACCCCGGTAATTGACTTCGACGCGCTTGATCATTGCGGCTCCGTCCTGAAAAAAAGGACCTCGGGTTTCGTTTTTCCAGCGAAACGCCCCAAGAAAACGAAACCCGAGGTCTACGACTCCCGAGGTCCTGAATCATGCCACAAGACCGAGAATCGAATCCATGACGCCCCGGGCGAACTCGATCTCGTCGTCGTTCACCAGATGGCCCATCCCGGGATAGATCCGCTCGGTGACCGAGGCGCCCATCCGCTCGAAGACCTCGCGGCTTTCCCCGACGCGGGCGCGCGGCACGTGCGCATCGACGTCACTGCTTCCCAGAAAAACAGGCGTCCCTTTGAAGGTGCCCGGGTACGGCCAGGTCGTGCCGGGCGGCCCGATCAGCCCGCCCGTGAACACAATGACGCCGCCGTACCGATCGGCGTGGCCGGCCGCGAACTCCGCCGTGAGGCACGCCCCCTGCGAGAAGCCGAGGAGCACGATCCGCTCTTTCGGAACGCCCCCCGAGACCGTGTCGTTGACGACGCGCTCGAGCATCGCCAGCGCCGACGAGAGCCCGGGCTCGTTCCGGTCGCGCTCCGCCAGAAAGCTGTAGGGATACCAGGTGCCATCGGCCGCCGCGGGTGCGAGGTACGCGAACTCCGGCCGGGCGAGGAGCGGCACGAGCGACAGGATGTTCGCGGGCGCGGCGTTCCGCCCGTGAATCATGATTACGGCGCCGCGGGCGGAGGAAATCGGCGCGCCTACATGAACGAGGGGCTGATTACGATGAGGGTCGGCGGAGGCGTGAATCATGCTTCTTACGTGCGCGGGTCGGTACGATGGGTGTGACAAGCGCTCGTCGGTACGACGGGACTGAGAAGCGCTCGTCGGTACGGCGGGACTGAAAAGCGCCCGTCGGTACGGCGGGTACGTGGAACCGGAAACTCGTCATCTTTTTTCATGAAGCTGGCCAGCGTCAGTTCGTTCCAGGTACCCGCCGTACCGACATGTGCTCTTCAGTCCCGTCGTACCGACACCGATCCGCCGCTTGCCGCCGACCGGTCTCCCGCCGCCGATCTGTCGATCTCCGGCAACCCAGCCTCTATCGATCTTCGGTTTTTCTCCTCCCACGGCGGAAGCTTGAGTGCTTTTCCGAGCTCCTCTCGCGACTCGTCGAACATGAACCCCGGCTCGAGCGTCGCGATTTCGAACAGCACGCCGCCCGGCTCGCGAAAGTAGATGGACGTGAAGTATTGCCGGTCCATCACCGGCGTGACGTTGACGCCGAGCTCGACGAGCTCCTCTCGGTAGCGAAGCTGTTCGTCGGCTGTGGCGACCGCCATCGCGACGTGATGGACGGTGCCGAGCCCGTTTTTCGCCGCCGGGCCCCGCTCGTTGGCGACCAGATCGATCGTCTTGCCCGGCCCGTCGCCGTTGACCGTCAGGCGGAGACGTCCCTCCATTTCCTGCGCGACCTTGTAACCCAGCCGGTTCGTCATGAACTCGACCGTCCGGTCGAACGTCCTGACGACCATCGTCACGCTGTGCAGTCCGCGAATCGCCTGAGCCGTGTCCACACCGCCGTCCGTCCACGGCTGTCGCGCATCGCGGCCGTTCGCGACGAGCTCGATCAGGAGCCCCGACGGATCGGCGAACGTCATCGACTCCTCGCCGAATCTCGGCTGATCTTCGACGGCGTCGATGCCGCGGGCGCGCAGCCGTTCGATCCACGCGCCGAGCGATCCGGCAGGCACCGAAAACGACGTGACGCCGATCTGGCCGGCGCCCTTGACGCCGACCGGCACGCCCCAGCCGGCGTACGGAAACGTCGTCCAGATCGTGCCCGGCGTGCCCGTCTCGTCCCCGTAATAGAAGTGATAGACGTTGTGGTTGTCGAAGTTGACGGTCTTTTTCACGAGTCGCAGGCCCAGCGCGTCTCGATAGAAGTCGAGATCGGCTTGCGCGGTGTCCACCGTCGCCGTGACGTGATGAAGCCCGAGAATCATTTTCGTTTTGGCATGCTGAGAGAGGCCCACGCGCGGGTGCCGTACATCCGGCAGAGCAGCACGATCTGCCCGGCATGATACGCAATATGCGCGGTCGCGCGGCAGAGCGCTTCCTGCACGCTGGCCGGCACGCCGCGAATGACGACGGGCTGCTGGAGGTGCGCGTCGGTGAGTGCGGCGAGCTCGGCGTCCACGATCTGCCAGCTGGCGTCCCACATCTTCCGGAGCTCCTCGCGCGTGTATGGTCGCTCCACGAATTCGCTGTCGCGGTCGCGCCAGGGTTTCTCGCCGTCGGTCGTCAGGAAGTCGGTGAAGCGCGATCGGAGGTTGCCGCTGACGTGCCGCACGATCATCGCGATCGAGTTGGCGTCCGGCGCGGGCACGTGGTTGAGCGCCTCGTCCGGAATCTGCGCCATGGCCTTTTCCGCGAGATCCCGATAGCGGCGGAATTCGACGGCGAAGTGCTCGATGAGCGTTTTCATCGTGGCGGCGCAGCCCTTCGAGTCTATCGCGTGAGACGCTTGCCCGATCAGGACTTTTCTGCCACATTCCCTTCGTGAGTGCGGATCGAGCAGACGCGACGTCCACGGCGCTCGTGACGGACTACGAAGCGCACCTGTTCGGCGAAGGCCGGTGGCTGCGCGCCTGGGAGAAGATGGGCGCACGCCCGGCTGAAATCGGTGGCGCCCGCGGCTACTCGTTCGTCGTCTGGGCGCCAAACGCCCGGGCCGTCTCCGTGGTCGGCGACTTCAATGGCTGGGATCCGCATCGTCATCCGATGCACGGCGTCGGCAACAGTGGTCTGTGGGAGACGTTCGTGCCGGACGTCGGCGAAGGCATGCGCTACAAGTTCGCGATCCAGCCCCGCCACGGCCCGGCGTTGGTGAAGGCCGATCCGTTCGCGCTGCTGGCGGAACGGCCGCCCGAGACGGCGTCCGTCACGCACCATCTCGGCCGTCACGTCTGGCGCGACGATGCCTGGATGAGCGAACGCCGCGAGCGCGGCACGGCACTCGACCGCCCGATGGCCATCTACGAAGTCCATGCGGGCTCGTGGCGGCGCAAACCCGAAGCCGGATTTCGATCGCTCCACTGGCGCGAGCTCGCCGCCGAGCTGGTGCCGTACGCGATCCATGAAGGGTTCACGCACCTCGAGCTCCTGCCGATCATGGAGCACCCGTTCGAAGGCTCGTGGGGCTACCAGGTCACCGGGTTCTTCGCGCCGACGAGCCGCTACGGCACGCCGGACGATTTCCGGTTTTTCGTGGACGAGTGCCATCGGAACGGTCTCGGGGTGTTGCTCGACTGGGTGCCGGGTCATTTCCCCAAGGACGCGCATGGCCTGGCGCTGTTCGATGGCACCGCCCTCTACGAGCACGCCGACCCGCGTCAGGGCGAGCACCGCGACTGGGGGACGCTCATCTTCAACTACGGGCGGCACGAGGTCCGGAACTTTCTGCTCTCGAACGCGCTGTATTGGCTCGAGTCGTTCCACGTGGACGGCGTGCGCGTGGACGCCGTCGCGTCCATGCTCTATCTCGATTACTCACGCCAGCCCCATGGATGGGTGCCGAATCAGTACGGCGGACGCGAGAACCTCGAGGCGATCGGCTTCCTGCGCGAGCTCAACCAGCTCACACATGAGCAGTTTCCGGGATCGATCACGATTGCCGAGGAGTCCACCGCATTCCCCGCCGTGAGCCGGCCGACGTGGCTCGGCGGTCTCGGGTTCACGTTCAAGTGGAACATGGGGTGGATGCACGACATCCTCACCTACACCGGGAAGGACGCGATCTACCGCCGCTGGGAGCATCAACACCTGACGTTTTCGATGCTCTACGCGTGGAACGAGAACTTCATCCTGCCGTTCTCGCACGACGAGGTCGTGCACGGGAAGGGCTCGATGATGATGAAGGCGCCGGGCGACGCGTGGCAGAAGGCCGCGAACCTGCGCGTGCTCTACACCTATATGTACCTGCACCCCGGCAAGAAGCTGCTCTTCATGGGGAGCGAGATCGGCCAGTGGCGCGAGTGGAATCACGACTCGTCGATTGACTGGCATCTGCTCGACGGACCGCTTCACGCCGGGCTGCAGCGTTTCGTCGCCGACCTCAACCGCCTCTACCGTGCCGAGCCCTCCCTGCATGAGCTCGATTTCGAACCGCGCGGGTTCGAGTGGATCGACTGCAACGACAATGAGTCGAGCGTCGTGTCGCTCATCCGTCGCGGGCGCGACGCCGGCCAGTGGATTGTGGCCGTGCTCAACTGGACGCCGGTCGTGCGGCGCGGCTATCGCATCGGCGTACCTGCCGCGGGGTTCTACCGGGAACTGCTGAACAGCGACGCGGCGGTCTACGGCGGGAGCAACGTGGGGAACTGCGGCGGACTCGCGACCGACGCGACCGCCGCGCACGGCCACCCCGTCTCCCTCAACCTGACACTCCCGCCGCTCAGCGGACTCGTCCTCAAGCTGGAACCGTCGGCCGCCGTCGAGCGCCGCTCGTAATTCCTTACGTGTTACGTAAAAACGGCGAGCCGAATCAGCGGTTTTAGGCCTGAAATGAGCCGAATTTCACGGGCGCCGCTGGCAGCGGTCTTGCTCGATCCTCGGGTAGACCGGAGGTATACCCATGCGCACGTCGCTTACGTTTGCTCTTGCGCTCACCACCGTGGCCGCCTTGGCGGCCGGCTGCGGTTCCAAGTCGCCGACGTCTCCAGGCCAGGGTGCCGGCGGGACCGGCAGCACCGTCACCATCCGCGGCGCCGGCTATGACGGCGGCTCATCAGCGGCGTTCACGCCCGGCAATCTGACCGTCAACCGCGGCACCATGGTCGCGTGGGAGAACACCGACACCATCACGCACGCGGTTGTCTCCGCCACCGGCCTGTTCCGCAATGATGTGGGCCCGGGTGGGGCATTCGAACACCGCTTCGAGGCGTCGGGCTCGTTTCCGTACTCGTGCACCATCCACCCGGGGATGGCCGGCTCGATCACCGTGCGGCAGTAGCCCGCTCCGACATCTTCAGAATCGCGGCCCAGTCGGTCTCGCCGACGGGCATGACCGACAGCCGGGGCAGGTACGTCAGCGGGAACTTCGCGAAGCGCTTGTCGGCTTTGATCTCGGCGAGCGTGACCGGACGCGGAAGAGGCTTCACCGGCACGAGATCGACGACGTGCGCCTTGCCGGCGTGGTCCGCGGGATCCGGATAGGCATCGCCGGCCGCTCTGGCGATGCCGACCACGGCTTTCTCGTCGCCGGTGTGGTAGTAGAAGACCAGGTCGCCCTTCCGGATGCCGCGTAGATGTTTCTGGGCGAGCGGATTCTTCACGCCGGTCCACGTCGTGCCGCCGTCCTTCGTGAACACTTCGAAGTTGTAGTTGCCGGGTTCTTCCTTGACGAGCCAGTAGGGCATAGGGGAATCGGGTAATTTAGCAATTGAGTAATTTAGCAATTAAGTAATCGTCCCACCCAAGCCTGTCGATTGTCCAACGTTAGAATCCGATTGTGTCGTCGGCTCATCGGCCGGCCGAGGATCCGCGATCGGCCCGCCGAATCGTGCGCCGCGTTGCGCTGGGCGCCACCATGCTCGCCGCCATCTGGACGGCAGCGCTCCTGCTCTTCGGCGGTTTCGATCTGGACGTCTCCGGTCTGAGGGTGACCAGCAACGCGCCGATGCGCCCGTTCCTCTGGGGCTCCGTCGCGTTCGCGCTGTTCGTCTGGGCCAATGGCGCGCAGGCCACGTTCGACGCGTGTGCGCGCGGATATGCCCGGCTCGATCCCCGGCTCGTCGTCGTCGCCCTGGCGCTCTGGGCAACCGGGACGACGATCGCCGACGGGACGACCGCCGGATTCGGAGCCGATTCGTACGGCTACGTCAGCCAGGCCGACCTCTGGCTCGACGGCCATCTCAAACAGGCCGAACCGTGGGCGGAGCAGGCGCCGTGGCCCCAAGCGGCGTGGACCTTCGCGCCGCTCGGGTATCGCCCCCCGGTGGGCGACGAGAGTCGAGGCGAACTGATTCCGACGTATTCACCCGGCCTGCCGATGGCCATGGCGCTGGTCAAGCGCGTGGCCGGCCACTGCGCGATGTTCGGGATCGTGCCGGTCATGGCCGGTCTGCTGGTATGGGCGACCTTTGGGCTCGGCCGGCGGCTCGCATCGCCGGGGGCCGGCGTGCTTGCCGCGTGGCTCATGGCGACGAGCCCGGCTGTGATTCTTGCGGCGCTTCGGCCGATGACCGACGTTCCGGTCGCCGCGATCTGGACGATGGCGTTCGTCGTCGCGCTTGGGCGCGGGTGGTGGTCGTCATTTGGCGCCGGGCTGCTCGCCGGCATCGCGATTCTCATTCGCCCGAATCTGGTGGTGCTCGCCGCCGTTCTCGGGCACTGGTTCGTGATCCGCCGATCTGACGGTCTGTCTGGGCGCCCGCTCTCCAGACTCGTCCACCTTGCCGCCTTCGCCGCCGGCCTCACGCCAGGCGTCGTCGCGACCTGCGTCATTTTCAATTCGCTGTACGGTTCGCCGTTCGTCTCCGGATACGGCAGCTTCAACCAGCAGTTCGCCTGGGCGAATGTGGGTCCGAACATCACGAACTACACGGCATGGCTGATCGAATCGCAGACCGTGCTGTCACTCGTGGGCGTTGGCGCGATCCTGGTCCCGCTGCGCCGGCTTTGGCCGGCTGTTCCCGATCGCCGGGTGTTTTGGATCATGGGGATTTTCAGCGCGGTGCTCTGGGCCCAGTTCTGTTTCTATCTGGTGTTCGAAGACTGGGGATTCCTGCGGTTTCTGCTGCCGTTTTGGCCGTTGTTGATGTTGGGTCTGGGAGCGGTCGCGGTAGCGGTGGTGAGCATCAGGCGCCCGGTGGTCGCGATGATCGCGGTGTGGGTCATCCTTGCGGTTGGCGTCCGGGGCCGCTCGTTCCTCGTCGAACGCGGGATGATGAATCTCTGGCCCGGCGACAGCGCGTACGTCGGCGCGGCGCTCGCCGTGCGGTCGATCACCGAGCCGAACAGCGTCGTCCTCACCTGGCTGCACAGCGGATCGGTCCGGTATTACGCCGGGCGGGTGACGATGCGATACGACCTCCTCGACCGCGACTGGCTCGACCGTGCGGTGGAGTGGCTGAACGCCCGCGGTGTCGCGGTGTACGCGCTCCTCGATCGCGCGTCCATCGACGCGTACGACTCGGAGGTTGACTACTTCGTGCAGCGCTTCGCCGGTCAGAGGACCGTCGATCGTCTGGACGGGTCGCTCGTTTACACGTACGGCGGCCACCGGCCGATTTATCTCTACGCCCTCTCCGCGCCGCAGCGGTCCGCCGTTCCGGAGCCGGATTCGTCGGTCAACGATCCGGCGTACCTCTCCTGTGTCCCGCCGGCTCCGCGGGGTCAGTTGCAGTTGAAATAGTCGAGGTCAGGCTTTCGGCTTCGCCGTCCGGCGGCGCCCGGTGGCTCGCGGCGGCGCGGGCTGCGTCGATCGCGTGAGGCTCACCCGATCGCTCAGAAATTTTTTGATGCCGTGCTCGTCGAAATCGATCACGGTATAGGTGTCATCCGTTTCGGTGATGGTCCCCGTTCCGTACTGCGGCTGTGACACCCGGTCGCCCTTCGCAAACTTCGCCACGTGCGCCCTTTCTGGTGAAGACGGACGGCCTCAAGAAGTGGCCTAAAGACTCGATCGGGGGGAGCTCCCGTCGGGAAAGTATACACAAACGGACGCGGACGACGGACTCCCAGTCGCTCGGCTGCCTGACTCCCCAGTTTTTCCGGCTCCCGCGTATGATCCTCACCATCAAGGCTATTCCCATGACCACCGAACGAATCCTTGTCGGCGTCGTGCTCGTCCTGGCGACTGCTGCGACGGTATCGAACGTCGTCTCGCGCGCCCAGTCGCAGGAACAGACGCAGCAGCCTCCGCCCGCCGAACGCCAGCTCCTCACGCCGGACAACTACTCGCCGCTTGGCTTTCACGATCTCCACGCGTACGAACAGGCCTATCCGGCGACCGTCCGGCACCCGGCGCTGTTCCGCGCGGGACTCGAAAAGTACTGGGCGTTCCGGGGCATCGCGTTCCGCGGCCGGACCGCGGTCGATGCCGTGTGGACCTCGCTCGGGCCGGAGACCAGCATCCAGAATCCGAACTCCGGCAGCACGGAAAACGTCTCGGGGCGCGTCTCCGCGCTCGCGATTTCACCGACGTGCGAGGAGGACGGGCCCTGCCGGCTCTGGGTCGGCACGGCTGGCGGCGGCGTCTGGCGGACCGACGACGCGATGCACCCGGACGATCCGCAGTGGCGGTGGATTTCACAGGGCCTCGGCACCAACAGCATCGGCAGCCTGGCGCTCGATGCGAACGATCCGAGCGGCAACACGATCTTCGTCGGCACCGGCGAGACCAACCAGCCGAACAACTCCGGCGCCGGCACGGGACTTTACCGATCGACCGATGGCGGCGACACCTGGACGCGCGTGCCGACGATGATCGTCGATCCGGCGGTCTCGGCCGTCGCGATGGACTTCACCTTCACGCGCGGCATCAGCACCGTCGTCATCGAGCCGGGCAACTCGCAGACGATCTACGTGGCGACGACGACCGCGATGCTGGGCATGACGGGCGTGCGCGGCGGGCAGACGCAGTCGCCCGGCTTCCCGCAGCCTCGCGTCGGGCTGTACAAGACCGACAACGGCGGCACGACGTGGTCGCTCATCTGGGTGCCGCCGCTCGATCCCGTTCTTCCGGTGAATCCGCACCTCGGGGCCGGCGTCAGCGACACGATGTCCGGCGTCCGCCACGTCAAGCTCGATCCGCGCGATGTTCGCATCGTGTACGCGTCGGCCTGGAACAACGCGATCCATCGATCGGCGCCGGCGCTCGAGAACGGCGACGCGGCCTTCAAACCGGTCTACGCCATCGTGGGCTTCAACCGGTTCCAGGACCTCGCGATGTTCGACCTGACGGTGCAGAACAGCCGCACCCGCATGTATGTGTACAACGGCACGGCCAGCATCGACGATCAGGGGTTGTACCGCCTCGACAACGCCGACGTGCCGGCCTCGACGCTCGTCACGGGATCGGGCGCGAGCCTGTCGAACACCGGCGCCTGGATCAGGCTCACGTCGAACTCGGTGTCGAACCCGGGCTCGACGAGCCGGCGGCTCTGCAGCTCGCAGTGCTTCTACGATCTCGTCGTCGCCGTTCCGCAGGGACAGCCCGATACGGTCATCCTCGGCGGCGTCGCAACCAGTGACTTGGGCGAGCCCACGATCCGATCCACGAACGCCGGCCAGAGTTTTTTTGGATTCGGGAACGACGCGCAGAACCCCAGGAACACGAGCCACGTCGACGTGCGGTCGGTCGTGTTCCATCCGAAGAACCCGCGCATCGCATTCGTGGGCTCGGACGGCGGCGTCGTCCGGAACGACGGCGCGTTCGTGAGCAACGCGGGTCGGTGCCAGGCGATCTACGGTTCGAACCCGCCGACGCAGTGCGGCCTCGCCCTGAGCGACGTGCCGCGGCGGATCCATTTCATGAACAAGGGCCTGCAGACGCTGCAGTTCTACAACGTGGCCGTCGATCCGCGCGCGCCGCTGACCCGGCTGCTGGGCGGCCTGCAGGACAACAGCACGATCTGGACGGACGGCACGGGCGACCCTCGTGTCTGGAAGGCGTTGTTCCCCTTTGGCGACGGCACGTCGGCGTCCGGCTTCCATCCCGCGCGGAGCGAGGTGCTGTTCGCGAGCTTTCAGAGCAACCGGTTCTTCACCAACTTCCGGAACGGCCAGTCCTCGTTCTGGGTGCGCACCGACGAACCGATTTTCATGTCGGGCGAGCGCGCCACGGTCACCGCGTCCACGGGCCGGCAGTTCATCACCTTTGATCTGGTCAATCCCAACACGCAATACACCGCGTTCCAGCACGTCTGGCGTACGCAGAACAACGGCGGCGATCAGACCTTCCTCGAGGCGAACTGCCGGTTTCAGGCCGGCGAAGTTCAGATCGCGATCTGCGGGGACTGGGTGCCGCTCGGCGTGCCGTATCCGTTTCCGCTCGGCTCAGCGCCCGATTTTCCCGGCCGCCAGCCGGGTGACCTGACGAGTCTTTTGTACGGAGGCGATCGCGCCGGCGGCATCGTGGTCGCGGCGGAGCGAACGCCCGCCGACGCCGGGACACTCTGGGCGGCGACCAATTTTGGCCGGCTGTTCGTCTCGAAGAACGCCGACGGTCCGGCGGCGGCGGTCGAGTTCGTGCGCATCGATCTGCCGAACTTGCCGAACCGCTTCGTCACGCGCGTTCTGGCGGATCGCACGAACCCCAACGTCGCGTACATCTCGTATTCGGGGTTCAACTCGATCACGCCGTCCACGCCGGGGCACGTGTTTCGCGCGGTGTACAACCCGGCCCTGCGCCAGGCGACATTCACGTCGCTCGATTTCGACCTGGGCGACATTCCGATCAACACGATCGCGTTCGACGACCGGCGCGGCGACCTCTACGCCGCGACTGACTTTGGGCCGCTGATTCTCCGCGACGGATCGAACAGCTGGCAGCTGGCCGGGGTCGGTTTCCCGGAAGCGCTCATGGTCGATCTCGAAATGGTGGCCGACCAGCGGGTGCTCATCGCGGCCACACACGGGCTCGGTATTTTCTACCTACGGCTGCCGCCTGCGGCCGGCGAGGATAGCGAGTTCTGAGAGGCGAGCGAGCGGGTGGCCCGCGAGCCCTGAAGAAAAGATGACAGAGGCCCAAAGGCTCGAAGGCTTTCAAAAAGAGACGAAAACTCCGACGGTCACGAGCACACGGGTCTGGATTCCCGTGGCCTTGAACGCGACGAACCCGTCGATGGGTTCGCCGCTCAGTGTGGACTGCCGGCCCGTCGCCGGATTGTTGCTGAACTGGATGTTCGGGTTGGTCAACGATTCAATGAAGTCACCGGGCGAGGTGAGCCGGACATCAGGGTTCGCATCGATCAGCAGCCGGCTGTTTTCCTGGCCAATCAGGAACCGGCCGTCGATCCGGAATCCCCAGCGGTCGGACATGTCGCGCCGGACGCCCGCGCCCGCGAGACCGACGAACGACGTGCTTCGCTCGAAGCGCATCGTCATCCGATCGGCCTCGTGATAGGGCCCGACGAGGGCGCCGGTCTGGGAAACAATCATGAACTCGTAGGTGCCTTCGATCTCGATCGACGAGAGATCGCCCATTCCGGAAACCAGCCCGCCGCCGAAGGTGAGGTATGGCGCGAACGATTCCCCGGATCCGATCTGCCAGTTCAACGCTCCCGTCAGCAGGAGCTCACGCGCGGAACCGCCCGCCGACGTCATCTGCGTCGTCACGTTCACGGACGCAAACGGGCCTGAGTCGAACAATTCGCGAAACGCGGCCTCGAAGCTCCGCTGCGTCGTGTCGGCGGCGTCGAAGAGCTCGGGCGAGACATCGCCAGAACCGGGAAGGAGGTCGAACGTGACCTCCGCCGAAAACCTCGGCGTGAGTACGCGGCGCAGCCTCACGCCGAGCACCGCCGCACTGGCGTAGTCGAGTCCCGGAGAGCGCAGTGCCGCGTCGAGCGGCGTGATCCGTGCCGCGAGTCCCAGGTCGGCGGCGGCGGCGTTCAGCATCTCCGCTCCGTCGCCGAAGAACCACGACGAGGTCCGGCGGCTGGGGAATAGCGGGCTGATGGACGGAATGGGCGCGCCGGCCGGCGGCAGCGCGGCGGTTCCGTCCGACGAAACCGAGCCCCACGAGAGGCCGCCATGTCCCTCGACTTCCCACCGGCGCGCGCTCTGCGCGGCGCACGGCGTGACGGCGATGAGCGTGAGCACGAGCCCTGCCGCCATCGCACGAATGGGCTGACACATCGAGCGACATCCTATCGCGCTTCCCGGAACCGGCGGGCCGTGAGCGTTTCTCTCAAACGGCGAAGGGTCTCCAGGTTCCGGATGTCCAGCGGATCGCGGACGACCGTGCGGGGATTGCAGGCACTCGCGGATTTTCGTGTCTCGATGAGCATCGGTAGATCCGCGAAACGCGGATCCTGCAGCAGCCACCGGAACGGTTCCAGGCCCAGGCAGCCGTCCCCGATGTGCTCGTGGCGATCGACCCGGCTGCCGCATGGCCGCTTCGAGTCGTTCGCGTGCAGCACGCGCAAGCGGTCGAACCCGACGAGACGGCCAAAGGCCGCGAACGTCTCGCGGTACCCGTCCGGCGTCGCGATGTCGTACCCGGATGCCACGAGGTGGCAGGTGTCGAGGCAGACGCCCGCGCGCGGCGATCCATCGAGGTGCTCGAGGATGGCGGCGAGATGCTCGAAGCGATGGCCGATGGTCCGGCCCTGGCCGGCGGTGTGCTCGAACAGCACCATCGTCCGGCGTCGCGGGCGGGCGCGGAACGCCTGGCGAACGGCGTCGGCGACGAGACGCAGCGCGTCCGACACCGTCCCGGCCGTGCACGTGCCGGGATGCAGCACCACCCCGAGGAGACCGAGCGCATGCGCGCGATCGAGCTCATCGATGAGCGCGGCGATCGACAACTCACGCAGCGCGGGCGACGTCGTCGCAAGATTGATCAGGTAGCTGCCGTGCGAAACGACCGGCGTGAGACCGGTGTCGTCCACGCGTCGGCGGAAGCGGCGAATCTCCGAGGAGTCGATCGGCCGCGCGCGCCATTGGCTGGCGTTCTTACTGAAAATCTGCAGCGCCTCACAGCCGTGGATTTCCGCCCGGTCGACGGCCTTGGACACGCCGCCCGCGACGGACATGTGCGCGCCGATCCGTCCCCTCGCGTTCAAAACCGTACTCCTCAACGCACGATATCGAATTCGGCGCGTTTGCGTGCGCGTGACGCTGCCGGGCCCGGCGCGGCATGGGCCTTGCACCGGGGAGTCCGTCGAGATCCGTTACAAGCTCATGACTGCCAGACCTCGCAACAGCATCCTTTTAATAGTGTCGCTCGCGATGGCGGGCCAGACGCTGCTCGTCTCATCGGGCCAGCAGGAAACCACGAAAGCGACGTTCACCGCGACCGTCGGGCGCGTGCCGATCAGCGCCGTCGTCACGGATTCGAAGCATCGCCGCATCCAGACGCTCAAGCGCGAAGAGTTCGAAGTACTCGAGAACGGCACGCCGCGCGCGATCGTGGATTTCAGTGTCAACGATCGCGCGCCGATCTCGCTCGCGCTGCTGTTCGACACGAGCGGCAGCATGGCGGTCGGTTCGAGCCTGACCGACGCGAAATCCATCGTTCGCCACGTACTCGAGTGGATCGACCCGAAGACGGACGAGGTGGCGCTCTTCACGTTCTCCAAACGTCTGTACCAGGACGTGCCGTTCACGGCTGACGCCAGGGCCATCGACCGCGCGCTGTCGGAAGTGGAGCCGCTGGGATCGACCTCGCTCTACGACGCGATTGGCAAAGTGGCCGCCGTGCTCGAGCTCCGCCCCGCGAATCGGCAATGCATCGTCGTCGTGACCGATGGCATCGATACGAGCAGCATCAATACGCCAGAGGCGGTGTCCGCAGCCGCGGCGTCGATCGACGTGCCCGTGTACATCCTCGCGGCGGTGGCGCCGATGACGCGTCCCGAGCACAGCGTTCCCGTGTTGCCGATCACCCTGCCGTCCGCCAGCCTGGCCGACCTCGCCCAATGGACGGGCGGGACGACGACGTTCGTGAGCGCGCCGGCCCACGCGAGCGTGGCCGCCCGGCAGCTCGTCAGCGACCTCCGGCATCAATATGTACCTGGCGATCGCGGCCTCCCCGGAGCCCGGGTGGTATTCCCTTCGAGTCAATGCCAAGCAGGGCAAATTGAACGTAAGATCACGCAGCGGCTACATGGCCCGTCCCCAGGGGCCCACGCGGCCGAGTGACCGGCCGCCTCGTCCTTAAGGGGATCATCATGCTGGCTTTTTTCGCCTCGCTGGTGCTGGCCTTGGCTGTGGGGCAATCCGTCCCGCCGCCGCCAGGCGGGCAGACCACTGCGCCGCCGCCGACTGCGCCGACCACTGCGCCCACGACAGGTGGGCAGACCACCGCGCCGCCGGCTGGTCAGACGACGCCGCCTGCGAGTGGGCAGGCCACGACGCCCCCGTCAGGCGAGCAGACGACCCCGCCGCCGGCTGGTCAGACGACGCCTTCGCCGAAGCCTCAACCGGCCGTCAGCACGGCACGCCGCCTGGCCGAGCCAGAGAAGGCCGGACCAATCGTGCTGCCGCTGGAGCTCGTCGCGGGTCGGGCGGTCGTTCGCCTGATGATCAACGGCAAGGGGCCGTACGCGTTCCTCGTCTCCACCGGCGCGCCAGTGACGGTGATCGACGAGAAACTCGCGGCCGAGCTCGCGCTCAAGCCGCCCGTTCCGGAGAAACCGAAACCTGGCGAGAAGCCGGTTGAGCCACCGAAGGACAAGGCCCGGGAACAAGACAAGCGAGCGGCCGGGATGCTCGAGCTCGATCTCGAAGCGGGCACGACGAAGCTGACGAAAGTGGCCGTGCTCCCGACCGACATCACGAAGTACGTCGCCGATGCGGGTCTCGCGGGCCGATCGCGGGGCGTGCTCAGCCTTGCCGCGTGGAAGGATCACGTCATCACGCTCAGCTTCCCGCCGCGATCGAAGGTGACGATCGAACCTGGAACGCTGCCCGAGCCCAACGGTGAGGACATCTTCCCGCTCGATCCGGAAACCGGTGAGCTCCGGTCCACCGTGACGATCGCCGACCAGGCGATTCCGTGCCGCGTCGAGCCGCTCGCACCGGGCGGGTTGACGATGCCCGAGACGTTCCTCAAGCAGCTGCTGCTCGACGGACCTCCGATCGAGCTCGGCACGACGACCGTCGCGGGCCAGCAGCTCGTCGTTAAAGAGGCGCGGCTCGCGTACTCCGCCACGCTCGCGAACTTCGAGCTCCCGAACCCCGTCGTGCGATTCGTCGGCGCGGGAGACAGCGCGACGGCGGGCAGCCAGGCGCTCGTCGGCCTGTCGATTACGTACCAATCTCGCGAACAATCGCGCGCGCATCGCTCGCCAGCCGCCGCCGACACCGAGATAGGGAGTAGGCCGAAGGCCAGGCGGAGAGGCGCAAGGCCGTAGGCCATAGGCCGAAGGCGAAAGGCCCAAGGCTCCACCTGATTGGCCTTAATCTTTCGAGCTAGGGCCCTGGGCCTTTCGCCTAGGGCCTATGGCCTTCGGCCTTCGGCCTACGTTCCACATGCGAACCGTCGTCGTCACCGGCACCTCCACGGGCATCGGCTATGCGACTGCACGAGTCCTGACGCAGGAAGGCATTCACGTCTTCGGCAGCGTCCGGCGGCCGCAGGACGCGGATCGTCTGCGCGGAGAGCTGGGTCCGTTGTTCAGCCCTCTGCTGTTCGACGTGACCGACTATGCGGCCGTCGAGGACGGCGCGGCGCAGGTCTCCAGACATCTGAACGGGCAGACGCTGTTCGGACTGGTCAATAATGCGGGCGTCGCGTTTCCGGGCCCGCTGCTGCATCTGCCGATCGACGACTTCCGCCGCCAGCTCGAGGTCAACCTCATCGCGCAGCTGTTCATCACGCAGGCGTTCGCGCCGTTGCTGGGAACGGATGACACGAGAACGGGCTCGCCGGGACGCATCGTGATGATGTCGTCAATCGGCGGCCGGAGCGCGTCGCCCTTCGCTGGCGCCTACAGCGCCTCGAAGTTCGGCATGGAGGGAATGTCCGAGGCCCTCCGGCGCGAGCTGCTGATGTTCGGCATCGACGTCGTCGTCATCGCGCCGGGCGCGGTCGCCACGCCGATCTGGGACAAGGTCGACACGCTGGACGTCGGGCGGCTCGCGCACACGCGCTACGCGCCGGCGCTGAAGCTGGCGAAAGACTTCTCCATCGAAAGCGGCCGGCGGGGATTGCCGGCTGAGACGATCGGCCGGACCGTCTTGACCGCGCTCACGACGCCGCGACCGCGGACTCGTTACACGGTCACTCCGGAACCGATGAAATGGCTGATCGGCCGCGTGCTTCCCAAGCGCCTGGTCGATCGTCTCATCGCCAAGCGCCTGGGCTGGAGTCGTCCGCGGTGATCGCATCAGGACGGTATACTGGGCGTGTCGTGCTCCACCGCGTCCTTTCGCTGGTCCTGCTCGGTGTCCCCTCGGCGGGTCCTGTTCTCCCGCATCTACAACCGGGTACACCCATTGATCCGCCGGCTGCCGTTCCACTCCTCATCTCCGCGAACATTCCACTCCGGATCTGACGCGCCCGTTGACGTCGCTCCAGCGGCCGTTCGGGCCGTGGTGTCGTTGTCGAAGGCGTTGGAACGGACATGTTGAAGAGAGCCGTGCTGGTCGTGTGCGCGTTATCCGGAAGCGCCTCATCTGCGTACGCGCAGATCCCGCCGGCGCCCGCACCACAAGAGAAACCCGCGCATGACCACCAGCCGGCCGAGACCCCCGCGTGGCGTTTCATGCAGGACGGCGTCGTGTTTGGCGTCTTCAACCACCAGGGTGGCCCACGCGGCGGCGACGAATGTTTCGTGCCGAACTGGTGGATGGGCATCCTCATGCGGGAGCACGGCCGACATCAATTCGGGTTCAACGCGATGCTGAGCCTCGATCCGTTGACGGTGGGGAAGAACGGCTATCGGGAAATCTTTCAGGTGGGCGAGGCGCTCGACGGCAAGCCGCTCGTCGATCGGCAGCATCCCCACGATCTCTTCATGCAGCTCGCTGCGTCGTGGCGCACGGCGATGACCGCGAATACGAGTCTCGTCCTCGCAGGCGGCCCGGTCGGCGAGCCGACGCTGGGACCCGTCGCGTTCATGCATCGCCCGTCGGCGGCGGGCCTCGTGATGGCGCCGCTCGGCCATCACACGTTCGACTCGACCCATCTGAGCTTTGGTGTGATCAGCGCGGCGCTCGAGCATGGGCGCTGGACTTTCGAGGGTTCGGTGTTCAACGCCCGCGAGCCGGACGACAATCGCTGGGATCTCGAAACCGGCGCCTTGGACTCCGTGGCAGGCCGAGTCTGGTTCCGGCCATCGCCGGATCTGGAGGTGCAGGTATCGAGCGGTCGGTTGCGCGAGCCCGAGGAGTTGATTCCGGGCGACGCGACGCGGACAACGGCGTCCCTCTCGTTGTTCCGGCCCGACGAAGCCGGCTTCGCGGCAGGCACAATCGGCTACGGGGTCAACTCGTCACATGGCGAGCGGCGGCACGGATTGTTCGGCGAGTTCACGGTCGAGCACGCGGCCAATTCACTGTTCGCCCGGGTGGACGTTCAGCAGGTCGAGACGGAGCTCCTGTTGACCGGCGAGGTACCCGATCCCGGTGACGAAGAGGAAGTCGAGGGCTCGCGAGTGGTGACGGCCGTGACGCTGGGTGCGGCCCGGCGCCTGCTCACGTGGCGCGAGTTCGAGGCGGCGATCGGTGGAGGGCTGACACTTTACGGCGTGCCCGAGATACTAAAACCGACACACACCGAACGGCCGGTTTCGTTCCACGTGTTTTTTCGTCTGAGGCTTCCCACGAGCGGCATGGGCCGGATGTGGAACATGCGGATGTCGCAGGGCCACAGGCCGGCGGCGGACCATTCAGCACACAAGTAATCCGGGCGATCCCGAAAACGCTTTCGGCGCGGCGTCCGGGACAGCAAGGGCTGGTCAGTCGCCCCGCAGGGCTTCGATAGGGGCGATGCGGGACGCTCGGAGCGCCGGTACCGCCACGGCAATGAGGGAGACGAGCGCAATCGTCATCAGCGCCGCGCCGAGCGCCGGCGAATCCAGCCGGCCCACTCCGAACAGCACGCCCCGCAGCAGCCGGTCCGCGGCCAGAGCCAGCGCGACGCCGATGACCAGTCCGGCGAGGAGCAGACGGCCCGCTCCGCTGAGCACGAGCCCCATCACCTGGGCCGGCGCGGCGCCAATGGCGAGCCGCACCGCGATCTCGCGCGCGCTTTCCGAGACGACCAACATGAACAGGCTGTAGATGCCGATTGCCGCGAGCAGGAGCGCGGCCGACGCGAACAGGCCGAGCATCGCCGCGTCGAGCCGCGGCTGGTCCAGCCTCGTGTCCATCACGTCCTGCAGCGGCCGCACGTCGAAGATCGCCCGCGTCGGATCGATCTCGTGCACGATCCGGCGCAGATCGGCGGCCAACGCGCGCGCGTCGGACGTCCGCACGACGTACTCCGGATCCGGCCACGCACCCGCGACGGGGCAGGTATAGAGGTACGGGACGGGTGACGTCGCGTGGTTGTCCTCCGCGAGATCCCCCACGACGCCGGTGATCGTGAACGTGTTCTTCGGCAAAGAGGTGATCTTCAGGAGGCGGCCGACCACATTCTGGCCGTCCGCGTGCCGATCGACGAACCGGCGATTGACCATGGCCATGACCGGTCCCTTGACGTCGCCCGGCGTGGTGGGGCACCACTCGCCGGCGAGGAGCGGGGCGCGGATCGCACGGAGGTAGCCGGCGCTGATCATCCGCGTGCCGACGTTGACCGATCCGTCCGGGTTGGGACCCGCGATGCCGTCGACGCGGATCTGATAACGCAGGGACGCGCCGGATGCCGGGAGGAAGTTCGTCATGCCGGCGTCCGAGACGTGCGGCAGTTCTTCCAGCCGTTCGAGCAGCCGGGTCTGGAGCTGTCCGACACGCGCGCGATCCTCATCCCAGCGCGCGCCGACCTGGAACGTGATCACGTCGGAGGCGTCGAATCCGGTGTCCACGCGAGTGAGGTTGACGTAGCTGCGCACGAGCAGCGTCGCGGATCCGACGAGCAGCACGCCGAGCGCCACCTGGGCGACGACCAGGACCTTCTGCATCCGATGGCGTCCGCCCACGACCGATCGGCTGTGGCCGGCCGCCATCTGGGTGAGGCCGCGCCGCGTGGCCGCGAGCGCAGGCACCAGGCTGAACGCGCCGGCCGCCGCAACGCTCGTCGCGAACGCGAAACCGAGCGCCCGCCAGTCCATCGTCAGTTCACCAATGCGCGGCGTCGTGGCGAGCCTCGACGTCATGATCGAGATGAGCCACACGGCGAGCGTCGTGCCGAGCAGGCCGCCCAGCGACGCGAGGACGAATCCCTCGCGGATCACCGTGCCCATCACCCGCGCCCGCGAGGCGCCGAGTGCTGCGCGAAGCACCAGCTCGCGCGATCGCCGATGAATCTGCGCGAGCATCAGCCCGGCGATGTTCGCGATGGCCATCAGCCAGAGCGACGCGACGGCCGCGAAGACGAGCGTGAGGCCGCTTTGCGCGTTGCCGATCCGCACTTGTTTGAGCGGGCGCAGCTCGACCGACCAGCCGGCGTCGGTCTTGGGGAACTGCCTCGCGAGCCCCTGCTGGACTGCCAGCAGATCGTGCGCGGCCGCATCGAGCGTCACGCCGGGCTTCATGCGGCCGATGCCGTTGACGAAGCGCGCGTCCCGGACCTGGAGCAGGCCGGGCGCGACCTGCGCCGGCAGCCACAGGTCGGTGCCCCCGCCGGCGAACGACGATGCCATCACGCCGACGATCGGATACTGCCGGCCGCCAATCGACAGCGCACGCCCGACCGCGGCGGGATCGCGGTTGAATCGCCGCGCCCAGAACCGATCGCTGATCACGGCGGCGGCCGGGCCGTTCGGCGCTTCTTCGAGGTCGCTGAACGTGCGGCCCGCGATTGGCGGCGCGCCAAAGACCGTGAAGAATCGCGGCGTGACGCGCCGGCCGTCGAGACGCTCGGGCTCGTCGCCGCTCGTGTCGGTCACGCTCTCGCTATAACTGGCCGAGAGGGCCGCGAAGCTGCGATTGAGCCGCTGCCAGTCCTCGAGGCGTCCAGGGGCCACGAGGCTCGTCCGCTCGCGGGCCACGGGACTCGATTCATACACCGTGACGAGCTGATCCGCGTCCGGATACGGCAGCGGTTTGATGAGCACCGTGTCCACCAGCGAAAACACGGCCGTCAGGATGCCGGTACCGAACCCGAGCGTCACGATCGCGGCCGCGGAGTACGCCGGCCGGTGGAGGAGCGATCGCAGCGTCGGCCGCCAGACCGACGCGTCCAGCCACGATACGCGCTGGCGGCCTCCGCGGTGGCGATTCTCCGCGGCGGTCGCGAGCGGCCAGCGGGCACCCGATCGATGCACGCGCCGGGCCGACAGCAGATCCCGAATCTCGCGGAGGAGCAGGCCGCACACCGCACCCGATCCGCGCGCCGCCGCCGCCTCGCACGCCGTTTCGAACGTCTCGATCATCTGCGCGCGGTACACGCGGCGAACGTTGCGCGGAGCCAGGATCAGCAGGCCGCGATGGATGGCCCGAGCGAGCCGGACGAATCGCGGGCGGGCGCTCACGATCGCCTCGCCGGGGCCGGCCGGATGCCGCGATCGTGCGCGTGCCGGACCAGCGCTTCAAGTCTTGCCGTTTCCGCGCGAAGGACGGCTCGTCCGAGCGGCGTCAGCCGGTAGAAGCGCCGCCGTTCGTCTTCTCGCTCCGCCTCCGCGATCAGATCGAGCTCCGCGAGCCGGGCCACGGCGGTGTAGAGCGTGCCGGTGCCCAGCCGCAGCGCGCCGTCCGTACGGCGCTCGACCTCCTGGATGACGGCGTACCCGTGACGCGGTCCATCGACGAGCGCCAGCAGGATGTGGAATTGGTGCGGGGTCAGGGGCAGAAATGACAGCGGATTCATGCGTCGAGCCTCGATGTATCGAGCTTAGACGCAGGACCCGCCGAAGGCGTTGGCAGCCCTTCGTCGCGGCGGGCGGCAGCCGCCTGACGACCAGCTGGAGCGTTTTCCAGATCCGCCTGGCGTGTTCCGGAGCCCTCCCGCTCGCCGCTTGCCGCAAGGCAGCGTGATCGGGCCTGCCTCGCGGCGCTCGCAAAGGTCGGGCACCGGAACACGCCAGGCCGATCTGGAAAACGGTGTTGGTGCCCGGGTGCAGACGTCGGGGCGGGCTTCCGCCTTCGACTGAAGTACGGCGGACCACCGTAGCCTTGGCGGAGGTTGTCGGCCGCCTCTCTGGTAGCATCCGATTCTGGAGACCGCCATGACTCGCCGCGCTGCGCTGCTCATCACACTGTTCGTCCCAGTCGCGATCGCCGGATTCCAGGCCCAGAGCCCGGACGCGCAGACCCGGCCCGGCGCCACGTCCGCCGGCGTGCCGCGCGCCATTCGACGCGACGTGCCGCTCACCAACGCCATTCGCCGCGCCCACGACGCCGGCACGCGCGACATGACGGGCCGGCCGGGCAAGAACTACTGGCAACTGCAGACGGACTACGCGATCACCGCGCGGCTCGATCCGCCAACGCAGACAATCACGGGCAACGAGACGATCACGCTGCACAACAACAGCCCGCAGCCGCTCGCCGAAGTCTTCCTCCGCCTGGACCACAACATCTATCGCGGCCTCGTCCCGCGCGGCGGGTCGGTCCCGGCCGAGAACACCGAAGGCATGGTGATCACGAAAATCAGCGTCAACGGCGAAGCCGTGGACCTGGCGGCCCCGGCGGGCGGACGCGGCGCTGGCGTCGCGCGGCGGTTGTCCGTCTCGGGACTGGATCAGACGCGGGCCCGCATCGCGCTCGCCGCGCCAGTTCCGGCCAGGTCGACGGCGAAACTGGAAATCGCCTGGCGCACCAAACTTCCCGGCGGCACGAACGGGAGCGGCCATCGCATGACGCAACGCTTTGACGAGACGCTGTTCCAGCCGACGCAGTGGTTCCCGCGCGTCGCCAAGTACGACGACCTCCGTGGCTGGGATACGAACATCTATCTGGGACCGGCCGAGTTCTACAACAACTTCGGCCGGTTCGACGTGCGCATCGACGTGCCCGCAGGGTGGATCGTGACCGGGACGGGTGTCCTCCAGAATCCGCAGGAGGTGCTCACCGCGCGAGCCCGGGAGCGTCTGGCCAAGGTCCTCGAATCCGACACTGTCATCACCATCGTCGGTCCCGACGAGGTGGGCCCCGGCCAATCGACTGCCGCCGGCGATCGGCTGGTGTGGCACTTCATGGCGGAGATGGTGAACGACTTCGCCTGGGCGACCGCGAAGAACTACGTCTGGCGCGCCACCCGCGCGACGATTCCGGGCAAAGGCGCGGTGCCCATCCATATGGTGCATCTGCCGGAACGCGCGAATCTGTTCGCCAACGCCGGACCGATCACGCGGCACGCGCTCGAGTTCTATTCGAAGCTCTGGGCGCCGTACCCGTTTCCGCAACTGACGCTGCAGGACGGCCCGAGCGCCGGCATGGAGTACCCCATGGTCATCAACTCCAACCAGGGCGCCGCCGATCACGAGGCGGCGCACCAGTGGTGGCCGATGATGGTCGGCAACAACGAGACGTGGTACGGCTGGATGGACGAAGGATTCAACGAGTACATGAACATCCTGTCGGAGGCCGACGAGCGCAAGGCGCCCGCGAATCTCGACGGCCTGGGCCAGAGCTACGGGCGGATGAGCGGCGATGAAAGCGAGGCGCCGTTGATGTGGAACGCGAACCACGCCGGCGGCGGCTACAGCTTCCAGACGTACGGCAAGACGCCGCTGATGCTTTCCATGCTCGGCGGCATCGTGGGGGACGCGGAAGTGCAGCGCGCGATGAGCGTGTACACAAAGGTCTGGAGCTTCAAGCATCCGTCGCCGTGGGATTACGTGTTTCTCATGAACAGCGAGCTCAAGCAGGATCTCGGCTGGTTCTGGTACTCCTGGCTCTGGACGACGGACTCAGTGGACGGATCGATCGCCAACGTCTCGACGTCCGGCGCGCGGACGACGGTGACCGTGCGACAGGCCGGCCAGATGCCGTCACCCGTGGTGCTCAAGGTGCAGTTCGCGGCATCCGGTCCGGCCATCAAGCCCATGACGAACGCGAAAATGGTGAACGACACCACCGCGATCGTGACCTGGCCGGTGGACGTCTGGTTCAACGGCAGCCGGACGTTCGAGGCCGCGCTCGACTTCGGCGGCCGCGCCATCACCACGATCACGCTCGATCCGTCGTGCCGCTTTCCGGATCGGGACCCGGGCGACAACGTGTGGCCAAAGCCGGCCGGGGGCGCGACGGGGCCGCGTGCGGGCCTGTGCGGAGGCTAGATTCATGTTGAGTAATTGGGTAATTGAGCAATTGGGTAATTGTCTTCAATTACTCAATTACCAATTACTCAATTACCCAATTACTGTCCCTCGTGCCGCAGACTGACGAGCTACAAACGCGTAGTTAGACGGCGGCCGCTTCAGCAACCTGCTAGATTTGGGTGTCCCTGGCGGGCCTGCGCAGGCGGCACCATCAGCAGGCCCTACCCGCCACCCGTTTCTCGCAGGGTCGCGGATGCAGGAGCTGCGAGCACGCCGTTGGTGTGCGCCGGCTTCGAGCGTCCGACCGATCCGTGCGAGCCCGCGCACACTCGATTGGCACGCCCCGGCCCGCAGGTTATTCGCCGCCGGAAGGAGTAGCTGTGACGACAACGCCAACCGTGAACTTCGTATCCGCCACGCCAAACCTGCTCGTCTCCGACATGGCCATCAGCCTGGCCTTCTATCGAGACGTGCTCGGCTTCCGCCTCAAGGATTCCGTGCCAGCGGAACCGCCGTTCGTGTTCGCCTGGCTCGAGCGCGGCGGCGTCGAGCTGTTCCTGAACGACGCGAAGCCCGTCCTCGCCGAGTACACGACGCTTCGCGCCGGCCACACGTCCACGCTGTTCATCATCGTGAATGACGTCGACGCGCTGCACGCCGAGATCAGCAGCCAGGCGAAGATCGTGATGGGCCTGAAGGATCAGTTCTACGGCATGAGGGAATTTGCGCTGCTCGATCCGGACGGATACCTGCTGACGTTCGCGCAGCGGCTGAGGGAGTAATGCGTTTGGCAGGTCGGCGTTGCGTGTTTCTGCGCCCGACCTTTGCGAGCGCCGCGAGGCAGACCCCTTGGCCGCCGTAGCTTCAGCGAAGGCGGCGATCACCCTGCGTCGCGGCAAGCGGCGAGCGGGAGGGCGCAGGAACACGCAACGCCGGCCTGCCAAACGCGCTGTGACAGCGGCGGGAACCGGCGGTGGAACCCTTCAGGTCGGGTCGGACACCCCCGCCATGTCGAAAATGACCGTCCCGATCGCCGAGTAGTCCAGATCGGCGCCGCCGGACGCCACCAGCGCGTTCACGAGTTGCGCGACGAGCGCTGTCGCGGGAATGGCGACGGCGTGGGCGGCCGCGGTTTCGTGGGCGATGCGAAGATCCTTCTGATAGAGCTTCGTCCGGAACCCGGGGGTGTAATTGCCCGTGAGCATGCGCTCGCCGTGCACCTCGAGGACGCGGCTTGCGGCGAATCCGCCGAGGAGCGCCTGGCGGACGAGCGCGGGATCGACGCCGGCCTTTCGAGCGACCGCAAACGCCTCGCTCACGCCCGCGAGCGCACCGCCGATCGCGATCTGGTTGCAGACCTTGCAGATCTGGCCGGAGCCCGGCTCCGCGCCGACGTGCACGATGCGATCGGCGTGGCCCATGCAGGCGAGCACGGGACGAACCCGCACGAAGGCGTCCGGGTCGCCGCCGACCATGATCGACAGCGTCGCGTTGACGGCGCCGATCTCGCCGCCGCTCACCGGCGCGTCGAGCATGGTTGCGCCCTTCGACGCGACCAGCGCCGCGAGCCGGCGCGCGACGACCGGCGAGATGCTGCTCATGTCGATCACGACGGCGCCGGACTTCAGGCCGTCCACGATGCCGTCAGGCCCGGCAATCACGACCTCGACGTCGGGCGTATCGGGCAGCATCGTGATGACCACATCGGACTGGTGGGCCACGTCCGCTGGTGACGCGGCCGCCGTCGCACCGGCGGCGGCGAGCTCGTCAACCGGTTTCGGGCTCCGGCTGTGGACGATCAATCGATGGCCCTTGGCCATCACGTGTTTCGCCATGGGCCGGCCCATCACGCCAAGACCGATGAATCCGACGGTTGTCGACATGGGGCGAGGATAATGGGGAATCGGGGAATTGGGTAATTGGGTAATTGGGCAGGCGCCGTCACGGCCGGCGCCGAGCGCACGCAGATCGCCGAAGGCGTGTAGCCTCACTTCTCGGCGTGAAAGACCATGCGGTCCTGCCGGAACGCCAGATTGAACCGGTTCTTGCCCTTGAGATGATGCGCCGCCGCGCGGAGGCCGCGGTAGATGGCCGATGGTTGCGGCGTCACGGAGCGGCTGCGCGCAAACCCGACGGCGCGCAGCATGGCGTGCACGGCCGCCGCGTTCGGGCCCCACCAGTTCGTCGGATCGTCATTCAGTTGACGCTCCGGATAGAACGCCATCGCGGGCCGCCGCAAGCCAATGAGGTCCACCACCGTTTCCAGGATCAACAGGCCGCGCGTCACCGAGGCGATGCGTTCGAGCGCCAGCAGGGGATGCGGCAAATGGTAGAGCACGCCCAGAAACAGCACGACGTCGAACGTGCCGACACGTTCCGGCGACAGATCCATGACGTCGATGTCGAGGTCTTCGACGCGTGAGCCCAGAATCGTCCGCGCGAGCTCGAAGCCGGCTTTCGTGCCCCAGCCCGGTCCTTGCCACGAGTACCAGTCGGACGCCAGGACGCGTGCCGCGCCGCGCCGTTCGGCTTCAAACGAGAAAAATCCGTCCCATGCGCCGATGTCGAGCACCGATCGGCCATCAAAAGACGGAGGAAAATCGAGGCGCGCGAGACGGTAGGGAGTGTCGTCTACACCGGCCGTTACGAGTCCCTGGCCGAAGTCGATCGTGTGGTACCAGCGCACGCCGCCGACGTGCGACCGCGGATCGTCGCCGGGCATGCCCGGAATCGTATCTTCAAATCGGGGGACTCACGGTCGGTCACTCGCTTCGAAGCGCCGTGAGCGGATCCACGCGGCCCGCCCGGCGAGCAGGACCGAGCGTCGCGAGCGCGGCGACGATGGCGATTGTGGAGATCGTCACGGCGTACGCCGCCACGTCGGTCGCCTCGGTCTCGTACAAGAGCTGCTGGAGCAGGCGAGAGACGGCGAACGCGCCGGCCAGGCCAAGGACGAGGCCGATCGTCGTCAAACGCGCCGCCTGGCCTAGCACGAGACCAAACAGCTGGCGTGGTGATGCGCCCAACGCCGCCCGGAGGCCGAGCTCGCGCCTCCGAGCCGAGACCGCGTGGCTGACCACCCCGTAGATGCCGATGGCCCCCAGCGCGAGCGCCGTGGCCGCGAGAATCGAAATCAGCATCGTCAGGTATCGTTCTCCCGCGACGGACTCGCGCGCGATCGTGTTCAGCGTGGCGACGTTCGACACGGCCATGTCGGCATCCATGGCCCGCACTTCACGTCGCACGACGGACTCGAGCCCGGCCGGGAGGTCCGTTGAGGCACGAAGGACGATGTTCATCAAGCCCCAGCTGTCCTGGGTGTGCGGCACGTACACCTGTCTCAGGTTCTCCCGGTCGCCGAGACCCGAGTACCGTACTTCGCCCACGACGCCGACGATTTCGCGGAGGACGTTTTCGTCCCGCCATGACCGAACGCGCTTGCCGATGGCCGATTCCGAACCGAACATCCGTGTCGCGAAGCTCTGACTGACGATGACGACCGGCGTCGAGGCCGCACGGTCGTCGCGCGACAACGCGCGGCCCTGGAGGAGGGGAATGCCAAGCGTTCGGAAGTAGTCCGGCGTGATGACGTTCCACTGCGCGGAGACATCGGGAGCCGACGGCGGCTCCGGGAGTCCTTCGGCGAGAAACACGCGACCCAGTCCGAACCCGCCGCCGCCGACCGGGACGAAGGACGTGGCGGCCGCCGAGTCGACGCCCGGCGCGGCGGCCAGCCGATCGACGAGTCCCTGAAAGAACGCAGTGGAGTCTGCCTCGGTGGTGTAGCGATTGCGGGGCAGCGTCAGACGAGCGCTCAGGACGCGATCGACGTCGACGCCGGGATCGACGTGCTGGAGGCGCCAGAAGCTTCGCAACAGCAGCGCCGCGCCGATGAGGAGCAGCACCGCGCCGGCAACCTCCGCGACGACGAGCCCATGCCGGAGCAGCAGCACGCGCCGCGAGGAGCCGCTGGCCGGCGCGCCGTCCTTGAGTGCCGGACCCGGCTGAACGCGTGAGCTGGTGATGGCCGGCAGAAGGCCGGCCACGATCACGGCGACGCACGTCACCACGATCGTCGCGGCGAGCACCCGGACGTCCATCCGAAGGTCTTCGATGAACGGCGTGCCGTCTGGAGCCATCGCCGCAAGACGCTGGATCATCCAAGTGGCGAGCACCGAACCGGCGGCCGCGCCCGCGACGGCGAGAATCAGGCACTCGATCCCGAGCTCCCTGACGAGCCGCCAGCGGCTGGCACCGAGCGCGATGCGGACGCTGAGCTCACGCGCACGGCCGAGCCCGCGCACGAGGCCGAGGTGCGCGAGGTTCGCGCACCCGATGAGCAGGACGGCGCCGACGGCCACGAGCAACACCCAGAGGCCTCGTCGCGCTTCTTCGGGCACCATGAATTCGCGAAGCGGCTGCAACCGGTTCGTCCAGCCCTTGCGCGATTCGGGATGGTCGCGCTCGAGCCGCGAAGCGATCGCACCGAGCACCGCGTTCCCGCGGTCGAGGCTCACGCCGTCTCGCAGCCTGGCGACCGAAAAGAAGATGAGGTTGTCCCGGCGCGTCCGCACGTCCTCGTCCACGGGCGGCAGAAGCCGCACGAACAGGGCGGTTTCTTCCGGCCAGATCATCCGGGGCGGCAGGACGCCCACGATTTCGACTGGAAGACCGGCGATGCGGATGGTCCTGCCGATCACGTCCTGCGCCCCGCCGAACACGTGCAGCCAGAGCGCGTGCGAAATGACGGTCACGCGCGGCGCGGTTGGCTTGTGATCGTCAGGTCCCAGCGTGCGTCCGATCACCGGAGTCATCGTCATCACCTGGAAGTAGTCGGCCGAGACCTGAACGGCTCGAATCCGTTCCGGCTGTCCGGGCCCCGTGAGATCGACCGTGATCGGCCGCCACAGCGCGACGGCCTCGAAGATGTCCGTCGCCTGGCGCCAGTCGATGTAGTCGGCGTAGCTGACGCTGCTGGTGTCGATGCCGCGAGCGGCGTGCACGCTGAGCGGCACGACCAGCCGGTCGGCATGGGCGTAGGGCATCGGGCGGAGCAGAATCGTGTCCACCGCCGCGAAGATGGCCGAGTTGGCGCCGATGCCCAGCGCCAGCGTGAGCAGCGTCACGATGGTGTAGCCGGGCGCGCGTCGAAGAGACTTCAGGGCGTGCACGATGTCACGGCGCAAAGACCTCGGACTTCGTTTCCCAAATATCCCCAGGAAACGAAACCCGAGGTCGGGTTCCGGCTCGAGCGGCGCCGTCCAGCGATCGGCGATCAGCCCTGGCAGGGACCGGCGCGCCGTGACGAGGTCGCGGGCGAGACGCTCCCGCTCGCGCGGCAGCGCCGTGCAGGCGATACGGAAGGCCTCGTCCGCGGGTTGTCCATCCGCGATCGCCTCGTCGTACAAATCCGAGAGGTGCTGCGAGAGCTCGTCCAGAATCTCTGGCTCGCGTTCGAGCTCGAGGGGCGGCACGTGGGCACGGACGACGGAGCGCCAGTCGCGAGTCATGACGATCCTTTCTTCACGTGGTCGAGATCCTGGCGACGCGGTCGAGGGCGTTGACGAGCGAATGCCACTCGCGCCGTTGCGCCGCGAGCATTTTGCGGCCCGCCGGCGTGAGCCGGTAGTACCGGCGGCGGCGCTGACCGGACTTTTCGATCCAGCGGCCCTGGATCCAGCCGCGGCGCTCCATTCGATAGAGCATCGGGTAGAGCGAGGCGACGTGGAAGCGGAGCAAGCCGCCGGAGCTCTCGTCGATACGGCGAGCGATGTCGTAGCCGTGTCGCGGCTGGTCTTCGACGACAGCGAGCACCATCAGCTCCGCGCTGCCCTTCTTCAGGTCGTGCTGAGGTCCGGCCATATATGGTCGAACAACATATCACACTGGCGCAGGGGCGGGCGCGCTGGAACGTCCTACTCGGCGCGCAGGAGCCGGAGCGGATCGATTCGCGTGGCCCGCCGCGCCGCGATGAGGACCGGCAGCAATCCGACCGCCGCCAGGAATGCGGGAATTGCGATGAAGCTGACGGGATCGAGCAGGGCCACGCCGAAGAGCATCCCGGCCAGCGCGCGCGCCAGAACCGCCGCGCCCGCGACGCCCAGCGCGATGCCCGGCACGATGAGTCGAAGCGCGCGCGCCACGATGAGCCTGAGGACGTCCAGGTGCGTGGCGCCGACGGCCAATCGAAGGCCGATTTCGTGCCGGCGCCGGCTGACCGAATACGCCGTGATGCCGTAGAGGCCAAGCGAGGCGAGCAGGAGAGACAGCGCCGCGAACGACGCAGCGATCGTGGCCATCGCCCGTTCCTGGGAAAGCGACGCGCCGACGTCCGCCGCGAGCGGCCGCATCGTGAATTCGAGATTCGGATCCACGGCCGAGAGCGCCGCGCCGATCGCGGGCGAGAGTGCGAGCGGATCGCCCGTGGACGGCCGCGCGCTGACACGAAAACGCGTCGCCGGCGGGCGGTCCCACCCGCCCATTTGCGCGAGCGGCGCGTAAATCGTCGGCGGCACCGGTTCCCGCAGCGCCAGCGATTCGACGCCCGGTATCCGCTGCGACGATCGCAGCACCGCGTCGTCCGCGACGCCGACGATGACGGGTCCGTCGGCGATGGGTTGACCGATGGCAGGGGCATTCCGCAGGAATTGCCGAACGAACGCCCGGTTGACGACGACCACCCGCGGTGCCGTGGCCGTGTCGGAGGCGCTGAAATCCCGACCCTGTCTGATTGACGTGCCGTAGACAGCAAACCACCCCGGGGTCACGAAGTTGGCCACGACGTTGACCTCGTCTCCGCCCTTCGGAGTGTCCGGGGGACGAAGACCGAGCACCGCGCCTGCGCCGCTGAGCGGCGTCCACATGGACGCGGCCGCGTGCTGTACGCCTGGGGCCGCCGCCACGGCATCAGTCAGGCGCTGGACGAACGCCAGTCTGTCGACCGCGCCTGCGGCCCGCGCGGTCTCGACAGGAACCACGATCACGCGGTCGGCGTCGAACCCGAGCGGCACGCTCGACAGATGTGCGAACGTCCGGACCAGGAGCCCTGCCGCGACGGCGACGATGACCGCGAGCGCGACCTGGAGCACGACGAGTCCGCCCGACACATTGCGCGATCCGCCCACGCCGCGTTCACCCGATCCGCCGGACCGCAATGCCTCCGCCGGTGCGATCCGTGTGGCGCGAATGGCAGGCACGGCGCCCGACAGGATCGCGGCGACGCCGGTCACGGCGACGGTGAAGGCCAGGACGCGCCAGTCCAGAGACAGATCGAGTGCGCCGGACGGGATCGTCGTCAGCGCGACGATCGCGTGGGCGATCCAGATCGCCAGCGCCAGACCTGCAACCGCGCCCATCCCGGAGAGCACCACGCTTTCGGCCATCACCTGGCGCGCCAGCCTGCCGCGCGGGATACCGAGTGCGAGCTCGATGCCGAGATCGCGGCGACGGGTCGTCACGCGCGCGAGCTGAAGATTCGCAATGTTGACGCACGCGATCACCAGCACGAGTCCCACGCCCGCGAGCATCGTCACGAGCGGCTGCGCGTACCGCGGACGCAACCCTCCGGGATTGGAGGGTCCGCTGGCGGCCGGCACGAGCGTGAAGGGTTCCTGCACGAACGCCGGCGCGTCTGCGGAAACGACTTCCGGCTGCAACTGGCGGAGCATCGCGGTCGCGGTGGCGGCAGGCTGACCGTCTTTGAGCCGCAGCATGACGAGCAGCGTGAAGTTCCGGGGCCGGAACAGCTCGCTGTCGCGGCCTCGCAATGCCGGTTCAGCCCCGAGCGGCAGAACGACGTCGACGCGACGGCCGACCTCGAGGCCGAGAAATTCTGCCGGCATCACGCCGACGATCGTGACCGGTGATCCGTCAACGATGAGTGGCGTGCCCGGGGGGCCGTCCGTCCCGGCAAATCGCTGCCGCCAGAGCCGGTGACTGATGACGCCGACGACGCCCGCCGGACCGCCGCCGCGAACGTCGTCGGCCGGTTCCGAGGAGGCGCCCTCGCTCCGCCCGCACCCCGAGCGTCGAGAAGAATTCGCCGCTGACGTACAAGCCGGTCACCGTCGCGGTTTCGATGCCGCGCCCCAGCGTGAAGTCGTGGGTGTACCAGGCGAACGCGCCGTCGAACCGGCTGGCGAACGGTTGGAATCGGTCCCACATGGGGACGCTCCAACCGGCGCCGGCCGTAAAGCCATGGCTGATCGCAAACTCGGACGACACCGACATCAATCGATCGGGCGCATGTACGGGAAGCGGACGGAGGAGGACGCTGTTGAGGAGCGAGAACACTGCCGTGACGGCGCCGATGGCGGTGGCCAACGTCACGACGCCGACGGCCGAGATGAGCCGCGTGGCGAGCAGCGCGCGAAGCGCCTGGCGAAAATCGCGCCGGGCCCCCGTCTCGCCAATCACTGCCGATGGTCGGCGGTGATTTCAGACGCGGCCTGGTCTTCGTCGACCGTGTTTCCCGACAGCAGGCTCGGTGCCTCCATCCACGGTCTGGTGTCCGCGCGGCGGCGGTTTGCCGCGACGAGAACCATGCCTGCCGCGGCGCCGGCAAGCATCGAGGCGCCGGCGATCCACCAGACCTCCGGAACAATCCATGTAATGAGCAGGGCGAGTGTCGCGAGGCCCAGGCCTCCGATACCGGCGAGCGGGCTCGCGGTCAGGTTGACCGTCCGGCGCGCCGACGGCATCGCCTTCACGCGGGAGCCAACGAATCCCAACGGAGGGTGGTCTTCCACGAGCCTGAGCGGCCGGATTTCGCGGTCCGGCCGCAGTGTTTCGCCGAACGCCGCCAACACCACCTGTTTCCAGAACCAGAGCCGTGAGCGGCCAGCTTCGAATTCCTCGATAAGGTCGCCCACGAGACCGTCGTCATTCGGGCCGAAGCGGTTCAGGAACGCAACGGCGAGCCTCGGTGGAGTGCGATGCCTCATGACGTTCTCTCCTTGAGCTGCGGGACATCCGTCCAGAGCGCGACCAGGGCCTGCTGCGTCTCTTTCACGGCGCGAAGCCCGCGCGGAGTCACCCGGAAGAAGCGCTTCGCGCGCCCTCCACGCTCCGGCGTCGGATCGCCCACCGACGATGTCACGAGTCCGTTGCGCTCGAGGCGATCGAGCGCGGTGTACACGGCTCCGAGGAGCACCCGGCGCCGGCCGGTGCGTTCAATCTCCCGTGCGATGAGGACTCCGTACGCGTCGTCGCGCCCACGGAGGGTCGCGAGGAGAATCATCAGCTCGAAGTCCGTCAGGAGCCGGAGCATTAATTCATAAATTATGAATCATATGACCCGGCCGAGTCCAGCCGCGACCGGCCCTTCCCCGTCAGCCCCGTGCGCGTCAGCGCTCAGCCGTTGCCGCGCCGCTCCCGGCTCGCGCCACCACCGCAGAGGCAAGTTTCTCGATGTCCTCCCAGTCGTTGTAGACCTGAGCGCAGACACGCATCCACAGCCGCCCGTGCCCGGCGTGGACCTGGACCTCGATCCGATCTTCGAAGAGCAGCGCGTCACGCAGGCGCGCGGCGTCCTCCGGCTCGCTGCCGAGGACGCGAGGGAGCGGCACCGTCGCCATGAAGCCGACGCTCGCTTCGTCGATCTCGAGTGCGGTGTCCCATCGCCCGGTCAGCGTACGGGCGGCGCGCCAGGCCAGATCGTGGTTGTACTGCCGGACGTCGTCCCAACCGAGGTCGCGCAGAAACGCGATGCCCGCGGGTGCCGCAAGCCAGGGCGATGGATCGCGCGTGCCGACCCAGTCGAACTCCGCCGTGAATCCGAGATCGAGACCCCAGGAAATCACGGGCGGGTGGAGTCCGGCTTGTCGTGAGGGATGCACCCACAGGAATCCGCAGCTTCGCGGCGCGCACGCCCACTTGTGCAGGTTGGCCGTGTACCAATCGACACCGAGCGATGGAATGTCGAGCGGGAGCACACCTGGCGCGTGGGCCCCATCGACCAGGACGCGAACGTTCCGCGCGCGGCACACGGCCGCCAGCTCGGCGAGCGGGAAGATCAGCGCGCTCTCGGATGTGATGTGGTCGAGCACGGCGATCCGCGTGCGTGGCGTGATCGCCGCGGCGACCGAGTCGACGAGTGCCTGTCGATCGAAGGCCGGATAGGGGACCCGCACGGTCACGACCTCGGCCTGCTGTTCACGCGCGGCGAACGCCGCGGTGCGGGCGATCGCGCCGTAGTTGTGGTCCGTGACGAGAATCTCGTCGCCCGGCTCCAGCCGAAACGAGCGGAGCACCGCGTTCACGCCCGTCGTCGCGTTGTCCACGAAGACGAGGTCGTCGGCGCGCGCGCCCACGAAGGAGGCAATGGCGGCGGCCGCAACCCGCACGCGCGAGGGCCGGCCGGTCGGCGCGCCCACGAGTCCCGACATCTCCCGCAGCAGCACCCGCGACGGTTCCCGTTCGATCTCGTCGCGAACCGCCTGCTGCGCGGCGAGGACGCGGCGCGGCGCGACCCCGACGGTTCCGTGATTGAGATAGGTGACGGCCGGGTCGAGCGGCCAGTCGGCAAGGCGATGACGGCCGAAAGCCATGCACAAGTTTACCGGCGCCGGCCGGTCCGAAACGGCGCGACCACGGTTCGCACATCGCGCCGGATCCAGTCCACCAGTCCGCCCCGCCGGTGCACGGCCCAATTGAGCAGCGACCCGTTGAGGGTCGCCTGGAGCGCCGAAGCCAGCCGATCGGGATCGCACCGCTCGAGCTCGCCGGCGGCAATGGCGTCCTTCACGAGCGCCTTGATTCCGGCATGCATGCCCCGCGAGGACGCGAGCGCGTGGCGATGGAAATCGGCGTCGCCCACGTCGAGGTGGAAAAACGACAGGTTGTTGGCGATCGCCGACGGCGTCGTACCCATGAGCGCCATGCACTCGGCAAGCCCGACGAGCGCGGCGACCGGCGACCGGTGGCGCGCACGGAGGGCGGGGAAGATGTAGTCGCCGCCGCGGGCCGCATCGGCGGCGGTCGCCAGCAGGAGCGCGCGCTTCGAGCCGAACCGCTGGACGAGCGCGGCCGCGGAGAGGCCGGCCTCGCCGGCGACGTCGGCCAGGGTCAGCTTCGCGGGCCCGAGCCGGGCGATCGCCCGGAACGCCGCTTTCAGAATGTCCTCGTCACTGGCCTGGCGGGGTCTCGGGCTCATCGGCCGCCATTGTAAACCGCCGTTAAGTTATCGTTGATTTCTTAATGACCGTTCAGTATTGTCTAGGCCCAGGAGGTGTCCCATGCGGCGGGTACGCTACAGCGTCGCCATGAGCCTCGACGGCTACATCGCGGGGCCGAACGGCGAACACGACTGGATCGTGATGGATCCCGAGATCGGCGCGGGTTTCGCGGAGTACTACAAGCAGTTCGACACGTTCCTCATCGGCCGGAAGACGTTCGCCACCGTGGCCAAGCCCGGCAAGAAGGTCGGCGGCATGTTCGCCGGATTCAAGACCGTCGTCTTCTCGCGGACACTGAATCCGCGCGACTATCCGAACGTCACGATCGTCTCCGACGACGTCAGGGCGACGGTCGAGGCGCTGAAGCGCGCGGATGGCAAAGACATGTGGCTGTTCGGAGGAGGCGAGCTCTTCCGCAGCATGCTCGATCTCGGGCTGGTCGACACCATCGAAGTGGGCGTGATTCCCGTCGTCCTCGGCGGCGGCATTCCGTTGCTGCCGCCGCCGGCGTCCCGCGCGCAGCTGACGCTGACGAATCATCGCGTGTATCCAAAGACGGGCACCGTGTCGCTCGAATACGCGGTCAGACAGTCCGACAGCCGGGAGCGGAGTGCTGGACGAGCATCTCGGACGCGCCAAGAGCGTGGACCACGAAGCTCACGAAGGACACGAAGGGAAGCCCGACAGCGTGACCAGGTTTGCAGACACCCGCTGACCTGGCGAGCCCGGCTTCGCCGGGCTGCGGTGTGAGGAGACGCGCGACCCGACAAGACGGTGGGGGGAAGGACCTCGGGTGTCTTGCTCTAGACAAGCGTTTTAGACACCCGAAGTCTTGTCTCCCAGTCTTGTCGGTCGCGCGTCTCCTCACACCGCCTCGCCGCCGGAGGCGGCCGCCAGGTCAGCGCTGTCTTCGTGTTCTTCGTGCTCTTCGTGGTTCGCGCTCTTGGCACGCGCAGTTGATCAGACGGCCTGGAGGCACTCGGCGAGAAGGCTCTGCGCAACTCGCAGCCGATACCGCGCCGTCGATCGCAGGTCGTCGATCGGCGCGATGTCGCCGGCGAGCGCCTGTTGGCACTTCGTCAGCGTTTCCCCGTCGAGTACGACACCCCGCAGCGCGGCTTCCGCCTGCGTCGCGCGAAGCGGCACGGGCGCGACGCTGCCGAGCGCGATCCGGACGTCGCGCACGAGGCCGGCGGATCGATCGACGTCGACCGTGGCGGCCAGGCACACCTTCGAAATCGCCTGGGCACGGCGAGTGCCGACCTTGCGGTAGTACTGCGTCCAGGTTGCGGCCCGCTTCGGCAGCACGATCCGCGCGATCAGCTCGTCGGACGCCAGGTCCATTTTCTTGTAGCCGAGATGAAACCGGTCGTAGCCGATCCGCCGGGTGCCGCGCGTCGAGACCAGCTCGAGCTCCGCGTCGTACGCCAGCAGTGCGGGCGGCGTGTCCGCGGCCGGCGAGCCGTTGGCGATGTTGCCGCCAATCGTGCCCCGGTTCTGCGTCGCCACGCCGCCGGTTTCCTCCGCGGCCCGGCAGAGCAGCGGGTAGTCACGCTGCAAGACGGCGTGCCGGAGCACGTCGGTATACGTCGTGAGCGCGCCCATCACGATGGCATCGGCGCGTTCCTCGATGCCGCGCAGTTCCGCAAGCTTCCAGAGGCCGAGGTAGCGTCCCTCGGGAAGTGTGCCGGCTTCGAGCAGCACCATCAGATCGGTGCCGCCGGCGAAAGGCCGCCACGCGCCCGGCGCCCGCGAGAGGATGGCAAGCGCGTCGCCGAGCGTGTCCGGCGCCCGGAGATCGTAGTCGGGCAGATACGCCCTCACGGCGCAGGCCTCGATGCGTCGCGGTTCCGCCGCGCCTGGAGTACCGCCTCGAAGATGCGCATGTAACCCGTGCACCGGCAGAGATTCCCCGCAAGCCCCGACGCGGATCTCCGCGTCGGTCGGGTCCGGGTGCCGTTCGAGCAGCGTGACCGCGGCCAGCACCATGCCCGGCGTGCAGATGCCGCACTGCGCGCCGCCGTGCGTGAGGAACGCCTGCTGCACCGCGTGAAGCTCGGTCGCGTCCTGCGACAACCCTTCGATGGTGACGATCGATGCGCCGTCGGCCCGAAGCACGGGTACGAGACAGCTGTTCACCAGCTCGCCGTCCACGATGACCGCGCAGGCGCCGCACTCACCCTCGCCGCATCCCTCCTTGGTGCCGGTGAGCCCGAGCTCCTGCCGCAGCACGTCGAGCAGGCGCGCCATCGGGTGGACATGGACGACCGCGTCGCGGCCGTTCGCGCGAAACCGGACGTCCACTCGCGGGTCGTTCATCTCGATCCCGAGGGGCCGGCTTCAACCGACCTCCCGTTGGGCGGGCTGAAGCCCGCCCCTACGCGACCCGCCTCGCCCGCGTCGTCCAGGGCGGCCATCAGCGACTCGGGCGTGACGGGAATGCGGCGGATGCTCGCGCCGGTGGCCTGCTCGATCGCGTTCGCGATGGCCGGCGCCGCGCCATCCATCGGCAGCTCGCCGATACCCTTCGCGCCCGCCGCGCCATGCGCATACGGCCGTTGCTCGAAAAACACGCGGATCGGCGGGAGGTCCATGGACGTTGGCATGATGTAGTTGGTCATCTGGGCGTTGGCCATCCGGCCGTCGCGCCAGACGACGTCTTCGTAAAGCGCATAGCCGATCGCCTGCGCGACGCCGCCTTCGATCTGTCCGGTCGCCAGGACGGGATGGATGACGGTGCCGACTTCCTGAACGGCGACGAAGTCATCCACGCGCGTCTCGCAGGTCGTCGTGTCCACGCTCACTTCGGCGACGTATACCGCCCAGGCGTACGCGCCGTACGCGTCGCCCTCGTACTTTTCGTCGTTCCACTGGATGCCCGGCGGTGGCTCGTACCGGCTCCGTCGCCGGAGCGGTCCATGTCGCGCAAGATATCGCCGGCACGCGACGCCGAAATCAGCGCGGGTGTACGGCTCGCGGAGTACACCTTGTTCGAGCAGCTCGGCCTTTACGCTCTTTGCCGCCGCTTCCACCAGCCGCCCGACCACCATGCACGTCCGGGACGCAACCGTTGGTCCGCTGTCGGGCACCGCCGCCGTGTCGGGTTGCACGATCTCGATGTCGTCCAGCTCGATGCCGAGAGCGTCAGCAGCGAGCTGGCTGAAGATCGTGTTCGTGCCCTGGCCGATCTCCGTGCTGGCGGCGAGCACGCGCGCCCGGCCTTCGGCGGTCACTTCGACGTCGACGACCGACGCCAGGTGCTGCTCGCCCGATCCCGTGAACCCCGCGCCATGCATGAACGTCGCAAAGCCGATGCCTTTCTTGACGCGGCTTCGCGGATTCTCCTGAACGAATCGCGCGGTCTTGGCGTGGTAGTCCGAGAGGCTCAGCGCGCGATCGAGCAGGAGATCCATCTCGACCGGCTCGCGCATGATCTGGCCGACCGCGCTCGCCTGGTTCTGGCGGATGAAGTTGCGCCGTCGGAGCTCGTCGGGCGGCATCTCGACCGCCGCGGCGACGACGTTCATGTGCCGTTCGAGGGCGAAGAGGCTCTGGGGCGCGCCAAATCCGCGAAATGCGCCGTGGGGCGGCGTCGACGTCGCGACCGCGCGCGACCTGATGCGCACGTTCGGCCAGTAATACGGCCCGGCCGCGTGAATCGTCCCGCGCGACAGCACTACGGGCGAGAGCGTGCAATACGCGCCGCCGTCGATGACGAAGTCGACGTCCAGCGCGAGCAGCCGGCCGTCGCGATCGACCGCCGTCCGAATCCTGGTCCGCGACGGATGGCGCTTGGTGGTGGCCACCATGTCCTCGGCGCGGTCGTAGATCAGCTTGACCGGCCGCCCTGACTTGCGCGCGAGGAGCGCGGCGTGGGCGGCGATGTGCGACGGGTACTCTTCTTTGCCGCCGAAGCCGCCGCCCGTTTCCATCTGCACCACGCGAACCCGATCTCCCGGCAGGCCGAACAGCGTGACCAGCGCCTTATGGACGTAGTACGGGCACTGCAGCGAGCCGCGGACCGTGATGCCGCCGTCGGCCGTCGATTCGGCGATCACCCCCTGCGGCTCGATGTAGAGCTGCTCCTGCGCGCCGGTTTCATATTCGCCGGTGATGACGAGCGGGGCCGTGTCCCAGACGGCATCCACGTCCCCTCGCGTGACGAGGAACTTCTTGAAGATGTTGTCGGTGCCCCAGACGATCGTGCTTCCGTCGAGCGCGGCGTCAATCGTATGGACCGACGGCAGCGGATCGATGTCGATCGTGACCGCCCGCCGGGCTTTCTCGACGAGCAGTTTGATCGGCGTGGGCCAGGAGCACGACCGGCTCCTCGGCATGATTCACGACGTCGTCGGCCAGACACGGCTGGTCGTCCATGATCAGGACGACGCGATTCGGTGCAGGGACGTCGCGAGCGGTGACGATCGTGAACTCATGCCAGGGAATGCCGTCGCCGAAGCGAATGTCGCGAATGCGGCCGCGCGGGACCGGGCTTCGCACGGTCACGCCGTGCAGCATGTCCGGCAGCGTCACGTCGTCGACGTACCGCGCCTGTCCGGTGACCTTGGCACGGCCTTCTTTCCGTGGGACGGACTGACCGACGAGAGGCGACATCGAAAAGAATTCTACTCGGCCTGAACGAGCGGCCAGAAGGGCTCATGCCACCTGCCTGAAGAGCGCTGTCGGTACGACAGGTACGGCAGGTCCGCAGGAACGTTCTGTCGCCCGTCATCTTTTTCACTTAAAGAGAAGATGACAGCGTCAGATCATTCCATGGACCCGCCGTACCGACAAGCGCTCTTCACAATCCGCCGTACCGACAGCCGCCAGTCAGAAGCAACTGGCAGCGAGGAGCAACTGCCCTTTAGAAGACGAACTTCACCGCAAGTTGGACTTGTCGTGGATCCCCAACCCCCGTCCGCAGGAAGCCGGAGAAGTCGAACAGCGCCGGCGTCGACAGCGGATTGATGTTGTTCGCGTTGTTGAACGTGTTGAACATCTCGATCGTCGGGATGATCTCGTAGCGCGCGCCGAACCTGAAAGGCCGCGAGAGCCGCCAGTCGAGGCTGAAGTACTCGGTGTCCTTCCGTTCGCCGTTGCGCCCGCGATCGACGCCGTTCAGAACGCGCGGCGACGCGGTGATGGGCTGCGCGGACCGATACTGCACCCGCGTGTTCACCATGATGGTGGCCGGGAGCTCGAAGAATCCGAACAGGTTGAACTTGTGCCGGATGTCGCGATCCGACAGGCCGTAGTCCAACTCGAGGTCGAAGAAGTTGAAGCTGCGGTCGGTGAACGGATCGCGCTCGTTGCTGTCGTCGTCCTCGTCTTTGGCCCAGACGTAGTTGGCTTCGAGTTGATACTTGTCCGAAAACCGCTTGCGGATCCCCAACGTCAAGCCCCGATAGAGCGATCGACCGAGGCTGGTGGCGACCATGACTTCGCCGAGCTGCGGGTCCCACGGTCCGGGGTCGTACCGGAAGACGTTGCCGCTCGTGTCGCAGCAAACCCCGTTCGACCGGTTGTAGTTCAGGAATCGCGAGAGGTTGGTGCCCTTCGTCCAGATGAAGTCCACGTACGCGGCCCAGTCGGGCGCCACTTCCTGCTCGTAGGAGATGTTGGCCGAGTAGATGCGCGGGTTCTCGTAGTCGCGATCGAACACGCGGATGCCGGTGAAGAGCGGGAATTCACCCGGGGCCACCGGCGCGGGCGTGAGGACGTTCGGCCACGCCGGGGTCGGCGCGCCGAACTGCCGGTGCATTATCCGTGTTCACGAAGATCGACTGCTGCTGCACGCCGTTCGTCGTCACCGATCCGACCTGCGTCAGCATGTTCTGCCGGGCCGAGAAGACGCCGAAGTTGGCGCGCACAACTGACCTGCCGCTGCCCATGACGTCCCAGGCTATGCCGACGCGCGGCTGCCACATGTTCGTCTGGCTCGGGATCGTCCCATCGCTCGGGAACGCCGGGTCGTCCAGGAACGCCGCGTACGCCGTCGTCGACGGGATCCACGGTTTCGGGCATGATCTGCGCGTCCCAGCGCAAGCCGTAGTTCAAGGTCAGACCCGTTTTGACTTGCCACTGGTCCTGAATGAACAGGCCGAACTCCTCGTTCGAGATCACCGAGGCACCGGTCTCGTCGGTCGCCAGCCCGGCGCGCCCCGCTGACTGCAGGTAGAACAACAGCGGTCCACCGGTGGTCGTCGTACCGGCCGGGCACGATGCCGGCGCCGTGACGTACACGCCGCCCGAGCAGGCGAGGGTGGACGGGCCGAACCCGCCCGGCGCGGCGGGCGAGGCGTAGCGGAGGAACCCGGACACGCTGTCGAACAGGTACCGTCCGGTGAAGAACCCGCGGAAGATCTGATCATTCAGCGTGTGGATCCACTCGCCGCCAACCTTGACCGTGTGGTTGCCGGTGATCCACGACAGGTTGTTCTTGAATTGCGATCGCCACACCAGCTCGTCCACGTTCGGCTGCAGGAAGTAGGGGTCGCCGAACCGGAACGACGGTGAGAACCCGATGCCGGTGTCGGCAGCAAGGTTCGACTCGACCGCGCGCCGTGGCCGCGATTCCCGCGAATACGTGAAGTGGAACTCGTTGAGCCGGTTCGATGACAGCGTCGTGAACCAGTTGGCGTTGAAGACGTTGATCCGTGCGGGATCTCCCTCGACCCCGTTGGCCGACGTGCCGTACGTCGCCACGTCGAAGGTCTCGTTCTCCTTGCGCGAGTGGTTGAAGTTGTAGGACATCGTCAGCCGGTTGTTCGGGTTGACGTTGACATCGCCTTTGAACAACAGCGCGAGTGTGTCGATCGGATGCTCGATCGGCAGGCTCTCGTCCTGGCCCAGCCGCGTCTGCATGAACGCGAGCAGGGCGCGGCGCTGGCAGTCGGGGCTGTCGTTGATCAGCCCCTCGTTGGCACCGATGGTCGGGTTCGTGATCGGGCAGGGCGTGCCGATCGGCTGACCCAGATTCAATCTCGTGAAATCGCCTGATATGCCTTCAACGGCAGCGAAGTAAAAGGCCTTGTCGCGTTTGAGCGGTCCGCCGACAGTCCCCCCGATCTGTTCGCGGTGAAAGTCCTCGAGGTTCGTGCCGTCGGAGAGCTCCCCGGTCAGCCCCTCGAGCCGCTGAAAGTAGAAAAGGCTCCCGCGCACGGTGTTCGTGCCGGATTTCGTCACGACGTTGACGACGCCCCCCGCGGTGCGCCCGAATTCCGCAGGCGCGCCCGTCGCAATGACCTGGAATTCCTTGACGGCGTCGAGCGTGATGTCGATGGGTGCCCGCTGTCCACCGGCCTGCTCGCCGAAGAACCCGTTGTTGTAGTCGCCCCCGTCGAGGCTGATGTTGTTGAAGATGCCGCGCTGTCCGGCAAACGAGATTTCGTCGCCATCGGGCCCCTGCACGACGCTCACGCCGGCCGTGAGCGTCAGCAGATCCTCGAACTTGCGGCCGAGAATCGGCAGCGTGCCCACGACACGTTCGTCGAGCGTCGAGGCCACGCCGCTCCGGGTCGTCTCGACCACCGGCGTGCCGCTCACGGTGATCGTTTCCTGCACGGTGGAGACCTTGAGCTGCGGCGACAGATTGATCGCCTGGCCGACCGTCAGGACGACGCTGTCCTGAACGAACGTGGCAAAACCCTGAAGTCGGAACGTAACGGTGTAGCGTCCCGGCGGGAGCTGGAGCACGACGAAACGGCCGTTGGCGTCGGTGACACGGCTTTCGGTGATGTTGGTCTCGATGTTCTTCGCTTCGACGGTGACGCCCGCGAGGACGGCGCCGGTGGCGTCGGCCACGGTGCCCTGGATGACGCCGGTAGTGATCTGACCCTGACCGAACACGGGGCTGGCTATTGCGAGTACCGCAACGAGTAGTGCGGATGTTCTCCAACGCATGGGGGGAACCTCCTAAGGAACCAGACCTTTTACCATGTATCCGGAGTGTAAAGGTGCCCGATGTGATCATCGACGCTCGTGACTCGCTGGCATTCGAATGCGGCAGACGGCTCGAGCGGGCCTCGGCGGACGCCATCGCCTCGTCCGGCCGCTTCTCGTGTGCGCTTCCGGGCGGTTCGGTGGCCGAGGCGTGTGTTCCGGTGTTCGCAGACGCGAACGTGGACTGGCTGCAGTCGTCCGTGTTCTGGGGCGACGAGCGCGCGGTTCAGGCGGCCATGACAGGCGCCTGCCAGCCGCCCATCGATTCGGTGAGCTGATCGGCTTCGGGCGGACCCCAGGTGCCGGGCGCGTACTCGTGGAGCGGCGTGTCCGTCCCGAGAATCGGATCGACGATCGCCCAGGCGGCCTCGACGACGTCCTGGCGCGCGAAGAGGGAGGCGTCGCCCTCCATTGCGTCGCCGATCAACCGTTCATACGCGTCCATCTCGTCGCCGTGCGGGTGGTGCACGATGGAAAGCTCGGTCTCCTCGCCAACCATTTCCTCGCCTGGCCGCTTGACGCGGGCGCCGACGGCGATCGTGACGTCGGGACTGAGGCGGAACCGCAGGTAATTGCCCTTGCCGGGCGCGAGCTTCACGAGCGGCGGCCGCTTCAGATCGACGACCACTTCGGTCGCGCTGATGGGCAGGCACTTGCCGGCGCGCAGAAAGAACGGCACGCCCTCCCATCGCCAGGAGTCGATCGCACAGCCGTACGGCCGCGTAGGTTTCCACGCGCGAATCGGACGCCACGCCGGCCTCCTGACGGTACCCGCGATACTGACCGCGGACGAGGCTCGCCGGATCGAGCGGTCGAATCATGCGGAAGAGCTTGACCTGTTCGTCCCGGATCGGACTCCGAGATACCCGAGCACGGGCGGCTCCATCGCCAGAAACCCGAGGATCTGGAGCATGTGATTCTGAATGACGTCGCGGATCGCGCCGGCTTCTTCGAAGAAGCGTCCGCGGCCGGCCACGCCGAAGCTCTCGGCCATCGTGATCTGCACGCTGTCCACGTAGTGGCGGTTCCAGATGGGCTCGAGGAACGTGTTCGCGAACCGGAAGAACAGGATGTTCTGGACCGGCTCCTTGCCGAGGTAGTGATCGATGCGGAAAATCGCCGACTCGTCGAACACGGCGTGGAGAATCTTGTTGAGCTCGCGCGCGGACGCGAGGTCCCGGCCGAACGGTTTTTCAACGACGACCCTCGCGCCCCGCGAGCAGCCGGTCCGCCCCAGCGCCTCGACCACGACCGGGAACAGGCTCGGTGGAATCGCCAGATAGTGGAGCGGGTGCCGGGCGCCGCCGAGCGTCTCGCACACCTTAGCGAACGTCGCCGGGTCGTTGTAGTCGCCCTTCACGAAACGCATCAGCCGGAGAAGCTTCGGCAACGCCTCTGGATCGGCTCCTCCGCCATGTTCATCCACGCTGGCGCGCGCGCGCTCGCGAAGCTGCTCGAGGGTTCCATCGCGCGCGACGCCGATGACCGGGACGTCGAGCGTGCCTCGGCGGACCATGGCGTGCAGCGCCGGAAAGATTTTCTTGAACGCGAGATCCCCGGTGGCGCCCAGGAACACGAACGCGTCGGACCGTTCCGCCATTTACTTCTACTTCTTCTCGACGTGTCCGCCGAACGCGTAGCGCATGGCGGAGAGCAGCTTGTTCTGAAAATCGGCCTGGCCGCGCGAGCTGAACCGCGCGAAAAGCGAGGCGGCCAGCACATCCACCGGCACGCCTTCGTCGATCGCGGCCGCGATCGTCCAGCGGCCCTCGCCGGAGTCCGACACGCGCCCGCCGAATCCTTCGAGGTCCGGCCGTTCACGCAGGGCGCCGGCGGTCAGATCGAGCAGCCATGACGCAATCACGCTGCCGTGTCGCCAGACTTCCGCGATCTCCGCGAGATTGAATTCGTACTGATAGTACTCAGGATGCCGGAGCGGCGTCGTCTCGGCATCGGCGTCGCGCTTGCCCGCCGGAGCTTCAGCGGAGGCGGGCGCGCCGACGTTGGCGTGCTTCAGGACGTTGAACCCTTCCGCATATGCCGCCATCAGCCCGTATTCGATGCCGTTGTGCACCATCTTGACGAAGTGGCCGGCGCCGCTCGGACCGCAATGCAGATATCCGCGCGCGGCGGTGGAGGCCGCCGCGCCCGACGCCGGGCTCGCGCCCGCACCCGCGACCGGGGCCAGCGTCGCGAAGATCGGATCCAGATGACGGACGACCTCCTGCTCGCCGCCGATCATCAGACAGTACCCGCGCTCGAGACCCCAGACGCCGCCGCTCGTCCCGCAGTCGACGTAATGCAGCCCCTTCGCACATCAACCGCTTCGAGCGATCGACGTCGTCACGATAATGCGTGTTGCCGCCGTCGATGATGATGTCGCCGGCGTCCAGATGCGGCTCGAGGTCGGCGATGGCCGCGTCGACGACCGCGGCCGGGACCATCAGCCAGATCGCGCGCGGCTTCGTGAGCGCGGCCACGAACGTGCCAATCGCGTTGGTCCCGGTCGCGCCTTCTCCAGCCAGCGCCTGCACCGCGTCCGCGGAACGATCGAAGACGACGCACTGGTGGCCGCCGCGCATGAGCCGCCGCACCATGTTGCCGCCCATGCGCCCGAGACCGATCATGCCGAGTTGCATGTGTGTTGAGGTGCGTTCGGGTTCTTGTGCTGCCTGTCGGCCGGGTCTGAAGACCCGGCCGTCCATTTGTCAAAGGGTTATCTGGACACGTCGGCCGGAGTAAGTCACGTCTCGCACTGTGCCTTCCGGCATCAGCATGACGCGAAACCGGCGTTCCGCGGCGAGGTTCGTGGCGCCGGCCGGCGCACCCGGTTCGATCGTCAACTGCCTGGCGTTGTCGTTCCAGGTCATTCGCGTCCAGGTGCCTCGGTTTTTCAGATACTCCTGGCTGATGCCGTCGTCGTCATACAACGTGTACTGGCCATTGGCGCCGCGGTAGACGCGCAGCGTCGTCGGCTCGCTCACCGGCTGCGCGGTGTACTGTCGCACCGGATCGACCGGGATGATCGCGCCCGCGCGCACGTAGATCGGCATCGTCGCGAGATCGACCTTGCGGATCACGTCCTGGCCGCCCGCGGCGACGGCATTCGTCCACCAGTCGTACCAGGAATCGCCGGCTGGCAGATACACGGTACGCGTGGCGGCGCCTTTTTCGAACACCGGTGCGATCAGAAGGTCACGCCCCCACAGGAACTGGTTGCCGATGCCGCGTGCGCGCACGTCTTCGGAGTAGTGGAGCCACAGCGCGCGCATGAGCGGAAGGCCGGCGTTCCGCGCCTCCCACGCGAGTGTGTAGGTGTGCGGCATGAGCTGATAGCGCAGCTCGGCGTATTTCTTCGCAATTGGCTCGATCGCAGGGTTGTTGAGCTCTGCCGGGATGATGTTGCGCGCGTCGTCGGGTTTGATCGGCGCGTTGTTGTTGCCGTATTCACGCGGACCGACGTCACTCAAGCCCCAGCCCCACGGCAGCCGCGTGTGCCACACACGGCCGTGCGACCGGAACGACCCGCAGAAGGCGGCGAACTGGTACCAGCGCGCATAGAGCTCGCCGGTGAGCTCGCTGTTCGGATAGAAGCCGCCGATGTCGGAGCCCCAGTACGGTCCGATCGACAGCGAGTAGTTGAGGCCGACGGCGATTTGCGCTTCGAGCGTCTTCCACGACGAGTCGGTGTCGCCCGACCAGACCCAGCCGCCCCACTGCGCGATGCCCGGGAACCCGTTTCGCTGCAGGCTCCACGGCCGCATGTTCGGGTTCGTGGACAACATGCCCTGGTAGTAGAGCTGGAAGCGCTTGATGCGCTCGAAGAGGTTGAACCAGTCGCCTTCGTCGGGCCAGAACGCGTCGATGCCCGATTTCATCAAGCCGACGTGCTGTTGCCAATAGCTCTGGATGTGCGAGGCGTCCACCGTCTCGCCGGGCCGCGCCGGAATCGTGCCGTGCAGCGTCGGAAGACGATCGCGATCCCACGGCACCATGTGGACGACGACCTTGACGTTTCGCGCGTGCATGTCGGCGAGGACGGCTTTTGGATCGCGCTTGAACACGTCCGGGTTGAAGTCGAACGAGGGCTGGCGCGTGTTCCAGCCGCGCGGCGCGAAGCCGGTGCCGAGATAAATCACCGCGTCGAGCGGAATCTGCTTCGAGCGGAATGTGTCCACGATGCCGAGCATCTGCGCGTCGTCTTCGAGCGTCCGGTGCGACTGCATGTAGCCGAGCGACCACTTCGGCGGCATCACGGCCGGGCCGGTGATCACGGAGAAATCCTTCAGCGCGGCCGCCGGGTCGTGCGCGTCGAACACGAAAACGTCGTAGAGGCCCGGCACGATCGCATCGATCGGCGGCAGGCCTTTGCCGAGCGCCTGCTGCTGGTTGCGTTCGTTCTGCGGGACCTGATCGGCGGGTGTCGGTTTCCACGGCAGGAACGTCCCGCGGTCTGTGTTCTGCAGATCGACCTGCACCCACGGCGTCGCGACGAACAGGCCCCATCCGGCTGTGCCGAGGAGCATCGCGACCGGATTGCGCGAGCCGTACATGTCGGCCTGCCAGCGCGGCTCCATGGTGTCGAGCTTGCGCGCGGCGATCGAATTGCGGCGGATCCTGGCGCCACGGCCGGCCTTGCTGCGGCCGCGGCCCGCCTTCGCCCATGCCGAGCACGGGATGCTCGTCGAGCGTGAACGACAGGTTCCCGTCAGGTTCGAATGTCAGTTCCTGGACGAGCTGTCCGCGAGCGTTCTTGACGGTGACCGTCAGCGGATTCGGACGGACCTCAACCGCAAGCCCATTGATTGTCCGCTGCACCGGCTTCGTCAGTTCCCGCACTGTCAGCGCTGGCGCTGGGTAACCGCGATCGAGCACGGCGGGTGTGGACGGGAAGTCGCCTTTGAACGTCAGCGGTTTGAGCGTGATGCGAAGCGTGCGCTCGGCCGCCGTGCGGATGTCGAGCTGAGCCGGTTGTCCCGCGGCCGTGATGGGAACGGGTTGGACCGCGGTCGCGTGTGCACCCGACAGCACGGCGACGAACAACGCAAGAGATCCAGATTTGAATGTTCGAGTCATCGGCAATTCTCACCGGTTCATTAACACGAAATAGGGCTCGGCTTCCACGCGCCACTCTGCCCCGGCTTTCTGGACGACGAACCCCATCTCGACGGGACCGAACAACCCCACGAGCACTTTTCGCTCGGTGCCGTCCACACCTTCGACGATGCGCCGTGACGGCATCTCGATGAACTCGCCGGTGCCAATCGACACGAGCGGCATTTCCACGACCGACGCCTCGAGCACGCCGGAAGGCTCGCGATAGCTCGGCGCTCCGGTCCACAGCACGTCGAGCTTGCCGTCGGGCGCGACAAACTTCGAAACCGCGCCCTTGTTCAACGCGAGCATCGCCAGCAGGAGGTTCTTGATGGCGTAGTCCGGCGTGTCGCGCGGGGGTTCGTCGCCCGTGAGTTGCGTCATCGCAATCCACCAGCGGACGTCGACCTTCCACCCGTCCGTCTGCCTGACGAGGCTCACGACCATCCGCGATCCCTGGTGCGCCGCTGAGTACCGGACTGTCGTGCCCACCGGATACTCGCCGCCCGCGCCAGGCGCGACTTCTTTGCCCTTCAACTGGAACGGGCGCTGGAGCCGGGTTTGCACCGATCCCGGGTCGTCACTGAGCGCTTTGAGCCGTTCTTCGTTACGCTTCCCACCGGCCGTGAGCCGCGATCTCTGCGGGTGGGGCAGCGTCAGGCGCTCGAATGCGGCGACGTCGTTCGCGTACATCGCGCGATAGAGCGCCACGATCGCGGCCTCCGGGCTTCCTTCTTTCTGCTGCGCGGCCGGCGCAGACGGTGCCAGGGTCGCGAACACGACGACAACGACCATTAAGGCGTTTGGCAGATCGACGTGGCGTGTTCCGGCGTCCGACCTTTGCGAGCGCGACTTCTCGCACGCGCCGCCGGGCGCGTGGCAGGCACCTTGGCCGCCGTAGCTTCAGCGAAGGCGGCGATCACGCTGCCTTGCGGCAAGCGGCGAGCGGGAGGGCGCCGGAACATGCCACGTCGACTTGCCAAACGCGACATCAAAACGCCCGAATCGCGCGCACGCGCCGTGGGAAGTCCTTGTCGTCGCCGTGCAGCCGCCCGAGATCGGCGAAATCGACGTGCGCGGCCATGTCAGCCGTGTTCTGCGACGAGGCCCAATAGGTGAAGTTGTCGGTGAGACCCGTGTCCTGGAAGGGCGCCGCGCCGGTGGCCCGGAGATTCTTGTACAGGAGCGCCAGCTCGTCGCGGGACGGCAGAAACCAGTCGCGCACGCCATTCAGCGTGAACGTGGCACAAAGGTGCGCGGCCGTGCCGGGCTCCGCGCACGCCTTCAGCATGTCTTCGGTGTTCTGCTTGCCGGTGCCGGCGGCCGTGCCGCGGGCGCCGGGAATCAGCTGACGGAAACATCCCCATTTCGCGCCCGCGCTCTGGTCGAACGGCGCGGCTTCGAGATACCGCCAACCGTCGGTCGCGTGGTTCGGATTGTCGTAAAAGATGAATCCGCCAGCCGGGCCGACGTCGCCGAGCGCGTAGTCCCCGGTTGGGATCCACACGGCCATCTCGCCGGCGCCGCGATTGGCCCAGAGGTAGTACGGAATGAGCGTCACGGGTCTGGCCGGCATCGATGGACGCGACACGCGTCTCGCTTCAGCCCGGATCACCGTCACGCCGCCGAACAGACTCTTGTCCGCTGAGGCGGTGAGCGGGCTCTTCGGATCGATCCGTACGTCGAGTGCCTTGCCGTCCGGGACGTCCGGCCACTCGGCGCAGTAGACAATCGGCCCGCGCTCGATGGCCATGCGGCCGCGGGTCTCCTTCACCCGTCGATCGGCGACGATCCGCCGCGGTTCGAGAGGGAAGTCGAACTCGACGACGTCCCCGGTCGTCCATGCCCGGTCGATCGTCACGTAGCCGAACCGATCCGGCGCTGCGGACATGGGTTTGCCGTTCAACGAGATGGCCGGCACGCGGTTCGATTTGTCCGCGTAGGCGTACAGATTTCCCGGCGCGGCCTGGTTGCGGGCCCAGCCGGGGATGCGGAACTTGATCGGCGCGCTCGCGCCGTCCGCGGACGCAATCGAGGCTCGGGATTTGCCGCCCCAGGGCATCTCGCTCTGCATCGCCAGCGAGATCTTCCTGCCGTTGACCGTGAACGCGGTGTCGCTCGAGACGTACAGGTTCACGTAGATCGCGCCTTTCGGATCCTGCGCGTAGATGTAGCCCGGCATCGAGGCGAGGAACCGCACGAGATTGGGCGGGCAACATTCGAGCGATGCGCGCTCCCATCGCAGGTCGCGTCCGTCGCCGGCGCTCGCGAGCCGGTTGACGTAGAAGAATCGATTACCCGACGCGGAGACGCCGTCGATCGCGTTGTTGTACATCCCGCGTTCCAGGACGTCGATGTATTTGGCGTCGCCCGTCGCCAGGAACAGGCGATGGTTGAGCGTCATGAACATCAGGACCGCGCACGTCTCGGCGTACACGTCGATGTTCGGCAGCGAATACGGCTCGCCGAAGCCCTCGTTGCCGGTGGTGCCGACGCCGCCCGTGACGTACATCTTCCGTTCGACCGCATCGGTCCACATGCGGTGCGCGGCGCTGTAGTACTCCTTCAAGCCCGTCAGGATGCCCACATCGGCCATCGAGACCATCAACGTCACGCCGTTCACCGCGTGCCCGACGGCTTCGGTCTGCTCGAGGACCGGCTTGTACGACTGGTTGTGGCGGCTCCGGTTGACCGAATTCTCGAGGCCCCGGATGTCCAGATAGTGCTTCGCGAGATCGAGATGCTTCCGGTCGTGCGTGACGCGATAGAGCTGGATGCAATTGGTCGCGTCGCGCTCGCCGCCCGAGAACGGCGGGTTGCTGGTCTTGAAGTCCTGATACAACGCGTCGGCGGCTTTGATCGATTGGTCCAGCAGGTCCCGTTTGCCCGTGACCTGGTAATACGTCGTCGCGATCTCGAAACCGCGATTGCCGGCAGCGGGCGTCTGGCTCATCGCGCGAACGCGATCGTCCACCTGGGCCTGGAGCTTCGGGTTCGGATGCGTGGCCAGCGAGAGGATCGCCGCTTCGAGCACGCCGCCGCCGAAGCCGCGGCCGCCTTCCGAGAGCTTCTGCGCCTCGAACGGAATCGTGACCTCTGCGTTCAGGCCGACCTTCGGTCTCCAGAAGTCGTCCGTGAGCGTCACCTCGGAATACCGCGTCGGCTGGATCGGGTAGTCGTCGGTTGGCTTGTAGGACGACGTCGAGATGCGAATGTCTGCGGGTTTCGGTTTGGGAGCCTGCTCGCCCGTGCGCCCCGTGAGCGTCGTGGCTGCCAGCGCGCCCGCGGCCATGGATCCGGTCTTCAGGAAATCCCGACGTCCGATCTGGTGACTCATGTGTGTTGCTCCCGCCAAACGCTTTCTCTCACGACGAGCGATCTTTCCGCGCGATGCGTCCGTTCACGCGAATCCACTCCACGCGCCCGTCCGTGTCACGGATGAACTCGTACGGGCTGCCGTGTACACCCGGCGATCGCGTACGCGACGTCCTTGCCGTAGAAGACCATCGTCGTGCCGGTCTGCGCGTTGCCGCTGGCCGCCACGAGCTTGCCCGCATCCACGCGCACCGTGACGGCGCCGTTCGGCGGCCGGCGGTACGTGCCGGCGTACTCGTCGAGCGCCGGCTGTGTCGCGAGCGGTGTCGAATGGAATGTCATCGCTTCGTTGACGCCGCGGTGGCCAATCGGCTGATTCGGCGCGAGTGCGATGTTCTCGTAGCGCTTGAGGATGGCGTGTTCGACATCCTGCACGAGCCGCCAGCCGTCCGTGTGGTTGGTCAGGATCGTGAACGCCAGGTTGCGCGCCGGCACGAGCTGCAGCAGCAGGCAGTGGCTGTTCAACGTGCCGCCGTGCGCAGCGGTGAGCACGCCGCCGAGCCGCCGCAGATGCCAGCCGACACCCATCTCGTCGTCGGTGCTGTTCTTCCGAAGCTGCGGCGTCTGCATGTCCTGCACCAGCGCTCGTGGCAGGAACGGCTTGCCGTCCGCGGTGGTGCCGTCGCCGAGATGGAACTGCGCGTACCGCATGCAGGTCGGAGATGCTCGTCATCACGCCGCCCGCCGTCGTGCCCGATGTGGATTGAAACGGCCGGATGACCTGCGTGCGCCCGTTCTGTTCGCGATGGCCGAGCGAGACGCGATGCGTGATCGCGTCGGCGATTCGCGTGAACGATCGGGTCATGCCGAGCGGAGCGAAGACGAGCTCGCGGAGCGCCTCATGGATGTTGCGTCCGAGATGATTTCGATCAGCCGTCCAGCCAGCGAAAACCCGGCGTTGTTGTAGCTCCAGACGGCGCCGGCCGGCGCGAGCTGCGGCAGGTCCTCGAGGATGGTCGTCGCGAAATGCGCGAGCGCCTCGGCGCCGCGATCCTCGGACGAGAGCTGTCCCTCCCAGCCCGGCGTGTGCGTGAGGAGGTGCCAGAAGCTGACCTCGCGGCTGGTTTTGTCGTCCTGCACGCGAAACTCGGGCAGGTATTTCTGAATCGGCGCCTTGAGCTCCGCGCGCTTCTGCTCGATGAGCTTCATCACGGCGGTCGCGGTCACCGTTTTCGAGATGGACGCGATGGTGAAGACCGTATCGGCCGTCACCGGCTGTGGATCGTCGACGTTGGTCACGCCGAATCCGCGAGCCGTGACCTGGCCGTTCTTGACGATGCCAAGCCCGACGCCGGGGACGCGATATTCGGCCATCTTCGCCGTGATGAGCGCGGCAATTTCGTCGAAGCGGGCATCGGGTTGCGTTGAGGCGGGCTGGATTCGAACCGGTCGCAGAGCGGCGGCCAGGCCCGACATGACCAGAAACTCACGCCGTTTCATCATGAGCCGCCTCCGCTGGCACGGCGCGGTCAGGGGATCGCGCCGGGCGTGCCCAGCTTATTCCCTGTCGCCGGACACAGGAAAGGATACGACGGCCCTACCAAGGGCTGCTGGATGGCGACTACTCGGTCCTCAACGCGACGATGGGGTCGACGCGCATCGCGCGGCGAGCCGGGACGAAGCAGGCGAAGAGGGCAACGCCCAGCACGATACCGGTGACCGAGACGATCATGATCGGATCGATCGCCCGCGCGCCGAGCAGGACTGCCCCCATGAACGCTGACGCGATCCGGCTCGCGACAAGGCCGATCATCAGGCCAACGCCCGTGATGAACGCGCCGTGGCGCAGGACGACCCGGAGGAGCGTGGCGGGCCGCGCGCCGAGCGCGAGTCGAACACCCAGCTCGCGGGTCCGGCGCGTGACCATCGCGGTCATGACGCCATAGATGCCGACGGCCGTCAGCGCGATCGCGAGCAGGGCAAACAGCGTGAGCAGCGTCAGGTTGAACCGCGGCTCGGCGATGGACCGCGCGACCCAGTCGTCCATCGTCAGCTCGGCAAACACGGGCTGCGAGTTGTCGACGGCGCGGACAGCCTCGGCGATCAGGCGCGGGTGTGACGGCCCCGAGGGCTCGAGACGCGCCACGACCGTCAAGCTCCGTTCGGGAACCTGGCTCACAGGCACGTAGATGACCGGCACGAACGACGAGTCGAGACCGCGATGACGGATATCGCCGACCACGCCCACGATCGTGATCCACGGCTCGCTGGCCGTCGAACTGAAGTTGATCCGGCTCCCGACTGGATGCTGGTCTCCCCAGTACTTCGTGGCCGCGAGCCGGCTGATGATCGCGACGCGTTCGCCGGACGGTCCATCGCGCCGATCGAAGTACCGGCCGGCTATCAGCGGAATCCCCAACGCCTGGAAGTACTCGCCGCCGACGGCGCGCAGTTGCTCGTCGGGTCGCGGCTGGCCGGGCACGGCTCGTCCTTCGACCACGAAGAGCCGATCGCTCGTGTCGCCGCTCAAGGGAAGAATGGAGATCAGTCCGGCGTGCATCACGCCAGGGGCCTCGGCGACGGACGTGACGATGCGATCGAAGTAGCCGGCCAGCGCGTCGAGTTGCGCATATCGCGAGAGAGCGGTGACACGCGCGGTGGCGATTCGTTCGGTCGCGACGCCGGGATCCTGTTGCACGAGGTCGGCGAATCCTCGAAGGGCGGCGCCGCCGGCGACGAGCAGAAACGTCGCGATGGCGATCTGGGACGCCGTCAGGAACACGCGAATCCGGTTCGCGCCGGCGTCGGATGAGCCTCGATGCGCACCGAGCGTCGGCATCTGGCGGGCCCGGAGCGTCGCCAGCGAGGCGAGCACACCGGCGCACGCCGTGACGCCGACGGCGAACGCCGCGACGCGCAGGTCCGTCGCGATATGGTCCGGTACCGGCAGCCGTTCCGGCAGACTGGACCTTAGTAACTGCAGCACGCCGCTGCCGAGCGCCAGTCCGGCCGCGCCGCCTGTCACGCCCATCAGCAGGCCTTCGATGAGCGCGTGCTGGACGAGACGGAGCCGGGGCGCGCCGAGGGCCAGGCGGGTCGCGAACTCGTGCCGGCGTTCGCTGGCCCGCGCGGCCATCAGATTCGCGACATTGGCGCAGGCGATGAGCACCACGAACAGCACGGCCGTCATGAGGAGTGACAGCGGCGTCCGAAGATCGCCGAAGAGATGGTCGCGTAATCCGCGGACGCTCGTGTCCCAGCCGCTTCCCGTGGGGTAACTGTCCGGGTGTTCGCGCTGCAGCTCGATGCCGAGGTGGTGCAGATCCGCTCGGGTTTGCTCGAGCCCGACGTCCGGCTTCATGCGCGCGATCACCTGCCGACTGTGGTTGCCGCGAGATCCGGGCGACGCCGTGTTAATCGACAACGGAACCCAGAGCTCGGTATCCGCGCCCGGGAGTCGGAGCTCCGGCGGCATCACGCCGATGACCTCGCTGGTCCCCAATCGAAGGTCAGCCGTGTTCCCAGCACGGAGGGATCGGCGCCGAACCGCCGCGACCAGAGTCCATGGCTCAACACGACCACCTGCGAAGGCCCGGGCGGTCTTCGTCCGCGGTAAAGACACGGCCGAGGACGGGGCGCACGCCGAGCACGTCGAAGAACGACGCGGTGACACGTGCGCCCAGCAGGCGTTCGGGTCCCTCATGAGACGTGACCATGTTGAAGCTCGCGGAGGTGTAGGCGGCGATCGACTCCAGGCTGCGGTTGCGCGTCCGATAGTCCAGGAACTCTGGAATCGAAACCGAGGCGTGGTCGAAGCCGATCCATTTGTTGCCAATCGACACGAGCCTGCCGGCGTCGCTGTAGGGCAGCGGACGGAGCAGCGTCGTATCGAGGATGGCGAAGACCACGGCCGTCAGCCCGCCCGCCAGTGCCAGCGTGGAGACGACCGCGAGAGGAAAGAGGGGCCGGCGTCGCAGGCCACGAACGATGTGCCTGGAATCCACGCGAATCGCGTCGAGGCCGGGTGACGCGGCGGCGCGCCATGCCGTTCGAGCGTCGTCGCTGCGTGCGCCGATCCCGCCCGTGACGAGATCGCGGAATGCCGTCATGGCGCCGCGGAGTGACGGCCGTCCCGCCGGGGCGTACTGCGCGCGAAGGTCGTCGCCGAACCGTTCGCGGAACCGGCGCGGGTAGAACCGTAGCAGCAGGCCGATCCAGCGGTCCCAGACGCGCTGCCACCCGATCGCCGGGCGCCGGCGGTGACCGCGCGGGTTCACAAGGCGCCTCCCGATCCGGCGCGTCGCGGCAGCAGCGCCGCGCACATCTCGTTGATCAGCGCCGCCTGGGTCCGGCGACGCGCCGGCCGAGCGGGGTGATCCGGTATCGACACGGCGATCGTCCGCGCCGCGGTTGCCGGCCGGTTCGGGCGCCGGTTCGATCAACCCGCCCGGTCCATGCGATACAACACGCGGTAGAGATCGCCCGGGCGGATGGTGACCTGTCCGCGGGAGCGTCGGCCAATCTCCTGGGCGATCGCGTACCCGTGCCCGGGTCCGTCGATGAGGACGACCAGGATCAAGAGGTCCATTGTCCTGAGCGGTGGAGTGACGGCGTCAGGAGACGGCGCATCATGCTCGTTACTATATACGCATTCTACGTATACGCAATATACAAAGACGCCAAATAAGGCCAAGAACAGCTCGGATTGACCGGATTCGACACGCTGCAGAGGTACTGCTGCGACTTGTGGCGCCGATGAGTCGCAACGCCGGCCCCCCACCGCGGCCTCGGCGACGCCGAACAGGTGGTCCGGACCACGTCTGTTCGCACGGCCCGGTGACCGCTGAGGCGTGTCGCGAAGCGCTGGCCGCGTCGTGGCCCATGAAGGAGTCGACCGTCCGGACGGTGCTTCGACGGCTCGAGGACAAAGGCTACGACGCGAGCACCGTCGAGGGCCGGACCTCGCGCGCCATCATGCGCCGGTGACCGTCGCCACGCGTGCGGTACACCAGTTGATCGATCGTTTCTGCGGCGGCTCGGCCGAGGGGCTCGTGATGGGCATCGTCGACGACGAGGTCCTGGGACCGCGCGAGCTGAGACGGATCCAGCGCCGGATCGCGCAGGCGGGGAGGTAGCGACGATGAGCGCATCAACCATCGACGCCCTGTCGCGCGTGATCTCAGCGGTGTCGGCCGAGAGCGGTGGGGAGAGCGCTGAGCTGGCGGTCCTCGTTGGCGCCGGACTGTCACTGTTCCACGTCAGAGCACGCGGCCGACCGGCTCGGCGCGTCGCGGATGGTGTGCTGGCGGCTCTGCCCATGCCGATCGCCGGAGCGGTTGATCCGCCCGTGCCGTTGCCTCTTCCCGCGTTCGCCGCGTCGTTAGTCTCTGATTCGGGCCGCGCCGGTACGCGCGTCACTCGCGGCCATCGGCGGCGCGGGGCGCGGGCTCCCACATCCGCGCATCGACTGACGGCTCTCGCACCGGCGACACTGCTGGCGCTGTTCTTCGCCGGCCTGCTCTTCCTCGCCGCGCGCGCGGGCCGCCGCTGGCTCGCGCGGCAACTGGATGCCGCGTCGCCGCCAATCGACGACGCGTACATGCGCCTCCGCGCGGCCGATCATGCCGGGACGCTCGGTCTTCGACGGGTGCCGCGTCTCGCCGAAACCGACCGCCTGCAGGTGCCGGTGACGATGTCCGTGCGCCGGCCCGTCGTGATCCTGCCGGCGTCGTGGCGAAGCTGGCCGCCGGACACGCTCGACGCGGTCCTGATCCACGAGCTGTCGCACGTGTCCCGGCGTGATGCGCTGACACAGCAGCTCGCACTGGCGCTGCGCGCCGCTTGCTGGCCGAGCCCACTCGGATGGTGGTTGCGCCGCCGCGTGGCCACGCTTGCGGAAGAGGCCAGCGATGAGGCCGCGCTCGCCCGCGGCGTCGAGCCGACGCAGTCGCCGACATCCTGCTGGGATTCCTGATCGCCGTCCGTAATGGGCGCGCTTCGGAATGGCATCTCGCGATGGCCCGCGGCCACGGCGTCGAGCGCCGCGTGGAACGCGTGCTCGAATGGAAAAGGAGTCGTCCAATGTCTAGCCGCGCCACCGTTCTGCTAGCGGCCGCCGCCGCGCTTGTCGTCTTGTTCACGTCGGCAGTGCATCCCGTGCCGGTGTCCGCGTCGCCGGCGTCATCAGCACTGGGGACCGCGGTCGTTCCCGCGCCCGAGCCTGCGTTGCCTGCGGCCGTCACAGCACCGCCTGCGGTTCATGCCGCACTGCAGTCCGGCAGGCCGCGCGCAACGACATCGTGCAGCGCGTGCCTCCACCGCCGCCTCCGCCGCCGCCCGACCGCGCGCAGAGTCTGCCGCCTCCGCCGCCACCTCCTCCGCCTCCCGGATCCGACGTCGCGCCCGACGACGACTTCGCGGTGGGTGCGTACGCGGCGGATACGCCCGGGCTCGCGGTGCCCGAAGCTCGTGCGGCATGTGGCGGCGAAGTAACCTCAACGGCGCTGCGCGCCAAGGTGCAGGGGCAGGTCATCGCGCAGTTCATCGTCGACATTGACGGCACGGTCGGCAAGGCGCGGGTGATCCAGTCACTCGATCCCGACCTCGACGAGCAGGCGCTCCTTGCCGTGCGACAGTGGCGCTTCCACGCCGGAGAACTCGATGGCCGGGCCGTGCCCGTTGTGGTCACAGCAGTGCTGGAATTCCGCTTGCACTGAGGGGCGGGCGCGGCTCAATCCGATCGACGTGCTGCGGTCCTGAAATCGGCTCCGGCCAGGGCCACGTACAGAAGAATCTTGGCGCTCATCGCAAATCCGCCCCGGCCATCATCTTCGTCAACATCGAGGTCGAATGCCGGACCGCACGCGCGCCGGCGGGCATAAGAGAGTAGTGTTTGCGCGCCCGGCCGCCTTGAACCGGCTCCGGCGCCGACAGCGTGAACTCCACGAGCGCCTTGTCAGTCAGCCGGCCCAGGGTCGCGTAGATCGCTCCGATCGCGATTTCCCGTCCGGTCCGGCGCTCGATCTCCTGACGGATACGAATCCCGTACGCCTCGTCGTCGAGATGGACGATGGCGAGCAGGACGTACAGCTCGAACTCGCCGATGAAGTCGCCTTTGGGCATCGATCTACTACAAACGCGTAGTTAGACGAGTCACCAATCGCGCCGGTTGTGCAAGACCTCGGGTTTCGTTTTCCTCTTTTCCAAACGAAACCCGAGGTCCTACTTTTTCTTGAGCCACTCGCGCAGCCAGGTCTGGTGTAAGGGTCCGAGACTGTCCAGAAGCGATCCTTTTTCTTCGGCGGCGAGTTCCTGAAGCTCGACCTCGAGCCAATCGAGAAACGACGCGCCGGCTTCCTCGGGGGTCTGATCCTCATCCTGCTCGTGATCCCACCAGACGATCGGGCACTCGCCGTCCTTGAACGCCGACGTGTCGAAACAACAGAAATCGCCGCCACCCGAGTCGCTGAACGCGATCAGATGGGCCGGGAGCGCGGGCTGCGCGTCGCGCCGTTCTTTGAGGTTGATGCCGACGATCTTCCACGCTGACTCCTCAACGGCACGGACGGTGTAGATGTTGACAGGACCGTTCGAGACCCAACCGAATTCCAGCTGGAACCAGTGGTAGCTCTCTGGAAACCGGCAGCCGAGCGCCGCTTCCGCCGCGGCCAGGTCCTCGGTGGTCGCTGGCTCGACGGCGAGCGTCGTGCCTTCAGCGTGTGCCGATTCGCGAAACAGCCGGGCGACTTCAACGTACCGCTCCGTCGGTTGCCGCATGCGTGCCTCCGTGGTTTGTCCGTCAGCGTACTAACCGCGCCTCTCACTGTTCCATCCAGACAACTTCCGACCCTGTTACGCCCATCGTCGGCACCGACGGAAGCATCTTCAGGCCCAGCCACGACGCCTGCGGGCTCCGGTCGGGCGATTGACGGGGCTGCGTGGCCGCATGAACTACACCGCGACCGAGGCTACACTGATCGACTACAGCGGACTGACCACCTGTTGAGCGACGTCCCCGACGGTGGGGAGGGCCGCCTGCGGGAGCAGAGGACTGAATGAAGAAGACCGACGGCCCGGGCGCCGCCCCGGGGCACAACGAACGGCGGCTGACGGTGGCGCAGGTGCGCGTGCGACCCACGCACGCCGAGGTGATGTTCTTCGAGACGGCCCGGATCTTCCGGTTGCCCAACGGCGATCCGGCACACAACGTCCACTTGCGGCTGCTGGAAAACGCCTCGAAGAAGCGGACGCCCGTGCTGGTCCGGTTCAGCGAGCCCAAGGGGGAAGTCATCGCGGGCGTGCGGGAGGGGTGATCGCATGGACAGGTCGCCGCGGTTCGCGCCGGTCAGCCTGGCGCTCCTGGTAGGTCTTTCGGTTTCGCTCGCGGCGGTACGCCCGGCGCCTTCGGCGCAGCCGCAGGGCCGCCTCAAGGTCTTCATCTCCGTAGATATGGAAGGTCTCGCGGGGGTCGTCGCCGGCAGCGACGTGAGCCCGAACGGGCCGGACTACGGACACTTTCGCGCGATCATGGCCGCCGAGACCAATGCGGCGATCGACGGCGCCGCCCGCGCGGGCGCGACCGAATTCGTCGTCCGCGATTCGCACGGCAACAAGACCAATCTGCTGCCCGGCGACGTCTCGCCGCGCGCGCAGCTCATTCGCGGCGCGAGCACCGGACCGAAGAACATGATGGAGGGAATCGACGCGTCGTTCGGTGCGGCGATCTTCATCGGCTATCACGCCAAGGCCGGCACGCCCAACGCCGTGCTCGCGCACACGTCGAACGGCAACGTGATTGACTTCGAGATCAACGGCGTGTCGCTCCCCGAGGCGGGCTACAACGCGCTGGTGGCGGGCCTCTACGACGTGCCGGTCGTGTTCGTCGCCGGCGACAAGGCGTTCGTCGATCAGGCGCGGGCGCTGCTCGGTCCCGTCGAAGCCGTCGCGACCAAGGCGGAAACCGGGGGCGGCGCGATCTCGGCCCTGTCGCCGAAGGCCGCGCAGCAGCAGATTGCCGAGGGCGTCGAGCGCGCCGTGCGCGGGCGCGATCGCTTCAAGCCGTACAAGCTGACGCCGCCCTACGCGATGGTGCTGAAAGTGAAAGCCGACAAGCCGCTCTATCGCGGCGCCGAGCGTCCCAGACAGGGGGAGTCGGTCTTCCGCCACGCCGATCTGCTCGAAGTGCTGAACGCCTTCAACGCTATGAAGTAGCGCCTGCGGCCGTCATTTCAACCGTTCTCCAGATCGGTGTAGCGTGTTCCGGTGCCCTCCCGCTCGCCGCTTGCCGCAAGGCAGCATGATCTCGTAGAGGGAGCAAGGAGCCTGCCACGCGCCCGGCGGGCGCGTCGAGAGAAGTCGCGCTCGCAAAGGTCGGGCGCAGGAACACGCTACGCCGAACTCGAAAACCCTGTAAAAGCAGACAGAACGCCGATCATGAATCCGTTCCGGTTCCATCAGGCGCTCGTTCACCTGACCGTTCACGACGCTGACGTAGTACACCTTCGCGTCCGCGCGGGTCGAGACGACGCGCTTGACCTCGTTGTCGAGAAAGAAGATGCCGGCATCGTTGTCGCAGGCGTAGCCCGGTTTCATCTGACCCGATCCGATCAGCTTGCGATAGAGCGGCCGCCGCTCTGGCTCGCGATCGTAATGCGGGCAGTGACTCCCGTTCAGGAAGCCGAGGCACTGCACCGTCGTGAGGACCTTCGGCCGTGAGTCGGTCGTGCCTTCCTCGAACCAGCAGAGCGATCCCGCGCTCGCGCCGCCCAGAACGACGCCCTGATCCCACGCGTTCCGGAGGACGAGGTCGATCCCCTGCGCTTTCCAGATCGCCTGCTGGTTGAGCGTGTTCCCGCCCGAGACGACGATCCCGTCCACGGACAGAAACACTTCCTCCCAGCTGCGATCCTGCCGCGTGCTCGCGATGAAGCTCTCCTGCGCGGACGCTTCCACGTTGAGCGGCGCACAGGCCCGGAACCAGCCCAGGATGCTGGCGGGAGAATCGGCCGAGGCCGTGGGCAGATAGCAGAGCTTCGGCCGCGGTTTGCCCGTGAGCTCGGCCATGTAGCGGATGAACGCCGTGCCGAATCCGCCGCCCGCGATGAGGATCTTCGCGCGGAGCTTGCCGGCTTGCTCTGTGACTGCGCCGAACGCAGCGGGCATCGCGGCGGCGCCGGTGAGCCGGCTCGCCGCAACGCCCACCGAACCCATCACCGAAGTGATCAGAAAGTCGCGTCGTTTCATCTGCCTCGAGCCTCAGTGTCGGCGAGGGGGGGGGGGGGGGGGGGGGGGGGGGGGGGGGGGGGGGGGGGGGGGGGGGGGGGGGGGGGGGGGGGGGGGGGGGGGAGGGGCGAGGGGAGCGGAGAATAGGCGACGCGACTGCCAGCCGGTCCTTCGGCGAAGGAGACTCGGCCATGCAGGTGAACGCCGCGGGGTACAGGCATGAGGGAAGCAGCGAGCGGGGGCCGCGTCGTGCCGGCAAGGAAAAGGCGGGGGCATGTCCAGCATAGGGAGACAGCGGGGGCGCGGGTGGGCCGCCGCCGGCGGGTCGGCTCTGCGCGCGCCGAGGCGGTCGCGCAGGACGACTACAGTGCGCAACAACTATTCGACATGTCGGATGCCCTCTGCGCAGTCCTGCCAAGGACGCGGCAAGGACGGACTCGGCCATGCTAACCGGGCGGGGGCAATGAGGCAATGGGGCAATGGGGGGGAAGACCGGCGCGCAAATCCGTTCGGCCGTCGGCATCGTAGGAGAACGATGAGGCGACTACGTGCGCGACGTCTGCCTAGTTGCAGTCTGGTTCCTGTTTGTCTGTTCCGCGTCAGCTGGGGCGCAGAGTCCCGTCCCATCGCTCAGCGGCCGCGTCGCGGACCAGACCGGCTCGGCGTTGCCGGGCGTGTCGGTGCGAATCGTCTCGACGGATCGTCAGACTCCGCAGATGGCCGTCACCGATACGAACGGCCGTTACGCGTTCAGCGGGTTGCCGGCCGGTCACTACAGCGTCACGTTTTCACACACCAACTTCGCGGAGGTACGACGGCGGAATATCACGATTTCGCCAGGCGCGCCGGCCGCGATCGATGCCGTCATGACTCTGGCGCTCAGCGCCGAAGTCGTCGTCACCGCGCGGGAGACATTTCGGAATCTCGCGGACCTCACCAATCCACAGGAGAACCTGGTGGGAGTGGCCGCCGCGGCGAGTGAAGGCGTGGTGACCGGGCGGCAAATCGAGGCGCGGCCGATCATGCGTGCCGGCGAAGTGCTCGAGGCCGTGCCGGGTCTCATCATCAGCCAGCACAGCGGCGAGGGAAAAGCCAATCAGTACTACCTCCGAGGGTTCAACCTCGACCACGGCACGGACTTCGCGACGACAATCGCCGGCGTGCCCGTGAACCTGCCGTCGCACGGCCACGGCCAAGGCTATTCGGATCTGAACTTTCTGATTCCGGAGCTCGTGACTGGCGTCCAGTTCAAGAAGGGACCCTACTACGCTCAGGAGGGGGACTTCGCCGCGGCCGGGTCGGCGAACGTGAACTACGCGAACGGCCTTCCGCACTCGATCGCGAGCGTGAGTGTCGGGCAGGATCGATGGTCGCGCGTGCTGCTTGCGGCGTCCCCGCGCGCCGGGCGGGGCACGCTTCTGGCCGCCATCGAGATCAACGGCAGCGACGGTCCCTGGACCCGGCCGGACAACTATCGGAAGCTGAACGGCGTCTTGCGGTACAGCCGCGGCGACACCCGGAACGCGTTTTCGCTGACCGGTCTCGCGTACGCGGCCGATTGGGACTCGACCGATCAGATTCCCGCCCGTGCCATCGCGAGGGGAGCGATCTCGCGCTTCGGCAACGTCGATCCCACTAACGGTGGCAACACCGGCCGCTACGCCGTCGTCGCCGATTTTCAGCGGACGGGCGGCCGTGCCCTCACACGCGCGACGGTGTTCGCGTCGTGGTACCGGCTGAACCTGTTCTCGAACTTCACTTACTTCCTGGACGATCCCGAGCGGGGCGATCAGTTCGAGCAAGCCGATCGACGATGGGTGACGGGGGGCCGGCTGGCGCAGACCCGAAAGATGCGCTGGGGCAACCGGCTCGGCGAGAACACGATCGGCGTGCAGGTGCGGAACGACCACATTCCGGTCGTCGGGCTCTTCCACACGCAGGCGCGCAACCGGCTCAGCACCACGAGGCAGGATGCCGTGACCCAAACGTCGGTCGGCGTCTTTGCCGAAAATGAGATTCGCTGGCTGCCGTGGCTGCGAACGATGGGGGGTATCCGTATTGATGGTTACCGCTTCGACGTACGCGCCGACGATCCCGCCAATTCAGGAACCAGCCGCAGCGGTCTCGTCAGCCCGAAAGGCGGGGCGATCTTCGGACCGTGGCGCGGCACCGAGTTCTACGTCAACGCGGGCTTGGGCTATCACAGCAACGACGCCCGCGGATCGACGATCACCCGCAATCCGTCCACGGGTGATCCCGCGGAGCCGGTCACGCCACTCGTCCGGGCCAAAGGCGCGGAGGTAGGTTTTCGCACTGTTGCAATACCGCGGGTGCAGTCCACCGTCGCTCTATGGCGGCTGGACCTCGCGTCCGAGCTGGTCTTCGCTGGCGATGCGGGTACGACTGAGGCGGGCCGGCCGAGCCGGCGCTACGGCATCGAGTGGACGAACTACGCACGCCTCTCCGCAACGGTTACCGCCGATGCCGATCTGGCGTGGTCGCACGCGCGGTTCAGCGATGGCGATCCGGCCGGTCCCTTCATTCCGGGCGCGGCCGGAGTGATCGCCTCGATCGGCCTGACCGTCGATCGCACGCGCGGGTTCTTCGGGAGCGTCCGGGTGCGGTATTTCGGAGGCCGGCCACTGATCGAAGACGACAGCGTCCGTTCGAAACCCACGAGCCTCGTCAACGGCCAGCTCGGATACCACCTCACGCCTCGCGTCCACATCGTGCTCGAGGCCTTCAACCTTCTCAACGCGAATGCCAGCGACATCGACTATTTCTACGCATCCCGGCTGCCCGGTGAGTCGGGCGGCATGAGTGACATCCACACGCATCCGGCGTTGCCGCGATCGGCGCGGCTGGTGTTCAGAATCCAGTTCTAAAGCGTTTTCGAGAAGCGTGTAGCAGGCTGCAGGCCGAATTTGCCGCAGCGCGCCTGACGGTCTGCTCAGCGGAAGGCGCGCGAGCGTGCGGCTGAGGCCAGCAGCGTGCTACATGCTTCTCGAAAACGCTTTAGGGCCAGCCCTTCAGGAAAGAGACGCCCGTTCAGCGTCCCGCCTTGAACTCGCGGATGGTGGACACGCGCCAGCGGAGCACTTTGCTGGTCATCACCTGGGCCTTCACTGCGGGGTCGGCCGCCGCCCATGTCCGGGCAGTCTCGTCAGAATCCGCGAGCATCACGACCATGCCGACGGTTGGCTCGCCGGCTACGAAGACGAACGGCGCGGCGCCGATGAGTTTGTCGCCGAGGCTCTGAAAGTGCCCCACGTGCTCCTTGAGGGCAGGATGTGCGAAAGCCGCGGCATCAGAGGTCCAGGCCGTGCCGCGCGAGTAGATGACGGCGTACACCTGTTGCGCGTGACGGCGTCTGAGCGTTGGGCAGGGACGCCGCCGCAAAAAGGCAGCCGAGTGCCAACAGCGCGCCCGTCCAGTGTCGAATGGACATTGTGTCTCTCCTGAAGTGGGAGTAGCCGTATTCCAACATCACTTTGAGCCCGACGCGACGGGAAATCTCGCTTCGAGGAGGACCATCGATGCTGAACAATCGCCATTCCCTACATTCCGGCGACCGACGTGAAGCGCGCACGCGCGTTCTACGAAGGTAAGGTTGGATTGAAGCCCTCGAACGCGGGCACGAACTTCGAACTTCGAACTCAGAAACGCTCGGAACGCCAATTGGCCAGTTTGCCCGGGTGGGTTTGACGAGCGCGGCCGATCGCGTATGCTCTCCTTAATAGACAAGAGATTGATAATTGGGTAATGGTAGTCGGGTAATTGAAAAACGCTCAATTACTCAATTGCCAATTGCTCAATTACCAATGGTCTTTCTGACCTGACGATGCTGCCGGTGCCGTCGCCCGTTTCCGCCGCCTCGATCGCGGCGCAGCCGATTTCGATTATCGGCGTCGGCCTCATTGCGCCGACACGCAGCGGGTGATGCAGCTCCATTTCTAGATCCAGCTCGAAGCCATTCAGGGGCCATCACCCACGACAGGTGATGGCCTTTTTCATTTTGCGAGGAGTGAATCGCGTGACGACGACCAGATATCCCGTTCTGCTGCCGCGGACGAGTTACCCGCAGCGGGCCAATCTGCCGGACCTTGAACGGCGCGTGAGGGAGCGCTGGGAGGAGATCGACTTGTACGCGGCCGTTCGTGCCGCGCGATCGGGCCGGCCGAAATGGATTCTGCACGACGGCCCGCCTTACGCGAATGGGGACGTTCACGTCGGGACGGGTCAGAACAAGGTGCTCAAGGACATGGTCGTGCGCTTTCGCACGATGCAGGGTTTCGACGCGCCGTACGTGCCGGGCTGGGACTGCCACGGGCTGCCCATCGAGCACCGGATCCTGAAGGAGCTTGGTGACGAGGTCTCCGCACTCGACGCGGCTTCGGTTCGCGCGCGGTGCGAGCAATACGCGTTGTCCTATGTCGATCGGCAGCGCCGCCAGTTCCAGGAGCTCGGCGTCCTGGCGGACTGGAGCCGTCCGTACCTCACGCTCTCGCCCGAGTACGAGCTCGGCATCATCGAGGTGTTCGAGCGGCTGGTGGAGCGCGGACACGTCTATCGCGGACGCAAGCCGATCAAGTGGTGCATGACGCACCGGACCGCGCTGGCCGACGCGGAGGTCGAGTACCGCCGCCTGCGATCGCCGGCGATCGACGTGGCGTTCCCTCTCGAAGGCGAGTGGCACGCACTCCAGGAGGTCGATCTGCTGGTGTGGACGACCACGCCGTGGACGCTGCCGGGCAACGTTGCGGTTGCCGCGCATCCGGAACTGGAATACGTGGCGTGCCGTTATCGGCGTCCGGCGTCGTTGGAAACCGGTCGAGACCGCGTCGCCGTGCTCGCGCGAACACGGTACGAGGCGCTTGCGGCGCGGCTGAATCTGGGCGAGGTTCTCCAGTCGTTTTCAGGACAGGCACTCGAAGGCGCGACGTACCGGCATCCGTTGTGGGGACACGCCTGCCCGATCGTAATGGCGCCGTACGTGACCGCGGGCGAGGGGACCGGCCTCGTGCACACCGCGCCAGGCCACGGCGACGAGGACTTCGAAACGGGCCGCACGTACGGCTTGCCGACGCTTTCGCCCGTGGACGAGGCCGGCGTCTACACGGCCGACGCGCGCGAGTGGGCGGGCCACCACGTCTTCGACGCGAATCCGCTTCATCATCGATCGGCTTCGTGAGGACGGTCTGCTGATCGCGCGTGACGAGATCGAGCACGACTATCCCTGCTGCTGGCGGTGCAAGAACCCGCTGATCCACCGGGCGACCGCGCAGTGGTTCGTGTCGCTCGACGCAAACGAGGGCCGGGCGCGAGCGCTGGCGGCGGTCGAACAGGTCCGCTGGGTGCCCGGCTGGGGGGCGACCCGGATCGGATCGATGCTCCGTAACCGCCCCGACTGGTGCATCTCGCGCCAGCGCGCGTGGGGTGTGCCCATCCCCGCTTTCTATTGCACCAGGTGCGAAACGCCCGGGTTCGATTTCCCGGCCGTGAAGGCCCTGTTCGTCCGGGGCGGCGCAAGCGCCTGGTTCAGCGCCAGCGCGGATGCGATCGTCAGTCACGGGCGCACCTGCGCGTGCGGTGGTACGGAGTTCAGGAAGGAGACCGACATCTTCGACGTCTGGTTCGAGTCGGGCGCGTCGCATCACAGCGTGCTGCGAACACATCCGGCGCTTGCGTTCCCGGCCGATGCGTATTTCGAAGGCACCGATCAGCACCGCGGCTGGTTTCAGTCGTCCCTGCTCGAGAGCGTGTTGAGTGGCGGCGACGTTCCGTTCCGCACAGTCGTGACGAACGGATTCCTGGTCGACGCGCGGACGGGCGACAAGCTTTCGAAGTCGGGCTATCTCGTGCCGTCCAGCGAGGTATCGGCGACGTTTGGCAGCGATCTGTTCCGTCTCTGGATCGCCTCGCTCGATTTCACCGACGACATCCCGTTTTCAAACGAGATCCTGGCAGCCCGCGCGCCCTATTACGTGAAGATTCGCAACACGTTCCGATTTCTCCTCGGAAATCTGGCGGACTTCGACCGGGAACGGGATCGTGTCCCGTTTGGCGAGCAGGTCGAAGTCGATCGGTGGGTCCTGCACGAGCTTGTCGCGTTGACCCGCGACGTCACGGCGGAGTTCGAGGCGTACGCGTTTCATGCCGCGATGCAGCGGCTTCAAACGTTCTGCGTCGTCACCATGAGCGCGACGTATTTCGACATCGTGAAGGATCGGCTGTACACACTTGCGGCGTCGAGCCACGCGCGGCGGTCCGCGCAGACGACCCTCAGTGCCGTCCTCGACACGCTCGTCAGGCTCTACGCGCCCGTCCTCGTCCACTCGTGCGAGGAGATCTGGGAGCACGTGCGGGTTCCCGACCGGGAACCGAGCGTGCACCTCGCGCAATGGCCCGATCCGCCCGTCGAGTGGCACGACAGCGCCCTCGGCGTGAAATACGAGCGTCTGCTCGACGTGCGCCATGCGGTCAACCGCGCGCTCGAGCGGTTGCGTGTGTCCGGAGCCATAGGCCGCTCGCTCGACGCGCGCGTCGCGATATACGCGGCCGAGCTTGTCCTGCGCGACCAGCTCTCAGGCGTTGATCGCGAGTCGTTGTTCATCGTCTCGGAGGCGCCGCTGGCGGCTGAACCCGTCGGCGTCGAGGACCCGCAGCTCGCGGGCGTGTGGGTCGAGGCCGAGCGATCGCCGTTCGCGCGATGCGAGCGGTGTTGGGCGCGGCGGCCGAGCGTCGGCCTCGACGCGAACGATCCGGATCTCTGCGATCGCTGCGTCTCGGCCGTCCGATCGGAAGGATGACGTATGTTCAGCGCATCGGCCGAGTACTACGATCTGATCTACTCGACGTTCAAGGACTACGCCGGCGAGTCGTCGCGCATCGCCGCCCTGCTGCGCGAGCTCCATCCGCCGTGCCGGACCATTCTCGACGCCGCCTGTGGGACGGGCGAGCACGCGCGCTGCCTGTCGGCCCAGGGGTTCGAGGTGGACGGACTGGACCTCGATGCGGCGTTCCTGCGGATCGCGCGACAGAAGCTCCCGTCCGGCCGCTTCTTCGAGGCCGACATGAGCGACTTTCATCTGCAGCATCGGTACGACGCCGTCGTGTGCCTGTTCAGCTCGATTGGATACCTCACGACGCTCGACCGGGTGACGCGCGCGTTGATCTGTTTTCGCGATCACCTCGAGCCGGGTGGGGTGGTCCTGGTCGAACCCTGGTTCGGTCCTGGCGCGCTGGATGCCGACCGGGTCGTGCGGAACACCGCAGAAGCGGACGGTCTCCGCATCACGCGCCTCAGCCGGATTGAGATCACTGGCCGGACCTCGCGCCTGCATTTTGACTATGAGATCAGCGACCAGGACGGAACCCGTCAAGCGGCCGAGGTTCACGAGCTCGGGTTGTTTACGACCGAAGACATGCGGCAAGCCTTTCGCGAGGCTAGGCTCGAGACGGCGTTCGATCCGTCAGGGTTCACTGACCGAGGGCTGTACATCGGGCGGGTCGTGGCGCGGTGACCCTATTTGCCCGTGATGACGCCCGACAGGGACTCGAGGAACCGGACGAGCGCCTGCTTGTCGTCGGCCGACAGGTTCAGCGGACGGAGAGGGAAGAGCATGTTGCGGTTGGCCCGGCCGCCCTTGTCGTAGAACTCGACGACATCGGCCAGGGTGGCGAGGCTGCCGTCGTGCATGTACGGCGCCGTGCGTGCCACCTCCCGCAGCGTCGGCGTCTTGAAACTGCCGCGCTCCCGGTCGTTTTTCGACACGTCGAACCGGCCGGTATCGGTGTAGCCGGTCTCGGGGTTCCACGCGACGCCGGTGTTCCAGAATCGCTCGTCGGTGAAGAGCGGTTCGCGATGGCAGATGCCGCAGGTCGATCGATTGAACACCTCTCGGCCGCGCTGCTGCTCTTCCGTCAGCGCGGTGGTGTCTCCTGCGACGAAGCGATCGTAGGGAGACTCGCCGGATCGGATCGATCGGACGTACGTGGCCAGCGCGCGCGCGAGGTCGTCGGCCGACAACGGCCGCTCGAAGACCGCCTGAAACGCGGTCCGGTACGACTCGACGGCGTCGATCCGCTTCAGCGCCTCTTCGATAGGAAGGTCCATCTCGTTCGGGTCCGAGATGGGCAGCAGCACCTGGGCTTCAAGGGTATTGGCGCGGCCATCCCAGAACTGCACGCGCCCGAATCCGCGATTGATCAGGGCGGGAGAGTGCCGCTTGCCGACTCGACCGTACACCCCGACGGCCAGCGTGCGGGTGTCCGCAAACGCACGCTCCGGATCGTGACAGGTCGCGCACGAAACAGATCCGTCGGCCGACAGGCGCTTCTCGAAAAACAGCTTTCGACCAAGGGCCGTCTTCGCGTCGGTGATCGGATTGTCCGGTGGCACCGGCAGCGTCATGTCCGCCAGCCGGGCTGTAGGACGCCTGTCTCTGATGACGCGAATGATCCCGGGCGGCCCTGGCGCCTGGATGACGGGCCCGGATCCCCGGGGGTTTGGCACATGGACAATGACTCCGGATCCTCGAGGTGTTGGGACCTGGATGACGACCCCGGACCCTTGAGAGGTGCCTTGCGACGACCGCAGCGAAGGGATGAAGGCGAGGGCCCAGACGGCGACGAGGAAGATCCAACGAATGCGCCAGCGTGCACGTCGGGTCATGGCGACCTCACAAGCGCTAGGGCGGTTGACGGGGATCGGAGTGGTGTCAGTATCTTAGACCCCGTTCCGGAGAGTTGGACGCTCCGTCACATCAGGCGGCCGGCGACTCTTCAGACGAAACATTCCCTATGACGAAAACCTGCTCGTCGGGTTTGTCGCCGCGGCCGTCTGTGTGGCCGCGCCGGTGCGGTCCTGGCAAGGTGCGCCTGCCTCGCCAGCCGCTCAGGTCGTGCCGTCGCAACCGGCCGCCCTCGCGAACAGTGACACGTCAATGCATCGAACATCGGGCGGGACCTCGGGGCGATCTATTACGGGCAGCCGTACACGATTCCAGCGGTGAAGTGAGCGGCTCCCCAAGAGCAATGAACCACGAAGCTCACGAAGGGCACGAAGGAAAGCCCGACAAGTGCGAGAAATCTGTGACGCTGTCTTTGATCTTGCTCCCTGTCAGGCTTTCCTTCGTGTTCTTCGTGAGCTTCGTGGTTGATGCTCTTGGGAAGTCCTCGATGCCCACTGAGCGGTCGAAGACACTCCGAGTGAGCCTCCCACAGCTGCGCGATGCCCACTGACCGGACGAAGTACACTCCGACCGCAGAATGAACGAGGATCGCTGGACCGCCGTCGATCAGTACGTCGATCACCTGCTCGTCGAACCGGATGGCGCGCTCGACGCCGCGCTCGACGCGAGCACCGCTGGCGGTCTCCCGGCGATCAGCGTCACGCCGAGCCAGGGCAAGCTGCTGAATCTTCTCGCGCGTGCGATTGGCGCGCGTCGCATCCTCGAGCTCGGCACGCTTGGCGGCTACAGCACGATCTGGCTGGCGCGCGCGCTGCCGGCGGGCGGCCGCGTCGTCACGATCGAATCCAGCCCCAAACACGCGAATGTGGCGCGCGGCAACCTGGAGCGCGCCGGCGTTGCGCCGCTCGTCGATCTCCGTGTCGGCCCGGCCCTCGAGGTGCTGCCACGGCTCGCGGCGGATGGCGCCGGACCGTTCGATTTCATCTTCATCGACGCCGACAAGCCGAACTATCCGCACTACCTGGAATGGGCGATCACGCTGTCCCGTCCGGGCAGCCTCATCGTCGCCGACAACGTCGTCAGGGACGGCGCCGTGGTCGAGCCGCTCTCGGACGATCCGATGGTGAAGGGCGCGCGCGACTTCAACGCGCTGCTGGGCTCGGACCACCGCGTGTCGGGCACGATCGTGCAGACGGTCGGGGCGAAGGGGTACGACGGGTTCGCGGTGGCGCTGGTGCTCGGTCCGGAGGCGGCGCGGTGACGCGACGGGCTCCGCAGACGAAGAGCGGTGAGGTGTACGGCGCACCTGCCGAACGCCAACTCACTGGCTTCATCGACAAGTACCCGCCGGACCTCGCGCGACAGACACGAGCGGCGCGACGCAAGATGCGGACACGGCTGCCGGGCGCGGTCGAGCTCGTGTACGACAACTACAACGGCCTCGTGATCGGGTTCGGGCCCAACGAACGTCCGTCGGACGCCGTGTTCTCGCTGCTCGTCAGTCCCGGGGGCTGGGTCACGTTGTGTTTTCTCGAGGGCGCACATCTGGCCGATCCGGAGAACCTGCTCCGAGGCAGCGGCAACCGCGTGCGCCACATCCGGCTGGCATCTCCCGCCGATCTCGATCGATCGCCCATCCAGGCGCTGCTGAGTGAGGCCATGAAGCAGGCCGATCCACGTTTCGACCCGCGGGCGCGTCGCCGGCTCATCATCAGGTCGGTTTCCGCGAAACAGCGGCCGCGAAGGCCCAAGAAGTAGGGACGTGCACGGAAAGGGGGACGGGTCTCGCTTGCGCGAGCAAGACCCGTCCCCCTTCTCCGCACGCCCGACCTTTGCGAGCGCCGCGAGGCAGCCCCTTGGCCCGCCGTAGCTTTAGCGGAGGCGGCGATCACGCTGCCTTGCGGCAAGCAGCGAGCGGGAGGGCGCAGGAACACGCTACGCCGAACTGGAAAACAGTCTAGGCGCACTCTTTCGACGTCTGAACGTCGACAGGGAGACTCCCATGGGAAACCTGATTGTTGCCATTGCGCTCGCGATGACGGTCGGCCAGGCGCCCGCCAGTCAAGCCTCCGGCCAGACTTACGCGGGAACGTGGATCGCAGAGCTCGCAGGGACGACTTACATCCGTCTCGAGCTCGAGGGCGCAGCCGGTGCGCTGCGCGGCAGAATCAGCCTGGGCAACATTACAGGTTTGGATGCCCAGGGTCAGGTGATCAAAGCCGAACCGGCGCCGCGAGAGCTCACGACGATCTTCGACGTCACGCTGCGGACGACCAACATCGCGTTCTCTCACAAAGACGGCAACGACACGGATCATTTCGAGATGCGCCTGGTGGGAAACGAGACCGCCGAGCTTCTGTTCATTCTGACGGACGAGGATCGCAAGGAGCTCGCTGCCGACGGCCTCCCGGCCCCGAAGCCCTTTCGCCTGAAGAAGGTCGCGCGGTAGATCAGCGGCGCTTCGCCGGCCTGCTAGCGGACGGGCGGGCTCCACGTGGCCATGAACCGGCGGTTGATCCACGCCGACGAGGGGTCGACGTCCGGCGACTGGTTTCCGGGCGGGCGCTGGAAGGCGATGCGGGCGGCGTCCCGGTCGAAGTCGTTCGGCTCGGTGCGGGCCTGCGAGTTCATCACGGACGTTCGCGCCGTGACGTGCTGGTAACCCAGCGCATGCCCCAGTTCGTGAGCGCGGAGGGACCGCGTGAACGCGCTTCCACTCCGATCGAAATCGCGGTCCAGCATGATGATGCCGGCCGTCACCCGGCCGTCGCTCTGAAGGCGGCAGCGCGCAAAGCCCCAGAATCCGGTAGCGGCGGTCAAGCCCACGACGCGACTGACGGTGATGACGTCATTGTTGAGGAGACCGACCCGCGCACCTTGTGCCGACTGCTGCCTGGTCACCGAATGAAAGTCGGTAAAGGCCCCGCCGGTGAGTTGCGGCAGCGCCCAGGTCAAATCGCTCATCAGCGCAGCCGCCTCGGCATCGGGCATGACCTCGTCGAGCGCGACGGCGTCCATCATGTTCATGTCAGTGAACTGCAGCGAGCGCGTCTCGATGAGCAGCGGCGGCGCGGCCGTCCAGCGACGGAGCTGCGGCGAACGGAACATCTCGTCGAACGCCCGGAGATCGAAGCCGCCGGAAATCATGGAGACCAGCAGGTCTGCGCCGGGGACGCGAACGTTCGTGCGGCGCTCCACCCGATCGGGACCTGTGAACACCAGCAGGCGCGGCTCGGTCGATGCCGTCTTGGCCGTGACGAGAAACGCCCCCGACGATTCACAGGAAGTACCGGTCACTCCATCGCCGTCGACTTTGACACCGGCCACGGCCGACTGCGTGACCGCGTCAATCGCACGCCCGGTCGTGAGGTGTGGCGACGGGTCAAGACGGAAGTCGCTGCTCTCGTCCGACGTGAGCGTGAGACTGGCCGTCCTAACGAGGTGGCCGGGCGCGGACACCTCGACGGTCACCGCGCCCGTGTGCAGATTCGCCAGCACATAGCGCCCCGAATCGTCCACGCGTGTCATGCGTCCGGCGTCGGCCCCGGAGGTGATCTCCACAACCGCCGCGACGCGGCAGGGCGCAGTCGGCCGAACCGACACGACGCCCGACAGCGTCACACGTTCCGGCGCGGTGGGCGGCAGGTTGAAATCGAGTGACTGATCGGCGCCAATGGTGATCGTCTTGCTCTCCGGCGTATGGCCTGCAGCTGACACCTGCAGCGTCATTTCACCAGCCGTGAGATCGGTCATGGTGTAACGGCCCTCGGCGTCGCTCGTGGCCGATTTCCCGGCGTTCACGCCGGCCGAGACGTCGATTTTCGCCGACGCGATCGCCCGCCCTCCACCGCCCGCAACCACACGCCCAGTCAACGTAAATCGCGCTGGGGGTGTCACGACGGGCGGGGCCGGCGTTGGCGTTGGCGTTGGCGCCGGGGGAGGTCCCTGGGGAACGGTCACGCTCTCACGCGTGTCGATAGTGCGGCCGCTCGGCTGGCTTGGGCCCGAACAAGCTGCGGCAATCACGATGAGAGCAAGAAGGCCCGGCGCGCCAGCGAATGATCGTTTCATGGGATCCCCCGAACATCCGCTGGTGCTCTCGATTAGAGAGCGCCGGACGTCGGCCCAACGGCGCAGGCCGTCAGGAGGCCGGGAGCTGCAGGAGGGAAGGGTGGCGCAATGGCATGGCTGGGTTCCTTACTCTCGCACCAATTCATGAAGCGCGGTCGGGTCGTCGTTACTCTTCGTGAAACGTCACTGACGGAAAAACCGGACGGTTACCGACAGCGAGCAGCCGTCCGGGCGGCGATCGACCCGTCCCGATCCTGATGTGCGCTGTAGAAGCCGATGCAATCCTTGGGATCCGGTAGGGATTCGGACGTGGCGTGCGCACGCAACGGGCGAGACCCAACATAGCCCAGCGCGGCGAGATCCTCCTGAGCTGGCTTGGAAGGACCGCCGGCTTCTCGGGGACTGAGAGCCGGTCGGCGAGTGTGAGCGGGCGAGACCTGAAGACGCTGAGTCATGGCGGCGGCGGTCGCTGCCGCTCGGCATCCACATTGGCTCCTCGAAGGGATCGAGACAGATCTACACTCGGGGCGCGGTGCGTCGATCAGCTTGAACCTGCCCTCGCGGAGCGCGCGCAGCGGGCTCCACCCCAACCGCCGCGGATATTCGGACTCTGAATATGCCTCCAGGTCGAGCGTGCTCCGCCTGCCGGCGAGCAAATCGACCAGGCTGACGCCGTCCATTTGCGGCGCAGGAATCCCAAGGAGATCGAGAACGGTCGGCATGACGTCCGTGAGCCGGACGACGCCGCCGATGCGCCTGGGCGAGACGGCAGGCGTGCGGATGATGAGCGGGACGCGGAGTACGCTTTCGTAGATGAACACGCCGTGAGCCTGCTCGCCGTGATCGCCCAGCGACTCTCCGTGATCGCCCGCGACGATCACGATCGTCTGACCCATCAGACGACGAGCGTCCAGCGCGTCGAGCAGGCGGCCGATCTGTGAGTCGGCGAACGCAATCTCGCCGATGTACGGATCGGAAAACGTTGATCGGTATGGTTCGGGCGGATCGTACGGCCGATGCGGGATCGTACAGATGCGTCCACAAGAAGAAGCGCGAGCCCGCGACGCTGTCGAGCCAACGGACCGCATCCGTCACGACCTCATCAGCTCGCCGCTGCCGTCCGCGGATCGGCAGGGCTCTGGCCGGCGTCCTCGGCAGGGCGCGGTCGGGACGAGCGGATCCAACGCCACTGTAGCGGTCGAACCCATGCGCGAGGCCGCGCTCCGGCGCCAGCACGATCGATCCCACGAATGCGCCGGTATGGAAGCCGCGATCGTGCAGCACCTCGGCGAGCGTCGTGTGGCGGGCGGCCAACGCTTCGTCCGCGTTGTCGCGGACGCCGTGTCCCGGCGGAAACAGCCCGGTGAAGAGGCTCGTGTGCGCCGGAAGCGTCAGCGGCGCGACCGACGTCGCCTGGTCGAAGACGACACCCTCGCGCCCGAGCCGGTCGAGCGCCGGCATCGACGTGCCCATGAAGCCGTACACCGGCAGCCGATCGGCGCGTGTCGTGTCGAGCGTGATGATGACGACGTTCAGGGGACGGGACGAACGAAAAGTCGCACGCCACCAGAATCCGGCCAGGAGCGCGCCCGCGACGAGCAGCAGCGACCAGGATCGGAGGCGCCGCTCATCGCGTCAACTCGAAGCGATGGCCGCTCGATATGCACGAGGCGATCCGTTCGAATCGGGGCGGCCCCCCACGCGTTTCGAGCGTGCCATTGAACGTGCCCGAACGGCGAGAGCTCGAGCCGGTCAGCACGACGGACCCGAACATCTCAAAGTAGGTGGAACCAGTGAGCTGTTCGAAGACCGAAGGAAAATAGGAGGAGGGCGAGCCGCAATAATAGTAGTAATAGAGACGATTGAGCTCGAACCTCAGACGCTCCGGTTCAAGGACACCGCGGAACGCGTTGCGTCTCCCGTCCTTTGATGTGTAGAACGTCGTCCCCTCGAGTGTCGCGGTCACTCGGTGGTTGTCCTGAGTGAGGACCGCCTCGTATCGTCGTTCGTGAAGCTCGGCAGGCAGGAGAGCTCGGCACTCGGGCGCCGCCGCGATGGTGAGGGTGTAGGTGCCCTCGACGTTCTCGCGGTTACCGGAAAGCACCAGGCTGAAGCCGAGAGTGTGGTTGGACGTGACGGTCACTCGTTTCGTTTGGTCCAGGTACCCGGGTTTGGTGGCCTGGACATCGACCTCGCCGGAGACGCCATAGAGGCGGTAACCAAGGGTATCCGTCACGGTCTCGAGCCCAGCCGCGGGTCCGGCGACGACGGCGATACGGACGCCAGGCGCCGATTCGCCCTGGTCGACAACGCTGCCGCTGAGCTTGAACGTTCCTGCGGGCAGGACCAGCACCGTCTTGCCGGACGATGGGCCGCCGAACGAAGCAAAGACACTCGCCTCACCCCGGTCGTGGCCAGTGGCAAGGCCCGCGGACGAAATGGAGAGCACCATTGAAGATGGTGTTGGACAACACCACGGCTGAATGCGCCATGTCGATTGGGCTGTCACGTCGCGCGTGGAGCCATCGGCGAAGGACGCGGTGGCTGTGGACTGAGCAGTCTCTCCGGGAGGTACGGAGGCCGGTCCAGCAACCTCGAGCCGCGTGAGGGCCGGCGTCGGCGGTGCTGCGGGACTGGCGGTTGCGGCGGCGGCGGCGTGGGAGCCGTCGGCGGGTTTTCGTCGCAGGCCACCAGCAGTCCGGCCAGGATCAGAGCGGCACACCCTGCTGAAGAAGTGATCGGAGTCGCATGTCAGGAGAAACGTCGCAGAACGGTGAACCGGACAGAGTGGACCTGACGTCAGGCGGCTGCGTTCACCATTCGAGCTTGACTCCGATCCGCGCGATGCGGGGCGGCACGATCGCAAGAGGTTGCTGAAACATGAGCCCGGACGACCAGTTCACATTCTGTTCCGGGTTGACGTTGAGGATGTTGAACACGTCGACGAACGCCGCGACGCGACGATTCGGACCTAGCGAGAACGCCTTCTCGACGCGCATGTCGAAGAGCGTGACGTGATCCATTCTCCGCGTCCCGATCGGTTCGGCGAGAACACGGAGCGACGGACCCAGGTTGAGGTTTCTCACTCGAAGGTGCGGCCGTACGGCTGGCCGGACTGGTGACGGAGAAACGGCGTGATGCGCAGTCCCCACGGTCCTTCGTACGTGCCGTACACCCGAGCCGACCACACCCGGAACTCGTGCCGCCCACCCTCGCTCGTGTTGATCAGGTCGTTGGGAGTCAGCGGATACTCGTTGGTGCGAACCGTCTGGCCGAAGTACGCACTCGCATGCTCGCGATTCCAGGTGTGCGAGAACCCTGCCACGAGCGACCAGCGCCTGCTGAATCGTCGGCGCGCCGTGATCTCCCAGGTGACGTTGTCGCTGCGGGCGTTGGGAACGTTGCGGACCATGTAGTACGGTGACGGGGCCGCCTGGAGCAGATCGTAGACGAGGATTTCCGGTCCGTCATCCGGAGCGCCGACGTTTCCATCGATGCCGGGATCGGTCACCGTGACGGATCGTGTGAACGCGCTGAAGGGCCGCGTTTCGTCGTGCCGAATGAACGGCTGCCGTTCGCCGCGCCAGACGACACCGGTCTCGACGCTCGTATTGGGAACGATCTCGCGCTCGATTCGTGCGGTCACTTCATGAACGAACTCGGAGTTTCAAGTCCGGATCGAGCGACTCAACCTGCTCGCCACCCCTTCGCTCCAGCAATTGAACGTCCTCGCCGACATCCCATTGGCGGTCCTGATCCGCATCGATCCAACTGTATCTCTCCCACCACGCCCTCGAGTTCGGATTCGCAGTTGAAGAGCAACTCGATGGCTCGGGGGCAGCCAATACCGTCCGTAGGTCACCTTCAGGACGGTCCGTCCGTCGCCCGTTAGATCCTGGCTGAGACTCACGCGTGGCGCGACGACATTCCAGTCGATCAGGTTGCTCACGACAGGGAACGCCTGCGTGGTCCATGAGCGATCGCCCGACTGGCCGGGCGGATGCTGCTGCGCCGGAAGGAACACACGATAGCGATCGAACCGAAGGCCGAGATTGAGCGTGGTCCGGCTGGCCACGCGCCATGAATCTTGCAGATAGCCGCCGTACCACCGGATGCCGCCCACGGACGTCGAAGGTGTCTGGAACAGGTACACTTCGCGTGGCGTGCGAGTTCTGAGTGACGTGCAGAACGTCGTCGCGGTAGCCTCGGTTCCAGCGCTCCGTCGATCGTCAGCTGCCTGAACTCGCCGCCGAACTTGCAGGTGGTGACTGCCAGCCGAGTCAGTCGGTCACGTACGTCGCAGACGCGAGGATCTGGTTGTTGCGATGCGTTGATCTCCCAGTTGCGATTGCCTCCGAACACGTCCAGATTGGTGTCCTCGAATCCGGGGCGACGTGCCGTTGGGCCGCTCGTGGCGGCCGGCGATGAACTGACCCCCGAGCAACTCGAAGTAGAAGCGCTGACTGACGATCGCGTTCCACTCGACTTTCCAGACGCCTCCTTGCGCGATCTGGTTCGAGGTCGACTCTTCGGAGTGGATTGACTGACGCCATCGGTCGAAGAAAGCCGTCGAGCCGCGTCGGCTGATGATTCCGCGTCGTCTGACCGAACCCGAGAACCGCTTGTGCCCGTAGCTGGCCGTGCCTTTCCCGCCCAGGTTGGTGATGTGCGCTTGCACCGGCTTGACAGGAAAACTGACCTGTCTCGCGGCCGTCTGCTGTGTGCGGAGCGACAGGTACCACCAGAGACGGTCTTGCTTCAGTGGGCCGCCGACACCGACGTTGGCGTCGCGATAGCGCCACAGGCGGTTGGCCTCCTCGTGCGGGAACCCCGGTCCGCGCTCGGCGCGCCGCGCTGAATCTGATCCGTCGTCGATGTTGAACGACTGCCAGCCGCGGTGCTCGTAGTCCAGGTACAGAGACCCGGCATGGCGGTTGCCGCCCGACTTGGTGATGAACTGGATAGCCACGCCGGGCCACGGCCAGGCCGGGCCGTGCGCCCCGAGCCCGACGGCCACGTGCTCGAACGAGCCGTAGTCCAGTGTGAAGCCCAGTGGGTTGTAGCTGCTGATCGCGATGCCCTCGATCGTCGGCCGGTTCAGCCCGCTCGTGCCGTAGGCGCTGTAGGGGCCTCCCGCAGGCCCGGCGCTGCCGCCGACGTCAAATCGGGTGAGCTGCACGCCAGGCGTTGCGTCGAGGATCGCGCTAGAACTGCGCGAGGCCGGCAGATCGGCGAGCTGCCGGGCCTCGAAGCTGAACACGATCGCGGTGCGGGATCGATCCAGGACCGGAGATTCGCCGGCGACAAGCACCGTCTCCTCTCGCGCTGCGAGCACGAGCACCTCATCTACCGTCGTCGTTCCGCCGAGGCTCACCAGGATGCCCTCGCGGATCATCTGTTTGAACTCGGGCGGCAGCGAGAATGCCAGCGTATATTCGCCGGGCGGCACGGCCGGAACTTCATATTGCCCGCGCGCATCGGTGACGATCGTGCGAGCGCGCATCATCGCAGGGCTCGTGGCGACTACGGTGACGCCGGACAGCGGCGCGCCGCTCACATCGGTGACTTTGCCGTTCAGAGCGCCGGTCGTCGCGCCGAGCGTCTGGGCCGATGATGAGACGACGCCGATGAGCAGGCAGCCCGACGAGCGTGACGACCAGGCGGCCTCGGTACCCATGGCGATTGATGAACGCACCATGATAGCCGGCTCTGACGGGCGCGCTACCGGGGGAAGCCCATCTTTGGCGGAAAGCGCGACGCGCGGATCTCCGCGCAGCGCTGCAAGCTCTCGAAAGGTGAGGTACGACGCCCGCACGGCGGGCGTTCTGCCGGCCAGCCGTTCGAGCGCCTCGAACGCCCGATCCTTGTCGCCCGAGGCCCGCGTAGACCAGGACCTGCCGCTCCGGGAGATCGCTGTTCCGGGCGGCGATCTCTTCCGCTTCGGCCCGCCGGTCCGTCAGGGCGTACACGTAGCCAATCCACCCTTCGTTGCGCTCGGGCATTTGTTGCAAGGCCAGCGCATCGGCGACCCGACCCTTCTACATCAGGGCGGTCGCACCAACGCATCAGCGAACGGGAAGGCCGGATTGATTTGCAGCACGTGCTGGCAGTTGGCGAGCGCATCGTCGAACCGCCCGGTGCCCAGCTGAATGGCCCCAATCACCCGCCGGACGTCCGAGCGACATCGGATCGGCTTAGCGCAGCCGACCAGCACACGTCATCGCGTCGTCGAGCCGCCCCCAAGGCTGGAGGGTGAGAGCAACGAAGTCCGTGGAGTATGGTCTGGCTCCGGTCAGGGTCGATCGCGCGACGGAAGCCATCTCGGCGTCGGCCCATCGGCCCGCGCACGCATGAATACCGCCGATCGCGCATGGCCCTCCGCAAGGTCGGGGTCGACGGCCAGCGCCTGCGCGAGGAGCGGCATCTCCGCCGCGGCCTCGACCGGCGAAATCGCGGCGCCGCGGGCGTCTGGATAGGTTCTGGAACGGTCTCCATGGGCGAGCGCCAGCGCGGCCAAGGCCGGGGCATACGTCGGATCTTTCGTGATCACTTCCTTGAATAGCGGGATTGCTCGAGCACCCGGCATGCGCGCCTGCTGGATGGCGCGCGCCCTCCAGAAGAGATCCAAAGTCGGGAGATCGGTCTCGTACCGGCGCTGCGTGCGTCCGAGCTTGAGGCGCAGCTCATTCACAATCTTCTGCGTGACGTCCTCGACGATGCCTACGAGGTCGGCTTCAGATTTGAGCTCCCGATTGAACTTGTCATTCCAGAGCGAGCGATCGTCCACGACGGACACGAGTGAGGCGCTGATCAGCAGTGTTTCCGGTTAGTTGCGCGTCGCCCTCGACGGCGAGATTGACGCCGAGGCGATCGCCGATGCTCTTGAGCTCGAGCGGTGCGGTCTTGAGCATGAAGGACGAATACTGCGAGCGTCACTGCCAGCCCCTCGACAGTTGCGAGCTGCTGAATCAATCCAGCGGTCAAGCTGTCCACGAGTCGTTCGTGTCCGGCGTCGCCGCGAGATTTCTGAACGGCAGCACGACGACGCTTGGATTCTCGATGGGGTTCGCCGTGCTGGCCATCAGGCTGCCGAGCCGCACGGCCAGACTTCGCCGGTCACCGCTCACCCGCGCGCGGATTTCCAACGCCCCAGCGGCGACGAGCACGATCGCCGCGACGCCAGCCAGCGCGTACCAGATTCGGGGCACACCCGCGCGGCGCTGAAGCGCGGTCAGAGCGCGCGTGAGCGCCGCGACATTCGCGTAGCGGCGTGAGAGGTCTGGATCGATCGCTCGCTCGATCACGCGCGCGAGCGCAGGACGCACGTCGGGCCGTGAGGTTCGAAGACCGACACGTTCGTTCCGCTCGTGTGCGCGGCGAACGTCTCGAATCGTTCGACCCCGGACCGGATAGGAATTCGTGAGCAGGTGATAGAGCAGCACACCCAGGCTGTAGATATCGCTCCGCACGGTCGCCGGCTGCCCGGCCATGACTTCTGGCGCCAGGTACAACGGCGTGCCCGCCAGATCGGACGAGGAGCTGTCGTCGAGCTCCTTACCCGTGCCGAAGTCCATCAGGACGACACGGCCGTCGTCAGCCCGTGTCACGTTGTGCGCTTTGATGTCGCGATGGAGGAGACCGGCGGCGTGCACGGCGGACACGGCGCCCGAGAGATCGACGCCAATCCTGACGACATCGGCTCCGGTGAAGACCTTGCCCTGACGCAGGAGCTGCTCGAGCGTCTGGCCGCGGACGAACTCCATCCACAGGCCGATCTGATCGCCAATCTGCTCCGCACCATGGATCGTCACGACGTTTGGGTGCCGGACGCGGGCGAGCAGCCGACCTTCCTGGATGATCGTGTCGGGTTGCGTTCCGCTCCGGGAGGGCGCGGCTGTGAGGAGCTTCAGCGCGACCTCGCGGTCGAGCCGGGTGTCCCAGGCACGGTACACCTCGCCGAATGCGCCCCGGCCGACGCGTTCGAGCAGCCGGAGATGGCCCCATCGTTCGGGCGGCGGGGCGTGCGAGAGAACCGGCCCGGACGACGTCAGCGATGCGTCGGGGAGGGCATCGCGGTGCACGCGGGCGACGGACGCCACGAGCCGCAGGTGTCTGACGAACCGCGCGTCGGCCCCGGCACTCGACTCGGCCTGTTCCCAATCGACCGCGGCGCCATCGAGCACCGCGCCGGCGAGATCATCGAGCAGCTGTTGGCTCGCAGGCATGAATCAGTGCCTCGTTGGGGCAACGAAGGGTCGTGTCCACACGTCCATAGCGTGAAAACGATCGAGGCAAGAAAACCGGACAAGAGCTCGAGAAACCCGAGGGCTTTCGCGTTACCCGTCGCGGTCCATCTCCTGCGTGAGACGCACCAGCGCGCGACGGGAGGCTTTTCGCGCGGCCTCCGAGCTCGGCTTGCCCAACACGTCGGCCAGCTCCTCATAGCTGTAACCCATTTCGACGCGTCCGACGATCGCCTCGCGCTCGTCCTCGGTCAGCGTCGCGAGCGCACGCTCGTAGCGCGCGAGCGATTCCCGGCCAATCGCCTCTTCGAGCGGTGACAGCCCGGCGTCGATTTGCAACCCGTCGAGATCGGTCGACTCCGGGCGCCGGCCCTTCTTGCGCAGCTCGTCGCGGACGCGATTCACGACGGCCTGGCGGAGGTAGGCCTGCAGCGCGCCGGCGCCCCGCGCCTCGAAGTCTCCAATCCTCTTGAACGTCTGAAGCAGCGTGTCCTGGACCAGGTCGTCGGTGTCGGCGAGATCTCGCGCCCAGCGCGGCAGTCGTCCCTTCGCCCACCGCTTGAGCGGGATCAGGTGGCGAGAGACGAGGCGGTCGAGCGCCTCCCGGTCGCCTCCCCGAGCGCGCTCGAGCAGGCGCATCGTCGATTCGGTCTCCGCCGATTGCGTGGAAATCGACGCGAGGCCGTTGCCGCCCGGACGGTCCTCGGGCATATCCATGGAATGAAGCTTTGGCGAGCCGATCTTACATCGGAGGCCAGACGACCCGGCATGACTGTCCGGTTGGCCGTCCCCGCGACGTTTGTAGAGACATGCGCAAGGTAATCCACGGCTCGCTGTTTGCCCTGGCGGTGGCACTGGCGGGCGCTGGCTGCCGAGGCCAGAACGCTCCGACGCCAGTTCCTCCACCGCCTCAGTCGCCGATTCCCGTCTCAGTGAAAGTGACGCGCGTCGAGGTCAGTGGTCCCGACTCGGTGCCGCCCGGCGGGACGCTTCAACTTTCAGCCACGGCACTCCTGTCCGATGGCACGACCCGCGAGATCACGAATGAGGCCAGTTGGGAGACCGACAGGGGAGATCTGCTATCGATTTCCAAAACTGGTCTGGTGACGGCAGGAGCGGACCGTGGCGAAGCGCAGGTCTTCGCGAAATACACGGGTCATCCTGCGGCCTGGCGAAACGCCGAGGTTGGCAGCCGAACGCTGCTGGTGTTGCCTGCAGGAACGTACCGGCTCACTGGCGTCGTGCAGGATGGCGGGGCACCCGTCGAGGGCGCGCTCGTAGCGATTACCGGCGGAACGCCAACCGCCACGTCCGTCGTGACGGAACGCGGAACGTTTCGGTTCTATGGCGTCTCAGGCGAGACCGAGATTCGCGTGACCAAGGACGGGTACGACACGACGGTCCATCGTGTGATCGTCACGAATCATCAAACGACGGAGGTCGAGATCATTCCGTCTCGTCCACGCGCCATCGTCGCCGGCACGTACACACTGACCCTGGCAGCGGCACCCGAGTGTCGAGCGAACTTGCCCGAAGTCGCACGCGAGCGGACCTACACTGCCGTGATTACGCAAAGTGGCGCCGCGCTGACGGTGACAATCAGCGGCGGGAACAAGGTCTACGTCGGAGCTTTTGATCCCACCAACAGCTTCAGCGGAGCGGTGGAGCCATCTCGTCTGGTCTTTTCCCTGAAGGACTACTCCGGTCCGAATCCGCGCCAGTTCTACCCGCCATCGATTCTCGAAGAATTTTCGCCAACGTCGCTCACCGTGTACGGATCGGCCAGCGTCAGGGCCAACGACGATGGGTACGCTGGCGCGCTCGACGGGGCGTTCGAGACACTGTCGATGCGAGGGTACTGGGACTATGGCGACGACTATCAGCGGATTGCCGCCTGCCGGTCGGCGAGTCATCAGTTCGTCTTGAAGCGATGAGGCCAACCGCCGAGTCATCACCCCCGGTGCGGTGAGCTCGATTCCGACCCGAGCCAACCTTCGTCCGGCCTCTTACCGTCTATCTATTCGGTTGTATAAGATACGCCGATGCCAAAGGGCGACTTTCTCGCGGAGTTCGAGCTCTACCTGATGCTGGCGCTGAGCCGGCTGGGTGATGACGCGTACGGCGTGACGCTGCGAAGAGAAATCGAGGAGCGCGCCGGACGTCCGGTGTCGATTGGCGCGGTCTACGCGACGCTCGCGCGCCTCGAGGAGAAAGGGCTCGTCAGGCACCGGATTTCCGAACCGCTCCCGGTGCAGGGCGGCCGGTCCCGAAAGTACTTCCGGCTCACCGCGGAGGGCGAGCGGGTGCTCGGCCATTCGGCCGCGATGCTGACGCGAATGCTCCGCGGACTTCGATTCAAGCTGTCGGAGGACCGGCGGTGAGCGGGACCCGTCCGCCTCGCCCACCCAGATTGCCGCGCGCGCTGCTTCGGTGGATGGGACGGCGCCAGGACCGTTCGTTTCTGGTCGCGGATCTCGACGAGGAATACGCGGCGATGGAGTCGGTGGACGGCACCCGACGGGCCCGGCGCTGGTATCGGGAACAGGTTGTCCGCTCAATGCTTCCGCTCGTTCACGCCCGCGTGCGATCGACACGCGGCTTGCCCCCTCCAAGGCGGTGGACCATGTTGATGATCGGCGACGACCTGCGCGCGGCTGGCCGAGTCTTCACGAAGGAGCCGATGTTCGCGGCGACGCTGGTCGCGACGCTCGCGCTCGGCATCGGCGCGGCGACGGCGCTCGCGACCATCGCGACCGCCATTCTCGTCAGGCCGCTTCCAATGCCCGATTCAGGACGGGTTCACGTTGTCCAAATCGAGACTCAGGCGGCTCCCAAGCCTGACGACTGGTTTCCCCTCTCGGATGCCGACTTCCTCGCGTGGCAAAGCCAGAGCCGCACGCTCGACGTCGCGGCGTTTGCGTCAAACCAATTCACGCTCACGGGACGAGGTGACCCGGAGCCGCTCCGCGGCGCCACCGTCACGACGAGATTCTTCGACGTCGTCGGCATCCGGCCTGCCGTCGGTCGCGCGTTCGAATCGTCGGACACCGCACCCGTGGCCATTCTGAGCGACGAGGCCTGGACGCGTCTCTTCGGCCGCGATCCCGCCATCGTCGGGCAGGTCGTCACACTCAACGGCCTGCAGGGTACGGTCATCGGAGTCATGCCGCCCGGTTTCAGCTACCCGCGGCAGCGGACTGACGTGTGGGCACATCTTCGGGTGGGGCCGCCGGCCCGCCGCGGGCCGTTCTACCTCACCGGCGTAGGACGGCTGCGCGACGGCGCGACGCTTGCCGAAACCGCGGCTGAACTCGAGCGCACATCGGCCGCCCTGAAGGCTCAGTTTGGCGGCGAGATGAACTGGAAGCTCGCGATCGAGTCACTGAAGGAACAGACGATCCGGCCCGCGCGTGCCGGTCTCTACATGCTCCTCTCGGCGGTCGGATGTCTCCTGCTGATTGCCGCGACGAATTCCGCGAATCTCTCGCTGGTGCGCGGCATCCGGCGGCATCGCGAAATCGCGGTGCGGACGGCGCTCGGCGCCTCGCGATGGCGAGTGGCGCGCCAGCTCGTGATCGAGAGCGTTGCCTTCGCAGGATTCGCGGGCGTCATCGGGCTGGGCATCGCCGGCGCCATCGTCGCCGTCGTCCGTGTGACCGCGGCCGATACGCTGCCCAGGCTCGCCGAAGTGCGAATCGACGCCGGAGCGTTTGCCATCGCGGCCGGGCTGTCGCTCATGACCGGTCTGCTCTTCGGAGTCCTGCCATCGTGGCTCTCATCACGATCCGATCCGGCCGAGGCCCTGAGGCAGCTCGGCCGCCCAGGCGCGGACTCAGGACGACGCCCGTGGGCGCAGCGGCTGGTCGTCTCGCTCGAGCTCGCTCTCGCGGTCGTGCTCGCCTCGAGCGGCGGCCTCATGATTCGGAGTTTCGTCAACCTTCAGCGGACGAACGTCGGCATCCAGCCGGACGGCGTCCTCACCTTCATGGTCGAAATCCCGTCTTCGCAATATCCCAGAGGTCCGAAGCGCGCGGATTTCTACGAGCGCCTTCTCGATGGATTGAGCCGGGTGCCGGGAGTCGAAGCGGCGGGCCTCGGCGTGAGTCTGCCGCCGGAGGACCTGTTTGTCACCGACAACTACACGGTCGCGGGCTTCGAGGTCCCGGCCGGCGCAAGCGCGCCGGTCGGGCCGATTGTCGTGGCGACCGACAAATACTTTGACGCGCTTCGCATACCGCTCCTGCAGGGCCGGTTGTTTCAACCCGGCGATACCGCGACGTCGGATCGCGTCGTCATCGTGAGCCACGCCATCGCGCGGAAATACTTCCCGGCCGGCGACGCAATCGGTCGTCGCTTCCGCACCGGTGGCCCTGAGCGCCCGAACAATCCGTGGATGACCATTGTCGGCGTCGTCGGGGACGTGAAGTTCGACGGGTTGGCGAGAGATCCGTCCGAGGCCTATTACCTGCCGCTCGCGCAAGAGCTGTGGAACGGGATGTTTGCGGTGCTGCGCACATCGGGTGATCCTGCGGCGGTGATGCCCGGAGTCCGGTCGGCCGTGCGGGAGGTGGACGCCCAGCTGCCGCTCCGAGACGTGATGACAATGACGGAGCGGATGGCGGATGCCTCGGCACGACCGCGATTCCATACGTTGATCGCAGCGGCGTTGGGCGTCACGGGCATGCTCCTCGCAGGGTTCGGGATTTACAGCGTCGTCTCGTATCAGGCGGCGCAACGGGTACACGAGTTCGGTGTCCGCGCGGCGCTCGGCGCGAGGGCCGACCACCTGCGTGCGCTGGTACTGCGGGAGGGCCTGGTCCTCGCCGGGATCGGCACGGTCCTCGGCATCGCCGGCGCGCTCGTCTCGACGCGCCTGTTTTCGACGCTTCTCTTCGACGTGACACCGACCGATCCGATCACCTTCGCCGGATTGATCGGGCTCTTCGCGGTGGTCACCATCGCCGCGTGCGCCCGTCCGGCTTCGCGGGCCGCACGCACCAATCCGCTTCACGCGCTGAGGGATCAGGTGTAAGGACTTTCACTCGATCGCGGTCAGCGGCGGAGCGCCGTAATCTTCGCCTGCGCGGCGGCCGCAATCCGGATTTCGGTCGTCGGCGGAGAACATCGCCGCCGGCCATGTTGTTCGGGCATAGAATCCGGTCTGTGATTGGCCGGACGGTCTCCCACTACCGCATCCTCAGCCATATCGGTGCGGGCGGCATGGGCACGGTCTACCTCGCGGAAGACACGAAGCTCCAGCGCCGCGTCGCGCTGAAGTTCCTCGCGTCCGACACCTTGCGCTCACCGGCAGCATCGGCCCGGCTCGTACGCGAAGCGCGCGCGGCCAGCGCGCTCGATCACGCGCACATCGGCACGATCTACGAGATCGGCGACGCCGATGGCCAGCCGTTCATCGCGATGGCCTACTACGAAGGCGAGACGCTCGCCGCCCGACTGGCGCGTGGTCCGCTCTCGATGCCGGAGACGGCGCGTATCGTGGCTGAGATCGCCGACGCGCTGGCCGCCGCGCACGCCGCCGGCATCGTGCATCGCGATCTCAAGCCCTCGAACCTGATGCAGACCGCATCGGGACATGTGAAAGTGCTCGATTTCGGTCTTGCGACGTTCTCGTCCTCCGAGGGCGAGACGCTGACGCGGCTGACCGCGGCGGGGACCACCATGGGCACCGCCGCCTACATGTCTCCGGAACAGGCCGCTGGCGAAGACGTGGACCCTCGAAGCGATCTCTGGTCGCTCGGCGTCGTCACGCGCGAAATGCTGACCGGCCGGCCGGCGTTCGACGCGCCGAATGCGCTCGCCATTATCCAGGCGGTCCTGACTGCGACCCCGGCGCCGGTCCGATCGCTCCGGCCTGACGTCGCGACTGAACTGGAGGAGATCGTTGCTCGCACGATGGTCCGCGACCGAAAAGAGCGAACCATCTCCGCCGCGCAGGTGCGCGATCTGGCGTCGACGTACCTGGCACGGTTGTCATCAGGCGCTTCGCCGATCGCGGCTCCACGCCGGTCGTCACGGCGCGCACTGGCCGCCGCAATGGTCGTCATCCTCCTCGCCGTTGGCGGTGTCGTCGCCTGGTGGGCAACACGGAACGCGAACGTGCGCTGGGCGCGCGAGCAGGCGCTCCCGGAAATCATTCGACTGGCGGGCACCGATAAGTTCGACGAGGCCTACCGTCTTGCCTTGCAGGCCGAAGCCTATATTCCCGGGGACCCGCTGCTGGCCGAGCAGCTTCGCGCGGTCTCGCGAACGGCGACGATCGAATCGGTGCCGGCGGGCGCGGAAGTGTCCTACCGTCCGTACGGACCAGCTCCTGATTCGTGGAGACCGCTCGGGCGGACCCCGATCGAGGACGTCCGGGTTCCCCGCGGACTGCTGCACTGGAAGGCGCAGCTCGCCGGATTCGACGTGGCCGAAGATGTCGGCCCCGGACCCTTCTGGCCGCCGCGCTTCCGCTTCGTTCTCGTGCCGGCGGGCACCGCGCCGGCCGGTATGGTCCGGATCGCCTCGTCGGACCAGCCGTTTCAGATCTTTCTTCCGGGACTCGACCACTTACCGCCGGTCAGCCTTCCGGACTACTGGATCGATCGGCACGAGGTCACCAACCGCGCCTTCAAGCGCTTCGTCGACGACGGCGGCTACCGCCGTGCGGATCTTTGGGGCGAGCCGTTCGTGAAGGATGGCAGGACGATCGGGTTCGAGGAGGCGATGACGCTGTTCATCGACACCACCGGCCGGCCGGGGCCTGCCACCTGGGAGCAGGGCGCGCATCCGGCCGGACATGATGACTATCCGGTGACGGGCGTCAGCTGGCATGAGGCGGCGGCATTCGCACGCTGGGCGGGCAAATCGCTGCCCACGATTTTTCACTGGAGCCGCGCGGCTGACCAGCGGCTGAGCGGCGACGTGGTGCCCGCCAGCAATTTCGGCGGCAAAGAGCTGTTTCCTGTGGGACGTGCCGCTGGCGTGACACGCGCCGGCACCGCCGACATGGCGGGCAACGTGAAAGAGTGGTGCTGGAACTCCGCTGGCGCGAGGCGGTTCATTCTCGGTGGCGCGTGGAACGAGCCCGTCTACATGTTCACGGATGCCGATGCGCAGTCGCCGTTTGCGCGCGCCGCGACCTACGGCTTCCGGTGCATCAAGGCGGACCGTCCTGAGGACCAGCATGCGGGCCTGACCGCCGAGGCGCCGCTTCCGTCGCGCGACCTGCGCACCATTCCGCGGGTCAGCGATCCGGTGTTTCGAGCCTGGCAGAGTATGTACTCGTTCGACCACGGCCACTTGAACACGACCGCGGGGGCTGTGCGCGACGCGCCCGAGTGGCGAATCGAGCAGGTAAGCTATGCCGCCGCATACGGCGACGAACGCATCCCGGCATTCCTGCTCCTTCCCAAACAGGCGAAGCCGCCGTACCAGACCGTCGTGTTCTTTCCAGGGTCGGGCGTCATCAGCCAGCGGTCGAGCCCGAACGACGTCGACTTCGAGCGCCTGAACTACATCATGCGGAGCGGCCGGGCGCTGCTGTATCCGGTCTACAAGAGCACACACGAGCGCGGCGATGTGATCACGACCGACTATCCGAGCACGAGCGCGGTCTGGCGCGACCACATGGTGATGTGGTCGAAGGACGTGGGCCGATCGGTGGACTACCTTCACACGCGGCCCGACATCGACAAGGGAAAGATCGGCTTCATGGGCTACAGCTGGGGCGCAGGCATGGCGCCGCTGTTTCTCGCGGTTGAGCCGAGGTTTTCGCTCGCGCTGTTGAACGTCGGCGGCTTTTACCTGCAGACGGCCCTGCCGGAGGCTGACCCGGTCAATTTCACCTCGCGCGTCAAGATTCCGGTGATCATGTTGAACGGGCGTTTCGACTTCTTCTTTCCGACCGAGACATCGCAGGAGCCGATGTTCCGCAGCCTCGGCACGCCGGCCGAGCACAAGCGCCGAGTCGTCTACGACACATCGCACACCATCCCGCGCAGTGAACTGATCAAGGAATTCGTCGGCTGGATGGAGAAGTACTGGGGGCCGGTGAAGTAACACCGCGTGCGGTCGGCGTTTCTGCTGTCTTCGCGCGTCTACTGAATCGCGGCGAGCCGCCGCGCGGTAATCCGCGCCTGCTCTCCGGCCGCGACGTGAATCTCGGACTCGGGGTCGTTCGCGAGCCGCGATCGAAGGACTTCCAGCATCTCCGCCGCGCTCCGGCCCGTCGCGCAGACGATGAACACGTAGCCGAATCGGGCTTCGTAGAGCCGGTTGGCGTCGGCCAGATCATCGATCAGCTGCGCGGCCGCCCCGGTAACGCCGGCTTGTTCCTTCTCAGAAAGATGTCGTGTCGAAGCGAAGCGGGCCTGCTGCAGGTCGCGATCGCCGATCCGCGGATGGTGGCTGAAGGCCTCCTTCCAGTCGTCCGGTGACACGGCGCGCCAGGTCTCTTCGGCGGCGGCGAGGAGCCGATCCGTACTTCCGAACGGCCGGCGCGTCAGCATCAGCTCGACCCATCGGGTCGATCCGCAGCACATCAACAGGAGGCGCCGGGCCTCGCCCGGCGTCGCCGAATCAATGCGCCGCCACGGTTCCATGAACGCGAAGCCTGCTGATCCCGCCATCCGGAAAGATATTCAGGCGGACGTGCGAAACCGGACTGTTTCGGACGAGCTCTCTGGAAAAGAGATGGCGGTGATGTGGGCGGAGCTTCGTGCGCGGTAGCAGCTGGACCCACGTGGCCGACGCGAGCGCCTCGACTGTTGCGCCCGGCGCAAATGCGCTCTCGAGGGACGCGCTGTCCGGGTAGTTGCCTTTGTAGTGATTGGTGTCGATTTCGATTCGGTCGATCAACCCCGGCGCACCCAGCCTAACGACCGCCCAGTCGTGCCCGGGCCCGCGCCGCCGGCGCGTTTCCCAGCCGTCGCTCATGTTCTTCGCGCGGCCGGGCATGATCAGGTTGTCTTTCGCGCCGAAGTGCATGTCGCTCACGCCGAGCACGCGTCCGCCGTTGGTGATCGCGGCCAGGTCGACGACCCGCCGCTGCCGCGCGAGCCGCGTCCAGTCGATCTCGGGATCGCCGTGCACCCGCAGGCGCGCGACGCCGCCGTCGGGAAAAATGTTCAGACGCACGTGCGTCCACGGCCGTCTGTCGGCGATCGCGAAGACGTTCTCGCTGTTGCCCTGCAGGGGCGATTTCGCGAGGATGGTCGTCCAGGGCGGGCCAGGCGAGGCCGCGAGCGATCGCGTGACCGGTTTCGCCGCGTCGAGTACGTCGATCGAGCAGTGCGAGGGGAAGTTTCCGGTGAAGTGGGCGGTGTTCACGTTCACGCCGTGAATCACGCCCCGGACGCCGAGCGCGACCACGCACCAGTCGTGACCCGGCGTCCGGCGCCGCCGCGATTCCCAGCCGTCCATCCATTTGCCGCGGGTCGTGTACTTGCCAGGAATGAACTGTGGCGGTCCGGGTTTGACGAGGTTCGACTTCGACGCGAAGAAGTCGTCGTTCGTGGCGATCGCCCGGCCGCCGACGCGCGCCGACGCCAGATCGGCGAGGTCGGTGAAGGTCGCGGTGCTAAGATCCGCCACGTTTCCAGAGTTGGTCATGTTGGTCGATTCCGCGTACGGCAAATCGAGAGTGCGGCTGGTCCAGCTCAGGCGCCGCGACGATCGGCACGAGCTGTGCGATCTCACGGTCGCGATCCGGTTTCAGGGCGAATACGACGAGTGCTACACCCAGGGGGACAACGCCGGCGTTCTGGCGACGGACACGATGAAGAACACCGTCTACGCCCTGGCCGCGACGTCGGCGATCGCCCAGCCGGAGACGTTCGGGCTCGCGCTGGCCGGCCATTTCGTGGAACGCAATTCCCGGCTCGAGCAGGTGCGCGTGGATCTCGCCGAGCGGCGCTGGCATCGCATTCACGCGGGTGGACGCGCCGATCCGCACGCGTTCATCGGACAGGGGCCGGACACCCGGACGGCGCGCGTTGTCGCGGGACGGGACGGTGTCGACGTGTCGGCCGGGATTGCTGATTTGCTCATCCTCAAGTCGTCGCGTTCCGCGTTCGCCAACTTCCTTCGGGACGAGCTCACGACGCTCCCCGAGACGCAGGATCGCATTCTCGCGACGTCGCTCACCGCGTCCTGGCGGTACCGCAGCGGGCACATCGAGTACGGCCCGGTGTGGTCGATCGTCCGCGAGACGCTGCTCGAGTCGTTCGCCGGGCACGACAGCGCGTCGGTGCAGCACACGATGTACGCCATGGGGCAGGCGGTGCTCGCGCGCGCCGCGGACGTCACCGAGATCCACCTCGTCATGCCGAACAAGCATCATCTCCCCGTGGACCTGTCGGCCTTCGGCCTCGAGAACCGCAACGAGATCTTCGTCGCCACCGAGGAGCCGTTCGGTCTCATCGAGGCGACGATCGCCCGCTGATTATAGCGACGCGTGGAACACACCACCGCGCTCGTCGTTCGCGGCGACCGGGTCGTCCTGCCCGGCGGCGTGCAACCCGCGGCGATCCATGTTCGCGATGGGCGCATCACGGCGATCGACGCGCCCGGAGCCACTCCAGCCTTGCGAGGCCGCGTCGATCGGGAGATCGACGCCACGGGCCACCTCGTCGTCTCCGGGCATCGTCGATACGCACGTCCACGTCAACGATCCCGGACGGGAACACTGGGAAGGTTTTCCCCACGCGACCCGGGCAGCGGCAGCCGGCGGTGTCACGACGCTCGTGGACATGCCGCTGAACAGCATTCCCGCGACAACCACGCTGGCCGGTCTCGAAGCCAAGCAACGCGCGGCGGAGGGGCGATGTCACGTCGACGCCGGCTTCTGGGGCGGTGTCGTGCCGGGCAACGCCGGCGAGCTCACGCCGCTCGCGCGCGCCGGCGTTCTCGGCTACAAGTGTTTTCTCTGTCCGTCGGGCGTCGACGAATTCCCGCACGTCACCGAACACGATCTGCGACGTGCGCTGCCGATCCTTTCGCGGCTGGGCCTGCCGCTTCTCGCCCACGCCGAACTGCCGGCTGGGCTCCGCGCGCCGCAAGGTCATCCACGTCGCTACGCGACCTGGCTCGACAGCCGTCCTCCGGCCGCCGAGCAGGCCGCGATCGATCTCCTCCTCGGCCTGGCCCGCGAGTTCCGCGCTCGCATTCACATCGTCCACCTGGCGTCGCCCGGCGCGCTCGCCGCGCTGACGGCGGCTCGAGCGAGCGGCGTCTCCGTCACGGTCGAAACCTGCCCGCACTACCTCACGTTCGCAGCCGACGACATCGCCGACGGTGCGACAGCGTTCAAGTGCGCGCCGCCCATCCGCGCGCGCTCGCATCGCGACGGCCTCTGGCAGGGTCTGGCCGGCGGCGCGATCGACCTGGTCGCGACCGATCATTCGCCGGCGCCGCCGGATCTGAAACATCTGGACGACGGCGATTTCGTCCGCGCGTGGGGCGGAATCGCTTCGCTTCAGCTCGGCCTGCCGGCGGTCTGGACCGGTGCGCGCACGCGGGGACTGACGGTCGATCGCCTGGCGGAATGGCTGTCGGCCGCTCCGGCCCGTCTCGCGGGGATCGATGCCTTCAAAGGGCGCATTGCCGTCGGTCAGGATGCGGATCTGATCGTCTGGGATCCGGATGACGAGTTTCGCGTCGACGCGGGCGCCCTGTTCCATCGTCATCCGGTGACGCCGTACGACGGCATGCGGTTGTGCGGCCGCGTCCGCACCACAGTCCTTCGCGGTCAGGTGATCTTCGACGCGGGACAGATGGTGGGCAATCCCGCCGGCCGCGTGGTTCGCAACCGCGTCGGATAAGATTCGCGAATCACGATGAGCGCGATCACGACCCACGTGCTCGACACCGCTCGCGGACGGCCCGCCGCCGGCGTTCCCGTCCGGCTCGAGCAACGGGACGGTCTGCGCGACGAGTGGACACTGGTCGGGCGAGGGGAGACGGACGCCGACGGCCGGCTTCGGACGCTGATGCCGTCTGACGTCCGGCTCGGGACCGGTCAGGTACCCGGCTCACCTTCGATACGCGCACGTACTTCGCCGGACAGTCCGTTCCCACGCTGTACCCAATCGTCGTCATCGTCTTCGAGACCACGGCAGGGGAGGCGCACTACCACGTGCCGCTCTTGCTCGGGCCGTTCGGGTACACGACGTACCGCGGTTCGTAGGATCCCGGCGCAGCACGGTTGCGGGGAGCGTGTGGAACTTGCTACGATGTGGACACGTCCAATATGGACATATCCAATATGGCCATATCCGCCGCCCTCAAGCCCGTCGCCTTCCACATCCTCGCCAGCCTGGCCGACAAGGAGAAACACGGCTACGCCATGATGCAGGCGGTCCGGGAGCTCTCCGGCGGGCAGATCCCGCTGCAGACGGGCTCCTTTTATAGACATCTCGGCCAGTTGATCGCAGCGGGGTTCATCGTCGAATCATCCGGCCGGCCGGCCGATGACGATCCGCGGCGGGGCGCCTACTATCGGTTGACACCACGCGGTCGCGAGACACTGGCGTCGGAGGCACAACGGCTGAGCAACCTCCTTACCGCGATTGGACCATTGCGGCCGTCGCGAAAGGGATCGCACTAATGGTGGCCGGCCGTTCGGTCATGTCCGCCCGCGTGTACGCACTCGCACTGCGAGCGTACCCGCGCGCCGTACGCGATCGGTTCGGAGCCGGCATGCGCGACGCCTTCGCGCAGGACTTCGACGAGGCCAGACGGCGCGGACCAGTGCAGCTCGCGTCGTTCGTCGCCGTCAGCCTTGGTCAGGCGATCTGGTTTGGCGCGCTCGAGCGCCTGGGTCTGACCGCGCGGCCTTATCAGAACGATCGTCCCGGCAGGCGATCCAGATCCGGGTTTTGGACTGACGTTCGGGACGCGTATCGATCGCTGCGCAGCGCGCCGCTCGTCGCGGCCGTGGCTATCGGATCGCTGGCGCTCGGCATCGGCGCGAACACGGCGCTGTTCTCGATCCTCAACAGCCTCGTCTTCAAGCCGCTTCCGGTCCACGAGCCGGATCGGCTCGCGCTGCTCGATCCGGGATCGTTCAGTAATCCGGTGTGGGAAGAGATCCGTGACCGGCACGCGAGTCACGCGACCGCCGGTGCCGTGGCGTGGTCGGTCGAACGGTTCAATCTCGCCGACGCCGGCGAGATGAACTTCGTCGACGGCATCTACGCCAGCGGAAGCTTCTTCGAGGTGCTCGGTGTGCGCGCCTCGATTGGCCGCACGTTCGATGCGCATGACGACGTGCCCGGCGGGGGGCCGGCGGGCCGCGTGGCGGTGATCAGCCATGGGCTCTGGCAGCGGCGCTACGGCGGCGCGCTCGACGCGATCGGTCGCACCGTCACGATCTCCCACCAGCCCTTCACGATCATTGGCGTCACGCCGGCCTCGTTTTTCGGGCCGGATGTCGGCCGCGTCGCCGACGTCATCCTGCCGCTTGGCGGTGCAGTCGGCACCCGTCAGGCGCAGCTTCGCACAGCGTCCACCTGGATGAACATCATGGTTCGGCTGAAGCCTGGGCAGACGGTCGACCAGGCCGCGGAGTCCTTCCGTGCGGTGCAGCCGCAGATTCGCGTCGCCACGCAGCCTGACGATCGCCCTCCGGATAAGCATCTGGCCGATCCCTTCACGCTCGAGTCGGCCGCCAACGGCCGTTCGACGTTGCGCCAGCGCTACGAAACGCCGCTCACGATCATTCTGATCGTCGTCGGCATCGTGTTGCTGAGCGCGTGCGCTAACCTCGCCAATCTGTTCCTGGCCCGAGCGACGGCGCGGCAGCCGGAATTCAGCCTGCGGCTGGCACTGGGAGCCTCGCGCTGGCGCGTCGCCCGGCAGTTGATCGTCGAGAGCGTGTTGCTGGCGATTGCCGGATCGGCGCTCGGCTTGATCGTCGCGCAATGGGGAAGCGCGCTCCTGGTGCGTCAACTGGCCACAACCGCGGTGCCGGTTGTGCTCAATCTGACGATCGACTGGCGCGTGCTCGGATTTTCGGCCGCGGCGGCGCTGGTCACGTCAATCCTGCTCGGCCTCGCGCCGGCGACGAGTCTCTCCCGGCTTGTCGAAGGTGACGTGCTCAAGTCGCAGGGCCGGGGTGTCATGGGTGAGGGCCGTTCATTCATCCGCAACGCGTTGCTCATCGCTCAGGTGGCCCTCTCACTCGTGCTCGTCGTCGCGGCGGCGCTCTTCCTGCGTTCCTTTGTCACGCTGACGTCGGTCCCGCTCGGGTTCGACCGTGAACGGCTGATCGTCGTGGCCGTCGATAGTCAGCGCGCCGGAGGTCCTTCGACCGCGGGACCCGAGCTCGCCGAGCGCCTGCGCACCGCGGTGGCGTCGGTCCCGGGCGTCGCGAGCGCCGCGGTGTCGTACACGACGCCGCTTGGCACGCGCGGTTGGAACGGACCCATCAGGATTCCAAACCGTGCGGCGCTTCCCGAGCGCGAATCGCTTTCGTGGGTGAACCTCGTGTTCCCCGGCTTCTTTTCTACGTATGGCATGCGCCTGATGCAAGGCAGGGATATCACCCTCCAGGACCTGCACGGCCGCGAGAGCGTGACCGTCGTCAATGAAGCGTTCATCCGGCGGTTTTTCCCGGGCGAGACCGTGATCGGTCTGCGGTTCAGCGGCGGAACAGCGCCGGATGATACGCACACGATCGTCGGCGTCGTCTCGGATGCCGTCTATCGCTCGCAGCGTCTGGGTGTTCCGCCGACGATGTACGCGCCGTGGGCGCAGCAGGAGCCGTTCACGACGTTTTCCATCACCGCGCAATCCGCGACGTCTGCCGCTCCGCCGCGGCAGGCGATCGCCGTTGCGCTGATGCGTGAAGAGCCCGGGGTCGCGTACACGTTCCGCGGCTTCGGCGACCAGTACCACGCCAGCGTCGTGCAGGAGCGCCTGGTGACACTGCTCAGCGTGTTTTTCGGCGTGCTGGCACTTCTCCTGGCGGCCCTCGGCCTGTACGGCGTGACGAGCTATCTGGTCGGCAGACGGCGCCCGGAACTCGGCGTTCGCCTCGCGCTTGGCGCCAGCGCGCGCGACATTCGGCGGCTCGTGCTGCGGCGCGTCGTCTGGCTGGTCGGCGCCGGCATCGCCGCCGGCACGGCGCTGAGTCTCTGGGCGGTGGGGTTCATCCAGGCCCAGTTGTTCGAACTCCAGCCGCGCGATCCCGTGACGCTTGCGGTCGCGGCAGCCGTGCTGTTCGCGATTGGGGTCATCGCCGGCTGGCTGCCCGCGAGACGCGCCGCACGAATCGATCCAGCGATCGTTCTTCGCGGGTAGAGCGTTTTGCAGATCGGTGTAGAGTTCCTGCACCCTCCCGCTCGCCGCTTGCCGCAAGGCAGCGTGATGGCCGCTTCCGCTGAAGCTACGGCGAGCCAAGGGCCTGCCTAGCGCCCAGCGGGCGCGTACACAGAGAAGTAGCGCTCGCAAAGGTCGGGCGCAGGAACTCTACACCGATCTGCAAAACGCTGTGGTCACGCGATCGCGCGTGCTGGTTTCTTCCGCGTGCTACGATCCCGCCGTCGTGAGCGCGCGTTCTCTCTCCGTGCATCCACTCACGCCGGCGATTGGCGCCGAGATCCACGGAGTCGATCTCAATCAGCCCGTCGAGCCGCCGGTGTTCGCGCAGGTCCATCATGCGTTGACCGCGCATCAGGTCATTTTTTTCCGCGATCAGCATCTCACCGTGGAGCGTCATGTCGCCTTCGGGCGGCTGTTCGGCGAGCTCGCGGTGCACCCGAACGATCCCGGTCTGGCCGATCACCCTGAAGTGATGATCATTCACGCCGACGCGAAGTCGAAGCGTGTCGCGGGCGAGCGCTGGCACTCGGACGTCTCGTGCGATTCCGAGCCGCCCATGGGATCGATCCTGCACCTGCATACCGTCCCGCCGATGGGCGGCGACACCCTCTTCTCGAGCATGTACGCGGCGTACGAGGCGCTCTCGGAGCCGATGCGCGCCTGGCTCGGCTCGCTTCACGGCGGAGCACGACGGCGCGCCGTACTACCGCTCCGTGAACGCGATCATCGGCCGTGACGACGGCGGCCGGAGCTATCCGAAGGCGGTCCACCCCGTCATCCGGACGCATCCGGTGAGCGGCCGGAAATCGATCTTCGTCAACGAGATGTTCACGACGCGCATCGTCGGGCTTGCGCGTGACGAGAGCGAGGCCGTTCTGGCGTTCCTCTTCCGGCACGTTCAGCGGACCGAATTTCAGTGCCGATTCCGCTGGGCGCCACATTCCATCGCGTTCTGGGACAATCGCTGCACCCAGCACATGGCGATCTGGGACTACTTTCCGCACACGCGATCGGGGTATCGCGTCACGGTCAGGGGCGAGCGGCCGGTGTAACAAGCCGCGGCTTGAACTTCGAACTTAGAACTTCGAACTTAGAACTGACCTAAGAGTGCGTTTCAAAACTCATCCGGCGCGGGTGGCGCCGGACGGGGCTGCCCCGCTTGGCGCGCAGGCGACACCCGTGACAAGCGCTTTGCGCCGAGCACCAAGTGGGGCTGTCCGGCGCCACCCGCGCCGGATGAGTTTTGAAACGGGCTCTACCTCTTGATTCGCGCGTTTCCTTTGGCCTCCTGATAGTCGCGGTACTCAATCCGGTACTTCACGTCGATCGGCCCGGTCGCGATGAGAACGCCGAGGTCGATCTCGACGGCCCGAGGCAGCCAGACGCCCTTGAACGCCTGGCTCATGGTCATCGAGGCCTTGAAGGCCGTTGGCCGGAACAGCCACGCGCCGGGAAAGAAGTCGAGCGTCACGTTGTCGAACGCGTATTTGACGATCTGCTGCGCCTTTGGCTCGACCCACAACGTCACCAGCGAAGCCTTGTTCATCAGCTGTGTGAACATCTCGTCCTCCAGCCGCTCCCGGCGGGGGACGGTCGAATCGTTGACGTCGCCGGTGAACAGACGCTTCGGGTAGTACTCGATCCGGAGCACCTCGATGCCCTCGAGCTGCTCGCGGCCGACATAGGCGTACCGGCCGCCTTCGAACCGGAACCGCAGCATGTAGGCCGATTCGACGAACTCCGGCTGGCGCCGCTGGCGCAGGAAGTCGGTCGCGTTCGCCGGCGAATCGTCTGGCGGCGGGACCTTTTGGCCTGGCAGGAACCGGACACCGTCGCTTCCAATGACGACGCTCGAACCTGTGTCGGTCTTGTCCGGATCGGCTTGGTCCTTCGCCTGGACCCAGCGAAGGTGCGCAGCCTCAGCCGCGCGGCGATCCGGCTCCGACACCGTGACGCCATTGACCTTGACCGGACTGCGGATGAAAAAGCCGTCGCGCGGGTACCAGAGGTACTCGCGCCGTTCGGCCCAGATGCGCGCGTTCGACGGCCCGCGCACGTCGATCAGGTAGTGCTCTTCGAGGACGTACTGCTGCAGCTTCTTCCAGTTGTCGTCCCGGTGCGCCAGCACTTTCTGCATGAGCGCGTCGAGATCCGACTGCGCTCCGCCGGCGAGGGACGAAAGAACGGCGGCGGCGAGGGCCAACACCGGAACGGCGAAGCGCACAGTGGCACTTTAGACGCCGAACCGGTGTCTTGAGTCTCCCAATTACTCAATTACCCAATTACTCAATTACCCAATTACCCGATGGCCCTTACTCGTTCCTGTAGCGCCAGCCGGCCGAGTTTGTCGACCGGAAGGGCCGCGAGGAGCTCGATGCGTCTTCTGAGCGCGATGAACGTCTCGCGAAAGGCGCGCCGACGCTCTTCGTCCGTTCCCTGAACCGCTGCCGGATCCGGCAGGCCCCAGTGCGCCGTGACAGGCTGGCCGGGCCAGACCGGGCAGACTTCGGCGGCCGCCTGATCGCAGACGGTGATCACAAAGTCCAGAGCCGGCGCACCGGGTGCGGCAAACTCATCCCAGCTCTTGCTGCGGTATCCGGTGGTCGGGAGGTGACTGTCGCGCAGTGTCTCGAGTGCGAGCGGATGAACGGCATCTTTGGGATGACTTCCGGCGCTGTAACCCTTGAACTTGCCGCCGCCGATCGACAACTGATTGATCAGCGCTTCCGCGAGGATCGATCGTGCCGAATTCCCCGTGCAGAGGAACAGGACGTTCAACATCGGAATCCTCGGCCGCTCAGTCGAGGCGGCGTCTCATGACGATGGCGCTCGCTGGACACGCCCGTCGGAACTCGACCGACTGCTGCACGCCCGCCGGGACCTGCGTTCTGTCGATCGGCGCAAACGCGAACTTCGGAAAGAATCCCTGCGCCGTCGTCGTGAGGAGGTACACGTCCGGCACGCCGAGCGAACCGGCGAGCCTCAATGCCGCTTCCGTGAGCCGCTGACCGATGCCATGACCGCGAAAGCCCGGATCGACGGCGACGGACCGGAGCAGCGCGCCATCGCGGTACACCTCGAGCGCCGCGCTGCCGACGATGCGGCCCTCCGCACGGGCGACGAGCGCCGTGTCCAGGTGATCGATCAGGCCGTCAACAGGAAGCGTGTTCCGGGTGAGCAGGGCGAGAATCGACGGCGCGTCCGCGGTGGTGGCTTTGTCGATGTTGATGTCCATGGGTCACCGATTGACCGTCGCGAGTGAGCCCGCGTCCGTCCGATTCGCGCAGCACGCGAACGGCTGAGGCGCGTCGTCGGCGGGCAGACAACATCCCGTCTTGCGTTCGAGGCGCGTGACGTCTTTCCTGACCACCTCGAAATGCGTCAGCGTGTGCTGGACGGTTCGATGAACGGTCTCGAGGATCGCGTCCGGCAGCGTCGCCATCCGGTAGTGGACCCACAGCCCATCGCGGCGCGTCGCGACGAGTCCGGCCCGGCGGAGATAGGCGAGATGCCGTGACGCTTTCGGTTGGGAGATCTTCAGGCTCTCGTGGATGTGGCACACGCAGATCTCGCCGGTGAGGAGCAGCCCGAGAATGCGCAGCCGCGTCGTATCGGCGAGCGCCTTCAGCACGGTTTCCAGGTCGATCAGCTTCGTGTCCATATATATATGGCTTGACAAATATATCACGACCCCGCTAGAGTCTCAACATACGCGTAGGCGTATATATTTCAGGGAGGCAATCATGGCTGACACACAGGTGCACCGGGCGGTTCGCGAAAAATACGGTGAAATTGCCAAGACCGGCGGTCAACCCGGCTGCTGCGGTCCAACGGCCTGCGGCTGCGGCGATCCCATCACGGCCAACCTTTATTCAGTTGCCGAAACGGCGGACCTGCCACCCGAGGCTCTCGCCGTGTCGCTGGGATGTGGAAATCCGACCGCGCTCATTCAGCTCGAGCCGGGTCAGACGGTGCTCGATCTCGGATCGGGCGGCGGGATCGACGTCCTGCTGTCCGCGAAGCGCGTCGGCCCGTCCGGGAAGGTATACGGCCTGGACATGACGGACGAGATGCTGGCCCTCGCGCGCGAGAACCAGCGGAAGGCAGGCGCGACGAACGTCGAATTCCTCAAGGGCACGATCGAGGCTATTCCTCTGCCGGATCGGTCCGTGGACGTCATCGTCTCCAACTGCGTGATCAATCTCTCGCCCGACAAGGAGGCGGTCCTGCGCGAAGCGTTTCGGGTATTGAAACCAGGGGGCCGCTTCGCCGTCGCCGACGTCGTCGTGCAGGGCGAGATACCGGACGCGCTGCGTCGCAGTCTCGAAATGTGGGTCGGATGCGTCGCCGGCGCTCTGCAGGACACCGAATACGTCTCGAAGCTTCGAGCGGCTGGATTCGCGGACATCGAAGTGGATCCGTGGCGTGTCTACAACGTCGACGATGCGCGCGGGTTTCTGACGCAAAGCGGGCTGGATGCCGATTCCCTGGCCGTTCAGATCGACGGCCGTGTCGCCAGCGCGTTCATCCGGGCGCGAAAACCGGAGGCGGTCCCGTGCTGCGGCCCGGAATGCTGCTGAGGCATTTTCCAGGTCGGCGTCGCGTGTTCCGGCGCCCTCCCGCTCGCCGCTTGCCGCAAGGCAGCGTGATTTGGGATGGTCAGGAGTCGAGAATCGCCGCGAGAAAGGCGCGGGTCCCGGTCGGACCGCTGAGCGTGAGCTCGATCGGACCACCGTCAGGCGCCACGACGAGGTCGAACCTGAGAAAGCGGCAGCATTGCCGTTCCGCGTCGATCGTCTCGCCGATCGCCCTGGCCAGGTCGTCCGTCGCGTCGAATCGCAGCCGATAGCCGTCCACCGTCGGCGTCCGGATCTTGGCCCGGGCGGCAAGCGCCGGCAGCAGATTGGGTCGGTGCGCGACGACCTCACCTGGCGTGAGGGTGCAGATGACGGCGCTGGCAGGATTCTCCATATCGGCCTCCGCGATACACATCGATCGCCGGACGAATACGAGTACCGATCTTATCCAAAGGGAACGGCCACGATCTCCAGCGACCACCTGGCCCGTTGAACCCTCCCGACCGCCAACTGACCGAAGGGCACGTCACCGGCCTTTCCGTCTCGCGCAAGATGCGGGTGGAGGCACATCGTGATGGCCGCGATCGGCAAGTTTCTGAAATGGCTGCTGCTCATGATGGTGTACGTGTTTCTCGCGATCTTGCGGTCCGGCCCCGTTCAAACCTGGACGCTCGATGACTTCGAGGACGGCGATCTCAAGTCGGCTTCCGGGCTCTCGTGGATCGTCATCGCGGACGATCTCGGTGGTGGCGCGACCGAAGCCCGTCTCGAGGTGGGACGCGGCGACGGACGCGGGTTCGAAGCGTGCGCTTCGTCTGGCCGGCCGGCTGGGCGGCGGCGCCGGATCATTTGCGGGCGCATGGGCCACGCTCGAACGTACCGGCCGCAACCTGGATCTGAGCGCGTTCGAAGGCGTCCGGCTGCGCGTGAAGGGACCCGCGCGGCTCGATGTGGGATTCCGGAGCGGCGTCGTGAATTTCATGGCGCGTATCGAGGCCGGGCCGGATTGGAAGCTGGTCGAGATTCCGTTTTCGACACTCAAACCGTCGAGCATCAACGTTCCCGACGGTACCCGCTGGGACGCGAGTACGCTGCAGGTCTTCGGCGTGACGACGCCCCAGATACCGGCCAGCGACGATCGCACGACGGGCGAAATGTCGTTCGAGCTGGATGACGTCCTGTTCTACGCGGATCGCTCGAGCCGCGTCGAGCTGATCGCGTCCGGTTCTTCAACAGGCGTCACCGTCGTGCCCTTCACGACATTCGCCGACATCCCGTCGACGGGCTGGATCGATCTGGGGCCGGATCCCGAGCGCGACGGCACGATTCCGTCTCTCCCTGACGCCACTCGTCTCGAGATGATCGCCTCGGCCCCAGACGACGTCCTGTGGGTAAAGGTCACGCTCAGGGAAGCCCCGCACGATCGGTGGATCGGCATGAACCTCGCGATCGATACCGACGGTGACCCCGCGAACGGGTTCGCCTGGTGGGGTGCCAACACGGCCTTCAAGTTCGACCAGCTCGTGACCGTGTGGTGCTTCCGCGTGGCCGACGGCTGTCAGGGCTACGTCGGCGTGGCCGACGCGGCCCAGGTGGCCGCGCGCACTCTCGTCGCCGGCGGCGGCGAGCGGCTGCGCGTCGCCATCGATCGCGAGCGGCGGGCCTTCATCGTCGGCGTGCCGCGCGAACTCCTGAAGCTGGCGGGCAAGGAGATCCGGCTGGTGGCCGCCGTCGGGTCGGCATTACTCTTTGGCGACGATGTCCCTGGGCAGGGAGCGGCAACGATTCGCTGACGTGGCCGCCTTCGCGATCTGGATCGTCTACGCGAGTATCTACGCGATCACGTTCGCGCTGTCGGGGGCGTCCATTCCGATGGCGATCCGGGGCGCGCTCGCCAACGCGGTCCCCGATGGATTGCTCGCGCTCGCCTCGCTCAGAGGTTCACGACGGATCGATCGCGGCGATCCGGCCGCGCCGCGCCTGCTTCACCGGTACGTCGTTCGCGGCGTCGTGCTCGTCCTGCTCGCCGCGCCAGCCAAATCCGTCCTGGTCTGGATCGACACGGTCATGGTTGCCAGCACGCAGTATCAGTTCAGCCCGGGCATCATGGCCTGGCACTTCTTCCTGAGTGCGCTCATCTACGTCACGGTGTCGTCGATCTCGCACGCCTGGCTCATCGCGCGGCGGCTCCGCGAGGAAGAAGCGCATGCCGTCCGGGCCGATGCGCTCCGCGCCCGCGCAGAGATCGCGGCGCTTCGCGCGCAGCTCAACCCGCACTTTCTCTTCAACACGCTGCACTCCGTCCTCGGACTCATCCGCCGCGACCCGGCGCAGGCCGAGGCGGCGCTCGAAAAGCTCGGCGACCTGATGCGGTACGCGACACGCGTGCATCGCAACGGCGTGGACTGGATTGCGCTGCGGCACGAGCGCGATTTCGTGGAGACGTACCTCGACCTCGAAGCCATCCGGCTCGGCGATCGCCTGCGGGTCGTGCGGCGTTTCGACGAGGTGGTGCTGGACCAGCTCGTCCCGACGTTTTCGCTGCAGCCGCTCGTCGAAAATGCCGTCCGTCATGGCGTCGCACCTCGCGCGGAGGGCGGCGAAATCTCGATCGCCGCGCGCGTGGAACCGGACGGCCAGCGGATCAGGCTCGAGGTCTGCAATGACGGCATTGGGCGCGCGCCGGAGGCCGACGAGGGCGGGCTGGGGTTGCGCGTGCTGCGGGAGAGACTGGACGCGCTCTACCGCGGAGCGGCGAGCATGAGCGCGGGCCCTACCCCGGCCGGAGGGTATGCCGTGGTGCTCGTTCTGCCCGTGGGTGCCGGCGAATGACCAACCGCGTCCGCACCCTCGTCGTCGAAGACGAGCCGGAAGCGCGTCGGATGCTCCGCGACTTTCTCGCGGACGCGCCATGGGTCGAGGTGGTGGGGGAGGCCGTGAACGGACGCGATGCCGTGACCTCGATCGACCGGCTGGAACCGACGCTCGTCATGCTCGACGTACGGCTGCCCGAGATGTCCGGCCTCGAGGTGCTGCAGACAATCCGGCATCAGCCGGAAGTCGTCTTCGCCACGGCCTACGATCAATACGCGGTCGCGGCATTCGAGCTTGGCGCGCTGGACTACCTCGTGAAGCCGTTCGGCCGCCAGCGCTTTCGCCGGATGCTCGACCGGGTGCACCGCCGTCTCTCCGCCGATCCCGAGGGCCCGTCGTCTCCTGAACGCGCGCGAACGGCGCTCGGCCCGTCACCGCTGCGGCGGCTGTTCGCGAGGCTTGGGGACAAGATCGTTCCGATCCCCGCCTCAGGCATCGTCCGCATCCAGGCGCAGGGCGATTACGCCGAGGTGCATGCACCGGGCGGACCATACCTGCTCCACGTGACCCTGAGCGAACTGGCCAGCCGGCTGGATGCCGAACGGTTCGTTCAGGTTCACCGATCGCACATCGTGAACCTGGACGCGATGAAACTGCTTCGGGCGCACGACGAACGACGGCTGGTGATCGTGCTCTCGAACGGCGAGGAGATCATCGCCAGCCGGGCGGCGTCGGAGGCGCTGCGGCGGCAGGCGCGGTAGCAACATATAGTTCTCACGTGCGTACGTGGGTGAAAGTCAGCCTGGCCGGCATCGCGCTCGTGGTCATCGCGTTCGCGGCATTGGCTGGCACGGGCGCCTACTTCGTGCTTAGGAACTTGGACACACGGAGCGCTACCGAGGCCGAGGCGCTTCGCGAGTTCGATGCCGTTCGAGTGAGGTTCGGGGCTCGCCAGCCGCTCGTCGAGATCACGAATCCCCAGTCGGGAGACATCCGCATCAACCGGCTCGTGCACCCCGAGGGCCGGCGCGCGAACACCCTCCATGTCGTCACCTGGAACGCGGAGGACGGTGAAGTGTTCCGGACGGAGGTCCCGGTGTGGTTGATGCGGTTCAGCTCGCTCAACATCCTCTCGACGCTGGGTGTCGCGCCTGAGAAATTCAGCCTGACCGTGCAGGATGTGCAGCGGTACGGCCCCGGCATTGTGGTCGACTATCGGCAGCCGGGGCAGAGCCACGTGTTGATCTGGGTGGAGTAGTCCTCACCGGGTCACCTGGGCAACCGCGCTGACCGAGCCGCCGAGTCCGCTCGCGTCCTGGAACAACACAGTGAGCGAGACACGCGTGGCCATGGCCCTGCTGTCGATCTCCAGCCACGGACCCCATCCGTACGCGTCTTCGGAGAGGCTGATCGAACCGCCGGCCCCCACGAGAAGAGGGTCATTCACCGTCGGGATGCGGCCGTCAACGCCGACGTCGAGCAATTCGAACGTCATCTGCCTGATGATGACGTGACTTCTGCCGGACATCTCCGTCAGCCTCAGCTTCGGCCAGTAGTGATGCCGACCGCCGCTACCGACCCAGCCATCCACTGTGAAGGACTGGATCGCGAGCTCGGCGGCGGACCTGTTCTCCGACACCGACGGGGCCTGCGCGACCGCGGACACCGTGTGTGAACGGCCGTTGACGTCACTGAATGTCACGGTCACAGTGACCGCGGAGAGTTCGACGTCAGATGTGAAGTCAAGAACGGAACCCGCCGGTGAGAGCTCGACCGTGGTTCCCGGAGGCAGCCGCTGGGGCTGGCGGTGGTAATGAATGCTGCTCAAGACATCCTCGGAAGCCGGCACATCCGGCCCACCCTCTCTAAACTCCAGCCGCTCGATGTTGATCCAGCCCTTCGACGACGAAGTAACGGCCAGCGTGGGAATGTAGTGATATTTGTCTGAATACCACCCCGCGAGACTGAACGTCGACACGTGGAGTTGCGGCGGGACGCCGACGTCTCCGTTGGGGGTCGACTCAGAATCACTGGGGGCGACGGGGCTTCGGGTGCCGCATCCGATCGTCAATGCCAAGACCAGCAGCACGAGCGGAACCGGCCTTCGGGTCGTCCCCATGATGTCCTCTCCCAACAGGAGAGGCGGGAAAACCGCGGGGGAACTGTCAGCGGCCCACGTTCAGTCGGACGCTCGCCATCACGCGCCGGGGATCCATGAACACGTTCGGCTGCCCGAACGTCGGCGCCCCGAGGACGTCCGACCTCAAGGCCTCCTCCGCCGGGTCGTTGAGAAGATTCAGGATGTCCAGCCGAAGGTCGACTGTCCCGGCGGTGCGGATCGCAAACGACTTCGCGATGCGGAGATCGAGCAGCGACTGCGACGACAGGCGCCGCGACCCGCGAGCCTCGCGCAGGATCCGCTGAGTCGGCTGATTGCCGGTTTGCGGCAGAGCGACGAGAGCCGTGGCCGCCCAAGGCCGCCCGCTGAAGAACTGGGCGTTGGCCGAAACCAGAATGCTCTGCCAGGGCAACCGCACGAGGCCGCTCGCGCGAAAGACATGCGGCCGGTCGTTCGCCAGCCTCCCCGCGGCATTCGTCAGATCGTTCGGGTCCTGGCCAAACGTCAGGAAATTCGGTCGGGCGATCGTGCTGAATTGGGGTTCGGTGACCACGGCGTTGCTCGTGACCTGGACGCCGTGCGCTTTCGAGAAGGTGTACGACGCCGACGCCTGCCATCCGTTTGAAAGGCGCTTGTCCATGGTCAGGACGAGCCCGTCGTACTCGAGAGACAGCGTGTCGGGGTTGGTCAGCAGGAAGCGCCGATCCGCGGTCGCGTTGGTCAACGCGAACACCGGCAGCACGGTCCCATCGGACAGCGTCCGCGTTTCCTGCCGATACTGACCTCCGGTGTCCATCCACCCGATGAAGTCGCCGCCCCGCTTCCCGATGTAGGCGGCCGATGCGACGATGCGCGGCGCGATCTGGCGATCGACCGCGACCGAGTATTCGTCCGTGTGCGGGCTGCGTGTGTCCGGATCGATCGCCAGGTTGATCGTCGGATTGACCACCGACACCAGTCGTGTATAACCGCCGGTGGCCTCCTCGAACGCCATGGTCGTGATCGGAGTCACGCCGGGATGGATGACGTCGAGCTCTCCCGTCAGCACACCCTGATTGAATCTTCCGTAGCTGGCCCGGAGCACGGTGCGTGCCTGCTCGTCCAGCTTCACGGTGATCCCGAACCTCGGAGACAACACGTTCCAGGTGTAGAGCGTCCCCAGACCTTCGGTGTGGTCGGAGGTTTCGCGTCCGTTGGCATCGACCCCGGCGAGATCCGGGCTGATGGCGCGCGTGTGGTCGAACCGGATGCCGGCATCCATCGTGATTCGCTCGGTCCATCCGATGGAATCGCTCGCGAAGAGCGACGACGTGATGAATCGGCCGCCGGTGATCCATGGCGCGCGCGAGATGGCCTGGAGCGGCGCGCCGCTGGCGCTGTCCAGATACTGCACCCCGCCCGTGAACGCTTGTGTCGCCCGGTGCTCGCCGCGCTCGAATTCAGCGCCGGCCCTGAAATGGTGGCTGGCGCGGGCCCAGCCCGCCTGGTATTGGTTCAGGACTGCTTTGACCGTGATCCGATCGAGCGCGAGAGCGCCCATCTGGGGCGCGTTCTGGCTCAGGATATTCGTGCCCTGCTGACGGTGGGACGGCGTCGCGCGATCGCCGGAACTGGGATCGCTTTCTTGATCGAGAAGGAAACGGCCCACGCGCACGTCCCACACGGTCTGGCTGGAAAGGACCTGCGTCAGGTTCGCGAAGGTCATGCTCGGCACGGACGCGTGGTTCCGCTGTGTCGTGACGAACGGCGTCGTCACCGTTGGGACCGTCGGGTTGACCCAGACCTCCTCGTGAAAGCTCTGCATCAATCGCAGCGTCGGCGTCAGCCTCCATGTCAGCTTTCCGAAGAACTTGTCCTGTTCGTATCGCCTCGGAAACGTCGGGTCAGCCCCGGGCTGACTGTCGTAGTCGCGAAGATATTGATAGCCGCCGAAGAACCACAGCCGGTCGCGCAGGACGGGACCACCGCCGTTCGCCGTGAAGTCCCGATACCGGACGCGTTCGTAGCCGGTCGTCGCTCCGCCCGGAACGGCCAGCCGCACTGGTTGAGAGGTGAGACTCGATGGCTGCGCGTAATACGACGCGTCGCCCTGAAACCGCGCTCCGCCCTGCCTCGTCACCACATTGAACACCCCGCCCTGAATGTTGCCGAATTCCACGGAAGCGCCGGTCGATTGCACGTGGACTTCCTGGATGACGTCCACGCTTGGCTCGGCGCGCGCCACGCCCTGGCACGGGCAGGTGAAATTCGTCCCGTCGATGAGGAATGCATTCTCGTTGACGGCTGATCCGAAGGCGGAGACGGTGGTGGTCGTTGCACTCGACGGGGACGTGGGTGACACGCCGGGTGTGTTCCTGATCGCGTCGAACATGCTGAATCGCCGTGACGGAATATTGGCGAAGTAGTCCGGACCGAAACGCGTCTCGAGGCCGGGCCCGCGCGCATCCACATCCTGACTGCCGGTCACGATGACCGACTCGGCGACGCCAGCCAGCTTCAGAGCGACCATCCGCTCCAGGCGCGAACCGGCGCCGATGACAAGTCCCTCAATCCGCCAAGCCGAGAACCTGGGCGGGTGTTCCACAGCGAGGATGTAGACACCTGGCGCCAGCACCGGAAAGCGAGCCACGCCGTTGGCGGCGGTGATCGCGCGATCGTCCCCGCCCATCAGGGCCGGCGATGACAAGCGGACGCTGGCGCCCGGCAGGACGCCGCCCTGCTCGTCGCGAACCGTCACGGCGAGCGATCCGGTCAGCCCTTGACCGGTTGCGAGACCGGGCAGGAGGGTGCACGAGGCCACGAAAGCGAGACCTAGCCGGCCGATCATGCCCAACCTCCCTAGGTCCTGAGCGACGGATGGACCTGTCACCTGCAGAGGCGTGGAAACCCGGCGAAAACTGGCATGCGCAATTATCGGGGCGGACGATCGGGGTCGCGGGCAAACACCGTGCTGTCGAAGAGGACGACGTCCGAGTCGCTTTCCGCGACCGCCGCGTAGATGAACTTGCCGTCCTTCGACCACGAGACCTGCCGGGCGATCAGGATCGCGCGTGGTCCGAAATCGGTGATCTGACGATACGCCGCGGGTTTGCTGCTACTGGTCTCAGTCGAAATGGCCCAGATGTTCGAGGTGCCGCCGTCCTTGAGCGGCAGCGCCAGCCAGCGTCCGTCGGGAGACGCCACGCTGCCTGTCGGCCACAGCGGCATCCTCGACCGCGCATATCGCGTGAGGAACTGCCCCGGACGGCCTTGAAGGGCCGTTTTGAAGATCTCATTGGCATTTCCCGGCCCGCCCGGCGAGTAGAACAGGCTGTCGGCCGACAGCGTCGGAACGCCGGCGTTGCACAGCACCCGGACCTCCGAGGCATCGATATCCAGGGTTTTCCTGTAGATGCAGGATTCGGGCGGTGCGTATTTCTGGTAGTAGAGCGAGCGTCCATCGGTCGACCACGCCGCTGAGCTGCCGCCGTCGGCGATCAGCCGTTCATCGTTGCCGTCCGGACGGACGATCCATTCGCTGTTGCGATTCCGGCCCTGAGTGAATCTCGCGCGGATGAATGCAATCCATTCTCCGCTCGGGGACCAGATCGGCAGGCCGACGCTGACCTCAGGGTCCTGTTCGAACGTGACCTGACGCCGGTCGGTGCCGTCGAGACGGGCCACCCAGAGGTTGCTGTGACCGCCGCTGTCCGACAGGTAAACGATCCAGTTTCCGTCGGGACTGGCCGACGGCGTCTGAACCTGCCCGGTCTGCTGGGTGACCTGGGTGCCTTCTTTCACGTTGTCGAGCGGGGATCCCGAAACGGGAAAGCGCCAGACCTGCGACTCGATCCGCACGCCGCTCGCGAACAGTTTTCCGGCCTGACCCATTTCCGGATCCACATACGAGACGTCGCCGGGCGTGAGCTGAACCTCGCCGCCGCCGTGACGTGAGACCCTGCGAAGGTGGAAGACGGGTGGGTACCACATCGTGCTGCCAGCCGATGACGCAAACACCAGACCGGAGCCATCCGGCAGCCACGTGATGCCCCTGATTCTCAAAGCCCGTGCAATTCGTTCGAGGGTGTTCCCGTTCACGTCGATGACGTTCAGGACATGGGCGCCGTCGGTTTCGTTGGTCACGAACGCGATGGCGTGGCCGTCAGGAGACCAGCGAGGTGTCAGATACTCCACCGCCGGCGGCGGCGCGATCGAATCGATCACCGCGCCTTTCCGGTCGAGGATGGACAGGACGACGCCCTTGTCCGTCGCCTGAAAAGCGGCGATCCGCCAGTCCGCGCTGACGTCGGCGCCGGTCATGGCTTTCGTGAGGTGCCGTTCGGCGCCCCCGAGCGCGGGAATCTCCGAGATTGTTCCCGGGTCGCCCTCCCGGGCCGACGCGCTGAAGTAGATGATGCCGCTGTTGTCCGGCAGCCAGCGCGGGAAGTCGTGATCGACGTTGTCCCTGGTCACCCGCCAGACGGGACTGCGTCCGGGCCGCCAGCCCCAGATCTGCCGCCGGCCCCCGACCGAGCTCACGAAGGCGACTTCCTTCCCGTCGAACGACACGGCCGGAGATTCTTCCAGCCCGATGAAATCGGTGATACGCAGGAAACGTGTGTCGCCTGGCGGATCGGCGCGTCCCCACCACAGGGTCGTGAACACACCGGCCAGCGCGGCCGCGACGACGGCCGCGAGCGGAACCACGACTCGCCATAGTGATCGCCGGTGACCGGAAGCCGCAACTGCTACCTGACGTCGGCCCGCCGCCGATGGCTGCGCGATCGCATCGTCGAGCTCCGCGCGCACGTCGGCGATGTCGCGTCGGCGCTGCTGGACGTCTTTCTCGAGACACCGTTGCAGGAGCGTCCGGACCGCGGGCGACAGATTGGGTGGCAACGCCGCCCAGTCGGGTTCGTGATGGAGAACCGCGGCGATCGTGTCCGAGACGGACGCTCCGTCGAACGCGACCCGGCCGGTCAGCAGCTCATAGAGGACGCAGCCAAACGCCCAGATGTCCGCACGTTTGCCGAGCGGGTGTCCGCGCGCCTGCTCGGGGCTCATGTAGGCGGCCGTCCCGAGGATGACGCCCCCATCGGACGTGATGGTGGGCGAGCGCGTGAGGTTGTCGCTGTCGGTCGTATACGTGCGAGCCAGGCCGAAGTCCAGAACCTTCACCACGCCGTGCGGCGTGATTTTCACGTTGGCCGGTTTCAAATCGCGGTGGACGATGCCTTTTTCGTGAGCGGCATCAAGGGCGTCCGCGATCTGACGGGCCCAGGTCAGGGCCTGCTTGACCGTGACGGGCCCCCGGTTGATCCGATCCGCGAGGGTATCGCCTTCGACGAGCTCGAGGACGAGCGCCCGCGTACCGTCACCTTCCTCCAGCCCGTGGATCATCCCGATGTGAGGGTGGTTGAGCGACGCCAGGACGCGCGCCTCGCGTTCGAAGCGGGCGAGCCGATCGGGATCGGCCGTGAACGCGCGCGGCAGCACCTTGATCGCGACCTCGCGATCGAGCCGCGTGTCCCGCGCGCGATAGACCTCGCCCATCCCGCCTTTCCCCAGCAGGCTCTGCACCAGATAGGCGCCGATTCTCTGTCCCGTCAGATTGGCGGTGTTGGTTTCCGCCAGGCCCGCGGCCACCCGCAAGAGCGGCTGTTCGAGAAAGCCCGTGTTCGACGATTCGTCGAGCAGCGACCGGACTTCCCGCCGCAGATTTTCGTCGTCGCCGCAGGATGCCTCGACGAAGGCAGCTCGCGCCTCCTCCGGGCGTTCGAGCGCCTCGTGGAAGATCCGCTCGATCGCGGACCAGCGGTCGTCTGTCATGAACCCAGGGGATTCTACGTTGAACCTGCATTCCGGCCGGCGTCGGTCCGCAGCTGGCGGAGCAGCCACGCCTTGGCGAGTTTCCAGTCGCGCATGACGGTTTCGGGCGACACCTGCAGGGCCTCGGCGGTTTCCTTCACGCTCAGGCCGCCAAAAAAACGCATTTCGATCACGCGGCTCTTGCGCTCGTCCAGGGCCGCGAGCGCTTCGAGCGCGTCGTCGAGGGCGACGAGATCGCGTCCGGGCTCGTCGGACAGGGCGACCTCGTCAATCAAGGTCACCCGGACGGCGCCGCCGCCCCGTTTCTGGTACTGCCGCGCGCGCGCGAAATCGACGAGGACGCGGCGCATGACGCGCGCGGCCATCGCAAGAAAGTGCGCCCGGTTCTGCCAGTTCACGCCCTGCGTTTCAATCAGACGCAGGTAGGCCTCGTTCACGAGCGCAGTCGCTTGCAGACTGTGACCGGGCCGTTCTCCCGCCAGGCAGGCGCGCGCGATACGGTGGAGCTCGTCGTGGACAATCGGAATGAGACGATTCAGCGCGGTTTCGTCTCCGCTGCGCCAGGCGACGAGCAATCCCGTGACGTCGTGCGACGAGGGACCGGACCCCGAGGGCGCGCTCATGACCGTCGCGCGGATTGTTACACAACGCGCTGCGTCGGCAAGCGCATCAGCTAGAGGTAGAAGAGCACGGCAGAGGCCTGCTGCGCCGTGGCCTCGGTGATGGCGTGAACGTAGACGTCCAGCTGACGGTGGTACGCGCTGGATCGCAGATGCGGACCGTCATCGGTCTTGAAATCGACGACTGTCCAGGCGTTCGATTCCTCGAATGCCAGGTCGACGACGCCCTCGAGTAGCAATCCTTCGGCCGACCGCCAGGCGATCGGCACTTCGCGGCGGCAGCGGCCGGCCGCCGCAGCCTGCCGCGCACGTGCGAACAGCGGATGCGCAAACGCGGCGGCAACCCGCTCGGCTGTGGACTCGACTTCGCGCGGCGGAGCGCCTAACGCACGCCCGTAGCTCGCGGCGAGGGCCGCAATGGCGCCGGCGTCGGCGTCGAGCGGCGCCGACGCCAGCACGCTGTGTACCAGCGTGCCGAAGCGCCGGCCGGTCGGCCGGGACGCGAGGCCGGTCAACTGGATGACGTCCGGAGCCGGGCGTTGTGGAGCCGCCGGCGACGTTCGCACGCGCTGCGTCACCGTTTGCACGACGAGGCTCGGCCGTGAGCCGCTTTCGATCGCGTTCGCGCGCGCGGTCTGCCAGGCGCGGTATTCGTCCATTCCCGCCTGCACCACCTCGGCCGCCACGTCCTTCGCGAGGAGATCCGCATGCCGGAGGCCGGCCGGCGGCGCCGCACCGAGATGAAGCTCGCGCGGATCCCACCACACGACTTCGTGACGGCCGATGCGATGAAGGCCCGGACTGACCGTCGCCGGACCCGCCGGGTCGCCTTGGGGCCGCTTCAGCACGGAGTCTTTGGATCGAAACGCGGGACACCCCGGCGCGGCGGCCGGTGACCGCCGCTGATCGATCGCCGGAAAGATCGCGCTGTTGAGCGGATCGGTCCATCCGTCGCGTTCCTCGTCGCCGACCGCCGGCACGACGAGCAGATCGCGCGCTCGCGTGGCCGCGACGTACGCCACCCGCACACCTTCCGCCGCGTCGCGCTCGAGCTCGATGAGTCCCTGCTGGATCAGGTCCGCCGGCATGCAGCCGGCGAGCCGGACCGCGCAGAGACGCCGATCCGGATCGAGGTAGCGGTTCGCGGCCGCGGGCCTCAGCTTCGCCGTGAGGTCGGCGAGGATCACGACCGGGAACTCGAGGCCCTTCGCCTTGTGGACGGTCATCAATCGGACGCCGTCGCTGCCGTCCTCGAGGATTGGCGCTTCTTCGACCTGTCCGGTCTCCGCCTGTTCGTCGAGCTCCTCGAGGAATCCGCGGAACGACAGGCCGCCTTCCGCTTCGTACTGGCGCGCGAGGTCCGCGACGCGAAGGACATTGGCCAGCACCTGTTCGCCGCCGTGTTCCAGGGCGAATCGCACGTGGACGCGCGTGGCCTCGACGAGCGCGCCGATCGTCGAGGCGACCGCCGCGCGGTTCCGCCGCTCGTGGAGCGACCGCAGGAGCGCCAGCGCGTCGGCGATCGGCCGCAGCGCCGCGGTGCGCTCGTCGGCGGGCGCCCCGGGATCCAGATCCAGCGGAACGTGAAATGGATGGAACCGTCCGTACTGATGCCGGTACTGCAGCAGCTCCTCGTCCCCGATCCCGAAGAACGGACCCCGAAGCGCCGCAAACACCGACAGCTCGTCGTCGGGCCGCTCGATCGCCGCGAGTGCCGCGCGCAACGCCTCGACCTCGGCGCGATTGTGGAAGGAGCGGCCCCCGACCAGCAGGTGCGGGATCCCGCGCGATTCGAGCGCTTCGACGTACGGACGCGTGACATCGCGTCCGTAGCTCGTGAAGCGCCGGAAGAGGACGCAGATGTGACCGGCCCGGATCGGCACCGCTTTCGTCCCGTCGTCTTCCGTGACCTCGATCGTCCAGCCGCTCCGCTGCAACAGCCAGTCGACGAACGCGCCAACCGCGTCGGGCGCCGACGTGTCGATCGCCGTCGCGGCAATCCGTTGTGTCGCATACGGTTCGGGTACGGGCAGAACGACGAGGGACGGCTGACTCGAGACGTCGGTTCGCACGGGTTCGAGTGCGACGTACTCCGGCTGCTGCGACAGGCTGTCGCCGGTCATCAGCGGCGCGAAGGCCGCGTTGATCGCGCGCTGGATGTTCGGGCGTCCGCGGAAGCTGGCGCGAAGCGTCACACGGCGGGCTCCCGCGCCTTCGAGCTGCTCGTACACCGAGCGGTAGACGGCGACGTCAGCCCGGCGGAACCGATAGATCGACTGCTTCGCATCGCCGACGAGAAAAAGTTTTCCAGGCGCAGGGCGTACCCGGCGCCAGTCGGTGACCGCCGAATCGTCCGCGGCGAGGAGCAGCAGGATTTCGGCCTGCAGCGGATCGGTATCCTGGAACTCGTCGACGAAAATCCGGGCGAACCGCCGCTGGAAACCGGCGCGGGCGTCGGCGTTGTCCCGGATCAGGTTCCGGGCGCGCAGCAGCAGGTCAAGGAAATCGACCGCGCCCGCCTCCGCCTTGGCGCGCGCGTACCGATCCTCGAGCGATCGCAACTCTCGCTGAAGAAGCGCGGCCAGGTCCGCGTTCGCGTCCATCTCGAACGCATTCAGCGAAGACCGGAGACGCTCGACGGCCAGCCAGACGTCGTCTCTCGTCACGCCGGTCTTGTATTGAGAACCGCTGCCCTTGCGCAGCCTGGTGAGCTCGCGATGCCGGGAGAGCGCCACGAGCTCGGCCTCGAGGCCGTCATCGTCGCGCGGCGCGACGGCTTCGACCCGGTCGATGTCTTCGGACAGACGGCGAATCGGCCATGCGCTCTGATAGAGCGCATCGCGCCCGAACGAGGGATCGCGCAGGAGAGCGGCGGCTTCTCGCACCTCGTTGAACAGGCTGTCGATGCGCTCCGTTCGCGGGAAGTCTGGCCGGGTCCAGCCGCCGTCGAAGTCACGCCACGCCGAAAGCTCGATGCCAGCCTGCCGGAGGCTGTCGACCGGCCCGTCGTCGTCGGCGCGCCAGGACCTGCGCCGCAGAACACGCCGGACGCCTTCAGGCGGATCGGCAAGCTGCTCCTGCAGCCAGCAGATCGAAGACGCCGGCGAACAGTCGCGCGGCCTGTGCTTCCGTCAGGACGCGGAACAGCGGGTCGATGCCGGCCTCGACAGGCCGCTCGCGGAGCAGGTCCGCGCAGAAGCCGTGGATCGTCGCGATGTGCGCCTCTTCGAGCTTCCGCAGAGCGGCATCCAGTCGCGCACCGGCGGAACCCGTGGCCGTCCGCCTCGCCTGCTCGACGGCTTCCCGGAGCCGCAGCTTCAGCTCGCCGGCGGCCTTCTCGGTAAACGTGACGGCGGCAATCTGATGGATCTGCGCGCGGCCGGTGGCAATCACCTGCACGACTCTGGCGACGAGCTCGGTGGTCTTGCCCGTTCCCGCCGCGGCTTCGACGACGAGCGTTTCGTCGAGCGCGGTCTCGCGAATCAGCCGGCGGTCGCGGTCGTCGGAGAGCGGCGTGCGGGTCGTCATGGCAAGCCCCGCAGCGCTGTGAGATCGCCGAGCAGGTCGGGTGACTTGCGGCGGACGCGTTGTTCCTGGTGGGGTCCGCAGACGGGACGGAAATCGCAGAACTCGCACGCGCGCTCCGACGGTGCGGCCGGAAAGGCCCCGAGCTCGACGGCGCGATCGACGATGGTGAGCACCTCCAGTCCAGTGGTGCGCACCCGATCGGTGATCGGCACGGAGTGCTGGCTGAAGCCGCCCGCGCTCGTGCAGTACCAGAACCGCCCACTCTCGGCGGTGAGCCCGGTCGCGGCCTCGACCGCGAGGCTGTACAGCACCGGCTGCAGCATGGTCCCGCCGGCGACGACCGAGTTCCGGGGCGATCGATTGCGCGACGTTTTGTAGTCGGTCACACGCAGCGCGTTCGTTCCGCGCTTTCGCTCGACCAGGTCGATCGAGCCGCGCAGGATGAACCGGCCGTCGATCGTGACGGGGTCCGGGATGCTGTGCTCGTCGTATCCGGCCTTTCCACGCAGACCGAACGCCAGCTCGAACCGCCACGGCTCCCAGTCCGTCTCGTCGATCACCTGGTCGATCCACAGGCAGAGATCACGCTTGATCGCCGCAATCTCGTCGCGCCAGACGCGTTCGATGGCGGGTGCCAACCGCTCGGCGTACTCGGCGGCGACCGCGTCGACGGTCTGTTCCAGCAGGTGCATGATCTCGTCCCGCGCGTCGCGGCTGGGCGGCATCAGCGCTGCCCGTGACAGCGCGCGGAACACTTCCGCTTGAGCGGCATGGAACAGGCTGCCTCTCGTCAGCGGATCGATGTGCTGAAGCGTCGCGGGCACGTCGATCGGCGCCAGCCGGTAGATCGCCGATAGCAGGAACCGGTAGGGACAGGCCGCGTAGTGCTGAAGCGCCGAGACGGAGTACGGGCGCGCGTTCAACCGTTGCGTCGCGAGGAACGGACGCACCGCGTCGTTCGCGCGCACGAGACCGTCGGACACCGTCCAGATCGCCCGCGCGCGATTCCACTGGGAGATCAACGACCGGCGGAGGTGCGCATTCAACTGGACGAGATACTGGGCGCGCCCTCTGGAGGCCACCGGGTCGACCATCAGCGTGCGCAGAACGGAGAGATCGTGCTCGAAGTCGTCGATCGCCATGGCGGCCGCGCGCGGGGCCGGCCACGCGAGCGGCGCGTCTGACATCTCCGCCGCGTGCTGCGCGAGCCGGACGTGATCGGGAACGTCGCCGGTGACCGCGCGCATGAGCTCGAGCGCATAGAACGACGGCACGCGCGCGCGGCCGGCGCCGGCATCGAGGCGGGGGAACGAGACGTAGACGCGATCTGCCGCCGCCCCGACGGCCAGCCGCAGCGACAATCGCTCGAGCGCCGCGCGGCCGTCCTGCCGAGGGAGACCCGTCAGCCCGCCGCGGAGCTCGTCGGCGAGCAGCGGATCCTCGTGGATCGCGCGAGGAAAGAGACGCTCGGCGAGGCCCGGGACGAACACGATCTTGAACACGCGGCCGCGTGCCTGAGCGGTGGACGCGACGAAGACTTTCCCGTATCGCGGCGGCCGCGGCGAGTCGTAGAGCGCCGTCAGCCGCTCGGCCAGCACGCCGCGGACTTCGGCGATTCCGACCGGGCCAATGCCGCTCATCGGGTAAAGCGCGGTGAGGACCCGCAGGACGCGCTCGGGCTGTTTGAGCACGCGCCGCGCGAACGGCTCGAGGCGCGCGAGCCAGTCGCCCCACGACGCGCGGTCCGGCCATTCGCTCATTTCCTGGATGACCGGCAGCGCGAACGTCTGCAGCTGAATCAGCGTGTCGAGCTGGCTCGACAGCGCGTCGATCGCCGCGTCATCCGGATCGTCGTCGGCCAGCGCACGGATGCGCGCGCGAAATTCTTCCGCGAGGCCCTGAAGCCGCCGGTGCCACCTGCCGGCTCCGCCGATGACGGCCGATTCGACCAGCAGCCGCTCCCAGCGCCACGGCGCGGGCAGCGTGGGTGCGAGTTCCCTGGGCTCGTCTGCGGCGTCCGCTCGCTCGAGCTCGTCGTCCGGCGGCGCCAGGCCGAGCCCTTCGTCGTCCGGAATGATCCACGTGTCTTCACCGGGTGCTCGCGCGTCGATCGGCACCTGGCCGAGCGAGAGGTATTCGGCGAATCGTGACGCCGACAGGTTTTCGGCGGCACACGCGAGCAGCGCCAGGAACGCCCGGCCGCCCGGATCGGGCCGGCGTGTGCCGTGATCGAAGTGCGCCGGGATCCCAGCCCGCTCGAGCGCGTGCTCGAGCAAGCCGACGTAAGGCTCGGGCGACCGCAGCAGGACGGCCATCTCGTCGAACCGGACGCCGCGCGCCGCTTCCTGCAGGATGCGCCGCGCGATCTCGACGCATTCGCGCGCCTCGCCTGGCGCGGAGAGCCACGTCATCTCGCCGGTCGGTTCCCGCGGGTCGGGCGGCTGCTCCGCGAACAGGTGCCGGTGGAGCCTGGCAAGGTCCGTGTCGCCGGGCTCCTCGCGATCCTCGATTGGGATCCCGGCCTCGACGAGCGCCTGCTCAGCCGAGACGTCGCCGGCCGCGAGCGTCAGCAGGGCGCGTGGCGCATGCCGGCCGAGCGCGAGCAGGAACCGGCTGGTCACGGCCGAGTCGAACGGGACGTCGAGAAACACGATAGGGACGTCGTCGAGCTCGTGCGTGCCCTCGAGGCTCGCGATCGCGGCTTCGAAAAAGGCGGCGCGATCGTTCGCGTGCGCGGTGTCGAGCAGCCTCTCGACCCGTTCCAGGAGATCGGCGAGGTCGGCGCCGCTGCGCGGGAGAACGGCCAGGCTGGCCGGCGTCGCCCCGTGAAGCCGCAACTCCGTCAGCGTCGTCGCCAGCGCGCGCGAAAAGCCAGGCGTATTCCGGACGGGTGTCAGATAGCGAAGGGCGTCGTCCCTGCCTGCGTCGTAGGTCGCCCGCGTCGCGAGCGCTTCGTAGCCGAGCCTGGTGATCGGCGTCCGGCCCTGCGCGGCGAGAGTCCGCATCGCCAGGCGCGCCGCGATCTGGGTGACCGACAGCCGATGGACGCCGAACGACACACCGCGCGAGAGCGCCATGGCACGCGCGCAGTCGTCGACAGCTCCGCGCGACGCGCCGACGAGCAGGACCTCGTCGGCGACGCCAATGGTCTGCAGGAATTCTCCGGCGGCGGCCAGGCGGATGCTGGCCGAGCCGGAGCGCACACCGCGTATGGCGTGCCCGCTCCGTGTCGGCATGGCCCGCTCTATCGCGTCTTGCAGATCGGCGCAGCGTGTTCCTGCGCCCTCCCGCTCGCCGCTTGCCGCAAGGCAGCGTGATCGCCGCCTCCGCTGAAGCTTCGGCGGGCCAAGGGGCTGCCACGCGCCCGGCGGCGCGTGTACGAGAGAAGTCGCGCTCGCAAAAGTCGGGCTCCGGAACACGCTACGCCGATCTGCAAGACGCTGTAGCGTCCAAGCCGAACGGTTGTGACAGTTGCTGGATCTGGCAGGTCGAGGTTCATGAGTGCTCCTCTCCGGACTCCATGCCGGAGACCATGCGCGCAGCGGCGTCACGCCGGCTGCAAGAAGCTCGAGTGTAGCACCTCCATCTTCCACCGAATTACGAACTCCGCAAGACCGACGCCGGATCGACCTGCGCGGAAGTGATTCTTTTCCGTCTTTTGTTACTCGTGCCGTACGCAGTAACAACGCACGCGCGCGCCAGTCTTCGATGTTGGCCGGCGCGGCCTCGACCCGGTGCCAGCCGCGCGCCTTGTTCGACTCCCAGAGCGCGACGATCCGTTCGGGATCGGCGAACGGATACGGGCGCAGCACGGTGTCGTTGATGGCTGAGAAGATGGCGACCGTTGCGCCGATGCCGAGCCCCAGCGTCAGGACCGCGGCGGCCGTGTAACCCGGCGAGGCACGAAGCGCGCGAAAAGCATGGCGGAAGTCGGCCGGCACCGAGCTGAAGAACGTGCCGAAGCCGGGACGCGCAAAACGAGTCAGGCTGCGGCATGACGGACTCCGGATCGCGGGTTTGAACGATCGATCGCAACGCGTGCGACCAGTACCAGGTTCGCGCGCGGACACGTCCGGATGGCGCGACATGACGCGCGTACTCTTCATCGAGATCGCCGATGACGTACTCACGCGCCGCCGCGAGGCAGCAGGCGGCCAAGCAGCCAGCGCGCGATGCGGGGCGGGCGCGTGTCCATCGGCCGTCAGTCCTGCTTCGTCGCTTCGCCGGCGAGGCGTGCAATCTCGGGTTTGAGTCCCATGGCCATCGCCTCGAGGTGCCGCAGCGCGCGGTCAACGACCCGCGCGCCTTCGGGCTGCACGCGGTAGTAGCGCCGACGCATGCCGGTGCGCTCGGGAGCGGTTTCTCCCGCGCGCGACGCGACCAGGCCCCGGCTCTCGAGCCGCCCGAGTGCGGTGTAGACGGCACCCGCCGTGATCCGGCGGCCGGTGGCCTCTTCGATGGCGCGGCGAATCGTCACGCCATACGCGTCGTCGCCAAGCCGGAGCACGGCGAGCAGGAGGAGTTGTTCGAATTCGCCAATGGATACGGGCATGAGCTTGATACCTACACTGTAGCTGTCCAGCGTATCTAACGACAACTACAGTGTAGGCGTCAAGCGATTCTTTTCTGTCTTTTCTTACTCGTGCCGCAGCGCCTGGACGGGCCGGATACTCGCCGCCCGACGTGCCGGCAGATAGGCCGCGACGAGCGTGACGCCCAGCGTCGCGAGCGCCGCGACGCCAATCGGAAGCACGTTGCCCGTGGGTACTCCCTCGACCAGGCTCGCGGCCACCCGCTGAGCTGCCAGCGCGAGCGGGAGACCGATGGCGAGACCGAGCATCACTGTACGGAGGTAGCCGCGGAGCACCATGCGCGCGACCTGCGCGTGCGTCGCACCGAGCACCATGCGAATCCCGATCTCCCGCGTTCGTCGCGCGACGGTGTAGGCCAGCAGTCCGAACAGGCCGACGGCGACGAGCATCGCGCCGACCACGCCGAAAAAACCCGCCAGCGTCGCGACGACGCGTTCCGTCACGAGCGTCTTGTCCATTTGATCGGCGAGAGTGGTGACTCGGGTCACGCCCATCGCCGGCGCGATGTCACGAAGCACACGCTGCGCTTCGTTCGAGACCGCCATCGGCGCGACCGCTGTTCGAAGCGCCCAGTGCAACGGCAGCGGTCCGGACTGGAAGTAGTTCAGATAGATCGTTTGTGGTGCAGGCTGATGCAGATCGGAGTACTTTGCGTCGGCGACGACGCCCACGATCTCGTAACGGGGCGTCTCCTTGTCGATGGTGAGCCACCGGCCGATCGGATTGCTCTCGCCGAAGTAGTGGCGTGCCATTGCGCGATTGACGATCGCGACGGGCGGGCGTCCCTGGTCCTCGAACTGAAAATCCCGCCCGCCGAGCCGGGTCGTGCCGAACGTGTCGAAGTATTTTGGTCCGACCCAGTTCAGCATGACGTAACGTCGGGCATCGGCCGCTTCCTCGAAGCCTTCCACGCGGATGAAGCGGCTGGCCGCGCCGCCCTCGATCGGCGTCACCGCCGCCAGGCTCGCCGATCGCACTCCTGGAAGAGCCTCGAGGCGTCCGAGGACGTCGCGGTACAGAGCGAACGACTCCGCGCGGTTCTGCTCGCGGCCCGGCGGAGTCACCGTGACGAGCAACACGGAGCCCCGTTCGAAGCCAAGGTCCGCGTGCCGGAGATTCGAGAGGTGGTTCACGAAGAGGGCGGCGCCGCTCAGAAGCACGGCCGAGAAGGCTACTTGCGCGATGATCACGGTCTGGCCGAAGAACCGGTGCGTCCGGCCGTCGTTGCGCGCACGAATCTCACGCATCGTGGACAGCGGCGCGAAAGAAAGCGCCTGGCGCGCCGGCGCCAGCCCGAACAGGACGCCGGTCAGGAGCGCGGTGCCCGCCGCGAACAGCAGCAGCGTCAGATCGGGCTCGACCTGAAGATCGAGCGTCATCGGGAAGCGACCGGCACCACCGGAAATCAGCAGCCGGATCAGGCCGTTGGCGCCGAAGTACGCGATGGCGACACCGAACAGGCTGCCGATCAACGAGATCAGCAGCGCCTCGGTCAGGACCTGCTGAATGACGCGAAGGCGACTCGCGCCGAGCGCCAGCCGAAGCCCAATTTCGTGCTGCCGGGATGCGCCCCGTGCGAGGAGGATGGCCGCGATATTCGTGCACGCGATGCCGAGCAATAAACCCACGATCGCCATCAACACGATCAGCGGGCGGCCTAACCGTTCGCGCAATACGGAAAGCCCGGTCGCGGCCGACGAAACCTCGAGCGTGGCTTTGCGCCAGAGCGGGTCATTGCTCCGCGTGAAGATCTCTTCGACCCGCAGCCGGTTCAGTCCGCTGAGTTCCACCTCGGCCTGCTGGTACGAGAGCCTCGGGTTCAGCCGGCCGATCACCGCGACGCCGGGTTGACCCGCCACGGGCATCCACACGTCGGTCTTCAGTCCCGGCGACACGCCGGTCAGCTCCCGGGGCGCGACGCCGACGACGATCGCGGGAAGGCCGTTGACGGTGAGCGTCTTGCCGACGACGCCTGCATCCCCGTTGAAGCGCCGGTGCCAGTACGTCCAGCTCAACACGGCGACGGTGGAGGTGGCCGGACCTGGCTGACCATCCCCAGGGCCGATCAGTCGGCCGATCGCAGGCTGGATTCCCAACATCGGAAAGAACTCATCCGTGACCAGCAGCGCGTCAACCGGCTCGGCCGCCACGCCGTTGCCGCCGACGTCCGGGCGGAGTGGCGCGATCCCGGCAAGCTCGGTGAACACCTCACGGCGCTCGCGAAGGAGCTCGTAGAAGTTCCACGAGAACCCGTTCATCCGCGGTTCCGCCGGGTCGGGATAGTGATTCCGCAGCTCGACGAGCTCGTGTGGCGCGCGCGCCGGGAGCGTGCGCAACATCAGCGCGTGGATCAGGCTGAAGATCGCCGTGTTCGCGCCGACGCCGAGTCCGATTGAGAGGATCGCGGTCGCGGCGAAACCCTTGTTCCGGGCGAGACCACGCAGCCCGAGCCGGAGATCGCGGCCGAGATGCTGAAGCACGGATGCCAGCCGGTCGCGCGCGCGGACGCGCCGGACCTCCCGGGCATGTTGCCCGAGGTGCCGGCCGACGCTGACCACGTCGCCGAGATAGCGCCGCCGCGCGAGGCGCGGGTCGGTCGCCGCTCGCGCCAGAAACACTTCGTGCAGATCGGATTCGATCTCTTCCCGGCGTGCGCCGAGCGGCAGGAGTCGGAGGAGGAGCCGACCGAACCGAGGCGGCCTGGGTGGCGTCCGCGTCGTCACGGCCGGCCCTCGATTTCCGCCCAGATCCGATCGCGGACCTGGCGCAGATTGCGAAGCGTTCGCATGCCGAGCGGCGTGACGGCGAACAGCCGCTTGCGCTTGCCGCCCCGGACGGCGACCGGCTCGCCGAGGAACGATCGCACGCAGCCTTTGGCTTCGAGCCGTTCGAGGGCCGCGTAGATCGCGCCCATGCCGACATTCCGGCCGGTGCTTTCCTCGACGTACCGCTGGATGGGGACCGCATAGACGGGAGACTCCAGCGCGCGGATCGCGAGCAGGGTCAGCTCCTCGAATTCGCCGAGGCGGTCACCCTTCACGGCGCATGTTGTATCACGGTTACATCACATTTGCATGGAAAATACCGGCGCGAGGATTCTCTTGGCATGCCGCTGAAATCCCTTCGCGCCTGGCTGGGGGTCGATCGCCCGCAGGCGAACGAATTCGCGCCGCTGCGCGAGACGCTGGACGCGCTGGACCATCTGGAACCGGATCGGGCGCGGCACCTCGCCGCGTTTGCCTACCTGCTGGGACGGGTGGCGCATGCGGATGAGCACGTGTCGGAAAAAGAGATCGAGGCGATGGAAACGCTCGTGCGCGAGCACGGCGGCTTGTCGCAGGATCAGGCGATGGTCGTCGTTCAGCTCGCGAAGACGAGCAACCTGTTGTTTGGCGGGACCGCGAACTATCTCGTCGCGCGCGAATTTCTGGCGGTGTCAACCTACGAGCAGAAGCTCGCGCTCGTGCGCTGCCTCTTCGCGCTGTCCGCGGCGGACGCGTCGATTTCGATGACGGAGGAAGGGGAGATCCACCGGATCGCGCGCGAGCTTCGGATCGAGCCGTCCGACCTCATTGCGCTCCGCGTGCAGCACCAGCGCCACCTGCCGGGATTGAGATGACCTCTGAGGTCATTTTTCAGGAAGGGAGCGCAAAAATGACCTCAGAGGTCATCTCACCGTGAGACATTAGGAGCATGACCCGACTCCTCCTGTCGTCGCTGTTCCTGCTGTCGTTCGTTCCGGTGTTGCCGGCCGTCCGGTCAGTGCAAACGGCCGACGACGTCATCGAAAAGCATCTGGCCGCCCTGGGTGGCCGCGCGGCACTCGGAAAGCTCACCTCGAGAAAGTCGACCGGCACCGTGACGATCTCGACTCCCAATGGCGCGTTGTCCGGGCCGATCGAGATCTATGCGAAGCCGCCCAACAAGACCCGCGCCTATATGACGCTGGATCTCACCGCGCTCGGCTCACCCGAAAAGATGAATTTGGAGCAGAAGTTCGACGGCACGGTCGGCTGGACCCTCAACTCGATGCAAGGCCCGTCGCAGATCGTCGGCAACCAGTTGCAGAACATGCGGAACAACGTCTTCCCGAGTCCGTACCTCGCCTACAAGGAGGCGGGCATCAAGATCGAGCTCCTCCCGAAGGAGCCGGTCGGCGGCAAGGAGGCGATCGTCCTGCTCGTCACGCCGAAGGAGGGTTCGGTCGCGCGTCTCTTCTTCGATCCGGAGACCCACCTGATTCTTCGAGCCGTCGCCAAGGTCAGCTCGCCGGAGCTGGGCGACTTCGAGCAGACCAGTGAGCCATCCGACTATCGCACCGTGGATGGCGTGAAGGTTCCGTTCGTGCTGACGAACACGAGCCCGGTGCAGTCGCTGACGATCCGCCTCGACAAGATCGAGCACAACGTGCCGATGGACGACGCGATGTTCGCGGTGAAAGGTTCGAGCGACCGCGTCGCGCGTTGATCGGCGCGAGACTGGGCTCGGCGCTGACCTGCCGAGTTGCCGGCCGTGGCGCTTGGGCGCTACGGTGACGTCATGAAGACTCTCTATCTCGCGTTCGGGGTCGCGGCGATCGGCGCGGCCGGTTCGCATCCGGCCGCGACGCAACACCACGACCTCGGGACGGTGCGGTTTCCGACCTCGTGCCAGCCGGCCGTGCAGGCCGAGTTCGAGCGCGGCGTCGCGATGCTTCATTCCTACTGGTTCAACTACGCCGGCAAGACGTTTCGAGCGGTGCTGGAAAAGGATCCGGGCTGCGCGATGGCCTACTGGGGCATCGCGCTCGATCTGCTCGGCAACACGCTGGCCGCTCCGCCGTCCGCGGCCCAGGCGCGCGAGGCCTGGAGCGTGCTCGAGCAGGCCCGGTCAGTCACCGTGAAAACCGAGCGTGAGCGGTTGTGGATCGAAGCCATCCGCTCCTACTTTCGGGATCACGAGAAGGTCCCGCTCGCCACGCGGATCGCCGCCTACAGCCGCGCGATGGGCGACCTTGCGCAACGCTATCCCGACGACTTCGAAGCCCAGGTGTTTCATGCCCTGACGCTGCAGGCCGCCGCGTCGAAGACCGACGTGACGTACGCCGCTCAGTACCACTCGGCAGAAATCCTCGAGAAGCTCTATCAGGCCAATCCCCAGCACCCGGGGATCACGCACTACCTGATCCACGCCTACGACTACGCGCCGTTTGCGGAGAAGGGCATCGCCGCCGCCCGGCGGTACGCGTCGATCGCGCCCGCGGTCCCGCACGCCCGGCACATGCCCGCGCACATCTATTCAATGGTGGGCCTGTGGGAGGACTCGATTCAGTCCAACCTCGCCTCGCTCGAGATTCAGCCGGACTATTACCACGCGTTCGATTTCATCGTCTACGCCCGCCTCCAGCTCACGCAGGACGTCGGGGCCGCGCGCGCGATCGACCTGGCGGTCAAGACGCCGGAGCGCGGCGACCGTCCGCCGTCGATTGCGAACTTCACGGCGCTCGCGGCGATGCCGGCGCGCTACGCCCTCGAGCGAGGAGACTGGAAGCGCGCGGCCTCACTGCCGGTGACGACCACGTCGTATCCGCAAGCGGATGCGATCACGCGCTTCGCGCGCGGCCTGGGGCTGGCACGTCTGGGGGACGCGCGGGGTGCGCGGGACGAGATCGACGCGCTGGGCGCGCTGCGGGCGGCGCTGGTGAAGTCCGGCGACACGTATTGGGCCGACCGGGCGCAGGAACAGATCTTCGCGGTCTCCGCGTGGGTGTCGCTCGCCGAGGGCGCGAGCGCGAAGGCCATCGAATCGATGCGCCGCGCCGCCGATGGGGAAGACGGCAGCGTCAAACATGTCGCCATGGAGAATCGCCTCTACCCGATGCGAGAGCTGCTGGGCGATCTGCTGCTCGAGGGGAAGCGGCCGGCGGAGGCGTTCACAGAGTACGCCCGGGCGGTGAAGCAGCACCCGAACCGTTTTCGTGCGTTGTATGGCGCCGCCCGATCCGCGGAGGCCGCCGGAGATGGTCCGCAGGCCGCGAGCTATTACGCCAAGGTCGTCGAGCTGTCGAAGCCGGGCGACGGCACTCGTCCCGAAGTGCGGCGGGCGCAGGCATACGGCAGTCAGCGCTGAGCCTGCACGCCCCACTGCAGTGGGCGCTTCCCGCCGACGACCGCGATAATGTCCAGCCGCAATTCAAGAAGCCGCGACGGCTGCGATATGACGCCAGCGTAACGTCCCGCAACATGTCGGAGGTGTCTCCGACATGCTGGGGCACTCAACGCACGCAAGGTCGCAGCGCAGCCAGCCATCGTCGCTCGGCACTGGCAGAACACTTGCTGCAATTCGGCCTGTCTGGCTCGATAACGCGAGGTTCACCAAAAGATCAGACGGTGGTCCGCTACAACCTACCGTGAGTCGCTCACTGCTTGCGACATCCGGCAACTCGCGATAACGCGCGCGCGTACGGGAGGTCGGTGATGGAGTTCCTCGCAGGTCTGCCGGTCGTATCCGCCGCCGTTCTGGCCTTTATCTTCATCCTGATCGTGTTTCAGGAGGCCGTGAACGGATTCCACGACACCGCCAACGCTGTCGCGACGGTGATCTATTCGAACGCCATGAAGGCGGGGCCGGCGGTGGCCCTCGCCGCGTTCATGAATTTCCTGGGCGTTCTGATGGGCGGCACCGCGGTGGCCTTCGGACTGGTGTACCTGCTGCCCAATGAGATGATCGCCGGCGTCAACACCATCGAAGAGATCGCGCTCTTCCTGGCGCTGATCGTGACGGCCCTCGGGTGGAACTTCGGCACGTGGTGGATAGGCATGCCGAACTCGACCACGCACACCTATATCGGCTCGATCATCGGAGTCGCGATGGCGCACGCCTTTGTCAGAGGACAACCGGTCCTCGAGCAGATCAACTGGCACCAGGGACAGAAGATCCTCATCACGCTGGCGGTCTCGCCAGTCGTGGGTTTCATCCTCGGTTTCGTCCTGCTGAAACTGATTTCGCTCTTGGTGAAGGACCCCGAGATGTACCGTCCCGCGCACCATCACAAGCGTCATCCGAACTGGGACAAATGGGATCAGGACCCGCCATCGACGGAGGTCGAGGCAGCCCCCTCTCCGGAAATTGCCGCCGCCCTTGGCCAGATCCCGCCAGGCTCCCAGAAGATAGAACGGCGCACCCAGCAGCCGAGCGCCGCCGGGGCGTCGCCCGACGACTCATCACGGCCAGAAACGCGTCCGCCCGCCGCCATTCGCGCCGGGCTCGTCGCAGGCTCGGCAGGGGTCGCCTTTCTGCACGGCTCGAATGACGGTCAGAAGAGCATCGGCCTCATGATGCTCGTGCTCTTCGCCCTGGTGCCCCTCAGCTACGGTCTGAACTCCAATCGTCTGAACGAGGCGGATATCCAACAAGCGGCGACCACGCTCGAGCAGGTCGAGCCGATCGCCGCGCAGTTTGCGAGCGACCCGGTGATTGGCAAGGGCGCTCAGCGGGTGCTCGACGAGACGCGCGATCTGCTCGCGCTCGTGAAGACGCGCGAATGCGCCGATCCCAAGAACCAGCAGAGCGCGGCCTGCGCGAAGATGCGGGTAGGGCTCCTCGATCTCCATCAGACGATCAGCAGGGCCATCAAGCAGGGAGAAAGCTCCGGCAAGTTCACACCGCAGCAGATCGAGCAGTTGACCAACGCGCGTACCGTCTTGGGCAATTTCATCCAGTACGTGCCTTTCTGGGTGATTTTTCTGTCCGCCCTGGCCTTGGGACTCGGGACGGCCTTCGGCTACGAGAAGATCGTGACGACGCTTGGCGAGAAGATGGGCAGCGCCCACATGAACCCCGCCCAGGGGACGGCGGCTCAGGCGAGCGCGATCATCGGCATCGGCCTGGCGAACTTCGGCGGGATGCCAGTGAGTACGACGCACGTGCTGTCGGCGGCGGTGCTTGGCAGCGTCGCGGGGACCAAAGGCGAGAAGGTCAACATGCGCACGGTGAGCAAGATCGCCATAACGTGGGTTACGACGCTGCCCGGAACCGTCATCGTCTCGTTCATCCTGTCGCTCATCTTCTACGTGGCGATGGTCTGAGGACCCGATCGCGAAGAGCAGCCGTGATTGAGCGCGATCCGGATTCGGTGCCGCGCCAACTCAACGTGATTCTCAACTGGTTTTGATGCCAGCCGGGATTATTCGTCCCGGGGATTCAGCGCGCCACGGAGCTTGTCGGCGAGCGACCCAAACCCGGACGACTCGGCAGCCGCGTCCTCACGGGTCACGTAGTCGCGCACGTCGGCGGCTTCCTCCGCTTTCTGAACTGCGGTCACACTCAACCGGATCCTGCGGCCCGACGCATCGGCCTCGAGTACGACCACGTCGATGCTCGCGCCGACTGGAAACATCTTCTTCAAGTCGGCGTCGTTGGCGACCCCAGTCTCGCTGCGCGGAAGCAGGCCGACGACACCCGGCGCGAGGAAGACAAAGATGCCGAATGTCTCGTGGCGATCGACTTTGCCGGCGAGACGTGCGCCCGGCGCGATCGCCAATCGCGCCGGTGTCGCGCCCCTGGCTCCCGAGGATTCGGCGTCGACGAGCGCGACGCCGATGCGCTTCTTTTCGAGATCGATGCTCAGCACCTCGAACGCGCCAGTCATCCCGACCGCGATCGATTTTGCCCAGCCGCCTGGCCGCCCGGTGGGCGCGAACGTGGACGCGTGCGCGAGCGCTTCCACGCCCGGCTCGAGCTCGACGAAGGCGCCGAAGTCGGCGATCCGGGTCACGCGGCCCTGCGTCACCTGTCCGATCGCATACGTACTCTGGACCGACGACCAGGGATCGTCGCCGAGCTGCTTCAGTCCCAGCGCGATTTTGTCGTCGCCGCCCTTCGCGTCGATTCGAAGCACCTTGACCGTGATCTCTTCACCGGGCTTGACGACGGTGGATGGATCGGTCACGCGCGACCAGCCCATTTCGGAGACGTGGAGCAGGCCTTGCACCCCGCCGCCCAGATCGACGAACGCGCCGAAGTCGCGGACGGAGACGACGCGTCCGGTCACGACCGCTCCCACGGTCAGGGTGCGGCGGACATCGTCGGCGCGCGCCTTTTGCGCTTCTTCGAGCAGGGCGCGTCTCGACACGACGAACTTCCGTCCATCGTCCCGGTATTCGATGACGCGAAACGTGTACACGCGGCCGACGTGCACGGCCGGATCGATCTCCCGAACGGTATCGATCTGCGAGCCCGGACAGAAGGCGCGCTGCTGGGCGATGCTGACGCTGTAGCCGCCCTTCACCTGGCTCTCGACTTTGCCTTCCACGGGCAAACCCGGCGCGAAACGCGTCTTCGAGCTGCTGCCGCGTCGCCGCCCCACGCTGCAACCGGCGCGACAATGTGAGGCCGCCGGTCGTCGACACCACGGTCGCCTGGATGCGATCGCCGACCTTGGCTTCGATCGCGCCGTCCTCGTTCTTCAGCTCGCCGATGGCGATGCTGGCTTCGCTCTTGGCGCCGACGTCGACGAGCGCCACTTCCGGTCCGATGGCCACGATGATGCCGTCGACCGTCTGGCCGTTCTGCACGCGTTTGGTCTGGACCGAGGCCGCGAACAGCGTGGCGAAGTCTTCCTCGTTGGGGTCGTTCTCGTCGCTCACAAGGCGATGTTATAAGAAACGACGAGCATCACGGGACCGCTATACTCACGCGACCGATTTGGCTCTGGCTGCTGGCACTCGGCTCGGCCCGTACGAAATAACTGGCGCGCTCGGCGCCGGCGGCATGAGCGCCTGCGGCCCGGCGAGCGAGCGAAGCGAGACGAGCCGTCGAGGCGCGGGGGTGGGGCCCCGCGCCACTTCCTAACAAGTAGACGCCGAGCCCATGCCGCTCACAACAGGTACACGCCTCGGTTCGTACGAAATCGTCGCTCCGATCGGCGCCGGTGGCATGGGCGAGGTCTATCGGGCAAAGGACACGACGCTCAATCGCGACGTTGCCATCAAGGTGCTGCCTGAGGCGTTCGCACAGGACGCCGATCGGCTCGCGCGGTTCACCCGCGAAGCGCAGGTGCTCGCGTCGCTCAATCATCCCAACATCGCGGCGATCTACGGCATTGAGAATCGCGCCCTGGTGATGGAACTGGTCGAGGGGGAGGACTTGTCGCAGCGTATCGCACGCGGCGCGCTCCGAGTCGACGAAGCTCTCCCCATCGCGCGGCAAATCGCCGAAGCGCTCGAAGCCGCGCACAACGCGGGCATCATTCACCGCGATCTCAAACCCGCGAACATCAAGGTCCGCGACGATGGCACGGTGAAGGTGCTCGATTTCGGTCTCGCCAAAGCGCTCGACGCCGGACGGCCTCGAGCGCGACGGCGGACGCGATGAACGTCGCCCGACACTCAGACCCGCGATGACTGGGCCTGATCCTCGGCACGGCGGCGTACATGGCGCCGGAGCAGGCGAAAGGCAAGCCGGTTGATCGACGGGCGGACGTGTGGGCCTTCGGCGTGATTCTGCACGAGATGCTGACCGGCGAGCGCACCTTCGCCGCTGATACCGTGGGCGAGTCGATTGCCGCCGTGCTGACCCGCGAACCTGATTTGTCGCGCGTGCCGATGCGAGCGCGGCGTCTGCTTCACGCGTGTCTGCAGAAGGATCCGCGCAAGCGGCTGCGCGATATCGGCGACGCGCAGATTCTGCTCGAGAGCGCCGAGGACACGCCCGCGCCGACCTCGCGTCGTGGGCTCGTGCCGTGGGTGGCTGGGACGCTGGTCATTGGTGCCGTGGCCGCCGGCGCGGCGATGTGGAGAGTGCGGAGTGCGCCGCCGCAAATCCCCTTCGTGTTCCACGAGCCGGCCCCCGAAGGGACGCGGCTGATCGGCGCACCCAAGGTGTCACCCGACAGCCAATCCCTGGCGATCCTCGCGGTCACTGCGGACGGACAGCGACAGATTTGGATGCGGGCCGTGGCCGACGAGAAGGCGAGGCCGCTCGAGGGGACGCAGGGGGCGAGCGCGGTGTTCTGGTCGCCCGATAACGCGGAGCTCGCGTTCACCATTGCCGGCGAGCTGTTCAGGATTCCTCGAGGCGGAGGGCTGCGGAAGCGTGTGGCGGCCGCAGATCAGACCAAGGGTGCGACGTCTGGTGTGTGGACGCCGGCGGGCGAGCTGATAGTCGCCGGGCCGTCGGGTATGTTCCGGGTGTCGGCCGACGGCGGCAACCCGCGCCAACTGTTCCCCGATCGACAAGGCGTGTTCGTCGACCTGGTGATCTTGCCTTCGGGCCGCCATCTGCTTTTCCGCCAGTTGGGTGGAGAGACCGGTCTGCACGTTCTGGATCTGACCTCCGGGGAGATCCGGCGGCTGGAATGGGACGTGGCGGGCACGGCCGCGGGCGGCGTCGTGAGCTTTGTCGCGCCCGACGTGATTCTCCACGTGCGGAACCAGGGGTTAGTCGGCCGCCGTATCGATCTCACCACCCTGACGTCGGTCGGTGATCCGTTTCCCATCGCGGACGGGATCCGCGCGTTCCAGGGCAGCGACGGCGGGGCGTTGACCTACATTTCGGGCGGAGCGGTCCGCGCGCGTCTGACGTGGCGCGATCGCAACGGCCGATCACTCGGCGGTTTCGGACCGGAGGGAGACTATCGGGAGGTCTATCTATCGCCGCGCGGCACGTGGCTGATGTACACGGCGGCTGATCAGACGACCGGCAACCTGGACCTCTGGATTCAGGACCCCAAGGTGCCGGCAGCGAATCGACTCACCAACGACCCTGACATTGACCATGTCGCGGCCTTTTCGCCTGACGACCGCGAGGTTGTCTGGGAAGGACATCGTGGGAGCGCGCTGACGGTGTTCCGTCGCCGAAGCGATGGCGCCGACGACGCGCGAAACGTGCGCGCCTGGAACCGCGGCGGCGGCCCGACCGACTGGTCGCCGGACGGCCAGTTCGTGGTCTACCAGACCCAGGAGGTCAACACGCTGAATGACCTGTGGGTGCTGCCAATGCAGGACAACACGGAGCCCTTTCCGCTCGTCGCCTCCGAGTTCGACGACACCGAAGGCGTGCTGTCACCCGATGGGCGCTGGCTGGCGTATCGCTCGACCGCCGCGGGTCAGGCGGAGATCTACCTCCAGCGTCTGGACGGATCGCGGCGGGTGGGCGGGCCGCTGCGGGTGTCCTCGGGCGGAGGCGAGCAACCGCGGTGGCGGCGTGACGGGACGGAACTGTTCTACCTGACCGGCACCATGCTGATGGGGGCGCCGATGTCGCGCGATGCCGATCGCCCGGCCGGGCCGTCGCGGGCACTCTTCGCGGTCGCGCGAGGTTCGGGCTCTCCCGGCCGCAACGACTACGCCGTGTCGCCAGACGGACAGCGATTCCTGCTGATCGAGGGCGGACGCGAGACCGCGGCTTCCGCAGTCGTCATCTTGCACTGGGCCAGCCAACTTGGCCTGCGAACTGCGCCGAAAAAGTGACGTCCGGCCGATGACATAATCACCTGCCCATGTCGCTCCCCGCGGGCGCCCACCTGGGCGCCTATGAAAATTCTCGGTCTTCCCGGCGCCGGCGGCCCGCCTCCGTTCGCGCACGTTTCACGTGCGAACTTCGGCGAGGCCAGCGCAACTAAAACAAAGTAGACATCCGAGCCCATGCCGCTACCGACTGGCGCGCGAATTGGTCCGTACGAAATAGCTGGCGCGCTTGGCGCAGGCGGCATGGGCGAGGTCTACCGCGCCCGCGACACGAAACTCCATCGCGACGTCGCGCTGAAAGTCCTGCCCGAGCTCGTCGCGGGCGACACCGAACGGCTTGCGCGCTTCCGCCGCGAGGCGCAGGTGCTCGCGTCACTGAACCACCCCAACATCGCGCATCTGTACGGCTTCGAGGACGCCGGCGGGACACACGCGCTCGTCATGGAGCTCGTCCCAGGGCCTACGCTTGCGGATCGCATCGCGGAGGGGCCGCTGGCGCTGCCCGAGGCGTTGCCGATCGCGCGGCAGATTGCCGACGCGCTCGAGGCCGCGCACGATCACGGCGTCATCCATCGGGATTTGAAGCCCGCGAACATCAAGATCAAAGACGACGGCAGCGTGAAGGTCCTGGATTTTGGACTCGCCAAAGCGCTCAACGCTGACGCCGGATCCGGCGCCGATCCATCCAACTCTCCGACGCTCACCGCCGCCGCCTTCGCCGCGGGCTACGGCGGGCCAGGCACCCAGATGGGCATGATCCTCGGCACCGCGGCATACATGTCGCCTGAGCAGGCGAGAGGGCGCCCTGTCGATCGGCGAGCGGATATCTGGGCCTTCGGATGTGTGCTCTACGAGATGCTGACCGGCCGGCGCGCATTCGCCGGTGACGACATCACCGAAACGCTGGCGACGGTGCTGAAGGAGCCTCCCGATTGGAGCGGGCTGCCGCGCGATCTTCCGTCGGCTGTCCAACGCGTGCTGCGCCGTTGCCTGGAAAAAGATCCGCGGAAGCGGCTGAGCGCGATCGGCGACGCGCGTTTGGAGCTCGACGAGCCCGACGACGTGCGAGCCGCGGCACCGGCGCCAGCCGCGTCTTCTTCACCGAGACCGCTTGGCCCGATGTTCGCGGCCGCCGCCGCTGGCGCCGTCGTGACCGCGGCGATCGCGTTCGGCCTCTGGCGGATGGCCGGGACCGGCACGCCCGTGCGATCCGAGACCATGATGCGAACGTCGATGCTCGCCCCGGAGGCGGTGATCTTCAGTCCCGATCCGGCTGACTCGGCGATTTCGCCGGATGGCAAGCTCGTGGTGTTCGTAGTCGGAAGCGTCTCCGGCACCGGCGATTCGCAGCTCTGGATCCGGCCCGTCAACGCGCTGACCGCGCAGCGACTGGCGAACACGGAGGGCGCGTACCTGCCATTCTGGTCGCCCGACAGCGGCCGCATCGGGTTCTTTGCGGACGGGAAGCTGAAGACGATCGGCAGGGATGGTGGACGGCCGGAGGTGATCTGCGAGGCGGCAGTCGGCCGGGGTGGCACATGGAACGCGCGCGGCGACATCGTCGTCGCTCCGGCTGCCGCGGGCGGACTCTTTCGCGTCTCGGCCAACGGCGGCGATCCGACGCCGCTCACGACGCTCGACACGGCCGGCAAGGAAACGGGTCACCGGTTCCCGCAGTTTCTTCCGGACGGCGACCATTTCCTCTACGCCGCGCTGCCCGTGCGCGCCGGCAAGTTCAACGTGTTCATCGGATCGATCAGCGGCGGCGCGCGCGAACTGCTCGCGCCGATGGAGAACGTGCCGGTCTTCGCCGAGCCCGGCTACCTGCTGTTTCTCCGCAAGGGCGTGCTCGTCGCTCAGCGTTTCGATCCTGGCGCCCGGACGCTCTCCGGTGAACCGGCGCCGCTCGGCGACGTGCCCGCAAGCCCGACGTCCGGCGCGAACTACACGGCGGCACACGCCGCCTCCGTGTCGGCGGACGGCACACTCGCGTATCTCACGGAGCCCTCGATCAACACGCGGCTCGTGTGGACGGACCGCACCGGATCCGAGGTGGGTGCGGTGTCTCTTCCGCCCGGCCGGTATTTGCAGGTCGCGCTGTCTCCGGACGAACGCCATGCGACCGTTGTCCGGCTCAACTCACGGACGGAGTCGAGCATCTGGCTCGTGGATCTGATCAAGGGGGGTGCCACGCCGCTCGTCCAGGGCTCGGGCCTGAACGACAGCGTCGTGTGGTCTCCTGACGGCACGCAGGTTGTCTTCTCGAGTGACCGTGACGGTCCGCAGGATCTCTTTCTGAAGAACGTGCACAGCTCGTCACCGGAGGAGCGGCTGTATTCATCGCCCGTGCTGTTCAAGGGAGCGACCGCATGGTCGCCCGACGGAAAAAGCATCGTCCACTACGAGCTCACGACCGAGACGAACTTCGACCTCTTCGTCCTGCCGCTCGGGAACGGCGGCAAGGCCAAGCCTTTACTGAGGACGACGTCGGCGGAGCTGTTAGGGTCGGTCTCTCCGGACGGACGGTGGATCGCCTATCTCTCCGATGAGACCGGCCGCTTCGAGGTCTACGTCCAGTCGTTTCCCGAAGGCGGCCGCAAAGTCCAGGTGACGACCTACGGGACCGCCGGCGCACGATCGTCTCAGCCGGTGACCTGGTGGCGGCGTGATGGGAAGCAGCTCATGGTCCTGAACGCCGACAGCACGCGGATTCTCGGAATGGACATCGAGCCGGGCACCGACTTTCGGATCGGCTCTCCGAAGGCGATCGCGACGGTCCGCCCGCAGGTCATTACGATGACCTGGACGGCGGATCTGCAGCGCGCGCTGACCATCGCGCCCGAAAGCGGCGCCGCGGCGTGGTCGCTGACGTTCGTCAGGCCGTGGACCGCGGCGATAGGCCGGCGATAAGGGTCAGCTGCATGCGATAAGTGCTGCGTGTCGTATGCTTTAAAGCATACGATCTATACTGTTCCATATGCGCACCACCCTGATCCTCCCGGAGGCCCTGGTCGATGAGGCGCGCGCGACGCTGGGATTCACGTCCAAGACCGATACCGTCGTCTACGCGCTGCGGGAGGTCGTGCGGCGCGGGCGGCGCGATGACCTGAAAGCCCTCCTCGGCCGGGTGACGTTCGACGTCGATCCCGCCGACATTCGGAAGAAAGACCGGCGGCGGCGTGATCGTCGTTGACACGTCAATCTGGATCGACGCGCATCGGCGTCCGACCAGCTCGATCGCCAGGATACTGACGGAGCTGCTGGAAGCCGACGAGGTCGCCCTCGTGCTGCCAGTGCGCCTCGAGTTGGCCGCCGGAGTGTCTCGCCGAGATCGGCCGGCGTTCCTTCGCGCGCTCTCCGGGCTGGTCCTTGTGCGACCCTCGGACGACACCTGGCGAGTGATCGAACAGTGGGTGCCGGCGGCGGCCGACAAGGGCCACCGGTTCGGACTGTCGGACTGGCTCATCGCCGCGCTCACGAGCGAGATCGGCGCACTCGTCTGGTCACTGGACGAGGACTTCGCGAAGCTGGAGCGACTGACATTCGTCCGGCGGTACGACGCCTCAACGTGATTCTCAATTGGCGATAATGTCTCACTCTCGGGCTGCTTGATCCCGGCGTTTTCCAGGAGCACACGCCATGACCCGCTCAATCGTCCGTCTTGTTGTCCTTGTCTCGATTGTGACGTCCGTCGCCATGGCGCAGACCAAGCGTGTGGTCACGGCAGCCGACTACGATCGCGCGGTCCGGATGCTCGCGCCCGCCCTCAATGGCCTGGTGGTCGGCGGCACCGCGGACGCGACATGGTTACCTGACGGTCGCTTCTGGTATGTCCGGACGACCTCGACCGGGACGGAGAATGTCGTCGTCGATCCGGTGAAGAAAACGCGTGAAGTGGTGGCGACGCCTCCGGCGGGCGGCCAGGGCGCCCCGGCTGGCGGTGCGGGCGGCCGCGGCGGTCGCGCCGGCGGTGGCGGCGGTCGCGGGGGGCGCGGCGGCGTCGCGATCACGAAAACCTGCGGGCCCAATGTCACCGGCATGACCGGTCCACCGCCGGCGTCGATGTCGCCGGACGGCAGCAAGGCCATCTTCATCTGCGATTGGAACCTCTGGGTGCGCGACGTGGCCAGCAGCCAGGAGCGCCAGCTCACGACCGATGGGGCGAAGGACTTCGGCTACGCGACGAGCAATGCCGGATGGGCGACGAGCGCGGCCGCATCACTCTCCTGGTCGCCGGACGGCACGAAGATCGCCACACAGCAGCAGGACGAGCGGAACGTCGGCGACATGTACCTCGTCGAGACGCCGGTCAACGGCGGTCATCCGGTGCTCCGGGCGTGGAAGTATCCGCTCGTCGGCGATCCGGACGTCGCGATGATCACCCGCGTCATCATCGACGTGGCGACGGGCAAGGTCACGAAATTGCTGATGCCGCCGGATTTCCACCGCGCGATGTCCGAGGACAACCTCGACATGGGCGAGTACATCTGGAGCCCGGACGGATCGCGGCTCGGGTTTGTCTCAACGGACCGGTATCACAAGTCATCCACGGCCAAGCTCGCCGACACGACGACGGGCGAAGTCAGGACGCTGTTCATCGAGACGGAGAAAACGCACGTCCAGACGCGCGTGCAGTGGCAGATCTTCTGGGAGAGCCGCGAGGTGCTGTGGTACTCGCAACGCGATGGCACCGCGCAGATGTATCTCTACAACCTCGACACCGGCCAGTTGAAGAACACGATCACGACCGGCGTCGGGCCGGTGACGCGCGTCGCCCGGATCGATCACGCCACGCGCACGATGTGGTACGACGCCGTCGGCAAGGAAAAGGGACAGGACCCGTACTTCACGCACCTTTACAGGATCGGGCTCGACGGTAAGAACAACCTGTCGCTGACGCCGGACAACGGCACGCACACCACACAGATCTCGCCGGACGGCAAGTACGTGATCGACACGTTCTCGCAACCCGATGTCGCCCCGGAGACGACGCTGCGCGATGGCACGACCGGGGCGCTCATCATGCCGCTCGAGAAGGCCGACATCTCGAAGCTCGTCGCGACCGGCTGGAAGCCGCCGATGCCGATCAAGATGATGGCCGCCGATGGCAAGAACGAAATCTACGGCATGCTCTTCCGGCCGACGAACTTCGATCCGAACAAGAAGTATCCGATCATCAACCAGGCGTACCCCGGGCCGCAGTCGGGCAGCGTCGGCTCGCGGGCGTTCACCGCGGCGCGCGGCGACAGGCAGGCCCTCGCCGAGCTCGGCTTCGTCGTCGTCAGCATCGACGGCACGGGGACGCCCAACCGGTCGAAGGCGTTCACCGACGCGTACTACGGGGCGATGGGCCGCCACAACACGATTCCCGATCAGATCGCCGGCATGAAAGAGCTCGCGAAGAAGTACCCGTGGATCGACATCGACAAGACCGCGATGTGGGGACATTCCGGCGGCGGGTTCATCACCGCGGACGCGTTGCTCCGGGCGCCGTACAACGAGTTCTTCAAGGTCGGCATCGCCGAGTCGGGCAACCACGATCAGCGCCAGTACGAAGACGATTGGGGCGAGCGGTATCAGGGCCCGCTCGTCAAGAACGCGGATGGCACGGACAACTACACGATCGAGGCCACGCAGACGCACGCGGCCGGCCTCAAGGGGCATCTTTTCCTGATTCACGGGGCGATGGACAACAACGTGCCGCCGTACAACACGCTGCTGGTCGCCGATGCGCTGATCAAGGCGAACAAGGACTTCGACCTGCTGATGATCCCGAACGCGGGACACGGGTTCGCCGCAGCCGGGAACTACGTCATGCGTCGGCGGTGGGATTACTTCGTGAAGTACCTGCTCGACGCCGAGCCACCGAAGGACTACGTCATTCCGTCAGCGCCGGCGGGCGCAGGGAGAGGTGGCGGCGGCGGCGGGTGATTGATTGAAGCAACCGGGCGTCTCCCTTTGCGGAGGACCGCTGTCACAAAGCGCTTGTCGGTACGACAGGTACGACAGGTACGGCGGGTCCTCGGAAGTGCACCAATCGGCCGGAGGTCAGCGGCCGCCGCCTCGCGCCTCGATCAGCCGCAGCGTCTCCCGGCTCACGAAGATCCTCGCGTGGTACCCCTCGCCCCAGCCGAGAGGCGTCACGTCGCGGTACTCGCGAAGCGGTCCACCGCCGTGTCCCTCCTCGAGGCGCTGGCGGATTGACGCGCGAACGTTCGGGTCGGCGCCCCGATCCAGCAGGAGGCGCGTGAAGCGCGCTTCGTCCGGCTGTCCCTTGCCGTAGTTCACCCAGAAGTTGTGCTGCGAGACGACCGTCGAGAAAAGCGAGGTGTAGCCGCCGAAGCCGTCGGCATCGACCGCCGAGCGGGCGTCCGGATTCATCCCCCGGTCGAGCAACCATTCGGCGATCTCCACCTCGTCGAAGTATGCGGCGATGTGGAGGAGCGTCGTCCCGTGAACCGGCGTCCCCTGGGCGGTGTACGGCTCCCGCGAGCAGGCGGGGGCGAGCAGGAAGACGTCGGCGATGTCGAACGTACGCGTGAGCAGATCCGGGTCGCGCGCGAGGTGCGCCTCGAGCAAATCGATGCGCCCGCGATGGAGCGCCATCACGGGCGTGTCGGGAGGCTCGAAGCCGTGCTCGACGTACATCTCCAGGATGCGGTGCTTGGCCGGCGGATTCCGGCTGTCGGTCCCAAGGAGGTGCTCCATAGTGTTGTGGTCCACACCGTTGGGCCCAACGACTCGGGCACCGAGCGTGAGGAGCACGGCGGTTCCCTCCACGCTCAGCGTGTACGCGGGACCCGCGAGCGTCCACTTGTCGAGCGACGGTCGCCCGGCGAGTTCGTAGATCATGCGCACCGTGTCGGGCTTGGACTGGAGCGCGGCTCGTCCGGCAGCGGACTCGAGGTCTCTGGCCCCGAGGCTGTGAAGGAGACGGATGATCGCGTCGCGGCCGAGGTTCGCCGCGTACGTCATCGGCGGCCCCCAGTTGCTGTCCGTGCGAATCAGCACGTCCTCGCGAATCAACTCCGGATTCCGAGTCACCAGATCGCGAACGGTCTGGAGATCGTCCGCCCAGATCGCCGTGGCAAGCTGGACGGCGTGGACGAGCCGCGTCCAGCTCGTCGCCTGGTAACTCCGTGCGAGCACGAGCTGCGCGTCGGCCAGCTTCGCGGCCGACGGGTCGATCGATTCGGGATGATGCTCGCGCACTTCCGCGATCGCATCCGCATCGCCGGCGTGGGTGGCGCGGAGGAGTTCCTTGGCTTGGCGATGGAGTTGTTCGAGGTCGGGCCGGACGGGCAAGCGGCGGACGGGCATGACGAGCCTCCTTCAATGAGCCCGTGGTCCGCTGGCGTCGGGCAAAGGAGGTTCGGCGAACACGTCCGAACGTCTGGCAACTGACTCAGGTGGACTCGGTCCTGTCCGCGGACGGGAGGCGCCCTGTACGCCCGGCCTCAAACTACCACCGGGCGGCGACGCACACAAGCGTGCTCCCGCGACGATTCACCTCATGAACGCTTCGCCGGTCGTGAGGACTTGGACTTCGGTCTGAAGCCGGCCCCTTCCATGCGTTCTGCGTGGGACAGATGACGAGCCATGTTCTCAATGATGTCCTGAAGGTACCTGGCTCGGGTCTCGGGCCGCCTGGCTCCGGCCAGGCGGTAGAGAACGCCTTTCCGCCGGCTTGCACTGTAAGACCCCCAGTTGCGGCTGGCGCAACGCCAGGCCTTGCGAGATTTCGGCCGAACTCGACGACCCTCGCTCATGCTGTCCCACAGATTAATTCTGTTCAGGCGAGGCACGCACGAGCCTTGTAGATCGTTGGCGGGGGAGTGCGGCACGGCCGCGGCGCTGATCCGGGTGCTATAGTGACGCAGCCGGTGCCCGCTGCGTGTTGCGGGCCCTGGTCTTGCCAGCGTGCCATCCGGTCCCACAGAGACGCCGCGCGTCGGTTCCCCGATCAGGCGACCCTTCATGATTGCGGTGGCGATCGTCCTCCTGGCGGCGATCGCGATCCATCTCGTGCAGCAGTTCGAAGACGTGCGTCAGCTCAGCCGGCTGTCGCTCGGCGTCGTCATCGGTTCGATCGTGCTGCTGTTCGCTTCTCAGCTGGCGCACAACGAATCGATGCTGGTGCCGCTGCGCGTCCATCTGCCCCAGGTCGGGTTCTGGGAGCTCTTTCTCGTCCGGACCGGAGGGCTCGTCGTCGGATCGGCGGTGCCGGTGGCGGGTGGCCTCGCCGTGCGGCTCGCGTACCTCAAGCGGCAGGGACTCTCGTACGCCCAGTTCACGCACGCCACGGTGTTGAGTAACGTGCTCGCGGTCGTCGCCGCAGCGTGTCTCGCGCTGCCCGCGACGGCTGCACTGTGGGCGATGGCCGGCGCCCCACCGGCCGCCGCGCTTGGATTGACGCTCGTCGTGCTTGCGCTCGGTGGCGCCGCGCTGGCATTGCTTCAGGCACTTCCGCGTGTCGCTCGATACCGCCGGCTGCCCAGGTGGCTCCCTGCCGTGGAGGACCTGTCAGCCAGCCGTCCGATTGTGATCCGAACGTGGCTCATGTCCGTGCTCCGTCACGCGGCCAACTTCGTCGCCTTCGGGTGGCTGTACTCCGCGCTTTCTGGCGTGCCAGGAAGTTTCGTGGCTGGCGGACTCGTCTACGCGTTTACGACCCCGGTCCGGATGGTCAACCTGACGCCCGGCAATCTCGGCGTCAACGAATGGGCGACCGCCGTCGCCGGCCGCGCGCTGGCGTTCGATTTGACGACGGGGTTGCTGGTCGGAGGCGTCTTCCGGGCGGCGTCGCTCGCCGCTCAAGGGGCCGGCGTTCTGGTCGGATGGGCGCTTTCGGAGTCTCGCGCGCTGTCGGAGCGGAGACCGTAAGCGTCTGTCGGCTGACCATCCACCAGCACCCAGAGCGGCGACCATTTCGTGTGCCCCGAACGTGGTGCCGAGCTACAGAGAAAAGGTTATATTCTTCCCGTCTCTCGACAACGCCACGATGGCTCTTCCCGCCGGCAGTCGGTTGGGTCCCTACGAGATCGAGTCGGCCATCGGGGCCGGCGGCATGGGTGAGGTCTACAAGGCCGTCGACACCCGGCTCGGCCGCTCGGTCGCCCTCAAGGTCCTCCCGCCGCATTTCGCCCACGACGCCGACATGCGAGAGCGCTTCGAGCGCGAGGCGCAGACGATTGCCGGCCTGAATCACCCGAACATCTGCACGCTGCACGATGTCGGCGAACAGGATGGCACGCGCTTCCTCGTCATGGAGTACGTGGAAGGCGAGACGCTGGCGGATCGGTTGACGCACGGCGCGCTGTCAGTCGACGAAGCGCTGCGCGTGGCCGGTGAGATCATCGACGCGCTGGACCGGGCACACCGCCAGGATGTCGTCCATCGCGACCTCAAGCCGGCCAACATCATGCTGTCGCGCGACGGCGGCACGCGATCGGGCGCGACAAGAGCCGCACGCACCGGTTCGGCTCATACCAAGCTCCTCGATTTCGGCCTCGCGAAATGGGCGACATCGGATCAGGGGAAATCGCTCGCCGCACAACCGACTCGCCTCGACGTCACGGCGCAGGGCACGATTCTCGGCACGTTGCAATACATGGCGCCCGAGCAGGTCGAAGGCAAAGCGGCCGATGCGCGTACCGACATCTTCGCTTTCGGGGCGGTGCTCTACGAGATGCTCACCGGCAAGAAAGCGTTCGAGGGGAAGAGCCAGGCGAGCCTGATTGGCGCCATCATGAAGGCCGAGCCCCGCCCGATCTCGCACCTTCAGCCGTTGACGCCGGCCGTGCTCGACCACGTCGTGGCCCGCTGCCTCGCGAAGGATCCCGACGAGCGTTGGCAGGACGCGCACAGCGTCAAGCTGAAGCTTCAGTGGATCGCGCGAAACCGGAGCGTGCCGACGGGCGTCGAGTCCAGGGGGCGGAGCTGGCCGGAGCTTGCGGCAACGGCGGCCATCGCCGTGCTGCTCGCCGGGGTCTCCGTGCCTGCGTACTTGTACTGGCGCGGCGCGGCCGTGCCCGAACCGATTCAGTTCCGGCACACCATCTCGGGCCTGAGCGAGCCCGACTTTGCTGTCTCGCCGGACGGCCAGACGATCGCGTTTGTCGCCAAGCCGGACTCGGCAGGCGCCGCGTCGCTGTACGTCCGGCCGGTGCGGGCGCTAACAGCCGTCAAGCTCGCCGGCACCGACAACGCGACGCAGCCGTTCTGGTCGCCGGACAGCCGTTTCATCGGGTACGTGGGTGGCGGCAAGCTGAGAAAGGTCGCCGCCTCCGGCGGCGCGCCACAGGACGTATGTGATGCGCGCGAGGTGTCGGGCGCCGCCTGGAGCGTGACTCAGGGAGGAACGATCGTCTTCGGATCTCCCAAGGGACTGTTCGCCGTGTCGGCTGAGGGCGGCCAGGCCACGCCTGCCACGGAGCTCGCGCAGGACGAGACCGGGCATTTCTGGCCGAGCGTCCTTCCAGACGGCAGGCATCTCGTGTACCTCGGCTGGTCGGAGAACCCGGCGAACCGTGCGATCTATGCCGGCTCTCTCGATTCGAAGGAACGGACAAAACTCGTCGCGGCGGAATCCAGCCCCGTTTACGCCGCGTCGGGAGCGGGATCGCGGCGGGGCGCGGCCGGATATCTGTTCTTCAGCCGCCGGAGCACGCTTTTTGCCCAGCCGTTCGACGCCGGCGGCCGGCGCTTTACCGGCGATCCCGTCCAGGTCGCCGGCGAAGTCTCCTCAGGCACGAACGGCCGCGGCAATTTCGCCGTGTCCCAGAGCGGCGTGTTGCTCTACTTCCAAGGTAGCAGCGCCGCGACCGGCGGCCGGGCCGGCGCGACGAACTCCCAGTACAACTGGGCAGCCGAGAAAGGGGGAACGGGTGGCGTGGCAGTCGAGACCGGTTCCTACGGCGACATGGACCTGTCGCCGGACGGCAGGCTCATCGCCATCACGAGGCAGGACGGCGGCGCCGCGACCGCGGACATCTGGGTTATTGACTGGGCGAGAGCGGCGGTGTCGCATCGGGTGACGTCAGGCACGGGTGATTCGATCAACCCGGTCTGGTCGCCGGACGGCGCGCGAATCGCGTTCACGTCGTATCGCAAGGGCAATGCCGACATCTACGTCAAGAACGCCAACGCCGTCGGCGACGAGACTCCGATCCTCGAGTCGGCGTCCAACGAGTCCGTGGAGGACTGGTCGCGGGACGGGAAGTACATCGCCTTCATGTACGGAAGGGACGCCTTCCAGGACATCTATGCGCTGCCGTTCGAGAGCGGCAAGCCCGGCAAGCCGTTTCCGGTCGTCCAAGGGCAGTACCAGAAAAACGAGCCACAGTTCTCCAAGGACGGCAATTGGCTGGCCTACACGTCCGATGAGAACGAGCCCGGGAAATTCCAGGTCTATGTGCGCTCATTTCCGGAGGGCAACCTGAAACAACAGATCTCCACTGAAGGCGGCGGCCAGCCCCGTTGGAGCTGGGATGGCAAGAAGGTCTACTACCGGGCGCCGACGCCTCGGTTGATGGTCGTGGACATCACGCTTGGCGCGAAAATCGAGAGCAGCATCCCGCGCGCGTTGGCGCCGGTGCTCACGAACCTCCCGGTGGCTGCCGATCCTACCCGCCACCTGTGGTCGGTCGCTCGCGATGGCCGCTTCCTGGTGAGAGTGCCGCCCGGCGTCGGCGGCAGAGGAAACGTGCTTCCGGCCCAGGTGACGCCGGCGGGCGCGACCGGCGCGGCTGGCACGCGCAGCCCCACGACCAGCGGTCTGACGGCGCTCCTCAACTGGACGTCGACCCTTCCGAGGACGCGATGACGGCCGCCACGACGATGATCGGCAGGAGCCTGGGACCGTACCAAATCGTAGCCGCGCTGGGCGAAGGTGGAATGGGCCAGGTCTACACCGCCCGCGATACCCGCCTCGATCGTATCGTCGCCATCAAAGTCCTTCCGCCGCAGTGGGCCGCCGATCCGGTGATGAAACAGCGATTTGATCGCGAGGCCCAGACAATCGCGTCGTTGAAGCACCCGCACATCTGCGTGCTCCACGACGTCGGATCCGTTCCGGCCCGGGAAGCGGGGCTCGAGACGTCAGCCGGGTCGGCCCAGTCGATCGACTTTCTCGTCATGGAGCACCTCGAGGGCGAGACGCTCGCCGATCGGCTGGCGCGCGGCCCGCTTCCACTCGGGGAAGCGCTGGGCGTGGCGATCGCCATCGGCGATGCGCTCGACAAGGCCCATCGTCAAGGCGTGGTGCATCGCGATCTGAAGCCGTCGAACGTCATGCTGACGGCGAGCGGTCCGAAACTTCTGGATTTCGGGCTCGCGAAGTCGACGGCGGCGCTTCCCGCGGCGACGTCGGTGACCCTGCCCGGCACAATTCTCGGCACGATGCAGTACATGGCGCCCGAGCAGCTCGACGGCATCGAAGCGGACCGGCGCACGGATATTTTCGCGTTGGGAGTCGTCATCCACGAGATGGTGACGGGCAGGAAGGCGTTCGAGGGCAAGAGTCAGGTGCTATTGATCTCCGCCATCGCGACGTCGGAGCCGCCACCACTCTCGCGCGTTCAGCCCGAGACGCCGCCCGCGCTCGATTTCGTCGTGAAGACGTGCCTGGAGAAGGATCCGGCGAATCGCTGGCAGGACGCGGGTGACGTGGTCGCCGAGCTCAGATGGGTCGCCGAGGGGGGCGCCGAAGCCGATCCTGGCAGCGCCGCCGGTACGGCCGCGCGGGCGAGACGCGCCTGGCTGCGGCGTGGCGTCCAGGTAGTCGTGGCAACGATGGTCGCCCTTCTCTCCTGGCCCGCCTACCTCTACATGCAGGGTCCGCCGGAGCCCGGCGAACTGCGGTTCCGCGTCCCGCGCAACCTGACCGCGCAGTCGGGTGAAACCCAGCCGACGAACTACATCGGCGCCCCGGGGACATTCAGCCGGACCCACAGCGCCATCTCGCCGGATGGACGGTCGATCGCGTTCGTGGGTCGTCCCACGCCGACAGACACGTTCTTCATCTACGTGCGCCCGGTGGGCGCGGTGACGCCGCAGCGGCTCGAGGGCACCGAGGATCCCACGCTGCCGTTCTGGTCGCCCGACAGCCGGTGGATTGCCTTCACGACCAGCTCGGGGAAACTGCGAAAAGTGCAGGCGGCCGGCGGCCGGCCGCAGGATCTCTGCGACGCGCCTGGATTTGCCGGCGGCACCTGGAACCGCGACGGCACGATTCTGTTCGGGTCGCCGAAGGGCATCTACCGCGTTCCGGAGGAGGGCGGCGCGCCGGCGGCGGTCACTAAGATCGATCAATCCGAAAGCGGCCACTTCTGGCCGCGCTTCCTGCCGGACGGCCGTCACTATCTCTTTCTGTTGCAGTCTGGGGACGACTCGAAGAGCGGCGTGTACCTGGCGTCGCTCGATTCGCCAGACCGTACGCGCGTGCTGCCAATCCAGTCGAACGCGGCCTACACGGAGCCGGGCTTTCTGGTGTTCCAGCGGGAAGGCGCGGTGTACGCACAGCCATTCGATGCCACGACGCGCGCGCTTTCGGGCGATCCGGAGCGCATTGCCGATGAAGTGACGTCCGACGGCACGTCTGGGAAGGGCGACTTCGACGTCTCGGAAAACGGCGTCCTGATCTATTACGTCAGCAGCACGGGCGCGGGCACGGGCGGCGAGGACTCGTGGGTCTTTCAGCTGCAGTGGGCCGATCGGGGCGCGCAGGCGCTCGGGCCGGTCGGCCCCGTGGGATCCTATCGCGGCGTGGAAGTCTCGCCCGACGGCACGCGCGTCGCCATGCATCGGCACGACGGCGCGGGCGGCGACATCTGGGTCTTTCACCCACCGCCCCGGAATCCCACGAAGGTCACCTTCGATGCCACGCAGGACAACTCGTCGCCCATCTGGTCGCCCGACGGCACCCGCATCGTGTTTGCGTCGCGTCGGAACGGCAAGTGGGGACTGTACGAAACGCGCTCGGATGGGTCTGGCACCGATGGCGATGTGCTGGTCGAATCGGACCTGCCGAAGGCGCCGATGTCGTGGTCGCGGGACGGCAAGCGTCTCGTCTACTGGGTGCACGACCCGAAGACGCTGGGCGATCTCTGGATCCTGCCGTTCGACGGCGACAAGAAGCCGGTGTCGTTCCTGGCCTCGTCCAAGAACGAGACGCACCCACAGATCTCCCCGGACGGCAAGTGGATCGCGTACACGTCGGAGCTGACCGGACGGAAGGAAGTCTACGTGCAGCCGTTTCCTACCGGCACGGGCCGGTGGCAGATCTCGCCGGACGCGGGTCTCGGCGGCGACTGGCCGAGGTGGCGGCGCGACAGCCAGGAGCTCTACTATCACGCGCTCGGCAACGCGGGCGCGTACGGCCCGTACACGAATGGCGCCGCGATTCTCGGCCCGGTGTACGCCGCGTCGATCAAGGCTACCGGCGCCTCGATCGAGGCGGGTACGCCGACGGAGATCATCCGGCTGCTCGCGCTCCGCTATCCCCACGCCGGCGCCGACTACCACACGTACGGCGTCTCGGACGACGGCCAGCGATTACTCGCATTTCAGCGGGTGGTGACGAGCGGAGCGGCGACAGCGCAGATTCTGCCCGAGCTGACAGTGCCGGGCCTGACCGTCGCGATGCACTGGGCGAAAGCGCTCAAGAAGTAACGACTCAGCCCTTGGCGGATGTCGTCTCCTCCTCTTGGCGAGCGAGTCTGTCCTCCAGAGACTCTCCAGGAACCTCGTCGAAGTCCGGATCCCAATCTCCGACGTAGATCGGGTTCCCGTCCGGATCGGTAAAGGAGATGTAACTGCCCGCCTCAGTCTCGACGATGTCGCTGACCGCGACACCCTGTTTGCGCAGACGCGCGGCAAAATCCTGGATGGGCGTGTCCTGCGACACGACAAGGCCAATCTGAACGGCGCCCCTCGTCCCGGGCTTGGGGTGGTTCGGCTTCCAGGGATGCAGTCCTATGAGGAGCGTCCTGCCGGCCCGAACGGTCGCCCAATGGTTGCCGAAGCGGTTCGTGAGCTTCAGGCCGAGCGTCTCGGTGTAGAACCGGATGGCGTTGTCCATATTCGACACGTAAACCGTCGCGTTCCCTCCGTAGATCATGGCTGACACCTCCTTCGTTTCCAGATAGTCTCGCATCCGATGCGGGCCGCAAAGATCCAGTTGAGGGGCCAGTTCTCGATCGACCGCAGACGGGACGAGCCGCTGGTCCTGCAGATTCTCCGGCAGCTGCAGAACGCCATCGAGACGGGGCGCGTGTCTCGCGGCGCGCGGCTCCCCTCATCGCGGGCACTTGCGCGCACGCTCGGCGTCTCGCGCAATACGGTGCTGACCGCCTACGACGAGCTGAAGGCGCGTGGACAGATCATCGGTTGCCGCGGCGCCGGGATGCGCGTCGGGCCAGGCGCCGGCATGAAGGGGTTCGACGTCCGGCGCGTCCTGCGCGACGCGCAGTACCCCTCACGTACGGTCATCGTGCACGATCCGGATCGCAATCCGATTTCGGTCGCGTACTAGTTCAAAAGGGGCCTCCTATGCGGCCATTTCTGCTTCTGGCCACGGCACTTCTCGCCCAGCAGCCGGCACCAACTCCGGCGCCACCGCCGGCTTCCCTCGATTTCGAGTTCTACCGCGCGGCGGTCGAACCGATCCTTCTCGCCAAGCGGTCAGGGACCGTGCGCTGCACGACCTGTCACGTCCGCGGAGCGGGCCAGCTGCGCCTGCAGCCGCTGACCGGCGGAGCGACCTCCTGGAACGAAGAGCAGTCGCGTCAGAATTTTCAAGCGCTGCAGCGATTCGTGGTGCCGGGCAGTCCGCTCACGAGCCGGCTGCTCAAGCATCCGCTCACGCGTGCGGCGGGCGGAGACGCGTTCCACGGCGGGGGCAAGCACTGGGCATCGCAGGACGATCCTGAGTGGCAGATTCTCGCGGCCTGGGTGCGCGGCGAAAAGGCGCTGGCGCCACTCGCGACGAAGGTCCGCATCATCCAGACCAACGCTGCCGGCGATGACACCCACGTGATCGATCCGGCGACGAACAAGGTCGTCGGCGTCATCACGGACATCGAGGTGCCGCACGGCGTGACATCGGCGCCGGACGGATCGCGTCTCTATCTGTCCGATGAATCGCTCGAGACCCTGGACGTCGTCGACGCGCGGACGCTTCGGGTGACGCACCGGATTCCGTTGAGCGGGCGACCCAACAATGTGACGATCTCGAACGACGGCCGGCGGGTCTATGTGGGGATCGCGCAGGGGTCCGGCGCGGTCGACGTCATCGACACGAGCACGCTGCAGAACGTCAAAAGTATCCCTGTGAAAGGCGCGGTCCACAACGTCTACGTCACTCCCGATGGGAAGTTCGTGGTATCCGGATCGATCGGCGCACGGACGATCAGCATTATCGACGCGGTGTCGGAGACGCTGTCACGCACCATCGAAATGAGCGCCGGCATCAGACCCATGGCCTTCGACAGGCAGCCTGACGGCTCGACGAAGAACATCTACGTGCAGCTGTCGAATTACCACGGGTTTGCGGTGGTCGACTTCGCGAGCGGCAAGGAGACCGCCCGCATCGAGCATCCGGCCATTGTCGGGGTCGAAGCGCACACCGACGGATTACAGACGGCCCCGGCCCATGGTCTGGCCGTCACGCCCGACGGCACGTCGCTGTGGTCCACCAGCAAGGTGTACGGCTACGCCTACGTGCACGCGCTGCCCGACCTGAAAGAAATCGGCCGCGTGTTCGTTGGCCAGCATCCCGAGTGGCTGACGTTCACGCCCGACGGAAAACTGACGTATGTCGCCGCGGCCGGTGACAACATGGTTTTCGTCATCGACACGAAAAGCCTCAAGGAAGTCGCGCGGATTCCGGTCGGCCAGGTGCCGAAGCGAAACGCGACGGCGTTGCTGCAATCGCGGTAGCGTCGCTCGCCGCTCAAGGGGCCGGCGTTCTGGTCGGATGGGCTCTCTCGGAGTCTCGCGCGCTGTCGGAACGCAGACCGTAAGCGCCGCCAAGATCCCGAAGACTCTCCTCGAGCGTGACGAGTGGCGCCCACCCGGTCGCGCGGCGGATCTTGCTGGTGTCCGCGACGAGCAACATCCGTTCGACTGGGCGGAGACGCGAGGCGTCGCGAACGATCTCGATGCGCCGTCCGAGCATGCGCCCGAGCAGGCCGACGATGTCCTCGACTGAATGCGCCACGCCCGTCCCGACGTTGAAGACTTGATAGCCAGCGGCCGCTTCGTGCACGGCCAGGATCGCGTCGGCGATGTCGCGCGTGTCGATGTAGTCGCGACGGGCTTCGACGCTGCCGAGCGGCACCTGGTTCGACCCGCGCAAGGACTCGAAGATGTGGGGGACGACGTGTGGATTCGTCTCGCGGCGGCCGATCGCGTTCGAAATCCGTACCGTCGTCGCCGCGACTCCCGTCTCGCGGCAGAAGGCCTCGACCAGCCCCTCGCCCTTCAGCTTCGACTCGCCGTACACCTCGATCGGAGCCACCGGGGTCCGATCCTCGGAACAGGGAACATCCACGGACGCGTACACCGCCGCGGTTGACGCGAACACGACGTGCCGCACCCGGTCGCGGCACGCCTCGAGCACGTGTCGTGTGCCGTCGACGTTGACCTCCTGCGTCTCGCGGGGACGCGCCGCGCAGTCGGGCAGGTAGTGGATCGCCGCCAGGTGAATCACGGCATCCGGACGGACGGCGGAGATCGCCTCAGCCAGCCGGCCTCGATCCCTGATGTCTCCCTGGATCAGCCGCGCGCCTTCGGGAAGGTTTTCCGCACGACCACGTGAGAGATCGTCGTACGCCACCACCCGATGACCCGCCGCCGTCAGGCGGCGACAGAGGGCGAAACCGATGAAGCCACACCCGCCGGTCACGAGCGTCGTCGGCTGCGTCGGCTTCATCATCAGCGGCGCGATCCCAAGGCTGAGGTGAACACGTTCCAATAACTCTCGCACATCGCTTCGTACCGAGTACCGTTCTTCGGCGACCGTGCGGCAGGCGCGCCGCATTTCCGGCAATCGCTCGCGATCGGCGATCACCCGGCGGAGTGTCGCGGTCACACTGTCGACGTCGTCCGGACGTTCGACGTACCATCCGGTCACGCCGGCGTCGATCGGCTCGCGAACGCCGGGCAGATCGGAGACGACGCACGGCACGCCGGAGGCCAGCGCCTCGAGCGCGGCAATCGAGAGCCCTTCGCGGGTGGACAGCTGCACGAACACGTCCGCGCTCATGAGGAGCCGGCGCTTCTCGGCTTCGTCGATGAACCCGACGAACCGGATGGCGCTCGACGCACGCGCGACGCGCTGCGCGATCGCCTCTTCCTCCGATCCGGTGCCGGCGATGACGAGCGACAGGTCATGTCCTTCGCCAACGAGGCGTTCGACCGCGTCGATCAGGACCGGGATGTTCTTGCGAGGGACGATCCGGCAGATCGACAGCAGGGACAGGGCCGGTCCCGTGGCGCGGCTCATCTGGAACGTGCTGACAGGAATCCCGTTCGGAATCACGGTAACGTTCGACACCCCCATCGAGCTGCGCAGGTACTCCGCGAGGTCGCGACCGACGCTCACGACGGTATCCGCGCGCCTCAGCACGGCGCGCGTCACGGGCGCGAGCAGCGGCGGCAGCTCGTACACGTCGGCATTGCCGTGCACGGTGACGACGAGCGGGCGCCGGACCAGCGGGCGCATCAGCAGCGCGCTGATCCCGAGCGGCAGCGGGAAGTGCAGATGCACGAGGTCCGACTCGAGCGCGAGGCGCCGCAGCATCGGCAGCACGCAGACGATGTCGAGCCCGGTGACCACGAGCTTCTTCGGGAACGACACGGGCCGGATGCCCATCGCGTAGTCTTTCCAGACTTCCGGCGCGGGGTTCCAGAAGTAGTGCACGGTGAGGAACTCGTACTCCTTCCGGCGGCCGGTGTTGGAAAACCGCCTGGTCAGGACCTGATTGGTGAGACGCGATGTGAGTCCCTCGGCGATCGCGGCGAGCACCATCTGTCCGCCGCCCTGCCGGGGCCAGAACGTCGGATAAAGGGAGAGCAGCCGGACCCGCCTTGGGCGCCGTAGCCCTGGCGAAGGCGGCTCCCTGCCGGGCCCTCCCGTCATGCAACCGTCCGGACCGCCTCGTGCAGAGCCGACACGCCGGCGCGCGCGGCCGCCTGCAGCTCGTCGATCGGGCGGCTGTCGAGGAGCGACGTGAGCCCGCTCATCTTGTGCGGCTCGCGGTTGGGAAGCACGCGCGTCGGTTTGCCGAGTACCGCGCCGCAGATCGCGGGATGATACCGGTCGGACACGACCTCCGAAGCCCCCGCAATGAGCCGCACCAGTTCGGGCACGGTGCGGCACACCATCGACGGCACCCCGAGCCGGGCGGCGGCCGACGTGATGAAGCGTTCGTCTCGGCGCGGATCGCTCGTCGCCAGCACGATGGGATGCGGTGAGGACGGCGCGATCTCGCGTGCGCCCTCGAACACGGCGCCGTGCACGATCCGCAGCGCGCGCTTCCGCAGGTTGTTGGATCGCAGGAACAGGACGCGGTAAGGCGGCTCGAGCGGCGGTGGTCCGAGTTCCCGCTCGTACGGATAGAGGAACGCGAGATCGGCAGAGGACACGCTGTCGATCCTTCGCGCCCCGAGATAGGCGTGCGTCCAGGGTTCGCGCGCGATCCGGATCGAGGCGCGCGCGACGACCTGCAGCGCTTCAGGCGACAGCGGACCGATGGAGTGGCTCGACAGGATGACCAGCCGGCCGAGCTCAGCGGCGGCGGCGATGTCAGCGAGCGCGCTGGGCGCGCGCCGGTCGTAGTCGGCGAGGAACGGACCAGGCGCGGAAATGATCGCGTCGTACACGGAGAACAAGGCTTTCCGGCGTGCGTGCCAGCGCGGCTCGAGCCACACATTGACGACGGGCGCAGGCGCGGACTTCCAGTACCAGACGAACGGATCGGCGATGAAGCGATCGGAGAGCGCGAGGACGCTGGCGAGCGCTTCGGGGGGCGAGGCGGGGAATCCAGCAAGGTCGAGGACACGCGGGCGCAGCTCGCGCAGCGCGGTCAGCAGCACGGTTAACTGGAGCGCGTCGCCGAGATTGCCCTTCAGCCACGCGTGAACCACGAGAATTCTCATGGAAATCGCGAGATCATAGCCGACTGCGCTGTATTATTTGTCGTCTTAGCCAATCGGCCAGCGTGATGGGCGGTTCGTTTCCAAACACCCGCGCTCCCCAGCTGACGGGTTTCTTGACGAAGTTCCGCTCATCGTCTCGCACGGCGACGGACGACTCGACTGTGATTCAGGCGTCGCGCTGGCCGAGGGTGCTCTTCTGGATCCTCGTCGCAAGCCTGCTGCCGGTGATGGTGACAGCATCCGCTGATTTCGGCATGACGATGGATGAGCTGGATCGGCACAAGAACGGCAGAGCCATTCTCGAATACTACCAAGGGAAAGTGCCGCGCGAGAAAGCGCATTACGGCACGATGTATCCGGGACTCTTCGATGTCATCCCTGCCTGGCTCGAACGCCAGTACGATGTCGACCGGTACATTCTGCGACACAGAGTGAACGCCGTGTTCGGGTGGATCGGCCTCGTCTTCACGGGCCTGCTCGCCAGCCGTCTGTTCGGGCCCTGGAGTGGAATCCTCGCGCTGCTCCTGCTGGCCGCCTCGCCGCAGTACTTCGCCCATTCGATGAACAACCCGAAGGATCTGCCGTTCGCGGCGATGAGCGTCATGGTGTTGTATTGCCTGTCGAGACTCTCTCCCCGCTGGCCATATCTCACGGTCGGCACGGGAGCGGCGCTCGCCGTCGCCCTGGGGCTCGCGCTGGGCACGCGGCCGGGCGCCCTGCTCTACTTCGGATATCTGCCGCTGTTGCTGCTGGCGATTCTGATCGTGCAGTGGATCTCGGCGGTTCGCATGGCGGACCGGGGTGTGGCCAGACGATCGCTCGGAACCATCCTCAGGATTCCGCGCGTGCATTGGACCGCTGCCGCGCAGCTCGTCGCCAGGGTGAGCCTCGTGATCGTTGCGGGCCTGCTCGTCGGCAGTGTCTTCTGGCCCTGGGCGCAGGCCGAACCGTTCATCCGGCCATTCGAGGCGTTGAGCCGGGCAGGCGCGTACGACTGGGACGGTCAGGTGCTTTTCAAAGGCAGGTTCCTTCATGCCCCCGAGCTTCCGTCGACGTACCTGCCGACGTGGTTCCTGATCGCCACGCCGCCTGTGGTCCTTGCGGGGATGGTCCTGTCGGTCCTCGCGCATGTGCGCGGATGGGGATGGCGGAGGCTCGCGCTCTGGGTCGTCGCGCTTCTGCCCATTGTCCTCATCATGGTGCGCGATTCGATCGTGTACGACGGCATGCGGCATGTCCTCTTCGCGTATCCGCCCATGGCCGTCCTGGCGGCCTCCGGCTGGACGGCCCTGCTGACGGACCGTCAGCGGTGGCTGAAGATCGGCGGGTTCGCGCTGCTGATGGCGGGGCTGGTCAACGTCCTGGCATTCAATGTCCGCTCCTACCCGAACCAGGCGGCGTACATCAACGAGCTTGCGGGTGGCCCGAGCGGCGCGTTTGGGTCGTACGAGCTCGATTACTGGGGCAACTGCGTGCTGCAGGCCGTCGAATGGTCCGCAGCCACGGCCCGGCGGGCACAGATGCCCGTGCGCGTGTGGGGGCGCCCCGACCACCTCGTCCTGTTCAACGCTTCGCGCTTTCCTGCATTGATCGTGACGCCCAATGGGGCCGATCCGCATCACCTGCAGATCCGGCTGCTCCGCGGCTCGGCCAATGACCTCTGGATTCTCGCGACGAACCCGGACGTGGTGCACCGCGTGACCACGGCGGATGGCGCCGTGCTGTGTGTGGTGTCTCGCGGCCCCAACTTCGAGGAGCTGGAGCGCCGCCTGCAGACAGTAAGCAGGCCACCCTCGTGATGACCGGTCGAGTCACTGCAGCGTTCACGTCATGAGCAACGGCGGGCCAACGTTTTCGATCGTCATTCCCGTCTACAACGAGGTAGAGAGCCTCGACGAGCTGCTGCTCTCCCTCGACTCGGCCATGCCGCGCGGCCACGACTACGAGATCGTCTTCGTGGACGACGGCTCGACGGACGGATCGTTCCAGAAGCTGAAGGCGCTGGCCGAGAGCCGCCCCGGCATCCGGTTGTTCTCCTTCCGCCGCAATCTGGGCAAGTCAGCCGCGCTCACGTGCGGGTTCCAGCACGCCGCCGGCCAGTGGATCGTGACCCTGGACGCGGACCTGCAGGACGACCCGCAGAATATCGCGATGATGCACCAACATCTGGAGCGGGAGGACCTCGACCTGGTCAGCGGATGGCGGAAGAGCCGCCGCGACTCGCTGCTCAAGGTCATCTCGTCGAAGATCTTCAACCTGCTCGTCATTCGCACCCTCTTCGGGGTGCCGTTCCACGATCTGAACAGCGGCCTCAAGTTGTATCGCGCCGAAGTGGCCAGGGCGCTCATGCTGTACGGCGGCATGCACCGCTTCATCCCGCTGATTCTGATCGACATGGGCTACCGCGTCGCGGAGGTTCCCGTCTCGCATCGTGAACGCAAGTACGGCCGGTCGAAGTACTCGCCGTTGAAGATGCTGAGCGCCAGCCCGGACCTGCTGACCACCTTCTTCCTGATGAAGTACATGGGACGGCCCCTGCACTTCTTCGGCCGGATCGGGTTGACCCTCTTCGGGATCGGATTCATCACGCTGTGCTATCTCACGTATCTCTGGCTGGGGAGCACGCCCATCGGCTCGCGGCCGCTGTTGAGTCTCGGGGTGCTCCTGGTGCTGATCGGTGGCCAGATCGTGTTGACCGGTCTCCTGGCCGATCTGATCTTGAAGATTCACTCCGATGCGCGGCGGGAATTCCCGATGAGGTACGCGTCGAAGCCGCGATCGCCCGGCTCCGTTGACGGCTGACACCGACCGTTGGCACGCACCACGGCATGCCGGCTGCTGCCCTCGGGTACCACCTCGCGATGCGATTCCTATTCCTGGCGCAGTGTGGCGATCGGATCGATTCGAGACGCACGAAGGGCCGGGACGGCGGCCGCGAGGATCCCAATAGCGAGCAGGACCGAGATCGTCGGCAGAAAAATCATCGGATCGGTGGCGGTAACTTTGCCGACGAAGGTCGCGCGCATCACGAACGCCATCGGCACGGCCAGGGCCAGCCCGAACGCCATGCCCGCCAGCACGAGCTTCAGCGCCTGGCGCACCACCAGAGTGACGATACGAGAGGGCGGGGCGCCGATGGCCAGGCGCACGCCGATCTCGCGCCGACGGAGCGCGACGAGGTAGGACAGCAGCGCATAGAGTCCGGTCGCCGACAGGGCCAGGGCCACGGTGCCGGCCGCGCTGACTGCGTAGCCAACGAAGGCCACCTCCTGCGCTTCGTCCTGGAATCCCATGTCGCCCCGGCGGATCGAGGTCCAGGCGATCCGCGGATCGATCCGGTTGACGAGCGTCAGGAGATCGGCGCGCAGCGCCTCGGGATCGGCGGCGCGCACGCGAAGGGTGAACTGGCCGCCAAGCTCCTTCGGAAGGGGCACGTAGATCACCGCGTCTTGCGGCTCCACGGTCAAACGAGGCGGGGTGTCCGCGACGACGCCGACGATGCGAACCTCGCGCGGGGCACTCGATCCATGGGCGACGCGAACCACCATGCCGAGCGGCGAGGCCCCGGGCGCGATCATCTCGGCGGCTCTCGCGTTCAGCATGGCGGTCGTGTGGTCGTCCGCATCGGTCAGGCGCCGGCCTGTGAGAAGCCTGACCTCCATGACGTCGACCCAGGCAGCGGTCATGCCGACGAGCGACGCAGCGCGGTCGGTGGTCTGCGGCGCGCCGGGCAAGCCGAACCGCACGCGGTCGTCGATCGAGAGCGCAACGTGTGTCACGCGTCCGTCTGCGGCCGCGCCCGTCACGAGGGCGTCCGCGAACCGGCGCGCCTCGAGCGGCGTCATCCGGAGCTCGGACGGATCGAAGGTGGCGACCATCTGCTGGCGAAGGGCACTCGGAGCCTCGGTGACCATCGCCTGCACGGTTCTGGCAAAGAGCCCCGCGAGCACCATCAGGCCGAAAGATATGGCGACCTGGCCGACGATCAGCGCGCCTCGCAGTCGCGAGTGGCGAAGGCCGCCGCTCTGTGAGCCGTGTTTGAGCTCGCCGGCCGCCGTGCGGCGGAGCACGATCCACGCCGGCATGAGCCCGGTCGCCAGGGAGACGCCGAGCGCAAGCGAGACCGCGAAGATCAACACGCGCCAGTCGATGCTCACGAACACCGGGACCATGGCCTGCACCCGGTCGAGGGTCAGGGGGAGGATGAGCCCGATCGAGAGACCGACGGCGATCAGCACGCGCGCGAGCGTCTCGAGGGTGAGCAATCGCACGAGCTGGGCGCGGGTCGCCCCGAGCGCCAGCCGAACGGCGAGCTCGCGCGACTGTTCCGCGACGCGGGCCAGGTGGAGGTTGGCCACGTTCGCGCAGCCGATCGCCAGCACGATGACCGGCAACGCCAGGATCGCGATCATGATCGTGAAGAGCTCGAACGCGTCGTCGTTCTGCGGCAATCCGTGCTCGCGGACGCGCGGCGCGGCGTTGGCGCGCGTGGTGGGCTGCGACGCGGCGATGCGTGCCGCCGAGACTGTCAGCTGGCGCTCGACATCCGTGGTCGTGAGGCCGGCTTTCAGGCGTCCGACGACGTTGAGCCACGGGGTGTCGACGAGCGATCGGACGGTGGGCCACTGCGGCGCGAGGGCAAGGGGTATCCAGGCTTGCACGCCGTTCGAGTCGTCCTGCCCCGGGTCGAGGATCCGCAGCCCGTGGAAGCGCGCCGGCGCCACGCCGACGACCGTGAACGAGTTCCCAGCGAGCAGCACGGGACGACCGATCGCGTCGTCGCGCCCGTCGAGTTGGGTACGCCAGAAGTAGTCCGTCACGACGGCTACCGGCTCTGCGCCCGGGCGGTCGTCGGCAGCTGTGAGGAGTCGGCCGCGCACCGGCGTGGTGCGAAGGACCCTGAAGAAATCGCCGGAGACGAAGGCGCCGTTGATCGAGATGGGTCCGTGGCTACCCGCCGCGGTCATCCGCAACCTGCCTTCCGCGCCGATCGCCTCGAGCGCAGAATCCGCCGGTAGTTCCCGCATGATCGCAAAGTCGTTGAAGGACAGCGGTGCCCGGTCGAAACGGCGGATGCCGCCAGCGGACTCGCTCCCCGTGGCGATGTCGTAGCGCAGAAAGATTCGCGCGAGGGATCGACGGCCGGCAATGCCGGGCACGTCGCCATAGAAAAGCGACGTGATGACCGAAAAGGTCCCCACAGACGTGACCAGGCCGATGACCAGGCAGGCGATCACCGCGACGGTGTGCCCGGGCCTGCGCAGCAACTGCCGTGCGACGTATTTCAGTTCCATGGCCTTCCACAATCCAATACGCGCGTGGGCACGAACAGCTAACGCCACGATTGTAGTGCCGCCCGACGCTTCAGCTCGGTGTTCTAGGGCACGGCGGTGCAATTGATCATGCCGTCCTCTGCAACACGGTTCGTCCTCACGAGTCGCGCCGCGCTGCGTCGACCACGGCCTGCATGGCGTCCGAGCACCCTCTCATCTCGGGACCGGGTCGCGCTCCGGCCATGAGCAGCAGACGCGCGACTGCGGCGTGATCCGCGCCCGGATTGCCGCAATTCACCGAGCCGTGGCAGCACCAGCCGAGCGGCGTTCCCTGGTAGGTCGAATCGCGAGCCTCGAGCAGTGCGCGGCCGGCCGGATAGCGCAGAATCGCGGAGACGCACGCGACGGACCCTTCCCAGGCCGCGCAATGCAGGGCGTTCCCGCCAGTCGGTCCCGTAATGCTTGTTTGAGACGGATCGAACCCGAGCTCGAGCATCAGCTCGACTGCGGGCGCATTGGCACTCCACGCTTCGTCCGTGAGGGCACGCCGGTCGGCCGGGTCGAGCGTCTCGACGATTCCCGGGTTCGCCCGGACAATGGCGTGTGCTTCATCCTTCTGCCCCTCATGGCAGGCGAGCAGCAGCTGTTGTGCGGGTGAAGCGAACAGCTTCATCGTGTCGATCGTTTCGCGCTGACCGAACTTCGCGGCCACCTGGAGAGGCGTCAGGTTGGGCCCGATCGTCCACTGATAGATGTGGTAGCTGCTGGGCGGTTTTTCCGCGTACTCACCTTGTGACGTCCGGAGCGCGAGCAGCGACGGATCCGCGTGGAGCATTGCTCTCGCGCGATCGGCAAAGCCGAGCGTCGCGACGAGAAAGATGTCAGTCGACGCCCCGCGTTGAACGAGATACCTCGCGAGCTCGGTGCGGCGTTGGGCCGGCTCGTCGCCTAGCATCCACTCCGCTGCCGTGGACCGGTGGTCCACGTCACGCGCGTCGAGATCCGCGCCAGCCTCGAGCAGGAGATCGACGACGGGACGAGAACGCGCGAAATGCAGAGGCGTCTGTCCATCGCCACCGCGCTCGTGCACGCGCGCCGGATCCTCGGCCAGCATGCCAGCGAGGAGATCGGGGCGATCGAGATTCGCGGCGGCACACGCATCCGGAATCGCTCCCGCGGCGAGGAGACGCTCGGCGACGGCCCCGCGCGCGCCATGCAGCGGATGGAAGCCACCGGCCCACCAGCGGCTGCGCCGATTGGGATCGGCGCCGAACGCCAGCAGCACGTCCACGACATCCAGGTCGGATGCCGCCACGATGGCCGGCGCGTCGAACGAGAAGACGGGCTCGTTGATCGAGGCGCGGAGCTCTTCGTGCTGCTCGAGGAGACGCCGAACCGTCTTCGCATCGGCCTCCCGAACCGCGTTCTTGAGTCGCTCGACCGCCGGACGTTCGTCGGTTGAAGACATGGATGATGGTAGCAAGGTGCATGGCGTTCGAAGTCCATTCAGTTATAGCAATTGCTCTAATATGAATCTGTTGCTATATTCGCTGTGTGTCCCAAGCTTCGGGCTGGTTGCTGCTGATTCACCAACTGCCGCCGCGTCCGTTGTATCTGCGCGCGCAAGTCAGACGCCGCCTGGCGCAGGCGGGCGCGCTGCCACTCAAGAATTCCGTGTATGTGCTTCCGAACACGTCCGAGTGTCTCGAAGACGTGCAGTGGATCGCCCAGGAGGCCACCGCTGGCGGCGGCGAGGCGTCGGTCTGTCGTGCGGAGTTTATCGGCGCTCCCAGCGACGATGAACTGAGGTCCCGCTTCCAGAAGGCGGCAGCCAGCCGCTTCGCACCCATTCGAGCCGCGCTGACCGAGCGCCTGGCGGACATGCGTCGTCACAAGAGCTCATCACGAGCGGGCGCGGACGTCCTTCGGCTCCAACGAATGGTCGACGCCGCCGCTCGAACAGACTTCTTTCAATCCGAGGCCGGTCTGGAGGTGGAGACGCTCATGACAGCCATCAAGAAACTGCTGCGTCCCGACGCGAAGATGGGTTCACGGGGCGCCCAATCTCCCGCCGACCTCAGGGGCCGTGTGTGGGTCACCCGTCGTGATCCTCACATCGACCGGCTGACCACGGCCTGGCTCATTCGCCGGTTCGTCGATCCCGCGGCGCGATTTCGCTTCGTCGATTCGACGGGAGGTCCAACGAGCCGGGGCGAGCAATCGTTCGACATGGTTGGCGCCGACTTCACGCACGAAGGCGACCGTTGCACGTTCGAGACCATGTGCCTGCGGCTCTCTCTCAGCGATCCCGCGCTCCGGCAGTTGGCGGAAATCGTTCACGATCTCGATCTCAAGGACGGCAAGTTCGGCCGGCCAGACGCGGCAGGGATTCAACGTCTGGTTGACGGATTGTCAGCCGCACATCCGGACTCAACCGCGAGGGTCACGGCTGCGATGCCGATCGTTGACGCATTGTTTGCGTCATTCGGCGGCCGGCTGCCGGCCACAAAGCACGCCGGCGCGCGACGGCCGCCTCGTGGGAAGGTCCGGCGATGAGCGACGCCGCAATCATCCTCGGGGCGAGGGACGTGGCGCGGCACCTCACGACACGCGCGTGCATCGACGCCATTGCGCGTACCCTGGTGGCTCACGAGGACGGCCGCAGTTGTGGTCCGGTCTCCAGCGGCCTGACGCTTCCAGACGGCACTGTCCACGCCAAAGTCGCGGCGATCGAGGACGAAGGCCGGGTGTTCGTGGCGGTCAAAGCGAACGTCAATCTGCCAGGCAATCGGGTTCGTCACGGGCGTCCCACGATTCAGGGCGTGTTGATCCTGCTCGATGGGCGCGATGGCCGGCCGCTTGCGGTCATGGATTCGATCGTCCTCACCAGCATCCGCACCGCCGCCGTCGCGGCATTGGCCGCGGAGCAGCTCGCGCTGCCGGATGCCCGGACCATCACCATCGTCGGTTGCGGCGAACAGGGCGAGGCGCAGCTCCGCGCGATGTCAGTCGTGCGCGATCTGCGCGCGGCACTTGTCGTCGATAGCGATGCCGCAAAGGCCGCCGCGTTTGCCGATCGGATGTCGCATGAACTGACGCTGCCGGTGCAGCCTGCGCCGACTCTGCGCTCCGCCGTCCGTCAGAGCGACATCTGCGTCACGTGCACGACATCCTCGGTGCCGTTGCTGTACCGGGCGGATCTCCACCCAGGCCTCTTTGTCGCTGCGGTCGGCGCGGACAATCCGAGCAAGCAGGAGATTGACGCCGGTGCGATGGCCGAGAGCCTCGTGGTCGTCGATTCGCTGCCGGGCTGCGCTGCCGGCGGCGATCTGCACCATGCGATCAAGGCCGGCGCGATCACCGAAGACGACGTTCACGGTGAGCTTTCGGCGATCGTCGCGGGCCGTCTTCCGGGCCGAACCAGTCCGGATGACGTATTCGTCTTCGACTCCATCGGAACCGCGCTCCAGGACGTCGCGGCCGCGGTCCTCGTTTACGAACGCGCCGCCGCACACGGCGCCGGACTGCACGTGCAGCTCGACGATCGGCAGCGTGCGCGAACCACATTCGAGGCCTCGTGACGGATCTCGTTTGGTACTTCCTGAAACTGGGAACCATCGGGTTCGGTGGCCCGGCGGCGCTTGTGGGATACATGCGCCGCGATCTCGTGGACGACCGAAAACTCATCGACGAGGCCACGTACAACCTGTCCATCGCGCTGGCCCAGATCATGCCCGGACCGCTCGCCGCGCAGACGGCGATGGCGATCGGGTATTTCCAGGGCGGCGTGATCGGCGCGTCGCTCGTGGGACTCGCCTTCATCCTCCCATCCTTCCTGATGGTGCTGGGGCTCAGCAGCGCGTACGTCGCGTACGGCGGCATGCCGTGGATGCAGGCCGTGTTTTACGGGATCGGCGCCGCCATCATCGCGATCATCGCCGTGGCTGCGTACCGGCTGGCGCGTGGCACCAACAAGCGAGACGTGCTGCTCTGGGTTGTGTGTGGCGTCACCTTCGCGGCGACAGTGTGGACGGGCAGCGAGCTGGCGGTCGTCTTCATTCTGTCGGGTCTCGTGACGCTGCTGATTCGCGCCTGGCCGGGTCGTCGGCGCGCTGTCCTCCTCAGTGTGATCAGCCTGACGGCGGCGATCGCCATCGCTGGTCTCGAATACGCTCTCGCCGGCGCTGGGTCGGCGAGCGGGCAGCCGGTGCTCCTGCAGATTCTGCTGTTCTTCGGCAAGGCCGGGTCCTTTGTCTTTGGAAGCGGCCTCGCGATCGTGCCGTTCCTGCAGCAAGGCGTTGTGCACGACTTTGGCTGGCTGAGTAATCATCAGTTCCTCGACGCCGTCGCCGTGGCACTCATCACACCAGGACCTGTCGTGATCACCGTCGCGTTCATCGGCTATCTCGTGGCGGGTCTTCCCGGCGCGACGGTGGCCGCCATCGGGATTTTTCTGCCGGTCTATGTCTTCACCGTGGTCCCGGCGCCCTGGTTTGCGCGGCATCGGCATAACGCGCAGCTGCGCGCGTTTGCCACCGGAGCGACGTCTGCGGCCAGTGGCGCGATAGGAGGTGCCGTTGTCGTACTCGGGCGCCAGGCCATCTTTGACTGGCCGAGCGCGTGCATCGCCGTTGCGGGTCTTCTTCTGCTCGTGCGCTTCCGCGTGCCAGAGGTGGTTCTGGTTGCGGGCGCCGGCTTGGCGGGATTTGTGCTGTCCCGTAATTGAGAAAGGTTCACAATCAGAAAGGGTGATGTATGCGAATCACAACGGCTGCGATCACTTCTATTCTTGTCGGGAGCGCCATTCTGATGGCTGACTCTCGCAAGATCGATTTCAGCAGCGACACGGTCGGGCTGCCGCCGAAGGGGTTTGAATTCGGTCACACGGCGAAGACCGGTTCACCTGGCCGCTGGGTCGTGCAGGCGGACGGCAGCAACAAGGTTCTCGCCCAGCTCGACGCCGACGCGACTCGTTCGCGCTTTCCAGCCGCCGTCGTCGCGGACATCACGACGGTGGACGTGGATCTGTCTGTACGGTGCCGGCCGATTTCCGGCAACGTCGATCAGGCGGCCGGTCTGATCTGGCGGTATCGCGATGAGAACAACTACTACATCGTCCGGGCGAATGCCCTGGAAGACAACGTCGTGCTGTACAAAGTTGAGAACGGCAAGAGGACCGATCTCCCCCTGAAGGGCGAGGGACGTACGTACGGCAAGAAAGTGGAGGTTCCGGCGAACCAGTGGAGCACCCTGCGGGTCACCGCTGCCGGGCCCCGGTTCGAGGTGTACTTCAACGGCACCAGGCTGTTCGAAGTGGAGGATTCGACCTTCACGCAAGCCGGCAAGGTGGGTGTCTGGACCAAGGCCGACTCGGTGACTCACTTCGACGATTTGACGATCGTGACCAAATGAAGATCGATCGATCGCGGCGCGTTCAAGGTGCCATTCTCGCTGCACTTATTGCGGGCGCCGGCTGTGGCTCGCGCGAGTCCCGAAGCAGTCCGGCTCGGTCCGTGACAGTCTATGTCTCGACCGATCGCGTGTTCTCGGAACCTATTCTTCGCGCATACGAGAAACAGTCAGGCGTCCGGGTTGACGCGGTGTACGACACTGAAGAAACGAAATCGACCGGGCTCGCGAATCGACTCCTGGCTGAGCAAGCCCGACCGCAAGCCGATGTGTTCTGGTCGAACGAGCCGGTCAGGACGCTGGTACTCAAGGCTCGAGGCGTGCTCGCCTCATATCGATCACCGAGCGCGCACGGTATTCCGGCCGTGGTGGTCGATCCGGACGGGTTCTGGACAGGTTTCTCCGCCAGAATTCGCGTCATCGCCTACAACACCACGCACGTCAAGCCAGCCGATGCGCCACAGTCCGTCTTCGACTTGGCCGAGCCGCGCTGGAAAGGACAGGTCGCCATCGCCGATCCGCGCTTCGGGTCGACGTCGTTTCATGTGGCCGCGCTGTACGCGATCGCCGGCGACGAGAAGATGGACGAGTTCTTTCGGCGACTGAAAGCGAATGGTGTTCGTGTCGTGCCTGGCAACTCCGTGGTCCGCGATCTTGTCGCGCGCGGTGACGTCAAAGTCGGCCTCACCGATACTGACGACGTCAACGTGGCGATCGAGGATGGTCAGCCGATCGCCATGGTGCTGCCGGACAAGGCAGGGCTTGGCGTGCCGGTGATGCCCAACATGGTGTCGTTGATTGCCAACGGGCCGCATCAGGATGATGGCCGCCGGTTCATCGACTATCTGCTGTCACCTGAGGTGGAGCGTCAGCTCGCGACCTCGGAGGCGGTGCAGATTCCGCTGCATGCGGGGGTGCCCGGACCGAAGAACATTCCGCCGATCGACACATTCAAACCGATGACGCTTGACTACGCAAAGGCCGCCAGTCGAGTTGAGGATGTGACGCGGCGCCTCGCGTCCATTCTCGGATTGTGATCGGCGCCTGTTCCGTCATCGCTCCACGTCCATGACGATCTGGCACCATCAGCCTGTTCGGCCGATGGTGCTTGGCGGCGCATTCGTCGTCTTCGCCATGTGTTCTGTCATCCCCGTGCTGTCTCTCGGCTGGCAGGCGATCAGTACGCCAGCACTGTCCTCTGAAATCGTGCTCGATGCTCGTCAGCGCGGATTGCTTGTCAATACCGCCGTGCTCGGGAGCGGCACGGCGCTTGTGGCCACCGCGATCGGGGTGCCACTCGGCATCCTGCTGGCGCGTGCGGGACTTCGGCAACGAGCACTCTTGAGATTTGGCCTCACGATTCCGTTGCTGCTGCCACCCTACGTGGTCGCACTCGCCTGGACGTACATCTCGACATGGCTGCAGAGCGCCGCCGGCGCGATTGTCGTGATGAGCCTGGCGTTCTTCCCACTGTCGATGCTGGCGACGGAAGTCGCCATCCGCCGGACGGATGCCCGGCTCGAAGAAGCGGCATCGCTTGTCGCATCACCGGGCCGTGTGCTGTGGCGGATTACGCTGCCGCTTGCCACTCCCAGCATTCTGGCCGCCGGTCTGGTGGTTTTCGTGCTTGCCGTTTCTGAATTTGGCGTTCCCGCGTTGCTCCAGGTTCGCGTGTATACGACGGAGGTCTTCACCGCATTCGCGTCGCTCTACGATCCCATCAGGGCGACCGTACTGGCCATACCGCTGCTGGCGTTGTGTGTCCTCATGGCAGCGGTTGCCACCGTCGTGTTGGGAGACCGCCTCGTGACGCCCCGCAGACAGACCGCAGCCGTTGCGCCGACGCTGCCAATTCCGCCACTCGCCGCGACTGCCGCATGCGTCGTCATCATCGGTGTGTCGGTTGCGTTCCCTGTCCTTGCTCTCGTCGGCGAAGCGGCAAGGGCCCGCGCGCCAGCCGATGTTGTGGCAGGTTCATCGGAAGCGATTCGAAACAGCCTCACGCTTGCGGGCCTCGGCGCGACGGTGGTCGTTGGCGTTGCCGTCTGGCTCGGGTACGCGCGCGCGCATGCGACATCATGGCTGGGTCGCGTTGGGGATGTCGTCTTGGTGACGCTCTTCGCCGTGCCCAGCACGATATTCGGTGTCGGCTTAATCAGCTTCTGGAACCGTCCCGGACCGCTGGGGTTCCTGTACGGCACCGATGTGATGTTCCTGCTCGCAATGCTGGGTCGTTTCTTGCCGCTGGCCGCGTTGATCCTCGCCGCCGTCGCCCGCTACGTACCGATATCGCACGAGGAAGCCGCCGCCGTCAACGGCGCGGGGTGGGCGCGGATTATGGGTCGGATTGTGCTGCCTCAGATGCGGCCTGGCATTCTTGCGACCTGGGCGATTGTGTTCGTCCTGGCCTTCGGCGAGCTTGGTGTCAGCATTCTGGTGGCTCCGCCGGGTGAAGCGACGCTGTCGATTCGGATCTACACGCTGATCGCCAACTCGCCTCCATCGCAGGTCGCGTTGCTTGCGTTGTTACAGATGAGCGTCATCACGGTTCCGCTGGCGATATTGGTGGCTGCGGCCACGCGCGGGGAAATGCGGTGACGACCGCGACGATTTCGGTCGAAAACGTTTCCAAGCGATTCGGGTCCCAGGTGGCGCTGAACGACGTTTCCCTCGACGTGTCCAGCGGCGAACTCGTGATCGTCGTTGGACCGAGCGGCTGCGGCAAGACGACGCTCCTCCGCCTGATCGCCGGACTCGACGTCCCTGATCGCGGTCGAATTCTGCTGAACGGTCGCCTTGCGGCGCAGGACGGTCGCTCTGTCATCGCGCCATATCGCCGTCGCGTGGGATTTGTGTTCCAGGACCTGGCGCTCTGGCCGCATCTCACGGTCAGACAGCAGTTGGAGTTCGTTCTGGAGTCCGGACCCTGCCCGTCGGCTGAACGATCCTCGCGTGTTCAACAGGCACTGGACCTCGCACGGATTCAGGCGCTTGGACTGCGGTACCCTCATCAACTCTCGGGCGGCGAGCAGCAGCGGACGGCGCTCGCGCGGGCGCTCGTCGGCGATCCTGCCGTTTTGCTGCTGGATGAGCCTTTGTCCAGCCTCGATCCCGAATTACGGTCAGCGCTGCGAGTGGAACTCGCGCGAGTCCACGAAGCGCTGCACGTCAGCACGGTGTACGTGACGCACGACCGCGACGATGCCGTTGCGCTCGGCGATCGTGTCGTCCAGATGCGCGCCGGCCGCATCATCGACATCGGAATCAACAGTTCAAAGGAGAACCGTGCATGAGCACGATTCGCGCCGTGGCCGCCCTATTCCTGTGTGGCCTCATGGCGGCATCCGCGGAGGCACAGGAGAGGTGCCGTCCGTTCTGCGCACCTTCCTTCAAAGTCGAGCCCACGGTCACGGTCACCAACTTGTTTGGCGGGGCGCGAATCATCCAGGAAGATGGCGTGACGACGCGCGGACCGCGGGAGAGCGAGTTCGAGGTCATTCTTTCGGTCGGCCTGCCCACGCGCATGTCGTGGCTGGAATTCACGGTCGAGGCGATCTTCCTGCCGTTCGACCGGGAGAGCACCCCCGAGCTCGAGTTCGAAACGAATCTGATCTGGCTGCCATCAGCTCGAACGGGTGGTTGGCTGAGTTCTCACGTGGATGTGGTGGACAAGTTCAGCCCCGCCGAACGGTCCACAGATCGTCGGGCGTACACGCACAAACTGAATGTCGAATGGGATACGAGCCTCGCGGTGTTCAATTGGCTGCGCGATGGGCGCTGGCTGCGTCGCGTGGAAATAGAAGGCTCGCTCGACTATGTCGCGACTGGATTGCCGCGCAAGGGCGACATCATTGACGGTGTTCGGTTCCTGGACCGCGCCTCGCCCTGGTCGTTCTCCGTCGTGGTGGTACTTCCCATCGCTCCGTCCTAGCAGCGGCCTACTGGTGAAGGTGTGGCCGGTCGGGTATCTTGATTGCCTTCAGCACCTCGCGAGTCAGGTCCCACTGGCTGAATCCCTGCCGCCCGTAGTCCAGCCCGCGCCGCACGATGACGAGGTTCTGCGACGGCACGATCACGGTGAACTGGCCGCGATTGCCCAGTCACTTCCCCAACTGCTGCCAGAGATAGGCGTAGGTGACGGCCATCGTCCGCGCCTGCTGCTCGCTGGTCACGCCTGAGCCGTGGCCGCCTTCGGTGTTCTCGAAGTAATAGAACGGATAGCCCATCGATTCCATTTTCGCGGCCATCTTGCGCGCATGTCCTGGATGCACCCGGTCGTCCCGCGTCGTGGTCGTGAACAGCACCTTCGGGTACGTCATGTTCGGCCGGACGTTCTGGTACGGCGAGTATTTCGAGATGAACGCCCACTCTTCCGGCTTGTCGGGATCGCCGTATTCGGCCATCCAGCTCGCGCCGGCGAGGAGTTTGCTGTAGCGCTGCATGTCGAGCAGCGGCACCTGGACGACGACCGCGTTGAAAAGCTCCGGGCGCTGCGTCAGCGCGACGCCGACGAGCAGTCCGCCGTTGCTGCCACCGATGATCCCGAGGTGACGCGGCGACGTGATCTTCCGTGTGATGAGCTCTTCAGCCACGGCGATGAAATCGTCGTAGATGCGCTGCCGGTGTTCCTTCAGTCCGGCGCGGTGCCACTGCGGGCCGAACTCGCCACCGCCGCGGATGTTCGCGAGCACGTAGACGCCGCCGCGCTCCAGCCAGGCCGCGCCGAGCGTGGTCGCGTACGAAGGTGTATTGGAGACCTCGAAGCCGCCGTACGCGGCCAGCAGCGTCGGATTGGCGCCGTCGTTCCGCAGGCTCTCGCGGCTGACGATGAAGAAGGGGATTTTGGTACCGTCCTTCGACGTGGCCTCGAACTGGTCGACCTTCATCCCGCTCGAGTCCCACATCACCGGCAGTCGCTTCACTTCCTTCGGGGTGCTCTTCTCGTCCACGAAGTACAGGGTCGTCGGCTGAATGAACGAGGTGTACGTGAAGAAGTAGCCATTCGAATAGGGCGAAGTGGCGCCGGCAGCGACCGTTCCCATCTCCGGAGCCTTGACCTTCTCGAACGTCCAGTCGCCTTTGTCGAACTGATACCGCCGAAGCTCGCCTTTCACGTTGTTGAGGACACTCACGAGCACGAAGTCGCGGGTGACGCTCACGCCGTTGATGCTCTCGCCCGGGCCGGGCTCGGTGACGAGCCGGAACTCTTTCTTGCCGGCGAGAAAGTCGTCCACCGGCATTGCGATGAGCGCGCCCGTGTTCCATTTCCGGCCGCCGACGTCCCAAGGGGTCCGCACGAACACCAGCAGGTGATTGCGCAGCAGGTACGTGTCCGCATCGATCGGGACGTCGATCTTGATCAGCTTGCCTTTCTCGAACAGGTACTGCGTGCTCTCGTAGAAGTTCTTCTGATGCGAGACGCGGAAGTACTTCCGGCCGTCCACGTCGTACGTAGACGCGAAGAGTCCCATGTCAGTCGTGGGAATCTCGAGCACCAGCTCCGCCGAAGCAATCGGCGTGCCTCGCTTCCAGAGTTTCACTTGCCGGGCGTATCCCGACGACGTCATGCTGCCGGGGCCGAAGTCCGTGCCGACGAGCACCGTCTGCGCGTCGACCCAGCCGGTGCTGGTTTTTGCCTCGCGCAGCTTGAAGCCGTCGTGCACCCATTGCTTCGCCTTGACATCGAATTCGCGAACCTCGGTGGCGTCCGATCCGCCGCGTGAAAGATTCACGAGACAGAGCCGGTTTTCCGGCTTGAGACAGGCCGCGCCGCCAAACGCCCACGGCGTGTTTTCCTCTTTCGCGAGGGCGTCGATGTCGAGCACCGTCTCCCATGTCGGGTTGCCGGTCAGATAGTCGCTCTGCGTCGTCCGCCGCCACAGCCCGCGCTGATGATCCGCGTCCTTCCAGAAGTTGTAGATCCGATCGTTCATGATCGTCGGGGACGCGATCTTGTCCTTCGAGTCGAGGATCTGCTTCGTGCGCTCGAAGGTCGGCGCATACAGCGGCGACTTGCCCAGCTCGGCCAGGGTCGCCGCGTTCTTGGCCTTGACCCAGTCCATCGCCTTGGCGCCCTCGACGTCCTCCAGCCAGAGAAACGGATCGGCGGGGGACGGCGATGGCGCTTGGGCGGTGAGCACCGCGACGGCGGTGAGAAGGGCGGTGGCGACCGGGAGAACGTTGCGGGTGTAGAAAGCGTTCATGTCGTTTCTCACTGTACGACCGCTAGTCTACTGCTCAACCGGGAGCATAGAACTGCTGTCAAAAAGCGCTTGTCGGTACGACGGGTACGGCGGGTCCGAGGAACCTTCTGACGCTCGTCATCTTTCGTAACCACCCGGAGGCGGTCGGCCACCGGCACATGCAGGACCACCTGTCGAAACTTCGCGGTTGACCACGATTTCGGGCGACGGCCGCTACCAGAGGATCTTGACGGCCCCAGATTGGCGGATCTGCGCATCGCGCGTGACCAATGGCAACCGCAGATCGCGCGCCACCGCGACAATCAAGGCGTCGAATGGATCGCGGGTGAACCGCATCTCGTCGGCCAGGAGCACGTGCGCTGGTGTGAGATCGAGGGGCTGGTAGGCGGGGTTACTGAAGAGGTCCTCGAAGAAGTTGCGCAGCGGTCGATGCAGATTGATGCGTACCGCGCGGGCGAGCAGGCTGCACTCCCACATGACGACGGCCGGCACGTAGAGGATGGCCTGCTGGCGCTCGCAGGCGTTGAAGTGCGCGCGTGCCGTCGGTCCCAGCCCGCCGCCGCCAGCCGCATGAAAGATGAGCGCGTGCGTGTCCGAGACTGCCGCGTCAGCCACGGCTGGTCCGCTTGGCCTTCTTCGACCGCCGCGCCAGCGACCCGGTCACGAGGTCGCGAATGTAGTCGTCGGCCCGCTTCAGGTCCGGATCATCGGCGGCAATGTCGACCGTGCCAACGACCGACCGGACGGCCGCCGCTGGCACGTCGCGACTGGTGCGGGCCGCCGTCACCAGCTCGTCCAGCGTCTCGCTGAGGCTCCGGCCTTTTGTTGCGACCGTCCGGCTCTTCAGCCACAGCAGGTTGTCGTCCCGCAAGGTCACCGAAATACCCCGTTTTGGCATAAATATACGATATAATAACTACAGAGCCTTACGCACATTCGGCCGGAAGAGGTCAACGGCTCTGCCCCCGCGCCAGGATCGGAAACCGCGCTAGTCGGGCGGGCCGGCCGTCGCTGCCGGCTCGCGTCCGGTAACGTCAGTCCGGCGGGATCTCCATCTCCTCGGCCAGTCGCAGCAGCGCTCGGACGACGGCCATGCGAGCGGCGTCGGACGAGGGCTTGTCGAGCACTTCCGCGATCTGCGCGTAGCTCATCCCGAGCTCCACCCTGCTCACGACGGCGGTGCGCGCCTCGGCGGGTAGGCGCGCGAGCGCCGCCTCGTACCGGTCGAGCGTCTGCCGACCGATCGCCGCTTCCAGCGGTGATGTCGCGTCGTCAGGTGTCCGCGACTCCAGCGCGACCATCTGCGGCCGGACGTCGGCATTGCGGATCTGGTTTCGGACACGGTTGATGAGCGCCTGGCGCAGGTACGCTTGCAGCGCTCCCTCGCCGCGCGACTCGAACGCGTCGAGGTTCCTCAACGTCGCGAGCATCGTCTCCTGCACGAGATCGACCGTGTCCATCGCATCGCGTGCCCACTGGGGCAGGCGCCCGGCGGCCCACCGGCGAAGCAGCGGCGTGTGGCGCCCAAAGAGCGCATCGAGCGCCAAACGGTCGCCCACGCGTGCGCGATCCAGAAGATCCGCGGTGTCGTCCCCCGGGCCGATCCGGGCGGGCGTGTCGTCGAGGCTGATAAGAACCCCGGGCCATGATACTGGCGAGCGGCGGAATCTGAGCCGGCGCTGTTCGCTTGACCCTGACGCCGGGTTTTGAACAGGACAGGAGGTTCCCTCGATGACTCGAACGACACGTCAGCTCCTCACGTCAGCAGCCGCACTGGCCATGGCAATTACGCTTCCGGCCGCCGCGCTCGCACAGCGCGGCGGGAAGCCGCCGAAGCCTCCCACCAGCATTCCCGGGACGACCGATTTTCGATGCGACATCGCGGACATCGATCTCTGTGCGGACGGTCTCGTCGGCAATGGGACGAGCTATCCCGGTACGGGTGTGTCTGAAACAGGTGCCGGGACGCACCTGACGACAGGGGGTGGCGAGCTTTGGCTCGGCAAGTCGACGATAACGGTCGATTTCCGCGGGCAGGGGCCGACAGTGTGCGGCGGCGCCGGCCAGCCGGCGTGCCGATGGGACTGGGCCACCGACAATCGCGCCACCGTGATGCTGACGGAGATTCAGTCGAACGTCGTCAGTGGTCTCAACGGGGAGCCCGTCGACGGCGGTCTACTCTCGATCCCCGAGGGGGCGTCCGGCTTCTCCCGACTGAAGATCACGATTGCCAACGCGGACGGAAACACCTTTGCCCTGAATTTCGATTCGGAAGACGGTTCCACGACGGCGAAGGTCACGCGCACGGCCGCGTGCACGTGGGTTTTTACTGACGACTACACTGGCGATGGGCCGACGGCCGACGATGCGCGGGCGTTCCTCAAGTCCGGCGTTCGCAGGAACAGAATCGATGAGGGCCTGTTCTCCCTGCCGTTCGAGATGACGTTTACGGCCCCTGACTGCGTCGCGGGAAGCTGACCTACAATCGTCTCCCCAGGAGACATTGTGCCCGCGTCCGATCCGAATCTCACCGATCTGGCGGCGGCTGTTGCCGACGGCGCGACACTGGACTGGATCGAGATCGAACGCGACGCGCCCGACGACCGGACGCGGGCGCTGGTCGCCCGGCTCCGCGCGATCTCCGACATCGCACGTCTGCACGGCACGCTCGACGCCGGCACCGGCGATGTCAGGATCGCGCGGGCGAGCGGCGCCGCAGACGCGCCCGCCGCCTGGGGCCCGCTGCGCATCGTCGAGAAGATCGGCAGCGGCCGGTTCGGCGACGTCTACCGCGCCTTTGATCCCGGCCTCGATCGGGATGTCGCGCTCAAGCTGATCCGCGAGCCGGCGGTGAGCGCGGCCGATGACGGTCACGAGACAAGCGCGGCGCTCGTCATCGAAGAAGGGCGACTGGCCGCGCGCGTCCGCCACCCCAACGTCGTCACGATTTACGGCGCGCAGCGGATCGACGGACGCACCGGCCTCTGGATGGAGCTCGTGCACGGACGCACGCTGGAGGCCGAACTGCAGGAGCGCGGCCCGTTCCCCGCCCATGAAGTCGCGGCCATCGGCCGGGAGCTGTGCCTCGCGCTGGCCGCGGTGCACGACGCCGGTCTCGTGCATCGCGATGTGAAGTCGACCAACGTCATGCGTGAGACCGGCGGGCGCATCGTGCTCGGCGATTTCGGCACCGGCCAGGAGCTCGATGACCCGGAGACGGAGCGCGTCGGTCTGGCCGGGACGCCGTCGTTTCTGGCGCCCGAGATCTTCGATCATCGGCCGGCCACGCCGCGAAGCGACCTCTATAGCCTCGGCGTGGTGCTCTTTCGCCTTGCGACGAACCGCCATCCAGTCGAAGGGCGGTCGCTCGCCGACATCCGTCAGGCACATGCCGCGGGACGACGGGTGCCGCTGCGCGCGCTGCGATCGGATCTCCCGCGCTCGCTCGCGGGGGCGATCGACCGCGCGCTGGCGTCCGATCCCGCGCGCAGATTCGCCGATGCGCGCGCGATGGCGGCCACGCTCGCGCCACCGGCGCGGCGGGTTCGCGGCGTCACGGCCGCGAGTGTCGCCGGTGTCGTGGGAGCCGCGGCGTTGGCCGGCTGGCTCTGGCAGGGCCATCGCGCCGGGAGTCCTGAACCAACTGGCGGCAGTGGTGTGTCGGCGCCGGCAGCGCTTTCGCCGGTTCCGTCCCAGTCGCCGGTGACGCTCGAGGCAGGCGCTCCGCCGCCAGCGTCCGACAAATCCGCGTCGCGAGTCGAGCCCGCCAAGGCCGTATCCGCGCCGCGTCGCGCCGCCGTTGGTTCGGGCGGTGGCATCGCCTTCGAAGAAGTCAACCAGGAACTGCAGCGGCGCGCGAACCTCCTGACGCCGGTGGGAGACGGCAGGCGTGTGACGTGCCGCCCGTTCGGGACCAATGCCGTCGCCATTTGCGACCTCGTCGCGAGCACCGTTGCGATCGTGCGAAGCGCAACGACAACCGGCCGGGCGGCCGGCAACGCCCAGATCTCGCCAGCTCACTCCTTGATCGCGTACCAGTGGGTCGAGGGTGGGCGCTGGTCGTTGCGCGTCAGCCGCCTCGATGGATCGGAGGATCGAGAGGTCTTCGTCGCTCCAACGGCACGCGGATTCGGATTCACCGGATGGGCGCCGGACAGCCGCGCGCTCTTCGTCGAGTTGGCGGAACAGCCCGGGCTCCGACATCAGCGCGTGCCGATCGCCGGCGGTGCAGCTGACGACATTCTCCGCTCAGACAACGACGGCGCCTTCTCGCCGGACAGGAAATCTTTTGTGGTTCCTCGCGTCGTCGATGGCCAACGCGATCTCGTCGTGATCGACGTCGCGACCGGGCACGAGTCGATCGTCGCGCCGCATCCGGCCGACGACACGAGTCCGGTGTGGACGCCTGATGGCAAGGCGCTGCTGTTCGTCAGCGATCGCGAGGGTGATCGCGGTCTGTTTCTCGCGCCGGTCGCGGGCGGCAAGGCCAGGCTGATCCACCAATTGGGTCGCATGGAGATTTCGCCGCGAGGATTTGTCAGCGACGGCACCGCGCTCGTACAGACGCGGTCGCCCTGGGATGAAGCGTTCACGGCATCCGTGGATCTGATTCAGCGAGTGGTCGGTACGCCGGCTCGACTGAACCTGCCGTCGATGGACATTCACACGGCCGCGCACTGGAACGCTGACGGCTCGTCGCTCGCCTACGTTGCCGGAGGATTCGGCGCAGGCAGCGACGCGCGCACCCGGCTCGTCGTCCGCCATCGACAGAGCGGTCTGCGTGAGTTTCCGATAGGCGCGATTCTGACCCGCGGTGACCGCGCCAAGTGGCTCCCGGACGGCCGCCATGTTGCCGTGTCGTACTACAGCGGGTCGGCTGGCGTCGTCGACCTCATTGACGTCGAAAGCGGCGAGAAACGGCGCGTGCTCTCCGGCGTCGGCACCACGATCGCGACCGACCGGCGCACGCCCGATGTCTATTACCTGCAGGGCAACCCGACGCGCATTTCCCGCATCGATACGGTCTGGTTGGAAACAACCGCGTTGTACGACGCACGCCGGCAGGGCGAGCTCAGGAGCGGCGCATTTGCCGTCTCGCCGGATGGACAGCAGTTCGTCGTCGTGGCAACTCCGCCGTCCGGTCCCGGAGGCGTGCTGCGGATCGTGCGACGCGACGGCTCCGTCGTGGATCGACAGCGAATCGGGGCCGATTGCCCTGGTCTCGCCTGGAGTCCGGACGCCAGTCTGCTGCTGGCGGCCTGTGCGTCCACTCCCAACGACCCTGTCACGCTGTGGATCGTGCCGGTCGACGCTGGATCACCGACACGTATTGCGCTCGATGTGCCGCGCATCACGGACCTGTCGGTGCGGCCGGATGGGCGCGAGCTGGCATTCACCGCAGGCAACCCGCCGCCGAAGTTCTATCTCCTTCGCGGAATTCGGTAGAACCTCTTGACACCCTAAATGAGCGGCGGTATTGTCATTTAGGGTTCCTAAATGAAGGACGACGCCAAGCTCGATGTGCCCCAGGGGACGCTGGATCTGATGATCCTGACCATCCTCGTGCGCGAGCCCATGCACGGCTACGGGATCTCGCAGCGGCTGGCCGTCCTAAGCCGCGACAGCTTTCGCGTCAATCCCGGTTCGCTGTTCCCGTCGCTCTATCGCCTCGAACAGGATGGCAAACTCAAAGCCGAATGGCGCGCCTCGGAGAACAACCGCCAGGCAAAGTACTACCGCCTGACGGCCGCCGGCCGGCGTCAGCTCGAAGCGGATCGGCGGCGCTGGGAGCGGGCGTCGTTCGCGATCACGAGCGTGCTGGAGGGCGCATGACCTGGTTCCATCGCGTTCGGTCCATGTTGCCGTGGGTGTTCCGCCGCTCGAAAGTGGAGCGCCGCCTCGACGACGAGCTCCAGATGTTCGTGGAGATGTCGGCCGCCGAGAAGGTGCGCGACGGCGCCGCGCCGATGGAGGCGCGTCGCCAGGCGCTCATCGAGCTCGGGGGATTGGAACAGGCGAAGGAGCACGTCCGCACGGGCCGCCACGGCGGCTCGCTCGACGAAATCGGCCAGAACGTCCGCTACGCGCTCAGGATGCTCGGCAAGAACCCGGGCTTCACAGCCGTGATCGTCCTGACGCTGGCGCTCGGCATCGGCGCCAACACGGCCATCTTCTCGATCATCGACAGCCTTTTGCTGCGGCCGCTGCCGGTGAAGGATCCCTCACAGCTCGCGCTCGTCACCGATACCTCGGACGGCGGCCAGGAGTCGTGGACGTACGCGATCTGGGAACAGATTCGCGACGAGCGCGGCGTCTTCGCGGGTACGGCCGCATCGGCCACAGCCGACGCGTCATTCAATCTCTCTCAAGGCGGTGAAACCGACATCGTCAACGGGCTCTGGGTCAGCGGCGAGTTCTTCGACGTGCTCGGCGTGCCCGCGGCGCTGGGCCGCACGTTCTCCGCGGCAGACGACGTCCGCGGCGGCGGCACGAACGGACCGGTGGCGGTCATGAGTCACGGCTTCTGGCAACGGCATTTCGGAGGTGCGTCGGATGCAGTGGGCCGCACGCTGACGCTCGAGCGGATTCCGTTCACGGTGATTGGTGTCACGCCTCCGGGGTTCTTTGGCCTGAGCGTCGGCCGCGCCTTCGACGTGGCCGTCCCGTTCGGCGCCGAGCCGCTGGTTCGCGGCGCGAAGGACTCGCGGCTCGATCAGAGCGAATCGTGGTGGATCGCGGTGCTGGTTCGGCTGAAGCCGGATCAGACTCTCGAGCGCGGCATCGCCGATCTTCGCGAGCGTCAGCCCGCGATCCGCGAAGCGACCCGCATCGCTGGCGTGAGCGCGCTCGATCGCGATGAACATCTCAAGGACCCGTTCACGCTCGATGCCGACGCCGTTGGTGAATCGTCCCTGCGTGGCCAGTACCGCGAGCCGCTCGTCGTCATGCTCGTGGTCGTCGGTCTCGTGCTGTTTATCGCGTGTGCGAACATCGCCAATCTGTTACTGGCGCGGTCGGCCGCGCGCGCCCACGAATGGAGCTTGCGGCTCGCGCTTGGCGCCTCCCGGCCGAGATTGGCGCGCCAGGTCATCACTGAAAGTCTGGTTCTGTCGGCGCTGGGCGCCGTTGTGGGACTGGTCGTGGCGTACTCGACCAGCCGCCTCCTTGTGCAGCAGTTCTCAAGTGACGCTGTCTCTCTGAGCTTGACGCTCGATTGGCGTGTGCTGTCGTTCACCGCGGGTATCAGCGTGTTGACAGCGTTGGTGTTCGGTATCGCGCCGGCTGCGCGAGCGACGCGTGGCGTGCCGATCGATGCGTTGAGGCAATGCGGCCGCGGAGCGGCCGGCTCGACGAAAGCGCGCCTCGCCAGCGGTCTCGTCGTGGCGCAGGTCGTCCTCTCGCTCGTGCTCGTCGTGGGCGCAGGTCTATTTCTTCGGACGTTTGCGTCGCTCACGCACGTCTCGTTGGGGTTTGATGCCGATCGCGTGCTCCTGGCACAGGTGAGCACACGCCGGGCGGACGTGCCGCCGCAGGATCGGCTCGAGACGTTCACGCGGATTCAGGAGCGCGTGCGATCGGTTCCGGGCGTCGCCGGCAGCGGCCTCTCACTGATTGCACCGCTCAGCGGCAGGCTGTGGCACCGGCAGGTGTACGTGCCCGACTCCTGGACGCCACAGGAAGAACGCCGCACGTTGCCGTCCGGAATCGGCTCCACGAGCAGGGAGCTGACGCCAACGGAGCCGTACACGGCGCTCAACGCCGTGACCCCTGGCTGGATGGCGACGTTGGGCGTGTCGGTGCGCACCGGGCGTGACATCACCGACGCCGACCGGGTCTCGACGCCCCGCGTGGCACTCGTGAACGAGATGTTCGTGCGCAAGTTCCTGCCTGGACAACATGCGATCAGCCGCACCATTCAGGTTGTGAAAAGCGATGCGGCGCCGCCGCGAGAGATCGTGGGCATCGTCAGTGACGCCGCGTGCCGCGACGTTCGCGAGGCCGCCCTGCCGACGGTCTACGTCCCGCTCGCCCAGTACGACGCCGACGCGACGCCGCTGCCGCCGATGGACATCATCCTGAGCGTGCGCGCCGCATCGGGGCCGCCCGCCGCGCTGAAAAAGGCCGTGACGGAAGCCGTCACCGGCCTGAACCCGCGCTTCGCGCTGACGTACCGGCCGCTTTCCGAGCAGGTCAGCCGCACCATGCTGCAGGAGCGACTGCTCGCGATGCTGTCCATATTCTTTGGCGCGTTGGCCGTCCTGATGGCGGCGATCGGGGTGTACGGCGTGACATCGTACGCCGTGAATTTGCGTCGGACCGAGATCGGCGTTCGTCTCGCGCTCGGCTCGACCCGGGGCGGCGTGATGCGACTCGTGCTGGGCCGTGTCACGACGCTCGTCGCGATCGGCGTCGGCGTGGGTCTCCTGTTCAGTGTGTTTGCGGCGCGCTACATCAAGACGTTGCTGTTCGGTCTCGAACCGAGCGATCCGACGACGCTCGTTGCCGCGGCGGTGGTGCTGGCCGCGGTCGGTCTCGCCGCCGGCTGGGTCCCGGCGTTTCGCGCCTCACGCGTGAGTCCCATGGAGTCGCTCGGTCGCCACTGACGGGCGGCGGGCAGCCGGAGTCACGGATAACGCGCTCGGGCGTGCCACGCGGCTTGAACCACGTGACACGCCCGTGCCATTAGTTACCGCTGGATTTGGCTGCCACCGTACTCGCCGAAGTTGCGTTCGAGTTCCGACGCTTCCTGCTCGTCGCGCGCACGCGTCCCGAGCAGAATGCCGCCTTCTCGGAGCCCGCGGTCATAGGCGATAGCACGCTCTTCAGGAATACCGGCGCCGATCAACGCGCCGATGACGCCACCCGTGGCGCCGCCCGCGCCGGCTCCCGCCAGCGCCGCGGCAATCGGCCCGGCGACGACCAGGCCGAGGCCCGGCACGACGACGGACGTTCCGACGGCGAAGATCGCCGCGAGCGCCGCGCCCACGCCGCCGCCAATCGCGCTGCCGGTGCCGAACCCTTCGGCGGCCTTCGAGCCGCCCGAAAGCTCCGTGCCCGGCTTCACGTCGCCGAAGTGCCGTTTGCGCGTTTCGTCGGTCATCAGCACGTCGATGTCGTCGGCGCCGTAGCCGTGGGTGCTCCTGAGCTCCTGATACGCGCGACTGGCCGACTCGGGGGAATCGTAGAGACCGGTGACGTAGTTGGAACGCGGTGTCACGGTTCCTCCAGGGACGCCGTCCGTCTCGTCCACGACGTCGTTCGACGCCTGACGCGCACGGCCCTGGGCGTTCTCGCGCTCGCCCTCGCGCTCGAGACGCTGATTGCCGGTCACTGCGCCCGCGGCGTCTTTGGCCGCGCCTTTGACGCGCTGACCGAATGCGGAGACTTCTTCTCCGACGGTGTCGTCGGTGTGTTTGGGTGCCATTTGTGATCCTCTTTCTTGCAGACGTGCTGATCTTAATGAATGGGCGTCCCGGATCTTCGAGACGGCCGTCGCCTTGCCGGGGGTACTTGTGCAAGTCACATTCCACGGCCAGCGTTGAGTGCGGCGTGAGGCTTCGATCTCTACGAGCCCCGCTTGAGGATCTTGCCCATCTCGATGCCCATCTTGGGTGCCTCCCGAGTCCCGGTGATCTTGATCGGCAGCAATGTTCCCGCGCTGTCCTTGCGGAACAACGGATTGAACGGCTTGAGGAAGATCGACTTGAACCCGCCGACGACGTCGGACATACCGGCCTGCATGCGGAGGGTTCCGCGGAAATCGATCGCGCCGGAGTCGAGGCCGTACGTGCCGGCAAGCCGGACTGTCGCGCCGGGCACGCTGAAGGACAAACGGCTCAAGGTCAAGACGCCTGAGTCAACCGTGAACTGGCCCGTCAGGTTGGTGAGCACGCGCAGCATCGGCTCGTCCTTTTCCTTGCCCTGGCTCCGGCGGCTCAGTTCCTGCAGCTTGGCCTGTACCTGCGAGTCCGTGAATGTCGCCGCGCCGAGCCCGAACTGGCCGCGCATGGCAAGACGCTGCGGCACTTTCGTCTTGCCCGGCGGCAGAGCGAAGGTGCTCCGAAGGGAAAGATCCCCCCTCAGCATCGGGTCCGGCGTATCGATCGCCAGCGCCAGGATGTCCTCGATGCGGCCAGCTTCGATCGTCACGTCGAGCTTCAGGTCGTGCCGTCCAGGTCCGTCGAGGTTCGTGATGCTCCCGCGCGTTGTGATCGGCGTGTTCAACAACTTGGCATTGACGTTCACCAGGTCCGTCGAGCCGTTGGTCCCGTCTATGACCGCGTGAAACGTCGTGCTGAGCGGGAGTGGCTTTCCGCCGAGCTCGAGGCTGAAGTCCGGCGTGTAGGTCGATCCGTACGCGGCAATCTGTGTCAGTTCGCCTTCGTAGCGGCCGGTCGACTGCAGCGTGCCGCCGATCCCGTTGATCGTGGCGAGATTCGCATTGAGAAAGGTGTACTCGCCCGACAGTGCCGTCTGCGTGCCGTCGTCACGCCGCCAGGGACCGAAGGTCCCGCGCGTTTCGACAATGCCTTCCGGAATAGGGTTCGTGAGCTTGGCATAGAACGGGATCGGGCGATCGAACCCGATGTCTTCCACCTTGAGCTCGTGAATGCGAAACATCAGCGGCAGGCGATCGGGTCGTTTCCGCACGAACGACAGCTTGGCGTCGTGTGCCACAAGATGATCGACGACGACGCCGTGATCCTTGCGTCCGGCGGACGCAGTTTCCGCCGGCTGACCCCCATCCTGCCTGGGCGGCACGATGATCTCGAGGCCATCGACGTGAACCGTGCCCACGTGCCGTCTCATGATCGACAAGAGCCCGACATCCACCCAGAAGGTCCCGATGCTGATGAACGGCGGGAGGTCGGGCCGCTCGCGTACCCGCAGGGTCAGGGCTTTCCCTGACACCCGCGGCCGCGGCAGGAACTGCACGGAGATGTGTTCCACGGACGTGTCGAGATTCAGCTGGCTGGCCAACCCGTCCTCGACCAGGCGCTTCAGGTTCGCGGGACGCATCATCCAGGAAGCGGAAAGCGCCAATCCGACCAAGACCGCCAAGCCCGATGCGGCAATCCACGCGACGATCCGGCGTTTTCGCGACATCGGCTTTCGTGCGGGAGCGGTAGGTTGCAAGACGGCTGCCGCGCGAGGAACAGGAGCTGCGCGCCAGCCGGCACTGCCGTCACGGCATTGACCAAGCCGGATACCGAGAGTTGGGCGCGGCATGCCTCTCGAGGCCCAGCCGGTCCGTCGTCACTTCGCGAGTCTCGCCGAAAAGGCTTCCGGCGGCAGCTTCGCGTTCCACAGGCGTTTTCGGCTGTCGACGACGGTGGAGCCGCGCCTCCGTCTTTCAGGAACAGGCGCAAGCGTTCGCCAAATGTACTGACAGGCGGCGCAGGTCGCGGACTCGACTGACTCGGTCGTTCGCTCTCGTGTCACCGTGAGTTGGTTCGGCCGGAGTCTTGCATCGACGGCCATTCGAATCGCAGACTCACGCACAGGCACGGGCATTTCGATGGCCAAAACAGATCCGCCGGCGGTGTGATCGCCGGCAATGGATAAACAGGGGACCAACATGGCTAACACAGGGACACTGCACGACGCATTCGTGGACGAGTTGCGGGATACGTACGATGCCGAGAAACAGCTCACGAAAGCGCTGCCGAAGCTGGCGGAGGCGGCGGGCTCCGCGGAGCTCAAGCGAGCGTTCAAAACCCACCTCGAGGAAACCAAAGGCCAGATTCGACGCCTGGAAGAAGTATTCGCAAGCTTGGACGAACCCGTCCGCGGCAAGCACTGTGATGGCATCGCCGGGATCATCGAGGAAGGCAAGTCGATCATGGAAGAGGACTTCGACGACTCGACGATGGACGCATGCCTGATCGCGGCGGGCCAGCGCGCCGAGCACTATGAGATGGCGGCGTACGGCACGCTGGTCGCGTGGGCGCGGGCGATGGGCCACGACGAAGCGGCCGACTTGCTCCAAGAGACACTCGCCGAGGAGAAGGCGGCGGACGAGAAGCTGTCCTCGCTCGCGGAGGGCGGGATCAACCAGGGCGCGGCTGACGTGGCGCACCCGGACCAGGAAGACGCGAAAGCCGTGAGCACGACCGCCGGTCGCGGCGCGAAGAGCAGCAAGGGCGCGAAATCGTCGAACCGCGGCTAGGGTTCGTGGCCGTGTTTCTCATCCAGATGCTCCTCCCCGTCCACGGCCAGGCGGCCAGGGACGGGGAGGAGCGAATTTCTGGTCATGACACTCGGGATGGTCCACTCTCACCGGTGGCTAGAGTCTCGAGCCTGACAAGACCCGTTTCCGCCCGGCCTGCCGCCCGCTTTTCCATCCTCAACTTCCCAACAGCACCACGATGCACACACCGTCCCATGATGCCCGCCCCAATTCCTTCGGTGGGGCGCTCTTCATTGGTACGACTCCGAGATTCTTTGGATCGAGCTCGAACCGCTGCTGAACGTATTGTCGGACCGCCATCGCACGGCTGCGGGAGAGCCGGAGCTCATCAGCGGGAATGCCGCCGTTTGCGTAGCCCTCGATGACGATGGCGCTCTCCCCAAAGGACTCGCCGTGCTGTGTGAGAGCCGCGTGCAGGAGCGCCTTTCCCCTCTCGGACAGTTCCTCGCCGTTCGACCCGGTCTGGAACAGCTCCGAACCGGACAGCCAGATTCTCCGGTTCGATCGATTAGTGAAGGCCCCATCCCGGCGATACGTTTCCGGGGACATATCCGCCAGGCTGTAGTAGCCCCTCTTGTTGAAGAAGCCGCGCAGCAAGAAATTGTGCTTCGCCGCTTCCGTCACGTCAGCAAGATTGGCTGTCGCCGCATTGACGTTGGTGAGCGATGCTCTGATGTTCGCGCCGGCCTTCATGCCTGCCTGATCGGGTTTGGACATGTCGGACGTAATCTGATGAATGTGTCCCGCGCTGTCACGTAAGCGATCCACCAGCTCGCCCGCCTTTTGCGGGATCTGGTGCGAGCTCAGATCCGTCATCAGCGCATCGGCCTTGCGCGTCGCCTGACCGAGGTCGGCAGTCGCTGCTCGAGCGGTCAAGACGGCCTCGCGGATCTGACCGGCCACGGCTTCGTCCCGCAGCAGCATGCCGGCTGTGCCGCGGCCGTTCTGCAGATCTGCGGCGATGTCACGCACGCTCGACCCCGCGGCCGTCACCGTCCGGCGGATATCGGTCGCCAGCGCGTCGTCGCTGAGCAGCATTCCGGCCGTGCCACGGCCTTCTTTGAGACTGACCACGACATCATTCATGTTCGATACCGCCGACGTGACACCTTTCAACGTGCCCCTCGCATCGTCGAGAAGTCCCGCAGTGCTGGTGAGGAGCGCCGACAGTTCAGTCGGCTCCGCGCTTGGTATGGTCGCCAGTGCGTCCGCTTGCGGTGCCTGGCTGCTGCCGGGTCGCACTGACAGGTAGGTGCCGCCGACGACCCCCTCCCTGGCAATCGTGACGACAGAATCGCTTCGGACGAGGGCATGCAGCCGCGCGTCGATTCGAAACTTGAGGCGGAACCGCGCGGCGGGGGAGTCGGGCACGTCGATGGTGAGCACCTCGCCGGCATCAAGCCCCGACACGCGAACCTTCGCACCCGTGGTCAACCCCGAGAGATTCGTGAATTCGGTGTAGTACTTGGTGTGGCGCGCGAACAGCTGATGTCGATCGCCGATTAGAAACATCCCGATCCCAAACAGCACGAGCCCTCCGATAACGAAGAGGCCGATGCTTTCTTTCTTCATCCCCATGGCTTCACTCCGACATCAAACTGCGGGCGATCTCGTTCTCGCTGTGTTGGACTTCCTCGACGGTGCCATCGGCAATCAGCCGCCCCTGATTCAGAACAGCGATGCGGTCGGCAATACGCCTGGCGCCACGTACGTCGTGGGTGACGACGATCAACGTCGTCCGATGCTCTACCTTCTCCCTCAACAACAGCTCGTCGATCTCGGACGCGGTGATGCGATCGAGCCCGCTGCTCGGCTCGTCGACGAGCAGGATCCTGGGCTCGAGCACAAGCGCACGTGCGAGCCCGGCGCGCTTCCGCATTCCCCCGGACAGCTCTGAGGGCATTTTCTGCTTGTCATCATGCAGCCCGACCTCGCGAAGAACTCTGTCGACAATGACCTCGACCTCCGCGGGTGATTTGCTGGTCAGCCGGAGAAGCGGCAGCGCCAGATTTTCGTAAAGCGTCAAGGAATCGAAGAGCGCGGCCCCCTGGAAGAGAAATCCCATCTTTCGTCGCACGCGAGACAGTTCCGAGGCGTGCAGGCCCGTGATCTCTTCCCCTTCAATCCAAATCTGCCCCTGCTCCGGCTTCAGGAGCGAAATGATCAACTTCAGCGTCACGCTTTTGCCGGTTCCGCTGCGGCCAAGAATGCAGAGTGCTTCCCCCGCGCGAACCTGAAGCGACAGGTTTCGGAGAATTGGCTTGTCGCCAAAGGACTTCGACACCTGTTGCAGGATCACTGCCGGACCGGCGCCGCCTGTCATAGTGCTGTCTCCGGGAAGATGAAGAAGATGAACTTGATCAGCAGGACATCCAGAAAAATGATCACGAGGGACGAGACCACCACGCCTCTGGTCGCCGCGCGCCCGACGCCCTCCGCACCTTCGTCGGTGGTGTAGCCGAGAAACGAGGAGATGGTGCCGATCGCGAATCCGAAGACGGCCGTCTTCAGCGTCGGCGCATAGAAGTTCGACCAGTCGAAGGCCGAAAACGCCCTGGAGATGTATAGCTGAAAGGAGAGCCGCGACGCGGCATACTCCGAGACGAAGCCTCCGAGCAGGGCGGAAAAATCCATGAAGAGCGTCAGGAGAGGCAGCGCGAGCGTGCACGCGACGATGCGGGGGACGACCAGAAATTTGAAGGAATCGACCGACAGTGATTCGATCGCATCGATTTGCTCGGTCGCCCTCATGTTGGACAGCACGGCCCCGATGCCCGAACCAACCCGGCCGGCCACGAGCAGGCCCGTGACGAGTGGACCGATCTCGACGAAGAACGCCAGGGCCTGCACCGTCGGAATCCACGCGGTGGCACCGAACGTGACAAGGGTCCCGCGCGTGTGCAGCGTCAGAACCGCCCCCAGCGCAAAACCGGACGCCACAATAAGAGGAAGAGACTTCGACCCGACTTCGGCGAGCTGCCGTCGGATCTGAGCGACTTCGAAGGGGCGCCGAAACGCATCGGTGACCGCTCGGAGTCCGAAGAGACTGAGGTCCCCCGCGATTGTCAGCACGTTGATCGAGCCATTCATTGTGCAAGTCCTCGACGTCTCATGATGACGAGAGAGGCAAGGGCCATGCCGCGATACGCCGTCCCAGGTGGATGCGTGTTTACGGCCTAAACTCTTGATTCGATTGCTGCTGCCCGAACAGCGAGGAATCGGTTCAGTGAAGGACTCGAGTGGCGCGCTGTCCGAGACCACGCACTGCGTCTGTTGTCACGCAGCTTGGGACGGGTGATCACGCAGGTCTGACCGAAGTGCCGGCGACGATGAGCCGCATCGGGGCGAACCATGAAAGGAACTGGGAGGCCGCTTCGGGTGGCGACGGGGCCCAGGACGACGGACCGGCGGGGGACGCTACTGCCAGCCGCCGCCCAGCGCGCGGTACAACTGAACCAGCGCGAGCAGCTCGTTACGTCTGGTCTGAGCCAGTCGCAGTTCGGCGTCGAATAGATCGCGATCGGCGTCCAGGGCGTTCAATAGCGTGTCGATGCCACCCTGATAGCGCACATATGACAGACGCGATCGCTCCTGAAGTGTCGTTACCAACAGCTCCTGTTGTGCGCGAATCTCACGCACCTTCTGATATTGAATGAGCGAATCCGAGACTTCACGGAACGCCGTTTGGATCACGCGTTGATATTCAATCAGCGCAATCTGCTGTTGAGCCGTGGCCAGTCGCACGTTCGATCGAAGGCGGCCTGCATTGAAGATGGGTTGCGTCACCTGGGGCACGAACTGCCAGATCCGCGCCGGACCCGAGAAGAGATTTGAGAGCGTGTCGCTCTGGAACCCCAGGAAACCCGTGAGGCTGATGCGAGGAAAGTAAGCGGCCTTGGCGACGCCGATGAGCGCGTTTGCGGCCACCAGATTCTGCTCGGCCGCGAGAATATCGGGGCGGCGATCCAAGAGAGCCGACGGCAAACCGGCCGGCACGGCGGGTGGCTGCTCCTGATCGATTAACGAAAGACCGCGCGCCATCGCAGTCGGGCTGCCCCCGAGCAGCAGACTGAGCTGGTTTTCTGTTTGCTCGACGAGTTGTTCGACGTCGGGGATCACTTGCGCGGCCGCGTGCACTAGCTGCTCCCCCTGGCGGACCTCGAGGAGCGTTCCGAGTCCGCCGCGCTCGCGGCTTCGAATAATCGTCAACGACTCCTCGCGGAGCTGCAGTGTGCGCCTGGCGATCGCAAGCTCCATGTCGAGCTCCAGCAAATTGAAGTAGGCGGTGGCGACGTCGCTCACCAGCGTCGTGATCACCGCTTTGCGGAAGTTGTCGCTCGCCAGCAAGTCGGCCCGTGCCGCTTCGGTTGCGCGGCGCAGGCGCCCCCATACGTCGATCTCGAACGACAACAGGTCGGCCGCGACAGTTCCAAACGTGCGCGACTGGCTGAACCCTGCAGGACGCGCGACGCTGCCGCTTACGGCGCTGCGCTGCGTCGTAGTACCGGCGCTGGCTTCGATGGTTGGGAATTGATCGGCCCGCGTGATTCCGAGGTTGGCGCGCGCCAGCTCAACTCGAACTACCGCATCGCGGAGATCGAAATTTTGCACCAGCGCAGTGCGAATCATTTCCTGCAGACGTTCGTCCTTGAACACCTCGAACCATTTCACGTCGGCGAGCGATCCGACGTCGGCGTGCGCGGCAGGATCGGCCCGAAAGGTAGCCGGCATTGGGACCCCAGGTCGCGCGTAGTTGGGGCCAACGGCACAGCCCAAGGCCAGGCCGGTTGTCAATATGGGCGCCAGCAATTTCGTTCTCATACGCTTGCTCCCGTCAAACGAGGCGCGGGACGCAGCGGAGGCGTTTCCAGATTGTCTCTCTCTTGGTCGGGCACTGCCGAAGGAACCAACACGTGCTTCTTCGCCACCAGCACGTAAATGGACGGCACCACAAACAGCGTAAAGATCGAGCCGATGGTCATGCCGCTCACGAGCATGATGCCGATGCTGTTCCGCGCGCCGGCGCCGGGCCCCGTCGCGATGACGAGAGGAAAGTGCCCCATGACCGTCGCTGCCGTCGTCATCAGGATCGGCCGCAGGCGCGTGCCGGCGGCCTCGATGACTGCCGCGAGCTTGTCCTTTCCGAGTTCCTGCAGATGATTGGCGAACTGCACGATGAGAATGCCGTTCTTGGAAACCAACCCGACCAGGGTAATCAAACCAACCTGACTATAGATGTTCAGCGTCGTCAGGTTGAGGAACGAGAACAGCAGCGCACCCGAAATAGCGAGCGGGACCGATCCTGCAAGAATGATGAATGGATCACGGAAGCTCTCGAACTGCGCCGCCAGCACGAGATAGATCAGGATCGCGGACAGCAGGAACATTGACAGGAAGTCGCTGCCCTCGGTGCGCAGCTGTCGCGACTCACCTGCGTAGTCGATGGTGAAGCCCTGCGGCAGGATCGTGCGAGCCTCGTTTTCAAGGAACGCAAGGGCTTGATCGAGAGGCACCGGCGGTGGAATCACTCCCTGGATCCGCACCGCATTCAGCTGCTGGAATTTCTTCAGCTCGCGCGGCTCGGCGGTGTTCCTCAACGAAGCGAATGTCGACAGCGGCACCAGCCGTTCGGATCCGTTCGCAGCTCTCGGTGATCCCGTGATGTAGACGTTCGTGAGCTGGTCCGGGGTCAGCCGCTCGGCGCGTTTGATCTGCGGAATCACCTTGTAGCTTCGGCCTTGAATGCTGAAGCGATTGACGTAGCCGCCGCCAAGCAGTGTCGAAACGTCCTTTCCCGCCTGGCTGAGGTCCACGCCCTGGGAGCGCAGTTTGTCGCGGTCGAATACGACTTCCGCCTGCGGCTGGTCGAACTTCACATCCGCGTCGGCAAAGATGAACAGTCCGCTGGCGAACGCTTTGGCCACGAGCTGGTTCGCGAGTTCGTGCAACTCTGTGGGCGCCGCCGCCGAGGCGATCACCAGGTCCACCGGAAATTGTCCACCGCCGGGCAGCGGCGGAGGATTGAGCGGGATCGCCCGGATACCCGGGATCTGCGACAGCGGTCCGGCCACCTCCATCACGAGCTGCTTCGTGGTCTTGGTCCGCTCGCTCCATGGCTTGGTGACGAGCCCGGCGAAGCCGCCGGTCGGAAACGTGAGCTGAAAAACGCCCGCCGTTTCGGGGACGGATCGGTAGACCTCGGCAACCTGCTCCGCGAACATTTTCGTTTGATCGAGTGTCGCGTTGGCTGACGTCTGGAGAATGGCGAAGACCACGCCCTGGTCTTCGGCCGGCGCGAGCTCGCGCCGCGAGAACATGTAGAACGGCACGATCAGCAGCGCCACGATCGCCCACAGCACGAGAACGACAGGTCGATAGCGAAGCGTGCTGGTCAGCGTCCGGAGGTAGACGTGTCGCAAGCCGTCGAACCGGCGATTGATCCAGCCGGCAAAGCCGCGCTCGCTGTGTCCCGATCGGAGCAGCTTCGAGGCCATCATCGGCGACAGCGTCAGCGCGACCACACCGGACACGATCACGGCACCCGCGAGCGTGAAGGCGAATTCGCGGAACAGCGCGCCTGTCAGCCCTCCTTGAATTCCCACCGGCGCGTACACCGCGGCCAGCGTGATGGTGATCGCGACGATCGGGCCGACCAGCTCCCGAGCGCCTTCGATGGCTGCCCGGAAGGGCGGCTTGCCTTCCTGGATATGGCGCTCGACGTTTTCCACCATCACGATCGCGTCGTCCACCACCAGGCCCACCGAGAGCACGATCGCGAGCAGCGTCAGCAGGTTGAGCGAGAACCCCGCCACGAGCATCAGGAACACGGCGCCGACGAGCGAGATTGGGATGGCGATCACGGGAATGAGCACGGATCGCAGGGAGCCCATAAAGAGGAAGATCACTCCAATCACGATCAGCAGCGTTTCGGTCAACGTCGTGAGCACCTCGTTGATGGCGTCCTCGATGTACGCGGTCGCATCGTAAGGAATTCCGGCAACCATCCCGGCCGGCATTTGCGCCTGAATGCCGGGAATCTCCGCGCGCACGCGCTGGATCACCTCGAGCGAGTTGGCCGTCGCCAACACCGACACGCCCATGAACACCGCGGTCTGACCGTTGAAGCGAACCTCCGCGTCGTAGTCCTCGGCGCCAAGGACGACGTCGGCAATGTCGCCGATACGGACGACGACGCCGTCTGACTCCTTGACGACGAGCTGGCGGAACTCTTCCGCGGTGCGCAGATCGGTATTGGCGACCAGATTCACAGACACCATCGATCCTTTGGTCCGCCCGAGCGCCGAGAGGTAGTTGTTGCGTGCCAGCGCGTCGCGCACCGTCGAGGGCGAAATGCCGTGGGCCGCCATCTGCTGCGGCTTGAGCCAGATGCGCATGGCAAAGGTCCGGTCACCAAGGATGTCGGCGCGCTGAACGCCGGCGATGGCGCTCAATTTTGGCTGCACGACGCGAGTCAGATAGTCGGTAATCTGGTTCTGATCGAGGTCGGGCGACGAAACACTGAGGTACAGCGCCGCGAATTGGTTGTCGGCATTTTCGACTGCGATGACCGGGGCCTCGGCCTCGGGCGGCAACTCGTTGCGGACCTGCGCCACCTTCGCTTGGATCTGCGTCAGGGCGTCGTTGGTGTCGTAGTTGAGCCGCAGGTGGACGGTGATCGAGCTGAGACTCTGGGCGCTCGACGATTCCATGTAGTCGATGCCATCGGCGCTCGCGATGACGCGCTCGAGTGGCGTCGTAATGAAACCGCGGACGAGATCCGCATTCGCGCCCGTGTAAACCGTCGACACGCGCACCACGGCGATGTCACTGCGTGGGTACTGCCGGACACTCAACGAGCGGATCGACTGCAGACCCGCGATCAGGATGACCAGATTCACGACGATGGCGAGGACCGGCCGCTTGACGAAGAGATCGGTGAAGCGCATTTAACGGTCCTCTGGCTTCGGCGCCGACTTGTTGGACGGCTGCACCTTGTTGTTGATCTGCACCGCGGCACCGTTTCGTAGCTTGAAGACACCGGAAGTCACGACTTCGTCGCCTGGCGTGACGCCTGAAATCACGGCAATCTGATCGCCGCGCGCCCCTCCCAGCTTGACGAACTGCTGGCGCACTCCGCGGGAACTCTGCCCGTTCTCTCCCTTGAGATCGGTCACAATGAACACCGAATCACCAAAGGGTGCGTAGCTGATCGCGGATGCCGGCAACGCGATGACAGTGCGACTGGATCCCAATGACAGCTCGGTCTGAACGAACATGCCGGGGCGGAGTGTGCCCCCGGAATTCGCCAGCGTTGCCTGGACTTGAACGTTCCTTGTGGCCTCGTCAACGATCGAGTCGAATGCCGTCACACGCCCGCTGAACTCGGCGCCCCCCGAATCGCCGGCCCGTATGGTCACACGGTGACCGACGCGTATCCGCGGGATGTCCTGCTGCGGCACACCGAAGTTCACATAGATCGGATCGAGTGATTGCAACGACACGAGCGGATCGCCGGCGGCCAGATACTGACCGAGGTTGACCTGCCGAATGCCAAGCACGCCCGAGAACGGGGCCCGGACTGTTTTGCGCTCGATGGTCGCTTGAACCTCGCCGACCTGAGCAGTGGTCTGCTTTTCCTCGGCCATCGCCCCGTCGAACTCCGCCTGCGAGACAACGCGGTCGCGCAATAGCCCTTTCATCCGCTCGTAGTTGAGACGTGCCAGCTCGCGCTGTGCTTCGATCGCGGCGAGCTGTGCGCGCTCCTGACGGGTGTCGAGCTCGGCCAGCACCTCACCTTCGCGAACCGCGCGACCCGACTCGAAGCTGATGCGATCGACGGTTCCAGGCAGATCCGCACTGACGGTCACACCCTGCACCGCAGCCATCGTCCCGATGGCGCTCAATGTCGCTGGCCACGCATCCTGCGCCGCGACGATGGTCGTCACCGCTGGTGGAGGTGGCTGAAACGCCGCCCCCTTGGCCATGGCTGTCTGAATCTGCTGGAACTTCACGAATCCCAGGCCCGCGATGCAAATCAGCATCACCGCGAGCATTACGAACATCCGTTTCACCATGACTGCCTCGTTATGTTCTGGATTGCTGCTGCGACGGTCATTGGAAGGGCAATGGCGATGCCGCTGGCTGACGTCCGGGAAATGGCGCAAATGCACTCATTTCGCGTGCGGCCGGCGCCCGGCGAGCGTCTGAAACCACGCGGTGTGCGCGTCACCATTCAAGAGCGGACCGTGCCGATTGCCGTCCGAAATTGAGTGGCGCGGCTGCGAATTGGGTCACCTCACGCCAGCGCCGAGGGTTTGCTGGGCAGCCTTCAAGCTGATTCGTTGTCGCGCGTGTGAATACGCACGATGTTTGTTTTGACGCGACGCGTCGCGTGCGAATCGCACGGCATCGTCGAGCGCGCGGTCATTCTGGTGATGAAGGTGGATGGCATTGGAGTTGCTGTTCCCGGATACGTGGCTCGAATCCGATTCAGTTCTCACTCCTTTCGACTCCCTCGACGTCAGCACGCTGACGCTCCCGCCATCAACCCACCTGTTTCAGGACGATGAACGGTTTCGCTTCTCGGCGGAACTCTTCATCGTCTCCCGCGCTTGTTGAAGACCCGCGGGGAGAACACGCTGCGCGTCTCTTCCGCGTCTGACGTGCTTCGCTTCGGAACTCGATGGATAACGAGCGACGAGGACCTGTGGAACGTTAGTGAAGGCGCTCGATTTGACCGAGCACCTGCGAAATTCTAAAGAGAGGCGCAAGCCAGTCTTCGCAAGGCTTCTCACATAGACATTACAGCGGGGAACATTACGTGGCACTCTCGCAACGAAGAATCTTATGCTGCCTCTGCGAACAGTGTCCCATCTCTTCCAACCTCATCTATCACCTCGAGCACATGGTTCATGATCACATCACTTCCGTACGTCGGCGAAAGTATTCTTTTGATCATTTCCATTGCTTCATCATGAGTTTTCTGACTTCGAGCCACCGCGGCCTGGTACTTATCAACAGCCATGAGAATCCTGTTTTCAAGCATATCTACATATTCACGGCTCGAAAACTCATACGGATCTATTCCCCTATCCAGATGATGGCTCCCGGCGATAACCCGCGCCCGAACCGGTATGTCTTCTGAGTCAGCTTCGAGAATGTCGCGCGTCCAGTAACCATGGCGATCCCAGAATGCGCGCATGGTGTCTGTTGCACGCATGCCGCATGAGCCAACACGCTTCAGAATGCTCTCTGCTTCCTCGGAAGAGAAGTTCGCGCGCGCCGTCTCAGCAATTGTCTGATTGGGATTCGCGACATTCTCCACTGCATACAGCTTCACAATTGCTTCTTGGGTGTCCTGTGATGCGTCGAACGGTCCTGATTTACCGATATCGTGGAGATAGGCGGCAATCGACATGTCGCGCTTGCTGTCCGGATCTAGCTTGGATTGAAGCTCGGGGTCGAGTGTGCTAGCTATGCGGCTGATTACTTCAAGGCAGATCCGCCGTATGATCCTCGAATCGTTGTTAAACCGTGCGGCAAGGACCTCGATAAGCTCCAGTCGTTGTGCGATCGCCTCGCTGAAATGCGTGAGGCCGACCGTATGAAGTTCAGCGTCGATCTTGCCATGGACTTCTGCCCTCGCTTGTTCAGTGACCGCAAGACCCTTGGAAGGAGACCGCCCGGCCCGTGTGTGTGGGTGTCCGAACCGCTCGCGCAGGATCTGCTTTAGTAGATTCGACTGGCGCATGACCTTACCTCCATACACACACGGCACCGCGTCGCCATTACGCGACCGCAGCTTCCTCGAGTCGGTACTTTCGAATTCGCAGGTGGAGCTGCGTGCGTGACAGCCCGAGCCGCCGCGCAGCCTTCGTTTTGTTTCCGCGGCATTCGTCCAGGACCTTCGCAATCGTGCTGCGTTCGACGACGCCCAAGTCGGTCGTGTCGCTGCGCAGGGACCGGTGGCCCGGTTGCAGGGCCAGATGGCTCGTGTCGATGAGCGCGCCTTCGCACAGAATCGCTGCCCGTTCGAGGACGTTGCGAAGCTCTCGAACGTTACCAGGCCAGTCATACTGAAGAAGTGCGTGCTGCGCGTCGCGGGTCAGACCCACAGGCGGCCGGCCAAACGACCTGCCGATGTCCTGCAGAAACGAACTGCTGAGCGGCACGATGTCGGCCGGTCGGGCCCGAAGCGGCGGAATCTGGATATCGAAGACGCTGAGGCGGTAGAACAGATCCTCGCGGAAGTCGCCGCGCTCGACCGCTTTCCGCAGATCGCGGTTGGTCGCGGCGATCACCCGGATGTTTGCTTTGATGAGGCGCGTCCCACCGAGCCGCTGGAACTCGCGTTCCTGCAGAACGCGCAGGAACTTGGCCTGCGCGGAGAGACTCATCTCGCTGACCTCATCGAGGAACAGTACGCCGCCCGACGCCAGCTCCACCTGCCCCGGCTTGGCTTGCTGTGCGCTCGTGAACGCGCCGCGCTCGTATCCAAACAGTTCCGACTCGAGCAGCTGCTCCGGCAGCGCGGCGCAGTTCAATGCCACGAACGGCCCGCCCTTCCGCGCCGACGCCGCATGGATGAACCGCGCCACGACTTCCTTGCCGGTGCCCGACTCGCCGGTAATCAGCGCGGTGGTGTCCGTCGGGGCGACCTGGGTCGCCTTGCGCAGCACCTCGCACCATTCGGCGGACTCGCCGACGACCTGCAGCTGCGTGGCCGCCTTCAGACGGTCGACGCCTCGCTGCACGCTCGCGTCGAGGCGGTGCGCGCGCTCGTCGTCGATCTCATGGGTGACTCTGACGAGCCCACGGCTGGGTGCCCGGAGGCCCAGGTGGTACGCGATCCGACGTGCGATCGGCACGTCCGAGCGATTGAACGCCAGCGGCTGCTTCGACCAAAACGCCACGCGCACCACCGGCTCTGGCGCGTAAGTCGACACTTCCAGGACCGAGCGATAGCCGGCGCCGAGCAGCTGCTCCGTGGCGTGGGGGGCCGCGGCTGCGCCAAGCGCCCGAGTGCGCAAATCGTCGATGATCACGTCCTCGCCTTCGGCCGTCATCATGTCTGGCACGTCGGCGGTCGACGCGTTCACGACGGGTCGCCCCCGCTGATCGAAGCACGCCATGCGCAAGGCATCGTGTGGCAGCATCCTGTTCACGATCGCGGAGAGCCGCGGCAACGCGGCGTCGACATCGCTCGTGACGACGAGCTCGCGGAGCAGTTCAAGCGAGCCGTCGAAATATGCGCCCTGAAGATCCAGACGGTCGGCAGTGCGTTCGTCAATAGCCAGCATTGCGATGCCCTCCCTGTCTTCGGCGATTGTGGGCGTCCACGGCGGCAGCCACAACCTCCGTTCGGGCGTATTCGTAG
>CAWAEG010000011.1:0-255795 GCA_963780895.1 uncultured Acidobacteriota bacterium
CGGCCTGCTAAAACCTCACGCCCACGGAAAACCTGAACGTCCGCGGCACGGTGTAGGCGTCAGCCGCGATGGCCTCTCCGAACCGGTCGCCGTAGTCCCAGTGCGTGCCCTGAACGGGCGTCGTCGTGAACGGATTGAACGGCTGGAACCGCGTTCGAATCATGGTCGCCGTGCGGAACGCGTCCCGATCGGTGAAGAAGTAGTTGACGGTATCCGACGGCTGCTCGTAGCCGGGATTGTCCACGTACAGCTGGGTGTGGATGGTGCCGACCGCGCCGTACGGCGTCCCGGACTGGATCTGCTCGAGGATGCCGAGCGAGAGCCGGCCAATCCGTTCGGGTGCCGGCAGATCGACGTTGGCCCAGAGCCGTACGCGGTGCCGTTGATCGGCCGCGAGACTGCCCTCCGGGAAACTCCACGCCGGATCGAAGTATTCCGGCCGCTGCAGAATCGAGGACGTGAGCGGTCCGCTGCGGATGTTCTCGCCGTTGACGTTGCCAAAGAGCTTCGAGAGCGTGTAGTTGCCGCCGGCCCTGATGCCACCACTGAGTCGGTAGGACGCCTGCAGGTTCAAAGCGGTGTACTCGCGCTTCACGGCGTTCGAGTTCTCGACAAGGGTGAGATCGAACGTCTGTCCAATGTCATTCGTGACAGTCCCGGTCGTCGTGTCCGTCCGGTCCACGTAGAAGTCGCGGAACACGCGCCGCACGACGTCGGCGCGCACGACGCCGCGGGCGCCGAGGCGGCGGCTGAGACCCACGGTGAATTCCCGCACGTGCGCCGAATCGAGCGTCCCCTCAATCCTGGTGTTCACGCCCGGCAGTTCGGTGAGCCAAGGCGTCCGGTTCGTGCCGCCGTTGGCGTCGAACCAGTCGAACATCTGACGCAGCGCGACATCGACAGGCAAGCCGCCGCTGTCGATCACGCGACCGGAGATGGTGCCGGTCGGATTCTGCGCGACCGCTTGACCAGCGCGGCGTCCGGTAATCGATCAATCCGCGCAGAGCGCCGGAGGAGGCGCTATCGCACGACGAGTCAGGTCGATCGGAGCATCTCCGACGGATCCAGCCGGCTGGCGCGCCAGGCAGGATACGCGGCGGCCGCGGCGCCCACGCAGAGCAGGATCAGCGCGGCGCCTGCGAACGACCACGGATCCCGCGGCGACGTGTCATGGGCGAGCGCGGCAAGGACGTTGACGAGCCAGAAGGACGCCGTCAGGCCTATCGCCGCGGCGCCCGCCGAGAGCAACAAGGCTTGTCCGACGAACGACCGCCTGATCCGGCCGCGCGGGCATCCGAGCGCCAGAGAGATACCGATGTCTCGCCGCTTTCGCGAGAGCGTGACGCTGACGAGCGCATAGGTCCCGAGGGCGCCGACCAGAATCGCGGCGGCGGCGAAGCCCATGAGCGCGGACGTGACGAATCGTTCGTTGGCCAGACCGGTCGCAAGCCGCTGCCGAAGTGTCTGCGCGTCCTGCAGGAGCACGGTGCTGTCGATCCCGCGCGCAACCTGCCGGGCAGCCGCGAGCACCTCGGACGGTGCCAGGCGCGTCCGGGCGAAGATCAGGCCTTCCCACGCCGCCTGCGCTGCCGGGAAATAGATGTCGCCAGGCGGCGACGCCTCGACGGAGTCGTACTCGAGGTCGCGAATGACACCGACGACTTCGCGATCTTCGGTGAAGCGGCCATCCGCAAAGTACATCGACACGCGCCGGCCCAGAGGCGATTGGCCCGGCCACATCCTGGCCGCGGCCGACTCCGACACCAGCGCAACCGGTGTCGAGCCGGCCGTATCGGTTGTGGCGAATTCACGGCCCGCGGTGATCCGGCCGCCTATCGCGCCAACAAAGGCGGGCGTCGCGAAGTGGACGCCGAACGTGAACCGGTGTCCGTCTGCGAGCGGCTGCCCGTCGATGCGCTGCACCGACGATCGCCGGCAACGTCCCGCACCGGGCGCACAGCTGGCGACGGCCGCCACGTCTATGCCTGGAACGGTACTCAGATCGTGCGCGATCGCCGCGTAGAACCTCGCCGACATGTCCGGACTGTAGCGTGGCGGGGGCGTGATCCTCAGCGTCGCCGTCGCATCGGGATCGAAGCCCCGATCGCGCGCCGCGATTCGCCAGGAACTTTTCGCCATGACGCAGGCTCCGACGAGAACTGTGGCGGTAACAGCAAGCTGGGAGACGATGAGCGCGCTGCCGTACGGGAACGACCGGTGGAGGCGGGCAAGTCCAGTTACGCCGGTCGAAGAGGCCGGCGTGGCTCGAAGACCGGAAAGGATCGCACGCGAGGCTCGCACGGCCGGCCACAGCCCGGTCATCGTCCAGATCGCGAGCGCCGTGAGCGCCAGCGTGACGAGGATCGGCAGATCGAGAGCCAGAGCCTCCGGAGTGAGCGCCTCGGCGCTGGCGAGACCGAAAGTGCCTGCCGGTGGCTGCAGCGTGAGCAGCGCGTCGAGCAGCCACCGGCGAACGAGCAGTCCGCCGGCGACTCCGACCGCAACCGGGATAAGCGCGTCGAGCGCAATCATCCGGACAAGCGTGCTGGTCGTGGCGCCCACTGCCCGCCGGATCGCCAGCTCGCGATCTCGCGAGAGGAGGTTGGCAAGCTGCAGACTGACGGCGGTCGTGGCGACCAGCACCAGCAGCAGTGCGGCACCGCCGGTCAGAATCCATCCCGCTCGCTCCAATACCGCCGTCGCACGAACCCCGCGCAGGGGAATCACCTGGTACGCGGGATGGCTGAACATCGTCCGCCATCCCGGGATGGCTTCGACCGCCGGCTGCCCTTCTGCCGCGAAAGCTGCGGCGGCCTCCTCGTGCGTCAGTCCGTCGCGGGCTCGCGCAATGACCTCGAACCATCGCGACGAGGGCCTCTCGGGCTGCGTGTCCAGACCGGCGAAGGCTCTCGACGCCGAAAGTGGAACCCAGACGTCGGTCCGTCCGATGAGGCCGCGGAAGCCCGGACGCATGACGCCGACAATCTCGATCCGGCGCCCATCAACGACGAGCGTTGAGGAGATTACGTCGGGACGTCCGCCGAACAGCCGGTGCCAAAGGCCGTGGCTGATGACAGCCACCAGCCGGAGCTCGCCGCGGCGATCTTCGTCGGTGTGGAACGGGCGACCCACTGCGGCGCCCGCGCCGAGCATGGGGAAATAGGACGCCGACACGGCCTCCAGCCGCACCGGCTCGGGTCCGGCGCCGGTGTCGAGCGACGCGGCACGCTCCTGAATCCCGGCGATCAGGTCGAACGCGCGCGAGTGTTGCGTGAACGATTCCAGAAGAGCAGGCGACCAGGATGGTCCGGCGATTCGGAGGGCAACCAGGCGGTTGGCGTTCGGGTACGGCAGCGGGGCAAACACGAGCGCTTTGACGATCGACAGCGACGCCGCGGCTGCGCCGAAAGCCACGGCGTACAGAAGCGCAGTTCCAAACGGACGGCGTCGCGTCAGGCGGTGTCCGAGCGAGGCAAGACGCATGCAGCGTTCGACGAGTCTGCCGTCCCGCGCGTTGCCGTGCAGGACACGCGGCTCACGGGTGCCGCCTCAGTCCGATGGCGACGCATAGCCACGCCACGGTGAGGCATCCGGCCCCGACGAACATCGGCACGAGCGCCTCGGAAAGTCCCAGGGCCACCTGATTCGTGAAGGACGGTGACGGGCCCACGCCGAGGCCGTGGAAAATGTGCACGAGTCCGGAGAGAAAACCGCACAACGAGGCGAAGATGCTGGCGAGCGCCAGAGGGCGCATGAGCGCAAGTCGGGCCTCACTCGGTCGAATCGCATACAGCACGCCCATGACCATGGGGGCGGGGACCACGGCCAGACTGAGAAGCGCGACCAAGCCCGCCTGAGTCAGCATCTCGAGTAACTGCATATCCAATCCCTCCCCGGATGTCGCAATCGGATATAACGCCGGGAAGAGGCGGCCGTGACGCGTGTCACGATTCGCCTCGCCGAGCGTTACAACCCGTATGCACCGGGATCTCGAGCTGGAGATCGTTCACCGCCTGAGGGCGGGAGACACGACCGCGTTCGACGCCGTGTACGCGGCGTTCAACGCGCGGCTCTTCAGCTTCCTGGTCCGGCTTTCGCGGCGTCGTGACGTGGCTGAGGATCTGCTGGAGGAAACCTGGTTGCGGCTGGTCGCGCACGCCGGTCGGCTGCGTCCGGAGACGCGGCTGGGGCCATGGCTCTTCACGGTGGCGCGCAATCTCCACGTGAGTTATCGCCGGTCCAGGATGCTCGAGGAATCGCATGCGGCGGGACTGATCGGGCTCTGGCCCATCGCGTGCGATCGACCGTCGCCGTTCGAAGAGACGGCGGCAACCGAGGCCGAGCGTCGAATCGAGGCGGCGATCGCGTCGCTCCCGTCTACCTACCGCGAAGTCCTTTTGCTTGTCGGGATCGAAGGGTTTCTGCCCGCGGAAGCTGCCGAGGTCTGTGGCATCACGCCGGAGGCCATGCGCCAGCGTCTGAGCCGAGCTCGCGCGTTGCTGGCGCGCCGGCTGGAGGCCAGCGGGAATTCGCACGCTGCGGTGCTGAGCGAGGTGATGACGTGATGTCGGGCGACGACAACGAGACCGTTCTCCGCATCCTGTCGCGCCTGCCGATGGCGACACCGGATGCCTCGCGGTCGGAGCGGGTACGGGCGCGATGCCACACGGTCCTCGCGCGGCGGCAGCGGAGGGCAATGCGCGCCGGGAATCGCGCCCGCCTAAGGCCGCGCGCGCTCGAGCTGGCGCTCGTTGGAGGGTTTTGTGTCTGCTACGTGTCCGCTGTGATCCTCGAGGCGCTCTGGGCGCGGGGGATTCTCTGAGTCCCGATACCCGGAACCGATCGCCTTCCGGCGACGGGGGATTTGGCAATGTGGCCACATGTAGCTATAATTGAGCGATGACCTCGGCCGGCATCCGCGAGCTGAAGGACAACCTCAGTCGATACATACGGAGGATCGAGGCTGGCGAGCGTGTGGTGATCACGGCGCATGGCCGCGTGGTCGCCGAACTCGTCCCCCCGGGAGCCACATCGAGAGCACGTCGCCGAAGTCGATTCGATGAGCTCATCGCGGATGGTGTGATCCGCCCGCCCCTCGAGCCAGGCAATCCACTCGAAGGGTGGCCCGACATCCGGCTGCCGCCGGGAACCGCCGCCGACCTGATCGATCGCGACCGTGGCGAAGCGTAGCCGCCGGTCTGGCGCGACAACTCGCCCTGCCGGCGCCGTTCCGAAAGCCGACACGGAGGCCACGGATTTCCGATACGTTGAATCAAGCGCGCTGTTGGCGGCGCTCCTGGAAGGCCATCCGGCGGTGGTGAAGGCAGTACAAGCGAAGGGCCGGCAAGTGACGTCGGCATTGACGCTCGCCGAAGCGAAACGAGCCATCATCCGGGCGCGAACCAGCGGTCGCCTCACGCCGGGAGAGGAGCGCGCGGCTGTGCGAGGCCTGGAAGTATTCGCGCGTCGTTGTTTCGTCGTCGCCGTCACCGACGCCGTGCTCGACCGCGTTGGTCGTCCCTTCCCCGTGGAACCGATTCGCACGCTTGACGCTGTGCATCTTGCGACCGCAGAACTATTGGGCGAGGCCCCTCAGTTGGTGACCATCGTGACGCGAGATGCGCGAGTCAGCGACAACGCTCGAGCGCTTGGATACGCGGTCGAATAGGTACCCGGAGACTGTGAGCGCGACCGAAGCTCTCACGTTTGATAATCCTCAACCTGGCCGAACTTGATTGGCCCTCATTTGTTCGACGTCAACCACTTACAAGGATCTACAAGGCCTCCACGTTCCGCACCACCTGCGCCCAAGGCAGAGCTGGCGATCGCGAGAAATGCCAGCATTCTTTTCGTTCCAGAAACCGCGCGCTTGTAGAAGCTTGTTGCCGTTTATTGGCCGATGGGGCAGAACGTAGCTACACATCCGCTACAGGGAAGGTGCGACCGACGGAGAATTGTGGCGACCTCACTCTGCAACGCGTTGAGATCCCTGTCAATCTACCCGCTAAAACGCACAGAAACCCAGCCGTCTTGGAACGGTAGCCGATTACTGACCTCACAGGTCTTCAATCAGCTTCCAGCTGGACGGGGCTTGGCAGCTGCCTACACAAAAATAGTGGTACCAGATGGTACCAAATCGCTTAATCGCGGCTGTCAACGCATACACTGTCGATTCGTCGCATCCTACTGTGCACTGTAACGATGTCTGTTTGAGTCGACAGGGTGCAGCATTCGCGTTGTCAGCGTCCACTTTACGGAGGGGTTATGGCTACTGCTCGCCGAAACGTGTCGTTGATTCTCAGCCTCGTCGTGATGCTAGCCGTTGCAAGCTTCAATCAACCACTTCGCGCGGATCCAGACTGCTACAAGCGATGTGGTTGCGGGGACACAAACAGTGGCGGAGAACGAAGTGGTTGCACGGGCGAGGCCTGCGTTTTTACAACGTGTTCTTTGCACAAGGCAGACTGCGGCTATCCGGAGAACGACAAACATAATGACGAGTGCGGCGCGGTACCACTCTGTGAACTGCAAAGCTGCTCCGCGTAGCGTCAAACAAGTTGCCGCCGTGCATGGCTAAGCCAACAGCCAACGCTTGGCCATGCACCATTTCCCAACATTGGGTGGCCCATGCGCGCACCGTTAATCCGCCGATCTCTGCTGATTGTAATTTGGACATGTACGGCAGCGATGGGGATCAACGCTGTTAATAACAGATGGCCGCGTCCTGGTGACCCACAGCCAAATGAATTTCAAGAGCTGTCTCTGCCCGTAAAGACCACTCCTTACACCGTGGTCTTGGAGAGTACGGAGACTACCCCGACCGCGGTCGTCCGCCGAAATCGATCAACTACAGCCGTGCGAAGTGATGGATCAACGTCATGGCTCCTTGAATTGTTTGGGCCTACGACCCCGGTGTCGCAGCGACTAATCAAGATGGCCGCTGGCGACATTATCGTTACTGACGAGATACGTGAATGGCGAACGACGGTCACGGCCAGAAAAGCCAATCCGTCTAGGACCCTGCGAGATCCTGCGACAGACTGCCTCTCATCATATGCCAAACGACGAATAGATCAGGATGAACAGATCCTTGAACGTGCCACTATTGCCGGTTATCCAACGGTAAAAATGTCTGGTCCGGGCACAATACGGTGGCTGGCAACGGGATTGGGTTGCGCGGAGCTACAACTGCAGGTCGGCACGAAAATTCAAAAGCCGGTTTCCATACGGCCGGGTGAACCGTCTGCCAGGCTTTTTGCAGTGCCAATACATTTTAGAGAAGTGCCAGCTGACCAAATGAGCAAGAGGTGACCAATGCCTCGGAGAACTAAATCAATCAGGTTCAAGCTGCTAGCTTCTCTCGGCAGCGTCGCGGTTGTGGTGGCTGCGGGGTGGTTCACGTTATACCAGTATCGTGGACCTCGAATATTCATCGACGCTGACGCTCGCCTTGTAGGTACGCTGGTGCGTGGTTCAAAGGTGACGCAGACTTTTGAGTTTGTCAACCGCGGCCGAGGTTCCCTGGTTGTTCAAGACATTCGATCTGGCTGCGCGTGCACTGCCATCATGCTAACTGGTGAACGCGTTGAGGCTGGGTCCCGGGGGGCTATCGAGGTTACGCTTGATACATCTACCTTGCCTGAGGGACCGTTGCTGAGGGAGATTGTTGTAAAAACAAATGATCGTCGGCGTGAAGAACTGACTCTGACGCTTCAGGGGCAGATAGTGTCAGAGTTCATCTTGGAGCCAGCGATCATCGACTTCGGGCCGGTGCCGCGCGACGTTGAGGTTCGACGATCAGTGAGGATAATGAGCGCAAACGGCGCACAGGTGACAGTGTTGGGTGTAAAATCTGGCATTCCGGGAGTGGAAGCTCAACTTGACAGCCCGGCAGTTGGCTCGGGTGGGGCATATCGAGTGACGGTCTGGCGGATCGCGAGCAGCAACCCAGACTGGGTGCTGGGGAACCTTGTCGTTGCGACGTCGAGCAAATTCATGCCAGAGCTGAAGATTCCGATTAGGGCGGGACCTCCACAATAGCCAGGTGGTTGGCCGCCGTTTCGCCGCAGAATCCATGCCGAGCACATGATCTGGAAACTGCCTCATTCGAATCGCGACTCTAGGCGTAGCTCCGGCTTTCACATCGCTGCTGCTTTGACAGTTTCCCTGGGCACTGCGGTAATCGGTATCGTCACGGCGCTTGCCGATACAGTCCTTTTTAGGCCGCTGCCGGTTCGCGCCCCGCAACAACTCGTTTATTTGTATTGGGTTATTGCTGGAACAGAGACCGTGTTACCCGCCGTTGGTTACCCGGATTACCAAGCGCTTCGTCAGATTTCCCTGCTTGAAGATGTGGCCGCGCACTGGAATATTGTAAGCATGATGGGTCCGCGGGCGCTAAGGGGCTACGGAGTGCCCCTTCGCGGCGAAGCTGTCAGCGGGAACTATTTCACTCTGTTGGGTGTGGATGTCCAGATTGGAAGACCACTCGGGTTGCTAGACGACGACCCTACTCAGGCAGATCGGCCAATTATCATCAGCGACCGGCTATGGCACCGACACTTTCAACGCGACCCATACATACTCGGCCGGACGCTAGAGCTTGAGCAGGGCCACTTCACTGTCGTAGGCGTGGCGGCTCGAACCTTTCGTGGAGTGGCGGACCCATGGACACCTTCTGAGTTCTGGATTTCCCTGACATCTTGGCGCTCGAATCTGCGAGAGGTCGGCGTGGCCCCGCTGGCACGTCTCAAAGCGGAAGTGACTCCTGGTCAGGTGGAAGCTGCGGCCAACGCTCTGAGCGCCGCCAGTAAGCAGCGGCGACACATTCGATATCTCGTGCGTCACTCGCAGGAGGTGCGGTTGCCATTTGACCCGAAGGGCCAAGTGATTCCGCTGCGCCTTGCGATAGCGCTAGCTGCTATGGGCGCCGTGGTGTTTTGTATCTCACTGGTCAATCTTCTGAGCATCGTTCTGGTGCGGCTTAACGACCGGTGGCAGGAACTGTCGACACGGCTTCTGTTGGGGGCAGGTCACTGGAGTTTGATCGGCCGAGTAACTTTAGAGAGTGCGCTTCCTAGCATGATCGGCGGTCTTCTCGGTGCTGGCCTAGCAGGTTGGTTGCTCACATTGTTTGGACGGTATACACCGACACGTTTCACGCTCGAGATGGGAATCGACGCTCGACTGCTTGTCGTATTCAGTGTTCTGGTCGGCACTGTCACTCTGGGCTGCACGTTTCTGTCTGCCCTTGCGACTCACCGGCGTTTCCGCTCATATGAAGCGTCGCGATTCGGCGGCGCTATGCGCGCAATACCACGACGGTCGCGGCGGGCGGTGCTTGTTCCACAGGTCGGTCTAGCTGCCGTGTTAGTAATCCTGGCCGTCGCCCAACTGACGGCTGCTTGGCGCTTTCAAACAACATTGACTAGAGAGATCGGTTCTGCCGAGGAAGCGCTCATTGCCACGCTCGCAATGGCAGACTTTACGCACAGCGATGAACCGGCCGCTCAAAGGTTACAGAAATTTCACGAGCGGGCAAGTGAAACGTGGCGCCGAATTGTTAATGCGGTCGCCGTTGCGGATGGGGGCCGGGAAGTTGCGCTGACAAGTTCCATACCACTTGACGATCGCTCCCCGGTCTCCGTGGCCGTGGTGACTGATACCTCAATTCGACAGGGAAGCGGCGCAGTCGTCTATGCTCAAATCGCAGAGGTGTCGCCAAATTTTTTCAAGACGATTGGCATGCCTGCTCTAATGGGCAGGGAGTTTGGCAGCGGGGATACCCAAAAGACCACTTCAGTCGTGGTAATCAGCCTCGCACTGGCAGCCCACCTGTGGCCCGGAGAACAACCAATCGGCAAACGCCTCCGGTGGCGCCCTGCCTCCGCTACGGGCACATGGGACGGCACGGAGGATTATGAGGTCGTCGGCATCGTTCGTGATCCGCCGTCGTTGACTCGAGACGGCGCTCAGATGTCGTCTCTGTTTCGCCCGCTGGCTCAAACCGGGTCGCGGAGCGAGGTTCACCTGGTGATTGGGTCGCCAGGAACGGTCACAGGCGATGAGAGAGCATTGCGCGACTTAATCGTCGGGATAGATCCCTTTGTAGCGGTGATAGAGATTCGACGCTTGAGAGAATACCTCGCTGAGATTCTCTACCCACAGTTCATGGCGACGGCTGTAGTGTCTCTCGCTGCCCTGTGTGGGTTGATGTTGGCTGGCGCAGGGGTTTACGGCACGATGAGCTATTCAGTTCGCGCGCGAATGCATGAAATTGGTGTCCGACTAGCGGTAGGCGCAACTAGGTCTGAGATCCGTGGATTGATACTAGGGGAAGCTGGCATGGTCGCTGCTGCGGGTTTTGCAGCGGCCGTGCCTGTCACCTACTGGTTGGTGAATCTACTGGAGAGACACGTTGCGCAAGTGGAGGGACCATCTATTCTGGCAATTCTGTTTGGGATGACTCTGGTTTTGATTTCTGTCTTCGCAGCGAGTATTGGACCGGCCGGCCGCGCGTGTCGCACTGATCCGACAATTCTGCTGCGAAGGTAACAGCTGCGAGCGATTCGCAGATAGCTCTGGCGGGTACTGCTTCATTAGCCTGACCTGAAGGAGATCCGATTGCCTGTGCGACTGACGTGAATCAATTCGAGTGTCAGCTAGTCGGCCAGCGATGACATCGTCGAACTGAACTATACTGTACTGATCGCCGAAACTAGCTCCAATGAGAACTGGCACTCTGCAGTCAATCAGCCGTTCTTAGCTATTCCGCGCTCAACTGCCTCTGAGACCCCGAGTTGGTTCGTAGCTGACGGCTTGCACGAGGATTCTATCCGAAGGTCGACCGTTCTAATTGCTAGGTCTGTTGCGGTTGCGATAGCATCTCACTAGAAATCGAACAAATGCTGAGAGAGTTTGACCGCGGTCCGAAGCGAGTGTTCTTAAGCAATCGGCTTCCTCTTTAGGCAAGCGCAGATGCACTTGGACTGAAAGCACTGATGCCTTGCCCCTCTTTCTTGCGGTTTGCTCTTGGGGCGACGGAACTGTCGATCGATCCATACCGTTGCCCGGACTGCTCGGCGCGTAACGCCCGATCGAGAGTTGTTGGCCGATTGGCTTGGGCTGTGCCCGGTTTCACGAACGCTGAGCGACTGTTTGCAAGGGAACCGCCAAAGATGTACTTCGGCCTTGCGCCTTTGCGCTAGAGCTGCAATTGCCGAGTTCCGAAGGGCTTGTGCAGTAGTGAAATCACCGAAACGAAATTGTTATGGGGCTGCTGACGCCCTGTCGCTGATGTCAGCTGGCGATCTGTCGTTACTGGCAGCTTGTGTCATGACAAGTCAGTCGACGACGGTGAGAATATCGCCTTGCGCCTGCCGACGTCGCATCGCGCCTGTTAACGTGACCGAGAGAGTCCCTTCACCCATTCGCGAGGCGTGGTCCGCAGTGGCTTTCGGATTGGGAGTTACCAGTTTGAGGTTTGTCGTGGAGGCGTCAGTGCGAAGAGAGGATATCCTGCGGCGTTGAAGGAGAGGGTTTCGGTGGCGAGCGCGGGGGCATCCGAACGGTGTGGGCGGTGGAGTGTGGTTGCGGCAGTTCCTTTAGAGCGCCGGCAGGCGCGCTTCGCCAACCACACGATTCGGTGGTTTCCGTCACATGGTCAGCGCCAAGCGGCTGCTCCTCCGGCGGGAACTGGTATCCGCAGCTGTCGGCCCGGAGCCGGGCAGCTCCATCACGCGGGCGAACTCGCCATGGAAGCCGCTGCCAAAAGGCACCAGAGGCGCGTCGGTGCCGACAACGAGACGCACGCCGGTATGGATCCGGCGAATAAGACTGCGCATTTCAGCGAGCGATACTGCGATGTCGGCGGAGTTCGCGCCGCGGAGCCCGAGCGCGAATGCGTCGCGGCATCCGAACAGCTACAAATCCGCTACAGCTGACAGAAACGGCCGTTCGCAGAACGGCCGTAACTCATTGAAAAGATTGGTCGGGGCGCCGAGATTCGAACTCGGGACCCCCTGCGCCCAAGGCAGGGGTTCCGCCCGGCTGCTACCTGATATTAGAAGCGTTCCGCCAACCCCCGTGCGACGCTTTCGAGCAATGCGCGATCGCTCGCCCCGAACGCCGTCGGCCGGTCGCTATCAATATCAATCTCGCCGAACACCCGGCCGTCCCGCATGATCGGCACGACGATCTCCGACTTCGTCTCGATGCTGCAGGCCAGATACCGCGGATCCGAATTAACGTCGTCGACGACGATCGTTGCCTTCTGATTCGCCGCGGCGCCGCAGATGCCGCGATTGAGCGGAATCCGCGTGTGGGGTGACGGCTTGCCGAGGTACGGCCCGAGCACCAGATCGTCCCCGTCCAGAAGATAAATCCCGACCCACGTGTAGTGCGGAAGCTCGGCCTTGAGCCGCTCGACCGCGATCTGCATCGCCGCGTTCGCGTCGGGAGCCGCGGCGATCGCGGTGAGCAACGCATTGACATCAAGCATCGCCGCTTCTGAATCATGCGCCATCGTGACTCCCAGATTCCCCGATTCCCCGATTCCAAACCAGATTCCAGATTTCAGATTTTTCTGTCACCCATCCTTCATCTCCACCCAAATCAAACCCGCACCAATCACGATCGTGAGCACCATCAGCGCCGTCGACGCGCCGTGAAGGCGCCCGAACTCGATCCGGATTGCGTCGCTTTCCGGCAGATTCGCAATCGGTCCCGACGTCTCGGCCCGAATCGTCTCGATTCGCGGTGCGATCCACAGCCCGGCCGTCAGGCTCATTGCGAGCATCGCAGCCGTCGCCCACAGCCGGATTCCAAGCCGTCGAGGTCTCGGGCCGAGCGCGGCGCGGAGGCCGAAGACGCCGAGCAGCACCGCGCCGAGAATCCAGGAGATGCGATGGAACCGCGCGAGAACCGCGCCGAAGACGAGCGCGCCGATCATACGGCCGTTTGCCGGATCGCGGCGTTCGAGCGCCTCGAACACCGCCGGCGCACCGACGAAACCGATCGTCGCCAGTCCGCCGATCCAGACGACGAGGATCAGCAGCGACGCGAAGCGCAACATCGCCTCGATTGTATGACACGTCTCTCAAGTCAAGCCTTTAAGGATCAACTCCGGTACAGTAGACTGGCCGGCTGACGGCATGCCCGCGCCATCACTCACGGTTCTTCACAACATCGCCACTCAACTTCGCATCGACTCGATCCGATCGACGAGCGCCGCCGGCTCCGGTCATCCGACGACGTGTCTGTCGGCGGCCGAGATCATGGCGGCCCTGTTCTTCGCGGAGATGCGTTTCGATCCGCAGGACCCGCGTCACCCCGAAGCCGATCGCTTCGTGTTGTCGAAAGGCCACGCCGCGCCGATCCTGTACGCGGCCTGGGCCGAGGCGGGCGCGTTTCCGCGCGAGGATCTGCTGACGCTTCGGAAGATCGATTCCGATCTCGAGGGTCATCCGACGCCGCGGCTGCCGTTCGTGGACGTCGCCACCGGATCGCTCGGCCAGGGTCTCTGCGCCGGCGTCGGCATGGCGCTCAACGCAAGGCGCATCGGCTCCGACTACCGGACATACGTGCTCATCGGCGACGGCGAAAGCGCAGAGGGCGCCATCTGGGAATCCGCGCAGATCGCCCCGTTCCACCACCTCGACAACCTGTGCGCGATTACCGACGTCAACGGCTTCGGCCAGAGCCGCGAGACGCAGTGGGATCATGTGCTCGACGAGTTCACGAGGCGGTGGACGGCGTTCGGCTGGCATGCCATCGCCATCGACGGCCATGACCTCCAGGCGATTCTGAACGCGCTCGCCGAAGCCAGGCGGACCAAAAACCGGCCGACGATGATTGTCGCGAAGACGGTGAAGGGGAAAGGCGTCTCGATCTTCGCGGGCAAAGAAGGCTGGCACGGCAAGCCGCTCAAGCCGGGCAGGGAAACCGACGCGGCGATCGCCGAGCTCGAGCAGCAGTTCGAGAAGACCTCGGACCCGACGCCGGTCATTCCGAAACCCGGACGACGGCTCGCGGAGCCCCCGCCCACTGATTTCACGGCCGCGATCGCGCCCGGCTACAAGGTTGGCGATCAGGTCGCGACCCGCGAGGCGTACGGCACCGTGCTCGTCGCCCTCGGCAAGGCTGACACACGGATCGTCGCGCTCGACGCGGACGTGAAGAACTCGACCTACAGCGAGCACTTCGAGAAGGCCTTTCCCGATCGCTTCTATCAGTGCTTCATCGCCGAACAGGCGATGGTCGGCACCGCGATGGGCCTCGCGAGCCGCGGCGCGATCCCGTTTCCGTCGAGCTTCGCGTGTTTCATCGAGCGCGCCAGCGACTTCATCCGCCTCGCCGGGATCTCCGACTCGAACGTCAAGCTCGCCGGCTCGCACGCGGGGGTGTCGATCGGCGAAGACGGCCCGTCGCAGATGGCGCTCGAAGATCTCGCCATGATGCGCGGCGTGCCGAACTGCACCGTCCTGTATCCCTGCGACGGCGTCAGTGCCGTACGGCTCCTCGCGCTCGCCGCCGGGATGAAAGGACTTGTGTACGTCCGGCTGAGCCGCCCTAAGACCGAAGTCATCTACGACGCGAACCGGTCGTTCGTCGTCGGCGGGTCGGCCACGCTGCGTGAAAGCCCGAAAGACGCCGTCACGGTGGTCGCCGCCGGGATCACGGTCTACGAAGCGCTCGAGGCGCACAAGACGCTGCAGCACGAAGGCCTGGCGATTCGCGTCATCGACACGTATTCGGTGCAGCCGATCGACCGCGATACGCTCGTCGCGGCCGGCCGCGCCACCGCTGGACGCGTCATCACCGTCGAAGATCACTACGGACATGGCGGGCTGGGCGACGCCGTGAGCGAAGCCGTCTGGGACCAGGGCTTTCGCGTGAAGCGGCTTGCCGTCCGCGAGATCCCGCGCAGCGGTCCCCCGAAGGAACTGCTGGATCGCTACGGCATCTCCGCGCGCGCCATCGTCGATGCCGTGCGGGAACTGGTGAAGCCGTGAATCATCGCAGCGCGTTCGTCGGAATTCTGGCCGCCGGGACGTTCGCCGCGGGCGCGTTCGTGCGAAGCGCGGTGCCAGAGGACGCGTCTCACGTAGAGGCCGGCCTCAGCCGGCCTGACAGGCGGTCTGAAGCCCGCGCCAACGGGCCTGAACAGGGCAGTAAAGATCAGGCCGTCGTCACCGGAGTACGGGAAGCGGCGTGGGCCCCGGACGGCAAGCGCATCGCCGCGACGTGGTTCGAGGCGATCTGGACGATGAACCCGGATGGCCGCGACTCGCGGCGGCTGGTCGCGAAGGCCGAAGGCTGGGCCGCCGAGCGCGATCCGGCCTGGTCGCCCGACGGCAAGTCGATCGCGTTCAGCGCGAGCACGAACGGTCAGTACCGATCTGTGGATCGCTCCGGCCGCGGGTGGCGCCGCCCGGCGCGTGACCTCCCTTGCCGGCGACGAACGCTGGCCGTCGTGGGCGCGTGACGGACGCCTGGTGTTCTCTCACCGTCCGCCTCACGGCACCTGGCAGCTGTATCTGACGAATTCCGACACGTCATCCGAGCCGGTGAAGCTCACACCAGACGGCGCGGGTGAATGGCAAGGGCGCGTGTCGCCGGACGGCAAGCTCGTCGCGTTCGTCTCGGACCGCGAGTCCGAGAACAACAACGACGCGGATCTCTGGGTTCGTGAACTTCCTCCCGTCACGGGCACGGCTGGCGCGCCGGCCGCGGGACGGTCGGCGCGCGTGACGCGCACGGCCGGGATCGAGAGCTTTCCCGCGTGGGCTCCCGACAACGCGCGCATCGCGTACGCGGCCGCGCGGACGGCGACGACGAACTTCGTCTGGGTGACGACGACGCCCTCGCTCGGCGCAACCGCGAGCCAGAGCGACGATGCGGCGCAGGCCGGCCGCGGCGCCGCCGGCCCGGGGGCTCGCGGCGGCGGCAGAGGAGCCGGCGGACCTCCGGCTGGCGGCCCGGGGGGAGCCGCCACCACGCCCGATCCCATGAGCGTCACCCTCGCGTCCCGTCACGGCGGGGTTCCCGCGTGGTCGCCGGACGGCCAGACGCTTCTGATTGCCACGTTTCTGACGACGGCCGGCGGCTACAACGGCGACCCGAATCGCAGCGATACGGATCCGCCGGCCGCGTTTTCCTCGAGCACGACCGAATACGCCCTCTGGCGCGTCGCGGCGCCGCTGGCGGTAGATGAAAGCGCAACCGCACTGTCACTCGCGGCGAGCGACAGCGCCCGCTGGGTATCGGCCTTCGACCAGGTCTGGCAAACGCTGAAGTCGATGTATTACTCGACGGGCGAGTCGTCAGCCGCCTGGGACGCGCTCAAAGAGAAATACCGCCGGGAGATGTCGCGCGTCACGGACGCGGCGTCGGCCGAAGCCGTGATCGATCGCATGATCGCGGAGCAGCCGCTGATGAAGCCCGCGGTCGAATCGCCGCGCGCGGTCGTCGCGTCCGGACATCCGCTCGCCTCGGCGGCAGGGGCAGCCATCCTCGAGCGCGGCGGCAACGTCGTCGATGCGGGGATCGCCGTGTCGTTCGCGCTCGGCGTCGTCGAGCCCGACGCGTCGAGCATCGGCGGCGACGGCCAGGCGATCCTGTTCCTCAAAGGCATGTCCGAGCCGGTCGTCATCGAATACAAGGACATGTCGCCCAGCCGCGCGACGCCCGACAATCCGAAAATTTTCACCCCGACGGGCGCGCGGACCGCCAGCGACGGGCCGACGGTCGCCGCGATTCCGGGCGTTGTCGCCGGGCTCGATCTCCTCTATCAGAAATATGGCAGCAAGAAGGTGCAGTGGGCGGATCTCATCGCGCCGGCCGTGAAGATTGCCGACGAGGGATTCATCCTCGACGAGGCGCTGCCCACGACCGTCGAGGAAGGCCGCGCATCGTTCGCGAAGTACCTGGAATCAGCCAGGCTGTTCATCCCCAACGGGAAGCCGATTGCTCCCGGCGATCGGTTCGTGAACAAAGACTACGCCGAAACGCTGCGGACGATCGCGAAGGAAGGCGGCCAGTCGTTCTATCGCGGATCGATCGCGAAGCGCATCGCGGCCGACATGGCGGCAAACGGCGGCATCATCTCTGAGGACGATCTCGCGCAGTACCGCGCGATGGAACGGAAACCGCTCGCCGGCAGATACCGCAACCATCTGGTCTACTCGGTGCCGGCGCCGGTCTCGACCGGCCTGCAGATCATCGAGACGCTTCAGATTCTCGATCACTACCAGGCCGCTTCGGGCGCGACGCTCGCGAAAGATCCGGATTTTCTCCACCACGCGATCGATGCGTGGCGTGTCCGCGACGGCGGCGCGCGCATCGCGGATCCGGAACGGTGGCCGGTCGATCTCGGCAACCACCTCGATCCGGCGCACGCGCTCGAGCGCTTCAAGCTGATCGATCCGAAGAAGGTGTACGTCGCGCAGGGTGGCGGCCGCGGTGGAGGACTGCCTGTTCCGGACAGTCCGGGTTACCCGGGCAGCGCACCCGACGAACACGACTGGGGTGGACCCGGCGGTCGCGTCCAGACCGGCACGACCGCGTTCGTCGTCGCGGATGCCGAAGGCAACATGATCGCCTTTACCCAGACACTCTCGACGTGGGGCGGGAACTACTACGTGTCGAAGGGCCTCGGATTCCTCTACAACGATCACTTCCGCGGCGGCCGCGGCGGGACGGGATTCGGGTCGATGGTGCCCCTGATGCGAACGTCGACGACGAGCGTGCCGACGCTGGTGTTTGCACCCGCCCAGGGCGCCACGCCGTCGGGCATCCCGGGTTACACGCCTCGCCTCGCGGTTGGATGCGCCGGGAACGCGTGGATACCCGCCTCCGTCTACAGCATCATCCTGAACGTCGTGGACAGCGGGATGCCTGCCCAGCAGGCCATCGAAGCCCCCCGCATGCTGATCGGCGGCGGCGAAGGCGGCCGGTCGCGGGTGCAGATCGAGGATCGGCTGCCGCGCACGCTCCTGGCCGACCTCGAGGCCCGGGGGCACACGTTCGCGAAGGTCGGGCGCAAGGGTGAAGTCAAATACGGCTACGCGGCCCTCGCCGTCGTCAATAGTGCGAAGGGTACGGTCCAGGGGGGCGCCGACCCCCGGCGGTCGCACAGCACAGCCGCTCCAGGGAAGTAAGATTAGGTCCACGCCGTCGATGCGACCGATGGAGGCCCGCCTTCGCGCGTTGCGCTACGGCGGGGCAAGCCAGCGGCCGAAGATTGGATCACAGGGAGATCATCATGATCCGCCATAACCGGAAGGACGAGGGTTTCACCCTCATCGAACTGCTCATCGTCGTCGCCATCATCAGCATCATCGCGGCGATCGCCGTGCCCGGGCTGCTGAGATCGAAGATGACGGCTAACGAGACGTCGGCCGCGATCGCGCTGCGCACCACCGCCGCGTCCCAGGTGATGTATTCCACGTCGTGCGGCAACGGTGGATTCGCTTCGACCTATCTCATCCTCGGTACCGCGCCGCCTGGAAGCAACGACGCGTTCGTCGGCGCCGACCTCGGCCAGTCGGCGACGCCGGTCAAGGCGGGCTACAACTTCGCGCTCGGTCCCGGAGCGGGATCGCAGGCAGGGCAGAACGACTGCAACGGCGCGGCGACGATCACGTCCTACTACGCGACGGCCGTGCCGCAGACCTTCGGCACGTCCGGTTCCCGATCGTTCGCGGTCAACAGCGGCAATGTGGTCTGGGAACTCAATGCGGCCACGCCGCCGACCGAGCCCTTCGGGCCGCCGTCGAAGCCTGTTAACTGAAAAGATCCCTTAACTTAGAACTCAGAACTTTGAACTAAGAACTCGGGACCGTTCGAAGTTCTAAGTTCAGAGTTCTAAGTTCTGAGTTTCTTCAAACCGGTCCTACTGGCGGCAATGCCCGCTTGTGATCCGAGACCTTCCTCAGTCGTTCGATTCGCTCGGCGACCGCTTTGTCCACCGCTGACGGGCCCTTCGTGACGTACGCCTCGAGCGTGTCGTAGCTGAATCCCATTTCGGCTTCGTCGGTCTGGCCGACCCAGAGGCCCGCCGTCGGCGGCTTGTCGATGACGCGATCGGGTACGCCGAGCTCGCGGCCGAGCGCGCGGACTTCGCTCTTGAGCAGTCCGCCGATCGGCAGCAGGTCCACGCCGCCGTCGCCGTATTTCGTGAAATACCCAAGGGTGAGCTCGCTGCGGTTGCCCGTGCCGACGACGAGGTAGTTCAGCGAATTGGCGATGAAGTAGAGCGCCGACATGCGCAGGCGCGGCTTGACGTTCGCTTCGGGCATCTGCTGCTTGATGTCCAGCGATTCGACCTGCTGTGGGGAGACCCTTGACGGCAGTGTGCAGGGACTCGGTCAGGGCGTCGAAGGTCGAGTCCAGATCGACGCGAACGATGGGAATCGAGAACGTCGATGCGACGAGCCGCGCGTCCTCTTCGTCCTGCGGGTGGCTGTAGCACGGCAGCAGCACGCCGAGCACCCGCTGCGGCGCGGCGAGCTGGCACAGCCGCGCGACGACGGCCGAGTCGATGCCGCCGCTCAACCCGAAGACGAACCCGCGCGCCCCGGCGTCGTCGGCGCGCTCGCGAAGCCACCTGGCGATTCTCTCCCCACGATCGGACATGGAGGGACTATAACAAGGCGAAAGGCCCAAGGCCCAAGGCGGGCCTAGGGCCTTTGGCCTTGGGCCTTCAGGTTTTCCATCGCCTCGGCTTCCGGTGAGTCCGGCCACATCGGCAGCGGTGTGGCGGTGTACTCCGCGTGCGCGAGTTCGCCCTGGAAGAAGACGACCTCCGATGCCATGAACCCCAGCTTCGCCCAGATGCGCGCGACGAGGTAGAGCAGAAGAAGCAGGAAGCCGAGCCAACCGGGTGCATCTGGCGGTGGTTCGGCCTGCACCCACAACCGGAGAATCACGACGACGGTGAAGAGGTTGAGCAGGTAGAGACCCAGAACGCGCAGCGGCCGGCGGCGGACGAACCGGATGCTCGCAGCGAGCGCGCCGAGCATGCCGCGTCGATCCTCGACGACGGCGCGGACTTTGGCGAAATCGGCGACGACGCCGACGAACATCAGCGCGACGGCGAACACGACGTACAGCAGCGCACGCACTCGAAGCGCGCCCTGTTCGCTCGTCTGGTCGCTGGTGAAGAGCGAAAACAGGGCCTCGAAGAGAAACGGGTACACCCACCGGAACAGGACGAAGTACGCGGCGCCGATCAACACCGCCAGCCGCAGAAACCGCACAAAAAACACGCCGCAGGCCGCGAAAAACGCGGCGGTCCGGATCGGACGGGCGCGGGCGAAGCGGTCGAGGATGCCGCCGGACAGGAACAGCCAGAACGCGATGGAGGCGGCCGCAGCGCCGGCGATGACCGGGTTCAGCGGGTCGACGCGCAGCCACTCGCTCACGGCCGACGGCGACCCGAAAAAGCCGAGCTCGCGGTCGATCATCCGGCCCAGCTCGCGGGCCCGTTCGGCCGCGACCGAGGTGCCTTCAGGGTCGGGTCCGAACGGTGCGAGGGTGACGACGAACTGCCGATCGAGCGAGCTCTCGAGGGCGATGGCGAGCGGCTGCGCCAGAATCCAGACGGCCGCCAGCAGCGACGCCGTCACCGCCGGCGCGCCGAGGACCCTCCGCCAGGCTTCAAGGAAAGCCCCGAGCACGGTGGCGCGCGGCATCACGAGGTGCACAAATCCTACACGACGGCCGAGCCCGCGCCCGACTTACAATTGTCCGTTTGACCCAAGGAGTGACATCGTGCCCATCAAAGTGATGCATGTCGGACTCGGCCCCATCGGCGCGGGCGTGGTCCGTCAGGTTGCCAGTCGCAAAGGCCTGACCATCGTCAGCGCCGTGGACATCGATCCGGCGAAGGTCGGCAGAGATCTCGGCGAGGTCTGCGACGTCGGACGCAAGCTGCGCGTCAAGGTCGGCAGCGACATCAGCGCCACCATCAAGGCGACGCGGCCGGACGTCGCGGTGCTCTGCACGAGCTCGTCGCTGAAGAAGGTCATCCCTGAGTTCGAGGCCGTGCTGAAGCTGAAGGTGCCGATCGTCTCGACGACCGAAGAGCTGGCGTACCCGGTGAAGAGTAACGCCGCGCCGGCGAAGAAGATCGACGCGCTGGCCAAGCGCGCCCGGGTGGCCGTGCTCGGGACGGGCGTCAACCCGGGGTTTGTCATGGACGCGCTGCCCATCGCCCTCACCGGCGTCTGCGAAAGCGTGACCGCGATCGAAGTCGATCGCATCCAGGACGCGCGCATCCGCCGCCTGCCGTTCCAGAAGAAGATCGGCGCCGGCCTCACGCGCGAGGAGTTCCAGGCCAAGGTCGACGACGCGAGCGTGCGCCACGTCGGACTCGCCGAGTCGATCACGATGATCGCCGAGGCGCTCGGGTGGAAGCTCGACAAGGTGACCGACGAGATTCGGCCGAAGATGGCCGAGAAGGAAGTCTCCAGCCAGTTCCTGACCGTGCCGCCCGGCAAGGTCTGCGGCCTGATTCAGGACGGCGTCGGGTACCGCAAGGGCGTCCCGATCATCAAGCTGCACATGGAAGCGTATCTGGGGGCGCCGGAGTCGTACGACGCGGTCCGGATCACCGGCAACCCGCCGCTCCAGATGAAGCTCGCCGGCGGTGTCCATGGCGACGTCGCGACGGCGTCGATCACGGTGAACTCCATCCCGAAGGTCATCGCCGCGCCACCCGGGCTCCGGACGATGCGGGACATGACGCTGCCGTCGTACTTCGGGGGGTAGAAATGACCTCCGAGGTCATTTTACGCATTTCGTAAAATGACCTCGGAGGTCATCTCAAAGTGCTGCACCAGCGCCTCCACGAGTCCGTCCACCGTGTAGGTGTCGGCGACGACCGTCGGGTGGATCCCCAGCTCGACCGCCGCCGCGGCAGTCACCGGTCCGATCGCGGCGACGACCGTCGTGTTGAGCAGGTCGGCCGCCTGTTCCTCGCCAATCAACGCCGCGAAGCGGCTGACCGCGCTCGGGCTCGTGAACATGACCGCGTCGATCCGACCGTCGAGCAGCAGCCGGTAGAGGTTTTGCGCGGCCGGGGAGTCCGTCGATTCCCGCGCGGTGCGGTATGCGACGAGGTCGGTCACCGTCGCGCCGCGCTGGCGCAGGTCGTCGGCGAGGACGTCGCGCAGGTGGTCGGGCCTGACGATCAGGACCCGCTGGCTGGTGAGCGATCCGCGGCTCGCGACCGCATCCCCGATGCTCTCGACGCGAAACTCCGGAATGACGACGTCGGCTTTGATGCCTTGCGCCGCAAGCCGATCTGCCGTTGACGGGCCGATGGCGCAGACGGATACGCCGCCGAGGGCACGCAGGTCCCGCGGCCCGCGGGCGAGCGCCGAAAAGAACCGGCTGACGGCCGTCGCCGATTCGAAGAGGACCCACTGGTAGTTGTCGACCGAAGCCGCGGCACGATCGACCGCTTCGGGATCTTCCGGCGGCTCGAGCTTGAACGTCGGCGCCTCGATCGCCTGGGCGCCGAGGTTCTCGAGCTCCTCGGCCAGCTCGCGCGCCTGCTCCGGCGGCCGGGTGACGACAATCCGCCGGCCGAAGAGCGGACGCACGTCGAACCATCGGAGGTGATTCCGGAGGCTCGTGACTTCGCCCACGACGAGCAGCGCGGCATCGCCGGCACCGTCCCCCGAGGTCGCTTCGAGGACGCTCTTGAGGCTGCCGGTGACGGTCTGCTGGGCGGGCGACGTCCCGCGATAGATGAGCGCGACCGCGCGATCTTCTTCGGCGCCGTTGTCGAGGAGCGACTGGAGAATCGACGGGACCTGCCGGCCGCCCGCGTAACAGACGAGCGTCCCATCGATTTGCGCGAGGGCAGCCCAGTCCACTTCCGGGGTTGCGTCGGTCTCGCCCTCGTGGCCGCGAAGCAACACCAGGGCGTCGCTCGCGCCCGGATACGTCACCGGGATCCCGGCGTACGCCGGCGCGCCGATCGCCGCGGGAATGCCCGGCACGACCTCGAACGGAATCCCCTGCTCATGGAGGAAGAGCGCTTCTTTCGCGCCGCTGTCGAAGACGAAGGGGTCGCCCCACTTGAGCCTGGCGACGAGATGTCCCTCGCGCGCCTTTTCCGCGAGCAGCATGGAAATCGCGTCCTGGGCGGTCTCGCGCTCGGCCGGAGCACCCGCCGCGATCCGTTCCGCTTCGGGCCGCGCCCATCGCAGCACGGCCTCGACCGCGCGATCGTAGACGACGACGTCGGCGTCGGCGAGGAGGCGCACGCCCCGCGCGCTCAGAAGCCCGGGGTCTCCGGGGCCCGCGCCGATGATGTAGACCCGTCCGACCGGCGCTCTCATCGTTTGTCTTTGGGGCCGAAATAGCCGGCTTTGGCGCGCGCGGTGACGTTCGGCTTCGTGATCCGCACGATGATGCGGCGCCAGGCGCCGTCGCGCTTCGGATTCTTCGAGACGTACCCGACGCTGTACTGATTCGACAGCTCGTCGGCAATCTGGCTGTAAATCGCCGGCAGCTGCGAAACGTCGTCCACGAAAAACGGCCGGCCGCCGGTTTCGTGCGCCAGTGTCTTCAGCACGTAGTCGGCCTCGTTCCACTTGCCGCTCATCGCGGGGTCGCCCTTGTCGCGGAGGCCGATGGCGTAGACGGCCGTCTCGGACCGCTTGGCGAGATCGAGCACGTCTTCGAACGTCACGAGGCTCGTCGTGTCCTCACCGTCCGAGAGCGCGACGATCGCCTGCCGCCTGACCTCGCCCGTTGCCTGCGCGCGAACGGATTTGAGCTCGCTCAATGCCGTATACAGGGCGTTGAACAACGACGTCGAGCCGCCCGCCTGGGTTCGCCGGATGGCCTGCTCGAGCGCCACTTTGTCGTTCGTGAAGGTCTGGAGAATCTGGGCCTGGCTGTCGAAGTCGATAATCTGGGCGACGTCCTTGGGCGTGAGGCGGCGCGCAAAGCCGGCCGCCGCTTCCTGCGCGACGGGGAGCTTGCGGTCCATGCTGGTGCTGCTGTCGAGCAGGATCGACAGCGCGATCGGCAGCGGATCTTTCGAGAAGTTGGTCACGGTCTGGAGGACGCCGTCCTCGTAGACCTGGAAGTTCTCCTGCGTGAGGCCGGTGACGAGGTGGCCGGCGCTGTCGGTGACGGTGACGTTCAGCAGGACGAGATCCGTGCCGCTCTTGAACACCTGTCGCGCGGCCACCGTCCCCGCGAGGGCGGTGGCGCACGCGACGGTGATGAGCGCGCGGCGAACGGTCACTTGCTGACCCAGCGCGGCGCCAGGACCCGGACGTCCTTCCGCTTCACATCGACCTCCAGCTTGCTCGGCGGAATCAAGGAGTCGGGCCGGCCGTAGACGACGTCGTAGCGCGACAGGAGCAGGGCGGCGCGGCTCAGGAACGCCGATTCGAGCGCCTGCCGGCTCAGCACGGTCTTGTTGTCGCCGCCGCTGTCGCGCGTGACGTCGCCCAGGACGATCGCCCGCTCGCGGAGCTCAGGCGTGCCGACGTTTTGCGCGCCTTCCTGCAACACGATGGTCCAGAGCGACGCGTTGACGGCTTTGAGCGCCTCGGCCACCGCCTTGTTGATGGTCGAGCTGAACTCAGGTCCGCGCTCCACGACGAAGGCGACGATAACCGGCCGCTGCGCCTCGCGCTTTCGGATGTCGCGGGCCGCCTCCTCGACGGCTTCGAGGAAATACGAACCCGCGCCTGTGCGATGGAACAATCGCGCGACGGCCTTCTCGATCGTCGCGGGGCTGTTCGTGAAGTCCACGACACGCGTCGGTCGCTCGCCGAACGTCGTGTAGGACATCTGCAGCCCTTCGGCGCCCGCGAACATCTTCTTCACGAAGCTGGCGAGGGCGGTCCGGAGATCGGCGACGGCCTGCTGCGCCACCTGGCTGTCGTCGACCAGCAGCGCGATATGCGTCGGCGGCGCCGGCGACGCGCGCAGAACCTCGCGCGCGAGGTCGTCCTCGCGGACCGTGAACTCCGCGGGCTTGAGGTCCGTGACCGGCGCGTCCTCATCAGTGCTCACCGCCACGTAGACGTGCTGTTCCCGACGCTCGCGTGTCTGCTGCGCGTCGAGCGGAGCCGTTGTGGCCACCAGGGCGGCCGCGGCGGCCATGGCCAGAGCACGGTGGATTGAACCTGTGAATGTCATAAACATCGGCGCGCGGGCCGACATGCGGATCGTGCGCCGCTCCTGTCCGGCGGCCAGCGGCAATCGCGTAGCCGGACTCCTGCGCGATGTCGGGCGAGGATCCGCTCCTCCCTGCAGTATATCGAGGAGGAGCGGTCTCTAGCCTGTGTGACGATCCACGCCACCGGCGCGTTCCCGGCCGCGAACGGGCCTATTTCGGCGCCGCGAACGATGCGAGCGCCTTGTGCGGAAGTCCCTGCCGCAGCGCGACTTGCACCATTTTCGCCGGCGTCGCGTCAGGACGCCGGTACGTGACGACGTACTGCGAGGTCAGGCAACTCGCGACGATCTTCATCCAGTTCTCGAGCGCCGACGCGGTGATGATGTTCTGACGCATGCCGCCGGTGTTGACGGCGAGGCCGCTCAGCACCTGATCGCGCGCCACGTTCCGGTTCGACCCGGTCTGCACGGAGATCGCCCAGATCGACGCGCCGGACTTCATCACCTCGTTCAAGATGTCTTTCGGCTGCAACTGGCTCTGTTCCGGTGTCGGCTCCATGTTGACGCTTACGATCGCGCGGCGGGGCGACGGCCGTTTCCCGAGATCCTTGGAAGCGTCGACGAGCGCCTCGAAGATGACGGATGTCGTATCCGGCTGCGGGAAGAGCCGCGTAATGGCTTTCTCGAGATCGGGAACTTTCGGCGTGAACTTCACGCGCACCGTCGACGCGCCCTGAAACTCCCCAAGCTGAATCTGGCTTTCGGGGCTCGCCGCCAGCAGATCGCGGACGAACGTGGTCATGCTCGTCCGAATGTCGCGCACCGCCTCCTTCACATGTTCCGTGGTATCGGCGAGCAGCACGACGGAAAGCGGTTCGGTCGCGGGTTTCACGCCCGTGACTTCGCGGATGACGTTGTCTTCACGCACGCCGAAATCCGCGGCGGTGAGACCCGTGACCGGTTTGCTCGCGTCGTCGATGACCGTCACGTAGATCGATTTCTCCGGGGCTTGCTCGGCCGGCGCCGCGTAGGGACGTGCCAGGACTGCGGCCGACAACGCGACCGGCAGAATGAGCAGGCCGCGGGAATGTAAGCGAAGCGCCATAGAGTGCCTCCCAGGCTCCGGAGTATACCGATTACCATGAACGGGTGAACGAGGAACCCAAACCAGCCGACCCGCCCCAGCCAACCAAGCCCGCCTATGCCCGCCTCGAAGCCATGCGGACGTTCGGGACGCTCGGAAGTGTCGGCCTCTCGTTCGTCATCGCCATCGTCATCGGCGCGGCGCTCGGGCTGTGGCTCGACAGGCTGACGGGCTGGTCGCCAATCTGTTTCATCGTCTTCTTTTTGATCGGTCTGGTCGCCGGCATCCGCAACGTCTATTACACGACCCGGAAGTTCATGAGATGAACGCGCTCCTCGCGCGGGTGGAACGGCTCGCGTTGGGTTTGACGACGGCGCTCGCGATTGTGGCGGGTCTCGTGCCTGGGGGTGGTCTCCGCGCCGTGGGGGGAGTGGTGGCGGGCGCCGTTTTGGGCGCGGTGAGCTACTGGGCGATCAAGCACGGCGTCACCGGCATCGCCGACGCGATCCTGCGACAGAGCCGGACGGAGCAGCCGGCGAACGCGGGCGGCAGACCGGTCCCTGGACGTCGCCGCGCGCCGAGAGGCTTCGTGATGTTCGTCGTCCGCTACGCGTTGCTGGGCCTGTTGGCGTACGTTATGATTGCGCGTTTGCGTCTGCCCCCGATTTGGCTGCTGAGCGGCGCGTCCGTCATGGCGTTGGCCGCGTCCATTGCGCTGCTGCGGGGGGTCCACCGGACCTAGCGCCGTACGCATGGAACAAATCGAACACAAGCTTCTGATCGTCCAGTGGGTGAATGCGCTCCTTGGCGGGCTCGTCGAGCCGCTGAAGGTGGCGCTCGGGCATCCGACGCACGCGGGCGCCGACGTCATACCCGATTACGTCGTGATGTGCTTTCTCGTCATGTTCGGGCTGACGGCGCTCGGCTTGATCGTGCGGTCGCGCCTGTCGGTGGAGAACCCGGGCAAGTTCCAGATCATTCTCGAAGATCTGGTCTCGGCGGTTGCCGGCTTGCTCGACGAGTGGATTGGGCCGAAGGGCCGGCAGTTCCTGCCGCTCATCGGCGGCGCTCGGCGCGTTCATTCTGGTGGCCAACTACATCGGGCTCGTGCCGGGCTTCATGGCACCGACGAGCAATATCAACGTCACGGTCGGCTGCGCGCTCACGTCGTGGGTGTATTACCACCTGCAGGGCGTGAAGGCCCAGGGCCTCATCGGATACCTCAAGCACTTTCTCGGGCCGCCGGGCGTGCCGGTGCTGATGCTGCCGTTGATGCTCCTCATCGAGGTGATCAGCCATCTGGCGCGCGTGCTTTCGCTCTCGCTGCGGCTCTTCGGGAATATCTTCGGCGAAGAGCTGGTCATCGCGATTCTCGCGTTTCTGGTGCCGTTCCTGGTGCCGTTGCCGATGATGGCGCTCGGGCTCATCACGGGCGGGCTGCAGGCGTTCATCTTCGTGCTGCTGAGCGTGATTTACCTGCAGGGCGCGGTGGTGAGCGAGCATCACGACGAGGGGCACGGGCACCACGAACCGTCGTCGGGGGCGCATCCGGCGCCGGCGGCGGCCTAGGCTTGACTGATTGTGAAATATTTCACATACTCTCGGTAGGAGGTCCGCTGTGAGGTCCAACCGGTCCGTTCTGGCATGGGTAGGGCTGCTCCTGACGAGCGTGGCAACCGCGCCGCTCTATGCGCAGGAACCCGCCGCCGGAGCCACGTGGGGGCTCAACGCCGTCGTCGCGTCGATCGTCACCGCCGGCTTCGCGCTCGGCATCGCCGCCGGGCTCGGCGCCATCGGCCAGGGCAAAGCCATCGGCTCGGCCGCCGAAGCCATCGCCCGCAACCCCAGCGCGTCGGGCGATATCCGCGGCGTCCTGATTCTCGGTCTCGTCCTGATCGAGTCACTCGTCATCTACGTCCTGCTCATCTCGCTGATTCTCTTCTTCGCCAATCCGTTTCGGCCCTAGGGAACTGTCGCTCGAAGTTCGGAGTGACACGCACGCGAAGTACGGAGTGAAAAGCGTTCGAAGTACGCTCTGAAGAGCACTTCAGGTACACCCTGAAGTGCTCTTCAGAGTACCACCCACAGCGCCGCCGCCGGGCCAGTCCCGTCACTCTGTCAAACTAACCGCGCGTCGCTGACTGAAGTACGCTCGGAGGAGTGCTTGCGAGACAAGCAGTACTTCGAGCGCGCGTCACTCCGTACTTCGCGATCCCTTCACACGCCAGTACTTCAGCGTCTTTTCACGCCCGTACTTCTGGCTCTTTCCACTCCAGTACTTCGGTGACACCATTCACGCGCTCCATCGACGCCCTCCTGATCCTGATGGTTCTCATCTGGGGGGCGAATTACAGTGTCATCAAGCGCGCGTTCGACGAGATGCCGCCGCAGGTGTTCAACGCGATTCGCATCGCGCTGGCGTCGTGCATCTTTCTCACGGCAATCCGGATCGCGCAGCGGAGGGCGCGCGCGTCGGGCGGCCGGATGTCGTCAGTGTTCTATACGCCATCTCCGCTCACCCGGCGCGACCGGCTCGATCTCCTGTGGCTCGGCGTCGTGGGTCACTGGATGTATCAGCTCTTTTTCGTCGGCGGCGTCGCGCTCACGAGGGTCTCGAACGGCGCGCTGATCATCGGCGCGACGCCTGTCGTCATCGCCACCGTGTCTGCCCTCATCGGGCGCGAGAAGATCGGCGCGCTGCACTGGATTGGCGCGGCGGTCTCCGTCGCCGGCATCTACTTCGTCGTCGGACGCGGCGCCTCGTTCGGCGGCACGACGCTCCGGGGCGATCTCCTGGTCATGATCTCCGTCTGCTGCTGGACGGCGTATACGCTCGGCGGCGCGCGGCTCATCAAGCGTCACTCGCCGCTTTACGTCACGGGCATGACGATGGCGATCGGTGCGGTGCCGTACGTGATCCTGGCGCTGCCGCAGATCGTCCGGATGGACTGGGCAACCGTGAGCGCATGGACGTGGACCGCGCTCGTGCTCTCGGCCGTGCTCGCGCTGTGCCTGTCGTACCTGATCTGGTACACGGCCGTGCAGCGCATCGGGCCGGCGCGAACGTCCCTCTATTCCAATCTCGTCCCGATCGTCGCGATTGGGTTCGCGGCGCTCTGGCTGGGTGAGCCGCTGACGCGCGCGACGTTGGTGGGCGGGGCCGCGGTCCTCACCGGCGTATTTCTGAGCCGACTGGGCCGTACGGCTGCCGCGGAGCCGGAAGGGGAGCCGAGCGGCGGGTAGACCGTCGGTGCACGCTGAACCCCGAGGCCGAAGGACTGTCCCTCTTTGCCCCTTAGACCTTGGGCCTTAAGCCTGGGCCGTCTTCCGCCCATCTGAGGCGACCCGGCTCAACCCCGACCCTTACAATGGATCCCGTGAAGTCGCACTACTACAGCGCACACGCGACGGCGCTGCGGGCCGAGCTCGGACAGGCGGTCAGCCGCGAGACCATGCGGGTGCTGCACGCGAAGTCGCCGGGACGGCACATGGCCGTGGCCGCGCGGCAGTTCCTGATTCTCGGCCTCGCCACCTGGGGACTGATCCGGCTCGAGGCGCCGTGGATCTGGATTCCGCTCGCGATCGTGCAGGGCTTCACGATCTTCAACTTCACGGTGTTGCTGCACGAGGTGCTGCACCATCTCGTGTTCGAGACGCGCCATCCGCGCGCCGAGCGGTGGCTGGCGCTGGCCTACGCGATTCCGAGCGGCATCTCGGCGACGCAATTCACGCGGTGGCATCTCGACCATCACGCCGAGCTCGGGTCGTCGGAGGACGATCCGAAGCGGCATCACCTCTCGCCGAAGGTGAACGCCCGGTGGTACAAGCTGCTCTACGCGACGCCGGCCTTATTTCCGATCTATTTCCGTGCGGCGCGAAAAGAGAACGCGACGTATCCGGAAGCGTTGCGCGCGATAATCCGGTGGGAGCGGCGGGCGGCCATCGGATTCCACCTCGCCGCGATTGCGCTCCTCTGGTGGGCGTTCGGCGGCGCCGCGGCGCTCCGCGCGCACGTCATCCCGGTCTTCTTCGTCTTCCCGATCGCATTCACGCTGAACCGGCTTGGCCAGCACTACGACATCGATCCGTCAGACCCCGCCAAGTGGGGCACGCTCATGCGCGGCAGCTGGTTCTGGGATTTCGTCTTCATCAACTCGAACTACCACCTCGAACACCACTACTTCCCGGGCGTGCCGTACTACAACCTGCCGGCACTTCAGCGCGCACTCCTGCCGTTCTACGAGAAGAAAGGCATGCGCTGGCAGACGTATCGCGGGTTGCTGTACGGATGGCTCGTGCTCAACCGCGCGCCGCATACCGACTGGTCGCTGGCGGGGTAGAGCTTGCTTCTGAAAGCGCTAAAAGGCCAAAAGGCTACAGCGTTTTCCAGATCGGTCCCGCGTGTTCCGGCGCCCGACCTTTGCGAGCGCCGCGAGGCAGGCCCTTGGCCCGCCGTAGCTTCAGCAGAGGCGGCCGATCACGCTGCCTTGCGGCAAGCGGCGAGCGGGAGGGCGCCGGAACACGCGAGACCGATCTGGAAAACGGTCTCGAAGGCGGAAAGCCTGGAAAGAGTCTTGGAGGCCTTGGCCTTTTAGCCTGCTCTTACTCCACGCGAAGGCTCTTGAGAAAAGTCATGAACGACTCGTCCCAGCGGGCGACGGTCTTCTCAGGTCCGGTCAGCTTCACGAAATAGGGACCTTCCTTTGTTTCGATCACGGCCGCGCGAAGACGGAAACCCGGCTTGTTGAAACGCTCTGAAGAGCCTGGGGTCACTTCCGCGACATACGTCCCGCTCAACTCGACGAGCGTGATGGCCAGACCGCGTGACGTGAACTTGGTCGTCTTGGCGACCTGGTTCGAAGGACGGCCGTCTGGCTGCGTCATCTGGCCAATCCAGCGCTCCAGGTTCGCGTCGACATTGCCGCCCTGGCCGCCGAAAAAGAAGATGCCGAGGGTCGCGTCCTCCGCGTCGCCGGTCGTTTTCGGCAGCGTGAACTCGGCCACGCGCATCGACGACGTTGGCGGCTTCGACACCCATCCAGCCGGCGCGTCGAATTTCAGTGCCGCGCTGAGGGTCGTCACCGTCGAAAGCGCGATGAGGAACGAAAGCAATGGTTTGACAAGTTTCATCACTGGCCCATCCTAGACCGTTTTCCAGATCGTGTAGCCATGTTCCTTCGCCCTCCCGCTCGCCGCTTGCCGCAAGGCAGCGTGGTCGGCCGCCTCCGCTGAAGCTACGGCGGGCCAAGGGCCTGCCTCGCGGCGCTCGCAAAGGTCGGGCTCCGGAACACGGCTACACCGATCTGGAAAACGCTGTAATCTGCGCGGTTGTCCGTGTCTGTTCGGTCGGGTCTTTCCGTCAGCCTCTCAGCCTTTTCGCCTTTGCAGCCTTCCCCACGCCTCTTGGCCTCATAGCCTTTGAGCCTTTTAGCCTCTGGAGTGCTTTTCACAGCTCAAGCAAGCTGCTTCCATCGAAGCTGCGCCACCGCCACCGCCAGGCCGACCGCAGCCACCGTGATGATCGATTGCGCCATGAAGTGCGAGTAGAGCGATGGTCCCATGAGATCGAACAGCGTAAACGACATCAGGACGAGCGCCAGTCCCGACGCCACACGCCACGGAGTGGCCGTTTCGTGCCACCGGTCCATCAGGCAGACGACGGCCGGGGTCGCCAGGAGCAGCAGATAGTCCCAGCCCTGCGGCGAAAGCAGGGGAATGAGAATCATGAGCAGCGCGAACTCGAGGTAGTCGGGCGAGCTGACGCGGAGGCGCTTCAGCCAGACGGTCCCGACCAGCGTGATCGCGGCGAGGCTCGAGAGCGCCGTCATGCCGGCCGCGACGCCGCCCGGCCCAAGCCACTTGGCCCACATCGCCGCCAGCGAGACGTTGTCGGCGCTGGTGAGATTCGGCGTCGTGGACTCCGTCACAGTCCGGTACCAGTCCGCGAGCAGGTGCAGGTTACCGGTCCACCCGTACCGCACGACCGGGAGCAGGAGGCCGAGGACCAACACCACGGCGCACGAAATCGCGGCCGAGAGCCCGTATGTGAACGCCAGCCAGGGCAGCAGGATGAGCGCGTACGGCTTGACGAACGCCGCGAGGCCAATGAGCGCGCCGGCGACGACTGGCTGATCGATCTGCACGGCCAGCAGCGCCGCGGCCAGGAGACATCCCAGCATGATGTTCGTCTGGCCGAGCGTGAGCTCGTGCGCGTAGAACTTCGCCATGAAGAGCACGGCCAGCCCGGCCAGCACCGGCTCCGATCGCCGTCGCTCCGGCAATCCACGGACCGACCAGCGAACGAACGCGGTCAGCAGGCCAGCCGAGAGCGCGAACCAGATCACCTGCGACACTTCGCGATCGAGCCTCGCGAACGGCGCCATCGCCATCGCGAACGCCGGCAGATACTTGAATTGATAGTGCCCGTCGTCGCTGCGATAGAGCGGTTCAGCCGAGATGGCGCGGGCGCCGGCCGTGCGATAGACGCCGAAATCGACCATTTCAGTGCGAATCTTCGTCGTGAAGAGGACGGCGGCCAGCGTGACGAAGAGCGCCGGCCAGAGGAAGGGTCGGAAGCGTTCGGACACGACGAACGGCTACCTGACCCGGAACCGAAACACGACGGGCATCACCGGCTGAGCCATGAGGGCGCGTAGACGCGTAATCCTGAACCTTTGACACCGACGGTAAGCCGGCTGCGCCCCGACCCCAATGCCGGCGCGTACGTGACGTCGTATTGCGCCACAAGCAACTCGGCGAAGCGCTTGCAGGAATTGATCACGCCGCTGCGGGAGGAGACGAGGTCGCGGGTGCCCCCACTCATCCGGCTGCCGGCGTCGAGGGTTTCCTCGCGCGCCTGGCTGGTGAAGTTTCCCCGGTCCGCCCGGACTTCCACCGCCCAGAGCGAGCCCTTCGACATCCGGAGCTGCTCGCCAGCCAGATCGGTGCGCAGGCTGCTCTGGTCCAGGCGATACGACGACACCACCACCAGCACGGCGCGCCGCTCGGTCGGGGCGGCCGCGAGCTGTTTGGTGGCTTCGCTCACGCCATCCAGGATCGCGGCCGTCGTCACGATGCTCGAGAGCCGGCCCAGGGTGCGGTCGAGCTCTCCCGGCGCGCTCGTGAATTTCGTCAGCTGCACGACCGGACCGTCGAACGTCGTGAGCGCGAACTTCGTTTCCGGGCTGCCTGTGCGGACGACCCTGACGAAATCGGCGAGCGCCTGTCGGAGATCGAAGGGCGTGTAGTTGGCATTGAGACCGAGCCGGTCGGTGAGCAGCACGATCGAGAGCGGCGTCGTCGCCGGTTCGGCGCGGATGATTTCCTGCGCCACACCGTCAATCTGCACGACGAAATCCGAGACATTGAGGCCCTGCACGGGCCGGCCTTTGTCATCGACCACCGTGACGAAGACGTGTTCCTGTGCGCGGGTCGCCTGGATTTCAGCGGGACCGAGCGTGCACGCGAGCGCCAGGACGACAAGCGCACTGCGCGGCCAGATGGGGCGGAAGGATGGCGTCATCGAGATCGTGAGCCGGCCGGATTCGCCCAGTATATAGAAGGCTCGGAAGCTCAAAGGCTCCTTGAGCCTTTGGGCCTTTTAGCACTCCGAGTGCTTTTCACTCCACCCGCTTCGGCCGCATGTTCGAGGCCAGGATTTTCTTGCGCACACGCAGGTGCCGCGGCGTGACCTCGACCAGCTCGTCGTCGTTGATGAACTCGATAGCCGTTTCGAGGCTGAGCCGGCGCGGCGGAATCAGCCGGATCGCCTCGTCGGCGGTGGACGCGCGCATGTTGGTCTGCTTCTTCTCGCGCGTGATGTTGACGTCGAGGTCGTTCGGACGTGAGTTCTCGCCGACGATCATGCCCTCGTAGGACTCGGTGCCCGGCTCGACGAACATCTCACCGCGCTCCTGGAGGTTGGCGATCGCGTAGGCGGTCGCGGCCCCGGGCCGATCGGCCACGAGCGCCCCCGTCGGTCTGGACGGGATCGGGCCGTGCCACGGCTCCCAGCCCGCGAACAGATGGTGCATGATGCCGGTTCCGCGTGTCTCGGTGAGGAACTGTGACCGGAAGCCGATGAGACCACGCGCCGGGATGCGGAACTCCAGGCGGACGCGGCCGCTGCCGTTGTTGACCATGCGCGTCATCGCGCCGCGGCGAATGCCGACCTCGGCGATCACCATGCCCTGGTATTCCTCGGCGACGTCGATGACCAGCTCCTCGACCGGCTCGCTGAGTGTGCCGGCGATTTCGCGCGTGACGATCTCCGGCCGCGAGACCTGCAGCTCGAAGCCCTCGCGACGCATCATCTCGATCAGAATCGAGAGCTGCAGCTCGCCGCGGCCGATCACCTTCATCTGCTCGGGTGTGTCGGTCGGTTCGACGCGGATCGACACGTTGCCGAGCAGCTCCCGATCCAGCCGATCCTTGATCTGGCGTGACGTGACGAACCGGCCGTCGCGCCCCGCAAACGGCGACGTGTTGACGCCGAAAATCGTCGAGACGGTGGGTTCGTCGATCGCGATCGTGGGAATCGCGACCGGATGTTCGGCGTCGGCAATCGTCTCGCCGATCATGATGTTCTCGATGCCGGCGAGGCCGAAGATGTCGCCGGCCGTCACCTCGGTCACGTCGACCCGCTTCAACCCCTCGAACATGAAGATCTTCGTCACGACGGTCCGCTGAATCGAGCCATCGAGCTTACAGACCGCGATCGGATCGCCCACCTTCACCCGGCCGTTGAAGACGCGGCCGATGGCCAGCCGGCCGAGGTAATCGCTCGAGTCGAGGTTCGCGACGAGCGCCTGAAGCGGCGCCTCTGCCGACCCGCGCGGGGCCGGGACGTGCGAAACCACCGCTTCGAAGAGCGGGCGCAGATCGCTCCCCGGACGAGCCAGGTCCATGGTCGCGGTGCCCCGGCGGGCGTCGGTGTAGATCACCGGAAAGTCGAGCTGGTCTTCGGTGGCATCGAGATCGATGAACAGGTCGTAGACCTCGTTCAGGACCGCCGCGGCCCGCGCGTCCGAGCGATCGATCTTGTTGATCACGACCAGCGGCGGCAGCCGGCGCTCGAGCGCCTTGCGCAGCACGAATCGCGTCTGCGGCAGCGGGCCCTCGGAGGCATCCACGAGCAGCATCACGCCATCGACCATGGACAGGGTGCGCTCGACTTCACCGCCAAAATCGGCATGGCCCGGAGTATCGACGATGTTAATCGTGTGACCGGCGTACTGGACCGCGGTGTTCTTGGCCAGAATCGTAATGCCGCGCTCGCGCTCGAGCTCGTTCGAGTCCATGACGCGCTCGGCCACGCGCTCGTTCGCACGAAAAATGCCGCTTTGATGCAGGAGGCCGTCGACCAGCGTCGTCTTCCCGTGATCGACGTGCGCGATGATGGCGACGTTGCGCCGCAGCGCGTTGGCGATCTCCGGCGGGTGGGTCTCGGTCTGGGCCATCTTCTTCATACGGAACGTCACTTGACTTGACGTGGTGCCGTGGCCGCGCGCAGGGCGGAGAGGGCGCGCAGCGTACCACGCCAAGTCAAGCGAGTCCCTAGCCAGTATACGGGCTGCACTACAATCTCACCGGTCCCGGAAGAGGAGTGAGATGAAGTTCGACGTGCACGACCGGCGATCGTTTTTGAGCAGAGCCGTCACCAGCGGGGTTGCGCTCATCGGTGCCGCGTTTGCAGCGCTGGTGGCCGTGACGGCGGCCCCGAAGGTCCGAAGCGTCGGCCGGCGCTGGCGGCGGACGATCTCGGTGTTCGACGTGCCGCCCGGAGGGCCCGTCGCGTCCGTGATTGCCGAACGGCAGGCGGACGGTTGGTACGAAACGCGCAAACAATCGGTTGTCTTCATCGATCGCGACGGCGACGGTTACCGCGCCCTGTCCGCGACCTGCTCGCATCTCGGTTGTCGCGTCCGCTGGGACGCGACGTCGGAGTTGTACGTGTGTCCCTGCCACGGCGGCGCCTACGACCGCGAAGGACGCGTCGTCGGCGGCCCGCCGCCCCAGCCGCTTCAGCGGCTGGCCGTGCGCGTGAATCCCCAGACCTCGGACATCGAGGTCGAGTTGTGAGGCGGCTGCTCGGGTCGGTTGCAGCCTGGCTGGACGATCGCACAGGCTGGCGGGGCCTTCGCCGCCATCTTCTCGAAGAGCCGCTGCCGGCCGGGACCGGCTGGTGGTTCACGCTCGGCAGTCTCCTGCTGTTCGGCCTCACCGTGCAGGTCGTCACCGGGATCCTGCTCGCGCTCTACTACGCGCCCACGCCCGACCACGCCTGGGACAGCGTGCGCTTCGTCACGACGGAGGTGCGTGCCGGGAGTTTCCTCCGAGGGCTTCATCACTGGGGCGCGAGCCTCGTGGTCGTCGCGGCCGTGCTGCATCTGATCCGGGTCGTCTTCTTCGGCAGCTACCAGAAGCCGAGAGAGATGAACTGGCTCATCGGCCTCGCGCTGTTGCTCGTGATCCAGGCGTTCGGGCTCACCGGATACCTGCTGCCCTGGGATCAGCGCGCGTACTGGGCGACGGTCGTCACGATCAACATCGCACGGCTGACGCCCCTGATGGGCGAGGCCGTCGCGTGGTTGCTCCAGGGCGGCGCCGAGGTCGGTGCGCTCACCCTCACCCGTTGGTACGCGATGCACGTGGTCGTTCTGCCGATCGTGCTGGCGGGGCTCGTCTTCGCGCACCTGTATCTGCTCCGGCGTCACGGAATTTCCGGTCCCGTCCGGTCGCGTCCGGGCCCGTCGCGAATGTTCTTCCCGCATCAAGCCGCACGGGATCTCACCATGTCGATTGCTGCGGGTGTTCTGCTCGCCGTGCTCGCGTGGCGCGGCGCGCCGGCGCTCGAGAGTCCCGCCGATCCGACGGCGAGCGACTACATTCCGCGGCCCGAGTGGTACTTCCTCGGCCTCTTCCAGCTGCTGAAGTACTTTCCGGGGAAATGGGAGGTCGTCGGTGCGCTGATCGTGCCCGGCCTCGCCGCGGTGTTTCTCGCGCTCTTGCCGTGGCTCGATCGCAGTGGGTCGCGCGACCCACGGACGCGCCGGGTCGTCATCGGGCTGTTCACGGCCGGCCTGGCTGGCGCAGTGACGCTGACGACGCTCGGCGCGCTCGATCGTCCGCCGCAGCAGCCGCACGTCTGGACGGTGCCGGAGCAAGCGGGCGCGATTCTGATTTCGTCGAGCGACCGCTGCACGAAATGCCACGCGCCGGAACGGATGGCCCCGCCAGTCGATCCGAAGCGCCAGAGCCGTCCGCCGGACTGGCTGGCGGCGCACGTCGTCGATCCCGAGGTGATCGGACCCGGCATTCGAGACGTGCCGGAGGCCGCGAACGAAGCGGAAGTCTCGGCGATTCGCGCGGCCCTCACGAAAATGCGCTCGGTCGATCCGCCCGCGCTCGACGAGGTGAGCCGTCGGGCCATCGTGCTCTTCAACCGCCACTGCCTGAGCTGTCACGTGATCGGATCGGTCGGCGGTACCGACGGACCCGACCTCACGCACGTTGGCGAGAAGCTCGACCCAGGCGTCATCGAGCGGCGGATCGTGAATCCGGCCGAGGTGCAGATCGACGCGAAGATGCCGGCGTTTCGTGACAAGCTCACGCCGGAAGAGATTCATTCGATCGCGTTGTGGCTGGGGCAAAGAAAATAGACTCGACGGCTGTCGCGGCGGTAGAGCAAGAGGGCCCGCGGCTCGGGCGCTTCTCGCGCGTGGCCGTCGTACCGACACACTTGCGGTCCAGCCGATAGCCCCGGCCGCACGGGCCTCTGGTGGTGCTGATGTCAGCAACCTGCCTCAACCTCGCGTCGCTGCTCGAACATCAGGCGCGGCTGACGCCCGATCGCCTGGCCGTCGTCCTTCGCCCGTACACGTTCACGTTCGCGCAACTCGACGCGATGGCCAGCCGCGTCGCGGCGGGTCTCCGGGCGCTGGGTCTGGGGCCGGGCGACCACATCGCGTTGGCGTGTCCCAACACGCCGCACTTTCCGATCGCCTACTACGGGATCCTCAAGCTCGGCGGCGTGGTCGTGCCGCTCAACGTCCTGCTCAAGCCGCGCGAGATCGCGTATCACCTGCGCAACAGCGACGCGCGCGCGCTTCTCGTTTTCGAAGGTACGCCGGAGCTCCCGATGGCGCAGATGGCGCGGGCTGCCTGCACCGAACAGGATGCACCGGAGTGCCGCCATCTGATCGTGATGACGGTCGATCCCGCAGCGCCGAGTCCGGTAGAACGCGCACTCACGCTCGGTCAGCTCATGCACGGCCAGCCGGCTAGCTGCTTCGCGCACGCGACCGCGCCCGATGACACGGCGGTGATGCTCTACACCTCCGGCACAACGGGGCAGTCCAAAGGCGCCGAGCTGACGCACTTCAACATGACGATGAACGCGCTGGCGTCACGCGACATGCTGCTGCCGGCGCTCGAGGCCGGCAGGGACGGCCGGAACGTCACACTCGTCACGCTGCCGCTGTTCCATTCCACCGCGCAGACGGCGCAGATGAACGCTGCGGTTTCCGGCGGCTGGACCATCGTCATGTTGCCGAGGTTCGAGCCGGGTGCCGTCCTGCGTGCCCTGGAAACCGAAGACGTGACCTGCTGGATCGGCGTGCCGACGATGTACTGGTCGCTCCTGCAGCACGCGCGCAAGGAGCCGCTCGACGTCTCGAAGGTCGCGGCGTCGCTCCGCTGTTGTGTCTCAGGCGGCGCGCCGATGCCGCTCGCCGTGCTGGAGGACTTCGAGAAGGCGTTCAACGTCCGTGTGCTCGAAGGCTACGGGCTTTCCGAGACATCGCCGGTGGCGTGCTTCAACCAGGTCTTCAAGCCGTCGAAGCCTGGGACGGTCGGGTTTCCGATCACCGGCTGCGAGATTCGCATCGTGGACGATGAAGATCGGCCGCTCGCGACGGGCAAACGTGGCGAGGTCGTCATCCGCGGCCACAACGTGATGAAGGGTTACTACAAGGATCCCACCGCGACGGCCGAGGCGCTCCGCGGCGGCTGGTTCCACACCGGCGACATCGGCGTCCTCGACGACGACGGGTTTCTCACAATCGTCGATCGCAAGAAGGACATGCTGATTCGCGGCGGGACCAACGTCTATCCGCGCGAGATCGAGGAAGTACTGATGACGCATCCGGCCGTCTCGCTGGCCGGCGTGATTGGTGTACCCGACGAGCGCCTGGGCGAAGAAGTGAAGGCGTTCATCGTGCTGAGGCCGGGAGCGAATCTTACGGCCGAGGCGCTGATCGCGTGGAGCAAGGAGCAGTTGGCGGCATTCAAGTACCCGCGGTTCGTGGAGTTTCGCGAATCGCTGCCGGTCGGTGCGACGGGGAAGGTACTGAAACGGGCGCTGAAGCAGTAGGCCGAACGGGAATAGGCCCTAGGCGAAAGGCCCATGCTGCTTGCAACCATTGCGGGGCTCATCCTCACGGATTGGTGGCGTTGGGCTGGCGTCGCCCTGGTGACGCTGCCTGTTTGGCTGATCTATCGTTTCGTATCAAATCGGCGAAGTGGCCGCGCGCTGCACCGGCCATCCTCCGGCACGTAGCTTGGGCCTTTCGCCTAGGGCCTGTCCACCGTCACATCTTCAGCAGGCGCTTCGCATTCCCACCCAGGATCAGGTTCTTGTCGGCGTCGCTGATGGGCAATCCGCGAATGGCCTCCAGCATCAGCGGGATGCTTCCGATCTGGTGCGGGTAGTCGCTGCCGGCCAGGATGTGATCGGCGCCGGCGAATTCGATCGCGAGCTTCAGCGGCCCCGCCGCGAAGTTCACCGTGTCGTAATAAAACTGCTTCTTGAGGTACGTCGTCGGCGGCTCGTCGATGTGCGCGCGGCAGTCCTTGAACGCGCGCCAGCCGCGGTCGAGACGTTCGGCCAGATACGGAATCGTCCCGCCCAGGTGGCCCAGCACCCAGCGGATACGCGGGAAACGCTTCGCGACGCCGCTGAAGACGAGCTTCGATGCTGCAAGCGTCGTGTCGAACAGAAACCCGTTGAGCGGCATCAGCCAGTACTCGCGCATGCTCTCGACGCCGACCGGATAGGTCGGGTGGATCATCATCACCGCGTCGCGGTCGTTCGCGGCTTCGTAGATCGGCCAGAACTCCTGCGCGTCGAGCCCGGTGCCGTTCACGTTGCTGAAGAGCATCGCACCGGGGAGCTTGAGTTGGTCCATGGCCCTCAGCAACTCAGTCGTGGAGGCTTTCGCGTCGTTGAGCGGCAGCGTCGCGAGCGGCACGAACCGCGTGCGGCGCTCGTCGCGCACGCGCGCGAACGCGTCGTTCGTGATTGATGCCAGTTTGGCGGCCACGGCGGGCGGATCGACGTGGGTGCCGGGCGTCGTGAGCGAGATCACCTGCACGTCAACCTTTTGCTCGTCGAGCGCTGTCTGGCGGTAGGCGATGTCACGATGCCCGCGCACCATGATGTTGTAGTCGCCTGGGTAGTGGACGACCGGGTTGCCCTCGCCGTCGTACGTGATCTTCAGCGTGCTGCCGGACGGCCCGAGCGCGTCGAGATATTCGGGCGGGTAGTAGTGGTTGTGGAAGTCGATGACCATTCTGGAATGCACTCGAAGGCTGAAAGGCTCAAAGGCCAGAAGGCTCAGAGGCCTGGAGTTTATGGGGAGTGTTTCGCTTCAGTTCGCCTGGTCGCTGTTCGTCGCGACCAGACAACATACACCGGCAGCCCGAGGAGGACCATACCAAGCCCGACCAGGCTGTCGCGCGGGACGGCCATGATCTGCATCACCACGATGACCGCCGAGGCGAGGATGAAGACGATCGGCACAATCGGGTAGCCCCAGATGCGGTAGCTGGGCCGGTACGTGGCTCGTCTCCGCAGGAGCATCAATCCCGCCGCCATCGCGGCGAAGAAAATCCATTCCGTGTAGATCACGCGCGAGAACAGCGCGCCGTAGGTGTTGGTGAATGCGAGCACCGACGCCCAGATTCCCTGGATCACGATCGCGCGATGGGGCGTCCCGAACGTCGGGTGGACGGCGCCGACCCATTTGAACAGCGTGCCATCCTGAGCCATCGAGTAATACACGCGTGGGCCCATCAGGATGATGCCGTTCACCGCGCCGAAGGTGGACACCATCACGAGCACGGCCATCATCTGGGCGCCGCCGCCGGCGAACAGCACATCGGCGGCATCGGCCGCGACGCGCGTTGACGCGCGCACCGCTTCGAGCGGCAGCAGGCGCAGGTAGATTGCGTTCAGGCCGGCATAACAGACGGTGACGATGAGCGTGCCGATGAGGAGCGCGCGCGGGAGCGTGCGCGCGGCGTCCTTCGTCTCGCCGGCGGTGTAGGTCACCATGTGCCAGCCGCCGTACGCGAACAGTCCGGCCGCGATCGCGAGAATGAATCCGCGCATCGTCACGTCGCCGGCGGCCAGGACCGCGCTGGCCGGCGCCGCGGGACCGGCGCCGCCGGTCCACACGATTCCGGCGCCGATAATGAGGCTGATGGCGAGGAGCTTCACCGCGGTGAAGACGTTCTGCACCAGGCCGCCATGCCTGACGCCGACGTAGTTCACGGCCGAGAGCAGCAGGATCACGCCCACGGCCACGATGCGCTGATCGAGCCCCACGAACACGCTTGCGTAGCGCGCGAAGACCGTCGCGATAGCGGCGATGATGCCGGAGTGCATGCTCCAGAACATCGCCCAGCCCCAGAGAAAACCGATCGACGGCGAGTACGCTTCGCGCAGAAATACGTACACGCCGCCGGTTTTCGGAAACGCCGACGCCAGCTCGGCGCACACGAGCGCCCCGAAGAGCGTCAGCACGCCGGCCGCCAGCCAGACGAGGACGATGCCGCCGACCGACGGCATCTGGCGCGTGATTTCGGACGGCTGGACGAAAATCGACGCGCCGATGATCGTGCCCACGACCATCGCCGTCGCGTGCGTCAGGCCGAGGGAGGGGCGGAGCTCGCCGGTCACAAAGAGTCGATCGCTCTCAGGCGCGTCAGCTTCCACCCCCGCCCCGAGTCACCGTTCCGCGCAGTGTCTTGCCCTTGACCGGATAGGCCGGACGTTTCGGATCGGCTGGCGGAGACTTCTGAAGCGCCTGCAGCGCGACCTCGATCGCCTTCTCGAGCTGCGGATCGCGGCCGCTGATGACATCGGCGGGCGTTTGCTCCACTTCGATATCAGGCGCCACGCCTTCGTTCTCGACTGTCCAGCCCTCCTCGGGCGTCCAGATCGCGAGATTTGGCGCCGTGATGGATCCGCCATCCATCAGCACGGGAAAGCCGAGCGTGCCGACCAGGCCACCCCAGGTCCGCTGACCGACGAGCGGACCGAGCCCGAACTTCTTGAACATCCAGGGCAGCAGGTCGCCGCCCGAGCCGGCGGTCTCGTCGATGATCATGACCTTCGGCCCCTGGATCGAGGCCGTCGGCGTCTTCAGGTCCTCGCCGTACCGCATCGCCCAGTACGAAATCAGCGGACGCCGCAGCAGATCAATGTAGTAGTCGGCCACCTGGCCGCCACCGTTGAAGCGCTCGTCGATGATGACGGCGTCCTTGTGGGTCTGGGGAAAAAAGTACCGCTTGAAGTACGCGTGGCCCTGTGCCGCAGTGTTGGGCACGTACACGTACGCCACGCGGCCCTTGGTCGCCTGGTCGACTTTCTTCAGGTTGCGTTCGACCCAGTCGCGATTGCGCAAGGCACCCTCGTTGGCGATCGGCACGACGGAGACGGTCCGCGAACCGGTGCCGTCAGGGTTCGGGCCGACCGTCAGTTCGACGATCTTTCCCGATGTGTTCTCGAAGAAGCTGTAGACGTTGGCCGACGATCGCACGTCCTTGCCACGAACAGCCAGCAAGTACTCGCCCTCACGGACATTGACCCCGGGCTCGGTGAGCGGCGACCGAAGCTGAGGGTTCCAGTTCAGGCCGCCGTACACCTTCTTGAACCGGTAGCGGCCATTCTCAATTGAGTAGTCAGCACCCAGGAGGCCGCCCGGCACCGCGTCCCGCGTCGGAGGGCCGTCGCCGCCCCCGACGTTGTGATGACCGACCGAGAGCTCGGACGACATCCACTGCAGCACACGGTTCAAATCGGAGCGGATCGCCAGGTCTGGCAGAAACACCTCGTACTTGCGCTTCATGGCCGCCCAGTCGACGCCGTGCATGTTGGGCGCGTAGAAGTAGTCGCGATTGATCCGCCAGGCTTCGTCGAAGATCTGCTTCCACTCGGCGCGCGGATCGAACTTGACCTGAATGGCATCGATGGCAAGCCGTCCGGCCGACGCCTCGATTCGAGCCGTCGTCGCGACGATCGACCACGTATTGTTGTTCACGTAGAGCATCTTCTTGCCGTCAGCGGAGAGCGTGTAGCCGTCGATGTCCGGCAGGAGCGTCTCGTCCTTGCGTTGATTCAGGTCGTAGCGGTGGAGCTCGGTCCGTGAGTCCACCGTGCGCAGGTAGTAGATGTGCCCGGCAGCTCCGACCTGCAGGCTCGCCAGCCGGCCGGCTTGCACCGGCATGTCCAGAATCCGGGAGCCGATCCCGTCTAGATCGATCCGCACCGCCGCCGGCGGGGCAGCCGGCTCAGCAGGCCGTTCTGCTGCCGGTTTGGCCTGTTCCCCGGTGTCCTTGCCGCCGCCGCCCGGAGCCTTCTCCTCGTCGCTCTCCCTGGCAAGCGGCGAAGGCACGTCGTTTCTCAGCACGGCGAGGTAAACGTTGTGTGAGAACTGCATGTCGGCGTTCGACTGCGCGAACCAGTCCACGGCCGGCCCGGCGTCGGTCGAGCCAAAGAAATACAGATACTTGCCGTTCCGATCGAATACCGGATCGGTGACTTCGCCCAGGCCGTCCGTGATTTGATGCGATCGGTTCTGCTCGATCGAGTACAGGTGCACAGCCGTGACGAGCGGCTGCAGATTGACGACGTAGGCGATCCACTTCGAGTCTGGCGACCAGGCGTGCCTGGGCAGCCCATTGGGCGTGTAGACGCGGTGTCCGCCGATGCGCGTCGATTTGCCGGTCGCGACGTCCATCCAGAACAGGTTCTGCGAGTTGTCCGAGTACGACACGTTCTTGCTGTCAGGCGACCAGGCGAGCTGGTCGTAGAAGCCATGACCGTCGAGCTTGATCGTGCGCGGCTCGCCTTTGCCGTCCTGACTCGTGATTCGCAACCCGTATTCGCCGCCCTCGTCGGAGAAGTACGCGACCTGCATGCCGTCCGGAGACCAGGCGGGTGACCGTTCGTGCGCAGCCGTGGTTTGCGTGAGGTTGCGCGCGTCTCCTTTCTCCGCGGGCACGGTCACGATCTCGCCGCGGAACTCGAACGCCGCCCGGGCGCCGGTCGGCGACAGCGCCGAGTCGCGAATCCATCGCGCGCCGCTTGCGTACCGCGGACGCGTCTCGGGCAAATCGGCGGCGACGCCGATCTTCAGCCGCGTGCTTCGCGTGCTGGCCGGGTCGAACAGGTGGAGGTACCCGCCTTGCTCGAACACGATCCGGCCGCCGCCGGCCGAGGCGCTGAGGATCGGGAAGTCGTTGTAGTGCGTGAGTTGACGAACCGCTTTCGTCCGTGTGTCGTACGAGAAGAGATTGAACTCGCCGTTCCGGTCGGATCGGAAGTACACCATGTTGCCGATCCACATCGCATCGGTGTCGTTCGAGCGCGTCTCCGGCTGCGGGATCTTCATCAGTTCGCGGCCGATCGGGTCGTAGATCCAGATTCGGGAGACGGTGCCCCCCCGGTACTGCTTCCACTGAGCGAACCTGGCCGCCAGCGGGTTGTACGCGATGAGCCCGCCGGGTCCGGGCGCGGCTCGCGACGCATTGGGAATGGGGAGGGGCTCCTCGATCCCCCCGGTGACCGGCACCTTGAAGAGCTGTGTGTAGCGGGTCGTGAACACCGCGCGGCCCGATGTGAACAGCACGGCGTTGCCGTCCGTCGTAAACGCCTGAACAGTGTCGGCGCCAGGATGCCAGGTGAGGCGCGTCGGCACGCCACCTTCGACCGGCACCACGTACACGTCGGTGTTGCCCTCGTACTGCGCACTGAAGGCGATGCGGCGGCCGTCAGGCGAGAACGCCGGATTCGATTCGACGCCGTCGTCGGTCGTCAGCCGGCGAACGTCGCTGCCGTCGTGACGCGCTACCCAGAGGTCGCCGGCATACACGAACGCGACGTGGGTGGCACTCGTCGCCGGCTGGGCAAGAAGCCTGGTATCGGTGACGTCCACGCGCGCGCTCGGCGCCGCGGTGGCGGTCAGGCACAAGCAGACAGCGATGAGCAGACGCGGACGTGTAGAGCGCTGCGACATGGATCCACCTCGGGACGAATGGGAAGTTGCGAGGGCCCGATTATAGGTCTCGGGCTTACCTGACGACGAACTCATGGCATCCGGGCGTCACGAGCAGCCGCCCACGCCGGGTGAAAAACAGGCTCGTCGGCGACACGCTGCCGTTCGCATCGAACTGGATCGTGCGGACCTTCTCGCCGTTGCGGTCGTAGACGTACGTAAACGGCGTCATGAGCGACACCCACAGTCGGCCTTCGGGATCGACCGCAGCGGTGCGGACCATCGGGGCCACGAGAGGTTGCACCCCGGCCGCCCGCGCCGGCCAGGTCGTCGGCAGCGCTTGAATGAGCCCGTCCAGCTCGACACCCTCGATGTGCCGCTCGAACACGAGCGTGCCGTCCGCGTCGTACTTCCGGAACATCGGTCGGCCCGTCTGGAAGACGAAATAGAACCCGCCTTTCGGATCGACCAGTGGCAGGCCGATGTTGAGCGAGAGGTGCAGGTTGCGATCCGACTCCTGCGACGTCGGCCGGAGGATGCCGATTTGCCTCAGCACGGTGCCTTCGATGTCGCGCTCCAGAAACAGTCCGCCCGCGTCGGGTTCGCTCACGAGAAACGTCTTGCCGGTGAAGTGCATGGAGCCGACGCCGTTCAGCACGAGCGGACCGATGACGAGACGCGGCGCGACACGCTTCGCCAGCCAGAAACCGCCGAGTCGCGATCCGGTGAGACTGAAGTACTGAATCCGCTCCTGGCCGCTCGGCGCGTCGGCGACGGCAACGATGTCGTCCTTGCTCAGGTCGAGGACGCCGGGCGACAGCACGCGACCTTGCTCACCGCCGATTTCCAGGATCTTTCGGACGCTCGTCCGGTCCGCACTGACGACGTAGACCGTGTGAGCACGCTTGTCGAGGACGACGATCTCGCCGGTCGAGGTCTCTGCACAGCCGATCGGATCCTGAAGGTGCCTGAGAATCGCGGACGGGAGGCTACCGACGGCGCGGAGGGTCTCCACGTCCGAAATCCGGTCCGCGATGGGAGGTGCTGCTGCCAGACCGGCGACGACGCAAGCCCGGGCGAACCCCTTCATTTCCCAACGCGTGCCTTGACGCTGTCCAGCCAGTGGACGATGACGGTGAGCGACGGCAACGCGTTGGCCTCGGCGTCTCCGCTGCGGACAAACACAAAGCGCTTGTCGTCGGGCGAGATGTCAAAGGTGCGGCCTATCCCGCCGAAGCTGTACGGGGCCGAGAAGAGGACGACCGGCGTCCCGAAGGCGAACGGCGCGCCCGCGGCCACGGGAGGGACTGGCGCGACCATGAGCCGGTCCGGCCGGTTCGCCGTGTAAAAGATCTCGCGGCCGGAGCGCGACCAGAGAGGCATTCGCCCGCCGCCTGTCGAGATCTGCCAGTGCCCGGCGTCCGTGTCTGGATACGGCCGCACGTGCACCTCTTCGGCCGTGCTTCCCTCATCGGACTGGTACAGAATCCACCGTCCGTCCGGCGACACCTCGCCGTTGACCTGCCTGAACGACGTCTTGAGGAAGGGCTTGAGCGCACGATCGACCAGCGATAACACGCCCAGTTTGAAGTCATCAGCCCTGACCGTGCGGACCAGTAATCCCTTGCCATCCGGCATCATCGCCAACGGCAGCTCCGAGTCCGGCGTGCTGCTCAGTCTTTCTGCGACGCCCGTGCCATCCGCCGCCCGGCGGTACACATCCGGTTGGTCGCCAGCTGTGGAGCTGTAGTAGATGTGCGCCGAGTCCTGGCTCCAGATCGGGTACGTCTCCCTATCCGGACCCGACGTCAGCTTGGTGATCGTCTTGCGGGCCTCATCCCAGATCCAGATGTCGATGTCGTCTTCAAGTGCCGCAACCGCGATCTTCGGCCCGCCGGCCGGCGAAATCCGTGGATGCTGATACGCGCGCGGCGGCACGGCGATGGGCTCGGCCTTTCCGAATCGATCGACCCAGACCAGCGTCAACAGCGCATCCGCGCCGGGAAGGAACACAAGCGTGCCATTGTCGGCAACGGCGAACTGACCGATGCCGGTCCCCGTCCCAACCGTAGCTGCACGCACACCCTCCTCGAGCGGTACGGGTCCTCCAGTCAGGCGGACGCGCGCGCTCGTCGAACGCTCGTCCCCAGAGCGATCCGTCGCGCCAGTAGACCAGGTAACCGGATGGCAATACCCGACCGTCAGTACCGGCCGGGATGAGGACCTGTCGGGCACCGCCGCCGACCGGCTGCACGACGATTTCGCCCTCGTTGAAGGTGCTGTTTCGCGGCCGGACCGAATAGATCACGTCGCGACCGGAATTCAGGAGCTGCGGGTGTCCGAGCTGTTCGCCGCTCTCCGGCGTCGCCGTCACCAGAATGCGCGGCTTGCCGCCGGTCTCGGCGACGGCGGCAATCGACTGGCCTTGTCCGAATACGAGCGTGTCACCCTGCCAGCGCAGTCCGTTCGGCGAGACCGCCGGACTCAGCGTGACAGGCGTGCCACCCGTGATCCTGATCTTCCGCAGGGTGACGTTCGTGGGCGGTCCCTGCGGCGTCGCCGGCGTGAAAAACGCGATCTCCTGGCCGTCGGGTGAAAAGGTCAGGTCGAGCGGATCGACGTTCGTGCCGCGGATCGGCTGCGCCTCGCTCTCGTGCATCTGACGCAGGTAGATCTGGTTGTTGGCGATGTAGGCGATCTTCGTCCCGTCGGGCGAGATGGCGACGACGCGGCGGCCGCTCCGCGTGAAGGCCTGACCGGCGCCGAGCGGCATCGTAAACCGCGAGACGACATTCGTCACGACCGGAGCGGGTTTCAAGAACCAGGCGCCGCCGCCGGCCAGGGCGGCGAGTATCAGTGCGGCCCCGGCGAACATCAGGCGGTCATGCCGTTTTCGGCTCGCGACGACTGGCGCGGGGAGACCTGCGGCCGAGCCGCCCTCGGCAATCCATTGCAGGTGCAGCCGGAGGTCGTGCGCCGTATGAAACCGGTTATCCGGGTGCTTTTCCAGGCACGTGCGCACGATCCGGCTGAGCGCGGGCGGCGTCAGCGGCTGCAACTCGGCCATCGGCGTCGGCTGCCGCTCGAGAATCGACGCGATGAGGCTGGCCTGCGATCTGCCCTCGAACGCGCGACGACCTGTGAGCATTTCGTACAGCACGCAGCCGAACGCCCAGATGTCCGTGCGCGCGTCGGCGTCCTGTCCCTCGATCTGCTCGGGCGCCATGTACTGAAAGGTCCCGAGGATGCTGCCCTGAGACGTGAGCGGCGCCGTCTGAATGCCGGGCTGTGGAGACGTAAGGAGCTTCGTCTCGATCGTCCCCTGCGCCGACGCGGCAACGAGCTTGACCAGCCCGAAGTCGAGGAGTTTGCAGACGCCAAGGCCGCCGGCGTCCTTCAGCAGGAAGACGTTCGCCGGCTTGAGGTCTCGATGGACGATCCCCTGGCGATGCGCCTTGTCGAGCGCGTCGGCGATCTGCATCGCGTACTCGAGAGCGTGATCGGCTGGCAGCGATCCCTTCGCCAGCCGCGCGCCGAGCGTCTCGCCCTCGAGAAACTCCATGACGAGAAAGTCCGTCCCGTTCTGGCTGCCGACGTCGTAGAGCGTGCAGATGTGCGGGTGATTCAGCGCCGAGATGCTCTTCGCCTCCCGCTCGAAGCGGGCCTTGAACTCCGGGTCGGCCGCGAGCGCCGGGGGCAGGACCTTGAGCGCGACAGTCCGGTCGAGCCGCGTGTCGCGCGCCTTGTACACCTCTCCCATTCCTCCCGCGCCGATGGGACTGACAATCTCATAGGGCCCAAGACGAGTACCGGCTGTCAGTCCCATCGGTGCACTTGGGAATGCGCGAGGTCAGTCTGCTTCAAGAAGTAGCGCGGGGCCCCACCCCCGCGCCTGGAGCCGCGCCTCGGCTCGAAGACTCGCTCGGCGCGGCAGCCGCAGGCGCTCATGCCTCCCGCACCGATGGGCGCGAGGATTCTCGTACGGGCCGAGACGGGTCCCGGCGCTGAGAGGCATCGACGGGGATTATAGGGGGCGGCCGCCCAGGTCAGTACTTGGCGGTCTCGAGAATCGCGGCGAGGACGTCGGCCGAGCTGGGCAGGATCTCCTCTTCGAGATCCGGGCAGTACGCGACGGGGCAGTCCATCGCGCCGACACGACGCACCGGAGCGTCGAGATACTCGAACAGATCGCTCGCGACCCGCGCGGCCAGCTCGGCGCCGAAGCCGCACGTGAGCTGATCCTCGTGCGCGATGACGATGCGGTTGGTGGCCTTGACCGATGCCGCGATCGCGTCCCAGTCGAACGGCGTGATCGTCCGCAGGTCGATGACCTTCGTGCTCACGCCGTCCTTCTCCGCCTGCTGCGCGGCGAGGATCGACCGCTGCACCAGCGCGCCCCAGGTGACGACGACGACGTCGGTGCCTTCACGCCGGACGGCTGATTTGCCGAACGGAATCATGTAGTTCGAGCCGGGGTACTCGCTCTTGTTGTACGTCTGGCGGTAGAGGTGCTTGTGTTCGAGGAACAGGACCGGGTCGTCGCAGCGCATCGCCGTGCGCAAGAGCCCGGCGGCGTCCTGCGCGTTCGACGGATACGCGATGCGAATGCCGGGGCAGTGCGCGAAGATGCTCTCGCCCGACTGGCTGTGGTACGGCGCGCCGCCCCGGAGGTAGCCGCCGATCGCGGTACGGATGACCATCGGGCACGAGAAGTTGTTGCTCGACCGGTACCGCATCATCGAGACTTCGTTGCGGAGCTGCATCATCGCCGGCCAGATGTAGTCGAAGAACTGGATCTCGGCGACCGGCTTGATGCCGCGCGTCGCCATGCCGACGGCACGCCCGATGATGTTGGCCTCGGCGAGGGGTGAGTTGAACACGCGGTCCTGGCCGAACGCCTTCTGCAGTCCGTACGTAACCTTGAAGACGCCGCCCTTGCCCTGGACCTCGCTCAGGTTGCCGGCGTGCGTCGCGTCCGCGACGTCTTCACCGAAGACGATGATGCGCGGGTTCACCGCCATCTCGTCCTTCATCGTCCGGTTGATGGCCGCGACCATCGTGTCCGCCTTGCCTTCGGGCTGAGGCGCCGTGTCGAACTCGGAGGACGTCGGATCCACGTCGGGCGAGTACACCCACAGCCCGGCCGTGTGCTTCGACGGTTTTTCCGCCTTGATCGCGGCGTCGGCCGCTTCGCCGATCTCGCGGTCCACGTCCTTGGCGAGCTCGGCCAGCTCCTCGTCCGTGATGAAGTCCTGGGACTTGAGGAACGCCGCGAACTTCGGGATCGGATCGCGCTTGGCTTCCTCGGCGCGCTCGGCCGGCGTCTTGTAGAGCCGTTCGTCGTCCGAGAGCGAATGTGAATAGGGACGAATGCACGTGGCATGCACCAACGCGGGCCCTTTGCGGGCGCGGCACCAGGCCACCGCATCCTTCATCGTCCGGTAGCTGTCGAGAAAGTCTGTGCCGTCGCAGCGGGACACCGCGAGACCGGGGAACGACTCGACGAGCTTGGAGATGTTCCCGCCCGGCGTCTGGACCTCGACCGGGACCGAGATGGCGTACCCGTTGTCTTCGACGACGAAGACCACGGGAAGCTTGCGCACGCAGGCTGTCGTGAGCGCTTCCCAGAACTCGCCTTCGCTGGTCGTGCCGTCGCCGACGGAAACGTACACGACCTCGTCGGCCTTGAACCTCGAACTGCGATCGGGGATCTCCTGGACACGCTCGTAGAGCATGCCGGCCTCGGCGCATCCGATCGCCTGCAGGCACTGCGTGCCGGTCGGACTCGACTGCGAGACGATGTTGAGCTTCTTGTGGCCCCAGTGCGACGGCATCTGGCGGCCGCCGCTGTTCGGGTCGTCCTTGGCGCCGACGCCGCTCAGGAACATCTCGTACGGCGTCATGCCGAGCATCAGGCACAGCGCGCGATCGCGATAGTACGGATAGAACCAGTCGTAGGCGGGCTTGAGCGCCAGACCGGCGGCCGTCATGATGGCCTCGTGGCCCGCGCCGCTGATCTGGAAAAAGATCAGACTCTGGTTTTTGAGCTGGATTTCCTTGTCGTCGATGCGGCGCGACAGCAGCATCGTGCGGTAGAGCTTGACCAGCTCGTCCCGCGACAATCCTTCGATCGACCGTTCGGCGCCGGACCGTGGCGATGCTGGCGCGCGTTCCTCGGCTCGTGCGTTCGAGACGGCAGTGTTTCTCATGCGAGGGGGTCTGCCCGGACTTCCGGCGGCCGGGCAACCGGTCGATTATACTCCGATGAACTGAGCCGTTTCCCTTTGAACTTTGTGATGACTCGTGGCGTCTCTCAGTATTGTTGGGACGAGCTGCCACTCGACAAAGTGACAGAAATGGTCGCCCGTAAGGCGATTGTGGGCACGCGCCAGACCCTGGTGCAGTCCTACCTCAAAGCCGGCGCGATCGTGCCGCTGCACTCACATCAGGACGAGCAGATGATCTACGTGCTGCAGGGCGCGCTGAAGGTGCTCGTCGGCGGCGAGACGGCCACGGTCCACGAGGGCGAGGTGCTGCTGGTGCCGGCCGGCGTGCGGCACCAGGCCGAGGCACTCGACGACACGTTCGTGATGACGGTGGGATCGGCGCGATCCGATCTGGAGGTTCCATGATTTGGATTCTGCTCGGGCTTGTCGTCCTGCTCGCGTTGTGGGGCATCACCACCTACAACCGGCTGATCGGGCTCAGGAACCAGAAAGAGAACGGCTGGCGGCAGATTGACGTGCAGCTGAAGCGCCGGCACGACCTGATCCCCAACCTCGTCAACACCGTCCGCGGCGCGATGGAGTTCGAGCGCGACACGCTGACGCAGGTGATGGACGCGCGCGCCAAGGCCATGTCGGCCAGCGGTCCCGCCGACGCGAGCCGCAAAGAAGGCGAGCTCACGCAGGCGCTCGGGCGCCTGTTCGCGCTGGCGGAGAACTATCCGCAGCTGCGCGCGAACGAAAACGTGAAAATGCTCCAGGAAGAGCTGGCGGCCACCGAAAACAAGGTGGGCTTCGCGCGGCAGTTCTACAACGACATCGCGACCAGCTACAACATCGCGCGCGAGACGTTCCCGTCGAACCTCATCGCCAGCTCGCTCGGATTCACGCCCGCCGAGCTCTTCGAGATCACCGACGCCGCCGAGCGTCAGGTGCCGACGGTGGACCTGTCGATGAAGAAGACATGACCTCTGAGGTCATTTCGCGATGATCGAGCGAAATGACCTCAGAGGTCTTCTCCATGAACATCTACGAGCAGCAGGCCGCCAACCGGCGGCGCACCTGGTTGGTGATGGCGGGGTTCATCGCCTTTCTCGCCATCCTCGGCGCGGGTTTCGATCTGTTCATCATCGGCAATGGAGAGTTCTTCGCGCCCGTCGCGACGTCGCTCGCCGTGGCGATCGGCGCGGGACAGTCCTGGTGGAGCCTGCGCCACGGCGATCGCGCCGTCCTGAAGTCGAGCTCCGCCGTTCCGATCGAAGATCGTCTCGCGCAGGCTTCCTCCGACGAGGACCGTCTGCGCTACCGCCAGTTCGAGAACATCGTCGAAGAAATGGCGATCGCCGCGGGATTGCCGAAGCCCAAGGCCTATGTCATCGCCGACGCTGATCCGAACGCCTTCGCAACGGGACGGGACCCCGAGCACGCGTCGATCGCGGTCACCGATGGGCTGCTGCGCGCCCTCAACCGCGAGGAGCTCCAGGGCGTGGTCGCGCACGAAATGGGACACGTCCGCAACCTCGACATCCGGCTGATGACGGTCGTTGCCGCGCTCGTCGGGGCGATTCTGCTCCTCGCCGACTGGTCCGGCCGCGGGATGCGGTTCGGCGGAGGGTCGTCACGCTCGAGCAGCAAGAGTAAAGACGGCGGCGGAGGCCTCGGCGTGATCTTTCTCGTGATCTGGATCGCCGCGATCATCCTCGCGCCGTTCCTCGGCCGTCTTCTCGCCACGGCCGTGTCACGGCGGCGGGAGTACCTGGCCGATGCGACGGGGGCGGAGCTGACCCGCCATCCCCTGGCTCTCGCCAACGCGCTGGAAAAGATTGAAGGGGCGCCAGGCCCCACGCCGAGCGTCAAGCGCGGCACCGCTCACATGTGCATCGCGGATCCACTCGGGCTGAGGATCGACAACACCGAAAGCGGCTGGGCGAACCTCTGGGCGACACACCCGCCGATGGCCAAGCGCATCGCGGCACTCAAGGCCATGGCCTATCAGGCCTAGTCGTCGTCCACACCGGCGTTGCGGTCAGGCAGGCCCGTCCCGCGCGTTTCCGACGTCACGAATCCGAAGAGCGCCAGGTTGATCAGGCTGAGGACCACGGTCAGATCGAGCCCCGTCACGCTGCGTTCGAACGGCAGCGGCCGGCCGTCGCCGATGCCATAAAAGACGTACATGTTGATCGCGCAGATCGCGGAGACCGCATAGAACGGCGCGCGAAACCTGCGCTCGAGTCCCGCCGCGAGCCCGAAGAAGGGCACTGCCAGGTAGAGGTGGTTCTCGTGGACCTGCGCGGCGAACATGAAGTACGCGAATATGCACCAGCCGGCCGTCGCCGCCCAGACCGACAGCGACCGCCGGGTGCCGAAGCGCCACAGCACCCAGACAATGAGCAGCGCGACGATCCCGGAACCGATGAATTTCGGGTCGACAAAGGCGATCTCCATGAACCGCTGGCGCCCGAGAATTCGGACCGGCATCGTGAACGCCTGGAACGGCCCCAGATGTAGGGCGTAGACCGCGCGGAGGATCCAGGTGACCAGCCACCACGCGTTCAGAGCGTAGCCCGAGAGCATGTCGTGTGAGGCCAGCCGGCTGACGGCCTGCAGCATGCTCGGCCCTGCGCCACGCAGGACGATTGGCAGCACGATGATGGCCGCCGTGACGCTGGCGCCGATCGCGAACGACCGCAGGTTTCGCTTCGCGAGCTTGTCGAGCCGCATGAATCGCAGCGCGAGGTCTTCCTGTCTGCGCATGGCGACCAGCACGATCACCGGGGCGACGAACAGGGCCTGCGCCTTTGTCAGCACGGCCGCGGCCGTCAGCGCCCCGGCGGCCGCCGGAAAACCACCCGCCGCGGCGACCAGCGCGAGGAGCGCCGGTGCCGCCATCTGCGCGTCGAGATAACCCAGCGCAGCGCCGTTCACGATCACGGCCGGGTTGAGCCAGATCGCGAGCGCCGTCCAGGTTGCCGCCTCCGGTCCGAACAGCCGCCGGCCCCAGACCATCAGGCCCATCACCAGCGTGATCTCCGCGATCACGCCCGGCATCTTCACGAGCGCGGTGAGGAGCGGCGTGTCGTCGTACGCCGGATCGATGGCCCGATAGATCCGGCCGACGACGGCGAGCTCGTAGAGCGCCAGCGGCGGGTATTCGGTCGTCGATTTGATTCCGCGCCAGTGAATGACCCGGCGCTCGGGTGGCTTGCCGCCCACGCCGTAGAGCGCGGTCGCGTCGGTGGACGCGCCGAAGCTCCAGGTTTTCCAGGAAGCGACATCGGGCGATCCGGGCACGGGAAGGAGCACGACCCGGATGATCGCGCCCAGCGCGAAGCCGGCGATGACGAGGGCCGTTCTTACGCGCCTGGGCAGACGTGAGAACGGCCCGAGACGGCTCGCCCGCCCGGCCATCAATGGATGTGGTTCTTCCAGTTGTCGTCGCGTCCGCCGCGGTGAACGTCGAAACGCCGCCGCATGCGATCCATCCGCCACTTGGTGAGCCGGTATTTCAGATCGAGACGAAGATTCGTCGGCCCCTTGAGGTAGATCCAGCCGACGATCATGCCGCCGAGGTGGGCGATCTGGTTGACCGGCCCGCCGCCGCCCGCGCTCATCGCCGAGAGAAACGCGATGGCGCCCATGATGATCGCGAAGACTTTCGCCGGGATCGGGAACAGCATCATGAACAGGATCATTCGGTGGGGAAACACGATCGCCCACGCCAGGATCAGGCCATAGATCGCCCCCGATGCGCCGATGGTCGGCACGCTGTAGAGCGCTCTCACCGACTCGAGCGGCATCAGGGAGATGACAACCGTGGACAAGCCCGCGCCGATCCCCGTCAGAAAGTAGTACCGCGTGAACGCCTGCGTGCCCCAGCGCCGTTCGAGATCGACGCCGAACATCCAGAGCGCGAGCATGTTGAAGAGCACATGCGTCACGATCGACCGTGCAGGAACAGGTATGTGACGATCTGCCACAGCCGCCCCTGGGTCGAGGAACGCGTCAGGCGTCAAGCCGAACAGTCCGACGAGCGGGTTCAGCTGTCTCCCTCCGGGTTCGGCGAAGACCAGCACGATGAAGACGGCAATGTTCGCAATGAGGAGGAGCCGAATGGCCGGTGAAACCCCTCCTGGCCCGAACGTGATGTGCGTTCCCGACGGCGCGTACCGGCTCACACGACCTCCGAGGTCATTTTACGCTTTTCGAAAAATGGACCTCGGAGGTCATTTCCGCCGCGATCACGCGCTGCATGACCTGACCAAACTCCTCGATTCTCAGCGCCGCCGCGGACACCGCCAGCGTGGCGAGCGCGATGCCGATAGCCCCGAAAACCCTGATCGTGCGCGGCAGCCACCACGGATCGGGGAGCAGCCGGTGCAGCCACGTTTCGGCGTAGTAGGCCGCGACGCCCATCACGGCCGACGCGATCAGAATCTTCAGGAGCGAACGGGTGACGCGCGCGCCGTCCAGTCCGCCGAGCCGCCGCGACAGCAGGAACAGCAGCAGGCCCGCATTGACGTTCGCGGCGACGGCCGTGCCGAGCGCCAATCCTCGGAACTGCAGGTCCGTCGAGTTCAGCCAGATGTTCAGCACGAGGTTGAGCAGGATGCTGACGATGCTGATCGTGGCTGGCGTCCGCGCATCCTGCAGCGAGTAGAAACCGGGCGAGAGGATCTTGACGGCCGAATAACCCAGGATGCCCGGCGCATAAAAGAAGAGCGCGCCGGCGACGAGGATCGTGGACTGCGTGTCGAACCTGCCGTACTCGAACAGGAGCTCCACGATCGGACGCGCCAGCACCATCATGCCGACAACCGCCGGCACGCTGAGCATCAACATGAGCCGGAGTCCCCATGAGACCGTCGCGCGCATTTCGCGGAACGCCGCGCTCGCCGCATGGCCCGCGAGATCGGGAATCGCCGCCGTCGCCACCGACACGCCCACGATCCCGATTGGAACGTAGATGAGCCGGAACGCGTACTGCAGCGCCGCGGCCGCGCCGTCCTGGCCGGTGGCGAGTGACGTGCTGACGAACAGATTGATCTGCGCGGCCGCGACCCCGAGCGTCGCGGGGCCCATGAGGATGAGCATCTCGCGCAGTCCTGGATCGCGGAAGTCGACGATCCACTGATGCCGGTAGCCCTCCTGCCGCAGCGCCGGCCACTGAATGACGACCTGAGCGACGCCGCCGAGGAGCATGCCCGCCGAAAGCGCCATGACCGGTTCCATCCCCATCCGCGTGAAGATGGGCACGAACACGATCGTGCTGATGATGAAGACGACGTTGTACATCGCGGGCGAGGTGGCCGGGATGAAGAACCGGCGCACCGAGTTGAGCATCCCCATGAACGCCGCCGCGACCGCGACGAGCAGCAGGAACGGCATGTTCACGCGCGCGATGAGCGTGGTGAGCGCGATCTTCTCGGGCGTGTCGGTGTAGCCCGGGGCGTAGTTGTACGCCAGCGGTTCGGCGAACACGATGCCCAGGATGACGATCGCGCCGGTGACGAGCAGCAGCCAGTTGACGACGAGCGATCCGAGCCGCCACGCCGCGGCCTTGCCTTCGTTCTTGAGGTACCGGGCGATCGTGGGTACGAAGGCGGCACTCATCGCGCCTTCGGCGAAGAGGTCGCGGAGCAGCGTGGGGATGCGCGTGCCGACCGCGAACGCGTCCGCGGCCGCGCCGGTGCCGAAGTACGCCGCCATGACCTGATCGCGGACGAGACCGAGGACGCGGCTCGTCGTCGTCGCCAGTCCGATGAGACCGGCGGATCGCGCCAGCCGTTCCGTCATCGGCGCCGGAGAGTACAGAAAAAAAGAAGGGGCCTCAACCCCTGCGGTTGAGGCCCCTGCCCGGAGGATGGATGAGAGGCTCTTTGCGTGCCTTTCACTAGTCTTAGACGAAGCTCGTTTGAAAAAGTTTGCGGTGCTATTTCGTTAACCGGGTTTTAACAAGTTCGCTCACGGTGCGTCCGTCAACGGTCAGTCCCATCAACTTTGCCATCACGGCCTTCATCACTTTGCCCATGTCCTTGGGACCGCTGGCCCCGGTTTCCGTCACGGCTGCCTCGATCGCCTGGTTGATCGCCGCGTCGTCGGCGGCCGGCGGCAGGTACCGTTCGAGAAACACAACTTCCGCCTGTTCGCGATCGACCAGATCCTGACGTCCACCTGCGCGGAACTGTTCAATCGAGTCACGCCGCTGCTTGACGAGCGCCATCACGACCTGCGTGGACTCGGCGTCGTCCGGGGCGCGTCCCTTTTCGACTTCCTTGTTCATCAGCGCCGCCTTGAGCATGCGCAGCGGCGCCAGCGTCGCCTGATCCTTCCGGCGCATGGCGTCGGCAATGTCTTTGGTGATCTGCTCTAACAGACTCGGCATCAATCACCCTTACCCTTTGACTGTGACCTTCCCTCTGGTCTTTGGCCTGTGCCCTTTGCCCTTTGATATACGGCACTATACGCGCTCTCGACAGCGGCCGGCCCGAACCGTCGGTTTACCAACTCGATCGAGGACGGGCTGGCGCGCTGAGGCTGCTGGAGAGCCTCCACAATAGCGCGCGCCAGCAGGTCGGTGTTGCCCCGCGGCACCACCAGCACGTCGTCGCCGAACAGCTCGTTGAGCTCGACGCCGCCCGGATGGTCGGCCGAGACGACGGGCGTTCCCGATGCCAGCGCCTCGACGGCGACCGTCGGCAGCGCTTCGAGGAGCGACGGCAGCACGAACAGATCGGCGACCGCGGCGTGGCGCGCCACCTCATCGTTCGAGATCAGACCGGTAAACGTCACACGTGACTCGATGCCCGCGTCTCGTGCCTGCCGCTCGAGATCCTGGCGCAGCGGACCCGTGCCGCAGATCACCAGCCGGACGTCCTCGCGGCCTCTCGTGGCCCGCGCGAACGCGTCGATCAGGAACTTCTGGCCGGCGAGCTCGTGCAGGCGCTTCACGTTCAGCACCACCAGCGGCTCGCGGATGCCGAGGGCGGCGCGCCAGGCTTGACGTGTCGCCTCGTCGCGCGGCTGGAAGGCGGGCCCGACCGCGGGATAGATGACCGACAGGCCGGGACGATCGAGACCCAGCTCCTTCGCCCGGGCCAGCAGTCGTGCGCTGTAGAAAATGACTTCGCTCGCGCTTCGAAAGGCGCGCGTGAACGGGTCAATCGGCCAGCGCGGCCGGTAATGCCAGATCTCGGTGCCGTAGAGCGTGAGCACGAACGGCCGTTGGCGGTGACGAGCCCATGCCGCGGCCACCTCGACGATGAGTCCGTTGCTGTGAAGGTGAAGGACGTCCGCGTCGTGTGCCGTCGCGTCGAGCGCCGCGCTGATGGCTTTCGAGTGACGCCACGCATCGATCCGCAGCACGCCTCCGAGGCCCCACGCCCGGTTGCGCCGCGGCAGCCGCTTGACCTGCCCGGGCAAATCGTCCGACGCGGCCCGGCCCTGCGCCGGTTCGAGCGAGAGGAATCTCACCTGGTCTCCGCGAGCGGCCGCCCAACGGCCGAGCTCGGCGGGCAGCAGCGCGTTTGCCCCCTGGTCCGGCGGGAGATGAGGGGTGACGTGGCAAATCTTCATGGCCGCGAGTACGTCCGGCGGAATTCGGCGAACGTCTGTGGCTCGACCCGAAGCTCGCGCGAGGCGTACTCGAAGAAGCGGCCGAGCCGGTCGAAAAAGCCGTTCAGCTCCGACTCGGTTCGGTTATAGGGACTGCCGCCGACGATCGCCTCACTCGAGTGAAAGAGAAGATTCAGCATCGGCGCGCCGCGATCGACGATCTGCCTGGCGAGCGCCATCATGTCTTCGGCCGAGCTGTACGACGGGCGCAGCCATCGCACGTGCGCGATCCTGAGCAGCCGAAGGATTCGCCGCGTCGTGTAGGGAGACGGCGCGCGGCCGTACAGACGTTCGAGCCAGCCGGGCACCCGCCGGCTGAGTGCGGCCGAGATCGGCAATTCGAGCAGGCCGCTCGATCCCGATTTCGTCGCGTCGTCGTACGCCAGGTAGTAGGGCGTCAGCGGCGCGCCGACGAAGTCCGGTCCGCCCTTGTGCTTTTCGTAGAAGAGCGGCGCGACGCTCGATTCGATCAGATAACCGGCGCGCTCGAGCGAGGAGACGTGCCTCGCCGAAAAACCGAACCGTCCGGACCGGTATGACACCGGCCGTTGTCCAACGGCCGCGTCGATCGCGTCAGTCAGGATGAGCAGCTGTTTGTCGAAACGTTCGAGCGGCAGCGACGACGCGTAGGGGTGTCGATCGAGGTCGTTCTGATCGAACGGCGGCGTTTCCCACGCGTGATGATGGGCCCCGATCTCGCAGTCGCCGCGCGCCAGGAGCGTTCGCAGCGTCTCGCCAGATCTTTCATCGCTCGCGACCGGATAGGTGATCACGTACGTCGGCCGGACGCCATGACGCGTGAAGAAGTCGTGCAGACGGCCGAGCGCATAGATGTTGTCGAACCGCTGGTGGCGGCGGGCGTCCGCGTCCCACTGGTTGTCGCCCTCGGTATCGATGGCGACGAGCAGCGCCGGTTTGCGAGGTGTCATCGATCCTGATCCGAGTCGCCGAGCGTCACGTGCCAGCGGTCGCGCGCTTCATAGAAGCCGCCTGGAACCTCGACCGCGTTCACTTTGGCCACGAACTCCATCGACGACTTCCGCGTGTAGTAGCCGGACTTCCGCAGCAGCTTGCGGAACCCTTCATGCATGGCGAAGGTCCGAATCTTGTCCGAATCGGCGGCACGCGCCTCGCGATCCACCCACCGAAGCAGCGTCAGGAACCCGGTCGTGTCGGCCGGATCCGTCAGGAAATCCACGAGCAGCGTCACGCGGTCGCGCGGCTCCTGCCGATGCCGGTACACGACGTACCCGGCGGCTTCCCCTTCGCGTTCGAGGACCGCGATCGAATACCGAACGTGCGGCGCCTGGATGTATTTCCAATTCAGGTACGGCGCATCGCGGCGGATGGCGAAGCTGAAGCGGCCGCCGATCCGCTCCCAGAGGCGGGTGAAACGCTCGTCGAAGTGGCGAATGGTGCGCACCTCGCCCTGCAGCGGCCGGGTGCGTGACACGAGCTTGATCCACGGCAGCGTGACGTACGACACGAGCTTGTTGATCGCGAGCGGCCAGTTCGGCTGCCGCAGCGCGCGGCGGCTGAGCGGCTTGACGAGGCACGGCACCGGTCCCACGTCGGGCCAGCGCATCTTCTGGAACAGCCGGTACGACGAATCGGACAACCCGAGTCCGAGCGATGCGCCGGTGTGTCGATCCCACGTTCGGAACAGCGCGTCGCCCAACCCCTGGCGCTGACGCTCCGGCGCGACCATGACGTCCATTCCCCAGGAGCCGTTGACTTCGTGGCCGTTGACTGCCAGACGCACGGGCATCGTCCCGTACTGGCCGATGATGGTCAGCCCCTCACGCGCGAGCCAGATCATCGGACCGTCCGACGGCGCGTTCGGATTGCGGTGGTACTGCCATTCCCATCGCAGCCGGTTCGCGTCGGCCATATCCGGACCGAACACGCGCCTGTACAGCGCCTCGACCTGGCGGCGGTCCTCCGGTTTATAGCGGTCGATTTCAGCCACTGAAATGACCTCCGAGGTCATTTTTCAAGATTCGTAAAATGACCTCGGAGGTCATTTCACCGGCTCCAGCACGTATTCGATATTACTGATCAGCACGTCCTGGGTCAGGGCGCTGTCGCGCAGCCAGCGTCCGATGGCCGCGGGCAGCCGGCGGACCGTTCCGGTGACGTGCAGCTCTTCACGGAGCACGCGCAAACCGGCCTGCGCGATCTGCCCGCGCAGCCGTTCGACGCGGACCTTTTCGAGCAGATCGTCCTCCTTGGCGATGCCGCGCTGGGCGTCGCGGATGAACGAGTTCTCGTGGGCGGGCTCTTTCAGCGTCCACGGCGCGGATCTCGCGAGCATTCGAAAAATGCGGAACGCGGCGGCGCGGCCAATCAGCAGGTGCAGCGGCACCGGAATCCGCAAACGCGGCAAATGCGCACCGGCAAACGAGAGATACGGGGCAGTCGAGAGATAACATCGCCCGCCGGTCCTGAGCACGCGACGGCATTCCTGCAGGTACAGGCGCGCGTCGGGTACGTGCTCGATGACCGCATGTGACAGCACCAGATCGAACGTCCCTCCGGCAAAGGGGAGCGCCATGCCGTCGGCGAGCGCGAAGTGCAGATTGGTCGCGCGCCGCTCGCGCCCGAGCGTCACGCCAGCGTTCCGGAACCGATCCAGCGGATCGATCCCCACGACCTGCGAGGCGTGTTCGGCGAGCGACAGGGGCATGCCGCCGCCGCCACATCCCGCATCGAGGATGCGTCCGCCGATCGTCACGCCGGCGCGCTCGAGAAAGGCGATGACTTTGCCGCTCCGGTAGTACTCGAACAATGCGTAATCGTATTCGGAGCGAAATCGTCGGTCGGCGTGCGACTTGATCAGGTCGTCTCTAATCTCGCGCACTGGGAAATTTGTTGATGAGGGTGGCGCGATCGAGGGCCGGAGTCTCGTCGATTTCGAAGCTCGCGACCTCTCTTCGGTTCGGGTACCGCTCGAGCAGCTCGATGATGAGCCGCCCTTCGTGACCGCTTTCGTAGCCCACGCGCGGCAAAGTGTAGGTGAGTATATAGCGCACGTCATCGCGCTGCAGGCGATCGGCGTAGTTGCCAAACCCGTTGCCGATGAAGATCGGCCGGATCCGGTTTTCGAGCGCCAGCCCGTTTGCCAGCTTGCCGTGGACGAGCGTGCCGGAGTCGACGAGCCGGCCGACTTCAATGGATGCCCGGTAGTTGTAATCGCCCGCGCGAGCGGCCCACTGGCCGTACTCGATCAGATTGAACGTGACGGCCACGGCGACGAGCGCGCCCGCGACGGCGGGCGACACGCGCGCTCGCGAGAACACCGCGTAGATCGGCGACCACCGGACGATCATCGCCAATGTCCACGCGATCGCGATGAACGCCGAGCCTCGAACGGCCGAGCGGAGGTTTGAGGCCGCGATCTCGTCGAGAAAAAGCATTCGGACGAGGCTGCCGGCGACGATGTACGACAACAGCATGAACACCGGCAGCGCGACCCATCGCAGGGCCACGGGTGGCGCGATCGACGGCACCAGCGTCCGGCCGGATCCGGCCAGGAGTGACGCCAGCGCGATGAACGCGGGAACGAACATCACGTAGCGGCGCTCGTTCCCCGAATCGTGCGCAATGAGCTCGAGAAAACCCAACACGACCCAGAGCGCCAGCAACCGCTCGCCTGGCTTCGCCGTCCGCCAGCCGAGCACGATCCCCATGAGCGCGATCGAACCTGCGGCCACGACCAGCCACGTGCGCGTGAACAGACCGTGGACGATCGGCAGCCACGATGCCCGATCGACAAACGCGCCAAGCGCATAGGACGGCTTGCGCATGACCGTCATCTGCCAGTTGTAGAACTGGTATTCGGTCCAGTTGGGCAGCACGAACGCGAGTCCGATCGCGAAGGCCGACACGCCGATACCCGCGAGCGTCCACAGGGCCGGCCGAGGGTCGGCCTCGGGCATCTCCTGCGACATCCCGGGTTGGGCCCGCGGCCGGCGCGACAGCCAGAGCGTCCAGAGTGCGTCGAGGACGAGCGCGGCCACGAAAAACGCGGCCGCCGCCTTGGTAAACCACGCGAGTACCGCAAAGAGCCCGGCCGCGAAGCCGGCCGCGGGCCGCTTGTGAGCGACCGCATACGCGCCCCAGGCGGCGACGATGAATCCGATCATCGGCGACTCGAGCAGCGCGGCCCGGTTCCACATCACGAAGACGTAGTTGGTGGCGAGCAGCACGCCGCCGATGAGCGCCACGCGCCGCCCGGCGAGCGCGTGAAGCCCGGCGACGAGCATCACGACCGCCGCGAGCCCCGTGACGACCGGCGCCACGCGCGCCTGCCACGTCCCGACGCCGAACGCTTCGAACGCGGCGTATTCGAGCGCCGTGAAGACGGGCGCGATGAACACCGGATTCCATTCGTCGGTGCGCCAGACGTCCCAGAGCGCGCCGTTCCTCGCGTTGTGGACCCACGCGCCTTCGTCGTGCCACACGATCCCGACACCCTCGGTCGGCGGATCGGCGCGGAGCCACAACGTGCGCAACACGATGCCGGCAAGGAGTGCGATGAGAAGACCCGCGACGAAGGCGCGGCGCGTCAAGGTCGGAACCGCATGAATTATAGTGCTCGCGTGACGTCGCTTCCGCAGGCCGAGGTGACGATCGTCGTGCCCACCTACAATGAACGCGATCGACTGGCCGAGCTGGTGAATGCGCTCTTCGACGCGTGCGACCAAGCCCGCCTCGCCCTCGAGCTCGTCATCGTGGACGACAACTCACCGGACGGCACCGGCGCGCTGGCCGACGATCTGGCGCGTACGCGGCGGATGCGCGTGGTGCACCGCGCGGGCAAACTCGGCCTGGGCACTGCCGTCGTCGCCGGTTTCGAGGTCGCGTCGGCGCCGCTCCTGGGCGTCATCGACGCGGATCTGAGTCACCCGCCGCAACTCGTGCCCAAGCTCGTCGCTGCCCTCCGCGCGGCCAACGCCGACCTTGTCGTCGCCAGCCGCTACATCTCCGGCGGTTCGACGTTTGGTTGGCCGTGGAGCCGGCGTCTGATGTCGAGGCTCGCGTGCGGGCTGGCAAGGCCGCTCACCCCCATTCGCGATGCGACCTCCGGGTTCTTCGTGATCCGCAGCGAGTTCGCGCGCGGCGTGGCGATACAGGCGGGCGGATTCAAGATCTGCCTGGAGCTGCTCATGCGCGGCTGGCCCATCAGCCTGGTGGAGGTGCCGTATCGCTTTGCCGACAGGGAGCAGGGGGAGAGCAAGATGAGCTGGAAGGAGGCCGCACGGTTCTTCGTCCAGCTGAAGAATCTCTACGTCCTCCGATTGACAGGACCGCGACGGGCGCCTCAGCAGCACCGCGTCTTCACGACAGCGGAAGTCGAACGGCTCTAGCAGGCCGCTGGGACTGTCTCAGGGTTCGGTCTTCCTGGGTTTGTCGTCGACGTCCGGCGGCCGCTCGAGCTCGGGCGCGGCGGCGACAATCTCCCCGGCCATTTCGACGGTGCCCCCGGGTTCGGGAGCAGGCAGCGCGCCGCCTGACAGCACGCGACGTCGCAGGTCCTGCAGGATCCGAATCTCGCCAGAATGGAAGAATCCGCTGGAGTACAGCACCAGGATGAAGCTGCCCGTCGAAATCGCCCCGCGGAGGAGAAGGCCGGCGACGGCTCCCGTCGACGTCGGCACGACCCAGGCCGACACGGCATAGCCGGCGAGACCGGCGGCCACGATTCGAAGCAGCCGGCTCCACTCGTAGGGAATCGGGTAGACCTTCAACGAAAACGTCACCGTGACACACGCCAGCGTGGCGTAGGCGAGGGCGTTGGCCCACGCGGCGCCGATCACGCCATTCCGGCGGATCAGCACGACATTGGCCGCCAGGCTCACGGTTGCCGCGATCGCGGTTGCCACCGGGTATCGCGCCGTCCGCTTCGTGATGATGAGCCCGATCGATCCGATCTGATAGATGCCCTGGAACATCACGCCAAGCGCGATCCAGGGTGTGACGGCCGCTGCCGCGTGGAAGTCCGGTGCCGTGAAGAGGCGAATGAGGTCTGGCGAGATCGCGCAGAGACCCATGCCGAGCACGACGAGCGCCGCGACCGCGTAGGTCGAAACGGTGCTGAGGATGCGCTTGGCATCGGGTTCGCGCATCACTCCCAGGTAGAAGGGCGTCCAGGCGAATTCGAACGCGCTCAGAAAGAGCTTCAGCGCCAGCCCGAAGCTCGCGCCGATTGAGTAAAGACCGACCTCGCTCAGCGTCCAGTAGAAATTCAGGAGATACCGGTCCGCGAGGCTGATGACCTGATGGGCAAGCGAATGTGGAATCCGTGGGAGCCCGAACCGGAGGGCGTCGCGAATGACCGCATGGCTGAACATGGGTCGAATGAGCGGCGCGAACCACCGGGCGAGCAGGGCCGTGAAGGCGACCGTCACGATCACGTCGGCGTACACCACGCCTGGGACGCCCCAGCCTGCCCAGACGACCAGGACCAGCCTCGCCAGGACCGTCGCGGCTGACCGCACGAATGTCAGCGCGATGAACTGTGCGGATCGGTCGGCGATGCGCAGGACGTGGTACGGAAGGAAGAAGAACCCCGCGACGAACGTGTTCGCGATGACCCAGATGACGAGCCCCGCGAGCCTGGCCGACCCGAGGAGTTGCGCACTCAGCCATCCGGCGAAGACGAGCGAGCCGGCGACCAGGGCGCCATTGACCGCGAGCAGGAAGAAAAAGACGGTGCTGGCCAGCCGCTGCCGCGCCTGCTGATCGGTGCAGTCGTAGTAGAGCCGCATGAACGCGGTGTCGATCCCCCACCTGAACACCACCTTGGCGACGGCTTCGACCGTCAGGAGCATCGTGATGATCCCGTAGTCCTCCTTGGTGAGATAGCGCGTGTAAACCGGCAGGAGAAGGAGATTCACGAGCGATGTCGCGACATCGCCCATGCCGTAAATCGAAAGACTTCGGACTAGATTCTTGAGGCGCTCGAGCACGCGGCGTAAGGCTACTGCGACACGGTCCGGTCTTGCACGCCGCAACGTTCAGTCATGGACGATCGGCCCCGAGGCTGCGGCTGGGTTTTCAGCGGCCTGCTAGGGGCGATCGAGTGATCGTGGCTGGCTGCTGGCCATCTCTGCTGACGGCACCGGGTCGGGCGTGCGCATGCGGGAACCCGCGCGTCGAAAGTCATCATCCGGGGCCGCGTCGCTCACCGGTGCGCCAAACAGCGCGCGGGACGCGACCTGCCAGACCACGTCCCACTTCGTGGTCGCGAGACGGACGACGTCCCCCGAATGCCGCACGAGATAGCCCGGCCGCAGGTAGAAGCGGCGCTTGGCGCGGTTAATCGCGCCCATCACGGTCGGCTCGTCGAGGCCGTTGCCCCGCAGCAGGTAGTACGAATACTCCATCCGCGTCCAGTCTTCGCTCACGAGCAGGCCTTCGCGCTTGGCCTTGGCGTGCAGCTCCGTGCCGGGGTAGGGCACCGCCGGATAGAAATTCGCGAAGTCCGGATCGAGCTCGATCGCGTATTGGGTCGTCCGCTCGAGCGACGCGGGCGTCTCGCCCGGATAGCCGAAGATGAAGAAGCCGAAGGAACGAATGCCGGCGGCGCGCATATTCGCGATCGCGGCCCGGATTTTCTGTCCGTCGAGCCGCTTCATCATGTCCTTGCGCGTGTCTTCGGACTCGGTCTCGATGCCGAGCGCGAGCATCCAGCATCCCGCCTGACGAAGCCGCCGCACGAACTGCGGGTCGACGAGGTTGTCGGCCCGGGCGTTGCCGAACCATTCGATCGGCAGCTTCCGCGCGATCAGCTCTTCGCAGAACGCGGAGAACGTCTTCACGTTGAGCGTGACCGTATCGCCCCAGAGATAGAAGAAGGTGAGACCGAGCTCCCGATACCCGCGCTCGATTTCGTCCACCAGCGCCTTGGCGCTCTTCTCGCGGAACTTGTGGCCCTGGTGGATCGGCGCCACGCAAAAGTCGCATGAATACGGACAACCCCTCGACGTTTCGACCAGGACGTACGACTTGTTGACGACCGGAAGCCGGTAGACGCCCATATCGAGCAGGTCCCACGCCGGATACGGTGCGGTCAGAAACCCGGTGAACGTGCCGTGGGCCCGGTGCGGAACGACCTGTCCCTGGCGGCGGAACGTGAGGCTCGGGATCGTGTCGAGCTCGCTCGGCGAGTCGAGCGCGCCGAGGGCGAGCAGGCCGTCTTCGGGCTCGCCCACGAAGAAACCGTCGACCGAGGGCGCGCGCTCGATCGACTGTTGCGGCGTGGCGGACGCGAACGCCCCGAACCCGAACACCGGCGCACCGTAGCGCGCCTTCAGCTTCGCCATCTCGGCGGCGTCGGCCTCGAGCGTGGGCGTCGTGCTCGGAAACACAATCAGCGTGGGATGAAACTGTTCGGCGTCGAGCCTGGCGATGAGATCGTCGATCGATCGGGCGGTCGCGGTCAGGTCGTCGAGGCGGACGCTCCAGCCCCGCTCGCGGAACAGGGCGGCGCCCAGCGCCAGCGTATACGGGGGTTTCGTGGTTCCGAGAACTTCTTCCCGTTCCTGACACCGCCCTTGCCGCGTGAACGCGATGCCGCCCACGAGTGGCGGGTTCACGAAGAGCGTTTTCGCGCCAAGCATGTCCGGTTATTTAAGCATGAAGGTCATCTTCATTGCTCAGTTCCACCTTGCAGCATCTTCGACAGACCGGAAAGAGGCCGCGCTCGACGAGACGCTTCCGGAGCGTGACATAGCGGTCGCCGGTCCAGACGTCCTCGAGCGACTGATGCGTGAGGTCGCCCACTTCGATGCGGATGAACGGGCAGAAGTACACCTTCCCGCTGAACGAGACGCGCCCGTAGAGAAACGGATACAGGCAGCGCCCGGCGAGCGCAGCGCCCGGCGTGTAGTAATCGTCGATGATTGACGGACCGACCTTCGGCCGCATGTCGAACCGGACTTTGCGCTCGCGGCACTTGGCGGCGAGCCGGTCCACCTGCGTGCGGACGCGCGCCGCGTCGAGCCCCGGATCGTGCGTGACGAACGTCGAGATCGCGGATCTGTCGGTGGCGCCCGTGAGACGAACGGTTTCGTCCACTTCGGCCGGCGTGCTGAACATCAGGTGGTTGAGACCGATCGCGTCCACACCGAGCTCGCCGGCGACGTCGACCATCTCGGTGAGCGACTCGAGCGTCTCGTGCGCGACGGTTGTGTTGATACTGACGCGCAGCGGCGCCCGTTTCCGTCTGGCGGCCTCCTGCAAGCGTCTGAGGCCCGCGGCCGTGCGCTCGAACGTGCCCTTCACGCCGCGGGCCCGATCGTGCAGCTCGCCGGGCCCGTCGATCGACACGCTGATGTGCTTGAGGAACCCCGCGGCCGACAGCTCCGCCAAGGCGTCCGCCCGTTCATCGCTGATGATGGTGCCGTTCGTCGTCAGATAGCCGCAGACGTAGCCCTTGTCGCGGAAGACGCCCATCACGTCGAGGATGTCCTTCCGCATGAAGATCTCGCCGCCGGTGAAACTGACCTGCAGGCCGTCCTTGTCCGGAAACGCGCGCTGGAGCATCTCGAGCGTCAGCTCCTGCCGCCAGTCGCCTTCGATGTTCAGCAGATCGCCGACGTAGCAGAACTCACAGTGCAGATTGCACCGCATCGTCGCTTCGTACACGAGCCCTGCGGGCAGCCGGCCCGCGCGGCCGTCCTTGTCGCGAAGAAAGCCTGCGATGCGTCGTTCGTATTGTCGTCGGCGGAGGCGGGCGAGGGTGTGTGTGAAAAACGGAATCCCGCGGGTCCGGCGCGCGACGGCCTCACGAATTCCTCGGCCGAGCGTCATTCAGGACTCATTGTACAAGGCAGGCTCAAAGGCTCAGGCCCTTTGGCCTTCGGCCAGTGGCCTTTGGCCTTTCTTTTCACGGCCGCACGAACCGAAGCACATTCAAGAAACACCAGCCCGGAATCGGCAGCAGCTTCGTGAGCAGGCGGTGCAGCGGCGCGAGCCGTGCCGGCGACTTGCGGATGGCGCGCGTGAGCACCGGCACGGTCGGGAAGATGCCTCGGCGCTCGACGAGCTGGAAGCCCGCCCGGCGCGCCAAATCCAGGTATTCGCCGATCGGCCGGTCGCCCGGGTGCTTGGCGGCGCTGGCCGTGCGAATGAGGCGGCCGCCGAGCGCGAAATGCACACGTGACTGCAGGTGCGCGAGATTCGGCACCGTGACGAGCAGCGATCCGCCGGGCTTCACCACCCGAAAGAGCTCCGCGAGCGCGCGTTCCTGATCGTCGAACGCGAGGTGCTCGAGGACGTCGAGGCACAGCGCGTGATCGAACGATGCGTCGGCATAGGGCAGCGCCGCGAGCGATCCTCGGCGCACGCGGTCCGAGCTGTAATTCGGATCGATGCCCTCGATGGCCAGCCGGTTGTGGAATTCGTCGACCAGGACGCCTTCGCCACATCCGGCGTCGAGCACGCGGGCGCCGGCTGGCAGACTCGTGAGATGAGTGCGGACGCGTTCGAGCTTCGCGAGATACGTCGGGTAGTACTCCCAATCCGGCGAGAGCTCGCGATGGTAGTCGCCGCGTTCGGCGTACTCCCCCGATCGGGACACGGTCATCGGGGGCATTCTACAGGGACGTACTGGGAGAAGCGGACTCGAAGAGACGCCCTTAAAGGCTCATGTCGTACCGACGAGTGCTTTCAACTTCGGTGAGTGCGCTTAACTCCCCGCACTTCCCGCCGGCGGAGGTGACGTCGGCGGCGGCGGCGTGCCGCCTCGTCCAGGGGCCCCTGGAGCCGCCGGCACGGGCTGAATCGGCACGAACACGCTCGACGCCGGCACGCCCACGGACGGTGGCGGCGGCGCTGCGGGCCGGTTCGCGTTCGGGTCGGCGCCGCGCTGGGCCTGGTTCACCGGCGTCACCGGCGGGATCTCATCGTCGGGTGCTCCCGCGGTCGGCATGGGCGGCGGCATGTTGACCGGGGCAAATGAGCCCGTCGCGGTCGCGGTGCTCGTCGCCAGAATCTGGACGATCTCGAATGCGGAGGCGCCGGACGTGCGCGCCGTGCGCGGCGCGACGATGATGCCGGCCGCGGAGCGGAGGAGTGAATCGAGTACCTGCAGCTCCGGCACGTTTTCGAACTGCAGCGGCACGAGCATCGCCCGCGAGAGCTTGTCGGCGTTCGGGAAATAACAGCCGCCGAGGCGGGTCCACTCCGCGAGTATTTCTTGAAGCGTGACGCCTTGCGCAAGGAGGGTCACGTTCCCCTTGCCGTCGAAGGACAGCTGAAGCTTCCTTTCGGCGGGCGGAGGCTCCTGCGGAACGGCTGCCGGCGCCTCCTGCGGAGCGGCTGCCGGCACCCCGACGGGCACCTGCTGCTGGGCGAACCCGCCAGGGGCCCCAAAGCCCGCCAGCCCGGCCATCAATGCGACAACGGCTGATAGTGCGCGCATGATCCTCAGTATAAGACGCTGCCCACCGCCTGGCGGGCGGTTAGTACATGAGTTTTCGGATCCAGAGCGGAGAATCTTTCTTCGGGAGGTCGCAAGACCGGCAAATCTCGGGTCCGCCATCGTCGAGGTGCTGCCGCCGGACGGCGCGATAGGCACGCGAGTTCCAGATCTGCGCAATCGTCGACGTACGCAGGTCGCCGAGGATGTGGCGGCCATCGAAATCCGCGCAGCAGAGCGAGACGCGACCGTCCCAGAGGACGGTGAAGGTGAGCCACATCCGGTAGCACGGATAGCGGACTTCCGACTGGGTGTGGAGCGTGCCGGCCCAGTTGTGCAGGTCGGTGACGTGGATCTTGTCGGCGATGGCGCGCCACTCCTCGATGAACGCCTGCTCTTCGGCCGAGTTGTGCTGACGGACGAACGAGAGGATGAGCTTCGGGCGCTTGCGGCCCAGGTCCCCGCGCAGCCTGGCGAGGGTCCGGACGTTGCCCGTCACGTCGTCGTAGTTCAGCTTGAGCCGTGTGCGCTCGAACGTCTCGCGTCCGCCGGCGTCCACGCTGATGTTGATCGCGTCGAGCCCCGCGTCGATCATCCCGCGCGCAAGCTCCTCGGTGATGAGCGACCCGTTGCTGATCATCCCGACTTCGGCGATGCCACGCGACTTCGCATACCGCACCTTCTCGACGAGCTGTTTGTCGAGAAAGGGCTCGCCGTAGTTGTGCATGCGCACGTGAGTGATGCCGAGCGCGGCGCACTCGTCCACGATCTTCTGGAACAGCCCCATCTCCATGACACCCTGCCGGCGGTGCATCTCGTCGCGCGGACAGAACACGCACTTGGCGTTGCAGAGGTTGGTGCTCTCGATCTGGACGATGTCGGGCAGGCGGATCGCGCGGTCGCGGCCCGTGGCAGCCATCAGGCGGCGGACGGGCCGGGCGTTGGCCAGGAGCACCCGCTCGACCGCGGATCGGACGCGGACTTTCAATGCCACAGACTTCGATTATCGCATTGACCCTGACAAGCGCACGGAATCGCTCGATCGCCCGCGCTTTTCACACTGTCTTGGTGTGTTCAATAACGCGCTTCAGGATTTCGGCGAGGTCCACGGTCGGGCGGTAGCCGATGTATTCGCCGATCTTGGTGAGATCGGGCACCCGCCTCGGCATGTCCTCGAAGCCCGCGTCGTAGGCCTTTTCGTACGGCACGAACTCGATGGTCGACCGGCTCGAGGCCATCGTCCGGATCCGTTCGGCCAGGTCGAGGATCGAAATCTCCTCGGTGTTCCCGATGTTGAAGACCTGTCCGATCGCGCGCGGTTCCTGAGCGAGCTTGATGAGCGCGCCCACCACGTCGCTGACGTCGGTGAACGAGCGCGTCTGCTTGCCGTTGCCGAAGACCGTGATCGCTTCGTCCGAGAGCGCCTGACGGACGAAGTTGGGGATGACCATGCCGTAGCGTCCCGTCTGGCGAGGGCCCACCGTGTTGAAGAGCCGCGCGACGATCACCGGAAGCTTCCGTTCGCGGTAGTAGGCGAGCGCCAGAAACTCGTCGAGGGCCTTGCTGCACGCGTAGGCCCAGCGATGTTTCGGCGTCGGCCCCAGCACGAGGTCCGCGTCCTCGTGGAACGGCACCGCGATGCTCTTGCCGTAGACCTCGGACGTCGAGAAGATGACGACGAGCCGCCCCTTTTTGCTGGCATGAGTGAGGACGACCTCGGTGCCGTGCACGTTGGTCTCGATCGTCCGCACCGGCGCCTCGACAATGAGCTTCACGCCCACCGCGGCCGCGAGATGAAAGACGACGTCGGCGCGATCGATCAGCTCGGCGACGAGCGGCTCGTTCATCACCGTATCGATGACGTATTCGAATCCCTTGCGGCCTTTGAGGTGGACGATGTTGTCCATCGATCCCGTCGACAGATCGTCGACGACGAGGACGCTGTGGCCTTGCGCGAGAAGCGCCTCGGCCAGATGCGATCCGACGAACCCGGCGCCGCCGGTGAGAAGGGCCTTCACGATCGGACCCCGGTGAGATGGAACGTGAGAACCCGGACGTCAGCAGTAGCCATGCGCGGAGAGAGCGTACACTGAAAGGCGCACCCCGTACCGAGAAGCGCTTTTCAGGACCGGACGAGCGATAGGATCTCGTCCGCGGCGCGAGTGGCGGCGTGGCCGTCCGCGCGCATGCCGTAGCGCGCGGTGAACCGGTCCGCGGCGCGTCCCTGCGCATCGCGGGCGGCCGGATCATACAAAAGTGATCGCAGCGACGGCGTCAAGTCGTCGCCGCTCCGCGCCCCTGTCATCGCTCCCGCGTCGACGAACGGCTGCAGATTATTGGGCAGGCCGATGACCAGCGCCGGCAGGCCGAGCAGGAGGCCGTCGATCGCGACCGTTGAATTCATCGTCACGACGGCGTCCGATGCCGCGAGGAGGCGAGAGAGATCCGTATCGGCCGGGGCGACCGACGCGTTCGACGTGCCGGCGAGGAACGGGCGATAGAGATCCGCCGTTTCCGCCGGATGGGGCTTGATGATCAAACGGATCGGCAGCGTCGCGACAGCCGCGACGAGCGCCGGCAACTCGCGTTCGATCTCGATGAACTTTGCCGCGAGGATCGCCAGCGGCTGGTCATCGGCGACGCCAAGCTCGCGGCGGATCTCCGCACGCGCGGCGCGGAGCTCGGTGAATTGCCGCGCCAGATCGTCGAGCCGCGCGCTCCCGGTGACCCGCAGTGAATCGACCGCCAATCTGCCCGCCGTCGTCAGGTGCTCGACCGCGTACGTGTCGAACACGAGCGTACGGTCGGGAGCCGGAAAGCCGCGGTCGTCGCCGGACGATTGCATCTCGTCGGGCTCGTGTAGATAGTTCAGCCAGTGACGGTAGATGAAGCCGTGCTGCAGACCGACCGATCGGACCTGGCGGCGGCGCGCCTCGAGGACGAGCGCGCGGCCCCAGCCGCCGGCCTCGGCGTAGGTCACGACGACCGAGGGCGAGAGCGCGTCGATCGCGGCGCCGGCTTCGTCCATCGCGCGGACGGACCACGGCCATTGCAGGAGCGCGGCAGACTCGAGCTCGGCGCGAAGAATGGGCCAGAGATCGCACCCGCGAAACACGCCGGCGGCGCGGACCCCGTCGCCGGCCGTGATGGCGCGTGAGAGCTCGTGTCGCCGGCGCCAGAGATCCATGGCGCCGTTCAGGGCCGCGCGCGGTGCGAGCTGTTCGACAGGCGTCACCGCCGGCGGGGAGGCCGCATGCGGCGCGAGCGGGTGCCACCACCGCCGCGCCCGGAAATTCTGTTTGGGACCGACGCCGACGCACACGAGCGCGTCGCGCCCGGCCCGCGTCGCGATGGCATCGAGCACCGGACCGACGTAGCCCTCCTGCTGTGGGCCGTCTGCGCCCGCGCCAATTCTCCAGAACGCGGTGTGGACGAACGCAACCACTGGCGCGGCGGCGGCGGGCGGTCGGGCCGGCCGGGATCGGACCCGCGACAGGCGCGCGGTAAGACCGATCAGATAGCTCGACCAGCTGTGACCGCGTTCGCGTGCCTGGTCCCCGTGTACCTCGATCGGCACGCCATGCGCGCGGCTGAACGCCTCCGCGGCGGTTCGGACGAGAGCGTCCGCGTCTCGAATCTCGAGTCGAGACGGCGAGTATCGCTCGCGCGCGGCTTCGAGCGCGAGGATGGTGGCGGCCGCGCGTTCGAGCCGCCGCATCTTGTGCAGATAGAGCTCCGTGAACCACCAGAGCGAGTCGCCGCGATACGTGAAGCGATCTCGCATCGACTGTTCGCCGTACCTGACGAGACGCAGCCGCTTGATCCACTGGTTGGCCTCGGCGGGCACGGCGTCGCGCGCCTCCGGAGAGAGCAACGACGACAAAGGTCTCCTCGATCGATCGGCCCTGCGCCGTAACGGACGCGATCGTCGGCGCCATTCAGAGCACCGCCGGCCGTCGCGCGGGCGCCTGGTCCAGCAGGTCGAGCGCGGCTGAGACCACCGTCTCGACGCTGATGCCGTCAAGGCAATCCGGCACGTGTCCGCGGCATCGCTCCGGCGGCAGGCGCACGCGGCCGCACGGGCTGCAGGGAAGGTCGATCCGGACGACACGTTGATGGGCGGCGATCGGTCCGTAACGTTTCGGGTTCGAAGGGCCGAACAGCGCGACGATCGGCGCGCCGACTGCGGCGGCAAGGTGCATGGGTCCGGTGTCGCCCGTGATGAAGAGATCCAGCCGCGCCAGGAGCGCGGCCAGCGCTGGCAGATCCAGCGAACCGCTGACGTCGATGATCGGCAGACCCTCCAGCTCGCGCCGAACCGCGTCGACGAGCGGTCGATCGGCGGCCGAGCCGGTGAGCACAATCGTCGCGCCTTTCGATTCGGCCAGGCGACGCGCGACCGCGCCGAACCGGTCGAGGTGCCATTGCTTCGATTCACGGCCACCACTGGCGTGGACTCCGATGAATGGCTTTCGATGTCCGTGGAGCATTCGTGCCGCCGCGGCGTCCGCTTCCGGCGGCGCGACCAATCGGGCGCTTCGTGGGCCGTCCTGAGGCGTCAGCGGTCGTCCGGCGGCCCGCGCGATCAACGCGCGCGCGTTCACGCTGACGTGCTGCAGCGGCTCGTACGCCGTCGCGTCCGTGAGCAACCCTCCGCCGCCCCCGGTCGAGTACCCGAACCGCCGCGGCGCGCCTGTCAGCCACGCGAGAAGATTGCTGCGGATATCGGGCTCGAAATTGACGACAACGTCGTAGTGGCATTCGCGCCACTTCAAGGCTTGCCGGATCAACGCGCCGGTCGGCACCTCGGCGTCCGCGCGCGACAGCCATGGCGCGTCGGCCACTTCGATGCGAGAGATTTCCGGTATCAGCTTCGCGACTGTCAGGTTCCAGGAGCCCACGGCGAGGTCGATCTCCGCGTCCGGCCAGAACTGACGGGCGTCATGAATCGCGTCGAGGACCATCAGCAGATCGCCGATGCGTTCGAGCCGCATCAGCAGCACACGACGAACGGGCGTCGGCTGGCGCGGCTGTCGGCGAAGCCAGGCGACCGGCCCAAGCGCCAGATCGGCAAGGCCCACCAGCAGTCGCTCGCGCGGATCGTAGATCTGGAGATGACGAAACATCGTCAAGGGTCAGGTCTTGTATTGCGACACTTGCACAAAACCGGCAGGGCAAATGTCGCAATACAAGACCTGACCCCTTGCCCCTCATCGTACCTCGATCCGATCGATCATCACGCCCAGGTCGCGATCGTCGGGCAGGTTGAGCATCTGGCGCGGACTCCACACCGTCGACACGAGCCGGAGCTGTACGGGCTCGTCGATGCGGCCCGCTGCCTCGACGGCGGCAGCCGGCAGCGGGAGGGAATACGTCCGGAATCCCGGCTGCACCCCAATCGACCCGATCGATACGTCGCCGAAGAACACCTCGACCCGCGCCGGCGGCGCCGACTTCGGCCGGCCGCCGTCGTGCATGACGAACTCAACCGTCCGCTCGCTGCCCGTGAGGCCGGTGACGGCGACGAACGACTGCGTCCGCGTCCAGCGCACCGTGCGGCCTTCGCTCTGTTCCTTGGCGTGAAACCGCACGACGTTCAGATCGTCCCGATAGCCGAGGTCGAGCGCGAAGCCGCGATGCAGCGCCGGACCGGTCAGCAGCTGATAGATGCTGTAGTCGAAGTCCTTGCGCCGGACCGACCGCGGATACACGTTCCAGGGCGACGCGTCGTATTCCTGAATCTGCACCCGGCCATCGTCGAGCGCGGCCGCGCCGATGCGGCGCGACAGCAGGTCGGTTCCTCCGCCGCCGATGAAGAGAATCCGGTCGTAGCTTGGCCGCGCATGCTCGAGAAACGCGTGGAGGCGGGCCTTATCCGGCTTGGCCGACTCGAGCACGAGGACGTTGCGCGCATAGATGTAGGCGAGCGGCAGACCGAAGACGTGAGTATCCGATCCGGCGTCTCGTGATTCGATCAGCACGAGGTCGCGGTCGCTGATCTTCCCCGCAAGCGCCTCGAGCGCCGGAATGAGGCCCGCGTATTCGACGTGCGGCATGACGGGCGCCGCCGCCAGGAGATAGTGCTGGCCGAGGAGCGCGAGAAACGCGGCCCCCACGCCGGCGCGCAGCCACCGGCGCGGACCGGGCCGCGTGGCGAACGTGCCGAGTGCCGCGGCGCCGGTGAAGATGAGCGCCCCGGGCAGAATGACGGCGAGAAACCGGCGGTCCATCCAGAAGTGGTTCGGGACGACCTTGATCTTGTAGAAGAGGAACAGGGCGAACGCTGTGAAGATCAGGACGAGCGCCGGATCGCGCCAGAAGTCGCGGCGCACCACGAGCACGAAGCCCAGCACCGCGGCGGCGAGGCCGGGCCACAGGAGAAAGAAATTCGTGAACGTCTTGAGGGCGTACGCGTCGTAGTCGGCCAGCTTGCCGCCGGGCGCGCGAAGGAACCACGCATACGCGGTCAGGACAACGACGGCGACCGTGAGAGCGGCGGGCACGAGCTGCCGCGCGCGATGTTCGAATCGCCCGCGCGACCAGAGCAGCACCGACAGAACGGTGATGCCGGCGGCCAGCGCGCCAATCACCGCGCCGGCCGGCAGATTCGTGAGGTAGATGCGCGGCAGCCAGAAATAGCCGCGCATCGGTCCGGTCAGATAGAACCAGCTCAGCGCAGCGGCCACGGCTAACGGCAGCAGGAAGCCCACGCGCGGCGGCTTGCGATCGACGACCCACGCCAGGATGACGGCCGCGACGATGCCGGCCATCGCGAGCAGCGAGTCGTATCGAAGGAACAGCAGCAGCCCGAGCAATACGCCCGCGACCGGACCAAAGAACCGATCGTCCTCCTGATGCGCGCGCGCGAACGCCAGAATCGCGGCGAACAGCATCGCCTGCATGACGACCTCGGCGTTTGGATAGCGCGCGAACCAGACCTGGATCACGTGCAGGCTCAGCAACAGGGCGGCGGCAAAGGCGGCCGGGCGGCCGACGAACCTCGTTGCCGCGAAGAACACCGCCAGCACGCCGAGCGTGGCCCAGACGCCGACGGTCATTCGCGCGCCCGAGAGCCCGTGGAAGCCGTACCCAATCGCGATCGACGACGGAAACAGATGCGGGAACTGCCCGACGACGCGGCCTTCGCGGGCATCGAGCAGCCAGAAGCCCATGAACCGAAGACCTTCGTTACCAAGGTCGGGTTGCGGACGGTAGAACAGCTCGCCCGCCCAGTCGGGGACGCCGGCGATCACCGGGTCGCGAATCACGAGCGATCCCCGCTGGGCGATCTGGATGCCCTCGTTCATGTACGTCCCCGGATCCTTGCCACCGATGACGTATTCGGACGACGGGAAGAATCGCCAGACGGCGAGCGCGATGAGGACGGCCGGCAAAATGATCGTCAGCGTCGGACGAGCCGCCTGGCCGCGATAGCGCAGCTTCCGATTGCCGGCGGCCAGCAGCAGACCGCTCACGATGGCATTGGCGATGAGAAGGCGCTCGAAGCGGTACTCGTGAAGCGCCGCCAGCGCGAGCACGACCGCGAGTGACCACGAGACACTCAACATCACGGCCCAGAAGAGACGCTCTTCAGCAGCCAGGCCGGCCCGCCGAGCTCGATCGGCGACGGGCATCCGAAACAGGATCGCTCCGGGCAGGTAGGCCACGAACAGGGCGCCGAGCCACCAGCGGAGCATCAGTGGGGAGGATATGACGAGACGGTTTCGCTCGTCGGGGGTTCCGAGGTTCGCGATTCGTTCCGGGGGGCCAGTTCCGGGGTTCCGGTTTCTGGTTCCGCAGTTCTCGAGTTACGCCTTTACGCTCGTCGCTTTCCAGGCATGGACGGCGGCCGCCACGAAGTCCACGTCCGCGTCCGCGAGGTTCGGATGGAGCGGCAACGAGCAGACCTCGCTCGCGATGCGTTCGGCGACCGGGCAGGGCGCACTCGGCAGGTGCCGGAGCGCTTCCTGCCGGGGAATCGACATCGGGTAGTGCACGAGCGTGCCGACGCCGGCCTGCAGCAGGTGGGCCTGCAACTGGTCACGCTCGGGCGTCAGGATCGGAAACAGGTGGTAGACGTGTCCCACGTCGACTTCGGGCGGCACGGTGACGGGCGCGTTCTCGAGCGCGTGGCGGTAGCGTCGGGCCAGCTCGCGCCGGCGGGCCGTCCAGCGTTCGAGGAATGGCAATCGCGCGCGAAGAATCGCGGCCTGCATCTCGTCGAGACGGCTGTTCACGCCGAACTCGAGGTGCCGGTATCGATCGATCTGACCGCCGTTGCGAAGCCGCTTCAGTTTGTCGGCGAGCGCCGAGTCGTTGGTCAGGATGGCGCCGCCGTCGCCGAGCGCGCCGAGGTTCTTGGTCGGATAGAAGCTGAACGCCGCCGGCCGCGCCGAACGCGCCAACCGGCCGGCCCGCAGCCGTGGCCAGGTGCGACTGACAGGCGTCCTCGACGACCGCCAGGTTGTGGCGGGAGGCGATGGCCTGAAGCGCGACCATATCGGCCGGCTGTCCGTACAGGTGCACCGGGAGAATCGCCGCCGTACGGGACGTGATCGCCGCTTCGGTCGCGGCCGGATCCATCGTGAGCCGATCCGGATCGAGATCGGCGAAGATGGGCGTCGCACCCGCCATCATGACGGCAAGCGCGGTGTAGGCGGCCGAGAGAGGCGCCGTGATCACTTCGTCGCCAGGGCCGATGTCGAGGGCGCGCAGCGAGAGCGCGATGGCGTCGGTCCCCGTGCCCACGCCGACGGCGTGTCTGCCGCCCGACGCATTCGCGAACTCCTCCTCGAACGCCGTCAGCTCGGGTCCGAGAATGAACCAGCCGCGCGCGATCACGCGGTCGATGGCTTCACGGATCGCGTCGCTGTCCGGTCCGGGCAGGAGCGACATGAACGGCACGCGGAGTGTCATGAGCGCAGGGACGGCTGGGCCTCGTCGAGATATTGATCCAGATGTTCGCGGTAGTACGCCAGCGTCTGCTGCAGACCCTGGCGCAGCCCGACGGCCGGTGTCCATCCCGCCACCCTCGTGAACTTCGACGAATCCGAATAGAACGACCCGATGTCGATCTTCCGCTTGTCGTCGGGCCACTCGACGAACTTCATACTGCCGCGGCCGCTCTCCTCGAGCAGGAGCTTCACCAGATCCCGATGGGCAATCGGCTCGCTGCCGCCGACGTTGAACACGTCGCCGTTGCACGCGTCGTTCGCGCCGGCGCGCAGGAACGCGTCGGCGACGTCGTCGACATGAACGAAGTCACGAATCTGCGAGCCGTCGCCGTAGATCTGGATCTCCTTCCCTTCGATCGCGAGCCGGATGAACCAGCCGATGAAGCCCTGCCGGTTGTTGCGAATGAGCTGCCGCGGGCCGTACACGTTCGTCAGCCTGAGGGAGCAGGCCCGCACGTTGAACACATTGTTGTACACGAGATGGTAGTACTCGCCGGCGGCCTTGTTGATGCCGTTGATGTCGGTCGGCCGCACGAGGTGAGTCTCGTCAACGGGCAGCCGGTCGGGCCGGCCGTAAATCTGGCGCGTGCCGGCATAGACGACCTTGGTGGCCGGGTTGTGCTGGCGGCAGGCCTCGAGAATCGTCAGCTGTCCGCGACAGTTGATCTCGAGGTCGGTGTGCGGGTCGCGCATGCTGTCGATGTGGCTGACCTGTCCCGCGAGGTTGAAAATCACCTCACGGTCCCGCACGAGGTAGTTCATCGTCGTGTTCTGCCGCACGTCGGCGATGTTCACCCGCAGGCGGTTCTCGATGCCGGCGATGTTGAAGAGGTTGCCGCCGTAGTCGGGCAGCAGGGAGTCCACGAGCAGGACATCGGCGCCCAGATCGACCAGGTGTCGCGCCAGATTCGATCCGATGAAACCGAGGCCGCCCGTCACGAGTACCCGACGTCCGCGATAGAAGTCGCGGTATTCCTGGCTCATGAAGGGTCGCGCCAGAGCATATCCTGTGCGTTCGCCGGCGTCTTCAACGGCTGCTGACGTCCCCGGCGCCTGCTCAGCAGGACGAGCTCCACCCAGAGACGGGCGACGTCGATGGCCGTGCGCGCGAGCCGCCCGAAATTGAAGAACTGGGACCGGCCGAACGCGCGATGATAGTGGTGGACCGGCACTTCGACGATGCCGCAGCCGGCGTCCTGGATTTTCTTCATCATCTCCAGGCAGATCACGCCGCTGTTCCGCCGCAGCTCGATCTTCTCGAACACCGATTTGCGCATCAGCCGGAAGTCGCAATCGACGTCGCGGATGCGCAAGCCGAACAGCAGGCTCACCGTGTGGTGGTAGATCCGACCCAGAAGGAGGCGGTGAACCGGATCCGACCGGCTGATCTTGTAGCCGTTCACCAGCTCGATACTGTCGGTCATGCACGGCCACAGCGCCTCGAGCTCCGACGGGTCGTACTGGCCGTCGCCGTCGGTATAGAAGATGAGCTCCTTTTGCGCGCTCGCGAACCCGCTGCGCAGCGCTCCACCGTAGCCGCGATTTCGCGGATGGTGCACGACACGCACTTCCGGATACGCGCGCGCGAGCTCATCGGCGATCTCGGGCGTCCGATCCGCGCTGCCGTCGTTCACGATGATGATTTCGTAGTCGGGCGTCAGCCGCTGCGCGGCCTTGCAGGCTGCGATCACCATGCTCGCGATCGTCGCGCTGTCGTTGTACGCAGGGAAGAATATGCTCAACCCGGGCGGACGTTTGGTGGGGATGCCGGCCATCGCCTTAAAAGACGCTAACACGCTGTGCAAGGGCTCTCAGGAAGTCAGGAACTCGGCAGACTTCTCTGGCGATCGCCGAAGACTTCTGTTCATGGAAAGATTTGCAAGCCGGGCAGTCTTGAACGCCTGGAAGCCTGCGCAGTCTACTCAATTGGGGCGCGAAGGTGATCGCCTATTTTTGTGGCGCTAGGGCAGGCCGCTGAAAAACGCGGCCTGCTAGGTGTTGCGCCGCGCTCGTTCGTACGCGGCTTCGAATCGCTCCGCGACGCGGGGCCAACCGAAATCCCTGATCACTTTGGCCCGGGCGGCCACGCCAAGGTCTCGCGCGCGCGCAGGATGCGACAAGAGCTCGCGGATGGCCGCGGCCAGGGCCGTCGCATCGCGTTCGACCACGAGCCGCCCGGTGACGCCATCCTCGATCACCTGGGGAAGGCCGCCAACGCGGGTGGCGACGACGGGCGTCGCGGTGGCCAGCGCCTCGAGCGCAAAATTCGGCAAACCATCCACGTTTCCGGCGTCGTCTCTGACCGACGGCACGACGACGACGTCGGCCGCCGCGGACAGCCGGCCCACGTCGTCCTGCGATCGCAATCCGAGGAGGCGCACGCGACCCAAAGCGGCCGACTGCGATCGCGCGTCCAGCTCGTCCCGAAGGTCGCCCTCTCCGGCAATGACCACGTTGACGGTCGGGAACGCGGCGGCGAGGATGCCGGCGGCGTCGACGAGGTGCTCGAATCCCTTCTTCTTGACGAGCCGGCCCGCCGAGAAGATGAGTGGCTCGTGACCGATCCCCAGCTCCCGGCGGACGTCGTCACGAATACGCGGGTCCGGCGCGAACCGCGTCGCATCGACGCCATAGGGCACCGTCTCAGTGCGCCCGGCGTCGGCGCCGAGATTCACGGCGCGCAGCCGCAGGTCCTCGCTGCAGGCCGTCACCCACCCGGCGCGCTGCAGCGCCGCCCGCGCGGCCGCCCGGGCCGCCGCGTTGCGCTCCGCGACGAACAGGTCGGACCCATGGATGCTGATCACGAGCGGCAACCCCCGGGCCGCCAGGGCGGCGATCGCGCCGCCCGGGATGGCCCAGTGCGCATGGAGCACCGTCGCGCCGCGTTTCTGCGCCACGCGAAGCGTTTTCCAGGAGCCGCTCGCCATCGCGAGCGGCGCCATCATCCACGCGGCCAGGCGCAGCTGCGTGTCCGCGCGAAGCCCGCTCGCGTAGCCAAAGACGTTGAGCGGGGCGGCCGGCGCGTAGCGGAAGAAATGGAAGTGCACGCCATCGTCGACCTTCGGACGATTCAGCGCGGGATGCCAGGGGGCGACGAGGTGGACTTCGTGTCCGCGCGCCGCGACGCCTTTGGCGATGGGTTCGATGAAGCTGCCCACGCCATCGCCCGGGAAGCGCGGGTAGGACGTCGTCACCATGACCACGACGTGACGCATGGCGTTATCTCATTGCGGCGTTCCGTGTCGCCACGCGGTTGACCCGGCCCCTCCCCAGGACGAGGCGCCACGGCGTCCAGAGAGATTCGGCCAGCACCGACGACGATACCTTCGAGTATCCCTCTTGACGCTCCACGAAGACGATAGGGACTTCACCGATCCGGCAGCCGCGTCGAGCGGCCTGGTAGAGCATCTCGGTGAGGAAGGCGTAGCCGCTGGCGCGCGGATCGCGCAGCGACAGACTGGCAAGCGCCTCGCGGCGCCAGAGCCTGAAGCCGCTCGTGCAGTCGTTCGGGCTGAGCCCGGTCACGAGCCGGATGTAGCGGTTCGCGAACGCGCTGAGCGCAATCCGGTGGAGGGGCCAGTTCACGACGCTGACCCCGTGGAGGTATCGCGATCCAATCACGAGGTCGTGCCGGTCCAGGGCCGCCCGCAGGTCCGGGAGGTATTTCGGGTCGTGCGACAGGTCCGCATCCATCTGACCGATGGCGTCCACGTTCGTCGCGAGCGCGCGGGTGAGTCCGTCGACGTACGCGCGTCCGAGGCCGCGGGGTCCGGTGCGGTGCATCACCTCCATGCGGCCGGCAAACCGCGTCGCGGCGAGCGAATCGGCGATCGCCCCCGTCCCGTCTGGAGACGCGTCGTCGACGACGAGCAGACGGGCCCAGTCGTGCTGGAGAATGCCTTCGGTCACCCGCTCGATGTTCGGCCGCTCGTTGTACGTCGGCAGGACGACAAGGACGTTCACCGGGCGCGCTCCGATTCGCGTAACGGCACGAACGCGGCGCTCGTGCAGATGATCAGCGTTGGATCGATGACGGGAATCCTGAATCGCTCCTGCGGAAAAAAGATCAGGCACGTCGCGATCGCCGAACCCGCGAGGAGCCAGAGCCCCGGCGTTCGCGATCGCCGCCGTCCGAGACGGATGAATCCGGCGACCGCGAGCGGCAGAGCCAGACCGTACGAGATGACCGACGCGCCGTAGTATCGGGTCGAGTGCAACGTGTAGGACGGTCCGATCGGGACGATCAGGTAGAAGACCTTTCGGACTTCGAGCCGGAGCCAGTCGGTCGGATGGGATCTCATCCAGCCGAGTGCTTCGCGATAGTAGACGGGCTCCATGGCTTCTTCGGAGAGCTCGGGGTGCTGCCGCCGGAGCGCCTGGCTCTCGAGCTTCAGATGCGGATTGGCGGCAAGGTCGCCTTCGCCTCGCGCCCGCGGATGATTGCCTGTCCAGAACGTCACGCCGCCTTCGGTCGCTACGGCCACGAATCGTCCGTATTCTATGGTGTTGCGGATGCTCCACGGGCTCACGACCATCGCCGCCGCCGCGCCGATCGCGATCGCCAGGGTGAACCGCCGCCGCCACGCGAGCCACCCGAGCGCGAACGGCAGGAAGAGCAGCGTGGAGGGCCGAATCAGGATCGCGATGCCTGTCAACGCGCCGGCGACCGCGGCATGCCGCCACGCGTTGAGCGCGCCCGGCCAGACCGCGCGATCGAACGACCAGACGATCAGGAGACCGAGCGGCCACGCGATCGCTTCGCTCCAGGCGTACGCCGAGACCCAGACCAGAGGCGGATAGATCGCGGCCCCGAACGCGCCGATCGTTCCGGCGCGCGGCCCGGCCAGGCGGGCGGCCAGCAGGCCCACGAGGAACACGCCCGCCGCGCCCACGAGGGCCTGCGTGATTTTCACGGACGCGGGGACCGAAGAGGTCACCGCCCGTCCGCCACCGACCAGCGCCAGGAATGCGGGATAGCCCGGCGCCCGGCCGAACGGATCCTGCGGACCGGAGAGGACCTCGGTGTCGTAGACGAATCCGCGGCCCGCCGCCAGTCCCCGGGCAAGCGACAGGTATTCGCGCTCGTCGCGCGTGAGCGGTTGATCGATCCAGTAGCCGAGACCGAAGGCGAGTCGAACGACGAGCCCGAGCACCGAGGCGGCGAGGAGAAGCGACCTACTTGCGCCCATCGAAGCGCAGGGCCGCGACCTGGTCGGAGACGAGTCCCACGAGAAACACGATCACCGCGAACATGATCAGAAGCACGGCACCGTTCGGAATCTTGCCCTGGTCGACGATCGTGTAGATCGCGTACGCGGCGCCGGTCAGGAACGAGATCGCGGCGATCGGCAGGAAGATCCGCAGCGGACTGAAGATCGTCATGACCCGCATCATGATCAGGACGAACTTCGGGCCGTCGCGTGACAGCCGGATCTTGGACGTGCCGACACGTTGACGCGCGTCGACCGGTTCGAACGCGACGTTGTACCCGGCGCGCAGGAACGCCATCGTGGTCGTCGTCGGCGTCGAGAAGCCGTTCGGCAGCAGGTGCAGGAACTCGAGCAGGCACTCGCGCCGCGCCGCCCGAAATCCGGACGTGAGATCGGGGATCTCGCGCTCGGTCAGGAAGCTGGCCAGGCCGTTGAGCGCAGCGTTGCCCGCGCGCCGCGTCAGGCCCGCTTGCGTGCCGGGCGCCCGGGCGCCCACGACCAGATCGTACTCCCCGAGCCGCGCCGCGATCCGCCCCGCGTCGGCCGGCCGGTGCTGTCCGTCGCCGTCGAGGATGAGGACGTATTCGCCCGACGCGGCGCGAATCCCGGTCTTGACCGCGGCGCCGTTGCCTTTGGTGTAGGGATGCCGCACCACGCGCGCACCGGCGGCGGTGGCGCGGGCGCCCGTGTCGTCGCTCGACCCGTCGTCGATCACCAGGATCTCGCACCACGGCGCGACGCCCGAGAGTTCCCGCACGACGTCGCCAATCGCCGCCGCTTCGTTGCAGGCGGGGATCACGACCGTCACGCTGCGCGCGTCGGCCACCTAGGCGGCTCCCGGCCGATCGTTCGGATCGGTCACGTCGGGATCGGCGAGTTCCATCCGCCGCACGCGATACAGGAGATCTTCGAGCAGCTTCCGCATGCCGGAAATCACGTCCGCGACGAGACCGATCAGCAGGACCTGGAAGCCGACGATCATCAGGACCGCTGACAGGATCAGGGATTGGACCTTGCCCTCGCTCTCGAACGTGAACAGGAAGTAATACAGGAACCGCATCGAGATGAGGAACCCCGCGACGAAAATCGTGGTCCCGATGTACGTGAACACCTTGAGCGGCTCGTACATCGTGTAGATGCGGACGATCGTGGCGGCCGACCGCTTGATGTAGGACAGCACGCTGCCGAAGAGCCGCGACGGCCGCGTGCGCGGGTTCGTGCTGACGGGCACGTGCGTCACCGCCATCCGTTGCTTGCCCGCCTGGATCAGCGATTCCAGCGTGTACGAAAAGTCAGACACGATCGTCATTCGGAGCGCGGCCTCGCGCGTGTACGCGCGAAATCCGCTCGTGGTGTCGGGCACGTTCGTGGCCGACACCTGTCGGACGGTCCAGCTGCCGAGGCGCTGGAGCAGCTTCCGGGGCCACGACATGTGCTCGAGATCGCGGATGTTGCGATCGCCCACCACGATGTCCGCCTCGCCCCGCAGCAGCGGCTCGAGCAGCCGTGCGATGTCCCGGCCGGCGTACTGATTGTCGGCGTCGGTGTTGACGATGTAATCGGCGCCGCGCCGGAGGCTGGCGTCGATGCCCGCGATGAACGCCGCCGCGAGCCCTTTGCGCTGCCGGAACCGGATGACGTGCGCGACGCCCTGTGCCTTCGCCACTTCCGCCGTCCGGTCGCGCGATCCGTCGTCGATGACGAGGACCTCGACGACGTCGATGCCGGGCACGGACCGCGGCAGGTCCGCCAGCGTCGCCGGCAGCGTCTCCGCTTCGTTCAGGCAGGGGATCTGGATGATCAGCTTCGTCACGTCACGCTCCGGTGGCGGCTGTCATGAGCCGATCGATGACGCCGTCCCACGTAATCGTGCGCGCGCGATCGTATCCCGCTTCGCCCTGAGCCGCTGCGCGCGGGCGATCGCCGTGCAGCCGGCCGATCGCCTCCCCGATCGCCTTCGGATCGGGCGGACAGACCCAGCCGTTGACGCCGTCCACCACGAATTCGTTTGGCCCGCCGGAATCCACGGTGGTGACGACCGGTTTGTGGGCGAGAAACGCCTCGAGCGTGACGTAGCCGAAGTCCTCGTCATAGGGCGGATAAATCACCGCGAGCGCCCCTGCATAGAGCTCGATCACGTCGTCGTCGCTCACTTCGCCCAGAAAGCGCACGCGATCGGCGGCGCCGAGCGATGAGGCCAGCGTTTCGAGCGCCGCCTGCTGGGTGCCCGTGCCGACGACGATCAGCGTCACCTCGCGCGGCGCATGCGCCAGCGCGCGGACGGCGAGATCGACACGCTTCACCGATTCCAGGCGACCGACCGAGAGCACGTAGGCGCCGGCGTTTCCCGCGTGCAGGCGCGCGGCAAGCCTCGGCGGATGGTACAGCGGCTCGGCGTCAAGCCCGTTGAAGCGCTTGACGCGCGCCGCCGTGTTCGCCGAGTTCGTGTAGAGCCGGCGGCACTCGCCGAGCATCGTGCGATCGAGCGCGATGATCCGGTCGCGCAACGCGACATCTTCCTCCGTGTGCGCGAAGTCGCTGAACGGTGTTCCCGCCAGCTCGTACGCGGCGCGATGCTGATGGATCAGCCACGCCACCTTGCACCCGTGGCGGACGAAGTAGGTCGGGAACTTCGTGGCAATCACGAGGTCGATCACCCGGCCGTTGCTCTCGCTGAGATCCAGCATGCGCCAGGCGGCGGCATGCGTGAGGATTTCCGGCTTCGGATACCACTTGAAGGGGACGCTGACGAGCTCGGTGTCATGGCCGTGCACACGGAGCTGCCGGACCAGCTCGCGCACATGCGCCTCGGCGCCCCCCTGCACGAACGGCACCTGCGCTTCGCAGACGAGCACTGTCATGGGGTCAGGTCTTGTCTGGCGACATTCGACGCTTGCTGCCGGTCGAATCTTACAGAAGTCGTCACCGGATGAGGTTCAGTTTCGTCACGACGCCGCGGCGTCGAGCGCCGAATGTCGCCAGACAAGACCTGACCCCTTCACGTGGCGTGGCGGAACGTGACCACGTCGCCGTCGGCGACCGGATACTCCTTGCCCTCGAGCCGGAGCTCGCCGTGCTCGCGGCACGCCGCGAGCGATCCGCGCGCGAGCAGATGGTCGCACCGGACGACTTCGGCGCGGATGAACCCGCGCTGGATGTCGGAGTGGATCGCGCCTGCGGCTTCCTCGGCCCGCGTGTCGCGCGGGATCGACCACGCGCGGCATTCGTCCTCGCCGACCGTGAAAAAGGAGATGTAGCCGAGCAAATCGTACGCGGCGCGAATCACCCGATCGAGGCCCGAGTGGACGAGGCCGAGATCGGCCATGAACGCGCGGGCATCGCCCGGATCGAGCTGCGCGATCTCGAGCTCGATCTTCGCGCAGACGCCGACGATGCCGGCGCCCGTCGCCGCCTGGAATTCCAGTAACCCGGGCATCCGCGCCGCGTGTTCGGCGTCGGCGGCCTCGCGTTCGTCCACGTTCACCACGAGCAGCAACGGCTTGCCCGAGAGCAGCTGAAATCCGCGGAGCCGGCGCGTGTCGTCCGCCGAGAGCGCCATCGTGCGCACCGCGCGTCCGGCGTCGATCGTCTCGCGCGCGCGAAGCAGCACCTCCTGCTCCTTCTTCAGATCCGGCGAGGGATTCTTCTTCAGATCTTTTTCGAGCCGCTCGAGGCGACGCTCGACCACGCCGAGATCCGCGAGGATGAGCTCGTCTTCGATGACGCGCGCGTCACGCGCGAGATCGATCGACTGCAGCGGATGCGGCACGGTGTCGTCACGAAACGCGCGCACCATGTGCAGCAGCGCGTCCGCGTTGCGATACGCCGCCAGGTCGTAGAGGGCCTTGGAATCGCCCCGCGCCGCGCCGACGTCCGCGAACTCCACTGTCGCCGGCACCCGTTTCTTCGGCTGAAACAGCGCGGTCAGCTGGTCCAGGCGCTCGTCGGGAACCTTCGTCACGCCGACGTGAGCCTCGGCCTTGCCCGGGGCCTTCGGGGCGGCGTGGACGCTCGTGAGGAGCTGGAAGAGACTGGTCTTCCCCGACGAGGGAAGACCTACGAGGCCGGCACGCAACATGTCCGGGCGCGGATGGTACCACGCCACCCATGTTTCGCTCTATTTTCGCAGAGAGAAAAAGCGGCGAAACAAAGACGTAAGTCGTGGTTTTTCTGTACTTTGCAATTGACAGGTCCTGGGTGTACCTCTACCATTCGTGGACCTGGTTGGAGTCAGGTGGAGCAAAGTGCTTCGGGGCAGCTATTCCGCGAAAATCGACGAAAAGGGCCGGCTAAAAATCCCCAACGCCTTCAAGGCGACCGTGGAAGAGCGGCATGGTACCACCGGGCTGTACGTGACCAGCATAACGGGTGATTTCGTGCGGATCTACCCCATGCCAGTGTGGATGGCCGTCGAGCAGCGGCTGGCCCGTATGCCGAGTACGCATCCTGCCCGCCTGAAGTTTCTCGACCGGGTCAATTTCTACGGCCAAGTCAGCGAATTCGACGTGCAGGGCCGGGTGCTGATTCCGGTCCGATTGCGCGAGGCGGCTGCCATGAATGGCGACGTCGATGTCCTCGGGCAGGTGGAATACATGGACGTCTGGAATCACGAGCGGTTCGCCTCGAAGCTCCAGCGGGAGCCGTTCAACGATGACGACGCCCGGGCGCTGGCGGAGTTTGGGATCTGACGCCGGGCATGCACCGGTTCTCGCGGCTGAGGTCGTGTCGATGCTCGCGCCGCGGGCGGATGGGGTTTACGTCGATTGCACGGTCGGGCTGGGCGGCCACACCACCGCACTTCTCGAGGCAGGAGCAGGACGCGTGATTGGCATCGATCGAGACGCGGGCGCCCTGGATCGGTCGCGTGAGCGGCTGGCGGGTGTTCCTGCGGTCGAGCTCGTTCATGCCGACTATCGCGAGATTGCCGAGGTGCTGGCCTCGCGCGGCCTCTCCGAGGTTGACGGCATCGTGGCCGATCTCGGCGTGTCGTCCTGGCAGCTCGACGATCCCGAGCGCGGGTTCAGCTTTCGGCAGGCCGGGCCGCTCGATATGCGGATGGATCGATCGAAGGGCCGGACGCTGGGCGAATGGCTGGCGACCATCGGCGAAGCCGAGCTCGCCGGCGTGATTCGCGAGTTTGGCGAGGAACGGCACGCGCGGCGCGTCGCGGCCGCGATCGTTCGCGCCCGGGACGCGGGCCGTCTCCAGACCACCGGCGACCTCGCATCGGTCGTCCGGCGCGCGGCGGGCGGCGGACGCTGGCAGCGGATTGATCCGGCGACCCGGACATTTCAGGCGCTTCGGATCGCGGTCAACGACGAACTCGCCGGGCTCGACGCCTTCCTCGAACGGGCGGCCGGGTCCCTCAAACGGGGAGGCCGGCTCGCCGTGATTGCGTTCCATTCGCTCGAGGATCGCGTCGTCAAGTGGACGTTCCGGCGGCTCGCCGCGGCCGGCGCCGTCGAGGTGATCACACGACGTCCCGTCACGCCTTCGGCTGAAGAAACGTCGGCCAACCCGCGTGCCCGCAGTGCCCGGCTTCGAATCGTGGAGAAGGCGGCATGAACATCGATCTCGAATACGCCATCAAGAAAGACATCCAGAACAATCCGGTCGTCCGCGAAATCGACCTCCAGCAGAAACGTGAATTCAACCGGATGGTCTGGTCGGCCGCGGTCATTGTCGGCATGCTGCTGTTCTCCGCCTGGCAGCACTTCGAGATCGTGAACAACGGCTATCAGGTCGAGAAGCTTCGCCTCGAGAAGGCGGCGGAGGAGTCGCTCAATCGCAAGCTCCGGCTGGAGCTCGAAACGCTGCGACGCCCGCAGCAGATCGAGTCCTACGCCATCAAAACGCTGCGCATGTCGCCGCCGTCTTCGGCCGACACCATCGTCATCGAGCGGACGACCGCGTCCGCTCCGGCCCGTTCGATCGTCGCGGCACACCGGTGAACGTCCTCACCCGCCTCCTCCACCCACGCCGGCAGGCTCTCGATCCGCTCCGGACCGACGATCGGCCGGATCAGGCCTTCGAATCGGGCTGGCGTCCGAACCTCAAGCGCCGGATGCTCGTCGTGCTCGCGATCTGCGGCTGCTGGACGACGGCGATTTCCGCGCGCCTCGTGCAGCTCCAGGTCTTCCAGCACGATCACTACGTCGACCTCGCCGAACGGCAGCAACTGCGTGAGCTGAGGCCGGCTCCCAAGCGCGGGGACATCGTCGATCGTCACGGACGTCTCCTGGCGTATTCGGTGGACGCCGAAGCGGTTGGCATCGATCCGTCGGAGGTCAAGGATCCCGCGAAGACGATGGACGCCGTGTGCGCGGCGCTCGGCGACTGCACCGCCCGGGAGAAGGCCGAGTTCGTGGCCAGACTCGCGAAGAGCGATCAGCGTTTCCTGTACGTGCGGAAGGCTCGCGAGGTCTCCCCAAACCAGTCGGCCCAGCTGGCCCGTCTGAATCTTCCAGGAGTGGTGTTGCTGGAGGACACGCGCCGGTATTACCCGAATCTCGAACTGGCTGCGCACGTCCTGGGGTTCGTCGGCGACGAGAACACCGGACTGGGCGGCATCGAGTCGTCGTACGACCCGAAGATTCGCGGCCGGAGCGGCCGTGTGTTGATTCAGAAAGACGCCCGCCGCCACCGCCTGCAGACCAGGGTCGAGGAAGAGCCGACGGCGGGCGCGACGCTCGAGCTCACGCTCGACCTGTACCTACAGCACATCGCCGAGCGCGAGCTCCGCGCGGGCGTGTTGGAGAACCGGGCGCTCGGCGGCACCGCGATCGTCATGGACCCGCACACCGGCGGGATCATCGCGCTCGCCAACTATCCGACGTTCAATCCGAACGCGTTTGGCCGGTACACGCCGGACCAGCGCCGCAACCGCGCCGTCCAGGATCTCTACGAGCCCGGATCCACCTTCAAGATCGTCACGGCCTCCGCCGCGATTGAAGAGGGGGTCGTCTCGCCGACCGACAGCATCGACTGCAGCCCCGGGTTCATCAAGTTCGAGGGGCGGAAGCCGATCAACGACGTGCACCGGTACGGCGTGCTCTCGTTCGAAGACGTGATCGTCAAGTCGAGCAACGTCGGGGCGATCCGGGTCGGCCTGCGGGTCGGAGCCGAGCGGATGGGGCGGTACGTGCGCCGGTATGGATTCGGCGAGGCGCTCGGCACGGACTTCGGGGGCGAAAACGGCGGGATCGTCTACAAGCCGTCTGAGCTCGACGACAGCGGGCTCGCGTCGATGTCGATGGGCTATCAGATAGCGGTGACGCCGATGCAGATGGCGGCCGCCACGAGCGCGGTAGCCAACGGCGGCCTGCTCTTCGAGCCGCACGTCGTCCGCGCGCAGATTCGGGACGGCAAGCGGGCGCCGATCGCGCGAAAGACGCCGCGGCGCGTCATCACGCCGCAGACGGCGGCGATTCTGACGAGCATCATGGAGGGCGTCGTCGATCGCGGAACGGCCAAATCCGCGAAGCTCGATCGGTATCAGGTCGCCGGCAAAACGGGCACGGCGCAGAAGATCATCAACGGCCAGTACTCCCATACGGATTTCAACGCCTCGTTCGTCGGGTTCGTGCCTTCGCGGCGACCGGTCTACACGATCATCGTCGTCATCGACACGCCGCGCGCCGGCACGTTTTACGGCGGCAGCGTCGCCGCACCCATCTTCAAGAAGATCGCGGACGCCGCTTTGCAGCAGGGCGGCGTGGCCCCGTCAATCAACCCGATACCGCCGGTGGTCGTCGCGGAGCACGACACCGTGCCGGCCGCCCGTGTCACCCGCGCTCGTCCTGCAGACGGTGACCGACCTGACCGGCCAGCCGCTGACGCTGATGCCGGACGTCCGCGGACTGGCCGCGCGTGATGCGCTTCGCGTGCTGAGCGGCGTCGGCCTGACCGTTCGCATGACCGGATCGGGCGTGGTGGCGTCCCAGTCTCCGCTTCCCGGCCAGCCGGTCGAAGGCGGCGGGTGGGGCGTCCTCCAACTGCAACGGGTGTTCACCGCACCGCGTCCGCCGGGCGGTGACCGATGACGCTCGGCGCGCTCATTGCGGCTGCGCGGACGCTCGCGCCGGATGCGCGCGCCCGAGTTGAGCAGTCCGGCCGCCAGACGGCCGCCGTCGCCACCGTCGCGCACGATTCACGGGCGGTCTCTCCCGGGTCGGTCTTCGTCGCCATCCGCGGACAGCGCGCGGACGGCGCGAAGTTCGCGGCCGATGCGGTCAAACGCGGCGCCGTCGCCATCGTCGCCGAAAGCGCCGCGCCGGCCGGCTTCCCGGTGCCGTGGATCAAGACGACGGACGCGCGCCTCGCGCTCGCGGAGCTGGCTGCCATCTTCTACGGCCGGCCGAGCGACTCCCTCACGGTCGTCGGCGTCACCGGCACGAACGGCAAAACCACGACCACCTACCTGCTGGCGTCGGTCTTCGACGCGGCCGGGATGCCGTGCGGGCGGATTGGCACCGTGACGTTCCGCATCGGATCGGGCGCGGGCGACGAGCGCGATGCCTCGCACACGACGCCGGAAGCATCCGAAATCCAGCGTCTCCTCCGGGAGATGGTCGATCGCGGCAGCAAGGCGTGCGCGATGGAAGTCTCGTCGCACGCGCTCGTGCTGCACCGCGTGGCCAACATGCGGTTCGCCGCCGCGATTTTCACGAACCTGACCCGCGACCATCTCGATTTTCACGGCGACATGGCCCAGTACTTCGCCGCCAAGCGGCGGCTCTTCGAGATGCTGCCGGCCGGCGCGCCGGCGATCGTGAACGTGGACGATCCCAAGGGCGCGGAGCTGGCCGCCTCGCTCCCGCGCGTGACGACCTTCGCGATCGATCGGCCGGCAGACGTTCGGGCGACCCACCTGCACTCGTCGCTCGAAGGCCTGGCTTTTACCGTCGAGACCCCGCGCGGGACGATCGACATGCGATCCCCGCTGGTCGGCCGTCCGAACGTCTACAACATCCTCGGCGTCGTCGCGGCCGCAAGCGCGCTCGACCTTCCAGCCCCCGCGATCGAAGAGGGCATCGCGCGGCTCGAGCGCGTGCCCGGGCGGTTCCAGATCGTGTCGGCCTCGACCGACGACGTCCGCGTGGTCGTCGACTACGCGCACACCGATGACGCGCTCAAGAACCTGCTCGAGACGGCGCGACCGCTCAGCCCCGGCCGGCTCATCACCGTGTTCGGATGCGGCGGCGACCGCGATCGCACCAAGCGGCCGCTGATGGGTGCCGTCGCGGGCCGGTTGAGCGACTTCGTCGTGCTGACCTCCGATAACCCGCGCTCGGAGGATCCAGATCGGATCATCGAGGAAATCAAGCTCGGGCTCGCCCCGGCGCCGGAGCCGGGCGCGCCGAAGCGTCACACGACGCCGTTCGCGACCAGCCCCGATCGACGCCTGGCGATCGAGCAGGCGATCCGCTCGGCCAAACCGGGTGACCTCGTCATCATTGCCGGCAAGGGACACGAGAAATACCAGGTCATCGGCGATCGCACATTGCCGTTCGATGACGTCGAGGCCGCGCGCGCGGCGCTGGGCCAGCGCCGCGCGGCGTCGAAGGTGTGACGACCGCCGTGGGAGCGCTCGCGCTGACCGCGGACTTCGTGGCCCACGCCACCGGGGGCCGGCTCATCTCCGGCAATCCGCGAACCGTCTTCGAGAACGTCTCGACCGATACGCGATCGCTCGGTGCGGGCGCGCTGTTCATCGCGCTCCGTGGCGAGCGGTTCGACGGCCACGCGTTCGTTCCCGAGGCGGTTGGGAAAGGTGCGGGCGGACTGCTGGTTTCGGACGCGGTGCCTGCTCCCGGACCGGCGGCCGTCATCCAGGTTCCCGACACGCTGCTCGGACTTCAGAAACTGGCTCGCGAGGTGCGGCGCCGTTCGGTCGCCCGGGTCGTCGCCATCACGGGCAGCGCGGGCAAGACGACCACGAAAGAGATCACGGCCGAGCTGCTTGGCGCGCGGTATCGCGTGTTCCGGAACCGCGGCAACCTCAACAATCACATCGGCCTGCCGCTCTCGCTGCTCGAGCTTCGCCACGACGTGGACGTCGCCGTCGTCGAGCTCGGCATGAACCACGCCGGCGAAATCCGAACGCTCGTTCAGATCGCCGAGCCCGACATCCGCATGTGGACGAACGTCGGCGACGCGCACATCGGCTTCTTCGGTACGCGCGAGGCGCTTGCCGACGCCAAGGCCGAGATCCTGGAACACCCGACGCCGGGCACCGTCGTGGTGGCGAATGCCGATGACGATCTCGTCATGGCGCACGTGAACCGCTTCGCGGGCCGTCGGATCACGTTCGGCGAGAGCCGCGAGGCCACGGTGCGCGCGTCGAACATCGTGGACCACGGACTCGAGGGTTCGAGCGCGGACGTGGAGACGCCGGCGGGCCGGCTGCGTCTGACGGCGCGGCTCCCGGGCCGCGCGCAGATGCTGAACGTCCTCGCCGGCGTGGCGGTCGCGATGGAGCTTGGCGTCGGGGTCAACGCCATCCAGACCCGCGTCGAGTCGTTCCGGCCGCTGACCCGTCGCGGGTCGATGCGGACGTCGCCGGCCGGCGCGCGCGTCGTAGATGACTCCTACAACGCGAGTCCTGCCGCCATGCGCGCGATGCTCGCGGCGCTCGCGGCCACGCCCACCTCGGGGCGCCGCATTGCGGTGCTGGGCGAGATGCTCGAGCTTGGCGCGTCCGCCCGTGCGCTCCACGCCGATTGCGGTCGCGCGGCGGCATCGGCTCATGTGGACGAGCTGGTCGTGGTCGGCGGACCCGCTGCGGACGGGCTGGCGGAAGGCGCCGAGGCTGCTGGCGTGCCGCGCGCGCACATCCACCGGTTCGCCGACAGCGCCGCCGCGGCGTCGTTTGTCGCGCCGCTCGTCGGAGCCGACGACCTCGTGCTCGTGAAAGGATCCCGCGGGACCCGGACCGACGTGATCGTGGACCGGTTGATGGAGGCGGCCTGATGCTCTTCCATCTGCTCGCGCCGCTCGAAACGCAAATCTCGGTGATGCGCGTGTTCGGGTACATCACCTTCCGCACCGCAGCGGCCAGCCTCACGGCGCTGGCGCTCAGTCTCCTGCTCGGCCCCTGGCTCATCCGCCGGCTGCGCGAATTCCAGATCGGTCAGGTCATCCGCACGGAAGGCCCCGCGAGCCACAAGCCCAAGGCCGGGACGCCGACGATGGGCGGGCTGCTGATTCTGGCGGCGGTGTTCGTGCCGACGTTGCTCTGGGCGGACCTGCGGAATCCCTACATCTGGATCGCGGTATCGGCGACGGCGGCGTTCGGCGCGATCGGCTTCGTCGACGACTACCTGAAGGTCACGCGGAACTCGCATCACGGGCTCTTCGCGCGTTACAAGTTCGGCGCGCAGATGGTCGTGGGCATCGGCGTCGGCCTCGCGTTGTTGTACCTCGCCGGCCTCAATCCGCCTCCTTACAACACGCGCCTCATCTTCCCGTTCTTCAAGGGGATCATCCCCGACCTCGGCGGCTGGTACGTCCTGTTCGCGATGTTCGTCCTGCTGAGCACCTCGAACACCGTAAATCTGACCGACGGGCTCGATGGGCTCGCGATCAGCACGTTCGCCGTGGCCGCCGCGACGTTCACCGCACTCACGTATGTGACCGGCCACCGAGTGTTCGCGGAGTACCTGAGTCTCGTCCATTTCGAGCCCACGTCGGAGCTCACCATCTTCTGCGGCGCGCTCGTCGGCGCGAGTCTCGGATTCCTTTGGTGGAACGCGCACCCGGCCGACATCTTCATGGGTGACGTCGGGTCACTGGCACTCGGCGGCGCGCTCGGCACCGTCGCCATCCTGATCAAGCAGGAGCTGCTGCTGCCGATCGTCGGCGGCGTCTTCGTGCTCGAAGGCCTGTCCGTGATCATCCAGGTCGCGTCATTCAAGCTCACGGGCAAGCGCGTGTTCCGGATGTCGCCGCTCCATCATCACTTCGAGATCATCGGCTGGGCGGAACCGAAGATCATCACCCGGTTCCTGATCCTTGCGATCATCTTCGCCCTGCTCAGCCTCACCACGTTGAAGCTCAGGTGACGCCATGACCTTCGACGTGCATCGCAAACGGGTCGTCGTCGTGGGGGGAGGCCGGAGCGGCCACGCCGCGGCGGAGCTGCTCGTCTCGAAGGGCGCGCAGGTCGTCTTGAGCGACACGGGTCAGGCGCTCGACGGCGCCGACGAGCTTCGCGCGCGCGGGATCGAGGTCGAGCTGGGTCCACACCGGGCGGACCGGTTCGCCGCCGCGGATCTCATCGTCGTGAGCCCCGGTGTGCCGTTCGACCAGGAAGCGCTCGTGGCCGCCCGGGCGGTCGGCGTGCCGGTCATTGGCGAGATCGAGCTCGCCTCGCGATGGCTCTCCGGCCGTGTCATTGCGATCACCGGCACGAAGGGGAAGTCGACGACGACGACGCTTGCGGCTCGAATGCTGACCGAAGCCGGCTTCGACGTCACGGCCGGCGGCAATCTCGGCACGGCGTTGAGCGCGCAGGTGGCCGAATCGCGGCCCTCGTCGCTGCACGTGGTGGAAGTGAGCAGCTTTCAGCTCGAGGCCACCGACACGTTCCGTCCCTGGATTGCCGTTCTGCTCAATCTGGCGCACGACCACCTCGATCGGCACGGATCGTTCGAGGCGTACGGTCGGGCCAAGGCGCGCGTCTTCGCGAATCAGACGCCTGCGGACTGGGCCGTGGTCAACGCCGACGATCCCGCGGCGCTGGAGCTGGCGCGAAACGCCCGAGCACGCCGGTTCGATTTCGGCGTGCAGACGCCGGTGACGCCGGGCGTGACGGTCGACGGCGGCCAGATTGTTCGCCGCGGCCCGACGGGCGCGACGCCGCTGCTGCCCGTCACGTCCGTACGGCTTCCGGGCCGGCACCTGCTGGACGATGTCCTGGCGGCCGCGGCCGTCGGCACGCTCGCGGGTGTCCCGCCTGGCGGCGATGCGCCGCGCAGTGGAAGGCTTCAACGGCCTCGAGCACGCGCTGGAGCGCGTGGCCGAGATCGACGGCATCCGGTTCGTGAACGACTCGAAGGCGACGAATGTCGTCTCCGCCCGGCGCGCGATCGAAACCTTCGACCGCGGCGTGGTGGCCATCATGGGCGGCCGGTTCAAGGGCGGGGACCTCGCCGACCTGCGCGAGGCGGTCGCGCAGCGTGCGACGGCCGTCGTGGCGATCGGCGAGGCGACGCCGCTGATTCACGAGGCGCTCGACGGCGTGACGCCGATTCATGACGCGGCGTCGATGAGCGACGCGGTCCGTCAGGCGTTCGCGCTCGCGCGGCCGCGCGGTGTGGTGCTGCTCGCGCCGGCGTGCGCGAGCTTCGACATGTTTCGCGACTACGCCGAGCGTGGCCGCGCGTTCAAGGACGAGGTGGGAAAGTTGAAAAGCGCTCCAACTTAGAACTGAGAACTCTGAACTGAGAACTGGCGCGCCCAGGCGCGCGCCAGGGTTCCGCGTTCTCCGTTCAAAGTTCCACGTTCTGAGTTTCAAGTGACGGAGTTTTTGGTTGCGGCCGGAGTGGAGCGCGCGTCGACGCGCGAGCGTAACGAAGGCCGCCAGTCGGGGTGCAGGGGTCCCCGACGATGAATAAACGAGCAGTGAACAGTCATCAGATCGGGCGCGGCGGCAAGGAGCTGGCCGCTGGGAACACAGGCCGCCCCGGCCTGTGAGGCTGAGTGTCCTGGTCCAACCCGGCTGATGACTGTTGACCGCTCGGGAAATACAGATCCATGGCCCGAACACTGAAGTCTGACAAATTGCTCTTCTGGGCCACGCTGCTGCTCGTCGGCATCAGCGTCGTCATGGTCTACAGCGCGTCGGCGGTGCAGGCGCTCGACAAGAGCCAGTTCTCGGGCGCCGTCCTGTTCCGGCAGTTGACCTGGGCCGTCCTCGGCGTGGTTCTGCTGCTGGTCTTCATGCGCATCGACTACCACACGCTACCGGCAACCCGCCCTGATCTGGACGACACTGTCGATTGCGGTGGTGCTGCTCCTGGCCGTGTTCTTCTTCCCCGAACGCAACGGCACGCAGCGGTGGATCGTGATCGAGCCGATTTCCATCCAGCCCTCGGAGCTGGCAAAGCTGGTCGCGATCATGTTCGCGGCCGCGCTCCTCGAGCGCCGCATGCACCGCGTGAACGAAATCGCGTACACCCTGGCGCCGATTGGCATCATCACGCTGGGGCTCGCGAGCCTGATTGTCCTCGAGCCGGACTTCGGGACCGCGGCGGTGCTCGTCCTCGTCGTGACGTCGATCGTCTTCTCGGCCGGTCTGAGCTATCGCTACTTGATCGGCGCGGCGCTCCTGATGGCCCCGGTGGCGACCGCCGTGCTCGTGGCGGCGCCGTACCGCCGAAGGCGCCTGACGGCCTTCATGGATCCGTCGAGCGATCCGCTCGGCCTCAACTTCCAGCTGAACCAGTCGCTGATCGCCGTCGGGTCTGGCGGTCCGCTCGGCACCGGCCTGATGGCCGGCATCCAGAAGCTGTACTACCTTCCCGAAGCGCACACGGACTTCATCTTCGCCGTCGCCGGCGAGGAGCTCGGACTGCTGGGCACCGGGCTGATCCTCGTCTGCTTCGGAGTGATGGGATGGCGCGGGCTCCGCACGTCGCTGCTCGCCCCGGACCGGTTCGGATCGCTCCTCGCGCTCGGGCTCACGATGATGGTCCTGCTTCAGGCGTTCGTGAACATGAGCGTCGTGCTGGGCCTGCTGCCGACGAAAGGGATTCCCCTGCCGTTCGTGAGCAACGGCGGATCGTCGCTCGTGATCAACCTGGTCGCGATGGGGATCTTGCTCAACATCTCGCAGCAGTCATCGCCGACGGCGGCGGCGACGGCGGCTGCGTGATAGCGGCTGGAGTGGAGCCGCCTTCGCCAAGGCTACGGCGCCCAAGGCGAGCGTCGAAGCGCGAGCGTAACGAAGGCCGCCAGTCGGGGTGCAGGGGCCCCCGACGATCAAGCAGGGAGTGCCGGTAGGGTGCGCGCGGATGAGCGTGGATCGGCGGAGTCTGGCGATCGTCGTGGCCGGGGGCGGAACGGGCGGTCATCTCTATCCGGGGATTGCCGTCGCGCGCGAGCTGCTTCGCCGGATGCCGGGCGCGCGGGTCACGTTCGCCGGCACGGCTCGCGGACTGGAGGCGCGCGTGGTGCCGAAGGAGGGCTTCGAGCTCGACATGATTCGAAGCGCCGGGCTGAAGGGGAAGTCGCTGATGTCGCGCCTGCGCGGCGCCGCGCTGCTGCCGATGGGGCTGGTCGACGCGACGCGAATCATCCTGCGGCGGAAGCCGGACGTGGTGATGGGCGTCGGCGGCTACAGCTCGGGACCGGTCGTGCTCCTCGCGGCTCTCGGCGGCATCCCGACGATGGTGCTCGAGCAGAACGCGGTGCCGGGGCTGACGAATCGAGTGCTGGCGCGATGGGTCCGCGCCGCGGCGGTCACGTTCGAGGAGACGCTGGAGCATTTTCGCGGGAGGGGGTTTGTCGCGGGCAATCCGGTTCGGCGTGAGTTCTTCGACGTGCCCGAAAGGCCGCGCGTCGACGGTCAGACGCGGAAGGCTCGGATCCTAGTCCTTGGCGGCTCCCAGGGTGCGCGCGGGATCAACCTGGCCATGGTGGCGGCGGCGCCGGAGCTGGCAAGACGGCGGCCTGATATCGAGCTCGTCCACCAGACGGGCGAGCGAGAGCTGGCGCAGGTTCGAGAGGCGTACCAGCGGGCGGGCGTGGAGGCTCGGATCGTCGCCTTTCTGGACGCCGTGGCTGACGAGATGACGGCGGCGGATTTGATCATCTCGCGAGCCGGTGCGACCGCGCTCGCGGAGCTGGCGGCGGCGGGGCGGCCGGCGATCCTCGTGCCGTTCCCCGCGGCGACCGACGACCACCAGCGCAAGAACGCGCGCCTGGTCGCCGACGCGGGTGGGGCAGTGGTGATCGACGAGTCGGAGATCTCCGGCTCACGGCTGGCGGATGTCGCCGAGAGGTTGCTCGCCGACTCGCCGAAGCTGGCCGTGATGAGCCGTGCGATGCGGGGGCTGGCGCGTCCGGATGCGGCCTCGCGGATCGTCGATCGGCTGTTCGAGCTGGCGGGACGTTGAGATGCTGGGCCGGACTCGGCGCGTGCATTTCGTCGGGATTGGCGGAATCGGGATGAGCGGAATTGCGGAGCTGCTCGTGAACCTTGGGTACTCGGTGACCGGATCGGACCTTCGCCGGTCCGAGCTGACCGACCGGCTCGCCTCGCTTGGGGTGGGCGTCTCGGCCGGCCATGCCGCCGCGAATCTCGGCGACGCCGACGTCGTCGTCGTGTCCTCCGCCGTGGGCGAGGACAACCCCGAGGTCGCGGCTGCCCGCGCGAGGCACGTGCCCGTCATCCCGCGCGCGGAAATGCTGGCCGAGCTCATGCGTCTGCGGGTGGGCATCGCGATCGCCGGGGCGCACGGCAAGACGACGACGACCTCGATGGTGGCGTGGATGCTCGAGCGCGCGGGTCTCGATCCGACGGCGGTCATCGGCGGCAAGCTCAGCGCGTTCGGCAGCAACGCCCGCCTCGGAGGCGGCGACTACATGGTTGCCGAAGCCGACGAAAGCGATCGGTCGTTCCTGAAGCTCTCGCCGACGATCGCCGTTCTGACCAACATCGATCGCGAGCACATGGAGGCGTACGGGACGTTCGACGCCCTGGTGGACGCGTTTGCCGATTTCGCTGGGCGGGTGCCGTTCTACGGCGCCGTGGTCGCGTGCCGGGACGACCGTCCGGTCGCGGCGCTGCTGCCACGGTTGACCCGCCGGATCGTGACGTACGGATTCGATGAGGACGCCGATGTCCGCGGGGTCGATCCGGTCACGGACGGCCGCTCGGGACGATGCGCGGTCAGGTATCAGGTACGCGGTCTGCCGCACGGGACGGGGTCCGGCACGCTCACGCTCGCCGTTCCCGGCCGGCACAACCTGCAGAACGCGCTCGGGGCGATCGCCGTCGGCCTCGAAGTGGGCGTGCCCTTCGATCGCATCATTGGCGCGCTGGCGGAGTTCCGCGGCGCCGACCGGCGCTACCAGATCAGGGGGTCGGTGAACGGCGTGACGGTGGTCGACGACTACGGCCATCATCCGACCGAGATCGCCGCCGTGCTCCGCGCGGCGCGCGACGGCCGGCCCTCGCGGATCGTCGCCGTGTTTCAACCGCACCGGTTCAGCCGCACGCGTGACCTGCTCGACGAGTTCGGCCCGGCGCTGGCGCTCGCCGACGAGGTCGTGCTGCTCGACATCTACGCAGCCGGGGAGCCGCCGATTCCCGGCGTCACTCTCGACACGCTCGCCGCGGCGGTGCGGCGCGACGTGAAGAGCCTGCACGTCGTCGCCGACTTCGACCAGGCCGCTTCAGCCATTGGACGGCTCTCGCGGCCGGGCGACGTGGTCGTCACGCTGGGCGCGGGCTCGATCGGCACGTTGCCCGAGCGGATTCTTCGGGCGCTCGGCGCCGAGGAGGTGCGGAAGTGAGCCGCGCCTCAGCGCGTCGCGGTTTGCCGCCGGCGGCATCAGGCGTCGCGGCGCCGGCCGATCGGCGCTTCCGCCGCCCGGACGTGCGGCCGGGCACGCGCAAGCAGATCGGCCTGTTCGTCTGGCGGATCGCGCGCGTTGGTCTCGTCGTCGGCGCGACCCTCACGGCCGGCACCTGGGGCGCGCGCGCACTGCTCGAGTCCTCGCTGCTCACCGTCAAGCACATCACGGTCTACGGCAATAGCCGGTTGTCGACGCAGGAAGTCGAAGCGCTGCTCCACGGCCTCCGGTCCGAGCGGATCCTCAACGTCGATTTCGGGGCGTACCGGAAGCGTGTCATGGACTCGCCGTGGGTGGCCGATGTCTCGATTCGGCGTGTCTTGCCGTCGACGGTCGTGCTGCGGGTCGTCGAGCGCGTGCCGATGGCGGTCGCGCGGCTCGGTCCGCAGCTCTATCTGGTGGACAGCACGGGCGCGATCATGGACGAGTTCAGCCCGCAGTACCGCGAGTTCGATCTGCCGATCGTCGACGGTCTCGTGGCGGCCTCGCGCAGCGGACCGGTGACGGATGCCGCCCGCGTGCTCCTCACCGGCCGCTTCATCGACGCGCTGGCCTCGCGCCCCGACTTGCGCAAGCGCGTGTCGCAGGTGGACGTGTCAAACGAGCGCGATCTCGTCGCGATTCTGGACAACGGGCCCGAGGCGCTGCACCTGGGCGACGCGCGGTTCGTGGAACGGCTGACGACGTACTTCGAAATCAGCCAGACTCTGCACGAGCAGTTCTCGGAGCTCGACTATGTGGACTTGAGGTTCGACGAGCGAGTGTACGTCCGTCCCCGCGGCCGTTCCGCGGCGGCGGTGAAGAAATGAGCCGAACCGTGAGGCATTGATGGCACGCAAAGAACGGTACCTGGTCGGGCTCGACGTCGGCACGTCCAAAGTCTCCGCCATCGTCGGCGAGGTGATGGACGACGGCGGGCTCGACATCATCGGCATCGGCCTGGCCGAGTCGAAAGGCATCCGCCGCGGGGTGGTGAACAACGTGGACACGGCGGGTGACGCGATCAAGCGCGCGCTCGACGAGGCGGAGCTCACGGCGGGCGTCGAGATCGACAGCGTCTACCTGGCGCTCTCGGGTGCCCACGTGAAGGCCTTCAACAGCCGCGGCGTGGTCGCCGTGGCGGGGCGCAACCGCGAGATCGCGCGCGACGACGTGAAGCGGGCGATCGACGCGGCCCGGGCGGTGGCACTGCCGGGTGGACGCGAGATTCTCCACGTGCTGCCGCAGGACTTCGTCGTGGACGACCAGGACGGCATCGCGGTGCCGGTCGGCATGACCGGCAGCCGCCTCGAAGTGAACGTCCACGTCGTCACCGGCAGCTCGTCGTCGATGCAGAACATGATCGCGTGCGTCAACCGCGCGGGCGTCGAGGTCGTCGAGACCGCGCTCGAGCAGCTTGCCGCCAGCGAATCCGTGCTCACGCCGGATGAAAAGGAGCTCGGCGTCGCGCTGGTGGACGTCGGCGGCGGCACGACCGACTTCGCGGTCTTCGAGCGCGGCAGCCTCTGGCACACGGGCGTGCTGCCGATCGGCGGCGATCACTTCACGAACGACATCGCCGTCGGTCTCCGGATGCCGATCCCCGACGCGGAGAAGCTCAAGCGCCGGTCGGGCTGCGCGCTCACCGCGCTCGTGCCCGAAGACGAGACGATGGAGGTGGCGAGCATCGCCGGTCGCCGCGCGCGCACGATGCCGCGGCGCGTGCTGTCGGAGATCCTCCAGCCGCGCGCCGAAGAGATCTGCCACATGTTCTGGGACGAGATCCGGCGCGCCGGCTACGAGAAGTCGCTCAACTCCGGCATCGTGCTGACGGGCGGCGCCGCGATGCTCGAAGGCATGGCCGAAATCGCCGAGCAGATTTTCGATCTGCCGGTCCGCCGCGCGGCGCCCGAAGGCGTCGGCGGTCTCGCCGATCACGTCAACAACCCGGCGTTCGCGACGTCGGTCGGGCTCGTGCTCTACATGCACCGGAATCTGATGATCGATCCGCCCCGCGTCGGCGCCGGCACGCTCGGCCGCATCACCGGACGGCTGCGGACGTTGTTCAAAGAGTTCTTCTGAAGACGGCCCCTACACACGAGGAGTACCACCATGGATGTTCGCCACACCCGCCGCCCCGAGAAACTTCGACTGCTGCTCGACGAGCAACTCGTCCGGGCCGGCGCCCGCATCAAGGTCGTCGGCGTGGGCGGCGGCGGCAGCAACGCCGTCAACCGGATGATGCAAGGCGGCCTCAGCGGCGTCGAGTTCATCGTCGCGAACACCGACCAGCAGGCGCTGCGCAACAACTCGGCGCCGATCAAGATTCAGATCGGCGAGCAGCTCACGCACGGTCTCGGCGCCGGCGCCGACCCGGAGGTGGGCCGCGCCGCGGCCCTCGAAGACACCGACAAGATTCTCGAGGTGCTGACCGGCGCGGATCTCGTGTTCGTCACGACCGGCCTCGGCGGCGGCACCGGCACCGGCGCCGCGCCCGTGATCGCCAGCCTCGCGAACCAGATGGGCGCGCTCACGGTGGCCGTCGTCACCAAGCCCTTCAAGTTCGAGGGCCGCAAACGGCACGTGCAGGCCGAAGACGGGCTGAACGAGCTCGCCGACGCCGTCGACACGATGATCATGATCCCGAACGAGCGCCTGCTCTCGACGATCGATCGGGCCACGAGCATGTCGGACGCGTTCGCGCGCGCCGACGACGTCCTGCGCCAGGCCATTCAGGGGATCTCGGACCTGATTCTGGTGCCGGGGCTCATCAACCTGGACTTCGCCGACGTGAAGACGATCATGTCGCGCATGGGCATCGCGATCATGGGCACCGGCGTCGCGACCGGCGAAGATCGCGCACGCCTGGCCGCCACCGCGGCCGTGTCGAGCCCGCTGCTCGAAGACAACTCGATGACGGGCGCCCGCGGGGTCATCATCAACGTCACCGGCGGCCCGGACCTGACACTCTCCGAAGTGAGTGAAGCGTCGGACATCATCTACAGCGCCGCGCACGAAGACGCCAACATCATCTTTGGCGCCGTCGTCGATCACTCGATGGAAGGCAAGGTGAAGATCACCGTCATCGCGACGGGGTTCGATCGCCTGCGCGTGTCGCAGTCGCCGGCGTCCGAAGCTGCCAAGAGAACGCCGATCGAACTGACGGGTTACGCCGCGGTCGCGCGCGCCCAGACGCCGGAGCCGCTCATCGCGAACACGAGCCGCGTGATCGTGTCCCGACGCCGAGGACTCGATCTGCCGGCGCTGCCCGTCCCCGCACGGGCCACCGAGGCCGCCGATATCGCCGAAGCCACCGACGATCCGGAAGCGTCGCCGTTCGATGTGCCCGCGTTCCTCCGGAGGAGCGGGGGGTAGACGAGCGTAGGCCGAAGGCCAAAGGCCGGAGGCCGAGGCGAGGGCAGGGGCGAAAGGCCCTAGGCGGCCGCCCTAGGCCTAGGCCCACGCGACAGGGCGCGACATCACGTGATTGGCCCTTCGGCCTGGCCTTTGGCCTACGGCCTTCACCTAGGCCTCCGCGCCGGGTGGCCGGACGTACAATCTCCAGTACCAGGAGCCGCGCCCGCGTCGCCGCGTCAGGCGGGGAGCGAGCACGGGGCTCCTGGCACTGTGCCGCCGCTCCCGAAACGCAGTCGCGCTCAGCGAACCGGTGGTCGCGCCGGCGGGTTGGATGCTCGTGCCCGCGCTCGCGATCTCCTTGCGCGGGAAGTCGGGTACATCCGGAAGCCTCATGGCGGCCGTCTGCGGGTCGCGCTCGCGTTCCCCAACACGTATTTCGTCGGGATGTCCAATCTCGGCTTGCAGACCGTCTACCGGCTGTTCAACGCCGACGAGCGAGTGGTCTGCGAGCGTGTGTTCCTGCCGGCGAAGCAGGAAATCGCCGCGCTCTCGGCGCGGCGCGAGCCGCTCGTCACCATCGAGTCCCAGACACCTGTTCGCGATTTCGACGTCCTCGCTTTCTCCGTCTCCTTCGAATGGGACTACACCAATGTGGTGACGATGATGCGGTTGGCGGGGGTGGAGCCGCTCGCCGCTGATCGTCACCCGCGCGATCCGCTGATCGTGATCGGCGGCGCGGTGACGTTCGTCAATCCCGAACCGCTCGCGCCGTTCGCGGATGTGATCGCGGCCGGCGAAGCCGAGCTCCTCGTGCCCTCGCTCGTTGAGGCGTTCGAAAGCGCCGGCTCGGCGGACCGTGCCTCTCTGCTCACACACCTCGCGGGTGCCCGCGGGATGTACATCCCGAGCCTGTACGACGTGACCTATGACGGCCCCGGGCGCGTCGCGGCCATCACGCCGCGGCCGGGCTCCGGCGCGCCGCCCGTTGTGCAGAAAGCGGCGGTTCGCGCCGCCGATCGGCTCGATCCGCCGAGCACCAGCATCTTCACGCCGGACACGGAGTTCGGATCCCGCCTGCTGATCGAAGTCGTGCGCGGCTGCGCCAACCTCTGCCGGTTCTGCTGGGCCGGTTACAACTACCTGCCCGTCCGCCCGTTTTCGACCGAGCGCATCCTCGCCATCGCCGCGGCCGCCAGGCCGCACGCGACGCGCGTCGGACTCGTCTCGATTGCGCTCTGCGATCACCCGGACATCGAGCTGATTCTCGAGCGTCTCGTCGCGATGGGCTACGGCATCAGTCCGGCGTCCTTGCGACTCGACGATCTGACCGAGCCCATCGTCCGGCTCCTGCGTCAGAGCGGCGAGCGCATCGATCACGATCGCGCCCGAAACCGGCTCCGACCGCCTGCGCCGCGTGATCAACAAGACCGTCACGAACGAGGACATCCTCGATCGGGCCGACCTCATCTTCCGCTGCGGGATCGAAAACCTGAAGCTCTACTACATGCTCGGCCTCCCCACGGAAACCGACGACGACCTGGTGGCGATTCGGGATTTGACGATGGCGATTCGGGAACGCATGCTCGAGCATGGCCGCGCGCGCGGCGGCGTCGGGCGGATCGTCGCGTCCGTGAATCCCCTCGTGCCCAAACCCGGCACGACCTACCAGTGGCTGCCGATGACCGACGCGCGCGTCATCGAGAACAAAAGTGATCGCCTTCGAGCACTCGTCGCCGACGTGGACAATGTCTACTTCAACATCAAGTCCGAACGGCACTCGTACTACCAGGGACTGCTCTCGCTCGGCGACCGGCGCGTGGCGGACGTCATCCTTCGGGCCGAGCGGAACGGCGCCAACTGGCGCGCCGCCGTGGCGGAATCAGGTCTGGACGCCGACGCCTATCTCTACCGTGACCGCACCCAGGATGCCTTTCTGCCCTGGCAGATCATCGACGGCACGATGAAGTCCGCGTTCTTCCGGGCGGAATTCGAGAAGAGTCTCCGTGCCGAATGGACGAAACAGCCCGCGCAGACGGTCGGCGTTTGACGCCTGATCAGACGGTGGCCGCCAGCTGCGCCTCGTGCGCCTTGTAAGCCTCCAGAATCAGGTCCCTCAGCTTGTTCTGCGACGTGCTCTCGGCGATCGGCCGGAGCAGCGCGAAGCTGCGGCGTTCGCCGTTGACCGAATACTGCCGGGCCGGGAACGTCACGTTGCGGCCTCCGCTCTTGCGCTCCCATACCGCGAACCCGATCAGCTTCAGCCCGTCGAGCGGGCCGCCCGAGAAGTGCAGTTCGGCGTCCGCCAGCTTGCCAGGGGGACTGCCTTTGTCATTCGTTCCAAATTTCACCGTCATCGCCTTTTGTTCCTCCGCCGGGTGAGCCGGCGTCCCGTGAGAGAGCAAACGCGGGGCCAGGTTGCGCGAGAGGTGACGGCACGCCGTAAGCGCCGGTAGGATGGAGTGTTGTTGCCGGTCGTCCGAGCCACGGTGAGCCAGGTGATCGCGGTTTGACGACTCGCGTTAACGGTCGGCGACCGGAGCGCCCCTACAGTGACTACTTCAGTTTCCGCAGGCTTTCGATGGATTGACGACGGGGTTGGGCGGTTTCTTCAGGCGGAGTCGCTCGAATCGTACGCGCCGCACGTGTTCACGACTCGTCAACTCCAGTTTCGCGGGGCGTCGATTGACGAGGACTATCGGTGGCTGGGAGAGCGCCTGCACGTTCCGCCCGACGACATCGTCCGTGTGAAACAGGTGCATGGGCGGGCGGTGTTCGCGCTCAGTCCGGAGACCGAGTTCGAGGAGCCGCCCGACGCGGACGCGATTGTCTCGACCGATCCGGCCCGCGCGATCGCGGTGCGGGTCGCCGACTGCGTGCCGATCCTCATCGCCGATCGGGGCCGCCGCGTCGTTGCCGCCGTGCACGCCGGCTGGCGTGGCACCTGCTCGGGCATCGCAACGGCCGCCATCGAGCTGATCGGCGAGCTCGGTGTGCCGCCGTCGGATCTCGTCGCGGCGATCGGCCCGAGCATCGGTCCCTGTCATTACCAGGTGGGCGATCGCGAGCGGACGATGTTTCTCGGGATGACGCCGGACGCGGCCGCCTGGTTCGCGGAAGACGGCCTCGGCCATTGGAAGCTGGATCTCTGGCAGGCCAATGCAGATCAGCTCGAAAACGCCGGCGTGCCCTCCTCGGCGGTGAGTGTCGCGAGGATGTGCACGGCTGAGAATCTTTCCGACTGGTTTTCGTATCGCGCGGAGGGTTCAGGCACCGGCCGGCTGGTCGCGGCAATACGCCTGGGTACGGTCGATCAGAACTTGAACAAATCGTCGAAGGCCTTTCGCGCGCTCGTGGGAGCCGTGGAGCCTGTTTCCCGCTCGACCTGCAGACGCGGTGCGTACAATGCGCACGCGTTCGACGTGTCCTTTGGGGCAATGCGGGCGGAGATGTGCTGGCGGCATTCGAATCGCGCGCCCGGGTCGAATGAATCGCAATGGATGCAGGCGTGGAGCTCCACGCCGCACTTGCCGCATTTGCTGGCCGAACCCACGTCCGTGCTTTCGACCGCACCGCAGCGGGCGCAGCGGAAGACCTGGCGGAAGCCGGGCATGTTCGGCACCTTCGGATCGCGCGGCAGCCGCGGGTCTCTCGGCTCGGGTGGCTGGCGCGGGCCCGGCGCGGGCCGCTGCCCGCGGGAGCGGTCGTCGTCCTGGTAGCCGCGCTGCCGGTACTTGCGATCCGACATGGGATGGGTCTGCAAGCAGGAATCTACAATCACGGTCGGCGGTGCGCAATCGCTATTCGAAGGGGGGCTTGGCAGCGCTTCAGTCTCATTCTTCAGTGCTCGCGGGGCCCCACCCCCGCTCGCGCGCGCTGCGGCGCTCGCAGACTCGCTATCCTCGCGCGGGCCGCAGGCGCTTCGCCGCCTCGTCCATCGCGAGGTTGGCCAGGCGATCGGCATCGGCGTTCTGCTCCCGGGGCACGTGTTCATACGTGACCCGGCCGATCCGATTCGCCAGGAGTCGCGCCTTGCCGTGAAGGGGCTTCAATCCTTCGTTCTTGACCTTGTAGACGCCGCGCATCTGCTGAACGAGGAGCAGGGAATCGGACCGGACGAGGACCCGCGATGCCGACTGGTCCGCGCACCAGTCGAGCGCGGCGAGGAGTCCGCTGTATTCGGCGACGTTGTTGGTGGCATGAGGAATGGCGCCCATCAGCTCGCCGACCGGCTCGCCGGCCGGGGTTCGGATGACGACGCCCCATCCGGCCGGACCGGGGTTTCCGCGCGCGCCGCCATCGATGTTCACGACGAATTCCGACATCGTCTTCCGCGTTACCTTCCGCGTTACCGTCGCGTGAGGGCTGGGGCCTTCACGCGATTCCGCTCAGGTCCCGGTCGCCTGCGCTTGATCCGCCCTGTAAAAAAGGATGCGCTGGCAGCTCTCGCACTGCACGATCTCCTCATTCCGCCGGATGAGCTGCGCCACATGCGGACGCAGCCGGACGTGGCAGGCCGCGCAGATCTCGCCGACCATCTGCACCACGGCCAGGCCGCGGCGGCTTTTCAGGAGCTGATCGTATTTGGCGAAGATGGCCGGCGTGGTCTCGCCCACCTTGCGCGTCCGCTCATCGAGCAGCCGCTTGACTTCGACCTCGAGCGCCCGCCCTTCGGTTGCGAGCGCGGCGCGTTCGGCGTCGCCGTCGCGTTGTTTTTGCGCCAGCGCGGCCTCTGCCGCCTTGAGCTCGACGCCCAGGTTGTCGGCTTCCTCCATCAGGATGAGAATGCGATCCTCGATCGCGTCCTTCTCGGCCTTGGCCGTCGCGATCTCGTGCAGCAGCGCCGTGTATTCCTGGTTCGTCTTGACCGCGGCTTTGTGATCGTCGAATCGTGCCAGCCGGACATCGACAGCGGCCACGTCCTTGTCGAGCACCCGGCGTGCCTGTTGATTCTCGTGAAGCCGGCTTTTGACGGCTTCGACCGCGGCGTGGGCGTCGTCGAGCCGCTGGGCGATTGCGAGTTCGGCCGCCGGCAATTCGACCAGACGCCGGCGCGCCGTATCGGCGGCCGAGTCGAGCGCCTGGAGCGCGATCAGCGCTTCGAGAGCAGGCAGCATAGGGCAGAGGGCAAAGGGTGCGGGGCAAAGGGAAAAGGCACGGGCGAACTGAATCTTATTACTGTCATGTAGAATCCGCCCAATCACACCACGAGGGCCAACACATGAGCACGTACACGCGCGGGGAGTTCCTCGGCTTTGCGGCGCTGCTCGCCGGCGCCGCACGTCTGAAACCCCTGAACGTCGCGACGACACCCGCGCCGTCGCCGGACCAGGCCAGAAGCCCCGGCATCGAAGCCGACCTGGTGGTCGTCAACGCCGTGGTGCACACCGTGGACGGCGCGCAGCCACGGGCCGAGGCGCTGGCGGTGAAGGACGGGCGGTTCCTGGCGGTCGGCTCGTCCGCCGACATCCGCAACCTGGCGTCCACCGCGCACGCGGGTCATCGACGCGCAGCGGATGACGGTCGTGCCGGGGTTCATCGACACGCACTGCCATCCGAGCGGCGTCAACGAGCTGTTCGAGGTGAACGCCAACGTCCGCACGGTCGCGGAGCTGCAGGCCAATCTCCGGAAGAAGGCGTCGTCAACGCCGGCGGGATTCTGGGTGAGCGGCCACATGTTCGACGACACGAAGCTCGATCGGCCGCTCACGCGGCAGGACCTCGACGCCGTGTCGACCAGCCACCCCATCGTCGTGAACCATCGAGGCGGTCACACGAGCTGGTACAACACGACGGCGCTCCAGCTGGCCGACATCACGCCGAGCACGCCGGACCCGGCCCACGGCCGGTTCTTCCGGGATGCGAGCGGCGCGCTGACCGGGCGCGTCGCCGAGCAGGCGCGCGGCGTCTTCGGCCGCGTCGGCCGGCGCGACGCCGTTCACGCCGGAGCAGCAGCGCGATCGCGGCCGTCAGGGCATGCGGCACATCTCCGAGCTCCTGACCGCCGCCGGGCTGACGACCGTTCACGACGCCGGCGCCGGGCGCGGACCGGATCCGCGACCTATGAAGACGTCTATCGCAGCGGCGATCTGCGGCACCGCGCGTACCTGATGGTGCGCGGCGCCTACGAACAGCTGCGCAACGCCGGGGTCTACACCGGGCTTCGGCGACGAGTGGGTCCGCATCGGCGGCGTGAAATACGGCGCCGACGGCTCGGCCTCCGAGCGGACGATGCGGATGAGCACACCGTACGTGGGCACGAACGACTTACGGCATCCTCACGATGACGCAGGAGGAGATCCACCAGCGCGTCGAGGACGCGCACCGGAACAACTGGCAGGTCGGCATCCACGCCAACGGCGACGTGACGATCGACATGGTGCTCCAGGCCTACGAGCGCGTGCTCAAGCAGTGGCCGCATCCCGATCGGCGCCATCGCATCGAGCACTGCTCGCTCGTCAATCCGTCGCTGTTGCAGCGCATCAAGGCGACCGGCACGATGCCGACGCCGTTCTGGACCTACGTCTACTACCACGGCGAGAAGTGGTCGGAGTACGGCGACGACAAGATGCGCTGGATGTTCGCGCACCGGTCGTTCCTCGACACCGGCATCGTCGTGCCCGGCGCGTCGGACTACGGTCCCGGCCCGTTCGAGCCGCTCATGGCGATCCAGAGCATGGTCACGCGCAAGGACTATCGCGGCCGCGAGTGGGGCACGAACCAGAAGGTCACCGTGGCCGAGGCGCTGAAGATCGCGACGCATCAACGGCGCGTACGCGTCGTACGAGGAGAACGACAAAGGGATCGATCACGGCCGGCAAGCTGGCCGACTTCGTGATGCTCGAGAAGGATCCGCACGAGGTTCCGCCGGACGAGATCATGAAAATCACGATCGCCCGCACCGTTGTCGGCGGCAAGACGATGTTTCCGAAAAACGACGGCTGAGAAAAGACCCTGATGGCACTCGCGCCGGGCACTCGGCTCGGGCCCTACGAGATCGTCGCAGCCGTCGGGGCAGGCGGCATGGGAGAGGTGTATCGAGGTCGGGATACCCGTCTCGATCGGACGGTGGCGATCAAGGTGCTGCCCGACTCCGTCGCCGGCAGCCCCGATCGACTGGCCCGCTTCGAACGCGAAGCCAAGACACTCGCGGCCTTCAACCACACGAACATTGCGCAGATCTACGGCCTCGAGCAGGGTGCCCTGGCGATGGAATTCGTCGAGGGCGAAGATCTCTCACAGCTCATCAGTCGCGGTCCTGTGCCGGTCGACGAGGCGCTGGCCATCGCGGCGCAGATCGCCGATGCGCTCGAAGCGGCACATGAGGCCGGGATCATCCATCGCGATCTCAAGCCGTCCAATGTGAGAGTCCGGGAGGACGGCACCATCAAGGTCCTCGATTTCGGGCTCGCCAAGGCGCTGGAACCGTCGACAGCGGTGAGCGCGATTTCCGCCCCCACTTCGACCAGTCCAGCGATCACCGAGCTCGGGGTCATTCTCGGGACCGCCGGATACATGTCGCCTGAGCAGGCGCGCGGCAAGGCCGTGGACAAACGCGTCGACATCTGGGCGTTCGGTGTCGTGCTCTACGAGATAACCACGGGCCGCAGGCCCTTCGACGGCGACACCGTGACCGAAGCGATCGCCGCGCTCCTCAAATCGGAGCCGGATTGGACAGCCGTACCGCCGCGGTTGCACCGCCTCCTCAAGAGCTGCCTGGAAAAAGATCCGAAGCGCCGATTGCGCGACATCGGTGACTGGCGCCGGCTCCTCGACGACGCGACGCCACCGAGCCACAGAACCTTCGGACGCTGGGCGTGGCTCACGTGGGGCGCAGGCGTCGTCGGGTTGGCGGCCGCTGGGGTCCTGGCGGCGGTGCATTTCAATGAGCGGCCCGTCGTCGCCAGGCCGGTGCGCTTCTCTGTGCCGGCGCCGGTGCAGATGACCTTTGAGCTGGGGTTCGCTGTCGCGCCAGACGGCCGGCGCGTGGCGTTCATTGCTCGCGATGTGGCCGGTGTCTCGCGGCTGTGGATCCGCGACTTTGATTCGCTGGACGCCCGAGTGCTTGCCGGCACTGACGGCGCCAGGAGCCCGGCGTGGAAACCTGACGGGCAGTTCATCGCGTTCGTCGTGGATCGCTGGTTAAGAAAAGTCCCCGTTGCCGGCGGACCGGTCGTGACACTGCACGAAGCCGCGTCAGACAACGCGATTGGCTCCGCAACCTGGAGTCAGCACGGCGACATCCTGTTCGGCGGAATCCGGACCGGGGCGTTGCGACGAGTGCCTGAATCCGGAGGCGCCGTGTCCACGGTTTCAGTGGTGGATACCTCGCGGCAGGAAATCGCGCATGGCCTTCCCATGTTTCTTCCCGACGGCCGGCATTTCGTCTACGTCCGAGTCTCACGAACGGGCGAGCATAACGGACTGTTCGTCGGGTCGCTCGACCGCAAGCCCGAGGAACAGGAGACCAACCGGCTCCTCGAAGCCGATTCACAGGCCGCCTATGTCCAGACCGGCGAAGGGACGGGCCGACTGCTCTTCCTCCGCCGGGGCACGCTGCTGTCGCAGGGGTTCGATCTCGATCGACGCAGCCTCTCAGGCGAAGCGCGGCCCGTCGCTGATGGGATTGGCAACTCCGGCGCCTTCGGGTTCTTCTCGGCGTCACCCGCGGCATTGGTCTACCGAACCGGGCCCGTCACTGGGGCCGGTCGTCCGATGCAGCTCACCTTGATAGATCGGCAAGGCCAACGGCTGTCGGAAATCGGGAACTCGAACGCGTTCGAGTCCATCGAGCTCTCGCCTGATGGCTCGCGCGCCGCCGTCGAGTATTCCACCATTTCGAATCCAGACCTGTGGGTCATTGAGCTCGCACGAGGCGTCGCGACGCGTCTGACCTCACATCCTGGCGTCGATCGCAGCCACATCTGGTCTCCCGATGGGGGGCACATCGCCTTTCAATCCAACCGGAGCGGTGTGTTCGATCTTTACGTCAAACCCTCCAGCGGGGTCGGCGAGGAAGAGCTGTTGCTCAAGTCGTCGTCGAACAAAACGCCGACGAGCTGGTCCAGCGACGGACAAATCCTGCTCTACACCGCAGCAGATCCGGCGACCAGGTCCGATATCTGGCTGGTGCCGCTTCGAGGCGATCGCACACCGGTGGCCTTGCTACGAACCGAGTTTACTGAGTTCGGGGCGCGATTTTCGCCCGACATGCGGTGGATCGCGTACGTTTCGAACGTGTCGGGCGAGGCTGAGGTCTACGTGCGGTCCTTCGATCAGTCCGCACCCACGGCCGCTCCACGGAGCCTGACCCGCGTTTCACAAGCCGGTGCGCTTCTGGTGCGATGGCGACGCGATGGCAGGGAGCTGATCTATCACGATATGGCTGGAAACGTGATGGCGGTCGAGGCGTTGCCTGGCGACACGTTCCAGCTGGGCGTGCCTCGCAAGCTGTTCACGCTGCCAAGCCTGGGACCGTGGGACATGACGGGCAACGGGCAACGGTTCGCCGTGCCGGTACCGACGCAGGCATCCGTGCTCACGGCGATGACGGTTGTCTTGAACTGGACGTCGGGCCTCGGCAAATGACGCTCGCATCAGGGACGCGCGCGTCATAATGGACGGGCGGCGAGATGATGATGAGACCGTGGGCCGGCCGCTGCGCGCTCGCAGTGGCGTTGACCGTGAGCGCGGTTCCCGGCGCCGCCCCACGCCAGCAACCCGCGCCCGTTTCCGAGGAGACCACGCTCATCTCCACCGGCTGGTCGTACCTGGCCGCCGGTGATCTCGCGCGCGCGGTCGATCACGCCAACCTCGCCCTGGCCAAATCCCCGCGCAGCCTTGCCGCCATCACACTGCTGGTTCACGCCGATATCATGCGAGCCGGCGCGTTGACCGGGCTCGACAGCTACGAGCAGTGGCTTGGGGGACGGGCACCGGACGATGGCTACCTGCTTCGACACGTCGCCCGATCGTCGCTTCTCGAGATTCGGCGTTCGGCAGATCTGCCGTCGCGCGTCCAGGCCCTGAAGCATCTGTCCAAGGACGGCGACGCCGATGCCCGCGCGGAGCTCACGCGGCAGGCTTTCAAGGGCGGCATCACGGAACTGCGCTGTCTCGCGGAACTGGGCGACGAAGGCGCCGTGCGCCAACTGATTGGCGTGCTCAAACAATCGTCGAAGAAGCTCGAGATCATCGACGCACTCGTGGCCAGCGGTCACGCGCTCGCGATCCCGCCGTTGCTCGACCTGTTGGCCGACCGAGACGCGACGATCGTCGCCGCGGCCGCCGATGGTCTCGGCAAGCTTGGAGCGCAAGAGGCCATCGCACGTCTCAAGCCGCTGCTGACGAGTCCGGCGTCGACCCGGCTGGTCAAGCTCAAAGCGGCGGAAGCGCTCTTCAGGCTCGGCGACGACACCGGCGCCGCGTTGCTCGCGGACCTCCTGAAGAGTCCGGAGGCCGCGCTCCGCATCGTGGGCGCGACCGCAATGGCCAGCCGGCCGAATCCGGCGTGGCTGGCCGCGGTGCGCGACCTCCTCGAGGCGAGCCACCCGGTCGTCCGGCTCGAGGCCGCGGCACTCATTGCGCAGTACGAGCCGGACGCCGCGCGGGCGACGCTCGATCGGCTGCTGGCCGACGGGACGCCGCCGGTCCGAATTCAAGCGGCCCGTGTGCTCGCCGAACGGGTGGCCGGCGATTTCGCGACGCTGAGACAACTCATGAAGGCGGGGGACACGCTGGCGCGGGTTCGGGCCGCCGGACGCATTCTCGAACTGACGCAGTGATCGGCGACGACGCGGTCAGTCCACACGTCGGTACAGCGTGAAGTCCTCGATCTGCGTTTCCACCCGGTAGCTCTGCAACAACCGGACGACGTCGGGGTGCTCGACGAGCGCGTCCACGGCTTTTGCCATCTCCGACGTGCCGTGGAGCTTCTCGAAGATCAGATACGCTGGTCGGCTCGCCGCGAGGTCTTCGACCACGCGTCCGAGCTGGAAGCGTGGGTCCGGGAATTCGGTCGGAACGAAGAAGTTGACGCGTAGGAACCGGTGCGCCGTCAGCCGATCGGCCGTGAAGTAAATGCCGGCGCCGTTGATCCCGAACAGAAAAACGCGGTCGTCTGCCGCCGTATGTTCGCGTACGTAGGCGGCGAGCTCGGCATTGGCCCGGGCCGAATAGCCGCGGCGATTGGCGTAGCCGCCAAATTGATCCAGGTACGACGGCAGACTGGATCGACCGGTCAGCGCGTCGAAATCCATTCGGGCCGACCCGAACACTTTCGCCGGGTAATGACGTTGCAGCAGCACGATGAGCATCAGAGCCACCGTCGTCACACCAATCAGGCGCCGGACGAGCGATCCCCAGACCGCTTCTGCGACGAGCCAGGCGGCTAATACGGCGAGCGGGGCCAGCGCCTGGATGAAGTACGAGTTGAACAGTCGAATGCCGTTCACGATGATGGCCAGCGCGGCGGCGCCGCCCCAGAGGACCGCGAGACCGGCGACGGGCGGCAACCGGCGCGTCCGCGCCAGCGCCCAGAGCGCGACCAGGGCGCCGACGCCTCCTGCCAGCCACAACGCGTCGGTCTTCATGCGCAGCCACACCGCCCTCGAAAACGCGAGCGCGAACCCGTCCACCGTGAAACCCTGTCCGACATAAAACCGGTTGAAATCGACGACCGCGATCCGGGCGTCCTCGAGCACGCCGATCGACCAGAGCCAGATGATCGTGATCGCCGGCACGACGGCGGCCGATGCGATGGCGAGCCCAATCGGACGGAGGACGAGCGAGCGGCCGGCCGCCGCGGCACCGCGTCCGTAGAGCATCATCCAGCCGAGCAGCGCCGGCAGGTACAGTCCCGCATTGGGTTTGAGCACCATCGCCGCACCCGAAAAGAACCCGACGCCGATCGCACCCAGGCTTGGCTGTCCGGCGCGCCAGTGCACCGCGCAGAGTGCGGCCAGCGCCACGCAGACGACGATGAACGTCTCGCAGACGCTGCGCTCGAGGAAACCGCCGTACCGGTACAGCCAGGCCGGCATCGTCAGCAGGGCATACAGCGCGGCGGCGACGGCAGCCGTCGTCCGGCCGCTGAGTGGCCGCACGATCGCGTAGAGCAGCACCACCGTGGCTGCCGAAGCGAAGATGTCGAGCCATGCGACCGTCGCAGGCGTCCAGCCGAGCACGCGGAACCCGGCCAGATAAATGAGATAGATGCCCGGTGGCCGTTGTTCCCAGACATCCCGATAAAGCAATTGGCCGCGCGACATGCCTCGGACGGCCGAGGCCCAGAGACTCTGGTCGATGCCGAGCGGCTCGGCGACAGACGCGATTCTGAGAATGAGGGCGCCGGCCGCGGCAGCCGCCAGCGCGAGGAGAACCCACCGGACACGAGACGATCGAGCGTCCGGATCGCGGGAAGCGTACATCAATCGCGCCGCCTAGTATCCCATACGCGGCGTGTCGTCCTTCTCGAGCGATCGCGCGGGTCGAGGTTGCCGGCGATGGGCAACGACGCTAGGATCTGCGGACTCTGATGTCCGACAGGTCAGCGCGCGCAGGCCCCTTCTTCGTCCACCCGCAGGCGTTGTGCGAGAGCAAGATCATCGGCGAGAAGACGCGGATCTGGGCCTTCGCGCATGTTCTGCCGGGGGCACGCATCGGCCGGGACTGCAACATCTGTGACCACGTGTTCATCGAGAACGACGTCGTGATCGGCGAACGTGTCACCGTCAAGTGCGGCGTGCAACTCTGGGACGGAGTCCGGATCGCCGACGACGTCTTCATCGGACCCAACGCGACGTTCTCGAACGACAAGTATCCGAGGAGCAAACACTACCAGTCGACGGTACTCGAGACCCACGTCGGCCGTGGCGCGTCGATCGGCGGCGGCGCGGCCATCCTTCCGGGACTCCGAATCGGCGCGCACGCGATGGTCGGCGCCGGATCGGTCGTGACGCACGACGTGCCGGCACGGGCCATCGTTTCGGGTAACCCGGCGCGGATCGTCGGGTATGTCGACGCCAGGCGGCGATCCACGACCACGGCGCCGGCGTCCGAGCCGCCTGACGGCGCCGAAGTCCTCGAGACGTCGGTTCGTGGCGTCACGGTCCATCGACTCCTGCTGGCGAACGATCTCCGGGGCACGTTGTCGGCGGGCGAGTTCCCACGTCAGATTCCATTCGTTCCCAAGCGATACTTCATCGTGTTCGACGTTCCCGGACAGGATGTCCGCGGCGAGCACGCGCACCGGCACTGCCATCAGTTCATGATCTGTGCGCGGGGGTCTGTCACCGTCGTCGTCGACGACGGCAAGACCAGCGAGGAGATCCCGCTCAACTCGCCGAATCTCGGGCTCTATGTTCCGCCGAAGGTCTGGGCGGTCCAGTACAAGTACTCGGCCGACGCGCTGTTGCTCGTGTTCGCGTCCGATCCGTACGATCCGGACGACTACATTCGCGACTACGACGACTTCCTAGCGGCGATTCAGAAAACGACGTAGAAGACGCCGGCCTCCAGCGGTGGCGACCCTACGGCGTGGGCGGAATGTTCTGACCTTCTCGATCGAAGCTCCAGGCTGACTTGACGACGGAGGTCGGGCGGTTGCGCGCGTTCTGGAGCGACAGCCACTGGTATTGACCGATGATGCCGAGGCCCAGTGCCGTCAGCCCTCCGAAGAACGTGATCACGAGCATCAGCGGCGTGTAGCCGAGCACCGTCACGCGGCCGAGCGACCAGAAGATGAACACGGTAGCCCCGCCTGCGACGGCCAGAGCCGTGCCGGCGGTACCCAGGAACAACAGCGCTCGAATGGGAAGATCGGTGAAACTGAAGATGCTGTCGAGGGCGTACCGCAGCTTGCGCCCGAACGTCCAGGCGCTCCGACCTTCAAGACGCCGCCGGCGTTCGTAGCCGACGAACGCCCGGCGGAACCCGAGCCAGAAGAGCAACGCGACCAGGTTGGTGTCGGTCTCCTTCAAGTGCAGAAGATGATCGCGGACCTCACGTGTGCAACCGAAGACGTCGATGCCGCCCTTCGGCATGTCCTTCACCACGAAACGCCGGAACAGGGTCCAGAACCACTGCGACAACGCCTGCGACCACCACGGGTCGGCGCGGCCGACGCGGTGACCGAACACGATGTCGGCCTCGCCCGACCGCAGAATGCGATCGAAATCGACGACGAGCTCGGGCGGTTCCTGAAGATCGGCGGCGATCACCGCGAAGTAGTCGCCCCGGCCGCGGCTCAGCCCCGTCGCCATCGCGGCGAACGAACCGAAATTACGGCTGAGCTCCACGAGCTGCGTGCGTACCGTCCAGGTCGGCAGCGTGTCCTGAAGAATCCGAAGCGACGCGTCGGGGCTGCCGTCGACGACGAAGACGATCTCCAGGTTGCCCGCGAGCCGTCGCGCGATGCCCTCGAGCTCGCGAAACAGTCGAGGAAGATTCTCCTCGTTCCTGTAAACCGGTATCACGAGCGACAGCATGTCGTTCCGTGCGGCACCGCAGGATTATAGGGTCCTCGCGCCTGTCGTCGTGCCACTGCTAATATGCCGGACTGGACGCAAGGTGCGGATATTCCTCGCGCTGGTTGTCGCCGCGATAACCACAAATACAACGATCCCGCTGGCCCAGCAGGCGCCCGGTGCCGGGTCGAGCGTCACCGAGGAAGCGATCCTCGTCTATCAAGGCTGGAGGATGTTGGCCGACGGGGATGCCGGGCAGGCGGCTCAGCACGCCTCGAAGATTCTGGTCACCTATCCGCGCAGCATCGCCGGACTGACGCTCCTCGTCGAGGCGGAGATCGTCAGGGCAGGGCCTCTGGCCGCGCTCGACGCGTACGAGCGTTGGCTCGGCAACCGGAAAATCGAAGACGGCTATGTGATCCGCACGGTCGCTCGGGCGATGCTCCGCGAATTGATCAAGAGTTCCGATGCGGGCGCACGCCTTGAAGCTCTGAAGGCGCTCGCCGCTGACGGCGACGACGAGGCTCTTGGGCTGCTCAAGCAACCAGCCGATGGCGGACGGCTTCCGGAGATGTTCGCCCTCGCGGCCATTGGAGAGGAGCGCAGCGTCCGCGGCCTCATTGCCCAGCTCGGCACTGGAATCGGGAGCCGCCGACCGATCATCGAAGCACTTGGACGGAGTCGAAACCCACTCGCGATTCCACCTCTGACCAAGTTGCTCACCGACGAATCGTTTGACCTGCGGTCGGCCGCGGCGACGGCACTCGGCCGCCTCGGAGCCAAGGAAACGGTCAGCGCCATGGTCCCGCTCCTCATGGACAGCCAGCCCTTTCCGGTTCGTTTCTCAGCAGCGGGAGCCCTCCACCGGTTGGGAGACCCCAGGGGCACGGCTTTCTTGCGCAAGAACCTCTCATCGGATCACGAAATGGTGCGCGGGCAGGCGGCCGAAGAGCTCGCGGCCGTCGAGGCGGACACCAGCTGGGTGCCGGTGGCGAAACAACTCATCGCGTCCCCTGATCCTGAGATGCGTCTCCTGGCGGCCAGGTTGATCGCCCGTCAAGACGAGGCGCAGGCCCGCGCTGTTTTCGAAAACCTGATGACCGAGCAGAATCCAGCCATTCGTGAAGCCGCCGGGCATGCCCTCGTCAATGCGACGACCTCGGACTTCGCGTCGCTGCGCCGACACCTCCGCGGCGCCGACCTCATCGTCCGGGTACTGGCGGGCACTCGCGTGCTCGCGCTGACGAGACGTTAGTTTCGTAACTCCATATCTGCTTGTCAGTTGCAGACTTTGGCACTACAATTCTCGCCGGTTTGTCGCAAATCCGGCCGACCACTATAGATGCCCCGATCTGAGCCCGATAGAAGTACGTCCGAGCTTTTTCTGTCCTTCACCAGGCAATCCGTTTTTTTTGCCGCCTAACACGGTTGTAATTATGAAGAGAAGTGCATCGACCGTCCGCGTGCCGTTCACCTGCCCGGTCCTGCCCCGTCTCGTCGCCCTCGCTGCCCTGATTGCCATCTGCACTTTGCCACGCCCTGCCAGCGCCCAGTTTTCGCAACTGGGGGCCGTGATGGATCTGGTGTCGGTTGGCGTGCTCGGCACGGACATCGCGTACGACCCGGTGAACGACCAATATCTGTTCGTGGGCGCGCACGGTCCGGTGTTCGCGACGTGTACCAACGCGTTCGGGCAAGTGACGATGCCGTTTTTCTACGTCATGAACAACCCGGCGTTCTTCGCGCACTACCCGCGCGCCAAGTTCAGTCCCGATTCGAACGGCGGCGCCGGCGGATTCCTTGTCACGTGGCATCAGAACGACATTCCCAGCAGGAACGGCCTTCACGGCAGGATTGTCTCGTGTGTCTCAGGACCGACATCCGGCGATTTGACCATTTCCAACATCGCGGAGGACGGCTCGAAGTACACGATCGGCGGCCCGGCCGCCTATTCCAACACGAGCCAGAAATTCCTCGTGACCTGGCAGACGGACACGTTTGGCATTCGCGGGCGCTTCGTGTCCGCCGACGGCGCGATGCTCGGTGGAACGATGCTGCTCGCCAACGTCAACGGCGCGCGTGACCCGGGTGTCGCCTGGAACCCCGGGACGAACGAATTCGGGTTCATGTACACCGGGTGGGACGGCGCAGGTGCGTTTGCCGCGTTCCGTACCGTGAGGGCCATCGACGGGGCACTCTCGCCGCTGCAGAAGTTCTTTTACGGCACCGGGACGTACAACACCGACATCACCGTCAATACCGCGACGAACTCCTACGTGGTGGGCTGGGTGACGCTGCCGGGCGGTTCGAGATTCGCGGCGTTCGACTACCTGGGGAACCTCCTGAACACGGGGCTCATGACGACCCGGTTCGGAGGGGCCGACAACCTGGCGATCTCCTACAATCCGTTGAGCGGCACCATTCTCGGAGCCGGATCGGACAACCTGTCTTACGAAATCGCCGCGATCGAGCTGGACGGCTTCGGCACGCCCATCAGTTCGGCCGGCGGAATCACGCAGGGCTCGAGCGCACCAGGCTCTTTTTATCCGCGCGTTACCGCGCGGCTCCGGTCCGGACAGTGGGGCCTGAGCTTTTCGCGTCGCTATGTCGTGTTGGGGGCCCAGTTCGTTGCGGCGGGGGGCGGAGCTCTCCCGCCGCCGCCACCGCCGGGACAACCCCCACCGCCGCCACCACCGACCGGCGGCTGCAGCACGCCGGATCCGTTTGCGGCCCTCGGGGGCGGCGCGTGCGTGAACGGCGGCTGGCTACCCCCGGGTAGCGGAGGCGGAGGCAGCGGCGGTTCGAACTCGGGCGGCTGCACGACGCCTGATCCATTTACTTCGATGGGTGGCGGCACCTGCGTGAACGGCGGCTGGACTCCCGGCGGCGGTGGCGGCGGGGGTGGCGGCTCGAACTCGGGCGGCTGCACGACGCCTGATCCATTTACTTCGATGGGTGGCGGCACCTGCGTGAACGGCGGCTGGACTCCCGGCGGCGGCGGTGGCGGGGGCGGCGGCTCGACCTCGGGCGGCTGCACGACGCCTGATCCATTTACTTCGATGGGTGGCGGCACCTGTGTGAACGGCGGCTGGCGGCCTGGCGGTGGCGGGGGCGGCGGCTCGACCTCAGGCGGCTGCACGACGCCTGATCCGTTTACTTCGATGGGTGGCGGCACCTGTGTGAACGGCGGCTGGCGGCCTGGCGGTGGCGGGGGCGGCGGCTCGACCTCGGGCGGCTGCACGACGCCTGATCCATTTACTTCGATGGGTGGCGGCACCTGCGTGAACGGCGGCTGGTTGCCGGGCGGCACCAGCGCGCCACCAAGCGGTGGCGGAGGTTCGGGCGGCTGCGCGACGCCAGATCCATTCGTCGCGATGGGCGGCGGCACCTGCATAAATGGCGGGTGGACCCCCGGCGTCACAGTCACGTGCAGCGGACTTCCGGATCCCTTCGTCGCCATCGGCGGCGGCGTCTGTATCAACGGCGGGTGGGTGCCCAAGGGCCGGCCCTAGCCTGAGCTGGTTCGAGCTTGTGAGGAAGACGAAGTGACGTCGGCTCGGTTTCACTCGGTCTGGCGGACGCTTCTGGTTGCGATAGTCGCCGGCCTGGGCAGTGCGCACCCCGCGCTCGCCCAGCTTCGCGCCGATCTCGTTGTCTCGGGTCTCGATGCGCCGGTCGAGTTCGTTCAGGATCCGACGCGGCCGAACGTTCAGCTCGTCGTCCAGCAGGGAGGACGCGTCCGCGTCGTGCAGGACGGCGTGCTCCTCGCTGCCGATTTCCTCAACCTGACCGGTCAGATCAGTGCCACCGGCGAACAAGGACTGCTTGGCCTGGCGTTCGCTCCGGACTCCGCATCGAGCGGCCGGGTGTTCGTCAATTTCACCGATCTGTCGGGCAACACGGTCATCGCGCGATTTCTGCGCGACCCCGTCAATCCACTGCGTGTGGTTCCGGCCAGCCGATTCGATCTGGTCTGGCCCGGCGGCGTGCCGTTCATCGGACAGCCGTTTGCGAACCACAACGGCGGCCATCTCGCATTCGGACCCGAGGGGTATCTCTACATCGGTCTCGGCGACGGAGGCGCGGGCAACGATCCCTTCCATCTCGCGCAGACTCCGGGGTCCCTGCTCGGAAAGATGCTGCGAATCGACATCGCGGTGCCCGGAAACGATCCCATCGGCTACCGTGTTCCTTCTGACAATCCCTTTGTCGGCGTCGCCGGCGTTCTTCCCGAGATCTGGGCCTTCGGGTTGCGAAACCCGTGGCGGTACAACTTCGATCATCCGGCGCTCGGCGGCAACGGGGCGCTCCTGATCGCGGACGTTGGTCAGAACAACTGGGAAGAGCTCAACTATGAGCCGGCGGGACACGCGGGCCGGAACTACGGCTGGCGGAACCGCGAAGGCGCGAATCCGAATGTCGGCACCCTGCCACCGTTCTCGCTACCCTTAATCGATCCGATTCATCAGTATTCGCACGCGGATGGCAACGCGATCACGGGCGGGTTCGTCTATCGCGGCGCTGCGCTCGGTCCCGCCTATCAAGGCCGCTACTTCTTCGCCGACATTGGTTTTGGACGCGTGTGGTCCATTCGCCTGGTCGTCAATCCCCAGACCGGAGAAGCGACGGCAGCGGACCTCCTCGAGCACACGGCAGAGTTCGGACTGTCTGCATTCTTTCCGGTGAGCTTCGGGCTCGACTCGTCAGGCGAGCTCTACGTCGTCAACCTCGCCGGCACCGTTCATCGGGTGAACCTTGCTTCGGTGCCGGGTCCTGGCGGGTGCGCGACGCCCAATCCGTTCGTCGCGTTCGGCGGAGGAACATGCGTCAACGGCGGCTGGCTGCCGCCCGGCCTGGCGCCTCCTTCCGGGGGCGCCGCGCCACCGCCACCACCCCCGCCAGCGCCTCCGCCGCCCCAGACGGGATGCGCGACGCCCAATCCGTTCGTCGCTCTTGGGGGAGGAACGTGCGTCAACGGTGGCTGGCTGCCGCCAGGTCTGGCGCCGCCTGTGACGCCGCCTTCGGGAGGAGGTTCCGGCCCACCGCCGCCGCCACCGCCACCACCGCCCACTCCACCTCCACCGCCGCCCCAGACGGGATGCGCGACGCCCGATCCGTTCGTCGCCCTTGGCGGCGGGACGTGTTTCAACGGCGGCTGGCTGCCGCCCGGTATCGCGCCGCCGTCGGGAGGCTCGGGCCAGCCACCGCTGCCACCACCGGCACCGACGGGGTGCGCGACACCCGATCCGTTCGTCGCCCTTGGCGGCGGGACGTGTTTCAACGGCGGCTGGCTGCCGCCGGGCATCGCGCCGCTGCTCATGAATCTGACCATCCGCGGAGGTTGAGGAACGGCCGCACCATCACGGTAGAATCCGGCGCTCGACGCGGCCTCCACCTGATGCGGCTTTTTCTCCTGGTCCTCCTTCTCGCGCTCCGGGCGCCATCGCTGGTCCAGCCTGCCGGTGGCGATCAGGGCCTGTACGGCTATGAAGGTCAGCGCATCCTCGATGGCGGCGTGCCCTACCGTGACATGTGGGACCAGAAGCCGCCTGGCATCGCGTTTCTCTACGCAGGCCTGTTGAGGATCTGGCCGCACGAATCGATCGTCGCGGCGGCGGATCTCGCGGCCGCGGCCGTCGTGGCCTGGCTGCTCGTCAACCTCGGCCAGCGTCGCTTTTCTCCCAACGTCGGCTATGGCGCCGCCACGCTCTTCCTGCTGTTCGGCGATCCCTCGCTCCAGCGGCTCAGCGGGATCTACGTGCGCGGGCAATGTGAGCCATTCATCGCTCTCGCCGTGACGGGCGCGCTCGTGCTGGTCGCGCGCGGCGGAACGAGGGGGCGATTTCGGCTTCTCCTCGCGGGCATGGCGATAGCCGCTGCGTTCTGGCTGAAATACAACGCCATCACCTACGGTCTTTTGCTGGTATTGGCTCTCTGGGCCTGGATGCCCGACGAACGGAAGTCGCCTCGAGCGCTGGCGCGCGATCTGACATGGGCGGGGCTTGGCGCTGCTGCCGGCATCGCCGTCGTCCTGGGCTACATCGTCGTGAACGGCGCGTTCCACGACTTCCGGCTCGCCACGATTGACTACAACATTCGCTATTCGCAGGAAACGTACGCGAGTCCCACCAGCGTGCTGCAGTACATGTTCGTGCTTCCGATCGGCCGAGCGAAGGTCGACATGTTGTGGTTTCTCGGCGGCATCGGATCGCTGCTGCTGTTCACGCAGATTCGATCCAGCCGGTCCGCGATCGTGGCTCTTGGCTGGCTCGTGGCGGCATTCCTCTCGATCGCGGTGAACGGCCAGCGCGATCTGCCGAACTACTTCGTTCAAGCCAATCCAGCCCTGGGCCTGGCCGCCGCGGCGGGTCTGGCGAGGTTGTTCAGTCGTCCCGTCTGGATGGCCTATGCGGTCGGTTTTCTGCTCCTCGCGGGAATCTGGAGGGTCGGCGCGGACCGTCCCGTGGCGGGACTGCGGTGGGCCGGCTTGCCCGGACTGATCGAGAACGTCCGGTACGATTTGGCCCACGCGTTCGGCGCCACCGATCGTGAGACGTATTTGCGCCGTTTCAAGGGCGCCAAACATGACGCGTCGGAAATTCACGATTTGTCGCGATACGTGCGCGAGACGACGACGCCGGCCGATCCGGTTTTCGTGTTCGGCTTCTCAGGCGGCAGTGTGGGCTGGCACAGCGAACGGATCAGTCCTTCCCGGTTCTTCTGGAGCTATCCGGTGATCATCCAGTTTGCCGCCGGCCAACCTGGTTACGGGCCCGCGGGGCTTCTCGACGATCTCAAGCGGCGGCCGCCGGCCCTCGTGGCGCTGCAGAGGGAGCAGTGGCAATCGGAGGCCTTCTTCCTGAGTCAGGACGCGCTGCGTACGTGGCTCGAAGCCGGGTACGTCCGCGATCGCGACACCCCGATGTTCGCCGTGTGGCGAAGAAAAACGTAACACCTGGAGAGATCGGGCTATCGCGCGCTCGCGCTATCGATCGATGTCAGTGCATTCTCTCTGCGTTAACGTATGGGCGGCGCCGACAGATGTCTGGTTATGTCTCTCTGGTCCTGGCGGCGATCGTCGGCGCGACAGCGTTTGCCGTGTATCTTCCCGCGCTCTGGACCGGCTTCACGGCAGACGACTTCTTCATTCTCGCGCGCCTCAGGCAGTTCGGTGGACTTGACCGTCCGCTCGAATACTTCGGGCCGCTCGGGTTCTTCGAGTACTACCGCCCCCTCACGTTTCTCTCGCACGCGCTCGACTGGGAAATCTGGCGCATGAACCCGGCGGGGTTTCATCTGACCAACGTCGGTCTCCATGCCGGCAATAGCGTGCTCGTCTTCGCGCTCGGCCGGCAACTGGCCGGCCGAGCGATGGCGGTCGTCGCGGGGCTCCTGTTCGCCCTCCACCCGGCGAGTCACGAAGCCGTCTACTGGATCTCTGCCCGGTTCGATCTGCTGGCGACGTTCCTGTCGCTCATTGCCCTTGTTCTCGCGTGCGGACCGACGCGTGGCTACGTGTTCGGCGTTCTGGCATTCGGGCTCGCCCTGCTCGCCAAGGAATCCGCGCTCGCCCTGCCGGTTGTGGTACTCGCGCACGACGTCCTCATTCGTCGTCTCGACTGGCGGCAGGCGGCACGCCGGCTGCTGCCGTTCGTTGTCGTTGCGGGTGCGTATGGCTTGCTGCGATCTCAGGTCGGCGCGCTGGACGCCGTCGGAGGAGCCGAGAGACTTCCCAAGCTCCTGCTGCTGGCAGCGATGACGGCCGGACTGTTCTGGGTGGCTCGTTCGCAACCGGCGTGGTCCGCCAAAAGCCTTCGCGTTCACACGGTGGTCGGCGGGATTGTGCTCGGAGCCGGTCTTATGGGGGCGCTCCTGGCACTTTCGGCATCGTCGGGCTGGCTGCGGGAGAAGATTGGATTCGCCAGCTTCAGCCTGTTCTATCTGTTCAGTCCCGTCGCCGTCCCTTCACCACCGTCGCATTTTTTCGATCGGCCGGCCGCGTCGCTTGCTGCGATCGAATTGGTTGTCCTGTTTGGAGTGGTCGCTCTGGCGTGGCGCAACCGGCAGTGGATCCTGACTCACCCACAGGTTGTGTTCCTGCTTGTCTTCACCGCCGCGACGCTGGTTCCTGTGTCCTCGATGACGAGCGGACCGCGATACCTGTATTTGGCTTCGACCGGCGTCTCATTGCTCTGGGGAATGGTTTTTCTATCACTTCCGCTCGCACGTCGATCGCGAGCCGTTGCCGTCCTGGCTGTGGCGTTGGGCATTGCAGTCGTCCAGCTTGCCGCCGCCGGCCGGTCCTGGAAGTGGGCGTCCGACATGACGGACGATGCGCTGACGTTGATGACCGGGGCGCTGGTTCCGTGCGGGACTCACGACATCGTCGTCCTGACCACGCCGGTCGGTATTCGCGGCGTCTTCTCCAATCTCAACGAAGTGGCCTTCGAGGTCAGGGGTTGCTCCCCGGCGTCGTGGACGAGCCTGCTTCGGGTGGTCAGGTCAGATGCGCACGTGGAGGTCAGCCGGCATGAAGATCGGATCGAGCTGCGAGTACCCGAGTACGCAGACAATTTCGTCGCGTCGCGCGATTTGCGCCACTTCGATCTGCCGGTGACCGGACCGGAGCCATTGAGCATCGACACACCCGTCGGCCGTCTCGACAGCACGGCCGAAAACGGCGCGCGCATCTTCCGGTTGTCGGTTGCCCGGCGGCTTCGTCAGGCCTGCTTCTTTTTCTACAGCGACGGCCGGTTGCAGGCGCTGGGCACAGCGCAGACCGACGGCCTGGCGCAGCCTGCATGTGGAATCGGGCGATAGTCGGCCCGTCCCCCCTCATGTACTATCTGGTCGTCATGCGAGCGATCTCGTTGCGCGCGATCTGGGCGACAGGCTTCGGCGCGGTGCTTGGCGCCGTCTGCCTTCCGGCCGTCACTTTCCGCCCGGAGCAGGCGGTGTCGTCTTCCAGTGGATGGCTGCAATGGGGCGGACCCAGCCGCGATTTCATCGTCGGCGCGACCGGCCTGTCCGAAACATGGCCGGAGGGCGGGCCGCGCGTGGTCTGGACCAGGCCGCTTGGCCCGGGTCACTCGTCGATTCTGGTCGACGAGGGGATGCTCTTCACGATGTATCGCGTCGGCAACGGCCGGGCGCGCCAGGGTCCATGGGATCCCGCCGAATCCGTGGTGGCGCTGGACGCGGCGACCGGGAAAACGATTTGGGAACACAAGTACGCGGCGAAGATCGAGGACTTCAGCTTCGGCGCGGGTCCGCACTCGACGCCGCTCATCGTCGGGAACCGGCTGTTCACGATCGGCACGAACAAGCAGCTGTTCGCGTTCGAGAAGAAAACCGGCAAGGTGCTCTGGTCGCACGATCTCATCGCCGAGATGAGCGCGCCCTCGCTTCTCATCCGGCCGGTCGTGAAGGCCGGCTACGGCTGCAGCCCGATCGCGTACCGCGACACGATCATCTGCTCGGTCGGCGGCCCCGGCCAGTCCGTCGTGGCATTCCGGCAGAGCGACGGCGGCACCGTCTGGAAGAGCGGGGACTTCCTGGTGTCGGAGACCGCGCCGATCCTCATCACAGTCGGCGGCCGCGAACAGCTTGTGATGCTCGGCGGCGGGACGGTCAACGGCCTCGATCCGGCGAGCGGGCGGATCCTCTGGTCGCATGCGCACGATCCGGGCAACGACCTGAACATGAACACGCCCATCTGGGGACCGGACAACATCCTGTTCCTGTCATCGGCGTACAAAGCCGGCAGCCGCGCGGTCCGGCTCATCCAGAGCGGCGGAGAGACCCAGACGGAAGAGTTGTGGTTCAGCATCCGCGTCCGCTACATGTTTCTCAACGCGCTGCGTCTCGGCGATCACGTCTACGGCACCGCCGGCGATCTCGGTCCGTCGTTTCTGACCGCGATGGACATCAAGACCGGTCAGATGGTCTGGCAGCATCGCGGTATCGGCCGCGCGAGCATGGTCTACGCCGACGGGAAGGCGATCCTCATGGAAGAGGACGGCGATCTCTCGCTGGTGAAGCTGGCGCCTGAAGGCGTCACCGTGCTCGCGCAGGCCAAACTGTTCGAGACGATGTCGTGGACCGTGCCGACGCTCTCGGGCGGGACGCTGTTCGCGCGCGACCGGGAGAAAATCGTCGCACTCGACGTCGGCGGCAAGTCAGTGCCGCCGCCGGCCCCGCCGCCACCGGCCGCGCCAGCGCCGCCAGCCGGCGCTGCGTCTAAACCGCCGACGGACGTCTCCGGCACCTGGAAGCTCGATCCGGCGCGCAGCACGGTCACGACCGCCACGCTTCCCGGCCTGATCAAGGCCGGCGCGCCGCAGGTGCTGCACATCACGCACGCTGCGAACGGCACGGTCGTCGTCGAGAGCCAGATCAACGAGAGCCACGCCCGCGTGTTCAAGCCCGGACAGACGACGACCACGCCGATGTGGCCCACCGGCAGCATCACCGCGATGTCGCGATGGGAGAGCCGCTCGCTCGTCAGCGAGGGCACGCAGGAATCGGCCGGTGGCACCGTGCGGGTCAGCGAGTCGTTTTCAATCAGTGCTGACGGCAAGACCCTCAGCGTGGACGTGACGGTCGGCGAGGCCGCTACGAAAATGCAGAGTACGCTGGTCTACTCACGGCAGCCGGCCGCGGAGTCGTGCAAGGCGTGGCCGACGCCTTGCAAGGTGTAAGGCCCAAGGCCCAGGCAAGACGTTACTGCCTGCGACGAACTTCGATCACCTCGAACACGCCGCGATCCAGAAACAGGTCTGTTCCGTCTGTGCGCAAGCTGCTGACCGGCAGATCGACGTCGATCACGCCTCCGCTGCGGGTCGAGCCACCCGATGCCGCCGGTTCAGGAGCCGGTACCGCGCCGTTACAGCTTTCCGTCGTCGAGGTCAGGCTGACTGCGTCCGTGAACGCGCAGACGTAGCGCCGCAGGCGATCCATCGCGAGCCGCGTTTCGGTGATGCCGTGTCCCTGGCGCGGATAGCGCACGTATGTGACGTCCTTCCCGAGATCTTTGAGCGCCTTGTAGAACTCGTCGGCCTGCGTCGGCGGCACGCGCGCGTCATTGGCGCCGTGCATGATCAGCATCTTCGACTTCACGTTCTTCACGTGCTGAATCGGCGAGAGCTTCTGGTAGACGCCCGGGTTTTCCCACGGCGTGCCGAAGAACCACCCGAGGTACGCCGGAATGTCGGTCGTCGAGTACATCGAATACAGGTTCGTGAGACCCGCGCCCGGCGAGATGAGCTTGAACCGATCCGTCTGCGTGGACATCCAGAACGTCATGTAGCCGCCGTAGCTCCAGCCGTAGGCGATCAGCCGGTTCGGGTCGGCCCAGCCCTGCGCGATCACGTAATCGACGCCCTTCATGATGTCGTCGTAATCGGTGATGCCCCACGTGTTCTGGTTTGCGTTGAGGAACTTCTGGCCGTAGTTCGTGCTGCCGCGGAAGTTGGGCTGCAGGACGAGGAAGCCGTTGGCGGCCAGGACTTGATTGATCGAGCTGAACCCTTCGGTCGATGCGCCGCTCGGACCGCCGTGAGGATTGACGATGAGCGGATAACGGGTACCCGAAATGAAGCCCACGGGACGCGTCAGGACTCCTTCAACGGCTCCGCCGTCGGAGTTCATCCATTTGATTGTTTCCACCTTGCCGAGCTGCACCTGCTCTTTGTCGATCCACGGATTTGAGTTGGTGAGCCTGACCGGCGCCGCGTAGCCGTTGCCCTCCCGCCTGGCCGTCCAGAGATCGCTCGGCTGCGTGCCCGTGCTATGGGTGTACACCCACGTCGTGTTGTCGTTCGAGAGTTCGTACGCGCCGCTCACGCCCGTGACCGGCGGACGCGTCGTCGTGAGCTCGCCCGTGACGACGTCTACACCGAACAGTGCGGTGCGTGTGCCCTGACCCGTGGACCAGTAGACCGTTTTCCCGTCAGCGGACCAGGTCGGCGTGCCCAGGTCGAGGTCGAAGTTCTGAAGCAGGACCTTGGGCGCGCCGCCGGCGACCGGGAACAGATGCAGCTTGTCGTACCACTGCGTGTTGCCCGCCTGCCGTTTGGAGGCGATGGCGAGCGTGCGTCCGTCGGGCGACCAGCGCGGCGACGTGTCCGGTCCTGTGTTGTCGTAGAACTTCCGCGCGCGTCCCTCGAGATCCGTCAGCCAGACGTCAGCCCAGGCCGAATCGTCCACCTTCGTCGTGGGACGTGTCACGAACGCGATCGACTGCGAATCGGGGGACCACTGCGGGTCGCTCGCCACGAACTTGCCTTCGCTGATCCGCCTCTCCTTGCCCGACTCGATGTCCAGATACCAGACGTGCGTCCAGCGAAACGTCTCGTCCACCACCACGGCGTCGTCCCGTTCGCGCCGCCGGCGGCGGTCTTCCGGGGTCAGCGGATCCTGCGAGAGGAACAGCAGCTTCTTGCCGTCCGGAGAGATCGAGAAGGTCGAGACGCCGCCCTCATGTTTCGTGGCGGCCCAGGCTTCGCCGCCGTCGGTGTACATGAAAAACACCTGATTGGTCGGGCCGTCGCCTTCCGTGGCCCCGCCCGGGGCCGGTGTGGCCGGCGCGGCCGGTGCTGCAGCGCCCGTGGACCGAGACGACAGAAACGCGATCTTGCTCCCGTCGGGGAACCAGGCAGGCGACGTCGTGTTGGCCTCGCCGAACGTCAGCTGACGCGCGCCCGTGCCATCCATGCGCACGCGCCAGAGGTGGGTCTTCGTCCGCAGCTGGGCGTCGGTCCAGTCGCGGACGGTCTGGGTGTACATCACCCACTTGTCGTCGGGCGAGATAGCCGGCGATCCGACGTTGACGAAGCTCTGCGTGTCTTTGACGGTCATCAGACGCGGTTTGGCGGCGGCCTGATCCTCGCGGGCGGCGACTGGTGCGGGTGAAACCCCGGCCGCGGCGCCGGCGAGCGCCAGGCTGACGATGGCGATGACGGGAATGCGGTGTGTCATGGCGGACTCCAACTGGTGAAGTGCTGGCTGATTATGAGCCATCCGGGCCGGGCGCGCGCAGATCCGGGCCGAAGCGCGGCGGTGCGGGACGGGTCGTGCGCCGCGCGAAAAACCGCGTGCTAGCATCCGGATCGTGCTTTCAGAGTCACATGTAGGCCGGGGCTTTAGCCTCGGCAACAAGCCAGCCCTGACCGCCTCCGCCAAGGCTACGGCGAGTCTCGCCGAAGCTTCGCGAAGGCGGAAGGGCCGGCCTGCACCAGTCGGTTCCTTCTCGCTCGTCGCCCTCGCGACTGCCGCTCTGCTCGTTCCCGTCTACGCCCGATCGGCCGCTGATGCCGCCTGGCCGCAGTTCCGCGGTCCGTCAGGCGCCGGCATCCTTGACGACGCGAAGCTGCCGCTCGCGTGGTCCACGTCTTCGAACGTGGCATGGCGTGCCGATGTACCGGGGCGCGGCTGGTCCTCTCCGGTTGCCTGGAAAGATCAGGTTTTCGTGACGTCGGCGATCAGTCCCGGCGCGTTCAAAGCGCCCTCAACCGGAATCTTCGGCAACGACTACGCGGCCGAGCTCACGGCCCAGGGCCTGTCATCCGAGGAAGTCATGAAGCGCGTCTCCGCCCGCGATCTCGAAAGCACCGAGGAGAGCGGAGAGATCCGCTACATGGTGTACGCCTTCGACGCGGCCACCGGACGCGTGCGGTGGGAGCGCGAGGTGCACAAGGGCGCGCCCTTCGGCGGCCGACATCGCAAGAACACGTTCGCATCAGAAACGCCGGCCACTGATGGCGAGCGGCTGTACGTGTACTTCGGGAACGTCGGGCTGTTCTGTTACGCGCTCGATGGCAAACCGATCTGGACGGCGAAGTTCGACCCGCAGCCGATGTATCTGAACTTCGGGACCGCCTCGTCGCCGGTGGTCCATGATGGCAAGGTGTTCATCGTGCACGACAACGACGGCATCTCGTTCGTCGCGGCCGTCGACGTGCGCACCGGCAAGATCCTGTGGCGTGTCGCCGGCGACTCGCCGGTCGCACGCGGGTCCGGCTGGTCCACCCCGTTCGTGTGGAAACGCGCGGACCGAATCGAGCTCGTCGTCATCAGGCGACAGCATGCGGTGGCCTACAGCCTGGACGGCAAGGAACTCTGGCGGCTGCGCGGATTGGTGGGGCAGTCGACACCGAGCCCCGTGGCATCGGACGACATGCTTTACGTCAGCACTGGATCACAGGGCGAATCGAACCGGCCGGTCTTCGCGGTTCGGGCCGGCGGCACCGGCGACATCTCCCTTGCCGCGGGCGAGACGAGCAACACCTCGGTCGCGTGGACGCATCCCCGCGCATCGGCTTACACATCCTCGCCGCTGATCTACCGGGGCCGCGTGTACATCGTGAACGACAACGGCGTCCTGCTGGTGATGGACGCGAAGACGGGCGCCGAGATTTACAAGGCGCGGGTCGGCGGCATCGGCAACACGTTCTCGGCGTCGCCGTGGGCGGTGAACGGAAACGTGTTCTTTCTGAGCGAAGACGGCGTGACCTTCGGCATCGAAGCCGGCGACAAGTACGTCGAGGTTGCGAAGAACGATCTCGGCGAGATGAGCCTGGCGACGCCGGCGCTCGCTCCGGACGCGATGTTCATCCGCACGATGACGAAGCTGTATCGGATTGCGGGCAAGTAACCTGTCCGGCGAGAGGCTCAAAGGCCCAAAGGCCGAGCCAGCGCTTGCTGAAGTTTGACGCTGTGGCGCGTTTCTACTTCAAGACGGCGCCGGTCACCTTCACCTGATACTTGTTGCCGAAGTCGGACGCGGTTGGCTGCGCGGCGAGCTGTTCTTTCGCAGCCTCGTTGCCTTCCTTGTCGCCGGCGGCGATGCGTTCGAAGACGCCTTCGGCCGACGCGCGCTTGCCCTTCGCCGCGATCGGGAACGTCAGCGCGCCGTCGTGATCGACCTTGAAGCGCACCGTCTGGGCCGACTCCGCGGAGTCGCCGAGCGCCATCCAGCAGCCCATCTCCTGACAGACCGCGCTGACGACCCCATCGAGCCGGACCGTCTTGCCGACGAACTGCTCGGGGGTCTTGTAGAGAGCGGCGATTGGCGTCGCCTCGGCGAGTTTCACGCCGGCGCCGAGCGTCTGCTCGGCCGGCGTCTGAGCCATGACGAAGGCGATAATCAAGAGGGCTGTCGGAATGCGCATGCGTGTCATTATCTCTGACATGACCTCGGGTGTCTTTTTGACGGCTCAAAAAGACACCCGAGGTGTGTGGCTCGCCGCTGTCCTGCTGCTGGCCGCCGGCTGCGCGTCTCCCGCGCCCGAACCGCCACCGCCTCTCACCGAAGGGGTCATCAAGGAGATCGAAGCCTGGCGGACGAAACACGAAGTCGACTACCGGCGCGACTGGGTCACCATCGCCGGACTGCACGACCTCAAACAAGGTCCAAATACTGCGGGCAGCGACAAGTCGAACGACATCGTGCTCTCACCGCCGATCCCTCCCGCGCTCGGCCGGTTCGTGCTCGAGGGTCAGAGAGTACGATTCGAGCCCGCGAAGGGCGCCAACGTGCTCCTGAACGATAAACCTGTGACCGCTACGATCGACTTGAAGGACGATGGAGGGCCGGGCGCGGACCAGCTCCTGGTGGGCGACGTGCGCATGGTCGTCCACGTGAGCGGCGATCGCCGGTCGCTTCGCGTGCGCGATCCGAATGGCGAGCAGGCACGCAACTTCCTCGGATTCAGCTGGTTCCCGATCGAATCGAAGTGGCGCGTGGCCGGCCGCTTCATCAAAGACGCCGAGCCGCGCAAGCTGCCGGTCGTGAACACGTTCGGCGACACCGACACCTACACCACCGAAGGCGTCGTCGAGTTCACGCTGCTCGGACAGACGCTGCGCCTGCGGCCGTTCACGACCCGGCCCAAGCGGTTCTACTTCGTCTTCCGCGACGCGTCGAGCGGAGAGGAGACGTACGAAGCCGCGCGCTTCGTGTACTCCAACCTGCTGGACGACGGGACAACGGTGATCGACTTCAACCAGGCGTACAACCCGCCGTGCGCGTTCAATCCCTTCACGACATGTCCGATTCCGCTCAAAGAGAACCGGCTGCCGATTAAGATTCTGGCCGGGGAAAAGGCGTATCCGGTGCACGTGCCATTGCCGTCGCGTCAGGGTGGGTGATGCGGCGCGCTGCGCCCGTCCTCGTCCTCTGCGGATTCCTTGTCTCCGGTTCGTGCAGTCGGCCGGAGCCTGCCGCCGGCGCGGGAAGCGACGCGGACCTGGTCGCGTTGTTCAAGCAGTGGCGCGATTTCCAGGCGCCAATCCTCGTGAACAGCGTGCCCGACTACCGCGCCGCGTCCATGGCGGCGCAGCACCGCGAGCTCGCCAACTACCAGCGCAGGCTCGCGGCAATCGATTCGTCCACATGGCCCATTCCACAGCAGGTCGATTACCACATCGTGCGCGCGGAGATGAATGGACTCGACTTCGATCATCGGATCCTGAGGCCATGGGCCAACGATCCGGCGTTTTACGTGACGGTGTTTCCCTCCGAAAGCGACCAGCCCGCGCGTGAAGGCCATTACGCGCGCGGATCGGTGGAGCTGTGGAAGTACAACTGGCCTCTCGGTGCGGCGAGCCGTGCCGAGATTCGAACGGGCCTTGCCGCGGTGCCTCCGCTGCTCGATCAGGCGCGTGTGAACCTGGTCGGCACGGGCCAGGATTTATGGACGTTCGGGACGCGGCGGATTCGCGCGCAAAGTACCGACCTTCAGCGCTTTGCCGCGCGCCTGGCCGACGCGGGCGCGACGGATCTGGTCGCCGACGTAACACGCGCGCAGGCGGCGACCGACGCATTCGCCGCGTGGCTCGACGGTCAGACCGCGACGAAAACGGCTCCCTCCGGCGTCGGCGTCGAGAACTACACCTGGTATCTCCAGAACGTCCAGCTGCTGCCGTACACGTGGCAGGACGCCATGACGCTCATGCAGCGGGAGCTCGCCCGCGCGCACTCGGCGCTGGCGCTCGAGGAGTCTCGCAACGCGAGCCTTCCGCCGTCGACGCCCATCGCATCCGCCGACGAATACGAGAAACGGTCGCAGGCGGCGGTGACCGATTACATGCTCTTTCTCAAGGAGCGTGACCTGCTGACGATTCGGGACGACATGGATGCCGCGATCCGGGCGCGGCTGGGCCGCTACTCGGCCGGGCCGCGCGAGTTCTTCGGCGAGGTCGATCATCACGATCCGCAGGTGATGCGCACGCACGGCTATCACTGGTTCGACAAAGCCCGGATGGCCGGTGATCCACACGCGAGCGCGATTCGCCGCGGACCGCTCCTGTACAACATCTTCATCACCCGGACCGAAGGGCATGCGACCGGCTGGGAGGAGATGATGCTCCAGGCGGGGATGTTCGACCGGAATCCGCGTTCCCGCGAGCTCATCTACATCCTGCTCGCGCAGCGCGCCGCGCGCGCCCAGGGGGATCTTCGGATGCACGCCCGGCAGGCGACGCTCGAACAGGCGTCGGCCTTCACGTCCGCGAACACGCCGCGGGGCTGGCTGAGCCTCGAAGGGCAGCTCGTCCGGGGAGAACAGCACCTTTACCTTCGTCAGCCTGCCTACGGCATCAGCTACGTCGTCGGGAAGATTCAGATCGAGCAGTTGCTTGCGGATCGGCGCCGGCAGCTTGGCGGGAATTTCACGATGCGCCGCTTCATGGACGAGTTCGACGCGGCCGGCTTGATCCCGATCTCGCTCATCCGCTGGGAGCTGACCGGAGTGAAATGACCTCCGAGGTCGTTTTACGTTTTTTGAAAAACGACCTCGGAGGTCTTTTCCTCCAGGAATACGCGCAGCCGCCGTGGCGTGATGTGCAGCCGTTCGCCGCGCGCGGGTGCGAGTGCGTCGTACGCGTCCCGGCCGAGCTCCACCCGGATCGTCCGGCCGTCATCGTCGCGCAGGTCGACTTTGACGATACCGCCCGTGGCGTTTACGTCCACGACGCGGCCCCATAGACCGCCGGGCTGACCGGTCCGGCTCAAGCTGAGCTCATGGGGCCGGGCGTACCCGGCCGCGGCGTGAGGGGTGGGCTCGTTGTGAGCGGGGTAGTCCACCGACAGCGGCCCGAGCAGCGCCTTGCCGGCCTCGACGCGGCCATGAAAGATGTTCACGCTGCCGAGGAAGTTCATGACGAATGGCGTGGCTGGATGATCGAACAGCTCCTCCGGACTGCCGTCCTGCTCGATCCGTCCGGCGTTCATGATGACGACGCGATCGGCGAGCTCGAGCGCCTCTTCCTGATCGTGCGTGACGAAGACGCTCGTCACGTGAATCTCCTCGTGCAGCCGCCGGAGCCACCGGCGAAGCTCCTGCCGGACCTTGGCATCGAGCGCGCCGAAGGGCTCGTCGAGCAGCAGCACCTTCGGCTCGACCGCCAGCGCTCGCGCCAGCGCGACGCGCTGCCGCTGACCGCCCGACAACTGACGAGGATACCGGTCCCCGAGGTAATCGAGCTGAACCAGCTCGAGCAGATGCCTCACGCGATCATGAATGGTCTGTCGGGACGGCCGGCGATCGCGCGGCTGCACACGCAGGCCAAACGCGACGTTTTCGAAGACCGTCATGTGCCGGAAGAGCGCGTAGTGCTGAAAGACGAACCCGACGCGCCGGTCCCTGGCGGTACGTGCGCTCGCGTCCTCGTTTTCGAGCATCACGGTGCCCGTGTCGGGCCGCTCGAGTCCCGCGATGACGCGCAGCAGCGTCGTCTTACCCGAGCCCGACGGCCCGAGGAGCGCGACGAGCTCGCCGGCCGGCACCCGGAAGCTCACGTCGTCGAGTGACGTGAACGACCCGAACGTCTTCGAGACGTGGCGAACTTCGATACCCATCGATCACCCTTTCATCCGGTATTCGACGAACGACTTCGCGACGAGCGTCGCGAGCGCGAGCAGCGTCAGCAGTGAGGCGACCGCGAACGCCGCCTGGAAGTTGTATTCGTTGTAGAGAATCTCGACGTGCAGCGGCAGCGTGTTGGTCAGGCCGCGGATCTTTCCCGAAACCACCGAGACCGCGCCGAACTCACCCATGGCGCGCGCGCTGCTCAGGATCACGCCGTAGAGGAGTCCCCATTTGATGTTCGGCAGGGTCACGCGCAGAAACGTCTGCAGGCCGCCGGCGCCGAGCACGCGCGCGGCTTCCTCTTCTTCGGTCCCCGCCGCTTCCATGACGGGGATGATTTCGCGCGCCACGAACGGAAACGACACGAAGATCGTCGCCAGGACGATGCCGGGCACCGCGAAGACGACTTTCAGATCGTGAGCGTCCATCCACGGGCCGAGCAGTCCCTGTCGGCCGAACAGGAGAATGAACACGATGCCCGCGATGACGGGGGACACGGCAAACGGCAGGTCGACGAACGTCATCAGCAGGCTTCGTCCGGGGAAGCGAAACTTGGCGATCGCCCAACCCGCGGCGAGACCGAACACCAGATTGGCCGGTACGGCGATCGCTGCGGCGAAGAACGTCAGCGACAGCGCCGAGAGGGCGTCGTCGTTCGTGATGGCGGCCCGATACGCGTCCCACCCGTTCGCAAACGCCTCCGAGAACACCAGGATGAGCGGCAGGCCGAGAAACAGGCCGAGGAATCCGAGCGCGGCCGCGATGAACAGCCAACGCAGGTACGCGGGCTCGGTCAGATGCCGGCGTGGGCCAGTTCGCGGAGAAGTCGGAGGAGTGGGCCGATCCATCGCCATGCGTCAGTGCGCCAGCCGGCGGCTGCTCCAGTGCTGAAGCGCGTTGATGGACAGCAGGAGCACGAACGACAGCACGAGCATCACGAGCGCCACCGCCGTCGCGCCCGCGTAGTCGTACTGCTCGAGCTTGGTGACGATGAGGAGGGGCGAGATCTCCGTCCGCATCGGCATGTTGCCGGAGATGAACACGACCGATCCGTACTCCCCGATCGCGCGCGCGAACGCGAGGGCGAATCCCGTGAGCCACGCCGGATACAGGTACGGCAGGATGACGCGCCGGACGACGGCCCACCTGCTGGCCCCCAGGCTCGTCGCGGCCTCTTCGACCTGGAGATCGAGGTCTTCGAGCACCGGCTGCAGCGTCCGGACGACGAACGGAAGGCCGATGAAAACGAGCGCAATGGTGACGCCGAGCGGCGTGAACGCGAGCGTGACCCCGTACCGCGCGAGGGGAGCGCCCAGCCAACCGTTCGGCGCGCAGATCGCGGTCAGGGTGATACCGGCCACTGCCGTCGGGAGCGCGAAGGGCAGGTCGATGAGCGCATCCACGATGCGCCGGCCGGGGAAGTCGTATCGCACGAGCACCCACGCGACCAGCATGCCGAACACGGCGTTCACGGCGGCCGCCGCGAGAGAGGCGCCCAGGCTCAGCCTGTACGAGGCCACCACCCGAGGGTCCGTGATCGTCTCGACGAACACCGGCCAGCTCGTCGTCGCCGTCTTCATCGGCAGCGTCATCAGCGGAACGAGCACAATCAGCGTGAGATAGAACAGCGTGAAGCCGAGCGTCAGACGGAAGCCGGGCAGGACGCGCGTTGAGGCAGCCATCTCAGTCGCGTCCGGGACGGTAGATCTGATCGAACGTGGTGCGATCGGCGAAGTGCGCCTTGTGCGCCATCTGCCATCCACCGAAGGCGTCGCTCACCGTGAAGAGCGTCACCGGCGCGAAGCTCACCGCGGCCTTCGCGGCCGCGCCGGCCTCCCGGGGACGGTAGTAATGGCGCGCGGCGATTTCCTGGGCGTCGGTTGAGTACAGGAACTTCAGATACGCGTCGGCGACCGCGCGCGTGCCTTTCCTGTCCACGACCTTGTCGACGATGGCGACCGGCGGCTCCGCGAGGATGCTGAGCGGCGGCGCGACGATCTCGACCGGCGTTCTGGCTTCTTTCATTGCGAGATACGCTTCGTTCTCCCATGTCAGGAGCACGTCGCCGATGCCGCGCTGCACGAACGTCGTGGTCGATCCCCTCGCGCCCGGGTCGAGCACCGGGACGTTCCGGTACAGCTGGGTGACGAACGCGCGGGCCGTGGCGTCGGAGCCGCCCGGCTGGCGCTTCGCGAATTCCCAGGCGGCGAGGTAATTCCATCGCGCGCCACCGGATGTTTTCGGATTCGGCGTAATCACGGCCACGCCCGGTCTGGCGAGATCGCTCCAGTCCCTGATGCGCTTCGGATTGCCCTTGCGCACGAGAAAGACAATCGTGGACGTGTACGGCGAGCTGTTCTGCGGGAGCCGCTGCTGCCAGCCGGCGTTGATGAGCCCGCTCGACTGGATCGCGTCGACGTCATAGGCGAGCGCGAGCGTGACGACATCGGCGGCGAGTCCGTCGATGACGGCGCGGGCCTGGCTGCCGGAGCCGCCGTGCGACTGCTGGATAGTGACGGTCTGCCCCGTGTTTGCCTGCCACTGTTTCGTGAAGACGGCGTTCAGGCTGGCGTACAGCTCGCGCGTGGGGTCGTAGGACACGTTCAGGAGCGTCTGGGGCGGAGCGGTCTCGCGTTCGGGGCTGGTGTAGGCGGCCAGGAGGCCTGCGAGGCCGAGGACCGCCAGCAGGAAGACTTTATTCACATAATCTCCATAGAATTAGTCGTCTTAATAGCCAGCCCAGCCCATGGACCGCATCACGCGTATCCTCAGCCGGTTCTGCGGGTTGCGCGGGTCGGCCGCCGGGTGACCTGCGCCAGCGTCGCGATCTGCTGATTGACGTCTGCCAGGGTCGTGCCGTCCAGAATCGTCGCGGTCGCGTCGCGGACGCGTTTCATCGCGAGCCGGATCCCGCACCCGGTTTCATCCGGGCAGTCGTCGCAGCGGCGATAGGCCGTGGCGCTCACGCACGCGATTGGGGCCAGCGGGCCGTCGAGAATCCGGACGATTTCGCCCAGGCTGATTTCCTGCGGCGGGCGGGCGAGGAGGTACCCGCCGAGCTTGCCACGCCGGCTGGTGAGCACGCCGTGCCGGTTCAGCTCGAGCAGGATGTGTTCGAGGAACTTCCTGGGGATTTGCTCGCGCCTGGCGATGTCGGCGACGAGCACGGGCGCGCGCTCGCGCTCGCGGGCGAGGAGAAGTGCCGCCTTGAGGCCGTACTTCGATCGCCTGGTGAGCACGATTTACCCTATCATTCGTGTCAAGTATTGAGTCCGCTCTGGGTGCCCGGAAGGTGTGGCGGCGGCTTTGATTGACCCGGCGATCGGTCGGCATCGAGGTCAGGCGCGCTCGTACGGACCGAAGAACATCTCCCGCAACCCGAACACCATTGCGACGTAGAGGTAACCGAGAGCCAGGCTGGCAATGGCGGCCACCACGAAGAACGTGACTGCCACACCTGGCGGCGCGCCGCGCATCGCGAGCACGATCGAGAAGGCGAGCACCGCGACGATCATCCAGAGCGGCGCGAACAGTGCCCGTCGCCGAATCTCTTCTTCGGGCCGGTTGCTGATCCATACCGTCGCCCAAAGCGCGATCGGCGCGTACGGCGGGCCGCCGTGGAGGAGCGATATCAGGAGGATCTGGATGACCTTGTCGAGCGGCGTGCCCGTTCGCACGAACCCGATGCCGTGCACGACGAGCGCGACGGCAGCCGGCAGCACGATCGGCAGCCAGACGGACAGACGATAGAACGATTGCACGGTCATTGCAGGCGGGATGAAGTGTACGGCGCGTGAGCGAAGGTTGGAAGTTGGAGACGGTCCACCTTCGCGCCTGCGGCGCTACGGCGGACAACCTTCGCCGTTGGCTTGCCAACCGTAGCTCACGCTTCCGTTGGCAAGCGTGAGCGAAGGTTGGTTTGGGCCCCCCAGGATTCGAACCTGGGACCAACCGGTTATGAGCCGGCAGCTCTAACCGCTGAGCTAGGGGCCCGAAGGGAGTGAAAAGCACGGGTTAACTTAGAACTTCGAACTTAAAACTTCGAACTTAAAACTCCGAACTTCGAACCTAGGATATCAGTCGCGTCGGAAGTTTGCGGATCAGCGGCCGATCTTCTTCCGCGCCTCGGCAACCCAGCCGCGCTCGAGATCGCCGTCGCCCCAGAGGTCCACGAAGCGCGTGTACTGCGCGGTCGCGCGCGTGGTGTCACCGCGGCGATCGTAGATTTGTCCCAACAGGTAGAAGCTGCGCGCCCAGGCCTCGAGCGCGAAGACGCGTTCGTACGCGGACTGCAGGCGCTCGAGCAGTTGCGCCGCATCGGCGTCGCGGCCGGCCTTGAGGTTGGCGACGGCCGCGTCGAACCAGGGATCGCCATGTGAAGGCTGCGGGCCAGCCGGAGGCCCTCCGAGCGGCTGCGCGTGCGGCGGCAGCGCCTGCTGAGCCTTCATCAGCTCGGCCGCGGCCGCAGCCGCGTCGCCCGATTGAAGCGCAATGGCGCCGCGCGCCCACGATACCCGTCGCGTCTCCCGCTCGCTCGGGAGGATCTTCACGCGCGACTCGAGCAGCGCGAGCGTCTTCTCCGACTCGGCCTTGCGGCCAACGGCGGCCTGGGCGACCGCCAGAAGGTGCAGGGTCTCGAACTCCTGCTCGCGATCGCGGGCGTCAGGAAGGGCGAGTTCGACCTCGGCCAGCGCGAGCGCGGGCCTGCCCTGGCGAAGCAGCAGGAGAGCCTGGCGGTTGCGCGTGGTTGCCCGCTGACTCGCGCCAACCCCTGACACGCGAACTGCGCGATTCCACAACTCGTGCCCAGCCTGACCTCGGCCGTGAGCGAACGCCGCCTGTCCCGCACTCATCAGCCCCAGATACTGCTGAAACGGACTTGTGGATTTCCCCAGCTCGGCAATCGAGGCTTCAGCGTCCCTCCATCGATCCTGCAGCAGGGCGACGTTGACGAGCCCGAACTGACCGCCGCGGTCGAGGGGTGCCAGGGCCACCGTCTTCGCGTACGCCGCGTTCGCTTCGTCGAGACGTCCGTCGGCAATGAAGGTCGAGCCGTGGAAGCGGTGACCGGCGGCGCTGTCGGGGTACCGGCGCACGAACTCATCGGCGAGATCACGTGCGCGCCGGACGTCGTTGCTGCTGATGAGCCCGATGGTCAGGTTTTCGTAACTCGTAGGATTGGACGTGCCGCGCCGCACGAGCTCTTCGTACTGCTCGACGCCCTCGGCGAACCGCTCGAGCAGGATCAGATGCAACCCCAGATTGTGGCGTGAGGCGTGATGCTCGGGATGCCGCGCGAGGCCCTGTTGATAGGCCTCGATGCTCCGTTGCCGAGTCTCCGGCCGCAGCCCGTAGTAGTAGCCCTCGATGTAGTAGCGTTCCCGGGTCGTGAGGCGGCTCGAGAGATCCAGTGCGCGCCTGGCGTAGTCGTTGCCGATGGCGAGGCCCAGGTTGTTGGAGACGACGGCGAGCTTCGCGAACGCCATGGCAAAGGTCGGGTCGATCTCGATCGCCTTTTCGAGCAGCGGCGCGGCCTGCGCCCACAGCCCGCGCTCGTGGAAGTTGATGGCCTCGGCGTAGTACCGGTACGCCTCGATCGACGACGTCGTGATCTCGGTGACGCCGCGATCCAGGCTCGCGTCGGCTGGCGCTTCGCCCGGACGCTTCAGCAGGGAACCGCCGCTGCCGGCCCGGGTTGCGGTGAGGGCCGACTTGAAGCGGCGCGTCAGCTCGTCGACGAGCGCGAACACGCCGGACTCGCCGGGCCCCTCGACGCGCTCGGCGGTCACGATGCGGCCCGTCCGCGCGTCCTGCAGACGCGCGTTGATGCGCATCGCGCCCCCCGACTTGACGTAGCTGCCGACCAGCACGTGGTCCACGGCGGCCCGGGTGGCGATCTGCTGCACGACGTCCGCCGAGATCGCGCGGTCGTCAACCCGCTTGAGCTCCTCCAGAATCTGCACGAGCCGGTCCGTACCGAGCACTTCGATCTCGGTGGACTGCGACAGGTCGTTCACCATCATGTCGGTGAGTCCGGTCCGCATCCAGTCGAGCGAGGCATCGCCCGTGTTGTTCTCGAAGTACAAGACCGCCACTGCCGGCTTTCCGGAGGGGCTCGCCGCGGGTGCTGAACGGCGTGATGCCCACCACACGACCGAACCGACGACGGCACTCAACACGAGGACACCGGCAAGAATCCGCGTGCGGCCGCCAGCGACCGGGCGCACCCGTGTGCCCGGCGCGGGCGGTGCGGTGGCGACCGTGCCGCTCTGCGTGGACTCGAGCCGGCGTCGCGCCGCGCGCAGATCGATGACGAGATCCTTCATGCCCTGAAAGCGCTCGTCAATGTTCTTGGCGGTGCACTTGCCGATGATCCGCTGCATCTCGGCCGTCGTCTCCGCCGGCGTGCCCGCCATGGCCGGCAGCGGCGGCACGGGCTGCGTCAGGACCGCCTGGAGTGTGTCGAGGTGCGACTGCCCCTGATACGCGGGTCGCCCCGTGACCAGCTCGTAGAGCGTCACGCCCAGCGCAAAGACGTCCGTACGGTGATCGACGTGGGCGCCGCGCGCCTGCTCCGGCGACATGTAGGCGGCCGTTCCGAGGATCACTCCCGCGTCGGTGTGCCCGACATGCGCGCTAGCGGTGGCCGCCTCGTGGCTGACCGGTTCGACGAGCTTCGCCAGGCCGAAGTCGATGATCTTCGCGTGGCCCTCGTCGGTGACCATGACGTTGGCCGGCTTCAGGTCGCGATGGATGATGGCCTTCTCGTGCGCGCGGGCGAGGCCCTCGGCGATTTCGATCGCAAGCTCCAGGGCCCGCGCCGGCAACAGCGCGCCGCTCCGAAGCACGTCGCTCAGTTTTGCGCCGCGAATCAGCTCCATCGCGATGAACGTCACGCCGTCGGCCTCGCCGACCTCGTGAATGACCGCGATGTGGGGGTGCTCGAGGGCCGAGGCGGCGCGCGCCTCCCGCAGCAGGCGCGCGCGGCGGACGGCGTCGTGGACGAGATCGTCGGGCAGGACTTTGAGCGCGACTTCCCGGCCGAGATTCAGGTCCATGGCGCGATAGACGACGCCCATGCCGCCACGGCTGATCTCGTCGAGGATCTGGTAGTGCGAGAGAGTCGTCCCGATCATTCGCGCCAGCGAGGGACGATTCTGGGGCAGTTGGCCCTGTCGCGCAAGCACGCAGCCGCGTCACGAATCGTTTCCCGGCGAAACCACGGTCAAACGGTCACGCTTGACTTAGTTTAACAACTTAGCTAGGTTTGGACGGTGACGGTCAACGTCCACGATGCGAAGACGAACCTGTCCCGGCTTCTGGAGCGCGTCGAGCGCGGAGAAGAGGTCGTGATCTGCCGGGCCGGCAAGCCCGTCGCGCGCCTCGTGCCCGCGCGACGCCCGGGACGCGTGCTGGGCGGCGACAAAGGCCGCGTGCGCATTGCGCCGGATTTCGACGCGCCCTTGCCCGATGACGTCCAGTCCGACTTCGAGCGGTGAAGCTGCTGATCGACACGCAGTGCTGGCTGTGGATGGTCGGCGATCCGGATCGATTGTCCCGGCGGGCGCGCGCCATCGTCTCATCCGACGAGCATGAGCTGTTCCTGTCGTCGGCCTCGTCGTGGGAAATAGCCATCAAGCATGGCCTCGGCAAGCTGACGCTGCCGGCGCCACCGGTAGAATTCGTCCCCACGCGGATGCAGATCACCCGCGTGCTGCCACTCGTCGTGACGCATGCCCACGCGTTGCGCGTGGCCGAGCTCCCCAGGCATCATCGTGATCCGTTCGACCGGTTGCTCGTCGCGCAGGCACAGATCGAATCGCTCTCGCTTCTGACCGCCGATCGGCAGCTGCGCCCCTACGACGTGTCGATTGTGTGGGCGACGGGGCGGCGGTAGGGAAGTTCGAACCTCCCTCAGCGGCCTTCCAGAAACGGCTTGAGCCGTCGCGAGCGGGACGGGTGCCGCAGCTTGCGCAGCGCCTTCGCCTCGATTTGCCGGATGCGCTCGCGGGTGACCGCGAAGCTCTGGCCGACCTCCTCGAGCGTGTGCTCGGAGCCCTCGCCGACGCCGAAGCGCATCTTGATGACGCGCTCTTCGCGCGGCGTGAGCGTCTTCAGCACCGAGTCGGTCTGCTCCTTCAGGTTCAGGTTGATCACGGCCTCCGACGGCGACACGACGTTGGTGTCGGGAATGAAGTCGCCCAGATGCGAATCTTCCTCTTCCCCAATCGGCGTCTCGAGCGAGATTGGCTCCTGTGCGATCTTGAGGACCTTGCGGACCTTCGAGACCGGGATGTCCATCCGCTGCGCGATCTCCTCGGAGGTCGGCTCGCGGCCGAGCTCCTGCACGAGCGCGCGCGACGTGCGGATGAGCTTGTTGATCGTCTCGATCATGTGGACCGGGATGCGGATCGTGCGCGCCTGGTCCGCGATCGCGCGGGTGATCGCCTGGCGGATCCACCACGTCGCGTACGTCGAGAACTTGTAGCCGCGCCGGTACTCGAACTTGTCCACGGCCTTCATGAGCCCGATGTTGCCTTCCTGAATCAGATCCAGGAACTGCAGGCCGCGATTCGTGTACTTCTTCGCGATCGAGACCACCAGGCGGAGGTTGGCCTCGACGAGCTCCTTCTTGGCCTGCTCGGCCTGCGCCTCGCCTTCGAGGATCGTCCGCAGCGTCCGCGTGAGGTCCTCGACCGGCTGCTCGAGCCGCTGCGCCAGCGCGCGGATCTCCTTCCGCGACTCGTCCTTGTGCCTGAGGAGGATCTTCTTCTCCTCTTCGCGCAGCTTCCGCTTGCCCTTCGACTCGAGCTTCTGGTCGATCACGCGCACGTCGCGCTGCTTGGCCTGCACCTCCTCGACCGCGTTCTTCATGCCGTCGATGAGACGGCGCTTGACCATCTCGGTGAACTCGATCTTGCGGATCGCGCGCGAGAGCTCCACCCGGGCGCGGCCGGTTTTCCACCGCGCGCGCCGGAACTTGCGCTTCTCGGCCTTCGGCACGTCCCTGTATTTCTCATCGAGCTTCTTCACCACGTCGAGGGCGGCCCTGACGCGGTCGATCTGCTTCAGGAAGTCGCGCTGCCGCGCGGCGATCTTCTCGTCGGTGATCTCTTCCTCGTTGAAGACGACCAGCTCGCGAACGGTGCGCTCGCCGCGCTTGAGCTGTTCGCCCATCTCGATGACTTCCTGCGTGATCTTGGGCGTGCGCGAGATCGACTTGATGACGGCCAGCTTGCCCTGCTCGATGCGCTTCGCGATGGCAACCTCGCCCTCTCGCGTGAGGAGCGGCACGGTCCCCATCTCGCGCAGGTACATGCGCACCGGGTCGTTCGTCTTGTCGAGCGCGCCGGGCGTGAGGTCGAGATCCATCTCGTCCCCGCCTTCGCCCTGCAGCTTTTCGTCGCGATACGTCTTTTCCGAATCAACGACCTCGATGCCGGCGCTGCCGAAGGTGCTGAACAGATCGTCGAGCTCCTCCGACGAGGTGATGTCGGCGGGCAGCAGTTCGTTCACCTCGTCGTAGAGGAGGTAGCCCTTCTCTTTGCCGAGCGTGATGAGCTGTCGGATTTCGTCGTACTTTTCTTCAATGGACAAAGCCTGTCTCCTTACATAGCCCGAGGGGCCCGCCGGGCCCTCCCGCCGTCGCTCGCGACTGTTGCGCGCCTATGCGTTCAGGTCCTCGAGCCGCTTCAAAATCGCCTTTTTCCGTTCCCAGAGCGTCGCCAGCGCCTGGTCGTTCACCGCCTGCCGCGGGTCCTGGAGCCGGTCGATTTCCTCCTGGATGGCGGACCGTTCGCGGGCATATCGCAGCCGCCAGAGCGTGGTGACGCAGTCGGCCGCCGACGCCACAGGGGCCTCCGCCCGGGCGGCCCGCTCGAGCAGGGCACGCTCTCCTTCATTTAGACGCTCCCGGAGCAGAGTCGGCAACACATCGGGCGGCACGTCAACCAGGGTTGCAGCCAGCCGGAACACCGGCGCCCCGACAAGCCCTTCCAAATCGGCCTCTTCCAGCCTGGCTACAGCCGCCAGCCCTTCGACGGGCCGGTGAACCAGGGCCCAGAGCAGCCCCTGCTCGGCCGGCGTCATCCGGGCCACCGGGGGCACGGCCACGGCGGGGGCCTCACGGCGCCGTTCGGCCGCCGCCTTCCGAATCTCATCCCGGATGACCGTCTCTGTGATCCGGGCCTTCATGGCCAGGCGGTCGGCGAACTGGTCTCGTGCGGCCGCGTCGGGGATCCCGGCCGCCACCGTCAGCATCTGGTTCAGGAAGGTCCGTCGGGTGTCGGGCCGGCTCAAGTCCAGCCGCCCGGCGGCACGATCCAGCACAAAATCAAGATACGGACGGGACCCGGTCAGCCGTTCGACGTAAGCGCGGCCCCCCGAGTTCCTGATGTACGTATCGGGATCGCTGCCCTCCGGGAGCAGCGCGACGTTGACCTGGAACCCTTCGCCCACGAGAAGCTCCGATGAGCGCACGGCGGCGCCCTGCCCCGCCGCATCGGGATCAAAACTGAGAACGACTTTCGACGTAAACCGTTTCAGGGTGCGGCCCTGGGCGCTCGTGAGCGCCGTCCCGCACGATGCCACCACCGGCTGAACGCCGGCCTGCCAGACCTGCGCCAAGTCGAAGTACCCCTCGACCAGCACACAGTAATTGTGCTTCCGTACGGCCCCTTTCGTCACGTTCAACCCGTAGAGCGTCCGGCCCTTCGTGTAGATGGGCGTTTCGGGCGAATTCAGGTACTTGGGGACCTGGCCCTGGTCGAGCGCCCGGCCGCCAAACGCGACGAGCGCGCCCGTGTCCCGGGCGATCGGAATCATGAGCCGGTTCCGGAAGAAATCCGCGATCCGGCCGTCATCCCGCTGCACGATGAGCCGGCTCCTGAGCTGGAGCGGCAGGGGCACTCTCCGGTCGGCAAACAGGGTATGAAGCGTGTCGCGTCCGCCGGCCGGCGCGTAGCCGTAGCCGAACGTCTGAATCGTCTCCGGCGCCATCCCGCGCGACTCGAGCTCCCGCCGCGCCCGGGCTCCGCCGGCCGAGGCCAGCTGGTCGCGGTAAAACGCGGCGGCCTCTTCATGGAGCTTCACGATCGCGTCGCGTTCGGCGGCCGCCTGGCGATCCTCGGCGCTACCCGTAAGCTCCGGTACTGGGATGCCCGCGCGCTGCGCGAGGTAACGGACAGCCTCCGGAAAGGCAATCTTCTGATGCTGCTCGACGAAGCTGACGACGTCCCCCCCGACGCCGCAGCCGAAGCAGTGGAACACGCCCTTGTCCCGGTTGACCGTGAACGACGGCGTCTTCTCCGTATGGAACGGACACAATCCCTTCCAGGTCGCGCCGGCTTTCTTCAGCGGCACAACGTCGCCCACGACCGCGACGATGTCGGTCTGGGACTTCAAGTCGTCCAGGAAGGACTGGGGGAAAAGGGCCATCGTGAGTCGTGTCTATCTGAAATCTTCAATCTGGAATCTGTAATCTGTCATCGGGCCATCTGGTTATCGGGGAATCTGGAATCGATCGGGAATCGACGCGATCGGGAATCGGGAAATCGGCTCACTCATTCTTTCAACTCGACAATTGTCGCTCCCTGGCCGCCTTCGTTGTCGGGCGCCGGGGACACGCTCGCGACGAGGGCGTGCTCACGGAAATACGTCCGGAGCGCCTCGCGCAGCCGGCCGGTGCCGTGCCCGTGCACGACCCTGAGCCGGCGCTCGTCGGCGAGCAGCGCCGAGTCCAGAAACTTCTCCGCGCGCGCGAGCGCATCGTCCACCGTCGCGCCAATCAGGACCAGGTCCGCCGACGGAAGGTGAACGGGCGCTGATATTCCCGGCTGCCGGATCTCCCGGCGCGCCTGCTTGTTTGTCTCATCGCGTCCGAATTTGCCGGCACCGTGGCTTCCCGATTTCCCGGGACTCCTCAGATCCGCCAGCTTGACTCGCATCCGCTTGCCACGGATTTCAACGTCGACGTTCTTTCCGGAGATCCCGCGCACGACGCCGTCGGTTCCGAACGGCAACACGAACACCGGTTGACCGGGGTCTGGCAGCGCTTCCAGCGGGCCGCCGGCGGCATCACCCGCCTCGGCGGCTTCGACCGACGCGCTGATCGTATCGAGCGCGGAGCGCGCCTGCGCGCGAAGGCCGCCGACGTCGCCGGTCGAGAGAACGGGACCGCGCCGCTCGGCCTGCGTCACCAGCGCGCCTGCGCGCGTCTTCAGTTCCGCGACGACGGCGTCCACCTCGGCGCGGGCTTCGCGGAGCCGTTCGTTCAGCTTGTCGTCCAGCCGCTTTTTCAGCACCGCTTCACGTTCGGCGAGGCGCATCTCGCGATCGAGCAGCGCGCGACGTTCACGGCCGAGCACCGCGCGCTCTTCTTCGGTGAGTTTGCGCTGACGCTCGAGCGCGGCCAGCTCCGAGTCGACGCGCGCCAGGTGCGCCGCGAGCAGCGATTCGCGACCGGATCGCCGGGCGCGGGCGTCGGCGACGACGGTGGCCGGGAGGCCGAGCCGCTCCGCGATCTCCAGCGCGAGGCTCCGTCCCGGCGCGCCGTAAATCAGGCGATAGGTCGGCGCGTAGGTGTCCGGATCGAATCCGAACGCCGCCGCCGCGACGTCGGGCGTCGTCGCCGCATACGACTTCAGGGCGTCGTCGTGCGTCGTGGCGATGACCATCGCGCCGCGCCGGCGAAAGTGATCGATGACGGCGGCGCCGAGCGCGCCCCCCTCGACGGGGTCCGTGCCGCTGCCGACTTCGTCGAGCAGGATGAGCGCGGGCAGCTCGAGCGCGCGGTCCATCTCCACGATGTTGGCCACGCGCGCGGAGAACGTACTCAGGCTGGCCGCAATCGACTGCTCGTCGCCGATGTCGGCGAAGATCGATTTGAATGGCGTAAACGTGCTGCTCGCTTCGACCGGAATCAGCAATCCGGCCTGCGCCATCAGCGAGAGCATGCCGACCGCCTTGAGCGCCACGGTCTTGCCGCCGGTGTTCGGACCCGAGATCACCAGCGCGCGCGTCGGCGGGACGATCAGCAGGTCGGTCGGCGTCGGCGTTCCCGTCAGCATGGGATGGCGCGCGTCGCGGAACTCGAGGCGGCCGTCGCGGGCGAGTGTCGGGGCTGTTCCGCCCTGGCGCTCGGCCAGCCGCGCCTTGGCCTGAAGCTCGTCGAGGCTGCCGGCGGCGTGCACGGCCGCGTCGAGCTCCGCGCTTCGCCTCCGGAACGCGTCGGTGAGCGCCATGAGAATGCGAAGGATTTCTTCCTTCTCCCGTTCGACGAGCGCGACGATGTCGTTGTTGAGATCGACGGTCGTCAACGGCTCGAGGTAGAGGCTGGCCCCGCTCGCCGACGTGCCGTGCACGATGCCTGGAATCGCGCCCCGGTGCTCGGCGCGGACGACGACGACGTAGCGGCCGTTTCGATCCGTGACGATCTGATCCTGCAGGTACTTCGCGGTGTCGCGGCCGCGCGTCAATCCCTCGAGCGTGGATCGCAGCTTCGCGCGCTGACGCCGCAGCCCGTCGCGAATGTCGCGAAGCGCCGGGCTGGCGTCGTCCTGAATATCCCCCGAGGGGAGAATCGCGCGCCTCACCGCGCCGGTTTCCGGCGCGAACGAAGCGACGCGCGCGGCGATGTCCCCGAGAAGCCGGCTCGAGCCGTGTGACGCAATGCCGCCCGCCACGGCTTCGATGGATTCGGTGAAGCGGGCGAGTGCGAGCAGTTGAAGCGGCGTCAGCGGCTCGGCCGCGACGCCGAGCGAGGCGAGTACCGCCGGCAGGTCGTCGGTCGCGTCGATGGAAAGTGTGCCGCCGGCCTTGAGAAATGCGACGGCTTCCTGCGTCCGATCGAGCCGGCGCTGCACCCGACCGGCGTCAGTGGACGGCTCGAGTGTCAGGGCGCGCTCCCGCCCGAAAGGCGTCAGCGCTTCGCGCGCCAAAGCCTCGCGAATCCGATCGAACTCGAGAGCCCGGAGAACAGCCGATTGCATTGGGAACGCCCCAGAGTGCCAGGGCAATCCAACATTATGACACGGCTTTTAGCCTTTGTGCAGCACTTCTAAGTGATTTATGGCGCTCGCGACGGCGGCGGCGCCGAACCCGTTGTCGATATTCACGACGGATACGCCGGTGGCGCAGGAATTCAGCATCGCGAGAAGCGCGGTCATGCCTCCAAAGCTGGCACCGTAGCCAACGCTCGTCGGCACGGCGATCACCGGCGCGCGCACGAGCCCGCCGACCACGCTGGGGAGGGCCCCTTCCATGCCGGCGACGGCAATCACGACGCGCGCGGCGCGGAGACGCTCACGTTCCGCTAAGAGCCGGTGGAGGCCAGCCACACCAACGTCGTAGAGCCGGTCCACGACGTTCCCCATGACCTCTGCCGAAACTGATGCTTCCTCTGCCACTGGTATGTCAGAAGTTCCCGCCGCTACGACCAGGATGACACCATGCCCAGCGGGCGCAGGCACGCGACGCTCGATAATCCGGGCCTGTTCGTGAAACCTGGCATCCGGTACGACTTTCGCTACTGCGCCATGGGTTAAGGCATCGGTCCGCGTGATCAGCAGGCTGTGACCGCGGTCGACGATGGCCTTCGCGATGCGGGCAATCTGTTCGGAGGTCTTGCCCTGACCAAACACGACCTCGGGGAAGCCCTGGCGGACGGCGCGATCGTGATCGACCCGGGCGAAGCCCAGATCTTCGAAGGGCTCACGATCCGTCCCTGTCAGATCTTTGGCGCGCCGCTCGGCGTCGGCCGGATCGAGCCGGCCATCACGCACGGCGTCGAAGAGCGCGCGAAGCGAGTCCACTGGTCCGGCGACATCGGTCGAGGGCTTGGACGGCTTCGTCATGGGTTCTCGTTTGACTCCGCCGAGACCTCGTACCTAGAATTGCGGATTGTGCCGAGGCGGCGGCCCCTCATCTTATGATGTCCCTCGACACGTTCGTTCTCCTCTCCTACTTCTTCGTCCTCAGCATTCTCGGGATTTACGGGTGGCACCGGTATTACCTGGTCTACCAGTACATGAAACACAAGGATCGGGCGCCCGGTCCGCCGCCGCCGATCGACGAGTGGCCCGTCGTCACGGTCCAGCTGCCGATCTACAACGAGATGTACGTCGTGGATCGGCTGATCGAGGCGGTCTGCGCGATCGACTACCCGAAAGACAAGCTGGAGATCCAGGTCCTTGACGATTCGTCGGACGAGACGCGCGACATCGCCGAGCTCGCCGTGCGACGGCAGGAGGCACGGGGGTTCGACATCAAGTACCTCCACCGCACGGATCGGACCGGCTACAAGGCGGGCGCGCTCGAGGCGGCGCTCAAGGTGGCCCGCGGGTCGTTCATCGCGATTTTCGACGCCGACTTCGTGCCGACGGGTGACTTCCTCAGGCTGACCGTGCCGTACCTGGTCAGCGCGCCGCGCCTCGCGCTCGTGCAGGCGCGGTGGGGGCACATCAATCACGACTACTCGCTGCTCACCCGGATCCAGGCGGTTCTTCTCGACGGGCACTTCGTCCTGGAGCACGGCGGCCGCAATCGATCGGGGTGCTTCTTCAACTTCAACGGCACGGCCGGCGTCTGGCGTCGCGAAGCGATCGGCGATGCGGGCGGCTGGCAGCACGATACCCTGACCGAAGACCTCGACCTCAGCTACCGCGCGCAGATCCGCGGATGGCAGTTCCTGTTCCTGCCCGATGTCGTCGTGCCGGCGGAAGTGCCCGTCGAGATGAACGCGTTCAAGTCGCAGCAGCACCGCTGGGCCAAGGGGTCGATCCAGACCTGCCGGAAGCTGCTGCCGTACATCCTGCAGGCCGATCTGCCGCTCAAGGTGAAGGCGGAGGCGTTCTTCCACCTCACCGCCAACTTCAACTACGTCCTGATGGTCGTGCTGTCCATCCTCATGTTCCCGGCGATGTATTACCGGTACAGCATGGGCTGGACGGAGATGCTAATCATCGACGTGCCGCTCTTCGCCGCCGCGACGGCGTCGGTGATCAACTTCTATCTCGTCTCCCAGCGCGAGGCGTATCCGGACTGGCGCTCACGCGTGAAGTACCTGCCGCTCGTGATGGCGCTCGGCATCGGCCTGGCGGTGAACAACACGCGCGCGCTCATCGAGGCGCTGTTTGGCGAGCCCGGCGAGTTCACCCGGACGCCGAAATACGGCATTGAACGCACGCAGGACGACTGGCAGCACAAGCGTTATCACCAGACGATGCCGATCCAGCCGCTCATCGAGATCGCGCTGGGGATCTATTTCACCGGGACCGTGCTGTACGCCTTCGCGAACGGCATCTACGGCACGCTGCCATTTCTGATGCTGTTCCAGTTCGGCTTCCTCTACGCCGGACTCATGTCGCTGCTGCAGCAGACTCGCGGCGACGACCTCTTCGTCAAAGCCCCGCAAATCGCGGGAGGGAAATAACCCGTCGTACCCACACGTCAACAGGCGTCGTCTCGGTCTACACTTGTACCGATTCGTCATGTCTGTCGACACCAAACCCAAAGCCGGACTCGAAGACGTCGTCGCCGGTGAATCCGCGATCTGTTATCTCGATGGTGAGCGCGGGGTGCTCGCGTACCAGGGGTACGACATTCATGACCTCGCCGACGCGCAGCGAGGTGTGTCGTTCGAGGAGACCTGTTTTCTCCTCTGGCACGGCCGGTTGCCCAACCGCGCCGAGCTCGGCGACCTGCAGACCCAGCTGGCCGCGGCGCGCGTGCTGCCCGAATCGATCATCCGCGCCATGCGTTCGCTGCCGACAGTGGACGCGATGGACGCGCTGCGGACGCTCACGTCGATCCTCGGGCATTACGACCCGGACGGGTCCGACCGGTCCAGTCAGGCGAACTACCGGAAAGCGGTGCGGCTGACGGGACAGATGGGCTCGCTGGTCGCCACATGGGGCCGCATGTCGGCCGGCGGCGGCCCGATCGCGCCCGATCCGGCGCTCGGCCATGCGGCGAATTTCCTGTACCTGCTGACCGGCCAGCGTCCCTCGACGCTGGCGACGCGCGCGTTCGACGTCTCGCTGGTGCTGCACGCCGACCATGAGCTCAATGCGTCGACCTTTGTCGCGCGTGTCGCCGCGGCGACGCTCACGGACATCCACTCGGCGATCGTCGGGGCGATCGGCGCGCTGAAGGGGCCGCTCCACGGCGGCGCGAACGCCGACGTCATGCGGATGCTGCTCGACATCGGCCGCGACGCCGGTCCGGAGCGTGCCGAGGCGTCCGTCCGCGCCAAGCTCGCGCGCAAGGAGAAGATCCCCGGCTTCGGTCACCGCGTGTATCGCACCGAAGATCCGCGCGCCACGCACCTGCGGCGCTTCTCGAAACAGCTCGGCGAACAGGCGGGCGAGCCGCAGTGGTTCCAGCTGTCTCAACGGATCGAATCGGTCGTCACGGGTGACAAGAAGCTGTACCCGAACGTCGACTTCTATTCCGCGTCCGCCTTCTACTCGATGGGGATTCCGATCGATCTCTACACGCCGATTTTCGCGGTGAGCCGGATTTCAGGCTGGACCGCTCATGTGCTCGAGCAGTACGCGAACAACCGTCTCATCCGGCCGCGCACGGAATACATCGGGCCGCCGTATCCGCAGCAAGTGCTGCCGATTGATCAGAGATAAGAGCAGGCTCAAAGGCCCATGGCTCAAAGGCTCGGAGGCCTTCACGTTGGCCTCGCGCCCAGGGCCTAGGGCCTAGGGCCTTGGGCCTTGGGCCTGACCCACGCGTCTGACGTACGATAGTCCCGTTACATGGATTCTCGCTTCGTCCGGAACTTCTCGATCATCGCCCACATCGATCACGGCAAGTCGACGCTGGCCGATCGCTTTCTGGAGCTGACCGGCGCGCTGCAGCCCCGGGAGATGGAATCGCAGGTCCTGGACAGCATGGACCTGGAGCGCGAGCGCGGCATCACGATCAAGGCCCATGCGGTCCGGCTGAACTACCGGGCGTCCGACGGGAACGACTACGTCCTCAATCTCATCGACACGCCCGGCCACGTGGACTTTTCGTACGAAGTCACGCGGTCGCTCGCGGCCTGCGAAGGCGCGCTGCTGCTGGTCGACGCGTCGCAGGGCGTCGAGGCGCAGACACTCGCCAACGCGTACCTGGCGGTGGAGAACAACCTCGAGATTATTCCTGTCATCAACAAGATCGATTTGCCCGGCGCCCAGCCCGACGAGGTGCGCCGGCAGATTCACGACATCATCGGCCTCGACGCGAGCGGCGCCATCCTCGCGAGCGCGAAGGAGGGGCGCGGTGTGCCCGAGATCCTCGAGGCCATCGTCACCCGGCTCCCGCCGCCCACCGGCGATCCGGACGCGCCGCTGAAGGCGTTGATCTTCGACTCCTGGTACGACACGTACCGCGGCGTGGTGATCCTGACGCGCGTCATCGACGGCGTGATGCGCCCCGGCATGAAGATTCGGCTGATGGTGACGGGTCAGGACTACGAGATCGAGGAGCTCGGCGTCTTTTCACCGAAGCCGCTGCCGGTCGACTCGCTCGGCGTCGGCGAAGCGGGGTTCCTGACGGCGAACATCAAGAACGTCGCCGACGCGAAGATCGGCGACACGATCACCGAGATCGGTCGGCCGACCGCGACGCCGTTTCCCGGGTTCAAGGAACTGAAGCCGATGGTCTTCGCCGGGCTGTACCCGGTGGAGGGGTCGAAATACGCCGAGCTGCGGGAAGCGCTCGAGAAGCTGCGCCTCAACGACGCGTCGTTCTTCTTCGAGCCCGAGACGTCGGCGGCGCTCGGGTTCGGCTTTCGATGCGGGTTTCTCGGCCTCCTGCACATGGAGATCGTGCAGGAACGGCTCGAGCGGGAGTTCGACCAGGACCTGATCACGACGGCCCCGGGCGTGCTCTACCGCGTGACGACGACCGACGGGGTGGTGGCCGAGATCGACAGCCCGTCCAAGCTGCCCGAGCCGGGACAGATTGCGAAAATCGAGGAGCCGATCATCACCGCGATGATCCTGACGCCCTCCGAACACGTCGGGGGCATCCTCGAGCTCTGTCAGGAAAAGCGCGGCGTGCAGAAGGGGATGGAGTACGTGTCCAAGGACCGCGTCCTGGTGACGTACGAGCTGCCGTTCAACGAGGTGGTGCTCGACTTCTACGATCGCCTGAAGACGATCTCGCGCGGCTACGCGTCGCTCGACTACCATGTCACGGGGTACTGGGAATCGCCGCTCGTCAAGCTCGACATCCTGGTGAACGCCGAGCCGGTGGACGCACTTTCGATCATCGTCCACGAGGACAACGCGTACGCGCGCGGGCGCGCGCTGGCCTCCAAGATGCGCGAGCTCATCCCGCGCCAGATGTTCGAGGTGGCGATTCAGGCGGCCATCGGCAGCCGCATCGTCGCCCGCGAGACGGTCAGAGCGATGCGCAAGAACGTCCTCGCGAAGTGCTACGGCGGCGACATCTCGCGCAAGCGCAAGCTGCTCGAGAAGCAGAAGGAAGGCAAGAAGAGGATGAAGCGCGTCGGCCGCGTCGAGATTCCGCAGGAGGCGTTCCTGGCGGTGCTTAAGGTGGGGCAGGAGTAGGGGACGGGTCTCCGATCGTGGAAAACGTCGCGAGGGGAACCTCGGAATCCCGAACCGGAACCTCGGAACCACGAGGGTCCCAGATCGGAGTCCCATCCACCTTCTTATGAAAAAATCCGTCCTGCGCGAGTACTTTGAGTCCCTCGTGATCGCGGTCATCCTGGCCGTCTTCGTCCGGACGTTCGTGTTCCAGGCGTTCAAGATTCCAACCGGATCGATGGAGAAGGGCCTTCTGGTCGGCGATCATCTGATCGTCAACAAGATGATCTTCGCCCCGACGCTGAGCAGCATGGAGCGCGCCATCCTGCCGCGGCGCGACATCAGGCGCGGCGACGTGATCGTATTCAAGTATCCGGCCGAGCCGGAACGGGACTTCATCAAGCGCGTGATTGGGCTGCCCGGCGATCGCCTCGAGGTGCGGCGCAAGCAGGTGTTCATCAATGGTCAGCCGCTCGACGAGCCAGACGTGCAGTACCTCGAGCCGCCGCCGCCCGAGGATGCGCGGCCAACCGATGACTTGCGCGCGTGGTACGGCCCGGTCACGGTGCCGGAGCGGCAGTACTTCATGATGGGCGACAACCGGGACAACTCGCAGGACAGCCGCTACTGGGGTTTCCTGCCCGAAAGCTACGTCAAGGGCAGAGCGCTGTTCATCTATTTCTCGTTCGAAGAAAACGCCTCGCTCACCAACATCTTCTCGGGCATTGCCTGGGGACGGATCCTCAACCGGGTGCGGTAAACGTCGCCAGGGCTTCTTTCGCCCGGCGTGACGTGCCGTCGTCCGCACTCTCTGCCAGCTTTTCGAGCGCATTGCGTCCATCGGTCGGGCCCAGCCGTTTGAGCGCCTCGACCGCGGTCTTGACCCAGACCTCGGGCGGCGGCTCGGCGTGTCCGTGGTGCAGGTCGAATCGTGTCGCGAGCTGTTTGAACAATTCGCCGAGGCCTCGCGGTTTCGAACATCCGCATCATGACGGGGCGGGTCGCCCCGTGAGACTCCTTGACCCGGCCGACGACCGTGGCGACGAATGCCTGATCGGCGACGCTGCCGATGTTCGTTTCGATGTTGAGGAGCGCGCCCTGCCCGGCCGTCCCCAGGAGCTGAATCGCGACGGCGATGATCGCTCTTCGCCGACGGATTGCCCGCCTCCGGCGACGGCGCCGGCTTCCCGAGCGACGTCGTTCACCGCAAGACACGTTTCGAGCGGCACGTCGGTGGCGAGCTTCAACGCGTCCTGGATCGCCGTTTTTCTCACGGCCTTCTCCTCGTCGGTGCCTTTCGGCAACCGGTAGGCCGCGACGACCGCGTCGTACGCGGCCGCGTCGCGATCGATCAGCTCGACGAGTTGCGACCGGAGCCGAAGGATCGTCGCCCGTGCGGCGTCGAGCGCCGCACGCTCCTCGGGCGTGTTGTTCTTCGTCTTGGGGAGTGCTGCCACCATGGCGAGCAGCGAGGCGCCGAGCGCGCCAGCGAGAGCCGCCGCCGATCCGCCGCCGGGCGTCGGCGCCGACGAGCTGAACGCGTCGAGGACGTCAGTGAGCGATTGGGTCGCGAGCATGGACGAGCGTGCCTTTCTTGAAGACCCCCGCGAGGGACGGGACGTTGATGCGCAGGAGATTCACGGCCGGGCCGCTCACCAGAACGGCGTCGAACTGCTTGCCCGGTTCGAGGCTTCCGACCGTCGCGTGACGATCGAGTGAATAGGCGCCGTTGATGGTCGCGGCGACCAGGGCCTCTTCGAACGTCAGGTCCATGCCGAAACAGGCGAGCGCCATCGCGAACGGCATCGACGGCGAGAAGCCACCGCCGGGATTGACGTCGGTCGCCACGGCCACGGGCACCCCGGCCGCGATGAGGTCGCGCGCCGGCGCGAAGCGCCCGAGTTTCAGGTAGAAGGCCGCGCACGGGAGCAGCGTGGCGACGACGCCCGCGCGCGCGAGCTGCGAGATGCCGTCGCGCGTGACGTGGACGAGATGGTCGGCCGAGCGCGCACCGACCGCGGCCGCGACGGCTGCTCCGCCGCTCGGCGCCAGCTCGTCGGCATGAATCCGCGGCTTGAGCCCGGCCCGGGCGCCGGCCTCGAGGATCGCCCGTGACTCTTCGGGTGTGAAGAACCCTCGGTCGCAGAAGACGTCGCACCATTCAGCCAGCCCGGCCGCCCGCGGCATCATCTCGTCGATGACGAGCTCGACGTACGCGGGCTGCCGGCCGCGATAGTCCGGCGGCACTTCGTGCGCGCCCATGAACGTCGCGACGAGCTCGACCGGCTGCTCGGCGACGAGCGTCCGGATCACCTCGAGCATTCGGACCTCGGTCTCGGTGTCGAGGCCGTACCCGCTTTTCGCCTCGCACGTCGTCGTGCCTGCCGCCAGCATTTCGGCCAGCCGGCCTCGCGTCGCGGCGGCCAGCTCGCCGGCCGATGCCGCGCGGGTTTCCCGGACGGTCGACAGAATCCCTCCGCCCGACGTCGCGATCTCCGCGTACGTTGCGCCTGCCAGACGCCGCCGCAGCTCGTCCCGCCGGTCGCCGGCAAACACGACATGCGTGTGGGCGTCCACGAACCCGGGAACGAGCGACATGCCGCGCCCGTCGATCCGGCGCGTGTCGCCGTCGGTCTTCACCTGCTGAAGAACGTCCGGCGTCGAGCCCACCGCGAGAATCGTCGGACCCGCGCACGCGACCGCGCCATCGGTAATGGGCACCACATCTCCCTGCTGCGCGCCGATGCGAGGCGCAGGACCCGCGACGGTGTACAGCTGGTCGAGGTGCTCGATGAGGAGAGAGGGGGTTACAGGCAAAGGCCCGATGATAAAGCACTTGTCGGTACAACGGGTACGGCGGGTACGACGGGTCCCTGGAACCTGATTCCCGTCATCTTTCTTTTGTTTTACTGCTCCGTTCCGTTCGAAGCCTGACCGGAAAGAAAAGCCGTTACCCGTTCTCTAACGGCGTCGATCGGTGCCGCGATGTCGATCGTCTTGTTGCGGTGAGTCAGGCCGGCGCTGATGCTGAGCGCAGACCGCGGAAGACCGAGCGTTTTTGCGAGGAGTCCAAGCGCGGCCTCGTTGGCGGAATGGTCGACCGGCGGTGCGGTCACGCGCACGACGAGGCGGCCGTCTCGCACGCCGTCCAGCCCGTTCCGGGACGCGCGCGGCATGACGCGTATTTCGATTCGGGTGCCGGTGGCGGTTCTGGTGATCCGAAGCGGTGCGTCCGTCACGGGCCCGGAGAGAGAGGTGGGCGGCGGCCGAAGATCGCGGTTCCGACGCGAACCATCGTCGCGCCTTCCTCGACCGCGATCTCGAAGTCGTGGCTCATGCCCATCGACAGCTCGCGCAGCCGCTCGGGCGGGATCCCGCCCGCGACCAGCTCGTCGCGAAGATCGCGCAGGCGGCGGAACCAGGGTCGCGACTCTTCGGGATCGTCTGGAATCGGCGGGACGATCATCAGACCGCGCAGCGACACCGCGCGCGCGTCGAGCGCGGCCTTCACGAGGTCCGGTACCTCGCGCGCATCGGCGCCGAACTTCGTGTCTTCGTGCGCCAGATCCACCTGGATGAGGACCTGAGGCGTCGTGCCGGATTCGGCCGCTGCGGTGTCTATCTTTCGCAGGAGCTCGCGGCTGTCGACCGATTGAATCCAGGCGAAGGCCGCGGCCGCACGCTTCGCTTTATTCGACTGGAGGTGCCCGATGAGGTGCCAGCGAAGGGAGCGTTCGTCGTGTTTCAAGCGTTCAATTTTGTCCAACCCCTCCTGGACCCGGTTTTCGCCGAAGTCGAGCTGACCGGCGGCCGCGGCCGCTCGCACGAGATCCGGCCCGAACGTCTTGGAGACCGCGATGAGTTGAACGTCGGCGGCGGGGCGACGGGCGCGCTCGGCGGCGGCCGTGAGCCGCCGCCGAACGGCGTCGAGATTGCCGGCGATGCCCTCGCTGGCGTCGTCGTGGCCTGCCCTGAGCGGAGCCGAAGGGCCGGGCACGCCGAGCCTACTTGATCGTCGCGAGGATCGCCTTGGCGGTGTCGGCGTACTGCCCGGTTGGGGCGAGCTTCAGGTACTCCGTGAACGGCGCCTTGGCTTCCGGCAGCTTGCCCTGGTTCACCCGCGCCATGCCCAGCCAGTAGTGGGCCTCGGCGAGTTTCGGATCGAGCTGGGTGGCTTTCTCGAACTGGACCTCGGCCTCGGGAGCCTTGCCCGCGTTCCACAGGATGATGCCCTGGTTGAACACCGAGTTCGCGTCGCCCGCGCCGCCGGCCCCGCCGATGAGCTCGTTCGCCTTGGTGCCCATCGTCTCGGCTTCGGCGAACTTCTTCTGCTGGTTGTAGATCGTCGCGAGCGCGCCGTAGGGGCCCGGCAGCTTCTCGTCGGCCGCGATCGCCGCGAGGTAGGCCTTCTCGGCGGCCGCAAGGTCACCCTTTTTCACGTAGATGTCGCCGATCTTCGCGTGGCACGGAGCGCACGTGGGGATTTCCTTCATGATCGCCTCGACCTTGGCGATCGCATCGTCGTAGTTGCCCGCCTCGAGCGCGGCATTGGCTTCGCCCGACAGCTTGTCGAGCACTGCGGCCCGTTTCTTCAGCCGTTCGGCTTCGTCTGCGCTGACGGAAACCGGCTTTGCGGCCGCGCCGCCCGCGCCAGGCTTGCCGATGACGATCTCCGCGACCCGGACCATCTCGTTGAGCGGCACTCGCACGCTGGCCAGCTCGCCCACCATGTCGAACTTCTTGACCGTGATCTTCCATTGGCCGGTCGGCATCCCGGCGCGGATCCACTCGCCGTTCTTGTCGGTCAAGGTCTTCAGCTGGCGCTTGAAGTCCCCGACGAAGTCAAACGTGACTTCGGCCTGGTCCACCGGCTTGCCGTTCGTATCGACGACCTTGCCGCGCAGGTTCCCGGTCTGCGCCGACGCCATGGTCGCCCACGCGGCCAGCAGCATGGCCACCGCGCCTACGACGACCCCGCGAACGGTTGTACTGCGCTTCATAGGTGCCTCCTCCGCTGATCTGTCTGGACAATCACATGAGGCGTGCGGGGCTGCGCCGCCAATCGCCTCGCGGGCGCCGGTGGCGATACCACGTCACGTCAAGCGATTTGCCGTTCAGGCGTTTCAGTTTACACCGGCGGCGGCAAACGCTGGCAGGTACCTCGGCTCCCGGCGCTCTGGGGCGCGCACGCCGACCGTCGACTGGTCGCTGCCACTGCGGCGAGCGCTTCTTGAACGATGTCTACAGCTTTCCCTGGTTGGCTCGTCCGACGAATCCTTCAAGCGTGACGACATCAACCTTGTCAGGGCTGACCAGGAAGGGCTTCAGTCCGCCGGCGGTGTAGAAGCTCCGGAGCGTCCAGCCTTCGCCACCGAGGACGAGGTAGGCTTTGTCATAGGCTCCAGCCTGCAGTGCTTCGAGGAGGCAAATCACTTCGAAGGGCACTTTTTGCTCGGCCGTTCCGGAGACCTGCTGCCACTTGAGAGAAATGAGCACCTTCCGCCCATCTTTGTGCGCGATGACATCGACGACATGTTTGCCAGGGCCTAGGCGTTTCCCCAGCAATACCTGCGTTTCATAGGTATATCCGCCCTGATCGAGCGCAGGCAGAATCATGCGCTCCAACACACCCCCTGTGCGGGTGCTGCCTGGGCTCATGTTGGAAGGTTACGTATCGCTAGGACTTCCACGGCTGGGCTGCGATCTCCGGTGCAGCTGATCTTACGTGGTGCGTCAAGGGTGCGGATGACGAATCCGAGCCGCTGGTACTCATCAACGATCCTCTTGGTTGCCTGGTTGGAGAGGATTACCGGGCCATCATGCTTTGAGAGCCACTCGGCTGTTTGGAGCTGATCATCCCAGGTGAAGCCGTCTTTCGAGTATTTGGTGAATTCGACGTCGTAGGGCGGGTCGGCATACACAAAATCCGTCGGCTCGAGAGGGACCTCCTTGAAGTGCGTGTTCGTGAAGGTCCAGTCAGCGAAGACCGATTTGAACTCCGTGAAGTCGTACTTGTAGTTGAGCTTCGGGTGTTGTCCGAAGGGAACGTTGAACCGACCGCTGAGATTGAAGCGGCACAGCCCGTTGTAACCCGTCCGGTTCAGGTAATAAAACAACCCGGCCGCTTCCGCCGTTCCTTGCTCCCCCATCACCAGCAGGTCGTTGAAGCGCTTTCGAGCGCGGTAGTACGCGCTTTCGTTGTGGGCGAACTTTTCCGTGATGACCAAACCAACCTTGAGCCAGCGGTAGAAGTTGATCAAGTGCGGGTTGATGTCGTTGAGCAGAGCCTTCTTGGGATTGAGACCCAGAGTGACAGCCAAACCGCCGGAAAATGGCTCGACCAACCTTCGGTCTCTCAAAGGCCCCCAGTATTCAAGGAGATGTTGGATCTGCCAGCGTTTGCCGCCGGCCCATTTCAGGGGTGGACGGACGAGCTCCGCTTCGACGGACTGATGTTCATCAATCATCCTTACGGCGTGCGTCATGTTGGCGAGGGCGAATCTACCATGTAGGGTCTGACAGACGTGGTCAAAGTCAAAAACGAGCCCGTTGGCACCTGCGCGAAGTCCAAGTCTCGGCAATCCTGAGTTCTGAGTTCTAAGTTCTAAGTTCTGAGTTGCCAGCGACAAATCGCTCTATGACATCCAGACTGTCCGTCATCGGTGAAGGTGGCAGCGAGGCCAGGAACCGCCGCCCATAGCTCATCCGGGTGAGTCTCGGGTCGAGTACCGCGAGCACGCCACGGTCGGTACGGGTCCGGATCAGCCGGCCGAGGCCCTGCAGGAGCGTCAACGTGGCGAGCGGGACCTGATATTCGTTGAACGCATGGCCGCCGCGGGCCTCGATGGCGGCAATCCGCGCAGCGACCAGAGGATCGCCGGGCGACGCGAACGGCAGCCGATCGATGATCACGCAGCTGAGCGCCTCGCCGGCGACGTCCACGCCCTGCCAGAAGCTCGACGTGGCCAGGAGCACCGCGTTGGGCGTCGCGCGGAAATCGCGCAGGAGCGCGGTTCGCGGCGCCGTGCCCTGCACGAGCAGAGGCCAGTCGACGGTCCGCGAGACCCGGTCGTGCACCTCGCGCATCGCGCCGTACGACGTGAACAGGACGAACGCGCGTCCCTGCGTGCGCTCGAGGATCTCCGCGATCTTCCGCGCCGCGGCGTCGTTGAAGTCGGGCGACCGCGGGTCCGGCATGTCCTGGGGCAGGAACAGGACGCTCTGCGTGCGAAAGTCGAATTCTGACGGCAGCCGAACCGTGCGCGCCTCGGGTACACCGAGCCGGCCGAGCACGTACTCGAACGACGAGTCGACCGCGAGTGTGGCGGACGTCAGCACGGTCGCGACCCGGCCACCGAGGACGGTTTCCCGCACGATGTCGGCGACGTCGATCGGGGCGGCGCGCAGGAACATGCCGCGTCCACGGCTCTCGACGAAATGGACGAACGTCGGATCCCTGACGTCCAGGACCGCCTCGAGGTCCTGTTTCAACGCGGTCGCGCGCCCGGCGATCGCCTGAAGCTCCTCCGGAATCTCTTTCCGTTCCCGGATCGCGGATCGGAACCGATCGAACGCGCCCGCGAGTGACTGGCCGGCGTCCTCCAGCCGTGTGGCGACGTCCGGCGTGATGATGACGCGATCGCCCGAGGCCGCGCGCTGCCGGATCTCGCGCCGCGCCAGATCGAACAACCACCGGCCTGCCTGGCCGACGTCGCTCACCGCACGCGTATCGCCGCCCGTCAGCGCGAATTGATCGCGATCGTTCGCCTCTGGCGCCGCCGCCAGCGCACGTTCCGCGTCGCGGACGAACTCCTCGAGGCGGTAGGTGCTGATCGAGACGCCGAAGTACTGCGTGACGACATCTTCGAGCTGATGCGCCTCGTCGACGATGGCGAGATCGCACTCCGGCACGACCCGGCCGAAGCTGCCCTGGCGGACCGACGCGTCGGCGCAGAGCAGGTGATGATTGACGATCACGACGTCGGCCGACTCGGCGCGATCGCGCATCCGCGTGATGAAGCAGTCGAGGTGCTGCGGACACTCGCGGCCAAGACACTGCTCGCTCGTGGCCGTGAGGTCGTTCCAGAACCGCAGGTCGTCGGGCAGATCCTCGATCTCGGCGCGGTCGCCCGTCTCAGTCGCCGCGGCCCACTCGGTGATGCGCGCCAGCCACGTTCGCTCGTCGATGGTGAGACTCTCTTCGACGGCCTGTACGGCGGCGAACCGGTGCCGGCACAGGTAGTTCGTCCGGCCCTTCATGTACGCGGCGCGGATCTCGCGGCCCAGCGCGCGTGCGAGCGCCGGCAGATCCTTGTAGAACACCTGGTCCTGGAGGGTGCGCGTGCCGGTCGAGATCAGCACGCGTTTGCCGGCAAGGACCGCCGGGACGAGATACGCGAGTGTCTTGCCGGTGCCCGTTCCGGCTTCGGCGACGAGCGTGCCGCCCGCGGTGAACGTGCGTGCGACTTCCGCCGCCAGTTGCTGCTGACCGGGACGCGGCTCGTACCCGTCGAACGCGACGGCGAGCGGGCCGTTTTTCGAAAAGGCCTCTTCGACGCGATCGGACAGCGGAGCGTCTGGCATTCAAACAAGAAGTGGGGCGGGCTTCAGCCCGCCTGACTGTCTGCCATGTCAGGCCGGTGTGCCGGCCATCAGCTCCGGATACAGCGGGTGCTTCTGGCAGATCGCAAGCACCTCCGCCTTCACCGCGCGAGCCACGTCCTCATCGTCGGGCGCCGAGAGGACCCGTGCGATGAGATTCGCGACGGTATCCATCTCCGCCTCCTTCAGCCCGCGCGTGGTCACTGCGGGCGTCCCGATGCGGATGCCGCTCGCCACGAGCGGCGGATGCTGGTCGAAGGGGATCGCGTTCTTGTTGACCGTGATGCCGGCGCGGTTGAGCGCGGCCTCGGCGACTTTACCCGTCAGCCCGCGCGAGAACACGTCCACGAGCATCAGATGGGTGTCGGTGCCGCCGCTCACGAGCCGGAATCCGGCGTTCGACAGACCCGCGGCGAGCCGGGACGCATTCTTCACGATCTGGCGCTGGTACGCCTTGAACTCCGGCGTCAAGGCTTCTTTCAGGCAGACGGCCTTGGCGGCGATGACGTGCATCAACGGGCCGCCCTGCACGCCCGGAAACAGCGCCCTGTCCAGTTCCTTGGCGAACTGCGTGCGGCAGAGCACCATCCCGCCCCGAGGTCCACGGAGCGTCTTGTGCGTCGTCGTCGTGACGAAATCCGAGTGCGGGACCGGATTGGGATGTTCGCCCGTGGCGACGAGCCCGGCGATGTGGGCCATGTCGGTCATCACGAGCGCGCCCACCTCGTCGGCGATGCCGCGAATCCGGACGAAGTCGAACTGTCTGGGGTACGCGCTGGCGCCGACGACGACGAGCTTCGGCCGATGCTCGGCGGCGAGACGCGCGAGCTCGTCGTAGTCGATGCGCTCGTCCGTCTTCGTCACGCCGTACGGAACGATCTTGAAATACTTCCCGGAGAAGTTGAGCGGATGTCCGTGCGTCAGATGTCCGCCGTGGGCGAGGTTCATGCCGAGCATCGTGTCGCCCGGCTTGAGCACGCTCATGTACACGGCCATGTTGGCCTGCGCGCCGGAATGCGGTTGGACGTTGACGTGTTCGGCGCCGAAGAGCTGCTTCGCGCGTTCGATTGCCAGTGACTCGGCCACGTCCACGAACTCGCAGCCGCCGTAGTACCGTCGCCCCGGATACCCCTCGGCGTATTTGTTCGTCATCACGCATCCGGTCGCCTCGAGAACCGCGAGGCTGACGAAGTTCTCGGACGCGATGAGCTCCAGACCCTCTTCCTGACGACGGACCTCGTGGCGGATGGCCGCCGCAATGTCGGGATCGACGCGGGACAGGTGATTCATTCGATGTGCGACGCGTGTGACTCGAGCTCGGCGATGATGGCGAGTCGGCGTTCGTGACGGCCGCCGGCGAACGGCGTGTCGAGGAACACTTCGACGAACCGGCGGGCCTTGTCCGGCGGCGTCAGGCGTTCGCCGAGCGACAGAACGTTCGCGTCGTTGTGCTCGCGGCTCAGGCGCGTCGACACTTCGTCGACGACAGGCGCGGCGCGGATGCCGGGAACCTTGTTGGCGGCGATCGCCATGCCGATGCCGGACCCGCAGAAGAGCAGGCCGCGGTCGAACGCGCCCGACGCGACCGCGTGCGCGACTTTGATCGCGTAGTCCGGATAATCGACGGGATCCCTGTTCGACGTGCCGAAATCGGTGTACTCCTCGCCTCGCTCGTCGAGGAGCGCTTTGATCTCTTCTTTCAACGCGACGCCCGCGTGATCGGCGCCTAGCGCGATGCGCATAAAGGGCATGATAACAAACGCACGTCATGTCCAGCGCTGTCATTTCCCGCCGCGGCGTCGATCGCCTCCGCGCCGGTCATCCCTGGATTTATCGATCGGACGTGCTCTCGTGCGACGGTCAGCCCGGCGACCTCGTCCGCGTGTTGACCGAGCGCGACCGGCCGCTCGGCTGGGCCTTCTGGAGCGGCGCGTCGCAGATTTCGCTGCGGATGGTGTCGGACGCCACGCGCGAGAGCGGTGACTCGCTGAACGAACGGAAGCTCTTCGCGGACCGGCTCGAGCGAGCCATCGAATACCGCGCCGTCCTGGCCATCGACGCCACGGCCTGCCGGCTCGTGCACGGCGAGGCTGACCGGCTGCCGGCACTCATCGTGGACCGGTACGCGGACTGGCTCGTTGTGCAGACGCTCAGCCAGGGGATGGACCGGCGGCTTCCGATGATCGTCGAACTGCTCGTGGAGATCGCGAAGCCGCGCGGCATCCTGGCTCGCAATGATCCGAAAGTGCGGAGGCTCGAAGGGCTCGACGAGAAGGTTGAAGTGGTCTACGGCGAAGTGCCGGAGACCATCGAGGTCTCGGAAGGTCGCATCCGACACCTCGTGGACGTCCGGCACGGGCAGAAGACGGGGCTCTTCCTCGACCAGGTGGAGAACCATGCCGCGGCGGCTCGCTACGCGCGAGGCGCCGCGCTCGACGCGTTCAGCTACCTGGGCGGGTTCGCGCTGCAGATCGCGCCGCACTGCGAGCGGGTCATCACGCTCGACTCATCCGCACCGGTCGTGGCCGCGACGCGCGAAGCCGCGCAGAGAAACGGCATCACGAACCTGGACGCGCGGGAGGGGAACGTGTTCGACGAGCTGCGCGAGCTCGAGATCGCTCGTGAGCGCTTTCACATGATCGTGCTCGACCCGCCGGCGTTCGCGCGCAACCGCGCGGCGGTCGAGCGCGCGGTCGCCGGCTACAAGGAGATCAACCTGCGCGCGCTGAAGCTGCTCGAACCGGGCGGCCATCTCGTGACGTGCAGCTGTTCCTACAACGTGGACGAGGCCCTGTTCGCGGCGATCGTCGAGGCGGCGGCGGCCGACGCCCGCGTGGCCGTCGCCCTGGTCGAAAAACGCATGCAGGCGCGCGATCATCCCGTGCTGGTGGGCGTGCCGGAGACGCACTACCTGAAATGTTTCATCCTGCGGAAACTCGCCTGATGGCCCTGGTTTTGCACGTCTTCAGGGCGGGCGCAGGCGGGCTGTTTGTGTACGTACTGCCGCGCCTGGGGGATTCATATGACATCGCGTTGGGGATGGATGGCGCTCGTGGCGATCGCGATGACCGCGACGCCGGTGTACGGGCAGACGAGCAGCACGGGAGTCCGCGCGGGCGTCAGCGGCGATCCGGGTCAGTTCTATTTCGGGGGGCACGTCGAGACCCGTCCCTTGATCGATAAGCTGACGTTTCGTCCGAATGTGGAGATCGGACTTGGCGACGACACCACGCTCGTCGCGGCGAACATCGAGTTTGCGTACTGGATTCCGATTCGGAACAAGCCATGGTCGGTGTACACCGGCGGTGGTCCGGCGCTGATCATCGGCGATCGCAATGACGACACGGACGTCGGCGGAGGCTTCAACATCCTGGTCGGCCTCCAGCATCGGCGTGGCCTCTTCACCGAGCTGAAGGTCGGCTTCGGTGACAGTCCTGACATCAAATTCGGGGTCGGGTTCACGTTCCGCTAACGGTCCACGGCTGTTGGTCCGCCGATACCGATCGGCGCAGTCGAGTGTCTCGCGCGGTGAAGGATCCGGCGAAGTCGCCGAAGATCATCCGCATATTTTTCGTCGACGAAGCCGCGCTGCCGACCGACGTGCGCGCGCAGCCGAAGCTCGCGATCAAATACCTGCACAGCGGCAAGTAACTGCAAGCTGTTGCTGGGCGCCGGTAGGTTGCCGATGGCTGGCGTGTCGTCAGGCGGGCCCTCCCGCCGCTCCGCAACGCGCTGCTGCCGCTCCGCGTTGCCCGCGGCCTCCGCGAGGCGGAAAAACGTCGCTCCAGGGGATTCGTCTTGGTGCACGCGCGTGGGGACCCCCAGCCCCACGCGGTGTCGCTCCCTTGCGCGACGTTTTTCAGACTCTCGCTGTCGCCTCGCTCCGAGTCGGGCCGCCTGACGACACGCCAGCCAGCGGCAACGGAGCTGGCTCTTCCTCTGAGAGTTCACCGTGGGCAGCGCGGTGGGACGCTCCCGCCCGGCCGCGCCGGTGCGCCCGCGTGTCCGTAATTAGCCGCATCGAATGTCATCCTTCGCAGGCGTTATTCATGAATGCGCGGTCCGGGCTTCGGCTTGTAAGTCACACTGGTCAGATTCATCGCCATGAACGGCCCGGGGTCAGTGACAGCATCCAGGGTCGTGACTTGAAGGTTCCCCTCACCATCGCGCGTGTAGATCGTCATCCAATCCCAGCGCTGATCAGCAGCCCGAGTCGTGGTCGTCGTGATCACCAAGGCGCTGCTGACCCACTTCGTCTGCGAGACGTGCGTCCACTTCTCGCCCGTAACTGAGGTGGTCTCGTTCCGGCTTTCCGACCCGCCAAGCCGGTATATCCAGGGGCGCCCGCGTGCGTCCGTCACCGTGAGTTGCGTGGCGTCCTGGGTTATCACCAGCTGTTGCGGACCCGACGTGGCCAGCCACGTACCTGAAAACGAAGCTCGCGGTTGCGCCGAAACCACGTCAGCCGTCAACAGAAGCACCGCGAAAAGAACCCGTGACTTCACGGTTCTCATGCTGTCCTCCAACGCTCCTCTAGACGGCAAATGGCTTCTGCAGGCCTCTGGTCATCCGGACTCCCTTGATCCCTTCCAAGAACTCACCCAATAAAGAGCCGGCTCCGTTGCCGCTGGCTGGCGTGTCGTCAGGCGGCCCGACTCGCAGCGAGGCGAGAGCGAGAGTCTGAAAAACGTCGCGGAAGGGAGCGACAACGCGTGGGGTTGGGGGTCCCCACGCGCGTGCACCAAGACGAACCCCCTGGAGCGACGTTTTTCCGCGTCGCGGAGGCCGCGGGCAACGGGAGCGGCAGTTGCGTTGCGGAGCGGCGGGAGGGCCCGCCTGACGATACGCCAGCCAGCGGCAACCTGGCGGCGTCCAGCGACGGTCTACTCGCGCCAGAGTCTGAGCTGACCTTCTCCCCGCGCTCCTTCACTCGAAGGCCAATCGGAAATCGTCTGGGCATGGAATCTTCTTGCTATATTGGCCTGAGCATGTCCCGCCCCAGGTACGAACCGCTCACGGCGGCCGATTTCGATCGCGCGTTTCCGAACTCGCGCCGCGTGCACGTCGCGGGACCGCGCAGCGTGCAGGTGCCGATGCGCGAGATCGGGCTCTCGAAGGGCGAGCCGCCGTTCACCGTGTACGACACGAGCGGTCCGCGCCATGTGGACGTGCACGTGGGTCTGCCGGCGATTCGGCTCAAGTGGATCCGCGAGCGGCAGGATGTCCAGGAAGTCGGACGCGGCACCCGCAGGCCCGTGCTGCGGGCGAGGCCCGGTCAGGCGGTCACCCAACTCGGGTACGCGCGCCGGGGCGACGTGACGCCAGAAATGGAGTTCATCGCCGTCCGCGAGGGCCTTCCGGCCGAATTCGTCCGGACCGAAATCGCGCGTGGCCGCGCCATCGTCCCCGCCAACGTGAACCACCCGGAGATTGAGCCGATGATCATCGGCCGGAACTTCCTGGTGAAGATCAACGCCAACATCGGGAACTCGGCCGTGACGTCGTCGATCGTCGAGGAAGTCGACAAACTGCGGTGGGCGACGCTCTGGGGCGCCGACACCGTCATGGATCTGTCGACCGGCAAGAACATCCACGAGACGCGCGAGTGGATCCTGCGTAACTCGGCGGTGCCGATCGGCACCGTTCCCATCTACCAGGCGCTCGAGAAAGTCGGCGGCCGGCCGGAAGACCTGACGTGGGAGGTCTATCGCGACACGCTCGTCGAGCAGGCGGAGCAGGGCGTCGATTACTTCACCGTGCACGCCGGCGTGCTGCTGCGATACATCCCCGCGACCGCCCGCCGGGTGACCGGGATCGTGTCGCGCGGCGGATCGATCATGGCCAAGTGGTGCCTCGCGCACCACGCCGAGAACTTCACGTACACGCACTTCCGGGACATCTGCGAGATCATGCGCGCCTACGACGTCTCGTTTTCGCTCGGCGATGGGTTACGGCCGGGATCGATTGCCGACGCCAACGACGAAGCCCAGTTCGCCGAGCTGCGGACCCAAGGCGAGCTCACGAAGATCGCCTGGGAGTACGACGTACAGGTGATGAACGAAGGCCCGGGGCACGTGCCGATGCACCTCATCCGCGAAAACATGGAAAAGCAGCTCGAGTGGTGCGGCGAAGCGCCGTTCTACACGCTCGGGCCGCTCACGACCGACATCGCGCCCGGCTACGACCACATCACCTCCGCCATCGGCGCGGCGATGATCGGCTGGTACGGCACCGCGATGCTGTGCTACGTCACGCCGAAAGAACACCTCGGCCTTCCCAATCGCGATGACGTGAAGGCGGGGGTGATCGCGTACAAGATTGCGGCCCACGCGGCCGATCTGGCCAAGGGCCATCCGCGCGCGCAGGCGTGGGACGACGCGATGTCGAAGGCGCGCTTCGAATTCCGGTGGGAGGATCAGTTCAACCTCTCGCTCGATCCGGTCACCGCGCGCGCGTACCACGACGAGACGCTGCCGGCCGACGGCGCCAAGCTCGCGCACTTCTGCTCGATGTGCGGGCCGAAGTTCTGCAGCATGGAGATCACGCAGCAGATTCGAGACTTTGCCAACGCGAAAGGCGTCTCCGTGGAGCAGGGGGTCGAAATCGGATTACGGGAAAAGGCTGAGGAATATCGGCTGAAGAGCCCGAAAGCCTGAACAGAAATTCATGAAGGGTTCTTCATGTCCTTACGACGGCGCGAATGCCGTGTTCAAGTCAAAGTTGACGTGCATGCTGGTGTTGGCTGCGCCGACGTAAACCAGCGTCTCACCTGGACTCATCGGGAACGTCGCCACGACCTCCGTGGATCCCGGAGCGGGCTGGAACACTTGGCTTCCAGCCCAGACGGTCATGCGCGTACCTAAATTGGTCCACCTCAGCGTCAGGGTGAGTCTGCCCGCCCCACTGCTGTGAATTCGGACGAGCCGGCAGATACCGCAATGCGTTCCCGGCATGACTTCGTACGAAAGATCGTTCGGCGCAATCGTTCCCGAGAGGCTGCCGCCCGCCACGATCCGGTGCACGGGTTGCATCGGCACGCTCAGCAGATCGTCAAAACGCCGCACCGATGTCACGACCGTCTCGTAGTTGTCTTTGGTCAGCCTGAGCTCCGTCCCGATCAGGCTTGCGAGCATGAAGGCGCCGTCGCCTCCGATCGTCGTCGTCGACCGTCCGGACACGAGTTCGCTCACCATCACGTCGGCGAGACTGCTTGCGCCAGGCTGTCTGACACGTCCGGCGACCACGAACGTGCCGGCCGGCGTCACCGTGAGTCGAACGTCCCTCCTGCCGACTAAGTAGGTGGCGCGCACGTACGCCATGCCGAGCTCGTTCGCCTGGAGGACGCCCGAGGTCGAGATCGAAGCGACCCCGCGCGCCAGCGTGCCGAATGCTTCTGGCGGCCCGATGATTGACCAGAACGTTTCATTCGTGACGTCCGTCGATTGGCCATCCGACCATCGCGCCAGGGCCCGCAGCTGGCTGGTTTGGCCCACTGCCGTCAGTTCGGTATTGCCCTGAATCTCGAGAATCGCGAGCGTAGGCGTTGGCGTCTGGCTGGGCCCGGGATATCGGGATTCCCCGCAGCCCTGGACGAACTGCACGTCTATGATGACGGACAGCAGGACGAGAGCGCGCGACAATCGTCTAACCATCGGGACTGGACTCCTCCGAAGTCCGGGCGCGGTAGGCTAGGCCGGGCGAATGAGAGAAGTCCTTCCAAGAAGTTCGGAGAAATCTCCTTGTTTTCTCCTAAACCGGAGCCGCTCATGACTCAGAAGAACGGGCACGTGTATGCGTTCGGTCCCTTCGAGCTGAATCCAGCGGAACAGCGGCTGCGGCGAAACGGGGAGATGGTTCAGCTCACGCCCAAGGTTCTGGCCGTTCTGGAAACCCTCGTTGAGAACGCCGGCCACCTGGTCGGCCGCGAGGAGCTCATTCGCGCGGTCTGGCCCGACACGTTCGTCGAGGAGGCCAACGTCAGCCGCTGTGTATTCGTGCTCCGCAAGGCCCTCGGCGAGGGCCACGGGATGAACCGCTATATCGAGACGGTTCCGAAGTCCGGCTACCGGTTCATCGCCACCGTCACGGTCTCGACGCCTGCGCCGCCGCTCGCCGCGCCTGCCATCGCGACGGTGTCGGATGCCGCCGTCCCATCGGTGGGGCAAGAGGCAACTGGCGCGAGAGGGAGCCGGCGCACGGGTCATCTGCAGATCGCGCTGGCGGCCGGGCTCGGGCTTGCGTCCCTGGGCGGATTTGCGGTCGCGACCTGGCGGTTTGCCCCGGCCCCGTCGCCCATTGTCAGTCAATCGGTCGCTCCAGACCATCGACAGGTGACGTTTACCGGCGCCGACGCCAGCCCGGCCATCTCTCCGGATGGCAGGTTCATCGCCTATGTCTCAGACGATCCGCCATCGAGGCACGTGACCGTCAGGGAAGCGGCTGGCGGTCAGCCCGTGACCATCGCATCGTCGACCGAGGCCGGGATGTTGCGCTGGTCGCCGGATGGCTCGCGGCTCATGTTCTTTCTCCGAGGTCCGGACCGGAACGGCATCTACGTGTCCTCGCGAACCGGCGGGTCGCTGACGCAGATTGCCGGTGGTCCACATCGCAGCTGCTGGTCACCCGACGGCGAGACGATCGCAACGGTTCAGCCGTTCGTCGGCCGGGTTCAGCTTCGCGAGTGGCGCTCGGGGGCCACGAGGGTCCTGTCCCTTCACGGCCAGCACAACTGGTTCTGGGACATCGACTGGTCGCCGAGCGGCGATCGACTCCTTCTGGTGAGCCAGAACGCGCAGCGGTTTGCCGTGCTGACCATTCAGGCCGACGGACAGCACCAGCGCACGGTGCTCACTGACACGCGCGAAATCCCGGCAGCGCGCTGGTCCCCGGGCGGCGATGCGATCTACTACTCGCGACGCGTCGATCAGACCGCGTCCATCTTCAAGGTCCGCGTGTCGCGGGCGGGCGACGCGATCGCGTCCGATTCTCCCCTGGTGACGGGGCTCGAGTCGGACGGCTCTTTCGAAGTGTCGGCGGATGGTCAACGGCTCACCTACGCGCGTGACCCGTTTTTCTCGAACCTGTGGCTCGTGGACATCAGCCGCGGGTCGTCCCCGGATCTGATGGCGACTCGTCAGCTGACGAGCGGCACGTCGCAAATCGATCGCCCGAGCGTGTCGCCCGATGGACGGTCGATCCTGTTCACCGTCGGCCGTGAGACGTTCTCGAATCTTCACCTCCTGTCAATCACCGGCGGCGACGCTCGGCAGCTCACATTCCTGACCGGCTTGAGCGCCGGCGGCGTCTGGTCGCCCGACGGCCGCCAGATCGCGTTTGCATCGAATGAAGGCGGCACACGCCGCATCTGGCTCACGAACACGAGCGGAGCTCCTGCGCGCGCCGTGTCGACCGGCGACGTGAGCGACAGCCTGGAAGTTGCGTGGGGACACGCGGCGGGCCTCTATTACCAGCAGGCGGGGAATCGCGACTTCTACGTGCTCGATCCCGCGCGAGGTCAGGGAGAAACGATGCTCTGGCAACGAGGCCGCGCTCAAGGTTGGGTCTTTTCGCCGGTGGTCTCACCCGACGGCCGGACCGTGGCCGTCTCCTGGAGTGGCCGCGGCATCTGGACGCTCGACACCAGAACGGATCAGAAGACGAAACTGCTGGACGCTGAGAAGGCTGCCGGCGCGTTGCCGCTCGCCTGGTCGCGCGATGGCCAGCGTCTCTACCTCATCACGGGTCAGCGTGCGGCGTATCGAGGCCTCGCTGTGAAACTGGGCGAGACCACCAAGGACACCCGGGTGCTCTCGGTGCCGGCGGCCGGCGGACCCGTCACGACCGTGGCTGTGCTGCCGTTTTCAGAGATTGGTGGAGTGGCGATGACGCCCGACAGCCGGCGCTTCGTTTGCGCGGTCTACACGGCGCGATCGGATGTCTGGATCATCGATCACTTCGACCCGGACGTGAGTCAAGTGGCGGTGAGGTAGGACAGGGCTAGCGCCCGACGGCCGGCACGATCTGAATGATCGTCTTGTACCGTTTCTCGGTCGTTCCGGCCACGAAGAGATACCCTGCCGATCCGTTCGCCGAGTAGTCCTTCACCACCACGCTCGGCGGATACGCCATCGACTGATCGTCGAACCGGCCGAGGTCGAAGCGCTGCATCGCCGGCGTACGGAAGATCTCCTGACCGCCGCTGCCGAGCTGTTTCCGGTAAAACGCGATGATGTCGAGATACGGCGCGTTCGTGCCGTAGATGAAGAACTTCTGCCCGCGTCCGGCGTCGAAGGTTTCCAGAAAATCCGCGGCGGGATAGACCGGCGCGCCATTGAGGTCCTGCGGCGCCGGGGCGTTGGGCCGTTCGGCAGGCGCGGGTACGGCAGCCGCGGGTGTCGCCGGATCGGCCGGCTTGCCCGGCGGCGTCGACGGAGGATTCGAACCCGGAAAGGGTTTGGGAACGGGCGGCGGCTGCGTCGGCGGCGGCGCGCTCTGCGCGAACGCCGCCACGCCAAGCGCCGCGACGGCCGCCGTCACGCCGAGCCAGCGTCTGAGCATCGAAACCACCCCGGTATTATAGGACCGTGAACGGCCTGATTTCGGCCTGTCTCGGGGCCGAATCGCAAATCGTCCGCCTCGCTCGCGATCTCGTCGCCGAGGAGTCGCCGAGCACGGATCGCGCGGCGCTCGAGCGGTGCGCGTCGGTGCTGGCCGCGCGGCTCCTCGACGCGGGCGCATCCATCGAGCATATCGACGGCGGGCCCACCGCGGCGCATATCCTGGCGCAGTGGCGCGGCGGCGGACCGCGCGTGTTGCTCGTGGGTCATTTCGACACCGTCTGGCCCGTCGGCCAGCTCGCGCGCATGCCGCTCGAAGAGAAAGACGGCAAGCTCTTCGGTCCCGGCGTCCTCGACATGAAGGCCGGCCTGGCGATCGGGATCACGGCGGCGCGGCTCGTCGCTGCCGAGTTGCCGGAATCGTCGCGCCCGCACGTGCGGCTTCTCGCGACGACTGACGAGGAGGTCGGCAGCGCGACGTCGCGGGTGACGATCGAGACGCTCGCGCGGAACAGCGACGCGGTGCTCGTGCTCGAACCGGCGTTGCCCGGCGGCGCGGTGAAGACCGCGCGCAAAGGCGTCGGCGAGTTCGAGCTCCTTGTCGAAGGGATCTCGTCGCACGCCGGCGCCGACCCGGGGGCGGGCGCCAGCGCGGTCCACGAGCTTGCGAAGCAAATCACCACGATCGCAGGAATGACCGACGGCGGTCGCGGGCTCACGGTGAACGTCGGCGTCATCGACGGCGGCACCAGGTCCAACGTCGTCGCCGAGCGTGCCCGGGCGTTCATCGATGTTCGCATCGCCCGCCTGGAGGATGCCGCGGCGATTGAGCACGCATTCGCCGAGCTCCGTCCGGTGGACTCACGCGTAAAGCTGACCGTCACCGGCCGGATCAACCGGCCGCCGATGGAACGCACTCCAGGCGTGGCCCGCCTCTACGCACTGGCACAGGAGGTCGCCGGGAGTATGGGTCGCTCGCTCGCTGAAGGCGCGACGGGCGGGGCCTCGGATGGAAACTTCACGGCCGCGCTCGGCATCCCAACTCTTGACGGCCTTGGTGCGATCGGTGACGGGCCACACGCGCTCCATGAGCATGTCGTCATCAAGGAACTGGCGCCGCGCGCGGCGCTCGTCGCCGGCCTCCTGGCCCGGATCAGGGATAATTGAGCCATGTCCAGCACTTTGAAGACCGCGGTTCTGTTGGCGTTCCTCAGCGGCCTGCTGATCGTCGCCGGCGGCGCGATTGGCGGGCGCGGCGGAGTCATCATCGCGTTTGTATTCGCGCTGTTGATGAACGCCGGCAGCTACTGGTTCTCCGACAAGATCGTTCTCCGCATGTATCGAGCGGATCCCGTCGGACCGGATCATCCGCTGTATCGCATCACGGCGCGGCTCGCCCAGAAGGCGGGCCTCCCGATGCCGAAGGTCTACCTCATCCCGGACATGTCGCCCAACGCGTTCGCGACGGGACGCAATCCGCAGAACGCGGCGGTCGCCGCCACCGAAGGGCTCCTCCGGCTGCTTCCGGAGCCCGAGGTCGAAGGCGTGATCGCCCATGAGCTCGCGCACGTGAAGCACCGCGACATTCTCATCAGCACCGTGGCGGCCACGATCGGCGCGGCCATCACGATGCTCGCCCATATGGCGATGTTCATCCCGATGGGCTCGCGCGACGACGACCGCGGCGGCACGAATCCGATCGTCGCCATCGCGATGTTGCTGCTCGCGCCGATCGCCGCGACGATCATTCAGCTCGCCATCTCGCGCCAGCGCGAGTTCGGCGCCGATCGCGGCGGCGCGCAGATCGCCGGCTCGCCGATGGGTCTCGCGTCAGCGCTGCGGCGTATCGACGCCGCCGTGAAGCAGATTCCGATGGACGCCAACCCGGCCACGGCGCACATGTTCATCATGAGCCCGTTCGCCGGCGGCGGCCTCTCGAAGCTGTTCTCCAGCCATCCGCCGACGGAAGAGCGCGTGAAGGCGCTGATGGCGCTGAGAGGCATTGGGTAATTACTCAATTACCCGATTACTCAATGCCCGTACTGTTTCCTTCACCTTCGCGGCGTACTCCGTCGACGCGTAGGCTCGCGGATACAGCCGCCGGTACCCCTCCAGCAAATGCGGATACTCGCGCGCCAGGAACGCGAAGAAGTGTTCCTTGACGCCCGGGTCGAGCCGCGCGACGTTCGCGCCGACCTGCCGGACGCCGGCGTCGGCGAACGCCTGCAGTGATCGTTCGATGCTGGCGCGGGTCGTGGTGATGCCGGGGACCAGCGGCATCATCAGAATGCCGGTGTCGATGCCGGCGTCGCTCATCTGGCGGACGGCGCGAATCCGCTGGCGGGGCGAAGCAGTCCCGGGCTCCAGGCGCGACCACGCGTCCTCATCAACGCTCGGCACGCTCAGGTAGACCTCGCAGCCGGCGCGCCGCGTGGCCTCGCGCAGCAGATCGAGGTCCCGAACCACCATCGGTCCCTTCGTGACAACTGAGAACGGTGTTTCTGCAGCGATAAGCGCCTCGAGACAGCGGCGCGTGAGGCGATAGTGGCCCTCGATCGGCTGATACGGATCCGTCGCGGTGCCGACGGCGACATGCTCGCGTGCCCACGTCGGGCGGCCCAACTCGCGCCGAAGGACCTCGGGAAGGTTGTGCTTGACCAGGATGACCGTCGAGAAATCGTCGCCCGTGCCGAGCTCCAGATGCCGCTGGTACTTGCGCGCGTAGCAGTACTCGCAGGCGTGCGTGCACCCACGATACGGATTGAGCGCCCACTTGAACGGCATGCCGATGGCCTTGGCCATCGCGGACCGGACCGTGACTTCCTGGTAGCGCGCTTCGTCGGCGCGCCGCATCGCCGACGGCAATCCTTCGATGCCAGCGTCCTTGACCGCCTCGGCCACCTCCCGAAGCGTAGGCGACCGGACGACGTCCGGAAGCAGCGAAAGCTGGAGGGCTTTTGACACCTTTCGCCTTATTTTCGTCTGTCGCGAAGCGCTCGTCAAGCTGAGGTGTCGGCCGGGATGTTGACTGAGAGAGCGCCTGTGGCCCCGCGCGAGGATAGCGAGTCTGCGAGCGCCGGAGCGCGAGCGAGCGGGGGTGGGGCCCCGCGAGCACTGAGAAAAGAAGACAGAACTGCTGAACCCGGGACCGGCCGTCTACAAGACGTACGCCAGCGCAAATCCGATCTGCGCCACGAACATCATTCGATACATGTGCGCCCACGAGACGTGGTTTTCCTCGACCGCGAGATCCTCCGGGCGCTTGAGCATCAGGTAACAGACGTACAGGCCGTAGACCGTCATGACCACTCCAAGCGCGTGCAGCAGAATCGCGTGGCCGGTGAGAATGCCGGCGAAGGTGCCGACGTTGATGAGGAGAAACGGCAGGACGAATGAGGGCGAGATCATCCACGCGGCGCGACGCACCCCGTACAGGATCGGCAGCGTTCGGCACCCTCCAAGGCGATCCCCTTCCATGTCAGCGAAGTCCTTTGTCGTCGACGCGCCCAGGAGGAAGAGGCCGAAAATCGTGCCGATGAACCAGGGTTCGACGCCGACGACGGTCTTGACCGACGACCAGCCGGCCACCTTCAACAGCACGCCGCGCGGCAACGCGATCGTGATGTTCGCCCACCAACCGCGTTGTTTCGTGCGGAGCGGCGGCACCGAGTAGATGTACGTCGCGATGATGGCGACGACGACGATCCAGAAACATTCGTGGCGGCCGCCAGGCGCGACCAGCCAGGCGAGCCACAGCGTCAGCGCGTAGGTGAGCCCCACGAACCACCAGGCCTCTGCGATCGACAGCCGCGCGCTCGGCAGCGGCCGTTTGCCTTTGTTCACGCGATCGATCTCGAGGTCGTAGATTTGATTGAGCGCGTTGTTGCCGGCGTTGAAGACGACGGCCATCCCCGATCCGATGAGGGCTGGCACGAGGAGATCCCAGCTCCAGACCTCCGGCGGACGCGCACCAATCGCCGTGACCGCACCCGAAAAAAACCCGAGCGCCGGCGCAATCAGGGTGAACGGCCGCGCGAGCTCAACGTAAGCCCTGAAGCCGGACATCAGAAGACCAGCCCCAGGGCCAGCGCCGCTCCGATCACCGAGTTGATCAGATTCAGGGCGTCGTTGTTGAGCGTGCCGCGGGCCTCGAGCGTCGCGCCCAGCGCGCCTTCGACGAGTCCCGCCGCCGTCGCCGCGACGACAACCGCCGCGACCCACCTCGCGGGGATGAGTTCAAGACCAACCGCCGCCATGGCAAGGAGCACCGCCGCAACGATGCCCGCGATCGTGCCTTCCATCGACACCGCACCGGGGGTTCCGGGGCTCACGCGCCGGAAGCCTACGATCAGCCACGTCGTCTTGCCCCAGGCCTTGCCGACTTCACTCGCGACTGAATCGCTCGCGGACGTCACCAGCGCGGCAACCATCGCGAGCGTGGCCAGCGCCGGTTGCGCGACGCCAAGACAGAGGAGCGCCGCCCACGCCGCCAGGCCGGTGTTCGCGAGGGCATTGCCCGGTCCGCGTCGTCCGCCGCGCTCTTCCGCGATGCCGGCGGCGGCCTTGCGGCGGAAGCCGGCAAACGTGGCCAGCGTGGTGGCGAGAAACGACGCGAAGAGCAGCACCCAGCCGGGCCACCCGGTTCCGAGATAGACAGCGATTCCGATCACCGCTCCCGTGACGGCACCCGCCAATGTGACCGTGCGCGCGAAGTAGCCCATCGAGGCCACGATCACATTCAGCGCCACCGCCGGAATCATTCGCGACGTCCAGATCGGCATGGAAGCGCGCACGAGATCCGCGTCGATCAGACTCACGCTCCACAACAGCAGCGCGGCTACCGCCGGCACAGAGATGTTGTCATTCAGCCGGATGGGGGCCGTCTCGACGAACCCTGCCACGAGCGCGGCGATGCCCGGCGCAACGAGAATCCACCAGAGCGGCGTGTCGCCGGTTGCGGTCCAGGCCGCGAGGCCCGATCCGGCGATCCATCCGAACAGCACGAACGACACCAGCCCGCCGATCGACTTGGCGCGGTTCCACGGCAGCGGTGCCGTTCTCGCATGTCTCCCGACCAGCGTGGCCATCCCGTCGCCCGCCGCGAGGATGCCCCACGCCGCCGCGGCGATTTCCATCTGGCGCGGAAAGCAGATCAACAGCGCAAGGACGGCGAGCGGGTACACGATGATGCCCGACCGGATGGGCGCCTCGAGGTCGCCGGGCCTGAACACGCTCGGCGCGATGCGGGGCAGGACGATCACGTTGAAGAGGACCGCGGCGGCGGCGATGATCGCCGCCTGCCACCACGTGAGCCAGGGCAGGAGCAGCGCACCGGCAGCGGCCAGGATGTGGATGAGCTGCCGGCGGATCTCGGGCGTCACCGGCCGGCTGCCACTTCGGCGCGCCAGTACTCGAGCGTATCCCGCAGCGTCTGCTCGACGCGGATCTTCGGCGCCCAGCCGATCTCCGCGCGAATCCGGGTCGCGTCGCCCTGGACGACGGGCACGTCGTTCGGCCGCAGGCGCGATTCGTCCACCTCCACGCGGACCGGCGTCTGCGCCAACTGCCGCAGCTCGTCGAGGAGATCACCGATCTTCCAGGCGCGGCCCGAGCAGATGTTGTACGGGCGGCCGCGCGGCGCCGACTCCATGAGACTGACGTAGGCATGGACGACGTCGCGCACGTCGGTGAGATCGCGGCGCGTGTCGAGATTGCCGACGCGGATTTCGGGCGGCGCGAGCCCCGCTTCAATGCGCGCGATCTGCCGGGCGAAGCTCGGAATCGCGAACGCCGGACTCTGTCCAGGGCCGGCGTGGTTGAACGGCCGTGCGAGGACCACGTCGAGGCCGTCCTCGTAACAGGCGCGTTGCGCCAGCTGATCCTGAGCGAGCTTCGACAGCCCGTACGGCGTCGAGGGCAGGAGCGCGGTCTCTTCGCTGATCGGTTCGTCGGTGACCTGGTAGACCAGCGCTGACGACACGACGAGCACGCGGCACGGTTCGTCCCGGACCCGTACGGCGTCGAGCAGGTGGTGCGTGGCGAGCGCGTTTGCGCGAAGGTGCGGCACGACGTTCTGCCACGACGTGTCCACTTGCGGCGCGCCGGCGACATGGTAGATCCGCGTCCGGCCCCACTTCGTCAAGAGCGTGCGCGACTGCGGCGCGGTCGAGCAGATCGACCGCCAGCCAATCGACGTCGCGGTCGAGGTCCGGACCGGTGCCATCGGGCCGATACCAAGCGACCACCGGCGAGCGGTCGGCGAGTCGATCCAGCAGGTGCCTGCCGACGAAGCCTGTCGCGCCGGTGACCAGCGTCGTCGAGGCCATCGAAGACTTAGACGGGAGACTGCCGCTTGCCGTACTGCGCGTCGTAGTAGGCGCGGAACGCGCGGTCCTGGTCCTTGATCGGACGCCACCAGCCTTCGTTGTGGCGATACCACTCGACGGTGGCGGCGAGGCCGGTCTCGAAGTCCATCCTGGGCCGCCAGCCGAGCGCCTGCACCTTCGACGTGTCGAGGGCATACCGGCGATCGTGTCCCGGCCGATCGGTGACGGGCTGAATCAAGGACTCGGGCCGGCCGACCAGACCGAGGATGCGGCGGGTGAGCTCGATGTTCGGCACTTCGTTGCCGCCGCCGATGTTGTAGGTCTCGCCGGGTTGTCCGCGGTCGATCAGGAAATCGAGCGCGCGGCAGTGATCGTCCACGTGCAGCCAGTCACGCACGTTCAGGCCATCGCCGTAGAGCGGCACCGGCTTGTTGTCGATGGCGTTGGTCGTGAAGAGCGGGATGACTTTTTCCGGGAATTGGTTCGGACCGTAATTGTTCGACGCGCGCGTGACGATGACCGGAACGTCGTGCGTCGCCCAGTAGCTGTAGGCGAGCCGGTCGGCGCCCGCCTTGCTCGCGGCGTACGGATTGCGCGGCCGCAGCTCGTCGGTCTCGCGGCTCTGGCCTTCGGGCACGCTGCCGTACACCTCGTCGGTCGAGATCTGGACGAATGTCCTGAGGCCCGGCGCCTCGCGCGCGGCCTCGAGCAGGACGAAGGTGCCGAACACGTCCGTGTGGATGAAATCGCCCGCGGCGAGGATCGATCGATCCACGTGGGTCTCGGCGGCGAAGTGCACGACGATTTCCGACGCGCGCACGAGCGGCGCGGCCACGGCCGCGTCGGCGATGTCGCCTTTGACGAACCGGTGGCGCGGGCTGTCCTTCACGCTGTCGAGGTTCTCGAGCCGGCCCGCGTAGGTGAGCTTGTCGAGCGTCGTGATGCGCCAGTCGGGATGCGCGTCGTGCGCCCAGCGGACGAAGTTCGATCCGATGAATCCGGCGCCGCCGGTGACGAGCACTTCTACCATCGAATGCCCACTTCGGAGTTGTCGCCGAGCATGAACCGGTAGGCGGACGGCTTTTTCGGCGCGCGGTAGATGTGCACGCCCCGTCCGATCAGGCTGTCCTCGATCCGGTTGGCGAGATCGGCGATCACGGCGCCCTCGAGCACGATGCTGTGCTCGATTTCGGTCTCCCGGATTTCGACGCGGTCGCCGATCGAAGTGAACGGCCCGATGTACGCGCCTGAGATCTTCGCGTCCGCGCCGATAATGACCGGTCCGCGGACGATCGAGCGCTCGATGACGGCGCCCGGTCCGACGACAACCTTGCCTTCGATTCGGGAGTCGTCCGACACGCGCCCCTCGATCTTCGCCTCGAGCGTGTCGAGGATGAGCCGGTTGGCTTCGAGCATGTCTTCGAGCTTCCCGGTGTCCTTCCACCAGCCGTCCACGATGTGCGCCCGGACCTCGAGGCCCTGGTCGATCAGATCCTGGATGGCGTCGGTGATCTCGAGCTCGTTTCGGAAGCTCGGCTTGATCCGCTTGACCGAGTCGAAGACCTCCCGCCCGAACATGTACACGCCGACGAGCGCCAGATCGCTTTTCGGTTCCTGCGGCTTCTCGACGAGCCGCACGACGCGCTGGCCGTTGAGCTCGGCGACGCCGAACATCTGCGGGTCGGGCACCTTGGCGAGCAGAATCTGCGCGGCCGGTTTTTCGCGATGGAACTCCTCGACGAAGCTCGCGATGCTGTGCTTGAGCAGGTTGTCGCCGAGGTACATCACGAACTGATCGCCCTGGATGAACGACTCGCTGATCAGCACGGCGTGCGCCAGCCCGCGCGGCGCGTCCTGCTCGATGTACGTCACGCGGGCGCCCCAGCGCGATCCGTCGCTCGACCGCCGCCCGGATCTCAGCCGCCGTATCGCCGACGACGATGCCGATGTCACGGATGCCGGCCGCGACGAGCGCCTCGAGCCCGTAGAAGAGCACGGGCTTGTTGGCCACGGGCACGAGCTGTTTGGCGCGTGTGTATGTGATTGGCCGCAGGCGGGTTCCCTTCCCGCCGCTCAGGATCAACCCCTTCATCGACGCCCGCTATTATCCCCGAAGGCACCGAACGGGTTGGCGAACGAGCCGATCCCGGCGAGGGTGAACGACAGGCCGAACCGGCGGTCGGTCAGCGTGCCGGGGACTCCCACCGCGCCGACGACCGCGTTCTGGTAGTCGATCGAGATGCCGCAGCACTGTGCGTTGTAGTAGGCCACCCACCGCTGCTGGCGGAACGCCTGCTCGCGGAGGTCGTAGTCGAATCCGTAGCTGCCGCCCACGCGATTCTGGAACAACTTGAACGACGAGCCTGCGTAGAGCGTGTGCGTCGTGACGTTGCTTTCGAACCCGGGCTGGCCGTTCGAGACCTGGTAATACTTCCGCCAGCCGGCTGTCACTTGCGTGTTCGGCATGTCGTACGCGCTCGACAGGCTGAACATCCGCGGCGTTTTGAACTCGGGATCGAGCTCCATCCGGAAGCGTGACGCCCAGTGGTCGGTCGGCCGCCCATCGACGTCGAGCAACAGCGGGGAGAATTTCTGATTCGTCGCCGACTGGTAGTTCGGGTCGCTCTGCGCCGCGAGCGCGTTCGTGTGATAGGTCTGGCTCAGGCTCGCCGTGAGGATCGTCCGGACGTCGCCGGGTTTGCCGTCGCGTTTCCGCTTAGCCAGCAGTCGATTCGTCAACCCGTAGTTGAGCGACATCGTTCCGCCGACGTCATAGTCGCTCCCGTCGAACTTGACGACTTCCTCTGTGCGATCGAAGGGGGAAAGCCACCGCACCGAGACGTTCGGCTCGATGAGGTGCTTGAGTCGCTCCGCATAGCCGCTCTCGGGTGTCTGGAAGATGCGGGAGACCACCGGGCCGGTGACGTTCAGCCGTGCGTCCAGCAGTTGGCGCGTCAGCGGCCGGTTGATCTGTACCCTTGTAACGGGGTCGATGCTTTCGAGCCAGTGCGTCAACCGCCACGAGCCGGCGGCCGTCGCGGTGAGCCACGGCAGTTTGCTCAGCGGGAACCGCAGCGTGGGGAACGCGTCGAACCGCCACAGGCTGTGGTCCGTCGTGGGATCGTCGAGATCGTCCTGAGACAGCAGGTTCGCCATCTCGCCGTTCAGACCGAAATAGAGGCGCGAGCGGCGGATCGGTTTCTCGGTTGCCACGAGGTTCACTTGCGGCATGCGTCCCTGCCGGCGCGCGAGAAACTCAATCGTGCCGTCCGTCTGAGGCTCCTCGAAGAAGGCATCGCGCTGCTCGACGTTGGCCGAGAGGCGGTAGCGGCCGAGGTTGCCGTTCAAGGTGGCGCCGATGTAGCGATCGCGGCGCGACGACTCCGCGATGTTCTGCTGGTAGAGCTGTTTCGTCGTGATATCGGTAACGTAGTTGGTCCGGCTGTACAGGTGGAAGCCGCGCGGCAGGCTGACCGACGTATGGCCGGTGATGTCGTACGTGCGATGGGCCGCGCGGACGAGGTTGCCCGATGCGTCGAGCTGTTCGCTCTCGTCGAGCATGTAGACACGCGCTTGCCCGTTCGATCCCGGGGCGGCGACGAACCGGTATTCACCGGCGATTCCCTGACCCGTCTCCGAGTAGTAGTCGTGGTAGAACGTCGCGTCCTGGCTGCGATCGATGGCCCAGAAGAACGCATTGCTGAGCCCCGTGCCTTTGATCGAGGACGTGGTGTAGGTCGGCAGCAGGAACCCGGTCGATCGATCGTCCTCCTCCAGCGGGTAATAGATGACCGGCACGTAGAAAATCGGCACGTGCTTCACCTTGAGGACGGCATTGCGCAGGACGGCGCGTTTGTCGAGCACGATCGAGCCCGATGAGCCCGACATCTCCCAGCGCGGCGCCGGCTGCGCGCACGTCGTGAACCCGCCGTTCGTCAGCCGATACGACCGCGGCCCGGTCTTTTCGAGCTTCTCCGCGTGAAACGCCACCTCGGGCTCGAGCGTGCCGAACAGGCTCCGGTCCACTTGCCGGTCGGTCAGGTGCGCCGTGCCCGTCGCGTTGTAAAAGGTGCCGTTGCGCGTCTGGCGGTGAAACTCCGCGCGGTCGGCGGCGACGTTCAGGTCCGACTGCGACAGCACGACGTTGCCGCGGAAGTAGGCGACCTCGTCGCCATCCCGCCACTCGACTTCGTCGGCGAAGATCCGGGTCTCGTCGCATTCGATCGTGACGGGGTTCCGGGCGACGCCCTTCAGCAGCCTGCCGATCGGCTTTTCTTTGTCGTTGGGATCGAACAGCGTCTCGGCGCTGACCCGGATGACCAGACCGGTCTTGCACTCCCCGAACGGTCCGGTCGTCTGCTGCGCGAGGGCCTCACGGGCCGTGAGCAGAACCACCAGGACCGTCAGCGCGACGGCACTCCGTCGAAACATCGCCTGATCTTACGAGATTCCAGCGCGAATCTCCCCCGCAAGATAGAGAGATCCGGCGACGATGGTGGGTTGGCCGAGTGACATCGCGTGCCTCAACGCATCAGACGGCCCCGCGAGCGCGATGGCCGGGACGTCAGGAGCGACGCGGGTTGCCTCGCGCAACAGACTGGCGGGCGTAGCCGCGCGCGCCGACGCGGGCGCCGTGAACACGAAGTGTGACGCCGCGGGCGCGAGAGCTTCAATCATCTCGTCGATCGGCTTGTCCCGCATGATGCCGACGACCATTGGCACTCGCCGGCCGTAGGTCTCCTGCAGATAGCCGGTGAGCGCGCGTGCGCCACCAGGATTGTGCGCGCCGTCGATCAGGATCTCGTGGCCGTCGACGCGCCGCAGTTCGAGCCGTGCCGGCCAATCGACGTCCTCGAGCGCCATCCGGATGGCGTCGGCGGGAACCGCCAGCCCGGCCGCCGGCAGCTCTTCCAGCAATCGGGCTGCCGTGATGGCGTTGTCCATCTGGTGCCGGCCCCGGAGGCCCAGCGTCACAGTTCCGTACGACTGCCGGGGAGTGGAGAGCGAAAGCCTGGTGACCCCCGCGTCGACGGTCATCTCGGTGGTGACACCGTCCGGCGCATACACCAGGCGCGCCATCTGCCGGCCGCACGTGTCGCCGACGATGCCGCGAACGGTCTCCGAGTTCTTCGCCAGGACCGTCAGGCAGCCCGGCTTCACGACACCAGCTTTTTCGCCGGCGATCGCCTCAATCGTGTCGCCCAGAAACGCCTGGTGATCGAAGTCGATCGCCGTGATCGCGACGGCCAGTGGGTTGACGACGTTCGTCGCGTCCAGTCGTCCGCCGAGGCCGACTTCGAGGACCGCGATCTCGACCCCTGCTTCGCGGAAGATCTCGAACGCCATCGCGGTCGTCGCCTCGAAGTAGCTCGGCGGAGCAGGGAGGTGAGCGGACGCAGCCTCCACCCGTGCCATCGCAGCGTCCACTTGGCCCGCAGCCGTCGTCTGGCCGTCAACCGCAAAGCGCTCTTCGAGATGCACGAGGTGCGGCGACGTATACCGGCCGGTGTGATATCCGGCCGCGCGCAGCCCTCGCTCGATCATCGCCGTCACCGATCCCTTCCCATTCGTGCCGGCGACGACGATGGACTGGAAGGTGTCCTGAGGCTGCCCCAGGTGCCGCGTGAGCGCGCGGATCTGATCGAGACCGAGCTTGATGCCGACGATCTCGAGCGAGTCGAGGAACGGCCGGTGGATCACGTGGCTGCTCAGTGGGGATCGATGTGGGTTGCGGCTGCTTGCCAAGAGCGATTACCACGAAGCTCACGAAGTGCACGAAGGAAAACCCGACAGGTGTAGAGAGGGATTTGAGACACCCGCTGATCTGGCGGGCCCGGCTTCGCCGGGCCGCGATCTGTGAGAGGCAGCGACGCGACAAGACGTCCGAGAGATCTTTTCTCACGTCTTGTCGGTCGCTGCCTCTCACAGATCGCCACGCCGCCGCAGGCGGCCGCCAGATCAGCGCTGTCTTCGTGTCCTTCGTGTCCTTCGTGGTTCATGCTCTTGGCACGTGCTCTTGCTCTCCCTTTTGCTCTCCGCGAGCGCTTTCTCATGACCTCGCAGGCGGGGTCGTCGGAGCCGTGCGCGCCGGCAGGCCCATCAACATGCGGAGCGTGCGCGAGAGGTGCAGCTTCAGCTCGCGGCGATCGACGATGGCGTCGATGAAGCCTTTCTCGAGCAGGAACTCGCTGCGCTGAAATCCCTCGGGCAGCTTCTGCTTGATCGTCTGTTCGATGACCCGCGGCCCGGCGAATCCGATGAGCGCCTTGGGTTCCGCGAGGTTCAGATCGCCCAGCATCGCGAAGCTTGCGGTGACCCCGCCCGTTGTCGGATCGGTGAGGATCGAGATGTACGGGAGCCCGGCCCGATCCAGCCGGCCCAACGCCGCGCAGATCTTGCCCATCTGCATCAGCGAGAGCGCGCCTTCCATCATCCGGGCGCCTCCGGAGCACGAGACCACGACGAACGGCGCCCGGGTCTCCAACGCGAGCTCGGCGCCGCGCGTGATCTTTTCGCCGACCACCACACCCATGCTGCCGCCGATGAACCCGTACTCCATGGCGGCAATCACGGCCGGGAGGCCGTCGAGCTCACCCGATCCGACGATGATCGCGTCTTTGAGCCCCGTCGCCTTGATGGACGCGTCGAGCCGCGCTTTGTACGGTTTGGTGTCGGTGAACTTCAGCGGATCGAGCGACCGCAGATCGCGATCGTGCTCGGTCCACCTGCCGTCGAACAGCATCTTCAGCCGATCGGCCGCGGTCATCCGGAAGTGGTGAGCGCACTGCGGACACACCTGCAGCGTCGCGACGAGCTCTTTGTTGTAGATCGCTCGTCCACACGACGGGCACTTCACCCAGAGGCCTTCCGGAACCCGGCTGGCTTTGGCCGGGGACTTGATCGGCTTCCGAGCCTTCTTGAACCAGGCCATGGGGCACAAAAGTAACAGAAACGCGCTATTGGGTTATCGCGCTATCGTGCGATCGGCCGGATACCTGCGATAACCCGAGAGCGCGATGACGTGATCGCGCGATCAGGTGGTTCTCAACACGTAGTACTGCGTTCCCCGTCCCATTGCGCGGATCTGCTTCAACAGGTCCTCGATCGCGTCTTCGCCCCAGCTGAGATCGAACTGCGAGGTCTCGACCACGAGCAGCGGCGTCGCGGTGTAGTGAAAAAAGAAATGGTTGTACGCCTCGTTGAGCTCGGCGATGTACTCCTCCGTCGGCAGCGCCTCGTCCTGGTCGGACCGCCGGGTGCGTTCGCGGAGGCGCTTCTTGAGCGCTTCGGTCGGCGCCTGCAGGTACACCACGAGATCGGGTACCACGAGGTCACGCGAGACGAGATCGTAGAGCCGCTGATAAATGAACAGCTCGTTGTCGTCCAGATTCATGAACGCGTAGATGCGATCACGGTCGAACAGGAAGTCGCACACCGTGGTCTGGCTGAACAGATCGCCCTGGCGCAGTTTCAGCAGCTGACGATGGCGGGCGAGCGTGAAAAAGAGCTGAGCCTGGAACGCCGAACCCTGGCGGCCGCCGTAGAAGTCGGCGAGGAACGGATTGTGCTTCTCGTCGAGGACGACCGCGGCGTCGAGCCGCGCGCCGAGCCGTTCGGCCAGCGTCGTCTTCCCCAGACCGATCGGGCCCTCGATCGCGAGGTAACGGAAGTCCAAGGGGGGGTCAGTATAGCAGTGGAATGAAACCCGTCCGACCCATCGGGTAATTGAGCAATTGACCAATTGAGCAATTGAAGAACAATTACCCAATTACCAATTACCCAATTACCCGATCGGTACCCGCCGTACCGACTCGTCACTTAAGTCGGATCGAACTTCGCACGATACGATACCTGGTGAGGTCTCGTGAGAATCGATGCGGTCGAGCTGTCGGTCGTCCGGCTGCCGCTCGTGCGGCCCTTCGAGACGAGCTTTGGACGCATGTCGGCGCGCGAATTCGTGCTCGTGGCCGCCCGCCAGGGTGGCGTCACGGGATGGGGCGAGTGTGTCGCGGATGTGGATCCGTATTACAGCTCTGAAACTACCGCGACGAGCTGGCAGATGTTGTCGAAGTATCTCGTGCCGCCGGTGCTCGGCGCGGATATTGAACACCCGAGAATGCTGCACGGCTTCTGGAAGCGCGTCCGTGGCCACCGGATGGCGAAAGCCGCGCTCGAGATGGCAGCGTGGGATCTGCACGCGCGGCTCGAGCGCCTGCCGTTGTACGAAGTGCTCGGCGGGACCGCCCGTCCGATCGCCGCGGGCGTCTCAATCGGTATTCACGAGACGCCGGCCGCGCTCGTCGAGCGTGTCCAGTCGGAGCTCGCCGAGGGCTACCGGCGCGTCAAGATCAAGATCAAGCCCGGCTGGGATCGAGCGCCGGTCGAAGCCATTCGCGAGGCGTGTGGAGACATCGCGCTCATGGTCGACGCCAATGCCGCCTACCAGGCCAGCGATGCAGGCGTGCTCGCCGAGCTCGATCGCTTTCACTTGATGATGATCGAACAGCCGCTCGACTACGACGATCTGGTGCAGCACGCGCGGCTGCAGCCGTCGCTCGGCACGCCGATTTGTCTCGACGAGTCGATCACCGGCCCACAGGCCGCTATCGACGCCCTGGATCTCGAAGCCTGCCGGATCATCAACATCAAGCCCGGCCGGATGGGCGGGTTCGGCCCGTCGCTCGCCGTCCACGCGATCGCGCAGGAGCGCGCCATTCCGCTGTGGCACGGCGGAATGCTCGAAAGTGGGATCGGCCGGGCGCACAACTTGCATTTGTCCACGCTGCCCGGCTTCGTGCTGCCGGGCGATGTCGCGGCGAGCCGGCGATATTTCGTCCCGGACCTGATCGACCCACCGATCGAGGTGGCACCCGACGGAACGATCGCCGTGCCCGCCGGTCCTGGCACCGGCGTCAATCCGGTGCCCGATCGGCTGCGGGCCGCGACGCTTCATACAGAAAGGTTCTGCGCGTGAGCAAGTACCTCTGGGTCCTCGCGCTCGTGACGGGACTGACGGCGTGCGCGGCCAAAAAGCCCGCCCAGCCGCCGGCGCCGCCGCCACCGCCGCCGGTCCCGATCGACACGAAAGCCGCCTGGACGCTGCGGCTCGAACACCAGCGGGTGTTACGCGACGGAGGGGTTGACGGGCCCGCGACCATGCCCGTGGGACCGCGCGCGCTGACGGAGGCGATCTCCGCGGATCTCGAAGGGCTCGCGGTCGATCCGGATCCTGCGCTTCGTCGCCGCGCGCTTCTCGCCATCGGCCGCGTCGGTGCCGCTGAAGGGCTGCGGGCGTTGGTCCCGGCGTTGACCGATCCGGACGAGAACGCCCGCGCGACCGCCGCGTTCGCGCTCGGCTTGCTCGCATCCAAAGACGCGATCGATCCGCTGCGCGCTGCCCTTCAGGATCCCTCGCTGGCGGTGCGCGGCCGGGCCATCGAAGCGCTGGGGCTCATTGGCGACCCCGCCGCGGCCCCGGCGGTGGCCGACGCCGCGGGTTGCCGCGCGACGATCGCCGCTATCGAGGCCGACGACGAGGGATGGCCGAAGACGCCGGAGGTCGAGGTCTGCCGGCTCGCGCTGTTCGCGCTCGTCCGGCTTCGAGACTACGACGCGCTGGCCCGCGCCGCGCTCGACGAGCAGGGGCAGCCCGTCTCCCGCTGGTGGCCGGTCGCGTACGCGCTGCAGCGGATCAATGACGCGCGCGCCGTGCCGGCGTTGCTCACGCTGTCGTCGAGCACAGGTGTCTACACCCCGGCGTTTGCGCTGCGAGGACTCGCGGCCGCGAAGGACCGCCGTGTCGTTCCCCCCGCGGTGGCCGCGGCAACACGTGCGGATGGCGATGTCCGCCTTCGGGCCGCCGCCGTCCGCGCGCTCGGTCAGGTCGGCGGCGCCGACGTCGCCCAACCGCTCAGGAAAATCATTTCCGACCCCGCCACGCCGCCGAACCTTGCGCTCGAAGCGGTCAACGCGCTGGCGGCCGCCGGTGGACCGCAGGTGTACGGCGTGATGCTCGATCTGCTGACGGACCCGTGGCCCGCGATCCGCGCGGCGGCGATCACGGGAGCGGCTCAGCTCGATCCGGAGGGGTTCCTGCTCGTCATCTCGACGTTCGATCGGGATCCGGACTGGTCCGTGCGCGCGGCGCTGGCGAGAGTCCTGGGTTCGCTGCCCGTCGATCGGGCCACCCCCGCCCTTCAGGAGCTGGCGGCCGACGACGACGTTCGCGTGCGCGGACCGGCGCTCGAGTCGCTTGCGAAAATCGAGGTTCCGGATCTCACCAAGCGTCTCTTCGACGCGCTCGACGCGCCGGACTTCGTGGTGCGTGCGACCGCGGCGCGTTTGATGGGTGAACGGAAACCACAGGGCGGGGCGCCGCGGCTGGCCGCGGCGTATGTCCGGGCGGCCGAGGGCGATGCGGCCTACGCCGCCCGTGCGGCCGCGCTCGAGGCGCTCGCGAAGTATGGCGGGGAAGAGGCGCTGACGACGCTCAGCAAGGCGCTCGCCGATCGCGACTGGCCCGTCCGGATCCGCGCCGCCGAGCTTCTTCGTGAGCTGGGTCAGCCGGACGCCGCCCCGGTGCGGCCTGCGCCCGTCCGGCAGTCGCTCGAGCTCTTCGAATCCCCTCGGCTCCTCCGGCCGGACTATTCACCTCACGCGTTCATCGAAACGCGGATGGGAACCATCGAAATCGAGCTCAACGTCGTCGATTCGCCACTGACGGCGTGGACGTTCGTCGAGCTGGCGAGGGCCGGCTTCTTCAACGGCATCCGGATCCATCGCCTCGTGCCGAACTTCGTCGTGCAGGCGGGTGACCCGCGTGGAGACGGGGAAGGCGGGCCCGGCTACACGATTCGAGACGAACTGAGCCCGATGCCGTTTCTCCGCGGGACGGTGGGGATGGCGCTGGATTGGCGCGACACGGGGGGCAGCCAGTTCTTCATCACCGTGTCACCGCAGCCGCATCTCGACGGCAGGTATACGGTGTTCGGTAAGGTCGTCAACGGCATGGATCTGCTGGACGGGCTGTCGCTCTGGGACGTGATCGAGCGCGTGCGGATCTGGGACGGCAAGACGATGGGTTCGACGCCCTCGCGTTAGGGGGAAGGACCTCGGGTTTCGTTTCTTGAAGAGCAGGGCGGCAACGAAACCCGAGGTCTAAAAGAAAAAGGGGGCGACAATCGCCCCCTCTTTCTCTTTCAAGCCAGGCAGGCTTAGCGCTTCTTGCCGCCCTTCTTTTTCCCGCCCTTGGCTGCTTTCTTCGCCATTGTCTTGGTTCCCCCCCTTCACGGTGGTGTGCTGCGCAGGCATCGACTGCGCCGCGGCGTCGCTGCCAACCGGCACGCATGACCCGCGCGCGCAGCGCCCTTGCCTTGCTGCAGACAATCGAGCGTTGATCGGGCGGCTCGCGTCTGCGATCTCGGACACAAAAAAAAGGGTGCAGGCACAAGTGCCGCACCCTGTCGCCTTACGTCGTTGCCTGGCGCCTCGCCGCGTTCGGGTCGATCATGACTCGACGCGTCGTTCGACTTCCGTCGGTGTCCATTAAGAACGGCGCGAGAGCAACTGACTCATCATCACTGTCGACGATGCACAACAGATCGTATGAGTCAGTCGATCGCACGCAAGACGTAGATTAGGGTTGGTCTTGAGGAGAGTCAAGCACATTCTTCGTCTCGACGCGCGTCGATCGTGCGCTCGACGCGCACGCGATCGCCCGCGCGCGACTCAGAACACCGTCGTCTTGAGCTCCTGCTTCTCGGTGTGGCGCTCGAGGGCGAGCGCGATGAGCCGATCGACGAGCGCGGCGTACGGCACGCCCGACGTCGCCCACAGCTTCGAGTACATGCTGATGGTGGTGAACCCGGGGAGCGTGTTGATCTCGTTCACGTAGAGCGCGCCGGTCGCGCGGCTCAGCAGGAAGTCGACCCGCGCGAGCCCGGAGCCGTCGATGGCGTCGAAGGCCGCGAGGGCCAGCTGCTGCACCTCGCGCGCCTGCGCCTCCTCGAGCACGGCGGGGATCTCCAGCCGCGAGTGCCCGTCGATGTACTTCGCCTGGTAGTCGTAGAACTCCCGCGACGGGACGATCTCGCCGGGCACGGACGCTTCGGGCGCCTCGTTGCCGAGCACCGCGCACTCGATCTCCCGGGCGTCGGCGACCGCCGCTTCGACCACCACCTTGCGGTCGAACTCGAACGCCTGGTCGAGCGCGGTGCCCAGCTCCTGGGGCTCGTGGACCTTCGAAATCCCCACGCTGGACCCCATATTGGCCGGCTTCACAAAGACGGGGTACGGCAGTGATTGTTCGACCGCCGCGCCGACCGTCCGGGGCGACGTCCGCCATTCGCGCCGGCGGACGACCTGCCAGTCGCAGACCGGCAACCCGCGCGCCCGGAACAGCACCTTCATGACGGCCTTGTCCATGCCGACCGACGAGGCCAGCACGCCGCACCCGACGTAGGCGACGTTGGCGAGCTCGAGCAGGCCTTGAATGGTGCCGTCTTCGCCGTACGGGCCGTGGAGGACGGGGAAGATCACGTCGAGCCTGAGACCGGTGAGCGCCGCGGCGGCTTCCGCTTCGTCGGCGCGCGCCGATCGGCGATCGACCAGCACAATCGTCTCTTCGGCGGGACGCGGAGGCAGGAACACTTCGCGACCGCCGCGCACGCGCGCGACTTCACTCCGCGTCTGCTCGATCACCTCCGCCGCCGACGCGGCGGAGGGCGGACGATCGGCGAGTACCCAGCGGCCGTCCTTCTCGATGCGAAGCGCGACAGGCTCGTAGCGCTGTCGATCGAGATTGGCGAAGACAGCCGCCGCGGATGCCAGCGAGACTTCATGCTCGCCCGAGCGTCCGCCGTAGAGCACACCAACGCGAAGACGTTTCACGGGAAATATCGGGAGGTCATTATAGGCTAAGCGCGGTGAGCGAACCGTTCAGGTTTGAGGTTGTCGCGCGGGACGGCCAGGCGCGGCGCGGCCGCCTCTCCCTGCCGCACGGGATCGTCGAGACGCCCGCGTTCATGCCGGTCGGCACACGCGGCGCCGTGAAAGGCGTGACCGTCGAGCAGCTGCAGGATCTCGGCGCCGAAATCCTGCTCGCCAACACGTATCACTTACATCTTCGTCCGGGCGCCGATCTCATCGCGCGCGCCGGCGGTCTCCACCGCTTTACCGGCTGGCCGTCGCCGATCCTCACCGACTCCGGCGGGTATCAAGTCTTCAGTCTGGCGTCCCGGGCGAAGGTGACCGAAGACGGCGTCGTGTTCCGCTCGCACCTCGACGGGCAGTCGCACACCCTGACGCCGGAGTCGGTGGTCGATATCCAGGCCCGTCTCGGTTCGGATGTCGCGATGATGTTCGACCAGTGCCCGAGCTGGCCCGCCACCCGTGAGGAGGCCGAGGCGGCGATGTCGCGCACGTTGAGGTGGGCGCGCCGTGCGCGCGATCGGCATCAGGCGCTCGAGAGCGGCGCCGCGCCGGAGCTTCCGCGGCCTGCGCCCGGCCAGGTGCAGTTCGGGATCGTGCAGGGCGGGACGTTCAAGGATCTTCGTGATCTCAGCGTCCAGGGGACGGTCGCCGTCGGATTCGATGCGTATGCCATCGGGGGCTTGTCTGTGGGGGAGCCGGTCGAGACGATGTACGACGTCGTCGGCCACACCGCTCCCCAGCTGCCCGAAGACCGGCCGCGCTACCTGATGGGGACGGGGATGCCCGACGACCTGGTCGAAAGCGTGGCCCGGGGCATCGATCTGTTCGACTGCGTGCTGCCGACCAGAAACGCCAGAAACGGCCAGCTCTTCACCCGGCACGGGCCTCTCAATATCAAGAACGCGCGCTACGCCGAGGACCACCGCCCCCCGGATGGCGAATGCACTTGTCCGACCTGCCGGCGATACAGCCGCGCCTATCTCCGGCACCTGTTCGTGTCGGGCGAGCTCACCGCGGCCACCCTTAACACGTTGCACAATCTACACTTTTACCTTGACACCATGCGCGGGATTAGGAAGGCTATTGAGTTCGGAACCTTCGATACGTTCCAGAGAGCGTTCCTCGAGACGTATTCCCGCCGGCACATTTCATAACTAGAATGACCGATCCCATGACAGTGCCGTTCGTGGTGGCCATGGCGCAGCCGGCGCAGGGACAGGGCAACATCCTGATCCAGCTCTTCCCGTTCGTCTTGATGATCGGCATCTTCTATCTATTGGTGCTGATGCCGATGCGGAAGCGCCAGAAGAAGGTGCAGGACTTCCAGGCCGCGTTGAAGGTCGGTGACAAGATCGTCACGACGAGCGGCATTTACGGGCTGATCACGCGAGTGTCGGATCTGACCGTCCAGGTCCAGATCGCGGACAAAGTGAAGATCGAGGTGGCGCGAGCAGCCATTGGCGGCTACCAGGGGCAGGAGCCCGTCGTGCAGCCCGAGTCGGGTCGGAACTAACAACGATGTACGCAAACCTCCGGTGGAAGATGCTTTTGATCCTCGCCGTGACGGCGCTGGCCGTCTGGGCGTTTTACCCGCCGAGCCAGAAGGTCAAACTCGGACTGGACCTCAAGGGCGGCGTGCACATGATCCTGAGGGTTCACACCGACGACGCGCTTAAGCTCGAGACCGAGACGGCGGCCGAACAACTCCGTGAAGCGCTCACAACCGCCGGCATCACGCCCACGGCGGTGAAGCCGACGAGCCTGACCGAGTTCATGGTCGAAGGCATCCCACAAGCCAGTGACACACAGTTCCGCCAGATCGCCGACCTGCAGGTCACCGCAAGTTTCGATCGGGAAAGCCAGGGCGGCGGCACCTACCGGCTCCGCATGCGTCCGAACATGGCGGTCCGAAACCGCGCGGACGCTGTGACGCAGGCGCTCCAGACGATCGAGCGGCGCGTCAACGAGTACGGCGTTTCCGAGCCGATTGTGGCGCCCTACGGCACATCCGGCGATCAGATTGTCGTCGAGCTCCCGGGCGTGTCCGACATTGCCCGCGCGATGGAGCTCATCGGGAAGACCGCGCGGCTGGAAATCAAGCTCGTCGAAGGCGTGGCGGCAGACGAGGCGACCCTGCTGCAGGCGCACGGCGGCAAGGTGCCGCCGGATATGGAGATCAAGCCCGGGCTCTCGGGCACCCAGGGCGATTCGTCGAAGGTGCTGTACCTCGTCCGCCGGACGCCAGTCGTGACCGGAACCGACCTTCGCAACGCCCGCCCGACCGTGGACGAGTTCAACCAGCCGGCCGTCGGCTTCTCGCTCAACAGCGACGGCGCGGTCAAGTTCGGCAAGGCGACCGGCGCGAACATCGGCCGGCAGCTGGCGATCATCCTCGATGACTTCGTCCAATCGGCGCCGGTCATCGAGGGCCGCATCGACCGGGAAGGCCGGATTTCGGGGAGCTTCACGCCTCAGGAAGCGAGCGACCTGTCGCTGGTCCTGCGGTCGGGCGCGCTGCCGGCGTCGCTGTCCTATCTCGAGCGTCGTGAAGTGGGTCCGTCCCTGGGGCGCGACTCGATCCGCGCCGGGATCATCGCGTCGATCGTCGGCCTGACGTTCGTCGCGCTGTTCATGCTCACGTACTACCAGCTTTCGGGGATCAATGCCGTGGTCTCGGTGGCGCTGAACCTGGTCATCCTGCTCGGGTTCATGGCCTACATCGGCGGGGTGATGACCTTGCCGGGCATCGCCGGCTTCATCCTCACGATTGGCATCGGCGTCGATTCGAACGTGCTGATTTTCGAGCGCATCCGCGAGGAACTGGCGGCCAGGAAGGGCGCGCGCCAGGCGGTCGCGGCGGGCTTCGATCGCGTGTTCCTGACGATTCTGGACACCCACATTGCGTCGTTGATCTCGGCGGCGTTCCTGTTTCAGTTCGGGACCGGGCCGATTCGGGGGTTCGCGACGACGCTGTTCTTCGGGCTGCTGTCAAACGTGTTCACCGCGGTGTTCGTCTCTCGGACGCTGTTCGAGCTCGTGCTGTCGCGCAAGCCGGCGGGATCGGTGAAGTTGAGCATATAGAGGCTGGAGCGACGACCGATGCGCATTCTCGCGAATACGAACTTCAATTTCATCCGGTGGCGCTGGCACGCCTTCGTACTCTCGATCGCCCTGATTGCGACCGGCATCGCCACCATGGTCAGTCGCGGTGGAATGGCGCTCGGGGTGGATTTCACGGGCGGCACCGTCATCGTGGTGCAGTTCGCGAAGCCGACGGGCGAAGAGGTGGTTCGCAACGCCCTCAGCGCCCTGAGCGGGGACACCGTCGTCCAGAGGTTCGGCTCCCCCGGCGACAACCAGATCATGATTCGGCTCCCGATCCTGTCGGGGACCGAGCAAGGGTTGGGTCTTGACGCCGACGCGGCGCGCGTTGAGGAAGCGCTTAAGGCCGCCAATGTCGGCGAGTTCACACGCGTCAGTCGCGACCTCGTCGGGCCGACGATTGGCCGCGATCTGCAGCGGAAGGGGATCATGGCGACCGTTGCGTCGCTCGTCGGCATCATGGCGTACATCGCCCTCCGGTTCCGGCTCAGTTTCGGGGTGGGCGCGATGATCGCGAGCATCCACGATGTGCTCGTGACGCTGTCGCTGCTGATGCTGTTCAATTACGAGCTCACGCTGAACGTCGTAGCCGCCATCCTCACGCTGACGGGCTACGGCGTCAACGACCAGATCGTCGTCTTCGATCGCGTCCGGGAGAATCTGCGAAAGAGCCGGACCGAGCCGCATGGATTCGGTGATCAACACGAGCGTGAACCAGACGCTCCCGCGGACCATCATCACGGCCGGCGTGACCTTCCTTGCCGTGCTGGCGCTGTATCTCTTCGGTGGCGAGGTGCTCGAGGGTTTTGCGTTCGCGATGCTCGTCGGGATTGTCACGAGCACGTACTCGACGGTCTACATCGCGTCGGCGGTCGCGGTCGTCCTGAGCAAACGCCGCGGCGGCACGCCGACGGTCACCCAGGCGCAGGCGAAGGCCAGGCGGCGCGCGTGAGCCCGGCCGCGCGTGGCAGGTGGAAGGCTGAAGTGGCTGGGTGAATCTTCTTGCGGCCGCGCTTCTCGGCATCGTCCAGGGACTCACGGAGTTCCTTCCGGTGTCGAGCTCGGCGCACCTCATCCTCGGTCGCGCGTTTTTCGGCTGGGACGCCGAGCGGTCGTTCGGCCTGGCGTTTGACGTGGCCTGTCACGTCGGCACGCTCGCGGCCGTGCTCGTTTTTTTCCGCGACGACATCCGGGAGATGATCGCGGCGCTGCCGCGAGCTCTGAGCGGCTCGCCGGGTCCGGCGGAGCGACGAATCCGGCTGATCGCCGTGGGCACGCTGCCCATCGTGGTCGCGGGCGCGATTTACACGGATGCGGTCGAGGCGACGCTTCGCACGCCGCTCGTGGCGGCCATCGCGCTGATTGTGGGGGCGGGCTTGCTGCTCGTGATCGAGCGGCTGAGCGCCCGCACCAAAGGGGAAGAGGCGCTGACAGCCGCCGGCGCGCTCGCCATCGGCGCCGCGCAGGCCGTTGCGCTCGTGCCGGGCGTGTCGCGATCGGGCGCGACGATCGTCACGGGCATGGCGTTGGGACTGAGACGGGAAGCCGCGGCGCGATTCGCGTTTCTCATGAGCATTCCGGCGATTCTGGCCGCGGGCGCCAGGGAAGCGCTCGAGCTGCGGCACATCACCCTCGGAGCCGACGCCGTCCCGCTGTTCGCGGTCGGGATGGTGACGTCGGCCGTCGTCGGCTATTTCACGGTGAAGTACTTCATCAGGTTCCTGGTCAGCCACCGGCTCGACGTGTTCGCCTGGTACCGCGTCGCGCTGGCGGCGGCGACGTTCGTCTGGCTGGCGGTGCGGTGACCCCCCATGTGGCAGTGGCTGCGGCGCAGTTTCATCGCGGGGCTGTTCGTGACCGTGCCGCTCGTCGTGAGCGTGGTCGCCATCGTGTGGGTGTTCCGCTTCGCCGACCGATTGACGAGCGGCCTCGGCGAGCGGGTGATCGGCACGCGCGTACCGGGTCTGGGGCTCGTCACGACCGCGGCCATCGTGCTGATCGTCGGCGCGATCGCCACGAACATGATCGGCCGGCGTCTGCTCGATCGCACCGAGTCGCTCCTCCTGCAGATTCCGCTGTTCAGGACGGTGTACGCGCCCGTGAAGCAGCTCATCTCGGCGTTTTCGCCCGACAACGAGTTCGGCTTCAAGCGGGTGGTGCTCATCGAGGACGCCGCGCGCGGGTACCTGCTGGGGTTCTTGACGAAGGAATTCACGGTCGATCGCGGCCAGGGCCCGGAAACCCTGCTCGCGGTGTATGTGCCGACGAACCACCTGTATCTCGGAGATGTGATCGTCTGTCCGCTGGAGCGGGCATCGTTTCCGGAGATTTCGGTCGAGGAGGGGATCCGCGTCTTTCTGACCGGAGGGATGGGTTTGCCCGACAAGATGCGGGCGGACCGGACGCTGTAGAATGCCGCCGCGCCCGTCCGCCGTATCAAGTACCAAATTCCAAATTACCAAATTGCCAGATGGACTTCAGGGGAGACAGAGACAGATGAGATCGAGATGGATGCGTTGGATGGTGGTCGCCTGCCTGCTGGCGGGTGTGTCGGCGGGCGCGGCGATCGCGGCGAGCGCGGACGCGCCGGCCTCGGCGACGGACGCGCGGGCCGATCAGGAACAGCCGGCGCGCCGCGTCGGCGGCGAGTCGAGCCTGGTGCTGCCGGATCTGTCGGCCGTCAGCTTCCGCGGCATCGACGGGCACACGCTCCTGCTCGGCGGCCTGGTCATCTGCGCGCTCGGCGGCCTGTTCGGCCTGGTGATCAACACCCAGTTGAAGAACATGCCGGTCCACTCATCGATGCGCGAGATCTCGGAGCTCATCTACGAGACCTGCAAGACCTATCTGACGCAGCAGGGCAAATTCCTGCTGATTCTCTGGCTGTTCATCGGCGCGATCGCCGGCCTCTACTTCGGCACGCTCGCCGAGACGATCGACCCGGCCACGGGCGTGGTCGGCCGCGGGTTTCCGCTGCCGAAAGTCCTGATCATCCTGTTCTTCAGTCTCGTCGGCATCGCCGGCAGCTACGGCGTGGCGTGGTTCGGCATCCGCGTGAACACGTACGCGAACTCGCGGACCGCGTTTGCTTCGCTCGGCGGCAAGCCCTATCCCTGCTACGCCATCCCGATCAAGGCCGGGATGAGCATCGGGATGCTCCTGATTTCGGTCGAGCTGGTGATCATGCTGATCATCCTGCTGTTCATCCCGGGCGACTATGCGGGCCCCTGTTTCATCGGCTTCGCGATCGGTGAGTCGCTCGGCGCCGCCGCGCTGCGCATCGCCGGCGGCATCTTCACGAAGATTGCGGACATCGGCGCAGACCTCATGAAAATCGTCTTCAAGATCAAGGAAGACGACGCGCGGAATCCCGGCGTGATCGCGGACTGCACGGGCGACAACGCCGGCGACTCGGTCGGACCGTCGGCCGACGGGTTCGAGACGTACGGCGTGACCGGCGTCGCGCTCATCTCGTTCATCCTGCTCGCCGTGCCGAACTCCACGATTCAGATCCAGCTGCTCGTCTGGATTTTCGTGATGCGCATCCTGATGGTCATCGCGTCAGGCGGGTCGTACCTGCTGAACGAAGCGATCACGCGCGGGCAGTACCAACACGCCGACAAGATGAACTACGAGGCGCCGTTGACCCGCCTGGTCTGGCTGACGTCGATCGTGTCGGTCGTCATGACCTATGTCGCGTCGTACTGGCTCATTCCGACACTGGGCGGCGACGACTCCCTCTGGTGGAAGCTCTCGACGGTCATCACCTGCGGCACGCTGGCGGGCGCGATCATCCCCGAGCTCGTGAAGGTATTCACCTCGACCGAGTCGAGTCACGTCAAGGAAGTCGTGACGTCGTCGAAGGAGGGCGGCGCGTCGCTCAACATCCTGTCGGGGTTCGTCGCGGGCAATTTCAGCGCGTACTGGATCGGCATGGCGATCATGACCCTCATGACCATCGCGTACGCCGTGAGCACGATGGGCCTCGGCGAGACTGGAATGCTGGCGCCCGCGGTCTTCGCGTTCGGCCTCGTCGCGTTCGGCTTCCTGGGGATGGGCCCGGTGACGATCGCCGTCGACTCGTACGGCCCGGTGACCGACAACGCGCAGTCGATCTACGAGCTTTCGACGATCGAGCAGATTCCCGGCATCCAGGCCGAGATCAAGAAGAGCTACGGGATCGACGTCAACTTTGAGCGTGCCAAGCACAACCTCGAGGAGAACGACGGCGCCGGCAACACGTTCAAGGCCACCGCGAAGCCCGTCCTCATCGGCACGGCCGTGGTCGGCGCGACGACGATGATCTTCTCCATCATCGTCATGCTCACGGCTGGGCTCACGGAAAACGTCGACAAGCTCTCGATCATCCATCCGCCGTTCCTCCTCGGGCTCATCACGGGGGGCGCGATGATCTACTGGTTCACCGGCGCCTCCACCCAGGCGGTGACGACGGGCGCGTACCGCGCGGTCGAGTTCATCAAGGCGAACATCCGCCTCGAAGGCACCACGAGGGCCTCGGTCGAAGATTCCAAAAAAGTGGTCGGGATTTGCACACAGTACGCCCAGAAAGGGATGTTCAATATCTTCCTGTGCGTGTTCTTCGGCACGCTGGCGTTCGCGTTCTTCGAGCCGTTCTTCTTCATCGGCTATCTCATCTCGATCGCGCTGTTCGGGCTCTACCAGGCGATTTTCATGGCCAACGCCGGAGGCGCCTGGGACAACGCCAAGAAGATCGTCGAGGTCAACCTGAAGCAGAAAGGCACGGATCTCCATGCGGCGACGGTCGTTGGCGACACGGTAGGCGATCCGTTCAAGGACACCTCGTCGGTCGCGATGAACCCGGTCATCAAGTTCACGACCCTGTTCGGGCTGCTGGCGGTGGAGCTGGCCGTGAGCCTCGCCCACGAGCAGGGGACCACGCTGACGGCCATTCTGGCGGCGGCTTTCCTGGCGGTCTCGGTGTTTTTCGTCTGGCGTTCCTTCTATGGCATGAGAATTGGGGGACAAAAAGCGTAGCGGAGCGGTTTCTGGGACGAATTGCGGGTGCCGGGGCGGGACACTCGAGGTTGTCTGGGGCCGATTTACGCGGTTTGGTGTCTAAACTATACGGCGAGTCACTTGACGTCGGTGGTATCGTCTGGCGCCCTGTCTGTGAAACGATGATTTTGGCGCGCAGCTGAACCCGCCAAAGTCGAGTGATGGCCTGAGCTCGTGACCGAGCTTCGTTGACACCGTTTTTTGGCTCTGACTATAATCCCCGCCTTCGTTGGGCGGGGCCGAGCGGCGACAAACGAAGCCAGAGAGAACAGCGCGCGACCGGAAGAGGGGCCATCGCGTCCCCTCATAAAGATCCGAGACGCGCGGGGCGGGACGAAAGTTCCGCCGACCGAAGGAGGAGGTTCCCGTGGCACGCGAGATGTTCGGCGACATCGTCGATCCGTCGATCAAAGTCGGGACGAAGAAGTGGTACACGGTCCCGCTGTCGATCGCCACTCACGCCATCATGCTGGGCGCGCTCGTCGTCATTCCGCTGATGGCGACCGACATGTTGCCCACCCCGCAGTCGGTGATGGCGTTCGTGACGATGCCGCCGCCGCCACCGCCGCCGCCCCCACCGCCACCGCCGCCGTCGGCACCGCAGCCGATCACGCCGCCGGTGCAGGTGAATCCGAACGCCGCGCCGATTGAGGCGCCCACCGAGATCAAGCCGGAACCGGTCGCCCCGCCCACGTTCACGGGCGTCGTCGGCGTCGCGGGCGGCATTCCCGGTGGCGTCCCTGGTGGAGTGGTCGGTGGCATCGCGCCGCCGCCCCCGCCTCCGCCGCCGGCCGCGCCGGTCCGCGTGGGCGGCGCGATTCAGGAACCGAAGAAGCTCAAGCACGTCCCGCCCGTGTACCCGCAGATCGCGCAGACCGCGAAGGTGCAGGGCGTCGTCATCATCGAGGCAATCATCGGGAAAGACGGCAGCGTCAAGGACGCGAAGGTCCTCCGCTCGGTCGCGTTGCTCGACCAGTCGGCGCTCGACGCCGTGCGACAGTGGAAATTTACGCCGACCCTGCTCAACGGCGTGCCGGTGGAGGTCATCATGACCGTCACCGTGAACTTCACGCTGAATTAATCAGGGAGGGGCCGGCGCCGCATCGTTTGATTGGCAGATCACGGTCGCGAGCCAGCCGCGCGCCGCGCGCGCGTCTGGCTCGTTCATTCGTTCGGGGTAGGAAACGTAACTGACTGAAGTCCGGAGGCTGGGATGGAACCAGGCGGAATGAATATCGTTGATATGTGGAACGCGATGGGGCCGACGGCCAAGGTCGTCGCGTTCGTTCTGGTGTTCATGTCGATGTGGTCGTTCGGCGTCGCTATCGAGCGGTACTACACGTTCTCGCAGGCGCGCAAACAGTCGAAGCTGTACGCGCCGCAGGTGGCCAAGCACCTCAAGGAAGGCCGCCTCAAGGACGCGCTCAGCGTGTCCCAGGCGAAGACGTACCAGTACAGCCACCTGGCGAAGGTCGTCCTCGCGGGCCTGCAGGAATACCAGTTCCAGCACGACGCGGGCGGCACGCTGGCGCGTGAAGACCTGGTCGACACCGTCCGCCGCGCCATCCAGCGCGCCACGGCGCTCACGGCCAACGACCTGAAGAAGGGCATCCCGTCGCTCGCCACGATCGGCGCGACGGCGCCGTTCGTCGGGCTGCTCGGCACGGTCGTCGGCATCATCAACGCGTTCCACAGCATCGGCGTCACCGGCTCGGGCGGTCTCGGCGCGGTTTCGGCCGGTATCTCCGAGGCGCTCGTCGAAACGGCGCTCGGGCTCGTCGTCGCCATTCCCGCGGTGTGGATGTACAACTATTTCACCGGCCGTCTGGAGTACTTCAACGTCGAGATGGACAACTCGTCGTCGGAGCTCGTGGACTACTTCATCAAGAAGACTGCTTAGCCCGTTCGGTGTTTGAAGCGGCCGTCGGATGCGCGGACCAGTTTCTGGGTCCGCGCGAGACCGCTAGGGAGTAACGACCATGGCTATGGATGTTGGCGGCGCAAAAGGCGGCGTCAAGTCTGACATCAACGTCACGCCGCTCGTCGACGTCATGCTGGTGCTGCTCATCATCATGATGATTGTCGCCCCGCTGCTGCAGCAGGGCGTCAAGATGACGATGCCGACGGCCGTCAACACGAGCGAGAAGCCGGACACGCAGGACCAGACGCAGGTGTTCATCGACGCGAACAGCAAGCTGTACGTGAACACCATCGAGGTGTCCGAATCAGACCTCGTGCCCCGCCTGCAGACCGTGCTCGAGGAAAAGGCCGAGCGCACCGTCTATCTCAAGGGTGACAAGGACGCCCCGTACGGCGCCATCATGAAGATGATGGACGCCTTGCGGAAGGCCGGCATCGAAACCGTCGCGCTCATCACCGAGACCGATCGCTCCCGCCAGGGCGGCGCGGGACAGGGAGGGCAGTAATGCATCACGCCCACCTGCACCACGGCGCCGAGAAGGTCATCACCGTCAAGGCTCCCGAAGCCTCGGCGGACATGAACGTCACGCCGCTCATCGACGTCCTGCTCGTGCTGCTCATCATCTTCATGGCGGCGCTGCCGCTCACGCAGCGCGGGATCGACGTCAATCTGCCGCTCGAGACGAACACCAACGCCGACGCGGCCGACATCCTGAGCCAGGTCGTCGCCGAATACACCGCCGACCGGCGCCTCACGATCAACAAGGTCGAAGTCCGGATCGTGGACGCGCCGAACAGGTTCCGCGAGATCTACGAGACGCGCAGGGACAAGACGGTGTTCGTCATCGGCGACCCGTCCGTCCCGTACGGCGAGATCATGGCGATCGTCGATGCCGCCATGGGCGCCGGCGTCACCAAGGTCGGGATCGTGACGATGGGCATGCGCGAAGAGGCGGCCAAGGCGACAGGAGGCGGACAGTAACATTGGGTAATTGGGTAATTGGGTAATTGGTAATTGAGCAATTGAAAGAATCAATTACCCGATTACCCAATTACCCAATTATCAATGTATGAGGGTGGCAGCCTTCACTGGAGCTGCCCATGTCGTCCCCGCACAAGCATCACGGCGCCGAACGCATCGTCACCGCCGCCACGCCGCGCCGATCGGCCGATCTCAACGTCACGCCGCTCATCGACGTCCTGCTGGTCCTGCTGATCATCTTCATGACCGCGCTGCCGCTCACGCAGCGCGGGCTCGACATCGCGCTACCTGAGACCGTGGCGCCGCGCGAGGCGCCGCCTGACGTTCAGACGCATATCGTGGCGGAGTACGGCGCCGACGGCTGGTTGACGATCAACAAGCAGGCCGTGGAGGTTGCGGACGCCGGCGCGCGGTTCCGCGAGATCTTTCGCACGCGGCATGATCGGACGCTATTCGTGATTGGCGACGGGTCGGTCCGCTACGGTGAGATTATGGCCATCATCGACGCGGCGAAGGGCGCGGGCGTCGAGCGAGTCGGGATCGTGACGGAGGAGATGAGAAAGCGATAAAGCATCGGGTAATTACCCAATTGCCCGATGCTCTTCTTTACTTGCCTCGTCCCCGCTGCGCGCCGCCGGCCGCCGCGTTCTGCTTCTTTTGCAGATCCTCGGCCGTCGCCTTGAGGACGTCGGCTTCCTGGATGAGCTGCTTCTGCCTGGCCGGATCCTTCTCGAGCAAAGCCTGCTGGCGGAGCAGGATGTTCTTGTAGACCAAGGCCTCGTAGTACTCGGCTGTTGAGCGCGAGGGCCTTGTTCTCGGTCTCGATGCCGTCGAGGACGTACTCGAGCGCTCTGGCGCGGTTATCTTTCACGAAGGCCGCGTCACGGTGCAGCTTGTCAAAGTAGTAGACGGCGATCGTGTGCCAGGCTTCGGGGTTGTTCGGCTCGGCCTTGGCGCGCGCTTTCCAGGCGTCGATCGTCTTGTCGAACTCGCCCTGACGGTTGTAGTACCCGGCGAGCAGCATGTAACCGAGCGCGTCGTTCGGGCGGAGGCTGATGGCTTTCTGAATCATCTGCTCGGCTTCTTCGTAGCGGCCGACGTCTTCGTACATCCGGCCCAGCGTCTGGTAACCGGTGGGCTCGTTGGGATCGATCGCGATGAGCTGCCTGGCGACCGGCTCGGCCTTCGAGAAGTCGTTCAGCTTCTCAGGGCCGTACACCGCGATCAGGTACTCGAACGCCAGCTTCCGGATTTCCTGCTCTTTCGGGTCGGTGGAGCCCGACATCTTCTCGACGGCGAGCCGGTAGTTCTCGGCGGCCTTCGGCAGGTTCGCGTCGTTCTCAGGCTCGCCCCTGCGGCCGGGCTTGTAGAGATTGTCGTAGCTGTTGCCGAGGAAGAAGTACGCGAAACCCAGATCCGGGTTGAGCGTCACGGCATCCGTGTAGCGCACCGCGGCTCTCGAGTACTCGCCCTTCTTGTAGAGGACGTTCGCGTCCTGGAACGCCTTGAGAGAGCGGATGTTGCTGATGGAGTACTTGCCGCACCCGGCTGCAGCAACGGAAACCGAAATGACGACAACGGCCACCTGGATGAATCGAGCTCGCATGACCACCTCTGTGACGCCTGGTTCCGCCGACGCGCCTCCGCGCGGCGACGACATTTCCTGGCAGCGTTTTTGTGCCGGCCGAAACCGGGTCAGTATATATCAAGGGGCAGGGCCGGCCGCCGCAGCGGACGGGCAGGGCGAAGGTGCCTCCGAGCCCCTGATTGGTTAGACACCACAACAGATGATCCGGTTCGAGGACCTCACCGAGAAGGTGCGCGCGGCCAACCCGGACGCCGACATCGAGCTGCTCCGGCGGGCGTACGTCTTCTCGGCCTACGAACACAAAGGCCAGGTGCGGCGGTCGGGTGAGCCCTACCTGGTGCACCCCCTCGAGGTCGCCGCCATCCTGGCCGACCTGCGGCTCGATCCGGTCGCGATCGCCGCCGGCCTGCTTCACGACATCGTCGAGGACACGCCGAACACCATCGAAAAAGTCCGGGAGCTCTTCGGCGAGCAGGTCGCGCACGTGGTCGAGGGAGTGACCAAGCTCTCGGGCCTCCAGTTCTCGTCCAGCGAAGAGCGCCAGGCGGAGAGCTTCCGCAAGATGCTCCTCGCGATGGTGGACGACATCCGCGTCATCCTCGTGAAGCTCGCCGACCGCCTCCACAACATGCGCACGCTGCACCACCTGCCCGAGGAGCGACGCGCCCAGATTGCCCAGGAGACGCGCGACATCTACTCGCCGCTCGCGCACCGGCTGGGCATGAGCAAGCTCAAGAACGAGCTCGAGGAGCTCACCTTCCGCCATCTCGATCCGGCCGGGTATCAAGCGCTGCACATCCAGGTCGAAGCGAAGCGGCGCGCGACGGAAGGGCTCATCGACGAGCTTCGAACCAGGCTTCTCGCCAAGCTCGAGGAGGCGCAGATCCCGGTGGTCGCGCTCGACGGCCGTATCAAGCGTCTCTGGTCGATCCACCAGAAGCTGCAGCGCCAGAAGATCCCGCTCAACGAGGTCTACGACTTCATCGCGCTGCGCATCGTCACGCAGACGGTGAAGGACTGCTACGGCGTGCTCGGCATCATCCACCAGATGTGGTCGCCGGTCGCCGGCCGCTTCAAGGACTTCATCGCGATGCCGCGGCCGAACGGCTACCAGTCCCTGCACACCTCCGTCGTGGGCGAGCGCGGGCTGCCGTTCGAGGTCCAGATCCGCACCGAAGAAATGCACCGCATCGCCGAGGAGGGGATCGCGGCGCACTGGAAGTACAAGGAAGGACGCGTCGGCGCCGATCGCGACGAGCAGTACTTCCACTGGCTGCGCCAGCTGCTCGAATCGCAGCAGGAAGTGCGCGATCCGCAGGAGTTCATGCAGAACCTGCGGATCGAGCTCTATCCGGAAGAGGTGTACATCTTCACGCCAAAGGGCGAGGTCAAGTCGCTCCCGCGCGGCGCGACGCCCGTCGACTTCGCGTACTTCGTGCACACCGACGTCGGCCACCGCTGCGTCGGCGCCCGCGTCAACGGCCGGATGGTGCCGCTGCGGACCCGCCTCGCCAATGGCGACATCGTCGAAATCCTCACACAGACCGACCACAAGCCGAGCCGCGACTGGCTGAACTTCGTCGGCACGTCGCGGGCGCGCAACAAGATCCGGCACTACCTGCACGCGGAGGAAAAAGCGCGGAGCCTGGAGCTCGGCCGGCGCCTCTTCGACAAGGAGGCGCGACGCTTCAACGTGGACAAGGGCCTCGTGAGCGAGGAGGCGCTCCTGAAAATCGCGCCCGAATACGGCGCGCAGCGCGTGGACGATCTGCTTGCGGCCATCGGCTACGGCCGCGTCATGGCGCGGACGGTGCTGGCGCGCCTCGTCGGCCAGGACGCGCTTCGCGAAAAGGCGCCCGACGGCGCCATCGCCAGCGTCTTCAAACGCGTTCTCGGCACCGGCGGCGATCAGAAAATCAAGGTGCGCGGCGTCGAAGACCTCATGGTCTTTCGCGCGCGCTGCTGCAACCCGATCCGCGGCGAGCGCATCGTCGGCTACATCACGCGCGGCAAAGGCGTCTCCGTCCACTCGGCGACCTGCCCCAACGTCGTGAATCTCCTCTACGATCCTGACCGCCGCATCGAGGTCGAGTGGGACAAGGGCGTGGACGGCTCGCCCTACACCGTCCGCCTCCGCATCAGCGTCGAAGACCGCCGCGGGATCCTCGCCGACGTCAGCTCGCGGATCGCGAAAATCAACACGAACATCCGCGACGTGGAAGCCACGGTTGGCGCCGACTCACGCGGGTCGATCCGGATGACTGTGGAAATCAATGATGTCAAACATCTCGAAAAGGTCATGAAGTCCATCAAAAACATCGAAGGCGTTCTTGCGGTGGAACGCTCTGGTCGCTGAAGTACGTTGGAGAAGGACCGCGAAGTACGGCCGAGAAAAGATTCAGAAGTAACTGGAGTGAAAAGCCGAGAAGGTACGGCCGTCAAGAGCCGCGAGTACTAGAGCGTTGAGAAGTACGCTGTCAAAAAACTGCCGAAGTATTGTTGGGAAGAGCCGCGAATTGCGTCGGTAACGAACCCGAAATATAAAGACCGCAACAACCCCCGCCAAGTGCCTGCCGAGGGTTCGGCGCCGTGCCGCCCGGCCGGCGCGAGCTTTCCGGCGGCGCCGCCGCTGGGAGGCGGTTTTGTGCTCTTGCGAAAGTTGCCGTACTTGCGCGTCAGCGCCGTACTTCCGGCGTCAGCCCCGTACTTCTGCGCCAGCGCCGTCTGTCATTTCAGATAGGCGATGAGGTCAATTTCCACCCGCACGTCGCGTGGCAGCCGAGCGGCCTGAACCGTCGCCCGCGCAGGTGCGGGAGCCGGAAAGTACGTGCCATAGATCTCATTCATTGCCGCAAACTCAGACATATCGGCTAGATACACGGTCGTCTTGACGACGTGGTGGAATGACGCTCCGGCGGCTTCGAGAATGGCCGCCAGGTTGCGCAGCACGCGGTGTGTCTGCTCGGCGATGTCCCCCTGAATCAGCGTGCCCGTGGCCGGATCGAGCGGGATCTGGCCGGAGACGAACAGAAAGTCGCCGGCGCGAATGGCCTGGCTGTATGGGCCGATGGCCGCCGGGGCGTTGGGAGTGGACAGCGGCTCACGCATGGAACGGAGTCGCGCCAGAATTCGAAGTTTGAAGTTCTGAGTTCGAAGTTCAGGCCGCGGCTTTCAGCGGCCTGCTACGCGGCCTTGACGACCTTGTTCGAGCGGATGCAGCGCGTGCACACCCGGATGCGCCGGATGCCGCCGTTCACGATCGCGCGGACGCGCTGAAGGTTAGGCTCGAAGCGGCGGGCGCGGACGTTATGGGCGTGGCTGAGCGTCCGGCCGACGGCGCCCGTTTTGCCACAGATCTCGCAGTGCTTGGCCATGGGTTCCTCGGATTGGTTACGGCTCGGGACCAGTCGGCGGCCCTTGGCGGCGCGAGACTGAAACCTCGAAACATCCAAGTATAACCGCGGGACGTAGCTGTCAGGGCGCATGGACGGCGAAGCCGGGCCCGCACCGGCCGGACAGAACCAGGGGCCGACCGACCGCCGTCTAAGAGCACAGAGGTTGTGGTGAACCAAGGGAGATTCCAGGGGTTTAGGGAGGTTAACCAACACGGCAGCAAGGAGTTGGGTAGCCACTTCCTAAGTACGGCCGGTCGCGGGCGCCACGATCTTAGACGGTGGTGAAAGAATGACATATGCCCTGGACGAGGTCAGAACGAGCGCCGGTTTACGGGGCTTTTGAATTGCGAGATTCTTGGCAGATTTATTGCTTAGCCGATAGCAATCATAGCGGTCGCGGAGCAAGAGACGCGGAGCGGAAAGAAGGGAGAAAGTCATGAGGCCACGCATCAAGGAATCGGAAATGGCGCGGGAGCGCTATGCCGAGCTGAAGCACATCCTGGAGGAGCGCCGTCGCGAGATCCTCAGTGAAGTGCAGGAGAAGATGCGCGACGTGCGGGCCGTTGGTGCGGCCGGCGATGGCCAGGGCGTGCTGGATGCCGCGGAGGCTTCCGAGGCGGACATCCAGGACGATATCGAGTTTGCGTTGATCCAGATGAAGTCGGAGACGCTACACAAGATTGAAGAGGCCCTGACCCGTCACGCCGAGGGCACCTACGGCTATTGTTTCGAATGCGGCGATGAGATCTCGGAGCGGCGCCTGCGGGCGCTGCCATTCGCCGTCCGCTGCAAGGACTGCGAGGAAGCGCGCGAGATCGCCGAACAGCGCCAGCGTCAGCAGATGCAGCGTCGATCGAGCGGGTTCCTGCTCGATCTGAATTAACGTCGGCGTCCTCCACATCACATCGTGTAGGCTCCGCCGATGGCGGGGCCTGCACGGTGTATCCGCACCAAACCCCGCCACGTCTAATTGAAGAGAAGGTTCACACGCGGGGCGGGGTGTCCCGGCAGCGCGTGGGGGACCGACGGCCCGGGTGCACGACTCCGGCGATGGTCGCCGGAGGGCCAGGAGGCGGGCTTGGCTCGCCGAAGCGCTTGCAGGCGCGAAGGCGGCAACGGATCCCGTCAGTGCGAGGAGGTCATATGAGCGATCAGACCACGCGCGTCCAACCGGGCGCCGGTGAGCGCTCCTTCACGGTTCCGACGGAAGTGGCGGTCCTGCCGCTGCGGGATACCGTGCTGTTTCCCAACTCCTTCATGCCGCTGGCGGTGGCGCGGGAGAGCTCCGTCAAGCTGATCGACGACGCGATTGCCGGCGCCAAGCTGATCGGCGTGTTCACGCAGCGCGACCCGGCCCAGGAAGAGCCCGGGCAGGCCGATCTGCACGACATCGGCACGCTCACCTACATCCACAAGATGTTCAAGCTGCCCGACGGCAGCCTGCGGCTGATCGTTCAGGGCCTGAGCCGGATCCGTCTGGTCAGCGTGGCGGTGACGAAGCCGTACCTGCGCGCGCAGATCGCCGAGGTCCCCGACGTGCTCAGCGCGGCCGACGCGCTCGAGATCGACGCGCTGCAGCGCAACATCCGCACGAATTTCCAGCAGGTCGTGCAGCTCTCGCCGGTGCTCTCGGATGATCTGACGGCCCTCGCCTCGAACATCAGCGACCCGAGCCGGCTGGCGGACTTCGTCGCGTCGAGCCTGAGCACGATCGGCACTGCCGTGAAGCAGGAGCTGCTCGAGACGGTCGATCTCCGTGCGCGGATGGATCAGCTGAACCGCATCCTGACGAAGGAGCTCGAAGTTCTGGAGCTCGGCTCGAAGATCCAGTCGCAGGTGCAGTCGGAAGTCGGCAAGAACCAGCGCGAATACTTCCTGCGCGAGCAGCTGAAGGCCATCCAGAAGGAGCTCGGCGAAGGCGACGACCAGGCGAAGGAGGTGGACGAGCTCCGCGCCAAGATCGAAGCCGCCGGAATGCCGGAGGCGGTCAAGAAGGAAGCGCTCCGCGAGCTCGACCGGCTGACGAAGATGCCGGCCGCCGCGGCGGAGTACACCGTCGCGCGCACCTACATCGACTGGCTGGTCGCCTTGCCGTGGTCGAAGCGGACGGACGAGTCGATCGATCTCGTGCGCACCAAGTCCGTGCTCGATGCCGATCATTCCGGTCTCGAGCGCGCCAAGGACCGCATCGTCGAGTACCTCGCGGTGCGCAAGCTGAAGCCCGACGTGAAGGGCCCGATCCTGTGCTTCGTCGGCCCTCCGGGCGTGGGCAAGACGTCGCTCGCCAAGTCGATCGCGTCCTCGCTCGGCCGAAAGGTCGTCCGGGTGTCGCTCGGCGGCATGCGCGACGAGGCCGAGATCCGCGGTCACCGGCGGACGTACATCGGCGCGCTGCCCGGGCAGATCATTCAGGGCCTGCGCCGCGCCGAGTCGCGCAACCCGGTGTTCATCCTCGACGAGATCGACAAGCTCGGCCAGGATTTCCGGGGTGATCCGGCGTCCGCGCTGCTCGAGGTGCTCGATCCGGAGCAGAACAATTCGTTCCGCGATCACTACCTCGACGTGCCCTTCGATCTGTCGGAGGTACTGTTCGTCACGACCGCGAACGTGCTCGACACGATTCCGGGGCCGCTCCGTGACCGCATGGAGGTGCTCGAGATCCCGGGCTACACCGAGGAGGAGAAGCTCAAGATCGCGCGCGACCACCTCGTGAACAAGCAGATCACGAACCACGGCCTCACGCCGGAGCTCGTGTCGTTCACCGACGAGGCGCTTTCGGCGATCGTGCGCGGGTACACGCGCGAAGCCGGCGTCCGCAATCTCGAGCGCGAAATCGGCGCGATCTGCCGCAAGATCGCGCGGCGACAGGCCGAAGGCGAGGTCGTCCGTGTCGAAGTCACACGCGCCATCGTCGAGGAGATGCTCGGCGCGCCGCGGCACCTCGACGAGGAGATGAAGGACCGCACCAAGGATCCGGGCGTCGCAGTCGGCCTCGCCTGGACGCCGGTCGGCGGCGACGTGCTGTTCGTCGAAGCATCGCGGATGGCCGGCGGCGGCCAGCTCACGATCACCGGTCAGCTCGGCGACGTCATGAAGGAGTCGGCGCGCATCGCGCTCTCCTGGTTCCGCGCGCACGCGCCGCGGTGGGGCGTCGATCCGACGTTCTACAAGGACGCGGAGATCCACCTGCACGTCCCGGCCGGGGCCATCCCGAAGGACGGCCCGTCAGCGGGCGTGACGATGGTGACGGCGCTCGCGTCGGCGCTCTCGGCGAGGCCCGTGCGGAACGACATCGCGATGACGGGCGAGATCACGCTCTCGGGCAAGGTGCTGCCGGTCGGCGGCATCAAGGAGAAAGTGCTGGCGGCCCGGCGCGCGGGCATCCACGAGGTGATCCTGCCGCGGCAGAACGAGAAGAACATCCGCGAGGACCTGCCCGAGGAGCACAAGAAGGGCCTCACCGTTCACTACGTGGACGAGATGGACGAGGTGCTCAAGCTGGCGCTCGTGCCGCTCGTGCGGCTCGCCGAGACACCGCGCAACGGCGAGAAGCGGCAGCCGCGGTTTGCTTAAGAAGACCTCTGAGGTCATTTTTGGAGTCTTTCCGCAAAATGACCTCAGAGGTCATTTCTATACCCTCCGCCGGCCGTTCGTCGGGACCGACGTGGGCCCGAACTTCACGGACACCACACCCCGCCGTCCGCGCAGGAGCTCCCCGAGCGCTTCCATGTAGAGATAGAAGACGGGCGTGATGAAGAGCGTCAGCGTCTGCGAGACGAGCAGGCCGCCGACGACCGCCAGGCCAAGCGGTCGGCGGGCTTCGGCGCCGGCGCCCCAGCCGAGCGCGATTGGGAGGGTGCCCACCAGGGCGGCCATCGTCGTCATCATGATCGGACGGAAGCGGACGAGACACGCTTCGTACATCGCCTCGGCGGGGGACTTGCCGTCGTTGCGCTGCGACTCGATCGCGAAATCGATCATCATGATGCCGTTCTTCTTCACGAGTCCCACCAGCATGATGATGCCGACGAAGGCGTAGAGGTTGAGGTCGACGCCGAACAGGAGCAGCGTCACCAGCGCGCCCAGCCCGGCCGAGGGCAGGCCCGAGAGAATCGTCAGCGGGTGGATGAAGCTCTCGTAGAGGATCCCCAGCACGACGTAGATCACGAAGATGGCCATGATCAGGATGACGCCGAGCCCGCGCGTTGAATCCTGGAAGGCCTGGGCGGTGCCCTGAAAGCTCGTGGCGACTGTCGCGGGCAGGTCCGTTCGCGCGGCCTCCTGCACGCGCGCCACCGCGTCGCCGAGTGGCGTGCCCGCCTGCAGGTTGAACGACAGCGTGACCGACGGCAGCTGGCCGGTGTGATTGACCGAGAGCGGTCCGACGCCGGTGTCCACGCGCGTGACGCTCGAGACGGGCACCTGCTGGCCGTCCGGCGTTCGCAGGTACAACATCGACAGCGCCGACGCGTCGCGCTGGTACTCCGGCGCGACCCGCATGATCACCTGGTAGGCGTTGTTGGGCGCGTAAATCTGCGCCACCTGGCGCGATCCGAACGCGCCGAAGAGGGCCCCCTCGACCTGATCGGCCGTGAGCCCGAGCGCCGCCATGCGCGGACGGTCGAACGTGACGTTCACCTGCGGGTTCGAGAGCTGGAGATCGCTCGAGACGTCCACGATGCCGGGGATCGTCTTGAGCTGCGCCTCGAGCTTTGGCGCCGCGGTGTAGAGGTCGTTGGTGTCGCCGGTCTGCAGCGTGAACTGGTACTGCGCGCGCGCCTGCCGGCTGCCGATGTTGATGACCGGCGGGTTCTGCAGGAACACCCGGACGCCCGGCACCGCCGCCAGCTTCGGGCGCAGCCTGTCGATCACCTGGTCGGCCGTGAGCTCTCGTTGCGCGCGCGGTTTGAGCTCGATCGACACGCGGCCGCCGGTCGAGCTGCCGCCAGGACCGCCGCCGCCAATCGTCGACGTCACGGACAGGACGTTCGGGTCTTCGCGGATCAGCCGGATGATCTCCTGCTGATGCGCCATCAGGGACTCGAACCCCGTGCCCTGCGCCATCTCCGTCTGGCCCTGCAGCTGGCCGGTGTCCTGGCTTGGAATGAAGCCCGTCGGAATGATGCGGAAGCAGTAGACGGTCGCGACGAGGAGGAGGACCGAGACGGCCATCGTGGTGACGTGATGCGTCATCGCCTGCCGCAGCGCCCAGCCGTACGCGTCGCGTGCCCAGACGAACACCCGCTCGATCGCCATGTACATCCGGCCGTGGCTCGCCGTCCGCGGCGGGTGCAGGAACCGGGCGGCGAGCATCGGCGTGAGCGTGAGCGAGACGAACCCGGACACGAGAATCGCGACGCCAATCGTCACCGCGAACTCGTTGAGCAGCCGCCCGACGATGCCACCCATGAAGAGGACGGGGATGAAGACGGCGGCGAGCGACAGCGTCATCGAGACGATCGTGAACGCGATCTCCTTCGAGCCCCTGAGCGCGGCCGTCATCGCGTCTTCGCCGTGCTCCATGTGCCGCACGACGTTCTCGAGCATGACGATCGCGTCGTCGACGACGAACCCGACCGACAGCGTGAGAGCCATCAGCGACATGTTGTCGAGGCTGAAGCCGAGGAGCGACATCGCCGCGAACGTGCCGACGATGGAGGCGGGCAGCGCGAGGCTCGGGATGACGGTCGCCGAGATGTTGCGCAGGAAGAGGAAAATGACCATCACGACGAGCGCGATGGTCAGCACCATCGTGAATTTGATGTCGTGGACCGACTCGCGGATCGATTCCGACCGGTCGCTGCGGACCGCGAGGGAGAGCGCGGCCGGAAGCTGCGCCTGGATCTGCGGCAGCAGGGCGCGGATCGAATCGACGATCTCGACCGTGTTCGTGCCCGGCTGCCGCTGCACGGCGAGATAGATCGTCCGGGACTCGTTGTACCAGCTCGCCGTCTTGTCGTTTTCGACGCCGTCGTACACGTGCGCGACCTCGTCGAGCCGCACCGGCCGGCCTTTGCTGTACGCGATCACGAGCTGCCTGAATCCCTCGGCGTTGGTCAGCTGGCCGTCGGTCTTCACGGCGAACGTGCGATCGGGGCCGTACAGCGTGCCGGTGGGCCGATTCACGCTCCCGCGCCCGACGGCCGAGGCGAGCTGGTCGAAGTCCATCTCCCGCGTCGCGAGCTGGCGCGGATCGACGTCGATCCGGACCGCGTATTTCTGCGCGCCGAAGATGCCGACCTGCGCGACGCCCTTGAGCGTCGAGATCCGCTGCGCGACGTTGATCTCGGCGTACTCGTTGATCTCGGACAGCGGGAGCGTCGGCGAGCTCAGCGCGAGGAACAGGATCGGCGAGTCGGCCGGGTTGACCTTGCGCAGCGACGGCGGCGACGGCATGTCGGGCGGCAGCGAGCGGGCGGTGCGCGAGATCGCGCCCTGTACGTCCTGCGCCGCCGCGTCGATGTCCCGGTCGAGATCGAACTGCAGCGTGATCGACGTGCTGCCGACCGTGTTGCTGGAACTGATCGACGTGATGCCCGAGATCGTGGCGAACTGTTTTTCGAGCGGCGTCGCCACCGCCGCCGCCATCGTCTCGGGGTTGGCGCCCGGGAGACCCGCTTCGACCTGAAGCGTGGGGAAGTCCACGTTCGGCAGGTCGCTGACCGGCAGCGATCGATAGCCGAGGATGCCGAAGATGACGATGGCGAGCTGAATGAGCGTCGTCGCGACCGGCCGGCGGATGAAAGGCGCCGAGATGTTCATGGCTGTTTGTCGTCGGCCTTCACGGTAATTCTGGCGCCCGGGGTGAGACGGAGCTGGCCGTCCGTGACGACGGTCTCGCCCGCGGTGACGCCGGTTTCGATCACGGCATCGTCGCCATCGATCCAGGCGACCTTGACCTGGCGGGCCTCGACGGTCTGGTCGCCTTTCACGACGAAGACGAACTCGCCCTGCTGGCTCGGCTGCACGGCCTTCGCCGGAATGACCTTCGCCTGTTGATCGACCGAGAGCTGGAGCGTCACGTTCACGAACGCGCCTGGCCAGAGCCGGCGGTCGTTGTTCAGGAAAGTCGCCTTGAGCCGAATCGTGTCGGTGGCCGGATCGACCGCGTTGTCGATGAACGTAACGGTGCCCGTCGAGCTGCTGTCCGAGGCACCGGCCGGCGAGGCCTCCACGCCGAGCGCTCGCCCGGTGTCGCCGCGCCGAAGCCGTGGCAGCATCCGCGCCGGGACCGCAAAGCTGACGAAGGCGGGCGACAGCCGGTTGATGACGACGAGGGGCGTGGCATCGTTGGCGCGCACGAGCGCGCCGCGGTGCACGAGCAGGGCCCCGGTCCGGCCGGTCACCGGCGCGGTAATGCGTGTGTTCTGCCGTTGGATTCTGGCGTTCTCCACCGCCGCTTTGCCCGCTTCGATGGAGGCGTCCATCGCGGCCGCCGAAGCCGCCGCCGCGTCGTAGTCGGCGCGGGAGACGAGCCCTTGCTTCAACAGGCTCGCGAGCCGGGTATGCTGCGCTTCGAGACTCTTCGCTTGCGCGGTGTCCCGTGCGAGAGCCGCTTCGGCCTGCTTCAACGTCGCTTCGAACACGCGCGGGTCGATCGTGAACAGCAACTGACCCTGCCGGACGTCCTGGCCTTCCGAAAAGTCGACCGAGAGCAGCTCGCCGCTCACCTGCGAACGAACCTCGACCGTCGAGGACGCCTCGACATTGCCGACGCTCTTGAGCTTGACCGTCATCGGCTTTTGCAGCACGACGGCCGTGGTGACGGCAATCGGCCCCGCGCCATCACCGGGCCCGCCCTCGGCCGGCGCGGCGGTGCCGTTCGGCGTGCCGCGGCCGCAGGCGGAGGCAAGAGCGAGAACGAGCGTCGCGGCGGCGAACGACTCCGGGAGTCGTTTTACGATTTGTGTAAAACGACTCCCGGAGTCCTTTTCCCTGCTCATGGCCGTATCAAGCCTAATCCCAGGATGGTTTTCATGTCGACCACCCCGCCGCGCTCCACGAGGGCGCCGGCCTCCCGAAGGGAGAACACCCGCGGTTGGATCTGCTCGTCAGGATCGAGATGAACCGGGTGCCTGGGGGTTACAAAGTCGACACAGCGGTAAAACAGCATGATCTCATCGCAGAATCCGGGTGTCGGATAGAGGGCCGCCACCCTGGAAATACGACGCGGGCTGAGTCCGATTTCCTCTTCGCACTCACGCCGGGCGGCCCTGGCCGGCGGCTCGCCGGCTTCGAGTGAGCCAGCCGGCAGCTCCCAGATCGACTTCCCGATCGCATATCGGAACTGGCGGATGAGCACCACCGACTCCGGAGTCGGCTGGGCGATGAGCACGACCGATCCGCGGTGGCGCACGATGTCGAACACCGCCGTCCGGCTCGTGGCGAGGCGCACCGTGTCCCGTTCAACCCGGAAGATCCGGCCGCGAAAGGGAACGGTCCGCTTGATGAGTCGAGGCGCCGGCTGGCGCCGCCTGGAAGCTGTCATGACGATGATCGTCGCAGAGCGGCCAGCACCTGCGCCAGATCGGACGGAAGCGGTGCGTCGAACGACATTGTCTGGCCCGAGCCGGGATGGGTGAAGCGGAGCCGCGCGGCGTGGAGAAACGGCCGGTCGAGACGCGTCACGGATGCCTGGCGCGGCGGCAACCGCCGTCGCACGCCGCCGTAGAGCTCGTCGCCCGCAACCGGGTGGCCCGCCTCCGCGAGGTGCACTCGAATCTGATGCGTGCGGCCCGTGGCGATCGCGACGCGCAGGAAGGAGAGACCGGCGACGAACTCGGCTTCGACGACTCTGGTCAGGGCAGTACGCCCGCGCGGCGTGCGCGTGGACATCTTCTGGCGCTGTTTCGGATGACGCCCGATTGGCCGGTCGATCGTGGTGCCCGTGCTGACCCGGCCCCAGACGAGTGTGAGGTACTCCTTCTCGACCTCGCGATCGTGAAACTGTCGCGTGAGCTCCCGGTGCGCGGCGTCCGTCTTTGCGATCACCATCACGCCCGACGTCCCACGGTCGAGCCGGTGGACGATGCCCGGGCGTTCGCGGCCGCCGACGCCGCTGAGGCCGCCGACATGATGGAGCAGCGCGTGCACGACGGTGCCGGTGCGATGACCCGCGGCCGGATGAACGACCATGCCCGCGGGCTTGTCGATCACGACGACCGACGCATCGTCGTGAAGGATCGAGAGCGGCAGCGCCTCGGGCTGCAGATCGAGCGGCGCGGGCGCAGCCACCGAGACGTCCGCCTCCAGGCCATCCCACACGACCAGCGACGGCTTCGGCTTCTTCGCGCCCTCGACGCGGACGGCGCCGTCGCGGATCAGCCGTTGGATTTGCGAGCGGGAGAATTGCGGGAGCTGGTGCACGAGAAAGGTGTCGAGGCGCGCGCCAGCGTCGGCAGGGGTGGCGTGGACGGAAAAGACCTCGGAGGTCATTTTACGAACGCGGGGACGGGTCTTGCTCGCGCAAGCGAGACCCGTCCCCTTATCTCCTCCTCAGCCGCAACAGCATGATGATGCTGAGCGGGACGATCAGGATCGACACGAACTGCGACGTCGCCATGCCGGCCACCATGCCGCGCTCGTCGCCGCGGTAGATCTCGATGATGTAGCGCGAGATCGCGTAGAGCAGCATGTAGAGCCAGAACGTGCGTCCGGCGAACGGCCGGCCGCGCCGCTCGGTGACCAGCAGCAGGATCATGATCAGCAGCTCGGCGCCCGCGTCATAGAGCTGCGTCGGGTGCAGCGGCGTGTTGAGCGGCGTGCCCACGTTCGTGGCCGCCGCGGGATTCGTGAACGTGATCGCCCACGGGACATCCGTCGGCCGCCCGTAGCAGCAGCCCGCGAGCAGACAGCCGAGCCTTCCGATCACGTGCCCGAGCGCGATGCCGGGCGCGGTGAGATCGGCCACCGTCCACGCGTCGAGCTTGTAGCGGCGGACGAGCACGAGCCCGACCCCGAGCGCCGCGAGCAGACCGCCGTAGAACACGCCGCCGGCGCGCACGAGGGAGAGCAGTTCGCGCGGCTGGCTGCGGAAATAGTCGAAGTCGACGGCGATCAGCATCAGCTTGGCGCCGACGAGCGCCGCGATGATGAGGTAGATCCCGAGGTCCATGACCTTGGTGGCGTCGATCTGCCGCCGCCGCGCGCGCACGACCGCGAGCTGCAGGCCCGCCAGATAGGCGAGCGCGAGCAGCACGCCGTACGAATACACAGGCCAGTTGCCGATCTCAAACAGAATGGGATGCATGGTGTCGGTTGACCACGAGCAGCTCGACGAACACGAGCACGGCGCCAATCGTAATCGACGCGTCGGCCACGTTGAACGCCCAGAAGTGCCAGCCCTGCCAGTACACGTCCACGAAGTCGATGACCCGCCCGGCCAGCAGTCGATCCAGGAGGTTGCCGATCGCGCCGCCGAGGATCAGCGAGAGCCCCAGCCGCGCGAGCCGCTCCTCGCTCCGCACGTGGCGGGCATAGTACGCGATGCCGCCGAGCGCCAGCGCCGCCAGCAGCGTCGTGACGACGTTCTTGAAAGGCAGATCGAGCTCGTTCAGCAACCCGAATGCCACGCCCGAGTTGAGCACGTGCGTGAGGTCGACGAGACCGGGAATCACCGTCATGCTCTCGTACGGCGCGAGGATCGACCGGACGATCGCCTTGGTGATCTGATCGAGCGCGACCACGCCGAGCGTCACCCACCAGAACAGGTGGAACTTCGCCGTCTGCGCGGGCTGGGCCACGCCCGCCGTTTCGGCTCCGGGCGCGATGGGCGCCGCCGGAGACGTCGCGGCGGGAAGATCGTCAGCGGGTGGCTGCAACAGGGTTTCCTCCCAGAGCGGCGACGCAGCGCGAGCAAAGCCCGGCCAGGTCGCCCGTCGTCGCCGCGTCGCTCACGAAGCGCCAGCACCGCGGACACTTGTCACCGGAGGCGCGCGAGACGTCCACATGGACGATCCCGGATGACCCGGCCGCGCCCCGCGGCTCGAGATTGACGGCCGCGTCCCGCGGCTCGAGATTGACGGCCGCGTCCCGCGGCTCGAGGCTGACCGAGGACACGATGAAGAGCATCGGCAGATCGGCTTCGTGCCGCTCGAGCAAGTCGAACGTCTCGCCGGAGGCCGAGATCGTCACGTGCGCCGTGAGCGACGCGCCAATCGTCTTCGCGTTCCTCGCGGTCTCGAGCGTGCCGTAGACCGTTCGCCTGACGTCGAGCAACCGCGACCAGCGTTCTTCGAGGTCGTGGTCGCGCCAGCGCGCCGTGTCCGCCGGGAACAGCGCCATGTGCACGGACTCCTCCCGCGAACCGGGCAATCGTCCCCAGATCTCCTCGGCGGTGATCGACAGGATCGGCGCGAGCAGGCGCGTCAGCCCGTCCGCGATCACGTACTGCGCAGTCTGTGCCGAGCGGCGCTCGGCCGAATCGGCCGGAAGCGTGTACAGCCGATCCTTCGAGACGTCGAGGTAGAACGCGCTCAGATCGACGGTCAGGAATTCGTTGACGGCGTGAAAGATGGACTGGAAATCGTAGCGATCGTAGGCGGCGCGGACGGTCTCGGCGAGGCGGGCGTAGATGGCCAGCGCAAACCGATCGACCTCGATGATTCTGGCGTCGGGCACGCTGTTCTGCGCCGGATCGAAGTCGTAGAGATTCGCAAGCAGGTACCGGAACGTGTTCCGGATCTTCCGATAGGCCTCGACGGTCCGCGCGAGCACTTCCTTGCCGACCCGGACCTCCTCGCGGAAATCGACCATCGCGACCCAGAGCCGGAGCACCTCGGCGCCGCTGTGCTGCATCACGTCCTGCGGCACGACGATGTTGCCGAGCGACTTGGACATCTTGCCGCCCTTTTCGTCCACCACGAACCCGTGGGTGATGACGCCGCGATAGGGCGCGCGGTCGCGCGTGCCGACGCCGATGAGCAGTGACGACTGGAACCATCCGCGATGCTGGTCGGTGCCTTCGAGGTACACGTCGGCGGGCCAGCTGAGATCGGGCCGCGTGCGCCAGGACGGCCTCGTGGCTCGAGCCCGAATCGAACCACACGTCGAGGATGTCGCGCTCGCGATCGAACTCGGCCGACCCGCACGGCTCGCACGTCAGCCCCGGCGGCACGAACGCCGCCGCGTCGAGCTCGTACCACGCGTCGGCACCGTGCTGATCGAAGACCGCCGCGGCGCGCTCCACGATTTCGGGCGTCAGCGTGGAGGTGCCGCACGCCCGGCAGGCGAGCGCCGGGATCGGGACGCCCCACGCGCGCTGGCGCGAGATGCACCAGTCGGGCCGGTTCACGACGCTCGCCGTCATCCGCTCGCGGCCCCACTCGGGAAGCCACTGGACGGCATTCGCTTCGGCGACCGCCGCCGCGCGCAGGCCGTCCATGCTGATGAACCACTGCGAGGTGGCCAGGAAAATCACGGGCTGGTGGCACCGCCAGCAATGCGGGTACGAGTGCTGAAACTCGGTGCGGTACCACAGGCGCCCGCGCTCTCTGAGCGTGGCCTCGACGACCGGATTCGCCTCGAAGACCTTGAGGCCGCCGACGACGCCGGTGTCGCGCGTGAACCGGCCATCCACGCCGATCGGGGCGTAGATGTCGAGGCCGTACCGCACGCCGGTATTGAAGTCGTCCGCGCCGTGGCCTGGTGCGGTATGCACCGCGCCCGTCCCTTGCTCGAGCGTGACGTATTCTCCGAGGACGCCGAGCGAATCGCGGTCGTAGAAGGGGTGTCGGAACTGGACCCGTTCCAGCTGCGCGCCCGGAACGCTCGCGACCTTCTGCCCGAGCGGCCGGCCGGTGGCCGCCGTCACGGCTTCCGCGAGGGCTTCGGCGAGGATGACCACCCGGTTTCCGTCCGGGCCGCCTTCGCGGTGCGCTTCAGCGGCCAGGCTACCTCGTAGGCGCGTACGTCGCTTCCGGATGGAACGCGATCGCCAGGTTCGATGGAATCGTCCAGGGCGTGGTCGTCCAGATCAACACCGTGACGTCGCGGCCGGCGAGCGCCGGGACACGAGAGGCCAGCAGCGTGTCGGACGACGACAGCGGGAACTCGACGTAGATCGACGGCGACGTATGGTTTTCGGTACTCGACTTCGGCTTCGGCCAGCGCCGTCCGATCGCGCAGGCACCAGTGGACGGGCTTCTTGCCCTTGTAGACGAGCCCGCGCGCGACGATCTTGCCGAGCGCGCGGACGATCGTCGCCTGAAACGCCGGCGCCATCGTCAGGTACGGCCGATCCCAGTCGCCGAGGATGCCGAGCCGCTTGAAGTCCTCGCGCTGGGACGACACGAACCGTTCGGCGTACGCGCGGCACGCGCGCCGGAACTCGACGGGCGACCGGTCTTTCGCCGCGGGCCCGAGCTCCCGTTCGACATTGAGCTCGATGGGCAGGCCGTGGCAGTCCCATCCGGGGACGTACGGCGCGTCGAAGCCGGCCATCGAACGCGACTTCACGACGAGGTCCTTGAGGATCTTGTTGAGCGCGGTGCCGATATGGATCTGTCCGTTCGCATACGGCGGCCCGTCGTGCAGGACGAAGCGCGGCCGGCCGCGGCGCGACTCGCGGATCCGCGCGTACAGGCCGGACTGGTCCCAGCGCGCGATGGTCGCCGGCTCGGTCACCGGCAGGTTCGCCTTCATCGGGAAGTCGGTTCGCGGAAGGTTGAGCGTCTCTTTCCAGTCGCGCATAGACGAGAAACACACATTCTATAATTGCAAGCGGTGGCCAGGCCTGCTGCCGTCTTCTTCGACGTCGATTTCACGCTTATCCATCCAGGTCCGCGGTTCCAGGGCGTCGGCTACCAGGCCAACTGTGCCCGGCACGGCGTCGCCGTCGATCCGGCCAGATTCGACGCCGCGGTCGCGGGCGCGGCCTGCGTGCTCGATCTCGAAGCCGCCGACCAGATCTACGACGCGCAGGTTTTTCTGAACTACACCCGCCGCATCATCGAGCTCATGGGCGGCACGGGGCCAGGCGTGGACATCGTCTCCCAGGAGATGTACGACGACTGGGCCCAGCATCATCATTTTTCGCTCTATGACGACGTCGCCGATGCGCTCAAGACGCTGAGGGCCCAGGGGCTGCGACTCGGTCTCATCTCCAACACCCACCGCTGCCTGGCGTCGTTCCAGTCGCACTTCGATCTGGACCACCTGATTTCGGTCGCCGTGTCGTCGTCCGAGCATGGGTTCATGAAGCCGCACCCGAGCATTTTTCGGGCCGCGCTCGAGTTGATGGGCGTCGCGGCGGCTGACGCCGTCATGGTGGGCGACAGCCTGCCGCACGACGTGCTCGGCGCCAGGCAGGCCGGCATGCACAGCGTCCTCATCGCGCGCGGGGAGCGACGGGTCGAGGCGGGTCCCGACGTGCCGGTGATTCAGACGCTCACCGAGTTGCCGGCACTCATCTCAGGGCCCGCCTGACATGATCATTCGGGAGATCACGACGCTCGAAGGTTGCCGCGACGTCGTCGGGGTTCAGGAACAGGTGTGGGGAGCGGACAGCGAAGTCGTGCCGGCGTCGCTTCTCGTCGTGTCGATCAAGCGCGGCGGCATTCTCCTCGGCGCGTATGAGAAGGATGCGATGATCGGATTCGTCTGGTCGCTGCCCGGCTGGCTGCCCAACGGCGAGCGGACGCACTGGTCGCACATGCTGGGCGTCGTGCCCGAAGCGCGCGGGGCACGAGCAGGTGAGCAGCTCAAATGGGCGCAGCGGGACGCCGCGCTGGCCCAGGGGGTCGCGCTCATCGAGTGGACCTTCGATCCGCTGCAGGCCCTGAACGCTCACTTGAACCTTTCACGTCTCGGCAGCGTCGCCCCGGCGTTTCTCGCCGACGCGTACGGTCCCATGTTTGGTCCGTTGCACCGCGGGACCCCGACCGATCGGCTCATTGCGGCGTGGTGGATCAACAAACCGCACGTCGTCCGTCGCCGCGAGCGCACGGACCCTGCGGTCCGCGACTGGTCCGCTCGGAGCCGCGATATTCAGGCCGCCCCAGCCGTGCTGACGGTCCGAGACGAAGGCGGCTGGGACGTGTGCGGCGACATCCGCACCGACCTCCACGACTCGCGGCTGCTGGTCCCGATTCCGGCGAAGTTCAACGACATGCAGGCGTCGGCGACCGGCCTCGCGGTCGCCTGGCGTCGCGCGACACGGACGGTCTTCCAGACGTACTTCGGCCGCGGGTATGTCGCCGTCGACTTTTTTCTGAACCGCGAGCGCGGCGGGGGCGTGTATCTGCTCAGCAGGCCGTAGGCAGGGCAGCTTCGACCACTGTCGCCCAGCGACAGTCTCCGTTGATGCAGCGCGTCCCGGACCATCGTCGGGCCGCGAACCTCAGCGAACCCGCACTTCGCAAAAAAATAGGGCGGGGCTGAAAGCCCCGCCCTGCGTGTTGGCTCGAGTCTAGCCCAGTCTTACCAGTTGAACCTCGTCACGAGCTGGATCACTCGCGGTCCGTTGGCGCCTGTCACTTCCCAATCGGCCAGCGTGGTGGCGCCGACGCCGCTTTCCGCGTCGAAGTCCACGGTGTTGAGCGCGTTCAGGAGGTCGAAGCGGACCTGGAAGCTCTTCCGTCCAGTCAGCCGGATATCCTTCACGATGCTCATGTCGAAGTTGCGCTGCCACGGTGCGGTGATGACGAACGACCGGAGCCCGCAGTCGCCGTAGCCGTTCGCGATCGTCTCGATGCACCCGTCAAGGCCGGCCGGGGCGAAGTAGCGGCCTGTCGGCTCGCCCTGCGTGAAGCCATTGATGTCGCGGCTGAACGCCTTGATGGTGTTGTCGATGATCTCCTGCGGCCACGAGTAGATCGGCGTGTTGCCCGGACCGGTGAAGCGGGTCTCGAACAGTCCCTGCACCTCGTCCTGGCTCATGCCGACCACGTTGATGTTGCCGAGGTCGATGAGCTCGCCCGTCTGGACGCGCACGGTCCCGGAGACCTGCCAGCCGTTGATGAGCCGATCCGTGAAGCCCCCGGCGTTGGTGCCGTACCGCTTGCCCTGGCCGAACGGCAGCTCGTAGACGAACGTGCCCTTGATGGCGTGCGTCACGTCGCCCTCGCCGCCTGTGTTGCGCGTCGACTGGAACGGCACGCGGAACGAGTAGCGGATGCCCTCGTAAGCCTTGCCATAGGCGTAGTTCACGTCGAACTGCAGGCCGCCCGACATGCGGCGGCGGAACTGCATCTGCAGGCCGTTGAAGTTCGTGAAGCCGCCGTTGCCCGTCACGTTCGCCATCGCTCACGTCCGGATTCGCGATCCAGAAGTTCACCGGGAGGCCGGCGTTGATCGCGTTGGTGCGGCGCGCGGCGCTGCCCCGCAGGCCGCTGGCCGAGGCCGTGCCGGCCGGCGTGAACGGATTCGCGCCGAAGCGCGAGAGCGGGTTCACGAAGTCGTCGCTCGTGAAGCCGGCGCTCGAGTACATCGTCTGGCACGCCGCGGTGCTGGCGCATTCGCCGCCGAGCCCGATGTTCGTGCCGCTGAAGTGCGCGAGGTAGATCGGGAGCGGCGACGTGCCCGTGCCCGGTCCGAAGTGCGCGAACGTCGCGCCCCGTCCGGCCGCGATGTTCGCGTAGAGGTTGGCCTGCGCCTTCTCGAACTCACCGATGAACCCGTTATCGAGGATGTTCACTTCGTTGAAGTTGTACGCCCTCCACTGGTCGCGGTTGCGCGTGCCGATGTAGCGGATTTCGAACGCCGCCCGGCGGCCGACCGCGCGCTGGAACCCAACCGTCCACGAGTCCGAGTACGGGATCTGCAAGTTCGGGTCGAAGATGTTCACGCTGCCGCTGGTCGTTGCCGCAATCGGGTAGTTCGGCTCGAGCGGAATGCACGCGGCCGTGACCGCGCCCGTGCAGGTCGGCGGCGGACCGAGACTGCTGGTGTCCCGGAGCAGGACCGGCAGCGGTCCGAGGTTGCCATTGTTCAGGTTGCGGTTCGCGTTGACCGTAAGCCCGGGGTTGCCGCCGAACACGCCCGTGAAGTCCGACATGCCGTGGCGCTCGAACGCGCGCGCCCAGCCGAAGGAGAGCGACGTGTCGCCCGGCTGGCCCAGGATCTTGTGCATGAAGCCGCCATCAGTGCTCGGGGTCCAGTTCACGCCGATGCTCGGCGCGATGTTGTCCCAGTCGGTGCTGTACGCGTCCTGGCCGCTCCCGAAGTTCTTGTAGGTCGTGACGCTACCCTCCAGGACACCAGGCTTGAACAGGTTGCACGTGTCGAGCGTCGCGTTGCTCAAATCGCATTCCGGACGGTACCCGGAGACGCCGAAGACGTCATTGGGCGTGGCCGTCGAGTACGTGTCGAACTTCGCGTAGAACGGCAGCTGCATCGCGTACCGCAGGCCGGCGTTCAACGACAGGTTCGGACGCATCTTCCAGTTGTCCTGGATGAAGAGGTCGACCTCGCGCAGCCGGCCTTCCTGGCGGCTCGGGCCGTTGTAGACGTACTGGCCGGTGTTCTGGTCCAGACGCGCCGTGCCGTTGATCGAGCTGATGTGGCCGGTCAGCACCGCGTACAGGTCCCGCGCCGCGTTCCGCTGCGCGCTGCTGCTGCTCGCGAAGTTCGCCGCGCTGAACATCGCGAGGGCGGGGTCGCCGGTGGGCAGGCTGAAGTCGATCGAGCGCCGCGCGAGTCTCGGTCAGCAGCCACACATCCGCCTGGGTGTAGTTGAACCCGGTGCTGATGCTGTGCGATCCCTTGAGCCAGTTCAGCGTGCTCTCGATGAACTTGGTGGACGCTTCGCGCGCCGAGTAGCCGCCGCCCGATCCGGCCGCAGTGATACCCGAGTTGTCGCCGCCGGTCTGCGGGAAGCCGGCCGCCTCGATGCCCAGGTCGAAGCCGCCCTGGTTGGCGAGCGAGCCGCTCCACATGCCGTTGTTCAAGCCCGGCGAGAACAGCGTCGCGCCGCCGCTCATGCCGTAGCGGACTTCGTTGACGATGTTCGTCGATAGCGATCGACCGGAGGGCCGTCGTGAAGACATAGCGATCCGAGACCTGCGCGCCCGTTACCGGGAAGCCGGGGAACGTCGGCTGGCGGCTGTTGGTCGTGTCCGGATCGCGACACCAGGTCGTTGAACGATCCAGGACCCGTCAGCCGGTGCATGCTCGAGAGGTTGTAGTCGACACGGACCGTCGGATACCGCGTGACGCCCTTCGCGTCCTGCTGGAACCGCAGGCGGCGCGCGTTCGGGTTCCCGTCGATCGGTTCGACGATTCCCTGCGAGGAAGATCCCGCGATGTCGTTGAGGAGCTGCCCGATGAGCGGGTCCGGCGTGGACGTCTGGCCGTTGCGAACGGCCAGGTCATACAGATTCACCGACCGGGAGGCGCCGTCCGAGCCCGTGTAGCGGAAGATCCCCGACTGCGCTTCCGGCGTCAGGAAATCGCTGTCCGTGTTGATCGTGCGCGGCGTGCGGCTCTCTTCGTAGTTCACGAAGAAAAACGCCTTGCCGCGGCCGTCGTAGATGCCTCGGCAGCACGATCGGACCGCCGACCCGGATGCCCGGCTGATGCTGCACCGATGCGTTCTTCGGCAGGCCGCGCCGTATGTTGAAGTAGCTGTTCGAGTTGAGCGAGTCGTGCTGGAAGTAGTAGTAGGCGCTGCCCGAGAACATGTTGCTGCCCGAGCGGGTCGTGAACTGAATCTGCGTCGCGCCCTGGGCCGACGCGTTCGCGCCGTTGCCGGCCGACGTCAGCGTCACTTCCTCGACCGCGTCGAGCCGCGGGCTCAACCGCGCGAAGAACCCGTCCGTCGTCTTCAGGTGGTTGTCCTGGATGCTGACGCCATCGAGCGTGATGTGAGATCGAGCTCTGCGGCAGGCCGTTGACGATCGAGTCGCGGCTCCCACCCGGCGTCTGGACGCCCGGCAGGAAGGTCACGAACTCGAGCGTGCTGCGCGACGTGACTGGCAGGTTGGCAATCTGGTTCGTCGTGACGGTCGAAGCAGCGGCAGACGCCTGCGTCTGGATCACCGCGCTCGCGCCCTCGACCACAACGGTCTCGGTGAGGCCGCCGACTTCGAGGACCGCCTTGACGTTGGCCGGAGTGCTGACCGTCACTTCGACGTCCTTGAGCACGGCTGTCTTGAAGCCCTGCAGCGCGACGGTGACGGTGTACTTGCCGACGTTCAGCGCGGGAATCGTGAAGTCGCCATTGGCGTTGGTCACGGCGGTATAGGTGCCGGCCGTCGCATCGTTCGTGGCTGTAACGGTGGCGCCTGGGATAACGCCGCCGCCCGAGTCCGTGACGACGCCGACGATTGACGACGTGGCACCGCCCTGTGCGAAGGCGGGCGCGCTGACGAGCGCAAAAGCTAGCGCCATCAGCCCCACCTTGAGCAATGGTCTGGTCATTAACAGTCCTCCTGAGATCTTGGCCCTAGCGGAAGGGGTCCGCGTGTGGCGGACTGCCGTCCTCGGGCCGTGGACGGCGGTGGGATGGTGATAAGCAAGAGCCGTGCTGCCAGTTGGCAATCTATGCGGCCGGATGCGAACGATCAACTGGTACCTTTTTGGCCGGAATCAGGCGCCTTTCCCGCGGGTGGGACGCATACTCGTGTGTGGTATTGGACGTACACCCGGCGCATTCATAGGTTTGGAGGGCGGCGATCCAAATTACCCGATTGGCGGGATGAGATCTGAGCTACTGTTCCGCTTCCCGTGCCCGAACCTGTGCGCACCTCGTCGGCCGAGTCGTCGCTCGTCCGGTCGATCGGGACGGTCGCGCTGGCCGCCAGCATCGTCAACATCACCATCGGTGGCGGCATCTTCCGGCTCCCCGCTGACATGGCCGCGACGCTCGGTCCGACGGCGCCGCTGGCCTATCTCCTCTGTGCGCTCGCGATGGCGCTCATCGTCCTTTGTATGGCCGAGGCCGGGAGCCGCGTGTCGCTCACCGGCGGCCCGTACGCCTACGTCGAGGTCGCGTTCGGGCCGTTCGTCGGATTCGTGGCCGGCTTCCTGCTGTGGATGCTGCTCACGTTCGTGATGGCGGCCGTCGCGACTGTGCTTGTGGCAGGCATCGGCGCGCTCGTGCCGGCGCTCGCCTCGCGCGGGGCGTCGATCGCGGTGCTCGGCGTCATCTATGCCGTGTTCGCGACGGTCAATATCCTCGGGGTCGAGCGCGGCGCGCGGCTGAACACATTTCTTACAGTCGCCAAGATCCTTCCGCTCCTGCTGCTCGTCGTCGGAGGCCTTGTCGCGATCGATCCGGCGAATCTCGAGATCACGACGGCGCCCGATGTCGGGACGCTCGCCCGCAGCAGCATCCTTTTGATCTTTGCGTTCGCCGGCATCGAAGCCGCACTCGTGCCGGGTGGGGAAGTGAAGGAGCCGGCGCGCACCGTGCCCCGCGCGGTTTTTCTCGCGATGGCGGCCGTGACGCTGCTCTACGCGGGACTCCAGTTCGTGGCGCAGGGCGTGCTCGGCCCGGCGCTCGCGACCTCGAAGGCGGCGCCGCTCGCGGAGGCTGCGGGCGTGGCACTCGGCGGCTGGGCGCGACAACTGCTCCTCGTCGGCGCGGTCATCTCGATGCTGGGCCACGCCGGCGCGATGACGCTCGCCACGCCGCGGATGCTGTTCGCGTTCTCGCGCGCCGGGTTCCTGCCGGCGGCATTCGCGCGGACGCATCCTGTCCATCGGTCGCCTGCGACGGCGATTCTCGTGCAGTGCGCGATCGTGCTGGCGCTGGCGATCTCGAGTACGTTCGAGCGCCTCGCGATTCTCGCGAATCTCTCGACGCTGGTGCTGTACGCGACGTGCTGTCTCGCCACGTGGCAGCTCCGCCGCCGGGATATCCGGTCCGGTGGCACGCCGTTCAGAGTGCCGATGCCCGGCGTCGTGATCGTGCTCGCGTGCCTGGTGATTGCGTGGATGCTGAGCAGCGTAACGGCGGCGGAGTGGCTGGCGTTTGGCGTCGCGGTTCTCGTGGCAGCCGGGCTCTTTCTGTTGCGCAGGAGAGCGCGACTGGAACCCTGAACGCCCGGGAGCCGGGAACCACGGAAGGCTGGGGAGCCGAGGAGGAGGCTCGTTGTTCCGGGTTCCCGGACTTCCAGGCGTTCAGACGCGCTTTACTTCCCGTGCACCGGCTTCAGGAACTTCTGGAACACCCAGTGCGCCACGCGAGCGCCCTGTCTGCGCCCTTCCTCGTCCGCGTAACGGAAGTGAATCCCCTGATAGATCCGCGCGTCCATCACGTCCTGCTGGGCGTCCGAGAAGCGATGGTAAAGACGCGGACTGGTCGGTGACGTGGGGCTCGGGATCGGCACCGTGAAGTCGAGCTCGTCGGTGCCGTAGAACAGTTGCAGAATCGTCGTGAATGAGCCCGTCACGTTGTTTGCGCCCGAGCTGTTATCCGGATAAGCCGGAGTCGTCAGGAAAGGTGCCCAGTTCGGCTCGCCGTCCGTCCTCGGGTTGCCGTCGACGTCCCCCTCCTGAATCGCCGTGATCGGCCGCCAGAATCTGTGGTACCACTTCGCCGTGAAGGCCGAGATGATGGCATCGGTTACCGCGTAGCTCGCGAGCGCGAAGACCCTGGCCTGGTCGCCGATGTCATCAGGCCCGTGCACGTTCACGATGTCCCGCAACGCGCCGTACCACTGCGGGCCGAAGTTCTGCCAGAAACGGGCGATCTCGGTCTGGGCAGTCGTGCGGACCGTGCTGTTGAGCGATCCGAACCTCTTGACCTCGTCGTAGTCGCGAGCATACGTCTGGCTCGTCAACGGCGGCGGGGGTCCGGGCCGGAACTGATCGCCACTATGCAGCATGAACGGTTCCGTTCTGGACAGATAGGTGAGGGCTCCCGGTAAGAAAAGCGGTGGCGCCGGACGCCATTCGCCGGGGGAGGTCCCACCGGTATCGGGATCGGTCGGGAGCGAGAACGGCGGTCTGTGAAGCGGCAGGAACGCCTGCGCGGCGGCGTTTCCCGTCTGCAATCCGGGGTCCCCCGCGTAGGTCACGGCAGGGTTCGTCACATTCGTCAGGCACGCGACGGTGGGCCCATACAACGCGCGCAGCAGGCTGTAGGTTGCAGCCGCCACGGCCGCCTCTTCCGAGCCGACCCCGAGCCGGGACGGGTCCGCGTAGTGGTACGGCTCGAACCTTCCCTGGATCGCCTGCACGGCGTCGTGCACCGCGCCCTGGACAAGGGTGATGTCGAGCTGGTTGGTCGGGCCTGGGCGGTTCGCTACAGCACAACTTATGGTGATGACATTCCAGTCGTTGACGACCTGAGCGTTCGCGGGAATGCTCCAGGCGAAACAGGAACACGCGAGAAGTAACGCAATGCGCTGGGATTTCATTGCCGTTCTCTCCTTTTCTGTGGTCTTCCATTGATACAAACGCCGGCGCGGCCAAAAGTGGACTCACCGGATGTCGTAATCCGGCCAGTTGAGGTCGATTCGCCGAATCCCGAGCATGTAACGCACCGGCCCTGGTCTGGTCGGCGAGTCGCCGCACGCGCCAAGGACGATGGCGAATCCGCACCACGCGAGTGTCAGAAGAACGTTGCGCCCGTTCATGGGTGTCGCTCCCGAAGGCGGTCGTTGGCATCGACTGCTGTGGTCCTGACATGAGCGACGCGGATTGTTACCGAGCGCCGTCACCGGAACCGCGCGCCAAAGCGCGTCGCGACGGGTTGGCGTGGAATGGTGTCGTTTGGGGCACAGGTCGCGTGAACGTGACGATCCCGAGATCCGATGGACCGGCTACAATCCGGCCTCCCGACGGGTTGTGATGGCGACCGGCAAACGCCTCGAATCGTGGAAGGAGATCGCCGAGCATCTTCGCCGCGGCGTCACGACAGTGCAGCGGTGGGAACGTGAGGAAGGTCTGCCGATCCATCGCCACGTGCACGGCACCGGCGGCTCCGTCTTCGCGTTCGCGGACGATCTCGATCGGTGGCGAACGAGTCGCGAGCCGTCGCCGCTCAGCGAGGCCGGCGGTCCCGCGATCGCGCCGAGTGAAGACGTGTGGGAAACGCCGGGCGGCGCCATGCCACTCGGGTCACCGTTCTATATCTCGCGCGGGGCCGATGACGAGTTCCGGGAGGCGGTGGCGAGACGATCCGCCATCGTGCTCGTCAAGGGCGCACGGCAGGCAGGGAAGAGCTCGCTCCTCGCGCGGGCACTCGCCGACGCGCGGCTGCGTCGCGCGGCCGTCGCGTTCACCGACGTCCAGGCGCTCGGCAACGACGACCTGCGCTCCCCGACGGCGTTTTACCAGGCGCTCGGGCGCAGCATCGCGGAGCAGACGAAGGTCTCCTCGTCAATCCGGGACGGTTGGAACGACAACGACAGCCCCAACACGAATTTCTCACGCTACGTGCAGCGCGTCATTCTTGCCGGTCCGCAACCCGTCGTCTGGGGTCTGGACGAGGTCGATCGGCTGGTGGGCCGCGATTTCGCCGTCGACGTGTTCGGTCTGTTCCGGTCGTGGCACAATCGGCGCGCGCTCGATCCGGCGGCGTCCTGGGGCCGGCTCACGCTCGCGATCGCCTATGCGACGGAAGCGCATCTTCTCATCGCGGACGTCAATCAATCGCCGTTCAACGTCGGCATTCGTGTGGCGCTCGAGGACTTCACCGCCGAGGACGTGATGACGCTCAACGAACGGTACGGATCGCTGCTCGACGGCGCCGCGGCGGTCGCGCGGCTCATGGCGCTGGTCGGTGGCCATCCATACCTCTTGCAGTGTGCGTTCAGCGACGTGCGGCGCGGCGCGACGCTCGATGGCCTTGAAGACGACGCGCGACGGGAGGACGGGTCGCTCGGCGACCATCTCCGCCGGCTCCGCGCGGTGCTGCAGCTCGAACCGGCCCTCGAGCAGGCGATGGCGGCTGTCGTCAAGCAGAGCCGGTGTCCCGACCGGGACACGTTTTATCGCCTGCGGAGCGGCGGGTTGATTCTGGGCGCGTCGCCGGCCGATGCCCGGCCGCGGTGCGGGCTCTACAGACAATTGGCCTCAGTCGACTAGACGCGACCTCACCCAACGCGGACCAGCAGCAGCCATGAGGCCGGATCCCTCGAGCTTCTTCGTCACCGGCGGCGCGCTTTCGTCCGAAGCGCCGAGCTATATCCCGCGCCGCGCCGACCGCGAGCTGATCGACGCGCTCCGGGCCGGCGAGTTCTGTTACGTGCTGACGGCACGCCAGATGGGGAAGTCATCGCTCATGGTACGCGCCGTGTCGCAACTCCGCGCCCAGAACGTCGATGCGGTGGTCATCGATCTCACCGCCATCGGCCTGCTCGTCACGGCCGAGCAATGGTATCGCGGGCTCCTGACCGAGCTGGGCGAACAGCTGGGACTCGAAGCGGAACTGGGTGCCTCCTGGCATGCCCACCTGGATCTCGCGCCGACGCAGCGCTGGCTTCGCGCGCTTCGCGATCTCTTCCGTTCTGCGCGGCAGAGGCCGATCGTCGTCTTCATCGACGAGATCGACGCGGTCCGGAGCCTGCCGTTCCGGACGGTCGATTTCTTCGCTGGCATCCGCGAGATCTACAACCGGCGCGCGCGGGACCCCACGCTGCAGCTCACCTTCTGTCTGCTCGGCGTCGCGTCGCCGACGGATCTCATCGCCGATCCCACGCTGACGCCGTTCAACGTGGGCCGCCGGATCGAGCTCACCGATTTCACCGAGGCCGAAGCGCTGCCGCTCGCCCGCGGGCTGGGCCGGTCGCCGGCCGTCGCGGCGGCGATGATCAAACGTGTCCTGTACTGGACCGGCGCGCATCCGTATCTGACGCAGCGTCTCTGCCAGGCCGTCGCGCTCGACTACGACGTCAGGCGCGCCCGGCAGGTCGATCGCTGCTGCGCGGCGCTCTTTCTCTCGCCGCAGGCCCGCGATCGCGACGACAACCTCGTCTTCGTCCGCGAGCAGCTGCTCACCGAAAGCGAGACCAAGACGGCGCTCCTCGATCTCTATGGCCGCATCCTTCTCGGCCAGGCCCGGCGGGATGACGCGCGCATCAGTCCGCTGCTGGGCGCGCTGCATCTGTCGGGTATCGTCAGCACGCAGCCCGGACGGCTGAAGGTGCGAAACCGCGTTTACGAACACGTGTTCAATGTCGACTGGGTCAGGCGGCATCTCCCGGACGCGGAGGTGCGGCGGCAGCGTCGGGCCTTCCGGCGCGGCGTTTTCCGCGCGAGCGCGGTGGCCGCGCTCGTGCTTGGCGGAGTCCTCACCGCAACGGGCATCCTCATTCATCAAAGGAACCTGCTGCGTGCGGAACAGGCGGCGAATCGTCGTCTTCTGTACGGAGCCGAAATCAACCTGGCCGCGCAGTCATGGGAAGCCGCGAGCGCGGCACGGACGACGATGCTCCTCGATCGGCAGATTCCAAGGCCGGATCAGACGGACCTGCGGGGTTTCGAGTGGTCTCATCTCTGGTGGCTGCTGAACGGCGAACCGCGGCAACTCAAAGGCAGGGTCGAGAACGCAACGGGTCTGGCGTACTCACCGGATGGCGTTCACGTCGCCGTCGCGGGCTGGAACGGCCACATCGATCTGTGGCACGTCCCGTCGCAGCGCGTCGTCAGGCAATTCGACTCGAAGGACCATCCGAACCTGAACGACGTCGCCTTCTCGACCGATGGCCGGATGCTGGCGGTCGCCGGCATGCTGGCCGTTCAGGTCTGGGATGTTGCGACGGGTCAACCGTTGTTCAATCTCGTGGGTCACGAACCCGTCGTCTATGGCGTGACGTTTTCACCAGACAGACGCCTGATCGCGACCGCCGGCGGCGACGGCACGATCCGTCTCTGGAGCGCCGTAGATGGCGGACCACGCGCGGTCCTTCGAGGGCACAACTTGCCCGTCAACGCGGTCCGATTCTCGACGGACGGCAAGCGCCTGGCTTCGGCCGGAACGGACTCGTCCGTGCGTCTGTGGGACGTCGGCGGCGGGACTCCGGTCGGTCAGGTTCAGGATGCGGCGCCGGTCGACGACGTGGCGTTCACGCCCGATGGGCGTTATGTCGTCAGCGGAGGCTGGGCGACGGCTTTGAGTGTGTGGGAGACGGCGTCGATGCGGCTGGTCCGCCGGCTTGAAGGGCACACGTCGCTGGTCACGTCGATCGTGACTTCGCCGGATGGGCATTCCGCTGCGTCGGCGGGCGTCGACGGTACCGTCAGGCTCTGGGATCTCGACACAGGTCGCGAGCGCTCCAGGCTCCGTGCCGTCGCCGGCCGCAGCGTCAGGTCACTCGGCTTCGCGCCCGACGGGCGGCGGCTGGTGACCGTCAGCGACACAGGCGTGCTGCGCTTCTGGGATGTGGAGGCCGGTGAAGTCGCGCAGGAGGCGAAGACGCTGCGCGGTCACACCGAGCAGATCACGTGTCTGGCGCTCTCGCCCGACGAGACACGGCTCATCACCGGAAGCCGGGACGGGACGGCGCGAATCTGGAGAGCCGACACCGGGCAGCAGATGGCCGTGTTGAAACACCCGGGCATCGTCAACGCCGTCGAGTTCTCCCGCGACGGGACGATCGTCATGACGGGAGACGATGAGTCGGGGACGATCACGATTTGGGACGCCAGTTCGGGCGAGCCGCTCCGTTCGGTTCGCGCGTCGAAGCCGGTAGTCACGCCCCGGTTTTCGCCCGACGGCTCCTTCGTGTTCGCCCTGTCCGGGCCCGGCGTAATCGTTCGGTGGAACGCGGCGACGTGGACGATCGATGCGGAAGTGGATACCGGGTTGCCGCTCGGACGCACGTTGGCCCTCTCACCAGACGGCTCGACGCTGGTGACTGCCAACAGCTCGGGTGCGGTCAGATTCTTTTCGGCGATCACTCTTCGCGAGCGGGCTTCGCCGCCGACCCAAGGACATACAGGTCTCACCAGCTCGATCCGGTTCTCGCCCGATGGCCAGCTGATGGCGACGGGCAACTTCGATGGATCGGTCCGTTTGTGGGACTGGCACGCCGGTATCGTGGTGGCGGTGCTCGAGGGTCATCAGGGGTGGATTGGTTCCGTGGCGTTTTCACCGGACGGACGCCGGGTGATCGCGGGCGGCCAGGATGGGACCGTCACCTTCTGGAACCTGGCGGATCGGCAGGAGCTGGTGTCGTTTCGGCGTCATCCGGATCTGGTCACCGGGCTGGTCTTCAACCGCACCGGCACTCGTCTGGTGAGCTCCGGCGGACCGGTGGGGCGAATCTGGCAGGCGGGTGGAAAATGACTTCGAAACCCGAGGTCAATCGCCGGGGTAAGCTGAAGAACTGGATGCCATGGCGAGAATCCAGCCTGACGCCGCTCCGGCCGAGAAGCTGATCAGAGTGTTCGTTGCCCACACGCTTGCTGAGGCCAGGAGCGCCGAGGAAGTGCTGACGCAGAAAGGCATCGACTACGTCGTCACGGTCGAAGATCTGGCGCGCACGCTCTTCGGGTCGCCGCGAAACGTCGCCGTCTTCGAGGTCGCTGAAGCTCAGGCGACGCGGTGCGCGGAGGTCCTGACGATGGCGGGTTTCGGAGCGGGTGTCGTCACCGGGTGACGATCCGGGGTTTCCACGTTAGAATTGGGGGTTCCGGCCGCGGGATTTGTCCCTGAGTGTTCCTCGGTAGCTCAATGGTAGAGCATCCGGCTGTTAACCGGAGGGTTGCTGGTTCGAATCCAGCCCGAGGAGCCAGCTCTGTCATGACATCGAATCGTATGCTGCGTGCGCCCGCGGCCTCATTCGATAAGTGAAATGTCGTGCTGTGCGTCGCGCGGAGCCGCACTGGACGATGTCCGCAACTCGCTCGCATCGTGACACCTCTGCCTAGGCTCGAATCCCACACAGCCAGCCGCGTAATCCTCTTCACAATAATGATTTACGGAGCTCTCGAATCGATGTCGAACGACTGGGTTCCACGCCACGTTGTTCGGTCGTCATGGTCAGGCGGGAACTAATGCGCAATCACAGGGTTATAGGATCCCACTGCGATCCGCGGTGATACAGGCTGACGCGCCCAACGAGAACAACCGTGCGCCTCAGCGACGGGTCTCGCGACGCAGGCGGATTTCAGTCAATGAGTGACGCAAAGACGTTGACTCGCTGAATCTACTCCTCGTCCTCGTCATGCGGGCTGGTAGCCGCTACGCTGCTACCAGGACGTGACGGAGAATTACGCCGCCGGCACCGTCACGCTGGATCGCGAGACGCTGTCGGAGCTCCGTCAGAACTTCAGGGGCGGGAGCACGGTGGTTCTGGTGCGTCTGCGCATCCGTGCCGGTGGATAGGGCAGTTCGGCTGGCGGAGCTCACATGAGAAAACTTCTCGTCGCAGGCTCCGCTTTAGCAGCGATTGCCGGGGCAATTTTGGTCGCGGCTTGCGGCGACGAACCCAGGCCACCGACTGGTCCGAGCGGGCATCCGGCCGGGTCACGGGCGAATAACCTGGAACATCACACCGGATCATCTTCGAGCACCTCTCAGTGGTCCGCTCCATTCTTGAATGGTCCGTTTCATAAACGATCCATCGCTACCGTCACGAGCACCCGATTTCAGTAACCTCCCAGGCGACTCGTGGCAGCGGAAAGGACTGAAGACCTATGCACGGCGAGGAACTGGAAGGCGTTGTCATCGTCCGAGGTGCAGCCACCGGCTTTGCCCAGGAAATCACCGCCGGCCCGCATCAATTCGTCAGCGACGAACCGACATCAGTGGGGGGAACAGACAGCGGCCCGACGCCGTACGACCTGCTGCTAGCTGGAATCGGCTCGTGCACGTGCATGACCATCGCGATGTACGCACGGCGTAAGCAGTGGGCACTGGAGCGTGTCACGGTTCGCCTCCGTCATTCGCGCGTCCACGCTGAAGATTGTGTCGCTTGCGAAACGCGCACGGCCAAGCTCACGCTCATTGAACGAGATATCGCGCTCGAAGGCGTCCTCGATGAGGAACAACGTGCGCGGCTGTTGGCGATTGCCAATCGCTGCCCGGTCCATCAGACGCTCACATCCCAGATGGACATCAAGACCACACTGGTATAGCCATGCGTGTCCGTGAACACGAACGAACACGGTGTTCAAACGTCGGCTGCCAACGGCTAGCCGGACCGCCGCCGGTTGCGTGGGTTTCCCTGGAGCCTCCACCTGATTGTTGAGGGAGCCATGGTATCCGCTCGACGCACGGGCAATTTGGTTTATTGTGAAGAATCACTCGCTGTAGGAGGGCGCATGTTTGCTGTCATCCGTCACTACCATTTTGACAAGAAGGACAGCGCCGAGCTCGATCGGCTCGTCCAGGACCAGTTCGTGCCGATCATCAGGAAGGCCCAGGGTTTCGTCCGCTACTACTGGCTGGATACGGGAGTTGGCGAGGGCGCGTCCGTCGGCATCTTCAAGGACAAGGCCGGCGCCGACGAATCGGTGCGGCTCGCGGCCGACTTCGTACGGGCAAAGCTGGCGAAAATTCTGAGGGAGAAGCCTGAGATCGTCGAGGGACCGATCAAGGCGCACGATTGAACCAGGGAGATCGCCTCGCGTCGACAGGACCCGGCCCCGAACGATTTTCCATTCAAACGCGAACTAATTTGCCGGTCACCTCGTCGTATCTCGTATGAAAGGTGACCGCCTCGGCGAGTTCGAAGAATTCACGCTCCTCGCAGTCCGCGCGCTCGGGGACCACACCTACGCCGTCCCCATCCAGCAATACGTGGAGAAGGTCACGGCGCGGCCGATCTCCATCGGCTCGATCTACGCCGCTCTCGCGCGACTCGAAGAGAAAGGCTTCCTCCGCTCGACGATGACAGAGGCGGTGGCGCAACGGGGCGGCAAGTCGAAACGGGTCTATACGGTGACGCCGAGCGGGCTGCGGACGGCGCGAGACCTGCACCGCGTACGGGAGCGGATCTGGAACGCGATTGGCGAGGGAGGGCGCTCGTGAAGCGTCAGCCGCGTCTCCCAGCGGTTGCGCGGTGGCTGCTGCGCGTCTCACCCGTGCCGCGCGAGACGCGTGCCGAGGTGCAGGCCGACCTGCACGAACTCTTCCTGGGACGCCGACGCGATCGCGGCGTCGTCCACGCGCACTGGCGCCTCTATCACGATGTGGCGAGTCTGTGGCTCCAATCCCGGCCGGTGGTGCCTACGGCCACGCCGCGATCCACGCCCGCGCTCCTGCGCGACGCGCATGATGACCTCAGGTATGCGGTGCGCCTGTTCGCGCGACAGCCAGCGATCCTCCTGCTCACAATCGTGGGTCTTTCACTGGGGCTGGGCATCGCCACGGCTGCGTTCAGCATCATGAATGCCGCCCTGCGCGGCGAGGGCGTCGTCGACCCGGACCGCGTCCCAGGTGTGCTGAGGACGACCGATCGCTCGGTGTCGACTGCCTGGACGTACGACGAGTTCCTCCACTTGAGCAAAGGTTCGATGCGGATGCAGGTCGAGGCCGTGCTCTCGGATACCGCGCCCGTGCGGACGACAGCAGCGGAAACGGATGCCCCTTCGGCTGGCCTCGCGTTCGTCAGCGGTGGGTTCTTCGCGGCGACTGGCGGAGGCGTGACGCTCGGCCGTCCACTTGTCGCGACCGATGAACAGCATATGGGCTCGCCACCGGTGGTGGTCAGCTTCGTTTTCTGGACCTCGAGGCTCAACCAGGATCCTGCCGTCGTCGGTCGCGCGATCAGGATCGGTCGCACCGCGGCGACGGTCGTCGGCGTGGCGGAACGTGGCTTCTCCGTGCCAGGCAACCGCCTGCTCTGGATGCCGTTGACCGCCTACGGCTTGGTGTATGACTCGGCGCCGGTGAAGCGCACGCCCGACATGGGGGTCCAGGTCTTTGGGCGCTTGTCGCCGGATGTCGCGCTCCCCGAGGCGGCGGCACAGCTCAGTGCGATCGCCGCCGCGCTGCCAGGCGGGGTACCAGGCGGTGCGACGGGCAGCGACTCCGCGCTTCGGGTGAGACTGGATCCCCACGCGGGGCTGGGGCGCGTGTCCTCGTCAGACGCGCTCGCGATCACGCTATTCGTGTCCGCCGTCATCGGTCTCGTGCTGCTGCTGGCTTCCGCGAACGTCGCGACCGTCCTCCTCTCGACCGCCATCAGCCGCGAGCGCGAGATGGGCGTCCGGGGGGCGCTCGGCGCGAGCCGCTGGCGTATCGTGCGGCAGCTCCTCACAGAGAGCCTCGCGCTGGGGGCGATCGCTGCAACCATCGGTTTGGTGTTCGCCTACTGGGCGATCCCGATCATCGGCACGATGATCGAGGCGCCGGCCGGCACCGACCTCGCACCGGACCTCAACGTCTACCTGTTTCTCGGGATCGTGACGCTCGTCACCGGCGTGTGCGCCGGCCTGGCGCCGGCCCGGCACGGCCGCGGGGCCGATCTCGTCACACCGCTCAAAGGAGAAGGCGCGCGCCAGAGCCGCGTGGCGCCGCGGCGGTTGCGGTCCATGCTCGTCGTGACGCAGGCCGCCGTCTCGGTGCTCCTCATCGTCATGGCGGCACTGTTCGTGCGCGCGACCTTCCGCGCGGCGACGATCGACGTGGGGTTCGATGGCGCCGGGCTCTACGCGGTCTCAGCTGGACTCGGTGACGCGTTGGACAAGGATGGTGTCCGCATCAAGAACTTCTGGGCGCGCGCGATTTCCGAGCTGCAGGCCATACCCGGCATTGCCGCGGTCACCCTGGCGGAACTGACGCCATTCGGGGGCGTCACGAAAACCGCGATCACGCACGACGAGCCGCCCCGAGTCGTCCACTTCAACCGCACGCGCGCCGAGTATTTCGAGACACTCGGTCTTCGCCTCCTGGCTGGCCGGACGTATACGCGCGACGAAATCGCGGCAAAGGCTCCAGTGGCACTTGTCAGCCAGTCACTCGCGCGCGCCTACTGGCACGACCAGTCGCCGCTCGGCCAGATGCTGCCGCAGGAGATCCCGGTATTCGAGACCCGGCCGGTCGTCATCGGTGTGGTCACCGATGTGATCACAGCGCATCTGCACGAGCGTAATCAGTTCGCATTCTATGAGCCGCTCGACCCCGGCAGCGAAGTGTTCGCGCGGCTCATGGTACGGGTGGCGCCCGGCACGACCGGGGTCATCGATCAGGTGAGCCAGCGTCTGCGCTCGATCGATCCGCAGGCCGATGTCAGGATCACGAGCGTGACCGCGCTGCTGCAGCAAGAGGCGGGCCGGCCCCGCATGCTGGCCGCGCTCACCGGCTTTGTCGGCATCATCGCCATCGTCCTGTGCGTCATCGGTCTCTACGGTCTGACCGCGTCTGTCGTCGGTCAACGTGCGCGCGAAATGGGCGTGCGCGTCGCGATGGGCGCGGCGCCGCGGGATTTGCTGCGCCTGCTGATGTGGGAGAGCTTGAGGCCGGTCGTGCTCGGTCTCGCGGTCGGGGCCGCGGCCGCCTTTCTCGCCGGCCGCGTTGTCGTGGCCGCCATGTTCTTCGGCGTATCGCCGCAGGATCCGCTTGCCTTTGCAGGAGCGGCCGCGGTCCTGCTCGCCGCGGCGACACTCGCGGTTCTGGCGCCGACGCGCCGCGCCGCGGCGGTGGATGCGGCGTTTGTGTTGCGGAGCATCCGGTAGTCCAGAGGGACTCCGGCCAGGCGGAGTCAGCCGCCGCCCTCGTGAACCACGAGATATCGCAAGTTGTTCGAACAACGCGGTTTTTGTCGCGCCCCTTCGGCATCCTGGAAGGGCACGTACCGTGCTTCATCAGAGCTCCGAGTGCGGATCCAGAGAGACCTGCTCCGTCGAGGAGACTCAACAGAATGAAAACGCTCGTTGTCGGCGTTGGCGCGACGATCGTATTCGCCGCTGGCGGCCTGGCGCTCCCGGACGCATCGGCCGCGCGTGACCAGTCAGCTTCACAGACCAGCAAGACAACGTCAGCCAAACCAGCACCGAAGCCTGAGGAGCTCGATCGCCTCTTCGCGCCGATCGCTCTCTATCCGGACCAGCTCCTGGCCCACATGCTGGTGTGCGCGGAAAACCCCGGAAAGGTGGCCACTCTCAACGAGTGGCTGGCCAGCCAGACTCTGAAAGGCACCGAGCTGCAGGATGCCGCAACGAAAACCGGATTTGGGCCGAGCTACGTGGCCCTCGTCATCTTTCCACAGGTCATTGAAAAGATGACGAGCCAGTTCGATTGGACGACCCGGATCGGCCAGGCGTTCGCCGCGGATCGATCAGCGGTGTTCGCCAGCATCCAGCGGCTGAGGGCGAAGGCCAGGCAGACAGGTACGCTGAAGACGACGGCCCAGCAGGAGGTTGAAACCCGGACGACATCGTCCGGCGAGCAGGTCATCGTGATCGAACCGGCGAACCCGCAGGTCGTCTACGTGCCGCAATACAACCCGCAGGTCGTCTACACCCAGCCTGCCACGACGACCGTGGTCATCCAGGAGGACAACACCGACGCGGCTGTTGCGGCCGGCCTCATCGGATTCACGGCCGGGATCGCCATCGGCGCAGCCATCGACAACGACTACTACTACGGTCCCTACGGATGGTATGGCGGCGGCTACAGGTACGGCGGCGCTTACATGTACAACGACGCCTGGGACGACTACTATGACGCACGCGAAGATGCACGCGAGGACTGGCAGGACCACAGAGGTGACCTGGCCGATGAACGCGGCGATCGGCGTGAGGACATCGCCGACCAGCGAGGAGACCGTGCAGGCACGACGCAGCAGCAGCGCACCGACCGGCAGCAGACGCGGCAGGAGAACCGTCCCGAGTCGCAGGCGCAACGTGAGCAGCGCCGCTCCGACGCCAAGGCCGCGGCGCCGCAGTCCAGCAGCACGAGCCGCTCGAGCCAGGAGGCTCGTGGCTACAGCGGGAGCAAAGATAAGGCGACGAGCCGGACACGGAGCGGCACGAGCTCGGACGCTTTCTCGGGTTATTCGAGCGGGCGATCCGAACGCGCGGCAAGCTCGCGCGGACAGAAGAGCCGGAGCAGCTCCTCGCGCGGCGGCGGCGGCCGGCGCCGCTGAGACCTGAAGAGATGGTGAGGGCAGCATGGTCCGCAAGCTGATCGCAGTCGGTTTCGCGTGTCTCGGACTTGCCGCCGCGTCATGCTCGAGAGCCACCCCGGCTCCGCGGACGTTCGCGACGCCGGAAGAGGCGGTCAAGACACTGAGCGACGTCGTCAAGGCGGGGAAGGTCGACGAACTGCTGGCGATCTTCGGCCCGGACGGGCAGGAACTGGTCGACTCGTCCGATCCGGCGACCGCCCGCAGAAACCGCGAGGTGTTCACCGTCGCCGTTGCCGAGCGGTGGCGCCTGATCGATCAGGGGACCAACACCAAGGTGCTCGTCATCGGCAATGAGGAATGGCCATTCCCGGTCTCGCTCGTACGAGCGGCGAACGGCTGGCAATTCGACACCGCCGCAGGCAAAGAAGAAGTCATCGCCCGCCGGATCGGACGCAACGAGCTGGCCGCGATGCAGATCAGCCGGACCTATCTCGCCGCGCAGCGGCTCTATGCGCGCCAGGGCCACGATGGAAAGCCCGCGGGGTTGTACGCGACGACGTTCCGCAGCGATCCCGGGAAGCAGAACGGCCTGTTTTGGCCAGCCGGGCGAGGTCAGAAGAGCAGCCCGCTGGGAGATCTCGTGGCGCAGGCGGCGGAGGAAGGCCGGCGGCTCGGCGCGGATGGTCAGCCGTCGCCGTTTCACGGCTACTACTTCAAGATCCTGACGGCTCAGGGCGCCGCCGCGACCGGCGGGGCGAAGAACTACGCGGCGGCCGGTGAGATGTCGGGAGGATTCGCGCTCGTCGCCTGGCCAGCTCAGTACGACGTGACCGGAGTCATGACCTTCATCGTCAATCAGGACGGCGTGCTTTACGAGAAAGACCTCGGACCTGAAACCGCAGCCGCGGCCAAGGCGATGGCTCTCTACGATCCTGATCCGTCCTGGGCGAAGGCGCAGTAATCCCGAAGAGCCGGCAGTGGTCGAGCGCGGAGTCATCATCCGCAAGTTCGCGGCGAAGATCGCCCGAAACGTCGGCTCCGCCACCTCCTCGACCTGCCGCAGGGGCCGGAGCCTGACTCCGCCGGGTACAAGGGCTGGCCTGATCTGGAACGTCATGCGACGCTGCCCGGTCGTGATCGTGGGCCTGCGGCGGGCCGGGTTCACCGGCGGCTGGCTGTAAGAGGGCGGCGGCGGCCGACCGCTGAAGGGCGACCGCGCTTGCTTTGGATCAATGCGCTTTGCGATTTCCGGAGGTTACACTGGCGTCACTTGGCCGAGCCACGACATCCGACAGGAACTCCGGCCGGCCGGAGTCGGACCAGTGGCCGTTCGAGGGGGCACGGGTCCGCGATGTGGCCGGCAAGCCGCAAAATCGCGCCTTTGCTCGCTGACCCAGCAACTTGAGCGCGGGGAACACCCCTTGCTTTACTGAGTTCCGCCGCGACGTCCATGCAGGCGCTCGCCTAGGGAGACAACACATGAAATCGGAGAAGCACGACAACGAAACCTCGTTCCTGCCCGCGGAAGACCTGACTAACGCGGACGTCCCGGCGGGTGTGGACAGACGGGCATTCATGATGCGCAGCGCCGTCCTCGGCGCAGCGAGTGTGATTGCGGGCTGTTCTCCATCGTCATCGGAACAACAAGCCACGGCCGCGACCGCGGCCCCACCTGCTCCGGCTCAGACGGCGACCAAACTCTCCCCTGACCTCGAGGTCGTCAAGAAGTCGAAGGGCAACGTGATGACGGTGCTGGAAGAGTTCTACAAGGTAGGTCCGGGACCGTCCAGCTCCCACACCATTGGCCCGATGCGCATCACCTACGACTTCTATCAGCGCGCCACCAAGCTGCCGCCCGAGCAGCTTGCAAAGGCCACCGGCCTGAAGGTCCATCTGTTCGGCAGCTTGAGCGCGACCGGCAAAGGGCACGGCACCGAGCGAGCCGCGCTGGCGGGAATCATCGGCAAGGAGCCGGCAACCGTCGAACCCGAATTCCTCGATAGCCTCGCGTCGAACCCGAACCAGAGCTTCCCGGTGAAACTGGGGGACAAGACCTTCAATCTGACGCTGAAAGACATCGTTTACGATGCGCCCAAGGGGGACTTCCCGCATCCCAACACGATGACGTGCAAGTTGATGGCAGGGGACAGCGTCATCCACGAGCTCGAGTACTACTCGGTCGGCGGCGGCTTCATCGAATGGAAGGGCTATCAGCCGCCGAAGAAGGGGCAGCCGAAATACCCGTACTCGACCATGAAGGAGATCCTGGCGTACGCGCAGAAGGACAAGCTCTCCATTGCGCAGGTCGCCATGGCCAACGAGGTTGCGGTGTCCGGGAAGAGCGAGGCGGAGATCAACGCGTTCATCGACAAGATCCATACGGCGATGGTCAACATCGTCAAAGCCGGGTTGAAAGCGCCGTCTGGCACGCTGCCCGGGCCCATCAAGCTCAAGACCAAGGCCGGCGACGTCCACGCACGCGCGATGGACGACAAGTTTGAGGCGCGCCGCGCGATGGGGCTCGTGTCGGCGTACGCGCTGGCAGGATCGGAAGAAAACGCCCGAGGTCACCTGGTCGTGACCGCGCCGACGGGTGGATCGGCCGGCGTCCTGCCGGCGCTGGTGTACTCGCTGGGCGAGGGTGGCCGCAAGATGCCGAAGGAAAAGATCAGGGATGGATTCCTGGCCGCCGCCGCCATCGGGTATCTGTGCAAACACAACGCGACGCTCTCGGGAGCGGAGGGCGGCTGTCAGGCGGAGATCGGTGTCGCCTCCGCGATGGGAGCGGCCTTACTCGCCCAGGCACACGATTTGCCCGCTCAGGTCGTCGCGAACGCGGCAGAAGCCTCGCTGCAGCATCACCTCGGCATGACCTGCGATCCGGTCGCCGGTTTCGTGCAACTGCCGTGCATCGAACGGTGCGCGTTCGGCGCCATCAAGTCGTGGACCGGTTTCGTGATCGCGTCCAACGAGATCCCGGCCCACCGCCGTGTCGACTTCGACACGACCGTGGCTGCCATGGCGCTGACCGCCAAGGAGATGAACGCGAAGTACAAGGAAACGTCGGAAGGCGGCCTGGCGGTCTCCGTGACGCTCTGCTAAAGCGTTTTCGGGATCGGTGTAACGTGTTCCTGAGCCCGACCTTTGCGAGCGCGACTTCTCTCGTATACGCGCCGGGCGCGTGGCAGGCCCGATCCTGCTGCCTTGCGGCAAGCGGCGAGCGGGAGGGCGCAGGAACACGCTACACCGATCCCGAAAACGGCCGTGTACCCTCGCGACTACCAGACAGCCTTCGAGCCTCTCTTGTACGGCGTCGGGCTCGCGACCGTTCTCACCCACTTCTCTTGCGAGAGACGGGGCCTGCGGTTCGGCCGCAGGCTCCGGCACCAGCTGGTACCAGTCCATGACTCGAGAACAAGGAACGGGAAAGTACGAACAGGTGCTCGCGCGGTGTCGGAGCATTGATCCGATCCCGACCGCGGTCGCCCATCCCTGCGAATCGTCGGCGCTCATCGCGGCGCTCGAGGCCGGTACTGAAGGGCTGATTACGCCCATTCTCGTCGGGCCGGCCGCCAAGATTCGGGACGTGGCGAAGCAGAACGGCCTCACCCTGGGTGAAACGCGGATCGTCGATGTGCCGCACAGCCACGGGGCGGCTGCCAAGGCCGTGGAGCTCGTTCGTCAAGGGCAGGCGGAGCTGCTCATGAAGGGAAGCCTGCACACCGACGAGCTGTTGGGCGCCGTCGTCGCGCGGGAGACGGGCCTCCGCACGGGACGCCGCATCAGCCACGTGTTCGTCATGGACATTCCGACGTATCACAAAGTGCTGATTATCACCGACGCGGCGATCAACATCGCGCCGACGCTGGAGGACAAGGTCCACATCTGCCAGAACGCCATCGATCTTGCGATGTCTCTCGGCGTGAGCACACCGAAGGTCGCCATTCTCGCCGCGGTCGAGACGGTCACCTCCAAGATGCCGGCCACCATCGACGCGGCGGCGCTCTGCAAGATGGCCGATCGGGGACAGATTACAGGCGGCATCCTGGACGGGCCACTCGCGTTCGACAATGCCATCAGCAAGGAGGCCGCGAGCGTGAAGAAAATCACGTCGAAGGTCGCGGGCGACCCGGATATTCTCCTGGTGCCCGACCTCGAGGCCGGCAACATGCTGGCCAAGCAGCTCAGTTTTCTGGCGAATGCCGACAGCGCCGGTCTGGTGCTCGGCGCACGCGTCCCGATCATCCTGACGAGCCGCGCCGATAGCGTTCGCTCGAAGATCGCCAGTTGCGCGGTCGCGGTGCTGACCGCTCACGCGCGACGACAATCGCTGAAGGCCGCGTCGTAAAGAAACCGCGCTCGCGCGGGCACGCAGGCCTGCTTCGAGGAGTCATGAACGACTACGCAGTTGTGCTCAATGCTGGCTCATCGAGCCTCAAGTTCTGCGTCTACAGCAGGCCGGAGGCCGAGGCCTGGGGTCTTGAGGCGCGCGGCCAGATCGAGGGCATCGGAACCTCGCCGAAATTCTCCGCCAAGGACGGAGCCGGTGGCCCGCTCGACGGCCAGGGCGCGAACATGGCGGAGGTGAGCGACGCCCGCACCGCGCTCGATTCTCTCGCGGCCTGGCTGCGTTCCCGCTACGGCGGCGCGCGGGTGCTCGGTGTCGGGCACCGCGTGGTCCATGGCGGGGCGAAGTTCGCCGGTCCAACGATCGTCACGCCACAGGTACTGGAGGAGCTCCGCACGCTGGTTCCGCTGGCGCCGCTGCATCAGCCGTACAACCTCGCGGCGATTGACGCCGTGAGCGAGCGGCTTCCCCAGGTACCGCAGGTCGCCTGCTTCGACACGAGTTTTCATCGCGGCCAGCCGGCCGTCGCCGAAGTGATTCCGCTGCCTCGGGAAATCTGCCGCGCCGGCGTGCAGCGGTACGGCTTTCACGGGCTGTCGTACGAATACATCGCGTCCGTGCTGCCGCAGGTGGCGCCGGAGATTGCCAGCGGGCGCGTCATCGTCGCGCACCTTGGCAGCGGCGCAAGCCTCTGCGCCTTGAAGAACGGCCGAAGCGTCGACCACAGCCTCGGGTTCACCGCGCTCGACGGGCTCTGCATGGGCACGCGGCCCGGCGCCGTCGATCCCGGCGTCGTCCTCTATCTGTTTCAGAACCTCGGACTGTCCGCCAAAGACGTGGAGACGATCCTCTACAAGAAATCGGGTCTGCTGGGCATCTCCGGCATCAGCAATGACATGCGCGATCTCATTGGCAGCAGCGAGCCGGGGGCCCGGCTCGCCGTGGACTACTTCGTGTACCGCGCGGCCAAGGAGATTGGCGCGCTCGCGGCGGTCCTGGGCGGGATCGACGGGATGGTCTTCACCGCCGGCATCGGCGAGAACTCGCCCGAGATTCGCGCCCGGATCTGCGAGTCCTCCGCGTGGCTCGGCATCGACCTGGACAGGGAGCAGAACGCGCGACGCGGACCGCGGATCTCGCGGACCGACAGCCGGGTGTCGGCATGGGTCATTCCGACCAACGAGGAACTGATGATCGCCCGGCATACCGGGATGCTGTTGGGACTCATCGAAGCCCGCGCCTAGCGGGCAGGAAGCGAAGGCGTACTGATGGCTGGGACCGCACGACAGGTCGCAAAAACCGAAGAAGCGATTTCGCCCTGGCAGGGATTTCACCCCGGCCTCTGGCAGAAAACGATCGATGTTCGCGACTTCATTCAACAGAACTACGAGCCGTACGACGGAGACGAGTCCTTCCTGGCGCCAGCCACGAAGCGCACGGAGAGAATCTGGGACACGCTCAATGCGTTGTTCCTCGAAGAACGAAAGAAAGGCGTGCTCGACGTCTCTCCGATTCCGAGCACCATTACGGCTCACGCCCCCGGCTACATCGATCGCGACCACGAAATCATCGTCGGCCTCCAAACCGATGCGCCGCTCAAACGCGCGATCATGCCGAACGGCGGGTTCCGCCTGGTCGTCAACGCGCTCAAGGCCTATGGCTACGAGCCGGATCCAAACGTCGTCGAGACCTTCACCAAGTATCGGAAGACCCACAACGACGCGGTGTTCGACGCCTACACCGCCGACGTGCGCCGCTGCCGCAGCTCGCACGTGCTGACAGGCTTGCCCGACGCGTACGGGCGCGGCCGAATCATCGGCGACTACCGGCGCGTGGCGCTGTACGGCGTCGACCGGCTCATCGACCGCAAGCAGGAGGAGAAGCAGGATCTCGATCCGGCTCCGTCGAGCGACGACATCATTCGCGATCGCGAGGAGCTTGCCGAGCAGATCCGTGCGCTCAAGGAATTGCGGCAGATGGCGAAGAACTATGGATTCGACATCTCGGGCCCGGCCCGCACCGCGAAAGAAGCGGTGCAGTGGCTCTACTTCGGGTACCTGGCCGGGGTGAAGGAACAGAATGGCGCCGCCATGTCCCTCGGACGGACGTCCACGTTTCTTGACATCTACTTCGAACGGGATCTGGCGTCTGGCGTGCTGAACGAGGAACAGGCCCAGGAGATCATCGACGACTTCGTCATCAAGCTGCGCATCATCCGGTTCTTGCGCACTCCGGAGTACGACGATCTCTTCGCCGGGGATCCCACCTGGGTCACCGAGTCGCTCGCCGGAATGGGCGACGACGGCCGGTCGCTCGTGACGAAGACGAGCTTCCGCTATCTGCAGACGCTTTACAACCTCGGTCCCGCGCCGGAGCCGAACCTGACGATTTGGTATTCAGCGCGGATGCCCGACGGCTTCCGACGTTTCGCGGCCAAGGTCGCCATCGATACCAGTGCTCTCCAGTTCGAAAGCGACGACATCATGCGGAGCGCGTGGGGCGACGACGGGGCGATCGCCTGCTGTGTCTCGCCGATGCTCATGGGGAAGCAGATGCAGTTCTTCGGCGCCAGGGCGAATCTCGCCAAGTGTCTGCTGTACGCCATCAATGGGGGCAGGGACGAGATCAGCGGCGACCAGGTAGCACCCGTCTCCGAGCCAGTGAAGGGCGGTTATCTCGACTTCGACGACGTGCTCGGCAAGTTCGAACGCGTGATGGAGTGGCTCGCGGGCGTCTACGTCAACGCCATGAACACCATCCACTACATGCATGACAAGTACTGGTACGAGCGCGTCGAAATGGCGCTCCACGACTATGCACCGCTCCGGACGATGGCGTTCGGCATCGCCGGCCTGTCCGTGGTCGCCGACAGCCTGTCGGCGATCAAGTACGCCAGGGTGCGCGTCGTTCGCGACGAGACCGGGCTGGTCACCGACTATGAGACCGAGGGCACCTACCCACTGTTCGGGAACAACGACAACCGCGTCGACCAGCTTGCCGTCTGGCTCGTCAGCACGTTCATGAGCAAGTTGCGGAAGCACCGGACCTATCGGAATGCCACGCACACCCAGTCGGTTCTGACGATTACGTCCAACGTCGTGTACGGCAAGGCGACCGGCAACACGCCGGACGGGCGCCGGCGCGGCGAGCCCTTCGCGCCGGGTGCGAACCCCATGCACGGCAGAGACAGCCACGGCATTCATGCGTCGGCGGCCTCGGTCGCCAAGATCCCGTATCGCGACGCCGCCGACGGGATTTCCCTCACCACGTCGCTCGTGCCGACGGGTCTGGGTCGGGTCGCCGAGGACCGCATCACGAATCTCACCGCCATCCTCGACGCGTTCTTCAGCAGCACCGGATATCACATGAACATCAACGTGCTCAATCGCGACACGCTGATCGATGCGATGGATCACCCGGAGAAGTATCCGAGTCTCACGATCCGGGTTTCGGGCTACGCCGTCAACTTCGTGCGGCTCACGCGCGACCAGCAGATGGACGTCATCAATCGGACATTCCATGGGGCTTGACCGCCATGTCTGACACTCACACGGCCGCGCAGCAGCCGTTGGCGGCGAAGAGTCCATTCGAGCTTCGCGTCAACCTCGGGAAGGACGTTCCTGAATCGGACGTCCGGACCGCGCTCGCCACCGGCGACATGGGCTTCCTCCATTCGTTCACGACCGGCTCGACCGTGGACGGCCCCGGGGTGCGCGTGGTTGCCTGGACGACGGGCTGCATGTTTCGGTGTCTCTACTGTCACAACCCGGACACGTGGACCATGAGCAACGGCATCCCCGTGACCGTCGCGAAAGCCACCGAAGAGCTGCGCAAATACCGGCGCGGCCTGAAGGTCATGTCGGGCGGCTTCACCCTCAGTGGAGGAGAACCGCTGATGCAGCATCGCTTCGCGGTGAAACTCCTCACGGCTGCGAAGACCATGGGCATCCACACGGCATTGGATACGAACGGCATTTATGGCGACCGGGTCACCGACGCGGAGCTCGAGGTGATCGATCTCGTGCTGCTCGACATCAAGACGTGGGATCCGGAGCGCCACCGCCGGCTCACCGGCCTGGACAACGCCCCGACGCTCGAATTCGCGCGGCGGCTGGCCGCGCGCAAGCGCCCGGTCTCGCTTCGGTTCGTCCTGGTGCCCGGTCTGACCGACGACCAGGAAGACATCGCGCAGGTCGCCCGTTTTGTGGCCGGTCTTGGCAACGTCGAGCGGGTGGACGTGCTGCCGTTTCACCAGATGGGCCGATTCAAGTGGAAGAACCTCGGCATTCCGTACACGCTCGAAGCCGTCGAGCCGGCGTCGAACGAGTTGGTCGAGAAGACGTGCGCCGTGTTCCGGGCGGAGGGGCTGAA